>NZ_CP034452.1:0-2980000 GCF_003952585.1 Mesorhizobium sp. M6A.T.Cr.TU.016.01.1.1
TAGTGTTTTCAGGTCGGTATTGTAGCTGTGTCCCTCGCTGAAGTTGAGGACAAAGCAAGAGACGCAATTGTCGATGGCGTCACGACGGCAATGAATGATGCGCGCGTTGGGAAAGAGAAGGCCGATAAGGCCGATCAGTTCAAAATTGTGCGGCTCCTTATCGACGACGCGAAGCGCGGCAGGCGCCCGCTCCCGCAAATAGGACAGGTGCTCTTCGGCCAAGGTTCTGGACAGGTCTTCCGTGATCGACATGATTGGCTGGTTCAAATTCCCAGCCGCTGAGGTTTTGAGGCCGATTGCATTCGCGACCCGCCTTAATTTGCTAAGCTCCCCTGCACCATGAACAACTGGATGGCTGGCGCAGATCTGCTCCGTCAGCGTCGTCCCCGAGCGGGGCATGCCAACCACGAACACAGGCACTTCGGAAGGATTTCCATAGCCGGCCCTGGTAGCTAAAAAGTCCGGCGTGAAGATTTCAATCATCGAGTCGACCCAGCGACGATACAAGTCGATATCGAACTCGTAGCCGGAGGCCTGTTTCGCCTTGTTGAAATGGTCGAATGCCTCACTATAGCGCTTGAGGTCGTTCAGCACCTTGCCGGCGGCATAATGGAGTTGCAGCGCGCCGGCTGGATGGAGCTTCGGGCTGGCGAGTTCACGAAGGATGAATTGGAGTTCCTCAGGCTCTTCGGTGAACTTTCGCGTCTGTACAAGGTCGTTGTAGGCGCTCGGCACCTCAATGCGACGTTCGATCGCTTCTTTCAGGTAGTCGGCGGCTTCATCCATGCGCCCCAGGCCGCTAAGCGCGCTGGCCAGACCCGCTCGAACCTTGGGATGGTCGCGGTTGATTTTCAGCGCCTTCTCGTAGAGCGGCAATGCCATGTCTGGTTTGTCAAACGCTATGTAAGCGCGCCCCAGTGCACAAAGTGCCTCGATAAGGTCAGGCTGCAGTTTCAAGGCGTACTGCATATGCTTGATTGCTGGCGAATATTCGCTGACCTTCACATAGGCCTCGCCCAGGCTGAGGTGGTAATAGGCGTTTTTAGGTTCCTCGCCGACCGCCCGTGCGAAATATCGCAAGGCCATCTCATTATCATAACCCAGATATAAGGTCCCCAAGATGTACAACGCGAGCGGATGGTTTGGTGTGCGCGCCAGGACTCGAAGGCACAAGTCCTGAGCCTCGTCGAGGCGCTTTGCCTGCTGATGGATATACGCCTGTTTCAGCAGCGCGTCGTCGGCCTGCGCACGCGATTGAGCGTTTCCTTGATTCACTATCGGCGTCAGTATCGGCGCCTTCGCTTTTGGCGCGGGGCCGGGCTTGAGGTGCTTGGACCAGGCAGGCGGGAGTCGATTGTTCATGATATCTCGCTAGCAAAACGAGCGGGGAAAATCCAGCATGCTGGTTGCAGCCAAGGGGAGCTTGCGCGGCCAACTGTGCCGCGCTAGCAAGAAGCCCCTTTTGGAACGAGCCTTTGCCATGCGCCAGCGCCCTCCCCTCACGCCAATCATCAGCGCGCTTCCTTCGACGGTGCCGTTTGTCGGCCCGGAGGCGCAGGAGCGGGACCGCGGCCGCGCGTTTCGCGCCCGCATCGGCGCCAATGAGAGCAGTTTCGGGCCGTCGCCGCGCGTCATCGTCCGCATGGCCGGTGTCGCCCGCGACATGTGGATGTATTGCGACCCCGACAATCACGATTTGAAGGTGGCCGTCGCCGCGCATCTCGGCGTCAGCGCCGAAAACGTGGTTGTCGGCGAAGGCATAGACGGTTTGCTCAGCCTCGTGGCGCGCATGTATGTGGCACCAGGCGATGCGGTGGTCACCTCGCTCGGCGCCTATCCGACCTTCAACTTCCATATTGCCGGCGTCGGTGGCCGGCTGGTCGCGGTTCCCTACGAGAACGACCGGGAAAGCCTGGACGGCCTATTGGCTACGGTCGCCAAGGAAAACGCGCCGCTGGTCTATTTGTCCAACCCAGACAATCCGATGGGAAGCTGGTGGGAGGCGGCCGAGCTCGTCCGCTTCATCGAAGCCCTGCCGGAAACCACCATGCTGGTGCTCGACGAGGCCTATGGCGAGATGGGCCCGGCCTCGGCGCTGCCGTCGATCGATATCTCCAGGCCGAACGTCATCCGCATGCGTACCTTCTCGAAGGCCTACGGATTGGCCGGCATACGCTGCGGCTATGCGGTGGCGGACGCCCAGGTGATCCGCGATTTCGAGAAGATCCGCAACCATTACGGCGTCAGCCGCATGGCGCAGATCGCCGGCGTCGAGGCGCTTGCCGATCAGGACTATCTCCAAAGCGTGGTGGCGCGGGTCGCTGCCGGCCGCCGGCGCATCGCAGAGATAGCCGAGGCGAACGGCCTGAAGCCGCTGCCCTCGGCGACAAATTTCGTCACCATAGACTGCGACGGCGACGGCGCCTTCGCGCTAAGTGTGCTGCAGGCGCTGCTGTCGCGTGACGTGTTCATCCGCAAGCCGATGGTGCCGGTGCTCGACCGCTGCATCCGGGTCAGCGTCGGCCTCGACCACGAGCTCGACATCTTTGCCGAGGAGCTGCCCGGTGCGCTGGCGGCGGCGCGGGGGAACTGAGGATCGCAAGTCGTCGTTTCGGCCTGCCGCTATTTCCCCCCGTCACCGAGCAGGCACATGACCCGCTTCAAGATGTGCGAAAGCTCGGCGGCTTCGTTGTCGGCCAGGCCAGCCGTCAGCCGGGTGAGATCGCGATCCGCCGCCGACTGAAGCGTGGCCAGCTCCGAGTTTCCCCGCGCGGACAGCGACAGGATGCGCCGACGCCGGTCGCCCGGGTCGGCACGCAGTTCAGTCAGGCCCATGGCGGCGAATTTTCTGAGGATCCGCGTGACATAGGCCGGGTCCAGCCGGAGTTCGCCGGCAATCGAGGACGCCGCCGGCCCGAGATCGAGATGGAATGCCTGCGCAAGAAACCCTGCCTCGCCGCTCGGGTTGGCAGCGCCGACGCCCGCCCGGTGACCCAGCTCGAACAGCACCCGCGCCTCGGTTAGCGTGTAGGTGCTCTGCATCAAGGTCTCGTCGAGCAGCCCGATCAAGCTGGTGTAAAACCGGTTGAAATGGCGGATTTCGGTGACCATCGCATTCCGCACATCCGGCATGTCGGGCTCCTTCTCAGGAAATTCTACACCCAGATCATCACCATATTATTTGACTTAGTCAACCATTCAAAAAAACACGATCCCTATCCTGCAATGCATTCAGATCTTGAATTAATTGAACGTTCGTTTTATTATTGCACCTCTCGATGAGGTGACCATGGCGCGCACGACCGGTTCCGACGGGGAAAAGACCGAAGCAGCGGTCCGCGAGGCGGCGGTCAGCCTGATCGCGCGTCTTGGCTACGAGGCGATGTCGATGCGCCAGCTGGCCGCCGAGGTCGGCGTGCAGGCGGCCGCGCTCTACCGCTATTTCCCGACCAAGGAAGACCTCTTGTTCACGCTGATGCGCGAGCACATGGAAGGGCTGATCGAGGCGTGGGACGCGGCGCGCCCGGCCGTGGCCGATCCGGCGACGCGGCTTGCCGCCTATGTCGAAAACCACATCGCCTTCCACATCCAGCGGCGCCACTCCACCCATGTCTCGAACATGGAATTGCGCAGCCTGTCGCATGACCGCCTGACGCAGGTCCTGCGCATGCGCACGGCCTATGAAAAGGAACTGCGCGCCATTCTGCGCGACGGCGCAGAAGCTGGCGTCTTCAGCGTCGAAGACACCGGGCTGACGGCCATGGCTCTGATCCAGATGATGACCGGCGTCATCGTCTGGTTCCGGCCAGGCGAGCGGCTATCGATCTCGGAGGTAACCGCCACATATCTTTCAATGACGATGCGCCTGGTTGGGGCAGCCCATGGCGCGACTACGACCTACGGCGCCGTGCGCGCCTTCGGACGCGCAAAGGACGCTGTAGCACTTTGATTTTGCGCATTGGAATCGAATTCGATTTCGGGGCCATGCGCCGGGAGGAACGGCATGTACACGCACACACTCAACTTCGGGCTTGACGAAGACATCGAGGCGCTGCGCGACCTGGTGCGGCGCTTCGCCCAGGAAAAGATCGCGCCGATCGCCGCCGAGATCGACCGCTCGAATGAATTTCCGGCGCATCTGTGGGCCGAGCTCGGTGGGCTCGGCCTGCTCGGCGTCACCGCCGATCCGGATTTCGGCGGCACCGGCATGGGCTATCTCGCCCATGTGGTCGCAATGGAGGAGATTTCGCGTGCCTCGGCCTCGGTCGGCCTCTCCTACGGCGCCCATTCCAACCTCTGCGTCAACCAGATCAATCGTTGGGCGACGCCGGCACAGAAGGAAAAATATCTGCCTACGCTGTGCAGCGGCGAAAAGGTCGGCGCGCTGGCAATGTCGGAATCCGGCGCCGGCTCCGACGTCGTGTCGCTCAAGCTGCGCGCCGAAAAGCGCAACGACCGCTACGTGCTCAACGGCACCAAGATGTGGATCACCAACGGCCCGGATGCCGAGACATTGGTCGTCTATGCCAAGACCGATCCGCAACTCAGTTCGCGCGGGATTACCGCCTTCATCGTCGAAAAGTCGATGGCCGGCTTTTCCGTGGCGCAAAAGCTCGACAAGCTCGGCATGCGCGGCTCGAACACCGGCGAACTGGTTTTTTCGGATGTCGAGGTGCCGTTCGACAATGTGCTGCATGAGGAAGGGCGCGGCGTCGAAGTGCTGATGTCGGGCCTCGATTACGAGCGCACTGTGCTCGCCGGCGGTCCGATCGGGCTGATGGCGGCGTGCCTCGATGTGGCGGTCCCCTATGTGCACGAACGCAAGCAGTTCGGGCAGCCGATCGGCGAGTTCCAGCTGGTGCAAGGCAAGCTCGCCGACATGTATACGACAATGAACGCCGCGCGCGCCTACGTCTATGCCGTCGCCGCCGCCTGCGACCGCGGCCAGACGAGCCGCAAGGACGCCGCCGCTTGCGTGCTGTTCGCAGCCGAGAAGGCGACGCAGATGGCGCTCGACGCCATCCAGCTACTGGGCGGCAATGGCTACATCAACGACTATCCGACCGGCCGGCTTTTGCGCGACGCCAAGCTCTACGAGATCGGCGCCGGCACCAGCGAAATCCGCCGCTGGCTGATCGGGCGGGAAATCATGGCAGAGGGAATATAGTGGCACTATCTTCAAAATTGCCATTTATAGCACTACGTGCCATATATTCGAAATATGGCACGTTTCTGGAACGAGGCGACAATGGCGAGCGGAACGAGAAAAGCTGGGTTTGACGAAAATCCGCAAACGCAATTCGAGGCCGGATCTCGGAAGGCTCCGCTCCGGGTTCCAGCGAAACGCGAGCGCGTGAAACTTGGCGAAGGCGGACGCTTCGTTATCCCGGCTGCGATGCGCGAGGAAATGGGCGTGAAGCCTGGTGAGGACTTGATCCTTCATGTCGAGAACGGCGAGTTGCGGGTAAGGTCGTGGCTCCAAAATCTGCGGCGCGTCCAGGCGGAATTGTCGGCTTTGAAAAAGCCGGGCGAAAGCGTCGTCGACGAATTTCTCAGGGAGCGGCGCGAAGAACAGCGCAGAAGCGATGAGCGTTTGGACCGGCTTCATGCCGAAGGAACGGCGAGGAAGGGAGCGAAGTGAAACCCTACGTCATGGACAGCTCCGCGGCGCTTGCGATCCTGCTCAACGAGAAAGGCACCGATATCGCCTTGGGTTTCGCGCCGGACGCACAATGCAGTTCCGTCAATGCGGCCGAAATCATCGCCAAGCTGATCGACAGAGGACGCAGCATGGAGGAGGCCGCGGACGACCTCGCCAGCCTCGGCATGCCGGTCGCCGTCTTCGACGAAGCGATGGGCATCGCAGCCGGGCAGCTTCGCGAGCTGACGCGACATCGCGGCTTGTCGTTGGGCGACCGGGCCTGCCTCGCACTGGCAATTTGCGAGAATGCCATTGCCGTCACCGCCGATCGCGACTGGGGCGACCTGGATATCGGCTGCAAGATCGAACTGATCCGGTAACGCCATGACCACCCTCACCTCGCAGATCTCGCCCGCCTCCGACACCTTCCGCGCCAATGCCGAGCGCATGCGGGCGCTGGTCGTTGACATTGCGGAAAAGGCGGCAACCGTCGAGCGTGGCGGCTCGGAGGAAGCGCGTGAGCGCCACCAGAGCCGCGGCAAGCTTTTGCCGCGCGAGCGTCTCGCCCAACTGCTCGACACCGGCTCGCCATTTCTCGAGATCGGCCAGTTCGCGGCGTGGTCGATGTATGGCGAAGACATCTCATCAGCCGGCATCATCGCCGGCATCGGCCGTGTCGAAGGCACCGAAGTCATGGTCGTCGTCAACGACGCCACTGTGAAGGGCGGCACCTATTATCCGCTGACGGTGAAGAAGCATCTGCGCGCGCAGGAGATCGCGCTCCAAAACAAACTGCCTTGCGTCTATCTGGTCGACAGCGGCGGCGCCAATCTGCCCAACCAGGACGAGGTGTTCCCCGACCGCGACCATTTCGGCCGCATCTTCTACAATCAGGCCAACATGTCGGCTTCAGGCATACCGCAGATCGCCTGCGTCATGGGTTCGTGCACGGCGGGCGGCGCCTATGTGCCGGCGATGTCGGACGAGACGATCATGGTGCGCAACCAGGCGACCATCTTCCTCGGCGGCCCGCCGCTGGTGAAGGCCGCCACCGGCGAGGATGTCAGCGCGGAGGAGTTGGGTGGCGCCGACGTGCACACGCGGCTTTCCGGCGTTGCCGACCACTATGCGCTGGACGACGAGCATGCGCTGGCGATCGCACGCCGCATCGTCAAGAACCTGAATCGAAAGAAGGAGATCGGGCTGGCGCTTCGCGATCCGATTCCGCCGCTTCATGCAGCCAATGAGCTCTACGGCATCGTGCCGACGGATCTGCGCCAGCCTTATGACGTGCGCGAAGTGATCGCGCGCATCGTCGACGGCTCCGAGTTCGACGAGTTCAAGCAGAATTACGGCACCACGCTGGTCACCGGTTTTGCCCATCTTCAGGGCATGCCGATCGGCGTCATCGCCAACAACGGCGTGCTGTTCTCCGAAAGCGCGCTGAAGGGTGCACATTTCATCGAGCTGTGCTGCCAGCGCAAGATCCCACTGGTTTTCCTGCAGAACATCACCGGCTTCATGGTGGGGCGAAAATACGAGGCCGGCGGCATCGCCAAGGACGGCGCCAAGCTGGTGATGGCCGTCGCCACGGCGCGCGTGCCGAAGGTGACCATGATCATCGGCGGCTCGTTCGGCGCCGGCAATTACGGCATGTGCGGACGCGCCTATTCGCCGCGTTTTCTTTGGATGTGGCCTAATGCCCGCATTTCGGTGATGGGCGGCGAGCAAGCGGCAACCGTGCTTGCGGTCGTCAAGCGTGAGGGTATCGAGCGCAAAGGCGGGGAATGGAGCGCAGAGGAGGAGGCAAAATTCAAGAAGCCGATCCTGATGAAATACGAGCATGAGGGCCACCCGCTCTATTCGTCAGCCCGCCTCTGGGACGACGGCATAATCGATCCGGCCAAGACGCGCGAGGTGCTGGCGCTCAGCCTTTCCGCGGCGCTCAACGCCGAGATCGAGGAGACAAGGTTCGGCGTGTTCAGGATGTGACGATGAGCGAAAGCGATCAGAGGATTCGCGTTCATATCGGCGACATCACGAAGCTGGCGGTCGATGCCATCGTCAACGCCGCCAACACCTCGCTCTTGGGCGGCGGTGGCGTTGACGGCGCCATTCATCTAGCGGCCGGCCCTGAACTTCTGGCGGAATGCCGAACACTCAATGGCTGCAAAGTCGGCGACGCTAAGCTCACCAAGGGTTACAGGCTGCCGGCACGCTACATCATCCACACGGTCGGGCCGGTCTGGCAAGGCGGCGGCAAACGCGAAGCCGAGTTGTTGGCCTCCTGCTATCGCCGGTCGCTCGAACTTGCCGCCGCCAAGGGTTGCCGGACGGTGGCATTTCCGGCGATCTCGACCGGTGTATACCGCTATCCAAAGGACCAGGCGACGCAGATCGCCGTTGGCACCCTGCGTGCCTTCATCGGCCAAAACGCGATCCCGGAAACCGTCATCTTCTGCTGCTTCGACCAGCAAACGGCGGAACTATACGAGCAGGCGTTAATGCTTGGCGGAGCGTGACCGGCACAGGTAAGAAAATCCATCCATAGTTTTCAGATTTATTTTCATTCACCGATCTGGCCAGATGAGAGAATCGCGGCTATTGCTCATTGCAAATACCAATGGGGATTGGGCGAAGATGAGACTGCCGCTTTTTCAGAAAACAACTATGTCTGTACTTGCAGGATTGCTTATGTTAGCGGCACCTGACGCTAGTGCGGCAGAATCGCTGGCGGGAAGCAAAGGCGACAGCCGCTACCCTGTGTATTTCGCGCCGGGCTCTACGGGTGGCTGTCAGAAGGCATACAAGACCTATGTGGCGACCGGCAGCCATTCCGCCTATGCGTCGACCCCCTTTAATTGGGCGACAGAGTTCGTGGTTTGCGCGCGTGCGAATGCATCGTCGCAAAAGGCTGCAGAGACGCTGGCGCTGAAAGACTGTCAATCCGCCCGGAAGCAATACAAGGTCACGACAGCGGGAGTCTGCAGCATCGCCGCCTCCAAGTAGCAATGCCTGTTGCCTCAGTTCATTCCAAGGGGGAAAAATGAAACCGAGATACGTCCAGAGAACAATTACATCGATACTTGCAGGATTTCTTATACTCACGGCACCTGGCATCGGAGCGGCGGAATCGTTGGCGGGAAGCAAAGGCGACACCCGTTTCCACCCGTTTTTGCCGCGGAACGCGAAGGATCCGTGCACCAAGGCTTACAACGCTTATGTAGCGGCCAGCGGCCATTCAGCCTATGCGACCACCCCATACATGCGGGTGACTTCGTTGTACATCATCTGCGGCTCGCGCTTGAATGCACCATCACAGAAAGCTGCCGAAGAGCTGGCATTGAAATCCTGTCAGGCCACCCGCAACAGTTATAAGGTCACGACAGGCGGGGGGTGCGAGGTCGCAGCCTCCAAGTAAGCGGTCCTCACTTACCGATACTTTGACAATGGCCGGACTGCAAAGCAGGGTGTTGCCACAGCTCGCGTGAAGGAGCATTCGCGCCGTTGGCGGCAAGCTCTGGCTTTGGAGGTCCCATGTTCGCCAAAATCCTGATCGCCAACCGCGGCGAGATCGCCTGCCGGGTGATCCGCACGGCACGCAAGTTGGGCGTGCGTAGCGTTGCCGTCTATTCCGACGCCGACGCCGGGGCCCTGCATGTCGAGATGGCCGACGAAGCTGTGCATATCGGTCCCTCGCCTGTCGGCGAAAGTTATCTGCGCGGCGACAAGATTGTCGCGGCGGCTTTGGCCACCGGCGCGGAAGCCATCCATCCCGGCTACGGTTTTCTGTCGGAAAACCCTGATTTCGTCGACCAGGTGACGGCGGCCGGGCTCGTCTTCATCGGCCCGTCGGCCGCCTCGATCCGCGCCATGGGGCTGAAGGACGCGGCCAAGCGGCTGATGGAGAAGGCCGGGGTGCCGGTGGTGCCCGGCTATCACGGCGAGGCGCAGGAGATCGTGCTGCTCGCCTCCAAGGCACGCGAGATCGGCTATCCCGTTCTGATCAAGGCGCGCGCCGGTGGCGGCGGCAAGGGCATGCGGCGCGTGGAACATCCCGACGACTTTTCCGAGGCGTTGTCGGGTGCGCGGCGCGAGGCCAAGGCCGCTTTCGGCGACGACCGCGTGCTGGTCGAGAAATATGTCGAGAAGCCGCGCCACATCGAGGTCCAGGTGTTCGGCGACATCTTCGGCAATGTCGTGCATCTCTACGAGCGCGACTGCTCGGCGCAGCGCCGCCACCAGAAGGTGATCGAGGAAGCCCCCGCCCCCGGCATGACACCGGCATTGCGCAAGGCGATGACGGAGGCGGCGGTGAAGGCCGCCAAGGCGATCAACTATTCCGGCGCCGGCACGATCGAGTTCATCGCCGATGCCTCGCAAGGGCTGAAGGCCGACCGCTTCTGGTTCATGGAAATGAACACCCGCCTGCAGGTCGAGCACCCCGTCACCGAAATGGTCACCGGCATCGACCTAGTCGAGTGGCAGTTGCGGGTGGCCTCCGGCGAAAAGCTGCCGAAGACGCAGAGCGAGATTGCGCTCTCCGGTCACGCCTTCGAGGCGCGCATCTATGCCGAGGACGCGGCAAAGGGTTTTTTGCCGGCCACGGGCACGCTGCATCACCTGAAATTTCCGGATACCGCGCCCGACGGCGCCAGCATGCGGATCGAGACCGGCGTGCGGGCCGGCGATGCTATCTCACCCTTCTACGACCCGATGATTGCCAAGCTCGTCGTGCACGGCAAGAACAGGCAGGCGGCGCTCGAAGCCCTGGGCATAGCCCTTTCGCAGACCGAGATCGCCGGCTCGACCGTCAACACCGCCTTTCTCGCGGCTCTTGCCGCTGACCCGGATTTTTCAGCAGGTGATGTCGATACCGGCCTGATCAGCAGGCATCAGCAAGCACTGACCGCAGTGCCGCCGCCGAGCAGCGAGATCGTCGCCGCCGCCGCGTTTGCGGCGTCCGGCGCCGGGGCTCAGGCGTCGACCGATGACCCGTGGTCGTCGCTTGCCGGCTATGCGCATTTCCACACTGTTCCGCGGCGCACACGGCTGCGCTACGGCGAGGACGAGATCATCGCGCTTGTGTCGGTACTGCGGCCGGATGGGCGCTTCCAAGTGGCACTGGATAACAGCGCCGATCCGCTCGATCTTCGCAGTGCCCCTCGCCTCGCCCGCTGGCCAGGCCACGTCACCGTGTTTGAAGGCGCTGTCGGCTACAGCTTCGCGGTGCCGGATCCGCTGGCGAGGGCCGACGAAATCGCCGCCGGTTCAGACAGCCTGCGGGCGCCGATGCCGGGTCTGGTCAAGCTGGTGCGTGCAGCCAAGGGCGAGGTCGTCATCAAGGGCCAGCCGCTGCTGATCCTGGAAGCGATGAAGATGGAGCACACCATCGCCGCTACCCATGATGGGGTAATCGCCGAAATCGCGGCCGAGGGGGCGCAGGTCACCGACGGGACGGTGCTGGTGCGTTTTGCCGAGGAAGCCCACGGCTGACCGCTGTTCCCCATCCATAAGGCGACGTCGACACGCGCCACAAACGCACCGCCCAAATGAAAATGGCCGGGTCAGACCCGGCCATCTCCGTTTACCGCAGGCTATGCCAGTTGTTACGGCTGGATCGGCGCGTATTTGCCGTCGTGCCACTGGTTGATGTCGTAGCTGACGTTCTTGAGGTCGCCCTTTTCGTCAAAAGTGACCGAGCCGACGACGGTGCTGATCGGCTCGCCGTTCTTCAATGCCTCGGCAACCTTGGCCGGGTCGTCGCTGCCGGCGCGCTTGATGCCCTCGGCAAAGGCCTGGATCACGGCATAGGAGAACAGCGTGAAGCCCTCGGGCACGAAGCCGCCCGCCTTGATCTTTTCGACGGCCTCTTTGGCTTCGGGCTTCGCCTGCGGATCCGACGGGAAGACGAACATGGTGCCTTCGCCGGCCGGACCGGCAACCTGCCAGAATTCCGGCGTGGCAATCGAGTCCGGCATGATCAACTGATACTTCAGGTTCTGTTCCGCCGACTGGCGCAGGATGAGGCCGGCTTCGGGGTGATAGCCGCCGAAATAGATGACGTCAGCCTTCAGGTCCTTCAGCTTGGTGACAAGCGCCGCGTAGTCCTTTTCACCGGCGTTGATGCCCTCGTAGAGTATCTCGTTGAGACCGTTCTGGTTCATCGTTGCCTTGACGGCATCGGCCACGCCCTGCCCATAGGCGCTCTTGTCGTGCATGATGACGACGTTCTTGCCGGCATATTTCTTGGCGATCCACGGGCCGATGAAAGCGCCCTGGGCATCGTCGCGCGTATAGAGGCGCATGATCGTCAGCCAGCCGGCTTTCGCGGCCGCGTCGGTCAGTACCGGGTTGGACGAAGCCGGGCTCATCATCAGCGCGCCGGCTTCGGCGTAGACGGCCGAGGCCGGAATGCTCGAGCCCGAGCAGGCATGGCCATCGATGAACTTGACGCCGTTGGCAACGATGCGGTTGGCGACCGAAACCGCCTGTTTCGGATCACACTGGTCATCCTGGACGTCGAGCTTGATCTGGCGGCCGTCGACACCGCCGGCCGCGTTGATCGCGTCGGCGGCGGCTTGCGCGCCCTGCTTGAACTGGTCGCCGATGGTGGCAAGCTGACCGGTCATCGGTCCGACCACCGAAAAGGTGATGTCGTCGGCGAAGGCAATCGGCGCACTCATCATCAGGCCTACTATGGCCGCGCTCAAAATACCCAACTGTTTCATGGTGATATTCCTCCACTCTCGCGCGGCCGCCCCGGCCGCGCCTCTTCCAGAGTGGGCGGGAGAATTTCACCCTTCGCCAAGCCTGTCTAGACGCATCGGCGGCACTCGATTGGGCCTGCAACGTTTCTGTTTGACCATGATCTTTTTCCAAAAACCGGTTTCCACTTTTTGGGATCATGGTCCCGAAAACGCAAAAGCCGCGCCGGCCTTGTTCCGGCCGGTCGCGGCTTTTGTCGATCGAACCATCCCCGAACGCTCCCGCGCCCGAAAACCGCTCGCCTTCCCTGTCCGTCGCGCAGCTTGGCGTATCCAGCCTGCCGCGTTCTCGTCATTGTTGGTGAGACCGTCTTGCGCGGCCTTGTTCTTACCGGTCCGGCCGTCTTGCGCGGCCTCGACCTGAAGCGTCCCTGTCGGTGATCTCAATGCCTGATGAACTCAGGGCCTGATGAACTCAGGGCCCGATGAACTCAGGGCCCGATGAACTCAGGGCCCGATGAACTCAGGGCCAACTTAGTGCATCGTCATCCATTCGCGGGCTTCGCGCAGCGCCCTGGCGATCTCGACCTTCGACATGGCGGCCGATAATTCCGAGCGCAGTTCCGCGGCGCGGACCGAGCCCTTGATCGCGGCGATGTTGAACCATTTGTGAGCGGCGACGACATCGGTCTCGCAATCGCGGCCGGTCGCATACATCATGCCCAGTTCGAAAAGAATGTCGGCCTGGGCAGTTGCCCCCATGGCGCCGAAGCCGGCTTCAGGCATTTCAAAACGTGCCATTTCAATCCCCTGTTCTAGCCCCTGTCAGGCTCCCGAGAGCTGCCTCCTTCTGTCCCTTGGTATCTGTTGATAACCCTTGGGGCGGCCGCTCTTTCGATGCTTTCGAGAATGAACCGGAGGCTTGAATCCGTCGTTAAGTGGCGTGCTTAATTTGAGGAAAACAAAGCTAAAACAAGAGGTAAATGCGGGAATTCGTTAAGGATGCAAAGCCAGCAATTTCGCCGGTTTGGGCTAAATTTGACGAAAATTTGCGAGGCGCAAATCAAGACTCCGCTAACCACGGGAGACAAAGCCAGCATACCCGTCGTTTCATTTTTCGCCGACGAGACCGTCTCGGGCGGCCAGAAAATCCTGAAGTCTTCCCCAGCGGCACCGCTTTTGTTTTGCCGGGAGGTGGATTAGCTTACGTTTGCGTAAAGGGCAGACCGGCGGGCGGAACATCCGACCGGAAGCCCACAGGGAGGAAACATGTTTCGCAAAATCAGCATGGCCCTTGCGGCCACATTGATCATGGCCGGCACGGCTTGGGCCGATCCGATCGAAGGCAACTGGAAAACGCAAGCCGGTTCGACTGCCGCCATTGCTGGCGGCGGCGGCGCATTTTCCATCACGCTCAAATCAGGCAAGTTTGCCGGCAAGCGCATCGGTTCGTTCAAGGTGTCCGGCGCCGACAAATATACGGGCACCATAACCGACCCGGAAACCGACAAGACCTATTCAGGCAAGGCCTCGGTCTCAGGCGCCTCGCTCAAGATGAGCGGCTGCGTGCTCGGCGGACTGATCTGCAGGAGCCAGACCTGGCACAAGCTCTGATCGTTTCCGCTGCCACAAATTTGAAAACGGGGCCGCGAATGGCCCGGGCCGCGTCGGACGATCGTGCGAGCGCGCGCCTTCTGCACTTAACAGCAATTTTGCGCGTCCTTCGTCCGTATCACCAGCAAGATCGGGGACAGCAGCAGACTGCGGCGACGCTCGTGGCCGGCGACGGCGCGGTGGGCGGCGGGCACTCAACAACTCGTCAATGAATTTGAACCGCAGATGAACGCTGGCATCAGAGCCGGTTCAGTCGGGCTCGGGCATTTTCGTGCGTATTGAAGGAGACACCACGCAATGCTCGCTCGCCGCTTCACCATCGTCTGCCTGCTGCTGAGCCTGTTCGGAATGTTGTTCGCCATCCTCGTCGCCGAGGCAGGCCGTCCGGCCCGCTCCCTGGACCAGGCCAATTCCTGCCAGTTCGGTTGCGTGAACCATTTTCGCCCCTGAACCGACAAAGACCTCGAGAGACAAAAGCAAAAGCCATGAACCGCATCGTCGCCAACGCCCTGAAAACCCTTCGACTCCTGCCTCGGGCGGCGCTTATCCTGGCCGTGCTTTCGGCGCCGGTTCTGGCCGTGCCCTCGATGCGCGCCGATGCCGGCTCGACGATCGAAGCGCCGGCGTTGAAGAAGAACGGCGTCGGCTTTGTGCTGTTGATCAGCCTGCGGCGTGGTTAGAGCCAATCGACCTTCATCGAAATCCCAATCGATCTTCATCGAAATCACTGAAAAAGAAAAAACGATGTTTTGGCCGCGTTCAAGGCGGCATACCCCTCCCAACCGCATGGCCAAGCCTCTATATTGGGTCATGGAAAAGCGAATCTATCCCCAAGCCATAGACTCAGTCGTGATGCCGGAGCCGTTTGGCCGGCAGAGCTTCAACGATGCCGGAAAGGCCGTCGCGGCCTTGCAGGTCCTTTACGACCGCAACACCAAATTCCTGCGCGATTCGTTTACGGCGCTCGCTGCAGGCGGCGACAACAACAAGCGCTACCGGGCCTTCTATCCCGAGGTCGGCGTCACCACGACTTCGTTCACCCAGATCGACTCGCGGCAGGCATACGGCCATATGCCGACGCCTGGGCATTTCTCGACCACCATCACCCAGCCTGCCCTTTTCGAACGCTATCTCACCGAACAGCTTAGCCTGATCATGCGCAATCACGGCGTTCCAGTCACGGTTTCGGAATCGACGACGCCCATCCCGCTGCATTTCGCGTTCCTGGAAGGCTCCCATGTCGACGGCACCGCAGCCGAGCGCATCAGGCGGCCGATCCGTGACCTGTTCGACGTGCCGGATCTCGACGGCACCGACGACCAGATTGCCAACGGCACGTTCGAAGTGGCGTTAGGCGAAGCCAGGCCACTGGCGGCGTTCACGGCGCAACGCATCGACTATTCGCTGCACCGGATGTCGCACTACACGGCGACCAGTCCCCAGCATTTCCAGAATTTCGTGCTGTTCACCAACTACCAGTTCTATATCGACGAGTTCGTCGCCCGTGCGCATGAGCTGATGGCGAAGGGCGGCGGCGGATATGTCGAATTCGTCGAGCCGGGAAACGTCGTCACCAAGGCTGGGCAAAACGCGCCTGGCGCTGGGGTGGCGCCGCCGCGCCTGCCGCAGATGCCGGCCTATCATCTGAAGAAGCCGAACCATGGCGGCATCACCATGGTCAATATCGGTGTCGGCCCCTCCAACGCCAAGACTATCACCGACCACATTGCGGTGCTCAGGCCGCATGCCTGGGTGATGCTCGGCCATTGCGCCGGCCTGCGCAACACCCAGGCGCTGGGCGACTATGTGCTGGCGCACGCCTATGTGCGGGAAGACCATGTTCTGGACGATGACCTTCCGGTCTGGGTGCCGATCCCGCCGCTGGCTGAAATCCAGGTGGCGCTGCAAGAGGCGGTCGCCGAAGTCACCGGCCTTTCCGGCTACGACCTCAAACGTATCATGCGCACCGGCACCGTCGCCACCATCGACAACCGCAACTGGGAGCTGCGCGACCAGCGTGGGCCGGTGCAGCGGCTGTCGCAGTCGCGAGCGATCGCGCTCGACATGGAATCGGCTACGATCGCAGCCAATGGTTTCCGTTTCCGCGTGCCTTACGGCACCCTGCTTTGCGTCTCCGACAAGCCCCTGCATGGCGAATTGAAGCTGCCTGGCATGGCGACCGAGTTCTACAAGCGGCAGGTGGCACAGCATTTGACCATCGGCATCAGGGCGATGGAAAAGCTGGCCGAGATGCCGATGGAACGGTTGCATTCGCGCAAACTCAGAAGCTTTTCGGAAACGGCGTTCCAGTAGGACCGATCGGCTTCATCGGCCGGAGCATGGCCGTAGCATGATAACATCGCGGCAGGGCATTTCGTCATCTTGATTGGCTGCATTTCTGCCGATAAGCAAAGTAGGTGGCACGCGTTCGAAACATGATGGCGTCGGTGGCATTCGTCGCAATGCTCGGCTGCTCGGTTGCGCTGGTGGCCGGGTTTTTCGGAACGCTGCATCCGGCCTTCGATTCCTTCGCCCATTTCCGCGTCCATCTTGCCGTGCTGATGGCGCTTTGCGCGCTGCCGCTGCTCGTGACTTCATTTCGCCTGCAGGCGGCCACAGCGCTGCTCTTTGCCGTGGCTGCCTTTGCCACCACGTCGAACGCGCTGCCCGTGCCCCGCCTGTGGCCGGTCCAGGCAGCCTACGAAGTTAACCCCGGTGACCAGACGGTCTACCCCGATGACCAGCCGGTCTATCGCCTGCTGCAGATGAACCTGCGGTTCAACAATCCGACGCCGAAGAAAGTACTGTCGCTGATCGGCCGGACCAATCCAGACGTGATCACTCTCGATGAAGTGTCGGAGATGTGGACGACCGAGCTTGGCTATATTGCCAGCGCCTATCCCTACCGGATCCTCTGCCCCTACCCCAATGGCGTGTTCGGCGTTGCGCTGCTGTCCAGACGACCGTTTGCCGCCGGTACGCAACCGCGCTGCGACAGGCGCGGTGCGATGGCCATCGCGACGGTCGATTTCGGCGGAACCGACGTCGACGCAGCCGCAATGCACCTCACCTGGCCATGGCCGCGCAACCAATCACGGCAGATCGGCGGATTGTCGGAGGAACTCGCCTCGCTTGGCGAGACGTCGATCCTGGCATGCGATTGCAACGCAGTGCCGTGGAGTGCCGCCGTCCGGCGCGTCGCGGATCTTGGCAAGCTGACAGTGGTGCCTTCGCCGGGGCCGACCTGGCTCTATATCAAGCTGCCGAATTTCCTGCGCTTCGCCGGATTGCCGATCGACCAGGTTTTCAGCAAGGGCGCGGTTCTCATCCATTCGGTGTCGAGGCTGGAAGGCACAGGCTCCGACCATCTTCCGGTGATGGTGGAATTCTCGCTTAGGCCGGAAGAGAAAAAGCCGGTCGACGAAGATGAAACCGCGACCGCTTCCGTGACACAGAACGGCAAGTTTCGAAGCTGAGCGCCTACTGCTTGCGCAGGGCACCAACGAGGTGCTCGACATGGCCGCCGTCGCGATGCTCGCGCGCGTCGAAGGCGTTCTGTTTCGCCTCGTATTCGGCATAGACGGCCTTGATCCGGCGCCTCGCCTCGCGGTGCGTCTTGCTGCACAACCAGTTGTCGGCGAACTCCAATCCAGTGATCGATTTCTCGGTGGCCCGCATCATTGTCCTGGCGATGCGGCCGTGGCTATGCTCGTGGGCACGAACGCCCGCGAAAAACCGCTTCCAGCGCTTCTGAAGCGCCGGCGTCGCGGCTGAGGCCATGCGGGGCAAGGTGTAGGTGAGATCGAGTGTCCCATTGGCCTGCCGCAGATGGCAGACACCACCCTCCCTGCGAACCTCAAGGTCCCAATTTACGGTATAGGCGGTCAGCGCGATGGCGTGTGTCATGAAGCCGTGCCTCTTTGGACCCTTGCGGTCCATGGCCTCGATCAGGGCGGCGCCCGTGGTTCCTGATATGTCGTAGGTCCGGGTCTTGACCAGCACCTTCGTGTCAGCCGATGCCGATGGTGCGAAGCCGCACAAGGCGCCAATCGCTGCAAGGCACGTCAGGACCGCCACGCGCATGGTCATCTCTCCGGGTTAGAAAGGAAGGGAACCACAAGCGCCGCGCCGCTTCAACGTTTTTTAGAGGCCGCAAATGTAGCGGGCCTCACCGACTGACGGTCGAGACCGACGCGGCGATTCTGGCGGACTGCCGTTTGATAAGCTACATGTTCTGGTAGACAGGTCCCTCGCCACCTTGTGGCGGGACCCAGGTTATGTTTCGGTTCGGGTCCTTGATGTCGCAAGTCTTGCAGTGGACGCAATTCTGCGCGTTGATGACGAAGCGCACGTCCTTCGCCTCGGGATCGGCGGCGGCGTTGCCATCCTTGTCGACCCATTCGTAGACGCTGGCCGGGCAGTAGCGTGTCGAGGGCCCAGCAAAGACATCGTGCTCGGAAC
Organism: Mesorhizobium sp. M6A.T.Cr.TU.016.01.1.1; assembly: GCF_003952585.1. NCBI lineage: Bacteria > Pseudomonadati > Pseudomonadota > Alphaproteobacteria > Hyphomicrobiales > Phyllobacteriaceae > Mesorhizobium > Mesorhizobium sp. M6A.T.Cr.TU.016.01.1.1. Next base: position 18,424 of record NZ_CP034452.1, read on the forward strand.
GCTGCTGCAGATCCATATCCGCGACCAGCAGGTGGACAGGCTCGTTTTCCTCGTGGTTGGTGTTGGAGAGAAACACCGACGACAGGCGGTCGAAGGTGAGCACGCCGTCCGGCTTCGGATAGACGATCTTCTTATGCTTGGCGGCCGGTTCCAGCGTCGCATAGTCGGCGTTGCCGTGCTTCAGCGTGCCGAAGGGCGAAAAGCCGAACAGCGTGTTCAGCCACATGTCGAGGCCGCCAATGCCGACGCCGACGACGGTGCCGAAGCGCGACCACAATGGCTTGACGTTGCGCACCTTCTTCAAATCCTTGCCGATGTCGGTCGCCCGCCATGCCGCCTCGTAAGAAGCCAGTTCGTCATTGCCGCGACCGGCGCCGATCGCCTCGGCGACATGCTCGGCCGCCAGCATTCCTGAGAGCACGGCATTGTGCGATCCTTTAATGCGCGGCACGTTGACGAAGCCGGCGGCACACCCGATCAGCGCGCCCCCGGGGAAGGACAGTTTCGGCACCGACTGCCAGCCGCCCTCGGTGATGGCGCGGGCGCCATAGCCCAGCCGCTTGCCGCCCTCGAATGTGCCCTTGATCGCCGGATGGGTCTTGAAGCGCTGGAACTCGTCGAACGGCGACAGATAGGGGTTCTTGTAGTTGAGGTGGACGACGAAGCCGACCGCCACCTGGTTGTCCTCCAGATGGTAGAGGAAGGAGCCGCCGCCGGTCTTCATGTCGAGCGGCCAGCCGAAGGAGTGCTGGACAAGGCCTGGCCGGTGGTTCTCCGGCTTGACCTGCCAGAGCTCCTTGAGGCCGATGCCATATTTGCCGGGCTCGCGGCCGTCGGAAAGATGGTATTTGGCGATCAGTTGCTTGGCCAGCGAGCCGCGCGCGCCCTCGCCGATCAGCACATATTTGCCCATCAGCGCCATGCCCGGCGCGAAGCCCGGGCCATGCGTGCCGTCCTTCTCGACGCCCATATCGCCGGTGACGACGCCGGTAACCGCGCCCTCGTCACTGTAAATGAGGTCCACGGCGGCAAAGCCCGGATAGACCTCGACGCCCAGCGCCTCGGCCTTGGTCGCCAGCCAGCGGCAGACATTGCCGAGGGAAACGATGTAGTTGCCATGATTGTTCATCAGCGGCGGCATCAGGATGTTGGGCAGACGGAACGAACCGGCGGGGCCGAGGACCAGGAAATGGTCTGCCGTCACCGGCGTCTTGAAAGGATGACCCTCCTCCTCGCGCCAGCCCGGCAACAACCGGTCGATGCCGATCGGGTCGACGACGGCGCCGGAAAGGATGTGGGCGCCGACTTCGCCACCCTTTTCCAGAACGACGACGGAAAGCTCGGGATTGACCTGCTTGAGACGGATCGCGGCGGCGAGGCCGGCCGGACCGGCGCCGACGACGACCACGTCGAATTCCATGCTTTCGCGTTCGATATCGCTCATCAACCCCTCACTGCCCAGAGTGCCGCGCGCCCATTGGACGCGCAAAGGACACTCTGGCAACTTTTATTTTCGCATGATCCTTTCCAAAAAGTGATTTCACTTTTTGGGGTCATGCGAGCGCATTTGCGCATCTTGCTGGCTTATCCGCTGCATAGCGCATCAATTCGCGACGCGAAACCGGCGCTGACGTGACAATGCCGATTTCGTCAAAAAGTCGCGCATCGTACTACAAAATCGCGATTTGGGGTCCACCCGAACATCGATCTGGGCCAGGCTCATTTCCAAAAGAGAGCCGTCGCCCTCACGTTTTTAATTGTTCGACGGCTTGCTTATCGTCCATACTTCGCGCCATGCGCATATACGGGCCGACTGGCTTTTCATCGACGCGCTTTTTTTCCTCGCCCGGACGGATTTGCCGGGCGCTCGTTTTGGCCCCTTTGCCGCTGGCGCCCATTGGCGCACATGCCGAGCCGCAAAGGGTCTGGGCGGCCGGAGCCTACTCCTTTTCCGACGAGCTCGGCGGCTTCCGCATCACCAGCGCCTCGGGCGTCGGGACAAAGGAGGACCCGCTTGTCATCACCGAAGAGCTGAATTCGGCAACGCCGGTGACACTGACTATCCGCACGACAAAGCCGATCCAGCCGTTCGGCACCGCGGGCCAATTTGCCAACGGCCTCATGTATATGCGCATCGACGTGCTCAACAACAGCGGCCAGGCCTGGGTCGAGTTCCAGTTCGAGCTCCAGGAGGTGCTCCACCGGCCGAGCGTGTTCGGCGACGGCCTGTCATTCGACCAGCGCAACAAGACGCCTGACAACATCTGGTCGAGCAGCTTTGCCGATTTCGATCGCGACTTCGAACCCTATGACCGGCTGCTGTTCAAGAGCGGCAAGATCGACCCGCTGAAGACAGCAAAATTCGATTACCTGATCACCGACTACACACCGCGCTGGACGTTCTATCTGGTGCAGGATCCCCGTATACCGTCGAGCTGAACTTGCAAATTCCTGCCGCGCGGCCGAATGTGAAGGCATGACTGCCGTTCCCCGAGACAACCGACCTGATATCGCCGACCTTTTGACCTTCTACGCCAGCGCGGGCGTCGATGAAGCGCTCGAAGACGAGCCGGTGAACAGGTTTGCCGAGGCTGCGTCAAAGCCACCTGGGCGGGCGCCAGCGACGGTTACGCCGCCAACTGGTGAAAAAGGCGCCGCACTGCCACGCTCGACCAGCGTCTCACGCGCCGAAATGGGCGAAAGGCAAGCTGCGGCACCGGCGGTGCGCGCGCCGTCGGGCACAGCGACGGTGCCCGACGAAGCGCAAGCGGCATTGGCGCGCCAGTTGGCAATGACGGCCGCAACCCTGGAGGAACTTCGCCAGCACATGGCGGCGTTCGACGGCTGCAATCTCAAATACACCGCCAAGAACCTGGTGTTCGCCGACGGCAATCCGAATGCCGCTGTCATGCTGGTCGGCGAGGCGCCCGGCCGCGACGAGGACATAGAGGGATTGCCGTTCGTCGGCCGCTCGGGCCGGCTGCTCGACCGAATGCTGGCTGCGATCGGCCTCGACCGCACATCGGCCTACATCGCCAATGTCATCCCCTGGCGGCCGCCGGGCAACCGCACGCCGACACCGCACGAGACCGAGATTTGCCGGCCGTTCATCGAACGGCAGATCGAGTTGGTCAATCCGAAGGTGCTGGTCAACCTGGGCGGCCCTTCGGCAAAGACCCTCCTCAACACCACCGAGGGCATCCTACGGCTACGCGGCAATTGGCGCGTCCACACGACCGCCTCCGGCATTGCCATTCCCGCCATGCCGACCCTTCACCCGGCCTATCTCTTGAGAACCCCCGCGCACAAGAAGCTGGCGTGGCGGGATTTCCTTGAGGTGAAGGCGAAACTGCGGGCGCTGGGTTGACGCCATAACCTGCCAGGTAATTGAAATGCATCCGCTAGCGGCCTAGTCATGCGCTCATGACAGCAACCCAGACCTCCGCCGGCAGCCTCATTCGCGAATGGCGCACGCGCCGGCGCATGAGCCAACTCGATCTCGCCATGGAAGCCGAAATCTCACAGCGGCATCTGAGCTTCGTGGAGAGCGGTCGCGCGGCACCTTCGCGCGACATGGTGCTGCATCTGGCCGAGCAGCTCTCGATCCCGCTGAGGCAGCGCAACCAGCTCCTGCTGGCCGCGGGTTTTGCCCCTAGCTTCAGCGAGCGCTCGCTCACCGATGCCTCGCTGGCGCCGGCGATGGCGGCCGTCGAGATCGTGCTCAAGGGGCACGAACCCTTCCCAGCGCTCGCTGTCGACCGGCACTGGAACCTGGTGTCGGCGAATGCCGCCATCGGCCCGTTCCTGGCCAATGTCGCCGAGCCCTCCTTGCTGAAGCCCCCGGTCAACGTGCTGCGACTCAGCCTGCACCCGGGTGGCGTCGCGCCGCGCATCGTCAACCTCGCCGAATGGCGCGCGCACCTTCTCGACCGGCTGAAACACCAGAACGACGCCTCAGGCGACCCGGTCCTGGTCGAACTGGAACGCGAGCTTCGGACCTATCCGTCCGGCCTGAACGGCGCACGACCGGTGCCGGTCGAGCCGAACGCGATCGTGCACCCGCTGCGGCTTGCCCATGGCGATGCTGTGCTGTCGTTCATCAGCACGATCACCGTGTTCGGCACGCCGCTCGACGTGACGCTGTCGGAACTGGCGATCGAATCCTTTTTCCCTGCCGATGAGCAGACAAGGACGGTGCTGGTGCGATTGGCGAAGGATCGGGCCGAGCCGTTCTGATCATCCTTGCGGCGGGGTCGCCTGTCGGGTGCGCGCACGTTCGAGGCCAAGCTGGCGCTCGCGCCAGATGATAAAGATGCCGGCGGCAACGACGATCAGGCCGCCGATGAGCATATGAACCGTCGGGACGTCGCCGAAAGCAAGATAGCCGACGGCTATGCCGAGTATCATAGACGTGTACTCGAAGGGCGCCACGACCGAGGCCTCAGCATGGCGATAGGCTGCCGTCATCAGTATCTGAGCGACCCCGCCGCAAAAGCCTGACACAACCAGAAGGCCTGCCTGCATCGGTGTCAGCGCCTGCCAGCCGAACGGCAGCGAAAGCAACGCCAGGACGCTCGCCGTCACCGAAAACCACAGCACGATGGTTGCCGTCGGCTCGCTCTGGACGAGATTGCGCACCAGCAGCATGGCTACGGCCGAGATCGCGGCCGCGACCAGGGCGGCGATGACGCCGAGCACCTCCTGATCGCCGAGTGCTGCGCCCGAACTCAGCAGGGTCAGTTCCGGCCATGAGATGACCAGCACGCCGACCAATCCGACCGCAACCGCGCTCCAGCGATAGACGCGGATCGCTTCGCCGAGGAAGATCGAACTGAACACCACCACCAGCAGCGGCTGTGCGTAGTTCAGCGTGATCGCCTCGGGCAGCGGCAGACGCGTCAGCGCGAAAAAGCCGAGGCCCATGGCGCAGACGCCAACAACGCCGCGCGCAATGTGGTTGAGCGGGCGTTTGGTGGAAAATGCGGTGCCAAGCTTCCCCTGGAAGGCCAGGAAGATGATGATAGGAAAGATGGCGAAGAAGGAGCGGAAGAAGACGATCTGGCCCGCCGGTACGGTGCCCGCCGCCTTGATGCAGGACGACATGCCGACAAAGACCGCCACCGACACGATCTTGAGCATGATCCCGGTCAGCGTGTTGTGTCCGCCGGGATGATCTGTAGGGCTCACTTAGCAATTGCTTCCTGGATCGCTGCCCAGATGCGCGCCGGCGTTGCCGGCATGTCGATGTGCCTGATGCCGTAGGCGCGATACAGCGCATCCGTCACCGCGTTGAGCGCGGCCGGCGTCGCTCCGATCGTGCCGGCCTCGCCGGCCCCCTTGATGCCGAGCGCATTGGTGGTCGATGGCACATTGCGGGTCTCGAAATGGAAGAACGGTAAATCGTCGGCGCGCGGCATGGCGTAATCCATGAAGCTCGCCGTCAACAGCTGCCCGTCCTCGTCATAGACCGTGTTCTCGGTCAGCGCCTGGCCGATGCCCTGGACGACGCCGCCATGCACCTGGCCAGCCAGCAGGATCGGGTTCACGGTGACGCCGAAATCGTCGACGATCGTATAGCGAACAATCTCCGTCGTGCCGGTGTCGGGATCGATCTCGGCCTCGCAGATGTGGGTGCCGTTCGGATAGGTGCATTCGTCCTGCACGAACTCGCCAAAGCCTTTGAGATCGTCCGGGTTCTTGGCGGCCTTGGCGACGCTCGAAAAATCGATCGTGCGGTCGGTGCCGACGATTCGGGCGACGCCGTTGGACAATTCGATATCGCCGGCCGAGGCTTCCAGTTCATCCGCGGCGATGCGCTTGATCTTGTTGGCCAGATCCTCACCCGCGCGAGAAGCTGATACACCGCCAAGAGGGATCGAGCGCGAGCCGCCAGTGCCGCCGCCGGCCTTCAGCTCGTCGGTGTCGCCTTGGCGGACCTGGATCTTGTCGATATCGAGATGAAGCTTTTCCGAGAGGAATTGCGCATAGGCGGTCGCATGTCCCTGCCCGTTGGTCTGGGTGCCGATCTTCAGCGTCACCGTGCCGTCGCCGTTCAGTTCGACAAAGGCCGGCTCAGAGCCCGGAAACGCACAGGCCTCGATATAGGTCGCCATGCCGATGCCGCGGATCTTTCCTTCAGCCTTCGACTGCGCCAGCCGTTCCGGGAACGCCTGCCACTCCGCCTGTTCGATGGCGCGGTCCATATGGCCTGCGAATTCGCCGGTATCATAAAGGCGGTCGGTCTGGGTGCGATAGGGAAACTGCGCAGGCCGAATGAAATTGCGCCGGCGGATCTCTTCGACGGGAAGGCTGAGATCGTGGGCGCAGGCGTCGACGAGCTTTTCCAGCAGGAATGCCGCTTCCGGGCGGCCGGCGCCGCGATAAGCATCGACCGGGCAGGTATTGGTGTAAAGGCCGGTCACCGAAACATCGAGCGCCTGGATATCGTAGACGCCGGTCGACATGGTGACGCCGATATAGGGGATGAACGGGCCGTATTGCGAGATGTAAGCGCCGATATTGGCGAGGAGATCGACCCTCATGCCGAGGAAGCGGCCGTCCTTGTCCATCGCCATCTCGGCGGTCACGACATTGTCGCGGCCTTGCGCATCGGTGAGGAAATGCTCGGTGCGGTCGCCGGCCCATTTGACCGGGCGGCCAAGACGCTTGGCAGCCTCGAGCACCAGCGGATGCTCGCGATAGACGAAGCTTTTCGGTCCGAAGCCGCCGCCGACATCCGGCGTGATGACGCGCAGCTGGTTCTTCTTGATCTTGAACACATCGGCCAGGATGTACTGCATCGAATGCACGCCCTGCGAGCCCGTGGTCAGCACGAAGCGGTTCTCTTGCGTGCTCCACTCGCCGATCGCCGAGCGCGGCTCCAAGTAGTTGCAGACCAGCCGGTTGTTGATGAATTCGATGCGAGTGACATGCGCCGCCCCGGCGAATGCTGCCGCGGTCTTCGCCTTGTCGCCGATGTGATAGCTGAAGGCGCGGTTGGAGCCGAGTTCCGGCCAAACCAGCGGCGTGCCTTCGTCAAGCGCCGTGGCGGTGCCGGAGGCGGCATCCTCGCCCTCGTAATCGACCTCGATCAATTCGGCCGCGTCCTGCGCCAGCGCGCGGCTGTCGGCGACGACGAATGCGACGGCGTCGCCGACATAATTGACCCGGTCGCGGCAAAGGACCGGAATGTCGCGGGTCGGCGCCTTGGTGCCGTCCGGCTGCCTCTGCATGACGCCGGATTTCAGCTTGCCGAGATGAGCAAGATCCGCACCGGTCAGCACCAGATGGACGCCAGGTGCCGCCTTGGCCGCCTCGGTCGAACCGATGGTGAAGCTTGCCTTGGCCACCGGCGAGCGCAGGACGTAGCCGTGCAGGAGGCCGGCCGGCTGGATGTCGTCCGTATAGCGACCGAGACCTTTGAGGAAGGCCTGGTCCTCGCGACGCAGCACAGATGCGCCCATGCCGAATTTCGGTGTGACCACGGTCATGGATACCTCGCGATGATGTGGAGAACGAGTGCCTGAAATAGGCATTGCGCCAGTTTTGTCGAGTGACGGTTTCGTGTAAAGAGCGCGGGCTTCAAATTTTTAGACCAGCGGACCCACTTGCCGCTGCGGGAATCGACAGGAAACCCCACCGAATGCGCACTGACACCGGCCAGGTCTTCAAGCTCGAAGACTATCGCCCCAACGACTATCTCATTCCGGAAACCAGCCTGACTTTCCGCCTGTCGCCAGAAGCCACGCGCGTCACCGCCGAACTGACGGTCGAACGCCGCGACGGCGTGGCGGCGTCAGTGCCACTGGTGCTGGATGGCGATGGCCTGACGCTCAGCCGCATCGCAATCGACGGCCGGACACTCGCGCCGATGGATTTTTTTGCCACGCCCGATCAGCTGACGATCACCACGCCGCCCGCAGCACCCCGCTTCCAGCTCCTGATCGAAACCGAGCTAGCGCCGGCACACAACGAAGCCCTGATGGGCCTCTATCGCTCCAGCAACGTCTATTGCACGCAATGCGAGGCCGAGGGCTTTCGGCGCATCACTTATTTTCTCGATCGCCCCGATATCCTGTCCGTCTATACGGTGCGCATCGAGGCGCGGCGCCACGAGGCGCCACTGCTTCTTTCCAACGGCAACCCGGCGGGCAGCGGCGAACTTGCCGACGGCTGGCACTATGCGGTCTGGCACGACCCCTTCCCCAAGCCGTCCTATCTATTCGCACTGGTGGCGGGCGCGCTCGGCAAAGTCGCAGACAGCTTCATCACGCTATCCGGTCGCAAGGTCGATCTCGGCATCTATGTCGAGCCGGGCAAGGAGCCGCTCGCCGGCTACGCCATGGACGCCCTGAAGCGGTCGATGAAATGGGACGAGGAGGCGTTCGGCCGCGAATACGACCTCGACGTTTTCAACATCGTCGCCGTGTCCGACTTCAATATGGGCGCGATGGAGAACAAGGGCCTCAACATCTTCAACGACAAATATGTGCTGGCCGACCAGGAGACCGCCACGGATGCCGATTTCGCCAATATCGAGGCGATCATCGCGCACGAGTATTTCCACAATTGGACTGGCAACAGAATCACTTGCCGCGACTGGTTCCAGCTTTGCCTGAAGGAAGGGCTGACGGTTTTTCGCGATCACGAATTCTCGGCCGACCAACGCTCGCGAGCGGTAAAACGCATTGCCGAAGTGCGCACGCTCAGGGCGCATCAGTTTCCCGAAGACCAGGGGCCGCTGGCGCATCCGGTGCGGCCGCGCCGCTACCGCGAGATCAACAATTTCTACACGGCGACGGTCTACGAAAAGGGCTCGGAAGTGGTGCGCATGATCCGCACCATTCTCGGCGCCGAGACGTTCCGGGCCGGCATGGACCTTTATTTCCAGCGCCATGACGGCGAGGCTGCGACGATCGAGGACTTCATCAAGGTGTTCGAGGATGTGTCCGGCCGCGACCTGTCGCAATTTTCGCTCTGGTACCATCAGGCGGGCACGCCCAATCTGACGATCAGTTCGACGCACAATGCGGCAGCCCAGGAATTCACGCTCGAGATCGAGCAGTCGGTGCCGCCGACGCCGTCCGAAAGCCGCAAGCGGCTGATGCACATTCCGCTGGCCTTCAGCCTGGTCGGCGCCGATGGCAAAGCGATAGCCTATAACGGCGTCGAGGGAGCTTCCGTCGAGGACGGCGTTATCCACATCCGCAAGCGCCGGCACATGGTGCGCTTCTCGGGCGTTGCCGAGCGCCCGGCTATGTCGCTCAACCGCGGCTTCTCGGCGCCGGTGACGCTTTCCGTCGAGCAGAAGGCCGACGATCAGTTCTTCCTTGCCGGCCATGACGACGATACCTTCTCGCGCTGGCAGGCGTTCAACACGCTTTTGACCGACTCCCTGATATCCGCCTTCCGCCAGGTCCTTGGCGGCAAGCGGCCCAATTTCGCATCACGGTTGACCGATCTTGCCGGCAAGATCGCCGGCGACGAGACACTTGAGCCAGCCTATCGGGCGCTGGCTCTGGCGCTTCCGAGCGAAGCCGATATCGCCCGTGACATCGGCAAGAACATCGACCCCGATGCCATCCTCTCGGCCCGCGAGGCGCTGACGGCCGCGATCACCGAGACCAACAGCGAGATATTCTCCCGCCTCTACGATCGACTGGCCGACAAGGACGCTTTCAGTCCGGATGCGGCGAGCGCCGGGCGGCGGGCGCTGCGCAACATCCTGCTCGACTATCTCTCTCTGCTGCCGGGAAGCGCGGCGCTTGTGGCCCGGCATTTCCAGTCCGCGACCAATATGACGGACCGCGCCGCTGCATTGACCGTGCTTGCGCTCCGCCACAGCGGTTCGCCCGAGACGGTCAAGGCACTGGCTGACTTTGGAGCGAAATATGCGACCGATCCTCTGGTGATGGACAAGTGGTTCCAGATCCAGGCCAGCGTGCCAGGCCCGCAAACCATTCATGCGGTGCGCGCCCTGACCGGCCACCCGGCCTTCTCTATGGCCAACCCGAACCGGGTGCGCTCGCTTGTCGGCACGTTTTCCAGCGCCAACCAGACCGGCTTCCATCGCGCCGACGGCGAAGGCTACCGGTTTTTCGTCGAAACGGTCTTGCAGGTCGAAAAGCGCAACCCGCAGTTGGCCGCCAGGCTGGCGACGGCACTCAGATCATGGCGCTCGCTCGAACCTGCCCGGCAGGCCAAGGCAAGGGAAGCGCTGCTATCGATTGCCAATGTCGAGAACCTGTCGGCTGATTTGCGGGACATCGTCGAGCGCACTCTTGCGTGATCCCTCCCCCTTGAGGGGAGGTTGGACAGCCGCCGAAGGCGGATGGACGGGTGGGGTCGCTGCGGCAGTGCGCGGCCTCGACCGATCCACCTGCCTCGACCGTTGATTCAAAGATGGAGCGCTTCGCCGACGACTCCTACCGGCCCTACGGGCCACCCGCCCCTCAAGGGGGAGGGAGATCGGCGGCTTTAGCCATTATTTTAGTCGATTTTTAATCTTTTTTCGCCGCGCCTCTGGACAAGGCGAATCACCTTTGATTCTTTAGCTGAAGATTCGGAAGTGCGGCGTCGCCGGATCGTCAAGCAGATTCAAAATCGGGGAGAGCCATTTATGGCGAAGGCGGACGCGTGGGGCGCGCCCGGAGGGACGGCTTTTGAGCGGCGTGAGGCGAGAAGCGATGGTCTCGCCGGCAATGCGCGGCTCATCGCCGAACCCGCCTACCGACGGCTCCTGGCAGCCGAGCCATTGTTGCGCCGATCGATACCGGCCCTGATCATCATTTTCCTGCTCGTCATCGCGGCGCTGCGGTTCCTGTCGCTGATGAACGAGCGCGACGACGTGGAACGCGACGCCAAGGCGATCCTCTCGCTCGCGGCGGGCCAACTGGCCAGTTCGATTAGCGTCGATGCGAAGATGGCGCCGGGCGCGACGCAGGACCTGTTGGAGGGCATTAGCCGTCAGGGCGCCATGGGCCGAAGCCACGTGCTTGCGGTCACTGACGGCGCGCTCAAGATCATTGCCGTGACACCGCTATCGACGCGCTGGGAGGGGCGACCGCTCGACGGCATCGTCCAAGGCGGTCAACCGCTGTTCATGTTCGGCGACCGCGCCGGCGTCATGGAGGTCAGCATCGGCGGTCAGGACTGGTATGCGGCAGTGAGCCTGGCAAGTGGCGGGAAAGGCGCTGCCGCAGCGCTCGTTCCGCAGGAAGCGGTCTTCGACACGTGGCGCAAGACCGTTTCGCTCAACGTCACCCTCTTCGTGCTTACAGCCGGCGTGCTGATCATCATCCTCTACGCTTATTTCGGCCAGGCGGCGCGCGCCCAGGCCGCCGACCGCATCTATCTCGAAGCGCACCAGCGCATCGACATGGCGCTGGTGCGCGGCCGCTGCGGCCTGTGGGACTGGGACATGGTGCGTGGCAAGATGTACTGGTCGCGCTCGATGTACGACATGCTGGGCTACGAGCCCTGCGACACGATGCTGTCGTTCGGCGAGGTCGACGAGATCATCCATCCCGAGGACGGCGACCTGTTCGAGCTTGCCAACAGGATCGTCGCACGCGAGATCGATCACATCGACCAGGTGTTCCGGATGCGCCATGCCGACGGACAATGGGTGTGGATGCGCGCAAGGGCGCAGGTGATCGACCCGGAAGCGCCGGAGATCCAGCTGATCGGCATCGCCGTCGACGTCACCGAGCAGCGGCACCTGGCGCTGCGCTCCGAGGCCGCGGATCTTCGCCTGCGAACGGCCATCGAAAACATCAACGAATCCTTCGTGCTCTGGGATTCCGCCCAGCGTCTGATCATGTGCAATTCCAAGTACCAGCAGGATAACGGCCTGTCGGATCGCGACGTGATGCCGGGCGCCTCGCGCGCCGTTCTGGAGGAACGCATGCTTGCCTTCGCTTCGGAGCGCCGGCTTGCCAACACCAACGGGCAGCAAGGCGGCGTGACCTTCGAGCGGCAGCTTGCCGATGGCCGCTGGCTGCAGGTCAATGAGCTCAGAACCAGGGACGGCGGCACCGTCTCGGTCGGCTCCGACATCACCCAGATCAAGCTGCACCAGGAGAAGCTGGTAGACAGCGAGCGCCGGCTGATGGCGACGATCCACGACCTCAGCCTTGCCCGCCGGGCGGAGGAAGAGCGGTCGCGCGAACTGGTCGAGCTCAATCGCGAATACATGAAGGAAACCGAGCGCGCCGAGGCCGCGAACCGGGCCAAATCCGAGTTCCTGGCGAACATGTCGCACGAACTGCGCACGCCGCTCAACGCGATCATCGGCTTCTCGGAGCTGATGGAACAGGCGCTGTTCGGGCCCTTGGGCTCGCCGCGCTACGAGGAATATGCCACCGACATCAACGGCAGCGGCAAATATCTTCTGGGCGTCATCAACGACATCCTCGACATGTCGAAGATCGAGGCCGGCCAGTTCTCGATGGATCAGGAGGAAATCGACCTCTGCCCGCTGATGAGGGAAACGGTGCGCGTCATCTCGCTGCAGGCAGCGGAAAAGTCGATCACTGTCGAAACACGCATCCCCGATTCACTGACGCTTTTCGCCGACCGCCGAGCAATCAAGCAGATCGTCATCAACCTCCTGTCGAATGCGGTGAAATTCACCGGCCAGGGCGGCCGCATTGCGGTAAGGGCCCGCAACACATCCAGCGCTCTGGTCCTGACGATCGAAGACAATGGCTGCGGCATCCCGAAGGAGGCGCTGAGCAAGCTCGGGCGGCCGTTCGAGCAGGTGCAGAACCAGTTTTCCAAGAGCCATGCCGGGTCCGGCCTTGGCCTCGCCATCTCACGCTCGTTGGCCGAGCTTCAGGGCGGCGCCTTGAAAATCCGCTCCACCGAAGGCACCGGCACGATCGTGTCGGTGCGCATTCCGATCAAGAAGTCGACGCAGCCGGTCAGGGCGGCGGCCTGACCCTCAGTTGTCGTGAAGCGGTTGGAACTTTCGGGAACGCCGGAGGGACAGCGCCCCCAATGCTCTCGCCGAAACAGCCGTTTGACGTTGCAACGTCATGGTCGCTTCGCACGAAGCAGAAGGTCGAAATCTTTCCTGACCTTTTGCGACGTCTCCTTGAGGTGCGCTTCCAGCACACCGAAATCCGGCAGGTCGGTGACCGCCAGAAGCAGATCCGAAAGCCCCGGCGGAACGTCGTCCCGTTCGAATACGCCGGTAAGGCAGAGCCGTATCATCTGGGTCAGCGCCAGATAGAGCGCATAGGCCTCGCAAAGCTCCTGCCTGACCTGGGCTTCAGCGAAATCCGGCGCCAGCCTCGACAGGACTTCCGCTGTCCCGGTGACCCGGCGGCCGGCTTCGACCTTGCCCGTGATCACCGCCACCTGCGCGATGAATTCGAGATCGATGAGACCACCCGGGATCAGCTTGATGTCCCAGAGATCGCGCGGCGGCTTCTCCTTCTCGATCATCGCGCGCATCTCGGACGCTTCGGCCATCACCTTGGCGCTGTCGCGCGGCAGGGCAAGCACCGCCGCCACCTCGGCCTCGACCTCGGTGCACAGCGCTGGATCGCCACCGATCGCGCGAGCCCTGGACAGCGCCATATGCTCCCATGTCCAGGCGTCCTGGCGCTGATACTTCTTGAAGGCATCGACATGGGTCGCCACTGGCCCCTTGTTGCCGGACGGCCGCAGGCGAAGGTCGAGCTCGTAGAGAACGCCCTCGGCGGTCGGCGCGGACACGGCCGATATCAGCCGCTGCGTCATCCTGGAGTAATAGTGGGACGGGGCGAGCGGCTTGTCGCCGTCGGATTCTTCGGCATCGGTGTCGTGATCATAGAGCAGGATGAGGTCGACGTCGGAGCCGGCCGTCAGTTCGCGGCTGCCGAGCTTGCCCATGCCGAGCAGCGCAACAGTGCCGCCAGCGACGCGGCCGTGCCGCAGCGCGAACTCGGCGATGACCGCCCGCAGCGCCGCGTCGATGGTAAGATCGGCCAGATCGGAAAAGGCACGGCCGGCGCGGACCGGATCGATCGAGCCGGCAAGCAGCCTGACGCCGATCAGGAATTTTTGCTCGGAAGCAAAGATGCGCAAGCGGTCGAGCACGTCCTCATAGGCCCTGTCGCCTTCGAGGAAGGCGGCGAGACGCGCCGAGAGATAGGCGCGGTCCGGCAGCTCGGTCAAAAGGGCCGGATCCAGCAGGCCATCGAACACGTGCGGGCGGCGCGTGATGATAGCGGCCAGCCGGGGGGCCGCGCCCATGATCGTCGCCATCAGCTTCAGCAGAGCGGGATTGGACTGGAGCAGCGAGAAAAGCTGGATACCGGCGGGCAGGCCGGCAAGAAACTCGTCGAAGCGTATCAACGCCTCGTCCGCCCGGCGCGTCTGGCCGAAGGATTGCAGCAGCGCCGGCGTCAGTTCGGTCAACCGCTCGCGCGCCTCGGCCGACCGGGTGACGCGATAGCGGCCGAAATGCCAGCCGCGGATAACGCGGCAGATGTCGCTCGCCCGCTGGAATCCCAATCTCTGCAGGGTCTGCAACGTGTCGGGATCGTCGACATCGCCGGTAAAGACCAGATTGCCGATGCCCGCCGAAAGCTCGGGCGCGGTTTCGAAAAGCGCTGCGTAGTGGCGTTCGACCTGATGGAGCGCAGCGCGGAACGCCCCGGCAAAGGCCGCCGCATCGGCAAAGCCGAGCATACACGCAATGCGTTCAAGCCCTTCGTCATCTTCCGGCAGTATATGCGTCTGCTCGTCGGCGACCATCTGGATGGCATGCTCGACGCGGCGCAGGAACCAGTATTGCCGGGCGAGCGCGTCGCGCGCATCGGCAGTGATCCAGCCGCGTGCCGCAAGCTGGCCAAGCATCGGCACGGTCTCGCGGCCGCGCAGCTCGGCGAAGCGGCCGCCGGCGATGAGCTGCTGGGTCTGGACGAAGAATTCGATCTCGCGAATGCCGCCGCGCCCGAGCTTGACGTTGTGGCCCTTCACGGCGATCTCGCCGTGGCCCTTGTGGGCGTGGATCTGGCGCTTGATCGAATGAACGTCGGCAATCGCCGCATAGTCCATGTATTTGCGCCAGATGTAGGGCTGGAGGTCCTTCAGGAACGCAGCACCGGCTGCGAGATCGCCGGCCACCGGTCGCGCCTTGATCATGGCGGCGCGCTCCCAGTTCTGGCCGCGCGCCTCGTAGTAGCGCAGTGCCGCTTCGACCGGGATCGCGAGCGGCGTCGAACCGGGATCGGGACGAAGCCTTAGGTCGGTGCGGAAAACATAGCCGTGTTCGGTGCGGTCCTGGAGAATGCGGACCAGCCGGCGCGTCAGGCGCGAAAACAGCTCCGTCGCGTCGAGCGGATCGACGACGGCAGGCGCCTGCGGGTCGAAGAAAACGACGAGGTCGATGTCGGAGGAGAAGTTCAGCTCATGCGCGCCAAGCTTGCCCATGCCTAGCAGGATCCAACCCGACCGGCGCGCCGGATCCTCGGGGTCCGGCAGGTTGAGCTTGCCTTGTCCGTGCGCGTCGCGAAGCAGGAAGTCGACAGCAGCGCGGGTGCAGGCGTCGGCAAGACTGCTGAGCCGCCGTACCGTGACGGCGGTTTCGGCCTCGCCTGCAAGATCGGCCAGCGCGATTAGGACATGCGCTTCCGCTTTCCATTGCCGCAGCTCCATCATCAGGCTGCTTTCGGAGATGGCTTCCGCCCGCGCGGCCTTGTCGATCGCCGTGCCGATCGTAATCAGCCGGGCCTCGACGGTTTGATCGAAAAGCGCATCGAGTATCTGCGGGCGGCGGCGCACTGTGTCGCGCAGAAACGGCGACAGGTCGAACACTGCGGCGAGGAAATCCTGGACGGCACCCTTGCCGGCCAGGAATTTCGCCAACCGGATGAGCCCCTCTTCCTGCGCTGCGGAAGCGATCTCCGACAATTCTCGCCGGGCCCGGCTCTGATTCAGGGCAACGAGCTTTGCCGCCGGCTTCAAGAGCCAGCCCATTTCGACCCGTTCCGCAGCCGCCTTCGCAGCCATCAGCGATCCTCCCGTTCGGGAAAACTCATGACGACGATCAATCCGGGATCGGCGGGCAGAAGATCAAGCCGTCCGTTGTGGAATGTCATGATTGCCTTGGCGAGGCTAAGGCCCAGGCCGGAACCCGGCTGCGAGCGGCTTTTCTCCAACCGCACGAAACGCTCGGTCGCCCTGGCGCGATCGGCATCGTCGGGGATGCCGTGGCCGTTGTCTGTGACGGAGAGCCTGATTTCCCTGCCGACGCGATCGAGCGCCACGCGAACGGACGGCTTGGCTGTCGAGTCGGCAGAATATTTGATCGCGTTGTCGACGATGTTCGACAGCGCCTGGCCGATCAGCTCGCGATTGCCTTCGACGGCGAAGGCATCCTGCACCGAAGTCTCAAGTGTCACCCCCGCCTCCTCCGCCACCGGCTCGTAGAGCTCGACGACATCGCGCACGGACGCAGCCAGATCGACCCGGCTGGTGCTTTCGGAGGAATAGCCCGCCTCCAGCCTGGAGATCATCAGGATGGCGTTGAAGGTTTTTATCAGCTGGTCGGACTCGGCGATGGTCCCTTCCAGCGCCTGCCGGTAGTCGGCGGCCTTGTACTTACCGGAAAGCGTCGCCTCGGCGCGGTTGCGCAGCCTGGTCAGCGGTGTCTTCAGATCGTGGGCGATGTTGTCGGAGACCTGCTTCAGCCCTTCGTTGAGCGTGGCGATCCTGGCCAGCATGGAATTGAGGTTTTCGGAGAGGCGGTCGAACTCGTCGCCTGCGCCGGTGACCGGCAGCCGGCCGGAAAGATCGCCGCCCATGATGCGGCGGCTCGCCTCCGACACCGAGTCGATACGCTTCAGCGCCGCGCGTCCGACAAAGAACCAGATCAGAAGCCCGCCAAGCCCCATCATGCCCAGCGCCAGCATCAGCGCGCGGCGGATGACGGCGCGGAACCGCTCCGGCTCGCCGAGGTCGCGACCAACCAGCATGATCATCTGGTTCGGCAGGCGCAACACCAGCGCAATGGCGTTATGCCCCTTCTCGCCCTCCACTTGCACTTCGTTCTGGCCGGACTGGGTGTCGTTCGGGTCGGCGACCGGATTGCGTTGCCGCTCGAGCTCGGCCTCGCCGAAGCGCCGGTAGGAAAACGGCTCTGTCGTCCAGCCTTCGGCCTCGAGAACGCCGGGCTCCAGGCTCTGCACGTTTCCGGTCAGGATCTGGCCGTTGGTGTCGGCGATCAAATAGAGATTGGCGCCGGGCTGGCGGGAGCGCTGCTCGACCACGCGGACCAGCAGCGGCAAGCCGCCGCGCTGATAGGCCCGGGCGAGGCCGAGCACCTCGTCGTTGATCGTGTCCTGGGTTTGGCCGGTCAGCATGCGCGCCGACAGCGAGGTCATGTAGAAGACGAGCAGCACCGCGCAGATGGCGAACAGCAGGAGATAGAGCGCCGAAAGCCGCGCTGCCGTCGTCCTCATGATGGCCGGCATGGAAAGAGCCATGCTACCCGCTCTTGAGCATATAGCCGGCGCCACGAACCGTGTGCAGGATCGGCTTGTCGAAGCCCTTCTCGATCTTGCCGCGCAGCCGCGAGACGTGAACGTCGATGACGTTGGTCTGCGGATCGAAATGGTAGTCCCAGACATTCTCCAGCAGCATGGTGCGCGTCACCACCTGGCCGGCATGGCGCATCAGATACTCCAGAAGCCGGAACTCGCGCGGCTGCAGCGTGATCTCGCGCGCCGCGCGCCGCACCGAATGCGAGAGCCTGTCGAGCTCAAGATCGCCAACCCGGTAGACGGTTTCGGCTTCCCTGGCGCTGGCGCGGCGGTTCAGCACCTCGACCCGGGCCAGAAGCTCGGAGAAGGCATAGGGCTTGGTCAGATAGTCGTCGCCGCCGGCGCGCAAGCCGGTGACCCGGTCGTCGACTTCGCCGAGTGCCGACAGGATCAGCACCGGCGTCGTGTTGCCTCTTGATCTCAGACCGGCGATGACCGACAGGCCGTCGCGGCGCGGCAACATGCGGTCGACGACCATCACGTCATAGTCGCCGGAATCAGCGAGCGCGAAGCCGGTTTCGCCATCGCCGGCGACATGGGCGGTGTGTCCGGCCTCAGTGAAGGCTTTCTGGAGGTAATCGGCCGCTTCGCGATCGTCTTCTATGACGAGAATCTTCATGGGACCGTTATACGCGATTTCGCTGGAAGATTGAGTGGCCGGCATATGCATCGTGGCCTCACCAGAGCGTATCGCGAACAAAGTGATTCAGGGATACGCCGTAAGTCTTTGTTTTGGAATGTCGTTGTCCCAAAGCCACCGGCACCCTCGGATCAAGACCGAGGCGGGCTTTTGGGCGACATGCTTCGTTGTTGAGCATGCCGTCATCCCAAAACCGCTTCACACTTTTGGGCGACATGCTTCGTGTTTGAGCATGCCGTCATGCTCTGTTCGAGCGGCAGCGGGCGATGGGAGCCCGCTGCCGCTGGGGCGGAACACCATGACTGACTGACTAGCGTATTCAAGCCCCGTGCTTTCCCGTGCGGCGGCTCGGGGGTGTTTGAAACCGCCGCATCGGAAAAGTCTGGACGTCAGCCCTTGGCGACGGGCAGCGCGACGAAGCGGTTGCTGTCGTCGCGGGTGATCTGCATCAGCACCGCCTTGCGGCCAGACTTCGCCGCGTCGGCCATGGCCTTGGCAACATCGTCGGTGCCATTGACCTCCGTCGAATTGACCGAGGTGATGACGTCGCCGGGCTGGATGCCGCGATCGGCGGCATCGCTGTCGGGGTCGACATCGGTCACCACAAGCCCTTTGCCATCGTCGGATCTGGTGACGGTGAGGCCGAGATCGGCCAGCGTGTCGGCCTTTGGCGGAGCGGAAGGCTGCTGGTCGGCCGAAGCCTCCTTGTCGCTTGAAGGCAGCGTGCCGAGATCGACCTTGACGGTCGCACTCTTGCCGTCACGCCACACCGTGACGTCGACCGGCTTGCCGGGCTGGTAGGCGCCGATCAGGCGGGCGAGCTCCTTCGGCGAAGCGACGTCCTTGCCGTCCACCTGAGTGATGACGTCGCCAGCTGTGATACCGGCCTTCTTGCCGGGACCATCGTTCTGGGCGCTGGAGACGAGCGCGCCCTTATCGGACTTCAGCCCAAGCGATTCGGCGATTTCGGAGGTGACCGGCTGGATCTCGACGCCAAGCCAGCCGCGCTGGACGGTGCCGTCCTTCATCAGATCCTGCACGACAGCCTTTGCCGTCGAGGCAGGAATGTCGAAGGCGATACCGACGCTGCCGCCGGACGGCGAGAAGATCGCGGTGTTGATGCCGACGACCTGGCCGTTGAGGTTGAAGGTCGGGCCGCCCGAATTGCCGCGGTTCACCGAGGCGTCGATCTGGATGAAGTCGTCATAGGGGCCGGCGCCGATATCGCGGCCACGGGCCGAGACGATGCCGGCGGTGACCGTGCCGCCGAGGCCGAACGGATTGCCGACGGCCACGACCCAGTCGCCGACGCGAACCTTGGAATCATCGGCGAAGTCGACATAGGTGAACTTGCCGTCGCCTTCGACCTTGAGCACCGCGAGATCGGTGCGCGGGTCTGTGCCGACCAGCTTGGCGTCGAGTTCCTTGCCGTCATGCATCACCACCGTGAAGGACGAGCCATCTCCGACGACATGGTTGTTGGTGACGAGGTAACCATCATCGGAGATGAAAAAACCGGACCCCTGGGCGACCGGCCGCGGCTGGCGGTTCTGATCACGGCGTCCGAAGCGCCGCATTCCATCCTGGCCCCCCTGATCGCCAAAGCCACGGAACTCCCTGAAGAAGCGGCGCAATTGCGGATCGTCGGGAAGATTGCCGTAGCCGTCGGGCAGGTCGGAGCCGTCGTCGGCGGTCGATTCTATCTTGGCTTTGACGCGTACACTGACGACCGCCGGCGAAACGCGCTCGACCACATCGGCGAAGCTCGGGACCTGCGGCGCCTCGACACGCACGGCCTCGGCCAGGACCGGGGCTGTCACGGTGGCAACCGCGCCGAAGCCGATCGCGCCGGCAATGGCCACTGAAGCTGCGGCAGCCATCAGACGTTTGCGGGTGCGGGGATATGAACTGGGGGCAATATTCATGGGTCTCGTATCCTCTTCAAGGGATGCGCTTCGGTCGGCATCCTCGGGCAAGAGAAATAGAGGGGCGCACATTACGGCGCCATTTCCGGTGCATGAAACTTTCGTAATGTTTGCGGGTGGCCGCCGCCTTCAGTCCCGGTGCAAAATAGTGTCCAGCTCCGCCTGTTCCTCGGCGGTCAACGCATTGGTTGGCGCCGAGCGGCGTGAGCGGGCGGTCAGCACGATGAAAATCCCGCCGGCAAGGAGCAGAAGGATCGGCGTGCCCCAGAGCAAAGCATTGCGCAGGCTGAAGCGCGGTTTCAACAGCACGAACTCGCCGTAGCGGGAAACAATATAGTCTATCACCTGCTGGTCGGTGTCGCCGGCGACGAGGCGCTGGCGCACCAGCACGCGCAGATCGCGGGCAAGGTCTGCATCGGATTCATCGATCGACTGGTTCTGGCAAACCATGCAGCGCAGCTCTTCCGAAAGCGTCCGCGCCCGCGTCTCGAGCGCCGGGTCGGCCAGAACCTCGTCGGGCTTCACCGCAAGTGCGGCGCCGGCAAACAACAGCGTCAGCAACAGGATCAGCGAGGCCAGTGAAAATCTTGCGGTCATGGCAGGCTCGCGGAAGGCACTGCGCCGGTCGACTTGCGGCGGCGCGACGGTGCCCCGACGCGCAGGCGCCGGTCCATGAGCGACATCGCAGCACCTGCCATCATGACCAGGCTGCCCCCCCAGATCAGCGTCACCAGCGGCTTCCACCAAAGCCGCACCACGACGGAGCCGTCGGTCCCTTCGTCGCCAAGCGAGAGGTAGAGCTGGCTGAACCCAATCGTCTTGATACCGGACTCGGTCGTCGTCATCTGTCGGACCGGATAGGAGCGCTTGGATGAGGTGATTATGGCGGTTGTGCTTCCATCGGCGTCGAGCAGGGCAAAGCGGCCACGATCCTCGCTGTAATTAGGCCCCTGGGCCGGATAGAGCCCTTCGAAACGCAGCGTGTGGCCGGACAGTTGCACGGTCTCGCCCGCATGCATCGACAATATCTTCTCGGTGCCGAAGCAAAGCGTGCCGACGATGCCCAGCGTCGTCAGCCCGAGGCCGAGATGGGCGAGCGCGGTACCGAAGACCGAACGCGGCAGGCCGGCGAAGCGCCTGAACATGGTGCCGGGCGCGACAGTGCCAAAGCCGGACTTGACGGCAATATCGGTGAGCGCGCCGCAGATCAGCCAAAAGGCCAGGCCGACGCCAAGTGCTGCGAACACCGACGCGCCGTCGATGAACAAGGCCGTCACCAGCACGGCCAGAAGCGCTGCGGCGAAGGCGACCATCAGGCGCTGGGCGACGGCGAAGATGTCGCCGCGCTTCCAGGCCAGCAATGGCCCGAACGGGACGACGACCAGAAGCGGCACCATCAGCGGGCCGAATGTCAGGTTGAAGAACGGCGCGCCGACCGAAATCTTGTCGGCTGAAACGGCCTCGACCGCCAGCGGATAAAGCGTGCCGATCAGCACCGTGGCGGTGGCCGTGGTCAAGAACAGATTGTTGAGGACCAGCGCCCCTTCGCGCGAGATCGGATGAAACAGGCCGCCGGCCGTCAGCCTGGAGGCGCGAAAGGCGAACAGCGCCAGCGATCCGCCGATGAACAGTGTCAGGATGCAGAGGATGAACACGCCGCGCGTCGGATCGGTGGCGAAGGCGTGGACGGAAGTGAGCACGCCGGAGCGCACCAGGAAGGTGCCGAGCAGCGACAGCGAGAAGGTCAGGATCGCCAGCAGCAGCGTCCAGATCTTCAGGGCCGAGCGCTTCTCCATGACGATCGCCGAATGGAGCAGCGCGGTGCCCGCCAGCCATGGCATGAAGGAGGCGTTCTCAACCGGATCCCAGAACCAGAAGCCACCCCAGCCAAGTTCGTAATAGGCCCAGTAGGAGCCCATGGCGATGCCGCCTGTCAGGAACATCCAGGCGACTAGCGTCCATGGCCGCACCCAGCGCGCCCAGGACGCGTCGATGCGGCCTTCGATGAGGGCGGCGACCGAGAAGGAAAAGCAGATCGAGAAGCCGACATAGCCGAGATAGAGCAGCGGCGGATGGATGGCGAGACCGAGATCCTGCAGGATCGGATTGAGATCGCGGCCCTCGATCGGCGTCGGATTGAGCCTGGCGAACGGGTTGGAGGTCGCCAGGATGAACAGGAAGAAAGTGGCGCCGATCGCCCCTTGCACGGCCAGCACATTGGCTCGAAGCGTCGCAGGAAGATTGCTGCCGAAAGCAGCGACGAGCGCGCCGAAGAAGGTCAGGATCAGCACCCAGAGCAGCATCGAGCCTTCGTGATTGCCCCAGGTGCCGGTGATCTTGTAGATCAGCGGCTGCAGCGAATGCGAGTTGTCCCAGACATTGGCCACCGAAAAATCGGACGTTGCATAGGCTATCGCCAGCGCCGCGAAGGACAGAGCGGTCAAGGCGAAGCCGGTCACCGCGACCGGACCGCCGACGGCCATCATCTTCTGGTTGTTCATGCGCGCGCCGAACAGCGGTACCAGCGTCTGCACCAAGGCCAGCGCAAACGCCAGGACCAGCGCGAAATGTCCGGTTTCAACCAAGGCTGTTACTCACTCTTGCTCTCCTGCCACACGCCCTTGGCCTTGAGACCGTCGGCCACCTCCTTGGGCATGTAGTTCTCGTCGTGCTTGGCCAACACGCTGTCGGCGACGAAGACGCCGTCCGGGCGAAACGTGCCTTCAGTGATGACGCCCTGCTCCTCGCGGAAAAGGTCGGGAAGAATGCCGGTGTAGGTGACTTTCACCTGCTTCTGATTGTCGGTCACCGAAAAGGCGACAGTGGCCCCCTGGCCGCGCTCGATCGTGCCTTTTTCGACGAGGCCGCCGAGCCTGATACGCTGCCCGGGCTGCAGGCTGGCGGTGGTCAGATCGGCGGGCATGTAGAAGTAGGAGGCCTTCTGGCCGAGCGCGTAGAAGGTCAGACCGGTGGCGGCACCGAGAAAGGCCAACCCTCCGGCGATCACCGACAGTCTTTTCTGCTTGCGCGTCATGTTTTACTCCGTCGCCGTCAGACCAAGCGAGACGGCAAAGGCGGTGAATTTCTTCGCTTCCTCACTATCGGAGCCAAAAACGGCGATACCGCGATTGAGCGCGTCGCGTGCCTGATCGGCCTTGCCCAGCACGACATAGGAACGAATAAGCTGCATCCATCCTTCCGCATCGCGCGGGTTTTGACGAAGTTTTTCATCAAGTCCCGCAACCATGGTGTTGATCATCGCTTCCCTGTCCTGCGGCGACATCGACGAGGCGGCATCGACATCCCCGGCGCCCGGGCCTTTTGCAGGCTCTCCCGAAGCGACGCTCCGCTTGGCGGATTCGGCCAGTGCCTGCTCGACGGCGCCGCGCCAGGCTGAGTCCTGCGGCAAGGCCGCTAGCATTTTCTGCCAGCCAGCTGTCGCCTCCTCAATGCGGCCTTCCTGCGCCATGCCCATCGCGAGATAAAAGCTCGCCTTCGGATTTGCCGGATCGAGCTTCAGCGCCGCCTCGAAAGCGGCCTGAGCGTCGGACGAAACAATGCCGCCCGCTGCGTTGGCGATCGCCTCGCCGAGGCCTGCCTGGCGGGCGGCGCTGTCACCGTCGAGGCGAATGGCGTTGCGATAGGCCGTCACCGCATCGGCGAAGCGCTGCATGCGCAGATAGATGGGCGCCAGAACGTCCCAACCCCTGCCATCGGACGGATTGGCGGCAAGGTGAGCCTCGGCGCGTGCCACCAGCTCGTCCACCGAACTGTCGGCGGGATTCTTGGTCAGCCGCTCGCTGAGCGGCTGCGACGGCAGATCGGGCGAGCCCAGCTGGCTGTACAAGCCCCAACTGACCAGCGGAACCACCAGGACCGCGGCCGTCGCAACCAGCCTGGTCGCCATCGACGGCTGCCGCGCCGCTGCCTTGTCGGCGGGATCGGCCCCGGCCCCGGCATTGTCCAGGCGAAGGATGCGGCGAGCGATTTCGGCACGCGCCTCTTCGGCCTCCGCCGGCTGGATCAGGCCGCGCGCCACGTCTCGGTCAAGCTCCGACAGCTGGTCGCGATAAACTTCAAGGTCATGATCGCTGCTCGCCGAACCATCCTTCGGGCCGCCGGCCAGCGGCAGCAGAACCGCCAGGCTTGCACCCAGCGTGAGAATGGCAGCTATGACCCAGAACAGCATGCTTCTTCCAATAACGGCAGAGCCCTGCCCTGCCAACACAGGCATCCTGCGACGCTTTGACGGCAGGTGCGTCGCATGTGCTTGATTGATGTCAACCGGACCTATCCGCCCAGTCGTTACGTCAGCGGCGTCCAGCTGCCATCGGCGTTGCGGCAAGCGGTTCCGCGCGCGGTGGCGCCGGCGGCGCCGGTAAAGACCGTATGGGTGTATTGCCGGCAGTCCTGCGAGCCGACACGATAGGGCTGGGCGGCGACAACCTCGCCATAATGCGCCGACCGATCGCTCTTCCACGTCACCTTCTGGCCACTCGCTGTGTACTCGAGCGCCTTGTATTCCGCCTCCAGCGCCTTGCGCTTCTCGGATTCCTTCAAGCCGGCACCGATCGATCCGCTGACGAGGCCGCCGCCCATGGCGGAAATGATCGTCGTCGCGATCTTGCCGTCAGTTGGCGGCGTGACGGCAGGCTGCGGCGCCACCGTGGGGGCCGGGCTGTTGCCCAGCGTCGTGCAGCCGGAAACGGCCAGCAGTGCGGAAACGAGCGCGACGCGAATCTTCATGCCAACAACCGGTTTTCTTGAGTTAGAGCTGGGAGCCGCGCCATCGGGGAAGTCGGTGTGGCCATTAGTGTTGATGTTTGTCCGAAATTTGGCCGCGGCCGACGCTCCGGGACCAATCGACATGCCGCCATATCACGCACCGTCGATCAAGCATCATTGAAGGCTCCGCAATCGAACTACTGCCTTCAACCCGCCCATGCCGGATCGTTCCAGAGCCAGAACGCCTCCATACTCATTGACGAGGTCGGCGACAATGGCAAGTCCAAGCCCGGTCCCCGGCTTGGTCTCGTCGAGCCGCCGTCCGCGCCTCAGCGCCTCGCGCGCCTTGTCTTCGGGAATGCCCGGGCCGTCATCCTCAATGCTGATCTCGAACAGATTGACGGCACCCTCCTTGCCGGCGCCACTCGTCTTGTCGGAGATTGGTGCCACCGACACGGCGACCGCGCTCTTTGCCCATTTCATGGCGTTGTCGAGCAAATTGCCAAGCAATTCTTCCAGATCCTCGCGTTCGCCGGCAAAAACGATATCGACTGCCGGCAGCGAAAGCGAGAGAGCGGTCTGCGGGTTGAGTTTTTGCAGCACGCGCACCATGCGCTGGACCAGCGGCGCCACCGGCGTACGGTAGACGACGCTGTCGCGTTGCGCCGCGACGCGGGCGCGCTGCAGATAGTGGTCAACCTGCTTCTGCATCGAGGCGGCCTGCTCGGCTATGAGCTTGCCCTTGGCGCCGCCAAGCGCCCGCCCCTCGTTGATCAGCACCGCCAGCGGCGTCTTCAGCGAATGGGCGAGGTTGCCGACCTGCGTGCGCGAGCGCTCGACGATACGCTTGTTGTTTTCGATCAGTGCGTTGGTCTCGTTGGCAAGCGGCTCGATCTCGGCCGGGAAGCGGCCGTCTAGCCTTTGCGCGGTTCCTTCCCGCACCATGGCGAGAGCGTTCCTGACCCGGCCCAATGGCTGCAGGCCCAGCAGGATGGCGATGGCGTTGATGGCGATCATGCCGACGCCGAACAGGGAAAGATAGGTCAGAAGGCGACGCTGAAAGGCGCCTATCTCCTGCTCGAGCTCGGTCTGGTTGCCCATGACACGGAAGCGCGCTGCGCGATTTTTCGCGTCGAGAACGAATTCGCTCTCGAACACTTCCAGCTCCTCGCCATTGATGCCTTCGGTGGCATAGCTGCGCTGGAAGCTGGCGTTGAAGGGAACCTCGGCGACGCTTGGCGACGGGATCGCCTTGGTCATCGAGGAGGAGTGCAGATCGCCGCGCACGCCTTCCGACGCAGGCTCCACTGACCAGTACCAGCCGGAATTCGGCTCCGAGAACCGAAGATCGCCAAGGTCGGGAGCGCCGGTCAACGAACCGCCTTCGGACACGCCGACCGAGCCGATCAGGTTGAACAGATGCGCCGACAGCAAGCTGTCGAAACCGCGCTCACTCGCCTGGCGATAGAGCGTCGTGATCAGCGTGAAGATGACGACCAGGGTGAGTATCGCCCAGACCGTGGAAAAGGCGATCACCCGGAACGCCAGCGAACGCGGCCAGAACCGCAGCGAAAGCGGCGTTCTTGCAGTCTGTTTGAGCGGTTCCGCCTTACGCCTCCGGCTCACGCATTCGATAGCCCATGCCGCGAACGGTTTCTATCATGTCGATGCCCATCTTCTTGCGAAGCCGCCCGACAAAGACCTCGATTGTGTTGGAATCGCGGTCGAAATCCTGATCGTAAAGATGCTCGACCAGCTCGGTGCGGGACACGACCTCGCCCATATGGTGCATCAAATAGGCAAGCAGGCGGAATTCATGCGACGTCAGCTTCAGCGGCACGCCGTCGACATCGGCCTTGGAGGCCTTGGTGTCGAGCCGCAATGGCCCGCAGGTCAACTCGGACGACGCATGGCCGGCCGCGCGCCGGATGAGCGCGCGAACCCTGGCCAGCACCTCTTCGATGTGGAACGGCTTGGTGACGTAATCGTCGGCGCCGGCGTCGATGCCGGATACCTTGTCGCTCCAGCGATCACGCGCCGTCAGAATCAGGACCGGCATCTTGCGGCCGCCGCGCCGCCAGCGCTCAACCACACTGATGCCGTCCATCTGCGGCAAGCCGATGTCGAGCACCACGGCGTCATAGGGTTCGGTATCGCCAAGGAAATGCCCTTCCTCACCGTCGAAGGCCCGGTCGACGACATAGCCGGCATCGACCAACGCGTCTGATATCTGCCGGTTGAGATCCTTGTCATCTTCGACGACCAGTACGCGCATGCTGGATCAACACCTGTTGAAGAATTGGTCAGATATAGGCCGATTCCGGCACGCTGGGAAACGGCGGGTCAATTCTGCGGAACGACGATCTCTGTGCGGCGCGGGCGCTGTCCATCCTTGCCTGGAACCAGCACGACGATGACGCAGACCGGCTGGCCACCGCGCGTCGACTGCGATGCCTTGGCCAGCGTGCCGCCATTCTGCTCGGCGACCTGCTGACCGATCGCGTAGCAGTCGGAGGCAGCCAGGACGACCGGCCGGTTCTGCTCGGGCACGACGACCGGCAGCGCCGTCGCCTGCGACGCGAACAGAGCGGCCGCTGATAGCGCCAATGTCGCGGTTCGGAAGTGGGAACGAAGCGTTTTCATGGTCAGCGTTCTAACGCATCGGTGCTGAACGTGAAATGAACAGTGAACGCCTGCAACACATGCCTATCCCACCCCTGAAACGCGAGACAACCGACCTTATGATTTCGCCGCCCCAACCCGGCAAAATTCATCGAAGCGCCAGTCTAGACTGTGTTGCAGCCATATTGAAAGCGCGTCAGGCGTTTTCTTCCGTCACGGCGCGAAAGCGCAGCAGCCCGTGATAAGCCGAAAGGTCCTCGTCATAACGGCCCTCGGTGAATTCGAGCCTGAGATTGAGGCGGTGATGCTCGTCGAGCGCGAGCGCCGCATCCTGGAGCCGGGCGCTGACCATGTCCATCACATCGAGCATTTCTTTCCTGGCCTCGGACTTCGACCAGAAATGCAGCGTGAAAAGCTGCTCGGCGTCGTTCTCCATGCCCGTTGTCCAGTCGTAGACGCTGGTCCGGCCGAAGGTGACATAGGGAAACGGGACATTTTCCGGGGCATGGTCGAACAGTTTAGCGCCGCCCAATGCCGCTGACAGGGAACCGTCACCGTTCAGCGCTTCGAACAAGGCCTTCTGCAGCGCGGCGGCCGGCGCGGTCATCGTCTTCTCCCTCGCCCGTCACGGCTGAACAAGCCTTCGCGCCGTCAGCGATTCCTGCTTGCAGCGTAGCCGCGTTGACGTTCTCGCGCCAGATCACGGGACGGTCGGGATTTATCGAAAATCGGCTGCGGTCAGCACGTACATGCTCTTGCCGGTACGGGCATAAGCATTCCTTGCGACGTCATGTATGGGACCGACAGCCGCATCGAAGGCGGCGAGATATGTGGCTTCGGCTGTCGCCGTCCCCGACGGTGCCGTCGAGATGGCATCTGCATCGACGAAGAAAGAAATCTGGGACATGCCGTCATAGCCGACGAAGCGGATCCGTCGGCTCGCTTCGTCGTAGCTGCGGCTTTGGTTTGGAAATGTCAGGCTCATGACTTGACGCCGTTAAGCGGCCCCCGCCTTCTTGACTGCCGCCCGCTTTTTCTTGGGGGCGACGGGATTGAGGGCCTCCGCGGCGCGGTCGGCCTCTTCCTTGGCCAGCCGCAGCGCCCGCAGCCTTGCCGTCTTGATGATCCTGGCCTTGGCTTCCGAAACATATTCGGCCGTTGCCTGGTTTCGCTCCGCGGTTTTCTTCTGCTTTTCCATGAAGCGCGCCTCAGCTTTTTCCATTATATTCTGACTGAATTCCGCCATCGATAAAATCTCCTTCTTGACTGAGATTATGAAAGTGAGTTTCTCATCTAAAATAGGTACTCGGGCAGAAAAAATCAATTCCAGGATTATTTTATGCTCATCGAATTCATGGGAATGAAACTGCCAAATAATACTGTCAATAGTTTCCGATAAAGGACTAATATTTTTTGGCACTCCTATCTATCGAGTGCCAAAACGCCTATACAAGGGCGTGGCCGCCTAAGCCGGCCCCAGAAAGAAGTTCCCATGAAATTCCGGCCACTCCACGATCGCGTCGTTATTCGGCGCGCCGAAAGCGATACCAAATCCAAGGGCGGCATCATCATCCCCGACAATGCCAAGGAAAAGCCGCAGGAAGGCGAAGTGATCGCCGTCGGGCCAGGCGCGCGGGACGAAAGCGGCGCGCTGATCGCACTCGATGTCAAGGCCGGCGACCTCATCCTGTTCGGCAAATGGTCGGGAACCGAAGTCAAGATAGACGGTGAGGACCTTCTGATCATGAAGGAGGCCGACATCATGGGCATCATCGACAAGAGCGAGATGGGCATCACCGACAAGATCGTGGCTGCCAAGAAAGCCGCCTGATTGGAGCGCCGCGCGTCCTCTTGGACGCGCAGAAGATGCTCCAAGTTTTTGATTCAGGCGGGTGCTGCCAGCGCCTTGCCACAACCAATTGAACGGGACGAAAAAACATGTCTGCCAAGGAAATCAAATTCTCCACCGATGCGCGTGACCGGATGCTGCGCGGTGTCGAAATCCTCAACAACGCCGTCAAGGTGACGCTCGGCCCCAAGGGCCGTAACGTCATCATCGACAAGGCCTATGGCGCGCCGCGCATTACCAAGGACGGGGTGACGGTGGCCAAGGAAATCGAGCTTGCCGACAAGTTCGAGAACATGGGCGCCCAGATGGTGCGCGAAGTGGCCTCGAAGACCAACGATCTCGCCGGCGACGGCACCACCACCGCCACGGTGCTTGCCGCTTCCATCCTGCGCGAGGGCGCCAAATTCGTTGCCGCGGGCATGAACCCGATGGACCTCAAACGCGGCATCGACCTTGCGGTCACCGCCGTCGTCAAGGAAATCCAGGCACGCGCCAAGAAGGTCAAATCTTCCGGTGAAATCGCGCAGGTCGGCACCATTGCCGCCAATGGCGATGCCACCGTCGGCGCCATGATCGCCAAGGCGATGGACAAGGTCGGCAATGACGGCGTCATCACTGTCGAGGAAGCCAAGACCGCAGAGACCGAACTCGACGTCGTCGAGGGCATGCAGTTCGACCGTGGTTATCTCAGCCCCTATTTCGTCACCAATGCCGAGAAGATGCGCGTCGAGCTGGAGGACCCTTATGTCCTCATCCACGAAAAGAAGCTTGGCAATCTGCAGGCGATGCTGCCGATCCTCGAAGCCGTGGTGCAAAGCGGCAAACCGCTGGTGATCATCTCCGAGGACGTCGAAGGCGAAGCGCTGGCGACGCTGGTCGTCAACAAATTGCGCGGTGGCCTCAAGGTCGCGGCAGTCAAGGCGCCGGGCTTCGGTGATCGCCGCAAGGCGATGCTGGAAGACATCGCCGTGCTCACTGCCGGCCAGATGATCTCGGAAGACCTTGGCATCAAGCTCGAGAACATCACCATCGACATGCTCGGCCGCGCAAAGCGCGTGCTGATCGAGAAGGACACGACGACGATCATCGACGGTGCAGGCGAGAAGGCCACGATTCAGGCGCGTGTCCAGCAGATCAAGGGGCAGATCGAGGAAACCACTTCCGACTACGATAAGGAGAAGCTGCAGGAGCGGCTAGCCAAGCTCGCCGGCGGCGTCGCGGTCATTCGCGTCGGTGGTGCGACCGAGTCCGAGGTCAAGGAAAAGAAGGACCGTATCGACGACGCGCTGAACGCCACGCGCGCGGCGGTGGAAGAAGGGATCGTTCCCGGCGGCGGTGTCGCTCTGCTGCGCGCCAAGGCCGTGCTGAACGGGCTGACCGGAGCCAATGCCGATGTGACGGCGGGCATTTCGATCGTGTCGAGAGCGCTCGAAGCGCCGATCCGCCAGATCGCCGAGAACTCCGGCGTCGAAGGTTCGATCGTTGTCGGCAGGCTCATGGACAGCAAGGATCACAACCAGGGTTTCGATGCTCAGAACGAGATCTATGTCGACATGATCAAGGTCGGCATCGTCGACCCGGCAAAGGTGGTGCGGACCGCGCTCCAGGATGCCGGTTCGATCGCGGCATTGCTGATCACTGCGGAAGCCATGATCACCGACATTCCAGCCAAGGATGCCGCGCCTGCGGCCGGCGGCGGCATGGGGGGCTACTGACCATCGCCTAGACAAGCCTGCAGCGCCCGGCCGGAAAGGCCGGGCGACCGATCCCAACACCAACCAGGAAGGAACTGTTCCGTGGCCACACAAAGCAGCAAGCCATCTCTCGCGCGTCGATGGGAAGATTACCAGCCGGCCAAATCCACGCTTTTGTGGGCATGTGCGGCAACCGTCGTCGCCACGCTGATCATCGGTTTCAACTGGGGCGGCTGGGTGACCGGTGGCACCTCACGCGCGCTGGCGACAACCGCCGGCGACGTGGCGCGCGGCGAGCTGGCCTCGGCGGTCTGCGTCGATCGCTTCAATACGGCACCCGATGCCGCCGCCAAACTTGTCGAGTTCAAGGCCATAACCGACAGTTACAAGAAGCGGCAGTTCATCGAGACGGGCGGCTGGGCGACCATGCCCGGGAAAACCTCGCCCGACAGGCTGGGTGCGCAAAGCTGTGCGGTCGCTCTCGCCGCCTGATATCATCGACCTCTCCGAGAGAAACGAACTCTACACGAGAGCCTGAAAGAAAACCGCCGGGGCATCTCCCCGGCGCGCGGCCCGCCGGCAAGGAGATCGATCCATGATTGCGTTCGTCCCGAAGCCAAATGCCGTCGCGACAATCAAAGCGGTTGAGGAAAGTCGCTTCGATCGCATTCGTAGACTTGCCGATAAGCATAGGAAAGCTGACACCGGCACGATACGCCGCGACCCGCAAAAGACCGGCGACAAACGCCCTATGTGACGCCCGCGTGCCGCCACCTCACGAAACCGGTGCCGCACCGCCCTCTTCGGTGCGCCGCGCTATGAATTCGTCGAGGACGTATGATGTGACAGCGGCCGAGGGCGGTGGCCGGAAGTCGGCCAACAGTCGTTTCCAGATGCCGGTGGCGCGCTCCGTGGCGGTTCTTGACCCGGCCTGCGTCCAGTTGCCGAAATTCGACCAGTCGGCCACCAGCGGCTCGTAGAATGCGGTGCGGTAGCGCGCCATTGTGTGTCCGGCCGAGAAGAAATGCCCGCCCGGCTGCACTTCCGCGATGGCCTCGAAGCCGATCGCATCTTCGTCGCCTGGCGTCGCCGCGCAGAGTTCCGCGACCGTCTGCAGCGCCTCGATATCGGTGATCAGCTTCTCGAAGGAGACGCTCAAGCCGCCTTCGAGCCAGCCAGCCGCGTGGATGCATACCGTCGCGCCAGCAAGCACCGAGCCCCACAGCGCGAACTGCGTCTCGTGGGCTGCCTGCGCGTCCGAAACGTTGGCGGCGCTGCCGCCGCCGGATCGCCAGGGAAGGCCGGTGAAGCGCGCAAGCTGACCGGCGCCGAGCGTCGCCTTGACGTGCTCCGGCGTGCCGAAGGCCGGCGCCCCCGACTTCATGTCGACGTTGGACGAGAAGGAACCATAGACGACCGGCGCGCCTGACCGCACGATCTGGGCCAGCGTCAGCCCGGCCAGCGCTTCGGCATGCTGCAGCGTCAGCGCGCCGGCCACCGTGATCGGCGCCATGGCGCCGGCCAGGCAGAAGGGCGTGATGATCAACACCTGCCCCGCCTTGGCAAAGTCGATGATGCCTTGCGCCATCGGAATGTCGAGCTGACGCGGCGAATTGGTGTTGATGACGGTGTAGCAATAGGCCCCCGAACGGAATTCGTCCTCGGACAGGCCGCGCGCCAGCCGCAGCATCTCGAACCCGTCGTCGACCTGCGGCGTGCCGCGCGCGAAAATGAACGGGAACTTGTCGGACAGCGTCAGCTGAGCCCGGTTGACGGCATAATGGCGCAAACGGTTGTCGATGTCCTGCGGCTCGATGCAAGGCCCCAGCATATGCAGGACGTCGAAATGCTGCACCAGCCGAATAAGATCCTCGAAAGCGGCAAGCGTCCCCGGCCGCCGGCCGCGCTCTAGATCGGTGACGTTCGGCGCGCCGGATCCCGCCAGAAACGTCATCGAGCCGAGCTCGAACATCAGGTCTCGGGCACGGTCGCCGGCGTGCGCCCGGATCGATTTCGGCGCCGAGGCCAGCGCCGCCGCGACGATGTCGCGGCCGAGGCGCACCATCTGACTGTCCTCGTCGACCAAAGCGCCGGCACGGGCAAGAATGAGACGCGCTTCCGGCAACAGCACCTTGACACCGAGTTCCTCGAGCACGCGCAGCGCCGTGTCGTGGATCGCGGCGACGTGGTCGGCCGAAAAGACAGGCTGCGGCAGGAACGGGTTCTTCAACGAACGATAGTCCGGCCGGCGGCTGCTCTCGCTACCGGCCTCGCCGGTTCGTCCGCGCCGGCGTTCGCGCCTGAGGTTGCGTGCGGCGTCATCGACCATGGCGGATACTCCTCATTGCCGTATTGCCTTGCCCTGGGGATCGTAGGGAGAGGCCGCGATGACGCGCCGGCCGTTCTTGAGGCGGCAGGATACTTGCACTGTACATATGTGTCTAGTATGGTTGTATGCAGCTCTCCCCCATGCCTATTGTGCGGCCATGATCATGATTGCTCCGCGGGACGAGCCGGCGCCCGGCAACATCAAGGTGACGCGCTGGGACTGGATCAGTCTTGCGCTCCAGACATTGATGTCAGACGGCATCGAAAGCGTGCGCGTGCTGCCGCTCGGCCAGAAGCTCGGCGTTTCGCGCTCAAGCTTCTACTGGTATTTCGATAGCCGTCAGGATCTGCTCGACCAGTTGCTTGCCCATTGGCGGGATACCAACACCAAGGCGATCGTCGAACGCGCGCAGCGGCCGGCCGAAAGCATCATCATGGGCGTCATGAACGTGTTCGAATGCTGGGCGGACGAGCGCCTGTTCGATCCCAGGCTCGACTTCGCCGTCCGGGAATGGGCGCGTCGCTCCGACGGCGTGCGCCGGGCGATCGACCAGGCCGACAATGACCGCCTGGGCGCGATCCGCAACATGTATCGCCGGCATGGCTATGATGAAGAGGATGCCTTCATCCGCGCCCGGGTGCTCTACTACATGCAGATCGGTTATTATGTGCTCGACCTCAAGGAACCGGTCGAGGCGAGAGTCAGTCATCTCGCCGCCTATCTGCGCAGTTTCACCGGCAAGGAGCCAAGCGACGCCGACGTGGCGCATTTCATGCGCTTTATCGCGGCGCGGTAATATTGAAAGCGGATGCGCGCCTGCAAAGCGGTGGAGGTGGCCCCTCAAACTCCTATCTAGAAACTGTAACGCGCAAGTCTACCTCGCCCTTGTGAGCGGCGCCAAAATGAACGAATAGTCTTGGTAGGCGCGTCGCCCTGAAATTGCCCCCGTGCAGTTTCTCACTGGGAGGCGTAGCCGCAGCCGGATCCTGGAATGGCCAGTCCTTTGAAACCACGCAAGAGAAGAGGTCCGATTGCCGCAAGACTGCTGGCTGCGGATGCGTGGTTCGATTCCTCGCTCTACGAGATCGGCTTCAAGGCGCGCCGGTTCTGGGAAGCGGCCACCATTTTTTTCCGGCGCTTCCGCGTCTCCGGCTGGCGCCGCGGCATCATCGAACTGTTGAGCGAGGCCTTCACGCTCGGCGCCGGCGGCATCGTCGTCATGCTGGCGCTTGCGCTGCCAGCCTTCCAGGAGACCGCCGGCGACTGGCGGGCCCAGGGTGATTTCGCTGTCACCTTCCTCGATCGCTACGGTAACGAGATCGGCCAGCGCGGCATCATCCAGCGCGATTCGGTGCCGGTCGACGAGATGCCCGACCAGGTCATCAAGGCGGTGCTGGCCACCGAGGATCGGCGTTTCTTCGATCACTACGGCATCGATGCGCTCGGCCTTTCGCGCGCGATCTTCGCAAATGTGCGGGCGAATTCCGTGGTGCAAGGGGGCTCGAGCATCACCCAGCAGCTGGCCAAGAACCTGTTCCTGACCAATGAACGGACATTGGAACGCAAGATCAAGGAAGCCTTCCTGTCGCTGTGGCTCGAGGCCAATCTGTCGAAGAAGGAGATCCTGCAGCTCTATCTCGATCGCGTCTATATGGGCGGCGGCACCTTCGGCATCGAAGCGGCCGCTGATTTCTATTTCGGAAAAAGCGTCAAGGATCTGAACCTCGCCGAAGCAGCGATGCTGGCCGGCCTGTTCAAAGCACCGACCAAATACGCGCCGCACATCAACCTGCCTGCTGCCAGGGCGCGGGCCAATGTGGTGCTGTCCAATCTCGTCGAGGCCGGCTTCATGAGCGAGGGGCAGGTGCTGCAGGCGCGGCTGCATCCGGCCGAGATCGTCGACCGCGGCGAGCAGAAAAGCCCGGATTACTACCTCGACTGGGCATTCGAAGAGGTCAAGAAGATCGCGGCGAAGTCCGGCCAGCATTCGCTGGTCGCTCACACCACTTTCGACGCCAACATCCAGAAGGCGGCGGAAGAATCGATGGAGTTCCATCTCCGCCAGTTCGGCAAGGAATACAACGTCACCGAAGGCGCCATGGTCGTCATCGAAACCAATGGCGCAGTCAGGGCGATCGTCGGCGGCCGCGACTACGGTGCCAGCCAGTTCAACCGCGCCACCAAGGCGCTGCGCCAGAGCGGCTCATCGTTCAAACCCTATATCTATGCAACGGCGATGGAGCACGGCTTCACTCCGGACTCCGTCGTTTCCGGCGGGCCGATCTCCTGGGGCAGTTGGTCGCCTCACAATTACAATGGCGGGTCGGCCGGCAAGGTCACGCTGATCACGGCGATGGCCAAATCGATCAACACCGTGCCGGTGCGGCTGGCCAAGGATTATCTCGGCATCAAGCCGATCAAGGCGATGGCGGAAGCCATGGGCGTCGAATCGCCGCTCGAATCGCACAAGACGATGGTGCTCGGCACTTCGGGCATGACCGTGATGGACCAAGCGACAGGCTATAGCGTCTTCGCCCAGAACGGCTTTGTCGGCTCCCGGCATGGCATCACCCAGCTCGTCACCCATACCGGCGAGATGGTTTACGATTTCGCCAAGGATGCGCCGCCGCCGCATCGTGTGCTGTCGGAACAGGCGCTGAAATATATGAACACCATGCTGGCGGCGGTGCCGGTGATGGGCACGGCGCGGCGCGCTGCCCTACCCAACATCGTTTCGGCCGGCAAGACCGGCACCACGCAATCTTACCGTGATGCCTGGTATGTCGGCTTCACCGGCAACTACACGGCTGCCGTGTGGCTCGGCAATGACGACTTCACCCCAACCAACAACATGACCGGCGGCTCGCTGCCGGCGATGGTGTGGCAGCGGCTTATGGTCTATGCGCACCAGAATATCGATCTCAAGCCGATCCCCGGTCTCGATTATCCCTTCGTCGACGAAAAAATTGCCGCCAAGGCCGAGGACGCGGAAAAGAAGAACGCCGAGCAGGCAGCGGCGGACGCCGCCGCCGAGCGCCCGCCGGTGCTGTCCAGCCAAACCACGCGGGCGCTCAAGGACATCACGAGGCTGTTCCAGTCGGCGCCCGTCCTCAAGGCACCTGCGACGCCGGAGACCCTGTCGGCGCTTTGACGCCCGCACACGACGGGTCATGCTCGCGCAGGCAATTCCACAGAGGTCCGCTTGCCATGGCCCCCTGCCCCGCGATATCCCCAAGCGGCACTCCTCTTTCCCGCGGCTCCTCATGCTCAAAAACGCATTCCTGACGCTCCTTGCGCTTGCCATAGCCATCGGCGGCGGCGGCGGCGGCGTCTGGCACGCTCTCAAGACGCAGGATGGCATCGGCGCGATCCGGATCGGCCCATGGACGGCGTTTCCCGATATCGGCACGCAGGCGGCGGATCCCTATTCGAAAGCCCGTGTGGCGCGCGAGGGTGTGCTGGCGCTCGGGCAAGCAGAGGGCCTGTCTTTTGTCGCCGAACGCGATTCCGGCGGCGAGCAATTGAAACGTCAATGCGCCTACGAAATCGAAGGCGGATTTCCAACGGCCCGGTTCTGGACCCTCTATGCCGCCGATCAGTCGCTCGGCGTGATCGAGACCGACAAGCCGAGGCTTGCGGCACTTCAATCCTACCAGGTGCTGCGCCAGCCCGACAATTCGGTGGTGATTTCCGTCGGCCACCGCCCCGCGCCCGGCAACTGGCTGCCTTCCGACGGCTCCGGTCGGATGTATTTCGTGCTGACATTCTACGACACGCCGATCGCCAGCAGCACGGGTCTTTCGGATATCACGCTACCGCAGATCCTGAAGGTCGGCTGCAATGCGTAGGCTGCTGCACGCGATCTTGCTCGGCCTGCTTGGCGCCGGTGTCGTGCATATCATCGTGCTGCTGCTCGTCCCGGAATTTTCCGAACGCGATGCCTGGTCGCGTCTGGCCATGGCCTCGGACCTCTATAGGATGACCAGGCTGGACGCAGAGGCCGGCGGCACGCCGGTGGTAAAATCCGTCGATCCACTGTTTTACGCGGCGGCTTGCCGGTTCGATCTGTCCGAAGGGATGGTGCGGATCAAGGCACCCGGAAACGTCCCGTTCTGGTCCGTATCGGTCTATGACCGAAGCGGCCACAATATCTATTCCTTCAACGACCACAGCGCGACCGGTAGAGTGCTGGACAGTATCGTGCTGACGCCGGCGCAAATGATCGAGATCCGCAAGAATCTTCCCGAGGAATTGCAAGGGGCAATCTTCGTCGAGGCGCCCATCGACGAAGGCATGTTCGTCATCCGCTCCTTCGTGCCCGACGACAGCTGGAAGCCGGTCGTGTCACGGTTTCTCGAGCAGAGTTCCTGCGAGCTGCAGGATTTCTAAAGGGATCCCGAAACTCAGTGGTGCGGAACAGGCAGCGTCCCTGACGAGCCTGGCATCGAGCCCGGCTTGTCCCGACCGGCGCCTGTCCGGCTCTCGCCCGTCAGTGGCCGTTGCTCATAACGGACGCCGGGGAAAATGATCACCGCCGCCGGCGTACCGGTGTTTCGTTCTGCTCGATTGGTTGCCGCCGTTCGCGGCACGAAAGACAGTACCATGCCCATGGTTCGTGCATTCCTCTCGGTTGCCCCGGAGCACAACGCAACGCCTCCAATCTGATTAAGGACGGCAGTAGGTTAACGGAACGCTAACGGATCGCCGCTAACTTGATCTTTGTTCTTGGGAAATGCGAAACCGACACAGTCCCGGTCGAGCATGGTCCAGATTGTGTCGAGTGTCAGGCGTATCCTTCGTGTCAGCTTCGGATTTCAGGCAAATCGCTATACGGGCTGAATCGGGAAAGGCTGAAAGGCTGTTCCGCGCCGCGGTGTCGGCGTTCTGTTCGCTCACCCGCCCGTCGCGCCGGGAGATTGCACAGCTTGAAGATCTGACGCTTCCACTTTTCGCCAATGTGTCGGTCGAATCGCGCCGCTACGTCGCTGCCGCCCTTTCCGAGTGCGAATATGCGCCCACGGCGCTGGTCCGGCGGCTTTGCGAGGAGCCGGTCGACATCGCCGCCCCGCTGCTCATCCGCTCGCGCGCGCTCAGCAACATCGATCTCATCGCGCTGATCGGGCGGCACGGCCTGCCGCATGCGCGCGCCATTGCGCGCCGCAAGGACCTGAACCCGACCATCGCCCACCTGATCAAGGCGCTTGAAAAGCCGACGCTGGTGAGCGTGCGTCAGCCGGAGGCGATCGCTAAGACGGCGCCCGAAAGCGCCGAAGTCGTTGTGCCCGGCCCCGAGAGGCAGCAGGAGCCCGGCGCCGCCGCCGAAAATGCAAGGCGCCGGCTGCGGTCGATGATGCATGCCGACGCGGAGAGCGGCGGCGCAACCATCAATCCGTTCACCGGTGCTGAAACCTATGTCAAACTGCGCGAGACGGCGCTGACCGGCAACGCCGCATTCTTCCAGACAGCACTGGCCGACGCGCTCGAAATCGATTTTTCAACGGCGCGGTCGCTCACCGCAACCCAGAACTACACGTCGCTGCTGGCCGCCCTGCGCGCGCTCGACCTCAGCGAAGACAAGGCGTTCCTGATCACCGTTGCCGTCTACCCCACAGAGTTTCCGCATCCGCAGGCCATCCGCATCTTCCTCGACCGCTACCGTCTGCTGCGTCGCGATGCAGCGCTGGACAGGGTTCGCGGCTGGAAGGCCGAGATACTGTCGAAGGCCATTCGCAGTACCGGACCCGTTGCGGCAAACGCCGACATCCGTAAGGCAGACAGCGACAATGCTGCCATCAGCCTTAAGGTGCGGCGCGTCTGAAGAGATTCAAGCGACGCGCCTTAAGTTTTTTGTTTTTATGCATGTCGTTATCCCAAAACCGCTGCGCACTTTTGGGCGACATACATGAAGGCGCGGCGCGTCTGAAGAGATTCAAGCGAACGTTTCAAGCCTTTGTCTTTCATGCATATCGTTAGAGCGACTTGACGGAAATAAGCTCCTCGACGGGAACAGCGCCGGCCTCGATCTCGACCACCCAGATGTCGGGATCGAATTTTTTCTCCCTTTCCAGTCGCGCGTCAAAGACGGCGGCATCGTCGCCAGCGCCGAGCAGGCTGAAAAACCGGTCGTCGGGTTTGGCTGAATCGTAGCTCGTCTGCGGCGCCGGCCCAAACAGGGCGATCTCGCCCATGCGGCCACGCGCCAGCACGAAGACCGCGCCGGCCTCGGTCGCGCCGCGCTTAACCACGGCGGCGAAGCCCCCGGCGCTGAAAACCCGGCGCAAAAGGGCCGACACCCACAGATCGGTGGTTACGCGCATGGCAAGGTTCTGGACGACATCGGACGGTACTTAGAGCAAAGGTCCGAAAACCGAAATCGGTTTTTGCCCATCCGGTTGGCGAACGCCTCGACCGTCAGGCGTCGACTGTCAGTTGGTCAGGCCGATCTCGCGCATCTTGACGTAGACGACCTCGTCGGGCTCGCCAGTCTCCGGTAGCCCGAACAGTGACTGGAACTCCTTGATCGCTGCCTTGGTGCGTGCCCCGACCACGCCATCGAGCTGCATGTCGTCATTGCCAAATGCCTTCAAACCGGCCTGAATCTTGATAATGCGGGCGTCAGGTGCCTGCGCCGACGCATCCGCCGGCGCCGAAGCGGAAACGGGAATCGCGGCCATGTCGTCCGGGCGGGGCGCCGGATGCGGCACGACCGTCGAGGCGGTTGGCGTGGCGCCTAGTTGATCGAGCAGCACACTGTCGATCTCGCCGGAAGCGTTGAGCCCGACCTTCTGCTGATAGGCCTGTATGGCGTTGCGCGTGTTGGGGCCGGAAATGCCGTCGACGGTGCCGGAATAGAAATCGAGATCCTTCAAGATGCCCTGGACCTGCTTGACGACTGGATCGCTCTTGATCGGTGCCGGAGCCGGGCCGGGCCGCACGATGTTGATGGTGGTCTCTGGCTCGTCGGCGTCTGCGCGAGGAAAGCCCTCTATGCTCCTGGTCGCGAAGAACGCGCCGGCATGAGGAAAAGGCTGATACCACAGGGCATTCGCCGAGACGTAAAACAGCGTCACCAGGAAGGCGGTCGAACCGCCGACCAGAATCGGATTGCGCGAGATCAGGCTGCCGACGGCGACCGCGCCACCCTGGAAGGCATTGCCGCGGCGCTTGACCGCCTTAGGCTGTTTTGCGGAGCGAGCCATGCCTGTCCCCTTTCGTCTCCGCCTTGGCCACGGGCATCGGCAGCACGCCGGGCTTGTCCGTCGAACGTCCCTTCGGTCCGTTCACCGGCAAGCTGATCGTTACTGTGGTGCCCTCGCCCGGCATGCTTTCGATCGACATCGTGCCCTCGTGCAGCGCCACCAGGCCCTTCACCAGCGACAGGCCGAGCCCGGTTCCCTCGAAGCGGCGCGTATAGTCGTTCTGGATCTGCATGAACGGCTTGCCGAGATTGGCAAAGTCTTCCTCGGCGATGCCGATGCCGGTGTCCCTGATCCAGAAATGCAGTCGCGAGCCGATCCGCTTGGCGCCGACGATGACATCGCCGCCATCGGGCGTGAACTTGATGGCGTTGGAGACGAGATTGATGAGTATCTGCTGCACGGCACGGCGATCAGCGTTTATCTCGCCGGCATCCGGTGCGATCTGAGCCTGCAGATCGATGTTTTTTGCCTCGGCCTGCTGCCGCATCATGGACTGGCACATTTCGACCGCTTCCACGAAACGGAACGGTTCCGGCTCGGCCGCGTAGGCGCCCGATTCGATCCTCGACACGTCGAGTATCGAGGTGACGACGGCAAGCAAATGCTGGCCGGACTCCTTGACCAAGCCGACATATTCCTTCTGGCGCGGATCCTTGAACGTGCCGAACATCTCATGCAGCAGCATGTCGGAGAAACCGATGATGGCGTTCAACGGCGTGCGAAGCTCGTGGCTGACGACCGCCAGAAACCGTCCCTTCGCCACTTCGGCAGACGCGGCCGCCTCGTTCGCAGCGGCAAGCTCTTCGCGCAATCCGGCGACTTCGTCGTTTTCGCGCAAGACGAGCGTGAAGACGTCCTGCTGCTCCTTCGCCCGCGTCAGCTCAAGGGAAAACGGCCGGTAATTGTCCGCCGTTGGGCCGTGGCCGTTTTGCGGCAGCCGGACGCGAAAATCGAGCCGGCGCGTCGACGCGCCATCGCGCATGTCGGCCAGCGCGCTGAGGTATGCGACGCGATCGGACAGATGGATACGATCGAACAGGCCAGTACCGAACAGCAGCTCCGGCTGCAGTTTCAGGATCGTGCGCGCTTTTGCCGACGCATCCAGAACCTCGCCATGCCTGCCGACCCGCAGGACAACGGCGTCGATGACGTTCTCGAGCCGTTCGTCGGTCGCCGGATCAAGCTGCGCGCCGGCCGGGCTGCCAAGTCTCGCGACGCGGGGAACGAGGGTGAGCGCCCAGGCCAGCGGCAGCAACCAATGCCACGCAGCGATTTCTGCCGCGCCGAACGGGAAGACGGAACCGGCAAAAGCCTGCAGCACGATAGCGACAAATGCGGATACCGCACCCCACAATGCAGCGCGACGAGACGCGCCAATCCACCAGGCTTCGAACGGGAGCGCCACGACAAGCATGGCAACTGGAGAGGCCAGACCGCCCGCCGCGGCAATGACGCCGGCAAGGGCAAGACTGCCCATCGCCAGGGCGACCTGGCTGGCGAACGCCATCTTACCCGATGCTGCCACCAGCAAGGCGGCAAACCAGCAAAGGCCGAAAGCCGCAAAGATCGCAGCCATGGTCAGGGCCGCGCCCATGCCCGAGGTGACCAGCGTGACTGCTGCACCTGCGGCGAAGAACGGAGCGGCCAGCATGACACCGATAAACCGGCGCTGGCACCGGCGATCGTTCTGTCCGAGGATGGACGGATGAACCATACGTTCGCAACCGGCTGCCATCGCGCCGGGCAACTCAACGTATCTGGCCCCGATCGAACTCAACTCAACGCACTCGCACCCGGTCGTGAACAGCCCTGCTTCGCAGGTTGCTTTTGTTGCTCTGAAACTCGCATCCAGCGTTTAAGGAATGGATAAGGCGGGACCGACCAATGCCCGGCCTGAGGCAAATATTGGGAGACCGGCGCGGCAAAACCTGGGCAATTGCAGCCATAGTAAATGGAGCGTTATCCGGGCGGATCGTCCTTCTGCCTCTGACAGTCGCCACCGGCACGCCGCACTTCTGGGAAATACCTATAGAAAACAGCCAGATGGATGGTTAACCCCAAGTGAAGAAAATCATCTGGATTTGAGGCAAACGCATTGCAAAATGCTTCGTTTCGAATTTGCCTAAAATTTGAGGAAAATTTTCGCTGACCAGGCAAGCCGTCCTTTGCGCGTCTATGCCACTATCGTATCCAAAGAGGTCATGCCGCACGAATGCATGATCCGATCACGGATGAGAGGCATACAGATGGGCTTTCTGATAAGAATGGCTTTCTGGTTTTCGCTGGTGCTTCTGGCGCTGCCGCTGAATGTCGGCTCCGACGAGACAGGCCACCAAAGCGTCGGGCCGATCCAGGCCTTGTTTGCGGCGCGTGAAGCGGTCGGCGACATTGCCGGCATATGCGAGCGCAAGCCCGACGTCTGCGAGACCGGCAAGTCCGCAATGCACACGATCACCGCCCGAGCCAAGGAGACCGCCAAGATCGCGGCCGCCATGTTGGACGACAAGACCGCCGAACCCGACACTGCGACGACGACCGGCAGCGTGCCCGAAGACATCGTCTTGCCCGCAAAAGTCGACCTGCCGGCGAAGAACTGAGATATTTTGTCAGCGCATCTGTCGCTGCATCGCAGGCCCTCCGCCCTCTCGACGCCTATGGTGTTTTTCCTCTTTTTCCGTGACGCGGCGTCGCCCGATGACTATATCCGGGGTGATGACCACGACGATCCAAACGATCCGCGACGACTTCTCCCTGCTTGACGAGTGGGAAGACCGCTATCGCTATGTGATCGAGCTGGGCGAGGCCCTGCCGCCGTTTCCCGATGAGGAACGCAACCCCGCCAACAAGGTGCCTGGCTGCGTCAGCCAGGTCTGGCTGACCACTGAATATGGACCGGGGCCCGACCCAGTCGTCACCTTCGCCGGTGATTCGGACGCCCATATCGTGCGCGGCCTCGTCGCTATCATGCTGGCGCTGTTTTCGAGACGACCCGCCAGCGAGATCCAGAAAACCGACGCGGAAGCCACGCTGAAGGCACTCGGGCTCGACGAGCACCTGTCGCCGCAACGCGCCAATGGTCTTCGTTCTATGGTCAAGCGCATCAAGCGCGACGCCGAGGCGGCCTTGAGGCAGACCGCCTGATTAGGCCACAGCGGGATTGGCCTACATGATGGCGAGCCCTCGCATATGGCGCAACGCCTATCGATTGCTCCAGCAATGCCCCAAAAGCAAAACGGCGCCCGAAGGCGCCGTTGATCGTCTAACCCAGGTTG
Organism: Mesorhizobium sp. M6A.T.Cr.TU.016.01.1.1; assembly: GCF_003952585.1. Classification (NCBI taxonomy): domain Bacteria; kingdom Pseudomonadati; phylum Pseudomonadota; class Alphaproteobacteria; order Hyphomicrobiales; family Phyllobacteriaceae; genus Mesorhizobium; species Mesorhizobium sp. M6A.T.Cr.TU.016.01.1.1. Next base: position 62,213 of record NZ_CP034452.1, read on the forward strand.
GGAAAGACAGCCGGTATCAGCGCCCCTTGCGCTTGCGGCCGAGACCCATCTTCTTGGCAAGCTGTGAGCGGGCGGCAGCATAGTTGGGAGCAACCATCGGATAGCTTGCGTCCAGGCCCCATTTTTCACGATACTCGTCGGGCGTCAGACCGTAGTGGGTCATCAAATGGCGCTTCAGCGACTTGAACTTCTTGCCGTCTTCAAGACAGACGATGTAGTCGTCATGGACGGAGCGCTTCGGGTTTACTGCCGGCTTCTGCTTGTCGGCAGGAGGCTGTTCACTGGCCCCGCCCACGCGCCCGAGGGCGGCATGGACATCGGCGATAAGGCTCGGCAGCTCGCCGACCGGCACCGGATTGTTGCTGACATAGGCGGCTACGACATCGGCCGTCAATTCGATCAGCGCATCACTATTTCTGGAAGGTGTTTCGATAATATCCATGGCTTCATGGCCCCAACGAGAGTTGTTTCTATCCGCGCCCTATTTTTGGCAGGTCGGGCACCGCGCGAAATTTTTGCAGGAAAGAGCCTCTGCGATTCGCGTCGCAGCATTCTAATGAGCCAGTGCACCAAGTAAGTCAATTCGCTTCTTGTGCTATATTCATCGATGTTAATAAAATATTCCACGATCAGCTTCAATCTTTCGTGCACTCTGTAACTTTGCGATATTTTCTGGTCAGACCAGTGGCGGCTGACGCAGCGTCAAGCTGCCGTTACATCCGTGATGGACAGTAAAAATATCTGAATGCTTGGCTATGCTTGGTTGTAGCGTAAGCTATTTGGTTGTTTTCAGAGTCTACGAAACCATAGGTTGCGATTTATCCTGCTGTCTGCGAGCAAGCCGGAAATCGGCGCTGCGGACCGGCACCGGGCCTTCATTGTGGCGTGATGTACTTTCCATAGACCCAGCCGGTGACGAAATTGCCGCTTTGGGCCGGATCGTGCCAGACTTCGCACCAGCGATAGCGGACCTTTTCCACCTGCTGCGAGGCCGGCTGATTGGCGATGTCGAGCAGGTTTATGCCGCCGGTGCATTTGCCGGTCATCTGCAATACGGCACCGTTGGGATAGGCGGCCTGCTTCTGCGAAGACCCGGCCGGATATTTGCGCACGTTGAGGGTGTCGCCAAACGGAACGTTGGTCACTTGCCAAGCTGCGAACACGGTTGCATGAGATTGGCCGGTAAAGGCCAAAACAGTCGAGGCGACGGCGAAAGCCGCGGCAGCGTGAAAACGGAATTTCATTTTTTCTCTCTCCTCCGGCTCATCTTCTGGAGCTCGGCCCAAAACATATATTCCGGCTCTTGAACCTGCGCTGATCGGCGTGTTCATTCTCCATTCAAGTAACTTCCACAGCGAGACGCAATGACCAGAACCCCAGCATTTCCGACTGTCAGCCCGCCACAACCAGAGAAGCGACCGGTCTTCGATATACATCATGGAGTAAACCGGACGGACGACTATGCCTGGCTGAGAGCCGACAATTGGCAAGAGATGTTCAGGGACCCGTCCCTGCTCGACGGCCAAATCCGCGCCCATCTCGACGCCGAGAACGTCTATCAGGCAGCGTTGATGGCCGACACCGCCCAGTTGCGGACGCAGCTTTTCAAGGAGATGAAGGGCCGCATCAAGGAAGACGATTCTTCGGTGCCGATGAAGGATGGGCCATACGCCTACGGGTCATCTTTCAAGCTTGGTGGCGAGCAGCCGCGTTATTTCCGAACACCGCGCGATGGCGGCGACGAGCAGATCCTGCTCGACGGCGACCTCGAGGCCGAGGGCAAGGCCTATTTTCGCCTCGGCGGCGTCGACCATTCGGCCGATCACGGCAAGCTCCTGTGGGCGTTCGACGACAAGGGCTCTGAATTCTTCACGCTTCGCGTGCGCGATCTCGCCAGCGGCGAAGAGTTGCCGGATAGGATCCCGGACACAGGTGGCGGCGGCGTGTGGGACGCAGGCAACGACGGATTTTTCTACACCCGTCTCGATCCCAACCACCGTCCTTCCAAGGTGCTGTTCCATACCCTTGGCGACAGTCATGAGAACGACCGGCTGATCTATGAGGAAACCGATCCAGGCTTCTTCATGAACGTCGGCGGCACGCGCTCCAACGAGTGGATCATGATCGGCATCAACGATCACGAGACGTCGGAGTACCGACTGATGAGCGCCAGCGAGCCGTTCGCCGAACCGAAGCTGGTTTCGCCGCGCGAGACCGGCCTGCAATACGACCTCGAAGAAGGCGGCGACATCTTCTTCATTCTCACCAACGCCGACGGCGCCAAGGATTTCAAGATCATGACGGCGCCGGCGAACGACCCGGTGCGTGCTAACTGGCAGGAACTGGTGCCGCACGAAGCGGGTCGGCTGATCCTCTCGGTGATCGGCTTCAAGGACCATATGGTCAGGCTTGAACGCAAGGAAGGCCTTCCGCGCATCGTCGTGCACGATCGCAAAAGCGGCGAGGAACACCTCATCTCTTTCGACGAGGAAGCCTTCTCGCTCGGCCTGTCGGGATCCTATGAATACGACACCGAGATCATGCGCTTTTCCTACTCGTCGATGACGACGCCGGCGCAGGTCTTCGATTACAACATGCGCACCCGCGAACGTGTGCTGCTGAAGACCCAGGAAGTTCCGTCCGGTCACGACCCGGACCATTATGTGACGCGGCGGCTGATGGCGCCCGCCGCCGACGGCGAACTGGTGCCGGTCTCGCTCATCCATCACCGCGAAACACCGCTCGACGGATCAGCGCCTTGCCTGCTCTACGGCTACGGATCCTACGGCATCACGGTGCCGGCCGCGTTCAACACCAACTGCCTTTCACTGGTCGATCGCGGCTTCGTCTACGCAATTGCCCATGTCCGCGGCGGCAAGGAAAAGGGTTACGGCTGGTACGACGACGGCAAGCGGGCGCACAAGATGAACACGTTCACCGATTTCGTCGCAGTCGCACACCACCTCGTCGCCGAGCGCTACACGGCCCATGACCGCATTGTCGCCCAGGGCGGCTCGGCCGGCGGCATGCTGATGGGCGCGATCGCCAACATGGCGCCGGAATGTTTTGGCGGGATCGTGGCCGAGGTTCCGTTCGTCGACGTGCTGACCACGATGCTCGACGCGACCTTGCCGCTGACGCCACCGGAATGGCCCGAATGGGGCAACCCGATCGTCTCGGAGGAAGACTACCGGACGATCGCAGCCTACTCGCCCTACGACAATGTCGCCGCGCTCGACTATCCGCCGATCCTGGCGCTTGCCGGCCTCACCGACCCGCGTGTCACCTACTGGGAACCGGCCAAATGGGTAGCGCGGCTGCGCGACCGCAAGACCGGCGACAATCCGGTGCTGTTCAAGATCAACATGGACTCCGGCCATGCCGGCGCATCCGGCCGGTTTTCCAGGCTCGAGGAAATCGCCTTCACCTATGCCTTTGCGCTGAAGGTGGCGGGCAAGGCCACCACAGCGCCGGCCGCCCTTTTGGACGCGCAAAGGGCGCTGTAGGAGCTTGATCTTGCGCATGATCCTCAGCGGAAATTCGATTCCGATTCCGGGTCATGCGCTACTGATTTTCTGCTCGCAATTGCGATGGCCGCGCGCTACCCAATGCGCGGCTTTTCGCGGCCGCCAACCAAAATCACCCAGTCACTCCAAAGGGTCTGCCATGTTGCTCGTCGACGTCTATCTCGACAAATCGCCTATCCAAGGCATTGGTGTTTTTGCCAAGAACCACATTCCCCGCGGCACACTGGTTTGGAAGCTCGATCCCAATTACGACCGGCGCATCCCTGTCGAGACCTATGAGCGCGAAACCGGGCCGATCAAAGCCTATCTCGATCGCTATTCCTATCCCGACCGGCGCGACCCCAACTACATCGTCTTCGAAGCCGACGACGCGCGCTACATGAACCATGCCGATGACCCGAATTGCGACGTCGCCTCGCCCGAGGAGACATATGCGTTGCGCGACATCGCGGCCGGCGAGGAATTGACCTGCGACTACAATCATTTCTTCGAAACCGGTTTCGATTTCCTGGGCGATCGCCACCCGTAATCGAACATTAGCTCGAAGGCTACTTGCGTGCCGGATAGCCGTTGGGATGCGGCGGTATGGCCTTCAGATAGGCTGATATCGCCGCCCGGTCCTCGGGCGTCAGCTCGGCCATGTTTCTCTGCACATCGACCATGGCGCCACCCACGGAATCGAAATCCGGCGTGAAGCCGGTTTCGAGATAGTAGGCGATATCGGTCTCTGACCAGTCACCGAGCCCGCCTTCGCCCGAAGTGATGTTCGGGACGATGCCGCTGCCTTCGGCGGCCGCAGCACCCGCTAGCCACTGGCTTTTCTTGCTGCCACCCATGAAATCCCGCGGCGTATGACATTCGCCGCAATGGCCAGCCCCTTCGACCAGATAACGACCTGCCAGCACCGGCTGCGGCGTCCCGTCCGGAAAGGAAACCACCGGCTGATCGCCCAAATAGAGACGTTTCCACAGCCCGATGCCGCGACGGATGTTGACCGGGAATCCTAGCGCATTGGGCGGCGCCTTGCCGGCGACAGCGGGGAGCGTCTTCATGAAGGCATGGAGATCGGCAATATCGGTCGGCTTCATGCGCGCGTAGGATGAATAGGGAAACGCGGGGTAAAAATGTTCGCCGCCCGGCGACACACCCTTCAGCATGGCGTTGGCGAGGTCTTCCACCGACCAGGCGCCTATACCGTCCTTGGCATCCTGCGAGATGTTCGGGGGCACGAAGATGCCGAACGGCGTCTTGAGTTGGAGACCGCCGGCCAGTTGAAGGCGCGCATCGCCCTGCGAGCCTGGCTTCGCATGACAGGACGTGCAGCCGCCGGCATAAAAAATGCGCTTGCCCCTGGCGGCATCGCCGGGGCCGAGCTGCGCCAGGGTCTCAGGGTCTAGCCTGACCGGCGCCGACAGGAACCAGCCGGCAACTGCGCCGGCGGCGCCTAGAAGAAGGGTCGCGCCGACGAGTTTTTTCAGCAGGCGCATCGCCCGCTATCAGCCCTTCTTTATCCTGTAGGTCTGGTGGCAGGTGCCGCAATCACCGCCAATGGTATTGAACTGCGCCTTCAAGGCATCGACGTCGGCAGGGGCGGCGGCCGCCGCAGCCTTGACGTTGGCGAGATACTTGCCCTCAACCTCCTTGAAGCCGGCCATATCTTCCCAGATCTTGGGAGCAGCCGTGGTGTCGCCGGTGTCGCTGCCCGCCGGGAAAAAAGTGTCGACGTTGGCATGGAATTTCTCCGCGTTGGCCTGCAGCGCCTGCAACGCCGTCAGCACGGCGGCGGCGTCGTAGGGGGCCTCGCCCTTGACAACTTTCGACAGTTGGCCGGCGATCTTTCCACGTTCCTTCATCAGGGCCTGCCGGTCCTGGATCGGATCGGCAAACGCCGCCGAACCGGCGAAGGCGAGCATCGAGATGGCGAGGATAAGCTTTCTCATTCAACTGGCTCCATGGTGAAGATGTTCGGGTGAAGGTCGGAACTGATCGATAACGGCAAAGGTGGCTTAAAAATTCCGGAAATTCGCCTCACTCTTATGTGAATTTTTGCGACAGTCGTTCTGTGTTGGAAAAAGCGGCCGAGCTTGCGCCAAAAGAAAAGCCCCGGCTTTCCGGGGCTTTTCTGCAAATCGATCAGGTCTAGGCCTTTTCGTAGAGCTCAAGGACATGGTCCCAGTTGATGAGACTGTCGACGAAGGCTTCGAGATATTTCGGCCGGGCGTTGCGATAGTCGATATAATAGGAGTGCTCCCAGACATCGACGCCCAGGATCGGCGTCGCGCCATGGACCAGCGGGTTCTCGCCGTTCGGGGTCTTCGAGATTGCCAGTTTGCCGTCCTTGACCGAAACCCAGGCCCAGCCCGAACCAAACTGGGTGGTTCCGGCGGCGATAAAGTCCGCCTTGAATTTGTCGTAGCCGCCAAGGTCGCTGTCGAACGCCTTTTGCAGCGCACCCGGCAATTTGTTGCCGCCGCCGCCCTTCTTCATCCACTTCCAGAAGTGGATGTGGTTGTAGTGCTGGGCGGCATTGTTGAAGAGCCCGGCATTCTTGCCGAAGGACTGTTTTACAACGTCTTCGACCGACAAATCGCCCAGGCCGGCTTCGGCAGCCAGCTTGTTGCCGTTGTCAACATAGGCCTTGTGGTGCTTGTCGTGATGGTACTCCAGCGTCTCCTTCGACATGTAAGGCTGCAAGGCCTCGTAGTCATAGGGCAAGGCGGGCAGTTCAAAAGCCATCGGTCGTACTCCTCGTGGAAAAAATCCGGTGTCGATACCGGACTAACATAGGTCTGGATTGATGTGGAGCAACTCCGGAATGAAGCGCCGGTTCCCTTTTTAGCCAGTCAGCCGGCCGAAGTCGAATGCGCCCAATCCCAATAGAGTTCGCGCGCCTTCTTGGCTACAGGCCCGGGTTGTAGATTGCGGTCCTCGATGCGGGTGACCGGCACGACTTTCGAATGGTTTCCCGTCGAGAATATCTCGTCTGCTTCGAGGAAATCGCGCACCGACAGCGTCTTCTCGGTGGTCTTGAACCCGTACTCGCCAAGCAGCGTCATCGTCCGCGAGCGGGTGATGCCGGACAGGAACGTGCCATTCGGCGCCGGCGTCAGGACATGGCCGTCCTTGACCAGGAAAATGTTCGAGGTTCCGGTCTCGGCGACATTGCCCAACATGTCGAGCACCAAGGCGTTGTCGAAGCCGCGCATCTTGGCTTCGAGGATGGCACGGCCGTTGTTGGGATAGAGGCAACCGGCCTTGGCATTGGTCGGCATGGTTTCGATGGTCGGGCGCCGGAACGGCGAGACGGTGACCGAAAAGCCCGACGGCGAGATCATCGGCGATTCGTAGAGGCAAAGGCAGAAACGGGTCGAGGCCGGATCTGCCGGCACGCCCATATAGCCGCCATGCTCGGCCCAGTACATCGGCCTTATGTAGACCGCCGTCTTGCCGTCGAACTTCTTCAGCCCGTCCCAGGTTAGCCCGACAATTTTTTCGGTGCTCATGGATGGTTTGAGGCCGAGCGCGATCGCCGAGGCGTTCACCCTCGCGGCGTGGCGGTCGAGGTCGGGGGCGACGCCCTCGAACCAGCGGGCGCCGTCGAACACGCTGGTGCCGAGCCACATGGCATGGCTGCGCGGCCCCAGAATGGCGACGTTGCCTTCGTGCCAGTCGCCGTCCACGAAGGTCCATGTCGCGGATTGCGCCGCAGTCGCCAGTGTCATCGCTTGGTTCCGTTTCAGAGCTGTCCTGTGTCGCCAATGGAAGATGCTTTGGGGTCTGCCGTCAACGGGCATCGCTGAGATTTGTTGAGGCCAGCGCTATGTGAACTGCAATCTGTGCTTGCGCCTTGCCCTGCCTCGCCGCAAAACTGTCATCATGCACCATGCGGCTTACGTTTTCGACGCCTACGGCACGCTGTTCGACGTGCATGCCGCCGTACGCCGTCATGCCGACCAGATCGGGCCAGACGGCCAGCTGCTTTCGGAGATCTGGCGCGCCAAGCAGCTGGAATATTCCTGGGTGAGGACGCTGATGGGCGCCTACGCCGATTTCTGGCAACTCACCGAGCAGGCGCTCGATTTCGCCTTGCGTAAGGTTCCCTCCGCAGACAAGGGGCTCAGGGCCAAGCTGCTCGACGCCTATTGGCGGCTCGACTGCTATCCGGAGGTGCCGGCCGTGCTCAAGGCGCTCAAGGCATCGGGCGCGAGACTGGCGATCCTCTCCAACGGCTCGCCTGAAATGCTGGAAGCGGCGGTCAAATCCGCCGCGCTCGACCAGGTTCTAGACGACATCTATTCCGTCGATGCCGTCAGGCGCTTCAAGACCGATCCGTCGGTCTACGACATGATCACGACAGGCTGGCGCCTCTATCCGGGCGCGGTGTCGTTTCAGTCATCCAACCGCTGGGACGTCGCAGGCGCGACCAAATTCGGCTTCCGGACAGTCTGGATCAACCGCTCCAACCAGCCCGAGGAATACCGGGACTTTCCGCCGGCCCTGATCCTGCCCTCGCTCGAAGGCCTGTTGGCCGGAGGCTAGCGCATGACCCCAAAGTCGGAATCGATTTTTGGAAAGGATCGTGGGCAAAGTAAAAGTGCCACAGCGTCCTTTACGCGTCCAAATGGACGCGGCGCCGTAGGCCTGTTGCCTCGGTGCAACAGCGGCGGCGCCGTCACAGCTTTGCCTTTGTTTGTCCACCCTCAGGCCAGAATCGGAACCGCCTATCGCGCCGGGGCATTGGTAGGGCTGGCGCCGTAGTGATCGGCGTATTCATGTTTTGTTTCGATTTGAGACCTAAAAAAAGGCAACCATGTCCACAACCGAAATCGAATCCTATCGCCTGAGCCGTCGCGGCTTTCTCAACGCCGCTGCGCTCGGCGCCGCCTCGATTGCGGTTTCCGCCTGCACCACGGTGGGAGGGCAGCCGGTTCAGCCTCCGCCGCCAGTCAGTGTCGAGCCGCCGCTCCTGGACTATGCAACAATGTACGCTCCGGTCAGCGACGGTGGGTTCGACCTCCCGGGCATACCGTTCGAGAAAATCGACGAGCAATTTCTGCGTCAGATCGTTCCCGATCCGACCGGCCAACGGCCCGGCACCATCGTCGTCGATACGGCCGGCCACCACCTCTATCTCGTGCGTCCGGGCGGACAAGCCATCCGTTATGGCGTCGGACTGGGTCGTGCCGGTTTCGAATGGTCGGGCGACGCCGTCGTCCAATGGAAGCAGAAATGGCCGAAATGGACCCCGCCGGACGAAATGATTGCCCGGCAGCCTGAGCTCGCAAAATACAGCGCCGACAATGGCGGCATGCCCGGCGGCCTCACGAACCCGCTCGGCGCGCGTGCGCTGTATCTCTTCCAGGGCAACCAGGACACACTTTACCGCCTGCACGGCTCGCCGGAGTGGAACTCCATAGGTAAATCGGTGTCATCTGGCTGCGTTCGCTTGATAAATCAGGACATTATCGATCTCTACGACCGCGTGCCCGGCAAGGCGCCGGTGATCGTTACCTCCGGTATCGGTGAACCGATGGATGCCCCAGCAAACCGGAAGGCCATTCCGATCGATGACGGCGTGCCGGAAGGATCGATCCTGCTCGGCGCGGCCAGAACAATCTCGGACTCGATTTTCTGAGCTGGTCGAAAGTGCTGGAGGAGCGGACATTCGCCCTTCTCACTGTCGATCCGGACACGCCAAAGCATTCACGCACCCCGCCGAGTTCTCTGCCGCCGTCAATTGGCGGAATCTCGAAACACGCCGGCGTCCACGTCGAGCATGAAGCGGCTCACAAGAGCCGCGCATTCTCTATGATGGGTTTCCAAAAGCTGGTGTCCGCTTTCGAAGACGTGGATCTCCAGCGCATCAAGGGTGCGGTTGTATGCCATGACCTCGTTGATATCAAAGAAGGGATCGTGCCTACCCCAAAGCAGAAGGCACGGCGGCTGATGCTCGGAGTGGTAGGCCCGGATGGTCGGGAAACGCGCAATGTGCGACCCGTAATCGGAGAAGATCTTGAACTGGATATCGATGATTCCGGGCCGCGACAGACGCTCCCAGTCGAGATGCCAACCCTCGGGAGGATAGAGAGACGCCAGGCGCTCCGGCTGCTCTCCGACATACTGGTATCGGGTCGTCTCGAAATTCATCCAGTCGGGGAGCCTGGCCCTGTTCTCCTCGGTCGGGTCGGCAAAGAACGCCTTCGGGGCGTCCCATCCCTGCCCCAGCCCCTCCTCATGCGCATTGCCGTTCTGGACGATCAGACCACGGATGCGGTCCGGCCGGCGTGTTGCGAGGTGATAGCCTACCGGGGTGCCGAAATCGTGGATAAACAGGAAGAATCCCTCGAGGTCCAGCGCAGCGAGGAACGCGTCGATCGTGTCGGCAATGTTCTCGAACGTGTAGTCGTAGGCATCGGCGGATGGCGCGGAGGAGTAGCCGAAACCAGGCAGATCCGGCGCAAGGACATAGGCGGTTTCCGCCAATGGCTCGATGATGTTGCGATACATGTAAGACGAGGTCGGATAGCCGTGCAGCAGCAGGATCGCCGACCTCGCCGGGTCGCCGGCATGCCGGTAGAAGATGTCCAGGCCTTTGACATCGATGGTCTCGTGGCGGGTCTTGTGGTGATGGTTTTGCATCTCTCATTCCTCCTTCTCGTGCCGGACGTGACATCGCCCTGGCCTCGAAACCGGATTTCCATATTATAGCGGTTACAGTGCTTGTAACCGGATAACAGGTCAGACGAGGTTAGGTTCCGTGGCGAACGCACATACGCAATGGGTGCAGGAGCACTTCATTGGCGGGCACCCCGCCCTCGACCTGGCGAACGCCGTGTTCAATCGGCGGGTGCCCGAGCAGGATAACGAACTGCTTAAATCCGCCCGGGACATCGGAAACTGGTTCAAGGCATCGGGGCTTGCAGATGCTCGCCAGGCAGAAGCGGTCGCCAGCATAACGGGCGAACCGCTCATCGAACGGGTCCACGCGGTGCGGGAGGCGTCGGCCCGGGTCTTCGGGGCGATCGCCGCGGGCCGGCCCCCCGCGATGGAGGCGCTGAGCTTCCTGTTTTCCGGTGCGGCAAGCGGGCTTGCCGCCGGGTCCATCTTACCGACCGACGCGCGACCGGAACTCACTTTGGTCGAGTGGCGGAACCCGGCCGCCGTCACGGCCTTCCTGGCCGTGCTGTCGGTGGAAGCCTTCTTCACCCTGTCGCGGGAAAGGCTGCGCTCCTGTCCGCGCTGCGGCTGGCTTTTCCTGGACACGTCGCGAGGCGGGAAACGCCGCTGGTGCAGCATGCGGACTTGCGGAAACCGCGAGAAGGTGTCGCGCCACAGGGAGCATGCCTAACCGAACGGCTTCATCGTGATGTAGCGGCAGAGACAAGACCACAGCGGATGCCGTCGGCCGCCACATCTATCTTGGCGCTACCGCGTCCAGTTGCGCAAATGCGCTATGGCTGCTCAGGTTCGGACCACGTCGAGGCCCGCGGAAGGCTGAAGGTCCGCTTCCAAGAAATCAAGCCTCAAAGCTGCCAATCCTGCTTCGGCCCAGAAGCAGTCATCAAAAAGGAGCCGAACTCGCCGGCTGAACTGGCCAAGAACTCTCGTGAATAACCGAGGTTTCTCGAGCCTACATGGCAGGTCAACACGGTTGTCCAGTCATCCTCCGGCAAGACGCGGCAGCAGGAAAATTTCAGCACCTTCTGGCAATTCCTTCGACCAGGTATCGCGATAGATCGTCCCGTCTATGGCGACGGCAATGCCGCGATCGATCAAGGGCTCCAGGCCGGGATACTGTTCAGCCAGCTTCCTGAACAGCTCCCTTATGTCCTTTGCTTCGATGTCGACCTTGTTCTTGCCTCCGGCGGCCGCGCCAAGCGATCCCCAGAGCGTCACTTCAACCATCAGCCTGCCCGTTCGGCCTCGATCGCCGCCAGGATGCGCGGCGGCGACATCGGGATATGCGTCATCCGCACGCCCGCGGCGTTCGACACCGCATTGGCGATCGCCGCCAGCGGCGGCACGATCGATGTCTCGCCGACGCCGCGCACCCCGTAAGGGTGGTTGGGGTTGGGGATCTCGAGGATCTGCGTGTCGATCATCGGCAGGTCCGAGCAGACCGGGATGCGGTAGTCGAGGAAGCCAGCATTCTGAAGCCGCCCGTCCTTGCCGTAGATATACTCCTCGTTGAGCGCCCAGCCGATGCCTTGCGCGGCGCCCCCCTGGTACTGTCCCTCCACATAGGTCGGGTGCACCGCCTTGCCGGCGTCCTGGACGACGGTGTAGCGCAGCACCTTCGTGGCGCCGGTCTCGGGATCGACCTCGATATCGCAGATATGGGTGGCGAAGGAGACGCCCGCGCCATCGGCGACGAGTTCGCTGTGGCCGGCAATCGGCCCTCCAGTTTTGCCCGACTCGGCCGCGATCTCCTTCAGCGACAGTTTTCCGAGGTTGCCGTGCTTCTCGCCCTTGGCGACCGCATGGCCCTGTTCCCAGGCCACGTCGTCGACGGAAATGTCCCACATCTGCGCGGCGCGTTCCCGCAGGACCTTGATCGCGTTGCGGGCGGCCGAGATCGTCGCCATAGAGGACGAGAAGGTGCCCCGACTGCCGTCCGTCATATCATTGTAACCGAGGCTGGAAGTATCGGCGACCACCGCCTTGACCTGCTCATAGGCGATGCCAAGTTCTTCCGCGGCCACCAGCGACAGCGAAGCGCGCGAGCCGCCGACGTCAACGGTTCCGACGGCAAGCGAGACCGAGCCGTCCATGCCGATGTTGAGGTCCGTACAGGTCTGGCCGCCGAAGTTGAACCAGAAGCCGCAAGCCATGCCGCGGCCCTGGTTCTTGCCGAGCGGAGCCTTCATGTGCGGGTGGTTCTTCGCCGCTTCGAGCGTCGGGCCGATGCCGATCGGGCCATATACCGGGCCGTAGGACGATCTGGTGCCCTCCTGCGCGGCGTTTCTGATCCGGAATTCGACCGGGTCCATGCCGATCTCCTTGGCCAGTTCGTCGATTGCGCTCTCCACCGCGAAGGCAGCCATCGGCGCTGACGGCGCGCGATAGGCGGCGGTCTTCGGCCGGTTGACCAGAACTTCATAGCCGACCGTCTTGACGTTCTCGAGCCTGTAGCAGGCAAACGCGGTCATGGCACCGATCTCGGCCCACATGCCGGCATAGGGGCCGCAGGAATAGCGCAAGGTCGCCTCGGCTGCGGTGATCGTGCCGTCCTTGCGGGCACCGATCTTGACGTCGATCGAGGTGGCACTTGTCGGCCCAGAGGCGCGGAACACCTCGTCGCGCGTCATGACCAACTTAACCGGCCGGCCAGCCTTGCGCGACAGCGCCAGCGCCACCGGCTCGGCCCAGACATGAGTCTTGCCGCCGAAACCGCCGCCGATCTCCGACGAGGTGACGCGCAGCTTCGAGGCTTCCATGCCAAGCAACTGGGCGCAATGCTGGCGATAGACGAAATGCCCTTGCGTGCAGACCCAGAGGTCGGCGGTCCCGTCGGAGCTGACATTGGCCACGCAGGCATGCGGCTCGATATAGCCCTGATGCGTCTGCTCGGTCTTGAAGGAACGTTCGACGACGAAATCGGCCTGGCCGAAACCCTCATGGATGTCGCCATGGCCATACTGGGTGCGCTTGGTGACGTTGGAAGGCTTGACGGGCTTCTCCTCAAGGCCCTCGGTGAAGATCGCGTCGTTGAGCAGGGGTGCCGTGTGCTTCATCGCCTCGTCGACATCGGTCACATGCGGCAGCACCTCATAGTCGACCTCGATCAGCTTCAGCGCTTGCCTCGCTATGCGGGCGTCGACCGCTGCGACCGCGGCCACCGCATGGCCGTCATAGAGCGCCTTCTTGCGCGCCATGCAGTTGTCGAGGATGTCGTACATGGCGGCATCGCCATCGGTGAGGTCAGGCAGGTCGGCGGCGGTGATCACCGCCTTCACGCCGGGGAGCTTCTCCGCCTTCGACGTGTCGATCTTCCTGATCGTGGCGTGGGCGTGCGGGCTTCTCAGAACACGCCCGACCAGCTGGCCGGCCATGTTGAAATCCGCGCCGTAGCGGGCGCGGCCCGTCACCTTGTCGACGCCGTCGGGACGGATGGGGCGAGTGCCGACGGATGTGAAATTGCGCCCCGCGAAACGTGGATCGAAATTCATCGTCAGGCTCCCTTCATCACGCTGGCAGCGTCCTGGACGGCGCGCACGATCTTGTCATAGCCGGTGCAGCGGCAGAGATTCCCGGCGAGGCCAAAGCGGATTTCCTCCTCGGTCGGGTCGGGGTTCTTGGCCAAAAGGTCCTTGGCCGCAATCAGGAAGCCCGGCGTGCAGATGCCGCATTGCAGTGCTGCGTGTTCGAGGAACTTCTGCTGCAGCGGATGCAGCGTGTCGCCATGCGCCATGCCTTCGACGGTCTCGACGCGCCGGCCCTCGGCCTCCGCGCCAAGCACCAGGCACGAGCACACCAGCCGGTCGTCGAGGATGATGCTGCAGGCGCCGCAGTCGCCGGTGCCGCAGCCTTCCTTGGCACCGGTCAGGCCGAGGCGGTCGCGCAGCACATCGAGCAGCGTCTCGTCCGGTTGGCAAAGGTATTCGAAATTGTCGCCGTTGATTGTCGTTGAGACTGCTACGCCGGCCATCATTTGCCTCCTGCACGTGCATAGGCGGTCATGGCGGCCCGCCTGGCCAGCACACCCGCAACTTTTCTTCTGAATTCGACGGTGCCGCGCTTGTCGTCGATCGGACGGCAGGCCCCCGCGCAGACCTTGGCGAGCCGCTCAAGTGCTGCTTCGTCCATCTTCCTGCCGATGAGGGCCTCGGCGGCCTCCTCGACCAGCAGCACCGTCGCGGCCACGGCGCCCAGGGCCACGCGGGCCGCCTTGACGACACCTTGCTCATCGAGCGTCAGGTTCACGCCGGCGCTGACCACGGCGATGTCCATCTCCGTGCGTGGAATGAAACGCAGATAGGCATCGCCGGAGCGCGGCGCGCGCCTGTCGAGCAGGATCGCCTCGATGATCTCTCCCTTGGCGAGCGACGTCTTGCCCGGCCCGGTCGGCACGGTTTCCACTGGGATTGTGCGCTTGCCTCCGGGCCCGATAACCAACGCCCTGGCGTGGGCGGCCACCAGCGCCGGCACGCTATCGGCGGCCGGCGAGGCGTTGCAGAGATTGCCGACGATGGTGCAGCGCCCCTGTACCTGCTTGGAGCCGATCAGCTTAGCCGCTTCGACGACGCCAGGCCATGCTGTCTTCAGGGCCGCGTTCTCTCCCAATGCAGCGCAGGGGACCGCGGCACCAATGCTGAAGCCCTCCGCCGTTTCCCTGATTTCGCTGAGCCCATCGATCGCCTTGATGTCGACGATCAGCTCGGGTTCGATGAAGCCGCCTTTCATCCTCACCAGCAGGTCGCTGCCTCCGGCGAGAATGGCGGCTGTGCCGGACGAGCCGGTCAACTGGCCAACGGCGTCTTCGATTGAAAGCGGACGTATGTAACGCATCGTCTCCCCTTGGTTATCGCAATCTCATCAACCGTTATAAGGAGTCTCCTCACAATGGCCACCCGGTTCTGCATTTGCGGCAATTCAGCTAGGGCCAACCTGAAATGACGTGTGCCGTGATGGGATTTTTCAGACTCGGCGCCCGGCCGATTCCCACCTTTTTGGGTCCGATGCTCTCAGCGCCCCCTGGCGAGACTGCCGAGAATGCCGCGCACGATCGCCCGTCCCACGGACGAGCCGACCGAACGAACCACCGATTTGATCGCCGCCTCCGCCACCGTCTGGCGATTGGATGCGCGCCGCGCCGGTGCTCGGCCGGTGGTCTGGGGGGCGGGATCGTCATTGCCGAAGCCTGGAATGGTCCAGCGCGAGCGGCCGCTCTCCTGCTGCTGCGCCTCTGCGTCCAGAGCGTCCTTGGCTTTTTTCTGCAGCATCTCGAAAGCCGATTCGCGATCGATGGTCTGGTCGTACTGCCCCGCAACCGGGCTCTCAGTGATCAGCTTGCGGCGCTCGTCAGGCGTGATCGGACCAAGTCGTGACGACGGCGGGCGAACCAGCGTCCGTTGGACCATCGAAGGAGCGCCCTTCGCTTCCAGCGTCGAGACCAACGCCTCGCCAGTGCCGAGCTGTGTGATCACGGTCGCGCAGTCGAAGTCGGGATTGGGCCTGAACGTCTCGGCGGCCGTCCTCACCGCCTTCTGCTCCCGCGGCGTGTAGGCGCGAAGCGCGTGCTGCACCCGGTTGCCGAGCTGGGCCAGAACCGTTTCAGGGATATCCAGCGGATTCTGGGTGACGAAGTAAACGCCGACGCCCTTCGAGCGGATCAGGCGGACCACCTGCTCGACCCGGTCGATCAGCACCTTCGGCGCATCGTCGAACAGAAGGTGCGCCTCGTCGAAGAAGAAGACCAGCTTTGGCTTGTCGGGGTCGCCGACTTCAGGCAGTTCCTCGAACAGCTCCGACATCAGCCACAAAAGGAATGTCGCATAGAGCCGGGGATTCGCCATCAGCTTGTCGGCGGCCAGCACGCTGATGGCGCCGCGCCCGTCGCGGGTGGTGCGCATGATGTCGGCGATCCGCAACGCCGGCTCGCCGAAGAAATTCGTCGCCCCCTGCTGCTCCAGGACCAGCAAGGTGCGCTGGATAGCGCCGACCGAAGGCTTGGTGACATTGCCATAGCGAGCCCCGATTTCCTGGGCGCGATCGGCAATGTTGGCAAGAAGCGCCTGCAGATCCTTCAGATCCAGCAGCAACAGGCCCTCCTCGTCGGCGATACGGAAGGCGATGTTCATGATGCCTTCCTGTGCCTCGGAGAGGTTCATCAGCCGCGACAGAAGCAGCGGCCCCATTTCCGAGACGGTGGCGCGTATCGGATGGCCCTGCTCGCCGAACAGATCCCAGAAGATGACCGGAAACTCCTGGAATTCATAAGGATCGAGCTTGACCTGCTCGGCGCGCTTGACCAGAAAATCCTGTGCCGTGCCCATCATGGCGATACCGGACAGGTCGCCCTTGATGTCGGCGCAGAAGACCGGCACGCCGGCATTGGAGAAACCTTCCGCCAGAATCTGCAAGGTCACGGTCTTGCCGGTGCCGGTCGCACCGGTGACCAGGCCGTGGCGATTGCCATACTGAAGCAGCAGATTTTCGGCGCGCTGGTAGCTGTCATCAGGCTTGCGGCTGGCCCCTATGAAAATACTGGTGTCGTCAGCCATGTGTCGGGTCTCCGCAAACCTGAAGTGTTGAACGCCCTGATCTATTGAAAGTAACCGGGCTCGCCGCAGGTATAATGACGCCATTGCGCAGCGACAATGGCCATGGTCGAAATTGAGTTTTTTGGAGCTTGCGGATTTTGCGCATGTTTGGCAATCGGTTGACGGTTCACTGTCGCAGGAAGCGTGTTGCATTGTGATCTGCGACTGGGAACCGTAGACTGACGTTCCAGGCCGATGCGGCCGATAAGACGAGGAGAGCGGATGGGCGCCGGTGCCTTGAACCACGATGCCGAACTTCCGAACCCTGACCGGCAGCGGTGGCTGGCCCTTGCGGAAAAAGCCCTGGCCGGCGGATCCTTCGAGGAAAAGCTCGTGTCCCATACGGACGATGCGATCCGCATCGAGCCGCTCTATGATCGTTCGGTCACCGCAGAGCCTCTCGCGCGGGCAAATCCGAGATCGCCGTGGATCGTCAGCCAGCGTATCGACGATCCGGATATCGGCCGCGCCAAAGCCCAGGCCCTGGAAGACGTCGCACAGGGCGCCACCGGATTGTCGCTTGTCTTCGAAGGCGCGCCGAATGCGTTCGGCTACGGTCTGCCGAGGACTGCCGAGGCGCTGGAGACCGTGCTGGACGGTGTGCCGCTCAATCGCACCCAGGTCCGCATCGACGCCCATCCCTGGAGCCGCGCCGTGGCCGACTGGCTGGTTGCGTTCTTGAGCAAGCGCCGGTCAGATCCGGCAAAGCTCAACCTTTCATTCGGCATCGATCCGGCGGCGATATTTGCCGGAACCGGCCGGTTGCGCATGTCGATCGAAGCCCTGCAGGCGTCGATGCCGCAGTCCCTGGCGCATTTTTTCTCGATGGGCGTGCCCGGGGTTCTGCTGGAGGCAGACGGGCGCGTCTTCCACAATGCCGGCGCCACCGAAGCGCAGGAGCTGGGCACCATGATGGCTTCGGCGGTCTCCTATCTCCGGATGTTCGAGGAGGCGCGCCAGCCGCTTGTCTATGCGGCGCCCCATATCGGCTTTGCGCTGAGCGTCGACCAGGACCAGTTCGTGTCGATGGCCAAGGTCAGGGCCCTGCGCAGGCTGTGGGCGCGTGTTCAGGAGGCATGCTCGATTTCCGCCTCTACCGCCAACATCCATGCCGAGACGTCCTTCCGAATGATGACTTTGGCAGACCCGGAGACAAACATCCTGCGCAGCACCATTGCCGGTTTTGCCGCGGCGGCCGGCGGGGCGGATTCGATCTCCATCCTGCCGCATACGATAGCGCATGGCCTGCCGGCGGGCTTTGCCCGCCGTGTCGCCCGCAATACGCAACTGATCATGGCCAACGAAAGCCATATCGATCATGTCGTCGACCCTGCTTGCGGTTCGGGCGCCGTCGAAGCACTGACCGCCGAACTCTGCGAAGCGGCCTGGGAAGAATTCCAGCGGATCGAGGCGGAAGGAGGCGTGCTGTCCAGCCTGCAGCAAGGACACATCCAGAAACGGGTTCAGGCCGCCTCCGCCCGCCGCAATGCTGCCTATCAGGCGGACGAGCGGGCCATCATCGGCACGACGCATCACCCGTCGAAGACCGAACGTCCGGTCGAGACGCTGGCGGCAGAGCCGCGACCCGCCTTCACGGAAGGCGTGGCGGTGTGCGAGCCGCTGTTTCCGATCCGCATCGATCAATCGATCGGAATAGCAACATGATCCCGGATTTCAGCCAAGTCGGCTGGTCGACGCCGCGCCGGGCGCCGGTCGAGGTCAAGGGCCAACGGATGACGCCGGAAGGTCTGGCCATCAAGCATCTGTATAACCAGGGCGACCTCAAGGGATTGCCGCATCTCGACACTTATCCGGGCCTGCCGCCATTCGTGCGCGGCCCCTACCCGACCATGTATGTCCAGCAGCCCTGGACGATCCGGCAATATGCCGGCTTCTCGACGGCGGAAGAGTCGAATGCTTTTTACCGGCGCAACCTTGCGGCCGGCCAGAAGGGACTGTCGGTCGCTTTCGACCTCGCCACGCATCGCGGCTACGACAGCGATCATCCGCGTGTTGCCGGCGATGTCGGCATGGCCGGCGTCGCCATCGATTCCATCCTCGACATGCGCCAGCTCTTCGACGGCATCCCGCTTGATGAAATGACGGTGTCGATGACGATGAACGGCGCGGTGCTGCCGATCATGGCGCTCTACATCGTGGCGGCGGAAGAACAGGGGGTTGCGCAGAAGGATCTCGCCGGGACCATTCAGAACGACATCCTGAAAGAGTTCATGGTGCGCAACACCTACATCTATCCGCCAAAGCCTTCGATGCGGATCGTGTCCGACATTTTTTCCTACACTTCGCAGCACATGCCGAAGTTCAATTCGATTTCGATCTCCGGCTATCACATGCAGGAGGCAGGAGCGACCGCCGACCTCGAGCTCGCCTATACGATCGCCGACGGCATCGAATATGCCCGCGCCGGCGTCGCCGCCGGTCTCGATATCGACCGCTTCGCGCCGCGCCTTTCGTTCTTCTGGGCGATCGGCATGAACTTCTTCATGGAAGTCGCCAAGCTGAGGGCGGCGCGCCTTTTGTGGTCGAGCTTGATGCTGAAGAACTTCTTGCCGAAGGACGAGCGCTCGCTGTCGCTGCGCACCCATTGCCAGACTTCGGGCTGGTCACTGACGGCGCAGGACCCCTACAACAACATCGTCCGCACCATGATCGAGGCAATGGCGGCGACGCAGGGTCATACGCAATCGCTGCACACCAACTCCTTCGACGAGGCGATGGCGCTGCCGACGGACCATTCGGCTCGCATCGCCCGAAACACGCAGTTGATCCTGCAAAAGGAATCCGGCACCACCCGCATCATCGACCCGTGGGGCGGCTCTGCCTATCTCGAACGGCTGACACATGATCTGGCGGCGCGCGCGCTTGCCCATATCGAAGAGATCGAGGGCCTGGGCGGCATGGCCGCCGCAACCGAAAAAGGCATACCCAAGCTGCGCATCGAAGAGGCTGCCGCGCGCACGCAGGCACGGATCGACTCCGGTGAGCAGATACTGGTCGGCGTCAATGCCCACCGCCCCGGGACTGATATCGAGGTCGACGTGCTGAAGATCGACAACGCCGAAGTCAGAGCGCGACAATTGTCGAAGCTGCAAAGGCTGAAAGGCACACGCGACGTCGGCGCGGTCGAGAGCGCGCTGGATGCGCTGAGCCGCGCTGCGGAGAGCGGCGAAAATCTGCTGGAGTTCGCCGTTCGCGCCGCACGCGCCAACGCCACGGTCGGCGAGATTTCGCTCGCGCTGGAAAAGGTCTTCGGCCGCCATGTCGCCTCGGTCCAGACGATCTCCGGCATCTATCGCAAGGCGCTTGGCGACAGTCCGGTGGTGGACCGGCTACAGGACAAGATCGTGGCGTTCGAGGAGAAATCCGGCGGCAAGCCGCGCATTCTCGTTGCCAAAATGGGACAGGACGGCCATGACCGCGGCCAGAAGGTCATCGCCACTGCCTTTGCCGATCTCGGCTTCGACGTCACCGTCGGGCCGATGTTCCAGACGCCGGAAGAGATCGCCAGGCTCGCGGTCGAGCATGACGTGCATATCGTCGGCGCCTCGTCGCTGGCAGCGGGGCACCTGACGCTCATTCCCGAACTCAAGGATGCGCTGAAGAAGCTCGGGCGCGACGGCATGCTGATCGTCGCCGGCGGCGTCATCCCGCCGCAGGATTACGATGCCGTGCTGCAGGCGGGTGCCGCGGAAATCTTCCCGCCGGGCACAGTCATCCCTGAAGCGGCGGAACGGCTGATCGATCGGCTGCTGCAAGTCGGCTGAGCCTGTTATAATATCCGTTGTAACGGAGAGCAGGTCGCGTTATAATATGTGTTGCAACAAGGGTGCAGCGCTATGAACACGACCATCCGCAAGATCGGCAATTCCGAAGGGGTGATCCTGCCGAGGGAGCTTCTCGATCGTCTGAACCTGAAGGCTGGCGACCAGCTTCAAATCGTTGAAACAGGTGACGGCCTTGCGCTGAAGCCGGTGGACGATAACTTCGAGCGGCAAATGAAAGCTGCCCGCGAGGTGATGGACAAATACAAGGTCGCGCTTCAGAAGCTCGCCGAATGAGCTTGCAATTCCTGAGCCGGCGCGCCGTGGAAGCGATGCACGCGGAGCAGCTGCGCCGGCATGGTGGCGCGCAGCGTTTGAGAGACGAGAATGCTCTTGAATCGGCGCTCGCTCGCGCCGAGAACAAGGCGAACTATGGTGATCCATCGATCGAGGATCTGGCTGCGGCCTATATCTTCGGCATCGCCAGAAATCACGCCTTTGTCGACGGCAACAAGCGCACTGCCATCGTCGCCGCCGGCGCGTTCCTGATTGTCAACGGCTATACGCTGACGGCCGACAACGGCACGGTCTACGAATTCGTCATGGGCGTTGCCGCCGGCGAGATCGACGAGGCCGGCGCGGCGGCATTCTTCCGCGACCATGTCATCAAGGTCGAGGACTAATTGTCGGAGAGCTTGACGATCTCCCATTCCTTGCCGTTCACCACGGCAATTTCGCCGATCCTCTTGCCGTACAAGGCCAGGGCCATCGGTGAAACATGTGAAATTGTGCCCTTGGCCGGATCGGCTTCATCCTCGCCGACGATCTTCCAGTGTACCTTCCTGCCGTCATCGCCTTCCAGCGTGACGCCCATGCCGAAGCGAACCAGGTCGCTGCCCGGTTCCGGCACGGAAAGCTCGGCGCTTTCACGCCGCGCGGTCCAGTAGCGCAGGTCGCGCGAGATGAGCGCGATGCGCTCGCGATCGGCCCTCTTCTCCGCCCTGCCCAGGTCATCGCGCAGGGCAGCCAGTTCGGCGTCGATCATCGCCAGGCCGCGTTCCGTCACCAGATTGCGGTGATGGCTGATCGGCCGCTCGCCGATGCCGGCAATGGCGTTTTCGCTATCCTCTTCGCGCGTGAAGGCTCTGCTCATTAATCGAACTTATGCCTCGCGCGGCGACTTCACAAGCCATTGCCGCAAACCGAGCCGGGGCCGATCCGGCCTGGCACGATTCCTGCGGTGCGATGGCCGAACGCTGGGAATCTGTGCCGATGTTGAACAGACGAAAATTGCTTACGCAGACCGCCGGCTTTGCCGTCATGGGCCTCTCGCTCGGCAAGGCAGCGGCGGCCAGCCTGCCAGGTATCGACAATGCCTCGATGCGCGGCTCGATCAATGCTGCTGACCTCGGCGTGCATCCCGGCGCGCTTGACGACCAGAGCAAGGCCTTCGCCCGGCTGCTGCGCAACGCAAACGACCGCGACATGCCGGTGTTCCTGCCGCCGGGAACCTATGTTGTATCCAACCTTTCGCTGCCCAGCCGTGTCAGGCTTTCCGGCGTGCCGGGTGCATCGCGGATCGTCTATGGCGGCAACGGCCATCTGCTCATGGCCGAACAGG
This sequence comes from Mesorhizobium sp. M6A.T.Cr.TU.016.01.1.1, assembly GCF_003952585.1. Lineage (NCBI taxonomy): Bacteria > Pseudomonadati > Pseudomonadota > Alphaproteobacteria > Hyphomicrobiales > Phyllobacteriaceae > Mesorhizobium > Mesorhizobium sp. M6A.T.Cr.TU.016.01.1.1. The sequence goes on from NZ_CP034452.1 coordinate 84,405, forward strand.
CCGAGCACATCGAATTCACCGGGCTGGTGTTCGACGGCACCAACCGCTGGATGGGCGACTACGCGCAAGGACTGCTCGACCTGCGCCGCGCCGCCCACCTCGTCATCGACAATTGCCAGATATCAGGCAGCGGCAAGAACGGCCTGGCGATCGAGCACGCTTCGGGCCGCATCGAGCGCTCGGAAATATCAGGCGCTGCCGACTCCGGCATCTATTCGGTCGAAGCCACCGGCTTGGCGATATCAGGCAACACTGTGTCCGACTGCGCCAATGGTGGCATCCTCGTGCACCGCTGGCAAGCGGCCGAGGACGGCACGATCGTCAGCGGCAACCGCGTCGAGCGTATTCAGGCGCGTAGCGGCGGAACCGGCCAGAGCGGCAACGGCATCAATGCGTTCCGCGCCGGCAACGTCATCATCTCGGGCAATATCGTCTCGGACTGCGCGTTTTCGGCGATCCGCGCCAACAGCGCCAGCAATCTGCACATCACCGGCAACACCTGCTCGCGGTCGGGCGAGACCGCCGTGTATTCCGAATTCTCGTTCGAGGGGGCGATCCTCTGCAACAACATCATCGACGGTGCCGCCAACGGCATCTCGATCGTCAATTTCAACGAAGGCGGCCGTATGGGCGTGTGTTCAGGAAACATCGTCCGCAATCTCTCGACCAGCGGCCCCTATCCTGCCGATTCGCCCGGTTTCGGCATCGGTATCAACGTCGAGGCCGATACCACCGTCTCCGGCAACGTCGTCGAGAATGCGCCGCTCTACGGCATGCACATCGGCTGGGGGCCGTTCATGCGCAATGTGGTCGCTACCGCAAACGTCATCCGCAAAGCCGGAACCGGCATCGCCGTCACCGTAGTCGAGGGCGCCGGGACGGCGGTCATCTCCGACAATGTCATCGACGGCGCCCAAAAAGGCGCGATCGTCGGCCACCGCTGGGCCGAGCCGGTGACCGGCGACCTCGCCTCATCAGGCAATGCCGGCTATGCGCATCTGACCATCGAGCGCAATCATGTGAGCTGAATGCCGTTCTCAGCTCAATGCGGCGGTGGGCCTGACAGCGCCAACCTTGGCGCCGACCCGGCTTTGGATGGGTGGATTTGCCTGCTCGATCAGCTTCGCCGCCAGCGCCCTGTCCGCCCGCAGGAGCTTGGCCAGCACGGCGGCGACCATGACTTCCGCCGCGCGGCCAGCGCCATCATCGCATTTCAACGCCACGCCAAGGCCAAGCTCGGGCAAAGCCGCGCAATAGACGCCTTCGGCCCCTCCCTTCACAAAAATCCGGCCGGGTGCGGCCTCCATCAGCGTAACATCAGCCCTGCCCGTGCCGGCGACCAGAAAGGGCTCGGCCATGCAGGCGGAAAGCAGCCGCTTTGCGGCCTTGGCGCGCACGGGTTCAAAGCCGACGCCGGTCGCCATGCGGGCAAAGCCGAGCGCGAAGCTGCGTAGCGGCACGGCATAGGTCGGGATCGAGCAGCCGTCGGTGCCGCAATGATCGATGTCATGGGCGGCCCCGGTCACCGCTTGCATCGCATCGCGCACCATCTCCTGCGAGGCATGGCCTGATTTGACATAGCCGCGATGGGCGATACCGGCGTGAACGCAGGTGCAGAGGAAGCCCGCATGCTTGCCTGAGCAATTGTTGTGCAGCGCGTTTGGCAAGGTGCCGGCGCTGGCCAGCGCAACCGTCGCATCATGGCTCGACGGCCAATGCGCGCCGCATTCCAGCGCCGCCTCGTCCAGTCCGGCTTTCGCCAGCATCGCCCGCGCCAGTTCGACATGCGCCGGCTCGCCGGAATGCGAGGCGCAGGCAAGCGCCAGTTCGCGGTCGCCGAAGCCAAACGCGTCGGCGGCGCCGCTTTCGACCAGCGGCAGCGCCTGGATAGCCTTGACCGCCGAGCGCGGAAATACCGGGCGGGCCGTATCGCCGATTTCCCAGACCGAGTTGCCGTCGGCATCGAAAACCGCAACGGCGCCACGATGCGCGCTCTCGACCACAGCGCCGCGCAAAACTTCGACCAGAACCGGATTTGTCATGATTTCCCCGCTAACGCATGACCTCGAAAATCGGAATCGATTTTCGAAAAGGATCACGCGTAAAATCAAAGTGTTACAGCGTCCTTTGCGCGCCCTAACGGGGCGCGGGGCGCTGTAATGCGGGCCGCTTTTATCTGATCCGGTCGAGAATGGAAACGTAGTTGGCGACTGCGGCGCCGCCCATGTTGAAGATGCCGCCGAGCTTGGCGCCCGGCACCTGGATGCCACCGGCTTCGCCGACGAGCTGCATGGCGCTCAGCACGTGCATCGACACGCCGGTAGCGCCGATTGGATGACCCTTGGCCTTCAGCCCGCCGGACGGATTGACCGGCAGCCGGCCGTCCTTCGCCGTCTCGCCATCCAGCGCCAGTTTCGCGCCCTCACCCGGTTTCGCCAGGCCCATCGCCTCATATTCGATCAGCTCGGCGATGGTGAAGCAGTCATGCGTCTCGACGAAGGACAGATCGTCGAGCGTCACGCCCGCCTTCTTCAGCGCCTGGTTCCAGGCATGCTCGCAGCCTTCGAAGGCAAGGATGTCGCGCTTCGACATTGGCAGGAAATCCTGCACATGCTCGTTGGCACGGAAGGCGACCGCGCGGCGCATCTTCAACGCCGTCGCCGTGTCGGCAAGGACAAGGGCTGCGGCGCCGTCCGAAACCAGCGAGCAGTCGGTGCGTTTCAGAGGCCCAGCGACGAATGGGTTCTTCTCGCTCTCGTGCCGGCAGAACTCGTAGCCGAAATCCTTGCGCATCTGCGCATAGGGATTGTCGACGCCGTTCTTGTGGTTCTTGGCGGCGATCATCGCCAGCGCGTCCGACTGGTCGCCATAGCGCTGGAAATAGGCTTGCGCGATCTTGCCGAAAACGCCGGCGAATCCTGCCGGCGTGTCGCCCTCCTCGGGCAGATACGAGGCCCTGAGAAGGTTCCTGCCGATCTCTGGGCCGGGCGTTGTCGTCATCTGCTCGGCGCCGACCACGAGCACGATACGGGCCGCATTGGCGTCGATGGCGCGGATGCCTTGCCTGACCGCCGCCGAACCAGTCGCGCAAGCGTTCTCGACGCGGGTTGCCGGCTTGAAGCGCAGCCGGTCGTCGGCCTGCAGGACCAGGCTTGCGGTGAAATCCTGCGCGGAAAAGCCGGCATTGAAGTGGCCAAGCACGATCTCGTCGACCTCGTCCGGACCGATGCCGGCATGATCGAGCGCTTCGGTTGCGACCTTGGTGATCAGACTCTCCAGCGTCTCGCCTTCGAGCTTGCCGAAGCGCGAATGCGCCCAGCCGACGATGCATGCTGTCATGGCAATCTCCATCCTGCAGGCCCGGGCTACGCGATGTCACGGCGCGCCTCAGCATTGTTCAAGCATGAACCGTTCCGCCGACTTCGTGAAGGGGCCAGAACCACACAATCGCTTGATCTTGATATCTGGTCATAGCGCCTGACCTTTGCCACAAAATCAGGCTGGATTTTTGTTGATTGATCCGTCAATAAAAAATAATCTTGTCGCAACAGGGCCGGAGCAAGAATGCCGAAAGTCGGAATGGAGCCGTTGCGCCGCAGGGCGCTCATCGACGCGACGATCTCAGCGATCGGCGAGCGCGGGTCGCTTGATGTGACGATGTCGGAAATCGCCGGGCGCGCCGGCGTGTCCTCGGCGCTTGCCCATCACTATTTCGGCGCCAAGGACGAGCTTTTGCTGGCAACGATGCGGCACATCCTGGCCGAGCTGACCGCCGACATGCGGCGCGCGCTTCGATCGGCCAGCACGGCACGCGAGCGCGTCTCGGCGGTGGTCGCCGTCAATTTCTCCGACGCCCAGTTCCAGCCGGAGACGATTGCGGCCTGGCTCGCCTTCTATGTCGAGGCGCAGAAATCGGCAGCACTTCGCCGCCTGCTCAAGGTCTATGCGAGGCGCCTGCATTCCAATCTGTTGAGCGGGCTGACCGGCATCCTGCCGAGAAGCGAAGCCGACCGCGTCGCCGAGGCGACAGCGGCGCTGATCGACGGGCTCTACATCAGGCGCGCGCTGAAGGACGGCGCGCCCAATGCCGCGACCGCGATCGCGCTGATCGAGGATTATCTCGAAACGAAACTAAGCCGGCGGAGCGCGCAGTGACGTCCAAGCGACCCAATTTCCTGATCGTCATGGTCGATCAGCTCAACGGCACATTGTTCCCGGACGGGCCGGCGGACTTCCTGCACGCGCCGCATCTCAAGCTACTGGCGGCGCACGCGACGCGCTTCAAGAACAATTACACCGCCTCGCCGCTCTGCGCACCAGGCCGGGCCGCGTTCATGAGCGGCCAGTTGCCGTCACGCACCGAGGTCTATGACAACGCTGCCGAATTCGTCTCGTCGATCCCGACCTATGCGCATCATCTGCGCGCCGCCGGCTACCATACTTGCCTGTCCGGCAAGATGCATTTCGTTGGGCCGGACCAGTTGCACGGCTTCGAGGAGCGGCTGACCACCGACATCTATCCGGCCGATTTCGGCTGGACGCCGGACTATCGCAAGCCCGGTGAACGGATCGACTGGTGGTATCACAATCTCGGCTCGGTGGTCGGTGCCGGTGTCGCCGAGATCACCAACCAGATGGAGTATGACGACGAGGTCGCTTTCCACGCGGTGCAGAAGCTCTATGATTTCGCCCGCGTCTCCGACGACGCTTCGCGCCGGCCGTGGTGCCTGACGGTTTCCTTCACCCATCCGCACGACCCCTATGTCGCTCGGCAGCGCTATTGGGATCTCTACGAGGACTGCCCGGCGCTTGAGCCCGAGGTGGGCTTCATTCCCTACGACAGGCAGGATCCGCATTCGCAGCGGCTCTACCGGGCCAGCGACCATGACAGCTTCAAGATCACGCCGGAGCAGATCCGCCGCGCGCGGCGCGGCTATTTCGCCAACATCTCCTATCTCGACGACAAGGTCGGCGAGTTGCTTTCGGTGCTGCAACGCACGCGAATGCTCGACGACACGATCATCCTGTTCTGCTCGGATCACGGCGACATGCTCGGCGAGCGCGGCCTGTGGTTCAAGATGTGCTTTTTCGAGGGCTCGGCGCGGGTGCCGCTGATGATCGCCGGCAAGGGCATACACGCCAAGCTGATCGAGACCCCAGTCTCCAATCTCGATGTCACGCCGACGCTTTGCGACCTCGCCGGCATCGACATGAGCGCGATTGCGCCATGGACCGACGGCCAGTCGCTGCTGCCGCTGCTCGACGGCAAGGAACGCACTGCGCCGGTGCTGATGGAGTATGCTGCCGAAGGCTCCAACGCGCCGATGGTGGCGATCCGCGAGGGCCGCTACAAATTCATCCATTGCGAGATCGATCCGCCGCAACTGTTTGATCTTGAATCGGATCCGCTCGAGCTGGCCAATCTCGCCGCCGACCCGGCACATGCCGCTTTGGTTGCTGGTTTCACCGAAAAGGTCCGGGCGCGCTGGGACATGGCGGCCTTCGACGCCGCCGTGCGCACTAGCCAGGCGCGCCGCTGGGTGGTCTACCCGGCGCTGCGCAACGGCACTCACTACCCCTGGGAATTCCAGCCGCTGCAGAAAGCTTCGGAACGCTACATGCGCAACCACATGAACCTTGACCTGCTCGAAGAGCAGAAGCGCTTTCCGCGAGGCGAATGATGGCACTTGTTCCCTCGCTCGCTGATTTCATGGCGCATATGAACCATGCTTGAGGCGGATTTCGTCATCATCGGCTCCGGCTCGGCCGGCTCGGCCATGGCCTACCGCCTGTCGGAGGATGGCAAGCATTCGGTGATCGTCATCGAGTTCGGCGGCAGCGATGTCGGGCCGCTGATCCAGATGCCGTCGGCGCTGTCGATCCCACTCAACATGAGCCTCTACGACTGGGGCTTTGCCAGCGAGCCGGAGCCGGATCTCGGCGGCCGCGTGCTGGCGACGCCGCGCGGCAAGGTCATCGGCGGCTCGTCCTCGATCAATGGCATGGTCTATGTACGCGGCCACGCCCGCGATTTCGACCATTGGGCCGAACAGGGCGCGGCTGGCTGGGGGTTTGCCGACGTGCTCCCCTACTTCAAGCGCATGGAGGACAGCAATGGCGGCGAGAATGGCTGGCGCGGCCACGGCGGCCCGCTGTCCGTGCAGCGCGGCTCAAGGACGAACCCACTCTACGGCGCCTTCGTCGAGGCAGGCCGTCAGGCCGGCTTCGAGCTGACCGACGACTACAACGGCGCGAAGCAGGAAGGCTTTGGGCCAATGGAGCAGACCATTCGCGGCGGCCGCCGCTGGTCGGCGGCGAGCGCCTATCTCAGGCCGGCGCTGAGGCGGAAAAATGTGAGCTTGGTCAAAGGCTTCGCCCGGCGGGTGATCATCGAGAATCAACGCGCCACTGGTGTCGAGATCGAAACGCGCAAACGGATTCAGGTGGTCAAGGCGCGACGTGAAGTGATCGTTGCCGCCTCCTCGATCAATTCGCCCAAGATCCTGATGCTGTCCGGCATCGGCCCGGCCGAACATCTCAGGGAATACGGCATTCAGGTGGTGGCTAACCGGCCCGGCGTCGGCCGCAACCTGCAGGACCATATGGAGCTCTATATCCAGCAGGAATCGACGCAGCCGATCACGCTGAATTCGGTGCTGAACCCCTTCTCCAAGGCAATGATCGGCGCGCAATGGCTGTTCTTCAAGTCGGGTCTTGGCGCAACCAACCATTTCGAGGCGGCCGCCTTCGTGCGCTCGCGCGCCGGCGTCGACTATCCCGACATCCAGTATCATTTCATCCCGGCGGCGGTTCGCTATGACGGCAAGGCGGCGGCGAAGGCGCACGGTTTCCAGGCGCATGTCGGGCCGATGCGATCGAAATCGCGCGGTTCTGTCACGCTGCGCTCGCCCGACCCCAGGTCGAAGCCGGTGATCCGCTTCAACTACATGTCGCATCCGGACGACTGGACCGAGTTCCGCCACTGCATCCGGCTGACGCGTGAGATCTTCGGCCAGTCGGCATTCGATCTTTATCGCGGCGAGGAACTCTCGCCGGGCTCGCACGTGCAGTCGGACGACGATCTCGATGCCTTCATCCGCGACCATGCCGAAAGCGCCTACCACCCTTGCGGCACCTGCAAGATGGGTCGCGCCGATGATCCGATGAGCGTCGTCGATCCGGAATGCCGTGTCATCGGCGTCGAAGGGTTGCGGGTCGCCGATTCCTCGATCTTCCCGCGCGTCACCAACGGCAATCTCAACGCGCCGTCGATCATGACAGGCGAAAAGGCCGCCGACCACATTCTTGGCCGCACGCCGCTGGCGCCGTCCAACCAGGAACCATGGATCAATCCGCGCTGGCAGGTGTCAGACAGATAGGCCATGATCCGGCGGACTGCTCCGCTCTGGCGAAGACGATTGGAGAACAGCTATGCGCGCCCAACCAACGGCATCGCACTATGTCAACGGACGCTACATCGACGACGAGCAGGGTGCGCCGCTGCCGGTCATCTATCCGGCAACCGGCGAGACCATCGCGATGCTGCGTTCGGCGACGCCGAACGTGCTGGAACTCGCGATCGAAGCGGCGCGTGCAGCACAACCGGCCTGGGCGCGGCTGAAGCCGGTCGAGCGCGGACGCATCCTGCGCCGCGCCGCTGACATCTTGCGCGCGCGCAACACCGACCTGGCGCGCATCGAGACGCTTGATACCGGTAAGGCGATCCAGGAGACGCTGGTGGCGGATGCGCCATCGGCAGCCGACTGCCTCGAATATTTCGGTGGCGCGGTCGCTGCCTATAATGGCGAGTCCTTCGATCTCGGCGGACCCTTCGCCTATACGAGGCGCGAAGCGCTGGGCGTCTGTGTCGGCATCGGCGCCTGGAACTATCCGATCCAGATCGCCGGCTGGAAATCGGCACCCGCACTCGCCATGGGCAACGCCATGGTGTTCAAGCCGTCTGAGAACACGCCATTATCGGCGCTGGCGCTCGCCGAAATCTATACCGAGGCCGGCCTCCCCGACGGGCTCTTCAACGTGGTGCAAGGCTATGGCGATGTCGGCGCCGGCCTCGTCGGGCATGATGTCGTCGCCAAAGTCTCGGTGACGGGCTCGGTGCCGACTGGGCGCAAGGTGCTGTCGCTCGCCGGCTCGAAGATGAAGCACGCCACCATGGAGCTCGGCGGCAAGTCGCCGCTGATTGTCTTCGACGATGCCGATCTCGAAAACGCCATTGGCGGCGCCATGCTCGGCAATTTCTATTCGACCGGCCAGATCTGCTCCAACGGCACGCGGGTCTTCGTGCAGAAGGGCATCCACGACCGTTTCGTCGAACGGCTGGTCGAGCGGACGAAGAAGATCCGCATCGGCGATCCGCTCGACCCGGAAACGCAGATGGGACCGCTGGTCTCGAAGGCGCAGCACGAAAAGGTCATCGGCTATATCGAGGCAGGCAAGCAGGATGGCGCTGTGCTCGCCTGCGGCGGCAATGTGCCTTCGCTGCAGGGTTTCCAGGACGGCTTCTTCGTCGAGCCGACGGTTTTCACCGGCGTCACCGACACGATGCGCATCGCGCGCGAGGAGATTTTCGGGCCGGTGATGAGCGTGCTCAAATTCGACGGCGAGGACGAGGTGATCGACCGGGCCAACGATACCGAGTTCGGCCTTGCCGCGGGTGTGTTCACGCGCGACCTGCCGCGCGCCCACCGCGTTATCGCCGAGCTGCAGGCCGGGACCTGCTGGATCAACGCCTACAATCTGACGCCGGTCGAAATTCCCTTCGGCGGCTTCAAGCAGTCGGGAATCGGGCGGGAAAACTCGCTTGCCGCGCTGGCGCTCTATTCGCAGCTGAAGTCGGTCTATGTCGAGACCGGGGATGTGGCGAGCCCGTATTGAGGCACGCGGCTACTGCTGGTCAGCCGCAGTATTTGCCAGACTGGAAATCCGGTCGGATGCAAGCTCGATGAATGCCTTGACCAGGGGCGAAAGATGCCGGCTGCTCGGATATAGGACATGCAGCCCGCCAGCCGGCGTCGTGTAGTCCCGGAGAACGCGGCTCAGCCGCCCCCCATTGATGAGGGGCTCGGCGATGCTGTGCGGCAATTGGGCGATGCCGAAGCCTGCGAGCGTGGCCGCAACGACCGCCTGCATTTCATTAGCGGCGAAGCGCCCGGCCACCGTGACCGTCTCCTGACCGTGTGGCCCGTCCAGCACCCAATGGGTGCCGGAGGTCGAAGGGCCTGCGATGACGCACTGGTGGTGCGCAAGATCCGCCAGGCGTTTCGGCATCCCGTGCCTTGCGAGATAGTCCGGGCTGGCGCAGAGCAGCCTGTGCGTGGAGCCGAGTTTGCGGGCAATCAGCGTCGAATCCTGTAGGATGCCGGTTCGGAAGGCGAGATCTATACCGTCCTCAACCAGGTTGAGCTTGTCGTCGGTCAGGCGGAGCTCGACCTTGGTCTTCGGATACATTGCCAGAAAGTCGACCACGGCAGCTGTGAGGAAATGGCTCCCGAAGCCAACGGGCGCCGAAATGCGAATCGTGCCCGATGGCTCCGCCTTCGCTTCCGCAAGGCGCAGATTTGCTTCCTCGATCGTCCGCAGCGCCTGACTGCTCTGCTCGTAATACAGACGCCCGGCATCCGTCACGTTGAGGCTGCGCGTGGTGCGCTGCAGCAGGCGGACCCCAACCTCACGCTCGAGCGCGGCAACGCGTCGACTGACCGTCGTCTTGGGCATGGCAAGCAGCCGCGCGGCAGCGGTGAAGCTGCGAGCTTCGACGACGCGAGCGAACACCACGATATCATTGAGATCGATCATTGTATCCGCATATGGGACAAAGTTTTCCAATTATATGCAATTGTGCATCAATGTGACAAACCTTAATTTTGCTCCACCGCAAAAAAGGAGCAACCACATGACCACTAAACGAAGCATTCTAGTCACCGGCGCCACAGGCCAGCAAGGCGGCGCAGTTGCGCGTGCCTTGCTGTCGAGCGGACATCGCGTCAAGGCATTGACGCGCAGGCCGGACAGCGATGCCGCGCGGCAATTGGCGTCGGCAGGCGCCGAGATCGTGACCGGCGATCTCGGCGATACGGCCTCCGTTATGAAGGCTGCAAAAGACGTCGACACCATGTTCTTGATGGGCAACAGCTACGAGGCCGGGATGGAAGAGGAGACCCGCCAGGGGATTCTGGCCGCCGATGCAGCCAAGGCTGCCGGCGTCGGACATTTGATCTATTCGTCCGTTGCCGATGCCGACAAGAAAACCGGCATCCCGCATTTCGAAAGCAAATATCTCGTCGAGCAGCATGTCGAACGGCTCGGCCTTCCCTATACAATCAGCGCCCCGGTTGCTTTCATGGAGAATTTCGTCGCGCCGTGGTCGATCGGCGCGCTCAGCCAAGGCACGCATGCTTTCGCAGTGCCCGCCAAACGCCCCCTCCAGCTGGTCGCCCTGGCGGACATCGGCGCCTTTGTTGCCACCCTGGTCGAGCGGCGCGAGCGCGTGTTCGGCAAGCGTTTCGATTTCGCCGGAGACGAGTTGTCCGGCGAAGACCAGGCCAAGATCCTTTCGCAGGCCATCGGCCGCCCGATCAACTATCAGGAAATTCCGATCGCGGTGGCCCGCCAGCAAAGCGAGGACGTAGCGCTGATGTTCGAGTGGTTCGACCGCGTCGGCTACGACGTCGATATCGCGGCTTTGCACCGAGATTTCCCGGAGGTCCGCTGGCACAGTTTTGCTGACTGGGCGCGGAAGTTCGACTGGAACGCTCTTGAGCAGGCATCTTAAGCCCGACTGAGTTCCCCGTTTGCGATGATGCCCGGCGGAAGCGGATCAGCGACAAGCTGGACCGCTTCCCTTGCATGGTCCTCTCACCCTGGATGCGATGAGGCGCTACCTAGAAGGTCTGATTATAAGCGCCGACTTCCGGGCTGCGGCGCAGCACCGCATCGACGCCTTCGAACATCTGCCGGCGCCGCTCCGACGACACCGGGCTCTCCACCACCACGACAAGCTCCGGCTTGTTCGATGACGCCCGCACCAGGCCCCAGGTGCCGTCCTCGGCAACGACGCGCACGCCATTGACTGTGATCAGCTCGGCGATCTTCTGGCCGGCGAAGACAGTGCCGTCCTGCTTCATGGCCTGGAAATCGGAAACGACCCGCTCGACCACACCGTATTTCAGCTCGTCGGCGCAGTGTGGCGACATGGTCGGCGTGCCGAAGGTCAGCGGCAGGGCGCGATAGAGATCGGCCATGCTGCTGCCCGGGCTGCGATCCAGCATCTGGCAGATGGCGATGGCTGTGATGAGACCATCGTCATAGCCGCGCCCGATCGGCGGATTGAAGAAGAAATGACCGGATTTCTCGAAACCAGCGATGGCGCCAAGCTCAGCCACGCGCCGTTTTATGTAGGAGTGGCCGGTCTTCCAATAATCGGTGACGGCGCCATCGGCGCGCAACGCGGCGTCGGTGTTGAACAATCCGGTCGACTTGACGTCGACGACGAAGGTCGAGCCGGGATGCAGTCGCGCGATGTCGCGCGCGAGCATGACGCCGACCTTGTCGGCGAAGATCTCGTTGCCTTCATTGTCGACCACGCCGCAGCGGTCGCCATCGCCGTCGAAGCCAAGCCCGACGTCGGCTCCCGTCTCCAGCACCTTGTCGCGGATCGCGTGCAGCATCTTCATGTCTTCGGGATTGGGATTGTAGTTCGGAAATGTATGGTCGAGCTCGACATCGAGCGGGATCACCTCGCAGCCGATCCGCTCCAGCGCTTCAGGCGCGAAGGCGCCGGCAGTGCCGTTACCGCAGGCGGCGACCACCTTGAGCTTTCGTGATATGCGTTTCCCAGTGGTCAGGTCGTCCAGATAGGTTTTGCGGAAATCCGCAACGAAGTCATAGGAGCCGCCGCCGACAAGGTCGAAGTCGCCGGCAAGCACGATCGTCTTCAATGCGCTCATTTCCTCCGGACCGAAGGTCAGGGGACGCGCCGCCCCCATCTTGACGCCGCTCCAGCCGTTTTCGTTGTGCGAGGCGGTGACCATGGCGACGGACGGCGTGTCGAGCGCGAACTGGGCAAAATAAGCCATCGGTGACAGCGCCAGCCCGATATCCCTGACCCGCGCGCCGGCGGCCATCAGCCCGGAAACCAGCGCCAGCTTGATTGCCAGCGAATAGGAACGGAAATCATGCCCGGTCACGATATCCGGCCCGGCGCCCAGGCGCCGGATCAACGTGCCGAGCCCCATGCCGAGCGCCTGAACACCGATCAGGTTGAGCTCCGGCGGCTCCGCAGAGCCCGGATGGCCGAACCACCAGCGCGCGTCATACTCACGAAAGCCGGACGCCTTGATAAGCGCCGAGGTTTCAAACTCGAAGGTGTTGGGACGGGCTTCGCTAACGATCTTCAGGGGCAAGACAGCAACTCCAAGCGGCTGGAATCAGAGTGGTTTCAACGCAGGTGGCCGATGCCTATAACACGAGCCTTTAAGCCGTGTTTATCCCCCAGGAAACTGAAACCTGTATGACGTTAAAGCGAAAGCGGAAGAAATGCGACAGAAGCGCTGCCATTGGCGCTTGCAGGAACGAAGTGCGGCGGCTATAAGCCCGCGGTCTGGTCACGGAGTGTAGCGCAGCCTGGTAGCGCACATCGTTCGGGACGATGGGGTCGCAGGTTCAAATCCTGCCACTCCGACCAGAAAAAACAAATACTTAGGCGGCCCGAATACCGCCTACCCCACAGAAAACCGGAAACAGCATCTAGGCACCTCGGTGCAGCTGGCAGACGCATGATTATCAAGCGCTATCTATGCCATTGCACCCGCCAGCCCGGATCGGCTTGTTTCCGCACCGACCAAAGCCAAGACCACATTAACCACTCGCGATTTTGCAGATGGTGCTCTCTGAGGCCGCGCCATCCAAACTAGTCTGCTGCGCGCCAAAAGCTCGCAACCGCCGACAGCTGTCGAATGACTTCAATGGGCAGGAAGCGGTCCGACCGGTTCTGGTAAGACGCGCGAGAATGCAAAAATTCAATCCGGTGGGTCCGACGTCTCGAACTGACCCGAAGACAACACCCATACTTCGAGCTACGGCCTGCCCCTCTGCGCCTCCATATCGCAACTGGCGATATGACCGCCTCGCGACTACAGCGCGGATTGTTTCGTTGTTTCCGCTGCGTCCTCAGTCCCGCCGCCCTCTCATCGAGTGGACCAGTCTCGTTTCGCGTCGCCCCGTTCCTTAGAACTGAGGCGATGGAACCGCGAATGGAATAGGACAAGATCGAGCAACGGTCGCCGGATAGTGCGCCGCCTCAGCTTTATCCACCTATGGAATAAATCGATAGGGGGATAAACACATGATCGAGCCCGAACAGGAACTCGTAGCCCGTAGTGCGGCAAGTGGTCAGGCCGGACGCGTCAGCGTCAGCATTCCTCTTCCCGCATTCGTTCATCGACCGCACAGCGAAGAAGCGTGCGCTTTTCTTGCGGCATGCCATGAACGCTGCGTTTGAACTCAGGCATCGGCGTCAGCGTTTTCATGATGAAAATTATCGGCCGCATCGAGCGCGCCGGCAACCGCCACGCCGCCGAGCGAGCAAAGAGCGAGTGTCCCGAGACAAGCCGGGAGCCTTAACCGCCTGATGCTTGCAACACCTTGATCTAAGCGCAATTTGCCTCATTCAAACAGACGAGGACAGTGGGCCAGCCTGCCCCTACGGTAGGAGATCTGTCTGTCGAACTCGTCCGGGGGCAATTATTGTGCGGAAACAGGGGCAACCTCGCGATTCTTCATGCAGACACTATGGCAGTTCATGCGCTCGCATCCCATAGGGGCGACATTGTCGAAGAACGATTGGGGGAATGACGATTTTCTCGGTGTTACCGCAAAAATCTACAAACCCCATTCGGTGATAGGCCGCCAGGATGACGATAACGATGAGATATTCATCGTAAAATCGGGTTGGGCCATCCTTTCCCACGGGCTACCGGACGGAGAACGGCAGATCATCGACACTCCCCTCACGGGGGACATTGTCGGTTTCCGTTCTGTGGACGGACCACGTTTAGCATCGCTGGCGTCCATAACCGAACTAACTGTTTATGAAATTTCCAGTAAGGAACTTGTCGAGGCCATCTTGTCGGAAGGCCGTCTCGGGAAGAAGATCGTCTGCTCCCTGGCCCGCCTGAACGCCATCCTTGCCGAACATCTCATGAATACCGGGCGGCGGACCGCGATGAGCCGCACCGCCCATTTCCTGCTCGAGTTGGAGGAGAGGCTCTCCATGGTTGGCTTGTCGGCCCATGGAAGATATGAGTGTCCCCTTACGCAATATGACTTGGCCGACATTCTCGGAATGACCACCGTTCACGTCAACCGAACGTTGGGGGAACTCCGCAGGGCCGATCTCGTCTCTTTCAAGGCGGGCCATGTACAGGTGATCAACCGCAAGAAGCTGGTCGAAATAGCCGGATTCGACAACGAGTATCTCAGGTAACGGCTATCTCCTAGAGCGGCAGCGCACGGGCCATTAGCAAGTTTTCCGCTGGAAGACGACCCTCCGCCGTTGCTGGACCAGTTCCAGCCAAATGTTTCCGGACGACTGGTCGTGCGCGGCCTGGCGGGGCGGTGATATATCTCGACCACAGGGTATCCGCATCCGGCGTGCGGTGAAGGACGGGCCGAGCGGAACTTAACCTCGTCCGTGTTGAGCAATATGCAAAAGGCCCGACCATCATGACCGACGGCGACACGGCCTATCGCGCGGCGAGAGCGTGCCGCAGAATAAGTGCAAGTGGCTCACACACTGCGGCAGATCTATCGGGTGTTCTCACCTAAAGCGTTGGGCAACGATATCAAAGCGCTGCGACCTGACCATGCCAACCACCGCCTTCAGGAATCCTCGCCTATCGCTGCAATCGCCGCAGGCACCATCCCGATCGTCGTTCGACTACCAGCGGCTTGAGATGGCTAAGCCGTCCCATCCCTGCGTCTTCAGGCAGATTGCCGCGCCCTTGGGTTCCAGTTTGGCGTCCGTTGCCGGCAAAATTTACCGAAAAAGCAACCTATGTTAGAGACTGCTTATAAATAGATCTTACACTGCCCAACCTATTCTCGCCAAGGAGGGAGTGAGGAACTGCAAGAGACTCAAACCGGGGGCATCGAGTGCGGTTGGCGCGTGGAGTGCCCTACTCGACGCGTGTACCTCAATCGCGCCGGAGCGAGAGGCAATGATGACAAGACAATCTTTTATAACAGTACTTGTCGGGCCGAGCGAGTTACTCCGAGAAGGCCTTAGTCGAATCCTGGAAGCGGCAAAGTTTCGTGTCCTTTTCTCTGCGGCTTGTGTTCACGATCTTCTGCAGAAGCCGCTAGCCCAGCACCGGTCCATCTTGCTCATCATAGATGTCGGCGGTACTGATGCGGATGCTGAATTCGCACAAATTGCAGAATTCAAAGCGATTTATCCGACCAGCCATGTCGTCGCGCTAGCCGATCACTGTCGATCGACCGATATAGTTTCAGCTTTTCGTGCGGGGGCAGACGGGTATTTGATAAAAGTCGCTGCTTACGACACCTTCATCAAAGCTCTCGAATTGGTTATGCTAGGGCAGACGGTGTTACCTGCCGAAACTTCAACGGCTATTCAAGATATAAGGCATGATCTGAAACCTGACGCGGTAGCTGATGAGTTAACAAATGCGGTTGTTAAAGTGGAGCATGAGGATCAAGAACTATCAATTTTGTCAGATCGGGAAAACTGTATTCTACGTCGCTTAATCGAAGGGGAGTCTAACAAAGCCATCGCGCGCGAGATCAACATTGCCGAAGCTACGGTGAAGGTACACGTCAAGGCCATCCTCCGAAAGATCCGGGTCCGCAACCGTACACAGGCTGCAGTTTGGGCGATGAACCATGGCATGCTTACTGCCGCGTCTGGCAATGGCCCGTCAGGGAACGAAAAGATAGCAACTCAACCGTCTCACCATCCGCAAGATCTGCTTAAAGCACAAAAGGGGTACCACTCTCTCGATAATATTCATTCAATGAGACCCGCTTCCCTGCCTTGATATATCGGCATTCGGGCTGGTGCCTTCACTTGCCAAGCCTCACCCTGATACGAGGCTCCGCGATCAAGAACGTCCAGGTTCAAATCACCCTCGGCGGTGGCAACGAAAGAGGTGCGCCGTTTGTACTGGAAGCGGGCCGTCTCCGATCGGTTTTCCTCAAATCATGCGGCAAGCGTTGTCGTCTGTACCTGCGTCGGCGGGATGTGCGTGACGCGGTAGCGTTGTCCAAGCGGCACGGACTTCGGCCGAGGACGTGAGAGCTGACGAAAGGAATATGAGGCGGGGCCAGGTCCGCTATGGTTACCTCACCTCGATGATGAAGTTGGAAACAGCCCAGCCATCCTGCGAATGCATGCCGGAGCCGCAGACGGTTCGAGGCGCTGCGTCGGTAACCAAGATTTCCGCCTCTTCGTTGCGTTCGATCGCTTTTGTCCCGTTTGCCATCAAACAAGTTCTCCTGCAGCGCAGCAGTCTGGCTATTGGACGAAGGCCGCGCTTTATCCGGAAGGAGTGCCCACAAAGGGATAGTTGTGCCGCTGGCGGCGAAGGGTCACGATAAGGCAGAGCCGTGCCCGTCGACCCGTGCTTGACCAGTTCGGGACGGGATGGCCGCCATTGAAAGCCACGCGCCATGGCCATGGATACAAAATACAATTCCGACCCCGTCGCTCCTTCGTCACGGGCGGCTCGCCGCAGGGGAATGAAGGCCATCCTGCTTGCCTTTGGGCTCTGCGGGGTCGCCGCCCTGGGAGGGGCCGCGATCGGAAACTGGCCGGCCGTCGAGGTTGTTTCCGGACCCGTGATGCAGAAGATCGAGGATATCTCCGGAGCCGTGATGCAGAAGGCCGAGGATGTCTCCGGCGCCGTGGTGCACAAGGCCGCGGATGTCTCCGGAGCCGTGGTGCAGAAGGTCGAGGATGCCTCCGGAGCCGTGATGCAGAAGGTCGAGGATGCCTCCGGAGCCGTGGTGCAGAAGGTGTCTGCTGCTATCGATAGCTGGCAAGGACAACCGGTCCAAGCCACGGCCGAACCCTCTCGCGCGATCGTGTCGGGACCGGCTGCGGCGGCGCCGGTCGAACAGAGCGCCGTCCCTGCGGTCCCCACCAGTGCCGAGCCCCCCAAAACTCTCAGCACGGGACCGGATGCGTCCGCCGCGGCGTTGGTCGAGCGGAGCGTCGTCCCTGCCGTCCCCACCAGTGCCGAGGGCTCCAAAACCCTCAGCAATGCGCCAGGCGTGCCAACCGGAGCCCTGTTTGGCATCGGCGACCGCCTCAAGGTCACGTTCTACGAGCGCGTCGACGTCGAGGAAGACAAGTGGGGGCGCGCGTCCTCTGCCTTGCACGGCATCCTGCAGCGTCCGGAACTGAGCGGCGAATATATTATCCAAGAGGACGGCACGATTTCCGTGCCCTTGCTTGGCTCCATTCCGGTCGCCAACCGGTCGACGCAACAGGTACAGGCCGACCTGGTGGAAACCTTCAATCAACTGCTGGGCCGCGAGGGACTGGTGAACATCCTGCCGCTGGAGCGCCCACCCATTTACGTGCTGGGGCCGGTCAAGAATCCAGGCTCGTTCAAGTATGCGGCCGGCATGACGATCCTGCATGCGATCGCGCTGGCCGGCGGACTCGACCGGGCCGAGAGCGAACCGTGGCAGAAGATCGAAACCGTGCGTGAGACCCAGAAGCGGAGCGCGGCGATCGATGCGATGTTGAAGTTGCTCGCGCGCGCGGCGGTGCTGAAGGCCGAGCGCGACGGCACGGCACCCACTATCCCGCGCCAGTTGCTGGAGCTGGCCGGCGCGACCGAAGCTGCTAACCTCGTCAACGAGCAGAGCGACCGGCGCAAGGCCGTCGCCACGGCCCGCAAGGATCGCGAGCGCGCGAGCCTGCGGGCGCTGGAGGCGGCCAGGCAGGATGTTGTCGCTTATAGGCGCATGGAGTCGCTCGACGAATTGGTCAAGCTGCGCCAGGAGCGCGTCAACAGCATGCGCACGCTCGTGGACCGCAAAGTTCTCAGCATGACGGTGATGGCTCAGATCCAGAGTGAGTTGTCCGACGCGGAACAGCGTCGGCAGGACGCCCTTAACCAGTACGCGAGCGCCAACCAGCGCCTCGCTTGGTTAGAGTCTGAGGTGTTGCGGACCCGGGCCGACCTCAGGAACGATCTGGAGGTCGAGATCGAGACCGCGGAGAGCCAGATCGCGGCCAATGTGCGCGAGTTGAACGCCAGCGAAGGCATCCTTTACACGTTGCCGGTGACCCGCGCCCAATTTGCGAAGGACGCAAACAGCGTAATTTATCAAATCGTGCGGCAATCGGCAGCCGGGCCGGTCAGCATCGAGACCGTTGGGATGACCCTGTTGCAGCCAGGCGACCTCGTCAACATCATCGTGGGCGAAAGCGAGCCAAGAGAACCGGCCGATTCGTCGGTCCCGACCTTGTCGCCGACCTGCGAGAGCTTGCCTGCCGCGTGCAACCCAAGCGACGTCGACCCTGCCCGCGTGGTGAGGGAGGAGAGGATCGATCCGAATTGATGTGGCTGCTTGTCTCCTGCCAGAATGGCTTCTGCCAGTGATGCGTACCAGTTGATGCGGTCACTACTTTCTAAGCCTGGTCTTGGAAACGTCGAAAGCCCTGATCGGCGCCAGCCTGACGGGCCTTCGCCGCGACGAAGCGGCTTCGGCCCGCGCAGGCGGCAGACGCGGCATGAAGACCAACAACGCTGTCGATACCGCCAAGTTCAGCCTGCTCCCCAACGAACTCCGCTTGCCGCCAAGCGAAGTTGTGGGATCGAGATT
The DNA here is from genome assembly GCF_003952585.1 of Mesorhizobium sp. M6A.T.Cr.TU.016.01.1.1. Lineage (NCBI taxonomy): Bacteria > Pseudomonadati > Pseudomonadota > Alphaproteobacteria > Hyphomicrobiales > Phyllobacteriaceae > Mesorhizobium > Mesorhizobium sp. M6A.T.Cr.TU.016.01.1.1. The sequence continues at coordinate 103,281 of NZ_CP034452.1, forward strand.
CCCATCATGTCGAGACCAATCCTGCCCATCCGACGAATACGCCATAATAGCGTTGTATCGGACGCCAGTGATCGGTTGTAAGATGCTTCAGCAAGCGACCATTCATCACAGGCAACTTTGACGGGATCACTGTAGTACGTCTGAATTTTCTCGACGCCCATTCCGGGCGTGGCTAACCATGTCGGAATATGATGGCATAACCGATCAACATCGGTTAGCACTTTATTGAGACCGGTACCCGCCGCCGGATCGCTGGTAGCAAAACTGTCACCGGCCAATACCAGACCGGGTTGCTGTTCGTGATTCTGCGCGGCGTAAAGATCAACGGGTCGAATTTGAATATCGCTTGACACGACAGCATCACCGAGGAGACGCTTCAATCGGGGCATTGCCGCATACAATGCAGATAACGGCGATGTGCGCACTTCCTGACACCACGGATGGCGTATATCACCATGGTAGACGAACACATTGGCGCGCATTCTTGAACCAATCGGAAACATGCTCACGTAACCCATAGGCCCTGGCTTTTCCGCAAAATACGTTAAAGCTTGAAATTTGAAACCAGCTTTAGAGGTGAGATCAAAACCAACACTGATCGAGTGGCATTTGCTGATCTCGGATCGCGTGATCGCACCCCGGACGACATTGTTTAAGCCGGTCGCCACCACAATCAATCGGGTCGACCATGTGTCACCATTTGACAGGGTAATTTCCTGCCGGTCGGAACTCGTCGTTATTTTGGTCACTTTGGCGCAGATGAATTGGACACTATCTGGAATCTGGCGGCGAATAACATTTACCAAATCCTGATAAGCCACCCCATATTCGCAGGGCTCGCCGTGTTTCCCATGCTTTTTACCGATGACATAACCGTGACGGGCCACCCATATCTCAGTCATCGGTGTCGCAGCCGCCAATACGGCATCCGCCAGCCCGGTTTTTTTGAGCAAGTCGACTTGATCGTCATCGAGTTTTTCGCAGCGAAACTCCCCTGGATAGACTTGATGGATATCAACAAGGATGGTCGAAATCTCCATCCGGCCAAGCATCGCAGCGGCTAACGAGCCGGCGGTACCACCCCCGAGGACCGCTACATCAATATTATTCAATTCCCGCTCCTTCGCCCACCACTTCATTGACAGCACGATCGTGACGGCGAACCAAACGGTGTCGAAGAAAATTCAAGACTCCGTCTTTTGCTGCAAAACCAAACCAGGGGCGCTTGTTTATCACCCGACCAAACCGCGCAATCCACAGTTCGGTAAACAGCGTTGACGCGGCAACAATCCCAATTTTCTCGCAGCGAAAATCCTCCGGACAGGGATGATGCGCGTCGATCAGGACGACCGAGAATCCGGCTCGCCCGAGCGTCGCGGCGGCGATAGAACCCTCCAGACCGCCGCCGACAATCCCAATATCTGCGCTATACATCATCGTCTCCCACAAAGTAATCGCATTATACTATACTCTTTCGCGAAGCTCGATGATTGCATCCCGCGCCGAGATCAAAAACTCGTGATCGCCCGGTCAGAGAAACATGCGATGCAAGGATCGTCTCGTCTTACGAAGAACCTGCCGCAGCGGTGGCTTTAATAACGGCGTTTGATTATACCATGTATCCACATAATTGATTGCCATTTTCATCGCAATGACAATACGACCGCGCAAAGTTCTGCTATCAAAATGGAAAAACAAAAGCGAATTTATATCGGACCATGAGAGCTTATAAGGCTCGTCGCCGATCGTAAAATCGAATTTCTGCATCTTTTGGCCAATGGCATATTGCATAATTTCCTGAATATGCTGACGCCCGGGACTGTATTTGGCGAACTCCTCCTGATAACTCGACATCACCAGTGAATAACTGGAATTTAACTGGAGACCCAGACCCGTCGCCACCGGAATCCCATCCAAATCCAGCCGCGTGACATGGATGACCTCGCGCAACCGAGGATTGGCGACAATCGCCAAATAAAATTCGCGAAAACCCGGACGTTCGAACATATCATGAACACCCATTCGGGCATAGCTGCTCCGTTTTTGTTCGATCAGCTTTGCAATGGTGCACTCGATCTCGGCCTGATCTTGCACGTCTACAAAGCGAACCGCCCCGCCACCTTGCTTGGCGAGGTTTTTGGCCTTGCGCCGGTGGGTATGCAGCGTCGAATTCGAAAACTTTGACGCATAAAACCGATCCCAGTTCGCTTCCGGGAGGGTTGCGACATGTCCGGCGCAATTAGCCAGCAAGACTGGCAAGTCGAGAAAGGGATTAGGTTGAGAGCCGACAACACTAGGCATATTGTAAAGTTCAACAGCGTCGAAACGAAGTTGAGGATAGTTTTGAATCGCCCGAATTATGTCTTTCCACAGGCGGCCGAATTGCCCAGGTTTCACGTGATCGCTAAAGTTTATCGCCAGAATGGGCGAATTATAATCGCACAATTCCGATCCAAACCAGACAAGCCGGCGGATCAGACCATGGCGTTCGATCGCCAATGGCAGAATAAAAATCGCCGCGCCCGTATCGTCGAGACCCAGCACGATCACCGGAATCAGTTTCTCTCTGGAGCCGATGTGGCGATACCATTCCATCTGCCAATCAAACAATTGGAATACGGTACAATCCGCATGCTGCTCTAATGTTCTCCACTGAGCTTCCACCGCGTCCATATCGGTGAAGATTTGCAGAGCAATATTCGCCGTCGTCATTGGGTGTGCCTATGTAACAAAGGTTTTAGCCAGTCTGCTGCTAGAGATGTTCTGGTTGAAATCCCAAGAGCTAGCGTGCCTTGTCCGGGTCGCCGATCGAATTATAGGGAAGAACCTGCGGATGACTTCGCCCGCAGGGGCTTGCTCCAGTCTGAACAGCAAGTTGCGCGTGATCAGGAAGCCACTCAGGACGAAGAACAGTTGGACCCCCAGCGCTCCCGCCCCGATGGGGAAGTGCGTTCTGACCCGCGGCCCGCCGAAGTGCTCGACGCCGACGAGTCCGGCCGCGATGGCCCGCAGGCCATCTAATTGCGGTCGATAACCCAGCGCCATGATCGGTGTCTCCTCAAGTCTGGAGCGGCGACGCGGTCGGTCGTTCGTGCGCGGGGCCGGCGGCAGAATCCAGTTTCATCGCGAAGGCCAAAATCAGGGCCGCACATGCACCCTCGATGCTGACGGCGAGCGTCCAGCCTAGGACCAGGCCTTGAAGTCCATCAAGCTTCGCCCCCGCGACCACGAAGCACAGCTCCAGCAATCCGCCAAGCGCGAACCAGCGAGATGCCTTGCGCATCCTGTCGCGCAACCGCGCCAGCGTACAGGCATGAAATTTGAGCGTTGATCCCAACAGGCTGAAGCCGAGGAAGCGCAGGCTCGAACCGGCGATCTCAGGATAGACGGGATTGAAGACCGCAAGGATCTCCTGCGAATAGGTGAAGATGAAGGCGGCGCAGACCAGTGAGAAGAGCAATGACGCCGTCAGCGACAAAAGGATATCGTGCCTGGATTGTTTCGGGCTTGCTCTGACCACGGGGAACAGCACCGTGGCCATGGCTGCGGGAATCAATGAGGCCATGGAGACCAGCATCCACAACGGCACGAAGGCGGCATTGGTGGTCGGCGACAGGAGAACCAGCACAAGGTAGGGCATGATGACGCCCGGGGCCTGTGCGGCCACATCGAGCGCGTAGTGACCGAATACCTTGCGCCGAAGCGTATGGAGCAGCCGGAAATCGGGGCGCCCAACGAGGCGACGCGCACCGCCCCGGGTCAGGAGATCAAAGCCGATCCAGGACGCCGGCAGCGCGGCCACCCACGACAGAAGAATCGCGGCATTGGAGGCGTAGCCGGCAGCCGCGAGGGCGGCGATCAGCATCAGCTTGACCACGGAGAACAGCACCTGCCGGATCATCTTGCCGCTGCTCCGCAAGTGGCCGACGAGCGCCTGATCGCCCACCATGCTGAGACCAGTCAGGCCGCAGCCGAGGACGAACGCAGCGCCCACGAACCAGCCGCCGATCAGCCCGGTCGAGCTATTGAGGTGCGCCTCCTCGAAGACAAACAACAAGGCCAGGCCGACCGTCAGCGCCACCCCGACGGACGCTGCTGCGGCCACGAGGCAGCGCTCCTTGCCGGGATGCCGGACGATCTCCCCCATCAGCAAGGTCCCCAGCCCGGCCTCCCCCAGCAGACCGACGAGGCCCATCACGGACAGGAGGGCGGAGGCCTTGCCGATCACCTCCGGCGGAAACAGCCGGGCGGCGAGCCACCAATAGACAAACCCAAGACCGGCCGCTGCAATCGTTCCGATCGCCAGAGCGCCGGAATTCAGAACGAGCGCGGCGCTCTTTCGAAGCTCTCGTCGGGCGCGAATAGTGGCCGTCCCGACGAGGCCTACCGGCATGATGGCTCTCCCGAACCTTGGTGCGCCGGCACCGCGGACCTGCTGGCGGTTGGGCGCAGGACGTCCCGGTAGACCTGCTCGATCCGGGTCACGACCGCTCCGGCCTTGAGGCGCCCAACCCTGGCGAGGCTTGTCGCCTCCAGGCGGGCAAGCAAGGCGCGGTCCTCCAGAAGTGTCTGCATCGCGTGGGCCAAGGCTGACGCATCACCGGGCGGCACGAGAAGCCCCGTTTCGCCGTGATCGATCATATCGGGCATGCCTCCGACGTCGGTTGCGACGACGGCCTTGCCGGACGCCATCGCTTCCATGATGACGGTCGCACAGGGTTCCAGCCCGACCGATGGCGCCACGCCGAACAGTGAGCGCCGCCATGCGTGCATGACGGCGGAATGAGGCCACATGGTGAACACATGGACGTTCGGCGGAAACTCAGTCGGTGTATCGGCGAGCGGGCGCCCGATCAGGACCAGCGGAGGCGCGCGCTCGAGGTCGGCATAGGCTTGCAGGAGAGCGTCAATGCCCTTGAGGCGCATCATATCGCCGACGAACAGGATGAATCCATCCCCGGGTAGCTCCCGCAGGCAGGGATCTTCCGGGCCAAGCACCTCGACATCGTCGGGCACGAAATTGGTGATGACCTCGTAGGGGGCGCGGCCTTGGGTCAGGCCGTTGTGACGCGCCACCGCGTGGCTCACCGCGATGAAACGGTCCACCACACGCCGGGCGGCGAAGCTCGACCCCCAGTTGCCAAACGTGGTCACGGCTGCCTTCACGGCCCCGTAATGCCCGGCAGCGCAGGGCAGGCACTTCGCCAGTGCTGGGCCACCGCAGAGATGGGTGCCCAAGTGCATGAAGTTCTTCTTGGCGCAGACAAGGCCGTAATCGTGGAGCGTAACCACGAGGCGTGCCCCACTCAGAACTTTGAGCGGCAGGAAGGACGCGTAGATCCAGTTATGGGCGTGGACGATGTCCGGCCTCTCCTGGGCGACCAGCCGCCTCAGGGCTAGCACCAGTTCGGGATCCGGGAAGGGTGGTGCGTGGCGGCGCTCGGGATCGCTGTGGAGGCCCGACAGACGCTGGAGCGTGCCGCGCAGGCGGTGCACGCGGACCGCGCCGTCCAGCTCGGTTTCGGGCGATCCGGGATGCATAAAGGTGCCGACGCTCACGTGATGGCCCCGCTGCGCCAACGCCGCGCCGAGGTTGCGGACGTGCCGCTCCTCTCCCCCGATCACCGGAGGATAGAACTGCGACAGTAGCAGGATGCGCATGGTCGGGCTCCGTTTCAGATGTGCGGCACCAGCGTCGAAACGCTGCGATAGAGTCGGTTGTCTTCCGGCCGATAGAGCCGGGCATCTGCCTTCTGCGGGGTGGCCAAGACGGGCACCGGGATCTCCCGCGCCCAGGTCTCGCCCGGCGCGATGGTGAGCGATCGGAAGATGGCGAACGGTTGCCCGTCGAGGGTGATTTCCAGGTCGAACAGCTGAGGTTGAGTCTCGGCGCTCCTGATGCCGACGGTGATCCGGCCGGACTCGCCACTTGCCGACGGCAACAACCAGAACGCGGTGTATTTGAATTCCCGGTAGGCCGCTTCGTCCCGGACGGCCAGCGCATAGGCTCCGGTCGCCACAAGCAGCGCTAGCATGAACGCGGCCCCCTGCCAGAGCCGGACCCGCGCCGGAGCCGGCCAGGCTGGCAGATCGGGAGTGTCGCGGCGGCCGGCGGCCACCAGTGCCGCGGCGGCCGTCACGGCCCAGAACCACAGCGCCCAGCCGAGCGGCGTAAGGGAGCCCGCGGCGTTCAGGGCAAATCCCCCGGCGATGCCGGCGGCGAGGCTTGCTCCGACCGCGTAGACGAAGTGTTGCAACGCGGAGCCGGTCCTCACGCCAATGGCCCGCAGCACCGTGTGGCCCGAGACGAGGAACACCATGGGCGCGCCCAGGGCAGTACGGATGAGCAAGCTGTCGCTGACCGCAACAGCCGCCACCGCGGCCCCCGCCCACAGGCACGCGGCCAGAAGGTCCAGCTTGCTACAAATTCTCATGCAATCCTCTCACGTCATAGATGACGATCCAGCCGTTGTCGTAGATGCGGGTGACGCCCTTGATGTCATTGAACTTGAGCAGCTCTGCGCCCGAGAGCGGCGTTCCCTGCCGTTGCCACGGCTCGAAGTAGAAGCCGAGCACCGGGGGAGCCGTCGTCAGGCGTAGGTCAATCATCAGGAAATCGATGTCGCTTCGCGCCAAGGCCCAAAACTCGTCGGGCCCCAATGTCTCGGCCTCGAATATGCGCGCGGAATAGACGCCTTCGATGATCCTGACCCTCACGTCCTGCCGGCCGTAGCTCGCAAGCAGAAGGCGGTTGATGCGGTCGGAGGTGAAGCGGTTGCCGGCACCGAGCCATTCCTTGGCCCAGCGTGCCGTTTCGATCCCCATGGGCTCGATTGATGCCTGATCTGCCGCCACCCTGTAGCGCCCATGGATCGGATTAATCGTAGAGCTCGCGACGCCGCCCAGGACGATGACCGCCAGAGCGACGGCCGGTGCGATGCGGCGCCACCCGCGTGGCGTGCGGCCCTGCCAGAAGTGGACGATGCTCACCGCGACGACCAGCCCGACGGCGATGAACACGAACGTTCCCATGCGGTTGCCGATTTCCCATCCGGCGATGGTCAGTCGGAAGGCCACCGAGACTGGGAGCCCGAAAGCCAGCAAGGCGAGGAGCACGAGGCGGCTGTCGCGCCAGCGGCGTTTGAGAATGTCCCGGATCGGACGCCAACCCGACCGCGCACCACTCGGCGCTGCCATGGCCAGCGACCGAAAGAATCCCGTTGCCAGGCCGAGTGCCAACAGCAGGATCGCCAGCAAGGTGGTCAGCCGCATGTAGAGGGCCTTGTCCGGCGCTCCGGGGTACTCCGACCGTGGAGTGGGCGCGCCCAGGATCTTCCCGAGCAATGTGTCGAAGCCGGATTCGACCATCGGGCCGAGATAGCCTGTGAGAGGGATGCCACGGGCCTGCACCCAAAGGGACGGCAGGGCTATAGCCAGAAGCGCCGTGAAGCCCGCGGCGGTCCTGGCCCCAATCCGCAAGGGCCCCTGCCGGCGCAAAGCCTCGAGGGCCGCCAGCGCTCCGAAGTAGGTGGCGGTGAAAGTGGCCGAGAGGTGGTGCGTGACCGCGAGGCTCGCCAACAGCAAGGCAATCAGCCCGAGCGCCTTCAGTCTCGGTCGCCCGACGAGATCCTTGGACGCTGCTTCGACCGCGAAGGCCAGCACGCACAGCACGATGCCGAGGCTCTCGTAGGAGAACATCGACTCGAACAGGACGAAGGTTGAGCAGCCCATATAGGCCAGGCAGGCGATGGCCGAGATGCGCGGCGATCCGGTGATGCTTTCGAAGAACAGAAACAGGGCACCGATGAACGTGCCCCTGAGGACGGCCAACAATAGAGTCCCCGCCGCAAACAATGGCAAGCCCGTCAGATTGACGATCGCCGTCGTCAGGATTTCCAGGGCGGGATACGTTGGCCCGATTGGGAAAAGCGGGTTGGACAGAAATAGCCGGCGGGCCGTCATAAGATCGTCGGCTGCGATCCAGTGCAAGAACTCGTCGTGATTGATGAAGCTCGTCGGGGAATAGACCGTCTTGTAGTAGAACAGGGCTTCGGCAAGCAGAAACAGGAGGAACAAGCGCTCACCCCGGGCTACCATCGGCCAGGTGATGCGAAGGCTGGTCGGAACGACCAGGAGGACGACACCGGACCAGAAGAGCAGCGGCGCCACGTCATAGCCCCGGCGCCCGGCCGCGTGCCCGGCCACGACCAGGAGTAGAGCCGTGGCGATCGTCAGGCATAGAACCGCGATCCACCCGGAATTGGCGCGTTGCGACGGGGCATCGGCGCCGCCGTCGCGAAGGTCGGGGCCGATAACGGCCGAGACGAATCGTATCCCGGCCCGGAGCGGGTTGATCCTGGTTCCCGCGGTGAAATGAGCCGGCATCATCAGCCTCATACCCCCGTCGCAGGAGGCCACGACATCACGCCGCCGGGGGGCAAGCGGACCACGGATCGGCTGCTCAGGACATCACAATAAACGTCGCTCAGCACTTGAGCGCAGGCATCCCAGTCCGGTAGCGCCAAATCCGGGACCTCCCGATGGGCCTTTAGCTCGTCGGCCATGGCGGCGGCCAACTCTTTCGGACCGGCGTTGGGCGGAATCGCCCGGCACAGGCCCTTGGCGGCCAGCTCCCGCAGACCGGACGTGTCGCTGACAAGGACCGGACGGCGCAGCGACAGGGCTTCCATTACGGCGATCGGATGGGCTTCGTAGTCGCTGAACAGCACGAACAGCGCAGCCCTCGCCAGAAGGTCTGCCATTTTCTGCCGCTCGGATCCGGGGATACCCGCAATGGTGACCCGCTTCTCGAGGCCTAGCATCGCGACGAGGCGCCGCAACTCTCTCTCATACGGGCCTGTACCGACGACGTGCAGTCGCGCGTCTGGCACCCTGCGGATCAGTTCGGGCAAGGCCCCAATCACCCGGTGATGGCCCTTGTAGCGCTCCAGCCTGCCGCCCGAGACGATCAGGTGCGGATCGACCTTGATGCCGGGGCTCGGAGCTGGCATCGCGGCGCCGTTCGGGATAACGACAAACCGCTCCCGTGGCACGCCCATCCTCCCGCTGAAGAAGCTGGCTTCGAATTCGGAGACGCCAATCAGCCGCGCGGCCTGGGCCACCAGAGGCCGGAGCAGCGCGTGCTGCGTGCCGCGCACGGTGTTGCGCAGCCGGGAGGAATGCCCGCCGCTATGGAAGGTCAGGATGAACGGCAGGTCCCCGCGCACGGCCGCGAACAGTCCGATCGGCGCCACGAAGGTGTTGTAACCTTGGAAATGGATCAGATCCCAAGTCCCGCGCCGGATCGCGGTATAAATGCGGGGCGCAAAATAGAGGTCCAGCTCCCTCGGCCAGGCCCGCACGCGCCGGACGCGCATGCCGCGCACCTCCTCCTCAACCGGCAACTCCCCCGAGGGATCGGTGGTGAGCACGTCGACGGCGTGGCCCAGCGTTACCAAGCGGGGGCCGACTTCCTGGATGTGAGTTTCGATGCCGCCTATGAGGGGGTAGCAGCGGGCGGCAACCATCAGGATTCGCATCAGGTCTGTCCACCGACAACACAGGCTGTCGCGCTCCGCCTGCGCTGTTGGTGTATCCTCTCGCGCAGGATGGTTTTGAGGACGCGCCAGCCGTCCGGCATGGCGCGCAGATGGCTCACACCGCTGATGCGCTGAGCCTCGAAGCTCGCCACCTCTACGATATTGAGGTGGTTCTTCAAGGCCCGCACGTTGATGAGCGTCTCGATCTCGAACCCATCGCAATCGCAGTCCAGCGTGGCGACGTGTTTGGTCCAGAAGGCTATGTATCCGTAGCATAGATCGGAGTACCAACCGCCATAGAGCAGCCGCACGAAAAGGGTCAGCCCCCTGTTGCCGAACATCCGGACCAGGGACATATCGTCGGTGCCGGCGCCCTGGATAAAACGTGAACCCTTGACGAGATCCGCGCCGGCCATCAGCGCACTTACAAAGACGATCGCCTCCTCCGGGACCATGGAGCCGTCGGCGTCCAGCATGACGATGATGTCGCCTGTGGCGGCCAGGAATCCCGCTTGCAGTGCAGCGCCCTTGCCCCGACGGGGCTCCATGACAACCTTCACGTCCTCGCGCAGGCGGCGCGCGACCGCGACCGTGTCGTCGGTCGAACGACCATCCACGATAATGATCTCATGCGCCCAGTTGGGGATGCGCGGCAGAAGCCAAGGGAGGTTCTCGGCTTCATTGAGCGTCGGGACGACGAAGCTGACTCGAGGCAGAGTCAACGATCGCCGCAGCGCGAAATCGATCGGGTCAGGCGGCGATGCGGCACCGATGGGGGCGACAATGCTGGAAAGACGGGCGTTCATGGCAGCGCTTTGAGGTCGTACGATGGGACCCAGGGGGCGGGCTGGAAGCGCGCCAGGACTGCCGATAGGTATCGGGCGAGATGATGGGCCGGGTGATACGTCCGGTGCTCCGCATCGCGCGCACGCAAATGCGCGGCCAGCGACAAGCCGTGGGGGCCAGATCCAATGACCGCCACATCCACGGATGTGCTTGATCCAACCATATGCGGACTCCCGGCCATAATAAAATGAAGATGAGATGAAGATCGGTACGCTTGCAGCCCCCTAATCTTAGTTTGTTATGCGAGCATTACTGATGCATATCTTAAATGGAAGGACGATGGATGGTTAGGAAAAGACAATAGATGATTAGCTCTCTTGGGGTATCCCTTCAGGTTATTTCCAGCCCATACCACCAGCGCGGATAGCACGGCAGCGGCACCGATCATCTTCAGCAGCTGTGTTGGCAGCGTTGCCAAACCCGTTTAGACCTCTGGGGCCACCTTCAACGCCAGCGAGGACATCCATCGACCCGCGGCCGGCACTAGCTCACAAGCGACAATTTCTACTGAGCGAGCCGTCGGGGCGAAGAAATGAACGTCCAGCGCAACGCTGACATTGCCACTGGCCAGAAGCTGCGATGTGCAGGTGGGCTCGCTCCTTCACTCGGCCGTGATTTCCGAGCTTATTCTGTGCCCGAGAAGGGTCGAGCGCGCCCGGCCCTTCGCAGGCGGGGTACCTTGCGCTCGACCGCCTGGCTACGGGTAGCTAGCCGGACGAGACCGGCCAAGAGAGGGACTGCCCACGCGGTCCCGAGACCCCACGCGGTCCCGAGACCGGCGCGTCGGGTACCAGCAAACGATAGGAGGTCGTGACCTCTCGCAAACCCCGGATATGCCCGAACAGGTCGATCACCTCCAGGCCAGACCGGCGATTGTAGGTGTGACACCCCAACGCTCCGGACCAAATGCGACCGACCGGGGTCTGGGCAAACTCCGACACGCCGAGCGCATCGATCTGGCAGAACGTCACCGCGCCGCCATAACCGCGCGCGCAGTCTTGGACCGGGCGTAGCGTGCGTCCGCCGTGTCGGATGACGGCGCCTGCGGGGCGGCTGAGCCTGGCATCGAGCAGGACGGGGTTGGCGGCATGGGGCATCCAAGACCCGGTCAGGCTCTCGGCACGGTAGAGGCTGAGGGCATCCCAGGACGTGGACCTCCACAGCCTTGGGCTGACGAAAAACCAAAAGCCGCCCGCATGGCAGAGCGGCGTGGTATCGTAGCCCTCAATGCCTTCCATGAGGCAGGCCTCCCGCGTCCACCGGTAAGGGAATTCCACTGCCCGGTAGAGGCTGACATTCCTGGCCGCCCCCGATTCGGGGATCATCCAGATCTGCCCATCCTGCTCGAACAGGAACGGGTACGAGAGGTGATGCGGTTCCTCCACGACGATCCGGGATGCGCCGGCGGTCCCGTCCCGGTTCACTGTCACGGCCGCAATGCACCCCCGGTTCTTCGAGTAGAGGTACTGTTCGACAAAGATGAAATCCTGCCCCTGGTGCCGGAACGGGAACGGGTCGGCAAGATAGCTGTCGGCATTTCCGGTGAGCACCCGGAAGGTCGCTTCGCCTTTGTCGAGCAGGCTCGCCGATTCATCGAAGCGCCAGCCAATCCCCCACATCCTGCCGCCCCTCGCCAGGACGTCCAAAAGCCCGATCGCCTTCGATGCAACCGTGCCGGTCGCCCTTGCAAGGGCCGAAAATGCGCCAAGCGAAGGCACGGCCGTCCGTGAACCGGGGACACCGGACGCAGCTGAACCGGTTTCCTCGCGCAAGACTTTGAGGATCAGCAGCACAGCGCAGGAGAGGACGCTGTCGAGACTCGCTGAGAACACTCCACGGTCTACACTGGCCGGACGGGCCATCCACGGCCGCAACGGGCGCGCCGTGTCGTGCAGGTCGACGAGAAGGTCCTGATCATTCGCCACGGCCGCCATGACGCCGATCTCGCCGGGTACGCCGTTGAAGAGCGGCGTCAGCACGCGCAGCCCCGCCGGGCGCGTCTCCTCTCCGCTCAAATCGATCACCACGTCCACTTGGTCGGACGGAGGCGGCGGCAGGGACCGCAGCGCCGCCTCGACGGAGTCAGTGGCGCCGTTCCCGCGAAAGCCATAGACCAGTCGTTCGAGTTCGAGCAGCAGACGGCAGGTCAACGGCAGCGGGCGGCGACCGGCCGCCAAAGCGCAGGAGACCTCGTTGCCGGGCACTTCAGCAAGCGCTTCTGCCAGCCAGAGGTGCCACCGAAGTAGCCGCGATGGATCGAGACTCAGGCAAATGCGCATTGTTGTTCTGACCGCGGATTTCAAAAGGACGCCGGCTCACAGCTTGACGAGAACCGCCTGCGGCGATCCGCCTTACCAAGACTCCGCCGCGGGCCTGCGGGCCAGGGAGGTAGATGGAAAGCGATGGCGCGTGCCACAGCGCGAGAATACTTCCCACCTATTACTACCGCGGGGACTCGCCAATACGAGGAGCCGAACTCTTGGTTGGGAGCGATGTCTGACAGCACGGGTCTATACTCGAGCGACCGGAATCGGCCAAGCACCACTATGCCCGAACGACGCCCGGGCTGTGCGAGGTCAGAGGAGGTAATCCTTCGGGGCTGTTGCACTCGGCGCCCGGCGAGAGCCACATGCCCGGGTGATTGTCGGCTGGCAACGAGTGAAAAATAGGCTGCGCAACGCCGGACTGCGGGTGCTGGTGTGCGCGTTGCTGTCCGTTCCGGCAGTCGTGAGCGCCGCGGATGATCCGTCGGCAACGTCCTTCATCAAGACTTCCGGAACGAACTTCACCTTGGACGGCAGGCCGTTCTTCGTGACCGGCGTAAACAACCACTATCTGACCTACGGGTCGCCGGATGAGGTCACCCGCGTTCTCGATGACGCGGTGGCGATGGGCGCCAATGTGGTCCGCACCTTCCTCCAGCCGGTGATCGGGTCGCTCGACGGAAGCAAGCCTACGATCTGGGATTGGCGGCTTGAAGGCGAAGCCAGCAATCTCGCGGTCAAGGGCACGTACCTGCTCTACTGGGACCCGAGCCAAAACAGGATGGCGGTCAATGACGGCGCCGACGGCATGCAGAAGGTTGATTTCCTCATCGCCGAGGCCGGCAAGCGACGCCTGAGGCTGATCATCGCCGTCCTGGATTTCTGGGCCTTCACAGGCGGCGCCCAGCAGATGCGGGCCTGGTATGGGAGCCGGGACGCCCCAGGCGTGCAGAGCCAGTACAACACCGACCTCAGCAAAGAGAAGTCGGAGTTTTTCTTCCAGGATCCGCGCACGAAGCGCGACTACAGGACCTGGGTCAGCCACGTCGTGCAGCGAGTCAACCCGCTCACCGGGCTCGCCTACCGGGATGATCCGACCATCATGGCCTGGGAGCTAATGAACGAAGGCAATGCGCAGCCGGAGGCCTTACGATTGGCTTGGACCACCGAAATGACGGCCTACGTGAAGTCGCTCGATCCCAACCATCTCGTCACCTCAGGGCACGCTAACGTCGAGTCGAAGCTATCGGATCTGACGATCCCGACTCTCGATTTCGGGACCTGGCACGGCTACCCGCTCTACTACAAGCTCACCGTCCAGCAGTTCGACAGCTTGATCACCGAGTTCTGCCGGTTGGCAGTTCGCGCCGGAAAGCCGGTGCTTCTGGAGGAGTTCGGCTATGCCCGCTCCAATCAGAACTTTGCCCAGGCTTACGCGATGTGGCTCGACACGCTGACGCGCGAGCGCAACTGCGCCGGCTGGATGGTGTGGCGGCTGGTGTCGCGGCAGGACAGCGGACGCTATCCCGTCGACGAATATGACAAGTTCGATATTCACAACGACGGAGGTCCGCTCTGGAGCATCCTCAAAGCCGCCACGGCTCGGGCGACGCAGACACGCGAAACCAGCCCGGCCTCAGAAACCAGCCGGCAGTTGCCATGACCGAAGCCTCCGTCGTGATCTGCGCCGACACACTCGATCGCTGGGACGATTTGAACGCGGCCATCGCGTCGGTGCGCCGCCAGACCTGCCCGGCCCGCGAGATCATCCTCGTCGTCGACAACGATGAGGCGCTCTTGGAGCGCGCCCGGCGCGGGATCGAGGGTGTCGTCGTCACACCTAATACCAACGTGCGTGGACTGTGCGGCGGTCGCACGACGGGAGCCGGATTGGCGTCCGCGCCGGTCATGGCGTTTCTCGATGACGATGCGATCGCCGATGAGCGCCGGCTGGACGAGTTGCTGATGCCCTACGCCGACCCGCGCGTGCTTGGCGTCGGCGGCCGCCTCGAGCCTCTGTGGCGCAAACCTCGGCCCTCGTGGTTTCTTTATGCTGAGAACCGGCTTCCGGGTAAGCCGAATCCAGCGCGTGGAAGTCTGGCTTTTCAAAAACCAAGACCATCGCACCGTCTATCGAAGAGCTTGGGGCAGACATTGGCAGCTCAAGTCGGGAGAATTCCTAGATGCGTATTCTGATGCTTGCGCAATCCTGTACGCCGATTGGCGTTGGCCAGCGGGGCCACGTCCGGAACCTAAGTATCGGTCTCGCCCGCCGCGGTAATGACGTTGCCGTTGCCACAACCGGTCAGCCTGGATCGAAAACCGGGCAGACCGAGGATGGCGTCACCAGCGAACGCCAGCAGGTCCCGCGCCCCCCCACGATCTCGGTGATTATCTGTGCCTACACCGAGGACAGATGGGAGCTGATGCTTCAGTCGGTGGCCTCGGTTCAGGAGCAGACCTTGCAACCCTGTGAGATCATCGTTTGCATCGACCATAATGAGACCCTGTTCCACCGTTGTGCCGCGTACTGGGCTCACTTCGCCGCATCCACCCCTCCGATACGGGTGATCCAGAACAAGTACGACGGGCACCTGGGGTCGGCCCGAAACACGGCAGCCGAGATAGCTGCCGGAGACATTCTGGCGTTCTTGGATGACGATGCAGCGGCCGACAAGGACTGGCTCGGGATTCTCACCGACCCGTATCAGGATGAGCGCATCGGGGCCGTCGGCGGTCGTCCCATACCGGTTTTCAAGGCTGGCCGCCCGGCCTGGTTCCCTGTGCAGTTCGACTGGGTGTTCGGATGCGCTTATGACGGCCTTCCGACCAGCCGAGGCCCTTTGGCTCACCTCATAGGAGCCAACATGTCGGTGCGGCGGACCCTCCTCGAGCAGGTGGGAGGGTTCCACTCCGACAATCACGACGACATGGACATGTGCCACCGCGTGGCGCATATCAAGGGCAGTGAGGCGGTCATCTACGAACCGGCGGCGACCGTCCGCCACTTTGTACCCGCCTCACGGCCGACTTGGAAGTACTTCTGGCGCCGCTGCTTCTTCGTCAACAAGGGGAAGGTCGAGGCCTTTGCCCAGATGGGCGACGCCGCCACACTGGGTGCAGAGGCCCGCTTCGTCTGGTACGCGCTGACCAAGGGCGTACCGCGGGGGATTTCGCAAGCGGCCAAGGGTGACGCCCACGGGCTGGCCCGGTCCGCGGCGATAATCGCTGGCGTGGGGCTGGCCGCGGCAGGCCACGTCGCCGGCCGGATCGAGTTGGCGCGGCGATTGCGCCGGCAGGGCCAACAGGCAACCAAGCAGATGCTGGACACAGCCGCGCAGCCGGTGGGCGAGGGAAGTAAATGCCGTCTTCGATAATCATTGGTTCGGGTCCAGCTGCAGCCGCCGCCGTGTTGGCGCTGTCCGAGAAGCCAGACGAGAAGATAACCGTGTTCGATCCGGGCACCGTGCTGGACGCGGAGACGCAGGAGGTAATCTCCAGGCTGTCCAAGCTGCGTGTCGACGACTGGGATGAGGAGGACGTCCGCCGGGTCAGCCTGCAACCCAAGCAGGTCCAGTCCGATTCGCTGCCAGAAAAAAGAAGCTACGGATCCGATTTCCCGTTTGTCAACAAGGGCCAGCTCGACGGCGTGCACTGCGAGGGTAGAGTCAACTCAGCTGTCATCTCAAGCGCCTACGGGGGGTTTAGCAATGTCTGGGGGGCCCAGATCATGCCCTTCAGCGCCGCCACGTTCAGAAGATGGCCGTTCGACTTCTCGGACATGGAAGAGCACTACAGGACGATCCTGGGTCACATTCCTTTCGCTGGAGAGTCCGACGATCTCGAGGAGTGGTTCCCGCTCATCGGATCCCCGGACCCGCTTCCGCCCCTGGCACCGCGGACGCAGATGGTCCTGGCCAATTACGACCGGCACCGCGATCGTGTGCGCTCCACGGGAATAACCATAGGCCGCGCCCGGCTCGCCTTCTCAGCGCCCGGATGCCAGCCCTGCGGCCTATGCATGACTGGGTGCCCGCGGTCGCTGATCTTTTCGGCCTCGCACAGCTTCGATCGCTTCAGGCGCAGCGGGAGGATCGACTACCGCAGCGGGCTGCTCGCGGTGCGAGTCGACCAGGAGGGCGACACGGCCGTCGTACACGCCCGGGAGCTGTCCAGCGGCCGGATCCAGCGATTCACAGCCGACCGGGTCTTCGTGGGCTGCGGGCCAATCGGGACCACCCGGCTGATCCTGGGCTCGCTCGGATCGGACCAGCCGGTACATCTTTCGGAATCGGCTCAGTTCGTTCTTCCAATGATGTCCATGAAGCCGACCCCCGACCCACGTACAAGGCGCGAGTTCACACTCAACCAGTTCAACATGGTCATCGGCGAGGACGACGAGGGCTTCGATGTCTCACAAATTCACTTCTATCCGTTCAACCAGGCATACTACGATGCGCTGCCCGGCTTCCTCCAACATCCCGCCGCCGCCTTCGCGACGGATCGGCTCCTGAGCCGGTTGACGGTAGGCCTGGGCTACTTGCCGTCCTGGGCATCACCCAAGGTCCGGGTCACCGCCCAGATGTCCGCAGCTCCTGATGAGCTACCCCAGATCACCCTCACTTCGGAGGGCTTCAGCGAGGCCAAGGTCAAGGGCAAAGACGTGCCTCCGATGCTGCCTGACGTAATAAAGCGGATCCGCAGGGCGGCACCTTACCTTGATTTGTGGCCAGTCACACCGCAGATGTTGTGGTCGGGCGGGGCCAAGAGCTACCACTTTGGCGGCAGCTTTCCCCACGCCAGTGAGCGGAATACTGGGAGGGCGACGACAGACCGCCTCGGGCGGCTGGCGCGCTGGGACCGGATCCATCTTATCGACGGGTCGGTTTTCCCAAATGTTCCAGCTACTACCTTTACCCTGACTGTGATGGCCAATTCTCATCGCATCGCCTGCGAAGCGATGGAGCTGACGGGGTGAGGGTTTAATGCGGGTCGGTATCACCGGAGCCAACGGATATGTCGGGACTATCCTGCGTGCCGCCTTCGCCGAAGAAGGGCATGAGGTCATCGCGTTCGCCCGTTCGAACCGGGTGACCTCCGAATCTGCTGCCGCAATGGTCGGCATCGCCGAGTGGCGCCCATACGAGATCAAGCGCCCGCCATCGGGGGCCGCATTCAGCGACCTAGATGTGCTCATCCACGGTGCATGGGACCTGACTCTCGTCAGCGCCGGCGATGTGTGGGGTGTCAATGTGTCCGGCTCGCAGCAGCTCCTCCGCAATGCCGCCGACGCAGGGGTTCGCCGGGTTATTTTTATCTCCTCGATGTCCGCCTATAAGGGAACCCGACAGTTGTACGGCCAGGCGAAGCTGGCCTGCGAGCGCACCGCCAGCAGTCTGGGAGGTGTCTCCACCCGCCTCGGACTGGTGTACGGCCCCGGTTGGGGCGGGATGGCGGGCGCGCTCCGCAAGCTCACCAACCTGCCGGTCACACCTCTCATCGGGGCGCGCTCCCATCAGTTCACTGTGCATGAGGCGGACCTGGCAGCCGCCATGGTGCGTATTGCCGAGTCGGACATGCCCCTGCCGGAACCGGTAGGGCTGGCCAACCCCGAACCGGTGCCGTTCCGACGGCTCATGAAAGAGATCGCCGCGTCACAAGGCAGAACACTGCGCGCCGTCCCAGTGCCCTGGCAGCTTGTCAGTGGCGTCCTCAAGGCAGCTGAGGCCCTGCGTGTCCCCCTCCCCTTCCGATCCGACTCCATCCTTGGGCTCGTGCACCCGGCGGCAGAGGTTCCCGGTGTAGAGCGGCTCAAGCAACTCGGAATCGAGTTTCGGAGCTTCTCGCTGGACGGCGATCAACGTTGAAAGTATGCGAGATCCGCCCGGCCTTGCGGGTGACCGTAGCAGTTTGACGTTTTCCGGGGACCACTGTCAACTTTGCCTTCGTGAGCCTCCACGCACACAAAAGGTCAGTTCGCGCTGGACGAGTTTGAGTACCAGCCGAGACTACAAATTGCCACGTCGCTTCATGCTGAAGTATCAGCGCAAGAGGTCGTATGGGCATCTGCGCAAGCACCGTGGCGAGGTTCCGCGAATAGCGAATTCATGCGGTCGGCGCGATCGCAAGGAGCAAGCCGACCCGATCTCGGGAACACCCGACATTGCTGAAGATCGCCGGCGTCGAGCAAAATACGATACTGCAGCGTCTCGCCCTCGAGTCTCGCCATCTCCCTTGCTGCCACCACTTGGAGTCGGTTGTTCTGACGCCTAACACCACCTCAGCTAGTGAGGACCATCAGTGAGGCGCCGCCGAGTAAGCGCACCGACAGATCCTCTCCGGCAATAGTCCGGACAATGCGCCGTACGGCGTTACCGAGGATGGCTGTCGTGGTTCGCCATTCGGGATGGATCAGCAGGATATCTTCCGTCCTAGTGTACTGTGCGTCAATAATCTTAAAGCCTGTGTCGCGCAGAGTCGCTAGAGCTGTTGCCTGATCAAAGTAATGCAGGTGACCGACCTCCTTGCGTTGCTTAAGGTGCTGACCGCGCAGAAGGCCGACAATACTGATATCGAGAGGAATATGAAACGCATAGTATTTTGAACGTCCTCTGAGCCTCCGAAGAAAGCCCATATAGTCATCTATGTGCTCGAAAACATCGATGCACAAAAGAAGATCATAATTTTCGTTGGTTTGCAGGAAGTCGCCGCAGTGAAATCTTAGGTTTTTTCTTTCTCGCTGCTTCGCCAAATTTATAGCATAGGGAGCGATGTCGTAGCCGGTAGCCACTGAGTCACGGAAGATATCGTGTTGAAGAAGGGCATTCAGAACGCCTCCCGTCCCGCAACCTGTGTCGACGATTTTCTGGCAACTGATTTTGTTGGCGCGCACGATCTTGGCGATGTTCGCGGCCTTAACACCGCCATCTTCGTCATGCCAAGTCGGATTGGCAGCAGCATAGTCTTTTCCGGTATAGAGATCGTTACTTGAAATCATCTCTGCCCACATCAGTGCGCTTGAGTTGCCTCTTCGAATACTTCGACCTAACAATAGCTTTGTTGCTTTGAATGAAAACAACCAGCGATCGAAATCTCTGCATGGCCCCAATGCCAGTTCCAGAAGGGGAATCCTAAGTCGCTCCAGTTGATCGAATTTCACATTTTGAGAATGAACGGATCTTAGGACGGCATTGAGGTCGCTCCAGAGTTCTAGAGTTCCTCCCTTGCCCGGGCTGCACGTTAGGGACCGCGCACCTCAGAAAGTGGGCGCAACCGGATAAAAACAAAACAAATGTAACGACACCCTCGATCCAGTCAAGCCGCCGGCTGCGAAGCTTCCGGGGGAGGCACCCTCAAGCACGCGGCCCATCTGAGGTAGCTCATAAGAAAGAACCAAACTCTTCACTCCACAGCGACGCTGCCGGTAGAATGTTGTCGCCGATCAGGGACAAGCGATGCCGCATTATCGCTGTGCGTCCTGAACGAAAACGGCCAATTCTGGGTGCGTCAATCTAGCCTGCATTGGGCTGCGCTCGATAACGGTGCCAGGTTCCATCTTCGATCATTGAAAGCGGATGATGCGGGACATCGCCGCCCCGTGCCGCCGGCGACGTCGCTCAGCAACACGTGTAGAGACTGGAGCGTAGTCAACGCCGCAACGGCGGACCTCGGCCAAGCGCATCTGCCGCGCAAACGGCACGGTCGAACATCGGGATCGGCAGCTCCAGCCATAGCTCCGACGGCTCGTCCGCCACGCAGCATCGCAAGACATCCCGGCCGTCCTTCTCGACGATCTCATATGCGAACGACCCGCTCGAACCACTGGCGCCCAAACCAGCGCAACATTTCAGCCGACGGACACGGTTTTTCGTAGGACGTCCGGAAGGCTGTTTCGGTGCGGCCGTTCGACACACCCCTACATTAGAAGGTGTTAATAAGTTTTCGCCCAGCCTCATTCTCGCCGCATATGGCAGGTTGGGTTACGTACATCGTCCTCGAGTGATCAACTCACGTAGATACAAGACGGTGCGTGAGTAAGCCAGAAAGCGGAAATACCAGCGCTTGACTTAGGGGTGTGGGCGTAATGAAAACAAAAAACAGGAACGACTAAGGATTCTACTGTGATTATACTAAACTGCAAGCCCGGCGATACTTCTGCCGGAACAGCTGCGCTCGACTTTTGTCCGGCTACGGCTCGATCCGTTGACCCCCTTGCGCCCGTCTGCAGCGACACCGTTTATGGTTTCGAGGACGAGGGCCTGATGAGCATTCCCGTCGACAAAACTCACCTTCTATGGCGAGTTCAACGTTAAGTTCGCTCGACAATAATGTCTGGGCGAGGACTTCCAAATCTCCGCTACTTTGAAATCCGTTCGCGGTGCCGAACTGCGAGCATGCGATATGTCGTGCGCCTTGGCGATGCGCGGCTGTTTTCAACACCACAGAGGATCACTGAATGACTCTTTCCGCACCCGCAGGCTTTGCCTCTAGCGATCTCGTCTTCGAGGAAACCTTCTCCGGTACGGCGCTCGACAGCGACTGGAATACCTACATCACCAGCAATGCCGCCAACGGCTGGCCATGGAATAGCAATGGATCAGGAGGAAGCAACGCAGGCTCGCAGTATTATGCCGACTACGATGTGCCGAGCCAAGTGTCCGTGACCAACGGGCAGTTGGATCTCACGGCGATCAAGCAGCCCATCAGCGGCATAAATCAGGGGACGACACAGACATACCCGGTCACGTCCGGCGCGGTCAGCAGCTACGGCAACTTCGAATTCAATGGCGGCTATCTTCAGATCAGCATGAAGGCGCCGAGCGGCGATGGCGCATGGCCGGCCCTCTGGATGTTGCCCGGCGAAGGCGCCGGCAGCAGCGGCGACAATTTCGAGATCGATATACAGGAGGGTGGATTTACCGGTTCGGGGCCGGCAGACCAGATGTTCTCCTGGCACCTCCACTCGCCGTCAGGGTGGGTCGGCAACAGCATCGATACCGGCACCGACCTCACGGCCGGCTTCCACACGTATGGGATCAACTGGGTGCCCGGTGAATCGATCACCTGGTATCTCGATGGGCACCAGATGGCGCAAGTGACCAGCGCACAGGCCCCGATCCCGGATGAACCGATGGAATTGATCATGAATAATGGGGTCGCGAATTCGAACGCGGCCGGATGGCATACGACTCTCGATAGCTCGACCCCTTCGTCGATGCAGATGCAGATCGACGAGGTGCAGCTCTATCAAAAGGCAGGTAGCGGCGACACTGTAACGGGCGCGAACGTCACTCCCCCGACCACTGGCTCGACCGAGACTGGGACTGGGACCGGGACTGGGACCGAGACTGGGTCTGGGACTGTCCCTCCTTCCGGCGGCACCGGCGATGGCACCTTGTACGGCACCAGCGGCGCCGATGTACTTCAGGGAACTGGTGCCGACACGATGACAGGCTACCTCGGCAACGACGAATACTATGTCGACAACGCGGGCGACAAGGTGGTCGAGGCCTCTGGCCAAGGTCAAGACAGGGTGTGGGCCTCTGTGAGCTATGCGCTCTCAGCCGGCTCGTCGGTTGAAGTCCTTGGCACCACGAGGGACGCCGGCACCACGGCAATCAACCTGACCGGCAACGAGTTGGCCCAAACCATCCAGGGCAATGCCGGCGCCAACGTCATCAACGGCGGCGGCGGTGCCGATAAGTTGAGCGGCTTTGGCGGCAACGATGCGTTCGTTTTCAAAACCGCTCTTGGAGCCGGCAATATTGATAGGGTCACCGACTTCAACAAGTCCCAGGACAAAGTCCACCTCGACGACGCGATTTTTGCCGGGCTTAAGTTGGGAGGGCTTTCATCGGACGCTTTCTTTACCGGCAAGGCCGCGCATGATAGCTCTGACCACATCATCTACAACAGTTCGACTGGAGCGCTCTCCTTCGACAGTGACGGGATCGGCGGTGCGTCTCAAACACAGTTCGCCACCCTTTCTCCAGCTCTGTCGCTTACGGCAGGCGCATTCTTTGTGACCTGAAGGACCTACACGGGGAAACAACATCCCGCGAGGGTTCGCCGTGGCCAAACAAGGACTGGATAAGCAACACCTCAAAGCCATGATCCCGAACCGTAGGTCAGGGTAGCAAAAAGCGGGAGCCCGGTCTTCGGAGGAGATCATGCTCAAATAAAAGAGATGGAGTTCCATCCCGATGCAGGGATGGAACAGGCTCTAGTTGTGAGCTTTCTGTAGGTTTTCCATTCGGACCGAACCGAGGAGACTGGAGTTACCAAGCTTCAGCACTCACCGGACGGTCCGAATGAACATCCACAAGAATGCCCCTCTGACGTATGGTGTGTCGAAGCGAGCTGGCCTGCCGCGGCTGGGCGCGTGCTGGGCGCGTGCTGGTCGATGGCGTCGATCCGGCGTCACCCCGCACATCTTCCGCCACACGGCCGCGACCCCGGCTGATGCAGCAAGGCTCGGACCCTTGGGCGGCCGCCGGCTTCCTCGGCATGACCGTCGAGATGCTGATCCAGACCTATAGCCACCATCACCCCGACTTCCAGGCGGATGCCGCCGAAGCGATCGTCTCCAAGGCGCGCTCGCGAAATCTACCGAAAAACGTCGTCCGAATGCCCGGGGCACAGAAGGCGAACGCTCCCGTCACTCCTCACATCCCCACAGATAAGCCGGAAACAAAGGTGAACAGGAGCCGCCGGCCGTGATGAGGAATGCCGGAAATCCGGGCTTTTGCTGGCCGACACGCTCGTTCGGGACGATGGGGTCGCAGGTTCAAATCCTGCCACTCCGACCAGAAAAAACAAATACTTAGCGTTTTCCCGAGATTCGCTCGCCACTGGCCGGCGGACTGACCAATGTTCCGCAGCTGGCGTGACGGATTCTTCCCGCGGCGGATCGCGTCGGCCCAACCGTCTTCAGTCCTTAAATTGCTAATGCGCCATAAGGATCGGCATCGGCGGATCTTCAAGCATCGAGATGGTGACGCCGCCGAAGATGCGCTCGCGCAACCGGGAATGACCATAGGCGCCCATCACCATCAGGTCGGCGGCGATGTCGACCGCGTGCCTGCGAAGCACGTCGACGACTGAATGGTTCAAGCTGGGCAGCCGGTCGACCGTGACATTCACGCCGTGCCGCGCGAGATAGGCAGCGGCGTCGGCTCCAGGTTCCGCCCCATGGTGGTATTCGTCCTCCACCGGATCGACCATGACGAGGTGCACCTCATCGGCGCCTGCCAGCATGTCGAGGGACTCGCGGACGGCACGCGATGATTCCAGACGGGCGTCCCAGGCGACCAGCACGCGTTTCGGCTTCAGTGTCGGCCGCGATCCCTGGGGGATGAGCAGCAAAGGCTTTCCCGACGAAAACAATGCGCCTTCGATCGTTTTGCTCTTCAGCGTTTCGTTGGCAAGCAACTCCGGTCCAAAAACCGTGATGTCGGCATAGCGGGCACGACGGCCGATGGTGTCGTCGGCCCAGCCGGCTTCCGGATATTCGCTGGAGACATCGGCCAAAGGCGCCCTGCCGGCGAGAAAAGCCGATACGGCAGTAGCTCGCTTCTTCAACAGATTCTCGTCGGACTGACGCGCCTCGAGCCAGGCTTCTGAAACCACCGCGGCATACTCTCCGACTGGTGGCGGCGCAGCAATGGCAACGACGAGAACAGCAAGATGCGCGCCGATTTCGTTGCACAGGTCGGCGGCGAGTTTGAGATCGTTGTCTCCCGTGTTCGGCCCGGTAACGGTAAGTATCGTCCTGAAAGCCATGGCGGCTGCTCCCGATTTTGCGTCAAAGTCCAATCGTCGTAATAGCGAGACAGCTCGGTGCGTTCCTTGCGCTGAGTGAAGAACGTCGCCGCGCATCATTCGATCCTTATTAACGCGCCCACGTGTGCCGGAACATGCGATCGGCGCCGGGAGAAGTCGCACTAGGGAACGCATCCGTGACTTGGCTGGTTATACCCAGACGCTGCGGCAGTAAGGGCCCGATGGCGCGGAATTTCAGCGAACACGCTCGTCGGATTCCAAAGGTTCGATACAAACAAAGAGGCATGCGATGATCGTCGAGGATCAGGAATCCGTGGCCGCGATGTTGATGGACCCTGCCGCGTATGGCGAGACCGGGCCGGTCCAAACGATCGAAACCCACATCTCGCGTATCTTCCTGGTTGGCCAGCGCGCCTACAAGATCAAGCGAGCCGTCAAGCTGCCCTATGTCGACTTCTCGACCCCGGTGCTGCGGCTCGCCGCTTGCGAGAAGGAGGTGGAGCTCAACTCCAAGACCGCGCCCGGCCTCTATCTGGGTGTGCGGCGCATCACGCGAGAGACTGGCGGCAAGCTCGCCTGCGACGGAAGCGGCAAACTGGTCGATGCAGCGATCGAGATGGTCCGCTTCGATCAGTCGAAGCTACTCGATCGAATGGCAATCGGTGGCGAACTGACGCCTGCGCTGATGACGGCGGTCGCGCGCATGATCGTGCGCTATCATCGCGGCGCGCCGGAGATCCACAACGGCAGTGGATTCTCGAACCTGTCAGGCGTGCTCGACATCAACGAAGCCGGCTTTGCCACCAGCAATGTTTTCGAGGGAGCCGAGATCAAGGCATTCACCGGGATTTTCCGCACCGCCCTCGCCCGTCATCGCGAACTGCTCGACCGGCGGTCGGCGGCAGGCGAGATCCGGCGATGCCATGGTGATCTGCATCTGCGCAATATCTGTCTCTTCGATGGAGAGCCCTGCCTCTTCGATTGCATCGAATTCAATGACCAGATCGCCAGCATCGATGTGCTTTACGATCTGGCGTTCCTGCTGATGGACCTTTGGCATCGCGGCTTTCCGGAACTCGCCAACCTGGTGGTGAACCGCTATCTCGACGAAGCAGACGACGAGGACGGCTTCATTCTCTTGCCGTTCTTCATGGCGGTGCGGGCTGCCGTGCGCGCGCATGTCACCGCAACCCAGATCGAGGAAGGCGGTGCCGATTCCGGCGGGCTGATTGCCGAAGCCAGATCTTATTTCGAGCTTGCCCGAACACTTCTCCAGGCAAGGCCTCCTCGGCTGATCGCGATCGGCGGCTTGAGTGGTTCCGGCAAGACGGCCGTTGCCGAAGCACTCGCCGCACATGTCGGCGCGCCGCCCGGCGCGCGCATTATCGAGAGCGACCGCATCCGCAAAGCCATGCATGGGGTGCCAGTCGAGACGAAACTGCCGGACAGGGCCTATCGACCGGAAGTGTCCGACCGCGTCTACCGCGAAATGGCATGGCGCGCCGACTTGATCCTTTCCGAAGGCGGTTCGGTGGTCGCCGATGCCGTCTTTGACAGGCCGGCCGATCGCGACCGCATCGAGAAGGCGGCAAGTGATAGAGGCGTCACTTTCGCCGGATTCTGGCTGGAGGCGGATCCGCTCGTTCTTTGGCAGCGGGTGAGCGAACGCAGGGGCGGTCCTTCCGACGCCACCGTCGACATCTTGTCGCGGCAATTGCAGCGAAATGCCACCCCGCCCGCCTGGCGCAAGGTCGACGCCGATCGAAAGCTCGCCGACATCGCCGCAGAGTTGGCGAGTGTTTCGGACGCGGCAGCTTTTGCGCAGCGTGCTTCACTCAAGACGGCATCCTGACGGCGGCGATCGACTTCAGCAGGTGAATGGCCATGGCGCAGGAAAATCTGGTGGTTTGCGGCAAATGCGGCGGGGTCAATCGCCTGCCGCCGGCACGCAATGCCAGGGACGCGAAATGCGGAAAGTGCGGCTCCAAGCTGTTCTCGGGTCACCCGGCAGACGTCGATGCACCGACTTTCGATCGCCAGGTCACGCGAAGCAGCCTCCCCGTCGTCGTCGACATCTGGGCACCGTGGTGCGGCCCCTGCAAGATGATGGCGCCGGCATATGAAGCGGCAGCAAACGAACTGGAGCCGCATGTTCGCCTGATCAAGCTCAATTCCGACAATGAGCAGGCGGTTGCAACCAGGCTCGGCATTCGCAGCATCCCGACCATGATCCTCTTCCATGGCGGACAGGAGGTTGCGCGCGCATCCGGCGCGATGACGGCGGGGCAGATCGTCAGGTGGGTCCGCGATCACCTGCCGCCGGCCGCAGCCTGAAAGCCGCCACGCCATGGCTCCGCTCATCGCCGTGGCCGTATCAGCAAGGTGCCGACGAAAACCGCTTTAGGCGACTTGACGGCCCACATGCGGAGCGCAGAAGCCATATGATGACCTAAGTACATTCGACCTCGGACTGCAAATTTTCATATGATGACCTCGCTTTTGCCCTGCGCCGGGAGTATGCAATGTCTCGACCCGGCAAAGTTTGGAGGACCCATGCAGCAGGCCGAACATCGAACGTCCCGCAGGTCGTTCGTCTCTCAGGTTGCAGATGCGCTGCGCGGGCAGATCGAAGCCGGCTTTTATGCACCTGGCGACAAATTGCCGACAGAACCTGCGCTGATTGACCGGTTCGGGTTCAGCCGCACTGTGGTCCGGGAGGCCATCGCCGCGCTTCGCGCCGACGGGCTGGTGGAATCGCGGCAAGGCGCCGGCGTCTTCGTTCTCGGCCCGAAACCTGTCGACGAGGGATTGAAGCTCTTCACCGACGAAACGAACAAGATCTCGGATATCATCGAAGAGCTCGAGCTTCGCATCGGCATCGAAGTCGAGGCAGCCGGCCTTGCCGCAGCCCGCAGTTCGCCGGCGCAGGAGGCCGAAATCGAGGCCCAGGTCGAAAGATTCGCCGACCTCATGGCGCAAGGGCAACCCACCGACGAGGCGGACTTCCAGTTCCACATGGCGATCGCCACCGCAACGAACAACGCCAGGTTCAAGGCATTCCTCGAACATGTCGGCCGGCGGATGATCCCGCGGGTGAAGTTCAAGACGATGATGGGCGGCGTCGACCCCTTGCCCAATCGCGACCATCCGATTCTGGAGGAGCACAGGGAAATCGCGGATGCGATTCTCGCCCGCGACCCGGAAAAGGCGCGTGAGGCGATGCGCCGCCATCTGGTGACGGGGATAAAGCGCTATCGCGCCCTCACCGTCCGACGCTCGGCAAACCAGGACAAAACCGGCGGTTGACTCGCCCCGATACTCATCATATGAATCTAGATGACATCATATCAATTGTGGGATGAGTTCTTTTGTCGCCAGATGAAATCAAGTCGCGTGTCGCTTCAGGGCTGCTGTCGTTTCCGGTCACACATTTCAACGAGGATTTCAGCCTCAATCTCGAAAGCTATCGCGCGCATGTGGCATGGCTCTCGGGGTTCGGTGCCGCTGCCCTGTTCGCGGCCGGCGGCACGGGCGAGTTCTTCTCCCTGTCGCCGGAAGAGGTCGCCGACGTTACCCGCGCGGCCAAGGATGCCTCGGGAGATGTGCCTATCATCGCCGGCTGTGGCTACGGCACGGCGCTCGCCACGGAAATTGCTCGCCGCGCCGAGGCTGCGGGAGCCGACGGTCTTTTGCTTCTGCCTCATTATCTGATGGAAGCCTCCCAAGAAGGGATATTCCGGCACGTCAAAGCCGTGTGCGAATCCACCGGCCTCGGCGTCATCATCTACAACCGTGCGAACTCGGTCGCCAATGCCGACACGGTTGCTCGCCTTGCCGACGCGTGCCCAAACCTCATCGGCTTCAAGGACGGCACGGGCAAGATCGATCTTGTCCGCCACGTCACCGCCAAACTTGGCGATCGGCTCTGCTACATCGGTGGCATGCCCACGCATGAGCTCTTTGCCGAAGGCTTCAACGGCGCCGGAGTGACGACTTATTCCTCTGCGGTCTTCAACTTCGTGCCGGAATTGGCACAGCGCTTCTACAGGGCCATGCGGACAAACGATCGCGCCGCAATGGAAGAAATCCTGCACAGCTTCTTCTTCCCCTTCGCGGCTTTGCGCGATCGCGAACAAGGTTATCCAGTGTCGATCATCAAGGCAGGCGTCGAGCTCATAGGACGGACCCCCGGCCCGCTCCGTCCGCCGCTGACGGATCTGAAACCGCAGGAAAAAGACATGCTGCGCGGACTGATCGAGAGGATCGCCGCCTAGTCGCCGGGAGATCGGCAAATTGTCGGGCGAACGGGACGAGGAGGTTCGCCCTGCGCCCGACAGCCAAAACGGAATATCAAAGGGAGGAGAGACATGAATAGAAGCGCTCATACGATTGCAGCTGTCGTATTGATGACTGCTGCCGCGCCATCGGCTGTCGCACAAGATGCGGCGCAGGACATCCGTATCGTCCTGCCGGAGCAGCCGGCCAATCTGGAGCCCTGCGGCACCATCATCACAAATGTCGGCCAGATACTCAGCCAAAACGTCGTTGAATCGTTGACCGTCATCGATCCGATCACCGGACAACCTCAGCCGAAATTGGCGACCGAGTGGACCAGCGTGAACCCGACGACCTGGCGGATCAAGCTGCGCGAGGGCGTGAAGTTCCAGGACGGAACCGAGCTCAACGCGGATGCGGTTGCGTTCTCCATCAACAGGATGATCAGCGGCAAGATCACTTGCAGCAACATAGCGAAGTTCGGCGATGCCAAGCTAACGCTGACGCCGGTCGACGATCTAACCGTCGAGATAAAGTCGGACAGGCCCGAGCCCATCATGCCGACGCTGTTGAGCGTGGTCATGATCGTCTCGCCGAAGACACCGGTCGACAAGGCGGTGAACGATCCGGTCGGGACCGGCCCATTCAAGCTGTCGACCTTTTCCCCGCAAACCGTAGTGCTGGACGCGTTCGATGGCTATTGGGGCAAGAAGCCGGAGATCACGAAGGCAACCTATGTCTGGCGGCCCGAATCCTCGATCAGAGCTGCCATGGTGGAAACCGGGGAAGCTGACCTGACGCCGTCGATTGCCATCCAGGACGCCAGCAATCCGGAGACGGATTTCGCCTACCTGAACTCCGAAACCACCGCGATCCGTATCGATGCCGCCAAGCCGCCGCTCGATGACCTGCGCGTCCGCAAGGCGCTCAACCTCGCGATCGACTGGGAAGGGCTTGCGCAGCTGTTCGGCGACGACGTCAAGCGTGCGTCGCAGATGGTCGTCTCCGGGATCAACGGGCATGACGATGCGCTCGAGCCTTGGCCGTACGATCCGGAAGAGGCGAAAAAGCTCATCGAAGAGGCGCGCGCGGCGGGTGTCGCGGTCGATACCGAGATCAAGCTCATCGGGCGAAACGGCATCTATCCAAACGGCGCGGAAGCGATGGAGGCCATGATGACGATGTGGCAGGATGCCGGCCTCAACGTCAAGCTTACCATGCTCGATGTCGCCGACTGGCTGCGCTATCTGCAAAAGCCTTTCCCGCCGGAGCGCGGCCCCAATCTCCTGCAGATGATGCACGACAACAACAAGGGCGATGCGGCCTTCACGGTTCCGATCTTCTACCGATCGAGCGGGAGCTACTCGACCGTGGCCGATCCGGCGTTCGACAAGGAGATAGACGAGGCCCTGGCTGCGACCGGCGAAGCCCGCACCAACAGCTTCAAGGCGATCTTCGGCAAGGCCCGCAACGAAGTGGTGGCGGACATCCCGATGTTCCACATGATCGGCTATACCCGCGTTGGCACCAGGCTGGAATGGAAGCCCGATATCACCACCAACAGCGAAATACCGCTGGCCAATATCGCTATCAAAAAAGACTGAGTGATACGGGGGCGCTGGGTCCGATCGTGATCCTGCGCCCCTGACCTGTTGCCTCCGTCGATATCCGTCCAAGGGCATCCCAAATGATTACCTATCTTGGACGCCGGGCGTTCCACAGCATCCTGTCGGTCATAGGTCTGTTGACGCTGGTCTTTTTCCTGACACGGCTCACCGGCGACCCTTCCGCCTTGTACCTGCCTCTGGACTCGACTGCGGAAGCTCGGGCCGCGTTCGCGCGGTTGAACGGCCTCGATCAGCCGATCTATTGGCAGTTTCTGGAATATTTGCGCGATCTTCTGCAGCTGGATTTCGGTGAATCGCTACGCCAGAACCGCTCGGCGATGCAGGTCGCGCTTGAGGCGTTCCCGGAAACGCTGAAGCTTGCCGCCGTCGCGATCACGCTGTCGACCGCTTTGGCTATCCTTGTCGGCTCTCTTGCGGCCGCGCGACCGGGCAGCATGTTCGACCGTGTCGCCAGCCTCGTCTCTCTGGCCGGCGCAAGCGCGCCGGATTTTTGGGTCGCCATCGTCGGCATCCTTGTCTTCGCTGTGGGGCTCGGGCTTTTGCCGACATCCGGCACCGGAACCTGGGCCCATTGGATCATGCCCGTCTTCGTGCTGATGCTTCGCCCCTTCGGTCTCCTGGTGCAGGTCGTGCGCGGAACGATGCTGTCCGCGCTTGCCTCTCCATACATCAAGACCGCAAGGGCCAAAGGCCTGCCCCGACAGAAGATCATCTTCGGGCATGCGCTTCGCAACTCGCTGCTGCCCGTCGTCACGGTCGCCGGCGACCTGGCGACCAGTCTCGTCAACGGCGCCGTCGTCGTGGAGTCGATATTCGGCTGGCCCGGCATCGGCAAGCTGATGATCGACTCGATCATCCAGCGCGATTTTGCCGTCGTCCAGTCGACAATTCTGGTGACGGCAACCGCCATCTTCATCCTGAACATCGCGATCGACCTGCTCTACGCGGTTCTCGATCCGCGCATCCGGTACTGAGCCATGACGATCATCACCCCCGACATCAAGCCAGCGGCGGTTCCAGGCAGCGGCAGCGTGCTTCTCGCCTATCTGAAGCGCGACAAGCTTGCGCTCGCCGCCGCTATCTTCCTGACGATCATCGTGCTCGCTGCGGTCCTCGGCCCGTGGCTGGTGGGCGACGCTGCTTCGCGGCTGGGGCTGCGCCAGCGAAACCTCGCCCCGTTCTCGCTGGCCAGCGGCTGGATCTATGTCCTCGGCGCCGATACCCTCGGCCGTCCCATCCTGGCCAGGCTGATTGTCGGCGCGCAGAATACGTTCGGCATTGCCGCGGCGGCGGTATTCGCGTCCATGCTGGTTGGTGGAACGCTCGGCCTGATAGCGGGCTATTCGGAGCGCTGGTACAGCCATCTCATTCTGCGCCTGGCCGATGTCGTCATGAGCTTTCCCTCGCTGCTGCTGGCGCTCATCGTGCTCTATACGCTCGGCCCGAGCATCACCAACCTGGTGATCGTTCTCGCCGTTACGCGCATGCCGATCTATCTCAGAACGGCGCGCGCAGAAGTGCTGGAGTTGCGCGAGCGCATGTTTGTGAGCGCGGCGCGAGCCATGGGCGCGAAGCCGGCCCGGATCATCGTCCGGCACATCGCGCCCCTCGTCCTGCCGACACTGGTGACGATTTCCGCCATTGATTTCGCGACCGTCATTCTCTCGGAATCGGCGCTGAGTTTCCTTGGCCTCGGCATTCAGCCGCCGGATTTCACCTGGGGTGCAATGGTGGCAAACGGCCGCGGCTATCTCGCGACAGCCTGGTGGATCGCATTCTGGCCGGGTCTTGCAATCATGCTGACGACGCTGTCGCTCAACATCCTCTCGAACTGGGCGCGCACCGTCGCTGATCCGCAGCAACGCTGGCGTCTTCAGACATTGCGAAAAGCCGCCCGATGAGCAACGCGACCAATCCCATTCTCAAAGTCGACGGACTGACCGTCGATTTCCTTTCGGACGATGAGCCGGTACGCGCGGTCGACGATGTCTCTTTCCACGTCAGCCGCGGCGAGACTCTCGTGATCCTCGGCGAAAGCGGTTCGGGAAAAAGCGTCAGCACCAGCACGGTGATGGATCTCATCGACTGTCCGCCAGGTGATATCGTGGCCGGCTCCTGCCTCTTCGATGGCGTCGAACTCTCGGGCCTTGGCGCGGAGGCGCGCAGAAGCATCAACGGCCGCAGGATTGCGATGATCTTTCAGGATCCGCTCGCCTACCTGAACCCCGTCTATACGGTGGGGCGCCAGATCGAGGAGGTCTATGAGAGCCACGGCGCGGGAGCCGGCAAGGACGCACGCGCCAAGACGATAGAACTGCTTCGGCGTGTGGGCATTCCAGAGCCGGAAAACCGCGTCGACTTCTATCCACATCAGTTCTCGGGCGGACAACGCCAGCGCGTGATGATCGCCATGGCGATCGCGTTGAAACCGGACATCCTGATTGCCGATGAGCCGACGACCGCTCTGGACGTCAGTGTGCAAGCGCAGATCCTCGATCTGCTGCGCGATCTCCAGCGTGAGACCGGCATGGCGTTGATCATGATCACCCACGACCTTGAACTCGCCTCGTCCATGGCGGACCGGATTATCGTCATGAACGGCGGGAAGGTGGTGGAGACAGGCATCGCCAAGGAGGTCTTCAGCAATCCGCAGCACGCCTACACGCGCCGCCTCATCTCCGCCCTGCCCCACGGCAACGCAGCGGAGGCGCCGAACAGGCGTTCGACGACGATCGCCGGCAAAACCCTGCTCAAGGTGGAACATCTCACCAAGCACTATGTGCTTGCTTCCGGAGCTTTCAGCAGCAAGCGGACGTTCAAGGCGGTGGATGACATAAGCTTCGAGGTCAGGAGAGGCGAAACGCTCGGCATCGTCGGCGAGTCCGGCTCCGGCAAATCGAGCGTCGCACGCATGCTGTTGGGGCTGAACGCGCCAAGCGCGGGCAAGGCCGTCTTCGCCGGCGAGAACATCTTCGAAATGAACGAGAAGCGTCTTATGGCGTTTCGGCGCAAGGTGCAGATGGTATTCCAGGATCCATACGGATCGATGAACCCGCGCATGCGCGTTTACTCCATCATTTCCGAACCCTGGGTGATCCACCGCGATATTCTGCCGAAGAACAGGTGGAAGGCTCGAGTGGCAGAGCTCCTGGAATTGGTGGGGCTGTTGCCGGAACACGCCGACCGCTACCCGCACCAGTTTTCCGGCGGCCAGCGACAGCGCATCGCCATTGCGCGCGCGCTTGCGAGCGAGCCGGAACTGATCGTCTGCGACGAGGCGGTTTCGGCGCTCGACGTCTCTATCCAGGCGCAGGTGATCGACCTTCTGGCCGACCTTAGGACGCGGCTCAGCCTCTCATATATTTTCATCACACATGATTTGCCGATCGTGCGCCATTTCGCCGATCGGATCATGGTTATGAAAGATGGAAAGATTGTCGAGGAAGGCCAAACCTCGGCGCTGTTCGGGGCGCCTCGCCACGAATATACGCAAAGCCTGTTGCAGGCTGTTCCCAGACCCAAATGGCTTACGCAAGCTCAATAGTCCGAGCCTAGCGCGAGCAACGCCTTGCCGATACCAACCCGCAGTCACCCTTTGAATAGCCGAACGTCAAGCTCGAACGGATCGACACGTGCGATTTTGATTCGGGCCGCGGCAGGATGACGAGGATTGATGAGAACATTGTGATCTGGTCCGTCCGAGATCGGGACAATGGCTGACGGAACAAAGAACAGAGCAGCGCTGACGCTGTTCAGCCACTCATCGCCGACTCGTTGCGTAAATGCCTCCCGTTGTCGCCAATCGCCCGGGAGATTAATGAGATCGTATCGGTCAGCGCCAATATCATCGGGCACGTCGTACGACACCATCGCAAGTCTCGGAAGCAGCGTTGGATCCTCGACGTGCACCAGCTTCTCCAGCACGCAAAGTGAAGGCGACGTGGCACTGTATGTGACGGGATGACCGACTGTGTTCCATCTTCCATCGAACAACAGCCCGTAGCCGCCATCGATAGCCGTAGCGTATCGAAGTCCTGACAGCCGCCAAAGCCGCATCAGGCGGCGGCACCCCAGGCGATTTTTCCAAGAATGGTCTCGATAACACGCGCGCCAGCCTCAGTCTGCGCGATGGTCAACGGCGTTTCACCGCCAAGTTCGGCCAAGCCTCTGCGCAGCCATGTGTTGGCCTTTTCAGCATCTCCGAACGTCTCTTCGGCAAATGACTGAATCCGTACGAGCCGCACCGCCCGATCAGACTCGTCTACCGTCAACGGTTGATCCTTTTCAGCCCGGTGGCGCCTGGTCCGTTGCGGGATGACAAACTTTTCGATCTCCTGATCGCTCAGCCCAGCGAGCGAAAGTCCTCTCAGTGCGGCAAGCGGCAGTCGGCGTCGCACGATCATGGCAAGGTCTGCCTGGGAAGTTACCTCCGTCCCGAGCACCGGGGCTCCTCCCAGCTTGCGGGCGATTTCGCTAATCACTGTGACAGGCATGGACATGGCAAAAGCTCAGCGGCAACATGCCTGATATGTTAGGGCAGATTGCCGCGATTGCAAGCCGGACCGCAAAGTAATTTCGGTGCCGCTTCGCGGAAACGAGGATCCCGACTGCTGGAACGTCACGCCAGCTTGCCTAGGCGATGTCGTCGCGAATGCAGGCCTTCAGATGGCCATCTGACGTTGCCCGCAGCGGCGGGACGATGCCGGCACAAGCGTCTATGGCGACCGGGCAACGGGTTCGGAAAACACACCCGGTTGGCGGATTTGCGGGGCTTGGGATGTCGCCCTTCAGCACCTGCCGGGTCTGCTTGGCCAGCGGGTCGAGCGACGGAATGGCCGACAGCAGCGCGCGCGTATAGGGATGCTGTGGCCGAGCATAGAGCGCGGCCGCCGGTGCAACTTCCATGATGCGCCCGAGATAGAGAACGATCACCGTGTCGCAGATATATTCGACGACGGCCAAGTCATGCGAAATGAACAGCATGGTGAGACCGAGCCGGATCTGCAGGTCGCGCAGAAGATTTATGATTTGCGCCTGAATGGAGACATCGAGGGCAGAGACCGGCTCATCGGCGACGATGAATTCGGGTTCGAGCGTAAGCGCCCGGGCGATGCCGATGCGCTGACGCTGCCCGCCCGAAAATTCGTGGGCGTAGCGGTCATAGGCATCGACTGGCAACTCGACCGCAGCAAGTGCTTTCTCCGCCCTCGCCCGCCGCTCGCGCCTGTTGCCGATGCCCTGAATATCCAGGCCTTCGGTCAGGATCTGCCCGATGGTCATGCGCGGCGACAGACTGGCAAACGGATCCTGGAAAATATACTGCATCTTGCGGCGCTGGCGAGCCAGCGGGCCGACGCTCAACTTAGTGATATCGACGCCGTCAAATCTTATTTCGCCGGACGTCGGCTCGATGAGACGCAGCACCGAGCGGCCGATCGTGGTCTTGCCCGACCCGGATTCGCCGACGAGGCCGACCACCTGGCCGCGCGCGATATCGAAGGAAATATCTTCCAGCGCCCTGACGATGGGACCGCGCGAGAACGCCGTCGGCGCAAAATGCTTGGTCAGGTTCCTGACCGAAAGGAAGGGGGCATCCATTGTCAGAGATCCTCCCAGCGCAAACAACGGCTTTTCTGGGTCGACGTCGCCGCGAACAATGGCGGTACAGCAGTGCGGCAGGCATCGACAGCCAGGGCGCAACGCGGCGCGAAGGAGCAGCCCTTGGGCAGCAAGGCCAGCGATGGAACATTGCCGGCGATGGTTGGAAGCGGCGTTCCTGCTGCCTTCAGCGTGGTGGCTTGGCCAAGCCGTGGCACCGAACGCATCAGCCCGGCGGTGTAGGGATGACGCGGACGGGTGAACACCTCGCTCACCGGACCCGATTCCACGATGCGCCCGGCATACATCACCGCGACCCGGTCGGCGATCTCGGCAACGACGCCGAGATTGTGCGTGACGAACAGAATGCCCATGCCGCGTTGCGCTTGCAGCTCGGCCAGCAGGTCGAGAATCTGGGCCTGGATAGTGACGTCGAGCGCGGTGGTCGGCTCGTCGGCGATCAGCAAGGTCGGATTGCAGGACAGGGCCATGGCGATGGTGGCGCGCTGGCGCATCCCTCCCGACAACTCATGCGGGTATTGCCGCGCCCGCCGATCGGGATCGGGAATGCCGACCTGAGCCAGCAGCCGCACGGCGTCGGCGGCCGCATCACGATGCGACTTGCCGAGATGGATGCGGATCGGCTCGGCGATCTGTTCGCCGATCGTGTAGACCGGATTGAGGCTGGTCATCGGCTCCTGGAACACCATGCCGATGTCGTTGCCGCGCACCTTGCGCAGCGACTCGGGATCGAGGCCGGTCAGCTCGGTGACAGTGCCATCCCTGCACCGCAGCGCGATCGAGCCCTCGGCGATGTGTCCGATCTTCTTCGGCAGCAGGCCGATGATCGACAGGCTGGTGACGGATTTGCCCGATCCGGATTCGCCGACGAGCGCGACCGTTTCACCCGATCCGATCGTCAGATCGACGTCCTGCACGGCGGCGATGTCGCGTCCGGCGATACGGAACACGGCCCGCAGACCGGAAATCGAGAGAATCGGAGCGTCCACGGTCAGCGCATCAACCCGACGTCGCGAAGGATGATTTCGACCTTTGCGGTTTCCTCGTCGTTCAAGCTGCGTTGCGGCCGCGCCATGGTGTTGGAGGCGATGATGCCGAGGCTCTTCATCGCTGTCTTGAAGGCGCCTACGCCGGCCGAGCCGGCGCTTGTCCTGCCGAGCGAGATCCAGACGATCTCGAACAGCTTCAACAGCCGCTCCTGTTCCACGCGGGCTTCGACGTGCTGACCCGCCTGCATCAGGTTCCACAGCTTGACGTAGCCGTGCGGATCGACATTGGCGAGGCCCGGCACGACGCCATGCGCGCCCATGGCAAGCACGCTGTCGACCAGGATCTCGGATCCGGTCATGCCGAAGAAATTCGGATCGTTGGCCATGTCCTTGAGCACATAACGCAGATTGCCGTCATCGCCGCTGGAATCCTTGATCCCCGCGATAACCCCCTCGCTGGCCAGGCCGACGGTGGTCTTGCGCTCCAGCTTGACATGGACGCAGACCGGAATGTCGTAGGCGATAATGGGGATGTCGACCGCATCCTTGATATAACGGAAGTGATCGCCGATCTCGGGCTGGCTGGTGCGGGCATAAAAGGGCGCGGTGACCACGACGGCGTCGGCGCCGGCCGATCTGGCTATCTTGGCGTGATTGATGACACGATCGGTCGTCGGGTCGATGACCCCGGCGAAGATCGGAACGCGGCCATTGTTGACCTTGACGGCGTGCTCGATGATGGCCCTGCGGCCGGCCCCGTCATAAAAGACCACCTCGCTGGTCGAGCCGAGCACGAACAGCCCGTGAACGCCGCCGGCGAGCAGGTTCTCGATGGTCCGCGTGAACGACGGGAAGTCGACACTGAAATCGGAATGGAGCGGGGTGACGACAGGTGGCACGACACCGGTAAACAGGGGCATTTTGAAAACCTTCAGGTTCAGTTGAGATCGGAACGGGGATCGAATGCATCGCGCAGGCCGTCGCCGATGAAGTTGATGGCCAGAACGGTGAGCACGAGCACGGCGCCGGGAAACATCCATTGCCAGGGATATTGCTCGAGCACGACGGTGGAGCGGGCGAGATTGAGCATGTTGCCCCAGCTGGCTTCGGGCGGCGCGATGCCGAGGCCGAGGAAAGAGAGGCCGGCTTCGAGCAGAATGGCGTTGGCGATCTGCAAAGTGGCGTAGACGACAAGAATGTCGATGCAATTCGGCAGGCCGTGACGGAACAGGAGATGCGGCAGCCCCGCCCCCATGCCACGGGCGGCGACGACGAAGTCGCGCTCGCGCAGCTCGAGCAGCCGGGCGCGCACCATGCGCGACAGCACCGGCCATGAGAGCAGCGAGATCACCAGGATGGTCGGCGCGATGCCGGTGCCGGCAATCGAAGCGAGCACGAGCAGGAAGATCACCGGCGGCAGCGTCATTGCGAGATCGACGAAGCGCATCACCGTGCCGTCGACAACACGGCCGCCGAAGCTGGCGACGGCGCCGACCAGGAAGCCGATGACGATCGAGATGGCGACCGAGCAGACGGCGACCAGCAGCGAGATCCGCCCGCCTTGCAGCAACCGGGCCATGACGTCGCGGCCGACGCCGTCGCTGCCTAGCCAATGAATGGCCGACGGTCCCTTGTTGATCGCCCTGAGATCGATCGCGTTGGGGCTGAACGGCCACCATAAATGATAGGTCGAAACCGCCAGCAGGATAGGGATAACGATAAACAGACCGGCGCGCGCCGCACGATTTTCAAAGAAGCGGTCGAGCGCGCGGCGGAGCGGTCCTTTGGTTTGCGGCACAGCTGTCGGATCTGGCGCGGTGATCGTCATCACGACACCTGAATGCGCGGATCGACGACGGCATAGACGATGTCGGTCAGGAGATTGACCAGAATGACGCAAATGCCGATTACCAGAGTGGCGCCCATGATCACCGGGTAATCCCGTGTGCCTACGGCGTTGACCAGCAGCAGGCCCATGCCCGGCCAATTGAACACGCTTTCGAGGAAGATCGCGCCGCCGATCGCGATGCCGACCGTCGACCCGATCAGGGTGATAACCGGCAGAAGCGCATTGCGGGTCGCGTGCTTGATGATCACCCAGAACTCGCGCACTCCCTTGGCGCGCGCGGTCCGCACATAGTCCTGGTTGAGCACTTCCAGCAGCGATGCGCGCATGTAGCGCATGATCAGCGCGGCGTGTCCGATGGACAGCAGGCAGGCGGGCAGGACGAGGTGCGCGAGCACGTCCGATATGGAAAAAGGTGCGCCGGCGGTCTGCATGCCGCCTGATGGCGCCCAGCGCAGCAACACCGAGAAGAAGTACAGTCCGAGAAGCGCCGTCAGAAAAGCCGGGCTGGAGATGCCGATGAAAGAAACCACCGACAGCGCGATGTCGGGCAGCGCGTTACGGCGGACGGCACTGAAGATGCCGGCGGAAATGCCGAGCACGATGGCGATGGCCAGGCCGGTGCCCATCAAGAGCGCGGTCGGGCCGATGCGCTCCATGACCAGCGGCAGCACGGCAACGCCGCTGCGCTGGATCGAATAGCCGAAGTCGCCGCTGAGCGCGGCGCGAAGCCAGGCGAGGTATTGCACGGGAAGCGGCTGGTCGAGCCCAAGCCGGTCACGCAGGACTTCGAGGTCGGAAGCAGACATCGGGCTGGACGGGTTGATATACGCGTCGATCGGATCGCCGGGCGCCAGTCGCAAAAGGATGAAGATGAGGACGCTCAGAGCGACCAGCATCAGCAGTCCTGTAGCGCTGCGGCGGGCAATGAAACTCAGCATTGGCTGTCCGTGGTGATGGTGAGCGGAGCCGGCATCAGGCCGGCTCCTTGCAAAGGTGGGCCTGGAGTGGCCCGCCAGGCGTTTTTTACTGGATGTCCCAGCGTTCCGGGTGAGCCGCGAAAGGACCGCCGGCAGGCGCCGGCGTCCAGACAAAGTCACGCAGTTTGTTGGAGGCGACGCCATAGCGATTGGCTACCCATAATGTCGCCCAAGGCAGATCCTTGTTCATCACCTTGCAGACTTCCTGCCAGGATTGATCGATCTTGGCCGGGTCGGTCTGGCCGAGCGCGGCGTCCAATGCAGCGCTCAGGTCGTCGAACTCGATGCGCATAGTGTTGAAGCCTGCCGGCGGAATCTGGGACTTGTTGAGACCCGGGCTGATGCCAGCCGGATTTGGCCCGTTCTGCAGGCCGGCATAGACCATCGCAAACGCGTTCCAGTCCGGCGTGCCTTCCTTGTAGACGATGCCGTTATAGGTCGGCGTATCGACGACACGCGGCACAACATTGATCCCGACCTCGGCCAGCATCGACTGTATGGCGGCCATCACATTGGCCGCTTGCGGCGAGCCGTAATAGGTCAGCAAGGTGATGGGCTTATCGCCGTTGATCTTGTCCCAGCCCGCCTCAGCAAGCAGAGCCTTGGCCTTTGCCGGATCGTAAGCATAGGTCTCGAGGCCTTCGGGAAGCAGATGCGGCGCGACGTAGCCGCAATTGGCCGGTTTGGCCGCCCCGCCATAGAGGCTCTCGATGATGGCATTGCGATCGATCGCGTACATGATCGCCTGGCGGACGCGAACATCCCTGAAGAGCTCGACCTTCTGGTTGAGCCCGATGTAGTTGACTACATAAGAAGCGCCCTCGATCACCTTGAAATTGCTGTCGCTTTTGAAAGATACCGCGTCGTCGGGCTCGACATAGGTGAACTGGATCTCGCCGGCGCGCAGCGCGGCAACGGCGGCCGCCGGGCTCTCGAAATACCGGTTGATGAGCACGTCGGCCTTCGGCTTGCCGCCGCGATAGTCGTCATCCGCGGCCAGCTCGACATATTGATCGCTGACATAGCGATTGAATTTGAAGGGGCCGGTGCCGACCGGAGTGGTGGACCACCAAGTACTTGTGGCCAGCGTTTCCGGTGGGATCGCGGCCAGGGCATGCTCCGGCAGGATCATCACCTGCGAGAGAATGGACAGGAACGAGCCGTTGGGCTTCGACAGTTTGACGACGACGGTGCGATCGTCCGGCGCGTCGACCGACGCGATGTCGCCGAGACGCGCGGCAAACAGACTGCCGGACGCTTTGTTCCTGGCGAGCTCAAGCGTGAACTTGACGTCCTTGGATGTGAACGGCTTGCCGTCGTGCCAGGTCTCTTGGACAAGGTTGAACGTATAGGTCAGCTGGTCGTCGCTGACCCTGTAGTCCTTGGCCAGATCGCCTTCGAGTTCGGTCAGGTCGGAGTTGTAGATGACCAGCGGTTCAAAATAGGTGCTGAGCCAGGTAAAGCCGCCGGTCGCAGCCAGCGGATTGAAGTTCTTGGGAAAGCCGCCGGGGCCGACGTCGAAGCCCCCGGTTATGGTCTTGGCACCCTGTGCCTGGACGCTGGTGGCAAGGCCGATGCCGCCGAGCAGCAGCCCGGTGACGGCCAGATGGCGAGCGATAGTCTTGATGCGCATGGTTTCCTCCCTTGGCATTGTCAGGTAGTTCGGCGTTTGGTCAGGTCGTTCGGTTTTTGGCGATGACTTGCTGAATCCCCCTGTAGTGATCGTCGAGGCGCTGACGCGCCCGGTCGACATCCTTGGCGGCAACGGCCTCGACGATCTCGTGATGGTCGCGCCACGTCGCCAGCGGTGTCGGATTGTCGAGGCTGGTGAAGTTCGAGGCCTTGTTGAACGCCACCCAAAAGATGTCGATCAGCGCGCTCAGCATGTGATTGTTCTGGCAGCGGAACAGCAGCTGGTGGAATTGCTGGTCCTCTTCGGCAAAGCTCTCTTGGCGCTCGGCGCGCCGCCGCATGCTTTCGGTCAGCTGGCGCAGCGCGGTGATGTCTTCGGCGCTGATCATCTCGATGGTCTTGGCGATGAGGCCGGTTTCAAGGACGCGGCGGATCTCGCGCAGCTCCTCCACGTCGCGCAACGAATCCTGCAGGCCATATGCCAGATTATCCAGCAAGGGCTTGAACGAGAATTCCTTGACGAACACGCCGATACCGCGGCGCGTCTCCAGAATGCCGATCGACTCCAGCGCCTTGATAGCTTCGCGCACCGAGTTGCGGCCGACGCCGAGCCGCTGCGCCAGGAAGGTCTCCGGAGGCAAGGGATCCCCCGCCTTGAGCTTGTTGCTCTGGATATATTTCCTGAGGCTCTCCTGCACGCTGACGTGAAGCAGCGGCGGTCTGGTCAGCGGCTCGATCGACTTAGGTTCCGAGATCGGCTTGGGTTCTGAGATCAACTTGGGTTCCGGCATTTTGCTCCCAGCGCCGCTTTAATTGCGCCCGATGGCGCGTCGCAAAGCGGTCGATGCTTGTAGCATAGCGACTTGTAGGATATCCTGCAAGTAAGAGGATTCGTCACTGAAATGAAGATTGTCCTGGCCGGATCGAGCCATTGGCACGCCGAAATGCATCTCGACGCAGCACACTCTTGTGGCACTGAGATTGCCGGCATTTGGGATGAGGACGCGGAGCATGCGCGCGCCTTCGCGGCGCGTCATCATTTGCCGCTCATCACCGATTTCGCGAAAATCCTCTCCAGCCCGCCTGATGTGATCCTGCTGATGGGGCATCCTTCGACGGTGCCCGCGCGGGCGCGAGCCGTCATCGGAGCCGGCATACCGCTAATCCTGGAAAAGCCGGCGGCGAGCAGCACTGGAGTGTTGGCCGCGCTGCGCGACCTGGCGAGGCAGCACCAGGCCTTTGTCAGTGTTCCCCTGCCCAACCGCTTTGGGCCGGCCGTCACTGCCTTTGAACGGCTACGCCGGCAAGGCCGCGCCGGTGCGGTTGCGCATGGCCAGTTCCGGCTGGTCAATGGCCCGCCGCAGCGCTACGCGGCCGACGGTGTCGCCTGGGTCGTGGATCCGGCGATCGGTGGCGGCGGCGCGCTGAGGAACCTCGGCATACACGGCATCGACGCCGCGCTCAGCCTGGCAACCGGCGAGCTTGGGCTGAAAGCCGTTTCGATCGAGAACCGCATTCACCGCGCCCCGGTCGAGGACCATGCGCTGCTTGTGCTGGAAGACGCTGCCGGAGCGTTGTTCATCGTCGAGGCCGGATACACCTTTGCGTCGATGCGCCCTGGCGGCGACTTCGAATGGCGCATCGTCAGTGCGAATGCGACCCTCATCGACTATGGCGACCGCGCCATCTGTGCGACGCTCGACGATGGCGCTATCGTCGACTTGCCGATCGAATTGCCGGCGACGCGCTATCGGCTGTGCATGAGCGACACGCTCGACCGGCTGGCTCGAAAAGCGCCGCCGGCGATTTCGATCGATGACTATGTTGCGGCGATGTCGCTGATCGACGCCGCGTATGAAAAGGCAGGACGATGATTGGAATAGGCATTATCGGAGCGGGCGATTTCGGCGGGGCCCATGCAAGGGCAATTAAGGAAGTGCACGGCCTGCGCCTCGTCGCATCGTGCCGCGGGAATAACGATGCCCTGGCCGGCTTCACCGCCGAACATGGTGGTCGCGGCTACACCGACTGGCGCAAGCTGCTGGACGACAAGGATGTCGACGCCGTCCTGATCGCCAGCCCTCACCATCTCCATGCCGAAATGGCGATCGGAGCGGCAAAGGCCGGCAAGCACATCATGCTCGAAAAGCCGATGGCGCCGACGGCGGCAGCCTGCGATGCGATAAACGCCGCCGTGGCCGCCGCTGGCGTTAAGCTCATGATCGCCCATCTCATGCATTTCGCCCTGCCCTGCATGGCGGCCAGGCAAATGCTGGAGGAAGGAGCGCTCGGCCGGCCGCTCATCGGAT
This sequence comes from Mesorhizobium sp. M6A.T.Cr.TU.016.01.1.1, assembly GCF_003952585.1. NCBI lineage: Bacteria > Pseudomonadati > Pseudomonadota > Alphaproteobacteria > Hyphomicrobiales > Phyllobacteriaceae > Mesorhizobium > Mesorhizobium sp. M6A.T.Cr.TU.016.01.1.1. The sequence goes on from NZ_CP034452.1 coordinate 146,989, forward strand.
CGAGCTGGATCATCAAGCTGTGGATGGAGCACAATCGCCGCGACTGGCATCTGCGCAAGCCAACCGGCGGCGGCATGCTGTTGACGGCCGGTATTCATGCGCTCGACCGCCTGGTCTGGCTGATGGATGACGATGTCGTGTCGGTGAGCGCCATGCTCGGCGCCAAGTTCCATGACCAGGAAGCCGACGACACCGCCCTGCTCGGACTGCGTTTCGCCGGCGGCGGGCTCGGCCAGGTGCAGAGCATCGGCTACCGCAATGGCGCGACCAGCTACGCCATGGACCTGGTCTGCGAGCAGGGAACGCTGCGCATCGACATGGACCGAGGCACGATGCTGGGGCGCGATGCGGTCTGGACCGACCTGCCCGGCTCGTTCGAGCCGAACTGGATGCACAACGCGCTGGTGCGCGAATGGACGGCGATGGGCGATGCCCTTGCAAACGACAAGCCGGTGCCGGTCGATGGTGCCTATGGACGCAAGATCATCGGCATCATCGAGGCCGCCTTCTCATCGAACGAAACCCGGCGCGAGCACGAGATCGCCGGTGCGCGCTGAGCTGGACGACCATCTGACCCATTTGCCTGCACAGGCGCCGCGCGGCGTCTGGGGCGCGGTGATGCTGGCCATCGACGACCGCGGTGCAATCGACTGGGAGGCGACGGAAGAGACGATCGCGCGGCTTTGCGCGGCCGGTGTCGACGGCATCTATTCCAACGGCACGGCCGGCGAGTTCCACTGCCAGACCGAGCCTGAGTTCGATCGGCTTTGCGACCTGGTGGCCGCGTCAGCGGCTCGCGCGCGCCTGCCCTTCCAGATCGGCATCAGCCAGTCCAATCCGCGCGTCGCGCGCGAGCGGCTGACGCGGGCATCGGCGCTCCGCCCGGCGGCGATGCAATTCACCTTGCCTGACTGGTGGCCGCCCAGCGACGATGAGGTCATGCGCTTCGTCGGCGGTCTTTGCGAGACTGCGCCTGACACGCCGCTGGTGCTCTACAATCCACCGCACGCCAAGCGCCGCCTGACGCTCGAAGGCATCGCCAGGCTGCATGCAGCCGTGCCATCGCTGGTCGGCGCTAAGCTGCCGGGCGGCGACGCCAACTGGTACGCCGACATGCGCCGCGAACTGCCGGGATTTTCGGTCTTCGTGCCCGGCCATACGCTGGCGACGGGATTTGCCCAGGGCGCCCACGGCAGCTATTCCAACGTCGCCTGCCTCAACCCGAAGGGCGCGGTGACGTGGTGGCAGATGATCCGCACGGATGCGGCAGCCGCTGCCAAGGTCGAGACGCGCATACAGGCCTTTCTCGCCACGCACGTTCTGCCTTTTCGCGCTCGCTACGATGTCAGCGATGCGGCGCTCGACAAAGCGATGGCGGCAGCCGGCGGCTGGGCGCCGCTTGGCTCGCGACTGCTCTGGCCTTACAGCTCGGTTCCCGACGAGGCGACCGCGACGCTGGCCGAAGTCGCACGCACGGCCTTCCCCGAATGGTGGGAGTGAGCGGCGGTTAATCGAGTGCGCCTGCCCTGATCCAAAAGGAACAACCATGGCCTTGTTCCGGGTTTGACGCACGGCGGACTCGTGGTCATGCTGGACCGATGACAAGAGGTGTACTGCTTGACCTCGCAGGCGTCATCTATGATGGCGAGACCGCCATATCAGGCGGAATCGACGCCGTTGCGCGTTTGCGCCAGGCCGGTTTGGCCGTACGCTTCGTAAGCAATACCACGCGCTCGTCGAAACAAGGGGTTCTCGAACGTCTGGAGGCGATGGGACTCACCGTTACCAAGGCAGATGTTTTCACGCCGGCGCACGCTGCTCGCGAATGGCTGCTTCGCAATGGCCGTGCGCCATACTTGTTGGTTCACCCCGGCCTTGCGCCGGATTTTGACGAGCTACCGGATCGCGACAAGCGCGCCGTCATCGTCGGCGATGCCGGAGACGCCTTCACATATGCGGCGTTGAATGACGCGTTTCGTGAGCTGAGTGCGGGGGCCGAATTGCTGGCCCTTGCCACCAACCGGACGTTTCGGGACGCCGACGGCGGACTCAGCCTCGATGCAGGGCCATTCGTCGCGGCATTGGAATTTGCCTCCCTGAAACGCGCAACTGTCCTCGGCAAGCCCTCGTCGGCGTTCTTTCTGTCGGCGCTGACAAGCATGGACTGTCCGCCGGATCAGGCGATCATGGTCGGCGACGACGCCGAGGCCGATATAGCTGGCGCCCTGCGCGCCGGAGTTTCGGGCGCATTGCTGGTGCGGACAGGCAAATACCGGCAGGGCGATGAAAAACGGTTTGATCCGCGCCCGACCGCAACCGTCGCCGATCTCGCGGCGGCAACCGACTGGATCATTGCGCGCCGAGACTGATTGCGCAGGCTGAACCGGCCGCACAGCGCCCGCAGCCCGGACCTTGTGCTGCGCGGAATGAACGAAGCGCAATTGAATGCTGAGCCACGGAAGGCGGATAACAGCGTGCGCCTCGCTAGAGCAGTTCAGCTTTTGATAGAATCGCTGACCCGCTCTAAGTATTTGTTTTTACGCAATTCCGGACGAAAAACCGCTCCGCGCTTTTCCCGGAATTGCTCTAGGTCATTTGACGCTCCATTTCCACCTCGGCCCCTAGACTTTCGATGTCGCGGAAGATCGAAGCGACAGCCAGCGTGCGCCCTTCGCGCTTGAAGCGGAGCAGGCAATCCTTGGCAAGGATGTCTCCATCGACCACGATCTCGTCCCATTGCGCGGCATGGCCGACGTAGTTGATGGGCACATCATAATGCTGGCTCCAGAAGAACGGCACGGCGACGAATTTCTCGCGATGGCCGAGCATGTTGAGGGCTGCTGTTCGCCCCTGCCTCTCCGCAACCACCCAATGCTCGATCCGAATGTTCTCGCCACTGTGAGGATCTGGCCACCGCGCAGTGTCGCCAGCCGCGAAGATGCCTGGTGCGCTCGTCTCCAAAAAGGCGTTCACGACGACACCGCGGCCAAGGATGAGCCCCGCCGTTTCGGCAAGCCCCGTCCGCGGTCGCACGCCGATGCCGACGACGACGAAATCCGCCGCCAACGTATCGCCGCTGCTGAGTTTCACCTTGCTGCCGTCGATGCTGCTCGCGGTGTCCTCGAGATGGAATACGACACCATTCTCCTCATGGAGGGCGCGGATGAAGTCGCCCATTTGCGGCCCCAGGACCCGTTCCATGGGCCGTTTTTCCGGCGCCACGACATGAACTTCGATCTCGCGCGAGCGCAGGGCCGCGGCAACCTCCAGGCCAATGAAACTGGCGCCAAGCACGACGGCGCGGCGCGCAGTCGTGGCTCGCTCGATGATCGCCTTGCAATCTGCGAACGAGCGCAGCGTGTGAACGTGTGGCTGGTCGGCGCCTTGTATGGTCAGGCGAACCGGTTCGGCTCCGGTCGCAAGGAGCAGCCTGTCGTAAGGAGTCCGTGTCCCGTCCGCGAGCACAACTTCGCCAGAACGTGCATCGATGCTGGCGACGTTCGCGTTGAGACGCAGGTCGATGTCGTTCTTCGAGTAAAAGCTGTCTCCGCGGAGCGGAACCCAATCCTCCGGCGCTTTGCCGGCGAGATAGTCCTTGGAAAGATTGGGCCGATCAACGGGCGGCGCTTCGTCGTTGCTGAGCATGACAATGCTACCTTGATAGCGTTCGCGCCGCAGTTTTTCTGCCGCCGCGAAACCGGCCGCGCCGCCACCGACAATGACGATTTTCTCTGGAGCCTGGCCGGAGCCTCCATCGCGCTGCTTCGGTGCCGTCCGCTTGCGCTTTTCTCCCACGAATATCCGATCATCGCGTTGTTCCACCGACCAGCAAGCGAGTGGATTGAAAGCAGGGGCGCGCAAGGCCTCGCCTGTACGCAAATCGAAGCACGCGTGATGCCAAGGACACCGGACGGTGTCTTCCACCACAAGACCGTCGACGAGCGGCCCGCCATAATGTGTGCATGTCGCCCCGATGGCGAAGACCTCGGCCCCGCGGCGCACCAGCAGCACCTGCTCATCGCCGCAATGGCCGAGAAGCTTTCCGCCATCGGGAAGGTCGGATAACGCGATGCCCTCGACCAGATCCGGCCCGTTTGGTTTGGTATGACCTTCAGCCATTTTCCTCTCCCTTGGCGCGATCCGCTGACAAAATCGCCTGTACGCCGAGAAGCGGGAAATCTTCAGGTCACCAGCCTCGGAATACCTTCTGCTTGGCCAGCGCCTTCAGGTTCTCGGACACCGCTTGTGCCCAAACGTCCGCCCGCATCATTCGTTGCCAGTTGGGCAGTACGCGCCGTCGATTCCTGGCGTTTTGGGTTCGCTGCGATCAAGAACATTCGGCGCCTGCTGCCAAATTTGGGGGGGGCGATTCTCATCGGCGGTTTGTCGAAGGTGGCGCTCATCACTCGTTGCCGCGGCTGCAATGGTCGCTTGTCGAACGCATCGCGGACTGAAGAATGACGCCGTCGCGCAAACTTTTTCGCCGGACATGCGTTGTTCATCCTTCAAGCCAAGGAGGCAGCCATGCAGATGAAATCGGAAATCGCCGGCGAGGCCGCCAAGCAGCGCCATATCCAGCGTCGGATCGATGCCAAGGACAAATCGAAATCGAGCGGCAAGCAACAAGGCGCCATGCAGGCCGGAGCACGCAAATATCCCGAGCCGCCCTTTCCTGAGCAGCACCAGCCGAAGCCGGGGCACGAATGGGCGATCGAGCCAGCGCCGCTTTACGATGCGCCATTCTATATCGGGTCGAAAAAGCTCGACGGCAAAGTGGCCGTCATTACCGGCGGTGATTCCGGCATCGGCCGCGCCGTGGCCGTGCTCTATGCGCGCGAAGGCGCGGATGTGGCGATCGTCTATCTGTCCGAGGACAAGGATGCCGAAGAGACGAAGAGGGCCGTCGAAGCCGAAGGCCGGCGCTGCATGCTGATCAAGGCGGACGTCAGCGAACGCAACCACTGCCACAATGCGGTGGCTAAGGTGGTGAAGGAATTCGACCGGATCGACGTGCTGGTCAACAACGCCGCTTTCCAGATTCATTCCAGCGAATTCAGCGAGCTGACCGAAGAGCATTTCGACACGACGCTAAAGACCAATCTCTACGGCTATTTCCACATGGCGCAGGAGGCCGTGCCGCATATGAAGCCCGGCTCGGCGATCATCAACAGCGGCTCCATAACCGGCATCGAGGGCTCGAAGCAACTGGTCGACTATTCGATGACCAAGGGTGGCATTCATGCCTTCACGCGCGCGCTCTCGGGCAACCTTATCGAAAAGGGAATTCGGGTGAATGCCGTGGCGCCGGGCCCGGTGTGGACGCCGCTCAACCCATCGGACAAGCAGGCCGGTGACGTTTCGAAATTTGGCGCAGACACGCCGATGAAACGGCCGGCGCAACCGGAGGAGATCGCGCCCGCCTATGTGTTCCTCGCCTCGCCGCACTGCTCGAGCTACATCACCGGCGAGATATTGCCGATCATCGGCGGCTACTGAGTGGGTATCCTGCGCCGCAACACTTGTCCGCTCGGCTCGATCACGCCTTTGCGGAATGGCATCTCGTCGTGCGACCTCGCGTGTGGCGGTGGTAGCGGCGATCTCAGACATGAAATGGTCGACAAATGTATTTCATCGCCTTGGCAACAGACTATGACGGCACGCTGGCGCACGAGGGGATCGTAGCTGAAAAGACGGTTGCGGCTCTCGAACGGGTCAAGAAAAGTGGCCGCAAGCTCATTCTCGTCACAGGACGAGAACTGCCCGACCTCAAGCGCGTTTTTCCCGAGATCGGCCTGTTCGACAAGGTCGTCGCCGAAAATGGGGCGTTGATCTACACGCCTGCCAGCGAGGAAGAACGTGTGATTTCACCGGCACCGGCGCCCAAGTTCGTCGCCAAGCTAAAAAAGCACGGCGTCAAGCCGCTTTCAGTCGGACGGTCGATCGTTGCGACCTGGGAACCACACCAGGCAACAGTTCTTGAAGTGATCAAAAAACTTGGGCTGGAACTGGAAATCATCTTCAATAAGGGCGCGGTGATGATCCTGCCGAGCGGCATCAACAAGGCAACCGGGCTGGCCGCTGCACTTGAGGACCTGCGGCTTTCACCACACAATGTGGTCGGTATTGGCGATGCTGAAAACGACCACGCCTTCCTGCAGGCCTGCGGCTGCAGCGTCGCCGTCGACAATGCACTTGTGGCGGTCAAGGATACAGCAGACCTGGTGACGCGCGGCGCGCGTGGAAAAGGCGTCGAGGAACTGATCGAGAAACTGGTAAAGCGCGATCGGGAACTTGTCCGAAAACGCGGCGACGGCATTCTTCTCGGCTCGGTCGGCGGCGACGAAGTCTATCTGACGCCGACCGACACGGTTCTGATCGCCGGAAGCTCCGGCATCGGCAAATCCACCTTGGCCACCGCGCTGACGGAACGCTTCGTCGAGAACGGCTTTCAGTTCTGCATTTTCGACCCGGAAGGCGACTATGATGGCCTCGAAGGTGCCGTCCGGATAGGCGATGGCTCGAGCGCACCGACAAAGGCACAAGTGCTCGACCTGATCGAGAAGCCGGACACCAGCGTGGTCGTCAATGGGCTGGCGTTACGGGTCAACGAGCGACCGGACTTCTTTGCCGATCTGCTCCCCGGCCTTGGCAGTTTCCGCTACCGTACGGCGAGGCCACATTGGCTGGTCATCGACGAGGCACATCATCTTCTGCCCAAGAAGCGCGACGACACACGCGCCGTCCTATCGTTGGAATTGCCGGGCACCGTCCTGATCACCGTTCATCCGGAAGCGATTTCGACCGATGCCCTGCGCCTGGTCACTGCCGTCATTGCGCTCGGTCCCAAGGCCAAGAATGTCATCAAGGCCTTTTGCCATGAGACGGATACCAAGCCGCCAAAGGATATTCCGTCGCCAAAAGGCGAGCGCGTGTTGTTCTGGCGGCCTCAAACCCGCAAGAAAATTGCCATGGTCAAGGCGATCGAGCCGCGCCAGTCACTCAAGCGTCACAGCCGCAAATATGCAGAAGGTCACCTAGACGAGGCCGGCAGCTTCTATTTCAGAGGTCCCGACAACGCGATGAACCTGCGGGCCCATAACCTGATGATCTTCGCTCAGATCGCCGAAGGCATCGACGACGGGACTTGGGAGCATCACCTGCGTGCCGGCGACTATTCCGAATGGTTTCGCCATCAGATCAGGGACAAGGAGCTGGCGCGCGAAGCCGCCGAGGCAGAGAAGGACGAAATGCTCTCGGCGCAGGAAAGCCGCAAGCACGTTCTGGATGCAGTACGTCGCCGGTATACGGCTCCTGCCACCGCCCCGGAGGAATAGGAAGCGAAAGGATCGGCCATGCACATCATTCTCGGAGGCACCGGCCATGTTGGTTCTGCTGCAGCCATGTCGCTGCTACAGCAGGGCGAAGCGGTCACCATCGTAACTCGCGACCCATCGAAAGGCGCTGACTGGACCCGGCGTGGCGCCGAGATCGCAGTGGCGGATGTCCACGACAGCGAGGTCCTTCGTCAGGTCTTTCGTCAAGGCGAGCGGCTGTTTCTGCTCAATCCGTCGGCCGACCCATCGACCGACACCGACGTTGAAGAGCGCAAGACCGTTGCCGCCATCACTGCAGCTCTTGAAGGATCTGGATTGCGAAAGATCGTCGCGCAATCAACCTACGGCGCTCAGCCCGGCGACCGATGTGGCGACCTGAACATCCTTTACGGGTTGGAGCAGAAACTGCGCGCCCAGCCGATCCCTGCCAGCATCATCCGGGCGGCATATTATATGAGCAACTGGGATTTCTCTCTTGAGACTGCGGAGCAGGATGGTGTGGTGAACACCTTTTTTCCGGCGGACTTCAGATTGCCAATGGTGGCACCGGACGACCTTGGGCGCGTCGCTGCCCGCCTGCTGAAAGAGCCGATCGAACAGACAGGTACCCACTATGTCGAAGGGCCGGCGCGCTATACTGCGTCCGATGTCGCGGCTGGTCTGAGCGACGAGTTACGAAAAGACATTCAGGTCGTGACGGCACCGCGTGAAAAATGGCAAGAGACCTTTGAGGGCATGGGCTTTTCCAGGGCCGCTGCCGAGTCGTATGCGCGCATGACCGCCCTCACTCTGGACGAGCTTGAACTGCCCGCCGATCCCGAGCGTGGCACTGTTACCCTGCAACGCTACATTTCCGATTTGGTGGCCCGACGCAAATAGCGCAGCAAAGCAACAATGACTAGCTCTGTATTTTCAACCCGTTACCGGAACAAACTATACTATTAAATTCTCTATTCTGATCGGCAGATCGCGGATACGCCTGCCGGTGGCGTGATACACCGCGCTTGCGACGGCGGCTGCCGTTCCGACATTGCCGAGTTCGCCCAATCCCTTGACGCCGGCCGGGTTGACCGCGTGATCGACTTCCGGGACGAGGATCACCTCAAGCTGCTTTATGTCGGCGTTGACCGGCACCAGATAGTCCTGCAGGTCGCGGTTGACGTAGCGGGCGTGGCGCCGGTCGATTTCGGTCGCCTCGTGCAGGGCCTGACCAATGCCCCAGATCATGCCGCCCATCAACTGGCTGCGCGCGGTGCGCGTATTCATGATGCGGCCGGCGGCAAAGGCGCCGACGATGCGGGGTACCCGGATCTCCCTCGTGTAGCTGTTGATGCGCACTTCAACCAATTCTGCGCCATAGGCGTATTTCACCGAATCCTCGTCCTGATCGCCGCCGTGGAATTCCGCCTGCCCGGCATAGAGCTTCTTCAAGGCCTCCGGCGACGAGCCTTTCGGCGCAAACTCGGCATATTCCTCGAGCGCGCCGATCTGCATCGCGTTGAAGACGTCGGACAGTCTGGCCGACTTGCCGCTATCGGTGACGACGGCCTCCTTTTCCATTTCCAGCATTGCGTTGCCGGACCCCGCCAGTGGTCCGCCCTCCCCGACAGCCGCGGTGAAGAGTTTTTCGCGAATCGCGTCGCAGGCTTTCAGAACCGCCGAGCAGACACTTGCGGTCGAAATCGAGCCGCCAGAGACCGGCGCCGGCGGCAAGGTGCTGTCGCCCATCTCGACGCTCACCTTGTCGATATCGACGCCAAGCCGTTCGGCCGCCATCTGCCCCGCTACGGTGCGCACGCCGGTGCCGATCTCGTGCGAGCCGGATTGGACACGAACATGGCCGTCGTCGGTCAGGCGGACACGGGCTGCGCAGGGTGCTGCGGCGGTCGGGTAGATGGCGGTCGCACAGCCCATGCCGACCAGCCAGTCGCCATCACGCATCGAGCCTACTGCCGCTTCGCGCTTTGACCAGCCGAAGGCCTCCGCGGCCTGGTCATAGCACTTGATCAGCGATCTGCTGGAGAACGGCTTGCCGCCGATCGGTTCCTTTTCCGGCTCGTTGATGCGGCGGAATTCGACCGGATCCATGCCGAGTTCCACAGCCATTTCGTCCATGGCGTTTTCGAGCGCATAGACGTAGGGCGTCTCGGGCGGCGAACGCATGTAGCCGGGTGTGTTGCGGTCTGCATGCACAAGAGAGACGCGGGTCAGCACCGAGCCGTAATTGTACATGCGGCTGGTCGCCGAGGTGCCGCCGACGACATAGGGATCGAGTCGCGAGGTCACTTCCCAGCCTTCGTGACCGAAGGCGGTGATGCGGCCGTCCCTGTTCGCGCCGATACGGATGCGGTGCCGGGTCTCCGCCCTATAGGTTTGTGTGTCGTAAGCCTGCATGCGGCTGACCACGCAGCGCACCGGCCGGCCGACCCGGCGGGCCGCGACCGCCACGATCGCCGTGCGGGCGGTCATCGGCCCCTTGGAGCCGAAAGCACCGCCGATATAGGGACTGACGATCCGTACATTGGCCGGGTCGATCTTCAGTTGCCGTGCCAGTTCGGTCTTCCAGCCGGTGACGTTCTGACTTGGCTCGTGCACGGTGAGTTGGTCGCCCTGCCACCACGCCGTCGTGGAAAACAGCTCGATCGGATTGTGGTGCTGGGTCGGCGTCGAGTATTTCTGGTCGATCTTCACCGCAGCCGCAGCATAGGCCGCGTCGAAATCGCCGGCTTTAAGGTTCTCCTTGTACATCGGACTTTTGCCGGCGGCAGGCTCGATCCTGGTTCCCCGGGAATCGAAGCTGGCGCTGGGTGTTTCTTGCGCATAGTCGGCGCGGATCAGCATAGCTGCCTCCGCCGCCGCCTCGAATGTCTCGGCAACCACCAGAGCGATGATCTGGCCGTCATGGAAGATGGTCTTGTCGTGCAGCGGAGCGATCGAGCTTGCGCCGGTATTGCCGAATTCTGGCTTGTCGACCTCATCCATATCACCGACGCTGACGATATCGAGGACGCCGGGCACCGCACGGGCCCTCTCGAGCCGGAGGGCGGAAATGCTGCCCTTGGCGATGGTGCTGGTGGCAAGCACGCCATAGGCGACATTCGCGGTCGCAAGGTCGGCTGGGTAACCAGCCTGGCCGGTAACCTTCAGGCGGGCATCGATCCGGGGAACGGGATTTCCCATATTCTCTTTCGGCGCGGGGGCAGCTTGGTTCATGATGGGACCTTCATGTCGCGTGTTTCGAGCAAGGCTCGCACCAGAGTGCGTTTGCCGAGTGGCACCTTGAATGCATTGTGTTCCCTTGGCTTCGCCTCGGCGAATGCGATCTCGGCGGCGGCCTCGGCTGCATCGCGATCGAGCACCTTGCCGTGCAATGCCTCTTCAGCCGCCCTTGCGCGCCAAGGCACGGTCGCCACGCCGCCAAGCGCTATGCGTGCTTGCCTGACCTTGTCACCGTCCATATCGAGAGCGACGGCCGCCGAGGCCAGCGCAAACGCATAGGATTCGCGATCGCGGATCTTCAGGAAGCGCGAGCGGTGGCTCCAGGCCCTGATTGGAACATCGATGGCTACGATGACTTCGTCGGCTGCCAGATCTGTCTCTATGTTGGGCGTATCGCCGGGCAGGTGGTGCAGCTTGGCGAAAGGTATCCTGCGCAAGCCCTTCCTCCCCTCGGCTTCGATGACGGCGTCGAGCGCGATCAGGGCCTGGGCGAAATCGCCGTGATAGGTAGCTATACAGGTGTCGCTGGTGCCGAGGACCGCATGCTGCCGGTTCAAGCCTTCCAGCGCAGCGCAACCGGATCCCGGCTCGCGCTTGTTGCACGGCCAGGATGTCTCGCGAAAATACTCGCACCGCGTCCGCTGCAGCACATTGCCGGCCAGGCTGGCCATGTTGCGGATCTGGCCGCTGGCCGCCAATTTCAGGCTTTCGGCAAGCAGCGGGCAACGGCGCTTGATCTCGGCCCTGTCTGCCGCCTCGCCCATGCGAACCAGCGCGCCGAAACGGATGGTGTCGTCGCTGATCCTGATCTGCCGCAAGGCCGGTTCGGCCAGACCGTTGAGATCGAGCAGGCGCTCGGGCTGCGCCACGCCAAGCTTCATGTAATCGGCCATATTGGTGCCGCCGGCGATGAATTGGGCGTTGGCCTGTGTCGGGGGAACGCGCGCATCAGTAAAATGCGAGGCGGCGGCGACGGCCGCGGAAACGTTGGTCGGTCTTTCGTAAGCGAAGGGGCGCATCTCAGGCCCTCCTGGTCTCGTCTCGCGCCTGGACAATGGCGGCGACAATGTTCGGATAGGCGGCGCACCGGCATAGATTACCGCTCATATATTCGCGGATGTCGTCTTCCGAACCGGCGTGGCCCTCGTTGACGCAGCCGATGGCTGACATGATCTGGCCCGGCGTGCAGTAGCCGCACTGGAAAGCATCGTTGTCGATGAAAGCCTGCTGCATCGGGTGCAGACTCCCGTCGACGGAAGCGATCCCCTCCACGGTCGTGATTTCACGACCTTCATTCATGATGGCGAAGCTCAGGCAGGAAAGCACACGCTTGCCATCGACAAGCACAGTGCAAGCCCCGCACTGGCCGTGGTCACAACCCTTCTTTGTGCCCGTCAGGCCGACATGATCGCGCAGCGCGTCAAGCAGGCTCGTGCGATTGTCGAGGGCGAGATTGTAGGCTTGCCTGTTGATGCGAATCGAAATCGTCGACAGATCGCGCGGCCCGGCCAAACTTGCGGTTGATTGTTCAGCCGCTTTCACCGACTTCGCCAGCAGCGGCGCAGCCGCGGCCGCCGAAACGGATCCGGTCATGAAGCCGCGTCGGCTGAGGACGGGCAATGTGGGTTTGCTGGGGGATTTGGCATCGGACATGGCTGGCTCCAGGCTGGCTGCGTCTCAAGCCGGCCAAACCATCCGCTGAAGCCAAGGTTCCCTCCCTCACGCGCCTGTGATCGCGTCTCCTCCAGACGCGCGGTCCAATCGCCAGCTTCGAATTGGCATTCGGAACTCTCCAGCCGTCATTTCGTTCAAACTCAGTCGACTGAAAAGACGACAACGCAAAAGCCGACATGGCGTCTGGAGTGAAACCATGAAATCGCAGCTCGTCGCCGAAAGCGCCGGACAAAGGACATTCGTGGTGGTGCTTGATCCTGGCGAGGAAGCGTTCGCAGCGCTTACCTCTTTCGCGGTCGATCAGGACATCGGCGGCGCCTCGCTGACCGCGCTCGGCGCCTTCGAAAGGGCGACTGTCGGCTGGTTCGACCCCAGGGAAAAGACCTATCGGAAAATCCCGGTGCTGGAACAGTGCGAGGTGCTCAGCGCGATCGGCGATATTGCGATCGGCGACGACGGCAAGCCCAGCCTTCACGTTCACGCGGTGCTCGGGTTGCGCGACGGCAGCACGAAGGGCGGACATCTGCTCGAAGGCATCGTTCAGCCGACACTCGAAGTCACTTTGGTGGAAGCGCCTGGGCATCTGCACCGCAGGAAACGCCCGGAACTCGGTATCGCCTTGATCGACCTGGACGCCTGAAGCCGAATGCGGATCAGGCCAGGTCCGCTGAATTGCGATTCGGCCCGATTATCCCTTTTGTTTGACTTGCCTGACGTCCGCGGGCGCCTCGGGTGCGGGCTCCCAGCCGAACACGCTGCGACCGCCGAGCAGATGCGATTGGTCGAACTCTCCGGCAATAATTTCCTTCAGGCTGGGGCCCGTGACATAGCGCTCAACCTGCCGCGATTGGTCGTCCAGCCGCTTCAAGGCACCTATTTCTTCGTCGCGGCCGAGCCTGGCCTTGTGGACGGCGGACTTCAGCACGCCGATCGTCTCGTCATAGACCTTCAGCGGCACAGGAAACGGATGCCTGTCCTTGCCGCCATGCGCCAGCGAGAAGCGGCCGGGATCGGAAAACCGGCATGGCGCGCCATGCAGAACCTCGGCCACCAGCGCCAGCGCCCGCACCGTGCGCGCGCCGACGCCGGGGACTAGGAGAAGCTCGGAGAAATCAGCGGGGCCACGCTCCGCAGCCGCCGCCATGTTCCCATGAAGACGGCGCATGACGACATCGCTTTCGCGAACGTCGTGGTGTGCCGGCATGACCAGGTGCGGCAGCATCAGCTGGTCGGGCTCCGGCGCGGCAGCCACGTCATGCTCAAGCGCGGCGAATTCCCTCAGGATGCGATCCGGTCCAAGATCCTGCAGGAGCTCCAGCTGCCCCTTGCGCGAAGCGTCGGCGCGGCGGTCGGTCAGGTTGACGATCTCGCCCTGGTTGGCGCCCTCGATGGCGGCATGCGGCTGGTCGACGAAACTCTTCAGGCCTTCGGACAGCCAGTGATAGCGGCGTGCCACCTTGCTGTCGCCGTTCATGCCCTGCTGCACCACGACCCAGTCGCCGTCATCGGTCACGATGAAGCCGTGCAGATAAAGATCGAAGCCGTCCTGAACAGCGGCACTGTCAACCTTGGCGACGAGCCGGCTGGCCGTTGCCAAGCCTGTTCCGTCGAGGCCGACGCGCTCGCCGATGACCGCAAGCTCGTGCGGGGTCTTGCGCGAATGCGCGCCGCGGCCGCCGCACACGTGAATACCGAGCTCGCCGGAGAGCGGAGCCAACCCGCGTTTCAGGGCGCCGATGACGCTGGTGGTGATGCCGGAGGAATGCCAGTCCATCCCCATGACGGCGCCAAACGACTGGAACCAGAAGGGATGCGCCAACCGGCGCAGCAGCTCCTCGCGACCGTAATGGTGAATGATCGCCTCGCACATGACCGCGCCAAGGCGCGTCATACGGTCGCCAAGCCATTTCGGCACGCGTCCGCCATGAAGTGGAAGGTCTGCGCTTCCCGATCGTTGTGCCAAATCTTGCCTATTCCCGATATACGCCTTGCACTCGACAGATAGGTATCGAAAGCAGCGTGAAGAAGCGATCATGCCCGTTTCGTGCAGCCGATGCTGCCGGCCTTGGTGCCCGGCCCACCTGGCAATCCCGGCTCACTTAGCAATCAATGCAGCGGTTATCGCGCTTCGCTGAGGAGATCAAACTTCTCGATCTCGCAATGCTCACCGACCAATGCCAACAAATCCGTCGGCGGCGGTGCCCTGTCAGGCCGCCTCCAACTGATTTCGAACGACATCACGGGGTTGTCGCGATCCGGGCGCCGCTCCATTCCAACCAGGCGTGGCCGATAACCGGAAGGGCCGACGATTGCGTCAAGCTCTTCATGATCCGCCGCCTTCCAGGTGAGCGCCAACACAGCATGGTGTTCGCGCGGTATCACCAGATCGACCCATTTCAACACGAGCAGAATGACCAGCGTCGGCGCCGTCCCGGCCGCGCCCAAGGCGTATTGGCCACCCCCGAAAGCCAATCCGATCATTGTCATCATCCACAACGTCGCTGCCGTGGTGACGCCGCTGACAAGACTGCCGCGGCGAAGAATAGCACCACCGCCGATGAAGCCGACGCCTGTCAACACGCCCAGGGGGAAGCGCAGAACGTCCATCCGGGCAAAGGAATCCGGATCTTTGCCGCCAACCCCCAGCAGAATAGTGGCCTGTGTCATTGCGATCGCAGCCGCCAGCCCGACCAGGATCGTTGTCCTGAGGCCGGCCGCCTGTCCGCGCGCCTCCCGGTCGAGGCCGATCAATGAACCGGCGAGCACGGTCAGAAGCAAGCGCGCGGCGATGTCTTGCCAAACTGGGATAAGAGACATCGGTAAACCCTGATCGCCGCTGGTGTTTGGATTACGAGCTGATCGCAATTCAATTCGGCTAGGGTCATTCGGGTTCCATCGGCGGCGTTTTGCCGGTTACCGATCGGCTGGATTTCCGATCGCCGGATCGCGCCGCCTTGAATATCTTTCCACACGCGGCAGATCGTCGGGAAATTCCACCCACGGCAGCTTCATGTCCCAATAGGCGTGAGCCTGCGGCGCAAAGCGTTCGGGGTGGTCGAAGAAGCCGATCGTCAGATAGAGTTCTTCGGGAAGCCCTTGGTCGAGATAGGCTATGGATGTGCCGCAATCGGCGCAGAAGGTGCGGAGCACGCCTTCAGTCCTTGAGAACGTCTTCGGCGCGCCGGTCAGCAATCTGAATTGCGCCGGTCGATAGCCGACCCAGACGGTCAGCGGGCTCCCTATGGCCTTGCGGCAATCGTCGTCGTGATCGGAGCAAATCCAGAACGGGTCGCCATGCATCTCAGCCGTTATCGAACCGCAAAAACAGGAGCCGGTCTCGATCCTTGTCATCGAACCACCCCTTTCGACGGAAGCGAACGTTGCGGCCGCAGGCTCCGCAAGGTGATCGAATAGCGGTGCGCGGCAACCGGAGGGATGCTGTGCTCCCATTCGGTGCGCGCCGGGCCCGTCATCAGGTAAGCAGACCTTGGCTCGACGATGATGGTCTCGCGATCCCATCTCGTGCCGTTCTTCCGGCGCAGCCGAAAGCTGCATGGCGCAAGAAGGGAAACGCCGGCCACGGCATCGAAATGCGGCTTGTCGCGATGCCATCCGATACCGGCGCCGGGTCGGTACTCGTTGATCAAGACCTGCACGAAAGCGTCGACGGGCAGCCGCGCAAATGCTGCCGCCTTCTCCCTAAGCGGCATCAGAAAAGCCGGGATCGGCGGCGCCGCGACGACTTTGCGTTGGTCGAAATCGTAGCGCAGGCCAAAACCGGCGACGCGCCGGTTTGCGAGGTGGCCATGAAAGTCGAAAGGCTGGAAGGCGAGACTTTCGACCTGCCGCACCAGCTCAGCCTCTTCCTCCGCCGTGATCAACTCCGGCTGGTAGTGAAATCCCTCCGGCAGATCGTCGAGCGCACGAAAATCGGGCGCGCCAAACAGGTCGCCTTGGCCGGCGATTTCCGGTTGCTTGGTTTTGAGCGGTGGCATCAATCCTAATTGGTGAAGCCGCCCGGTGGCGGCAAGGTCTTGGAGGCGCCGAGCCGGCCGGATCATCGCCTCCTATCTTTACGAGGCGGAACCTGGATCGCCGGGGCGGGTTATTGCCCAGACGCGTCGAGTGTTGGGAAATGCCTTCAACTGCTATCCAAAGCATCAATTACGATCCGGCGACGAGGACCCTCTCCGTATGGTTTGTTCCAAGTGGGAATCGCTACGATTACGACGACGTGCCGCCGCAGACTTACACTGAATTCCGCAAAGCCCCGTCAAAAGGCCGCTTCTTCAACGCGTTCATTCGAGATCGGTATAGCTACCATTTGGTCGAGCAGAGCCGGTCGGGTTGAAACCCAACGCCCTTGCGTCGAGAATGCATCCGGGAAGAGACGGCTTCCTCGTAGAACCGGTCGGTTGACCGGTTTCATTGCGCCGGCGGCGTACCGGGTTGATCGCCGCCCGTCGACGACTTGGGCGTAGGATCTTTGTCGACCTCGGGACTTTGCTCGACGGTGTTGGTGTTGCTCTGAGTCGGTTCAGTGCTGCTGGTGCTGCCCTGTGTCGGTTCGGCCTCGTTGCTGCAGCCCGCTAAAGCCAGAGCCGCAACCAGAGCCGACAAAAACGACAGTCTCGTCAATGATAGTCTCGTCATGGCCAACCGCTCCCTTCCTGCTCGACAACGGCGGGTCATGAATTTGGTTGCAGCGGAACGGTTTGTCTGTAGGCCAGGCATCCGATCATCGCCGTGTAGGCACCAAGGAACAAATCTGCGCGCCGCCACGTTGCATTTCCAGTGCAAACGCTTGTGACAGTGAGGCTGTTGTCTTGGCGCCGAGAGCAAATTGGAAGGGCTTCCTGAAAATTGGAGAACTTAGCTGTCCGGTGGCGCTCTATACGGCTGCCTCGACTTCAGAACGGATCGCCTTCCACACGGTAAACCGCGCCACGGGACATAGGGTGCATCGCGCGTTCGTCGACAGCGATAGCGGCAAATCCGTCGAGAAGGACGATCAGGTCAAAGGCTATGAGATCAGCGCGGGTGACTACGTCGTGCTCGAACCCGATGAGGTCGCAGCCGCCGTCCCCGAGAGCGACAAAACGTTGTCCGTCTCGGCCTTCATCGGCTGTTCCGATGTCGACGACGTGTATTTCGACAAGCCGTATTATCTGGCCCCGCCGGACAAACACGCGGAAGAAGCATTTGGGCTGATCCGCGAAGGCATGCGCAGGAAGAAAGTCGCCGCGATCGCCCAGACCGTCCTGTTCCGGCGCGTCCGGACCTTGCTCATCCGGGCCTATGACGAAGGGCTGGTCGCAACGACGCTGAATTTCGACTACGAGGTGCGCTCGGCAGAGGAGGCCTTCGACAACGTGCCCGACATGAAGATCACGGGTGAGATGCTCGAACTGGCCGAACACATCATCAAGACCAAGAAGGGCAAATTCGATCCGACCAAATTCGACGACCGTTATGAGGCAGCGCTGGCCGAGCTTGTGAAGGCAAAGCTCGAAGGCAAGAAGATCGCAGTTCCGAAGCAGCCCAAGCGGGAAAAGGTCGTCGATCTTATGGACGCGCTGCGCCAGAGTGCCGGCGGTGGCGGCAAGCCGCCCTCGACCAGAAAACCCGCGGCAAAATCAAAGCCGGCTCGTCACGCGAAGCCGAAGCAGACAGCGCCGCGTCGGAAGGCCGGCTGACCGATGGCGCTCGAGACCTACCGCAAGAAGCGCGATTTTTCCGTCACCCCGGAGCCGCAGGGCCGCAAGGCGCCGAGGACGGGGAACAGCTTCGTCATACAGAAGCATGATGCGACGCGGCTCCACTATGATTTCCGTTTGGAAATGGACGGCGTCCTGAAGAGCTGGGCCGTCACCAAAGGGCCGAGCCTGATCCCCGGCGAGAAGCGCCTTGCCGTTCATGTCGAGGATCATCCCTTGGAATATGGCGGTTTCGAAGGCACCATCCCGAAGGGCGAATATGGCGGCGGCACCGTCATCCTGTGGGACAGAGGCACCTGGACGACGATCGGCGACGCGCATCGCGGCTATGCAAAAGGCCATCTCGATTTCGAACTTCACGGGGAGAAGCTTGGCGGCCGCTGGCATCTTGTGCGGATGGCCGGAAAGCCGCGGGAGAAGCGCGAGAACTGGCTGCTGATCAAGGGCGACGATGACGCCGCGCGCACGGAAGGCGATCCTGACATTCTGGACGAGCGGCCGGAATCCGTCGCCACCGGCCGCAAGATCGAGGATGTCGCCGGAGAAGCGCCCGGCTGGTCGTCGAAGACGGGGCGCATTGGCAAGCACCGCGGCCGCACGAGGGCCGCTCCCCCGGAAGAGCAGCCCGCCACCGTTGGCGTTCCGGAGCCGTCAAAGATCAAGGGTGCCAAGAAGGCAGCGCTTCCCGATTTCGTCGAGCCGACGCTGGCGACCCTCGTTTCGTCCGCGCCGTCCGGAGAACGCTGGCTGCACGAAATCAAATTCGACGGCTACCGGCTGCAGGCACGGATCGAAGCCGGGCGCGTCAAACTGTTGACGCGCAGCGGTCTCGACTGGACGAAGAAGTTCGGAAAGGCGGTCATTTCGGCGCTGGCCGATATACCTGTCGGGACGGCGCTGATCGATGGTGAACTCGTGGTCGAGACATCCGCCGGCGCGTCGGATTTTTCCGCGTTGCAAGCCGACCTCAGCGAGGGCCGCAGCGATCGCTTTCGCTTCTACGTCTTCGACCTGCTTCATCTCGACGGGTACGATCTGCGCGACGTTGCGTTGATCACGCGCAAGCAATTGCTGGAAAAGGTCATTGGTAGTGATAACGGCATCATCAGCTACAGCGGACATTTTGAGGAGGATGGCACGCTGGTCCTGCGACACGCCTGCCGGCTGAGCCTGGAAGGTGTTGTCTCCAAGCTTCGCGATGCGCCTTACCGCGCGGGCCGCAGCAAGAACTGGGTGAAATCGAAATGCTCGGCGCGACAGGAATTTGTCGTGGCCGGCTACGTCCCCTCGACAACCTCGCGCAATGCGATCGGCTCGCTCGTCCTGGGTGTCTATGACGATGGTAAGCTTCATCATGTCGGACGCGTCGGCACCGGCTACACGGCAGCAGTCGCACAGGACCTGTTCAAGAAGCTCGAGCGGATACGCATTCCGTCAAGCCCGTTCGATGAGCGGCTGAGCGCCGAGGAGGCTCGGCAAGCCCGCTATGTCAGGCCTGAACTCGTCGCCGAAGTCGAGTTCCGGGCCTGGACCGCCGACGGCAATCTGCGCCACGCCTCGTTCCGCGGATTGCGAGAAGACAAACCGGCGAAGGAGATCATCCGCGAAACGCCGAAGACGAACAAGGCAGCACCCAAACCTCAGCGCCGGACCGTCAAGCTCACCCATCCCGACCGCCTCTATTGGCCTGACCAGGGCGTGACCAAGGAAGGTCTCGCCGACTATTATGCCGAAGTCTGGCGCCATGCATCGCCCTACATCGTCGGCCGGGCGTTAGCGCTGGTGCGATGCCCAAGCGGCATTTCGGGCGAGCAGTTCTTCCAGAAGCATGCCTGGAAGGGTCTCAATCCCAACATCGTGCTGGTCCACGATCCCAAGGACCCGCCCGACGAGCGGCTGATCAGCATCAATGATCTCGATGGGCTGATCGGCCTTGTCCAGTCGGCGGCGCTGGAGATCCACCCCTGGGGCTCGTTGGTGAGCGATTGGGAGCGTCCAGACACGATCATCATGGACCTCGATCCTGGCGAGGGCGTGAGCTGGGAGGCGGTGATCGAAGCCGCCGTCGAGACGCGCGACCGGCTGAAGGATGCAGGGCTTGTCCCCTTCATCAAGACCTCCGGCGGCAAGGGCCTTCACGTCGTGGCGCCAGTGAAGCCGAAAGCGCAATGGCCTGTCGTAAAGGCCTTCACCAAGGCGATTGCCGACTCCATGGCGTCCGACAGCCCAGGCCGTTACGTCTCGACCATCACCAAGTCCAAACGACGCGGAAAAATTCTCGTCGACTATCTGCGCAACCAGCGCGGTGCGACCGCAGTCGCCCCCTATTCGACAAGAGCACGACCGGGTGCGTCGGTGTCGATGCCGCTTGCCTGGGACGAACTCGGCCCCGGCATCGGACCGGCCTATTTTACGGTCGAGAACACACCAACCCGGCTTGCCTCGCTGTCGTCGGATCCCTGGCAGGATTTTCGAGCAGCAGCAGCGCCGATCGAAGAACCGGGAAGCCGGCGCAAGAAAGCGGCTTGAAAACCGTATACGGAGAGCACGCGCCGCAGGGACTCAGGCGATCTGCTCAAACGTGCATTGCTCCGGAGCCTTGTCCGGCCGCCAGCGCAGGAACTTGGTGCCGTGCCGGAAACGGTCGCCGGTGACATGATCGAAGCGTACTTCGACCACCAATTCGGGCCGGACCGGCTCCCATTCGCCGCTGCGCTCGGTGCTCCAGCGGCTCGGCCCGCCCGGCGCCTTTCCGGTGAAGCCGGGTGGCTCGCGCATGGCTTCGAGTTTGCGGGTAAGTTCGGCCCTGTCGTCCTTGGCGATGGTCGAGGTGAAGCCGACGTGATCGAGCTTGCCGGCCTCGTTGTACAGACCCAGCAGCAGAGAGCCGACCTGCCGGCTGTTGCTGAGATAACGAAAGCCGCCGACCACGCAATCGGCCGACCGCAACCGCTTTACCTTCACCATCGCGCGCACCCCCGGTTGGTACGGACCGTCCAGCCGCTTGGCGACCACGCCGTCTGTCGCCCCATGTCCGGCAGCCCCTAGCCAGGAGCGGGCTTCTTTCACATCGCGCGTACAGTGCGAAAGCACGATGTTCCTGCGGTTTGCCGAAGCGACGAAAGCCTCAAGGATCGCTCGCCGTTTTTTCAGGGTCCGCGCCAACCAGACGGTTCCGTGCTCGTCGCAGAGCATATCGAACAGGACGATGTGCGCCGGGGTTTCCGCAGACAGCTTGCGGATCCTGCTCTCGGCGGGATGAAGCCGCATCTGGAGGGCGTCGAACGATGGCTTGCCGTCGACCGAGATGACGATTTCACCGTCGACGACAAAACGGCGCGACGGCAGTTCCTTCAATGTCGCGACTAGTTCGGGAAAATAGCGTCCGAGCGGCTTGCCTGACTTCGCGCGCAACTCCACGGCGTCATCCTGCCGGAATGCCAGGCAGCGAAAACCGTCCCATTTGCGCTCGTATTGCCATCCCTCTCCTTCGGGAATCGCATCAGCCGCCTTGGCTTCCATCGGAGGCGTATCGAGCGGCAGGGGGAAACCGCGGGTCATCGGCGGGTGCTGTCGAAAGCAGGATTGCGGGGGATGACCTTCATCGTGCTGCCTTTGTCCCCGACCCAGCCTCCTCTCAGACGCCTATTTTCGCTTTCCGGCCTCCGAGCCGATGCTCTTGCGCAGCGCATCCATGATGTTGATCACGTTGCTGGGCGGCGGTTGCTCGGCCTTGGCTTTGGCCGGGCGCTTCTTGCCCTTCTTCTTCGAGGCA
Source organism: Mesorhizobium sp. M6A.T.Cr.TU.016.01.1.1 (assembly GCF_003952585.1). Taxonomy (NCBI): domain Bacteria; kingdom Pseudomonadati; phylum Pseudomonadota; class Alphaproteobacteria; order Hyphomicrobiales; family Phyllobacteriaceae; genus Mesorhizobium; species Mesorhizobium sp. M6A.T.Cr.TU.016.01.1.1. The sequence continues at coordinate 168,708 of NZ_CP034452.1, forward strand.
ATGATCTCCAGCAGCCGCGCCTGGACGGGATCTCCGGTCATGGCGGGATCCCACTGCTTGGTTCGCTCATCGATCAGGGTCGAGACCAAATCCATCATTTTCGAGTCGGGTTTGGCTTCGCTGATCTTGCCAAAATAGTCCTCGGGATCGCGAACCTCGTCGCCATAGCGCAGTGTCCACAGCACGATGCCCTTGCCTCGTGGTTCAAGCATGACGGCGCGCTCGCGGCGATACATGACCAGTCGCGATATTCCGACTGTCCCTGTCGACTGCATGGCGTCGCGAATGACCGAGAATGCCTCCTCTCCGACCGGGTCGTCAGGAGTGAGATAATGGGGCTTGTCGTACCAAATCCAGCCGATGCTGTCGGCATTGACGAACATATCGATGTCGATGGTGCGCGTGCTCTCCAGCCCGACCGCGTCGATCTCATCGTCCTCGAGCAGCACGTATTCGTCCTCACCGCGCTGATACCCCTTCACCTCGTCGTCTTCAGCAACGGGCTTGCCGCTAACGGCGTCGACATATTGGCTGACGACCCGATGCCCGCTCTTGCGATTGAGCGTGTGGAACCGGACCTTTTCGCTCTCGGTGGTTGCGGGCGTCATCGCGACCGGACAGGTCACCAGCGAAAGCTTCAGATAGCCTTTCCAAAAAGGACGTGGCGCCATCAAGGACCCCCGGGGCAGGTGTAAAACAGTCGAACGCGCCAGGGCGATCGATTGTTCCAGCAGCGTTTTTTTCGCGCGCCCAAGACTCGCCAGCAAGAATCCATCATTTTTCCGGCTCGAGACGGAACCGATGAGCGCAAGCGCAGTTCGGAACAGACAAACAGCTCGGCCTCAGCAAGGACCATTTCAATGTCGGAAGCGATCCGGATCGCAATCGGCGCCCCATTGTCGGGAAACGCGGCAGCGCTCGGCGCCGAGATGAAGCAGGCGATCGAGCTCGCGGTCGAGGAGCAGAACGCGGACGGCGGCATTGCAGGCCTTCCCATCATGGTTGAGAGTGCGGACGATCAGGGAAAGGTCGAGACCGGGCGGCAAGTCGCGGACGACTTTTGCAACCAGCCGGATCTGCTTGGCGTCGTTGGTCACTACAACAGCAATGTCACCATCGCTGCAGCGGAGATCTATGCCGCCCACGACCTCCCGATGATCACGCCGATCGCTTCCGACACGGCGCTCACCGAGCGCTCTCTTCCGAATGTCTTTCGCTTCACCAACCGGGACGACCAGACCGGAGCAGCCATTGCCCGTCATCTCTACGACGTCTTGGGCAAGCGCCGCGCCGTCCTGGCCGAAACCGAAACCATGTACGGCCACAGCATGGGCATCGCTTTTTCGCGGGCATTTCTGTCGCTCGGAGGCCGCATCGCCGAGCGGCGAACGGTTCGCGAAGGCAGTCGCGATTTTGACCCGCTGGTCGCATCCCTGCGGGCCGATTTCGATCTGTTGTTCTACGGCGGGAGTTTCGAGGGTGCTTTCATTCTGCGAGCGATGCGGCGCGCGGGTCTCCATCAGCTTTTTGCGAGCGGTGACGGCTGTTGGGACGCGGTGAATTTCCTTGAGCCTGCGGGCGAAACGGCGACATTGGGTGAAGGCGTTCTCGTGCTGTCCGCCACGCCCGAAGTGGGTAGGGTCGCTGGTTCAAGCGATTTCGCCGCGCGCTATGCCGCGCGGTTTGGACCGATCGGCAACTATGCCGTGAATTCCTACGATTCAGCCCGCGTGCTGATCGCCGCAATCAAAAACGCGATCGCTGAATCCAAAGGAAATCCGAGCCGGCGCGACGTTCTGACTGCGATGCGAAAGCTACGCTTCAAAGGCATTGCGTATGGCGATCCCGTGCAGTGGGACAAAAAAGGCGACAACCTGGCCGCCGTCACGGCGCTCCATGTGGTGGAGAATGGCCGATTTCGACAAGTTGCCGAAATCCCGCAGATGCAAAGGGCCCGATAGACGCGGCTTCACGACGGCCGCGGCAATTTTTACCAAGGTGAGACGAAACAATTGCCTCCGATCGCCGTTTCGCCAGCAAGGTGAATTTTGGGCGAGGATGATGAGTGCAACCGGCCCGGATGTTTTCGACAAGACGCAGCAGACCGCGAACATCTAGACACGAGCTCTGCACTGATCCCAGGTCCCGTCCTTGGAAAGGTGAAGACAATGATCTTCGACGCGCCAAAATTCAGGGATCGAACGGATGCGGGGCGCCAGCTTGCCGCCGCTTTGACCGGGTTTGCGGCAAGCGATCCGCTGGTGCTGGCGCTGCCGCGCGGCGGAGTGCCGGTTGGCTTCGAAGTGGCGAAGGCACTCCGTGCCCGGCTCGACGTGCTGCTTGTGCGCAAGATCGGCGCGCCGGGCCATTCCGAATATGGCATCGGCGCGGTCGTCGACGGGGAGAATCCGCAGCTCGTCCTCAACGAGGAGGCGATGGCTCTGATCCAGCCGTCAGACGAATACGTCGAGGCGGAGAAACAACGGCAACTGCTTGAAATCGAGCGCCGCAGAAAGCTCTATCTCGGCAGCAGGCCCGCGGCTTCGGTGCTGGGCCGGACAGTCATCGTTGTCGATGACGGCATAGCGACCGGAGGAACGGTCCGAGTGGCGCTCAAGGCGCTAAGGAAGGATCGCGCCGCGCATGTTGTCTTGGCCGTTCCGGTAGCACCCCAGGACACGCTGGATCTGATAAATGCCGATGTCGACGAAGTGGTCTGTCTCGCCACGCCCGAGCCGTTCGGCGCCGTGAGCCAGTACTATGAGGATTTCGCGCAGACCACGGACGTGGAGGTGGTCCGGCTGCTGCAGCAGGCAGAGCAGTTCGAGAGGAAATCGTCGATGCGATCAGCCGGTTAGAGCGGGATGCCTTAGCTGGACCGGGCATCCCGCTCTAACCGTTTGTTTAGCCGCATTTCTGCGACGCCAGCCCTAGCTCATCGCCACCAGCCGAAGGAGCACGCCATGGCCAGCAAGGACCGACAACAGATGGAGATCGTCGAGCGCGGCGATATTTTCTTTCTCTACCGGCCCAGGGTGGGCCAAACCGATCCAGAAAGTCTTTCCGACGTGCAGCGCTTCTTCGTCGTGCTGCGGCCGGAGCACGCGACGAAGGCGCGGCTTCTCGTTGTCGGGCGCAAGCGGCTGCCGGATGCGCATGAGCACGAGCGTAACTGGGGTTTCGTCGGCGCGATTGCAGGTTCCGCCGCCGCGTTGGAAAAGGACCTTCGCGAAGAGAGGTATGACACCAAGACGCGCGGCCGCCAGCGCCTGCCCGCAGCACGCCCGGCGGGCGAAGGCCGTTATCTTGTCGCGCTGCTCAATGGACAATTGCATCTCAGCTACGCACTCGAGCTTCCAGAGCGACCATCCGAGGTGCAACGCGCCTTCAAGATCGCACCGCAGGCAAGCTTCGCGCTTTCGGTGAAGAATCCCGAAAAGCCCAGCCCTCCCGGTTTTGGATTGGGACAGGCTCAGGAGCCGGACTATCCAGACAGGCTTCAGCGGGAATTCCGCGGCCGCAGATTCGCTCGCGAGGACATAACGCTGCTCGACGTGCAGGGCGCCGAATTCATACTTGTCGGCGCGCGAACCGATCCGGAAAAGGCATACAATGTCGAGCTCGACGTCGAGAAGGAGGACGAGCGCCATTCAGAGATGCTGCGCGAACTCAAAATGGCCAAATCTCGCCATCCGCTAGAGCCGCTTTTCAGTGGCGAATGGGCCTGAACCGCACGGTTACCGTGCCCTCCCCTGGAGGGCAGACGACCGCGCCACACGGCGGATCAGCCGTCAGTCCCGCAAACGATTGGCAGCGTGATCCTGGCGCTGCTCAGTCGCGACCTGCTTGGAATCCAGACCGCGTTCCTTTGTGTGCTGGGCCTTGTCCCGGTTGGACAGGACTTGGTTTTCCTCGATCTTATCCTTGGGGGTCGTGGTCATGGCACCTGTACCAGAACCCTTCCCCTGCGAACCCACTCCGATGTGCTTCTTGCTACCTTTTGCCATGGGCTTTCTCCAATTCGTGTGAGACGACGCAGTGGCTAGCCGTCGGGGGTCAGTCCTCGGGACTCAGTCGTCGGGGCGGTTCTTGTGATGAACGCTCTCCTGATTTCTTCCGCGAAGGATGTTGCGGTCGTCAGGATCGACAAGATCGGGTGTGTCGGGCCTGATTTCCGATCCCTTGCGCAACGCTTCACGTTCTTCTGGCGATCGCTTCAGATCCGCCTCTGCGTCGAAATCCTTGTCGGCGCCCTTCGTGTTCTCCCGCTTTTCAATGATGCGCAATTGCTGCTCATGGGTTCTGCGTCCAGCCATTGGTTCCTCCAAAGTGCCTTGCGTTCGTTTTGATGCCCAGATCGCTGGCGGCAATCGTCGCTTTCCTGGTGATTACAGGCGCCACGGTCTTTGCCGAAGCGGACCAATCGGAGGCCGCCATAATCCGAGCCTGTCCTTATGGCGATAATGGCAGGGTGGCGGGATCGTTCCAAAATGGCGGTCAAATAAAACTGTCCATTGCATATCGGCTCCAGTTGCTTATCCGCACCTGCCATGGTCCGTCAGTCTTCCTCCTCGCGGTACAAGCGCTCGGTCGCCTGCTTGCTCTCCCTACGTTCTGCGGGACCGCGGCGGCGTCGCGTGACGAGTGCGTAGGCGAGCAGGATTGCCAGTATCAGGGGCCCGCCTGCAACGACGAGCAACCACATGCTGTTCTCAAACATGGACCATCTCCTTTCCCTCACAACCGAGAAGGCGCCATAACCGTTCCTGGGTTCTGTGAAATGGCACGATGTTCGCTGCGGACGACGCTCGACAGGCGCAAGCAGAGAACGTGCACTCGGCCAAGGATAAGATTCGGCCAAGGATAAGATGAGGAACGGGCCAAAACCGAAGCGATTGCCTGCGTTGCGAGCTCGCGGTTCGTTGCTTTGTGACGGCAGTTATGCTAGTAATTTGGCCATGGTGCTGATTTGCGCCAGCGACCCGCCGCCGAGGCGGGTTTTTTGTTTCGGCGCCATCCCTCACAGTCTGCGAGTAGCCGTTGACGGCGCGACTTGGTCTCGCCGGGCAACTTCCGATCCGCTTCAGCTGCCCGGCTCGCAACGGCTGTCGTTCCGATGGAACAACAAGACATCTCCGTCGTTCGGCACTGATCGCCAATATCCACGTCTGACGCCCGACGCCGCAGCGAGAGCGTAAAGCCGCAGGCCCAGGACAAAAGCATACCAAACACAGGAGGCAACCATGCCCAACACTGCCGAGATCCTTGTCGACACATTGATCGCCTGGGACGTGCGCGTGATCTTCGGCCTGCCGGGGGACGGCATAAACGGCATTATGGAGGCGCTGCGCACAAGGCAGGACAAGATCCGCTTCGTACAGGTGCGGCACGAGGAATCCGCGGCTTTCATGGCGACAGCCTATGCCAAGTGGACCGGCAAGCTCGGTGTCTGCCTCGCCACCTCTGGGCCAGGAGGCACGCACCTGCTCACCGGTCTCTACGATGCAAAGCTCGACCAGGCGCCCGTCCTTGCCATAACCGGCATGCAATTCCACGACCTGATCGAGACGTTCACGCAGCAGGATGTCGATCTCACCCGCGTTTTCAACGACGTCGCCATCTTCAACACTCAGGTGACCGACGCAGCGCATATGGAAAACGTTGCCGGCCTCGCCTGTCGTTCCGCGCTTGCGGGACGCGGCGTTTCCCATCTTTCGATAGCCAGCGACGTGCAGGAGCAGACGTCGGCAAAGCGCTCGCTCCGCAACCTTCCAAAACATACGCCCGAACGGTGGTTCGAAGGGGACAAGCGACCCGACGAAGCCCAGCTCGCTCTTGCAGCGGACATCCTCAACACGGCCTCAAAGGTGGCGATACTCGCCGGGCGCGGCGCGCTCAATGCAAAGGCCGAGCTCGAGAGGACGGCGGAACTCCTTGCCGCACCCGTTGCCAAGGCTTTGCTCGGCAAAGCCGTCCTGCCGGACGATCACCCGCACATCATGGGCGGAATAGGAATATTGGGCACGCTGGCCTCGCAGGAGATCATGGAGGAATGTGAGGCGCTGCTGATCGTCGGCTCGACCTTCCCCTACATCGAGTACTACCCCAAGCCCGGCAAGGCGCGCGGCGTGCAAATCGACCGCAACGCGCAGCGCATCGGCCTTCGCAGTCCCATCGAGGCCGGTCTTGTCGGCGATGCGGCCATCACCTTGCAATTGCTCAGTGAAAGACTGAGGCCAAAGCAGGACAGATCATTTCTCGAGAACGCGCAGCAAAGTATGCAGCGCTGGCGCAAGATGATGGCCGAGGCGGAAAGCAGGGACGACGTGCCGCTCAAGCCGCAGCGCGTCGTCAGGGCATTCGGCGACCGAATGCCGGCCAACGCCATCCTCGCTACCGATTCCGGTCAGAATACAGAACTTGCCGCCCGTCATATCGATATCAAGGCTGGACAGGATTTCGCCGTCTCCGGCTCGCTGGCATCGATGGCCTGCGGGCTGCCATATGCGATTGCCGGCGGGATTGCCTTCCCGGGCCGGCCGGTTTTCGCGGTGGTGGGCGATGGCGGACTGGCGATGCAGCTTGGCGAATTTTCCACCGCCGTGCGTTACAAGATTCCGCTCAAGCTTCTAGTGATCAAGAACAACATGCTCAACCAGATCGCCTGGGAGCAAATGATGTTCCTCGGCAACCCGCAATTCGCCTGCGAACTCCAGCCGATCGATTTCGCCATGGCCGCCGAAGCTATGGGAGGCATCGGCTACAGCGTCACGCGACCTGAGGACGTCGATGGGGTTCTTGACGCCGCCTTTGCCGCGGAAGGTCCGGTGATCATAGAGGCGGTCGTCGACGCGTATGAACCTATGCTACCGCCGCGCATGCCGGACGAATATCGCAAGAACATGCGCACAGCGCTGCGGCAAACGCCGGGCCGCAAGGAGATCGAGGCGAACCTCGCTCAGGAGCCGCTGAAGACGATGATGGGCTGACTGCAGGTTCCCTGGCCGGTCAGTCCTTGACGTAGGCGCCTGGCTGGCGGCCGCTCTTCGGAGCCTTGGCATCCTTGGAACGCTCGGCGATCGATGGCCCGGCGCCGGACGTCTTTTCTGTCGAGGCACTGGGGGTGGACTGTCCGGGCGGATTTTTCCCTTCGGACTGATGGGTTTTGTCCTCCACCTCGTCCCTTGACCGTGTCAGGCCCATCCCGCCGGCAGGTTTCTTGTTGCCGGCCGCCTCCTGGGAGAATTGATCCGACGCGTCCGCATCTTTCTTGGCCGGGTACTTGGTTGCGCCATGTTCATAACGGGTCTCGTTTTCAGTCATAGCGTCTCTCCGATTGCCTCATGCATGGCGGTTAAACATTCCTGCGACGGTCCGGTTCCAACCGCCGCTAGCGCTCCAGACGGACGCCATATGCGACGCGCGCGGCACCGTGCCGTCAAACGGATGCCGCGCCCGCTGGCGCGGCAACGCTCAGGCGTCTCGCCAGTCAGGCCTCTTGCCATGGCGTGTGGAGGATGTCGGCGCCCGGCTGCTCGTCGAACAGGACCGCGCAGCCGCGCCCTAGCGCCACCGGCGACAGGGCATTGGCCACGGTTTCGTCCGGCGAGATGAAATCACCGGTCAGCACCCGCAACTCTTCCACGGCTTTGGCCATCGACACCAATCGCCCTGCGGCGCGGCCGGTCGTGCAGGCGTCGATGACAGAAATGAGATCGATCATATCGAAGTGGCCCATCATAGGCCTCCGCAAACAGCGTCCCTTCCCGGCTATGAACGCCGCAGCGATCGACAATGTTCCCGGCCGGGCCGAATAGAGTGAGCATTCCGAACTTGCCGTCAACCATTTAGCTTCAAGCGCGGTGCATCACATCGCCTTTCAGAATTGCCCACCGGTGTTGCGCGCATACGCGCTAGATCTGGTCTATCCCGTCCTTGAGCTTGCTCAGGAATGCCACCAGGGCATCCTCCGGCCGATCGGCCTGCTCGGTCAGCATGTCGATGCCCCAGCGTCCGAGGACCGCTTCCTGGACGACGCTCGGTTGCGGCATGAACACGAACGATTTCGGACGGTTCTTCTCATAGCCGGACCGGCGCCAGGTTTCCCAAAGCCGATACAGCAACAGACGGATGTTCATATCGGACATGCTGTAGCCGATGAACAGGATGGTGCGCCCCAGTGCGTCGGCGCGAAATTTTACATCCAGCGGGGAATCGAACGACAGCCGCTCGAAATACTCGGACTCCGCCAGAACCAGTGATGCGTCGTCGTCGAAATCGCCGTGGTATTTGATGATCTGAGTCACCTCGTCGCTCGCCTTGGCGATGTCCTTGGCATTGGCCACCTTTACGAACGGACGGTCGTGGATTTCGAACGCAACCTCGAGATTCCGATCATAATTGGTGGTGTAGATGATCGGGAAATCGAGTGACACGATCAGCTTGTGGATCGCCGATCCCTTCACTTTTTCCCGCGACACGCTCCATTCGCGATCCATCCAGCTGCGCAAAGGGCCGATACTGCCATGCTTTAGCCGGTAGTATTCGGCAAGAGCCTGGTAGCTGGGTTCAGGCATGTCGACCGTGTCGCGGTCGAGGCCGAGTTCATCCTCCATATGCTCGATGAGCTTTTCCCAGGATGGCAGGCCGACGCTCATCGACACCCCCGCCCCAACGAACAAAATCGCTCGTCGCTCTTTCACGGATTGAGCCAGTTGCTCGAGCGCAGACGGCATAGCCAACTCACCAGGCAATGATCCAACACAACTGCGAAAGGCGTCCTCTGTTCCGGAGAGCCCCGGATCACCGCCAAATGTGTTCAGCAAATGGGGTGTGTTCAGCAAATCGGGCGCAGACTGGAACCGCTGAGGCAGATTGAAGTTTGGTTGCCAGGGAGACCGTGATGGCCGCACAACGAGATCAGGCGCCCGCCAAAGCACGAGGCGATATTCAGGCGGGGGCGACGCAGGACAAAACCCCGGGGTTCGACCCCGCCGCTGCACCTGTAGAGACCGACGCCGAAGCGGCAGATGTGCCAAATCCTGTCGCCGAGGCTCGTCCACGGCGACAGCCAGAGTTCACGAATGAAGCCAGCTTCGCCGATGCAATGCGGCCGGTAGAAAGCGAGCCTGATCTTCAGCCTCGCAGGAGTTGGCCGGTGTTGGTGATCGCCGCAGTCGTTCTCGTAGCGGCCGCGGTTTTCGTGATAGCGGCCATGCTGCGCTAGCGAGGCACGTTTCCGAAGCTTATCGGCCCTCGAACAGCGCCGAGGCCATCACATGGATGGCACTCAAATAAATCGACTCGGCGCTTCACACGCCACTCATAATCATTTTCCCGACCGCCAACTCGCTGGCGAGATAGCCGCTGTATTTGGGCACGCTATCGGGCATGTCCAGCACGCGACGATGATAGAATATGTCGATCCGAACCGGCGGCAGCCGGGCCTCGGGCTCGAAATTGCTGGCCGGGATGAACATCACTTTGAACGGCCCGAAGCCGGCAACCTCCACAACCGGCTTGCCGCAGGTCCGGCAGACCCCGCGATTGAAGTTCGGCGGCGGGCGGTATTTCTTGAATGAGATGTTGCCGGCGTTTTTCAGCACGACATCCTTGCCACGAACGGCGACCACATCCGCGAACGGTTTGCCGTTGAACGCCTGGCAGATCAGACAGTGGCACCGGAATCTGCCCTTTGGCGCAGTATGCACCTCGAACGAGCAGGCGCCGCATTCGCAGGAGCCGCGTAGCGGCAACGACGTGTCAGTGGTCATGTGCTGATGCTCCTGAGCTGGATTTGATGACGGCATGCCGATCACCGGAGCATCACGTTGAGGATGGTATCGATCGGCTGTCTGAACGGGGCGTGGAGCAGGTTGGAGAGGTTCCAGCGACCCTGCTCATAGATCCCCTTGGCATGGCTGAGGGTACGGAAACCCTCGACGCCGTGGTAAGCGCCCATGCCGCTGGCCCCGACGCCGCCGAAGGGCAAGTCATCCTGGGCGATGTGCATGATCGTCCCGTTGATAGTGACGTTGCCGGAGATCGTTCGGCTCAGCACCTTGCGTCGGTCTTCGTCATCGGCGCCGAAGTAGTAGAGCGCGAGCGGCCGGGGCCGGGCGTTCACATAGGCGATCGCTTCTTCAACCTCGCGGTAGGGAAAAATCGGCAGGATCGGGCCGAAGATCTCCTCATGAGCGATGCGCATGTCTTCTGTGACGCCGAGGACGACGGTTGGCGGCAGCGTGTTGGCGCGCATGGACGCCTCACCGGGCCGATTGCCGACCTCGACGATCCGCGCTCCCTTGGCACTAGCATCCTCGATCAGGCCCTGAAGCCGGGCGTGGTGCCGCTCGTTGATGATGGAAGTATAGTGTTCACTCGTCGGCCCGTCCGCATAGAAGGACGCCACTTTCCGCCCATACGTCCCGACAAACGAGTCTACGTCGTTTTCGTGGACGAGTGCGTAATCGGGGGCGATGCACGTTTGACCGGCGTTGAGCAGCTTACCGAAAGCAATGGACGCCGCCGCCTGGTCAAGGGAGTGGCCTTTGGCGACGATGACCGGTGATTTGCCGCCCAGCTCAAGGGTGACCGGTACAAGGTTATCGCTAGCGGCCCTCATCACCGACCGGCCCACCGCGGTGCTGCCCGTGAAGACGAGATGGTCGAAGGGCAAGGCAGAGAATGCCGCCCCTGCGGCCGCATCGCCGGTCACCATCGCGAACTGGTCCTCGGGGAAGACCTCGGCCAGCATCTTCGCGAGCAGCGAATTGGTGACGGGTGTAAACTCCGAAGGTTTCAGCATCACCCGGTTTCCGGCGGCGATGGCCGTTACGACCGGCATCAGCGCGAGGTTGACCGGATAGTTCCACGGCGACATCACGCCGACGACGCCAAGCGGCTGATATTCGATGCGGGCGTTGCCGATCCGCATGTGCAGAGCAACGTGGCGGCGGGTCGGCGCCATGAATTTGCGGAGATTGCGGATCAGATACTTCGTGCCCTCGGCGACCGCTGCAACCTCCATGATCGCCGTTTCGTGCCTCGAGCGATGCCCGAAATCGGTATTGATGGCATCTTCGATCGCTTTGCGGTGCCCGATTATCGAGGCCCTGAACTTGGCCAGATCAGCGCGTCGCTGCGCCAGCGAAGGCGCTCCGTCATGCAGGAAGGCAGCGCGCTGGGCCGCGAGGAGACTGCCCAGCCGATCAGCGTCGGTAATTTTTGCGATTGCGTTCATGGTCCACTCCGATGTAGACAGGAGAAACTTACGCCCTCGACATAGCCCCTTAAGTAGCCACTGTCAACAATGTATTCACAAGAAACTTTGAGGTACCATGCAGGATGCACCCAACCGCCCCTATCACCACGGTGATCTCCGTCGTGCGGTTATCGAGACGGCGTTGGATATGCTTCGGGAGGAGAAAGGCTGGCAGTTCACGCTGCGGGAAGTCGCCCGCCGGGCTGGCGTAAGCCACGCGGCACCCTACAAGCACTTCCCCGATAAGGCGGCGCTGCTTGCGGAGATCGCCATGATTGGGTTCGACCGGTTGCGCGCGTCCCTAGCGGCTGCGACGCCAAAGGCGGCCAAAACCCTGCGCGACGAAATTGCTCCGATAGCTCGTGCCTACGTCGCGTTCGGAACGGACAACCCCGCTCTCTACCGCCTGATGTTTAGCGCGGACGAGGGGAAAGCGGTGGGAATGCATCTCAATGAGCGGGCGCTGGCGGTATTCGATATTCTCCTCGAAATCCTCCGACGCGGCCAGGCCGCGGGGAGCATTCGCAAGCGGCCTATAGAAGGTCAGGCGGCAGCCGGCTGGGGGCTCATCCACGGCATGACCATGCTTGCGATCGATGGGCTCCTGGTGCCCGAGAAGGTGGGATCGGCCCCCTTGGATGCGGCATTGAGCACGCTGGTGGAAGGGCTGGGGAACCCAGCAACATGACACTAGCTGGCGCCATCCCGTTCGACCTATAATCCGCCTACCATACATCTGTGCCCCTTTATTCGTACCCGAGGGCAAAATCATTGTGAGCATCGGTCGCGGCTATCGCAGCCTGGCCGAAAGCCACTGCGATCTGGTTCAGGGCCTTGACGAGGTCGCCGATGGCATACACCCCCTCGACCGAGGTCCGCTGATGCTTGTCGACGACGACGTAGCCGTCGTCGCAGCATTTGACGCCCATTGCCAGCGCGAGTTCGGAACGCACTTGGCATCCCATCGCCGGATAGATGACGTCAAAATGGCGCACCTCGCCATCCTCGAGGAGGGCGTCGTAGCCGCTGTCGGCAGGAACAAACCTTTCGAACGCATCGCAAATGGCAATGTGTTCTTCCATCGCCACGCGCCGTGTGCTGACGGAAAAATCGGGAAGGTAGCGAGCGAGCATTGTGACGTGCTGCGTATACTGCTTGAGGAACATGGCCTCTCGCAGTGCCTTCGCCTCCTCTCCGATGACAGCGATCCGGTGATCGATCACCTCGTAGCCGTCGCAAACCGGGCATAGGCGTACGCTGCCTCCGGCGATGGCCTCGCGCAGACCCGGAATTGCAGGCACAAGGTCGACGATACCCGTCGCCAGGAATATCTTGCGGGCGACGATCCGCCCTGTGTTTGTCTCGGCGCCAAACCCGCCTACGGTCGGCTCGATCGACGACACCTGACCCTGCACCAGTGTCGCTCCGTATTTGTCGGCCTGCGCACGAAGCCGGTGCAGAAGATCGGCGCCGCTGATGCCTTCCGGAAATCCCGGACAGTTGCGGCTTTCCGCAATCAGCATGGCGCGCGCCTCATTCGCGTCCACCACGACGACCCGATGGCGGAACCTGCCGAGGTAGATCGCGGCCGCCAGTCCGGCAGGTCCGCCACCAATGATGAGAACATCCGCGTCAGTCGCGGATGAGGCTGAATGTCGGCGTTTGCGTACGGCTTGATCCATCCGCGCCGAACGTATTCATTGGAAAGATGTTCCAGCGCCGAAAATCGAAACCGCACGACAGCTGCCGCGGCAAGCGCTACCAATCGATAGCCGGCCGCGCGATCATCAGCCAGAAAATCCCGAGGACGGCAGCAAAGGCGGGAAAGCCAAAGGCGAACCACAGCCAGAAAAGCCTGACATACTGAGCCGGCAGCGGGGCCCCCGCTTTGGCGGCTTCAGACGCCAGATCGCGCATCTTCATCTGCATCCATACCACCGGTAGCCAGAACACACCGGTGACGATGTAGAGCGCGATGGAAAGCACGATCCAGCCTTCGGAGATCGGGTAACCCGCCTGCCAGGCGAGCGCGATGCCGGTGATCGGCTGCGCCACGACGGCGGTCGCCGTGAAGAGAAAATCGGCGATCACCACAATGCGCGCCACTGCCGCAATCGTTGCCGTGTTGCCGGTCCTGTGGGCGAGAAGCATGAAGAAGGCGATGCCGGCGCCGGTGCCAAGCAGCACGCTGGCTCCGATGACATGCAGGTACTTCAGCACGAAATAGAGCATCAGCGCTCCTCCAGGATCGCCAGGGCAACAAAATGAAGGACGATGATCGGCAAGACCTTCAGGAATGGCCCAAGCGGTTCGTTCCACAGGTCCGGGCGCAGGAAAGTGCCCACGATCAGATAGAACAGCGAGAGGGCAATACCAGCGTAGAGGCCTTTTCGCGCCGTTGGCCGCCAGGCTATGAGTGCGCCGACGACGATGTCGGCGAGAGCGCCGGCGACCACGGTTGGCAACGACAACATACCAGCCCCTGTGCTTTGCATGAGGCTGATGCCGTTGCCGAAGCCAGTGGTCAGCGACACAAGCCCCGTCATGATCCAGAAGAAGGGCAGGACGACGAAGATCGCAGGCTTGGCGAAATAAAGCCCGGCGAACCATTTCTCCTGCACCGTTGCCGGATTGAGCGCGAGGAACTGCGCCAAGCTTTGCGGCTGTATACCGGTCAAGGAAATCCAGTCCGAGGGATCTCCGAGCGCCCCTCGTGCGATCTCCCTGGCGGCGTTGGTGCGCATCGGAGGCCGCCAGCCGAGCATCGCGGCTAGGTCGCCGAGGCGGTAGAGAAACCGCGCAACCCACCCCGGCAAGACAAGCCTGGCTGCCGGAGTCCAGCCGAGCCAGCGGCGGAAAGTGCCGACAATCTCGTCCATGGTCAGCTGTTGGGGACCTGCAAGTTCCAGTGCCATACGAGACGGACTGCCGGAATTGAGAAAGAAGAGGACCGTCGAGACCACATCCTCGAGCTGCACGACCTGTAGCCGGCCGGTATCTGGCATTGACGGCAGGACCGGCAGCGAGGCCAGACCGCGAAACAATGCACTGGCCCCAAACACGGGCCGGCCGAGCACCACGGAAGGGCGAAGGATTATCCAGTCCAGGTCAAGTGCCATGAGGGCTTGATCGCCGGCATATTTCGTCGCCGAGAACGACGAAGGCTGTGCCCGATCCACACCCATCGCCGAGAAGTGGATCACTTTGGCAACACCGGCCCTCGCGCAGGCGAGAAAAAGAGCCGCCGCCGCATCGCGATGAACTTGCCCGGTCTTTTCGCGAGGGCTGTCCTGCAGAACGCCGGCACAGTTCACGACGGCATCGATGCCGGCCAGATGCGGCAGCCAATCTTCAGGGCGTAGCGCGGTCGCCACGTCCAGCACCAATGTCCGGTAGTCGCGGGCCACATTTGCCCGAGGGCTACGGACGATGCCGATCACCTCATGCCCTTCGGAGACGAGACGGGCGCAGACCGAAGCGCCGATCAGGCCGGTAGCGCCAACAACGAGAATTCTCATCGGACCCGATCTCCGGTGCGGAGGATATTGTTCATTCTACCCTCTGGCTTGCGAATGTTCGACGTGCCCTCTCGCGCGAGAACTGTCTGGCAGCGCGGAACAAACCATTGATCGCGGGATTAGGACAGCTTCAGGAGGCCTATCATGGACAGGGAAGAGCGTATCAGGCGGCGAGCCTATGAAATCTGGGAGCGTGAAGGCCGACCGCAAGGTCGGGAGCGCGAGCATTGGGATCAGGCCGTGCAAGAGATCGAGGCTGAGGGTTCCGAAGCAGAACGTGGCCCGGTCGCACCTGACCCGACGGTTGGTGCCGGCTCCGAACCCGGCACGGGCGGCACCCGAGACAACGGCAAGCCGATGTCTTGACCGGTTGTTCGGCACGGAAAGGAAAATGCCATGCCTCGTCTCATCGCCTTGAGCGTGATCGTACTGGCAGTACTCTTCATCGTTTGGCTATGGGTCGACCAGACCGGCCGGACCAGTGACGGCACTCAACCTGCGCCCCACGCAATAGACCAGGACGGATGACGGCCGTTGAACTCCATTCCCTCCTCGCCTAACCCGACGGCGCCGGATCCTCATTCCTGTACTCGTGAATGAGGCCAAGGATTTGCGATCGGACCAGCTCGCGAGCTTCGGGCTGAACGAACGGCATCAAGAGTTCGACCCGCTCCTCGATCTTCTCGGGAAGATCTGCAGCAGGATCGATGAGGTCGTTACCGTGCGCGTAAAGATTGTCCGTCAGCTTTTTGTCGAGGTCGGAAAAAATGCCCATTCATCTGCTCCAAGCAGCTTCTCTGCTTCAATTGATAGGCTGACGATTTGTTCCCGAGGTGGCCGGTAACAAAGCTGCTTCTCCGACCGAAACGCTGGGGCTAGAGCGACAGAAGTGCTCCTGAGCTATTCGAAGGAATAGGTGAAACCTCCTTCGGAGGCTCCGACAGTCACCTTCGTCATCTTTTCGCCCTCGAGCGACCGGTTCAGCACCCCGCGGCTTAACTCCGGTAGAAGCGTGTTCGTCAGAATGGCATCGATCATGCGGCCGCCGGATTCGATCTCGGTGCAGCGGGCCTTGACCAGGTCCATGACACCGTCGCCGATTATCAACTCGGCATCGTTGGTTGCCCGCAGCCGGCGGGCGATCTTGGCAAACTGGTGATGGGTGATTGATTCGATCATCGTGTCCGAAAGCGGGTAGTAAGGAATAGTCACGACACGGCCGAGGAAGGCCGCCGGAAAGACCTTCAGCAGCGGGCTGCGCAGGGCGGTGTCGAGATCTTGGAGCCCGGAGCGGACGGTGCCGTTCCTGGTCCGATCCATGATGACCTCGGAGCCGACATTGGAGGTGAGCAGGATCAGCGTGTTCTTGAAATCGATCCGCCGGCCTTCACTGTCGTCCATCATTCCCTTGTCGAAAACCTGGAAGAAGATTTCGTGCACGTCCGGATGCGCCTTCTCGACCTCGTCGAGCAGGATCACCGAATAGGGCTTGCGCCGCACCGCCTCGGTCAGGATGCCACCCTTGCCATAGCCGACATATCCAGGCGGTGCGCCTTTCAGGGTGGAGACCGTATGCGCCTCCTGGAACTCGGACATGTTGATCGAGATCAGGTTCTGCTCGCCGCCATAGAGCGTTTCTGCCAGCGCCAGCGCGGTTTCGGTCTTGCCCACTCCCGAGGGACCGCAGAGCAGAAAGACCCCCACTGGTTTTTCGGGTGCACCGAGCCCGGCGCGGCTGGTCTGCACGCGCCTGGCGATCATCTCCATGGCATGATCCTGACCGACCACGCGTTCGGACAGAGTGGCGGCGAGCCGCAGCGCCTTTTCGGTCTGGCTCGACAGCATCCGGCCAGTGGGGATGCCAGTCCAGTCCTGCACCACGGCAGCCACGGCGTTGCGGTCGACTGACGGCAGGATCAGCGGCGTCTCGCCTTGCGCTTCTGCGAGTTCGGCCATCAGCTCCCGCAGCCGCGCGAGATCGGCAGCCGGATCGGGTGGAGAAGGATCGGCAGTGGCCGTTGCGTCCGCATCGGTTTCCGGCGCTTTGGTCTCAGGTACATCGGCGCCTGCGGTTTCGGCGACCGCCTCCGGGCTCTCCACTGCATCGAGCGGCACACCCTCGCCGCGCAGCCTGGCGCGCAATTCGAGTATCTCGCCTACCAGCGCCTTTTCCCGATCCCAACGCTCCTGCGCGGCAGCAAGCGTGAGTTCGGCTTCGGCAAGTCCCGTTTCGACCCGAGCCTGCCGGTCAGCCACGTCGATGCCGATCGCTGCCTCGCGGCCGATGATGGCGCGCTCGACCTCCAGCGCTTGGCGGCGGCGCAGAATATCCTCGACCTCGGCCGGGGTGGCATGCTGCGAAATCGCGACACGGGCGCAGGCAGTGTCGAGAAGGCTCACCGCCTTGTCCGGTAATTGCCTCGCCGGGATATAGCGGTGCGACAGGCCGACCGCCGCCTCGATCGCCTCATCGAGTATCTGCACCTTGTGGTGTTGCTCCAACACGCCGGCCACACCGCGCAACATGAGAACGGCCACCGCCTCAGACGGCTCGTCGATCTTGACCACCTGGAAGCGGCGTGTCAGCGCGGGGTCTTTCTCGATGTGCTGCTTATATTCGGCCCATGTCGTCGCCGCGATGGTGCGAAGTTCGCCGCGCGCCAGCGCCGGTTTCAGCAGATTGGCAGCATCGCCCGTTCCGGCCGCGCCGCCGGCGCCGATCAAGGTGTGAGCTTCGTCAATGAAGAGGATGACCGGCGTTTCGGAGGATTGGACCTCGTCAATGACCGCCTTCAGCCGTTTTTCGAATTCGCCCTTTACGCTTGCGCCCGCCTGCATCAATCCGACATCGAGCATGCGCACGCTGACGCCTTGCAGCGTCGGCGGCACGTCGCCCTCGGCAATGCGCAGGGCAAACCCCTCGACCACCGCGGTTTTGCCAACCCCGGCCTCGCCGGTCAGGATCGGGTTGTTTTGCCGGCGTCGCATCAGGATATCGACGATCTGCCTGATCTCCGGATCGCGCCCGACGACCGGATCGATCTTGCCGTCGCGGGCGCGCTGGGTCAGGTCGGTCGCATACTTCGCCAGCGGCGAATCCCCGCCCGGAGCCCGCCGCGGTGTTTCGGCGGCGGGAGCTGCCGCGGGGGAGCCGGCCTCAAGCGATCCGCCAGTCACCTCGGCGAAACGCGCGATGACCGCGTCGGCATCGATCCTGTCGAACTCGCCGCTGATCTTTGACAGCAGCCCTTCCAGCACCGGCGTCTTCAGGCAGGCGAGCAGAACATGCGCACTGCGCACTTCCTTCACGCGGAACTCAAGCGTCGCCAGACTCCAGGCTTCCTGGATGGCGTGAAAGATATGATCCGAAAATTCCTCGATCGAAGTGGCGCCATAAGGCAGCTTGTCGACGGCGCGGGTCATATCGCTGGCTAGGCGGCCCATATCGACGCCGACGTCGGCAATTATCAGTTGAACGTCGCAACGGTCGGAAAGCACCAGTTGTTCGATGAAGTGGACGAGCTCGACGTAAGGGTTGCCGCGAAGCTTCGCTGCTGCGGCAGCTGAGGCGAAGGCCCGCTTACCCGTCAAGTTCAGCTTGTCGACCAGTTCCTTGCGCTTGACGCTCTGCGACGACCGGCGCTGTTCCATCGAACTTGCTCCTGCGATCTGCCAGTCAATAAACTGCCACATAAGCAGCAACTTGACAAAGCGCGTTATCGACGGGGCGACTGGGTGTTCGATTCAGTGGACTTCTTCCGTCCCAGCAACACCCACGCCATCGGCTACAAACAGCCATGGAATGCCCACTTCTTTGCGATGCATCCAGATAAACGGTTCGATAACTGCGCCACCGATTTCGAGCTCAGGACCCGGCTTGCGAGCTCCCATTATGATTGAGCAGCAACTAAATTGTGGTAAAGTGTCGCGGTGTGATAACGTGGGCACGCACGGCCGAAAGAGCCGCTCGCTGGGGGTTGGTGTGATTGATCTCGCACTCTGGCTGAATCCGCTGGACGGTGAAAATCCGTCAGGGGAGGATTTGCGCAACGATCCAGCCTTTCATGAGCTGGAACGTCTCACGGAACCCCAGGTCAAGGTCGTCCATGACGGGCATAACAAGCCCTCGTCGCAAAGCACCATTCCGGTCGACTGGCCTGCCGTCCTCGACAAGGCAGAGGAGTTGCGTGCACACGGCCGGGATCTGCGCCTGCTTGTCATTGTCACACGTGCGCTGGCCAATGAGCAGGGGCTCGCCGGGCTCGCGCATGGTCTGACCCTTATTGCGCGGACCTTCGATCAGCATTGGGAGGCCATGCATCCGGCCCTGCGGCCCAATGCTGCACCACGCGACGCCGCCTTGCGTCGTATCAACGCACTGCTCGACCTCCAGAATGGCCAAGACGGGCTGTTAGCCAATTTGCGGCAAATGACGTTCTTCGCACCGCGCACGATCGGAGCGATCAGCGGGCGCGATCTGGAACAAGGCGCGCTCGACGAACGTGTCATGCTTCTGGAAGCGGCTTCAGGATTGAATGCAGCCGAAAAGGCAGCGCTGGTCAGCGCGCACGGTCAACTTCTGAACCGGGTGCATAGTGGATGCAAGGCGCAGGCCGATCAAGCCAATG
Source organism: Mesorhizobium sp. M6A.T.Cr.TU.016.01.1.1 (assembly GCF_003952585.1). NCBI lineage: Bacteria > Pseudomonadati > Pseudomonadota > Alphaproteobacteria > Hyphomicrobiales > Phyllobacteriaceae > Mesorhizobium > Mesorhizobium sp. M6A.T.Cr.TU.016.01.1.1. Next base: position 188,117 of record NZ_CP034452.1, read on the forward strand.
CGGAGATGATGTCGCTCATCGCCGATGCTCAAGCGGCGATCACGGCTCTTGATGCGGTCGAAACGGCTCTCAACACTCGTCTTGAGGGCGGCGGCGCCGCTGTCCCGGAATTAAAACGGTTTCTGCAGCGGCTGCTGTCGACCCTCGAACGGAATTCGGTAATCGAGGCTGCGACGAACGGCGCGGCGAACCCCGCCCCCACGACTGCAGATCCTGAAGTGCCTGCCCGAAACGGTCATGCAGCCGAGGCTATGGCAGGCACGACAAGTTACGCGGAACCGAGCACGGGTCTCCCTGACCGGATTTCCTCGCGCGACGACGTCGTCAAATGCCTCGACCTCGTCGTCGCCTTCTATGACCGCACCGAACCGTCGAGCCCGATCCCGCACCTCGCGCGGCGCGTGCGCCGGATGGTGCATATGGATTTTGTTGAACTGATGGAAGATCTCGCCCCGTCGGGGCTGAAGGAATTCCGGCTTCTTGCCGGCGTTCCCGATGCCAAGAAGACGGCTCAGAAGGATGAAAGGTAACAAGCCATGGTAGCCGAAAGCAAAGCGAAGGTCATCGAGCGAAATCGCGCACCGCGCGTGCAGATCGCCTATGACGTGGAGACCTACGGCAGCCCGACGACGATCGAACTGCCGTTTGTCATGGGTGTGATGGCCGACCTCTCCGGCGCTTCACAGACCAGGGAAGCGTCGAAATCGGTGCTGGACCGCGCCTTTGTCGAGACCGACGCCAACCGCTTCCCCCGTTTCATGGAGGCGCTCGGACCGCGCGTCAAAGCCCGCGTGAAGAATACGCTGCCTCAGGCCGAGGGTGCCGAGCGCGACGAGGAACTGGCCCTTGATCTCACCTTCACCAAGATGGGCGATTTCGCCCCGGACAAGATTGCCGAGCAGGTTCCGCAATTGGCCGAAATCCTCAAGATGCGTCGTCAGCTCGAGGAACTGCTTGGCTTCATGGATGGCCGTGTCGACGCCGAAAAGCGCATCGCGCAACTTCTGAACAACGAGCCGCTGCTCGGCAAGATCGCCAACCAGGCATTATCCGACGACGATAAGGTTGAGGAGTAAGTCATGGCCGAACAGCAAAAGACCGCAGCCGTCACCGCCGAGGCGGAAGCCATCGACCTCGGAGAATTCAGCGGGCTCCTCGAGAAGGATTTCAAGGTCAAGAAGGACGACAGCGAGAAGCTGCAGCAACTCGTCCGCAATCTCGCGCTGGCGGCGCAGTCCCGTTCCGACACCACGACCATCTCGTCCAACGCGATCAAGTCGATCAAGTCGCTGATCGCAGGCATCGACAAGATGCTGACGACGCAGGTCAACGAGATCCTGCACGCGCCGGAAGTGCGCGAAATGGAAGGCACATGGCGCGGCCTGTGGTATCTCGTCAACAACACCGAAACGGATCAGAAACTGAAGATCCGGGTGATGAACATTTCCAAAGAGCAGCTCGCCGACACGCTGGAAGACTATGAAGGCCAGATGTGGGATCAAAGCCCGATCTTCAAGAAGGTCTACACGGACGAGTATTCGATGCTGGGCGGCGAGCCGATCGGCTGCCTGGTCGGCGCCTACGAATTCTCGAACCATCCGCGCGACGTCGGCCTGCTGCGCAATATGTCGGGTGTCTGCGCCTCCGCGCATACGCCGTTCATTGCCGCCGCTTCGCCGCGCCTGTTCCGCATGGACAGCTGGCAGGAACTGCCGAACCCGCAGGACCTGCAGATGATCGTATCGAACCCGGCCTATGCCTCGTGGCAATCGCTGCGCGAGAGCGAGGACGCGCGCTATATCGGCCTCACCATGCCGCGTGTGCTGGCGCGTCTGCCCTACGGCACCGACACCGTTCCGGTGAAGGGCTTTACCTTCGAGGAAGAGGTGCAGGGCGACCACAACAAATATGTCTGGATGAATGCCGCCTTCCCGATGGGCGTCAACATCAACCGCAGCCATAAGCTCTACGGTTGGGGCACGCAGATCCGCGGCGTCGAGAATGGCGGCACGGTGCTCAACCTGCCGGTGCACAGCTTCCCGACCGACGACGGGTCGATCGCGATGAAATGCCCGACGGAGGTCGCCATCGACGACCGGCGCGAGGCGGAACTCGCCAAGCTTGGCCTGATGCCGATCCTGCACCGGAAGAATACCGATCTCGCGGCCTTCATCGGCGCGCATTCGTTGCAGGACGACGAGACCCGCGCCGGGCGGCTGGTCGACCCGGATGCCCAGTCGAACGAACGGCTGAGCGCGAACTTGCCTTACCTGTTCCCGGTCTCGCGCTTCGCGCATTACCTCAAGGCGATCGCGCGCGACAAGATCGGGTCGTTCAAGGAACGCTCGGATATGCAGATCTGGTTGACCGAATGGATCAACCGATACGTGCTGGCCAATCCGGCCTTTGCTGACGACAAGGCGCGCGCCAAGCGCCCGCTTGCCGCCGCGGAGGTCCAGGTGGACAGCGTCGAGGGGCGGCCGGGCTACTACAATGCCCGTTTCTATCTGCGTCCGCACTACCAGCTGGAGGGCATCAACGCCTCGCTCCGGCTGGTGTCGGAACTACCGTCCGTGAAGTCTTGATTTGCAGCAACATCATCTTGTTTTGATTGAAAGCGGTGGAGAAAGACAATGCCTACAACAGTGAAGATCGATGGCTTTTTAAAGGTTCCGGACATCAAAGGCCCAAGCGTTCGAGACGGCCATGAAGATGAAATCGAAGTCCACGGTGTCGATTACAAGATAGTCGCGCCATATGATCCGAATTCGCTCTCGCGTCGCGGTCGTGTGTCCCTCGGGATGATCAAGTTCACCAAGCACTATGACAAGTCGTCGCCTTATTTAAAAAAGGCGCTGTTCGACAACAAGGCGCTGGACGAAGTTGTGTTCTCCGCCCGCCGGACAATCGACGGCGAGACCAGCGATTACCTGGTCGTCACCCTGACCGACGCCTCGATCATGGAATACGACATGTCGCAGGCCGAGGACGAGGAAGACCTGATCCAGGAGGAGGTCAGCTTCGCCTACAAGAAGATCAAGTTCGTCTATGACAAGGACGACGAAATCGAAATGGATGTCTATGTCGGCAAGTGAGGCCCGGCGGCCCGGCGCCGACAAGCCACAGGTTACCGGCAGTTCGCGAGCGAAACGCGAAGCGGTCCAGCCCTCTCTTTGGGACCGCCTCGTCAATGACCTGCCGGGCGTGACCTCGGAAATAGACGGACTGCACCAAGTCTTGCACGACGAGCTTGGCGCGGACCGGCTGGACATCCTTGTTGCGGGAACCCCGCGGATCATCGACGCCGACGCCGAGCTCACATCCGATCAGAAGCAGCGTCTGCACCGCCTGATCTTTCAAACCCAGCATCGCGCCGAGATCGAAAGCCGCGGCGTGGTCGTATCCGCCCGCGTGCTCAGGGAGGCCGTGCGACGCGACATCGAGGCGCTGTTCAACACCGAGCGCTTCGAGGCTGTTCCCCTTCTTTCCGATCTCGAGAACGAGCAGGCCGCCGACAACCCACCATCGCTTGCCGATTTTCCGGAGGTTCGCCGAAGTGTGGTCAACTATGGCGTGCCTTCGTTTTCAGGCCGATCCTCCCGCGACTTTGATCGCGAAACCCTGGCGCGCGAGATCCGTTCCATTCTCGCCACGTTCGAGCCACGTCTCAAGGAGGGCGCAACAAAGGTTACGGTGACCCTTGGCGACAGAACCGTGGGGCTGAAGATCGAGATAGACGCTGTGCTGATCATGACGCCGACGCCGGAGCGCATGCGCCTGCGCACCACGATCAATCTCGATAACGGCTTGGCGCGGACCGAATTTAGGGAAGCCTGAGAGATGGATCGGGTCTTCGTAGAATATTACGAGGAGGAACTGACCCATATCCGTGCACTCGCGGCGGAATTTGCCGACATGCATCCGGCTGTGGCGCGCAATCTTTCGCTCGATACGGTCCCGTGTCCGGATCCGTATGTCGAGCGGTTGCTTGACGGCGTTGCTTTCCTTGCCGCGCGCACCCGGCTGAAAGTCGATGGGGAGCGCTCGCGGTTTTCACGCAGCGTGCTCGATGTCCTCTATCCCGATCTGGTTTCGCCGGCGCCGGCAACGGCGATGGCCGTGCTGAAGCCCGGCCAGCAGGTCCAGTCGATGATTGCCGGCCATGTCATCAAGCGGAACACGCGGCTGGTTTCCAGCCTGCAACCCGGCCTGTCGACGCGCTGCACCTTCACCACCGCGCAGGAAATGACGCTGTGGCCGGTAGCCATCACTTCGGTCGGCTATTTTCAGGACCGCAGCGCGCTGGCGGCGGCCGGCATAACGCCGATCGGCGGTGTGGGCGGCGAGGCAGCGCTCCGCATCACGCTGGCTCGAACCGGAAAAGGCAAGCTCAACGAACTGGCGCTCGACCGGCTCGATCTCTATTTTGCCGGGCGCACCAAGGCGCCGCTTTTGTTTGACGCGATCTTCGGCGCGTGCTCGGCTGTTGGTGCACGCGCCGAAGGCAAAACCAACCCGCTATTTGCCCTGCAGGGACCCGAAATGGTCGGCATTGGCGACGACGAGGCCTTGATGCCTCGTACCCGTCCGACATTCGAAGGGTACCGTCTGCTGCGCGAATATTTCATGATGCCCGAGCGCTTCCACTACGTACGGGTTTCAGGGCTGCGACCCGTCATCCGCAAATGCGAGGCAGGGATCGAGATCCTCTTCATGTTCCGGCGTCCGGTGCCTGAGCTGGCGGACGTGACGGCGGCCGATTTCGAGCTCTTCGCAACCCCGATCATCAATCTGTTCGAACGTGAGTGCAACGTCATCGAGCTCGACCCCCGCAGGACGCGGCAGGTGCTGCACGCCGACCGTACCCGAGCGCGGGATTTCGAAATCTACCGGGTCACCCGCGTCGAGGATGCCGATACTGAAGGCAACGAAGCCGAAATTCCCGAACTCTTCAGCCTCGGGCAAAACCGCGGCAGTGGCTGGGTTTATTCAACCGAACGGCGCCCTCGCCGGGCCACCGAAGATGAACGGCGCGAGGGCCTGACCCGCACTTCATACACCGGGGATGATGTCTTCCTGGCGATTTCACGTCCGGTCGCAAGCCCGGTAAATCGGCCGCTGAAACGTCTCGACGTTATGGCGCTTTGCACCAATCGCGATCTGCCGATACTCGACGACAACCCTATCTTGACGCTGGAGACAGGCGATCCGGTCGAAGCGGTCAGGCTTCTCGGCGCGTTGCGCCCGCCCCAGCCGGCTATCCCCGCAGCGCTGCCGTCGGGCGCCGAGCACGAGTCCCGCGCCGACAATCTCGCCTGGCGGCTGGTGGCGCAACTCGCGCTCAACTTTCTCAGCCTTGCCAAGGAAGGTCGCGGAGTCGATCCGCTGCATGCGCTGCTCGATCTTTACGCCGATCGGGGAGATCCAAGCCTCGCCCGCAACGTGCATTCGATCGTTCGCATCGACTCGCGGTCGGTTATCGAACGGCTGCAGATCGATGGGCCGATGTGCTTCGGACGGGGCACGGAAGTGACGCTGCATGTGGACCAGTCTGTGTTGGCGGGGCAAAGCACATTGCTGCTTTCGGCTTTGCTCGCGCGGCTGTTTGCCCGCCACGCCGGAATAAACGGCTTTGTGCGGACCCGCACGCGGCTGCTGCAGAAACAGGAGGATGTGCCATGGCCGATGACGCCCGGCAATCGCTACCTGATCTAGACACATTCGACCCGGACCGGGCCGAGGAGCTGTCTGAAACGTTCGACTTCTTCGAACTGTTGCGTCGGCTCGAACGGAGAGGCGGGCTGTTCGGCTATTCCGGCCAGCCGGATCGCGAGCCGGCAAGGCTCGGACAACATGTGCGTCTCAGCTTTACCGCCAAGGACGTGGTTGAGTTCCGCGACGCAAAGGACAAGACCCCAGGGAACGACAAGTCCTCGGGGAAGGACAAGTCCTTCGGAAACGACAGGGGCCCGGCCCGGGTCACGGTTGCAAATCTCGGGCTGATGGGACCTGAAGGCCCCTTGCCGCTGCATCTGACGCGTTGGGTGCTCGATCGCCTGTCGCAGCGCTGGTTCACCGGCGTCGACGCGCGGCAGACCAGCGACACGACCTTCGTGGATTTCGTCAATATTCTTCAGCACCGCATGATCGCCCTGTACTATCGGGCCTGGGCGGATGCTCATCCTGCCGTACAGGTGGAACGCGCGGTCGGCGGCCGCGTTCGCGCCATGCTTGAAGCCATGGCTGGGATCGGCTTGCCTGGCACCGGGAATCCCGATCTCGACACGGTGAAGCTTCGCCAGGCCGCTTCGCTCGCCAGCCAAGTCGACGGCCCGGAGCGGCTGACGCTGTTCCTGGCGGAAGCGTTCAAAGTGCCGGTCCAGATCAAGGAGTTCGTCGCCGCTTGGATAACCATACCGGCCACGCTTCAGACTGGCCTTGGCAAAGCCTACGCTGCGCTCGGTCGCGGGGCGACGATCGGCCCGCGCGTCTTCAACCGTCAAAGCCGGATCGAACTCCGCGTCGGCCCGCTCGGATATGAGGACTTCAAGGCGTTCCTGCCGGGTGGTCAGCGTCTGAAATTGTTCAAGCAGGCCGTTCGCGACATGGTCGGGGAAGCGCTCGACGTCGATCTGCGGATCGTGCTCGCGCGCGACGCCGTGCCGCCGTCGCGTATCGGAGCGATACAGCTTGGCCGGACCGCCTGGCTTGCGCGGCCCCCGGAAAGGGGAGATGCTGACGATATGCGGCTGCGGACGATCGTCGGATGGCGGCCGGAATTGGCGGGGGTCGCGGCATGAGCCTGCTGCTGACGCTGGAGCAAGGACCACGTACCCAGGCGGTAAGACAGACCCGGCTGGACGAGGGTGAGTTGGTGATCGGCCGCAGTGCCGACGCGGGCTGGCAGATCGACGATCCCGACATGTTCGTTTCGCGCGCCCATTGCAAGATCACTGGCGGGCGGGACGGATATTTCGTTACCGACACGTCGAGCAGCGGCTTGTTCATAAACGACTCCGACAGCCCGCTTGGCGCTGGCACGTCGGTCCGTCTTCAAAACGGGATGCGGCTGAGGCTGGGCGACTACGTCGTGTGCGTCGATCTGCAGACGCCGGCCGCTCAAGCACCGGAAGCCAGCCAATCGTTCGCGGAACGATCGCGGCCGGCATCGCGAGCGCCGGTAAGCATCGGCCGCGATGACTTCTTTTCAGCCACGGTCGAAGAAGAGCCGCGGGGACCACGTCCTGCCGATTTGCCGAGCCCTTTCGAGCAGCCAGTTCCAGGAGCGTTCGAGCGTGCCAACCAACGCAGTTCGCCTGCCTTCGACGACCCGTTTAGCCTCGACCCGGTAGCAACGCCGGCACCGAACGGCGCTGCCTATCCCGAACCACGTGGTGCGCCAGGCTCCTCGGACCCATTCAGCCTCGATCCCGTGCCTTCCCGCAACGGGGCAACCGAGTCCGCTCCAGGAAAATCATTCGAATTCGACGACGATTTTGGTTTCGGGCCGGCCGCGACGCCCGATTTGAGAAACGGCGCCGGCCCGGCCGGCCAACGCAAACATAGCGCCGGAGAGCCGCAGCCGGCCAATCCCTGGGATTTGCCTGGCCCTGCGGCAGCTATCCCTTCTCCGCCACGGGCTGGCGTTGCCCCTAGGCCCGCCCCCTCCCCGGCAGCGGCGCAACCGACGAACACGGCCCTTCGCAGCGCGTTCCTGCGGGGCATGGGCATCGAGGAAGCCGAGTTTCCCGGACGCGACAGCGTCGCGGAAATGGAGAAGTTCGGTCGCGAGTATCGGCTGATGATGGAAGGCCTGATGCAGCTGCTGCGCAAGCGGGCCGAGGAAAAAGGAAACGCTCGCGTCGCCCAGACGGTGGTTGGGGCCTCTGAAGTCAATCCGCTCAAGTTTCTGCCGACTGTCGACGACGCCATCGTGACCCTCATCGCCGAGCGCAGCCCCGGATTTCTGGCCGGTGAAGCGGCGATCGCCGACGCGGTCCGCGATCTCGCGCAACATCACGTGCGCGCCTGGCGAGGCGTGCAGTCCGCCTTGCGGCGAATGATTGACCGTTTTGACCCGGCGGCGATCGAGGAAGAGCTGAAATCGAATTCCGCGATCGGCACCCTGCTTTCAGGCGGGCGGGGCGCCAAGCTGTGGGAACTCTACCAGAAACGCCATCGTGAAATCGCCCAGAGCGCGGAGACGAGCTTTCTTGGTGAAATTGGCGCGGATTTTCGGGATGCATACGAGGAGGAGTGAAAAATGATCGATCGACGCGAATTTATCGTTGCCCTGGGCGCAACGGGGCTGCTTACGGCTTGCCAAAGCGGTCCGCCAAAACCATCCGCGGTCACCGTCAACCTGACCGGCGCGGCCGGCATGAACCCGGGACCAGGTGGCGGCGACCGGCCGGTGACGGTCTTGGTGATGCGGCTGCGCAGCACCGGCAAATTCAATTCGGCCGATTATTTCGCGCTGCAGGGGGATGCCGGATCCGCACTCGCTGGCGATCTCATCGGATCCGACCAGATCTCAGTCGGGCCTGGAAAGACCGCATCCAAAACCATCACGGTCGAGCCGGACGCGGCTGCGCTGGGCTTCGTTGCCCTCGTTCGCGAGCCCGGCGGCCGGACCTGGCGTACAACCAAATCGGTGTCGTCGGGATCAACAGTTACCGTCAACGTCACGCTTGGCAGCGGCGGCATTTCCGCCTAGCGGCCAGGGCAAGGGGTGCTCGATGCAGGAAGTAGCGGCATGAGCGATGCAAACAGAGTGCTGTGGTCCGAAGGCCTGTTTCTCCGGACCCAGCATTTTCAGCAGCAGGATCGTTTTTTCGAAGCGACCGTGCGCGGCGCGTTGCAGGCCGGGCAGCTCCATACATTCGGCTTTCAGCAGCTGACGCTGGACCAGGCAATGCTCGATGCCGGCCAGGTCTCGATCCTGTCGGCACGGGGCATCTTTCCGGATGGAACCCCCTTTTCCATCCCTGACCTGATGGACGCGCCTCGACCGCTGCCGGTCACCGCCGATACGGGTGCCGGACCGGTGCTGGTGGCGCTGCCGCTCGAGCCTGCCGGCGGTGTCGGTTTCGATCCGGCACACGCCGCATCCACCGGAGCACGCTATCATGGGCGGATCGTTTCGGTCCGCGACGCCGTCCAGGGCGGTTCAGATCCTGAAGAAATCGAAATCGCACGTCCGCAGGCGCTGCTGCTTGCACCCGGAAAATCGGTTGGTGGCTACACCGCCCTGCCCATAGCCGACATCAAAGGGGTTCGAGCCGATGGCGGCGTCTCCCTGGATGAGACGTTCCTGCCGCCGACACTGGTTACCGGAGCAGTGGCCTGGTACCGGCAGTTGCTTTTGGAAGTCGTCACCGGCCTCGACCAAATCGCCGAGGCGCATGGCAAAATGGTCATGGGTGGGCCAGGGCGTAGCGTCGAAGACCTCTTGATGCTCAATCTCGCCAATGCGGCGCGTCCACGACTGGCGCACATGCTGGCGCAGGATGTTTTCCATCCGGCCGAGCTTTACCTGGAGCTTGCCGGTCTTGCCGGTTCGATGGCGACCTATGGCTCGAGCGCGCGACGGCTGAGCGAGTTGCCCGCCTACGATCACATGGCGCCCGGCCCCGCATATTCGGCGCTGGCGGACGCCTTGCGCTCACTCATCCTGAGCCTGCGTTACATCGAGCCTAAATCCCGCGCACTGCCGGTCATGCGGCATTCGACCAACGTCTGGAAAATCCGCATCGACAACCCGAAGCTGCTGGTGGCCAGCCGGATCGTTATCCGGGTCGGTTCCGAGCTGTCGGAAGATGCCTTGCGTAAGATTTTCGTCAACCAGGCGACTGTCGGTTCGGCCGATCAGTTCGAGGGTCTATGGAAATCCCGTCTACCCGGCATTCCACTGAAACCGCTTCATTCCCAGCCCCGCGAAATCCCCTACGATGGCGATCGGCTGTGCCTTGAACTGGATCAGAAAAGCGAGCACTGGGCCTCGCTGCTCGATGCCCCCGGCTTCGTTATTGGCGTGTCGGGTGTGCTGCCGAGCGAGCCGCAGGTGGACTGCTATTCGGTAAACAGGTGAGATCATGAGCCGGGATGATCCTTTCGGACTGTCGGAGGATCGCGAACGCACTCGCATACGGCTGACCGGCGCGCCGATGCCGCGACCGATGACGCCACTCCTGTCGGGCGCGCCAATGAAACGGTCGCGTACGCATCCCAACACCCTTGTCAACGCATTCGCGCCCTTGCTCGAGTTCGCGCCGGAGCTTGAAAGCGCGCTGCCACCGGAAAACCCGGAGGCGATGCGCACCCGGTTGCTCGAAGAGCTGGTTCGGGCACGCGACGCGGCAATGTCGGCGGGATCCTCGCTGGAGCGCGCCGACCAGGCAGCCTGGATGGTGGCGGCGTTGCTCGATGATCTGGCCTTGAACACGCCATGGGGCGGTGCCAGCGCATGGCCGCGCCAGCCGCTTGTGGTGATGCTTCGAGGCGATGTCGATGCCGGCACGCAGTTCTTCACGCGTCTCGACGAACTGGAGCGCCACCCGAACCGGGATCGTGAACTGCTGGAATTGCAATATCATTGCCTGGCGCTCGGCTTCCGCGGCAAATATCGTGTGCCCGGCCGGTCGGGCGACCGCTCGCTCAATGCCGTTCGCGTTGCTGCGGCGCGCTTCCTGCGCGATGCCGACGCCGACGGCGCGCCACTGTCGCCGAACTGGAAAGGCGTGATCGCATCCGACGAGCCGCAGCGCTTCATCGTTCCGATCTGGGTAATGGCGCTCGGTGCGGCGGTTATCGCCACGGCAATCTATCTCGGGCTGTCGATGGGACTGAGCAGTCAGGCAGTCGAGCTTTCTACGCTCGTTCGTGCTCTGCCGCCACCCACGCGCGGCGATATCAGCCGCACATCGCCTCAGGTCGAAGCGCCGCCGCCGGAGGCCGTGGATTTCGCGCTGGTGCCGGAGTTTCAGGCCGGAGCGCCGGCGAATCTCAGGGCCGCGCTAAGCGGCACCGAGAGCGTTTCGCTGGCCAGGCTGATCATTCAGGCCTCCAACCCCGAACTGTTCCAGTCGTCGCGGCCGACACTGACGGAAGGCTTCGAGCCGCTGATTGGTTCGATCGCCAAAGTGATCTTGGCCAATCAGGAACTGATCGGAAACATCACCGTGGTCGGCCATACCGACAGTATTCCTTTGCAACGGTCCAATCCGCTTTCCACCAACCAGCGGCTGTCGGAAGCGCGCGCAGCAACCATTACCGAGATGCTGGTCCAGAACGGTGTGCCGCAGGACCGCATTCGCTTCGAAGGACGTGCAGCTACCGATCCAGTGGCCGACGACAGCACGCGCGCGGGACGGGCCTTGAACCGCCGCGTCGAGGTGCTGGTCGAAAAGAGGCTATGAGATGTTCATCCTGCGCTTCCTCTGGGCGGTTCTGACATCGCGCTGGCTGTGGACGCTGATCGGCATCACGCTGCTTTCCCTGGTTATCTGGGTGTTCGGCCCGATCGTGAAGGTTGGTGCTTACGAACCCTTCGCCTCGGAAAATGTGCGCATCGTCATCATTGCGCTGCTGGTCATCTTCTGGCTGATCTGGCTGATCGTCGCGCAGCGCCGGGCGATCCGAGCCAACCACATGTTCGTCGCCGAAATCGCTGCGCCCGTGGTGGAAAAACCGCTGAGCCCCGGCGAAGAGAACGTCGCCGCAGTCGGCGCCAAGTTCGCCGAGGTGATGGCCGAATTGAAGCGTCGCAGGCTGGGCGGACGCAAGTTCCTGCGCGAGATGCCTTGGTACGTGATCGTTGGGCCACCGGCCACCGGCAAGACCACGGCTTTGCGCCAGTCCGGTCTGAACTTTCCGATCGATCTCACCGACGACCTGCAGGGGGTTGGCGGCACGCGCAACTGCGACTGGTTTTTCTCTGAGAACGCAGTTCTGATCGACACGGCGGGCCGCTACGTGCAGCAGGAGAGCCGGCCGGACGTCGATGCGGCGGAATGGCTAGGCTTCCTCGACCTCTTGAAAAAGCATCGCGGCCGCCGGGCGCTGAACGGCGTGATCGTCGCGCTGTCGATCGACGCGCTTTCAGAGGGCGACGAAGCCATCAAGGCACATGGCCGCAAGATCCGTCGGCGCTTGGCAGAGCTCAACGACCGGCTCGAAATCCGCCTCCCGGTCTATCTGATGCTGACCAAGGCCGATCTGATCAAGGGTTTCGAGGCCTTCTTCGGCGGCCTGTCGACGGCCTCGCGCGAGCAGGTGTGGGGGACGACCTTCGCACTGGATGCGCGTGTCGACGCAAAGACCATAGAGCGGGAAATCGCCACCCTTGCCACGGAACTCGAGCGGCGGCTGGTGCCACGCCTGGAGGATGAGGACAAACTCGCTGCCCGCGCCGAGATTTTCAGATTTCCCGCCCAGCTCACAAGCCTGTCCGAGCCTATCCAGGTGCTGATCGAGGCGATGTTCGGCGAAAGCCGGTACGAAGAAGCCGCCTGGCTGCGCGGCCTCTATCTGACGTCGGCGACCCAGGAAGGGGCGCCCATCGACCGGCTGACCGCGGCACTGTCTTCATCCTTCGGTCTTCCGCCGCGGCGTGCCATGCCGGCGCCGCGCGTTGAAAAACGCAGTTTTTTCCTGAAGAACCTGCTGACCGAGGTCATCTTCAGGGAGGCCGGCCTGGGGACGTTCGATCCGCTGGCGCAGCGCCGCCGCGCCTGGATCTGGCGCGGCGCCGCGGCAGCCTGTGCCGCCGCCGCCTTGTTGGCCGGTGCGATGTTCACCTGGTCCTACTATGACAACCGCAATGCGATCACAGCACAGGCGAGCCAGTTCGAAGCGCTGCAGGCGCCATTGACCGCAGCAGCCGCGAGCCCGGCATCGGTGGAGCAGCCCGCTATCGATGGCGCGCTCAATGCCATGGCCGAGGTCGCAAATGCCCGAACGGCACCGCCGAGCAGTGCCCAGGATCTACTGGGACCATCGGCATCGGCAGAGCTGCTGCGGGCGCAGACCGACACTTACGACCACGCACTGCGCAATGTTCTCGAGCCGCACATGGTCGCTTTGCTCGAGGCGACCATGTGGCGGCAGATCCGCGATCCGGATTTCATGCTGGGGGCGCTGAAAACCTATCGCATGATGACGGGCCTGTCGCAGATGGATGCCGATTTCGTCCAGAACTGGTGGGTCAGTGATTTGCCGGAATTCGCACCGGCAGCGCCCTTTCCGACCGCCGACGCGGAAGAGCACCAGCTTGCCGCGATCCGCCGCATGGCGGTCGATGACAGCTACATCGCCGCGGATCAGGCGCTGGTTGCCGAGGCGCTGAAAACCGTCTGCACGATTTCGCTGCCGGCGCGTGGCTACAGACAGTTGCTGGCCGATCCGGCGGTGGCCGGCCTCAAGGAATGGATCCCGGCGAATTTCGCCGGTCCCAACGGCGCCAAGGTCTTTGCACGGCGTTCCGACAAGACGCTGCGCGTCGGCATTTCAGGCGCGTTCACCTATTCCGGCTTCCACGATGCCATTCTCGACCGGATCGAGGATGTCGCCGCCCAGGCCGCACTCGATCGGGCGGTCTTTGCCGGCGGCTGTTCGGAAAATTCCGAAACCTCGGTCTCGGCGCTGTCCGAGGATATTCTAAAACTCTACTACGAAGACTACATCGCACAATGGGACAGCATCCTGCGCGATATCAGGCTCGCGCCATTGGCCGACCTGAATGTCGCCAGCGAGAACCTCAAGGACCTTTCGAGTGCTGACTCTGCGCTGAAGCGCCTGCTTACGGCGGTCGTTCAGGAGACCGAGCTTACCCGATCCGATGAAGCGCCGGCCGATAACAAGGCAGCAGCAAAGGGCGGCTCGAAACTGCTCAGCAAACTCGGCAAGCTTGGCAAACTGGCCAAGACAGGCGCAAAACTGCTGCCACGCGCAGGCTCCGCAGACGAGGTGGATCTTACCGGCAATCTCGTGGCCGAACACTTCAAGCCGCTCAAGGGCGCGATCGCCGAGGTCGACGGCCAGCCGCCGGCACTCGACGCCGCGGTGGTGGCGCTGACCGCACTTTCGAACGTGCTGCAGACGGTCACGGCCAATCCCGACCCTCAGGACGCCATCAAGAAACAGGGCGGCCTCGCCGAGCTGACGGGAGCGGTCGCCAGGCAAGCGCAGATCCTGCCCGACCCGATCGACGACTGGCTCGGTGGCATCGCCGGCGACACCAGCGGCCTGACACAGAAGGCGGTCACCTCGGAGCTTAACGCCATTTGGCGCGCCGACATCCTGCCATTCTGCCAAGCAGCGCTGAACGACCGCTATCCGTTCAGCCCCGAAAGCGCGGTCGACGTCAATGTCCGCGATTTCGCTCGCCTGTTCGGGCCGGCCGGGATGATCGACGCCTTCATCAACGACCACCTGATCAGCTATGTCGATACCGCCAGCCAGCCATGGAAATGGCGCGCCGACTTCGGCCTGGACCCGGCGGCTCTGGCGGCATTCGAACAGGCCAGGCGTATCCGCGACGATCTCTTTCCGGGCGGTACGGGCCCGGTGATGAGCTTCACGCTCGAACCCAAGGACCTGTCTCCCAACGTCACGCGCGTGACGCTCAATCTCGATGGCCAGAACCTCGTCTATTACAACAACGCGACGCGACCGCAGCCGATGACCTGGCCCGGCAAGGACGGCACCGGCGTCATTTCCCTCGCCTTCCAGCCGATCGACGGCTCACCCGAAATCATGCTCAACGAGACCGGCAGCTGGGCTTGGCTGAGGATGCTGCGCAGCGGCCGTTTCACCGGCACCTCACTGTCCGATGTCTACAGCCTGCGATTGGGCACGCAAGGCATGTACGCGGATTTCGAGCTCAAGGCCGCCAGCGTCGAAAATCCTTACAATCTGGAGATGTTCAAGAAGTTCTCATGTCCGCCACAGATATGATCACCGGATTTTTCGGCAAGATTCCGGCGACTGGAGATTTCGTCGCTTGGAACCTGCCGCGGACCTTCATCGACCGCTGGGATCGGTGGATGTCGATGGAATTGCGCGTGCGACCCGATGAAGGCGACCTCGACCCGCGCGCTTGGCGCTTTATTGTCCAGGCCGGGATTTTCGGTGACCAGCCCTGCGCCGGTGTCTGGCGCATGAGCGAGGACCGCGTCGGCCGCCGTTATCCGTTCGCCATCGTCCGGCTTGGGCCCCCGCCGGAGCCGGGCGACCCGTGGTACGATGCCGTGGCCTCGCTTCTTCAGAATTGCGTCGACAACTACTGGGCGCAGACCCGGCTGGCCGAAAGCCTTCAGATTTTGCCACCTCCGGGCGCCGCCGCCGCGACCGACAAGATCGCATTCTGGAGCGACGACTGGGAGGTCAGGGAGTTCGGCTTCGCCGACATCCACGACCTTGCTCAAAATGCCCTGCCCGCGATGCGCGCGGCACGGCCGGAGACGGCGGAGTCCTGAGCCATGGGTAACACGGTCTACGCCGAAAAGATGGGCTTCTTCCACCAGGCAAGCGGCGGCAAGGGCGTCGCGCCGGGCGACGTCTGCCTCAGCCCGCCGCCGCCGCCGGCGGGACCGGTGCCGGTTCCATATGTCAACATGCTTTCTGCCAGCGATCTCATCAAAGGCAGCAAGAGCGTCAAGGTGCAGGGAACACCGACGGCGCTGGAGAACTCTTCCGAAGTGGCGCTGAGTACGGGCAACGAAGCGGCCACGCCGGGACTGGGCGCCGGCGTGGTCACCCATCGCATCAAGGGCAAGGGTGTCTTCAAACTGTGGTCGTTCACGGTCAAGGCAGAAGGCAAGGGGGTCGACCGTCACGGCGACATGATGGCTCAGAACACGGCGAGCGATCTGCCCAACTGCATCGATGGGCAGGCCATGGTCGATTTCGAGGCTGAGTTGGGCGAGAACTACGGCAAGCCCTGCAAAAGCAAATATAAGGCGAGCGTCCATCGGCCAAAACGGGATCCTTCGCCGGCGCAAGTCAAGGAGGTCAAGGACAAGCCGTGTTGGGAATGCGAGCGGGATCACGGCGAGACCGAAGCGGCATGGCGCACCCAGAGCGATGAATCGAAGGGCGCTGGCGGCTGGCTGAGGGGCAAGCTTTTCGTCAAGCTGAAGAAGGTCAGGAAGCACGGCACCAAGCATTCGAGGGGCAAGGGTCATATGACCCACGACCATCAGCCACCTTTGGCCGTTGCTTGGGAGATGGGTGGTTGCCACATGGGTGCCGAGAAGTTTCGCAAGCGTTTCGAGAAGGACGATGTGGTGAAGTCGCATTGTAAAGCGCATTACAAGAGCCAGGGGTCACAGGTAGACGAGTACGCAAAGAAACTGCGTGCGCAATTCAAGGCAGCGGCATAGGTGCGGCATGGCGAATAAGATCGACAAGCTTCAAAAGAACTACATTCGAGACATGCGGGTAGTGCAGCCGGTGGTGCAGCACTGGTGGAGCGGTCTGGTCGAAAAGCTCGGCCTTGATGAAGCCACCAGACGCTGGCCGACAGGCCCTTCCGGACATCCGAGCGTCATAGAGGTTTTTCGCAGCTATTATTTCGAGATCGAGGAATTGAACCTGGAGGCCGAGGACGAATTCGAGGAACGGCCGCCGAAACCGTGGGAAGAGATGTGGGGTGCCGAGGACGACGACGAGGCGCCGCGCGTGGAACGCGAGATCGATCGCCTGATCTATGATATGACTGAGAAGGCGCCGGACCTTGAGTTGCTGGTCTTCGGTCTGGTTTTTGTTCCCATTGGCCTCGACCAGAACGACGAGAGCTGCTGATGACCCTGATTACACTCCGCAGCACCGAAGACGGCATTGCCCGACTGCTGGCACAGCCAGGCGACATCAAGCCGCGGCGCGACGATATCCGCCGCAGCACTCTGGAAGAGGCGTCGGCCGAACACCAGGAGGTTTTCGGCGACTATGTTGCTGACCTCACCACTGCTTGCGGCATCGCCGAAAAATGGTGGGAGGACACCGTCAACGCGCAGGTCAAGAAAGGCATGGACCGCGACGACGCGATCGCCGTCTCGTTCAACCGGCGTTGGGCCGGGCCCGCCGCCCATCCCAAAGTGGTGTGGATCGTAAGGTTGTATTGGTTGGCCTGCGACAAGATCAACACCGATTTCGTGCCCGGCAAACCGGTCTATCCTGAGACGTTTCTGCTGAAGTGGCTCGTCGACGCTGGTGAGAAGGAACTGGTCCAGCTGATCGCCTGCATGCCCTACTGGCCGGTCGGTCTCGACGAAAACGGCGATTGGTCCTGAGCCATGGCCTTTGCTGTATGGCTGGAGAACCGCACGCCATTTTCCGCAGCGACCCATGTGCAGGTCAACTCCGACGGGCAGGAGGTGCTGGTGGCGATGTTTTCCGCCAGTTTTCATGCACCGAAGGAAGGCAGCGACCTCGAGCCATCCGGCGAGCAGTTGCCAGTCATCTTTGGCGACACCCCCTTCGGCAATCCAGCTCTGTCTTCGACCCGTTATGAATCCGATATCGTGCCGCTCAAGCCGGCTTCGGAGATCATCGTCAACGGCACGGCTTACGCTCCAAATGGCAAGCCGATTCGTGAAATGCAGGTTGGCCTTCGTGTGGGCGGTATGCGCAAGGCGCTCAACGTCGTCGGCGATCGCACGTATGACATGGGTAGCTACAGCGCGCCGAACCCGTTCCTCACCATGCCGATCGTCTATGAGCGCGCCTATGGCGGCACCACGGCGGATGGCAACGCCGATCCGCGCAACCCGGTCGGCGTCGGTTTCCACCATGCGCCGTCGGCCGATACGCAGGTGCGCACTCAGGCGCCCAACATCACTTATCCAGGCGAGCCCTTTCTCAACCCTTCCGACCGGCCGAAGCCGGCTGGCTTTGGCGCGCTTGGTCGCGGCTGGCAGCCGCGAATCGGCTATGCAGGCACCTACGATCAGGCCTGGATCGAAACGCAGTGGCCGTTGCCGCCGAAGGATTTCGACCCGCGTTTCAACATGTGTGCGCCAGCCGACCAGCAGGTGCCGCGCCTTGTCGGTGGCGAGCAGGTGACGGTGATCGGCATGACGCCGTCCGGCCGTTGGGACTTCCGGCTGCCACGCATTGTTGCGCCGCTGCGTCTCATTTTTGCAGATCGCGTTGAAGAAGCCATTCTCCAGCCCGATACGCTCATCATCGAGCCGGACTTGAGACGTCTCACCCTGAAGGCCCGCCTTTCTTTCGTGACCCGGCGCAATGCTCCGCAGTTGCGCGAAATAGTCTTCGGCCATGTGTCGCCCGTCCTGTTGAGCGCCCACTTTAAGCGCAAGCAATATCTTAACCCACTCGGCACCGACGGCACGTTACATGACCAGCCGGTATTCCTGCCATGAAGCGTCCGCTCTACATAACAGGCGCAGGTGCGGTGACCGCAGCCGGGCTTGACGCGAGCCAGACCTTGGCGGCGATCCGGGCAAGCTTGTCGGCTTTCGAGGAAATTGACCTCATCGATCCCATGGGCGCCATCCAGATCGTTGCGCGCATCCCTGTCCATTGGCAATTGCGCGCCACCGACGGCGCATGGCTCGTCAATATGGCGTCGCGCGCCATTGTCGAGGCGTTGCGAACAAGTATGGCCGGCCCGGCGGCTACGGCGATCCTGCTTGCCCCACCCGAAAGCTTCCGCAATCATCCGGCATACAACGATATCCCGCCATCCGGCTTTCTTGCGGCCGTGATCAAGGCGACCGGCAATCGCTTCCACGCCGCCTCGCGTGCGATCGATGGTGGCGCGGCGGCAAGCGTCGGCCTTCTCGATCGAGCGGTGGAACTGCTGGAGCAGCCAGACGTCGGACAGGTCCTGCTTGGCGGAGTAGACAGCCTCGTCAACGAAACCGATCTTTCCCGACTTGGCAAAGCCGGTCGCCTCAAAGGTGCGGAAAACGCGCAAGGTCTCGTGCCTGGCGAGGCCGCCGCTTTCGTTCGGCTGACGCGGGAGCCGGAAGGAAAGGCTGCGGTGGTGGCTGCCATTCATAGCGTCGGGACAGCCCAGGAGACTGACAGCGTGCTTTCGGACCGCTATAGCCAGGGCCGCGCCATGCTCGGCGCCTTGCGCGATGCGGTGAGGGGATCGGGACCATCGGAACCAAACATCAATTTCGTCGTCAGCAACGGCAACGGCGAGCGGTACAGCGGCTGGGAACTGCTGATCGCCCGTCCCCGCTTCTACCGCACCCGCCGTGAAATCCTGCCCACCGCCTATCCGGCGATGACGATCGGCGATATCGGCGCTGCCGGAGGGGCGATGGCCCTGATGCTGGCGGCTGACAGTTTTGTGAACGACTATGCGCCGGGGCCGACCGCCATCTGCGAGGTGGCTTCCGAAGGCGGCCTGCGCGCCGCCGCGGTGATGGCCGGCATGACCCGCCGCTGAACTCAAAACGTTGTTCGTTCACATCCAGGCCGGGAACCGGCGCGTCCTGCGCCAATCGGTCAGCGGCGCGTCCGGCTCGGCGAGTGCTGCGCGCAACGCATCCAGCCGAAGTCTGCGCATCGAGTGGAAGAGTGCATGATTGCGCCCGCCGCGCCCCTCGTCCCACCATTCCGCTACGCGATCCGCGACCGGAAGCGGTGTTTCGTTGAGGGATTCGAAGTCCTTACCAAGCAAGGACGGGTCCGTCGTGAACAGGTCGAAGTCGTTGAAATCCACCTCGAACAGATCGCGAAGCGCAAGTCCGGCAGCGAATACGAGGTCGGGTTCCCGCATCTTGGCGATCAGCCAGGGCATGACCGACCGGTCGCCAAAGAGGCCGATTGCCGCTGTCGCGGTGGCGCGCAAGGCAGGCTGCTTCAGACGTTCCTGCAGCCACGCCTTGCCGGTCTTCAAGGGCGTCGTCAGCAGGCGCAACTCGATCGCCGCGGCGGCCAGATCGGGCTCGGCTAGCACGATCCGGTCGAGCACCGGGTTGGCCGAGCGCGTTTCGCCAAGAAGGCAAGCAGCAAGGGCCGCCGTCAGGCGTTCCCTCGACGTGTCGCCGTCAAGTCCGTCCAGCACCGCCGGAAGGAGGTCGCGCCGTTTGAGCCCGCCGGCAAGCCGAAACGCACGCCTGCGAACATCCGGGTCCGGATTGCTCAGCAAATCGCCGAGGCGGGCACCGGGATCGACGCGATGATGCCAGAGTGCCGCGAGGCCGAGGCCGCGCAGCCGCGCATCGCGCGCGTCCAGCCATTCCGCCACCAACGGACTCAGATTTTCGCGCGGCGTGCGCGCTATCGCGCCGGACAGGCCCGACACGCCAACCTCGCCCAGCGTCGCCGCGGCGTCGACCGCCGAGGCAACGGCTTCGGCCTCGCCCCAGCGCAACGCCAGCACGCCGAGCACGAAAAGCTCGCCGGGCTCGGCATAATCGGCGAAATGCGCCTGGGCCGCCTCCCAGCCGGCCTTTCCGGAAGCCATCAGCCCTTCGAGATTTGCATTCAGGCGCTGGTCGATGCGGCCGATATCGGTTTCGCCCAGGATCGGACCATCGATTTCACGGCGGCGACGAAACCAGAGGAAGGCCGCGTCGCTGGCGTGCTGGTCCACCATGGCAGCGATAGACGCGATCCGCTGCATCGTGAACGCCTCAGTTGAGATGGATGGCTCCGCCACGGATGCGGTTGGTGCCGCTGGCGTGGCTCGTTAGCTGGTTGCCGCGAATTGTGATGCGCCCATCCTTCTCCAGGATGATCGATGCCAGGCCGCAGCGCAGTTCTATACGTTCTTCTCCGGTGATGACGACGCGATCGCCTTCGCGGACAACTGACAATTTCCTCTCCTTGTGAGGCGGATCGACGATGCGTCCGACGACCAGCGGCCGCGTCGGATCACCATCCTCGAACAGGAGAGCCAGTTCCGAACCGACCGCCGAGACGTCCAGCTCCGCCAGACTGCGCGCCGCAATCGCGGTCTCGCGCGGATTACCGACGAAGACAACCAGCGGCGCGCCGTCTTCGAAACCGATCAGCAGGCCGATCACGACGCCGTCGATACGATCCAGCACTTCCATGATGACGCCCTCAATTGTTGTGGATGTTGCTTCCCTTGACGACCACGTCGCCACCGGCCTTGATATTAATCTTGCCGCTGCCCTTGATGGTAATGTCCTTGCCGTCGGCAACAATGGTGCCATCCTTTTTCATAGTGATCGACGCGTCGCCGCATTTGAGCGTGATCGAGTCGCCCGCCTCGATCACCAGATTCTTGCCGACCTTGATCGAACTGTCTTCGGCGATTTGGATTCCGCTGCCCTTGCCGATCTTGAGCGCATGCCCGCCTCCGACATCGGTTGCGTCGTCAGCGCCGATCTTTGCTGACCTGGCTTTGCCGATCTGCGACGACTGCGCTCCGCCGATGGCGAAACTCTGGTCCGTGCCGATCTGAACACTCTGGGCGGCGGCGATTGTCCAGTTGTCCGCCGCTCCGATCGTGTGAGTCTGTCCGGCCCCCACCGTCATCGACCGCGATGCGCCGATCTGATTGGTCTGGACGGCTCCAACGCTTCGGGTTTCCGCTGCACCCACTGAATCGACACGCGCCGCGCCTACTGTGATCGTCTGGACTAACCCGACAGTCTGTGTGTGATTGGACCCGATCGTCTCAGTCGAGTTCGACCCGATACCGATCGTCTCGTTCGATCCGACGGTCAGCGAACGGTTCACGCCTACCGTCTCGGTGTCGTTGTTGCCGATATCCGTGGTCTGGTCGACGCCGACCTTGACCGTCTTGTTGTTGCCGACGTCCTCGTCGAGGTTGTGGCCGACTGAGTGCTTGGCGTCGTGGTCGATGCGGTCGGACTGGTCGTGTTGCACCAGCTTGGTGCGGTCGTTCTTGATCAGAAGGTTGTGGTCCTTCTGTGCCTGGAAATTGACCAGTTCGGAGCCGGCCTTATCCTCGAACATCAGCTCGTTGTAACCGCCGCCGCCTTTCGAAGAGTCGGATTTCCAGCCGGATTGCGTGGCGCTGCCCGGCAGTCCGTAGGGCGGCATCTGCGAGGCATTGTAGATCCGGCCGGTGATGATCGGCAGATCCGGATCGCCTTCAATGAAATCGACAATGACCTCCTGGCCGATGCGCGGTATCTGGATGAAACCCCAGCCGCTGCCGGCCCAGGTCTGCGAGACCCGCACGAAACAGGAGCTGTTCTGATCCTTCTTGCCCAGACGGTCCCAGTGGAACTGGACCTTCACCCGGGCATATTTGTCGGTGAATATCTCCTCGCCTGATGGACCGACCACCGTCGCCGTCTGTGGGCCGCGCATGATCGGTCGTGGCGTGATCCGTGGCGGGCGATAGGCCAAGGCGGTCGGCGCCACGCCGAGGATCACCTTGAAGTTCTCGCTTTCGACGTCGGCAAGAGCTCTGTAGCCGGGATCGAACAGCCTGTATTCGGCGCTGACCACCAGATATTCCTGGTTCTGGTCTTCTCTTGGGAAGCCGTCCAGCTTGAATGTGCAGCCCGAATACAACCCGCGCACGGTGCCGACAGCGGCAATGCGCTGGTGCACGGCCTGGATCTCCTCGCGCCGGATCGCGGCGAGGCTGTCGCCGCGACCGACTTCAAGATGCGCCCCCGGCTGGCGGTAGTTCTCGCCAGCGGCCAGCTTGTGGCCGAACGGCTGGGCCGACTTGGCCATGAGGTCGGCGCCCGGCTTCTTGAAATCATAGTCGGTGTGGACATAGGCGCCCGGCCGCACCGAGCTGCCTGGAATCCATTCGGTGATGTATTCGACATCGCGCCGGGAGCCCTGCCCTTCGAAGTGATATGGCACCTTTTCGTAGCCCGGCGCGGGCTTCAGCTTGTTCATGGCATCGACCAGCACAAGCGTGTGTTTGCCCTCGTCATGTTCGAAAAAATACAAGATGCCTTCGTGCTCCAGCAGCCGCTGCACGAAATCGAGATCGGTCTCGTCGTACTGCACGCAGTACTCGCGCGGCGGATAAGAACCCTGCAGGCGTTTCTCGAATTTCGCCGTGCTGTATTTCGAGAAAACCTCTTCGACGATTTCGATGACGCTCATGTTCTGGAAAATGCGGCAGTCGGTCGTATTGCCGAGAAACCAGAGCCAGGGCCTGATGGCTGCTTCGTAGTACGCTAGGCGGTCCTCGATCCGGGTGAGCCGAAACTCGGACACAAGCCCGCTGAACCAGCGTTTCGGATCGGATTCACCTTCGATCGATACGGCACCGCCCAGCATCTTCAGCGGATCGATATCGGGGCTGCTGCTCACGAACCCGACAGTATAGGCCAAACAACGACTGATCTCATCGCGCCCGACAAGATGCGTGAAGGTCAACAGGTCAGCGCCAAGCGGCGTCTGCACAACCGTGGCGCGTTCGTCCGGCATGGGTCTTGCCCCTCCCGCCGCTCGTTTCTGCTTGAGCCTAGCACATGTCTTCCAGCGACCAAAGGGGACCGGATCGGTGGCTGCGGCGTGTCACCTCTCGAATCATCGACTTGAAAGCTTCGTAACGCCGCGCTCGTGATTTTGCTGGTATAATGGAAGTCCTGGGTGAGTGTCCCGACAGGCGATCGACGGCGATTTTTGAATGTTCATCAGGCTGCAGATCAACAATGCCGATTCCCTGCCGGCCGGTATTTCGACCGGCTACTCAGCTCGTGATCGCAGCTTCGAAATCGGGCGCGAGGCCTGCGACTGGACCTTGCCCGATCCCGACAAGTTCATCTCCGGCCGACACTGCGACGTTCGATACGAGGCAGGCGCGTTTTGGCTGCACGATGTCTCGCGCAATGGAACCTTCATAAACGGGTCGACCCATCGCATGGCCGGCCCGCATCGGCTTGACCATGGAGACCGGTTGCTGATCGGCCGCTACGTCATCTTGGTATCGATTGACGACGAGCGCACCACGGAGGGTCATCCTCAAAGCAGGCACGGTTCGACGCAACGAGAAATGCCGATCACGTCAGGTCGGCCGCTGGACTTCGGAGGCGAGCCCTTCTTCAATCCGGTAGAGCACCGAGCACCGGTGTCGACGTCTTCGCCGCCCGCGCCTCTCCCTTCGACGAGGGACGAGGTGCTGCGGGAAATCGCGATCGGAGCTGGCATCTCTGCGGAATTGCTCCAATCGCGTGATCCGCATGAAGTCGCTGCCGAAATCGGCGCGGTGCTGCGGACGGTTGTCGAGGAACTGGCCTTGTTGCTGAAGGCACGTGCGGCTGCGAAAATACTGGCCAAGAGCACACATCGGACGATGATCAGCGCTGCCGATAACAATCCCTTGAAGTTCGTCCCGGGAACCGACGACATCCTTGAAATCATGTTTGCACGACGCAGAGCCGGCTATCTTGATGCCAGGCACAGTATCGAAGACGCATTCCGCGATCTCAAGACGCATGAATTTGCTACCTACGCAGCCATGCAAGCTGCGCTCTCCCGGCTGCTTGACGACCTGTCGCCTGAGGCGATCGGCAAGAAACTTCCGCCTGCGTCATTCACATCGAAGAAGAGCCTGGCTTGGGACGCCTTCGTTGCCAAATGGCGGACCATGGAAGAAACACACGAAAACGGAATGCTGGACATATTCCTGGCCTATTTCAGCGAAGCCTATGCCAAAGCCGACAAGCAAAAATAGGTCGGGAAGACTGAACCTGGCGCATTCCCGGAAATTGAGTCGGTTTGCTATGCTGATCTTCGGTTGCGGAGCGGACCACACGCCAACTGGAAGCATTAGAGCGTCCTTTGCGAGCCCAAAGGACACGGCGCTGTAGTTGGCGGAAGAAAAATCCTTTCGCAGCACTGCATCCTGTTCCAATCGACAGCTTCTGAGATTACGATCACATACGACAGTTCGCCAGCGGGTAAGGCTGATTGACCCGGGGGTCTGCGGCAAATGTCATGTTACGGCGGGATAGAATTTTGTAGCCGACCTTCCTCCAGACACTGCCCTTGTCAGCAGCGCCTGCATTTCCTGCGCCTGACCCAGGACCGTTTTGCCTGTTTGTGGCGCACGCGCAGCAATCAGGTGTGGACGGACGTTTGGCGATGAGTTCGAAGGACAATCCGTTCGGTCCAGCGGGCAAGACCGTCATTCGCGCACCGCGCCGCGCGGAAGGATCAGCGCCAGCTCCTCAGGGGCCTGTTCCTGACAGTGGGCAGCCCGGTCCCTTGCGGGCTAAGGATTCAACGGTTTTCGATCCGGGTGTCGGTCAGCACACGCCGCCGGGGTGGACATCCGGAACCGTGATTTATCAGGGTGCAGATCCCGGCGCAGCGACCGGAAGCGGTTCCTTTGCGGCGACGCCGAAGCCAGCCATCCAGCAGGAAATCCTGCTGAATGCCACGGATGGCGTCAGATATTCAGCAGCGAACCCGATCCTCGCCGCGGCGGCGCCTTTGCTGATGTTGTTCGGCCAGCTCAGGCTCATGCCCGTCGAAAGACAGGCGGAACAACTAGCGGAACATGTCGCTGAGGCGATCGAAAAATTCGACCGGACAATGCAGAAAGCTGGTGTTCCCGAAGCAGACGCCAGGATCGCAAAATTTGCCCTTTGCGAAACCGCTGACGATCTCATCGGCAACCTGCCTTGGCCCAAGCGAGACGCCTGGGCGCAGCACAGCATGCTGTCGCAGTTCTTTCACGTCGAGCCCACCGGCGCGGGCTTCTACGAAGCGCTGAATAAGATATTGGCCGCGCCGGAGGCACACTACGACCTGCTTGAATTGATGCATGCCTGCCTGTCGCTTGGGTTCGAAGGCCAGTATCGGGGCCTCGCACGCGAGGACAACAATCTCGAGCGCGTTCGACGCGATGTATACGAGACGCTTCGCTATTTCAGGGCGCGCGCCGACGAAGACATCTCGCCTCACTGGCAGAGCTTGGCGGCATCAATCGCACAGTCGTCGGCCCGGTTGCCGCTCTGGGTCATTGCGGCCACAGCGTCGGCGCTGCTGACGGCGGCATTCTTCGCTTTGCGGGTCTTCATCACCAATGAAGGCGACGCCATTGCCGGCGGGTTGCTGGCGCTCAATCCATCCACGCCGGTCACCATCGAACGCGCCGGCGTGGTGCCGTCGGCTGTGCCGATGACAGTCACTCCGCCCGCCGCCACCAACCAGATCGATCGCATCCGCTCGGCACTGGCCAAGGATATCGCACGCGGTGGGCTGGCCGTCGGCACGCAGGGCATGTTCATTGTGGTGGAGATCAACAACGTCCTGTTGTTCCAGTCCGGCAGGGCCGAGGTGAACCCGGAGTTTCAGCCGATTGCCGCAGACATCGCCGCCGCGCTGGAACCCGAGCCCGGACCGATCAGGATCGTCGGCCATACGGACAATGTGAAGCCGCGAAAATCGAGCGCGTTCAAATCCAACTTCGACCTTTCGGTCGCCCGGGCGAAGGCTGTCGAAGCGATGATGGCGCCGCGGTTCAGCAAGCCTTCGCGGATCACGGCCGAGGGCAAGGGTGAGGACGAGCCGATCGCCGACAATGCGACGCCGGAAGGCCGCGCCCAGAATCGCCGTGTCGATGTGATGATCCCCAAGGAGGAGACATTGTGAGCACGGCCATTTGGAAGCGCCCATGACGCGTTGGCTGCTGCGGATATTCAGCGTCATCGCGTTGGCCGGTTTCGCGGCAGCCGTCTGGTTTGCCGGCCCATTGATCCGCTTTGCCGATACCTGGCTGCGCGTGACGATCATCTGCGTAATCGTGGCGATCGTGGCGCTCTTCTATGGATTGCTTTTCTGGCAAAGGCGAAAGGCGCAAAAAGCGCTCGAGACGATAGTTGCCCGCAACGACGACAAGGATGACGACTCGCAGGTGCTTGAGGCTCGTATGAATGAGGCCATCGCTGCGCTCAAGCGGTCGAGCGGCAAGCGCAATTTCCTCTACGAGGTCCCCTGGTACGTCGTCATCGGCCCGCCTGGTGCCGGCAAAACAACGGCGTTGGTCAATTCGGGTCTGAATTTTCCGCTTGCCGGTTCGGGAGACGCCCAGCCGGTGACCGGCGTCGGCGGCACGCGATCTTGTGACTGGTGGTTCACCGACCAGGCGGTCCTGATCGACACCGCCGGACGCTACACGACGCAGGATTCCAACGCGCAGAGCGACAAGAAGAGTTGGCTCGCCTTCTTGTCTCTGCTCAAGACATACCGCGCCAGGCAACCGATAAACGGCGTTATCCTGGCCATCAGCCTTGCCGATCTCATGAGTCTCGATGATCAGCAGCTTGAGGTCCACGTCGTTGAGATACGCAGCCGTCTGCGCGAAATTCACGAAGCACTGAAAATCCAATTCCCGGTATACCTGCTGTTCACCAAGGCCGACCTTGTCTGCGGTTTCATGGATTATTTTGGCGGTTTCGATGAGCAGCGCCGTCGCAAAGTATGGGGTGCGACGTTCCAGACCGCCGATCGCAGCAAGAACATGGTCGGTGAGGCACCGGCCGAATTCGACGCATTGGCAAAACACCTGGCGGAGGAAATGGCCGACCGTCTGCAGGAAGAGGCTGATCCGGTCGTGCGCATAGCCATCTTTGGCTTTCCAGCCCAGTTTGGCGCGTTGAAAGGTCGTATTGCCAGTTTCGTCACCAGCATATTCGATCCGGCCCGCAGCCAAGTGAACGTCAGCCTGCGTGGACTTTATTTTTCGTCAGGCACGCAGGAGGGTACGCCGATCGACCAGGTGCTGGGCGTGATCGGTCGTAGTTTCGGCAGCGCTTCTCGCGCCCATCTTTCCGGCACTGGCAAAAGCTTCTTCTTGCATGATCTTCTGACCGGCGTCATTTTCGCGGAATCCGGGTGGGTTTCATACGACAAATCGGCTGAAAGGCGTGCAGCGATCGCCAGATATGGCGGCCTTGGCGCAATAGCATTGATCGCTGCCGCGGCTCTGGGCACCTTGGCTCTGAGCTTTACAGCTAACAGGTCGCTGATTACCTCTACCATGCAAGCTGTAAGCCGGTATCGCGAGACGGCAGACCCGCTACTCAAAACCCCGACGGTCGCCGATGTCGACCTCGAAAACGTCATTGGCCCGCTCGACCAGTTGCGCGATCTGCCGGCTGGGTTCGACACCAGTGGCTTGCCGACACCGATCGAGGAGACATTCGGCCTCGGTCAGCGGGAAAGACTTCTTTCGGCATCAAAAACAGCTTACCGGCAAGCGCTGGAACGCATGTTCCGCTCGCGCCTGCTGCTTCAGGCCGAACGGACGATCCAGGCCAAGATGGCTGATCCCGCCGCGCTTTACGAACCACTGAAGATCTACCTGATGCTGGGCGGCAAGGCGCCGAAGGTCGACGACGAGTTGATCGTTTCCTGGATGAGGCAGGATTGGGAACAGAACCGGTATCCGGGCGAAAACAACCGCGAGGGGCGGTCGCAACTCGAAAAGCATCTGCGGGCCATGCTTGCGTTGGACGACGCCTATGATCCGGTTTTCGAACTCAACCAGCCACTTGTCGAAGCCGCTCAACGCTCGCTTGGACGCATGAGCCTTGCCGATCGTGCCTCAGCGTTGGTGAAGTCAGCGGTATACGCGGCAGCGCTGGATGATTTTTCCGTCTCCGTGGAAGGCGGCCCGGAAGCGCAGCTGTTGTTCGAGCGTGTCGATGGTGGCGATCTGTCAGGCCTTCGCGTTCCCGGTATCTACACCTATAGCGGCTTCAACAACTTCTATCTCGGACAACTCTCGCGCGTTGCGCAGATGCTTGTCGATGACCAGTGGGTTCTCGGCGGCGGTGGCGAGCAAGGCGGCATCGATCAGGAATTGCTTAAGCTCGGTCCCGAACTTCTCGATCGCTATGGGAGGGAATTCGCCGCGGTGTGGAACGGCGTTCTCGACAAATTGAAGTTCAAGGCGATGCTGAAGGACAAGCCGCAGTATATCGCGCTGTCCGCCGCTGCGTCACCAACCTCGCCAATCGACCAGCTTTTTACGGCGATCGCCGACGAAACAGCTCTGACGCGGGAAGCTGGTTCCGGCAAAGGCTCTGGTTCCGAGGCCGAAGCCGGCGTGCTTCAAAACCAGCCGCAGAACGCTGCAGATGTTCCCAGGGGATTGGCCCGCATCGGCCTTCAAATCGCCAGCGGCAAATCCCAAAGCCGGGCCGGCACAGGGTCCGCTAGCGCGCAAAACCCTGGGGCGAATATCGAAGCGCAGTTCAGATCATTCCAGGCTTTGGTGAACGGTCCGGCCGGACGCCGCCCAATCGATGCGTTGACCCAGAATTTCCGCGATATCTACCAGAGCCTGCAACTGGCGGCCCACGTCCCTTCGCAAACGGAACGCGTCAACATGAATCTGCAGCTGCAGATATCCACCCTTCGCGCCAATGTCTCGCGTCTGCCCAAGCAACTCGCCCGAATGGTCACTGCGACCGCCGACGAGTTTGACGGCAATGTCGCAGAAACCTCCTTAGCAAATTTGAACCAGATGCTCGGCCAGACGGTCACGCGCACCTGCGAGGAGGTGGTCGCGGGCCGTTATCCTTTCGCCAGCAATGGCCCAGAGGATATTGCGATGGCGGATTTCGCGAAACTGTTCGGTCCAGGCGGGCTGATGGACCGGTTCTTTGCACAGAATCTCGCATCGTTGATCGACATGACCGGCCAGGACTGGAGCTGGAAACAGGATGCGCGGTTTGGGCGCGACCTGTCGAAGTCGACCTTGAAAAACTTCCAGCTGGCCGCGGAAATCCGCAACGCCTTTTTTCCTTCAGGTGGTTCGGTGCCGTTGGTCAACATCACCTTTACGCCGTTTTCACTGCATGGCGACGCCGATACGGCGGTCCTCGACGTCGATGGCCAGATTGTCCAAAGCAACCAGGCGGGTAACGCGCCAAGCACAGTGACCTGGCCAAGCGGCATGGCTTCCGCGTCAGCGAGCCTGAGCCTTGCCCCGAAAATGCCGGGCCGTGAGTCCGCGATCAAGTTCGACGGTCCGTGGGCACTGAAGCGTCTGCTGGACAAGGCTGATATCACCAGCACCGGCGGCAACACGGAAGCCCGCTTCGTGATAGGCGGGCGCGATGTTGCCTATACGATCCAGACCAATTCGGACCCCAACCCTCTCTTCCTTGCCGCGCTTACTGGGTTCAGCTGTCCAAAGGCGTTTTGAGATGACCATTGAGCTTCCCGACAGGGTGACGCTGTCCTTCGGCAACAGAGGCGCGGACGTTGATTTCGATACTCTAATGTTCGAGCCTGTGGCAAACTGGCGCGAGCGAGCGCCTGACAGTGCGCCGCAGAGGACGCCTGAGAAGCGCTTGGTGGCAAATTGAACAATGTCGCCCTTCCCTTTGAAAGCTTCGGCGTTAGCCACAGAGGCTGTGTCCGTGAGCTCAATGAAGACAGCTATCTGGTCGAGCCCGAAACGGGCCTGTGGGTGGTGGCCGATGGAATGGGTGGACATGATGCCGGGGAAGTCGCTTCGGCCAGCATCGTCGATCATCTGGCAACGATCGGCATTGCAAGCTCGGCACCGGATCTTCGCGCGCGCTTCGAGGACAGGCTGAGCCGGGCCAACGCCGAAATCCGCAGGATATCGGAATCTCGCGGAATAACCATTGGCTCCACCGTCGCCGCCTTGCTGGCGATGGGTGGGCGGTTTGCCTGCCTGTGGGCGGGCGACAGCCGCGTCTATCTGATCCGCAACGCCTCGATCTCGCAGATTTCGAAGGACCACACCGAAGTCCAGGAACTTCTCGACAGGGGCATGATCAGCGCAGCCGAAGCGCTCACCTGGCCGCGCCGCAATGTTATCACGCATGCGGTCGGTGTCAGCGACGAGATCGTCATTGACTTCCAGCAAGGCGAAATCATGCCCGGGGACATATTTGTGTTGAGCACCGACGGGCTGACAGCGCATGTCACAGACGCCGAGATCGAGGCAGCGGCGGTGTCGGCGACACCTCAGGCGGCATGCGAAAACCTACTGCAAACGGTGCTGGCGCGCGGGGGGACAGACAATGTCACCATCGTGCTCGTGAAGATCGGAGACGGGCGCAGTTGGACCCATCCTGATCCGTCCAGAGCGGAAGGTTGAGGCTGATGAGCGCCGACGACAAGACGCGGATATCGCCTAACGTGGCCAACACAGCCGTAGGCACGCAACTCAGCGGCATCTATGAACTAGACGAGCGGATCGCATTCGGTGGCATGGGCGAAGTTTATCGTGGCCACAACATCCAGACCGGCGACCACGTCGCGATCAAGATCGTCTTGCCCGAGTTCGCCCGTGATCAGACGATCCTGTCCCTGTTCCGCAAGGAAGCGTCGATCCTCAATCACCTGTCGCACGACGCAGTCGTTCGGTATCACGTCTTCACGATCGATCCCGGCATCGGTCGCCCCTACCTCGCTATGGAATTCGTCGACGGCCAATCGCTGTTCGATGTTATGCGACGTGGCCCGATGCCGACGGAAGACGTGCGCAAGCTCTGCCATCGTCTGGCTTCCGGCTTGAGCGCCGTGCACCAGGCGGGAGCAATACACCGCGACCTCTCCCCGGATAACATCATCCTGCCAGGAGGCCGGGTCGAACGCGCAAAGATCATCGATTTTGGCATCGCGCGATCGGCGACCGTCGGCGGCGAGACCCTGATCGGCGGAAAATTCGCGGGAAAGTACAACTACGTTTCTCCCGAACAACTCGGGCTCTACAGTGGCGATGTCAGCGAGCAATCCGACATCTACAGCCTGGGGTTGGTGCTGGCTGCTGCTTTACGCGGCAAACCGATCGACATGGGCGGCTCCCAGTTCGAGATCGTGGAAAAACGCCGAACTGTCCCGGACCTATCCGACATCGACGCCGATTTTCGTGGAATTGTTGAAGCCATGCTGCTGCCGGATCCACAAGACCGGCCGATCAGCATGGCGGACATCGCCAGGATGACACGCGACGACACGGATGAGGAGACAACGCCGCCAGCGTCGATCACACCCCGAGACCGGACGGGTTTGCCGCGAAGGAGGGGAACCGTCGCGCCTGGCCCCAAGCTCCAAAGTCAGCCTCCGGCGGCTCCCGGCGAGCGGGTCTTCGTTCCGCATGTCCGGCCGGCGCATCTGTCCGAACCGAGGCCTTCGGCAGTTGCCGGTCCTCCTCGGGCGGTTTTGCCTAATGTCCCTGGAAAGTCCGCCAAGACCCGATCCATCGCGATCGCTGCCTTGGCGACGTTAGCTGTAGCGTCCGGTGCAGGCATTTATCTGACTGGCTTGATGACGCCTTCCACACCGACCGCCGCCGATACATCGCTTTTGGCACCAAAAGTTCCGGCCCCATCGGAAGAAGCTGCGAATCCGCCGGGCGATGAGCCGGCAAAAGTAGCTCCACCTCAGCAGTCGCAAACCGAGGCCGCTGCGCCGCCAACTGAAAATCAAGCAGATACCGCAGCGGATCAAATGCCGGAGCCGACACAGCACGCCGAAGTCCCCTCGCCAACCGAGGAAACCTTGGAGCCGTCGGCAGCCGACACGCGGCCGTCAGCTGAAAATCAGACAGATGCCGCAGCGCATCAAAGGTTGGAGCCGACACGGCCCGCCGAAGTCCCCTCACCAACCGAGGAAACCCTGGAGCCGTCGGCAGCCGAGGCACAAGCGACAGCCGAAAAGCCACCGCCGGCAATTCAGCCGGACACCGTGATCAGCGACAGCCAGCAAGCGGCTCCGCCGCTAGCCCAGATCGCGCCAGTGCCGCTGGCCGAGAAAGCCTCGCCGCCCCCCGCGGTCCAGCCCGACGTGATGGAGAGCCGGAAGCCCGAGCAACCGGCCAACCAGCCGGCCGAGTCCAAGGCGGCCGCGCGGGTGCCCGAATCCACCGTCGCCTTGAACGTCCCGAAACCGGAACTAGGACGACCGCCGAAAAATGTCCTCGCCAACGCTGCGCAACGGGTCTCCTGGGTGCGCGACTTCAACGGCGGCGACTGTTTCTATGCGACGGTGACATCGGCAACCGAAACCGCCGTCGAGATCGAAGGATTGGGCACTGGGGTCCCGCCATTCGAGCAAATGATGTCCGATTTCCAGGCGAGATTCCATGTCGAACCGGACATCAGCGTCCGCCTCATTGAACCGGCTCAATGCGAAGTCACCAACTTTCTGCGCTTTCTGGACCAGATGGCGGCTGACAAGCCGCAGCTTGTTCTCGATCGGACGAGGGTGCCGAGCGGTTCGCCGATCGGCGGCACGCTGGTGACGCATGGCGGCCTCATTTCCAGCGTGCTGCTGATCGACCACAGGGGCATGGCATTCAGCCTCGACGATCGTATCTTGGCGCAAGCGGACAAGGCCACCTTCAACATTCCGATCGATCTCGGCGCAGCCGACAAGGCGGCCGGCAAGGTCGTGCCGCAGATCATAATGGTCATCACCGGTCCACAGGATATCCAGGCTGCGGCGTTCTCCGCGCCAACACCAGCCGCGCTGCTGTTGCCCAAGATTCTCGAAGAGATCGAGACTAACCGATCTGAGTTCTCCGCGACTGCAAAGTACTTCCGGCTCGGCGGGTAGCATGGACGCCGATGGACCTCCGCCGCTCGCGTTTTTCCTTCCTGACCGCTGTCCCGCCCAACAATCAGCGTGACTGGCTTCGCGGCCTGCTTGCCCTGAGAAGCCGTACCAAACTCACGGTCGTGTCGGGGGCGATATTGCTTGCTGTCCTGTCGTCCCACGAAGCGCGCGCCGAATTCACCGTCTGCAATCAGACGCTCGACGTCGTCAATCTCGCCGTCGGCCAAAAGGTCGACAATGCGGACCAGACCGACGGCTGGTGGACCATCGGTGCAAATCAGTGCGTGAACGTCATCCGCGAGGAGCTCACGAACCGCTACATTTACATCTATGCGACGGACGTCTTTGGTCATGCGACCCTGACCGGGTCGACCGAAATGTGCATCGACCGGCGGCGCTTCTCGATACGCGGCATCGATGAATGCTGGCAGCGCGGCCATATCGCCGCACGATTTCTCGAAGTCGATACGCTCGAACAGGTGCGGTGGACCTTTTTCCTGACCGGAAGCAATCCGTGACGCACAGTATCGACACAAGTTTCAGGTTGAAAAGGCAGGCGCGCGCCGCCCTGCGCAGACGCAGGCTCTGGCGCAGACTCCTTGCCGGCCTTGCTGTGATTGTCCTGTTGTCGATCGCTGCCGGCTTCTATCTCACCGCGGACCATTGGTCGTTCGGCGATGAAGACGAGGAGTTGCACGCGGTCGAGGGAACCGACGATGTGCCAGCCGATGCATCGGTCTATGTGCCTGCCATCATCGATCTCGCAGGCGATCCGATGTGGATCACCCTTGCGCCCGACACCGGCGCCGCCACAAAAAGCCAAGTGATCCCGCGCCCCGCAGAACTCGATCAGGCTGGAGTTTCTCCCCAGATTGAAATTCTGTCCGACGTGATGCTTAGCGCCAGCGAAAAATTCATGACAACGATACCCTCCACGCAAGAAGATTTCGCATTCTTCCAGGCACAGCGACAGACTGCGGCGGCGCCATCCAACGATCTGCAAAACGACCTTCAGCCACCGCCCGTTCTAAACGAGGCTCCGGTTGCTTCGGACCCGCAGGTGGACGCCGATGACCCCGAAGCAGGTTGGGGCGAAACAATCGATGCAGGCGAGGCAGCCCTTCCCGCGTTCCAGAAAACCCAGATCGAAAACAACACAAGCGTTGCAAATGTCACCAGCGAATATCAGCGATATGAGGCTACCGAGGACACGTTCGTAAAGATTCTCAACGACCGCAGCTTGGACAGCGTTGCCCTGGATGCACATTTCTCCGCCGAGGACGCCAAGCTGGCAGGCGAAGCCTTGAAGGCGCTTTTCAATCGGGAAAGCCTTGAGCCAGGTCATGTCGTCGCGATGCGCGGTTTCAGGCCGACGCGCGAGACGACAACCATGTCCCTCATGCAGGTTTCGATCTACGCCAAGAACGTATTTGTCGGTACGCTGACGCGCAATGCCGCTGGTGCGTTTGTGTCTGGTGTCGACCCCTGGGTCCGCGAAGATCTGTTCAACTACTCGGGCGCACAGGCACAAGGCACCCACAAAAGGCAATACCGACTACTCGACGCAATCTACTCGACAGCAGCACGCAATAAAGTCCCCACCGGCGTGATCGGAGAAGCGATCATGTACCTCTCGAGAGGACAGGATCTGGATGCCTTCGCCAGCGAAGACCAGCGTCTGGTCCTGATCTATTCGCAAAGGCCGCGTGGCAAGGAAGAGACGGCCGGACGGGTGCTATATGTTGGCGTCCAAGGCAACGAAAAAAGCCTCGACTGTTTCGTGTTCCAGCAGACCGATGGCCAGTTTGCATGCGTTAGCGGCGACGATCAGGTTCGCTCGCTGACAGTCACCAACGGCATGGTCACCCCGGTCAACGGGGTCATGACGTCCACCTTCGGCCCACGCAAGCACCCGATCCTCGGCACTGTTCGCATCCACAAGGGTGTGGATTGGGCGGCGCCTCTGGGTACGCCTATTGCAGCCGCCTTCGACGGCGAAATCGTCTTTCAAGGCGATGGCGGAGGTTACGGCAATCTGGTGAAGATTTCGCACGGAAGCGCGCGCGAGACGCGCTATGCGCATATGCAGAAATTCGCGGTCAAGGGCGGTGTCGGCGCGAAGGTGAAGGCAGGCGATATCATTGGTTACATCGGCACGACTGGTCTTTCGACTGGGCCGCACCTGCATTTCGAACTCTATCGCAATGGCGAGGCGATCAATCCCTTGGGTACGGTTACGGCAATCGCGACGGACGCTTCTGCTGTCGAAACACTGACCGACCGTATCGTTCAAGTCGAAAGTGGCGGCAGCGCCCGCGCCAAGAATCCAAATTCTTCGGCAACCGGCGCCGGTCAGTTCATAACGAAGACCTGGATCAGGATGATGAACACCTATCGCCCCGAACTTGCGCGGACACTGTCAACCGCCGACCTGCTCGCTCTGCGTTTCGACGCCACCATCTCGCGCGAGATGGTCAGCAATCTTGCGCGCGAGGGCGAAGCCTATCTTCGCGCGCGCGGCCACCAGATCACAGCCGGCCGGCTCTATCTCTGTCATTTCCTGGGAATGGAAGGCGCCCATCAAGTGTTGTCGTCGCCGGGTTCGGCGCAATTGAGCGCGGTGCTCGGGTCGGCCGTCATTCAAGCCAATCGGTTCCTCACTGGCAAGACTGCCAGCTATGTCGTGGGCTGGGCCGAAAGGAAAATGGGCAGGAAGCTGAGCCCGGCGACGACCGAGGTGAGTCAACAGACAACGACAACGACGGAAGTCCGGCAGACATCGCCGGAGTTCGAAAAGTACAAGCAGGCGATCACAGCCCTCCTAAGCCCGACGCAGAATACCCTTTGAACCTGCTTCTCGCGGCGTGCGAGTTCGCCGTTAGACCATTGGTGTTCCTGTTGCCAAGTGTTACTATGGCCAACTTTTTTAGGGCCCTTTGTGAACCAAAACTGTGGTCGAGATCACATACGCCCAAGAGCCATTTGGCAGATTATGTCGCTGATGAATTTAGCATGCGCAGACATCAATAGTGCGCCCATGCGGGGCGGAGGGCTGGTCGATGAAAGCATTTGCCGTCTTTCTGAGCGGGTTTATCCTGTTTATCATCGCGTCGCTTGGCGCCGAGGCTGCTGCGCCTGATGCCAAACGCGTGGCGCTGGTCATCGGCAACAGCAAATACGTGCATGCCGTTGCATTGCCCAATCCCGCCAACGATGCGCATCTCATCGCTTCCACGCTACGCAATGCCGGCTTCCAAGTGATCGAGGGGGTCGATCAAGACAATGCAGGCATGCACGGCCTCATCAGCCGGTTTACTGAGCAATCCTACGACGCCGACCTCGCCGTCATTTTTTATGCCGGGCACGGCATGCAGGTCGACGGCAGGAATTTTCTGATTCCGGTAGACGCCGAGCTGACATCGCCCGCTTATCTCAAGACCCGCACAATCCAGATCGATGACTTCATGGCGGCGTTACCGCCCGAGCCGGCGATCGGCGTCATTATCCTCGATGCCTGCCGCGACAATCCACTGGCAAGGACGCTGGCCGCCTCTATGCCGAAGAGCCGTTCCGCCTCGTTTGGCTCCGGTCTGGCGCCGATCGACGCAAAATCGGACGGCGTTGGAACCGGCGGAATCCTGATTGCGTATGCAACCGATCCAGGCGCCATCGCTTTCGACGGCAACGGTGTCAACAGTCCTTACTCCACTGCACTCGCCAGGCACCTGACTGAACCCGGCGTTGAAATCCAGAGCGCGCTGACGCGTGTGCGCGGCCAGGTGACCGAAACGACACAAGGTCGCCAGAGACCTTGGCACAACGCATCACTGGGACGCGAGGTCTTCCTGGGACAGTCCGTAGCGGAAGCGGCGCCTGCCACAAAACCTGTCGCTGGCGCATCCGGCACCGCAGCGACACCGGCTCCTGCCCCGGTGACCAGTGAGCCTCCTTCCTGGGAGGTGGAGCAGCGTCTGTGGGATGAAGCTTCCAAGCGCAATACCATTCCGTTCTACGAAGCCTATCTCGAACAGTTTCCAAATGGCCGCTTCGCCACGGTGGCACGGCTGAACATCGATCAGTTGAACGAACCGAAAGCCGAAGATCGGCAGATTGCGGCAATCGATGAGGACGAGGCGAACGCAAATTCCGGCTCAGCCGTTCGCACCTCGGTTGGCGTTTCGGATGAGGTGAAGCAGGCCCCGGGCACCGAGTTGACGGAAAGTGCGATCGGTCTTGATCGCCAGGGCCGTATCGATTTGCAGTTGCGCATCGAAGCCTTGGGCAACGAGCTTGGCCGCATCGATGGAAACATAGGTCCAAAGACCCGGCAGGCGATCGGCATCTGGCAAGCGAAGAATGGTCTACCGCAGACCAATTTTTTGACACGCGAGCAACTGACGTTCCTGGTGATCCAGACGGATCCAATGATGGAGTCGGTGCGCGCCAGATACGCTGCCGATCAGGCTCGTGCAGCACAGCCGAAAAAACAGGTGCAGCAGGTCCGCACACAAAAGCCGGTGGCACAGAAGACCCGCACAAAAAAGTCGGTGGTGGCAAAGATGCCCCGCAAGCAGCAGGTCGTTCAGAAGAGGCGCAACCGCGAGGTGGTTCGACAGGACAACCCACCGCCGCCGGACAACAACGACTTCCTGACCAAGGCGCTGATTTTCGGCACCGGTGTGGCTGTGGGCGGCGTGCTCAACAACAACTGACGAGCCAGCGTTTCAAGTCTGTCGACGTGAGCCGTGCCTTGGCGTACCAGCCCTACTCAGTCCTTATCCGCATCTCCACCCGGCGGTTTACCGGATCGTATGGGTTGGGATTGCGCGGGTTCGTTTCGCCCAAGCCTGTCGCTTTGATGCGGGCAGCGTCGATGCCGTTAGAGGTCAGGAAGGTTGTTACCGATCGGGCTCTTCGTTCCGACAGTCCCTCGTTGTAGTGAGCCGAGCCGGACGCATCGGTGTAACCTTCAACAACGAAGTCGAGGGCGCTCAGTCGGCTGTCCTTTAGCGCCTTGGCGAACTCGTCGAGTTCAGCACGCGCAGTCGCGTCGAGTTCGGCAGAATCCAGGCCGAAATTGATCAGCATATCGAGGCTGGTTTTTTCGGCCGGCGCTTCTTTCTTCTTGCCCTTGCACTCGTCTTCGGTGCCGACGCAGATTCCACGCGCCGGGCCGAACTCGCTCGCCCCGGAAAAAAACTTCACGATGTCTTCTGACTTCTGAAGTGGATCAGCGGAAGCGTGGGTCGAAAAAAGCGTGACCGTCAACACGAAGGCTAAACTGCCCAACTGCATAACGGTTACTCCTGTCTTGAACATCCGATTTTTTCGGCTGTGGAGTATACCAAATTCCGAAGCGATTGTCTGTCAATAAACGTCAAGCATACGGGGAGTGGACGGCATTTGCATCTTGCTACGGACTGAGACTTGACCCGCACCCTGTCCAGGGCTTCAGTGTCGATTATTCCCCGATAAAAGCGTGGCGGCCATGGCCAATGAGCTTCGATTCAAAACGGCACGGGACCTTTTCATGGCCTACCCCGCTGTTGCCAGGGACATGGTGGCACGTCCGACCGAACAACCTTCAATCGAATTTTGCCGCGCCCTCCTTGCCGGGCGCGTGCCCGAGGAGGCGATTACGTTCTGTGCCTATCTCCTTCCCGAGCGGGCTGCGGTGTGGTGGGCCCATGAGTGCCTGAGCCATCTCACCGTTCTGCTCGACCACAGGGATCAGGAGTTGCTCGCGCTTGTTCGTGACTGGGTCAGCGAACCGGATAGCCCTCACCATCGCCCGGAAGTGAGCAAGGCTGCGGCGATGCCGCCAACAACGCCGGCTGCCTGGATTGCCCTGGCTGCAGGACGGCATGGCAACGGTTCAGCTATGGAGGCGCCAGCGCTATCGGCCTTGCCGACAGCCGCCCGCGCTGTGAGTGCGGGGGTTCTGGCCGGACTGGCACGCGTTGCACTGGAGGATCGCTTTTCAGTTCTTTCCGCGTTTGTCGAAATGGGCATTCAGATGGCGGAGACAGAGGCGCTGCGCCAGTCAGCGGATGCGAGTTAGACCGTCGCCCGGATCCGCGAGCGGGATACGTTCAAATTGAGCTGAGCATCCGGATCTATCTGTTTGATTTAGCCGCATTTCTGCGACGCCAAGTGACTCCACTTGGCCGTAAATGCTCTAATTGGCTTACTTGCAGCAGCCATTCAACGCTATCCTCCTCCCCAGCCGCCTCCTCCTCCGCTGCTCCCGCCACTCCCGCCACTCCCCCCACTCCCGCCAGTCCCGCCACCACCTCCCGAAGTCGGGATGATTACGGGAGCAGCCGGCTCGTCCGCGACCGGTTTAACCGCTTTCCTGGCGGCTACCGGTTTGGGAGCCGGGTTGACGACCTTCCGCGGCGCCGGGGCTCTGCGAACGACCTTCGGCGCCGGTGCTGGCGTCGCCACCAGCGGCGTCGGTTGAAGGGGTGGCCAGGATGTGCAGCCCATGACCCCCGCCAAGGCGATGGACAGAGTTATCCCGATTGTTGCCTGCTTCCGATTTCTGCCCACCATTGCCTCCTTGTTGATCAGAACAAATCCCGACGCGGATTGGCTTGTTCCCAGACCGCCCTCGCCACTTTGACCAGTTGCTTGTCGACAGAACCGCTCAACGGAATCTTCGACTTGAGTTCCCCACGCAGTTGCTTCAACGCCGCCGCTTTCGGCTTGGCCCCGAATTTCGCCAACGTCGCGCGGGCGTCAGGCAACTCATTGCGAAAATCGAGCGCTACTGTGAATGCCAGGAAACGCACGGCGACGGCCTGGTCGGCCTGGTCGCCCTTTTGCATCTCGAGAGCCGCGCGATCATAGGCGCCGGACTGGTCGCCGCGCGAGGTTGCCAGTTCAAACAGGCGTTGGGCTTCATCAAGGTTCTGCTCGACGCCAACGCCATCACGGTACATGCGCGCAAGACTGGCCGGCGCATAGGGCTGGCCGAGGTCGATGGCCTTCTGAAAAAGCGCCAGCGCAGCCTTCGGATCCTTCTCGACGCCTCGACCGCTGAGGTAATTGCGACCGAGCAAGTTCATCGAATACATGTCCTGGCGCTGGACACCGGCCTTGAGGAAGGCAACGGCACGGGCCTGATCGGCGGGCACGCCGTTGCGGCCTTCGGTGAAGATCGCGCCGAGATCGTTTATGGCATAGGTGTGCCCCATCGATGCCGCCTTGAGCAGCAGATCCAGCCCCTTGCCGGTGTCGCGCTCGACGCCGTTTCCATGGAACAGGGCACGACCCCATGCCGTCATGCCGTAGGGGTCACCCTTGTCGGATGCCACCGCGTAGAAGGTGTTGGCCTGCTTGCGGTCGACAGCCTGGCCCGTTCCCGTCGCATGGAGGTAGCCGAGCTCGAACACCGCGCGCACGTGCCCCCTGTCGGCGGCCTGCTGGATGGCTTTCCTGGCCTGGTCGACCTTGCCGGCTGCAAGCAGCGCGCGTCCCAGTTCATAACGGAAGCGGGCGACATCGGGATACGCCTTCACCGCAGCCTCGCACAGCTCCACCGCGTCGGCGCCGATTTCATTTGGCAGCAGGCCGGGGACCACGCCTTGAAGGTCGAGAGGTTCGCCGGCAGCCAGGTCGCACGGATCCACGCTCGGCGACAGTTTCATTTTGGCGGGTTTGGATATTGCGCTGTCCGCCCGAATTTCGAAGGCGATCTCGACCGGTGCACTGGCTCCGATCTGGGGTTCATAGCGCAGCCCCTCGACTTCGCCGACCGTCAAGCTCGATTCGGGCGACAGGGTCCGATCCGGCAGGGAGAGCGTTCCCGTTGCCGGATAGTTTGTGACTTTCAGGCTGACCGCCGCATCGTCTGTCGGGACATCCAGGTTCAGAGCAACGGCGCCCACGCCGACCGGAACGTCGACCTCCCGGTTCTCGATCGCCTCGGCCGCACCGGTGACATGAATGCCGCGCTGCAGCACCTGCTGCTTCTGCTCGGCTTCGAGCGAGGCCATCACCTGTTCGCCCTCGGCTCCTTCGCCGCTCTTGACCCGGAACACCAGCATGCCCTTGGCTTCGCCGCCCCAACTGTCGCGTGCGGCGTAGGCCAGCATATCCATCTCTTCCGGCTCGCCAGCTCCCTTGGGAACATCAAACTGCAAACGCGGCAGATCCTTGCCCTGGATCAGTTCTCCCGCCTCGATGACCTTGCCGTCCAGCATCAGGCGTCCCAAGGCGGGTGGTCTTTCGATGCTGACGGTTATTGTCCCGCCGTCGACCTGGACCGGTTCCGGAAGGTCCAGATCGATGGGGCCGGCCCCGGACAGCACGACCTTCTCCAATACCGGCGGCAGTGATGGGCGGCTGCTGCGGCGCATCAGAACGACTTCGTCGATCAGCGAAGAGTTCTCCCAGGGAACCTGCAGGCCTTGGGTAGCCTCAACCACATCCCGGCGGACGGCCGCCATGACCGTGCGGATCTCCTGGTTGGGGGCGAGCGCGCGACGAGAAAACGCCAATGAAAAAGGACTGAGGTCGCCGGCGCCGTCATAGGCAACCGCACCGGGTTCGGTGGCAAAAGCGATCAGCGTGTTCAATGAGCTTCTTACTTGCGCAAGGCCGGTGCCGCTTGCGGTAAGAAGCTGGTCCCTGAGCCAATAGTCCTTGCGAGGGAATGGATTGTTGCGGCAGGCATCGAGGATGATCACCTGGATCTTCGATTTCGAACGCATCTGCTGCAGCACATCGTTCAGCTTGATTGCCTGGACCTCGACGTCCGCCGCATCTTTCAACGAGGCATCGACAGGGATCAGGAAATTT
Source organism: Mesorhizobium sp. M6A.T.Cr.TU.016.01.1.1 (assembly GCF_003952585.1). NCBI lineage: Bacteria > Pseudomonadati > Pseudomonadota > Alphaproteobacteria > Hyphomicrobiales > Phyllobacteriaceae > Mesorhizobium > Mesorhizobium sp. M6A.T.Cr.TU.016.01.1.1. Next base: position 230,423 of record NZ_CP034452.1, read on the forward strand.
TCGCCGCCGATCTGAAAGCCGTGGCCGGAATAGTAGACGACAGCGATATCGGCGCCATCCACGGCGGCAAGATAGTTACGGAACTGATCTTCAAACTGCAGCTTTGTAAGATTGCTCGCGACGAAAACATCAAAACCAGCCGCCCGAAACGTGTTGGATACGTCCACCACATCTTTGGCCGGGTTCTTGAGGGCCGAGATTTCTTGGTAATCGGAGTTGCCGATTACAAAGGCGACCCTTCGTTCGACGGCAGAAGCCTCGAAGATCACGAAGCTTGCGAGCATCAAGGCCGCAACGAATCCGCAACGTCGAAGCATGGCAAATCCCTTAACCGCTGTTACCCGGCGACCACAACAACCAGCTTGCAGTGTCAGGTCCGTTAGAGAGCATGCTATCTGCCGAGACAGAAAAGAGAGAAAAGCCGTCGCGACAGCGGGCATATTCCTCACGTGATCAAGTTCTAAATTACATCAGAGGCCGAGTGTCCGCAATGATTGTCAGACGCTTTCTCAACCTGGCTATTCGGCCGTGGTCGCTTTGGCCTCCCCGGACCGGGCGCGGCCGGCATTCTGATCTTAGCAGGTTGGGCTGAGTTCTGGTCGGCGATGCCCCGACAAAATAGCTCGTGCTGGGACACCTACATTTTGCCCTAGCGACGAATGTCTACTGCCGCCTGCCAGGCCCGACGGCGGCCCTGCACCCTTCAGTCCACACACCACGCGGCAGAGCGCGCCTGAGTTTTCCACTACTAATGTTGGCCTACCGCTGATTTTTTCTACCTACCATTTCCGAGACTCAATTAGCGTGCGCTTATGGAGCACCGGCACGCCATTCGAAGAATCAAGGATGGGCTTTGGGAAGTCTACGACATAGACGACCACAACGTTGTCTTCTCAGATGGGGTGGCTCTGACAAATTTGCTGGATGAGGACGCGCTCGACGCCCTGGAGTTGCTAAAGAGTGGATTCCTGGTCCCGAGCACCGCTCCCAAGGCCAGTTGACAGTTCCTTGAGGGATACGCTGAGGTCGCACTATCCGCAAGATGAAGCGCTGAAGGCGGATGGCTGACAGGCAAAAGCGTCGCCGGTTGGCGGGCTCCTTCTCCAAAGGGAAAATCAGGCGTCAGCCGAGCGTTCGCTCGTCGAGATCTGCCATCCTATTTCGGTGACCTTGCAGGCGCGGTGCGGAAAGTATGGATCGGACGCGCGGACAAGGAGCCGACACTGCAGGTTCTGAGATCGATTGTTCGAGAGTGACCTCAAGTCCGCATCGAACCGGCGCTGCCTGCGCCCAAAGGATCCCCGTTATTTCTGATCCGGCATCTCGGTATTCTCTTGAGGATTCTTCTTGATGCCCGCTGCAGGCGAGGTATCGGCTGGTGCGTTTCCACCTTGGTTTTGCTCAGGCGCTCTTTTGAGTGGCGAGGTGCGCCAGCCCATATCAGCGTACAGAAAGCCAATGAGAAAGCCGACGATAATGACCGCTGCTATCACCAGCGAAAGTATAGCGTTACGTCGCTCCATGTCCGGCTCCTTCCTGCGAGCCGAACAGCCAGTAGCGAAAATGGTTCCGGCCAGTCAGGTGGAAATCGGCGGTGCTGGACTCATTGCCGTGCACAAGGCTTAATCCTGCGCGGGGATGGCGGGATTGCCGGGGGCGATTATGAGATCACCACAGCAAATGACTGATGGCGGCGAGAGGCCGGCAGATCGTCAGCCGCCGCTTTGGGCCGCCACGTCTGGCGCATAGTTGCCGTGCCATCAAGGCTGCGATTCCTCGCCAGCATCCAATTTAAGATTTACTGTAAGCGTGCGAGCGGTACACCGCTTACCCTGCAGCATACGTTGGCACCGAAGAGGACACCTGAAGCTCCAGGCCGTGGAACTTCGCACCTTGCCGGCGGTTGAGATGTACGAGCTGTGGGCTAAGAACGAAACCATCCGTTCTTTCCGCCGCAGCAGGAAGGAGATCCCATGGCAAACACCACATCGAAGCCGGCAATCCGGCAAGTGAATGCCGACGGCTTGCGGCATCCAAGACGCGATGCCAACGAAACGGACGCGGGAGCGAAACCGCCGACGCCAAAAACCGCGGGAACATCGAAGCCATCGACCGCTCCGCTGGATAATCCGGTGGTGAACCGCAATGCCGGCGGGCCGCGCCAGTCGGGCACCACGCCGCGGCCGACAGACAAACCGCTGGACTGAAGGCGATGGCAGGGGTCGAACGGGACGGCGGTTGTCTGTACGGCGCCGTTCGCTTCAAGGTGAGCGGCCCACCGTTGCGGGTCGGAATTTGCCACTGCCAGGATTGCCGCCGCGCCAGCGGCAGCTTTTTCACGCCGTTTGGCGTCTGGCCCATGTCAGCCTATGAAGGCAGCGGACAAATGAACACGTTCGCCAGACGCAGTTTCTGCCCGCAATGCGGTTCGCACATCGCCTGGCTGCGGGACAACGAGGCCGAGATCATGCTCGGCTCGCTCGATATGGCTCCCAGCGACCTCATTCCCGACTACGAACTGTGGGTACCGCGCCGTGAGAACTGGCTCATGGCATTGCCTTGGGCGGAGCAATTTGCCGGTGATCGCTTTCCGCCCTTCGATCCATGACGAGTCTGCTGAAACAAGCTAGGCCACCCTGACCAATTCAGCCAAGGCGCCCAGAATGGCAGCCTGATCTGCCGGCTTGCGAACAAATTTGAAGTTGGCGAAGGCTGATGGAACATCGCGCGGCCCAAATCCGGTCAGACACGCGAACGGGATGTGGCGGGTTTGCAGTTCTTCTGCGATCGCCAGGCTTGTTTCGCCATGCAGCTGAACATCCAGCAGCGCCACGTCGACATGATTTTCGCCGATAAGACGCAGGGCCGCCGCCACCGAAGGGGCCGGGCCGATCACCTGATGTCCCGAAGCGCGCAGACACGCAGCGATGTCCTCGGCGATGAGCCATTCATCCTCGACCACCAGAACGCGCAGCGGATCGCTCACGGCGTCTCTTTGCCCATCATCGGAAATGTGATCTGGACCTCAAGGCCGTCACGATTGAAGGCGGTCTCGACGTTTCCGCCTAGCCTGTAGCCGATCTCGCCCTGCAACAGGGAAAGCCCGAAGCCGTTTACTTCTGGCTTTCTGACGGGCGGCCCGTTCTTCTCGCGCCAGGCAAGCCTGAAAACGTCGCCGTCTGCCGACCACTTCAGCGCCACCCTGCCCTGCTGCTTCGACAGCGCGCCATATTTGGCGGCGTTGGTTGCCAGCTCATGAATGGCCATGCTGAGGGAAAGGCCCTGTTGCGGGCTAAGTTTCTCTTCAGCGCCGTCAAGCTCGAACCGGTCACTGCCGAAAGGTTCGAGTTCCTGCCGCAGCAGTTCGCTGATCGAGGCTTCTTTCCAGCGCTCCTTCGACAGCAGACCGTAAGCCCGCGACATGGCGTGCAAGCGACCGATCAGCGCTTCGGCGAACTCTTCCTTCGATTCCGAATTTTCGCGGGTGCGGTTGGCGATGCTGGCGACGACCGCCAGCATGTTCTTGACGCGGTGATTCAGCTCCGAAATGAGCACCTGGTTTTGCGTTTCCGCCTCGGCCAAGGTGGTGACGTCGACCAATGTGACCACGACGCCCTGGATTCTATTGTCCTTGTCGCGATACGGATTGATACGAACCATGTGAAACCGGCCCTGGTCGTCACGCGCCAGATGATGTTTCAGGGTCTCTCCGGTTTCGAACACGGCATCGATGTGCTGTTTTAGCTCGGGATAGTCGAGCTGGCTCGAAAGCTCGGTCAGTGGCCGGCCGACGTCGGAGGGACGTAGGCTGAAGAAAGGTGAGGCCGCCGGAGTAAAGGTCCGCACCACCAGATTGCGGTCGAGGAAAATGGTTGCGATCTGCGTGCTCTCGAACAGATTCCGCAAATCGCTGTTGGCGCGATCGAGTTCCTCTATCTTGCTGGTCAGCTCTGAATTGATGGTGTTGAGCTCCTCGTTGAGCGACTGCATCTCCTCCTTCGAAGCCTCAAGCTCCTCGTTGGTCGACTGCGCCTCCTCATTGACGGAGACGAGTTCCTCGTTCGACGATTTCACCTCTTCCAGCGCGGTTTCGTACTCCTCGATCGTCGATTGCAGTCGCTCGCGCGTCTCGCGCAGCTCCCGCTCGAGATCGGCAGCACCTTCGATATCACGGTCTTCGCGCCCCACATCCGACCGCGCCTGTGCTGGCCCGAACGGTTCGAACAGGACAAGATAAAGCTGTTCACGCTTGCCGAGTTCCGCCAGGGGCTCGACAGTGAGTTTGATCGACTGGACCGGTTCGTCGTCCTCATCGACGACGACATTCTCACGCACCACGGTGCGGCGAGTCGCGGCCGCTTCCCGCAAGGCCGCACGCAGGTCGAGCCTCAGCCCGCGGCGAGCCAAAGTCAGCACTTGCCGGCTCGGAATGCCCTGCGGCGCTTCGAGATATCTGCCTGTCCGGGCCGAATAGTAGACGACGTCGCCATCGCCATTGACCAGGACGTGCGGCGGCGCGAAACGCTCCAGCACCTGTGCCTCGACCGCCTGCCGAAGCGGGTAGCCGGCGGTTCCCTTCTTGGACCCCGTGCCTTCGGCCAGGAAGGCGCCCGAACGGGCGTCGCCGATCAGCGTCGGCAGCGTTATATGGGGCGAGGCATGTTCCCGCGCCTGAAAAATGCGCTGCTTCTTGTCGACCGTGGCGAAGAGGTTGTCGTGCTGACCCACGCTTTCGGACGTGCCGAGGAAAAGGTAACCGCCCGGCTTCAGCGCGTAGTGAAAGATCGGAATGACCCGGTTCTGGATGTTCGAGCCGAAATAGATCAGGAGGTTGCGGCATGAAACCATGTCCATGCGCGAAAAGGGCGGGTCGCGGACGACGCTGTGAGGCGAAAAGACGCACAGCTCCCGTACCTCGTTGGTAAGCACATAACTGTCGCCGTCGCTGCTGAAAAAACGCTGCTTGCGTTCGGGCGAGAGCCCCTGCAGCAATGCCGCCGGGTAACGCGCTGCGCGCGCCACCGCGAGCGCCGGCTCATCGATATCAGTCGCAAATATCTGGACGCGCGGCACAACCGAAAGTGTCTCCATGTGTTCGCGCATCAGCATGCCGATGGAGAACACCTCCTCGCCGGTGGCGCAGCCAGGCACCCAGATCCTGACCGCATCGCTGGCAGTCTTGCCCTCGAAAAGCTGCGGTACGATCTTCTCCTCAAGCAGCTTGAAAGCGTCGGGGTCACGGAAAAAATCGGTGACGTTGATCAAAAGATCGCGGAAGAGGTCCGTCACCTCGCGAGGGTCTTTCTTCAGCCATTCGACATAGTCAGCAATTGACTGAAGCTGTGCGATCTGCATGCGCCGTTTTACGCGACGCAGGAATGTCTTGGACTTGTACCCGGAGAAGTCGTGGCCGGAATGACCGCGCAGAATGCCGTAGATTTCCTCGCGCAGCCGACCGATGTCTCCCGTGCCGTGCTCGCCGCCGTCGTCGGCAATCCCGTTCAGCAGATCGAAGCTGCGGGCGAATCCCTCCAGCTTCGCACCGATGCGCTCCGCGGGCGCCGCTATATCGATCAGTCCGCTGGAAATCGCACTTTTCGGCATGTCGGGGTTGCGCGGACCGTAGCCGTTGGGGGCCTGGGCGACCGTCAGTCCGCCGCGTTCCTTGATCGCCTTTGCGCCCAGCGTGCCGTCCGAATCGCCGCCCGACAAAATGACCCCGACCGCATATTCGCCCTGGTCCTCGGCAAGCGCGCTGAAGAAGATGTCGATCGGCTTGCGCTCGCGGTTGAACACGTTCGACGGCCGCAGATGCAGCACCCCCTTCTCGATCGTGAGAACGACGTTTTGCGGCATCACGTAAATGTGGTCGGATAGGACGGTGGTGCCATCCTCTACGACGACAACCGGCAGCCGCGTATAACGCCCGACCACCTCGTGAAGCAGGCTTTCGCGCCCGGGACTGAGATGGGTCACGATGACGAACGCCATGCCGGGCTGGCCGCTGATGCCTTTGAACAGACCCTCCATTGCGGGAATGCCGCCGGCTGACGCGCCGACGCCCACAATGGGAAATCTCTTCATCTGGGATGTCACCGCAAGCCCTCGGTTGAACAGCCTAGACGACAAAGCCGCCAATCGACCCAAAACCCGCAACCGGGCTGAACGCCAGCATACAACGTGCAAGAGGGCCGGAACAAGTCCGTGCAGACGGCGTTAACGTCGGGACTTTTGTGGAAACTTCAATGTCAAAACGCACACCTGACCTAAAGCTGACAAAACAAACGCTGTTGCACTCTTCGGATTTGCTGGGTTTGCCGGGAAACGAATCCATTCCGCCGCGCATGCTGGTTTTGGCCAAACGATTGCAGGCAGCCTTGCAGCAACATTCTGAACAAGCCCCCACTGACAATCGGAAATCTCGCTCGAAGAAAGGTCGATGAGGTGCGCGACCTGCAAGGTTTGCACATCCTGATCGTCGAAGACGATTGGCTATTGGCCGGCGATCTTGCGAGATACTTCGGCAATATGGGCGCGGTCGTCCTCGGCCCTGCGGCGACAGTCGAGCAGGCGTCTACGCATACCGATACGGCTGAGGCCGCGATCCTTGACGTCAATCTCAACGGCCGGCGGGTGTTTCCGATCGCCGACGAACTGATGCGCCGCGGCGTGCCTTTCGTCTTTTTCAGCGGTGACGAGGACATCGTCATTCCGGAACGTCTGCGTCACGCCAGCAATCTTCGAAAATCGTCGGATAGCTACGCAATCTTTGACGCCTTGTTTCCTCCGGAACGATCCGCCTTGGCGGGTCGCCCTCCCGTGAACTTGTCCGACAATGTATTTTCACTTCTGCCGAAGCTCAGGCTCGCGGCGCGTCTGCTTCTTGGCGACGTGGGCGCTTCCGACCGGCTGGTCGAGCGAACGCTGGAGAGCGCCATCGGCGAGATCGACAGAAGGCGGGTCGGCGGGTCGACTGAAGATTGGCTGAACGGTATTATGCGAAGTGTTGCAAGATCGAGCGGAACGAGCCTGTTGCACTGAAGCGCGACCGGCAACGACCGAGGCCGTGATCTCTCTGATTTGTACTGTTGAGTCCGAATAAGACCGCTCCATATTTGACAAACGGCTCCGAAAAAGCATGCAAACACAATGATCTGGAGTGAACCTCTCCATCAAAACGCAAGGTGACCTAAGAGCTACCGAGGGACCATTGACGTAGAAGCCCTATCAGCCGCTCTGGTTACGCTCGATGAACTTGTTGAACCGGCTTGTTTTTCCGCCGCCGGTTTCGTCCTGGTAGAGGAAGGCCAGATCGTTCTGGTCGAAAATCCGGAAGAACTCGTCCCATTCGATGGCTTCGAACTCCTCCTCGGGCTCGCCAAAATCGATCCGCAGGATGCCGCCCTCGCCTCTGGTTCGTACAACCGCAGGTCGGCCACCCCGATCTTGGGCCCACTGGCGGATCTCGTCGTGATTGGTGGTTGTCTTCGATTCAGACATTGAAATCTCCTTTCGATCCTGTGGGCGTCCCGGCCAGGCCTAGCTTGGTGTGCGCGTCTCGCTCGATGACAACTAACTACCTGTCTGCTGCTTCCGATTACGGCCAGATGAGCGCCTAACCCCAAACGAGCTGCAATGTTCCAGCGCAGGCCCAAGGCCTGTTCGCGATGCGTTCACCTCGGTGTGAGGGACCCCAAACCATCTTTGTTGAAGGAGAGGGAACAAACCTTTTGTCAAACAGTTCGGGGCGCCAAGGCCATCTGCACAAGGAGTTGTCGTGGAACGCATACTGGTTACCGGGGGTTGCGGTTTCATCGGCCGCCACGTCGTCCAGGAACTCGTCGAACATGGTTATGCCGTCTGCATTCTCGATGCGCTGCTGGAACAGGTGCACGGCGGCGAGGCGATCAGCCTGCCGGCGGGAGCCGAACTGATCAAGGGCGATGTTCGCGATCGCGACGCTGTCGCCGAGGCGCTCCAGGGCGTCGACGCCGTCATCCATCTGGCGGCCGAGGTCGGCGTCGGCCAGTCCATGTACGAGATCGCCCGCTATGTCGGCGCAAACGACCTCGGCACCGCCACACTGCTTGAAGCACTGATCAAACATCCGGTTGAGCGGATCGTTGTCGCCTCATCGATGAGCGTCTATGGCGAGGGCCTCTACGGCACGCCGGACGGTCGGCGCGTCGACAATGCACGGCGCCAGCCGAGCGACATCAAGAGCGGCCAATGGAACCCGCTGTCGGCGGCGAATGAAAGCCTGTCGCCGCTGCCGACGGACGAGGAAAAGCCGGTCGATCTCGCCTCGATCTATGCGCTGACGAAATATGCCCAGGAGCGCGCCGTGCTGATCTTCGGCGAGGCCTATGGCGTCGACGCAGTGGCGCTGCGCCTGTTCAACGTCTTCGGCGCCGGACAGGCGCTTTCAAACCCGTATACCGGCGTTTTGGCGAACTTCGCCTCACGGCTCGCCAACGGCCAGAGGCCGATGATCTTCGAAGATGGCGAGCAGAAACGGGATTTCGTCCATGTGCGCGACATTGCCCACGCCTTCCGCCTGGCATTGGAACAACGCCAGGCGCGCGGCCACGTCATCAACATCGGCAGCGGGCGTGCCTATGCCATCAGCGAGGTCGCGCGGCTGCTCGCCGACGCAATGGGTGTGCCGGACCGTCAGCCTGAAATCCTAGGCAAAGCGCGTGCCGGCGATATCCGCAACTGCTTCGCCGACATCTCCAAGGCGCGTGAATTGCTTGGATTTGAGCCGCGGCAGCTGTTGGAGCATTCACTCGATGAGTTCGTCGCGTGGGTGCGCAATACGGTCGCCATCGACCGCGGCGCCGACATGAGACGGGAACTCGAAGAGCGGGGACTGGTGTCATGAGACCCGATGGTTTTCGCGAAGCGACGCCGGTTACCATCGTCGGCGGCAGTGGCTTCATCGGTTCGAACCTCGCCGACAGCCTGTTGTCGGATGGAATGCCGGTACTGGTCATCGACAATCTCAGCCGTCCAGGCGTTGAGCAGAATCTGGCTTGGCTGGCCCAGAAGCACGGGAATCAACTTGCCGTGGAAACCGCCGATGTCCGGAATGCGGACGTTCTGGCGCCGCTTGTGGCGCATTCCAGGGCGATATTCCATCTAGCCGCCCAGACCGCCGTCACCACGAGCCTCGTCCAGCCAAGCGAAGATTTCGACATCAATCTTCGCGGGACATTCAACATCCTGGAAGCGGCCCGCCGGAGCGGCAAGCGCATCCCTGTGATCTTCGCCAGCACCAACAAGGTCTATGGCGGCCTGCCCGACGTCGCCGTGCGCGAAGAAGACGACCGGTGCGTGCCCTGCGATGCCGGCATCCGAGCCAACGGCATAGACGAGACCTGCGGCCTCGATTTCTGCACGCCCTATGGTTGCTCCAAAGGCGCGGCGGATCAATATGTGCTCGACTATGCCAAGTCGTACGACCTGCCTACGGCGGTCCTGCGCATGAGCTGCATCTATGGACCGCGCCAGTTCGGCACGGAAGACCAGGGCTGGGTCGCGCATTTTCTGCTCAGCGCGCTTTCCGGCCAGCCGATCACGATCTACGGCAACGGCAAGCAAGTGCGCGACATCCTTCATGTCTCCGATGCGGTTGCGGCCTATCGCGGGGCACTTGCCCGGATCGAGGACATCAGGGGCAAAGCATTCAATCTCGGCGGCGGACCGAACAACGCCGTCAGCCTGCGCATGCTGCTCAAGGAGATCGGCGAACTGACCGGTCGCAAGCTTTTGATCCTCTACGACCGGGAACGTACCGGCGACCAGCCCTTCTTTGTCGCCGATACCCGCAAGATAGAAGCGACGCTCGGCTGGAAAGCGCATGTCTCGTGGCGCGACGGTATCCGTGACCTCGCCGATTGGCTGCAGCATCATCGCCTCGAACCTGAAGCAGCGAGGTACGTGGCATGAAAGTCGCCCTGGTCAATCCGTTCTGGACATATGAGGACAGTATCTATTTCGGCTGCCGCCAGCCGCATCTGCCGCTGGAACTGGGCTACTCGAAAGCCCTGCTGGAGGCCGACGGCCATAAGGTGCTGATGCTGGACGGGCAAATCCAGAAGCTGGACAACGCGGCACTTGCCGATCGCGTCGCCGCCTTCGCACCGGCCATGACCGTCGTCAGCACGGCGCCGACCTATCTGTTCTGGCGTTGCGCGCCGCCCGAGCTGCGCGTGCCTGCCGAATTCCTCAACTGCCTCGCGGGGCGCGGCGGCCGCCCCGTCGCTGTCGGACCGCACGGCTCGGCGACGCCGGCGCCGACGCTGCGCAAGCTCGGTGTCGACGTCGTCGTGCGCGGCGAATGCGAAGAAATCGTCGCGGAACTCGCCCGCCGTGACGATTGGAGCGCGGTGCCCCACACCGCTCATCTCCACGAGGGAAAACTCGTCGGCAATGGCGGCGTCCACGCCAGTTCCTTTGTCGGTCATCCGGCTCTCAAATGGCCGTCCGACTGGATTGCCGCCCATTCGCACCACCATCACCGGTTCGACGACAACCAGGTGGGTTTCGGAGCGGAGGTCGAGGCCTCGCGCGGCTGCCCCTACAATTGCAGCTTCTGCGCCAAGATCGATTTCCGCGACGCCTACCGCCGCAGGAACCACGATGCGGTCATGGCGGAGATCGACCGCCTGATCGGACAGGGCGTCGGCTACATCTACTTCATCGACGAGATCTTCCTGCCGCAGAAGGCACTGCTGGAGGCATTGGTCGACCGCAACGTCAAGTTCGGCGTGCAGACCCGCATCGATCTTTGGAAGCCGGAGCTCCTCGAATTGCTGGGTGCCGCCGGCTGTGTTTCGATCGAGGCCGGCCTCGAAAGCCTGACCGTGGAGGGCCGGGCCATGCTGGCGAAGCGTTGCCGGCTGGGCACCGAGGAACTGGCTGCGCTGCTGGTCAACGCACGACGTCACGTTCCGTTCGTCCAGGCCAATCTGATCGGCGTGGTCGAGGATGATCCCGCTCTGGTCGATCACTGGCGCAAGCACCTCATCGACCGCGGTGTGTGGGCCAATGAACCGGTGCCGCTCTATCCCTACCCCAGTTCGCCCAGCTATCGCGAGATCTGGGGCGAGCCCGACGATCTCGCCTGGGAGCGCGCCCATGAGCATTACCTGGCCTCGTTCCGGACATTCAGCGACATCCAGGAGAAGCGTCCTCGTGCACTGGCCGAGTTGGAGGCTACATGTTGCAGTCACTGATCCGGCGCTCGCGGCGAATCCTGATGACCGTCGACGCTGTCGGCGGTGTCTGGCGCTACGCGCTTGATCTGGCGCGGGAGCTGGCCCACGGCGGCGACAGCATCGTGCTCGCCGGATTAGGCCCGGAGCCGTCCGAGGAGCAGGCGAAGGAGGCGCAGGCTTTCGCGGCCCTGGCGTGGCTCAAGACACCGCCGGACTGGATGACCCGGAATGAGCACGATCTGGAAATGTTGCCGCAGGAACTGCGCGCACTTGTTCGTGATTACGCAATCGACCTCGTCCATGTCAATGCGCCGACGCAGGCCGTGGGACTTGATGTGCCGTGCCCGGTCGTAGCGGTCTCGCATTCATGCGTTGTGACGTGGCTCCACGCCGTCAGGGGACAGACTGTGGACGGCGAATGGGGCTGGCAGAAGGATCGCAACAGACGCGGTTTCGATTGGGCAAATGCGGTAATCGCCCCCAGCCGCAGCCATGCCAACATGCTCGAAGCCTGCTACGGGCCGATCGCCGGCCTGAGCGTTGTCAGCAATGGCACGCGGCAGGGTCCAAAAGCAGAGAGGCGGGAAGCGGTGGTTCTCGCCGCCGCGCGCTGGTGGGATGAAGGAAAGAACGCAGCTACGCTGGACCAAGCGGCATCGCTGACGAAATGGCCGGTCTTCGCTGCCGGGCCGCTGCAGAGCGCCGATGGGCAACGCGCCAATTTCAGCAGCGTCATCCCTCTGGGCTCTGTCTGCCACGATGAGGTGCGTCTGTTGATGGCGCGGGCCGGCATCTTCGTGTCGCCGTCCGTCTACGAACCCTTCGGCCTTGCCGCGCTGGAGGCAGCCACATCGGCTACACCTCTGGTGCTTGCCGACATCCCAACCTATCGCGAATTGTGGGACGGCGTGGCCATGTTCTACGACGCCCACGATCCACGCGATCTCGCCAGATGCATCGATTATCTCTCATACGACGCCCAGTATAGGCGCCGGCTCGGCGAAGCCGCCGCACGCCGGGCGCGCAAGTTTTCACCGGCAAGACAAGCGGCCGCCATGCACGACATCTACGATCGGGCCGCCCTGGCCGTTGCGGAACGCTGATGATGCGGTTTGTGTTCTATACCCATTCCGTCGTTTCCGACTGGAACCACGGCAACGCACATTTCCTGCGCGGCATCATGCGGGAGCTCGTTGCACGCGGGCACCAGGCGATCGCGCTGGAGCCGGCGGACGGCTGGAGCCGTTCGAACCTGCTGGCAGAGAAAGGGCCCTTCGCGATCGAGCGCTTCAGGAAGGATTTTCCGGAGCTGATGCCGGTAACCTACGACGCCTCCTTCGATCATGAAACCTGGATTGCCGACGCCGATGTGGTGATCGTGCACGAATGGACGGACCCGGCGCTCGTCGCGCGCATCGGCAGGGCCAAGGCCAACGGAGGCGGCTTCACGCTTCTGTTCCATGACACCCACCATCGCGCCGTCTCGGCGACGCAGGCGATCTCGGCTCTGCGGCTGGAGCATTATGACGGCGTGCTCGCCTTCGGCGAAGCGTTGCGGGAAAGCTATCTTCGCGCCGGCTGGGGCAAACGTGCCTTCACCTGGCACGAAGCGGCGGATGCATGCCTGTTCAAACCGCACCCGGAGATCGACCCTACATCCGACGTGATCTGGATCGGCAACTGGGGCGACGACGAGCGCAGTGCCGAAATCAAGGAATTCCTGATCGATCCGGTGGAACAACTTGGCCTGAGCGGCACTGTCCATGGCGTGCGCTATCCACGCGAAGCGCTCGCCGATCTTGCCGCCGCCGGCCTGGGTTACGAAGGCTGGATTGCCAATGCCGACGTGCCCAAGGCATTCGCGGCGCATCGCGTTGCCGTCCATATTCCGCGGCGTCCCTATCGGGAGAGCCTGCCCGGAATCCCGACGATCCGCATGTTCGAAGCGCTCGCCTGCGGCATCCCGCTCGTTTCGGCGCCTTGGGCCGACGTCGAACAACTCTTCAGGCCAGGTATCGACTTCCTTTTCGCGCGCGACGGAGCCGAGATGGGCCGTCATCTTCGCGACGTGCTGGACGATGCTGACCTGGCCGCCTCCCTCGTGAAATCCGGCCTCGAAACCATCCGGACGCGACACACGTGCCGGCACCGGGCGGACGAGTTGTTCGACGTACTCGCCGAATGCGGCAGCCGCCAAGCCATCGATTCCATCGCCGTAGAGGAGACAGTCGTATGAAGATTGCATTTTATGGATCGAGCCTGCTGTCGTCCTATTGGAACGGCGCGGCGACCTATTATCGCGGATTGCTCAAGGCTCTTTCCCAGCTCGGTTACGAGATCACCTTCTATGAACCGGACGTCTACGACAGGCAGAAGAACCGCGATATCGAGGCACCGGACTGGTGCCATGTCGTCATCTACGAGGCGACCCCGCATGCGCTGATGCAGGTGGCAGCAAGCGCCGGCGAAGCCGACATCGTCGTCAAGGCGAGCGGGGTAGGCTTCGAGGACGAGGCGCTGCTGCGCGCGGTGCTCGACCATGCCCGCTCCGATGCGCTGACAGTGTTCTGGGATGTCGACGCACCGGCCACTCTGGGCCAGTTGCGCGACGAGCCGGACCATCCCCTGCACCGCGCGTTGCGGGAGATCGACCTTGTCCTCACCTATGGCGGCGGAGATCCGGTCGTATGGGCCTATCGTGCGCTGGGGGCGGCCGAGTGCGTGCCGATCTACAATGCGCTCGATCCCGAAACGCATCATCCTGTCGCGAAGGATGCGCGGTTCGCTTGCGACCTCGCCTTTCTCGGCAACCGCCTGCCGGACCGTGAAGCGCGCGTCGAAGCCTTCTTCCTCGATCCGGCCAGCCGTTCGCGCGATCAGCGTTTCCTGCTCGGCGGATCGGGTTGGGGTGACAAGCAGCTTCCGGCAAATGTTGCATGGCTCGGCCACGTCGGCACGCGCGATCACAATGCGTTCAACGTCACATCCAAGGCGGTGCTGAACATCAGCCGCGACAGCATGGCCGCCAATGGTTTTTCACCTGCCACACGCGTCTTCGAGGCTGCGGGTGCCGGCGCATGCCTCATCACCGACGCCTGGCTCGGCGTCGAATTGTTCCTGGTCCCTGGCGAAGAGATCCTGGTGGCGCGCGACGGCGACGATGTCGCCGAAATCATGCGGACCCTCACACCCCGGCGGGCAAAGGCGATCGGCGCAGCTGCGCTTCGGCGTGTTCTCGCCGAGCATACCTACGCGTTAAGGGCAGCTGTGGCCGACGCTGTCTTCAGGCGCCATTTCGAGCGCCCCACCGTGGAGGCAGCGGAATGACCAAGCGGCTCGATATCGTCTTTCTTGGCCTGTCTTTGTCCTCTTCATGGGGAAACGGCCACGCCACGACCTTTCGCGGGTTGCTGAAGGGCCTGCACGAGCTCGGCCATCGCGTCACCTTCCTCGAGCGCGACGTACCGTGGTACGCAAGCCATCGCGATCTGCGCGACCCGGACTTCTGCACGTTGCGCTACTACGAAACGACGAACGATCTTCGTCGCACCTATGCTCGCTGCCTGCAGCAGGCCGATATCGTGGTGGTTGGGTCCTTCGTCCCGGAGGGGCGCGCAGTCGTCGACATCGTTGCGTCCCTGTGCACGGGCCAGTTCTGCTTTTACGACATCGACACGCCAGTCACGTTGGCAAAGCTCGCCGCGGATGATTGCGACTACATATGCCGACGGCAGATTCCGTATTTCGACGTCTATTTCTCATTCGCCGGCGGGCCAACGCTCGCCCGTTTGGCGGCGGACTTCGGTGCACGGCGCGCCGAGCCGCTCTACTGCTCCGTCGACCCGGAGCGGCATCGCCGAACGGCCGATCCGATCTGCTGGGACCTTGGTTATCTCGGCACCTACAGCTCGGACCGGCAGGCGACCCTGGATGCACTCCTGCTTGAACCGGCAAGACGCATGCCGGACCGCCGCTTCGTCGTGGCCGGCTCGCAATTCCCGTCCGAGACCGTCTGGCCGAGCAATGTCGATCGCATCGAGCACTTGCCGCCGGCGGACCACGCCGCCTTCTACAGCCGCCAGCGCTACACGTTGAACGTCACGCGCAGCTCCATGATAGCGGCTGGATGGTCTCCCAGCGTACGTCTCTTCGAGGCGGCTGCCTGTGGCACGGCCATCATCAGCGATCGCTGGACAGGTCTGGATAGCTTCTTTCCGACAGCCACGATCAACACGGCCAGCCAAGCCGAAGACGTGATCGACATCCTATCCAGGCAGTCGGACCGCGCCAGGCTGGCTATGGCCAAGCGGGCACGCGAAACGATCCTGGCAGCACATACCGGCGCCGCGAGAGCCCGTGAATTCGTTTCGCTGCTGGCGCGGCCAAGATCGGCACGTCCGGCCCTCGATCTGGACATTGAAAGTGCAGCATGACTGGCAGACAGGAGAAAATAGAGATGCGGCAATCAAGAAGGACGCAACGGACCAGGACGGCGCTTGTCGCCGGCGGCGCGGGTTTCCTCGGTTCGCATCTTTGCGAAACACTGCTTCAGGCCGGGTATCGTGTGATCTGTGTGGACAATTTCCTTACCGGTCGGATGGAAAACATCATCTCGATCGTGGACCGTCCTCGTTTCCGCTTGATCGAGCAGGATATCTGCCGACCATTGGATCTTACTGAGCCTGTGGACCGCATTTTCAACCTTGCGTGCGCCGCGTCACCGCCGCGCTACCAAGCCGATCCGGTTCACACCACGCGAACCTGCGTGATCGGAACGCTAAATCTGCTTGAGCTCGCCGCCCAAAACAGTGCGCGCTTTCTGCAGGCATCGACAAGCGAAGTGTATGGCGATCCCGAACAGCACCCGCAAAGGGAAGACTATGTCGGTCACGTGAACTGCACCGGTCCGCGCGCCTGTTATGATGAGGGCAAACGAACCGCAGAAACCTTGTGCTTCGACTATTTGAGAACCGAAATGGCCGATATCCGGGTCGCCCGCATCTTCAACACCTATGGTCCGCGGATGGATCCTGCCGACGGCCGGATCGTCTCGAACCTGGTGATGCAGGCCCTCGAGAGGAGACCACTGACGATATTCGGCGACGGGCTGCAGACCAGATCCTTCTGCTACGTCTCCGATCTGGTTGACGGTCTGGTCCGCCTTATGAATATCGATTCGAATCCGCGCCAACCGGTCAATTTGGGCAATCCCGGGGAATTCACCGTCCTTCAACTGGCCGGATTGGTGAGAGATATGACCCATAGCAAGTCGGCCTTCAAATTCCTGCCACTGCCGCAAGACGACCCTCGCCGGCGGCAACCGGACATTTCCCGAGCAGAAACCCTTCTCAATTGGTCGCCAAAGGTGCCGCTCAGGCAAGGCCTGATGCAGACGATCAGCTACTTTACGGAGCTTGAAGCCAGCCGGAGCGAGGATCGAATTTCCCCGATTGCAACAAGCGTGAGGTCCGCTTCGGGCCGACTGCAAAACCTGCCCGCCTGAAGTCAGGAAGGGCTGTGCGCTCGGGTATGGCTCGTGGTGATACCGCGACCAACACGGGCTTCATTTTTTCTCATTGGGGGAACATCCAGCCGAGCTCGCCGTTGGGCGATGATACCGGCATGGAGAACGGACCCGTGCATCGAAAACGATCCGCCAAGGACATCGAGCAAATGGCCGCAAGGGAAACGGCTGCCTTTCTGAGACGTGCCTCAATCACCTATCTTGAATGCTGTGTGAGCCTGATGATGACGCATCTTGAACGCGAGGAGGTGGTCACCATCCTGGAAAAAGAAGCGGATATGCTGCGAAGGCTCGACTGAGGCTTGCGGCGCCCAGGCATCGATCGGCTCAGCCTCAAACACAGCGCGCAGTTGTCATCTCGCCGTGACGTTCGTGATTTTTCCAGGTCGCAAGGAACATTCCTGGCAACTGGCAGTTCGGCGCGAGGAACTTACCTTCAACAGCGATGGCGGCAGTTTCGTGGGATCGAAAAAGGTACGGATTGGAATAGCCGGCGTCGGCAATTGCGCGTCTTCCCTTGTCCAGGGCCTCTCATATTATCGGGACGCCAGAGGTAATGAGCCGATACCCGGCCTTATGCATGCCGATCTCGGCGGCTATCACGTCGATGACATCGAAGTGGTCTGTGCTTTCGACGTCGCTAAGGGCAAAGTTGGGCGAGATGTGGCGGAAGCCATATACAATCCACCCAATAATACCTTCCGCTTTGCCGATGTCGCAGCAACCGGCGTTCGCGTCGAGCGCGGACCAACGCTCGACGGCATCGGCAAGTATCTGCGCGATGAGATCGAGGAGGCAGAAGAGCCGGTCGCGAATATCAGCGCGCTGCTTCGGGAAAGCGGCGCTGACGTATTGGTCTCATATCTGCCGGTCGGCTCGGAAGAGGCTACGCGTTTTTATGCCGAGTGCGCGCTCGAGGCCGGCTGCGCCTTCGTCAACTGCATACCGGTTTTTATTGCGTCGCGGCCGGAATGGCGCCAACTCTTCGAACAGCGTGGCCTGCCATTGATCGGCGACGACATCAAAAGCCAGGTCGGCGCGACAATCGTGCACCGGTTGCTTGCCAATCTGTTCCGCGAGCGCGGCGTCCGCATCGACCGCACCTATCAGCTGAATTTCGGCGGCAACACCGATTTCCTCAACATGCTGGAACGGGAGCGGCTGGAATCGAAGAAAATCTCGAAGACGCAATCGGTAACCAGCCAACTCGACGTTCCCCTGGAGGCCGGCAACATCCATGTCGGCCCCAGCGACCATGTGCCTTGGCTCACCGATCGAAAATGGGCCTACATCCGCGTCGAAGGCACGACGTTCGGCGGCGTGCCGCTCAATGCAGAGCTCAAGCTGGAAGTGTGGGATTCGCCCAACTCGGCCGGAGTCGTGATCGACGCTGTGCGCTGCGCCAAGCTGGCGCTTGACCGCGGCATCGCGGGGGCGCTGACCGGTCCCTGCAGCTATTTCATGAAGTCGCCGCCCGAGCAATTCACCGATGCCGAGGCACGCCTGCGCACGCTCTCTTTCATCGCAGGGAGGGACGAGCCGATGCTCGATGCCGCGGAATGACGACGACGTTCTTCTTGATCCGCCATGCGGCGCACGACAATGTCGGCGACTATCTTGCAGGACGTATGGCCGGAGTTTGTCTTGGCGAAACCGGCAAGGCACAAGCCGTGCGCCTGGCCAGCCACATGGCGCCGGAGCCGTTAGCCACCATCTGTTGCAGCCCGCGCGAACGAACGCTGGAAACCGCCAAACCGATCGCAATCGCCTGCAGTCCCGACAAGATCACAATCTGCCAAGAACTCGATGAGATCGACTTCGGTGCGTGGTCGGGAAAGACCTTCGAAGAGTTGAGCCAGGACGCCGATTGGCGGGTGTGGAACAGCCGGCGTCAGCAGGCGAGGACGCCGGGCGGCGAGACCATGCTGGACGTCCAGCAACGTGTCTTCTCGCTGATGCAGCAACTTCGCAAACGCTATCAGAACCAGTCCGTGGCGTTGGTCAGCCATGCCGACGTGATCAAGGCCGCCGTCTGCAAGGTGCTCGGCTTGCCGCTGGGAGATTGTTTTCGCTTCGACATCGACCCCGCTTCGATCACCACGATCGTATCCGGTGACTGGGGCTCCAAGCTGATCCGATTAAACGAAGCCGCCTGACGAGGACTACCGGATGCGAATGGTCATTTTCGGTCTCACCGTCACCTCCTCGTGGGGAAACGGACACGCGACGCTGTGGCGCGGGCTTATCCGGGCGCTGGGTGGGCTGGGTTGGTCCGTCACCTTCTTCGAACGCAACACTCCCTATTATGCCGGGGCGCGCGACCTTGACCATCTCGATGGCGGCAGTGTCGTTATCTATCCGGACTGGGAAGACATTCGCCATGTCGCGGAACACGCGATCGGGCAATCGGACGTCGTCATCGTCACGTCCTATTGCCCCGACGCCGTGGAGGCATCGCGCCTGGCGCAGGATGCCTGTTACGGACTGAAGGTTTTCTACGATCTTGACACCCCGGTCACACTCGCCCGGATCGAACAAGGTCAACGGCCGGCGTATTACGGGCCCGAAGGCCTACGCGATTTCGAGCTTGTCTTAAGCTATACTGGCGGGACCGCAATCGATGCGCTCAAAACGCTGCTGGGTGCCCGCCGTGTCCTGCCTCTCTACGGCCATGTCGATCCCGAGCGACACCGCCCGGCACAGCCCCGGGCCGAATTTGCCGGGGATCTGTCCTATCTCGGAACCTATGCCGCAGATCGCCAGGCCGGCGTCGAAAAGCTGCTGGTGCGCACGGCAGCGCGCCTGCCGGACCATCGCTTCGTCATCGGCGGCGCCCAATACCCGCACGAATTCCCATGGAGCGACAACATCTTCTTTGTCAGGCACCTTCCGCCTGCGGATCATCCGGCCTTCTTCTGCTCATCGCGTTTGACGCTGAACGTGACCCGCGAGGCAATGGCCAAGAGGGGCTGGTGTCCTTCGGGCAGGCTGTTCGAGGCGGCAGCCTGCGGCGCAGCTATCGTGAGCGACACCTGGCCCGGGCTGAGCAGTTTTTTCCAACCTGGCAGCGAGATCCTCCTGGCGGACACCACCGACGACGTGGTTGCCGCAGTCTGCTTGTCGGACAGCGAAATTGACGCAATTCGGCGCCGTGCGCGCGAGCGGGTGTTGGACGAGCATACCTCTGCGCAACGCGCCAGGGAGCTGGACCGCCTCCTGTCAGATTCATTGCAGACGGCGGGGGAGCCGTTGAAGGAAGCAATCTGATGTTGGGCATCGTGCCTGCTGCCGGCCGCGGCAGCCGCATTCAGCCACTCGGCTTCTCGAAGGAACTCCTGCCGGTCGGCAGCCGCATCGACGGCCAAACCGAGCGTCCCTGCGCGGTGAGCGAATATCTGGTGCGTCGCATGGTGCGCAACGGCGTCGACAAGATCTGCTTCGTCATCGGATCGGGAAAATCGGACATCCTCGAATATTATGCCGCCGGCTATGGCGATGCCGCAGCACTGTTTGTCGTGCAGCCCACCCCTGTCGGTCTTTGCGATGCGATCTTCCGCGCTGCGCCGCTCGTCGCGACGGACGAGACAGTCCTGATCGGCCTGCCCGATACGATCTGGCTACCCGAAGACGGTTTCTGCGCCCTGCGGAACGATTGCCTGTCTTTCCTGCTGTTCCCCGTCGACCGTCCGGAATTTTTCGATGCCGTCATTCTCGACAACGACAGCCGGGTGAAGGAAATCCAGGTCAAGCAACAAGACGCCGGATCGAATTGGATTTGGGGTGCATTCAAGATGCCCGGCCGCATCTTTCATCAGCTTGCGACGCTCTGGCGCGAGCGGGATCGCCATGATGAATACGTCGGCACGCTAATCAACGCCTACTTGGCGGCCGGCGGCGAGGCTTACGGCGTCAAGGCAGGCACAGCCTATGTCGACGTCGGCACGTTCAACGGCTACCGCACGGCACTTCGGCTGCTTGAGAACAACGACGCCACGTCGGAGGACCCGAAAAACCTCATATTCGTGCTGCCAGGGGAGTCGCAAATACCAAGCCATCCAGGCGAAGGAGGCTAGCCATGCTGCATTCCAACGCCGAAATCCGCCGTCGCATCGATGCCCTAGGCCCGTGGTTCCACAATATGGAGTTGGCGGGTGTCGAAACCGCCCCAGACCATTTCCTCGGCAACTACCCGCTGATCAAATGGCGCAAGTTCGCCGACGCCATTCCTGCCGATCTGTCCGGCAAGGCCGTGCTCGACATAGGCTGCAACGCCGGCTTCTACTCGATCGAGATGAAGCGCCGCGGCGCCCGCCGTGTCCTCGGCATCGATTTCGATGAAGCCTATCTGGCGCAGGCGCGCTTTGCCGCCGAGATCGCGGACTGCGACATCGAATTCCAGCAGCTGTCGGTCTACGAGGTGGGCGTCCTGCGGGAGAAATTCGACATCGTCCTGTTCATGGGCGTGCTGTACCACCTGCGCCACCCCCTGCTCGCTCTCGATCTGATCCGTGAGCACGTTGCCGGCGACCTGATGATCTTCCAGTCCATGCAGCGCGGCAGCGCCGACCTGCCTGCACTCGATGAGAATTATCCTTTCTGGACCCACGATCTGTTCGACCGACCGGAGTTTCCGAAGCTGCATTTCGTCGAGCATCGCTATGCCGACGACCCGACCAACTGGTGGATTCCCAATCGCGCCTGCACCGAAGCGATGCTGCGCAGCGCCGGCTTCGAGATCGTGCTGCACCCGGAGCAGGAGGTCTATTTCTGCCGCACCGCCGGTGAGCCGGCCGGCGGCGGCGCCGTTTACCCGTCGAGAGGACAACTTCATGATTGAAGCTGCAATGATCTGGAACGAGCCAAACAACAAGTCCCATTGGGACCCCGAACTCGACCCCGACTGGAGCCGCTTCGCCAATATGGCAATACTGGCCGCCGATGCGATCGCAGCTGAAAACCCCGCCGTGACCAAGATCCTCGGCGGCATTTCGCCGATCGATGCCGATTTCATGGCGCTCATGAAGCAGTATGGCGTGCTCGATCACGTCGATGCCGTCGGCGTGCATGGTTTCCCGCTCGACTGGAACCTTTGGCAGATTCAGGAATGGCCGCAGAAGATCGGCGAGATTTCGACCGTCACCGATCTGCCCGTATGGGTCAGCGAAGTCGGTGTGTCGAGCTTCGGTGCCGAGGAGGTGCAGCGCTGGGGCTTGCGCCGGACCGCCGAACTGCTGCTCGGCAATGCGCCGCGCATACAATGGTACAGCCTCTACGACCTTCCGCGCGAATGGGGGGCAACGACGCGTCACCGCGAAGCGGAAGGCTCCTCCTACTATCGCCACTTCTACATGGGCCTGCTGCGCGAAGACGGTACGCCCAAACCAGCGCTCGAGGAATTCCTGCGTTATGCCCCGGCCATGGGACTGGCGCAGTGGTTCCATTTTGAAGATCCCCGGCTGGACGACGCCGTCGCCTGGATGAAGCGGCTGGGCGTCACCAGTCTGCGCACCGGGCTTTCCTGGGCCGACAGTTTCAGGCCGAATGCGCTGGATTGGTACGACCGGCAGATGGAAGCACTGGCCGATTTCGACGTGACCGTCACCTTCTGCTTCACTCCAGAGCATCGCGGAGTTATGCCGCATCACACCAGTCCGCCGCTGGTGCCGGAGGAGTTCGCGGAGTTTTGTGCGACGATGATCCGTCGCTATGCTCCCGGCATGGCCGTCTCGCCGGTCAGGTCCGTGCGAGCTTCGGCAGCATGAGTGTGTCATGCAACACCAACCTGACGGGTCCGGAACGCTTGCCGAATTCGCGGCCCTGTTGCTAGTAGGTACCGCACCATACTCATCGGACGGTGCTGAAATCATGATCGTTGTCGCGCATCCGGACGACGAGACCATCGGCATCGGCGGGCATCTTGCCGGATTGCGCCGATCTCGCATCGTTCATGTCACTGACGGTGCGCCGCGAGATCTTGATGACGCGCGAGCATACGGTTTCGAGACGTGGCAGGACTACGCCAAGGCCCGCCATAGGGAGTTGGAGACGGCGGTGGCGGCAGCGGGTTTGCCGTCGACGGCCCTGATCAGTCTCGGTTATCCCGACAAGCAAGCCGCCGGAAATCTTAGCTCGCTCGCACGGGAGCTGACCGGCCTTTTGGCCGATCGCGATGTCAGCTTCGTCTGCACGCATCCTTATGAAGGTGGTCACCCTGATCATGACGCGACCGCCTTTGCCGTCCATGCGGCCTGCCATTTGCTGCGCCGCGACGGACGCCAGGCGCCGGTCATCGTCGAAATGGCATTCTATTGCGCCGGGCCTGAGGGCGCGGTCCTTCAGGATTTCAACAGCGGACCCGGCAGTGAGTGCATCGAACTGCACCTTACGGAAGCGGCTTTCGAACGGAAGCAGTGCATGCTGGCCTGCCATCGGACCCAGCAACGGACGCTGGCGCCGTTCACGGCGCGCGTCGAACGTTTCCGGGTGGCGCCTGCTTATGATTTCCTGGCGCTGCCGAACAACGGCAAGCTCTATTACGAGGCGCTGCCGCTCGGCTTCGAGCCGGCGGTTTGGCTTCACGCGGCGGCGGCTGCGCATGAGGAGCTTGGGCTCGACCGGCCATGACCCTCACCGTCCTGAACGTCGCCTACCCTCTCGCGCCAGTCGGTCCGGATGCGGTTGGCGGTGCCGAGCAAGTGCTCTCGATGCTCGACCAGGCACTCGCGCGCGCAGGGCACATTTCTATCGTGATCGGTTGCCAGGGCTCCAAAGCGGCGGGCGTCCTCATCGAGACACCGGCTGAACCAGGTGTGCTCGACGATGCGGCGAAAAAAAGGGCACAGCGCTCCCATCGCACCGCGATAGAAGCCGCACGTGCCCGTTGGCCGATCGACGTGATCCATCTGCACGGCATCGATTTTCATGCCTATCTGCCTGACCATGGCCCGACATTGGTAAGCCTGCACCTGCCGCTGGATTGGTATCCGGCCGATGCTCTGCGCCCGCTGCGCAACGATCTATGGCTTCACGCCGTCTCAGAGGCCCAACAAAGAACCGCACCGCCAGGCGCCCGGCTGGTTGCGCCCATTCCAAACGGCGTCGATATCGATGCGCTGAGCGGCCCGCAGTCCAAGCGCAACTTCGCGTTGGTGCTCAGCCGCATCTGCCCGGAAAAGGGCATCCATCTGGCGCTGGACGCCGCCAAACAGGCTGGCGTGCCGCTGGTCATCGGCGGCAAGGTCTATCCCTATGAAACGCATACGCTGTACCTTCGTGACGAAGTCCAGCCTCGCCTCGACAAGCACCGCCGCTTCCTCGGTCCGCTCGGCTTCACCTCCAAACGGCGCTTTCTCAACGCCGCCCGTTGCCTGGTCATTCCCAGCCTTGCCGCGGAAACCAGTTCGCTTGTCGCGATGGAGGCCCTCGCCTGCGGCACACCGGTCGTCGCCTTTCCAAACGGCGCGCTGCCGGACGTGGTCGAACACGGCAAGACGGGCTTTCTGGTGAATGACGTCGACGAGATGGCGGAGGCCATTGTCGCATCATCCGGCCTGGATGCCGAGACATGCCGGGCCGAGGCGCGGCGGCGCTTTTCGCTCGACCGCATGATTTCGTCTTACATGGACGCCTACCATGCGCTGGCGGGGCTTGGTGGCGGCCGCAGGCGCCTCGCGGCGGCCCAGTGAGCGGCTTCCATGCTCCGCTCGGAGATCATCGACGATCCGGCCGCCCTTGAGGCCCTGGCGCCGCGTTGGTGGGAGCTCTGGACGCATAGCCGGACGGCGACGCCGTTCCAATGCCCCGCCTGGCTCGTGCCGTGGTGGCGCACGTTCGCGCCCGGAGAGCTGGCTACGATCGCCGTCTGGCGTGGCGGCGATCTGGTGGGACTGGCGCCGTTTTACCTGGAACACACACCTTCCGGGCCGAGACTGCTTCCGGTCGGGATTTCGTTGAGCGACTATCTGGATGTCCTGTGTTCCCCCGGCATCGAAGCGGCGGTCGCCGCAGTCATCGCCGACCGGGCTCTCGCGATCAATTGGTCGCAATGGATTTTACCGGACCTACCGGCCGGTGCTGCAGGTCTCACTATTACACACCCTGCGCTGGAGGCGGGTGAACTCGTCGATCATGCGGCTTGTCCCGTGCTCCCGATCGCTGGTGACGATGCGCTTGCGGTCTGCGTTCCTGCGCGGCGAAGACGCCAGCTGCGCCGCGCGCATAGAGCCGCATGCAGGCGCGGCTGCGTCTCCCTCACGCCAGCGCAAGATAGTCCCAAAGCATTCTTCGATCACTTGATCCGCCTCCATGGCGCGCGTTGGGCCGGGCATGGTGACGGCGTGCTGGCCGATCCGGCTGCCGAAGAATTCCACCGGCAGGCGCTTGCCCTGCTTGCCGCACAGGGTCTTGTCCGATGCTGGCTTGTCGCTATCGATGACGCGGTCGTCGGCGCCTACTATGGATTTCACCATCGCCACCGCGCGTACGCCTACCTTGGCGGTTTTGATCCGGCCTATGCCGAGGAAAGTCCCGGCGCAATCCTGATCGGTCACGCGATTTCCGAGGCGGCCCGCGAAGGGGCGCGGGAGTTCGATTTCCTGCGCGGCCAGGAGACTTACAAATATGGCTGGGGTGCCGTCGACCAATGGACGACGCGAAAGGTCTGGACGCGGAGCATGGCTCAATGAGCACAGCTGGACGAAAACCATCTTTACAGGCGTCGACAGCAAGAATGGTGATCGAGGAGTGCATGGCCGACGGCGCCTGCGTCGAAGCCGTCGTTGCCAGGCTGGCGCTTCGCTTCGAGACGGGGATCGATGCCGCGGAGCTCGCTGATGTGGCGCTGGATATGTGTTCAGCCGACCTGCGGAACGGGGACAGACTGGAGCGGATCGCCGAGCTGCTTCGTCGCAGGCCTGACATCTTTGCCATGCTGCGCGAAACAGGCGCGGCCGTTCGCCACGAACGCAGTGAATGGGAAACGGATGCCGCTGTCGTCAGGCGGCTGGCCGCCGGCTTCGATGCGGCGGCGGCGATTTCCCTGGCGGCGAGCGTTCAGCTGTCTTCGTTGGGAGACGAGGAGAAGCTCACCGCCACTACCGACGAGATCGTCGCGTGGCTGGAAACACAAGGCTTCACCGGCGCCCACCGGGACATACTGGACATTGGTTGTGGCATCGGGCGTTTCGAAAGCGCGCTTTCCAGCGCGGCGCACCGGATCGTCGGCATCGACATATCCTCAAAGATGATTTCGATCGCTCGTCAGCGATGTGCCAGTCTGCGCAATGTAGAAGTGCGGCCGACCTCCGGTCTCGATCTTGCCGATTTCGGCAATGCAAGTTTCGATTGCGTGCTGGCTGTCGACAGCTTCCCCTATCTGGTGCTGGCCGGCTTGGCGGAGCGGTATTTCAAGGAAATCGCGCGTGTTCTGAAGACGTCGGGCATGGCAGCACTTCTGAACTACTCCTACCGCGGAACGCCGGCGCTGGATCGTGCCGATGTTCACCGCCTCGCCGGAGCCCATGGCATGCAGGTCGTTGTCGACAGCGAGAAGCCGTTCCGGCTGTGGGATGGCAATGCCTTTCTTCTTGCTGCATCCGAGGGAACATTACGGCTCAATAACTGTTCGGGCGTCACATAGAAAAGGCGCCTGTGAGTGCCCACAATCCTAAGGAGGACTAGGTGGCATACGGCGGCAAGGGACATCACCTCGGCCGCCAGAACAAAGGATCCGGCGACGGCGCGATGACCGGGTTGCTCAAGGACTAGGCCGAGGAAAGCGGTTGCGTCCACCAGAGCCTAGAAGCAGCACACCGAGCAACGCAGGTTCGATGGCAATCGGATCAACTCCGATCAGTATCATGCCGCAGATCGGCTCGCCTAAGGCCGAATGTTGCAACCGCAGACGCGATTATGACCGGCGACCAGCTGAGGTCGCGAGAGTCGAATTTGTCGAGCGCGCCCGGGAATATTGCCCGGGGAGATTGGAGGGAAGGCACAGGCTTTCCTGACGATACCAGCGGCTTCGAAACAATGCTGTGCAAGGGTCAGCGCTGACTGTGAGAACGGCGCGTGAATCCTTGCAAACTCTGATTGCTGACACCACACTGGTGAAGGGACCAATTCGTTAAGAGAACACGATGTCTCGCTCGAGCGACGATACGATCAGCCCGCGACTCCGGCTGGCAATAGACCGGAAAATCGCATCTCTGCTGACTGCCATCGAGCAGGAGAAGGTCCCCGACCGGTTGACCAACCTTGCGGTTCAATTGCAGAACGCGCTTGTCGACAAGCGTCGATGCAAGGCAAAGAAAGAGGACTAGCTATCGACGCCTGTCGACTGCCAAGTTTCCTTGTACCTCGGACAGGTGATTGCGTCTTTCCACCAACGTCTGCAGCGAACATTCGCCGAGGTATTCCAGGACGCCGGCGCGCGCTCGGTTAAGGCGGCTCTTTACCGTCCCCACCGCGCAACCGCATATTTCGGCAGTTTCTTCATAGCTGACGCCAAGAACCCCGATCAGCATCAGGACCTCGCGCTGATGTTCCGGCAGCTTCTGGACCGCGCCATAGACTTCCTTGCTCTGAACGGACCACTCCTGTGTAGCTTCCGAAATCGGGATCAAAGAGGCACAGTCAAGCAGGCCGGGTTTTTCCCGGTCGGCGGCCTTGGCACGCGTGTAGTGGGTATTGCGCATGATGGTGAAGAGCCATGACTTCATGCGTGTCCCAGGCTCGAATTTATCGATGTTGGCGAGCCCTTTGGTCAACGTCTCCTGGACCAGGTCATCGGCGTCGTCAGGAACACGGCAGAAGGTGCGGGCGAAGGCTCGCAAGGCAGGTATCAGGTCAACGATGGAAACTTCATCCGTTTCCTGGTTGGCCAAGGCATAGCCCCTGGAGGACAATGGTCCAGCTCCCAGCAAGAACGAGTTGATGAACAAAGACCTAGCTAAATGCATGAAGGTTTGGATCGTTCCGGACATCGAAATGAGTCGCTAGAAAATCTCGGATTGCGCGGACGCACATCGCGTAACTGCGCGGCTGAACTCCTGTTGCGGGTGAGTGCCGCCCGCCCGGAACACGGCCAAGGTCGCTCCATTGGACAGACAGCGACGTCAATTCGCCATTGTTCCGCAAGCAAAGGCGCCAGTCCTTTTGCGGGAACAAAGCGGCGCGCCGGAAGTTCGACGCCCTGAGCCGGTGGTTCCGGCCTTCATTCATCGAGGAGCAACAGTCATGGCGCAGTCCCGGCAGCGTTCAGAAAGACGGCCCGCAAACGGTCGCAACCAGAATGTCGAGCGGGGAAACGGCGGTGAGCTTCACCAACTGGCGGAAGGCGAGACGCCTGTCCTCACCACTGCGCTCGGAACGCCTGTCTCCGACGATCAGAACACTCTGAAGATCGGCGAGCGTGGCCCGTCGCTGATCGAGGATTCCCACTTTCGTGACAAGATTTTCCATTTCGATCACGAGCGGATTCCCGAACGGGTCGTTCATGCTCGCGGTTACGGCGCACACGGCTATTTCGAAACCTATGAATCGCTAGCCAAATACACGCGCGCCGACATTTTCCAGCGTGCTGGCGAAAAGACGCCGGTTTTCGTGCGCTTCTCGACAGTCGCCGGCAACAAGGGCTCGTTCGACCTGGCCCGCGACGTGCGCGGTTTCGCCGTCAAGCTTTACACCAAGGAAGGCAATTGGGATCTGGTCGGCAACAACATCCCGGTTTTCTTCATCCAGGACGCGATCAAGTTTCCCGATCTGATCCATGCCGCCAAGCAGGAACCGGACCGCGACTTCCCGCAGGCCCAGACCGCGCATGACAATTTCTGGGATTTCATCAGCCTGATGCCGGAATCGATGCACATGATCATGTGGATCATGTCGGATCGTGCGATCCCGCGCTCCTTCCGCTTCATGCAGGGCTTCGGCGTCCACACCTTCCGCTTCGTCAGCGCCGACGACGAATCCACCTTCGTCAAATTCATCTGGAAACCAAAGCTCGGCATGCAGTCGGTGGTCTGGAACGAGGCAGTCAAGATCAATGGTGCCGATCCGGATTTTCATCGCCGCGACCTGTGGGAGGCGATCCAGTCCGGCAACTTCCCGGAATGGGAACTTACCGTGCAGCTCTTCGATCAGGACTTTGCGGACAGCTTCGATTTCGATGTCCTCGACGCCACGAAGATCATTCCCGAAGAAATCCTCAAGCCGATCCCGGTGGGACGATTGGTCCTGGATCGTATGCCCGACAATTTCTTCGCCGAGACCGAACAAGTGGCGTTCATGACGCAAAACGTGCCGCCCGGCATTGATTTTTCCAATGACCCGCTGCTGCAGGGACGCAACTTTTCCTATCTCGACACCCAGCTGAAGCGGCTCGGCAGCCCGAATTTTACCCACCTTCCAATCAACGCACCGAAGTGCCCGTTTGCTCATTTTCAGCAGGACGGACACATGGCTATGCGCAATCCGGTAGGCCGTGCAAATTATGAGCCAAATTCGTGGGGCATGGGTCCGCGCGAGGATCCCCAGCGCGGCTACCGTTCCTTTGCCGATGCCGAGCAGGGCCAGAAAGTGCGGCTGCGGGCGGAAAGCTTCGCCGACCACTACAGCCAGGCGCGGCTGTTCTTCAACAGCCAGACGCCTCCGGAACAACGCCACATCGTCATGGCTTTGACATTCGAATTGAGCAAGGTCCAGACACCGGCAATCCGCGAGCGAATGGTTTCCCATCTGCTGAACATCGACGAGGCGCTGGCGGCCACCGTTGCCGACAAGCTTGGCATTCGAAAGATGCCAAGTCCGGCGGACGCTGCGGTGCCGCCGCGAGACGACCTGGAGCCCTCGCCGGCGCTCAGCATCATCAATAACGGGCCGGAGAGCTTCGGAGGCCGTAAGGTCGGCGTGCTGGTCAGCGACGGCGTGGATGCTGCGCTGTTCGAGCAACTCCGAACCGCGGTCGAAAAGGAAGGCGCGGTGATGGAGGTCGTCGCCGCAAAGGTCGGCGGCGTAGATGCGGCCGATGGCACGCAGATCGAAGCGAGACACATGATCGACGGCGGTCCGTCGGTCCTGTTCGACGCGGTCGTGCTTATGCTCTCGGAGCCGGGCGCCGAACTGCTGGCCAAGGAAGCCGCCGCAAAGGACTTCGTTTCCGATGCGTTCGCTCATTGCAAATTCATCGGTTTCACGTCGGGAGCCGAGGCGCTGCTGGCCAAGGCAGGCGTCGATGCGGATGCGGATGAAGGGCTGATAAGGCTGGAATCAAACAAGACGGCTGAGAAGTTCGTCCAAGCCTGCCGGAAGTTGCGGCTGTGGGCGCGGGAGGCGGCCGTCAAGCTCTGACGCCGGTGCATGCTGGCCGTCTGTTCGCATGCTTGACTGGAGCCGTAGAACCAAGTGGGCGAAAGCATCCGTCACTAGGACCGACTGTCTATGAGCGGCTGTTGTTCTTAGCCGCCTCCTCTCGCTGCTTTTTCAGGACTTCGTCAGTCCCGACCAGCTTCTTCGATCCGCCGGGGATCGCTGTAGACACCACAGCAGGCGGGTCGCTTGCGGGGAAAGAATCCTCGAGGCCGGCCTGCAGCTGGTCTTCCAGGGTTTCCGGCTTTTGCGACCGACCAGATGTCCGTCGGGTTTCTGCTTCCTCCAGTGGCTGTTTCATGTCAGGTGAAGACTTGACTTCTCGAACACAGGCATAAAGCTGTTCGATAGCAAATTCCTTCAGTGTTTCGAAGTTGGCTTTATCATCATCTTGCATTGCCTCGATCTGATCGATCATTGTTTTCTCGAACCGATCAAGGGTATCGCTTCCGCAAGCCTGGCAAAGCCGCAATAATGCTTCTTTGAGCATTTTCGGGCCAAAATAGGCCGACGCCTCGAGCTTGAGCCGTTGCAAATCCTCTGGAGTTGCCGCCTGAAGTTTTGACATATGCAGCCCTTTCGCCTGATGAGCATATCAACGGCAATTGTCGGCAGATGTTCCATTCACCGGCTCCGATGCATCGCTCTCGTCAGTAAACCGCCGCCTATCGCGCGAGCCACATCGTGCGGTCGAATGTCGAGCCACGTCGTCGAAGCCATCGATGAACAATATCGCCGGGCCATCGCCCAGGTCTTCGTAGGCGAGACGGACGCCGATCACTTCGACATCACAAAGATCTAGGGGGTAGCGGCACTCACGCTCGCCTGCACTTTCGCCTTCGCCGAAGCCAGGTAGATCCGCGGCGATCACGTATGCGGCCTGCGACAGTTGGGGAGGACCCCACGAAAATAGCCTGCCGAGCCCGGAAAGCCGTGCAGGAGCAGCACCGCCGGCGTCGACGCGTCACCGGCCGTGA
The DNA here is from genome assembly GCF_003952585.1 of Mesorhizobium sp. M6A.T.Cr.TU.016.01.1.1. Lineage (NCBI taxonomy): Bacteria > Pseudomonadati > Pseudomonadota > Alphaproteobacteria > Hyphomicrobiales > Phyllobacteriaceae > Mesorhizobium > Mesorhizobium sp. M6A.T.Cr.TU.016.01.1.1. Next base: position 261,511 of record NZ_CP034452.1, read on the forward strand.
TAAAGGACAACTCCGTGCCGCCGGAGAGGCGAAATCGTTGACGGGTCGCTGGGCGCATATTCAGACTCCTTTCCTCGATCGTCTGGATCGGCGCTGGCCGGGCTGTTGCCGTTGCTGGCAGGGCGGCGGAGCCGAGGTGAAGGAACGGCGGAAGCTCCGTCGTGATCCTTGCTCCTGGCTATAGCTCCCGGTCGTCGCGATGATCGGCGAGCCCGCTCGCCTCGCGCTGGGTGACCTTCTTCATGTCCATGTCGACGCCGATGCCGGACTGTCGCTGCAGCCCGTAGACCTCTTCGGCAAAGTTCATCTTGGCGAGGACGGCGTCGATCTTCTCGTGCTTGTCGGGCGGGAACATCTCAGCGGGATCGCCGACCGCCACCCATTTGATCGGGACGAGCGAGTTCGGCGGCAGGACGCTGTGCACGTGGACCACGCCGTCGATGCGAACCTCTGTGCGTCGCCCAATGACCGAGCCCTGATAGATTTTGACGCCCGTTGCCAGGAAGCACTCGTCCGCGACGATACAGCCCTTGAGTGAACAGAGCGGCCCGATCAGGACATTATCGCCGATCTCGACGGCGTTCCGGCTCGTGCTGCGGATGTTGAGGTTCTCGCGGACGACGCACTGGGCGCCGATCCGTACCGGCGCGCCATGCGCCTCGATCACCGCCCCGAACGAGACGTGCGTGTGTGGACCGATCGCCACGTCTCCGCAGATCACCGCTGTCGGAGCCACATAGGCGGTTGGATCGATGTTCGGCCGCTTGCTCTGGTGCTCGATAAGCATGGCGGGCTCCTGTGCGAAGGATGTCGACTGAAAAAAGCTAACGGGCGAGAGCAGCGCGAGTTGCGCTGCGCCCAGCCGATCTGCTTCAGCCGTTGGGTTTGCTGATTGCGAAACTTGGTCGAGCGCTTCTTCAACAGATCGCGCGATGCCAGCGTATCGCTAGATGAACCAGGTCGCCACTAGCCCGACTGACGCAGCAAAGGTCGCCAATGTCGTCACGCCGCCAAGGACGTTTGTGCCGGGGCTGTTCACCTTGTCGCCCATGATCTTGCGGTTGTTGGTCATGATGAGGATCAGCAGCAGCAGAGGCGGAGTAGAAAAACCCTGCACAATACCGGACCAGACCAGGGCTTTCATCGGGTTGAAGCCGATGAAATTGAGCCCCACCGCCAACAGTGTGATCACTCCGGTCGCGATGTAGAATTTGGGAGCCTGGCGAGGTTTGTCGTTCATGCCGTGCTTCCAACCCATCGCCTGCGCAAGATCAAAGGCGGCGCCGGTCGTCATGACTGGAACGGCCAGAAAGCCGACGCCGATCACGCCGGCTGCGAAGACAATTCCTGCCGCATCACCGGCAAGCGGCCGCAGCGCTTCGGCTGCCTGGGCGGCTGTCTCAATCTGGGTCTGACCTGCCTCATAGAGGGTTGATCCCGTCGAAAGAATGATGAAATACATGATCAAATTGGAAAACGTCATACCGATCAAGATGTCGCGGCGAGACCGGCGAAGTTCGCCTTCCGTCGCTCCCTTCCGCTCTTTGAGAGTCGTCCTGCCCTCTGCAATCTCTTCCTCGACCTCCTGGTTGGACTGCCAGGTATAGAGATATGCCGAGAGCGTCGTGCCGATGATGGCAACGAGGATGGACAGGTACTCACGGCTGAACTCGATTTTTGGGATCAGAGTGCCGTACAGAACAGACAATGCGTCCGGTTTCGCGAGGACGGCGGAAACCACATAGGCAAGCAGCGTCAGCGCCAGCCACCGGAAGGCGTTTCGGATCAGTTTGTAGGAGCCGAAAACCTGCAGAGCGAAAATAATGGCGGCGACGCCAACCACGATCAACGGAACCGGCAGCGGGACGAACAGATTGAGAGCCGCAGACATCGCCCCGAGATCCGCGGCAGCCTCGATGGTGTTGCCGATCAGCACGCCCACCAACACCGACCACAAGAGCCATCGCGGGTAAAAGTCGGAAATGACCTGGAAGAGCCCGCGTCCGGAGACCTGGCCCAGCTTCGATGAGAGATACACGACAGTGTACATCATCGGCAGGGTAAGTGGCGCGGTCCAGAGCAGGTCGGGACCGAACCTGGCCCCGGCACTGGCGTAGGTTCCGATGGCCGAGCAGTCGTCGTCGGCCGCGCCGGTGATCAGCCCGAGCCCAAGGGCCCGGCCGATGCCGCTACCCTCCCGTCGCGGCTTTTTTCGGCCGGGGTCCTTGCGAGCCAGTTCGCTCATTGGGCACGCACTGCCGCTGGCGTGACGTGGAGGCCAATGGAGACATCCATCGGATTAATCATCCTCTATGGCAACAAGCTGCAGCAGGCGATCATCGGACGGCTCTCGTGTTTGGAATCGAACAGTCAAGCAGGCGCTTTGTTCCGTTGGCAGGCATGCCGCATTAATGGTGGCGGGCAGAGCCGGATGCACAGGACGCCTCGCTGATTGTAGAAAGCGCCGATCGGGCGGCCTGCCAGCAGGTGGGATAGGAACCTTTTCTGAAACACGCCGTTTGCCAGCAGGCGGTTGCATTAGCGACCTTTAAACAACGGAAAGGGTCTTGCCATGAACTACAAGATGATCTGTTTAGGCGCGATGGCGCTTTCTTTGGTAAGCGGCGTTTCTCTCGCGGCAGGCGCCGACACAGGCACGTCTGCCTTGGATGACCCTGCAAAGATGGAGCCGTTCTACACGGACTCCAGCATGAAGACTCTGCGGTCGGACGACGCGTTCACGACGGCGTGGAAAGCGCTGACGGACGAGGACCGCATGGCAATGACAAAAGTCTGCGATGAGGAGATGGCAAACCCCAACGCCGCCAACACCCACCCTGAATTCTGCAGCAATGTCAAAAAGCTCGGCGGCGAGTCGAAGAACTGAACCATGGGAAGGCGGGCAATCGCCCGCCTTTTGGTTAGCGACTGTGAAGGCAAGAGGGATACGATAGCCGCGGGGTCGGCTAGTTTAACGGGTCGCTCCGCCACTCACGGCCATGCGAATGCCCAGGCCAATGATAAAACAGCCGGCGATGCGCTGCTGCCAGAGCCGTATCTTTGGCTGCTTCAGGATCCACTCGCCAACCGCACCGGACGCGAGCGCGTACGCGCCCAGCACCAATACACCTGTGATTTTCTGTGTCCCACCCAGCAACAGCAATTGCAGCGTCACCGATCCTCGAGCCGGGTCAACGAATTGCGGCAGGAACGCAACCATGAACATCATTGGCCAGGGATTTATGAGGTTGGCGATCATTCCTTCTCGTGCAGCCGCTAGCGGACCAAGATTTCTATGCTCTTCGATGGCAACTTCCGTGGCTGACGAGAGCAATAGGCTTATTCCGAGCCAACACAGGTAAGCGGCGCCGGACCATCGGAGCAGACTGAATGCGAGGGGCGACGCCCCAACCAATGAAGACACGCCTAACGCGAGGAGAGGCAATTGAACAAGCCCCGCTCCGACGGTCATGCCCAGCACCGTGAAAAACGCCGTACTTCGTCCGTGAGCAATTCCGCGTGCTGTCACAAGCATGCTGTCGGGGCCGGGCGGGGCCTGCATCGAGATTACGGTCCCCAGGAAAGCTATCCACAACACGGGATCCATGATCCTGCTCTCTCCGCCTGACAACTGCGCAGTGCCTTTCCTGCAACTGACGGTCAGTCAGGCCGGTTCAAGAATTCCGGATGGCAAGCCCGATACCCGCCTCTTCGGAGCGGAGCCCTGGCGATCCCTGCCGGGGCTCCGCAACCCGGTGGCACAAGCAATTATGCGGCCGCTTGAAGAGCGCGTTGGTTGACACCCCCCTCGCCTAGACCCGTCAGCGCTTCGTCCGTTGCGACCTCTTCCTTGAGCGTCGCTTTGAGAAGGGCGGCAACGTCGGCCTTTCCCATCTGTTCTGCCCAGGCGATCAGAGTGCCGTACCGGGCGATCTCGTAATGCTCGACGGCTTGCGCCGCTGCGACCAGTCCGGCGTCGAGCGCAGGAGCACCTTCATAGTCTTCGAGGATCTCGGAGCCCTCTTCAATGATGCCGTCGATCGCCGGGCAGGTCTTGCCGCGTGCTGCCTTGCCGAATTTCTCGAACACTTCCTCGAGGCGGTCGACGTGACCTTCCGTTTCCATGCGATGTTTTTCGAAGGCGGCAGTCACCTTTTCCGACTCAGCACCTTTCGCCATTTTCGGCAGGGCCCTTAGTATCTTCTTTTCGGCATAGTAAAGATCTTTGAGCCCGTCGAGGAACAGGTCCTCAAGACCCTTGGTTGTCGCTTTCGTGGATTTCTTCGCAGTGGCCATGGTCTTCTCCCGCTGGGGTTGGAGCTAGCCTTCCTAAACGTGAAGGCGTCCGATAACCCCACCGGCCAGCAACAAGTTCCACATCAATTCAGCATCGCCAGAAATTTTCCGGCGACTCGCGTCGCATGGTCAGGCGCTGCAAGCGTTACGCTGGTGAGCAGAGGCCGCCGAGGCGATGGTTGCCTCGCTTGCGGCTCAATCGATCCGCCTGATGCGGCCCTTGTCGAGACGGAATACCCCATCCTGCCCGCCCTGCCTCTCAAAATCGGTAAGCAGATCGTCCCAGGTTCCCAGGAACTCGCCACAGTCGTCGCAAAAGATCCGGTCGTCAGGACCGGCGTCGGCCGGAATCCTCAGCCTTATTGTCAGGCAATAAGGGCACTCCAACTGATGGTTGAGATACTGCTTGGTCATGGACGATGGCGAGAATGCACTGGAAATGTGGTCCCTGCAACCTCGCTCGTGCTGGCCCGACGAACTCGGCAAGCAACGTACAGCGATGGGGGCATTACGGCGATTGTTGCGATCCTCCGGGAATAACGAGCGCGCCTGCATTAGGAGCCGAATATTCAAAGCCTATGAAAAACGCAGCAAGAATTAGCGCGCAGATAAGTGCGATTGCTGCCAGTGCGGTTCTGGACAACGGCTTACGCGGTTCGCGATTTTGCAACACTGAATCGGTCCGCTCTCTGTTCGAAGACGACGGAGGGATCAAGACACCTGAACCCATTATATGCCGTCTTTAGCCGGAGGCCACCCGGACTGAGCCGTCGGGGGAATATTGTCGGACGTCAATTCGCCCCGCTTGAGCCTTCTAATGGCTTCGTTGGCTTCAACTTCATCCAGCCCGGAAAGCGGCATGCCGTCAACTATGACGGCTTCCTCGCTCTCGCCGTCATAGACTTCCCACAGGCCTTCCGAATCCTGCCGCTTGTTGTAGGTGGTTGGCATGGCGACTCCCTAAGGCGGTCTGAAGATCAGCTAGATGCTGCTATTGGACACCTGCTACCCACTCCAGAGCCTGGGCCTTTTCGTCCTTCGGGAACACCCTCGCCTCGATCTGCGGGAAAAGCGCGCCCGTCATCTCCGTAGCTGCCTTAATCCACTGTTTTTCGGACACCACTGCGGCACGCTGGAAGCGGTGGAATTCGCCAAGTTTGCTCAAGCCGTACTGCAGATCGCGGCGCAAAGCGTCGCCCGTCATGTCCTCCAAATCCGTAAGGTCCGCCAGGACGCCGATCTCCTCATGTTCGCTCAGCTTCTCCTCGATGGCCGGGATGACTTTGTCGTAGTCCTGCGCGGTCACGGTACCGGCAACGCGAAATGCGGCGACGTTCTCAGGAGCAGAAATAACCTCGATCACTTTTTCCTCCTTTCGAATTGGCTTCACGGGTTATCCCGAACAACTCAAGCCGCCCATGGATGTTCCCTGATTTAAGCGTTTTGCGATCTAATTTGACACTCATGAGCCGGCGCAATTGGCCGGCTCCCGGATCGCTTGCGTGATGACAGTATAGCGCGTGAGGGGGCCCTCATCGGGATCTTCTCCGTGAAAGTGAACGTCCGCGTTCACCGGTGGCCGGCTGTTGTTGCCGAACTCCTTAACTGCGGACGCACGGACGAGTTGGATGTCCGGGTCCTGCTTCATGATCTTTATTGCTGCAAGCTCGGCAGTACTGCCGCCGCCAATGCGCCAGCTGGCTTCGAGCACACCGGATCGCCAGATGCCCGACGAATCGACGCCCTGGCCGATATCGTAGTTGCGCCGCGAGGCGAAAAATCCAGGATAGTCAGCCATCGCCGTGTCATAGGCCCTCGCCTGCACCGTTGCCAAAGCCAGTGCGCGAGGAAGCTGAAGGTCTTCGAGCGCTTCCCATCCGCCGCGCACTACAATGAGATCGGATCCGCCATAAACGGATTGTCCCGCATTATCGGTGGTCGTCCTTTGAGTGCCGTAATAGGCGACAATGATCTCATCGATTTCCGTTCTGCCGACGCTCAGCGTGACGATGTCGCGGAGGTCCGCTTCGAGCACCAGACCGCACTCGTCCAAGTCGGAGGAGCGGTACCGCTCAAGCAGCCTCTCGACGTCAGCAACCGTCAGAACAATGTGTTGGTCTTGGCCTCGCGAGGAAAGCGGCGGCTTAAGCCGGGCAACCCCGAGCCTCAGCAGACGTTCGGCCGCCCGCAGCGCATCGTGCCGCGAAAACACCGTGTAGCCAGGCAATACTGCTGCGCTGACAGTTCTGCCGAAGCCGGTTGACCATTCTTTCGGTCGTTCGGCCAAGCCGTCCACCAGTTCATGGGTTATGGCCTTGGTCATTGCGAAACGCCAAGGCACCACGCCGCCGAAGAGGTCTTGCGGTCCGCCGATACCCAGCCGTGCCGCATCGGTGACAAGCAAGCTGTCGTCGGGCACGAAATACAAGCCGCCGCCATTGCCGATGCTGTTGCCTAGGCCCCGCCGGAAGGCAAATCCCTTGAGGGTCGCAATCGTGCGGGCAACGGCAGCCACGGCTTCCCGTTCGTGAGCGTAGAGGGGCTCGCAGCCCGGCGCTGAGAATGCGATCACCGTCCCCTTTGCCTCGCTCGGCTGAGTGCCTTTGTGCTCGGTCATGTCGCTCGTTCTTGGTGCTACCTCGTTGTGACCGCGGGTTGCCCGCGTTGCGGTCTGCTCCTCGCTCCGAACCGAGACAACGCAGAAGGTGGCAAAAACGTTCAGTCTGATTTGGCCGGCTCGCCGCCTTCTGCATCATTTCGAACGATATCCATGGGAACCGCTACCCAGAGCGCACGATTAGAGAGGATAGACCTCAGGTTCAGGTCGTGTCTGAAGGTGAGCGCCTAGTGGCGAAATTCGAAAACGGTATCGGGTGAATTCCGTGACGTTGCTGGTTCAGCCGCGCCTGGTCAACGATCCCTTCTCGGATGCGGGGCTTCTTCTGGACTTCCGATTCGGCAACCGGGCGATGCTCTTCGACATTGGTGATCTGTCGCCACTTTCGCCGCGCGAAATCCTGCGCGTCAGCCACGTATTCGTATCACACATGCACATGGATCACTTCGCCGGCTTCGATCGGCTCCTGCGGTTATTTCTATACAGGAATAGAACAGTGCATTTCTTCGGCCCGCCTGGGTTGACCGAGGCCGTGCAAGCCAAGCTCAACGCATACACGTGGAATCTCCTCGACGAACAGTCCCACGACTTCATGATAGCGGCCTGCGACTGGACGCCGGCCGGATTTCGTCATTCCCGCCTCTTTCGGGCGCGATCGGGCTTCGCACGGCAGGATACGGCCTCAACCCCAGCTGAGGGAAATATCCTGCTCGATGATCCCGATTTCCGTGTCGAAGCAGCAATGCTCGACCACGGCGTTCCGTGCCTTGCATTCGCGTTTCAGGAAAAGATCCAGGTCAATGTGCAAAAACCACAACTGGAAGCGTTGGGTTTGCCTGTCGGAGCTTGGTTGAACGAAGCCAAGCGTGCGGTCCGGCGCGGAGCTGATCCCGAAACGATACTCGCCCCGACCGCGGATCGGCATATCTCGGTCGGCGAACTCCTCGGTGCCGGAGCCCTGAGAACCGGTCCCGGACAGAGGATTGTCTATGCGACCGATCTCGCATTCAACGAGGCAAATCTCGCGCGTGTCGTTGCGCTTGCGCACGGCGCGAACCAACTGTTTATCGAAGCGGGCTTCCTGCAGGAAGATCGGCGGCTGGCCGCCGCGAAGCGGCACCTCACGGCGGCCGAAGCCGGCACTATCGCCCGGCTTGCGGGTGTTGAACATGCTGTGCCGATGCACTTTTCTCCTCGTTATCTCGGACACGAAGATGAACTGCATGCGGAGTTCGCAGCAAATCTAGCCGCCGGAAGCATTCCTCACTCGGGGACAATGAATACCAACATGTAAGCAACAGCCGGATGATCCGCGTTTTTGATCACTTGCGTTGAATATCGCGGCGGGCCGTTCGCCGACGCCTGCGGGCAAGGATGACGGAAAGGGTGACCGGTCGAAAATCCCAGCTGTCGACGCCGGCGTCGTACTGGCGTGTAACCGGGGTCAATTTGCCGTGGGAATGGCCATGCAGATCGATCGATTTCTTGCCGATCTGATTCCAGGTGCGAAAAGGATAGTGGCAAAGGATCAGCAACCTGCCGTCTATCGTCAGCTCCTTATAATGTTGTGTGCTGGCCCAACCTGCGGCGCCGATAGTCGCTGCGCCATCGTTGTTGCCTATGATCAAGTGCTTCCGGCCATGAAGAGACGACAGGAGCGATGAAACGAATTCGGCCGATCCCTTCGCGAAATCGCCGAGATGCCAGATCTCGTCGTCCGGGCTGACGATTTCGTTCCAGAGCGAGATCAGCGTTCGATCGTGTTCTGCCAGCGAGCCGAACGGGCGACGATCGATACGCAATATGCGGGGATCGCTGAAATGTGTGTCGGCCGTGAAATAGATCATCGAGCAGCTCATGGCTTAAGCCTGTCTTCCCCAACGCGACGCGACGATGGGCAAGCTAAAGATCGTCGGTCACCCGCAGGCAATCTCGACAATTATCCGAGTGTCCTCATCGTAGCTGATGTTCATCCGGGCCCAGCCGAGATCGGAGGTGCGGGCGCATGTCGAGCAGTGGGTGCGCCAGACAGCTTCCTTCGGCGGATCCGGCATTTCAGTGAGCGGTCGACCCAGAAGATGCTGGTAACGGGACGCCTGACACTGATCTCCGTAATAGTATCGCTGCGGCTGGCCGGCGACTTGCGCGACCCAAATCGCGGGATTTCGCGGATGGTTGCGTATCGTGGAGCCTTCCGGTGCCCAATATGTGAACGGAGGCGCAGGGTCGGCCTCGATCACGACCCGCGGCTCCGCCAATTTCACCGGCGGGCTCGAGATACCCAGTTGTTGTTCATCGGATGAGGTACATGCCGACACGAACAGAGCCAAGCAGCCCCCAATTGCAGTCAATGATTTCATAACACTGCCTGGCCCCCTTGAAGCACAGCGTCGGGTCTGCTCCTAAGCTGGCAACTGATAGCCAAATCCAGCCGACAATATGGCTGGGAGATCACCTTCGCGGGGTGACCTTGTATTACGCCAAACTGCGCGGCGTGGTGAGGTCGCAAAGCCTCGCATGGACAGGGCAGCAGCAAGTCCGACAGCAATCAACATTTGAGGTGGCCAAGAAGATCAGACGCGGCTAACATATTGCCACTTTGGAGAGTGTCGTGCGTACGAGACGTTTCAGAAAGCCGATTGTTGTTCAACCTGGCCGGATCGATCGCGACAGGGTTGTTTTGTCGGTCTCCGACGCGGCTGAAGTGCTGCTGAGGGACTGGCCGGCGCCGGCCTCCAAGACGCGACTCGCTGCAATCGAAGCCTGCCTTGCCGTTATTCGCGGCGAAAAGCCGCCGAGGGTCGCGCGCCAGGCGTTCATCGTCGCGGCCAAGGATGCGAGAATCCTGCTCGGCGAACAAATCTAGATCGGCGCCGTCAGGCAGAGCCTCGTTGAGGCAGCTCGATCTCTTCCTCGACCTGCTGCTGCAGATCGTCACGCGCGCGCTTCACCTCGCCGCGAGGTGCCTCCGATTGTTTCTGTCTGTCCAGTTCGTGCTCCACCGTGTCGCGCGAACCTTCTGCCGGATCCTCTTGCGGACGGTTGTTGTCCCGCTCGGCGGCTTGATCTTGTCGCTTGTCCTTTCTGCCCTGATGACCATCGGGACTGCGCTCATCGGCGTGCTCGGTATTGTCTGTGCTTGAGCCTATCCGATCTCCGCCAATTGTTTCGTCTGGCATGTTGGTCATACTCCGGCTCCCGGATTTTGGTTGCGCGAAACCTTGCGTAGTGCGTCTCGCCTTCTGCACGTGTTTCGTTGATGAGGCCAACGGCAGATTTGCAGCTTGGTTCCATCCAACCTGCTGCGGACTAACAGCCACCAGATATCGGCTGAACCAAGCGCTTCCAAGCCTGCGATTAATGTAGCGCCCGGCCGCGACAAAACCGTCCCTGAGGGAACTTTCAATTTCCGCGTGGGTTAAGGCCAAACAGCCAATTTCGAGGGAGAAATGATCATGGCTAACGCCCAGCAGGAACTGGCCGAATTCGTCATCAGCAAGGCCTTCAATCCGGTCATGCGAGCGAAACCGGGTGGAAAATCCGATGCCGATCGCAAAACCTTGGAGCACGTGCAGCAGGCGACCAAGGCCGAGATCGAGCGCTATCGCAATTACGACTCCGCTCAGCAGGTCGTCGTCAATTTCAAACGCGACCTGAGCTCCGACGCCGCCAAGAAGGTGCACTCTCAGCTGCGGCGCCTGCATCTGCCGACAATCGAGGACATCAAAGATGACTTCGAAGATAAGGCCCGCAAGCTCGGGGTCAAAGCCTCGTCGTGACGGACCTGGTCACTGCACCCGTGACGATATCGGCTCAGATCGCCAGGTGCTGAAGTCGAATTGCTCACACAATCGCTCGATCCCAACCGCCATAATGTTGGTCGCTGCGCGTGCCGCGCGGCAAGCTGAGCACGATCAGCGCCAGACCGATCACAACGTCCGCCGCGATCGCGATGGTTCCACCGCCGGCAAACACGAAGGGTGACACCGCGATCCATGCACCAAGCACTACATTGAGGAAGCGCAGCGGCCGGACAATTTCGGCCATGGCCGTGACTGCGACCATGATAATGAGACAGCCGACGACGTGATCGCTGAAATAGAGCGGCGGTTGCGTGCCAAAGATCAATGGCGTTGTCATCAGCAAGGCGCCGAGCAGCGTGCTCGCAACCAGCGTCCACGGGAAGTTCACGCCGCCGGTGACAAATTCCTTCAGCAACGCGGAAGCTGGACGGTCTAGGTCGGTGTCAGGCGTCTGGTTCTCCGACAGCGCAGGTCCGCCCCTCCAGAAGGTACGCCAGAACGGCTCGCCCGCCCTCGTGGCGCCCCAGAGATACTGGATGGTCGCCAGCACCTCATCGACCGAGTAGGGGATCAGCACCACCGTGACGGCGGCCTGGAGGATGCAGAGCGTGCACAGCGCACCAATCAGCGGTGGCTGGATGATGATGAAGGAGACGCTGACCACGCCGAGCGGAACGATCAGCAAGCCGAAGAGGAGCACCATCCACGGCATGGTGCGCCAGCGCCGGCGGTCGCCGATCGCGCCGGCCAGGATATCGAGGCAATAGGCGAAGGCGCCGAGCCCTGCATCGGCTATTGGAAAACCTTGCGAGACCCATGACGTCACCACCGCTTCGCTGCCGTTGCGCACCGGTGCGCCGCCGGGGCCGAAGAACGGATCCCATAGCCCATCTATGTGGCCCATCTGGTAGGCGGCGAGATAACGCGAAACGAATAGGCCGACGAAGGCCAGCGCCACGATGGGGATCCGCTGCGTGAAGGTGGATGGCGAATAGGTCCAGCCCAGCGGGCGGTCGTCGTCGGCCGCCAGCGCGCGACGGCTGATACCTGGGGTCGGCGGGATCATCACCGCGAAGGCGACGATCAGCATGCCGACAAGCGTGTCGACAGCATAGGCGGCAGGGCTGGTCGTCCAGAACAGCAACGGCGCAAGCATCACCCAAAGACCGAGCGACGCCGTGATCCACTGCACCCAGCGCCAGCGTTGGAGCATGCCCAGCAACGCAAAGACCGTCACGAGCAGGCCGGAAACGATTTCGCTAACACCGAGACCGGCGTTGCGGAATTCGGGCTCCGCAATAGCATGTCCCAGAGCGGGAGGTATTGCGGCTGCGACGGGATCGAACAGGCCAACCGTCATCGGCGACGTGACCAGCCACAGTCCGAGCGCAGCGTTGGTCATCGGCGCCCAGAGCGTTCTGAACCGATGCCGTTTTGTGGCCGCCTCGACGTCTTTCTTGCTTCGCTCGAGCGGTCCCTTGAGGCGCCTTTCCGCCTGCTCGATCTCGGGATCCGAAGCCGCGACAACGGGCGGATTGAGCTTGTTGGCCGCGTACCAATCCGTTGGGTCCTGTTTCAGCCGCCGGATCATCTCCGGCAGTGTGTCCAGCAGGCTGTGTCGTGGTGCCCAACCCAGCAGAGCCTCGGCCCGCGAGATATCGATCTCGTAGTGATCGTCCGAGTTCTCGATCATCCACGGCTTGATGTCGGTGTCCTGATCGAGCACCTCCGTCTGCAACCAGGCGCCCAGCTTCGTCAGCTCCTTCGGCAGCGCCAAGGTTCGCCAGTCCTCGCCATGGATGAGCCGGCCGATGCGCTTCTGCATCTCCTCGTATGAGGGTGTGTCTTCTTCGCCGATCAGAAGCACGGTCTCGACTGGAAGTTCGGCGCGCCGGTCGACGGTGCGCACCACCGCATCGACGAGATCGTCCTTATGCAGATAGGGCTGGCCGGCGGTGATATCGCCGGCGAACAAATAGGCGGTCGGCAAGCGCTCGAAGATGCGAGCGATCTGCTGGGCAACGAAGGCCGCCCGGCAGTCTTCGTCATAGACGCCGGCGAACCGCAGGATCACCGTTTTGATTTCGCCGCGCTCCCTCGAGATCAGCGCCTCGGTTTCGGCTTTCGATTGGGGGTAGGCCCAGGCCGGGTCGAGCGGCGAGTCTTCATCTATTTTCGTGCCCTTCCCCGGACTTGGCGCATGAACGAGAAGCGTGCTGGAAAACACGAACTGCTCGGTCTTGATCGCCGTCAGCGCATTCAGGAGCCGGCGCGTGCCCTGCACGGTGACGGCGTCATATTTCGGATTGTCCTTGCCGGTCGTGTCGTAATAGGCAGCAAGATGGATGACCGAGGCGATGCGGCCACCGCTGCGCACCCGTGCCGCCTCCACAGCCCTCCCCACGCCCTCGTCGGAGGTGAGATCGATCTCGATCGTTCCCATGTTGGCGGGGGGATGTTTCGGCATTGCTACATCGAGGCCGATGATGCGGTAGCGGTCAATCAAGCCTCGCGCAATCGCCTGCCCGAGGAAGCCGCTGCTACCGGTAATAAGAACCGTCGGAAGGGTCGTGCCGTGATTTGCCATAGGTCAGGCCCGTTTTCGTGTTTTAAACAAGACCCGATGACACGATGCGCTTTGGCCATGGTGCAGCATCGCACTCGCTGGGCTCGCGATTTTCAGCTAGCCCCTCTTATGGGTGGCTTGTCCGGGTCGTTCCATTCCGCCTTGCGTGCCCGCGCTTCGTCCGCGATCAGCTTGAACTCCCGCATCATCGCGCTCTCAATGGCGAATGCACCGCTTGGCAAGGCGCCGGGATCTTCCTGATTATTCTGGAATTGAAAACGGGCCTCCAGTTCTGCCCATATTCGCTCGGAACTGGCGTCGAGGCCGGCAAGCAGCGCGACGACTAGCGACAAAGTCTCCCGCTGGGCATTCAGCCGCCCCTCGATCTCTTCATTCGTCAACTCGGACATGTGGGATCGCTTCCAGTTTCAGGCGAAACGGCAAAATCGCGCCCTTGTTCCGGAATTTAGCTCGTCGGCTCGCCCAGACACCCAGCCTACTCTTCCCTGAATGCCCGTTGGACTTGGTCCGCCAAAGGTTTCACGAGATAGGACAGCATGGTGCGGCTGCCGGTCGAAAAGAACACCTCGACGGGCATTCCAGGTGCCAAGGTCAGGCCCTTGAGCCTGGTAAGCTCTGTGCGCGGCAAAACAATGTGCACGGTGTAAAAGCCGGCGCCTGTTTTCTCATCGAAATTCAGGTCGGCGGAAATCTTGCCCACGACACCGTTCAGCTCCGGTGTTGTTTGCTGATTGAATGCCGACAGCCGCAAGGTCGCGCTTTGCCCTGGCGTCAATTGATCGATATCTTGGGGTGCCACGTGCGCCTCGACAGTCAGGTCGTCGGTCACCGGGACTATCAGCATGATGAGTTCTCCCGGAGAAATCACACCACCGACCGTGTGCACGCCGAGTTGATGAACGACGCCGGTCTGCGGACTGCGAACATCGATACGCTTGAGCTGATCTTCAGCCGAGACCTTGCGCTCGACGAATTCAGAGATCCTTGCCTGGACGTCACGCAGTTCGGTCGCCACCTCGCTGCGCAAATCCTGGTCGATCTGAATGATCTGCAAACGGATCTCCGACGTACGACCCTTCGATTGCGCTATGGCCGCAGTCAGTTGCCCGTGCTCACCTTTAAGCCGCACGGCATCGCGTTCAAGCGCAGTTATGCGATCAATTGAAACCAGCTTGCGTTGCCAAAGTCCGCGCATGCCTTCGAGCTCAAACCCGATCAACTTGATTTCCTGGCTCTTGGCATCTCTTTGCTCGGTCAGGCCGGAAACTTCTTCGGCAAGCTGCGCAATGCGCTCTTCCAACTGGGCCTTCTGACCGGCGCGTGCCTGTCGGCGAAATTCGAATAGAGATTGCTCGCCGGCCATCGCCCGACCAACCTCAGGGGCATCCTGCCGTGACACAAGCGAAGCTGGAAAGGTGATGCTTCCTTTGCCGTCGCGTTCGGCCTCAAGGCGAGCCAGTCGCGCTTCGAATTCGTCCAAGCTCTTGGTAACGATTGCCAAATTGGCCCGAGTGATCGTCTCATCGAGGCGGATCAAAACCTTGCCCGATTGCACGGCATCGCCTTCCCGGACGAAGATTTGACCGACCACGCCACCAGTTGGATGCTGGACTTTCTTGACGCTGGAATCGACGACCAATTTTCCCGAAGCGATAACGGCTCCGGAGAGCGTGGTGACCGCAGCCAAACTCCCCGCCCCGCCGACCAGCAGGATGCAGGTTGCGACACCGCCAAGCAGATAGCGTCGAATAGTGCGATCCGCCGCGAATATCGTGCGTTGCGCCATCAGGATGCCGTCTCTTCAAGCCCGGAAACGACCTTCAAGGGAACGCCTGCTGGGCGAGTTATCTTGTTCAAGATCTCATTCGTCGGGCCAAAGGCCACGATGCGGGCGTTCGCCATCACAAGAACCTGATCCAGGCTTGCCAGCGCGCTCGGCCGGTGTGCGACCACGATGGCAACGCCGCCTCGAGCGCGGACACTTTGAATTGCTTCCGTCAACGCGGCCTCGCCTTCCGCATCGAGGTTGGAGTTAGGCTCGTCGAGAATAACAAGAAACGGGTCACCGTAGAGAGCCCGTGCAAGCGCAATCCGCTGTCTCTGGCCAGCCGAAAGTGCCGACCCGGCCTCGCCGATCCGCGTCTCGTAGCCTTCCGGCAGGTGGATGACGAGATCATGGACACCAGCCACGCGCGCAGCCGCCAGTATCTTGTCCGAGGGCGCTTGCGGTTCGAAGCGCGCGATATTCTCGGCAATGGTGCCGTCGAACAATTGCACATCCTGCGGCAGATAGCCGACATGGTTGCCCAGCTCTTCCGGCGACCACTGGTCGAGCGTTGCGCCATCCAACCTGACGGTTCCACGAACTGGGAGCCATATACCGGCAATAGCGCGCACGAGCGATGACTTGCCAGAAGCGCTCGGCCCGACAATGCCGAGGCCGACGCCCCTTTCCAATGCAAAGGTGGCGTCTTGCACGACCAAACGGCGCTCTCCCGGCGGTGTGACACTGATATTTTCGACCGAAAGAGCAGATCTCGGTGCAGGCAGGGAGACACTTATCGCAGTTTCGGGAAGCAGGACCAAAAGCTGGGTCAACCGGGTCCAGGCCTGGCGGGCGGTGACGAAACCCCTCCAGTGCGCGATAGCCAGTTCGATTGGTGCGAGCGCCCGGCTCATCATGATCGAACTGGCGATCATGATGCCTCCGGTCGCTTCCTGATGGATGACCAGATAAGCGCCTATCGCCAAGATACCCGATTGCAACATCATGCGCAGGATCTTCGAGATCGTTCCGAGTGTCCCGGCAAGGTCACTCGCCGTTGCATTGGTGTCGAGATAGTCAGCATTGATCCCTGACCAGCGCTCGGCGATGCGTGATCCAAAGCCCATGGCCTGCAGAACCTCGACATTGCGACGTGTCGCTTCGGCAAGCGTATTGCGCGCTGCCGCTTGACTGTTTGCCTTTCTGGCGGGCTCTCTCGTGCGAATTTCGGCAAGCAATGTCAGGCTGAAGAGAATCACCACGCCGGCCAGCGCCGTCATGCCGATCCAGAAATGGAACAGGAAGCAAATTGCGAGGTAGAGCGGCATCCAGGGCAGGTCGAAAAGCGCGGTCGGACCGGCGCTCGACATAAACGATCGCACTTGGTCAAGATCACGCAACGATTGGAGGCCGTCGCCTGCGAGCTTGGTGCGCAACGGCAAACGCATGAGAGCGGCATAGACCTGTCCGCTCAAGCGCGCATCCAGCGCCATTCCGATGCGCACCAGCAAACGCGACCGGATGAGTTCGAGAACGCCCTGAAAGACGAAAAGTGTGCCGGCAAACACGGCAAGCCCGACGAGCGTCGGCACGCTGCGGCCGGGTATGACGCGATCATAGACCTGCAGCATGAAGAACGAGCCGGTCAGCGCCAGGACATTGACGACGCCGCTCATCAAGGCAATTCCCGCCAACGCTCGCCGGAAGGAAGCCAGAACCGCCGCGAGGGTCGTTCGCGGCGGCTCGGGTGGATGGGGATGCGACATCGCCTTCACATCAGTCCCGGTTCAGTCTCAGGCGGCAATGACCGCGCCCGAAATCAGGCCTGATGACGAACGCGTCCGTGCCGAGCCCACCGTCAGGTGTTACGCCTAGATAATCCAATCGTTCAACGCATAGGCATGGATGTAGTCGATCTGCATTTCCGCCGGCGTCGCAAGCCCGTCGGCAGGCGCTCCCGCGATGCCACCAACCGCCAGATCGACCAGCATATACATCGGCTCGTGCATATCGGCAGGCGTTGCGGCACGAGCAACTTCGACGTCATCGAAATACCAAACGAGTTCGTCTTCTGTCCACAGCACGCCATATGTGTGGAACCCTTCGGTATCCGCGGCATACGCCGTCGAGGTCACTGTCGTCTGAGTCCCCGTCTCGTTCGAGTGGCTTGTCAGAATGAGCTTGTTTGGATCCTGACCGACCATCTCCACGACGTCCAGTTCCGGTGGCCAGGAGCCGTCTGCCGGGAGAAGCCAGAAGGCCGGCCATACACCCTGTTTTTCGGGCATGTCGGCTCGAATTTCGAAATAGCCGTAGGTCTGCGCGAAGGATTCGTAGGTCGTCAGCAAACCTGACGTGTATTGGTAGTTGTTTATCTCGGGCCGGATCGCCGCAGGGGCCTTGGCGGCGGTAATCGTAAGAATACCGTCGTCAACGCTGAACGGGTTGACGGAACGCGTCGGGGCGTAGTTGGTATCGATATACCATTGAAGCTCTTTGTTGCTCGTGAGCGAGCTGCCGTTTGCGGCTCCCCACCAGAAATTCGAGTCCCAGGTGCCGCTCGAGCCATTCCACAGGTCCAGCGTGTCGAACTCGTCCGAAAAGGTGAGTTCCAGAGCCGACCTGTCCACGGCCATCTTGAACTGACTTGCGGTAAACTCGCCGATGGTCTTGTTGGCGAAGACGAGAAACTCGTTGTCGGACAGATTGAGTCGGACGTTCGCTCCCGACTGGACCATGTTGGCGCGCACCTCCTCGAAGGAGGTGAAGCCGTAGCTCCCGACACGGACGGTATCCTGAGCGCCAAAGTCCAGGATCAGATCACTGCCGTTGCCGGGGGTCACGATGAAAATGTCCGCCCCGGATCCGCCCTTGAGCACGTCATCGCCCTGTAAGCCGTCGAGCGTCTGTTGGCCGGAGCCGCCGGTAATGATGTTGTTCAGCTCGTTTCCGAAAGCATAGCGTTTGTCGCCCGTGACCGTCAGGTTCTCGAAATTCGCTGGGAGCTTATAGCTCATCCAGGTCGAGATGGTGTCGACACCCTCGCCGGGCCGCTCGACCGCCTTGTTTTTCGAGGAATACAGATAATAGATGTCATCGCCCTTGCCGCCATACATCGTGACGGTGACACTGCCGTCCCCATATATCGAGTCGTTGGACGTGCTGCCATAAAGTGTTGGGCCGGAATTCGTCGCTGAATACCACTTTACGGAGGACCCGCTATAGGGAAGTGGAACGCCCTTGGCGTTCAGTACCGTGGCCATCCCGGTCTTTTCTCCTTTTGTCTCGCCCCGATGTCAGCCCTAACACCTATCGCGGGCAAAAGGAGCCAATACCTTTTGGCTTTCGACTTAGGAGAGTTACCAAACGCTTAACACGTCGTGGGACCTGTGTGGGAAATCCGGATCCCAGTCCCAAGCACCAGGTTGCAATTCTCGGTCTCGACATCCGGGGGAACCGACCTTGCCGCGCAATACCTGAGCAGCGCGGCAAGGTCAGCAGTGACCTATTTAGCTGAACCCAACAGGACGTCGAGATCGACCGCGTCTGCCATCGCCTTGTATCCCGCGTCGTTGGGATGAAGATTATCGCCGCAGTCGTAGTCGTCGCGCAGATACCCCGGTTTGGCCGGGTCTTCCATCACCTTGTCGAAGTCGACCACGCCATCGAAGCCGCCACCGGTGCGTATCCATTCGTTCACTGCGACGCGTATCTTTTCCTTCTCGGGTGTGTAGTAACCCTCGGTGGGAAGTCCTTTGAAGGTGTCGGCGAAGGGGGTCAACGTCGCGCCTACAATGCGTATGCCGTGGGCATGCGCGCGGTCGATGAGCTGTTTGTATCCGGTGATGATCTCTTCGGCGGCCGGTTCCTTGTCGTCCGGCGTGATTGCATTTTCGCCGGGCCAGCCGATATCGTTGATGCCCATCATTACGACGACGGTCGAGACTTTCGGATGGCTCAGGATATCAGAATCGAAACGCGCCAGCGCATTGACACCCATACCGTCGGTCAACACGCGATTGCCCGAAAAAGCTTCGTTAATCACCGCGACCTTGTGGGCGGTTTCCTGCAATCGCTTGGCGATATGGTCTGGCCAGCGGTTATTGGCGTCGGGGGTCGAACAATTCCCATCCGTGATGGAATCCCCGAAAAACACGATCGCCTGGGATTCCGGCGCGGCGTCAACCCATATATCGCTCAGAAAAAGGCGTGATTTGAGTGTGCTGTCAGCTTTGAACGCCGCCTCGTTTGTGAAGTTCCCCGGGCCGGAAATGTAGGCGGTTTGCACACCATCCCAATGCACCGACGAGAGCGCCGTCTTCTTCGGCAGGAAGATGCTGACCGAGATTTCGGAAAGCGCTTCTGCCGGCAGGTCGACGGGGTCGCTGAGGATCGGGGCTCCCGGCGGAACGACCACAGAACTCTTGCCGCCCCAGGTCAGGGGCTTCAGGGTCGCCTGATCGACGTCGCCGTTCTTGCCTGCTATTCCGACGCTGCCGGCCCCGATAGTCAGCGGCCTAGCGCCGAAAGCATTCGATAGGACGACCCGGACGGTATTGCCGCCAACGCTGATGCGGGCAACTTGGCGGACGGTCTGATTCTCCAATACCTCCGGCACTCCAAAAGGCGCAGGAAGATCATCCAACCAGCGCGGAGCAGGTGTGGCAGCCCAAGTGGTGATCCAGGCTCCCGTTTCGGCGCTTTGTGCCCCGAAACCAACCGTCGCGGAACCGGCGGCCACAGCTGCACATATCAGGATAGTCTGACGCAGACGCCGTTTCCTCCCTGCTGCGGGAGAAAGCACCGATGAAACCTTACCTGCAAAATTGAAACACCTATTGAGCCGCATTTTCATCTCCTCCTCGAGACATGCTGGTAATGCCGCCGCCGGCCTAATTATGACGGGCATCAGAGGAAATGAAATTGAACTTCCGTTGCGATCTTGGACCAGCGCCAGGAGCAAGATGTCCGACCGTGGCAGAGAGATGCCGCCTGCCTGTTTGCGGCGAGCGGCGGACTGAGCAGGCTCTCGATCGTGACCGCGGTACTATATCAAAGTCATCGCTGCGGTTCGAGTGAAGGCCCCCAGAACCAGACTTGGCGTGCGGAAGGCATCAGCTTTGCCCCAAAAGTGCACGCGCTAACTCTTGCCATTCCTCATCAAGCGTCAAGGTCGACGGCGCGGCGCCGCAGCGACGATACCAATATTCCGCATTCGATTGATCGCCTTCCTTGCGATGGAGGTAGGCATGAACGCGCATACCCGCCGTATCGTCGCGCGCCTGCGCGCACTCGTGCGCCTTATCCCAATCGCCCTTTGCATCCCACCACAGCGCCTGCAGGGCGGGGCTCAAGCCGGCGGGCGGCTGTGATTGCGCAATCGAATCTCTGAAGGCTTGCAGATCCATTTTTGCTACCGACGTGATGTGTGTGGGCGGCGCCGATAGTGTAGCCCCGGATTCTCCAACAGTGAAGTCGCACGGTGCACAGCAGAGAGGCGGTCCTCTTTGTGCGTGCCACGATCAACTGATCGTTATCTCCGTGCCGAGATGGTGACGAGGCCTGTCACAAGCCGCTCGTATTGATGGCCATAATTCTCGCCGAGAATTACAGAGAGGACTTTCATGCGCATTCCAGCCAGCGCCGCCATCTTCATCACCCTAACGACATCGGCTCTCGCCCAGGACCCCGGCGCGACCGCCTCCGGTGCCGTCTATGGCCCTCGACTGGAGGGCTTCAGCTATGCCCATCCGGTCAAGATCCACAGCTTCACGTCGCAGCGCCAGCCCATCGAAATGGCTTATCTCGATGTTCCGGCGCGCGGGAAGGCGAACGGCAAGACCGTCGTGCTATTGCACGGCAAGAATTTCTGCGCCGGAACCTGGGAAGTGACCATCGACGTGCTGACGACAGCGGGTTACCGCGTCATTGCGCCGGATCAGGTCGGCTTCTGCAAGTCGACCAAGCCGCCGAAATATCAATTCTCGTTTCAGCAACTGACCAATAACACCGCTGAGCTCATCGAATCCCTCGATGTATCCGACGTCATCCTTGTCGGCCATTCCATGGGCGGCATGCTGGCAGCACGCTACGCTCTGCAGTTTCCTCAAACCGTGGAGCGCCTGGTGCTGGTGAATCCGATCGGTCTCGAGGACTGGCAGGCGAAAGGTGTTCCCTATGCCACCCTCGACACGGCATACGCCAGCGAACTGAAAACCAGCTTCGCCAGCATCAAGGCCTACCAGCAGCGCGTCTATTACAATGGCGACTGGAAGCCGGAATACGACCGTTGGGTGAGCATGCTGGCTGGCATGTACGCTGGCGAGGGCAAGGAGATAGTGGCGTGGAATCAGGCCCAAACCTCGGACATGATCTTCACCCAACCTGTCATCCATGAGTTTGGCAATATCTCCGTACCGACAACGCTGATCATCGGAGGCAAGGATCGCACCGCCCCGGGCAGCAATCGCGCCAGCGCGGAGGTCGCGAAGACGCTCGGCCAATATCCAAAACTCGGACGCGCTGCAGCCGCGGCCATTCCAAACGCGACGCTCGTCGAGTTCCCAGAGCTTGGACATTCACCACAGATAGAGGCACCCGGCGAGTTCCACTCAGCACTCGTGGAAGCGATAAAGTAGCGGCATCCCCGGGGCTTTGGCTCGACGTTGTGGGAACGCCCGTCGTGGCATTCCGCTGCCCGAAGCCATCCAGCAGTCGCAGCATCGCTCGGTGAAACCGGCGTCCACTACTACAACGACGACGTCCCGATCGAGATCGCCGGCTGCCCACGCATGCGGCAATTCAGCCGTTCGTCGTTCGATCACCGCGAGCTAGGACATACCGTTATGGTGACATGGCACCGGATCTCCAGGGCTGCCGCCGGTATATACCAGACGCAACGCTAAAATTGCCTCCGGTCGCGGTGGCCACCCGCAACTGGAAACCATGACGGGCATTGCTGTGACGAACAGGATATAAGCCTATTTGGCAGCAAGCTGGTTGAGGAAAGCCCCACCGTCATGAAGCCAATGAACGAACAACATCTCGCAGTTTTACGCCGACACATGGTTGAGATGATTGCGATCCATACCGACCTTGCAAGCGACGAACTCGGCAAGGCGGCGCTCGATGAACGGGTGATGGCAGCGATGCAGCGTGTGCCGCGCCATCTCTTCGTGCCAAGCTCAGTCGCTCCTTATGCTTATCAGGACATGCCACTGCCGATCGGCTTCGACAAAACCGTCTCGCAGCCGTTCATCGTCGCTCTCATGACCGATCTCCTTGCTCTTCAACCGCACGAGGCGGTGCTCGAGATCGGCACTGGCCTGGGCTACCAAACCGCAATCCTCGCGGAACTCGCCGGGCACGTTTGGAGCGTCGAAATCATTGAGGAGTTCGCGAGCCATGCCGAGGCTCTCCTGCAGGGCCTCGGTCTATCCAATATCAGCATTCGTGTCGGAGACGGGTCTCGCGGCTGGCCCGAGCACGCCCCGTTCGACAAGATCCTAGTCACCGTGGCGGCTGGGCGGGTGCCGTCGGCTTTGCTTGAGCAGCTCAAGCCGGGGGGCCGCTTGGTTATGCCTATGGGACCCGAACAAGGGCAGTTGCTGACGGTCATCGACAAGGGTTCGGTAGGGCAACTGAAGACCCGCAAACTCATCCCAGTTCGGTTCAGCCGGCTCGAAACGGTCTAACGAGGGTGCGGATATCGGGCCACAGGGGTCAGCAACTTCGCTATGCCAGAGGACGCAGGTCGCGCGTGGATCGTTTTTAACCCGACTGCGCCCGTGCCAGCGCCTCACGTTTTCCACCGGCCAAACCGTTGTCATGACCACCTTTTCTGGGTCAGGGCGCGGGAGCAGGTCGACCGGACGGGTCCCCCCAGGTGAGGCGGCCGTTATCGATGCTTGCGTTATGGATTTCACCGTCTCACGGCTGCTTCGCGTCCGCTCGTTTGAGCATCGCAAATGCGCGATTGGTCCGTTGCAGCGCTGTGGCGTTTGCCAGCAGCGCGTAAAACGCGAACCCGCCCGTGAGAATCCAGGGCGAAGTGGCGCCCATGGCGATCGCGATTCCGTCGGCGACCAATAGCACGCAAATGAACACCAGACGTTCCATCCGTTCGAAGAAATCCGGCCACGCCTGATTTTCTATGGGAATTTCGATCGCCGTCCGCGCCTTGGCGTAGCTGGTGAGGATTCCGCCGGCGAACGCGATCATTGCGATCGCCCACAGATCGGCGACCCAGCCTATTGCCGCAAACACGGCAAGTTCCTGATATCGGTCGGCCATCGCGTCGAAATAGCCACCGGCCTTGGTGCTCATATGTCTCCGACGGGCAACCGCGCCGTCCAGCGCGTCGAAGGTAAACGCCAACGCGAGGCAAAGGCCAAAGGCAAGGGTTGACTGGTGGTACACATAGGCGGCGCACGACAAGGCGACGAGCACCAGCCCGCCTGATGTAACCTGGTTCGGGGTCATGCCGATCCCGATCAGCGGGGAAGCGGCGTGCTCCCATAGCGGGTCGATGCGACGTTTCATGAGACCGGCGATCATGATGACTTGGCTCCTCTGATGATGTCGTTCCGCGAAGCTTAACCGGCAAATTGTGGGTTCGTTCCAGCCCGTCGGCGCCGATCGAGGTGGTCAGCGCGGTCGAAACCGGATCAGGCTCTTCCCCGGCTCAAGTCTTTGGCGAATGCGCCCATGGATTAAGGCAGTCAGAGAACTGTCAAGCCGACGGCGAAAGCTCCGGTCGCTGCGATAACCTCCGATGTTGTTTCGAAGTTTCTGCAATGCCCCTTGTGTCCGCCGTCGCAAATCGACCGGCGGTCTAGCGGCAGTAACCCGAAAGATGTGATTATAATGCCTATTTACAATTCACGGGGAAGCGCCCGAAACTGGATGCGTAAATTTCTGCCTAAGTTCGCTTACCTGCTTGCGACCTCGGCCGGCGCAGGATTATCTCCGTTATGGCCGGGCACGGGCGGCGCGGCAGTTGGAGTGGTTCTTGCCGCGGTGCTAATACCTGCATCGCCTTGGCTGGTCGTGGTTGCCTACATGGCCGTATTCGCCGTGGGAGTATGGGCGTCGTCGCATGTCGTCTCCCATACCGAAACGGAGGATCCGCAGATCGTCGTCATTGACGAGACCTTCGGTACCGCCGCAACACTTTCCATGCTGCCGCTCGACCCGGTCTGGTGGGCAGCAGGTTTCCTTGCTTTCCGGTTTTTCGATGTCGTCAAACCCTGGCCCATCCGCGTCATGCATGACAAGGTAAGGGGTGGTCTCGGCATCATGCTGGACGACGCGGCTGCGGCTGTGTTCGCCGGGGCGTCGCTGCTCTTGCTGAACGATTTGATTCAACGTTTGTCATAAGGGCGACATTTCAGTCTTCACCTGCCACAGTCGAGCTCAAGGCGGCGAATGGGATAAAGCGAGACGATCGGCAGGCGATCCCTCAGCCCTCGCACAGCCGCCGCCAGTCCGCTGCCCACGCGGCTCAGGCATCTCTCCGCTAAAAATCTGCCAAAGCCGTGCTAGACCGCAGCATCGCGCGGCCGCGCCAGATCGTTCGTTCCCTCCGGATCCGGCGCTTGGCCATAGCTCATCTTCTTCATCTGCTCGATCACCCGCGCCATCTCCTCGTCGGAAAGGACAGGCGGCTCGCCAAGGGTAAGCGCCTGGACATACATGCGCGACAGGGTTTCGACCTCGTTCGCCAGCCACAACGCAGCTTCCATGGTCTTGCCGAGCGAAATCTGACCGTGCTGGCCGAGCAGGCAGGCGCGGCGATCCTTGAGTGCAACCAAGGCATTGTCGGACAAGGCCTGCGTGCCAAAGGTTGCGTAGCCCGCGCAGCGAATGGTCGTACCGCCCGCCACTCCTGTCATATAGTGGAAGCTCGGGATCGTCTTATGATGGCAGGCCAGCGTCGTAGCATAGAGCGAGTGGCAATGCAGCACGACGTTGATCTCCTGCCGCTCCCTCAAGATGTCACGGTGGAAGCGCCACTCCGAGGAGGGTCGTCGTCCGACATAGGTGCCATCAAAGCCCATCTCGACGATGTCTTCGGGCGTCATCGTTTCGTAGGGTCGCGATGAGGGCGTGATCAGGAAACCGTCGCTGGAGCGCACCGACAGGTTGCCGGCATTGCCCTGGTTGATACCGCTGGAGTTCATCCGGCGGCAAACATCCACCATCTCGCGGCGCAGAGCGCTGTCATCAGTCATCGGTCAGTCCTTCTGTCTTGTCTCGGAAGAATGTGTCTGTTTGCCAGTTCGCGCCACCGCTGCGCATAGGCCGCGAGCGCCGCACGATCGCCGGCAAAGGCGGCCGGCAGGCTGAGCGCGATCGGAGCCGGCGTGTCACGAGCTTCATGTTCGCCAAGTAATGCCGCACCCGAAGCGGTGCCGTAGGAGTCGAGGTTGTAAACCGTTTCGGCGTTTGGCCGCAGCGCGGCAACCAGCATGGCGTAGAGCGGGTCCCGCAGGAAGGTGCCATCCAATGCAACCAACCCGTTTTCCTTCAGCGCATCGATACATTCCGCTGTCAGCAGCGCGGCATAGAGCACCGCGAGCGCCTTGCGCTCCTCAGGGGTTTCTGCAGGCGGCCCTTCAAACCGGCCGCGCCCAGCGCTGCCGGGAAACAGTCCGTCATCGTCGCCGAACGACGGCAATGCGAAGGTGCCTCGCCCAATCAACGAACTGACCAGCGCGGCGTCGGCCGAATTTCCTTCTTGCCCCTGCCCTGCCACATGACTGAATTCTCGTCCGCCCATGGTCAAAACACCGCCAACCGGGCGTCCTGTCACGTCGCTGTTTAGCACCATTCCGCGATTTTCATCGAGTTGGTCGAGAGGTGTCGCGGCGCACATTCCGACAATCCAGGTTCCGGTGGAGATCACGCAGGCATCGCGCATGCCTGCCGCCTGATAGCGGTAGAGGTTCAGGCTGCTGTCGTGGCCGCCGGTCAGAACAGACAGCTTTTCCGATATGCCGTGCCGGCGCGCTAGATCCTGCCGGATTGGCCCCAACGTCTCCCATGCCGGATGGAATGGTGGCATGAGGCGCTTCCAGCCCTGCCCCGCCACAATGGGCGACCACTCCTTGCGCACGTTGTTCCATAGATGTGATTGCGCCGAAAGAACCGTCGTTTCGGCCGATGGCACGCCTGACAGCCGCCAGGCCCAATATTGGGGCAAGCCCAGATACCAACGAGCTTGAGCGACGCGCTCCGGATCAACCTGCTGCATCCAATACAGCTGGCGCGCCTGGTGGGCGGCCTTCAGCATCATCGAGCTGCCGCGATCGAAGAAATCGCCCGAAAGCGGCGCGTAACCATCGCGAATTGCAGGCGGCAGGTCCTGCTCGTAGTCAATCATCGGCAGGGCGGAAGTGTCGTCGGGATCTGCGTTCACCAGAACCCCCGCGGAGCCATGTCCGGTGCCGACCATTTTTTCCAACGGATGACGACGGCACAAACTGGCGAGCGAGCCGAACAGCCAGTCGCTAATGCCATTGAGATCGTGGTGCCGCCAAGGTGGACCGGGCCGCACTTCGTTGCGGACGCAGAGGCTCTCCGCGAGCATGCCGTCGAATGTCATCGCGGAGAGCTTTATATTGGTCTTGCCGACATCGAGGACGGCGATCCTTGCGCCGTCCACCTTCTGCGCGTCACCCATCGTTTCAGATCAGACCGTATTGGCGAGCCTTGTTGCGCAGGAACGGCAAGCCATTGCCCATCACTTCGGCCTCGTCCTTCGCGACTGGCCGCCAGACTGAGAGACCGTAGGAGACTTCCGGCGGCATGTTGATGAAGCTTTCCATGGCAAGTCCGCCCTTGAAGCCGATCGCCGCCAGCGTCGCGTAGATCTCGTCCCAGGGGCAGTTGCCGGTGCCTGGTGTGCCGCGATCGCTCTCAGACAAGTGGATGTACTTCAGATAGTCGCGTGCGGCCAGAATGCCATTGGCGGCCCCCTTCTCCTCGATGTTCATGTGGTAGGTGTCGAGATGAACAAAGATGTTGTCGGCCCCGACCTTCTCGACCATCCAGACGGCCTGCGCGCCGGTATTGATCAAATGGTTCTCGTAGCGGTTCACCGCCTCGATTCCGAGCTCTATGCCGCGCTTTTTGGCGTGCTTGGCGGCGACGGTCAGCACATTCGCAATATTGTCGTATTCCTTCTCGGTCGGTGGCAGGCCGGTGCGTTCGCCGATACCGCCGAAAATCACGCCGGAAAGCGCCAGCGCGCCCATCTCGGCGGTCTTGTCGATCGCCACTTCGAGATGTTCGATGGCAGCATCCGGCCGCACCGAGGCCCAGGCGCGCTCCGGCAGGCCAAGCGAGCAAACGGCAGGAAGATTGTGCTGTTCGAGCAAGGCGCGCGTATGCGCGGCATCGACCGCCGGCGCGTTCAGAAGCGCGATCTCGATAAAGTCCATCCCGTATTTGACCGAAGCCGCGATCGCCTTCTCAGCGCCGGCCCGATCCCAGTTCATCGTCCACATCGAGGTGTGGACCCCAAAACCATGCATCTCAACTCACCCTCTGTTTGTGTTTAGGAATTTGAGGCGCCCGGCAAGCCAGCGCAGGATCATCACCGTGATCATCAAAATGCCCCAGACTGCCGTCGCAAGATGCTGGTTTGCGCCCATCAGATTGAGCCCTGAGGACAGAAGCTGGAGCACGACCAGCGCAACGAAGACCGGGATCACCCGACCGAAGCCGCCGAACGGATTGACCCCGCCAAGAAAGCAGGCAAGCACGGTGATCAGCAAGTAAGACTCGCCGTGGCCGACACGCACCGAATTGAAGCGCGCCAGCATGATGATACCGGCGACCGCGCACATCGCGCCGGACAGTGTGTAGACGAGAACCTGTACCTTGCGCGTATTGATACCGGAATAGCGCGTGGCTTCGATGTTGGAGCCGATCATGTAGGTGTTGAAGCCTAGCTTCATGCGTGTCAGCAGGATGTGCCAGATCAGCACGCTAGCGATGAAGATGAGCAACGGCACCGGAATGCCAAAAATCGAACTATAGCCGATCCGCGCCAGGAACCCGGGAATGCCGGACACGTCGCCGCCCCGCGTCAGGAATTCGCCGAGACCGCGCAGGAAGATCATCATCGAAAGTGAGACCAGGATCGGGTGAGCCTTGGTGTAGGCGATGACGAGCCCCATGATCAGCCCACTCAGTGCTCCGACCGCGACGGCAAGGACCGAGCCAAGGACAAAGGCGCCGATGCCCGCGTCGACGCCTCCCTGGCTTTGCAGTACCCAAGCCAGCGTCAGGCCGGCCATGTTGGCCGTGAAGGTGATGGCCAGGTTCAGGCCGCCGGTCAGGATCGGCAGCAGCATAGCGAGTGTGAGGAGGCCGAGCTCCGGCAGCTGGAAGGCGACGGATCCAAAGGTGGCGCGGGAAAGGAAGTTCGGCGCGGCAATGCCGAACACGACCATGACCACCGCGAACGCGGCAAGCGGACCTGCCAGTTCGGGGCCAAGCGCATTGCGGGCGCGGTCAATCAAAACCGTCATGAAGGCACCCGTCGGCTTTTCAGGAACGGCAGCAGGCGTTCGATGCTGGTGTTCGACAGGGTGATGGCGGCAAGAATGATGGCGCCGACGATCATCTTGAACGCGAAAGGCGACACACCCATCAAATTGAGTCCGTTCTGGGTGATCGAGACCAACAGAACGCCCAGAATGCAGCCAAGCACGCTGCCTTTGCCGCCGCCGAGCCGCGCACCGCCAAGGACTGCCGCTGCCAGGACGTCGAGTTCGCGCCCATAAAGGGCGTTCGGCACGACTTCCTGCGCGTAATGCGCTTGGACGAGACCGGCGATGCCCGCCATCAGGCCAAGCCAGCCGAAGGCGATAAATTGCATGGCACCGATATTGATGCCGAAGCGGCGCGCGCCCTCCGGATTATCGCCAAATGCGTAGAGCTGGCGACCTGTGGTGGTGCGCGTGATCAACGCCCAGGTAGCGAACACGCATATCGCCATAATGAGCACAGGTAGGGTGATCTCGGCCCAGCTGCCGTCAGCCATCTCTCGCTCGAACAGCACGACGCGGGTGGTGAGCCAGTCTGGCAGATTGTAGATCGACACGCCGCCTGTGAAGAACATCAGCAAGCCGAAGAAAATGTTGAAGGTCGAAATCGTGGCGACGATCGAGATGATCCTGAACCCGTGGATCAAGAAGGCGTTGACGCAGCCCAACGCGACGCCCAAAGCGCCAGCGATGATGAGGCCGACAATCCAATTCCCGCCGCCGACCCAACCGAGGACAGTCGCCGTCAGATATTGCACAACGGAGGCAGCAACCGCGAAGGAGATGTCAATTCCGCCGGCAATCAGCACGACGAGCAGGCCGACAGCGAAGATGATGTTGACCGAGCTGGTGTTGAGAAGGTCAAAGGCGTTGCCGAGGGTGAAGAACCGGTCTGTCGCAAGTGAGAGGAAGACGCAGATGACTGCGATCACGGCGAGCAAAGCCAGTTCCGTTGCGTGGGAGCGGACAAACCTACGCATGGACCGCCTCCTCGATCGCCTGGAGGGTCGTGCAGCCCGGTGCATATTCGCCGACAATGCGCCCCTGAGCCATGTGCAGCACACGGTCCGCATTGAAATAGACTTCAGGGACCTCATCCGAGATCAGGATAATAGCCAGGCCGCTGTCCGCCAGTTTGGAAACGATGTCGAAAATGCCGGCGCGCGCGCCGACATCGACGCCGACTGTCGGTGCGTCGAGGATAAGCAGCTTTGGATCGGTCGCCAGCCATTTTGCAATGGCGACACGTTGCTGATTTCCCCCTGACAGCGTCGAGATCGCGTCGTTCTGGTTTCCGATCTTGACGCCGAGATCCCTTATCCAGCGATTGACCAGAGATCGCTTGCGATCGCTCGAAATCAAACCGCGCGAAAGGATCTTGTCTAGCGACGCGATCACCATGTTATCGGCGATTGCCTGGGGCTGAATGAGACCGAGCGACAGCCGGTCTTCCGAAAGATAGGCGACGCCGGCGGCGATCGCGTCACGGTTGGAACCGAAGCGAACGGGGTTGCCCTCCAGGACGACAGAGCCCGACTTCGGCTTGCGCATGCCAAACAACGTCAGCGCGAGCTCGGTGCGCCCTGCCCCGAGAAGCCCGGTGATGCCGAGCGTCTCGCCGCGCCGGACCGTCAAGGACACATCCTGGAATTCGCCGGGCCGCGACAGCCCCTTGACCTCAAGCATGACCGGGCTCGTGCCTAAATCCCGGTGCAGGACGGAATAGCCGAAGGTCTTGCCCGTCATCAGTTCGGTGATGCGCGATTGGGTCAGGCCTTTGGTTGGATAGACGCCAACGAGCGCGCCGTCGCGCAGCACGGTCACGCGGCTGGAGATTTCAAGAACCTCCGCCAGGCGATGGCTGACGAACACAACGGCGACGCCCGACGCCGACAGATTGCGCACGATATCGAGCAGATAGTCGGTTTCGGATTGAGTGAGCGACGCCGTCGGCTCGTCCATGAAGACGAGCTTCGCCTGGCCGACGAGGGCGCGCGCGATTGCTACGATCTGCCGCTGTGCGATGGGAAAATGGTGTAGTGCGAGATCGACATCGAGGTAAACACCAAGACGTTGCAAGGCGTTGGTCGCGACACGGCGCATTTCGGCATAGTTCACCAGCCGCGGCCAACGGCCGATGACAGTCTGGAACGCGATATTCTCGGCGACAGTCATCTCGGGAAACAGGGCGAGGTCCTGCCAGATGACCTGAATCCCGCCGGCTTGCGCGGTTACCGGCGACATATGGGAGTAGCTCTGGCCGTCATAGTCGATCACGGCGCCCGCCTCGGGCTTGTACACGCCTGTGATGACCTTGATCAGCGTGCTCTTGCCGGAGCCGTTCTCGCCGGCGAGGCAATGCACCTCGCCCGGCAGCACCTCAAAGCTGACATTCTTCAGCGCCTTCACGCCGCCGAACGTCATGTTGACGTTGCGGAGCGACAGCAACGGCCGTGATGCGGCGCCATCGAGTGCCTGATCAGCCATCGAGTTGAACCCTGGATCCAATCGGTTGCAATCCTGCAGCCGGGCGGCTCGAGGCCAGCCCGGCTGCCATAGCCTTGGGAGGCTTTACAGGCCCATCGCCGCGAGATCGTCGACAGTATCCTTGTTGATTGGGACCAGCTGATCGACGATGATGTTACGGTTTTCGAAGTCGGGCTTAACTGTCCCTAGTCCTTCGATCGTATCACCATCCTTGATCTCGTTGCCCTTCATGAGATGGTCGGCCAGCGTGACGAAAACCTCGCCCGCCTGCTTCGGATTCCACATGAAACCGCCGGAGATCGCGTCGTTTTTGATGAGCTTCTGGCCCTGGCCTGGCGAGAATGGCCCGAGCACGAAAATTTCGCCCACCTTCCGGCGCTCTTCGATTGCGCGGCCAGCGCCGATTGGCCCTTGGCTGCCGAAGGCGAGAAAGCCCTTCAAGCCGGGATTGGCGGAGATCAAGTCAAGTGCAGTGCTGCGGCTCTTGTCCACATCCTCGGCGACGCCATAACGTTCGCCGACAAGTTTCATGTCGGGATTGTTCTTCTTCAGATACTCGATTGCCGCATCGGCCCAGGCATTGTGTAGCGGCACCGTCAGCGAGCCGACGAACACTGCATACTCACCCTTGCCGCCCATCTTCTCCGCCAGGAGCTTGGCATGAGCTTCGCCGAAGCCGGTGGCGGACGCGAGTTCGAAGTCCCAGTCGGCGCCCTTCTGGCCAGGCGATTCATGCGTGATGACGATGATGCCGGCGTCCTTCGCCTTCTGCAGCACTGGTTCGAGCACTTTTGCATCATTCGGCACGACACCGATGACTTTGACGCCCTGAGCGATCAGATCCTCGATTGCGCGAACTTGCAGTGCCGGATCAGCGCTGGTCGGGCCGACCATGAATGCGTCGATCCCGAGCTTCTGGCCGCGCTCCTTGATTCCCGCCTCCATAGCGTTGAACCACGGAATGCCGCCGATCTTGACGACGACGCCGACCTTGCCGGCCTGCTGTGCCATCGCAGCGAATGAACCGCCAAGCATAAGGGTCGCGGCAAGCGCCGCGATCATGAGCTTTTTCATCTGTACTCCTCCCATAACGTTCCTAGTGGAAACACACTCGAGCCGTCGAACGACGGCGGCCGTTAGAAACCTCCCCGAAAAGACGGGACACTCCCCCATCGATCATGCAGCGGTTTTCGCTTGCACAATCGATGGTGCAGAAACTATTGTGCATCGAGAAGCTCTCGTCAAGCGGGATGTTGCTCTAAAAAGACGCGCCGGAGGCGCCAGATGGATCAGCGGGTCAAGAAGAAGGCGACGATCTATGATCTGTCCGTGCTATCGGGTAGTTCGCCGTCGACCGTGAGTGCCGTGCTGAACGGCACCTGGCGCAAGCGCCGTATCAAGGAAAGTACGGCGGAAACAATTCTCGGCCTCGCCGAACGCCACCAGTACACCACCAATCTGCAGGCGCGGGGTTTGCGACGCTCGCGATCGGGCCTGGTCGGCCTTATGCTGCCCGTCCACGACAATCGCTACTTCTCCTCCATGGCGCAGACGTTTGAGGGGCATGTGCGTAGCCGCGGTCAATGCCCGGTGGTGGTCAGCGCCAGTCGCGACCCGGAAGAGGAACGGCGGACCGCGGAGACGCTGATCTCTTATTCAATCGACCAACTCTTCATCGTCGGCGCCACCGATCCGGACGGCGTGCATGAGGTCTGCGAACCGGCGGGGCTGAAGCATATCAACATCGACCTGCCGGGAGCGAAGGCGCACTCGGTGATCAGCGACAATTATGAGGGCGCGCGGATGCTGACGGAAGCAATCATCCGCCACTTCGGCAATGACGATCCCCTACGGCCGGACGAGCTGTTTCTGTTTGGCGGCCGCAACGACCACGCCAGCCGCGAACGCATCGCCGCATTCCATGCGACCAAGAAGGCACTGCTGGGCGCCGACCCTGACGACGGTGTGCAGTCCTCCGGGTATTCGCCCGATATAACTTTGCGTGCCTTCGAGGCGTTTTACCAACGCCATGGCAAGCTGCCGCGCGCGCTGTTCGTCAATTCGTCGATCAACATGGAAGGTCTGCTGCGTTTCATGGCAGGCCGTCCGGCGGAGATGTTTAGCGAGCTTGTTGTCGGTTGCTACGACTATGATCCGTTCGGCTCATTCCTGCCCTTCCCGGTAATCATGGTGCGGCAGAATGTTGAGGCGATGATTACGAAGGCGTTCGAGCTTATCGATGAACCAACGACGCCGCCGCAGACATTCCTGATTACGCCAGAGTTGATCCAGCCCAGGTCTGCGCTGAAAGGGCCGCTGGACACGCTCAAGGATATGGCCTGAGTGTGAACGGCGCTACAGGGTGACCCCGCCCGCCCTGAAATTATCGTGCCGGTCGGCATTGAGATCCCTTGCCCAACCACATCTTGCCGCAGAAGACGCAGAATCTGTTCTCCGGAAGTGCCATCGCCCCTTTCTCCTGGCGGCTTCGGCCCACAATGATCCTACATTGGAGCCACGCTCGCCATCTCCCGTGCAAAGCGTTCACGAGAGTGTCGCCGTTCCCAATACGGGAGCACGTGGGCGCCTGAAAAAGGTCTACAGCACCGGGCGCTAGAAGCGATAACGGATTCCAAGAGTGTTCGCATTAGAACCCTCTTTCATATTTCCGAATGTACCGTCGGCGCCGGATCTATGGTGGAGTTGGTAGACGAGTTCGACATTGGGTGCTTGCCTGACTCTGAAAGAAAGCTCCGCACCAACGAAGCCGAGGAATGATGCATCGCCATCGTCGCGGATTTCGCGATTGCGCTCGATCTCGGTGGGGCCCGTAACGGCACTAAATCCAGCCGTCACTGCGGGCGCGATCGCCAGATCACCAATGACAAGGCCCTGATGGCGAAGTCGCGCTCCGGCCCAAAGTTCGCCAGACGTATCATCGTCCTCGCCAAATCTTATGGCCGCGCCGGTGACGCCACCAAGAACAAAACCAGCGCCTATATCGACGAGATCGCGACCATATGCGGCCCCGATTATGTAGTTGTCTGTGTAGTTGGCATCAAAAAGGTCGATCGTATCCCCGAAGGACCCGCGAGCAAAGACGCCACCAAAGACATAAACATCGTTCTTCGTCGGCAGACCGTCTGTGAAAGGATCCTGGGTCGCTAAATAGATAAAGGGAGAGCTGTCATCGGCGCGTCCAGAACTGACTGAAGTGCTCAAGATCACCGCAGCCAGGGCCGCTTGCAGTCCGCGCATAGACAAGCTCCGAATCGATCCCTCAGTCGACCATCCATCCTTCGTGAATTTCACGAGGAAGAACAAGGTGCGAATTGGTTTATCGCCAGAATGCTGAATGCGGGTACGTTCTGGTAGCTCGAACCCTTTGCCAGCCGGCGCGCAACGACAATGGTCGCAGTCAGACGGCCGGTCCGGCGAAACGGGCTTTCTTGAGAAGGGCGGAGCGAACTCGAAACGCCGCCCATCTTCTGTTCTTATTGCGACGGCCAAGGAACCCGCCGCCGACCAGTTCGTTTCGCGATATCTGACGCAGACTAACCGGAGGCAAACATGCTCGACATGCCGCATGCTCGCAATCGCAGCGTCGACGCGCATATAACCCGGCGGGACTTCGCTCGGGCCGGAACATGCCAAGACCGGAGCACCCGTACTTATCCGTTAGAGCTTTAGATCGCGGCTATGCTGCGCGACGTTGACTATGTCTTGCGAAAGCTCGACTGGATGCGCGCCGAAGGCATCTGGCCCAACGGTCTGCGCTACCTTTGGACCGATGCTTTCGGGGTCGTACTCTATGTCTCGCTTTACAAGGAGCTCGGCGAGGAACGTTGGCTGGGTGAGGCCGAGCGACTGGTGGCGGAGGTCGAGCGTGTGCTCGGTCGTCTGCGCGGAGTGAGGATCGGCGAAGCGGCAGATCGCGACGGACAGTATTTCCATTACCTGGCGATGTGGCTGTTTGCCTTGGCGCGTCTCGGTGATCTGAAGCCGCGATACCGCACGCACGGCATCGCGCTGGCGCAGGACATTCATCCGGCCTTCGTGATCCCCGGCCGCGGCGTTATCTGGAAGATGCAGGAGGATTTGAGCAGACCTTATCCCGGCTACGGCCTCGGCAGCATGGACGCCTATGATGGCTACGTCTCCTACCGGATGCTCGACGAAGACGCACTTGCGCCCGAGATCGCGCAGATGCGTGACCTGATGGAGCGCGACTGGCGCACCCTCGACATCGAACAGGATCTCGGCCTCGGCATGATGCTGTGGCTCGCGCACTTCTTTCCTACCGAGCCATGGGCTGAGGCGCAGACGAAACGTTCGCTGGCAACGTTGGAAACGATGTGGGTCGACCCGCCGGGTTGTTTCAGCCGCGCGCCGTGGCTGCGCGATACGAAGTTCGCCTTCACCAATTACGGCGTGTCGCTGGGCCTTCAAGCCGCCGGCGTCTGGCCGGAGCGTGTCGAGAGGCTGAACCCTTTCTTCGAGAACTGGCGCTCCGGCGACGAATACGATCGCGAGGCGATCACCTGGGTGATGGCTTGCACCTCGCATCTTCCCGGTGCGTTTGTAGCTTCCGGACGGCCAAGGACCGATTGAAGACGGTAAATCCCGGGAACGTTCTCGCGCCGGCGCGGGTTGTCGATGACAAGTGCATCGAAAACGCAAAGGATGCAGGTGAAATGGCCATTCTTTCGGGAAAACCGGGAAGCTGTTGGGTGGCTGCCGCCACCGCTACAAACTATCCCCCGCTCGATGGCTCGATCCATGCGGAGGTGGTTATCGTGGGCGCTGGGATTGTCGGGCTGACGACGGCGCTTCGCCTTTGCGAGGCCGGTCGGTCGGTAATCGTCGTCGAAGGCTTGCGGACAGGCGGCCAGGTGACCGGCCGCTCGACGGCCAAGATCACGACGCAGCACGCGCTGATCTATCGCCATCTCATCGACACATTCGGCCGGGACATGGCGCAAGCCTATGCCGATGCGAATTCCGCCGGCGCCGTCCAGATCCGGGAATGGGTTCGCAACTATGCCATCGCCTGCGATCTCGAGACCAAGGACGCCTATACCTACACCTGCGACACAAGCCGGGGCGCGGAGATCGCAGCCGAGGCAGAGGCCGCGCGCCAGGTTGGGCTGGACGCCGATGTTCTCGAGCGCGCGCCGCTGCCTTTCGAAACGGCCGCCGCTTTGCGTTTTTCCGACCAGGCGCAGTTCAATCCGGCGGCGTATCTGGTTGGCCTGGCTCAGGCGGTGACGGCCCGTGGCGGACGGATTTTCGAAAACAGCCGCGCGATCTCGATTGGCGAGGCAAGCCGCTGGCGCGTCGTCACCGACGGCGGCACCGTTCACGCCGAATATGTGGTCGTCGCCACCAACATGACAGTGAAGAGCCCCATCGGCATGGCGAACCGGACCCAGCCGCGCTGCCACACTGCCATGGCGTTTCGGGTCGATGACCCTCTTGCTGTCGACGGCATGTTCATCGGCATCGACGATCCGACGCACTCCATCCGCACGGGCCGCGATGCCGAAGGCCCGCTGCTGGTCACGCTCGGCCCCAAGTTCGATACAGGCCAGGACGGCGACGTCGCGAAACGGTTTGTCGAGCTGGAGCAATGGGCAAGAATTAGTCTTCCAGTTGGAGACATTGCGTGGCGCTGGTGCAACGAGGACTATGACACGGCCGACAGAGTTCCGTATGCCGGCGAGCCCGATCCGGACAAAGCCTCCGGTTTTCATATCGCCACGGGATTCAACGCCTGGGGCATCACCAACGGAACGGCCGCAGGCACGATGATTGCGGATTTGATCTGCGCTCGGCCGAGCCCATGGCAAAAACTCTACGATCCGGCGCGGTCTTATCCTGAGGACTTTCACAAGAATGGCCGCAGCCAATCCATTGTCTCAAGCGTCGACGACATAGCGCCGGGCATGGGCGGTGTGATCGTCAGGAGTGACGAAAAGATCGCGGCGTGGAGAGACGCTGAAGGGGTGCTCCATCCCGTTTCCGCGGCATGCACCCACAAGGGCTGCACCGTGACCTGGAACAACGCTGACAACACCTGGGACTGTCCTTGCCATGGCTCGATCTTCGCTGCCGACGGTTCGGTCATCCACGGCCCGGCTCGAAAACCGCTATCCCCGGCCGCGCTGTGGAAAGGCGACGACTGACACGGCCCGGCGTCACGGCCGGGATCGTCGAGATTCCCGAGTCATCTCACGCCGCTTGCTGCGCTTCCGCGACGCGCCTGATTTCTGCTGGCAAGGATTCCCAAACCTTGATCATCTGCCCCTCTCCCACGTGGTGAGCGAGAACCTTGGATACGACCTTGAATGCATCCTTGGAATCGACCGGTCGGGTGAACTCCAGCTCCGCCTTGATTTTGGCTAGAAACTCATCGAGCGATCGCAACTTCTCTGGCGTCTTGGAGGGCTGATATTGGTCATAATAGGCACCGCGCACGAGGATCGGCAGCTGCGAACCGAGATGGGCAGCAAGATCCGGCTGCATGCGATCCCGCAGGGCGTGGAGCACCGCCCCAAGAACGTGCCATGCGATCTGCCGATCCGGTCCGATCTCGGCCATGATCTCGTCAAGCCAGATGTTTGTGGTCTGCAGCGTCTTGTCGAATACGTCGAGTCCGGTGGCGCTCATCGAAGCCTCCTTTTTCTGCCAACTGTTCGAACAACTCATTGGACGAAACGACCTTGGTCGGCTGTTGTTCCCGTTGCCAAGCGTAAAGACCCTGGCCCGCAAAAGCGTGTGATCCGTCCGGCCAAGCTTACGCTCATGCGTTCCTATCAAGATTTGCCCGTCAAGATTTGGCCATAGCCACGGCAACGAAAAGCGTTTGCCCTTGCCTGTTGATGCGGAACAAGATGGGCTTGTTCTGTTGACGGGATTTCGTCCACTGCGCTTCGATGTCGGACGGCTGGCTTACGTTCTGATTGTTGGCCGAAACGATCACGTCGCCCGCGCGGAGGCCGCTTTGGTCGGCGAGGCTGTTCGGCGCCACTTCTTGCACGAACAGCCCGGTGGTGCCCGGCGGGAGTCCGAGTTGCTGGCGCGCCTCATCGGGGATGGGACTGAGCGACAGCCCGAGACGTTGGTCCGCCGCTTCCGGTCCGGGAATGGCGCCGGTCTGTTGCTCTTCATCGTCACGCTGACCGATGGTCAGAGCTATTTCCTGCTGGCTGCCCCCGCGGTTTCTTGTGAGCGTCGTCCTTGTCCCCGGCTTTTGGCTCGCAGCCGCGAGCGTCAGGTCGTGAACGCTCTGGATGTCCTTGCCGTTAAAGCGCGTTATCACGTCTCCCGCCTGTATGCCTGCCTTCTCCGCCGGACTGCCGGACTCGACCGAGGCGACGAGCGTTCCCTTGCTGCCCGGTATTCCAAGCGCCTCGGCAATCGAGGGCGTGATCTCCTGGAGACGCACTCCGATGAAACCGCGCTCGATCCGACCAGTGCGGATCAACTGGTCGACGATCCTCTGCGCGGTCCGGGATGGCACGGCGAAACCAATGCCTATGCTACCGCCCGAAGGCGAGACGATGGCTGTATTGACTCCGATCACTTCGCCGCGTGCATTGAACAAGGGACCGCCGGAATTGCCCTGATTGACGGAGGCATCCGTCTGGAGAAAGTCGTCATAGGGTCCAGCCTGAATGTCGCGCGAACGGGCTGAAAGCACGCCGACGGTAACGGTCCCACCAAGCCCGAACGGACTGCCGATCGCGATCGTCCAGGCGCCGGGCTGTACTGCATCGGAGTCACCCCAGGCGGTCGTTGTCATATTGGGCCGCGGATCGACCTTCAGCACCGCGATGTCGGTCGCCGGATCCCGGCCGACGAGCCGCGCAGGCGAAATCTGCTTGTCGGAGAATACGACATGGATTTCGTTTGCATCGGCAACGACATGGTTGTTCGTGACGATGTACCCCTCAGGGCTGATCACAAAGCCGGAACCAAGGGCCTCTCGCACCTGTGGTTGCGCCGGTTCGAGGCCGGGACTACGGAAAGGACTAAAAAAATCGTCCAGCATCGTCTGGCCCTGGATAATCTGTTTGGTCGTTATGGCGACCACGGCCGGAATTTTCTCGCGCACGATCGCCGTGAAGTCGTTCGGGATTTCCTGGGCTGCGAGCGGAGCAAGGCCGCCGGCCGGGAATACCAGAATTGCGGCAATCAGGCCGGCGCAGAGTCTTTTGTTCAACACCGGAAACATGGTCTGCGACTCCTTCGGCGTTCAGCGATCAAGCATATGACCGTTCCAGCATGCGCAAGCCGTTCACCAGCGGATTACGACGACCTTGTCGTTCCCATTGGTGAGTTCGACAGCTTCGGTGCCGTCCGGCTTGCGGCTTTCGATCCGGGCGCTTTCTACTGTTTCTATGCCAGCAATGTTGGCCGCAAAGGCCTCGTCAATCTCGGCAGTACAGACCAGGGTATCCGGTGGCAGATCCTTCACTTGGTCCATCAATTCGCGAAGCTTCATGGCGAGCCTCCCTGGGACAGCTACAGGCCCGGATTCTTTCGGCCGCCATTCCAACCATGTCCCTCCAGAAAAGTTCCCAGACGAGATTGCGGGATGTCACAGAATGATCTCTGCGCCAGGCCTCTCGTAGAGCGCCAGAGAACGGTCTTTGAATGCCACGATCGACCTCGGAAGTTCATTGGAACTTCCGGCCCGCAATCCGGTTAGGTGGGCAAGGATTTGAAGCGGATTGAGTGGAAGATGATGTCCTCAGTACTTGGTGAAAATCCGCGCTCGACTGCCAGGATCGCAGGCTATCCCATTCACCCGATGCTCGTCCTTTTTCCGGACCTGCGCTGGACCCCGAAACGAGGAGGAAACCCATGGCGACCATGAAAGCAGTTCGTATTCATACTTTTGGCGGGCCAGAGGTCCTTTCGCTGGACGAGGTTCCCTTGCCTCAGCCCCGTGACGACGAGGTCACGCTCAAGGTCTGCGCAGCAAGCGTCAATCCGATCGACTCCAAGACCCGCGAAGGATCGGCGGGCGGGGATCTGCCCGTTACGCTCGGCCGCGACGTGTCCGGCGTGGTGGAACTGTGCGGCACGCGGGCTCATACGTTGAAGAAGGGCGATCCGATGTTTGCCATGCTTGGTCATGGCCGGGGCGGCAATGCCGAATACGTCGTCGTCAAGGCGACGGAGGCGGCAGCAAAACCGGAACGTCTTAGCCACGCGCAAGCCGCCGCCGTGCCGCTTGCCGGCATTACAGCGTGGCAGGGCCTTTTCGACCATGGCGACCTCAAATCCGGGCAGCGGGTTCTCATCCATGGCGGCGCCGGCGGTGTCGGCCATCTGGCGATCCAGTTTGCCAAGGCTGCGGGCGCGTTTGTCGCGACGACCGTTGCTGCCGAGGATTTCGATTTCGTCCGCAAGCTTGGCGCCGACCAGGCCGTCGACTACAAGAACCAGCGCTTCGAGGACGAGGTCGAGGACATCGATATGGTTTTCGATCTGGTCGCGGGCGACACACAGGATCGCTCCTGGAACGTGCTGAAGCCCGGTGGGATACTTGTTTCCACCGTTTCTGAGCCCTCGGCCGAACAGGCACGCCTGCATCAGGCGCGTGGCGTTTCCTATCTGGCTGAGCCAAACGCGGCGCAGCTTGCGAGGATCAGCCGCCTCATCGACGCCGGCAAGGTAACTCCGTTCGTGCAGGCAACTTATCCTTTGGAGGAGATCGCCAAGGCCGAGGAACGGCTGGAGAGGGAACATACGCGCGGCAAGATCGTGGTTGAGGTGGCCGCCTGAGCCCGGAATGCTCAAGTTCAAAGTGAACCAGTTCTGCTGGCAAGCCATTCGGGAGGTGATCGGTGCGTGGCCGACAGGCAGCCCGCCTGCAGGACTTGGCGCTGATTCATCCGTAAGTGCCGATTAATTCCGCCTCACCCAGCATGTTTTCACGGGCAGCCTGCCACACGACCAGGGCATCGGGTTCCGGGCCGATGGGAAGGTTGGCAATGCCAAGGGCGGCGAGCCTGAAGCGGTAGGTGTGTGGTTTATAACCCGGATGCAGGTCGGGTCCATCATAGTGAAGATTGCCGAAATCATTGAAGCCATGAGGCAGGTCCTCGGTTCGCGCTTTGGAACTGCGCCCTTCGGCCAAATGACGCCGGTCGCCGCCGATGTCGTAGACGACCCAATGCCGGGACGCCTGTGACGGTGCATCCGTATCTTCCATGACGAGCACGTAGCTCCGAGTGCCCGGCGGCGGATCGCTCCATTCCAGAAACGGGGAGAGATTGTCGCCGCGCCGGGCATGACGATCTGGAATAGGCTGGCCGTTCTGAAAGGCGGGACTGGTCAAAGTGAACGCCATCATTCTCCTCCTTGCTCGGCTAGACTCGTCGAAATAGACGCTTTGGCGCGCGCCCGTCGCGGCCTTCTCTCCATCAGACGACCCCAACAACCACAACCGGCTATGGATCGTATCGGCGCGGGCCGTGCTCACTTGAAATTGGCGCCCCGATTGCTCCTCAATGTGCTCGCCGAAAAAAGAACCGCGCCCGGGCGAGCATGAGGTCTTCACCCGGCTGCTTTGAAGCAGTGCGTTGGCTCCACCATCCATGGCGTTGCCGGCGATGCCGCCGGCAGTTGGCGGCCAGTCGCTAACGAGAACGAGCAAGACTTTTCGTCACCGTCCTGCGCGGGCCTCAATGCACAAACTTCGCCCTCAGCCAAGCCAGAAGTC
Source organism: Mesorhizobium sp. M6A.T.Cr.TU.016.01.1.1 (assembly GCF_003952585.1). Classification (NCBI taxonomy): domain Bacteria; kingdom Pseudomonadati; phylum Pseudomonadota; class Alphaproteobacteria; order Hyphomicrobiales; family Phyllobacteriaceae; genus Mesorhizobium; species Mesorhizobium sp. M6A.T.Cr.TU.016.01.1.1. The sequence goes on from NZ_CP034452.1 coordinate 303,357, forward strand.
TGTTCCCGACAATTGTCCGGCGGACTCTGGCGGCAGCCCATCGCGCTTGCATCGTAGCACCAACGTGGCAGTGACAGACGATGTTGTGCAACTGCCAGTCACTTAGCTCGAAGAAGCGCTTTGCCTCACCGTAGGTGTCATCTTTCAGACCCATGGCGCGCAGCACCGGATCCTCATAGGCAACGGTGATCGGCGATCCCGCGCCACGCGCTACAGCACGGGCTTCAGGACTGAGATATTCGGTGCCTGAAAGCGCTCCGAGGCAGCGCCGTGGATTTTGTTCGAGAAGATCTGCCCAACGCTCGATCCGCTGCGTCCGAGTCATGACAGGGTATGTCGCCGAGGGCTCAACTTTTGCAATTGTCTGCAGTTGGTCGAGTGTTTGGTGTCTCATGGTCGGCTCCTTTTGATAGGTGCACCCACGCCCTAACAAAAAATTATTGCGCTGCGACGCGCCGACAAGGCCGGGAATTGGCAATGTGAGGAGTTCACCCCTCGCACGGCTCGTATCAGGAACCTTCTCGGGGGCCTGCTTGTTTTGGCTAGTGAAAGGAGACCGCCATGAGCACAAAGCCACCACCCGTTCCGGCAGAGAACCAGAGCCCTAAGGGTCCGGGCGATAAGAAGTCGGTTCCTGTCGACCAAACGCAGCACAGCCATTCCGCCCCAAATCCCGACAAACAGGGCCAGCAGGGCAACACGAGGGTCAATACGACCCACCAAGGCTACCAGCAGGACCGTTAGGTGATTTTCATGTCCACGTCGAAGAAGAACCGCGCCAGCATCCGCCACGGCGGTCCTGGCGCATCGCACGAGAATGCGAAGGAGCCGCTGGTGATAGAAAAGCCGCCAGCCGATTCCGACCTGCGCAGCCGCAGCAAGATCTCAGGCGGCGGAGGCGAACGCGACAGCCACCATACTCATGACCCCGAAAAGAAGGGCGGCAGCACCCGACCGGCACGAGAAGGAAGGTGAATGGTCGCTGAAGCCTGGGGCGTAGCGCCTCGCATTCTTTGCTGAAAATGCGGGGCGCGAACAGACCGTCTGATTGTGAGCACCGCCTGACGGCGCTGTGGTCTAGGCAGCACTTTGGTCCGGGGGGACGATCCGTTCTTCGGCCAAGCGCCACATGGTGCGCAGCTTTTCCGGTAAAGTGGCTTGGACCTTGGCGACCTGACCACGCGAGACATGCCGCGACAGCGTGGCAAAGACAGAACGCACCGCATCGTTGGCATCCATGAGCCGTGCATCGGACACGCGATCCGTGACTTCGATGACGAACTCGTCCCAGTCACAATCGCTCGGCTGCCTTGCCGGCTCGAACTGATCGTAGTAGGCGCCACGCACCAAAACTGGCAGTTCTGCGCCGAGATGCGCCGCTAGCCCCAAAGGCAGCCGGTCACGCAGCATCTGCAGGACTGTCGACAACACCTTCCAGCAGAGCTGCCTGTCTGGGCCGAGCTCTTCCATCAAGTCATTGAGCCAGACGTTGGTTGTCTGAAGCGTCTTGTCGAACACGTCGAGGCCTGTCGCGCTCACTATACCGTCCTCCCGGTCACGTCCGCCGCGCACAGTTATTCGTGAACGGATTACGTTTATATGAGTTCCCTCAGGTCTTCAGATTCCAGATGCGGGACATATCACCGGCTCGGCAATGGCTGTGGGCTTTTTTGGCTTACCGTCGCAACTTCAACCTACGTCATGCATTCTTGCTTTAGATCGCCCGTCCCTCCAGGCGGTCCGAGGCTGAAAAAGCCTGTTGCCCGCTGGCTCCCGGCCGGCGGGCTTTCTCGTGGGCCCACCGGCTTTTCCCGCTAGACGAGCCACAACGATGCTACTTCCGGTGGAACAGGAAGCCCCTCTGGGAGTTCATACCGTCATCAACAGGCGCATGGACGTGCCCTTGTATGGCGCGGCAGCGCAAGAATGGGAGAACCACCATGAGCCTCGGAACCATACTCATCATCATTTTGATCCTTGTCTTGCTTGGCGGGTTCAGCGGTCTGGGTGGCGGGCCGTTCTATGGCACCGGCTATTACGGCGGTGGCGGCCTCGGTCTCGTGCTGTTGATCGTGATTATCCTGGTCCTTCTCGGGCGCATTTAGGGCCCGCACGATTTAGCCGATAACTTCACCGGTGATCCTGTGTCGGCCTGGTACCTCGTCCAGGAATGTCGCCGCAGCCGGCGGGGCAAAGGGGGGATTGTCCCGACGGGGAACCGAAATTGCTCAAGCGCATTATAGCCGCTGCAGAAATCCACTGGAATGGCGCAATACGTGAACTTCGTGGAACAAGCCGATATCGGCCTCGGAGTTCCGGGCCTTCCCTCTGCCGACCTGCTGCAGGCACTGCCCGTCGCCGTCTACACCACCGACGAACAGGGACGCATCACCTTCTTCAACGAAGCCGCAGCTGAGCTCTGGGGCCATCGTCCGGTTATCGGTCGGGACCTATGGTGCGGCTCGTGGAAGCTTCGTCATCTAGACGGTCGGAATATGGCGCATGGCGAGTGTCCGATGGCCGTGGCGCTGCGCGAAGGGCGGGACGTCTCATGGGACCAGGCGATTGCGGAGCGGCCGGATGGTGAACTCGTCCCGTTCAGGGCTCACCCACGGCTGCTTCGCGACGAAGCGGGCAACATTGTTGGTGCCATAAACACGCTGCTCGACCTGCGCACGCAGGCGCTGGGCGATGAAGCCCGCATGCGTCTTGCCGCCATTGTCGAGTCGTCGATGGACGCCATCGTCTCGAAGGACATCAACGGCATCATCACCAGTTGGAACGATGCGGCAGAACGCTTGTTCGGCTACACGCCTGCCGAGGCGATTGGCCGGCCGGTGACGATCCTCATTCCGCCTGATCGTCTGGACGAGGAAGTCTCGATCATCAGCCGCATCCGCGCCGGCGAACGCGTCCCCTCCTATGAGACGATGCGCCTGCGCAAAGACGGCACGCACGTCTCGGTCTCGCTCACCGTCTCGCCGATCCGCGATGCCATCGGGAGGGTCGTCGGCGCCTCCAAGATCGCGCGCGACATCAGCTCCCACAAGGAGAACGAACGGCGCATCCGACTGCTCATGCGCGAGGTCAACCATCGGGTGAAGAACCAGTATTCGGTGATCATTTCGATGATCCGCGAGACCAGCAAACTGACAAGCACACCCGAGGCTTTCCTCGGGCAGGTTCGGGAGCGTATCGCGGCGCTTTCGGAATCCCATGATCTCCTGGTCAATGCCGAGTGGCGCGGCGCGACGGTCGGCGAGCTCATCCAGGCACAGCTCAAGGCCTTCGCAGCGCAGTCCCGCGTGTCGATGGCCGGGCCAATGGTTATACTGCAGCCGAACGCAGTGCAGTATCTCGGCATAGCCTTTCACGAACTCGCTACCAATTCGGCAAAACATGGAGCGCTGTCCTGCAGCGGTGGACGCGTCGAAATCGATTGGAATGTGATCTCTGCCGGCGACGGCGCGGGAACCTTTCGACTGGTCTGGCGTGAATTGGGCGGGCCGATCCTGGACGCCGTCAGGGGGCGCGGTTTCGGAACGGTCGTCCTGGAGCGAGTGGCGCCGCAGGCTTTCAGCGGCAGCGGCCGGCTGGACTTCCATGAGCAAGGCGTCACCTGGACGCTCGAGGCACCACTGCACTTCGTCCAGGCGTCAGTGGCGGACAACACGGCGGTTTGAAAGCGCCTGTGAAGATGAACCCTTCCCCTCCGACCGACTGTGCTGACGGCTCGGCCGGACCTATTGCGTTCGGTCCGGCTGGCGATGATAGAGCGAAACAGTTCTGCCCTCCAGAACATCGAGGTTGCCCCTCTCGGGCAAAGCATCGCGATTAACTGAAAGCCGATGGACGTTATCTAATTCAAAGACGCTCAGGCTGTCGAATTCCATGGCTGCCCCGTAGAACTGGGCCGCTTGCAGCACCAGGCATTCGATGTCTTCAAGCGCGACGTTTTCTGCGAGGTTTCGCAGCCGCGCGACCTCAGCCACCGCGGTGACATTGACGATCCCCTTGCACCGGGCGGCTGCCCAAACTTGGCGGTTAACATCGTGACACAAACGAGCCGAATAACCGTCTCTCATGGAGAACCCTCCTTTCAGGAGCGGTTTGTCCCTTGAGATTAGCATCTGCCACATCGGCTCCAAAAACAAGCGAAATCCATAAAATAATTCGTGAATTCAATAAGTTAGCATAGAACGCAGGCTGCACAATCGACTTCTCACAGTAACTGCAAGCCTTTCACGCCGACGGCCCATAAACCGATCTTGACGTTCGGCGAGGCTTTTCCTAATTCTTAGGTAAATACTAACTTTGAGCGGCTGGAGGCAAAAATGGCCGAACTCGAACGACCCGAACGACTGCAGATCATGCTAACTGCTGACGAATTGGCTGCGTTGGAAAACTGGCGCTTCGAAAGGCGCATGCCAAGCCGGTCGGCGGCCGTGAGAGAGTTGCTGCGGCGCGGTCTCCATTCAGACGGGTTTCTGACGGCAGCACAGGGTGCCAAGTCACAGGATTTTGGAATTCTGCCCAATTCCGGGATTGTCGATGGGCCGTCCGGCGACTAACTGCCCTCAAACACCGCACATCTGGCCTGCCGCTCAAGTCCAGCAACTATCCCGGTGTTTCCCAAAGATCGGCGACGGCAAGCTACACGGCAGTTTCGGTAACGCGAAGCTGGAAATCCTTCGGCAGTGTGCCGGAGCCCTCCCGCGCTCTGGAACCTCAGGCAATCGTCGCGCGTTCGGTGACACGGCTACGGTGCAACACGCTCGTTTTGAACCACGTCGTGCATCGCAGCAAGGTCGGTTTGCATCATCACATATCCAGCAAGGATCGAAGCAGTGAGCGTGCTTTACCGCGCGGCAAAAATCGCCGAACAGGCTCATGCCGGGCAGACAGACAAGACCGGCCGGCCCTATATCGAACATTGTCGCCGGGTCGTTGACGCCGTCGAAACGCTCGACCAGAAGGCCGTTGCCTATCTTCACGACGTCCTTGAGAAAAGCGACAGTTGGGACCGCGATCGGCTCGAGGCGGCCGGTTTCGGAACCTCCATCGTATCGGCTGTCGATGCCATGACACGCAGGCCGGACGAGGACGAGCTTGCTTTCGTGCGCAGAGCCGCAGCCAACCCTTTGGCACTGCGGGTGAAGCGCGCGGATCTCGTCGACAATTTATGGCAGGCACGGCAGATTGGCGCCTCGACATCGAAGTATGAAGACGGCCTGGGGATCCTCGATCAAGAATTCTCCGAATGACGGAAAGATTGGCGCCTGCGGTGTGACTGACCGATTGGAAATTCAAGCGCCGCTCTACTCGGGGATGTGAGGCGTATGCCGCTTATCCTCGGCAGGGTCGGCATCGATCCGCGCCTTATCGGGATCGAAGGCGCCATGGCGGGCGATGGCCAATGCCGGGGTGTCGGGCGTCTCATAAGCCCACATGAAGTCATCAGCCGATCCGCCGACCGCTTGAACCCGCCAGTAGCTCGCCGTGCCCTTCAACGGACTGCGCGTTGTGGTGTTCGTCTTCTCCAGAAGGTCGAAATAGATGTCCTCGAAAGGGATATAGAAGACAGGATCATGTCCTTCTTCGTGAAGCACTTTTGCCCGCTCGGTTGAGGCAATAATCGCGTCGGAGAACCTGACCGTCACCGTCCCATTGAACGGGGTAATAGTAAGCGCGCTGGGGTGGCGGGCGGAATTTGCGGCTAAGGGCTGCATTCGACTTCTCCGTTGGCTGCGTTGGCTGCGCTGTCTCCCTGAAACGTCGTATTGTCCATCAGGGTTCCAGTTTGGCCAGTCATTGGCGTTTGTCGCTGCGGCGGCAGCTACGGCGATGGGCGCGCATTGGAGCGCACGACCGTGGGTGGTTCGACTTCGCGTCAAAGACATACCGCAAGATCCCGGCGATGTGGGCTTTCCCAGCCCTTCCGGCTGCAGGTGAGAGACCTGCTGCGGGCCGTTCAGATTCGAGGGAACGTTACTGCCGAAGAGTTCGTTTCCTAGGTCGACACCAAAACCGGCGGCAGGGCTTCGCAAGTAGAAGGGAGATTGCCATGAAAGTCGGCAACTGCATGACGAGGAATGTCCAGGTCGCGAACCCCGAACAGTCCATTCGCGAAGTAGCGCAGACTATGGAAAGGCTCGACGCCGGCGTGATGCCTGTGGGCGACCACGACCGGCTGGTCGGGATGATCACCGATCGTGATATCGCGATCCGCGGCGTAGCGTTGGGCAAGGGACCTGACGCCAAGGTGCGTGATGTCATGAGCCCGGAGGTCAAATATTGCTTCGATGACGAAGACGTCGAGCATGTGCTTGAGAATATGGGCGACCTGCAGGTGCGTCGGCTTCCGGTTCTGAACCGCGACAAGAGGCTCGTCGGGATCATCTCTCTTGGCGATCTCGCGACGAACGGCGAAGCGGCAGAAGCGGGAGAGGCTTTAAGCGGCATCTCGAAGCCGGGCGGCGAGCACTCGCAAACCACTCACTGACTGACGCCGCGACACGTCAGTGCCAGCGCCTGATGTTCTCGTACGATTGCAAGCGCCCTGCCAAAGCCTATGGTGAAGGCGGGGTCTCTCGGAGTGGATAGATTTGGGTTGGTCGCTGAACCTCGGGACGATCGCCGGCACCACCGTGCGCGTTCACTTTACCTTCCTGCTTCTGCTCGTCTGGATTTGGCTAACGCACTATCGGATCGGCGGCACGCCAGCGGCCTGGGAAGGCGTTGCCTTCATCATTGCCGTCTTTGCCTGCGTGGTCCTGCATGAGTTCGGCCACATCGCCGCCGCACGGTACTTCGGCATCAGCACGCCGGACATTACCCTTTTCCCGATCGGCGGCGTGGCCAGGCTGGAACGCATGCCCGAAGAGCCGAGGCAGGAGTTCGTGATCGCGGTGGCGGGGCCGCTGGTCAATGTCGCGATCGCCGCGCTGATCTTCGCCTTGCTCGGCGGGTCGGCAGGTGTCGAACAGATGGCCGGGATCGAGGATCCGCGTACGAATTTTCTCGCCAGGCTTGCAGGGGTCAACGTCTTCCTGGTCCTTTTCAACATGATCCCGGCCTTCCCGATGGATGGCGGCCGTATCCTGCGCGCCGCCCTCGCCGCACGCCTTTCCTGGTCGCGCGCGACCCAGATCGCCGCCACGATCGGGCAGGGATTGGCTTTCGTCTTCGGTTTCGTTGGGCTGTTCTACAACCCGCTGCTGATCTTCATCGGCATCTTCGTCTATCTCGCCGCGGCTGCGGAAGCCCAGAACGCACAGATCCGCGAGCTTGCCACAAGCGTCCTTGTCGGGGACGTGATGATCACCGAGTTCGCCCGGCTGGAACGGTCGGCGACACTCGACGAGGCAATCGAGATGCTGCTCGCGACCACGCAGCATGAATTCCCGGTCATCGATTCCGCTGGCCATCTTGAAGGACTGGTGACACGCAACGACATGATCCGGACATTGAAGGAAAAGGGCCCCGCTGAACCGGTCGCGAGCGCAATGCGCAACGATATCCCGAAAATACATTACCGCAAAAGTCTCGAGGAAAGCCTGCGCCTTATGCAGCGGGCAGATGTGCCTGCCGTTGCGGTCGTGGACAATTCCGACCGACTGGTCGGGCTCATGACACACGAAACCATAGGCGAGATGCTTATGGTCCGCTCAGCCGTTTCAGATGCTTTCCGATTTGGTCGTTTGCGTGGGGGCAAGCCGCGACTTACGCAAATCTGAGCACGAGGGAATTCTTTCTACCGCCGGATCGAGCAAATGCGCCCCAAATCGGCCGGAACAACGTTGTTCCGGCCGGTCCACTTTTTGCGTCTTAAGAGCCCGCGACGTGAGGCAGAAGCTCGAGCGTACCGCGATAGATCATGTCGCCAGCTACGTAGAGGATGACCACCAGGCCGACATAGGCAATCCAGCGATGCTTCTGAAGCAGATTGGCAATGAAGTTTGCGGCAATGCCCATCAGCGCGACGGAGAGGACAAGGCCGAAGATCAATACGTTCGGATGTTCGCGCGCAGCACCCGCTACCGCCAGAACATTGTCGAGCGACATAGAGACGTCGGCGATGATGATCTGCCAGGTTGCCTGCGCCAGCGTCTTGCGTGAAGCTTTGCCAGCTACGATGCCATCGTAGTCGACGTCGCTTTCCGAAAGCGCTTCGATCGCCTGTGTTTCCTGCGCATGGTTTTGCCGGAGTTCGCGCCACATCTTCCAGCATACCCACAACAGCAATATCCCGCCGGCAAACAGCAAGCCGACGATCTGCAGGAGCTGGGTTGTGGCGGCCGCAAAGCCGATGCGCAGAACGGCCGCTGCGACGATACCGATGACGATGGCGTTTCTGCGCTGCTCTTTGGGTAGCCCGGCTGCGGCAAGGCCGATAACGATGGCATTGTCGCCGGCCAGCACCAGGTCGATCATGATGACCTGCAAGAGAGCGGTCATTGCTTCAGGACTGAAAAATTCTGTCATACGGCACCCTTGCGTTCAGCTAGGGGTGACGAGGCTTGCGAGCATAGCCGTAGAGCAACGCGGACACCGCGTATGACAGGAGAAATGCCGCTACAGCTGAAGAAATCTCAAAGCCAGGCCACCCGGATTGGAATTCCAGTCCGACATCACAGTCCTGATGGACTGCCAGAGGGGCCCGGCCTGGTAGCACCTAGCTATTGCCGGAAGCGTGAAAACTCAAGGCTTAATTGTAATCCGGCCTATGCGGCATCGAGCTCGGCCAATTTCGTTACGCCAAGTCGGTCGAGCACGCGGCCATTGAACGGGCCGGCAGCCGCAAGTAGACTGACACCATGGGCTTCGGTCAGTCTCTGTAATACCCAGTCTGCGACCGTCGATGCGATGAAGGAAATCCGTCTTGGCTGTTCATCGACGACCGATCGGCCAATATCTGTTCCCAATCGGCTCCTTGGGCCTGGCCGCATTAATTCATTTCGGCGGCGCGTCGATCGAGCATTCGCTGCTTTCGATCAAGATCCTGGCGTTGATCGTGGTCGCTATCTTCATCTTCGCGACCGTGTTTGTGGTTTTGCATCATGCCGAAGCCGTCGCACGGCGGCTCGGTGAACCTTACGGCACGCTGCTGTTGACGTTTTCGGTCACTGCCATCGAAGCATCGGTCATCGTTTCGATGATGCTGCACGGCGCGAACAATCCGACGCTGGCACGCGAGTCCGTATTTTCGACGGTCATGATCGTGTGCACTGGTGTGGTCGGGGTCTGCCTCACCCTGGGTGGGCTGAAGCATCGATATCAGGACATCAAACGACAGGGCACCAACGCTTCCCTTGCCGTTATTATGGCGCTGACGGTTCTTACACTGATCCTTCCAAACTACACTCTTGCAACAGTCCCCGGTGCGTTCTCCGCATCGCAACTCGCATTCGTGAGCGTCCTTTCAGTTCTCCTCTATGGTGCGTTCGTCTTTGCACAGATGGTGCGCCAACGGGGCGATTTTATCGAGGATCTGACGTCCAGAGCCGAACATGAGGAGCATGTATCTGAGGGTGGGAAAGTGACCACCAACGTGCTCCTTTTATTTGTCGGGCTGGCAGGGATCGTTCTTCTGACCGAGCAGGTGGCCGGCAGCATCGAGGATGGGCTAGCGTTTCTTCAAATTACCCAGGCGGACGCAATCGTAGGCTTCTTCGTCGCTGCGCTTGTGCTTATGCCGGAGGCGGCATCGGCCGTTCGGGCTGCGCTTAACAACGAACTTCAGCGAGGGCTGAATGTCGCCCTCGGCTCCGCTTGCGCCACGATCGGCCTAACAATCCCGGCAATCGGGGCAGCGAGCCTGCTCACGGGACGAAGCCTGATGCTTGGTCTGGGTCCGGGGGATACTGTGCTTCTCCTGCTCGCGCTCGCCATCAGCATCGTGAGCTTTGGGACGGGCCGAACAACGATGCTGACGGGGCTCGTTCATCTCGTCGTGTTTGTCGCCTATCTGTTCCTTATCTTCGTGCCCTAGGATGCGGGACCGTGTCGTGTCGATTTTGCACGCACATGGCCGCAGCTACTGGATCTTCGAGCGCAAGCGATCCGTCGCGAACTCCATCAACACCACGACGACGAAGATCACGAGAATGATGGTCGAGGCGTTCTTGTATTGGAGAAGATCGAACGGTCTTTCCCGCTCATCTCTTTCCCGACTTCGAGCAGAGATACGATGTGTGTCAGTCGGTGGCTGATGTTTTCCGCACGTATGGCGCTACCGGCAACCGGCTAGTGTACGGGACCGGTTCGCTAGAGAAAGGTTTCTGGAATGGGCCTCCAGCCGTCCTTGCCTAATGCGAATTGCGGGATATGCGCAAGGCTGTGGATCAGTGCCTGGTCCGGCCCAAGCGTTTCTTGCCAATCCCGCGCCTCGGTGAGGATCACACCGATGCCGACCACTTCCGCGCCCGCGCTGCGCGCCAACTCGACCGAGCCCTTCAGGCTTGAGCCGGACGCCACGACATCGTCAACCACCACGACGCGTTTGCCTGCTAGGAACGGTATCGCGCGGCGGTCGAGAAGCAGGCGCTGCTCGCCCTTCGAGGTGATGGAGGAGATGTGCTGGACGAGCGCGTCGCCCAGATGGATCTTTGGCGATTTCTGCAAGATCACGTAGTTATCGAGGCTCAAGGCGCGGCTCACTTCGATGGCGACGGGAATGCCAAGCGTGGCCGCGCCCACGATCACGTCGGGTTTGAGCGGTCGCAGTTTCTCGGCCAACTTGCGGCCGACATGCTCGCCGAACCTTACTCCGAGATCGATGACCATCATCAGCGAGATGGCGAAATCCGGCCTGATCGCGACGATCGGCAAGTCGACCTGCAAGCCGGCGACGTCGACCGGCCAGTTTTGCCCGGTTATCGGCGAAAAGGCGGTTTCCTGGGTCATTTTGTTTATCCTTGATGAGCGAGTCGGGGTTCGACCAGCAGGCCCACATTGCGCCACGTTGTGCGCTTTCGGTTCATGTCGAACCCGTAGATGGAAAGCGAAAGCGAGATGGCGTGCGCCAAGCGGATGGCCTGCACTAGAAGCGGCACACCGCGTGCCAGCGCAAAGCGCAACCGAGTGGGTAGCGAGACGTCGTCGATCTCCATGCCGCGTGCGCGCTGCGCGTCGGCGATGCGCTCGAAATCCTCGCGCAGCATCGGGATGATGCCGAAGGTGAGCGACAGGATCAGAGTGACAATGGGCGGGAGACGAGCTGCACTGGCCGCTGCCAGGATAGAGCCTGGAGTGCTTGTCTCCATGACGAAATAGAATGCCGCGGTCGTCGTGATGAGGCGTGCAGCCATCCCGGCGGCGATCGGCAGGGCATCGGCAGGCGAAAGCCCCTGCAGCAGGAGATTGCCGATCCAACTCGCCATGACCAGAAGCACGAGAAGCGCCGCACCCTTGAGATAGCCGCGCAAGCCGGGCACCTGCATCACGCTCAGGAAAACGAGAGAAAGCAGGGCCAGGGGCACGCCAAAGCGCCAGTCCGGCGCAAGCCAAGCCACCAGCATGATCGTGAATGCACCCGTCAATTTCACGAAAAAGTTGAGCTCATAGATCCGTTTCATGCCGCTGCTCCGGTCGATAGAGCCGTCGGTGCGGGCCAACCGAGCTGGGAGAACGCGCTCGACGCCCAGGCTTGCTGCGGCGCGCCGTCGAAGACGATCTGCCCTTCGTCCAGTATCAGCGTGCGCGAGGCGACATCTTGGACGAGGTCGAGATCATGCGAGATGAGCATGATCGCGCGCCCCGACGACAGCATGGACCCGATGAACAGGTCCAGCATGCGTCTGCCCTGCAGGTCGCGCGCAAGCAGCGGCTCGTCCAGGATCGCTATCGATGCCTGCGCCGCATCGGCGCAGGCAAGCCCCAGCAATGCCTGCTGCCTCGTCGAAAGCGCGAAGGGGTTGGCTTCGGCCAACCCTTTAATTTCGTATTTCTCTAGCGCGGCATGCGCCTCCCTCCTTACTAAATCGTCGGCTGCCGCGCCTGCGGTCATGGAGAAAATGACTTCCTCGAGCACAGTCATGTTGAACAGGATGCGGCGCATGTTCTGCGGAAGATACGCGATCGCGCGGGCGCGGCGCGCAACGGTCCAGCCGTCGGCCGGTTCGCCGCCAATACGGATCGATCCTGCGGCGAGCTTCGCCAAGCCGAGGATCGACTGGAACAGCGTCGTCTTGCCTGCGCCGTTGCGCCCTATCAGCGCCACGTGCTCCCCGGCGCGAATCTGGAGCGAGACATCACGCAATACCGGGACGCCGTCGGGGCGCGCAAGCCGGGTGCGGATGCCGGAAACCGAAAGCAGCACGTCGCCGGCAGGAAAGGACGGAGTGCAGGTCGTCCGATGATTGGGCGGCAGGATGCCCGCCTCCAGCCATGGCTCTTGCTGTGTCATTATCGTGCGCGCGGCGACGGCCTCCGAAAGCCTGCCCGACACGAGCAGGCGCACATTTTCAGCGACAGATTTGAATGCACCCGGATCCTGCTCGGCGACAAGCAACGAGGGCACCTCGTCGGCAAGCTTCGCGAGAATTCGAACCAGCCGTGCACGGGCAGCTGGATCGAGCCCTGTCGTGGGCTCGTCGAGCACAAGCAGCACAGGCGTAGCCGCAAGGGCAGCTGCGATTGCCACCATCCGCCGTTCGCCGCCGGAGAGAGTGAGTACTCGCCTCCCCCGCAGCGGATTGAGTTCAAGCTCATCGAGCAGAATCTGCAGCCTGCGGCGGATAAGTTTCTTTTCCACGCCCCGGTTTTCCAGCGGGAACGCGATCAGGTCCTCGACACCGAGGTCCCAAAGCTGGTCCTCGACATTCTGAGTGACGATGCCGATCTTGGTAAAAAGGGCATCCTTCGACAAGGTCGACAGCGGCTGGCCATCGAATGAAACCGAGCCGGAAAAGTGGCGAGGGGCAACGAGGCGGGGGATGATCCCTCCCGCCACGTTGAGCAACGTGGTCTTGGCCCCGCCTGCCGCCCCGCACACGAGGAGGCACTCGCCACGTGCAACGGTCATCGTGGCTTCGGTGACTGCCATCGGCGCATCGCCGAAGCCCACCGTCACATTGTTCAGTTCAAGCACTTTTCAAATCTTACTGCGCTCAAAAGCGCGTGAAACCGGCAGGATGCGCGCTCTTGAGGATCTTTAGCGCTGGGACAACAAGAAGCGGCGTGCCTATGATCATCGGCACGATGTCCGACAGGCCCAGATACATCACCGCCCACCAGAAGGGGAAAATGCCGAGATAAGCGAGACTGGCCGAGACCGCGACGACCATCACAAGGCCAACGATGAGGCACACTGCCGCAATTTTGATCAGCGTGTTGCGATCGAATTTCGTCCTCGCTGGGTCGAATATCAGCCCGGGCAAGAGGCCAGTGAGGCCTACCATGATGCCGTCGACGATGAGCGAATGAGCGGGGATGAAGGTACCGGCCAGCAGCGACCAGACTATGGTGCCGAGATAGCCGCAGATGAAACCGCTCTTCCAGCCGAGCAGGATGCCCACCAGCGGGGGCAGAAAGGCGAAGATGCGCCACTGGATGACGCCGGGAACGAGTTGGATCGGGTTCGCATAGGCCCAGAGCACTCCGGTCGCCGCTGCAGCGACGATCGAAAGCACGATCGGGAAGAGGGTATTGCCCTCAGGATGAGTTGCAGTTGCTTCTTGCATGACGAAATTCCCCTGATGTGTCTCCCGTATTTGATAAGCAAGTTATGTGCCGACCTTGGCGGGCACATCGGACTGGGCCGCGGTTGCCGCTTCTCACGGACTGCACACCAACTCCGCCAAACGTTAACTTTGCCTCGCGTAAATGCCCGGGAACAAATTCGGCCCCTGAATGTTCGGCTTTCCGCGGACCGGCGGCATATCTGTTCCGCACCTAAAACCAGAGAGACAGGAAATTCTTCGACGTATACGGTCTTTCTCACTGCAAGTTGAAGCCGTTGCTGAGGGAGCTGATTTCGCGTCGATGCGCATAGTTTCGGCCCGTGGCCGGTGGCCACGAACGAACCGGAGCCGGGTGACTATGTGATCACCTACCATAGGGACGAACATGAAGCGGGCTGGCTCGTCAGGCCTTACCATTCTCTTGCTGGGCACGGTCGAGCTCGCCGGCTGCGCAGGCGGCGTGCTCGACCCACAAGGGCCGGTCGGCGCCGGCAATCGGACAATCCTGCTCAACTCGCTGGCCGTCATGTTGGTGATCGTCGTCCCGACCATCGTCGCCGCGCTATGGTTTGCATGGTGGTTTCGCGCTTCCAACACCCGCGCCAAATATGATCCAGGATTCACCTATTCAGGCCGGATAGAGCTCATCGTCTGGTCAATTCCCACGCTGACGATCCTCTTTCTCGGGGGTCTAATTTATTACGGATCCCATCAGCTCGACCCTCGCAAGCCTCTATCGTCGACCAATTCGCCGCTCGAGGTGCAAGTCGTCGCGCTCGACTGGAAATGGCTGTTCATCTACCCCGACCAGCAAATCGCGAGCGTCAACGAACTGGTCATGCCTGCAGGCACGCCGGTGCGGTTCCGTCTGACCTCGGCGAGCGTAATGAACACATTTTTCGTTCCGCAGCTCGGGAGCATGATTTACGCGATGAACGGTATGGAAAGCGAGCTCAACCTCCTGGCCGACAAGCCTGGCGTCCTGTATGGCCAGTCGGCCCACTACAGCGGCGACGGTTTCTCGGACATGAATTTTCGGGTGCGGATCGTGCCGCCCGAAGCGTTCGCCCAGTGGACGGCGGGCCTCCGCGGCGGCGGCCAGACCCTGAACGCGGGGGCGTACCGCGAACTCGCTCGACAAAGCCAGGACGTCGCTCCGTTTGCGTTCTCGCATGTTCAGCCAGGGCTGTTTGATGCCGTGGTGCGTCAATACCTGCCGCCAGCGCCCGGGCCAAGCGAAGGCCGCGGCGGCAATCCACGGGTCCACCCTGATCCTTTGGGTCCGGCCACGCCGGCGGACCCGAATGCCAGACATGAACGACACGGAGGCGGTTGAACCATGCTGGGAAAGCTCGACTGGTCCGCGATTCCCTTCGATGAGCCGATCCCCCTCATCGCCGCTCTCGTCGTCTTCCTTGCGGCTATCGGCGTGTTGGCCTGGATCACCGTCAAAGGCTTCTGGCCCTACCTGTGGCGCGAGTGGATCACCTCGGTGGACCACAAGCGGATCGGCGTCATGTACGTACTTTTGGCGGTGCTTATGCTGCTGCGCGGTTTCATCGACGCGATCATGATGCGCACCCAGCAGATCGCCGCCATACAGGGGCCAGGCTATCTGCCGCCCGACCACTATGACCAGATATTTTCCGCGCACGGCACCATCATGATCTTCTTCGGCGCAATGCCGTTCATGATCGGCCTCATGAATCTCGTGGTGCCGCTGCAACTCGGCGTGCGCGATGTGGCCTTTCCGACGCTCAATTCCGTCAGCTTCTGGCTGACTGCGTCGGGTGCACTGCTTGTCAATATTTCACTGGTGATTGGCGAATTCGCCCGCACCGGGTGGCTCCCCTACGCGCCGCTATCGGAGCTCGACTACTCCCCGGGCGTCGGCGTCGATTACTATCTCTGGGCGATCCAGATCTCGGGCGTCGGCACGCTGATGACCGGCGTCAATCTGGTTGCCACGATTCTGAAGATGCGCGCTCCGGGGATGGGCTATCTGCGCATGCCCATGTTCTGCTGGACCTCGCTCGCCGCCAACCTCCTCATCGTCGCGGCGTTTCCCATCCTGACGGCGACATTGGCGATGCTCACGCTCGATCGCTATCTAGGGTTCCACTTCTTCACGAACGAGGCTGGCGGCAACCCTATGATGTTCGTGAACCTCATCTGGGCCTGGGGCCATCCGGAGGTCTATATCCTCGTGCTGCCCGCCTTCGGCATCTTTTCGGAAGTGTTCTCCACCTTCTCGTCAAAGCCGCTGTTCGGTTACCGTTCGATGGTGGCCGCTACGCTCTTCATCTGCATCGTTTCTTTCATGGTGTGGCTGCATCACTTCTTCACCATGGGCGCCGGCGCAGATGTGAATGCCGCCTTCGGCATCGCCACCTCGATCATTGCAGTCGGTACCGGCGTGAAGATCTACAACTGGCTCTTCACCATGTATGGCGGACGCATTCGCTTCGACACGCCGATGCTGTGGGCCATCGGCTTCATCACCACCTTCACCGTCGGCGGCATGACCGGCGTGCTGCTGGCCGTTCCGCCTGCCGATTTCATGCTGCACAACTCGATGTTCCTTGTTGCGCATTTCCACAATGTCATCATCGCAGGCGTGCTGTTTGGGGCTTTCGCAGGCTTCACCTATTGGTTCCCGAAGGCGTTCGGCTTCCGGCTGCATGAAGGCTGGGGCAAGGCGGCGTTCTGGTTCACGCTGCTCGGGTTCATTCTCGTCTTCCTGCCACTGTATATCGTCGGGCTGCAGGGGATGACGCGCCGCCTTCAGCACATCGAAATCGACCCTTGGGTGCCTTGGCTGATCGTTGCGGCCTGCGGTATTCTTGTGATGATCGTTGGTGCGGCCTGTCAGATCACGCAGCTTGTCGTATCAATCAGGCACCGTGATGAGTTGCGCGACGAAACCGGCGACCCATGGGACGGCCGCTCGCTGGAATGGTCTACATCGTCTCCGCCGCCAAGCTTCAATTTTGCCAGACTTCCGCATGTGGGAGGCGAGGAAGCCTACTGGACCATGAAGCAGCGCAGGATCGAAATGCAGGATTCGGGCGAGGAGCCGGCCTATGAACCGATCGAGATGCCGAAGAACAGTCCTACCGGATTCGTGGCCGCCTTCTTCGCGACCCTCGTTGGATTCGCGCTCATATGGCACATCTGGTGGCTAGCCATCATCGGTCTTATCGGCGCCTACGCCACCTTCGTGGTTTTTGCCTGGCGTGACGTCGCCGAGTACGAGGTCTCCGCCGAAGAGCTCGAGCGCATTGAACGCGCTGGCCGGGCTGTGTGGTCCAAGCGCAGGGAGGAACTCGCATGAGCGCCGTCTCAGGGGCGCTGCCAGGCGCCATTTCGCCTGGCAGGCCAGATCCACATCGGCTCGGCCACGGCTCAGGCCATAGTCATGGTGCGACGGGGCACGGCGAAGGTGGACCGGCTTCGAAATTCGTGACCGTCGCCTACGGCTTCTGGATTTTCCTGCTGTCCGACATCATCATGTTCTCGGCCTTCTTCGCGGCCTACGCCGTGCTGGCGAAGGAGATCGCCGGGGGCCCGGCCGGCCGCGATCTGTTCGAACTCCCCAGGGTCGCGATCCAGACCGGGCTGCTTCTCACCTCCAGCTTCACTTGCGGTCTGGGAAGTCTTGCCAGTCACCGGCGCGATATGGTCTGGACACAGATCTGGCTACTCGTGACCGGAATCCTGGGCGCCGCATTTCTGATGCTCGAGGTGCAGGAGTTCGCCGGAATGATCGAGGAAGGTGCCGGCCCTTCGCGCAGCGCCTTCCTTTCTGCCTTCTTTGCGCTGGTTGGATGCCATGGCCTGCACGTGGGAATGGGCCTGCTTTGGCTGGGCACGATGATCGCGCAGCTTTGGGTGAAGGGTTTTCGCGACGACATCTTGCGTCGCCTTCAGTGTTTCAACCTGTTCTGGCATGCGCTGGACATCATCTGGATCGCGATCTTCACTCTCGTGTATCTTCTGGGAGCCAGTGCATGAGCGATCGCGACCACCGCCCCGAAGAATTTGCCGACCTTGACGATTCCGCGCCTGGCGAAGAGCGCATCAACGAGCAGGAGCTGGCCGGCGGCCTGCTGGGCTACGCACTGGGGTTTGGCCTGGCCATCCTGCTGACTGTCGCCTCTTTCGTTGCGGCGCAGAGCGGTCTCATCTACCAGCCGGCGATCATCTCAGCGCTCGTTGTGCTCGCCATTGCGCAGATGGGCGTGCACCTCGTCTTCTTCATTCATCTCACCACAGGCCCGGACAACACGAACAACGTCCTGGCGCTGGCCTTCGGCGTATTCATCGTCGTGCTTGTCGTGCTCGGTTCCGTCTGGATCATGACGCACCTCAATCACAATATGATGCCGATGAACGGAATCCAAATGCAGTAGTACAGTAAACGAGACTGAGCTATCTGGGTTCTCCAGCGACCGATGACTGTCTGTGCGCCTGGCTATCTCCAAAGGTTCGGGGCGCCGCATATCCTCGCGAATCTGTGGCTCATCGAATGCTGAGCAACCGGAAGCATGAACGGCTTCAAATCTATCTATTTCTTCTCAAACCTATTCCGCGGCCAATGCCGTGATCTCGCGACGGAAGGGCAGTGCGTCGCCAATATCGGCTTCATCCAGTTCGCGCGCAAAGCGGTGCCCCGCATAAGTTGCCCACGCGATCGGCCCCGGCGCCTCGGCATCGCCGATGACCTTGATCGAGCGAATGCCGTTATCGGCCCATTCGTCCCTCCGCGCCTTTAAGCCCTGCCAGACGCCATCGTCCTGTTGGCGCGACGTCACCAGCACCACAGCGTCTGCAGCGATGTCACGTCGGTTGCCAGTATATGCACAGGCGGTGGCAACACCTCCCGGCACAATGCGCGTCACGATCCGGTTCAACACGATCTCGACGCCGAGCTCAGCCAGCCGGCGATGGATGGCACCCTGCTCCAGCGTGTTGCGGGTCCAGTCGGATACATAGGCGGATGGCGTCACCAGCGTCACCCTCGCGCCCTGGCGCGCCATAAGCTCCGCCAGAACGCCACCCATGTAGTAGTGGTCGTCGTCGAACAGCACGACATTGCCGGTCGGCACATTGCCGCCCATCAGATCGTCCGGCGTGTAGACCGGCATGACCGGATCGATCGGCATCGGCACGACATGCGCGCGCGCCACGCCGTCGCTGCGCCATGTCGAGCCGGTGGCGATGGCAACGTTTTGAAAGCCGAAGGCCAATATGTCCTCGGCAGACAACCGGCTTTCGAAATAGACGTCGACATTCGACATTTGGCTGAGCTGATACTGGCGATAGTCGCGCACGCGGCCCCATGCGGAGAGGCCAGGCAAGCGGCACTCGCGCGCCACGCGGCCGCCGAGTTCGGTGCCGGCTTCGGCGATGGCCACCTGATAGCCACGCAGGCCGAGTGCGCGAGCGGCCTCCAGCCCGGCAGGGCCGGCGCCGACGATCAGCACGCTCTCGCTGTCGCCCTTGGCCTGCATGCGCTCCGGATGCCAGCCCTTACGCCACTCCTCCATGAACGTTGGATTTTGCGTGCACCGCGAGACCGACATCGTCATGTCGCCGGTAATGCAGATGTTGCAGCCGATGCATTCGCGAATGTCCTCGATCCGCCCCTCCTCCACCTTCTTCGGCAGGAAGGGATCGGCAATCGATGGCCGCGCGCAGCCGATGAAATCAAGCGTGCCGGACCTGATCATCTTCACCATCACATCGGGCGAGGTGAAGCGACCGACGCCGACGACCGGCTTCGAAGTCAGCTTCTTGATGCCTGACACCAGGCTCTCCTGCGCGGCCTCCTCCTTGAACCGCGACGGCCCGGAGCAGTCCTCCCAGGCGCCATGGGCCAGATCCCAGAGATCGGGCAGGTCGGCGTGCATCTCGATCACGTCGCGCACTTCGGAATTGGCGAAACCAAGCTCGCCGATCATCTCGTCCAGCGACAGCCGCAGCGTCAGGCCGCAGGTGTCGCCGATGGCATCCCGGCCCTCTTCGATCAGCTCACGCATCAGCCGCGAGCGGTTTTCCAGCGAGCCGCCATATTCGTCGCTGCGCTGGTTGGTGGCGGTAGACAGGAAGTGCTGGATGATGCCGAAGCCATGCGCGCCGTAGAGACAAACCAGGTCGAAGCCCGCCTGCCTGGCACGTTTGAAGGCATTGCGGTGCCAGCGGCGCAGGTCGCGGATATCTTGCTTGTCCATGGCGCGCGCCTGAACCGGATCGTTGGTGAAGGTCCGGATGGGCAGGGCCGACGGTCCGCGTGGCACTTCCTTGGTGTAGAGATTCGGGCCGTTGATGCCTGAATAAGCCAGCTGGATGCCGGCCAGCGCGCCATGCTGGTGCATGGCCTTAGCCATCTTGGCCAGTGCTGGGATATCGGCGTCGTCCCATAGCCTGAGCTCGATGAAGGGCGTGATCTCCGAGGTATGGTGCATCTCGGTCTGCTCGGTGAAGATGACGCCCCAGCCGCCTTCCGACTTGATGCGGCGCATCTCGGCCGCAGCAGATGGATCGCGGTAGCCGCCGCCATTGCAATGCGGAACCTGATAGAAGCGGTTCTTGGCGGTCACCGGACCGATCTTCATGGGCTCGAACAGAATGTCGTAGCGTGGATCGCGCATGGAGCTTTCCTCGAGCCGCGGCGCACGCCAGTCTGGCGAGCGCCATTAGGTTGATGCCGAGAGACTACTCATAAGCTGAGGCAGGCGCCGGAAAACTACAGATTTCTTCCGTGCCGATTAGGACCCGCCTAATCGGCACGGCCTGGATTAGCATCCGGTGAATCCCGGCTGAGCCAAATGCGACTTCAAGGCCGTGGCCACGCGATGCTAGATAGCTCGCACGGGCAACGAGATTTAGACGCATGGACAGCATCCGGATCCTTGAAAAGCTGATCGCATTCCCGACGGTGAGCCGTGACCCGAATCTCGACCTCATCGGCTACGTAGCGGACCTGCTGGACGCACATGGCATTGCCTGCCAGATCATTCAAAGCGGGGATGGCCATAAAGCCAACCTCTTTGCCACCATCGGACCGGCCGGCACTTCCGGCATCATGCTGTCCGGCCACACCGACGTCGTTCCCATCGACGGCCAGAACTGGACGCTGCCGCCCTTCGAGATGAGCGAGCGCGACGGCAAGCTTTACGGACGCGGGGCGGCCGACATGAAGGGCTTCGTCGCCAGCGCGCTCGCTGCATGTGTCACGGCCTCGAAAATGACACTGCAGACCCCGTTGCACCTGTCACTCTCCTACGACGAGGAGATCGGCTGCATCGGCGTGCGCAGCCTGATTGACATGCTGCGAGGAGCCCCGCAACGGCCGTTGCTATGCATCGTCGGCGAGCCGACCGGCATGAAGGTGGCGACGGGTCACAAGGGCAAGCTTGCCGCACGCGCCATCTGCAAGGGACGCGAAGGCCATTCGGCGCTGGCTCCACTGGCGCTCAACGCCATCCATCTCGGCTGCGACTTCGTCGCCGCCTTGCGCCGGGAGCAGGACCGGCTGGCGCGTGATGGCGCCCGCGATGGCGACTACGACATTCCCTACACAACCGTCCACGTTGGCAAGATGAACGCCGGCGTGGCGCTGAACATCGTGCCGAACCTCTGTCAGATCGACTTCGAGATCCGCAATATTGCAGCCGACAACCCTCTGGAGATCCTCGACGGTTTGCGCGCGGAGGCAGCGCGCATTGCCGTCGAAGCTTCGGCCATTGCGCCCGAGGCGGCGATCGACATCGACATCACCAACACCTATCCCGGCCTGGATACGCCGCTCAATTCGCAAGCCGTCGCTTTCGTCAAATCGCTGACCGGCGCCAACGACACCATCAAGGTTGCCTTCGGCACGGAAGGTGGCCTGTTCAGCAGCGATCTCGGCACGCCGACGGTCGTATGCGGACCGGGGTCGATGGCGCAAGGGCACAAGCCGGACGAATTCGTCAGCGTCGAGCAGATGCGCCGCTGCGACAACATGCTGGACGAATTGCTGCGGCGGCTTGCCGACGACCAACTTCGAGCTTAGCAACAGAGCAGTTCGGATTTGATTGGGTGGCTGATCTAGCCAATCGACTGGTGTTCCACCGCCCGCCCGGCGCCGAATACGCCTTGCTCAACCACAAAATGCCGGCAGTGATCGATGAACGCCTGGACGGTTTGCGTGCGATGTTCGGAGTTGGGCAAGGCGATGCCCATGGTCAGAGGTCGCAGGTCACCATCCAGCGGCACAAAGACAAGTGGCTTGCCGTCCGGCGCCAGGGTGTTGAGCGGCCGCATATTGGCGATGCCGTAGCCGAAGCCATTGGCCACCATGGTGCGCATAACCGCAATGTCGCCTGTGCGCTCGGCGATGTTCGGTCGGATTCCCCGCTGGTGGAACGCCGACAGGAAATATTCGCGACTGAAAGGCAGGTCGAGCAACACCATCGGCTCGTCGGCCAATTCTTCCGTCGTGATCGACGCCTTCCCGGCAAAGCGGTGCCCCGCCGGCAGCATGACATAGGCCGGCACCAGGATCAGCGGCTCGAAGGTCATGTCTTGCGACAGTTCGAGATCGTATGTCAGGGCAAGGTCGATTTCGCCGCGCTGCAGCATCTCGAGCAACTGCCCTTGATTGCGCTCGAACTGCCGCACACGCACATCAGGATAGGCGCGCTCGAACTTCATGCGCAGAGCCGGCAGAACGATCTGCGCGAACGTCAGCAAGCATCCTACTGCCAGCGGGCCGCGCACCTTTTCTGCAATGTCGCCAGCGACGTCATGCAAGGCGTCGGCGTCGTTGAGTAAGCGAGCGGCTTCCTTCAGGAAGACGCGACCGCCGGCGGTGAGCGAGAGGCCGTGCGAATGCTTGCGGACAAAAAGCTGGACGCCGAACTCAGTTTCCAGCTGCGCGATGGAGGCCGAAATCGATGGCGGTGACACGTTGACCTGTTCGGCCGCCTTTGCAATGGAGCCAGCCTCGCCAACGGCGACGAAATATTCCAACTGTCTGAGGGTAAAGCGTAGCGGCATGGCCGGCTATGTTGCCGGTTTAGGGGCTTCGATCAAGCCTTTGCCATCCATCAGTATTTGATCCACGTCGTCTTGAGCGCGGTGTACTTGTCGAGCGCATGCAGCGACAGGTCGCGGCCGAAGCCGGATTGCTTGAAGCCACCGAACGGCGTCATCGGGCTCAGCGCGTCGACGGTGTTGACGGAAACCGTGCCGGCATGGAGCCGCCCGGCGATGCGGTGTGCACGCGACAGGCTGTCGGTCCACAGCGATGCGGCCAGCCCGTATGGACTGTCATTGGCCATACGGATCGCCTCCGCCTCGTCGTCGAAGGCGATGACAGAAAGCACCGGCCCGAATATCTCGTCCCGGGCAATCGGATCGGTATGCGCGACATCGTCGAAGATGGTGGGCTGGATAAAGCTGCCGCGCCCATTGACCGTGACCAGATCGCCGCCCGCAACCAAGCGCGCGGTTTTCTTGCCGGCCTCGACAAACCGCATGACGTTGGCCGCGTGATGGGCATCGACCATCGCGCCCATTTTCGAAGCCGGATCGAGTGGATCGCCGGGCTGCGTGGCCGCCGCACGCTGCACGAGCCTTTCCACAAGAGCATCCTTGATGCCGCGTTGGACGAGCAAACGTGAATTGGCGGAACAGACTTCGCCCTGGTTGAAGAAGATGCCGAACGCCGCCATATCGGCCGCCGCATCGAGATCGCTGCAATCGGCAAAGACAAGATTGGGGCTCTTGCCGCCGGTTTCCAGCCAAACCTGCTTCATGTTCGACTGACCGGAATACTGCAGGAACATCTTGCCCACGGCAGTCGAGCCGGTGAAGGCAAGGCAATCCACATCCATATGGCGGCCAAGCGCCTGGCCGGCGGTTTCGCCGAGACCGGGCACCACATTGAGCACGCCAGCCGGCAGGCCCGCTTCCATCGCGAGTTCCGCCAGCCACAGCGCCGACAAGGGCGACTGCTCGGCCGGTTTCAGCACGAGCGAATTGCCCGCCGCCAGCGCCGGCGCGCACTTCCAGGTCGCCATGTCGAGGGGGAAATTCCACGGCACCACCGCGCCGATCACGCCAAGTGGCTCGCGCCGCACCAGGACCAGATCGCCTTCGCCGGTCGGCGCCACTTCGTCATAGATCTTGTCGACGGCTTCGCCATACCATTGGAAGATCGCTGCCGAGCCGGGGACGTCGACCGAGGCCGCGTCTTTGACGAGTTTGCCCATGTCGAGCGATTCAAGCAGGGCCAGTTCATGCAGGTTTTCGCGCAGCAACTGCGCCAGCCGCAACAACACCTCCTTGCGGTGTGCCGGACTGGTCCGTGACCAGACGCCGGCGTTGAAGCTGCGCCGGGCCGCGGCAACAGCCAGATCGATGTCTTCTTCGCCACAGGACGCCACTTCGGCCAAGACTTCGCCGGTTGCCGGATTGACGCTGGCGAAGGTTCGGCCAGAACGCGCCGCAACCGCCTTGCCGTCGATGAACGCCTTGTCGCGAAAACGGATCGCGGATGCTTTGCCGATCCAGTCCTTGTGGCTGAGTTCGCTCATCGCAGATATCCCGTGGCTGTGTCTTGACTATTCATCGCCCGGCACGCCGTAGCTCGGCGCATCGGATGGATTTATCGCGCGGGTCACATAGGCATCGAGCTGCGGCTTGTAGAGTTCCCACAGCGTCGCCAGTTGCTCGATCGGGCAGTCGTCGGTCCAGTCGCAGCGCAGGTCGGCGACCGGCCACGCAACCTCGCGCACCAGCTTCATTCCGGCGGAATGGACCGGGCCTGCCTCGCCACCCGCTTTCAGCGCGGCGCGCATGGTCGCGATCAGGCGGTCGCCCAGATGCCCTTCCGACGCCAGAAAGGCCTTGACCATGGCTTGCGGCACTCCGTCATGGGCCAGCATGTTGCCGCCGCAAGCAACATTTTCCGCGCGCGCTTCCGCCCAGATGCCAAGCGCCCTGGGGCCTGAATGAATCGCGGTCGTTCCAGCGGCATCGACAGCCAGCACCTGCCGGTATTCGCTATAGGCGCCGGTGCGTTTCAGGATGGCGACCGCCTCGGCGGCCGAAGCGCCTCGCGCCAGCAGTTCGAGGCCTCGCAGCCCAAGCGTCGGATCGGTGACGTTCTGGCTGGCAATGGCGCCGACGCCTGCCTGCGCATAGGCACAGCGCGCCGCGACCGCAGGCGACGAGGATGACACCGCGACCCCGAACATGCCGGTGCGGCTGCACCGCGCGACAATGGAGAATGTCATCGCCGTTAATCCGGAATGACGGCGGTGCCGTCGATCTCGACCAGCCAGTCTGGCCGCGCCAGAGCCTGCACGACGAGGCCGGTTGAAACGGGATGCACGCCTTTGATGTACTCGCCCATGGTGCGGTAGACCGCCTCGCGATGGCGCACGTCGGTGATGTAGACCACCACCTTGACCAGGTGCTCCATGGACCCGCCGCACTCCTCGATCAGCTGGCGGATGTTCTGCATGACCTTGTGCGTCTGCTCGACGGGATCATGGCTGTCGATATTCTTGGCCGTATCGAGGTCCTGCGGACACTGGCCACGCAGATAGACGGTCCTGCCGCCCCGCGTAACGACCGCCTGACACAGATCGTTGTCGAGCTTCTGCTCGGGATAGGTGTCTTTGGTGTTGAACTTGCGAATTCTGGTATGCACCATCTTGGTCTCCGTCAGATCAGGCTCGAGGTCGGGACATCCGTTGCAGTTGCCGTTGGCTACGCCACCTTGGTCTCGCGCTTCGCGGATGCATGGTAGGCTAGGTATTTGCGCTGCGTGGAAATATGGTCCGCCACATGCTGGGCGTCGTGCCAGACGCCCCAGATGAAGCTGGATCCCCTGCGCGATTGCCACGGCAGGCCCAGGAAATAGATCCCGGGCTCGGTCGACACACCGCGCTGATGCCTCGGCTTGCCCTTTTCGTCGAACACATCGACTTTCAGCCAGTTGTAATCGACGGTGAATCCCGTTGCCCAGATGATCGAACCTATTCCTGCTTCTGCCAAGTTGAGATCGAGAATCGGATCGGTCACGCATTGCGGGTCCGACCCGATCTTGCGGGCCTCGGGCTCTTCGGGAAGGTCAAGGCCGTTGCGGGCAACATAGGCGTCGGCCTCGTCCAGCACCGACATATAGTTCGCATCGCCGCGAGCGATATTCTTGGCCAGATCGGGCGCGAAGGTCATGATACCGTCCCTGTACAATTCCGTCCGGCCAACCAGCGTCATCCCTTGCGCGGCAAGACGCCGGAAGTCGATCGTTTGGCCGCCACGCGCACCGCTCACCGCGATGGTGACATGTTCCGTGCCGGGCGCCGGCGCCTGGGCGTCCCACTTGCCCAAAACCCCCAGCCACCAGCAGAAGTCACGCTCGCGATAGGCCCGCGGCGGGCGATCATGCGGCCCGACCGAGAGGTAGACGCGCCTTCCCGCACGCAAGAGTTCGTCCGCGATCTGCACCCCCGAGGATCCCGAACCGACCACCAGCACCGCACCGTCGGGCAGTTGGCCGGGATTGCGATAGGCGCTGGAATGGATCTGCATGAGCCCGGCATCCGCGGGAACGATGGCCGGGACAACGGGATGTTGGAAAGCTCCGGTGGCGGCAACCAAATTGCTGGCCTCGATCACGCCATCGGAGGTTTCGACCTGGAAACCGGGACGGCCGACGAGCCGGTGCACTTTCTTTACCTCGACGCCGCAGCGGATAGGGGCCGCGATCATTTCCGCATAAGCGACAAAATAGTCCGCAACCTTCTCCTTGGAGACAAAGGCATCGGGATGGGTGTCCGGAAACTCCATGCCCGGAAAACGATCGTGCCAGGCGGGACCATTGGCAACCAAAGAGTCCCATCTTTCGGAGCGCCAGCGTTCGGCGATACGCCGGCGCTCGAGCACAAGATGAGGCACGCCGCACTTGCTCAGATGCTCGCTCATAGCCAATCCCGCCTGGCCGCCGCCAACAACGAGCGTGTCTACTTTTTCAACTGACATTTCAGCGGCCCTTTCTGGCTCTCCCCGAGAATTTCTGCGGATGCGACGGAGGTCTGATCGTTGGTTTACTGAAGGGGCCCGGTAGCGAAAATTACGATTTCATGTGGCAGTGGTTAGCTTGTCCCTAAATGCTGGATGCCATCGCCAAAGAAGTGAACGTGGGATCATCGCCGCTGCGACAGACGCAATTACCGGGAGGCTCAGAGATAAAGGCTTCTGGCCGCCTTGGACGAGAGCAGCTCCTTTGCCGGTCCTTCCTGGGCGACCTTGCCCTTGACCAGGACATAGCCACGATCGGCGATGCCTAGTCCCATTTCCGCATTCTGTTCGATCAGCAGGATGGTCGTGCCGCGGCGATGGATCTCCCGGGTGATCTCGAAATACTCGCCGATGAGCTTGGGCGAGAGACCAAGCGACGGTTCGTCCATGATCACGAGCCTGGGTTCGCCGATCAGCGCGCGCGCCAGCGCGACCATCGCCTGTTCGCCGCCGGACAGAGTGCCAGCCACCTGGCGCAAACGCTCCTGGATACGCGGAAACAGATTGCCCATTTTGTCCAGCTGCGCCTCGAAATCGGGACCCCGGCCGGACACCGCGTCGTAGCCCAGGCGCAGGTTCTCAATCACGGTCAGGCTGGGAAACAGCCGGCGCCCTTCCGGAACAAGGCCGACACCAAGCGACGCGAGGTTTTCCGTGCCAAGCGTCGCCATGTCCCGGCCCATCACCTCGACCTTGCCGCGCTGGGCGCGCACAACGCCGCATACGGTCATGAAGGTTGTCGTCTTGCCGGCGCCATTCGGCCCGAGCAGGCAGACCAGTTCGCCGGGACGAACGCTCATCGCCACGCCGCGCAGCATCGGGACCGCCCCGTAGCTGGTATCGACACCCTTCAGCTCAAGCATGGGCGACCGCCTTCCCGAGATAGGCTTCCTGGACGCGCGGGTCGGCGCGCACCGCCGCAAAGTCACCCTCGGCGATCTTGCTGCCATAGTCGATGCACGCGACGTGGTGCGGGAATGCCTCGACCACGCGCATGTCGTGCTCGATCAGGACCACCGACAGCTCGGGGTTTTGCGCACGCAGCCGCACAATGTCGGCCACCAATGCGTCCGTCTCCGTATCGTCCATGCCGACCGACGGTTCGTCGAGCAGCAAAAGCTTGGGCTGCGAGGCCAGTGCGCGGGCTATCTCCAGCCGGCGCCGGTCGGCCTGCGCCAGCGTTCCCGCTGGCCGATAACGCTGTTCGAACAGGCCGCCGGATCCGAGCTTGAGCAGGGTTTCGGCCTTTTCCACGCAGGCCGCCATCTCGCGGCGCGACGCGCCCGGCCGGAACAGCGCATCCAGCACGCCGGTCTTCGTGCGGGTGTGCATGCCGATGATGACGTTGTCGAGGACGCTGAGGTCCGAGAACAGCCGCGACGACTGAAATGTGCGGGCGATGCCACGATCGACGACTTCATAGGACGGGCGGCTGGTGATCTCGGCGCCGTTGAACGTCACCCGGCCGGAGGTCGGCCGGTAGACGCCAGTCACGACGTTGAACAGCGTCGACTTGCCGGCGCCATTCGGGCCGATGACGGCGAGCACCGCGCCCTTGTCGATCGAAAGGCTGACATCGTTGAGCGCGACCAACCCGCCGAAGCGCATCGTCAAATTCTCGACTTTGAGAAGCGCGCTCACAGATCGCCCCCGTATCGCCGCATGCGTTGCGGGAACAACCCCTGCGGCCGGATCATCAGGAAGCCGATGATGACGACGCCGAAGAACAGCAGGCGGTAGTCGGCGAAGGCGCGCAGTTTCTCGGGCAGGATGGTCAGCAGGAACGCACCGACGATGACGCCGAAAATGTTGTCCATGCCGCCGACGATGACCATGGTCATGATGGTGACGGAGACGAGGAAGGTGAAATTGTCGGGGGAAATGTAGGACACGTAGAAGGCGTAGATCGTGCCGGCAAAGGCGGCCAGGAAGGCATCGACCGCGAACGCCAACACCTTGAACCACGCCACATTGATGCCTTGCGCCTTGGCGGCGATCTCGTCGGCGCGCAGTGCGTTCCAGGCCAGCCCGATGCGCGAGCCATGCAACCGATGCGCCGTGACGATGGCGACGACGACCAGCGCCGCCGACAGATAATAGAAGTTCGCCTGGCTCGGTAGTTTCCAACCGAAGATCACCAGCGGGTCGGCGAAGGAATGCCCGAACAGGCTGGGCGCAGGAATGCCGACCAGTCCGTTGGGCCCGCCGGTCCAGCCGAAATTGTTCAGCAACTGCTGGACCACGACGCCAAAGGCGATGGTGACAAGCGCCAGATAGGTATCACGCGTGCGCATCGAAGGAATGCCGATGATGAAACCGAACAGTGTTGCAGCCAGCGCCGCGACCGGCAGTGTCAGCCAGAAACTGATACCGAAGTTGATCGCCAGCAACGCCGACACATAGGCCCCGATGCCGTAGGAAGCGCCGGTGGCGAAGTTCGGAATGTTGGCACTGCCGAGCTGGAAATTGAGCGCCAGCGCGAGCACGGCATAGAGCTGGGCGACAATCAGCAGATGCAGCATATAGGTATTCGAGCCGACGACGAATGGAAAAGCCACAACGATGACCGCCGCGGTAGCCATCGCCACAAGGGGAGCACGGGCAAAGCTGGCCAACGCGTAGTCGCCGATCCACGGCAGCCTCTCCAACAGGTAGAAGCCGAAGCCGAGCAAAGCCAGCAGGCCGACCACCTGCCAGCCGCCATCAACCTTCAAAATGAGGTAGAGAAACGCTGCCCCGCAAAGTTGCGAGGCGATGGCGAAGACTGCGGCCGCCGCCTTGCCCGGCGCAGCAAGTGAAGCGCTACCCTGCATGCTAGACTTTCTCCATGACGGTGCGCCCAAGCAGGCCGGCCGGGCGGAAGATGAGCACGGCGATGACGAGCAGGAAGACGAACACCAATCGATAGGAAGCACCATCGGGCACAAATGTCTGCGCAAGCACCTCGATGCCAGCGATGATCAGTCCGCCCAGTATGGCGCCCGGCATCGAGCCGAGGCCGCCGATTACCGCAGCGGAAAAGCCGAGCAG
Organism: Mesorhizobium sp. M6A.T.Cr.TU.016.01.1.1; assembly: GCF_003952585.1. Classification (NCBI taxonomy): domain Bacteria; kingdom Pseudomonadati; phylum Pseudomonadota; class Alphaproteobacteria; order Hyphomicrobiales; family Phyllobacteriaceae; genus Mesorhizobium; species Mesorhizobium sp. M6A.T.Cr.TU.016.01.1.1. The sequence goes on from NZ_CP034452.1 coordinate 333,149, forward strand.
GCCGGCCATGACACCGAAGTCGAACCGTGTCACGCCGGCATAGCTTGCGAACAAAAGGCCGGCAGTGGCGCCGATCGCTGAGGCGATGAAGAAAGTCGCCCGGAAGACACGTGCATCACGGATGCCCATCATCCGCGCCACGATCCGGTCCTCCGAGGCCGCCCGGATGCGCAGGCCGAGCGGGGTCAAGCGCAGGAAGACGAACAGCATGGCCACCAGCGCGATGGTCAGTACGACCACAAGCAGCGCGAACCAGCTGATGGCAACGCCGGAGACTTCGAAAGCCATGCCCGACACCAGGCGCGGGAAGGCATGCGGGTTCGAGCCTTGCGGATAGAGATGACGGATCAGCTCGCGGATGACGATACCCAGCGCCACCGTCGCGACCAGCGCCATCATGGCAGGGGCGTCGCGAAAGCGCCTGATAACCAGCTTGTCCAGCAAGACGCCGATCAATCCGACGGCGAACACGGCTGCCGGTACCGCAACCACCAGCCAAGCGGGGCTTGAAGCCCCAACCGCCGTCGCCAACGCCTGGGCGAGCGCCAGCGAGATAAACGGCGCCGTCGTTGCGACATCGCCGTGAGAGAAATGAATGACGTTCAGGACACCGAAAATCAGACTGAATCCGATAGCCAGCAAGGCATAGATGCAGCCAAGGGTTATCCAGTTCACCAGCTGCTGGACAAGCAGTTCCGTCATTGTGCTCGCCTCCATCGGGAGCAGACGGGTATCAACCGCCATGCCGGGCGGACAGAACGAATCTCCGAACTCACGAGTCACAATTTCCGAATTTCATCACTGAATACGCGCCAATACACTGATGATCAGCCGACGATCACGATCGGCCGGGTCGCTACGATGGCGGCAGATAATTCTATTGAGGTGGAACCATGCAAAACAGGCGCAGGGCGCTTATCCGCGTATCGTCAATTCTGGCTGGGTCTCTGTTCGCCATTGCGCTGGGTGCCGCCCAGGCTCAGGCCGACCAGATCAAACTCGGCTTCATTGGACCGCTCTCCGGCGGAAACGCCCAGCAGGGCCTCGGCGCCCGCAACGGTTTCCTGCTCGCGATCGAGCAAGCCAATGCCAGCGGCTATCCGCACCAGGTGGAAGGCATCGTCCTCGATGACGCCTCCGATCCGGCCGTCGGCGTCTCGGCGGCCCAAAAGCTGGTCAACGATCCGTCGGTGATTGCCGCGACCGGACATTGGAACAGCTCGGTCGCCCTGGCGACGATCCCAGTCTTCAATCGCGCGCAGATGCCGTTCATCGTTTGGGGCGCGGTCAGCCCGAAGATCACCGAGCAGAATTTCGCGAACGTGACCCGCGTGACGCCAACGTTGGTCAACGAAAACAAGCCGTTGGCCGAAGCCATTGTCAAGCAAGGCAAGGTCAAGAAGATCGCGATCATCTCCGATACGACCGACTACGGCGCGGCCAACACCAAGTGGTTCGGCGATTTCTTCAAGGCTGCTGGCGGAGAGATCGTCTCGTCGGACGCAGCCGCGGTCGGCACCACCGATTTCCGTGCCATGCTGACCACGGCGAAGGCGGCGGCGCCTGATGCTGTCTACTTCGGTGGCGTTGTCACCGAAGCAGCGCTTGTGCGCAGCCAGATGGCCGACCTTGGAATGGGCAGTGTGCCCATGTACGGAATTTCGGGCATATACGATCCGAAGTTCATCGAGATCGCAGCCGCAGCCGCCGAGGGCACGATTGCGGGAACCCCGGCCGTACAGTCGAACCCGAAGCTCGACGAATTCAGCAAGGCCTATGAAACCAAAGGCTACACCGATCCTGCCGGTTCCTACGCCAAATATGCCTATGAGGCCACGCAGATCCTGCTCGATGTCATCAAGGAAAAGGGCATCGACGACAACGAGGCCCTGAGCAAAGCCATTCGTGACATCCATCACAACGGCATTCTGGGAGAAGTCTCGTTCGACGCGAACGGACAAACAAACATGGCCATCGACGTCGACATGTTCGTCGTCCGCAACGGCAAATGGGAGAAGATGTAGTCGCTGATCGACGCCGCGCCCACCCTTGGTGGCGCGGCGTTGAAAATCCTTCATCGCCCGAGCTCGCAAAGACTTACCGGAGCGCCCAGACCATGAATGACGAGGCCTGCCTGCGCGCACCTCGAAAGGCTGTCGAGATCAAGGGCGTGTCCAAGGTATTCGGCACCTATCAGGCGTTGAAGCCCGTTTCCTTCGACATCTACGACAATGAGTTCTTTACGCTGCTTGGCCCGAGCGGCTGCGGCAAGACCACCCTGTTGCGCATGATCGCCGGCTTCGAGCAGCCAACGACGGGGCAAATTTTCCTGCACGGATCAAATATACAGGGACTGCCGCCGCATAAGCGGCGGGTCAACACCGTGTTCCAGAGCTACGCCCTGTTTCCGCACATGAGCGTTGAACAGAACATCGGCTTCGGGCTTGAAAACCTGGGTTGGTCAAAGGACCGCCGCGATGCGCGCGTCGCTGACATGCTTCGTCTGGTCCATATGGAGGCATTTGCCGGGCGCAAGCCGCAGCAATTGTCGGGCGGCCAGCGCCAGCGCGTCGCGCTCGCCCGCGCATTGGCGCCCGAACCGGAAGTCCTTTTGCTCGACGAACCCCTCTCGGCACTCGACCTGAAGCTACGCCAGGCTATGCGCGACGAGCTGCGCATCCTGCAGCGCAAGACCGGTATCACCTTCGTCTTCGTCACCCATGACCAGGAAGAAGCTCTCGACCTGTCGGATCGCATCTGCGTTCTCGGCGATGGCGAAATCCAACAGCTTGGCACGCCCGCTGCGATCTACGAGGAGCCGTCAAACCGCTTCGTCGCCGACTTCATCGGCGAGACCAATTTCCTCGACGCCGAGGTGATTGCCGTCGACGGCGAGCAGGCGACCGTGACAACGCAGCTCGGCATGACCTTGACGGCTTCTCACAAGAAAGCAGTCGCCGGCCAGAAGGCCTTCATGTCGATACGCCCGGAGAAAATCAGCCTGCCTGCCCAGGACAACCCGATAGCTGTCGATGGCACGATCATGGGCACCAATTATCTCGGCGGCTACACATACTATCTCGTTGAAACGGGCGGCACCAGGCTGCGCATTTCCAAGCGCAACAGTGTCAGCCGCGGCCAGATGTTCGAGATCGGGCAGTCGGTGAAAGTCGGCTTTGCCGCCGAATCCGTGCGGATCCTCGGTGCATGACGCGGCATATCAAGAGCCCGGGCTGGAACGTGCTGGGGCTTTTGCCGACGCATCTGATCATGTTCCTCACATTGATCATACCGGTCGGCATCATCGTTCTCGTCTCGTTCTCTACCCGTGGACCGTATGGTGGTTTCGAATATGTTTTCACCACCGCACCCTACAAGCAGATACTGTTCAATGAAGGCTGGGCGGGCGAGCTCGAATTTAATCCACAATATCTGATCGTCGTTGCGAGAACTCTCCTGCTTTCGGCCGGGACGACGCTGATCTGCTTGGTCCTCAGCTTCCCGGTCGCCCATTTCATCTCGTTGCAAAAGCCGTCGCTCAAGGTCGCTCTGATCTATCTCGTAACCTTGCCGTTCTGGGTCTCGATGATCGTGCGCGTCTACTCCTGGATCATCATTCTCGGCAATGAAGGCGTGATCGAAAAGACGTTGCGCGCGCTCGGGTTGATCGATGATATGGACAGTTTGCTGTTCGGTGACACCGCCATGCTGATCGGCCTCGTTTACAGCTACATCCCGCTGATGATTTTGCCGATTTTCGCCTCCATCGAGAAACTCGACCCGGCGCTTATCGAGGCATCGCACGATCTTTACGGAAGCCGCCTCATCACGCTACACCGTGTCATCCTGCCTCTCTGTCAGCCGGGAATGCTGGCTGGCGCTATTCTGGTCTTCGTTCCGTGCCTCGGCGCAGTGCTGGAGCCGACGCTGCTCGGCGGCGGCAAGTCGATGATGATGGGAAATCTGATCCAACTGCAATTCGGCGCGGCGCGCAATTGGCCGTTGGGCGCTGCCATATCCATCGTTCTGATGACGGCAGTTCTGATATTCCTTGTTGCCAGAGGATTGCGGGCCGTACGGAGGGAAACGACGGAGCTCGCACTATGACAAACGGTTCCGATGTCAGGCGCTACCCCGGTTTCGGGCTCTTCAGCCTGCTTTTCTTCGTCTATCTCTATCTGCCCATATCGGTGGTGGTATTCTACTCGTTCAACGCCAATCGCATCGTTTCCAATTGGGGCGGTTTTTCGCTTCATTGGTATACGGCGGCGCTATCCAACTCAGCGCTGGTTTCCGCCGTGAAGGTGTCACTCATCGTCGCCGTCATCGCTACCACGATCTCGACAATCGTGGCTCTAATGGCCGCATTGGTAATCGTGCGCGGAAGGGACGTTCGTTTCCGCGGCCTTTCCGAGACAGTCGTCAATCTGCCTCTGCTGCTGCCGGAAATTGTCGTTGCCGTTGCCACGCTGATCCTGTTTTCCCAGATCGGCCTCGCGAATGGCATCGTAAAGCTGATCATCGCGCATACGACTTTCTGCATCCCGTTCGCATTCCTGCCCATACGTGCCCGCCTGCAGGGCATGGATGCTGATCTGGAAGAAGCCGCGCGCGATCTTTACGCGTCGGCATGGATCGCTTTCCGACGCGTAACTCTGCCGCTCATTCTACCGGGAGTGCTCAGCGGCGCGATGCTTGCGTTCGTCATCTCGATGGACGATTTCATCACCAGCAATCTCTTGAATTCCGGCGGCGCGACCACTCTGCCCGTTTACGTCTTCTCGCTGATCAAGCAAGGCGTGTCGCCGCAGCTCAACGCAATATCGACATTGATAATGCTGGCCTCTATCGCGCTGGCGACGGTCGCTTTTCTGCTGCAGCGGCAGAGATAGCGAAGCAAGTTTTTACCTAACCACCACATCGGCGAATTCAAATTTATTGCTGGCGCATGTGGGCTATCGTTGCCTTGGAGAACAAGAAATTAAGGGGAACGACATGTTCAAAAATCCGCGTGTCACATCACTCGTCGTCGCCAGCGCGCTAGGATTGGCCTTCAGCGTCTCGGCTCATGCTGAAGGCAAGCTTTCGATCTACGCTTGGGCCGACTCCATCGCTCCGGACGTCGTCGCAAAATTCGAAAAGGAAACGGGTATCGACGTCACCGTCGATGCATTCTCGTCTAATGAGGATCTGCTGACGAAGCTCCAGGCAGGCTCCTCCGGCTACGACATCGTGACGCCCTCGCAGCATTTCGTGAAGATCATGATCGACAGCGGACTGCTCGAGGACATTGGCGCCAGCTCCATGGCTGCCTACCAGCAAATCCTGCCGGAATGGCAGAAGCTATGGTGGGATCCGACCGGCAATCATTCGATCCCGCTTGCCTTCGGCAACGCCGGCTACACCGTCAACCGCGACGTCTACAAGGGTCCGGTCGATAGTTGGAAGACCTATTTTGAGCCGCCGGTCGAACTGCGAGGTAAAATCGCCAGCCTTGCGCAACCTGACGAAGTCGTTTCGGCTGCGCAGAACTATCTCGGCATCAAATATTGCAGCGAAGATCCTCAGGAAATGAAGCGCGTTCTGGATCTCTTGCAAGCGCAGAAGCCTTACGTCGCTGCCTACTCCAGCGACAATATTGAGAACCGGATCGGTGGCGGCGAGGTTGGCGCCCACTTCTGGTGGGACGGCAATACCATGCGCGTTCGCCGCAACGACAAGGCCAACGTTGAGTACGCGATGCCTAAGGAAGGCCTGGTCGGCTGGCTGGATTCCTATGTCGTGCCGAAGGGTGCGGCCAATATCGACAATGCCAAGAAGTTCATCGACTTTATGGCTGAGATCGACAACGCGACGGACGAGTATAATTATTACGGCCATTCCTCCCCGGTGAAGATCGACGAGACGAAAGCGCTCTACTCCAAGGAAAACGCTCCCGAGCTTTTCCCAACCGTTCCGGTGAAAATGGGCGAAGCGTGTTCGCCTGCAGCCCAGGAACTTGTCACGAAAGTCTGGACGCAACTCCTCCAGTAAGGTCGGCGGGCCGGTTACCAAGATTTCCGGCCCGTTCCATTTTCTTTGAAGGCGCGGTGAATGTCGGCCGATACTTATGATTATGTCGTGGTTGGCGCAGGTTCGGCAGGCTGCGTCCTCGCCAATCGCCTGAGCGCGAACCCATCCGTGCGGGTCTGCCTCGTCGAGGGCGGCGGAAGCGACAACAGCGTGCGGGTGAGAGTGCCGGCGGGAATCCTCTCGCTCTACGGCAATCCGAATTATGACTATTGCTTTGTCGGCGTGCCTCAGCCGCACCTCGATAACCGCAGGATTCCGGTCAATCGTGGCAAGGCGCTGGGCGGTTCGAGCTCGATCAACTCGATGGTCTATATCAGGGGCGCCGCCCAAGATTATGACGAGTGGTCGCGGCTCGGCTGCACAGGTTGGGCGTATAGCGACGTGCTTCCCGTCTTCAAGAAGCTCGAGCGCAATCTGCTTGGCCAAAACCCCCAGTACCACGGCACAAGCGGAGAGCTGCTGGTCGACAGCCCACGCGATCCGAACGTGCTTTCAAAGATGTTCGTCGAGGCCGGCAACAATGCCGGCCTTCCCGCCAACGACGATTTCAATGCCGAAAGCCAGTTCGGCCTCGGAATATACAGTGTCACGCAGGATCGCGGTCAGCGCTTCAGCAGCTTCACCGCTTTCGTGCGCCCGGTGCTCGGTCGCAAGAATCTCACGATCTTTAGCGAATGCGAGGTGATCGACCTCGATATAGCCGAGGGGCGTGCGACACAGGTGCGGGTTCAGCACAAAGGCGAGCAGAAGAGGCTATCTGCCCGCCGCGAGATCGTGCTCTCGGCCGGCGCGATCAACTCGCCGAAGATCTTGCTGGCCTCCGGGATCGGTCCCGCGGCCGAGCTTCAGGCGATCGGCATAAGACCGGTTGCCGACTTGCCGGGAGTAGGCAAGAACCTGCAGGACCATGTCGACGGCATGATCACGGTCCGCTCCTCAAGCACGAAGACGCTCGGTCTGTCGCTGCCTAACCTGCCCCGGATGCTGGCGGCGCCTTTTCGGTATTTCGTCGGCCGAAAGGGCATGCTCACCACGAACTATGTCGAGGCCGGCGGCTTTGCCAAGACGAAATACGCAGATGGCATTCCCGACATTCAGTTCCACTTTGTGCCGGGATATCGCAGCCATCGCGGCAGACTGCTGGAGTACGGCCACGGGTACGCAATTCACACCTGCGTCCTTAGGCCGAAAAGCGTTGGCGAACTCAAACTGTCCGGCCACGCATCGAGCCGGGATGTGCTGATCGACCATCGGTTTTTTTCCGACGAGGAGGATGCCAGGGTGCTGGTCGAAGGCATCAAGATTGCGCGTCAAATCTTTGCCGCACCCGAGTTCGACGATATCCGAGGCAGGGAGATGCTGCCGGGCAAGGATGTGCGTAGCGACGATGAAATCCTGGCCTATCTGCGCGCCGAAGCGCTGACCGTTTATCACCCGGTGGGAACGTGCAAGATGGGGACGGATGCGATGGCCGTTGTCGATCCGGCAACGCTGAAGGTGCGCGGCATCGCAGGCTTGCGGGTGGCGGATGCGTCGGTCATGCCGAAGTTGATCGGCGGCAACACCAATGCGCCCAGTATGATGATCGGGCAGAGAGCTTCAGACATGATCTTGGGCCAATAAACGCCGCTTTTGGCCTCAGCGTTAGAAAACACAACGCATTGGACTTGGCGCCTGCCGCGCCGCGCAGGTGCTAGCGTGCGCACAATGTGCGGCAAAGCTGCCGACAGCAGTTGCGTATCTTGTTCTGGAGGGCTGTTAAGAGTCGGAGTTTGCGCGTATTAATGAGTTAGGGTTAACAAAGGCTTTTCCGGTGACGCTGCTTCAAATCACGTCCATCATAGCCGAACTGGCGGTTTCCTACATCACGATTGCGCTCACATATCTGGCAGCTGTGTACGCGATTTGCTCCCGCTACGGGTGAGCGCGGCCTACGAGACGCGGCAGAGGGTCCCGTTGCAACGCTGACCGGGGATCGTAGCGTCGAGCGGAATCGGCACAAATATCAGCCGGACACTAAAGTGCGTCGCGTTTGAACGGATTCATGCGACGCGCTTTAAGTTCTTGTTTTTATGCATGTCGTTATCGCAAAACCGCTGCGCACTTTTGCGCGACATGCATTAGGCAGCCAGGGTTCATGATGCCCAGCGGATCGAAGGCGGCCTTGATCGCCGCAACAGCCTTCCGCTCTTCCGGCGTCTGCCATTCCCAGTAGACCGCACGGCGGCTCCGGCCGACGCCGACGATCCACTTTTTCAGCGGCGCGCCGACCAATAGAGATCAAAGACGATTGGCTCGTTGCGGCAGGGAAGCGCCCGTGCCGAGCTTACGCAGCTTGATGGTCCCGCTCATCCGCCTCGCCATTGATCTCGCACAGCAGCCTTTCGATGTCGGCTTTCGGAAAGCTGCGGCGAAACCGGCGGTCGAAGGTCGTGAATATGCCGAAAAAGGAATTGGCGCAGTGCTCCAGCATCGTGTCCGCCTCCTCCGCGGAAATGCCGAGCTGGCCTTGCAGAAAGACGATGAATTTTCGACGTGCGATCGGATTTCGAAGCACGAAGACCGGCTGTGTGTCCCATTCGATGCGCCGATGTTCCGAGACGGAAGAAATGGTTCGCAGAGGCGCCACCAGCCGGATATCCCGAGATGAGGCACCGACCTCGATCCCGATCGTATCGTTGTCGAGCGTCCAGTCTCCGCACACCGGGTCGAAGGCGCAGAGATCCTGCGCTGTCAACTCGATGGTGACCCTGCGGCTCTCACCGGGGCGCAGCGCAATTTTGCAGAAGCCCTTCAGTTCGCGGATTGGGCGTTTGAGGCGGGGCTTGCCGTAACGGGCGTAGAGCTGGCAGATTTCCTTACCTTCCACCGCTCCGGTGTTGGTAACGGTGAAGCTTGCTCGAACGCGTTCGCCGCGCCGGATTTCCGACCGATCCAGCGAGAGATCGGTGTAGGCGAACTCGGTAAAACTCAATCCGAAGCCGAACGGAAAAAGCGGCTCGATGCCGCGGGTATCATACCAGCGATAGCCGACATGGATGCCTTCGCTGTAAACATGGCGCCCATTCTCGCCCGGATAGGTGAGATAGGCCGGCATGTCCTCCATTCGTTTCGGGAAGGTCGTGGTGAGCTTGCCGCACGGGTTGACCCGACCGAACAGGACATCGGCGATGCCGCCGCCCATAGCCTGACCGGAAAAGAAGGTTTCGACTACGGCCGGCACCTTGTCGATCCACGGCATGACGACGGCGTCGGGGCTAGCAATGACGACAACCAGATTTGGATTGGCGGCGGCAAGCCGTTCGATCAGTTCGTCATGGCCGGGGGCGAGATCAAGTGTCCGGCGGTCGGAGCCCTCGCCGTCATAGCCGCTCTCGACATTGACGAACACGATCACGACGTCGGCCTCGGCTGCACCCGTCTCGGCTTCAGCAATCAGCGCCTCGCGGTCCTCGGCGATCCCGCTCGTGCCCCGGAAGATTTCGATCTGGATATCGGCACCGGCGAGTTTGCGGATTTCGTCCAACGGCACGTCCACCGAGGTCGGTGGCGTCGTGGCGCAGCCGGAGCCCTGGATAACGGGGGTGCGGGCTCCCTCGCCCACGATCGCAATACGCTTCACCTTCGCTGGCGAGATCGGCAGGAGTGCGCCCTCGTTTTTCAGCAGAACGATGGATTCGGCCGCCATCCGGCGGGCCAGCGAATGATGCTCGGCACGATCGAAAACCCGCCCCCGGGCTTCCCCGCGCTTGGCGCGCCGGATCAGACCGAGCATGCGTGCACAGGCCTTGTCGAGCACGGCGCAGTCTATCCTGCCCGCCTTGATCGCCTCCAGCAGGTCGGCCTTGCGCGTCTCGCTTTCCGGCATGTCGAGGTCGTTGCCGGCCGCCAGCGAGGCGGGTCGATCCTTGATGCCGTGCCAATCGGAGACAACCACGCCGTCATAGCCCCACTCGCCTCGCAACACCTCGTCGAGGAGCCAAGGGTTCTCGGCAGATTGGCCGCCGTTCAAGCGATTGTAGGAACTCATGACGGTCCAAGGATTGTTCTTGGCTATCGCCCGCTCGAAGCCGCTCAAGTATATCTCCCGCAGAGCGCGTTCCTCGACCACGGAATCCATGGTCGTCCGCTCGACTTCGGAATTGTTGCAGGCGAAATGCTTCAGCGATGCGCCAACGCCGTTGTCCTGCAGCCCGCCGATGACGCCGGCCGCGAAATCCCCCGTAAGGATCGGATCTTCGGAATAATATTCGTAGGAGCGGCCGCCGAGCGGGGTGCGACGGATGTTGATCCCCGGTCCGAGCAGCAGATGAACGCCGGCTTCTTGACATTCGCGGGCGAGAGCCTCGCCCAACCCACGCGCAAGGTCTGTGTCCCACGAACAGGCGATGCTGCATCCGTTTGGAAAGCAGGTCGCGGGTCTGACCTGTCCCCAGGCAATCTGCACGTCATCGGCCTTCTGGTCGACGACGGAGAGAAACGCCGCGAAATCCTGGCCCCCGGCTTCATCCTGATCGATCTGCGGGATGGAGTAACGCACCCCGTAGGTGCCGTCGGTCATGACGATCTGCGGGATGCCCAGACGCTCGATCGCCGCCGTCTTCCACATGCGGTGGCCCGAAACAAGCGACACCTTCTCCGCATCCGTCATCTCTTCGATCAGCGCATCGAACGCGCCATCCATCAGCTTTTCATACGACAACCGAAGTCTCCATGGATGCCTCGGCGGCGTTTGTGCCGCCGGTTGATTGAGTTCTCGTGTTCCTCACAGCCGCCGTTCGGTCGACGCTGAAAAGAAGGAAGCCTTCGCCATGTCGAACCGAAGGCCGACCTCCTTGCGCATCGAGCGGGCGGCATCGACGCCGAGCCTGACGCTCATGCGTTTGCCCAGGCAGTCGAACCAGCCGAGGGCATCGGCGCCCAGAAGTTCGGTGAAGGCGAGCTTGGCGGGAATGCTGTCAGGCGAACCCGGCTCGACGACGTCGATGTCCTCGCACCGAATGCCGAGCACCGCCTCGCCCGCGGTTGACGGATCTTCGAAAGGATAGGCGGAAGAGCCGATGCTGCGCTGGCCGACCAGAAAGCGCCCCGCGCCGTCCAGGCTGCCCTCAAGAAGATTCATGGCAGGCGATCCCACGAAGCCGGCGACGAAGAGGCTTGCCGGCTTCTCGTAGATCGACTGCGGAGGAGCGAACTGCTCGACCCTGCCCTTGTGCATCACGGCCACGCGATCGGCCATTGTCATGGCTTCGATCTGGTCATGCGTCACATAGATCATGGTGGACTTCAGCGTCTCGTGCAGTTGCTTGAGCTCGACGCGCGTCTCGGCGCGCAGCTTGGCATCGAGGTTCGACAGCGGCTCATCGAAAAGGCAGACGCTGGATGAGCGCACGAGCGCTCGGCCGATCGCGACCCGCTGGCGCTGACCGCCTGACAACTGGCCCGGCTTGCGGTCGAGCAGCGCCTCGATTTGCAGGAGCTTCGCCACCCAGTCTACCTTTTGCACGATCGTCGGCTTGGGCGTGCCAGCGACTTCCATGCCGAAGGAGAGATTGCGCCGCACGGTCATGGCAGGGAAAAGCGCATAGGATTGAAACACCATCGCCAGTCCCCGCTGGCTTGGCTCCAGGCCGCTGACATCGACTGCGTCGATCACGATCTGGCCGGAGTCGCAATCGTCAAGTCCGGCGATCACGTTGAGCAGGGTCGACTTTCCGCACCCCGAGGGACCTAAAATGACAATGAATTCGCCGGGAGCGATCTCCATGTCGACCGAATCCAGGACGGTCAGACCGGCGAAGGATTTCCTGATTTTCCGGATGGATACACTGGACATGGCTAACCCTTCACAGCACCGGCGGCGATGCCGCGCACGAAATAGCGGCCGGAGAGGAAATAGACGATGAGCGTCGGAATGGCGGTGATGACCGCGGCGGCCATGTTGACATTGGGCGAGGCCGAACCCCGAGCATTGTTGACGATGTTGGTGAGCTGAACCGTCATCGGCAAATTGTCGTTGCCGGCGAAGATCAGCCCGAGCAGATAGTCGTTCCATATGCCGGTGAATTGCAGGATCGCCACGACGACCAGGATGTTGGTCGACAGCGGAAGAATGACGGACCGGAACGTCCTGAGAAAACTGGCGCCTTCCATGCGCGCGGCCCGGCTGATCTCCTCCGGCACGCCAACGTAGAAATTTCGGAACAGCAGCGTCGTATAAGGCAAGCCGTAGACGACATGGACAAGAATGATACCGCTATAGGTGCGGAACAGACTGAGGCTGCTTAGGATCTTCACCGTCGGATAGAGCATCGCCTGATAGGGGATGAATAGGCCGACCATGACGAGAAGCATGATCAGGTTGGCGTGGCGTGACTTCCACTGCGCCAGCGCATAGCCGTTGAGCGCGCCTGCCAGCGTCGAGATCACGACGGCTGGAACGGTGATCTTGATCGAGTTCCACAGGCCTGGGCGCACCCCGCCGCATTCGAGCCCGGTGCAAGCACTTTTCCATGCCGTCAGCCACGCATCGAAAGTCGGCTTGACGGGGAGAGCGAGAAGATTGCCCTGGCGGATTTCCTCCATCGGCTTCAGCGAGTTGCTGATCACCAGCAGCAGCGGCAGGAGAAAGAAGGCGGCCGAAGCGAAGAGAAACGCATAGAGACCGAGACGCGCCGCGCGTGGGCCGAACACGGAGCGTTCCCCAGGAAGGCTTCGCGTCACGTGCGCCTCCTGAACTCACTGTAGAAATAAGGTGCCAACAGCAAGAGCGAGAGGACCAGCATCGCGATCGAGGCGGCGGAAGCCAGGCCGAGATTGACCCGTGCGAAATAATAGTCGACAGCGAACTTCGCCGGCATTTCCGTGGCAATGCCGGGCCCTCCCTTGGTCATGGCGATGACAAGGTCGTAGCCTCGAATAACGTCCGACATCAAAAGCACGACGCAGGAAGCCACGACCGGCCGCATACCGGGAAAAATGACTTGCAGATAGGCACGCCAGAGGGGAATGCCCTCCATGCGGATCGCCTTCCAGAGGTCTTCGTCCACGCCGCGCAAGCCGGCGAGAATGATGACCATGATCAACCCGGCCGAATGCCAGATGCCGGCAATCACCAGCGTGTAGATCGCCCGGTCGGGATCGGTGAGCCAGTCGAAGCTGAAATTCTCCCAACCCATGCCGCGCACAAGCCCCTGCAAGCCGTTCACAGGGTCGAGCACCCAACGCCAGGAAAGACCGGTGACGATCAGCGATACGGCGAGCGGATAGAGGAATATGGTTCGAAACAGCGACTCGGCCCTGATGCGGCGGTCGGCGAAAACGGCAAGCAGCGTGCCGAAGGCGAGCGTGCCAACGATGTAGAGCACGCCGAAAATCACCATGTTCAGGCAAGACACCATCCAGCGGTGGTTCGTGAAGAGCTTGATATATTGGTCGAAGCCCACGAAATTGTAATTGGGCATCAGCGTCGACCGCGTCAGGGACATGTAGCCGGTCCAGAAGATCGATCCGTAGAAAAACACCGCCACGATGCCGAAGAAGAAGACGACCGTCATGTCCGGCCTGAACGTCTGCCGATGCAACCAGGTTCTCATGAAACCGCTTTCAGGATCATAGGTGCGTCATGCCGAGCGACCCGCGAGTGCAAGGGTTGGCAACCAGCCAGCGATGCCGCCAACCGGTTGCGTGATTCTTACTCGCTCTGCAGAATGTTGCTAAAGCTCTCGACGGCCGCTTGCGTGGTCATGGACTTGTCGGTCCAAAACTGCCCGGCCAGATCCGTCACCTGGCCGTTAAGGTCGCCTGCGAGCGCATCATAGGCTGCCTGGACCGCGGCGCCCGGCGTGGCAAGCGCCTTGGATCCGATTTGCGCGCAGGTGTCGAGCTTGGACGTATCCACATCCGTCCGCGACGGGACAGAGCCTTTGACCTCGGCGATCGTTTCCTGGACAGCGGGCTCCATGATCGAGTCCGCGAGCAGCGTCTGGCCCTTGATTCGGTCGTCGTCGGTGTTCACCGGGAATGCAAAGACATCTATCAGGATCGCGTATCCTGGCTTTTCAGCCGGCGTCAGGAAGCACCCGAAGTCCTTACCCGCGACCTTGCCGGCAGCGAGGAACTCGCCCCGTGCCCAGTCGCCCATGAACTGGAAACCGGCCTTGTCCGTCACGACGAGGTTCGTCGTGTCGTTCCAGGAGCGGCCGGGGCTCGCCGGATCCGCATAGGTCGATACCTTGCGAAAGATATCGAAAGCCTGGGTCAGGACAGGCGATTTGAGCGCCTCGGGGGATCGCTTGACGATCAATTCATTCCAGTACTCGGGACCGCCGAGAGCGAGAAACACGCTGTAGAGGATGCCGACTTGCTGCCAGGGTTCGCCGCCGGTAGCGATGCCAATGCCGCCCGACGCCTTGATCTTATCGGCGGCCGCGAAAAGCTCGTCGAAGGTCTTCGGTTCGCTGATTTTGAGTTTCTCCAGAACGGGCTTGGAATACCAGACCCAGTTCTGCGCATGCACCCCGACGGGTAAGGCAACAAGGTGGCCGTCGACATTGAGCTTGTCCCACACAATCGGCGCCATCACCTTTTGCCAACCGCCCTTGGCGGCGAGATCGTCGAAATCTCGAAGCTGACCGGAGCTGGCAAGGTCGCGCAGCGCCGAGCTTGGCGTCATCAGGATCGCCGATGGCGGCTGGCCGCCGGCAATCCGGCTGGTTGCCGCCGCAAGCGCCGCGTCGAAATCGGCCGACGGGCTGTCGATCCATTTTCCGCCGCGCTGCTTGAAGCTGTCGGCGATCGTGTTCATCGCCTTGGATTCACTCGAACTCGTCCAGTAGTGCTGCACGTCGACGGTCTGGGCGAGCACGGGACTAGAGGCAGCGAACGCGCCCAGGATGCTCATCGTGGACAATAGGTGGCGAAATTTCATGGCAGTTCCCCTTGGTTGGCATTGATTGCACGGTCTCTGTTCCCGAGACGCTCGGTCCGGCACCGCGCAAGGCGGCGCCCAGGTGTCTATGCAGCCTTGGTGAGCGTCATTCCCATCTCCTTGTTGAGGCTGTCGAGGAATGCGGCCATTTCGGCCTTGGAGATTGTCTCGCCCGCGACCCAGGCGACGGTCTTGTGGATTCCGAGGAAGGAGCCGGCGCAGTATTCGAGCATCTTGTCGGCCTCCTGATCGCTGAGATCGAGCCGCTGCTTGAGGAAGGCACGGAAGCGCTGGCGGGCGAATTCGTGCTCGAAGACCAGGAAGGGCTGGCTTTCGACATTGAGGACGGTGGAGGCGAGTGCCGCGGCTTCGACCTCGACCGTCCGCTCCAGACGGATGTCGCGAGAGGACGCGCCGACCTCGAAGGTCAGGCTGCCGGCATCGAGCAGCCACCGGCGATACTGCGGGTCATAATACCGCAAATCGCGGCTCTCGATCTTGATCTCGACGCGCTTGGTTTCGCCCGGCTCGAGAGAGACTTTCGCGAAGCCCTTGAGTTCGCGGATTGGACGAATCAGCCGCGGTTGGTGCGAGCGCGCATAAACCTGCGCGATTTCCTTGCCGGCCACACTGCCGGTATTGGTGATATCGAACGCGAGCGTGATCGAGCTCGACGCATCAATCCGATCGGCATCGACCGACAGGTTGGAATATTCGAAGCTGGTGTAGCTCAGCCCGAAACCGAAAGGAAACAGCGGCGTGAGCTTGCGCTTGTCGTAGAAGCGATAGCCAACGTGGATGCCCTCCGAATAGATGTGGCGATTGCCCTCGCCGGGATAAGTGAGGTAGCCCGGTATGTCCTCGACCTGGACGGGGAATGTCACGGTCAGCTTGCCGCACGGATTCTGGCTGCCGAACAGAACATCGGCGATCGCGCTGCCAGCACCCTGCCCGCCGAAGAAAGCCGCAAGCACGGCTGCAACATGATCGGCCCAGGGCATGACCACGGCGTCCGGCGTCGCGAGAATGACCACGACTTTACTTTTACGTGCGGATAGTCGCTCGATCAGGGCGTCCTGGCCGTCATGCAGATTGAGATGCTTGCGGTCAGAGCCCTCGCCGTCATAACCGACCTCGGTGTTGGCGAAAAACAGGACAGCGTCGGCGGCGTCGACCGCCGCAAGCGCCACCGCCTCGGAGCTGCCACCGGCCTCGAAATCCGCGACGGTGTGATAGTCGATGTCCACGCCGGGTGCGCGTTTGCGGATTTCCTCCAGCGGGATGTCGACCTCGGTCGGCCTCGTCGTGGCGCAACCAGAACCCTGGATGACCGGTTCCACGGCGGCGGCTCCAACGACCGTGATCCTTTTGAGCTTTTCGGGGAGCAAGGGAAGGCTGGCGTTCTCGTTTTTCAGGAGCACGATCGACTCGGCCGCCATGCGCCGGGACAAGGCATGATGCTTTTGGAAGTCGGCCTCGGCATTCGGCTTCACACCGTTTCGGGCCAGACGCACAAGCTTCAAGATGCGCAGGCACGAGCGATCAAGCGTCTCTATTGACACCTGTCCGTCTTCGACCGCTGTCAGAAGTTCCTGCTTGCGGGCGCCGCTTTCGGGCATGTCGAGGTCGTTGCCCGCATTCATCGAAGCCGGCCGGTCCTTGATGCCGTGCCAGTCGGACACCACGACGCCATCATATCCCCACTCGTCGCGCAGCACTTCGGTCAGCAGCCAGTGATCTTCGGCGGTTTGAACATCGTTGAGCCGGTTATAGGAGCTCATGACGGTCCAGGGATCGCTCTTGCGGATCGCCCGTTCGAAGCCGGCGAGATAGATCTCCCGCAGGGCGCGTTCCTCGACGACCGAGCTCATCGTCGTGCGCTGGACCTCGGAATTGTTGCACGCGAAATGCTTGAGCGAGGCCCCCACCCCGTTGCGCTGAAGGCCGCTGATGACCGCGGCGGCAATATCACCCGTCAGCAGAGGATCCTCTGCGTAATATTCATAGCTTCGCCCTGCCAGCGGCGTACGCCGGATATTGACACCTGGGCCGAGCAATATGTTGACGCCGAACGCCTGGCATTCGGCAGCGAGCGCTTCGCCAAGTTCATATGCGAGATTGAGATCCCACGAACAGGCCAACGACGAACCATTCGGAAAGCATGTTGCTGGACGGGTGGAGCCGAATGCACTGTCGACCCCTGTCGAGAGATCGGTGTTGACGACACTCAGGAATGAGGCGAGCTGGTTGTCTGCGTCATGCGCTCCGTCGATCTGTTCGATCGAATAGCGAACACCGTATGTGCCATCCGTCATCAGCAGTTCGGGAATGTTAAGACGGTAGTTGGCGACCGTCCGCCAGAGGCCGTGGCCGCTGACCATCGCGACCTTTTCCTCGATGCTCATCTGCGTCAGCAGACCGGCCTGCTCCTTGTCGGAAATATTCCAGGTCATCGTCATTCCATATGCTGTTGCGGACGCGCGCCGGTCATCCCTGGTGGTTCGCCTCACCATTGCGGCATCGCCGCTGTGCCAAGAGATGATCTATTGATGACACGAGGCCACGGCTCTCTTCTAGCCGCGAAACTTGCGCTGGAACTACGACAGTTTTTGATGTCTAGTAAGCAGGTTGGCCTGGGAACCATGATGAATATCGCTTATCTCAAAACCGACGGCGAACTGCAAATCCGCGACAGTAGCTTCGAGGATCATGCGCCTGCGGAGGATTTTCACTGCCGTGCCTTCATGCATGGCCGTGCCAATGTGCCCTATCATTGGCATCGTGAAATGGAGATACTTTTCGTGCTGCGAGGCAGCTTCCGCCTAGTCGTCGACGAACAGGCTTGCGAGATGAAGCAGGATGACGTGATCATCATAAATAGCGACGTCCCGCACAATTCGACTTCGATTTCGCGCGATGCTCTGATCTGCGGCGCGCATCTCGATGTTGGATATTTCGAGCGCATGGGCCTGCCCGGTTTTGCATCCCGGCATTACCTTTGCCGCTCCTTCCTCCATAGCCGTCCGTTCATGAATCGGATCGCGCCGATAAAGGCTTTCATGGCCCGGCTGATCCTTGATCAGACGAGTCGCCCCGAGGAGGTCATAGTTCGGCAGACTGTTGCCAATCTTCTTGCCTGTTTCATCTATCGGCAGATCCCGCATCTGAAAGCAGATAGCGATGCAGCGCCCCTGCGGTCCGACAGTCGAGACCGAATCCTGAGGATTATGGGCGCAGTCGAAGGGCAATTAGACACCCAGCGACTGAGTGCGATTGCCGCGGCTGAGGGACTGACGCTGAGCCACCTTTCCCGCCTGTTCAAGCGCCATTTGGGCATTGGCTACCGCGACTATTGCCAAAGCCTGCGCCTGGACACCGCAGCGGACGAACTCCACCGGACAGATCATACTGTTGGTGTGATCATGGAGCGAAACGGTTTCGGCAATCCTGCTGTGTTCTACAATAAGTTCAGGGGCCGTTTCGGGTGCAGCCCCGCAGAGTTTCGACGCGCGCGCCATCTGCCGGGGGTACAAAGCGTACTCACGGAAGAAGATACCGTGGAGGCACAAAGGATTCTCCTCCGCTACGCAGCCGATCTTGGCAAGGCCGCCGAAATTGCGGTTGGCATCAATGTAGCGGGACGCAAACAAATCGCGCTCCGTGCGCCACATAGTGCAAGTTTGGATTGAATTCCCATCTCCGCTTGTACGAGTTGTGGCATGAGGTCTGCGCCGGTCGACTGCAGCGTCCATCGCCTGAAACCCGAGCCATGCTAGCGAGCGGAGGCCGTCTAGGCCTGTCACGCAAATCGCGTTTCACACGACCTCTGTCCAACTCTGCTATTCTCGGACATGGCATGGGAGGTGCCAAGTGTAGTCCAGGCGCGATTCTCAAGGCTTAGTCGACTGCCCCGACCAGGACATCGGGGTGTTCAAGTATCGCAACCCAGCGCCCTGTGTCTGTGGACGATTGCCTTTTTAGAAATCTATATCCAGTTTCCGACCAAAGCTTCACCTCGTCGTTGAGGTTGTCGAGCACATAGTCGCCTTTGTCGGTCTTGACCGTCAGCACTGCGTGCCCCTCGCCGTCCTTCTTTTTGACGACGGTGATCAGAAGGTTCGAGAGCGATATGCCCTGCAGCGTGAGCATCTGGCGCTTAAGCAGGACGTAGTCCTCGCAGTCGCCGACCGCGCTGTCAGGATAGGACCAGAATTCCATCGTTCCGTGAACGGCAAGATCACTCACGGGCCTGATCGATCTGTTCACAAGCTTGGTGACGGACGCGAGCTTGTCTTCCATTCCTCTGCTCATAAGGATTGGCGGAGCCTTGCCTGATCGTATTCTGCATTCTGCGGCCTGCCTTCGGCAGAATTCGATATAGCCGACCGGGACGGAAGTCCGTTGCCCGATGGCCATGGCACCATGCACCGCATCGGCCGAAGCTTGCTCGATCGGCGTCGCGGACATCATCAAGCCTATCAGTAGGCCGGCACACAGCCATGCCCGCGGTAACACTAATCCCATTCGCCCCGCCCAAAGTAACGACCCGAAACACTATTTAATATTGCGTTACCATCTTTTCATGAGCACATCAACGCAGCCGACGCGCGGCTTAAAGCCGCGATCGCGAGCCACCAGCGGCCTGACGCTGGGCGCCGCGCGGTCAACGCTGGAGAACTTCCACAGCCACTGGAAGGTCATGACCTTCGCGTGTTGTCGCATGGCCGCATCGGCGAAGTTCGGTCATAGGCGGCCCAAACGCGGACAAGCGACCGAATAAAAATTGTAGCCAAATTTGTCGAAGCGACGGAAATCCGGGGAGCCACGAGGCTCTCGCATACATTCGGTTACCTTTCGATGGAGCTCGGGCAAACCTCTGCGACAGGCGTAGCGTAAATTCAATCGTGAGCAGGAAGTCTCGTCATGGTGACGAGACAGAAAGCCGACCGCGGTTTCGCAAGCAGGAGTCAATACGGCACCGCGCGCGAGGCGCCGATTGGCAAGTCTGCTCATTCTAAGAAAGGAAAAATACGATGAACAAGCTTGTAACAGTCTTGGCCCTCCTCGCTTTGTCGACAGGAGTCTCCCTCGCTGCCAATCAAAACCCAGACCGCGACCCCACCCGCGGGTTCGCCACTGATGCCGACAAAAGCGAAATGACCTTGGATACCAATCATGCCGCTTCCTTGCCCGTATCCGAAGCACCCCCGAAAGAAGGACAAACGCAGCTCGGCAAGGTCCATGGGAAGCGTGCACCATGGGCGGGCCGCTAACATACTGAACTTGCCCGATGCAAAATTGTCCAATCACCCTCCATGCAACGAGGGTGGTTGGACAGGCGGCGCTAGAAAATCGTACCGCCAAGGAAGACTGGCTTCTCCCCTGCAGGACGGTCGGTTGATTGCTGCCGACCCGTAGATCCCTCCACGCTCCGTAGGTCCTGGCAAGGGAAGATCCAGCGCCGCGCCATTTTGGTGGCGACCGCCCCCGGGCAATAGCGCAAGATGTATAGACAACCGGCCGCAACTGGTGTTCGTTTCCCGCATGCAATTTTCGAGAATGCAGGAACCGTGACGCCATGGACGCCGCTCGCTTGTTCGATCTGACGGGAAAAAAGGCGCTGGTGACGGGCGCCAGCCGTGGCATCGGCCAGGCGATCGCGGAGGCGCTCTGCGCGGCTGGTGCCGACGTCGCGGTAACCGCCCGCGACGAAACATCCCTTCGTGAGACGGCGGACCGAATTGGCGCACTCGGGCGTAGGTCGCTTTGCCGGTCTCTCGACGTGCTCGACACAGATCGCATCCGCGTGGTGGTCGACGAGGTCGCGGAAGCCTTTGGCGGGCTCGACATTCTGGTCAACAACGCCGGCTATGAGCAAGTCCAGCCCTCGCTCGACGTAGACGAGGCGGTGTGGGATCGCATCGTATCAACCAACCTGAAGGGCGCCTTCTTCTGCGCGCAGGCTGCGGCGCGACGGATGGCTGCCGCCAAGAGCGGCGGCGCGATCATCAATCTTTGCTCGCTGACCTCCTATGTCGGTATTCCGACCGCGGTGCCTTACGGCTCATCCAAATCTGGCCTTCTAGGCATGACGCGCGCGCTTGCCACGGAATGGGCATCGCTCGGTATTCGCGTCAATGCCATCGCTCCGGGTTATTTCCATACGGCGATGACTGATGTCTTCTATGAGGATCCCGATTGGCAGACGGCAATGCTGGCCAAGATCCCGCAGCGGCGCTTCGGCACGATGCAGGATCTGGCCGGAGCCGTTGTGTTCCTGGCGAGCGGGGCATCCGCCTATGTCACCGGGCATTGCATCCCCGTCGACGGAGGCTATCTCGCATCCATCTGAACGATATAAGTGCGGTGCAACAAGGGCCGTGTAGACCCGACTTGTATATGGTTGTATATACCACCTGATACGCTGATCGTTCTTGCATGCGAACGGCGACAAAAAGGGGAACCACAATGCAGGAGGCTTTCCGGGCCATAGCTTCACACGAAGCAGAAGGCGGCAGGGAAATCGCAGTCGCGGTCCGCAACGTCGGGATGGACTTCGATGGGGTTCATGCCGTCAAGAATGCGTCCTTCGATCTGCCGAAGGGCCGGTTTCTCACCATTCTGGGACCTTCAGGGTCCGGCAAGACAACCCTCCTGCGAATGATCGCCGGGTTCCAGACCCCGAGCAGCGGCGAGATCTTCATCAATGGCGAAGCGGTGAGCGCAGTACCACCGCACAAGCGGTCGATCGGCATGGTCTTTCAGAGGCTTGCGTTGTTTCCACATATGACGGCGGCCGAGAATGTCGCCTTCCCGCTGAAGATGCGCCGGCGCGACGCACGCACCATTCCCGAACGCGTCGAGCGATATCTCGCGCTGGTCCGGCTCGGGGGCTATGGCGGTAGGCGCATTCACGAACTTTCCGGCGGGCAGCAGCAGCGCGTCGCGATCGCGCGTGCGCTGGTGTTCGAGCCCGACCTGCTGCTTCTCGACGAGCCGCTGGCTGCGCTCGACCGAAAACTGCGTGAGGAAATGCAACTCGAATTCCGTCGCATCCAGCGCGAACTCGGCGTCACCACGATCAACGTCACCCACGACCAGCGCGAGGCGTTGGTGGTTTCCGACGACATTGTCGTCATGGATCAGGGCGAGATCCAGCAGAAGGCGCAACCGATCCAGACCTACCGCCAGCCCCGCAACGCCTTCGTCGCCAACTTCATCGGCGTCACCAACTTCATTGCCGGTACGGTACGGTCCGTCTCTGAAGCCGGCGACGTCTCCATCCTTCGGGGTGATCTGATGCTTGCCGGCAAGGTCGGCGATCCGGTCAATCCACCTGCGGAGGGTGGCAATGCATCGGGAGCAATCCGCGCCGAACAGATCCGTCTCGCCGGCGATGCTGCTCAGCTGTCGAAGCTCGATTGCCTGCTGGCCGGAACTGTGACCGACACGATCTTCGAAGGCGAGCGCATGGTCTACGAGGTAGCCTGCGCCGCGATTGGCGACGAGATCATTCGCGTTTTCGACCATGATGCCGCCGCGCACACGCAGTTCGACATAGGCGAAAGCGTGTTCCTGGGGTGGAACGCCAGGGATATGCTTGTTTTTCGATAGAACCGGAAACCGGTCAAACCCAGAGGAGAATGCAGATGAAGCGCTTCAAGCCGACATTATCCCATCTTTCCCGCAGAACCTTCCTTCAAGCTACCGCCGCGCTTGGCGGCGCTTCAGCGCTCGGCCTGCGCAGTGCCTATGCGCAGGAACCGGAAAAGCCGGCCGAGATCATCGTGCGCGCCTGGGGCGGCAGCTGGGTGGACAGCCTGAAGGCCGGCGTGTCCGACAGCTTCACCAAAATGACGGGCATTGCCGTCCGTCACGACCTGACCGAAGACAACGAGATTCAGCCCAAGGTCTGGGCCGCCGTGGCGCAGAACCGAGTCCCGCCGATCCATATCAACTGGGACACCACCACCAATGCCACGAAGTCGGCATTGCGCGGTGTGACGGAAGACCTCTCAGACCTGCCGAACCTCGCCAATGTGACGGACCTTGCCAAGCCGGCCGGCCTGGAAGGCTTCCCGATCGTCAATACCTACGGCTACGTCTATGTGCTTGCCTATCGGCCGGCGGCATTCCCGGACGGACCGCCTAAGTCCTGGAAAGATCTGCTCGACCCGAAGTTCAAGGGCCGGCTTGCCTTCTACAATGACGGCATCGGCTTCCATTTCCCCGCGCAGGTCGCCGGTGGTGGCAAGCTGGAGGACATCCCCGGCAATATGCAACCGGCCTGGGATTTCATCACCAAGATGAAGGCGCAGCAACCGCTGCTCGGCGAGGATCCCGACTTCACCACCTGGTTCCAGAACGGTGAGATCGACGCTGCCTGCACCATTTCGACCAACGCCCGGGAGGCCCGCAAGAACGGTGTGAAAATCGAATGGGTCGTGCCGGAAGAGGGTGCGAAGTTCGACACGGACGGTTTGTGGATTCCAAAAGGCCTGCCGGAAAACGAACTCTACTGGGCCAAGCAGTACATCAACCATGCGCTGACCAAGGAAGCCCAGCAGGTCTGGCTGGATGGGCTCGGCTTGCCGGGCGTGGTGCCGGGCCTCACACCGCCGAAGGATCTGGTGGGCGATCCGTCCTATCCGACCACCGAAGCGGATTTCAAGCGCCTCATCCGCATCTCGTCGAAGATCCAGGTCGAGAATGAGAGCGAGTGGTTTTCCAAGTTCAAGGCGATCATGCAGGGTTGACGCCAGATTGGCCGGTGCTGCCCTCGTGCGGCACCGGCTCCTTCACGACGTCGGATACGGATTTTTTCATGCGGGCAGCCAGGACAGCCTATCCCCTGAAATGGCGCATCATGGATGCGCTGGAAGGCATTGCCGCCGCCGTCTGGCCGGCGCGGTTCCGGCGCGCTACGCCCTATCTGATGCTGCTTCCGGCGGTGTTGCTCGTCGGACTGCTCGTGCTCGGTCTCATCCAGATCGCAGATGCGAGCCTGCGCACGCTCGACACCACCACCTTCCAGTTCTCGGAGGACTATTCCATCGCCAATTTCCGGCGGGCGCTGACGGAGCCGCTGTTCCTCGTTGTCGCGCAGCGCAGCCTCATCGCCGCCCTGATCGTCACGGCGGTGACGCTCGTCTTCGCCTTTCCCTATGCGTATCTGATGGTGCGCACGCGTTCGCCAGGATTGCGCAAGTTCCTGCTGATTGCATTGTTCCTGCCCTTCTTCATCGGACAGGTGGTGCGTGCTTATGGCTGGCTGATCATCCTTGGCAACCAGGGCATGGTCAACGAGGCGCTTGGTCTTGTCGGGATCGCGCCGATGCGGCTCATCTATAACTATCCCGCCGTGCTGTTCGGCCTCGTCCAATACATGCTGCCCTTCGCCGTGCTGATGCTCGCGCCAGCACTCACAGCCATTCCCGAAGAGCTGGAGGCGGCCGCCGGATCGCTCGGCGCCAACTGGGTTCGCACATTCGTCCACGTCGTTTTGCCACTCGCTCGTCCGGGCTTCATCGGCGCCGGCGTGGTGGTGCTGACCCTTTCGCTCACCGATTTCGCAGTCCCCGCGATCCTTGGCGGCGGCTCGCAGGACTTCATCGCCAACGCCATCTACGACCAGTTCTTCCGAACGTCCGACCAGGGCCTCGGCGCGACGCTGGCGCTTATGCTGGTTGCGCTCGGGTCAATCCTTGTCGGCCTCGTGTTCGCGCTGTTCGGGGCCGGAACGCTCGCCATGGGGAGGTCCCGGGCGTGAGCGGCTCGCGCAGCAAATCGGTTGTTCTGTGGACCCTGGTGACGATCGCCCTGGTGACGCTTTCGGCGCCGACGGTCGTGGTGCTCGGCGCTTCCTTCACCGGTGGCAACATCATCACGTTTCCGCCGGATGGGCTGTCGCTGCGGTGGTACGCGCGCATCTCGCAGGCCTCCGACCTGCGCAACGCTTTCCTGCGCACGCTCCAAGTCGCGACGGTCTGCACGCTCGTTGCCATTCCCGTGGGCACGCTGGCCGGGATCGCGCTGGCGAAATATGTGGTGCGTTTCGAGAAGTCGATCCAGATCTATTTGCTGCTGCCCTTCACCATCCCGCTGATCGGATCGGGCATCGGTCTCATGCTGGTCTTCGGCAACGCCGGCATTCTCGGCCAGCTTTGGCCGGTCGGCATCGCCTGCTGCGTCATCAATCTTCCGTTCATGATCTGGGCGGTCACGGCGAGTGCCACCGGACTTGACCCGGACCTGGAACTGGCCGCTGCCAATTGCGGCGCGCCGCCGCTCCAGGTGTTCTTCTCCGTCACCTTGCCGGCGGTGATGCCAGGGGTGATCACCGGCTCGCTGCTGATGTTCATCCTGGCGCTCAACGAGTTCCTGGTCAGTCTGCTGCTCGTCGATGCGCGTATCGTGACGCTGCCGGTGCTGATCTACAATTCCATCCGCTCGATCATCACGCCGGACCTTGCCGCGATCTCCGTGGTCTTCATCGCCTGCTCGGCTGTCGCCATCTTCCTGCTCGACAGGCTGGTCGGGCTCGACATCTTCCTGAAATCGAAATGAGGAATGCCGGCCCGCCGGGGCCGCAAAGGAAATCCTATGCCAAACGTATCATTCCATGACTTGAGCCAGCTCGACGCCGCTGGTCGTGCGGCATTAATGCGGCGCTCCGAGACCGATCTCTCCAGCTTTATGGAGAAGGCCGCGCCGATCATCGAGGCAGTGCGAACAGAAGGCGACGCAGCGCTCGTTCGCTTCGCCCGCGACTTGGACAAGGCAGGTCTCGATGCCGCGCGGCTGAAGGTCAGCCCCGCCGAATTCGACGCCGCCTTCGACATGGTGGACGAGGACGTGGTCGCCGCCATTCGCTTCGGCATCGACAACATCCGGCATTTCCACGAGGAGCAGAAGCCGGAAGCCATGTGGCTTAAGGAAATGCGGCCCGGCGCCTATGCCGGGGACCGCTTCACGCCGATCCGCTCGGTGGCACTCTATGTCCCGCGCGGCAAGGGGGCGTTCCCTTCGGTCACAATGATGACCGCAGTGCCCGCCGTGGTGGCGGGCGTCCCGGAGCTTGCTATCGTCACGCCGCCAGCGCCCGATGGTTCGGTGGACGCAGCAACGCTGGTTGCGGCGCGCCTCGCCGGCGTCGAAACGATCTACAAATGCGGTGGCGCACAGGCGGTCGCCGCGGTTGCCTATGGCACTGAGACGATCAGGCCCGCACTCAAGATCGTCGGTCCAGGCAGCCCCTGGGTCGTTGCGGCCAAGCGGCTGCTTGCAGGGATCATCGATCCAGGCCTTCCCGCCGGTCCGTCGGAGGCGATCATCCTCGCCGACGACAGCGTGCATGGCGGACTGGCCGGGCTCGACCTCCTCATCGAGGCTGAGCACGGACCGGACTCATCGGCCTATCTGGTGACCCACAGCCGCCGCGTGGCGGAGGAGGCATTGGCCGCGCTGCCCGAGCACTGGGCGCGCATGACCGAGCAGCGGGTAGTGTTCTCCACGGCGGTGCTGACCGGCGCCTGTGGCGGCATCGTGCTGACGGCGTCGATCGAGGAGAGCTACCGCTTCATCAACGACTACGCACCGGAGCATCTGGAGATCCTCTCCACCGACCCCTTCGCGCACCTTGGCCACATCACCGAAGCTGCCGAGATCCTGATGGGGCCGCACACGCCGGTCTCGATCGGCAATTTCGGGCTGGGGCCCAACGCCGTCCTGCCGACCAGCCGCTGGGCGCGTACTTGTGGACCGCTCTCGGTCACGGATTTCGTCAAGCGCTCTTCCATCGGCTATGTGACGGCCGCGGCCTATCCCGAATTCGCACGTCATGCCCGCACACTTGCTCGCTATGAAGGCTTCTCCTCGCATGAGCACGCCGTCTCCGACGTGCGCGATCGATATCTGGTGCGGTAGCGGACGATGAAGGCGGCCAGACTCCATGCGGCGGGCGATTTGCGGGTTGAGGATGTGCCGCCTCCCGGCGAACCGGCGCTTGGCTGGGTGCGGCTCAAGGTGACGGCCGCCGGCATTTGCGGCTCCGATCTCCACAATTTCCGCACCGGTCAGTGGATCAGCCGCGCGCCGAGCGTCGCCGGGCATGAGTTCGCCGGCGAAGTGACCGCCGTGGGCGCCGGCGTGTCCGAGTTGGCCCTCGGAGACCGAGTCGTCGCCGATTCGCGTTTCTGGTGCGGCGAGTGTCCTGCTTGTCGGGCCGGCCTGCATAATGTCTGTGCCAGACTGGGCTTTGTAGGCGAGGTCTGCGATGGCGGCTTCGCGGAAGAGACGGAGCTGCCGGCGCGGCTGCTCCTGCGCCATGACCCCGCGCTCGATCCCGCAATTGCCGCCATGACGGAGCCGCTGGCGGTCGCCCTGCACGCAGTGCGGCGTCTGTCGGCGCCGGCCGGGGCGCCGGTGCTTATCGCTGGTTGCGGCCCGATCGGCGGGCTGGCGGCGCTGCTCCTGTCGCGGCCCGGCGAGAGACCGGTCCTCGTCGCCGACCGCAATGCGGCGCGTGCGGAACTTGTGGCGGAGGTGAGCGGCGCGACCGTCGTCGACCTGGACGCCCTACCCCACGATCCCAACCTGCGTCATGCCGTCGATGCGACGGGAAGCGTGGCGGTGATGGCGCGGCTGCTCGATCTTTTGGCCGGCGGCGGCACGCTGGCGCTGGTCGGCATTTCGCATGGCCGCCTCGACCTCGATCCCAACCTCTTGGTCGAGCGCGAGATCGCGCTGGTTGGCTGCCACGCCTTCGCCGACGAGCTTGCGCCGGCCGTCGCCATGCTTGGCGAGCTCGCCCCCGCGCTGTCGCGTTTCGTGGCCGAGGAGATCGCGATCGGCGAAATTCCCGCCGCCTACCAGCGCCTGATCGCAGGCGCGAGCGGCGGCCTGAAGACCATCGTCCGAATGGAGAGAGGACGATGATCAAGCTTCCCGAAACCGCCGGGCCGCTCTACGAAAAGGTCAAGGACTACGTGCTCGGCAACATCGGCAGCGGCAAATGGCCGAAGGACCGGAGGCTGCCTTCCGAAAACGAGCTGGTCAGCACACTCGGCGTCTCGCGCATGACCGTGCATCGGGCGCTGAGAGAACTGACCTCGGAAGGCCACCTCCTGCGCATCCAGGGCGTAGGCACCTTCGTGGCGCCACCGAAACCGCAATCCGCGCTTATCGAAATCAGGAACATCGCCGGCGAGATCGCCGCGCGCGGCGGCCGTCACAGGGCCGAGGTCGTCGTGCTTGAGAAGATCCGCAACCCGGCGCTGGAGCTCATCGTCGCCTTCGAGTTCATGCGCCGCCGACCGGTCGCCCATTCGATCATCGTGCATTTCGAGGACGATGTGCCCGTCCAACTCGAGGAGCGCTTCGTCAATCCGGCTCTCGCACCGGACTACCACCGGCAAAATTTCGTTGCGACCACCACCTACGATTATCTGCAGCGGGCGACGCCGCTGACGGAGGTGGAGCACGTGATCTCGGCGATCGCCGCCGACGAGGTGGCCGCCGGCCGTTTGATGATCCGGCCCGGCGACCCCTGCCTGCTCCTGCATCGGCGGACATGGTCGGGCGCGGCGGTCGCCACCGTCAACAAGCTAACCTATGTCGGCAGCCGCTATTCGCTGGGCAGCCGCTACGCGCCCTCGCCCGCTGCATGAGTAGGAACACGCAGCGAAGCAGGGCGGGCGACGCCTCGTATCAAATATGCTCGATCCAATGGCGACGTTCTGATGCGTCGTTATTGAATTTTCGCGTCGCGGGTCACCTTGACGTCGTTCACCCCCTTTAGGGCATTGCGATTTCCTGTCCCTGCAGCGGCGCGGAAGACCTGTTCCGCATGGCCGAAACGCCGCAATTTCAGATACGCATAGGCGCGCAACACCATCAGGCCGGTGCGCTCAGGCGCAATGCGCGACCGTTCATCCAATGCCATCAGCGTCTCGACATATCGCCCCTGATCGAAAGCGCTTGTTGCCTGGCTTCCAGCAGCGCAGTTCGTACTTCGACACTGCGATCTCATGATCCAAAGGTGCCTGCGAGGACACCGCGCCGCTGGTCGCGGCCGTTCGGCTTTGTCGCAAACTAGAGCGCTTTTTCATGGTGTTGCTGCGCACGATTGTAGCAGCCACCTGCTACCAACAACACGAACTTTGGCGCTATCTAATATGAATGGCGGATCTGACTGAGGCGGTGTAGGCTTGGCCTAACAAGAAGAAGAATGAGCCGTATCAACGGCAACGCTGAGCGAATCTGGGAGGATTCATGGTCGAAATCATCTCCAAGCGGGATGGCCCGCGGCGCGAGGACCTACAAGTCAAAAGACTGATCGAGCAGAACCGTTCGACTATCGTTCGCCTTGCCGACCAGATCAGCGGCGGCGGCTATTCGGCTTCCAGGAAGCCACGCCAGCAACCGAAGACGAAAGGCCTGATCATCCATGTTGGCGGCAGCACGGCACCCGTGGCCGAAGCCAGGCCATCCATCCAGGTTACCATGAACGGCCGGGTGATCTCAAAGGACCAGAACACAGGCCGCCAGCTTCACCATATCGGCGACATCCGCAATCGGGGTGACGACCAGATCTTCGTCCTGGCGACGAAGCAAAATGGCTTCTTCTCGCCGGTCGACGAAACCGTAGCGGAGGCCCTTGCCGACCTGGACGGCTCCCGCCTCGCCGCCGCCTATACCGAAGAACAGCTTGCCTTCGACATCGGCGCGAAACTCGGCATCAACTGACGGGCAGACGCTTGGACGTGTGCACGTCCAATGCATGACAGCATACAGCAATGGCATGCCTCAAAGGTTCTTGTGATGACGGAATGAAACGCGAGATAGGCCCCAATCACATGAAGATCAATGCTCTTCCGGCGCGTACGTCGCTGGCCACTGGGCAAATGGTTCTGGGCAACATCGACTATGACGAGCGCGCCACCATGCGCGCCTGGGAAAGTTTTCTGGCTGACGAACCCAGATGTGCCCGCGATCCGGTCCACCCAAGCCACGTCCGCTCCCTCATTCACGATTCCTGGTATCGCAGCGCCACCGGCGGCATCAACGCTCAAGGCATTGAAGCGCCACTGAGCAGTGATCGCGACGAGATCGAATATCTGACCCGAGCCAATGCAGAACTGCTTTCGGCGGCGCGGCGGTCGTTCGCCTCGCTTGGCCAGTTGCTGGACGGGACCGGCGCGATGCTGGTTCTGGCCGACAGCGACGGCGTGCTGATCGACGCTATCGGCGACAAGAAGACGCTGCATGACGGCATGGATATCCACCTCGCCATCGGCGGCAAATGGAACGAGGATGCCGTCGGGACGAACGGCATTGGTACGGCGTTGTGGACGGGTGAGCCGACTTTCGTGCATGCGGCCGAGCATTTCTGCGCCGGCATCAAATCCTGGACCTGCGCCGGCGCGCCGATTCGCGACCCGCTGGACGGCAAGATCATCGGTGTGGTCGACCTGTCAGGCTATTCGCCGATCTTCAGGCCACACAACACCGCGCTCGTCGCCGCCACAGCCCGGCAGATCGAAAAGGCATTGGCCGAACAGCAGCAGGAACAGCGCACGCGCCTGCTCGAAGCTTTCATTTCATCGGCTCCCAGCTACCGCCGAAAGGACGGGCTGGTAATCGTCGACCATCGCGGCCGTGCCATCTTCTGCAACAATGTGCCTGACGGCGAGACCACCGAGATGATGGACGGCCCGATGGAGCCAGGTCGTGGCCGCTGGCTGATGAACCTTCCGTCCTCCGGCTCCGAGGCCGACCTTGCCAGGGCGCTGCCGGCCCACCTGCGATCCTGCCACATCACGCCGCTCAAGCTCGATGGCGACCTCCGCGGCGCGGCGCTTGTGTTCCCCTCCGTGCCGTCCGTCTCCAGCACCGCGGTGGTCCACCAGGAAGTGAACAAGCATCTTCAGGATGCTGTCGCCATGATCGTCGGCGAAAGCGAAGCGCTGCAGGCCGCCATCGACGTCGCCTGCCGCGTCGCCCGGTCGGGCAGCGTGACATCGCTGTTGGTCGAAGGCGAAACAGGCGTCGGGAAAGAGCTGTTTGCGCGACTTGTCCATGCCGGCAGCCGGCGCGCGGCAAACGATCCGTTCATTGCGATGAATTGCGGAGCGATCACCAGGGACCTGTTCGGCAGCGAATTGTTCGGCCATGTCGCCGGCGCCTTTACCGGCGCCTCGCGCGAAGGCAAACCGGGCGTTTTCGAGCTCGCCAATGGCGGCGTCCTCAGTCTCGACGAGATCGGCGAATTGCCACTCGAGATCCAGCCGTTTCTGCTGCGTGTCCTGGAAGAGCGCGTGGTCCACCGTATTGGCGACAGCCGGGGTCGCCCGGTTGATGTGCGCCTGGTCGCCTCAACCAATCGCGATCTCAAGCAGGAAATTGCCGCAGGCCGCTTCCGCCGCGATCTCTACTATCGAATTGGCGCGGTCTCGATCATCGTTCCACCGCTGCGCGAGCGCGGCGAAGATGTGCTGCTACTGATCGAACATTTCAACCGGCAGATCGCCACCGCAGCGGGTGAAGACCCGCTGGAATTCTCGCGCGAAGCACTCGATGCCCTGCTCGCCTATGGTTGGCCGGGTAATGTACGCGAACTGAAAAACCTCGTCGGGCGGCTGCATGTCTTGACGCGCGGCCGCGACGTCGGGCTTCACAACCTTCCCGAGGAGATCACCGCGTCCGGCTCTGGATCGGAAGCCGGGTCGGACAGCCGTGTACCCGCGCATGAATCGGGAGGCACGCTCGTCGAGGCCGAACGCCAGGCAATGAAGAACGCCTTGGCGGCGGAAGGCGGCAACCTCAGCCGGGTCGCGAAGCGGCTCGGCATCTCCCGGCCAACGCTCTACCGCAAGCTCGACCAATACGGCATCCGGCGCGGTTTCATCTAGGATCAGAGCCTGTCACCGGCACGAAAGAAGCCCGCGGCATTCGCGCCACGGGATTGGGAAAAGTTAATCACTGAAGCGGTAGCGGGGGTTAGATCAGCTTTTCACGACAGCAGCTGTCAGTTTCTCGGAAACGTAGCCGAGACTGTTGCCAATGATCAGCGAAATCACCACAGCCGCCGCGACCTTGCTGATGCCGCTTGGACCCTCGCCATAGGCGGCAGCGCCAAGCAGAAAAAGTGCCGCGGTCGTTGCGTAGCCCATAGACCGCTGATGGAATGGCACTCAGCAATGGCAGCTTGGCAGCGAGAATCAGGATTACGATTGAGACGCCGACGCAAATGCCGGCCGTGAGAGCCGTAACGCCTATCGACGTCAGTGCTATCAACGCGCCTGCGGCGCAGATCGCTCCCCAAAGGTTTGCAAGCGCCGAATTCTTGAACCCGGCTTCCTTGCCGCCACAGTGATAGAAACTTCCCCAGCCCACAAATACCGCCCAGATCAGCAGATAGGGGTTGCCTATCGTGATCGCTGCCCACGTTGCAATGCCGCCCATAATGCCGATGACGACGGCCAACCCTGTAATAAGATCCATATTGTCCTCCCATTTTTTCAAACCGCGAAGAAAGAACTCGTTTCAGGACCACGCTTCGCTTACGTCCCGATACGGAAAAGCCAGGGCATCAGCCGCGGCGCTCAGGAAAAACGGCTTGCCGACGCTGGCAAGCAGCCAGACCGGCCTCTTCGGCGACACCGACTCGGAAACGGCGATGTCGGCACGCGGACCAAAACGCCGGGCCTGCTCCGTGCAGGCCCGACCCAGACGCTTCACGGCACGATGACGCCGCGGCCGGTGAACCGGCGGTTCTTGAAATCGTCGAGCGCGGTGTTAATGCTTGCGAGGTTGTATTCAGTGTAATGCATCTTCACCTTGCCATCGGCGTTCAACTCCATCAGTTCGACAAGCTCGGTGAAGTTGCCGACGAGGCTGCCGCCGATGTTGATCTCCTCGATGACCAGATGCGCGGTCGGCACGTTGACCGTGCCGCCATAGCCGACGACGAACAATTGGCCGCCCTTGCGCACCATCTTCCAGCAGATGTTCTCGACACCGAGTTCGCCGACGAAGTCGATGACCACATGGGCGCCGCCGCCGGTGATCTGGCTGACCTCCTCGACGACATTCGGCCCGCCATCGAGGACAAAGTCGGCGCCGAGGTCCTTGGCCAGCACCTGGGCCGCCGGCTCGCGATCGACTGCGATGATGCGGCAACCCGAAATCGCGTGCAGCGATTGCAGCGCGATATGGCCAAGCCCGCCTATG
Organism: Mesorhizobium sp. M6A.T.Cr.TU.016.01.1.1; assembly: GCF_003952585.1. Taxonomy (NCBI): domain Bacteria; kingdom Pseudomonadati; phylum Pseudomonadota; class Alphaproteobacteria; order Hyphomicrobiales; family Phyllobacteriaceae; genus Mesorhizobium; species Mesorhizobium sp. M6A.T.Cr.TU.016.01.1.1. The sequence goes on from NZ_CP034452.1 coordinate 366,381, forward strand.
CCGAGCAGGACGCAGTAACTCCCTGGCCTGAGCAACTTCGCGGCGCGTTTGGCGGCGCGGTAGGCAGTGATGCCGGCATCGGCCAGCGGCGCCACCTCGATCGGCGTGACGTTGGCGTTCAGCTTGATCAGCGAACGCTCGCTGGTGATGAAATATTCGGCGAAGCCGCCATTCATGCCAAGGCCGGGAAACTGGCCATTGTCGCAGTACATGTCCTCGCCATGGCGGCAATTGAGGCAGATGCCGCACGAGCGAAACGGGTGACAGATCACCGCGTCGCCGCGCTTGACCGATCTGACGCCGCTGCCGACCTCCTCGACCCAGCCGGCATTCTCGTGGCCCATGATGTAGGGCAACAGCGTGCCTTCGGGGTCCATGGTCGGCTTCCACACACCTTCGATGATGTGAAGGTCGGTGCGGCACAGGCCGGCGGCACCCACCCGCACGATCACCTCGTCGGGAGCAGTGATGGTCGGTGCCTTGACCTCCTCGATCTTGAGCTGGACGTTCATCTGCGGATCGTATTCGTACAGTCTGGCGGCTTTCATGCCTGTGTCCTTTCAACGTCGAGATTGTTCGGATTGCTTCAGGCGCGGCCGAGCTTCTCAGAGCCGCCGCCGCGCGCCGGTCCGGCCGTCGGGTCCTCGTCCTCGGCGAGATGACCAATCAGCGTTTCGGTGGTCAGGATCAGCGTCGCCACCGAAGCTGCGTTGGCGAGTGCTGTGTAGGTGACGCGGACCGGATCGATGATCCCTGCGTCGAACATGTTCTGGTAGCTGCCGACAGAAGCGTTGTAGCCGTAGCCGCCGTTGATGCGCGTGACTTCCGCCACGACTGCCTCGGGATCGGCGCCGGCATTGGCGGCGATACGCCACAGCGGCCGCGACAGCACCGACCGCACTAGTCGCACGCCTTCGGCGACATCGCCGTCGACGCCGGCCGCCACCTTGTCGAGCAGCGGTGCGATCTGGGCAAGCGCCGAGCCGCCACCGGCAACCACGCCCTCTTCGCATGCGGCGCGCACCGCATTCAGCGAATCCTCGATAAGCTGTATGGTTCGCTTCTGCTCGACCGGCGTTACACCGCCGGCATAAAGTATCGCGGTGCCACCAGAGAGCTTGGCCAGGCGTTCGCGCAACTTGTCCTGGTCGATGTTCGGCGGCGAGGCTTCATACTGCCGCTGCACCTGGGCGCGGCGCGATGCGACTGCCGCATGGTCGCCGCCCCCGCGGATGATCGAGGTATAGGATGAACTGGTCTTCACCCGGTCAGCCGTTCCAAGATCGTCGGCGGTGATGTCCTCCAGCCGGCTGCCGAGGTCGCGCGCGATCACCTTGCCGCCGGTGATGATCGCCAGATCCTCCATCATCGCCTTGCGCCAATGGCCATATTCCGGCGGATGGACCACGAGGTATTTTCCCGGTCCGTGCTTGCCGAGCAGAGTTACCACAACTTCCGGCGACATTTCCTCGGACACGATCAGCAGCGGCCGACCGGCCTCGTCGGCAATGCGACGAGCCGCATCCAGCGCCTCAGGCTCCTTGATCTTGAGATCGGTCATCAGGATGTAGGGTCGTTCGAGAACAGCCTCCATCTTCTCTTGATCGGTGACCATGTGGTGCGAAAGATAGCCGCGTTCGAAGGACATGCCCTCGACCACATCCAGCGTGGTCTCGGTCGTCACGCTGAAGTCAGTGGTGATGACGCCTTCGGCCCCTACCCGCTGATGGGCTTCCGCCACCAGCGCGCCAAGCTTGGTATCGGTCGCCGCAATGTTGGCGACCGAAGCGAGAATGCCGTTGCCCTTGGCGGGCTTGGCCGAAGCCTTGAGCGCCGCCACCACCGCTGCCACGGCAAGATCGATGCCCTTGCAGAGATCGACGGGTTTCGCGCCTCGTTCATTCGCCTCCACACCGCCCTGGATGAGCGCATTGGCGAGCACGATGGCAGTCGTGGTGCCGTCGCCGGCGACCTCATTGGTCTGCATCGACACTTCGCGCACGACCTGCGCGCCCATGTTTTCGAAAGGGTCGTGCAATTCGATCTCGGAGGCAATGCTGACGCCGTCACGGGTCACCATCGGCGTGCCGATCGGCCGGTCGATCATGGCGTTCATGCCTTTGGGGCCGAGTGTCGGCTCGACGGCAGCGGCCAGCCGAAAGACACCACGGGCAAGTGCACGGCGCGCTTCGGAATTGTGAAGCATTATTTTGGGCATGGTTTCTCCTTCCGCCTTACGGGCGGGTTGTTGGTTAGGGGCCTCGTGCGAGGGAGGCCGTTGTTTCAGCTCTGCTTCAGGCGGTCGGCGCGGTTCGTGCCGGCACGCGATCCATGATGAAATCGACCAGCGTCGGTTCGCCGTCGACCACATCCAGTTCCTTGTATCTGGTCTGCTTGAGCCCACGGCACAGCGCGCCGTTGAACTCCATGTTGATGCGCACGCCGCGCAGTTCGGCGAGATGGGCACCGAGCGCCGCAGGTGGTATTTTCTGGCCTTCCCAAGTCACGAAGACAGGATCATCCGCCTGGCGGTCGGGAAAACGCTCAAGCAGAGCCGCCCTGTATCTCGGCTTCTGTTTGGCCGCCTCGCCCGGTTCGAACCGTGCGAGGTCATATGCCGGCAGGTCCATGCCGAGGATCTCTCGATCGGTCAGGCCGTGCTGCCGCAGGCCGCGCAGGACCGCCTCCTGGCGCCGCTTGAACGCCTTCATCCTGAAGGTCTCACGCAAGCCGCCAAGATCCTGATCCTCGGCAAGTACGGCGAAGACATCGCCGAATGTCTTGCCGGCTTCCATGCCGCGATTGACCTCTTCCGCGAACATGTGATCGTGCAGCTTGACGCGATAGGCCGGCGCCCAGGAGAGCTGGTCGAGCGCCTTGCGGACGCCGTCCAGCATGAGGAACGCGAAGTTGGGCGAGCACCAGTAGGTCGGCAGGCGGAGGTCGATCTCCACACTGCCATCGCTCGTCATTTCGGCCCGCTCGACGAAGCCCATCTCGGTAATCGGTTCGTCGAGCTCCGGGTCGTTGACCTCACCAAGGCGCCGCCAGAGTTCCTTCTCGCGGTTGCCGGAAACGCTGGCAGTTGCCATGGCCCCTACTCCGCCGCGATGCTGAAGGGCGAACTGGCGAGCGCCGTCTTCTTGGCTTCGATGTCGATGTTGTAGAGACGCGCCGCATTGAGGCCCAGGATCTTCTCCTTGATCTCGTCGGTCAGTTGCACACCGCGTTCGGCGGCGATGTCCTCTGGGATCTGATAGGCCCAGAACTTCTCGACCAGCCAGCGCGGCGTCCAGATCGCGTAGTCGGAACCGAAAAGGATTTTTTCCGGGCCGATCCAGAAAAGCAGTTCGGCGATGACCTCGCCGAAATAGCGCGGGCGCGAATGGATGAAGGGCAGCGCTACCGCAAGCCCACCATAGACGTTGGTTTCTTGCGTTGCGATCCAGCAGAAATCGTCGAGGCGCGGCAGGCCGCAATGCTCGATGATCCAGTTGAGGCCCTGGAAGTCAGTCGCCGCATGGTCGACGTCATGCACGTCGAACGCATCCTTGCTGAGCGGCAGGATTGTCGGCCCTTTGTGGACATGGATATTCCTGATGCCGAGTTTGTCGCAGAGTTCGAAGCATTTGTAGGCATCGGGATCCGTGAGCTTCCAGCCCTTGGAAGCCCCGTTCCATTCGGCCGTGTACATCTTCACGCCCTTGACGTCGTAGGTCTCCTTGAGGAAGTGGATGTACTCAAGCGCCTTCTCACCATCGCGCGGATCGAAGGCGCCGTTGACGATGAACCGTTCGGGATAGAGCTTGGCCACCTCGGCGTTGCGCTCGATCGTGTTGAAGCCGTTCTTGTAGAAGTCCTTGAGATAGGTCGACTGGACGATCGCCACATCATCGGGGCCGTCGATGAACAGGTCGCGATAGAGATCGTCGGCGCTGTACTTCTCGAACTTGCTCTTCTCCCACAGCTGGTCCTTGGGGCTCAGCCCGGTGTGATAGGCATAGAAGCACTCGATGAACTGCTTGCCGTGGATATTTTTCTGGTTCTCCGGGCTGCCGTCCCAGAAATGGGTATGGCCATCGACAATGAAAATATCCTTGCCTTCTGGTGTTCTAAACATTTCTACCTCCACAAGATGTGCGATTGATCGGTTCGGCGCGCCGCAGCCAGGCGGCGCGCCTGATTTTCTGGAGCGTCTATTCGATGTATTCGAACATCTCATCCATGTTGCCGAACAGGATCACGGTGTTGTCGTCGATGCGCACCATCCGTCCGTAGTGGGTCGAGCTGTTGACCTCGAAGGTTTCCGCCGTCATCTCGCGGCCGAGATATTCGCTGATCTCGTCCATCTTGAAGATCAGCTTGCCGGTGCCATCGATGCGGATCATCGCCGGTTGGTAGGTGACCGTTACGTTCGGCTTCAGGCCCATGAATTCAGCGATGGCCCTGGCTTCCACCGAGTCGTTCATGGTGACGCCGCACTGGTGCGAAATCGTCTGTTCGAAGGTGATGTCCTTCATCGACCTGAAAATGTTGGATTGCGATGCGTCGCGTGCTGCAGTTGACATGACAGTTTCTCCCTGTGTCAGCGCTTGAGGCCAAGTTCGCCGAGTATCTGATCAATCCGTTCCTCGGACTTGGCACGGACATCCGAGAAAGCGACCGGCTTTGAATGCGGCATCGACCAGATCGGCTGCAGGCCGATGGCTGCCTTGTCGGCGAGCGCGCCGTGCTTCTTGACCCAGCCCTGGAAGAGCTTCTTGTTCGCCGCGCCATGCTTCTCGTCGTTGGCGAGCATGTGCATGAGGTCGATCGTGTTGGCGAGATTGCGCTCGTAGTCGGCCTCGGCTGCCGAGATCACCGCAGGCGTGATGAAGTCGTGGTTTGCGGCGGCGATCTGCATCAGGAAGCCTGAGCGGAATGCTTCCCCGACCAGCGGTTCGAAGACGATGTTGATGGCGAAGTACTGTTCGAGATAGTCGGTCGCGCCCATGATGGTCTCGACCGCTTCGCGGGTGCCTTGCCAGTTGTTGTCCTCGAGCCAGGCTGTCTTGCCGAGTTCGTCGTCCCAGCCGGGAAGGTCCATGCCGATCTCGGCAAGGTAGAGCGTGATGTCCTGGGCAAGCCGCAGCTTGTAAGACGAGTTGGTCAGCGTGGCGTTGTTGATCATCTGGGTGTAGCCGTAGCGCTGCGCCTGCATCAACGAGGTGCCGAGCCCGAATTCGGCGTGCTTCCAGGCGCCGAGCTGCGTCTGCAGAATCTTGATCCAGGCCTTGTCGAATGTCTTAGGCGCCCCCGACTTGCGGGCGTTGTTGATGACGCTCTGTACCATCGTCTCGATTTTCGACTGGCGTTGGTAGTGCGTGCGTTCCCACTCCTGATCGGGGGCGCGGAAGGCATGCCAGTTGGAGCTCTGAGCGGCGGTGTTCTGCTTGACATAAGCGCCCTTGCCGTCGGCAAAAGAGATGATCCAGTCCTGGATCAGGTAACGCTCCGGGTCAGGCTGCACGTCGACTGTCATGTCCTCATAGTGGGTGGCGCGCTGGCCCTTCGGGTCGAAATACCGGTACTTCCGGCTGTCGGAGTCGGCAAAGATCGCCGCGCCGGCGGCTCCGGACCCGACTGAACTCGAGGTAGCTGGCATAGTCTTCACTCCCTTGTTGCAGTTGTGGTTGCAGTTGCGTTGCCGCCCCTCAGTGGGCCGGTGTTGCACCTGCCGATGTGGTGAACTTGTCGAAGAAGATTCGCTCCGTCTCGAACCCGTTCATGAACAGAACCGGCTGAAGCGCATCGATCATCGGTGGCGGGCCACAGGCATGGACATCGCCCTGTCCGTCGACCGCCAATTGCTTGAGCTTGGCGTCGACACTCTGGTGCACGAAACCGCGTTCGCCTTCCCATTCGGCGTCGTCTGTCGCGTGCGACAGCACGGGAATGAAAGTGACATCCGAATGCTGACCGATCAGCTCGGCGATCCTGTCGAGATAGAACAGGTCGTTGCGCGTCCTGGCACCGTAGAAGAAATAGACAGGGCGTTTCTCGCCGCTCTTCAGATGGTCGTTGAGGATCGACCAGATCGGCGACATGCCCGATCCGGCGCCGACCAGGATCAGGGGTCCTTGCCGTTCGTCGCGTCGGAAACAGGTTCCGTAGGGTCCGACGACGGTGACTTCGGCTCCGAGCTTGATTCCTCCGGAATCGAGTTCTCCGGAGAACTTTCCCTCGGGGTATTTTTTGATGATGAAGCAGAGTTTTTGGGTTTGGTCCGGCGTATTTGCCATGGAGAACGAGCGCGTAATCGTCTCCCCCTTTTCCGTGGTAACCGTGATGTCGACATATTGCCCCGCCCAGAACTTTATCGGCGAGCCGAGTTCGATCTCGATGCCGCGAATGTCGTGGGTCAGGTGCTCGATCAGAGCAATCCGGCCCTTGAACGTCTTCACGGCGATCGCTTTCGCCAAAATCTCCTCGTCGTAGTTGAGAAGCTCGACTTCCAGATCGGAGTAGGCGATGCAGCGGCACAAAAGGACGTGGCCGCTCTCCTTCTCCATGTCGTTCAGTGCGAAGGTCGAGTATTTGAGCATGTCGACTTCGCCATCGAGCAACACGCTCTTGCAGGCCGAGCATTGCCCTTCCTTGCAGCCGTGCGGCAGGGCGATGCCCTGGCGGAAAGCGGCGTTGAGCACCGTCTCGCCATGCTCGACGTCGAATTCGACGCCGACTGGGCTGAGCCTGACCGTGTGGGTTTCCGACATACGGACCTCCAATGAAAGAGAGGGCGGGACGAACCCGCCCCCTTGGCCTGATCAGTTGCAGGGATTGATGGTGAAGCCCTTGGCGTAGTCTGCCAGGTGCTGCGCGCGTCCTTCCGGCGTCATGCCGCGGAGCGCGTTCAACGGCGATCCCAGCGTGTTGCCGCGCACGTCGTCCAACGTCCACATCTCCTTGTCGTCGAAGCGCATATGCGGCTGCGGTACGAGCGTCTTGCCATCGGAGCGGACGAAGTTCAGGTCCTTGATGGCATCGGCCAAATCCCAGCCGTCATAGAGCGTCTCCCATTCGCGCTTGCCGCTGAAGCGGCCCATCGCGGGTGTCGGACGGCCCTCATACTCGTCGGCGAAGGCCACGGTCGCGGTCCACTTGTCGAGCTCGTGGGCGAAGGTGTGCAACTGGCCGTCGATCTCGCCGACCACCATGTCTTCGCGGATCAGGCAGGGAACAAGGCAGGACCAGCAGCGGTGTGGATAGACGTAGCCCACGTCGCTGTTGAAGAGCAGCACCTTCTCGCCCTTGTGGCTAAGCTTGGCGTACCATTTCCAGAAATCGCCGAACTCGGCATACCAGCCCGGATACTTATGCTCGAACCACTCGAAGTCCTTGTCGGTCTGGGCTTCGATACGCCAGAAATTGACCGGCCAGCCGACCGCGAAGAACTGTCCGACCTTGTGGACGTAGTTCTTCTTGGTGATGCGTTCCCAGGCCGCCTGGACGTCGTCGTGATGGACCTTGATGCCGTATTTCTCGAGCGGCAGCATGTAGGTGCGGTAGTAGTCCTCATAGATCCAGCGGTGCCACATTTCCGCGTAGGACTCCTTGTTCTTGTCGCGGTTGGTGGTGCCGTATTCGATGAAGGTGCCGATGGCTGCATCGACGATCGCGTGGTTTTGCCAGAAGGCGTAGCGCAGGTCGCGCTCGAGCAGCAGGTGGTTTTCCGGCTCCTTGAGCGCCGCCATCAGCAGCGAATGGCCATTGCCGATATGCCGGCTCTCATCGGACTGGACCGACAAAAAAACGGTCGGCAGCGCATAGTCGCCGTTACGGGCGGCTTCCGAAGGCATGGCGACAAACAGCGTGTTGGTGAAGGCGGTCTCGGCGACCACGGTCAGGTACATGCAGGCGGCGGTCATGGTGTCGCCGGTGATGAAGCCTTCCGCGAACTGCCGGCCGATGGTCGTGGCGTAGCATTTTCCGAAGGCTTCCTCGGTGATGTCGAAGCCGGCCGGATCGATGTAGTTTTCCATGTACCATTTCTTCAGGTTCATCTGGATCGTCGAGTGGCGGAACTCGTCGATCATCTGCATGGTGAAGCCGGTTCTGAGCTCCTCGCCCGGCGCGATACGGGCGACCATCGCCATCGAGCGGGCAGCAGAAATTTCCGGGAACGGAATGATCGCAAGGAAGAGTTTCATCCACTCGACCCAGCGCGGTTCCACATTGCGGAACATGTCGCCGCGCAACGCGGCGTCGAGCGCACCGTAGACACGATTGTCCTTCTCTTCCTGCATCGGGAAGTAGGATCGCAGAACCTGTTTCATCGGGTCGCGCGGCGTCTTGTTGATCTTGTAGTCCGTCGGAAACGTCATCGCTTCCTGGACGTAGGAAGGGTTCCAGCCGAGATCGGCAATCTTCTTGGTTGCCTCGCCCACGGAGATTCCGCGTTGCGAGGTAATCTTGTTGAGCGTCAGAGACGTCATGGTCATAAGCCTCCACCAGGTTTGAGCCGCAGGTCCCTTGACCCCGGCATGAAGCGGCGGCACAGCACCGCCAGTGAGAATGCGAGCGGCACGACAAAGGGTTGCGCATCAGGCGCGACTCATGGTCCGGCCGTTCAAGTGGATCGCGGCAAAGGTGTTAGGCGGCTGGCAGGGCCCGCGGCGCCAACCGCATGTGCGATGGGCGTATCGAAGCGGACGTGACTTGTCCCTGCTTCCTCCGTTCCTTCGTTCTTTTGGCACCGCGTCAAAGCGCGATGGGCTTCTTGTGGAAATGTACAAAGCAAGCGCCGTGCCAATTTGAAAATAGCACCCATGGCAAGGGCTCAAAACAAAATCGCTGCTCTTTCGGCATACGGGCAGATAGCCAAATGTAACGTTCTTTTACATTTGTAACGTACGCCTGTAATATATAATATCTATTCGCAATTGTAATACGTCTAGTTCGCAGATGCAGCAAGTTCGAAAACAAATATCATCTATTCAATTCTTCGTCTTTCTCTACTATTTGAAGGCGACGGCCCATGGACGGGCCTCGCGCTGGAGAGAGACCGTGCCGAACGATAAAGACAGCCGAAGACCGCCCGAGCCAATGTCCAGCCAAGCCGATGGCGTCACCGGCGAACTTGTCAGGCTGATGCCCCGCGATCTGGTCTTTGTGATGCGCTTCATGGGCGAGAGCCAACATCGCCTCCAGAGCCACTTCCAGGACTTCATCCGGGCCGAGCTTGCCGCCGGCGGCGTCACCACGGAAACGCATCCGATGATCCATCTGTTCATCGAGAACCACGCGATTCTGTTGCGGGAATTCGTGTTTTCCGGCGTTTCGCTGTCACGCCAGTTCCGCGTCGACGAGATCGAGCGCCTCACCGGCGATACGACTTCGATGATCCGGGTCGACATCTGGGATCAGCTCAAGAGCCACATCGAAACGGCTGAAAGACAGTTCCATTCGCAGGCCGGAACATTGCCCAAATTGCTGTCGGCTTTCGAAAAGCCAGCCTGACCGATGGCTGGGCGAAAAATGACAGGAGGACCCAATGGGCCAAACTACCAGGCGTGACGCGTTGCTCGCCCGCCGGCTCGATCTCGTCGCCAACGTCTCCGCGCTCACTGCCGAGGCGCTGCGGCTCAATCAGAAACGCGCCGGTATCGAGATGGAAGTGCTGCGCCTGGAACTCGAAATCGGCAGGAACGGCGTCAGCGCGCAACTGGTGCGGGACTTGCATGAAGCGCAGGAGAAAGCCGCGGCAGTCATGCACGAATGCGCGGCATGTGAGGACAGCATCGTCGCCGCGGAAGGTGACGTCGAGGACGTCGATCGCAGCCTCGCGGCGACGGATGGAAACTGACGAAGGGAATCGCCATGAACCAGCACGCGATACAGAACCTGACCTTGTTCGACCTGCTGGCGAGAAGCTGGCGTCGTCCGTCGGCGATCGCCGATCTGCGCTTTAGCGCCGATGACTCGACTGTCGCCTTCGCCTGCGTCGATGGAACGGTCGCCATAGCCGCGGTCGCCGACCAGGAACCGCCGCAGTCGCGGATCAGGGTGAGCGGCGATCTCGGCCAGACGACGATCCGCCCAAGGGAAAAATTTCCGTTGCCATTGATAGCCACTGCTGTGTTGGGAGATGGCGACGTTCCGCTCGCCAACTACCTTTCCTCCGGCTTCCTCGTTGGAACGGCGGCTGGCGAAGCGGTGCATCTGGCCGCGGACGGCAATGTGATGGAGACGCTGGTCAAGATCGACGGGCCGGTCGTCGCCGTCGACCACAGCCCCCGCACAGCCATCACAGCCGTCAGCAACGGGCAGGATGTCTTCCTGGCACGAGGCCAAGGCGATGCGGTGCGACTGCGACACGGTACGACACCGTCCACGGATGCGCTTGCCTTTTCGCCAGGCGGAAGGCGCCTCGCCCATAGCCTGGACGACGGATTGTCGATCTGGATGGTCGATGGCGACACCACCCTGATACGCGATATCGCCTTTTCAGCGCGTCCGATCTCGATCCGCTGGAGTGGCGACGGCACCTGGCTGGCCTGTGGGCTCGAAGCCGGAGGCTTTGCCCTGGTGTGCATAGCCGATGGCCGCACTGGCATTATCGCGGGATTTCCATCCCCGGTCCGGACGGTGTGCTGGAGCCTGCCGGAGAATGCGCTGTTTGCATCGGGCGCCTTCCGGATCGCCGGCTGGTCGATGACCGCGCCGCCACTTGACGGCGAAATCTCCGGCGCGCTGGAGACTGGTCGCGCCGGGCTGGTTCCGGTCGAGACAGTGGCTGCGCACCCGGAGAAAAAACTGATTGCGGCCGGCTATGCCAACGGTCGGATCACCATCGCCCAGATCGGCGCGCGGGACGAACTCCTCGTCAGACCCCTGGGCAGCGCGGTGACCGCGCTTGCCTGGTCCAGTGACGGACAGCACCTGGCGGTGGGCACCGTCGACGGCACCGCCGCGATCGTCACCTTTCCCGCGTCGATGTTCAAATAGCAAAGGCAGGCCGCATGCAACAGGAGCACCAAATGCAAACCGAACCCACCCCCGAGGACGAGAGCAAGGACGAATTTTTCGACCGGCTCGCCAAACTGTCGGAAGAAATGGTGGCCAAGCATGGCAAGGATTTCAGTATGGGAGCATTGGTGCTTGCCGCCCGCTGGATTGCCGAAAACCGTGTCGGCCAGTTGAAGACCAACTAGGCTCCTGACCAACCAGTTTCGCTCGTAAGCCGTAGCTTCGAAGGAGCTTCAGGCGAGGCCATGGCTTGCGGTCGTCTTGATTGCGAGACACTCGCTGACTCCCAACACGCCATGCCCGCGCGCTACATTCCATATCAATGGAATTTATACCTTAGCTACGGATCAAGTAGCGCACTTGGATTTGATAACGTCAAGCCTTTCCTGCGGCCAATGTCGCAACGATCGGTAATGGTCTTGATGCTGATAGGCGCGTGACCGCAGCCGTGCTTTCCAAGGCCCACATCGCACGATCGCCAGCGACTGAGCTGGATTTGCTACGTTTCGACATTGATGCTGCGGCGGTGCAGGCGAACGATCCGAACCAGAAGGCTCTCAATGGCGTCATTGGACTTGACCCCGCACTAGCGCGTCGCAGATGAGATCGGGATATCGAGGTTGACTGCGGTCAATTTGCCTCCCGATCGGATGTGATACCAACCGCTCGCCAGCTTCTCCAGGCGATCCTGTGCCAAGGACAGTGACTGAGCGTTTCACGAAGTTCGAGCATCTGAAAAATTGCAGCCTTGACGCGATGTGCATTAGGTCGTTTGTTGCGGGTGGGAGTGCCACGGGAGGAAACCATGGAAGTCACCCTGGGGGCGGACAGCCTCGCAGCGCGGTTCCACGTTTCACGTCGATGAACGGCGAAGGCTCCCGCGCATGAATTCCGGAGCGATCCTCGAAGCAGTGGGATTGACTAAGGAATTTAAGGGTTTCGTCGCTGTCAATAATGTCGACCTGACGGTCGAGCGAGGATCGATCCACGCGCTGATCGGCCCCAACGGCGCAGGCAAGACGACCCTCTTCAACTTGCTGACCAAATTCCTCCAGCCGACGCGCGGCGCAATCCGCTACCAGGGCCGGGACATCACCAGGATGCAACCAGCCGACATCGCGCGCTTGGGCCTTGTGCGCTCCTTCCAGATATCGGCGGTGTTTCCGCACATGACGGCACTGGAGAATGTCCGCATCGCGCTGCAGCGCCGGCGCGGCGACAGTTTCGATTTCTGGCGTTCCGAGAAACTGCTGTCCACATTCAATAGCGAGGCCGCGGCTCTTCTCGCCGATGTCGGCCTGACCGAGTTTTCCGATATCCGCGCTAGCGATCTGTCCTACGGCCGCAAGCGCGCGCTTGAGATCGCGACGACGCTGGCGCTGAACCCTGAAATGCTGCTGCTCGATGAGCCTATGGCCGGCATGGCGCAAGAAGACATCGAGCGGATCTCGGCGCTGATCCGGCGCATCTCCAAGAACCGCACTATTTTGATGGTTGAGCACAATCTGTCGGTCGTAGCCTCGCTGTCGAACCGCATCACCGTGCTCGCGCGCGGCAAAGTCCTCGCCGAAGGCGACTATGCCGCGGTTTCCAAAGATCCGCGTGTTATCGAAGCCTATATCGGGGCCGGACATGTCTGAAGTTGGACTTACGAGCAGGCCGGCTGCTGCCCCCTCGGAGAGACCCCTCCTGCGTGTCGATGGCCTGCAGGGCTGGTACGGCGAGAGCCATGTGCTTCACGGCCTGAGTTTCGAGGTTGGCGAAGGTGAAGTGGTGACGCTGCTCGGCCGCAACGGCGCCGGCAAGACGACGACGCTGAAGGCGGTCATGGGCATCCTGTCCAGGCGCTCGGGATCGGTCACCTACGACGGCCGGGAGACGATCAAGCTGCCGTCGCGGTTGATCGCACGGATGGGCATCGCCTACTGCCCGGAGGAGCGCGCAATCTTCTCAAGCCTCTCGGTCGAGGAGAATTTAATGCTGCCGCCGCAGGTGCGCCCCGGCGGGCTCACCGTCGAGCAGATTTTCGAGCTCTTCCCGCACCTGAAGGAGCGGCTTTCGAGCCAAGGCACCAAGCTTTCGGGCGGCGAACAACAGATGCTCGCCATTGGCCGGATCTTGCGGACGGGCGCGAAGCTGTTGCTGCTCGACGAGCCGACCGAGGGGCTTGCGCCCGTCATCGTGCAGCAGATCGGCCGCACCATTGCCCGGCTCAAGGACGAGGGATTCACGATCGTGCTCGTCGAACAGAATTTTCATTTCGCCGCATTGGTCGCGGACCGTCATTACGTGGTGGAGCAGGGGCGCGTGATCGACATGATTCCCAACCGCGAGCTCGACGCCAACATTGACAAGCTGCACGCCTATCTTGGTGTCTGAGACAGCCATCAACGGGCGCGTCGCGCCGCAATCGGAGGAGAGTAGTGATGAAAGCAACAGGGTTCATTCTGGCTTCACTGGCGAGCCTTTTGTCGGCCGGCGCAGCCTACGCCACGGATGTCAAGATCGGCGTTCTGAATGACCGTTCCGGCATCTATGCAGACATCGCCGGCGAAGGCTCGGTCATCGCGGCCCAGATGGCGGCGGAAGACTTCAAGGCGACCGACAAGGGCATCAATGTATCGATCGTCTCCGCGGACCACCAGAACAAGCCGGACGTCGGCTCGAACATCGCCCGCCAGTGGTACGACACCGAAAATGTCGACGTGATCGCCGACGTGCCAACCTCGTCGGTGGCGCTCGCCGTCAACGAGATCACCAAGGAGAAGAACAAGATCTTCCTCGCCTCGGGTCCGGCCTCGTCCGACCTCACCGGCAAGGCCTGTTCGCCCAACACCGTCCACTGGACCTACGACACCTGGGCGCTTGCCAACGGCACGGGTTCGGCGATGGTCGCGCAGGGTGGCGATACATGGTTCTTCGTCACAGCCGACTATGCCTTCGGCCATGCGCTCGAGCGCGATACGTCGGCGGTCGTGGAAGCATCGGGCGGCAAGGTTCTCGGCACCGTCCGTCATCCTTTCCCCGGCCAGGATTTCTCGTCTTTCCTGTTGCAGGCGCAAGGGTCGGGTGCCAAGGTCGTCGGCCTCGCCAATGCCGGCGGCGACACCATCAACGCGGTCAAGCAGGCGTCGGAATTCGGCATCACGCAGGGCGGCCAAGCGCTCGCAGCCCTTTTGATGTTTATCAATGACGTGCATGCGCTTAGCCTCGAAGTGGCGCAAGGCCTCGTGCTCACCGGCGCATTCTACTGGGATAAGAACGATCAGACGCGTGAATTCTCTGCCCGCTTCCAGGAGCGGAACAGCGGACAGAAGCCTTCGATGATCGAGGCCGGAGTCTACGCTTCGGTGCTGCATTACCTTAAGGCCGTCGAGGCCGTTGGCGACAAGGATGCGGCCAAGGTGATGGCCAAGATGAAGGAAATGCCGACGGACGATCCGCTGTTTGGCAAGGGCACGATCCGCGCGGACGGGCGCAAGCTGCACGACATGTACCTGTTCCGCGTCAAGAAGCCGGACCAATCGAAGGGGGCATGGGATTATTTCGAGACCGTGGCCACCATTCCGGCCGACAAGGCGTTCCGCCCACTCGCCGACGGCGGCTGTCCGCTCGTCAAATAAGCGGGCCTCGCCAACGACGCGCCGAACCGCTCGGCGCGTCCTTTCGTCGACAAGTCAACTGGAGCGACCATGTTCGAACTCCTTGGAATTCCGCCACAGGTCCTGTTCGGCCAATTGCTGCTCGGGCTGATCAATGGGTCCTTCTATGCGGTTTTGAGCCTCGGGCTGGCGGTCATCTTCGGTCTCCTGAACATCATCAATTTCACGCATGGTGCGCAGTACATGCTGGGCGCCTTCGGCGCCTGGATGCTGCTCAACTATCTCGGCGTCAGTTACTGGTGGGCTGTGTTCATCGTTCCGCCGATCGTCGGCCTCACCGGCATCGTGCTCGAGCGCGTGTTGATCCGACGGCTCTATCACCTCGACCATCTCTACGGGCTGCTGCTCACCTTCGGCCTGGCGCTGATCATCGTCGGCTTCTTCCGCCAGTTTTTCGGCGTATCTGGCCTGCCCTACCCGCCGCCGCCGCTTCTAACGGGGGGGCACAATCTCGGCTTCATGTACCTGCCCAATTCGCGCGCCTGGGTGATTGTGGCCTCACTCATCGTGTGCCTCGCGACCTGGTTCATCATCGAAAAGACCCGACTTGGCGCCTATCTCAGGGCAGCGACCGAGAACCCGACCATGGTCGGTGCGTTCGGCATCAACGTGCCGCTGCTGGTCACGCTCACATATGGTTTCGGCGTCGCGCTCGCCGGTTTCGCCGGCGTGCTCGCCGCACCGATATACGCAGTCAATCCGAACATGGGCGCAGACCTGATCATCGTCGTCTTCGCCGTCGTCGTCATCGGCGGCATGGGCTCGATCCTTGGCTCGATCCTCACCGGCTTCGGGCTTGGGCTGATCGAAGGTCTGACCCGCGTGTTCTATCCGGAAGGCTCGGCCGTGGTGATTTTTGTCATCATGGCGCTGGTGCTGCTGATCAAGCCCGCCGGCCTGTTTGGGCGGAGCGCGTGATGGTAACCGACACCAACCCGATTGCCATGACGGCCGTCACGTCCGTTGGCGCCGCCGGCATGCCACGCCATCACCTTGCGATCTTCGCCGCGCTTTTCGTCTTCCTCATCGCCGCGCCTTTTCTGTTCTATCCGATCTTTGTCATGAAGGTGCTGTGCTTCGCGCTGTTTGCCTGCGCCTTCAACCTGTTGCTCGGCTATGGCGGGCTCCTATCCTTTGGCCACGCTGCCTATTTCGGCATGGCGAGCTACGTCTCGGCCCATGCGGCAAAGGTGTGGGGTTTGACGCCCGAACTTGCCATTATCGCGGGCACGTTGGTGGCAGCCGTGCTCGGTCTCGCCATCGGCTCCCTCGCCATTCGCCGCCACGGCATCTATTTCGCCATGGTGACGCTGGCTTTTGCGCAGATGGTCTATTTCTTCTCGCTGCAGGCGGCGTTTACCGGCGGTGAGGACGGCATCCAGGCCGTCCCGCGCGGCTATTTGTTTGGGCTGATCGACCTGCGCTCAAACGAATTGCTCTATTTCTTCGTGCTCGCCATCTTTTTCGCCGGCATATTGCTGATCTACCGGATCATCCATTCGCCGTTTGGGCAGGTGTTGAAGGCGATCCGCGAGAACGAGCCCCGCGCGATATCGCTGGGCTATCGGGTCAACCGCTACAAGCTCACCGTATTCGTGTTGTCAGCCGCGCTCGCCGGCGTTGCCGGCGCAACCAAGGCGATCGTGTTCCAATTGGCGTCACTTACCGACGTCTACTGGACCATGTCCGGCGAGGTCGTGCTGATGACGCTCTTGGGTGGCATGGGCACGGTGTTCGGACCTATCGTCGGCGCGGCAGTTATCGTCACGATGCAGAATTACCTCGCGACATTTGGCGACTGGGTCACGATCGCCCAGGGCACCATCTTCGTTGTCGCAGTGCTGTTGTTCCGGGAGGGCGTCGTTGGCATCCTGGCAAAATGGATCGGGAAACCGCTCTGAACAGGTCATGAAACCTAAATTTCGATTGATCGACGGTCGAGATTGAGAAGTCGACCTACGAAGGATATTTGAGCGTCAGGTTCGGCCAAGTTGGCCGCGGTGGATACGTGCACACAGCGTCCGCAACTGTGCCGATTCCTGATCGGATGTGACAACCAGCAATTCGGGCTGTTACGAAAATTCAACTCTGGGTCTTCCCAGGCGCGCCTGTTGGCGTCGTAATCCGCAGGCAAGCACCCTATCTACGCCGCATGAACGAAATCACGACCAGACGCGCGCTTCTGCTCGTCAATTCAAAGGCGCGACGCGGGCAGGAATCTATCGCACCGGTCGTCGAGCGGCTGCAGGCCGGTGGGCTTCGCGTCACCGTCGAGACGTTTGAGGCGCTGCCCGAGATAGCACGCGACATCGTGCGCCTTCGCCATAGGGCCGACCTTGTGATCGTGTGCGGCGGCGATGGCTCGGTGTCCTCGGCGGCGGTCGCGGCCATGGAAAGCGGGCTGCCTATGGGCATCATTCCGATGGGGACGGCGAACGATCTGGCGCGCACCCTCGAAATACCGTTGGATCTGCTGAAGGCTGCCGACGTGATTGTACAGGGCGGAAGGCGTCTGATCGATGTCGGGACCGTCAATGGTCACGCTTTCTTCAACGTTGCGAGCATCGGCATCAGCACCGACCTTGCCCAGGGTCTCGATCCGGCGCTGAAGAAGCGTTTCGGCAGGTTTGGCTATGCCTTGGCGGCTATGAAAGTGTTGACCAAGGCTGGCCACTTCGAAGCAAGGATTACCGAAAAGGGCGTAACGACCGAAGTCGAGACCTACCAGATAGCGGTCGGCAACGGCCGGCACTATGGCGGCGGCAACGTCGTCGAGGAGACGGCGGAGATCGATGACGGCCATCTCGACCTGTACAGCCTGGAAATGACGAATCTCTGGAAAATGGCGCTTATGCTGCGCTCGTTCCGCTCAGGCACACACGGCGCCTGGAGCGAGGTTCGCACGGCCAGATGCGTCGAGTTCGACATCGAGACGAAAAGGCCGATGCCGGTGAACACTGACGGTGAGATCGTCACCTCGACGCCGGCGCATTTCAAGGTCCACCCGAAGGCGATTTCGGTCTTCGCGCCGGCCGTCGCGCGCCTGCAGCCCCGCACCAAAATGCTTCGTGATGCGGTCAGCGCAAATAGCGGGTGATCAGTCTTCCGCTTCGGCGATTCGACTTCAACCCTAAAGTTTGATGGCTAAGCTGCTATCGACGCAGCCGCTGCCGTTTCATCCGCAACGCCATCCACCATGACATGACCGATGCCACGCGAGCATCGCTCGACCCGCGCCTCGACGCGATAAACGTCACGCAACAGCGCCGGCGTAACGACCTCTTCCGGTGTACCGCAGGCGAACATCCGGCCGTCGGCGATGACGATGCATTTGTCGGCGAAGCGCAGGGCCTGATTGAGGTCGTGAATTGCGATCAGCACTGCAATCCCGTGCTTGCGTGCAAGCCCGCGCATGAAGCTCAGCACCTCGACCTGCCGGTGCAAGTCAAGCGCGGACGTCGGCTCGTCCATCAGCAGGATTTCAGGTTCGCGGGCGAGGGTCTGTGCGATGCTTACCACCTGCCTTTGCCCGCCGCTCAGTTCTCCGACATTGCGAAAGGCAATATCCGAGATGCTGAGCGCGGCCAGGATACCGTCTATGAGCGCGAGGTCGCCGTCACCGACCGACCAGGCCGAGCCCTGCTTGCGGGCGAGCAGGATCGATTCATAGACGGTCAGCACCGCGTTGGCTGCCATATCCTGAGGCATGTAGCAGATGCCGTCCGGTCCCTTGGCCGCTCCATCGAGGCAGACGCGGCCCGGGCCCTTCAAAAGTCCTGCGATGCGCTTGAAAAGCGTCGACTTGCCCGCTGCGTTGGGCCCGATGACGGCAACCACCTCGCCACCCCGAAAAGTGGGAGTTGAAACGTCCGAAAGGACGAGCCGCGCGCCGTGAAACGCTCCGAGACCATCGAGCCTGATCGTTACCATGAGCGCCTCACATTCGAGAGGATCAGGGAGATGAAGAAGGGAATGCCGACAAGCGAGGTGACGATGCCGATCGGAAAGATCGTGCCTGGGATGAGCGACTTGCTGGCAACCGAGCTCGCCGAAAGGATGAGGGCGCCAGCAAGCGCGGAAGCGGGCAGGAAGAAGCGCTGATCTTCTCCAATCAGCATGCGGGCGATGTGCGGGCCGACCAACCCGATGAAGCCGATCGTGCCGACAAAGGCGACGGGAATGGCGGCGAGCAGGCTCACCATCATCATGGTTTCGAGCCTCAGGCGCGCGACCTTGATCCCGAAACTCGCGGCCTTGTCTTCGCCTAGCCGCAGCGCCGTCAGCGCCCAGGCGCGGCGCGCGAATATCGGAAGCGTTGCGAGAAGGATGAGGCTGGTGATGATGAGCTTGGGCCAGGTGGCCTTGGTGAGACTTCCCATCGTCCAGAACACGACCGCGGCGAGCGCCTGCTCTGAGGAAAGATACTGGACGAGCGACAGCAGCGCATTGAAGGTGAAGACGAGCGCGATGCCGAGAAGCACGATGGTTTCAACCGTCACGCCGCGCTTGAGACTCAGCAGGTGGATGACGAGCGCGGTCAGCATCGCAACCACGAAGGCGTTGAGCGGCACGACATATTCGATCGCGGCGGGGATGAGCGCGACGCCGAAGGCAAGCGCAAGCGCGGCGCCGAAGCTGGCCGCCGCCGAAATGCCGAGCGTGAACGGACTGGCGAGCGGATTGTTCAGGATGGTCTGCATCTGCGCCCCGGCGACCGACAGTGATGCGCCCACGACCACCGCCATCAGCGCGATGGGAAGCCGGATTTCCCACAGCACCACGCGCACCTGAAGCGGCACGCTGCCCGGAGAAACGAGGGCGAGGACCACCTGGTCGAGGCTGTAGCTGGCAGGGCCGAGGGCGAGGTCGACGCAAAGGCTCAGGAGCAGCGCCAGGACGAGGCCTGCGAGGATAAGCTGCTTGCGCAGGACGAGGGCGCGGTAGAGGCCGCGCCCTTCCTTTGCCGACAATGCCGCTGGCTCACTGCTCATTGGAGAGCGAGACCCAATGGCCAGGCCTGTACTCGACCGGCAGGAACTTCTCGTGCAACTCCTTGAAGGTGGCCTCGGCGTCCAGATCGTCGAACAGGTCGGGGTGCAGCCACTTGGCCATCTGCTGGATGGCGACGAACTGATAGGGGCTGTTGTAGAACTGGTGCCAGATGGCGTGGACCTGCCCGTTTTCCACCGCCTTGACGCCGGTTAGCGCGGGCCGTTCCGTCAGACCCTTGAGCTTCTTCAGTGCTTCCGCCTCGTCCGCGCCGGGACCGACGCCGACCCATTTGCCGCCCGGCACATACGCTTCCCAGCTACCGCCCGTCACAATCACCTGGTCGGGATCGCTTGCGATGATCTGCTCCGGGTTGAGCGCGCCAAACGTGCCCGGGATCAGGTCCGCCGCGATGTTCTGGCCGCCGGCCATCTCCACGAACTTGCCGAAATTGTCGTTGCCGAAGCTCATGCAGCAATCGTCGGAATAGCCTCCGGCGCGCTCGATGAACACGGTCGGGCGCTTGGGAACATTCTTTGCGATAACATCGGTGACCCGCGCGATCTGGGCCGCGCGGTAGGCGATGAACGCTTCCGCCCGCTCCTCCTGGCCAAAGAGCTTGCCGATGAGGCGCATGCTCGGCTCGGTGTTGGTGAAGGGATGCTCGCGGAAATCGACATAGACCACCGGGATGCCGACGGCGGCGAGCTTTTCGATGTATTGCGCGTCCTCGGTTGCCTGCTTGGACTCGATATTCATGATCATCACGTCCGGCTGAAGCGCGATGGCCTGCTCGATGTCGAAGGTGCCGTCCTTGAAACCGCCGAAGGTCGGGATCGTGGCCATCGAGGGGAATTTTTCCAGATAGACGGCGTAATTGTCGGGATCGGCCTGCGAGAAATCCTCGCGCCAGCCGACGATCCGCTTGAAGGGATTGTCGGTATCGAGCGCGGCAATCAGGTAGGTCTGCCGGCCTTCGCCGAGGATGACCTTCTCAACCGGCGTCTTCACCTCGACCTTGCGGCCGCTAATGTCGGTGACGGTTTCGGCGCGCGCGCCGAGGGTAAGCGGCATGAACGTCGCGAGGGCGACCGCGGCCGCAAATATCGACTTCAAAATCATTGTGCTCTCGTGATTTAGTTTGCCGCCACGGCTTAGAAAACATGAGTTGTGTAATCAAGAATTATCTTTTAGAGCAATTCCAATGTACGGCTTTGGGGGAGAGCGTTTCGGGCGATGACGGCTCACGCAAACTATTCGCTGCGCGACGAAATTCGGGACTACTGGTCCGACCGCGCCGAGACGTTCGACCTGCAGGTCGGCCACGAGATTTTTTCCGAACGCGAGCGCGCTGCCTGGCATGCGCTCATAAGCAGGCACCTTGGGCAAGGCGCAGGGCGGACATCTCTGGACCTCGCCTGCGGGACGGGCGTGATTTCGTATCTGATGCACGAGTTGGGATTTGTGGTGACGGGCCTCGACTGGTCGGAAGCCATGCTCGCCAAGGCGCGCGCCAAGGCACAAAACCGCGGCGCCGATATCCGCTTCATCGTGAGGGATGCCGAACGGACGCTCGAGGACAAGGCGAGCTACGATGTCATCGTCACCCGTCACCTCGTCTGGACGCTGGTGGATCCGAAGGCGGCCTTTGCCGAATGGTTCTCGCTGCTGAAGCCCGGCGGCAAGCTGCTGGTCATCGACGGGGATTTCGTCAGCCGCAACTGGGCGACGAGATTGCGGGACGTTTGGGAGAAGCTGATGGCAGGCAAGTCGCGGGTCGCAGACAATGAATGCACCGCCATGGCCGGACGCCACAAACGCATTCTTGCCCGCGTCCATTTCTCAGGCGGCGCACGGGCGGGAGAGATAAGGCGCTTGCTGGCCGAAGCCGGGTTCGATCAGCCCGTCGTCGACTGGAAACTCGGCGCGATCCATCGCGCTCAGGCTCGACAGATGAGTTGGCCTAAGGCGATCGAGCGAGCCATCCAACACCGCTTCGCGATTTGCGCGACGAAGCCGAAGTAAACTCCTCGGCGCTGCCAGCGTCGGTCGTTTCATGCCTGCTTCGTTTGAAGCCGTTCGTCGCCTCAAAGGAGCGGGGCGGCGACACGCCAACGAATAGCTGCCAGTCTGCTTTAGCTTACCTTCGCGGCAGCGCAGATCAGCGACGACATCGGCCGGGTTTGCGCGGGTACTAAGCGCATATTGGACGATGCACTGCTGACCGTAGTCAGTGTCGATCACCAGGGTCATAGCCCCTTTTCGGGTATCGGAAATACGCGAGAATTCCAGTTTAAGTGCCGGGCCATCATCTTCCCAGGGGACATGTTTCATCGAATTCGGGGCGCTTGTCCCAGATCAGAGAGCCCCAGCCAAGGATTGCTATCCGCGGGCGTTGCCCCAACTCAGACATGAGAAGCCTCCAGAGAATTTGCGACGAGCTGGCTGCGGTGCTTGATGGCCGCCACTGTCGAGGTCACAAGCTGATCGGGGAAGCTACCGGGCAGCGACCCGACAACAGCTTGTACTTGCCGATCGGCATTGGCTTCAATGTCTTCAAAAATCGCCCGCATCGCCGGAGTGCCGACACCAGCGATATCGGCCGTCTGCATGAAATGTCGTGGCACGATGTCACTGATGGCATAGTGGCGATTTGTTCCGACGGACATCGCAAGTTTGAATTTCTTGCGTTGAATTTGGCCCTGGTCGAGGCTCGGCTGCGCTGTCAACACATCGTACAGCGGCGTCATGCGATAGCGCCCGCCGGGACCGAGGAAAATGCTGAAATTTTTTGCATGCCCATCGGTTGCGCCGAGCAACCAGAATATGATGCTCGCACGCATGAAAGTCGTGATGTCGGCATCAGGCGTGTCGCTGCCTTTGAGCAGGTTGATGATCTCGCGCATACCGGGACCACCATCAGACTGGTACTTTCTTGTCGGCGGGATCGATAGCGCCTGGCAGATGTCTTCCTGCGGCAGTCGCAGCAGTCGCCCATCTCTTGCCCAAAGACGATCGAAGCGTTCGACGATCAGTGTGCGGCGTTCCCCGAAAACGGCGATTTCAACGGGGGGTGTAGGGATACCAAACGAATGCAGCAGTCTGAGGCATAGATATTCGTTCTCGACGCTGTTGGAGAGGTCGATGCCATTGGGAAGCTGCCCAATCTGCGGTTTGAGGATGTGGGTGGTTGCCGTCGTTCCTATCGGCTTGAACCATTGGCCGTCCTTACGCAGCAGCGCGGTTTTTTCCTGAGCGCCGGCGATCGAAATTCGGAAATCTTCGTCTTCGCCCATGCCGAGGGGTGCTGCCGCGAGATTCTTGATAATGTCGGCAATCTCGTCGTCAGTGATCGGTTTGCCGTCGGTGTTGCCGGCGGTCCCCGGCTTGATGCCATCAGGCAGAAACTGGAGTGCGCCGACGCAATCATGACCGAGGGCCGTCAGCAGGCTGACGGCGTCTGTGCCGTCTGCGCCAACGCGTTCGGCGACGCGCTTTCGGATGAGGTCGCTGTCAGGCAGCAGGTTGTCGAACACATTGATGACGGGGGTGCCAATATACCGATCCTCGCGCAAGGGCAGCGACAGTGACACTGGGAACGTGCCGCGCCAGTTCAGCCAGTCGCGTCCGTACTGGAAGTCGATAGCACCTGTCGCCTCACGGCGCAGGACGCCGACGTGGCGGTTGTTCAGAAAGACATTGAGAGGAGCGTGAGCGCGTTTCCGTGCCATCAGAACAGGTCCTCGATATCGGCGGCACTGCCTTGGGTGCGTGGCCGGACGACCAGTTCAAGGTTCAGAGCCGAAAGCGCTTCCATTAAAGTGCGCAACTGGACAGCGGGCTCTCCCGCTTCCAGACGTGAGACAGTGCCCTGGCGCAGATGGATTTGTTCGCCTAGAGCCCCCTGGCTCAGCCGTGCCTGTTTTCGCGCGCGGCGCAGGATGGCGCCAAGCTGTTTTTCTGTGCGGGCGATCTGATCGGTCATAGCAGTCCTCCACACATCAATATACGCGAGAGCGTATAAACTGTCAATATACGCGTTCGCGTTTAAAATTTAGATATACGCGAAGGCGTATAAAAGACGAAAATACGCGTTTGCGTATGGCGCCGACGGGGCATATTTCCGTGTGCATCATTTCGCACGGCAACTCGGCTCGCCATTCCCGCTGTTGGCGGCAGTCGGCGCCAAGACCAGCCGCATCGAGATCGGCACAGCGGTGATCGACATGCGCTACGAGAACCCGCTCTACATGGCCGAGGACGCAGGACGCTCTCCTCCGCTGAGAGCCGTCGCCCAGGCGATGAGCTGCAAATGCCGGGCCCTCTTCCATATTGGCGATAGTTCAGTGCCTAGATCGGCACCGCTTCGACCAGATGGATTGCAGATGCAGTTTTCATCGTTCGCGTGAGCCGGAAGCCGGCTTTTTCCAACAACGCCGCAAGATCAGACTCGCTGCGGAGCTTTCCCCCGAAAATCATGAGCATGAGCATGTCGAAGCTCCGGCCGTAGAGGGAATCTACGCCCGGGTCGGCGATCAGCAGGGCGCCTTGTGGGGCGATGGCGGTGCGGACGTTCCGCAGCACCGCCATTGCCGTATCGTCGGTTTGGTCTACGAGAATGCGCTTCAGAATGTAGAGATCACCGCCACCCGGGACCTCACGAAGGAAGTCGCCGCCGACGATCTTGCACCGATCAACGACGCGCGCCGCCAGCATCTCCTGCGCCTCGGTGGCCACGTGCGGCAGATCGAGCAGCGTTCCCCTAATGCCCGGATGGGCTTCGAGAATGCTCAGCAAAAGTCCGCCACGCCCGCCGCCGACGTCGACGACCGAAAGGTCCGGTGCGAATTCGTAGGCGTCGCAAATGGCTACGCTTTCCTGGCTGGACATCTCGCTCATGGCCTGATTCATGACTGCTCCCGCCGCTGGGTTCATGCGGAAGTACTCGTATATCCCATGGCCGTTCCTCTTCTCGAACGTGCTCTCGCCGGTGCGCATACTATGCAGCAGGCACGGCCACGAGGCGGCTAAGCACTCCTGCGCCATCAGCATGGCATAGTGGCGGACCGAGCGTGGCGCGCCAGTCTGAAGGAGCCGCCCCTTGCTGGTGTTGACGAACATGCCGGGCGTCGGTTCTTCCAGAATACCGAGGCTGGCCAGAACGCGCATCAGACGCAGCAGCGCGCCTTGATTTGTCTTCGTTGTCGCGGCGATTTCCGCGACCGACCGGGGGCCGTGCTTGAGCAGGTCGGCAATGCCTAGTTCTGCAGCGACGCCAAGTACGTGGGTTTTCGCTACGCCGAGTGTCATCGCCAGGACGTCTTGCACGTCGGAAATGTCGGCAAGGGTGTTCGACATGTCATGTTTCATCGTGAGCCACTTTGTTTGCATTGAAGTGGAAACTCTCGCGGCCAGGTGAGCCTTTTGCCTATGGCGGTTGTCCATTTGAAAACAACAGAACTGGCCGGCCTCATTCCCGGCTGAAACGACGCGGGTCGAACGGGAGGTCGGCGAGTTGGGTCAGCGACATCACCTCGAGATCTGGATGCGAGAGTGGGTCGCGCAACCACTGACGCCATCTTGCAGCGTCGTCCCCGCACGCCTTGACGGGAGGTGGGAATGAATGAGGACTGAGAGCGTCTTCGTGGACGAATCTCCATTCCACGTGCACTCTTCGGATTTTCCAGATCATCTGGCTCCTCCTCTGCTCAGAAGTCATTTGCGGGTCGGCTCGTGCGTTCGCTTGGGATCAGGACACTGCGCCCCCCTGGAAAGGGCAGCACAAAGGCGTTTGCGCCAAGGCACGGCCGGGCAACCTCGCCGCCGCGAGACTTGAGTTGTGGCGGCCATGACAAACGCATGTTGAATACTGCCACCAAACGGAACGTCGGGTTCCTTCCTGCGCTGCGTAGACTCGGAGAACTGCCGTGGATCAACAGGCCATCGCAGCGTCGTTTCGTTTATCGCTTCGAAAGGTCGTGGCGTTTTTCATCGTGCACGATCACCATGTTTGTTGATGCTACCGAACCCGGCTCGTCGAGTCGTGGGCAGAAGCGAACGCGATTATGGACTCGCGCGAAAACGTGATTTTTTACTGGAAAGTTGTATTTCTCGTCGATAAGTTGCAATTCTCGCACAAATCGGGAAGCACAGAGAGGGTTTAAATGGCCTCCTCAGCCGCCGAGTTTGCGTCAATCTGCTTTTCAACCGAGGGGTTGCCAGAGCCGGACCGCTTCGAGTTTTGGCGCGAAGTGCTCGGGCGCGCGATTACGAAATTCGAGATTGACCCCGTGCCGGACAGCTCGCCTGACGCAAGCATCACGCTGCGTGCGCTGCCCGGTGTTGACATTGCCAGTGGAGCAGCTGCCGGCATGCAGTACAGGCGCACACCGGCGCTGATCGACAGCGACGACATCGTTCTGTTTGTGGCTTTATCCGGCGCCCAAACGGTCGACCAAATCGGCCGCGAGTGCACGATCAGTGCGGGCGAGGCCGCAGTGTTTGCATGTGCTGAGCCAGGCCTTGCAATTCCTCGTGAACGTCAACGCCGGATCGCCTTTCGCACCCCGCACGATGTGCTCGCCCCGATGGTCGGCAACGTGGAGGACGCGATCTGCAAACCCATTCCGTCGACAGTCGATTCCTTGCGATTGCTCGTCAGCTACGCTGCCACACTTGAGGATGTGGACCAGCCCTTAACGCCAGCGGTTGCGAACCTTGCGGCAACCCATATCCAAGACCTCGTCGCGCTGGCGATCGGCGCGACCCGGGATGCCGCGGCGATCGCCGAAGGTCGCGGCCTGCGTGCAGCACGGCTCAAGGCTGTCAAGGCCGATATCGTCAGCAATCTCGGCTACCACGACCTCACCGTCGGCGCCGTTGCACTGCGCCAAGGCGTCACGCCACGCTGCGTTCAAAAGCTGTTCGAGACCGAGGGGAGGACGTTTTCCTCCTTCGTGCTCGATCAGCGTCTCGCGCGCGCCCGTCGGCTCCTCAGTGATCCACGTTACGCCGACTGGACGATCAGCTCGATCGCATTCGAAGCCGGCTTCGGGGATCTCTCCTACTTTCATCGCGCCTTCCGGCGGCTCTACGGCGCGACACCCTCCGATATCCGCCAGGGGACGCTCGGCTTTTAACAGCCAATGAGTGTTTGGGCATGTCGCCCGCGAAGCCTCTGAGGGACCTGAAGTTCGACCATACGCCGATGCTGTTGGCCGATTCGGGCGTCCCGCGGCGGTGTGCCAGCCCAGGACTAGGCACTGCTGGCTACTTTGGTCCATCGCCGCGAAGGTGCTGATGGCGCGATTGGCGCATCGGCACGCTGATCCTCAAGTCAAGAGGTGTCAGCCTAGTTTGGCGCAGATGCGCCACCGAGGATCATTCTCGTGGTTGCGTCCTGCAAGATCATTTCCGATGCCTTCTCCGCGATCATCACCACTGGAGAGTTGGTGTTGCCGGAAACGATCGTCGGCATAATCGAAGCATCGACGATGCGCAGGCCTGAAATGCCGTGCACCCGCAGCCGGCCGTCGACAACCGCCATCGGGTCTGCGCCCATCTTGCAGGTGCCAACCGGGTGGAAAATCGTCGTGCCGATATCGCCAGCCTTGCGGACGAGATCTTCATCGCCTTCATATTGTGCGCCGGGCAGCATTTCCTCAGGCCCGAAACGGGCAACGGCGCGCGCCTTCATTAAGCGGCGGACATGGCGGAGCGATGCTACAGCCACCGTCCGGTCTCCCTCGGTAGACAAATAGTTCGGCCGGATCTTCGGGGCAGTCTGCGGATCGGGCGTCTCTATGTGGACAGTGCCGCGGCTTTCCGGTCTGAGGTTGCAGACCGAAACCGTGACCGCGGGGAAGCGATGCAGCGGCTCGCCCAGCCGGTCGGTGCTCAACGGCTGAACATGGTATTCGAGATCGGGCGTCTCCAGGCGTGGGTCGCTTCTGGCGAAGATGCCAAGCTGGCTCGGCGCCATCGACAGCGGTCCGGTGCGACGGACGGCGTATTCGACGCCCATGGCCGCGCGGCTGAGCAGATTGTGGTAGCGCTGGTTTAGCGTCGAGGCATTGACCTTGAAGACAGTGCGGATTTGCAGATGATCCTGCAGGTTCTCGCCGACGCCACCCAATGCGTGGCGAACCGGGATTCCTGCTGAGCCAAGCACGGCAGGTCGGCCGACGCCGGAAAGCTCGAGCAGCTTCGGCGAATTGATCGCGCCAGCAGCAAGTATCGTCTCGCCTGCCCGCGCACGATGCAACTGACCGCCCATGCGGAAGACAACGCCGGTGACGCAAGCTCCGTCGAAATTTAGGTTCTCGGTCTCGGCGCCGGTCACGACGCGCAAATTCGGCCGCCGGAGCACGCCCCGCAGGAACGCTTTCGAGGTATTCCAGCGCACGCCCTTCCTCTGGTTGACCTCGAAATAGCCCGACCCTTCGTTGGTCCCGCCGTTGAAATCCTCGGTCCGGGGGATGCCGAGTTCCTCGGCAGCGTCGCGGAAGGCATCCAGGATTGGCCAGGACAGGCGTTGGCGCTCGACGCGCCATTCGCCGCCGGCGCCGTGAAGGTCGCTCGCACCGCCAAAATGGTCCTCGGACTTGCGGAAATATGGAAGCACGTCATCCCAGCCCCAACCAAGATTTCCGGCTTGCCGCCAGCCGTCATAGTCGGCCGCCTGGCCGCGCATGTAGATCATGCCGTTGATCGACGAGCAGCCGCCCAGAAGCTTGCCGCGCGGATAGTTAAGCGCACGACCGTTCAGCCCGGCTTCAGGCTCGGTCTTCATCAGCCAATCGGTGCGCGGGTTGCCCATGCAATAGAGATAGCCGATGGGAATGTTGACCCAGTGGTAGCGGTCACTGCCGCCGGCCTCCAGAAGCAGCACGCGCATGCCTGGATTGGCCGACAGTCTGTTGGCCAGCACGCAGCCGGCTGAACCCGCGCCGACGATGATGAAGTCGTATTGTCCAAAATCGGCAACGGTCTGTGTCAATTAGAGGTCCGTTCGCTTGCCATCCTGTCCCATAGCGGACCCATGGCCTGGTTGATCTCGCCATACAGACGATAGCGCTGCTCATAGAACGGTGCGATCTCGCTATTGGGCTTGTGGAAGCGGTCGGGCGCGGTCATCGCGGCGACGCCCGCAGAGAAGTCGGCAAACAAGCCGACGCCGGTCCCGGCTGCAATTGCAGCTCCCAGCGCACCAGTCTCGCGGCTGCGCGCCACGGTCACCGGCACTTTCAGCACATCGGCAAATATCTGCGGCCAGATGGCGCTGCGCGAGCCGCCGCCCGAAAGAACCGCCTGGCTGACAGTGGCTCCCGCTCGACGCAGCGTCTCGACATGGCGCCGATGTTCGAAGACGACACCCTCGAACAGTGCGCGCAGCATATGCGCCCGCGTGTGCCAGCCGGCGATGCCGTAGAAACCTGCACGCGCCTTGCCATTCTGCTGCGAGCCGTAAAGGAATGGGTGGTAGATCGGCATGTCTCCCGCGGGATCGACGGAAGCAACAAGCTCGCTGCATATCTCGAATGGCGATGCGCCTGCCGGCGCATGCTCGAAGAACTCACGCACGATCCACTCGAGATTTGCGGCCGAAGTGGCGCTCGATTCGATGGCGAGGTAGCGCACCGGATCGAATGTCGACAGCATGAAGATCGACGGATCGCGGATCGGCTCTTCGGTGATAACCTGGTTGATGCTCCAGGTGCCGGCAATGATGGAGGCGGCGCCGGTGCTGGTGACGCCTGAACCGATGGCGCTGGCGACGACGTCGAACAGGCCCGCCACCACAGGCGTGCCCGCCCGAAGGCCGGTGGCGGCGGCGACATCGCGCGTGACATGGCCGGCGATCTCGGAGGCCTCCAGCACGTTGGGCAGCAGGTCCATGCAATCGTCGAGACCGTAGGCGGCCAGCAACTCACGCTCGTAGCGTCGGCCGGGCATGTGCAAAAGCCCGCAGCCCGACATATCCGAGGTGTCGGTCGAGCGCGCGCCGGTGAGGCGGTTGACGACAAAATCCTTGCACAGGAAAACCGTGCCCATTCGGGCAAAAAGCGCCGGGTCATGACGCTTGAGCCACGCGAGCAGAGTCGGCGTCTGCGCCGCCCAGGGCCGTTGCAGGCAATGGACATAGGTCCGGTCGCCAACGCCTGCGGCGGCCCATTCGCTCACGATGCCGACGCCGCGCGTGTCGAGCGACTGGATGCCGAGCAGCGGGTCGCCGCTGCGGTCCAGCGCATAAAGCCCGTTGCCGTGGCCGGCGCAGCCGATCACGGCGATGTCGCGGGGGTCGATGCCCGACTGGTCGAGGCACTGGCGGATGACCTCGACGGCGTTGCGCCACAATTCGCCGAGATCCCGTTCGACATGGCCGGGCTTCGGCATGCAGGAGCGGCCGTCCCGAGCGGCGAGCGCAAGCTCGCGACCGGCGGCGTCGAAGATGATGGCCTTGATGACGGTATTCCCCGCATCGAGACCCAGAATGTATTGCTGCATCGAAGCTCCTCCTAAGCGCCAGGGTTATTCTTGTTGGTAGAGCTCCCAGGCCGCCGCGCCGTCCGCATTCTCATGGATGATCGCCATCAACCCTCTCACGACGGCACGAGGGTTGGAATGCTGGTATATGTTGCGGCCATAGACCATGCCTGCCGCGCCCTGCGCCATCAGCGCCGCCGACTTATCGAAGACGGTGCGCAAATCCTCCCTGCCCCCACCGCGCACAAGGACAGGACAGCGCGCCGCCGCCACGACCCGGTGGAAATCGTTCGGATCGGTGGTCGGGTCCGCCTTGATGATGTCGGCGCCCATCTCGCTTGCGAGCCGGGTCAGGGTGACGATCTTTTCGGGGTCGCCGTCGACCATGTAGCCTCCGCGCTCCGAGTTGGGCAGCATTGCCAGCGGTTCGATCATCAGCGGCAGGCCGTATTTTTCGCAGTCGGCGCGAACGCGGGCAATGTTGTGGACGCATTGCCGGAATAGGTCCGGCTCATCGGGCAGCATGAACAGATTGACGACCACGCAAGCCGCGTCCATTTCCAGCGCGCCGATCAGCGGCTCGGCTTCGTTCTGCAGGATGGCCCACATCGAGCGATGGCGGGTTTTGTTGTATGGATTGCCCATGTCTATGCGCATGACCAATGCTGGCTTATCCTTGCCAGGCAAGGACTGCAGCAGATCGGCCTGGCCATAATTCATCTGAATGGCGTCCGGGCCCGCAGCGACCAGCTGGGCGACGACGCCGGCCATATCCTCTATCCCTTCCAGGAACGACGGCTCGTTGCACACGCCATGGTCGATTGCGACGTCGAGACAGCGCGCTCCGCCGAACAACCGGTTCATGCGGACTTTCTTGTTGATGCGCATTCGGCGCTCCTTCCTTGGTCTTTTTTTGATAGCTGGTCGAGATCGACGCCGTGCCGGCGTTGCAACAAAGCGAGGAAATCGGTGCGCTCGAATGCCTTGCGCGCGGCGTCCCAGTTCTTTTCGACAGCGAGAATATCGAGAACCGCATCGAGAAGGTCGGCCGAGAGCGCACCGGTGATGGCGATTGTCGTGCGACGGAGCAGCAGGTCCCCCAGCTGTTCGACATATTCATTGGCGATGAGATATTGAATCTCCCGGGCCGAGTAGTCGCTGCCGGGCAAGAGTTCGTCATGTCCCGCTGCCATATAGGCGGCGACGGTATCCGCCGCGGTACCGTAGCGCTCGAAAAGGCTGCGCATACGGTCGAGCGATAGGCCGTGTGCCGCCGCGCGTTCTGCGCACCATTTTGTCGGCGCAATCGGAAAATTCCGGCCGCCGCCGATCGGCATGTTTTCGGTGCCGACGACGCGCTGTCGGCGCAATCGCTCAAGCACGATATCCGCTGCCAGTTCGCCAAACGATCGGAAGGTTGTCCACTTCCCGCCGATCATACAGAGCGTCGGCGGCAGCATACCGGCGCCCTCGACGAGTTCGCAGAAATGATCGCGGGGTATGCGCCCTGTAAAACTGTCTTGGCTTATCGGCAGCGGCCTCACCCCGGTGAACTGAAAGACGATGTCGCTATCGGCGATCTCAATCCCGGGAAACACGAAGGACAGTGACTGCAGAATGTATTGCCGCTCGTCATCCATGCAGCGCGCCTGGTCGGGATCATCGACACGGATATCAGTCGAGCCGACCAGCACGTTGCCGAGATAGGGGAACAGGATGCAGATCCGGCCGTCCTCGTTCTCGTAGTAGATCATGTGGCCGTCGAGCGCGTCATGAAGCTCGCGATTGTCGACGATCAGATGCGAGCCTTTGGTGCCGCCCATAAGCTTCGGCGCAACGGCTCCGATCGCCGAATTGGTCAAGTCGATCCAGCCGCCTGTTGCGTTGACGACGAGCCGCGGCTTCACGGCTACCGTTTCGCCGGATAGTCCGTCGTTAAGCACCAGGCTCGCGTCGTCGAGCGATACGCGTGCATAGTTGAGCGCCCGGGCCGACGGCTTCTCCTTCATGGTATCGCACAGCATCTCGGTACCCAGCCGCTCGGGGTGGCTGACCCAGGCATCATAGTATGTCGCCGAATTCCGGATAGCAGGATTGATTGCAGGCCAGACCTTGAGTGTCTCAGCGCGGCTTCTGAATTTATGCATCGGGACGACACGCCGTGCGGCGGTGAAGAAGTCATACATCGCCAAGCCGGTCTTGATGACCAATGCGCCGCGCCGGCCCGGACGACGGCTTAGCCCAAGGAAGCGGACTGCGCCATTTGCTATGCCTGAGAACAGGTCGAAGATCGGCACCGTGGTTGGCAATGGCGCGACATAGTGCGGCGCGTTCTTCAACAGCCGGTCGCGTTCGAGCAGAGATTCGCGGACCAGCTTGAACTCACCGTTTTCAAGATAACGCAAGCCGCCATGAACCATGCGCGAGAGGGCTGCGCTGGCGCCGGAGCAGTAATCGCCCTTTTCCGCGAGCAGCACATCGACGCCCTGCAAAGCGAGTTCGCGAAACACGCTGATGCCGTTAATGCCGCCGCCTATGACGAGCACGTCAACATCGGGGTTCTCGCGCAAGCCGGCGATCGTCTGGATGCGATTCATCTCAGGATGCGCTTTCGATCACGCATCTATCGCCACGAGATGCCCGGCCACCGCCGCATCGACGGCCGCCAGTTCCGCGGCGCTCAGCGAAATCTCCCCTGCCCTGGCGTTGTCGACCGCCTGCTTCGCGTTTCGCGCCCCACACAACGCGAAGGTGATGCCGGGCTGCGCCAGCGTCCAGGCGATGACGATCTGCGCCATGCTTGCGTGGTGGACCTCCGCGACCGGAGTCAGCGCATCTTTCAAAGCCGCTACCTTGCGCCGGTTGGCCTGAGAGAAGCGCGGATTGTCTTTGCGCTGGTCGTCGCCGCTGAACTCACGCGCCGGATCGATCGCACCCGAAAGCAGGCCGAGCGCAAGCGACGAGTAACTGAGCGCAGCAACTTGATGCTGGCGCGCGAACGGCAGCAATGTCTGCTCAATCTCGCGATCCAGCATCGAATATCTCTCCTGGATCGCGTCGAGCTGGCCAGCTCCTACATAACGCTGCAGCTCGGCGGCGTTGAGATTGCTTGCGCCGATGGCGCGGATCTTGCCAGCTGATTTAAGGCGTTCGAGCGCTTCCATTGTTTCGGCAATGGATGTCGTCGGGTCCTGCCAGTGGGTGATGTAGAGATCTATATAGTCGGTGCCGAGCCGCCTCAGGCTCTGCTCCACTTCATAAGCGATGCCGTCGGCGCCCAGATATCGGTTCACCGGCTTTCCGTCCTGATCAAAGAAGTGGTTGCCCTTTTTCGTATGCCAGTTCAGGCCACATTTGGTGGCGATGACCGCGCGGTCGCGCCGGCCCTTGATGGCCTTGCCGACGATCTCCTCGCTGCGGCCGAGACCGTAAGCCGGCGCGGTGTCGATCAACGAGACGCCGGCATCGATGGACGCCTGGATCGCAGCGATCGATTCTGCTTCATCGGTGCCACCCCACATCCAGCCGCCGATGGCCCAGGTGCCGAGCCCTACTGCCGAAGTGACAACGCCGGACTTGCCGATCGAGCGGGTGATTTGTCGAGAATTCATGCTGCATTTCCTTCGGCGAGCTCGAGGATTTTCAAGCCGGTAGTTTCGTCGGTGACGAGGATATCGAGGTGGGAGCCGCGCATGGCACTGAGGATCGGGACCACCTTGCTTGCGCCGCTTGCAACCCCGATCGACTGCGGAATGGTCGCGAATTCCTCGAGTGTCAGCGAAACGAGTGAGTGGTTGAGGCGGTAGTCCGCGAGCTTGCCGTTGCCGTCTATGAGATGGGCGAGCAGTTCGCCCGCCGCGCCCGAGCGCTCGATGGCCAGCCGGTCGGCGCTTGAGGACGGGTGCAGATCGTAGTAGCTCGAATCGTCGGTCAGGATGGAACCGATGCCGACGACCGCAAGCGTTGCCTCCCGCGCCTTGCTGAAGACGTCCGAAACGGCCCGGACGCCCATCAACATGTCGCGTTGGGCCGGGCTGTCGGTAAACAGCGGCGCGTGAATCTGATAGGCGCGCCCGCCGAGCTTGTCGGCCATCAGCGACGCGACATGATTGACGTCGGTGTAATGCTTGCCCTGGACCAGGCCGGTCGCGGGAACGACCTCGACATCGTAGCTGCGGTTCGGCTTGAGGCCGGCGACGACGGCACTCACCCCCTTGCCCCCGGTTATGGAAATCGTATCGCCGTCCTTGATCGTCTCGAGCACCAGTCTGGCCGCGGCCTCGCCGACGCGCTGGAGCGCGGTCTGCGGATTGTCCGATACGGAAGGGACGACGACGGCCCTTTGGATGCCACCTATCGCGACAAGTCGCGCCTCGATGTCGACCAGTTGCTCGATCGGCGACTTGATCTTGATCTCGACAAGCCCGAGTTGATGACCGCGTTTGATCAGCCGGTTGACCGTCGCATGCGAGATGCCGAGCTCCTTGGCGATTTCAGCCTGCGTCTTGCCTTCCATGTAATGAAGCACAAGCGCCTGATACATCTGGCGGACGATCGTGATGTCGTCCCGCGAATTGGTTGGTGACATGATGGATGCTCAACTCTTGCGCTGCTGCTCAGGATTTCCTGCTGTGCAGGAAGTGGTCAATCGATACCGCCGCGAGCAGGATGCATCCCTTGATCATATCCTGCCAATAGACGGAGACGTCGAGCAGGATCAGCGAACTTGTGACGACGGAGAGCAGCGCCATGCCCAGTATGGCGCCGAAGATGGTGCCCGAGCCGCCATTGAGCGATGCCCCGCCAATCACGGCCGCGGCGATGATGTTGAGCTCCATGCCAGCGCCGAAGGTCGGGGTCGCAGCGCCAAAGCGCGACATGTAGATGACGCCGGCAAAGCCCGCGAGGGTCGAGCAGAGGACCGTGACCCAGAATTTGACCTGCTTGGTCTTGATGCCCGAAAATTGAGCCGCCTTCTCGTTGCTGCCGGTATAGAAGACCTTGCGGAACGCGGTGGCGCGCCGAAGCAGGAAATCGAAGATGGCCACGACCACGACAAAGATTACGATGACATAAGGCACATTGCCGAAGCTGCCCTGGCCGATCGCCTTGAACCCGGGCGGCAGGGTGAACAGCGACAGCGGGGTTCCCTTGGTGATGACAAGGCAAAGCCCGCGCACGATCACCATCGCCGCCAGCGATGTGATGAAGTGATTGAGCCCGATGACGGTCACGAAGAAGCCCATCGCCGCGCCGACCAGCGCGCTGGCGCTTATGCCGATGAGGCTCGCGGTCCACGGGTCCAGTCCCATCAGGAAGAGAGCGCCTGAGACGACCATGGAGAAGCAGACCACCGATCCGACGGAAAGGTCGATGCCGCCGACAATGAGGAGTATCGTCATGCCGACCACGACGATGCCTTCAATGGAGAAGCTCATCAGCATCGCGCGGAAATTTCCCCAGGTCAGGAAATGCGGCGAGGCGAATGTCATGGCGATGCACAGCGCCAGCATGATTGCGATCAGCCCCGCTTCGCGCATTGACCCCAGACGCAGCCAGTTGCGCCCGCCAAGCCCGGGGGCGCTGGCCTTGATTTCAGCGTCCATGAGGGTTCCTCCGGTCTGTCTAAGCGACATTGTGAGCCTGCCTTGCGTTTGATCGTTGCTGCCGGACACCCGACGCCAGCAGCATGATCGCCTCTTCGGTCAATTCGTCCGCCCCTAATTCGCCGACGATGGTCCCTTCGTGTATGACGAGCACCCGGTCGCTGAGCCCGATCAATTCCGGAAGCTCGGATGAAATCACGATGACGCCGACGCCCCGCTCGGCAAGGTCGCGAAGCAGGCGATGGATTTCCACTTTGGCGCCGACATCGACCCCGCGTGTGGGCTCGTCCAAAATGACCACCTTGGGGCCAACCGAAAGAAGCCTGGCGATGGCCACTTTCTGCTGATTGCCACCACTAAGCGTCGACACCTGTGTCTCGATGCCGCCCATGCGCACACCGTGGCGCTCCACCAGCTCGGTGGCCTGCTTTGCCTCGGCGCGGCGGTCGAGCAGCCCAAGGGGGGTGGTCAGTTTCCGAAGGTCCAGCGCGGAGATGTTCGACGCAATCGACAGGTCCAGGAACAGGCCCGACGCTTTGCGGTCCTCGGAGAGGTAGACCAGGCCCGCGCGCACCGCATCGCTGTAGGTCCTGATGTTGACCGGCTCGCCATTGAGTTCGACAGATCCCGACACTTTCGGGCGCAAGCCGCAAACGGTCTGAACCAGTTCGCTGCGGCCGGCGCCAATCAATCCGCCAATGCCAAGAATTTCGCCCGCACGAAGCGCGAAGCTGACGCCGTCCGAACCCTCTCGATAGGAGAGATTCCCGACCGACAGCACAGGACGATCGCTGCGCCGTTCAGGCGAGAGCTTTTGCGGATAGAGCTGCGTGATTTCGCGCCCGACCATCTTGCGCACGACATCATTGGGAGTGACCGAAGCGATAGAATCGATCGCTACATATCTGCCGTCACGAAAGACCGTGACGCGGTCGCACAGGCTGAAGATCTCGGCCATACGGTGGCTGATGTAGACGATTGAAATTCCGCGCGCCTTGAGATCGCGGACGATTGAGAAAAGACGCCGCGCCTCGGTCTCGGTCAGGGCGGCTGTCGGCTCGTCGAGCATCAGCACCCGGCATTCGAGCGTCAGCGCCTTGGCGATTTCCACAAGTTGCTGGTTGGAAATCGAAAGCTCGGCGACCGGCGTCTGGACCGGGATCGGCGCCAGCAGGTCCATTATCTTCTGCGCATCGGCGTAGAGCCGGCGAAAATTCATCAGCGGCGCACGCCGGTTGTTGATCGCCGCCATGAGAATATTCTCGGCGACCGTAGCATCCTGGCAGAGCGCGATTTCCTGATGGACGAGGCCTATGCCAAGCCGCTGCGCGGCGGATGGCGATGCGATGGTGACGTCCTTGCCTTCGAGACGGATGGTGCCTTCGTCGGGTTGCACAATGCCGGCGATGACATTCATCAGCGTGGACTTGCCCGCGCCATTCTCGCCGCACAGCGCGTGAATTTCGCCCCGCTGCAGCGTGAAATCGACCCCGGTCAGCGCTTTGATGGCGCCGAAGGATTTCGATATGTCGCGGATTTCAAGTATGGCGGCGGCAGTCACTCCGTCCCCCTGCAGCATTGATGTTGATATTGACGATAGTCGCCCGGTCGACGGGGCGCGAGCGCGCCCCGTCCGGTTCGAGCATTTCCGAGAGATCTCCGAAGAAGGCGAGCCTTATTCCTCGATGCCCTTGGTGCCGCGCCGCTTGAGGTAGGCATCCCAATAGAAATCGTCGGCATTTTCCGCGGTGACGATGGAAAAGCCGTTGTCGACGAACGGCACGCCCATGCCGTTGAATCCCGACCGGCGGGCGTCGTTCATCGGATCGATCAGCTCAGGATGCTTGGCCAGCCACAGCAGCATGAACCCCATGTAGCCTTGCATGCCCTGGTTCGGATTGACCGAGCCAAAGATTTCGCCGGCCTTGATCATATCGAGGATCTTGGCGTTGACGTCGGCCAGCATAACCCGGATCTTGCCGCCGCCCTCCTTCGCGGCCTGCGCCGCGCCGATTGCCGAGTTGGCTTCCGGCATGAACACTGCGCCCAGTTCGGGATGCGCCTGGGCAAGGCTGAGCACGGCCTGATAGGCTTTCGTCGCATCCTGGTTCGACACCGCGCGGCCGACGAGCTTCATCTCAGGCCATTTGGCTTCCATGCGGCCGATGAAAGCGGCGATGCGCTTGTCGTGATTATCCTGTCCGGGGTTTTCGAGGACCGCGTATTCACCCTTGCCGTCCATCGCCTTGGCAACTGCATCAGCAGCATAGGTACCTTCGGCGAGATTGTCGGAGGTGATGTAGGACACTCGTTTGGAGTTGGGCGAATCTGCGGCGAATGTGACTACCGCCGTTCCCTGGTCGATAGCCCGATTGATCGGCTCGATGAATGGATCGGAGTTCATCGGATGCACCAGGATACCAGCCGGCTTCTGAGCCAGCGCCTGGTCGAATGTCGCTATCTGCTTGTTCACGTCGTACTCGGGCGTTCCGGTGTATTCGGTCTCGCAACCGAACTGCTGTCCGGCCTGCTTGAACATCTCGTAGACCGGGAACCAATATTCGACGCCGGACACCATGACGTTCATGACGTATTTTTCACCCGGCTCGCATTTGAACGGGTTGGCGGCCTGGGCCGCGGCGTGGCTTGCCCCCAACACAGTGGTGGCTGCTGCCGAAATGGCGAGCATGCTCAAAAATTTGCGCAAGAATCCTCCCTCGGCCGAAGCCTGGTCAATTGGGCGGTCGGACACTTACGAGCCGCCGCTTGTGGTTGCTGACACCGAACCTCCTCCCGAGGCCCAGCGATTGATCATTCGCAGGAGTTCATTCATCTGTCAATAAAATTCATATGCAGAAATATATTTCATACTTGCTTGGTGCATCCGCCGAGCGAGACACCACGCTCGCCATCGCAGCGGCTGACCTCGTGCATGTGGACCGGCGCCAGAGCATGACCCGCTCGACTTTCCACTATGCTATTGATATTGCAGTCATTATTAATTTGTGTCGGAGGTCACCAACCTCAAGGTCGCATTGCGCCATCTCAAAGTCCGCATGCTGCCACTATCTATGAGTTCCGCGAAACAGTCCGGCGGGCGTGAGTTGCAGCCTGCTTCGTACGCTGGCGCTCGAGCCGCGCCTCGCCCCATTTCGAAAGCATCTCCACAATAGGCCGGAGACTTTCACCTTCCTGGCTGACGCGGTACTCCACCCGCGGTGGAACTACGGCATAGACCGTCCTGCTGACCAGGCCTACCTCCTCCAGATCCCGAAGTTGCTTGGTGAGAAGCCGTGCGGTGATACCGGGTACACGGCGATGCAGCTCGTTGAAGCGCAAGCAGCCGGCGTCGAGCAGATGAAATAGCACGACGCCCTTCCAACGCCCGTCGATAAGGTCGAGCGTAACCTCCACCGGGCACCCCGGCACATCAACATAGTGCTTTACCTTCATCCCGACGGTTCCCTTTTGGGAAGTTAATACGCCAAACAGCCGTATTGGCAAAGTCTGTCGCAATGGCAATTTGCTCGGTGTTTCAGCATCGAAAAGGAATTCCCATGCAGGCTATCGGCTACCGTCCAGGCTCCGCCTTGTCCGATCCTCAATGCTTCGTAGAGATCAGCAAAGAGGATCCCAAGCCGCGCCCGCGCGATCTCTTGGTCTCGGTACGCGCGGTCTCTGTCAATCCGGTCGATACCAAGATCCGCAACGGCCAGGTTTTCCTAGGCGAAGAGATCGACGTCCTCGGCTGGGATGTTGCAGGGGTCGTTGTCGATGTTGGTGCCGACGTCACGCTCTTTCGCCCAGGCGATGAAGTCTTCTATTCGGGCAATCTCAATCGGCCCGGTGCCAATGCGGAATTGCACGCGGTAGACGAACGTCTCGTGGGCCGCAAGCCGGCCCGGCTCACATTCGCGCAGGCGGCAGCGCTGCCTCTTACGTCGCTGACGGCCTGGGAGTTACTGTTCGACCGCCTCGACGTCACGCCCGGAAGGCTGCACGATGGCGGCACGCTGCTGATCATCGGCGGGGCAGGCGGTGTCGGCTCGATGCTGATCCAGCTGGCGCGACGCCTCACCGGCCTGACCGTCATCGCGACCGCCTCACGGCCCGAGAGCCGGGAGTGGTGCCTGTCGCTCGGGGCGCACCATGTCATCGATCATTCGCGATCGATGATTGAGGAGCTTGCCGCTACAGGCGCTTCGGCAATCACCCACATCGCAGCCCTCAACCAGACAGAGCAGCATTGGGCTGCGATCGCAGCGATCATTGCCCCCTACGGCAAGGTCGGAGTCATCACCAACCACGCAATCCTTGATGCGACGCCGCTTCGGTCGAAAAGCGCTTCGTTGCATTGGGAGGACGTGGTGACGCGACCTCATTCTGGCGGTGCTGACATGGTCGCTCATCACAGGATTCTCGAAGAGGTCTCGGCGCTCGCCGACTCCGGTGTCCTGCGCTCCACAGTGACGACCGACCTTGGAAAGCTCACGCCCAGCAGTCTTCTGGAGGCGCATCGGCTTGTTGAGGGCGGCCGCATGTTGGGAAAAGTCGTCTTAGAGGGATTGTCGACCGAAATGGGGGCGCGCCACTACCCGCGACGATGACGGCGAGGGCTGATGATCGCAGGCCAATTGCTGTCTGGCATTTCCAGTTCGTAAGGGC
Source organism: Mesorhizobium sp. M6A.T.Cr.TU.016.01.1.1 (assembly GCF_003952585.1). Classification (NCBI taxonomy): domain Bacteria; kingdom Pseudomonadati; phylum Pseudomonadota; class Alphaproteobacteria; order Hyphomicrobiales; family Phyllobacteriaceae; genus Mesorhizobium; species Mesorhizobium sp. M6A.T.Cr.TU.016.01.1.1. The sequence continues at coordinate 406,795 of NZ_CP034452.1, forward strand.
CGCTTTCCGGTCAGCCCTCGATGGAACGCGACACCGGCTTTCGCATGCCACAAGCCTGTCCGCCTCGGCGTGCCCCAAAGACGGACAGGCTCAGCCCGGCTTACGGCCGGATGTTGTGGTTGACGCGGAAGAGGTTCGCCGGATCGTATTTGCGCTTAACCGAGACGAGCCGCTCATAGTTGGCACCGTAGGCGGCGCGCACGCGCGCTTCACCTTCATCATCCATCATGAAGTTGATGTAGGCGCCGCCATGCGGGTTGTGCTTGTGCACCGCGGCCCAATACTCGCTTGCCCAGCGCCTCAGCTCCGACGCCTTCGTCGGGTCGGGATCGATGCCCGCGATAACCATGGACCAACGCGCTCGCCGCGCCCCCCCAGGCGGTGGCGTCCGGAGCCACGTCCTGAACCGCTCCGTCGATGGGGTAGAGATGCATCAGCGACAGCTCGCTCGGGGTCTTCGAGCCGTGCTCGGCATGGGCAGCGATGGCCGCATCGGACAGCTCGTCGACATAATCGCCCTTCCAGTACCACTGCAAGCCCTTCGGCAGCAGCGGATCAAACAGCGCCTGCAGATCGACGAAGGGCATCTGCACCATACCGTCCATCAAAGGCTTGGGAAGCGCGTCGCGCACGGGCTGCATCGCCCGGATGCCGTCCTCCTCTGCGCTGTTGTAGCAACTGATCAGCGCGCATATGCGCCTTCCCCAGATCTCGCGCGGGAAAGGGTCGCAGGAGGGCACCGTCTTGATGCCGAAGAACATCCCGAGCTCTCGCGGCGCTCCGGGCAGGAAGTCGCGGTACCAGCGCATGATCTCCGCGGCATCTGCGATGTCGAAGAAGATCGGCCCGGCATAGACATCCTTCGCCGGATGCGCCTGAAATATGAAGCGCGTCACAACGCCGAAGTTGCCGCCGCCGCCGCGCAGCGCCCAGAACAGCTCCGGGTGTTCGTCCTCACTTGCCGTCACGACGCTGCCGTCGGCCAGCACGACCTCGGCCGCAAGCAGATTGTCAATGGTGAGGCCGTGTTTGCGCGTGAGATGGCCGGTGCCGCCTCCCAGCGTCAGTCCGGCGACGCCTGTGGTCGCGACGATGCCCGCCGGCACCGCCAGCCCATGAACGCTGGTGGCGCGGTCGACATCGCCTTGGGTGCAGCCGGCCTCGACGCGAACCGTTCGAGTCGTGGGATCGATATCGACCCGTTTCATCGGCGACATGTCGATGACCATCCCGCCGTCGCAACTGCCGAAGCCTGGACCGTTGTGGCCGCCGCCGCGAATGGCAAGAAGCAAATGCTTCTCTCGGGCGTAATTGACGGCCGCGACGACGTCGGCGACCTCGGCGCAAGGGATGATCCAGCGCGGCCTCTTGTCGATCATAGCGTTGTAGAGCCCGCGAGCCTCTTCATAGACCGGATGGTTTTGGTCAATAAGGCTCGCGCGGAGCCGGTCGGGGAAATCATACGAAGTTACTGGCTTATCCATTTTGAACCCTCAGGTTTCGGAGCAAGACGCGTCGGCAACTCGCCAAGACTAGATTGTTCGTCCTGGGCGCCGGACATTTGCGTTTCGCCGGTTGAATCTGCCGCACTGCGGCTCTTCTTGTCATACACCGCCTTCGTTTCAGACGTTTTTCTGTGACGCCGTGGGAATGTTTCGTTTGTTTCAGCGGCACGCTCGAAGGGGATGACAGCCGGCATTTTGTGGCTGGTTAAGATCCCGAGTCGTTAGCTCGAGCCGTGGTTTCGGCCGTGCAATCTAGGCCATTCATGTTTCGGCCGTTTTTCTGGAGCGTTGGATAGATTTCGTTTTCACGCCAGCGCTGGCGAAGACTCCCACGCGCCGAAACAGTTGAAACAAATCACGCAGCGTCTGAATGTGTGCTGAAACAAAGAGGGTCTAGTATCCGCCCTCGGGACATCACGCGAACAAAGGGAACGTCCATGCGGCCTGATAATCCGGTTACATCCACACCCACAGGCTATGCCCTCTTTGACGCCAACAATGTCCTCGTTGGTAGCAATCCGGAGATATTTGGAAGCCAGCGGCTCGACCGCGGCGAGATGCAGCCGATGGACGCCATTGCCGCAATCGCCGAAGCCCTCTCATGTCTGAAAAGTTTCGACGGCCGCCCCATCGAGCCGGGCAACGCGTTCGCTGAAAGCGCTGCGGCGCGATGGATGCAAATCGACGACGCTCCTGTTGAAGCGGAGACTTTGGATGGGCGGTGGAAGTTGCTCACGGCACATCCTCGGCCGGACGGTGGCATCGCCCTGGTAAGCGTCGACATTACTGACATGAAGCGAGCGCAGATCGCGCACCTGGAAAACGCCGAGATATTCCGCTGCATCACGGACAGTCACCCGCTGCCCGTTTGGGTGGTGGACGCGGGAAGCGGGCAAATCCTCTATGAAAGCCTCGATGCGTCGAACCTGCTTGGCCGAAAATGGACGTCGAACGAACCGCAATTCCTGACGGATCATTTCGTGAATACTGGCGAATTCGATGAAATCAGGTCTCTTGCCAACAACAGCGACATCGTGCGGGATCACGAAATCCAGCTTAGAAACGCGAGCGGATCGACTGTCTGGTGTTCGACCAACTGCCGTCGCGGTGTTTATGGCGGGCGCCGCTCGCTCATCATCGGGGTGTTGGACATCACGGAACGGAAGCAGCGCGAAGATCTGTTCGGTTTCTTGATCAAGCATCATCCGTTGCCGGTATGGATGAACGACGCGAGTTCGGGGGAACTCATCTACCAGAGCAATGCTGCCGAACGGCTGCTTGGATGGAGCAAAAAGGCGCAACGCGAGACGGTGCGGCTCGGCGATTACTTTGTCGACCCCGAGAAACACCGGGAAATCAATCGGGAGCTCATGCAAAAGGGCGTCGTCGAAAATTGCGAGGTGCTTCTTAAAAGACCCGACGGCCAAGAGTTCTGGGCCACGGGCAATCTCAGGATCGTCGAGTTCCAGGGCCGGCGAGTGGTTCTCGCCGGCATCGCCGATGTGACCAAGCAGAAGAAGCGTGACGGCGAGGTCGCTGCGGCGCGGGAGATGCTCGCAGACGCCGTTGAATCACTCTCCGAGGGGTTCGCACTGTACGACGAAGATCACCGCCTGGTCATGTGCAACAGCCTTTACCGCGAGCTGAACCACCCGGTGCGGGATCTCGTTAAACCGGGCGTGGAATGGGCCGAACTCCTTCGCGAATCCGCCAAGCGCGGCGTGTACCGCAATGCGGTTGGGCGCGAGGATGAGTGGCTGGACGAGCGGATTCAAGGCCGGATCGAGTTTCACTCCCATTTCGAAGTCCCCCTCTCCGACGGCAAATGGCACTCGGTATCGATACATCCCACCGATCTTGGCGGCTTCGTCGTAACGCGCGCCGACATCAGCGAGCGCAAGAAGGCCGAGGCTGCCGAGCGCGACGCCACGGCACTGCTGCAAAAGGTGCTCGATGCCTGCCCTTCGCCGATACACATGACCACGATCGAGGGAGAAACGCTCTACCGCAATCCTGCTACCAGAGATCTCTACGCCGACCGTCCTCGAATAACCGACCACTATGTCGATCCAGACTATAGCGCAATATTGGAGCGCACCCTGATCGAAAAGGGCAGGATCGATGATTTTCGGATCCAGCAGTACGACACCGAGAACAAGGCCTTCTGGGCTTCGATTTCCGCTCGCCTGATCGATTTCCAGGGAAGGCAGGTGATAGTGTCGAACACGACGAATATCACCGACATGATCGCCGCCCAGCAAGAAACGCGCAAGGCCAACGAGCGGCTGATCGACGCGATCGAATCTCTGGCCGAAGGGTTTGCCCTCTACGACAGGAACGATTGCCTGGTGCTGGCCAACAGCAGGTACCGCCAGATGCACGCGATAAGCGCGGATGTGCTCGTTCCCGGCGTGAACTGGTTCGAGTTCCTCCGCGTGACCGCAGAGCGCAACCAGTTTCCGGTTCCACGGGACAAGATCGACGACTGGCTTGCCGAGAGGGCAAGGGACCGCCGCGAATTCCGGCAACAGGAATTCCGTCACACAGACGGGGGTTGGTTTTTCGTCTCGAACTGTCCGACCCGCGAAGGCGGGTTCGTGGTCACCCGTGTCGACATTACAGAGCGCAAGCGGGCCGAGGAGGCCGCCAAGGAAGCGGATGAAATGGTCTGCAAGGTCCTCGAAGCCTGCCCCGTCAACATCCAGATGACCCGCGCGCATGACGGGAAGCTGCTTTACCGCAGCCCCGCCACCGTTGAGCTGCTCGGCAACGTGACCAGCGCCATCGACTACTATGTCGATCCTTCAGCGCGGATGCGATACGTTGAACGGCTGCTCGCGATGGGGTTGGTCGACGATTTCGAAACCCAGCTCAAACGCAAGGACGGTGGAACCTGCTGGTGCTCGATTTCGTCTCGACTGATCGATTACCACGGTGAGAAGGTGATTGTTTCCCACGCCTACGATCTTACCGACCGTATCGAAATGCAGCAGGAATTGGAGCGGCAGCGCGAGACGCTGCACCAGAACGAGAAAATGTCGGCGCTCGGCGGATTGCTGGCGGGGGTGGCGCATGAACTCAACAATCCGCTCTCGGTGGTGCTTGGCCTGTCATCGCTGTTGAAGGAGACCGCAACCGACGCCAAGGTCGTGGAACGCGCCGACAAGATGAGCAAGGCAGCCGAACGCTGCGCCAGGATCGTCAAGACTTTCCTGGCTATGGCCAGACAGCAGCCGACGCGAACCTCAAACGTTGCGATCGATGACATTATTTCCGAAGCGGTGGACGTGGCGAGCTATTCGATTCGATCGTCGGACATCGGGCTTTCAGTTCATCTTGAACCTGGTCTTCCCCCGATCTGGGCGGATCCCGATCAGCTTGCCCAGGTGCTGATCAATTTGCTTGTCAATGCAGAACAGGCGCTGCACGGCTGGGAAGGGCGACGGACAATCACGGTTTCAACGCGGCTTCATCCCACGACCGGCAACATAGTCGTCAGCGTTGCCGACACGGGTCCGGGAATTTCCAAAGAGATACTTCCCCGCATTTTCGAGCCGTTCTTCACGACGAAAGAGATTGGGGCAGGAACCGGGATCGGGCTATCCTTCTGTCATCGGATCGTTCAATCCCATGGAGGAACCATCGAGGTCGAATCCCCCGAGGGGGGTGGCTCGACCTTCATACTTTCGCTGCCTGCTTCGGACCGTCTCGACGAACGAGCCGAAACGGCCGAAGACGAGCTCCCGAATTCAACCGGCATTGCTTGTCTGGTGGTGGACGACGAAGAGGAAGTGGGTGAGCTGGTCGCTGAGGTGCTCAGACGAGATGGTTTCAACGTCACCTTTGCCAGATCCGGCGAAGAAGCGCTGCTGCACCTCCAGAACCGCACTTTCGCGCTGATCCTGAGCGATCTGAAAATGCCGAACATGGACGGACGGGGATTGTTCAACCAGATTGCCAAGCTCCATCCGGCCGAGCTCGACAGGTTAGCCTTCCTGACGGGGGACACGATCAGCCCGGACGCGCAGATGTTCCTGCGCGCCGCGAAACGGCCCTATCTTGAGAAACCGATCAAACCTAACGAGCTCCTTTCGTTTGTCTCGAACTTGGTTAACAACAATACTTGACAGATCCATTGAATTGCACGTCACTCCAGAGGCAACTTTTCGATTAGGCTAGTTGCTCGGTGGTCGATTTTGACGACGCACGCACACGTAGTTGTCTGCGATGACGAACCGGATATCCGCGACACGGTGGCGGAATATCTGGAGCATCATGGCTATGCCGTGACGCCGGCCAATGCAGGGCCTGCCCTGCGTGAACTTGTTGATAGCCAGCACGTCGATGTGGTCATATTGGATATCCGAATGCCAGGAGAGGATGGCCTCTCCCTGGCGCGATATCTACGAGAGCACTCAGACGTTGCCATTATCATGCTGACCGGATCGGCGGAAATCGTCGACCGCGTTGTCGGATTGGAGATTGGCGCCGACGACTATGTCGCGAAGCCCGTGGACCTGCGGGAGCTGCTGGCGCGGGTAAAGGCCGTGCTGCGCAGAACATCGGCGAGCGAAAGAGCTGCGGAGAAAGCGAGCACTCCGGGCCACCAGGTCCAGTTCGGCAAGTGCCGCTTCGACCCGGACGCACACAAATTATACAACGCCGACGGGGCCGAAATAGCGATCACCGCGATGGAGTTCCGGCTTCTGAAAGTATTCAGCGAACATCGCGGACGAGTACTCAACCGCGATCAACTGCTCGAACTCGCCCACGACCGCGGATGGGATCCCTTCGATCGCAGCATCGACATTCGCGTTTCGCGCCTGCGGAAGAAAATTGAGGTCGATCCCTCCAAGCCGGAGGTAATCAGGACAATCCGCGGCATGGGTTACCTCTACTCTTGAGCGCGCCGCTGCCTAGTTGGACCAGCGCAGCCCTTGCGGCCGAGGTATTGCGATTTTGTGGCTCCCCCGCTCAAACTTCTGATTTTCGGGATCCATGCTGCGTTGGGTTGCGGTTCCACTATGACGTGTGGGCACTGAAAGGCAGGCGTGCAGGCCAAGCCTGTCTTCTCGACACCTGGAATTGTGTGCCGCAGCCGCCGGGTTGCGAGGCTGCGACACGTTTCCTGAGCCGACAACGACGCCGGCACCTTAAGCGCGGCTCAGAGCCGTTCGATGCCGAGAAAGTCCGGCGCTCCCACCCAGGCGGCCTTGAGGCGTGCATCCATCTCTTCGGCGTCCGCTGCCCTGCCGGTCCTGCGGAAAACCTCGCGCAGGCCCCACAACGCCCAGGCGTTGTTTGGAGTCTGCTCCAGGACGTGCTCGAAAGCTGCCGCGGCCGCCTCGTGCTCGCCCATGGCCATGTGGATCGCGCCGAGCGTCTGTCGGACCGGATAATACCAGTAGGCCGGTTCCATATAGGCAAGGCCGTCCTCGATCGCGACCGCCGCCTCAAGCTTGTTGCGCGCTTCCTGTAGGTCACCCTGGTGCTGGGCAATGCGGGCCTCCACGATTAGCGCGCTCAATTCCAGCAGGTCCGGCGCCGGAAGTCCTCCCGCCGTCTCCGTGGAAAAATCGGTCTCGGCGGCGAGCTTGCGGATTGCGGTGGCTTCTGCGCGCGCCGCCTCGCTCGCACCCGTTGCGGCGAAGGCGACACCCCTCGCATATCGCCAGGTTGCCTCGACATACGGCAGGGCGTTTGCCGGCACCGGCAGCGCGAGTATGACCTCGGGATCGCTGTACTGGGCGTGCGCAAAATAGGTGGCCGCCTTGATCGGCTGCAGCCCAGCCACCTTTCTGGCCATGGTGTCGGAGACCAGCGCTTCGAGCTTTTTGGCCGCCCCGGCGATTGCCTCGACGTCGCCCGCCATCTGTGCGGAGGTCATCAAGAAATGCAGGTTGTGAGGATAATAGCCGTCCGTGTAGACACCGGGCGTGCTCTCCGGCGCTATGCTGACGCGCTCGAAATAGGCCTCGTCCGCGACCACCGCCTCGCGGTTGATCTCCAGGCTGTCGATCCACCGGCCGACCTGGTGATAGATGTGAGATGGCATGTGCACGATGTGTCCGGCGCCGGGCATGAGGGCGGCAAGCCGGTCGGCGTAGGGTTCGGCCCTTTCCGGCGTCTTGGACGCTTCGACGGCGTGGATATAGAGATGGATCGCGCCGGCATGATCCGGATTGCGGCCCAGCACCCGCTCCAGTGAGGCCACAAGCTTGATCGTGTCCGGCTTTGGCGTTGCTCCGCTGTCAAGCCAGTAGTCCCACGGCATCAGGTTCATAAGCGCGTCGGCGTAGAGCGTGGCGATCTCGTCGTCCTGCGGATGGCGTTCGGCCAGTTTCGCCATCGCCGTGGCATAGGCCCGGTTGAGGGCGCCCTGGTCGGTCGAAGTGTCGGCGCTGTAACGCTTGGAGAGCGCGGCGATGAGGTCCTTTTCCCGGCTGGAGGCGAGGTGCGCCAACTTGCGCGCCTGCGCGACGGCTTCGGCGGCGTTCGCGGCTGCCTCCGGATCCATGCCGGCGTTGATGTTGGGGCCGAGCACGTAAGCCTCGCCCCAGAAACACATGGCGCAGGTCGGGTCCAGCTTCTGCGCGGCCCTGAAAGCGCGCTGCGCCTCAGAGTGATTGAACGCCCACGCCCAGCGCAGGCCCTGGTCGAAATAGGCCTGCGTCAGCGGGTTAGCGGTGGTGACAAGGTAGGAATGGCTGCCTAGGTTTTCGAACAGCGGGACGCTTGTCGAATCCTCGGCAACCGCCGCCGCCTTGGCCTGGCGGTGCGGAAGGCCCGAGTCATGGGCATTGGCGGCGGGCGCCGCCAGAAGGGCGGCCACGCTCGCACAGGCCAGTAGCGGGAGCCTAAATGAAAGCTTCATGGTTTCAGCCCGCCTTGTCTTCTTGGCCGCGCTTCAAGCCGCGGACCACCAAACCAATTTCGGACCGGCTGATCCCGATGTCCTTCAGGAGGGCATCCTCCATTGCCGCAAGGGTCCGTTCCGCCATACGGTGAACCCGGTAGTCCCGGAAAGAGCGGTAAGCTGCTCGCATTATCGACATTGCAACGCTCCATGATTAACGCCGCGGAATGCAGCGGTGCCGTTGCATTTAAACCATCCCTGTTTCAGGCGTTTTTCCGCGCTGAACGCGAAGTGTTTCGTTTGTTTCAGCGCCGAGGAGCGCTTCCCCGGTGGTGTGAATTCCGAGCTGCCAGAGGCGCGGGAAACCACCTTCTTTCTTGGCGCTGGATCGTGAAACCGGCGTCCGCGATCAGCCACGCTGGCTCGCGCGTCAGATGCCAGCCGCCGGCAAGCCAGCCCCACAGTCCGACAAGACGCCCTTGCAGCGTGCTCGGGGAGCGGAGTTTCGCCGCCGCCATGCTCTATGAACACCAGCCGCCCGCCGGCCTTCAGGACGCGGCGGAACTCAGCCAGCGCGCCGTTCGGGTGCGGGATCGTGCAAAGCGAGTAGGTGAGGACCACGGTATCGGCCATAGCATCAGCCAGGCGCTTCTGGTCTGCATTCTGCCACTCATTGTTTGACATCCATGGCTCGGCAACCGACGGCATCAACCTGCGGACCTTATTGGTTCGGACAGTTTCTCATCGGCATTTCGATTGGCTCTCGCTTCAAGAGGGAGGTGGTCTTGCGGCTTCCTCGCGTCTTCGTCAGCAGCGCGGTTTTCATTCTGATCCTTGCCACCTTGCTTTTCGGTTATGCTGCCCTTCTGTGCTGGCTAACGGGACTGGACCTGGCCAGTGCGACCCTCGGCGCCTCGCCTGGCGGCCTGGTCGAAATGGCCATCACCGCACAAACGCTGCACTTGTCCGTCGGGCTTGTGACAGGGTTTCATGTTGTCAGGGCATTTCTCGTCAACGGATTCGCGACGAAGTTTTGGGTAGAATTTCATCGCGTCGGATTGTTTACCGGCCTGGACTGGATCGCCAGCAGATTAAAGAGACATCGATGATGCATCGAGAGACCGGCAGGTACACGAACCGAGCCGACGAAATTTCCTTTCAGCGGAAGGGATAGGCTGAAGACGGATGCAGCAGTCCAGGCGCGAACGCAGCGTCCCACAGCCGTCACTTTGTGGAGTCACTGCGCGTCGCCACCGCGTCCTTGACGGCATTCGCAAGGTTGGCGAGGATTCTCCATTCCTGCTTGAGACCTTCGAGCGTCGCCTCAAACGAACGGGTGCGGGTAGCCCGGGCACCGGCATGGCTCGCGACAGCGTGCGAATAGAGATCGACGGTCTGCTGCGCGGTCGAAGATTGTGAGTAGGAGGCCGCAGTAAGTCTGGCTTCTTCTTGCAGTGCTGCTCGGCCCGGCGGAGTGAGCGCGCGGACTCTGGCGAGAGCCTTGGAGAATTGGCCTGGGGACGCATCGGCTGACAGGAGATAGCCGTTCTTTCCGGTGCGTACCACTTCACGGACTCCAGGTTCATCAAGCCCAACTACCGGAACGCCGGTCGCCATCGCCTCGACGAGCACAAGACCCTGGGTTTCGGAACGCGACGAGAAGGCGAAGACGTCCATGGCGGCATAGACGTCGGCCAGATCGGCGCCTTCGACCACGCCTAGCAGATGGCACCTGTCCTGAAGACCCGCCTCGTCCAGCATGCGGCGCATTTCGGACGCTGACGCACCGTCGCCGGCGACGACAAAATGCGCGCGCTCATTTTGCAAAAGAAACAGGCAAACCGCTTCAGTGAGGTAAGTCAGGTTCTTCTCCGGCGCCAGCCGGCCTACGTGCCCGACGATGAAATCGGTTTCCACTATTCCCAACCGGCTCCGCAATCTCAGCCGATCTCCATCGGCGAACCTGGCCAGATCAATGCCGGTCGGGATTGTAGTGATCGGTTTGGTGACGTCGTGGTGGCGCAAGAGGTCGGCAATGCTCTGAGTTGGAGCGATGATATGATCGCACAGGTCACAGTAGCCAGCCGCCAGGCTGAGCACGAGCCGTTGGAGGACCGGTGCATCCTGCGCAACGTAGTGGCCGTAGAGTTCGTAGCGGGTGTGATAGGTAAATATCGTCGGCAATGCTCGCGACGCCGCGGTGCGAAGGGCGGTGTCGCCGAGAAGAAACGGGTGGTGCGAATGGACGACATCCGGTTCGAAGGCGTTCAGTGTCTTCTCGAGCGAGCGGGTGAACGGAATCGGCACTGAAAAATCGCTGCCGTTAAAATTCTGGATCGCAGGGACACGAAGGATGTCGCTTTCTGATCGAGCTGCTTCCGCATAGTCCGGCGCGACGATCAGGACTGCATGCCCCAACTCACGCAGCATTTCCGACAACGACGCAACGCTGTGTGCAACGCCGCCGACATGCGGGCTGAATGTGTTGGTAAACATCACAATGTTCATGCAGGGCCTGTCGAGTACCGCGCCTATCGATCGAAGGGAGGTTGCCTCCAAAGCAATCGCCGCGTCCAGCTTGTCGAGCCATCGGATGATCGAAATCCGATCTTCCACAGTCCGGACTCCCTGCGACAACCAGGCAGCAAGTTTGGGAGCCTGGCGCTCGGACTAAACCTTGACGTTGCCGTCAAGGATCACCTTACCATCCTGAACATTAACGCGGAAAGCATGAGCTTCGGCCTCGCGCTTCAGCGCTGACTTGTGCGTTTCTTGATGTAGGAAACTAGGGGCCTGGTGTGCCGAGCAAATACCAACTCGTCCGACCGCGCTCGTGACCTCTAGGACCGCGTCAAACGCCTCGCTTCGAGAACGAAGATCCCTCCCTCCTGTTCGCCGAGGTCGGCAAGAAGTGACTCTCGAAAACCCGAAACCAGAATCAACACAGTCCGTCAAGAGCCGACATTCGGCGGACTTCGGGGAAGTCTGAATCACGTCAATCCCGGCTGCCAGATCGAAAGCGGTGCCCCAAAGCGAAATTCGACTCCCCACTTTTTCGTAGACGCCGGCGATACCGCCAGACGGTCTGCCGCCCGCCGCAGGGTAATCCATGCGCTAAGTCGGGTTCTCCAAGCGGTTTGTTTTGCGCCACTCCTCATACTCCCCGCGGGCATCGTCATGCAGCGGGTAGTAGCGCTGCAACGAACCGCCTCCCATGAGTTTCACTCGCGAGAACTCCTCCCAGTCGTGATGCTTCTGCGATTCTTCGATTACCTTTGCGGCCATCGCGACGGGGAGCACCACCACGCCATCGTCGTCGGCGACGATGATGTCGCCGGGGATCACCGTGACCCCGCCGCAGGCAATCGGAACGTTGACGGCATTGGGGTAGATGCTGGTCTGCACATGATAATTTGGCGTCCAGCCGCGCAGCCATAGGGGCAGATCGAGCTTTTCAACATTAGGCCGGTCGCGCATGCACCCGTCGATGACGATACCCGCGCCGCCTCTGCCTTTGAAATACGTCGACATCATATCGCCGAAGACGCCCGAGCTCATGTCGCCGCGCGCGTCGACCACGACCACATCGCCCCCCTGCGCGTGATAGAGCACGTGCCGATGCAACTGCGTCTCCGGATCGGCATATTCTCCCTCGGTGAATAGATCCGGCCGCTGTGGCATGAACTGCAGCGTCAGCGCCGGCCCGACGATCGACTTCCCGTGGTTTTGGGCTACCGGTCCGACCATGTGCGGATTGCGAAATCCCATGTGGCCAAGGGTGCCGGCAACCGTCGCGGCGCCGATCTCCCTTAGCGCGTCGATCAGGTTTTTTGGCGGCCGCGTGATGTCAGGAGCATGTGTCATCGTGGACTCCGGTTGAAAGAGAACTACCAGTTCGTAACGGAACCGTCGCGGCGCTTAAGGTGAGGCGCTTCCCAGAAACGAAAGCTCTCCGCCTGGACCGCCTTTTCGTCGACCTCGACGCCTAGCCCCGGCAGGTCACTGACCGGATAGTCGGCGCCATCGAGTTGTGGTTGCACCGGGAAGAAGTCGGAATTGTCGAAGCCCAGCTTTCTCTCGGGCGCCCTGGTCTCGAGCCACGCGAAGTTGGAGACCGCGGCAGCGAGATGCATGGTCGCGGCCGTGCACACCGGGCCAAGCGGATTGTGCGGCATCAGGTCGACGTAGTGCGCTTCGCTCCAGCCAGCGACTTTCATCGCCTCGGTGAGTCCGCCGACATTGCAAACATCGAGCCGGTTGAACTGGTGGATGCCGCGTTCGATATAGGGCAGGAACTGCCACTTGCTGGCAAATTCCTCGCCGATGGCAAAGGGGATGTCGGTCATCGTGCGCAGGGATTCGTAGGCCTCCGGTGTCTCGTCCCGTATCGGCTCCTCGAGGAAATCAAGCACGCCGCGGCCGAGCTTGTTGCAGAAGCTCGCCGCCTCCGCCACCGATAGCCGATGATGATAGTCGATGCCGAGGACGACGTCGTCGCCCAGCGCCTCGCGCGCCTTGTTCATCATACTCGCGGTGGCGCCGATCGACTCGCGCGGCTCGAAGATGTCCCTGCCGTTTTGCCCGACGGGGAAGAAGCGGATCGCCTGCCACCCTTGCGCGCGGAGTTCGCGGGCTCGTTCTATGGCGACATCCCCCTCGGCCTCGTCTCCGGTCGAGGCGAAGGTGGGGACGCGGTCGCGCTGCTTGCCGCCCAGCAGCTCGTAGACAGGCACCCCCAGCGCCTTGCCCTTGATGTCGTGAAGGGCGATGTCGATGGCGGAAATCGCCGCCTGCAGAACTCGGCCGCCTTCGAAGTACTGGCTGCGATAAACCTCCTGCCAGATCCGGCCAATCTGCATCGGGTCGCGGCCGATGAGGAACTCGCGATAGTGCTCTACCGCGCCGGCCACGGCCTTCTCGCGACCGCTCAAGCCGCTCTCGCCCCAGCCGAAGATGCCTTGGTCGGTCTCGACCTTGACGAGCATCTGGTTGCGCGTTCCTACCCATACTGGATAGGGCTTGATCGCGGTGATCTTAAGCTTCTCAGTCATCTACGCCCACGTTCCACGCGCCGCCCTATCTCAGTTGGCCGTGAGGGCCATTTCAGTTTCGCCGTCGAACAGATGCATCCGCTCCTGATCGAACTCGAGCCAGATCTGTTCGTCAGGTGCGACGGCGATGTTGGGAGGCACGCTGATGTTGACGATGGCGCCGGAGAGGAACGCCTGCACGAAGGTGACGTCTCCGGTTGGTTCCACCGTAAAGGCCTTGGCCGGAATGGCACCGGGGACCGCGCTGTTGTGCAGCTTGATCGTCGAGTGTCGCGCTCCGAGCACGACCTTCTTGGTCGTCGCCCTCTGGACCTTGCGCGCGTTGAGTTGCGACAGCTCGAGGCTCCAGCCTTCCGCGCTGGTCAACACGGTGTTGCCGTTTGCCGTCGATGCCTCCAGCGGAATAAGGCTCATCGCTGGGCTGCCTATGAAGCTCGCGACAAACATGTTCACGGGATGGGCGAAAACCTGCGCCGGCGAATCGTATTGCTGCAGATAGCCGCCGTTCATCACCGCCATCCTATCTGCCATGGTCACGGCCTCGAGCTGGTCGTGCGTTACATAGATGATCGTCGCCTTCAGGTCCTGATGGAACCGCTTTATTTCGGACCGCATCTGCACGCGCAGTTTGGCATCGAGGTTAGAGAGCGGCTCGTCCATCAGGAACACAGCGGGGTCGCGGACGAGGGCACGGCCCAGGGCCACACGCTGCTGCTGCCCGCCCGAAAGTTCGCGCGGCTTGCGCTCGAGCAAGTGCGTCATGTCGAGCACTCGCGCCGCTTCCTTGACCTTCCTGTCGATCTCGTCCCTCGGGAGTTTGCGCATCTGCAACGGGAACGCCAGGTTCTTGTAGACCGATTTCTGCGGGTAGAGCGCGTAGTTCTGGAACACCATTGCAATGTCGCGGTCCTTGGGGTCGAGGTCGTTCACCACTCGTTCCCCGATGACGATGTCGCCCGATGTGATTGGGATCAGCCCCGCGACGAGATTAAGCGTGGTTGTCTTGCCGCAGCCCGAAGGGCCGACGAGCGCAACGAATTCGGCGTCATTGACCGTCAACGAAACGTCGTTGACGGCTTTGAAGCTGCCATAGGTCTTGACGAGATCTTTGAGGACCACGTGGGCCATCGGCAACTCCCTAATGCTTGACCGCGCCTTCTGTGAGGGCGCGTACGAAGTATCGTTGCAGGACGAGGAACAGCACCACGACGGGCACGCTCATCATAAAGCTGGCCGCCATTAGGCCCGGAAAGTCCGTCGTATTTTCCGAGAAGAAGCGCTGGATGCCGACCGGCAGTGTCAGCTGTTCGTTCTTGGAGAGGAAAGTGTAGGCGTAGATGTACTCGTTCCACGCGCCGATGAAGGAATAGATCGCGGTGGCAATGATTCCCGGCGTCGAGAGCGGCATCACGATCAGGATGAAGGCCTGGAACCGCGTTGCCCCATCGATGCGCGCCGCCTGCTCAAGCTGCACCGGGATGTTGTCGTAAAAGCCCTTGAGCAGCCAGATCGCCAGCGGCAGGCCGAAGGTGAGATAGGTGAGGATCAGCGAGCCATGCGTGTTCACCAGCCCCAGCACGCGCATCAGGATAAAGAGCGGCACGAGAAAGATCACCGCCGGGAACATGTTGCGCAGCAGCACCGAGAAGAACAGGAAGTTTCGGCCGGGGAAACTGAAGCGCGAAAACGCGTAGGCCGCAGGGACAGCCACGATCACCGAAAGGATTGTCGTGACGGTCGAGACGAAAAGGCTGTTCCAGAAGAAGCGGAGGAAGTCCTGACCGACGCTGTTCTGCGGATCGAGCAGCTTTTGATAGCTGGCGAGGGTAGGCTGGTCCGGCCACCATTGCGGGGGAAATTGCATCGCCGCGAACCCGGACTTGATCGAAGTGATCAGCATCCAGATCATCGGCAACGCGGTGTAAAGCAGCATGAAAACGAGGAAGATGCGCCCGGCCCACCGCCATCCGTCGACACGCATGCGGCGCCGGGTCTGACCTCGAGGGGCTGTCTCGACAATCGTGCTCATGCGCTCCCTTCTTTCCGCTCGTTGCCGCTTAGCGCACGGACGTAGAAGTAGCCCAGCGTCATCAGGATGAGGAACAGGAGCACCGAATAGGCCGATGCCACGCCCCAGAGCTGTCGGCCGAAGGCGAGCTCATAAATGTGGGTGATCCAGATATGCGATGCGTTCGACGGCCCGCCGCCGGTCATGATCCAGGGGATGATGAAGGAATTGAAGTTGGCCACCGCGAGCAGCAGGATCGTCACTGTCGAGACGTTGCGCAAATGCGGGAAGGTGACGTGCCAGAAGCGCTGCCATGCACTGGCTCCGTCGACTTTTGCAGCGCTCAGCAACTGTTCGGGGACTGTCTGCAGGCCGGCCATCATCATGATCATGGCAAACGGAAACTCGCGCCAGATATTGACGACGATCAGGGATGGCAGCACCGTGCTAACGCTGTCGATGAAATTCGGCGGCCGGTCGGCCAATCCGAGGCCGACCAGCACTGCGCCGATGATCCCGAAGTCCGAATGGTAGATCCACCTCCAGATATAGGAGGCGGCGACCGCGCTGATGACCCAGGGAACGATCAGGATAGCGCGCAGGACACCACGGCCGATAAAATCGCGGTGGAGCGCCAGCGCGGCGGCAAACCCCAGGACAAAGGAGATGAAAGTGGATCCCAGTGTCCAGATCAGAGTGTTCCAGGTGACTTTCCAGAACACACGACTGGCGAGGATGGTCGTGTAGTTGTCGAAGCCGATAAAGGTCTTGTCGCGGAGCTGTAGGCCGGGCGGCGTCTTAAAGAACGACAGTTCGATCGTGTAGTAGATCGGATAGGCGATGACGATGAGCATCACGGCGATCGCAGGGAGCACGTACGCGTAGTCGGCGCGATGCTCCCATATCTTCCGCAACAGGCCGGATTTACCGGGTTGCAATATTCGGCGAGCCTCGGCCTTGCCGGTCACGATCGTCACTGTGGCGTGCCCTCGTTCTTCGGAACGAGCCGGCTGCACTATCGGCGCAGCCGGCCAGATCCAGGTCAGGCTTGGACTAGAGTCCGCCCATCAGGTCTTTGACCCTCTGGGCCGCGTCGTCCGCTGCCTGGTCGACGGTCATCGCTCCGGTCAGGGCATTCTGCAGCATGTCCGGGACGATGATGTTCATGATCTCGGGGGACTGCGGCAGCGCTGGGAACGGGATGCCATATGGTAGCATCGAGGTCGTCACATCGAGGAACTCGATGTTGTCCAGACGTTCCTTCATCCATTTGGTCTTGAAGCCGTTAAGATTGCCCGGGTTCGAGCCGGCGTAGGCCATCTTCAGCGACCATTCAGGGCTCGTCCACATGCAGATGATAGCCTTTGCAGCCGGCTCGTCTACCTTGCCGCCCTCGACATATTCGGGCTTCAGGATGTGAATGTTCGAGCCGCCGAAGACGACGGCGCGCTTGCCGTCGGGGCCAGTCGGAATCAGGCCGTAGCGCATGTTGTCGATGACGGTCTGCGCCTTGTCCTTGTCGGTGCCCGTCGCCTTCTTCTGCAGGTCGAGCATCACGTCGTAGTCGGACGGGTGCGAGATCATCATGCCAAGCTGGCCGGCGACGAACAGGGGCTGGTTATCGGCCTGCTGGTTGGTGAGTGCCGAAACCGGAACCGACTTGTCGCGAACGTACATGTCGTAGGAGGCTTGCAGCGCCGCCTTGCTCTGCGGGCTATTGAGCTCGAC
Organism: Mesorhizobium sp. M6A.T.Cr.TU.016.01.1.1; assembly: GCF_003952585.1. Lineage (NCBI taxonomy): Bacteria > Pseudomonadati > Pseudomonadota > Alphaproteobacteria > Hyphomicrobiales > Phyllobacteriaceae > Mesorhizobium > Mesorhizobium sp. M6A.T.Cr.TU.016.01.1.1. Next base: position 423,943 of record NZ_CP034452.1, read on the forward strand.
CTCCTCATAGGTCGGGTTCGCGGTTGCTTCGTCGAAGACTCCGCCGCCATAAGCCCATAGCTGTGGCATGAAACGGTACGGCGTATTGCCGGCATTCTTGCGAGCCACGAGGCCATAGCCGGCAATGCCGAGCTTGTCGTGGATCTGCTTGGAATATTTGACGACGTCGTCCCAGGTTGCCGGTGGCTTGTCCGGATCGAGGCCCGCCCGCTTGAAGATGTCGGCGTTCCAGATGAACGCCATCGTCTCGTTGTTGGTCGGAATGCCGTAGGTTACGTCCTCCCAGGTTACAGCCTTCATGGCGCCGGGCCAGAAATCATCGGTCGAATAGCCGACATCCTCGGGTTTGAGCGGTTCCAGGTAGCCCTTTGACGCGAACTCGGTACCACCCAGGATTTGCAGGCGGACCGCCATCGGCGCGGCATTGCCCAGGAGCGCCGTGCGGAACTTGTCAAGAAGGTCGTTATAGGTGAGGGCTTGTTCCTCGAGCTGGATGTTCGGATAGGTCTTGCGGAAGGTCTCGAAAAATTCCTTGTAGTACTGGCGCAGGAGGTCGGGGTCGCCCTCGAACACGCCCTGATACCAGAAAGTCAGTCGCCCCTTGTAGTCGAGCGGGGTGACCTTGGCGCAATCGGCTGCCGTGTCAAAATCCTGTGTGCCGGCAATGGAGCGCACATATTCCGGCGACCACTTGCTCAGGTCGACCGGCGGCGCACCGAGTGCCGATGTGGACATCAGCGATGCCATCAAAGCAGTGGCGACAGTGCCGCGCAGGACCGCACTGCCGAGCGTAATCCTCGTCATAGGTATCCTCCCTGGTTCTCCATGCCGCCCTGCGCCGAGGCAAAGCGGCTTAGCTCGTACGACCGTGGGACGCCTCCCTATTCTATGTATCCCTTCGATCACCTTGTACGTTTTCAGATCGTGGATTGCCTGTCAACGCATAGGATCGTACATTGTTTGTGGAAGCCGTGTGTGATATCGGGCAGAGTATGTACTGAAATAGGGGAGCCGGCATTGGCCGAAATAAGTGATTTTAAAGCCAAGCCACCGGTGGAGATTGACCCCATAGGGGCCTCCAGCGAGGGCGCCTCAGTTTACGAACTGATTAGGGAAGACATCATCGAAGGACGGCTCGCCGCCAACGAACGGCTTGTGGTCACCGATCTCGCCCGGCGTCATGGCACCTCAACCAACCCCGTGCGCGAGGCCCTGCAGCTCTTGCGCGGGGAGGGGTTTGTCATCTTTCTCCCCAACCGCGGGGCGCGCGTCCGACCCATAGATCAGGATTTTGTCAGGGATATCTACGAGATCGGTGTTCTGATCGAGCCAGCCCTGACGCGATGGTTTGTGAATATGGCAACCGGCGAGGACATCGCCGAGCTCGAACGTCTCCAAGGCCTGATCGAAGAGAACAACTTCGCCGACACGTTCAGGCACAGCGAGCTGGATACGGCTTTCCACACCGTGATGTACCAGCGGCACTATAACCGCCATGCCGCCGAACTTTGGTGGAAGCATCGCGAAGTGCTGCGAGCCGTGAGCCGGCGTTTCAACTTCACGCTTGCACGGCGTGCCGCGATCATTCGCGAGCACCGCGAACTCATCGCGCTCGTAAAGGCGGGAGAGGCCGACAAGGCGGCCGAACTCGTTTCTCGCCATGTCGAGGGTTCGGGCCGGCATATTCTCGAACAGATGCGAGCGCGCAACGCCGCTCGGGCCGGATAGAATGTCCAGTCCAGAACATCGTTAGCCCGACCATTTCGAAAAAGGTAGTTGAGATGAAAATCACGAGCATTCGGCCGTGGCTGATCAAATCCGATGCTTCCTATTGGGGAGAGTTCCTTTTCGTCGAGGTGACGACCGACGAAGGGGTGAGCGGCTGGGGAGAGATCACGACAACCACAAGGCTCGCCAACCGCGCCCTGTGCACGATCCTGCGGCAGATCGGCATCGCCGTGACAGGCGAGAATCCAGCTCATATCGAGCGTCTCTGGCACAAGATTTTCCGCAGCTTCACCTACATGGGCAGCCGCGGCGCCGCCGTCGAATGCGTGAGCGCCATCGATATAGCCCTCTGGGATATCCGGGGCAAAGTCCTCGGTAAGCCGATCTACGAGCTGCTAGGCGGACCGGTGCGCGATGAAATCGCACTCTATACCCATCCTAACCAGGCCAAATTCACCAGCAAGGAGGCTGTGGTCCGCGAAATTTTGGACATCGTCGAGTCCGGACACGCTGCGCTCAAGTTCGATCCTTTCCCCCACCAGGGCCGCACCGCCGATGGCCTGTCCCGCGAACAGCGGGACGGTTACCTCGATGGCAGCATGACCCGCAAGGACGAGCGCGAAGCGGCCGAACTCACGGCGCTGATCCGCGAAACGGCGGGGCCTGACATCGACATTCTCATCGATGCGCATGGCCGCTTCGATGTTCCCACCGCCATTCGCCTCTGTCGGAGCCTAGAGGAAGCCGGCCAGATCGACTGGTTTGAGGAGCCGTGCCCGCCCGAGAGCCTTAACGCCCTCAAGCAGGTGCGTGAGAAGGTCAGTGCCGCTATCTCGTGGGGCGAGCGCGGCCACACGAAATGGGATTTCGTGCCGGTACTCGAGAACAAGCTCGCTGACTACATTATGCCCGACGTGACATGGACCGGCGGCATTACCGAACTCAAGAAGATTTCCGCCCTATGCGAAGCCTACTACATCCCGGTCTCGCCGCATGACGCCGCTGGGCCGATCAACGTGGTTGCGGGAGCGCAGGTGATGATGACCGTTCCCAACTTCTACAAGCTCGAAACGTCGGAGTGGAACCTGGGCAAATACGATCACCTCATCGACAGACCTCTCGACGTTTCGAACGGCAGCCTGAAGCTGACATCGAAGCCTGGTCTGGGTGTTGAGATGGACCGCGACTACCTGCAGGCCCATGAGATTGAGCTGGGCTAGTTTAGGCCTGCCCACGAGCCCAGCTGACCAGAACGAGGACTGATCATGCCAAAAACGGATGGGGCCGACGAGGCGCTCAATCGGGTGAACACGGACTCCAAGCCGTCCGACCTTCGCATCACCGACATGCGGGTTGCCGAAATCGTCGGCGCGCCGTTCACCTCCGCGCTGCTCAAGATTTACACCAACCAGGGAATCGTGGGGCTTGGTGAGGTGCGCGACGGCGCCAGCGCGACCTACGCGCTGATGCTGAAGAGCCGGTTGCTCGGCGAGAATCCCTGTGACATTGACCGACTGTTCCGCCGCATCAAGCAATTTGGTGGCCATGGCCGGCAAGGCGGCGGCGTCTCGGCGGTCGAAATCGCGCTGTGGGATCTCGCCGGCAAGGCCTATGGCGTGCCGATCTACCAGATGCTCGGCGGCAAGTTTCGCGACAAGGTGCGCGTCTATTGCGATACCGACGCCGAGAAACCGAGCGGCACCGAAACCGGAAAGCGTCTCAAGGAGCGCATGGACCGTGGTTTCACCTTCCTCAAGATGGACCTGGGTTTGATGCAGATCGCCCATGTCCCGGGCGCCGTGGCCGCGCCCGCCGGCGCGCTTGAAGGGTTTCACGCCAATCCACGCGGCCGTGGCGGCGCGCTCGAGGAGCGCAAGGCGCGCAATCTCGCCTACGATGCGCAGAACGTGCAGCACCCGTTCACGGGCCTGCATTTCACCGAAAAGGGTATCGACCTGCTCGAGCAGTACATCCACGAGGTCCGCGAGGTGATCGGATACGAGATCCCGCTCGCCATCGACCATGTCGGCCACATCTCGCTGCAAGACGGCATCCGTCTCGCCCGGCGGATCGAGAAATATGCACCGGCCTGGCTCGAGGACGTGATCCCCTGGCAGTACACCGAGCAGTATCGGCAGTTGCAGCAGGCTACGTCCGTGCCGATCTGCACGGGTGAGGACATCTACCTCAAGGAAGGCTTCGAGCCGCTGCTCAACTCAGGCATCTCGGTCATCCATCCGGACTTGCTGACCACCGGCGGCATCCTCGAGACCAAGAAGATCGGCGACGCGGCACAGGACCATGGTGTCGCCATGGCGATCCATATGGCGGAAAGTCCAATCGCGGCAATGGCTGCGGCGCATGTCGCGACCGCGACCGAAAACTTCATGGCGCTCGAATATCACTCCGCCGATGTCGACTGGTGGGACGATATCGTCACCGGCGTTCCCAAGCCGCTCGTCAAGGACGGCTTTATCACTGTTCTGGACAAGCCGGGCCTGGGGATTGACGACGTAGTCGACGAGGTAATCTCGCTGCACCTGCAACCGGGGGTCACGGGGATATGGCAATCCACCGAGCATTGGGACAATGAATATAGCTGGGACCGGACCTGGAGTTAGCCCAGACCCCTTTCCCTCATTCCCCCAGGCTCACAGGGCCAACGACCGACCATTCGTGTCGACCTCTCCCAAGGGAGAGGCGAAGAAAGAAACGGACGAAACCATGATCTACGAACTGCGTATCTATGACTGCCTGCCGGGCAGGCTGCCGGCTTTGCTCAAGCGCTTTTCCGACCAAACGCTGGCCATCTGGGAGAGGCATGGCATCCGCCAAGCCGGGTTTTTCACCACGGCGATCGGCGAAAACAGCAATCGCCTCACCTATTTCCTCGCCTGGGAATCGCTGGCCGAGCGTGAGGCGAAATGGGCGGCTTTCGTCACCGATCCGGCATGGCACAGAGCCCGGGACGAGTCTGAGCGCGACGGGCAGATCATTGCCAATATCAGCAGCCAGATGCTCACGCCGACAGCTTTCTCGTCTGTGAAATAGGACTGCGCCATGAAGATCACCGATCTCCGCTGTGCCGTCATCGGCAAGCACCCCATCGTTCGCGTCGTCACCGACGAGGGCCTCTATGGCCTGGGCGAGGTCGAGTACACCAAGCCCTACCTCAAGCCCTGGGTCCTGCATTTTCGCGAGGCGCTGATCGGCGAAGACCCGACCGACGTCGAGCGGGTGATGCTGAAGATCCGCCAACGCGGCTCTTTCAAGCCCTATGGCGCGGCGGTAAGCGCTATCGAGCATGCGCTGTGGGACATTGCCGGCAAGGCCGCAGGCGTGCCGGCCTACAAGCTGCTCGGCGGCAAGGTGCGCGACAAGGTGCGCGTCTACAACGGCTCGATCCGCCAGAAACGCACGGGCGACCGGCCGGAGGATTACGCCGCTGATGTCAAATGGATGATGGAGCAGCCGCAGAACTTCTTCATGATCAAGCAAGGAATCTCGTTCCACTCCAACATGAAGGACACCATTGAGGGCTTCCATTACGGCGTGACGCAGAAGAAGGCCGGCTATCACGGTGCCATGGATCAAGGCGTGATCAGCGAGCGCGGTTTCAATCACATGCTCGACTGCGTGATCGCGATGAAGGAAGTGCTGGGCGACGAGGTCAGCCTGGCGCTCGACTGCGGCCCGGGCTGGATGCTGCCCGATGCGATCAAGTTTGCTCGCGCGGTCGAGAAGTACAATTTGATGTGGCTCGAGGACATGCTGACTGGCGACTATGTGCCGTGGGTCAATCCGCAGGCCTATCGGGAGCTGACCACCTCCACCTCGACGCCAATCCATACCGGCGAGCAGATCTACCTGCGCCATAATTTCAAGGAGCTGATCGAAACGCAGGCGGTCCGTATCATCGGTCCGGACCCGGCCGATATCGGTGGCATCGCCGAGCTCAAATGGGTAGCCGAGCACGCCCATATGCACTCGATCCTGATGGCGCCGCACGGCACGGCGAACGGCCTGCTCGGCCTCGGCGCGTTGATCAATGTCTGCGCCACCTTGCCCGCCAACTACATCGCCTTCGAATACCCGAGCGCCTCCGACCCCTGGTGGGAGGACCTCGTAATCGGCCTGCCGTCGCAGATCGTGAAGGACAGCATGGTGGACCTGCTGGAAGCGCCGGGGCTGGGCCTCGATATCGACGCCGAAGCAACCAGGAAGTATCTCAGGGAAGAGGACGCGGGCTTCTTCGACTGAACCATTCTCGCCGGCATCTGCCGCGCTCGACCCGACTAGCGACGTTTTCCTACATCGACCTGCGCTGGATGTTCGTTAACAACAGCCAACTGTCGCGCAAATCAGGCGGGTGCTCTGTCTGGAATGCAAGCTCAAAGCATGCGTGGTTTATCCCCATTGCGCATTTATGCTTTTGTGGGCGTTGATCCCGAAAGGTCAATCACGTGGGTCCCACTCTTCAGGGTTTGTGTGGTCAGACTTGATACTAATCACCTAGCCGGAATGAACTGTCTCCTTCTCCCGGAACGGCCAGTGGTTGGCTGTTTTGCTCCCGAAAAAATCTCCCTCCGCTGCAGGCCTGACTGATCGCGTTACGCGCTTAAGCGAAACCGAGTGACGTCGATGGCCGCGGCCATCAGCGTCTGCGTGTAGGTAGCTTGCGGATTGCTGAAGATCGCCTCGGTCGGCCCTTCCTCGACGATCTTGCCTTGCTTCATGACGATGATGTAGTCGGCCATGGCGCGCACGACGGCGAGATCGTGGCTGATGAACAGATAGGACAATTCATGGTCGGCCTGCAGCTTGCGCAGCAGCTCGACGATCTGCTTCTGGACGGAGCGGTCGAGCGCCGAGGTCGGCTCGTCGAGCACGACCACCTTGGGCTTGAGGATCATCGCGCGCGCGATGGCAATGCGCTGGCGCTGGCCGCCGGAGAATTCGTGCGGGTAGCGATTGCGCGCATTCGGATCGAGTCCGACTTCGCGCAGGGCCTCGACCGCGCGCAGATCGCGCTGCCTGCCCGACAGGGTCGGCTCATGCACCAGAAGCCCTTCGGTGATGACCTGGCCGACGGTCATGCGCGGCGACAGCGAACCGAAAGGGTCCTGGAACACGAGCTGCAATTCACGCCGCAGCGGCCGCATGGCCTGACGGTCGGCGGAGGAGATATCGCGATCGCCAAAGCGGATGAGGCCATCACTTGGCAGGAGCCGCAGCAAAGCCCGCCCGAGCGTCGATTTTCCCGAACCGGATTCGCCGACGATGCCGATGGTCTGGTTCCGCTGAAGGCGGATCGAAATGTGATCGACCGCGCGCAGCACCAGCGGCTCTCCGGCAAGAAACCCGCCGCCGATCTTGAAGTTCACCTCGACATTCCTGCCTTCGAGCAGGACAGGCGCGTTTGGCGGCGGCGGCGCTTTGGTTCCGGTCGGCTCGGCGGCCAGCAGCATCTTGGTGTAGGCATGCTGCGGGTTGACGAAGATCGCTTCCGCCTCGCCCTCCTCGACGACTTCGCCGTAGCGCATGACGTAGACGCGGTCGGCAAAGCGCCGGACGATGCCGAGATCATGGGTGATGAAGACGATCGCCATGCCGAGCTTGCGCTGCAGCTCGGCGAGCAGCATGAGGATCTGCGCCTGGATCGTCACGTCGAGCGCCGTCGTCGGTTCGTCTGCGATCAGTATGTCGGGATCGTTGGCCAGCGCCATGGCGATCATGACCCGCTGTCGCTGGCCACCCGACATTTCATGCGGGTAGGATTTCATCCGCCGTTCGGGATCGGGAATATGAACCAGCCGCAAGAGCTTGAGCGCCTCTTCGCGTGCTTGCGCCGCACTAAGCCCGCGATGCCGGCGGATCGGTTCGATCAGCTGATTGCCGATCGAATAGAGCGGATCGAGCGAGGTCATCGGCTCCTGGAAGATCATGCTGATCTTGCGGCCGCGGACCTTGTTCAACTCGGGCTTGCTTAGGGTTAAAAGGTTGCGGCCGCGATAGTCGACGACGCCTGTCGCCTCGCCGTTCGAGGCCAGCAGGCTCATCGCTGCCATCATCGTCTGGCTCTTGCCGGACCCGGATTCACCGACCACGGCGACGGTTTCGCCTGCATTGACGTGGATGTTGATGCCCTTGACCGCCTCGACCACGCCGTCGAGCGTTCGAAAGCGGACGCGAAGGTCTTTAACGTTGAGGATCGTTTCGGAAGCGTCCATCTCAACGATCCCTAGGGTCGAGCGCATCGCGCAGGCCGTCGCCAACGAAGTTCAGCGCGAACAGCGTCGAGACGAGAAAGAAGGCAGGGAACAAGAGCAGCCAGTTGGCGGTGCCGATGTTCTTGGCGCCGGTCGAGATCAGTACGCCCCAGCTGGTCATCGGTTCCTGCACGCCAAGCCCGAGGAAGGACAGGAAACTCTCCAGGATGATGACATGCGGCACCAGCAGCGTCATGTAGATGACCACTGGGCCAAGCAGGTTGGGAATGACGTGGCGGATCAGGATGCCGCGCTGGCCGATGCCCATCGCCTCCGCCGCCTGGACATATTCCTGCCGCCGGATCGACAGCGCCTGACCGCGCACGATGCGCGCCATGTCGAGCCAGAGCACGGCGCCGACCGCAAGGAACATCAGCACGAAGTTCCGGCCGAAGAAGACCACCAGCATGATGACGAAGAAGATGAACGGCAGCGAATAAAGCACATCGACGATGCGCATCATCACCTCGTCGACCTTGCCGCCGGCAAGGCCGGCAGTAGCGCCATAGAGCACGCCGATGACGCCGGCGACGACCCCGGCGAGCAGGCCGATGGCCAGCGAGATGCGCCCGGCCATCAGCGTCCGCGACAGGAGATCGCGGCCGGTATTGTCGGTGCCGAACAGGAAATACTGCTGCCTGATCGAAGCGCTCATCACCGCTTCAAGGCCGTCAGGCGATTTGCTCTCGATCTTCGTGTTGTCGAAGGCATCGGAACGGTCGAGGTAGCGGACATTGCGGTCGTCGATCGGCTTGGAAGATGTGACGGTGACGAAGATGCGATTGTCTTCCTGCCGCCACTCCTTGATGTCGACACGCATACGCTTGATCGCCTCATTGAGCGCCGTTTCGATCTTGTCGGCCTTCGGATAGGCCGAGAAGCTCGGCGGCGTGCGCACATAGTCGGCGTAGATGGTGGTGTATCGATGCGGCACCAAAGAGGGCCCGAACACGCTGAGGAGCGCGATGAAGGCAAGATAATACAGGCTGAACATGGCGGCGCGATTGGCCTTGAGGCGCGCCCAGGCATCGGCCCACAGGGAGCGGCCGACGACGGCCGGAACGGTGGCTGCGATGTCAGTCATAGCGCACTCTCGGATCGACGAAGGCGTACATGATGTCGACGATCAGGTTGAAGACGATGGTGAACAGAGCGATGACCACCACGGTGCCCATGACCAGCGTGTAGTCGCGGTTGAGCGCAGCCTCGACGAAATAGCGGCCGATGCCGGGAACGGCGAAAATCGTCTCGACGATGATCGAGCCGGTGAGCAATGCCGCCGCCGCCGGGCCGGTGAAGGAGACGATCGGCAGAATGGCGCCGCGCAGCGCATGCTTGACGACCACCGACCAGTCCGACAGACCGAGCGCGCGTGCGGTGCGGATGTGGTGCGAGCGCAACGATTCGATCATCGAGCCGCGCATCAGGCGGGCGACGATGGCGATCTGCGGCAAAGCGAGGGTCAGCACAGGCCCGACCTTGTTGAGGAGAGCGCCATCCCCCCAGCCGCCGATCGGCAGCAGCTTCCAGGTCAGACCGAACAAAAGCTGGATCACTGGTGCGATGACGAAGGTCGGGATAGTGCTGCCAGCGGCAGCCAGCGCAATCACCGAATAGTCGGCAAGCTTGTTCTGATTGAGCGCGGCAATGGTGCCGAGGAGACTGCCGAGCAGCAGCGCCAGGATCAGGGCCGAGGCGCCGATCTGAATCGAAATGGGCAGCCCCTTGGCAAACAATTCGGTGACGGTGAAATCCGGCATGTTGTAGCTCGGCCCGAAATTGCCGCGCAGCAGATTGCCGAGATAGTGGACATATTGCAGCCAGAGCGGATCGTTCAGGCCAAACTGCGCTTCAAGATTGGCCTTGATCTCCGGACTCAGGCCCCGCTCCTGATTGAATGGCCCGCCCGGCGCGACGCGTATCAGGAAGAACGCCATCGTCACGATGACGAACAGCGTCGGAATGGCGGTCAGGAGCCGCCGAAATACGTAACGCAGCATCGGTTCCCCGCTTTGCTAGCAAACCGGAACCGCCGCCCTAACTCAAGACCCCGAACCGAACCGAAGGTTCGGAAGGGGCCATGCGCAAAATCAAAGCGTTACAGCGTCCTTTGCGCGTTCCGAAGGACGCGCGGCGCTGCAAAAGAGCGGCAGTTCGGCCAAGGAAAATCAGTCCTTGGAGATGAAGCGCGACGGATGCACGTCCATGACGTTGTCCTCGAAGCCATGAAGCTTCGGAGAAACGATATCGTGATAACTATAGTAGAGAAGCGGGATGTTGCCGACCTCATCGACGAGGATGCGCTCGGCCTTGGCGAGTTCCTTCATGCGCTCTTCGGGCTTGCCGCCGGCGGCTGCCGCCTTGTCCATGGCCTCCTCGTATTTCGGGCTATTGTAGACCGAATAGTTGTTGCCACTGGCCTTGCGGGTGATGCCGAGGAAGGTTTCCGGATCCTTGTAGTCCGCAATCCAGGCGGCACGCGCGACGTCATAGTCGCCCTTCTGCTCCAGGAAGGAGTAGTGGGTCTTGGTGTCGGTGTTGAGCAACGTGATTTCGATGCCGAGCGGCTTCAACTGTTCCTGGATGGCGACCGCGGTGTTCTTGTGGTTTTCCGAAGTGTTGTAGCGGATTTCCATCTTCAGCGGATTCTCGGGCGTGTAGCCAAGCTTCTCAAGCACCTTCTTGGCTTCGTCCTCGCGGTCGATTTGCGACATCTCAGCATACTTGGCCATTGCCGGCGTGTAACCCTCGATGCCCGGAGGCACCATCGAATAACCGGGCAGCATCGAGTTCTGCCAGACCTTTTCGGCAATGAAGTCGCGGTCGATTGCCATGGAGATGGCGTTGCGCAGCTCGACATTATCCCATGGGGCCTTGTCGGTCTTGATCGCATAATAGTAGGTGCCGAGATACGGCCCGACGCGGATTTGATCGCCAAACTTGGCCTTGAGATCGGCGAGCTGTTCGGTCGGGAGATCGTCGTAGCTGTCGAGTTCGCCGGCCTCGAAGCGCTTCATCGCCGACGAGCGGTCTTCGGTCGGGATAACATTGACGGTATCGATCTTGACGGTCGCAGCATCCCAGAATTTCGGATTCTTGACCAGTTTGATGTGGTCGTTGGGAACCCACTCCGCCAGCGTAAAGGCGCCGTTGGAGACCAGGTTGCCCGGCTTGATCCAATCTGCGCCAAGCTTTTCGATGGAAGCCTTGTTGACCGGATAGGCCGCCTGGTGGGTCAGCATTTCGAGGAAGTAGGGCGTGGGCGCCTTCAGCGTCACTTCCAGGGTACTTGCGTCAATTGCCTTGACGCCCATCTCCTCGGGCTTGGCCTTCTTGGTGTTCACCTCCTCGGCGTTCTTCACGGGATAGAGCATCGAGGCATATTCGGCGCCGGTGGCCGGGTCTTCCAGCCGCTGGAAAGAGTAGACGAAGTCATCTGCCGTCACCGGGCTGCCGTCCGACCAGACGCCGTCCTTGCGCAGCTTGAAGGTATAGACGGTGCCGTCGTCCGATACCGTCCAGCTCTCGGCGGCGCCCGGAATGACATTCGCCTTTTGATCTTGCATGACCAGTCCCTGGAACAGGTCACGCAAAACATTGGCTTCGTAGACTGTCGAGGTCTTGTGCGGGTCGACCGACTCCACTTCGGCGGCGCTGCCTCTGTTATAGACGACCTCGGCGAAAGCCGGCGCGTAGAACGTGCCCGCGGCCAACGTCATGGTTGTGGCGAATACCGTCGCCTTCAGCATATTTTTCAGCATGAAGTTCTCCCTGTCGAGACGGCCCTACAGCTACGCCTCTTGAGTGTTGACGCCCCGAAACCGATTAGATGGCCCCTTTGAGCGCGCCGCCGGTTCCCTTTCCGGCAGCTGGTGGCCAGACAGTAACGTGGAGAATTTTTATTTCAACAGGCTCTAGGGGTCACCCAAAGTAAGGCGCGCCGAGAGCTACCTCGTGGCCGATAGAACAGTAATTGAAACCATAGGCTTGGCTGCGTTTTCTCACTTCGAGATTTTCGTTTCCGGCAAGAAACCTGTCGTCGATTCCACTTTGTCGAAATGTCTTAAGCCGCCTTTAAGCAACCATGGGTTACATTGCACGATGGGCTTCGATAGATCTCACACATCTCCCAACGGGCAAAGGGTATGAACAGCACAGAAAGTAAGGCAGCCGCCACAAAGTGCCAAAAAACACTCCACTTAAGAATAATCTGGCGTCTATGTAGAGAAAATTCCGGCACCTCTGCAATCGAGTTTGCACTGCTTTCGCCCATTTTCATCCTGCTTTTGCTCGGCATGGTTGCATATGGTATCTATTTTGGTGCAAGCAACTCCGTGCAGCAGATCGCGGCGGATGCCGCACGCACGGCAATTGCCGGGCTGAACGAAACCGAGCGCCAGGCGCTGGTGACCAGCTTCGTCAACAACAACGCCAGTGGATATCCCTTTGTCGATTCCGACAAGCTGACCTATCAGGCTAAAGACAGCACGGCCGACGGAAAACAGTTCGTGGTCTCCATCCAATACGATGCCAGCAACCTGCCCGTCTGGAATCTATTCCCGGCGCTGCCCATGCCGGGAAGCACGATCTCACGCAAGTCGACAATACGGGTCGGGGGCATCTGAATGTCGGAACCTTTACTGGGGAGGATCGGCCGGGTTGCTCGCTCAATGCTTGGCGACCCGAAGGCGAACTTCACCGTCATGACGGCGCTGTGCGCACCGTTCGCGCTGGCGCTGGCTGCCTTCGCCATCGATGAAGGTTCGATCTATGTGGAGCGCCGGGAGGCGCAGTCACTGGTCGATCTTGCCGCGATCACGGCGGCTTCCAACATCAACAACATAGAGGCCGCGGTGGTGACCACGCTCGGCGATAACGGAATGCCGGGTATTGTTGTTCAGAAGGCAGGACAGACAATCGTTCCTACTCTCGGAAAAACCGTGGTGTCGGTCACCGCCGGCCGATATTCACCAGAGTCGTCGCTCGGCGTTGACAAGCGCTTCGAGGCCGGCAAGACGCCCTACAACGCCGTCCATGTCGCGCTGCAAAAGATACCCGCCCGCTATTTCGCGAGTTCGCTTATCGCGACTCCGGTGATCGGCACCCAAGCCGTTGCCAGCATAGCGCCGCAGGCGATGTTTTCGGTCGGGTCCAGGCTTCTCAGCGTCAATGGCGGCATCCTGAACTCGCTTCTCAGCGGCCTCCTGGGCGGCAACATTTCGCTAAGCGTCATGGACTACAACGCTCTGATCACCGCCGACGTCAACCTGCTTTCGTTCTTTGACGCACTTGCCGTTCAGTTGCAGCTGACAGGTGTCAGCTATTCGGAGGTGCTGGCTTCGAAAGCTACGGTGGGCCAGATAGCGACGGCCATGGCTGATGTTTCACCCGTTGGCAGCACCAGCAAGCTTGCTTTGCAGACAATCGCCTCAAGGACCACCAGCACGGTCAAGATACCGCTCAATCATCTTGTCGACCTTGGATCAATTGGCCAACTGGGCCTCGGGCAAAAGTCGGCCGGTTTCTCGGTCGACGCTAGCGCCATGGGCATACTGACTACCGCCGCCGCACTGGCCAACGGCTCGAAGCAGGTCGAGCTCAATCTCGGAGCCACGATTCCGGGGCTTGTCTCCACCACGCTTGCCGTTGCCATCGGCGAACCTGCGCAATTCTCGCCATGGCTGACAATTGGCGAGAAGGGCGCCGTGGTGCGAACGGCGCAGACACGGATCAAGCTGGTGGCGTCGGTCGGCGGCAGCAATGCGACTCTCGGTGGCGGCATCAGCCTCCTGGCCGTCAAACTGCCGCTGCATGTCGAGGTGGCCTCTGCCGAAGCCAAGCTGACCGACATCAGCTGCCCGACGGGGCATCCCGACAGTTTGAAGGTTTCCATTGCCGCACGGCCGAGCCTAGCATCGCTGCACCTTGGCGCCAGCGATGCCGACAACAGCCCGTCCGCCTTCGCCGATTTCAGCAACCCACAGTCGTTTCAAAATGCCGAAATCGCGCAGGTCAGCGTGAAGCTTCTGTTTCTCACCCTAAATCTGATCGGCGTGAATGGCTCTGCGGCCTTCGAGATCACCAACACCGAGCCGACGGCATTGACCTTCAACAGCACCGAAATCGCAAACAAGACGATAAAGACCGCTTCCACGAAAAACCTGACGCAATCTCTTACCACGTCGCTGGTCAACAATTTGTCGCTTTCGGTCAGTGCGCTGGGCCTCGGGCTTGATGTAACCGCGCTGCTTGGAACGGTGAAGCCAGCAGTTGTGGCGCTGCTGAACGGTGTGACTGCACCTGTCGACGAATTGGTTTATAACGTGCTTGCGGCACTGGGCGTGCGTGTCGGCGAGGCCGATGTCCGGGTCTTGGGCGCGACTTGCGGGCGCTCCGTGCTCGTTCAATGACGGCCAGGTAGGAAGGTCAGCCGGCTCGCCCGAGGAAGCAGCCCAGCGGCGGCAGCGACAGAATTTTGCTCTGCAAGGCGGCCCCAGTGCCGCCAAGATCGATTGTCTCTGCAACATCTACATCCGGCGCCAACGGCCAGTTGGCCGGCTCGTCTGCGAAATTGAAGACGCAGAGCAGCTTCTCGCCGCCGCCTTCACGAATGAAGGCAAGGACATCACCCTCTGCATCGAGAAACCGGATCGAGCCCTGTACCAGGGCCACATGCTGCTTGCGCAAGGCGAGCATCGCCCGGTAGCTGGCTAGAACCGACTTCTCCTCGCCGTTTTGGACATCAACCGCGCGGGCGCGATGGCTATCCGGCACCGGAAGCCACGGCCTGCCGGTGGAAAAACCGGCATTCTCGGCGCCTTTCTCCCAGACCATCGGCGTGCGGCATCCATCCCTGCCCTTGAACCCGGGCCAGAAGCGGATGCCGTAGGGGTCGCGCAGATCCTCGAACGCCAGTTTCGCCTCCTCCAACCCAAGCTCCTCACCCTGATAGAGGCAGATCGATCCACGCAGGCATGACAGCAGCGCGATCGAGAATTTTGCCACCGCCTCCAGATCGCCGCCGGGCTTTGTCCAGCGCGTCACGTGGCGAACGACGTCGTGGTTGGAAAACGCCCAGCAGACCCAGCCGTCGGACACTGCGCGCTCGAAGGCCTCGACGCAGCCACGTACGTGTGCTGCCGAGAATTGCGGACCGAGCAGGTCGAAAGTGTAGCACATGTCGAGCTTGTCGCCGCCGGCGGTGTAGGCGGCGAGCGTCTGCAACGAACGGTCCTCGTCGCCGACCTCACCGACGGCGGCGCGGCCGTGATATTCGTCGAGCAGCGCCCGAAAACGCCTGAGGAAAGCGAGGTTTTCAGGCTGCGTCTTGTCAAACAGATGCTCCTGATAGAGATAGGGATTGGCTTCGGTATTGATGCCGGCGACGCTCGATGCCAGTGGCGGATTGCTGCGCAGCCAGCGGTCATGGACGTAGTAGTTGACCGTATCCAGCCGGAAACCGTCGACGCCGCGCTTCAGCCAGAACCGTACCGTCTCCAGCAAGGCGTCCTGAACCTCCGGATTGTGGAAATTCAGGTCCGGCTGCGAGGCGAGGAAATTGTGCATGTAATATTGCCTGCGGGTCGCATCCCACTCCCAGGCGGGGCCGCCGAAGACAGACAGCCAGTTGTTGGGCGCGGTGCCGTCAGGCCTCGGATCGGCCCAGACATACCAGTCGGCCTTGGGGTTATCGCGGCTTGAGCGGCTTTCGACGAACCATTCATTCCGATCGGACGAATGCGACAGGACCTGGTCGATGATGACTTTCAGGCCGAGACGGTGCGCCTCGGCGACCACGGCGTCGAATTCCTCCGATGTGCCGAACATCGGATCGACGGCTGTATAGTCGGACACGTCGTAGCCCATATCGGCCATCGGGGATTTGAAGAAGGGCGACAGCCAGATAACGTCGACGCCAAGCGATGCAACGTGAGCCAGCCTTGAGGCAATGCCACGCAGATCGCCGCCGCCGTCCCCCGTCGTGTCCTGGAAGGAGCGCGGATAGATCTGATAGATGACGCAGCCGCGCCACCACTCGGCATTGTCATCAGCCATCATGGGTTCTCCTCGATGCGGGCCGGCCCGACCTTCTCGATCATGAAAACGACCGTTCGCCCAGGCACCGGCCGCGAGATGTCGAAAGCGCCAGCCGATGTTTCCATGGCCGGGCCCCAGAAAAATCCCTCGCGCTCCGGTAGCGTGAACATACAGGCCCGACGATCGCCATTGACGACGACCGCAAGACGGCAGCCCCCGTCGCCAGTGCCGCCGAGCACCATGGCCAGGCGATGCCGCTCAGGGTTCTGCCAGCTTCTCTCATCGACTGGCGCCCCGGTCTCGGTCAGCCAGGCAACATCCGGTACTTCCGACGCGGGCCGCAGCTCTCCGGTCAGGAAGCGCGTGTCGGAAAGTGCCGGCGCGGCGCGACGCATCGCGGCAAGTCCAGAGGCATAATGCTCCAGCGTCTGGTCACGGCCGGCCCAGTCGAGCCAGGTGATTTCGTTGTCCTGCGCATAGGCGTTGTTGTTGCCCTTTTGCGTGCGGCCGAATTCGTCACCGGCGGTCAGCATGATCGTTCCACGCGAAGCAAACAGCGTCGCCAGCAGCGCGCATTGATCAGCGAGGCGAGCCTTCGCAATCGCGAGGTCGCCGGTTTCGCCCTCGACGCCATTATTCCATGACAGGTTCTCGTTGTGGCCATCTCTGTTCTGCTCGCCATTGGCCTCGTTATGCTTGTGCTCGTAGGCAACGATATCGGCCAGCGTCATGCCGTCATGCGCGGCGATGAAGTTGACGCTGTGGCTCGTGCGCTCTCCCGCTTTGGCAAAGACATCGGACGAGCCGGCGAGCCGCGTCGCCAGCGCGCCGACCATGCCGCGATCGCCACGCCAGAAGCGGCGGATATCGTCGCGATATCTGTCGTTCCACTCGAGGAAAGGCGGCGGAAAGTTGCCGAGCTGATAGCCGTCCGGCCCGATATCCCAAGGCTCGGCGATCAGCACCCTGTCGCCAAGAACCGGGTCGTTCCGAACAGCTCTCAGCAACGGCGCATCGGTGTCGAAAACGCCCTCGACCCGCCCTAGAATGGGCGCCAGATCGAAACGGAAACCGTCGACGCCGGCATGGCGGACAAAATGACGAAGTGTGTCGAGGACCATTTCCTGGACGACCGGATGATCGCAAGCGACCGTATTGCCGGTGCCGGTGTCGTTGACCAGGCTGCCGTCCGGCCAATGCCGGTAGTAGGCGCGGCTGTCGAGGCCCCGCAGCGACAGCGTCGGTCCAAACCTGTCGCTTTCGCCGGTGTGGTTGAAGACCAAGTCGAGGATAAGACCGATGCCGGCCTCACGCAGTGCGGCGACCGTCTGCCGCAATTCCGCGAGACCGCCGGGCGCGAGGCGCGGATCGAGCGCCATGAAGGTCACGGGATTGTAGCCCCAGGCGTTGCGGAGCCCGAGTGGCGGCAGATGTCGTTCGTCGATCGACGCCGTCACCGGCATCAATTCGACTGCGCGGACCCCGAGTTTTTTCAAGTGCTCGACGACGGCCGGATGGGCAAGGGCGGCAATCGTGCCGCGCTGCTGCTTCGGGATGTCCGGATGCAACATGGTGAAGGCTCGCACCGGCACCTCGTAGACCAGTCCACCGGGCTGGAACAGCGGCGGCAGAGCAGCCAGCGGCTCTGCCAAGGCGCCGGCAATCGCCTTCGACAGCAGCGGGGCGGTGTCGGTCCCCTCGCCCCGGCGAGCGGTGAGCCGGTCGTCATAGACATACGGCCTGTCGATCTCGACGGCATAGGGGTCGACCAGCAGCTTGTCGGGATCAAACCAGAGCCCTCGCTCGGGCGCATAGTCGCCATCGGCGCGAAAGCCGTATCGGGTGCCGGCAGCGAGGCCGGCAACGAAAAGCGCGTGAACGCCCTCGCCTTCCGACCGGAGTTCGAGCCGGTCGATCTCGCGGTTTCCCCGTTCGTCAAAGATCGAGACCCAGAGCCGGCTGGCCGCAGACGACCATGCGGCAAAACGAATGCCGCCTTGCCCGACAAGTCCGCCAAATCGCGGCCGATAACCGGCCGGCATTCCAGATGGCATCAGGTGATGACGCTCGGCTTGACGCGGCCGGTATGGCCGCGAATCCCGGCGATATCATCGGCTGCCGCAATCAGATCGGCAAGCGCCTCCTGGGTGTCAAGATCGTGCCTAGACTTGTCGGGCTCGTAGCGCTCGATATAGACGCGCAGCGTCGCCCCCGAGGTGCCGGTGCCGGAGAGACGGAAGACGACGCGCGATCCGCCTTCGAACAGCACCCTGATCCCCTGGTTCTTGGCTATCGAGCCATCGACCGGATCGTGGTAGGCGAAATCGTCGGCGCTGGCGATCTTCATGCCGCGCACGCTGGTGCCGGGCAACGAAGCGAGCTTGGCGCGCAATTCGTCGACCAGCGCGTCGGCGCGGTCGGTCTCGACCTCTTCATAGTCATGGCGCGAATAGTAGTTGCGGCCATAGGTCGCCCAGTGCTCGGTGACGATCTGCTTGGCGCTTTCGCCGCGGGCAGCAAGGATATTGAGCCACAAAAGCACGGCCCACAGCCCGTCCTTTTCGCGGACATGGTTGGAGCCGGTTCCGGCACTTTCCTCGCCGCAGATCGTCGCCATGCCGGCGTCGAGAAGGTTGCCGAAGAATTTCCAACCGGTCGGCGTTTCGTAGATGCCGATGCCGAGCTTTTCAGCGACGCGGTCGGCCGCACCGCTGGTCGGCATCGAGCGGGCGATGCCTTTCAGGCCGGCCTTATACCCCGGCGCCAGATGGGCGTTGGCGGCGAGCATGGCCACGGAATCCGACGGGGTGACGAAAATACCCTTGCCGATGATCAGGTTGCGGTCGCCGTCGCCGTCGGAAGCGGCGCCGAAATCCGGCGCATCCGGTCCCATCATCTCGTCATAGAGGTGTTTGGCGTGAACCAGATTGGGATCGGGATGGTGGCCGCCAAAATCCGGCAGGGGAATGAAGTTACGGGCAGTGCCGTTCGGCGCGCCGAGACGGTTTTCCAGGATCTCCTTGGCGTAGGGACCCGTCACGGCATGCATGGCGTCGAAGCGCATGCGGAAACCCGATTTGAACAACGCGCGCAAGGCATCGAAATCGAACAGGCTTTCCATCAACTCGGCATAGTCGGCGACCGGGTCGATCACCTCGACCGTCATGCCGCCCGCCTCGACGGTACCGATTGTGTCGATGTCGACGGTTTCGATGTCGGCGATCTTGAAGCTGGAGATCACCTTGGTCTTGGCGAAGATCGCGTCGGTCAGCTTTTCCGGCGCCGGGCCGCCATTGCCGGCATTGTATTTGATGCCGAAATCCTCATGCGGGCCGCCCGGATTGTGGCTGGCCGACAAGATGATGCCGCCGAAAGTCTTGTATTTGCGGATGACGTTGGAAGCTGCCGGCGTCGACAGGATACCGCCCTGCCCGACCATCACCTTGCCGAAGCCGTTTGCCGCCGCCATGGCGATGGCCTTCTGGATGACCTCGCGGTTGTAGAAGCGGCCGTCGCCGCCGATCACCAGGGTCTTGCCCTTGAATCCATCCAGCGCATCGAAGATCGACTGGATGAAGTTCTCTGCATAGTGCCCCTGCTGGAACACCGGCACCTTCTTGCGCAGCCCGGAGGTGCCGGGCTTCTGGTCGAGATAGGGTTTGGTGGGGACGGTTTGTGTCATGCTTCAGGCAACCCTTTTCGAAAGCAGCAAGCGATAGAGCTCAACATATTTTTCCGCGCTTTTGTCCCACGACACGTCGGCCTTCATGCCTTGCCGCTGCATCGACGTCCAGACCGTGGGGTTGGCGTGCGCTTCGACCAGCCGGCGGATGGCGTGCAGCAAGGCGCCGGCATCGGCGGGCGCGAACTGGAAGCCGGTCGCGACGCCTGCCGAAACGGACGCTTCATTGGCATCGATGATCGTGTCAGCGAGGCCGCCGGTGCGGGCGACGACCGGCACGCAGCCATAGCGCAGGCCATAAAGCTGCGTCAGTCCGCAAGGCTCGAAGCGCGACGGGATGACGATGGCGTCACAGCCGCCCTGCATGGTGTGGGAAAGGCCCTCGTCGTAACCGATGACGACGCCGATGCGACCGCGGTGGCGGGCGGCGGCGGCCAGCAGCGCACCTTCGAGGCCGGCGTCGCCGGATCCGAGGATCGCCAGGCGCGCACCCCTCGCAATGATCCCGTCAACGACCGCCGCCAATATATCCATGCCCTTCTGCCAAGTGAGCCGGCTGATGACACAGACGATCGGACTGTCGTCGCGGTTGAGGTCGAAACGATCCTCGACGGCGGTCCGGTTGGGGTGCCGCGCCTTCAAAGTCTTGGCCGTGTAATTGGATACCAGATGCTTGTCGGTGGCCGGATCCCATATCTCGGTATCGATGCCGTTAACGATCCCGTAGAGATCGACAGACCGCATGTTGACGAGGCCATCGAGGCCCATGCCGAATTCCGGCGAGCGGATTTCCTGGGCATAGGTCGGGCTGACCGTGGTGATGGCCCAGGCGGCCTGGAGGCCGGCCTTGAGGAAGCCGACGCCGCCATAATATTCGACGCCGTCGAGCGCCATGGCCGACGCCGGCAAGCCAAGCTCGCCAAAGATGCCGGCGCCGAACCGGCCCTGGAAAGCGAGGTTGTGGACGGTGATCATCGACGGCGTTCCGACCGCCTTGCCGTAGCGCATATAGGCCAGCGTCATCGCCGATTGCCAGTCATGGGCGTGGACGATGTCCGGCTGGTAGCCCGAGATGGCGCCGCCGGCGATGTCGCCGCCAACCTGGCTCAGGGCCGCGAAACGCCGCCAATTATCCGGCCAGTCGGCGCCGGTGGCATTGCCATAGGGACCGCCGGGACGATCGAACAGATGCGGCGCGTCGAGCACGAAAAGATCGAGCCCTGAAATCTCCACAGCATGGACCGAAGCTTTGCCGCCCTGCAGCTGCGAGTATTGGTGAACGGCCTTTTTCTTCTTGAAGGCATCCATGATCTGGGGATAGCCGGGAACGAGCGTGCGCATCGTCACGCCGTTGCCGGCGAGCGCGATGGGCAACGCGCCGGTCACGTCGGCAAGCCCGCCAGTCTTGATCAGAGGGTATATTTCGGGCGTGACCGACAGAACCTGCATCCACTACAACCCCAGTTTGTCGATCATGACCTGCGTGACGAGGCAGATGCCCTTTTCGGAAACGCGGAAGCGCTTGGCGTCGAGAACCGGATCCTCGCCGACCACGAGCCCCTCCGGTATCCTTACGCCATGATCGATCACCACGCGCTTCAACCTTGCGTTCCGGCCGACATGGCAGTCGGGCAGCATGACGACGTCCTCGAGCGTCGAATAGGAATTGATGCGCGCGCCGGTGAAGATCAGGCTTCGCTTCAGTGACGCGCCTGAGACGATGCAATCGCCCGAGACGAGCGACGACACGGCCGAGCCGCGACGGCCATCCTCGTCATGCACGAACTTTGCCGGCGGTTTCAGCTCGGCATAGGTCCAGATCGGCCAGTCGCGATCGTAGAGGTCGAGCTCCGGCGTGATGTCGGTCAGGTCGATATTGGCTTCCCAATAGGCGTCGACCGTGCCGACATCGCGCCAGTAGGCTTCGTTCTCGGCGGTGGAGCGCACGCAGGATTTGGCGAAGCGATGGGCGATCGCCTTCCCATGCTCGACGACATAGGGGATGATGTCCTTGCCGAAGTCTCGGCTTGAGCCCGGTTCGGCCGCGTCGCGGCGCAGTTGCTCCATCAGGAACTTGGTCTTGAACACATAGATGCCCATCGAGGCCAGGGCGAAGTCCGGCTTGTCGGGAATCCCGGGCGGATCGGCGGGCTTCTCGATGAAGGAGATGATGGTGTCCTTGGCATCGACATGCATGACACCAAAGCCCGTCGCCTCAATGCGCGGCACTTCGAGGCAGCCGACGGTGACATCGGCACCGGCTTCGACGTGCTGGCGAAGCATCAGCTCGTAGTCCATCTTGTAGATGTGATCGCCGGCCAGGATGACCATGTATTCGGGCCCGTAGGCCTCGATGATGTCGATGTTCTGGTACACGGCATCGGCCGTGCCCTCATACCATTGCGTTTCCGACACGCGTTGGCTGGCCGGCAGAATGTCGAAGCTCTCGTTGCGCTCGGGCCGCAGGAAGTTCCAGCCGCGCTGCAGGTGGCGGATCAGCGAATGCGCCTTGTATTGCGTGGCGACGCCGAGGCGGCGAATGCCGGAATTGAGCGCGTTGGAGAGCGCAAAATCGATGATGCGCGTCTTGCCGCCGAAATAGACCGCCGGCTTGGCGCGTCGGTCGGTCAACTCCCTGAGGCGGCTGCCGCGGCCGCCGGCCAGCACATAAGCCATGGCATCGCGCGCCAGCGGCTGGGTTCGTTTTATCTCTGCCATTTTATCCTCCCAAGTTACGCGCTGCGAGACATCGCTCATTCCGAAGCAAATTCGAGCATGATCGTTGACAGCGGCGGTAACAGCATCGTCGCCGAGATGCTTCCTCCTTCCGCCCGAGCCTCGACGGCGCCGCCATTGCCCTTGCCGGAACCGCCATAGTCGGCGGCGTCCGTATTGATGATCTCGCGCCATTTTCCGGCCGTCGGCAACGGCACGCGATAATTGTCGCGTGGCACGGGCGTGAAATTGGAGATGACGGCGACCGGATTTCCGCCCGGCGCGCTACGCAGCCAGGCAAAGACGGAGTTCGCGCTGTCGTCGACGATCAGCCAGGAAAAGCCCTCCGGCTCGCAGTCGCGCGCATGCAGCGCCGGGCGCGAACGGTAAAGATAGTTGAGATCGCGCACCGTTTGCCGGACGCCGCGGTGGAGCCGGAAATCGAGCAAGTTCCAGTCGAGCGCGCGCGCCTCGCTCCACTCGCGGCGCTGGGCGAATTCCTGTCCCATGAACAACAGCTTCTTGCCGGGGTAGCCCCACATGAAGGCGTAGTAGGCGCGCAGCGTTGCGAATTTCTGCCAGTCGTCGCCGGCCATCTTGCCGAGCAGCGTGCCCTTGCCGTGCACGACCTCGTCATGGGAGAGCGGCAGCACGAAATTCTCTGAGAAGGCGTAGACCAGGCCGAAGGTGATATCGTTGTGGTGATGCTTGCGAAAAATCGGCTCCTTGGAAAAATACTCCAGCGTGTCGTGCATGAAGCCCATGTTCCACTTGAAGCCGAAACCCAGTCCGCCCTCATGCACCGGCTGCGAGACCTTTGGCCATGAGGTCGATTCCTCGGCAATCGTCATCACTCCCGGATGATGGCCATAGACCTCCTTGTTCATCCTCTGGAGGAAGCTGACCGCCTCGAGGTTCTCGCGCCCGCCCTTTTCGTTGGGAATCCATTCGCCGGCCTTGCGTGAATAATCGAGGTAGAGCATCGAGGCGACGGCATCGACCCGCAAACCGTCGACGTGGTATTTCTCGGCCCAAAACAGCGCATTGTTGACGAGGAACGAGACGACCTCGCGCCGGCCGAAATTGTAGATCGCCGTGTTCCAGTCGGGATGGAAGCCCTTGCGCGGGTCGGCATGCTCATAGAGCGCGGTGCCGTCGAAATTGGCCAGGCCATGCGCGTCCACCGGGAAATGTGCCGGCACCCAGTCGAGGATGACGCCGACGCCGGCGCGGTGGGCGCCGTCGACGAAGCGGGCAAAACCGTCCGGATCGCCGAAGCGGGCCGACGGCGCGTAGAGGCCTGTCGTCTGGTAGCCCCAGGACGGGTCATAGGGATGTTCGGAGATCGGCATGAATTCGATATGGGTGAAACCCGTGTCGACGACGTAGGGGATCAGCCTTTCGGCGAGTTCGTCCCACGACAGGAAGCTGCCGTCGTCGTGAAGCTGCCAGGAGCCGGCATGGACCTCATAGATCGACACCGCCTCGCGCCTGGGGTCGGTGTTGCGCCAGAAATTGCGGTGCGCCTCGTCACCCCATTGATGCGCCGGCGGAAGCGCCGTCACCGAAGCGGTGGCCGGGCGCAGTTCGGATTTGAAGGCGAACGGATCGGCCTTCAGCGGCAGCCTCACGCCATCGGGTCCGATGATCTCGTATTTGTAGGGCCGGCCGGCGCCGATGTCGGGAATGAACAACTCCCAGATGCCGGTGTCGCGGCGGACGCGCATCGTATGCCTGCGGCCGTCCCATTCGTTGAAGTCGCCGACCACCGACACACGCCTGGCATTGGGCGCCCAGACGGCGAAATGCACGCCGGACGCACCCTCGTGGTCGATGAGATGCGCGCCGAGCTTGTCGAACAGCCTGAGATGCGAACCCTCGGCGATATAATAGTCGTCCAGCGGACCAAGCACCGGACCGAATGAATAGGGATCGGTCAGCCACCAGTCGCCACCGGCATTGCGCGCATGATAGCGCAGGGGCTGTCGCTTTTTGAGCGACAGCCTGCCCTCGAAGAAGCCGCCTTCGTCGCGCCTGGAGAGTTCGCCCGCTTTCTTGCCGGTCAGCGTATAGGCAGTGACGAGCTCGGCATGAGGGACGAAGCAGCGGGCGACAAAGCCCTTGTCAACCTCGTGCACACCGAGGACAGCGAAAGGATCACCATGCGTGCCGGCGACAATCGCCGCGACATCACCGGCTGACGCCAGTCCATCCGGCCCGCTTGTCGCAGCGGTCGCGCGCGGCTTCCTCATCAGGCAGTGACCCTCCCCGGGGACCACGTTGTTCGTGGCCTCATGCAATCATATCAGACGGGCACGTTCCAGATTTCTTTCGCATATTGGCGGATCGTGCGGTCGGATGAGAACCAGCCGACGCGGGCGACATTGCGGATTGCCTTGGCGTGCCAATCCGGGCTGTTGCGCCAGACGGCGTCGACGTCGCGCTGGGTGGCGGCGTAGGCATCGAAATCCGCTGCGACCATGAACCAGTCGCTCTGATAGAGGCCGTTCATCAGGTCGCGATAGCGTTCCGGATCGTCAGGCGAAAAGACGCCCGACGAAACGGCAGCCACCGCCTGCGCCAGTTCGGGAGAGGCTTCGATCACGGATCGCGGATCGTAGCCGTTGCTGCGCCGCTCGGCGACCTGCTCAGTGGTCAGGCCGAAAATGAAGATGTTGTCGTCGCCGACGCATTCCTTGATCTCGACATTGGCGCCGTCCAGCGTGCCGATGGTCAGCGCACCGTTCAGCGCGAATTTCATGTTGCCGGTGCCGGAGGCTTCCATCCCGGCGGTCGATATCTGCTCCGAAAGGTCGGCGGCCGGCATCATGATCTCGGCCAGGCTGACATTGTAATTCGGCACGAACACCACTTTCAGCAAGCCGCGAACGGCCGGGTCGCGATTGATGACCTTGGCGACGTCGTTGGCGAGTTTGATGATCAGCTTGGCGTTGTGATAGCTGGGCGCCGCCTTGCCGCCGAAGAACTTGACGCGGGGCATCCAGTCGCGCTCCGGATGGGAGCGGATCTGGTCGTAGAGCGCGACCGCTTCGAGGATGTTCAGGAGCTGGCGCTTGTATTCGTGGATGCGCTTGATCTGGATGTCGAACAGCGCCGAGGGATCGACCTTGATGCCGAGGCGGTCGGCGACGAGATTGGCCAGCCTGACCTTGTTCGCCCGCTTGACGGCCGCGAACTTGTCACGGAAGGCGGCGTCGTCGGCAAAGGCATCGAGCTCCTTGATCGCGTCGATGTCGTCGAGGAAGCGGTCGCCGATCGCCTCGCGGGTAAGCGCGGTAAGACCGGGATTGCATTGGATCAGCCACCGCCGCGGCGTGATGCCGTTGGTCTTGTTGTTGATGCGGTCGGGGTAGAGCTTGTGAAGGTCGGCAAACACCGTTTCCTTCATCAGCTCGGTGTGAAGGGCAGAGACGCCGTTGATCGAGTGCGAGCCGACAAAGGCCAGATTGCCCATGCGCACCCGGCGGTCGCCGTTTTCCTGGATCAGCGAGATGCGACCGATCTGCTCGTCCGAGAACTGATCGGAGGCGCGCGCCTCCAACAGCACTTCAGCGTTGATGGCGTAGACGATCTGCATATGGCGCGGCAAAAGCCGCTCGAACAGCGGCACCGGCCAGCTTTCGAGCGCTTCGGGAAGCAGCGTGTGGTTGGTATAGCCGAAGGTGCGCTTGGTGATGCTCCAGGCCTGGTCGAAATCCATGCCGTGGACATCCATCAGCAGGCGCATCAGCTCGGGCACCGCGATGGCCGGATGAGTGTCGTTCAGATGGATCGCCGCCTTGTCGGGCAGCGACTGCAGGTCGCCATACTGGCTGAGATGACGCTGGATGATGTCCTGCAACGATGCGGTCGAAAAGAAATACTCCTGTCTTAGCCGCAGCTCCTGACCAGCCTTGTGGGAATCGGCGGGGTAAAGGACGCGCGACAAAGCATCGGCCTTGTTGCTTTCGGCGAGCGCACCGATGTGGTCGCCGGCGTTGAACTTGTCGAGCAGGATCGGATCGATCGGCATGCCGGACCAGAGCCGCAGCGTGTTGACGCGGTTGGCCCGCCAACCGACCACCGGCGTATCGTAGGCAACCGCCAGAACATGTTCGATCGGCTTCCAGACGTGGCGCTCAAGCCTGCCGTCCTTGGAGGTGATCGATTCCACCGCGCCGCCGAAACCGACCTCGAAGGAGCGTTCGCGCCGCTCGAACTCCCAGGGGTTGCCGTGATCGAGCCAGGTCTCGGGCAGTTCGACCTGCCAGCCATCGTGGATTTCCTGACGAAACATGCCGTTGGCATAGCGAATGCCATAGCCATGCGCGGGGATGTCGACGGTTGCCATGCTTTCCATGAAGCAGGCGGCGAGCCGACCGAGACCGCCATTGCCAAGCGCTGCATCCGGCTCGAGGGCCGCGATGAGATCGAGGTCGACGCCGAGAGACCGCAGCGCTTCGCGCATATTGTCCATCAGGCCGAGGTTGGAGAAGGCGTCGCGCATCAGGCGGCCAATGAGGAATTCCAGCGACAAATAGTAGACGCGCTTTTCCTGCTGGGCGTAGGCCTCTTGCGTCGCCTGCATCCAGTGATCGACGATGCGGTCACGCACGACTTTGATCGAGGCGGTGAGCCAGTCGTATTGCGTGGCGACTGCGGTGCCCTTGCCGACCCTGTATTTGAGGGCCTTCAGGACTTCGTCAGCGAGCGTCTTGGGATCTGGGGTTTCGAGAATGGGAGCTTTGGATGCCATCGCGTGCGTCATGTCGCCTCTCGTGCGGTTGCCATGATCATACTGGCTTTCACCATTCCTCCCAGCCCATGCTAGCGCATATTTTGTTATACATTCAATCGAGTTAGATTGCCGCGGGGCAGCTTACCCTGCGGCAGTTTAGCAACTTAAAGCGCGTCGCGTTTGGGCGGCTTCCGCGATGCGTGCATGTCGTTATCCCAAAACCGCTACGCACTTTTGGGCGACATGCTTTCTCGTTTATGCATGTCGTTATCCCAAAACCGCTACGCACTTTTGGGCGACATGCATCAGGCCGCCAGCGCCGCCTCCGGCGGAAGCTTCGCTCCGGTCATGAAGGCGACGGCGTCGGACATCGTATATTGCTTGGGATCGATGACACAGAGGCGACGGCCAAGCCGATGGATGTGAATGCGGTCGGCCACCTCGAAGACATGTGGCATGTTGTGCGAGATCAGCACGATCGGTAGGCCGCGCTTCTTCACGTCGAGGATCAGTTCGAGCACGCGGCGGCTCTCCTTGACGCCCAACGCCGCCGTCGGCTCATCCATGATGACCATCTTCGAGCCGAAGGCGGCGGCGCGCGCCACCGCCACGCCCTGGCGTTGGCCACCCGAGAGCGTTTCCACGGCCTGGCTGATGTTCTGGATGGTCATCAGGCCAAGTTCGGTGAGCTTGTCGCGGGCGCGCTTTTCCATTGCCGGCCGGTCGAGCATGCGCAGCCAGTCGCCCAGAAAACCCGGTTTGCGGATCTCGCGACCGAGGAACATGTTGTCGGCGATCGACAGCGCCGGCGATAGCGCCAGGTTCTGGTATACGGTTTCGATGCCGGCCTCGCGGGCCTCGATGGGCGACTTGAAGAGCACCTGCTTGCCGTCCAACTCGATGATCCCCTCGTCCGGAACCACGGCGCCCGAGATCGCCTTGATCAGCGTCGACTTGCCTGCGCCATTGTCGCCGATCACGGCCAGGATTTCTCCCGGATAGAGATCGAAGTCGCAGCTATTCAGTGCGGTGACGCGGCCATAGCGCTTGACGAGGCCGCGCGCGGTGAGGATGGGCTCCTGGGTCATGGTTACACCGAAACCTTTCTGATCCACTGGTCGATTGCCACGGCGCCGATAATCAGCACACCGGTAAGCAGCACTTTCCATTGCGGATCGGCGCCCAGCATGTTGAGGCCCATCGAAACGACGCCGACGATCATCGCGCCGAACAGCGTGCCCAGGATCGAGCCGCGCCCGCCGAAGAGGGAAATGCCGCCGATCACCGTCGCGGTGATCGCCTGCAGATTGTAGTCGGTGACGGCGGCGGACGGCGAGATCGAGCCGTTGCGGCCGATGGAGACCCAGGCAGCGAAAGCGGCGATCAGCCCGGCAAGGGTGTAAACCGAGATCAGCACCTTCTTGGTCTGGATGCCCGACAGTTTTGCCGCCTCCGGATCATCGCCGACGGCGTAGACATGGCGGCCCCATGCCGTGTGATTAAGCACGTACCACAGGATCAGCACCAGCACGACCATGGCAATGACGCCGATTGTCAGCACCGCTGTGCCGATCTTGAAGTTCAGGCCAAACAGATGGAGCAGCGGCGCCTGGACGTCGACGTCGGCGTCGCGGATCGTCTCATTGGCCGAATAGATGAAGTTCGTGGCCATGACGATGTTCCAGGTGCCGAGCGTGACGATGAAGGGCGGCAGCTTCATGTAGGCGACCAGCAGCCCATTGAGCAGCCCGCAGGCCCCGCCGGCGGCAAGCCCGATCACCACCGCAAGCAAGGTCGGCAGACCATAGGTGACCGCGCAATTGCCCATGATCACGGCCGAAATCACCATGATCACGCCGATTGACAGGTCGATGCCGGCTGTAAGGATGACCAGCGTCTGCGCGGCTCCGAGAATACCGACGATGGCAATCTGCTGCAGGATCAGCGTCAGCGTGTAGGACGAAAAGAACCGCCCTCCGATGGTGACGCCGAAGACAGCGATCGACAGAACCAGCACGATCAGCGGCACCGCAGCCGGAGTGGAATGCAAAAAATGCTGGATGCGCTTGACGATCGACGTGCCGTGCTCGTCAAAAGCAGCAACGCTTGTCTCGCTGTTCGAGAGAGCCTTTTCGAATTCCTGAACCTGAGCCATGTTTCCTCCCATGGGGCCTCAGCCACGCCGACGCCCGTCCAACCATTCCCGATCTGCCGCCGGAATTGTTCGCGCTTGCGATAGCGCATCGTCCGCCCGAAACGACCGGGGATCAAGCCCCGGCCGATCGGTTCTGTTGCCTGTCAGACCAGCATCAGCCCCAGCACTTGGCGAGGCCTTCCTTGGTATCGATGGACTTCACGCCTTCCGCCGGCTTGTCGGTCACGAGGTTGACGCCCGTGTCAAAGAAATCCTTGCCTTCGGTCGGCTTGGGCTTCGTCCCATCCTTGGCGAAAGCGGCGATCGCTTCGATGCCGAGTGCCGCCATCTGGAGCGGATATTGCTGCGAGGTCGCGCCGATCACGCCCTCGGCGACCGACTTCACGCCGGGACAGCCGCCGTCAACCGAGACGATCAGCACGTTGCCTTCGAGGCCCACGGCCTTGAGCGCCTGGTAGGCGCCGACGGCTGCCGGCTCATTGATGGTATGGATGACATTGATGCCGGGATCCTTTTGGAGAAGGTTCTCCATCGCCTTGCGGCCGCCTTCCTCGTTGCCGTTCGTGACATCGTGGCCGACGATGCGTGCATCGTCCTCATCGCCGATCTTATTGGGGTCCTTCACGTCGATGCCGTAGCCCATCATGAAGCCCTGGTCGCGCAAGACGTCGACCGTCGGCTGCGAGGGGGTCAGGTCGAGGAAGCCGATCTTGGCGTCCTTTGCCTTGTCGCCGAGCGTCGCGGCGGCCCACGCGCCGATCAGCTTGCCGGCCTCCAGATTGTCGGTCGCGAAGGTTGCGTCGGCGGCATCGAGCGGATCAAGCGGCGTGTCCAGCGCGATCACGAGCAGACCGGCGTCACGTGCCTTCTTCACCGCCGGGACGATACCCTTGGTGTCCGACGCGGTGATCAGGATGCCCTTGGCGCCGTCGGCGATGCAGCTTTCGATCGCCGCCACCTGGCTCTCGCTGTCGCCGTCGATCTTGCCTGCGTAGGCTTTAAGCTCAACGCCGAGCTCTTTGGCCTTGGCGGCCGCGCCTTCCTTCATCTTGACGAAGAACGGGTTGGTGTCGGTCTTGGTGATCAGGCAGGCGCCGACGTCGGCAGCGGACGCGGCCGAGGTGAACGCCATCAGACCCAGTCCGGCCGCGGCAAAAACGGTGGACTTCAATAGTGCTGTCTTGGTCACGATTTTCCTCCCAGTGGAACCATTTCAGATGCCAGCCAACCGGCATCCGCACAAGCATCCAGACGACTTCTCCCGGCGTGGACGCCTGGCCCAACACAACACCAGGCCGAGGTTTCTGTCAATAATTAAATCACTCTTATTTATTATTGACAGGGCTGCATCGTTCACTCATTCTGGCCCCAAAAGCTTTGAGGGGAAACGACGGGAGGAACAAGGGTGGAGACCGGCATTACGGGGCACGGTTCGCCCGAGGCAGCCGAAAGCCGCATTCATCGCGGCACCAACCAGAGCGGCATGCGAGACCACAATGAGCGGCTGGTGCTGTCTCTGGTGCGTCGGCACGGCAGCCTGGCCAAGTCCGACATTGCGCGCATGACCGGACTTTCGGCTCAGACAGTTTCCGTCATCATGCGCGAGCTCGAGGTGGACAAGCTCCTTGTCCGCCAGGCGCCGTTGCGCGGCAAGATCGGCCAACCTTCCATTCCGATGGCGCTCAATCCCGATGGCGCCTATTTCATTGGCCTGAAGATCGGCCGTCGCAGCGCCGAACTCGTGCTGATCGACTTTCTCGGCAATGTACGCTCGATGCTGCAGCATTCCTACCGCTATCCGGCACCGCGCGAGACCGTCGAATTCGTCACCTCGGGCATGAAGACGATGCGCGGCGAGCTCACCCCGGCGCAGGACAAGCGCATTGCCGGGCTCGGTATCGCCATGCCGTTCGAATTGTGGAACTGGGCCGATACGGCAGGTGCGCCGCGCGACGTCATGGACGAATGGCGCCACCGCGACATCCGCGCCGATATCCAGGCGCAGTGCGAATTCCCCGTCTATCTGCAGAATGATGCCACCTCGGCTTGCGGCGCCGAACTGGTGTTCGGCAAGGCGGGTGCGGCGCGCGACTTCGTCTATTTCTATATCGGCGCCTTCGCCGGCGGCGGCATCGTGCTCAACGGTCACCTTTTTGGCGGGCCGACCGGCAATGCCGGCGCGCTGGGTTCGATGCCGGTGCCCGGACCGGACGGCAAGCCGACCCAACTGATCGACGTGGCGTCGATCGCCATGCTGGAAAAGGCGCTCAACGCGCGCGGTGTCGAGGCCTCGCATCTGTGGACGTCACCGGAGGATTGGGGCGAGATCGGCGTCGAGCTTGACGACTGGATCGCCTGCGCCTCACAGGCGCTCGCCTATGCCATCGTGGCGGCGTCCTCGGTTATCGATTTCGAGGCAGCGGTGATCGACGGGTGGATGCCGAAGGCCGTGCGGCGCCGGCTCGTCGATGCCGTTGTCGAAGCCATCGGCAACATCGACGGCGAAGGCCTGAAGCTCCCAGCCGTTCGCGAGGGGACTGTCGGTATTCATGCACGTGCCCTGGGCGGCGCCAGCCTGCCGCTTTCCGAGCGCTTCCTCATCGGTTCGACGACGATTTCCAGGAGTGCCTGAGTTTGCTGACCGGAATGGTTGCAAGGCGGTTGCGCTTGCCGGCGCCGGCTTCTATCTACGGTTCAGATCCGCGCACGCGATCGTCGCGGCCAACATCATCATCCGCAAGGGTGTGATCTATCCGCCGGAGAACAGCAAATCATGATCCTCTGTTGCGGCGAAGCCCTGATCGACATGCTGCCGCGTACCACGACGGAGGGCGAGCCGGCCTTTGCCCCCTATGTCGGCGGCGCGGTGTTCAACACCGCTATTGCGCTCGGCAGGCTGGGAGCACCCGCCGGTTTCTTTTCCGGCCTGTCGTCGGACCTGTTCGGGGGCCAGTTCAGGGACGCACTTGGAGAGAGCAAAGTCAGTTCCACCTATGCGCACACATCTCCCCGGCCGACCACGCTCGCCTTCGTGCGGCTGGACAACGGCCAGGCGACCTACACGTTCTACGATGAAAACACAGCCGGACGCATGCTGACCGTCGACGATCTGCCGAAACTCGGCAGCGAGATCGAAGCCATGCTGTTCGGCGCCATCAGCCTGATCTCGGAGCCTGCCGGATCGGCCTACGAGGAGTTCATGCGGCGCGAGCATGAGCGCCGCGTCATGATGCTCGACCCCAACATTCGACCCGGTTTCATTCCGGACAAGGCCAAGCATCTCCGGCGCATCCGCTCGATGATGGCGATGGCCGACATCGTGAAGCTGTCAGATGAGGACCTCAACTGGTTCGGCGAAGCGGGCTCGCACGAAGACGTCGTCCGCAACTGGCTGGATCGGGGCCCGACCCTGATCGTCGTCACCCATGGCAGCGAAGGCGCTGCCGGCTACACCAGGGATCACAAGGTCACGGTCGCGCCGGACAAGGTCGAGGTGGTCGATACGGTCGGCGCCGGCGACACGTTCAACGCCGGCATCCTGGCCTCGCTGCACGAGCAAGGCCTGCTGTCGAAGGAGGCGATCGCCAATCTGCCGGAAGACGCCATCCACAAGGCGCTGACGCTCGGCGCCAAGGCTGCGGCGGTTACCGTGTCGCGAGCCGGCGCCAATCCGCCATGGCGGCACGAAATCGCCTGATTGGACGGCGATACACCCAGCTTGGCGATCACTTTATGTTTCGCCGGCCGGACGCGACGCGATATGAAAACCAAATGATGCCTGATGAAGCCCGGATTTCCGGCATCTTCAAAGGGCACCTCGGAAATCAGAGGTAACAGGCTGCGACACTTGAGCAATTCGCGGTTTGGTTCGTGCAGCTTTCTCGGCTGGCGCAACTCTGATACCAGCGGCCGGTTATCTGGCTAGTACCGTTTTGAGGCCGACATGCAGTTCATCGATCTTGGCGCGCAGCGCGAACGAATCCGCGACAGGCTGAAAGTGGCGATCGACCGCGTCGTCGATGAGGGACGCTATATTCTGGGACCTGAGGTCACCGAATTCGAAAATAAGCTCGCCGCCTATATCGGCACCAAGCATGTCGTCGCCTGCGCCAACGGCACCGACGCGCTGCTGTTGCCGCTGTTTGCGGCCGGCATCGGCCCAGGCGACGCGGTGTTCGTGCCGAGCTTCACCTTCGCCGCCACGGCGGAAGTGGTGGCGCTGGCCAAGGCCGAGCCGGTTTTCGTCGATGTCGATCCCAATACCTACAACATCGACATCGCCAGCCTCGAGGCTGGCATCGCCATGATCAAGGCAGAAGGCCGACTGAAGCCAAGGGCGATCATCCCTGTCGACCTGTTCGGGCTTGCCGCCGACTACGAGGCGATCATGGCGATCGCCAACCGCGAAGGGCTGATGGTTATCGAGGATGCTGCCCAGTCGATGGGCGGCTCGATCGACGGCAAGATGTGCGGTTCGTTCGGCGCGGTCGGCTCGACCAGCTTCTACCCGGCAAAGCCGCTCGGCTGCTATGGTGACGGGGGCGCGATGTTCACCAATGACGATGCGCTGGCCGAACAGCTCCGCTCGTTCGCCTTCCACGGCAAGGGCGAAACCCAGTATGACAATGTCCGCGTCGGCATCAATTCGCGGCTCGACACGTTGCAGGCGGCGATCCTGATCGAGAAGCTGGCCATTCTCGAAGACGAGATGGTTGCCCGGCAAG
Organism: Mesorhizobium sp. M6A.T.Cr.TU.016.01.1.1; assembly: GCF_003952585.1. NCBI lineage: Bacteria > Pseudomonadati > Pseudomonadota > Alphaproteobacteria > Hyphomicrobiales > Phyllobacteriaceae > Mesorhizobium > Mesorhizobium sp. M6A.T.Cr.TU.016.01.1.1. The sequence continues at coordinate 457,991 of NZ_CP034452.1, forward strand.
CGGTTGCAAATCGTTACGCCGAAGGGCTCGGCGACATCCTCAAGGCGGCGCGCAACCTGGACGGCCGCCGTTCGGCCTGGGCGCAATACGCCATCGAGACGCCGAAGCGCGACGGGCTCAAGGCGCATCTCGGCGAAAAGGGCATCCCGTCGGTCATCTATTACGTGAAGCCGCTGCATGCCCAAGTCGCTTATCGCGACTATCCGCGCACGCCGTCCGGTCTTGCCGTTTCGGAGGAGCTGCCGAAGCGCATCCTGTGTCTGCCGATGCACCCTTACCTGAGCGAAGCCGATCAGGACCGGATCATCGAGACGATCCGCAACTATATCGGCTCGAATTCGGCGGACGTCGCCGCAGCGTAGAGCTTCACGCGCGCGATCACAGTCTAGCCGGTATGCCTTCCAGCAGCACGCCGATCGCGGCATCAACAGGCGTCAGTTGCGACGACGCGCTTCCCCGGCGCCAGCGCATGGCGGAGGCCGCCCTCCCCTTCCGATATCTCAAGTCTTGGCACCCACAGTCGCGACATCGGTAAGCGCAAATCCCGCATCTATGGTCAGGATCGGCGCCTGGTAGGATTTCGCGGTGGAATAATGGAAGCAATCGGCAAGATTGAGCGCACTATTGCGTTCAGCGTCCGGATAGCGGTGCCGTCCATAGCGATCGAAGGCTTGCAGCGCGGCGGTCAACTCACGGCTCGAAATCGCCAGAACCTCGACCCCAGCCGCTTCAAGGAACTCCTGCACTCGCGCTTCAGCTTCTGCCATGGGAATGCGCTTTTTGCGAAACAGCCCAACAGTCGCTTCCCATGCAGCCACGACCGATGTGATCGGCCGCGGCGAGCGCGCGGCATCGAGCGCCGCCGCAAAGTCCTCGGCCTCAGGCTCTTCCGTCATAATTGCGATGATTGCCGACGCATCGACGAACATCAGTAGTCGCCGCTGAGGTCATCGAAAAACGCCCTGTCGGCCGCAAGGCCGGTGTCCGGATAGGCCGCAATTTTCGCGCGCAAAGGCTTCAGCCGCTCCCACAGAGGGATCGCCTCCTCGGCACGGCGCAGTTCGTTTTCCAGGGCCAGCTTCACGGCAGCCGTTTTGTTCAACCGCGTGCGCGCCGCCAATTTTTTGGCAAGCATATTTACCTCTTCACTGCGAATGTTGAGCGGCATAGCGAATTCTCCTATGTGTAGACGTACATATAGAAACGCCAACACGTGATGGCAACCGCCCATCAGGAGAGCATAAGGTTTTGTGTGCGGCGGAATGCGAACGTAGCCAAGAAGAACCTGTTCTTGGGGCCACGTCTGATTGCCCGCGGCCGGTTCATGTATTTTGACTCGAGCGGCGATGTTTTGGGCGAAATCGTTTCGTCGAAGAGTTCTGTGCGCCAGATGCCACGACCGAAGCGGGGATCGTGACGCGCGGTCTCAGCCGGATTTATGCTTCGCACGGCGATCCACGCCCTGCAGGGCTAGCGACGTTATAATCGTCAGGTTGGCCCGACTGCCTTGCCGCTGGCTATGAAATGCGGATTGGCGAAGTCCTCGTCATCGCTCTGATTGCGCTTGCCGTAGGCCAGCGGTTTGCCATCAAGCGTGCGCGTCATGCCGCCGGCGGCGCGCAGCACCGCATCGCCGGCCGCGGTATCCCATTCCATGGTGCGGCCGAAGCGCGGATAGACGTCGGCCTCGGCGCCGGCGACAAGACAGAATTTCAGCGACGAGCCGACCGAGACGATCTCGGCAGCGCCTACCGTGCGGATATAGGCTTCGGTCTCGGGCGTGTTGTGGGACCGGCTGGCGACGATGGTCAGTGGCGCCACACCGGTCCTGGCCGAAATCGGCCGACGGCCGATGATCTGGTAGTCGCCATTGACTTCGATTGCTTCCGCCCTATCCGGCCGGCCGGAAAAAAAGCGTCCGGTGCATGGCGCAAAGACCACGCCGATCTCCGGCACGCCGTGACGAACGAGCGCGATGTTGACGGTGAAGTCGGTCCTGCGGTTGACGAATTCCTTGGTGCCGTCGAGCGGATCCACCAGAAAAAAGGCGTCGTCGAGGTCGGGCGGCACGATGCCGGCCGATGCCTCTTCCTCAGCCACGCAAGGGATGTCGGGGAACGCGGCGCGCAAGCCGGCGAGGATGATCTTTTCGCTCTCGCGATCGGCCTCGGTCACCGGCGAGCTGTCTGATTTCTGATCGACCGCGCAACCAGCATCGAAAACCCGCATCACCTCTCGCCCCGCCGCCAAGGCAAGGCGCTCGAACACGCCGAGCATCGCTTCGTCGTCAGATGCCGCCGCCGCTATCGTATTGGTTTTCGGCAATGTCGCGCTCGTTTAGCCAGAGTTCCAGGGCCTCTACCATCTCCTCGGCAGACTTGCCGAGTGTCTCGAGATGGATTTCCGGGTTTTCAGGAGCTTCATACGGGGAATCGACGCCGGTGAAATTCTTGATTTCGCCATTCAACGCCCGCGCATAGAGACCCTTCGGATCGCGTCTGGCGCATTCCTCAAAGGGTGTATCGACAAACACCTCGACGAATTCACCGTTGGCCATCAACTCCCTGGCCATGCGCCGCTCCGCGCTGAAGGGCGAAATGAAGGAAACAATGACGATCAGCCCGGCATCGGCCATCAGGCGCGCCACTTCCGCAACGCGGCGAATGTTTTCGACGCGGTCGGCGTCGGTGAAGCCAAGATCGCGATTGAGGCCGTGGCGAACATTATCGCCATCCAGGATGTAGGTGTGGCGGCCGGTGGCGAACAGCTTCTTCTCGAAGAGGTTGGCGATGGTCGATTTGCCCGAGCCCGAGAGACCCGTGAACCAGAACACGGCAGGCCGCTGGTTCTTCAGATCGGCGCGGCCGTGCTTGCCGACATCGAGCGATTGCCAGTGAATGTTTTCGGCACGGCGCAGCGAATGCAGGATCATGCCAGCGCCGACCGTGGCGTTGGTGATGCGGTCGATCAGGATGAAGGCGCCGGTCGTTCGGTTCTCGGCGAAAGTGTCGAAGGCGATCGGCGCCCGCGTCGAGATGTTGCAGATGCCGACCTCGTTCATTTCGAGCGACTTGGCCGCCTCATGGGCAAAGTCGTTGACGTTGACGCGGTATTTCAGGTCGGTGACGGTGGCGCTGGTCTGATCGGTCTCGGTCCGCAGGATATAGGAGCGGCCCGGCAACAGCGCATGCTCGTCGAACCAGACGATATTGGCGGCGAACTGGTCGGCGACCTGAGGCCGCGCCACCGGCGACACCAGCATATTGCCGCGCGAGACCTCGACCTCGTCGTCGAGAACAACGGTGATGGCCTGGCCGGCAACCGCTTGGCTCAGGTCGCCGCCATGCGAGACGATGCGCCTGACGTGTGCGGACTTGCCGGATTTGGCGACAACGACCTCGTCGCCTGTTGAGACGGAGCCGGACGCGATCGTGCCGGCAAAACCGCGAAAATCGAGATTGGGGCGGTTCACATACTGCACCGGAAAACGGAACGGCAGTTCGACAACGGCTTCATCGACCGACACGGTTTCCAGATGTTCGATCAGCGTCGGCCCGGAATACCACTTCGTCTTGTCCGAGCGGCTGGTGACGTTGTCGCCGTAACGGGCAGACATCGGGATCGGCACGATCGTCTGGAAGCCGAGCTTGTGCGAAAATTGCCTGAAATCCTCGATGATCCGTTCGAAGACGGCCTTGTCGAAGCCCACGAGATCGATCTTGTTGACGGCGAGCACGATGTGCCGAATGCCCAGCAGCGAGGCGATGATCGAGTGGCGCCTTGTCTGGCGCAGCACACCTTGACGGGCGTCGATCAGCACGATGGCCAGATCGGCGGTCGACGCGCCTGTCGCCATGTTGCGCGTGTATTGTTCGTGGCCGGGCGTGTCGGCGACGATGAATTTGCGCTTCGGCGTGGCGAAAAAGCGATAGGCGACATCGATTGTGATGCCCTGCTCGCGCTCCGCCTCTAGGCCATCGACCAGCAGCGCGAAATCGACGTCGTCGCCCGTCGTCCCATGCTTGCGCGAATCACGCTCAAGCGCGGCAAGCTGGTCCTCGAAAATCTGCTTGGTGTCCGAAAGCAGACGCCCGATCAGCGTCGACTTGCCGTCGTCCACGGAACCGCAGGTCAGGAAGCGCAGCAGCGACTTTCGTTCCTGCACCGCAAGATAGTCACGAATGCCGTCGGTGGAGGCGAGGCTCTTGGCCATGATGTGGCGCATGCTCAGAAGTACCCCTCGCGCTTCTTCTTTTCCATCGAGCCCGCTTCATCCCGGTCGATCAAGCGGCCCTGGCGCTCTGACGTGCGCGCGGTGAGCATTTCGCCGACGATGGCCTCCAGCGTATCGGCGTCCGATTCGATCGCGCCGGTCAGCGGATAGCAGCCAAGCGTGCGGAAGCGCACCAGCCGGTTGTCCACTGTCTCGCCGGGGCGCAATACCATGCGGTCGTCATCCCTCAGAATGAGCATGCCGTCACGTTCGACGACCGGCCGCTCCTTGGCGAAATAGAGCGGCACGATCGGGATGTCTTCCTGGAGAATGTACTGCCAGATATCGAGCTCGGTCCAGTTCGACAATGGAAAGACCCGGATCGATTCACCGGTCGCGATGCGGGTGTTGAATATCTTCCACATCTCCGGCCGCTGATTCTTCGGATCCCAGACGTGCTGGGCGTTGCGGAAGGAGAAGATCCGCTCCTTGGCGCGCGACTTCTCCTCGTCGCGACGGGCACCGCCAAAGGCTGCATCGAAGCCGTACTTGTCGAGCGCCTGCCGCAGCGCCACGGTTTTCATCACATGGGTGTGGGTGTTCGAGCCATGATCGAAGGGATTGATCTTGTCGCGCACACCATCTTCGTTGACGTGGACCAGGAGATCGAAGCCGAGCTTTTGCGCCATCTGATCGCGGAAAGCGATCATTTCGCGGAATTTCCAGGTCGTGTCGACGTGGAGAAAGGGAAACGGCGGCTTGGCGGGATAAAACGCCTTCATCGCAAGGTGCATCAGCACGGAGGAGTCCTTGCCTACGGAGTAGAGCATGACCGGCTTGGCGAACGCCGCCGCAACCTCGCGAAAGATATGGATGGATTCAGCCTCGAGCCGCTGAAGGTGCGTAAGCGCGATGTTCATGGACTGTGAGCGTTCTCTCGTGCCATCCAGACCCTGCATCGATGCATCAGGCGCAATTTTCAGCTACCCGGTTCAAGCTTCATTTCTGGACAATGTTTTTTTCGTTTTTTCGTGCAGGCGTTCTAGCAGATCGCCAATGTCTATAACAATGCAAGACAAGCCTGCCCTAGAGTGGTTCGGGAATGAATTTTCCACGCTGGGGCCAGATCTCGGAAATTCCTGCTCAATGGGCTAAGGGACCTAGTGGCCCAAGAAAAATATTCGCGGGGGCGAGATCAACGTCAACTCGGGCTATCCTCTCCTGCGGTCACGAGTGGTGGATTAAGCCGCACTCTCGATTTTGATGGCAGGCCCGGCCCTGCCGTACTATCGAAAACCATGATCAGCCGCTATACCGGCTCCTGAATGAGCCACCGCGCGTAGCGCATGGGCATGAAATCTTGAAGATCATTGCACCAGCCACGGTCAAGTTAAATCCTCATCTCAAAAGATCCCGAAGAATGCGAATTATACCCTTGGACCGGCTTTCATCGATAAAACAACAATTCACACCGGCACGGGTCAATATCTACTTTTCCATTCTTTGCTTCTTTTCTCCCTCCGTTTTGGGATCGGTGGTTAGTTTTGCATTCAATGGCGGCGGCCTGTGGTCGACCCTACTCATTGCACTGAAGAGACGGCGCTTCAATGTCGATCGGCCCATGGCCGCCCTCACCGTCGCGATCTATGCCTTTTGCGGCGCCGTTGTCCTCGCCTCCATCGTCAACAACTCGATTGCGAGGGATGCGACGCATCTTGTACCGTTGATCACCTTCCTGTTTTTCCCCTTCTCATATTCGGTCTGGAGCATTTCGCAGAAAACCACCCTTGCCCGCGTCATCATACTGAGCAGCATGGCCGCTTGCTTCGGCGCATTGCTGCTGACTGGCATCCAGTACTATTGGATTGGCCTGCCAAGGGTTGAAGGTGGTGCCGGAAATCCGATCGTGTTCGCGACGGTCGCCTGCCTCAGTGTTTTGGTATGCATGGCTGGCGCTTTGTCGGGAATCGAAAAGGCCAGGAGCCTTCTCGCCTGTGCGGCGTTGGCCGGAACAATCGCCATCCTCTACTCCGGTTCGCGTATCATCTGGCTGGCGATGCTGATTGCAGGCATAGCCGTTCTGCTGATCAATCGGCAGAAGCTCAGGGGCAAGTACGCCCTTCGTCTGTTGTTGATGCTGGGCGTGGCCGGCCTCGCGATCGCTGCCTTTGGATTCCAAACAATATTGGAGCGAGCCGAGTTCCTCCATTCCGACTGGGAGGCGCTCACGGCGCATGGCAACTACAGCACCGCCTTGGGATTTCGCGTTGCCATGTGGCAAATTGGCCTCGACGCATTTCGCGAAATGCCGCTTTTCGGACATGGGGTGGGCGCGACGCCGCTGTTGATGAAACAGGGATTCCAAGAGCAGTTCGGCATGGACAAAGGCTTCAGCCACTTCCACAACGGCTTTCTGACCGCACTGGTGGAAGCAGGAATCGTGGGAGCTGTCGCGCTGGCGGCCATCTTTATCGTTGCCGCCAAAAATGCCGCCGCAGTGCTGCGCATCAGTGCCGATCCGGTCGAGCGGTTCGGCGCCACCATGATCGTCATTGTGGTGATCACCTATCTCTCAGGCGGAATGGTGGGCATTCTTATCGGTCATGATATTCTGGATTCGGTGCTGATGATCTTCCTGGTGTCGGGGACATATCTTGCATCGGGGCGCCATATGCCGCTGGCGGACGAACAAGCGCTTCCTGCGACATCGGCCGCCGAGTAGTAGCTTCGAGCAATGCAATGAAAGTGTTGGTCACAGGCGCGACAGGGTTCATCGGGCGCCTTGTCGTGCAACTCCTCCGAGAGGCGCAGTTCGAAATCCGGATCGCCTCCCGGCACCCGGAAAAGCTCGGTTCGGGAAACGACATCCTCCTGCTGCCGAATTTCGACGCGCCTGCCGAGGCTTTTGCGACGATCACGAAAGACGTCACGCATGTCGTCCACTGCGCCGGTTTGAACAACGATCGTGGCAATCCAACCGAAGCCGATTACCTGAAAGCCAATGCCGAATTGACCGGGCGGCTCGCGCGCGCCGCGGCTGCACAGGCCAGCGGTCGTTTTATCTACCTGTCTTCGACCCGGGCTGTGGTCGGCGCCGGCTTCAGCGGGAAGCTCGACGAAGAGACTATCCCTGCCCCGCAATGCGCCTATGGGCGTTCGAAACGCGAAGGCGAGATCAGGGTCCTGGATGCTTATGCATCGTCCGGCCGCTCCGATGCCGCCATGCTGCGCCTGCCGCCGGTCTACGGATCTGGCATGAAGGGAAATCTGGCGACACTGATGCGCTTGGCCGACACCGCCTTGCCGCTGCCCGCAGCGGCCCTGGCGGGCGTCCGCTCGCTGATATCCTCCGAGGCAGCGGCCCGGGCGGTTTTGCACCTGTTGACCCATTCGATCCCGCTTCGCCCCGTCTATATCGCCAGCGATATACGGCCAATCCCGGTCGCCGCCATCATCGAAGCCTTTCGACAAGGCTTTGGACGGCCGAAACGCCTGGTTGCGGCCCCTGCCGGCCTGATACGGCCGGTCGCATCGTTGCTGGGCAAACGCAAATTTTGGGAAAGCTTGACCGCAACGCAGATATGCGATCCGTCCCTGCTCATTTCGGAGGGCTGGCTGCCGGAAACCGATACGATCGAGCGACTGACCGCAATAGCGCGGGTCAGCAGACTTGCTCAGGTCCGATAAATCGTTCCAAGCAGAATCCTGACATCGAGACCGAACGACGCCGCCTTGAGATAAGCGGCATCGGTTTCGGCACAGAGCGTCGGGACCGACATGTCGATGCCTCGAATCTGAGCCAGGCCGGTTATGCCCGGAAGCATGGATGACACGCCCAACTGCTTGCGACGCTCGATCAGCTCCGTTTGTGTGGGCAAGCATGGACGTGGCCCGACCAGGCTCATTTCCCCCTTAAGGACGTTCCAGAGCTGCGGCAATTCATCAAGCTTGAACCGCCGCAAGACTTTTCCGACCACCGTAACCGAATTTGCCGGCGCCTCGTGCGAGGGCAATGACGGCGTCCCCAGATACATCGTTCTCAACTTGTGGCAGCGAAAAAGCCCGCCGTTGCGGCCTACCCTCGTCTGGGAAAAGATTGCAGGCCCGGGTGACGATAGCCGAATAGCCAGGATGGCAACCAACAGGACAGGCGACGTGATCAGCAGCAGCAGGGCCGCCACCACGAGGTCGAAGGTCCGCTTCGCTGCCCCAATGAACATGGATTAAATCCGGCCGGAGGTGATTGCCAAATAGAGCCCGAAGGTTCCAAAAGGCGTCTGCCGATAGACGCCGCTTTGGCGCAGATAGCTCAGACGACGGAAGATATTGCCCTTTCGCGCCAGGATGAACAAGCCTAGGCACGCAGCCGCGTCTGTCGTGAGAAGATCACGATTGGCGGCCAGACCACTGAGATTCTCATCCGTCCAATTGGCAAATCCGCCTTTCAGCAGATGTGCGAGCCGGGAAAATCTCGCCCTCCACGAAACGTTGGCCCCGACCAAATTTGCCCCATGCTGGCGGTAGCGCACCAGAGGCCGCGGATCATACCGAACGATGCCGCCTGCACCCGTTACGATGAGGTAGGCCCACCAATCGTGACTGACAAATCGGGTCTTTGACGACGCCTTGGCCAGCAGGTCGCGTGCCGCGCCGTTGATCATGATGGTGTTGCCGCCGGCAATGCTTTGCACGAGAGCGTTGCGGAAGGACGGCGGCCGTTGGAACAGCGGCGAGCAGCCGATCACGCTTCCGGTTTCGGTCATGGTTGCGGTTCTGGAGCAGAACATAGCCGGGATTTCTGCGTCCAGCGTCCGCATCCAGCGGACAGCGCTTTCCAACCTGTCCGGCTCCCAAATGTCGTCCTGGTCGCAAAAGGCATAGTAGTCCGCCTCGATCCGCGGATCGACGATCATTGATCGAAAATTGGCAGCGAAACCCTGGCGGGGGCCGTCCACCAAGGTCAGCCGACCCTTGTGCCAGCGGGGTTTCCAGGCGCCGATGAGGGCGGTCGTGCCGTCGGTCGAACCATCATCGGAAATCCACAGATCGACGGGGGAATGCGACTGCGCGAGGAGAGAGCCGAGCTGTTCTTCGATGAAAGCCGCGCCGTCCTTCGTGCCCATCAGTATGGCGACGCGCTGATCTTGTTTGCTCACGATTGTGGTGTCATCTGCAAATGCCCGGGAACGGCCATCGGATTTTTTCCCATCATCCAATCACAACCGCCCGAAGGGTCCTATCCTGCATGTCCAATTCTTTTCGGACCTGTTGGCCGACGTGCGTCACCCGGGGATCTTTCTGCTTGATGGAGCCCTTCCAGCACGGCAAGCGCCGAGCCCTTGTCCTGGCTCTTCATCGCTGTCTGCAGCGCCGTAAGCGCGGTCTCGACCCGCGGCCAGTCGACAACATCCATCCTGAGGCCAAAAACCTTGGAGGTGCTGAGCTCAACGACTTCTTCATCTTCGCCGTGAAGCGTTTCATGAAGTTTCTCGCCTGGCCTTATCCCGGTGAACCGGATTGGGATATCCGTGTAGGGGCTCTTTCCAGCCATGCGGATCATCGTCTCGGCGACTTCAACTATGGACACCGGCTTGCCCATATCGAGCATATAGACGGCATAGTCGTCCCTGCCCTGTCGCGACGCCGCATCGGCTGCCGACATGATGACGAGGTCGACGGCTTCGGCCACCGTCATGAAGTAGCGCGTCATGCGCCGATCCGTAACGGTGACAGGCCCTCCAGCCTCGATCTGCGCCTGGAATATGGTCGCCACTGATCCATTGCTGCCAAAAACGTTGCCGAACCGGACGGCAATGAACTTGGTGCCGGAATGATGCCCTCGCGGTTGATGCCCGTTTGGTTGGGCCGCATGGGTTTCATGTAAGGCGCTCACGATCTGCTCGGCTGCTCGTTTTGTCATGCCAAGCACAGATGTCGGATCCACCGCCTTGTCACTCGAGACAAGCACGAACTGCGGAACCCCGCATTTGGCGGCCACCTCTGCACAGACAAGCGTTCCGAAAACATTGGTCTGGATCGCCGCATCCCAGTTTTCCTCGAGCAGGGGGACGTGCTTGAGCGCGGCGGCATGAAAGATGATGCAGGGTTTGAATTCGCTTATGACACGCGTCATTTGCCGCCGGTCCGCCACATCGACTATGCGGGCCTTGAGACGATCATGGTCTTTCTCGTCGATATATTGGCTCAACTGGAAAATGCCGAACTCGGAGAGATCGGCGACCAGAACCGCCTCGGCGCCCAGTTCCAGCGACCGCCTGACCAGAGTTCGCCCGATTGAGCCGGCTCCGCCCGTCACCAGGACGCGCTTGCCACGGACAAAAGCGCCGATACGCTCGATGTCGGAAGGCACCGCTGGACGGCGCAGGATCGTTTCCATCTCGACGGCATCGAGAACCAGCTTTCCTCCCTGCCCCAGTTCGGAAAACCCCGAGAATTGCACAACGGCTATGCCACTATGCCGGGCGACACGAACCAGCTCCGAATACTCCTCGATCTCCCGCCCGGCACCATTTCCGAAAATCAGCATGTCGAGGCTTTTCGTGCCCCTTGTGTAGTCCTCCAGGAATTCCGTCAAACGGGGGCGGACTGCCACCACCGGAACGCCTTGAATCCGGGTGCCCAACGGCGCGTCGTTCTCGATCGCCATGACTCCCGCGATGGAATAGTCCCCGGGCTGCGCCGTGCGCGTAAACCGAATGATCAGATCGGCCTCGCCGAGCCGGCCGACGAACAGGGCTTGCTTCGTCAATCCCTTGTCGGCGGCCCTGTTCAGGATACGCCAGCTCGCTCCGTCACGAAGGAATCGGTAGAAGAGCCGAGGCGCCGATATGATCGTGAAGGACACGAGGAAGAAGACGATGAACTGGCGCTCGTTGATGCCCGTCACCGGCTTGAAGAAACGAAACGAGAGCGAGGCGCAATAGAGCGCGACAGTCAAAATCGCGCAGCTCTTCAGGATGTTGAAAAAGTCCGGCGTCGAAGCGAAGCGCCAGACCGTGTTGTAGAGGCCGCAATATCTGAACAGCAAATGGCTGGAAACGACGATGCACGCCCAGGTGGTCAGGCCAGCATAGGAGAACGCTTCGAACGAAAGGTTGGAACGCGACAGAACTAGACTAAGCGCGACCGCGACCAGAACCATGACGGCGTCCTGGATCATGATAAAAAAACGCCGCATGTCCGGCCGAAGTCCGAATACGGCTTCTAAGTATGAATTCATTGCGCGGCACTACACTCCAGAGATCGAGGACTGGCTGCCAGTGTGATACGGGCGAATTCGCCGCCGATCACGTTGGCTTGTCGTGCCAATCACCAGCCAGCGGCTGTATCGCATACTGCGGAGCCGCAGTCATCGCCAGAGATTTTTTTAAAGCCTAGTCTATGTGGCCGAGCGGGGCGGTATTGATAAGTCGACTCCGTGGTCTACAAACAGCATCAGGATTGGCTTGGTGGCCGGTTTATTCACAAAACCCGCACGATGCATCAGAGGTTGGGCATGGCATTCGTCGCGGCATGGCGACTCAAGGCGACAGGCTCATCGGGATGTTATGTCTCCCTCGAGCTTTTGTCCGCAACCTTGGCAGTTGCGGCAATCTCCGCATTGCTGGCTTTTCACAACATCGACTTTCCGTTCGGTGTCCATCCCGACGAAGCCATCAAAGTGGGATTTGCCTTTGGACAACCCGACAATTACCGCCATCCACCACTGCTGATCGTATTGGCGCGGTTTGCAGCATGGCTCGATGGTGCCGTGCATGACCGGGATTTTCGCTTGGCTGGCCGGACCGTCTGTGCATTTGCTTCCGTCGCGGCGAGCGTCCTCTTTTATCTCGTCTTGCGACGATATGCGGACAAGCTCAACGCTTTCCTGTGGGGTTGCGTTTTTGCGGCGTCACCGGCCATCACAATCCACGCGCACTACTTCAAAGAAGACGCAGTTCTTATTTTCGCGATCTGCATAGGATTGCACGCGCTTGTGCGACTGAGAGAGCGCACCGACAGCGTCGACCTTCTTTATTTCGGGTTCGCATTGGGGCTCGCAATCACGGCCAAGTATGTCGGAGTCGCCAACAGTTTGGTGCTGTTCGTTGTGGCGATCACATATTGCAAACTGGAGTGGAGACAAGCCGCGATCGTTGCCGCAGTCGGCGCACTGACCGTTCTGGCTGTCTATACCGCGTCGCTTTTGACCGAAACCGGCAGCGGGCTTTCGACCATACTCCGAGGCTTCGTTATTGAACTAAACCATGTTGAAGAAGGGCACGATCTGAAAGAGTGGTTTTTCGAGGGCTACGGGCTGACTCACTTCCGTTATCACCTGATTCCCAGCCTCACGGTGCCGACGATGGTGATCTCACTGGGAGCAATCGCCATCGCTATTCTTGGCGATCGCAACAGGGCTGTCGCCGCTTTCGCGGGCGCGGCCATTGCGTGGCTTTTCATGCTCGAGCTCTCGCCGCTCAAGATCATAGGCTCCATGCGTTATGTTTTGCCCGTGGTAATCTATCTGCTTCTGGCGGCCGGCATTGCCTGCTCCAAAGCGATAGCGCCCAGGTCGCATTGGATGAGCGCCGGCCTGGGGCTTCTGGCCATGGCCGCCAGTTCTCATGCCAGCATCGAGTACACCGGATCTATGAGCAGGAAAAATGATACCCGCTTCGCAGCGATGCGTTTTCTCGAAACCCGGGGCATTACCCGTTTCTTTGCGGATTATTTAATGGGAGAGCCGGCACCCGAGACACGGGACTATCGAGATTTGTCGTCGGTCGACTATCTCGTATCGCAGAGATTTGCGCGATATCTGCGCGGCGGAGGTCTGAGCGAGCAACCCCAGCTTACCTACGTGCTGGCCGGCATGTTTCGGTGTCTCGACGGCCATGTCGCGGCGCAGTTCTCAAGATTGTACGGCGACTACGCATACGTGGCACCCACCGTGAAGATTTATGATCTGCGGCAAGCGCGATTTTGTATCCCGGATCCTGCCGAACTTGGACCTTGATCAGCCCGGTTTGCACTGGTTTGCTGTGGGGCTCGAAGAGTGCCAAGCGCCAAACACGATAGTGCTAAGCCCCAAATTGATATGGCAAAAATCTAGCCTATATCACAACATATTTGAAAATAAATCTTCAACAATTGTTCCATCCGACAAGTACATCTTCATATCATTTTCGCCTACGAAAAAAGACGCGTACTCATTTTCAATAAATCCGTCGTCCTTGAGCGACAGCCAGCGGCGGATGTGCCAGGATGTATTTTGATGCGCATCTTGCTCCTGCCGGAATCTTGCCCTAGCCTGTTCCAGCTTCTTTAGGAAATGATCGTATGTGCGAACAGGGAAATGGCGAATGAGAGCGCGGTCCGAGACCGAACGTTCGCCAATTTCATGTTCGATGCTGTGATTCCCACGGGCAATGGAACGCAGTCCCTGCAACGGGAAGAGCATTTTCCCGGGCATGCTTCGAAGCATGATTGGCAACTGCGTTGAAAGCGGCCTAGCCACCCTGTAGCGTGCAGCAAGGAGCGGGTTCTTAGCAAATTCAGAAAATTCAGCCTTCAGTGGCACCATATTGTGCCTTGGGCACATCAAAGGGCATTGCAGTTCATCTGCAATTTCCTTGAAGGTTGATCCTAATCCTGAAATGAACTCGTCGGCATCCAGACTTATCGCAAGATCTATCCCTCTTTGAGATAGGCATTCCGCCAAACGTCCCGCCCATACATCCTGCCTATAGTCGGTGTTCTCCTCGGAGAGAATCGTCATTGGAATATCTTTTGAAAGGTCCTCAATTATATCCCGAGTTCCATCGGTGGATAGATTGTCAATTATCCCAAAGTAATCAAATCCCTGACTTTCATGAAATCTCAAATTTTTTTCAATGACGTCGGCCTCGTCCCGCACGATCATTATCAAACCTAGCGTTTTCACTATTCTATTTTTCTCGATTTGATTCTATCAAAATGACTTCGATCGCGGGAAAGCGCCAAATCAATCAAAAGACGTCCCGGCATTTTTCTGGGTTCTTTCGGCAACATCATCTTCATACGAAACGGTGAGCATGGGCTCCAGGTTGAGATAGCCTATTGCAAGCAGATCTGGCTCAGGCGAAACGCGAAAAAGCTCGGCGTCCACAACCCTATGCATCGTGTAGGTTTCACCTGCAACTGTGCCGGTTACCTCGCAATTTGCGACATAGGTTCCCGGGAGAAATCTACAGTCAAATTCGAACCGTACGTGGCGCGTTGTCGTCTTCGATACCGACCTCAACTGCGATCCGGGTGTACGATTGCTATTGGCGCCTCCAAGGCCAACACCATTGAGCAACTTGATGAACATTCCAAACCCAACATTGTTGGCTTCTGCCGAGAAATCTACAAAGTATTCAAATACATAGCGTTTTCCAAGCTGTAGAGTGTTCACACGCTCTCCAGCGAATGTGAGAATCCGAATATCACGGATACGGGCACCCCGTTCTTCCAGATGTATAACTGATTGCGACACAAGTGTCGGATCAAAGTGCTCTGCATATTTGACCATTTGAACTTGATCTTGAATTTGAGGCAGCGAAGGTCCAGCCTCTTGGCCAGAGTTTGGCAACGAATCCGTGGTTATCTCGTCCCCATCGGCAGCCGGGGTTGTTTGTTGAACCAATATCCCCGTTTGAGCGGGATTCAGATCTGGCATTCCTACAATGGCCGCGCGGACCTCGCCGGCCGCCTGGGTACTCGCATTCACCAGTCGCTGGTATTGGTTGACCACCGCCTTCGAGGGCCCTTCGAATATCTTCTCGCCAGCATCAATCAGCATGGCTCGCGTGCACAATTGAACGATCGTCGATGCGCCGTGGCTGACGAACAGGATGGTGCCTCCCCTGTCCTTGATCTGCTCGATGCGGGTGAAGCATTTGCGTTGGAACGCCTCGTCGCCCACGGCAAGCGCTTCGTCCACCACCAGAATATCCGGGTCGACATTGATCGCGGTGGCAAATGCTAGCCGCACATACATGCCTGAAGAATAGGTCCTCACCGGCTGATCAATGAAGGGGCCGATGTCGGCGAAGCGTGCAATGTCGTCGAAGCGCCACTCCATCTCCTTGTGCGGCACGCCAAGGATGGAAGCATTGAGGAAGACGTTCTCGCGACCAGTGAACTCGGGATTGAAGCCGGCGCCAAGTTCGAGCAGTGCGGCGACGCGACCGTTGACCTCGACCGAACCGCTGGTCGGCTGCAGCGTGCCGCAGACAATCTGCAACAGGGTCGACTTGCCGGAGCCGTTGCGACCGATGATGCCGACTGTCTCGCCGCGGCCGACCTCGAATGAAATGCCAGACAGAGCGGCGAAGTCGCGGTAGTAGCGGCGCGGCGGGCGACCCATCAAGCGTTCAAGCCGCGGCACGACCATCTGCTTGAAACGATCTTCGGGCCGCTCGAACATCACATAGTGCTTCGACACATCGCGCACGCGAATGGCAATGTCCGTGCCGCGGCCGCCAGCCTCGATGCCAGACCCATCAGAGGACATCGGCAAAGCCCCTGCGGGTCTTCTGGAAAAATTGATAGCCGAGAAAGGCCACCACAATCGCCACGAGCGAGTAATAGCCAAGCGCTGTCCAGTCGGGCTGCACGCCGAAGATAACCACGTTGCGAAAACTCTCGACCGGGATCGCGAGTGGGTTGAGCGAAAGCCAGGGTTGTAGCCAGGTCGGCAACGACGTCCTCTGGAAGAACACCGGCGACAGGAACAATGTCGCCGTCACCAACGGCGCCACAATCTGGTTCATGTCGCGAAAATAAACGCCGATCGATGCCAACATCCAGGCGATACCGAGCACGAGAACAATCAGTGGCGCGAACACCACCGGCGCCAGAACCGCCGTCAGCGGGACGCGGCCAAAGACCGTATAGGCGAAAACGAGTAATACCAGAAGGCTGACGGCCGCGTGAAACAGGGCCGCCCCCGCCGAAACCACCGGCAGTATCTGGACTGGAAACACGATCTTCTTGACATAGTTGGCGTTGGCCACGACCAGCCCGGGCGCCAGTGAGATCACCTCCGCAAAAAACTGAAAAACGATCAGTCCGCAGAATAGTATGACCGCAAACTCGCCGGTCGAATGCGTGGCGCTCTGCTGGTCGGGGCTTGTCCAGCGCGATTTCATCACCACACCGAAAACAAAGGTGTAGACTGCCAACATGAACAGCGGATTGAGCAACGACCACAACAACCCGAGCGCAGAGCCGCGGTAACGGCCGGAGATCTCGCGACGGATGAGGGAGATCGCTAAAGGAAAGAAAAAAGACTCGAACATCGATATCAGCTTTTCGATTTATTTACTCTTTTTGGAAAACTGAAGTAGTACCCCAAGCTATGTGAAAAGCCTTTTCGGGATCAAGCCTTAGCATTTCATGCGGTTCGTCTTTCATATGCTTTTCAGCAAGCGCAAACAAATCCTTCACCGGCATTTCCAGGAAATCATAACGACACTCCTCTGCTAGCCCTGAAAGATAAATACCGGCTATCTGCTGAAGAGATAGAATCGGATGATTCGACTTCTCCAATACTTGCTCTTTCAACGTCAAATCTTCGAAAAGTTTTACGACACCAGATCTCGTTGCATTGAAATAATGTGAAGGATAACCGTGCTCCGCCTGAAGGAACGGTATCATGACGAATACCCTTCCATTGGGCTTCAAGACGCGTACTAACTCCTTTGCGCAAAGAAATGGATCATCCACATGCTCAAGAACCGCTAACGAAAGTATCCCATCAAAACTATTATCCTTGAAAGGCAGCGACTGGCCAATTGTAAGGATATCAGTGCTAGGATAGTCGTAAATCTCGGCATTTATAACGCTAGGCAGCGGACGTTTTCTTAGGCCGGCACCAGCGTCCAAAAAGATACTGTCTTGCGGAAATTCGTTCAAAAACTTGTAAATCGTCGGCCCATAAAAATGCGACGACACCGCATCGCGCTTCTCCTCAAGGACAGGAGACACTGCCCAACTGTCGGGGAGCGCCGATGGGGCAAAGCAACGACTGTCTCTTCTAACCCCATCCTTAAGGAGGGACGCAAGCCTTGCTTTTTTTGTCGCTTTCGCAGCATGGCAAGAGACAGCAAGCGCTACGGCCTCGTCGGTCACCTCCAAGGTTAACTCTGCCACCTGCACGTTACTTGATACGAAAGCGATGCTCAGAGAACGGCTTACAAGTTGCACTCCGCATAAATCAAGATACACAGTGAACCCGACCGCCGCATTCTGATCGAGATCCGGGCGCGGATAAAAGGAGACTCTCAGAGCTCCAGCAGGAATTTTAGAATCTGCTCCGGACAACCTGATGACAATTGTCTCGTTGGCCGCAATTGCAATCCATCCGTTGATCGAATTAATGGGGTGCCTAAGCACGCGATCCGGCGGATCATCAACTTCGATTCTTGCTCTGCTTTGAAAATCGAGCTTGTTTTTCATCGCCTCACTCCACGGCACCTTTGGGCAAGTCGATCACTCATTGATCGATAAATGCGGAGCGCTCCCGGCATCCGAGATCAATGCAGATGCATGAGAAAACTCCGATTCGATGGACGAACGGATATCGAAATTGGGCGTCCATGCCAAGTGCCTACGCGCTTTTTCAATCTCCAACTTTACGTCTTTTACCAGAAAACTCTTTTCCTTCACGTATGTTTTCTTTATTTCGACTCCCGCAACAGAAGAGCACATCTCAACAATTTCATTTACACTATAAACCTTACCCATTCCGACATTATATATTTGATTCCTTGCAACTTCCGCGTTCAGGGTGCGCGTTATAACTTCACAGAGATCCCTGACATCGATGTAGTCGCGCAAACTGCTTCCATCGCCCCAAATTTCCAACTCACGATTTGATACCGCGGCACTAAGCGCACGCGCGACAAGCCCTTGGCCCTTTTCAGATGACTGGTAGCGCCCTACAGGGTTAGACGCCCTGATAATTGTATAAGTCCATCGGCCTTCAACCGACATTGTTCGAATCATCTCCTCCACCATCAACTTGCCACATCCATACGGGCTTATTGGGTTGGTAGGATGATCCTCAGAAATGATCGGCGAAAGGGGTGGCCCATAGACCGCCCCACCTGACGATAGATAGATGACGTGCTGAATGCCCGACGATCGTGCCGCTTGGAAAAACGTAGAGTAAGGAACAACGTTCCTTTTTACTTCTGAAGCGATGTCATTGGCAAACGTGCTCGGCACGGAAGCGCTGACAAGAAGGATTGCCGAGGTCAGATCCTTCAAATGGCCGCTATACGTTTCGGGGTTCTCAAAATCTATTATCGTATTTTCCACACCCAGATCAGAGACTTCCCGCCTGGAAAAGACGCGAAACTCCATTCCTCTGGCGTTCAGATGGTCAATCAAATTACGGCCAATAAAGCCAGTTCCTCCGAATATCCCAATCATGCTATCTCTTCCAAGAAGACGGAAACCTTCTCTGCTTCCGCCTTCCAGTTACTGCTTTTGGACCGCTCCAGGGCCAAAGCCGCGCGTCCGGCCATTTCTTCAGGGTTTTTGAGCGCAGCGACAAGCGTTTCGGCGATCGAATCCACGTCCAATTCGCAATAGAAAGCCTCCTCTTCTGGCAGCAGCCAGGTAGCGTTTGGGCCTCGGTTAATTACAAGTGGACAACCGCACGCAGCCATCTCCAGGGGGAGCAGCGATAAATTTGTGGACGACAGGATCAAGCCAATATCGCATTGCGAATAAAGATCGGGGAGATTCGGCACCGCCACAGTCCCAGCATTCAGGTGATGGAAGGGAATTTCATATCCGCCGACATCCCACCCCGCGAAAATAACGGCCGTATCTGGCATCTGGTCGCAAACTCTCTTCAACGCCAAAAGCCCTAGTTCAAAGCATCGCCGAGGCGTCACCGGTCTAGCGTAGAAAAAAATGTGCTTTGTTTTCGACGGGCGCCTTTCATGAGGCCGATATAGATCCAGATCGCAAGCAAAATTAAAATATATCGTGTGCATACCGTATTCATGGCGTAGCTTATCAGCCAACCATTTACCCGCTGTAATACCTATCAAGCCAAGTCTGTAAGTATTTTCAGCGAGTATATATTCAGTCCCGTGCGCATAGAATGCAGGCTCAAAATCCTGAACAAAATACAGCCTTTTCGCAGTGTCCCTATACTTTGCAACCCAATAAGCAGTCTGCCAGCCGGTAGCAACAAGATATTGGCATGGCTCAATGGAGCGCGCGCCCAATGAAACCATAATGCCATTGTCACCGAAGGCTGCGTTCAACGCCGCCTGCGCCTCTGCCGCCGAGCCCCATCGATGAGGTTCCACGACAACAAGACGCTGTTCAGGGAATCCTAAGTCTTTCAGAAGAGCCATGAACCGTAGAATATTTATATGGCCCCCAGACGAAGCGTTGAAATCCGGGACCAACCAGGTCATTGAGCCTACAGGCACGTTCTCTGGGGAGATTTTGAGTCCAAGACCCTGTTCTTCGCCCAATAAGGCTTCATAGTGGTGGAACACGTCAATCTTGCCTTGTAGGGCAATCGGGATGCCCTTCGCTGCACGAGTTAAGGCCTTTCGAGTTGCCGCCCTAATTCCGTCGCGTGCCGCAACGGTCCGAAATCGCCTGAAATTATCCAACAACATATGGCATCAGCGTCCCATCAACTGCCTGTCTCGAGAGAATTTCGTTTCATTTCGTTTTACGAACGATATATCTGCGGTACCAAGATAATAGCCAACCTGGCGAGCGATATTATCAAATGGCCGCCCAACAGTAGCCCAAAAGTTAGAAAGAAACCAACGATTGACCACCGCTAATTTGAGATCCCTCGCAGTAGTTCTAATAATTTGTCGTAACATTTCTCTTTTTGAAGGAGACAGTCGATAGCCGAACAACTCATACAAGGCCTTTGATTCATCATAACTTCGCATTAATCTAGTCCAAAACGAATAATCATGCGAATGATATACTATAGAATCCCACGAAAAAGCCTTTCGGTATCCCGCCTCGACGATCGTCTTCGCCCACAACTGATCCTCTGCAAAAGATACGTCGGGATATGGATGCCTCATCCATACGGATTTTCGAAGACACGACGAGTTGTCGGAATAGAAATGAAAAGCCTGCCGCAAGCCTTGATTTTTCGTATACTCTCGCGCGTCAGATATCCAAACGACTGGCCACTGCCTCAAGCCCGCAAAATGCATTTCTAGTTCCCATGCTGTAAATGGCGAGGCATTCTCATGAGCAATATGCCTCCCAAATACCGCAGCAATACGGGGGTCTTCGCGCAGCGGCCGTACAAGCTCCCGGAGCCACTGGGAACTGGCTGGCACCGCGTCGTGCGTCAGGAATACACACAACTCTCCGTGCGAGACTTCTACGCCGAAATTTCTTGTCCGTCCGTGGCCAAACGAAGCGGAAGGAATTTTGATAAGCCGAAACCTTTTGTCATCGAGAGGAACGGCATCCAGCGATCCGTCTGTTGACCCAGAATCAATAACAATTACTTCAAACTCGAAATCCGCATCCTGACATTTAATCATCTTATACACTTCCGCAATATGCGGAAGGCCGTTCTTAACGGGGATGATGATAGATACCAGATACTCCTCTCTAAGCATCGTCTGACCTTCGAGCGCTGGCCTTCAAGAGATACTTTAAATATCTAGCCGGATAAGTTACTTTCCATGAATAACTACTTTTTATTTCAAAAATAGCCGTCTTCATTGCATCCAATTCTTCGGTCAAGCATTGAACCTGCGTTTCCGCGTCAGTGGCACGTTGTGCTTCGCGGTCGGTCTGCGCCACCAAATCGGCTTCGCGAGCTGCAATTTCCACTCCTCGCTTGTGCTGTTCCGCTGCCAGCTCTTCGGCTAGGCGTCGAAGGGTCTCCTGCTGGTGCGTCAGTCGACTGATGTCTGCCGCTCGCTCGTCGGCTAGACGTAGAACGTCGTTCAATCTTTGCGTCAGCTGAGCTTCTCGCGCGGCGGCTTCAAGGCGGCTAGCTTCTAGCTCCACCGCTCGCTCATCGGTTGCGTGGCGCTGCTGCGCTAGTTGCTCAGCCGCGGCCTTTTCGCGTGCATCCATCTCAGGGAAGACGGCTTCGCCGAAGACCCCGCTCGCGCCATCGAAGGCACCTCGAATCGTGTCGAGCTGCTCCATGGCGATGGCATCTGCGGGATCCTTCTCAAGGGCTTTTAGCGCCCCATACGCCTCTTTAACCCAGTCGGCGATGCGTGGATCGGCGTCGAGCAGATCCACGCTTGCAAAATGATGCTGAAGATCGGTCGAGAGATGCGTCATTTCGGCCGTCGGTTGCGGCCACTCGATCCGCAGAGTTCCCGCAATTTTTTCGATGTCAGCCCGCCAATCGTCGAGCATAGCTTCATATGAAACGAACACACGTGGCCGGCCCCTTGTCGCGCGCTCGGCCTCCAGTTCGTGCCGTAGCCACAATAGCGCGCTGAAACCACATGTGAATCCGTCGCGTTTTTCGAGTGAAGCAATGACAGCCAGCGGGTTGCGCCCGATCAGCACGTAGCACGCATCAAGGCGCATGCGCTTCAGAATGTCTGCGTAAAGCGGCACGAAACGCGAGATGCGCGGCTCCTTGAGAACAAAAAGCGGCGCAGTACCATATTCCTCGTCTATCAGCCTGGCGATCTCGGCTTTATAGAAGCGCAGCCGTGCCGTACCGAGATCAGCCGGATCGAAGGACCGCCAGTCATCCCACCGGCTGCCGGCCTCGGCGAGCATCAGGTCATGAAGTTCCATCAGCCGCACGGGCTCCCAATGGCCCGTTTCGTTGGTCGGGTTGGCACCGAGCGTATTCTTCGGCAGATCCGCGCCAAGCAGGCTGATTGCCCGCGTCAGAGCACTCGTGCCTGACCTGTGCATGCCGAGCACCACGATGCAGGTGCGCCTGGCAGCAGCCGGTTTTGCCTTGCGTGTCTTTGGCGTCTCTTCGCTGGCAGCCTGCGGATCAGGCGCCGCATCGTGCAGATTTTCCGGAGACGGCTGCTTGTTCATGCTGTCAGTGCCTGTCTCGTCTCTCCGATCAAGAGACGACGGACCACCTCTTTCGTCGACTCTCGCCATTCCCGTGCCGTCCATCCGAACGCGGACGTGAATTTCGTCGTCGCCAAGCGAGAATTGGCCGGACGCTGCGCCTTGGTCGGATAATCCACGGTGGCGATATCCCGCACCCGCGCATAGGGGCCACCAAACGCCTGGCTTGTGTCCAGGATATGACGGGCAAAGCCACTCCAGTTGGTCTCACCGGTTCCCGCGAGGTGATAGACGCCGAAGGAAGCAAAATCCTTGTTGCTCTGCAGCATCGCCGCCGAATGCAGGATTGCGTCAGCGATATCAAGCGCCGAAGTGGGATTTCCCCACTGGTCGGCCACCACCGCTAACTCGTCGCGATCGGCAGCGAGGCGCAGCATCGTCTTGACAAAATTCCTGCCAAACGGGCTGTAGACCCATGCCGTGCGCAGGATGAGATGGCGCGGATTGGCCTTGGCGACCGCCTGCTCGCCGGCGAGCTTCGAGGCGCCGTACACGCTGCGCGGAGCGGGCTCGTCTTCTTCTACATAAGCCCCCTCGCCGCTCCCATCGAAGACATAATCGGTCGACAGATGGATCACCGGTGCACCGATCCGTGCTGCAGCCGCGGCGACATGGCCGGCGCCGATGCCGTTAACGGCGAAGGCAAGGTCCGGTTCGTCCTCAGCCTGGTCGACGGCGGTGTAAGCGGCGGCGGACACGACCAGGTCGGGTCGGGTAGCCACAAGCGCCCGTTCGATCGTCTCCGGCTTCGCCAGATCGAGTTCAGGCCTGCCGAGGGTGACGACCTCGACATCCGGGTGCGTGCGCGCACGCTCGACAAGGCTGCTGACAACCTGGCCCTCGCGTCCGGTGACGACAAGCCTCACGCGGCGCCCTTCCGCGCTTCGCCCAACCGCTCGCCGGCGTACTGCTCGCGTCGGATCGGACCCCACCACCACTCGTTCTGAAGATACCAGTCCACCGTCCTGGCGAGGCCGCTGTCGAAGGTCTCGCGCGGCGTCCAGCCGAGATCACGCTCGATCTTCGAAGCGTCGATTGCGTAGCGCCGGTCATGGCCCGGGCGGTCGGCGACGAAGGTGATGAGATCGCGATAGCGTCGGCCGGCAGAACGCGGCCGCCTGCTGTCGAGGATGTCGCAGATCGCCTCGACCACCGCCAGATTGGTACGTTCCGAGCCGCCGCCGATATTGTAGCTCTCGCCAACCGCCCCCTGGGTCGCGACCATCGCCAAGGCGCGCGCATGGTCCTCGACGAAAAGCCAGTCGCGCACGTTCGCGCCGGCGCCATAGACCGGCAACGGTTTTTCGTCGAGCGCGTTCAATATGACGAGCGGGATCAGCTTTTCGGGGAAATGGAACGGACCGTAATTGTTCGAACAGTTCGACAGGACGACCGGTAGGCCGTAGGTGTCATGCCATGCACGCACCAAATGGTCGGATGCGGCCTTCGACGCCGAATAGGGCGAAGACGGTGCATAGGGCGACTGTTCGGTGAAGATGCCGTTGTCGAAGGGCAGATCGCCGAACACCTCGTCGGTCGAAACATGATGGAAACGAAAACGGCTTTTCTTCTCGTCGGGAAGTCTGCGCCAATATTCCAGGGCCGAATTGAGCATTCGGTAAGTTCCCACGATGTTGGTCTCGATGAACGCGCCCGGCCCGTCGATCGACCGGTCGACATGGCTTTCGGCGGCAAGATGCATGATGACGTCGATGTCGTCGTGGTGCAGCACTTCCAGAATCGTCCTGTCCTCACAGATATCGGCGTGCACGAATCTGTAGTTGTGCGCGTTTTCGATCGGCCGCAACGAGGCGAGGTTTCCCGCATAGGTGAGCTTGTCGATGTTGGTCACCCGGTAGGCCGGATTGCCGCACAAATGCCGGCACACCGCCGAGCCGATGAAGCCGGCACCTCCAGTCACCAGAAAATTCATGCCGCTCTCCTCACGTAAACGTCTTTCACACAAACACCTCGGCGGCGGCGAGCGGCGGCGCCTTGAGGTCCTTGTCCGAAAGTTGAAATCCGCCTGATAGCGATGGCCATTCGACGCCGATGGCGGGATCGTCGAAACGGATCGATCGGTCATGTTCCGGCGAATAGGTGTCGGTGACCTTATACAGCACCTCGGTGTCCGGCACGAGCGTGACGAAACCGTGCGCAAAGCCTTGCGGCACCAAAATTTGATTGCCTTTTTCGGCGGAGATATCGAGGGCCACCCATTTTCCGAATGTCTTCGAACTGCGGCGAATATCGACCGCAACGTCAAGAATCCTGCCGCGGATAACGCGCAGCAGCTTGTCCTGGGCACGCGGGGGAAGCTGATAGTGAAGCCCCCTCAACACACCCGCGGCAGCGGAATAGGAGTGGTTGTCCTGCACGAAACGCAGATCGATACCGGCGTCTGAAAACCGCTCGACGTTGTAGGTCTCGACAAAGAACCCCCGCGTGTCGCCGAACCGCTTCGGGATGATCTCCAGCACGCCGTCGAGGCCGAGGGGCCTGATCTCCAACACCTAGTTCTCCGTCAACTCGATGACGCGCTTGCGCAAATAGGCGGCATATTCATTCTTTCCCAGGCGGGTGGCGCGCTGCAGAACCTTGTCCGCCGTCAGCCAGCCCTGCTCGAAGGCGATTTCTTCCGGGCAGGCAACCTTGATACCTTGACGATGCTCGATCGTGCGCACGAAGGAAGAGGCTTCATGCAGGCTGTCATGGGTGCCGGTGTCGAGCCACGCATAGCCGCGGCCGAGTTGGTGAACCTGCAACTGCCCGCGTTCCAGGTATACGTTGTTGACCGCCGTGATCTCGAGCTCGCCACGCTCCGAAGGTCGGATCGTCGGGGCTATATTCACGACATCATTGTCGTAAAAATAGAGGCCGGTGATGGCCCAATTCGACTTCGGTGCCTGCGGTTTTTCCTCGATCGTCAAAGCGGAGCCGCTGATCTTGTCGAACGAAACCACGCCATAGCGTTGCGGATCCTCGACATGGTAGGCGAACACCGAGGCGCCGCTTTTGCGCGAAGCTGCCGTGCGGCAGAGCTGCGACAGCCCTTCGCCGAAATAGATGTTATCGCCGAGGATCATCGAGACGCTGTCATTGCCGATGAAGTCACGGCCAATGATGAAGGCTTCAGCAAGGCCGTTGGGATGCGGCTGCTCAGCATAGGACAGATCAAGCCCGAACTCTGAGCCGTCGCCGAGCAGATCCCGAAAAACCGGCAGGTCGCGCGGGGTCGAGATGACCAGAACCTCGCGGATTCCCGCCAGCATCAGGACGCTCAGCGGATAGTAGATCATCGGCTTGTCGTATATCGGCAGGATTTGCTTAGAGACCGCCAGTGTCAGCGGATAGAGCCGGGTTCCGCTGCCCCCAGCCAAGATAATGCCTTTCAACAAGCTCTCCTAAAAACCGCCTTCGCTCCCCAGCCGACGCAACTTATTCGTGTTTATGTTTCGCGCGTTCGTGCTTATGTTTCACGCGGCGGCTTGTCAATCTTGGCTTGCGTTGGGACGAAGTTTCGATTGGAACAAACAATTTGTCACCGTTGTGGTCGATCTCGATCAATTCGTTCTTCTGGGCCAAACGGTCTGAAAATCCCTTATGGAAGATGATGGCGTTCATAAAGGCAAACGTCATTGCAAGCGCTTCGGTCCGCAACGGATAATCAACCAGTGAATGGATGAGAAGAAAAGACACCGAGAGAAACGCCGCCTTTTGAAGTGGGTCGCGGCGAATTCTAGTAAACGCCATCAAAAGAATTACGAAATAAAGCACCATCAGCAGAATGGCGAGAGCTCCACCTTCGAAGGCTATTTCAAGATACTCATTATGGGCGTGATTGACGTATTGCTTAAAAATCATCTCTTCTTTTTCGTATATCTGATAAGCCTTTTGAAAATTCCCAAACCCAACGCCAGTAGCCCAATTCTCTTTGATTCCTTCGACAGTGGTACGCGCAAATTCTCCTCGCCCGAAATCCGGATCAACCGCCTCGGCATCGATCTTTGTCCACGCGCCCATGGTGTAGACCGAAAGCGCAATGAAAATCAGCAGGATGCCGAATCCACTCGCCTTGGAACGCGCTGAAAGAAAGACGATGGACAGTACGGTGATCGCCAGTCCAATCAGAACACCGGCGCGCGAACCGGCGGCCAAAAGAAGCAGCAAAAGCGTGACCAGCCCGAGCGATCCGGACAAAAGATGTCCGCGGAACAGACCATAATAAACGACGAAGGGGATAGAAACAAAAAGTAATGCCGCAAAATGATTCTCGTTGGCAAAAAGCCCGGCGTTGATCGTGAAAGGCAACAATCCCTCTATGGCGATGTCGTCGGAGAGCGAATATTGAATCGCGCCTGCCAAGCCGTTACAGATAACACCCATAAAAAAGAACGGCAGAAGCCCGTGCACCTGCTCGACGCGCAAACGCAATACGCTCAAAAAAAATGCCGCCGCCGCCACCAGATACAACAGACATTCAATCGTCCGTCCAACTCCGACGCTGACGAAGCGAAAACGAGTTTCTCCAACCAGCCCGGAATCTGCGAGCAACAGCTCTGGTCGCAATCCACTGAAAATCGCCGCAGGCAGCGGGACAATTTGCAAAATCACCAACGCCACAGCGAAGATAAGCAGCCACAGAACAGAATGGGGGACCCTCTGGCCAGAGGTCTGTGAAAAGACAGCCGCCGCCGAGACAATTGCCGCGATCTCAATCAGCGTGTCCGTATAGAGGCCGTTTGCAGTGCCACCGCCGAACAAAAGCGATATAAACAGAACCGATCCGAGGAGATATTTATCCCATTCCGATGGCCGGTCGCTCAAGATGAAAGTCTCTCGATGCTCAATTTGTGCATTATCAACGTACCGACATATCGAAAGCGCCAGCTCTCGGCGATGGCGGCAGTTTCCAGCTTCAACAATTGCATGGGGCACCCAGCCGGTCCAACCGAAAAATCCTGACTGAGCGCTTGGCGGTTGTATGTACCCTCCGGAATATTGAGACGCGCTATTTCGCCGGTCGGCCCCACACATCTGATCGACCAGAACAACTCCTTTGGCAGCTTCAAGTTTCTCGCAGACGCAGCGAGAGAAATTTTATAGGAGCCTGGAGGCAGTTCTATATATTGCTGAAGAGCTGTGTTCTTGACGGGCGTGTTTAGGAAGCGGACCGTCGCTCCACCCTCACCTTCGACCGCATCTTGAGATGATAGAAACGTAACTTCCAGGCCCGACTGATTGCCGACCTGCCAGTCAAAAGGCTTACCGCTGGACACAGGCTCAAATGTGCTGTTGAAAATGTACCCGCCCAGCTTTCGTTCTTGATCGGACAGGCTGAAAAGAAACAACCGATACGCTTGTTCATATTCTTTCTGTCGAATATGGCCGGAGATCACATAGGACAATTCGCTTGAGTTTGGTGGCACGCTTGACCCAATCAAATCGAGCAGCAGCCGATTTGCGAAATCGAGCCCGTCGGGCGTTTTGCCCAGCTCGACCAACAGCTTGGCTCTCCAGGGCGGCGCGGCCCTGATGGCCGCCAGTACAGCCTGGTATCCATCGGGGTTCGAGAGGATTGTCGGCAGCCCCTCGGCGATCGCCGGAAATTGATCTGGCCATCGCCGCAGCAAAATATCGATCTCGCCAACAGCCTTTGACAGATCGCCTGTTTCGATCGAGCGGCCGATCGACCTCTGGAGCGCGTGGATTTCAGTCTTGGATAAATTTCGAGCCTGATCGAAAAATTCATAGGCTTGGACTTTGTCACCTTGTCGGTACTTGATCTCGCCGATCAGGCTGTAGAGACGTGCGTCCGCAAGGTCAAAGCGAAGCGCGCTTTCGGCCTTGGCAAGCAATGCGTCGAGATCGGGAGCGGTGCTTGTATCGTTCAGGTCGTTGGTAATTTCGCCTATCAGGGCATTGACGTTCAGCGGATCCAGCGCAAGGGAAACGGTTGGCGTTTCGGTTTCAAGAAATCGACTTAGCCCGATCGACGAAGCCGCCAACACCAGAACGGATGCGACGAACCAAACGCCTGAACGCCGGAGATTTTGCATAAGCGGGCTGGTCTGCTCCGTCATCGACTTTGCCCTCAATTTTCGGGGTACCCGTGCCGTAGTCGTAATACTGATAGTTCATATACTTGTAGCCGTAGTTGTAATCGAACTTGTTCACTGCAAACTTCGACATCGCCGCTCCGACCACGTTCGCGCCGGCAGCTCGCAGGCGTTTCAACGCCGTCTTCGCCGACTTGCGCGTCACCTGATTGGTAGAGATGACCATCAATGTGCCCTCGGCAAGCCGGCTGAGGATGGGCGCATCTGAAAGGCCGACGACCGGTGGGGCATCGATTATGACAAGATCGAAGCGCTTGCCGAGATTCGTGATGATCAGTGCCATCTTCGGTGAAGAAAGCAGGTCAGCGGGGTTCGGCGGGATCGTTCCAGAGGTCAGAACGGTCACATTAGGATATTTCGTCGCCCTGAAAATGCTTGCCAGATCTTCCTTGCGGACGGTGTTCGTCAGGAGGTTGCTCAGTCCGATTGTGTTGTCGAGACCAAACAGCCGATGAAGATTGGGCTTTCGAAGATCGCCGTCGACAATGAGAACCCTTGCACCGAGCGCCGCAAAATCCTGCCCGAGCTTGAACGAGGTGGTCGACTTGCCTTCCGAGGGTTCCGAACTCGTGACCAGCAGCGATCGCGGCGCACCTTCGGCGCCGGAGAACTGCAACGACGTTCGAAGCGAACGGTAGGCTTCGGATAGTCCGGATTTCTGATCGGCGATGCTGGCTATGAGTTCCCGGTCATCGACAAGCGGCAAGATGCCGAGCATCGCCAATCCCAATTCCTTTTCGACCTGCTCAGGATTGGTGAAGGTGTTGTTCAACAACTCGATGATATAGATAATTGACGCGCTCAGAGCCATGAAAAGAAACAGAGCGATTGCAAGACTAATTGTCAATCGTGGAGAATAAGGGCTGCCAGGCTGTGCTGCGAAATCCACGATTGCGGCACTTTGTGACTTGAGCTCTGAGCTGACGCCAACCTCGTTCAGCTTGGTAATAAGGCTGTCATACTGAGACCTATTGGAATCAACCTCGCGCTTCAGGATCGTGTATTTGATATTTTTGTCGTTGAAGATAACCTGCTGCATCTCCATCTCGGCGAGCTTTGACTTGAGGTCGGCTTCCTTGTTCTGAGCTTCCTGGTATTTCTGTCGCAGCGAATCGGTTATAGTCAAAACGCCATTGTTATAAAGCCGTTGCAGCTCCTTGATCTGCGACTGAAGCTGCTGCATTTCCGGAAAACCGGGTTTCAATATGCCCAATTTTTGTTGATACTGGCTGGTCAAATCGGCCAGTTTATCGCTGAGCTTCTGCAGACCTTCGCTTTCCAAGACCGGGCCAAGGCTCGCGCCGCGACCTTTGTCGATTTGTTCCACCACCCGGCCGGCATCGAGACGTTCCTGGATTGCTGTCGCGAGCGCCGTGTTCAAAGCCTCGATGTTCGATCCAATCAGCGACTTTTCGTCGCCGGTTATGGTGATGCCTACATCCTTTGCGTAAGCGACGAGTTCCTCCTCCGACTTCTGCAGCTTTTGCTTGACCTGCAAAACCTGTTCCTGAATGAATTGCCGTGCCAGGTCTGAGGTTTCGCTCGTCTGATCGAGGCGCTGGTCGATAAAACTCTGCGCAACCTGATTGGCTATATCACTTGCATATTTCGGTTTCTGGTCGGCAAACGTAATCGACAGCAGGCTGGTGTTGGGGACCAAATTGACTGTGAGGTCACCTCGAACGCGACCGATTGCAATCTGCTCACGTTCCTCCGGGGTTGTCTCTTCAATGGAAGGCGATTTGGAAATTCCGAACGCACGATAGAAAATATTGCTAAGCGAGAAGTTCGGGGTCGGAAACAGGAAATCCGGCTTTTCGCTAAGCCCTAGTTGGAAAACCACGCGCTGCGCCAAAGCCCGGCTTTTCAGCTTTTCCCGGGCGGTTTCAAAGACCAGATAGGCGTCGCTGGCTTCAGAAACCACTTCAATGTCCTTGAAGACCTTGGCCGAAGGAACCAGCACTTCCAATTGTGCTGTTGCCCGATATTTTGGCGTCTGCATCATGGTAACGATGACGCCGGCGACAAGCCCGCCGGCTACCATCATGACGATCAGCCACCGATACTGGACAACGTAAAAAAGCAGCTTGAGCGGATTGAAGCCCTCGTCCTGCTCCGAGTAATCGCGGCCGTAGGGGCTATAGTTGTGCGCGCCGTCATAATACAGGTCGGCGGACAGGGCTTGGCCGTGTCCTGGGCCTGCAATTTGATGCTGTCTGTTACGATCGAGCATGGTGCGACATGATCCTGGGGTTTGTCTGTGTTCCGAAAATTCCGACCAGCTGCAATTTATAGTCCCGGGACCACCGCAAGTCTCGCTGCGCTTGATGCAACTCCGAGAGCGTCTTTGAGATTGTTCATCGCAATTTTCGATTTCGAGGCGAAGACGACAACCTTGTCACCACCGTAGATGCGTGGATTGCGGCTCTTGCCAGCACGAATCTCCTCCACATTGTAATTTGCGACCAACGTGTTTGGGCCAATAGTGCGGTAGACAAAGACCTTTTTTGCATCTCCAACATTATTAAACCCTCCGGCAAGGGCGATCGCATCGATGAGAGAAGAATTGCTCGATACCGGAAAGATACCGGCCCTGGCAACTTCGCCGTCGACGGTAATGCGCTGTCCGATCGATTCCTTGACGAAAACCGACACATCGGGCGACTGCAGATAGTTGGCGCCGTATGCCGTTTCGATTTCCTGCTCCAACTGACGGACGGTCTTTCCCGCCGCGGCGACGGTGCCGATAAGTGGAAGCGAAATTTGCCCGCCGGCGTCGACTTGAACGGTTCTGTTCAGATTGTCGACCTGGAACACATTCACCTCGAGCACGTCGTTCGGAGACAAAGGCTGCTCGCTGCCGTTCTGGGTGTTTTGCGGCGCAGGCAGGTCCTTTACGACCTGCAGGGCACCGCCGCCCGAAAGCGGCGCAGAGGTTGAAGTCAATTGCAGCGCATCGACCGAAGCCGGTGTCGTTGACGAGGTGCTTGTGCAGGCAGACATCGTGAGCGAAGCGAGCAAGACACACATCGTGCCCATACAGCCTTTTGCGAAATGAAAAACGCCCATCACGCCGTCCCACCCTTCAACAAGCGACCCAATCCCGCAAAGCGACCGACGTTGCCGGGGCTTGGTTTTTTTGCGTGTGCCTTTCCGACCGGCTCGAGGTGCCGATTCGCCAATATTTCGCCTGGACGTTTGAACACCATATTGCGGGCCTCATCTTCCCCACATCGCTTCGCGGCAGCAGCGACTGCCTGCGAGAGCCCAGGACGCCGGCGAGTGGCGCCATGAGTGTCGGATGCGATAATATCTACCCTGCCTTCGTCAATCAGCTTTTCCGAATAGTAAAGTGCCGTGCGCCCAAAAGCACCAACAATCGAGTCTGCCGTAAGCTGAACAAGGCAGCCCATTGCATTCAACCTCTCGACAACGTCGTAATTTGCCTTGATCCAGGTCAGCCGCTCAGGATGGGTAAGAATCGGGACGAACCCGGCATTTACGAGACGTAGAGCAAGATCTTCCAGCCTTGGCGGTAAAACGTGATGCGGCGGTTCGAATAGAAAATAGCGAGACCTGTTTAACGTCGGCACATCGCCGAGAGCCAATTGCTCCGGAAGATCGGGCGCTACATGAACGTCGGCGCCGACATAAAGAGCGAGCGGTATTTCGGCCCGGCGCAGCGCCTGCTCCAGCCCTTGAACAGCTCGGGCAATATTTGCTGATCCGTTTTCATACATGCCTGGCACGATATGAGGCGTGCACGCCATATGGGTCGTTCCGTCTGCCACGGCCAGCCGCGCCATTTCCAGCGATTCAGCAAGACTGCGCGAGCCGTCATCAAGACCGGGCAAGATATGGGAATGCAGGTCGATCATTGACGTTTGTGGCCGCACTGAAGCAACGTGACATTTTCTCCCGGATAATAGGCAAATGCGCCACCCGCACGATAGCGAATGACGCATTTATCAAATTCATGCAATGCTTTAGCTGCCAGATTCAAGCCATTCGCCGACGGCGCTGCCGTCATCGTGCAAGCGAATGATCAGCGTTGCCGCGCCACCTGTCACGGTGCGAGTTCGCCCAAGACGAACCGCACCCAGCTCCAACTCAAGCAATAGAGCGGTATGGTTGACGAGTTTCATCAATACCCCGGCTCCAGCCGGCGCGCTAAGCCCAAGGCACAGAGGGCACCGGCGACACAATCGCAGCAGAGGCCGTCACATGCCTTTGCTGCGATTGTCCTGTTGCGCCTAACGGCTCACGCCGTCGTCGTCATCCTGCGTTGCGGCCAGAATACCGGCGGCGGCAGCCATACCACCGAAAATGAATAGCGGAGTGTTGGACCGGTTGCCGCCCGGGGGAATCTGACCCGTATACTCAGAGCTAACGGCGGCAGCCGTCTGCTCGGAGCCCACAACTTTCAGGCAGATATTGTTCTCGACACGAGAAATGTCGAGGCTTGAATTAGCCGGCACATCCAGATTGCAGCCACCGACCTTGACGGAAGCCGATCCCCTGGCTCCGACCACTACGCGGCTGCCGAAATCCAGCGCATTTCCCGCTTTGGCCGGGCCATAGCCGGCGGCTTGCGAAACCATTACGTCACCATTGGCGTGCCCGATGGAACCAATCGAATTCGCCGCTCCCTGGTAAGGGGTCGTACAGGTGCATGGCGTGTCCTGAGCGAAAGACGAAACCGAGCCGAAGCCGATTGAGGCGACAAATCCGGCCAACGCAATTTTTACAGTAAGGTTCATTCGTTTCGATCCTTTTTTCCCGCCGTACCTCGTCCCGCCCAAGTACCAAGGTATTGAACAAGCGCGTAACAGCTTTTTGCTTTGATTCCAACCTGCTTCGCAGGTGCGAGATGACTTTTTGGTTCCGCTGTGTTTCATCGGACACACTCACGTGGCAGATTTGAATTTAGCATTCTAGCGCCGGCCCATCTGGAAATTGTCGGAAAGTCAGGTCTATTTCTTGGGCCCTGATGACCGCCAATCGCGCCGTGCTTCGTACAGGGATTATGAGTCGACTCTGTTTGACTTGGGGGCGTCATCGCACATCCTGCCTTTCGTTTTATGACAGTCGCGATCCATGGGAATGCGAGGGGCAGTTAGGGAACCCGTGAGCTACGAACCCGACAAGCAAGATTTGTAGATCGGACCTGCCTGCGCAGGCTGACCGCACAAGATGCCGTTCTCGGCAAGCTTCGCCGCCAAATCCGTGCCATCGGACGTGAGGCATTGCACAACGATGGCATCACCAAACTTTGAGGCGACATTGCCGTCGCAAGGCGTCCCCGTGCCGACCGGTTTGCAGGTCAGGGCGAGCCCTTGGTAATCCCGGCGCGCCGCCTCCGTTACCATCGCACGCATAGATCGCGGCTTGGTAAACGCCACGCCGCACAACACAATCTTGCGGC
Organism: Mesorhizobium sp. M6A.T.Cr.TU.016.01.1.1; assembly: GCF_003952585.1. NCBI lineage: Bacteria > Pseudomonadati > Pseudomonadota > Alphaproteobacteria > Hyphomicrobiales > Phyllobacteriaceae > Mesorhizobium > Mesorhizobium sp. M6A.T.Cr.TU.016.01.1.1. The sequence continues at coordinate 491,853 of NZ_CP034452.1, forward strand.
CACCGACGCGAAGATCATCGACCGCCTGGATGGAAAGCTTGCCATCAAACGGCTCAAGCGCCGCTTGCGGCCTAGGGGGTTGCGAACGAACAGGCGTCCCTTTTTTCACGATGATGGCAAAGAAGCCAATCGCAAACGCCAAGGCAACGAGTGCCAGCAAGCCTATTTTCTTGAACGACAAAAATTCTCACTCCCGCCGTGGCCAAGCACGCGTCTCTCCGTCAATCGCTCTACCGAGATTCGCCGACCGTGCTGTCGAGATACTGGGTCAGCGCACAGACCAGATGGTAGAAGATGCTTGCCGGTACATCGCTCGCCAGCGAGCGCCCCCGCTCGTCGATGCGGTCTATCCACAGGCCGAGCGGCGCCGGATTGATGTGCCAACGGAACAGGCGACCGACACGTGCTTCGATCTCCGGCTTGAGGTCGGGACCGCCCGAACCGTCCAGTGCAATCGCTGCTTTGATTGCTTCGGCCTGCGGCCAACTGCGCGAGACAAGGTCGAGCGGCAGGCCTTGCCGCGAGACGGCGCCATAGGCGAGGCCGGTGGCGCGATTGAGGCCGTTGGCGATGGCCGAGGCATAGAGCTTTCTGGCAAAGCTGGTTAGTTCGCTCTGGCCGGTGCGCCCTGCGAAGTCGACCAGCAGCGAAGCCCATTCGAAATGGTGGCCGGGTTCCGTCCATCCGCCTTTCTCGCCCTCCGCCGGGCTCCACTCGGCGTCGAAATATTCGCCCAACGTCCAGCTTTCCGGATCGAAGAAATGGCTGCGAAACAGATCGACGATGCGCGCGGCGCGGCGAAGATAGGCGAGATCGCCGGTCGCTTGATGCCAGGCCAGGAAAGCCTCGAGCAGATGCATGTGTGGGTTGGAGCGGCGTTCGCCCGCGCCGCTCGACGTTTCGAGAAAGCCGGTCATGCGGTGATCCTCGAGATGCGCGTCGAGAAACGAAAACGTTTCTTCGCCAAGCCGCAATGCATCGGCATTGCCGACCATATGGGCATGCGCCAGCGCAAGGAGCACGCAGGAATGATCGTAGGCATCCTCTGTGGCATCGGCGACCGTGCCATCGACATTAAGCGTGCGCACCCAGCCGCCATTGTCGGTGCGGCCGTTCCTGTTCATGAATTCGATGCCGTGGCTGATCAACCTGTCGGCGGGCCCATCCCAGCCGCGCGCCTTGGCGACAGCGAAGGCGTAGACTTGCCTGGCCATGGTGCGCATGCGCTTAGGCTTCATCAGCGGTGTGGCGTCAAAGCCGAGTGCCTCGTGGAAACCGCCATGGCGCTCGTCGACACCGACCGTGGACCATAGCGGCACCGTCTCTTCAAACAGCCAGTGGTGAACGCGGCGCCGCCAAGCGCCGCTTTCGATCACGCGGTCGTCGGCGGGCGTGAACCTGGTTTCAAGCCGACCGCTCTTTTCGAGCTGCTCTACAATCTTCTTGACGTTCTGGCTGCGGCTGACCGGGGCGACGAAGGTGGCGTCGGCGGTCGAGACGATGGCAACGTCCTTCAGGCCGATGGCCGACAGCAAGCGACTGTCGCTGCGGATGTAGGAGTTCTCGCAGTCGATGGCGACGACGTCGCCGACGATGACGTTGCCCTCTTCGTCGGAGGGACCGACATCGAGCAGTGATTGCCAGGAACCGAGATCGTTCCAGCGGAAGCCGGCCGGTACCATGGCGATGTGACTGGCGCGCTCCATGATCGCGTAGTCGATCGACGTCGAGGGAATGGCGGCGTAGAGCTCCAGAGGCATATAGAGACCGGAAAGATCTGATGTCGCTGCCTGGTAGGCAATTTCGGTGGCATTCCATATCTCGGGCTCGAAAGCCGTGAAAGCGTCGCGCATGGCGCTGGCACGAAACAGGAAGATGCCAGTGTTCCAGTAGAAGTTACCGGCCGCCAGATAGCTTTGCGCGGTCGCGAGGTCCGGTTTCTCGACAAAACGCGAGACATCGCAGATGCCATCCTTCTCGCCGGCGACCTCGATATAGCCGTAGCCGGTCTCCGGCTGGCTAGGCTTGATGCCGAACACCACCAGCCGGCCCGCGCGCGCCGCACCGGCGCCGTTTTCCACGCTCTGCCAGAATTGCCGTGCGGAAGTGATCTCATGATCGGACGGCACCACCAGCACCAGGCTGTCGCCATATTCGGACAAGGTGCGCAGCGTCGCCAAGGCAACGGCGGCGGCAGTGTTGCGGCCGGTCGGCTCGAACAAGGGGCCGCCGCCGGAAAGGTCGAGGCCGGCGAGGTCGGCATGGACGCGGTCGGCGTGCCGCTCCGAGGCAATCAGGAAAATCGGCGTTTCACCATCCGGCCGCGCCGTCAACCGGCGCAACGTCTTGGCCAGCATCGAGCCATCGCCCGAAAAGTCATGGAACTGCTTGGGATTGTCCTCGCGCGACAGCGGCCACAGCCGTGAGCCAACGCCGCCGCTCATGACAAAACTGACGATCCGTTCGGTCATTGGGTGACACCTCTGACATTTTCAAACAAAGCAAGGAGCGCTGCCGCGTAGTCTCGGCGGCGCATTTGTTGCCGACCCTGCAGCACGGCGACACTATCGCGGGCTAAGCGTGGGCGCTGCCCGGCCTCCAGGAGTCGCTGCGCCAGCGCTTCTGCACTATCGGGTGCGAAGAAGAGCGATTCCGGCGCCTGCTCGCGATGCAGCGGAATGTCGGACAGCAGCATCGGCGTTCCCAGCGACTTCGCTTCCTCGACCGTGGTTGACCACCCCTCGAAGTGCGAAGGGTTCAGGAGATAGTCCGCGGCTCCGATCAGGGCGACGACATCGTCATAGGGAATCAATCCGAGGTGTCGAAAATGGCTTCCGAGCCGGTGCGTTTCCGCAAGCTCCATCATGCGCTTGAACAATGTCGGGTCGCGCGGATCGGTGGTGCGCCCCGTGAGGATTATCGGCGGCAAGGAGTCCAGCGCCCCCATTTGGCCTATATGCCTCAACGCCTCTATGACCAGCCTATGGTTCTTGTGGATCCAAAACTGGTTGGGGAGGAAGAAGAAACGCGCAGGCAGACCATGTGCCTGTCGCGCCTCATCGGCGCGCGCCAGGATGGCACCGGGATCGAGGTCGATAGCGAAACGCACGACAGCGGTCTTGTTGCGCGAGGCTGGATAGAATGTTTCGCAGTCCGCCAGCGCATCCCCACTCGATAGCATTATCGTACGATTTCCGGACGTCTGCAGGCGATAGCCGAGATCCCTGCGCCACCAGGCGCTACGCGGAAAGAGTTGCGGCAGGCGCCGGTGCTGGAAATCCGGGATCCAGGAAACAACCGGTACTGGAAACCGGTTCCCGAACCACTGGGCGACTTCAAAGACAACATCGATGCCTTGCGCAGCGACAAGGTCCGCGAAGGCACGATCCCTTCCGCCAGCAAGTGCGATCAGCCCTCGCCTGCCGAGCCCGGCGCCCATGACCCGGTCATCAATAATAGCGGGTGCAGCCAACATATGATCGAAGGACGCGCCAATGCTTGAATGCTGCTCGGGTGTAAGAAACAGTTTCGCCTGCACCTTACCACGCAGCTCGGAGGCGATAACGCTCAACATGTTGCGTAGATAGGATTCGCCGCCTGACCAAGTTCCGCGGCCGATGAGAGTGAAACCGACGGTAATCAAGGCGCGGCGCGCCGCTGACGACCGACAGGCTCGGCGAGAACGTCGGCGCGATACCAATCGACGTAGCCTGCAATACCCTTGCTGAGCGGCACCTGCAACTGAAGCCCCTCCGGGACGCCGGACGGATCCGAGATCAGATTGACAGGGTCGCCCCGCCGGGACTCACCAGAAAACGAGAGGCGATGGTTCCCTCCCCAGGCCTTCAAAATCATGCTGGAAATCGTGCTGACGGACGCAGCTGCGCCCGCACCGCCATTATAGATGGCGAAGCGCGGTTCGCCGGCAGGCAAAATGCGATGGATCAAACGCACGACATCCGAGACATGGTGCCAATCCCTCATTTCCGTACCCGTGCCGCCAAGCACAATGTCGGTTTCGCCTGCCGCGAGCCTGCCGCAGAGATCCCAGAGCAGCTGCTTGCGCAATCCTTCGCCATAGACCGAAAAGAGGCGAGCCACCGAGACCGGCTGGCCGTATGCGGCACAATATGACCGGCCAAGCTCCTCGACCATGCGTTTGTGATAGCCATACGGAGAATAGGGATCGAGCGCCGCGTCGACCCTGATCGAACCGGCATGCCCGCCGCCATAGACCGCAGCCGAGGATGCAAGAACGACAGGTGCATCGGGTGCGTGGCGGCGCAAGAAATCAAGCACACGAGCCGCAGAGACAACACTTTGTTCAAAGTCCTTCAGGGGATCGGCAATTGACTGGCCGACCGTTGCGCCACCCGCCAAATGATACACGGCTGCTGGGCGGCCATGCGCCGCCAGAGCCGCATCCAGCGTTTCCACGGTCACCCCGCCCGAAAGAAAGGCGCCGTGGGTTGCCATAGCAAACTCGGGTGCTTCTTTTCGACCGAAGCCAATGACGTGGCAGCCCTTTTGAGCAAGGAAACGAGCGAGGTGCAGGCCGATAAAACCGCCGGCTCCAGTCACCCAGACAGGCTTAGCCTCTTGTGATTGTGTCAAGAAATCAGTCCTTCCCGTGCTTATGGCAAAGGAAAGAGACCAGGCGCCCGGGCCGGCGGTCAACCGACGCGGCGACCCTGGCGACGACACCAAAGGGAACAGGCGAAAGAGCCAGGCGAACAACCGGGGAGAACGGGCCAAAGATTTTGGCGAGCCTCTCGCGAATCTCAGATGGTGTCATTGGGTCATAATTCACGACGGACTGGAATGAGTTCAATTCGCGGTCGATCGTAAGCCCGGCCTCCTGGATTGCAGCGCGGTAGGCCGCCAGCGTAAAGGCGTTCTCTCCACCGTAGAGGTGATGAAGCGGGTGAGCGCGCAGAAAAGGCTCGAGTTGCTGCGGCCCGGTGACCACATGGTCGCGCAACGACAGGATCGTCGCGCCTTCGCGAGAGAGGCGCGCCATCTCGCGGCAGAAAGCCGGAAGGTCATGGGCATGATGAAGCACCTGCCGTGCGACGACCAAATCATAGCCTGCGGCGGACAATGGGATCGCTTCACCGAAGGCTTCGATCACGTCGATGGGCGTGCCTGTCCTTTCGGCAAGCGTCCGGATTGCAGCGGCGCCGACGAGTGCGCTCGGATCGGGCTCAACTGCGGTTACGGACCAACCCTCGCGCGCCAGAGCGTAGGAGAGAATGCCGTTGCCGGCGCCAAGGTCGAGAGCACGGCCCGCCTTGCGCGGGATCATGCTGCGAACTGCCAGGAACTCCGCGCTTTCGTGATAGCGCTGTGCGGCCACGACCGGATCGTCGAAATAGGCGGCGCGGGCGAGCTCTTTCATCGAAGGCTCGCTCATGCACCAGCGGACGGCGTCTTCCCAAGTCATGGCCGCTTCAGGCATCGAGAGAAACCATATGCTGGATCATCCCCGTGGTTTTCCGGCTACAACTGCGTGAGGCGGCATGTTCTTGGTCACAACGATCTCGCTCTCTCGCCAGATTTCTCAGATTGCCCGAGACGACCACCGCCAAGGCTTAGCTTAACGAGTGGGATAGCGCTTCGGTCATAGGCCCGCATGCTTCGCCCGTCCACCATCCCAGGCGGATAATTTCCAGCGTCGATCACGCTTTAGTCAGGAGGTTGTTCGAGACGTCCAGCTAAGCTACCGTTTCGAGACTCGTCAAGTTCAGATCACGAGAATTCGACCCGCGCCAATATCGCGAGCGCAAACTCACCCCGTTGCGGACTACGGATAGCGAGCATCATGTTTTTCAAGACAATATTCTGCATAATATGCCTTCTAACGTCTTGGCCGGCGATAGCGCAGACGCAGGCTCCGTTCAGGCTTTTCGAGGCTATGAACTTCGCCGGCGGGCCCGATTTTCGTTCGTTCGGCTTCGAGTACCTGAGGATCGTGGACCCTCATGTTCTGGGACCGGACGTTCCCGACGCTGGCCAAGTGCAGCAAGCGCTGGCAATGCCGAGGAGTAACGAATATCTGAATATCGACATTGAAAGCTGGCCCTTGGAGGGCCCGGATCAAGCGTCGTCCATCGCGAAATATCAGAAGACGCTCAGCGCCTTCAGAAAGTCAGACCCGAGCGTCAAGCTCGGCCTTTATGCTGTCTTGCCGCTCAGGGATCATTGGAGAGCGATCGGCCACCAGGGCGCCGTTGCACTGGACGATTGGAAGCAGCAAAACACCAAGATCGGGTCCGCCCTCGTCCCTTATGTCGATGCGCTATTTCCCTCCCTGTATACATTTTACGGCGACAAGGACGCCTGGGTGGCCTATGCACGGGCCAATATCGGGGAAGCACGAAGGATTTCACAAGGGAAGCCGGTCTACTGCTTTCTGTGGCCGCAGTTTCATAAGACCTTGGCCTTTCTGCCAGGCGATCTCTGGTATACCCAACTGGACACTTGCAGGAAGCTGGCTGACGGTATCGTTCTATGGGGTACCATCGGCAGCAATTCCCCTTATCGGCCAGCGAAATGGGATGAAAAAGCGGAGTGGTGGCAAGCTACCTTGAGATTCCTGAACGAGCTTGACAAGGCTCCATAGTGGCGGGTCAACGTATCGCCGGCTCATGTCCGGTGCATACCGGTTTTCGAGCGGGCTATGGCGTCCGGTTATCCGGCCCTGATGGGTGCTCCAAACCGGGCATATGAGCGCGACATCATGCGTCGGTGTGCCCACAAATCAAACGACCTCATGGCGTTGACGCGGAAGATCATGACCGTAACGACAATCCAAAGGAACGCTGCACCCCAGAGCGATCCGGAAAATTGGGCTCCGACGATGGCTTGCGTGGTCAAAAGCGGCAGGAGCGCCAAGCGCCTGTCGGCCAAAAACTTTACCGCCTTTGCTACCTTCACGAAAACCGGAACGAATATCGCCATGCCGAGAAGCCCCATGGCTTGAAGGATCTCCATGAACATATTGTGCGGATATCCGTACAAAGGCAGTTGCGTCCCGTATCCAAACAATGGGTTTTGCTGAAAGAGCTCCCACGACAATGCAATCGATCCAAGACGGCTCGTTGTTGAAGTGTCTTTTCCAATCGCCGTCAAATGGAACTTATCCAGCAACGGCGTTATGTCCGTGACCGCCAACACCAACACTGCGCCCGTAAGAAACAACAGACACATCATCATGGTCATGAATTTGGGACGGAGCATGGGAAGCAAAATGGCGCAACATGCCAAGGCGACAATCGGACCGCGAGCAGCAGCCAGATAAATGGCGGCTGCCGAGGTGACGATTACAGCAACAATTGCGATCTTCAGAATTTTTCTTTGGGGAATTCTTATCAGCGTGTACGAGGCGATAAGTGTAGTCACACCGGCGTGACCAATGGAAATAGGGTTCAACCGCGCGAAATGGACTCGGTCCGTACTATCGATCAGCACGGCATTGGAGCCACTATATTGAAGCCAAACGATGCCCGCCACGCTCAATGCCCCAACAGCAAAAAGAGCCCACGCCACGTTGATCTCCGACCATCTGTTCGTCGACAGGCCCAGAAAAGCCGCGGGCACGATCGAAGTGATGGTGGCAAATACAAGATCGTCCCTCGCCTTAGCGATCTCGGAAGCGTCAATGCCAAGCTTCAGCAGGTAAAGTCCGACGAAAGACAATAACCATACGTCCCCGAACCGCCAGGCTTTCTGCCGGTCTGAAAACAAAAAAGACAGCCCACAGAGGCAAACTACCAGAAGCCGAAAGGCGATCGAAAGCCTCTCATCTTCTCGTCCGGTCACAGATGAAAGGAGCCCGACCAACGGATAACCGGCAAGCGCCAGAGCAAAGCTCCACGCCCACAAATCCTTGTAAATCGGGACGGGTTTGCTGACATGCATAACGATAATGGCACCTTTGAAACAGCAAGATCGATACCATGTCTCTTCCAGTCAAGACAATGGGTTGGCGCTGGCCACCCAATGCGCGTCGCCCAAAAGCCCGCTCTCGGGTCATAGCCGCTGCACACAGAGCGTCCCATCGCTATTGATCGCTAAACGACGGAATCCTCCGCTATGTCAGTTCGAGAAACCGCTCAAATTGTCGCTGCTTGCTGTATTCTTCACGGATTGCGCGGTGACCGGCCCAACCGATCCCGTCCCAGTTCCCGCTGTCCAATTGCCGTGCGATTTTTTCTGATGCGTCCTGCGGATGCTCATAAACTGCCATGGTTTGCCCATCGTACATCGGCGCTGGATAGTTACCGGAATCGGAAACCAGCAGAGCCCCGGCACCCATGGTTTCGAAACAGCGCATATTGCCACGGTCAGGGCCTGCCATGTCGATTGAGGCGTTGACCACGACCTTGGCTCTTCCAAGCTGCGCGTACATAGAGCGACCGAATACGGGAGGCGCACTGACCTCGCGGATCGCAGGCGGGCGCCGCACCGCTCTCAGGGGACCGAACCAGCCAAGCGGCGTTTCGGCCAGCGGTGTATAGCGTGATAGATCCAAATGGAAAACAACCCGGCGGCGGCTGGAAAGACCTGCAACAGCTTCCAATATCTGCCGCCGGCGCTGGTGATGGCGACTGTAACCACCGAAGAACAGGACATCGATGTCCCTGTCCCGATTTGCGGCGACGGTATCGAGCTCCGGATCATGAGCGGGGAAAAAGTGAGCCGTCCTGGCGCCCTGCTCCTCCCAAAGTTGTCGCATGGACGGAAAATTGCAAAGCACGAGATCATAACCTGAAAAGTCAATCTTGCCTGGTGCGGCGCGCCAGGCAATCTTTCGTTTCACATGTCCTGGCAAGCGGCGCACAAAGGTGGCGTCGTAGCGAAATGGATCGAGATTGTAGAAGACATCTGTCTTGTGGTGCTCGATCTGAGCAAGCAGAATGTCGGCCAGCGGCGTATCTTGGCCCAGCCCGTTTTCGCGCGCCCAAGCCCGCTGCAGTGATTCGTCGTCGCCGTTCGTAAAGAATGCCTCCGGGCTACGCCCGAGTATCGGCAAGAGAATGTGTGCCGCCCCGTAGCGATCGTTCAGAAACACTTCCTTCTGCTGCTCGAATCCCCTGGCCTGCCCGACGAGGTCAGCAAGCCGGGGCCGATAGCTTGGGTTGAGCCCAGAATTTTGAAAAAGTCGCATGGCCTCGTTCCTACTGGTGAGTGGGTTTTGTAGCGCTGATGACGAAGCCGGAACAGAACATGCGCCAGTTCAGGGCCGCGCAAAGATTCTCGAACAGAGCGACGGAAAGATAGGCGGGTAAAAAGAACGCAAAGTAATCGCTGGCGCGGTAAAATGACATGACGTCGACCCGCTCAAATCCTTGGTCGCGAAACAGCTTCGCCATGTCCGAAGGAGAGCAATGGTCAAAAAAGGCAGGGTAGCCGGTAACACCGACGGCAGACGGCCTAAGGTGCGGGATCAGCCATTTTTGCATAACCGGTCCGACGAGCCGCAATGCCACCGAATAGGGGTGCCATTTCGATGGGATGTAGTGGTGCATCACGCCCCCCGGCCGTAGCGCCAAAAACATCGAACGCGCCGCCGCCTTGTTGTCCGGTATATGCTCCATCAATGTGATCGAAATCAGCATGCCGGCCTCGACATCGACTGGCCGCTCAATCGACTGGACGACAAATCGATCATAGATGCGATAGCAGTCTGGCTTCTCCTCGATGTCGAGCCCGATATAGGTAAAATCAGCACTCCGCTTGAGGAGTGGCCGGTCAATCCCGCCGACTTCGAGGATCGCCGACGGCCTTAGGCGCGCAACATCGTCAGCGATACGCCGTTCAAGTTCTTCCTTGTAGGATGGCGCACCGAAGATTCGGGGAAAACGGCGTTCGAGCCATGCTGCAGCATTCCTGTTCCAGCCAATAAATGTCTTGAGAATCACCGTATCCCTTTTCTGCCAATCGGTCGTACCGCGGATAGCTGCTTCCTAGTGGATATGGCATAGCCAGCTGCACCACGAGATTCGCCCCATTTCTCCAACCCGATGAAGGTGGCGCCTCTCGCGCAATTCGATTTCTGGATGCCGGTCAAGAATGAAACGAAGCGTTGTCGTGTCTCTCTTCTGTGCGCCGGATGACGAAATCGAGCCTGACAGCTCTCGGCGACACCGGTTGCAGGCACAATATTCGGCGGTCCTGTATTTTTAGCCTCCCCCCGAAGACGGTGGGGCTGATACTTTTTCGGCTATTAGAAGATAACCCATCGGCATGCTCTCGCGAGTCGCAAGCCCCAATTTCTTGACAGGCGGCAATGCCCGCATCAGGCTGGTCAGCCAATAGACCGAACTGGCAATCCGGGGCCGAGACGCCACCGCCTTCGTGGCAAGATCGGAAATAACATCTGTGACGCCGCCGTAGGACGACAACTCGATTGTGCTTAGGCCCGCCTTCATCGTCATCCGCTCCAAGGCGAAGCGGGTGTAGCGATGATAATCGTGGGGAACCTCGTGCAGCCAGTAAAAAAACGGCACGCCGATTATCAACTTACCACCAGGCCTCAAAGCCCGGGCTGCACTGTCGAACAAGGCCTGCGGCGTATGCAGATGTTCGATAACGTCGCTGGCGATGACCGTGTCGAAACTCCCTTGCTCCAGGACCAATTGCTCGTTGAGGTCCGCGAAAAGGTCGACGTAGGCGGCGCCATGGGTGCTGCCCGGCCAATCGACACAGAAGACATCACTGACATGCTCGCGATAGATCCCGTAAAGCGGAACGGCACCACAGCCCAAATCGACAAGACGACCCTTGGCATGAGTAGCGATCGCCGCGGCATAGACGGACGCCAATCGATCGGCGATCAATCGCGACCGCGCCGGTACCTCCTTGCGGTTCGAGCGCCAAACGCCCTTGCCGGTCTGTTCGAACTTAGTAGGCTTCCACTGCTCGGCATTCTTCATTGAACCTGGCCCTCAGCGAAGTCGAGAGGTTCCGCAATTGTCGGCAGCATCATGGCGTGTCGAAGGCGATCGCGCGTGTGCCGTTGGGTGAAATGATCCAGCACGCGCTGGCGCCCGGCATCCCCCATCTTGGCAGCACGGTGAGGCTCTGCCAGGAGACTAGCAAGCGCCTCTGCCATGCTTTCGATATCGTGTTCTTCCACAAGTATGCCAGTCTTACCATCAACAACGGCCTCTGGAATGCCGCTGTGACGTGTCGCCACAACGGGAAGCGCGCTCGCCATGGCCTCCAGGATCGATACCGGCAGGCCTTCCATATCTCCATTGCGAGCCGTCACTGAATGCTGCACGAAAATAGCAGCGTCCTGCATCATGCCCTGAACATATTCTATGCTTCGAGAGCCGTGAAAAATGACACGATCCGACAAATTCTCCTGCTCCACCAACGCCTTGGATCGCGCCATCAAGGGCCCATCCCCAACGAAATCGAGCTGCGCCTCGGGAAACTTTGAAGCAATCCGGGCGAACGCCTCGATCGCGAGGTGCGGTGATTTCTTTTCAACGAACCGCCCAACGAAAAGGAGCCGACCGCTTTCGCGCTTCGATGGTGTGAAGCGCTCGGGCAAAACTCCACACGGACTGACGTGGAGTTTCTCATTCGGACAGCCGATTTGACTCAGACGGTCGGCGATGAAACGCGATGGCGTGATGATGCCGTCAGCAATGGCGAACAGACGCCGGTAGCGACGTCGCCATAGTTGCTTCCTGGGCATCACGGTTGAATCCGCCCCATGGGCGTGGGCGTACAACCGCACGCCGGCGCGGCGACAAGCGGGAGCGAACAGCGCGCCCATCGTAAGATACTCGACAAGGGCGGCATCCACCTTGTGGGCCTTCAAGAATTCGACAACCCGGTCCTCATCGCTCCGCGACATTCCCTCACGCACATACGCAAGCCAGCCCAGACGCGCCACATTGACAATGCGGCTGTGTAGTCGGCTAAGCGGTGACAGCCGCGGGACCCCGGAAAGAACTGGATAACCGAATTGATCGGCACCATCGGGCTCCTGACAGATGAGCACAGTCCTGCCGGGCGCGAGATGGCGAACATGATCACGGATAAATGTTTCAGAAGGCGTGTTGAAGAATTGCGAAATGACAGCAATCATGGGGATACTGCCTCCATCTGCAACTCCACCGGTGCAAATCTGTTTTTGAGAATACCAACCGTGGATAAAGCACTGTCGCGGAGCGCAAGGGTTCCCCGCAGCGATCTTTCCGCTATCGATTCCTGGTTTTGCCACCAGCGCTCAGCGAGATTGCGAAAACCATCCGGCTCAATCTTATCGATGAAAGTAACGTAGTCCTCCAAATCAAGTGATCGAAAAAGATCTGCTGTTTTCCTCTCATAGCAAATCGGCAAGACTGGAAGGCCGCGACACAAACTCAGAATGCACATGTGCATGCGTGTGCATATGGCGCCATCGAATTCGCCAATTTTACGAAGCAATGTTTCGGTGTCCCTGAACTGCAAATCAATGACTACGCTGTTTCGCACGTGCTCCGGCAGATACTTCAAGACGTCGCGCGCCGCGTCCGAGTCGTTGAAGCGATACTCGGGAATCCCTTGGCAGGTCGAAATAAATGTCACTTCGGCCCCGACTTCTTCCACGAACCACGCGGTCGCTCGGGCTACCGATTGATGGTATTTCGCGCGGCCGACCTCAGAATCTCGTTCCCCAAAATCCGCCCACGGCCGAACTGAAACGGCGATTCTCGGCCGCCGTCCCGGCTTCGCAACCTGCGACGCTGCGCGCCGTCTCTCGATCTCGTCCTGGTCCGTCAGAATGAATACGCAGTCTGCCACTTCCTCAATATTATCCGCATGTCCGACGAGCTCTTTCGCGAAAGCCATGGATTTCCGGTCTCTGACCAGTATGAGAGGGCTTTTTCTCAGAATCTCCGCAAGTCGGTGAAAAATGCGATCGTCGCCGAATGGACCCATCGATTGCGTAAAAAAAATGGGCGGCTTTCCAAGATAGACGTCTCTCTCATATTCCGGCAGCCGATGGGAAACCGACCCTCGGTGTTTCTTTGAAAGGTACGTGCCGCCGGTCGAAATAATGAGATCTGCCGCAATGTACTCTCGTAAGGCTCGAGCAACTTGGCCTCCGTACCCAAGGTATTTCAACCAGCTCAAATGCCGCTCTATAAAGATCATGGCGATCAGAATTGAATAAACTGAATTTAATTCCAGCCGTCCCTTTGTCAGCCTATTCAGCAACCTAATATATTTGCTCTTGTGAAGCTGTGCAGAAGGAAAGCAAACAAAGGTGTTTCCCGGATAGTACCGTTTGGCGACCTGCGCATCCATGTCCGCAAAAACGATCTCGATATCGTCTCCGAACGCGGCTTTAAGAATCCGTTTTGTCGCGACCTGGATCGCAGCGTCTCCGCCGTTCAAAAAAACCGTGGTTTCGACGATGATTTTCAATGCTTTAGATCCTCTGGATGGACGTCTTTGTCTAGAAAGAGCCGCATGTCCTCCCACATGGAACCGGCGAAACGATATGGAGCAACAACAAAAGCTCCATAGATTAACATCGTGCTGATAGTCTTTAAGACGAGGCCGCCCTCGGTCAGCATAGACAGGGCGTTAAATGAAGTTCCGACCGACTCCCCGAGAATAAAGAGCGCGACGATCGCAATATAAGCAAAGAAGAATAGGCTCGATGCCTTCACAAGATCCTTGAATCTCAGCTCTGTACCTCTTGTCGCATAAAGCCAGAGTACCGGGGTGAACACCCAAGACGTTATGCACCACGCGACAGCGACTCCCGGAGCCCCCCATTGAATGGCGAACAGGAAGAGCGCAAATCGGATTAACGAAGAGAAGATGGAAAATACAAACAACTCGCGCGCTCGACCCAAAGAGATCAGCGCCCAACCACCAAACTGACCGGAAATACTCGTGATGAGGGACAACGAGAGTATCGCCAAAATAGTACCAGACTTTGACCAGTTTTCTCCATAAACGATCTCTACGATTTCTTGCGCATTGATCGTAATGAGAATGCACAATATCGTGTTTATCATGAGTGTAAGCCGCATGGCGCTGAGATAGGTTCTAGCCCATTTGTCGGGTTGGGTTTGAAGGCGGCTCAGCATCGGAATGATAACCGAGCCAATTGGTCCGCTTATAAGCGTCATCGGCAGCATGAACAGTGAGTAAGCGCGGGTGTAGAATCCGAGTTCGTTGGGACCGGATTTCCAGCCGACCAGCACGTTGTCGGATTGGCGGTTAATGTAGTTTGTGAACTGGGATCCACTGTAATTGATCCCAAAACTAATGGCCGATCGTGCATTCCTCCAATTGGCGACCCTGGTCGGTCGCCAAGGTGACAGTACCCACTGGCCAGTCGTGCCAACAAGAGCCGTCGTGAGCGTCGCCCCGGCGAGCGACCAGTATTCGAAGTGCCAACCCCAGGCCATTGCAACACCGACAGCACATCCACACACGAGGCTGCCAAGATTTACACTATGCAGCGACATCCAACGCATGTGTCGAATTAATAGCGCCTTGTGCTGCGCACCGGCCGCGGTGATCGGGATGGCGATCGCCAGAATTAAGACAAGGTGAAAAACGCGAGGGTCATTGAAAAGCCAGGTCGCGACCGGCGCCATCAGCCACGCCAGCGGCATCAGACCGAAACCGACGCCAAGATTGACGAAAAATAACGCGCTGACGGTGTCGTGATCAACCTCCTTGCGCTGGACAGTCACCATGGACAGACCCAAGTCGGCGAAGACTCCGACAAACGCCGTGACGGACGCCGCCATGGCCACCAGACCGAAGTCATCGGGTTGCAGCAACCGCGCCATTAGCGCCATGTAGCCGACCTGTGTAAGAAGAATCAAAGCCTGAGCGCAGAGGGCTATGACCCCCCCAGATGCCGTGCGTCTCCCGAGATCGCGCGTCAGATGCTCGCTGCTTAGCACAGAGCTTTTTGACGTATCAGAACGACCGGACGGAGCCTTCGTCACAATGGCATTCCAGCGCGCTCTCGTCGGTTGGTCACGGGCCCATGCACGTAGCTATTTGGCACCTGTCGCCATCTTCGGCGCTCGCTCTTTCCAGCGTCGTGAAATGCCATGATCATGCGAGACGTTATCCAACGCCCAGAATGGCTCCAACGGCACCCACCTTGAACCTCCTCCCCCCACACAACACCGGCTAACTTGGAAACGACGGCACAGCACGCCTCGACGCGCGAGCAGAACCAGTTACCAAACACGGCGCTGACCGGCGGCATCGCAACTTCGGGCCTCAGACGTCGCGCGGCGAAGACTATGACCAGAAGGCCCAGAACCCGGGCAATGACGTTGTTGGCCGTCATCCAGCCGCCATTGAGGAAATAAGTCGTCATTCAATCGATGCGACGTGCGTGGGCGCCAGGAACCGTATGACCTTGCAAGGCACGCCGGCGGCCAGGCAATCCGGCGGGATGTCGGAAGTGACGACGCTTCCCGCCGCGATGACGGTGCGCGCGCCAATCATTACCCCCTTCAGGACGGTAACGCCCGCGCCCAGCCAAACATCATCTTCGATAACTATCGGCGCGGTTTTGCACGGCATGCCCTCGCGCCGCCGCATAAAGTCTACTGGATGGAAATCTGTGTCATATATATTGCAATTTGCTCCTATAAGTACATTATTTCCAATCGTAATCGACTCTGAGCAGAATATCGCTGCTCCCGATATCCCAGTATTATTACCGATCGTCAGTGTTGCTCCCTGCCCAGCCACCAACTGTGTTGGGTGGTTGATACCGGCCCGATTAAAACGAGAGCTGTTTACGATTGTGACGTTCTCACCAATACGAATTCGACCCCGCGCGCTTAATCCCAATGGGCCAAGTACCACAAAGCCTTTTGGCAAAGGGACCCTGCGGATGCGCAGTTGCAGGCGAACTCTCACAGACCAGTAGAAACGGCATATTATGTTATACAGATGTCCAATTCGTGCGATCATCTGTTCTCTAACAGTTTGTCATAGACTGACATTGTCTTTTCGACACCCGTCTTGCTGCAAAAGTTTGCCTTAGCAAACTCGAGCGAGGCACGCCCCATTTCCGTTCGCTTATCCCTATTGCACAAGTCATTAACAGCAGACACAAAGGTATTTGGCTCTTCCCAACTGAACACAGCGCCTGTGTGACCGTCCCTCACTAATTCAACCAAATGTGGAACGTTGGCGACCAAGCCCGGCTTTCCTAACGCGGCACCTTCGAACACACTTCTCGCACTGTGAGGCTCTGTGAAGGGAGCGACCATTACATCCGAAGCCAACATCAAGGGAACCGGATCTTCTACGAAATCCACTGCGACACATCGGGGGCTCCGTCCTGCAGCTTCGTACGCAGCCAAAGCGTAGCCGGTCTTGCTTTTTGGGAATCCGGCAACAACAAATCGAGCAGACGGATGCAACTTTTGCGCGTTCTCGTCGATCAACTTCACTAACTCCAGGGGGCCATTTGACGGAGCAACACGAGCCAAGAATAAGAAAACGATATCGTCAGCATTCCAAGCCTGCATGCGCCTATATTTTTCACCGGATTCAGGATCGGAGTGAAATGCTTCGTCGTCGACGAAATTGTACACAACTATCCCATCTGCATCTTTGCTTCCGAGCGTCCGCAAACCAGCTTCGTCAATGCTAATAAAGGCATTCACGTGCCTCCTATTAAGGCTGGCCAGCGCTCGGCCCCACCTATTGGAGAGCAGAGGCTCGCGTACATGAGCGATCACCGGCAATTTTGGCGCCGCCATGTGCGCCCCGGCGGCGGCGGCCACTAGACAGGTTGAATTCAGATGCACCAGATCGGGACGAACATCATTAACTAGACGCTTTGCACACCTTACAGTGAGTGGATAGGAAGCGATCGCATAGGCGCGATCTTTTAATGCGTCATTGCGGGCTACTGAGGACCCATTGAACGGCCGTATATCTCTCTCTTCGATGACCTCGGCACCAGCTTCACGAAATAAGGCCTTTACCGCACCATTACCCTCCCGCTTAGGCATAGCTACGATTGGCTGGAATCGCTCGCGATCAAGCCCCCGGATGAGCAAGGAAAGGCTCCGTGGCGCGCCACCCAAGCCCGTCGCATGATGAAAATACAGAACTTTCTTCACTATCGGATACACTCGGAACCGACCACACTTTCGAACCACGCCTTGCAGGCACCCGAAACTGACTGCCAGCGGTACTTGAGGAATATGTGCCTGCGGGTCAAAGGGCCGCTCGGATCTTCTGAATAAAATCAGACCGCCAGCTACCGACGATTTCGCCCAGCCGAACCGCTTTGTCGGACCGACTGTCCGCGACCTTCTCGGATCGATTGGCTGCGGCCGTTGCTATATTGGCGGCAGCGTCACGGGTGTCGCCGTAAATTAGACAGACCGGCGCAACTGCACCTTCTTGTGCGTATTTTTCAAGGTGCGAGCCTTTGCGGATGATCGGACGTGCCCCCAATTGTACGCTTCGTCCGAATATGCCGGAGGCCTGGTCGTAGTCGGGCTCGTAGCAGCACCAGGCGAAATCGCAGGTCTTGTAAAGGCTCAGAAGTTCGTCGTCGGACACGAAACGGTCGACCACCATTCCGCCAGTAGAAATCAGCCGAGCACAATCCCGGCCAGAGGCCGGATCGACGCGGCCGGCAGCCACCACAAAGACATCTTTCGCGAGATCTGGATGGTCGGAGAGGATGTTGACTAAGAATTCGAAGCCCTTCGACTTTCTCACGCTGCCCAGGAAGCACAAAATCGCGCGTCCAGCGGCCGCGGCCAACACGTCGCGTGACAGTTGAGACGTTTCGATGGACATCGCGCGGTCATGCATGTCCCACATCTGAGGGTCGTGTACCCATCCGTACGCGACCTGGGCAAATCGACGATCAAATGTGAACGGCAAAATCGTAAAGAGCGACAGGCGAGGCAAATATCGCAAGCACCGGAAAGCCCATCTCTTGAGGCGATAGACGAGCCTCCCGCTCTCGAAACATTGGGACGGCCTGAGAAAAAGCCCAACCGTGCGCCGTCCGATCAGCGATCTTGTCAACGCAACTGCTATAAAACCAGCGTAGTCATCGTCTATGGTGGCGAACAGGAGGTGGCGGGCCCGAACGAGGTCAAGCCACAATCGAGGTCCAATGCGTCCCATTACCGGCTCAAGGTCAAACAGGCTGGCAAAGAGACCCTGGTAGAATTGGCGGTGACCATCGGGCGCAAACACGTGAACGCGATCTCGCCTCACCCCTGCGCCGGCCTTCGCGGCATGAGTTGCCGAAACCACTATTCAGCTTGCTCCGTGCCGGCTTGCTTGGCAGTGCTGGCACCCTTGACGCCGAAGAACTGCCCAATCTTCCGCATCGGCTTCGCAACAAGCGCGTAGTCGACAGGGCCTGATCCAAGCCAACGGCGGCGGGAGCGCAGCGCTTCCAGATTGTGCCCGATATGGGCACGGAAACTCCTTGTGCTTGCCCCCCCAACCATCATGTCGACAAGGACCTGATCCATTGTCGCGAGCCTAAATCCATGAAGCTCGACGGCCCGCAGCATCCAGTCGTAGTCGGAGGAGACTTTGAGCGCCAGATCGAACGACCCGACCTTCTCGGCAACGCCACGCCGAACATAGAAGGTCGGGTGAGCAGGCATCCAGCCCGAACGAAACCCATCTCGAGGTCTTGGTTCTGCCCGCCAGCGGCGAACCACCCGCTTGCTGTCGTGGTTTTCGACGAAGTCGAGATGGCCGTGGACGATATCGGCGTCAGCGAGCGCCACGCTGATCTTGCCAAGCACGGACCGGTCGTGAAACGCGTCGTCCGCATTGAGGGCCCCGATCGCCTCGCCGCTGCAAAGCGCAAGCCCCTTGTTCAGAGCGTCATACATGCCTCGGTCCGGCTCGCTGACGATCTGCAGTTGTTTGTCCCCATAGGAACGAACGATCGAGAGCGTTTCGTCGGTCGAGGCTCCATCGACGACGACCAGTTCCTTGTCCTCATGATCTTGGGCAAAAAAACTGTCAAGCGTATGCCTGATCGTTGCTGCGGAATTCCGGCAGACCGTCAGAACCGAGATTTTCATGTCGACCAGGCCCAAAGTCGCTTACTGCGCCGCAACGCGAATGCGATCCTCGTCCAGGCGCCGGTGCTCCGATTCCCGCTTTACCGTTTCAAGGTCGGACTGAACCATTTCCTGAACCATCGTGTCGAGCGAGGTTGTTGCCTTCCACCCGAGAACGCGCTCCGCTTTCGAGGCGTCGCCGATCAGAAGCTCTACTTCAGTCGGCCTGAAATAGCGCGGATCCACCTCGATCAGGACAGCGCCTGATTTTGCATCGACGCCTTTTTCATCAATCCCGGAACCAACCCACTCGATCTCGGTCCCGACCTCATTGAATGCTAGCTCTACAAAGCGGCGGACCGAATTCTTTACGCCGGTTGCAAGGACGTAGTCGTCTGGCACGTCATGCTGAAGAATTCTCCACATGCCTTCGACGTAATCACGGGCATGGCCCCAATCCCGTTCAGCCGACAGATTGCCGAGATACAGCTTGTCCTGAAGGCCGAGGCTGATTGCAGCAGCCGCGCGCGTGATCTTGCGGGTGACGAACGTCTCGCCGCGCATCGGGCTTTCGTGATTGAAGAGGATGCCGTTGGAAGCATGGATATCGTAAGCTTCACGGTAGTTCACGGTGATCCAGTAGGCATAAATCTTTGCCGCCGCATATGGTGACCGGGGATAGAAAGGCGTCGTCTCCCGTTGCGGAATCTCCTGCACCTTGCCGTAGAGCTCGGAAGTCGATGCCTGATAGAAACGCGTCTTTTTTGTCAGGCCAAGCAGCCGGATCGCTTCGAGGAGACGCAATGTACCGATCGCGTCGGCATTCGCCGTATATTCCGCGGTCTCGAAGCTAACCTGGACATGCGATTGTGCGGCGAGATTGTAGATCTCGTCTGGCTGCACTTCCTGGACGATGCGGATGAGGTTGGTGGCGTCAGTCATATCACCATAGTGAAGCGATAGCCTGACGTTCTTTTCATGCGGGTCCTGGTAGAGATTATCGATGCGACCGGTGTTGAACGACGAGGAACGCCGCTTGATGCCGTGGACGTCATAGCCTTTTGCCAGAAGGAGTTCCGCCAGATAGGCGCCATCCTGGCCAGTGATGCCAGTAATCAATGCGGTTTTTCGGCTCATTTCGTTCCCTTCGGCGGCTCTAGAAACACAACCATAGCGTTCTCCAATTAACGGTGCGGCGTTCGACCAATCGAATCAGACTAATTCAACCTGGCTATTAACGGGATCCAAACCCGCTTAGCATCGTTTTTAGGGTTCTTAGCACAATAACGATATCGAGCCATGGCGAGAAATTCTTGATGTAATAGAAATCATAGTGCAGCTTCTCGATCTCGTCGTCGTCGTCAGACACATACCCCTGATTCACCTGGGCCCACCCGGAAATTCCTGGACGAACGATATTTCGATAGCGATAGAACGGCAGCGCCATCGAATAATGAGAAGACAACACCGTCGCTTCGGGGCGGGGCCCAATCCAGCTCATCTCCGAACGAACGATATTTATCAACTGGGGCAGTTCGTCAATTCGGCTCCTGCGAAGGAAGCGGCCGAGCCGGGTAATCCTGGCATCGCCCGGCTTGGTGACGGCGAGACTGCGAACGTTCGCCGCCTCAGGCGCGCTAACCGTCATCGTCCGAAACTTATAGACCGTAAATGATTTTCCGCCGTAGCCTAGGCGCTCCTGGCGAAATATGGCGGGTCCAGGAGATTCCAGCCTGATCATCAGCGCAATCAACAACAAGAACGGCGCCAGCATAATCAGGGCCAACAGGGCGCAAGCCCAGTCGATCACCTGCTTGATCTTGATATAGGCCTGGTTGGGATTAAGCGAACCCAACGTGTTTTCGGACAAATGCTCGATTTCGACGCGACCCGTCAGCGATTCACTGATCTGCTTGACGTGATAGACAGGAACGCCTGCGAGAGCCTGATCGGCGATGTAGCGCTCCCAATCGTCGGATAGCTCGGCACGAAGGTCGGCAACGACTCCGCTCACGCGGTCAATGACCGTCTCGGGGGAGCGGAGCCAATGCCAATTCACGCCGCCAATCTCTTCAAGACGACTGACAGCCCCGCCTGGAACCACGGCGAGACTGTACGGATCCAGGCGCCGGCTCAGGATACTCAAACCGAAATACCAGAAGATTGACAGCGTCAAACTGCCGGCTGCCTGGAAAGCGCTATAGTCAATTCGGAACAGGAAAATCGCCAAATATACAAGTCCGTAGGAAAGCGCAAAAGTCGGCATAATATAACCAGCGGCCGCGACGCCAGGCAGATTTATTATTCGGCGAAAGAAAAAAAATCCCGAAGTATGCGCGACTATTCCGGCGAAAATCGTAATCTGAACGTTTGAGTAATATAATATATTTTGACCTACCAGCATCCTAACCAGCGCAGGAGTCAGAATCGCAAAAGCCAATCCACCGAGAAGTTGAAATCTAATCCGGTGTAGCAGGTGCCGTTGGTTTTGCGGCTTTATGATGGGCGCATTCAATTCAGAGTGCTCTCTAATGGGTTCCCGAGAAACGGCCAGAAAACGTTAGGCATTCCACGCGAAATGCAGAAATTGTCAGGCTCCGTGCCCACGCGCGCAAGGCAACCTTTCGTTCCATCGGAATGCTTAGGCTCCAACAATGGCTACCGCACTCCCGGGTGAAACCCGAGAGCCGACTTTCCAACAGTCTACACCGCATGACCGAGCGACAATTGCGGTTATGCGATCGCGACGAGTTCCCTTGAATCCATGTCAATAGGGATCTCGCCATTCATGATGGCAACCAGAACCCGGGCTCTTCCAGCTGGATCGAGCCGGTCAAGGCGGCCGATCATCTCCGCGAAAGGACCTGAAAGAATCCGAACCGATGCGCCCGCAACGAGGCCTCCGCTGAAATCAAGCAGGCCGTCCCTGCCAGTCAGAGCTATGAACCGCTCCACCAACCCCGACGGGACTGGCAATGGCCGTTCGCCCTGCATGATGAGTGAGCGCACGCCGAACGTTCCATTGACCGAGCGCCACCGCTGCAGCGCGACATCGAGGGAGATGAACATATACCCTGGAAAATAGGCCGCCGGTCGCGTCTCGATGCGCCGGGCATGACGTGTGGTCTTCTCGCAGCGAGGCGTAAACGGGTGAAACCCCTGCACCCGGAGATGCCGTTCGGCGACGTCTTCTTTTCCCGGAAATACGCTGGCGGCATACCAGCGTGCGGCGGTGCCGGTTGCGGGCCGTTGCAACGATACAGTCGCCTTAACAGTTATTTTTTCCGGGCTAATCACACGTCTCGCTCTCGGCGGTTTTCGGCATGGCTGACGGCAAGGGTTACGACAGCGTGAAGATACCAGCAAGCAACCATCTCGCGAGAATCAAGCTTGGTCGAAAAAGTCCTGTTAATTGTCCACTAACTTTGGCTGCACCTAAAAGTCATCGAGCCGCTTTCTTTTTTAGCTATCCAGCAGGGGTATCGAGCAATTGCGTCGATATGTAGCTGCTTGGTTACGCTGACTCGCGGCGAACCGCTGGCACTTCTGGTCCTTAATCGGTCGATTTGAACATAGTGTGACGGTTATCGTTAGCAAAGCGTTACCGACCACTTGGCGGCGGCCTGCTTTGACGAGAACTCGCGGCCAGGCCGTCGCTGAAACAGGACCACGCAATCACAGGCCTGTGGTTGCGTGGACTCGATCAGTGCCGCGCCCGATCTATCGACCAGAGTTCAGGAGCGTTTGAGCAGCGACCAGACGGCTGGCACAAGGCTCGCTGCCAGGCCGACCTTGATCAGGTCGCCGACGATGAAGGGCACGACGCCGAACTGCCATGACTTTTCCGGGCCGATGAGCAGTGCCAGCCAGGCAAAGCCCATCGCCATCATGACGATTTCGGCAATCAGAATCGCGTTGAAGAGCTTGATCGGATGGCGATCCCAACCGCGATCGGCGGCCCAGCCGACGATTGCCGCCATGACCACGAAGCCGGCAAGATAGCCGCCGGTCGAGCCGAGCATGTAAGCGATGCCGATGCCCTTTTCCGGCGTGCCCTGGAAGACCGGCAAGCCCATGGCGCCCTCCGCCATGTAGAGAAGCAGCGTGGCGACGCCGAGGCGCATGCCGAATGCTGCGGCGATCAGAAAGACGGCTAAGGTCTGCATCGAGATGTCGACCGGTCCGAGCAGAACTCTGGTCTTGGCCGACAAGGTCAGCACCAGCGTTCCAATGATCGCCAGCAGAAGCTGCATCGCAAGGCGGGCCGCGCCCTTTTCAGGCAAAGCGAGAGAAACAAGCGGGCGCATCGTCGTTACAATTGCCATGGTCTTCCCCATTTCGGACTGCCGCAGAGCGCGGCCTTGCGTTTTCCTATATTGGCTTCCGTGTTATGCGGCAATCAGTTTTGCCCTCCCCCCAATAAAGGTCACGACATTCACCATGGCGCTGGAATTCGACACACGCTTCGACCCGTCCTACGGCCACAGCGTGACCGTAGCGCCCGACGTGCTTCGGATTACCGCCAAAAACCCCAGCCGGTTCACCTTTTACGGCACCAACAGCTACATCGTCGGGCGCAAGACGCTGGCGGTGATCGATCCGGGACCGGATGACGACGCGCACCTCAAGACACTGATCGAGGTGATCGGAGACAGGCCGGTCAGCCACATTTTTGTCAGCCACACGCATCGCGACCATTCTCCGCTGGCAGCGCGGCTGAAGCAGCATACCGGCGCAATTGTCCTGGCCGAAGGCCCGCATCGCCCGGCGAGGCCGCTGCGCATAGGCGAGGTCAATCCGCTCGACGCCAGCGCCGACATCGCCTTTGCTCCCGACATCACACTGCCCGACGATGAAGTCGTCAACGGCGACGGCTGGGCGATCAGAACAGTGCTGACGCCAGGTCATGCCGCCAATCACGCGGCTTTTGCGCTGGAAGGAACCGGTGTCCTGTTCTCGGCCGATCACGTAATGGCCTGGGCGACCACCATCGTTGCGCCGCCGGATGGCGCGATGGCCGACTATATGGCCTCGCTGGATCGGCTGATCGAGCGCGACGATCGCCTGCTGCTGCCCGGTCATGGCGGGCCGGTGACCGCGCCGCGCAGTTTCATGCACGAGTTGAAGACGCATCGCAGGATGCGCGAACAAGCGATCCTCGAACGGATCAGAAGCGGCGACCGGACGATCAAGGACATGGTCATGGCTATCTATAGCAATACAGATCCGCGCCTTCATGGCGCTGCCGGACTGTCCGTGCTTGCCCATCTGGAGGACCTGGTGGCGCGCGGCCTGGTGAGCACCGACGGCGACCCGGCGATCGACGGCATTTTCGCGCCCGTTGCGTAGGCGCTACTCGGTCGGGGCCGTGCCGACCTGGCCGGCGACCTCCTGATCCAGTTCGGCCAGGAAATCCACGACGCGAACTGCATTGTCGCCAAGGTCGTAGCGGCCGTAACGCGACGCCGAACGCATGTCGACAATGATCGCATCGCCATCGTCGGTCACACGGACAGCGACGTCGGCGGGAAGGCTGAGGATGAAGCTCTTGGCCAGGGCGTTGATCGTCACCTCGCTTTGCCCGATCGCGCGGGGAAACGGCGCCGTAAGCTGCCAATCCCGCCGATCGAGCACGGTTTCGACTGCTTCCAGGACGCGATCGAACGGCAGATTGTAGCTGCGTCCGGTGACAAGCGGATAGGTCTCGGTCTGCAGGCGCTGCTCGCCCGGGGTCGGTGGCGAAAGCGCGTTCATATCCCCGGTCCGGGTGCTGGTGTCGAGCATCGGCGGATCGTCGAAATCCGTCGAGATGTCCCTGAGCGGCGGGTAAGTCGCTGCCCAGTAGGCAGCAATGCCAAAAGGAGCAAGCACCAGCAGTGCCAGCAACGTGCCGACGGTGAGATCGCGACCGCCACGGTCGCCGAAATTCCACAGTCTCGAAAAGGCAAATCCGGCGAACAGCAAGGCAAAAGCAGCAAGCAACGCGACAATGCCAAGCACCCAGAGGAAAGCCGGCGTTTCAACCAGGCCATATCGATGGCCGATAAGAACGGTCAGTAGCAGGACCGCCGAAAAAGCGCCTGTGCGCCGCGACCAGCCGGCCACCTTCGACGTCTGTCGCTCGGGAGTTTCCATTATCCGCACTGCCCCAACCCGAACGGGCGTTTAGAGCCCTTTAGCGGCGGCTTGAAGGCGAAAGACGTCATCTCCGTCAATCCGTCGGCAGGCGATAGTCCCTGAATTGCTGGCGCAGGGTGGTCTTCTGGATCTTGCCGGTGGCGGTGTGGGGAATTTCGCCGACGAAGGCGACGTCGTCCGGCATCCACCACTTCGCCACCTTGCCGTTCATGAAAGCGAGAATATCCGTCTTGGTCGGCTCCCGGCCCGGCTTGCGGACGACGACAAGCAAGGGCCGTTCGCCCCATTTCGAATGTTGGATGCCGATCGCGGCTGCCTCCGCCACATCCGGATGGCCGACCGCGAGATTCTCGAGCTCGATCGTCGAAATCCATTCACCGCCCGATTTGATGACGTCCTTGGCGCGATCGGTGATCTGCATATAGCCGCCCGGGTCGATATGGGCGACGTCACCGGTATCGAACCAGCCTTCTTGATCGAACTGTTCGGATCCGACGCCGCCATAATAGGCGCGCGCGACTGCCGGTCCGCGGACCTTCAAGCGCCCGAATGTCTTGCCGTCCCATGGCTGCTCCTTATTGTCGTCGTCCGTCACCTTCATTTCGACACCGAACGGCGGATAGCCCTGCTTGCTCTGGACGTCGAGCCGGGCTTCGCCCTCGAGCCCGGCACAGCCCGGCTTCATGGTGCACAGGGTGCCGAGCGGCGACATCTCGGTCATGCCCCATGCATGGATGACCTCAACATCGTAATTGTCCTGGAACTTCGCCGTGATCGCGCGCGGGCAGGACGAGCCGCCGATGACGACCCTCTTCAGATAAGGAAGGTTCTTGCCGGTCTCCTCAAGATGCTGGAGCAGCATCAGCCACACTGTCGGCACGGCGGCGCTGAACGTCACCTTTTCGGTGTCGAGCAACTCATAGATCGAGGCGCCGTCCATCTTGCAGCCAGGCATGACCAGCTTGGCGCCGATCATCGGGCCACTCTGGCCAAGGCCCCAGGCGTTGGCGTGGAACATCGGCACGACCGGCAGTATGGTATCGCGCGACGAGAGGCCCATGGCGTCGGGCATCGCGGCGATCATCGCGTGCAGCACGTTCGAGCGATGGCTGTAAAGGACGCCTTTCGGATCGCCTGTCGTGCCCGAGGTGTAGCACATGCCAGCGGCGGTGTTTTCATCGAACGTCTTCCAGGCGAAGGCGCCATCGGCTTCGTCAAGCCACTCCTCATAGGCAACGACGTTCGGCAGCGCCGTTTGCGGCATATGCGCCTTTTCGGTCAGCACGATCACCTTTCTCAGCGATTTGACCGCGCCGGCGATCTTCTCAAGCAGCGGCACGAATGTCAGATCGACGAAGATCGCCTTGTCTTCGGCATTGTTCATGATCCAGACGATCTGCTCGGGAAACAGGCGCGGATTGAGCGTGTGATAGATCGCGCCGACACCCATGATGCCGTACCAGGCTTCGACGTGGCGCGCCGTATTCCAGGCCAATGTGGCGATGCGGTCGCCAAGCCCAAAACCGTCTCGCTCGAGCCGCTGCGCGGCTTTCAAGGCGCGGCGCCGTATTTCGGCGTAAGTGGTCCGGACGATAGGGCCTTCGATCGAACGCGACACGATCTCGCGTTCGCCGTGCTGCCTGGCTGCATTGTCGATGAGCTTGTGGCAAAGCAGCGGCCATTCCTGCATCAGTCCGAGCATTTTTTCCTCCCATTGGTTTTTCGTTCCATTGTGGGGCGAACCAGCTGATTGTCCAGCCATGACCGGGCAGAAGCGATGCATTGATCGAAAAGACAGGAAAACCGCCACAATCCGGCCATCCTCGGCGTTAACTTTGATTAATGGGCAAGGGTGCGATTGGCGAATGAAAGAGGTTCGCATGGACGCGCAGCTCGACGACAAGACTCTCGAAAATACGCTCGCCGAAAGCCTGGCTGATTTGGTGCCGGACACTAAGACCGTTTCCGAAGACGAATTTGTCGAAGTTGTCGGCGGCGCCCTTGAGGCGGTCGGTGGCACACTGCTGTTCAAGATGTGCGTTCAGAACGAAGGCGAAGGCCAGCACGTTGCCGCGGCATGCGTCGGCGATGGCGGCAACCGCCAGTTCCTTCTGCTCACCTTGCCGACCGGCGGGGGTGCGCTGAAGGTCGAGACCGCATCGAGAAGCAGCAATCCGGTCGCCGGTATCGCCGCCGCTTATGCCGAGCTGATGGATGCGTTTCAGGCTGCCGCCTGATCGTTTCCAGACCGGTTTAACGGGAGACCAGGCCGAAACCTGAGCCACACGGCTGGCTGTGCGTTATTCCTAGAGGGCGACCTTGCGCAATTCGCTCGCTCGCCACACCTATTTCGGGGCGCATGCCAGACAAGGAGAACCCCGCCAATGGACCAGATCGCAAACCCCGCACCAGGCTTTCAAAGCAATCCCGGCAAGGTCATCACCGTCGAGCCCTATCGCGGCACCGTCACGGTGCGCAGCGGCGAAACGGTCGTCGCCTCGTCCACGAAAGCAAAGGTACTGACCGAGTCCCCCTATCCTTCAGTCTTTTACATTCCGTTTGCGGACATCGATTTCGACCAGCTTCGCAAGACGGAGTTCTCGACTCATTGCCCTTACAAGGGCGATGCGAGTTATTGGAGCGTGCTGCCTGCCGCCGAAGCGGGCAAGGACGCGATGT
This sequence comes from Mesorhizobium sp. M6A.T.Cr.TU.016.01.1.1, assembly GCF_003952585.1. Lineage (NCBI taxonomy): Bacteria > Pseudomonadati > Pseudomonadota > Alphaproteobacteria > Hyphomicrobiales > Phyllobacteriaceae > Mesorhizobium > Mesorhizobium sp. M6A.T.Cr.TU.016.01.1.1. The sequence continues at coordinate 519,731 of NZ_CP034452.1, forward strand.
GGGCGTATGAGCGGCCTTTCGACGAGATGGTCGAAATCCGCGATCACGGCGCGTTCTATCCCAACAAGGCGACGATCGAAGCCAAACCAGCCTGAGCAGGGACGGCTCGAGACCTGTCCCGCCGATCAGTCGGGGCCACCGCTGCCGAGGTCGAGCCGCACGAAGGTCAGCCTCCTGTCCTTCAGCGCCAGAAGATCGTATTGCCGCCATTAAGATTCGCGCAGGTTCGCACAAAGCCCGTGCAGTCAAATCACATGACAATTGGCGGTCCATCGAAGTTCAACGATTCTATCAATGGCGTGTCGCTAATTGATTAGGCGCTAATATGGGCCGTCGAGTAGGCAGGGATCGGGGGCTTCCGAATCAGACGAGGGATATCGCATGGCCACAATGCACTTCACCTGGGGCGCCTCAGCGGCCCAGGCCGCGGCCACTGGCTTCAACCTGGTCGATCTTCAATACGCGTCATCGGTCAACGCATTGCCGGATGGCTCGAAGGCCCTGATCTGGCTCGGCGAGAGCAACGGGGTAACCCAGTCCTTTATCGACAAGGTAACGCCTCTCATCGGCAATCCGAAGGTTCTTGGATTTTTCCTGACCGACGAGCCTGATCCCACCGGCAGATACCATACCCAGGTCAGCGCTGCCAACCTGAAGGCGGAATCCGACTGGATCCATTCCCATTTTCCGGGCGCCAAGACTTTTATCACCCTGATGGACATGGGGTCGTTCGCAGATTCGGACTATTCCAACACCTACAATCCTGCCAACACAGGCATCGACTATTATGGGATAAACCCTTATCCCGTGCGCACGACTGCGGTGGACTTCAACTACATTGATAGAGCCGTGGCTGCGGCGTTGGAAGCAGGCATCCCGCAGAGCGCGATCATTCCAGTCTATCAGGCGTTTGGCGGCGGCGGCTGGGCGACCAATACGGGCGGATCGTATGTCATGCCCACGACGTCCCAGATGCAGACCATGATGGACCACTGGGAAAGGCTGGTTCCCAATCCTGCCTTTGACATGGCCTATAAATGGGCCTCGCAGAACGGCGAAACCTCGCTTGGCAACACTCCGTCGATGCAATCCTTTTTCCTGCAGCACAACACCAGCACCACGACCCCGCCTCCAACCGACGATGTTCTGGACGGCACAAGCGGAGCCGATGTGCTTCAGGCAGTCGGTGCCCGCACAATGACTGGCTATGGCGGCAACGACACCTATCATGTCGATGATGCTGGCGACAGGGTGATCGAGGCGGCGGGCGGCGGTTCGGACAAGGTGCTCGCTGCAGTGAGCTATGCGCTTACAGCCGGCTCGCATATCGAACTCCTCGCCACCAACAACGCGGCCGGCACAGCGGCGATCAATCTGACCGGCAATGAGTTTGCCCAGACCATCCAAGGCAATGCCGGAGCCAACGTGATCAACGGCCTCGGCGGCGCCGACACGATGACCGGTTATGGCGGCAACGACACCTATTATGCCGACAATGCCGGCGACAGGGTGGTTGAGGCGACAGGCGGCGGTACCGACAAAGTGCTCGCCTCGGTGAGTCATGGGCTTACGGCCGGCTCGCAGATCGAGCTTCTCGCCACCACGAACCCGTCAGGCACGACGGCTATGAACCTCAACGGCAACGAGTTCGCCCAGACCATCCAAGGCAATGCCGGCACCAATGTCTTCAATGGCCACGGCGGGGCCGACACGATGACCGGCTATGGCGGCAATGACGGCTATTATGTCGACAATGCCGGCGACAAAGTGATTGAGGTGGCAGGCGGCGGTCGCGACAACATAGCCACTACGGTGAGCTATGCGCTTGCGGCCGGCTCGGCGGTCGAGCTTCTCGCCACCAGGTATCCGTCCGCCACGACGGCAATCAACCTCACTGGCAACGAGTTCGCCCAGACCATCCAGGGAAATGCCGGCGCCAATATCATCAATGGCGGCCGTGGTGCCGACATCTTGACCGGCAACGGTGGCAATGATGCTTTCGTTTTCAACTCCGCCCTTGGAAGCGGAAATATCGACAGGGTCACTGACTTCAACACGCTCCAGGACAAAATCCACATCGACAACGCCATCTTTGCCGGGCTGAGCTCGGGCGCGCTCACATCCGCCGCTTTCTTTACGGGCGCGGGCGCGCATGATAGCTCCGACCATATTATCTACAACAGTTCAACTGGAGCGCTCTCCTTCGACAGCGACGGGATCGGCGGCGCAGCTCAAACACAGTTCGCCACCCTTTCTCCAGGTCTCTCGATTACGGCAGGCGCATTCTTTGTGACCTGAAGGAGCTGACGGGAAGCGACATGGTGGGAGGACCCGCGGTCGCCAACAGGGACAGGTGGACAAACTGCACCGTTCAGTCTGTCTCTTCTGGCGAGCATGGACGTTCCCGCGTGGACTCTTGCCGCACCGGCGAGTGCAGCGAGCGAAATGCGCCTCAAGAGACCATGCCCGAGAGGGTGCGCGTCAGCGAAAATCCGAATCGGGTTTTCGCTACGCTGGGGTTCGGTTCGACGGGATCATGCGCAAAGACCAGGTGCCGAAGCGTCGTTTGCGTCCCAATTAAACGGCGCGCGGCGCTGACGTCTTCGAAACCTGCACCGCCGCCTGAGCGGCAGCCAGCCTGGCGATCGGCACGCGGTAGGGCGAGCATGACACATAGTCGAGGCCGACCTCCTCGCAGAAATGGATCGACGCCGGATCGCCGCCATGTTCGCCGCAAATGCCGAGCTTGATGTCCGGCCGTGTCGCCCTGCCCTTTTCGGCCGCCATCCGCACCAGTTCGCCGACGCCCTCGATGTCGAGCGACACGAACGGATCCTGCTCGATGATGCCCTTTTGACGATAAGTCTCCAGAAACGAGGCCGCATCGTCGCGTGAGATGCCGAAGGTGGTCTGGGTCAGATCGTTGGTGCCGAAAGAGAAGAATTCGGCCGCCTCGGCGATGACATGGGCGCGGATCGCCGCGCGCGGCAATTCGATCATCGTGCCGGTAAGATAGGTGATCTTGACGCCGGTTTCCTCCATCACGCTCTTGGCGACGGCATCGATCCGCGCCTTGACATAATCGAGCTCCTTCACCAGGCCGACCAGCGGCACCATGATTTCCGGAACCACCAGCGCGCCGGCCTTCCTGCCGGCCTCGACGGCGGCCTCGAAAATGGCGCGCGCCTGCATCTCGGCGATTTCGGGATAGGAAACCGCAAGCCGACAGCCACGATGGCCAAGCATCGGATTGAATTCGTGCAGAGCCTCGGTGCGCTGCCGGAGCTTGTCGGGCGACACGTTCATGGCGGCGGCGACTTCGGCCACCTCTTCCTCGGTCTTGGGCAGGAATTCGTGCAGCGGCGGATCGAGCAGCCGGATCGTCACCGGCAGGCCGGCCATGATCTCGAACAGTTCGAGGAAATCCGAGCGCTGCATGGGCAAGAGTTTTGCGAGCGCCGTTCGCCGGCCCTTTTCCGTTTCGGCCAGGATCATCTCGCGCATGGCGACGATACGGTCGCCGTCGAAGAACATGTGCTCGGTGCGGCAAAGCCCGATGCCTTCGGCGCCGAAGGAGCGCGCCATGCGCGCGTCGAGCGGCGTTTCGGCGTTGGTGCGCACCTTCATACGGCGCACGGAATCGGCCCATTCCATGATGGCGGCGAAATCGCCCGAGAGTTCCGGCTGCAGCATCGGCACGGCGCCTTTCAGCACCTGGCCGTTGCCGCCGTCGATGGTGATGATGTCACCTTTGCGCAACGTCGACCCCATCGCCGTCAGCGTGCCGGCCCTGTAGTCGACGCGCAGCGAGCCCGCGCCCGACACACAAGGCTTGCCCATGCCGCGCGCCACCACCGCGGCGTGGCTGGTCATGCCGCCACGCGTGGTCAGGATACCTTCCGCCGCATGCATGCCGTGGATGTCTTCGGGACTGGTCTCGATGCGCACGAGGATCGCCTTGCGGCCTTGCGTCTTGAGCTCCTCAGCGTCGTTGGAGGAAAAGACGATCTCGCCGGTGGCAGCACCCGGAGAAGCTGGCAGGCCGATGCCGATCACATCGCGCGCGGCCTCCGGATCGATGGTCGGATGCAGCAATTGATCGAGCGAGGCCGGATCGATGCGGGCGACGGCCTCTTCTTTCGAAATGAGCTTATCCTGCGCCATTTCGACGGCGATTCTGAGCGCGGCCTTGGCGGTACGCTTGCCGGACCTCGTCTGCAGCATCCATAATTTGCCGCGCTCGATGGTGAATTCGAGATCCTGCATGTCGCGGTAGTGGTTTTCCAGACGGTCGGAAATGGTGACGAATGACTGGAACGCATCCGGCATCAGCTTCTGCAGCGACGGCTTGTCGGAGCCTGCGGCAATGCGCGCCGCCTCGGTGATGTTTTGCGGCGTGCGAATGCCGGCAACGACATCCTCGCCCTGCGCATTCACCAGGAATTCGCCATAGAGCATCTTTTCGCCGGTTGACGGATTGCGGGTGAAAGCGACACCTGTGGCCGAAGTTTCACCCATATTGCCGAAGACCATGGCCTGGACGTTGACCGCCGTGCCCCAGCTTTCGGGAATGTCGTGCAGGCGCCGATAGGTGATGGCGCGGCTGTTCATCCAGCTCGAAAACACGGCGCCGATCGCACCCCAGAGCTGCTCGTTCGGATCCTGCGGAAACGGCTTGCCGAGTTCCTCCTCGACCTTGGCCTTATAGAGTGCAATCACGCCCTGCCATTCGATGGCGGTCAGTTCGGTGTCGAGCTCATGGCCGAGCCCACCTTTCTGGTCTTCGAGGATTTCCTCGAACACCTCATGGTCGAGGCCCATGACGACATCGGAATACATCTGGATGAAACGCCTATAGCTGTCATAGGCAAAGCGCGCATCGCCTGAATCGGCGGCCAGCGCCTCGACCGTCTCGTCGTTCAGACCGAGATTGAGCACGGTGTCCATCATGCCGGGCATGGAAGCGCGGGCACCGGAACGCACCGACACCAAAAGCAATTTCGAGGGATCGCCGAAACGGCGCCCGGTCAGCCGACCGATATGATCGAGGGCGACCGCGACATCCGCTTCCAGCGAGGCCGGATAGCAGCGCTCATTGGCGTAGTAGGCGTTGCAGACCGCCGTGGTGATGGTGAATCCCGGCGGCACGGGCAGGCCCAGGCTGCACATTTCGGCGAGATTGGCACCCTTGCCGCCCAGGAGGTTCCTGTCGCCGGCACGGCCTTCTGCGGCGCCGTCGCCAAAGGTGTAGACCCATTTGGTCATGCTTGCTCTCCGGTTGCAGGAGATTGAAAAGATTGACGAAGCCGAAGTTTCGCCGTGTCCCTACCCGAGCGATATGATGCTGCAGTGCGAAAGGCAAGGCGTCGGCAAAGCCAGCCGGCTTCTACAATCGATTAAGAAAAAGCCATGCCAAAAAGACTTGCGGCTTATCGGCCACCAAAGTAGAACATAAGAGGAACATGAGGTGGCGCCATGAGACTGACCGGAAAACTCGATTATCTGGAAATGCCGGCAACTGGTGGAACGCTGGACAGGCTGAAGGCTTTCTACAGCGCCGCCTTTTCCTGGTCATTCACCGACTATGGGCCGACCTATTCGGCCTTTTCGGAAGGTCTTGATGGAGGCTTCCAGGCTGATGCCGGCGAAGCGCCCGCCAAGCCGCTTCCGGTGCTTTATTCCGAGGACCTGGAAAAAATCCTGGGCGCCGTCGAAAATGCCGGCGGCACGATCGTCAAGCCGATCTTTTCGTTCCCTGGTGGCAGGCGGTTCCATTTCGTCGATCCGGCCGGCAACGAAATGGCCGTCTGGGGCGAGTAGACGCCATGGCCTGACAGCAGGGGATAATGTCCGAACTCCTATCTGCGGGAACCGATGGATCAGTTCCGCGCACCGCTATTCTCGGCATTGAGCTTTCCGTCGGCTCGTCCTATAAGGCCGCGCGCAACGGGCATGTTCCCGCTGCTGGGGCGTAGCCAAGTGGTAAGGCATCGGTTTTTGGTACCGACAATCCCAGGTTCGAATCCTGGCGCCCCAGCCATCGCTCACAGGTCCGTTCCGGACACATGTGCAGCAGCCACTTCGTAATGCCGGCACGCTACGTCGATGCCAACTTGACAGCCTCGTCGCCAATGCCCATCAGGACCATGTCACGACCAAAGCTTGCGATGAACGCAGCAGCGAACAGATGGCTAGGCCCGAACGAATGACAACAATCTGCCAGAGCGCCGGGCTCAAGGGCGCTGTTGGATCTCTGCAACGGAGCTCTAGTCATGCAGGGAATTGAAGAGCTGCTTTGTGCTACCTTACGTGGCGAAAATCCGACTTGGCCGGAATACGGCGACAATAGTTTCGCGGCCCGCTTCATCGAGCGAAGTGCTTATCACGGGGTACAGGCGTTACTTCATCACTATATTGCAGATCGCGAACGCGTTGACATGGGTTGGCCGGAAGTTATCCTGGCTACTTGTCGTCAGCAGGCCACTGCTCAAGCATTGTGGGAGATGCGCCACCAGTACATGCTGAAACAAGTACTGGAGCGGCTAGCAGCTATTGGGATCCATCCAATTCTGTTCAAAGGCACGGCCTTAGCCTACAGTGTCTATCCGACGTCTTTCCTGCGTACAAGAGGTGACACGGACCTCCTCGTACCGTCGGACACGCGTGATCGGGTAGCCAAAGCGTTAGAGGCCCTGGGGTTTCGTGAACGGGGAACAAGAGCGGATGTCATCCGCGGCCAGACGAGCTATAGCTGGACAGACCCCGCCTCCAATCAGGAACACACCCTCGATTTGCATTGGCGGATCACCAATTCCACACTCCTGTCAAATCTGTTCTCGTATGAAGAATTGCGCTCCGTGGCCCGGCCACTGCCGAACTTGAGCGCGAATGCCCTCGCAGCTGATCCAGTGCATGCGCTCGTGCTCGCCTGCATGCATCGAGCGGTCCACAAACACGCTTTGTATTATGTCGATGGCGTGGAATATTATGGCGGCGATCGACTGATCTGGCTTTACGATATTCAGCTTCTGTTTTCGATGCTATCGCCGTCGCAACGCAATGAGTTTGTGAAATTTGCCGAGCGTAAAGGACTGCGGGCGGCCTGCCTGGACGGCATCGAGGCGACCCGAGCCCGTTTTCGTACCACTATGCCCGAAGCCGTGTCTGACGCGCTTTCCCGTCCTGGACCGACAGAACCCGCGTCGAGCTATCTTAGCGGATCCAGGGTGAACCGAATATGGATGGACTTCCAGGCCGCGAGAGGCGTACGGAACAAGTCCGGTTTTCTGGCCGAACTCCTCTTCCCGCCCGCAATTCATATGCGGCAAAAATATCGCCAGGCAAACACATCCTGGCTACCTTGGCTCTACTTACGCCGGGCCACGGCCGGGTTTTTAAAGTACTTACACACCCCGAACAGGTGACTGCTATCTGCGGGTATGATCCCGCAAAATCGTAAGAAAATCTACCGCGATTGATGATGCAGCCTGACTATTGGTGTCTGCTCCAGCAGATCATATCGATCTATCTCTTGTGGAACTATGAACAGATTATCGAAAATTAGCGAGACAAACATTCTGCTGAATTTAGCGGCACCTTATCGCCTGGCATTGGCCGCTGGTCTGGTATTAATGCTATGCGAAAGCGCTGCTTTATTGGTTATGCCTTGGCTTGGTGGCAGGCTTGCTGAAACGTTTCTCCAAGAACGCGCAAGCAGCAGCACGATCGATATTCAGGTACTTTTTCTAGGAGCACTGGCGCTGTTCGCGGTTCAGGCTGTTTTAAAATTCAGCAATATATACCTGATTGGTGGGACGACTACACAAATACTGGCGGACTTTAAAATTCGAATTTACGACCACCTTCAGGCCTTACCGCTTGCTTTCTCCCATCGGCGGCGTCACGGCGATACGCTCGCGCTACTCACCCATGATGTGCACGTCGTGAGCGATTACATCAGCGGCACCGCACTTGCTGCCCTGCCGCTCTTTTTCACCGTCAGTGGGGCATTGGCTTTAATGTTCCGAATTGATGCTCTTCTCGCCATGTCCGCTGCAATCATGATTCCTTTGCTCTATCTACTGCTTAAAATTTTCGGACGGCGCATGCGGCCATTGGCGCTCCAACTTCAGGAGGAGCACGCCATTGCCATCGCCATTGCTGAGGAAAACCTCGGCATGCTTCCCGCCATCAAGACCTTCACGCGCGAACAGCAAGAATCGCAACGTTATCGGAGCCAAATCGAGCGCGTCGTCAGCCTGAGCGCCAAGGAGCGCGCTATCCACGCCGCATTGGGGCCGGGGGTTCAGCTTGTGACGGCGACCGCGGTCGTTCTTATGCTTTGGTTGGCCCAAGGGCAAATTGGCGATGGGGCTCTCACCGTGCCTCAATTGGTGAGTTTTCTCCTCTACGCCCAAGTCATGGCTCGACCCATGGCGGGGCTCGCAGACGTCTATGGACAGACCCAGCGCGCGCGCGGAGCGCTGAGCCGGCTCGCAACAGCCTTGGCCGAAGAGCCTGAGCCGAGCTGGCATGCGGGCAAGCAGATGGGAAAAATAAACGGCGACATCGAATTCCGTGGTGTCACATTCGCTTACCCGGGGCGTGAGCCTGCATTGAGGTGCCTCGATCTATCCGTCGCCGCGGGCGAGACAATAGCAATCATAGGTCCCAACGGCGCAGGAAAGAGCACTGTGGCGCATTTGCTTATGCGATTGCATGAGCCTTCCAAGGGAAGCATCTTCATCGATGGCGTGGATATTTCCACGGTCTCCTTGCATAGCCTGCGCAGCCAGATAGGGGTTGTGCCTCAGCACGTGTTACTGTTCAACGCCACCGTCCGCGACAACATCGCATACGGGCGGCCTGAGCCCACACAGGATGAGGTCGAGGCAGCAGCACGGTCGGCCCGCGCGCATGATTTCATCATGCAATTGCCGCAGGGCTACCGGACGCCGATCGGCGATCGGGGCGTGCGGCTGTCCGGAGGGCAACAGCAGCGGCTGGCGTTGGCTCGGGCGCTGTTGAAAGATCCGCCGATTCTAATACTCGATGAAGCTACCGCTATGTTCGACCCGGAGGGGGAGCGCGAGTTCTTGCAGGCATGCGTCGATGTGCTGCGACAGAGGACAGTGCTTTTGATAACCCACCGGCCGGCGAGCCTGGCACTGGCTGATCGGGTGTTCAAGCTGGATGACGGCATCACGACAAGCGCCGAGTAAGTCCAGCCTCACCGTCACCCAGGCCGGCTCAACTGAACTCGGTGCTTCGGATCAGGCTACGCGCACCTGCTGCTAGACATACAAATTTATACACTCATGCCTCTTCAATCTTGATCAGCCCCTGGCGTTCGAGCGTTTGCAACAAGCTGAATACGTCTTTCTCCAAGGGCGCAGGCTCGACCTCGTACTCGTCGAGCATGGTTCGGCAGATTTCGCCGACGGTTTTTCCTTCGGACAGTAGTATCCAGATACGTGCTCCGACCGTGTCCAGCCCAAAATACGTTCCGCTGGCGAGGTCCAGGATCACTGTCTCATTGCCCACCTGTCGCGCCATCACTTGCGCCGGAATCGCCACTCTGTCAGTCAAATTCATGCCTGTTCACCCACCTTAAACGCGTGTTTCACAATGGCCTGCCTGACCCGCGGCAGGTCTTCAAAGCGACGGGGATAATCCAGGCGGTAAAAAATTGGTTGCCCAGCCAGGCTGGATAATTCATCGAAATGGGCGGCAAGCAATTCGTGTGCCTCAATTTCAAGTAAGAAAGAATGCTTCATTAGTTCCATCAGAGCTTCGCGCCCGGTCATACCCTCGAACACCGCTTCCTGCTGAACACCCTCGCCAAGAAAATACACCTGGCGCAAGCGCCGGGGTTGCCCGCAGAAGGCGATCTCATCGCCCGCAAGAAAACGCGCCTTCGATGTGAACTGCACCGGGGGCGCTTTCCGCACACCATCCTTGCCGACCAAGGCTTCCTCACTGTCTCCCCATAAGCGGATCGAAGGATGGCTCGGCATAATCTGAAACCCACCGTCGCAAGGCTCTACCAGCAGCCCGTCATCCGTCAGGAAGCGGAACCCGTCGGTTGCAAAGCTTGCCGCCAGCGTGGACTTGCCTCGGCCTGACTCGCCGATAAATGCGATGCCCTCGCCGCTGATTTCGACCGCGCTGCCGTGCAAAACCAGCTTCCCCTGTTTGCTGAGCGCCAGGGGCAAAACCTGATTCAGATAAAGATGCTGAATGGTCGCGCCGGAGACTCCCTGCACCGGCCATGCTTGGATCTGTCCGCCATCTTGACTTAGCTGGAAATCCGCCAGTTCGGGAAAACGCAGCAGGTAGGCTCCCCCGATGCGGTAGAAATCCGTCCACAAAGTTCCGTCTGGGAAAACCCACTGGTGAAACAAGGTGGCGTCAAGTGGCATTTGAGGGCGGGCGTCCGCCACCTGAAAGTCCACCGTCATTCCGTGTCCTTGCCCAGCACCTGGGCGACAAATCGCGCTGTTTCTTCCACGGAAGGGAACAAGCCGGGGTGTTCGCGCAGCACGGCTTCTTCAACCTGCCTGACCGTCCTTTGACCGTCGCAAAGTCCTAGCACGATCATTCTTGCCTGCCCCTGGCAATTGGGTCGGGGCACATGCGCGGGATTCCGTGTGATGATCTCGGCCGGCGTCCGCAACTCGCCCTGCCAGGTCGAATGGCTGAATTTCCGCCCTCCGGACGCGATTTCAACTTCCCACGCGATAACCGAATCCGTCGGGCGCGCCATCACCCTCGCCCTCACCACATCGCCGGATTTTACCTCGACGGCTTCGCCGATGGGCAGGAAAGCCTGAGAGCGTTTGATTGGACGATCGGCAAGCGGCGAGTTCGTCAACCACACCCCTTCGGCCAACTCACAATCGAACCAGCCGCCGAGTCCGTGCACAACGCCATCGCGCTCTATGCGCAACTCCGCATCCCAGGAGAAAAAGTCCGGATTGTCTTCACGAAAATCGATGCCGCCCAGTTCAGCGGGGGCGCCAAGCAATTCTTCCCGCTGAAGATTGACCGCATACTTGGTGTTGACGGCGTATTGGCCCACCCAATGGAATTCGCTGGGTACGCCCTCTCGTCGCCACCCGTCGGCCAAGCCGTAACTGGTTTCCGATTCCACTGCGGCGAGTTGAAGCCTGAGCCTGGCGGGAATCAATGCCCCCCCTGGCTTCAGGAAACGCCGCCTGGCGTCCGCGAGGTATTCGATGATACCGGCATCAAAGCCGAAGTAGCCGACTTGATCGCAGATCACCACATCAACCCGTTCGGGCAGGTTGGCCCGCGCAGAGTAGTCCCCCATGAAAATCGCCTGGCCACCCCATCCCGCGCGAACGAAGGATTCCCGCGCGACCTCGATCATGGCGGTTGAGTCGATGGCGTAGACACGGGACGCGCCCGCCTGCAAGCACAACAGCCCCAGGATCCCGGTGCCACAACCGAGATCCGTGATGTAATCCCCATGTTTGACGACTTGGGCGACAGCGGACTTGAACTGTTCAAGCCTTACCGAATCGCCGACATACCCCAAGTGTTCCTGCAGCGCGGAACTCGACATTCCCCCGCAAGGCTCAGTGAATAGAGGAGTGCCGTATCCTCAGCATCCCGTAGTCCACCCTCTTGTAACCGTCAGGATGAACGCTTACGGCTTCCGGCATCACCGTCTCGACCTCGTCGGCCATTACACCAAACTGCCTGCCAAGGCCCCACTGCTCGCGGTATTCAGGCTTGTAGTCGAACAGATAGAGGCCGATTCCAAGCGAATGGGTGCCAATACGGACGACGTTCTCTTTGGCGCGCGGGTCGGACACCATACTCATACCGGCGGGGCCCCCATCTAGCCCGCTTCCGGTACCGCCTCTTGTTATCGCGCTTACGGAACCGTAGATCTGCAGTGTGGGAGTCGAATAGGGCGCCTTGTTTACCTCAGCAGCTTTGTTCTCAACGGTGAGGTGGGATGGCGTCTGCTGGTCGTTCAGATTGCTTTTCATTAACTCGGCCCTTTACGCTGACTGGGAAATCTCTCAGGAAACCGTCAGATGAACTATCTGGACGTTCTCGGTGGCTTTTGAACAAGATTTTACCTTGCCACCAAGCGAAAACGGGCGCAACCCTGACGGGCAGCATTCGTCGAAAATTTAACCGATGTGACGATCAAGTTATCTAACGGTACGCTACACGGCTTCAACGGTACGTTACATGGCATCGATTAACAGTACGTTATATAACCCATTAACAGTCCCCTATATACGTTACATGACATCCATAAATTCCCCACAAAATCCATTTCGCCATGCCGGCCTGCGGATTGTCTCGATAAGCCCGGAATAGCCGGGCCATCCCGTCCCGATCAACCCAGGTGCTACGCTCATCGGGAATCGTCTCGGTCAATATGGCTTGCATCCGGTCCAGATGCTCACGGAGCACTATAGAAAATTCTGCCTTGCTTTTCCGTTCGAGAATCCGCTTCGGCAGGAGATTCTTCAAAGCCTGGATATGGATATATTTGGTTCTGTCTCCACGCAGACGCAGCCTCTCGGGTAGCGAAAACGCATACTGAACGAGTTTGGGGTCGTCGAGCGGGTATCGCATTTCGATCCCGCAATGGGCGCTCATGCAATCAAGGTCCTCCATCGCCTGGGCATCATAAGCATCGTATAGAGCCTCAAGTAGCGCCCTCTGGCCGACCCTGCGCACTCGCCGATGGTGTGATGGGGGAATAAGCTCGCGACGCATCCGGATCACTTCCCCCATCCGCGGCGAGAGCCAGTAGCAGGCTTTGCTGGTCCCGCTCCCGCGCATCCTACGAACCAGGCGGCGGAGACCCTCCTGGAGAGCGATTGGCAGTAGCGGGAAAAACCCCTGCCGTATGAGCCAACTCACCGCCTGTCGCGCGCCGAATGCCGTCGCGTCGGTTTTGAGGCAGTCATAGAGCGTACGCAAATGCACTTGCGCCAGTGCCTCTGCGTAATACGCCCGGGAACCTTCCAGCCATTGATCTCCTCCGTGACCGCCTAGCGTCACGCGGCTCCCGTGCGCAACGGTTTGCTGCCATAGGCCAGCCTGCATTGACAGGTTCGGAAACCCCGGAAACTGCCGGCCGGACCGGGCGCGTTCCGCAAACCATGAAAGAGGCATCCTGGAAGGGGGAGTCTCATGAATCCGGAGCCCTAAATACCCGCCCACGGCCCGTGCGTAGGGGAGTTCGCTGGCATCGCCTTCCTCCTCCGTGAAGCCAAGCGTGTAGCCATTTATGCCGTGCGTGAGCAGTCTGTTCGAGCGGCGCAGGTGTTCCGCCACACAAAACACCGCCGAGGAGTCGAGCCCGCCGCTCACCTCAATGGCGACCGGCCGATGCGACCGGGATGAACGCCTGACGCACTCGAACAGTAATTCGCGATAATGCTCAATGTATTCTTCGTCCTTGCGAAACGGCAACATCGCCCAAAGATTCGGTTCCCAGTATTGTTCGAGTCGCGGCCCCTGGTTCCCGGCTACCATTTGATGTGCTGCAATCAAGCGCAGGATACCGTTCCATAGAGTCTCGTCCCTGGAATACCATTCCGCCGCCAGCATTTCGGCCAACATGCCTTCATTGGGTTCCTGCTTCATCCAAGGCAGCGCAAGGATCGCTTGCAACTCTGAGGCGAAGGCCAGGGTTTTGCCGTCCCAATGGTAATAGAAAGGCTTGTTGCCCATGCGGTCGCGGGCGCAAAAGGCCTCTTGTCGCCGCGCATCCCAGATTGCCAGTGCGAAATCGCCGTCGATATGCGGCAAACATTCCCGCCCCCAAATCTGATAGGCTCTCAGCACCAGTTCAGCATCCGAGCGATCTCGAAGTACGGCGCCGCGCACCAGCAGTTCCCCCCGCAGTTCCTCCCAGTTGTCCACCCGCCCGTCCATGACCAGGACAAGGCTTGCATCCTCATTCGTCAGCGGCTGGGTTTCTTCCAGCGACTCTGGCGTGGTGCGAAGCATGCATTGGCCGAGCCCGATGGAGCCCTTCACCCAATGGTGGATGCCATCCGGGCCCCGGTGCGCCATGGCCGTGGTCATTTTTTCCACTAACCCGGGTTCGACCGGCTTACCGTCAAAATGAATTATCCCGGCGATGCCGCTCATATCATCCCCATGGCATCAACCAAAATTGCGCTTGAATGCGGCAAAGCGCTCGCCAACATCGACCGTATCGTTAAGAACCTTGCCCCGGTATTCGACCCAGGCATGGGCTTCAAATTTGCCATCAGCCTTACGCGTGCCGATGCGCAGTTCTCCTTCGATGCCTTGCCGGCGCAGCAAAAACCAAAGCGTCATTGAGCGCTTCAGGCAGTTGCCGGAATAGGAACCACGATACGCGGCGATGGATACCAGACGAGCGGTCTCTTGTGCCTGCCCATAAAAATCGGTCTCCCCGCCCATTGATTGAAGCCGGTCGGGGTTGCAAACCGCAACCGGAACGTTTGAAGGCGGCGGCGATTCACGAAGCGTGAGTGACGGAGTTGCAACCCTCCTCGCGCTTCGAAGGTCGCAAATCCAGATCAGTATAATTCTTGCACGTCGGAAACCAAACAACTGCAATACCATTGCAGTGAATGGCAACAGCAACATTGCAGCGATCACTGTCCTGCGTTGTGCGGCCGTCAGGGCCAGAAATTTTTTCAATCGATTGGTCACTAGCGCCTGCGTTCGGTTGATAACTGATCTGATCGCCAATTGTAACCGCTTGCGCTCGGGTGACTACCCTCTATCGAGATATGGTCATCACGCCATTTGATCGGTCAAGCACACCTCTGGCAGTGTTGTGCTTCCGGTGTGGTTAACAATCCGTCGCCGGCGATCGGGATACCAAAGCATGGCCATCATATACGCGGGGTCCATGTTCGATGTGCTGATGTGCCAGCCTTCTCGAATTGGCAGCGAGGGGTTGTTTTCGCCGGCCGTCGAAAGGTCGAGCCGGATTGGTCCGTCCATCGCATACTAATTCATTGGCCATACGATCATAAGCATCGGCACAGCAACAATGACGACGAGGAACGATAGCGGCAGTCCCAGACGCGGATAGTCGCTGAAGCGGTAGCCGCCCGGCCCCATGACGAGCGTGTTGCACTGGTGTCCGATCGGAGTGAGAAAATCGCAGCCGGCGCCAATGGCGACTGCCATCAAAAATGCTTCCGGCCTATAGCCGAGATCGCCGGCAAATGCGGCGGCGATGGGCGCCATGACAAGAACGGTGGCGGCATTGTTGAGGAATGGCGTAACGGCCATGGCAGCGACGAGAATGAGCATCAGCGCGCCGGACGCTGGAAGAGTGGTCCCCAGTTTGGCAAGCTCGCCGGCAATTACTCCCGTCGCCCCTGTGCTGCGTAGCGAATCGCTCACTGGAATGAGAACGGCGAGCATAAGGAGGATTGGACCGTCCAGCGATTGGTAGACCTCCCGGACCGGGATGACCTTGAAAAGCACCATCCCGACCGCTGCCGCAAAGAAAGCGACGGAGACCGGGAGCAGCCCAAACGCAGTCGCCACAATGGCGAGAGCAAGGACCGTTACCGGCACGATTCCCTTGCGGACGCTACCAAGCAGGATAGCCCTTTCTGCCAGCGGCAGGCAGCCGAGCTCACGCAGTATCTCGGGTATCGTCGCAGCATTGCCCTGCAACACGACGACGTCGCCGAGCCTTAGCTCGATTTCGGCCAGCCTGCGGTCGAGGCGCTCGCCGCGGCGGCTGACGGCCAGGAGATTGACATTGAAGCGGTCGTAAAGGGCAAGGCGCTGGGCTGTCCAGCCGATCAAAGAGGAGCTTTCACCGATTACGGCTTCGATGGCTACCGTCTCGCTGGTGGTGCCGTCACCACCGACCCTATTGCCCGTGACGCTGAGCTTGCCCTGAGAGACAAGGCGATCCAGCGCCTCCGGGTCGCCTTCGAGCAGCAGTATGTCGTTCACCTTGAGCACAGCATCGGGCAGCGGCGTCATCCGCATAGTGCGATTGCGAAGGATCGACGTCACGATAGCATCGCCGCCGGAAAGCTTCATGAGGTCTGTGACGGTTTTCCCGAGCACCGTGGAATCGCTGACAATTCGAGCCTCTGTCAGGTAATTCTTGATGTCGATGGCTTCATTCAGCGACCCGCCGAGCTTTTCGCGCACCGGTAAAAGCCAATAGAAAAGCAGCAGGAAGATCGTTCCGGCGGCGGCTAGGGCAGCTCCAACAGGTGTGAAGTCGAACATCGTGAAGGCGGTTCCGGTCAGTTCCTCCCGCACACGGGACACAACGATATTGGGAGATGTCCCCACCTGCGTCATGAGTCCGCCGAGCAGTGACCCGAACGCCATAGGCATCAGGAATATCGAGGGTGAAATGCTCGACCGGCGCGCGAACTGGAAGGCGATCGGAATCATGATAGCGAGCGCACCGATATTCTTAACAAAGGCAGACAGGATCGTGACCACGATCACCAACAGCGCCAGTTGCGACCGAACTCCCGATAAATTCGGAACGAAGCGCTTGATGGCGACTTCCATGATGCCCGAGCGTGCTATGCCCGCGCTCACCAGAAGAGCACTGCCGACAATGACCACGATATCGTCGCTGAACCCGCTGAAGGCTTCGTCAAAAGGCACAATGCCAACCGCGAGTGCAAGCAACAGTGCCGCAGCTGCGACCAGATCATATCGATATCGACCCCAAACGAACGCTGCCATCATCACGAAGGTAACGGCGAACGACAGAATTTGCGGCGTAGTCATGTTCGGATGCCCCGCCGCCAATTCAGCGAAAAGCAACTAAAAAGCGGGGCGGCTGATCAGAACGGCCAACCCGCTTTTTAGTTGCTTTCGCTGATCACGGCTTTGCTAGCACGCTTCTCAATGCTGAACTTCCATGCTCGCCAATAAGCCCGTGCCGAGCGATGTTCCTGGCCCTTGAGGGCGATGTTCCTGGTTGCGTTGCTTCAAGGCGCGCGATCGGTCAGCGCGCTTGCACCTTCCTCCGCGGCGCAATGGGCGCAGCAGTAGATGATGTCATCTTGTTCGACGCCATGTCCGATGATCCGGCATCCGCAATGCGGGCACATCGGAGCAAGTTTCTGGATCGCGCATTCGAAGCTGTCGAACGTATAGGTCTCCTCGGCTAGCTTCACTTCGAAAGCCTTGTCGTAGTCATTCCCGCACTGGTCGCATTTGGCCATGGCTCTTTTCCTTCTTCATTGGCTCGCGCTCGACCAACCCGCCGCATCGCGATAGGTTCCCGTCAGGGTCGTAGAGTCTTGCTAAGCAGGAGAAGAGCGCGAGCCGGCATCACGCGCGCCGTTCGATCAAGCGGATCACCTCGTCGATGTCCCGCGGCTCGATGTCGAGTTCCTTCAGGCCCGGCGCGCCGATTGCTGCCACATTGTCGTGCCGCATAAGATCGACCTGGTTACGCGTTATGGGCGCGGCCGGAAGGAGTTCCGCGAGGCCAGCCAAGGCGTCCCACGCCGCAAACGGCACCGGCATCAGCCTGATGTGGGTGTCGAGCTGCCGGGCGACCTCCCGCAGCAGCTCCGTATAGGTGTAGATGCGCGGGCCACCGAATTCGAATATGAATGAACCCTTATGGTTTCGCCCGTCGATCAGCCGGCTCACTGCTTCCGCGACATCTGCCACATAGACCGGCTGAAGCCGTGTGCTGCCGTCGCCGAACAGCGGATAGACCGGCAGGAGGCGTATCAGCCTCACAATGGTCGTGAGGAAAACGTCGTCAGGTCCGGTCATGACGGCGGGACGCACAATGAAAGCGCCGGGAAATGCGCTCGCCACGGCGATTTCTCCCTGCCCACGTGCCCTAATATAATTCGAATCCGATTGAGGATCGGAGCCAATCCCCGAAATCTGGACGAACTGGTCAACCTCGCCGGCGCGCGACGCGGCGGCGAGATCAGCGGCGGCTACCACATGCACCCGTTCAAACGTCTGGGCACCCTGCTCGACGTAAAGACTGACAGCATTCACAATGGCCTGTGATCCGGCAATGGCCGAGCCGATCGAGGACGCATCCAATATATCCGCCTCGACGGCTTCGGGCATCCTTGCAGTCGAGGAAAAAACTTGGCTTACGCGAGCCGGGTGGCGGGATGCAGCGCGGACCGTAAAACCCCTTTCCAGGAGCCGCTTCACGATCCTTCGCCCGAGAAAGCCTGTTCCGCCGAACACGGTGACGATCCGTTTTGTGTTGAGATCGTCGGGATCCATTTGCCTCGCCATCCCTTCTTCGCGTGCCTGCCGGAGGATTGTCCTTGGCCGGCGTATGAACCAGCCTCATCGAACGTCAGGACGGTTGGAGAACAA
The DNA here is from genome assembly GCF_003952585.1 of Mesorhizobium sp. M6A.T.Cr.TU.016.01.1.1. NCBI lineage: Bacteria > Pseudomonadati > Pseudomonadota > Alphaproteobacteria > Hyphomicrobiales > Phyllobacteriaceae > Mesorhizobium > Mesorhizobium sp. M6A.T.Cr.TU.016.01.1.1. Next base: position 538,088 of record NZ_CP034452.1, read on the forward strand.
CGCAGGAAAGCTTTTCGTTCCAGTCAGCGCTGGTTTATCGAGGCACGGCCGATATCGCTGTGGCGCCTCGTGCATCACCGTCCGTTCGCCCGTTGGCGAGTGTTTTTGACGCTGAGTTGCTTTATCCGTGTTATCAAAACCTGGTCGGGGCACTGCAGCGTCGAAATTGACAGATCACCACTTGCAAATCGGTCGCCGCTGTCTTTTGCTCGCGCGACAGTTGTCCAATGACTGTTGAATGGTTGGCGAACGGATGAACAAAATCGATCGGCGACGGCCAGAGTCCGAAATGGACGCCACCCTAAATGCCGCGCGGCTTGGAACGCGGTTGCGCCTCGCCCGCCAGACACGGGGCATGACGCTGAAGACGCTGGCGACAGCTGCCAACTGCTCTGAAAGCCTTTTGTCCAAGATCGAGAACGGCAAGGCTTCGCCATCCCTGCCTATGCTTCACCGCCTGGTCGAAGTTCTCGAGACCAATATCGGCTGGATGTTCGAACAGGTCGACGACGACGAGGCAATCGTGTTCCGCGCAGGCGCGCGGCCATTGATCTCGCTCGACGCGCTAAGGCGCGGCGAGGGCATCTCGCTCGAACGCGTTATTCCGTATTCGCCCGGTCACCTGCTGCAGTGCAATATCCATCATATCGAGGCAGACGGCGAGAGCGAAGGTCCCATCCAGCATGCCGGCGAGGAAGTCGGCTATGTGCTCGCCGGCCGGATCAAGCTGATCGTCGATGGCAAGAGCCATGATCTCGCCACTGGCGATGCATTCGTGTTCAGGTCGGAGTTGCCGCACCATTACCGCAACATCGGCAAGGAGAGAGCCAGCATTTTCTGGGTCAACACGCCGGCGACCTTCTGACCTGCGCACGGGTTCAAAGGAGTTGACAAACATTCAAGTCTCTTGAATGTTTGTTTCGTGCCTGTAGCACCAATGGGACCAGCCGAACAGGTTTGGCCCGCAAGCAAGGGGAACCGTAAATGCGTCCGTTCAAACTTCTCGTCGGTTGCGCCGCCGTCATCGCCATTTGCTCGACGGCAATGGGATCGGCGTTCGCCGATACGTTCGCTCTCGTCAACATCAACCAGCAGGCCCTCTTCTTCAACCAGATCAACGAGGGCGCGCAGAAGGCGGCCGACGCCGCCGGCGCCAAGCTGGTCATCTTCAATGCCAACAATGTGCCGAGCGCGCAAAATGACGCGATCGAGAACTACATCACACAGAAAGTCGACGGCATCATTTTGGTCGCCATCGACGTAAACGGCGTCAAGCCTGCAATCACCGCCGCGAAGGCGGCCGGCATCCCCGTGATCGCCATCGACGCGCAGATCCCCGACGGCGATAACGTTGCGTTCATCGGTGTCGACAACGCCAAGGCCGGCGAGGATATCGGCAAGTTCTACGCCGACTATGTGAAATCCCAAATGGGCGGCACTGCCAAGATCGGTATTGTCGGCGCACTCAATTCGTTCATCCAGAACCAGCGGCTCGACGGTTTCAAGAAGGCGGTCACTGACAGCGGCTTGGCGATCACGTTCCTCGACACGGTCGACGGCCAGAACGTTCAGGAGACCGCGATGAGCGCTTCGGAGAATTTGATGACCGCCAATCCGGACATGACGACGCTATATGCGACCGGCGAGCCGGCGTTGCTCGGCGCTGTTTCGGCCGTAACCAGCCAAGGCCGCACCGGCGACGTCAAGGTGTTCGGCTGGGACCTGACCAAGCAGGTCATTCAGGGCATTGACGATGGTTGGGTGGCGGCGGTCGTCCAGCAGGATCCGGCCGGTGAAGGCAAGGCTGCTGTCGAAGCATTGACCAAGCTCAAGAAAGGCGAAACGGTCGAGCCGATCATCAATATTCCGGTGACGATCGTGACCAAGGACAATGTCGAGCAATACCGCGCGATGTTCCAGTAAACTGCATCGATGACCGGTCCGCGGCGCCGCATGAGGCTACGCCGCGGACGCTTTGCAAATCCGGTGGATCCAAGATGAGCAGTGGCGAGACCTATCGGGTGCGGATGAGCGGCATCTCAAAGCGCTACAACGCCATCCAGACGCTCGATGACGTGTCGCTGGTGCTGAGGCCGGGCGAAGTCCTGGGGCTGGTCGGCGACAATGGCGCGGGAAAATCGACGTTGAGCAAGGTGCTTTCGGGGGCGGTGGTTCCCGATGCCGGCACGATCGAGATCGATGGCATGCCGGTGACCTTCAACTCGCCTGCGGACTCGCGTGCAGCGCGCGTCGAGATGGTCTATCAGGATCTGTCGCTCTGCGACACGGTCGATGTCGCCGGCAATCTCTTTCTCGGCCGCGAGCCGCGCCGCCGCATCGCCGGCATTTCCTTTCTCGACAAGAAGCGCATGCACGAGCAAACGCGCCAGATGCTCGACCGGCTCGGCATCGTTATCGCCGACACGCGGCTCAAGGTCGAAAACCTGTCCGGCGGACAGCGGCAGTCGATCGCGATCGGCCGCGCCGCCTCGTTCGAGCCGTCCGTGCTGATTATGGATGAGCCAACGGCAGCGCTTGCCGTCGCCGAGGTCGAGGCTGTGCTGGACCTGATCCGCACCGTGAGCGCCCGCGGCGTCAGCGTCATTCTGATCACCCACCGCCTGCAGGATCTGTTCCTCGTATGCGACCGCATTCAGGTCATGTACGAAGGACGCAACGTCGCCGAGCGGCTGATCGGCGAAACCAATATCGAGGATGTCGTCAACCTGATCGTGGGCCGCAAGTTCAACGCTCGTTCCGCCAACAACGCCCATCGCGATGGAGCATCAGCATGAGCGAGGTGACTTCGACCCACTCCGCTCAGTCTCGGAGGGTCCGCGAAGGCACATGGCGAGATGCGGTGCTCGCCAATGGCAGTGTCGTGTCGATTGCGCTGTTCTTTCTGGCCGTTTGCGTCATCTTCTCGGTGGCGACGGACGCCTTTTTGACGTCGCCCAATCTGCTGAACATCCTGCGTCAGTCGGCGCCATTGCTGATCGTCGCCGCAGCGATGACCTTCGTCATCACCACGGGTGGCATCGACCTTTCGGTCGGCTCCGTGCTGGCACTGGTGGCAACGTTGTCGGCAACACTGCTGCAGCTGGGCTTGCCATGGCCTGTGGTCATCATCGCCATGCTTGCGCTGGGCGCCTTGCTTGGCGCGATACAAGGCTATTTCGTGGCTTATGAGGGCATCCCGGCCTTCATCGTCACGCTTGCCGGGCTTTCGGTGATCCGTGGCGTGGCGCTGCTGATCACCGGCGGCTACTCCATCCCTATCGAGCCGGGAAGCCCTTTCACGGTGCTGGGCCGCGCTTGGTTGCTTGGCGTGCCGGCGCCGGCGCTGATCGCGGTGGCGATCCTCGCGATCGCCTATATCGCCTTCAACGAGACGCCGTTCGGCCGCTACGTGACCGGCATCGGCGCCAACGCCGAAGCGGTTAGGCGCGCCGGCGTGAACACGCGGCTGACGACGCTTTTCGTTTACGTGATTTCCGCGGCCGCGGCAGCGCTTGCGGGGATCATCATTGCTGCCCGGCTCGGATCCGGGTCCTCGAATGCCGGGCAAGGCTTTGAGCTCGAAGTGATCGCTGCCGTCGTGCTTGGCGGCACCAGCCTGTTCGGCGGCCGCGGAACGATCGTCGGCACGGTGCTCGGCGCGCTTACCGTGGCCGTCATCGGCAACGGCCTGATCCTGGCGCATCTGTCGCCCTTCCTGACGCCGATCGTGACCGGAACGATCATCCTGATCGCCATCTGGCTGAACTTCCGCCTGTTCCGCGGCGCCATGCGGAGCCGCTGAGCCTATGAGTGATCTCTTCGATGACGCGGCTCCCAGGAAGCGGCTGGCGATCGGGGTCGAAACCGGCCATGTGATGACCGTGCTCGGCCCCGTTCCGGTCGAAGAAATGGGCATTACGCTGATGCACGAGCACATATTGCTCGACGGCGCGCGCACCTGGAAATGTCCCTGTCATCCCGACGACCTGGCGCTCGCCGAGCAGCCGGTTAACATCGAGATCATCGGCGAATTGCGCATGAACCCTTACGTCAACCGCGACAATGTTTCGCTCGACGACAGTGATCTCGCGCTATCGGAGCTGCAGCGCTATCGTGCGCTCGGCGGGCACACCGTCGTCGACGCGACCAATATCGGCATCGGCCGCGAGCCGGAAAAACTCGCCCGCATCGGCCGCGTGTCCGGACTGAAGATCGTCATGGGCACCGGCTTCTATCTTGAGCACACCCATCCCGAATGGCTGAAGACCATGGATGTCGACGCAGTGACCGAGTTCATCGTCGACGACGTCGGCGGCGGCGAGACGCAGCCGCCGATCCTGGCCGGCCTGATCGGCGAGGTCGGCGTCAGCAAGGATTTTACCGCCGAGGAACGAAAGTCGCTGCGCGCTTCGGCGCGGGCCTCGCGCATCACGGGCGTGCCACTATCGATCCACCTGCCGGGCTGGGAGCGGCTGGCGCACGAGGTCCTCGATGTCGTCGAGGCCGAGGGCGCCGATCTCCGCCACACCGTGCTCTGCCACATGAATCCGAGCCACAACGATCTCGACTACCAGACAAGCCTCGCCCGGCGCGGCGCATTCCTTGAATACGATATGATCGGCATGGACTATTATTATGCCGATCAGGACGCGCAGTCGCCCTCAGACGAAGAGAACGCGCGGGCAATTGCGGCACTTATCGAGGCCGGCTTCGGCGACCGCCTGCTGCTGTCGCAGGATGTGTTCCTCAAGATCATGCTGACCCGCTTCGGCGGTTTCGGCTACGGCTATATCCTGAAGCATTTCATACCGCGCCTGAAACGGCATGGCGTCGAGCGGCCAGCCATCGACCGCATGCTGATCGCCAATCCGAAGGCGGTGTTCTCGCGGCAGAATTAAGCGCAGACTTACGGCTTACACTTACGACGGAGTTCAAATGTCCAAGAAAAAGATCCTGCTTGCCGGTGAATCCTGGGTGTCGACCGCGACCCATATCAAGGGTTTCGACCAGTTTCCGACGGTCACCTATCACACCGGCGCGGACGAATTGCTGACGGCCCTGAAGGCGACCGACTTCGACGTGACCTTCATGCCGGCGCATGAGGCACAGCGCAGCTTTCCGCAAACGATGGAGGCGCTTTCGGCCTATGACGCGGTGGTGCTCTCCGACATCGGCGCCAATACGCTGCTTCTGCATCCCGACACCTGGGTCCACTCGAAGCCGACGCCGAACCGCTTGCGCCTGCTGCGCGACTACGTGCGCGATGGCGGCGGGCTTTTGATGTTCGGCGGCTACTATAGCTTCCAAGGCATCAATGGCGGCGCGCGTTACCGCAAGACGCCGGTCGAGGAGGTCCTGCCGGTGAACTGCCTCGCGTTCGACGACCGCGTCGAGGTGCCGGAAGGTTTTTCGCCTGTAATAAATAGCTCGTCCAGCCATCCCATCCTGAAGGGTCTCGGTGCGGATTGGCCGATCCTGCTCGGCTTCAACGAGGTGACGCTGAAGGACGGGGCGGAAGTTCTGGCGACCGTGTCGTCGGACTACGGATCGCTGCCGCTGCTCGTCACCGGCCACTATGGCAGGGGCCGCACTGTGGCCTGGACATCCGATGTCGGGCCGCATTGGCTGCCACCGGAGTTCATCGCCTGGAAAGGCTACAAAACCCTGTTCGAACAGATGCTGAGCTGGGCGACCGGCGAGAGCTGAGCGATGCACGTCCACGTCGTGGGCAATGCCTGTGTCGACACGATGTTTCGCGTCGGCCGCTTCCCTGCCGCCGGCGAGACTTTAAACGCCAGCAGCTACGCCGACGGCCTCGGCGGCAAGGGCGCAAACCAGTCGGTTGCGGCCGCGCGCACGGGTGCTGCGGTGACGTTTTGGACGGCGCTCGGCAAGGACCGCGCAGGCGCATGGATCAGGAGCCGCCTCGACAGGGAGTTGTCTGACCTCGAGGCGAGCGAATTTGACCTGCCAAGCGACCGCTCGACTATCGTCATTGAGGCTAGCGGCGAGAATTTCATCGTCAGCGGTGTCGCCTGCAGCGAGGCGTTCGATCCGATCGCGCAAACTGCGCTTGCCCGCCGGATCGCGTTTGGCGACATCCTTGTCTGCCAAGGAAACCTGCGAGCCGCCGCGATAAATGCCTGCCTGCGGGCAGCACGGCAAAATGGCGCGCGCACCGTCCTGAACGCCAGCCCTATCGATGCGGCGGCTCTGCCTGACTTCGGTCTGGCGCAGGTATTGGTGGTGAATCAGTCCGAGGCGAAAGCACTGACAGGCCAGGGTGATATGGCAGCCGCGGCCGACGCGCTCGCGGCCAAAGGCGCCGGGACAGTTGTGGTCACGCTTGGCGCTGAAGGTTGTCTCGTGCTTGGCCCGGACCAGGCAGGACCGCGTCGTTTGCCGGCGCCGCGCGTCGAAGCGCTCGACACCAGCGGTGCCGGCGATGTGTTCTGCGGCTGTCTGGCCGGCGGGCTTGCCAAGGGAATGTCGGTTATCTCAGCGCTGAAGTTCGCGCTCGCGGCGGCGGCAATTGCAGTGACTCGCCCGGGCACACTGATATCCTGTCCTTCCGCGTCTGAAATGGCGGCGCTCATCGATCAAACGGAGTTCTCATGACCCAACTCGGCCAATCAGGCGGCGACGCGCTCGTAGAACTTTTCGGCCGCACCAAGGTGGTGATCGGCGTCGTTCACCTTGCGCCGCTTCCTGGCGCGCCGCGCTTTGACGGCGAGGCGGTCGAGGCGATCTATCAGCGGGGCCTCGATGATGCGAGATCCTATCTCGATTGCGGATGTGACGGGGTGATCGTCGAGAATCATGGCGACATCCCCTTTGCCAAACCTGACGATATTGGGCCGGAGACAGCGGCCTATATGGCTGTTATCTCCGACCGTATTCGCCGCGAACTCGGCAAGCCGGTCGGCATTAATGTGCTCGCTAACGCCGCGATCCCGGCCCTTGCCATCGCCAGTGCCGCTGGCGCGGGCTTCATCCGCGTCAATCAATGGGCAAATGCCTATGTCGCCAACGAGGGTTTTGTCGAGGGGGAGTCGGGTCGCGCAGCACGCTACCGCGCCAAGCTGCGCGCCAACGGCATCCGCATTTTCGCTGATGCTCATGTCAAGCATGGCGCGCACGCGATCGTTGCCGACCGCCCGGTGGAGGAACTGGTCAAGGATCTGGTCTTCTTCGATGCCGATGCCATCATAGCGACCGGTCAGCGCACCGGGCACGCTGCGGATCTGAGCTACATCCGCATGATCAAAGAGGCTGCCGGCCTACCGACGCTGGTTGGCAGCGGCGTGACGCCCGACAATGCAAACGATATTCTTGGCATCGTCGATGGCGTCATCATCGCCAGCGCGCTGAAGCATGACGGCGTCTGGTGGAACCAGGTCGACCCCGCCAGAGTAAAGGCCTTCATGGCCGGGCTGAGGCGATGATCGAGCTGGGCTGGTTATGGCGCGAGGCTCAAGGCTACAAACCGGCCACGTCACAATGCAGACGACGGAGCCTCGGTGGGACGTGGCGCGTATCACCGGCAAGTTCTTCGGTATATGCTGACGCGCGGAGAACCCGGCGATGACGATACTCAGGCCGCCATCATCTTGTCGTTGATCCCGCAGCCCATTCCGACCGGTACCAGTCGACAAATTTCTTCAGCCCGTCTTCGATTGAAACGCTCGGCTTAAAGCCGAAATCGCGCTCCATGGCGGTCATGTCGGCATAGGTCCGCTCGACGTCGCTGCTTTGCATCGGCTCGCTGTGGCGGATCGCCTTCACACCGAGCAGTTTCTCCAGAGTGTCGATGAAATCGCCCAGCCGCACCGGCCGGTTGTTGCCGACATTGTAAACCCTGCTCGGCGGAACCTCGGCCACGGGCGGCTGGTCGAGCACGGCAACGACCGCCCTCACCACATCGTCCACATAAGTGAAATCCCGCCACATCTCGCCATTGTTGAACACCCGGATCGGCTTGCCCTCGAGCATCGCCTTGGTGAATATCCAATAGGCCATATCGGGCCGGCCCCAGGGACCGTAGACGGTGAAAAACCGCAAGCCGGTCTGCGGCACCCCAAAGAGATGGGCGTAGGTATGGCTCATCAATTCATCTGACTTCTTGGTGGCGGCGTAGAGCGAGACGGGCCTGTCGACCTGATCGGTCTCGCTGAACGGCACCTTGCGGTTGCCCCCATAGACCGAGCTCGACGAGGCATAGACCAGATGCTCGAATGCGGGCTGCGCGCGACAGAATTCAAGCACTTCGAGATGGCCGACGACATTGGAACGGACATAGAGGCGCGGATTGTCGAGCGAATGGCGCACACCCGCCTGAGCAGCGAGATGGACAATCCTGGTTATGCCTTGCCCGGCCAAAGCGGTAGCGAGCGCGCCCTGTTCGGCGATCTCGATCTGATGAAATGAAAATTTCTTGTCAGGCTGAAGGCGGGCGAGCCGTCCTTTTTTCAGCGCCAGGTCGTAGTAGTCGTTCATGTTGTCGACGCCGACGACTGCTTCCCCCCTGTTCAGGAGGTAGTGGCAAACATGGCTGCCAATGAATCCCGCGGCTCCAGTGACAAGTATAGGCAACAAGGTTCTCCACGCATATGCCGGCACATGATCGCAAAATCGAGATCGATTTCGGAAAGGATCATGCACAACATCAAAATGCTACATCCGAATGAACGGAACCGACCGTTTCAGTTCGTGCTACAACCGAGAGTCCCTATAAGCGCTACCGACAAGCGGTCTAGTCGACGCGTCAGCTCGCCTCGCGCAGGGCCTCTGCAGCCTGCAGGTCGACCGACACGAGCTGGCTCACGCCCTGCTCGGCCATGGTCACCCCGAACAGCCGGTTCATGCGGGCCATGGTGATCGGGTTGTGCGTGATGATGACGAAGCGCGTCTCGGTGGTGGCTGCCATTTCATCCATCAGATTGCAGAAACGCTCGACATTGTGATCGTCTAGCGGCGCGTCGACCTCGTCGAGCACGCAGATCGGCGCGGGATTGGTCAGGAACACGGCGAAGATCAGCGACATCGCCGTCAACGCCTGCTCGCCGCCGGAAAGCAGCGTCATCGTCTGCGGCTTCTTGCCAGGCGGCCGCGCAAGGATTTCGAGACCAGCCTCGAGCGGATCGTCGGACTCGATCAGTTGCAGTTCCGCCGTGCCGCCGCCGAACAGATGCGAAAACAGCCGCTGGAAATGGCCATTGACCACGTCGAAGGCAGCCAGCAGCCGTTCGCGGCCTTCGCGATTCAGGCTCTGGATCGCCTGCCGCAGCTTGCGAATGGCCTCGATGATGTCCTCGCGTTCGGAAACGATGGTCTCCAGCCGGTCGGACAGTTCCTTCTGTTCTTCCTCGGCGCACAGATTGACGGCGCCCAGCCGTTCGCGCTCGATCTTCAGCCGGTCGAGCTGGCGCTCGATCTCGGTCATCTCCGGCATCGGGCTGTCGGCCTCCAGGCCGGTGTGGCGGATGACCAGATGCGGCGGCGTGTTCAGCGTCTCCTGGATGCGGGCCTCGACCTCGAGCCGTCTTTCGTCGGCTGCGGTCAACCGCTCTTCGGCGCGGACGCGCGTTTCGCGCGCTTCGGCCAACGACTGGATTGCTGATGTCGCGGCCTTGTCCAGTTCGGACTGCCGGTTCTCCGCCTCCTGCAAACGATCGCCGGCTGCCTGGCGCAGACTTTCGGCTTCGGCAAGCTGCGACAGCAAAGCGCGCCGCTTGGCGTCGATCTCATCGGGTGCGTCGGCCAGTCTTTCACGCTCGGCCTCGGCCTCGGCTTTGCGTTCGCCGAGTGCGGCGATCTGCGTCGAGGCGTTTTCGGCACGCGCCAGCCAGTTGCGGCGTTCCGCGCCGATGGCCTCAAGGCGGCGCGTTCGCGCTTCGGCTTCCCGCCTCAAGCCTTCATGGACGGCGCGTGCATCGGCAAGGGTGGCGCGGTCGCGAGCAACGTTGGCGGCCGACTGTTCGAGCTGCAACTGGAGATCACCGAGATCGGGAGCGCTTTGCAGCAGCATCTCCGCCTCGACGAAGGCCGCCGCCGTCTCTTCATGGCTGTCGACGATGCGCGCGCGCGCCTCGTCAAGTGCTGCGCGTCGGCTCGACAGCTCGCCGCCGGCCTTCTCGGCCTCGGCCAGCACGCTGCGGGCGGCGTCCAGCCCATGCTGGGCATCACGCCCGGCTTGACGGGCGTAGCGCTCGGCCTCGCTCGCCTGGGTAAGCGCCTGCTCGGCATGAGCGAGAGCCTCTTCGGCCTGGCGCAGGATGCGGATCGCGTCGACCGCCTCGGCGTCGAGTTCGGCCAGCCGGTTTTTCTGCGCCAGCCGCTGCGCGGCCGCGGTCGGCGCGTCGGCGCTGGCGGTGAACCCATCCCAACGCCAGAGCGCTCCTTCGCGGCTTACCAGCCGTTGCCCGGGGGCGAGCAGCGCCTGCAGCCGCTTTCCGTCGCCGGCCTCGACGATGCCGATCTGCGCCAATCGGCGGGCCAGTTGCGCCGGCGCGCGCACCATACTGGCAAGGCTCTTGATGCCTTCGGGCAGAGCGGCGTCGCCGGGCTGGACCTCGCTTTGGCCCCAATGCACCGGTGCGCTGCGGTCGAGCGGCACGTCGAGATCCTCACCGAGGGCCGCTCCCAGCGCCGTCTCGTAGCCGCGTTCGACGCTGATCTGCTCCAGGACGGAGGGGAAGAGGTCGCCGCTCGCAGCATTCAGGATCTTGGCCAGCGTGCGGGCCTCGGTTTCGATCCGCGCCAGCTCGGCCTTCGCATCCTGAACCGGCGGGCGGGCGGCGCTTTCCGCCGTACGCGCCTCGGCGACAGCCTGTTCGGCGGCAATCGCCGCGGCTTCGGTCTCCTCCAGCAGCGCCAGCGCCTGTTCGACCAGAAGCTGCTTTTCGGCGGGATCGGGCAGGCCGGCGACCCTGGAGGCGATGTCGGACAATTCCCGGTCGACATCGGCGAGCTGGCGGGCGAAACGGTCGCGGCGCTCAGCGGTATCGCGCAGCGTTCGCTCGATCTGGTTGCGGGAGGCGGCGGCCTCCGCCCGTTCGGCCGTCAGCCCGGCGAGTTTGGCTTCGCTCGCGGCAAGCGTCGACGCTGCCTGTTCGACCGCGGCGCGGGTACTGGCCTCGCGCTCGGCGGCGCCTGCATTCTCGGCATTGAGCGTGGCTTCTTCGGTGGCGAGGCGTTCGAGGATATCCGCATTGTCGCGGACCATCCGCTCCTCGCGAGTGATGTCGCCGTCGAGCTGCTGGAGGCGGCGGTCGAGTTCCACTTGGCGGGCGCGGATGCGGCCCGCTTCCTCCTCGATCTGCGTCTTGGCGATCGACAGGCGCTGGAAGGCGGCAGCGGCGGCGGCTTCCGCATCGCGCAGGTCCGGCAACCGGTGCGCGCCGATCCCTTGCTCCCTGGCGGCAGCCATCTGGGCGGCGGCGCGGTCGCCGACCAGCGCCGTGGCGATCGCCAGCGCCGAGCGGGCCTCGCCTTCCTGCGTCTTGGCCAGCGTCCAGCGCAGGTGCAGCAGCGTCGCTTCGGCCTTGCGGATATCGGCCGACAGGTTCTTGAAGCGCGACGCCTGGCGGGCTTGGCGCTTAAGGCTTTCGATCTGGCTTTCGAGTTCGCCGACGACGTCGTCCAGCCGTTCCAGATTCTGTTCGGCCGCCTTCAGCCGCAGCTCGGCCTCATGGCGGCGTGTGTGAAGGCCCGAAATGCCGGCCGCCTCTTCCAGAAGCGCGCGGCGCGCCTGCGGCTTTGCCTGGATCAGCTCGCCGATGCGGCCCTGCCCGACCATCGAAGGCGAGCGCGCGCCGGTAGACTGGTCGGCGAAAAGCAGTTGCACGTCCTTGGCGCGGGCTTCCTTGCCGTTGATGCGGTAGAGCGAACCGGCCTCGCGCTCGATGCGGCGCGAAACCTGCAGCTCATCGGCATCATTGAAGGCCGAGGGCGCAGTACGGTCGCTGTTGTCAAGGAAAAGCGTGACTTCGGCGGTATTGCGGGCCGGACGCGTTCCGGAACCGGAAAAGATGACGTCGTCCATGCCGGACGCGCGCATGTTTTTGTACGAGCTTTCGCCCATCACCCAGCGTAAAGCCTCGACAAGGTTCGACTTGCCGCAGCCGTTCGGCCCGACGATGCCGGTCAGGCCGCGTTCGATGACGAACTCGCCGGGTTCGACGAAGGACTTGAACCCGAGCAGGCGAAGGCGCGAGAACTTCATTCGCGCCGCCCCATAGCCAAGTTCCGCAAAAGTGTTCCGCGGTTTTGCGAAGAGAATCCGCGGCACAGCAAAAAGCTGCGCACGCCGAAGCGCAGCCGCTTCGGCGCTGCGGAAACGTCAGAGCAGAGGGTCGATGATGGCCGATATTTCCTCAATCGACAGCGCCCCCTTGTAGGTCTTTCCGTTGATAAAGAAGGTCGGCGTCGAGTCGACCTTGAATTCATCGGCGCCGCGCTTCTGGACCGACCTCACATCGTCCAGAAGTTTCTGGTCCGTCAAGCAGGCCTCGAAGGACTCCTGTGTAAAACCGGCCATCTTGGAGATTTGCAGCAGGGCATCCTTGGTATTGGCAACACCTGCCCAGTTCGCCTGCTGCTTGAACAGAACGTCTACCATCGGGAAATAATTGTCCTTGGAGCAGCGCGCCAGCATGAAACCGGCCTCAGCGCTGGGGTCGAACGGAAATTCGCGCAGGATAAGGCGGGCCTTGCCGGTGTCGATATATTTCGTCTTCAGCTCCGGGAGGGTGGTTTCGTGGAAATGCGCGCAGTGCGGGCAGGTCATCGAGGCATATTCGACGATTGTGACTTTCGCGTCGTCCTTGCCCAGTTGCGCGTCGGGCAGCGCGCCTGGCTTCAGCAAGGCCGCCATGTCCACCGTGCCCTGGGCCTCAGGCGCCTTGACCGCGGCCGGCGTTGCCGGCTTCGCCGGATCGGCCGGCTTCATCGCATCGGCGGGAGCCGCATCCTGCGCGACGGCCTTCTCGCCCGAGTCGCTGCAGGCGGCGAGCAGAGCCACCGCCGGAATGGCGGCCAGCGACGACAGGAGGTTTCTGCGGGACAAAGGACGGGTCATACGAATCACCTGACAATAGTTGGATTTTGCAATGCAAAGACTAGAAAAGGCGAGAGTTGGCGCGAATTAAGGCATCGCCGTCCCCATTCCAATCGCCAAACTTTGTGTGCGCGATCACGAAAGTGCGAGATTATACCTTCTTTTGACCGAGAATGGTGGCGCCGAGCCGCTCCAGCGAAGCACGCAGCCCGTCATCCTCGATCATTCCGACAGTGCCTGACAGCTTCACCTTCTCGGCCGCAGTCAGCGGCCGGAAGCTTGGTTTAGGCCGCCCCTTGTCCGCCGTCACCGGCTTTTGCACGATTCTGATCCGGCCGATAGCGTTGAAGCCGAGGAAGGCGTTGACCCTGTTGATGATCTCGCCGGTTTCGTGCTGCAGATGGAGCGCGGCCATGCCTTCGCAGGCGATGACCAGCACCGCCGGCTCGAACGGATCGTCTTCATGCATGCGCCGCGGCCACTGGATCTTTTCAGGGCGCGAACGGCTGGCGAGCCGAGGCCCGGCAATCTCCTCCCAAGACTGCACGAGCCCGATCGACATGCCGGCCCGCTTGCGCAACACCGGATCGAGGATCTGGGTTGCGAGATCACTCACCGGAACGGGATTGCCGAAGGGCCTTTTCCCTGCCATGTGCGCTCTCCAGTCACGACCTTCACCAAGCATCGGCTAGGCCTGTCCTCGATCAATGGCACTGCACGACCAGACCCGCAAGACCGCATCCGGAGACAGCGGCGGAGCCGCGTCTAGAGACAGCAGCAAAGCTGCGTCCGACGATAGCAGCAAGGCTGCATCGGGGGAGAGCGCCGAGATCGCGTCCCGCCTGCTCGCCTGGTACGACGCGCATCACCGCGACTTGCCGTGGCGCATTGCGCCGCGCGAGCTGGCACGCGGGGTGCGTCCCGATCCCTACCGCATCTGGCTTTCCGAAGTCATGCTGCAGCAGACCACGGTGGAAGCGGTAAAATCGTATTTCCGGGCCTTTGTCCAGAAATGGCCGGATGTCGAGGCGTTGGCCGCTTCACCGACCGAAGATGTCATGAAGGCCTGGGCCGGGCTCGGCTACTATTCCCGCGCGCGCAATCTAAAGGCCTGCGCCGATCTCGTCGCACGGCAAGGCGGCAGGTTTCCGGATACGCAAGCTGCCTTGAGAGAGCTGCCCGGCATCGGCGCCTACACGGCGGCGGCGATCGCGGCGATCGCCTTCGACCAGCCAGCCGCGGTCGTCGACGGCAATGTCGAGCGTGTGGTTTCCCGGCTGTTCTCGATCGCCACGCCGCTAAGCGAAGCCAAGGGAGACATACGCGCCTATGTCGAGCGCATGGTTCCAGCGACTAGACCGGGCGATTTCGCCCAGGCGATGATGGATCTGGGCGCGACGATCTGCACGCCACGCCGGCCGCGCTGTATGCTGTGCCCGCTGCGAGACGATTGCAGCGCCACTGTCTCGGGCGACCCCGAGCATTTTCCGGTGCGCCTGCCGAAGGCGGAAAAGCCATTGCGGCGTGGCGCCGCCTTTGTCGCCGTCAGGGCCGACGGCGCCATTCTTTTGCGAAAACGTGCGGAAAAAGGCCTGCTCGGCGGCATGACCGAGGTGCCGACGACCGGCTGGACAGCACGGATTGACGGCGCCACCACGGATGCGGCAGCCCCCTTTCCCGGCGACTGGCGGCCCGCCGGGCGGATTGGCCACGTCTTTACCCATTTCGGGCTTGAACTCGACGTGTTCAAATCGGTGACAGAAGGCGCTGCTCCGGCGGGGCATTTCTGGTCACTGGCCCATGAAATTTCCGGGGAAGCCTTACCCACTGTCATGAAAAAGGTAATCGAAGCGGCGATACCGGGCGCGACCAAAAAGCAGCGCCCGCATTGAATTGCATTGAATGAGGACAGAATGACTGAAATCCGCCACATCGTTTTCGACATCGGCAGAGTGCTGATCCACTATGACCCGAACCTTCCGTTCAGCCGTCTCATTCCGGATGCCGAGGAGAGAAAGTGGTTCTTCGACAATGTCTGCACGCATGACTGGAACATCGAGCAGGATCGAGGGCGGACATGGGAGGAAGCCGAAGCCCTGCTGATCGCCGAACATCCCGACCATGCCGAAAACATCCGCAGCTTCCGCCGCCTCTGGCACGAGATGGTGCCGCACGCCTATGCGGACAGCGTTGAGATCATGGAGAAGCTGATCGACACCGGCCACGACGTCACCATGCTGACCAACTTCGCCTCCGATACGCTCGCCGAAGCCCGGCAGCGTTTCGATTTCCTCAACCGTCCGCGCGGGGTGACCATTTCGGGCGAGATCGGCCTGATCAAGCCTGATCGCGGCATCTACGATCATCACGTCGCCGCCTTCGGCCTCGAGCCCGCGGCCACGCTGTTCATCGACGACAGCCAGAAGAATGTCGAAGGTGCCAAGGCGGCCGGCTGGCAGTCCGTGCTGTTCACCGACGCCAAGACGCTCAAGGCGGACCTTAGAGAGCTGGGGATCAGAGTGTGATTTGAATCACTTCGACAGGCCGATCGATAATCCGCTTTAACATGACGGATCCATAGAATCCGTCGTCAGGCCCCTGCCCGCTCCATGCCAAGACGGGCTATGCGGCGAAGCTCGTCGATCGGGGTCAGGCCGCCGCTGCGCTCATAGTGCCAGAAGGTCCAGCCGTTGCAGGCGTCCAGCCCCTGCACTTCCGCGCCGATCTTGTGGATCGATCCGGCGCTGTCGCCGATCGCCACCGTGCCATCGGCGCGTACCCTGGCCGCCCAGCGCTTCTTGGCGTCATAAAGCGTGGCACCCGGCAACATCAGCCCGGTGTCGATGAGGCTGACGAAAGCAACGCGCGGCTCGGCGCGCTTGCCGGTAAGCACGGTAAGATCGGCGCCATTCAGCGGCCGGACTGCATCTATGCGCTCGTTGGCGGCGTCGATATAGGTCTGCTCGCGCTCGATGCCGACGAAATGGCGGCCGAGGCGCTTGGCTACCGCGCCGGTGGTGCCGGAGCCGAAGAAGGGATCGAGGACGATATCGCCGGGCTTCGTCGAGGCCATCATGATGCGGGCGAGCAGCGCCTCGGGCTTCTGCGTCGGATGCAGCTTGTCGCCATTTTCGTTCTTCAGGCGCTCACCGCCGGTGCAGATCGGGAACAGCCAGTCGGAGCGCATCTGGATGTCGTCATTCGACGCCTTCAGCGCTTCGTAGTTGAAGGTATAACCCTTGCCCTTCTGATCGCGCGAGGCCCAGATCATCGTCTCATGGGCGTTCTGGAAGCGACGGCCGCGGAAATTCGGCATCGGATTGGTCTTGCGCCACACAACATCGTTGAGGATCCAGAACCCCAGATCCTGCATCTTGGCGCCGACCCTGAAAATATTGTGGTAGGAGCCGATGACCCAAATGGTGCCGTTCGGTTTCAGCACGCGGCGCGCCGCCAGCAGCCAGGCGCGGGTGAAGGCGTCGTAGACCTCAAAACTCGCGAACTGATCCCAGTCATCGTCGACGGCATCGACCTTGGACTGGTCGGGCCGGTGCAGATCGCCATCGAGCTGCAGATTGTAGGGCGGATCGGCAAAGATCACGTCGATGGACTTTTCGGGCAGCCGGTCGAGCGCGGCGACGCAATCGCCCTTCAGGATCGTATCCAGCCATTCGGACTGCTGGGGAGCATGGGAAAGGTCGTCGAGAAGACGCACGGCAGACATTGTGACACCCAAAGCACGCGTTACTGTTTACTCCCTGTTATGGTTACCGATCAGCGTAAATATTCGATGAAGGTTGAGGGTTCGGACCACAGGTAATTTGCGAAGGCCGGCCTGTTGGTGTATGCCGCGCCGCCTGAGCGTCTCAGCCTCCTCCCTCCCGCTTTCCGGATCGCCAATGCCCCAGCCAGACCTTGTCATCTTCGATTGCGACGGCGTGCTCGTCGATTCCGAAATCATCGCCGCGCGCATCGAAGCCGAGCTTTTGACATCGGCCGGTTACGAGATATCGGCCGAGGAGATTTCCGAAACCTATGCCGGGCTGACCTTCAAGGACATCATGATGCGGGTCGAGGAGAAGTCCCGCATCCCGTTCCAGGCCTCGCTGATCGATCGCGCCGAAGACCTGGTCGACCGCAGGCTGCGCAGCGATGTGCGCGCCATCGACGGGGTGCACGAGGCGGTCGCCGCGGTGACTGCACCGCGCTGCATCTGCTCGAATTCTCGCTCCGAGCGGATCGAATTCATGCTGGAGAAGGTGCATCTGCTGCCGTTTTTCAACGGCCGGATTTTTTCCTCTCTGGAAACACCGAGCGGAAAGTCCAAGCCTGCCCCAGACGTGTTTCTCTTTGCCGCGGCAAAGCTCAAGGCCGATCCGGCCAACACCTTCGTCATCGAGGATTCCGTGCATGGCGTGACCGGCGCCAGGGCAGCCGGCATGCGCGTTATCGGCTTTACCGGCGCGGCGCACAGCTATCCCGGGCATGCCGACGCGCTGACCGAGGCCGGCGCCGAAACGGTCATCCGCCGCTGGGCGGAACTGAAAAGCGTGATCGCCGCCCTGTCGGAATGGTCGGATGCGTGATGCATACGCCTCCGACCGGAGGCGGCCCCAATGCCGCCGCTATTCGGCTGCGGCAATCTTCTTGTCGGTCTTCTTCGCCGGGCCTTCGTCATAGCCGGCGAACGCCTGATAGTCCTGCGCAGTGGGCTCGGGAACGACGACGTTCGAATCGGTGAAGACGAACTGGGTGGCACTCGAGGGATTGGTAACCTGGACCTGATGTTGATGAAGCTGCGAGTAAAGCACCTCGGTGCCATGCATCACTGCGATACGGATCGGCATTGTGATCGTGCCCGGGCTGAACATCGGTCCCGGAACGACCTTGCCGGCGACGGCGATCTTCATCGTCAGCGAGCCGTTGGCACGGTTGCAGTCGCGGGTCACATCGGTGATCGAGGCCTGATAGATGACCTTTGCCGAATCGTCCTGCTGATCGCTGCTCGCGTCGAGCACAGCAGCCTCGGCGTCCTGAGCGGCGGCTTTTTTCTTGGGCTTCTGGTTGCCCTTGGCATAGGTGTTGAAGAAAGCGGTGCCGTCGCGCAGCGTCACTTTCGGACAATAGGCCAGCAGTTGGCTGGAAAGAACCTTCGGGTCCGGAGGTGGTGGCGGTGTCGTGTCCTTTTTTCCGAAGCCCAGAATGCTACTGCCGCCTGATTGGCAGCCGGCGGCGGTAAGCATAAAGCCAGCGAGGGCCAGACCCGCGACAAAACGACCGTTGAATGAATGAAACGCCATGAACTGCACTTCCCTCTCGCAAAGCGGGTGACGTATATCAACCGCGCGGCAAAAATGCGACTGAGCAAGCGCGGAAATTAACCACTTTGCCGCGGATGAAGCCGCCCGGCAGCAATGGACATGTAACGATGCAATATGTGAGTACCCGCGGGGAAGCGCCCGTGCTTGGATTTTCCGACGCGGTGCTGGCGGGTCTGGCACGCGATGGCGGACTTTATGTGCCTGATGCCTGGCCGCAGTTTTCGGCGGCAGAGATCCGCGCCATGCGCGGCCTTGCCTATCCCGACCTCGCCATCCGCGTGCTGTCGCCGTTTCTCGGCAACGAGGTCGCGATGCCGGTGTTCGAACGCCTGGTGCGTGAAGCCTATGCGACCTTTCGCCACGAGGCGGTCTGCCCGCTGGTGCAAACCGGCTCGAACATGTTCGTTCTGGAACTCTTCCACGGCCCGACACTTGCCTTCAAGGACGTCGCCATGCAGCTTCTCGCCCGGCTGATGGACCATGTGCTTGCCGAACGCGACCAGCGCGCCACCATTGTCGGCGCCACATCAGGCGATACCGGCGGGGCTGCCATCGATGCCTTCGCCGGGCGCAATCGGACCGACATCTTCGTTCTTTTCCCGCACGGCCGGGTCTCGCCGGTGCAGCAGCGGCAGATGACGACGTCCACCGCGGCAAATGTCCATGCACTGGCGGTCGAAGGCAATTTCGACGACTGCCAAGGCCTGGTGAAGGACATGTTCAACGATCACGGTTTTCGCGACCGGGTGTCGCTGTCGGGCGTCAATTCGATCAACTGGGCCCGCATCATGGCCCAGATCGTCTATTATTTCTCATCGGCGCTGTCGCTCGGCGCGCCCGACCGGCCGGTTTCCTTCACGGTGCCGACCGGCAATTTCGGCGACATCTTCGCCGGCTACGCCGCCAAGAAGATGGGGCTGCCGATCGAGCGGCTTATCATCGCGACCAATGACAACGACATTCTGGCGCGCACGCTGTCGAGCGGCGAGTACCGCACGAAAGGCGTCTTTTGGACCACGTCGCCGTCGATGGACATCCAGGTCTCGTCGAATTTCGAGCGCCTGCTGTTCGAGGCGGCCGGTCGCGATGCCTCGACCGTGCGGCGCTACATGAGCGGCCTCAAGCAGTCCGGCGCCTTCGCCATCGAAGCGGGCGAGATCGCCAGGATCCGCTCCGAATTCGATGCTGGCCGTTCGACGATGGACGAAGTCGCCGCCACGATCCGCTCGACGCTCGACGCCAGTGATTATTTGCTCGACCCGCACACGGCCGCGGCCATGCATGTTGCGGGTGCGAAGGCCACCAAGGCCGTGCCCATGGTGGTGCTCGGCACCGCCCATCCGGCAAAATTCCCGGCTGCCGTCGAAGCCGCCAGCGGCGTGTCGCCTGCCCTGCCCGCCTGGCTAGGCGGGTTGATGACATCAGAGGAAAAATACACGGTACTTCCATCCGACCTGAAAATGGTGGAAGATTATGTTAGCCGTCACACGCGGGCGGCAAGTTAGGGAGTATTAGCTATATGGGTGTTGAGGTAAGCCGTCTGTCGAACGGCCTGACAGTCGCCACCGAAACCCTTCCAAGCCTCGAATCCGTCGCTCTTGGTGCCTGGGTCAAATCAGGCGCCCGCAACGAGCGTAACGAAGAGCACGGAATGGCCCACCTGCTTGAACACATGGCGTTCAAGGGAACCAGAAGGCGCAGCGCCTTCGAGATCGCCTCGGAAATCGAGGATGTCGGCGGCGAGATCAATGCCGCCACCAGTGTCGAGACCACATCCTATTATGCCAGGGTGCTGAGCGACGACGTGCCCCTGGCCGTCGATATCCTCTCCGATATCCTGCAGGAATCCGAGTTCGACCCGCAGGAGCTAGAGCGCGAGCAGCATGTGATCCTGCAAGAGATCGGCGCCGCTCACGACACGCCCGACGACATCGTCTTCGACCGTTTCACCGAGACGGCCTTCCGCCACCAGACGATCGGCCGTTCCATCCTCGGCACGCCGGAAACCGTCAAATCGTTCACCTCGAAGCAACTGCACAAATTCATCGAACGGCAATATGGCGCCGAACGCATGGTGGTCGTCGCCGCCGGCGACATCAAGCACGACAATTTCGTGCGTGAGGTCGAGAAGCATCTCGGCGGCTTCCGCAGCAAGTCCGACAACACGATGCCGCAATATGCGCAATATGTCGGCGGCGATTTCCGCGAGGACCGCGACCTGATGGACGCGCAGATCGTGCTGGGTTTCGAGGGCCGCGCCTATCATGTGCGTGACTTCTACGCCTCGCAGGTCCTGTCGATGATCCTTGGCGGCGGCATGTCGTCGCGCCTTTTCCAGGAAGTCCGCGAAAAACGCGGGCTGTGCTATTCGGTCTATGCCTTCCACTGGGGTTTTTCTGACACCGGCATATTCGGCGTCCATGCCGCGACCGGGCAGAGCGACATCGCCGAATTGGTGCCGGTGGTCATCGACGAGTTGCAGAAGGCCGGCGAGAACATCCTGCAGGAGGAACTCGACCGGGCACGCGCCCAGTACCGCGCAGGCCTGATCATGTCCGCCGAGAGCCCGGCCAGCCGCGCCTCGCAGATCGCCCGGCAAATGCTTCTGTTCGGCCGGCCGATCGCCAAGGAAGAGCTGATGGAACGGCTGTCGGCGCTGACGGTCGAGCGGTTGACGGACCTGTCGTCACGGCTGTTTTCGACCAAGCCGACGCTGACTGCCGTCGGACCGGTGGGCACGCTCGCTCCCTATGAGGCGGTCCTTGAGTCGCTTTCGGGCACGCAGACCACGGCCCGAAAGCTCGCCGGCTAAGTCCATCAAAGCGTCATGTTCGCGCTCCCTTTCTTTCGCCGTGACCTGCCGGCACTGAAGGGCGATCGCGTCACGCTGCGCGTGCCGCTGACCAACGACTATCGCGAATGGTCGGTGCTGCGCGGGGAAAGCCGCCGCTTCCTGGAGCCGTGGGAGCCGCGGTGGAACCCCGACGAGCTCGACCGCACGGCCTGGCGGCATCGCCTCAGCCGTTACCGCGAAGATTACGCGCAGGGAACGGCCATAGCCTTCTTCATCTTCGACAAAAGCAGCGGCAAGCTTGTCGGCGGAATCACCCTCGGCAATATCCGCCACGGCGTCGCGCAAAGCGGCCATATCGGCTACTGGATCGGCGAGCGCTACAGCGGCCACGGCCTGATGACCGACGCGGTCAAGGTGGTGACGCGCTTCGCCTTCGACACGCTGAGGTTGCACCGGATCGAAGCTGCCTGTATTCCCGACAACGCCCGGTCGATCCGCGTGCTTGAAAAAGCCGGATTCCGGCGCGAAGGACTTCTGCGATCCTATCTCAGGATCAATGGCATCTGGCAGGACCATTACCTCTACGCCCGGATCGAGGACGATCTGCCCGGCGCGGGAACGAAGGACTGATTTTTGACGAATTTCCTGCGAATCGGGTCGCTGTTCGCCTTTGTCCTGACGGCAATCGTCACGCTCTGCGCGGCGTCCTCGGCCTTCGCCGTCGAACCGATCAAGATCGCCCGCGACGACGTGGCGCTCGACCTTTCGGGCGCGGTCGAAATCTACCGCAACCAGGGCGAGAACTTCCAGGTGTCGACCGCGCCGGGACCGGACGGCATCGTGCGGCGCATCGAGGTCGAGGCCAATGATGCGCGCTCGACCGGCGACTGGGCGGTGTTCGCGCTAGCCAACACCACCGACCAGCAGCTCGACAGGCTGATCGTCGCACCGCATTTCCGGCTGGTGAATTCCGGCATCTTCTGGCCGGATCTCGGCTCGACCCGCATTGCCGCGATCACGCCCAGCGAGGGCTTCGCGCTCGACCGCCAGACCAGCCCCGACGCCGATGTGTTCCGGGTGACGCTGAATCCCGGAACGGTGATCACCTTCATTGCCGAACTTGCCTCGCCCAAACTGCCGCAGGTCTATCTGTGGGATCCGGAATCCTACAAGGACTCGGTCAACTCCTACACGCTGTTTCGCGGCATCGTCATCGGCATCGCCGGCCTTCTGGCGCTGTTCCTGACCATCCTTTTCGTCGTCAAGGGGACCTCGATGTTCCCGGCTACCGCTGCACTCGCCTGGGCGGTGCTCGCCTATATCTGCATCGATTTCGGCTTTCTCAACAAGGTCCTGGAAATATCGCCCGGCAACGAGCAGATGTGGCGAGCCGGAACGGAGGTGGCGCTTGCGGCGACCTTCGTGGTGTTCCTGTTCGCCTACCTCAACCTCAACCGATGGCACGGCCATTTCAGCTACGGCGCGCTGGTCTGGATTCTTGGGCTGGTGCTGATCGCGGGTGTGGCCATCGTCGATCCGGCGGTCGCCGCCGGCATCGCCAGGCTGTCCTTCGCCGCCACCGCCCTGACCGGCCTCGGCCTGATCATTTTCCTCGGCATACGCGGCTACGACCGTGCCATCATGCTGGTGCCCAGTTGGGTCATGGTCTTGTTGTGGCTATGCGGGTCGTGGATGGCGATCACCGGCATGCTCGACAACGACATTGCCCAGCCGGCGCTGGGCGGCGGGCTGATCCTCATCATCCTGCTGATCGGCTTCACCGTCATGCAGCACGCCTTTGCCGGTGGCGCGCTGCATCAGGGCCTGTTCTCCGATCTCGAACGGCAGGCGCTGGCCGTCGCCGGATCGGGCGACACGGTTTGGGACTGGGACGTGATGCGCGACCGCGTCGTCACCAAGCCGGATGTCAGCATCCAGCTTGGCCTTGCGCCCGACAGTCTGGGCGGGGCCGCCCGCAACTGGCTGCCGGTGCTGCATGCCGACGATCGCGACACGTTCCGCACGACGCTCGACGTGGTGCTCGAACACCGGCGCGGCCGCGTGTCGCAGAACTTCCGCCTGCGCGGCGCCGACGGGCACTATCACTGGTTTTCGCTGCGCGCTCGGCCGGTGATCGGATCGGACGGCGAGGTCATCCGCTGCGTCGGCACCATGGTCGACGTGACGGAGCAGAAAAAGTCAGAGGAGAGGCTGCTGCACGATGCCGTGCATGACAATCTCACCGGCCTGCCGAACCGGGAATTGCTGATGAACCGGCTGGAGGCGATCATCTCGATCGCGCGCACGGAAGAGAAGGTGCGTCCGACCGTCTTCGTCATCGACATCGACCGGTTCAAGCAGGTCAATGACGGGCTCGGCATCTCGGCCGGCGATACCATCCTGCTGACCATTGCGCGCCGCCTGCACCGGCTGCTCAAGCCGAAGGATTCGCTGTCGCGCTTTGCCGGCGACCAGTTCGCGCTGATGCTGCTTTCTGAACAGGACCCGGCCCGCATCGCGGCGGTCGCCGACGCCATCAAGCATGCGATCAACAATCCGATCACCTTTGCCAAACGCGAGATCGTGCTGACCGCCTCGATCGGACTGGTCACCTGGACCTCGGCGCAGAGCTCAGCCGAGGACATGGTCAAGGACGCCGAGCTTGCCATGCATCAGGCCAAGCGTTTCGGCGGCGACAGGATCGAGCCGTTCCGCCCCGCCTTCCGGACCGTCGGCACCGACCGGCTGCAGTTCGAGTCCGACCTGCGCCGCGCCATCGAACGGCGCGAATTCACACTAGCCTACCAGCCCATCGTGCGGCTCGAAGACGGCAGCGTTGCCGGCTTCGAGGCGCTTTTGCGCTGGGACCATCCGCGCCGCGGCATGATCCCGCCGGGCGATTTCATCCCGGTCGCCGAGAGCTGCGGCCTGATCGTGCAGCTTGGCCTTTTTGCCATGCAACAGGCCGCCGAAGATCTGGCGGGCTGGCAAAAGCAGATCGGCGATGCGCCGTTGTCGGTTTCGGTCAACTTGTCCAGCCGTCAGCTCATCCGCCGCGATCTGGTCAGCGACGTCCGCTCGGTGATCGCGCGAGCCAATCTAAAGCCGCGCTGCTTCCGGCTCGAACTCACCGAATCGTTGGTGATGGACAATCCCGAGCAGACAGCCCATGTGCTGAACAAGCTGAAGAAGCTTGGTATCGGCCTGTCGCTGGACGATTTCGGCACCGGCT
The DNA here is from genome assembly GCF_003952585.1 of Mesorhizobium sp. M6A.T.Cr.TU.016.01.1.1. Lineage (NCBI taxonomy): Bacteria > Pseudomonadati > Pseudomonadota > Alphaproteobacteria > Hyphomicrobiales > Phyllobacteriaceae > Mesorhizobium > Mesorhizobium sp. M6A.T.Cr.TU.016.01.1.1. The sequence continues at coordinate 562,492 of NZ_CP034452.1, forward strand.
ACTCATCGCTAGCCTATCTGACGCGCTTCCCCTTCGACACGATCAAAATCGACAAGAGCTTTGTCGACGACTCGACACCGAAGCGCGCGGTGCTGCTCAAATCCATGGTCAATATGGCGCATGAGCTCGGCCTTTCGGTCGTGGCCGAAGGCATTTCGGACGAAAGCGATGCGCTCGAACTGCGCCAGATGGGCTGCGAATATGTGCAGAGCTTCATGTTCGGCGCACCGATGCCCGGCGATCAGGTGCTGAAGACGCTGAAGGAACAGTATCCGCTGACTCAGGCTTGATTTTTGCGCATGTCGTTGTCCCAAATCCGCTGAGCATTTTTTGGGCGACATGCGTACCCGCTTGGAATGGCAGAGAACGACCCTTCCTAACCAGAGCGGCCTTATGCCGGCCGCTTCCCGGCGCTCGGAGGTTGCAAGTCAACCCTTCTGGTCCGCAGTATCGAAAACTTTAACTCCCGACCCGTGGCGTGGCTCTACCAATGTTGGAAGCCTGAATTAACGGCGGCGATAGAGATAGTTCTCGGAAAGGCCGAGGCGACGGCACGACTGGACGGCCGGTGATGAAGGGAGCACGATGCTCTCGCAGATTGCAGCCGTCGTCTTCACAAAAGCACGCTCCCACGGCTTCAACGTCCATCGGTCGCCGAGTGCCAAGCGCTTGCGCACCCAGCGGGGTAATATCTCGACGGCCGCCTTCAGAAGCGGCCGCTGAAGCGGTCGAGCCACTCCCGGCAAGGCGGGAACTTCTTCCATGATCTCCAGGAATTCCAAGATGATCGGCGACGCGACGAGTCTTTGCCTCATCACGTCGAACAGCGCGTAAAGCTCGGCCTGAGACGTGGGCGCGTAAACCGCACCATAGAGAAGCGCGACGGGGCGAGCCTCAGCAAACATCGCGTCCCGTTCGAAGAAATGCAGACGATGCACATAGACGTGATACGCCTCCATGAAACCAAACCCGGCCGTCGCTTGCACCCAATCCAGCAACTCCGGGTCGGTGGCGTGGTATGGCTCGCCTTCGCTCGTTCGACCTGAAACGCGCCCATGCATCCTGACCACACCTTCAATCATGGCCGTAGCCTTGGTTCGGGGGGCGTAGACCGTGACCAAGGCAGCGAGGCCAGTACGCTGTAATCGTCGGAGCGCGTGGGAGCGGAATGTGCTGTGCTGCCAAATGGCGTCGCGAACCCGCGGCTCTGCCAATTCGAGCAGCACCGCAGTAACTCCGCCGATGAACAGCGCAACAGGGTTCTTGAAAATACGCCAGGACACCGAGTTGGGCGGCAACAGCGCCGGCTCGCCTTGCGGGATCGAGAAATCCATCTGAGATCCGAGCCGCTGGCGCATGAACGACTGCGCAAGAGTATCCACACGACGCTCAAGCGGGCGAGGCAGAGGAATGATGCCCGAGCTGCCAAACATGGTCCGCCTCAGACTCCTGGGAGCAACAAGCGTTAGAACTGCGGCTAGCGGATGCAGCACGAACGTCTTGGGTCTTTCCGTCGTTCCAAATGATCAGCCTCTCCAGAACGCCGGGCCCGGATGGTCATCACGAGCCCGGTCGTGCTGGTCTTATGGGGTAAGATCGAGCGCCGGCACGATTCTGTGATAGGGCAGTCCTGCATCGTCGTTTAGACGCTTCACGTCGGTATTGGAGACAGCGTCAAACAGGCACATGCAGCGCCCGTCCTCCGGTGCGAAGGTCGAGCGCAGATACCTAATGTCGGTGCCGTTGGACGTCATCTCAGCGGCCTTGCTGATCGCCGCCTTCTGTGCATCTCCCAGAGCTTCCATGCTGATGCCCTTGAGGTCCCGTTCCACCATATAGACGGTCATTTCCAGATCTCCTCCTAGTTCGGTGACTACAGGAGTTGAATGCAATGGCGGGCGAAAGAAAACGACATTTTTTCTATCGATCGATAGCCGACAGTTATCGATGAAGGGGCTATAATGTCGTTTCGTGGAACCGCCTCGGGAGGGCTCGCCATGGAGATGTTTCAGGTCCGCTACGTGCTTGCGGCCGCGAAAATACTGAATTTCACCAAGGCCGCCACCGATTGCAATGTGTCTCAGCCGGCGCTCACCAAAGCGGTCAAAACACTCGAGGATGAGCTTGGCGCGCCCTTGTTCCACCGCGAGGGTAAGCGCATCCTCCTGAGTGAGTTCGGGCGCTCCATTCTGCCTCATCTTCAGCAGATCATGCAGGAGGCCCACGCAACCAGGACGCTTGCCGATAATTTTAGGCTACTCAATCAGGTGCCGATCCGGCTCGGCGTGATGTCGACCATCGGCCATGTGAAGCTCGCCCGGTTCCTGGCAAAGTTCCAGCGCGACTATCATGGTGTCGAGCTTGAAGTTAGCGAAGCGGGCGTTCAGGAACTGAAAGACAGGCTTGAGCATGGCGATCTCGATCTGGCCGTTCTCAATCCGCTGGAGGGATTGGGAGCGGCTTTCCGCGTCCATGATCTCTACAGTGAGCGTTACGTCGTCGTATTCGCGCCCGATCACCGGCTTGCGACCCTCGATGCAATCAAGTTGGTCGATCTCTCTCAAGAACCCTATGTCGATCGTCTGTCCTGCGAAATGCGGGACCTTGTGATGGGGGTGTGCCGGGAAAGAAACGTTAGCCTTTATGCCCGCTTTCGTTCCGAGCGCGAGGATTGGGTCCAATCAATGGTGCTGGCGCGGATCGGCTTCGCCTTCATGCCTGAATATTCGGTGACATCGCCTGAACTTCTTCAACGCCCGCTGATCGAACCCGCGGTGGCACGCACGGTGTCCCTGGCTAGCGTTCCGGGCCGGCCATATAGCCCGGCGACGGCGGCAATGGTCCGAGCTGCCCAAAGTTTCGATTGGCCGGGCTAGGCGTTATTGCTGAAGCTTGAGCTGCTGCTGGTTTGAGATGCTTTCTCTCTTTCTCCTAAACGGCTGCAACTTTCTCTTGGTTGGAATCGCACGCGGCCAAGGAACAGCGGAGAAGGCTCGCGATGGCCGGATGGAAATCTGAGGGAGGACAATCATGACCTTGCCCAGTTACGCAATGAACCAGGCAAGTTTCCCGGAAATGTACGAGCGGTGGCTCGTCGGCCCTCTCTTCCGTCCATGGGCCGAGTTGGCTCTTGACGAGCTGGAATTGTCTTCGGGCGATCGCGTACTCGATATCGCTTGCGGAACAGGAATAGTGGCGCGCGTTGCAAGAGAGCGGCTCGGTGAAGCCGGATACATCGTCGGCGTCGACATCAGCCTGGACATGCTTGCCGTGGCGCGGGCTGTAGAACCAGCCATTGACTGGCGTCGGGGCAATGCCGGCGAGCTGCCTCTGCGTAACGGTGAGACGTTCGACGTGGTCGTCTGCCAGCAAGGACTGCAGTTCTTTCCCGACAAACCCGCGGCGGCGGCGCAGATGCGTCGCGCGCTGGCGAAGGGTGGTAGGCTGGCGCTTGCCACGTGGCGCCCGGATGACGAAATCCCGTTCTTTCGCGAACTGCGCCGCGTGGCGGAGCGCCACCTGGGCGCCATCGCCGATCAACGGTACAGCTTCGGGGAAGCGGCGCCACTTGAGGCGCTGCTGCGAGACGCCGGCTTCCGCGAGGTCCGATCAAGGATTATTTCGCGCACCATCCATTTCGGGGAAGGCGCACCCTTCCTGCATTTGAATACGATGGCGCTGGTCGGGATGAGTTCTTTAGCCAAAGAAATGGACGATCAGGAACGCAAGCGCGTCGTGGAGGAGATCGTGAGCGAGAGTGCGCCCGTGCTGCAGCCGTACACCAACGGGTCGAAACTAGCCTTCGAGCTCAGCACCAATCTGGCGACAGCCAAAGGGTAAATGATTTCTCTTCACAAGCAACAAATTGCCTACGCAACGCTCGATAAAAATCAACTCATTGTACATTTCGAATTATTTCGCCGCACTGCGGCCATTGTACCGCCATTATCCATGACTAGCTAGCGGAAGAACTGACCGTTCTTCTTGTCTTTTTCGACGTTGACGGCTCAACGTTGGAAATAGATCTGCCCAAAATATCTGGGCCAGACAAGGAACGGAGGAAGACCTGGCGTCGCTCCAAAGAACACGTGAATTCTTTGCTTGCGGAGGCGTCATTCTTTCGGGCGTGCGGCCTTTGTCGAAAAGGATCGCGGGGCTTGGCTTGGCGGCGACAGTGGCAGCCATGCCATGGCCGGTCTATTCGGGAGCCTTGGTCAACGGAGCGACCGAAGCCGCGGTTGCCACTGCTGTTCCGTCCTCCGCTCTGGGTTTCCCCTCGGCCGCGCCCGAGTTCGACATCATCGATCCGGGCACCATATCGACCTCCCGACGCAAGGGAGAAGGCACCTTGGCCGATGCATTGAAGGGCACCGTCTCCATCCTTTCCAAAGGCGCGGAACAGATCGTCGTCGGCATGTCGGTGCACGAGTTCGGCGAATACAAGGTGTCCCAGTACATTGCCAGCGAGATTCTGCGTGCAGCCAAGGACACCCAATTTCCTGCCGACACCCTTTTCGCGATCGCCGAGAAGGAATCCTCCTTCGACATCAACAACCGCCCGCCTAAAGGGTCGGCACTTGGTCTTATGCAGTTCCTCGACCAGACATGGCTCGAGGCCGTGAAGGACTACGGTGCAGAGTTCGGCCTGGGCGACGAAGCGGAACTGATCCGGATCCGCCTCGAGGGCAAGCGCGAACACCATTTCGTCGACGACAAGGCCGAAGAAGAGCGCATCCTTCAATTCAGGCGCGATCCCTATCTGTCGGCAGCACTTGCGGCCAAGAACCTTCTTGCGGCCAAGGAGCGCATCGAAGCCCGTCTCGAGAAGGCCATGGACGAACGGGATCTTTACCTCCCCCATTTCCTTGGCACCAACGGCGCAGCAAACCTCCTGTCGAACGCCGACGAGACGCCCAATGCCAAAGCCAGCAAAATCTTCCCCAAGGCGGCGCGGTTCAATACCGCGATGTTCAGGGCCAAGGGAAAACAGCTCACCGTCGGCCAGTTTCACCAGCGCATGCGCTCCTTCTTAGAAGCCCGCATCGGCAAATACAGCGATGTCGAAACCCGCGTGAAAGAGGCTGACCTTTTCTGGACAGCCGTTATCGAGAATCTCGTCTACGATTTGGGCAAACGGCTGGCGATGGTGTCAGGTTTTCACCACTAGGCGTGACCGGCCGCCAGGCTAAGATGCGCAAGGTCGATACCGATCGAAGCGAGAATCCGGTCGTATTTGCGCTCGATGTCGGTATCGAACAGAAGCTCCGCAGTTGCCGGGCAGGTCAGCCAGCCGTTCTCGGCGATTTCGCTTTCCAGCTGGCCGGCGCCCCAGCCCGAATAGCCGAGCGCCATCAGCGCGTGCCGAGGGCCGCGGCCCGACGAAATGGCGCGCAATATGTCGACGGTCGCGGTCAGGCATATCTCGTCGGAGACGGTCAGCGACGATTCCACCCGGTAGTCGCCCGAATGCAGGACGAAGCCGCGGCTGCGGTCCACCGGTCCGCCGTTGCGCACGACGAAGTCACGGGCCTGCGCGGGCAAGCGGATCGCCTCCTGTTCGTTCATAATGCCGAGCTGCACGAGAAGATCCGGAAACAGCATCTGCTGCGTCTGGTTGATGATCAGGCCCATCGCGCCTTCGTCGCTGTGCGCGCAGATGTAGATGACGGAGCGCGTGAAGCGGTCGTCCTTCATGCCAGGCATGGCAATCAGGAACTGGTCGTCGAGAAAGCCGCGTCCTGCGACCATCTTCTTGTGGCGCAATAAGTCCATGACAGGCAGCGTAACGCGTTTTGGAAGCGCCGAAAAGATGTGCCGCGCGCGATTTGGTCTCGGCTGTGCGTCTAAGGTCACGCAAAGCTGTGCCCGAGGTCACGCAAATATGATAACAGCGAAGCCATGAAATCATTGCGCAGCCATGAACGGACGCTCAAATCACCGCCATGCAAAGCTTGAAAGTCCTGCTGCTCAGCGCCGCTGTTGGATGTGGAACCGGCCTTCCCGCTGTAGCCTCCTCGTCGATCTGGTACAACACCGAAGGCGGCAAAGTGCGGCTTGTGACCACCGGCAAGCCCGACGAAGCCGGGCGCATCCATGGCGTCCTCGATATTGCGCTCAAGCCTGGCTGGAAAACCTACTGGCGCGATCCGGGCGACGCGGGCGTGCCGCCGCAAATCGATGTCTCGGCCAGCACCAACATTGCCAACGCGACTTTTTCGTTTCCGCCGCCCCAGCGCCACGACGACGGCTACGGCAAATGGGCCGGCTATGACCATCCGGTTTCGCTGCCGGTGACGTTCACGTTGTCGGCGCCGAACGAGCCGGCCGTCATCGACGCCGATATCTTTCTCGGCATTTGCGAGACGATCTGCATCCCGGTGCAGACGAGGCTGGCCATCGATCCGGGCTCCGATCCGGACAATGTCGAAGACGCCGCTTTGGTGAAGGCGGCCCTCGCAACCCTGCCGGCCCCTGCAAGGCCCGATTTCGGCATCAATATCCTGCCGGGTGACCGCGAGACACTGATTGTCGAGGCGAGCTTTCCGGGCAATCCGAAGGCGGCGGATTTCTTCGTCGCCGGTGAGCGGGATTACATGTTCGGCGTGCCGGCTCGCAGCGAAAAGGACGGCAAGCTGGTGTTTACCGTGCCGATCCTCGACAGGCCGACGACGACGCCGACGGATGGCGGACTTTACTACACGCTGACAACTGCGGTCGGCGCGGTCGAGGGACAGCTGCCTTTCCCTTGATCTCGGGCAAAGGATGTTCAGGGTCGAACATCCTTTTGCGAGGGGCTTCCCAACGGTTGCGGGAAAGGTCTGAGTTCGCTATCGCAAGGATACTCCCTCCCATTTGTCAAATGAGGACCATCATGACGATTGCCATTGGCGACAAGCTGCCCCAAGCGACCTTCAAGACGATGACTGCCGACGGGGCAAAACCGATCACGACGGCCGAGATTTTCTCGGGCAAGAAGGTGGTGCTGTTCGCCGTTCCCGGCGCTTTCACGCCGACCTGCAGCAACAACCATCTGCCCGGCTATCTGGATAATTACGACGCCATCCTGGCGCGCGGCGTCGACACCATCGCCGTCGTCGCCGTCAACGATGTTCACGTCATGGGCGCTTGGGCCCGCTTCAGCGGCGGCGAAGGCAAGATCCTTTACCTTGCCGACGGCAATGGCGACTTCGCCAAGTCGATCGGCCTCGACGCCGACCTCTCCGGCGGTGGCATGGGACTGCGTTCGAAGCGGTTCTCGATGATCGTCGACGACGGCAAGGTCATCGCGCTTAATGTCGAGACAAAGCCTGGCGTTGATGAATCCGGTGCGGCTCACATTCTCGGACAGCTTTCCGTTCTGGCGACAGCATAGGCCACAGTCGCCTTTTAGAACGTCGCGCGTCCCAAGGACGCTTCAAGACTTTCGAATCGGCGCATGATCCTTTCCGAAAGCCGATTCCGGTTTTCGGGATCGTGCGCTGGCTCTTCGGGACTGCTTGCTTTTGGGGGACCTCGATGATGTTTGATATCTTCTGGCGCGCTGTGGCGATCGGCATCGGCGCCACGGCGCTCATGGACCTCTGGGCGATTTTCCTGAACACGGTGTTTGCTCAGCCGCGGCCGAACTGGGGGCTGGTCGGCCGCTGGGTCTGGCATCTGAGGGACGGCAAGGTCTTCCACGAAGATATCGGCGAGGCAGCACCCTACGCGCATGAATCGGCGCTGGGCTGGGCCTTCCACTATTTTGTCGGCATCGTCTACGGCATCATTCTGGCCGTTTTGGCGGGAGCGGCGTGGCTGGCGGCGCCGACCTTCCTGCCGGCCTTCATCCTCGGCATCGTCACCGTGGGCGCCGGCTGGTTCCTGCTGGCGCCCGGCATGGGCGCCGGCTGGGCCGCATCAAAGCGCCCCAACCCCATGCAGATCCGCGCCCTCAACCTGGTGTCGCATACGGTGTTCGCGCTCGGGCTTTTCGGCACGGCGCTGCTGATCCGCTGAACACGGAGGACCAGACTGGTTTAGTAGCTCTGGGTCGAGCGCCGCATTTTCTTGGCTGCCGGCTGCTTGGCTTGGGTGCTTTCCTTGGCCGAAAGGAGCGCGGGCCTGGCCGACTTGTTCTTGAACGGCGCCATGCCGAGCCGCGCCAGTTCGTCGGCACGCTCGTTCTCCGGATGGCCGGCATGGCCCTTGACCCAGTGCCAGACGACCTGATGACGGCTGCGCGCCTCGTCGAGTGCCTGCCACAGTTCGGCATTCTTCACCGGTTGCCTGGCGGCCGTCCTCCAGCCGTTGCGCTTCCAGCCGTCAATCCAGCTGAAAATGCCGTCCTTGACGTAGTTGCTGTCGGTATAAAGATCGACGGCGCAGGGTTCTTTTAGCGCATTGAGCGCCGAGATGGCGGCCAAAAGTTCCATGCGGTTGTTGGTGGTAGCAGCCTCGCCGCCCGACAGTTCTTTCGTGATGCCGTTGAAGCGCAGGACCGCCCCCCAGCCGCCCGGCCCCGGATTGCCCGAACAGGCACCATCGGTGAAGATTTCAACGCGCTTGGTCATGTCAGTCCGTATTCGGAAGGGGATTTGATCGCCCGGTGGAAGCGCATCCTGCGGATGTACTCGGTCGGGTCGCGTTTTATGACCAGCCCGCCGTTGGCAACAGTCAGCCAGTCGTAAAGCCGGGTCAGCATGAAGCGCAGTGCCGAGCCGCGCGCCAGCATCGGCAGCGCGGCTTTCTCGTCGCCGCTCAAGGGTCGCACGCTCTGGTAGCCGGCAAGCAGCGCCGTGCCCTTGGTCAGGTTGAAAGAAAAATCTTTCTCGAAGCACCAGGCGTTGAGGCAGGTGGCGACATCATAGGCGTAGAGATCATTGCAGGCGAAATAGAAGTCGATCAGCCCGGACAGTTTTTCGCCGAGGAAGAAGACATTGTCCGGGAAAAGATCGGCATGGATGATGCCTTCCGGCAGGCCTTTGGGCCAGTTCCGCTCGAAATCGGCGAAGTCGGCATCGACTTCGGCCGCTAGTCCCGGCTCGACCTCGTCGGCGCGCGCGTGGGACGCGTTCCACAGCTTACGCCAGCCATCGATGGCAAGGGCGTTCGGGCGGGTCATGGGAAAGTCCTGACCCGCGAGATGGAGTTGCGCCAGCGCCTTGCCGACCTCACCGCAATGCGCTGCCGTCGGTCGCCGCAGCGACAGGCCTTCGAGGAAGGTGATGATGACCGCCGGCCGGCCGGCAAGCGCGCCGATGACGGTGCCGTCGTGCGCGGTGACCGGAAGCGGGCACGAAATGCCTTTTCTCGCGAGATGGCCCATGAGGCCGAGGAAGAACGGCAGGTCGGCCTTGTCGACGCGCTTTTCGTAGAGCGTCAGGATGTAGGAGCCGCTGGTGGTGTGCAGCAGGAAATTCGAGTTCTCGGTGCCTTCTGCGATGCCCTTGTAGGACAGGAGATCGCCGACCGGATAGGGCTTCAGGAACGCGCCGAGCTCACTTTCATTGACGTCGGTGTAGACCGCCATGGACCTTACGCGGCCCCATTGACGAAGGCCATGTCGGCCGCCGTCAGTTCGACATCGCGCAGGACCCGCATCACCGGAAAATCCTCCGTTTCAGTGGCCGTCACCGCCAGTTCGATCGTCACATTGAAGCGCTGCCGGAAGGCGTCGATGATCTCGTCAACAATGATTTCCGGCGCCGAAGCGCCTGCCGACAGGCCGAGCGTCGAGATGCCGGCAATGTCAGTCCACGGAATTTCGGAGGCGCGCTGCACGAGGAGTGACATCGAGGCGCCGGCGCGTTCGGCCACTTCGACAAGACGCCGCGAATTGGAGGAGTTGGGGGCGCCGACGATCAGGAAGAGATCGGCACCAGCGGCGGTCTCCTTGACCGCCTCCTGACGGTTGGTGGTGGCATAGCAGATCGATTCCGCGGCCGCCGCATGTAAATCGGGAAAACGATCCTTAAGCACGCGGATGATGCCGGCGGTATCCTCGACCGAAAGCGTCGTCTGAGTGACGAAACCGAGTGCCTGCGGGTCGGCGGGCACCAATTTCGCGGCGTCAGCTTCGGTCTCGATCAAGGTGACGGCGCCGTCCGGCAATTGCCCCATCGTGCCGATCACTTCAGGATGGCCGGCATGGCCGATCAGAAGCACGTGGCGGCCAAGCCGCTGATGGCGCATCGCCTGCTTGTGGACCTTCGACACCAGCGGGCAGGTGGCGTCGAGATAGAAGAGGCTACGCGCCTGGGCATCCGCCGGCACCGACTTCGGCACGCCATGCGCCGAAAAGACGACCGGGCTCTGGCGATGCTCCGCCGGTATCTCGGAGAGTTCCTCGATAAACACCGCACCCAGGCTTTGCAGCCCCTCGACGACGTAGCGATTGTGCACGATCTCGTGGCGGACATAGACCGGCGCGCCGTATTTCTTCAGCGCCAGAACGACGATCTGGATGGCGCGGTCGACGCCGGCGCAGAAGCCTCGCGGCTGGCAGAGCCTTATCGTCAGCGGTGGCTTTGTGGTCGTGTGAAGCATGATTCCCGGCCGGTTGGTCGTATCGTGAACCCAGGTGAGCTCAAGGCGCGAAATGAGGTGCGCACCCCTGCCCTGTCAAGGGCGCCAGCGGCGATCATTTCTCTTTCGCCGGGCGGCGAAGCCTGAAGATGAGGACGCCGGCAAGGGCAGCGGCAAGGCCATACCAGGTTACGGCGTATTGCAAATGGCTGTTCGGCAGGTTGATAACGGTAACACCGCCGACCGGCAGCCCACCCGGGTTCGGGGTGGCGTCCGCGTCGATGAAGAATGGCACCAGCCCCGCGCCGGCCGGCAGACCCGCGCTCGCCGCCATGGCATCGCGATCCTTCCAGTAGAAGATGTTCTTCTGCGGATCATTGTCGGGAAGCATCATCGAGGGCTTCGCCGGCAGCGGGTTGCGGGCGAGCCCCGTCACCGTCACTTGGCCCGCACCCTGGCTTTGCGGGCGCTTGGCCGCATCCTTGAGATCGTAGGGCACGAAGCCGCGATTGATCAGGACGAAGCGGCCGTCCTCCAGATGCAAGGGTGTGAAGACATTGAAACCGGACTGGCCTTCCCAGGTCGCGAAGAAATGCCGCTCGCCTTGATGCAGGAAAGTGCCTGATGCCGTCACCGGCGTGTAGTCGACATCGCTGGTGGCGGCGAACCTTTTTTCGACCTCGGCCAACGGCACGGGCGCCGAGTGCGTGCGCTGGTCGATTGTCTGGAGAAGACCCTCTTTCCAGTACAGGCGCTGGACCTGCCAGGTGCCGAGCGCCAGCAAGATGAAGAACAGCACGAGGCCGAAGCCAAGCAGCAATGCCGTCTTCGGCCGCGAACGGCCTGCGACCGAACCGGATGTCGTGCTCATTCGCCGAGGTCCAGCCTGCCCTCGGCCGCCTTGTTGCGGTACTGCAGCGTCAAAAGCACGCCTTTGATCAGCCTAAGCGCCCCAAGGCATAGCACCAGCGTCAGCGGTATCCACAGCATGAGATGCAGCCAAAGCGGCGGACTAAGCGTCACCTCCATCCACAGCGCCAGCCCGACGACGATGAAGCCGATGATCAGGATGACGAACACCGCCGGACCGTCGCCGGCATCGGCGTAGGAATAGTCGAGGCCGCAATTGGCGCAGCGTTTGCCGACGGTGAGAAAACCGGAGAACAGCCGCCCCTCGCCGCAGCGCGGGCAGCGGCCGTGCAGGCCGGCCGAAATCGGATCGATTGGTGGCCAGATCGCCTTGTCGTCGCTCATTGCAATATCTTAGTGCCGTTCGCCCCAAAAGATAAGGCGGCCACGTCGCCGCAGCCGCCTCGTCACATTCCCTTAAAAGATTTCAGTGACCTTCGATCACCGCGCCGCTCGATGCCCACACATAAATCGACGCAAACAGGAACAGCCAGACCACGTCGACGAAGTGCCAGTACCAGGCGGCCGCCTCGAAGCCGAAATGCTGCTTTGGGGTGAAATCGCCCTTCATCGCGCGAACCAGGCAGACCAGCAGGAAGATGGTGCCGATGATGACATGGAAGCCGTGGAAGCCGGTCGCCATGAAGAAGGTGGCGCCGTAGATCGAATCCCTGAAGCCGAACGGCGCGTGCATGTACTCGTAAGCCTGCACCATGGTGAACAGCATGCCGAGACCGACGGTCAGCACCAGGCCGTTGATCAGCCCCTTGCGGTCGCCATGAATAAGCGAGTGGTGCGCCCAGGTCACCGTGGTGCCCGACAAAAGCAGGATGACGGTGTTGTAGAGCGGCAGGTGGAAGGGGTCGAGAACCTCGAGGCCCTTCGGCGGCCAGACACCGCCGGTGAAGGCGGCGCGGGCGTATTGCTGTGCCTCGCCGGGAAACAGGCTGGCGTCGAAGAATGCCCAGAACCAGGCGACGAAGAACATCACCTCGGAAGCGATGAACATGATCATGCCGTAGCGCAGATGCAGCGACACTACACGCGTATGGTGGCCTTCATGCGCTTCCTTGATGGTGTCCGACCACCAGGCGTACATGGTGTAGATGACGATCAAGAGGCCGATGTAGAACAGCCACGGATTGGCGATGTTGAAGCCGAAAATCGGGAAATCGCCGCCCTTGAGGTACTGCATGTAACAGACGCCGCCGATCGCAGTGACCAGCGCGCCGACCGAGCCTAGGAACGGCCACGGGCTCGGGTCGACGAGATGGTAGTCATGTTGTGGTTTTGCGTGCGCGTCTGCCATATCAACCCCCGAGGCTTCGTTCGGTGTGTGAAACTTTGTTGCTTGTGCCTTCGGCCGGCGCCGACGACGCGACCGGTTTGTTCTTCTCGTTCTTCTCGACCGGGAACATCGTGTAGGACAGGGTAATCGTCTTCAAGTCCTTCAGCTCCGGCGCATTGACGATGTCGGGATCTACATAGAACACGACCGGCATATCCAGCGTCTCGCCAGGCTTCAGCGTCGTGTCGGTGAAGCAGAAACACTCGACCTTGTTGAAGTAGGATCCCGCCAGTTCCGGCTGCACGTTGAAAGTCGCGCGGGCGGTGGTGGCGCGGACGAACTTGTTGGTCGCGCTATAATGCGCCTGCGCCGTCTCGCCTATCTTGATGGTGACCGAGCGGGCGACCGGCTCAAACTGCCATGGCACGCCGGCCGTATTGGCGTCGAAACGGATGGTGATGTCGCGGTCGAGCACGCGGTCGGCATATTGCTGCGTTGCGCGTTTCACGGTGCCGCCGTAACCGGTCGCCTGGCAGAACATCGCGTAGAGCGGCACCGCGGCATAGGCCATGCCGATCATGCCGCCAAAAAAGGCGATGCAGACGCCGGCGACGATGCGGTTGGTGTTCTTCTTTTGGGGATAGGTCACTGTTTGGCGGTTCATCTTGAGCCTCACATCGTTCCGGTGAGGTTGTGACCGAATTTCACCACGGTCGCGATATAGAAGATGACGACAAGCACCGCCAGCGCCAGGCCGATGGCTACCGAGCGGTTGCGCCGAGCCTTCTGCTGGCGCTCCGTCAGCGTGACGAGTTCAAGCTTTTTGTCGGCCATGATCATGCTCCGCCCATGGCCAGCACGCGCCCGACAACGCAGTCGGCAAGGTAGATGGCGAAAATGGCAAAGAGGTAGAGCAGCGAGTAACCGAACAATGCTTTGGCCGGCTTCATCACATGGTCCTCGTCCGCCATCTGCAGCACCTTCCACGCATACCAGACGAAGCCGGCGCCAAGCAGCACCGCAAGGACGCCATAGGCGGGCGTGGTGAAACCGAGCATCCATGGCAGCACGCCAACCGGCGCAAGGATCAGCGCGTAGGCGAAGATCTGGCGTCGGGTCGAAGCCTGGCCGGCGACATTCGGCATCATCGGGATGCCGGCCCTGGCATAGTCCTGCGACTTGAAGAGAGCGAGCGCCCAGAAATGCGGCGGCGTCCACAGGAAGATGATCAGGAACAGGACGACGCTTTCCAGGCTGACCGTTCCGGTCACCGCGGCCCAGCCGATCACCGGCGGAATGGCGCCGGCAGCACCGCCGATGACAATGTTCTGCGGCGTCCAGCGCTTCAGCCACATCGTGTAGACGACGGCATAGAAGAAGATGGTGAAGGCCAGGAGCGTCGCCGACAGCCAGTTGACCAGCACGCCGAGCGTCATCACCGACAGCACCGACAGCACCAGGCCGAAACTCAGCGCCTCGCCGGGCCGGATGCGGCCGGCCGGCACCGGACGGCCGGCGGTCCTGGTCATCACCGCATCGATATCGGCGTCATACCACATGTTGAGCGCGCCGGACGCACCGGCGCCAATGGCAATAGCCAGGATCGCGATCACCGCCAGAAGCGGATTGATGGTCACGGGCGCCGCGACCAGGCCGACAAAAGCGGTGAACACCACCAGCGACATGACGCGCGGCTTCAACAGGGCGAAGAAATCGCCCGCCGTCGCTTCCGACATGCGAAAGCCCGGTTCGTCAGTCAATGTGTCGTCGACAAGGGCCATGCGTACTTAAAGTCCATCATTCCGTTGGCCAAAACCGCCGGGCGGACCGGCGGTTCCGTATTCGCCAGGCAGCCGCCTATTTGATCTTCGGCAGCTGTTCCCACTGGTGGAAGGGCGGCGGCGAAGGCAGCTGCCATTCAAGCGTCGTCGCACCCTCGCCCCATGGGTTGGCGCCGGCCACCCGCTTCTTCTGGAAAGCCTCGAACACGCCATAGAGGAAGATGACCACGCCGACGGCCGAAATATACGAGCCGTAGGACGACACCATGTTCCAGCCGGCAAACGCATCCGGATAGTCGATATAGCGGCGCGGCATGCCGGAGAGGCCGAGGAAATGCTGCGGGAAGAAGACGAGGTTGACGCCGACGAAGGTGACCCAGAAGTGGGTGTTGGCGATGACAGGCGAATACATGTAGCCGGTCATCTTCGGGAACCAGTAGTACCAGCCGGCGAAGATGGCAAAGACCGCGCCCAGCGACAGCACATAGTGGAAATGCGCGACCACGTAGTAGGTGTCGTGCAGCGGGCGGTCGAGACCGGCATTGGCAAGCTGGACGCCGGTAACGCCGCCGACGGTGAACAGGAAGATGAAGCCAATCGCCCACAGCATCGGGGTCTTGAGCGAAATCGATCCGCCCCACATGGTGGCGATCCACGAGAATATCTTCACGCCCGTCGGCACCGCGATAACCATGGTGGCGAAGACGAAATAGCGCTGCGTGTCGAGCGACAGGCCGGTCGTGTACATGTGGTGCGCCCAGACGATGAAGCCGACCGCACCGATCGCGACCATGGCATAAGCCATGCCAAGATAGCCGAAGATGGGCTTCTTCGAGAAGGTCGAGACGATATGGCTGACGATGCCGAAGCCCGGCAGGATCAGGATGTAGACTTCCGGGTGCCCGAAGAACCAGAACAGGTGCTGGAACAGGATCGGGTCGCCGCCGCCGTCCGGCGCGAAGAAGGTGGTGCCGAAGTTGCGATCGGTCAAAAGCATTGTGATGCCGCCGGCCAGAACCGGAAGCGACAACAGCAGCAGGAAAGCGGTGATCAGCACCGACCAGGCGAACAGCGGCATCTTGTGCAATGTCATGCCAGGCGCGCGCATGTTGAAGATGGTGGTGATGAAATTGATGGCGCCGAGAATCGACGATGCGCCGGCGATGTGCAGCGACAGGATCGCAAGGTCCATCGCCGGTCCGGGCTGGCCCGATGTCGATAGCGGCGGATAGATCGTCCAGCCACCGCCGACGCCGTAAGCGCCAGGCGCGCTCGGCACGAAGGCCGAGATGATCAACAGGATGAAAGCCGGCGGCAGCAACCAGAACGAGACGTTGTTCATGCGCGGGAAGGCCATATCGGGCGCGCCGATCATGATCGGCACCATCCAGTTGGCGAAGCCGCCGATCAAAGCCGGCATGACCATGAAGAAGATCATGATCAGCGCATGCGCGGTGGTGAAGGCGTTGTACATGCTCTTGCCACCGTCGAGCGCGGCGTCGGCGTTCAAGCCGTAGACCATCTGCGCCAGGCCGGTGAAAATCTGGATCCCCGGCTCCTGCAGCTCCATGCGCATCACGACAGAAAGGGCACCGCCGACGCAGCCCGCCATGATCGCGAAGATCAGATAGAGCGTGCCGATATCCTTGTGGTTGGTCGAATACACCCACCGGACCCAGCCATGATACGGCTTATGGTCGTGATCGTCGTGAGCTGCAGCGTCTGCCATGTTCGGCTCCGTTCCCTGATCTTTTCTGGTCGCGGCATCAGTTGCCGGCGGCCGCTACCTTATCTTTGCTGTCGACCTCGGCCATCAACGCCTTGTTGGCGCCAGGAAGGTCGGAGCTGGCTGCCGCCAGCCAGGTCTTGTACTGGGCGTCGGAGACGACGCGGATCGCGATCGGCATGAAGGCGTGGTCCTTGCCGCAAAGCTCCGAGCACTGGCCGTAATAGAGGCCTTCCTTTTCCGCCTTGAACCAGACCTCGTTGATGCGGCCCGGAACCGCGTCGGTCTTGATGCCGAAGGACGGCATGGCAAAGGCGTGAATCACGTCTGCCGCCGTCACCAGCACGCGGGTCATGGTATTGACCGGCACCACCATCTCGTTGTCGACGGCGAGCAGGCGCGGATAAACGCCGCGATCTTCCTTACCGGCCGCAGCGCGGTCAGAATCCGCCAAGATCGCCGAATTGAAGGAAAGCGTGTTGTCGGTCTGATATTCGTAATCCCAGTTCCACTGGTTGCCGGTCGCCTTGATGGTCAGTTTGGCTTCTTCCGGCGGCGTGTATTGCGCGGTCAGAAGCTGGAACGACGGGATGGCGAGGCAGAGCAGGACGACGACCGGCCCAACCGTCCAGATCACCTCGATCAGCGTGTTGTGGCTGGTGCGCGAGGGGGTCGGGTTGACGCTGGCGCGGAATTTCACGATGCAATAGGCGATAAGAGCGAGCACGAAGAGGGTGATCGGCACGATGAACCACAGCGTGTAGTGCTCGAACCAGGCGATCTGCCGCATCATCTCGGTGGCGGCAGGCTGGAAGGTCACTTCCCACGGCGCAGGCTGGGCGGCATGGGCCGATGCACCGGTGAACAGTGTGGCAGCCCAAGCGCTTGCTAGGAGTTTGGCGCCTGCTAGGAATTTTCTCATTGCCGTCATTATCTCCCAGTTCCTCGCGATCGGACCGCAAGAATATCGAACAACGCCGGGACGGGAATCCCGGACAGTCCCGAGGCTGGTTCAAACCATACTCTATTTGCCTCTGCAAGAAAGGAGCGGAGGAAACCGTGCGGCATTTTTGCGCGCAAGCGCGGCGGCACATTTTGGCGGCGGCCGCGGCGGTGGAAGCCCGAGCGGCGGAGTGTCCTGGCAAAATGCGCCGGCCGGTCGCAATTCGGGCGAATTTGGCACGGAAAAGCGCACAATTGCCTTGGTCGAAGCAGGCCGGCAGTGGTCTCATCCTTTACTTGCCCTTGGCGCGGCTTAAAGTGCCGTGATTCGCAATGGAGCCGTCATGAACTCTTGGCTTTGGGGACTTGGGCTTTCGAGACTTAGGATTTCGAGGACCTTGGCGAAGGTCATCTTTCTCGTTGGCTTGTCTGGCCTGTCCGTTGTCAGCCAGGTCAATGCCGCGCAGCCAAGCGGCAAGGTGCGGTCGACGCATGGCGCGTGGTCGATTATCTGCGACACGCCGGCCGGCGCCACATCAGAACAATGCGTGATGATGCAGAACGTCGTCGCTGAGGACCGTCCCGAGATGGGGCTTTCGGTCGTTGTGCTGCGCACCGCCGACAACAAGGCCGAAATCCTGCGCGTGCTGGCCCCGCTCGGCGTTCTATTGCCCAACGGGCTTGGCCTCAATGTCGACGGCAAGGACATCGGCCGGGCCTATTTCGTGCGCTGCTTCCAGGACGGCTGCTATGCCGAGGTCATTCTCGAAAAGCCGCTGCTCGACACGCTGAAGACCGGAACGTCGGCCACCTTCATCGTCTTCCAGACGCCGGAGGAAGGCATCGGCATTCCGGTAGAGCTCAAGGGTTTTGCCGACGGTTTCGCCGCCCTGCCTTGAACCGGTCAGACGCCCAAATCCTTACCAATGAAAGAGATTGTGACCGGCCTTTAGCTACAGCGCCGCGCGTCCAGGGACGCGCAAAGGACGCTGTAGCGCTTTGATTTTGCGCATGATCCTTTCCGAAAATCGACTCCGATTTTCGGGGTCATGCGCAGACAATGGTCATTGCCGATTGTCTGGACGCGCCTTCGCGCCTACATCGTGAGGACAATCTCTTTCCACGGACGGACCTGCCATGAACAGCCTGATCGGCCAATTCGACATTTCCGACGATCGCATCAAGCAGATCGTCGCCGAGACCATCAACGGCGCCGACGACGGCGAATTGTTCCTCGAATACAGCGAGAGCGAAGCGCTGATGTTCGACAATGGCCGGCTGAAGACCGCCAATTTCAACACCGACCAGGGTTTTGGGCTACGCGCCGTCGCCGGCGAAGCCAGTGGCTACGCGCATTCCAGCGATCTTTCCGAAGCATCGCTGCTGCGCGCGGCCGACGCGGTCTCAACGGTCAAGGGCGGCTATTCCGGCACGCTTGCCGCGGCGCCTGCCCGCACCAACCGTCATCTCTACGGCGACGAGAACCCGATCCCCTCGCCCTCCTTCGAGGCCAAGGCCAAGCTCCTTCAGGAAATCGATTCGTGGCTGCGAGCCGAGGATCCGCGCGTGCGACAAGTGACGGCTTCGCTCGCCGCCTCCTGGCAACATGTCGAGATCGTGCGCGCCGACGGCCAGGTGGTGCGCGACATCCGCCCGCTGGTCAGGATCAACGTGTCGGTGGTGGTCGGCAATGGCGACCGCCAGGAGAGCGGCTCCTACGGCATGGGCGGGCGCAAGGCGTTTGGCGAGTTCCTGGTCGAGGAGAGCTGGAAGCACGCGGCCAAGGAGGCGCTGCGGCAAGCGCTGATCAACCTCGAGGCCATTCCGGCGCCGGCCGGCACGTTCGACATCGTGCTGTCCAGCGGCTGGCCGGGCGTCATGCTGCACGAGGCCGTCGGCCACGGGCTGGAAGGCGACTTCAACCGCAAGAAGACATCGGCCTTCGCCGGGCTGATGGGCCAGCAGGTGGCCGCGAAAGGTGTCACCGTCGTCGACGACGGCACCATGGCCGAGCGGCGCGGCTCTCTGACCGTCGATGACGAAGGAACACCTTCGGCCCGCAACGTGCTGATCGAAGACGGCAAGCTTGTCGGCTATATGCAGGACCGCCAGAACGCCCGGCTGATGGGCATGAACGCCACCGGCAACGGACGGCGCGAAGGCTACGCGCATCAGCCGATGCCGCGCATGACCAACACCTACATGACCTCAGGCGACATGGAGCCGGACGAAATCATCGCCTCGGTCAAGAACGGCATCTATGCCGTCTCCTTCGGCGGCGGCCAGGTCGACATCACCTCGGGCAAGTTCGTGTTCGGCTGCACCGAGGCCTACATGATCGAGAACGGCAAGGTGACGCAGCCGATCAAGGGCGCCATGCTGATCGGCAATGGGCCTGACGCCATGCACCGCGTTTCGATGATCGGCAACGACATGAAGCTCGACACCGGCATCGGCATGTGCGGCAAGGCCGGCCAGGGCGTGCCGGTAGGCGTCGGCCAGCCACATCTCAGGATGAACCAGATGACGGTGGGTGGCACCAGGGTTTGAGCGGCCAGCCTGTCGAGGTAGGCCTGTTCGAAACTCCCGTTATAGCCATGAAGCCGGTGTTTTCGGCAGGCGATGATCGGGATCGACGACACCGAGGCGCGGGGCGTCGTCCTCGTTCCAGCGCCAGAGCGCGACGCATGTGCCGCCGGGCGACATGAAGGATGGATAGATCACGCCATGTAGTCCATCGGCAAGCAAGCGATCTCTTAGCCTGTGCGTCTCTGGCACAAGGTCTCGATCCAGCATGTCGCGCCACTCACACCGATGAATGTCCGTAGTTGCCCCGAGTTCGGTCAGCGTATCGGCGTCGGTCAGGTCGGCCAGCCGCGCGCCTGAAAGCTCGAGTTGGGCGATCAACGCCGGATGCTGGACGAAGCCCTGATTGTATTCGGCCCAGGCAGTGGACAATTCCCGCGCCGCATAGATCGCCGGGGCGCCCACAGGATTCCAGCGGCCGCCAAAGCGGGCAGCACCCTCACCGGAAAGCGGCAAATGCGCCCAGCGCGGCACGAAGGCACGCCATAGGCTCAGCCTGGTTTCAGGCATAGATGCCGGAGCGGACTGCCTCCAGATAGGCAAGCACCTTATCCGTCTTGCCTTCCCGAACCAGATCGTAGGCGGTCTTTCCCGCCCAGCCGGGGATCGGCTGATGCTTGAACCAAATCGCCGCACGCTGCTCATTGCCGGCCATTTCGCCCGCCATCGCCAGAATGCGAACGACCGGACTAAGTGCAGCGTCGACCTTGCGCGCGCCGGCCTTGGCGGCAAGCGTGTTGCGCGCGACACCGATCAGGCCGGCCAGCTCCGTGAGATTGACGCCGAGCAGTTCGGCGACCCGTCTTGCCGAGAGAAATGGCGTGCGCTCCTCGCCGAAGCGCGACGCTGGAATGTCGAGGGCTACAGCCATGGCGATTTCCTACCACACTTTGACAACATCTCATCAAAATATGCTCAATCGACGCGCAATTCAAGCTCAACGGACGCCAACCTGCATTCCTGCCAGCTATCGCCTTCGCCTCGGCTTCTCCAATAGCGCGACGGCCTCGACATGCGGCGACCACAGGAACTGGTCGATCGGCGTCACGCTTTTCAGCGCATAACCGCCGTCGATGAGGATGCGCAGGTCGCGCGCCAGCGTCACCGGATTGCAGGACACCGCGGCGACGAGCGGCACATCGGAACGGGCGATCTGCTTCGACTGGTCCTCGGCGCCGGCGCGGGGCGGATCGAAGACAACGCCGTCGAAGGCATTCAGCTCCTTGAAAGTGAGCGGCCGGCGGAACAGGTCGCGGCGTTCGCTGGTGACCCGCTTCAGACCGCTGGCGAAACGGAACGCCCGGTCGAGCGCCGAAAGCGCTGCCGCGTCGCCCTCCACCGCATGGACTTCCGACTTCGCGGCGAGGCGTAGCGCAAAGCTGCCGCAGCCGGCGAAGAGATCGGCGACCTTTTTGGCGCGCGCGAGGTGCCGGCCGACAATCTCCGCCATCGCCTGCTCGGCGGCCTCGGTGGCCTGCAGGAATGCGCCCGGCGGCACCGCGACAGCGACGCTGCCGAACGTGACAACCGGCTTCTTGGGCTCGATGATGATCTCGCCGTCGATCGAAAGCCTTGCCAGCCCATGAGCGATGACGAAGTTGGAGGCGACGCGGCGCTGGTTCTCGCCGAGCTTGCCGGATTCGTGAACCGCGACATCGAGGCCGGAACCGGTCACCGTGACCGTCATGCGGAACGATTTCGTCGTTGCGCAAACCAATTCGGCGAGTGTTTTCAGACGGTCGAGCTTTGCGACGATCTCGGGCAGCGAGATCGGGCATTCCTCGATGGAAATGATTTCCGACGACAGCGCACGAACGAAGCCGAGCTGCATGCCGGCCTCACTCCGTCGGGCGGTGAACACGACGCGCCGACGCGTCTGCGGCGCGCACGGCAGTAGCGGGTCAACGTCGCAAACAATGCCCTTGCTGTTCAGCGCATGCGCAACCTTGTCGTGCTTCCACCGATGATAGGCTTCGGCCTCGAGATGCTGGATGGCGCAGCCGCCGCATTCGGTGAAATGCCGGCAGGCGGGATCGATACGAAGTGGCGAAGCCTCCAGCACCGCCATCGGCGTGGCGCGATCTTTTTCGCGCGCGGCGGTGACGATTTCACCGGGCAGCGTGAACGGAATGAAAAGCTCGCCGGTTTCGGTCTCGGCGACGCCGTCGCCCTGGGATCCCAGTCTTGTGATCGTGAAGCGCGCGTTCATCGGTCGCCGATCCCGCCGTTCTTCACGCCGGCGTCCTTGATCCCGGCGAGCAGGAATTCGCGATTGCCGTCGCCGCCTTCGATCGGCGACAGATGCAGTCCCAGCGCGCGCCAGCCGGGGACGCCGTCGAGCCAGTCCTGCAGCAGGCCGGCAACCCGCGCGGCATCGTATGGGTCTTTCAGCAAGCCGCCCTTGCCGATCGCCTCGCGGCCTGCCTCGAATTGCGGCTTGACCAGAAATATTGCCCTGGCGCCGCTCCTGGCAATGGCGAGCGCCGGCGGCAGCGCCAGTTTCAACGAGATGAAGCTGACATCGGAGACGATGAAATCCGGAATGCAACCGGCAAGATCGGCGGCCGAGAGATCGCGGGCGTTCAGTCCCTCGATCACCGTCACGCGCGGATTGCCGCCGATATCCGGATGGATCTGGCCATGCCCGACATCGATCGACGTGACATGCGCCGCGCCGCGTTCGAGCAGCACTTGAGTAAAACCGCCGGTCGAGGCGCCGACGTCGAGCGCTTCGCTGCCGGCGGGATCGAGACCGAAATGGTCGAGCCCGGCGATCAGCTTCAGCGCAGCGCGCGACACGTAACCTTGCGCCGGATCATCGATGGCGATGAGGCAATCAACCAAGACGGACTGGCCGGGCTTGCGGGCAATGACGCCATCGACTGTGACCGTACCGCGCTCGATCGCGTCGCGGGCGCGAGAGCGGCTGGGGAACAGGCCGCGAGCGACGAGCAGTTCGTCGAGCCGCTGGCGTGTGCTGGCTGGCAAAGGGAAGTTCATCGGCCTTCATGGCGAAAGCCGACGATGATGGCAAGGATATTGGGGGGGACAACGAACATCTTCGGAAAGCAGCGAACGTATCAAGCTGCCACAGCTTGTTGAATATCGCACCACGTCCGGCACAATGTCAGGGACGAAATGCGTTTTGCTGCCGAACGCGAAGGAGGGCGAATGCTGACCGGAACCTGCCATTGTGGCGCGGCCCACTGGACGTTGGAGGGCGATCCCGGCTCGATCACAGCCTGCAATTGCTCGCTTTGCCGCCGCTATGGCGCGCTGTAGGCTTACGATTATGTTGACGAACGCATCCGTCTTGCGGGGCCGACAAGGTCTTATACGCGCGCCGGAAAGGATGCCCCGTCGCTCGAGATTCTGTTCTGTCCGACATGCGCCTGTGTTCTGGCCTGGCGTGGTTTGCGCTCTAGCGCCACCGGTCGCATTCGAATCGCCGTCAATGTGAGGCTTGCGCCTGAAGCAGTCGCCGACCTGCCAATCGACCATTTCGATGGTCTCTACAAATTCGAGGATCTGCCGAGCGATGGTCGATGTGTGCGCGATATGTGGTTCTAGCTTCTAGAAGATTGGCCGCGAAACCCGACGTTCGACCGACGGTGCCAAGAGACACGATAAGCAAACGCCAAATCGCAGCGTAAACAGTCGGTTACGGCCGCCCGTCGGCAAACTGGGTCAAGCTGTTGAGATTTTGATTCAGGCGCTTTGCGCGCTGGCGGTGTGTCCCAGCGCCACGAAGACGGTGCGCACGATGCCGGCGGCGTCCAGTCCGGCGTCGGCATACATCTTTTCGGGCTTGGCGTGATCTGTGAATGCGTCCGGCAACACAAGCGGGCGTACCTTCAGGCCGTTTTCCAGCAGTCCTTCATGGGCCAGGAATTGCAGCACATGGCTGGCGAAGCCGCCGACCGCGCCCTCTTCCACCGTTACCAGCACCTCGTGAGAGCGGGCCAGCCGCCGGATCAGATCCTCGTCGAGCGGCTTGGCGAAACGAGCATCAGCGACCGTGGTGGAAAGCCCTGCCGCGCCGAGCTCCTCGGCCGCAGCCAGGCAATCCTGCAGCCGCGTACCGAAGGAAAGCAGCGCAACCTTGGTGCCCTCCCTGACGATACGGCCCTTGCCGATTTCGAGAACCGAGCCACGCTCCGGCATGTCGACGCCGACGCCGTTGCCGCGCGGGTAGCGGAAGGCAATGGGCCCGTCATCATAGCTTGCTGCCGTGCGCACCATGTGGCGCAGTTCCGCCTCGTCCGCTGCGGCCATGACGACAAAACCAGGCAGCGTCGCCAGAAAGGTCGTGTCGAAGGCGCCGCAATGGGTCGCGCCGTCGGCACCGACGAAGCCCGCGCGATCGATCGGAAAGCGCACCGGCAGTTTCTGGATCGCAACGTCGTGAACCACCTGGTCGTAGGCGCGCTGCAGGAAGGTCGAATAGATCGCAGCGAAAGGCTTGAAGCCTTCCGTGGCAAGTCCGGCGGCAAAGGTCACCGCATGTTGCTCGGCGATGCCAACGTCGAAGGTCCTCGCCGGGAACGCCTCGCCGAACAGGTCAAGACCGGTGCCGCTCGGCATGGCGGCGGTGATGGCGACGATGCGGTCGTCCTCTCGGGCCTCCTGGACCAGGCTTTCGGCAAAGACCTTCGTGTAGCTCGGCGCGTTGGCCGGCGCCTTGGCCTGCGCGCCGGTGATGACGTCGAACTTGTTGACGCCGTGATATTTGTCGGCCGCCGCCTCGGCCGGTGCATAGCCCTTGCCCTTCTGGGTCACGACGTGGATCAGCACCGGGCCGTCGGCATTGTCGCGGACGTTCTTCAGCACCGGGATCAGGTGCTCGAGATTGTGACCGTCGATCGGGCCGATGTGGTAGAAACCCATTTCCTCGAACAGCGTGCCGCCGGTGACGTAGCCGCGCGCATGCTCGACCGCCCGCTTGATGGCGCGATCGGCGCGCTCGCCCAAATAGGAGGTCAGCTTCTTGCCGAAATCGCGCAGGCCCAGATAGGCCTTGCCCGATGCAAGGCGAGCCAGATAGGCGCTCATCGCACCGGTCGGCGGAGCGATCGACATGTCGTTGTCGTTGAGGATGACGATCAGACGGGCATCGAGCGCGCCGGCATTGTTCATCGCCTCGTAGGCCATGCCGGCCGACATGGCGCCGTCGCCAATGACGGCAATGACATTGTTGCGGCCACCGGAGAGATCGCGTGCCATTGCCATGCCGAGGCCGGCGGAAATGGAGGTCGAGGAGTGGGCGGCGCCGAACGGATCGTATTCGCTCTCGGCGCGCTGGGTGAAACCGGACAGGCCGCCCTCTTGCCGCAGCGTGCGGATACGGTCGCGGCGGCCGGTCAGTATCTTGTGCGGATAGGCCTGGTGACCGACATCCCAGATCAGCCGGTCGTCGGGCGTGTTGAAGACATAATGCAATGCGACCGTCAGTTCGACCACGCCAAGGCCAGCACCGAGATGTCCGCCGGTGTGGGACACAGCGTCGATCAACTCGGTGCGAAGCTCCGATGCCAACTGCGGCAGATCACCTTCGTCGAGCGTCCTGAGGTCGGCCGGGATGCGGACCTTGTCGAGAAGCGGTGTATGGAGCTTTGCGTTCACTGGTGGTAGGGCCTGCTTTTTATTCATCTGCGAAATAGGCTGCTGGCCGGCGAATGTAAATGCGTGTGAGTGACGCGGCGTAGATTCAAAGTGTTAGGGTTTCCTTTGCGTGTCCAAAAGGGCGCGCGGCGCTCTAATTGTCCGGCAGCGGAATGAACTCTTCTTCATCCCCAGGAACGATATCGAAGCGGCCTGTCTTCCACTCTTCTTTCGCCTGCTCGATGCGTTCCTTCGAAGATGACACGAAATTCCACCAGATGTAGCGCTTGGAGCCGAGCGAGGCACCGCCGAACAGCATAAAATGCGCTCCACCCTCCGAGGACACGACGATCTCGTCGCCGGGCCGGAATACCAGCAGCCGCTCCGCTGGAAAGCGGTCGCCGGTGATCGAAACCTCGCCTTCCAACGTATAGATGGCGCGCTCCTCGGCATCGGCAGGGATTTTCACACTGGCGCCAGGCGCCAGGCTGAGGTCAGCATAGAGCGTGTCCGAAGCGGTCGCGACCGGAGACCGCAACCCGGAAAAGGCACCGATGACGACACGCCCGCTGACGCCTTCGGCGTCGATCTCGGGAAGACGCATGGCCGCCGTATTCTCGAAGATTGGATCGACCTCTTCCTTATCGTCGGGCAGCGCCAGCCATGTCTGCAGGCCGGACACCGACATCGGTGCGCCGCGCAGCTCCTGTGGCGTGCGCTCGGAATGGACGATACCGCGGCCGGCGGTCATCAAATTCACGTCGCCGGGCTGGATTACCATTTCGGTGCCGAGCGAATCGCGGTGCCGGATCTTGCCGTCGAATAGGTAAGTGACCGTCGACAGGCCGATATGCGGATGCGGACGGACATCGAGCGCCTGGCCGGCCCGCAAGATGGCCGGGCCCATGCGGTCGAAGAAGATGAACGGCCCAACCAGCCGCCGCTTCGCGGTCGGCAAAGCGCGGCGAACCTGGAAGCCGCCGATGTCCTTGGCGTTCGGAATGACCATCAATTCGATCTGGTCGCTGGCGAAGGCATCGCCGGCCTGCGGGTCATTTCCGGGGAAGAAACTCATGCGGTCTCCTCAGGCGAAGCGGAGTGCAGATTTGGCTTTCGCCTTGGCCGCCACCTCTTCGCGATTGCGCGGATGCTGCGTCGTCTCGAGGCTGTCGAGCAATTCGCGCGCTGACGCCGCTATTGCCTCGACGGCGTGGTCGAACGCATGCTGGTTCTGCTTCGATGGCCGCGTCGTTCCGCTCAGCTTGCGGACAAACTGAAGTGCGGCGTCGCGGACCTCGTCATTGCTTGCCGGCGGATCGAAATTGAACAGGGTCTTGATGTTTCTGCACATCTTTCGCAATCTCCTCTCGTCCTGGAGCCATTTCAATCGGGATGAGTTTTGTCCTCAATCATCATCATGTCAAAGCCGGCAAGGCGAACTCTTCTTTCGGGGCCGTGCCTTACTCCGCGTCCAGCGGCTCTGTCCCCACCGGCTTGCCGTCGCGCGAAAGCCTGATCTTCTCGACCTTGTCCTCGGCCGCCTTGAGCAGCCGATCGCAATGGACCTTCAGCGCCTCGCCGCGCTCATAGATGCGGATCGACTGGTCGAGCGGCACGTCGCCGCGCTCCAGATCATCGACGATTTTCTCCAGCGCGTCGAGCGCCTGCTCGAAGCTCATCGCCCTGACGTCTTCGTTGGTCTCACCAGCCATCGTCTATCCTTTCATCAGTCGCCCGACATGGGCGGCGACCGAAAATGCCAATCCCTGCAGATCGTAGCCGCCCTCAAGCAGGCTGACGAGCCGATTGTCGCTGTAGCGACCGGCACGCTGCATCAACTGGCCGGTCGCCCAGTCGAAGTCGTCCTCGGTCAGGTTGATCTCGGCCAGCGGATCGCGGTGGTGCGCGTCGAAGCCGGCGGAAATTACGATGAGGTCGGGCGCGAAATTATCGAGCGCCGGCAAGATGCGCGACAGGAAAGCGTCGCGGAAAACCTCGCTGCCGGTTTGCGGCGCCAGCGGCGCGTTGACGATGTTGCCGGCGCCGGTTTCGCTCACGGCCCCGGTCCCTGGGTAAAGCGGCATCTGGTGCGTCGAGCAATAGAGCACCGACGGATCGTCCCAGAAAATGTCCTGCGTGCCATTGCCGTGGTGCACGTCCCAGTCGACGATGGCGACGCGCTCGGCCTGGTGCTGCCTTTGCGCGTAGCGCGCCGCGATCGCCGCGGTGTTGAACAGGCAGAAGCCCATGGACGTCGTCTTTTCCGCATGGTGGCCGGGTGGCCGGGCGGCAACAAAGACATTGGCGGCGTTGCCCCGAAAGACATCGTCGACCGCCGCGTTGGCGGCACCGATCGCCGTCACAGCCGCCTGCCAGCTTTTCGGGCTGGCGGTGGTGTCGGCGTCGACGCGGGCGATACCGGTATCCGGTATCGCTGCGCGGACCCGATCGACGAATTCCTGCGGATGTGCGTAGAGGATGGTGGCCTCGTCGCCATCCGGCGCCTCGGCACGGTCAAGGGCCGCAAAGGCCTCGTCGTCGAGCACGCGTTCGATGGCGCGCAGCCGGTCGGGCCGCTCCGGATGACCGGGCGGCGTTATGTGCTCGAGAAAGATCGGGTGGGTATAAAGCCTTGTGACCATGCCCCGATATAGGCGCGCCCGGCGGCTTTGACCATGTTTTGGAGCCACCAAAGGCAGACGTTCAACAGGGTTTAGATGTTGGGCCCCGGTTGGGTCCAGCGCAAGCCGTCCTATATGCCCCGACCTCTCCCTTAGGGACGGCCCTCTTCTCCAATCTCAGCCATCACTTGCGGACGGCCAGTCCTGCGGCCCTGTTTGAGCAGCCCCTCCAAAAGCACGTTGAATGCCTTCACCGCCTTTTTCGACGTCGCTTCGGGATCCTCCGAATTTGCGATCCACTGCGCCGCATGCAGCGAGGCGCCGCTGACCAGCCTTGCCGCGGCTTCGGGATCGACGGCAACGATGGTTCCCTCGTCCCTCAGCTTTTGAAGGTTCTCGCTCATCGAGCGGATGCATTCGTTCTGGCTCGGCCATTGCGAAGGATCGCCGAGCACCGCCGGTCCATCGCGAAGGACAATACGCTGGATCTCCGGCTCCAGCGCCATCTCGATATAGGCGGTGCATTCGTCGACAAAGCCCTGCCAGAGAGTGTCCGCCCTGGCCGAAACGATCTTCAGCCGGGCCAACATTTCCGCGTCGATCTCGGCGATGACCGCCTGGAGAAGGCCCTTCTTGTCGCCGAAGTGGTGATAAAGCGCGCCACGCGTCAGCCCGGCCGATGCGGTGAAGTCGTCCATCGAGGCCTCGGCATAGCCGACAGTGCCAAAGGCATGGCGCGCCGCAGCGACCAGTTTGGCGCGGGTCTCCGCGATCATCTCCTTGCGTGGTTTGTGCGCCATTCGCCCATTCCTTCACATACGTCTCGTATATTAATTGACATACGTCTCGTATGCTATTATCTAATTTGCATACGCCACGTATATAAGTGGCCCGGCCTCAAAAATCCAGGAGTATTCACATGCCCAATCCCTATCGCGAAATCTTCAAGGCGAGGGGAGCCAAGGGCTTCGCCGCAGCCGGCTTCGTTGCCCGGATGCCGATGGCCATGGCTCCGATCGGGATCGTCGCGATGCTGTCGCAGACACATGGCGAGTACTGGCTGGCCGGCGCCGTCTCCGCGACATATGCGCTGGCCAATGCTTTCGCCGCGCCGCAGATATCGCGGCTGGTGGACCGCCTCGGCCAAGCGCGGATTGTGGTGCCCACCACTGTCATTTCCGTGCTCGCTTTCGTGGTGCTGATTGCGGCGGCCAATCAGGACTGGCCGATATGGACGCTATTCGTGTCGGCGCTGCTGGCCGCTGCAATGCCCAGCATCCCGGCAATGGTGCGCGCGCGTTGGACAGAACTCTTCCGGGATCGCCCCGAGATGAACACCGCGTTTGCGTTCGAGTCGGCGGCCGACGAGCTGGTCTACATCGCCGGGGCATCGCTATCGGTGGGCCTGAGCGTCGCTCTTTTCCCAGAAGCGGGAATGTTGGCGAGCACATTGTTCCTCGCCTTCGGCTCGACAGCCTTCATCCTGCAGCGCTCGACCGAGCCGCGAGTGCGACCGATCGACCAGGGCTCGAGCGGCTCGGCAATCCGCCTGCGGCCGGTCCAAATCATCACCTTGGCCCTGATCTTCATCGGCGCCACCTTCGCGACCACGGAGGTGAGCACCGTGGCGATCACCAAGGAGCTTGGCCAGCCAGGCGCTGCCAGCCTCGTCATCGGCGTCTACGCGCTCGGATCGTTCGTCGTCGGCATCATCATCGGCGCCATGAACCTGAAAACACCGCTGCAAATTCAGCTTGCCATCGCGGTCGCCATCATCGCGCTCACCACGCTGCCGCTGCTCGTGGCCGACACGGTGCCTCTTCTGGCACTGGCCGTCTTCGTTAGCGGCGTGGCGATCTCGCCGACCTTCATCACGGCATTCGGCCTGATCGAGCGGCGCGTGCCGGAGGCAATGCTGACCGAGGGCATCACCTGGGTCATGACCGGCATAGGCATCGGCATGGCGCTTGGCTCCTTCGCCGCCGGATGGGTGGTGGACGCCTTCGGCGCACAGAGCGGGTTCCTGGTATCGGTGGCGGCGGGCACAATCGCGCTGGTCATCGTGCTCGCCGGCCAGCGCAGCCTTGCCACCGCGGATTGCGAAACCTCCGCATGCGACGCAGCCGCGGTTCCTGCCGAATAGTCTCTATGCGTCCGGTCCCGAGCGGGGCCGGACGTCCTCCTCTCGAAGGCGTCTACGGCCGTCCGCCTCTGGTGCGACGGCCTGAGGGGCCGACACGGCAAATCAGCCGCGGCACTGATCGGCGGCTTCGGGGCCGCGGGCATACTGGTCGTCCGTCACCTGCTCCATCCAGGTGACGGCACTGCCATTGAGAGACTCCGCCACGGCCACGTGGGTCATGGAGGCTCCCTTCGAGGCGCCATGCCAGTGGCGGACATTTGGCGGGATATCCACCACGTCCCCAGGCCTCACCTCCTCGATCGGCCCGCCTTCGCTTTGTACCCAGCCACAGCCCGAGGTGACGATCAGCGTCTGGCCAAGCGGATGCGTATGCCAGACCGTGCGCGCACCCGGCTCGAAGCTCACCGTCGCCCCGCCGACTCGCGCCGGGTCCTCGGCTTGAAATCGCGACTCAACCCGCACGGAGCCGGTGAAGTTTTCAGGTGATCCCGTGGCGGCGGCCTCTGGGTCGTGTTTCTGCACAGAAAGCGCGTCGGCACCGGCTTCCCCTGGCGCAGCAGCTTTGCGAGCCTCAAAAACCCCGCGCAGGACCGGCACAGCCGACATCGCATGGGGCCAGCCAGCATAATAGGCCAGATGCGTCGGAACCTCCGCGACCTCGGTTCGTGTCAGGCCGTTGTCCATCCCGCGACTTAGATGGAAAGGCAGTTGCTCGGCTTTGCCCGTTGCGATGAGACCGGCGAT
This sequence comes from Mesorhizobium sp. M6A.T.Cr.TU.016.01.1.1, assembly GCF_003952585.1. Classification (NCBI taxonomy): domain Bacteria; kingdom Pseudomonadati; phylum Pseudomonadota; class Alphaproteobacteria; order Hyphomicrobiales; family Phyllobacteriaceae; genus Mesorhizobium; species Mesorhizobium sp. M6A.T.Cr.TU.016.01.1.1. Next base: position 593,339 of record NZ_CP034452.1, read on the forward strand.
GGTGACAAGGCTACGGTCGCGCGCCGAGAGCTGCGGCCGCCGCCAGAGATCGCCGAAGAGCACGCGGTTGGTGTATTCCGCAAGCGCCGGAACGACCGGGCCGGTCGATGTATCCACGCTCGCCGCCCTTGCCGCCTCGGAAGCTGGATCGAGTTCCAGTGGCTGCCCCGCCTCGGCCGCAACCGGCTCGATGCCGCGCTTATCGAAGATCTCCTTCGTCGCGTTGACGGCGGAAATGGCGTTCGGCCAGCCGGAGTAGAAGGCGAGATGGGTGATGATCTCACCGATCTCGCTTGGGGTCACGCCGTTATCGAGCGCCCGACCGACATGCCCACCCACCTGCGCAATGCGCCCCGACGCAATCAGGGCCGAGACGGTGATGATGCTGCGATCACGAGGCTTGAGCTCGTCGCGCAGCCAGACATCGCCGAACAGCAGCTCGTCCGTATACTCTCCGAGACCAGGCGCCACGACATAGACGTCCGGCGGCGCGATCCGGCCTGCGGGCCGCTCCTGCGCCTCTCCGACGGAGGTGGCGAGCGACGAGATCACCAGGGAAGCCGCGAGTTTCTTCATGAGGAATTCTCCATTCCGGATAGAGACTTGTCATTCGAAGGCGGGCGCTTGGGGCGACCGTTCGTCGTCGGTGGCGCTTGGCAGCGCCCAGCGAAAGAGAGGCATCGCGAGGGACAGAAGCTCGCGAGGCGTGGCCGCGGGGAGGACAGTCATATCTCGGGCAAACCCGAAAGAAGCTTGTCGAGTGTGACCGGATAGTCGCGCACGCGCACGCCGCTAGCGTTGTAGACCGCGTTGGCGATGGCCGCGCCGACCCCGCAGAGGCCGAGCTCGCCGACGCCCTTGGCCTTCATCGGCGACGAAATCGGATCCGTCTCGTCGAGAAAGATCACCTCCTGGCGCGGGATGTCGGCATGGACCGGCACCTCATAGCCGGCGAGATCATGGTTGACGAAGAAGCCGTGGCGCTTGTCGACTGCAAGCTCCTCCATCAGCGCCGCGCCGACGCCCATGGTCATGGCGCCGATGACCTGGCTGCGCGCCGATTTGGGATTGAGGATACGACCGGCCGCACAGACCGCGAGCATTCGCCTCACGCGGATCTCCCCGGTTGCGGCGTCGACACCGACTTCAACGAAGTGAGCAGCAAAGGTCGATTGCTGGTATTGTTTGGCGAGGTTGCCATATTCTATCGCGTCCTCGGCGACGAGGCCTGCTTCACCTGCGGCCTCGGCGAGCGAAACGCTGCGACTGCCCAAGCGGACGTTGCCATCCTCAAAGAGGGCCTCGGCAGAGTTGAATCCAAGCTTTTGCGTCACCGCCTCGCGTAGCTTGACGCACGCGGCATAAACGCCTGATGTCGAGTTGTTGGCGCCCCATTGTCCACCTGAGCCGGCCGAAACCGGGAAGATCGAGTCGCCAAGCCGCACCACCACCCTGTCGAGCGGCACGCCCATCATCTCCGCCGCCGTCTGGGCGATAATCGTATAACTGCCGGTGCCGATGTCGGTCATGTCGGTCTCGACCGTGACGACGCCACGATGATCGAGCCGGACACGTGCGGCAGACGTCGTCAGGAGGTTGTTGCGAAACCCCGCGGCGACACCCACACCAATCAGCCAGCGCCCCTCGCGGACCCGGCCGGTCCGGATGTCGCGCGTCTTCCAGCCGAAGCGTTCGGCGCCGATGCGCAGGCACTCGACCAACTGACGCTGCGAGAACCGGCGATCCGGGTTCTCAGGATCGACCTGGGTGTCGTTGAGGATGCGGAATTCGACCGGATCGATGTCGAGCTTTTCCGCCATCTCGTCCATCGCGATCTCCAGCGCCATCAAGCCCGGTGCCTCGCCCGGCGCACGCATCGCATTGCCTTCGGGCAGATCGAGCACAGCAAGCCGTGTGGCGGTCATGCGATTGGCGCCGGCATAGAGCAGGCGGGTCTGCTGGACTGCATTTTCTGGGCCGCCGCCGGGCAGGTCGCCAGACCAGCTTTCATGGCCGATCGCGGTGATCTTGCCATCCCGGGTCGCGCCGATACGGATGCGCTGGATCGTTGCCGGCCGGTGCGTGGTGTTGTTGAACATGAAAGGCCGCGCTAGCGCCACCTTCACCGGCCGCCGGGCGGCGCGTGCGCCAAGGGCTGCAAGCACCGCATCGGATCGCACGAACAGCTTGCCGCCAAAGCCACCGCCGATGAACGGCGAGATAAGACGAATATTCTCCTTGGGGATGCCCAGCGTCTTGGCCATGTCCCCCGTGCTCCAGGCGATCATCTGGTTCGAGGTCCAAAGCGTGAGCTTATCCCCGTCCCAGGCGGCGATCGAGGCATGCGGCTCCATCATCGCGTGCCCTTGATCGGGCGTGGTGTAGGTCGCATCAAGCTGGACCGGCGCACTGGCAAAGGCGCCGGCGAAGTCGCCGACCGCGGTATCAGGCGTGGCCTCATCCGGCACGTTCGCGGGATCCTTGGCGCTCGCGAGGTCGAACGCGCCCTGGGCCCGGATATAGTCGACGCGGACCAGCTGTGCCGTGGCGCGCGCCTGTTCGAACGTCTCGGCGACGACGAGCGCGATCGCCTGATGATAATGCTGGATGTCGGGACCGCCGAGCAGCTTGGCTGTGTTCCAGTCACCTTTGCCGAGTTTGCCGGCGTTTTCAGCCGTGACGATGGCCAGCACGCCTGGCGCGGCCCTGGCTTTGGTCAAATCGATCGAGGCGATCCGGCCCTTGGCGATGGCCGAGCCGACCACGTAGCCATAGGCCTGGTTGGGTACGACATCGTGCCACTCATAGGCATAGGGCGCAGTGCCTGTGGTCTTGAGCGGACCGTCGATCCGATCGGTAGGCTTGCCGACGATCTTGAGTTGATCGATCGGATTGGTCGTGGCGGGGGTATCGAATCTCATCGGTCAGGTCCTTGCTTCCGCCAGAACCGCGGCGAGCGTGCGCTCGACCAGCGGCAGCTTGAATGCATTCTCTTGCGTCGGCTTGGCGTCGGCCAGCAGCTGCTCCGCTACGGCCTTGGCGCCGCGCGGCAACTCGGCCTCGGCCGCCTCGACACGCCACGGCTTGTGCGCCACGCCGCCGAGAGCGATGTGCCCGGTGCCGTCGCGCTGCACGATTGCGCCGACCGAGACCAGCGCGAAGGCATAGGAAGCCCGGTCGCGCACCTTGTGATAGATATGCGTTCCGCCCACCGGTCTGGGCAGCGTGACTGCGGTGATCAGCTCGCCGGGTATGAGTGCGTTCTCGACATGCGGCGTGTCGCCGGGCAGCCGGTGGAATTCGGCGATGGGTATGCTCCGCGCCGTGCCGTCGGGGCGCACCGTCTCCACTGTTGCATCGAGCGCCCGCATCGCCACAGCCATGTCGCTCGGATGGATTGCGATGCACACCTCGCTTGCGCCGATCACGGCATGCTGACGGCTGAACCCGCCGATCGCCGCGCAGCCGCTGCCGGGCTGGCGTTTGTTACAGGGCTGGTTGGTGTCGTAGAAATAGGGGCAGCGCGTGCGCTGCAGCAGGTTGCCCGCGGTGGTCGCCTTATTGCGCAGCTGGCCCGAGGCACCGGCGAGCAGCGCGCGAGAGAGCAAGCCATAGTCGCGTCGCACGCGCTCATCCGCGGCGAGATCGGTGTTGCGCACCAGGGCGCCGATGCGCAACCCGCCCTCTGGCGTGGTCTCGATCCTATCGAGCGCGAGGTCGTTGACGTCGATCAGGTGCGTCGGCGTTTCGATTTCGAGCTTCATCAGATCGAGCAGGTTGGTGCCGCCGGCAATGAACTTGGCGCCTTCGGCACTCGCCGCGGCAGCTGCTTCCGCAGGAGAACTCGCGCGCTCATAGGTGAAGGATCTCATGCCGGCCTCCCGGCGACCTCGGCGATCGCTTCGACGATGTTGGAATAGGCGCCGCAACGGCAGATGTTGCCGCTCATCCGCTCGCGCAGTTCGGCGACTGTGGCTTGCGGCGTTGCGGTCAAGTCACCGCTCACGTGGCTCGGGATGCCCGCCCTGATCTCGTCCAGCACCGCCACGGCGGAGCAGATTTGCCCGGGCGTGCAATAGCCGCACTGGTAACCGTCATGCTTCACGAAGGCGGCCTGCATCGCGTTCAGGTTCTGAGGCGCGCCGAGCCCTTCGATAGTGGTAATGGCATCGCCTTCGTGCATCACCGCGAGCGTCAGGCATGAATTGATCCGCTGGCCGTCGACCATCACCGTGCAAGCGCCGCACTGGCCATGATCGCAGCCCTTCTTGGTGCCGGTGAGATGCAGGTGCTCGCGCAACGCATCGAGCAGCGTGGTCCGCGTGTCGAGGTCCAGTTCGCGGGCCTCCCCGTTCACAGTGATGGCTACTTTCGACATGGCAGGTTCGCCGACGGCGGAAGGCACATCGCCATTGCCAGCTTGAGCATTCGCCCCCGATGGCGCCGCGGTCATTGCCGCGGAGGCGGCTCCTGCCATCAACAGATCCCGTCTGGTGATACTAAAGTCTGCGGAGGTCGTCATGTCGCTTTTGATCCTCTTCTCTGTCAGAGCGAGCACATCAATGGCCGCTGAAGGCGTGCCGATTTTTCGGCAACGTCCTGTTGGTCGTGGCGATCGGGGACCGAGCTGTCCCAACAGGAAGATAGTTTGAGCAGCGCTCGCGATTAGTGGCTCAATTCCGCATGCTCTTATGCGTGAGCGTCATGAATGCTGGCGCGCGGCTCATCATTCATCTGGCGGAAGTGGCCGTCAGGCAGACGCGTAGAAAGGCGCGGCGTATCCGCGGGCCTGTCAAAGCCGGCAGCGCCGCTCACTGCGTCCAGATCATTGCGCAAATCGGAACTTCATGAATACGACATGAGGAGCTTGCCGGCCTGAGTGGCTTTCTGGCAGGTGCGGAGGAGCGCAGCTTCACGCGCGCTGCGGCGAGTTCGGGACGCCGCAATTTACCCCTGAGCCACACAGCGCTGAGGCCGTCAAGCAGAGGCCAACAGGGGGAGTGCGGGACGCCCCGCCTCTAGAGAATTTCGGTGTTGGCGATATGGATGCCGAAGCCTTCAAGGCCGACGTAGTGGCGCTCGCGCGAGGCGATCAGGTTGATCGAGGAAATGCCCAGATCCTTCAAGATTTGCGCGCCGAGGCCGATCTCGCGCCATTCGTTTTCGCGGCGGCGCGCTTCTTCATGGTCCTCGCGGTCTTCGGCAGCCGGCCGCTTGCGCTCCTGATGGGCGACGCCGACCGAGCCTTCACGCAAATAGACGATAACGCCGCGCCGGCGCTCGCCCATCGATTTCATGATGCCGTCAAGCCTGTGGCTGGTGCCGAAAACATCCGTCACCACGTCTTCGGAATGCAGCCGCACCGGCACCTCCTCGCCGTCGCGGATGTCGCCGAAGACGATCGCCACATGGTGCATCGAATCCCACGGCAGCGTGTAGGTGAAGACCTGCGCCTTGCCGCCAGGCGTGTCGATGTCCGAACAGGCGACACGCTCGACCAGCGTTTCCTTGCGCTGGCGGTAAGCGATGAGATCGGCGACCGAAATCTGCTTCAAACCGTTCTTTTCGGCGAAGGCCTGCACCTGCGGGCCGCGCATCACGGTGCCATCATCGTTGACCAGCTCGGAAATGACGCCGACCGGCGGCAGGCCGGCGAGCTTGCACAAATCCACAGCGGCTTCGGTATGGCCCGAACGCATCAGCACGCCGCCTTCGCGCGCAATCAGCGGAAAGATGTGGCCGGGGCGGACGAAATCGGAAGCGCCGACATTGCCGTTGGCGAGATTGCGCACGGTCAATGTGCGGTCGTCGGCCGAAATGCCTGTCGTGGTGCCGTGCTTAAAATCGACGCTGACGGTGAAGGCGGTGGTGTGGGCCGAATCATTGTCGGCGACCATCGGCGACAGGTTGAGGCGCTTGGCTTCCTCGCGCGGCATCGGCGTGCAGACGATGCCGGAGGTGTTGCGGACGATGAACGCCATCTTCTCCGGCGTGCAATGGACGGCGGCAACGATCAGGTCGCCCTCGTTCTCGCGCCCGTCGTCGTCCATGACGACGACGATCTCGCCGCGTTCGAAGGCGCGCAGGGCTTCGACGATTTTCTTCTGGTCATAAGACATAGGCGCTCGTTTCACTCGCAGGGGAGTAGGGGAATAAGGCAGTAGGGGAGTAGGGAAAAGGAAAATTTGCCGTCTCGGCGGGCGGCGTACCTACTGCCCTACTGCCTTCCCTGTCTGTCCCCGATGACGCAGATAGTGATCCGCGATCGCGCAGGCAACCATCGCCTCGCCGATCGGCACGGCGCGGATGCCGACGCACGGATCGTGCCGGCCCTTGGTCATGATCTCGACGTCGTTGCCGTCCTTGTCGATCGACTTTCGCGGAGTCAGGATCGACGAGGTTGGCTTGACGGCAAAGCGCGCGACGATCGCCTGGCCGGTCGAGATGCCACCGAGGATGCCGCCGGCATTGTTGGACAGGAAGACCGGCTTGCCGTCATTGCCCATACGCATCTCGTCGGCGTTCTCTTCGCCGGTGATGCGGGCGGCCTCGAAACCGTTGCCGATCTCGACACCCTTGACGGCGTTGATCGACATCAGGCCTGAGGCGATATCCTGGTCGAGCTTGGCGTAGATCGGCGCCCCAAGGCCTGCCGGAACGCCGTCGGCAACGATCTCGATGACCGCACCGACCGAGGAACCCGCCTTGCGGATGCCGTCGAGATACGCGGCGAACACGGCGACTGACGCCGGATCGGGCGTGAAGAACGGATTTTCGGCATCGCCGACGAAATTCCAGTTCCAGTTGGCGCGGTCGATCGATTTTTCGCCCATCGACACCAGCGCGCCGCGCACGACCATGCCGGGCACGACCTTGCGGGCCAAGGCTCCGGCCGCCACCCGCGCCGCCGTCTCGCGGGCCGAAGAGCGGCCGCCACCGCGATGATCGCGCAGGCCATATTTGGTGTCGTAGGTGTAATCAGCATGGCCCGGCCGGTACTGGCGGGCGATCTCGCCATAGTCCTTGGAGCGCTGGTCGACATTCTCGATCATCATCGACACCGGCGTGCCGGTGGTGATCATGGTCTCGCCGTCCTCATCCAGGATGAAGCCGGACAGGATCTTGACCTCGTCGGGTTCGCGACGCTGCGTCACAAAACGCGATTGACCCGGGCGACGCTTGTCGAGTTCGGCCTGGACCTCTGCGCGCGTGAAGCGGATGCCGGGCGGACAGCCGTCGACCACGCAGCCGAGCGCTGCGCCATGGCTTTCGCCCCAGGTGGTGACGCGGAAAAGATGGCCAAACGTATTGTGAGACATGAAAACCAGCCCTGCCGGCGTCGGAGCCGCCTTGCGCATGACCCTGAAAATCGGAGCGACTTTCGGAAAGGATCCTGCGCAAAATCAAAAGTGCCACAGCGTCCTTTGCGCGCCCAAGAGGACGCGGCGCTGTAGTCTGCCTTCTATTGGCGTTTTCAGCAGTGGTCAAACTGTGATCCAGCGGATTTAGTTTTGACACATTCGGTTGGTTTCTGGTCAGCTCCATCTGCCCGTTGAACACTCGCCGCCACCGTGCCGGCGCAATGATAAGAGGATGATGATGCGTATCCTGATCGGCGCCGTTGCCGCCACATTGCTGATTTCGACCGCCGCCTTCGCCGGCCAAACCGAAGGCCTGATCAAAGAGGTCGACAAGGACACGTTGACGCTGACACTCGACGACGGCAAATCCTACAAGCTGAATGCCGAAACCGATCTCGAGGCGCTGAAACCCGGCATGGATATCGTGATCGCCTATGACGAGACAAACGGCGAGAACATCATCACCGACATGCAATTGCCGGACAGCGATTCAACCGAATAGAACCTTTCCGGCTGCCCCATCCCCAAAGGCGCGGATGAAGTCCTGGCTAAACCCGCCTTTGTTTCGCCTTCCCTTGTTTGAAGCTCAACCACCGGCGCACCGCACTGCGGTGTAGCTGTCGAGTGGACGATACGCCTTGCCGTTGCTCCTACTGAGAAGTAGTTCGCCCAACCGAGCAGCGTCCGGTTCAACTTGCCCACCATTCTCGCTTCAGTGATCGTGCGCCGGCAGAAGGCATCCACGCGACCAATCTCCCCAGTGCTTCCGCTTCGAGAGGTATAAGGCTCGTCGATAGGTCCGATCCAGCTATCGAATTTCAATCCGAAGCGCACAACCCGTAACCAAGGTCCACCGACAACCACAAGGACCTCAGCAATCATGACCTTCCGTATCCTTCTCGCCTCGACCGCAATAAGCTTGCTGCTCGGCACGGCGGTGCCGGCTTTGTCCGAAAGCGCGGCCCCTAGCGCCACTGCCGCTTACTCGCAAACCACTGACACTTACGCGTTTCCGCTGGGCGAGCTCGGCATCATTGCTTTGTCCGACGGCACCGTTCGGCAAGACCTGCACGCTCTCCTGACAGGGACGTCACCTGCGGAGGTCGACGAGCACCTCAACCACGCGTTCCTGTCCAACCCGGTGGAAGCTTCCATCAACGCCTTCCTGATCCGGGACGGCGAGCGGCTCATCCTTGTCGACACCGGTTCGGGGCAACTCTTCGGGCCAGGCAACGGTGGGAAGCTGCGCGACAGCCTCGCCAGTATCGGTGTCATGCCGCAGGACATCACCGACATCCTCATCACTCATATCCACACCGACCATACCGGTGGCCTTGTCGCCGACGGCAAGCCCGTCTTCGCCAATGCAACGGTTCACGTCGGAGCACCCGATCTCACCTTCTTCCTGGACGCTTCGAACTCGGAAAGGACAGGCTACGCCCGCCAGTACTTCGACGAAGCCGAAAAGACGATCGGCGTCTATCAGCGGGCGGGCAAGGTCAGGGCGTTCTCCGACGACGAAACTATCCTGCCGGGAATCGTGGCGACGCTGCATCCCGGTCACACGCCTGGCAGCGCTTTCTTCACGGTGTCAAGCAAGGGGCATTCGATCGCGTTTATCGGCGACGTCATCCACGTCGCGGCCGTGCAGTTTCCCGATCCCGCTGTCACCATCGTATATGACGTGAACCCAGGGGAGGCGGCGGCCGAGCGGCAGAAGACCTTTTCGGCCTTCGCGGACGCTCGCCAACTCGTCGCCGCGCCTCATCTCCCGTTTCCCGGCGTCGGGCACATCCGCGCCGAGGGCGGCGGCTCGTTCACCTGGCACCCGGCTGAGTACCGGAACCGTGAAGAAAGCCAAGGGCAGTAGACTAAGGGCCGAGGCGGCAAGCGATCACCAGGCCCGCTTAGCGGCCTTGGGCCCGCGCCGTCTGAAACACCTGTTCACGTAGCCAGCCATGAGCGGGATCGCCGCTCATGCGCTGATGCCAGAAGGCGGACATCTGAAACTTGGCGAGAGCCAGGGGAGGCTCGAAGAGATCGAGCGACGTGGTGAAGCGCTGCAGGAAACGGCGCGGCAGGGTGCAGATGCAGTCGCTGCCCATCAGCACCAAAGGGGCAAGCGCATAGCTCTGGATAGAGACCGAGACCCGGCGCTCACGTCCGAGGGCGGCCAGCGCCTCGTCGATCATGCCGGAGAAGCTGCCTCCGCTGGTCGAGATCAGGAGGTGGTCAAGCGAGCAGAACTCATCCAGATCGAAGGGCTTGCTACCCCTTGGATGATCCTTGCGCTGTGCCGTGACGAACGCTTCGTCGAACAGTGTCCTTCCGATCAGTCCACCCGCTACGTCCTCGGCCGCGCCGATGAAGAGATCGATGTCACCCTGCTCTAGGTGGGCGGCGATCCGGGCTTTGTCCGGAAGCACAAAAGCGAGGCGGATGTGAGGTGCCTTCGCCTTCAGGAAGGGGATGAGTTCCGGTGCGAGAATGGCGGCTGGATTGTCCGTTGCGGCGATCCGGAAGACGCGGCGGCTGGTGGCGGGGTCGAAGAACTGCGCTACGTTCGCGAACTCGCGCAATCGCTCGATCAGCTTGGCGAGTTCGGGCTGGAGCGCGGCGGCGTGCGGTGTCGGCACCATCCCGCGGCCGGATGATGCCGGGATCAACAGTTGGTCGCCAAACAACTGCCGCAGCCGAAGCAAACGAGCGGAAAGAGCGGGCTGCGTGATGCCGAGCCGAGCTGCGGCATGGGTGACGTTCAGTTCCTTCAGAAGAGCATCGAGGGTTAGGAGCAGCCCCCCGTCGATCTCTAGCATACGTTCGCGCAATTGGGCTCGTCCCTCAGGTTAAAGCAGCATGGACCCACTGCAGAGGCCCCTCGTATCGCACTGTTGGCTCACAGGCAAAGCGCTGCCCTCCTCTGCTTTGGCCGGCTTGCGAGTTCGTTAGCCCCGGTAAGCGCGCTCGAGGTCCGCGATGATGATCTTCGTCATCTCGTACATCGCCTGAAGAACCCGCCTGGCTTTGTCCCTGTCGGGATCGCCCAGCATTTGCAGCAATGCCTTGGGCGCGACCTTCATATCGTTTCTCCTTCAATACTCGGAGCGATCGGCGTCGCCCGGCAATCGCTGCCTGCAGATGATTGACCCGTCCCGGCCTTTGGGTACAGGCCCGTGTTTTCTGGTCAATCAGCTTGAGCGGTGCTGGCTATTTTCGCGAGCAACGCGACCAGTTCCGGCTGGCGATGGGTCTCGGTTTTGGCGAAGACGGCTTTCAGTTGATTCCTGGCGGTTTCGTAGGAGACTCCCAGGTCATCCGCGACGGCCTTCAACTCTGCGCCCGATGAAATCCGGCGAGCCAGTCTCGCCTCGGCAGGGGTCAGCCCGAAGCAAGTCCGCAAGGCAACCTCCGACGGTTGAGGATGAATGTCCGGATCGACAAAGCAGACAACTCTCTGACAGGATGCAAAGGCGTTCGTGGTAATTCTTGGCAGGCGCATGAGGTAGGCTAGCAGAGGTCTGCCTCCGAGGCGGGCCAGCGAGACAGGGTTCGCCATTGCTGGCGGGGTCGGATTTCGCAGCAGCACATGAAATGCGCGCTTGAGGGCATCGGTGGCGTTCTTGTCGGCACAAGCCAAATGGCGGCCGGTCACCCAAAGGTCTCGACCGAACAGTCTCTCTGCAGGTTCGTTCACCAGGATCACGGTGGCGTTCCGGTCAAGCATCACCGCAGGCGTGCCGCTTGCGCTGAATGCATCCATCGCGCCTTCGGCCCGCGCGAAGCTCAGCATTCTCGCGAACGCGGCCGCGGAACCCAACTGTCTTGAGAAGTCGGCAAAGCTCTGCATCTCTGATGGCGAAAAAGGGCCTTGCTGGATCGACCTCTGGATCGACAGGCACCAGAGGTCATCGCCTGCCGCAACCTTCACACCCGCAAACCACCGCAGACCGAATGGCGCGAGAAATTCCTGATAGTAGGGATGCCTGGCGATTTCCTCGGGCGTCAGGACGTCAAGCTCGCTGACGGCTCCTCTGCGAACCAACAGAGGCAACAGCTTGTATCGGTCGTCCCGGTCGATCCAGCCATCCTTGATGTATGTCTCGAGCGAGGGACCCATTCGGCGACTTTTCGGTATGCCGGGGAAATGCCCTTTCGCGTCGAAAAGCATTGCGCCAAAGCTTCCAGTGGCGTCCGCAGCCACATCCATTGCAGCGTCCCAGCGCGTCGGGTCGGCCGCCGCTTCGGCTATGGCATTGCCCACTGCGTCGAGATCGAACGCGCCCATCTCCATCCCGCATCCGAGAAGAAATCCGACCTTATATTAGCGAACTTGAAACTTCCAGTCGTCCGCGGCCGAGGGGCACCTGATACGCAGGACTAGTACCTCGTCTGACCCGGTTGGGGCATGCGCAGAATTTGGATTTCTATAAGAACAGCCTTTGGGAGCCGGGCGAACGTCGCTGGGTCGAAAGTGTCTTTGGGAATGGGGGGATCGGTGGCTGAAATTGCAACGCACGGCGGACGCACCATCCACATCAGTGGCGACATTGTCCCTAACAACGGAACTCTCCGCGCTCCTACGGCGCCCCCCACAGTCGCATCAAAATCTTGGAGAGCGTTCATGCGCACCATCATCTGCACAAGCTTTTTTATTCCGGCTGCATCCGTCCGCGCGCAGAAGGCCGACGCTGCAGTTGACGTGTGCCTCGTGTTGGCAGCTGATATATCGGCCAGCATCGCCAATGGCACAGCCCATATGCAGCGTGAGGGTCACGCCCAGGCGTTGAGTCATCCCGACGTTGTGTCCGCCATAGCCGTGACCCGCACTGGGCGGATCGCCGTTACCTATGTCGAGTGGTCTAGCCATCGTACCGCCCACACCATATTGCCTTGGCGCATCATAGAGAATGCGCGCGGCGCACGAGAGGCAGCTGACGTTATTCGAGATATGGGCAACCGGCCCGGTCAGGACCGCCTTGGCCACACCAGCCTCAGCTGGGCCATTTCCTACGCCTCTCAGAGCCTGGCCCACTGCCCCGCCACACCCGACCGCACGATTATCGACATCTCAGCGAATGGACCCAATAATGATGGTCCTGCGCCAGAGGCCGCGCGGGACCATGCCTTGGCCATGGGCCACATCATCAATGCGCTTGCCATCCCCGCGCCGGTGCTACCACTTAGGGACCTAGCCGCCAGCCTCGACCCAGACGAAGGAGCGTGGCAGCACCCAACCGATTATCTCTACAGCCACGTTACCGGCGGTCCCAACAGCTTCGCGACTACAGCTCGTATGATAGACGACTATTTTCCTGTCCTCCGCCGCAAGATCGTCACGGAGATTGCCGGTTTGTCGCACAATCGGCTTGAGCACGTGCAGGATGTCAAGTTTGCCTGGGGGCCTTGATCTGAGACATAGCAGAGCGGGACCGCATCCCCCTTTGCAAAGGCCGTACCAACCGCCGCCGGCGGTTTCCCCAGAATGGCGGCATTTGAGACGGCATTCTGGCTTGGCAATGGGCTGCTTCGGGTCAACTTTCCGTCGTCCCCGACTTGGCATCAATGTCCGAGAAGAAGTAAAACCCCGGTCGTTCCGAATGATTGGATTTCGCCCCTTAGAGCCACTCCAGGCGTCGTCCTTCTAGCCTGAGCAAGCGATCCTGCGGCACATCCAGGTTTGCGGCTTCTTTCTCGGGCATTCCCAGCACCATGCGGAACAGGGCCCGCACGACGCCGCCATGGGTCACGCAGACCGTCTGGCGGTCCAGCGCGTCGAACCACGGCCTTATCCGTTCGAGCAGCATTTGATAGCTTTCGGCGCCCTCGCCGGGCGGCAGGAAATTCCATTTGTCGAAGCGCCTCTCCCTGGCCGAGCCCAAATGCCGGGCCTCGAGTTCGGGAAAGGTGAAACCCTGCCAGTCGCCGAAACTCATTTCGACAAGGCGAGGATCGGTGCGGTAAGCTTGCGGATCGAGCTTCATCGCAGCGCGGATGCGCTCCATGGTCTCGCGCGTCCGCCGCATCGGGCTGGCGACAAAGTCGAAATCTCCAGGGTTATGAACGAATTCGCCCAGCCGAAGACCGTTGCGGGTCGCCTGCTCGCGGCCGAGCGCGTTGAGGTCGGTGTCGGCCTGTCCTTGCAGCCGGGCCTCGGCGTTCCACTCCGTCTGGCCGTGGCGCGCGATGTAGACGAGCGGATACATCAGGTCATCCGGGGAGTAGGCGGGAAGCGGGAGAGTTCGAGGAGAGTCTATTCCTTGACGGTCGAAATATCAGGCGCGTCGACCGCCTTCATGCCAACGACGTGATAGCCGGAATCGACATGGTGGATCTCGCCGGTGACGCCGCGTGAAAGGTTGGACAGGAAATAGACCGCTGAATCGCCGACTTCCTCCTGCGTGACCGTCTGCTTCAGCGGTGAATTGTATTCATTCCACTTCAGTATGTAGCGAAAATCGCCGATGCCGGAGGCGGCGAGCGTCTTGATCGGACCGGCGGAGATGGCGTTGACGCGGATCTTCTTCCCGCCGAGGTCGACCGCCAGATAGCGCACGCTGGCTTCGAGCGCTGCCTTGGCGACACCCATGACGTTGTAGTGCGGCATCACTTTTTCCGCGCCGTAATAGGTCAATGTCAGCAGCGAGCCGCCATCGGTCATCAGCGCCTCGGCGCGCTTGGCGATGGTGGTGAAAGAAAACACCGAAATGTCCATAGTGCGCAGGAAATTGTCACGCGTCGTCTCGACATAGCGGCCCGTCAGCTCGTCCTTATCGGAAAAGGCGATGGCGTGGACGAGGAAATCGAGCTTGCCCCAATGCTTGGCGATGTCGTCGAAGACCGCATCGAGCGTTGCCGGATCGGTGACGTCGCAATGGCCGGCGACATGGGCGTTGAGTTCCGCCGCCAGCGGCTCGACGCGCTTCTTGAACGCCTCGCCCTGATAGGTCAACGCGATCTCGGCGCCGTGGTCGACGCAGGCCTTGGCTATGCCGAAGGCGATCGACCGATTGTTCGCGACGCCAAGCACAAGCCCGCGCTTGCCGGCCATAATGCCTTGTCCACCCGCCATGTGAGCGCTCTCCGCAATTTCTGCTTTGTGGAGTGCCTATCGCACAGGCACAGAGTCCCTTCAAGCGCTCAAAAACGGACAGTGCCCGCCCACCTGACCTTCCGGCCCGGAGGATCGATTGCCTGGGCGAAGCGCTTGTGGCGTGCTCAAGCGAAAATTGACGAAAAGACGGCACGCCATGCCATGCAGCAGTTCTGCAAGAGTAGTTCCAGCGCCGCGTCTCGCGAGGATTCTGTTCCGCCCGCGAAATTGTCGGTTCCGTTGGCGCAGATGTTCATGACCGCGCGCTCCGTCGCGTGCGGCGATGACGTCAACAGGAGCGAAGCAAAGTCGATCGCCTCCGACATGTCTGTCAGACGATCGTGCATCGCCGCGGGATCAGCGTCGCCGTCGCGGTCTTGCTCCATATCGCCGCCTCCGTAATGGGTCCGGTCGATGAGCGTCACCGAAGCGAGCGCCTGAGACAGGCGCGCGGCGTCCTCGGCCGAGCCGATGACGGTCCACGGCACCAACAGGTCGAACTTGCCATCGCTTGACCATGTGAAGACGGCGAACCCGATCCGACGCCGCGGGCCGGCGGTGCGGCGCGCAGGAAGTCGGGGTGGACGAGCGCCCGCACGAGCCCGGCCTGCTGGAGCCATTCCTCATATCGGCCGATCGAGTCCGATACGTCGATTGCTGTGACGACATTGGCGTCGGTGCCCGGCACGACCGCCTTGGCCGCTGGCGACGTGCCGCACAGGAAGACCATCAATGGCAGGGCGAGGTATAGGGCGCGCCAGCGGCAAGGTTTCGCCGGCATAGCAGGCTTCGGCTTCACCTCCTGGTGTTCTGAACGGCGCCAGAACCTGCGCGTTGGAACGGACGGAAACAGGTGCGACAGCATTGGCCCTCCAGGAATGTTCCCGGGGGTAACGGGCCGGAGCCAAACTTATTCCTCCTGTTCGCGCGGCCGTTTCAGCAATTCGGTTATGTCCGCTTCGAGAACGGCAGGCTCGGATCCATTGCCTGAAGATCCGCATCACGCCCCAGCCCGCGATAGAGGATGAACGCACAGCAACAGGCGACGGCAATCGACAGCATCTCGCCGCCGTCTTCCGCGTAACCAACGAGCTTCGAGCCCGTCAGGAAGTGCAGCATGTCCACCACCACGGCAAAGCCGACAAGACACGCGAACAGCAGCAAAAACACCGATCCGAGGGCTTGTTGCCTGGGTCTGCTTTGGCGGAATGACCACAACAGCGGCGCCAGCAGGCCGAGCGCGACCACCGACCAAGTGATGATTTCCCCGGTGTCGCGAGCCCGCATGCCCGGCAGCGAAACGAGGTCGAATGTCGCTGCCAGCAGCAGGCCGCCGCGCTCATGGAAACGGGTGGCGTCGTCGAGCGTCACAAAACTGAAAATCAGGGACCAGGCAAGAAACATATGCTCCCTGGTTCGAACCCAGACGCCGAACAGAAACAGGGCGCAAAGCGCGGCCTGCCCGTAGTTGAACATCTCGGGCAGCGATCCATCCCTGCTGATGTTGAAACGCGCAGGCAAATCGTAGCGCGAAATTGCGACAGATCGAAGCGCCTCGATCGCGAATGGAACGGTGATGACGAAGATATTCAGGCATATCACTATCAGCGCGAATACCCTGCTGAGGCTGTCGTTTCGATACATCGCCCGGATTTCTCCGAACGCACTTTCCAAACCCGATAACGCATGACCCAGCAATCCAACGCGCTCCTTCGTTGCTACTCGTTTGACGGACAATTTCGTTAGTCAACCAAAAGATCCAGATTGGGGCAAGACGTGCTCTTGGACCGCCCCTCGACGTTCAGCCCGCTCGGCTGAGCTCGGTCCTGGCGGTTTTCGACCGCGACTTCATCGGCCTCCGGCATGGTCTGGAAACGGGGCGGCCGCGGGTTTATTCCGCCCGCGCAAAAGAAAACGCTGTCGGCGACGAGCGACTGACCCGCCTGGCGCGAGCCGGCCGTGTTCCGGGCGGGCGTTCGTCATCGAGCGATGTCGCGGAATGCGGCTGAGTCCTGCAATCGATCAAAACGGACAGGTGAGAGACAGGAGCGTTTGCGGCGCAGCCCGCCTTTGACGCGCCAAGCTAGCGTTTTCGGTTGCGCATCAGCGCTTCGAGATCGCTGTCGCCACCTTCAGGCAGCATCAGCCGCACATGTGCGTAGAGATCGCCGTGACCGCCAACTTTTTCCGGCAGGCCCCTGCCCTTCAGCCGCAGGACCTTGTCCGAGCTCGACCAGGCGGGGACATTGACCGCAAGCTTGCCGGTCGGCGTTTCGACCGCCACCTTGGCACCCAGCACGGCATCCGCCAGTGCCACGGCCAAGTCGGCATGGAGGTCGCGGCCTTCGACACGATAGCGCGGATGGCGGCGGAAGCGGATTTTGACCAGCGCGTCGCCCGGCTGCCCCGGCCCTTGCTCGCCCTGGCCTTTCAGCCGGATGGTCTGGCCGTCCTCGACATAGGCTGGCAGCTTGACGGCGACCTTGCGTCCGTCGGGGAACATCGCCGTCACCTTCTCCGCGGTCGCCGCTTCCTCGATGGTGACGTCGAGCGTCACGTTCAGGTCGGCGCCGGACGGCGCCTGCCGGCCGGCGCCCGTGCCGGCACCGCGAGAGAAGGTCTCGCCGAAAATCTGGCTGAAGATGTCGCTGTTGCCGTCGAACGGATCGCCGCCCGGACGGCTTGAGCGAAACTCGAAGCGCGAGCCGCCCGGTCCTTGCTGCCGACGGAAGCCGGCGAACGGATCGGCGCCGCCCGCGGCACCTTCGAAGCCCTGGAAACGCGGCTTGCCATCGGCGTCGATCTCGCCGCGATCGAAAGCGGCACGGTTCTTCTCGTCGCCGACGATCTCGTAAGCCTGGTTGGCCGCGGCAAACCGCTCCTTCGCCTTGGGATCCGGATTCTGGTCCGGATGATACTCCTTGGCGAGTTTGCGGTACGCCGATTTTATGTCCTTGGCCGATGCGTTCTTAGCAACGCCCAGCACCTCATAGGGGTCGCGCATGCTTCCTGCCCTGGAGAAGGAGTGAGTCCACGATTGCCATCTATATGCGCTCGCATAGGAAGAAATTCCAGTGGCGCGCGGTCATATGATGGCGGAAAATCAGAGCGCTTTGAAGTCCTGCATCCGCCAGGCGCCGGCGCCGGCAAGGCACACCTCGCCCTTGAACAGCGCGACGCCGTCGAAGCTTTCGCGCGAGGCGGTGAAGCGGCGGCAAAGCTGGCCGTTGTCCCTAGACTCTGCCAGTTCCGTGATCGAGCCGCGCGAACCGGTATCGGAATTCGCCCAGGGAACGGCCTGCCCGCCAAGTTCCTGGATATCGGCGGAAGACACCGCGTTGCGGATCGTCGTCTGGTCCGAGGCGCGATCCTGATCGATCGGCGAGGCTGAAGCAGGCGTGCTGCTGGTCAGGATCGTACGGTCGACCTCCGCCTGCTCCAGGCTGAAGCCGCCGGCACCGCAGCCGGCAAGCGGCAAGACGACCAGCATGATTGCGACCTTTACCGCAACCTGGGCACTGGCCGAAGCAATAAGGCTCCATTGCCTGCTGTCAAAAGGTTGCGCGATACGCGACAATCGGCAATCTCCCCAGCCGGCAATAGAATTTGGAAAAACTATGAGCGAAACTGAGTTAACAAGCGGTGACTTTACCGAGGCTGCCGAGCCATTCCGCCTCTTTGCCGCATGGCTCGACGACGCGACGAAGAGCGAGATCAACGATCCCAACGGCGTGGCGCTGGCGACCGTCGATGCCGAAGGCATGCCGAATGTGCGGATGGTGCTGCTCAAGGGGTTCGATGAAAGCGGCTTTGTGTTCTACACGAATTTCGAGAGCGCCAAGAGCCGTGAGATTCTCGGCAGCATGAAGGCGGCGATGTGCTTCCACTGGAAATCGCTGCGCCGGCAGGTGCGCGTGCGCGGGCCGGTGGAGATCGTCACCGAGGCGGAAGCGGACGCCTATTATTCGACGCGCCCGCGCGGCAGCCGCATCGGCGCCTGGGCGTCGAAGCAATCGCGGCCGCTGGAGAGCCGCTTCGCACTGGAAAAAGCAGTTGCCGAATACACGGCGCGCTATGCGATCGGCGAGATCCCACGGCCGAAACACTGGTCTGGCTTCCGGATCGTGCCGCAGACGATCGAGTTCTGGCACGACCGGCCTTTCCGGCTGCACGACCGCGTCGTCTTTTCCCGCAACGCCAAGGGCGGCTGGGACAAGACAAGACTTTATCCCTGATAAGGTGGCCCTTAAGCAGCTTCACCAACGGGAGAACTGGGCGCGCGACAACATGGCCTCGCCGATATAGGGTGGGCGCGCCTTGAAGTAAGGGGCACCAGGCCCCCGGGAGGACCCCGGTAATCCTTGACGAACCACCTTGGTTCACCAATAATCATCGTGAACCAAACGAAAGTTAAGACCATGACGGCTTTCACCGTGCGCGTCCCGGACGAAACCGCAAACAGACTTGACCAGCTTGCCGAAAAGCTCGACCGCTCGCGCTCCTATGTGGCTGCGCAGGCCATTGAGGACTTTGTAGCCCGTGAGGAATGGCAACTCGCCGAGATAGAGGCCGGGTTGGCCGAAGCCGAGCGCGGCGATTTTGCCAGTGACCGTGATGTAGCCGCTGTTGTCGGAAAATACGTCAAGTCCGCCCGCCAAGGATGAGCGGCAAAAGAATCCGCTGGACCAAGCGAGCGCTGCGTCGGCTTGACGAAATCGGCGCACACGTCGAGAAGGACAACCCCGAGGCGGCCGCCCGAGTCATTGCGCGCATCGTGACGGCGGCTGAACATCTCGCCGAGCAACCGGCCATGGGGCGCATCGGGCGCATCAAGGCGACGCGGGAGCTCGTTTTGGTCGATATTCCGTATATCGTCCCCTATCGCGTCAACGGCGAGACTGTCGAAATCCTCACCGTCATGCACGCCGCCCAACGGTGGCCGCAGGCCCTGTAAAATCGCCAACACCATGGCCCCGTCATCAGGCCACACCGCCTTCAGCCTACCTTCTTCCTGGTCAGGAAGGCCATCAAGGCAGCGCGAGCCTCGTCGGATTTGAGCCGCTCGCGGAAATGCTCGCTCTCCTGGCCGATGCGGGCAACGAGGTCTTCACGCGAGCCGCGCATCAGGTCGCGCGCGATCTTCAGCGCTTGCGGCGGCTTGGCTGCGATCTGGCCGGCCGCTGCCAGCACGGAGGCTTCGAGCTCGTTTTCCTCGACCACCGCGTAGATCAGCCCGGCGGCCTTCGCCCGCTCGGCCGAAAAGCCTTCACCGAGACCAAGCAGCGCGAAGGCGCCTTGCCGGCCCAGAATCTCAGGCGCAAGCAGGCTTGATCCCGCCTCGGGAACCAGGCCGAGATCGACGAAGGGCGTGCGGAACATTGTGCGCGGCGTGGCGAAGGTCAGGTCGCAATGCAGGTTGAGCGTTGTGCCGATGCCGACCGCAATGCCGTCGACGCCGGAAACCATGGGCTTTTCCGCCCTGGCCAGCGCCATCAGGAAATCCCAGACTTCGGTGCCGCCCTCGCCGCCGGTGGCGACGACCATGAAATCGGCAAGATCATTGCCGGACGAGAAGGCGCCTGAAACACCGAGGAAGACATGAACGCGGACCGCCGGATCGGCATCGCCCTCGGCAAGGGTTTTGGACATTTTCGCATACATGGCGCGCGTCAGCGCGTTCTTCTTTTCCGGACGGTTGATGCGGAGGATCTGGATGGCGCCCTGGCGCTCGACGAGGATATGGTCTGTCATGGTCGGGCCCTTGTGGACGTGAGCTTGTGAACGTCAGGAAGTTCCGGCAGAAATCAGTGCCTTGCCGGCAGCGGCAAGGCTTTCGGCGCCGCCGATGACGCGCTCCTTCAGCGCGCCCGCCTCGCCAACCAGGTTTTCGGCGAAGAAACGGCAAAGGGCGATGCGGCTTTGGTCGGCAAGCGCGCCGCGCGCCAGATAAGCGCCGCCTGCCGCAAGCGAGATCAGCCTCAGATAGGGCGTCGCACCGGCCAGCGCCTCGTCCGATTGCCCATCGGCCAGCAGCCCTTGCAGGAAACGTGTCGCTTCGCTGACATCGTCGAGCGCCTTGTCGAGACCATCGGCGGTGCGGCCAAACCCCTGAAGATTTGAGGTCCGCACCTGATTGGCGACCGCTTTCAGTTCGACGATGTAGCCGTGCACATGCTCGCCGCCACCGAGCGGCAGCTTGCGCGCCACCAGATCGATCGCCTGGATGCCGTTGGTGCCTTCGTAGATCGGCGCGATGCGCGCGTCGCGATAAAGTGCTGCCGCACCCGTCTCTTCGATGAAGCCCATGCCGCCATGCACCTGCAGCCCGAGCGAGGCGACCTCGACGCCGACATCGGTGGAAAAGGCCTTGGCCAGCGGCGTCAACAGATTGGCGCGCTCCTGCCAGTGGATGGCTTCATCGCCACTGGATATCCGCGCGTTGTCGATGGCATGCGCACAGGAATAGCTGATGGCGCGCGCAACCTGGGTCAGCGCCTTCATGGTCAGGAGATTGCGCTGCACGTCCGGGTGATGGACGATCGGCGCCATGCCGTTGTCATCATAGCTTGCAGCCTTGCCTTGCCGGCGGTCATTGGCATAAGCGAGGGCCATCTGCGTGGCGGTTTCGGCGACCGCCACGCCCTGCATGCCGACGGCAAGTCGCGCATTGTTCATCATGGTGAACATGCAGGCGAGGCCCTTGTTTTCCTCGCCGATCAGCCAGCCGATCGCGCCGGGCGCCATCCCTTCGAATCCGTCGCCATAGATCATGGTGCAGGTCGGCGAGGCGTGGATGCCCAATTTCTGCTCCAGCCCGGAGCAGAACACATCGTTGCGTGCGCCCGGCGCGCCATCGTCGCCGACAAGGAATTTCGGCACCAGGAACAGCGAAAGGCCACGTGTGCCGGCCGGCGCGTCCGGCAGCCGCGCCAGCACCAGATGGATGATGTTGTCGGTGAAATCGTGCTCGCCATAGGTGATGAAGATCTTTTGCCCGAAGATGCGATAGGTGCCGTCGCCGGCTGACTCGGCGCGGGCGCGCAATGCATTCAGGTCCGAGCCCGCCTGCGGCTCGGTCAGGTTCATCGTGCCCATCCATTCGCCGGAGACGAGCTTTTCCAAGTACTTGGCTTTCAGCGCCTGTGATGCGTGCTTGTCGAGCGCTTCGACCGCGCCCATAGTCAGCGTCGGGCCGATGCCGAAGGCCATCGCGGCGGAGTTCCACATTTCGAGCGCAGCGACGCCCAGCATGGTCGGCAGCGCCTGGCCGCCGAACTCCTCCGGCGCGGACAGCGCGTTCCAGCCGCCGTCGATCCAGCGCCGATAAAGCGCCTTCCAGCCAGGCGGCGTGGTGACGGCCGCACCCTTCAGCACCGCGCCATGCTCGTCGCCGATCTTGTAGAGCGGCGCCACTTCCTCGCTGGCGAAGCGGCCGGCTTCCGCCAGAATGGCGTCGACGAGATCTTCGCCAAGGTCGCCAAAGGTGCCGGCGTCGAGCGCCGGCTTCAGGCCGGCCACGTGCTTCAGCGTGAAGGCGATTTCCTCGACTGGTGCCCGATACATGCCGCTCGCTCCTCCTGTGTCCGGCAGGTCAACTTAAGATCCGTGCCGACACAAAACCATCCGCCTTTGGGTCGCCTCTCCCACCTTCTTTTTACGTAAACGTCAAAATTTGTCACGCAGATTTTGCAATTGCTGCGACACAGGCTAAATTCGGCAAAAGCCGGACAAGTTCGACCGGCGACGGATCAAGAACACCGGATCGGACCGCCCGTGCTCGCCAGACCTGACGCCTATCGCTGTCTCGAATGCGGGCTGCCCTATCGAGCGGCAGGTTTTGGGCACTATCGGGGCAAGGTCGAGGACGGCGCCGCCTATTGGTCGGATCGCGGCATTCTGTGTTCGCCGCAATGCTCGGTGGCTCATCATCGCAAACGCGAGGCCGAGGGAACGCTGCCGCAAGCGCCGGCGCCCGACCCATTCCAAATCCAGCCGCTCTCCCGCCGTTGATGGCCAGCGAAGCCGCCACCGGCAGAATTGCGGCATTCGCCGCGGGCCGCCGAAAACATTTCCTTAACCATGGCGGTTCAGGATCAGGCTTTGGCCAGCAAGGATCTGCTGTTTGAAACCGCCGGCGCACCCCCTTCGCCGCCTAGGACTCCTCGTCGTCGCGGCCGCGATGACAATGGCGTTGGGGCCGGCACAAGCCTCGGATTTCTCCGAGCCGTGGAAGAACACCGACCGGGCGCTGGTGATCGACGCCTACGAATACAATTCCATCGACTGGGCTGAACTTGCCACCGACAAACGCATCGTCGGCTTCATCAACAAGGCGTCCGACGGGATGCCGCCACCCTATTTCTGTTTCGGTGCCGAGACCGAGACAAGGCTCTGCAAGTCGCTGTGGAAGCGCCATGCGGTAGCGCAGGAACTGTTCCAGACGCGCAAGGTGGTGGCCAAGGCGCTCGGCCTGAAATGGGGCGCTTATCATCTCGCCCGCCCCGGCAATCCCGTGGGACAGGCGAATAATTTCATCAATTTCGCGAAGCCTGGGCCGGATGACCTGCTTGCTCTCGACATCGAGGATGATGACCCCACGAAATGGATGTCGCTCGAGGATGCCGAGGAGTTCGCGCGCCACGTGCATCGGCGGATTGGCCGCTTTCCGGTGCTCTACACCAACGGCAAGACCGCCAAGCACATCGCCGACAACAAGTACAAATACCGGCTCCTGTCGCGGCTACCGCTCTGGTATGCGCGCTACAAGCCCGACATCGGCGTGCATTTCCCGATGGGCAACTGGCAAGGCTACGCACTCTGGCAGTTTTCGGCAAAAGCGAATTGCGGGCGGTTCCGCTGCCCTTACCGGGTGGCTGGCACGCCCAACGACATCGATGTCAATGTCGCACCGATGGATGCCGCCGCATTGCGCGCGCAATGGCCCTTCGGCGGCCTGATCGACGTGCAGCCGGTTTACCTCGCCTCGATACCGGTGCCTCTCTCGCGCGAGGCTGGGCTAGCCGGCAATGCCATCACCTACGCGACCGTGGCGGCACCACCGACCTTCGCCGAAATAACCGCCGCGTTTAGCGCACGCTGGACCAAATTCCGCAGCAGCTTTCAACTGCCTTTTGTAAAGGCCGCGCCGCGCCTTCCGCGCGGGGTTGCCGAATATGTGGCCTGGACGCGGAAGGAGAAGCGCTCTGCATCGGCCTCTGAAGCGGCGCCCGCCGCCAGCGATCCGGTCAGCACCGCATCGACCGAGTTCGACCGTGGGCTGCGCTAAATCTGAAAGCCGTTGAAGGGTCAGCGCACCTGCTCGCGCGCCACAGCCTGCCAACCAATGTCGCGGCGGCAGAAGCCTTGCGGCCAATCGATCCGGTCGAGCGCGGCATAGGCTCGTCTCTGCGCCTCGCCGACGGTGCCGCCGACAGCCGTGATGTCGAGCACACGGCCGCCATTGGCGACCAGCGCGCCGCTGTTGATGGCGGTGCCGGCATGAAAGATGTCGACGCAATCGCCCGCGGCCTCTTCGACGCCGCGGATGACCGAGCCCTTTTCCGGCGTGCCGGGATAGCCCCTGGCCGCCATCACCACGGTGAGCGCCGCCTCGTCGCGCCAGCGCGCTGACATATGTGCAAGCTGGCCATCGGCAGAAGCGTTGAGGAGGACCAAGAGATCGTCCTTCAGCCGCATCATCAGCACCTGGCATTCCGGGTCGCCGAAACGGGTGTTGTATTCGATCAGCTTCGGCCCCTTGTCTGATATCATCAGCCCGGCGAACAGCACGCCGGAAAACGGCGCGCCAAGTTCGGCCATGCCGCGCATGGTCGGCTCGACGATCTCGCGCATCGTGCGGTCGATCATCTCCGGTGTCATCACCGGCGCTGGCGAATAGGCGCCCATGCCGCCGGTGTTCGGGCCGATGTCGCCGTCGC
This sequence comes from Mesorhizobium sp. M6A.T.Cr.TU.016.01.1.1, assembly GCF_003952585.1. Classification (NCBI taxonomy): domain Bacteria; kingdom Pseudomonadati; phylum Pseudomonadota; class Alphaproteobacteria; order Hyphomicrobiales; family Phyllobacteriaceae; genus Mesorhizobium; species Mesorhizobium sp. M6A.T.Cr.TU.016.01.1.1. The sequence continues at coordinate 617,728 of NZ_CP034452.1, forward strand.
CGACACGCTTGTGGTCCTGCGCGGTGCCGAACGGCAGCGCGGTCGCGCCGTCGCACAGGCAGAAGAAACTCGCCTCTTCGCCGGTGAGAAACTCCTCGACCACCACCTCAGCGCCGGCCTGTCCGAAAGACCCGTCGAAACAGGCGTCGAGCGCGGCCAGCGCCTCATCCAGCGTCATGGCGACGGTGACGCCCTTGCCGGCGGCGAGGCCGTCGGCCTTGATGACGATCGGCGCACCCATCTTTTCGACATAGGCCCTGGCCGACGCCAGGTCGCCGAAACGGCCATAGGCGGCGGTCGGGATATCATATTTCGCGCAAAGGTCCTTGGTGAAGCCTTTCGAGCCTTCCAGCCGCGCCGCCGCCTTGGACGGGCCGAAGACGCGAATGTTCTCAGCGCGAAGGTCGTCGGCAATGCCGGCGACCAGCGGCCCTTCCGGCCCGACCACGACGAGGTCGATCTTTTCCTCCATGCAGAACCGGGCCACCGCCGCATGATCGGCAATATCTAGCGTCACCAGTTCGGCTTCGCGGCCGATGCCCGGATTGCCGGGGGCCGCGTAAAGCTTCGTCAGCAGCGGCGAGGCCGCAATCTTCCAGGCCAAGGCATGTTCGCGGCCGCCGGAGCCGATCAACAAAACACGCATGCCCAGATCCCTTGCCATTCCACGATCAGGACTGCGCTATTGCGCCTCGGACGATGGGTCAAGACATTTGGATGATTTGGGACCAATTGCGCACGGGAACGTCGGGCATCAATGCCCGATATCGGGGGAAAGGCTGGTTCGCCGCCTACGATATTTACGCCATGACGATTTGGCTTGATGCTTGACGGCGTTCGCCTCTGCTGCCACTCCAGCACAATGGAACCCGTCCAGTCGAAAGCAGCCCAGGGCCGCGTCGCCGATGCGCCGAGCGGCCACTGGGTCTACCGCATTCTGCCACGCTGGCTGTGGCCCTATGCGCAGCTTGCGCGATGGGACCGGCCGATCGGCTGGCAGTTGCTGCTGTGGCCGTGCTGGTGGTCGGCAGCCCTTGCGGCAAGCGCCTACCCTCGCCCCGGTGACCCGCTGCTCTCGCTGCTACCGGCGCCATGGTATCTCGTGCTGTTCCTGATCGGTGCCATCGCCATGCGCGGCGCCGGCTGCACCTATAACGACCTGGTCGACCAGGACATCGACAACCAGGTGGAGCGCACGCGTTCGCGGCCGCTGCCGGCGGGAAAGGTCACACGCCGGCAGGCCTGGGCGTTTCTCGTCATCCAGGCATTGGCCGGCCTCGCTGTGCTTTTGCAATTCAACAGCTTCGCCATCCTGCTCGGCATCTGCTCGCTTGCCATCGTTGCTGTTTATCCATTCATGAAGCGATTTACCAATTGGCCGCAACTGGTTCTCGGCCTTGCCTTTTCCTGGGGTGCGCTGATGGGATGGGCGGTCGAGTTCGGCGATCTCGATGGCCCGGCCGTCATGCTCTATATCGGCTCCATCCTGTGGGTGATCGGCTACGACACGATCTATGCGCATCAGGACAAAGAAGACGACGCCATCGTCGGCGTGCGCTCGACCGCACGCCTGTTCGGCGACAACACCAAGGCCTGGCTCGTCGGGCTCTATGGCGGGGCGCTGGTCTGCTTCGCCATCGCCTTCGCGTCGGCACAGGCGCCAGTGCCGGCGCTGGCTGGGCTGGTCGCCGCCGGCGCCCATATGACGAGGCAGATCGCCATGCTGGACATCGACGATCCGGACCAGTGCATGCTTCTGTTCAGGTCGAACAACCAGGTCGGCTGGCTGGTCTTCCTTGGCCTGATCGGCGGCGCTGTGTGGGTGGCGCTGAAGCCGCTGGTTTAGGGAGCCTGTTCCCTTCTCCCCTTGTGGGAGAAGGTGGATCGGCGCGCAGCGCCGAGACGGTTGAGGGGTGTTGGAAGGAATGAGGCGTTCGCGTTCCCTGGAACACCCCTCATCCGACCGAGCTTCGCTCGGCCACCTTCTCCCCCTGTGAGACCTTTGCACAGAAGCCGAACGGTGATTCTGTGGTGAAGGTTGGAGCAGGGAGATTCGGGATGGCGGATCGTGTTTTGGGTCAGTTGAGTCTGGCGGACGGTCTGGCGGCGTCGGATGAGACGATTTTCGACCTAGTATCGAAGGAACTGGACTGGGCGCCGATCCGAACATTGCTGGGTCAGCGCAGCGGTCCTGGCTCGGGCAACACCAGCTATCCGGCGGAACCGCTGGTGCGCTGTCTTTTGCTGGGCATGTGGCATGGGCTGAGCGATCCGGCGCTTGAGGCGCAGATCCGGGACCGATTGTCGTTCCGCCGCTTTGCCGGTTTCAGCCTTTCGGACCGCACGCCCGACCATTCGACACTGTGGCGCTTCCGCGAGGAGCTGACGCGTGAGCGACTGATCGACAAGGTCTTTGAGGAGATCAACCGTCAGCTGGAGGAGAAGGGCCTGATCGTCAAGCGCGGCACCTTGGTCGATGCCACGTTCCTGCAGGCTCGTGGCCGTCCGCCCAAGCAGCCGAAAAAGGGCCACCAAGGTCCGGTCAAGCCGTCGGCCGACAAGGATGCGCGTTGGGGCAAGAAGGGCAAGAAGAGCACCTTCGGCTACAAGATGCACATCGGCGTCGACCAGGAGCACACCTTGATCCGGCGTGTCGAGGCGAGCGACGCCTCGGTCACCGACACCGAGCCGGCCGACCAGTTGATCTGCGGCGACGAGAAGGCGGCCTATGGCGATCAAGCCTATTACACCCACGCCCGCCATGCCCGGCTCGCCGCCGCCAACATTAAGGACCGGCTGATGCGGCGGCCCAACAAGCATCACCCCGAGTTGCCGCCGCGCCACAAGCTGCGCAACCGGCTGATCGCCAAGGTGCGGGCGGCAGTGGAGCGGCCTTTCGCCGTGTTCAAGGAGCGTTACGGCATGCGACGCCTGCGCTTCTTCAACCTCGCCACCAACCGCACGCAGTGCATACTGGCCGCCTGCGCTTACAATCTGCGCACCATGATTGGCGTCCTCTATCCACCCGATGAGAGGCGGACATGAGGGAGGAGTGCGTCCACAATCCGGCAGGATGGCTGCCTAAACTGACAAAGGCCCCGCAAGGGCCGCGGAAAACCGCTCTGCCGGCCTTCAAAAAGGCCCTCACTGACCACCGAAATCCACTTCGCTCCCCGTGCAAAGCCCTCACAAGGGGAGAAGGGAGAGCCGCAGATGCACTATTCGTCGCGCGAAATGATTTCCTGGCCGCCGATGACCAGCCTGAGGCCGAGATCGCCGGCGCGGCGGCGCGCGAGGAAGCGCGGGCGGCGCGTGTTCGAGATCCGACCCTTGCGACGGTCCTGCGCCGGCAATGTCTTGATGGCAGCGCCTAGCGATTCCTCCAGCGTGCGGGCGACGCCGTCGGATTCGATCAGAAGCATCGGCAGACGGTAAGCGTCGGCCCAGGCGCGCCAGTCGGCGGCGACATCCTCGAGATCGTCGGCAACAAGCAACGGCACCGACAGCATCGGATCATTGTGCAGAAGCTCCAAGGTCACTGTGACATTGCCATCCGGGTCCTCCATCGCGCGGGCGGCCACGCCGCGAAACGCGTTGGCGGGCAGAGCGATGATTGCCGGCACGCCGCTCATCTCCAGCATGCGGCGAATGACGGCGCCACGGTGGTCGATGGTGAAGGTAACGTCGCCATAGTCGTCGCGCGTGGCGTAGCTCACTACCTGCGGCAGGCGGAATGGGTCGAGGCGCATGTTGCGCCCGGCCCAGACTGGCTTCAGTCCAGTGTTCATATTGTGCCTTTCCTGTCTCTCCTGAGAGCCGGTCTTTCCGGGTCTCCGGGCCGGTTTTTCCAGCCTCGTTGTGGGGAAACATTAGCGCGGGCTTCTTATCGCTGCGCTTAAGAAAGTCGGTTAAATTTTGCTGATCTCGGAGGGATGGTTATCGGAATACGACCAGGCACAAGATATCGAAAGGATCAGATAACCTTACCGGGATTCATGATGCCGGCCGGATCGAAGGCCGTCTTCACCCTGCGCATCAGCTCGATCGCCATCGGCGGCGCCGTCGCGATCAATTCATCCCGCTTCAGCTGGCCAATGCCGTGCTCTGCCGAGATCGAGCCGTGGAAGCCGCGCACGACATCGTGCACGGCCTTGTTCATGGCATGGTAGAGCGCAAGAAACGCTTCATCATCGCCGCCGACCGGCCGGGAAATATTGTAGTGGAGGTTGCCGTCGCCCATATGGCCGAAACAGACCTCGCGCGCACCGGGGCTGACCGACTGCACGACGCCGGCCGCCTTTTCGATGAATTGCGGGATAGCCGCCACCGGCACCGAGATGTCATGCTTGATCGAGGCGCCTTCGGGCTTCTGTGCGTCGGGCAGCACCTCGCGGAAATTCCAGAAGGCATCGCCTTGGGCGAGACTTGCCGCGATCACCGCATCGCCGACGATCTCCTGTTCAAGACCTTCCGACAGCACCTCCTCGATCAGGGCCCTTGCATCTTCCGCTGAGCGGCCCGACGAGATCTGCATCAGCACATACCACGGCCAATCCTCGGCCAGCGGCCGCACGGCGCCTGGCGCGTGCAGAAGCGTGAAGTCATAGGGCCTCTGTCCGATTAGCTCGAAAGCAGTGAGCGCGGCCCCGGCACGATCCATCGCCAGGCTGAGCAGAGACAGCGCCGCCTCGGGCGAGGACAGGCCGGCAAACGCCACCTCGCGCCCCTTGGGCTTGGGGAAAAGCTTGAGCACGGCAGCGGTGATGATGCCGAGCGTGCCTTCCGCACCGACAAACAGGTTCTTCAGATCGTAGCCGGTGTTGTCCTTTTTCAGCTTGCGCAGATCGTCGAACACCTCGCCGGTCGGCAGCACCACCTCGACGCCGAGGCAGAGCTCACGCGCATTGCCATAGGCAAGCACGCCGGTGCCGCCGGCATTGGAAGAGAGATTGCCGCCGATCTGGCAGGAGCCTTGCGCGGCAAGCGACAGCGGAAACAGCCGGTCGGCGGCATCGGCCGCCTCCTGCAGCGTCTGCAGGATGACCCCGGCCTCGACGGTGACCGTGTTGGACAGCACGTCGATCTCGCGGATGCTGTTCAGCCGCGACAGCGACAGCACGATCTCGCGGCCGGATGTGTCTGGCACCTGCGCGCCGACCAGCCCGGTATTACCGCTCTGCGGCACGATGGGCGTGCCCGTCTCGGTCGCCAGCCGCATGATGCGGCTGACCTCGTCGACGCTGCCGGGCCTCAGCACCAGCGCCGTCCTGCCATGCCAAAGGCCGCGTCTCTCCGTGAGGTAAGGCGCGATATCCTGCTGGTCGCGAAGCGCATATTTGTCGCCGACGATGGCCGCAAAGCGGTCGACGAGGGCGGGGTCGATATCCCTGGATATGTCGTTCATGGATGGAAACTATGGTGCTCAATCGATCTTGTCACGCGGGGCGGCCTGGTCACGAGGGGCGGCGGCGCGCGAAAGCCGGTCGTTGATCGCCTCGCCTAGCCCATCGAATGGGATGGGCTCGACGGCGATTGTCCTGGCGCCGCTGCGATCGAGATCCTGCATGTGGGCAAAGAGGTTGGCTGCGGCCTCGCGCAGGTCGCCGGTCTCGGACAGGTTGCGCAAAGCGGCGGCATTCTGCCAACCCTCGGCACGGCGATCACCGAAGGCCAGCAAGGCTTCGCCTTTGGCAATTGTCTCGGCGTTGAGCCGCACCGCAGCGCCCGGCGCATAGTGCGAGGCCAACATGCCGGGAGCCTCGATGCCCGCCGCGCCGCGCGACAGCTTCACGCCGGCGGCCGCTTCGATCTCCTCGGCGGCAATGCCGCCCGGCCGCAGCAGCCGCAGCTTTCCGCCCTCGACCTTGACGATCGTCGATTCGAGCCCAACGGACGTTGCGCCGCCATCGACCACGAGCCTGATTTTTGAGCCGAGATCGGCCGCCACTGCCTCGGCCGTCGTGGCACTGATCCTTCCCGAAGAATTGGCGCTAGGCGCCGCAAGCGGACGGCCGAGCCTGGCGATCAGCTCGCCGCCAAAGCCTTTCGGCATGCGCAGCGCGATCGTATCCAACCCGGCGGTGACCAGCGGATGAATGCCGTTGCCCGGCCGCTGCGGCAGCACCAGCGTCAGCGGTCCCGGCCAGAATGTCTGCGCCAGTCTTTTCGACAGCGGATCGAACAGCGCGATACGCTCGGCCATCGCCAGATCGGCGACATGGGCGATCAGCGGGTTGAAGCGTGGCCGGCCCTTGACCTCGAAGATCCGCGCCACGCCAACGCCATTGGTGGCGTCGCCGGCCAGCCCGTAGACGGTTTCCGTCGGAATGGCGACGACATCGCCGCCTTCGAGCAGCGCCAGCGCCCGCTCCATCGCCTCACCGGCGGCAAGTATCTCAGCCACTCTCATCACCTCACAGATGTGGGTGCGTAATACGGTGACGTTTACGGAGCAAGTCCGGGCGTTGGCGAATTACCAATCGCTAAAATGCTATCTTTCCTCGCAAGCCCGCATCAATTCCCCGACGGTATGGTGCCGGCTTGTTGGGCAAGGGGAACTATCATGGTCTGGGTGCGTATCCTGGGAGCGCTTGGTCTCACTTTGGCGGCGGGCGGAGCACAGGCTTCGTCCTTCGTCGTTCTCGGTGCAGCATCCTCGACGCCGTCCGTCGTCAGGCTCGGCGCGCCCGAACCGGTGAAAGTGACTGAGAGTTCCTCGACACCGTCGATCGTGGCGCTCGGCGAACCAGTGCCCGATGTCGCCTATGAAAAAGTTGCTGCGATCCCGAGCCAGCCCAAGCATGATTTCATGCAAAGCCCGATGATCATTCGCGGCGGCATCGTCGGCGACGCCTTCGCAACACCGGCTCCAAGTTCCGCACCTGCCGCGACCACCGCTGCCGCAGCACCTGGTGCAGACACCAAATCCGACAAAAAGGCAGGGAAAACGAACAGCGAGCCGGCAACGCCACAGCCGACGCCCATTCCCGAGATCGACCAAGCCAGATAGCCGCTCGAGGCCAGGACGACGCTCACGCGCCGCCCCGGTTCACTGAGTAAAACTCCGTCGCTTGAAAAAACCTAGGCCGCGACCTCTTCGTCCGCGTCGTCGGAGGCGTCCGACTCTTCCTCTTCTTCCTCTTCCTCAGCGTCCGGCGCCTCGGCCTTCACGCTGTCGTCTTCGTCGTCATCTTCTTCGTCTTCGTCGTCTTCCTCATCGTCATCCGAGAGGGTGGCAGCTTTGTCGTCTTCAGCGCCTTCCTCGACCGTCGCTTCGCTTTCGTCGTCGTCACTGTCCTCGTCCGACAGGTCGGCAGCTTCGACTGCAGTGGTGGCGGCCTGGTCGAGGGTCGTTTCGGAAGCCGACTCAAGCGTCTCGGCAGGCGTTTCTTCTGTCACTTCGATGTCGCGAGCGGAATTCATGGAAGCCTCCGTGGGTTTGGGGAACATGCTCCTTGTGCCACGCAGAGATCATCGTCATATGACTGTAAGCCGGCTCGAATCGGCTATTGGAACAAATTATTTCCAAGCCTCAGCCGGCGATGTTCGAGAAATCCGCGACCTGGTCAGTCGCTGCCCGGATGCGCGCCAGCAGTGCCAGACGGTTGGCTCGAACGGCCTGATCCTCATCATTCACGAGAACGCGTTCAAAGAATGAATCAACCGGTTCGCGCAACGCGCTAAGCGCCAGCATGGCGGCGGAAAAGTCTTCATTGTGTATCGCTTGGCCGGCTTCCTTCTCGGCCTGATTCACCGCGGCAAACAGCGTTTTCTCAGCATATTCCCGGAATAGAGCCGGCTCGACGCGGTCGGCGACCGTTGTTTTCTTCTTCTCCTCGGCGGCGAGGATATTGGCCGCGCGCTTGGTGCCGGCAAGCAGGTTCTTGCCGTCCTCGGTGTCGAGGAACGAGCCGAGCGCCTCGACTCGGCGAACGATTTGAAGGAGGTCGTCGGACTGCGGCGTGATGACCGCGTCGATCAGATCATGCCGCGCACCCTGATCGCGCAGATAGACCTTCAGGCGGTCGTGGAAGAAGGCGAGGAGGTCGGAGCGGTAGATTTGTTCCGCCTTCCTTTCCAGAGTTGTAACTGCATTCTTGTCGAGATAGTTCGCCCACTCATAGGCGCTTCCGAAGATGGGTGTGAGCTCCAGTCGGATACCGTTCTCGACCAGAATCCTCACCACCCCCAGCGCCGCGCGGCGGAGAGCATAGGGGTCTTTCGACCCTGTTGGCTTCTCGTCGATCGCCCAGAATCCAACAAGCGTGTCGAGCTTGTCGGCGAGCGCTACGGCCACCGATACCGGATCGGTCGGCACACGATCTGATGGACCCTGCGGCTTGTAGTGCTCCTCAATCGCGGCGGCGACAGAAGAGTGCTCGCCTTGCAGCAGCGCGTATTTGCGGCCCATGGCACCCTGCAATTCCGGGAACTCGCCAACTACTTCGGTTGTCAAATCAGCCTTGGTCAGCACTGCGGCGCGGCGTGCGAGCGCGGGAATCTCCCCCCTTGAGGGGGAGATGTCGCCGAAGGCGATAGAGGGGGTCGGTTCGTCCTGACGCGACGCCCTATCGCGGACAGAGGATGCCGGCGCTTCACGCGAGGCAACCCCCTCTGGCCTGCCGGCCATCTCCCCCTCAAGGGGGGAGATCGAACTCGCCACGAGCGGCGCCAATTCTTCAGCCAGCCTCTTGATCCGCTCAACCCGCTCACCCTGCGTGCCCAGCTTGGCGTGGAAGGTGACGCCGAGATGGTCGAGGCGGGCCATGCGCTGGTCGAGCGGCTTTTTGAGATCGAGCCCGAACTTTTCCGCCGATGCCTGTAACTGGTCGAGGTCAGGCAGGTCGCCCTGATCGGTCTTCCAGAAATAGAGCGCGTCGGACAGCCGGGCGCGCACCACCTTGCCGTTGCCGTAGGCGATCTCCTTGCCACCGTCGCTTGCTTCGATGTTGGCGGTGAGGATGAAGCGGTTGGAAAGCTCTTCACCGGCGCCCGGCGGCCGCGTGACAAAACACTTCTGGTTGGCCCGGATGGTCAGCCGGATCACCTCGGCCGGAATGGCGAGAAAGTCTTGCTCGAATTCGCCCATCAGCACGACCGGCCATTCGACCAGGCCGGATACTTCCTCGAGCAATCCATCGTCCTCGACCATGTCGAGCCCGTTGGCGAAGGCGAGATTCCTGGCGTCGGCAAGGATGATCTCCTTGCGCCGGTCGGCGTCGAGCACGACCTTCGCTGCCTCCAGCTTTGCGGCATAGTCGTCGAAGCGGCGCACGGTGATCGCGCCCGGCGCATGAAAACGGTGGCCGTAGGTGAGGTTACCCGAGCGGAGGCCGTCGATCTCGAAATCGACCACCACCGGCTCTTCGGTCTCCGGGCCGAAGGTGCAGAGGATGGATTGCAGCGGCCGCACCCAGCGCAACGATCCGGGTTTCGCCGAGGCAGGCCCCCAGCGCATCGATTTCGGCCATGGAAAGCCGCGGATGATGCCCGGCACCAGCTCGGCGATGATTTCTTCTGCCGCCCTGCCCGGCTTCGCAATATGGGCGACATAGAAATCGCCCTTCTTCGGGTCGGCATGGACATGCGCCTCGGCGATCGAGGAAAGACCGGCCTTGCGCAGAAAACCCTGGACCGCCTGTTCGGGCGCCTTGGTCGAGGGGCCCTTGATCTCCTCGCTGATGTCCTTCGAGCGCGCGGTCACGCCGCGAATGTCGAGCGCCAACCGGCGCGGCGTCCAATATTCGCGCGCCGCCTCATAGGTCAGCCCGGCCTCGACCAGACCGTCAGTCAGCATCTTCCGCAAGTCGCCTGCCGCCTTGCGCTGCATGCGCGCGGGGATTTCCTCGGAGCGAAGTTCAAGCAATAAATCCGGCATTAGAGTTTCCCTCCCCGCATGCCTTTTCCTTTTTTGCACGTCCTCGCGCCTGCGGCGCTGCGGGCGTGCGGCTGCGCGGGGATTTCCTCGGAGCGAATTTCTAGGAGCAGGTCGGGCATAGGGTCAGCTCATGCGGGAGAACGGTCGGGCGGGGCATAGCAACTCGGCTGGCCGCTGTCACCCTTCCCTGCAAGATCGCGGCCTCTGCCAGCGATTTCCAAAAATATTCCGCTGCCTGTCGGGCCGAAGCGGGATCGTCCGTCCTTGGGTCAAAGATTTTCATGAACCTAACGCAGCGCTGAAGCGACCCACGCTCAGGCAGAGAACTATTGGCTGAACGACCATGAAGACGGCATCGACATTCCTACAGATCCTCGCGCTCAGCGCCTGTTTCACAGCGCAGGCTCATGGCACGTTCACGATGCCTGGCGTCAGGCAAGCGCTGCGGACAATGGCTGGTTCCAGCGGCCAAGGCGTATTGCCAATCAGCGCTTCGGTCGAAATCGCAAATAGCCTTTGGAGCTAAGCCGCCAGCCCGCCAGCCTGCGTCAGCAAAAACGCTTCGCCACAGGCTTTCGCCAGATTGCGCACCCGCAGGATATAGCTCTGCCGCTCGGTGACGGAAATCACGCCACGCGCGTCGAGCAGGTTGAAGACGTGGCTGGCCTTGATGCACTGGTCGTAGGCGGGAAACACCATCCGGTGGTTCCCCTCCCCCTTGAGGGGAGGGTGGCCAGACAAAGTCTGGCCGGGAGGGGTCGCTCGGGCAGTGCTCGACGTCCTACTTGCGGTGCCTTCTGAGGCAACCCCCTCTGCCCGCTTCGCGGGCATCTCCCCCTCGAGGGGGGAGAAAGGCGCGCCGGCATCGAGCAGCGCCTTGCACTCGGCTTCGGCGTCCTCGAAATGCCGGAGCAGCATCGCCGTGTTGGCGAATTCGAAATTGTGGCGCGAATATTCCTGCTCGGCCTGCAGGAAGACCTCGCCATAGGTAACCTTGTCGGCGCCCTCGCGGCCGTTGAAGTTGAGGTCGTAGACATTGTCGACACCCTGCACATACATGGCCAGCCGCTCCAGCCCGTAGGTAAGCTCGCCCGCCACCGGCGCGCATTCGATGCCGCAGACCTGTTGGAAATAGGTGAACTGCGACACTTCCATGCCGTCGCACCAGCACTCCCAGCCCAGTCCCCAGGCGCCGAGCGTCGGGCTTTCCCAGTCGTCCTCGACGAAGCGGATGTCATGCAGAAGCGGATCGACGCCGATGGCCGCCAGCGAGCCGAGATAAAGCTCCTGCAGATTGGGCGGGTTCGGCTTCAGGATCACCTGGTATTGGTAGTAGTGCTGCAGCCGGTTTGGGTTCTCGCCGTAGCGCCCGTCCTTGGGCCGTCGCGAAGGCTGCACGTAGGCGGCGTTCCAGCGCTTTGGCCCCAGCGCACGCAACGTCGTCGCCGGATGGAACGTGCCGGCGCCGACTTCCATGTCATAGGGCTGGAGGACGACGCAGCCATAGTCCGCCCAGTAGTTATGCAAGGTCAGGATCAGCCCCTGGAACGAGCGGCTGGGATGCATATGGGCTGGGATATCAACAGTCACGGCGGCCTCGACGGAGCGGCGGGATGCGGCACCTGTTGGATCAGGCCGCATGATCTTGTCCGAAAAGTCTGCAACTTTTTGCTGCGCTGACCTTCGGTTCGGGATCAGGCTCTAGAGCGCCGCCCGCCAAGCGTCAAGGCGAACGGGTCAGCCCTTCGGCGCGGGCGCCGGTTCGGGCTTGACCTTCGGGGTTTCCTGCGCCGTGTTGGATTCGATCGGCGGCAGGCCCTTCAGCAGTTTCTGCTGCAAGGCGGCGAGCACGTCGGGATCTGGCTTCAGGTCGCGGGCCTGGTTCCACTGGAAGGTGGCTTCCAGCCTGCGGCCGACGCGCCAATAGGCATCACCGAGGTGATCGTTCAGCACCGGATCTTCCGGCTTCAGCGACACGGCACGCTCCATTTCGCGAACAGCGTCATCAAACCTGCCCAGGCGGAAATAGGCCCAGCCCAGCGAATCGACGATGTAGCCGTCGCTCGGCCTGAGGTCGACGGCCTTCTGGATCATCTCAAGGCCTTCCTTGAGGTTCATGTTCTTGTCCACCCAGGAATAGCCGAGATAGTTCAGAACCTGCGGTTGGTCGGGGAACAATTCCAGCGCCTTGCGGAAATTCGGCTCGGCCTTCGGCCACTCCTTCAGCCGCTCATAGGCGATGCCGCGCTGGTAGAAAATGTTCCAGTCGGCGCGGGTCGGGGCCTGCAGCGCCGCCACCGCCTTGTCAAAGAGGTCGGCCGCGGAGCGGAAGTCCTCCTTCGAGGCATAGACGCCACCGAGCGCCTGATAGGTGCGCATGTCGTTGGGATGCGCTTCGACGAGGGCTTTCAGATGGGAGATGGCCTCGTCATGGCGGTCGAGATCGGCAAGGTTGAGGCCGAGCTGTAGTTCCGAAAGCTCCTTCAGTGGCGAGCTGGCCGGGATGCGGCGATAGAAGGCGATGGCGCCCTCGCCATCCTTCAGCTGCTCGGAAACGGCGGCGAGCTGGACAAGGGCCACGTCGCTGTCGGGCTTCAGCGCCAGGGCATATTGCAGATAGAGGCGGACGAACGGCTCGCCGCCACCGCGATTGAGCGCGGTGGCGAGATCGAGCAGAATTTCCGAGGCGCCGTCGGACGGGCCGGCAACGAAGGGTTCGATCTTCTCGCCCTTGGTGATCTTGTCGCGAAGCGCTGATATCTCCACCTTGCCGGATGCAAATGCCTCGGCCTGATCAAGCACGGACAGCGCCTTGTCCTTGTCGCCCTTGCGGGCGAGGAAAGAGGCATAGGCCTGCGCATTGCGCATCCAGGTTTCGGGTGCGGCGCTACCGGTCGCGGTGTCCTGGAGGGTCGCGGCGTAAATCGCATCCGCCTTTTCGGGCAAGCCAGATGCGTCCGCAATCAGCGCGCGATGGAAGGATTTGAAGAGGCCGAACCAGTCCGGACCCTGCAGCTTGTCGATGGAGGCCATGGCCTCGCTGGCGTCGCCGGCGCCCTGCTTGGCCCAACCGGTCATAACGCCGGAGATCAGCCGGTCGAGGTCGGATTCAAGCGAAAGCTTGAGCCAGTATTCTGCCTTGGTGAAATCCTTCTTGTGAAAGGAACCGACGGCCAGCGCCAGGCGCGAGAACCGCTCGACGTCGGGAACCGCCTTGAGCTTGTCGGCATAGACCAGGGATTCTTCGAAGCGCCCTTGAGCGATCAGCGACAGCATCAGGCTTTGCTGCAACGAGGTATCGTCGGGTGCGAAGGCAAGCGCCTGCTTGTAGTAAGCGATGGCGTTGTCGAGATCATTGTCGCCTTCAGCGACCCGCGCGGCCAGATAGGCTCCCGAGAAGGATGTGATCTTGACCGGCTCGGTGGTCTCTTTGGCCAGGGCTGGCAGACCAGAGATCGCCATGCCCGTCACAATTGCCAGCCCTGTCAGCCAGCGCGCACATCCTTGCCGCATCGTATCCCTTTCAGTCAAAGCCATGCCCGCGTCAGCGGGATCGCCGTAGACTCGATCTTTTCCAGGCAAAGCATGGCCTTTTTGGGGTCACGCTTCAACCCGGCCCGAATTCACAATCGAGTCATGCGATTAGCAAAGCATGCCGAACGGCGCGCAACTGCGACCATCGACCGCGCTTTGCCGGCCTGGAGGGCTGCCGGCTTGCCCTGCTGCGGCACCGGCAACCCGATGCCGTAAGCGATCCGTAAGCGGCGGGCGTCGAAAGTTTACGCAACGCAATGATGCGTGGAACCGTGCAGATGGATGCCGTTGCTTCGCCCAGGAAGATGCCGATGCTGGAAATGCCGCAGGACGAGCAGGCCTTCGCCATTGTCGATCTAATCTACGAAGCGGCGTTCGCGGCCGAGCTGTGGCCGGAGGTGTTGGGAACGGCAAGCGCGATCTCCCGCTCGGCAAGCGGCGCGATCTTTGTATTCAGCGATCACTCGCCGGTCCGCGCCGTCACCGAAGCGCATGTCCAGCCCTTGCTCGATGAGTTCATGGAAGCGGACAGCTGGAAGTTTTCCGAAAGTGTGCAGCGCATGTGCAGCACACAGCCAGCAAGCTTTGTGCGGGTCGATGATTTCATGACCGGCGAGGAGATCGAGCGCGACCCCGTCCGCAAAAGCGCAACGGCATTTGGCGTTGGATCGCATGTATGCACATCCGTCCCAATGCCTGGCGGAGAGCTTGTGCTTTTTGTCTTCCAGCGCTGGCTAAAGGACGGGATCTACGATCAGGCCGCGATCGATCGGCTGGACGAACTGCGCCCTCACCTCGCGAGAGCTAGCGTTATTGCCGGGCGCCTGGGTCTGGAACGAGCAACGACCGCCGTATCGACGCTGCGCGAAATTGGACGGCCGGCCGCTGTCATGAGCGGGTCGGGCCGCGTGCTGACGGCCAATCCGCTCCTCGAAGACATGGCCCACGTTTTCCTCCCCACGGCCCATGGCGGCATCGCGCTTGCCGATGAACCGGCAAACGCGCTTTTCCAGCAGGCCATCGCGCAGAACCGGGATAACCGCATCGTGCGGTCCATCCCTGTTCCGGGCACGGAGGGGCGGCCCGCGCTAGTCGTCCACCTGCTGCCGTTGCGCCGCGCCGCGCATGATATCTTTTCGGGCGCGGATATTCTCGTTTCGGCAACCGAGGTCAGCCTCTGCGCGACTGTTCCGTCGCCCCATATCTTTTCAGGCCTGTTCGACCTGACGCCGGCCGAGGCCCGGCTCGCCGTCGCGCTTGCCGCCGGCCGTTCGGTGCACGAAGCGGCCATCGAAATCGGCATCGCCGTCAAGTCGGCCCGCACCTATCTCGAACGAATCTTTCGGAAAACCGGAACTAGCCGTCAGAGCCAGTTGGTGGCGCTGCTGAAGAGCGCGTGGTCGTTTTCATGATCTCGACAGCACCCAGTTTCGAAGTTGCTTGAGGATCTGCTGGCCGGGAAATTCCGTGCTGATTTCGCCCCCACGCTTGATAAAACTCAGGATTCTTGGACAAGTCTTGCGTCCAGCGACTGCATCGCCACGGTGATCAGAGCGTGCAGCCGCTCTTTCGGCACACCGTCGCGCGCCTGCACCGAGAGACCAAACAAGAGCGTGGTGTAGTAATCGCCCAAGGCCTCCGGGTCCGTGTCCGGTTTGAGCTCCCCGTCCCGAACGCCCTTTCTCAGGCGCTCGACAATCAGCGCATTGCGCGCTCGGCGACGTTCGGCCAGCCAATAAAGCACGCGATCGTTCTCGGCGGCACAGTTGGTCGCGGCCGTGACGACCATGCAGCCCTGCGGCAGATCCGGCCTCGTGTAGATTTCGATTGCATCACGCAGCAACCGCTCGACAAACCGCCGAGCGGTTGGCTCCTCGGCAAGCGCGCGGGTGGCGAAGCTTCCTTCTTTGGTCTCGTAGAGAACGACCGCTTCACGAAACAGGTCCTCCTTCGAGCCGAAGGCGGCATAGATGCGCGGCGAGGCCAAACCAAGCACCGATACGAGATCGGCCATCGAGGTGCCTTCGTAGCCGCGCGTCCAGAAGGCGTCGCGGGCCTTCTCCAGCGCCTGATCCCGATCGAACTCCCTTGGCCTTCCCGCCATTGCGACCTCCATTTTTTATCAATCAACAAATAATCCGCTTGACTTCGGATTGCAAACTCAATTCTTTGTCGATCGATAAAGAATCATCGACATGGAGATTTGACATGCGCTCACTCGATCAAGGCGCGCCGTTCGGCGCCGCGGCAGCAGGGGGGATCGGCGCGAAGCGCGGCGCCACGCTGGCATTGCTTGCCTTCGCCCAGCTCATCATCGCACTCGACCTCAACATCGTCTTCGTGGCTTTGCCGGAAATCGGCGCGGGGTTGGGCTTTTCGGGCCAGACCCTGCAATGGGTGGTCAGCGCCTACACCGTGTTCACCGGTGGCTTCCTGCTGTTCGGCGGCCGGGCTGCCGACCTGATCGGCCAGCGCCGTGTTTTCATCTTCGCGCTTTGGCTCTATGCGCTTTCGTCCCTGGTGGGCGGCCTCGCCTGGTCGCCGGAAGTGATCATCGCGGCCCGTGCGGTGCAAGGCATCGGCGCCGCCTTCCTGTTCCCGGCCACGCTGTCGCTGATCAATCGGCTGTTTGCCGAGGGGCCGGAACGCAATCGGGCGCTCGCGGTCTGGGGCGGCGCCGGAGCGAGCGGCCTCACGCTCGGCTCGCTGGCGGGAGGCCTTCTCACCAGCGCCTTCGGCTGGCCTTCGGTCTTCTATGTCAACGTGCTTTTGGCCGGGGTCGCCATCATCGCGGCGTTCGCCATCATTCCGCGTGACCGCAAGCGGCATGAGCACCGCAGCTTCGATCTGCCGGGCGCGCTGACCGTCACCACCGGCGCGACGCTGCTTGTCTTCACGCTGGTTCAGGGCCCCGAATATGGCTGGGGGTCGACTGCGATCATCGTCAGCGCCGCACTGGCGGCACTCTTCCTGATCGCCTTCGCGGTGATAGAGGCGGAGAGCGCCGATCCGCTGATGCCGCTGCGCCTGTTCCACAACCGCAGCCTGGTCGCCGGCATGACAATCACCTTCCTCTTCATGGGGACTTTCGGCGCCCTGCCCTACTTCCTCACCGTGCTGCTGCAGAACGTGCATGGCTTCACCGCCTTGCAGGCCGGCCTTGCGTTCCTGGTGCCATCGGTCGCCATCGCGGTCGGCACGCAATTCGGTGAACGCCTGGCAACGCGTTTTTCGACACGCGCCACGCTGGTCGGCGGCATGGTCATTGGCGCGATCGGGACGGCCTTGATGGTATCAGGCGCATCCGCAGACAGCCTCTATCTATCCCTCGTGCCCGGCCTGATCATCTCCGGCGTCGGACAAGGCATCGTCTGGACCGCCATGTGGATCGCCGCCGCCTCGGGTGTTTCCCACGACGAACAGGGCGTCGCGTCGGGAATGGCCTCCACCATGCTCAATGTCGGCAACGCGATCGGCATGGCGGTGTTGATCGCGATCGCCAACCGCCATGTCGGCGGATTGGCCGGTGATGCCTTGAAGATCGCTGTTGCCGACGGCATCCAGGTCGCCTTCTGGCTCGCTGCGGCAGGCATCGCCGTCAGCCTGTTCGCCGCAATGGTGCTTCCGGGGAAACCAAGATGAGGAGCGGCGCCTCTCAGTTCACCCGGCTGATGCAGAAATCGATGACGTCGATCAGCGCCGATTTCTGCGGCGTCGCTTCGAGCGGCGCCAGCGCGTCGCGGGCGATCTCGCCGAAATGGCCGGCGCGCCCGATAGTGTCGGCGATCGCCCCGTGACGGGTCATCAATCCGATCGCCTTTTCCAACCCGGCGTCGTCGATGACATTGTCCTCGATGGCGCGCTTCCAGAAGGTGCGTTCGGCCTTGGTGCCGCGCCGGTAAGCGAGGATCACCGGTAGCGTCACCTTACCCTCGCGGAAGTCGTCGCCGACATTCTTGCCCAGATCCTTGCTGGTGCCGCCATAATCCAGCGCATCGTCGATCAGCTGGAAGGCAAGGCCGAGATTCATGCCATAGGAGCGCAGTGCCGCGCGATCGTTTCGCGTCGCCTGGGCGATAACCGGACCGACCTCGGCGGCCGCCGAGAACAGCGCCGCCGTCTTGGCCTTGATCACGGCGAAATGCTCATCCTCGGTGGTTTCGAGGTTCTTGGCGGCAGCGAGCTGCATCACCTCGCCCTCGGCAATGATCGAGGCAGCACTCGACAGGATATCGAGCGCTTCCAGCGAGCCGACATCGACCATCATGCGGAAAGCCTGGCCAAGCAGGAAATCGCCGACCAGCACGCTTGCCTGGTTGCCCCAGATCATGCGGGCGGTCTTCTTGCCGCGCCGCATGCCGCTCTCGTCGACGACGTCGTCGTGGAGGAGCGTGGCCGTGTGCATGAACTCGACCGATGTGGCGAGCTTGACGTGACCCTCGCCGGAATAGCCGAACATCTGGGCGGAGGCGAGCGTCAGCATCGGCCTCAGCCGCTTGCCGCCCGAAGAGATCAGGTGGTTGGCAATCTCCGGGATCATCTCGACGTCGGAACCGGCCTTCGACAGGATCAATTTGTTGACGCGCCCCATATCGGCCGCCGTCAGGTCGATGAGATCCTTGATCGAGGCAGCTTCCCGCTTCCCGTTTTCGATGTTGAGAACGACACCCACCACAAACACTCCCGTCTATAAGTCACGCGCACGACGGCACCCTGATCCCGCCACAGACTCTAGGGCGGTACCCACAGGCACGGCAAGAGGCGATTTGGCGCGGTCGAGATGGCGACGGGAGCCACCCACATTTACATAAACGCTGCAACCTGCGAGTTTCGTCCGATGATAGAGCTTATCCGCACCAACGATGCCGTGATCATCTCCTTTGTCGAATCGCTGATGCGCGATGCCGGCATCGGCTGTTTCGTCGCCGACCAGAACATGAGCGTGCTCGACGGCTCGATCGGCATCCTGCCCCGGCGCATCATGGTCGAAGCCGATCAGGCCGATGCGGCGCGGCGCATCCTGACGGATGCCGGCATCGCCAACGAGATCCGCCAGAAATAATGTCCGCAGCGCGCGCCACCCTTGTCCAGGATACGCCGGCCCATACGGTCGATGCCTTCCATCGCGGACGGTTCTGGCTGGTTCAGCCGAAACAGGCCGGCCATCGCGCCGGCATGGACGCCATGATGCTGGCGGCTGCCGTGCCGTCCTCCTTCGCCGGCCGCCTTGCCGATTTTGGCGCGGGTGCTGGCGCCGCAGGCCTGGCGGTGCTGTCGCGCTGTCCTGATGCCAAGGCCGTGCTCATCGAACGGTCTCCGGAAATGGCGGCGTTCGCTGCAACGACGCTTGCCCACCCCGGCAATGCGCATCTCAACGACCGCGCCTCGGTGCTCACCGCAGACGTCGCGCTGTCTGGCCAGGCGCGAACCGCCGCCGGACTTGCCGACAACTCCTTCGATTTCGTCATCATGAACCCGCCCTTCAACGCCGCGGAGGATCGCGCCACGCCCCACCCGCTCAGAAAGGCGGCGCATGTCATGGAGGACGGGCTGTTCGACAGCTGGATCCGAAGTGCGGCTGCTGTGGTCAGGCCGCGCGGCGGTCTTGCCGTGATTGCCAGGCCCGATCAGCTCGGCGCCATCCTCGATGCGATATCAGGCCGCTTCGGCGATGCCGAGATGCTGGCCGTCCACCCTCGCCCCGAGGCAGCGGCGATCCGCATCGTCGTCAGGGCGATACTCGGGGCACGCGGAAAACTGTCGATCCGCCCGCCGCTGATGCTGCATGCGCTGTCGGGCGACGGCCCAACGGAGCGGACCGAGATGATCAACAACGGACTGGCTTCGCTGTTCGGCGACTGACCTTTTACCTGCCGGCGTCCGCGGGCATTGCCGTTGGCCGGCGAATCCCTACATGCCTTCAGGCTCATTGACCGGAGATCCCGTGAAACGCTTTCTCAACCGCCTGCTGCCGAAATCCTGGCGCTCCGACATCGTCGTCATTCCCGTCATCCGGCTGCACGGCACCATCATGGCCGGTGGCGGCCAGTTCCGGCCGAGTCTTTCGCTCGCGTCCACCGCCGGCCCTATCGAGAAGGCGTTTTCCTTCGAAGCCCCCGCGGTCGCCATTTCAATCAATTCGCCAGGCGGCTCGCCGGTACAATCGCGGCTCATCTTCAAACGTATCCGCGACCTGGCGGCCGAAAAGAACAAAAAGGTTCTGGTCTTCGTCGAGGACGTGGCGGCGTCGGGCGGCTACATGATCGCGGTCGCCGGCGACGAGATCTTTGCCGATCCGTCCTCCATCGTCGGTTCGATCGGCGTGGTGTCGGCTTCGTTCGGCTTTCCCGAGCTGATGAAGAAGATCGGCATCGAGCGCCGCGTCCATACCGCCGGCCAGAACAAGGCGGTGCTCGATCCGTTCAAGCCCGAGAAAAAGGAAGACATCGAGCGGCTGAAGGCGCTGCAGCTCGATGTCCACGAAACCTTCATCGACCTCGTCAAGGACCGGCGCGGCACCAAGCTCAAGGACGACCCGGACCTGTTCACTGGTCTGTTCTGGACCGGCAAGAAAGGGCTGGAGCTCGGCCTTGTCGACGCGCTCGGCGACATGCGCAGCGTGCTGAAGACCCGTTTCGGGCCGAAAACCCAGCTCAAGCTGATCACGGCGCCACGCGGCCTGTTCGGCCGGTTCGGCTGGTTCGGCTCAAGCAAGGGGGGCTTTTCAGCGCCCGATATCGCCGCTGCTGCCGCAAGCGGCGTGATCGATGCGGCGCAAGAGCGCGCGCTATGGGCTCGCTTCGGGCTTTGAAAAATTGGTGAAACCGTCTAGCATGATGCGTCAAACGACCCGACCGGACCCCTGTGCCGGCCTTGCGAGGGAGGAGTTTTGATATGCCGCAGATCATTTTCTTTGTCCTCGTTGGCGTCGTCGCCTATGTCGGCTATCGCTCCTTTGTCAGGGAAGCCGAGCGCGTGACGGCCAAGATACGGCGCACCGAAAAGCAGGCTACCAACGGCTCAATGGGCACGCTGGTCAAGGACCCGAAGACCGGCGAATACCGTCTGGCCAAGGACTGACATCATCCCGCTCGCGACTGACACAGTGGATTCCGGCATCACCGTCCGGGCATTGCATGCGCATGCCAAGATAAATCTCGCGCTGCACGTCACCGGCAGGCGCGCCGACGGCTATCACACGATCGAGAGCCTGGCGGTGTTCACGCGCTTCGGCGACAGGGTCGAGATCGAGCTCGCCGACAGCGACGGGTTTTCCGTGTCGGGCCGATACGCCTCCGCGGTCCCGCTCGACGACAGCAATCTGGTCGTCAAAGCGCGCGACGCGCTGCGGAAGCGGGCCGGTCTCCAACATGCGCCGCCGGTCGCCATCAGGCTCGAAAAGAACCTGCCGGTCGCATCCGGCGTCGGCGGCGGCTCGAGCGACGCCGCAACGGTGCTGCGCGGGCTGGCTGAGACGTGGAGACTGGACCTCGACGAAGCCGAACTGGCGCGGATCGGCCTCTCGCTGGGCGCCGACGTTCCCATGTGCCTTACGGCAAAACCGCTGATAGCGCGCGGTGTTGGTGACGAGCTGTCGGCCGTGCCGGGCTTTCCCGCACTCGGGCTGGTCCTCGTCAATCCCGGCATCGCCGTCTCCACGGCCGAGGTGTTCAACGCGCTTTCCCATCGCGACAATGAGGGATTGCCGCCGCTGCCGCGCAGCCTCGACTTCCACAGCATCCGCAATTGGCTGGAGATCACGCGTAACGATCTCGAGCCCGCTGCACGGGCGATCCAACCCGCCATCGGCAAGGCGCTTTCTGTGCTCAACAAAGCCGGAGCGGGGTTCGCCCGGATGTCCGGTTCCGGCGCGACCTGCTTCGGGCTGTTCGAGACCGGCAATGTGGCCAAGCGCGCGGCCGTCGATATTCGCAGCCGCCATCCCGACTGGTTCGTCGCCGCAACGCGAAGCATGACATCGGAGGCTGACGCACATGGTCAGGATTGACGAGAGCCGCTCCTTCATACCCGTGCGCATCGCGGTGCTGACCGTTTCCGATACCCGCGGCCTCGCCGACGACAAATCCGGCCAGACGCTGGCCGACCGCATCGTGGAGGCCGGCCATGTCCTGGCCGACCGCGACATCGTCACCGACGACCGCCAGAAAATTCGCGACAAGGTTCTGGGCTGGTCGAAGGATGAAGCGATCGATGTCGTCATCACCACCGGCGGCACCGGCTTTACCGGCCGCGACGTGACGCCGGAGGCGCTGGAGCCGATCTTCGAAAAGCGCATGGACGGCTTTTCCGAAGTGTTCCACCGCATTTCCTACGACAAGATCGGCACTTCGACGATCCAGAGCCGTGCCACCGGCGGCGTCGTCAACGCGACCTTCGTCTTCGTGCTACCGGGTTCGCCCGGCGCCTGCAAGGACGCCTGGGACGGCATTTTGAAGCCGCAGCTCGACTACCGGCACATGCCCTGCAACTTCGTCGAGATCATGCCGCGCCTGGACGAACATCTGCGGCGCGGCGGCACCAAGACAAGTTAGGCCAAGTTCCGGAAAGGCTGCTTCTGGGCTTTCCCAAAAATCAGCGGCAAAGATCAGCGGATGACGGGCTCACCGTGGAACCGCCGCCGTGAGGGCGGCGAAACGCCGAAGCCGACTTCCATCATCAGCCGCGGTTTGCGCGTCGGCACGGTGCCCATGTGGAAGCCGAAGGGATCCTCGACAAAGCCCGAACCCGCCTCGCCGGTCAGCGTAATCGGGCTCTTCGCGCCGTAGACCTTTAGAACCTCTTCCGCCGGATGGCCGACGAGAAGCGTCATCTGGTGCTTGAGGATGCGGCGATTGTGGCTGCCGCGGACATAGACATGCGGACCGGTCTCGGTATCGACCGGATTGAGATAGAAGAAGAATTTCAGCATCCGCCAATCGTCGAGATCGAAGTGGTATTTGCCAAGCGACGCCAGGTTCTTCTCGGCGTCGGAGACGGAGCTCGTCGGAAAGCTCCACCAGACGCGCGTGGTGATCAGCTTCGCCTGGCTGCCGAGATAATGGGCGGCGATGTCGAGAAGCAGCGGGTCGCGCTGCACGGTAAGCGCGGCATTACAGTCGAGGATCCGCTCGAAAAAGTGCCCGCTGAGCAAGGGACGGCCGAAGTGCTTCTCGGCGTCGGCATGCTCGGCCGGCAAGAACTCCAGCCGACGGTCGAAATTGCCGAAGCAAGGCGTGCGCTGCGCAAAGCTGGCGATCTCTTCGTGGATCGACGACGGCAGGGCAAGCCCGGAAAACAGGCCGTCCGAGCGGAGCGCGCGCACCGCCGCATCACGATCGACGCTGGTGAACATCGTTTCCTGGGCTTTTTGCGCCGGTCGAACCGGTTTTGCGCCACGCCAATGCAGCCGCCGCGCCGGCATGGTGCGTGCCAGCATGAACATCGGCAGCCATGCCGGATTCTCGCGAAGGTCCGACAGATAAGTCGGAATCCGCACGGCAATGCGGCGCAGCAGGCTGCCGTTTCGAGCGATTGACTCGAGGCTTGCAGCACCGGACTTGTCAGGGCTTGAAAAGGTCATCGGTATCCTCAGCTATGAGGGCAGCGTCGACAAAGCGTCGGTCGCTCACCGCTCCGGCGTCACCCAAGCCCATCCGCCCACAACGGAAGAATGGTAACCCTAGGCTAGATTTTGTGCAATGCACAATAAAAGGGAGACCTCGCAATTTCTCTGGGGGAATGATGCTCGCCCCATCAACTCACCCAGAGCCGACACTTACAATCGAACGCCGTCGGCGCCGAACAGAAACGCGCGTTGGAACCCGAAGATTTCCGTTTTGCCGATTTCGAAACGATCCGCGTCACGGCTTTCAACGGTGATCATCGAGCCGCTAGCGAGCAAAGCATGGCCGTAGGTGACGCCGCCCAGGCGCTCGACAAGGGAGATCTTGCCAGAAAGCGCCCCAGTCGCGCCTTTGGCGGGCACAAAATGCTCCGGGCGAATGCCGAGGCTGACAGATGTTCCCAGTTTCGGCGGCGCGCCGCGTGTGGCAACGGCCATGCCGACGAGGCCGGCCTCCGGCGCCGTGACCACAGCCCGTCCGTCTTCGACAGCCATGACCGTGGCCGGGACGAAATTCATCCGTGGTGAGCCGATGAAGCCTGCCACGAAACTGTTGTCGGGATTCTCATAAAGCTCCAGAGGGGCGCCGACCTGCTCGATGCGACCGGCGCGCAGCACGACGATACGGCTGGCCAGCGTCATTGCCTCGATCTGGTCGTGCGTGACATAGATCATGGTCGTGCCGAGTTCCTGATGCAGCCGGGCGATCTCGATGCGCATCTGCACACGCAGTTCGGCGTCGAGGTTCGACAGCGGCTCATCGAACAGGAAGACGCCCGGCTGGCGCACAATCGCGCGGCCGATGGCAACGCGTTGGCGTTGGCCGCCGGAAAGCTCGCGTGGCTTACGCTCGAGATAGGCCTCCAGGTGCAGTATCTTCGCCGCTTCCGCCACCTTGCGGTCGATCTCCTCCTTGGGGCGTTTGGCCATCTCCAACGGAAATCCCATGTTGGTGGCCACAGTCATGTGCGGGTAGAGCGCATAGGTCTGGAATACCATGGCTATACCGCGCTTGGCTGGATCCTCGTCGGTGACGTCGCGCCCGCCAATCAGGATACGCCCGTCGGACGTTCTTTCCAGCCCGGCGATCATACGCAGAAGCGTTGATTTGCCGCAGCCGGAGGGGCCGACAAAGACGACAAACTCACCATCGGCGACGTCAAGATCGACACCGCCGATAACCTCCGTTTCGCCAAAGCACTTCTTGACCGACTGAAGTGATAGACCCGCCATAGTTCTTCCCTCGAGCCTATTTCACGGCGCCATCGGTAAGGCCGGAGACGAACCAGCGGCCGACAAGGGCGAAGAGTGCGACGACCGGAATGATGGCTGCCGTGGCGCCGGCAAGCAGGAGGCCCCAGTCGATCTGATACTGGCCAATGATGCCGGCAAAGCCGACCGGAATGGTGCGCCTGGCATCCGACACGATCAATACCGAGGCGAACAGGAACTCCGTCCAGGACGAGATGAACGCGAAGATTGCGACGCTGGCGATGCCCGGCGCAATTAGCGGCATCAGGATCCTGATCAGAATGGTGGTGGTGGGTGCTCCATCGACGACCGCCGCCTCCTCGATCTCGCGCGGAACGGTCGCCAGGAATGAACGCATCATCCAGATCGAGAACGGCAATGCGAAGGCAACGTTGACGATAACCAGCGCCACGGGGCTGTCGATCAGCCCGACCTTCGCGAACAGGCCGTAGAGCGGGATCAGCACCACCACGCCAGGGAAAGCGTAAGCGAGCAGGATCGTCTTGTAGAGCGCGTTGCGGCCCGGAAACTCCATGCGAAAAAAGGCATAGGCGGCAGGCAAGGCAAGCAACACCGTGAAGGCCGTGGAAAACAGCGCCACAACCATGCTGTTGAACAGATAAATCGGGAAATCCGAAGCCTGCAGCAGCTTTTCGAAATGTTGAAGGGTAAAGCTGTGCGGCACCATCGTGGGCACACGCTGGATGATTTCCTTCGGCAATTTGATGGAGCCGGTCAACACCCACCAGAACGGCAGACCGATCGCGAGAACAAGGACCAGAACGCCGCCATAGAGCGAAAGTGACTGGCCGAAAGTACGCCTCATCGATCCGCCTCCGCCGCCGTCATGGCTCGTGTCGTCAAAAAGGCAAATCCCATCAGGAGGATGCTGGTGAGAACGGAAATCGTTGCAGCTTCGCTCAAACGATAGCCCTTGAAGGCGGTTTCATAGATGAGCACAGGCAATGTCTGGGTTGCGCTGGACGGGCCACCCGCGGTGAGCAGCCAGATCACATCGAAGACGTTGAAGGACAGAAGCGTGCCGATGACGCCGAGCACCATCAGCGTCGGTTGCAGCAACGGCCAGGTGATGCGCTTGAAACGCTGGAAGGTGCCAGCGCCATCAATCCGCGCCGCCTCGTAGAGATCGCCAGGAATGCGCATCAGGCCAGCCAGCATCATCAGTGTGGTGAATGGAAACCAGCGCCAGGAATTGATCATGATCAGCGTGGTCATGGCGCCTTCGCGCGTGGCGAAGAAACCAACCGGACGCTCGATCACGCCGGCCTGGATCAGCAGAGGGTTGATCATGCCGCCCGACGAGGAAAGCAACCACCGCCAGATGATGACAACGACCACGGTCGGCACAATCCATGTGAGAATTATCCAGGTGCGTGCGATCCGGACGCCGGGAAATTTCTGATTGAGGATAAGCGCCGCTGCCAGCGCCAACAAAGTCTGCACCACCGCGTTGGACAGCACCCAGACGACACTGCGGCCAAGCGCCCGCCAGAAGCCGGCGCCGCCGAGGATCGTCGCATAGTTGCCGAGCCCAATGAAGTGGCCTTCAGAGCCGATCACGCCGACATCCTGAAAGCTCAGGATAGCGGCTTGAACGAGCGGCCAGCCGAGAACCGCCAGCAGAAAGAGGAGCGCCGGCGAAACGAACGCAAAAGCGAGCGTCGTGTTCTTCATGAGCGTTCCCCGGCTTGCCCGCTATTTGGCGGCGATTTCGGACATCCGCGCCTGCCCGGCCTTGACGGCATCGGCGGCGCTCTGACCGTCGACAACAACGCGCTGCAAGGTCTCGGCGATCACATTCTGAGCCGAGATGGCGCCGATCGACGGAAACACCTTGCCGGTGGTGAAGCCGAAGAGCTTGCCGGTTTGCGAATTGGCAATCATGGTTTCGACCTGGGACTTGTATTTAGTCACGGTCTTGTCGCTCCAGAATGATTCCGCCTTGGCGCCGTCATTAGTCACCGGCAGGAACAGGCCTGGCTCCATTGTGAGAAAGCGACCGTAATTTGCAGGTTCAAGCAACCATGTGAGAAACACCTTGGCGGCTTTCTGCTTCGCCTCATCCTTTGTCGTCAGCATGATGGCGTTCGAATAGGAGATGGTCGCCGACGCGCTCTGCTCGTCGGCATGCGGAACGGGCGCCACGCCGAGATCGGCGGCGTCACCTTCGGCCTGCGTTTCGTAGGTGTTGATGACACCGAACTGCAGGATCATGCCGCAGCTGCTGTTTGCAAAGCATGCCTCCGCCTCCCCCCATGTCCACGTGCTGTTGTCGGGTGGCGAAAACTTGGCAAGCTTGCTGTAGAAATCGTAAGCCTTGACGGTTTCCGGCTTGTCGAAAGCAATCGAGCCGTCGTCATTGTAGAGATCGCCGGCACCGCTGTTGACCATGAAGCTATAGACGGTTTGGTCCGTATAGAGCTGCTTGTTGGCCGGAAGACCGATGCCGGATTTGCCATCGGTGCTGAGCTTCTCGGCGGCCGCCTGCCACTCGCTCCAGGTCTTCGGCACCTCGACGCCTGCCGCTTTCAGCACGCTGTTGCGGTACCATAGCGAGATCGCCATGTTGTAGGCCGGCACGGCCCAAACATGGTCGTCGTATTTATAGGGCGCGAGGGTCGCCTCGACGAAGCCATGCTTGCTGTCGAGGTCCTTGACCAGATCGTCGACCGGCACGACCACATCGATGCCTTTCAGGACTGTTGTGAAATCGGGAATGGTAAAGAGAAGGTCCGGACCGTTTCCGGCGGCGAAGGCCGCCGGCGCCTTAGCGTAGACCTCACCCCAGCTTTGCGGCTCCTGCTTGACCTGGATGTCGGGATGGGCGGCGTTGAATTCGTCGAGCAGTTCCTTCATGCGCTGCACGCGGTGCGGCGGCTGCTCCATATGCCAGACCGTCAGGTCGACCGGCTCGGCATAGGCGGTGCCGGCAAGAACTGTAGCGGCGAAGCCGGCGATCGTCAGAAATCTCGTAGGGCTCATTATCATATTCCTCCCGTTGCTCCGAGACTCCCGTTGAGTCCGGAATCCCTGTGTCCTGGAATTCTCAAAGATGCGGATTGCGCGGTCGATAACGATCAACCAGCGCCTCGTTGACCTCCTTGGCGCCCGGCATATTGGCGCTGAGATAAATGGGTGCGGCGCCACCAGCCGACTGCAGACGCGCAGCTGCTTCGACGAACACGGCGTTCATCAGCGCTGCCCCAATCGAGGTTGACACCGGGCCGACACGCAATTTGCTTCCCGGCAGGTTGATGGTGGCGTCGCCAGGAGGCGCACCATTGTCAAGGACGATGTCGGCGACGTCGGCGAGCCGCGTCCGCCCTTGGGCAGCAACCTTCGAATAGGCTTCCGAGGTGATCGCGACAACGGTCGCTCCGATTGTCTTGCCGATCAGCGCAGCCTCCACGGTGGCCGTATTGACGCCGCTGTTAGACACGACGATCAGCACATCGTTTGGCCCGATCGGATAGCGGGCGAATATGGGCGCGACGATGCCCGACATTCGCTCGAATACAGTGCCCGCGACCGCACCTTCATGCACCATGGTCGTAGCGGCGAGGATCGGCACGGTCAGCGCCAGCCCACCGGCCCGGTAGTGCGCCTCTTCGGCCATGGTGTGGCTATGGCCGGTGCCAAAAACATAGACCAGCCCGTCAGCCTTGGCCGTGCGCTCGACGGCGGCGGCGGCGAGCGCGATCGCTTCGGCATTGTCGTCGTATAGACGACCGATACGAGTAGTGAGGTCGGCTAAATAAGCGGCAGCAGTCGGCGTTTTGGTCATGTGTCTGTTCCGAGCGTCAGATTGACGCGCATCACGAAGCAGTCGCCGCGATAGACCGCCCGGACGTATTCGATCGGACGGCCCGTCGCGTCGAGCGTGCGGCGGGTGAGAAAGAGAACCGGACTCTGCAGCGAAATACCAAGTGAGGCAGCACTGGCCGCATCCGGATGCGCGGACCAGAGCTTCTGCTCGGCTTCGCTCGGGTAGAGGCCATAGTCCTCTCGCAGCACGCGATAGAGCGAATCCGTGCTGAAATCCGCGCGTTCCAGCAGTTTCGGCGCCAGCGCCGCCGGGATTTCGGTGCGCTCGAGGCCAACGGGCTCGGCATCCGCCAGACGCACACGAACCAAGCGATGGACCGGCGCATGCTCTGCAATGCCAAGCGCCGCCGCCGCTTCCCGATCCGCCGCGCCGACGCCTGCATCCAGCACGATGCTGGAAGCCAAGCGGCCGCCGCGATGCATCTCCTCGGTAAAACCGCTCAGAGTACTGAGCTGCTGTTCGATGCGCGGATGGGCGACAAAGGCGCCTCGGCCGGTACGCGTCTCCACCAAGCCGCGCCGTTCGAGAAGCTTAAGCGCCTGGCGAGCCGTCATTCGGCTCGCGCCGAGCTCCTCGGCCATCTGCCGCTCCGACGGCAATCTTTCGCCGACCTTCAGCGCACCGGATGCTATCTGCGCCGCGAACGAGCTCGCGATGCGTTGATAAAGCGGCACATGATCTGCGGCGACGATTGAAGGCATGAACAGGTTAAACCAGAATTTCTCGTGGTATGTACCACCTGAAACAACTTTGTAGAGCTTTTCCGGCTATCTGCGCAAGCTGCTGTCGCGGCGGGCGCGATAATTAGCGAAGGCGCGGTCCCAGGCCGGCTTCACGGAACCGTCCGGCTCATGGCGGCGCTGTATCTGCCGGGTCGCCTTCGACGCTTCGCGGATCGAACCGAACTGTCCAATGGCTGTCGCAGCGAGGAGAGCTGCTCCCCTGGCACCAAATTCGGTCCCGGCCGGGACGAGAACAGTGATGCCGAGCGCGTCGGCGATCATTTGGGTCCACATCAGGCTGCGCGCTCCGCCGCCGGTCAGCAGGATTTTGTCGCCGGTGCCTTCCAGACCTTGGTACAGATCGCGCATCGCCAGCGTCACACCCTCATAGACGGCCCGGATCATGTGAGGCCGCCCGTGTCGGGGTGCGAGACCGTAAAAACCGGCACGCGCCTCGTGGTCAACCACCGGCGCAATGATGCCGCTCTCGCTGAGATATGGCAAATAGGTCACGCCCTCATTGCCGATAGGTAGCGGGGCGATCATCGCCTCCATCCGCGCGTAGAGATCGGGTTCCCCGGCTAGGTCGGGCAACAGCGTTTCGATAGCCCAGTCAAGGTTGAGCGTGCCGGCCACGTTGACCATCGCGCGAAACCAGTTCTCGCCGGGCAGGGTAAAAAGCAGGCCCAGGTTGGGTGGCGTGAACACGGGCTGATCGGAGACGATGCCGACCATGCAGGTCGTACCGAGAACGGCCATCGCCATCCCGCTTTCGAGTGCGCTCGCGCCAATGACCGTCGCCGGGACATCGCCAGCGCCGATCGCCACCGGCGTGCCTTCCCTCAGGCCGGTAGCGGCTGCTGCCGTGGCCGTGACGAAGCCGCCTATGGTTTCGGAATCTGCTGCTGGCGGCAGCTTGTGCGCCAGGTCGGCGACTTCGAACAATGCAAGCATTTCAGGGCTGTGGTCGCGCTGTCGCGCGCTGCCTGGCGCCACTGCAGCTTCCGTGCGATCGGTGGCTACCCGTCCGGTCAGTTTCAGGCGCAGGAAATCCTTATAGCCGAAGACATGTGCCGCCCTGCCCAGCACATCTGGCTCATATGTTCGCAGCCAAGCAAGTAGCGGCAACGTGCAGCCCTGCTGCAATACGCAGCCATCCGACTGAAAGATCCTTTGATAGAAATCCGGCACGTCGGCCGCCCGCCGTTCCAGCAAATCCTGCGCCCGGCTGTCTTCCCAAACGATGCCGGGACGCAAGGCACTGCCGGTATAATCGACCAGCCATGCCCCTACCATGGCCGCCGACAGACCCACGGCGGCAATATCGTTTCCCACGATACCGGCGTTGGCGAGAGCTGCACGGATCGCCTCGCTCACCGCGTTCCATGCAAGGACAGGATCGAGTTCCGACCAACCCGGATAGGGTCTTTGCAAACGGATGCGACGAAATCCCATGCCGAGCTGTTGGCCTTTTTCGTCGAATACCGCGACTTTGGTTACGGACGAGCCCGCGTCGATGCCAAGGAAATAACTGGTCATGAATTGGTCTTATCTCTGATGGCACGCAATGCTGGCTGCTCCACGGCCGCCGCGGTTCCGATTCAATCGTGGCCGGACATCAGTGCGCACCTGTTTTATTTTCATGAAGGGCTTCGCTGATGGCGCCGGGATCGCCTGGCAGCTACCATATTTCATCTGCCCAGCCCGAGCTCAGCAACGAAATCGTAGGCGTCGCCGCGAAAAATCGACCGACTGGATTCAACGACGACGCCATCCTCCCTCCGGGTTATCCGGTAGATGTCGAGCGCTGCAGCGCCCGTCGGTGCGTTGAGAAGGCGGGCGCTCTTTTCGTCGAGGTTGATCGCCGAGAAACGCTGAACGGCCTTGACCGGAACATGACCAAGATCGCGCAATGTCCGGTAGAGGGAGTCTTCGATCTGCTTCGGGTCGGGCAGGATAGCAGCCGGAATCAATGAGGTTTCCAACGCAATGGGCTCTTTATCCGCCAGCCGCAGCCGGCACATCCGAACGACAGACCCGCCATTGGGCATTTCGAGCCGGCGCGCCTCGTCGGCATTCGCCACGCTAAGGTCGCGCTCCAGCCACAGCGTGCCTGGCGACCGTCCGCGCGAGGTCATGTCTTCGGAGAAGGAATAAAGTCGGCTCAAGCTTTGCACGACGCGCTCGCGCGTCCCCGAAACATACGTTCCGCTGCCATGTCGCTGGGTAATCAGACCTTGGCGGACAAGTTCAGCCATCGCTCTACGCACGGTAACCCGCGAAATGCCAAGTTCAAGGGCAAGCTCACGTTCGGGCGGAAGAACGGCGCCCGGTTTCAAGGTGCCCGAGGCGATCGCGTCGACTAGGGCTGCCTGCAGGCGCCTATAGACCGGCGCATCACTTCCATTGCTCTGCGCAGCAGCAAAAAATTCGAGGAATGTCACGCCTGGGACCCATAGCGATAATACCAACATGATACCAATTTTCGCGATGACCGCAACAACCAGAGTGGCACGTCCGGAAGCTGCCCTCGTTAGTCCTATCGGCCCGCAGAGTGGAGGGGCAGCTAACTCTGCCCCCTGAAGCCAAACGACAGCGAGTGTTTTGAGCGAGTGGAAAGAAGAGGTTGCGCACGGCGGAGAAGATCGAGACGAAGCGATCAGACCCCTTCGAGGATGATGATCGTCGGCCGGTCGGGCAGCGTCTTCAGCGAGACCGTCAGCGACCGGCCGGAGAGGAATTCCACCGCGAAATCGTCACCCATCCTACCTGTGAACTCACTGATCGGGGTCGAATGGCGATGCATCGGCAGGATCATCGATGAATAGAGCCGCGCGGTGATTTCGGTCATCCGGTCGAGCGACAGCGTCATGCCGCCGTCGATAGGCACCATAAGGACGTCGAGCCGGCCAATGGCGCCATAATGCGCGTCCTCCAGCCGGTGGTGCAGATGGCCGAGATGGCCGATGCAGAGCCCCGCCACTTCGAAGATGAAGATGGAGTTGCCGTCCTTGCCGAGATCGCCGCCATTGCGGATATCCGTCGGCACGTTGCGGATGTAGACGTCATCCACGACAAGAGCGTGGCGCGCCGGACCGCCGTCCGGATTCCAACCGCGCAGCACATATTCGATGGCGGGATCCGGATGGTCCGAATAATGGGTGCGGTGGGCCTTGTTCATGGTCACCACGCGCGGCAGCGGGTCAGCGCCGTAGACGCCGGAAAAGTCGGTGGCGATCCTGACGCCGGCGGGTGTCTCGATGATGTAGGTCGAATGGCCGGCATAGGTGATCGTAACGTCGCCGTCGACGAAGGCCTCGGCCAGCATAGGCGTCTGCGCCTTTGGCGCTGTGAAGCTGGCATAGGTGGCCGACGGCAGCGCTTGCGCGATCGCAACGCATCTCGACGGCGGCGGCTGTTCCTGGGCCGAAGCGATGAGCGGCCAGAAAGCCAGGGTCAGCAGAACGGCGGCAGATAGGCGGAGCATGGCTGCCTCCCGTGGCAGAACTGGCGCCACGCCACGATAGCGCTAACGATTACGATGGCTATCGCCGGGAAAGTCACGTTTTCGCGAGCGCCGGAGGGGCTGAACGTCTGAACCGATTGTCGCGACTTGCGCGACAATCGCGTGAAATGGGACGCGCCATGGCCCGGCCGCCCGGATATCGCCAGCGATCAGGGCGTCGGGCGGAAGACGCCGTTCTCGTCGCGCTTGAGCGGCGCGGTTTGCCGGGAAAGCGGCGCACCGGGCGCTTCGGTGACCGAAACACCCTCCGTCCAATCGGCGGGTGCAATAGCGATGTAACGCGCATATCCGCCTGACCCGCCGAGCGGCTTGGCAAAGCCGATTGTAACCAACGCCCCGGCCTCCGGCACCTTGTCGAGGTTTGCAACGCCTTCTGCCTGGGTGAAATCGTTGTGAAGCAGCCAATGTTCGCCTTCGAGATTGGGCGTGGTGTCGGTGTCGAGCGGCTCATGGCCATGAAACAGAATCTTCCGCTCCAGATGCAGGAACTTCAGCGCGTCCAAACTGACGCCTGGAAACGGCTTCTGGTTGAAGCGGGCGGCATCGGACCATTTCTTGTACCAATCCGAACGCACGAAGACGACCGAACCTTCCGGTATGCGGCCGTGCTCCTTTTCCCACTCTTCGATGTCGGCGATCTGAAGGTGATAGCCTTCGTCAGTCTGCACCTTGCCGCTGATGTCGATCACGACGAGCGGCCGCACGGCATAAGTGGCCGGCAGGTCGCTGATCGTTGCACCGAGTGGGTTCCAGTGGGAGGGCGGATCGAGTTGCGTGCCATATTGGTCCGTCGTCAGCTCGTAGGCGGTAGCGACGAACCCATGCTTGTCGTAAGTGAACTCTTCGCCGGCCTTGACGTAGCCCTCGATGTCCCGACCGGCGACAGTCGGTTGGAACTTGGCATTGGCGAAGCCCGGCCATACAGGCTGCACCGGCTCGAAGGCATGGGTCAGATCGATGTACTTGGCCGATTTGAGCGTGTTCTCATAAACTGACCAAAGGGACGACTCCTGCGCCGACGCGATCGCCGGCACTGACCAAGCTGCTGCCAGCAAGGCGATACGAACGAATAGATACATTCATCTGCAATCTCCCCGAAATGTTGCCAAGTATCGCGAGTTTCCCGCACGGCGACAAGCGTATGCATTCCTCCCAGGAGGGTAGCTGCAATACGGCTTCCACCAAGCCGCTTTCCGCCCACGGCTTGCGCGCCGCCTAACCCAGCAAGCTACGGCAGAGGAAGGCCCCTCATTTCGCCGGCGCCACCCAGATCTCGGCGTCGAGCCGCTTGGTCGCAAGGCCGCGCGCGATGGCTTCGGCGCTGCGGGCGTTTTTCGACAAGGCCGCGGCCTGACGCTTGCTGATCACCAGCCCTTCGGCCAGTGCCCGGTTTCCCGAAAAGACCCGCGACAGGAACGGCACGCGGCTGCCGCGCGCCCTCGAGAACCGCGCCGGCATGGTTTGCCTGGCCGTGTGGGCGGCCACCTCGTCGATCCAGCCTTCCGCCAGCCGCGCGCCCGGCTCCAGCAGCAGCAGCCAGTCGCCCTTTGCCTGCCTGATACCGGCAGCAACGCCGCCGCTCGCCACAAAAAGGCAGCCGGCATGTTCAGCAACGCGGTGCGTCTGGTCGGTCGAGCCGCCGTCGCAGACGACGACATCGCGCACCACGCCCTCGACCGCGCCGCCGATCAGCGAGGCGAGCGTGCGGGCAAGTCTCTCTTCGTCATTCAGGGTCTGGATGAGAACGCTGAGCATCGTTAGCCGAATAGCGGAAAGCCGAACGCGACGCCAGTTTTTGCGTCGCGTCATAAAAAAGTTCTTGATTTGTTCTCATCGGCAAAATAGGATTATTTTCATGAACAGAGCGAATCGACAGCCAGCCGACAGTCCCTGGGAGAGGGCGAAGATGGAACAGATCGTACGTGCCGACATTGCCGCCTTCGGGGCCGGAAGAGCCGAGATGGCCAATGCAATGATCGAGCAGAGTGGCGTCCGCGTCCGCCCCGACCGCAATCGCGGCCGGTCCGCCGGCATCAACCCGTCCGGCCGGTTCGAGCCGGTCAGCCGGCATGTGTTCGACGATGGCTGGAATTCGCTGGAGGAGCTGCCGCCCTTCAAGACCGAGGTGCAGGTCGAGAAGCCGCGCACCATCATCACCCGTAACGAGTCGCCCGACATTTCCTTCGACCGCTCGATCAACCCCTATCGCGGCTGCGAGCATGGCTGCGTCTATTGCTTTGCCCGGCCGACGCACAGCTTCATGGGCCTGTCGCCAGGGCTGGATTTCGAATCGAAGCTGTTCGCCAAGCCGGATGCGGCGCGGCTGCTCGACAAGGAACTGTCGAAGGACGGCTATCAGCCGCGCACCATTGCCATCGGCACCAACACCGATCCCTACCAGCCGATCGAGAAGCAGTACCGGATCATGCGCGAGATCCTCGAAGTTCTGGAGGCGCGCGGCCACCCGGTCGGCATCGTCACCAAATCCGCGCTGGTGACGCGCGACATCGACATTCTGTCGCGCATGGCCGAACGCGGGCTGGCCAAGGTGGCGCTGTCGGTGACGACATTGGACCGGATGTTGGCCAGAACGATGGAGCCACGTGCGTCGACGCCGACCAAGCGGCTTGAGGCGATCAGGCAGCTTTCGGATGCCGGCATTCCGACCTCGGTCATGGTCGCTCCGATCATCCCTGGCCTGACCGATCAGGAGATGGAACGCATCCTCGATTCGGCACGTGCAGCAGGAGCGCGCGAGGCCGGTTATGTCGTGCTGCGCCTGCCGTTGGAGGTCGCGCCGATTTTCAAGGATTGGCTGCTGCGCCATTATCCGGACCGCTACCGTCACGTCATGTCGCTGATCCGTTCGATGCGCGACGGCAAGGATTACGATTCGGATTGGGGCAAGCGCATGAAAGGCGCCGGTCCCTATGCCTGGCAGATCGGCCGGCGCTTCGAGATCGCCGCCAAACGGCTTGGCCTCAACGCCGAGCGGCGGTCGCTCAGGACCGATCAGTTCGTCGTCGCGGCCAAGGCAACCGAGCAACTGATGTTGCTGTGAAGACATCATGTGCCGCCGGCGCCGGCGGCACATAAAGAGATCCCGTCCGGCCTGTCTTGTCCCCGGGCTTGCAGACGGTGCCCTCTAGGTCCGGTGCCCCGCCCGACCCGGAGGGGCTTGCGGAGAATCGGAGCCAATGCGAACCTCGCCGCAACATGGCTCGCGCGCGCTCTGATTCTCCGCTTCTCTTCGAAATCGTCGAGAGACCCGATTTCTCCTTCGAGACGAAGGCGATGGCCGAAGGCCTGTGGCCGGTGGCGGGAATGGACGAGGCTGGCCGCGGCCCGCTCGCCGGGCCGGTCGTCGCGGCAGCGGTGGTGCTCGATCCCGCCAACATTCCCGATGGCCTCGATGATTCCAAGCGCCTCGGCCATCTACAGCGCGAGGCGCTGTTCCTGAAAATTCTTGGCTCCGCTCTTGGTGTGTCGATGGCCTCGGTCAGCGCGGAAGGCATCGATGGCAGCAATATTCTCAAGGCCAGCCTCGAGGCGATGCGCCGCGCTTTGGTCGGGCTGTCAGTGCAACCAAAGCTGGCCCTCGCCGACGGCCGCGACGTGCCACCCGGGCTGCCCTGCGAAGGCAGAGCGCTGATCAAGGGCGACCAGCGCTCGCAGTCGATTGCTGCCGCCTCGATCGTCGCCAAGGTGATGCGCGACCGCATGATGTGCGGCTGCGGCAGCCATCACGCGCATTACGGTTTCGAGGCTCATATGGGCTATGCCACCGTCCGCCACCGAACGGCGATCGAGGTGCATGGACCGGTGGCGCGGCTGCACCGCGCGTCCTTCGCACCGTTCCGGCTTGGCGGCACCGAAGTGCTCGACGAAGAGGGCCTTGCCGGCCTGGATTGAGGCAGCGCCAAATCTCCCCCCTTGAGGCGCCAAAGGCGACAGAGGGGGTCGCTTCAGCTGGCGCGACGCCATCTGGGGCGAAGAGAAGGCTGGCGCTTCACGCGCGGCTACCCCCTCTGGCCTGCCGGCCATCTCCCCCTCAAGGAGGGAGATTACGCGCTCGCCCGCCCGCACAAAAAAAGCCGCTAGGTTTCCCAGGCGGCTTTCGATGAACTTCTCGATGAAATCGCTTAATTCAGCTTAGACTTAACATCCTGAAGCGAGGCCTTGAACAGGTCGGCGCCGGCCTTGGCGTCGATCTTGCCGGCGAGCAGCGTGCGTGCGGCTTCGACGGCGATATCGACGGCACTGGCGCGCACCTCACCGATCGCCTCGCGCTCGGCCTGACCGATCTTCAATTCGGCAAGCGCGGTGCGCCGGGCGACATAGTCCTCGGTCTTCTGGTGCGCCTCGGCGGCCAGCATGTCGGCCTCGCGCTTGGCGGCGGCGACGATGTCGGCGGCCTCCTGCTCGGCTTCCTTGCGCTTGCGCTGATATTGGCCGAGCAGTTGCTGGGCCTCCTCGCGCAGCCGGCGCGCGTCCTCAAGCTCGTTGCTGATCTTGTCGGCGCGGGCATCGAGCGCCTTGGCGATCAGCCCCGGCACCTTGATGTAGACGGCAATGGCCAGAAAAATGACGAGGGCAACAGTGGCCCAAAGCGTCGCGAGTGATGTGGCGTCCATGATGCGCTCCTCACCGGGCCACGGATTTGACGGCTGCCGCGATCTCGGCCTTGCTGGCCTTGCCGCCGACAAGCGCCTCGACGATGGCCGAAGCGGTGTCCTCGGCGATCGTGCCGACTTCCTTCATGGCATTGGCCTTGATGGACGAAATGCGGGCCTCGGCCTCGCCAAGTTTTTTGTCGAGGGCAGCCTCGACCTTCTTGCGGGCGGCCTCGGCTTCCACCTTGGCGGCATCGTTGGCCTGCTGCCCGATCGCATTGGCCTTGGTCTTGGCTTCCGCCAGTTCCTGCTCATAGGCGGCAACGGCGGCATCGGCCTCGCCCTTCAGCCTGGCGGCATGGTCGAGGTCCTGGGTGATGCGGTCGTTGCGGACATCGATGATGCCGCCGACACGCGGCATCACCACCTTCTTGAGGAACAGATAGAACAGCCCAAAGGTGATCGCCAGCCACAGAAGCTGCGACGGGAATGTCGCCGGATCGAATGGCGGGAACATGCCGTGCGCCTCGGCAGGCACGCCGGTGCCGGAATGCGTTTCGCCTTCCGTGCCGGTATGGCCGCCTTCGACGGCGGGCGCGGACTCTTGCGCAAAGGCAGATGTCACGAACATGGACTATTCCCTGATATCAGGCCCGCCGCTGATTGCGGCCGGCCCGTCCAATTCCCAATGTTAGCCGAACAGGGGCTCAGCCGAACAGAGCCAGAAGCGCGATGAGAAGGGAGAAGATGCCCAGCGCTTCCGTCACGGCGAAGCCGAAGATCAGGCGGCCGAACTGGCCATCCGCGGCCGACGGGTTGCGCAGCGCGCCCGCCAGATAACTGCCGAAGATGTTGCCGAGGCCAATACCGGCGCCACCCATGCCGAGGCATGCGATGCCGGCGCCGATGTACTTTGCTGCTTCTGCTTCCATTTGTTCAACTCCTTTGGATCTAAAATTCCGTTGCAATTCCATCCGGCAGCAATGCCGGAAACTCTTGGCCAGCCTGGGTCAGTGCCCGGGATGCAGGGCGTCGTTCAGATACATGCAGGTCAGCACGGCAAAGACATAGGCCTGCAGGAAGGCGACCAGCAGTTCCAGCGCCGTCAGCGCCACGGCCATCGCCAGCGGCAGGACCGATCCGGCAATGCCAAGCGTGCCAAGCGCGCTCAAGCTCACCACGAAACCCGAGAACACCTTCAGCGTGATGTGGCCGGCCAGCATATTGGCGAACAGACGCACCGAGAGGCTGACCGGGCGCGAGACGAAGGAAATCACCTCGATCAGCACCACCAGCGGCAGCAGGTAGACCGGCACGCCATGCGGCACGAACAATTTCAGGAAACCAAGGCCGTGCTTCATGAAGCCGTAGACGACGACCGTTCCGATCACCAGCGCAGCGAGGCCGAAGGTGACGATGATGTGGCTGGTGACGGTGAAGAAATATGGGAAAAGACCGAGCAGATTGGCAACGAGCACGAACATGAATAGCGAAAACACGAGGGGGAAGAACTTCATGCCCTGCGTTCCGGCTGCGTCCCTCAGCATGTTGCCGACGAATTCGTAGGCCATTTCCGAGACCGACTGAAGACGGCCGGGAACGAGGCTGCGGCTCGAGGTGGTGAGATAGAGGAACGCCGACGCAACGGCGACGGTCGCGACCATGAAAAGAGCCGAATTGGTGAAGGACAGGTCGTAGCCGCCGATCTCGATCGGAATCAGCTTGTTGATATGGAACTGGTGGATCGGATCGACCTTGTCAGCAGCCACTTTAATTCCCCATCAAAGCCGCACGCGGCTTGAGTGTCTTTGTTCACTGCGCCGGCAAGCGGCGCCTCAAGTTCATTCTTTCGGATCGCGCGTTTTGTCGCCCTGTCCGAATTCCGCCATAAGCCCTGCGGAACGCAGGACGTTGAGCACGCCGGCGCCAAAACCCAGCAGCAAAAAAACGATCAGACCCCATGGCGATGTCCCCGCCACACGGTCGATGATCCAGCCGAGACCTGCACCAACCACTATCCCGGCGATGAACTCGCTGGACAGCTTGAGCGCCTGGCCATATCCGGCCGCACTGCCCGCTTTCGCGTCGTCTTTCCCCTCGAGCCGGTTCGGCCGCCTTGTCGCAAGCGATGCTTCAAGGTCGCGCCGGCGGCGCTCAAGATCGTCGTCGCGGATGTCGGCTTGACGCTGTTTGCCGCGGCCGGTTTCTCCGGTTCCGTCTGGCCCATTCTTGTCGGCCATCGCAACCCCCTTGCCCGGTCAGATCGTCACCGTCCGTCCGCTCTTAAGTCGCCGGCAACATAGTTAGAGGGTCCGCGCCCGTCAAGCCACGGGCGGAACTTCAGCCCCAAGTATTTTCCCTATTGAAATCAATGATTTGCCAGGGTGCGACATCGTGCCCGATACCGTCGTTGGCATGCCGCGACCGAATCCCTCCGGCGACGGGTCTTCGATCGGCCGCGCCGGGGGCCTTGCCGGAGCGCTCAGCTCCAGCCGCCGCCATAGGTGCGGTAGAAGATGTGCAGGCCGATCTTGGTCATTTTTTTCATCGTTCGCGCCCAACCCGGGTTGACGTAGTTGGCGTAGTAATGGGTCGATGATCCCACTTCCGGGATGAAGATCTTGCCGGCAGTGACCGCCATGGCGACATCCTGCGCGGTCTTGTAGTGGGCGGGGCTCTGGATGCGCTTCTTCCTGCCGTCGCAGGCGAAGGAAAACTGGCAACGGTTGAACCATTTGTCGTTCTGGTAGACGACGCCGCAGATCGAGTTCGGATAGGCCGGATTGCGAACGCGATTGAGGATGACCTGGGCGACGGCAGCCTGGCCACGCACGGATTCACCGCGCGCCTCGAAATAGATGCCGTTGGCGAGGCAAGTCTGTTCCGGCTTGGAGAAGACGCTCGCCGGCAGCGGAGTTTGCATCCACGAATGATCGCCCTTGGCCACCGGCGGAATGAAGCGGCCATCGTTGGGTTTCTCGTCCTGCAGCAAGGCCTCGAAGGGCGACGCCTGCGCATAGTCGGGCGCGGCCGCTGCGTAGGCGGTCGCCAAGACGTCGGGGCGGTCGTTATTGACCAGTGCGGCAAGCATGGCCGGCACGCCGGGATCCGGCTTCTTGTCGATGCGCGCGTGGAACGCGGCGGCGATCTGGATCTCCTTGCCTTTGATTTCGGGCTTGGCGAAGGCCATCTTCAGGCTGCTGTCCATGCTCGGACGAAGCAGCGAAGAGGTGCGCTCGAAAATCGAGCCGGCATTGAAGTTCTTCGGCGGCGCGACCGGCGAGACCATGATGATGCGGCCTCTTTTGTTGGCACGCACGACGCGGTCCTCGTCGGGCGTCGTGCTGGCTACGCTGCCCTTGCCGCGAAACGACACAGCGCCGATGCCGGGCAACTGGACGCCGGAACCCGAGATCGAGCCGGTGCTGTCGGAATCGAGGAAAGGCATTTCGGCGGCATGGACCGATCCGGCGACGGATTTCTCGACATAGGCGTTCCAGCGGGCGTTCGGCGCCTTGAGGCCGGAAACCAGGCTCGTCATGTCCTGGTAGGCAATGACATTGGGAAAACCGACCCAGATGCCAAGCCCAATGACCAGAGGAGACAGGAGTGAACGTCTTTTCTCACCGACGGCGGCAACCGGCGTCGAGACACGTCGGTGCATGGAGATCTTCGGAAAGCCGACCCGAATGCACAGACCAACAATGGACGGAGACAGAAGTGAACGTTTCTTCTCACCGGCGACAGCGACAAGCCGCTTCAAAACACGTCGATGCACGGAACTCTCCAGAAACGCAACTGACCCCACTGGAGAGGCACAATGATGCATTAACCTTGATGGTGCGTTAACAGGTTGGATCGTGTTTTCCCTGTCGACCTTCCCTGTCGATCCGAAGTCAGGCGCTTTTGCGGCCATGTTCGGGCCGAAGAAAGATCGGCCCGGCGATCAGTGCGCAAAAAGCCGCAGCCAGCCAGACGCCCGCCCACGACCAGAAGACGAGAAGCTCCGGAATGGCGATCGGCACCAGGAAGAAGGCAATGAAGACAAGGCTGTTGGCGAGGCCGAGCGCCGTTCCGGCGTGGTTTCGCCGGCCGTCGCCGCCGGGCTGGGACTGACGATCCGCACCGATATCGGTCTGCCGGCCACTGTCAGGGCAATGACGCCGGAGGTTTTGGGGCTGCCCGCACTGCCTGAGATGGCGCTGTTCCTGCATCGCAAGGAGGCCGAGCCGGACCCGGTGGCGGCACGCCTTGCCGATATCCTGCTGCAGGCGGCGCTGGAATCGCTACCCGAAAACGCGCAAGCGCGTGCCGGCCTGCGGAGCGCTGCTTAAAGGGCCGCAGAAACGCTCAGCGGCGTTTCTTCGCCCTGCTGGCGAACGGATTTTCCGAGGTGCGCAAGGCGATGCGGATCGGCACGCCTGGCATGTCGAAGGCTTCGCGCAGGCTGTTCGAGAGATAGCGGACATAGGATTGCGGCATCGCGTCCGGCCGTGAGCAGGAGACGACGAAGCCCGGCGGGCGCGTCTTGGCCTGCGTGACATATTTGATCTTCAGCCGGCGCCCCGCCACGGCGGGCGGCGGATGATGCGCCAGGATGCCTTCCAGCCAGCGGTTGAGCTTGCCGGTCGAGACGCGGCTGTTCCACACTCTGTGCGTCTTGATGACGGCATCCATCAACTTGTCGAGGCCGCGCCCAGTCTCGGCCGAGACCGGCACTGCCTGCATGCCCCGCGCCTGCGGCAACAGCCGCTCGGTCTTCTCGCGCAGTTCCGCCAGGAGTTCCTGGGGGTGGTCGATCATGTCCCATTTGTTGAAGGCGATCACCGGCGCGCGGCCCTCGCGGATGATCAGGTCGGCAATCTGCAGATCCTGCTTCTCGAAGGGAATGGTGGCGTCGAGCACGATGATGACGATCTCGGCAAAGCGGATGGCGCGCAAGCCGTCCTGCACCGACATGACTTCCAGCTTTTCGTGGATCCTGGCCTTGCGGCGCATGCCGGCGGTGTCGAACAGTTTCAGGCGGCGGCCATGCCAGTCCCAGTCGACGGAGATGGAATCACGGGTGATGCCGGCTTCCGGCCCGGTCAAGAGCCGCTCCTCGCCGATCAGCGCGTTGATCAGCGTCGACTTGCCGGCGTTCGGGCGGCCGACGACGGCGATGCGCATCGGCTTGGTATCGTCATAGCTCGGCTCGGCATCCGGATCGGTGATGTCCTCGCCGATCAGCACCTCGCTGGCGGCGGTCTCCTCGTCCGCATCCCCTTCTTCTTCGCCGAAGGCGCGCGCCTCGCCCAGTGCTGCGATCACCGCATCGCGCAAATCGGGCAGGCCCTGGCCG
Source organism: Mesorhizobium sp. M6A.T.Cr.TU.016.01.1.1 (assembly GCF_003952585.1). Classification (NCBI taxonomy): domain Bacteria; kingdom Pseudomonadati; phylum Pseudomonadota; class Alphaproteobacteria; order Hyphomicrobiales; family Phyllobacteriaceae; genus Mesorhizobium; species Mesorhizobium sp. M6A.T.Cr.TU.016.01.1.1. The sequence goes on from NZ_CP034452.1 coordinate 660,061, forward strand.
TGTTCGGCCGAGACCGGGATGGGCTCGCCAAGGCCGAGTTCCCAGGCCTCCAGCATGCCGCCCTGAGCGCCGCGCGCCTCGGCCTTGTTGGCGACGACGACAACCGGCTTGCCGGATTTGCGCACGATCTCGGCGAAGGTCTTGTCGTCAGGCATCAGCCCGGACTTGGCATCGATCGTGAAAAAGATCAGGTCGGCTTCGCGTATGGCGATCTCGGTCTGGGCGCGCATGCGGCCCGGCAGCGTCGAAGCAGCAGCGTCCTCGAAGCCGGCGGTGTCGATGACGTCGAAATGCAGATCGTAGAGCTTGGCGGCATGGACGCGACGGTCGCGGGTGACCCCCGGCGTGTCGTCGACAAGCGCCAGCTTCCTTCCCACCAGACGGTTGAAAAGGGTCGATTTGCCGACGTTAGGCCGGCCGATGATGGCGACTTTGAATGTCATCGGACTCTACCTATTGTGCATGTCGTTGACCCCAAAACCGCTGCGCACCCTTGGGTCAAGCCCGAGGGCATGCTTTTGGGCAACATGCACTACGACGCGCTGCCCGACCCGCGGATCAGCTCGGACATCAACGTCGCCCGCTCGCGCGCGTTGCGCGGGGCGCCGTCATCCGAGGCGATCTGGTCGAACAGTTTCAGTGCGTCCGCTGCCTTGCCTTCCTTCCAGGCGGCAAGGCCGAGCGCCTCGCGCGCCGTATGGCGCAGCGTGTTGGTGTCGGCGGTGAGAGCCTCGACGCGGCTGGAGACATCGGCGAAGGAACCTTGGTCGACGAGCAGCAGTGCTGCCCTGAGGCGCGCCATGTCGCGAAGACCCGATGGAATGTCTGCGTCGGCGGCGACCTCGTCGAAGTCCTTGACTGCGGCGGCGACGTCGCCCTTGTCCGCCTTGACGGTTGCCGCGCGCATGCGGGCGAGTAGCGGATAGGCGCCGTAGCCATCCTTTTCCAGCGCAGCGAGGGCCGTCAGCGCTTCGTCGCTCTTGCCCTCATTGGCAAGCTTCAGCGCCTGCGAGAAGGCATCGCCCGAGCGATTGGCGCGGGTCTCGTCCCAATAGCGATAGCCGACGAAGGCGGCGGTGCCGACCACCACCAGAACCGCGAGCGCAAGCAAGGCAGGACCAAAACGGTCCCATAGCGCATGCGCCTGATCGCGACGCATCTCTTCGTTGACTTCGCGGATAAAACTGTCGTCCGACATGGATCAAAACCATTCCTGCCCCGGCCGGGGCGTACATGAGCCCGCGTTTTAGCGAAATTCTGTCCGCATGGAAGGGGTTCGACAGGAAAATCGGCTAATCGCCGGCAGGCGACGTAAATGGCGACCGCACCCGCGCCACATTTCGCCGATAGCCGGTGCTCGAACCCTCTTCAAATCCAGATCAGATGTCGATGCCTCGTTTGTACCGCGTTGTTGCGTTTTCCATCGCGTCGCTTGCTGCGGCGGGCACTGCTGTCGCCGATCCGCCCGCGGCGCCTGCGCCGACAAAGCCGAAGCAGGTCGTCATCATTTCGTTCGACAGCGCTCGCGATATTCCGCAGTGGAAGCGCAGCCAGGCGCTGGCAGCCCGCACCGGCGCCCATTTCACCTATTTCGTGTCCTGCGTCTTCCTGCTCTCGCCGAAAACGCGCAAGGAATACACGGCGCCCGGCAAGACCGCAGGCAAATCCAACATCGGCTTTGCCGCCTCGAAACAGGAAGTCGCTGACCGGCTCGAGCAGATAAACCTTGCCGCCTCGGAAGGTCATGACATCGGCAGCCACGGTTGCGGCCATTTCGACGGCGAGGACTGGAGCAAGGCCGACTGGCTGAGCGAGTTCGGCTCTTTCTCACACATTCTCGAAAGCGCCTATTCGATCAACGGCATTGCCCCCGAACCCGCGGGCTGGCGCGAAGTCGCGCGCAAGGCGGTCGGCTTTCGCGCGCCCTATCTGTCGGCAAACAAGGCGCTCTACGAGGCGCTGCCAAGGGCGGGCTACCTGTTCGACGCGAGCGGCGTCTCGCGCGGCCCAGTCCGGCCGACGACCGCCAATGGCATCATGCGCTTTTCGCTGCCGCAGATTCCGGAAGGGCCTCGTTCAAGGCCGGTTATCGCGATGGACTACAATCTCTATGTCAGACATTCCGGCGGCTTCGAGCGGCCGAGCAAGGCGGACGAATTCGCCGACCGGACCTATGATGCCTTTCGCGCCGCCTTCGACGCCCAATACCAGGGAAAACGCATTCCGCTGGAGCTCGGCTTTCATTTCACGCTTATGAATGACGGCGCCTACTGGAATGCGCTGGAGCGCTTTGCCGGCGAGGTCTGCACCAGGCCCGATGTCGAGTGCATCAGCTATCGCGACTATGTTTCGCGCCAACGCGGCCACGAAAAGCAGGCGTCGGTGGGCGGCTGAGCCGGAAGCGCTCGCCGCCCGCCTCTCCTAGAGCAATTCCAGGAAAAGTGTGAAACGGTTTTCCGTCCGGAATTGTGCAAAAACAAAGAGATAGAGCGGTTCGGCGTTTCCGTGAAACGATGAATCGCTCTAGCTTGCCGGCTGATCCTCAGGGCGCAAGCCGGCTCGCTCACGCTCCAGATAATGCTGATCGATTTCGGGCAGCGGGGCCCCTTCAAGCGTCGCCTCGAAGGCGCGCAGGCGCTTGTAGATAGATATCAGTTCGACAATGGTCGGCCAGGAATTCACAAGATATTGGAACGAACTGGCGACTTGTGAAAAGGCGGTGACAATTTGCTGAAAAATTCCAAAGGTTATCTTACCAAGAGACAAGGTTGGTACAAGAATAAGCGTGGCAAAAACGTTGTCAACCTGGAGATATAGATAGCGTACCATGTCGAAGTAGACATAATGAGCGTATAGCGTGAAGTAGTTCTTTCGAACATTTCTGAAAAGCTCGACCAGCGTTGGTGGCTGTGCTCGTTCCGTATCATCCTCACCGAGGACAAGTTCCTTGCGCAGAGCGGCTTCAACACGCTGATTACGAAATTCCAGCCCGGGTAACTTGACGCCGACGACTGCCAACAAGCCGGTTCCAAACAACGACCACGCGATCGCTGCAATAACCAGCGGATAGGGGATTGCTCCGAGTATGGGGAGAGTTGGAACATGGAGAGAAAGGGATGCCAGCAAAGGTAGAAATGCAATCAGAGTCATGATGGAATCGATGAAGTTCACTCCGAGCCCCTGCATTGTGCCCGAGAAGCGCATCGTGTCGTCCTGAACGCGCTGCGACGCCCCTTCGATATGGCGCAGCCTTGGCCAATAAGCCGTAAAATAGTCGTTCATCGCGGTGCGCCAGCGAAACACATAGTGCCTGACGAAAAAGACATTCAGGACGGCAATGGTCATATAGACCAGGGCCAACGACAGGAACTGCCATACTCCGTAGTAAAGCTCGGCAGGCGTAACGGAGCCGGGCGTGGTCAGGGCCTTCTGCACCATGTCGTAAAACATGCCACGCCAGTCATTGAGCGCCACACTTATCTGCACGATGAAATTAGTGACGAAAATAATCAACGCAGAGCCAAGGATCGACCAGTTCTGCCAACGGTGTGGGGCATACAGCGCCCAAAAAAGGTAGAATACGCCCATACCCGCGAAGAAATATCCGTAGAACCAGAGGAATGCCGGTGTCAGGAATCTTATTGGGCTGATGACCGGTGCGGCCTGCGGATCGACCGGCGGCATCCCAAGCATCGTGCCAAGGTGCTCGCCGCCAAAAAACCATAGGATAACCAGCAGAAGGCTCCAGACGGCCGCCGAGATGAAAAAAAGCTTCGGCTGCGGGAAGAAGGATACAAACACTGTGGGGAAATCCTCGGTCGATGCGCAAATCAGCGGCGTTGCTGTTCAGCGGGCATAAGGTCACACATCGGTCGGAATGAAAATGCCCGTGCCCGATGCCCATCCCCGAGCAAACCCACAATCATGGCGATTTTGGCGCAGCCGACCAGGTGATCGCGCCCGAGACAAGCAGGACGGCGGCGGCCACGATCGATGCGAGGAAGAAGTCGCCCGAGGCTTGCGCAAGCAGACCGGCGACGATCGGACCGACGATCTGACCGAGGCCGAAAAAAGCCGTCATCAACGCCAAGGTCCGGCGTGGCGCTTGCGGGGCAAGCTGCCTTCCGGTCTGCAGGCCGAGCGCGGTGATGGCGATGAAAGTCCCGCCAAGCAGAAACCCGCCGAGCAACGGCCCAACGTGTCCGCCCATGGCGACGCTCGCGGTGACGCCGACCACCTCGACGAGGCACCCGAAGGCATAAGCCGCATACAGGCCGATCCTTGCGGCAATCTTCTGCCAGAGCCAGATCGAAGGAATCCCGGCCAGGCCAGTGACCATCCAGACCATGGCTTCGAACACACGACCGCCGCCACCCTGCCGGACGATGGCGATCAGAAACGTCGCCGTCACGATATAGCCGAAGCCGAACAGGCCATAGGCGACGATGATCTTTATCAGCGAGCGGTCCTTCGGCAGCGCCGGTTCGCGACCATCGGCGCCGTTGGTGGTCGCAGTGCTGCCGACCAGCAACGCCACGACGGCAAAGCCGCAGGCGGAGAATACGGCGGACCAGAACCAGCCCGCTGCCCAGCCGGCATGTTCGGTGACGAGGATAGCCATCAGCGCCGAGGACGCCGCTATGCCGAGCCCGACGCCGCCGAAATGCAGCGCCTGCAGGTCGTTTCGGCCGGCGGCGGCCAGATGGCCGAAAACGATGCTGGACAGGAAGACCAAGACGAAGGCGCTGGCCAGACCGGCAAGAAACCGGATGACGAGAAAGGCCGCCATCGTGTCGGCCAGGCCCATCAGCCCGGTGAGGACCGCGGTGGCGGCAAGACCGGCCAGCATCAGCAGGCGCTCGCGACCATGCGCCCAGCCGCCGACGGCTGCAAGCGCACCAATGAGATAGCCGAGATAGTTAGCGGATGCGATCCAGCCGGCATCGGCCGGCGACAGGCCAAGCTCCTCCATCATGCCGGGCAGGATCGGTGTGTAGACGAAGCGGCCGATGCCCATGGCAGCGGCCAAGCCAATCATGCCGGCAAAGGCGAGACGCAAAGGAGACGGCGAAACGGCTTTCATTGCAGTGCACAATAGGTGCACGAGCCTGTCAAACAATCCGCTTGCGTTGGGCCAGAACGGATTGCCGCAGCCGCCAGCATCCAGCCTCTGCCCGCACGTGCCGGCAACTGAGGGCGACCGCCCGCTGCTACCGTTCCAGAAGCTTCAACCGCAACCTGCTTGCACGGTAGCCGTCTCGTAGGCAGTGCGCCGGGCCGTCAGCCGGAACGGCACGTCGCCGAGCTCGCGCTCCGACATGGTGTCGAGCACAGGATGCGACAGCGGATCAATCACCCATCGGGTGGTCTCGCTTTCAGGCGACCGGCTTTGCCGCGCGCCGGCAGCGGAAAAGACCCTGAGCAATGACAAAATCTTCATCGGATTTTCCTCCACTGGTCTGCTTGTTTCGCTAAAATCTGCCAATCAGCCCCGCGTTTCAATTGAGATTTCAATCGCGGCGGTTTAGAAAAACTGTATGGTCATGCTGAACCGCGTCCACCTCAACGGCTTGCGCGCCGTGGAAACCGTCGCCCGTCTGGGATCGCTTTCGGCTGCGGCGAGCGAACTCAACGTGTCCGCCAGCGCCGTCAGCCAGCAGGTCAAGCGAACGGAAGAGCAACTCGGCCAGACGCTGTTCGAACGAACGGCGAGCGGTCTGGTGCTGACCGAATTCGGCACCGTCTTCACCGCGCGCCTCGGGGCAGGTTTTCGCGAACTCGCCCAAGCCGTGGCGCTCGCCGACGAGGCCTCCGAATGCACGCTGGTGGTTTCGGTCGCACCGGCTTTCGCGTCGAAGTGGCTTCTGCCGAGACTATCGCGGCATTTCGCCCGCCATCCGAATGTGCTGCTGCGCATCGACGCCTCGGGCCGGATCGCCGATCTCGACCATTCCGACATCGACATCGGCATCCGGATGGGCGACGGCAAATGGCCGGGCGGCCGCGCGGAACTGCTACTGGCGCAGGAGGTGTTTCCGGTCTGCGCACCGTCGATCGCTGCCAGATTGAAGTCGATCCAAGACCTGGCGCAGACCTGCGCCATCACCGACGAACGGTCGATGATCAGTTGGGACAGTTGGTTCGAGGCGGCCGGGGCGAAGCCCGTCACCTTTCTCAAGGGCGCGCGTTTCACCGACCCGATGCTTTGCCTGGAATCGGCGATCGCCGGCCATGGCGTGATGCTCGCCTGGCAATTGCTGACGGCTGACGCTCTCGCCGACGGCCGACTGGTCGCGCCGTTCGGCGTGCGCGCTGAGAGCGGGTTGGGCTACTGGCTGGTGACCTCAGCCACCAAGACCGAAAGCCGCAAGGTCAGGGATTTCAAGATCTGGATCCGCGAAGAGATAGCGGCGACCATGGCGCAATTCGGCTCGCTCGCCAGCGTGGGTTGAACCTGGCGCATGACCCCAAAAATCGGAATCGATTTTGGAAAAGGATCATGCGCAAGATCAAAGTGCCACAGCGTCCTTTGCGCGTCCGACAGGACGCGCGGCGCTGTGGTAGTCGCAATCGCTGTGGAAAGCGCCGCGACGGCGATCTATGTAGGAACCAGACACCACATCACGACAGGCAGGATCATGACCACACATTCGCGCGGCGTTTCCGCAACGATCGACCCGGTGAAACTCGACAGGCTGGCCGAAGTCGCCATCAAGGTCGGGCTGCAATTGCAGCCGGGGCAGGATCTGGTGCTGACATCGTCGATCGCAGCGCTGCCTTTGACGCGGCGGATCGTCGAGCACGCCTACAAGGCCGGCGCCGGCCTGGTGACGCCGATCTTCAACGACGATGAGATCACGCTGGCGCGCTTCCGCCATGGCGCCGATGCCGGCTTCGACCACGCCGCCGGCTGGCTCTATGAGGGCATGGCGAAGGCCTTCGCCAACAATGCGGCGCGGCTCGCCGTGCGCGGCGAGGATCCGTCGCTGCTGTCGGCGCAGGATCCAGTGAAAGTGGCGCGCGCCAACAAGGCGAACTCGATGGCCTATCGGCCGGCGCTGGAAAAGATCACCGGCTTCGACATCAACTGGAACATCGTCGCCTATCCTGATCAGGCCTGGGCTAAGCAGGTTTTCCCGGATGATACCGATGACGTCGCCGTGGCCAAGCTCGCCGACGCCATCTTTGCCGCCTCACGGGTCGACGTCGACGACCCGATCGGCAACTGGATGGCGCATAACGCCGCACTTCGCGGCCGCACCGCATGGCTGAACGGCCACAATTTCCACGCGCTGCATTTCACCGGACCCGGCACTGATCTGACCGTCGGTCTGGCCGACGGTCATGAATGGATGGGCGGCGCTTCGACCGCCAAGAACGGCATCACCTGCAACCCGAACATCCCGACCGAGGAGGTCTTCACCACACCGCATGCCAAGCGCGTCGAGGGCCATGTTTCGAGCACCAAGCCGCTGTCCTACCAAGGCACGTTGATCGATGAGATCTCGGTGCGTTTCGAGGAAGGCAGGATCGTCGAGGCAAAGGCTTCGAAGGGCGAGGACGTGCTGAAGAAGGTGCTCGACACCGATGAAGGCTCGCGCCGTCTCGGCGAGGTCGCGCTGGTGCCGCATTCCTCGCCGATCTCGGCGAGCGGGCTGCTGTTCTTCAACACGCTGTTCGATGAGAACGCCGCCTGCCACATCGCATTGGGACAGTGCTATTCGAAGTGCTTTGTCGACGGCGCCTCGCTCAGCCAGGACGAGATCGCGGCGCGCGGCGGCAACGAGAGCTTCATCCATATCGACTGGATGATCGGTTCGGACAAGATCGACATCGACGGCGTCGGCAAGGACGGCAGCCGCGTGCCGGTCATGCGCAAGGGCGAGTGGGCTTAAGGAGCCGCCAACAAGCCGTCTTGGCGGTCAACCCTGGAGTTGGCAATGAAACTCGATATCAAAGTCAAGCGCATCTACGAGCCGCCCTCGCCTAGCGATGGGCAACGGGTGCTCATAGACCGCGTATGGCCGCGCGGCGTCCGCAAAGAAGACGCCGCGCTGACGCTCTGGCTCAAGACCATCGCGCCTAGCGATGAATTGCGCAAATGGTTCGGCCACGAGCCGACACGCTGGATGGAATTCCAGCAGCGATATCGCGGCGAGCTCGACAGGAACGGCGACGCGGTTGGCCAGTTGCGCGCCCTGCTCGACAACGGCCAGGTGACGCTGCTCTACGGCGCCCAAGACGATATGCACAATAACGCAGTGGCTTTGGCTGACTATCTCAGCCTAAAGGGTTGAGGCGGCGCGCACGCTGCACCGCGTCTATTTCCCAACCACCGCCTGCTGGTAAACATCAGGCTTGAAGCCGACGAGGATGCGATCGCTGAGCTCCAGCACCGGCCGCTTGATCATCGTCGGCTTGGCCAGCATCAGCGCCTTGGCTTTGTTCTCGTCGAGGCTCAGCTTGTCCTTGTCCGACAGTTCGCGAAACGTCGTGCTCGCCTTGTTGAGCAGGATTTCCCAGCCGACCTTGCTGGACCAGCCATCCAGCCGCTTTGCGTCGAGCCCTTCGACCCGGTAGTCGTGAAACCGGTAGGCGACGTCATGGCGTTCCAGCCAGGTGCGGGCCTTCTTGATCGTGTCGCAATTGGTGATGCCGTACATGGTGATCGTCAAGATTGTGATCCTCGGACTGGTCTGTGTTCGAATCCGGCGGCACCCTAAAACCGCTTTTGCGACTTTGCCAGCGGCCAGGCCGGCATCTTCAAAGTTTTGGGCTTGCCAATACTAAGGAATTTTCCTAAGTATTTTCCTAAACCATCTTTGGCCATGCTCAGAGGCGCAAGAAAAACATGATCGTCGCAACAAGCTCGCGGACCGTAAGCACCCCGCCGATCGACGGCATTTTCCGGGCGCTTGCCGATCCGACACGTCGACGTGTTGTCGAGCGGCTGAACAGAAGCCCCGCCTCGGTCGGCGAGCTTGCCCAGCCCTTCGACATGGCACTGCCGTCCTTCATCGAACATCTCAAGGTGCTGGAAGGTTGTGGGCTGGTGCGCTCGCAAAAGACCGGCCGCGTCAGGACCTACCGGCTTGCGCCAGAGCCGCTGAGGCTCGCCGAAAACTGGCTGGCCGAGCAGCGTGCAATGTGGGAGCGCCGCCTCGACCGATTCGATGCCTACGTCATGACACTCAAGGAGAAAGACATATGAGCCAGGCCCCGCTGTTCAAACCGGACCCCAGACTGGACCTCGTTCTCGAACGCGTCGTCGACGCGCCACGAGAACTGCTCTGGACCGCCTACACCAAGCCCGAGCATGTCCGGCAATGGTTCACACCGAAGCCGTGGATCGTCACCGATTGCGAGATAGACCTCAGGCCCGGCGGCCTGTTCAGGACCCGCATGCAATCACCCGATGGCAAGGAGGTCAATGACCGTCATTGCTGCTATCTCGACATCGTGCCGAACGAGCGGCTGGTATGGACCGATGCATTGCTACCCGGCTATCGGCCGTCAGGGGACCCATTCATCACAGCGGTCATATCGTTGCAGCCAGAAGGCAAGGCGACGCGCTACACCGCGACCGCCATCCACAGGGATGAAGCGACACGAACGAACCACGAGGAGATGGGCTTTTTCGATGGCTGGGGCACCGTGGTCGACCAGCTTGCGCAATACGTCAAGACGATCTGACACGGCGTCTTCTCACATGGCGGCCACGGCGTCGTCCTGGTCGCTCAATTGCCAGCGCCCATAGAGTTGATACCGGCCCTGCCCCAGGAAACTGTGGATGAGGACGAAGTCGCGGACCGTCCAGCCAATCGGTTCGATGGCTCGCTCGCCAAGCTTCGCGACCTGCGTCCTGTCGCGCAGAAAGGTAACGTGGGGTTCGAAGGAATTCGCCACGAAGGGCTTCAGCGGGCTATCGGAGAGCGTAGCGCCGAGGCTGCGCCAAAAGGTTTGCAAGGCTGGATTGCCGCCGCTGCCGCGCAGCAGCAGTGCGCCACCGCCGAAGGCCGACAGGCGATCGAGGGTAACATCGAACGATGCTGTCTGAACGAGCCCGCCGGCGCGGCAGGCAGTGTCCACAAGGGACATCGGCAATCCGTCATGGTCGCCGAGCCCAACCAGCGAGACATGCAACTGCTCTGCCGCAATGAGCTTGCCGCGCAGGCCCAACTCACGCTGCCAACCAGCCGCCTTCAGCGCCAGCGGCGTGGCAATCGTGCTGTCCAAAAGAATGGCGAAAAACAGCCGATCGTTCCGCCGCTGGTCTGGCTCGTTCCAGCGGAAGAAAGTCTGGCCGTTTTTGCCGATTCCGAATGAAGGCAGCTCGTTCATGGCTGATCCCGTCCGGTATTTTATCCGCGGGAACAGACTAGAACAAAACAGGAACAAACTACAAGGGAGAATAGCAGCCACGCTCGATGGCGAGGCGGCGCACCAGCGCCAGCACGCTGTCGATGGTGGGCGTCGGCTGGCCGGCCAGCCGGCCAAGCTCCTGGACCGCCGTCACCAGTGCGTCGATCTCCATCGGCCGGCCGCGCTCCAGATCCTGCAGCATCGAGGTCTTGTGCTCGCCGACGTCGCCGGCACCCTTGATGCGGCGGTCGACCGAGATCGGGAACCGGACGCCGAGGCTTTCGCCGATCGCCTGCGCCTCCAGCATCATGGTGCGAGCCAGCGTGCGGGTTGCCTCGTCGGCAGCGATCGCCGCAAGCGTGCTGCCGGTCAGCGCGGAAATCGGGTTGAAGGAGAGATTGCCCCAGAGCTTCACCCAGATTTCGCCGCGGATGTCGTCGCGGACGGGCACCTGCAGGCCCGCCGCAACCATCTCCTCGGCAAGCCGGGTGACACGTTCGCTCCTCTCGCCCGAGGGCTCGCCAAGCGAGAAGCGTTTTCCCTCGATGTGGCGGACCAGGCCGGGCGCGTCCACCTCGGCAGCGGGATAGACGACCGAGCCGATGACGCGATCCGGCCCAAGCCGGTCCCAGATCACCCCACCGGGATCCACCGCTTGCAGCCGCGTGCCTTCGAGCGCCCCGCCGATCTTATGGAAATACCACCACGGCACGCCGTTCTGCATGGTGACGACGGCCGTCCCCTCGCCCAGCAGCGGCGCGATCTGGTCGAGCGCTGGTGCGAGAGAATGGGCCTTGAGCGCCAGCACGACGTAGTCCTGCACGCCTAGTTCCGACGCCTGCGCGGCGGCCCTGACAGAGGCGACGGATTCATGACCGTCCTCGATCAGGCGAAGCCCGTTCGCCTTGATCGCATCGAGATGCGCGCCACGTGCCACGATCGACAGATCGACCCGGCCGGCCATGGCAAGCTTGGCCGCGAGATAGCCGCCGATCGCGCCAGCGCCAAAAATGGTGATCCGCATCATTATCCCAGACCGGGTTTGGCAAGACCGAGTTTGGTCGCGAGACCGATGCGCTGCAGCTTACCCGTCGCGCCCTTCGGGATTTCGTCCAGGATCAGGACAATGCGCGGCACCTTGAAGTCGGCGAGCCGCATCGCGGCAAAGCTGCGAATCTCGCCTTCGGTCGCGGCCATGCCCTCGCGCAGCACGATCGCAGCCGCGACCTCCTCGCCGAGCTTAGCGTGTGGCGTGGCGAAGGTGACGACCTGTGCCACCGCCGGATGGTCCATCAGCACGTCGTCGACCTCGAGCGGCGAGATCTTCTCGCCGCCGCGGTTGATGATCTCCTTGAGCCGGCCGGTGACGCGCAGATAGCCGTCGTCGTCGAGCACGCCCTGGTCGCCGGTGTGAAACCAGCCATGCGCGAAGGCCGTGGCATTGGCGTCCGGGTTCTTCTCGTAGCCCGCGGTGACATTGGGCCCGCGAATGACGATCTCGCCGGTCTCACCCGGCTTCAGCAATTGCCCGTCCAGCGCCATCACCGCCACCTCCGGTCCGGCGGCGGCGCCGACGCTGCCCGGCTTGCGCAAGCCCGGCGGCAGCCGGTTCGAGGCCATCTGGTGCGCGGCCTCGGTCATGCCGTAGGATTCGATCACCGGGCAGCCGAAGGTAGTCTCGAGCTCGGCCATCACCTGCGGCGGCAGCGATGCCGAGGATGAACGGATGAAGCGGAGAGGCGCTGTCGCCAGCGCCTCGGCATTGCGCGCCGCACGCGGCAGGATCGCCTGATGCATGGTCGGCACGGCCGTGTACCAGCTCGGCCGCGCTTCGCTTAGCCAATGGAAGAAGCGCAGCGCGTTGAAGCCCGGCGTGCAGAACACGCTGCCGCCGGCGGCAAGCGAGGACAGCACCGCCGCGATCAGCCCATGAATGTGGAACAGCGGCATGATGTTGAGGCAGCGATCACCTGACGTCAGGCCGAGCGTCGCGCCAATGTGGGCGGCCGAGGCGGCGAGATTGGCATGGCTGAGCGGCACCAGTTTGGGTCGTGACGTGGTGCCGGAAGTGTGCAGCAACAACGCGATGTCGCCATCCTCAGCCAGGCCGCGCGAAACAGGCGGACCAACCGGTTTGCCCTCGATCTCAAAACTGCCGGCTGGCGCGTCACCCCGCGTGACCAGCCTCAGCACCGCTATGCCGAGACGCTCGGCAACCGCGACCGCCGGGCCGCTTTCGTCCTCGGCGACCAGGATTGCGTTGGCGCCGATGTCGGAGAGATAAAAATCGAGCTCGTCGGCCCGGTAGGCCGGGTTGAGCGGCGCCGTGGATGCCGCCGCCGCCGCAGCGACAAAGGCAGTGGCCATCTCCGGCCCGTTCGGCAGCACGATGGCTATCCGGTCGCCACGGCCGAGGCCCAGTGCATGCAGTTGCGCCGCCGTTTCGGAGATCAGGCGGCGCAGCCCGCCATGGGTCAGCGTGATCCTGTCGGGTGCCGAAATCGCCGGCGCATCATCCGCTCCGGCGGCAAGCCGTTCAATGATCGACGCTTCAGACAACGCGAACCTCTAGGTCGCCGACGCCATCGATATGACCGCGAAGAACATCACCGCGAACAACCGCCCCGACGCCCGCCGGCGTGCCGGAAAGGATGATGTCCCCCGGCATCAGCGTGAAAAGACCTGAGAGATAACTGATCATTTCCGGAACTTTCCAAATCATCTGGTTGAGGTCGCCGGTCTGTTTTCGCTCGCCATTGACGTCCAGCCAAATCGCTCCCTGGGTTGGATGGCCGATCGAGCTTGCCGGAACCAACGGCGTGCATGGCGCCGACGCCTCGAAGGCCTTGCCGACCTCCCAAGGACGACCCATGTCCTTCGCCTTACCTTGCAGGTCGCGCCGCGTCATGTCGAGACCTACGCCATAACCGAATACGCAGTCCAGAGCCTTTTCGACCGCGATGTCCGTGCCGCCGCTTTTGAGCGCAACGACCATTTCGATCTCGTGATGGACATCGTTGGAGGCCGGAGGATATGGAAATTCTCCGCTAACATTGAGGTTGTCGGGGTTCTTCTGGAAGAAGAACGGTGGCTCCTTGTTGGGGTCGTGTCCCATCTCGACGGCATGCGCGGCATAGTTCCGCCCGACGCAATAGACGCGGTGCACCGGAAACATCTTGTCGGTTCCCGCCACCGGAATGCTTGGGATTGCGGTCGGTTCGATGACGTAGCTTGAGGTCGTGCCGTGCATGTTCACTGTCTTGCTCCTGCATAGTATTCGACTTTGGCTTCGGCCCTTTCGATCAGTTCGGCGATCAGCAGGGCGAAGGCAAAAAGGATGATGGTCAAGGCCCAGAATTCGGCCATGCGGAAATTTCGCGAGAAGGTCTCGAACAGCGCGCCGTAGCCGACGATGGCGACGAGCAACTGGCCGATGACGACGCCCTTGACGCCGCGGATGAGGCCGAGGCGGATGCCGGCGAGGATCTCCGGGAGTGCCGCCCACAGGATGATCTTGGTATAGAGCGCCGGGCGCGAGGCGCCATAGGAACGCGCCATCTCGATCAGTGACGGCGATATGTGGCGGACCCCGGCGCGTGTGTCGAGAACGATGATCCAGATCGCAAACAGGAACACCGCTGCAACGATCGTCTTCTCGCCGAAGCCGAACAGGATCATCAGCACCGGGACGATGGCCGAGAGCGGTGCGCTTGAGAAGATGTTGACCCACATGCCGAGCAAATCGTCGGCGATCTTGACGCGTCCCATCAGGATGCCCAGGGGCACGCCGACTACGATCGACAGGGCCATGCCCATGGCGAAGGCGCGAAGGGTCGTGACCGTCGCGCTCTGCCAGGACGGGGTCTGCACCAGATCGACGGCTGCTGCCAGCACGTCGCTAAACGGCGGCAGCAGAAAGACAAGGTCCAGCCGGCCGACGATTTCCCATACGACGCACCAGACGAGCAGGGATGCCATCATTGGTACACGGTAGCCAAACAGGGTCATGGCCGATCATTCCACATATTGCTTCAGCCCCTGCCAGATCTCATCGACCGTATCGAGATAGTGCCTGTCGCGATGAATGCGCTCCGGATCGCCGGAGCGATCGATTTCCGGCTCGATGATCTGCGAAACCCGACCGGGCCTCGGTGACAGCAACACGATCCGGTCGGAGATGTAGACCGCCTCCTCGATCGAATGCGTCACGAAGATGAAGGTCTTGTTCTGGTTGGTGCGCAGCCGGATCAGATCTTCCTGGAACTTCCGCCGGTTCTGCTCGTCGACCGCCGAAAACGGCTCATCGAGCAGCAGGACATCGGCATCGACCGATAAAGCCCGCGCCAGGCCGACGCGCTGGCGCATGCCGCCCGACAGCTCGTGCGGATATTTGTCCTCGAAGCCGGCGAGCCCCACCTCGGCGATATAGTGGCGGGCGATGTCCTCGCGCTCGGCCTTGTTCGTGCCGCGCAATTCCAGCCCGAAGGCCACGTTGCGTGTCACGGTCGCCCAAGGCATCAGCGCAAAGTCCTGGAACACGAAAGCGCGTTCGGGGCCTGGGGCGCTGACGCGCTTGCCGTTGATCGCGACGGTGCCGCCATCAGCCCGTATCAGCCCGGCTATGATCTTCAACAGCGTCGTCTTTCCGCAACCGCTGGGTCCGAGAAGGCTGGTCAGCTTGCCCCTGGGAAAGTCGAGATCGATGCCGCGCAACGCCTCGACATTGCCGTAGGTCTTGGAGATTCCTCTCACTTCCACGATTGAATCGATCGGTGCGGGAACCGGTGACGGTCCATTTCGCAATGCGGTCGCGCCCATGTTAAGCACCTCTACTCTCGGGCCTGAAAACACGGACTTCCACCCACTGCAGAAAGACGAGCGTCAGGGTGGAAAGCGCGATGATCGAGGCAATTGTTGCGTACATCTCGGCGTAATCTGCGCGCGAGCGGTGGAAGGTGATGAGGTCGCCGATGCCGGTCGGGGTGATCAGCAGCTCGGCGAGCACCACGCCGACGAACCCGGCAGCGACGCCGAGGCGCAAGCCGGCAAAGATCACCGGGCTGGCGTCCGGAAGAATGATCTTGGCGACGGTCTGCCAGCGTGTGCCCATGAACGATCGGCACATGGCCAGCAACGACTCGTTGACGTTGCGCACGGCCTTGTAGGTGTTGAGCACGATGACCGGCAGCGCCAGGATCATGACGGCGAGCGTCTTGGCGGTCATGCCGATCCCGTAGACGAAGGTGACCATTGGAATGAAGGCGGCGACGGGTGCAGCCTGAAGCACGATGAACACGGGGATTAGCAGCCATTCGCCGGTGCGCCATAGACCACAGATCGTGCCGAGACCGACACCCAGGAACGCCGACAAGACAACGCCGAGCACCAGCGGCTGCAGCGTCGAGAGGTAGGCAGTTGCCAGGCTGCCATCGGCGAGCAATCCGAAAAACGCGACGATCGTGTCGGAAAAAGTTGGGAAGGCGAAGCTGACGGGAATGCGGCCGGCCACCTCCCAAATTCCTGCGAACAGGGCGATCGACACGAGCCTGAGCAGGATCGGCTGGTCCCACGATGCGCCCGTGGTGCTGCGATTGGAAAGGGGAGCGAGGCCGGCAGCCTCGCCGTCGGTTCTGATGCTTACGGCCATCCGGCAGGCCGCCTATTTCTTGCCGAGCTTGGCGACAGCGCGGTCGAGTGCCGAGACATCCCAGAAGTCCTCGACCTTGAGGCTCGCGGGATCGCCTTCGATCTGGCCGGCAAGGCTGAAGAAGGCGAAGTCGTCTGCGGCCGCATCGGCGCCGCCGCCATTCAGCGCAAGGCTGCCGGCTTCCGCGGTTTCCTTGTAGTATTCGGTGATTTCGCTATCCGCTTCCGCGCCGAGATCCGGCAGCAATTTGTACTTGTTGCGGAGCTCGACCGCCACCGCCGGGTTCGCGGTTATCTCGCGCGCGGTCTTCATCAATTCCTCGACCAGGATGTCGACGTCGGCGGCGTTGTTCTTCAGATAGTCTGCGGTCGCGAAAAGCGCTTCGTCCGAGGCGCCGAGATCCTCGACCGGCAAGACGATGAACTTTCCGGGGGCTTCGGCCTCGAGCGCGCGCCTGTTGGCGGCGTCGACGATCGACGCCTTGATGGTTCCCTGGAGCAGCGCATTGCGGCGAACCTCGGAACCCGGGACATAGCTGATGTTGCCGAGCTTGATGCCGTGATTTTTCGCCATCAGGAGCATGACGGCCTCGGTGCCAGAGCCGCGCGCCTGAACGGCGACTTCCTGCCCGTCGAGATCCTTCCATTCCTTGTAGAATTCGCTGTTGACGACGGGAAAGAAGCGCAGCGTCGATATCTGCGCAAAGATGCGAATCGGCACGCCCACCTTCTGGATCAGAGTATAGGGCGCGCCGATGCCGACATCGGCCTGGCCGCCGACAATGGCCTGGGCAGCCAGATCCTCGTCATTGAGAACGATGAGCTCGACATTCACGCCGCGTTCCTTGGCGCGCTCTATCGCGGCGAGTGTCTGGATGGATTCTATACCGGGAAGGTCGCCGAATGCGATGCGCATGTCGCCCGCATTTGCGGCCGACAGGGGCAGTGCCCATGCCAGGGCCGCGGCAAAAGCGGTGGCAAGGATGGTACGTCTGGTCATGCTGGCCATTGTCATTCCTCCCGTTTCTTGTAACCATTACCTTAATTGGTTAAGGCCACAGACCGGATTGGTCAAGGAGAAACTGCGGCGTGTCGGACACGTTCGCCCAGAAAACTCGGCAGTTGACGGTTTGCGCTAATCGTTTTAACACCAACAAAGGGAAATCCTATGCGAATTGGTTAAATTGATGGACGATCCCGGAAATGGCGGCCACGCCGCCCTGGTTCAGCTTCAGGCCTATCTTGCCCAGATGGACCATGCCGGCGAGACTCGGCTGCCTGCCGAGCGGGAACTGTCCGAGAGCCTCGGCGTATCGCGCGGCGATCTGCGCAAGGCGCTGGCGGTGCTCGAGAAAGACGGCCGCATCTGGCGTCACGTCGGCAGGGGCACCTTCGTCGGCAGTGGACCGGTCGAGGAGACGATTGGGATTTCGGAAATCGCCGGGCGCACGAATCCGGCCGACGTGATGCGCGCGCGTCTCATCATTGAGCCCGAGATTGCGCGCGAAGCGGCGCTGCACGCCACGCTTTCGGATATCGCATCGATGCGGCAATCGCTGGTGCAGACGCGGGAAGCCGTCACATGGCGGCAATATGAGAACATCGACAATCTGCTCCACCGCCAGATTGCGCAGGCGAGCCGCAACAATGTGCTGCTCGGCCTGTTCGACGTCCTGAACGCGGTGCGCCGAACCGTGGTCTGGGGACGTCTTCGTTCAGATGGCGCCCGTCCTCCGGCGGACCATCACAGCTTTGCCGACCATGAACGGATCGTCGAGGCGATCGCCGAACGCGACCTTGGCGGCGCGGCCGCGGCGATGCGCCTGCATCTCCAACAGGTCGAGCGGCGCCTGATCCCTGTCCGCGAAGCCGCCGAATAGCTTGGATTGGCCACGCTACAGCGCCGCGCGTCCTTCTTAAACGCGCGGCGCTGTTCGGGTCATGCGCTAGGCGCCGTAGCCGATGATGCCCTTGATCTCGAGGAAATCATGGATCGCCCAGTCGGCATATTCGCGGCCGTTGCCGGATTGCTTGTAGCCGCCGAAGGGCGCGAACGTATCCCACTCCGGATAGTTGATCGAGACCTGTCCGGCGCGCAGGCGGCCGGCGACTTTTCGCGCGTGATCGATATCCCCGGATTGCACATAGGCGGCGAGGCCATAAACAGTGTCGTTGGCGATCTTCACCGCGTCGTCGTCGTCATCATAGGAGATGACCGAAAGCACCGGCCCAAAAATCTCCTCCTTCTCGATGGTCATGCCCGGCGTGACGTGACCGAAGACGGTCGGCCTGACATAGTAGCCGCGGTTGAGGTGCTCCGGCCGGCCGGGACCGCCGGTGACCAGCGTAGCACCCTCGGCGATGCCGGCCTCGATCAGCCGCTGGATCTTGTCGAACTGGATGTTACTGACCACCGGACCGAGCTTGGTCTCTTCCGAGCGCGGATCACCGACCTTGTGCGCTTCGGCCGCTTTCTTGGCGATCGTCAGCGCCTCGTCGTGGCGGGCCGCCGGCACCAGCATGCGCGTCGGCGCGTCGCACGACTGGCCGCTATTGCCGAAACAGGCGTTGACGCCCTGGCGCACGGCCGCCTCGAAGTCGGCGTCGGGAAGCACGATGTTGGCCGATTTGCCGCCGAGCTCCTGCGCCACGCGCTTGACGGTCTCGGCCGCCGTCTTGGCGACGATGATGCCGGCCCGGGTCGAGCCAGTGAAGGAAACCATGTCGACATCGGGATGGCCGGCCATGACCTGCCCGACGTCGGGACCGGTGCCGTTGACCATGTTGTAGACCCCCTTCGGCGTGCCTGCCGCCTCCATCACTTCCGAAAAGATGACGCCGCTGATCGGCGCGATCTCGGAAGGCTTCAGCACGACCGTGCAGCCGGCGGCGATCGCCGGCGCCACCTTGCAGACGATCTGGTTGAGCGGCCAGTTCCATGGCGTGATCAGCGCGCAGACGCCGATCGGCTCCTTGACCACCATGGTGCCGCCGCGCTTCTCGCTGAATTCGTAATCCTCCAGCGCTTTGATGGTGGATTCCATATGCGCCCTGCCTGCCCAGGCCTGCGCCTCGCGCGCCCAGGTGATCGGCGCGCCCATCTCCTGGGAGACAGCTTGCGCGATATCCTCGTAGCGCTCGTTGTAGACCTCGAGGATGCGCTTCAGCAGCTTCAGACGCTCGGCCTTGCTGGTTTGGGAAAAGGCCGGAAAGGCCGCCTTGGCCGCTGCCACGGCGCGATCCACATCGGCCTTCGAGCCGACGGAGATTTTCGTGTAGGCCTCTTCAGTAGACGGGTCGATCACATCCAGCGTTGCCGGCACCACGGGCGCGACCCATTTTCCGTCGATAAAGAAGTTCAGATGATTGCTCATCGGGTAATGCTCCGGTTTTCTGGAAAAGATAGGGAACAGATTAGCTGGGTAGCATAGGGCAGTTAGCGCCACGGCGCAGGCTGATATGCGCCACGTCGCCGACGCTGAATTGAAAACCTTCCGCCCGGCGTGGCGCGTCGATAACCACCGGTATCCCCTGCCCCAATTCGGCGTGCAGGCGCAAGGTGCGGCCGTGAAAGACGATGCTGCTCACCCGCGCCGGCGCGGTGCCGGTCGCCGCTTCGGTTGCTGCCAAAAGATCCTCCGGACGCACGCCGATGGTTCGCACCGCGCCTTCACCCGGTGCTTCGCCGGTTTCCGACGTGGCTTCCAGCGGCAAGGCGCCGGCGTTGAAATGCAACCGATCGCCGTCATGGCCGACAAAGCGCGACTGCAGCAGGTTCATCGTGCCGATGAAACTGGCGACGAATTTGGTGGCGGGCCGGTCGTAGAGCGCTGCCGGCGGTGCGATCTGCTCGATACGGCCCTTGTTCATGACGACGATGCGGTCGGAGATCGACAGCGCCTCGGTCTGGTCGTGGGTGACCATGACGAAAGTGGTGCCAAGCCGCGACTGCAGCCGCTTCAGCTCGACCTGCATCTGTTCGCGCAGATGCGCGTCGAGCGCCGATAGCGGCTCGTCGAGCAACAGCACACGCGGTTCGCAGACGATGGCACGGGCAAGCGCGACGCGCTGGCGCTGGCCGCCCGACAATTCGGACACGCGGGCGCCGAGCTTTTCGGCAAGGCCAACCATGTCGAGCGCTTCGCCGACGCGCTTTGCCTGTTCTGCCCCGGAAAGCTTGCGCAGCGACAGGCCGAAGCCGACATTTTCGGCGACGTCCATGTGCGGAAACAGCGCATAGTCCTGGAACACGGTGTTGACCGGCCGGTCAAACGGCCTGAGTGCCGTGATGTCACGGCCTTCGAGCAGCACCCGCCCGCTCGACGGGCTTTCGAAACCAGCGATCACCCGCAGGCTGGTGGTCTTGCCGCAGCCGGAGGGTCCGAGCAACGTCAGGAACTCGCCGCGGGCAATGTCGAGATCGATGGTGTCGAGACCGACGATGCCGCCGGGGAACATTTTCGACACCGCATCCAGCCGGACGAGAGGATCAGGCGCCATCGCGAACCTCGGACGGCTTGGTCGTGTTGACCCAGAGAATCTGGCAGCGCTCGACGCCCGGATTGCGGAAGGCATGCAGCAAGGTGCTCTTGAAGGCGAAGCTGTCGCCGACCTTCAGCCCATAGGTGGTGGAATCGACCACCAGCTCGACCTCGCCCGCCATGACGAACCCGAATTCGTGGCCGGCGTGCGCATAGGCCTCGGCGGTGCCGCCGCCGGCTTCCACCGTCACCAGCATGCCGGTGAGCGTGGCGGCCGGCGGCGACAGCAGCGCCTTGGCAATGCCTTCCGATTTCACCGGGATTTGCCGACGGCTGTTGGCGCGCACGCAATAGAGGTCGTTGCCGGCATCGTTGCCGTCGGCGATCAGCGCCGACGGCTCGATGTCGAGCGCGGCGGCAAGCGGCCAGATCACCTTGACGCGAAGCGAGGACAGGCCGCGCTCGATCTGGCTGAGCGCACCGATCGAAACGCCGGCCTTGGCGGCAAGCTCGGCCAGCGAAAGATTGCGTCCCAGCCTGAGCGCCCGCACGCGCCGGCCGACCCGCACATCGGCGTCGTCCTTCGGCTTTTCAGCGGTTTCGTTTCGTATGTCCATCTGTTCGTCCTCGTTTACGGCACGGCGGCTTTCCCTTCTCCCCCTGTGGGAGAAGGTGGCCGAGCGAAGCTCGGTCGGATGAGGGGTGTTCCAGCTTGGCACCAACGGCGCTCCGGCCAGCACCCCCCAACCGTCTTGGCGCTGCGCGCCAATCCACCTTCTCCCACAAGGGGAGAAGGGAAGGCGAGACTCAGCCGCCTGCCTTGACCTTCTCAAACATCTTGGCGAGTTCGTCATTCTGTTTCATCGGCCCGGTGAAGACGGTGGTCTTCAGCATCACTTCCGGATCGGACGGCAGCTGCAGTTTCTCCAGTTCTTCCTTCGGCACCGCAGCGAAGGCCGAGCTGGTCGAACTGCCGTAGCCATAAGCCTGGATCAGGTATTTTCCCGAATCCGTCTCCAGCCGGCTGTTGATGAAGTCATAGGCGAGATCGACGTTCTTGGCATCCTTGAGCATGACGAAGCCGCACGACCAGGTCAGCATTCCTTCCTTCGGCTTCATGAACTCGACCGGAACGCCCTGCTTCTTGAGCGAGGTGGCTGACGCATTCCAGGTCATGGCGGCGACCAGCTGGCCGCTGGCCAGTGCCTGTTCGACCGAGGTCATGTCGGTGGTGTAGTTAGAGAGCAGCGGGCGCTGCTCGCGCAGCTTTTCCGCCACCTTGTCCATCTGTTCCGGCGTCATGTCGAATGGATTGACGCCGGCGAGAAGGGCCGCCACCACGGGCGTGTCGTGGACGGCGTCGATCGTCGCCATGCGCCCGGCATATTGCTTGTCCCACAGCAAGTTCCAGCTCGGTTCCGGGTTCTTCACGAGATCGGTGCGGTAGAGGATCGAGGTGTTGCCCCAGTCCCACGGCACCATCCAGACCTTGCCGTCGCCGGCCTGCAGGTCGGGCAGGTTCCTGAAGACCGGAAAAATCGAATCCCAGTTCTTGATGCGCTTGGTGTCGATCGGCTGCAGCAGGCCTTCCTTGTTCCAGCGCGCCACCTTGTCGTAGCAGGGATGCGCGACATCAGGGCGGAAACCGGCCTTGACCTTGGTGAAGGCATCATCGTCGTCGCCGAACATCGAGGCTTCTACGCCATCGGGGTGTGCGACGAGGAAGCTCTTGTTGAAGTCGGGCAGTTCGTAGCCCGACCAGGTGAAATATTGCAGCTTGTCGGCCGCAAACGCGACGGTCGACGAAAGCGCCAGCGCGAAGGCGGCCAATCCGGCTTGGACTGTCTTACGATTTATCGATTTCAGGTCGAATGCCATTGCAGTTCTCCTCTTTCGGTTTCTTCTGGTTTGGACAGGTCGGCGGGCACCGGCCGCTGAGCGGCGGCGAGCCCACGATGGCGCAGGATTTCGGCCATTGCCGCGATGACGAAGGACAGGGCCAGGATTGCCGTGCCCAGCGCCATGACGGTCGGCAGCGACTTCGGGAATCGCAGCTGGCTCCAGATGTAAAGCGGCAGCGTCGGCTCGGTGCCGGCCAGGAAGAAGGCGACGATGAACTCGTCGAAGGAGGTCAGGAAGGCCAACATGAACGCCGACACAATGGCGGGCAGGCTGAGCGGCAGCATGACCCGCCTGAATGTCGTCCAGTCGGAAGCGCCGAGATCGAGCGCGGCCTCGCGGATCGTCTTCGGGATAGCGGCGAAGCGGCTTTTCATGATCACCACCGTCGTCGGCAGCGCCACCAAAATGTGGCCGAGGACGATGGCGATGCGCGACGGACCGAAGCCGATGAGATTGACCAGGATCAGCAGCGAGATACCGACGATGACGCCGGGGATCAGGATCGGCAGCCGCGCGATGGCGCTGATCGTGAGGGCAAGCGGCGAGCGGCCGTAGAGGTCCATATAGGACACGGTGATGCCGCAAAGCGTCGCGCCGGTGGCGGCAATCGCGCCGATGACGAGGCTGTTGGCAAGAGCGCCGGACAACGCCGAATTGCCGAACAGCGTCGCGTACCATTCAAACGTGAAGCCTTGCAGCGGAAACGCCGCCTGGATCGAATCGTTGAAGGAGAAAAGCGGGATCAGCGATACCGGCAAATAGAGAAATACCAGATAGACAAGCACGTAGGCGCCGAGCCAACTCCCACCTTTCTTTGCGTCTATGCGCGCCGCGCTCATGTCCGGCTGCCAAACCTGCGGTCGGCGAAACGCACGACCAGCACCACGGCGAGGATGACCAGCATGACGGCGACGGCGAGCGCTGCGCCGAATGGCCAGTCATTGGCCTTGCCGAACTGGGCCTGGATCAGCGTGCCGATCATGGTGCTGGCAGGGCCGCCGACCAGCGCCGGGGTCACATAGTCGCCAACCGTCGGCACGAAGACGACGAGGGCCGCCGCCAGCACCCCCGGCATCGAGTTCGGCAGCACGACGCGGCGGAAGCTGGTGAACGGTCTGGCGCCGAGATCGGAAGCGGCTTCGAGCAGCGATTTCGGGATGGTGTCCAGCGCCACATAGATGGGCAGGATGGCGAATGGCGCGTAGGCGTGAGCCAGCGTGACGACGACGGCCGCCGGCGTGTTGAGAAACGCCAATGTCGGCTCGGACCAGATACCGCTTTCGATCAGCGCCGAGTTCAGCACGCCATTGTAGGCGAGCACGATCTTCCAGGCGAAGACGCGCAGGAGATAGCTGGTCCAGAACGGCAACGTCACCAGAAACAACAGCAGGCCGCGCCGCCGGCCGGCATGGAAGGCAAGATAATAAGCGACCGGATAGGCGGTGACGACCGTTGCCAGCGTCACCAGACCGGCGATGGTCAGCGAGCGCAGCGTCACCGTCCAGTACAGCGGGTCGGACACCACCGTGATGAAATTCGCAAGGGTGAAACCGGCGCCCAGCAGCGAACCATCATTGCCGCGAAAGGCGAGGAAGAGCACGAGGCCGAGGGCAAACAGGATCAGGAAGAAGGTGACCAGTCCGCCCGGCAGCAGCATGGCCAAGTGGAAACCCGAAGAAAACCGGGATTCCGGCGGCGGTTGCATCGCAACGGTGGTCGACATCGTCTTACCCTATGGGAATTTTGAAATCGCCTAAGATTTTTTCATAATCATGAAACTGTCAAGCTGATTCCTGCGCCGGCATGAAATCAGCGCTCGAATGCATCCAGCATACGATACCAGGCGATCGTCGCGGCAACGCCGATCTGCCGAAAGGCGTGCAACGGGATCGGCCGGATCGGAGAGACCGGAAACGGCAATTGCCTGGCATCACCGCTCGCCAGATAGCCAGCAATGCGCTCGCCAAGCGCGGTCATCAGGCCGACGCCACGGCCCTGGCAACCGACCACGGCCATCAGGCCCTGCTCGGGCTCGTGGATATGCGGGAGATGATCCGGCGTCATCGCCACCCGACCAAACCAGCGCTTTTCGACGGCAACGCCGGACAGCGCCGGATAGAGCCGGAGCAGCGCGCGCTCGCGC
Organism: Mesorhizobium sp. M6A.T.Cr.TU.016.01.1.1; assembly: GCF_003952585.1. Taxonomy (NCBI): domain Bacteria; kingdom Pseudomonadati; phylum Pseudomonadota; class Alphaproteobacteria; order Hyphomicrobiales; family Phyllobacteriaceae; genus Mesorhizobium; species Mesorhizobium sp. M6A.T.Cr.TU.016.01.1.1. Next base: position 684,595 of record NZ_CP034452.1, read on the forward strand.
CCAGTCACCTTCGCTGGTCGGCAGCGCCATCCGGCCGCGCCCGCCAAGCACCAGCCGCCCGTCGGCGCTCTTGCGGTAATAAACGAGGATGCGGCGCGAGTCCGAAACCGCTTGCCCCTCCGGCAGAATCCCGGCTGCCAGATCGGGCGACAGCGGCGCTGTCGCGATCTGGAAGGAGTGCAGCGGAACGATTGTCTCGGCGAGACCGGGGAGCAAATCCCCGGTATATGCGTTCGTCGCCAGAATGACCGCTTTCGCCTGCAATTCGGCGCCGCCTTCCGTCGAGATGCGCCAAAGGCCGGCGTTCTTGTCGAGGCGCACCACCTTCTGGCGCTCGGCGATCTTCACGCCTGCGGCCGAGGCGATCCGTGCCAGCTCCGACGTGTAGGCAAGCGGATCAATAACGCCAGCGCGGCGGTCGAGCCAGCCGCCGAGATAGCCCTGCGCGCCAGTCAACGCGGCGATCTCGGTCTGACTCAGAAGCCGGACATCGGCGCCGCGGGCCTGCCACTGGCGGTCCCTGTTCGCCGCCGCCTTCAGCGCCGTCTCGGTGTGCGCTGCCTGGATCCAGCCGTTGCGAACGAACGGCACCGCCAGTTTCTCGTCGCGGATCAATTCGAAGACGGCGTCCGCCGTCGAGGCGGCAAAATTGACGAGGATCTCGCCGCGGTCGGGGCCAAAATGCTCCAGCAGCCATTCCGGATCATATTTAAGGCCGGGGATCACCTGGCCGCCATTCAGGCCCGATGCGCCCTGGCCGATCTCGCCGGCTTCCAGCACCTGCACGGCAAGCCCGAGCCGGGCTGCATGCAAGGCGGTCGACAGACCGAGGATCCCGCCACCGACGATAACGACATCGACACGTTGCCCGCCGGGAAAAAGCGACTGGAACGCAGGGGCCGCCGGAGGCTTCTGCCAGATCGGATCGGAAAACGGTATGGGCAAAGGTCACCTGAAATGGGCTTAGTCAAATGAAAATCCTAGAGATGATTTCATGATTTTGAAAGGCGTTTTGACCTCGGCATTAGCGGATTGAAATGGACGACGTCCGGCGATGCGAAATGCAGCGGAGGGCTCGACCGCGAGGAACGGGATAGACCTTTGGCGGGAATTTGTTGAAAGTGCCGCCGCCGCTGGCCAGGCTTTTGATGAACCGTTGGCCCGGCAGCGACGACCGTCACAGCAGAACAAGACAGCAGAGGACCGCAGCCATGACGAACACCACTCTCCTGCCCGACGAGGGCCTCTTCATCGGCCGCGCCCGGACAAGCGATAGGTCCCATCCGCTGGTGGTCACGGTGCGCGACGGCACTGTCTTCGACATCACGTCGAGCATGGCACCAACCGTGCGCGACGTCTGCGAGATGCCGGATCCGGCAGGCTACGTCCACGCTGCCGGGGGCGAACCAATCGGGTCGTTTGACGCAATCGCCGCCAACAGTTTCCAGGCCACGCGCGATCCGCAAAAACCATACCTGCTTTCCCCGGTCGACCTGCACGCCGTCAAGGCGTCTGGTGTCACCTTCGTCGTCAGCCTGCTCGAACGGGTCATCGAGGAGCAGGCGCGCGGCTCGGCGGAAAAAGCCGACGCCATTCGCGCCGACATTGCCGGGCTGATCGGTCACGATCTGTCGAAGCTCAAGCCAGGCTCGCCGGAGGCGATGGAGATCAAGGCCAAGCTCATCCAGCGCGGCGCCTGGTCGCAATATCTGGAAGTGGGTATCGGCCCCGATGCCGAGATCTTCACCAAATGCCAGCCGATGGCGTCGGTCGGCTTCGGCGCCGATGTCGGCCTGCATCCGGTGTCTACCTGGAACAATCCGGAGCCGGAGATCGCCATGATCGCCGCCAGCAGCGGCCGGATCGTCGGCGCGACGCTCGGCAACGACGTCAATCTGCGCGACGTCGAGGGGCGCTCGGCGCTGTTGCTCGGCAAGGCCAAGGACAACAACGCCTCGGCAGCACTTGGTCCGTTCATCCGGCTGTTCGACGATAGCTTTTCCATCGATGACGTGAAGCAAGCCACCGTGCGTCTGAAGGTCGAGGGCGAGGACGGTTTCTCGCTGGAGGGCGCAAGCTCGATGGCCGAGATCAGCCGCTCACCGGAAGAGCTGGTCGCCGCAGCGATGGGGCCGCATCACCAGTATCCCGACGGGCTGGCGCTCTATCTCGGCACGATGTTCGTGCCGTCGAAGGATCGCGGCGAAAAGGGCAAGGGTTTTACGCACAAGATCGGCGACATCGTCACCATCTCGTCGGAGAAATTCGGCGCCCTGGTCAACCGGGTGCGGCTGTCGCCCGACTGTCCGCACTGGACCTACGGCGCCAGCCATCTGATGCGCGATCTCGCCAAGGCCGACCTTATCTAGGTTCCCGTCCCGCCTGCGCCTTGTCTTCGGCGACGAGGATCCGCCTGCCTGGAAAATATCAGCCAAACTGATGCAATCTGATGGGACGAGTGATGGCGCATTGTCGCGCGCCAACTACCACTGGCAAATGGAGGCTTGCCATCGACCGAAAAAGCGGATGCTCTGATGCATCCAGATCGGCGCTGGCAAGAATACGATCAGGGTTTGCCGTGATCGTCGTCGGAGGGAGGCAGTTCAAAATGGGAGGAAATCAAATGCTGACAAGGCTACGACTATTTGTATTCGGCCTGATCGTGGCGCTGGCCATTCCGGCGGCGGCGCAGGCCAAGACCTTCTACTGGATTTCGCATGGCGGCCCGGCCGACCCGGTCTGGACCTACTTCCTCGCCGGCGCCAAGCAATGGGCTGCGGACACCGGCAACACTGTCAACACCTCGTTCCACAATGGCGACGTGGCATCCCAGCAGGAGGCCGTTCGCGCGGCCATTGCCGCCAAGGCCGACGGCATCACCACCACCAGCCCCGACCCGGGCAGCCTTATCGAGCTCGCTAAGGAAGCACGGGCGGCAAACATCCCGATCATCAACTTCAACACGCCCGATCCGAAGGCGGGCTTCAACGCCTATGTCGGCGGCGACAACGTCACCTTCGGCAAGAACTGGGCGCAGTATCTGGTCGACAAGGGCCTGGTGAAAAAGGGCGATTTCGTCTGGATGCCGGTCGAAATCCCGGGCGCCACCTATGGCGTCCAGGAAGAGGAAGGCATCAAGAGCGTCTTCGAGCCGCTCGGCATCACCTATGAGATCACCGAGGCGACGCTCGACCAGGCCGAAGCGATCAACCGCATGGTCGACTACCTCACCGCCAACAGGGCCAAGGTCAAGGCGATCATCGGCCTCGGCGATCTGGTGACCGGCTCGATCAAGCGGGTGTTCGACCAGGCCGGCATCAAGCCGGGCGAAATCCCGGTGGTCGGCTGGGGCAACTCGCTGGATACCACCCAGGAGGTGCTGACCGGCTACGTCAATGCCGGGCAGTGGCAGGATCCGCAGGCGACCAGCTATGTGGCGCTTTCGCTCGCCAACATGGCCGCCAGCGGCATTCCCCCCGGCTTCGACGTGATCACCGGCGCGCTCTACGAAAAGGACACCGCGCAGGTCTACGACGACATCCTGTCCGGGAAATAACACCGCGATCGGGATGATCGCGGCGGCGCCTGCTGCGGTCATCCCTGTCATTTCGCCGTGCCTCGAATCCGCCCTGTGCAGCGCCAGGCTCGGCCAGTTCCAACCATATCGCGGGTCCAACGTGGAAAATAGTTCCATCATCCAACGCTCGATCGCCAGGCCGGAATTCGGGCCCTTCGTGCTGCTTGTGGTCGAGCTCGCCGTGTTCTGGGGGTTCAACCACGACTTCCTGTCGCCGCAGAACATCAGCAACATATTGGCCTTCACGGTCGAGCTCGGCCTGATCGCGCTGGCGATGACGCTGTTGATGACATCGGGCGAATTCGACCTCTCGGTCGGATCGCTGTTCGGCTTCTCCCCTGTCTTGATGTGGACACTCTTCAACAGCGGCCTCACCTCGCTGGAAGCCGGCTTCGTCGTGGCCTTGCTGGTTGCCGCCTTCATCGGCCTGGTCAATGGCTGGTTCGTGACGCAGCTCAAGATCCCGTCCTTCCTGGTGACGCTCGGCATGCTGCTGGTGGTGCGCGGCACCGCCCTGTTCGTCACCAACGGATTTCCGCAGCGCACCTGGAGCGCCGAAGGCAGCTGGCTCGCCGAGGCGCTGGTCGGCGATTTCTTCATAGGACCGTTCCGCATCTACATGTCGCTGTTCTGGTTCATCGCAGCCGCGATCGCGCTCGGCTACGTGCTGACGCAGAGCCGGACCGGCAACTGGATCCAGGCGGCCGGCGGCAACCCCAACGCGGCGAAGGCTCGTGGTGTCAACGTCAGCGGCGTCAAGATCGGCCTGTTCATCCTGTCATCGATCATGGCTTCGCTTGCCGGCGTCATCAGCTCATTGCGCACCTCCGCCGCCAATCCCAACAGCGGCACCGGCTACGAGCTCGAAGTCATCGCCATGGTGGTGATCGGCGGCACGGCGCTGACCGGCGGACGCGGCACCATCATCGGCACCGTGCTCGGCATCCTGATCCTGCGCGTCATGCGCAACGGCATCGTGCTGATCGGCGTTCCGGGCCTTGCCTACAACATCTTCATCGGCGCGATCATCCTCGGCATGATGGCGCTGCACTCATGGCTGGAACGCCGGCATCAGGCGGGGACTTGAACCATGGCTGAACCGCTTGTCCGCATGGAAAACATCCGCAAGTCCTACGGGCGCGTGCAGGCGCTCATCGACGCCAATTTCCATGTTAATGAAAGGGAGATCGTCGGTCTGCTCGGCGACAATGGCGCCGGCAAATCGACGCTGATCAAGGTGCTGTCGGGTGCGGTTCCGCTGACCAGCGGCGACATCTTCATCCGCGGCAAGAAGGTAGACTTCCGCAGCACCAGCGACGCCATCGCCCACGGCATCGAGACGATCTACCAGGACTCGGCGCTGGTCACGCAATTGTCGATCGCGCGCAATCTGTTTCTCGGGCGCGAGCCGATCAAGCCGCCGCGTTTCCTCAACCGCATGGACCAGGAGGCGATGAACGTGGTCGCCCGCGATCTGCTCAAGCAGGTCGGCATCTCGAAGAACATCCCGCCGACGACGCCGATCGGCTCGCTCTCCGGCGGTGAACGGCAGGCCGTGGCGATCGCGCGCGCCATGCATTTCGACAGCGACCTCATCATCCTCGACGAGCCGACCAACAATTTGGGCGTCGCCGAGACGCAAGGCGTGCTGAGCTTCGTGCGCAGCGCCCGCGATTCAGGCCATTCCTGCATCTTCATCGCCCATAACATCCACCACGTCTTCCAGGTGGTCGACCGCATCGTCGTCATGCGGCGCGGCAAGGTGGTCGCCGACGATATCGACCCGAAGAGCACCAACGTCGCGGAAGTCGAACGGATCATCACCGGCATGTCCGACGAGCAGATCCACGACGCCATCGTCCAGGGGAAGCAATCGCAGGGCTGAGCGGGCCAGTTGGAAGCCGGGTTCGCCGTATCTCTGGCACGGGATCACATCAGCTCCTATGACTGCGACCATGAAAGCCACCGTTGCGGACATCGCCAGAAGCTGCGGGCTGTCGACCGCAACGGTCGACCGGGTGCTGAACAACCGGCCGGGCGCCAGCGCCGCCAACCGACAGCGCGTGATGGAGGCGGCCAAGCAGCTCGGCTATTTGCCGGTCGTGGATCAGGTCACGCTGCCCTCGCGGCCGGCGCATCTGGAATTCTTCCTGCCGATCGGCTCCAACGCCTTCATGATGGATCTGGCAAATCATATCGAGGATTATGCGGCGCGCCTGCCGCTCGTCGCCTCCTGCCGGATCCACAAGCTCGCCGGCATCTCGCCGAACGCGTTGCAAACGGCCGTCGAAAACCTCTCGCTTAGGGCAAACGGCGTTGGCGTCATCGCGATCGATCATCCGAGAACGCGCAACATCCTGCGCGAGATCGTCGAGGCCGGCATCCGCCTGGTCACGCTGGTCTCCGACGTGCCGGGCGCGCCGCGATCGGCCTATGTCGGCATCGACAACCGTGTGGCAGGCCGCACCGCGGCGCTGTTGATGGGACGTTTCCTGGGCGGGCGCCGGGGCCATCTGGCAATGGTCGTCGGCTCACGCTCCTACCGCGGGCATGAGGAACGCGAAATGGGCTTTCGCTCGGTGCTCAGCGAGGAGTTCCCCAATCTGACCGTCACCAGCGCCGTCGAGATCAACGACGAGCCTGATATCAGCTACACGGCGACGATGAAGGCGCTGCACAACGAGCCGGAGCTGCTCGGCATCTATTGCGTCGGCGCCGGGCGCTCTGGCGTGGCGAAAGCGCTGCTGGAAGCCAAGCCGCAAAGGAAGCCGGTGTTCATCTGTCACGACCTGACAAGGGCGACACGCGGCTATCTCGTCGACGATCTGCTTGACGTCGTCATCGACCAGAACGCGCGGCTGATCGCCGAGCAGTCGGTCATTCGCCTGCTCGGCTCGATCGCTTCCTCGGCGCCCTATTTGACGCGGAAGTTCATCGAACCGCGCCTGATCTTCAAGGAAAACGTCCCGGTGCAGTGACGCCGCGCAAGGGCGACGTTCAATCTGCCCATAGTTAAGATTCGGTTGATACAGCAAATCTGCACATCTGCTATGCATCTTTCGTTGTTGCCGAATCATTGGGCAATCGGTAGTTTCGCAGTTGTCGGCCATCTACTCCTCCCAGATGCGATGCCGACGCTGAGTGCGGTACACCTCCTCCCGTGCCGTATTCGAAATCAAGCCCGCTGCCACCTCCTCCCGGCAGCGGGCTTTTTTGTTCCGGCTCCGGGTGTGGGCAAAGGCGGAGGTCATGACCATCACCGGACACGATTATCGGTCCGCGCGTCGAATGACCATTGGGGGCGATCGCCACCGGCTTGTTCGGCGAGCGGTAGGGCATGTTGCAGCCGCGATCAGCGGATTCGCCGGAATCCCGTCACACTTGTCACTCTCACCAATTCGCTATCGGTCCTATCCTGCCTCACCAAGCAACAGGTCGCGCGGTGGTGCGGCGACAGACCGGCAAAGGAGACGCGCGATGACGGTACATCCGAACGGACAAAAAGCATTCGGCGGCGCGGCTCGCAATGAACACGCCACCGGTCGTTCCGCCGCTTGCGAGACTATCTGGCCCTGAAAGAGGTGATCAGGCCTTCCGCCATGCGGACGAATTGCGCGCTAGGGCCCTCGGCTCCGACGCTTTGCAGGCTGACGCGGGCGCCTTCAAGCAGCAGCGACAATGTATCGGCGAGAAGTTCCGCCTGTCCGATGCCGGCATCCCGGCACAGGCCGACCAGGCGTTCGCGCTGGGCCTGCTTGAGCTCCTTGATCACCCGACGGGCCGGATGGTCGGTCTCGCTCAACTCAATGGCGGCGTTCGCCATGTCGCAACCGCGACCGTCACTCAACAGGCAATCAGCCGCCATCCGAACCCAGGCGTGCAACTGCGCAAGCTTGTCGCCCGGATGCTCGGCCTCGAACTTTTGCCACATCGCATTGGCGCTGCATGCGGTCGCCCGCAGGCACTCGATGACCAGGTCGTCCTTGGACTCGAAATGACGGTAGAGCGTCATCTTATTGGTACCGGCGGCCTCAGTGATCGCGTCGACGCCGACGCCCTTGATGCCATGCTTGTGGAACATATCCCGTGCCGTTTCCAGGATGCGATCCCGCGGGCGGATGCGTTCCGCAGTGCCGTCTTCCATCAAAACCTCCTTGGTTTCCGGGGTTTCCGAAAAATCCCTCGGCGCACCTCTTGACTAGGGTGTTACCGGTCTGTAACTTCTAGATGTTACTTACTGGTAACACCCCAATTGCCTCGTGTCAAATCTCGCAGGCGCCTGTGAATAGCCTCCGCCGAATCGGCCCAGGCATGAAACTGCGCCCTAGGCGATTTTTGGCCGCGAACAAGAAGACCACCCGATCTGCGGCATGCGCCGCGGATCGCAAGCCAGGAGCCGCTACGATGTCGCAGCGCAAAGATTTGACGATCGACGAAGTTGTTAAGGATCCAATGATCCGGATGCTGATGAAGGCCGACCGCGTCGACCCGCGCTCTTTCGAGACGATGCTGCGTACTCTTGCGGATGCGCAAGGGTACGGCCGCAAGGCGCCGCATCGTTTTCTGGAAGATTCGGGTCAAAGGCGCAGCCGGCGGCTGTCCAGAGTGGCCAAGGCTTTTGGCGAGGCGAGAGCATCGGGCGAGGCGTACGTGTCATGGTAAACTTCTTCATCCACCGACCGATCTTCGCATCGTCGATCGCCATCATCATGGTGCTCGCCGGGGCGATCTGCTATTTCCTGCTGCCTGTCTCGCAGTTTCCAGACATCACGCCACCTCAGGTCGTGGTCAGCGCCAACTATCCGGGCGCCAGTGCGCAGGTCGTGGCCGACACCGTCACGACGCCGCTCGAACAGCAGATCAACGGCGTTCAGGGGATGACCTATATGTCGTCATCGAGCTCCAATGACGGCTCGTCGACGATCACCATCACCTTCGAGGTCGGCTATTCCCTGAGCACCGCCGCCGTCGACGTCCAGAACCGCGTGTCGCAGGCGGCGTCCTCGCTACCGGCCATCGTCAACCAGGGCGGCGTGACGATCAAGAAGCAGAACCCGAATTTCGTCCTGATCGTCAACCTCACCTCGCCCGACGGCTCCGTCGATCCGGTCGCGCTCAGCAACCTCGCCTACCTGCAAGTGGTCGACCCGCTGAAGCGCCTGCCAGGCGTCGGCGACGTGCAGATCTTCGGCGAGCGGCGGTATTCGATGCGCGTATGGCTCGATCCAGACAAGCTCGCCAATCTCGGCATCACCGCCGTCGATGTCCAGAACGCCATCGCCGAGCAGAATGTCCAGGTCGCGGCCGGCAAGATCGGGCAGTCGCCGGCGCCGGCCGGCACCGCTTTCGAAATGCAGGTCAACGCGGTCGGCCGACTGAGCGACCCCAAGGAATTCGGCGACATCGTCGTGCGCGCCGATGCCGCGAACGGTTCGTTGGTGCGGTTGCGTGACGTTGCGCGCATCGAACTTGGCGCCCTGCAATATTCGTCGTCGGCCTTCTTCGCCGAAGACCCGACCGTGGTGCTCGCCGTCTACCAGATGCCGGGCTCGAACGCGCTCGATCTGCAGCAGCGCGTCAAGGACAAGATGCAGGAACTGTCGGGCCGCTTCCCGAAGGGCGTGAGCTACGCCATGCACTACGACACGACGCGCTTCGTCTCGGCGTCGATGCACGACGTGCTGGTCACGCTCGGCGAGGCGCTGGTCCTGGTTGTCGCGGTGGTGTTCATCTTCCTGCAGAGCTGGCGCACCACGATCATCCCGACGATCGCGATTCCGGTGTCGCTGGTCGCCACGCTCGTCGTCATGTACATGTTCGGCTTCTCGCTGAACATGCTCAGCCTGCTCGGCATGGTGCTGGCGATAGGCCTCGTCGTCGACGATGCGATCGTCGTCGTCGAGAACGTCGAGCGCCAGCTGGAGGCCGGCCTCAAACCGCTGGCTGCCACGCGCGCGGCGATGGCCGAGGTCACCGGCCCGATCATCGCCACGACCGCCGTGCTGATGGCCGTGTTCGTGCCGGTCGCCTTCATACCCGGCGTTTCCGGCCGGCTCTACAACCAGTTTGCGCTGACGGTGGCGATCTCCTTCGGCATCTCCGCCTTCGTCTCGCTGACGCTCACTCCGGCGCTCAGCGCCGCCTTCCTGCGCCACCGCCCGGCAACGCAGTTCGTGCTGTTCCGCTGGTTCAACACGGGCTTCGAACGGCTGTCGCATGCCTATGCCCATGGTGTGCGCTTCCTCATCCGCCTGCGCTGGATCATGCTCGGGCTGTTCGCGGCCGGGCTTGTCGCCACCTATTTCGTTTGGCAGCGCCTGCCCTCGACCTTCCTTCCGGTCGAGGACCAGGGCTACTTCTTCGTGGTCATCCAGTTGCCGGATGGGGCGTCACTGGAACGCACCGACGCCGTGGCCCGGAAGGCACGCGCCATCCTGCAGAACACCCCCGGCGTCGATATCGTCGGCTCGATCAGCGGTTTGAACTTCCTAACCAACGCAGCCCAGTCGAACTCAGCGGTGGAATTCGCCATCCTGAAGCCATGGGACGAACGCGGCCCTGACCAGAGCGCCTCGAAGCTCGTCGCCGACGTGCGCTCGAAGCTCATGGAGCTTCCGGAAGCCTTCGCGCTGAGCTTCGATCCGCCTTCGATCCCGGGCATCGGCACGACCGGCGGCTTCGAATTCCAGGTGCAGGATCTGACCGGTCGCGGCAGCGCTGCGCTCAACGATGCGACGCAAGCCGTGCTCGCCGAGGCGCGCAAGCAGCCCGAGCTCAACCCGCAGCAATTGTTCTCGTCGTTCTCGACCTCGACGCCACAGTTCAACTACGACCTCGACCGTAACAAGGCGAAGCTGCTCGGCCTCAGCCTGCCTGACGTGTTCAACACGCTGCAGATCTATCTCGGCTCGCTCTATGTGAACGACTTCAACCTGTTCGGCCGCACCTTCCGGGTGACGATCCAGGCCGACAAGGATGCGCGTGCGGGTGCTGCCGACATTTCACGGCTCTATGTGCGCAATGCCTCTGGCGGCATGGTGCCGTTGAGCACACTCGGCAAGCTCGTGCCTATCGTCGGCCCGGAAACCGTCCCGCATTACAACAACAATGCGTCGGCCCTGATCAATGGCGGTGCTGCACCCGGTTACTCCTCCGGCCAGGCGGTCGCGGCGATGGAACGTGCCGCTGCCACGGCGCTGCCGAAGGATTTCGGCTACGAATGGACGGGCATCACCTATCAGGAGCTCAAGGCTGGATCGATCGCCTCGATCGTCTTCGGTCTCGCCATGATCTTCGTCTTCCTGATCCTCGCCGCCCAATATGAGAGCTGGGCCATGCCCTTCATGGTTCTGCTCGCGGTGCCGCTTGCCCTGTTTGGTGCCTTCGTCGCCTTGTTGATGCGCGGCATGCAGATCGACGTCTATTCGCAGATCGGCTTCGTCATGCTGATCGGGCTGGCGGCAAAGAACGCCATTCTGATCGTGGAGTTTGCCCGGCGCCGGCGCGAGGAAGGTCTCAGCATCGTCGACGCGGCAATGGAAGCGGCGCGTTTGCGGCTGCGGCCCATCCTGATGACCGCCTTCGCGTTCATCCTCGGTGTGCTGCCGCTGATGTTCTCCACAGGTGCCGGTGCAGCGAGCCGCCAGTCGATCGGCACCACCGTCTTTGGCGGCATGGTCGCGGCGACAATCCTGTCGCTGGTGTTCGTGCCGGTCTTCTATGCGGTGATCGAGCAACTGCGCGAGCGCGGCAGCAAGAACGAACCCGTTGCCGAACCGACTGAACCCACTGCCGAACCCGCTTTCGAGCGATTGGCCGAAGCGGCCGAATAGGATTGGAGAATTGATCATGCGTAAATGGAAAATTGCGTTGGGAGCGGCCGTCGCCCTGGGGGCGATCTCGATGGCGAGCGTTCACTTGCTCGACATGGGCAATTTCGGCCTCAACGCCGGCACGGCAGGAGCGGCAACGCCCGAACCCGCGGCGCCCGAGCCCGCAGCGTTTGTCATGCCGGTGCCGGTGGTGAGCGTCGTCAAGAAGACGATCCCGATCTATCTCGACTATGCGGCCCGCACCGAGCCGATCCGCAGCATCACGCTGCAAGCGCGCGTGCCGGGTTATCTGCAGGAGCAGGTTGCGCCCGACGGCAGCGATGTCAAGAAGGGCGACCTTCTCTACAAGATCGCTCCAGAGGATTTCCACGCTGCCCTCGACCAGGCGAAGGCGCAGGTCCAGCGCGACGAAGCAACGCTTGACTATGCCCGTTCCAACCTTGGCCGCGGCACCGAGCTCGCCAAGAGCGGATACATCGCCAAGGATGCGTTCGACCAGCGCACCAGCAGCTTGCGCGAGGCCCAGGCCTCGCTCGCCGTGAACCAAGCGGCTGTGCGGACCGCCGAGCTCAATCTGAGTTATTCGGAAATCAAGGCGCCGTTCGCCGGGCGCGTCGGCCGCAACCAGGCTTCGGTTGGAACGCTGGTCAGCGTCGCCGGCACGGTGCTCAACACGCTGGTGCAGCTCGACCCGATCTATGTCACCTTCAATCCGAGCGAAACGGATCTGGCGCAGATCGAGGAAGCCCGCGCGGCGGGGCCGATCGACGTCGACGTCCTGCTTCCCGGCGATACAGAACCGCGCCAGAGAGGTCAGCTCACCTTCATCGACAACACGATCGATCGCTCGACCGGCACCATCACCGCACGGGCGACGATCGGCAACGCCAAATTCACGCTGCTGCCGGGCCAATATGTTCGCGTGAAGCTGCATATCAAGCAGCAGCCCGATGCGCTGATGGTGCCGCAGACGGCGTTGGGATCGAGCCAGCTCGGCAAATACCTCTACGTCGTCGGCAAGGACAACACTGTCGACCAGCGCATCGTTTCGCTCGGGCCGACCAACGGCGATCTGGTGGCCATCTCGAGCGGCGTATCGGAAGGTGACCAGGTGATCACAGGCAATCTGCAGAAGATCGGCCCCGGAATGCCGGTCTCGCCGCTGCCACAGAAACCGGCCACCTGATACCCCCCCGTCAGGTCCGGTCCAGCGGCGCCCTCGGCTCCCACGCCAAGGGCGCCGTTTTGCTATGTTTGTTTTTCCGCAATTCCCTAGGGAAAGCGCGATGCGCTTTTCCCGGGAAAACCGCTATGCACTTTTCCTGGAATTGCTCCAAGCAGCGCGACGAGCCCGGCAACATCGGCGCGCTCAGCCTTTGACGCAGGCATGAAGGCGCAATAGGGATGACCGAGGCGCAGAGATACCGACGAGGGCGCGATTAGGCGCCCGGCTTCCAGGTCCCCATGGGCCATGGCCCGCTGGCCAAGCGCAATTCCGAGACCAAGCCTCGCCGAGACGATCGCCAGGCTGGACAGACCGACACGGCGCCCATGCGAGGGATCAGGCGCGCGGCTGCCGCCTGACGCCGAAAACCAATCCGCCCATGTCGGATGCGAGGCATAGTTCGGACCCCAGTTGGTGTGGATGAACAAGCTCTCGTGCACATCCGCAAGGCTGGATGCATCGTTGCCGTATCTTTGCCAGAAGTCCGGCGCGCAGACCGGCAGGACGTCGTCATGGATGAGGCGGACCATCCGCAAACCGGGATAGTGATAGTCGCCATAGCTGATGCGAAGATCGATGTTCTGGCGCATCAGGTCGACGGGATCGTCTTCGACGCGGACGTCGATCGCCATTTGCGGGAAGGCATCGAGAAGAACGGCCAGCCTGGGCGCCAGCCACAATTCGGCCAGCGAAAACGGCACGCTGACGACGAGACGCGTCCTTAGCCCGCCCTCCAGCATGCGCCGCCCGATCGCCGCGATATCGCCCAGCGCGCGCGCCGTCTGCGGGTAGATCGCATGGCCTGCGTCGGTCAGCGCGATGCGATTGCCGCTACGCACGAACAGCTGCTTGCCGAACCAGGTCTCGAGATTGCGGATCTGCTGGCTGACCGCCGCCGAGGAAACGCCGAGTTCGGTGGCGGCCAAAGTGAAGCTGCCGACGCGCGCCGCGACCTCGAAAGCCTTGATCGCGTTCAGCGGGGGAAGCCTTTCCATGGAGCCTTCCGTAAGTTTTTCCTGCGGAAGACTAATAATTTTCGCCGTTGAGAGAAAGATTTTTTTGCCATCTTCTGTGTCCGAACCTTGGAGCATGAGACGATGAAAGACATTCTCGATCTGGACCGCTACCCGCTCGACCGTGAAGGCAGCACTGAGTGGAAGCGCCTCGTGGAGACCTCGATTGCGGCGCTGGAAGCCGACGGCATGTTCAATCTCGAAGATTTTTTGCGGCCCGGTGTGGCCGAACGGGCGGTACAGGAAATCCAGCCTGTCATGGACAACCGGTCGCACGTGCACAGGCGCTTGCATAACATCTACTTCAAGCCCGATATCCCGGAGCTCGCTCCAGACCATCCCGCGTTGCGCAAGGTCGAGACCATCAGCCATACGGTCTGCGCCGACCAGATTCCTGGCAGCCTGGCCCTCGCCATCTACGAATACGAGCCGCTGCTGCACTTCCTGGCGGCGGCGATGGGGAAGACGCAGCTGCATGTCATGCAGGACCCGCTGGCGCGCACCAATGTGATGGCCTACCGCGCCGGCGAGGCGCTGAACTGGCATTTCGATCGCTCGGAATTCACCACGACGCTACTGTTGCAGGCGGCGCAACGCGGCGGCGACCTCGAATACCGCACCGATCTCCGGTCGGACGACAATCCCAATTACGACGGCGTCGCCAGGCTGCTCGAAGGGCGCGACCCCGAGGCGAAGATACTGCGCATGAAGCCGGGCACGCTGAACGTCTTCCGTGGCAAGAACACAGCGCATCGCGTCACCACAGTCGAAGGCGAGCGCGAACGCATGATCGCGGTGTTCTCCTACTATGAGAAATCAGGCGTGATGTTCAGCGACGAGGAACGGGTCGGCTTTTACGGCCGGGCTGCGTGAGAACGAAGTCACCGACGTTCTGCCCGGAATCCAGAAATAACCACTTGTTAGATTGTCGACAATCTGCTTGATTTCGGCTCCTTTTGGAGTGACCGAATGGGGAAGCTGGATTTTGCTCCGATCGCGGATACGACAAGGCGCGCCGAGATCGTGGCGTTGCTCAGGCGCGCGATCCTGACGGGCCAGCTGGAACCGGGGCAAAAACTCAACGAGCTTAGGATTGCCGAGCAGATGCGGGTGAGCCGCGCGCCGCTGCGCGAAGCGATGCGCGAACTGGTGCAGGAAGGCATCCTGACCAGCATTCCCTACGCCGGAACCTTCGTCATCGACGTGACCGCCAAGGACATCGACGATGCCTATTCGCTCAACAAGGTGCTGGACGCGTTCGCCATCGAACTGACCTGGCGGCTGCGCGACCAGCGCTTCTTTGATGAGCTCGATCGGAGGCACGAGGCGGTGAAACAGGCGACGCGCAACCTCGACACCACCCGCCAGATCGAAACGGCGCTGCAATTGCACGGCCTGATCCATGAATGGGCCGACAATTCAGTGTTGCTGGAGACCTGGCAGCGCCTGGCCAGCCGGCTGCAGATGTATTTTGCCCTCCACCAGCGGGCGCGCAAAGAGCCGGTACCTGCCGAAGACATCCACGAGACCTATGTGCGGCTGCTGAAGGGCTCCGACATGCGCGCCGCCCAGCGCCATGCCCGCGAGCATATCGACCTCGATTTCGAGGAACTGCTTGCCTATGCGCGCAGCTTCGAACAGCGAGCTTCAAAAGGCGCCAAGGCGACGGTTGCCAACCGGCAGCAAATCTGAACATCGCGAACAACGGATAAACACGTGCAGATCAAAACCATCAAAGCCTACCATGTCGTGCAGCCCTTCGTGGACGGGCCCTACCGCATGTCCAAGGGGCGTGTCGCCGATGCGTTCGACGCGGTGATCGTCGCCATTACCTCCGATAGCGGGCTGACCGGCTGGGGCGAGATGGCGCCGCTCGGCAATTTCTACTCCCCCGCCTTCGCAGCCGGCACGCGCGCCGGCATCATAGAAATCGCGCCGCATCTGCTCGGCCACGATCCCCGGGCCTTGGCCAGTATCGGCCGGCTGATGGACACGGTGTTCAAGGGCCATCCCTACATCAAGTCGGCGCTGGACATGGCGTGCTCAGATCTTGCCGCACGCGCAGCCGACGTGCCGCTGGTCACGCTGCTCGGTGGACGCGAGAGCGAGACGGCGGAACTCTACAAGGTCGTCACCCATGGCACGGTCGACGCCATGGCCGCACTTGCCAAGCGCATCGTCAAGGACGGGTTTCACCGGCTGCAGGTCAAGGTCGGCGGCAACGTCCATGACGACATCGAGCGCGTCACCGCGGTCGCCGCTTCGGTGCCGAAAGGCACGGTGATCTTCTGTGACGCCAATGCCGGCTGGACGCCCTATCAGGCGCGCCAGTTCGTCGATGCGACGCGCGCCATCGACTACACGTTCGAGCAGCCCTGCGCCACGATCGACGAATGCATGTCGGTGCGCCGCTCGCTCGACAAGCCGATGGTGCTGGATGAATCCGTCGCCTCGCTGGACGACATGCTCGACATCCACCGCAAGGGCGCGGCCGACGGGCTGACGCTGAAAATCTCGCGGCTGGGCGGCGTGACCAAGACGCGCCAGATCCGTGATCTTGCGGTCGACCTGGGCTTCATGATCACCGTCGAGGACACCGGCGGCGCAGAGATCGACACGTCAGCGATGGCGCATCTGTCGCTGTCGACGCCGGAGGAGCGCCGGCTGCACGCCATCGCCTTCCACGAATGGGTGACGGTGCGCACCGCATCGAACATGCCGCCGGTCACGGGCAGCCGCATGGGCATTCCGGACGGGCCGGGTCTCGGCATCGATGTCGTTCCCGACCTGCTCGGCGCGCCGTTCTTCGCGGTCGGAAGCTGAGATACTGGCATGCGCCGAGCATGCGTCTCGGTCATCGCCGTCTGCATCCTAAAGATACACCGCCCTTCTCCGCTCCCTAAAGCGCGTCGCGTTGAAACGGATCCAATCGATCGCTTTAGGCCTTTGCTTTTATGCATGTCGTTATCCCAAAACCGCTGCGGACTTCTGGGCGACATGCACTGGCCGGCTGCGCACTCAAGCCGCATGCCAAGGGGCGCAAATCGAAATCACACAATTTTGGGAAGACGGCTGCCGAATTGCAGGTTGAAATATTTTTCATTTGGAAATAGGAATGTTCAGAATGATGATCTCGACGCTGCGGCGCGTCAGGAACTGGAGGAAGCGATATGGCCCATCCGCAGTTTGCAGCGGAACTTTTGCAACGCGCTGAAAAGCAGGGACCGATCACCATCGGGCTTGCCGGCGCCGGGCAGATGGGCACCGACATTGTCGTCCAGGTCGCGCTGATGCCGGGCATGCGGATCGGCGCCATTTCCGAGGTTAGGCCGCAGGCGGCGATCGACGCAGCACTTCTCGCCGGCCACGACCGCTCCGACATCGTGCAAGCCGGCAATGCGGCGGCGATCGACCGTGCCATCGAGGCCGGCAAGATCGCGGTGACCGAAGACCTGCATGCGCTGGCATCCGCCGGCCGCATCGACGTCATCATCGACGCGACAGGCAATCCCAACATCGGCACGCTGTTCGCGCTCGAAGTGATGAAGAACGGCAAGCACATCGTCATGCTGAATGTCGAGGCCGACATCACCATCGGCCGCTTCCTGAAAGAGGAAGCGCGCAAGGCCGGCGTCGTCTATACGGGCGCGGCCGGCGACGAGCCCGCCTGCACGCTGGAGATCATCGGCTTTGCCAAAAGCCTCGGCTTCAACATCATCGCCGCCGGCAAGGGCAAGAACAATCCGCTGAAGATCGATGCCATGCCGGCCGACTACGAGAAGGAGGCGGCCGAGCGCAACATGAATGCGCGCATGCTGGTCGAGTTCGTCGACGGCTCGAAAACGGCGATCGAGATGGTGGCGATCGCCAATGCCACCGGCCTGGTGCCCGACGTGCCGGGGATGCATGGCCCGACAGCAACGCTTGAGGAACTCGCCAGCGTGCTTTGCCCGCGCGAGGATGGCGGCGTGTTGCATCGCAAGGGCGTGGTCGACTATTCGATCGGCAAGGGCGTGGCGCCCGGCGTGTTCTGCATCATCGAGACCCGGCATCCGCGGGTGCTGGAGCGCATGGTCGACCTCAAGGTCGGCAAGGGCCCCTATTTCACGATCTTCCGTCCCTATCACCTGACCAGCCTCGAAGTGCCGCTGTCGGCGGCGCGCGCCGTGGTCTACAAGCGCGCCGACATGGAGCCGCTCGACCATCCGGTGGCCGAGGCGGTGGCGGTTGCCAAGAGCGATCTTGGCCTCGGCCAATCGCTCGGCATGATCGGCGAGAACGACTATCGCGGCTTCGCCATGACCTGGGAGGACGCGCGCGCCCGCGGCGCCCTGCCGCTCGGCCTCGCCGAGCGCGCCAAGGTGGTCAAGCCGGTCAAGACCGGCGACTTCCTCACCTATGAAAATTGTGTACCCGACGATTCGATGGTGATAACCCAGATCCGCCGTCGTCTCGACCAATCGGACGGGCGGTTCGTTACAAACGCAGCCTGACTCCACCGGATAACCGCCTGATGGACGATGTCGTAATCGGGATCGACGCCTCGACGACGGCCGTGAAGGCGATCGCTTTCACGCGCGACGGCAAGGAGCTGTTCCATGCGCGCGAAGCCTATCCGCTTTCAAATCCCAAGCCCGGCCATTTCGAGCAGGATGCCGAACATTGGTGGACCGCACTGCTCGGTGCATTGAAGCGGGTCGCTGAGGCGGTGGGCGCTTCGCGCGTGGCGGCGATCTCCATCGCTCACCAGCGCGAGACTTTCACGCTGATCGATCATGCCGGCAAGCCGCTCATTCCGGCGATCTTGTGGCTGGATGAGCGTGCTCGCCCGCAAGTTATAAGGCTGTCGTCCGAACTCGGCCGCGAGGCGATCCGCGACTGGAGCGGCAAGCCACCGGACCCGACGCCCGCGCTCTATGCTGTTCGCTGGCTTGCCGAACACCAGCCGCAAGCGCTCGACGACGCAGCCGCAATCGTCGACGTGCATGGCTTCTTCGTCCACCGGCTGACCGGACATCTGGTCACCAGCACGGCAAGTGCGGATCCGCTCGGGCTGCTCGATGTCAAGAATGGCACCTGGCACCCTGAGCTCGTTGCGGCCGCCGGGCTGCGGCCGGACCAGTTGCCGGAGCTGGTCACGCCCGGCGCGATCTGCGGTGGACTTATTGAAAGCGTGGCCCGACTGACCGGCCTGAAAGCCGGCACGCCTGTCGTCGCCGGCGCCGGCGACGGCCAGGCGATGGGCCTCGGCATGGGGGTCTACGACGAAGGCAAAAGCTATCTTTCGCTCGGCTCGGGCGTCGTCAGCGGCTGCTATTCCCATGGGATCACGACATCGGACGCGTTTCGAACGCTGGTCTCGCCGACCGGCTCGGGATTCATGCTGGAGACCGTGTTGCGCTCGGGCATGCAGCTGGTCGACTGGATCGTTCGCACGACCGGTTCGCCGTCTGCCGCCGCACTTGAAAAAGCGGCGGTGGACGTTGCCGCCGGCAGCGAGGGACTGCTTGTCATGCCGTACTGGGCTGGCGTCATGAGTCCATATTGGGACGGCGCGGCGCGCGGCGCCATTGTCGGCCTGTCGCTCGACCATGAGCCGAAGCACCTTTTTCGAGCGGTTCTGGAAGGCATCGCCTTCGAGCAGGCCATCGCCAGCGAGGCAATGGAAACTCAAGCCGGCGGCAAACCGGCGGCGATGATAGCTGCCGGCGGCGGCACCAACTGCGCCCTGCTGGTGCGGATCATGGCAACCGTGCTCGAACGGCCGCTCTCCGTCTCGCCAGTCAACGAAGCCGCAGCGCTCGGCGCCGCCATGCTGGCGGCTTCGGCGATAGGATGGTTTGCCTCGCCCGAGATTGCGGCCGAAGCGATGGCCACGCCCCCCACCAGGCATGTCGATCCGGTCGACGGCCTGATCTCCGGCTACCGCGCCCGTAAGGCGATCTACCGCGACCTCTATCAGGCGACGCGCGACATCCACGTGCGTCTCGGCGAAGTTGGACAAGTTTAGAGATTTTGACAGGTCGGAGACCTTTCGGACTCAGCCTTTGAGATGTCGGCGGGACAGCACCCCCTCTGGCCTGCCGGCCATCTCCCCCGCAAGTGGGGAGATCGGCAGCTTCGACGCTCCGCCCGCTCCTACAACGCTGGAGATTGGCAAAAGCGGCTGAGCGCGCAATCTCCCTCCTTGCGGGGGAGATGTCCGGCAGGACAGAGGGGGGTGGGAAGGATCGCTACAGAGCAGAATTCTGCGCCGCTGTATTTGAGATCGGGCTCAATCTCTTTTCAACACAGTCGTTAAATCCTCAGCGCAGCGATATCTAGCGGTTGAGCAGGCCCTTGGCCGCATCCTCGTCGGTGATCAGAACCGACACCTTGGTGTTGGCGAGCGCCGCCCGCATAATGGCAATTTTTTCCTGCCCTCCCGAAACCAGGATGATGGCCGGGATGTCCGCCAAGTCCTGCAGCGGATAGGCGCAGACCCGGCGATTGACCTCATGGTCGACGAGGCGGCCCTCGGCGTCGATGAAATGACATAAAATATCGCCAACCGCGCCAGCCGCCTGCAGCTCCTCGAGTTCGCTGGGCTTGATGAAGCCGTAATTGGCGATCGGGCTGTCGTTGGAAAACGAACCGACACTGAGCACGGCGATGTTTGCCCGGCGCGCGCGGAAAACGACGTCCTGAACGCTGCGCTGGCTCATGAAGGCGTCGCGCTGCTCCGGCCTGTCGGCATAGACCGGCACCGGCAGCAAAAAGCACTCGGCGCCGATCTTTTCGGCGAATTCCCAAGCGCTTTCGGTCGGGTTGAGCGGCTGGGCGTGCGTGAGGCCGCCCAGCATGGAGACCACCGTCGTCCTGGCGATCGGCCGCCGCGGCAATTCATTGATGGCGAATTTCAGCGTCCGCCCCCAGCCGAGCGCGATGACATCGCCGGCATTCACATTGTCGGCCAGATAGGCGCCCGCGGCATGGCCGATCATCAGCGGCGCGTTGCTCCGGTCGGCGGCCGACGGCACCACAACGGCCTGGCTGAGCCCGAAACGCTGCTTCAGAGCCTCTTCCAGCACCATGCATTCGACGACGCTGTCGCGGATGCGGAACTGGACGACGCCCTCTTCGCGCGCAGCGGAGAGGATGCGATGCACCTTGATGCGGCCGATGCCGAGGATCTCCGAAATCCTCTCCTGCGTCAGACCCTCGACATAATAGTGCCACGCGGCACGGGCCTTCAGCTCGACATCCGGGAAGCGCGAGGCCTTGTCATTCTCTATCATCGCCATCTTTTTGCCCTCCCGCGGTCGTCCGGATCCTTAAATGCCATTCAGATGGCATATCCGACCAAGCGACACGAAATCGTTCTGCGTGCCCAGGATTCAAGATTTAAGATATCGACAGGATAACGTCCACAACGCGAGATGAAAGCCAAATGGTCAACATTTACTTTGTCTTGGCCGTCCTGCCCTGCTCAAGCAGCTGGAATGAATTCGCAGGGATGAGACCGGGCCTGAAACGCGGCATTTCGTGCTCTTCCGTAAAGCAAGCCGCCTGGCGGCGCAAACCAGAGTGGAATGATGTCGCGGGCCTTGACAATTTTCCGACGAACAGTTTAGCTGAACAAAATTGCATACCAAAGATAAATTGTTCACAGGGAGGTGCCTGGTGAACAACGGCGAGCCGGCGACGTATCGCCGAACTGCTGGTGGAGGAGACAAAATGGCTGTGAGCAACGGTGCAAGCGAGTTGAAGGCCGGCCCAGGTGCGCAGGGCGCGAAGCTTTCTGCCCTGTTCGCCGGGACCATGGGACCGCTGATCGGGCTGGTGCTGCTGTGCCTTGCCCTGTCGCTGACCACCGACACGTTCCTGACTGTCCGCAACATCCTCAACGTGCTCGACCAGGTCACGGTGCTCGGCATCATGGCGATCGGCATGACGCTGGTCATCCTGATCGGCGGCATTGACCTGTCCGTCGGCTCCGTCCTGGCGCTCGCCGCCATGGTGATGGGTTTTGTCGCCCACCCTGACTATCTCAATCTCGGCATGCCCGCTGGGATCGTCACGGCACTTGTCGTTGCTGGACTTTGCGGGCTGGTTTCAGGCCTGCTCGTGACCGTCACCAAGCTGCCGCCCTTCATCGCCACGCTGGCCATGATGTCGGTGGCGCGCGGTCTTGCCAACATGATCACCGACGGCTCGCAGATCATCGGCTTTCCCGACTGGTTCACCAGCCTGTCGATCATTCGCCATTTCGGCTTCCTGTCGGTCACCGTCGGGCTGATGATCGTGCTGGCCATCATCTTCGCGATCTTCCTGAATTACCGCGCGACCGGCCGCAGCCTCTATGCCATCGGCGGCAGCGCCGAGGTCGCCAGGCTGTCCGGCATACCGGTCAAGTCGCTGACCAACTGGGTCTATGCGATCTGCGGCGTGCTGGCCGGGCTCGCCGGCATCGTGCTTGCAGCACGGCTCGATTCCGTCCAGCCGAGCTCCGGTTTCGGCTACGAGCTGGACACGATCGCGGCGGTGGTGATCGGCGGCGCCAGCCTATCGGGCGGCGTCGGCTCGATCGGCGGCACCGCCATCGGCGTGCTCATCATCGGCGTGCTGCGCAATGGGCTGAACCTGCTCGGCGTGTCGCCCTTCATCCAGCAGGTGGTGATCGGTGTCGTGATCGCGCTGGCGGTTGCCACGGACACATGGCGGCGCAGAACGCAATGAAGAATTCGCCCGGGTGTCCGGGCGAAAACGGATCGGTTGATCCGAACTGGGAGTTGTTCGGCTAAGGGCGCCGTGATGCGCCGGCAGAACAGATTTGAACATCAACGGAGGAAACACATGCTGACCAAACGTTCATTGCTGCTTGCTGCCGCGGCCGTCATTCCGCTGCTCGGATTATCCGACATGGCCTCGGCCAAGGAGGCCAAGAAGCTTGGCCTTGCCGTCGCCAATCTGCAGGCCGACTTCTTCAACCAGATCAAGCAGTCCGTCGAAGCCTACGGCAAGGAAAAGGGCATCGAAATCGTCACCGTCGACGCCAAGGGCGATTCGGCGACCCAGGTCAGCCAGGTGCAGGACCTGATCACGCAAAATATCGATGCGCTGATCTACATCCCGGCCGGCGCTACCGCCGCCACCGTGCCGACCAAGACGGCCAAGGCTGCAGGCATCCCGGTCATCAATGTCGACCGCAACGCCGACGGCGCGCCCGGCGACACCTTCATCGCCACCAACAGCGTGGCATCGGCCAAGGCGGTTTGCGACTACATCGCCAAGCAGGCCGGCGGCAGGGGCGAGCTGATCATCATCCATGGCCAGAAAGGCACGACGCCCGAGGTCGACCGGTCGAAGGGCTGTGGCGAAGCGCTGAGCGCCTATCCCGACATCAAGGTGGTCGGCGAGCTGTGGAGCGAAGGCTGGCACCAGGACGAAGGCTTCAAGCTGACGCAGGACCTGCTGCAGTCGCATCCCGACGTCTCGATCGTCATCGGCCAGGCCGACGCGCTGGCGCTCGGTGCTGCACAAGCGGTCAAGGTCGCCAATCCCGGCCACAAGGTCTGGGTTGCCGGCTTCGACGGCGACGTGGCGGCGCTGAAGGCACTAAAAGGCGGCGTCTTCGACGTGACCGCGACGCAGCAGACACAAGGCATGGGCCGGCTTGCCGTCGATGCGGCGATCAAGCTGGTGGCCGGCGAAACCGTTGCCGCGGAACAGCTGCAGGACGCGACGCTGACCACCAAGGACAATGTCGATCAATTCATCGCCAAGCATCCCTGACAATCGGTAGCGGAACGATGTCCTTGGATCCCAGCCATACGCAGACCCCCCATCTGGGGCTCTTCGTCAGCGGCCTCTGCAAGAGCTACGGACCGGTCCAGGTCCTGGCCGATGCGAGCTTCGAGGTGCGACCGGGAGAGGTCGTGGCGCTGCTTGGAGAAAATGGCGCGGGCAAGTCCACCGTTTCGAACATCATCGCCGGCTCGACCAAACCCGATGCCGGCAGCATCACATGGCGGGGGAAACCCTATTCCCCCGCCTCTCCTGCCGCGGCCATCGACGCAGGCGTCGGCATGATCCACCAGGAGCTGAAGCTGCTGCCGGATTTGTCGGTGGCCGAAAACGTCTATGTCGGGCGCCTGCCGATGCGCGGCGGCCGCATCGACCGCGCGGCAATGAATGCGCAGGCATCGGCGCAGCTGAGGCGCCTCGGCCTCGATGTCTCGCCGGAGCGCAAGGTGCGCACGCTGCGCATCGCCGCCCAGCAGCAAGTCGAGATCGCAAAAGCGCTGACGCTCAATGCCGAGCTTCTGATCTTCGACGAACCGACGGCAGCGCTTGGCAGCGAGGAAACGGAGCTGTTGTTCAAGCAGATCCGCAAGCTCAAGGCGGAAGGCATGTCCTTCATCTATATCAGCCACCGGCTGGACGAGATCGCCCAAATCGCAGACCGCGTGGTGGTGATGCGCGACGGGCGCATCGTCGCCCGGCACGAGCGCGCCGACATTCCGGTGCGCACCGTGGTTGAGCAGATGGTCGGCCGCAGCGTCGAGCGGATGTTCCCGCCGCTCTCGGAGCCGGGCAGCGAGGCGCTGCTCGAAGTCGAGAACCTGTCCTCGCCGGAACGCAGTTTTCAGAATGTCAGCTTTTCGGTGCGGGCCGGCGAAATCCTCGGCATCGCCGGGCTGATCGGCGCCGGCCGCACGGAGCTGGTGCGGGCGATCGCCGGCGCCGATCCGATTTCTTCCGGCTCGGTGCGCGTCGCCGGCAAACCTGTGCATCTCAACGGCCCAGCGGCCGCGATCAAGGCCGGCGTCGTGCTGGTGCCGGAAGACCGCAAAGCGCAAGGCGTGGTGCTCGACCAAACCATCGGCGAAAATCTGGCGATCGGCAATTTCGACCATGTCGCGCCGAACGGCTGGGTGTTCCCGAAAGCAGTGCAGAAATTCGCCGAGGCCGGCATCTCCAGGCTCGGCGTCAAGGGCCGGCCGAACCAGGCGATCAGCAAGCTTTCCGGCGGCAATCAGCAGAAGGTGATCATCGCCAAATGGATTTCACGGCCGCCCAAGGTGTTCATCCTGGACGAGCCGACACGCGGCATCGATGTCGGCGCGCGCGCGGCGATCTACGATGTCATCGCCGACCTCGCCCGCTCCGGCATGGCGGTGGTGGTGGTGAGCTCCGATCTCGAGGAAGTGCTCGGGTTGTCGCATCGCGTGCTGGTGCTTAGCCGTGGCCGCCAGCGCGGAATTCTCGACCGCAGCGAAGCGAGCAACGTCGCCGTCATGGAACTTGCCACAAGCTAGGACGTAACCAGCGATCGGGGAATCGGAACAAAGCGCAGCAGGTGATACCCTCCCAAGCACCGGACCGCGCGGGGCGCCAGCCAAGACTGGCGCCCCTTCCTCCTAGGCGGCACCGGCGGCTCAACAGGGAACATTTCGATGAAATTATTCGATCTTCATGGGGACGTTGCTCTCGTCACCGGCGCGGGGAGCGGCATCGGGCAAGCGATCGCCATCGGCCTAGCCGAAGCCGGCGCCGATATCGCCTGTTTCGGCCATGCCTCGAAGGGCGGGCTGGACGAGACCGCGCACAGGATCTCGGCGCTTGGCCGCAAGGCGTTGGTGCTGACCGGCACGGTGACTTCAGAGGCCGATCTCGCGGCAGCGATCGAACGCACGGAGAAGGAGCTCGGCGCGCTGACCATCGCCGTCAACAATGCCGGCGTTGCCGCGGCCGAGCCGGCCGAGACACTGTCGCTGGAGAAATGGCAGAAGCTCTACGACGTCAATGTCAGCGGCGTGTTCCTGTCCTGCCAGGCCGAAGCGCGCGCGATGCTGACGCGGCGCAAGGGCTCGATCATCAACATCGCCTCGATGTCGGGCTCGATCGTCAATCGCGGCCTGACTCAGGCGCATTACAATTCATCCAAGGCCGCCGTCATCCACATGTCGAAGAGCCTTGCCATGGAATGGGCCGATCGCGGCCTGCGCGTCAACGTCGTCAGTCCCGGCTATACGCTGACTCCGATGAACAAGCGGCCGGAGGTCGCCGACCAGGTCAGGATTTTCGAGCGCGATACACCAATGGGGCGCATGGCGGCGCCGGAGGAGATGGTCGGGCCGACCGTGTTCCTGGCCAGCCGCGCCTCGAGTTTCGTCACCGGCATCGACCTGATCGTCGATGGCGGCTTCGTCTGCTGGTAGGAGAGAAAATGCAGAAGCGATTTGAAGGTAAGACGGCAGTCATCACCGGCGCCAGCGGCGGCATCGGTGCGGCGATGGCCAGGCGGTTCGCGGCGGAAGGTGCTGCGGTCGTCGTCAGCGCCATCGACCCGCGCGTCGATGAGGTCGCTGCCGGACTGAAGGCGGAAGGCGCCAAGGTCGCATCACTGCGCATGGACGTGACCAAGAAGGACGAGGTCGCTGCCCTCTACGATCTGGCCGAGCAGCAATTCGGCCGCGTCGATATCTCCGTGCAGAATGCCGGCGTCATCACCATCGCCAGGATCGAGGCGATGACCGAGGCCGAATGGGACAAGGTGATGGCGGTCAACACCAAGGGCGTGTTCCTGTGCTGCCAGGAGGCGATCGCGCGCATCCGCAAGCATGGCGACGGCGGCCGGCTGATCAATACCGCCTCCGGACAGGCGCGGCAGGGTTTTATCTACACGCCGCACTATGCGGCGTCGAAATTCGGCGTCGTCGGCATCACCCAGAGTCTTGCCAAGGAAGTGGCCAAGGAGAAGATCACAGTCAATGCGATCTGTCCCGGCATCATCGACACCGACATGTGGGCCTACAACGACGCGGCATGGGGCAAGCTGATGGGCGACTACAAGCCGGGCGAGCTGATGGCCGAATGGGTGAAGAATATCCCGATGGGCCGCGCCGGCAGCGGCGAGGATGTTTCCGGCCTGGTCAGCTTTCTGGCCAGCAACGACGCAGCCTACATCACCGGTCAAACCATCAATGTCGATGGCGGCCTGATCATGTCGTGAGGCGCCACCGCTTCTTTCCTTCTCCCCTTGTGGGAGAAGGTGGATTGGCGCGCAGCGCCAAGACGGTTGAGGGGTGCTGGCCGGAGCGCTGTTAGTGCCAAGCTGGAGCACCCCTCATCCGACCGAGCTTCGCTCGGCCACCTTCTCCCACAAGGAGACCTTTGCACAGAAGCCGAACGGTGATTCTGTGGTGAAGGTTGGAGCAGGGAGATTCGGGATGGCGGATCGTGTTTTGGGTCAGTTGAGTCTGGCGGACGGTCTGGCGGCGTCGGATGAGACGATTTTCGACCTAGTATCGAAGGAACTGGACTGGGCGCCGATCCGAACATTGCTGGGTCAGCGCAGCGGTCCTGGCTCGGGCAACACCAGCTATCCGGCGGAACCGCTGGTGCGCTGTCTTTTGCTGGGCATGTGGCATGGGCTGAGCGATCCGGCGCTTGAGGCGCAGATCCGGGACCGATTGTCGTTCCGCCGCTTTGCCGGTTTCAGCCTTTCGGACCGCACGCCCGACCATTCGACACTGTGGCGCTTCCGCGAGGAGCTGACGCGTGAGCGACTGATCGACAAGGTCTTTGAGGAGATCAACCGTCAGCTGGAGGAGAAGGGCCTGATCGTCAAGCGCGGCACCTTGGTCGATGCCACGTTCCTGCAGGCTCGTGGCCGTCCGCCCAAGCAGCCGAAAAAGGGCCACCAAGGTCCGGTCAAGCCGTCGGCCGACAAGGATGCGCGTTGGGGCAAGAAGGGCAAGAAGAGCACCTTCGGCTACAAGATGCACATCGGCGTCGACCAGGAGCACACCTTGATCCGGCGTGTCGAGGCGAGCGACGCCTCGGTCACCGACACCGAGCCGGCCGACCAGTTGATCTGCGGCGACGAGAAGGCGGCCTATGGCGATCAAGCCTATTACACCCACGCCCGCCATGCCCGGCTCGCCGCCGCCAACATTAAGGACCGGCTGATGCGGCGGCCCAACAAGCATCACCCCGAGTTGCCGCCGCGCCACAAGCTGCGCAACCGGCTGATCGCCAAGGTGCGGGCGGCAGTGGAGCGGCCTTTCGCCGTGTTCAAGGAGCGTTACGGCATGCGACGCCTGCGCTTCTTCAACCTCGCCACCAACCGCACGCAGTGCATACTGGCCGCCTGCGCTTACAATCTGCGCACCATGATTGGCGTCCTCTATCCACCCGATGAGAGGCGGACATGAGGGAGGAGTGCGTCCACAATCCGGCAGGATGGCTGCCTAAACCGACAAAGGCCCCGCAAGGGCCGCGGAAAACCGCTCTGCCGGCCTTCAAAAAGGCCCTCACTGACCACCGAAATCCACTTCGCTCCCCGTGCAAAGCCCTCACAAGGGGAGAAGGAAGAGGCGCGCGAGGCGCAACGCCGTCGATCCTCCTTCGGACCCCGCCTTACCCGCCTGCGAATAGCATTATGCGTTGCGCGACATGAACGTTGGTATATATAATTTCATCCCATGAAAATGGCTTCGGCGACAGCCGACATCATAGGACCTTGATGGCTCGCAAGCTTGAGGGCGCCGCAAGACCGGCGATCGATCCGCGGATCACTGCTTCGGCAGCACGGCAGCCATGATGCGACCCGTCCCGCACGACATCTTCATCGAATTGGGCATCATTCCGTCTGCGCCGGCAGCAATGTGGTGCCTATGGCCTTGCGCAACGACCAGCTTTTCCAACACAATCAAAAAAAGACGAGAAGAAGGGAACGAACGATAACTTCCACCAGAGCTTGACAGGAGAACAAGCATGTCACTGCGGAGTATGATTTCGAGACTATCAATGGGAGCACTAACACTTGCCGCGGCAAGTGCACTGACGCCTTCGGCCCAGGCTGCGGCGCCGGAATCCAACGACCCGATCAAGATCGCGCTGTTCGACTGGACCAGTGTCAATCTGAACGCAAAGATCCTCGGCGGCATTCTTGAAAAGCTTGGATACACGGTCGAGTACCCGACCGCCGACTATCTCTCCAGCCTGACCACCGGCCTCACCAATGGCGACCTCTCTGTCGCCATGGAATTCTGGGACACGACGGCCGGCGAAGCCATGAAGGCCTCGGATGCGACCGGGCAGACCGAACGCCTCGGCAAGCTCGGGCCCAAGGCCAAGGAAGAATGGTGGTATCCCGAATACATGAAGGAGAAATGCCCCGGCCTGCCGAACTGGGAGGCGCTGAAGGACCCCAAATGCGCCGAAGCCTTCTCGACCGCCGAAACGGCGCCGAACGGCCGCTATCTCGGCGGCCCCGTGACATGGGAAGGCTTCGACGACGAGCGTGCCGCGGCGCTGAAGCTGCCCTTCACCGTCATCCATGCCGGTACCGATGCGGCGATGTTCGCCGAACTGGAATCGGCCTACCAGCGCAAGGCGCCGATCATGCTGTGGGTCTATTCGCCACATTGGGCGCCAGCCAAATACAAGGGCGAATGGGTCGAATTCCCCGACCATACGGCGGAGTGCTACAACGATCCGAAATGGGGCACGAACCCGGACGCCAAATATGACTGCGGCAAGCCGCATGGCGAGATCTGGAAATATTCCTGGGCCGGCATGAAGGACAAATGGCCGGTCGCCTATAAGGTTGCGAAAAACTACACGGTCGACACCGACGAGCTCAACAAGATGAGCGGCGAGATCGATCTCGAAGGCAAGACGCCGGAAGACGTCGCCGCTGCCTGGATCGCCGCCCACGAAGCCGACTGGAAAGCCTGGGCCGAGTGATCGTTCCAACTGGAAAACTGCGGGACTCGGTCATTCATGACCGGGTCTCTATCTCATATTCCAGAAGGACGACTGCATGGGCGATACGACCGAACAGGTGCCGCAAGCGGCAGGCACGCCAAACGATGCCCGCCCGATAAAACTTGCCTGCCGCAACGTCTGGAAGCTGTTCGGGGCGAACGCGGCAAATTTCATCCGCCAACGCAACGGCAAGGCCAGCATGGCGGACGTCGCTGCGGCCGGGCTGGTCGGCGCCGTGCGCGCCGTCGACCTCGAAATCCGCCAAGGCGAGATCTTCATCATCATGGGGCTTTCGGGGTCGGGCAAGTCGACGCTGGTGCGCTGCATGTCGCGACTGGTCGAGCCGACGCATGGCAAGGTCGAGTTCGAGGGCAAGGATCTGCTGAAGATCTCCGATGCCGCGCTGATCGAATTGCGGCGCCACCGCATGGGGATGGTGTTCCAGAATTTTGCCCTGCTGCCGCATCTGAACGTGCTGGAGAACATCGCCTTTCCCCTGGGCATCCAGGGGCAGCACCGGCCGACGCGCGAGAAGCGCGCGCGGGAAGTGATCGAGCTCGTCGGCTTGCGCGGGCGCGAGCATTTCTATCCGCGTGAGCTTTCCGGCGGCCAGCAGCAGCGGGTCGGCATCGCCCGCAGCCTCGCCACCAAGCCGGAAATCTGGTTTCTCGACGAGCCGTTCTCGGCACTCGATCCGCTGATCCGCCGCGAGATGCAGGACGAGCTGATGCGGCTCCAGACCATGCTGCACAAGACCATCGTCTTCATCACCCATGATTTCGACGAGGCCATCCGGCTGGCCGACCGCATCGCCATCATGAAGGACGGCGAGGTCATCCAGATCGGCACGCCGGAAGAGCTGGTGGTCAATCCGGCGACCGACTATGTCGCCGAATTCACCCGCGACGTCGACCGCGCCAAGGTGATCTCGGCGCGAAGCCTGATGCGCGCCTGCGACGGCACCGAGCATGGCGGCGCGGTTGCGCCGGATGCCAAGATATCAAGTTTTTCGGCAAGCATCGTCTCCGCCGGCAAGCCGTTCGCGGTGGTCAACGGCACCGGCAAGCCGATCGGCGAGGTCACGCCGCAAGCGGTGATCGATCTTCTGGCAGGCATCGATCGTCATGGGGCCGGCGCATGACGGTGACGGCAAGCGCCAGCGCAGCGAGACCCCGGCCGGTTCAGACCTGGCTGGCGATCTGGGCCTGCGCCCTCGCCGCCGTGCTTGCCGTATTCCTACTGCAGGACAGGCTGCCATGGGCCGTCAACTATCCGGCCAGCGCAATCGTTCCCGTCGCCGACTGGGTCAGCGCGCTGATGAACCTGATAAAGTCGAACTTTTCCTGGCTGACGCGGTCGATCACCGCGGCGCTCAGCGTGCCGCTCGATTTCGCGCTCAATCTGCTCGCCAAGAATTTCAAGATCGGCCGTGGTGCGGATATGATCGTTCTGCCGCGTCTGTCGTGGGTTGGCGTCTGTGCCGCCGCATTCCTGGCCGGACGCGCCGCCGGCGGCTGGAAGCTCGGCGCGCTGGTCGGCGGCTGTTTTCTCTACATTGCGCTGTTCGGCCAATGGACCAGCGCCATGCTGACGCTGGGGCTGATCTCCATCGCCGTGCCGTTCTGCATCGTCACCGGATTGTTCGTCGGCATCTGGGCGTGGCGCAAGCCATGGGCGGAGAGGCTGTTGATCTCCCCTGCCCTTGATCTGATGCAGACCATCCCGACCTTCGCTTATCTGATCCCGATGCTGCTTTTGTTCGGCAACAGCCCGGTTTCGGCGATGATCGCGACGGCCATTTTCGCGACGCCGCCAATGGTGCGCGCGACAATGCTGGGACTGTCGCGGGTGCCGTCCGAAATCGACGATTTCAGCGAGATGGCCGGCTGCACCGCGCGCCAGAAATTGTGGCGCGTGCTTTTGCCCTCGGCGCGTCCAACGCTGATGGTCGGCGTCAATCAGGTCATCATGCTGGCGCTCAACATGGTGATTATCGCTTCGATGATCGGCGCCGGTGGCCTCGGCTACGACGTGCTGCTGGCGCTCAGGGCGCTGAAGGTCGGCGAAGCTATGGAGGCCGGCCTCGCCATCGTGGCGCTGGCAATCGCGCTCGACCGGCTGAGCCAGGCGATCGCGCGCAATCACGCGCAAGGCCATGTCTATCAGGAGGTGAGCCCGAGCTTTTGGCGGCGCTACCCCAATCTGACGCTGGCTATCGCCGTCCTTGCGGCCACGACGCTGCTTGGCCTGTTCGTGCCGGCCTTCGCCGCGGTGCCGAAGGTGATCACCTTCACCACCGCACCCCTGTGGAAGACGGCGGTGAGCTGGATCACGATCAACTTCTTCGACACGATCGAAGCGTTCCGCGTGGCGCTGATCCTCAATGTGCTGAACCCGGTGCGCGCCTTCTGCGAGGGCTTTCCATGGCTGGGCGCGGTGTTCCTGCTCGGTCTTGCCGGCTACCAGCTCGGCGGCCTTCGCCTGGCCGCCCTGGTTGCGGCGCTGACCGTGTTCTGCGCGGTGACCGGCCTCTGGGAAAAAACCATGGCGACGGTCTATCTCTGCGGCATCTCGGCTTTCATCGCTTGCCTGATCGGCATCCCGATCGGGCTGATGGCATCGCGCAGCGACCGCGTCGAGAAGGTCGTCACGCCGATCATCGACACTTTGCAGGTGCTGCCGTCGTTCTGCTTCATCATCCCGGTGGTGATGCTGTTTCGCGTCGGCGACGTGACGGCGATGATCGCCACGGTCGCCTTCGCGGTGGTGCCGGCCATCCGCTACACAAATCACGGCCTCAGGCAGGTGCCACCGGCACTGATCGAGGCGGCAAAGGTGTCGGGCTGCACCAAGCGCCAGACGTTCCTGCGCGTGCAACTGCCGCTGGCGTTGCCTGAGATCATGCTCGGGGTCAACCAGACGATCCTGATGGCGCTGGCGATGATCATCATCTGCGCCATGGTCGGCACGCGCGACCTCGGCCAGGAGGTGTTCATCGCGCTGTCCAAGGCCGATTCCGGCCGCGGCATCGTCGCGGGCCTCGCCATCGCGTTCATCGGCATCGTCGCCGACCGGCTGTTCAACGCCTGGACGGCGAAGGCACGGGCAAGGCTGGGATAGGATCGCGCGCCCCCACCTTCGTCTTGCCCAAAATGCATCCCAAGCTGGCTTCATGCTGAAGCGCCCCACAGTGATTCTAGCTTTCCTCCTCATCCTTTCCGTCACTGCTCACGGTGCGGATGGCCTGGAGGAGCGGCTTGAAAAGCTCTTTGATGAGGCCGAGCGCCTGACGCCGCTGCGCACGGTCGCCATCGCGCATGAGGGCGCGGTGGTGGCGGAGCGTGGCTATCGCGGCCACTCTCCGGCACGTCCGGCCAACATAAAATCCGCCTCCAAGTCGATCATCTCCGCGCTCGTCGGCATCGCCATCGACAAGGGCATGCTCCAAGGCACTGACCAGAAGATCGCTCCGCTTCTTCAGGCCGACCTGCCCGCCGACGTGGATCCGCGGCTCCAGCAGGTTACGATCGGTCATCTGCTTTCCATGCAAGCAGGGCTGGGTCGGACCTCCGGCCCAAACTACGGGCGCTGGGTGGCAAGCGACAACTGGGTGCGGACAGCGCTCGCCATGCCCTTCGACGACGAACCGGGCGGTGCCATGCTCTATTCCACCGGCTCGACCCATCTCCTTTCGGCGATCCTGACGCGCCGGACCGGCCGCTCAACGCTGGAACTGGCACGCGAATGGCTGGGGCCGCAGGAGGGCTTTTCCGTCGCCGCCTGGGACCGGGACCCACAGGGCATCTATCTCGGCGGCAACCAGATGGCCATGAGCCCGCGCTCGCTGCTCGCCTTTGGGGATCTCTACCGCAGCGGCGGGATGAGCCGCGGCGGGCGGCAACTCGTGCCGGCCGATTGGATCAAGCTCTCCTGGCAGCCACGCACCGCCTCCCGTTTCACCGGTGACGGTTATGGCTATGGTTGGTTCATCCGTCAGATCGCGGGCGAAGCGGT
Organism: Mesorhizobium sp. M6A.T.Cr.TU.016.01.1.1; assembly: GCF_003952585.1. Taxonomy (NCBI): domain Bacteria; kingdom Pseudomonadati; phylum Pseudomonadota; class Alphaproteobacteria; order Hyphomicrobiales; family Phyllobacteriaceae; genus Mesorhizobium; species Mesorhizobium sp. M6A.T.Cr.TU.016.01.1.1. The sequence continues at coordinate 718,015 of NZ_CP034452.1, forward strand.
CTTCTACGGGTGGGGGTATGGCGGGCAGATGGTCTATGTTGTGCCCGGGCGCGCGCTGACCGTGGTCATGACATCCGATGAAGACGGCCCCGCAGGCCGCAGCGGCCACCGCGACGATCTCCATGCCTTGCTCGAGCGGATCATTGAGGCGACGAAAGACGTGCGCGAGGCCCGCAGCAAGTAACGCATGTCGCGCAAAAGTGCGCAGCGGGTTTGCGGTAACGACATGCATAAAAAAGAACTTAAAGCGCGTCGCATAAATCCATCCAAACGCGAAGCGCTTTAACTAGACCTCTGCATAGAGGATTTGACGGTTCGATGGGTTGCAAGCTGGCAGGCTGTCATGCAGTCCGGCCCGCGAGGAAGTCGCTATTCCGCCGCCACCCCTTTCACTTCCAGATAGCTCTCCATCGAATCGTCCATCGCTTGCAACCACGGCGTATGGTGCAGCGGCGCCATCGTGCCGGTCATCAGCGAGCGGTAGGCGTGGTCGCGGAAGCTCATAATGTCTTCCACCTTGTGGTGCTCCCACTCCATGAAGGTCTGGTTGACAGCCTCGACATCGAAGCCGGGATAGTCGGTCTGCTCCATCAGCTCCTTGGTGTAGTCGCCCTGGAACCAGATCATCTGCTCGGCGTCTTCCAGCGTTTCCTCGCGCGCCCGCCACTTCCTGCCGTGTTCCGCCATCGCCTCGGCCGAAGGCAGCTTGATGCGGCCCATGATGACATCGCGGGCGAACCAGGCCTGCGCGTCGAACATGTTGAAGGTGTAGAACTGGTCCTGCATGCCAATATAGGACAGCCGCGGGTTCTTCTCCCAGACGACGCCCTCGTAGAGCCCGTCTGGCCACATGCGGTTGGCGGTCTTGAGCTTCAGATCCTCGGTGAGGAACGGGAAGGCGTGCAGGTAGCCGGTGCACAGGATAATGGCGTCGACATCCCTGGTGCTGCCATCCTTGAAATGCGCGGTCTTGCCGATGACCTTCTGCAGCAGCGGCACTTCCTTCCAATTGTCAGGCCATTTGAAGCCCATCGGCTTCGAGCGGTAGCTGGAGGTGATCGATTTCGCGCCGTATTTGTAGCATTGCGAGCCAATATCCTCGGCCGAATAGGAGCGGCCGATGATCAATATGTCCTTGCCCTTGAATTCCATGGCGTCGCGGAAATCGTGGCTGTGCAGGATGCGGCCATTGAAGCTCGAAAAACCCTCGAAATAGGGAACGTTGGGCACGGAAAAATGCCCGGAGGCAACGACTACGTTGTCGAACTCCTCCGAATAGGTGACGTCGTTGGCGCGGTCATGCGCGGTGACGGTGAACTTTTTCGTCGCGTCGGAGAAGGTCACCATGCGCACCGGGCTGTTGAAGCGCACCCATTTGCGCACGCCGGATTTTTCGACGCGGCCCTTGATGTAGTCCCACAGCACGGCGCGCGGCGGATAGGAGCCGATCGGCCGGCCGAAATGCTCCTCGAACGTATAGTCGGCGAATTCGAGGCATTCCTTCGGTCCGTTCGACCAGAGGTAACGGTACATCGAGCCATGCACCGGGTCGCCATGCTCGTCGAGGCCGGTGCGCCAGGTGTAATTCCACAGGCCGCCCCAGTCGGACTGCTTTTCGAAGCAGACGATTTCCGGGATGTCCGCGCCCTTGTCGGCAGCCGCCTTGAAGGCTCGAAGCTGGGCCATACCGGAAGGTCCGGCTCCAATGACGGCAACACGACTTTTCATTGCGGGCCTCCCGATCTCATTTCTCTAACGAAACAAATTTCACTGACAGGACAGTAATTGCCCCTTCGATGCTGTCAACAGGCCTTGTTGCGAAACCTCGTTTTCGCCAGGCCGGATTTCAGCGAAACCTGATCGTCATGGGTATGGAAAACAAACAAATCGATCGTGGATCGCTTGTGGGGCGGTTGCGCTCCTGTGTCGGCACCGAATATGTTCACCGTGAGTGAAATAAATCCGCAAAACCCCCGGGGTGGCGACATGGCGAAGAAAGCTTCCAATGTCAGGAATGGGGCAGCCCCCGCCAAGACCAAGCCATCGCCGAAGGGCGTGGCAACGATCCGGACGCCACTGACCCAGGACCCGCACGCCGTTCGCGATATCCGCGAAAAAGTCCTGGAGGTGGCGATCGGCCGCGAGGTGCGGGCGTTTCGCAAAAAACTCGGCATCACCGTCGCCGATCTTGCGGCCGCCACCGACATTTCGCTTGGCATGCTGTCGAAGATCGAAAACGGCATCACCTCGCCGTCGCTGACGACATTGCAGGCGCTGTCACGAGCGCTCGGCGTTCCGGTCACCGCTTTCTTTCGCCGCTTCGAGGAAGAGCGCAGCGCCGTCTTCGTCAAGGCCGGCGAAGGGCTCGATGTCGAGCGCCGCGGCACGCGCGCCGGCCACCAGTACAATCTGCTCGGCCATATCGGCTCGAACACCAGCGGCGTTGTCGTCGAGCCCTATCTGATCACGCTGACCGAGGATTCCGATGTGTTTCCGACCTTCCAGCATGAAGGCATGGAGTTCCTCTACATGCTCGAGGGCGAGGTCGTTTACCGGCACGGCAGCAATCTCTACCCAATGAAGCCCGGCGACAGCCTGTTCTTCGACGCGGATGCGCCGCACGGACCGGAAGTGCTGACGCAACTGCCGATGCGCTATCTCTCGATCATTTGCTATCCGCAAAGTAGTGCGGGGTGAGAGTTCGATCTCCCCCCTCGTGGGGGAGATGTCCGGCAGGACAGAGGGGGGCGCCATAGAGCGCCAACCTCGCGCCTGTCCTACGACCAGCAGAGAACCAGGTTGAGGGCGCAATTACGATCGATTGAGAGGTTGGCGGGACAGCGCCCTCCTCTGCCCTGCCGGGCATCTCCCCACGAGGGGGGAGATTGGCAGCTTCGGCGACGGCAGCAGTCAATCCGGTCCAAACCCTGCTGACGTCGGGCTGCCATCATCCAGCTTCGACAGCCACTCGAGCAGCGTCGGCCGATAGCGCGTCAGGCCTTTGTAATTGACGAGTTCTTCGGGAAGGTCGCGGATCACGCGATGCAGGCGCCTTGCCCATTTCGGCTGCGTCACCAGCTCGTCCATCTTGATCAGGTAGCAGCGGATCGGAAAGACGATGCCGTTCGAGCGCGGCAGCCGCCAGAAACTCTGCAATTCGACGCGCAGATGGACCTTGTCGCCGACGTTTTCGGGCGTCACCGTCGTCCGGTCCGGTCCCCATTTGTGATAATTTTCCGGACTGGTGTCGAGGCGCGGATTGATGGTCATCGTCCAGTTCAGGCGGCGCGCCGGCTTGCCTTGCTGGATGTTGGTAAGGAACTTCAGCGCCCGGACGAATATGCCCTTCTCATGCGCCAGCGGAACCGGCGCGTGCCACTCGAAGAAGTTCATGCCGATATCGAAATCCAGCGACCAGTCGGCCTGGGTGGTGACCATGCCGGCATCCATCCACAGATTGCCGTCGCGCTGGTCGAGGATGCAGAAGTCGCCCTGGCTCTGGCGCGTGATGTATTCCATCGGCCCATAGGGCAGCGTCGAGACGTCGCCGAAGGTGAAGGTGTCGTCGATGCCGAGCGGCCGGTTGATCCAGCGCCATCTGTCACCGTCGCGCGTCAGCGTGAAATGCTCGGGATAGCCCAGCGCCTGCTGTTCCATCAGAAGTTCGAGCAGGTCCCAGCCGGCCAGTGTCATGTGCGGCAGCGACTGGCAGCGCAGCGGGTCCTCCGCCAGCACCAGCGCGCGGTCTTGCATCTCGGCGACATAGTGCTCGTCGACGTCGATCAGGTTTTCAAGCACGCTGCCCTTCGGCCCCAGAACATGAGGCTCGATGTTGACCGCATACATGTAGCTGTCTTCGTGGAACGGGAACGGAAACCGCCTGATGTGCTCCGGGCTGTTCTTGAAGGTGAAGTCGTCGCGGAACGTTTCCTTGCGAAAGGTGATGCCCAGGCTCGCCTCCTATCTTTCCAGAACCAGCGACCTGCCCTCGAAGCGCGAGACGCAGGGCATGATCTTCTTGCCGCAACGATGCTCTTCCTCGCTCAGCCAGTGGTCGTTGTGAATGAATTTGCCGTCTGAAGAAATGACGTTGGTTTCGCACTGGCCGCAGACGCCGCCGCGGCAGAGATAGGGCGGATCGACGCCGGCGGCCTCGACCGCCTCAAGCAGGCTCTGCTGCTCGCCGACGCGGATCGTCTTGCCGCTGACAGCCAGCGTCACGTCGAATGGGGCGCCGGGCTGGGGGGCTGCGAAATGCTCGAAATGCACGGTTTCCGCCGGCCAGCCGAGCGCGGCGGCACGGTCGCGCACCCAGTCGATCATGCCGGACGGACCGCAGACATAGAGATGCGTGCCGAGCGGCTGCGACGACAGCAGCCGATCGAGTTCGATGCGCTCGTCGCGGTCGTCGTGGTAGAGCCTGACCCGGCGGTCGTAGCGCTCTCTGAGCACATCGGCGTAGGTGCCGAGCGAGGCGGTGCGGCAGGTGTAGTGCAGCTCGAAATTGCCGCCATCCGCCGCCAACTGCGCGGTCTGCGCCATGAACGGCGTGATGCCGATGCCTCCCGCCAGCATCAGATGCTTCCTGGCGCGCAAATCGAGCGAGAACAGATTGACCGGATAGCTGATCACCATCTCCATGCCGGGCCTGACATTCCTGTGCATGAACAGCGAGCCGCCGCGGCCGACATCGTCGCGGCGCACCGAGATCGTGTATTCGCGCGTGTCGAGCGGCGAGCCCATCAGCGAATACGGGTTGAGCCTGGTGCGCTCGCCGTCTCGCATTTCGACGACAACATGGGCGCCGCCGGAGAATGTCGGCAGCAGCGCTTCGTCACGCCTGCGGAAATGGAAGCGCGTCACCAATTCGTTGACCGGGACGACATCGCTCACCACGACGTCAAGCTTGGTGGTGCCGGTGCTCATCGAAAGATCTCCTCCGTGGGAGGAATTTCGCTGCGGTCTTCCGCATTGATGCAGACGCCCTGGAATGCCGCGAGGCGCCTGGAATAGTGATCGCGTACCAGAAGAAGCAGGCCACAATGCGAACAGGTCGCCGGCTGCGTGGTCACGTTTTCGGTGATGCCCTTGCAATGAACGCACTGCATGCGGCGCGCCAGCGAGCCGCGATGCTCGGTCTGGATCGAGGTATGGTCGATACCGGCTTCGAGCGCCGCCTGCATGGCTTGGCCGATTAGCCCCTCGGTGCCGGCGAGATAGAGGCGCAGGCCCATGTGGGCGTTGGCAAGGGTCTGCTTCAGCCGCGGCAAGGCGCTGGCAAAGGAAGGTCCCTGGTAGAGTTGCGCCGGCTTCAGCGCCTCAAGGGCGGCGACATGCTTGCCCTCATTGCCGGGGATGAAGATGATGTGCGCATCGGCAAAGAAACCATCGGGCACCTTGGGTGCCAGATCCGTTATCGCCAGCGCACCTTCTGCATCCGCCACGAAAAGATGGTGCTTGCCGGGTTGGGGAGACAGGGTCGCATAGACCGGCCGGCTGATGATGCTTTTCGCTGCCATCCTCTCAGTATGCCTCAGCCTTTCGCCGTGCGCTTGGTCTTCTTCGGATCATCGAACGGAAGCGGCTCAGCCGTCGCGCTGATGGCGCCGCTCTTGTTGCGGATCTCGAGCCTGGTGCCCTGGACGGCGCAGTCGACGTCGAGCCGGGCGATGCCCATCGATTTCTTGACCAGCGGCGAATACATGGCGCAGGTCACCACGCCGACCTTTTTGCCGTCGCGATAGACCGGCGCGCCCTCGTCGGCCGGCTCCTTGCCTTCGAGCAGCACGCCGAAGATCTTGAAGCGCTCCCTGCCCTTGAGGCGGTAGTGCTCCTCGGCGCCGCGAAAGCCTGTCTTGCCGGGGCTGACGGTGAAATCGAGGCCGAGTTCCCACAGCGTATCGCCGGGGCCTTCGTTCTCGAACGGATATTTCTGCGAATTGTCGTAGGGGTAGAACAAGAGATAGCTCTCGACGCGCAGCATATCGAGCGTGGTGAACCGGCACGGAATGATGCCGGCGCTCTTGCCCTCGTCGAGAATGGTGTCCCAGATCGTGCCGGCATCCTGGCCGCGGCAGAAGATCTCGTAGCCGCGTTCGCCGGTGTAGCCGGTGCGCGAGATCATCACCGGAAAACCGAACAGCCGGGTCTGCATGTGATGGAAATAGGCGAGGTCGCGAATGCCGGGGACATGCTTTGCCAGATAGTCGACGGCTGTCGGCCCCTGCAGCGAAAGGTCGTGCAGATTGTCGTCGAAGCGCAGCGAGACATCGCGGCCCATCGCGGCGCGTTGCAACTCCTCATGGCCGGTGCCCGAACCATGCACGACCATCCAGGCATTCGGACCGGTGCGGTAGAGGATGCAGTCGTCGGTGAATTTTCCCGCCTCGTTGAGCATGCAGGCATAGGCCGACTTGCCAGGATATATTTTCTCGACGTCGCGCGTCGTCGCCAGGTCGATCAGATGCGAGGCATGCGGCCCGGTGATGTGGACCTTCTTCAGGCCCGACACGTCCATCAGCCCGGCTTTGGTGCGGATGGCGATGTATTCCTCGTCGGCGTCCTTGTCGTAGGTCCAGGCGGTGCCCATCCCGCTCCAGTCTTCGAGCTTCGAACCGAGCGCGCGATGGCGATCCGCCAAGGTCGAAAATCTCCAGGATGCCGTCATGGACTTGCTTCTCCTCAACATGATTGCCGACGTTTCGCCACTGCAGGGCACTGAGGCCCATGCGGCGGTCCGCGCCATATTGACTCAAAACTCCAAAAGCGCGCAATACTAAGATGCAAAAAGTTTTACTGAGAGGCAAGGAACGCAACTAAACGGAGGGGACATGAAATGGAAGGGAATCTCAACGCTCTGACGACCATTTTCACGGAGTTCTATTACTGGGTGACCATCGTCATGATGTTCCTCATCCATGTCGGGTTCTGCATGTACGAGGTCGGCGTGTCGCGTCGGCGCAATCACCTGAAAACGCTCATGAAGAACGCGATGGCGATCCCGCTCGTCACGATCACCTTCTATTTTTTCGGCTGGTGGATCTATTTCGGCTTCCCCAACGGGCCGGGCATCGCGGGCGGACTTGTCACCGCACCATTTGCCGAACCATGGAATCCGCTGATGGGCACCCACCTCTCCGGAGTCAATCCGGGCGAGACGGGGGTCACGCCTACCGACGCCGCGCTGTGGCATCGCCTCAATGGCGTGTTCTGGGGCGCCTTCCTGCTGTTCTCCATTACGACGGCGTCGATCATCTCGGGTTCGATCATAGAACGTGCTCGCTCGGGGGCGTTCTGGATCGTCGCGGTGCTGGTCGGTTCGGTCCTGTGGATTCTCGACGCATCCTGGGGCTGGCATCCGCAAGGCTGGATGGTGAAGCTCTGGGGCTATCATGATGCGTATGCATCGGGGGTCGTGCACGCAATCGCGGGCGGAGCGGCGCTCGCCTTTCTCATCGTGCTTGGTCCGCGCATCGGCAAGTTCAGGCCCGACGGCACTGCACGCGACATCCCGCCCCACAATGTTTGGCTGGTCACGATCGGCCTGTTCCTGATCTTCACCGGCTTCTGGGGCTTCTATGCCGCGTGCAACATTCCGTTGATCAGCCCGGCCACGATTGCCGGCCAGATCACCGGCGAAACCTGGACGGCAACCAACATCTATCTCGCGCCGACCACGCTCTCGGCGATCACCTTCAACTTCCTGATGTCGCTATCGGGCGGGATGCTGGCCGGCTACATCGTCTCGAAAGGCGATCCTTTCTGGACATTCTCCATGGGACTTTGCGGCGTTATCTCAACCTCGGCCGGCAACGACCTCTATCACCCGATCCAGGCACTGCTGATCGGCGCGATCATCCCGACCATCTGCTACAAGCTGCACTATTTCGTCGAGCGCCGCTTCAAGATCGACGATGCGGTGGGCGCTGTTGCCGTGCATGGTTATGGCGGATTCCTCGGGGTCGTGGTGGCGGGCTTCATGCTGTGGGGACAGCCATCCTCGCCCTACGAGGGCTTCGCGCATATCAACCCGCTCGGCAATTTCGCTGGTGCGGTGCTGATGTTCGTGCTCGGTTTCGTCCCAACCTTTGTAGTCTGCAAGATCCTCAACAGCATGAACCTCCTGCGCGTGCCGGCGAAGGTGGAACTCGAGGGCGTCGACTTTGCCCTCAACCATGCTTTCGAGGCGTCGGTCCGCGAAGTGGGAACCGCCGAAAAGGCCATGATCAAATAGTCAACGGACAAGGAGAACCGCAATGTCTACTAATGGAATGGAAAGCTGGGCCGTGGACCTCAAGGACGTCGGCGCGATCTACCCGTTTCAGGGTTCCGAAGTCGTGATGGTGATCATCGGCCTCGTCTTCTGGATCGGTTGGCACGTCCTCCAGACGCGCCACGAGAGCGCTGAAATCGAAGCCGATATGGCTGCGGATCGCACCGGAGAGGAAACGAGAAAGGCGATCGACCGCCATTAAGTCGTCATCGGGTCGTCTGGCGCGTCATTTGCGCCAGACGACTTGTCCAACATGAAAAAAACTTTCATGCGAGTTGAATTCGACTCATGAAGCTGGTAGCACCTAATCATACCTCACCTCGGGAGCCTGACATGTGCGGAATCGTCGGACTGTTTTTGAAGGACAAGTCGCTCGAGCCCCAGCTCGGCTCGATGCTGTCGCAGATGCTGATCTCGCTCAGCGATCGCGGCCCCGACAGTGCCGGCATCGCCATCTACGGCGCGCCAACAGGCAATGAGGCTAAGATCACCATCCAGTCGGCAAAGCCGGAGCGTGACTTCCGCGGTCTCGACGCCGAACTGGCCAAGGCCATCGGAGCCCCAGTCAGCATTGCGGTGAAGTCGACCCATGCAGTCGTCAGGACCACGCCCGTCAAGATCGATGAAGCGCGCGAGGCCATCCAGACGCTTCGCCCTGATATCCGCATCATGGGCGCCGGCGATGTTGTCGAGATCTACAAGGAAGTCGGCCTGCCCGAAGCGGTCGTCGATCGTTTCGACGTGCGCAGCATGACCGGCACGCACGGCATCGGCCATACCCGCATGGCGACGGAATCGGCTGTCACAACGATGGGCGCGCATCCGTTCTCGACCGGCGCCGACCAGTGCCTTGTGCACAATGGCTCGCTGTCCAATCACAACAATGTCCGCCGCGAGCTGATCCGCGAAGGCATGAAATTCGAGACCGAGAACGACACCGAAGTCGCGGCCGCCTATCTCTCGTCGCAGATGGCGCATGGCAAGAATCTCGGTGAAGCGCTGGAAGGCACGCTGAGCGACCTCGACGGCTTCTTCACCTTCGTCGTCGGCACCAAGAACGGCTTCGGCGTGGTGCGCGATCCGATCGCCTGCAAGCCTGCCGTCATGGCCGAGACCGACCAGTATGTCGCCTTCGGCTCGGAATATCGCGCGCTCACCAAACTGCCCGGCATAGACAATGCGAGGGTCTGGGAACCCGAGCCCGCAACCGTCTATTTCTGGGAGCACTGAGTCCATGCCGGCAATCAACGTCTCCAAAGCACTCGACCAGAGCCATGCGTCACGGGTCTTCGACCTCAGCGAAATGCCGCTGCGCGATCTCAATCAGGCGCTTCACGATTTGACCTCTGGTTCGAACGAGACCGCCTGGGAGGTGCTTCATCCGAAAGGCAGCCATTCGGTCGCCGTCGGGGTCGACCAGCCGATCACCATCGATGTCCGCGGCAGCGTCGGTTATTATTGCGGCGGCATGAACGACGGCAGCAGCATCACCGTGCATGGCTCGGCCGGACCTGGCGTCGGCGAGAATATGATGTCAGGCTCGATAACGGTGAAAGGCGATGCCAGCCAATATGCCGGCGCCACCGGCAAGGGCGGGCTTCTGGTCATCGAAGGCAACGCGTCGTCACGCTGCGGCATTTCGATGAAGGGCATCGACATCGTCGTTCATGGCAATATCGGCCACATGTCGGCCTTCATGGCGCAGTCCGGCAATCTGGTGGTGCTGGGCGATGCCGGCGACGCACTCGGCGATTCCATCTACGAGGCGCGGCTCTTCGTGCGCGGCAAGGTCGAAAGCCTCGGCGCCGACTGCATCGCCAAGGAGATGCGGCCCGAGCACCTGGAGTTGCTGCAGGGCCTGCTCGACCGCGCCGGGGTGACCGGCGTCAAAGCGGCGGAATTCAAGCGTTACGGCTCGGCGCGCACGCTTTACAATTTCAACATCGACAACGCCGACGCGTATTGAGGCAGCATGACCTATCGCAACCCGCCGACGACGCCGCGCAAATCCGCGACCTTCGACGACTACACGCTCTCCGAGATCCGCCGCGCGGCGGCGACCGGCATCTATGACATCCGTGGCGCCGGCGCCAAGCGCAAACTGCCGCATTTCGACGACCTGCTGTTCCTCGGCGCCTCGATCTCGCGTTATCCGCTCGAAGGCTATCGCGAGCGCTGCGACACCAGTGTCGTGCTGGGCTCGCGCCATGCCAAGAAGCCGATCGAGCTGAAAATCCCGATCACCATCGCCGGCATGAGTTTCGGGTCGCTCTCCGGCCCGGCAAAAGAGGCCTTGGGCCGCGGCGCGACGCTGTCCGGCACCTCGACGACCACCGGCGACGGCGGCATGACCGAGGAAGAGCGCGGCCACTCGCAGACGCTGGTCTATCAATATCTGCCTTCGCGCTACGGAATGAACCCGCGCGATTTGCGCCGGGCCGATGCGATCGAGATCGTCGTCGGCCAGGGCGCCAAGCCCGGCGGCGGCGGCATGCTGCTTGGCCAGAAGATCTCCGACCGGGTCGCCGAAATGCGCACGCTGCCGAAAGGTATCGACCAGCGCTCGGCCTCGCGTCATCCCGACTGGACCGGGCCGGATGATCTCGAGATCAAGATCCTGGAGCTGCGCGAAATCACCGACTGGGAAAAGCCGATCTACGTCAAGGTCGGCGGCGCGCGGCCCTACTACGACACAGCCCTTGCGGTGAAGTCAGGCGCAGATGTCGTCGTGATCGACGGCATGCAGGGCGGCACCGCCGCAACCCAGGAAGTGTTCATCGAGAATGTCGGCCAGCCGACGCTTGCCTGCATCAGGCCGGCGGTGCAGGCGCTGCAGGATCTCGGCATGCATCGCAAGGTGCAGCTGATCGTCTCTGGCGGCATCCGCAACGGCGCCGATGTCGCCAAGGCGCTAGCGCTCGGCGTCGACGCGGTGTCGATCGGCACCGCAGCACTTGTCGCGCTCGGCGACAACGACCCGCGCTGGGAGGCGGACTACAACGAGCTTGGCACCACAGCCGGCGCCTATGACGACTGGCATGAGGGACGCGATCCGGCTGGCATCACCACGCAGGATCCCGAGCTGATGAAGCGGGTCGACCCGATCGCCGCCGGACGGCGATTGGCGAATTATCTGAAGGTGATGACGCTGGAGGCGCAGACCATTGCCCGTGCGTGCGGCAAGAACAGCCTGCACAATCTCGAGCCCGAGGATCTCGTCGCGCTCACGATCGAAGCCGCCGCCATGGCCGGCGTGCCGCTGGCCGGCACCAACTGGATACCGGGGAAGAACGGCTTCTAAGACGTCACAACAAAATTCCATAAGCGAGGAACTATAATGGGGAACGATCTCGCCGCATTCGCCAAAGAGAACGGCGTCAAATATTTCATGATTTCCTACACGGACCTGTTCGGCGGCCAGCGCGCCAAGCTGGTGCCGGCGCAGGCCATCGCCGACATGCAGAAGGACGGTGCCGGCTTTGCCGGCTTTGCCACCTGGCTCGACCTGACGCCGGCGCATCCCGACATGCTGGCGGTGCCGGATCCGGATTCGGTTATCCAGCTGCCGTGGAAGCCGGAGGTCGCCTGGGTCGCCGCCAACTGCATCATGGACGACAAATCGGTCGCCCAGGCGCCGCGCAACACGCTGAAGCGGCTGATTGCCGAGGCAGCCGGCGACGGCATGCATGTCAAGACCGGCGTCGAGGCCGAATTCTTCCTGATCTCGCCGGACGGCAAGACGATTTCCGACGAATACGACACGGCGTCGAAGCCCTGCTATGACCAGCAGGCGGTGATGCGCCGCTACGATGTCATAGCCGAGATCTGCGACCACATGCTGGCGCTCGGCTGGGGCGCCTACCAGAACGACCATGAGGACGCCAACGGCCAGTTCGAAATGAACTGGGCTTTCGACGATGCGCTGGCGACCGCCGACAAGCATTCCTTCTTCAAGTTCATGGTGAGGTCCGTTGCCGAAAAGCACGGCCTGCGCGCCACCTTCATGCCAAAACCATTCCCCGGCCTGACCGGCAATGGCTGTCACGCGCACATTTCGGTGTGGGACAAGGACGGCAAGACCAATGTCTTTGCCGACAATGCCATGGAACTCGGCCTGTCGGCGAAGGGCAAGAATTTCCTTGGCGGCATCATGAAGCATGCCTCGGCACTTGCCGCGATCACCAACCCGACGGTCAATTCCTACAAGCGCATCAACGCGCCGCGCACCATTTCGGGCGCGACCTGGGCGCCGAACTCGGTGACCTGGACCGGCAACAACCGCACCCACATGGTGCGCGTGCCCGGCCCCGGCCGCTTCGAGCTGCGCCTGCCCGACGGCGCGGCTAACCCTTATCTGCTGCAGGCCGTCATCATCGCCGCCGGCCTCGACGGCATCCGCTCGAAGGCCGATCCCGGCAGGCGCTACGACATCGACATGTACCAGTTCGGACACACGGTGGAGGGCGCGCCGAAGCTGCCGCTCAACCTGCTCGATGCATTGCGCGAGTTCGACAATGACAAATCGCTCAAGGCGGCGCTGGGTGAGGAATTCTCGTCGGCTTACCTAAAGCTCAAGCACCAGGAATGGAATTCCTATGCTTCCCACTTCACCCAGTGGGAGCGTGACCACACGCTGGATATCTAGAGCATCGAACCGAAAAGTGTGAAGCGGTTTTCGGATGAATCCGATGCGTCAAGAAAGGTCCTGCGTGGCGCGAGCGACCTCGGAATAGATTTATGAGATACTCGATCTTCTCCCTCGCCCGCGCCGCGCTTTCCGGCCACAAGAATTGGCAGCGCACTTGGCGCGACGCCAGCCCGAAGGATCACTACGACGTGGTGATCATCGGCGGCGGCGGCCACGGCCTGGCGACGGCATGGTTCCTGGCCAGCGAGTACGGCATCAGGAATGTCGCCGTGCTCGAAAAGGGCTGGATCGGCTCCGGCAATGCCGGTCGCAACACCACTATCATCCGCTCCAATTACGGGCTGCCCGGCAACACCGGCTTCTACGAGCTGTCGATGAAGCTGTGGGAGCGCATGGAGCAGGACCTCAACTACAACACCATGGTCAGCCAGCGCGGCGTCATCAATCTCTATCATTCCGACGCGCAGCGCGACGCCTATGCGCGGCGCGGCAACACCATGCGCATCAATGGCATCGATGCCGAACTGCTCGACCTGGCGGCGGTCAAGAAGATGATGCCGTTCCTGAACTTCGACAATGCTCGCTTTCCCGTGCAAGGCGGGCTGCTGCAGCGGCGCGGCGGCACGGCACGCCACGATGCCGTGGTCTGGGGCTACGCCCATGCGGCGAGTACACTCGGCGTCGACATCATCCAGAATTGCGAGGTGACAGGTTTTTCGCGCGACGCCAACGGCAAGGTGACCGGGGTCGAGACGACACGCGGCAAGATCGGCGCCGGCAAGGTCGGCATGGCCGTTGCCGGCAGTTCGTCGCGCGTCGCGGCGATGGCGGGCCTGCGCCTGCCGATCGAAAGCCATGTGCTGCAGGCCTTCGTTTCCGAGGCGATCAAGCCGCTGATCCCCAACGTCATGACCTTCGGCGCCGGCCATTTCTACGTCAGCCAGTCCGACAAGGGCGGGCTGGTCTTCGGCGGCGACATCGACGGCTACAATTCCTATGCCCAGCGCGGCAACATGCCAGTCATGGAAAACGTGTGCGAGGGCGGCATGGCGCTGATGCCGATGATCGGTCGCGTGCGCCTGTTGCGGCAATGGGGTGGCATCATGGACATGTCGATGGACGGCTCGCCGATCATCGACAAGACGCCGGTGGACGGGCTCTATCTCAACGCCGGCTGGTGCTATGGCGGCTTCAAGGCGACGCCCGGCTCCGGTCTTGTCTTTGCCCATTTTCTGGCCCGCGACGAACCGCACAAGGAGGCGGCGCGGTTCCGCCTCGACCGGTTCCGGCGCGGCGCGATGATCGATGAAAAGGGCGTCGGCGCCCAACCGAGTCTGCACTGAGGACGGTCCAGAAAACATGCGTATTGTCTGTCCCTTCTGCGGCGAACGTGAACTCGGCGAGTTCACCTATCTCGGCGACGCCAAGCCGGTGCGTCCGGCGGCCGGCGCCTCGGAGGACGACGTCTTCGACTACGTCTATCTGCGCGACAACATTGCCGGCGAGACGACCGAGCATTGGTATCATGGCGGCGGCTGCCGGGCCTGGCTGAAGATCACCCGCAACACGCTGACACACGAGATTTCGTCGGTCGAGCCGGCGGCAGGCGCCGGCGCCGCCAAGGTTGGCGCCTGATGGTCAGTCGCGCACAGACACACCGGCTGGAGAGCGGCGGCCTTATCGATCGTTCGGCACCGCTGAATTTTCGCTTCGACGGCAAAACCTTTGCCGGCTTCGAGGGCGACACGCTGGCCTCGGCGCTGATTGCCAATGGCGTCAAGCTGGTCGGCCGCTCGTTCAAATACCACCGGCCGCGCGGCATCCTGACCGCAGGCTCGGAAGAGCCCAATGCGCTGGTCGAGCTGCGAACGGGCGCGCGCCGCGAACCGAACACCAAAGCGACCACGGCAGAACTTTACGACGGTCTCGAAGCCGCCAGCCAGAACCGCTGGCCGTCGCTACGGCACGATCTGATGGCGGTGAACCAGTTGTTCGCGCCGATCTTCGTTGCCGGCTTCTACTACAAGACCTTCATGTGGCCGGCAAAATTCTGGGAAGCGATCTATGAGCCAGCGATCCGCCGCGCCGCCGGTCTTGGCCGCGCAGCTGGCGTCGCCGATCCCGACCATTACGACAAGGCCTGGGCGTATTGCGACGTTCTGATCGCCGGTTCCGGCCCGGCCGGGCTGGCGGCAGCGCTTGCCGCCGGGCGCAGCGGCGCCCGCGTCATCCTGTGCGAGGAAGATTTTGCGGTCGGCGGCCGCCTGCTCGCCGACGGCGGCACGATCGACGGCATGCCGGCGGCCGAATGGATCTCCCGCACGCTGGCCGAGCTCACGACGCTGCCCGATGTCCGCATCATGAGCCGCACGACACTGTTTGGCGTCTATGATGGCGGCACCTATGGCGCGATTGAGCGGGTCAACGACCACCTGCCCTCCCCGCCCGAACACCAGGTCCGCCAGCGGCTGTGGCGGATCGTGGCAAAGCGCTCGATTGTTGCCGCCGGCGCCATCGAACGGCCGATCGTCTTTGCTGGCAACGACACGCCCGGCGTGATGATGGCCTCGGCGATGCGGGCCTATGTCGAACGCTATGCGGCAACCCCTGCGAAGAGGATCGCGCTGTTCACCAACAATGAGGATGGATGGCGGACGGTCGAGACCGCGCTTGGCGCCGGATTGCAGATCGCAGCGGTCGTCGACGCGCGCCCGGATGTGTCGGCTGCGCATCGCGCGCTTGCCGCCAAGGCCGAGTTTCCCGTGTTGAACGGTTCGGTCGCTGGTGTCGAAGGCGGCAAGGACGGCGTCAGGAAAATCTCGGTATCGCTGACCGGCGGTGCGCGCGCCGAGGTCGAAGCCGACGGGCTTGCCGTTTCCGGCGGCTGGAATCCGGCGGTCGGGCTGACGTCCTATCATCGCGGCCGGCCGAAATGGCAGGATGATATATCGGCCTTCGTGCCGGACAGCGCCCCACCGGGCATGGTGGCCGCCGGTGCCGCCAACGGAGCCTTCGGCCTTGGTGCGTGCCTGCGCCAAGGCTTTGCCGCCGGTGCGGCTGCGGCACAGAGCGCCGGACACAGGGGCAATGCCGGCACGCCGCCCGTCGCCGACGACGAGGCTTTTTCGCTGACCCCGCTCTGGCATGTCGCCGGTAAAGGCAAAGCCTTTGTCGACTACCAGCATGACGTCACCGCTTCCGACATCGAACTGGCGCAGCGCGAAGGCTTTGAATCGGTCGAACATCTGAAACGCTATACGACGCTCGGCATGGCCACCGACCAGGGCAAGACCTCGAACGTCGCCGGCCTCGCCATCATGGCGGCGGTGTCAGGCAGATCCATCCCCGAGACCGGCACGACGATCTACCGTCCGCCCTATGTGCCGGTCGCCATCGGCGCCTTTGCCGGCCACCATCGCGACGAGAACTTCCATGCGACAAGACTGACGCCGTCGCACCACTGGGCAGCCGAACAGGACGCCGTGTTCGTCGACACCGGCCTGTGGAAGCGCGCGCAATGGTATCCGCGCGCCGGCGAGAAGGACTGGCTGGAATCGGTCACCCGCGAGGTCAAGGCGGTGCGCTCTGCCGTCGGCTTCTGCGATGTCTCGACGCTCGG
Organism: Mesorhizobium sp. M6A.T.Cr.TU.016.01.1.1; assembly: GCF_003952585.1. Lineage (NCBI taxonomy): Bacteria > Pseudomonadati > Pseudomonadota > Alphaproteobacteria > Hyphomicrobiales > Phyllobacteriaceae > Mesorhizobium > Mesorhizobium sp. M6A.T.Cr.TU.016.01.1.1. Next base: position 734,554 of record NZ_CP034452.1, read on the forward strand.
CAAGATCGATGTGCACGGGCCGGATGCCGGCGCCTTCCTCGACCGCGTCTATATCAACACCTTCTCCAATCTCGCCGTGGGAAAAGCTCGCTACGGGCTGATGCTGCGCGAGGACGGCATGGTCTATGACGACGGCACCACGTCGCGGCTGGCCGAGGATCATTATTTCCTGACCACCACGACCGCCAAGGCCGGGCCGGTGATGCAGCATCTCGAATTCTGCCGGCAGGTGCTGTTTCCTGAACTCGACGTGCAGCTGACCTCCGTCTCCGACCAGTGGGCGCAATTCTCTATCGCCGGGCCGAAGACGCGGGACCTGCTCGGCGAAATCGTCGATCCGGCCGAGGATTTGTCGAACGAGGGCTTTCCGTTCATGGGCGCGCGCGAAGTCGCGCTTCGCGGCGGCATCAGGGCGCGGCTGTTCCGCATCTCGTTCTCCGGCGAGATGGCGTTCGAGATTTCCGTTCCGGCCCGCTATGGCGACGCGCTGGTGCGCAACCTGATGCTGGCCGGCAAACAATTCGGCGTGACGCCTTACGGCACCGAGGCGCTCGGCGTCATGCGCATCGAAAAGGGCCATGTCGCCGGACCAGAGTTGAACGGCACCACGACCGCCGCCGATCTCGGCCTCGGCAAGATGATGTCGACCAAGAAGGATTTTATCGGCCGCGTCATGGCCGGACGCGAGGCGCTGGTCGCGCCCGACCGGCAGGTCGTGGTCGGTATCAAGCCGACGGACAGAGCGCGCCGCCTGCGCGCCGGCGCGCATATCATTCCAAAGGGCGAGATACCGGGTTCCACAAACGACCAGGGCTATGTCACGTCGGTCTGCTTCTCGCCGACGCTCGACCAGTGGATCGGGCTGGCGCTTGTCGAGCGCGGCCGCGAGCGGATCGGCGAGATCGTCCATGCGCATGATCCGCTGCGCGGCGAAGACTATGACGTCGAGCTGTGCAATCCCGTCTTCTATGATCCGGATGGAGGGCGCCAGCGTGGCTGAATTTTCCTGGGTTTCTCGCAGTCCGCTGGAGCACGCGCTTGTCGTGGGCGACTATGGCGCGCGTGACGTCGAACCGGGCATTTCGCTCACCGAGATCCGCAATTTCGACCTGATCCAGGTGATGGCGCGACGCGGCAAAGGGGCGGAACTGGCCAGCGCCGCGGAAGTCCGTTTCGGCGTTGCCGCTCCGGATGCGCCCAAGGCGGTCCAAACCGCGGACACCTCGCTGATCTGGTCAGGGCCGGATCAGTTCCTCGTCCTGTCGAAGGGCGGCAAGCACACGATGGAGCCACTGACCCAGGCGTTTTCGCAGTCGGCTTCGCTGTCCGACCAGTCGCATGCGCGCGCCCTGATCAGCGTCTCGGGAGCCAAGGCGCGGGCCATGCTGGCGAAACTGTCGTCGATCGATCTGCACCCGGCGGCGTTTCCGACCGGCACTGCCGCCGCGACATCGATCGACCATACCAGCGTCAATCTCTGGCGTGGCTATGACCGGCCGGACGGTCAGGCGGTGTTCAATCTTCTGGTGTTTGCAACCTTCGCGGAAAGCCTGTGGCGCACGATACTCGACGCGGCCGCCGAGTATGGGGTCGAGATCGGGTATTCAGAGGAATTGGGGTAGCGCCTGCCTCTTCCCTTCTCCCCTTGTGGGAGAAGGTGGATTGGCGCGTAGCGCCAAGACGGATGAGGGGTGTTGGAAGAAACTCGGCGTCAAAGAAACAAATAATTCCAGGCGCTTACGTCTTCAACGCTGCGATCCGTCCAGCACCCCTCATCCGACCGAGCTGCGCTCGGCCACCTTCTCCCACAAGGGGAGAAGGGAGAGCCGCACCTGGTCGCTCCGCCTTGCCAAAACTGCAAGCACTGCTATTCTTGCCGCTAAAATAATTTCACGTACAGGCAAACTTATTTCCTAAAACCATAGGGTCGAGATGAGCCAGTCGCCCTACCCCGCCGTCGCAGCCGGACCGCCCCGGCCCAGCCTTATCCTTAGGCCCGGCCAGATCGCGCTGCCGGCTGGCATGGAGCGCTATTCCGTCCAAGGCAATGGCGCGGTGCTCATCGAGATCGAGGCCGGTGACACCATCACCGTGCGCAACGTCGAAGGCGGACAGGCCTGTGAGCTGCTGGCATGGGACAAGAGCGGCGTGACCGACGCCGGCATTTTCGGCGAGAAATCCAACAGCAACGCCGCCGGCATCAAGGCGCTGCTGGCCGATGGCGACGACAGCCTCGCTTCCTTGTGCCGGGGGCTGGAGCGACGCCAGGTGCAGCTTGATCAGGCAAAGGCGGTTCGCGTCTTCGGCGGCGCCACCCCTGCCGGCACCGAACAGGGTTTTACCGTCGCCCGCGACGGCTCGATGCTCATTGCCGCCCCGGGTGGTCCGATGCTGGTCGACGGCCATGACACGGCGACGCCGCTCAGCGTCATCGTCCGCCGCGCCACGATCCGTCCGGCGGCGAAGTCGCAATTGGGCGATCCGCTCGCCGATCCGGTGCTCGATCTGCGCGTCCATTCGGCGACCGCGGAAGCCTACTTCGTCAAAGCCGGTGACTATCTGCAGATCATCGATGTCGACGGGCGCCAATGCACGGACTTCCAGTGCTTTTCGGCGCGTAAGCTGGACAAGGGACGCGACCATCCGCTCGACGTGACGACGACCCGCACGTTGATGGGCTCGAACTATCCGATGCCCGGCCTGCATTCGAAATATTACGACCAGGACATGGAGCCGTTGGTCGAAGTGGTGCATGACACGTGCGGCCGGCACGATGCGTTCGCGCTCGCTTGCGCCGCCAAATATTACGACGACATCGGCTATCCCGGTCACCCCAATTGCTCGGAGAATTTCAACCGTGCGCTGTCGGACAAGGGAGTGAACCCCCGCGCGGGCTGGATGGCGATCAACTTCTTCTTCAACACGGCGATCGACGCGCATGGCGTCATGGTTTCCGACGAGCCATGGTCGCGACCGGGCGACTACGTGCTGCTGCGGGCGCTCACCGACATCGTCTGCGTCTCGTCCGCCTGCCCCGACGACACGACGCCGGCCAATGGCTGGAACCTGACCGACATCCATGTGCGGACCTATTCCGGCCAGCACAAATTCTCGCGAGCGATCGCCAGACGCATGACGCCCGATTCGGAACCGAAAATGACCCGCGAGACCGCTTTTCATTCGAACTTTGCCAAGCACACCCGCAACTTCGTCGAGTACAGGGGCTATTGGTTGGCCAATTCCTTCGCCAAAGAAGGGGCTATCGCCGAATACTGGGCCTGCCGGCAGGACGCCGTGATCATGGACCTGTCGCCGCTGCGCAAATTCGAGGTCACCGGCCCGGATTCGGAAGCGCTCCTGCAATACACGCTGACCCGCGACGTAAAAAAACTCGGTGTCGGCCAGGTCGTCTATTCCGCCATGTGCTACGAGCATGGTGGCATGATCGACGACGGCACGCTGCTGAGGCTCGGCAGGGACAATTTCCGCTGGGTCGGCGGCGACGATCTTTCCGGCGAATGGCTACGCGAGACGGCGACCAAGCTCGGCCTCAACGTCCTGGTGCGCTCGTCCACCGACCAGATGCACAATGTCGCCGTGCAAGGACCGAAGAGCCGCGACATCCTCAAGGAGATCATCTGGACCTCGCCGTTGCAGCCGTCGATCGAGGAGCTCGAATGGTTCCGTTTCGCCGTCGCCCGCATCGGCGGCGGCAACGGCATTCCGGTCGTCGTCTCGCGCACCGGCTACACCGGCGAACTCGGCTACGAGATCTGGTGCCATCCCCGCAACGCCGCGAAGGTGTTCGACGCCATCTGGGAGGCCGGCCAGCCGCACGGCTTGAAGCCGATGGGACTGCTGGCGCTCGACATGGTGCGCATCGAGGCCGGGCTGATCTTTGCCGGCTATGAGTTTTCCGACCAGACCGATCCGTTCGAGGCCGGCATCGGCTTCACCGCGCCGCTGAAGACCAAGACCGACGATTTCATCGGCCGCGAGGCGCTGATCCGGCGCAAGGAAAACCCGCAGAAGAAACTGGTCGGCCTCGACATCGACGCCAATGTCGCGGTCGGCCATGGCGATTGCGTCCATGTCGGCCGCGCCCAGGTCGGCGAGGTCACCTCGAGCATGCGCTCGCCGCTGCTGAACAAGAATATCGCGCTGGCCAGGCTTGACGTCACCCATTCCGCCATCGGTACCGAGGTCGAGATCGGCAAGCTCGACGGCCACAGCAAGCGGCTGCCGGCGCGCGTCGTCGCCTTCGCGCACTACGACCCGCAAAAGACCAGACCGCGTTCCTGACAGCAGCATCTCTTACCTTCTCCCCCTTGTGGGAGAAGGTAAGAGCGTGTGCCAACATCTGCGATGTGCACAGTTTCACAAAACGCTTGACGTGAAAGCGTGACCGATCAATCTTCACTGCCAAGAAAAAAATACTACTGAGCGGAAAACGCCTGAGGTCGTTCAACGCGTGCGTCGGTGACGCACGCGAGGTGTCGGCTATCGCCGATGGGGAACATCAAAAATGGGGAATTCACGTAAATGAGCACGATAGTCTCTGCCTTGGTGCCGCCCGCCGAAGGGAAGCTGCACCGGAACATCGATTGGCGCGGCGCCTTTTGGGTGGCAAGCGGCGTTCCTGCCCTTGTCCTGTTTTCGATCGGCGGCATTGCCGGCACGACCGGGAAGCTGGCCTTCCTGATCTGGACCGTGTCCATGATCATGGGCTTCCTGCAATCCTTCACCTATGCGGAAATCGCCGGCCTGTTCCCGAACAAGTCCGGCGGCGCCTCGATCTATGGCGCCACCGCCTGGCTGCGTTATTCCAAGTTCATCGCGCCGCTTTCGGTGTGGTGCAACTGGTTCGCCTGGTCGCCGGTGCTGTCGCTCGGCTGCTCGATCGCCGCCGCCTACATCCTCAACGCGCTGGCGCCGGTGCCGCTATTTACCGACACCTCGCCGGAAGTCGCCGCCTATATCGCGGCCAATGCCGGAACGAGTGCCGCCGACGCCATCACGGCGGTGACCGCGGCCGCCACGCCGGCGATCCGCAACTGGACGCTCTACAGTCACACGTTGGGGCCGGTCTCTTTCACCTTCAACGCCACCTTCTTTATCGGCGCGGTGCTGATGCTGATCATCTTCTCGATCCAGCATCGCGGCATCCTGGGCACGGCCAACGTGCAGAAATATATCGGCCTGTTCGTGATCATTCCGATGCTGATCGTCGGCGTCGTGCCGATCATCACCGGCCAGATCGACTGGGCGAATTTTTCGCCGCTGGTGCCGCTGGCTGCCGCCTACGCGCCGGAGCCCGGGGCGTGGAACATCGCCGGCTGGACGCTCGTTCTCGGCGGCATGTTCATCGCCGCCTGGTCGACCTACGGTTTCGAGACCGCCGTCTGCTACACGTCCGAGTTCAAGAATCCCGGCACCGACACCTTCAAGGCGATCTTCTATTCCGGCCTGCTGTGCATGCTGCTGTTCATCCTGGTGCCGTTCACCTTCCAGGGCGTGCTCGGCTTGAACGGCATGCTGGCCACCCCGATCGTCGATGGCTCCGGTGTTGCCGACGCCTTGGCCGGCATGGTCGGCGGCGGACAGCTAATCCATAGCCTGCTGGTGATGCTGATGATCCTGGCGCTGGTGCTGTGCATCATGACGGCGATGGCGGGGTCCTCGCGCACGCTTTACCAAGGCTCGGTCGATGGCTGGCTGCCGCGCTATCTCAGCCATGTCAACGAGCATGGCGCCCCGACCCGGGCCATGTGGACAGACCTGATCTTCAACCTGGCCGTGCTGGCCATCGCCTCGGCCGACGCGACGAGCTTCTTCTTCATCCTCGCCGTGTCGAATTGCGGCTACATCATCTTCAACTTCCTCAACCTCAATGCCGGCTGGATCCATCGCATCGACAACGGCCACATCGCGCGGCCATGGCGCGCGCCGAGCTGGCTGCTAGGCCTCGGCGCCGTCTTTGCCTATGTCAACATGATCTTCATGGGCGCCGGGGCAAAGGTCTGGAACCCGATGGCGCTGTGGGCAGGGCTGATCACGGCTGCCCTCATCATCCCGGTGTTCTGCTTCCGGCACTACATCCAGGACAAGGGCAAATTCCCCGACCACATGCTGGCTGATCTCGGCATGACTTCGTCCGATCTCGCCGTCAGAAAGGCGGGAATGCTACCCTACCTGACGCTGATTGCCGGCGTCGTGGTGATGCTGCTCGCCAACTGGCTGTTCGTCATCTGACATCCCGCCCCAGGGGATCAAGCGCACGATGCGCTTGATCCCTGCATGCTTTGTTCTTGCTTTGTGCCGGCAATTATGCTACTAATTTAGCTGCAGTGCCGATTGGCGCCGATGACCCGCCGCTGAGGCGGGTTTTTCGTTTCTGGGCCTATTCGGCGGATCGCTCAATCGATCTTGATGAACACACCCTTGGTGTTGAGATACTCGTCGAGGTGCTCGGCACCGCCCTCGCGGCCGTAGCCGCTCATCTTATAGCCGCCGAAGGGCACGGCCGGATCGATGGCGTGATAGGTGTTCACCCAGACCGAGCCGGCGCGGATTTTCCTGGAAAGCTGGTGCGCGGTGGCGACATTGCGGGTGAAGACCCCGGCAGCAAGACCGTAGGGCGTGTTGTTGGCCCGCTCGACCGCCTCGTCGAGTGTATCGAACGGCAGCGCCGAAATGACCGGCCCGAAGATTTCCTCGCGCGCGATTTTCATGTCGTCCGAGACGCCGGCAAAAATCGTCGGCGCGACGAAATTGCCGGCGGCCAATGGACCCTCCACAAGACGTGTGCCGCCGATGACGAGGGTCGCGCCCTCCGCTGTGCCGGCTTCGAGATACGAGGCGACCCGTTGCAGCTGCTTTTCTGAGACGAGCGGGCCGATCTCGGTCGCCGGGTCGATGCCGTCGCCGATCTTGAGGGCCTTGGCATAGGCCGCCAGCCGCTCGACGAACTCGTCATGGATGGAGCGTTCGACGAACAGGCGCGAGCCGGCGATGCAGATCTGGCCGGAATTGGCGAACACCGACATCGCCGCCACCGGCACCGCCCTGTCGAGATCGGCGTCGGCGCAGACGATGACCGGCGACTTGCCGCCGAGCTCCAGCGAGACCCGCTTGAGATTGCCGGCCGAGGCGCGGACGATCGACTGGCCGGTTGCCGTCGAGCCGGTGAAGACGATCTTGTCGACGCCCATATGCTCGGCAAGTGCGGCACCTGCCTCGGCGCCGGTGCCGGTCACGATGTTGACGACGCCCGGCGGAACGCCGGCTTCGTTCATGATGTCGGCGATCAAAAGCGGTGTTAGCGGCGCCTCTTCCGAAGGTTTCAACACCACCGTGCAGCCGGTGGCCAGCGCCGGCCCGATCTTCCAGACCGAAGCGGCCGTCGGCGCGTTCCAGGGGATGATGGCGCCGACGACGCCGACCGGCTCCTTGCGGGTGAAGGAGACGACTTCGCCCGGCAGCGAGTTCTCGATCGTCTCGCCATGCAGGGACGTCGCCATGCCGGCGTAATAGCGCAGCATGCCGATGACGCGGTTGCGGTTGGCGCGGGTGCGCACGATCGGCATGCCCATGTCGGTCGTGTCCGAGCGGCTGATCTCCTCCCAATGTTTTTCGAAGAGGTCGGCGATCCTGAGCAGCAGCACCTGCCGCTCATAGGGTTTGAACCGGCTCCACGGCCCGTCGAAGGCCTTGCGCGCCGCGGTCACCGCCAAATCGATATCCTGGCGATCGCCACGCGGCACCGTCGCAATGACCGCGCCGGTGGCCGGATTGCGGGTCTCCATGGTCCGGCCCGAGCGGGCGTCGACCCAAGCGCCATCGACGAACATCTGGCGATGGCGTCCGTCGATCGGCTGGCGCAGCGCCACCGGTGTCCGAGCTATGGTCATGACGTCCTCCTCCAGCGCCTCGGCCGGTGGGGATTTAACCCCTGGACGTCACATCTGCCAACAGCTCTATTCGGCGGCCACTCTATTCGGCCGCTAGGGGCAGTCGCGGCCTGTCGTCGTTGTCTGCCAGCTCCGGCTCGGCCGCCTGCTCGGCGTCCTTGGCCTTCTTGCGCTCTCTGCCGAAGAACAAGGCATAGCCTGCCGGAAGCACGAGGATGGTAAGCACCGTGGCGACGAGAATGCCGCCCATCATGGCATAGGCGAGCGGACCCCAGAAGACGCCGCGCGAAATCGGGATCAGCGCCAGGACCGCGGTCAACGCCGTCAGCATGATCGGCCGGAAGCGGCGGACCGCCGAGCCGATGATGGCCTCCGAGCGTTCCATGCCGGACGCTATATCCTGGTCGATCTGGTCGACCAGGATGATCGAGTTGCGCATGATGATGCCAAGCAGCGCGATCACGCCGAGGATGGCGACGAAGCCGAACGGCGCGCCACTGATCAAAAGTGCTGCGGCTGCACCGATGATGCCGAGCGGACCGGTCGCCAGCACCAGCATCGCCTTGCCGAAATGCTGCAGCTGGATCATCAGCAGCACGACGATGACGGCCAGCATGATTGGAGCTTTCGCAGCAATGGAGGCCTGACTTTCGGCCGAATCTTCGGCGCCGCCCTGAATCTCGATGTTGTAGCCGGGTGCGAGGCCGTCGCGCAGGCCTTGCATCTCGCTGTACATCTTCATCACGACGTCGTTCGACTGCACGCCATCCGGCAGCGTGGCACGCACGCTGATGGTCGGCAGGCGGTCGCGCCGCCATTCGACGCCTTGCTCCAGCACCGGCACGACCTTGGCGACCTGCGACAGCGGCACGAAGCCACCGAAATCCGTCGGGATAGAAACGGAGTCGACCGCCGACAGCAGGTGACGGCTCGCCTCCGGTTCGCGGGCGACGATCGAAACGGTCTCCTCGCCGTCGCGGAAATCATCGAGCGGCGCTCCCGACATGGTTGCCTGCAGCATCTGGCGGATGCGTTGCGAGGAGACGCCGAGCGCACGGGCGCGATCCTGGTCGATCACCAGCTTCATCTCCGGCACCGGCTCCAGCCAGTCGTCGTGGACGGCGCCGAGCAGCGGATTTGCCTGGAACTTCGCCTTCACCTCGTCGGCGATGCGGCGCACCTCCTGGCGATCCGGGCCCATGACGCGCATCTGCACCGGCCAGCCCGTGGGCGGCCCGAGGAACAGGCGGTCGACCTTGGCGCGGACCGACGGGAAATCCTCGGCCAGAATGGTGCGCAGTTTGACGATCAGCCGCTCGCGGGCCGGTTCGTCATTGGCCATCACCAGAAGCTGGGCGAAATTCGGATTGCGAAGCTGCTGGTCGAGCGGCAGGAAGAAGCGCGGCGCGCCCTCGCCGATATAGGTGGCGATGAAGCGCTTGTCCTTGTCGTCCATCATCTTGGTTTCGAGCGCCTTGGCCTGCGTCTCGACTTCCTTGATGCTGGTGCCTTCCGGCAGCCAGAGGTCGACAAGGATTTCCGGACGCGACGACTGTGGGAAGAAATTCTGCGGGATGAACTGGAACGCCCAAAGGCTGGTTGCGAAGGTCACCAGTGTCATGACCAGCACGATGATGCGGTGGCGCACGGACCAGCTGACGGTGGCGCGAAGCCGGCGGTAGAAGCGAGTGTCGAAGACATCGTGATGGTTGCCGGCGTGTTTTCGCTGCTTGAGGATCATGTTACCGAGCCACGGCGTGAAATAGACCGCCACGAACCAGGACACGACCAGCGCGATGCCGACGACATAAAATAGCGTGCGCACATATTCACCGGCAGTCGAGGCGGCGAAGCCGACCGGGATGAAGCCGGCGGTGGTGATCAGCGTGCCGGTCAGCATCGGGAAGGCCGTCGAGGTATAGGCGAAGCTCGCCGCCTCGACCTTGACCAGCCCTTCCTCGAGCTTGCGTTCCATCATTTCGACGACGATCATCGCGTCGTCGACGAGCAGGCCGAGCGCAATGATCAGCGCGCCGAGCGAAATGCGCTGCAGATCGATGCCGATCTCGTACATGATTGCGAAGGTCGCGGCCAGGACGAGCGGAATGGTGATCGCGATCACCAGGCCCGAGCGCCAGCCGATCGTCAGGAACGAGACGACAAGCACGATCAGCAGCGCCTCGCCGAGCGCCTTCATGAACTCACCCACCGCTTCCCGCACGACTTCCGGCTGGTCGGCGATCTGATCGACCGAAACGCCGTAAGGCAGCGCCTCTTCGAAGCGGTGATAGGTCGCCTCGACGTCCTTGCCGACATCGGTGACATTGAAGCCCTTGGCCATGACGACACCGACCTGGACGCTGTCGTGGCCGTTGAAGCGGTATTTGCGCTGATAGGGATCCTCGAGGCCGGAGGTCACGGTGGCGATGTCGCCCAGGCGCGTCACCTGGTTGCCGGCGCGCAAGCGAAGTTCGCGGATGTCGGCAGCCTTGGTCACGTCGCCCTCGACCGAAATGCGCACCGAGTTCGTGCCGGTATCGACCGAGCCCGCCGGATCGACATTGTTCTGGCCCTTGATCGCGTTCTGCAGGTCGGTCAGCGTCAGGCCACGCTCGGCAAGCGCCTTGGACGAAACGTCGATATAGAGTTTTTCCGGCTGGTCGCCGATGATCACGGCCTTCTCGACGCCGGGCGTCGTCAGCAGCATGTCACGCGCCTGGATGGCCAATTTCTTCAGCTCGGGATAGCTGTAGCCGTCGCCGCTGATCGAATGCAACGTGATGAAAGTGTCGCCGAACTCATCGTTGAAGTAGGGCCCGAGCAGCCCTTGAGGCAGCTCGTTGGCGATGTCGCCGACCTTCTTGCGCACCTGGTAGAAGGCATCCGCGACCTGCGCGGGATTGGTGTCGCCTTCCACCTGCAAGGTGATGATGGCGCTGCCGGCGCGCGTGTAGGACCGGACGAAATCGAGATGAGGCGTTTCCTGCAGCTTGCGCTCGATCTTGTTGACGACCTGGTCCTCCATGTCCTGGATCGAGGCACCCGGCCAGACAGCCTGGACGACCATGACGCGGAAAGTGAAATCCGGGTCTTCCTTCTGGCCCATGCGCATCAGCCCGAGCGCACCGGCCAGGATGATCAGGCCGAACAGGAACCGCGCAATGCTCGGATGCCCGATTGCCCAGCGCGAAAGATTGAAGGGCCGCTTTTCATTGGTGTCGGTGGTCATAGCGCCAGTCCATTTGTCTGATCGTCAGCGCACGCACGTGGCATGCCCACGGAACTTCTAATGCTGGCTTCCGGGCGGCGAGGCTTTCCGAGCGGAGAGACACTCATCGCGGTGGGACGCGAGGATCGATGTGGGGGGTTACATCGACCCGACGTCTCGACAGTCGGGCACCTGCCGCCCGGAAACCATGAACCGCTTGACCTCGCGGCTTGCGCCGATGCGAGGAAAAGCCGTTTTATTCTTGGCCGTCAGCGCACGCGCTTGGCGGCGTCGCCATCATCGTCCGCAGATGCGGACTGTTGCACCGTATCTCCGGTCAGCTTGACCTTCAGATTCTCGGCCATGAATTGTGTGCCCGCCGCAACGACCACATCGCCGGGTCTCAATCCTTCGGCAACATGCACGCCGTCGGCGGTGAACTCGGCGACCTTGACCGGACGCGCATGGACGGTCTCGCCGTTGCGGTCCACGGTCCAGACGATCTGCTGGCCATCCTTTTGCGCCAGCGCGCTCAACGGGATCGATACGCTTTGCGGGCTGTTGTTGGCCGCCGAAGCCTCGATGTTCGCGGTCATGCCGAGAAGCACGCGCGGATCATTGGGCAGGCTGACGCGGACGGCAAAGGTACGCGACTGCTGATCGGCGCTGCCGGCGACTTCGCGGACCTTGCCGTCGAGCGTCAGCGCATCGTCGGACCAGAAACCTGCCTTGACGTCCTTGCCCGGCTTGAACTGGGCGATATCCATTTCCGGAACGGCGATCAGCACTTCCTTTTCGCCATCGACGGCAACAGTCACAACCGGTGTGCCGGAGCCGACCACCTGACCGACATCGGCGGCGACTGATGTGACGATGCCGTTCCTGTCCGCCTTGAGGTCGGTGTAGAGGACCTGGTTTTTCGCCTGGTCAAGCGTTGAGCGGGCGGAATTCCGGGTGGCGACCGCCTGGTCGTAGCTGAGCGTTGCCTGTTCGAGCTGCGATTTCGACGCGAAGTTCTTGGCAAACAACTGTTCGGCACGACGACGGGCAAGGCCTGTTGTCTCGACCTGCCGCTCGGCGGCCTCGAGGCTGGCCTCGGCACTGTTGACCGAAAGGTCGTAGTCGGCGGGATCGATGCGGGCCAGAACATCGCCCGGCTTCACTCGCTGGCCGATGTCGACCAGGCGCTCGGTGATCTTGCCGTTGATGCGGAACCCGAGATTCATCTCGGTGCGGGCGCGCACCGATCCGGAATAGGAAAGCTCACGGGTATCGTTGGCCTTGGCAATCTCGACTACCTTGACCGGCCGGACAATGTCCTTGACTTCCACTTTTTCTTGCGAGCAGCCGGCGAGCCCGAGCGCCGCGACGACGAGCAGAGCCGGACCAATGGCCGACAGCCTGTTCATGATGGATTTGGACAAAGGCACTTGCGTACTCCCGAACTGAAGATGAATTGTCGAGGACCGACGGACGCCGCCGGTCATTTCTTCAAGGCCCTGATCGCAAACTCGATAAGGTCATCCGGCATTGCCCGGTTCTCTTTGGCAAGGCACTGGGCGACCATCTGCGGGTGACAGAGGGTGATGATAGCGGCGCCGAAGCACCGCGAAGCGACTTCCGGGTCCTGGTCGGCAAACTCGCCGGTTGCGATTCCCTCGCTGATGACCTCCGCCACCAAGCTACGGATCCTGTCGATATGCTTCTCGATGACATGCCAATCGCGTTCGATGGCAACGACGACCATTTCGTGCACCTTCTCCTGGTCGAGCATGGTGTCGCGGGTCCACTGATAATGCGTTTGCGCGTAGCGGCGAAGCTTTTCGCTGGCGGTTCCGGGCCCATGACAGGCGTCGTAGGTCAGTTGGTAGCAGGTAGCGAGCATGCGGCCGCAAACGGCCTGGTGAATCTCCACCTTGGAGGCGAAGAAGCGGTAGATATTGGCCGTCGACATGCCGAGTTCACGCGCTATGTCGGCGACATTGGTCTTGCCGTAGCCGTAGTGGCGGAACAGTCGCTCTGCGCAATCGAGGATGCGCGCGACATTCTCCTGTCGGACCAGGTCAGCCGTCGTATCGAGAGAATCATACATCTTGTTTCATCAGCTCATTACGAATGACGAATTTTGAATTTCGTCACTCGTAATTCGAAATCAACCGGATGTCAACACGTGACATTATCCGTCTTGGGCGACTGGTGACATCTGTTGACACCACTCAGCGGGAACAGCGTTAATGAAGCCTGCTGCGGGCGATGCACAGGCCCCTCGCCATCTATGCTGACCCCGCGTAGCTATGCATCGTCATCCGATGCCGCGAAAAGGAGATCATGGGATGACCGTACTGCGCATCGTCACGAATATCGCAACAGACAGCATTCCGGATGTTCGGAAGTTCTATTCCGACCTGTTCGGGCTCGATGCCGTCATGGATCACGGGTGGCTCGTCACGCTGGCCTCCCGCGAAACAACCATCCCTCAGATCAGCATCGCCAGCGAGGGCGGCTCAGGCACCCCCGTGCCCGATCTGTCGATCGAGGTCGACAATGTGGACGAGGTGTATCTTCGCGCAAAAGAGATCGGTTGCAGAGTGGTCTATGATTTGACCGACGAACCGTGGAGCGTAAGACGTTTCTTCATTGCCGACCCGACCGGCAAGCTGCTCAACGTGCTCTCGCATCTTCGCTAGCCCAATTGCGGTCGTCGGAGGAAAACATGAGCAGAACAATCGCATTTCATTTCGTCGATGTCTTCGCGGTAGAGCCGCTGACGGGCAATTCACTTGCGGTGGTCGACGGCGGTGCCGAGTTGGCACTCGAGCTCATGCAGAGCATTGCACGTGAGTTCAACCAGTCGGAGACCACCTTTGTCCTGCCGGCGACCCGACCGGACGCCGACTGGAGGTTGCGCTCTTTCACGCCGAAAGGCGTTGAGGTTTTCGGCGCAGGCGGCCACAATACGTTAGGGGCCTGGTGGTGGCTCGCTGCAGCGGGACGGCTCGATCTGGGCGATGGCCCAACATGGTTTCACCAACAGATCGGCGACTTGGTATATCCATTGGCGATCTGGCAAAGCCAGGGGCGGCTCGAAAAGATCATTATGCAGCAAGAAGCCCCAGTGGCCGGCCGGCAGCTCTCAAACCTTGGCGCTCTTGCCACCGCACTCGGCCTTAAAACCGAAGATATGGCGGCCGATATCGTGCCTTGTCAGGTGGTCTCGACTGGTGCTGCCCATCTCATGGTGCCAATCCGCGATCGCGAAGCCGTCGACCGGATTTCGCCTGATGCTAAACAGCTCTTCGACCTGCTCAACGAGGTCGGCGGGGAAGGCTGCTATGTCTTCTCGCTCGATCCACTACAGCCCGAAGCCACGGCGTATGCACGCTTTTTCAATCCGACTGTTGGCATTTCTGAGGATCCGGCAACCGGTACGGCGGCTGGTCCGCTCGCCGCCCATCTCGTTGCCCACGGTCTTGCACTACCCGGCGTAATCAAGATCGAGCAAGGCACGGCGCTCGGACGTACCAGTATCATCGAGGTAGGTGTAGATGCCGGCTCGGTGAGCATTTCTGGGCGCGGCATTGTGGTGGCGAGCGGGGCGTTTTCGATCTAGCGAAGATTGCAGATCCGGTGCCGCAGGCAGCGAATTTATGCCCGTCCCACAAGGTCGCAGCAGGTGGAGCCCGGCCACTTGGCGGCTGTGCGGATGACATGGTTTGCCGCTAGTCTTCGACTGGATTCGCTTAGGTCGCCGATCTGTTTAGTCTGTTCAGGCTTTCGCCCAGTATGACAAGCGCGATGCCGAGCAGCGCAATGTCCTTGATCAGGAACTGACCGGCGGGACCGAGCGCGGGAAAGCCCAGCGTAGGCTCCCAGATCGGCAGGGCAACCATGATCGAACAGGTAACCAGGAAAATCAGGGCGGCCAATGCGCCGCCAACCACACCGGCGCGCGCCGACCAGGGGGAGGCGATCAGGAGAAGCGCGGTCGCGATCTCGACGACGCCAAGCACGTAAGAAGCACCGGCTTCGCCAAATACCGGATACATCCAGGCGAGCCAAGGCGTGCCGCCGATCAGCGGCCTCAACGCCTCGATCTCAACAGCCGTGAACTTCATCCCGCCGATCATGAGAAGCGGCAGTATGACCCCGATCAGGGCGACGACCCGCCCGGCTTTCCTGACCGCGGCGGCGTTTCGCGCCCATGGCCGAGAAAGGGTCTCGTCTTGACCTTCAGGCTCTGATGTTCTGAGAACCGGCATGAGTTTCCTTCTCCAACTGCCAATTGCACCGCCCGCGCCGTAAATTTATCCCTTGCCCCTAGCGGCTGGCCAATCGCCGCCGCTGTCACGGTCGCTCGATTACCCGATGCGCTGTCAGTCCGGCTTGTAAGGGTATGAGTGATGCTCGTGAGCGATGATCCAAAGGTCACCTTCCTTCCGCAGTCCGACGGTAAGCCGGAGGCGGGTTGCCGGGTCCCTTTCAAGCTCTTCCATGGTGCCGCACCGCAGCAATGCGGTCGCAAAAGCGACCCGGTCTCCCGCCGTGACATCCAGCCGCTCGATCGCGAAAACGCCGCCTTGCTTGAAGTGCTCGAAGAACGGACCCCAACTATCCCGGTAGGCCTCAATTCCACTGAGTTCGTTCGGGGGTGGGACATCGAACATCAGAAAGTCCGTCGCGTGATCCGCAATGATTGTCTCTAGATCTTGCTGTTGCACGGCGTTCGCCCAACGCTCGATTAGCGCCCGGATGTGTGCCTCGGCGTCACGCTGCGTGTTCTCCATTAGAATTCTCCTCCTGCCAGATCCTCTTCCGTCGAGTTGGTTCTGTATCGAGGACGATCGGGAGGCACTCGATCCGACACTGAGTGGTGTTTTTTGCTCTTCGCGTGGCTAGGCTCCCTTCGCCATCTCCCTCAGCCGGAACTTCTGGATCTTGCCGGTCGAGGTCTTCGGGATTTCGGCGAAGATCACCGCCTTCGGGACCTTGAAGCGGGCGAGCAGCGCGCGGCAGTGATCGATGATCTCGGCCCCGGTCGCCATCTTGCCCGGCTTCAGCTCGACATAGGCGACCGGCACTTCGCCCCATTTGTCGTCGGGCCTGGCGACGACTCCGCAGGAGGCGACGGCAGGATGCTTGTAGAGCGCCTCCTCGACCTCGATCGAGGAGATGTTCTCGCCGCCGGAAATGATGATGTCCTTGGAACGGTCCTTGAGCTGGATGTAGCCGTCGGGATGCATGACACCGAGGTCGCCCGAGTGGAACCAACCGCCGGCGAAGGCCTCGTCGCTCGCCTTGCGGTTCTTCAGATAGCCCTTCATAACGATGTTGCCGCGGAACATGACCTCGCCGATCGTCTCGCCGTCGGCCGGCGTCTCTTCCATCGTCTCGGGGTCCATCACCGTCAGACCTTCGAGCGCGGCATAGCGCACGCCTTGCCTGGCCTTCCTCGCCGCCCTGAGACCCTTTTCGAGCCCGTCCCACTCGCCATGCCATTCGTTGACGACAGCCGGGCCATAGGTCTCGGTCAGCCCATAGAGGTGGATGACCGCAAAGCCCGCATCAGCCATGCCCGACAGCACCGCTTCCGGCGGCGGAGCCGCGGCCGTGCTGAAGGTGACCGTCTGCGGAAATTGCCGCTTGTCCTCCTCCCCAGCATTGATCAGCACCGACATGACGACCGGCGCGCCGCACAGATGAGTGACGCAGTGATCGGCGATGGCGTCGTAGATCGGCTTCGGCCGCACCCAGCGCAGGCAGACATGGGTGCCGGCCTGCACGGCCAGCGTCCATGGAAAGCACCAGCCATTGCAGTGGAACATCGGCAGCGTCCACAGATACACCGCATGCTTGCCCATGCCGGCATGGATGGTGTTGGCGTAGGCCATCAGTGCTGCACCGCGATGGTGATAGACGACGCCCTTCGGATTGCCTGTCGTGCCGGACGTGTAGTTGAGCGCAATAGCATCCCATTCGTCGTCGGGCATCGACCAGGCGAAATCCTCGTCGCCGCCCGCGACAAAGTCCTCGTAGTCGAGCGTGCCGATCCGCTTGCCCTTGGGATAGGGGGCGTCAGTGGCGTATTCGGGATCGTCATAGTCGACGACCAGCGGTTTTACCTTGGCCAGCGCCAGCGCCTCGCTGACGACATTTGCGAATTCGCGATCGACGATCAGCACCTTGGTTTCGGCGTGGTCGAGCTGAAAGGCGATGACTGCGGCATCAAGGCGGGTATTGAGCGAATGCAGCACCGCCTTGGTCATCGGCACGCCGAAATGCGCTTCCAGCATCGCCGGCGTGTTGGACAGCATGACGGTGACGGTGTCGCCCTTGCCGATGCCGCGCTTGGAGAGCGCCGAGGCAAGCTTCAGCGACCGCCGCCAGAAATCGCGATAGGTCGTGCGCTGGTGGCCATGGATGATGGCGACATGGTCGGGAAAGGTCTTTGCCGCGCGCTCCAGATAGCTGAGCGGCGTCAGTGGCTGGTGGTTGGCCGGATTCTTGTCGAGATCCTGTTCGTAGGGATTGCCCATCCCGTCCTCCCCATGTTTATCGAACGCTTCTAGCCTCGGGACGCTGGCGAGCAAGGCCGCTTCAACTACTCCTGACGCCTCTGCCCGCCTTCACCCTCTGACCATAAAGCATCGATGTCCCGGTGCCCTTCAACGATGTTCGCCACCTCGAAGCAATCTCCATTATAGCGGAAGAAAATAACGTATCCCCGGAAAGCGAAACTCCGGACGTCCGGTCGGAGATCGGGACGCACACGATCGATCGTTGCCTGCAAGCTCGCCAGATTACGGCATTTCTGGCGCAGAGCATCCACAAAACGCCGGCCAAGCACCAGGCTGCCGCTTTCGCGAGTGATGTATTCAAAGATATCGATCAAATCTGTCTGCACCGACGGCAACATGCGCAGCCGTGGCACGCCTAGAAGCCTTCCTTTGCGAGCTGCTTAGCCTTGGCTTCCATGGCCGCGTCAATATCCTGCTCGGTCGCTTCGCCGTCGTCAGCAAACGATTTGTCCAGCATGGCACGCAGCGCCTTCAGCTTTTCCTCGCGTTCCTCGACCAGGCGCAGGCCCTCGCGCACGACTTCGCTGGCAGAGCCGTAGCGGCCACGCTTCACAATGTTGGACACAAAGGTCTCCCAGCGGTCTCCCAATGATACGTTCATTCTCGAACCTCCTGTTTGGTAAAAACGGTACTGTAATAACAATAAATGCGCAATTGCTGACATCGCTACATGAACGGAGTTCCCGACCTTCCTTGGTTAACACGTGAAAAAGTGATCAACTCCCTTACTCAATTTGACTTTTGTCGAGAGCCGTGAATAATGTCAGCGAGGAGATGGCATGGCGATCCGACCGGCAGAACAGCTTATTCACAAGGCCGCGTGGCTCTATTATGCTCACGGCCTGCGCCAGGACCAGGTGGCCAGCCAGCTCAAGATTTCCCGAGCCTCGGTCGCCATGTATCTGCGCAAGGCGCGCGAAACCGGCATCGTCAACATCTCGACCTCGACCCAGCTTTTCACCGACGACGTCCTGGCACGCAAGCTTGAAGACGCGTTGAAGCTCGACGCCGTCTGGATCGCACCGGAAAACGGCCATGTCGCCGATCCTTCGACCGACATTGCTGTGCTGGCAGCGAGCGTCTTTCTCGAACTGGTCAAGAAGGGCGACCGCATCGGCGTCGCCTGGGGTCGGACCGTTTATACGATCGCCGACATCATGTCCTATGCCGATCTGCAGGATGTCACGGTGGTGCAACTCTGCGGCAATCTCGGAGCCCCCTATTCCTACCGGCCCGACCAATGCACCATGGAAATCGCGCGCCGGCTCAATGCCCAGGGGCTCAACTTCTATGCGCCGCTGGTGCTGACCACGGAAGAACTGGCGCGCGGCCTACGCGCCGAGCCGGTGATCCGCGAGCAATTGTCGGGCATTAGCGAATGCGACCTCGCGCTGTACTCGGTCGGCACAGTCGATGCCGACAGCCATGTCGTCAAATGCGGCGCGCTGACTGCCAGCGAAATGGACGTGCTGCGCCGTGCCGGCGCTGCCGGCGTCATCGCCGGACAGATCATCGACGCGCAAGGCAAGGCGCTCGACTGCAGCTACAACCGGCGGGTCATTTCGGCAGAGCTGTCATCGCTGCGCAAGATTGAAAAGCGCCTCGTGGTGGTGCAGGAGGACAGCAAGTTCGGACCGCTGATGGCGGCGATAGCGGGTGGGCTGTGCACGCATCTGGTGGTCGGCGCACGGATGGCGCGACGGCTGCTCGACCATGCCGGACCGGCAGCGGAAAAGGTCGCCTAGATACGCAAAACCCCGCCGCGGGCGCATTGTCATCAAAGCGTCGCGGCGTTCCTGTTCACAACAAAAAGAGAAATCGGACGAAGCGAACATGAAGAACCTATGGAATGACGGCGACGCGGAGAAGCTGGTTGCCGACTATGCAAAGAAGGGTGTGGCCCGCGACCTGGCGCTGCGCGTCTACACGACGCGGCTTCTGGGCGGCGAACCGCGGCTTGTCCTGCATGGCGGCGGCAACACCTCCTGCAAGACAAAGGCCACCGACCTCGTCGGCGACGAATGGGACGTGCTTTGCGTCAAGGGCAGCGGCTGGGACATGGGCGTGATCGAGCCGCAGGGCCTGCCGGCGGTCAAGCTTGGCGCCCTGCTCAAGGCGCGGTCGCTCAAAAAGCTCTCCGACGAAGACATGGTCGCGCTGCAGCGGGCGAACCTCATCGATCCGTCTTCGCCGAACCCTTCGGTCGAGACGCTGCTGCACGCCTTCCTGCCGCACAAATTCGTCGACCATACGCACTCGACCGCCATTCTGGCTATCGTCGACCAGGACGACAGCAAGGCGTTGAGCAAGAAGGTCTTCGGCAGCAAGATGGGTTACGTGCCCTATATCATGCCGGGCTTCGACCTGGCGAAGGCGGCTGCCGATGTCTTCGACGCCGACCCGACGGTCGAAGGCCTGATCCTCGACAAGCATGGCATTTTCACCTTCGGCGACGATGCCAAACAGGCCTACGACCGGATGATCCACTATGTGAATGTCGCCGAGGATTTCATCGCCAGGAATGGCAAGCCGCCTGCCGAAAAATCGGCCTTGCCAGCCAGGCTGGCCAAGCCCGCGGACATTGCGCCGATGCTGCGCGGCGCGGTGGCCGTAGCGCGCGGCGAAGGCCGCTTCGATCGCATGATCAGCGACTTCCGCACCTCGGACGCGATCGTCGATTTCATCAATTCGGCCAGGATTGCCGACTATGCCGGGCGCGGCGTATCGACACCCGACCTGTCGATCCGCATCAAGACCGGACCGATGGCGCTGCCGGCACCCGACGCGGACAAGATCGGCGACTACAAATCCGCCATCCGCCAGCATGTCGAAAAATTCGCCGAGGACTATCGCGCCTACTTCGAAACCAACGACGCGCTCGATGATGTGAAGCGTACGATGCTCGACCAGATGCCGCGCCTGACACTGGTGCCGGGCCTCGGCATGTTCGGTCATGGCCGCACGCTGAAGGATGCGAAGATCGCGTCCGACGTCGGTGAGATGTGGATCGAGGCGGTACGCGGAGCCGAAGCGGTCGGCGATTTCCGTCCACTGTCCAAAGCCGACCTGTTCCCGCTCGAATACTGGTCGCTGGAACAGGCCAAGCTCGCTTCCAACAAGCCGAAGCCGCTAACCGGCCAGGTAGTGCTGGTCACCGGCGGCGCGGGCGCAATTGGCGCCGCCACCGCAAGGCTGTTCGCCGATAATGGCGCCCATGCCGTCGTTGTCGATCTCGACGCGTCAAGGGCTGCCGAGGCAGCAAAAAAGGCTGGCAACAGTTCGATCGGCATCGGCGCCGACATCACCGATCCGGCGCAGATGCGCGCTGCGTTCGACAAGGCGGTCGCCGTCTTCGGCGGCCTCGACATTCTCGTCTCGAATGCGGGTGCTGCCTGGGAAGGCAGGATCGGCGAACTCGACGATGCCATCTTGCGCAAGAGCTTCGAGCTCAATTTCTTCGCCCATCAGTCGGCGGCCCAGAACGCCGTGCGCATCATGCTCGAACAGGGCACCGGCGGCGTGCTCCTGTTCAACACCTCCAAGCAGGCAATCAATCCGGGTCCGAAGTTCGGCGCCTATGGCATCCCCAAGGCGGCGACGCTGTTCCTATCGCGGCAGTATGCTCTCGACTATGGCGCCCATGGCATCCGCTCCAATGCCGTCAACGCCGACCGCATCCGTTCCGGGCTTTTGACCGACGCCATGATCGCCAGCCGCTCGGGCGCGCGCGGCGTGTCGGAAAAGGAATACATGGCGGGCAACCTGCTTGGGCAGGAAGTGACGGCCGAAGACGTGGCCCAGGCCTTCCTGCATCATGCGTTGGCCGAGCGAACCACCGCCGATGTGACGACGGTGGATGGCGGCAACATCGCGGCGGCGTTGAGGTAAGGCTCAAGAACAGTCCAGACGCAAAAAGAGCGGCCCGAAAGCCGCTCTTTTCTTTTGCCTGCGATAAAAAGCTATTTCGCGTTCGGGTTCGGCATCCAGGCCGGCATCGCGACATCGGCATGGGCGAACTGCGGCAGCTTGGCCGAGAGATCTTCCATGTTCTTGATGTCCTTGTCGATCAGCTCCTTCTGGGTGATCAGCGTCGGCGGCACGATGACGTTGTGACCGGGATCTTCGCCGGCCAAAAGCTGTGCCAGCGCGCGCACCGAGACCTGGCCGACGACGGCCGGATTGGTCGCCGCGGTCGCTGCCCAGGCACTGTCGGGCTCGCGCATCGCGGCGATGTCGGAGGTCGAGATGTCGGCCGAATAGATCTTGATGTCCTGGGACAGGCCGGCCTCGTCGACGGCGATCTTCACGCCCTTGGCGAATTCATCATAGGGCGCGAACATCACCTTGATATCAGGGTTGGCCGACAGCACCGAGCGAGCCTGGTTGGCGACGGAATTGGCGATCGGATTGTCGAGCGTGCCGAACATCGCTGCCTCGTTGATGCCCGCATATTTCTTCTTGAAATCGACCCAGGTCTCGTTGCGGCGGTCGAGCGGCGCGATGCCGGCGACATAGACGTAGCCGGCCTTCCAGCTCTCGCCATTGTCCTTGATCGCCTGTTCGAGCGCGAGGCGCGCGAGGTCGCGGTCGGACTGCTCGATCTGAGGGATTTTGGGGTTTTCGACATTGACGTCGAAAGCGACGACCTTGATGCCGGCGTCGACCGCGCGCTGGGCGGCTTCCTTCATCGATTCCGTCAGGCCGTGCTGGATGATGATGCCCTGAACGCCAAGCGCAATGGCCTGGTCGACCATGTCTGCCTGAAGGGCGGCATCCTGACGGCTGTCGAGGACGCGAAGATCGACGCCAAGCGCCTTGGCCTGCGCTTCGACACCGGAAAGATAGGCCTGGAAAAAGTCGCCGGTCGAGAGATAGCGGACCAGCGCGATCTTGACGGCGCCGGGCTTGTCGAACGGCGCCGGCTTGTCCTGCGCCATCGCCGGGGCCTGCATCAGCAGCGCGGCGCCGGCAAGCCCAAGCGCTGCCTTCCCCAAAAGTCTTTTTGTGATCTTCATGTTGTTTCCTCCACTTGTTGAACTCAAATTTCAGCCGGTCGAAATCCTATCTGTCGAAATCCTACCTCTTGCCCCTGCCGGAAAGGGCGAAAGTGAAGACAAGGGCAACCACGAGAACCACGCCCTTGATGAAATCCTGCGTGTAGTAGGGCGCATTCATCATCGTCAGGCCCTGCAGCAGCACGCCGACAAACACCGCACCGACGGCCGTGCCGAAGGCATTCGGCTTGGCGGCTCCGAGGACCGCGTAGCCGATGAGCGCCGCAGCGACTGCGTCGAGCAGGAGATTATTACCCGAAGCGATGTCACCGCGTCCAAGCCGGGCAGCGAGCAAAATGCCGCCGATCGAAGCAAAAACTCCTGAAATAACGTAGGCCCAGATTTTGTATGCCTTGACAGGCGCGCCGGCGAGCTCGGCAGCCCGCTCGTTGCTGCCGACCGCGTACATCATGCGGCCGAAACGGGTGTATTCGAGAAAGAACCAGATCAGCACTGCAAGCACGAGCAGGACGACGACTGAAACGGGAATGAGGTTGGGGATGAAGAAATCGAAACGGTGGCGGCCAAGTGCCAGGAAAGCGGCGCTGAACGTGCCGTTGGCCACCGAGCCATCGGGCATCGTCATGCCGGTGGCGATCGAGCGGCCTTCGGTCGGGATGCGCTGCAAGCCGACGAGCAGGAACATCATGCCGAGCGTCGCCAGAAGGTCCGGCACGCGCATATAGACGATCAGCCAGCCATTGATGAGGCCGACGATGACACCGATCGCGAGACAGGCGATAACCGCGACGACGGCGTTCTGCTCCAGCACCACCATGACGTAGGCTGCCGCCATCATGGCGCTGGTGGCGACCGAGCCGATCGACAGGTCGAAGCCGCCGACGACCAGAGTGGCGGTGACGCCAAGCGCCAGCACGCCGGTAATGGCGACCGACTGGAAGATGAAGACGGCACTTTGCGGCGAGACGAAACCGCCGGCGGCGATGGCGAAATAGGCGATCAACCCGAACAGCAGAATGATGAAGCCATAACGGATGGCATGGTCACGCAGTATCATGCAGCGCTCCAGCGCGCTGGTGCCGTCTTTACCAAACCCGAACTCATGCCTTCTCCATTCCAATTCTCATCGTCCGTGATCCTTACGCTGCGCTGTGCAACGGCCGCCCGCCACTTCGGCCAGCAGGCGGTCGAGGTCGATGTCGGCGTTGCGGTGTTCGCCGACGATCGTCTGCTCCGACATCACCAGGATGCGGTCGGCGGTCTCCAGCGCTTCGTCGAGTTCGGTGACGAACAGCAGCGTCGCACGGCCGTTCGCGCTCGCCCGCAGCTTGGCCGCAATATCGCGCCTGGCGGAAATGTCGACGCCCTGAAAAGGCTCGTCCAAAATGAACAGTTTTGCGGCCTGCGACATCCAGCGGGCGACCATCACCTTCTGCTGATTGCCGCCGGAAAGGGCGGACATTTCGTCCTTTTCCGAGCGGCAGACGATGCCCAGCTCCTGGATCTGGCGGCGAGCGGTGGCGCGCTCGATGCGGCGCTTGAGTACACCGAGACGCGACATCCGCTTGTGGAACGGGAGACTAATATTTTCCTGGATATTGAAGTCGCCGACGATGCCGTTTTCGCCCCGGTCCTTGGCGACGAGAAACACGCCGGCGGCGATCGCCTCGCCCGTCGAACCCGGTGCGTAAGGTTTCCCGTTCAGCACCATGGTCCCGGACAGCGGCTTGCGCACGCCAAACAGCGTCTCAGCGAGCGCCGTCTTGCCGACGCCGACGAGGCCGGTGATGGCAACGACCTCGCCGTCGCCGAGCGTCAGCGAGATCGGCCTGGAACCGTCTGCAATCCGCAACCCATCGATCGTCAGGACAGGCCTGGCCGAATTCCTGGCGACGATCCGGTCGAGGTGGATCTTGCGGCCGAGCATGGCGTTGACCGCGCCTTCATAGTCGAGCGGCTTGCGGTCGAAAACGCCTGAGATGACGCCATCGCGCATCGAGACGATACGGTCGGCAAGCCGCCTGATGTCCGACATGCGGTGCGAGATGTAGAGGATCGCGACGCCGTGCTCGCGAAGCCGGTCGAGCAGCGCGAAAAGCCGATCGGCTTCGGCGCTGGACAAAGAGGAGGTCGGTTCATCGAGGATCAGCACTTTCGGCTGGTGCGCCATGGCGCGGGCAATCGCCACCATCTGGCGGTCGGCCAGTGAGAGATCGCTGATCCGGGCTTTCAGGTCGATGGCCAGACCCATGCGGTCGGCGACCGCCTTTGCCTCGCGACGCACCCGGCCCGGATTGAACAGGGTCGGCGCGCCGCTGCCGCTGAGCCTGTCCAGCGTCAGATTGGTGGCAACGTCGAGGTCGGCGACGACACCGTCATTGATGTTCTGGTGAACTGTGACGACGCCGACGCGGATCGCCTCCGCTGGCGTTTTGGGCGCGAAGTCCTGGCCGGCGAGGCTCATCGTGCCGCCGCCGCGCTCGTAGACGCCGCTGATGATCTTGACCAGGGTGGATTTGCCGGCGCCGTTGGCGCCCATCAGCACGGTTACTTCGCCGGCATGCAAATCGAGCGAGACGCCGCCAAGCACCTCGATATGGCCGAAGGACTTCCTCAGACCGTCCACGCGGAACACGGCATCATTGCCCATTCGTTCCTCCCTGGCCATGACGCTAGGGGCTGTTCCGGCAATTGTCAACACGATTGACAATTGCCAGAGAGCTTCCTAGCTTGGCCCGACCGACATGGCTCCAGTATGATGGGAGCGCATAAGCGGGAGGGTGAGGATGACTGGGAAATCGCCGTTCGAAGCACTGTCGGTCGAGACATTGGCGGCACGCCTCGGCGCCAACGAGGCCCTGTGTTCGCATATCGGCAAGGATACAAGCCGCTGGAAGGTTCGCGAGGTCGGCGACGGCAATCTGAACCTGGTCTTTATCGTCGAGGGCGCCACGGGTGCTGCCGTCGTCAAGCAGGCCCTGCCCTATGTCCGCCTGGTCGGTGACAGCTGGCCGCTGCCGTTGAAGCGCTCCTTCTTCGAATATCATGCGCTGACACGACAACAGGCGAGAGCGCCCGGTTCGGTGCCGGCGATCCATCACTTCGACGAAGGCCAGGCGCTGATCATCATGGAATATCTGTCGCCGCACATCATCCTGCGGCGCGCGCTGATCGAGGGCCGACAGCTGCCGAACATCGCCAGAGACATCGGCTTGTTCATGGCCCGCACGTTGTTTCGTGGCTCCGACCTCAGCATGGTGACCAAGGACCGCAAGACGGATCTGGCGCTGTTCGCCGACAATGTCGAGCTTTGCGACATCACCGAGAACCTGGTTTTCTCCGATCCCTATTTCGATGCCAAGTTGAACCGGCATACGAGCCCACAACTCGACCGCATCGTCGCCGAGTTGCGCGCCGACCGCGATCTCAAGGTCGAGGCGCAGCGGCTGAAGCACATCTTTGCGGCCAATGCCGAGACGCTGCTGCACGGCGACCTGCATTCCGGGTCGATCATGGTCACTGACACCGAAACGCGGATGATCGATCCCGAATTCGCCTTTTACGGCCCGATCGCGTTCGATGTCGGCATGCTGCTTGCCAATTTCTGGATGGCGTTCTTCTCGCAGCGTGGCCACGAGCAAAATGGAAAGCGCGACGCCATGCGCGCCTATCTGCTCGACGTCACGGTCGAGACATGGTCGGTGTTCCGCACCGAGTTCTCGCATCTGTGGCGGACCGAGCGCACGGGCATGCTCTACCAGAAGAGCCTGTTCGAGGATCAGGGCGACAGGCTCGGCGCTGAACAGGCGCTCGACCACATGCTGCATCAGATCTGGACCGACATGCTGGGCTTTGCCGGCGTCGAGGTGCACCGGCGCATCCTGGGCCTCGCGCACAACGCCGATTTCGAGACCATTGCCGACGAGGATCTGCGCGCCACATGTGAGGCGAAGGCGCTGAAGTTCGGCCGTCACATCGCCGTCAACCGGCGCCAGATTCACAGCATCGACGAGGTCAACAAATTGGCCGTGCTGATCGAACAGGAGAACGGAATTTGAACGTCGGCGACCGCCACTATCGCACCATCTGGCTGAGCGACGACGGGCGTTCGGTGGAGATCATCGATCAGCGCTGGCTGCCGCATGATTTCCGCGTGGAAAAAGTCGGCACCGTTGCCGGCATCGCCACCGCGATCCGCGACATGTGGGTGCGCGGCGCACCGCTGATCGGCGTCACCGCTGCCTATGGCGTCGCCATGCAGATGGCCGTCGACCCTTCGGATGCAGCACTCGACGGCGTTTGGGAGGTCTTGCACGAAACACGCCCGACGGCGATCAATCTGCGCTGGGCGCTCGATGAGATGCGAGGTTTCCTGCGACCCCTGCCAGCCGAACAACGCGCCCAGGCCGCCTATCGGCGCGCCGGCGAAATCGCCGACGAGGATGTCGGCCTCAACCGCGCCATCGGTGTCAATGGGCTTGAAATCATCAAGGAAATCGCGGCGCGCAAGCAGCCGGGGGAACCGGTCAACATCCTGACCCACTGCAACGCCGGCTGGCTGGCCACCGTCGACTACGGCACCGCCACTGCGCCGATCTATTTGGCTGTTGAAGCGGGTATTCCCGTTCACGTCTATGTCGACGAAACGCGCCCGCGCAACCAGGGCGCCCAGCTGACGGCATGGGAGATGGCCGGCCACGGCGTGCCGCATACGCTCATCGTCGACAATGCCGGCGGCCATCTGATGCAGCGCGGCCAGATCGACATGGTCATCGTCGGCACCGACCGCACCACCGCCGACGGCGATGTCTGCAACAAGATCGGCACCTATTTGAAGGCACTGGCTGCGACCGACAATGACGTGCCGTTCTATGTCGCGCTGCCCTCGCCGACGATCGACTGGACGGTGGGCGACGGGCTGGCCGAAATTCCGATCGAACAGCGCTCCAGCGACGAGGTCTCGCTGGTCTGGGGCAAGACCGCGAGTGGCGAGATTGCGCAGGTCCGCATCTCGCCGGAGACGACGCCCGCGGCAAACCCGGCCTTCGACGTGACGCCGGCGCGACTGGTCACCGGATTGATCACGGAACGCGGTGTCGCCAAGGCCTCGCGCGAAGGCTTGAAGGCAATGTTTCCCGGACGCTGATTCGGCTTCATTGACTTTCAAAAGCGGCATCAGCGGATAAGCGAGGCCAGCTGCCCATATCCGTGGCAGGGGCGCTGCTTGGGTGCATCCAGAGTAGCTCATTTTCTGACAGCCGGCATTTTGACGGCGGACGATTCTGCCTGACATCCTGATACTCGCCTCGCCGGCAGCCGGCTAAGGCGAGGCGATCGTCCATCGATGCGATAACAACCAAAGGCACTGGAAGGGGCCGGCCGAAACTGGCCGCATCCGATTCCTATCCGGTTGCCAAAATATGGTAGGGTGATTATACCAGCTACTAAGATGACGATCGGCAGGGCCATCGTTGGAGATCAGGAGTACGGCTAGATGACAACGATTGCGCTGTTTGGCGCCGGCGGCAAAATGGGTTACCGCCTGTCGACCAATTTTCGCGGCTCTCCCTATACGATACGCCATGTAGAGGTCAGCGATGCCGGCTGCGAGCGACTAAAGACGGGGCTGGGCATCGACGCGGTCAGCGCCGATGAAGCCCTTGATAGCGCCGAGGTGGTGATCCTGGCGGTTCCCGACACCCATATCGGCAAGGTCGCGGCCAGCATCGAGAGCAAGCTTGCTGCCGGCACGATGGTGGTCGTGCTCGACGCCGCAGCACCTTTCGCCGGCCATTTGCCGAAGCGGCCGGACCTGACCTATTTCGTCACCCATCCCTGCCATCCGCCGATCTTCAACGACGAGACCGATATGGCGGCCAAGAAGGACTATTTCGGCGGCGTCAAGGCTAAGCAGCATATGGTCAGCGCACTGATGCAGGGGCCGGAGGAAGATTTCGCCAAGGGCGAAGCGATCGCCAAGATCATATGGGCTCCGGTCATGCGGTCGCATCGCGTCACGGTCGACCAGATGGCGCTGCTCGAGCCGGGCCTTTCGGAGACTGTCTGCGCCTCGCTGCTCGTCGTCATGAAGGAAGCGGTCGACGAGGTCGTCGCGCGCGGGGTTGACCAGCAGGCGGCGCTCGACTTCCTGCTTGGCCACATGAACGTGCTCGGCGCCGTCATCTTCGGTGAAACCAAGGGCGTGTTCTCCGACGCCTGCAACAAGGCCATCGAGTTCGGCAAGCCGGTCTTGATGCGCGACGACTGGAAGCGGGTCTTCGAGCCGGAAGAGATTGCGGCAAGCATTCAGCGGATTACCTGAGATGACCTTTTCCTTCTCCCCGAGGGGCGAAGGAAAGTCGCGGGCGTGCCGACACATGTCATCTGAATTAGTGATTGACTCATTATACCAGTTGGCTTAGCTGTACGGTGGCTAGGGCCATCAGGCTTCGAAGCAAATTCGGGCCTGGGGTGGAGGATGGCTGGGGAGCGACGTTCCGTTGAGATGAACCGGCAAACGGCTTTGAACCCAGTCTATCCGCGCCCGAGCCATCTAAATGAATTGCATGCAGACAGCAGCCTTGGGTTGATCAAGGCATAGTTTTCAAAACGGGAGGAAATCATGAAACTCACTCGCAGAATGACGCTTGCGGCTTTTGCCGGCATGCTGGCACTCGGCACGGCCGCACCCGCTTATGCGGCGGATCTCATTGCCATCATCACGCCTTCGCACGACAATCCGTTCTTCAAGGCCGAAGCCGTCGGCGCTGAAGCCAAGGCCAAGGAACTCGGTTACGAAGCGCTGGTGCTCGTCCATGACGACGACGCCAACAAGCAGTCCGAGCTGATCGACACGGCGATCGGCCGCGGCGCCAAGGCAATCATCCTCGACAATGCCGGCGCCGACGCCACCGTCGCCGCCGTGCAGAAAGCCAAGGACGCCGGCGTTCCGTCCTTCCTGATCGACCGCGAGATCAACGCCACCGGCGTCGCCGTCGCGCAGATCGTCTCGAACAACTACCAGGGCGCCCAGCTCGGCGCGCAGGAGTTCGTCAAGCTGATGGGCGAGAAGGGCAATTTCGTCGAGCTGGTCGGCAAGGAATCCGACACCAATGCCGGGATCCGCTCCAAGGGCTACCACGATGTCATCGACGACTATCCGGATCTGAAGATGGTGGCGCAGCAGTCGGCCAACTGGAGCCAGACCGAGGCCTATTCCAAGATGGAATCGATCCTCCAGGCCAATCCTGACATCAAAGGCGTGATCTCCGGCAACGACACGATGGCGATGGGCGCCTATGCCGCCCTTGCCGCCGCCGGACGCAAGGACGTCATCGTCGTCGGCTTCGACGGATCGAACGACGTTCGCGACTCGATCGCCTCAGGCGGCATCAAGGCCACAGTCCTGCAGCCGGCCTATGCGCAGGCGCAGATGGCAGTCGAGCAGGCCAACGACTTCATCAAGAACAAGAAGTCTCCGGCCGAGGAAAAGCAGTTGATGGACTGCGTCCTGATCAACGGCGACAATGCCGCCAAACTGGAAACTTTTGCGCTCACCAACTGAGCCGGCGTAACATCAATCGCAAGGGACGAGCTTCCGGCTCGTCCCTTGCTTCCATTTCCTGGGTGCCCTGACCGCCATGCCGAACAAGCCGACATGCTCGATCCTCGCCGCGCCGATCCTTGTCGCGATGGTCGGCATCAGCCTGACCGCCTGCAAGATCCTGCCGACACCGTCCGGGGAAAACGGCGGCAATGCCCCGGCCTTCAATGCGGACAAAATGGTCGGGGATATCTGGGCTGCCAAGATGGTGCCCTATCTCCAGCAGAAAGCCGGACCATTTCCCGAGGTTCACGCCCTGGCGAAAGCCGATCCAGCGGCTGCCGGTGCCAAGTACGGCAATCCGAAGAAGCAGGCGAATTCGCCATGGACCTTCGCGGTTCGCCTCGAAGGTAAGGTGGTCACGGCGAATACGCAGTCTCGCGCGGCGACGATGGATGTCGATGCCGACGGTGACGGCAAGGCCGATGCGCGGGTGCAGATCGGACCTGCGGTGCGTGGCACCGCGCTGCGCGACAGCCTCGACTTCATCCAGTTCAACGACTTCACCAACCAGATCGACTTCGCCCAGTTCGGCAAGGCGTTCAACATCTATGCCGACAAGACAGTGCTTTCCAAGCTGCCGCGCGAAGCGCTGGAGGGCCGGAGCGTCAGGATTGTCGGCGCCTATGTCATGGGCAGCGGCCAGGACCTGCCGCTGGTGACGCCGGCGGAGGCAGAGATCGGGCCGAAGCCATGACTACCGATCACGATGTGATCCTGAAGCTGGAAGACGTCTCGAAGGTCTATTCGGGCACCGTCGCGGTCAAGCGCGCGAATTTCGAGGTGCGCAAGGGCGCGGTCAACGTGCTGGTCGGCGAGAACGGCGCCGGCAAATCGACGCTGATGAAGATCATCGCCGGCGTCGAACAGCCGACGCTCGGCCGCATACTCCTGGAGGGCGAAGAGGTTTCCTTCTCGTCATCCGGGGACGCGGTGAACCGCGGCATCGGCATGGTGTTTCAGGAGCTGAACCTGTTCGGCAACCTGACCGTCGCCGAAAACATTTTCGCCACCCGCGAGATCATCAACCGGTTCCGCAAGATCGACAGCCGAGAACAGGAGCGCCGTGCGGCGAAATTCCTCGAGCGCCTGGAAGCCGGCATCCGGCCCGAGATACTGGTCGAGGACCTGCGCATCGGCCAGCAGCAGCTGGTCGAGATCGCCAAGGCGGTTTCGCTGGATGCGCGCATCCTCATCATGGACGAGCCGACCTCGGCGCTGAGTGCGGCGGAGGTCGAGATCCTGTTCAAGGTCATTGCCGACCTCAAGGCGCGCGGCGTGGCGATCGTCTACATCTCGCACCGGCTCGAGGAGCTGATCCGTATCGGCGACTACATCACCGTTCTGCGCGATGGGCGGATCACCGGCCAAGAGAAGATGAAAAACGTCGACACGCAATGGATCGTGCGGCAGATGATCGGCTCGGACGCCAAGGATTTTGCCAAAGCCGATGGCCATGTTCCGGGCGAAGAGATCTTCCGCGCCGAGGACATCTGCCTGCCGCGCGTGACCGGCGGGCTTGCGGTCGATCACGTCTCGCTGTCGCTGCGTGCCGGCGAGATCCTCGGCATCTATGGGCTGATGGGTGCCGGACGCAGCGAGCTGTTCGACTGCATCATGGGACGCCACGGCCATGCGACTGGAGCGATCTTCATCGCCGGCAAAAAAGTGAAAGAACGTGATACGACGCGTCGCATCCGGCGCGGACTGGCGCTGATCCCCGAGGACCGCCAGCGCGAAGGGCTGGTGTCGATACTCTCGGTTGCCAGCAACCTGACGCTGGCCAGCCTGTCGCGGTTTGTGCGCCTGTTTCATATCAGCGGCGCCAAGGAAAACCAGGCGGTGACGCAGATGGTGCGGGAGCTGGCGATCAAGGTCGCCAATCCGGCGCAAGAGGTCTCGTCGCTGTCGGGCGGCAATCAGCAGAAGGTGGTGATCGGCAAGGCGCTGCTCACCGGACCGAAGGTGCTGCTGATGGACGAGCCGAGCCGCGGCATCGACGTTGGCGCCAAGGCCGACGTCTTTCGCACCATGCGCAAACTGTCCCGCGACGGACTGGGCATACTGTTCGCCACCTCCGATCTCGACGAGGTGATGGCGCTGTCCGACCGGATCGCGGTGATGAGCAATGGAAAACTGACCGGCATGTTCGATCGCGCCGAGGCGACGGAGGCGGCCCTCGTCGCCGCATCGGCGCTTGGCCACGGACCGGTCCCGCACACGGAGAGCCACGCCCATGACTGACATCCCGGCCAAGGCTTCTGTTGCCTCCGCCTCGAACGGCTCCGTCCTGCTGACGCTGATGAAGGCGAGGACGTTCATCGCGCTGATCGCCGTCCTGATCTTCTTCTCGATCGCGGCACCCAATTTCCTGTCGGCGGCCAATCTGATCCTGATGTCGAAGCACGTGGCGCTGAACGCGTTCCTGGCCATGGGCATGACCTTCGTCATCATCACCGGAGGCATCGACCTGTCGGTCGGCTCGATCGTCGGTCTTTGCGGCATGGTCGCCGGCTATCTGGTGCTCAACGGCATCGACCTGCAGGTCGGCTATACGATCTATTTCAACGTCCTCGAGATCGCGCTGATCACGCTGGCGGTCGGCATATTGATCGGCGCCGTCAATGGATTGCTGATCACCAGGCTGAATGTCGCGCCGTTCATCGCCACGCTCGGCGTGCTCTATGTCGCGCGCGGCCTGGCGCTGCTGTCGTCCGATGGCCGCACTTTCCCGAACCTCGTCGGCAAACCCGATCTGGGCACGACGGGCTTCGGCTTCCTCGGCGCCGGCCGGCTGCTCGGCCTGCCGGTCTCGATATGGATTCTTGTCGTCGTAGCACTTGGGGCGGCCTATCTCGCCAAATACACCCCGCTCGGCCGCCACATCTTCGCCGTCGGCGGCAACGAGCGGGCGGCGCGGATTTCGGGCGTCCGGGTCAACATGGTGAAGATGTTCGTCTACATGTTCTCCGGTTTCTGCGCGGCGATCGTCGGCCTGATCATCTCGTCCGAACTGATGGCCTCGCACCCGGCGACCGGCGAAAGTTTCGAGCTCAACGCCATCGCCGCGGCGGTGCTCGGCGGCACCTCGATGTCGGGTGGCCGCGGCACGATCGGCGGCACCATCGTCGGCGCCTTCGTCATCGGCATTCTCTCCGACGGGCTGGTGATGATGGGCGTAAGCTCCTTCTGGCAGATGGTGATCAAGGGCCTCGTCATCATCGTCGCCGTCGTCGTCGACCAGGCGCAGCGCCGGCTGCAACAGCGCGTTACACTGATGCAGATGGCAAAGGCGGGCTGAGCATGGCGGAACTGCGTGGAGCGCTGATCGGCTGCGGCTTCTTCGCCGTCAACCAGATGCACGCCTGGCGCGACATCGCCGGTGCGTCGATCATCGCCATTTGCGACCGAGATCCGGAACGGCTCAAGGTCGTCGGCGACCAGTTCGGCATCACGCGGCGCTACACCGACGCGGCGGCACTTTTTGCCGGCGAAAGCCTCGATTTCGTCGATATTGCCACCACCGCGCCGAGCCACCGTCCGCTTGTCGAGATGGCTGCGCGGCACCGCGTTCCGGCAATCTGCCAAAAACCGTTCGCGCCGACGCTTGCCGACGCCAAGGCCATGGTGAAGGCCTGCACTGACGCCGGCGTGCCGTTGATGGTGCATGAAAATTTTCGCTGGCAATCACCGATCCAGGCGGTGCGTGCTGCGCTAGACAGCGGTGAAATCGGCACACCCTTCTTCGGACGGATCTCGTTCCGCTCGGCCTATGACGTGTTTTCCGGCCAGCCATATCTGGCAACGGGAAAGCGCTTCATCATCGAGGACCTCGGCATCCACAGTCTCGACATTGCCCGCTTTCTGCTGGGCGACGTTTCGACGATCACGACACGCACCGCTCGCATTAATCCTGAGATCGCCGGCGAGGACGTCGCTACCATGCTGATGGACCACAAGAGCGGCGCAACGTCTGTGGTCGATTGCAGCTATGCGACCAAGCTCGCGACCGAGCCGTTTCCGCAGACGCTGATCGAGATCGACGGCAGCGACGGCACGATCCGGCTTGCACAGGATTACCAGCTTACCGTCACCGGCAGGAACGGAACGGTGGTCAGCGACGTCTCGCCGCCGCTGCTGCCCTGGGCATCGCGGCCATGGCACAACATACAGGAAAGCGTCGTCGCCATTCAAAAGCACTGGGTCGACTGCCTGGCGAACAAAACCGAGCCGGCAACCTCGGGCGCCGACAACCTCAAGACTTTCGCGCTGGTCGAGGCTGCCTATGCGGGTGCTGCGAGCCGTGAACCGGTGCAGCTCGACGCTTTGCTGAGATGACCGCCGACGCCTTCCTCCTCTATGGCACGCGCGCGGTCGAGGCCGACCCTGTCAGGCTGCGCGCCGGCGCGCTCACCGCCGACTTCGCCAACGGCAATCTACGGACTATCCGCCATGGCGGCATCGAAGTGCTGCGTGCCATCGCCTATATCGTCAGGGATCGCGACTGGGGCACCTACGAGCCGGCGCTCACGGATTTAGTCATCGACCAGGGCTCCGATACTTTCACTGTCAGCTATTCGGCAAGTTATGTCGGACCGGAGGGAAGCCGGCTCGACTTTCGCGCGACGATCGAAGGTTCCGCCGACGGCCAGCTGGTTTTCGACGTGAGCGCGCTTCCCGAAAGCGATTTCGAGACCAATCGCTGCGGCTTCTGCATCCTGCATCCGATCGCCGGCCTGGCCGGCAGCCAGGTCACGGTCGAGCACACCGACGGCAGCATGGTGGAAACAAAGCTTCCCGACCTGATCGACCCTTGGCAGCCTTTCAAGGATTTGCGGGCGATCACCCATGAGGTCCGGCCCGGCGTCACCGCCGAATGCCGGATGGAAGGCGACGCGTTCGAGATGGAGGACCAGCGCAACTGGTCGGATGCGTCCTACAAGACCTACGTCCGGCCGCTCGCGCTGCCATGGCCCTACATACTGCCTGCCGGCGAGATGCTGCGCCAGACGATCAGCCTGCGTGTGTCCGGTGACGGGAAAGTGCCGGCTGCCGCCGCAACCGCCGAGCCAATCCGCGTCGAGATCGGCGAAGCCGGACCGGCGCTGCCGGATATCGGCGTGATCATCTACCCGGACGAGGTCGAGACGACGCTTGCAAACCTGCCGACACTGTCCGCGCTCGGCCCGCAACAGTTGATGTTCCATTATGATCCGACGCGCGGCCACGGCCTCGACGTTTTGCAGTACTACGCCAAGCTCGCCGCAGCCTATCCGGCCAAGACAACGCTCGAATGCGTCGTTTCCTGCGTCGGCGATCTCGACGCCGAGCTTTCAGGCGTCGCCGGCATGGTCCGCCAGGCCGGGCTGAAGCTTTCGGCCATAGCCGTTTCGCCTTCGGTCGACCGGCAGTCGACGCCGCCGGGCAGCGCATGGCCTGAATGCCCGCCGCTCGAAGACATCTATTCTGCCGCCCGCCGCGCCTTTCCCGATATCCGCCTCGGTGGCGGCATGTTCAGCTATTTCACTGAGTTGAACCGTAAGCGCGTCCCGGCCGGCCAGCTCGATTTCGTCACCCATTGCACCTGCCCGATCGTGCACGCCGCCGACGATCTCAGCGTCATGCAATCGTTGGAGGCGCTGCCTTTCATCACCGCCTCGACGCGGGCGATCTTCGGGCCAACACCCTACCGGATCGGCCCGTCGACCATCGCCATGCGCCAGAACCCCTATGGCGGCGCGACCAAGGCCAATCTGCAAGGTCAGCGCATCGCCATGGCCGACCGCGATCCACGCCATGCAGGCCAGTTCGGAGCTGCTTGGACAATCGGCTATGCGGCGCGTGTCGCGCCGGCCGGGCTGGAGATGCTCACGCTTTGCAGCTTCACCGGACCATTTGGCGTGCTGGCGGCATCCGGGGAACCTGTCGGCGAAGATGAACCCCGGCCGATCTTCCAGTCCGTGCAGGGGCTTTGCCAACTGGCCGGCTTCAGGCACGTAGCGGCGAGGACGAGCGATGAGACGCGGGTGCTCACGCTGGCAGCCCGTTCTGCCTCGGGCAAGACCGTCATGTGGCTAGCGAACCTGACGGCGAGCGAAGTGACGGTCGATATTTCCGGGTTCGAACGACGCCACCTTGTGATGACGCCTTACGCGATCACTCGGATCGGGTGATCAGTTGCCGGAATTCATCACATAGAGCGCGCGCGAGCGCTCGAGGTGCTTGATCATTGCCTTCTCGGCGCCGTCCGCATCCTTCTGCTCGATGCGCCCGATGATCTCTTCATGCTCGGTCAGCGTGAACTTTTCCTTGCCGGTCCAGATCAGCATTTCGGTATGATATTCCTTCAGCCAGCCCAGCATCGCTTCGCTGACCGCGACGTAGATCGGGTTGCCGGATATTGCCGCGATCTGGGTATGAAACTTCATGTCGGCCGATATGAAGGCCTCGGAATCGCCGCGAAAGCTCCGCTGTTCGGCAACGGTTGCCCGCAACCGCTGAACGTCCTCGGCAGTGGCTTTTTCTGCGGCTTCCCTGACCATGCCGCGCTCGAAGAAGATGCGCGCGTTCTTGAGGTGCTCCAGCGTGTCCTTCGACGACGACAGGATGATCTTGGCCGCGCCGTCGACCTGTTTGATGATAGACTTGGCGGTCAGCTGAAGCACTTTCGCCCGCTCGCCATGCGAGATCGCCACGAGACCCATATTGCTCAACGCCTGCATCGCTTCGCGGATCGCCGGCCTGCCGACCTCGAAGCGCTCCATCAGCTCGCGCTCCGACGGCATGTCATCGCCCGGCTGCAATTCGCCGCTGGTGATCAAGCGCTTCAGTCTCAAAAATACTTCGTCGGAAAGCTTGCGCCGGACGATCGGCTCCGAACGGTTCATCGTCGCGAATCACTCCTTTGACCGGTGTCTGTTTAGCATTGTCGCCACGATTCCCGGAATGCCTGCCCAAGCGGATATCGCTTGCAATACTTATGTACTCATTATACCAGATTTCAAAGATCAGGGAACTTTTTTCGAACTATGATCACCCTCACCTATCGCATCGAGACCTCGGCTAGCATCGAGGCGTTGGCGGCCAAGATCGCCAGCGACCAGTCGACCGGAACCTTCGTCGCGCTGGCCGGCGAGACCGAAGAGCTCAAGGCCCGGGTGGCGGCGCGCGTCCTGGCGATACGGCCTCTGCCGGACGGCGATCGCCCGTCCCTCCCCGAGGCCAGCGACGGACCCTTCAAGCGCGCCGATGTCGACATCGCGTTTCCGCTCGATGCCATCGGCACCGACCTTTCGGCGCTGATGACCATCGCCATCGGCGGCGCCTTTTCGATCAAGGGGCTGTCCGGCATTCGCATCGTCGATCTGAAGCTGCCGGAGGAATACAGGGGCGCGCATCCAGGTCCGCAATTCGGCGTCAAAGGCAGCCGCCGGCTGACCGGTGTCACCGATCGCCCGATCATCGGGACGATCGTCAAGCCGGCGCTTGGATTGCGCCCGCACGAGACGGCCTCAATGGTGGATGAGCTGATCGCCGCCGGCGTCGATTTCATCAAGGACGACGAGAAGCTGATGAGCCCGGCCTATTCGCCTCTGTCGGAACGGGTCAAGGCAATCATGCCGCTGGTCCTCGACCACGAGCAGAAGACCGGCAAAAAGGTCATGTATGCCTTCGGCATCTCGCATGCCGACCCCGACGAGATGATGCGAAACCACGATCTGGTGGCGAAGGCCGGCGGCAATTGCGCCGTGGTCAACATCAACTCCGTCGGCTTCGGCGGCATGGCCTTCCTCAGAAAGCGCTCCAGCCTGGTGATCCACGCCCACCGCAACGGCTGGGACATTCTCACCCGCCACCCCGGCCTCGGCATGGACTTCAAGGTCTGGCAGCAATTCTGGCGGCTGCTCGGCGTCGATCAGTTCCAGATCAACGGCATCGCCTCGAAATACTGGGAGCCGGACTGGTCCTTCGTCGAGTCCTTCAGGGCGGTGACCACCCCGATCTTTTCGCCTGATGATTGCGCGCTACCGGTGGCCGGCTCCGGCCAGTGGGGCGGACAGGCCCCCGAAACCTTTGAGCGAACCGGCCGAACGGTCGATCTTCTCTATCTCTGCGGCGGCGGCATCGTCAGCCATCCAGACGGGCCGGGTGCCGGCGTCCGCGCCGTGCAGCAAGCCTGGCAGGCGGCGGTCGATGGCATCCCGCTGGCGGAGTTCGCCCTGACCCATCCCGAATTGGCTCGGTCGATCGAGAAATTCGGCGACGGCAAAGCGGCCTGAGCAGCGACGCTATGCAAAACCTGCTTCTCAGTTATTATGGCGACGACCTCACCGGCTCGACCGACGTCATGGAGGCGCTTGAGCTCGGCGGTATGCCGACCGTGCTGTTCATGCACCAGCCGGACGAGGCCCTGCTTTCGCAGTTCAGGCATTGCCGTGCCATCGGCCTCGCCGGCACCAGCCGAAGCGAGACGCCGCAGTGGATGGACACGCATCTGCGGGGCGCCTTCGCCTGGCTGAAGACCCTGAACGCCGATATCTGCCACTACAAGGTCTGCTCGACCTTCGATTCCAGCCCGGCGATCGGCAGCATCGGCCGGGCCATCGAGATCGGCCGCTCGGTTTTCAGCCAAGCCAGCGTGCCGCTGGTGGTCGGCGCGCCGCAGCTCAAGCGCTACACCGCCTTCGGCCATCTGTTTGCGGCCTACCGCGAAAAATATTTCCGTATCGATCGCCATCCCGTGATGAGCCGCCACCCGACCACGCCGATGGATGAGTCGGACCTGCTGATCCATCTGTCGCGCCAGACGGATCTCAGCTCGGGCCTGGTCGACCTAGCGACGCTGCAGTCGGCGTTCCGCTCGGAAGCGTTCGATCGCCTGATCGAGAATGGCAGCGATATCGTGCTCTTGGATGTCGACAGCCGCGAGACTCAGGCGCTTGCGGGCAAGGAGATATGGCGCGTTCGCAGGCCTGGCGGCACTTTCGTCGTCGGCTCTTCGGGCATCGAATATGCGCTGCTGGCTGAATGGGCGTCTGACGGGATTGTCCGTGCCGAGCCCGGCTTTTCGCCCCCGGGTGCGGCCGACCGGATCGCGGTGGTCTCGGGCAGTTGCTCGCCGACAACGGAGCGGCAGATACGGCATGCTTTGACGGACGGTTTCGACGGGATCGAGGTGGATCCTATCGAACTGGTTTCCGAAGCCTCCAGCGACGCGATTGCGCGCGCGGTCTTCACCGGACGCGCCAGCCTGGAAGCCGGGCGCAGCGTCGTCCTCTATACGGCGCTTGGACCAACAGCCGACCGTGGCGCCGAAATCGACCGGCAGGAAGGCGCCCGCCATAAGCTTGGCCGCGGCCTCGGCGAACTTCTTCGCAAGCTGACGATCGAGCAGAAATTGCAGCGCGTGGTCATCGCCGGCGGCGACACGTCGAGCCACGCACTCGGCCAGATGGGCGTCGATGCGCTGACGGTGCGGATGCCGCTGCCCGCCTCGCCGGGCTCGCCGCTTTGCGTCGCCCACTCGCGCGTCAAGGCAATCGAAGGACTGGAGGTCGCTCTCAAGGGCGGGCAGGTCGGAACCGATCGCTATTTCTGCGCCATCCGCGATGGGCTCGGCGGTTGACAGAAGGCGCGCTGGATTTGACCGATCTCACGACTTCTTGAACACTGCCCGGTTACCAACGCGCGATGCCTGTCCCACATAAACCGCCGTATGCGTAGCGGCGGGGCGGCGCACAACGCTCAATCCGGGGCTGGCCACGGCTCCGCGAGTGAACCAGCGGGATGCCGCGATGTCATTCAGACCGTTGCTTGGTGACGGACGGGTTCGGAGCCAGGAAGAGACGTCGGAGCCCCTGCAAACCGCGTCATGGGGTAGCTCCTCGATCGTTTTCGACAATCGGCGATGGGCATGCCGGGAGGCGGAGCTCCGCTGGACAGCCCCTCATCATCTGATCGTGCTGACCGAAGAAGGCGGAACGTCCCACACATCTATCCGGCACGAGGCAAGATCCCTCTACGACGGGATGGACCGGCCCGGAGCCCTCACCTTCGTCCCCGCAGGCGCGGAGCGGCTCGGCTTCTATCGCGATGTAAACCTCTCCTACTCAGCCTTGTGGATCGATCCCGATATCGGGCTTCCCGGATGCGAACGCCTGAGAGACCTGCCGATCCTGGTGAACAAGAAAGACGTAGTCGTCGCCACGCTTCTGAGTTCGCTTCGCGACGAGATGGCACTCGGCCACAAGCCGGACTCTGCCTATGTCGAGCATCTGGTCGCCCTCGTCAGCCTCCGCGTGGCCAACCTGAACCGGGAGCAACACCCGCCTATACGTCACGGCTGTCTCAGCCGTCGGGCGCTTGGTCGAGTTCGGGCTTATATCGATGCACATATGAACTCCGACATTTCGCTAAGCGAGCTGGCAGCCGTCGCGGGAATGGCCGTCGACAGTTTTGCGCGCCGATTCAAAGCGACGACCGGCCTTGCGCCCTATGCCTATGTGATCGAGGAACGCGTGCGGCGAGCCGAGATGCTGCTGCGCGAAACGGGTTTGTCGATCGGTACCATTGCCTTTCGCCTCGGCTTTTCAAGCCAGAGCCACTTCACCACGACCTTCCGGCGCCTCAGGGGCATGACGCCTCGGGTCTATCGGGTGAATTCTTCTCCGGAATTCTGACATTGCCGCCGATTTCTTGAAAGAAAGCCGCCGCGCGCATCCCCAGCTCCAGTGTCGACGGGTGACAGAACTGCGACTGGGAGATCATGCATGGCCAAAACAGACAACAGGAGCGGGCCGACGCGTCGAACGGTGCTGGAGGGCGGGGTGGCGACCGGCGTGCTCCTGGCTACCGGTATACCGGTCGACGCAGAGCCGGCCGACACCGTCACGGCGGTCGCCTCTCCGACGCCGGTACCGACGATGCCGATGTCCCTACGGATCAACGCTAGGGATCTTGCCGTCGAGCTCGACCCGCGGACGACGCTGCTCGATGCGCTGCGCAACCATCTCGGCCTCACCGGCTCGAAGAAAGGCTGCGACCACGGCCAGTGCGGCGCATGCACGGTGCTCGTCGATGGGCGCCGGATCAATTCCTGCCTGACGCTTGCCGCAATGCATGAGGGCGACGAGATCACCACGGTCGAGGGCCTTGCCGAGGGTGACCGGCTGCATCCGGTGCAGGCCGCCTTCGTCGCCCGCGATGGTTTCCAGTGCGGCTACTGCACGCCGGGCCAGATCTGCTCCGCTGTCGGCATGCTGGGCGAGGCCAAGGCCGGCTGGCCGAGCCATGCGAGCGCCGACGTAGCGGCGGCTTCCGTCGCTCTCACCGATGCCGAGATCCGCGAGCGGATGAGCGGCAACATCTGCCGTTGTGCCGCTTATCCGAACATTGTCGCTGCAATCCGCGACGCGGCAGAGGAGGCGTGAGCAATGCAATCCTTCACTTATGAACGTGCGGCAAGTGCCGAGCAGGCAGCCGCCGCGGTTGCGGCCCGACCGGACGCCAAGTTCATCAGCGGCGGCACCAACCTGCTCGACCTGATGAAGCTCGAGATCGAGCGCCCAGCGCATCTTGTCGACATCAGCCGGCTGCCGCTCGATCGGATCGAGGAGACGGCGGAAGGCGGGCTTCGGGTCGGCGCCCAGGTCCGCAACAGCGATCTCGCCGCCGATCCGCGGGTGAGGTCACGCTACCCGATGCTCACGCAAGCGCTGCTGGCGGGAGCGTCCGGCCAGATACGCAACAAGGCCTCGACCAGCGGCAATCTCCTGCAACGCACGCGCTGCCCCTATTTCTACGACCGCAACATGCCTTGCAACAAGCGCGAGCAGGGCTCGGGCTGCGCGGCGCTTCAGGGCTTCAACCGTATGCATGCCGTGCTCGGCGCGAGCGAAGCCTGCATCGCGGTCCATTCCTCGGATATGGCGGTCGCCATGTCCGGGCTCGACGCCATGATCGAGACCACATCGCCCGGCGGCGAGACCCGCACGATCCCGATCGGTGATTTCCATCGATTGCCCG
This sequence comes from Mesorhizobium sp. M6A.T.Cr.TU.016.01.1.1, assembly GCF_003952585.1. NCBI lineage: Bacteria > Pseudomonadati > Pseudomonadota > Alphaproteobacteria > Hyphomicrobiales > Phyllobacteriaceae > Mesorhizobium > Mesorhizobium sp. M6A.T.Cr.TU.016.01.1.1. The sequence goes on from NZ_CP034452.1 coordinate 776,889, forward strand.
AGGCGACGCCCCATGTCGAGACCGTGCTCGGCCACGGCGAGATGATCGCCGCGGTCACCCTGCCGTCCCCGCCGCCCGGCCGGCAGGTTTACCGCAAGGTGCGCGACCGTGCCTCCTACGCCTTCGCGCTGGTGTCGGTGGCGGCAATCGTCGAGACGAGGGGCGATCGTATCCGAAGCGCGCGAATCGCCATGGGCGGCGTGGCCGCGAAGCCCTGGCGCGCGACGGAGGCGGAGCGGACGCTCGCAGGAGCGGCGGCGTCCGACGGCGCCTTTACCGACGCAGCCGAAGCCGCGCTCGCCGGAGCCGTCGGGCATGGCGGCAATGATTTCAAGATCCCGCTGGCGAAACGGACGATGCGGCACACGCTCGCTGCTGCCGCCGAGAGTGCGTGAGGTGACACGATGACAGAGACGAAGACCAGCGAGAACCGTCCTTCCGAACCACGCAATGGCGTCATCGGGCGGCCGATCGACCGCATCGACGGTCCGCTCAAAGTGAGAGGCGGTGCCACCTACGCCTACGAGAATGCGCTGGATGGTACAGCCTATGGCTATATTCTCGGCGCCGCCGTCGCCAAGGGGCGCATCGCCGAGATCGACACGGCCGAAGCCGAACGGGCGCAGGCAGTGCTGCTCGTCATGACGCACCGGAATGCGCCGGCCCAGCCGGATTTCGGCCCGGCGGTCACGCCGACCGTGCCGGAGGTCTTCACACGCGCCCGGCCCGCGCTCAACAGCGAGCGGGTGCGATATTACGACGAGCCCGTCGCGCTTGTTGTCGCGGAGACGTTCGAGGCGGCCCGCGCTGCTGCGGGCCTCATCAAAGTGCGCTACGACGAGGCGCCGGGCGTCTATGATTTACCGGGACATAAGGCCGACGCCTACGCACCAAAACGGACCAATGCCGGCTTCGAGACCGACAGCGTGATTGGCGATTTCGAGAGCGCCTTTGCGGCGGCTCCGGTCAAGATCGATGCTACTTACCGGACCCCCTTCGAACATCACAATCCGATGGAGCCCCATGCGACGCTCGCCGCCTGGTCAGGCAACGAGCTGACGATCCATACATCGGCGCAGACTTTAGCGAACTTCCGGGCGGGAGTCGCCAGCACGCTTCGCATCCCGCCCGAGCGTGTGCGCATCGTGAGCCCCTTCATCGGCGGAGGCTTCGGCTCCAAGCTGATTGCCCATGCCGATACGATCCTGGCCGCGCTTGCAGCGCAGGTTCTGAAGCGCCCGGTGAAGATTGCGCTGACGCGACAACAGATGTTCGCCAATGCCGGTCACCGCGCAGAGATGATCCAACAGGTACGTCTCGGCACGGACACCGACGGGCGGCTCACCGGGATCGCGCACGATGTCTGGTCCGCAACGTCCAGCTTCGAGGAGTACTGCGAGCAAACGGCAGTTTTTGCCCGCTCGCTCTATGCGGCGCCGAACCGTGTCACCCGTCATCGCCTGGTTCCGCTGGATATCAACCGCGGCGAATGGATGCGCTCGCCCGGCGAGGCGCCCGGCATGCTGGCTTTTGAATGCGCCGTGGATGAGCTCGCCGAGCGGCTCGGCCTGGACCCGATCGAACTCAGGATCCGTAACGAACCGGCACAGGATCCCGAGCGCGGCGTGCCGTTCTCCACCCGCAATCTCGTCGCCTGCATGAAAGAAGGCGCCCGCCGTTTCGGTTGGGAGCGGAGAAACCCGACACCGGGCCGCACCCGAGAGGGCCGGAAGCTCATCGGCTACGGCATGGCGGCGGCGATCCGTCCTAACTACATCGGCGCGGCGACGGCGCGGGTTGCGATCGACCGGGACGGTCGGGTGACGGTGCGGCTCGACATGACCGACATTGGGACCGGCAGCTATACGATCCTGACCCAGATCGCCGCGGAGAGCCTCGGCCTGCCGATCTCGTCCATCAAAGTGGAACTCGGCGACAGCCGCTTCCCGCGTACCGCCGGCTCCGGCGGTTCCTGGGGCGCGGCGAGCGCGGGTTCGGCGCTGCATAACGCCTGCAACGCTCTCAAGGAACGCATCCTGGAGGCGGCGCAGGCGAGCGAAGCCTCGCCGTTGCGCGGCGCGAATGCCACCGAGGCAAGTTTTGCCGACAGCGAGGTCAGGGTCGGCCAGCGGTCGGCAAGCCTGGCCGACCTCATCGGGAGGATCGCTCCCGACGGGTTTGAGGCCGAAGGTTCCGTGGCCGCGGGCGCTGCCACCGGGTCGTACAAGGCTTACTCGCAGCATTCCTATGGAGCGCATTTCGCCGAGGTCGCTGTCGATTGCGATACCGGTGAGATCCGCATGCGCCGGATGCTGGCTGTGATGGGCGCGGGCCGTATCCTCAACGCCAAGACCGCGCGCTCGCAAATCATCGGCGGCATGACCTGGGGGATCGGTGCAGCGCTGATGGAGCAGACGGTGCTTGACCCGCGCTACGGCCACTTCGTCAATCACGATCTTGCCGAGTATCATGTCCCGATCAACGGCGACGTCCCCGAGATGGAGGTCGTCTTCCTCGAGGAACATGACGACAAGGCCAATCCACTTGGCGCGAAGGGTCTCGGCGAGCTCGGCGTCTGCGGTGCGGGGGCTGCTGTCGCCAACGCCATTTACAACGCGGCCGGCGTGCGAGTGCGTGAATTTCCCATCACCTTGGACAAGGTGCTGCCTGCCTTGCCCGTGATCGCCATTTGACGCTGCAGGTTGCCCTCCTCCTTGCCCTCAAGTGACCAGGTCGGAACGCAGGGCTATCGCAGGTGGAAGGCCGAGGCTTTCGCTCTACGATGTACCCCCACCCCTAACCCCTCCCCACAAGGGGGAGGGAGACTTCCGTTGGCGCTGACCTCGGCAAATTATCTGCCTTTCGGCGCTAACGGGAAAGTACAGGTGCGCGGCAGCGTTCCCTCCCCCTTGTGGTCCCCTTGTGGGGAGGGTTAGGGTGGGGGTCCATCTTCGCAAGAATCCAAATGCGATTGCCCTGGAACGGATCGCTATTTCTGCGCCATCCGCGACGACGTCTGTGGTTGACAGCGCTGTCCGCCCCTTCCATACAAACATCGTCAATGTTCTCAGGGCGGGGTGAAAGTCCCCACCGGCGGTAAGGGTTTCGGCCCAAGCCCGCGAGCGCTTTCCGGTTAGCCGGAGGGGTCAGCAGATCCGGTGTGATTCCGGAGCCGACGGTCACAGTCCGGATGGAAGAGAACGAACGGAAGACGGTCCGCTTTCGCGGTTCGGATTCCGTATCGTGCGTCCTGATTCTGGTTCGAAACGGAAGGATGGACCCATGAATCAGCATTCCCAGAAAGACTATGAAACGATCCGCGTTGCCGTCATTCGTGCGCGCTGGCACGCCGACATCGTCGACCAGTGCGTCGAGGCGTTCCAGGCCGAACTTGCGGTTCTTGGAGAGAAACGCTTTGCCGTCGATGTCTTCGATGTGCCGGGCGCCTATGAGATTCCTCTGCATGCAAAGACGCTTGCCGAGACCGGTCGCTATGCAGCGATCCTCGGTGCGGCCTTTGTCGTCAATGGCGGCATCTACCGGCATGAATTCGTGGCGAGCGCTGTCATCGACGGCATGATGAACGTGCAATTGTCGACCGGCGTGCCGGTGCTTTCGGCGGTGCTCACCCCGCACAACTACCATGACAGCGCGGACCACCACCGCTTCTTCTTCGAGCACTTCCAGGTCAAGGGCAAAGAGGCAGCCAATGCCTGTGTTCAGATCCTGGCCGCGCGCGAACGCATCGCCGCGTGAAATGTCCGTTCCCGGGTGGAAATCCCGGTAACACGCTGTACTATCTGCGAAAATACCGAAATCGGGAGGATGCAGGTGCAGACCAAGAAGATCATCAATGACGGCAACCGCACCGTCGACGAGATGCTGGAAGGCATCCTGGCCGCGCATCCCCGCCATCTCACAAGCGCTGAGGGAAGTCCGCGCTCCATCATCGCCCGTGATGGACCGCGGGACGGCAAGGTTGGCCTCGTCATCGGCGGCGGCTCGGGCCACGAGCCGACCTTCCTCGGTTTCGTCGGCAAGGGGCTGGCCGACGCGGCGGCGATCGGCAATGTCTTCGCCTCGCCGCCGCCGGACCCGATCCTCGAATGCGCCAAGGCGGCCAGCGGCGGTGCCGGCGTGCTGTTCATGTATGGCAACTATGCCGGCGACGTGATGAATTTCGACATGGCCGCAGAGATGGCGGCGATGGATGACATCGAGGTGCGCACCGTGCTGACCACTGACGACGTGGCATCGGCGCCACGTGACCAGCGGCAAAAGCGGCGCGGTGTCGCCGGCAATTTCTTTATCTTCAAGGCTACCGGTGCCGCCTGCGACCGGATGCTGTCATTCGATGAATGCGAGCGCATCGCCCGGAAAGCCAACGACCACACTTTCACTATGGGGGTGGCGCTGTCGCCCTGTTCGCTGCCGCAGACCCGCCGGCCGAATTTCGAGATCGGGCCGGACGAGATGGAGATCGGCATGGGCATCCATGGCGAGCCGGGCATTGCGCGGGGAAAACTGAAAACAGCCGACGAGATCACCGACGAGATGCTGGACAAGATCTTCGACGAGATGGCGCCGGCACGTGGCGACAAGGTCGCCGTGCTCGTCAATTCGCTCGGCTCGACGCCGCTGATGGAACTCTACATCATGAACCGGCGCGCGAAGCGTCGGCTGGATGACATCGGCGTGTCAGTTCACGCGACCTGGGTCGGCAATTATTGCACTTCGCTCGAAATGGCCGGCGCCTCGGTGACGCTGATGCATCTCGACGATGAATTGCAGACGATGCTCGACCATCCTTGCGACTGCGCCATGTTCCGCGCCGGCTGAAAGCAGCATCTATGACATCCATCGACACCACCGATCTGAAAACAATGTTCGATGCGATCGCGGTGGCGATCGAAGCCGACAAGGACAGGCTCTGCCAGTTAGACGGCGTCATCGGCGACGCCGATCATGGCATCGCCATGGCGCTCGGCTTTGGCGCGGTGCGCGATGCGCTGGCTTCGCTGGACCTCGCGGCGACCGAGCCGACAGCTCTCCTCAACACCGCCGCGAAATCGTTCCTCAACGCCGTCGGCGCTTCGTCAGGTCCGCTCTATGCGACGGCCTTCATGCGTGGTGCGGCCGCCGTCAAGGGCAAGGCGACCTTGGCGGGTGCCGATTTCATCGCCCTGTTCCGGGCGATGGCGCAAGGCATCCAGGATCGCGGCAAGGCCGAGATCGGCGAGAAGACGATGGTCGACGCCTGGCTGCCGGCGGCGCAAGCAGCGGCCGCTGCGGATGCCGCCGGCAAGACCCTGTCCGAAAGCCTGGCAGCTGCCCTTGAAGCAGCCGAACGGGGCGCCAAGGCGACCAAGGACATGATCGCCGCGAAAGGCCGCTCGTCGCGGCTCGGCGAGCGGTCGCTCGGGCATATGGACCCTGGCGCCGCGTCGGCTGTCACCGTGATTGGCGCGATGCGGAAAAGCCTGGGTTAGCCCAGCTTCGCCGCGTCGAGCCTGTCGATCGCCTGGACATTGCCGGCCGATGGTCCCTTTTCGTCGAACTCCGATGCGAGCCAGGCGTCGACGATCGACTTGGCCAGTTCCGGGCCGATGACGCGGGCGCCCATGGTGATGATCTGGGCATTGTTGGATTTCGCGGCGCGCTCCGCCGAATAGGTGTCGTGGGTGAGTGCGGCGCGAATGCCGGGCACCTTGTTGGCCGAGATCGAAACGCCGATGCCGGTGCCGCAAAACAGGATGCCGCGATCGTTCTCGCCGTCGAGAATGGTCTGAGCGAGCTTCTGCGACAGGTCGGCATAGTAGCCGGCCTGGCTGAGGTCGCTGACGGCGAGGCCGGGTTTGGTGGCGAGATGCGCGGCGATGACGTCGAGCAGCGGCTTGCCGGCGCTGTCGGCTCCAATGGCTATTTTCATTTTATTGTCCTTTCCTGTTCATTCGATGTTAGATCGCCGCCGAGGCGCGCCCGAGGATGTCGATATAGCCTTCCGCCTGCCAGGCCGAGCGGCCAATGAACAGCCCGTCGATATGCGGCTGGCCGATCAGTTCGGCGGCATTTTGCGGATTGACGCTGCCGCCATAAAGCACCAGCGGTATGGCCGGCAGGAGATCGCCGGCGATCTTCTTGATCAGCGCCTGCTGCCTATCGGCATAGTCCGCACTTGCCGGAATGCCCTTGTCGCCGATCGCCCAGACCGGCTCGTAGGCAAACAGGATCGTCGCCGCCTTCGCCTGGCCTTCGAGGTATTGCAGCGCGCCATGCACCTGCAAGGCCAGCACCGCATCGGCCTGGCCGCTGTTGCGTTGCGCCAATGTCTCACCAACGCAGATGAGCGGCACCAACCCGTGCTTCACCGCCGCCGCGGTCTTGAGGCCGACCGCCTTGTCGGTCTCGCCGAAATGCTCGCGCCGTTCGCTATGGCCGAGCTCGACGAGGTCGAGCCCGCAATCCGTCAGCATCACCGGCGAGACCTCGCCGGTCCAGGCTCCGGCGTCGGCCCAATGCATGTTCTGGGCGCCGACCTTGACCCGCGTCGAGGCCAACGCCTTCTTGACCTCGCGGACCGCCGTGAAGGGCGGGATGACGAAGGGTTGGATGCGGTCGTCGAAACCGGGGACGAACCCCGCCAGCGCCTTGGCGAATTCAGTCGCCTCGGCAAGCGTCTTGTTCATTTTCCAGCTTGTGCCGACCCAGTAAACCATGCGTCCTCCTTCTAGAGCCTGTTCCATCCCGCGTAGCGGGATGGGGCTCTATCTTCTTCTTTGACCATGATCTTTTCCGAAAACCGGTTCCCACTTTTCGGGATCATGGTCTAGTCCTTCTCGACCAGTGTTAGCGAAACGCCGGCGCCATCCAACACCTCGCGCATCTGGGGTTCCAGTTCGCGACCGGTGAAGACGGCGTCGAACGCCTTGAGATCGGTCAGGAAATGCAGCGCCGTGCGGCCGAACTTGCCGTGATCGACCAGCAGATATTTGCGCGCGGCGGCGGCCATCATCAGCCGCTTGGTATGGACCACTTCCTGGTCCTGGTGGAAGGCGGAAGCGCCGTGGATGGCCGACGACGACAGGAAGGCCACATCGGCGCGCAACGATCTCAACGTGTCCTCGGCAAGCAGGCCGAAGAAACCGTGAAACTTCTTGCTGTACTGGCCACCGAGCGCGATCAGGGTGATCCCGCCAACGCCTGCCAGATCCTGGATGACGGCCAGATTGTTTGAGATCACGGTCAGCGGGCGGAGATCCGCAAGGTGACGCGCAATGCCGCCGGCGGTCGAGCCGTCGTCGATGATCACCGTCTGGCCCGGCTCGATCATCGCCACTGCGGCAGCCGCCAAGCGCTGCTTCTCCTCACCGGCCTGCTTCTGACGGTAGCGGAAATCACTCTCGAACAGGCCGCTCGGCTGGATCGAGGCGCCGCCGCGCACCTTGCGCAGGAAGCCGCTTTCCTCAAGCTCGTCGAGGTCGCGATGGACGGTCATCTTCGATACACCGAAGCGCGTGGAAAGGTCATCGACGCTGGCCGTGCCAGTGTCCATCAGAAAATCCATGATGCCTTGCCGCCGGCCGTCGCTCTTCATTGTCCAGCCTGTTCCCTGATTCCGGCTCGTTGCGAGTCCACCGTGGCGGAAACGGCGAGCCACAGCCATTATAACAGAGTAAATCGCATATGCGTCAGATTTTTTGTGATGATGTTACATTTCTTTGGGATATTATTCGCTTTTGATTGCTGTCTTGTAACAAGAATTGCTCCCGGCGGCATGGCCAAAGGTTGCGGTTCTCTGGAAATCCGGCCAGAAGCATCAGTGGGCTGAACGACGACCGGACGGCTCGCAACCATAGGCTTGAAACCAAATACGGGAGACTATTGGGTGGCTCGCATTACATTGAGACAATTGCTCGACCATGCCGCCGAACACGGCTATGGCGTGCCTGCGTTCAACATGAACAATATGGAACAGGGCCTCGCCATCATGGAGGCCGCCGAGGAGACCAAATCGCCGGTCATTCTGCAGGCGAGCCGCGGGGCCCGGGCCTATGCCAACGACGTCGTGCTGGCCAAGCTGATCGACGCGCTCGTCGAGATCCATCCCGATATCCCGGTCTGCATGCATCTCGACCACGGCAACAACGAAGCGACCTGCGTGACCGCGATTCAGTACGGCTTCACCTCGGTGATGATGGACGGGTCGCTGAAGGAGGACGGCAAGACGCCGGCCGACTACGATTATAATTCGGGCATCACGCGCCGCGTCGTCGACATGGCGCATTGGGGCGGTGTGTCGGTGGAAGGCGAGATCGGCGTTCTCGGGTCCCTGGAGATGGGCGGCGGCGAACAGGAAGACGGCCACGGCGTCGAGGGCGCCGTCAGCCACGACCAGTTGCTGACCGATCCGGAGCAGGCGGTGCAGTTCGTCAAGGACACGCATGTCGATGCGCTGGCCGTCGCCATGGGCACCAGCCACGGCGCCTACAAGTTTTCGCGCAAGCCGGACGGCGCGGTTCTGGCCATGAATGTGATCGAGGAGATCCACCGCCGCCTGCCGAACATGCACCTCGTCATGCACGGCTCGTCCTCGGTGCCGGAAGAGCTGCAGGAGATCATCAACAAATATGGCGGCCAGATGAAGCCGACATGGGGCGTGCCGGTCGAGGAGATCCAGCGCGGCATCAAGCACGGCGTGCGCAAGATCAACATCGACACCGACAACCGCATGGCGCTGACCGGCGCGATCCGCAAGGTGCTGACCGAGAACCCGAGCGAGTTCGACCCGCGCAAATACCTGACGCCGGCGATGGCCGCGATGAGGAAGCTGTGCAAGGAGCGCTTCGAGCAGTTCGGCACTGCCGGCAACGCGCCCAAGATCAAGCCGCTGCCGGTCTCGGAAATGGCCAAGCGCTACAAGTCGGGCAGTCTCGATCCGAAATTCGGCTGACGTATTCTGGTTCTGAACAGGAGCCGCATCGGCTCCTGTTCATCTATCCTGCTCGTGGCAGGAGAGCGGCTCTGCCGGTCTCGATAAACGGCGCCCAGTAGTCGACCGACTCGCGTATCATGGCGACGACTTGATGATCGATCGGCTCGCGCTCGCGAAATGACAGCTCGAGGCAGATCTCATTGTCACCGCCGCCGCCACGGCGAACCGTCTCCAGGAATGTTTCCGGCGTGATGCGGCCGTCCTTGTTGTAGGCGGCAATGAACGGCCAATGACCGCCCTTATTCATCGAAGACTGCTTGATGTGGATGATCGGCGATACCTTGGGAAACGCTTCGGCCCAGGCATAGGGATCGATGTCGTCCGGATTGCTCGAGGTGACGTCGCCATGGTCGATATCGACCATCATCTCCATCGGGATGGCCATGCCGGCTGCTTCGATCTCGTTTTGCAGGGCCCGGCAGCTCTCGATCGTGTGGCCGAATTCACGGCCGACCGACATCGGCTCCCAGAAGAGGTAGCTCAAACCGGCCGCCTTGGCATGCTCGGCGACCTCGCGCCAGCATTCCAGCGCGATGTCGAAAAGCCGCGCGCGACGCTCCGGATCGTCGAAATCCCTATGCGTGAAGATCGCAAACTGCGTGCCCATGCCGCTGGCGCCGAGCTCGGCGGAAATATCGGCAAAGGTCTTGAACCAATCGACATAGTAGCGGCGCACATCGGCGTCAGGGTGGCCGAAATGATTGAGCCTGCCGTAGGGGCCAGTCATCCCCGACGTCACGCGCACACCGGTACGGTCGAGCGCGGCGCGGAACAGGTGGAGGAATTTCGAGATCGTCGCCGCCGGCCAGCCGGGATTGACGAATTCATGCGTCAGCTGCACGTCTCTGATGCCGATGTCGTAAGCGATCGCATCGATCAGATCGTCCGGTTCGGCAAAGCGATTGACCAGCGGATTGGTGTTGAGGGAAAGCGTAAAGGCCATCAGCTTGCTTTCACCAGCCGGCTCGCGCACCAGTCCTCGAAAGTGGCTCTTTCTGCGGCGGACAGATGCAGCGCATGCTTGGTGCGCCGTTCGAGAATATCGGCTGATGTCAGCGCCCATTCGTGCTCGAACAAATAATTGGCTTCGCGTTCGAAGAAATCCTTACCGAAGCACCGCCCCAGGTCGGTGAGCGACTGGGCCGCACCGACCAGAACCCGCGTCCTGGTGCCGTAGAGCCGGCCATAGTGCTTGACCAGCGACGCCGGCATCCAGGGATATTCGCGGCCGAGATCGCCGAGAAACTGCTCGAAGTCGGCGTTGGTGATATCGCCACCCGGCAGATAGCTTTTCGACGTCCATGGCTTGCCCATTTTCGGAAACAACGGGGCGATCTTGTCCAGCGCGTGCTCGGCCAATTTGCGGAAGGTGGTGATCTTGCCGCCGAAGACGGAGAGCAGCGGCGCCTGTCCGGCCGAGGCGTCGAGCTCGAAAATATAGTCGCGCGTCACCGCGCTCGGATTGTCGGCGTTATCGTCATAGAGCGGCCTGACGCCCGAAAACGAGTAAATGACATCGCTGCGGGCAAGCCCGCGTTTGAAGTAGCGGTTGACCACCTTGATCAGGTAGTCGACCTCGCTGGCATCCGCCGCTACGTCTTCCGGCCGCCCGTCATAGGGAATGTCGGTGGTGCCGATCAGCGCCAGATCGTTCTGGTAAGGATTGATGAAGATCACGCGCTTGTCGCTGTTCTGGACGAGATAGGCCTGCCGCCCTTCCCAGAATTTCGGCACGACGATGTGGCTGCCCTTGACCAGGCGCACGTTCCGCTTGGAATTCTGGCCGGCCACGCGGTTGATGATGTCGTTGACCCACGGCCCGGCGGCGTTGATCAACGCCCGTGCCCGAACCGTGGTCCTGACGCCGGTTCGGCTGTCGCGCATCTCGACCGACCACAGGTCGTTTTCACGGCGGGCGGCGGTGCAGGCGGTTCGCGTAAAGACCTTGGCTCCGCGCTCCGCCGCATCGAGCGCATTGATGATGACGAGACGGGCGTCGTCGACCCAGCAGTCGGAATATTCGAAACCGCGCTTGAACGCGTCCTTGATCGGCGCGCCTTCGGGCGCGGTGCGCAGGTTGAGCGTTCGGGTGCCCGGCAGCCGCTTGCGGCCGCCGAGATGATCGTAGAGGAACAGGCCGAGCCGGACCAGCCAGGCCGGCCGGTCGTCAGGGCTGTGCGGCAGCACGAAGCGCATCGGCCAGATGATGTGGGGAGCGGATTCGAGCAGCACTTCGCGCTCGATCAACGCCTCGCGCACCAGCCGGAACTCGTAATATTCGAGATAGCGCAGGCCGCCATGGACGAGCTTTCCGGATCGCGAACTGGTGCCTTCGGCAAGATCGTCTTTTTCGCATAGAATGACGGAAAGGCCGCGGCCGGCTGCGTCGCGCGCGATGCCGGCGCCGTTGACGCCGCCGCCGATGACGAAGAGATCGACGATTTCAGTGGCGCCGCTCATCTCGCCGGGTCCTCTATGCCTAGATTTGCTTTCATGGCTGCCGCAACCTCAGCATGGGTTGACCGGCGGAAGGCCGGCGATGTAGCGGCGCACCTCTTCGGCGGCTTGCTCGGCCGCATAGGTCACCGTGCGCACCGAGGCACCGGCGATATGCGGCGTCAACGTGACGTTCGGAAGCTGCAGCAGCGGCCAGTCGGCAGGCACCGGCTCGACCGCGAACGTCTCCAGCATGGCGCTGCCGATGTGTCCCGAGACGAGAGCATCGTAAAGTGCGTCGTAGTCGACCAGCGGCCCGCGCGCGGTGTTGATGAAGATCACCCCCGGCTTCATCCGCGCGATGGTGTCCTTGTTGATCAGCCCGCGGGTCTCCTCGGTTACTCGGGAATGAAGCGTGACCACATCGGAGCGGGACAGGAGATCGTCGAGCGCGACCAGTTCAACGCCGGCATTGCGGTCTTCGGCGCTCAACTGCACATAGGGATCGGACACCAAAATTCGGCAACCGAAGGCGCGCAAAAGGCGGACCAGTCGGGTGCCGATGTTGCCGTAGCCGATGACGCCGACGGTCATTTCGTTGAGCTCACGGCCGGTGCGATCGGCCCGGTAGAGATCGCCGCGCCATTCCCCCTTGCGCAAGGCTTCGTGCCCGACCCGGATCAGCCGCGTCTCGGCAAGGATGGCGCCGATGGTGAACTCGGCCACAGCACTCGCATTGCGTCCCGGCACGTTGACGACGGTGATGCCGTGGGCCTTGGCGGCAGCCATGTCGATGTTGATCGGGCCACCGCGCGATACCGCAACCAGCTTCAGCGTGGGCAGGCGTTGCATCATGGTCTCGGAGAGCGGCGCAAGCTGGGTGACGAAGATCTCGGCATCCCCGATGAAATCGACCACCTCGTCCGGATCGCCAAAATACTCCTTGACCTTGTCGAGGCCGAGCGCCGCATTGCCGAATTCCATCGGCTCGTCGGGCCATGCCGCCTCAAGGGTACGGATATCGAGATTGTCGCCGCAGGCCTTCTCGATTTTCTCGCGAAACACTTCGGGAAGCATGAAGCGGTCGCCAATGATTGCAATCTTCTTACGCATGCTCGACTTCTCAGTTTGCCTTGGATGCGGCCATCGAACGCCAGACCGGCCGCAGCGCCTCATGCGCCAATGTGTAGGACGGAACCGCCCGCTCATAGATCGCGGCAAGTTCTCGGTCGCTCGGCTCCGCCGCGCCAAGCAGCGGCGTGACCCATTCGCCGACGCATTCATCCATCGACTTGTATTGGCCGACGCAGACCGCACCGATCATCGCGGCGCCCGCAGCACCGGCTTCCTCGCGTTGGCTGGTGCGAATGGCGGCGCCGACGACAGCACCCAGGATCTTGCGCAGAGCCGGGCTTCTGGCTGCACCGCCGGTCAGCCGGATTTCGCTCGGCAGCGGCCCCATGGCGGCATAGCAATCGCGTGCCGCGAAGGCCAGCCCCTCGAAAACGGCGCGGACCATGTCGGCGTAGCCGTGCCGTGACGAAATGCCGACGAAGCCGGCCCTTGCATTGGCGTCGACGAACGGCCCCCGCTCGCCGGCCTCGGACACATAGGGCTGATAGAGCAGCGACGCCGGCTCGGATGACGATATCCATTCATCGACCAGCGCGATCATCTCGCCATTGGTGCGCGTTATGCCTTGCGAGGCGAGTATGCCGGAGGCGAGGCTAAGGACCCAATCGATGTTGAGTGTCGCCGCCATGTTCGACTGCATCTGCGCAAAGACGCCGGGCACCGGCATCGTCATCGTGTAGCCGGTCGCGGCTTCGTTGAGCAGCACCTCGTCCGGCGTCTGCGCAAGCCGCATATGCATGCCGGTGGAGCCGATGATGGAGCAGCCGGGCTTGCGCTCGCGGTCGAGCAGGCCGGCGCCGAGCGCGGTGCAGGCCACGTCGACATAGGCCAGCACCACCGGCGTGCCGGAAAGCAGCCCGGTCGCTTCGGCAGCCGCCGCCGACAGGCCGGCGCTGTGCCTGGTGCCGTCGACGATCGGCGGCAGCAGATGCCTGAGATCAGTGACGCCGAGCACCTCAAGCACATCGTCGCTGTAACCGCGCGTGCGGAAGTCACCGAAGGTGAAGGTCCCTTCCGACGGGTCGGTGGCGCGCTCGCCGGTCAGCTTGTAATAGAGCCAATCCTTGCAGTGGAACGCCGTCGCCGCCTTGCCAAGCATTTCGGGCATGTTGCGCTTCATGAAGGCGAACTGCGGTCCCTGCTGGCAGGCGGCCAGACCGCTGCCGGTCTTTTCGAAGCGCAGCCGATCCTCCGGTCGCGCCCGGATCTCCTCGACGACCCCCGCGGCGCGCGCGTCGAGCCACAGCCAGCCTTTGGCGACCGGCTCACCGTCCTTGTCGATCAGCCAGGTGCCATCGCCCTGTCCGGTCACGGCGATCGCGATGGTGCGGCTGGCGAGGTTCGGCACCTTGTCGGCAAGCTGGCGCAAGGTGGTCGCGGTATCGGCCCAGGTGCGCGCCAGATCCTGCTCGGCGCCGCCGCCCGGCAAGGTCTCGTAACGGTTCGGCACCGCCGCAGCCGCGAGCTGCCGGCCCGCCGTGTCGAAGGCGACGGACTTGATGACAGACGTGCCGGCATCGATGCCGATCAGCACATCCCGCATCAGGCAAGCTCCATGCCGTGCGAAATTGCCATGCCGCTGGACTGATCGAAGACGTGCAGGTTTTTCGGATCGATGCTGATATTGATCGGCGCGCCAAGCTCCAGCCGGGTCCGGTCATGCTCGACCAGGACGAGCGAGCCGCCGGCGAAATCCGCCGCGATATGCGTCTGGTCGCCGAGCCACTGGTTGGCCGAAACCGTGGCCGGCACGCCGTCCTTCGAGCGGCGAACCGCATAGGGCCTGATGCCGATGACGACCCGCTCCCGCTTGAGCAATTCGTCGCGAACCGAGCCGCTGAATGCGTCCTTGTCATAGTCGAGCGAAAGTCCGTCGGGCAGCCGCAGATTGATCTTGTCGGCAGCCGTGCCGACATAGGCCTCGAAGACATTCATCGGCGGCTCGCCGACGAAGGTGCCGGTGAACAGGTTGGCCGGCCGCTGCTTGAGCATGTCGGGCGTGTCGAACTGCTGCAGCACGCCGCCTTCCATCACCGCGATCCGGTCGGCCAAAGCGTTGGCCTCGGTCTGGTCGTGGGTGACCAGGATCGCGGTCAAGCCACGCTCCTTGATGAAGTGCTTGATGCGGCCGCGCAGGACGGCGCGAAGCTGCGGCTCGAGCTGGCCCATCGGTTCGTCCAGCAAATGCAGATCGGCCTGCCGGATCAGCGCCCGGCCGAGGCTGGCGCGCTGCTGCTGGCCGCCGGAGATGGAACTCGGATAGCGCTCAAGAATATCCTCAATCTCGAGCAGCTTGGCGATGCTGGCAACCTTCGCATCAACCTCGCTTTTCGGCAGCTTGGCCGCCTTCAGCGCAAACGCCATGTTCTCGCGCACGGTCAGCGGCGGATAGAGCGAATAGCCCTCGAATGCCATCGCCACATTGCGCTTGACCGGCGCCAGCGTGTGCACCTTGCGGCCGGCAACCGAGATGGTGCCGCGCGAGACCTCTTCGAAGCCGGCGATCATGCGCAAAGTCGAGGTCTTGCCGCAACCGGACGAGCCGAGCAGTGCGACGATCTCGCCCTTGTCGATTTCGATCGTCAGATTCTGGACGGCATGCACGCCCCTGTCGATCGGACCGTAGAACTTGTCGACGCCAGAAATGGCGAGTGCGCTCTGGCTCATGCCGCTTCTCCGCTGCGCAAATTGACGACGTTCTTCGAGCCGATGCGATCGCCGCTTGCACGATCGAACAAAAGGGCGCTTTTGCCGTCGACCGCGATGTGGGCCCTGCCCTCGCTCTGACCCGGTGTTCCGGCCGGCCGGGAGACCAGGATTTCGCGGCCGCGCACGGTGCGCACCAGCGTGACGATCTTTTCGTTGAGCGGCGTCTCGGCCTTGACCGTCACCGGTATGGCGGCCGGCGTGCCTTCATCGACGAAGCTCAGCGCTTCCGGCCGCAAGCCGATCACGCAATCGCGGCCGACCGTCGCATCGTAGGCGCCCGTCAGATGGACCTGGACATTCGACAGGCCGACATAGATGCCCTTGGCATCGCGCGACGGCTTTACCTCGAGCAGGTTGATGGTCGGGTCGCCGAACAGCCGCGCGATCTCGATGTTTGCCGGCTCACGATAGATCTGCTCGGGCGTGCCGAGCTGCTTGATGACACCTTGCGACATCACCGCGATGCGATCGCCGAGCGCCATGGCCTCCTTGTAGTCCTGGGTGACGTAGACGACGGTCGCGCCGCGATCGGCCAAAAGCCTCGGCAGTTCGAGCCGCATCTCGAAGCGCAGTTTGGCATCGACATTGCGCAGGGGATCGTCGAGCAGGAGCACCGGCGGCGAGCCGACCAGAGCGCGGGCGAGCGCGGTGCGCTGCTTCTGGCCGTTGGATAGCGCCCGTGGCTTGTGGCTGAGCACATGGCCGATCTTGAGCAGCTTGGCGACGCTTTGGACGCCCGCCTTGATCGCACTTTGCGACGAACGGCTGGCTTCCAGCGGTGTCGCAATGTTGTCGAAGGCGGTCATGTGCGGAAACAGCGCGAAATTCTGGAACGCCATGCCAACGCCGCGGAACTCGGCATCGAGGTCGGTCATATCTTCGCCGCCGATGAAGATCTTTCCTTCATCGGGGTCGATGACGCCGGCGACCAGCCGCAGCAGCACTGTCTTGCCGGCGCCGGACGGTCCGAACAGGACCAGGGTTTCGCCGTCGGCGACGGTCAGCGACAGATTGTCGAGAACAGTCTGGCTCTTGTAGCGCTTGACGACATTTCGCAGTTCGAGGCTGGTCATCGGAGCTATCCTTTCACGGCGCCAAGCGACAGGCCTTCGACGAGATAGCGCTGCGCATAGAGGGCAAGTGCCAGCGTCGGCGTGATCGACAGCACGATTGCCGCCGAGATCTGGCCATACTGGATGCCGGAGGAGGTGATGAAAGCCAGCGCGCCAACCGTCACCGGCTGCTTGTCGGCCGAGGCAAGCACCAGCGCGAAGACGAAATTGTTCCAGGCGAAGATGAAGGCAAGCAGGCCGGCAGCCGCAATGCCCGGGCCGGCGAGCGGCAGCGCGATCTTGCGGAAGGTGGCAAACCAGGAATGACCGGCGATGCGATAGGCATATTCGATATCCGCCGGGATGTCCTCGAAATAGCCGCGCACGATCCACAGGATCAGCGGCAGGCAGATCAGCTGATAGACCCAGATCAGCCCGATATAAGTATTGGCCAGTCCAAGCTTCTGGAAATAGAGGGTCAGCGGCAGGAGCACCAGCAGCGCCGGCGCAAACCTGAATGACAGCAGCGTGAAGGCGATGTGTTCAGAGCCACGAAACTTATGCCGCGCAAAGGCGTAGGCCGCGGGAACGCCGAGCAACAGCGCGACGGCGACCGAGGTGACCGACAGGAACACCGAATTCCAGAGATTGCGCATGAAGGCGATGTCGAGCGTGCCGGCCGCCGTCGTCAGCTTTCCGGTGATGAGCGCGGTGTAGTTGGCCAGCGTCGGCTTGAAGACGAGCTGCGGCGGAATCCGCAGGATGGTCTCGTTGGTCTGGAACGACATCATGAAGATCCAGACGATCGGGAACATGAAGAAGATCACGACCAGCGTCAGTGCTATGCCGCGCAGGACGCGTTCGAGAAGTGAGGTGTGCTCCATCTCGGCCTCCTATGCCTGGCCGCGGGCGCGTTCGCGCAGGCGCAGCCAGTTCTTGATGAAAATATTCGACAGGAAATAGGTGATCGCCCACAGGATGATCATCAGCGCCGCCGAGCGGCCGACATTGGTCGATTGGAAGAAGTTGAGGTAGGCCTCGACCTGGAAGACGGTCAGCGTGTCGCCCGGACCGCCCTGGGTCATGGCATAGATGATGTCGAACTGCTGGATGGAATCCAGCAGGCGGAACAGCGTCGCCGTCAGGATGTACGGCGTCAGCATCGGCAAGGTAATGCGGAAGAACACGAAACTCCTCGGCACGCCGTCAAGTGCTGCCGCCTCGAAGGGCTGCGTCGGCAGGCTGCGCAGGCCGGCAAGCAGCAGGATCATGATGAAGGGCGTGTAGACCCAGATGTCGACAAGGACCACGGTGAAAAGTGCGGTCGACGGCGACGAGGCCCAGCGGAAATCCTGCAGTCCGATCAGGCTGGCGAGATAGCTCAGCACGCCAAAGCCGGGATTGGTCATCAGCTTCCACATCAGCGCGGCAAGCGCCGGCGCCGTCATCAGCGGCATCAACAGCATGATCGAGATGAAGTTGTTCAGTGTCGATCGCTTCTGCAGCAGCAGGGCGATGCCGAGACCGAGAAGCAGTTCGAGCAGAACGGTGATACCGGCATAGAGCAGCGATATCTCCAGCGTGTTCCAGAACCTCGGGTCAGTGAAAAAGGAGATATAATTGTCGCCCCAATTGAACTGCCGCGCCCAGGGCTGGCTCAGCCGGTAGCGCTGGAACGAATAGACGACCGATGTGAAGAACGGGATCAGGATGCCGATGCAGACGAGCAAGGCCGGCAGGCTGAGCACATAGGGCAGCACCCTCTTGCTGATCCTGAAGCCGGAAGGTCTGTTTCTTTGCATTGTCGCCGCAGTCATCGTGGCTCACCCGTCATCTCTGTTGCTTCGCCCTGCCGGCCGCCCAGGGAGCTAGGCGGCCGGTTGGGCGAGTGGCGGCACCGTCAGTGGTTGAGCATCGGATTTTCCCAAAACCGGTTTCCATTTTTGGGTCCGATGCTCCAGGGCGCCGCTTCGCATTGGAATGTCCGGCTGGCCCGCAAAAGCGGGCCAGCCGTTCGCCAGGACTCAGCCGAGCCCGGCTTCCTTGAGCTGGCCGTCGACGCTGGTAGCCAGCATGTCGAGGCCTTCGTCGACCGGCACTTCCTTGGCCACCATCTTCTGCAGCGTCGCCGCCCATTCGGTGGTCAGGTCGAAGAACAGCGGCTGCGGGGTGAACTTGATGCTGGCGCCCGGCGCCGAGACGTCGAACATCTCGACATAGCCCGGATAGCTCTTGTTCAGCTTCTCGCGGAACATCTCGTCCTTCCAGACCGACTGACGGACCGGATTGACGAAATCCATCTTGGTCGCGCCGAACAGCGCATGCTCGGGTCCTGATGCCCATTGCATGAAGTACCAGGTGGCGTCCTTGTCCTTCGAGAAATTGGACATCGACAGCGACCAGATCCAGATATTGGGCGTCGGCGCCGTGGCGGCAGGATTGGCCTTGAAGGCGGAAAAGGCGAGCTTGCCGGCCATCTTGTTGTCGCCGCCGTTCATGAAGTAGCCGAGGATGTCGGCGTCGAAGATCATTGCCGAGGCGCCCGCACCGAGATCGGTGCCGACCTGATACCAGGTGTAGGTCGACCAGTCCTTGGGGCCGCTCTCCTGGATCATCTGGACCCACTGCTTGTGGAAAGCCTTGGATTCGGCGGTGTTCATCGCGGCCGACAATTTGCCGTCGGCCGAGACATTCAGGTCCTTCTGGTCAAAATTGGCGTAAGCCGACAGGAAGCCGGGATGGATCGTCGCCCAGGAGCGCGAGCCGCGCACGCCGATGCCGTAGACGCCGCCACCAACATCCTTGGTAAGCTTCGCCGCCGTAGCGACCATCTCGTCCATATTGCCGGGAACGCTGACGCCGACCTTGTCAAACATACCCTTGTTATAGGTGATGTTGTTCTGTTCGAAGCCCCACGGAATGCACCACTGCTTGGCGTCGTCGGAGCCGAGCACGCCGCCAGGCTGGCCGTTCCAGGCGCAGGACTTCCTGACACCGGGCAGAAAGTCGTCCCAGGCATAGTTCACGTTGGTCTTGGTCGGATCCTTGATCCACTCGTTGAGGTCGGTGATCCAGCCGGCCGGGCCGTAGGTCCAGGTCATGTAGGCGCCGGTCATGAAGGCATCGTATTCGGGCGAGCTGGCCGACAGCGCAGCGGTGACCTTGTCGAAATAGACGTCTTCTGGAAACACGTCATAGACGACTTCCATGCCGGTCAACTTCTTGAAGTTTTCGAGGTTGGCGATCATCGCATCCGCATAAGGATGCTTGTTGAGCAAGAGCTTGATGGTCTTGCCCTTGTGCGCCTGCCAGTCGAAATCCGCGGCGAGCGCGCGGGTCTGCCCCATATTGAGCAGCGTGCCGGCCGTGCCGGCGGCAAGGCCCATTGCGCCAAGGCCCTTGATCAGCCCACGACGATCGACTTGTCCGCGCAGGAACGCATCGATCAGGTCTTTTTCTTTCTCATGCATTTGTCTTCTCCTCCACAGGGTAGTTTCAATCGAATGGTTGCCGGCTACCCGACCGGCGTCTGCTCCACGAGTGATCGCGCCGTCCGCTCATCGGTGACCAAGCCCTTGAGATAGCGGCCCTCCAACACCGATTTGATGGCACGAACCTTCACCTTGCCGCCGGCAACGGCGACAATCCTGCGATTGCTGATATCTTCTCGCGCCAGCGCCAGCGCCCGGTTGGAAAGCGTCGTCTCGACCGCTTTTCCAGCATCGTCGAAGAAATGGCCGAGTAATTCGCCAACGCCCCCCTTGCGACGGATCTCCTCCATTTCGCCCTTCTCGATCATGCCGGTGGCGACCAGCGACGCCTCGCGCTCGGCAGTGCCGATACCGGCAATGAGCAGGTCGGCGGCCTTGCCGAGATCGAAGACTTCGCTGATGCCCTTCTGCCCGAGCAGCACGGTTCGATCCTCGACCGTGTTGGCGAACATCGGCACCGGCATCACATAGGCTTCCGCGCCGGTCCGTTCGGCCAGACGGTGTATGACATCGTGCGGATTGGCCGAGAACTTGCGCGTCAGGCCGCCAAGCAGCGAGACGAAGCGGGTCTTTTCGGCCGATATGCGCGGCAGATACTCCACGCAGGCGGCGAGCGTGCGGCCATGACCGACGCCGATCAGCGTATCCTCGCCACGTTCGATCTCTCGTTTGAGAAACTGCGCGCCGGCGATACCGAGCGCCTTGAGGGGCAAGTCTTCGCCATCGAAGTCGGGAACGACCTCGCAGTAATCGAGGCCGTAGCGGCTGGACAACTCGTCTTCGAGCGCCACGCATTCCGACACTTCGCCGTCGATATAGACTTTGACCAACCCTTCCTGATTGGCCTTGGTGATGAGGCGGTGCGCCTTGAGGCTGGTCAGGCCCAGCCGCTTGGCGACCTCCGACTGGGTCAGGCCGCCAGCATAATGAAGCCAGGCGGCACGCGTCGCCATACTGGTTTCATCGTCGCGCAGGAGGCCGTTTCCAAAACCAACCATTTCCGCCCTACGATATTTTTATCAGTTGGTGCAAAATTTTTCACAAGGCGCCGCCGGAGTCAAGCACTACGTGGTTCAAATCACGCTAACAGGGCCAAAAACCGGCCATTGGCTGCCGTGAAGCGAAAGACCCTCATTGACGCGACCCGGATTTAAAACGTTTGCAATCTGATCGAAACGCATTACAAACGCTTCAAACACTTCGATCTGGAGGAACGGTGCCGGCCCGCGTCACCACGCTCAAGGAACTTGCAGCGCAGCTCGACCTGTCGATCACCACGGTGTCGCGGGCTCTTGCCGGCCATCAGCAGATCGCCTTGAAGACGCGCGAGCGCGTCACTGAAGCCGCGCGTCAGGCCGGCTACGTGCCCAACACGGCAGCCCGCACGCTGGTCTCAGGCCGCAGCGGCTTTGTCGGCATAGTGCTGCCGATCCGCGGCGCCAATCTGGTCGATTCCTTCCTCGGCGAATTCGTCACCGGGCTTGGCGAAGGGCTGGTTTCGCATGGCACCGACCTGATCCTCGCCGCCGTGGCGCAAGGCCAGTCGGAACTTTCCGTGCTTCGCCATGTTGTCGAATCCGGACGTGCCGACGGCGTCGTCGTCACCCGCATCGCCGAGGTCGACGAACGGCTCGCCTATCTGCGCCAACGCAATTTCCCGTTCGTCGCCCATGGCCGACTGCTCGATACCGACTTTGCCTATAACTGGCTCGACACCGATGGCGCGCACGCCTTCGGCGAAGCCTTCGCCATGCTTTACGATCTCGGGCACCGCCATTTCGGCCTGGTGACGATCGCCGAGCCGATGACGTTTCGCCATCTGCGGCAAGACGGGCTCGCCGCAGCGATCGCGCGCCGAGGCGATCCGTCAGTCAGCCTCGATGTGGCGACGGCGCCGCGCTTCGATCGCGGCGCCCGCATCCAGGCCATCAACCGGCTGTTGCATGCTGACGAGCGGCCGACGGCCATCGTCGCGCTGTTCGACGAACTGGCGCTCAATGTCATGGAAGAGGCCACCCGCGCCGGCCTGACCATCCCTCGCGACCTCTCGGTCATCGGCTTCGACAACATCGCCGCCTCGGCCTATGCGCCGCCGGGCCTCACCACATTCGATGCCTCGATCCGCCAGTGCGCGCGCGAGATCGGCGAGATGCTGTTGGCCGTCATTGGCGACGAGTCCGCCGCACCGCTGACGCGGCTGATCCGGCCGACCTTGGTTTCGCGGGCAAGCCATGGCCCAGCACCCACAGGACCGGCACCCATAGGAAAAAACTGACGCCGGGGCGGCGAACAAGCAGTGAGGAAGACTACGATGAATGCGTTGAAGACATTGGCCGGCGCCGCACTCGCACTGTCGATCGCGATCGGCGGCGCGCAAGCCCAGGTGCTGTTCTGGTCGACGCAGGCGCGGCCTGTGGAGGAGACGCAGAAAATGCGCAGCGAAGTGCTGAAACCGTTTGACGGCCAGGTCGACTACCAAGTCGCCGAGGACGGGCCCTGGCTCACGCGCCTTCAGGCCGAGTTGCAGGCCGGCTCCGGCACCATCGGCGTGCTCGGCGGGCTGCACGGAGACTTCTCCACGGTCGGTGCGGACCTTGTCGATCTGTCCGGCGTCGATGTCGGCGGTGTCAAGCTCAATGAAGACTACAAGAAGCTCGGCATGCTCGGCACAGGTGAACAGAAATATCTGCCGTGGATGCAGGCCACCTTCCTGATGGCGGCCAACAAGCAGGCGCTGCAATATCTGCCGGCAGGCGTCGATCTCAACACCATCACCTATGACCAGTTGATCGAATGGGCGAAGAACATCGCCGAGAAGACCGGCTCGCCGAAATTCGGCTTCCCGGCCGGACCGAAGGGGCTGAAGCACCGTTTCTTCGAAGGCTTCCTTTATCCGTCCTACACCGGCTCGATGGTGACCAAGTTCCGCTCGGCGGAGGCCGAGACCGCGTGGAACAAGTTCAAGGAATTGTGGCAGTACACCAACCCGAATTCGACCAACTATGCCTTCATGCAGGAGCCACTGCTGACCGGTGAAGTGTGGGTGGCGTTCGACCACGTGGCGCGGCTTGCTGATGCCTTCAACCAGAGACCCGACGAGTTCGTCGCCTTCCCGGCGCCGGCCGGCCCTGCGGGTCGCGGCTACATGCCGGTGGTCGCCGGCGTCGCCATTCCGAAGACCTCGCCGGACGTGGACAAGGCCAAGGCACTGGTCGCCTACATGCTGAAGCCTGAAACACAGATCGCGACGCTCAAGGCCACCAACTTCTTCCCCGTGGTCGACGTCAAGCTGCCCGACGACATGCCGGCCTCTGTGAAAGCCTTTGGCCCGGTCATCGCCACCATGACCGGCGCCCCGGATGCGCTGCCGGCGCTGCTGCCGATGGGGCTCGGCGATCTCGGCGGCAAGTTCAACCAGGTCTACACAGACAGTTTCGAGCGCATCGTGCTCGGCGGCCAGGATGTGCGTGGCGTGCTCGAGGAACAGGCGACGGCGCTCAAGGCGCTCATCGACCAGTCCAAGGCACCGTGCTGGGCGCCCGACAAGCCATCCGAAGGCGCCTGCCCGGTCGACTAGAATCCTCCCGAGGGGCGTCCGGAACCTGTTGCGCTCCGGGCGCCCACCCTTTCATACGCCGCACCGAGAACACACCATGCACGGCAAGGCCCTGCCCTATCTGCTGCTGATGCCGGCGACGCTGTTTCTGTGCGTCTTCTTCCTCTACCCGTTCGCGCTGGTCGCCTTTGAGGCTTTCACCCGCGATGGCGGCTTCACGCTGGACAATTTTCGCACCATGACCGGCAACTGGAAATTCCCGGTCGCATTCTGGAACACAATCCTGCTCGCAGCTATCGTCGTGCCGATCCAGCTGGTCATGGCGCTGTTGATGGCCACGGTGGTGTCCAGGCTCGAAACCGGGCGGGGTGCGGCGCTCTACATCTTCGCCATTCCGCTCGGCATCTCCGATCTCGCCGCCGGGCTGATCTGGCTGGCCATCTTCGACCAGTCGGGCTTCCTCAATACGCTGCTGTCGAACCTTGGCCTCGTCGACAGGCCTGTCATGTTTCTCGGCTACCAGAGCAAGCTGACCATCTTCGTCGCCGTGGTGCTGGCCGAGATCTGGCGCGCGACCGCAATCATGATGGTCATCCTGGTCGCTGGCATGGGGCTCATCCCGCGGGAATATCACGAGGCAGCCGAGGTCTTTGGCGCGAGCCCGTGGAAGCGCTTCGTCAAGATCACGCTCCCCTTGCTGCGTCCCAGCCTGCAGACGGCGATCATCCTGCGTGTCATCCTCGCCTTCGAGGTTTTCGCCGTGGTGGCGGCGCTCGGCGGCACCAATTTTCCGGTGCTGATGGGTGAGACCTACAACTGGCAATTCTCGTTGCAGGACCGCAACGTTGCCGCCGCTTTCGCGCTGCTCATCCTCGCCATCTCGGTCGGGCTCACGCTGTTCTTCCTGCGAGTGCTGCGCGTGCCGAAGGAAGCACGCATATGAGCGCCGTCGCAGAGATGCCAATCGCCGCGCCCGCAGCCCGTAAGGCCGGCAACTGGCTGCTGGTCGCCACCGTCATCCTGCTCTCCGTCTGGGTGCTGCTGCCGATCTATCTTCTGATAGTCAACGCCTTGTCGTCGCCGGAAGAGGTCACTGCCTTTCCGAAACGCTTCTTCCCTTCCTTCGATTTCGGCAGCCTGTCTTTCTTCATCAATTTCGCCGGCGTCGGCAGGGCGCTGTGGAACTCGGTCCTCGTCGCCACGCTGACGATGATCCTCTCGATCGGCTTCGGCGCGCCCGCCGGCTACGCGCTGTCGCGCTTCGATTTTCCGGGCAAGGGCACGTTCCGTTTCCTGGTGCTGATGACCCGCGCCTTTCCGCTGCCGCTGCTGGCGCTGCCACTTGCGGTGATGTTCATCCGCACCGGCCTCGACGACACCGCCATCGGGCTGGCGCTGGTTCACACCACGCTGGCGCTGCCCTTCGCGGTGCTGATCACCTTTTCACTGTTCTCAGGCATTCCGGTAGAGCTCGAGGAAGCGGCTTGGACGCTCGGCTGCACCCGCCTACAGGCTTTTCGCAAAGTCATCCTGCCGCTGGCACTGCCCGGCATCGCGGCCTCGGCGGTCTTTGCCTTCACCATCTCCTGGAACGAGGTGTTTGCCGCCGCCGTGCTCACAATAGAGAACCGGACGCTGACCGCCTTCCTGCTGCAGAGCCTCGGCGAGTCGCCGCTCTATCTCAAATTCGCCGGTGGGGCGGCACTGGTCATCCCAGCGCTGATCTTCATCTTCGCCGTCCGCAAGTACCTTTTCGCCATGTGGGGGATCGCCAACCGATGACGCGCGATAGGGAGAAAGCCGATGGCTGAGATCGCCATAAAACAGGTGGCCAGACGCTTCGGCGGCTTCACCGCGCTGCATTCGATAGACCTCACCATCGCCGACCAGGAATTCATGGTGCTGCTCGGCGCCTCGGGCTGCGGCAAGACGACATTGCTCAGGATCGTCGCCGGATTGGAAACGCCGAGCCAGGGCGAGGTCTGGATCGGCGGCCGTCGCGTCGATCATCTGCCGCCGCGCGACCGCGGCATCGCCATGGTGTTCCAGAACTATGCCGTCTTCCCGCATCTGACCGTGTTCGAGAACATCGCTTTCGGTTTGCGCATGAAGAAATTGCCGCAGCAAGAGGTCGAACGCCGCGTCACCCGCACCGCCGAGCTCATGCATATCGAGCAATTGCTGAAACGCTATTCGGGCCAGCTCTCCGGCGGCCAGCGCCAGCGCGTGGCGGTGGCCCGCGCGCTCGCCATGGAGCCCGACGTCATCCTGATGGACGAGCCGCTGTCCAATCTCGACGCGCTGCTCAGGCTCGAAATGCGCGCCGAACTCAAGGGCGTGCTCGCTGCATCCAAAACCACCACCATCTATGTCACTCACGATCAGGTCGAGGCGATGAGTCTCGCCGACCGCATCGCCGTCATGCATCAGGGCCACATCGTCCAGGCCGCCTCGCCCGTCGAGGTCTATCGCAACCCGGCCGCACGCTTCGTCGGTTCCTTCATCGGCAACCCGCCGATGAATTTCATCCCCGCGACGAAGACTGGGAACGGAAGCTGGACCGTCGCCGGCCTGACGCTGCCCGGCCCGAAATCGGACAAGCACAAAATTGAATTCGCCATTCGCCCCGAAGATGTCGACGCAGGTGACGAGGGGCTGCATGCCACCGTGCGCGTCGTCGAGCCGCTCGGTCCGCATACGCTGGTCACCTGCGATGTCGAGGGTGGGCTGTTTCGCGCCATCCTCGAATCGAGCGCTGCGATCGCCGTCGGCGACCACCTGCGACTTGCGCCCAAAGCCGATCGCATCCGCTGGTTCGACCCTGAAACCACCAACGCCCTTTGATCCCGCCAACGCCCTTCAATCTGCCAACGCCCTTCAATCCCGAAAGTACGAACGCTTCAATGATCTCTCTTGCCGTCAACGAAACCATCGCCCGTGCCGTCGAGGTGCTCAGGGAAAACGACCACGGCGACTACACCATCCCGACCAAGGGCCTCTATCCGTTCCAGTGGAACTGGGATTCCTGCCTGACTGCGCTCGGTCTTGCCCACTATGACGAGGCGCGCGCCTGGACCGAGATCGAGACGCTGTTCGCCCATCAATGGCCGGATGGCATGGTGCCGCATATCGTCTTCCATGTCCTGAACGACAGCTATTTCCCCGGGCCGGAGGTCTGGAGAACCAACCGCCCGACTGCCACCTCCGGCATCACCCAACCGGCGGTGGCGGGCTTTGCGGTGCGCCGCCTGTTCGACCGGGCCAAGGATAAGAAACTGGCGGCCGAGCGCGCCCGCGCGCTGCTGCCGAAGATCGACGCCTGGCATCGCTGGTTCTACGAAAACCGCGATCCAAGGGGCGAAGGAC
This sequence comes from Mesorhizobium sp. M6A.T.Cr.TU.016.01.1.1, assembly GCF_003952585.1. Lineage (NCBI taxonomy): Bacteria > Pseudomonadati > Pseudomonadota > Alphaproteobacteria > Hyphomicrobiales > Phyllobacteriaceae > Mesorhizobium > Mesorhizobium sp. M6A.T.Cr.TU.016.01.1.1. The sequence continues at coordinate 803,625 of NZ_CP034452.1, forward strand.
TGGTCGCCATTATCCATCCATGGGAGTCCGGCCGCGACAATTCCATCGACTGGGACGACGCCTTCGAGCGCGTGCCGACCGAAGGCGTCGAGCCTTACACGCGCCGCGACACCCTGCATGCCGACCCGGCGCACCGGCCGACCAAGGCGCAATATGACCGCTACCTCTGGCTGCTGCAGCATTTTCGCGCACTTGGCTGGGACAATGCAAAGCTGCACGATGCCTCGCCCTTCCAGATCGTCGATCCCGGCTTCAACGCCATCCTGATCCGCTCAGCGGCCGACCTTGCCGATCTCGCCGAGACGCTAGGCGAAATGGAGATCGCCGACGCTAACCGCAGCCGCGCTAAAAAAGGGCTTTCGGCGATAGAGCGGCTGTGGAGCGATGCGCACGGCCAATATCTCTGCCTCGACCGCGCTATGGGAAAGCTCATCGACAGCGCTTCGGTGGGCGGCATCCTGCCGGTCTTCTCGGCCATCCCGAAACCCCGTATCGCTGCAATCGCCGCCACCATCGAGCGTATCGCCGGCAAGGCACGCTATATCGTCCCGTCGCACGACCTCGATGATCCGCGCTTCGACGCCAAGCGCTATTGGCGCGGGCCGGTCTGGCTGGTGGTCAACTACATGATCGCCGACGGCCTTGCCGCCTCTGGCCACACGCAGGTTGCGCAGCGGATCACGCGGTCGAGCGTCGACCTGATCGCCGAGAGCGGCTTTGCCGAATATTACGATCCGCTCAGCGGCGAACCGCTCGGCGGCGGCCGTTTCACCTGGACGGCGGCAATGGTGATCGAGTTCCTGAAGAGTGAGAGATGAGTTAAATGGGGTTCTTGCCAAAGACCCCATTTCAGCGTGCCATCCAGAATGGCCGAGCGGATGCTGTCGGCAACCTGCTTTGCTGCCCCCATAGGTTTGACAAATGGCAGGCCGCGCCTATGGTCGACCTGTTACAGGAGCGACGCATGGCGAAAACAACCGGCTGTATTTTTGGCGGGTTTTCCGCTCGTTTGCCGGACGACAGAAATCGGCTGCCGTCGCTTTCGCGGCCTTCATCCACAACTCTCCCGGCCGCATCGAAGCGTCCGGGTCATTCGTTTCCTTGAGCCTCATGCCCCAGAGAATTGCCGAGCTTCTGTCGCGGCTGGAAAAGCGGCTGGACAGATCCGCGATTGTCTCGGCCGAAGAGGCCGGACCGCGCTATCAGGAAGACCCGGACGGCAAGGACGGCGCCCCGCCAGCGATCGTCCTGCGTCCGCGCACGGCCGGCGAAGTGTCCGACATTCTGCGCCTGTGCAATGAGGTCGGGCAGCGGCTTGTCGTCCAGGGCGGCCGGACCGGGCTTGCCGGTGCGGCGCGCATTCAGCCCGGCGAAGCGGTGCTGTCGCTGGAGCGCATGACGGCGATCGAGGCGCCCGACCGCGAAGCGGCGACGATCATCGCCCGGGCCGGCGCGCCGCTGCAAATGGTGCAGGAAGCGGCCGACGCGGCCGGCTTGCTGTTCGGCGTCGACATCGGCGCGCGCGGCACGGCCACGGTCGGCGGTAATGTCGCCACCAATGCCGGCGGCATCCGCGTGCTGCGCTACGGCATGTACCGCGCGCAGGTGCTGGGCCTCGAGGCCGTGCTTGCAGACGGCAGCATCCTGACCTCGCTCAAAGGCTTGCCCAAGGATAATTCCGGCTATGACCTCAACCAGCTCTTCATCGGCAGCGAAGGCACGCTAGGCGTCGTCACGCGCGCCTGCCTGCGGCTGCACCCAAAGCCGGCCACCGAGGTCAATGCCTTCTGCGCGGTCGCCTCGCTGGATGCGGCGATCGCGCTGCTTGCGCTGCTCAGGCAGAAGCTCGGACCGTTGCTCTCGGCCTATGAGGTGAATTTCGCGCCGCTCTACGGCGCCATGGTCGCCGGCATGGATGCGCCGGCGCCACTGCCGGTCGGCTCGCCCGTCTACGTGCTCGCCGAGATACAGGGCCACGAGCCCGACCGCGACGGCGAACGGTTTGCCGCGGTGCTGATGCAGGCGGTTGAAGACGGCGTGATCGACGACGTGGTCGTCTCGCAGTCGCCGCGCGAATTCCGCGCGCTCTGGGCGGTGCGAGAGGACGCCAATCGTTTTCTGTTTTCGATGAAAGGCCTGATCGGCGTCGACATCAGCATTCCGCTGGCGAGGATGGGCACTTTCCTGCAAGCGGCAGAAGCCGCGATCCGCGCAATCGACCCCAGCGCCGACATCTATGTCTTCGGCCATCTCGGTGATGGCAATCTGCACTATCAGGTTGGCACCGTGGATCCGGCCGCCGCATATGACATCGTTTATAGGGGCGTGGCCGCGGCCGGCGGCGGCGTCTCGGCCGAACATGGCATCGGCCTCGACAAGAAGCAATGGCTGCACCTGGCGCGCAGCGATGCCGAGATCGCGGCCATGCGGCGCTTGAAAGCGGCCTTCGACCCGAACAATATCCTCAATGCCGGGCGGGTCTTCGACCTCGCGCCGGTGGATGTTGCGCGTGAAGGAATGCCCCAATGACGGCTGCCGCTCTCCCGAAAAGCGGACAAGCGAATGCGGTTCCGGCCAGCCTTGACGACCGCTATGTTCTGGAACGCGGCCGCATCCTGGTCTCGGGCACGCAGGCGCTGGTACGGCTGCCGCTTGTCCAGCGCCAGCGTGACCTTGCCGCCGGCCTCAACACGGCCGGCTATGTCTCGGGCTATCGCGGCTCGCCGCTGGCCGGTTTCGACCGCGAGATGCAGCGCGCCGGCAAATATCTCAGGGCAAACCACGTCGTCTTCCATCCCGGCCTCAACGAGGACATGGCCGCGACCGCCGTCTGGGGCACGCAGCAGACCGGCATGTTCGCGGGTTCGCGCTATGATGGCGTCTTTTCCATGTGGTACGGCAAGGGTCCCGGTGTCGACCGGACGATGGACGTCATCCGCCATGCCAATGCCGTCGGCACCAACCGACATGGCGGCGTGCTGCTTCTGGTCGGCGACGATCATGGCGCCGTCTCGTCGACGCTGCCGCACCAGAGCGAGCACAATCTGATCTCGGCCATGGTGCCGCTGCTGTCACCGGGCGGCGTCGGCGAATATATCGACTATGGCCTGCTCGGCTGGGCGATGAGCCGCTACTCCGGCGCCTGGATCGGCTTCAAGTGCCAGACCGAGATCGTCGAATGCACGGCGACCGTCGATGTCGACCCGGCGCGGCTGACCATCATCGCGCCAGAGCTGGCGCTGCCAGCCGACGGCCTGTCGCTGCGCTGGCCGGATGGCCCGCATGCGATGGAGCGCCGCATCGAGCACAAGATGGCGGCCGTGCGCGCCTTTGCCCGTGCCAACGGCATCGACCGTATCGTGCATGGCAGCGGCAAGGCGCGGCTCGGCATCGTCTCGACCGGCAAGTCATGGCTCGATCTGCTTGGCGCGCTGTCGGCGCTCGGGATCGACGAGCGGCGCGCGGCCGAGCTCGGCATCCGGCTGTACAAGGTCGGCATGGTCTGGCCGCTCGAGCCGGAGGGGCTAAAGGCCTTTTCGCAAGGGCTGGAGGAAATCCTCGTCGTCGAGGAGAAGCGGCCGGTGCTCGAGAACCAGATCAAGGCGCTGCTGTTCAACGCGCCGGATCGCCCGCGCGTCTTCGGCAAGATGGACGAGCGCGGCGCGCCGCTGCTGCCTTCCATCGGCGAGATCAGCGCCGTTTCGGTCGCCCGCGCCATCGTCTCGCGGCTCGGCGCGCCGGACGCGGAGCTTGGCCTGCATCTGAAGACAATCGAGGCCGTCGCGGCGTCTGCCCCCGGCGAGATCATCGCGCTGAAGCGCGACCCCTATTTCTGCTCCGGCTGCCCGCACTCGATCTCGACCGTGGTGCCCGACGGCAGCCGCGCCTCGACCGGCATCGGTTGCCACATGATGGTCATCGGCATGGAGCGTGAGACCTCCACCTTCACCCAGATGGGCGGCGAAGGCGGCGCGTGGATCGGCCTGTCACCCTTCACAGACGAGAAGCACATTTTCGTCAATATGGGTGACGGCACCTATTTCCATTCCGGACTGCTGGCGATCCGAGCTGCCATCGCCGCCAAGATCAGCGCCACCTACAAGATCCTCTACAACGATGCCGTCGCCATGACCGGCGGCCAGCGTCATGACGGCGAGGTTTCCGTGCCCTCCATCGTCGAGCAGACGCTGGCCGAGGGCGCGAAACGCGTGGTCGTGGTGTCCGAAAAGCCCGAGGCCTGGGCGGGCGTCCTGCCGCGGTCCGTGACCATCCACCATCGCGACGAACTCGACGCCGTGCAGCGCGAGCTCAGGGAGATCGAGGGCGTGACGGTGCTGGTCTTCGATCAGGTCTGCGCCGCCGAAAAACGCCGCCGCCGCAAGCGCGGCGCCTATCCGGTCTCACCAAAACGCGCCTTCATTAACGAACTGGTCTGCGAAGGCTGCGGCGATTGCTCGGCCGTCTCCAACTGCATTTCGATCGAGCCTGAGGAGACCGAGTTCGGCCGTAAGCGGAGGATCAACCAGTCGAGCTGCAACACCGACCTGTCCTGCATCAAGGGCTTTTGCCCGAGCTTCGTGACCGTGGAAGGCGGCACGATCCGCAAGCCGAAAGCGCGCGCGGTGGTGGCTGGTTCCGGTGAATTGCCGATGCCGGCGCTGGCGGCGCTCGACCGCCCCTACAACATGCTGCTGGCCGGCATTGGCGGCACCGGCGTCATCACGGTCAGCGCCATTCTGTCCCAGGCGGCGCATCTCGACGGGCTCGGCCTTCTGACCCTCGACCAAACCGGGCTGGCGCAAAAGAACGGCGCGGTGATCTCGCATATCAGGCTGGCGCGCGACCCCGACTTGCTCAACACGGTCAGGATAGGCCCAGGCGAGGCCGATCTGGTGCTTGGCTTCGACATCGTCGTCTCTGCGTCCGCGACATCGCTCTCGACCTTTGCGCATGGCCGCACAAGAGCCGTGCTCGACGATCATTTCGCGCCGACCGCCTCCTTCGTGCAGAACACCGCGATCGACTTCCGCCAGGAAGCGACGCTGAAGCAATTGCGCCGGGCAGCCGGCGAGGAGGCGGTCACGCTGGTTTCGGCGACGAAGCTTGGCCTCGCGCTGATGGGCGACGCCATCGCCGCGAACATGTTCCTGCTCGGCAATGCCTGGCAGCGCGGACTGTTGCCGATCAGCCTGACATCGATCGACAGAGCGATCGAGATGAACGGCGCGGGCGTCGCCATGAACCGTGCTGCCTTCGGCTGGGGCCGCCGCGCGGCGATCGACCTTGCGGCGGTGCTGAATACGGCGCAGATAGGCAGCGCCGAGGCGACGAAGCCAGAGACGCTCGACGCCATGGTTGCCCGCCGGATGGCATTCCTGACCGACTATCAGAATGCTGCCTACGCAAACCGCTACCGCAAGCTGGTGGAGACCGCCCGCGCGGCCGAAGCCGGGACCTCAGCCGGCTCCGAGGATTTTGCCAAAGCCGTGGCGGTCGGGGCCTTCAAGCTGATGGCCTACAAGGATGAATATGAGGTGGCGCGGCTACATCGCGATCAATCCTTCAGGAAAAAACTGGCCGAGCAGTTCGAGGGCGATTTCAGGATCAGGCATCATCTCGCGCCGCCGATGATTTCGCGCATCGACCCACGCACCGGCCATCCCGGCAAGATCGCTTTCGGCACCTGGATCAACCCAGTCTTCGCCATGCTGGCATGGCTGAAGGGTTTGCGCGGAACGCGCTTCGATCCGTTTGGACGCACGCAGGAGCGGCGGATGGAACGGCGCATGGTTGCCGACTATGAAGGGCTGATCTCAGGCCTTTCGGCGCGGCTGACGCCGAGCAATCATGCCGTAGCGACCGAGCTTGCCCGGCTGCCGGAAGAGGTGCGCGGCTTCGGCCACGTCAAGATGGCGGCGGTCGAACGTTTCGAGACAAAGAAGAAAGCGCTGCTGGCAAAATTGGGCAGGGAAAGCCGGTTGGAGACGGCGGCGTGACTATTCCGCTCTCGGAATCACCAGCGCATCGAGAACGCAGACCCCCTTCTCGAACACCACGACCGGATTGAGGTCGACGGCCTCGATCAGGTGTCCATAGCGACCGGCGAAATCTGACAGCGCCAAGATCGTCTCGACCAGCGCTTGCCTGTCGGCTTGCGGCGCACCGCGATAGCCCTCGAGCAGAGGGCCTAGTCGTGTCCGATCGATCAGCGCCTCGGCCGACTTGCAATCGATCGGCAGCAGATCGAATGCGGCGTCCTTGACCAGCTCGACAAGAACGCCGCCGATGCCGACGACGATACCGAGGCCGAACGGCTCGTGCCGGATGAGGCCGACCAGCACTTCGACGCCGCGCCCGGCCATTTCCTGCACCACCACGCCACGCAGTTCCGCATCCGGTGCGTAGGCCCCGGCATTTTGCATGATCGCCGTGAAGGCTTCGGCAGCTTCGGCTGCACTGCCTATGCCGAGCTGCACGCCGCCGGCTTCGGTCTTGTGGAGAATGTCAGGCGATTCGATTTTCAGCACGATCGGAAAGCCGATCGCCTCTGCAGCCTCGCCTGCCTCTTGCGCCGTTACCGCCTGACGCTCGCGCGTCACTCTCAGACCGTTCTCGGCCAGCAACTGCTTGGCCTCCCGCTCGGTCAGCTTCTTGCCGGCAGCAAGACGCTTTGCCCACGGATCGTTTTCGCCGGCCGGTTCGATCGCCGGGGCGTTCGGTATCGTGGCGCCGGTCGCGTCCAGCAGCCGCCGCACGGCACGCAGCGCAGCACGTGTGCCGTTGAGCACCGGCACGCCGGCAAGCCTGTCCCGGACCACGGGATGGTGTCCGGAGGAGAGATTGCTCATGAAGATGACGGGAACGGTCGCATCCTTTGCGTAAGCGGCAACGGCGTCGGCAATGCCGACATATTCGGCAGCGCCGCCGGCACCGAGGCCGACAGGCGCGTCTTGCGCGGCGACGATCAGGCCGACGGCGGGATCCTGCGCCAAGATGTCGAGCACGCGGCGATAGATCGCGCCATCGGCGAAAACCACGCCCGTGGTGTCGACCGGGTTCTGCGGCGTGGCGAAGGGCGGCAGCAAGGCCTTCAGCCGCGCGATGGTGTGTTGTGAAAACTCCGGGAGGTCGATGCCGACCTGGTCGGCGATGTCGGAGACATGGGCGACACCGCCACCGCTGACCCCAACGACCGCGACGCCCCCGCGCGTTGGCCTGGCCTTCAGCGACAGGCAGAGCGCGGCGGTCTCGACGAACTCGTCCATGTCGGCGACCTCGATCACGCCGGTCCGCCGGAAGAAGGCTTCATAGGCCTCGTTGGCGGCGGCGAGCGAACCGGTATGCGCGGCGGCGGCTTCTGCGCCTTTGCTGGACTTGCCGGCGCGCAGGGCAATCACTTGCTTTCCGGCGGCATGCACCGCCTGCATCGCCGAGGTGAAGGCGGCGGGATCGCGGATCGCTTCCACGACAAGTCCGATGACGCGCGTCGCCTCATCGTCGGCGAGATAAGAAAGAAAGTTGGGAAGATCGGTCGCCGCGCTATTACCCGACGATATGATGTGGCTCAAGCCGAAGCGTCCGGTGTTGGCGAGCGCTATGGCGCTGGCACCGGAATGCGACAGGATGGCGAGCTGGCCTTTCCTGAGATTGGGCGACAGCGTCGAGGAGTAAAGGGCCGCACCGCTTTGCAGATTGAACAGGCCGAGGCAGTTCGGCCCGCAAATCGCCATGCCGTATTTTCGCGCGATCCCGACCAGCGCCTGCTGGCGCGCTTTGCCCTCGTCGTCGGTTTCGGCAAAGCCGCTGGCAAGCACGACAGCCGCCTTGACGCCGGCCTTGCCGGCTTCTTCAAGCGAACTCAGAACGTGAGCCGAGCCGATGCCAATCACCGCCACGTCCGCCGGCGCATCGAGCCGGTCGAGCGACGGAATGGCCGGAATGCCGAACACCTTTTCGGCCTTCGGATGCACGGGGATGATGGTGCCGGAGAATCCGAACGCCATCAAATTGCGCATGACGTAGCTCGACGACGCGTCAGCCCGTTCCGTAGCACCGATGACGGCGACCGAACGCGGCGCCATCAGCGCCCGCATCGCCTCATGCGAAGCGGCGAGGCCGGTCACGGCTCAGTCGAGGCCCTTGAACGGACGGTCACGGAAAGCGAGATATTCCTTGAGGCTCATCTTGGCGAGGTTGGCCATCCATTCACGGCCTTGCTTGGTGACATGCAGTGCTGCGATCGCCTCGATATTGTATTGGAAGGACGGCAGCAGCCCGGCCACCATCTGCTGGTTGTTGATCGACGCCTTGGTGAACTTCAGCGCCGGAACCGGCATGCGCGCCAGCTTGCGGGCGAGGTTTTCCGTCTTTTCCTTCAACTGATCGGCCGGCACGATCCGGTTGATCAGATGCATGCGCAGCGCCTCCTCGGCGTCGACAAGGTCGCCCGTATACATCAGCCAACGCACGTCGCGCGTGGCGAGCAGCCAAGGCATCATCAGCGCCGGCGGCCCGGAATTGTGGCGCACCTCAGGCTCGCCGAATCTCGCATTGTCGGCGGCGATCGCCAGGTCGCAGCACATCATCAGTTCCAGCGCACCGGCCAGCGCATAGCCGTTGACCGACGCGATGACCGGGATCGGCGCGCGCCAGATGTTGAGCAGCGCTTCAGCGTTCTCGCCCATGTCCTCGCGCCAGAAATCGATGTCGACATCGAAGTCGCCGCCCTGCAGATCGTAGCCGGAGGAGAAGGCACGGCCGGCGCCGGTGATCACCAGCGCGTTGATATCAGGATCGGCAACGGCGGCGGCGAGTGCCTTGTCGATCTCGCGGATCACCGTCTTGTTCATCGCATTGAGCTTGTCGGGACGATTGATGGTGATCGTCGCGAACTTGTCGGTCGCGTCCTTCTCGTAAAGGATCGTCTCGTAGGTGGCCTGCTCGCTCATGCGGTTCTCCTGGTATTTTCGGCAGTCGGAAATCGGAGGTCGGTGAAGCCGGGCTGAGAGTTGACCTTGTCTACGCGGCCATGCGCTTCAGCCGCGCATGCGCCACGGCGATGCGAGCGGCGAGCTCGGCGTTGTTGCGGACCAGCGCGATATTGGCCTTCAGGCTGCGGCCTTGCGAAAGCTCGTTGATGCGGGCGAGCAGGAACGGCGTCAATTCCTTGCGTCCGATGCCGCGTTGTTCGGCTTCCGCCACAGCCGCAGCGATCGTGCCGTCGATGAAGGCCGGATCGAGCGCATCCACTTCCGGAATTGGATTGGCAACGAGGATGCCGGTGCCCGAGCCGATCTGCTCGTGCAGCAGCATGGCCCCAGCAATCTCCTCCGGCGTGTCGAGGCGATGATCGGCTTTCAGTCCGCTGGAGCGCGTATAGAAGGCCGGAAAATCATCGCTCTGATAGGCGATCACCGGCACGCGCTGGGTCTCCAGATATTCCAGCGTTTTTGCCATATCGAGGATCGATTTCACGCCGGCGCAGACGGCGGTCGTGCCGGTCTGCCCGAGTTCGGTCAGGTCGGCCGAGATATCGAAAGTGGCCTCGGCGCCGCGATGCACGCCGCCGACGCCGCCCGTCGCGAAAATGCCGATGCCTGCCAATGCAGCGATCCGCATCGTCGCCGAGACCGTGGTGCCGGCCGATCCGCCGCCCACCATGATTGCCGCGAGGTCGCGCCCGGATGCCTTGACCACGTCTTTTGCCGCTGCCAGCTTTTCCAACTCAGTGTCGTCGAGCCCGACCTTGATCTTGCCCGCAACCACCGCGATCGTGGCGGGCACAGCACCGTTCTCGCGCACCACGGTTTCAACACCGCGCGCGGTCTCCAGGTTGGCCGGATAGGGCATGCCGTGGGTGATGATCGTCGATTCCAGCGCCACCACTGCGCGGCCTTCCCGGAGTGCTGCCGCGACTTCGTCGTTCAGGTGAAGGAGGGAAGTTTTCATCGTCGTCTCGCTTTCAGGGTCGTCTCGCTTTCAAGCGGGAATGCGGTACATGCCGGCGGTGAGGAAGCGCGGCGACAGATCGGGATGAACGCTGGATTCACTCTCGGTGGTCAGCGTGGCGAGCAGCGCGCCGGTGCGCGCTGCGTGGGGCACGGGATCGCCCGAAAGCACCTTGTACATGGTGCCGGCAATCATCGCATCGCCGGCGCCGGTGATGTCGACGGCCCGCGCTGGCACGGAGCGCATCGTCGCCACGCCGCTCTCGGTCGCCACAGCAAATCCATGCGCGCCCATGGTCACGATGACCTCGGCAGCACCTGCCGCGCGCAAGGCCGCCGCAGCGTCTTTCGGCTTCAGCCGCTTGTCGGCATCGGTGATGCCAAGCATGGTGTTGGCCTCGTCGTGATTGGTGAACAACAGGTCGATGCCGGTCAGGTCCTTCGGCAGGCGTGCCGATTTCGGCGACGACACCGTGTCGACGGCGAGCTTGAAACGCGCGCCCTGCTTGCGTGACATCAGCGCTGCGATCGTCGCGGCCGGCAGGTTGCAGTCGATGAACACCCAAGTCGCCGAAGCCAGATGCGGCCAGAAGCGATCGAGATAGGATGGTGAAAACAGATCGAAAATCTCCATGTCGGCGATGCCGAGCACGAGATCGTTGTTAAGATCGAGGATGGCCGCGTATTCGGCCGTCGGCCGCTCCGTTGTGGTGATCACCTGGCTGACGTCGGCGCCGAGATCGCGCAGATGCCGCACCAGCGAGCGGCCGGTCTCGTCATCGCCGACAATCGAGACGAAGCTGACGTCGACGCCGAGGCGGACAAGGTTCTCGGCGACGTTGCGGGCGACCCCGCCGAAGCTGCGATAGCCGTCGACCGGGTTCGACGTCTCGAAGATCAGATCCTTCTTGGCGTGGTACTTGCGGTCCAGGACCGCGCCGCCGATGCAGATCATGCGCTTGGAAGCCGGCAACACATAGCCGCGGCCGAGAATGTAGCCCTTGTTGACGAGCTGCACGATGTGGGCCGCGACGGTCGAACGGGCAATGCCGAGCGCGGTCGCTATGTCCTGCTGGCCGGCGAACGGGTTCGCCGCGATGAGGTCCAGAACCGCTTGTTCCTGTGCTCCAAGGTCGTCCATAGTCTCACCCGGCCTGTCCAATTCGTAGCTGAACATTTTCGATATTGACAACAACAGATGATCTTGTCAACATTCGTTTGTAGCTATAACGTCCATCAAACCGGCGTTTCCCCGGCTTCTCTCGAAGCGGGGACAAGGCACAAGAGAAGGCACAGCGATGCGCATGCGAGATCATCCGCCCTGCCCGCTTTCACTGCTTCAACACCCTGAAGCGGCCATGCCTGGTTTTCGCCTTCTGCGTTTGACATTTCCAACAGGAAGGTGATCGCGATCATGCAGCCTGCGCCTCAAGTCGAAGCAACAGATCAAGCCGAAGCAACAGATCAGGGAATTCCCGTCGTCGATGTCGGGCCTTTCATTCGCAACGAGGCCGGCGCCGGCGCTGTCGTTAGGGCTATCGAGACCGCCTGCCGGACCACCGGCTTCTTTCTGGTCACCGGCCATGGCGTGTCGCCCGAGAGGACGATGCGGCTCTATAATCTAGCGCGCGCCTTCTTCGATCTTCCCGAGGACTACAAGCGCAGCCATGGGCGCGGAACCGGCCTGAACGGCGGCGTCGCGTTCTCGCCGATCGCCGACGAGGCGCTGGCTGCCACCAAGGGCATCAAGACACCCGGCGACTACAAGGAAAGCCTGAATTTCGGCCTGCGCCTCAATGGCGACACCTGGCCGGACCAGCCCGAAGGTATCGAGAGCGCCTTTCGCGATTACTTTTTAGAGATGGAGACGCTGGCGAGACATTTACGCCGCATCTTCTGCCAGGCGATCGGCCTCGAGCCCGACTATTTCGAGCCGGCCTTCGAGAACCATCTGTCGGCGCTCCGGGTCATCAACTATCCAGAGCAGGACGTGGATCCCCTGCCCGGCCAGCTTCGCGCCGGCGTTCACAGCGATTACGGCTTCATGACCATCCTGCGTTCGGAAGCCTCGTCCGGCGGCTTGCAGGTGCAGACCCGCGACGGCCGCTGGCTCGATGCGCCGTCGATCGACGGCGCCTATGTCGTCAACATCGCCGACGCCTTCATGCGCTGGAGCAATGACGAATGGGTCTCGACGCCGCACCGCGTCGCCAATCCGCCGCGCAACAGGAAAGGCAGTTCGCGCCGTCAGTCGATCCCTTTCTTCGTCAATCCCAGCAAGGAGACGCTGATCTCCTGCCTGGAGCCGTTCTGCACCGACGGCAAGCAGGCCAAGTATGAGCCGATCACCTATGGAGACTATATCGAGCTGAAGACCAGACAGGCTTTCGGCCGCTGAACGATGGAGGGCTTCGGCCGTCCCAAAGAACGAATTGATTCAAAAAAATCAACAAGGGGAATTGTGATGACGAAACTGACCAGACGACAGACGCTTGCCGGAATGGGCGCGCTCGGCGCCGCCGGGCTCATTGGGATGCCTGCCATCGCCCAGGAAAAGACGCTGATCGTGCCGACGCTCGGCGGCGTCTGGGAACAGTTCTGGCGCTCGACCATCGCACCGGCCTTCGAGAAGGCCTCCGGCGCCAAGGTGACGCTCGATGTCGGCAATGGCCGCGTCTTCGGCGCCAATTTGCGTGCCGCCGGCGTCGACAAGCCGCCCTACTCTATCATCATGACCAATGAGGTGTTCGCGTCCGGCCTGCGCAAGGAGGGCTTCTTCGAAAAACTCGATCTGGCCAAGCTGCCGAATTACAACGACCTCTATCCGCTGGCCAAGATCGCCGACGGTTTCGGCGCCACCGGCGCCATTTCGCCGATCGGCATCGGCTACCGCACCGATCTGGTTCAGACGCCGCCCAAGGCCTGGAAGGACCTGTGGAGCAACGAGGAGTTCAAGGGCAGGATCGGCCTCTACAATTTCGCCAACAGCGCCGGCAAGATGGAGCTGCTGCTGGCCTCGAAGATCTTCGGCAAGGACCAGTATGATGTCGATGCCGGCTTTGACGCTCTCGCCAAGCTCGGCCAGGTGATCCAGGTCGACTTCAACCTCTCCACGGCTTTGTCCTCAGGCGAAATCGTCGTCGCGCCGTTCGATTTCGGCGAGATCGCGCGGCTGCGCAAGCAGGGCCTGCCGGTCGAATGCGTCGTTCCCGAGGAAGGCATGTTCATGTTCGACCAGACGGTCTCGATCCTGGCCAATGGACCGGAAAAGGAGCTGGCCTATCAATATGCTGACTTCCTGCTGTCGCCGGAAATCCAGATGCTGATGGCGAAGGAATTCTTCGTGTCGCCGACCAACTCCAAGGTGGTCATTCCGGACGACCTCAAGGCCGACGTGCCGGTCTCGGGCGAGGCAATGACCAAGATACTCACCTGGGACTGGGATTTCGTCAACGAGAAGCAGGGCGAGCTGGCCGAGCGCTGGGCCAAGACGATCCTTTAAGGGCTGACATTGAACTTGGGATGGCGCGTCTCGCTTTCGGGGCGCGCTTCCCGCCAGCCGCGCCGCACCTGCGGTGGCGGTCGATCGCCTGTGAAGTGGAGCATTCATGACCGAGGTTAGCATCGAGCGGCTGACCAAGACCTTCGGCAGCGCACGCGCGGTCGACGGCATCTCGATCCGCATCGCCGATGGCGAGTTCATTTCGCTGCTCGGTCCCTCAGGCTGCGGCAAGACGACGACGCTGAAGATGATCGCCGGCTTCGAGGAAGCGAGCGAAGGCGCCATCCGCTTCGACGGCAAGGACGTCATCAACGTGCCGGCCGAAAAACGCGACATCGGCATGGTGTTCCAGAACTATGCGCTGTTTCCGCATATGACGGTGGACCAGAACCTCGCTTTCGGGCTGGAGATGCGCAAGATCGCCAAGCCGGAAATGCGCAGCCGCATCGCCAAGGTGCTCGAGATGGTGCAACTCGGCGGCTATTCCGAGCGCTTTCCGAACCAGCTTTCCGGCGGTCAGCAGCAGCGCGTGGCGCTGGCGCGGGCGCTGGTCATCGAACCAAAGATCCTGCTGCTCGACGAGCCGCTCGCCAATCTCGACGCCAAGCTGCGCGAGGAAATGCGCGTCTTCATCCGCGACCTGCAGCGCCGCGTCGGCATCACCACCGTCTATGTCACGCATGACCAGGCCGAGGCGATGACGATGTCCGACCGGGTCGTGGTCATGTTCGGCGGCCGCATCGCCCAGATCGGGGCGCCGTCCGACATCTATGAACGCCCCGAAAATCTCGAGGTCGCGCAATTCGTCGGCCAGGTGAACCTGATCAAGGGCACGGTCAGTGGGAAGGCGGAAGTCGGCAAAAGCCGCGTCACGTCCGTCTTTGGCGAAGTCGCCGTCGACAGCCGCGAAGGCTATGCGTCGGGCACCGCCGTCACACTGTCGCTGCGCCCGGAGGCGATCGAACTCAGGCCCGCAGGTCAGGGCGGCGCACCGGGAAAGGTTACCGCGCGCTACTATTCCGGCAGCATCATCGATTATCGCGTCGGCCTCGATTCCGGCGAAACGCTGCACGTCCAGACCTTTCCGAACATTCGGATTGCCGAAGGCGACCGCGTCAGCGTGCACGCGCCGGCGGATGGGTTCTGGCTGCTCGGGGCAGCAAAATGAGGGCGGCGCGCCGCAAGGGCCTTGGACCGCTGGTCCTGATCGCGCCGGCGGCGGTGCTGCTCGGCATCTTTCTCATCCTGCCCTATCTCAACATCGCGGTGATGAGTTTCCGCATGCCGGGACAAGGCACGCCTTACGGCCCGGGCTTCACGACAGGCAATTACACCAAGTTCTTCGCCGACAGTTTCTACCTGCACCAGGTCGCCAACACGCTGTGGATCGGCCTGCTCACCACCGCGATCTGCCTTGTCGTCGGTTTTCCCGTCGCCTGGCAATTGGCGCGCGGCACCATGCGCTTTCGCGCACTGGCCTACGGGCTGGTGCTGTCGCCGCTGCTGGTCGGCATCGTCATCCGCTCCTATGGCTGGACGATTCTTTTGGGCAATGCCGGCCTCATCAACCGCACGCTGACCGGCATGGGCCTCATCGATCGCCCGCTGCCGCTGATGTACAATGCGCTCGGCATCGTCATCGCGCTGGTCCACGTCTTCCTGCCCTTCATGATCCTGCCGATCATGGCGGGGATCCAGGGCGTCGACCCGTCGCTGGAATCGGCGGCGCGCTCGCTCGGCGCCTCGCGCTTCACCGCCTTCCGCCGCATCGTCCTGCCGCTGTGCACGCCAGGCATCCAGGCCGGCTGCATTCTCGTCTTCGTGCTGTCGCTCAGCGCCTATGTGACGCCGTCGCTGATCGGCGGCCTCAGGGTCAAGACCATGGCCGTCACCGTCGTCGATGCGCTGATCGACACCTTCCAGTGGCCATGGGGCTCGGCGCTTGCGCTGATGCTGTCCGTCACCGGCGCGCTCTGCGTCGTCATCTTCGCGCGGCTGACGCGCATGAAATGGAAGGTGGCGCGGACATGAAGCGGCCGGTGCTCACGCTCTACTGCCTGCTGGTCTATGCCTTTCTGCTGGCGCCCATCCTGGTGGTCGTCGGCGCCTCCTTCAACGCCGGTAATTTCCTGACGTTCCCGCCGCAGGGCCTGTCGCTGCGCTGGTATGTGACGTTCTTCCACAATGACGTATTCATGCGCGCGATCCGCACCTCGCTCTGGGTGGCGGCGGTGGCGACCGTCATTTCCGGAACCATCGGCACCATGGCCGCGCTCTACTATGTCCAGCATGCCGGCCGCTGGAAGGAGGCAGTACGGATTGCCATGCTGGCGCCGCTGCTGCTGCCCGAAGTGCTGACGGCGATCGCGCTGCTGTTCTTCGTCTATGCGATCGGCA
Organism: Mesorhizobium sp. M6A.T.Cr.TU.016.01.1.1; assembly: GCF_003952585.1. Lineage (NCBI taxonomy): Bacteria > Pseudomonadati > Pseudomonadota > Alphaproteobacteria > Hyphomicrobiales > Phyllobacteriaceae > Mesorhizobium > Mesorhizobium sp. M6A.T.Cr.TU.016.01.1.1. Next base: position 819,471 of record NZ_CP034452.1, read on the forward strand.
TCGGCACCACGACCATGATCGGCATGGTCGCCGGCCATGTGCTGATCACGCTGCCCTTCGTCTTCATCAACGTCTCGGCCTCGCTGGAAAGCTTCGACCCGTCCTGGGACATGGCGGCGCGTTCGCTGGGCGCAGACCGCCTGACCCGCTTCCGCCGCATCATGCTGCCGCTGATCAAGCCCGGCGTCATCGGCGGCGCGCTGTTCGCCTTCATCATATCCTTCGACACTTTCACCATCTCGTTCATGCTGAAGGGAATCGGGACGTCGACGCTGCCGATCCAGCTGTTCGACTATCTGCGCACCAACTTCACGCCGGAAGCCGCAGCCGTCTCGACCGTATCGATCGTGCTGACGCTGGTGGTGGTGATCGTCTCGGAGAAAGTGCTGGGCCTGCGCATCCATCGCTTCTGAGATGATGCTGCGCTTGTCATCTGCAACACACCGGCAGCGCTATGATCGATCCGCCTTCAGCACCGAGACGGCCACTTCGCTGTTGTGGACATATTCATTGGCGTCCGGCTGCTTTTGCACGAGCAGGATGAACAGCAAGTCCGTCAGTGTCAGCTGCGCATCGCGTGCGGTGATGGACGAGGAGCGTGCACGCTCTTCGTCGGCGATGGTGTAGAGGCGGATGTCGGCGACTCGGCTCAACGGATTGTCATGCAGGCCGGTGACGGCGATCACCGTCGTGCCGCGCTTGCGGGCAAGTTCGGCCATCCGCAAGGTTTCGATGCTGGCACCGGAATAGGAGAGCGCGAACAGCACGTCGCCGGGTCCGAGCGTCGAGACATTGGCCATCTGCACATGGCTGTCGCTGTCGTGCAGCACATGACGGCCGAGCTTCATCAGCTTGTAGGAGAAATCGCGCGCCACCAGCGAGGAGGCACCGACACCGACCAGATGAATGCGACGCGCGCGGTCCAGCATTTCCAACGCCCTGGAGATGATCCGCTCGCTGTTGGCGGCGACGGTCTGCTGCATCGACAGAAGCTTGCTGCCGGTCAGCTTCTTCAGGATGACCTGGTAGCTGTCGCCAACCTCGATCGAGCCGTGGATCACTCCAGCCGGCACTTGCCATTCCTGCGCCTTGGCCTCGCTGACGGCGAGCTTGAGTTCCTGATAGCTGACATAGCCCAGCTTCTGGCTGAACTTGACGACGCTCGACTGGCTGCGGCCGATCTCGGCCGCGAGAGCCGCCGTCGACAGGCGCAGCATCTGGTCCGGGTTGTCGATGATGAATTGCCCGATCTGGCGATCACCGGGCGCCATGGTTTCGAGCTTGGCCTCGATCTTCTTCAGGACGGACATGCGTTCCCTTGTCGCCAGTTGCAGGCAATGCCAGCCAAGGAATAAATTATTCCGGCCACGATTGACAGCCAGGAATGATCCATCGACTCTCGAGCCGATACGACCGGCCCAGATTCGGGCATGAAAGATCGCCTGCGAGCGCGTAAGCTCGTACACATATCAGGTCAGGTTCCAGAGCCATGGACAAATTGCGGATCGCCGGCGGACACAGGCTGCAAGGCGCGGTGACCATCTCCGGCGCCAAGAACGCAGCTTTGCCGCAGATAGCGGCCGCCCTGCTCAGCCCCTATCCGCTGGAGCTGACGAACCTGCCTGATGTGACCGATGTGGAAAATATGCTTGGCGTGGTGAGACTGCACGGCGCCGAGATCACCAGATCAGCCCATGCCGCCACCATCGATACAAGTGCTGCCCTCTCGAAGGAGACATCCTACGACACGGTGAGGCGCATGCGCGCGACGGTGCTTGTTCTCGGCCCGCTGCTTGCCCGCTTCGGCCATGCCAGGGTTTCGCTGCCCGGCGGATGCGCGATCGGCGCACGGCCGGTCGACATGCATGTCGCGGCGCTCGCCGCCCTTGGCGCCGACATTGCCATCGAGAACGGGCTGATCGTTGCGTCGGCGTCGGGCGGATTGAGAGGCGCGCGTATCGTGCTGAGCTCGCCGTCGGTCGGAGCGACGGAGACCGCGATGATGGCCGCGACCGCGGCGAAGGGCGAGACCGAAATCCTCAATGCGGCGCGCGAACCGGAGGTGGCGGACCTCGCCGCCTGCCTGAACGCCATGGGCGCCCGGATCGAAGGTGCGGGCACGCACCGCATCCTGATCGAGGGCAGCAGCAACTGGCGTGCTGCCACGCACGACATCATCCCGGACCGGATCGAGGCCGGCACCTACGCGATTGCCGCGGCCATCACCGGCGGCCAGCTCGAGCTGACCCATGCGCGGCTCGAGCATATGGCATCGGTGGTGCAGCTGCTCGAGGCCACGGGTGTGAAGGTCTGGCCCGGCGACCGTGGACTGATCGTATCGAGGGACGGCCCCCTCAGAGCGGTCGACGTTACGACGGAACCCTATCCTGGCTTTCCGACCGATCTCCAGGCCCAGTTCATGGCGTTGATGTGCTGTGCCGACGGCGCGGCGCTGTTGCGCGAGACGATCTTCGAGAACCGCTTCATGCATGTTCCCGAGCTGATGCGGCTCGGCGCCAATATCAAGCTGCAAGGGACCATGGCGCTGGTGCGCGGAGGCGAGAAGCTGAGGGGCGCGCAGGTGATGGCCACCGATCTGCGCGCCTCCGTCTCGCTGGTGCTGGCGGCGCTGATCTGCGAAGGCGAGACAGTCATCAACCGGGTCTATCACCTCGACCGCGGCTATGAGCAGCTGGACCGCAAGCTCCGCCTGTGCGGCGCCCAGATCGAGCGGATAAGTGGATGAGTGTCGCCGCGGCGTCTGCGCATTATTTCCTGGGCGTCGACGGCGGCGGAACCGGCTGCCGCGCCCGCATCGAAGACGAAGCGGGAACGGTGCTGGGGCAAGGCTTGTCGGGCCCGGCAACGACGCGGCTCGGCATCGGCGCGGCCTGGGCCTCCGTTGCCAAAGCGTTTGACGCGGCGATCGAGGAGGCGGGTTTCGGGCCGGCGGAGATCGCCCGGATCCGGGCAGGAATTGGCCTCGCCGGCATCGGGCGCAAGGGTGCGCTGGAGGCGTTTCGGGCGATTGCACATCCCTTTGCCAGCATCGACTTCGTCAGCGACGGCGTCGGCGCCTGCCTTGGTGCGCATTCGGGCCAGGACGGCGCCATTGTCATTGCCGGCACCGGCTCCATCGGCATCGGTTTTGTCGACGGGCGCGACCTGCGCGTCGGTGGCTACGGCTTTCCGATCTCCGACGAGGGAAGCGGCGCCGACCTTGGGCTGAAGGCCGTGCAGCTCGCCTTGCGCGCCCACGATGGCCGGCACGAGCGCACGGCGCTGCTGACGGAGGTCATGCAGCGTTTCAAGGACGACCCGATCGAGGCGGTCGCCTGGATGGACCGCGCCACAGCGACCGACTATGCGGCTTTCGCACCCATGGTGATCCGCCACGCCGACCAGGGAGATCCGGTCGGACGGCGCATCGTGCAAGGTGCGGCCGAGCAGGTCGATACTTTCGTGCGGGTGCTTTTCGAAAAAGGCGCGCCACGGGTGACGTTGCTTGGAGGGTTGTCCAGCCCGCTCGAGCCGTGGCTTGCTCCCGACGTCCGCCGGCGTCTGAAACCCGCCGACGGCGACGCGGTTTCAGGTGCCATCATCCTAGCCAAAAAGTCTCTTGGCGGCCGATAGCGTTCCAACATAGGAATATTATATTCCATAATCCGTTGACACTGAGAATATTCAATTCTAGAAAGTTAACAAAGCAGAAACCGGAACAGCCGACACGAAGCCAATGTCAACCGCTGGCACTGGTCGACGCTTGGCGCGGCATCAGATTAGTTACTGCCGACGGCAAGAACTTTGAAAGCAAGCGGATGAGCGAACAAGGGTTGATGTCGGAGCTGGAGCGGTTGGTTTCCGAGGATCGGAACCCGAAGACGATGGATATCGACCTGCTGCCGACCATCGATATCCTGCGCAAGATCAATGACGAGGACAGAGGCGTTCCAGCTGCCATCGAGAAGGTCATTCCGGAAATCGCCGCCGCCGTAGACCGGATTGTGGCTGCTTTCCAGAAAGGTGCGCGGCTTGTCTATATGGGTGCCGGCACGAGCGGCCGGCTGGGGGTCCTCGATGCCTCGGAGTGTCCGCCGACCTTCGGCGTGCCCGAGAGCATGGTGGTGGGCCTGATCGCAGGCGGTCCCGATGCGCTGGTGCGGTCCGCCGAGGGCGCGGAGGATGATCCAAAACAGGGCATGAAGGCTCTGCAGGAGATCAATCTCACCGCCGACGATGTGGTGGTCGGCATCGCGGTCAGCGGGCGCACGCCCTATGTCATCGGCGGCTTGACCTATGCACGGCAGGTGGGAGCGACGACCGTGGCGCTCTCCTGCAACGCCAAATCGATCATCGCCGGCCTTGCCGACATCGCCATCTCTCCGCTTGTCGGCCCCGAGGTTCTCACCGGCTCGACCCGGCTGAAGTCGGGAACGGCGCAAAAGCTCGTCCTCAACATGCTGACGACCGCCAGCATGATCCGCATCGGCAAGAGCTATCAGAACCTTATGGTGGACCTTAATCCCAGCAACAAGAAGCTCGTTGCCAGGGCCGTCAGGATGGTGATGCAGACGACCGGTTGCGCGGCGCAACAGGCACGACAAGCACTCGACCAGACCGGCAATGACGTCAAGCTGGCGATACTGGTGACGATCACCGGCACGGGCGTCGGAGAGGCGCGCGAGGCGCTTGGCGCTGCCGGAGGGTTCCTGCGAAAGGCGATAGGCGAAAAGACGGTGTGAAGCCGCATGGATACTGGGCCGACAGACTGGGCCCGATAGACTGGGCCGACATTCTGGGGACGCGTGTCTCTTTGAAGCGGACCGGGGAACTGCAAGGCATCGAGTTCGATCACAATGGGAGACGACGATGGTACAGCACCTTACCAAGAAACTGCTTTCCGGCATGACGCTACCTGGCATTGCCTTGGCGGCGATGCTCGGCATTGCGGCAGTCCCGGTGCAGGCGGATGCGGCGACGTTGCGTATGGCCTGGTCACAGGACGCCACCGGGCTTGATCCGCACAAGCAGACGGCCTTTTCGTCACTGCGGCTGCTGGAGCTGATCTACGAACCGCTGGTGCGGCTCGACGCCAGCCTGCAGATCACCCCGGCCATCGCCGATTCCTGGCAGTTCTCGGCGGACGGCAAGGAGCTGACCTTCAAGCTCAATCCGAAAGCAAAATTCCAGAACGGCGCGGCGGTGACGTCGGCCGATGTAAAGGCATCGTTCGAACGGATACTCGACGAGAAGACAAGTGCAGCCGCCCGCGCCAACTTCCTTTCGATCGCCAGCATCGATACGCCAGATTCGGCCACCGTCGTGTTTCACCTGTCGCAGCCGGATGTTCCGATTCTGACGGCGATGAGCGACATCAACGCAGCCATTGTCCCTGCCAGCGAAATCGCCGCCGGGTCGATCGGCACGACGACGATCGGCTCGGGTCCGTTCAAGCTCGAGAAATGGGATCCGAATTCCAAGGAAGTGCTTGTGGCCAACAAGGACTGGGCCGGTGGCGCGACCGGCGTCGACGGCATCGACATCTCGGTGCTTCCGGACGAGACGGCGATCCTGGCGGCGCTGCGCACCAAGCAGGTCGATTTCGCGCTGCTCAACGACCCGCTTGTCGCCACGCTGGTTCCAAAGGAAGCCAGCCTGCAATTGAACCGCGTGCCGGTTCTTGCCTATCACGTGCTGCAGCTCAATCCGTCACGCAAGCCGATGACCGAGCTCAAAGTGCGTCAAGCCATCTCTTGCGCCATCGACCGGCAGGAGGTGCTGGACACCGCCTCGCTTGGCGAAGGCAAGATCACCGGTCCGCTGACGATCCCTGCTCTGGCGACCGATCCGAACCAATTGTTCTGCTACACGCGCGACGTCGAGAAGGCCAAGAAGCTGATGGCCGAGGCCGGCTATGCCGACGGCTTTTCGGCGAGCGTGATCGGCGCCACCGGCGAGCCGCCGACGGCGGCGGCCGAAGCCCAGGTCATCCAGTCGCAGCTCGCCGAAATCGGCGTCAAGCTCGACATCAAGATGATGGAGCTCAATGTCTATGTCGATGCCTGGCTGAAGGGCGACTTCGACATGGCCATCGCCTTGAACGGCGGCAGGGCCGATCCCTACACGATGTACAATCGCTACTGGACCAAGGCCGGAAACTTGCAGAAGGTGGCGAACTATATCGACGACACGCTCGACGGACTGATGCAGAAAGGCCGCACCGAGACCGACCCGGCGGCACGCAAGGTGATCTTTGGCGATTTCGAGAAACATATCACCGAGATGTCGCCCTGGATCTGGCTCTACACCTCGTACAGCTATACGGCCCAGCAGAAGAATGTCGGAGGGTTCGTGCCGGTGCCGACCGGATCGCTGTTCAGCCTCGCCAAGGTAACGCTCCAGCAGTAACCAACTCCGGCTTCGGACCTATCGCCCGAGAGGTATTCTTCGCGTGAACTATCTGATGCGACGGCTGGCGACGTTTCCTCTCGTCCTGATTGGCGTGTCCGTTCTCGTTTTCGTGGCGATCCGGATGGTTCCGGGCGACTCGATCACGGCGATGCTGGGGACCGAAGCCGGCCTCCTTACGCCCGCGCAGCGTGATGCGCTTGCAGCCTATTTCGGCATCGATCAGCCCTGGTTCATCCAGTACTGGCGCTGGCTGCTCGGTCTCTTGCACGGCAATCTGGGCATCTCGGTCACCTATGGCAAGCCGGTCCTCGACGTTATCCTTGAGCGCTTCCCGCTCACGCTCGAGCTCGCGCTGCTGGCGATGATCATCGCGCTTGCGGTCGGCATGCCGGCGGGGGTTTTCGCCGCCACGCACAATGAGAAGCTATCGGATCTCGGCGTGCGCGTGGTCGCGATGATCGGTCAGTCGACGCCGAATTTCGTTCTTGCCCTGCTGATCATCTACACTCTGTCCGCCGGCTTTGGCGTGCTGCCGGCAATGGGCGCGTTTTCGCCCCTGTGGCAGGATCCGCTGCGCAATCTGGGCCAGCTGCTGCTGCCCGCGGTGACGCTTGGATTTGCCTTCGCGGCCTCGGTAACCCGCATTTCGCGGTCGGCCATGCTCGACGTGCTGAGCGACGACTATGTCAGGACGGCCCGCAGCAAGGGCGCCTCCAACCGCAGCGTCATCTGGCGCCACGCCCTGCCGAATGCGCTGATCCCAGTCGTCACGCTGAGCGGCATCGAGTTCGGCTACCTCCTGGGCGGCGCCGTCATCGTCGAGCAGATCTACGCGCTGCCGGGTCTCGGACGCATGGTCCTGGATGCGATCCTGCAGCGCGACTATGCGCTGGTGCAGGGAAGCGTCCTGTTCATCGCCTTCAACTTCATGATCGTCAACCTCCTGGTCGACCTCGCCTATGTCGCGCTCGATCCGCGCATCCGGCTGGGGGAGCGCTGATGCGTATTCTGCGCGCCATCTTCGCGCATACCAGCGGCCGGATCGGCGGCGCGATCGTCGCGCTCTATCTGCTGCTTGCGATCCTCGGAATGCTGGGACTGACGCCGCACAATCCGCTGATGCAGTATCGCGTCGACCGGCTGCATGCGCCCGACAGCGCCTACTGGATGGGCACGGACCTGTTCGGCCGCGATGTGGCAAGCCGGCTAATGATCGGGATCGGCCAATCCTTCACGGTGGCGTTCTTCTCGGTCGCTTTCGCAACGCTCGCCGGCACCATCCTCGGGCTGGCGGCAGCGTGGTTCGGACGCCGCTGGGACGGCCTGCTAATGCGCATCATGGACGTGCTGCTGGCGTTCCCGGCGATCCTTCTGGCACTGCTGATCGTCACAGTTGCAGGGCCGGGAACATGGACCAGCATCGTTGCCATCGCCATCGTCTACACGCCGATCTTCACGCGCGTCGTGCGCGGCCCTGCGCTGTCGCTCAAGGCGCGTGAATTCGTCGACGCCGCGCGCACCTTCGGCTCCAGCTCAAGCTACATCCTGACCCGGCATCTGCTGCTCAACCTCGTGGCGCCGTTGACCGTCCAGGTAACCCTGGCGCTGGCCTGGGCATTGTTGACGGAGGCCGGCTTGAGCTTCCTCGGCCTTGGCACACAGCCGCCCGCCGCGTCGCTCGGTCTGATGCTGAGCGACAGCCGCAACCTCATGGAAACAGCCCCCTGGCTGATGATCTTCCCGGGGCTCGCCATCATGGTCAGCATCCTGGGCTTCAACCTGCTTGGCGATGCCTTGCGCGATATCCTCGATCCGAAGATGCGGAGGTCGATCGCGTGATCCCGCTTCTGTCCGTCACCGACCTGCACGTCGGCTTCGGCCGCAACCCTGAAGCCAATGAGGTCGTTCGCGGCGTCAGTTTCGACCTCGCCGACGGCGAGACATTGGCAATTGTCGGCGAAAGCGGCTCGGGCAAGTCGGTCACCGCTCTGTCGATCAACCGTCTCGTCGACTATGGCGGCGGCCGCATCACCGGCGGCTCGATCAAGCTGAGACGGGCCGACAACAGCGTCTTCGACCTGTTGACGGCGACCGAGCCGCAACTGACAAAGATCCGCGGCGCCGAGATCGGCATGATTTTCCAGGAGCCGATGACCTCGCTCAATCCGGTGCTGACCATCGGCACGCAGATCGAGGAATCGTTTCGCCTGCATCGCGGCCTGACCGGCCGGCAGGCTACGGCTGCAGCAAAGGATGCGCTCGATCGCGTGCGCATTCCGGATGCGGCGCGGCGGCTGGAATACACGCCGAACCAGCTGTCGGGCGGGATGCTGCAGCGCGTGATGATCGCCATGGCGCTCGCCTGCAATCCGCGCCTGCTCATAGCTGACGAGCCGACGACGGCGCTTGACGTGACGGTGCAGGCGCAGATCATGGCGCTGCTCGCCGAGCTCAAGCGGGAAACCGGCATGTCGATGATCTTCATCACGCACGACATCGGCCTGGTCGCCGGCATCGCCGACAAGATCATGGTGATGCAGGGCGGCGAGGCCGTCGAGCAGGGCGAGTTGAACCAGATACTCGACCATCCGCAGCACCCCTACACGCAGCATCTGCTGCACGCCGTGCCGCATTTCGCCAGCGGTCGCGCGACGCGCTCGGACGGGCGACGCGAACAGGACAAAGGCACCGAACCCGCGCTGAAGGTCGACGGCCTGGTGGTGCGGTTTCCGGTCAAATCAGGTTTCTTCGGCCGCGCCAGCGGCGCCGTGCATGCGGTCGACGGCGTCGATTTCGACCTGATGCCCGGCGAGACACTGGCCATCGTCGGCGAGAGCGGCTCCGGCAAATCCACCACCGCGCGCGCGATCCTGGGGCTTGTGCGGTCGACGCGCGGCACATTCTCGGCCGGCGCGCGGAAGGCTGCCGCCGAGCAGAGCGCCCTGCCAGTGCAGATGGTGTTCCAGAACCCCTACGCTTCGCTCAATCCCAGGCTCAGCATCGCCAGCATTCTGGCGGAACCGGTGATCGCCACCGGCCGTGTGAACGCGCAGACGCGGGAGAAAATGGCCGCGCTGCTGAAACGCGTCGGCCTGCCGGAAAGTAGTCTTGAACGATACCCGCACGAATTCTCGGGCGGCCAGCGGCAAAGACTGTGCATCGCCCGCGCGCTGATGCTCAACCCTTCCGTCGTCGTCCTGGACGAAGCGGTCTCCGCGCTCGATGTCTCGGTGCAGGCCAGGGTTCTGGAGCTGTTGGTCGACCTGCAGCGCGAGTTCGGGCTGGCCTATCTGTTCATTTCGCATGACATGGCTGTCGTCGAGCGGATCGCCCACCGCATCGCGGTCATCTATGCCGGCCAGATCGTCGAGATCGGCGACGCCACATCGGTGTTGTCGGAGCCGAAGCATTCCTACACGAAGAAGCTCATTGCGGCGGTTCCCACCATCGACCGGCGGCGCGAGCATTTCGAACTGGACACGCGCCAGGTCCCCTCGCTTGTGCGGCCGCTGGGATTTGAACCGGAGCCGGCGAGGTGGGATGAGTTCGGGCCGGATCACAGAGCGAGGGTGGAAGCGTGATGCATGTCGCCCAAAATTATCCAGACGCAGCGGGACAGCACCCCCCTCTGTCCTGCCGGACATCTCCCCCTCAAGGGGGGAGATTGGATGTCGCCTTAGGTTTCGCCAATTTTCAACGCGGAAAGAAATGGACGGCGGCGCCAAAACTGCCAATCTCCCCCCTTGAGGGGGAGATGTCCGGCAGGACAGAGGGGGGTGTCGTAAAGCGCCAAGTTTCGAGCGGAGGCTGGCATTGACCGACCTCGCCCACTTCTTCGACCGCGCCTTCGCCCCTCTCGAAGCGGCGGTGGCTGCCTCACGCATTCCCGGCGGCGTGCTCGGCATGGTCGATCGGCATGGCGACCGCTTCGTCCGGGCAATCGGCTCGGCTCAAATCGTGCCGAAGGTGCGGCCGATGCATGTCGAGACCTGGTTCGATCTCGCCTCGTTGACCAAAATCATCTTCACGACGCCACGCATCCTGGCGCTGGCGGAAGAAGGCGTTATCGATCTCGACGCACCGCTGATCTCGGTTCTATCAGATCTTCGCCAGTATGATGAAAAGGCCTGGGAGCGGAAGGTGACGTTTCGCCAGTGCCTCGGCCATCAGACGCCGTTTCCCGCCGTTGCGCCAATCTACACCTACGGGCGCGACCCCGAGCTGTTGCGCGCCTTCGTCCTGCAGCGCGAGTGGCAGGCCGGGGAACCGGTCTATTCCGACATCAATTTTATCCTGCTCGGCTTTGCCCTGGAGCGCGTGTCGGGAAAGGCCATCCGCGAGATGGACCCCGGCCCGGGCTTTGCGTTCTCCGCTGAGCCGGATCAAACGGCGGCGACGGAAGACTGCACCTGGCGTCATCGCGTGCTCTCAGGCGAGGTCCACGACGACAATTGCTCGGCGCTGCAAGGTGCGGGTCACGCCGGGCTGTTCGGAACGGCGGCGTCTATCCTCGACTTTGCACAAGGATTGCTGGACGGGACCGGCGCATCCGCGCGTACGATCACGCTGATGCGCACGCCCTTATCCGCGACCCGCACCCATGGCTGGGAGCAGCCCTATGAAGGCTGGTCCGGCGGCCGGCTGTGCAGCCCCGGGAGGATCGGGCATACCGGCTTTACCGGCACCGGGCTGTGGATCGACTTCGACAAAGGCAAGGCATGGACCTTGCTCACCAACCGGATCCATCCGACACGTCATTTCAACAGCGGGATCGCAGCGCTTCGCCAATCGGTCGGCGATCTCGTCAACGGAGCCTAGGATAGTTATGGAACCAATCTGGGCCGTCGGCCTGATGACCGGCACCGTGCTGGACGGTAATATCGATGTTGCGCTGATCAAGACCGACGGCGAGCGGATCGCGGATTTCGGCACCTACACGCTGGCGCCCTACCCCAGATCGATCCGGACCCTGCTGGAGGAGACGCTGGATCAAGCCAGGGCGTGGAATTTCACCGGACCGGAGCCGGCGATCTTTCGCGAAGCTGAAGAGGCGCTGACGCGCGCCCAGTCCGCGGCGGTCAAGGACCTGGTCGAAAGCTACGGGCTGACAATGGCCGATATCGGAGTCGTCGGCTTCCATGGCCAGACCGTGCTGCATCGCGCCCCGCAAGTCGGCCGGCTCGGCCAGACCCGCCAGCTCGGCGATGGCGAGTTGATGCATGCCATCCTGGGTACCAAGGTAGCCTATGATTTCCGCTCGGCCGATATGCGCGCCGGCGGGCAAGGCGCGCCGCTGTCGGCCGCCTATCATGCCGCGCTGCTGCGCGATGCCGATACCAGCGGCGACACGGCTGTGCTCAATCTCGGCGGCGTCGCCAACATCACATGGTGGGACGGCAAGGACAATGTCGTCGCTTTCGACACCGGACCGGCCAATGCGCCGTTGAACGATTTCATCAAGGCGAAAGGGCTTGGCGAAATGGACCGCGACGGCGCATTGGCCCGCGCGGGCACCGTCGACGAAGTCCGGCTGGCCAAGCTCTTGCAACATCCCTTTCTGGCCAAGCCCTATCCAAAATCGCTGGACCGATTCGATTTCGGCGCGGCCATGGCGGACGGGATGAACGCTGAAGATGGCGCCGCACTGCTCACGGCCTTCACCGCCGCAGCCGTCGGCAAGGCGCTCGACCTTCTGCCGCACCGGCCGAAGCGGCTGGTGGTCAGCGGTGGCGGCCGCCACAACCCGACGATCATGGCCATGCTTGCCAGCCGCGCCGGCGTCGAAGCCGTGCCGGCGGAGGCGCTCGGCTGGAAGGGCGACGCAGTGGAGGCGGAGTGCTTTGCCTTCCTTGCGGTTCGCGTGCTCAGGGGCCTGCCGATCAGCTTCCCGACCACCACCGGTGTGCCACAGCCGATGCGCGGCGGACGCCTTGCCGGCTAACTAGAGCAAGATGAGATCAGGTTGGTCATTTTGCCGGGCCGGTTTGGGCCAAATCCTTCGGGCTTCGGCTCGACCGTACTCCCGGTACGGCCTTCGCCAAAACCCTCGACCTTGTCCCAAGCCATCACCGGCAAAATGACCAACCTGATCTCATCTTTGCTCTAAGCCAACAATTTTCTTCTGCAGGAAGACGCGGCTGCGGCCGACGGGAAAATCGGGAAGCACGCCGAAAGGCCGATATCCCTGACGCTCATAGGCCTTGGCCGCTTTCGGATTGAACGTGTCGATCAAGGCGCCGTGACAGCCGCGTGCGACGGCTTCCTGTTCGGCTGCGTCCAGCATCCTGCCGGCCATGTGCTGGCCGCGCAGTCGCTCATCAACCCAGAGCCATTGCACATAGAGCCAGCCCCAGGCGGTGTATCCCGAGATGCCGGCGACAACCGCACCGTGCTCGTCACGCACGAACACGGCGAGCGCCTTCCTGTTGGCCGCACCGACGTCGCTGTCGTTGAACGCGCTGAGCCGTTCCCCGAGAAAAGCGAGCTCTTTCGGCGAAGGGTCGGCGGTGGTTTCAAGCGTCGTGATCATCGCACGTCCAGACGGGCTCACAGCCGGATATCGGTATACAGCGCCGCGCGTCCTTCCGGATGCTATCGCACTTTCATTGCATTTATCGAAGGATAGGAGGGAGGCGCAAGCTCCGGCGCCGCGTAGCTCAAAACCGGCAACTTGCGATAATCCGCGACTACCGCGGCGAATGCCACGCGGCCGCCGAAGCGGCAACCAGCACGAGCAGCGCTGCGACCATGGCCGATGCCGCAAAGCCAAAGCTGGAATAAAGCGGTCCGAAAGCCGTGGTGCCGACAAATACCGCGAGATAGGTCACCGCACTGTTCAAGCCCATGATCGTGCCGCGCCGCGCCGGGTCGAGCGCCGAAAGGCGCATCACCAGGACGTTCAGTCCAAAATGATTGGCAAGGCCCCAGAGCGCCACCATCGCGATGATCAGGTGAAAACTACTGCTTGATGCGGCAAGCGCGACATAGACGATCGCGACCAGAAGATAGGCGAACGGCATGACGCGTCGCGCGCCAAGGCGATCGATCACGCCGTCAAGAAGTGCTGCCATGCCGAAGCCCACGCCATAGGCAAGCGCAGCAAAACCGTTGGCGCTGACCGGCTGTCCCAAGCCGTTGTGAAGGTGATCGCCGAGATAGCCATAGACACCGTAGAAGGCGGTCATGAAGGCGCCGCAGGCGACCAGAAGCGGCACGATGCCGGGAACGGCCAAAGCGCCGAGTGGCGTCGGCGCCGGGCCGCTTTTCCTGACGTCGCTCAGCGACGTCAGCGTAAGCCCGGTCAACGCGAGCCCAGCAAGGACGGCGACAGCCGCAAAAACGGCGCGCCAATGCAGCAGATCGGCAAGCACCGCCGACAATGAGACGCCGGCCACCATACTCAGGGTCCAGCCGGTCAGCACGACGCCGATCGTTCCGCTTTCGCGGCCAGGTGGCGCGATCGCTGCGGCGCTGGCATAGATTGCCGGCATGGCGATACCGGCGGCGATGCCGGCGAGAAGCTGGGCCGCAACCAGCGCCGTCACCGTCGGCGCGGCGGCGCTGGCGAGAAGCGCTATCGCCAGCAGCAGCAAGGCCCCTTGCAGCATGCAGCGAGCGCCAAGCCGATCGATATAGCGCGCCAGGAACAAGGCGCTTGCGGATGTTCCGAGGCCGAACGCAGCGGACGCGATCATGACGGCCGGCACGCTTGTCGCAAACGACGCGGCCACCGCCGGTGCTATCGGACCAAGAACCAGCGAGTTGGAGCCGATCACGGCGATGCATCCAGTGAGCAGATAGGCGAGCGCCGGGATAGGCGGCCTAGCCGTCAACGTTGCGACTTGATCACTGTTCGACATATGGCAATAATGGCCGTATTAAATTCTGTATCAATAAGGAATTTCATTATGGACGAAGAAACAGATGGCATTCCGCAGAACAGGCCTGCCGCCCGCGACATCGACGCCACCGACCGAAAGATATTAGGCGTTCTGGTCGACGACGCCACGATCAGCTATGCCGAGCTCGGCGAACGCGTCGGCCTGTCGCCGCCGGCAGCCCATGAACGGGTGAAGCGGCTTCGGCGCAGCGGCGCCATTCGCAACACCGCGGCGATCATCGATCCCAAGGCAGTGCACAAGCCGTTGCTCGCTTTCGTGCACATCGACACTAAGGGCTGGGGAAAGACCCCCGAACTGATGGCGATTTCCGAGCACCCCGAAGTCGAGGAAATTCATTCGGTGGCCGGCGACACATGCATGCTGATCAAAGTCCGCACCGAGGACACTCGGGCGCTCGAAGGCCTGCTGTCGCGGCTTTACGAAACGCCCGGCGTCACCTCGACGCGAAGCTACGTGGTTCTGTCGACCTATCTGGAGCGGCCGGTGCAGCCCGGGATCACGACGGAGTGGCCGACACCCCGGCACATGGCCAAGCCGCTATACTAGCTGGAGCGTGCGAGTCGGGACGGTGGTGTCCGGCATCAACCTCAATGAAATGATGCCGGACAGATATAGGCGCCTTACTGAAGCTTCGCCTGCAGGGCGTTGACGTCATCCGTCGTCATCTCGCCGTCGGTCGTCACCTTGCCGTCGACGATCTTCCAGAGGCGGAACGGGCCGGTGATGTCGCCGTATTTGTCGAAGGCGACCGGGCCGATGACGCCTTCGTAGCGGATCGGCTTGCCATCCTTGATCAGGCCGAGCGCCTTGGCGAACTCGTCCTTGCCGGCATAGATCGGCGTGCCGGCCGGGTCGACCGCCTTGTACATCGCCTCCTTGATCTTGGCCGGATCCTCGGACCCGGCAATGGCGATTGCCAATCCGACGATGGCGCCGGCATCATAGGACCGGTCGGCCGCCGGGTTCGACGGTTCGATGCCCGAAAATTCCTTGTAGTTCTTGGTGAAATACTCGGTCGATGCGGTCGGGCTGGTGCCCGAGGAAGTGCCATAAGCGTCCTTCAAATAATCGGCGCCGACGGATTCGATGAAGTCCGGGCTGTTCATGCCGTCATTGAGCAGGAATTTCTGGACGCCGCCCTGCGAAATCCAGGTGCGGGCGATGGTCGCGCCGTCGACGGGCGTGCTGACGAGATAAAGCCCATCGGGCTCGCCGGCCATTGCCGCCGTGACTTCGGACGCATAGCTCGACTGCTTTTCATTGTAGGGCGTGTCGGAGACGATGGTGCCGCCGAGCGCCTTATAGGCGCGCGAGAATTCCGCCACCATGTTGACGCCGAAGTCGTTGTTGACGTGGATGACCGACAGCTTCTTGAAGCCCTTGTCGATGGCATATTTGGCCGCGGCGACGCCCTGCAGCGCATCCGAGGTGATGGTGCGGAAGAAGATGCCGTTGGTCTTGCCGTCGCGCCCGAGGGCCGTCAGCGTCGGCGACGAGGAAGCCGGCGATACCTGGACGATCTTGGCCGGAGCGGTGACCGAGGTCAGGATCGGGATCGACACCGAGGAGATGATGCCGCCGATGATCACCGGCACCTTCTTGACCTGCACGAGCTGGGTCGCGGCGTCGACTGCAATGTTGCCCTGGCTCTGGCTGTCGCGCGTGTCGGTGGCGAGGTCGCAACCGCGCACGCCGCCGGCGTCATTGATATCGCGGAAGGCCATTTCGACCGACTTGGCGCCGGCCTGGCCGTACTCGCCGGCCGGGCCGGTCAGTTCCATGACGAGGCCGACCGTGATCTTGCAATCGGCGGCTTGCGCTGCTCCGGCAGCTGTCAGCAGAGCCAGCGCGGTGGTGATCTGAAGTAGCGTCTTTGTCATTGTTGTTCCCCTTTCGTTACACGACACTGATTCAATTCATGTCTTGAGCCTGTTCAGTCTTCCGGCATCTGCAGCCAGGTTTCATGCAGATGTCGCCATTCAACGCCATTGGGCGCCGATGAACTGGTGGTGAAAACGGCACTCGAGCGACGGCGGCTGTGCTTGCCGGCGCGCTGCTGCGTTTCGACGTAGCAGAGGACGATCGCGTCGTCGGCCTGCCAGCTGGCCCTGATGTCTTCGATCGAAATGGTGAAGTCGCCATCACAGGTAGCGCGGCTTACCCTGACGTGGTCGACCACTGCGTCACGATCGAGGATCTGGCCGTCCGGCGCAACCATGCAGAAACTTTCGTTCATGACGCGTTCGAAGCGGCTGAAATCCGCCCTGTCCGCGCTTCCTGCAACGAACCAGTCGACGAAAAAGCGGTGAAGATCGACGACCTCGGCACTCGCGCGGGAAAGCAGAGAGGACTTCTCGTCCATGGCGGCGCTCATATCCGGCCTGCGTTCAAATTGTAGTGCATGATCGAGCCGTGGCGGCCGTGACGGTCGCGCTCCAGCGTGTAGACATCGCCCAGGGGGCCGCGGCTTTGCGCGATCACGGCGGCGATCCGCGCCCGGTCGTCGGCATCGAGCGCGATGTCCATAATCCGGGCGTTGGCAAGGGCGTGCGCCTGGTTGCGGGCGCCGACGATGACGGCCGCCACTTGCGGCTGCTCCAGCACCCAGGCACTGGCGATGGTGGCGATGTCGACGCCATGGCGGTCGGCGACGGCCTTCAATGTGCGAAGCAACTCCTGGAAAAGCTCCCAGCCGCCGAAGTCGTCGATGATCAGCTTGTATTTGACCAGCGACCGGTTTTCGAGCGGCGTCTGCGGCTCGGCAGCATCAAGCCATTTTTCGCTCAGGAAGCCGCCTGCTACCGAACCATAGCAGAGGAAACTGACGCCGTTTTGCTTGGCGAGTGCCGCGAGGCTGTTGGCCGGCCGCTGGTCGAGCACTGAGTATTGCAGCTGCTGACTGACCAGCGGCACCCCGGCGGCCAGGATCTCGGCCAAATGCGGCGTATCGAAATTGGTGGTGCCGACATTGCGCACCTTGCCTTCCAGGCGAAGGTCATTGAGCCAGCCCATCGCGTCGACATAGCCGGGCAGCGCATAATCCCACCAGTGGAACTGCACGAGATCGAGCCGCTCCGTCTTCAGCCGCCGCAGCGACTGCTCGACGATGCCCCTGATATAGTCGCGGCTGATGTTTGCAAGCCTTTCCAGGTCAGGCACCAGCTTGGTGTGAACCTTCATTTTGGCGGCGGCGTCGAGACCGCGCTCATTGGCGAGCCGCAGCCGCGCCGCGCCGATCAGCTCCTCGACGCCGGTATAGATATCGGCGCAATCATAGGTCCTGATGCCGGCATCGAAAGTGGCTATCAGGTCACTCACCGCCTGTTCGCGATCGATCGCGCCGTGCCCGCCGGCAAGCTGCCAACCGCCGCGGATGACGCGTGAGATCGTATAGCCGGGGCTGAGCTCGAAAGCCTTGACGGTCATCTCTGGTCATTCTCCTTCGGCAGCGGCACCGCCGTGGTTTCGGCATGGCTGAACCGCCGCTTGCCCGTCCTGACGATCCTGAGCCGGCTAGCGCAATTGGGATCGGGACAAGCGATCTCGGCGTCCGAGGTCATCCAGTCATTCTTGTGGGTTGGGCGCTGTTTGGCTGCGAGCAGCGGCAACACGGCTGATATCGAATAGATCGAAAAACCCTGCCCCGCCGGCATCGACAGCATCTCGCCCTTGAGTTCGAAATAGTCACCCGCCTTGGCGCCGCAATAGATCGGCTTGCCCTCGGGGATAACCGCCTCGACACGAAGGTCGAAGAGTTCGAAACTGTCGTCGCTCTCAGGCACTCTCAAATCTCCACACGCGTGAAGGTGATGTCGCAGGCGCCGTTGCGGCGGATAACACCGCAGGCGGCGGCGAAGCGGTCGCGCTCCTCGGGACGCACCTGCGCGACCACGCTTCCGGCAAGCCAGCCGATCGGGAACAGCAGGCGCGCGCCCTGTCCGTAAAACAGGCCGATGTCGAAAATCGCATTCGGACTGCCGCCCCACATGCGGGGCGGCACGTAGGATAGCACGATGTCGCCCGGCTGCGGCGTCAGCGTTGCATTCTCCGCCGGCAGGGGCCTGGCATAGGTTTGGCCCTCAAGATCCGCTGATGGAACCGGGCAGGAGATTTCCGGCCCCGTCCACATCGCATGGATACCGGCAACGACGCGTGGCTGCTCGAGATAGGCCAGCAGAAAGGCAGCATTGTCGGGCGCCTTTTCAGGCAACAGCAGCGCCGTCACGGAAAGCTTTGAGCGTTCCTCAGTGATCCTGATGGCGGGCGTCGTCATGCCCTCAATCCTTCTTTGCTTGCGGATTGGAGCTTGTCGCGCAGGAAGGCGAAAGGCCGGCTGATGTCGGCCACCAGCGCCTCGCGCGCCGCTTGCGCATCCTGCTTCGCAAGCGCTGCGACGATGCTGCGGTGATAGTGGGCGGTATCGACCTCGCCGGCGTCGGAAAAGGCATAGATGGCGACGCGGATGCAGGGTCCTGATTGCAGCCAAAGGCTCTCGATCATCGGGATCAGCACGGCGGAACCGCAGCAGCGGTAGATTTCGAAGTGGAAGCTCTGGTTGAGCGTCGCCTCGCGGTCGATATCCTTCTTGTGCTTCAGCGCCCGCATCTCGTCCCACTCGCCGAGCATGGCCTCGACCGTAGCAATCTGGCGCGGGTTCATGCGCGTGGCAGCCAGTGCGATCGCTTCGCCCTCGATCAGGGAGCGGGCGCGCAAGAGGTCGTCGATACGCTCCAGCGTGATCGGAGGCACGCGCACGGAGCGGTTGGGAAGCGCCTCCAGCGCCTTCTCCGTGATCAGACGTCCGAGCGCCTCGCGCACCGGCATGGTGCTGGTGACCAGCGCGTCGGCGAGGCCGCGGATGGTCAGAACCTGGCTCGGCTCGAAAAGGCCGCCGATCAAGGCCCGGCGCAGCTCCGAATAGACGCGATCCTGCACGGTCTCGCGGCCGACCGGCGTGAGCTGGGCTGCGATCGTTTCATTGTTCTTTTCGATGGCGGCCTTCTGCATGGGCAGTCCCGGTCTTTGGCCGTTTTCGGCTTGCGGAAGAAATTAAAGCCGAATAGCGTGATCAAAGCAAGTGTGATCACAAATCAAAACCAGAAGGCGGCGACGATCGCTTTCGGCCAGAGGGTTCCATGAGTGACACAGCCGCACAACAGCGGGCGGAGACCCGCACGCCGGTTCTGACGGCCAGGAACGTCGTCAGACGTTTCGGTGGCCTCGTCGCGGTCAACAATGTCTCGTTTGACGTCCGGCCGGGTGAAATACTCGGCCTCATCGGCCCGAACGGCGCCGGCAAGACGACGATGTTCGACCTGCTGGCCGGCAGCATCCTGCCGACCAGCGGCGAGATCCATCTCAACGGCATACTCGTGTCGGGGGAAGCAGCCCATCACCGCATCGGCCGCGGACTCGGCCGCACGTTCCAGATCCCCCGGCCTTTGCCCAATCTGACGCTGATCGAAAACGTCATGCTGGCCGCGCAGGGGCAGGCCGGAGAAAGACTGCTCGCCAATTTCCTGACGCCACGGCGGGTCTCCGCCGAAGAACGGGCGGCTGAGACGAGAGCCATCGAATTGCTTGAACTCGTCACGCTCGCCCGCCTGGCGCACGAGCCGGCGCGCGTGCTTTCCGGCGGCCAGCGCAAGCTGCTCGAGCTCGCCCGCGTCATGATGGCCAACCCGGCGATCATCCTGCTCGATGAGCCGGCGGCCGGCGTCAACGCGACGCTGCTCGAAGTCATCATCGACCGCATTCGCGACATCAACAGAAGCGGCATCACCTTCCTGCTGATCGAGCACAATATCGACATGGTGACGCGGCTCTGCCACCGTGTGCTGGTCATGGCGAGCGGCCAGCTTCTGTGCGAAGGCAGCCCGGACGAGGTGGCACGCGACCCGCGCGTCATCGAGGCCTATCTCGGAGGCGCGGCATGAGCCAAAGGGTTCTCGATGTCCGCAATCTCGAAGCCGGCTATGAGCCAGGTGTGCCGATCGTGCGCGGCGCCTCGATCACCGTCGGCAAGGGCGAGATCGTCGTCGTTCTCGGCCCCAACGGCGCCGGCAAATCGACCTTGATCAAGGCGATCGCCGGCCTTGTCCCGATCACCGGCGGCACGGTGCTGCTGGACGGCAAGGATATCACCGCCGCACCCGCCCACACCATGGTCCGCCTCGGCCTTGCCTTCGTGCCGCAGACCGAAAACATCTTCCCCTTGATGTCGGTCGAGGACAATCTGAAGGTCGCCTGCGGCATCCTGAAGCCGCGCGAGATCCCTGCCCGCATCGAGGAAATGTATGCGGCCTTCCCCGATCTCGCCCGTCAGCGCAAGACCGCCGCCGGGAACCTGTCGGGCGGACAGCGGCAGATGCTGGCGGTGGCCCGGGCATTGATCGTCCATCCCAAGGTGCTGGTGCTCGACGAGCCGTCAGCCGGCCTGTCGCCGAAATTCGTGGCGATGGTCTTCGAGATGCTGGCCGGTATACGCATATCCGGCGTCACCATTCTCTTGGTCGAACAGAACGCCAAGGCAGCACTTGCCATCGGCGACCGCGCCTATGTGCTGGTCGAAGGCAAAGACCGGCACGAGGGCGTCGCCTCCGAGCTCTGGAACGATCCGGTGGTCGCCGAACTCTATCTTGGTCAGCGCCGCCTCGATGCTGAAAGAGACCGGCACTCCGGCAAAGGAAGTGCGGTATGAACCTGCAATTTGTCGTCGACGGGCTGCTGGCGGGTTCGATGATCGGCCTCGGCGCCATCGGCGTGACGCTTACCTATTCGATCCTGCGCTTCTCGAACTTTGCGCATGGCGACTTCATGGCCTGGGGCGCCTATGCGACGCTCGCCGTCGTCGGCGCTATCGGCGCGATGTTCGGCAAGATCGCGCCGATCGCTCCGCTCTCCTTCGGCTGGCCGCTGATCGCCGCGGTGGTGCTCGGCATGGCGATCACCGGCCTGCTGGCGCTGCTGCTCGACCTGGTGCTTTTCGCGCGGCTGCGGGCCAAGGGCCAGGCGATCATCGTGGTGATGGCAAGCTTCGGCGCCTCGATGGCGCTGAGAAGCCTGCTCGAATTTATCTTCAGCTCGCGTCCGACCTATTTCAGCCGGGCCATCCAGATCGCCATGCCGGTCGGCTTCGGCATTCGCATCACCCCCGACCAGATCGCGCTGCTGCTTCTGACCGCCGTTCTGGTGCTCGGCGTGCATCTCCTGATGACCCGCACCCAGACCGGCCGCTCGATGCAGGCACTGAGCCAGAACGCGGCATTGGCGCGCATTGTCGGCATCGACGTCGCCAAGGTCGTGCGTGTCACCTGGATCGTCGGCGGGGCACTTGCCTGCGTTGCCGGCGTGATGATCGGCATTCTCATACAGATCCGCCCATTCATGGGTTTCGACATGCTGCTGCCGATGTTCGCGGCCGCCATCCTCGGCGGCATCGGCAGCGTGCCTGGGGCCGTTCTCGGCGGCTTGATCATTGGTCTCGCCGAAGCCGGCGCAGTGCAGTTGATCGGCGCCGAATGGCGGGCGGCCGTCTCTTTCATCATCCTGATGACCGTGCTGTTCGTGCGGCCTATCGGCCTTTTCGGAGTGAGGGAACGCTGATGGATCTGCTCGGCTATGGCGCTTTCTTCCTGACCACCGCGCTGATCTTTTCGCTCGTCACGCTGGGGCTCAACCTGCAATGGGGGCTGACGGGGCTTTTCAATGTCGGGCTCGCCGGCTTCGTCGCCATCGGTGCCTACACGTCGGCACTGCTGACCACGCCCGACGATGCCGCGCGTCTGGGCGGCTTCGACCTGCCTATTCTTGTCGGCTGGCTCGGCGCCATGCTGGTGGGCGGCATCGCCGCCGCCATCACCGGCATCGCCACGCTGCGCCTCAGATCGGATTATCTGGCGATCACCACCTTCGGCGTCGCCGTCGTCGTGCAGCTGGTGGCGCTCAACGCCCAAAAACTGACCGGCGGCCCGTTCGGCATCGGCTTCATTCCGCGTCCTTTCGGCAGCCTCGCCGAGACGCCGTTGCTGTTCAACCTGTCGAACCTAGCCGTCGTCTCGGTGGCGACGCTGATCGTCTATCTCGCGCTGGAGCATCTGTCGCGCAGCCCATGGGGGCGCGTGTTGAAGGCGCTTCGCGAGGATGAGCGGGCCGCGATATCCCTGGGGAAAAGCGCTCGTTTCTACCGCGTCCAGGCCTTTGCCGTCGGCGGCGCCATCATGGCACTGGCAGGCGCGTTGCAGGCGCATTTCACCGGCTTCATCGCTCCGGACAATTATTTGCCGGCGCTGACTTTCCAGGTCTGGGTGATGCTGATCGTCGGCGGCTCGGGCAGCAACCTCGGCGCCGTCATCGGCAGCATCCTGGTCTGGGCGATATGGGCCGGATCGGGAGCCTTGACGAGCGTGTTGTTCTCGCCGGAACAGCAGGCCCGCGCCGCCTCGCTGCAGATCGTCGCCATCGGCGTGATGCTGTGCGTCATCCTTCTGGTCAGGCCGAACGGCTTGTTTGGCGACAGGCCGCGGCGTGCAGGATTCGGCAAGCGCGCGAAAGAGGCTCCGGGCGAGAGCATTGCCAAGTCATGATCGACGTTGCCGCGTCACCCGGCGTTTCCCTTTGGCATGCCGTCAGCCGCAACCGCCGCGACAGGTCCGCGCTCGAAGGCGCACTCGATGTCGATCTGGCAATTGTCGGCGGCGGTTTCTCAGGCCTTTCAACCGCGCTGCACAGCGCCGAGAAAGGCATCTCGGTCGCCGTCCTCGAAGCGGAAATCGTCGCCTGGGGCGCAACCGGCAGGAATGCCGGCTTCGTGGTGCCGAACTTCGCGAAAAGGGACCCCGACGATATCATTGCCCAGCTCGGACCAGAACGCGGCGACCGCCTTGTCGATTTCGCGGCCGGCAGCGCCGACCTCGTCTTCGACCTGATCAAGCGGCACGGCATCGAATGCGATGCCGTCCAGAGCGGATGGATACAGCCAGCCCATTCGCAGGCTGCTCTCGAAAAAACCAGATCGCGCGCCGAGCAATGGGCAAGGCTCGGAAGACCGACTGTTGCGCTGGACAGGCGGGCGGTCGAAGAGCTAACCGGCGTTCGCGGTTATGTCGGCGGCTGGATGGACCGTTCGGGCGGCGTCCTCAATCCGGTCGAATATGCGCGCGGGCTCGCCGATGCGGCGGAAAACGCCGGCGCGCGCCTCTTCGAGCATACGCGTGTCACGTCGATCGATCGCATTGGGGATGGCTGGGTCTTGAAGACGACGTCGGGCTCGGTGCGCGCCGGAAAGGTGCTGATTGCCACCAACGCCTATGGCGGGCCGCTGCACCGCACGCTTGAGCGAACCTATTTCCCACTGAAAATCTTCCAGATCGCGACGGCCCCACTGCCGCGCGAAATACGCACCCGCCTGCTTCCCGGCGGGCAAGGCGTCGGCGACACCAGGCGCAATCTTTTCACCTTCCGCTTCGATGGCGAAAACAGGCTGATATCCGGCGGCATGCATAGTTTTGGTCCGGGCGCCGATGCCCGAGTGCCGCGAGCGATCTGGCGGCGGCTGGCAAAACACCTCGACCTCCCGGAGATCCCGCCGCGTGAACATAGCTGGTCGGGGATGGCTGCGGTCGAGCCCGATTTCCTGCCGCGCCTCGTCGATCTCGGGCCCGGCCTGATCGCCGGCTTTGCCTGCAACGGGCGCGGCATCGCCATGACGACAAGCATGGGCAAGGTGCTTGCGGATTGGGCTGACGGCGCGAAGCCGCAGGATTTGCCGCTGCCGTTTGCGCCGCCGTCGCCGATCCCGCTCCACGGTCTGATGCGGCATGCGCCAAACATGCTGCTTCCCCTAAGCATCCTGCGCGACCGGCTGGATGAGGCAGGTTAGTCGACGGTAGCGTGCAAGATCGGATGGCATTCGCCAGCATCACTTAGCCAGGACTGATCGGCCGTGTGAAGCACCTGCGCCGCGAGGAAGACCTGCGGCTTGGCTCGCCGCAGGATTTCTGGGAGACGGCTTGAGCGTCCGCCGATTTTCTTGCCGAGAGCCATCTAACCTGATCTACTTTTCATCATTTTAGAGGGGGGCAGTGAGCGATGGGTGAAGCTAAGAGGCGGCGTGAGAGTGATCCTTTCTTTGGGAGACCAAAGCGCGGACTTGTAGTGTCCCCTCCAATCGAGATCGATGGAAGGTCTGTCTTCGTCCGATCGAGCCAGCTTGACCCACAGGAGTTGCGGTACGCTCTCTTGTTCTGGGACAAACTTGCGTGGCCGGCAAACAACGCCATCTACTTTCAATCAGACCCCGATGCTAGTTTCTTGGAGAGCATAGGTGTCCTGTCACGACCGGAGTTCCGGTTTAACGGCGACGGCGCTGGCATTATGTTGAGGAGCCAAGTCCAAGCATGGCGAGACCTTGACGCTAAAGAGCCGGGCAACTGGGCTCTCTCACAGGGGGAAAATTCATTCCTGGTCCGCAACCAAGTTCTCACCGAGGGGAACGGCACCAGCTTTACCCTGCACCGCGCAATACCCGTACCTGATAAGACGGTGCCACTGGCAGACATTTTGGATTTTAGAGCGAAACGAGCGGACGAGCTATTTACGCTGCGCGAAACTATTGAGGTGATGGCGGCGCAGATCGTCAAAGCCGAAAACCAGCAAGAGGAGCTCACCAAACAGGTTAGCATCTTGGATGGGCATTGCGCGGATGTCTTGAAGGTTGCGAAAGAACTGCCTTTCCCGATCAGGCTGACTAACGTCAAAGTATCGCTTGACCTGAAACCAAACACAGCGTTTGGGGCACTTCTTGCATCATATGTAGATCCGATAGGGATGCCACTGGTATCAGCGGCAATTGTCGGCGCCGCAGCATCATTCAAAATTTCGGGCGATTTCGGCCTTGCCCGGCGGGCTCAGCGAATTGGCCCATATCGATACGTCTACAGCTTCACTAAAGAGCTGTTCCCCTGAAGGCGATTGGTTGACTAAGCCGCCTTCCGCCTCTGTGCTTCCCGCTGCCGGCGCATTTCGTTGCGCTAGGCGGCCCAAGAGAAGTCGTCATGTTCCGATGAAAGGATTTTGGCGAAGGCGTCTACAGCAAAGCAGCTATTTGATGCCGACTGAAATTGCGCGCAGCGGGCAACCGACTTTGTGCGCTACAAGTCGACTTCCTCCGCCTCAACCAAGCTCCAAGGTCGTTATCGCAAAGACCCCGGACTGCATGAGCTGCGGCGCTTTTCCCTTGTACATTCGAGCGGTTTCGAAGCCCGGTTGAAGACCGGCGGACGACAGCAAAGCTGCAAATTGCCCGCTGGTCTCGGGAACGTCGAGATGGATATTTCCGGCTCCGGAAGCATTGGCGAGTGCGGCGAAGAGGCGACTTGCCGCGTCCAGGCTGTTGGAAAAAAGCGGACCGATCTTGCAGCCGTCCCGGCACCGGCGCGCGACGCCGTATCCTTCGATCGCGCCATCCCTGACGATCGCAAGCGCCATATGCGGCGGGCGCAGCCAGTGTTCCAGGAAGGATCGCCTCGGAGCGGGAAAGAACCGGCTGTCGTAGTCCACGACGTCGGCCAAGAGTTCCGGGCCTATGGCGCGAATACCACTGTCGGCGGCTGCCGGAACATCCGGCGATCCGACAAACCGGATCGTCCGGTAGACCGGCGCAAAGCCCGTGCTGCAGTAGTTGGCCTGCTGTTCGACGACACCATCGAGGCCGATCGTGCGGTTGCCGAGCCGCGCCGTGCCGGCATCCCAGACCGCCTTGCCATGGCCCTCTCCACGCCTGTCGGGCCGACAGATGTAGAGGCCGATGAAGCCGAAATCGTCGCCATAGGCCACGGCCGAAATACCGGCCGCCATCTCGCCATCGACGAAGGCGCCAATGAAGCCTTCTGGATCCGCCGCGTGGAACGCTGCGGCATCGCCGAGGCCGGGATTCCAGCCCTCTGCTGCCGCCCAGTCGACAAGCGTTTCCACTTCTTCAAGTGCGAGCGTTCTGATCGTTCGGCGCATTGCGATCACTCGGCGGCAACTATACCGGGGGCGAAGGATTTCAATGCACCACGATAAGGCTTTGACAGTGGGCTTGCATAGGCGCCGCGCTTGGATGTCGACAGGCCAAGCGCGATCAAGGCCTCGGCCTGCTTGACCGCGGCGCCGACGCCGTCGATGACCGGAACGCCGAATTCCCGCTGTAGCGCGGCCGCGAGATCGGCCATGCCGGCACAGCCGAGCACGATCGCCTCGGCGCGGTCCTCCTCGAGCGCGCGCGCGATCTCGCCGCGCAGTTTCAGGATCGCGTCCGATGCCGGGTCATCGAGCGCAAGAACCGGAATGTCCGCGGCGCGCACGCGTGCCCGCCCGGCCATGCCATAGCGCTGCACCAGCCCTTCGACGGGCACGCGCGAGCGCTCGGTCGTGGTGACGACGGTGAAGCGCTGGGCGATGAACGAGGCCGTGCTGAGCGCTGCCTCGCAGATACCGATGACCGGGATGTTGGCCATGGCGCGCGCGGCATCGAGGCCGGTGTCGTCGAAACAGGCGACGATCGCAGCCTGCGCGCCCGAGTGCTCGCCAGCGGCGATCTCGACCAGCAGGCCGGGCACGGCAAGCGCCTCGTCATAATAGCCTTCGATCGAAACCGGACCCATCGACGAGGTGACGGCGACGATTTCCGTACCGGCGCCGGCGACGAGCCGCGCCGCCGCTGCAATGGTTTCGGTCATGCTGGCGGTGGTGTTTGGATTGACAACGAGGATCTGCACTGCGGTTCTCAAATACGTGCCCGGCGACGGCCGACATAGACGATTGCGCCGAGCGTCAGCAGGATCACCAGGAAGGAAAATACGGTCGTCACGGTGCCCAGCGCATAAAGCACCGGCGTCGTCACATTCGTCGTCATGCCGTAAATCTCGAGCGGCAGCGTGTTGAACGTGCCCGAGGTCATCAGCGTGCGGGCGAACTCGTCATAAGACAGGGTGAAGCCGAACAGGCCGACACCGATCAGGCTGGGCGCGATCATCGGCAGGACGACATGCGCGAAGGTCTGCCAGGACGATGCTCCGAGGTCGCGCGCGGCCTCCTCATAGGCCGGCGAGAACCGGTTGAAGACGGCGAACATGATCAGCACGCCGAAAGGCAAGGTCCAGGTCAGGTGCGCCCCGAAGGCGGACGTGTACCAGGCGGGGCGAAAGCCGATCTGCTGGAAGACGACGCCAATGCCGAGGCTGATGATGATCGACGGCACGACGAGGCTGGCAACGGCCAGATAGAACAATGCGGTGGCGCCGCGAAACTTTTGGCGGAAGGCAAGACCGGCAAGCAGCGACACGATAACGGTCACGATCATCACCATCAGGCCAAGGATGAAGGACCGTTTGAAGCTGCCGCCGAAATCGCCGACCGCCTGGCGCTCGAACAGATTGGCGAACCAGTGCAGCGAAACGCCGTTCAGCGGAAAGGTCAGCCCGCCATTCTCGCCCTGAAACGAAAGAATGAGAATCGCCGAAAGCGGGCCGTAGAGAAACAGCACGAAAATAGCGAAGAAGGCTGCCAGCACGTAGAATTCGAGGGAGCGCTTGTCCTGGCTCATCGCTTCACAGCTCCTTGCGGATGTCGACGATGCGCAGGATGCCCGCGACCATCAGCAGCACCAGCACCAGGAGCACGACCGCGTTGGCGGCGGCCGCCGGGTATTGCAGCAGCGACATCTGGTTCTTCATCATCAGCGCGACGGAGGCGCTCTGCCCGCCGGACATCACCTGCACGGTCGAAAAGTCGGCCATCACCAGCGTGACGACGAAGATGGTGCCGATCGCCATGCCGGGCTTGGCGAGCGGAATGATGACGTTCCAAAGGACCTGCCAGCCGGAAGCGCCGGCGTCGCGCGCGGCCTCGATCAGCGACTTGTCGATGCGCATCAGCGTGTTGAAGATCGGCGTCACCATGAACAGCGTGTAAAGATGCACCATGGCCAGCACCACGGCGAATTCGGAATAGAGCAGCCATTCGATCGGTTTCGGGATCAGCCCCATCTGCACCAGCGTCGAGTTGACCAGGCCATTGCGGCCAAGCACCGGAATCCACGAGATCATGCGGATGATGTTGGAGGTCAGGAACGGCACCGTGCAGACAAGGAACAGCACCATCTGCATGGCCGTGGTCCTGATATGGAAGGCGAGGAAATAGGCGACCCAGAAGCCGATCAACAGCGTCAGCGCCCAGACGATGGCGGCATATTTCAGCGTGTTCAGATAGGTTTTCCAGGTGACCCACGAGCCGAGCGTGTCGGCGTAGTTGGTGGTCAGGAAATCCGGATACATCGCCGCGAAATCATAGTCCCAGAAGGAGACCACGGCGATCATCAGGATCGGCAGCAGAAGGAATGCGCCGAGGATCAGCGCCAGCGGCGTCGCCTGGAGATAGGGGGCGAGGGTGCCGATCGAGAGCCGGCGGCGTCTGGCGGGGTTTGCGGCGGTGGTGGCTACAGGCTGGTTGAGGACCACGGTCATCTGGAACAGCCCGGGCGTGTCGCGGAGGGGCGACAATCTGGCAAGCTGTGATCCTTCGCGCCCCCCTCTGTCCTGCCGGACATCTCCCCCACTTGGGGGGAGATTGGCAGCTTCGCTGTTGGCGCCTCTTCTTGCGAAGTTGGAGATTGGCGAAAGCAGCGGCGACGGCCGATCTCCCCCCAAGTGGGGGAGATGTCCGGCAGGACAGAGGGGGGCGCGAAGGAATGCAACATCTCAGCCTTGCATCAAGCAGCGATGAATTCGTTCCAGCGCTTCACCATGTAGCGGTCCTCGTCCATGACCGAGTTCCAGCAGGCGACCTTGCCCATGCGCTCGACGAAGGAGCCGCCGTCGCGCACGGCGCCCGCCTTTTCCATGACCTTGCCGTCCGGCGCCATGATATCGCCCTTGGCGGCCTTGCCGTCGACCCAGTAGCCCCATTCGTCCTCGGACATGAACTGCTTGGCCGTATCCATGGCGGCCGAGTAATAGCCTTGGCGGTTGAGATAGGCGCCAACCCAGCCGGACAGGTACCAGTTGATATACTCGTAGGCGGCGTCGAGTTGGGCGCCCTCGAGATGCGCTGCCAGGCCAAGGCCGCCGCCCCAGGAGCGATAGCCTTCCTTGAGCGGCTGGTATTTGCAGGCGATGCCCTTGGAGCGGACCGCAGCGACCGCAGGCGACCACATCGACTGGATGACCACTTCGCCTGAAGCCATAAGGTTGACGCTCTCGTCGAACGATTTCCAGAACGCGCGGAACTGGCCGTCCTGCTTGGCCTTGATCAGGAAGTCGATCGTCTGATCGATCTCCTCCTTGGTCATGTTGCCCTTGTCGGCATATTTGATGTTGCCCATGGCTTCCATGATCATCGCCGCATCCATGATGCCGATCGACGGGATGTTGAGGATGGCGGCCTTGCCCTTGAAGGCCGGATCCATGATGTCGGCCCAGGTGGTGATGTCGCGACCGACAAGGTCGGGGCGGATGCCGAGCGTGTCGGCATTGTAGATGGTCGGAACCATCGTCATCCACTGGGTCGGTTCCTTGGCGAAGGTCTTGGCGTCCTGTGCCTCGACGAAGCCGACGGTGTGCGGCGCGGTGCCTTGCGCGATGACGCTGTCGGGCGTCAGCTTGCCGGTGATGAAAAGCGGCACGATCTTGTCGTAATATTTCAGCTTCTTGACATCCATCGGCTGCATCACGCCGGAGGGATACACCTTCTTGGCAATCCAGTATTCGATGTCGGCGATGTCGTAGCTGTCCGGCTGGGTCACCGCGCGCTGGGCGGCCGCGTCGGAATCGGTCGCCGTCATCTCCAGCGTGATGCCGAGGTCGGCCTTGCACTTGTCGGCGATGGCGTTGAGGTTGGACACGCCGGTGCCAAACTGGCGCAGCGTGATCGGGTTCTGCGCCCAGATCGTCGGGAAGCCGGTGATGACGCCGGAGCCGGCTGCAAAACCGACGGCGGCGGCACCTGTCTTGAGCAGCGAGCGGCGGGAAATTCCTGTCTTCTTGTCAGTGGTGTTGGTCATGTCAGTTCCCCTTTTTTGATTGGTTGTTCTGGTTCAGGAATCGAGACGGCCAAGGACGATCGCGTCCTCGGCGTCCCAGGCGATCGGCACGGCGTCGCCGACGGCAACCGGCTTGGCGAAGAAACTGGTGTCGTCGACGATCACCGTGAAATCCTCGATGCCGGCGCCATTGACCGAGAGCTTCACGGTCGAGCCGCGGTACTCGATATTGGAGGCGATGCCGGTGAAACCCAGCCCCGCGGCAGGCGGGTCGCCGATCCGCACATGATCGGTGCGAATGGCGATATCGATCGGCTCGCCGATCGCCCTGCCCTGCCCGCTGGCCGCAAGCGAGGCGCCACCCGGCACATCGAAGACAACCATGCCGTTGCGACTGCCGCTGACGCGGCCGGAGACGACGTTGTGATCGCCCATGAAACGGGCGACGAAGGCGGTGGCCGGCCGCTCGAAGACGATGCGCGGATGCGCCGCCTGCTCGATGCGGCCGTCGTTCATCACCACGATCAGGTCGGCGAGCGCCATCGCCTCTTCCTGGCTATGGGTGACGTGAACGAAGGTGATGCCGAGCGACGTTTGCAGCTTTTTCAGTTCGGCCCGCATCCGGATCTTCAGGAACGGATCGAGTGCAGAGAGCGGCTCGTCGAGCAGCAGCGCCTCGGGGTCGGTGATGAGCGCGCGGGCCAGAGCGACGCGCTGCTGCTGTCCGCCCGAAAGCTGCGCCGGGCGGCGGCCGGCATAGGCTTCCATCTGCATCAGCTTCAGCATGGCGAGCGCCTTGGCGCGGCGCTCCTCCTTGCCGACACCCTTCATCTTGAGGCTGAACGCAACATTGTCGATCAGGTCGAGATGCGGAAACAGCGCGTAGGACTGGAACATCATGGCGGTGCCGCGCCGGGCCGGCGGCAGGTCGGTGACCACAATATTGCCGAGCCGCACGTCGCCGCTGGATATGCTCTCGTGCCCGGCAATCATGCGCAGCGTCGACGTCTTGCCGCAGCCGGACGGGCCGAGCAGGCAGCAATAGGTTCCCGCGGGAATTTTCAAGCTGATGTCTTCGACGGCAGTCGTTGCGCCATAGATTTTCGAAACGGACACGATGTCGATTTCGGCGGCTTTGGACATCCGGCTTCCTCTCTAAATCAACTTAAGCAAAGCATCATGCATGCCAATTGCCCCACATCGGCCTCAAGCGATTGAAAGCTTAGGAAAATCAGGATTGCATCCGGCTGGCTGCCGAAACGGCATGCTTGTGCAATGCACAAATTATAGGCGATAGCGGGCGATTCCCGCAAAAATCGTATGCAATCTTTTTTGGGATCGTATTCACTTTGGCCCTCGTGCACGCGACCCGATTCAGGGTAGAAAGGTGCAGGGACTACCATCATGAATATAGCCGACCAGACTTTCCCTGCTGTCGACAATGCCAACGAGGACCGCGCCCAAGCGATCCGCGACCAGTTGCGCGACGCGATCGTCGATCGCCGGCTGGCGCCCGGAACCAAGCTGTCCGAAGGCGAGGTCGGCACTCTGTTCGACGTCAGCCGCACCGTGGCGCGCGCGGCGCTGCAAATGCTCTCCTTCGAAGGGTTGGTGCGGACCGAGCGCAATCGCGGCGCCTTCGTCGCCAATCCGTCGCCGGAGGAAGCGCGCCAGGTTTTTGCTTCGCGTCGGCTGATCGAGCCCGGCATCGCGATCGCCGCGGTTGGGCGCATGACGCCGGCGCATGTCGTTGCCTTCAAGGCCCAGCTCGATGAAGAGGGCCGCTTCATTGCCGAACGCGGACCAAGCGCAAGACGGTCGGAGATCAAGGCCTCGGGCGATTTTCACCTGCTGCTGGCGTCGGTCGCGGGAAACGTCATCCTCCAGCGTTTCATGGAGGAGCTGGTGGCGCGTTCATCGCTGGTGATCGCGCTTTATGGCCGCTCGGGCGTCTCGAGCTGTGGCCACAGCGAGCACATGAACATCCTCGAGGCGCTGGAAAATGGCAATTCCGAACGCGCCAGCGCACTGATGCTGCACCACATCGACCATATCGAGGCCGACCTCGATCTCCGCGTCAGGAGCGGTCCGGCACTCAGGCAGGCGCTCGAGTTCTGACGGTCATTCCGGAGGGACGCGAAAGACGCGCCCCTCAAAGCCGTTCGGCACGGGTTTTCAGGATCTGGTGCAGCATGTCCCGAATGCGCCGCAGCCTCGTCAACCATCTCTGGCTCATCTGCTTTCCAGTTCTGTTTGCCCACCGCGCGCCGGTTGCTTCACTCGGAAGAGGTCCCTTACTCAGAAGGCTTGGACCGCCATCGCCATTCCAGCCAGCGAGGTGGCGACACCCGCGGTGCGGACCGTCGTCGGCCAACGGGCGAGCGTGAGGACGGACAAGACCCCGATCGCATGCAGCATCGATGTGCCGAGCACGAAGCCCGCAGCGTAGGCGATGCCGCCGGCGCTCTCGGGAATTTCGAGGCCGTGGGCATTGCCGTGGAAGAGGCCGAACAAGGCCGTCAGTGCAGCCGCGGCAGCAAGCGGCAGAGGTCTGGCAAGGCCGATCATGGCGCCGAAGACGACAAGCGACAGCGCGATGCCGGTTTCAAGGGAAGGCAGGCCGATGCCGGCCATGCCGAGCAAGGCTCCGGCGACCATCGCCGAGACAAAGAACAGCGGCACAAGGGCAATGCTGCGCCCGCCGGCGCGGGCGCCAATCATGCCGACCGCGACCATGGCGAGCAGATGATCCATGCCGAGGAGCGGGTGTTCGAGGCCGGCGAAAAGGCCGTGGACGTGAAGGCCGCCGCTATGGGCAAACGCCAGCGACGGTGTGAGGGCGGCCATAGCTGAAAGTGTGCCAAGTCTTGCTAGTGTTTTCATGCCTGCGAATGTTTTCATGGTTGTACCTGTTCGATGAGAGTGACGGGTTCTGGTTTCAGTGCCCGGGAACGGTGAATTGCGAAGCGGCGGAACGGTCCGCGAGAGCGCGCGCCGCGGCGAAGCCGAGAGGCTTTTGCTCACTGCCATCGTGATAGATGAAAGCGAGGCGGCGGCGGTGCGATGTCAGGCGCGCCGGCAACGGGTGATAGGCGACGCCGGTGCCGCCGACGAGCGGCATGACCGCGCCGACATCGACCAGATCCTCGGTCTCGACGCGCAGCAGATGAAGCCGCACGCCGTCCGCCCTCTCACCGACAAACGGTATGCCGGCCAGACGTAGAAAGCTGGACGGGTCCGGCGCCCGCGCAAAGCCTTCGAGGAAAGCGGATTCGACAAGATCGAGGTCGACCGTCGCTGGATCGGCCGGCGGCTCGTGAGCCTGGTCCGGCAGGTGCGGCGTCTGCCATTGCAGCGGCTTGCCCGCGGGCCCGTTGTGGCCGAGCGCGTGCGGATGGTCGTGGTGATGGTGGCCGTCGCCATGGTCGTGACTGTGGTGGTGGTGATCGTCGTGCATGGTCAAAAACTCACCGGTTTGTCGATGATCGATTTATGCTTGCCGAGATTGCCGTGAGCGACCATCGAGCCGAGCGCCTCGACGACGACCCGCACGCCGAACAGCGCTGTGATGTCCGACGTGTCGTAGGGCGGCGAAACCTCGACCACTTCCAGCCCGCAAATGCCCGGCGCCGTCACCAGCCCAAGCAGCTTGAGCGCCTCGCGCGGCAGGAAGCCGCCCGGCTCAGGCCAGCCCGTGCCCGGCACGAAGCCGCAGTCGAGGCTGTCGACGTCGAAGGAGATGTAGACGGCGTCGGTGTCTTTCCATGCGAGCTCGAGCGCGATTTCCGCCGCCTTCTCAAGCCCCATCTGCTCGATGTCGGCAATGGTGAGCACGTTGGTGCCGCGTTTCCTCGCTTCGGCGACGCCGTAGCGGGGAACCTGCCAGCCGCCGATGCCGAGCTGCACGAGATTGGTCGCCGAGACATTCGGCAGGTTGGTCGCCCAGTACCAGGGCGTGGTGTGCATGCGCTCGTCGAGATCCTTTTCCTGGATGTCGATATGGCGGTCGAAATGGATGATGCCGATGCGTTTCGAGGTCACGTCGGCGATGCCGCGCACGCAGGGAAATCCAATCGAATGGTCGCCGCCAAGCATGATCGGCAGCGCGCCGGACGAGGCGACATGGCTGACGCCCTTGGTGATCTGGTCAAAACTCTTTTCGAGATTGGCGGGAATGGTGAAGACGTCGCCGGCATCGCACAGCGTCATCTGCTCGCGCAGGTCGACACCGAGCTCGTAGTTGTATGGCGTGTAGAGCGCCGAGATGCGACGAATGCCTTGCGGGCCGAAGCGGGTCCCCGGCCGGTAGGTGGTGCCGCTGTCGAAAGGAATGCCGATGACGGCGGCATCATATTTGCCGACGTCGCGGACGTTCTCGACATAGGGCGCCTTGAGAAAGGTGTTGATGCCGGCGAAATGCGGCAGCTCGCCGCGCGCGAATGTCGGGATCGACTTGTCGACGATCGACTCCGATCCCGGCAGGCCCATGTCGAGCGCCCATTGCTGCTCCTTGCGCCAGCCGCTTTCCGGCAGCTTTCCCTCGGCCTCGATCGACTTCCAGCCCTGCGTTCCGCGGGCATCGAAATCCGGGTGGTGGAAGCGTTCCCTTGCCTCCCGAGCGACGAGCCCTGCCCGGCGGTGGCTGCGTTCGGGGATATTTCTGAACATACACGGTCTCCGTTACGACGCCGTCGTCGCCATTGCTGTATCCGGCCGGGTCGTCCCGACCATCGCGGCCACCTTGGCCAAGTGATGAGAGGAAGCCCGGGTCTTGCGATCGAGCCTCAAGTCGTAGGTGATCGTCGCGCCATAAGCCGACGGAAACTGCGGATCGTGGCGCACCTTGTCGAAGACCAGCACGCGGGTGCCGAGCTTGAAGGCCTCGCCGATATCGTGGGTGACCATCACCACCGTCATGCCGTGCTCGGTCCAGAGCTCGGTGAGCAGCTCGTGCATCTCGACGCGGATGCCCGGATCGAGCGCACCGAACGGTTCGTCGAGAAGCAGTATCTGCGGCCGGCCGAGCAAGGTCTGCGCAATCGCAAGCCGCTGCTGCATGCCGCCGGAGAGCGATGCCGGATACAGGTCGCGCGCATGGGCAAGCCCGACCCGTTCCAGCATGGTCTCGGCCTCTTGCCTGGCGTTTGCGCGCCTGGCGCCGAAGACGCGGCCAAACGGCCCGCCCGAGCGAAAGTCTTCGACCAGCTGCAGGTTCTGGATGGCGGTCAGATGGGGAAACACCGAATAGCGCTGAAAGACGATGCCACGCTGCGGCGTCGGCTCTGGGACGATCGGGCCATCGCCGACGATGACGACGCCACTGCTCTGCTGCTCCTGGCCGAGCAGGATGCGCAGGAACGTCGATTTTCCGCAGCCGCTGGCGCCGACCAGCGACAGGAATTCGCCGGCTTCGGCAGTGACGTTGACCCGCTCGAGCACGCGGGCATCGCCGTAGCTCTTTTCCAGCCCATGGACGACGATGCGGCTCATCTGGCCTCCACGGGATGCGCCCAAGGGGAGACCGCCCGCGACAGCCGCACCAGCAGCCAATCGGTGATGACGGCAAGCAGCGTGATCCAGGCGACATAGGGCAGGATGACGTCCATCGAGAGATAGCGGCGGACGAGGAAGATGCGGTAACCCAGCCCTTCGGTCGAGGCGATGGCTTCGGCGGCGATCAGGAACAGCCAGGCCGGCCCGAGCGCCAGCCGCACGCAAGTGATGAGGCGCGGCATGACTTGCGGCAGCACCAGCCGCAAGACCATGGTCCAGCTGTTGCCACCAAGCGTCTGTGCCTTGGCCACCAGTTCGGACGGCAACTCCATCACCCGGTTGGCGATGTCGCGCACCATCACCGGCGCGACGCCAAGGGCGATCAGCGTGATCTTGGCCGTTTCGCCGAGGCCGAGCGCGATGAACAGGATAGGCAGCAGCGCCAGCGGAGGGATGACGCAGACGACGGTGACGAAGGGCAGCAGGAAGGCCCGCACCCGTGGAATGAAGCCGATGGCGACGCCGAGCGAAAGCGCCGCGAAGGTGGCAACACCCACGCCGGCGAACAGCCTGAGGAGACTGGCATAGGTGTCGACCCACAGGATGAGATCGCCCGAGCGTTTGTCCGGAACCGTGGCAAGGTCAAGAAAGGCCGACCACATCTGTGCCGGCGAAGGCAGCAGCTTATCGCTGGGATTGACCGCCAGTCGTTGCGCCGAGGCGATCAGATAGGCGATCGCCACGAACAAGAACGGCAAGCCGCCGAGGAACAAGGCGCTGCCGCGCGAGACCTTCGCATTGATCATGCGAAGGCGCACCTTCGGCCTTGGCCGGGAAGGACGCATGCCCTCCC
This sequence comes from Mesorhizobium sp. M6A.T.Cr.TU.016.01.1.1, assembly GCF_003952585.1. Classification (NCBI taxonomy): domain Bacteria; kingdom Pseudomonadati; phylum Pseudomonadota; class Alphaproteobacteria; order Hyphomicrobiales; family Phyllobacteriaceae; genus Mesorhizobium; species Mesorhizobium sp. M6A.T.Cr.TU.016.01.1.1. The sequence continues at coordinate 856,150 of NZ_CP034452.1, forward strand.
CGCCCGTTTCGGAGACTGTATTCATGTCGCTCGGTCCCCTGGCCAACATGTCGTGTCAGGGCGTTGCGGTTGCGGCCTCGGCCATAAAGGCTGGATCGAAACGCAGCTTGACGTTTTTGGCGTCGCCCAGCGTGGATCCGTCGGGAAAGCTCATGCCGATCACGTCGACACTCGCCGCGTTGGTGCCGAGAATGCCGTGGCTGAACAGGAAGTTGCGGACAAGATCCATCGTCTTCGGCAATTCGGCGCCGTTGGTGAACTCGACCGCCTTGGCAGGGTCGAAGAACATCGCCGTCGAGGCGAGCTGCGCGTCGAAGCCGGTGAGGTCCGTGCCGGACGCCTTGGCCATCTCCTCCTTGGCTGCCTTGCCTTCCGGCGTGTCGGAGGTCATCAGGTCCATCGCTTCGTACCATGCGCCGACAAGCGCCTTGCCCAGCGCTGGATTGTCCTTCAGCGTCTCGGTGTTGACGACCATCATGTCGATGATCTCGCCGGGAATCTGCGAGGAATCGAACACTTTGCGAGCACCCGGCATGGCGGCGATCTCGGAAACCAGTGGGTTCCAGGTGACGACGGAGGTGACGTCGCTGGTGCCATAGGCGGCGACCATGTCGGCGTCGGATGTGTTGACGACGGTGATGTCCTTCTCGGCGAGCTTGACCGTGTCCAGCGCCCGCGCCAGCAGGTAATGCGAGACGGAGAGCTCGACGAGATTGACCTTCTGGCCGGCAATATCGGCGAGCGCGGACTTGTCCTTGAGGATCACCGCATCATTGCCGTTGGAGAAGTCGCCGATGATCACGGCGGTGGTGTCGACGCCGCCGCCAGCGGGGATCGACAGCGCGTCCATGTTGGTCATCGAACAGCCGTCGAAGCCGCCGGCGGTGTACTGGTTGATGCTTTCGACATAGTCGTTGATGCGGGTGATTTCGACATTGATGCCGTATTTGTCGGCCCATTTCTTCATGATGCCGCTGTCTGAGAGATAGCCCCACGGCATCCAGCCGACATAGATCGACCAGCATATCTTGAAGTCTTTCTTGGGCGCCGCGTCGGCGGCGGAAATCATGGGAAGGCTGAGTGATGCGGCTAGGATGATTGCGGCCAGCTTGCGAAGCATTGCGTACCCCTGTTCGCGATCCGGATTGCGTCCGGACTTTATGTTGGGGTTTACGGAGCGCGCATCCGGGAGAGGTTCGCGCCAGCAAACCCGTGCAGGGTTCTCCCGGGATTTTGGCCCGCCGTGTTCCGCCGGATGCCTCAGTGCACCCCTGGCGGTCGCATCTCTTGGACCAGCACCGCTTTGTCGCGGCCGGAACCCTAGACGCTCTGCACATCACCAACGATGCAAGGAGCATGCCAATGCCGAATTATGCCAAAAGGCCGGCATCTGTGGGCCTGTGCGGCTTCGAGCATTCGCACGAGTGACGCGAAAATCATCGCATCGCCGACGGATTGGGCAGTTTGCCTGATTGCTAGTGGTCCCGCTTGACATAAGAGTCCGACGGGAGATTCTCTTTGACGCGTGCGACTCGATGCCTACTCACTGGGGGAGGCCAGCGAGACGGAGGCTCTCAGCGAGGTATTGGACGTGCGGACCACGCTGGGCGGTTATCTCTAGCCAGGTCCTCACAGTAAAGCTTGGGCTTTCCGCCAGTATGCCTGCCACCACCCGTCGCGCTTCTTCAACTAGCCCGAGGCGAGCGTACGAGGCGGCGAGCACCCGCCGCACGAATGGAGGAGGTTCTGGATGTTCTCGCATGGCGCGGAGAGACCATTCCAATGCCATCTCGTGCCTTCTTGCCGCAAGGTGGCACTCAGCAATCGAGGCATGAAAAAGGTACAACAGCGGGTCGAACGGGCTCAATCGCATTGCCCTTTCCAAAGAAGGGATCCCATCAAGTCCGATCCAGGAAGTCACCCAACCTTTTGCTGCCCAGGCCTGTGCGGAATTATGGTCGATTGCCAACGAGCGCTCGATCAGCTCGAGAGCATGTTCATGTTCGTGTACGACACTTGCGAGCGCCGTAGCGGATGCCCACAGTACGGCTGGATCTTCCATATCGAGCTTGAGCGCTTCCCTGGCAAAACGAACACACAACTCCTGCTGGTCGGGCCGCCAAGAGTGCCAACCCGAATTCTTGCTGAACATCAAAGACCAGGCCGCCATCGCGTAGGCATACGCATAAGAAGGATCGACGGCGGTTGCTTTTTGAAGGAGATCGTGGGCGATTGCACTCCTTTCGGGCGACCCTGACCAGGCATGCGGCAGGGCACGCAGAACAAAGTCGTAAGCAGTCAAATCTTCGGTTCGCTTTCGCGACGTGCGATCGATTTCCGCTCGCTGAAGCTTCGGAGCGATCGCACCGACCACGCTCTGGGTCACCCCATCTTGCAGTTCGAATACGTCTTCGAGACTGCCATCGAAGCGATCAGCCCAGACATGATTCCCGCTTTCCGCCTCGATGAGCTGTCCCGTGATCCTGACCCGATTGCCCGCCTTGCGGACACTCCCTTCCAGCACGTAACGCACGCCGAGTTCGAGCCCGACCTGCTTCACATTGACCGCTTTGCCTTTGTAGGTGAAACTCGAATTCCGCCCGATCACGAAGAAGCTGCGCACCCGGGACAGCGCCGCTATGATGTCCTCCACCATGCCGTCGCTAAAATACTCCTGCTCCGGATCGCCGCTCATGTTAGTGAACGGCAGAACGGCAATCGACGGCTTGTCGGGAAGCGCCAAGGCAGGCCGCGCCATCGCCGCTTCGCGGTCCGGCCGCAGTCGGTAGATCCGCACCCGCTCGGCGATGTTCTTGAGTTGCTGCTCGCCGAGATCATCGAATCCGAGCTTCACCTTGCCCCGGACGTGGTTGAAGACAGTGCGAGAGACGACGATGCTCCCAGCATCAGCCAAGGCCTCGAGCCGAGCCGCGATGTTGACTCCATCACCATAGAGATCGCCGCCTTCGACCATCACGTCGCCCAGGTTGATTCCGACGCGCAGCACAATCCGGGAATCTTGGGGCACGTCGGCGTTGGCAGCTGCCATCGCGTTCTGGAGCTCGACCGCGCATTGGACAGCATTCACGGCGCTGGCAAATTCCACCAGCACCCCGTCACCCATCAGCTTGACGATGCGGCCATTATGCTTGGCGAGCAGTGGCTGTAGGATGTCTTTGCGACGGGACTTGATGGCAACAAGGGTCCCAGCCTCGTCCCGCTGCATGAGGCGGCTGTAGCCGACCACATCGGCTGCCAATATCGCAGCAAGGCGGCGTTGGACGCGTTCTTCTGCCATGTCATGCATCAGCCTTCGGAGGCCCACGGGACCGGGATTGTATTGGGGGCCACGCTGCGAGTCCATTGGGCGAGAGTCTGCGATGGAGTGGGTCGGAAGACGTCTTCCACGTCGGGTACCGAGCGTCAGATTTTCACTTGTAGGAAGACACTCCGATCGAAACCGTCGCCGGTTTCATCGGGTCAACCGCGGCAAAGACGGCGCTCGCCTCGCTGACGATCGAAACATGATCCTTGGCTGCGTTTCCCGCGGCTGCGCCGTCACCGCGCATGATCGCGGTAACGATGACGTCGTGTTCCTGCCAGGATTTGGCCAGGCGGCCCGGCAGCATGAATTGCGCGCGCCGGAACGGCGCCAGCCGGCTGCGCGTCATGACGGTCAGTTCATAGATGTGCTTGCTGTGCGCGCCGCGATAGAGCCGGGTGTGGAACTCGGTGTTGAAATACTCGTAATCCTCCTCCGCAGTCAACTGCACAAGGCGCGCCGATGCCTGATGCTCGACCTCGAGCGCGCGGCGCTCGCCGGCGGTCATGCGCTCGGCCGAGAACCGCGCGCAGATCGCTTCAAGCTCGGCCATGCTCTCGAACATCGAGGCGAGATGCTCCTGCGTCACCACGGCGACGGTGGCGCCCCGGTTGGGCCGCCTTTCGACCAGCCCCATGGCGCTCAGCCGGCCAAGCGCCTCCCTGACGGGGGTGCGCGACACGTCGAAGCGGGCAGCCAGCGAGGCCTCGTCGAGCTTTTCGCCGGGGCGCAGGAAGCCGGTGACGATCCGGTCGCCGATCGCCCTCACCATCTGATCGACGGTCGTGCCCGACCTGATCAAGCTGCGCTTCCCCGACAATTCTCCTCCGTCCAGTCTGTTCACGGCTATGCGGCAAGCGGCCCGCCGGCCAGTTTCGACTCGGGCGCGCCTCTCTATGCCTCCATTTTAATCTACATGTCAAACTGGCTATTTGAAAGGCAAAAAGTGTATGCAATTGCCTTTCGCTTGGGCAGGGTTGTTCGGCACATCCACTGATTTCATTGAATAAAATTTATCTTTTAAACTGGCACACAGATTGCATGCACTTTTGAGAGAAGGGAATTAATCGACCCGGAAAAGGGTCCAACAGGGAGCATTCACATGACCGAGAGATTCATGCTTAGCCGCCGCGATCTGCTCAAGACCTCCGCCGCCGGAGCGGCGCTCGGTCTGGCCTCGGCGTCATTTCCGATCAGCAGGGCGTTCGCCGCGGCCGCCACTGTCGGCTTCATCTATGTCGGGCCAAAGGACGACTACGGCTATAACCAGGCGCATGCCGAAGGTGCCGCGACATTGAAGGCCATCGAGGGCATCTCCGTTGTCGAGGAGGAGAACGTCCCCGAGACGGTCGATGTCCAGAAGACGATGGAATCGATGATCAACCTCGACGGCGCCTCGCTGATCTTCCCGACCTCCTTCGGCTATTTCGATCCGCACATGCTGGCAATGTGCGCGAAATTCCCCGAGGTTCAGTTTCGCCATTGCGGCGGCATGTGGAACAAAGACAAGCATCCGATGAATGCCGGTTCCTATTTCGGCTATATCGGCATGGGCCAGTATCTCAACGGCGTCGCCGCCGGTCATGCCACCAAGACCAAGAAGATCGGTTTCGTCGCGGCAAAACCCATTCCGCAGGTCCTGCTCAACATCAATTCCTTCCTGCTTGGCGCACGCTCGGTCGATCCGGCCATCACCTGCCAGGTGATCTTCACCGGCGAATGGTCGCTGGCCGTCAAGGAGGCGGAAGCCACCAATGCGCTGGTCGATCAAGGCGCCGACGTCATCACCTGCCATGTCGACAGCCCGAAAGTGGTGGTCGAAACGGCGGCGGGGCGCGGCGCCTTCATCTGTGGCTACCACGCCAACCAGAGCCCGCTGGCGCCCGAAAAATATCTGACCGGCGCGGAATGGAACTGGGCAAAAGTCTACAAGATGTTCGTCGACGACCTCATGGCCGGCAAGCCGCTGCCCAATTTCACGCGCGGCGGACTGGCCGACGGCTTCGTCAAGATGAGCCCGCTCGGCCCCGCCGTCAGCGAGGCGGCGCGCGCGCAGTTCGACGGCACGCTCGCCGAAATGATGAAGGGCGGCTTTTCGGTGATCAAGGGGCCGTTGAAGAACAACAAGGGCGACGTCGTCGCAACCGAGGGCCAGACCTTCGTCGAGGCCGCGATCGAGCTGGAAAGCATGGACTATCTCGTCGAAGGGGTCGTCGGCTCGACCGCTTGAGCATGGATCGGAGACGGGGGCCATGGCAGACACCGTGAGCAGCGCGGGCGCGCCAGCGATGTTCGGCGCCAAAAACTATCCGGCGGCGGTCGAATGGATCGCACGGCGGGCGGAAGCCTTCGTTATCCCGCTCGCGGCGCTGATCGTCGGCATGGCCCTGTTCAGCCTGTTCATCGCGCTGGTCGGCAAGTCGCCCGTGCAGCTCTATGAAACGATGTGGCGCGGCGGCTTCGGCTCGTGGTTCTCGATCCAGAACTCGCTGTCGCGGGCCGCACCCCTGCTGCTCGCGGCACTCTGCGTGGCGCTGCCGGCCCGGCTCGGCCTCGTCGTCATCGGCGGCGAAGGCGCGATCGTGCTGGGCGGCGTTGCCGCGGCTGCCATGGGCGTCGCCACCAGCGGCGCGCCCGCCTTTTTCGTTGTTCTTGCCATGGGCGTGGCGGGCCTGGCCGCCGGCGGCATCTGGATCGGTGCCGTCGGCGCGCTACGCCACTACCGTGCCGTCAACGAAACCATATCGAGCCTTTTGATGGCCTATATCGCCATTGCCCTGATGAACCATCTGGTGGAAGGACCGCTGCGCGATCCCGCCTCGCTCAACAAGCCCTCGACCGAGCCGCTGGCGGAGGCCTACCGCATCGGCAACATTCCGGGCATGGACGTGCATTGGGGCCTCGTCGTCGGCGTCATCGCCTGCATTCTGTCCTGGCTGCTGATCGAAAAGACCCGCTGGGGGTTCGCCGCCCGTATCGCCGGCGGCAATGTCAGGGCGGCCCAGGTGCAGGGACTTGCGGTCGGACCGCTGATCGTCGGTTTCACCGCCCTGGCCGGCGGCTTTGCCGGCCTTGCCGGCATGCTGGAAGTTGCCGCCGTGCAAGGCAGCGCCAACGCCTCGCTCGCCGCCGGATACGGGTATACTGGTATCCTCGTCGCCTTCCTCGCCCGCCACAATCCGCTCGCCATCATCCCGGTCGCCTTCCTGCTTGGCGGCATCGAGGCCTCCGGCGGGCTGATCCAACGCCGCATGGACCTGCCCGACGCCACCGTGCTGGTGCTGCAAGGCATGCTCTTCGTCGTCATCCTGTTCAGCGAAACGTTCTACGGCCGCTTCAAGGCCTTCAATCCCGACCTCTGGCAGAGGCCAGTTCTTTTGAAGGGGACTGCGTGATGGACTCGACCGAGATCGGCCTCTGGGGCGTTCCGCTCGCCATGCTCGGCGGCGCTATTCGCGTGTCGACGCCCTTCATCTTCGTGTCGCTGGGCGAAGCCATCACCGAGCGTTCGGGGCGCATCAACCTCGGCCTCGAAGGCACGCTGGTCTTCGGCGCGATGACCGCCTATGCCGTGGCGGTGATGACCGGCTCGCCATGGCTCGGTCTGCTGGCCGCCGCAGCCGCCGGTCTTTGTTTCGGCCTGTTCCACGGCTGGATCTGCAAATTCCGTGGGGTCAACGACATCGCCATCGGCATTGCGCTGATGCTGTTCGGCTCGGGTCTCGCCTTCTTCTTCGGCAAGCCGTTCATCCAGCCCTCGGCGCCCGACCTGCCGGCGATCCCCTTTGGCGGCTGGTCCGATGTTCCGCAGGTGCAGGCGGCGCTCAACGTCAACGTGCTGTTCCTGATCGGCGCAGCACTTGCCGTGTTCCTGTGGTGGGCTTTCCGCAACACCCGCGCCGGTCTGATCCTGCGCGTGGTCGGCGACAGTTCCGACGCCGCGCGCGCCATGGGCCTCAACCCGAACACGGTGCGCCTCCTCGCCACCGGCCTCGGCGGCGCGCTGGCCGGAATCGGCGGCGCCTACCTGTCGCTCTACTATCCCGGCAGTTGGACCGAAGGCATTTCGTCGGGCCAGGGGCTGATGGCGGTGGCGCTGGTCATCTTCGCGCGCTGGAACCCGCTTGGCTGCTTTGCCGCCGCGCTATTGTTCGGCGGCGCCGGCGCGCTTGGGCCGGCGCTGCAATCGGTCGGCGTCACACAAGGCTACTATCTATTCTACGCCGCACCCTACATTCTCACGCTCATCATCATGATCGCCACCTCGTCGCCGAACCGTTCGCTCGCCGGCGCGCCGGGCGAACTGTCGATCACCAAATGACGTTTCCAGACTGGAGTTTTGCTCAATGAACGCCAGAGCCGAGGTCACGCAGCGCTACATCGACGCCGATCCCTATCCATGGCCCTACAATGGCGAGCTCCGGCCCGACAACACGGCGCTGATCATCATCGACATGCAGACCGACTTTTGTGGGCCGGGCGGCTATGTCGACCATATGGGCTACGACCTTTCGCTGGTGCGTGCGCCGATCGAGCCGATCAAGTCGGTGTTGTCGGCCATGCGGGCGAAGGGCTACACCATCATTCATACGCGCGAGGGCCACCGGCCCGATCTCGCCGACCTGCCGGCCAACAAGCGCTGGCGCTCACGCCGCATCAATGCCGGCATCGGCGATCCCGGACCTTGCGGACGCATCCTGGTGCGCGGCGAGCCGGGCTGGGACATCATCCCCGATCTCTATCCGGCCGAAGGCGAGCCGATCATCGACAAGCCAGGAAAGGGCTCGTTCTGCTCCACCGACCTGGAGCTGATCCTCAACCAGCGCGGCATCGAAAACATCGTGCTCACCGGCATCACCACTGATGTCTGCGTCCACACGACGATGCGCGAGGCCAATGACCGCGGCTTCGAATGCGTGATGCTGGAGGATTGCTGCGGGGCGACCGACCACGGCAACCATCTGGCTGCGATCAAGATGATCAAGATGCAGGGTGGCGTGTTTGGCGCGGTGTCGAACTCGGCGTCCTTCGTTGCCCAGTTACCATGAGGCTCGACCATGAGTGACCGCAAAAAAGCAGTCGGCGTCGAGACGATCGGCATGACAATGCGCTTCGGCGCCTTCACCGCGCTGGACGACGTGTCGATCAAGGTGCCGGCGGGATCGTTCCATGCGCTGCTTGGCGAAAACGGCGCCGGCAAGTCGACGCTGGTCAAATGCATGATGGGTTTTTATCACCCGACCGCCGGCGACATTCTGGTCGACGGCCGCGAGGTCGCGATCGCCAGCCCGAAGGATGCCTCGGCGCTCGGCCTTGGCATGGTCTACCAGCATTTTACCCTGGTCCCGTCGCTGACAGGTGCGGAAAACCTGGTCATCGCCCGCGAAAAGGTGCCGGGGATTATCGACTGGCGCAAGGAGCGCGCCGCACTTGCCCAATTCATGCAGCGGATGCCGTTCAAGCTGCCGCTCGACGTCAAGGTGGCCGAACTTGCCGCCGGCGAGAAACAGAAGCTCGAGATCATCAAACAGCTTTATCTCGGCCGCAGTTTTCTGGTGCTGGACGAGCCGACGTCGGTGCTGACCCCCGGCGAGGCGCAGGAAGTGCTCGGCCTCGTGCGCGGCATGACCAAGGCGGGCGACCTCACCGTATTGATGATCTCGCACAAATTCCATGAGGTGACGGCATTCGCCGACGACATCACGGTGTTGCGCAAGGGCAGACTGACAGGAACAGGGAAAGTCTCGGAACTCTCTCACAAGCGGATGGCGGCGATGATGATCGGCGACCAGCCGATTGCCGCGCTCGACAGCCGCGCTCCAGTGCCTGTCGGCGCCCGGCAAATCCTGACGGTGAAGGCACTGAAGGCGCCCGACCGAACCGGGCTGAAGACAATCCATATCGGCGCGCTTGATGTGAAATCCGGCGAGATCGTCGGCGTCGCCGGTATTTCCGGCAACGGCCAGAAGGAATTTCTCGAAGTCCTTGCCGGACAGCGTGCGCGTGATGTCGGCGACGTGCTGGTGAAGGGCTCGCCCTATGGCGCCAGCCGCGCCGAGGCCCGCACGCTCAACGTGCGCTTCATCCCGGAGGAACCGTTGCGCAATGCCTGCGCGCCAAGGATGACGGTGGCGGAAAACATGGCTTTCCGAACCTTCGACCTGAACGAGGCTGGCAAACCGATCAACTGGATCAAGATGAGTGCCATCAGGGACTATGCGGCCCGCCTAGTCGAGCAGTTCAAGGTCAAGACGGCCTCGCTCGCCTCGCCGATTTCGTCGCTCTCCGGCGGCAACGTCCAGCGCGCTGTGCTCGCCCGCGAACTGACCGGCGAGGTCGATCTGCTGATTGTTTCGAATCCGTGCTTCGGACTCGATTTCTCCGCCGTCGCCGAGATCCGCGCCCGCATCATGAAGGCACGCAACGCCGGTGCTGCGGTGCTGCTGATGTCGGAGGACCTCGACGAATTGCTGGAGCTCTCCGACCGCATCTTCGTCATGTCCGACGGCGCGCTGGTCTACGAGACGCCGATCGCGCAGGCGAGCGTGCAGACCATCGGCGAGCACATGGCAGGACATCATTGATGGCCGAGATCGACGCGCTGCCGTTTCCGTTTGCTTTCAAGCCTGAGGCGGTGGCGCTGGTCGTCATCGACATGCAGCGCGATTTCGCCGAGCCGGGCGGCTTCGGCGCCAGCCTCGGCAACGACGTCAGCCGGGTGGTGGCGATCGTTCCAACGGTGAAGAGACTGATCGAGGGATTTCGCGCCGCCGGCCTGCCGGTGATCCACACAATGGAGTGCCACAGATCAGACCTCTCGGACCTGCCGCCGGCCAAGCGCAACCGCGGCAATCCGTCGATCAGGATCGGCGATGTCGGCCCAATGGGCCGCGTGCTGATCGTCGGCGAGCCGGGAACGGCGATCCTCGACGAGCTTGCCCCGCTGCCTGGCGAAATCGTCATCGAAAAACCTGGCAAGGGCGCGTTCTACGCCACCAGCTTCGGCGAGGACCTGAAGCGGCTCGGCGTGCAGCAACTCGTCTTCGCCGGGGTAACGACGGAAGTCTGCGTGCAGACGACGATGCGCGAGGCCAACGACCGCGGCTATGAATGTCTGCTGGCCGAGGATGCGACGGAGAGCTATTTTTTGGAATTCAAAGCGGCCGCGCTGGCCATGATCAGGGCGCAGGGCGCGATCGTCGGCTGGACGGCGATGACGGACCAGGTGCTCAAGGGAATTGCCGATGCCTAACATTGCATATCCGGCTCTCACCGATGGGGCCTGGCGTGATCTGGCATTCGAGCATTTTCGCGAAGGCATCTCGGTGCATTGGCTGCTCAAGGGCGGACCGGCTGAACCGTCCGTCGCGATCCTGAACTATCGGCCCGGCGCCGGCGTGCCGCGCCATCGCCATGTCGGGCTGGAAACCATCGTCGTGCTGGAGGGCATGCAGAGCGACGGGAATGGCGACTATCCTGCCGGAAGCGTGGTGCTGAACCCGGCCGGGACCGAGCATTCGGTGTGGACGAATGACGGCTGCGTCGTGCTGATCCAGTGGAATCTGCCGGTGATCATTCTGGACGAGACGAAATGAGCGAAATCCGCTTCGATATCGGCAGCCTGCACGCGGCCTATGCCTCCGGCATGTCGGTTGCGACCGTCGTTGAAACCGTGTTTCAGCGCATAGCGGAAGCGGACGATCCCGGCATCTTCATCCATCTGGCAAGCAAGGCCGAGATGCTCGCCGAAGCCGAGGCACTCGGCGGATTCGATCCCGTGGCAAAGCCGCTCTGGGGCGTGCCGTTCGCGGTCAAGGACAACATCGATGTTGCCGGCATGCCGACTACGGCTGGCTGTGCCGAATATGCCTACTTGCCGACGAAAGACGCCACCGTCGTCGCGCGCCTGAGGGCTGCCGGCGCGCTGGTCGTCGGAAAAACCAATCTCGACCAGTTCGCCACCGGCCTCGTCGGCGTGCGCACGCCCTATCCGATACCGAGAAACGCGATCGATCCTAAACTGGTGCCGGGCGGCTCCTCGTGCGGCTCGGCCGTGGCGACGGCGCGCGGCATTGTTTCTTTCGCGCTCGGCACCGACACCGCCGGCTCCGGCCGTATCCCCGCCGGCCTCAACAACATCGTCGGGCTGAAGCCGACGGTCGGCGCGCTGTCGGCCGCCGGCGTCGTGCCGGCCTGCCGTACGCTCGACTGCGTCTCCGTCTTCGCGCTCACCGTCGATGACGCCTACAGCGTCTTCAGGGCCGCGGCGGCAAAGGATGACGCCGATCCTTATTCGCGCGTTATCGCGGCGCCGTCGCTCGGTCCGCGTCCACCGGTGGTGTCTGTCGGCGTTCCGGCAAAGACGGACCGGCAATTTTTTGGCGACGCCGCCATGCAGGCGGGATTCGAAACGGCGCTGCGGACGCTGGAACAGCTCGGCTGCCGATTGGTAGAAATCCCCTTCGGCGATTTCTACGCCACCGCCAACCTGCTTTACGAAGGCGCATGGGTGGCCGAGCGCTATGCGGCGATCGCGGATTTCATGGAAGCGAACGAAGCAGCCATGCATCCGGTGACGCGCACGATCATCGGCGGGGCGCGAAAACTTTCGGCAGCGGATGCTTTCAAGGGCTTTTATGCGCTGCAGGCCTACAAGGCCGGGCTGGCGCCTGTCATCGCCTCGGTCGACCTCTTCTGCGTGCCGACGGCGCCGACGCACTATTCGCTGGCGGCTGTTTTGGCCGATCCGATCGTCACCAACAGCCGGCTCGGCACCTACACCAACTTCGTCAATCTGCTCGACATGTGCGGCATCGCCGTGCCGACGGGCAAGCGCGACGACGGTCTGCCGATGAGCGTCACCTTGCTTGCCGCTGCCAGCAAGGACGCCCTGACGGCGGCGCTCGGCAGCGAGCTCCATGCAGCCGGCGGTCTCGGGCTTGGTGCGACCGGCTGGCCAATGCCTGTCTCATCCGCCAAAACGCCTGATTTCGATGACGGCATGATCGAGCTCGTGGTCGTCGGCGCACATTTGTCGGGGATGCCGCTCAACGGCCAACTCTGCGCGCTGGACGCGCGATTGAGCAGAGCCGCCAAGACGGTTGCTTCCTATCAGCTCTATGCGCTTGCCGGCCAATCCGTGCCGAAGCCGGGGCTCGTGCGTGTTGCCAATGGCAACGGGGCGGCGATCGATGTCGAGGTTTGGCTGCTTTCAGCAGATGCGTTCGGACGCTTCGTGGCCGCGATCCCACCGCCGCTCGGCATAGGCACGATCGAGCTCGATGACGGGACATCGGCCAAAGGCTTCCTGGTCGAAACCGCCGGATTGTCACGGGCTATCGACATTTCGGCCTATGGCGGTTGGCGCAGCTTCATCGCAAAAGCCGGCGGAAAGCGACTGGAAAGCGCTCCGACCCGTTGACCGACCGGCGTTCGCGCCGGCAACGTCAGCGCTCCCTCAAAGCATAGCAGCGATGCTCGGCTCGCAGTTGATAGGGGCGAGCCAGTCACGCCGAATGCCGTAAGCGATCCGTAAGCGCGCGTGGTCGAAACGTTGCACCGTGAGTGGCAGGCGTCACCGAGCGCTTGCGACCGCCGGAGACCTCGCGATGCGAACAGGCAGTGCAGTGGCCCCCACGGATTTCGCCGGGACTCATCAGACCCGGCGATGGTCCGCGCTGTCGGGGTTTTCTGCTCGCTGGAACATGGCGACGGCGGCGATACTTGTCGGCCTGCTGCCGACCTGGGCGTTCGCGGGAGATCGGACCCCCAACTGGCGCCTGAACGCGCGTGTCGTCGCGGTCGGGCTGCCCGACGTGGCCGGCGTGCGCGAGGTGGGCCGCTTTCATGTCGGCGGGCCGATTCCAGGAAATCCGGAATTCCTCATGGCGACGCGCGAAGGGCGGGTGCTCGATCCGCTCAGGGTTCTTGTCGCCGTAGGCAGCAATTTCGGCGCGCCGCCGGGCGATCCAGTATTTGAGGTCGGGACGATCCTGTCCATCGATCCGCGCGCGGGCAAGTCTGCTGGCACCATCATCGTTCCGCAAGATCTCACCGGCAAAGACGCGGATGCGAGGGTTCAGCTCTACACGGCGCAGAGCGAACGGTTTCTCAACCGGCGGTACAATGCCGGGGCTCGAACCGCGCGCCACGCAGCTGCGTCCGGACCGCGATACATTTCCATCAACAACGCGTTCGGAAGGCCCTGGATCGCAAACGCGCCTGGCGGGATCAATGGCGAGGGCAGCGTCACGGTCGTCGACCCCGACGGTGCGCCACTCGCCAACGCGCCAAGCCGCGAGGCCGGCGGCGTGTTCGCCGGCCGGCATACCGATCGCGAGAATACGCCGAAAGCGCAGCCCAGCGGATGGCTTGGCAAGCTCATGAATTATCAGGCAAGCGGCCAGCTGACATCAGGCGGAATGCAGACGGGCGCGCTCGGAACGGCGTTTCTCGGTCCATCGCCGGACGGCAGCGGCTTTGCCGTGTTCGCCGCCGTCACCGCGGATGGAAGCGTGGTTCAGATCCACGTCCAGGATGGCGTCGACGGCTTGGCCGGCCCCGGCACGGTAAGCACCGGCCTGGGCACGGTAAGCACCGGCCACGGCATCGGCGACGATCCCGGCGTCATCGGCGTCGCCTTCAAGTGGAACCCGGACCGCGCTCTCTACATCGCCGACCCCGGCCGTGACCGGCTGGTGCTGCTTGAACTGGAGGACGACCGGCGGCATTTCACGGTGGCCAGGACCCGCACGATCTCGCTGCCGGAATTCGACCGTCCGGTCGATGTCGCCGCGGCCATTCCCGAGATCGCCAATCCGCAATTCTCGAGCCACACGACGCTGGCTGGCGGGTCTGATCTGTTCGTCGCCAATCGCGGCGACGGCTCGCTGCTGCGCTTGAGCCAGGACGGCCGGCTTCTCGCCCGGGCGACGATCGAGATTCCAGGGCTCGGGCCCCTCGGCCCCGATCGCCTTCGCGCGATCGCGACCTCGGCGGACGCTCAGCATATCTGGATAACGATTGGCGGCGAGGTTCCGGGATTTCCGGGCCACGAAGGGGCGCTCGTCGAGGTTGGGGTCTTCGACGAGCACGGCGCGGCGGCAGCGATGCAGGGGACGCAGGGCGCTGCCGCCGACGCCAATCTTGCGGCGCGCGGAAAAAAGTCGTTCCAGACCGATTTCACGCCGCGCATGGGCCTCGGCCCATTGTTCAATGCAACGTCCTGCGTGGCCTGCCATCCCGGCCCTGGCGGCGCGAGCATCGATGAAAACCACTTTGCGGGCAGAATAGCCCATATGGATCCGGGCTCTGGGCGCACGGTTCCGATCGATCATCCCAACAGTCCGGTCGCCAGACGCCATGCGTTGCGCGATGGCGTGAGGATCGTGTCGGCGGCGATGCCAAGCCAGGCCAATGTGATCTCGCTGCGCATGCCGCTCGCACTCTACGGTATCGCTGGGATCGACGAGATACCCGACAGGGTCATCGAAGCGCAGGCGGTCAGCAAGGGCGACGGCATCAAAGGCCGCGCGCATCATGTCGTCGATGGTCAGGGCGCATCGCGGGTCGGCCGATACGGCTGGAAGGCTGACATAGCCACCCTCGAAGACATGGTGGCGAACGCTTTCGCAAACGAACTCGGCATCACCAGCGCGACTGTCAGCCGCGAGGCGGGCTCGCAGCCGATCGAAGACGATACCGCGCAGATCGAGGCGGTCGCCTTCTATCTGCGAACGCTCCGCCTGCCCGACGGGGCAAAGCCATGAGCCTCGCCCTGACGCTCTCCCATGCGCCCGAAAAAATGCGCCCGGTCTTGCCTGGCGTCATCGTTGCTGCGGCACTTGCCCTTGCGGCCGGCTGGATCGCCGGCGGACTGGGCGAGCCGCTGTCGCGCAACCCGGTCCTCGTCGCCATGCTCTTCGGGCTCATGATCGGCAGCAGCTTCGCCTGTCCAGACGCCTTGCGGCCGGGGCTCGACTTCACCAAGCGCTATTTGCTGCGGCTCGCCGTGGTGCTGGTCGGCTTCCGTATCACGACGCGGCTGTTCCTGGATCTGGGGTTCATGCCGCTCGCGGTGGCGGCCATCGAGCTGATCCTCGTGCTGACGCTGCTCTACGCCATCGCGCGCAAGCTGTTCAGGCTCGACGCCGAGATCGCGCTGCTTGTCGCGGTCGGCAGCGCCGTCTGCGGCGCCGCGGCGATCCTCTCCATGGCCGCGCTGGTGCGTGCGCGCGACCAGAGTGCCGGCATCGCCATCGCCCTGATCACGCTGAGCGGCACCGTGGCGTTGCTCGCCTATCCGGTCATGTTCCTGAGCGGATGGCTGCCGCATCTCGACGACCGCCTCTATGGCGTGTTCGTCGGGGCGAGCATTTTCGAGCTGGCGCAGGTCTACGGCGCCTCCTTCGCCATTTCCGATGGCGCGCTGAACACCGCCACGCTGGTCAAGCTCAGCAAGGTGCTGATGCTCGTCCCGCTTCTGCTCGCCGCCAGCCTGGTCTTTCGCAGCCGCAACAAGGCGCAAGAGGCAGCGCCGATCCCGTTCCCGTGGTTCATCGTCGCGTTCATCGGCGTGGTGATGCTCAATTCGGAGATCACCCTCAATCCGCAACTGCGCCGCGTCATCCTCGATGTCGACCAGTTCCTGTTCCTCATGGTGATGATCGCGCTCGGCATCACCACCCGGGTCAGCCGACTCGGAGAGGCCGGCGGCGCCTGGCGCCTGGTCGGCGTGGGCCTCGTCGGGTTGGTACTGTCGGCGGCGCTGGCCTATGGCGCATTGCTCCCATTCTCGTCGACCTTCCGGACCGCATCGCCTTCATCGAGCCACAGCGCGATGCTCGGCAGCCATGGCGGACGGCTTTTCGCCTCGGTCGGTTGCGCCAAATGCCATGTGCCGGCGCTGGAAGGTGTCAACGGCGAAGTCCGGCTTTATTCCGACCTTTTGCTGCACGACATGGGGCCGGCACTCGACGACAAGATCGTCCAGGGCGATGCCATCGGCGCCGAATGGCGGACCACGCCGCTCGTCGGCATCCGCCTGCGCCAACGCTACCTGCACGACGGCCGCGCGAACACGCTGCGCGATGCCGTCTTCGCCCATGGCGGCACGACGCAGATCGTGCGCGACCGTTTCTTCGACCTGGACGAGACCGACCGCCAGGCGATCCTCGATTTCGTGGCGAAGCTATGATGCGGCCTTGTCACGCCACCACCGTCTTTGACCGGCCGAACCGCGATGTATGAAGCTGTCGTCGCAGAGCTGAACCATCTCGACGGGCCCGACCTGCTGGCGCCGCTCGTCACCGATCTGTTTTGTGGAAACATAGCGCTCGTGTCCTCGTTCGGCGCAGAATCCGCAGTGCTGCTGCATATGGCAGCCTCGATCGACCGTTCGCTCCCCATCATCACGCTCGACACCGGAAAGCTGTTCGCAGAGACGATCGCCTATCGCGCGCAGCTGACGGCTCTGCTCGGTCTCACCGATCTGCGCGTCGTCAAGCCTCAGACCGACGTCTTGCGCGTGCTCGACGGCGCTGGAGCGCTGCACCGCCGCGATCCGGACCGGTGCTGCCACATCCGCAAGGTTCTGCCGCTCGAAAATGCGCTGACCGGTTTCAAAGCCTGGATTTCCGGTCGCAAGCGATATCATGGCGGGCTTCGCGCGGATGTTTCGACACTGGAGGAAACTGACGGGCGCCTGAAGATCGACCCGCTTGCCCGCTTCACCCGCCAGCAGATTGAGGACTATCTCGACCGTTACCATCTTCCCCAGCATCCGCTCCTGGAAAAGGGCTACCTCTCGATCGGCTGCGCGCCCTGCACGGTCAAGTGCGGCAGCGCGGACAATCCGCGCGCGGGCCGCTGGAGCGGCCTGTCGAAGATGGAGTGCGGGATCCATCGGTCGCCCGCCAGCGCTGCCTCACGCAATTCGGTCTCATCTGCGTCCTGATTTCGCGATCGCGCAGGCATCCAACCGACGGCTGGAATCAGCCATTCCCGCTTCATCTGCGAAGCCACTACGAATTGTTGCATGATTGCGCTACCCTAGGGTCAATCTGGGCGGCGGGACGGTCACGGCGGCACGACCGACGCTCGATGATTGGTCGAGCGCGAGCCCCCATGACCCCTCTAGACGCCATCGAAGCCGATGCGAGGCGCCCGCTCTCGGGCACAGGCCGGATCGCCAAGCTGGCGGCGCCGCGCAGCGCCAGGATATTGCGGCGGAACCGCGTTCTCGAAGCGATCGATCGGAAGTCGCGATCGACCATATGCTGGGTGGCGGCGCCGGCCGGCTACGGCAAGACGACCGCGGTCATCGACTATCTCGAAAGCGTCGAGGCGCCGCATGTGTGGTTCCGCGTCGACGAGGGCGATCAGGACATTGCGCGCTTTTTTCAGTATCTGACGCAGTCACTCGCCCCACCTGCGGTTGGCGACATGCCGGTGTTCGGCGTCGAATATGCCGAGCAGCCGAAGGAATTCGCCAGGCTCTTCTTCAGAGCCTATTTCGCGCGGCTGAAACCCGACACCATTCTGGTTCTCGACGATCTGCACGATGCCGACACGCCAGAGTTTCGTGGCGTGCTTTCGGTGATGTTCCGTGAGCTTCCGGACACGGTTCGGTGCATTTGCGCCTCGCGAACGCTGCCACGGGAAGAACTTAGCGACCTAGTCCTCAGAGGCCAGATGGCCGTCGTCGACAGGTCGGCGCTCGAATTCTCGACCGCGGAAGCGCGCGATCTCGTCCAACTGCGTTCGAAGAACGCCTCAGTCGATGTCGAAGCCGCGCGCGGCTGGGCGATCGGACTGGTTCTGCTCGCGGACCACGGCTCGACGGTCGGACCTGATGACACGAGCGGCGGGCAGAACGCGCTGTTGGATGTCCTTGGCCGTCATTTCTTCCTTTCCCTCCCCGCCACCGACCAGGATATGCTGCTGAAGCTCAACTTGCTGCCTGAGATCAGCGCCGAACTGGCCGACGAGATGATAGGATCTGGCGAGGCGGGAAAACTGCTCGACAGGCTCTACAAGCGGCAATTGCTGGTCACGCGTACGGAAAGCAGCCGCGACGTCTTCTACCTGCATGATCTGTTGCGGGATTTCCTCGACCGAAGTTTCGCTGAGCGCGTGCCACGAGAAGAGCAGAGATTGCTGAAACGAAAAGCGGCGACGATCCTCGTCGAGGCAGGCCGTCTGGATGAAGCCATCCCGCTTGCCTTGCAGGCGGAGGACTGGGGGCTTGCCAGCAAACTCATACTGAGCCGCGCGGAGGATGTGCTGGCGCAAGGCGGCCGGGCGACTTTCATCGACTGGTGCGGCCGATTGCCGGAAGCGCTGATGAGCGGCTGGCATTTTTATTGGCTGGGCGTTGCCCACGTGCCGGACGACGTCGCCGCGGAGCGCTGGCTGGCGAAGGCATGGCAGGCTTTTGGCGAGGCGGACGATCAGCGCGGCCTGTGTCTCACCGTGTCGCGCGCCGTCTTGGTCAAGACCGCCAGCTGGCGCACCTACGAAGGCCTTTCCATGTGGACCCGCCGGGCATTCGAGCTGATCGAGCGCGGCCTTCCGGAACTGCCTCGCGAGGAAGCGATGCTGGTGCGCATTGGCATGATGCGGGCGCTAAACTTCGGCGACGACTACTACCGCGGCAGCCCGGCCGGACAAGCACTGGAAGCCGAACTGCTGGAGCGACTGACGAAGAACTCCGGCCAGGATCCGAGCGGATTTCGGTTGCTTGCGAGCGAAACGCTGATCGATCTTTCGGCGTCGACCATGCGGGCCGATCTGTTCGCGAAGGCCGTCGACAGCGTTATCGACGATTTAGGCGAGAAGGACGTGCTGCCCTGGATCCTTGGCATGTGGCTGGTCGCCTTCGGTGCGGAGAGTGGTCGTTACTTCCCCTACAAAAGAAGAAATTTTCCTTATCCTTCGTCCGAAGCGGCGTTGCGGGAGGCGATCGCCATTGGCGAGCGCGAGTCGCTCAAGAGCGTGGAGTTCGGCGGGCTCTACCATCTCCAGATGCAGATGAAGGTCCGCAACGATTTTGCGGAGTTCCACCAGGTGGTCGAGCGCCTGGCCGAGATCGCCGACAGCCGCTTCACCACGCAAGTGGCCGTCGTCGCTGACTGCCACGCCGCGCTGCATGCCAGGCAAGGCGATTTCGCGGCCGCCTACCGGGATTGCGAGCGCTTCATGGAGGCCATCGAGGCCGCCAACGAGCCGATGGTTGAGCGCTGGCCGCACTACATCACGAAGTTCCAGGTGCTGCTGGCCGACAGGAAGCCTCGCGAAGCCGCCGCGCTGCTCGGCGACCTGCTGCCGCGGCTGGACGGCGGCGCCCGCAAGCGAACCGAGATATGCATTCTGGCGGCGGAGGCGCTGGAGACCCTGTGGGGCGGAGATTCGCACTATGGCGACCGGCTGAAGATCTTCCTGAAGGCGCTCCGCGACATCAGCTGGCCAATGGTGCTCCTCAACGTTCCGGACTTGCTCGCCGAACTGCTTGGCGATGCGCTTGAGCGCGGCATCGAGCCCAAGCTTTGCCGGTCGCTGATTGGGGAACGCCGGTTGGACGTGCCGCAGCGGCGGCCCGCGGCCTGGCCGTGGCCGCTCAAGGTCCATGTTCTCGGAGGCTTCCGGCTCGAACTCGACGGAAACCCTCTTCCTCTCGGCGCCAAGCCGCCGACGAAGGCCCTCGACATCCTGCGGGTGCTGGCGATCTCGAAAGACAACACCTGCTCGCTGGAGACCCTTCAGGACTGGCTGTGGCCCGACCTCGACGGCGACCAGGCGCGGGCGGCCTGCGAGCAGGCGCTGCATCGGCTGCGCAAGCTGCTCGGGCGGACCGATCTCATCGTCCAGCGCGAAGGCAAGCTTCGCCTCGCGTCGGACAAGGTCTGGGTCGACCTCGCCGACTGGGATGCACGGCTCAAATCCCTCACGACAACCAATGGCGAGACGGCCGGACTGCGCCCGGAAGCGGAAGCGCTCTTCCTCGCATTTCCCGGTCCGCTGTTTCTGCACGAGCGAGCCAGTTTCTGGTCGTTCGCTGCCGCTGAAAAAGTCCGTCGCGACCTGATCGATTTCGGATTGCGGATCGGCCTGCGGCTCGAGGCGACCGGCAACGCCCATGAAGCGCGCTCGATTTATCTGAGGACGTTGGACCTTTATCCCGACGCCGGGCCCGTCTGCAAGGCGCTGATCAAGGAGCGGCTGTCGCGCCGTGATTTCGAAGCCGCGGTCGACGACTATGGACGTTACGAACGAGCGCTGGATGCTGCCGGCGAAGCGGCGCCCGCCGCGGAAATACGCGCCTTGGTCGAACCCTATCTCGTGCGGCACAGGCGCTGAAGACGATGTGCGGCGCTGCCTAGCAAAACAGCGGGCCATCGTTGGTATGGCGGTCACCGCTCAAGCCCCGTTCAGGATGTTTACAGCCAGGAGAAGGGCTGCCAGGATCAGAACGAGACCTGCGACCGCGTCCATCCGCTTGCGGTAGATCGGGCTGTCGAAGTGGCGGGACAGGCTCACCCCGGCCAGGCTCCAGCCATAGAACTTGATTGCGGAGGCGGCGAGGAACCCGGCGGCGAACCCCGCCTGTTCCCCGCTGCCATAGCTGAATGAGAGCACGCCGACGAGAAACATCGCCTCGAACCAGGCCAGTGGATTGAGCCAGGTGACGGCAAGCATCGAACCTATCGCACGCAATCGGGATTTGCGGCCTGACGCAACAGTCTCCATGCGGGATGTCCCGTTGACCGCGAGCAAGGTGCGCGCGCCCAACCAGGCGAGAAATCCGGCGCATGCGGCCTGCAGCATGCCGGAGATCGCGGGATTGTCGGTTAGCAGCGTTCCAAATCCGCCGATTCCCATGGTCACCAGGGCGATCTCCGAGACGTAGCCTATGGAAGCGACCGCGAAAGGATGGCTGCGCGTCAATCCTGCCTGGATAAGCATTAGGTTCTGGGGCCCGAGGGAAAAGATCAGCCCGAGGCCGAACACGAAGCCGGATAGCGTTGCCGGCGACAACAGGGCGTCATGCGACGTCACCCGGTTTTTTCGATCGCGCGCTTTTGTGCATCTGCGGCCTCCTACGCGACGCAGTGTGGAAGGCAGGCGCATATGGATCGCTTACGGCAAAGCCGGCAGTCCCGTTCCCAGATTCACGGTTCGGGGATCACAGCTGACTTGCCGAAATCGCACGAAAAAATGGCCGGGCTCGAATGCGGCCCGGCCAAAAGAAGGTTACAACCTTCAGAGGGGAACACCGTTCAGCGGAATGGGAGGAAACCGTCGAACGGTCTTACCTGTTTGAGCTTGTTTGGGCGCGTTGGCGACGAATAAAATTCCAAAGCCGCCGGGGATGACGAAAATTTCTGTTCTATTTGCTCCGACGCCTTCAGACAGGTGACGCCCTCGTTTCGAGAAGATCGGCATAGTGCCGGCGCGCCACGTCAGGATGCGAGCGCAGGCGACTTTTCAGCACGTTGGTTCCAACGTCGCGAAACAGCGGATTTTCCGGATCGCTCGCGGGTCCGCGCGCTTCGGCAGCCAGTTCTTCAGGCAGGGTGAGCAACGGGATCGTCGCATCGAGCCGGGCGCTGAAGAAGAAAGGAATGGAAATCCGCTCGACACCGGCCAGTGGCGTGACGACACGGTGCACCGTCGCCTTGAGGTAACCGTTCGACGCCAATTCGAGGAGCTCGCCGATGTTGACCACCAGCGTTCCGGGGATCGGATCCACATTCACCCAGCTTTCGTCATATTCGACCTGCAGCCCCTTATTCTCGTCGTGAAGCAGGAGCGTCAGGAAGCCGCCGTCCTTGTGCGCGCCGACGCCCTGGTCGCCACCGGTTGCGTCGCGTCCGGGATAGCGCACGATCTTCATTCGATGGTTGGGCTCACCGCTATAGATCGGATCGAAAGCGTCCTCGGCCTGGTCGAGCGACAGCGCGAAGGCCTTGAGCAGGCGGATCGCCACCGCCGTTGCCCTGGTCTGCCATGCCAGCAGCGCCGGCTCGAGTTCCGGCAGGGCCGAAGGCCATTGGTTCGGCCCTTGCAGCCGCGTCCAGGCAGGAATGCCCGGCTCCTGTGGCACGGGTCGGCGCTCGACGCCGATGTCGAGCTGTTCGCGCCAATCGGCCTTGCCCTTGGTCAGTTCGCCACCGGTGCGCGTATAGCCGCGGAATTGCGGTGACTTGACCATTTCGATGGCCAGCTTGTCGGCTTCGGGCAAGGCAAAGAACCGACGCGAGGCGTCGAGCACCTCGTCAATCTCCGCAGCCGAAATCCCGTGGCCGCTGAGATAGAAGAAGCCGACGTCACGGGCCGCCGTGCGCAGGTCGAACAGAAAGGTCCGACGCTCCGACGCGCCCTGTCCGAGACGGCTGAGATCGAGCACGGGTACAATCCTGGCCATGGTCAACCTCCTTCTGCCTCAGGCTTGGATCAGGCCTCTACGGTGACACGCAGGTCGTTGCGATCAAAGCAATGCTCGATCCAATCTCGACGCCAATGGAAGAAAGTCAGCGCTGCGTTTGGCGGCCGGCAGGCAAATAATGTCCGAAAGGATGCTCCAGGGCGCGACGGAACCCTGGAGCCGCGGCGCTTCCGGCCGATGCCGCCAAACGCTCAAACACGCTTCCCGTATTCGCCTCCTGCGAGAGCACGTTCACCGTGCGCCGAACCTGACCGGCGCCGTGATCGTCTTGTTGGCGCCGGGCGGAGGTGCGGGAACGGGGGAAGCGCGGCGCATCAGACGACGCCGCGCTCGCCCGCCAACTCTCTGGGCCCATGAAATTGGTGAAATAATAGGCATGCCTACCGATTGACAAAATTTGCAACAGGCGACCAAGATCATATGACCATCAACGATCTTTGGTCCCGAGGTTGCCCCTCGGCATTGGCGTAAAGGAGAGCCAGATGCCCATTCAGCAGAGAGTGACCCATCGTTCGAAACAACATCCCGCCATCCTTGCTACCGCACTGCTCAGCCTGAGCCTGATCACGACGCCCGGCATCGGCCATGCCGAGGGGATCACGCTCAAGGTCTTCGGCGGTTCGGCCCTCGACCAGCTCGCTCCGCGTCAGGCGCCGGACGAGCAGAAGAAGATCCAGCAGCAGGTCATTGACGGCTTCCTCAAGGCCAACCCCGACGTCTCGAAGGTCGAGTGGGATGCCCAAGGACCGCAGACCGATTCCATCCAGCGCCTGATGACCGCCAAGCTGGCGAGCCAGGAAATGGACCTGATCGCCTGCCCGGCCTTTTACACCAATGGCGCCTACGTCAGGCGCAAGCTGGTCATGCCGATCACCGACAAGATCAAGCCGTTCCAAGACAGGATCGACGCCGCCGCGCTTGGCGCCTTCACGGTCAGCGGCCAGGTCTATGGTGTCCCGATCTCGACGCTGTCGACATCGACGATCTTCTACAATGTCGACCTCTTTCAGAAGCTCGCTATCCCGGTCCCGCCGACCTATGGCGACCTGAAGGCGGCCGTGCCGAAGTTCAAGGACGCGGACGTCATCCCTCTCCTGCATCAGGGCTCGAACACCGTGATGTGGCCAATGTGGTTCTTCGAAACTTTTTCGCAGGCCTCGGGCGACCCGGTCGGCAAGACGCAGAAGAATCTGGAGGGCACGGCAAAGTTCACCGATGCGCCTGACGTCGAAGGCTTCAAGCTGATCAAGCAGTGGGTCGACGACGGCATCCTTTCCAAAGACTCGCTTTCCGTCGACCAGGACGGAATGCGCGCAGCTTTCGCCGCCGGCAAGAGCGCCATGTATTATGGCGGCACCTGGGAAATCCCGTCGCTCCAGTCGAGCGTCAAGGACTTCAAATGGGGCGTCTTTGCCTTTCCGAAAATGGATGGAACGCCGGGCGCGCCAGGCCATGGCGGCGGCGCCGACAACGGGATCTGCGTCGCCTCGTCGATCCCGCCCGAGAAGCTCGATGCGGCGATCAAGTTCATCGAATATCTGACCCAGCCTGAGGTTGCGACGCTCTACCTTGCGCCGGAGCAGCCGATCGCAGCCTCGATCAAGGGCGTGCCGCAGGTCGACGACGCCTATGCGGTCGAGCTGCGCAAGGAAGCCTTCCCGAGCACCATCAAGTTCCTCGACTGGATCTGGCCGTCGGAAGTCGCGACAGCCACCGCTTCGGCGATCGCCGGCATCGTTGGCGGCACGACGACGCCCGAGGAGGCGGCGGCCTCGATCCAGACCACCTTCGACGACCTCAAGGCGCAGGGCAACTGGCCGCCCAAGTGAGCTCGCATGCAGGCGAGCGCATCCAGCCGAGCTGATGCGCCAGGGCAAGAAAACGGGGCCGCCCGTCTCGGGCTGCCTCTCTTACCGGAGACAGAGACATGACGACAAATCGCGCCGAGCGGCAGCGCTTCTCGATCGGCTATCATCTGAACAGCTGGGACCTCACCGGACTACCGCTCAGGCCGGCCATCAAATTCCTGGCCGATCAGGGTTTCGGCTGGTTCGAGATCCTCGCCTTCACCAGCCTCTCGGACCAGTACGCCCGCAAATATATGCAGCTCGGCAACCAGGCGCCGATGGGCGTGACGACCGATACCGACATTTTGCGGCGCTACGCGCTGCTGTCGGAAGGCCAGAGCGAGTATGGCATCAAGCTCTCCTCTTTCTACGTGAATGCGATCTTCACCAACCCTGTCGCCTGGCCTTATGAGCGCGATGTGCTTGTCGCGCTGACCAGGATGTTGAAGGGCTTCGGCTCCCCGGTCCTGGTTCTTGGAGGCGGTCCCTCTGAAGCCATTGCCGGCCCGCATACGGCCGACGACTACCGCGCCTTTTGCCGGGCGCTCGAAGATATCGGCAAGCGGACCAAAGACCTTGGCATCGAGACGGTCTATCACCCGCATCTCGACACTTTCATCGAGCGCCGCGACCAGCTCGACCGGATGATGGATGAGTTGGACACCGGTCTGGCCGGCCTGTGCATCGATCCGGCGCACCTCGCCCATACCAATTCCGATCCCGTCGATGCGGTCAAAACCTACATCTCGGCCGTGCGCTACATGCATTTCAAGGATACCAGGGTCGACCCTGCGCTGAAGGGCTATGACCGCTACGGCGCCTTTTGCGAGCTTGGCGCCGGCGTCGTCGATCTTGCCGGCATCGTCGACGTGCTGCTCGACGCAAACTATGACGGCCTCGCCATCATCGAACTCGACGCATCGAAGAAGACGGCCGAGCAGAGCACGCTGGAGAGCATCGCCTATATCCGCAATACGCTCGGGCTGGCGCTGACACCGAAAACCGCGAAGGCCGCATGAGCACGCGACCGCAAGAGGCGGCTCCTTCCGCGAGCCGTTTCGGGCGCTTCGTTTCAGGCGACGGCGCGACCGCCTTCGTCATGATCCTGCCGGCCGCGATCCTCTTCGGTCTGTTCTACCTCTGGCCGTTCGGCAACGGTTTCTGGCTCAGCCTGCACAATTGGGATGGGTTTTCCGACCCAAGCTGGGCGGGCTTCTCCAATTATCAGCGCCTCGCACATGATCGCATCTTCCTCGCCGCGCTGCGCAACAATTTGATCTTCGTCCTTGCCGTTGTCGTCTTGAAAAACGTGCTCGGCCTTGGGCTGGCGCTGCTTCTGAATCGGGTGGTCCTCGGCCGCACCTTCTTTCGCGCCGCCGCCTTCGTCCCGGTGACGATGTCCTTCGTCGCCGTCGGGCTGCTCTGGTCCTGGATCTACAATCCGGTCTTCGGGCTGCTCAATGGCGGCCTCGATCTGTTCGGCCTCGGTGGGCTGAAACAATCATGGCTTGGTGACGCCGATATCGCGCTCTATTCGATCATCGTCGTCGACGTCTGGAAATGGCTCGGCTTCCACGCCGTGATCTATCTCGCTGGGCTGCAGACGATCCCGGCGGAACTCTACGAATCGGCGAAGATGGACGGCGCGGGACCGGTCCAGCGCTTCTGGCATGTCACCTTGCCGATGATGATGCCGATCGTCTTCATCAACACCATTCTTGGCCTGTCCGGCGCCTTCGTGCGCAACTTCGACATCGTCTATGTCTTGACCAAGGGCGGGCCGAACCACGCCACCGAAGTCGTGCTCACCTACATGATGAGCAAGGCCTTCCAGGACGGTGCCATGAGCTATGCCGCGGCCATCGGCTATGTGCTCTTCCTGATCGTCGGGCTGGCCAGCGTCGGGCTGCTCGCCCTGATGCGGCGGCAAAGGCTTGAGGTCTGATGAGCGCCGCGGCCAACCCTCCGCTTTCCCGGGACAACGGCACGGTCGGCCATCGCCGCAACGCGCGGCGCCTCGGCGCGCGAGGTATTCTCGAACTTGCAGGCATCTATGCTGCGCTCGTCCTGGTGCTGCTGGAGACGCTTTATCCGCTGCTTTGGGTGCTCTTCGGCTCACTCAAGACCAAGCAGGAAATGCTCAGCAACATCTGGGGCCCGCCGTCGAGCCTTGTGTTCCAGAACTATGCCGATGCCTGGCGCATCGCCGGCATGGGATCGCGCATCGTCAGCAGCGTCTTCGTCACCGGTTCGGCATTGATCATCCTGGTGGCCGTGGCGACGCCCTGCGCCTATGCGCTGGCGCGCCTTCGTTTTCCCGGACGCGGCCTTGTGCTGGCGGTGGCCGTGGCAGCCATGCTGGTGCCGCCGCAAGTCATGGCCATTCCGCTGTTCATGGTGGCGCGCGATCTCGGCCTGATCAACAATCGGCTCGGCATCGCCTTCGTTTATGCCGCGACGTCATTGCCGCTTTCGGTCTTCATCCTGCGCAGCTTCTTCGTCACGTTGCCCGCCGACCTCGAAGACGCCGCGCGTATCGATGGCGCCAGCCGGCTGGCGATCCTGATCCACATCATGCTGCCGCTGATCCGGCCGGGCGTCGCGCTGATCCTGATCTTCGGCTTCATCGAGATCTGGAACGATTTCTTCCTCGCCTTCCTGCTCCTGCGCGACCCGTCCGTGCAGACCATCCCGCTCGGACTTGTCAGCTTCTTCCAGCAATATGACTCGCTCTGGGCGCTCTACTTCGCCGCGTTGACGATCACGACACTGCCGGTGATCGTCGTCTTCATCGCCATGCAGCGGCAGTTCATCGCCGGCCTGACGGCCGGCGCCGTTAAGGGTTGACATGCAGGATCGCGTTATCGGCGTTGGCGTTGTCGGTTGCGGCGAAATCGCCCAGTTGATGCACTTGCCCTATCTCCAGGAATTGCCGGCGTTTCGCATCGCCGCGCTGTGCGATATCTCACCCGGAACGGTCGACAAGGTCGGGGAGCACTACGGTGTCGCGGCCCGCTATACCGACCATCGCGCCCTGCTTGCCGATCCTGGTGTCGATGCCGTGGTGATCTGCACCTACGACCATGGCGAGATGGTTGCTGACGCCATCCGCGCCGGCAAGCATCTGATCGTCGAGAAGCCGCTTGCCTTCACGCTTGAGGAGGCGCACCCGCTGATCGAGCAGGCTGAACGCAGCGGCCTCGTTGCGCTTGTCGGCTATATGAAGTTCTATGACCCCGGCTACGAGATCGGCCTCGAGCGCATCGCCGCCATCGGCCGGCCGAAGTCGATCCATGTCCATGATTTCGCCGGCCGCTTCGACCTCTACGGCAAACTCTATACGCAAATCCATATCGCCGATGTGCCGGCCGATCTGCTCGCGGCCGGGCGAGACGCCGTCGCACGACGCGTCGAGGCGGCGCTGGGGCTGGACCATGCCGGCTATCGCGATCTCTATCTCCTGCTGCTTGGCCTGAGCAGCCACGATCTCGCCGTCATGCGCGGCGCCTTCGGCACGCCGAGCCGTGTCGTGCACGCGCAGCAGACCGGCGCGAACCAGCTTCTGGCCGTGCTCGACTATGACGGCGTTCCCTGTCTCTTCGACATGGCGCTCGCCCAATATGAATGGTGGGACGAATGGATCCACGTGCATGGCGAGCACGCGGAAGTGCGGATCGATTTCCAGAACCCCTATTTCCGCAATGCCTCGGCCATCGTGCGGGTGCGCGAAGCGGCCGGCGAGACGGCATCCGAACGCGTGCTGCCGGGCATCCCCGACACCGCATTCCGTCGCGAATGGCTGCATTTCGCCGATTGCATCCTGGCCGGCGCAAAACCGCGCACGCCGCTTTCGGGCGGTCTCGCCGACCTTGATCTCGCCGTCCAGATCATCCAGGCAATGCCGCCAAAGCGGCTTGAGACGAGGCCCCTTATCTGAATTTCGGAAACACGCCGCCGGCCGGCGCGTTGGCCCAGCTCTGCAAGGTCTGGCCGCCGTCGATCAGCCAATCCGCGCCGGTGACGTGCCTGGCCTCGTCGGAGGCGAGGAACGCCACGGCGGCCGCGACATCGTCCGGCTGGCCGATGCGGCGCAGCGGGATGCGGTCGGCGAAATGCTGCACGCTGCTCTTGAAATCGCCGTCGCCGCTCGCAGGCACGCCGAGCGTCGTCTCGATCACGCCGGGGCAGATGGCGTTGACGCGTATGCCGTAGGGCGCGGCATCGAGTGCTGCGACCCGCGTCAACCCGACCACACCATGCTTGGAGGCGACATAGCCGGCGCCGCCGGCGAGCACATCCCAGCCGGCCATGGACGAGCCCATATTGACGATCGAGCCGCCATTGCCGGCCGCGATCATCGCCCGAAGCGAGGCCTGCAAGACGAGGAACATGCCACGCAGATTGATGCGGATGATGGTGTCCCAGTCCTCGACAGGCAGTTCGTGAACCGGAGCGACGACGCCGGAAATGCCGGCATTGTTGAACACGGCATCGAGCCCGCCGAAGGTCTCGACGGTCGTTGCAACGGCGCGCTGCACGTCTGCCTGATCGGTGACGTCGGTTTCGATGGCGATTGCGTGCTCACCAAGGGATTGGGCCAGTGTCTGCGCCGCCGCGCCGTTGCGGTCGACAATGGCGACGCGTGCGCCTTCTTCGAGGAAGCGCCGGACTGCCGCACTGCCGATCGCGCCGGCGCCACCGGTGACAAGGACGCATCTTTCGTCGAATCGCTTCATTTTCTAAGCTCCGGCTTCGGGTAAGAGCGCCACGAATGGCTCGGCTCAAAGCTGATGGTTTCGCGCGCATGGACTGTGTCGAGCACGGCACCATGGCCGGCGATCGGCCGCGACAGCGGGACATCCGGGTAGACACGGCGCACGAGCGGCTCGGTTTCCTCTTCCATGAACGTGTCGGCGGCGCTGAGCAGGACGCGGAGATGGCCGTCGCCTTTCCATTCCAACGCCTGCAGGAAGCCCTGCCCCGCGTCGCGCGCATCGAGATAGGCCCACAGGTCACGGGCGCTGTCGGCAGTGGCGCGGCGCGGGCCGACGCCCGCGAAAAAGCTGGCCGGGGTCTGGATCCATGGCATACGAATGCTGACAGCAGAGAACGCGCCGCGGCGCACCGCCGCGGCGACGATTTCCTCACCGAGCCATTTCGACAGGCCGTACGGATCCTGCGCGCCGACTGGGTGGTTCATATCGACCGGCAGATAGGGCGGGCGCACCGTCTTCTCGAAAAACGGATAGCCGAAAACGCTGAAGGACGAGGCATAGACGAAGCGCGCGGCGCCAGCCATGGCCGCCGCCTCGACGACATTGTAGGCGGTCGCTACATTGGTCTTGAACACTTCGCCGCCGGCCCGCCCGGTCGGGCGCGGAATGGCCGCGACATGAACCACAGCGTCGCAATCGCGCACCAGCTGCAGCGTCGAGCCAAGATCCGTCAGATCCGCGGTTGCATGCCGCCATGCCACGTCACCCGGGGCGGCGGCATCAATGCCCATCACATCATGACCGGCCGCGACCAGCGCCGCGGCGACATGGCGGCCAAGCAGACCGCTGGATCCGGTGACGATCGTCTTCATGTCTCAGCCCTCGACGCCGCGAATTCAGCCAATTGAATATCATTGATGGTCATACAAATCGAACACCCGATTGCCGAACCTTGTCAATGCCATTCCGCATCGGAGAACGGCGCGGACCTTTGCCGGCGCGTCCCGCGCACACCAGGCGACAAGGCTTTGCTCCGAACGGGATTGACTTGGCATCCGCGACGGTTTTTTGTATGAGCATCAACGATCGACCAAAGGAGCTCGCCATGCCCGTGGACAGTTTTTCCTCACATCGGCACGATGACGCGATGCGCCTCGATCCGCAACGCGCGGCGGTTATCGTCATCGACATGGTCAATGAATTTTGCAAGCCCGGCGGGGCGATGGTGCTGCCGGGATATGAGACGCTGGTTGCGCCGCAATTGGCCATCATCGAAGCGGCGCGCGCCGACGGTGTGCCGGTTATCTGGGTGCACGACACCCATAGGGCCGGCATGCGCCGCGAGCGCGAATGGGTGAAGCGCACGCCGCATTGTCTCGAGGGTAGCTGGGGACCGGAGATCATCGAGGACCTTGGCGCCCGCGACGATGAAATCCATCTGATAAAGCGGCGCTACTCGGCGTTTTTTCAAACCGACCTCGACCTGACGCTCAAAGACATGCAGGTCGATCAACTGGTCATCTTCGGCGTGGTCACAAATATCTGCGTGCGCTCGACCGTCCATGACGCCTTTTTTCAGGGTTATGAAGTGGTAGTGCCAAGCGATTGCTGCGCGGCGACGGGACCACGCGAGCAGGAAAGCTCGCTCTACGACATAGCGACGCATTTCGGCGTGGTCAGCGATTCGGCAAGCGTCGTCGCGGCCCTTCGCGACGGAACGTCGCTTCAACCGGCTGAAGTCGCGGCTTGAGCTTTTTCGAGCCTGCGGCATCCGAGACAGCGGCAAGAGGAGCCCGGCGTGACGACTGATATCGAATCGCAACCCGAAAGTGCGGCACCCAAAGGGCCGGGCGACAGTGCCAAGCCGCTGAGCCGCGAACAGGTGCTGCAGCGATACGCCAAGACCGGCTACGAACTGGACCGCCATCCGGCGCACGTGATCCGCCGGGCACATCAGCGCGCGACGCTGCGCTTCCAACAGGTCATGGCCGGCGAAGATCTTTCGCCAACGCAATTCGCCGCCCTCGCCACCATTCTCAAGCAAGGCGAGGTCTCGCAGAACCATCTGGGACGGCTGACCGCGATGGATCCGTCGACCATCAGCATCGTCGTTCGCAAACTTCTCAAGAACGGGCTGATCACCCGCAGCGCTTCCGATACCGACCAGCGCCTGTCGATGATCGCGCTGACCGACAAGGGAACCAAATACACGCTCGACCGGCTCGAACGCAGCGTCGAAGTCGGGCGGCGATTTCTGTCGCCGCTTTCGCCCGCGGAACAGGCGACGCTGCTTCGCCTGCTCAACCGCATCAATGACGACGATCCATCGAATGGCGATAGCGGGAAATAACTCGCGTCCCAAAATTCATGGAAATAACAGACGAGGTGCCGATGTCGCCCGACCCGAAACCCAACACGCTTGTCGTGCGCAACATCGGCCTGATGCTTTCCGGCGATCTCGCCCAACCGATCCTCGACGCCGACACGATCGTCGCGGTCGACGGCAAGATCACCGCCATCGGCAAAGCCGGCGCGCTTGATACCAGTGCCGCCGGCACCGTGATCGATGCAATGGGCTGTGCGGTCGCGCCGGGGCTGATCGACAATCACGTCCATCCGGTAGCCGGCGACTGGACGCCGCGGCAGAACCAGATCGGCTGGATGGATTCGACCGTGCATGGCGGGGTCACCACCATCGTCTCGGCGGGAGAGGTCCACACGCCGGGTCGTCCGCGCGATCTGGTCGGATTGAAGGCGCTGGCAATCGCGGCGCAACGGACCTTCTCCAACTTCCGCCCGAGCGGCATGAAGATACTGGCCGGCGCGCCGATCCTGGAACCCGGCCTGACCGAAGAGGATTTCCGCTATCTTGCCGAAGCCGGCGTCACGCTTGTCGGAGAAGTTGGCCTAGGCGGCGTCAAGGACGGGCCGACCGGACGGCAGATGATCGCCTGGGCGCGCGAATACGGCATGACCTCAATGACCCATACAGGCGGGCCGTCGCTGCCCGGCTCCGGCCGCATCGGCGCGGATGTCGTGCTGGAGGTCGACGCCGACATTGTCGCCCATGTCAATGGCGGCCCGACGGCACTGCCCGAAGCGGAAATCCGGCAGATCTGCGAGAAGGGCTCGCGGGCGCTCGAAATCGTCCACAACGGCAATCTGCGCACCGGACTGTTCGTGCTCGACCTCGCCAGGCAGCGCGGCGAACTTTCCCGCATCATCGTCGGCACCGACAGCCCGGCCGGGTCCGGCGTGCAGCCGCTCGGCATACTGCGGACGCTGACCATGCTGGCCTCGCTGGGCGGCATCGCGCCGGAAGTGGCATTCTGCTTTGCCAGCGGCAACACGGCGCGCGTACGCAAGCTGCATGATCGCGGCATGATCGAAGTCGGCCGCGCCGCCGACCTGATCTTCATGGACCAGGCGATCGGCGGCGCCGGAGACGGGCTGCTCGACAGCGTGGCGCAGGGCAACCTTCCGGGAATCGGAATGGTCGTCATCGACGGCGTGGTACAGACCCGTCGAAGCCGCAACACCCCGCCGGCAATGCGGGTGCCTGAAGTTATTCTGGGATAGCGACGTTTAGCTGACACCGTCCTTGCCGACGATCTTGTCCTTGGTCAGCCCGCCGACGCGCGGGTGCGGCCTGCCGGAATCGGTCACCGCGATGGCGACGACGATCTCGTCGGCACGCGGCGCGTCGGGAACGCGAACCTCCATGCCGTCGAAATGGCTACGCACCCGCGCCGCGTCCTTGTGGCCGAGCGGGATGTCGAGCGGCACGCCGAGGCCGACACGCTTCTTCGATGAGGGAATGAGCGCCGCACCCTTGCCAAGCACATCGCGGAACGGGGCGCCGAGCTTGGGGTGAAGGATGGCGGCGGCATGTTCGAGTTCGCCGTCGGCACCGACGGCGGCTGCCTTGCCGAAGCTTTCGACTTTGTTGCCGGGAATGCCAAGTGCTGCGACCGCGCGCTTCGGCAAAATGTCGCCCAATTCCTCACCAATGTCGCTCAACGCTGACAGGTCTTCGACGTAAGTGCCGGCGTACGGGTTGCGGATCACGGCAATGGCCGCCGCGCGGCGGGTCGGGGGATCGACGGGACGGCCGCCCTCGATCAGGGTTTCCTCGACGATGGTGATGATCCGGCGGATTTCTACGCTCATCTCAATCCGTCCTCGCCCTTGATGTCAGCGGCGGCAAGGCCGCCCACCCGCGCGTGAACGCGCGCGCCTGTCGTCATCGCCAGGATGACCGCCATCTCGTCTGCGCGCGGCGCGTCGGTGACGCCGACCTCGATCGCGTCGAAATGGCTGCGCACGTAAGAAGCGTTTATGTGCGTGATCGGAATGTCGATCCGTGTTCCAAGGCCGCCGACCTTCTTGGTCGAAGGCACGATTGCCCTAGCGTTTCCGAGCAGCTCACGCATCGCGTAGCCCCCGGGATTATGCCAGAGCGCGCCGTGTTCAAGCTCACCGGCGGCGCCGACGATGGCGCCCTTGCCAT
Source organism: Mesorhizobium sp. M6A.T.Cr.TU.016.01.1.1 (assembly GCF_003952585.1). Classification (NCBI taxonomy): domain Bacteria; kingdom Pseudomonadati; phylum Pseudomonadota; class Alphaproteobacteria; order Hyphomicrobiales; family Phyllobacteriaceae; genus Mesorhizobium; species Mesorhizobium sp. M6A.T.Cr.TU.016.01.1.1. The sequence goes on from NZ_CP034452.1 coordinate 889,988, forward strand.
AGCCTTCAATTGCCGAGGCGCCGTCGCCGATGGCATCGATCAGGCGTCGCGCCATATCGAGACCGAGCGGCTTCAGATCGTCCATGAAGCCGGTGATTTCCTGGACATAGCGCCCGGCAAAGGGGTTGGCGATGACGGCGACGATCGCGCCGCGTTTGGGCGGACGTGCCGCAAGTGGGCCGCCCTCGTGGAATATCTCCTCGACCTGAACCAGAAATTTCCTGACCACCACAGCCGGCATTATCCGCTCTCTTTCTTCCCGTCGTTCACACAAACTCGTTAGAGTATCAACAATTATCCCCAGCCGATATTTGTCAAGCTTCGACACGCAAGAAGCGAGAAATGGCACAACAAAACTGCCTCGCAGGACGATTGACAGCCTGCGGGGCCGCTCATAAACTCATATGACCATCAACGAAAATAGCCGCCGTCTCGGCGATAGCGCGGATGGTCAAGGCGTGGCTTCAAAAGCTGAAAAAAGCTGAAGGGGAATGACATGAAAAGGGCGCTCAAAAATCTATGTCTGGCCGGCACGATGCTTGCCGTGTCGTTCGGATCTGCCGCGGCACAGGACAAGGTGTCCGTGGCCGCCATCTCGGGATACTTTGCACAGGGCTTCGGTGTTTCCATCGTCAACGGCCTCAACAAGGCCAAGGACGAATTCGGGATCGACCTGAAGCTGGTCGACACCGGCAATCGCGCACTCGACTACGAGGAGCAGTTCGAGAACCTTGCAAAGGCCAAGCAGTACGACCTGATCTTCGTGATGGGCTGGGAACTGGTGGACTCGCTGCAGAAGGTCAGCAAAGCCTATCCCGACCAGCGCTTCGTGTTCATCGACGGCGTGCTCGACAATCCCAACATGATCTACGCCAATTTCGCGGAGGAGCAGGGATCCTTCGTCGCCGGCGCGCTCGCCGGCATGATCGAGGCCAAGGGCAGCGAATTCCCCAAGATCGGCGACGGCATGGCGATCGGCTTCGTCGGCGGCCGTGATATCCCCGTGATCCGCAACTTCCTCGGCGGCTACGAGCAAGGCGCGAAATATGCCGCGCCCGACGTGAAGGTGAACTCCGTCTTCGCCGGAACCTTCGACGATCCGGCCAAGGGCAGCGAGCTTGCCCAGGCGCTTTACGGCCAGGGCGCCGACATCGTCTACAACGTCGCCGGCCCGACGGGCGAAGGCGTGATGCAGGCAAGTGCTGCGGTCGACAAATACTCGATCGGCGTCGACATCGACATGTGCGGCACGGCCCCCGGAAATGTGCTCGCAAGCATGCTGAAGCGCGGCGACATCGCCGTCTACACGCTGATCAAGGACGAAGTCGAGGGCCGCAAGGTGACCGCCGGCACCCGCACCTTCGACCTCGCTTCGGGCGGCGTCGAGGTCAAGGTCTGCGATGATATCGCCCCGACGATCCCGGCCGATGTGACGGCCAAGCTGGACGAGATCAAGAAGGCCATTCTCGATGGCAAGATCGAGATCGCAAAGGCGAAGTAAGACAACAACCGCGCATCCTCCCAGGAAAGCGCTACGCTGATCCGCTGCGGCTTGCCGCGACGGATCAGCGTCCAATTTGCGAGAAGCAAGGTGTCGAACGTGCCGGGGTTTCCGACCCTTCACAATGCCAGCAACAATGCTGCCGGCGCCAATGTTGCCAGCCCCAATCTTGCTGGGATGGCCGTCGCGTTGACGGGCATCACCAAGCGTTTTGGCGCCTTCGTTGCCAATGATGGCATCGACCTTGCCGTGCGCCGGGGCGAAATTCACGCCATCATCGGCGAGAACGGCGCCGGCAAGACGACGTTGATGAACATCCTGTTCGGCCTCCTGCAGCCCGACGAAGGCTCAATCCGGCTTAACGACGAGGAGACGGTGGTCGCCGATCCCGCCGTCGCCATCAAGGCCGGTCTCGGCATGGTGCATCAGCATTTCAAGCTGGTTCCGTCGCTCTCGGTCGCCGACAATGTTTTTCTCGGCATGGAAATCCGCCGCCATGGGCTGATCGACCACGCCGCGCAGATCGCGCGCACGCGCGAACTGTCGGAGCGTTTCGGGCTGCGGGTCGATCCGACCGAGCGCGTCGGACTGCTCTCGGTCGGCATAGAGCAACGCATCGAGATCCTGAAGGTGCTGGTGCGTGGCGCGCGCACCATCATCCTCGACGAGCCGACGGCGGTCCTGACGCCACAGGAGAGCCGTGAGCTGTTCCAGACGCTGCGCAGCTTCGTGGCGGAGGGCATGACGGTGATCTTCATTTCGCATCACCTGGAAGAGGTGATGGAGGTCTCGGACACCGTGACGGTGCTGCGCAACGGCAGGAGGGTGGCGACGCGCCCGACGGCCGAGCTCAGCAAGGACGAATTGGTGCGCATGATGGTCGGGCGCGAGGTCAGCTTCGATCGCCGTCCGCGCGAACCGCAGCATGGCGAGGTGATCCTCGAAGTCGAGCAACTGTGGGCGCGCGACGACCGCCGATTGCCGGCGCTACGCGACGTTAACTTCACCGTCCGCTCCGGCGAGGTGGTGGGAATTGCCGGCGTGGCCGGCAATGGCCAGACGGAACTGGCGGAGGTGCTTTCGGGCCTGCGTCCGGCAAGCCATGGCGTAGCCCGGCTGAAGGGCCGCAACCTTGCCACCCTCTCCCCCGCCGAAATCCGCGAGGCTGGCCTTGCGCATGTTCCAGGCGATCGGATGGTCCGCGGGGTCGACCGCAATGCATCGATTGCGGCAAACATGCTGATGGGTCGCCAGCGCCGTGCGCCATGGAGCCGCAGCGGCCTGCTCAACTGGAACGCCATCGGCCAAAACGCTTCCAAGCTGATCAAGGATTTCGATATTCGCGCGCAAGGAGCGGGCGATGCTGTCAAACGGCTTTCGGGCGGCAATATCCAGAAGGTCGTGCTGGCGCGCGAGTTCACCAACGGCGCCGACTTCCTGCTGATCGATCAGCCGACTCGCGGCGTCGACATCGGCGCGCAGGAAGCCATTCATGACGAGATCATGCGCCAGCGCGCTGCCGGCCGCGCAATCCTGCTGATTTCCGTGCAGCTCGACGAACTTGCCGCCCTTGCCGATCGCATCCTGGTGATGTTCAACGGACGGATCATGGGCGAGGTCGCCGGCGATGATGCCGACGAGGACCGCATCGGCATGATGATGGCAGGCGTGGCCGCGCCGGAATTCGCCGTGGAGACTGCATAATGCCGGAGTCTCCATGATGAACGACCGCTTGCGTGCCGTTTCCGGCCAGATCATTGCCGTCGCCGTGGCGCTGCTCATGGGCGCGATCATCATCCTCATGGTCGGTGAGAGCCCGGTACGTGTCTTCATGACGCTGTTGCGCGGCGCCTTCGGCGACCAGGCAAAGATTGCCGGTACTTTGCTGCAGACGACGCCGATCCTGATCTGCGGCGTCGCGGCCTGCGTCGGCCTGCGCGGCGGCATGTTCAACGTCGGCATCGAGGGTCAGCTTTTCCTCGGCGGCTTCGCTGCCGCCTGGGTCGGCTTCGCCTTTCCGCTCCCCGCGGGCATTCACATGCTGGCGGCACTGGCGCTCGCGGTCGTCGCGGGTGCCGCCTGGGTTGCGATCCCTGCCTATTTCCGCGCCCGCTACAACACCAACGAAGTCGTCTCGACGATCCTGTCGAACTACGTCGCGGTGCTGCTGACCTCCTATTTCACGATCTTTCTATTCAAGCGGCCGGGCGGCTGGTCGGAGACTCCGCCGATCCTGCCGACGTCCTATCTGCCCGGGATCTTCGACTTCTCGCGGTTGAACTGGGGCCTGGTCATCGGTCTGGTGCTGGCGATCGGCGCGGCACTTGTCTTTCGCTACACCAGTTGGGGCTATGGCGTGACGATGGTCGGCTCGGCGCCGAAATTCGCCGAATATGGTGGCGTCAACGTCAAACGGCAGGGCTTTTTGGTCCTGCTCCTTTCAGGCGCCGTTGGCGGACTGGCCGGTGGCGTCGAGACGCTCGGCGTCCATCACCGGTTCATGGAAGGGTTTGCTCCCGGTTTCGGCTTCGATGGGCTTATCGCCGCCCTGCTCGCCAATGGCTCGCCGGTCGCCACCATCTTCACCGCGCTGTTCTTCGGCGCCCTGCGCAACGGGTCGCTGCTGCTCGAGGTCGATACCGGCGCGTCGCGCGAGATCATCACCGTGATACAGGCGCTCATCATCCTCAGCGTGTCGGCGCAGGTTCTGGTCAGGCGCCGCGGCGACAGCCAGGCAGGGGAGCGGCGATGGAAATTCTAGACAAGCTCGTCAACGTCGCGCTGATCGCCGCGACGCTTCGCACCACCGCGCCCATTCTTCTGGTCGCGCTCGGCGGCTCGTTCACCACCAAGGCCGGCATCTTCAACATCGGCCTCGAAGGGCAGATGCTGGCAGGCGCCTTCTTCGCCGTCCTCGGCTCGATCTGGACAGGTTCCGCGCTGCTGGGGGTCGCCTGCGGCGTCGCGGCAGCGCTCGCCTTCGCCTTGGTTTTTGCGGTTCTGGTGGTGAGTTTCCGCGCCAATGAAGTGGTTGTCGGGCTGGCGCTCAACATCCTGGCCGGCGGCATGACGATCTCGCTGATGAAGGCGATCTTCGGCACGCGAGGCTCCATTGTCGGTCAAGGCATCGTCGGCCTGCCGAAAGTCCAGCTGCCCGGCGCCCGCGACCTTCTCGGCTCATGGGCATCGCTGATCTCCGGCTTCACGCCGATCGTCTATGTCGCCTTCATCGCGGTGCCGCTGCTGGTCCTGTTCTACAACCGCACCCGCCTCGGGCTTTACATCCGCGTCGTCGGCGAGAAACCCGAGGCTGCCGAGGCGCTCGGCATCTCGATCACGCGTGTCCGTTACATCGCGTCGCTGCTGTGCGGATTTCTGGCGGGGCTGGCCGGCGCGCATCTGTCGCTCGGCTACATAACCATGTTCACCGAAAACATGTCGTCGGGCCGTGGGTTCATGGCCGTGGCGATCCTGATCTTCTCCAATGGTGATCCGCTCAAGGTGCTGGCCGGCTGCCTGCTGTTCGGCTTCGCCGATGCCTTCTCGCTGCGCCTGCAGACGTTCGGCTATCCGTCCTACCTGGTTCTCACGGTTCCTTATGTCGTCGCGCTCACGGCGCTGTTCGCGCTCTCCTATCGCGCGCGGCCAAAGATCATCACGGAGACGCTGGCGTCGATGCAGAAACTGCTGTCGGCAGACAAAAACACCGAGCCGGGCAGTAAACATCCCTCATGAAGGAAACCTCCATGGAACGCATAATCCTCGACGTGGATTCTGCCGGCGACGATATTCTCGCCGTGCTGTTTGCCGCGGCGAATCCAAATCTTCGGCTCGAAGGCGTGACCACGGTGACCGGCGCGGCCGGCCCGATCGAGCAGGTCACCAATGTCGTCCTCAACACGCTGGCGCTTGCCGGGCGCGACGACATCCCGGTTCACGCCGGTGCGTGGCGGCCGATCGTCGGCAACGCCAAGGCCGACATGGAAGCGCCGGTTCATTTCGAAAAGCGGCTCGTGGCGCGCTTCGGCGACCGCCTGAAGAAATTCAATCCACCGGCGCCGACGCCGGCGCGCCAGGCAACGCCGGGGCACGCGGTCGACTTCATTATCGAGACGGTGATGGCCAATCCCGGCGAGATCACGCTGGTGACGACCGGCCCGCTGACCAACGCGGCGATGGCGCTGCTGCAGGAACCCCGGCTGACGGAGGCGCTCAAGCGCCTGCTGGTGCTCGGCGGCAACTTTCAGACGCCCGGCAACATCACGCCGCTGTCGGAATACAACATCTGGGCCGACCCGGAGGCCTCGCGCATCGTGCTGAACGCCGATGTCGACAAGATCCTCGTGCCGCTCGACATCTGCGAGGACAACCGTGTCGCCGCCTCGATGCTGACGCGCGACGACCTCGCGGACATGCAGGCCGGCGCCAAGGACAATCCCGTTCTCGAGATGATCGCCGACAGCTTTCCGATCTATATCGACATCTGGCGCGAATTCTTCGATCTGGTCGGCTTCCCGATGGACGACGTGATCACTGTAGCGCTAGCTTTCGATCCGGGCCTTGCCACGATGACCGAGCCGCTGTTCGTCGACGTCGTGCTGGACGGGCGTATAGCGCGCGGACAGATCGTCGCCTATCGCGGCCGGCAATTGCTGCCCGGCGGCGGACCGAAGACCACGCGCATCTGCACCGACCTCGACGGCCGGCGCTTCCTCAACATGTTCAAACAGACCGTCGCGCAGTACGAGCGGGCGGCGTGAGGAACGATACGATGACCACTGCAACTCCCATATTGTTCGATTGCGATCCTGGTCACGACGACGCCATTGCGCTGGTCATGGCGCATCGCTCGCCGGCCATCAAACTGCTCGGCGTCACCACGACCTGCGGCAACGCAGAGGTCGAGAAGACGACGGCCAATACGCTGCGCATCCTCGAATTCATCGGCGCCGGCGACGTTCCGGTGGCGCAGGGCTGCCATCGCCCGCTGGCACGGCCTCTGGTGCTCGGCACCGCCGACGGGCCAAGCGGCCTGGAAGGCTCCCCCTACCTGCCGCAGGCAACGATCAAGCCGGTCAAGCAGCATGCGGTCGATTTCCTCGCCGACACGTTGCGCGCCTCGCCCGAGCCGATCCTGGTTGTCGCCACCGGGCCGCTGACCAATATCGGCCTGCTGATCCTGAAACATCGCGACGTGCTGCCCAAGATCAAGGAACTGATCTGGATGGGCGGCGTGTTCTTTCGCAGGAGCGAGATCATCACGCCGACCGAGTTCAATGCCTTCTGCGACCCGGAAGCGCTGAAGATCGTCCTGGACAGTAGTGTGCCGATCCTGATGGTCGGCCTCGATGTCACCATGCAGGTGCTGATCGAGGCGCCACAATATGCCGAGCTCGCAACCATCGACACGCCGCTCGGCCGGCTCGTCAACGACTGGCTGCTGTTCTACGAGAAGCTGCATCGCAACTCGATGGGCGTCGGTGGGGCGATGCACGATCCTCTGGTGCTGGCGCTGGCCATCGACCCGACGCTGGTGCGCACGCGTCCCGCCCATATCGGCGTCAATCTGTCGGGCACTTACGCATTCGGCGCGACCGTTGCCGATTTCTGGGGCGAGCGTGGCGAACAGGACAACGCCCGGATCGCGCACGAAGTCGATGCAAACCGCTTCTTCAAATTGATGTTCGATCTGCTCCGGGATTAGACTGGGTCTTTCGGTCCTAGCCTCCTGCGGATATACATCTCGCCGGACGTATATCCATGGGAGAGCGTGATGCGGGTCTCGAAGTGGGGCGACAGTCTCGCCATCCGTCTTCCCGCCGTTGTCGTCGAGGCGCTCGAACTCAGGGAAGGCGATGAGATTGAAATCCATGTGACCGATGCCGGACGGCTTGGCGTCGCGCGCAAAGCTGCGCCCGAGGAATTGCTGAAACGGCTTCGCGCCTTCCACGGTCGCCTTCCCGCCGATTTCAAGTTCGACCGGGAAGAGGCGAATGCCCGGTAGAACGAGCCGCGGAATGTTTATCAGCCGGTCAGTTAGGTCTTAGCGGCACATATCCTGTGCAGGCTTCCTTTTCCGAAGATCTGACCGACAGCCGGCAATCAGGATTGCGGAAGGATGACGACATTTTCCGAGTCCCAGAAAACTTCTGCCTTCTCACCCGGTTTCGGCAAGCTGGTGCGCGTGCTCCGCTGGATTTGAACGCGAACGCGAATGCCGTCAGCCAGGCGGATGGTATAGAACGATCTGCTGCCGATGAAGATGACATCCTCGACCTGCCCGGTCGCCGATTGCGTGGTGTCATTGTCTCTGGCGAAGCGGAAGGACTCCGGTCGGATTGAGACGATCACCTTGCCGCGCAATTCGCCGGCGGGAACGACAGAACTGTGAAAGCGGAGCCCCGATGCGGTGACGGCAGTCATGCCGGAAGCATCGTCGCTTGCCATTGCCGCCTCGAACAAATTGGTCTCGCCGAGGAACTTGGCGGCGAACAGCGACCTTGGCGCCGCGTACATGATTTCGGGCCGGTCGATCTGCACGATGCGGCCCTTCTCCATGAGAACGACACGGTCCGAGAGGATCATCGCTTCGTCCTGATCATGCGTGACGTAGACGAAGGTGGCGCCGGTCTCGGCGTGAATGCGCTTCATCTCGACCAGCATGTGCTGGCGGATCTTCAGATCGAGGGCGGCAAGCGGCTCATCGAGCAGCAGAACTTTCGGACCATTGACGAGCGCCCGGGCGAGCGCCACGCGCTGGCTCTGGCCGCCACTCAACTCGTTGATATAGCGGTTGGCGAAGCTGTCGAGCTGAACGATGTGCAGCATGCGCTGGACCCGCTCGCGGATTTCCGCCTTGGGCGTGCCCCTGACCTTCAGGCCGAAGGCGACGTTCTCGAAAACGTCGAGATGCGGAAAAAGCGCATAGCGCTGGAAGACCATGTTCACAGGCCGCCGCTCGGGCGGCTGGTCGGCACAATCCTTGCCATCGATCTTGACGGTGCCGGCAGTCACTGTCTCGAAGCCTGCTATGAGCCGCATGAGGGTCGTCTTGCCGCAGCCACTGGGACCAAGCAAGGTGACGATCTCGCCCTGTTCGATGGACAGGCTTATGTCGCTCAGCGCCTGAAACGAGCCGAACATTTTTTGGGCAGCGGCGATCTCGATCACCGGTGGGCGAATAGTCATCCCTGTAGATCCTTATGTCACGGTACGGCCGGCGACGGCTGATCTTCTGCGCAGATGGCCGATGAGCCAGGCAATGAAGAGGATGGCGATCGAGAACAGGAGAGCGAGAGTGGAAATGGCGTTGATGAGCGGGGTGACAGTGCGGCGCATCATCGACCAGATATACATGGGCAAGGTCGTCTCGGTGCCGGCGACGAAGGAGGTCACGACGAATTCGTCGAAAGACACGGCAAACGCCAATATGGCCGACGCGATCAAGGTCGGTGCGATCAGCGGCAGCGTCACCTTGCCGAAGGTCTGCATCTGGCTGGCGCCAAGATCGCGCGAGGCTTCCTCCAGCGACGGATCGAACAACGCCAGCCGGGCGCGCATCGCCACGATCAGGATGGGCAGGGCCAGCACCACGTGCGAGATGACGATAGTGACCGTCGAGAGCTGGACGCGTGCCTGGGCGAACAGCACCAGAAGCGAGACGCCGACGAAGAGGCCTGGAAGCGCGATCGGCGTCAGGCACAGCACCTCCAGCAAGGCGCGACCTCCCTGCCCCAGGCGAAGCCAGGCAAGCGAGGCAGCCGCACCGAGGACAAGCGTGATCAGCGCGGTGAAGCAGGCGACGGTGAGGCTCTTGACCAGTGCCGAGCCGAGTTGGGCATTGCCAAGCACATCGGCGTACCAGCGCAGACTGAAGCCGGCAAAGGGGAAGGATAGCGAAGCGCTCGCATGGAAAGAAAAGAGAACGATAATCACCAGCGGCATCAGCAAGAACGCCAGGATCGACCAGACGACAATTCTGAGGACCACTGGCTACGCTCCCACTTTCTTTGCAGGCCGGCGTTTCACGATCAGACCTGTTGCACGCCCAAGCCCCATCACGGCGAAGTAGATGGCGATCGACACCAGAAACATCAGGAAGGCCTGGGCGGCACCGAGGGGCCAGTTTCCGGTCTTGCGGAACTGATCGGCGATCAGCAGCCCCGTCGTCTGACCCGACGAGCCGCCCAGCATCTGCGGCGTGACATAGTCGCCCGCAACCATGACGAAGGTCAGCATGAAGGCGCCGACCAGCCCGTTGGCTGCGTTGGGCGCGATGACGCGGAAGAAGGCGCCAAGCGGCGAGGCGCCAAGGTCGCGCGCGGCGTCAACAAGGTCCTTCTTGATCTCCCTGAGCGACGACACCACCAGCAGGATGCAGAATGGCAGGTAAATGTGGATCAACGTGATCGCGACAGCAAACCGGCTGAACAGGAGTACCCCGACCGGCGTGTCGACGATGCCGGCCTGAAGCAGGATGGTGTTGAGGACGCCGCTGGTGCCAAGCAAGGTGCGCCAGGCATAGATGCGGACCAAATAGCTGGAAAACCAGGTGATCAGGATAAGATAGAGGATGACCTGCGAGCGGCTGACATAGACGAGGTAGTAGCCGACCGGGATCGCCAATACCAACGTGATCGAGGCCGTGACAAGCCCGATCAGGATGGCGTTGATCGTCACCGTCCAGAACAGTGGCGACATCAGCGAATTCAGGTAGTTCGAAAACACGAAATCCGGCACGATCTTATACGAGGCCGCCGTCCAGAAACTGTAGACGAACAGGATCAGGCTCGGCACGACGAAAAACACGACCATGTACAGAACAGCGGGTCCCGCCAGCAGACTGCCCATGCTAGAGCGTGGTGCCTTCATGAACATTCTCACGGACAAAAATGCGCTATCGGCAATGACGCCGATAGCCAACTCTCAATTCAGCCGACTCAAACGCGGGAAGTCTACATTCCGGCTTTGAATTCCTGCCATGCCGCGACCCAGTCGTCATAGGTGGCATGGGTGTCGGATGCCCGCGGCGGAATGCCGGGCAGGCCGGCTGCGAACATCGTCTCAATGGCATCATAATCGATGCGGCTGCGCGACTTCTCATCGAGCAATGCGACCGCCTTTTTGGAAACCGGCGCCTGAACCACAGCCATGGCGACCTTGGCCTGCACGGCAGGATCGAGCGACTGGTTGATGAAGGCGTGAGCGGCCTCGATATTGTCCGCCGAAATCGGGATGAACCAAGCATCCACCCACAGGACCGGGCCTTCTTTCGGCATGGCCATCTCGATCTTCATGTTCTGCTGGTCGGTCTGTGTGATGATAGAGGGATCGGCGCAAAGTGCTGCAACGACCTCGCCGGAAACCATGAGATTGACGAGCTCGCCCTGGTTGAGGGCGATGACGCGGGCCTGAGCGCGGTATTTGGAGAATTCCGCGAAAGTCTTGCCGAGCTCGTCTTTGGTCAGCAGCGGATATTTGTCGCCGAAACCGGCAACGCGCGCGGCGACCGGCCAGGAGCTTACCGTGTCGTCCATGATGGCGATCTTGCCCTTGAGCGAAGGATCGAGCAGGTCGGCGTAGGATGTCGGCTTGGCCAGCTTGTCGGCATTGAACAGGATCGTGTTGAACCCCCAGATATAAGGCGATCCCCAATGTTGCCCGTCGGCGAACCATGTCGGCTGGTCGTAGAACTGGCCGAAGAGGTTGTCGGGATTGTAGTTCGGCACTTTCGACATATCGATCGGATTTACGATCTTCATTTCCCGGACGTAGAGATCGGCATAGGCCTGATTGTATTCGGCCAAATCGATGGGCGGTGGATTGCCGGCCACGAATTTTGCCTGCACGTCATCCTGGTTGGCGATCGACGTGGCCTCGACCGTCACGCCGTTTGCCTTGCGCCAGTCCGAAAGCTCGTTGGTCAGGTCATAGCCTTCCCAGGCCATGACCTGGAGTTCGCCGCCCGCAGCGGCCTGCGCAGGCAGCGTGGACAGCCTCAACAGGAATGCCCCGCCTCCCAAACCGGCCATTCCGGTGAGTACGGCTCTCCTGCTGATCGCTGACGTGAACAAGCCCGAGTTGACCTCGTCTCCTGCTTTGCGTGTCATTGCGAATTCCCCTTTTTGGTGGCAATTTACGGCAATCTTGCTTTACAGGATATTGGATACAATAATCTTGAGAGTCAAACGAATTCGCCCTACCACCGCTCGGCTTTGATTGTCTTGCGAAGATTTTGCGGAGGCGTCACGGCTATCCAGATCGGCTGCGCTCGCGTCAGCCGATTTTGAACGACAGGCAGATGTGCGCCCGGATTCGACGAAACGAAAAGGCCGATACGGCTGAAGCAGGATCAGCCGGCGGCTTCGCCTCGCTTCAGTTGGCTGACGATTTCTTCGGCCGCGTCGGCGACATGCTTCTTGAGCAGTCTCGATGTCTCGACGGCGTCACGCAGGCGATAGGCTTCAAAAATGTCACGATGCTCCTGCAGCGCTTTGGTCTGCGCCTTCAACGGCTCGATCTGCAGGCGCAGATAGCGATCCGCCGAACTGTAGAGCGTTTGTAGCACCGCCATCGAACGCGGTCGCATCGACGGCTCGAGCAGCGCCGTATGAAAGGCCCAGTTGAGACGGCTGAGCTCCTTCGGATCGCCCCTGGCGATAGCAGCCTCATAGTCACGAAGCGCTCGCTCGACATTGGCGATGTCCTGATTGGACAGGCGCGCTATGGCCTTTTTGACGAGGAAGGGTTCCAGCAGAAGCCGCGCATCGAACAGGTCGATCGCATCGTCAGCCGATAGATCGGAGACGACTGCGCCGCGATGCGTCCTGATGACGACAAGACCTTCGGCTTCCAGTTGCAGAAGCGCCTCGCGCACCGGAATCCGGCTGACGCCCAACTCGGCCGCTATCGCCTCTTGGCGAATCTGGTGGCCGCCAGGATAGTCGCCACCGATAATTTTGGCGGCTATATATTCGGCCACCATCGCGGTTACGGTCTGGCGCTGCAACAGAGGCTTGGGCGGTGTCGGCATGGCAGGCGCTTTCAGAATCGTTCTACTTGTCGCAGGATCGTATCCAATATTTCATTGAGGTCCAATGTCGGCGTTGCATCAACGCTGATCCGCATAATCAACCGTCTCTGGCGGCAGCGGCGCGCGCCCACGCACGCGGTCGACAAGCTTTTCCGCAATCATCATGGTCGGGCAGTGCAAATTGCCGCTGGTGATGCGCGGCATGACCGACGCATCGATGACACGCAACCCCTCGGTCTCGTGCACCTTGCCGTCGGCGTCGACGACCGACATGTCGTCGACGCCCATACGGCAGGTCGAGCACGGGTGGTACTGCGTGCCGAGGTTTTCCTTTAGCCAGGCAAGCACTTCGGCATCGGGCATCGTCCTGAGCCCTGGCGTCAGGGCTTGCCCGCGCATGCCGTCCCAGGCGCGTTGCTGGATGATCTCGTCGGTGTGACGCACGCCGTCGATCAGATCCCGCTGGTCCTGCGGATGCGCGAGGTAGTTGGAAATGATCGACGGATGCATCCGCGGGTCAGCCGATTTCAGTGTAACAGCGCCTCGGCTCTCCGGCCGCATCAGACAGGTCTGGTATTGGAACCCCTCCTCGATGTTGACCTTGCCGTGCATGAGTTCGCCCAGCATCGGCAGAAACTCATGCTGGATGTTGGCATAGTCGGCAGCCGCACTGCTCCTGAAGAACGTGCCGACCTCCCAAAGATTTGTCACGCCGAGCCCGGAGCGCATGAACAGCCATTGCGCGCCGATCAGGCCCATCTTGAACATGTTCAGGTCCATGGCGGGCGAGACGCCGCGACGCGATGCCCTGTAACGCACCGAAACGGCAACATGGTCGACCAACCCCTTGCCGACACCGGGCACGTCCGCGACCGACTTGATACCCAGACTGCCCAGTTCGTCTGGGCGACCGACGCCCGACAGCAGCAAAAGCTGCGGCGAATTGAAGGCGCCGCCGCACAGCACCACCTCGCGCCCTGCCTCAACTGTGTGGGTCGCACCATCAGCCTCGTAGGTAACGCCGACCGCGCGCTTGCCGTCGAAATTGACCCGGTGCACCAGCGCATTCAGCTTCAGCTCGACATTGCCCTTGCGGATTGCCGGCCTGAGATAGGCCCTGCCGCCGCTCGCCCGCACACCCCTGTCGATATTCGCCTGGTAGATATGGACGCCTTCCTGGCGATAGGCATTGTAGTCGGGATTGAGTGGATGACCGGCCTGTTGACCAGCCTCGAGAAACGCCTTGAAGACCGGCAGATTGCCTTTGAGCGTCGTGATCGCGATGGGGCCATCGCCGCCTCGATAGGCATTGGCGCCGTTGTCATAGGTCTCCAGCCTTTTGAAATAGGGCAGGCAATGGGCATACGACCAATCCGGCAGACCGTCCTGCGCCCACCCGTCGAAGTCGCGCGGATTGCCGCGGACGTAGACCATGCCGTTGAGCGACCCGGACCCGCCCAGCATCTTGCCCCTGACATGCGTGATCATGCGCTCGCCGAGCGCGGCCTCCGGTCCCGTCTCGAAACTCCAGGTCCGGCGCTGGTCGGTCAGCGGGTAGGACATGGCCGCCGGCATGCGCACGTAGATGGAATTGTCGCTCGGGCCGGCCTCCAGCACCAGCACTCGAACGCTCTTGTCCTCGCCTAGCCTGGCGGCGACGATCGAACCGGCGGCACCTGCCCCGACGACGATATAGTCATACGCCTTGGAAGCCATGTCGAACTTACCTTCACTTGCACCTGACCGGATGTTTCGGCCAGGCTGAGTTCCTATGTCGCCCACCAGATGCTTTTGATCCGGGAATACTGGTCGAGCGAATGAATGCCTTTGTCCTTGCCGCCGAAGCCGGACGTCTTGAAGCCGCCGAACGGCGTCGTGAAGTCGCCCTCGCAGAAGGCGTTGATCGCCACGAATCCCGCGTCGAGCGTGGCCGATGCCTCGCGAATTGCGTCTGGATTCTCGCCGAAGACATAAGCACTCAGGCCGTATTGCGTGTCATTGGCGCTGCGGATCGCGCTGTCGAGATCGTCGTAGAACCTGACGGACAGAACCGGGCCGAAAATTTCTTCCCTCCAGGCCTCGGCGCTTTCGGCGACATTGAAAAGCACGACCGGCTCGACCAGGCGTGGCGATGCGCCTTTGGTTTCGGCTGCCGACACGCTGAAATCACTGTTGTGCCGCTTCTCGTTTTCGATGGCGCGATTGACCTTGGCCGCATGGGTGTCGCTGACCAGCGGCCCGATGCGTGTGGCCGGATCGAACGGATCGCCGATCGGCCATTCCTTCATCTTCGCGGCGAGCATGTCGCGAAGATCGGCTTCCAGCGTGCGCGGCGCGAGAACCCTCGATATGGACGAACAGAGCTGGCCGGAATTCATCAGGAAGCCGGTCGAAATGTCGCCGGCGAAACGGTCGAGCGATTTGACATCAGGCAGGATGATCGCAGGATTCTTGCCGCCGCATTCCAACGAAATTTCCTTCAAATTCGAATCGGCCGAATAGTGCAGGAAGCGCCGCCCTGTGGCGGTCGAACCGGTGAAATTGATCGCCGAAACGTCGCCATGCAGGCCCAGCGCCTTTCCGGCAACCGCGCCAGTGCCGGGCACGACATTGATGACGCCAGCCGGGAAACCCGCTTCGATCGCCAATTCCGCCAGCCGCAGCGTGGTGAGCGGCGTATCGTCGGCCGGCTTGCAGACGACCGTGTTGCCGGCGGCCAGCGCCGGGCCGATCTTCAGCGCCAGCGTGGTTAGCGGGTAATTCCAGGGCAGGACGATGCCGACCACGCCTTGCGGCTCGCGCACGATCTGGCTGAGCACGCCCTTGCGACGGGCAGGGCTGAGATCGTAGGCGGTTTCGGTCAGGCTGGCATACCAGCGCAGCACACCGATCGTCGTCGGCACATCGTCATTGTAGGAATGCAGGATCGGTTTGCCGACGTCGAGGCTTTCGAGAAGCGCCAATTCGAGCCGATTCTTTTCGACGGCATCCGCCAGCGCACGGATCAACGCCGCGCGTCCTTCGTGCCCCATCGTGCCCCAATCTGCCTTCAGCGCCGCGCGGGCGGCCTGCACGGCGAGATCTACCTGCCTCTCGCTGGCAAAGGCGACCTCGCTGATCGTCTCCCCATCGAAGGGAGATATGATGTTTCTGACGTCGGAGCCGCCGTCGCGGGAAAACCCGTCGCCAATCCAGGACGTGTCCAGTCGCCGCGCCGTATCGCGCGTCTGCCTCAGGTCGGACACGCCGAACATTGGAACTTTATCCATGCAATCCATCCCTGACACATCCATCGGCTGCGGCTTTCGAAGCGCAACCGACGACGCGGAGCTTTGCGTGCCGACCCAGACGTCCGCGTGGGATCAGGCGGCCCGGCGTGACTGCATCTGCTTGAGCTGCTCGATTGTCGCCTTGATCGTGGCAACGACGCGCTCGCGCTCCTCGCCGGCCAGCGGCAGTCGCGGCGCCCGGGTCCATTCCGGCGCGCCGTAGACGAGGTGTTCGGCCATTTTGATGTATTGAACGAGCTTCACATGCGTATCGAGATGGAAGGACGGCGTCATGATGCGATAGAGATCGCGTGCCCCGGCAAAATTCCCGGATGCGCACAGGGTGAAAATCTCGACGCATTCCTTCGGCCAGGCATTGGTCATGCCCGAGACCCAGCCCGTAGCGCCGAGCGACATGCTCTCGACGATCTGGTCGTCGACGCCGCAGAAGATATCGAAGCGGCTGCCCAGCTCTATGAACATGTCCGTGACCCGGCGCACGTCACCGGTCTCTTCCTTGACCGCCATGATGGTCGGGCAATCCGCCAGCACCTTGAGGATGTCGGGCGTGACGTCGACGCCATAGGCGATCGGGTTGTTGTAGATCATGATCGGCAGGTCGCTGGCGCCGGCGATCGCCTTGTACCATTCGGCCGTCTCGCGCGGGTCGGTCTTGTAGCCGAGGCTCGGGAACACCATCAGGCCTTCGGCGCCGTAATCCTGGAACTTGCGGGCGCTCGCGGCCGCGCCCGCGGTCGAAATCTCGGCAAGGCCGGAGAGAAGCGGAACGCGGCCGGCAACGGCTTCCTTTGCTGCCCGGATGACGGCTTCCTTCTCCTGCGGCAGCAGCGAGGCGTTCTCGCCCAGCATCGGCAGCACGATAATGCCTGAAACGCCATTGTCGATGAGGCGGTTGATGCTCGCCTGCGTCGCTTCGAGATTGATCGAACCGTCCTGGTCGAGCTTGGTGGTAACCGCCGGGAACACCCCCTGCCAATGCGTCATCGTCTGGTCTCTCCTTGGACTCGCTTTCGCAATAATGTATCCAATCTACAATATTCTATTTGAAAGTCCACTATGAAATCGACCTTGCGGCAGCGCCGATACGGCCATGTCACACCACCGGAACGGGCGGATTTCCCTCGAAGCGCGGCACGGACACACGCACCCCCTCTTGCGCCGAGCGTCTAACCGCCAGTGCCGTTGCCAGCGAGGCGACGCCGTCCCAACCCGTCGCCGCCGGACGTTCGCCATGAAGCACTGCCGCGTCGAACTGGGCGATCGTGGCGGCGTAGAGGTTGGCGGGCTCGACCGGGATTTCCGTCATCTCGGTGCCGCGGCGAAGATAGACCCGACCGGACGGCGCCTCATCCAGGATGCCCCGGCCATAGATCGACCCTTCGGTGCCATGGATCTCAAGCGCGGTCTCGTGATGGGCGAACACCTGGCCCTCATGCATGTAGGCAATCAACCCGGAAGCGAAGTTGACGATGGATTGCACTTGGTCCTCGACACCATTCTCGCCGATCAGGCTGCTCGCCTTCATCGACATGACCTCGACCGGTTCGTCCGCGAGGACGAAGCGCAGAACGTCGACATTGTGCACGGTCAGGTCGTAGATGACCCCGCCCTGTTCCTTGTCCTTCGTGCGCCAGGTCTGCAACTCCTTGGGCAAGTATTCGCAATACATCGCGCGCGCGGCGAGCGGCCGGCCGATTTGGCCTGTCAGCACCAGGTCGCGGATCGCCCTGTGCGTCGCCGCGCCACGCATATGATGGTTCGTCGCCAGGACGACGCCGGCGCGGTCGCAGGCCCTGGCCATCTCGACGGCATCATACAGCGTCAGCCCGAGCGGCTTTTCGCAGAGCACGTGCAGGCTCGCTGCCGCAGCTTCGAGCGTGTCGTCGCGATGCCTAGCATTGTTGGTCGAGACGTAGACTGCATCGATCGCGGTTTCGGCAAGAAGCGATTTGAGGCTTGTCGCGGATACCGGTATCCCGAGATCGTTGGCGAACGAACGGCCGCGCTCCGCACTCCTGCTGACAACGGCCACCAACTCCGCATCCGGCACCGACTGGATTGCCTTGGCGACCCAGGAGCGGGCGATCTGGCTTGCCCCCACGATCGCCCAGCGGACCTTGTCCGCATCTCGACGCGCGCGGCTCGCGGCCGGCACCGCTTGGGGCGTGTCAGTCATGGAGTTCCCTCGATATCGCCGGGCCGACCGAAAAATCACGGAATGTGACTTCGAAACCTTCACGTTGCGGCGAGCAGCACATCATGCCGACGTCGATCGTTTTCGAGGGTGGGAAATAGGCAAGCCGCACCGGCTTCCAGTGGCCGTCGGACGCATCCAAATACTGGATGCGGATCGCTTCGGCGTGGCGGGTCAGTCGGATCCTGACGCCGTCCGGACTTGCCGGAATGGCGACCAGCGACCAGTCGGACGCATCGTTGGTGACGACGACGGAGAAATACATCAGCCCGTCGGTGAATTCGATGCCGGCCTTGACCCAATGCGTCTCGCTCAGCCGGACCATCAATCCGGCCTGGTCGTAGAGCACCTTGTAGTCGCCCTTGACCGTGACCTCGGCGCTGAAGTCGCCCTCGACCTGGCGATAGAGGAAATGACCGCTGTCGCGCCAGAAATCGTAGAATGTCTCGCGCCAGAAATCGGTCTCCTTGCCGGTGCGCACATTCAAAGTGTTGCCGGAAAACGCGTGATGTGGTGGCGGGTTGAGCCAGGTCAGGTCGGTATTCTTAGATTTCGTCATCGGCTTTTGCCTGTTCGGTTCGCGTTGCGTGATGGGTTTTGCGCAGTCTGATTAGCCGGCAAAGTTTTGTCGGCGGCTACCTGAACCAGGTGTCCGACAGGCGGTAGCCCTCGGGAAATGGATCCTCCGGATCAACCCCGTAGTGGCTCACTCCGGTCAGCCAGGCGCGCCCGGAGATCTCAGTCACCACCGCGGGCACATTGCCCGCCATCGCCGTTTCAACGATGCGGCAATCGAAGACGGTGTCGAGAATCGAAGTATGCCGGAAGCGCTCGCCCACAGCGAGATCGCCGCGCGCATGCAGCAAGGCCATCCGCGCTGAGGTTCCCGTGCCGCAGGGGCAACGGTCGAGCCGACCGGGAGAGACGACCACGGCATTCTTCGAGGTCTTCACGCCGTCGACGACCCGCAGCGGACCGGCGAACTCGGTTTGGTTGACGGTGTTGATCGACGGGTTCTCCGGATGGATCGAGGGAAGCTGTTCGGCCGCTGCCGCCTTGATGCGTTCGCCGAGCTCGATCAGGTCGCGCGCCTCGTCGCGCGCCAGGGTGACGCCGACGTCCTCGGCATCGACAATGCAGTAGATCATGCCGCCATAGGCGACATCGACCCGTAGCGATCCGATCCCGGGCACGTCGACCATCCGGTCGCGATGCATGACGAACGACGGGACGTTGCGGAACGTGATGCGACGGCACTTGCCGCCACTGCAATCCGCCGTCACCTCGACCAGGCCGGCCGGCGTGTCCACCCTGACGATAGTCTCAGCGCCGCGCATCGGGATCATGCCCGCCTCGAGGGCGACCGTGACCGTGCAGATCAGGTTCGAGCCCGACATCGGCACGAAGTAGTCGGACTCCATGACGATCATGCCGATATCGGCGTCGGCGCGTATCGGCGGCGTGATCAGGTTGACGGCTGCATTGACGCTGCCGCGCGGATCGAACAGCAGCATGTTGCGAAGCCACGCGCTTTCGCGTTCCAGATTCTCCATGCGCTCGAACATCGTAGCACCCGGCGGCGGCAGGACGCCGCCGGTGATCACCCGGCCCACCTCGCCCTCGGCATGGGCTCCGACGACGGTAATGACGCGATCCAGGTTCATTGGCTTGTATCCTCAGGTCCAGGTTTGTCGACGATCATCACGCACCTGGTGTGCTTTTGTCGCAAGTGGTCCGCGTATTGCATCCAATATATTGGATTATTGCGGCGATGATTTTTTGTCAATGCGCTCATCGAAAAGAGTTGGCGTCCGGCATTCAGGCCGGCGCCGTAGTGCCGGCTGGATCCATCCGGCTAGACGAAGACCATCAGGTGTTGATCGACTACCCGGTCGCAATCGCCACATTCATGGCCGCACGCATCGTTCGAAGGCAGCCAAAGCGTCTTTCACATTTGGAAAGCAAAAATTGCTTCACAAGCCGTTTCACTTCGGCGCTTGGTAAAGCTCGGTCGCGGCCTCTCTCAGCGCGCGCCGGCTGTCTGGCCTGAAATACATCATGTGGCCGCCTTCCAGCAGGTCGACGCGGATGGGCTTCGCGCCAGGAAGCGAAGGAATCTGGCCGACAAGATAGCGTGACACCAAATAGGGTGTCACCAGGTCGGTGTAGCCGTTGACGATCAAAACGCCGAGGCCGGGGTTCAACGCGCGCGCCTGCTGAAGGTCATCCATCACGCCGACATAGCCCTGACGCGTCGGGCTCGTCCCATAATCCCAATTGCCGCTGACTTCACGGTTGAGAAGCCGATAGCTGAGATCGGTGCGGAATTTCAATTCGTCACGCATATAGCTGACAAAGGCGGAAGTGAGCACCGGCACGCTTCGGTCAAGGACCGGATCAGGACCGCTATATCTCGGGCTTTCCGGGGCGATGTCCGCCGTTTCGATCATGCCGTCATAGGCGCTGAGAACATTGCCCCTTGCCCGTGCAAACTCCCTGGCGAAGAGTGCGGTGGGAATGCGTGCAAAGTTTCGCTTGACGAGTTCAAGTGGCAGGCCGGTGATTTCGGCAACGCGCGGGCTCGCCAGGCGCCCACCCTCTTCGAGCCCGCTGGCAAGCGCGACGAGATAGTCGCCAAGCGCATAGCGTTCGACATCGGCCAACCGCTCCTGCAACTCGGAACCGGTGACGCCTTCGCTGCGCAGGCGCACCGCCGCCAGCGACGGGAGCTCAAGCGCCCAGTGAAGCGGCTGGAACTCGTCGGGCCGCACGAGTGTGAATTCGAGCGCCGGCGAGATGAGCACGATGCCGCGAGGACTGATGCCGATGTCATCCTGAAGCGTCTTGGCAAGCAGTGCCGCCCGAAACCCGCCATAGCTTTCGCCGGCAAGAAACACCGGCGACGCCGTGCGGCCCGCCTGTGCCAGATAGAGTCGGATGAAGGCGCCCATCGCGGCAGCGTCCTGGTTGACGCCCCAGAAGCTGCGTGCCTCGGTTCCGGGTGCTTCGCGGCTGTAACCCGTTCCGACCGGGTCGACAAAGACCAGGTCGGTCATGTCGAGCCATGTGTTCGGGTTGTCCAAAAGCCTCTGCGGCGATGGAAGAAAACTTCCATTAGCCGCCGTCGCCATGACGCGTGGACCGAGCGCGCCGAGATGCAGATAGGCGGAAGCCGCTCCGGGACCACCGTTGAATACGAAAGTGATAGGGCGCTGGGGATCAGGTTCGCGGCTTGGCTCGGGGCGTAGCGTGTAGGCGACATGAAAAACTTCCGCGGTGACGTCGCCCTTGCCGGACAGCAACGACTGCGTGCCTGCCTTCGCCTGGTAGTTCAGCGTACGTCCCGCGATCACGATCGAATGATCGGAGACCTGGGGAGGCGGAAGCAGCGACAGAACTCCACCCGAAGGCGACGGCCGCTCGGCCACTTGCGCATGGCCGGCTGGAACGCCGCCAACCAGCAGCAGCATAGCGAGGGTGATTTCTAGCAGCTTGGTACGCATGACGACTCCGGAACGGAAACGACTGGAAACTACCACGCCGATGGTTCAGCCGAAATCACAGGATCGTGCAGGCCTTCGCTGCTGGAAGGAGACCTGTGGCTTCAACTCACGATCTTCACGCACATCGGCGTGCCGACATCGATGGACCGTCCGGTGTCGGCCAGCCGGCCGGTGGCCATGTCGCGCGCGAAAATCGAGATGCGGTCGGCGTTCTGGTTGGCGGAGAAGAGGTGGTGGCCCGAGGGTGTCAGTGCCAGATTGCGCGGCGTAGCGCCCCCACAGGGCGTGTAATCGACCAGCGCAAGCGCGGCTGTTTGCTGGTCGACGGAAAACACCGCAACGCTGTCATGGCCGCGGTTGGATCCGTAGAGGAAGCGGCCGTCGGGCGAGATCTGGATGTCGGCGCAATGATTGCCGTCACGCGCTTCGGCCGGCACGGCCGGCTTCGTGTCGATGACGGTGAGCCTTCCTGACACATCGTCGAGCGCAAGCGACACGACCGTTGAATCGAGTTCGTTCATCACGAACACGAAGCGCCCGCCCGGATGCAGCGCCACGTGACGTGGGCCGGCGCCTGAGGCAAGCACCGACTCCGCCAGTCTGGTCAGGCCGCCATCAGGCCCGACGCGGTACGAGACAAGCCGATCGATGCCAAGATCGGCGACGATCGCCACGCCGCCGGCAATTGTCTCGGTGACGCTGTGAGCATGGGGGCGTTCCTGACGAACTGTATCGGGACCAGTTCCGGCATGGGCGACGCTCGACAACGGCGCGGTCAGGCCGCCATCCTCGCGCAGCCCATAGACCGCGATCGAGCGATCGGGACCGCCTTCGCCCATGCCGTAGTTGGCGACTAAGAGCTTCGTCCCGTCGCGCATTATGGTGTTGTGCGCCGTGATGCTGCCAAGGGTCGGCTGCTTGTTGATGTAGGAAAGCGCGGCGGTCTGCCTGTCGAAGCAGTAGGCCGAGACCACGCCTTCGCGCCAGGCGAACACTTCGGAGTTGGCATAGATGTAGGAGCCGTCCGGCGTCACCGACAGAAAGGTCGGATTGTCGACGTCACCCGTCTCGGCCAATTTCCGCGTCTCCAGCGTCTCCTCGTCGAAACTGTAAACGCTGAGCCCGACGCCGCGCGCGCCCTGAAAATACGGCGCCTCGCGGTTGAGGCTGCCAACGAAGACCAGACAGGCATTCTGCATCAAATCCTCCCTTGTTCCGCCGGCGTTGCCCGCCGCGGATTGGGGCAAAATTTCGCCTGTTCACGCTTGCAACACAACCCCATATGTGAAAATACTATTCACAAAAGAAGATTGCGGGAGGACCGATCATGCAATTTGCTGGCCCGCGGCGCGCCCGGACGGATGATCCGTGCTTCCAACGGATACCGTCATGACTGGTTTCGCGCCGACCGTCGGCGTGGCGTCGACACATCCCGCCAACATGCCGAAGGACCACGCCGATCTCCCGGTCTGGAACGCGGAGAACTGGTTCTACGAGGACTGGCCGGTCGGCCAGAAGATCCGTTCGCTGCGCAGGACCATGGCCGAGGGCGACAGCCACCTTTTCAACGCGCTGGTGCTCGATATCCACCCTTACGTGCAGGACCAGATGTTCGCCGAAACGGAAGGCATATTCGGCAAGCGCCTGGTCGCCGGCGCCTTCGTGTTCTCGGCCGGGCTCGGCCTCGTCGCCACCAACTGCGTCAACGCCTTTTCCTATGGCTACGACAAGTTGCGCTTCATCAAGCCGGTGTTCATCGGCGACACGATTTATTCGATCCGCTCCAACCTCGACAAGAAACCCAAATACAAGGAGATGGGGCTGATCCGCGCCAGCTATGAAGTCTTCAAGGGTGAAGGAGAACTCGTGCTTTATTGCGAGCACCTGCAGACGGTGAAATACCGCAATCCCGCCGATTTCGCCGGCAAGACGGAGAAATAGGCGATGGCCGCCATTGCCGAATTGCCATTGACCGGGCTCGTCGTCGTCGACATGAGCCAGTTCCTGTCGGGCCCTTATTGCTCGCTGAGGCTGCTCGACCTCGGTGCCCGCGTCATCAAGATCGAGCGGCCGGACGGCGGTGACCTGTCGCGCCGGCTTTATCTCAGCGACACCGAGATCGGCGGCGATTCCACCATCTTCCACGCCATCAACCGGGCCAAGGAAAGTCTCGCCATCGACCTCAAGGACGAAGCCGACCTTGCGGCGCTGCGCGGGCTCCTGGCCAAGGCCGACGTGCTGATCCAGAATTTCCGGCCCGGCGTCATCGAGCGCCTGGGTCTCGACTACGAGGCGGTGCGAAAGATCAATCCTCGTCTGGTCTACGCCTCGATCAGCGGCTATGGCGAGGAAGGTCCATGGGTCAAGCGACCGGGGCAGGATCTGCTGGCGCAGGCACGCTCGGGCGTGATGTGGCTCAACGGCGACGAGGACCAGGGACCGGTGCCCTTCGGCCTGGCAATTGCCGACATGCTGGCGGGCTCCGCCGCCGCGCAAGGAATTCTTGCCGCGCTGGTGCGGCGCGGCGTGACCGGCACGGGCAGCCATGTCGAAACCAGTCTGCTCGAAGCGCTGGTCGACTTCCAGTTCGAGGTGCTGACCACGCATCTCAATGACGGGCGCCGCCTGCCGCGGCGATCGGCCTTCCGCAGCGCCCATGCCTATCTATCGGCGCCTTACGGCGTCTATCCGGCCAAGGACGGTTATCTGGCGATCGCCATGACGCCGATCCCGAAGCTGGCCGATCTTCTGGGGCTCGAAGAGCTTGCGCCCTACCGCGACCAGCCGTCGACATGGTTCACCGCCCGCGACGAGATCAAGGCGATCATCGCGCAAAAAATCGCGACGAAGACGGTCGACGAGTGGCTTGCCATCCTCGAGCCTGCCGACATCTGGTGCGCCAGGGTGCTGACCTGGCCGGAGATGATGGCCAGCGAAGGCTTCCAGGTTCTCGACATGCTGCAGACGGTGACGCGCGAGGATGACGTCTCGATCCTCACCACGCGCTCGCCGCTCCGGGTCGATGGTGTGCGTGCGAAGGTCGAGCGCGCCGCGCCACGCATCGGCGAGCACAGCGCAAAGATCCGCAAGGAGTTCGGGCTGTGAGCGACGTGAGGCTCAAAGGCATGACCTGGAGCCATCCGCGCGGCTACGACCCGATGGTCGCCTGTTCGGCACTGTGGAAGCAGCGGACTGGCGTTACTATCGAATGGGACAAGCGCTCGCTGCAGGATTTCGAATCCTTCCCGGTCGAGGAACTGGCCCGTGCCTATGATTTGATCGTCATCGATCATCCGCATGTCGGCCAGATCACCGCCGAGAATTGCCTGGCGCCGCTCGACGTCGCGGGCCGCGAAGCGGAACGTGCGACGCTGGCGGCGGGCAGCGTCGGCCGGTCCTATCCGAGCTACAACTGGCAAGGCCGGCAGTGGGCGTTTCCGATCGATACGGCGAGCCAGGTGCAAGCGTGGCGGCCTGATATGCTTTCCGCTCAGCCGGCGAGTTGGAGCGAAATGCTCGATCTGGCGCGGCAAGGCCACATGCTGTTGCCGCTCAGGCCGCCGCATTCGCTGATGGTGTTCTACACGCTTGCCGGCAATCTCGGCCGGCCCGCCGTCGAGGAGCCTGGCGCTCACGTAAACGCTGATGTGGGCAGCCGCGTTTTCGAGATGATGCGCGAGATCGCGGCTCTCGTAGACCCGGCCTGCCTCGGCATGGACCCGATCGACGTCCTGGAGGAAATGGCCAGATCCGGCTCGCGGATCGCCTGCGCGCCGCTGATCTATGGCTATGTCTCCTATGCCATTGCCGGATTCCGGACCAACCGCCTTGCCTTCGCGGACATCCCGGCTGCGGGCAATGCCGGTCCGGTCGGCTCGGCGCTCGGCGGCACCGGCATCGCCGTGTCGGCCTTTTCGAAGGCCAAGCAGGCGGCCATCGACTTCGCTTACTGGATCGCCAGCGGTGACGTGCAGCGCGGCCCCTATGCTTTGGCCGGCGGCCAGCCTGGCCACGCCGCAGCCTGGGACGATGCCGCCGTCAATGCAGCCGCCGGCAATTTCTACAAGGATACGCGCGCCACACTCGAAGGCGCCTGGGTCAGGCCACGCCACGATGGCTACATGGCCTTCCAGCAGGCGGCGTCCGATCGCATCAATCTCGGCCTGACCGAAAAGCACGATGCCGGCCGCGTCGTCGCCGATCTTAATCGCCTGTTTCTGGAGAGTTTCCCGGCACGGGTGTCCGGCACTGCCGGTGGAGGAGCCTGAAACAACGAATGGAGGAGACTATGAACAGCCTGATCCGCGGCCTTATGGCTGCGACCGCCCTTGCATCGATCACGACAATTGCCTGCGCCCAGGACGTTTCGGGCGTGATCGCTGGACTGCCAACTGAACTGAAGGCGCAATATGACGGCGCGCCGCAGAAGATCCTGCCATCGGCGTGGGACAATTTCACGCCGCCGGCGAAGCCGTGGAAATGGTGCCACTCGGAATCCTACCAGGGCAATCCGTGGCGGGTCACCGTCACCAAGGAGTTGAAGCGGCTTGTCGACGGACTGATCGCCGACGGCACGGTGGCGAGCTTCGAAGTGTCGGACTCCAACAACGATGCCAGCCAGCAGATCAACCAGATCCGCGCCTTCATCGATAAGAAATGTTCGATCATCACCTCGATCCCCGGCTCGGCGACGGCGCTGGATGATGCCATCGATGCCGCCGCAAAGGCCGGCATTCCCTTCATCACGGCGGCTGGGTCGGTGACCAGCCCGAATGCCATCAACGTCGATTCCAACTATGCGCGCTGGGGCTACGACATGATGACGGCGATCGGCAAGGCAATACCGGGTGGCGGCAGCATACTTCTGGTCGAAGGCATCGCAGGTCATCCGATCGTCGTGCAGGAGCGTCAGGGCGCCGACAAGGCGCTGGCCGAGAACCCCAAGCTCAAGGTCTCGCGCAGCGTCAACGGCAACTGGACGGCCAACGTCACCAAGACGACGGTATTGCAGGCGATCGCCACCAATCCGGCGCCGATCGATGCGGTGTGGACGACGGGCAGCGAAAGCCGCGTCGTCGCCGAGGCCTTTGCCGAGGCCGGCCGCCCTGCCCCGCTCATCACCGGCTCGATCACCGGCGACGCGCTCGGCTACTGGAAAGCCAATCCGGACAAATATCGCTTCGAAGGCCATGCGGTTCTGCCGCACTGGACCGCCGAGACATTGTTCCGCATTGGGGC
Organism: Mesorhizobium sp. M6A.T.Cr.TU.016.01.1.1; assembly: GCF_003952585.1. Lineage (NCBI taxonomy): Bacteria > Pseudomonadati > Pseudomonadota > Alphaproteobacteria > Hyphomicrobiales > Phyllobacteriaceae > Mesorhizobium > Mesorhizobium sp. M6A.T.Cr.TU.016.01.1.1. Next base: position 916,746 of record NZ_CP034452.1, read on the forward strand.
GCGTATGCTCGACGGGCAAAAGCCGAAGCTCAACACGCTGCTGATCCCGATTCCGCCGGTCCACAACGCCGACCTGGGCACCTGGTACAAGGACTGTATGACGGCGGACGCAGTCTCGATCTTCCCGGTTCCGCCGGAGGATCCGATGCCGGAAGAATGGCTCGATGCCTATTTCGCCAATCCCGCGCCGACCAAGGGCTGGGATTATTCGAAGGTGCCGGACGCCTGCGCCAAGTAAGCTCATGAACGCCGGCTCCGCTCAGGCAGAGCCGGCTTTTCCCTATCAGGAATCCCTCATGCTGGAAGTCCAGGGTGTCTCGAAACGCTATGGCGAAACGGTCGCTCTCGCGAATGCCTCCATCGCGTTCCGCGCCGGCACGATCCACACCATCCTGGGCGAGAACGGTTCGGGCAAGAGCACCCTGGTCAAGCTGCTGTCGGGAATTGTCCAGCCGGACAGCGGCACGATCCTGCTCAATGGGTCGCCCTTTGCCGGCTTCGGACCGGCGGCGTTCCAGGCCGCCGGTTTCGCCACCGTGTTCCAGGAAGTGCTGATCGCACCTGACCGTTCAGTGACGGACAACATCCTGCTCGGCCTCGATGGCTTACTGACGCGCACCGTGCCGCGCGCCGAGCGGCACCAGCGCGCGCAAGCGGTGCTGAAACAATTCGCGGTTACCGAGATCCCGCTCGACCAGTTGGCCGGGCAATTGCCGCTGGCCGTTCAGCAGCTTGTGGTGCTTGCCCGCGCCGTGGTTCGCAACCCGCGCATTCTCATTCTCGACGAGGTGACGGCGGCGCTCGACTTCGCCGACCGCGAGGCGGTTTTCGCCATGATGCGCAAGCTTGCCTCCGAAGGTTGCCTGATCCTGTTCATCACCCATCGCATGGACGAGGTGATGACGCTTTCCGATCGGATTTCCGTCCTGCGCGGCGGCAGCGTGGTGACGACCGAGGAACGCGGCACGTCCACCGCCTCCGAGCTTCTCAAGGCGATGGCGCCACGCACGGCGGCGGAGCTGGCGCATGGCTGATCGCGCTACCCTTTCGGTGCGCAGCCTGGTGATCGCGCCGGGCGCAAGCCCCGTGACACAAGCCATTGCGCCGGGCGAGATTGTCGGTCTTGCCGGCCTCGACGGCCATGGACAAGAGCGGTTCCTGAAAGTGCTGGCCGGGCTGGAACGGCCGGCCGCCGGCGATGTGACCATCGAAGCCCGCGCGATCACCAGCTTCCGCAAGGCGGTCGCCAGCGGCATCGCCTATTTGCCGCGCGACCGGCGCGCTACCGGCATCTTTCCGACCCAATCGGTGCTCGACAATTTTGCCGTCTCGACACTGTCGCGTGACATGCGTTTCGGCCTGCTCAGCTTCGCCGCACGGCGGCGGCGCTACGAGAGTTACCGGGACAAGCTCTCCATCGTCGCGCCGCGGCCGGATGCCTCGATCACCACGCTGTCCGGCGGCAACCAGCAGAAAGTGCTGCTGGCTAGGGCACTGGCGCTGGAGCCGGCGATCCTGCTGCTCAACGACCCGACGCGCGGTGTCGACGTGGCGACGCGCCATGTCCTCTACGATGTCTTCCGGGGATTGGCGGCGGACGGCATGGCTCTGGTCATCCTGTCGAGCGAGATCGAAGAGATCCTCCTGCTTTGCCATCGCGTGCTGGTTTTCCGCGAACAGCAGGTGGCGGCTGAAATCACCGGAGACGAGATGAAAAGCGATACGGTGATCGCCGCCATGTTCGGACGCGCGGCATGAGCGGGTTACGGCGCATGGCGGAGCGATGGCGTGGCGCGGGCTTCGCGACCGTGCTGCTGGTCATCCTGATCGCGGTCAATCTGCTGCTCAATCCGACACGCTTCCATCCTTCCGCCTGGGGCGCGCTGATCGGGCTCGCCGCGCCATTGATCGGCGCAGCACTTGCCTCGGCTCCAGTCATCCTGGCCGGGCGTGGCGGCATCGACATTTCCGTCGGGCCGCTGATGGGCTTCGTCAATGCGATCGTCATCCAGCTGCTGTTTCTCAAGCTCGGCATGACTTCGCCGCTGGTCATCGTGCCGGCGGCGCTATTGATCGGCGCGATCGTCGGGGCGGCCAACGGCTTTCTGGCGACCGTCGTTCGCATCCAGCCGATCGTCGCGACGCTTGGCACCTATCTGATCCTGACCGGGATGACGCTGACCATCCTGCCGGCGCCGATCGGCCCGGCGCCGGGCTGGCTGAAGGCGATGGCCGGGCCCTGGTCGGCTCTGCCGCTGGCGCTTATCTTCCTGTTCTGGTGGCTGGTGCGGCAGACCCCCTACTACGACCAGCTGATGGCGGTGGGCAGCGACGACCGCGCTGCTTACACGGCCGGCGTTCCGGTCACCAAAGTTCGTTTCATCGCCTATGTCATGACCGGCATTCTCGCCGCCTGCGCGGGCCTGATGCTGACGGCGCTGATCGGTTCGGCCGATCCCAACATCGGACCGACCTACACGTTGATCGCCATCGCCGCGGTGGCGCTCGGCGGCGTCAGCCTTGCCGGCGGACGCGGCGGTCTTCTGGGCGCCGCGATTGGCGCCATCGATATCTTCCTGCTGCAGAGCGTGCTGACCGCCTTCAACGTCTCCACCTATGTGCTGCAGATCGCCTATGGCGTCATTCTGGTTGTAGCGGTCATCATGACGGCGCTGCAGGAACGGCTCTCCGGACGGAAAGGCTGAGAAGCATGAGCCAGACCTGGTTTCAGTCCACCAATGCCCGCGTCGCCGGCGCCTTTGCGGTCGCTGCCGCCTTGCAGATTGTCGGCACGCTGCTCATCCCGGGGTATTCCGCGCCGTTCGCCATCCGTGCGCTGCTGGTCATCGCTTCGCTGCTGGCGGTGGCATCGATCGGCCAAACGCTCGTGGTCATTCTCGGCGGCATCGACCTGTCGATCCCCTTCATCATCGGCTTCGCCAATGTCGTTGCGGCACAGCTCTACGGCGCCGGCTGGAATTTTGCTTTTGTCTGCGTCATTGTCGGCGTGCTCGCCATACTGATCGGGGCGCTGAACGGCCTGATCTCGCGCGGGCTCGACATCCACCCGCTGATCGTCACGCTCGGCGTCGGCATGATCGTGCAAGGCGCCGTCTTGCTATGGACCGGCGGCTTTCCGTCCGGATCGGCGCCTGCAGCCGTTTCCGCCTTCGTCTCGATCGGCGGTTCGGTCGGACCGCTACCGGTGCCGGCGCTGGTGCCATGCGTCGCGGTGCTGACCTTGCTGGTGGCGCTGGTGCTGGCGCGCACGGCCTACGGCCGCCGACTTTACGCGCTTGGCAGCAACCCCGGTGCAGCCCCGCTGGCGCTGATCGATCCGGTCCGCATGTGGACGGTGACCTACGCGGCAAGCGCTTTCTTTGCTGCCGCGGCTGGCGTGCTGCTGCTCGGCTTCACCGGTTCGGCCTATGGCGATGTCGGCCAGCCCTATCTGTTCCAGACCATCGCGGCGGTCGTGGTCGGGGGCGCCGCCCTTGTCGGCGGCCGCGGCAATTATTTCGGCACCATCGCCGGCGTGCTGGTGCTGACGGAGATCAACACGCTGCTGATCGGCCTTGGCTTCCGGCCCTCAACCGTGCAGGCTGCACTTGGTCTGGTCATCGTGCTGCTGGTCTCGCTTTACGGTCGCGAGCGGCACGTATCGGCGACAATCTGAGACGAGCTACAAACGCCACAGCCGTTTGGCATTGGCCGACAGAAGCTTCGTCCGTTCGCCGGCACTTACGCCTTCGAGCAACGCATGCGTGGCCGCCACCCAGGTCGCTAGTCCGCCGCCAAGCGTGCAGACCGGCCAGTCGCTGCCCCAGACGACGCGATCCCAGCCGAAACAGCCGAGCGTGTGTTCGACATAGGGGCGCAGAGTTTCGACCGTCCAGGAACTGGCATCGGCATAGGCGACCACGCCGGAGATCTTGCCGACGACGTTCGGACGCCGCGCGATCTCCGTCATATGCTCGCGCCATGGGTGCTCACCATCCCCTTTGATGTCGGGCACGCCGCAATGGTCGAGCACGAACTGCACATCCGGCGCGAGATCGGCGAGTGCGATCGCTCTTGGGATTTGATGCGGCAGAACGACGAGATCGAAGGTCAGGCCGGTGCCGGCAAGCCGCTTGATGTTCTCCCGGAACAGTGCGCCTTCCGACAGCTCGTCCGGCATGACGTGCAACACACGCCGGAAACCCTTGACGAAGGGATCGGCGCGCTGCGCCTCCAAATAGGCGGCAAAGCCCGGCTCTTCCGGTCGGCAGGAGGCGATTGCCCCGCGCAGCAGACTATCCCTCTGTTGTGACAGCGCTTTCACATGACTGGTTTCGGCCTGGATGTCAGCTGGATCGACATCGACCTCCATATGCAACGCGCCCTCTATGCCGGCGCGGCGCGCCTGGACTGCATATTCGTCGTGGGAAAAATCACGGTTGAGCGCCGGCACGCCGGAGAGCCAGGGATAGCGCAGCACCGACTGGTCGATCAGGTGCAGATGGGTATCGAAGATCATGACGGCGCGCTCCTCCTCTGGCGTTCCAGGATCATCTCACGGAGAAGTTCTTCATTCAAATAAGAATTCACTTCGAGTTGACGGCCGATCCCGCCAGTTGCGAGAGTTTTTCGCTCGCCGCCCGCAGCAATTCGATTGTCCGGGTGATGTCGGGCGCCTTGGGGGCATTGACCAGCGTTATATAGGGGATCGACAGCGCCGCGATTGCCCTGCCGTCCGAACCAAGGACGGGTGCCGTCAGATTGAACACGCCGGCGGTCTGCAGCGACGCCATCATCTCATAGCCGCGCTCGCGGACCTGGTCGAGGCGGGCGAAGAACTCCGGTGACTGAGGCGGCCTGTCGGTGCTGCGCAGATGTTCGGAGATCATCATCTGCCGCTCTTCCGGCGAGCGGAAGGCCAGCAGCACATGTCCCGATCCGGTGTCGAACAGGCTGATATGCGAGCCGACGCGGATCGAGATGCCCCAATAGTCCGGCGCCTCCTGCTGCGCGATCACCACCGCGGAACCGCGGTCGAAGACGACGAGCTGGTTTGCCTGCTGCGAGGTTTCGGCAAGCTCGCGCATCAGCGGCGTCGCGTAGGAAACCAGCCGTCGCACCGGCGCGTGCAACTGCGCCAGGCCAAACAGCTTGAGCGTCAGCGAATAACGATCGCCGTCGGGCCGCGTGACGTAGCCCCGTCGCACCAGCCGGTCCAGCATGCGGTAGAACTCGTTGGGGCTGCGGTCGAGCTTCTTGGCGATTTCCGCTTGCGTCAGGCCACCGTCAACGCCGGCCAGAAGCTCGAGAATGTCGAGCCCCTTGTCCAGCGCCGGGGCACGATATCGGTCATCGTCCTCGTCCTCCGCCATAATCGCTCCCCAGTGAATTTCAGCTTTCATATACGCACAATGGCCAGCATCCGGAAAGAACTTTCAACTTGACGACCGCATAAATGTTTTGTTTGTATATGAATGAAGCGTGCAGATCGGGTCCTGGATATGGGTCGCCATCGCACGCCGTTGGGAGGAACCAAATGACCAGACTGTTTTACGGCCTGTCGGCCGGCGTAGCGCTGCTTGCGCTTGGCGCGGGCGCTGCTTTTGCTGCCGAACTGCCCGGCAAGTTTGACGGCGTCACCATCGACGCCAAGCTGATTGGCGGCCAGCAATATGAAGGGCTCTACGCGCGCATCGGCGAATGGGAAAAGCTGACCGGCGCCAAGGTCAACGTGATCTCGAAGAAGAACCACTTCGAACTCGACAAGGAAATCAAGTCGGACATCGCGTCCGGCAGCATCAACTGGTGCGTCGGCTCGAACCATTCGTCCTTCGCGCCGCAATATCCTGACATCTACACCGATCTCAACGCGCTGCTGCCCAAGGAGGAAGTCGCCGCCTTCGTGCCGTCGACGATCAAGGCCTCGACGCTCGACGGAAAGCTGGCGATGCTGCCGCGTGCGCAGTTCGACGTCTCCGCGCTCTACTACCAGAAAAGCCTTTATCAGGACGAGGCCAAGAAGGCCGCCTACAAGGCCAAGTATGGCGCGGAACTGGTGCCGCCCGACACCTGGGACGAGGTCGCCCAGCAGGCGGAATTCTTCGCCAGCCCGCCGGATTTCTACGGCACCCAGTTCGCTGGCAAGGAAGAGGCGATCAACGGCCGCTTCTACGAGATGCTCATCGCCGAGGGCGGCGAGTATCTCGACAAGGACGGCAAGCCCGCCTTCAACTCGGAGGCCGGCGTGCAGGCGCTCGACTGGTTCGTCAATCTCTACAAGGCCAAGGCGGTGCCGGCCGGCACCACCAACTATCTCTGGGACGATCTCGGCCAGGGCTTTGCCTCGGGCACGGTTGCCATCAACCTCGACTGGCCGGGCTGGGCAGGGTTCTTCAACGATCCGAAGTCATCGAAGGTCGCCGGCAATGTCGGGGTAAAGGTGGCGCCGAAAGGTTCGGCTGGCATTCGCACCGGCTGGTCGGGGCATCATGGATTTTCGGTCACCGAAAACTGCGCCAGCAAGGAAGCTGCGGCGTCGCTGGTGTGGTTCCTGACCAACGAGGACAGCCAGAAGCTTGAAGCAGCAAGCGGACCACTGCCGACCCGCACCGCGGTGTGGGACTGGGACATCCAGCAAGCGGCCGGCGATCCTTACAAGACGGAAGTGCTGGCGGCTTTCCAGGAACAAGCGAAACACGCATTCGCCGTACCGCAGACACCTGAATGGATCGAAATTTCCAACGCCGTCTATCCCGAGTTGCAGGCGGCCATCCTCGGCGACAAGACCTCCAAGCAGGCGCTGGACGACGCTGCCGCCAAGGCCACCCAGATCCTCGAAGACGCTGGCAAACTTTGACATCTTTCCACGGGGCGCTGCGCTCATCGAAGAGCGGCGCCCCGACTTTTTTTGAACCATGCACAACACGCTTTGTCTTGATCCCAGCTCGCCGATGGCGGCCTTCGGCATCCGGGCATTAACCAGAACCGGATCGAAATGAAAGGCCGGAGACCCTCACCGCCATTGCTGCTCCTGCTGCCGGCGGTCATCGTGCTGGCGGCGGTGGTGGTCTTGCCGCTGCTGCTTTCGCTCTACTCCAGCTTCACGCCGTTCCGGCTGACCAAGCCGGAGACACTCTGGGTCTTCATCGGCGCGCGCAACTATGTCAACATCCTGAGCAACGGGGATTTCTGGATTGCCTTCGCCCGCACCGTGGTGCTGCTGACGGTCGCGCTCAACCTGGAAATGCTGATCGGGCTGGGGCTGGCGCTGCTGGTGGAGAAGGCGTCGCGCGGACAACGTATCCTGCGCACCATCATGATGTTTCCGATGATGTTTTCGCCGATCCTGGTCGGCTTCCAGTTCAAATTCATGTTCAACGACAATATCGGCCTGGTGAACAACGCCCTGCAGGCGCTCGGCCTGACCGACCGCGCCATCCCGTGGCTGATCGACGGCAACCTCGCCTTCATCGCCATCCTCACCGCCGAGATCTGGTCGTCGACTTCGGTGTTCGCGATCCTGATCCTTGCCGGGTTGCTGGCGATGCCGCGCGAGCCGGTCGAGGCGGCCCGCGTCGATGGCTGCACGCCATGGCAGACATTCCGCTATGTCACCTGGCCGTTCATCATGCCGTTTGCCTTCATCGCCATGACCATCCGCTCGCTCGACGTGGCGCGCGCCTATGACATCGTCAAGATCATGACCGACGGCGGTCCCGCCGGCCGCACCGAGCTCGTCTGGACGCTCGTCGCTCGCACCGCCTACAGCGACGCCAGGATGGGCATGGCCAACGCCATGGCCTATTTCTCGATCCTGCTTTCGATCCTGTTCACCGTCTATTTCTACCGCAAGCTTGCCGCGGCGCGCACGCAGATCGCGGCGGAGTGGTGAGCATGGACCAGAACAGCCTGCATCGCGTCCGCAACAAGGCGCTCGGCATCGCTCACGGCGTGGGGCTGTTCCTGGCCATGCTGGTCATCTGCCTGCCCGGCATCTGGATCGTGCTGTCGTCGCTGCGACCGACCGTCGAGATCATGGCCAAGCCGCCGGTGTGGATCCCGCAGGAGCTCTCGCTCGACGCCTACGTCGCCATGTTCAGCGGCGTCGGCAAGGGCGGCATCCCGGTGCTCGACTATTTCCGCAATTCGCTGATCATCTCGGTAACCTCGACGGTGATCGCGATCGCCATCGGCATGGCCGGCGGCTACGCCTTTGCGCGCTATCGCTTCCGTGCCAAGTCGGCGATGTTCCTCGGCCTGATGCTGACACGCACGGTGCCCGGCATCGCGCTGTCGCTGCCGCTGTTCTTCGTCTTTGCACGGCTCGGCATAATCGACACGCATTTCGGGCTGATCCTGGTCTATGTCGCGCTCAACGTGCCCTTCACCATCTGGCTGATCGACGGTTTTTTCCGCCAGGTTCCGAAAGACCTCGCCGAGGCGGCGCAGATCGACGGCTGCACGCGCTGGCAGGCCTTCTGGCAGGTCGAGTTTCCGCTTGCCGGGCCTGGCATCGCCTCAGCCGGCATCTTTGCCTTCCTCACCTCGTGGAACGAGTTCGCGCTGGCCTCGCAGCTGACGCGCTCGATCAACTCCAAGACGCTGCCGGTCGGCCTGCTCGACTATACGGCCGAATTCACCATCGACTGGCGCGGCATGTGCGCGCTGGCCGTCGTCATGATCATACCGGCGCTCACGCTTACCTTCATCGTCCAGAAACATCTCGTCGGCGGCCTCACCTCCGGCGCGGTGAAAGGCTGACATGGCAACCGTATCCCTGAAGAAACTCACCAAAAGCTACGGCCCGGTTGCGGTCGTGCATGGCATCGACCTCGAGGTCGCCGACCGCGAGTTCATCGCGCTGGTCGGTCCGTCCGGCTGCGGCAAGTCGACAACCCTACGCATGATCGCCGGCCTCGAGGCGATCAGCGACGGCGTCATCGAGATCGGCGGCCGCATGGTCAACGATCTGCCGCCGCGCTCGCGCAACATCTCGATGGTGTTCCAGTCCTATGCGCTCTATCCGCACATGACGGTGCGCGAAAACCTCGGCTTCTCGCTCAAGATCGCGGGCGCCTCGAAAGAGGAAATGGATCGCCGTGTCGCCGAGGCATCGGGTATTCTCGGTCTCGACCAACTGCTCGACCGCCGGCCGTCACAGTTGTCGGGCGGACAGCGCCAACGCGTCGCCATGGGTCGCGCCATCGTGCGCGATCCCGACGTCTTCCTGTTCGACGAGCCGCTTTCCAATCTCGACGCCAAGCTTCGAACGCAGATGCGCACCGAGATCAAGAAGCTGCACGCCAAGGTCCAGTCGACGGTGATCTACGTTACCCATGACCAGGTCGAGGCGATGACGCTCGCCGACCGTATCGTCATCATGCGCGACGGTTTCATCGAGCAGGTCGGCACCCCCGACGAGGTCTTCCGCCGGCCGCAGACGCGCTTCGTGGCCGGCTTCATCGGCTCGCCGCCGATGAATCTGCATGAGGCAGCGATTGACGACGGACAGCTGCTGTTCGCCAGTGGCGAGAGACTGCCCCTGCCCAGCCAGTTCAAAGCCAATGTCGGAACCGGCGACAGAGTGGTGTTCGGCTTGAGACCCGACGATATCTATCCGACGGGACACGGCATCAGTTCCGGCGAGGACGCCGATGTCCACCAGTTGGAGTTGCCGGTGACCGTCACCGAGCCGCTCGGCAACGAGACGCTGGTGTTCGCCGAATTCAACGGCAGTGACTGGGTATCGCGCATGCTCAATCCAAAACCGCTGAAGGCCGGCGACCGGGTGAAAATGAGCCTGGACTTGTCGCAGGCCCATCTGTTTTCTGCCGATACCGGCAAGACATTGCGAGGTTGACGTCATGGCCACGATCGAAAAAGTCGAACTGCGGATGGTCGACCTGGTGCCGAAGGTCAAGCGCACCGATGCGATCCAGAGTTTTGTCAGCCAGGAAACGCCGATCGTCACAATCACCGATGCCGACGGTGCGGTCGGCACCGGCTACAGCTACACGATCGGCACCGGCGGCTCCTCGGTGATGCGGCTGTTGGCCGATCACCTTGCGCCGCGGCTGATCGGGCGCGATGCAGACATGATCGAGGCGATCTGGCACGAGCTCGAATTCGCCACCCACGCCACGACGATCGGCGCCATAACGGCAATCGCGCTGGCGGCTATCGATACCGCGCTTTGGGACCTGCGGGCGAAGAAACAGGGGCTACCGCTGTGGAAGCTGGCCGGTGGCGCCAAGGACCGCTGCCCGCTCTACACGACCGAAGGCGGCTGGCTGCATATCGAGACCGAGGCGCTGGTCGAGGACGCGCTGGCCGCCAAGGCAAAGGGTTTTCGCGGCTCCAAGGTCAAGATCGGCAGGCCGCACGGCTCCGAGGATCTTGCCAGGCTTGGTGCGGTGCGCCAGGCAGTCGGCGATGCTTACGAGATCATGACCGACTGCAACCAGGGCTTTTCGGTCGACGAAGCGATCCGTCGGGCGGAGCGGCTGCGCGACCTCGACCTCGCCTGGATCGAGGAGCCGCTGCCGGCCGACGACATAGAGGGCCATGTGCGGCTGTCCAATGCGACGTCGACGCCGATCGCCATCGGCGAGTCGCTCTATTCGATCCGCCATTTCCGCGAATATATGCAAAAAGGCGGCTGCTCGATCGTGCAGGTCGATGTCGGCCGCATCGGCGGCATCACGCCCTGGCTGAAGGTGGCGCATGCGGCCGAGGCGTTCGACATCCCGGTCTGCCCGCATTTCCTGATGGAACTGCATGTCAGCCTGACCTGCGCCATTCAGAACGGCCGATATGTCGAGTATATTCCCCAGCTTGACGACCTGACCGGCAAGAAAATGCGCATCGAGAACGGGCACGCACTGGCGCCGGACGAGCCCGGCATCGGCATCGACTGGGATTGGGACGCGGTCAAAGCGAAGAGCATTGCGGAATTCACGACCGACATAACGAAATAGGGAGCCGGACATGCAGCGGATGGGAATGGTGCTCGGCCTCAAGCCGGAAAAGGTCGCCGAGTATGTGCGGCTTCACGCTGCCGTCTGGCCTGACGTGCTGGCCATGATCTCCGCCTGCAACATCAAGAATTATTCGATCTATCTCAAGGAGCCGGAGCACCTTTTGTTCAGCACCTTCGAATACCACGGCACCGACTATGCCGCCGACATGGCGAAGATGGCCGCCGATCCCACGACGCAGGAATGGTGGGCGCTGTGCATGCCTTGCCAGGAGCCGCTGCCGACACGCAAGGACGGCGAATGGTGGGCCTCGATGGGCGAAGTCTTCCATCATGACTGATGGCGTTTTCGATCCTGCCTCGCTCGCCCAGGCCTGGGCGCAGCCATCGAAGCCGAGACCGATCGTGATTTTCGGCGCCGGCTCGATCGTCGGCGATGCGCATTTTCCGGCCTATGGGAAAGCCGGCTTTCCGGTCGCCGGGGTTTTCGATCCCGACCGCGCCAAGGCAGAAAAGCTCGCCGCAAAATGGAGCGTCACCGCTTACCGGTCGGTCGAGGAAGCCGCGGCGATCAAGGACGTCGTCTTCGATCTGGCGACGCCGCCGGCTCATCATGCCGGCGTGCTCAGGGCGTTGCCCGATGGGGCGGTGGCGCTGATCCAGAAACCGATGGGCGGCGACCTTACCGAGGCCACCGAGATTCTCGAAATCTGCCGCTCCAAAAATCTGAAGGCCGCGGTGAATTTTCAGCTCCGCTTCGCGCCGATGATGTTGGCGCTGAAGGATGCGATCGCCAGGGGCTGGCTGGGCGACGTGGTCGATTTCGACGCCTGGCTGGCGCTGGCGACACCTTGGCAGCTCTGGGATTTCCTGCTGAAGGCGCCGCGTGTCGAGATCGCCATGCATTCGATCCATTATCTCGACCTGATCCGGCAATTGCTCGGTGATCCCAGAGGCATTCACGCCAAGACGCTCGGCCATCCCGGCCACAAGGTTGCGCAAACGCGCACCAGCGCGATCCTCGACTATGGCGACACCGTGCGCTGTGCGCTGTCGATCAATCACGATCATAAATTTGGCCGAAGACACCAAGCCTGCGAGTTCCGCATCTGCGGCACCGAGGGCGCTGCCTATCTCAAACTCGGGCTCAATCTCGACTATCCACGCGGCGAGCCGGACATTCTTGAAATCTATCCCAGGGGCGGCTCCGACTGGGTTACGGTGCCGCTCGTCGGCGAATGGTTTCCGGACGCCTTTGTCGGCCGCATGGCCAATGTCCAGCGCTACGCATCAGGCGAGGACACCGAGCTTGTCAGTTCCGTCGAGGACGGCTGGAACACCATGGCGCTGGTCGAAGCCGCCTACCAATCGAACGCGGCGCCGGCAACACCGATCGCAACGAGGCCCTGACATGGAGCAGACGATCTACTTTGAAGACTACCAGATCGGCTCGTCGCGCATGACCAGCGGACGCACCATCACCGAGACCGACTTCGTCGTTCATGCCGGCCATACGGGCGATTTTTTTCCCCATCACATGGACGCCGAGTTCATGAAGACGACGCCGTTCGGTCAGCGCATCGCCCATGGCACATTGGTCTTTTCGGTTGGCGTCGGGCTGACGGCAAACATCATCAACCCGGTCGCCTTCTCCTATGGCTATGACAGGCTGCGCTTCATCAAGCCGGTGTTCATCGGCGATACGATCAAGACCCGCACCACCATCTCGGCCAAAGAAGACGACCCGAAACGACCGGATTCGGGCCGGATCATCGAGCGCTGCGAGGTGATCAACCAGCATGGCGATGTGGTCCTGGCGGCCGACCACATCTACATCGTCGAGCGCCGCGACAAGCCCAAGCGGGGCTAAGCTATTTGCAGCCGCGAGGAGTCATATCCGGTTGACCGGATAGACCGGCTTGCCGCCGCGCAGGACCGATGCGACATCGGCAAACACCTTGTTGCGGACCTCGGCGTAGGACTGGGTCGAGTAGTGCGCCGCGTGTGGACTGACCAGGACGGTGTCCAGCGCCAGCAGCGGATTGTCGGGCGAAGGCGGCTCCTGCTCGAATGTGTCGATGCCGGCGCCGGCCAAATGGCTGCGCCGGATCAAATCCGCCAACGCGACCTCGTCGACCAGGCCGCCACGGGACACGTTGATGAGCATCGCCCCTTGCTTCATGCGCGACAGGGCATCAGCCGACATGATGTTTCTGGTTTCCGGTGTCGCTGGAACGTGCAGCGAGACAATGTCGGCCCTGGCGAGCAGCTCATCGAAACCGACCGGTTCAGCACCGCCGGCCGTAATGCGCTCTGCCGGCATGTATGGGTCGTAGGCGATGATATGGTAGCCGAAGGCCCGTGCCCGCTCGGCGGTCAGACGTCCGATCTGGCCGAAGCCGATCAGGCCAAGGATCTGCCTGTCCGGCCGCGTGATGCCGGCGCCGTCGGTCATTGCGGCCCAGCGGCCGGCGCGGACTGCGCTGTCGAACTGTTTCAGCCTGCGCGTCAGGGCCAGGATCAGCGCCATCGCATGTGTGCTGACCTCCACCAGGTTGGCGTCCGGCACATAGGTTACCTGAACACCGGCACGGCTGGCGGCCTCGATATCGATCGAGTCGAGCCCTACGCCGAACCGTCCGATGACCTTGAGGTTCTTCAGTTCGGCCAGCACGCGAGCCGTGATCGGCTCCCGTAATATCATCAATGCATCGGCGTCACGGCACTGCTCGATCAGGGCATCCTCTGTGAGAAGCGTCTTTTCGATAAACTCGGCGTTCAAGCCGTCGAGATAGCGCAGCTGCTCTGCCTCGACGGACAACACGCCGTCGGTCTTGATTATCTTCATGCCAATCTCTTGCTATCAGGCGCTGCGCGCAGAGGCCGCACCGGCGGCAAGGCCGGCGCCAAGAAACATCGTGTCGCTGGCCAGCATGTAGAAGCTGATGCCGTGCTTCGACCATTTGCCGATATCGTCTGCCGAAGGGCGAAAGATGCCGACCGCCTTGCGGGCCGCGCGCGCCGCAGCCGCGATCTTGATAATGGCGGCATTGAGCTTGTCCTGGCCGGCTGGCCCCATGGCATCGATCGAGACCGACAGGTCGCCGGGACCAATGAAGATCACGTCGACGCCGTCGAGCTGGACAATGTCGTCGATGTTGGCGAGGCCCTCGGCCGTCTCGACCTGGATCGCGACCGTCAGGGCCTCGTTGGCCGACTTGAGGTAGTCCGGAATCCTGTACCCATAACCGGCGGCACGGCCTGGACCAACGCCGCGTGCACCGACAGGCGGGTAACGGCAGGCCATGACCGCCATGCGCGCCTGCTCGGCCGTCGAGACGCGCGGCACCAGGACGCCTGAGGCGCCGGCGTCGAGCGCGGCCGCAATCCACTCCGGCGTGTGGCCCGGCACACGCACCATCGCAGGAACCTTGTGAACGTCGGCGGCGCGGACTAGATCCTCAAGCCGTTCGCGGCCAATCTGCGAATGCTCCCAGTCGATGCACAGGAAGTCGACCCCGCTGGCGGCCGCCACTTCGACCGCCACCGGATGCGGGATGGCGCAGAAGGTGCCGATAAGGCGATCGAGAGAGACACATTTTTTTCGAAAGTCGTACATGAAATCTCCAGCAGTTTTTCGGCGTCGCGAGAATTGTTCGCGTTAAGTGGCGATGGCCCGTGGCAAGGAATGCACGGCTTCCGTCGACATCGGAAAGTGCAGGCTGCCGCCTGAAAAGGGTGGGAAGGTCTTGTAGTCGGCGCGCATCTCCAGCCGCGCCGGCGATTGCAGTGCGTGCGTCAGCGCCGCAGGACTGTCGAACATGACCCGGTTGCGCTGCATGTGATCGACCCGCGGCCAAGGCAGCGAGCCGCACCAGTCCAGTCGCGACAGAACCTCGATGTGGCGAATGCCGGGGAAGCCCCGCATCAATTGCGGATGATGCGTCACATAGTGGTAGAGCCAGGCATTCATGTCTTCGGCCGGCCCGGGATAGTGGACAAGATAGCTGCAGGGCAGTCCAGACGTCTTCAGGCCAGCGTCATCGACGGGGAACGGACGCACGCACATTGCCTGCTGCGTCGGCCTCGACCCGGCGATGCTCGACAGCACACCCGGTGCGGTGAGCGCCTGCAGATGGCCGGACGGCGCAAGTGCCGCCTCCATGTCTGCCAGCTCGTCGAAATAGAGCTGGAAGCCAAAGACCGGCGGTGGACCATCCTTGTTGAACATGTCCGTCGCCACTTCGGGCAGATAGATGTTTGCAAGCGCAAGACCCGGCGTTGTCACGATTAAACGCCGCGCAGCGTCGACGTCTTCACGGGCTATGGCCAGGTTTGTCTGGCGGTCATCGTGGAAGAAAGCGAGATAGGCAAAGCGCATGCAGACACCTGCGAGATCGAGTTCGGCTAGATCAAGTTCGGAAGGAAGAGGGCGATCTGCGGGAAGAGGACAATCAGCAGGATCAGCAGAAGCGTCAGCGCGATATAGGGCGCCGCGGACATGGCAACCGTTTTGAGCGACGTGCCTTTCGGCGCAACACCGATCATGATGAACAGCAGCAGACCGAAGGGCGGCGTGGTGAAGCCGACCTCATAGGCGAGCAGCAGGATCAACCCGAACCACACGGGATCGTACCCGAATTGCTGGGCGATCGGCAGGAAGATCGGCAGCGTGATCAGCATCATCGAGACCTGATCCATGAACATGCCGAGCAGCAGGATGACCAGCACCATCATGAGCAGCATGGGATATGGTCCAAGATCGTAGCCCACGATGAACTGGATAAAGCCGTTCGACGCGCCGGAGAAGGCGAATATCTGCGAGAACGTCGTCGAAGCCGAGATGATCAGGAAGGTCATGCCCGTGACCTTCATCGCATCGTCCAGCGACTTCCAGACAACCGACCAGCTGAACCTTCGATATACAAACAACAACGCGAAGACGGCGGCACATCCGAGCCCTGCCGACTCCGTCGGCGTCGCTATTCCAAGGATGATCGTGCCGACCACCATGAACACGATGACGCTCATCGGAATGATGTTGACGGCGACCGCCCTCACCTTCTCGGCCGCAGGAACGGCGGGCACCGGATAGTGCGGAGCGGCGTCAGGGTCGATCTTCGTCTGTGCGAAGATCAGCATCGCGTACATGACGACGAGAAGCAGCCCAGGCAGAGCCCCTGCTATGAGCAGCGCGCCAACGTCGATCTGGGCCAGCGAGCCGAGCAAGACAGCCAACGAGGATGGCGGGATGATGACCGCAAGGCTTCCGGCACCAAGCACCGGCCCGTAGGCCATGTGCGGCTTGTAGCCTCGCTTAAGCATCTCGGGCACCATCAGCGAGCCCATCATGCCGGTATTGGCGAGGCTCGAGCCTGACAGCGCAGAAAAGATCGTGCCGGCGGCGAGCACGACATAGGCAAGACGTCCCCGCAGATTGCCGATGCACAGGTCGAGCGCGTAGATGACTTTCTCGCCGAGGCCGGAGCGGAAGAACAGGCTGCCCATGACGAGGAACATCGGCAGCGGGGCGAGCGCATAGGTCGAGACGGCGTCCGAGAAGTTGGCGATCATCTGCGTCACGCCGATCGAGCCGCCGAAGAACAAATACAGCCCGATCACATTGGTGACGAAGAACGCGAAGGCGACCGGCAGCCCAAGGCCCATCAAAACAAGGATGGCGCCGACAAGCACGGCGAATGGAAACAGCCAGGCCATCGATCAGAGCCCTTCCATTTCCAGAGGATCGAGCGTGTACAGCGTGTCATGGCCCAGCAGATATCTGAGCCATTCCAGCGCCGAGAGGTAGAAGGCGAGTGTGATGGGCAGAAAGACCAGCCATTTCGGCATGTCGAAGCTGCGCGTCTCATATTCGCCGCCCGACACGGCGCTTATCAGGGAAGAGAGCGCGACGCTGCCAAGGTAGAGGCAGACGCCGATGCAGGCGAGATAGACCAGCTTTTCAAGCACAGCCCGGGCCCGTGCAGGCAGAGCCTTGCGCAGGAACTCGACGAAGACATGGCCCTTGCTGTGGACCAGCCAGGGCATCGGCAGAAATGCCGCGTAGAGCAGACCATATTCCGTCGCAGACACCGCCCAGGCAAGCGGTCTCAGGCCCAGATTGCGGACGCATACATCGGCGACCACCGCGACAATGATGAGGCCAAGCACCACCTTTGCCGCCGCCGCCAGTGCAAGGCTCAGCTTCCCGATCGCTGCAAACAACTTGTCCATTCCTGACGGCCCTCATGCCCACCTTGATAAAGGGCGCACGAAGGCGCCCTCCTATCGGACTATTGAAAGAATTTCTTCAACTGCTCGATGTTGCTGGGATCGCGTTTGGTCATTCTTGCCCAGCTCGCCTGCGTGGCAGCCGCCAGGAATTTGTCGCGGCCAGCGCCCGTCAGGCTGATCACCTTCTGCCCGCCGTCGATCATCGCCTGTGCCTGCTTTTCAGACTCGGCAAGATTGGCGTCGTAGCTCTCTCGCTCGTATTCGACGGCAGTGTCGGCAAGCAGCTTCTGCGCCTCGGGCGACAGCGCATCCCATTTCGCCTTGTTGATCGAGACCAGCACATCGGTTTTGAAGAATTGCGGGTCGACGCGGTATTTGGTGAACTTGTCCCAGCCGAACGATGAATAGCCAAACACGGTATAGGCGTTGGCATTGACGACGCCGCGCTCAAGCGAGGTGTAGACGTCTCCCGGCGCTTGCACGATGACGGTTGCGCCCAGGGATTCGAGGAAATCACGATAGAGCGGCGACGAACGTATCTTCAGGCTGCTCCAGTCGATGCTGCCTTCATCATTGAGCTTTGGTTCGTCGATGGTGAAGATGTTGAAACCCGAGCCCGCGTCGACGTGGGCCAGCAGATGGGCATTGGCCTTCTTCTCGAAAATTCCGCTGATGAAATCCCAGCCGCCATTCTCGCGAACCTCCCAGGGCGTCTTCGTCGATGCAGAGAAAACCTCGCCTTCGGGAACGAGCTCCAGGAACTGACCTGCCGGCGTGTCGATCACGTCGATCAGGCCGCTCTTGAGCGCCGCACCCTGCTGAATCGGCGGAACGACCTCCGGCCCGCCACGCACATTGATCTGAACCACGCCCTTGCCCTTTTCGTTCACCTTCTGAACGAATTTTAGGAAACTCTGTGCGTAGCCGTTCTGCGCAGGCGTAAAATGCACGGCGTTGAGGACAACTTCTTCGGCCGTGGCGATACCCGCCACACCCGACATGAGTGCAGCCAGAACAAGGGACTTCCAAATGCGCATTGCCGTACTCCCTCTGATAGGTCACTTCGCTTATGTTGGGCCCGCGATCGGGCCGATCTGAAATTGCAATCGCTGCGCCGCTGCGCGAACGGCGTCTAGTTGGCCTCATCTCCTACCGTCAGGAACCGTCCATGCGCGTAGAAGACCGGCGATCGGCCAGCGCGATCCAGCGCCACCCCCGAGACGATGCCGATGACGATCATGTGCGATGCCCGAACGATGATTTCGGCTACCCGGCACTCGAACATTGCCCGCGCGCCGACAAGCAAGGGCGCGCCGGTTCCGCCGCGCACCCATGATCCGGACGAGAACCGCGCCACGCCCTTGGCTTTGGTCATGCCGCCAAAGGCACGCGCAACATTCTCCTGGTCGCCGGCCGGAAGATTGACGGAAAAGGGCACGCCTTCGCGAATGGCCGAGGCAAAGGTGCTGCCGCGGTTGACGCAGGCCAGCAGCGAAGGCGGCTCGGCGCTGAATGAGCAGACGGCTGTCGCCGTGATGCCGCAAAAGCCGACCTCGTCATGCTCCGACGCGAGGATGGCGACCGAGCCCGCCACGGCCCGCATTGCCTGCTTGAAGGCGCGCGGATTGATGGCGTCGTGCCCATGCACCCATGGCGTCGGAATGGCGGCCGCCGGCATCAATTTACGCGAAGCCCGGCCTGGCGCATCAGCGGCAGCACGCGGTCACAGAAGAAGGGCAATTCGTAGGTGTAGTTGACGAATGTGAGAGCGGCGCCGGAATAGCCCTGGTCCATGATCTCAGTGAGATCGTCGACGATCTTTTCCGGTGTGCCGATGAGCGGGAACGTTCCAGCACCGCCGGCGAACCTTTGCCGATATTCGGTGAAGGCTTTTGCGTCATGCGAGTTCGCGAATTCCTTCTTCTTGCGCATATGCTCGTCGACCGCGCCCTCGTCCGCGCATTCAAGCGCGTAGTGCCGGTAATAATCCTCGGCTTCCTGCTGGGTCTCCCGGCAGACGACATGGCAAACCGTGTAGACGCCGACTTCGCGTCCGACTTCAGCTGCCCGGTTGGTGATGTCGACCACATGCGCGCGGCCATCGGCAATTTCGGAAAAAGTAGAAAAGAGGTAGTCGCAGTGGCGCGCCGCATAGTTGCGCCCCGGCGCGCCGAAGGCGGCGTTCATGGTCACCGGGCGCGGCGCCTGCAGGCTTGGCGGACGGCTGACGACCCCCTTCAGATCATAGAATTCGCCGCCAAAGTCGAACGGCTCCCTGGACTGGTAGGCACGCTCGATGATGTTGATCCATTCCTCGGCCTGATCGTAGGTCCGGTCGCCGACCATCTGCCCGAACATGGCGAACTCGTCCGGGTTCCAGCCGCAGACAATGTTCAAGCCGGCACGCCCGTTAGAGATGTGGTCGACCGTCGCCAGCGCTTTTGCAGCCTGCAGCGGATGAACCAGCGGCACATGCACCGTCATGAACAGACCGATGTTCTCCGTGGCGACGGCGAGACCCGCCGCCCAGGTGAAAGTCTCGAACGACCACTCCCGCACATGCGTCAGACCGCCGAAGCCGCGCCAACGCGCGATCGGCAGCAGAAACTCCAGGCCGGCCCGATCGGCGATGCAGGCAGAATTGAGGTTGTCTTCCCAGCGGGCGCGCCAGCGCTCGGGAACGGTGGTCATTGCCAGGCCGCCATCGGCGTTCATCGAAAAGACGCCGAGCTTGAATCTGTTCGGCCCTTTCAGCGGATGCTGCTTTCTGATCATGATTTTCCCTGCCGCGGAATGCTCGCAGCTTCGTCGTCGAAACGTTGCAACGGCGGGCTCAGCTTCATGAAACGCTCCTCGGCGTTCTGAATGAAGTGGGTCATGCGGTCGTAAGCCGCGACGGCGTCGCGCTTGGCGAACGCCTCGTAGATTGCGCGCATGCCGGCCACGATGACGGCCTGCGTCGGCTGGTGCGACAGGGTCTTTAACCGGACGACGAGCACGTGGTCGGCGAAGCGGGCAATCGTTTGGGAAAGGCGATCGTTCTCGACAGCGCCGAGCCAGCAATTCCTGAATGCCGAATTGGCCTGGAAAAAGAGGGCGGCATCGCCGGCGGCGGCGGCTGCCTCTGCCTCCTGAAGCGCGGCTGCCAGCGTCTTGAGGCCAGCGGCGTCAAGTGTTCGCGCGGCGTGCGCTGCGGCCCGTGGTTCGAGCAGGCGTCGAACCTCGAAAATGTTGGCGACATCCTTCGCGGTAAGCGTCGGCAGCGTGAAGCCGCGTGTCGTGCCGACGAGATAGCCTTCATGCACCAACTGCATCAATGCGTCGCGGACAGGCATTCTGGAGATGCCAAGCTGGGCGGCAATATCGACATCGACGAGCTTCTGGCCAGGCGCCAGTTCGCCGCGCTGTATGGTCAGGCGGATCTGCTGATAGACCTGGGCACGCAGATTGCCCTCGCCAACCCGTTTGAACTCTATCGGTTCCGCCATCCACGCCTTCCCATGCGAAGATTTCGTATATGGTTACGGCTGTGTTCTCGCGGTCATCCCGTTTGAAGTGCAGCCATATGTCGGCTGAATTTGACCTGTCAGCCATGTTCCCGGCCCAAGTGGAGCATAGGCTGGATCACCTGGCAAGATATTTTAAGTCTATAATGTATACTGTTTTGTTTCCCGCGAGCCGGAGCGCGGCCGCGGAACGGCGCTATCTGTGCTACCGCCATGAAAGGGCGGAGGCGCAGTGACAGGCAGTCGGCTAGGAAAGGTCCCAGCGATCGACGTCGATGGGCACCTTTGCTGGCCGGTCTCAGCGAAAAAAGGGGAAGCTCGCCCGCGAGCGCTGCCTCGGCTACTTGCTCGCGGGGTCGGCCCGGACTACGGAGCCGGAGCCTCACCTCGACCGGCGGACGACTCTCACCTTGCCGCTGTTTCCACCACCGCAGAAGAACTGATCGCCACCATCGGACTCGAGACCCGACACACCTGTTCCAGGCGGCATATCAAGCTTCGCCAGAACCTTTCCCGTTTCGGGATCTATCCGCCTGATGTCGCTCTCGTCACCTTCCCAGGTGCCGTGCCAGAGTTCGCCGTCGATCCAGGTGACCCCTGTGACGATACGGTTGGAATCGATCGTGCGAAGAACTGCCCCTGTCTGGGGATCGATCTGGTGGATTTTACGACCGCGATTCTGCCCCACCCAAAGTGTCCCTTCGGCCCAGGCGAGCCCGGAGTCGCCGCCGCCACCAGGGGCCGGGATCGTGGCCAGCACCTGGCCGGTCTTCGGATCGATCTTCTGGATGCGATCTTCGGCGATCTGAAACAGGTGCTGACCGTCGAAGGCTGTTCCCGCGTGGGCTGCGACATCGATCGTGCGCACCGTCTCACCGCTCACGGGATCGAAGGCGTTCAGCCTGTCTCCCGACGCAAACCAGACGTGCTGACCGTCGAACGTAACCCCAGCTACCTGGTCGGCACCCGGAAAGGGACCATATTCACGGAGGATTTCGGCTGCAGATCGTTTCATGCTTCTATCCTAATAACCCGACAGTGAGCCGGGGAGTAACAAGATTGTCGGGAATCCCGGCACGGGCGGGGTCATCCAACGACGCGCTCGCCCGCGGCCGAACGACTGCACCTTGCCTGCTGCAGCAAGCTGCTCGAGCGATCGCTGCACGGTGCGCGAGCTGGCTCCGAGCGCAATCGCCAGCGCCGAGCTCGACCACGACTCGCCGTCCGCGAGAAAGGCGAGCATCCCCGCATGCTGCTCTTCGACGGGCGGCGCCAACACGACGATCTCGGGCGCGCGGCGCGGCTTAAGCGCAAAGCCTCGCTTGGTCGCGCTCAAATCCGCCAGCGACCGCAGCTCAACGCGAAGCCGCCCGATTTCGACCCGCAACCGTGCGCGATGCGATTCATCGGCGTGCTTGCCGCCGAAGGCGCGGGCGACGAGCGTGCTTCTCGGCACGTCTGCGGGCCAGGCTTCGCCCAGCGTTCGCGCAAGCGCGAACAAGACCGGGCGCGTCGCGAGCGAGACGATCGTGCCGGCGCCCCGCACGACATTGCGGCACGCGTCCACGACGAGCGCCTCCGACGCCAGCAGCGCTTCGACCTCTTCAAGCAGGAGCGGGCGCTCCTCGCCACGCGCGATCAGGCGGGCCGCGGGCGTGTTCATCACGAGGGATGTGCCTTCGACCTCTGCCGTCAGTGCCGGGATATCCGCCTCGCGCGCTGCATGCTCGGCGCGAACCAGAGCAGCGCGCGCCGCCTTGGTCTGGAGGCGTCGGATCGCGATTCCCGCAACCACCATCTCGTGGGCGGCCCTCGACGCGGGTGGGAACGGTGTGGGGTCGAACCCGGCGAGCCTGCGCTCGGCCTCGTCGAGGCGTCCGATCAGGAGCAGCCGCCGGACCTCGAGATTGAGCGCATGCGCGGCATTAACGTGGTCGCCGTGCTTTTCAAGCGTCGACCGCGCGGCGTCGAGTGCCTTCGCCGGCCAGCCCAGGTCGCGCGAGACGAGTGCGATCTCGGCTTCGGCGACGACGCACCTCGCGCGGGCCACGGCCTCTTTCGGGCCGAAGGCGCGCGCAGCACTTTTGAGGAGAGCCTTTGCTCGAACGAAATCGCCGAGCTGCGCCATCGCAATGCCGCGCAGCGCGAGCGCAGGCGCATCGTCACGCAGGGCGACCCGCTTCAATGCGCCGAGGGGATCACCCGTCGCGAGGGCGCGCGCCGCAGCGGTGATCAGCGAGTCCATCGGAATCCCGTCACACTTGTAACTCTCACCATTCGATATCCGGTCCTAATCTATCTCAAGACCAACAGCCAGCGCGCCGCATGGAAAACGGTGCGAACGACGCAGGATACAGAGGAGAAGAACGATGCCGACACACAAGACCGGACCACGTGAGCAGTGGCTGGCAGCGCGGCTTGATCTGCTCGATGCGGAGAAGGAGCTCACGCGGCAAAGTGACGAGCTGGCGCAGCGGCGGCAAGAGCTGCCTTGGGTTCGGATCGACAAGGACTACCGATTTGAGACCGACGAAGGCAGCGCCTCACTGGCGGACCTTTTCAGGGGGCGCTCGCAGCTCCTCGTCTACCATTTCATGTTCGGGCCCGACTACACGGCGGGGTGTCCGGCCTGCTCGGCGATCGCGGACGGGTTCGACGGCTTCGTCGTCCACCTCGCCAACCACGACGTCACGCTTTCGGCGGTATCGCGGGCACCGCTCGCGAAACTGCAGGCGTACAAGCGGCGGATGGGATGGACTTTCCCTTGGGCGTCCTCGCACGGCAGCGACTTCAATTTCGACTTCGACGTCTCGTTCACCGAGGAGCAGCAGCGCGAGGGGGGCATCGAATACAACTATGTGCGCGAGACGCCTCTCGCCGAGATACCCTCGCGCACGACTGCCGACGGCTCCACGACGTTCGCTGCGATGAGCGGAACAGACACGGCCACCTACACGCGCGAGAGGCCGGGCATGAGCACGTTCGTGCTCGAGGACGGCGTCGTCTACCACGCCTATTCCACCTATGCGCGCGGATTGGACGGCCTCTGGGGCATGTATCAGTGGCTCGACCGCGCGCCTCGAGGGCGCAACGAGAAGGGCGTCTGGTGGCGGCGCCACGACGAGTACGGCCAGGGCTGACGTCTCGATGACACTCCACCCCGACCACGCGCTGAAGACGCCGCCCGCACGCAGCGGATCTGCCGCTTTCCCAAGCGACAACGTCGCCGCCCGCGGCGCGGCCGACTGGCTGTCCCTGGCCGCCGCGCCAACCTTCGCAATCATGGCGCTGCTGACGGCCGTTACCGGTGATGCGGACATGGTCTGCACGGCTGCGGAAGATGCCTCGCCGCTGAGCGGAATGGTCATCATGTACTTGCTGATGAGCGCCTTCCATTCGGCGCCTTGGCTGAAGCTGGTTGCCAGCCGACGAAGCGCTGTCCGCCGGCCGTGATCCGGCGTTCGCCGGATCAAACGGCAACTAGAGCAATTCCAGGAAAAGTGTGAAACGGTTTTCCGTCCGGGATTGCGCAAAAACAAAGAGATAGAGCGGTTCGGCGTTTCCCTGGAACGATGAACCGATCTAGCGCGCGACCTCGCGTAGCCCTACGTGGCGATGTTGGCCTCGCCTGCATGACGCATCATGCGGCGAAAGCTCATTGAGATATGAGCGCGTCTTATGTGCCCGATGGACTCCCAGTCGCCGATTTCGGCGGCGGCAAGGACCTCTTCCATTTCGCGACGGAACGCAGTGAACTCCTCGACAAGGCCCAACTGCGGCATCAACTTCAGCACGACGCGCGCGACTTGAAAATACAGGCGCTCGCTGATCTCACGCAGCGGCTGGTTACCGGTCATCGCCGTGAGCTCATAGAAAAAATCCATGTTGAGGCGCAGGAAAGCGCGCTGGTCGGGATTGAGCACATCGGAATCGCAGCGCGCGATGAGCGCCCGGATCCGGTCGAGGTCGTCCGCCGTGCGCGGGATCGGTGAAAGCTTGCCGACGAGGAGCGCCAGTTCCAGGCGCAAGTGATAGACCTGCTGCAATTCCTCGATGTCGACGTCGGTGACGATCGTGCCGACGCCATGGACTGACTGAACCAGCCCCTCGGATTCGAGGCGCGCCAGGACACGCCGAACCGGCGTGCGGCTGATCTGGAATTCCTGGGCAAGTTCTTCCTCGGAGAGATGGCTACCCGGCGCGTAGTCGAGCAGGCAGATGCGGTCGCGCAGTATCCGGTAGATACGCTCGAACCGCTCCCGCGCCGAGAGCGGGCGCGTCGGCGCGGCGGTCACGGCTATGGGCGTGGCATCTGTCTCAAGCGTCATCCAGCCTCCAGGACAGCGTGCAGGAACTGCCGTGTCCGCTCGTTCTTGGGGGCGCCGAACAACTCGGCTGGCGGCCCCTGCTCGCAGATCTTGCCCGCATGGAAGAAGCAGACGCGATCGGAGAACTCCTTGGCAAATCCCATCTGGTGGGTGACCATCAGCATGGTGAGGTCATGTTCCCTACCGAGTTTTCGGATAACTTCAAGCACTTCGCCGACGAGCTCGGGGTCGAGAGCCGAGGTCACTTCGTCGAACAGCATGATCTTGGGCCGCATGGCGCAAGCGCGGGCGATGGCGACACGCTGCTGCTGGCCGCCGGAAAGCTGCGAGGGATAGTGGTCCTTCTTCTCCGACAAGCCGACCATGTCGAGCAGTTCGGCCGCACGCGCCTCGGCATCGGCCCGCTTCATGCCGAGCACGGTTATCGGGGCCTCGATGCAGTTCTGCATCGCCGTCATGTGCGGGAACAGGTTGAAGGATTGGAACACCATGCCGATCTTGGCGCGGATCTTGCGGATATGTGCGAGATCGGCGGGAACAAGCTTGCCATTCCTCTCCATGTGGGTGAGCGGCTGACCTTCGACCCAGATGACGCCGTCATTGATCGTCTCCAGCGTCATCAGCATGCGCAGCACCGTGGTCTTGCCGGAACCCGACGGGCCGATGATGGAGACCTTCTCGCCGCGCGCTATTTCCAGGTTGAGCCCGTCGAGAACGGTCAGCGCGCCGTAGCGCTTCGAAACATTGTCGAAGCGGACCATCGGTTGTTCCGTCATCGCATGGTCCTCCGGTTGAGTAGGCGTTCCAGGGAACGGATGAGCACGGCCGAAACCAGGCTCATGGCAAGGAAGAACAGGCCGACCAGCGTCATCGGCTCGGTGTAGCGGAAGGTATCGGAGCCGATGATCTTGGCGGTCTGCATCAGTTCCATCACGGCGATCGCGGAAAGCAATGGCGTCTCCTTGAACAAGGCGACCAGATAGTTGCCGAGCGCCGGAACGATTGGCGGAATCGCCTGCGGGATGATGATGTCGCGGAACGTCGTCCAGGACGACAGGTTGAGCGCGATCGAGGCTTCCCATTGGCCGCGATGGATGTTGTCGAAACCGGCGCGATAGACCTCGGAGCAATAGGCGGCATAGTGGATGCCGATGGCAAGCACCCCGGCGGTGAAGGCGTCGAGCACGACACCGAATTTCGGAAAGACGAAATAGAGAAAGAATATCTGGATCAGCAGCGGGGTAGAACGGATCAGCTCGACCAGCACCGAAATCGTCCAGCCGGTCCAAGGCACGGCAATGCGGACGACCGCCAGTACCAGGCCAAGCGAGGCGGCAAGCGCAAAGCCGATCAGCGTCGCTTCGATGGAGACGATGGCGGCGCGGGCGAGCACCGGCAGGATTTCAAAAGCAAATGCCCAATCCCAGATCATGCTGCCTTCCCCCGCGCCAGCCCAAGCGAAGCTCGCCTTTCGAGAAGCCGCATGCCGATGGTCACAACCAGCGACATTGCCAAATACATCAGCAGGACGAGGGTGAAGATCGGAATGGTCTTGAACGTATTCTGGTTCATCTGCTGCGCCTTGAAAGCGAGGTCCGAGAGCGTTATCAGCGAGACCAGCGCTGTCGATTTCAAAAGCTCGATGAACAAATTGCCCCAAGGTGGGATCATGGCGACGAAAGCCTGTGGCAGTATGATCCGGCGCAGCATCTGGGGGCGGCTCATGTTCAGCGCAGTGCACGCCTCCCACTGTCCGCGAGCGACGGACTGGATCGCGCCGCGCACGACTTCCGATCCGTAAGCACCAACGTTCAGGCCGAGCGCCAGAACGGCAACCAGAAATGCGTTGAGGGTGACACCGAATTGCGGCAGCACGAAAAACAACCAGAACAATTGCACCAGCGCCGACGTGCCGCGGAAAATCTCGACATAGACCGTGGCCAGCCATCTGAGCGGCGCCGGGCCGTACATCCGCGCCAGCGCTGCCAGCACGCCCATGACAATTGCCAGCAGGCTGCCGAGGATGGCGATCTCGATCGTCAGGACCGCGCCTTGCAGCAGCCCCGGTAGAAACAGGCTATAGGCTTCCTGCGTAGCCAAGGCGGCGATCACGCCAAGCGCGACGATCAGCAGGGTGACAAGGGTACGGATTCCCATGCGATTCCCCTAGAAAAAAAGGGCGGCGCTTTCGCGCCGCCAGCAGTTGGGAACCTACTCGCCCGCGCAAAGCTGCGCGGTGGTCTTGTTGGGGAGATAGTCCTTGCCGAAGCCGAGCGGCTCGACCAGCGCGATGTGCTCCGGTGAACCGAGGAACGTCTTCAGCTCGGCGTTGAACGCCTCCTGCAGATCGGTATCTTCCTTGCGGAAGCCGAAGCCGCCATGGCCTTTCACCGACTTGCCGGCAACCTCGCCGAACGGCTTGGTCGATTCGACGCCGTCGGCCTTCTTGGCCATGTCGGCGATCGAGAGGGCGGTCAGTGCGGCAGCGTCCGCGCGGCCAGCCTGAACAGCGGCCACAAGGCTGGACTGGTCGGGCAAAGCGACAATCTGCCCTGCGGCGACGCCGGCGTCCTTGGCATAGCCGCCCTCGACGGCGCCGGCCATCACGGCGAGCTTGAGATCCGGATTGTCCTTGATGCTGGAATAATCCTTCACGCCCTTCGGATTGCCTTTTGCCACCAGCA
The DNA here is from genome assembly GCF_003952585.1 of Mesorhizobium sp. M6A.T.Cr.TU.016.01.1.1. Lineage (NCBI taxonomy): Bacteria > Pseudomonadati > Pseudomonadota > Alphaproteobacteria > Hyphomicrobiales > Phyllobacteriaceae > Mesorhizobium > Mesorhizobium sp. M6A.T.Cr.TU.016.01.1.1. Next base: position 944,473 of record NZ_CP034452.1, read on the forward strand.
TGGCCTGACCGATGCCGTAGGACGGCTCGGAGAAATTGATCTCGGCGCAGCGCTTCGGATTGATGAACATGCCAGCGGCGATGATGTCGAAACGGCCGGCCTTGAGACCCGGAATGAGCGAACCGAATTCGGTCAGCACGCCGTCGACCTGCGCGATACCCATCTTGGCGAGCACCGCCTTGGCGACTTCCGGCGCCTCACCGGTCAGCTTGCCGTCAGGCGTGGCGAAACCGAACGGCGCCTCGTTGGCGAAGCCGACGCGGATGTAGCCGTCCTTCTTGGCCCGTTCGAGAGTGGTTTCCGCATGAGCGGGCAACGACGCCAATGACGTGGCGGCGAGCGCGAGGCAGGCGGCGGCTTTGACGACCATCCGGCGCGATATCGATGATTTGAACATGCTTTTCTCCCGTTGAACAACTGATGAATGGTTCCCAGGGCGCAGCCTTCTTCGAGGTCGACACCCGCCTGACAAGACGTATACAACTGCCCTAGACATTGCGCAAGTGAAGATATAAAAACGTTAGAAATTCGGCGATAATTCGCGGTCAAACGACAAATTATTGTCTAGTTGTGCACAATTTAGGCAAGTTGCCCGTGTGAAAAGGGCAAAACAGCGCATCCGTAAAGGCAGGATTTCGGTGGCGAGCGCGAGCGGTTTCGGGACATTCACGCAAGCGGACTATGCGCAGCGCCTAGCTGGCGTGAAGAGACGCATGGAAAAGGCCGGCTTCGACCTCATCGTCTGTCAGGATCCCGCCAATATGTGCTGGCTGACCGGTTATGACGGATGGTCGTTCTACGTTCCGCAGTGCGTCCTCGTCCATCTGGAAGAGGACCGGCCGATCTGGTTCGGCAGGGCGCAGGACGCCAGGAGCGCACGCCTGACCACCGGCCTGCTGGAGAAAAACATCGTGCCGTTCTCGGAACGGCTGGTGCAGCAGCCCGTCGAACACCCCTATGACGAACTCGCCCATCTGATCCGATCGCGTGGCTGGGGAAAGGCCCGCATCGGCGTCGAGATGGACGCGCATTATTACACCGCGCGCTGCCACGCCCATCTCGTCAGCGGGCTGCCCGACGCGCACTTCGCCAACAACCATGATCTCGTCAACTGGGCGCGACTGGTCAAATCCGAAGCCGAGCTGGTGCTGATCCGCGAGGCCGGTGCGATCTGCACGCACGCCATGAACCACGCCATCGAAAAAATGCGACCTGGCGTGCCTCAGAACCACGTCATTGCGGAAATCTATCACGCGCAGATCATGGGCGTGCCCGGAGCGGGCGGCGACTATGCTGCAATCTGTCCGCTGATGCCCGTCGGCGAGGGCACCAGCACGCCGCATCTGACGTGGTCCGATGCGCCGTTGCCGGACAGCGGCCTCGCCATTCTGGAGATCGCCGGGGTGCGGCGGCGCTATCATGCGGCGCTGACGCGGACCGTGCATTTCGGCAAGCCGCCGCAAGCCATCCTCGACATGGCTAAGGCGATCGTCGAGGGCGTCGACGCCGGCCTTGAGAAGGCGCGCCCCGGCACCACCGCCGAAGAGGTGGAAGCGGCCTGGCAGGCGGTCCTGCGGAGGAATGGGCTGAAGAAGGAAAGCCGCGTCGGCTATCCGGTCGGGCTCGCCTACCCGCCCGATTGGGGCGAGCGCACCGCAAGTCTCCGTCCCGGCGACACCACCCAGATGCAGTCCGGGATGTGCTTCCATTTCATGGCCGGCGTTTGGCTCGACGATTTCGGCATCGCCATCTCGGAATCCTTCGTTGTCACGGATCGCGGCGGCGAACGCCTCTGCGATGTGGCGCGCGAACTCATCGTCATCGACTGACCATGAGGACGGGAACCCGGAACTGACGAAAGATCATGCCGGCAACGAAACCGGCACCCAGCACGAGGACGCCTGATGGACCGTAATCCGTTTTCCGAAGCCGAAATCGCCGGCCGCCTTGCCAAGGTCCGCACGGCGCTGGCCGAGCGTGAGCTCGACGCGGCGGTCTTTGCGTCGCCGGAGAACGTCTTCTACCTCACCGGGCTCGATCACTGGGGTTATTTTGCCCCTCACCTGCTGATCGTCCCGCTCGAAGGAAAACCTGTTCTGGTCACCCGCTCGATGGAAAAGGTGACGATCGAGAAACAGGTGACCGCGGCGGAATTCCGCGGCCATTCCGACAGCGAAACGGCGGCCGATCTTGCCGCGCGCGTGCTTGCGGAACTCGGCCTGTCCGGCGAGCGGATCGGCCTCGAATACTGGACGGCTGGCCTAAGCCATGGGCTTGCCATCGCACTCCAAACGCAGGCTGATGCCAGATGGAGCGATGTCTCCGGTCTGGTCGACAAAATGCGGCGGGTGAAGAGCGCCGAGGAACAGGCGCTGATGCGTCAGGCGGCACAAGTGACTGACGCTGCCGCCGGCGCCGCGATCGCGGCGATCTCGGACGGCGCCTCCGAACAAGAGGTCGCGGCCCAATGCGTTGCGGCGATGATCCGCGCCGGCGGTCATGCTCCGGGCTTCGGCCCGTTCATCCGCCCGGCCGCGCGCCTGGGCGAAGAGCATACGACCTGGGGTGACGGGATCTATCGCAAGGGCGAGCCGGTCTTCGTCGAACTGTCCGGCTGCATCTCGCGATATCACGCACCGCTCGGCCGGCTCGTTCACATCGGCCACATCAGCGACGAAGATGCCGCGATGGCGGAAGTGACCGCCAAGGCCTTCAACGCGGTCGTCGAGGCGCTGCGGCCCGGCGCCAGAGCGCGCGACGTCTACGCCGCCTGGCAGGCCGTCGCCGATGAGGCCGGTCTTTCTCACTATCGCCGCCATCACTGCGGCTACCTCGTCGGCGCCGGACAGCCGCCATCATGGACCGGCGGCAATTCGGTGACAGGCTTGAGGCACGATTCCGATCTCGAGATCGAGATGGGGATGAGCTTTCACATCCTGTCGTGGCTGATGGGCACCGGTCGCGGCGATGACTTCGTCTCCAACACGGTCCTTCTGACCGATGCGGGCGCCGAAGTGCTCACCCGCACGCCGGCCGGCCCGATCGTTCGATAGGCCCGCACGCATGGCGCGCTACTCGGCATTCTCGATTTTCCGCAACGCGCTGTCAGGCCAGAAGAACTGGCAGCGCGCCTGGCGGGCAGCGGAGCCAAAACCGTCCTACGACGTGATCGTCATCGGCGGCGGTGGTCACGGCCTCGCTACCGCCTTCTACCTCGCCGAGAACCACGGCATCCGCAATGTCGCGGTGCTCGAAAAAGGCTATATCGGCGGCGGCAATGTCGGCCGCAACACCACCGTCATCCGCTCCAACTATCTGCTCGACGGCAACACCCAGTTCTACGAATTCTCGATGAAGCTCTGGGAGAACATGTCGCGGGCGCTGAATTTCAACGTCATGTTCTCGCAGCGCGGCCAGCTCGTCACGGCGCATTCGGCCGACCAGCTCGATAGCTTTAACCACCGCGCCAACATCATGCGGCTGAACGGCATCGATGCCGATATCCTCGACCACGACGAGGTGCGACGGCTGGTGCCCTATCTCGACTTTTCCGACACCGCCCGCTTTCCGATCCATGGCGCTATCTTCCAGGGCCGGGCGGGCACGGCGCGCCACGACGCCGTCGCCTGGGGCTATGCCCGCGCCGCCGACGGCCATGGCGTCGACATCATCCAGAACTGCGAGGTGACAGGCTTCCTCCGCGACGGCGACAGGATCGTCGGCGTCGAAACGACGAAAGGCCGGATCGGCGCCAACAAGGTCGGCCTCGCTGTTGCCGGTCATACATCCGTGCTCGGTGCCAAGGCCGGCCTGGAACTGCCGATCGAAAGCCACGTCCTGCAGGCCTTTGTCACCGAACCGCTGAAGCCGTTGGTAGACCAAGTCGTCGCCTATGGCGCCGACCATTTCTACGTCAGCCAGTCGGACAAGGGCGGGCTGGTCTTCGGCGGCAATCTCGACGGCTACAATTCCTACGCCCAGCGCGGCAATCTCGGCGTCGTGCGCGAAGTGGCGGAGGCGGCGATTGCGCTGATGCCATGCATTTCGCGCGTCCGTCTGCTGCGCCATTGGGGCGGCGTCATGGACATGACACCCGATGCCAGCCCGATCATCTGCCCGACGCCGATCGAGGGTCTCTATCTCAACGGCGGCTGGTGCTATGGCGGCTTCAAGGCGACGCCGGCTTCCGGTTGGTGCTTCGCGCACACGATCGCCACCGGCAAGCCGCACCCCTTGATCGCGGCCTACGGGCTCGATCGTTTCCGCACCGGCCACACGCTCGATGAGGCTGGCGCCGGCCCTTCCGCTTGGCTGCAATAGGAGGCGCAAGACAATGCTGCGCATCGAATGCCCCTGCTGCGGTCTGCGCGACCATGACGAGTTCCGCTACGGCGGCGATGCTTCCGTCACACGTCCGGCCCATGACGATCCCGATCCGGAGGCCTGGTACCGTTACGTTTATACCAGAGCAAACCCGGCCGGCCTGCATCGCGAATTCTGGCAGCACGTGACCGGCTGCCGCCAGTGGCTGATGGTCGAACGCGACACGCGCAACCACGTCATCGCATCCGTCGACTTCGCCCGGAAATTGTCGGCCAGGAATTCACCCGCCAGGAAACCATCGGCCAGGAAATCACCAGCATGAGTTCGAACGATAAGCGGCTGTCGATGGGTGGCCGTATCGACCGCGAGCAGCCGATCGATTTTACCTTCGACGGCCGCAAGCTGGCTGGATGTCGCGGCGACACGCTGGCGTCCGCGCTGCTCGCCAACGGCGTCACCCTGGTCGGGCGCAGCTTCAAATATCATCGTCCACGCGGCATTTTTTCCGCCGGGCCGGAGGAGCCGAACGCGCTGGCTACGCAGGGAATCGCAGGCAGGCGCGAGCCGAACCTGCCGGCGACGACGCTGGAACTTACAAACGGCATGGTCGCGGAGAGCCAGAACCGCTGGCCCTCGCTTGCCTTTGACGTGCAAAGCGCCAACGGCCTGCTGGCGCCGTTCCTTTCGGCCGGCTTCTACTACAAGACCTTCATGGGCCCGACGCGCCGTGCCTGGATGTTCTACGAGCATTTTATCCGCAAGGCGGCCGGGCTGGGCAGAGCCGGCACCGACCCTGACCCCGACCGTTACGAGGTTCGTCATGCGTTTGCCGATGTCGCGATCATCGGAGGCGGTCCGGCGGGATTGTCGGCGGCGCGTGCTGCCGCGGCCGCCGGCGCGCGGGTCGCGCTGATCGAGCAGGATTTCCTGCTCGGCGGCCAACTCCTGGCGGAGCCGTCCGACAGCGCGGCGGCCGCATGGTTGAGACAGACCGAAGCCGAGCTGGAGAGCTCCGAAACCGTCGCCTTGATGAAGCGGACGACCGCTTTCGGTATCTATGACGGCAATGTCATCGGACTGGTCGAGCAACGCGACCCAACCAATCGCCAGCCGGTCGGCGAGGCGCGGCAGACGTTCACCATGCTTCGCGCCCGCTCGATCGTTTTCGCCACCGGCGCCATCGAGCGACCAATGGTATTCTCGAACAACGACCGGCCCGGCGTCATGCTTGCCTCGGCCGCCCGGACCTATCTCAACCGTTTCGCCGTCCTGCCCGGCAAAAAAATCATCGTCGCCACCAGCAATGACGGCGCCTGGCGCACCGCCTTCGACCTTGCCGCAGCCGGCGCAGAGGTGACGGTTGCCGATCTGCGCGCATCACCTCCCGCAGCACTTGTCGCGGAGGCCGCACAGTTCGGCGTGGTTGTGCGGGCCGCAACGCACATCGTCGACCTGCGCGGCGGCCATGCCGTCAGGCGTGCAACGCTCAACGGGCCGGACGGCCAATCCGAGGCCGCCTGCGACCTGGTCTGCGTGTCCGGTGGCTGGTCGCCGACCGTGCATCTCACCTCGCATCTGGGCATCAAACCTGCCTACCGCGACGACATCGGCGGCTTCGTGCCGGGCGCGTTTGCGGCGGACCGGTTCGGCGCCGGCTCGATGATGGGAGCTTATTCGACCGCCGGTGCCATCGAGGACGGTCACCGCGCCGGCACCCAGGCGGCATCGTTTTGCGGCAAGTCGGGACCGGCGCCCACTCCATCGAAACTCGATCTTGGCGAGACCGCCGCAGCCCCGCTTCGCGAGGTCCTGCCCGCTGGGCGTGGAAAGGCCTTCGTCGATTTCCAGATGGACGTGACGACCGGGGATATCGAGCTCGCCCATCGCGAGGGCTATGAATCGGTCGAGCACCTGAAGCGCTACACCACCCTCGGCATGGGCACCGACCAGGGCAAAACCAGCAATTTTCCGGCGCTTGCCGCGATGGCGGCTCTGCGCAGCGCAACGATCCCCGAGACCGGCGCCACGACCTTTCGGCCGCCCTACACGCCGGTCGCCATCGGTGCGCTTGCCGGACGCGCCATCGGCCATCATTTCAAGCCGATCCGGCGCACGCCGATGCACGACTGGCACATGGCGAACGGCGCCGAGATGCTGGAGGTCGGGCTCTGGATGCGGCCCTATTTCTACGGGCAATCCGGACGCGACGTGAACGAAGCCTATGTCGCCGAAATGCGGAATGTGCGCCAGGCTGCGGGCCTGATGGACATCTCCACCCTCGGCAAGATCGACGTCCAGGGCCCGGATGCGGCGATTTTCCTCGACCGCGTCTACGCCAACGGCTTTGCCAAACTGCCGGTCGGCCGTGCCCGCTACGGCGTTATGCTGCGCGACGACGGCATCGTCTTCGACGACGGCACCACGACGCGGCTGGCGGAGAGCCGGTTCTTCATGACCACCTCGACCGCCAAGGCCGCCGACGTGCTGTCGCGTCTGGAATTCCTGCTCGATACGGCCTGGCCGGATTTGCGCGTCGCCGTCACCTCGGTGAGCGACGAATGGGCGGCGATGTCGGTTGCCGGACCGAAAAGCCGCGCAATTCTGAGTGTGGCGTTTCCCGCTCTCGACGTTTCCGACGCAGCGCTTGCGCATATGGGATTGCTCGAAAGCGAATGGCAAGGCCATGCGCTCCGCATCCTGCGTCTCAGTTATTCCGGCGAGCGCGCCTACGAAATCTATGTCGGCGCAACCGCCGGTGAACAGCTGTGGAGCCGCCTGCTCGAAGCAGGCAGAGCATTTGACCTGAAGCCTTACGGCGTCGAAGCACTCGGCGCGCTGCGCGTCGAAAAGGGCCATGTCGCCGGACCTGAAATCGATGGGCGCACGACGCTCGACGATCTCGGCCTCGGCCGCATGGCCGGCAAGCGCACCGGCTTCGTCGGCGACGTCCTTCGGCGGCGCCCTGCCTTCCAGGCGCCCGACCGGCAGCGCCTGGTCGGACTGGAATGCATCGAGGAGGGGAAACGCCTTCGCGGTGGCGCCATCCTGTTCCTGCTGGGTGAGAAACCTTACGGCCACGGGCGCGGCCGCGTGACCTCCGTCACCTTCAGCCCTGAACGCGGTCGCTATGTCGGGCTGGCCTTGCTTGCTGGCGATGTCGCTAGCGAAGGAAGCGAGATCGTGGCCGTCTATCCGATGAAGACCGAAACGGTGCGCGCCCGCATCGTCTCGCCGGTATTTCTCGATCCGCAGGGAGAGCGGCTACATGGCTAGCCCGGATTTCAGCCTGTCCGTGGCCGATTGCCCGCTCATCCAGGTCGAGGGCTGGGACGGCACGCTGGGGCAATTCGAATCGAGCCTCTCGACGTCGCTCGGCACCAAGCTTCCTGCCTCGGTTGGAGAGACTGTTCGCCACAAGGGTTTCCTTGTCATCCGCGTTGCCCCTCGCCGTCTCTGGCTGGCACTTGACGACGGCGCACAGGCACCTTCGCTTGCCATCGATCCGGACTTCGGCTGTTCGGTTTCTCTCGGCGAGGGTCGCGTGCGTTTCACAATGGCTGGGGCCGACGTCGCGCGGATCCTCTCCAAATGCATCGCCGTCGACTGGCACGCGCCGATTGCCGCCCCGGGCCGCGCCGTGCTGACATCCTTGCATCATGTGCCCGTGCTTTTCCTGCGCACCGGCGAGACCGCGTGCGAACTCATGGTGCCGCGAAGCTTTTCGCGAAGCCTCTCGGACTGGATTGCTGACGCCGCGGGGTAGGGAAAGGACCAGGCGCGAACGCTCCCCTCAGGAGCCACTCCACGGTCTCGCTCCTTGGATGATCTCTTGGGCACGCACGGCAAAGCGGCCGGCGAGAGGCCATTTCCCGGCGGCATCGGCCGACGCCGCGCTGCCTGCCCGCGCCCGATCGGCGATGCCGACGAAGATCACCGCGAAACGGAACAGCGAAAAAACCAGGTGGAAGCGTTCCAGGGGCGCAGTGGGCACGGCATGCGCGAAATAATGGTCGAGGAACTCGCGCTGGCTGGGGATGCCGAGTGCAGTATGATCGAGGCCGAGGATGCCGCCATACTCGTCCGGGGTCGAATGCCAGGTCATCGAGCAAAAGCCGAGATCGGCGAGCGGATGGCCGATCGTCGACAGCTCCCAATCGAGAATGCCGATCACCTCCGGCTTGTCGGGATGGAACAGCAGATTTCCGAGGCGGAAGTCGCCATGGGCGATCGCCACGCGCCCATCATCCGCGGGCAGGTGCTGCGGCAGCCAGTCGGCGACCGCTTCGAGTGCCGGAATTCTGTCACTCGGCGATTCCCTGAGCTGCTTGGTCCAGCGGCCAATCTGGCGCTCGAAATAGTTGCCGGGCCGGCCGTAGTCGCCGAGACCGACCTCGTCGGGACGGACAGCATGCAATTTGGCCATCGCTTCGGCCATGCCGAAATAGATGCCGCGTCGCTGCGCGGGCGAAAGGCAGGGCAGCGAACAGTCGTGGAAGACGCGACCATCAAGCCGCTCCATCAGGTAGAAGGGCGTGCCGAGCGGCTCGACACCGTCATGATAGAGCACCGGCCCGGGCACCGGCACATCGGTCGGTGCGAGCGCCTCAAGCACGCGGAACTCGCGGTCGACGGCATGCGCCCCGCGCAGGATCGGCCCGGCCGGCTTCTTGCGCAGCACCATGCGATGCGCACCATAATCGACGAAGTAGGTTGGGTTGGACTGTCCGCCGCCGATCCGCTCCAGCGTCATTGCGGCATCGCCGAAGCGGTTCGCAAGAAAGCCCTTCAATGCCGCAGGATCGAAATCCGCATTCAACGGCTGCGCCATCTTTTCCTCCGGAGACGCCAGCGCGTCGCTTATGCGTCGCCTTCGACAGTCCAGCGCCAGAAGCCCTTCTCTTCCTCGTTGAGGAAACGGTTCAGCACCATCTTGTGGACCTCATCGGCACCGTCGACCAGCCGCGCCTGGCGCGCATAGCGGTAGATCCATTCGAGCACCGTGTCCTTGGAATAGCCACGCGCGCCATTGATCTGGATCGCCACATCGGCCGCGTCATGCAGCACATTGGCGACCTGCACTTTGGCCATCGACACTTCCTTGCGGGCAAAGCCGCCGCGGTCCAGCTCCCACGCAGCCTTCATCACCAGGATGCGGCCGATCTCGATGCGCATGGCGAGATCGCCGAGCTTCAGCTGAACGCTTTCACGGTCGGCGAGGCGCTGGCCGAAACCATGGCGCTCGGCAGCGTAGGCGCGCGCGATCTCAACGCAGCGCTTGGACAGTCCGAGCCAGCGCATGCAGTGGGTAAGCCGCGCTGGGCCGAGCCGCACCTGCGTCACCTTCATGCCCCTACCCTCGCCGACCAGCATGTCTTCGACAGGGATTTCGAGCCCATCGAACTCCAGCTCGCAATGCCCGCCATGCTCCTCCGGGCCCATGATCTCGATGCGGCGCATGATACGCCAGCCTGGCTGGTCCTTGTGGAACATCAGGGCCGACAGACCATGGCGCGGGTCGTCCGAGGTTCGCGCGATCAAAATGAAATGGCTGGCCTCCTCAGCGCCGGTGATGAACCATTTGCGGCCGGTCACGACATATTTGTCGCCGCGCCGCTCCGCACGCGTCATGATCATCGAAGGATCCGAGCCGCCGCCGGGGTGCGGTTCGGTCATGGCAAAGGCCGAGCGCACCTTGCCCTCGACAATCGGCTTCAGCCATTTTTCCTTTTGCGCTGGCGTGCCGAGCGCCTCCAGAACCATCATGTTGCCATCGTCGGGCGCTGCCGAATTGAACACCACGGGTCCGAAAATCGACCGGTTCATCTCCTCGTAGCAGACCGCCATGTCCATCTTGCCGAGACCGGCGCCGCCGGTTTCGGGCTTGAGTTGCAGGCACCACAGGCCCGCCATCCGCGCCTTGGCGCGAAGCCCCTCCAGCAGCGGCAAGGCGATATTTCCATGCGCGTCATAGGACGTCTTGTCGGCTTCGAGCGGCAGGATCTCACGCTCGACGAAGTCGGCAATGCGGACGCGGTAATCTTCCGTGCGAGCGGGAATATCGAAATTCATGGGCAAACTCTCAGCGATGAAACGAGGTGGCCGCCATGGTCTAGGAATCGAGCAAGCGCTCGTTTCCTTATTCGCCTCTATCCCCTTTTGCCGCCGCCGTCATCCGGCGAAGCGTGGTTCCGCAACGCCTTTGATGCCAAGGCCGGTTATTGCGAACAGGCTGCCGCAGCGCCACCCCGGCCGGTGTCGACGCGGGCGAAAGTGCGCCGGTTGCTGGCAGCACCAGTCGCGATGTCATAGTCATAAGCCCAGATCTCGCGATCCGCCTCAGAACGCGACCTTGTCGCCGCCCTTCAATGACAGGATCTCGCGCGCCTCGTCGGGCGTCGCCACCTCCATGCCGAGGCCTTCGATGATCTTGCGGGCAAGCACCACCTGTTCGACGTTCGATTTGGCAAGCTTACCCTTGCCGGCCCATAGGCTGTCCTCCAGGCCAACCCTGATGTTGCCGCCAAGGGCCGCCGACTGCGCGGCAATGCGAAGCTGGCTGGCGCCGGCACCGAGCACCGACCAGCGGAACTGGTCGCCGAACAGCCGGTCGGCGGTGCGCTTCATATGGGCGACGTCTTCAGGATGCGTGCCGATGCCGCCGAGCAGCCCGAATACCGACTGCACGAAGAACGGTGGCTTCACCAGCCCACGGTCGGCAAAGTGCGAGAGATTGTAGAGATGGGCAATGTCGTAGCACTCGAACTCGAAGCGCGTGCCGTTGTCGTAGCAGGTCGCAAGAATGTATTCGATGTCTTTGAACGAATTGCGGAAGACCAGGTCGCGCGTCGCTTCCAGATGCGACTTTTCCCAGTCGAACTTGAAGGTCTCGTATTTGTCCGCGAGGTGATAGAGCCCGAAATTGATCGAGCCCATGTTGAGCGACGCGACTTCCGGCTTGAACTCAGCGGCTGGGCGCACGCGCTCCTCGACCTTCATGTAGGGGCTGCCGCCAGTGGTGATGTTGATGGCGGCGTTGGTGCCTTGCTTGACGCGCGGCAGGAAACGCGCGAACGCCTCCGGCGTCTGGTCGGGCTTGCCGGTCTCAGGGTCGCGGGCATGCAGGTGCAGGATCGCGGCACCCGCCTCTGCCGCCGCGATCGCCTCGGACGCGATCTGGTCCGGCGTGATCGGCAGATAGGGCGACATGGTCGGCGTGTGGATCGCCCCCGTCACTGCACAAGTGATGATAACCTTGCCCTTGGCCTGCTGAGCGCTGGGCTTGCGGTTCGTTTCCGTCATCGTCCGAACTCCTGATCCGATTTTCTCTTGTGCGCCGCCAGCGCCATCAGCCGGCGGTCGCGCCACACCTGCCGTTCGCCGAGCTCTTCCCGCGGCAGCCGCTTGCGGCGGTCGGCCTCTACTGTCTCGATGACCTCGCCGGCCCAGTCGACGCGGCGCAGCGTCTGCGGAAAAATGTTGGCATAGATCGTCTGATAGCGCTCGACATAGTCGCGCACGCCGCCCGGTGCATTGAGGTCGATCGTCTCGAACGGACCCATGAACGACCAGCGTAGCGCCAGCCCGTCGCGAATGCCGATATCGACGTCCTCGACGCTGGCATAGCCGTCGGCGACAAGGCGAAAAGTCTCCTCCAGCAGCGCGCCCTGCAGGCGGTTCATGATGAAGCCGTCGAGCTCGTGCTTCATCACCAGCGGCGCGTGGCCTGCGGCGACGAGTAAGGCGCGGGTCCTTTCGACCGTTTCGGGCGAGGTCCATGGCGCCGGCACGACTTCCGCAGCCGGAATGAGATAGGGCGGATTGATCGGATGCACGACCAGGCAGCGGTGCCGCCCTTGCAGATGATCGGTGAATTTCGACGGCAGCAGCGCCGAGGTGGAACTGGCGATCACCGCTTGCGGACCGGCCAACGCATCAATCAGAGAGAACACCTCGCGCTTCACGTCGAGGCTTTCGGGCGTGTTCTCCTGGATATGGACCGCATCGGCCAGCGCCTCTTCCAGCTCCGCAACGACGGCGATGCGGCCACGCACGGCATCGATTGCCTGTCCGCGCAGCAGATCGTTCGCGGCGAGGTCACCCAGCACGCCGGCGACGTAATCATGCGCACCGCCCGCCGCGGCCGGCGACTGATCCCACATCCGCACATCGTGGCCGGCGCGGGCGAAGCTGATCGCCCAGGCCCGTCCGATGAACCCGCTGCCGACAATTGCGACCTTTGTCATGATCGGTTCCTCAAAGCGTTTCGACGTTGCCGTCGACGCCGAGCGACTGGCCGGAAATGTTGATCCCCGCATTGGACAGCAGGAAGGCGACCATCGAGGCGACGTCATAAGGGCTGGTCATGCGGCGCAGCGAGATGTTCTGGAGATAGCGCTCCGTCATCGCCTCATTCGACACACCGAGCTGCTTGGCCCGGTCGGCGATGACCTTGTCGATGCGTGGTCCCTCGATGATGCCGGGCAGGATGGCGTTGACCCTTATGCCGTGCGGCCCGAGTTCCTTGGCGAGGCTCTGCGTGAAACCGATGACGCCAAACTTGGCCGCCGAATAGGGTGTGCGGAAAGCGTAGCCGTAGCGGCCGGCCGCCGACGACATCGAGACGATCGAGCCGCCGCCCGCCGCCTTGATCAGCGGCACGGCACGTCGGGCGCAGAGGAACTGGCCGGTCAGGCAGATGTCGATGCAGCGCCGCCACTCCGCCGGATCGATCTCATCGACGCCACCGGTCGGCCCGGCAACGCCGGCATTGTTGATCAGCGCGTCGAGGCCGCCGAGCTTTTCCTTGACGGTCTCGAACAGCCGGTCGACGTCGTCTTCGCGCGAGACATCGGCCTTGACCGCGGCGACGAGCGCTATCCTGTCCGGAGCAGCGGCCAGCGCCTCGTCGGAGACGTCGCAAACGACGATGCGCGCGCCGAGCCGCGACAACGTGTCGGCAATGGCAAAGCCTATACCGCCGGCGCCTGCCGTCACCAGCACGCGCTGCCCCTTCAACCCGGTCAGAAAATCGTCCGCCGATGACGGTGCCCCTTTACTCATTGCCGTCGCGCTCATCGTGTTGTCCTTTCTCATTGCAGCCGCCGTTCGCGCAGCGCCATGACAGCGCCCAGAACGACCAAGCCGTACAGAATTGCCCTTGTGGCATAGGGCAGCTGAAATAGTGGCGAAAGCATTGCCCGCTGGTGGCTAGGCGAGCAAAGGCAGCTGCTCGGGCACGCCAGACTTTCGAATTTCCGGTAAGCCGCCCTGGGTTTGCATTGATCTCCACGACCAAGCCATGGCGCTGGCTTGCTCGCGTAGCCCCTAAGGCCGTCCTGGGGGCTGCTCCTGCGGAAATCTGTTTTCGTCTATGATTGCCACGGCCTGCTCGATGCTGTCTCTCACCTCGAAACCGATCCAATGTCCGTCCATCAGATGCGTTTGCCTCCCGCAGGCGAGGAAATAGCTCCCGGCCTGCTGCGCAACAAAGTTGAGTTGCCTCCTCTCATTGATTTTAATCCCCTCTGGCGGATCGGTGTACCCCCCCCCAGATCGCATCCTCGGCCGTCAACTTCACGGGCATCTCTGACTGAGCGTAGACCCTGGTCAGCATCAGGCTGTGCCGGAAAGACGAGGAGCCATTGATGAACTCGATCTTTACCGACCATTCTGCTGGTACGACGATGGTAAGATTGCCGCCCCAGTAACCGTTGAAGTCGATAATGTCGGTCCGGATGTTGTCCCTGCGATACCGCTCGACTTGGTTCCAATCGGCAACAATCTCTATGGCCACTGTCTCGGCTGCAGGATCGTTCTTGATCCAGCTCGGGACGAAAGGCTCCCCAGCCAGTGCAATTCCAGGCAAAAATCCCAAGGCAACGGCGAGAAGGGCGAGGTGAGCAAAGCGCGCCATCGCAATCAGAGGCTCCTCCCGAGCGGGGCAGCCGAGCGCAAGCGACCGCCAATCGAAGTCGACCTGGCTTGTTCCCTAAGGAAGAGAATACGCTCGAAATGGCATCCACACCAGCAAAGCCAGAGTGCGCTATCGTCAGCCGTCAGAAACAACGCCATTGCTGCTATATCATCGGGATGCGCGTTGGAATTGCCTGCAGTGCGTCAGTGCGAGGGCGACGGGCGATTCCGTAATGTGAAGTTTTGCTTCAGCTGTTGCGAAGGGTCTGTTGCGCAATTCGCCACGCCTGCTCCACATGTCGCCGGGCCGCGGCTTCGGCGTCATCGCCGTTGCGCGACTTGATGGCGTTCATGATGTCGGTCATTTCGGCAATTGCGGCATCGCGGCGGTCCACCGAAGCGATTGTCATGGAGCGCAGCTGGTTGATGCGGACGTTCAGACCCTGGACGATCTCCCAGGCGATGCGCTTGTCGGCGGAATCGAAAAGCACTTCATAGAATTTTGTCGTCGCCCGCATCACCTCGATCGGATTGGCTGAGGCCCACGCCGTGAGCAGCACATCGAATGCGCGCTCAAGCGCGGCGATCTGGTCCTCAGTCGCCGTCAGCGCGCAGGCGCGCGCCGCGATGCCCTCCATCAAAGCGCGGAGTTCATAAATCTCATCGGTGCGGCTGAGATCCGGCCTGGCCACCGCGGGTCCGTGGCCTGGTATCATCTGAACAAGGCCCTCAGTCTCCAACTGCCGCAGAACTTCGCGCACCACCGAGCGACTGACGCCGAGCTGGTCGCAAAGCGGCCGCTCGACCAGCCGTTCGCCGGGCTGGAAGTGAAACCCCATGATCGCGTCGCGCATGCGCTCCAGCGCCAGCGTTCTCAGCGTCTTGGTGGATCGTTCGATCCTCAGTGTGTCGTCGGCCAATTCATCTACTCCCAGCATCCGCAAACAAACAGATTCGACGATCCGTTGACAAGGGATTTGGTCTTCAATAGTATGGTATACCATAAGATGACCGAGGCGGAAGGGAGCTTTTCCGGATGCCTCGGCCGACGACCACCGAGGATTCGATGAAGCCGGCCATCCGAAAGATCGTCACCTATGTCGAGAACACGCTGATTGAAGGCGGCAAGGTGGCCCCCCGGCCGCTGCGCCTGATCGGCGTGGCGGCGGTGCTCGACAATCCTTGGGCCGAGCGCGGTTTCACTGAGGACCTTTCTCCCGAGATCCGCGCCTATGCGCCGGTTTTGGGAGAGATGCTCACCCGCGAAATCCTCGCAGTCGCGGGATCGGGCGAAGCCATCGAAGGCTACGGCAAGGCCGCAATCTGCGGCACGTCGGGCGAGATCGAGCATGCCTCGGCGCTCATCCACACGCTGCATTTCGGCAACCACTATCGGCGTGCCGTCGGCGCCAAGACCTATCTCGCCTTCACCAACATGCGTGGCGGGCCGAACACGCCGATCATGATCCCGCTCATGGACAAGCACGATGAAGGCCGACGTTCGCACTACCTGACTGTGCATTTCCAGATCGGCGACGCGCCGGCGCCGGACGAGCTGGTGGTAGCGCTTGGCGCCTCGATCGGCGGACGACCGCATCATCGCATCGGCGACCGCTACCAGGATCTCAAGGAGGTCGGCGACCTGCATGGCTGAGCTGACGGAGCCTGCCTGGCATCGCGAAACGGCGCCTAACGGCACCGGCTTCATCCGGGCCGGATCCGGCGCGCCGGTCCTCCTCATCCACGGCGTCGGCATGAACGCGGCGATCTGGGGGCCCCAGATCGAGCTGATGCGGGACAGATGGGATGTGATCGCGATCGACATGCTGGGGCATGGCCGGTCGCCGCTACCGCCCGAGGACGCCAGCCTTGCCGACTATGCAGGACAGGCAATCCGGCTTCTTGATCACCTTGGCCTGGATGCCGTCTCGGTCGTTGGCCATTCAATGGGGGCGCTGGTCGGGCAGGAAATCGCTCTCAACGCACCAGAACGGGTCCGCCGCATGGTGTCGCTCAACGCGGTCTTTCGCCGCCCGGCGGACCTTGCGCAGGCAGTGCGCGAGCGCGCCGCCGAATTGAATGGCGCGGAAAACCCGTCAGGGACGGACGTAACGATCGCGCGCTGGTTCGGCAACCCCGTCCCCGACAGCCTGGCCGAGGCGGCGAGGACAACGCGCGCGGCACTGCAGAGCGTCAACCCGGAAGGCTATGCGCGCACATATCGACTTTTCGCCCATGCGGATGCGGCGCATGGCGATCGCCTTTCCGGTCTAGCGATGCCGACTCTGTTCATGACCGGCTCGCAGGACAGGAATTCCTCGCCTGCGATGTCGGCGGCGATGGCCCGCCTCGCGCCGCGCGGTCGCTGCGCCGTTCTGGAGGGCGAAAGACATATGATGGCCGTAGCCTCGCCTGACACGGTCACACGGCGCATTGTCGATTTTCTCGAGAGCAACGACGGCGCAAGCACACCGGCGCGACCGGCGATAGACACAGCCTTCGACGCGGGCGAATTCAGGCGGGCGCTCGGTTCCTTCCTGACCGGCGTTACCATCGTCACCGCAATCGGGCCGGAAGGAGAGCCTCGAGGCTTCACCGCCAATTCGTTTACATCCGTTTCGCTCGATCCGCCGCTTGTGCTGGTCTGCATCGCCAAGAAAGCGCTGGGCCATCCGGTGTTTTCGACCTCGAAGTGCTTTGCCGTCAACGTGCTCTCGGAGGAACAGCGAGCCGCGTCTGGCGTCTTCGCTTCGAAATCGCAGGACAAGTTCTCGGCTGTCGAGTGGCGCTTCGGCCCGACCGGCAGCCCGCTGCTCGCTGGATCGGTGGCGACGTTTGACTGTGACATGGAGCAGTTGGTCGACGCCGGCGACCATTCGATCCTCATCGGCCGCGTTCGCGAATTCTCCCACAATTCATCGCAGCCCCTCGGCTATTGCCGTGGGGCGTATGTCTCGCCCGGTCTCAGCCAGGAAGCTCTGGCGGCCGCGCCTCCGGACATGGAGGTCGGCGCTATCCTCGAAGACGAAGGCCGCGTGCTGTTTTTCGAAACCGTCGACGGCTTTTTCGAACTGCCGGCGGGCCGAGGGCTCGGAACGCCCGGCGACACGCGAAGCCTCAAGGGATGCCTCGCTGCGAAAGCCATCGAGGCTCATCTCGGATTCCTGTTTGCGGTCTGGGACGACGCCGCAAACCCATCGCGAACGCATGTCTACTACCGCGGCACGGTGGACGCGCCCCACTCCAGCAATCGCCAGGTCCGGCTCGTCGACATCGACAGGATTGCCGGACTGAACATCGCCGACGCTGCTGTGCGCTCTATGCTCGCCCGCTATGTTCTTGAATGTCGGGAGGATGCGTTTGGAGTCTATGTCGGCAACGAGGTCGAAGGTGAAGTCCGTCCGCTCGCCAAGCCGGTATCCATGAACACTTCGGGGTGAACAGGTATGAAGTTCTCGCTCTTCGTCCATATGGAACGCTCGGACCCGGCAAAGCCGCATGCCGAGCTCATCGACGAGCTTGAGGAACTGGTCCTGATGGCCGAGGCGGCAGGCTTCGAGGCGGCCTGGATCGGCGAGCACCACGGCATGGAGTTCACCATCTCGCCAAACCCGTTCATCAACATCGCCTATCTCGGCGCCAGGACGAAGCGCATCCGGCTCGGCACAGGAACGGTCATCGCGCCGTTCTGGCATCCGATCAAGCTCGCCGGCGAGGCAGCAATGACCGATGTCGTCACGGCTGGCCGGCTCGACATCGGCATCGCGCGCGGCGCCTACAGCTACGAATACCAGCGCCTGTTCCCGGGGCTCGATGCCTGGGGCGCGGGCCAGCGCATGCGCGAGATCATCCCCGCTATCAAGGGCCTCTGGGAGGGCGACTTCGAGATGTCCGGGGAGTTCTGGTCGTTTCCCTCGACCACCTCGTCGCCCAAGCCGGTGCAAAAACCGCACCCGCCGATCTGGGTGGCGGCGCGCGATCCGAACTCGCACGACTTCGCCGTGTCCAACGGCTGCAACGTCCAGGTGACGCCGCTCGCCTCGGGCGATGATGAGGTAACCAGCCTGATGGAGCGCTTCAACGCGGCGTGCGCGGCGCATCCGGACATCGCCCGCCCCGAGATCATGCTGCTGATGCACACATTCGTTGCCGAAGACGCCGCCGATGCAGAGCAGCTGACGAAGGACCTGTCGCTGTTCTACTGCCAGTTCGGCGCGTGGTTCCAGAACAAGAAGCCTGTTCGCCAAGGCATATTGGAAGCGCTCACCGGCGACGAGATCGCGGCCATGCCGCAATACGCGCCCGACAAAATGCGACAGAACCTGGTTATCGGCGAAGCCGAAGAGGTGATCGCCCGGCTGAAGGCATACGAGGCGCTCGGCTACGACCAATATTCGATCTGGATCGACAGCGGCCTACCGCACGAACGCAAGAAGAAGTCGCTGCAGCTGTTTGTCGACAAGGTGATGCCGGCGTTCGGGCATGGGAGGCCGCAATGACCCTTGTGGCATTCAGCAACTTCATAGATGGAGCGTTCGATACGCCGACGGCCACCTTCGAAAGCATCGATCCGTCCACCGGAGCGCCCTGGGCGACGATGCCCGCTGCAACCGAAGCCGATGTCGACCGCGCCGTCGAAGCGGCGCACCGGACTTTGCACTCCGCCGCGTGGGCATCGCTGACGGCGACGGCGCGAGGCAAGCTGCTGGCGCGCCTCGGCGACCTGGTCGTCGCCAATGCCGGCCGCCTGGCGGAACTGGAGACGCGCGATACCGGCAAGATCATCCGCGAGACCCGCGCCCAGATCGCCTATGTCGGCGACTATTACCGCTACTATGGCGGGCTTGCCGACAAGCATGAAGGCTCGCATCTGCCTATCGACAAGGCCGATATGGACGTCACCATCAGGCGCGAGCCGATCGGCGTCGTCGCTGCCGTCGTGCCGTGGAATTCGCAGCTCTTCCTTTCGGCCGTCAAGCTCGGTCCGGCACTGGCGGCCGGCTGCACGGTCGTCTTGAAAGCCTCGGAAGACGGCCCAGCGCCGTTGCTGGCCTTCGCCGAACTCGTTCACGAGGCCGGATTTCCCGCCGGAAGCGTCAACATACTGGCCGGGTTCGGGCACGATTGCGGCCGGCGCCTGACAAGTCATCCGCTGGTTTCACGCGTCGCCTTCACCGGCGGACCTTCGACCGCTCGCGCGATTATCCGCAACACGGCGGAAAATCTCGCCTACACGACGCTGGAGCTGGGCGGGAAAAGCCCGGTTGTCGTTTTCGCCGACGCAGACCTGGACAGTGCGGCAAACGCGGTCGTGGCCGGGATTTTCGCGGCGTCTGGACAAAGCTGTGTCGCCGGCTCCCGGCTGCTGGTCGAGCGTTCGATAAAGGCCGAGTTCCTCGACAGGCTGAAGCACAAGGCCGAGGCCATCAAAATCGGTGATCCGCAGGATCCGGCCACCGAAATGGGACCACTGGCAACACTACGTCAGCGGGAATGGATCGAGAGGATCGTTGCCGAGAGCCTCGCCAGTGGCGGGACGTTGATCACCGGCGGAAAACGGCCCGACGAGCATCCGCGCGGCTTCTACTACGCACCGACCATTATCGACACCGAGGATACAGCGCTGCCCTGCGTGCGGGAGGAATTGTTCGGTCCGGTGCTCAGCGTTCTCACCTTCGACACGGAAGCCGAAGCCCTGGCGCTTGCCAACGATACGCCGTTCGGCCTGGCCTCGGGCGTGTTCACCACCAATCTCGCCAAGGCGCACCGCATGGCGCGCGACATCCATGCCGGTGTCGTCTGGGTCAACACATACCGCGCCGTTTCGCCGCTCGTGCCGTTCGGCGGATACGGTCAGTCGGGGCTCGGCCGTGAGGGCGGGCTCGACGCCATCCGCGATTACACGCGCTCGAAATCCGTCTGGATACGGATATCCGACGAGCCGATCCCGGATCCGTTCGTCATGCGATGAGGGCAGCGCCGCGATCGCGCAATTTCATAACAACAAGAAACCAAAAACAACCAACAGAGGAGAATGACATGAAACTGATTTTGACCGGCATTTTGGCCGGGCTCTTGGCAGCCACCGCCGCACGGGCCGATGAAATGGTGTTCACCAGCTGGGGCGGAACCACCCAGGAGGCGCAGACCAAATCCTGGGCTGCTCCGTTCGAAGCCAATTCCGGCATCAAGGTCCTGCAGGACGGCCCGACGGACTACGGCAAGCTGAAGGCCATGGTGGAAGGCGGCAGCGTTGCCTGGGATGTCGTCGATGTCGAAATGGATTTCGCCATCAAGGCGGCTAAGGATGGCCTGCTGGAGCCGATCGATTTCAATGTCGTGCCGAAAGCCGATCTCGATCCTCGCTTCACCACCGAGCATGCGGTCGGCAGCTTCTACTATTCCTTCGTTCTTGCCTGGAACAAAGGGGTGGTGTCGGGCGAGCCAACCAGCTGGGCCGACATGTTCGACCTGACGAAATTTCCCGGCAAGCGCACGTTCTATAAATGGTCGGCGCCAGGCGTCGTCGAGATCGCATTGCTGGCCGACGGCGTGCCGGCAGACAAGCTCTATCCCCTCGACCTCGACCGGGCGTTCAAGAAACTCGATACGATCAAGTCGGAAATCGTCTGGTGGGACAGCGGCGCGCAGTCGCAACAGCTGATCGCCTCCGGTGAGGCAGCCTTCGGGCAACTCTGGAACGGGCGTGTCTTCGCCCTCCAGCAGGACGGCGCCGATGTAGGGGCATCCTGGAAACAGAACATGACTGCCGCCGACGTGCTCGTCATCCCCAAGGGCTCGAAGAACAAGGCTAGCGCGATGAAATTCCTGGCCACAGCGACAAGCGCGAAAAGCCAGGCAATGTTTGCTGAAGCAAGCGGCTACGCGCCGATCAACACGGCAGCCAAGGCCGAAATGCCGGCCGATGTCGTCAAGTCATTGCCGGACGCCTATGTCGACGGGCAGATCAACCTCGACATGAACTACTGGGCTGAAAACCGCGACGCGATCGCGGAGCGTTGGTACGCCTGGCAGGCCAAATAGCCGCCGACCTCACCCATGAACCGGCGGGGCGCCGCTAGGCGTCCCGCCTGAGCTGCCGGGATCATCGCCATGTCGGGCAATTTGCTTCATCGACAGCCAATCCTCCGAAGGCCAAACGGCGTCGGCGGCGCCTTGCCGGCGCTGACCCTCATCACCCTGTTCTTCGTGGTGCCGGTCGTCGCGTTGCTGTTGCGCAGCGTGACCGAGCCCGTACCGGGCCTGCAGAACTACGCCATCCTGTTTGGCGACGGCACTTATGCGCGGGTCTTCTTCAACACCTTTCTGGTCGCCACCGTCGTCACCGCCGTCACCGTGATCGTGGCGTTTCCGGTCGCCTGGATGCTGGCGATCATGCCGCCTGCCCTCGGCTCGATCGTCTTCGGCATCATCATCCTGTCGATGTGGACCAATCTGCTCACCCGCACCTATGCCTGGATGGTGCTGCTTCAACGCACCGGCGTCATCAACCGGACGCTGATGGATATTGGCCTGATCAGCGAGCCGCTGCCGCTGATCAACAACCTGACCGGCGTCACCATCGGCATGGTCTACATCATGCTGCCCTTCATGATACTGCCACTGGTCGGAACCCTGCGCGCCATTGATCCGATGACGCTGCGCGCCGCCGCCCTGTGCGGTGCGAGCCCCTTCGACGCCTTCCGCCGCATCCTGCTGCCATTGTCGCTTCCCGGAATCGCTGCAGGCGGCCTGATGGTTTTCGTCATGTCGCTCGGCTATTTCGTGACGCCGACGCTGCTCGGCGGCACCTCCAACATGATGCTCGCCGCAATGATCGCCCAGATGATCCAATCCTTGCTCAACTGGGGGCTCGGAAGCGCGGCGGCTTTCATCCTGCTTTTGGTGACCATGGCCCTCTACGCGCTGCAACTGCGCCTCGTCGGCGCCAAGCGCATGACAGGAGGCATCTGAGATGCTGCTCGACTACGACCGGCTGGGCTGGCTGCGCGCAGCACTTCTGGGTTTCACCGGCCTGGTTGCCGCGTTTCTGCTGCTGCCGGTGGTCTTCATCGTGCTTTTGTCGTTCGGATCGTCGCGGTGGCTGGCTTTTCCGCCGCCCGGCTGGACGCTGAAATGGTATGAGGAGCTCTTCGCCGATCCGGCCTGGCTCGAAGCAGCGCTGACCAGCGCGCACATTGCCACCATGGTCGCGATTCTTGCCGTCGTCATCGGGCTCCTGGCTTCTTTCGCCCTGGTCAGGGGACAGTTTCGCGGGCGCAACACGCTTCGCGGCCTGCTGCTGACGCCAATGGTGCTGCCGGTCGTGGTCTTCGCCATCGCCATCTATGCATTCTTCCTGCGGATCGGGCTCGGCGGCACCACGGCAGGCTTCGTCATCGCACACACAGTCCTGGCACTCCCCTTCGCCATCATTCCCATCACCGCGGCACTCGAAGGTTTTGACAAATCCATCGAGGATGCGGCGATCGTCTGCGGCGCAAGCCCATTCGAGGCAAAACTCCGGGTCACCTTGCCGGCGATCAAGATCGGGATTTTTTCGGCGGCGATCTTTGCCTTCCTCGCCTCGTGGGACGAGGTGGTGGTCGCGATCTTCATGGCCAGCCCCACCTTGCAGACCTTGCCGGTCAAGATCTGGGGCAGCCTGCGCCAGGATCTCAGCCCGGTCATCGCCGCCGCCTCCAGCCTTCTGGTACTTCTGACCTTGAGCCTGATGATCGTAACCGCACTCATTCGGCGGAAACTGTCGAAATGACCGAACCGTTTCTCTCCATTCGCTACCTGCGCAAGACATTCGGCAGCTTCGTCGCCGTGCACGATGTCACGATCGATATACCCAAGGGCGAGTTCCTGACCTTCCTCGGCCCTTCCGGCTCCGGCAAATCGACGACGCTCTACGCGGTCGCCGGCTTTCAGCAGCCGACATCCGGCGACGTTCTTCTCGAAGGCAGGTCGCTGCTGTCGGTGCCGTCGCACAAGCGCAATATCGGCATGGTGTTCCAGCGCTACACGCTGTTCCAGCATCTCACCGTCGCCGAGAACGTTGCCTTTCCGTTGCGCGTGCGCCGCCGGCCGGACGCCGAGGTGAACCGAAAAGTCGCCGAGATGCTGTCGCTGGTCCGGCTCGAGAGTTTCGGCGGCCGATATCCCGGCGCGCTATCCGGTGGACAGCAGCAGCGCGTGGCGCTTGCCCGGGCGCTGGCCTACGATCCGCCGATCCTTCTGATGGACGAGCCGCTTTCGGCGCTCGACAAGAAGCTGCGCGAGGAAATCCAGGCCGAGATACGACGCATCCACCGCGAAACCGGCGTAACGATCCTTTACGTCACCCACGATCAGGACGAGGCCCTGCATCTTTCGGATCGCATCGCCCTGTTTCGGGACGGGCGCATCGAGCAGATCGGCACCGGTGAGGACCTCTATCTGAGACCTGCGAGCGAATTCGTGGCCAGCTTCATCGGAAATTCCAATTTCCTGCCGGCTGAGCATCTTGAAACCGTCAACGGCTCCGCCACGATCCGCCTGGCCGATGGCTCGGTCGTCTCCGGCGTCAGGATCGATCAGGACTTCAGCCATGGCCAGAAGACCCGGCTGATGGTGCGGCCGGAAGCGTTTCGGCTGAGGCCCGGCCCGGCCACTGCCGGGCTTGCGGTCGAATTCATCGACACCGCCTTCTTCGGCGAGCGGCGGCGCGTCATCGCGCGCACGGCCGCCGGCCAGGAGATCGACGT
Organism: Mesorhizobium sp. M6A.T.Cr.TU.016.01.1.1; assembly: GCF_003952585.1. Taxonomy (NCBI): domain Bacteria; kingdom Pseudomonadati; phylum Pseudomonadota; class Alphaproteobacteria; order Hyphomicrobiales; family Phyllobacteriaceae; genus Mesorhizobium; species Mesorhizobium sp. M6A.T.Cr.TU.016.01.1.1. The sequence goes on from NZ_CP034452.1 coordinate 968,460, forward strand.
CAGGCCGACATCCGACATGGCAGAAGCACATGAAGGCTTCGCCTCGAGCAGACAGATTTTTTTCGATCCCGCCGCCGCATTTCTGTTTCCCGCCTGACGGGCGCGCTGGCGGTCTGGAACGAGATCTCAGGCAGCCGGCGGCTCGATGGTGACGCCGTATTTGGACGATGGATCCGCTCGATGGAATCGCTGCGTTCGCTCGTGTCGTTGATAGCGGCAGCTTCTCAGCGGCGGCACGGCATCTCAAAATCTCCAAATCCGCTGTTAGCGCCCATGTGCAGCGGCTTGAGGAGCGCCTGGGCATTCGCCTGCTCAACCGCACCACGCGTCGACTCTCGATGACCGAAGCGGGCGCAGCCTATTACCGCCACTGTGCGCGGATTCTCGCCGAAGCTGAAGCTGCGGAACAGGCGGCGAGCGCGCTGCAGCGCGAGCCGCGCGGCACCCTTCGCATTTCGGCGCCCGACAGATTCGGCTGGATGCATGTGGCGCCGGCCGTCCCCGAGTTCCTGAGGCGCTATCCGGAACTTTCCGTCGATATTGCTTTGAGCCCGACGCATGTGAGTCTGGTCGATGAGGGGCTCGATCTGGCGATCCGCATCGGCGTGATCGAGGATTCGCCGCTTGTCGTGCGCAAGCTCGCGCCATCCCGGCTCGTCGCCTGTGCTGCGCCCGCTTATCTCACGGAGCGTGGAGCGCCGCGCGAGCCGGGCGACCTTGCCAAGCACAACTGCCTCTGCACCAGCCTCCTGCCTTGGGGCGATGGATGGCGCCTTGCCGGCAAACGAGGCGAGGTGCGGGTGGCTGTGGGCGGCAGCTTTCGCAGCAATAATGCGGAGATGCTGCGCGTTGCGGCGCTCGGTGGCATCGGCATCGCCCTACTGCCCACTTGGGCGGTAGCGGAGCCGCTGCGTACTGGCGCGCTGCGACGCGTGCTTGACGCCTGGGAGCCTCCAGCCAGCACGATTTATGCCGTCTATCCCAGCAACAGGCTCATGTCGATGAAGGTCCGCGCCTTCGTCGACCACCTTGCGCGATGCATTGGGCGCATGCCGTATTGGGATGAAGGCCTTTGAGAAGAGCGCCCGTTTTGGATCGTTTTGAGCTACGGCACCCATTGATCCAGCCTCGCAACTTTCTCTCAGAACGCAGTCAGGAACAGTCTCCATACCGGTCAGAAAACTTGCGATCTTGACTTCAAAAGGGACTTGGGCGGGTTGAAATTTCCTCGGTTTTGCCCACTTTCGCTATCAATTGGCCGAGTGGTGCGATTTCCGGCGAAAACAGCGCGATCGAATTGACGAGAAAAATACCGTCAGCGGTGCTGGAGATATCGTCGAAGAGCGTGGCGGCCTGAAGAGCAATTTGGGATCTTGCGTACCAAAGCTGCGTTGGGCGCGCGCTCAGTGGCAGAGAGCGCCGGTTCTCACTCGCGATACCTGGGAGCATCTGATGCCGACCCGCCCCTATGCCATTCTTGAAGCGCCGTCCGCGCTGGGTCTGGCGACCGACGGCGTGGAGGACTTGCCCAGTCGGCTGCTGGAACTGGGCCTCGCCGACCGAATCCATGCGCGCCATGCCGGGCGGCTGGCCGTCCCGCCGAAAGACCCGAAGCCCGACCCTGCCACCCTGACGCTCAATGCCAACGCGATCGCGGCGTGGTCGCCCAAGCTCGCCAACGCGGTGGAGGAGGTGCTGGACGCAGGCGAATTCCCGGTGGTGCTGGGCGGCGACTGTACGATCGTGCTGGGCCCGATGCTCGCGCTGCGCCGGCGCGGCCGCTACGGCCTGTTCTTCATCGACGGCCACGCCGATTTCTTCCAGCCCGAGGCCGAGCCCAACGGCGAAGGCGCGTCCATGGACCTGGCCTTCGTCACCGGCTACGGGCCGGCGCTGCTGACCGACCTGGAGGGTCGCCGCCCGTTGGTGCGCTCCGAGGACGCTGTCGCCTTCGCTTTTCGCGACCACGAGGACCAGGCCGAATTCGGCAGCCAGCCTTTGCCGGCGGAGCTCATGGCCTACGATCTCCATGCCATCCGCCACCTGGGCGTCGAAGCCGCCGCCCGGGCGGCCGTTGGCCACCTGACGCGGCCTGAGCTCGACGGCTTCTTCATCCATTTAGACGCCGATTGTCTCGACGATGCGATCATGCCGGCGGTCGATTTCCGCGTACCGGGCGGGCTGTCGTGGGACGAGCTATCGGCGGCGCTCCGGATCATCCTGGCAAGCGGCAAGGCGGTCGGGCTCGAGGTCGCCATCTACAATCCGCGCCTCGACGTCGACGGCAGCGCCGGCCGTGGCCTTGTTGATGTCCTGGCCGTAGCTCTCGGCACTTCCGCGCCCGCTTAAGGGGGCTGGGCTGCCCCGATGAGCTGCCAACTCATCAGTCGCCGCAGAGGTCGGACTCCCTGCGGTATTGTCCATCACGATGGACGGGTAAGGAGCCCCCGCAAGACCGTCTCCGTGATCGTCTTCGCAGCCAAATTGTAGTCAGCCGCCTTTAGCTGGCTGACATGTAGCGCATCGCAGGCGAGAGCCTCGAACTCGGCATAGAACTGCGTCGCGGACCACAACAGAATAAACAGATGGCGCGCGTCGACTTTCTCTATCTTTCCGGCCATGGCCCAAATATCGATCACCCGGGCCTTCTCGGACGTGACGGTTCGCATATGATCGCGAGCCTCGGTCGAGAGATGTACAGCTCCCTGCAGTATCTCGTTTGCGAAAAGGCGCGTCTCTGCGGCATTCTCCCGGGCATGGTCCAGCTTCGCTCGAATGTAAGCCTCGATTGCCTCGCCGGGCTCACGATCGGCCGATATATGCCGAAACGCGTCGTCCCAACTATGGATGAGGCGATCGATGGCGGCGTTGTAGATCTCCTCTTTCGACGAGAAGTAATAGTAGACATTGCCCTTCGGCAGCCCTGAGGCCTTCGCGATCTCAACAATGCGGGCACCATCAAGGCCCTTCCGCGAGAAGATCTCGACAGCCGCTGTCAGGATCTTGAACACGTTCCTCGCTCTGATCGGCTCATCCGACGCGGCCTGCGACGGGTGCCCTTTTTCAGCGGAAGCACGGGGCGCGTTCAGTTCTTCTGCCATTGGTTAATCCATTATTTTCATTGATTTTTTGCGCCTGGATGATCACCCGGGTCAACAGTTCGTTTTTGCTCAGAGACCTTTCAACCGGATTGTATGAGGCCTCGAGAATCGAAGCACCACTAAAAAAGAAGTTGACAATCTGGTCAAGTTTTTTCATGAAAAGCTGACAAAACGGTCAGGTTCCTGAAGGAGCTGCCGCAGTCGACCACCTTGGAGAGGGTGCGAATGGCAATGTTGCTAAAGACCGCCATGGAGGAATTCCTTTCAGATTGGTCCGCCGATCTGAACGGACCCTGGCGTGCACTGATCAGGCATGCGGGGCCGGATATTGACGGGATCGCGGCCGAACTTGAGCTCGAGGTCTGGGAACCGATCTTTCCCGTCCGTCGCGGCAAGCACTTTCCGGGAATGCCTGCGGGCGCGCATTGCCTGAGAGCTTTCGACGGAATCGCCCCCGATGAGGTTCACTGTGTCGTTCTGGGCCAGGACCCCTACCCCGAACCCGGGTTTGCCACCGGACGGGCATTTGAAGCTGGAAACCTGGCGGGATGGCACGAGCTCGACAAGATGTTTTCAAAGAGCATCCGTGCCTACATGCAGATGATCCTGGCAGCGCGCACCGGTGACCTGTCCTATGCCCGCAGCTTCGACGATTGGCCGAAGACACTTGCAGCCATGGAGAGCGGTGCAGCCGACATCGAGCAGCCGTCCGATATCGCGGACCGCTGGGTCTCGAAAGGCGTTCTCCTACTGAATGCCTCGCTGACGCTCACTCGCTTCAAGGTGGATGTGGATCCGCATCAGTCCAAGGGCCATCTCCGGCTCTGGCGTCCGCTGATCGTGGAAACCTTGCGCGCCCTTGCCTCGCGGGAAAAGCCGCTGGTATTCCTCGGGTTCGGCGACGCCGCCGCGGAAGCACTGGCAGAAGCGGGAATCGACGAGAACGCGGGCGGGCATCTTCGCTGCGTTCTGCGCGATCATCCCGCCCGCGCCGAAGCCGTCCTTTCCAGACCCAATCCATTCATTCTTTGCAACCGCTACCTGGAGGAGATGGGCTCTCGTCCCATCGCGTGGTGACCATGGCGGCAACGAAGACATTCGATTTCATCATCATCGGCGCCGGTTCGGCAGGCTGCGTTCTGGCAAACCGCCTGTCCGCCGATCCCGCCAACAAGGTGCTTCTGCTCGAGGCCGGCGGCAGGGACCTCAACCCGCTGTTCCGGCTGCCCATGCTGATGGGCAAGCTTTTCCATTCGGGCATCTACAACTGGCACTATCACACAGAGCCCGAGCCGCATCTGAACGGACGGTCGCTCTACTGGCCTCGTGGCAAGGTGCTCGGCGGCACATCCACCATCAACGGCATGATCTATGTTCGCGGAAACCGGCACGACTACGATCGCTGGGCGCAGATGGGCGCCACAGGATGGTCCTACGATGAGGTGTTGCCAGCGTTCCTCCGCTCGGAGACCCATGTGCAGCGCAATGGCGCCTATCACAATGCCGAAGGCGAACTGACCGTCTGCCGGGCGCGCGGCTGGAACAGCCTGCTCGATGTCTTTCACGAGGCAGGCGGACAGGCGGGATATCCTCACAACGACGATTTCAACGGCGAAGAGCAGGAAGGCTTCGGCCGTTATGACTTCACCATCGCGAAGGGCAAACGCTGCTCGGCAGCCTATGCGTTCCTGCGGCCGGCAAAGAAACGCCCGAATCTGACGATCATCACCCGCGCCCATACGAGGCGCATCCTCATCGAGAACGGCCAGGCTGTCGGCGTCGAGTTCAGCCGAAAAGGCAACATTTCGAGAGCCTATGCAGACCGCCAGGTGATCCTGTCGGCCGGCGTCGTCAACTCGCCGCAGATCCTCATGCTTTCGGGGATCGGCGCTGCCGACGAACTCGCACAGCATGACATCCCTGTCGTCCAGGATCTTCCTGGTGTCGGCAAGAACCTTCAGGATCATGTCGATTGCGTCATGGCCTATGAATGCCGGGAGCCGGTCACGCTCTATTCGGACCTGCGCGCCGACAAGCTCACCTGGTCGGTGATCCAGGGCATGCTGTTCGGTGAAGGCATCGCCACGACCTTCCCGTACGAAGCCGGGGCCTTCGTCAAGTCGCGCACCGATCTGGCCGCGCCTGACATCCAGCTTCACTTCATGCCGGCGCTCGAAAAGACGGCGAACCTGCATTTTCCAAACCCGTTCAAGAAAGAGCGGGTGGAGGCCAACCATGGCTTCTCGTTGCGCGTCGGCCCGGTCAATCCCGAGAGCCGCGGCGAGATCAGGCTGCGCTCGGCCGATCCGATGGACCGGCCGCGCATCAACGCGAACTACCTGCAAACCGAGTTTGACATTCGCACGATGATCAACGCGATCCGCATGACGCGCGACATCATCAAGCAGAAGGCTTTCGAGAAATATCGCGGCAAGGAGCTCGCCCCGGGTCCGGCCGTCGAAAGCGATGCCGAAATGGTCAAGTGGCTGCGTACCAATGCCATGACGACCTTCCATCCGGTCGGCACCTGCAAGATGGGCAACGACCCGATGGCCGTGGTCGACGCCCGACTGAAAGTTCACGGCATCGAGGGCCTGCGCGTAGCGGACGCCTCGATCATGCCAATCATTTCCAGCGGCAACACGAACGCGCCGTCGATCATGATCGGGGAGCGAGCCGCCGAATTCATTCTCGACGAGGCATCCAGATGATCGTGGAACATCGCACGTACACCTTTCGGCCGGGAACAGTCGATGGCTGGCTGAAGAAATACGAGACCGAGGGTCTGCCGATCCAGAAGCGGCATCTCAACACCTTTCTCGGACTCTATGTCAGTGAGATCGGCCGCCTGCACACGACGGTCCTGATGTGGCGTTATGACAGCCTCGCCGACCGCGAGACGCGGCGGGCAGCCATGTATGCCGACCCGGAATGGCAGGCGTTCATCTCCGGTGTCTGGTCTCTCGGCGCCATTCAGAGCCAGGACGTGATGATCATGAATCCGGCGCCGTTTTCTCCCGGCGCCTGAGGAAGAGGATGCAAACCTTGCATCCCGATGACGACCGGGCGGCGAAAGAAGCCACCCCAATAAGAAGTTGCAGATATCGAACCTCTAGAGCAAGGAAAAGGGAACATGACCAACAAGACTTCAAATGAAATGAATGTGCTGCACCGGCCGGTCGGCCGCCGCAGCCTCCTCAAGGCCTCGGCAGGATTGGCTGCCTTCACAATGGCGGGCGGCCTGCTGACAGCTGCCGCGCACGCTTCGGGCGGCCTCGTGGCGCTGGTTCACACGCAGGCGGCAGGCGATGCCGGTCCGGTGGACTCGATGATTGCCAAGCTCAAGCAGCTCTCCGAGGAGCAAGGCTTCCAGTATCGCGCGGTATACGCTCAGGACCCGGCGACCTACGAGACCATTTTCCGTACGCTGGGCGATGCTGGTGCGGCAGTGATCGTCTCGACCTTCAACGAGGTCGCGGAACCCTTCAAGGCGCTCGCTCACTCCTATCCCAATACCAAGTGGATCCAGCTGTTTGCAGATCCCTTCGAGCCGGCGATCCCGAATGTCGTCACCGTTTCCTATGATTACTATCTGGGGTGCTATCTCTCCGGCATTTTCGCCGCGCGTGTGAGCAAAGCAGGAAAGCTCGGCTTCATCGGTGGTGTTTCCATTCCGCCGATCAATGCCGACTACAATGCGTTCAAGGCAGGCGCCCAGTCCGTGCGTCCAGACGTATCCGTCGCCATTGCATTCGCGGGCTCTTTCCAGGACCCGGCCAAGGGCCAGGAAATCGCCACGCAGATGTACTCGAGCGGTATCGACTTCATCCAGACCGACGCCGCGGCAACCGACTTCGGCATCATCGCCGCCGCAAACGAGGCGGAAGGCCGCCTGGTGAGCGTGCTCGACCCGGCCCAGTTCCCGCAGGGGCCAAAGTCCGTGATCTCGATCGTCGGCCTCGACTTCGGCACCTCGCTTTACAACGAGGTCACGAAGGCACTCGGCAGCGATTTTTCCGGTGGCACACATGAGCATACCGGCCTTGGAACAGGCGTCATCGACTTCATTCCGTCGCCCCTCTTCACGCAGCAGGGACCGGCTGACATCATCGCCAAAGGCAAGGAGGCAGGGGCAGAAATAGCGGCGGCGCGCGCAGCGATCCTCGATGGGTCGCTGAAGGTGCCGTTCAATACGAGCCTCTGACCTTCGACTGGATCATGCTGCGGTGACCGAGGACAGATCCCCCATATTTGAATGCCGCAATGTGACCGTGCGCTACGGTCACATTGTCGCGCTCTCCGATGTCGGAGCAGTCTTCGAACGGGGCATGATCCACGCCGTGGTCGGCCAAAACGGCGCGGGCAAGACGACTTTTGCCCGAGTCCTGGCCGGTCTCGTGCGCCCTGCATCGGGCGAGCTCAAAATCGACGGCCGCCCGCTTGCGGGTGGAAACGTGAGGGATGCCCGGCGTTCGGGCGTCGAACTCGTCCACCAGAGTTTTGCCCTTCCCCCCTCTTTCACGGTTGCCGAAGCCATGCAGTTCGGCGCGGAAGGTGGAGGGCTATTCACAAAGGCAGCCCTCGAAAAGCGGTGGCAGCATCATCTCGATGCGCTCCATGTGAAGGTGAAGGCCAAGCAGCGTATCCGCGACCTGCCGGTGGAAACCCAGCAGAGTGTTGAAATCGCCAGAGCCCTCGTCTCGGATGCGAAGCTCCTCATCCTGGATGAGCCGACCGCGGTCCTGTCTCCCGAAGGCGCTGAGAAGCTTTTCGATCGGGTCCGACGTCTCAAGGAGCGCGGCGTCACGGTCATCCTCATCCTGCACAAGATACGGGAGGTTCTGGCGATTGCGGATACGGTGACGGTTCTGCGCGGCGGAAAGCTCGTCGACGGACCGCTGTCCTGCGACGGGATTGATGCGGATCGGCTGGCCGAGCTTATCATCGGGCCAGCCGCCGCCCGCAACCTCAGCTCGGACGACAAGGCGGCTTTGACAGGCGCAGCAGTGATCACCCATGCCGAACAGCATGTTGCGGACACCGATGCTGCCGCCCCGGTCCTCAAGATGCGCGCCGTTTCCACGCGGCGCGATCCCGAAGGCCCGGCGCTCGACGAGATCAGCCTCGAGGTTCGCCCCGGGGAAATCGTCGGCGTGGCCGGCGTCGAGGGCAACGGGCAGAGAACGCTTGTGCGCGCGATCTCGGCACTGGCTGATGTCGTCAGCGGCGATATCTCCATCGACAGGATGGACGTGACCCGCGCACCACTCGCTGCACGACGAGCGGCCGGACTGCGCGTCATTCCCTTCGAACGGAATGTCGAAGGCCTTAGCCTGACCAGCTCTCTTTGGGAAAACTGGTCGGCGCGCGGTCTCCTTCAGAGACCGCTCCTGTCCGCCATCAGCCCCTCTGCTCTGCGCAAGCAATGCGATACCGCCCTCAAGCAATGGGATGTCCGCTATTCCGATGTCGGTCAGCGGGCCGGCTCGCTATCGGGCGGGAACGCCCAGAAGGTGATCCTGTCGCGTGAGATGGACGAAAACGCCCGCCTTATTCTTGCGGCGCAGCCCACGCGAGGTCTCGATATCGGCGCAACGTCGTTCGTATGGCAATCGATGCTCGATGCGCGAGCGCGCGGTTGCGGCCTGCTGTTCATCTCTTCGGATCTCGACGAGATCTTCGATATCTCGGACCGCGTCGTTGTCATGCTGTCCGGGCGCATCGTCGCCGAGTTCCGTCCACCCTATGACATCACAGCCGTCGGCGCAGCCATGACAGGAGTGCTCGGATGATCGATCGGTTCGTCTCCGTTTTCCGCGCGCTGATCTTCATCCTGATCGCCCTTGCGCTTTGCGGGGTTATCTTTCAGGCCGCCGGCTATTCGGCGCCCCTGATGTTCCAGTCGATCGCCGATGGCGCTTTCCTCAGACCCGGCGCCCTGCAACAGGCACTTCGTTGGGGGCTTCCCCTGTTCATCACGGCTGTCGGCGTGGCCGTCTCCTTCCGGGCGGGCTACTTCAACATCGGCGCCCAGGGCCAGTTCTACATGGGAGCCATCGCGGCCGCGTTCATGGCCGAATGGCTTGACGGCGCACCGGCGCCGATCCTCATGACCGCCTGCTTCTTCGCCGGCATGTCGGGTGGTGCGTTGTGGGCTTTCTGGCCCGGGCTCCTGCGGCTGAAATCCGGCGCGGACGAGGTGATCACCACGCTTATGGGCAATTTCATTGCCGGTCTGGTGCTGCTTTATGTGACGGCCGGACCGCTCAAGGACCCATCGGGCACCGGGCAGCAGGCGTCAAGCCGCCCGCTCGACAGCGCTTACCGGATCAGCGACTCGCTCGGATTGTCTCCGACGATCATCGCCATCGCCGTTCTGGTCGGCCTGGCAATGTGGTTTCTGGTCAACAGAACCGCCTTCGGCGTGCTCTCTGGCCTTGCCGGTCGCAATCCGACGATGGTCGAGTGGCAGGGCGCGAAGACATGGCGCATCGGGCTCGCAAGTTTCCTGCTCAGCGGCGCGCTCGCCGGTCTTGCCGGCACGATAGAGTTCATGGGCCCCAACGGACGACTGACCGGCGGTTTCCTGCCGGGCCACGGCTTCACCGCAATCCTCATCGCACTCGTCGCCAACTTCTCGGTCGTCGGCACGGCTATCGTGTCGCTGTTCTTCGGTGGGCTAGCGTCCGCCGCCCTCTACCTGCCGATCATGGCCGGCCTGCCGTCGTCGGCAATCGACATCATCAACGCAGCCATTGCTCTGTTCATCACCGCGAAATCCAGCGCCGTCGACCGGATAGCAAAACTCGGAGGACGGATATGGAAGACTTCGTAATCGCCATCCTGCGGTCGGGCACTCCGCTGATCTACGTGACCCTTGCCGGCGTCATCGCCCAGCGAGCCGGCATCTGGCATCTCGGCCTCGAAGGCCTGATGATTACCGGCGCTTGCGCAACGATCCTTGGCATCGTGCTTACGCAATCGATCTGGATCGCGCTTCTCGGTGCGATCACGGCGTGCGTCCTCGGCTCAATCCTGTTCTGGTTCGTGGTGGAGAAGCTCAAGGCCAACCAGATCATTGCCGGCCTCGGGCTTACAGGGCTCGGCCTCGGAGGAACCGCGCTTGCCGTGCAGTCGATTTTTGGAACGCAGGCCGCAGTCAGCGCACCCTTCGGCCTGCCGCGCATAGGACCCGCCTTCGGGGCGTTCGGGTCGCTTTCGATCCTCGTCGTCATGATGCCGGTGATCGTCTTCGCGATGTGGGTTGTCTTGCGGCGAACCCGTTTCGGCCTGCGTCTGGCGGCGTCGGGCGAGCATCCCTTTGCCGCGCGCGGTGTGGGTGTCAATCCAGCGGCAATGCGCCTCGTCGCGCTGATGACCGGCGGCGTGCTTTGCGCGCTCGCAGGCGCTGAGCTTGCTGCGGGGAGCCTTCAGATCTTTGCGCAGAACATGACAGCCGGCCGCGGCTTCATGGGATTTGCCGCCGTCATATTCGGCGCGGGTCATCCAATCGGCGCGACTCTGGCAGCCGTGTTCTTCGCCGTCGTTGGTGCGCTCGGCATCAGGGCGCAGCTCGCCTTCGGCGACCGCGTCCCGCACGATCTGCTGCTCGCCTTGCCTTACATAGCCACCGTTCTCGGCATCTGGCTCAGCACGCAGCTGCGCGGCGGCACCAAGGCCGCCAGCGGCTTCGGTGAGCTGCGCGACCAATAGACACCAGGCTGGCATCGCACCGGACCGGCAGCCGGGCGCGTACAGCGCGACACGAGCAGGACATGCCCATGCCCCAGACACTAATCAAGAACGCCACCCTTTTGACGATGTGCGCCCGGAACGGAAGCAAGCCGTTCCAAGGCGACATTCTTATCGAGGACGGCCGCATCTCTGCCGTCGGACAGAACCTCGTGGCTGCGCCGGATGCCACCCTCATCGACGGCCAAAACCGGCTGGTAATGCCGGGCCTCGTCAATGCCCATGCCCATTCGGGCGAAACCTTCTTTCGCGGCCGATATGAAGGCATGCCGCTAGAGCTCTGGCTTCTCTACGCCTACCCCCTGCTGATGGGCCCTGTCGTCGACGAGCGACTTCTCTACCTGCGCAGCCTTCTCCTCGCGATGGAATCGCTGCGCAGCGGCGTCACGACGATATGCGACGACTTCTTCGATCCGCCTGCGCACGACCTCTCACGGCTGTCAGCCGTCTTCAGGGCCTATGAGGACGCGGGCATCCGCGCCAATGTGTCGAGCGCGGCCATGAACGTGCATGCGCTGGACGCCCTGCCCTACGCCCGCGAGGTGATGCCGCTCCACCTGCAGCAGAAGCTCGATTTCGGGCCGCCGATGTCGACCGACGCCTATATGGACTACTGCCGTTCCGCCTTCGCGTCGCTGCATGGCAGGGCCGGCCGGCTCAATTTCATGATCGCACCGTCAGCGCCGCAACGCTGTACCCCGGACTTGCTGCAAGCCTGCCATGCACTCGCCGTCGACATGGGCGTGCCGCTACACACGCATATCCTGGAAACCAAGACACAGGCCGTGACCGGCCATGAAGTCTACGGCAAGAGCCTGATCGGCTATATGAGCGATCTCGGCGTGCTGTCGCGCAACACGACGATCGCCCATTCCGTCTGGGTGAGCGACAAGGACATCGCGACGATGGGCGAGGCAGGGTGCTCCGTTGCCCACAATGCCATTTCCAACCAGAAGCTCGGCGCCGGCATTGCTCCCATTCGCCGCCTGATGAATGCAGGCATAACCGTTGGTCTCGGGACCGATGGCATGTCGTCGAACGACACGGCGCGCATCTTCGACGTCATGCGGGTGGCCGGGCTGATCCACAGTGTTTCCGGCCCGGATTATGACCAGTGGATCCGTGCTGAGGAAATCCTGACCATGGCGACGATCGGCGGCGCACGCAGTGCCATGCTGGAGAATGTCACCGGTTCGCTCGAAGTCGGCAAGGCCGCTGATCTGCTGATCCTCGATCTCACCACCCTCAGCTTCACCCCGCTCAACGATATCGCCAAGCATCTCGTCTATGCCGAGAACGGTTCTTCCATCGAAACGGTGATGATAGCGGGGCAGATCGTCGTCCATGACGGCCGCCTGCAAACGATCGACGAAGCCGCCATACTGGCCGAGATCCGTGAGCTTGTCCCGGCGCACCTCGCCGCGCACGCCGAACTGGAGACACTGAACGCGGTGTTCCACTCCGCCATGGCAGAAATCCATCGGCGCGCCACGTCGAAGGACATCGGGATGAACCGCTATGCCGGAAATCATGGCGCATGAGCCTGCGTAGCGGGCACCATCATTCCGCCGGCGACATGCCTCAAGCACCGTCATTATGGTCGGTATGGGGGCTACAAGGCTGGCCCCAATCGGATCGGGCTGCCGTCGCTGAATCGCGAGATGCGGAACCGATTGAGGTTGTGGCCAACCTCATTACCCTGGATCAGGTCCGACACGACGCGGCCTATGCCGGGCCCGATGCCGAAACCGTGGCCGCTCATCCCGGTCGCAACGACGAGGCCTGGAATCTCGGCTACGCGGTCGACGATGGGCACCACGTCCGGCATCGCATCGATCATGCCCGCCCAGCTCGCCTTCAGCCGCACGTCCTTGACCTGAGGGAAAAGCTCCCTGAACCCGCGCTCGATCGAGCGGAGCCCGGAGGGTTCGGGAGCGGGGTTCAGGATGCGCATCCGCTCGAACGGACTTTCCTGGGTCGCGTCCCACTTGCGCGGCGTCGACCAGGCATCCGGATATCCCATTGGCGCCGCCGGCAGGTATCGCGTGCCCAGGGGATTTGCCCTCAAGGCGGGAACGTATTTGATCGCATGCCGGAATGCGTCCGGGCCGACATAGAGCTGGCTGGCACCGCCCGACGCGAGCGTATAGCCGCCATCCTGCCGCCGCCGGAAGGCGATGTGTTCGTCGGTGGCTGCCCCCGCATAGATCTCGGGCATCGGCTCGGTCGCGGCGACGGTCGACCTGACGCTGAGCTGCGGGATCGAGATGCCATGCGCGCGCAGGAAGAGCGACGTCCACGCGCCGCTGGCGACGAGAACATTCGAGGTAGCGATGTGGCCCCTTTCGGTCCAGACGCCGCTGATCCGACCGCCGGATCGGTCAAGCATCCGCGCCGCGCAATTCTCGATGATCGTGACGCCTTCCCGGGCGGCCAGGCGAGCGATCGCCGGCACGGCAACCCAAGGCTCGGCCCGCATGTCCGACGGGGTTATCATTCCGCCCTTGTAGCGCCGCGACATGGCGGGGATCAGATCCACGACCTCATTCGGGTCGAGGAGGCGTGTGTCGACACCGTGTGCGCCGGCGATCCGCACGAACGCAGCAAACGCGGCCATCTCCGTGTCGGTCCGCGCAAGGTATGTGATCCCGGTCTGCCTCAGACCGATATCCTCGCCGCACTCTTCGGCAAGTTGCTGCCAGAGTTGGCGCGCTTCGATCATGATCGGCAGTTCGTCAGCGTCGCGGCCTTGCTGCCGGATCCAACCCCAGTTGCGCGATGACTGCTCGGCCGCGATGCGGCCCTTCTCGACAAGCGTGACCGAGATGTTCCGTCGCGCCAGAAACAGTGCCGTCATCACGCCGATGATGCCTCCGCCAACGATCACGACGTCGGATGTCTTCGGCAACAGCGCCTGAAACTGCACCGGGATGGCTTCGCTGAACGGGAAGGTTGTCAATGGCAGCCTGTCTTTCTCTTGGTCACATCGACACCTTATCCGCACACTTCTGCCGGCGGCATCGGTCGGCAGGACATCGCAGACGATCGCATTCAGCTGTTATCCAGACAGGCCGCCAGCGTCTCCGAGAATATCCGGATACCCACCGGAATCAGTTCGTCGCGGAAGTCATATTCAGGAGGACGGACCCGTGGCCAGTCGGGGCCGGACCCGAGAAAGAGCATCGCGGCCTTTGCGCCGCTCAGCCCGAACTGCCCGATCCTCCGAACCGACCGACGGCACCTTCTGGTCGCGCCGCCCAATACCCGCACGCTCCAATCCGTTGGCGAGGATAGCCGTCGCCTCGGGCTCGTTGATGGAAGCGGCAAAGACGTCGTCATACTCGTGCGCGCAGAGGAGTCCGTGGTGATTGCGCTTGGTCTTCTTGGCGATCTGGGCCATCCAGCCCTCGATTTTTCAAACGGCTCTCAAGCCCGCAGATCGTCTTTTACCGCAGTCGCCACCGGGTGGATCTAGAGAAGCGCGATCACCCGAGTCGGCCCGCCGGTCGCGCCCCTCACCTTCGGAATCCCGAGGAAGAGACGCGCCCCGACTTCAGGAATCGCGTCTAGATTTGCAAGGCACTCGACGCCCCAGCGACCGCTTCCAAGCCATTCGTAGTGGACGGGAAACGCCCCGCCCGAATTAAGCCCCGTGTCGAGGGAGAGGGTGTCGACCCCAATGCCCTTAACATTTCGCTCGCCTATCAGGAATTGCGCAGTCTCGACGTGAAAGCCGGGGGTATGATTTCTCTTCTCGCCGTCATTGCCGGTGAACTTTGGATCGTCCAGAAGCTTGTGCCATCCGGAATTCATCACCACACAGCATCCCTCCGGAAGAGGCCCGTTCTTTGCCTCCCACGCTTTGATATCGTCGGGGGTGAGAGATGTGTCCGCATTCTCGGCCGCCCGCGAAGCAATATTGATGACTGCGACAGGCACGATCAGGTCGGAGATGGGAATCAGATCGGCCGTCAAGCCATCGGCAGAAAAATGGATGGGCGCGTCCATATGGGTGCCACTGTGTTCGACGATCGTCCAGCGGTTCAGGTTCACCTTGTCCTTTGCGAAGGTGACCAAATGCTCGACGGTGAACCATTTCTCGCCGCTAAAGGTCGGAAACCCTTCATAGAGCGCGTGCGAAAGGTCGACCGTCTCGCTGAAGCTCGTTGGAGCGGCCTGGGCTTGTGGCGTGCCAGGAAACGCGGCGGCGGCGGCGCCGAGGCCCAAAGTGAAGCCGGTTTTGAGAAGACCTCTACGTGTGGCTTTCTCACAGATTGAATGCAGGCATCCCGGAGGGCACATGTTTTTTCCTTCCCATTGGCGATCTTGACGAGACGATTGTCATACTATCCAGTTAGTATATTCCCGCTGCGGATTTCACGCCTTGCCTGTGGCCTTACCTAACCTTCCATCAGTTGCTTCAGCGAATTGACCGCGGTGGCGTATCCTCGCGGCCCCAAACCGGCGATGACCGCCGTCGCCACCGTCGAGACGAGCGATTTGTGATAGATCTCCTCGCGTCGGTGGATGTTGGAAATGTGGAGCTCAACGATCGGTCCAGGAAACATCTTGAGCGCGTCGAGGATGGCAATCGAGGTGAACGAGAAGCCCGCCGGGTTGATGATGATGCCGGCGCCGTCGTCGATCGCCTCGTGGATCCAGCCGACGATCTCACCCTCGAAATTCGACTGGTGAAAGCGGACTGGAAGCCCGTCTGCGGCCTTCCGGCACATCGTCTCGATCTCGGCAAGCGTCGTCGTCCCGTAGATTTCCGGCTCGCGGCTGCCCAAGCGATTGAGGTTTGGACCGTTGAGAACGAAGATTGGCTTGGTCATGGTCCTATCCTTGATAGCCCAGCAGGCGCGGCAGCCACAGCACCAGCGATGGGAAGAAGGTGATCAGCATCAGGGCGGCAATCATGGCGTAGAGAAACGGCATTACGTCGTGCACCAGGTCGCGCAGCGGCACCTCTGCGATGCGGGTCATGATGAACAGCAGCAACCCGTATGGCGGGGTGACGAGGCCGAGCATGATGTTGACGACGACCATCACGCCGAAATGCACCATGTCGACACCGAGCGCCTTCGCCGTCGGAATCAGCACCGGCACGATCACCAGCAGAATAGTCGTGCCCTCCAGCACGCAGCCCAGGATCAGCAGCAGGATGTTGACGAGGATCAGGAAACCCATCGGCGAAAGATCCCAGGACTGCAGGATCACCGACAGGGACTGCGGAATGTTCTCAACCGTGACAACGTAGTTGAACACCAGGGCGCCGGCGATGAGCATGCCGATCGAGGCCGTGGTGCGGGCGCTGTTGAGAAGCGCATGGTAGAGCTGAACCGGCGTCACGCTGCGATAGATCGCGACCGAGATGAGCAGCGCGTAGCCGGCGGCGACCGCCGCAGCCTCGGTCGGGGTCATCACGCCGCCCCTTATGCCGACCAGCAGAACGACCGGCAGCATCAGCGCCGGAAACGCTCGCAAGGTGATCCCCGGAAATTCCCTGAGCGGCACCGGCTTCTCGACCGGAAAGTTCTTCCGGCGCGCATCGATGGCGACGATGATCATCTGCGACAGGGCGAGAAGAAGGCCCGGCACGATACCCGCAATGAAGAGGTAGCCGATGGATGCATCCGAGATCAGCGCATAGATGACCAGCGGAATTGACGGAGGAATGATCGGGCCGATCACGGAGGTGACGGCTGTCAGCGCAGCGGCATAGCTCGCCGGGTACTTGCCATCCTTGGTCATGAGCTGCTGCATCATCTTGCCGGTGCCCGCGGCGTCGGCAATGGCCGAGCCGGACATGCCGGCGAAGATGATCGACTGCAGCACGTTGACCTGCGCCAGGCCGCCGCGGAAACGGCCGACGACAGCGTTGCAGAATTGCAGCAGCCGGTCGGTCATTGTTCCGGCGTTCATCAACTCCGCGGCGAGAATGAACATCGGCACGGCAAGCAGAATGTAGCTCGTGTAGAGCCCGTTGAGGAGCTGCTCGGCGGACGTGCCCATGTCGAGCCCTGCTAGCCAGAGATAGAGGATCGACCCGGCGATCATCGAGTGACCGATCGGCAGGCCAAGCAGGGCCAGCGCTGTGATCGCAACGACCGACAGCGAAAAGGGACTCGCGAGGCTCATACGCCGGAACTCGCTTTCGTCGGGTCAAATTCCGCCGGCGCTTCGCCCCGGAGAGCACGCCACGCGAGCCATAGGTAGCGGGCAATCACGGCGACCACGAAGACGAGGTAGATCGAGAACAGCCAGTCGAAGCGTATCTTGAGGTAGGCGGTGCTCTCGACCTTCATGAAGGTCACATAGTCGAAGACGGCCGGAAAGGACCAGCCATAGAGCGCGACGAGAGCGATCGCGAAGGCGAGCGTCATCGCTCGCCTTATGTTCGGACCGACTGCGGCATAGAGGAGATCAAAACGGATTTCCTCTTCCTCACGAACGACGAACGCTGCGCCGAACAGCACAACCCAAATCCAGAGCACGACGGTGAGCTCGTTGCTCCAGCCGGTCGGCCAGTTGAGAAGGTAACGAAAAGCAACCTGCAGAAGAAACGCGGCGAACATGGCGCCGATTGCGATGGCGATGGCGTTCTCGGCGCGCCGGTATAGCCAGCCGCCGACCTTTCTCAATCCCGGGTTCATCATGCCTCCCTGGCGTCGTCTGGCTAAACGAGTTTGGGCCAGCCGGTCACAAGCGGACCGGCTGGCGAGTTTTGGCGCGTCAAAGCGCGTTGATCTTGTCGATCATCCCGGCCGGCCATTCCTTGGCGAGGTCAGAGGCAAGATATTGCTCCTGCACGTGCTTGCGGAATGCAGCGACGTCGGGCTCGTAGATCTTCAGGCCTTTGCCCTTGAATGTTTCAACGAGTTCCTTCTCGCGCGTCAGGTGTTTCTCTGTCGAGAAGTCGATCGCCTTGTCCGCCGCGGCCTGGACCTTTGCCTGCTTCTCGGCCCCCATCTCGTCCCACACCTTCTTCGAGATGCTGAGGAGGTCGAAGCCGACAAGGTGCGAGGTCAGCACGATCTGCGACATGACCTCGTAGAACTTCATGTTCTCGACGTTGGGCAGAGGGTTGTCCTGCCCATCGATCGCTCCTGTCTGCAGGCCAGTATAGACCTCTGCGTAGGCCATCGGCGTAGGATTCGCGCCGAGCGCCTGGCCGAGGAATTGCCAGGCGTCGCCACCCGGCATGCGCAGCTTGACGCCGGCCAAGTCGGCGGGAGTCTTGATTTCCTTATCGGGCTTCAGGCCGACCTGACGCAGGCCGAAATAGGTGGGGCCGAGCACCCTCACGCCGAGTTGGTCCTCGGTCATCTTCTTCAGCTCCGCGCCGGCGTCGCTGGCAAAGAAGGCCTTGAGATGCGCGGCGTCGCGGAACAGGTAGCCGGCGGTGACGATAGACCAGGCCGGAATCTGCTTGGAGATGTCCTGCGGGGCGATGTTGCCCATTTCGAGGTTGCCGCGCTGGATGGCGACAAGCTCGGTGCCCTGCTTGAACAGGTTGCCGCCGTAGTAGCCCTCGAAAGCAAAGTCGTCCTTGATGGCGTCAGCGAACATTTTCATCATCTCAGCCCGGATGTCCTGTTCCGAGAACACGGCCGAGAAACGCAGCTTTGGTTTGTCCTGCGCGAAGGCGGGGACAGCGGTTCCGGCGGCAAATGCGCCGGCAGCGATCATAAACATGCGTCGGTTCATTTCAGCTTTCATGTCGATTTCCTCCCAGTGGTCTTCATGCGGCTATAGGCGTCATTGAGTTCATGCGGCGGCCTCGAAGTGATCTGCCATGGCGCGGCGGTCGGCCTTGCGCCCGGTGAAGAGCTCGAACGCGCGGACGGCCTGATAGATCGCCATGCCGATGCCCGGCAGCGTTCTGCAGCCGATCTTACGGGCCGCGATCAACAACTCCGTTTCCATCGGAAAATAGACTATGTCGGCGACCCATTTTTCGGCCGTCAGAAGAGCCGTGTCGAACGGTGTTCCGGGGTATTTCGCCATGCCCACCGGGGTCGTGTTGACGATGCCGTTTGCCATGCGCACCGCTGCGGCCGGGTCCGGCCACGCCTCGACGCGGCCGCCGAACAAGGCGCCCATGCGCGACGCAAGATCCGAGGCGCGATCGGGTTGGCTGTCGACGACGAACAGCCGGCCAACGCCCATCTCCATCAGCGCGTTTGCGACTGCGGCGCCCGCTCCGCCGGCGCCGAACATGGCGACACTGCCCATCGATGCGCCTGTCATCGCTTCGCGAAAACTCTCCGCGAAACCCCAGCCGTCGGTGTTGTGGCCTTCCTTGCGTCCGCCAGCGAACACGATCGTATTCACCGCGCCTATCGCGCGCGCTTCTGGCGACAGCGCATCGAGGACGGGAATAACAGCCTGTTTAAACGGATGAGTGACGTTGAGGCCCTGAAAGCCCGCAATTTGCGCCGCCGCGATCAAGTCGCCGATCGCCGCGTCCGGAAATCCGAGCCTGTCGAAATCGAGCAAAAGGTACGAATAGCCGATGCCAAGGCGCCGGGCTTCACGCTCATGCATGCCGGGAGTGCGCGAGGACTGAATGCCGCGTCCGACAAGGCCAATCACGACCTTTTCGCTGTCGCCGCTAGCAGCGCTCTTGTGCTCGTCCGCAAGACGGCAAAGGAGGTCGACAAGGCTGTCGCCCATCTCCCGAGATTCCTCCCTGTGCGGGCCGCCTCCTGGCCCAAATGCGGCAATGCTTGGATCGCCCTTGTGTTCACGTCAAACGCGCCGGTAAATAAGTCCGTCGCGATTTGCGAATGATGTACTAACTGGTTAGTTTAGTCAATTGCCGGCTGGCGCCGGGGCGGGAACTCAAACTGCATGGCCGTTATCAAGAAGGAACGAAAGACGAAGCCGGACGCGAGCACGACGCGTATCCAGGACCCTGAGGGCACGCGCCGCAACATCCTGGAGATCGCCTCCAAGGAGTTTGCCCTGAACGGCTTGTCGGGCGCGCGCATAGACGAGATTGCGGCGCGCACACGCTTCAGCAAGCGCATGATCTACTACTACTTTGGTGACAAAGAGGGCCTCTACCTGCGCGCGCTCGAGAACGCGTATCGCCAGGTGCGCGAGGGCGAGGCCCAACTCGATATCGAAGGTTTGCCCCCCGTGGCGGCACTGACGCGCCTAGTGGAGTTCACGTTCGACCACCATCACCGACACGAGGAATTTATCCGCATGGTGATGATCGAGAACATCCATCACGGCCAATACCTCGAACAATCGGATGCGATCCGCGAACTGAACGTGACTGCGATCGACCATATTTCTCGCATCTATTCACGCGGTGTCGAAGAGGGGGTCTTCCGGCCGGGGCTCGACGCGGTCGAACTCCATTGGCAGGTAAGCGCGCTGTGCTTCTTCAACGTTTCCAACCGCGCCACCTTTTCGATGATCTTCGGACGCGACTTTGGCGCTCCGGCACAACTCGAGCGGCTCAAGCGCAACAGCGTGGAGATGCTGTTGCGCTTTGTCGCGAAGGACGAAGCTCCCGCAGAACGCTGAGCGCGCCAAAACTTGCGGTGCTGCCAGCGTTGCCTTAATTATGTACGAACTGGTTCGTTCATAACAACCAGGGAGGAGGCGCGTTTGAAGACTTCGATCGCGACGGTGTCGATCGCCGGTGACCTGGCGGAGAAATTCGCGGCAATTTCCGCCGCGGGCTTCGACGGTGTTGAAATCTTCGAGAACGATTTCCTCGCCTTTGACGGCTCACCGCGCGACGTCGGCCGAATGGCTGATGACGCAGGTTTGACCATAACGCTCTTCCAGCCGTTCAGGGACTTCGAGGGTTTGCCGGAGCCCCAGCGTAGCCGCGCTTTCGACCGTGCCGAGCGCAAGTTCGACGTCATGCAGGAACTCGGCACCGACCTGATGCTGGTATGCTCGTCGGTGTCGCCGGTCTCGCTTGGCGGGATCGACCGGGCGGCCATGGACTTTCACGAGCTTGGCGAGCGCGCCGCCAAGCGCGGTCTGCGCGTCGGCTACGAGGCATTGGCCTGGGGGCGTCACGTCAACGATCATCGCGATGCGTGGGAAATCGTGCGCAGGACTGCGCATCCGAACATCGGGCTGGTTCTCGATTCTTTCCACACGCTAGCCCGCAGGATTGAACTCGGCTCCATCCGTTCGATACCCGCCGACAAGATCTTCATTGTCCAACTCGCCGACGCGCCGTTGATCGAAATGGACTTGCTCTATTGGAGCCGGCACTTCCGCAACATGCCAGGCGAAGGCGATCTGCCGGTGCGACAGTTCATGCAGGCGGTCGCGGCAACCGGTTATGATGGCTATCTGTCGCTCGAGATTTTCAACGACCAGTTCCGTGGCGGGTCGGCAAAGGCGATCTCCGTCGACGGACGGCGTTCGCTCGTGTGGTTGATGGATCAGGTGCGGCGTGAAGAACCGGCACTTGACGTTGCTATCCCGCCCATGCCCGACCGCATCTGGGTTGGAGGGGTCGAGTTCATCGAGTTCGCGGCCGATCGCCAGGACGCCGGACAACTTGGATCGCTGTTGCGCATGCTCGGCTTTGTCGAGGCCGGTCGACACGTCTCGAAGGACGTCACGCTCTACCGCCAGGGCGAGATCAATATTGTCATCAATACGGAGCGGCAGGGCTTCGCCCATTCTTCCTTTGTTGTCCATGGCACATCGGCATATGCGATGGGCCTGAAGGTCGAGGACGCCGCCGCCACGGTTGCGCGCGCCGAGGCGCTGGGCGCGGAGATCTTTCACCAGCGGGTCGGCCCTGGCGAGCTGTCGATCCCGGCGATCCGCGGCGTCGGTGGCGGGCTGATCTACTTCCTCGACGCCAAGACCGACCTGGCGAAGGTCTGGGACATAGAGTTCACGCCGGTCATGCCGACAAGTTCCGGCAATGGCGTCGGCCTCACCCGCATCGATCATGTCGGGCAGACCATGGCACAGGAGGAGATGCCGAGCTGGTTGCTGTTCTATGTCTCGATCTTCAGGACGACCAAGACCCCTATGGTCGACATCGTCGATCCGGCCGGCCTCGTGCGCAGCCAGGTGATAGAAGGTCTGGACAAGCGCTTCCGCCTCACGCTGAACGGCGCCGAGAGTCATCGCACCCTGGCTGGCCATTTCATCGCCGAAACCTTTGGTTCCGGCGTCCAGCATTTCGCACTCGCGACCGATGACATCTTTGCGACGGCGGCGAAGCTGCAGGCCAACGGCTTCGAACCGCTTCAGATATCGATGAACTACTACGACGACGTAGAGGCGCGCTTCGGTTTGGATCCGGAGGTCGCCGATCGGTTGCGCTCAGCCAATGTTCTTTATGACCGCGACGACAACGGCGAATTTTTTCAGCTCTATGCGCCGACATTCGGAGAGGGGTTCATTATCGAGTTTGTTGAACGGCGCGGCGCGTATGCAGGATATGGTGCGCCGAACGCACCATTCCGCATCGCCGCGCAAAAGCGGCTGATGCGGCCCAAAGGAATGCCAAAGATATGACCGGTATGAACTTTGCTCGCATCAACGACGCGACGATCCACTATCGGTATCGTCCCGCAGCTGGCAGGCCGACGGTCGTCTTCGCGAACTCGCTCGGCACGGATATGCGCATCTGGAACGAGGTCGAGCGAAGGCTCGCCAACGACTGCACGTTCGTTGCATTTGACAAGCGCGGACACGGTCTGAGCGAACTGGGTGACGCGCCACAAACAATCGAGACCCATGCGACGGACCTTGCAGGGCTGCTCGACCATCTTGGCGTAAAACGCGCTGTGATCTGCGGGCTTTCGATCGGCGGCGTCATTGCGCAATGCCTTTACAAGACGCGGCCGGATTTGATCGAGGGGTTGATCCTTTGCGATACGGCCGCGAAAATCGGCACGACCGAGATGTGGAACGGGCGCATCAACGCGGCGCTGTCGGAGGGCATCGCGAGCTTTGCCGACGACGTGATGCGAAAATGGTTCACACCGGATTTCCATAAGAATCGCGGCGAGGAACTGGCAGGGTATAAAACGATGCTGACGCGCCAGGATCCGGCCGGCTACGCTGCTGCCTGCGCAGCTATCCGCGACGCCGATTTGACCGCTACGACCGCCGCGATTAATGTGCCGACACTCTGCATTGTCGGCGATCAAGACGGATCGACGCCGCCTGAACTGGTGGAATCGCTGGCCCTCTCAATCCCCGCCTCACGGTTCGAGGTCATCGCCGGTGCGGGCCACATCCCATGCGTCGAGCAGCCGGGAAGGCTCGCAGGGCTGATCCGTGGCTTCCTGAACGACATGCGAAGGGAGCGCGAATGAGCAAGCCACAACACGGCGCCCGATACGTCGAAGGGATGACGACGCGCCGTTCGGTGCTGGGTGACGCCCATGTCGACCGCGCAGAGGCGGCCAAGACCGAATTTGACATTCCTTTCCAGGAACTGATCATGGAGGCTGCATGGAGCCACGTCTGGTCGCGGCCGAACATCACCAAGCGCGAGCGTTCTATGATCACCATCGCGCTGCTCGCCGCGCTGAAGCAGGATGAAGAAGTCGCGATGCATATCCGCGCCAGCGTCAATACCGGGGCGACGCGCGACGACATACGCGAGGCGCTGCTGCATGTGGCAATCTATGCCGGCGTGCCGGCGGCAAATCACGCGATGAAGATCGCCAGGAAGACGTTCGACGAAATGGATGCTCAAGCCGGCAAATCATGACCAAGTCGCGCTTTCCCGCCAACCGCACGCCGGAAATCGGCGCCTTCTTTCAGCGCGACCGCAACTGGCATCCGCCGGCCTTCACGCCAGCCTACAAGACTTCGGTGCTGCGCTCGCCGCAACGGCCGCTTCTTTCCCTCGACAACACCCTGTCGGAGCTTACCGGGCCGGTCTTCGGCCACAATATTCTCGGTGAGCTGGACAATGACCTCATATACAATTTTGCCGGGCCGGGCGAAAGCGCGATCGGGCCGCGCATCCTCGTCTATGGCCGCGTACTCGATGAGCGCGGCATCGGCGTCGCCGGTGCGCTGCTGGAGATATGGCAGGCCAACGCAGGCGGACGCTACCGACACAAGAAGGAAACCTATCTCGCGCCGCTCGATCCGAACTTCGGCGGCTGCGGCCGCACCATCACCGGCGAGGATGGCTCCTATTGTTTCCGCACAGTCCAGCCGGGGCCATATCCCTGGCCCAACGGACCTAACGACTGGCGTCCAGCCCACATCCATTTCTCGATCTTCGGGCACGGCTTCGCGCAGCGCCTGATCACCCAGATGTATTTCGAGGGCGATCCGATGATCTGGAGGTGCCCGATCGTGCGGACCATCAACGACCGCCGCGCTATTGAAGGCCTCACCGCCGCGCTCGACATGGAGGCAACGATGCCGATGGATGCGCGGGCATACAAATTCGACATCGTGCTGCGCGGCCGCCGCTCGACGCCGTTCGAAAACCGCATCGAGGGCAGCTGATGGTCCAGGGTCTCAGCCGGCTGAAGGAAAGCGCCTCGCAGACCGCGGGACCCTACGTCCATATAGGGCTGACGCCCAACTTTGTCGGCATCTCGGGCGTCTATGAACGCGACCTTGGCGCCGCGATGGTCGCCGACAAGACCAAGGGCGAGCGCATCAGGGTCAACATCCGGGTGATCGACGGCGCCGGCTCGCCGCTGAAAGACGCGCTTGTGGAGATCTGGCAGGCGGACGCCGCCGGCATCTACAATTCGCCCTCGGATCTGCGTGGCTCCGCCGACCCGAATTTTACCGGCTGGGGCCGGCTGCCCACCGACATGACGACGGGCGAATGCATGTTCGAGACCATCAAACCCGGTCGCGTGCCCTTTTTTGACGGCCGCAAGATGGCGCCGCATTTGACGGTGTGGATCGTCGCGCGTGGAATCAACATTGGCCTTCACACCCGCATGTATTTCAGCGACGAGGAAACGGCCAACGCCGAGGATCCCGTCCTGATGCGTATTGAGCAAAGAGAGCGCGTGTCAACGCTGGTCGCGCCGCGCGATGGCGACATCTATAAGTTCGACATTCATCTTCAGGGCATGAACGAGACGGTCTTCTTCGACATATGATCGCAGCATTCGACAGTCCCCTCCTGTCCGGGCTTCTCGGCGATGAGAAGATGGCGACGCTCCTCGGCGTCGAGGCCGAACTTGCGACGATGCTGCAATTCGAGAAGGCGCTCGCCGACGCAGAAGGCGCACTCGGCATCGTCCCGGCGGCTGCAGCAAGCGCAATCGGACGCGTCCTCGACAACTTCCGGCCGGACATTTCGGCCCTGAGGGACGGAACGGCGCGCGACGGCGTCATGGTGCCGGAGCTCGTGCGGCAGATCAGGCATGCTGTGGGAGAGCCGCATTCGGAGCATGTGCATTTCGGTGCGACCAGCCAGGACGTGATCGACACGGCCATGATCCTGCGAATTCGCGCCTGTATCGACCTGTTGGAAGAACGGCTTTCGGCACTGGTGGTCGCCTTTGCCGATCTCGGTCATCGGTTTGGCGATCGCCCGCTGATGGCCCGAACCCGAATGCAGGCAGCGATCCCGATTTCCGTAGCCGACCGCGTCACAAGCTGGCGCGAACCGCTCGTGCGCCACCACGAGCGGCTTCAATCGATGCGAAGATCGGTTCTCGTCATCCAGTTCGGCGGCGCCGTCGGGACACTCGAGAAGTTCGCAGACAAGGGAGCCGCCGTCCGTGCCGCGGTGGCCGAGCGGCTGAGCCTCGGCGACGCGCCGCAATGGCACAGCCAGCGCGACCGCATCGCTGAGCTGGCCAACTGGCTGTCGCTTGTGACGGGCGGCCTCGGCAAGTTCGGGCAGGACATTGCGCTGATGGCGCAGGCAGGCGACGAGCTGCAACTGGCGGGCGGCGGTTCATCGTCGGCCATGGCGCACAAGCGCAATCCCATCGATGCCGAGATGCTGGTGACGCTCGCCCGCTACAACGCCGTCCAGCTCTCCGGGACGCATCATGCGCTCGTCCACGAGCAGGAGCGCTCTGGCGCCGCCTGGACGCTGGAATGGTTGATCCTGCCGCAGATGCTCATGGCGGCTGGAGCATCGACCTGTGTCGCGGACAGGCTGCTGAGCAACATTACGGCGATCGGAGCCTAGAGCGGGATGCATTCAAATTAAACTGAACATCCCGCTCTATATATTTGTTTTAGCTGCATTTCTGCGACGCCAATTGATTCCACTTGGCTGCAAAATGCTCGCGCCACGTTGCGATTGTCTTCGCCCGCCTGATTGGCGCAGCCGAAGATTACATCGTCCACGGCCTCCCAATCGACGCCGCCGTTGCGCGCTAGCAACGCCTTGAGCGGAATGGCGCCGAGAACGTCGGCCCGTACCGAAGAGAGTGCCCCGCCAAAGCGGCAGATCGGCGTGCGGATATAGTCGCCAATGAAAACGTCCGTCATCCTAGAGTTCCGGGACGATCAGGTCGGCAACAGTGCCGGTCACCAGCAATTCGGCGCCAGTGACGGCCTGCAGATCATCGAGGGACAATGCGGGCAGCTTCTCGCGCAGGACGAAGCGCCCGCCCTCGATGTCGATCACCGCAAGCGAGGTATAGACGCGCGTCACGCAGCCGACGCCGGTCAGAGGCAGGGTGCAGCGCCTCAGAAGCTTCGGCTTGCCGTCTTTCGTCACGTGATCGGTAATCACCGCAACGCGCCGGGCACCATGGACGAGGTCCATCGCGCCGCCTACCGCCGGCACCCCATTTGGCCCTGTCGACCAGTTGGCGAGGTCGCCACTCTCGGCTACCTCATAGGCGCCGAGGATCGCCACATCCAGATGGCCGCCCCGCACCATGGCGAAGCTGTCCGCGTGGTGGAAGAACGCGGCGCCAGGCTTCAGCGTCACCGCCTTCTTGCCGGCATTGATTAGATCCCAGTCCTCTTCGCCTTTCGGCGGAGGCTCGCCGAAGTTCAGGATGCCGTTTTCGGTGTGAAAGATCGCCTCCCGACCGGGCGGCTGATACTGCGCCACCTTCTCGGGAAAGCCGATGCCGAGATTGACATAGGCGCCGTCCTGAATGTCCTGCGCGGCGCGCCAGGCGATCTGGTTGTTGGTCAGCTTCACAATCATCTCAGGCAATTTCCGGATAGACGGCGTTCGCGCGGTTCAGATCTTCTTCCTGCCGCGGATGGGCGACCGCGACCACCTTCTGGACGAAGATGCCGGGGGTGATGACGATTTCGGGGTCGATCCCTCCCGCCGGCACGATCCGCGTCGCCTGCACGACGGTCTCCGCCGCCGCCATGCACATCAGCGGATTGAAGTTCCTCGCGGCCGCCCGATAGGTGAGATTGCCATGGGCGTCGGCAATCTCCGCCTTCACGAGCGCTACATCGCACTTGAGCCAGCGTTCCTGCACATAGCACCGTCCGTCGAATTCAGCGACCGGCTTGCCCTTCGCGAGATCCGTTCCGTAGGACGTCGGCGTATAGAAGGCCGGGATTCCTGCCCCACCCGCGCGGATGCGCTCGGCAAGCGTGCCCTGCGGCACCAGCTCCAGCTCGATCTTCCCGGACAGATAGAGATCGGTGAACACCACCGGATCAGCAGAGCGCGGGAAGGAGCAGATCAGCTTCTTCACCATCCCGGCCCCGATCAGCGCGGCGAGGCCGACATGGCCGTTGCCCGCATTGTTGTTGATGATCGTCAGGTCCTTCGGGTGCCCCGTGGCGCGGAAACGGTCGATGAGCGCGTGGATCAACTCGATGGGCGAACCCGCCCCCCCAAAGCCTCCGATCATCACGGTCATGCCGTCTCCGATCCCCGCCACCGCCGTGGCGGGGTCTGCGACTGTCTTGTCCATCCGAGTTCCTCTCAGTTCCGTGGCACAAAACGCCTGCGGCAAAGCGAGGGATAGGCCCGGCCCGAGCTTCCGTCCATTCAGCTTGTGCGATATGATGCATTTGTTCGCATATCGCTCAAGATTGAGGTAAGAAGCAGCATGACCGTCACCGAACGCGACCTGATGAGCGGCCTCGCCAAGGGCCTGGCTGTGATCGAGACGTTCAGCCCCAACCACCCGCGCCAGTCGATCTCCAAGGTCGCGGCGGCCACCGGGCTAGATCGGGCGACGACACGGCGGTGCCTGCTGACGCTCGCACATCTCGGCTATGCCGATTATGACGGGAAGTTCTTCACGCTGACCCCGCGCGTGCTGCGGCTGGGCACGGCTTGCCTCGCCACCATGCCGCTGCCGCAACTCGTGCAGCCGTTGCTCGACCAGTTGTCCGACGAGATCGGGGAAAGCTCCTCGGTCTCGATCCTCGATGGCGCCGAGATCGTCTATGTCGCCCGCGCGGCGCAGCGAAAGGTGATGTCGATCACGTTGATGCCCGGCTCGCGCCTGCCGGCCTATTGCACCTCGATGGGCCGTGTGCTGCTCGCCGCCCTGCCCGAGGCCCAGGCGCGGGAGCGGCTCGGTTCCGTCCCCCTGCCCCGTCGCACCCCGCATACGCTTACGGAGCCCGAGGCGGTCATGGCCGAGCTGGCTCGCGTTCGGGCAGAAGGCTATGCCGTCATCGACCAAGAGGTCGAGGTCGGCCTCCGCTCCATCGCGGTTCCCCTGGTGACGGCACGCCGTGTCATCGTCGCTGCCGTCAATCTCGGGTTGCCGGCCCGCAGCGAGCCGATCGAAGAGCTCGCAGCGCGCTATCTCTCGGCGCTTCAGACCGTCAGCTCGAGAATGCAGGAAATCCTACGCTGAACATGGTCGCGCAATGGTTCAGCCCGGACGACCGCGCCGGCGGGCGCGGAACCAACTCGCGACGCCTGTAGCGTGGCTCGCCAGTGGGAAGCCGCTCCCAGGCGCCTCCTGGCGGGAAGCGATGGCGCCGCTCGACGCGCAGAGCTGCGCCATGTCGATGTCGGTGAAGCGGAACGAGGCGGATCTCGTCGACAACGAGAAGGCGGCGACCGGTGGCGCAAGCGCTTACCGAGGTCAGCGAGGACACAGTCATCGCTGACTGCACACCCAGTCCGGGATCAACGATCCGTCACTAGTCCAACTGTGTACATCACGGAGTTCGCAGGAAGTTTGATCGATCATCATATTACATCTCCTAAAGACTCACGGGCTTTGTGCTGGCGAGCGATCAGGGGCGTGCATCGCGAAGCGTGCAATTTGGAGGACAGCTTGTTCTCCGTCACGGCAGTAGGTTCGCAGGATGGAATGGGCTGAAGAACCCCGCTTCTGATCAGCGACTGGACCATCACCGAGATGTCCTCGGCGATGGCTATCAAGCTGCGGACCGGGCAGGTCAACCTGGAGCAGCGCGCGGCGGCGCTCGCCATGTTCAACAAGCTGATCGCCGAGAGCTTCAACGTGCTGCCAGTGACGGGCGGGCATTTCCGGGCGGCGGCGAAGTTCGCCGATCAGCATACGCTCGGACTTCGCGCCGGCGATGCTCTGCATCTAGCGACAGCGTCGGAGCATGGCGCCACGGTACACACGCTCGACCAGCGGCTTGCCGAGGCCGGTCCGATGCTCGGCGTGCCGACGCAGCTGCTGGCATAGTCCAGCCCTCCTGCCCCGCCGACCATGCCGGGCGCCCGTGGCTGGTGACTGGACCGATGAGCAGAAGGACGCGATCGTCGCGGACTATTTCACGACCATCCGCTGTCCAACCAGCGAGCCTGAGGTAGAGCGTCTGTCTGACGGGCCGGCGGTTAGCCGCCGCCGCCCATGGTCACGGACATGAAGGCCCGGAAGGCCGCTGCCGCCGGGTCGATTGGTCTGTCACGCGACCAAGCCAGGCCGACATCCATAGTGGGGATCGGCTCGACAAGCCCGCGCACTTCGATGCGCTGCCCCTCCAGGGACCAGGGGCGGTAAACCATGTCAGACAGGACAGTGACCCCCATGCCGGCAGCCACGAGCGACCGCACGGCCTCGACCGAACTGGTGGTAAGGACGGCGCGGAGCGAAAGGCCCGCGGCATCCCAGTAACGGGCGGCCGTCGTGCGTGCCTCGTCCACCGTCAGCATGACATAATCTTCCGCCGCCACATCGGCGAGGCTGATTTCCTGCCGCGCGAGCAGATGATGATCAGCCGAAAGCCAGAGCCGGCGGTTCGACCGCATCAAGACCTCCTGCGCCAATTCCTCGGTGTGCTCCAGGTTGGACACCAGCATCACGGCCATGTCGATGTCCCCGCACATCAAGCCGCTTTCGAGAGCGTCTCGGGGCAGTTCCAGCACCTCGACCTCGATCTCGGGATAGGTCTTTCGAAACCGCGCGTAGTGGCGCGACATGTAGTAGCCGACGACCGTGTAGGTCATGCCCAGCCGCAGCTTGCCCGCCAGGCCTTTCCTATCGCGCAACGGACTTCGGACGGCGGCTGCGACCGCCCCGGTGATAACACGCGCATGTTCAAGAAACCGCGCGCCCTCCATCGTCAATCTTACGCCAGCGTGGTTACGCTCCAAAAGCCGTACGCCCAGGTCAGCCTCAAGCGTCTTTATCGCCGCAGTGACCGCCGATTGTGAGATGTTGAGTTCCACCGCGGCATGACTGACCTGTCCGCTCTCGGCGGTCGCGATAAAATAATCAAGCTGTTTCAAGGTGATGGTCATGGTGCGCTCCGGCCCAGAACCATTATCTGTTTTTTTGATATGACAATCAATAAACTACTATTTCACAAATGCCCGCGCATGCGCAAAAAATGCTGCAACGCCGCAAAGACGGCAGCTTCGAGGGGTAACAATGCGATGGCGGTGACGCTAAACTGCGACATGGGCGAAAGCTTTGGCCTCTACAAGGTTGGTGATGATGTGGGCATGATGCCGATCATCGACGTTGCCAATATCGCCTGTGGTTTTCACGCTTCCGATCCGGATCACATGCACGCCGCCGTCCGCAGCGCCAAGGCGAGTGGCGTAAAGATCGGCGCCCATCCAGGCTTGCCGGACATTCAGGGTTTCGGACGGCGCGAGATGCGGATGACCCGCGACGAAGTCAGGAACACCATCGTTTACCAGGTGGGAGCGCTTGCCGGCTTCCTCAAGGCCGAGGGTGTGGAACTCCACCATATCAAGCCGCATGGCAGCCTTTACTTCATGGCCATGCAGCAGGAGGCCGTCGCCCATGGCGTGTGCGACGCGGCAGAGGTTTTCGGCGTACCCCTCTTCGGCATGACGGGCACCCTGCACGAGAAGATCTATCAAGAGCGCGGTATCCCATTCGTCGCCGAGTTCTATGCCGATCTCGACTACGATGCCTCCGGCAAGCTGATTCTGACACGCGTTCATGACGCCAAGGACCCCGCAGAGATGGCCGAGCGTTGCGTGCGCGCCATCAGCGAGGGTGAGGGCACGGCAGAGGACGGCAGTTTCTTCCCTGTGCGCTGCGAAACCATCTGCGTGCATTCCGATACGCCGAACGCCATCGAAATAGCCAGGGCCGTGCGCACTGCAATCGCCCCTTGGCACTGAAGTCGACCGAAACCGCCCGCGCAGGCGGTTACAAATTAGCCTGTCAGCAGTTTTCCGGAGCTTTTTATGGCCCAGATCCTTTCGCCTCTTCCCGGCACCTTTTATCGGAGCGCTTCGCCCGACCAGCCGCCCTACAAGGCGGATGGCGACGCGGTTTCCGCCGGAGACGTAATCGGTCTCATCGAAGTGATGAAGTCGTTCCACGAAGTGAGGGCCGAGACGGCCGGTACGAACATCCGCTTCATTGCCGACAATGAGGACCCCATCATGGCCGGCGCACCTATTGCGGATCTCGACTGATGCTGAAAAAGCTTCTGGTTGCCAACCGGGGCGAGATAGCGGTCAGGATCATCCGGGCCGCACAAGATCTGGGCATCGCCACCGTGGCGGTGTACTCGGCCGCAGACGCGGGATCGCTCCACGTCCAGCTTGCAGACGAAGCGGTCAACATCGGCCCACCGGCAGCAAAGAAGTCCTATCTCAACGTCGAAGCAATTCTGAAGGCTGCCCGCGACACCGGTTGCGACAGCGTTCATCCTGGCTATGGTTTCCTTGCCGAGAATGCCGCGTTTTCCGACGCGGTCACAGGCGCTGGATTGGTCTTCGTCGGCCCGTCGGGAGATGCGATCCGGATGATGGGAGACAAGGTCTCGGCGCGATCGGCCGCTGCCGCTGCAGGTGTCCCTGTGGTGCCTGGCTCGGCTGGCCGGGTCGAGGGCCTCAAGGCTGGCCACGAGGTGCTGACCGAAACCGGTTTTCCGGTGATGATCAAGGCTGCGGCGGGCGGCGGCGGGCGGGGCATCCGCATTGCGAACTCGCTCGCAGAGTTCGAACAAGCCTTTCCTCAGGCCGAAGCAGAAGCTCTCGCCGCCTTTGGCGACGGTGGTCTCTACATGGAAAAGGTGATCGGCAAGGCCCGCCATATCGAAGTGCAGGTACTGGCAGACGGAAGCGATGCCATCCACTGCTACGAGCGGGAGTGCTCGCTGCAGCGGCGACGCCAGAAGGTTTGGGAGGAGGCGCCGTCGCGCGCACTTTCCGACAGGCTGCGCGAGGAGCTCTGCGCTTCGGCGGTCGCTTTGGCCAAGGCGGTCAAATACTCTGGTGCCGGCACGGTGGAGTATCTTTATGACGATGAAGCAGACCGCTTTTACTTCATCGAGATGAATACCCGTATCCAGGTTGAGCACCCGGTCACCGAGGCGATCACCGGCATCGACCTCGTTGCGGAGATGCTTCGCATCGCCGGCGGCGAGAAGCTGCGGATTCGGCAAGGCGATGTCTCCGTCAAGGGGCATGCGATCGAAGTCCGGCTCAATGCCGAAGACCCGGCGAAGGAGTTCGCTCCATTCCCCGGGCAGGTGGCCGAGCTTCGCATTCCCGGCGGTCCGGGCGTACGCTTCGATTCCATGCTCTACCAAGGCTATCAGGTGCCGCCCTTTTATGACTCGCTGCTTGCCAAGCTGATCGTGCATGCAGAGACGCGCGAGGCGGCGATAGTGCGCCTGATCCGCGCGCTCAACGAGTTGAAGATCGGCGGGCTCAATACCACCAAGCCGCTGTTTCTTGCGCTGGCCGCCGATCCGGCGGTGCGGGCGGGAGACGTGCATACCCGCTGGCTGGAAGGCTGGCTCATCGAAAACGCCGCAGCATTGGCGGGTTAAGGAGGATCGATGTCGATACGATTCAACTTCGGCGGTGACGAACATATCTTCGGCGAGGTGTCCGAGGAAATGTCGCTCACCTCCTTCTTTACCGGCCTTTCGATGACCAACGCGGTGCGTACGGCAGGCATCCGAGGTGTCACCGAGATCTGCCCAGCCAACGCCAGCTTCCAGATTCGCTTCAACCCCGACATCGTCAAGCCCCAGGATTTGCTCAGCGAACTGAAGTCGATGGAAGAGGCGGCCTCAAAGGCAGACCCGGTGCTGAAGACCCGGATCATCGAACTGCCGGTTTATTTCCAGGATCCGTGGACGCGTGAAACCTGCTTGCGCTTCCGCGAGCGCCATCAGGACCCGTCCTCCACCGATCTTGAATATTCGGCACGCATCAACGGCTACGCCACGGTGGAAGAGTTTATCGCTGCCTATTCCGGCCAGCCCTGGTTCGTATCCATGGTCGGCTTCGTCGCTGGACTGCCCTTCCTGTACCAGATGGTTGAGCGCAAGAAACAGATTCAGGCGCCGAAATACTTGCGTCCACGCACCGACACTCCCAAGCTCACCATTGGCCATGGCGGCTGCTTTGCAGCGATCTATTCGGTGCGCGGCGCTGGCGGCTACCAGATGTATGGCATAACCCCGGCCCCGATCTACGACCCGACCAGGAAGGTGCGCTACCTCTCCGATGACATGTGCCTGTTCAAGCCAGGCGACATCGTCAAGTTCAAGGCCATTGGCCGCGATGACTACGACGCCACGCTGGAGGAAATCGAAGCCAATCGGTGGCAGCCGACGGTTCGCGAGTGCACCTTCAGCCTAAAGGACTTCAACAGCGATATTTACGGCACCAATGCAAAGCTGATGGAGCTTATCAATGGCCGTTAAGGTAATCTCTCCCGGCCTGTCCACTTCCGTGCAGGACCTTGGCCGACCAGGCCACTATCATGTTGGCATTCCCGAAGGCGGCGGCATGGACCGCTTTGCCACACGCATCGCAAACCTGCTTGTCGGAAACGATCCGGATGCTGCGGTGCTCGAAGCCACCTTCATGGGCCCCGAACTCGAATTCACCCAATCCGCAATCATCGCCGTCACGGGAGGAGACCTCCCACCCAAACTTAATGGCGAGGAACGGCCGACCTGGGAAAGTTTTCCGGTGAAGGCGGGTGACCGGCTTTCCTTTGGCTTCCTCAAGGGCGGCGCGCGCGCTTATCTGGCCGTCTCCGGCGGCATCGACGTACCGGTGGTTCTCGGTTCGCGCTCAACTTACATTCTGGGCGCACTCGGCGGCCATCAGGGCCGCACGCTGAAGGCGGGCGATGAGCTTCCCGTCGGCGAAGGTTCCGGCAAAGCCGGTCTTTCGCTGCCTGCAAATCTGCGCCGCGCGCGGAGTAGTTTGGCGGAACTCAGAATGCTGCCCGGCATGTACTGGCATCGGATCACTGAAGCTGCCGGCAACCGGTTCTTTGAGGAAACCTGGAAGGTCGCGCCCGAAGCTGACCGCATCGGCTATCGCTTCCGTGGCGGAACGGCGCTGGAGTTCGTTGAGCGCGAGCAGCCTTTCGGTGCAGGCTCCGACCCCTCGAACATCGTCGATGCCTGCTATCCTTATGGATCCGTCCAGGTGCCGAGTGGCACAGAGCCGATCGTTCTTCACCGGGACGCAGTTTCGGGTGGCGGGTACATGATGCTGGGCGTGGTAATATCGGCCGACATGGACCTGATCGCCCAGCTCCAGCCGCACACCCCGGCGCGCTTCGTTCCGGTGACGCTGGAAGACGCGCTTGCCGCGCGAACCGAACAGCGCGCCGCGCTGGCGCGTGCTGAAAGGCATCTGGCCGGCTGACGTCAGCCGGGAAAAATGCCGGCAGAGGAGCCGGAGGCGAGGAGATCGGTCGGCCAAAACCGACCGCGCGTGGCGGAAGACAAAATCCGGTGCGCGAAACGACAAGACGACGCCGGGCAACGGCGTGAATTTGGCATCCGAGCAGTCCGCTAGAGACCGCCGGAACCGACAGGGGAAGACATTTGCAACGTGACTGGCCGCAAGGCTGGATGCTTCGCGCCTTTCCGTCGGTAAAAAGAAGGAAAGGGACATGAGTCATCTGAGCGCGGAGAACGTCTCGGTATCGTTTGCGGGGCTGAAGGCCCTGTCATCGGTAGACCTCCAAATCACGCCCGGCCGCATCAGTGGCCTTATCGGCCCGAATGGCGCCGGCAAGACCACACTCGTCAACGTGCTGACCGGCTTCCAGGCACCAACGGAAGGCACCATCAAGCTCGACGGGGCAGCACTCACGGGTCTCAAGCCGCATCAGGTCCGGCGGCGCGGCATCGCCCGCACCTTCCAGGGTGGGCGGCTCTTCCGCGACCTGCCTGTGCTGGACAACCTGGAGGTAACCGGCGTTGGTCTGGGAATGAGCCGGCGCGCTGCCATCGCCGAAGCGGAAGCGATGCTAGACTGGATAGGCATCGGTGCGCTGGGCACCCGCATCGCCGGGACGTTGCCATATACGGACGAGCGCCGCGTCGCCATTGGCCGCGCCCTGATGGGACGGCCCGCATACATCCTGCTCGACGAGCCCGCGGCTGGCATGAGCGCGCTGGAGGCGCGGGAGCTGTCGGCCCTGATAAGACACATCGCCGCCGATCTCGGCTGCGGTGTCCTGCTCATCGAGCACAATGTCGGGCTGGTGCTCGGCCTTTGCGAGCATATCGTCGTGCTCGATTCCGGAGCGATCATCGAGGAAGGCCCGCCCGCCGCGATCCGCGACAGCGAGAAGGTGCGCCACGCCTATATGGGCACGGCCGCGAACACCGACCTGCCTGTGCTGGAGGCGATGGAATGAGCCTGCTCGCCCTTTCCGATATCACCATCCGCTACAGCCGTCTCACGGCGGTCCGCAATGTCTCCTTCTCCATGGACGAGGGAGAGATCCTGTTCATCACCGGCCCGAACGGAGCCGGGAAGTCTTCACTGCTGCGCGCGATCGCCGGTGTTACGCCGGTTGCGGGCGGCCGAATCGATCTTGCAGGTCATGAGATCACCGGCCAGGCGCCGGAGAACATCGCCCGGCTCGGATTCTCCATGGTCCCGGAGGGGCGCGATGTCTTCGGCTCGCTGACGACCGAAGAGAACCTCCTGGTCGGAACTGGCATGCACGCCCGCGAACGCGGCTGGCGCAGCCGAGCTGCCGACGAGCTCGAAGCCGTCTACGCAACCTTCCCGATGCTGAAAGAGAGGCGGCACGGGCAGGCGGGATTGCTGTCCGGCGGGCAGCAGCAAATGCTGGTCATCGGACGCGCGCTGATGACCAATCCGCGGCTTGTAGCCATCGACGAGCCTTCGCTGGGCCTCGCCCCCAACATCAACGACCAGGTCTACGAGCGGCTGATCGCGCTGCGTGCGCAGCGCCAGCTCACGCTCCTGATCGTTGAGCAGAGCTCGGCCCGGGCGATGATGGTGGGCGGGCGGATGATCCTGATGCGTGGCGGACAGATCGTGCTCGATGGCGACGCCCGGACGCTCGGCAACGGCGAGGCGATCCAGGCTGCTTATTTCGGTTACGAGGACAATTGAGATGCTTCAGATCCTGTTCGACGCACTCTCGCTTGGTTCGCTCTACGCGCTCGGGGCGCTCGGCATTGCCCTCATCTTCGGCGTCATGCGGCTCGTGAACTTCGCGCATGGCGACGTCATCGCGTTCTGCGTCTTCGCCCTGTTGTGGCCGTCTACGGACGCAATGGCCATCGTCTTCGCCGGCCAATTGCCGTGGTACCTGCTGGTGCCCTTCGTGCTCCTCTGCGGGGCCGGGCTGTCGGTGCTGTGCGAAATCGTCGTCTTCAGGCGGTTCCGCCAGGCAAATCCGGCAACCATGATGATCGCCTCCTTCGCGCTCGGTTTCGTAATTCGCTACTTCCTGCTCATGCTTTTCTCCAGTCGGCCGAAATCGATCTCGCTGTTGCCCGAACTGTCCCAACCGGTGGAGATCCTTGGTGCCCGGCTTCCCCTCCTCCAGCTCATAACGATCGTCACTACGATGGTCATCCTGATCGGCCTGACACTGTTCCTGCGTCAAACCCGCTTCGGCCTGGAGATGCGGGCGGCGGCCGAGAACTTCTCGATGGCCCGCATGCTGGGTGTGCGTGCGAACCGGGTTATCATGGGAGCGTTCGCCCTCTCCGGCGCGTTGGCCGCAGCCATTGCGCTGATCTTTGGCGCCCAGACAGGCACGCTGGACATCCAGATGGGCGCCTCGATCATGTTGATGGCCTTCATCGCCACCGTCATTGGCGGCCTCGGCAGCCTCGGGGGGGCCGTGCTCGCCGGCTTCCTGCTGGGTGCCGCCTCGGTGATCATGCAGGTCATGCTGCCCATCGACGCCCGGCCATTCCGCGATGCCTTTGTCTATGGAGCGGTCATCCTCGTTCTCCTCTTCCGCCCGCAAGGGCTCATTGCCGCGCGCGGCACCAAGGAAAGGGTCTGATTTCATGGCTGTCGCCGCCTCCCTTGCCAACTCTACCGCTGCCGGTGCCGCGGCTGCCGAGCGAAAGCCCGCCCGCTTCGCGCTTGCCCGCCGCACAATCCTGACGCCGGTCCTGCTTTCTCTGCTGCTGCTGGCCATCGCGCTGATCACGGTGATGACCGGATCGCGGCCCTTCAACCAGACTGTGATCGACGTGTTCGTCCGTGTCATCCTCGTCGTGGGCCTATACATTTTTATCGGAAATTCGGGCGTTCTCAGCTTCGGCAATATCGGCTTCACCTGCCTTGGCGCCTACGCGGCCGCGTGGCTCACCATCAATCCGATGATGAAACGCGGTTCGTTGCCGGGACTGCCCGAATGGCTGCTGGCGACCCGTTTGCCGTACTGGCAATCGGCTGTGCTGGCGGCGTTGTTCGCCGCCCTCGCCGCTCTCATTTTCGGGCGGGTGCTGATGCGGCTATCGGGCATCGCAGCATCGATCGCGACCTTCGCGATGCTCGCCATGATCAACACAATTTATTCCAACTGGGAGAGCGTGACCGGAGCGACCTCATCGGTCGTCGGCATTCCGATCGTGCGCGTGATCTGGCCGTATCTCATCGGCGCCGTGGTCGCAATCTTCATCGCCTGGGCGCACGCGATCTCCCGGTCCGGCCTGGCCCTTCGTGCTGCCCGCGATGAGCCCACCGCCGCCGCGGCTTCCGGAGTCGACATTCCCAGGGAAAGACTGGTGGCGTTCGTCGTATCAGGCGCGGTGATGGGACTGGGCGGTGCGCTCATGGCTCATTCCATCGGCGTGGTCACACCCGATACATTCTATCTCGGTCTCACCTTCATCACCCTTTCCATGCTCGTCGTCGGCGGCATGGGCAGCCTGTCGGGGGGTGTGGTGGGTGTCGTCCTGCTGTCCGCCCTCATCCAGGCGCTGCGCTGGCTGGAGGCAGGCGTATCGCTCGGCGAGTCCACGTTCGCCCTCCCGAAAGGGGTTCAGGAAATAGCCCTCGGCGTCATCATGATCGTGATCCTCGCGCTTCGCCCGTCCGGACTCATGGGCAACCGCGAGCTCACCTTACCCCGCAGCAGTCGCAACAAGTGACCGGCGGCACAAGCCCGACCGGAAAACAAAAAAGGAGACGTGCATGACATACAAAATGAGAATTGTCGCAACCGCTCTGGCCTCGATGTCCATCGCATACCCGGCCCTGGCGGATGACGAGACTATCGTCATCGGCTTCGCCACTGCGGAGTCTGGCTTCATGGAAGCCTATGACAAGCCTGCCCAGGAGGCGGCCTTGATTCGCATCGACGAGATCAATGCGGCTGGCGGTCTGCTTGGAAAGCAGATCAAGGTTGTCAAGGCCGACACCAAGTCCGACCGGGCCGAAGGCGCCAAGGCGGGCCTCTCCGTGCTCGACCAGGACGCCGATCTCGTGGTCGTCTCCTGCGACTACGACTTCGGATCGCCGGCTGCGCTCGCGGCCGAGGACGCCGGCCATATCTCTTTCTTCCTGTGCGCGGAATCGGTCAAGGCCGGTATCCAGGGTGTCGGCCCGCACAGCTTCTCTGCGTCGGTGCTGGCGGCCGTGCAGGGAGCGACCATGGCCGAGTGGGCATTCAAGGAAAAGGGCGCAAAGGACTTCTACCGTTTGCTCGATACCTGGACGGCCTACAACAAGGGCATCTGCGACGGCTTCGACTGGATGATGCCGAAGCTCGAAGCCCAGGGCGCCAAGCTTGTCGGTGAAGACACCTTCAAGAACGAGGACGCCTCCATCGCCGCGCAGATCACCCGCATCAAGTCTCTGCCGAAGGAGCCGGATGCGATCATGCTTTGCACGATGATGCCGGGCGCTGTCTCAGCCATCAAGCAGCTTCGCGCCGCGGGTATCAACTCCATGATCCTGAACGGCTCGGGCGTCGACGGTAGCTATTGGCTCTCGGCCGTGTCCGATCTGACGAACTTCTACGTCCCCGTTCAGGGATCGATCTATGGCGACGATCCCAATCCGGCCGTGTTGAAGTTCAATGCCTCATACAAGGAGAAGACAGGCGCCGATCCCTCGAGCCAGTATGTTTTTCCGGGTTACGTCATGGTCGACGTCTGGGCCAAGGCGGTCGAGCGTGCAGGCACGACCGATGCCGACGCGGTCGTCGCGGAACTGGAAAAGATGAAGAATGAGCCGACGCTGTTCGGGCCTCGCACCTTCACGCCCGAACTGCATCACCAGAACCAGACGCGGTACCTGATCGTCGAGACCAAGGCCGGCAAGCCGGGTGTTGTAGGCAACTGGACGATTTCCGAGCCGGTACCGATGGAAGCCTTGCTCAAGTAGGAGAAGATGGGGCGGATAATCCCGCCCTTGATATGCGAAAGGCCCTGTTGCTTTGGGACGACAGGGCCTTTCGTCTTTTGAGTATCTTGCCTTTGAACAAAAAAGGAGGGCGGCCCGCTTGGACCGCCCTCATTGCCGATGAATTCAGATTTTCGCTACCCTCGCGCTTTGCGGTAGGAATCCTTGAGCGCTATGAGCTCCCCCGAAAAAGCGAAGATATCGCAGCCGTCGACTTCGATTTGCTGCCCGGCTGCCGTGGTGCCGACGAAGCGCCATGATGAAAGCCCGGTGTCGCCCGTCACGACGTGTCGTCCCCTGGTCCACACGGCTTTCGGGAAGGCATCGAACAGCGCTGCATAGGCGACGCGCACGGCGTCACGCCCCATATGCTTGCGCCCTTCGGCATCGGGGCCGGCCGAGCCGTGGAAAGCGCAATTCTCAGCCATGCAGTCCATCAGCGCGCCCACGTCGCGGGCGTTCCAGGCCGCGAGGAACCGGTCGAGCACGGCGAGCCGCCTGGCTGTGAGGTCGCCAGCCTCCACGACCTCAACCTCCAAGAATGCGAGCGGCGCATTGCCGGTATTGATGACGTTGTGAGCCACACCTGTCCGCCGCGAATAGGGCACCCCTTGGGTGAGAGCGGCTTGCGATTGCGCGCCGTCCGGGCCTTCGAGACCGAGCTTGCCGTCCGTAAGCGGCACGATGACGTAGTCATAGCCATGGATGTGCCAGCCGGTCTCGGCCCCGGCGGCAAAGCGCCATTCGGTGACCCGGAAGCGTTCGTCGTCGATATGGACGACCGGTTCGGCTTTCATGCGAGTCATTCAAGTCCCTCCTTGGCGACCGCACCGGTCAGACGCTCAAGCGTCCGGCCCATGCGCGTCATGATTTCCTTCACATCGTCTTCTGTCGAGATCATCGGCGGACAGAGCGCGAGCTGGTCGCCGATGGCGCGGAAGATGAGGCCTTCCTCGTGGCCGATCCCTCCTGCGATAGTCCCTGCGCACCCAACCTTGGCGAAGGGGCGTTTCGTCGCCTTGTCTGCCACCAACTCAACGGCGCCGATAAGACCGGTGCCCCGCGCTTCGCCGACAAGTGGGTGATCGGCGAATGAGCGGATGCCGAGCTGGAACGACGTCTCAAGGCGGGCCGCGTTTCCGATCAAGTCCCGCTCCTCGAAGATGGCGAGGTTTTCGAGACCCACTGCCGTGGCGACCGGATGACCCGACGCCGTGAAGCCGTGGCCGAAATTGCCGATCGTTGCGGTGTTGTCGGCGATCGCCTGATAGATCGCCTCCGAGAACATCACCGCGGCCAGCGGCATGTAGGAGGAGGTAATTTGCTTGGAAAGCGTCATGATATCGGGCGTGAAGCTGAATTTCTGGCAGCCAAAGGGCGTGCCGAGCCGCCCGAAACCACAGATCACCTCGTCTGCTATCAGAATGATATCATTTGCCCGGCAGATTTTCTCCACGCCTTCCCAGTACCCGACCGGCGGTGGCAGAACGCCGCCGGCTGCCATAAGCGGCTCTCCTATGAAGGCTGCGATAGTGTCAGCCCCTTCTTCCGCGATCACAGCTTCCAGCTCGGCGAGCAGACGCGCCGTGAAGGCGGCTTCGTCTTCGCCTTCCAAGCCGAAACGATAGAAGTGCGGGCAGGTCAGGTGGCGAACGGGAATCGCCGGCAGATCGAAGTCGCGATGATTGATCGGCAGGCCCGTCAGGCTGCCGGAGGCGACGGTGATGCCGTGATAGCCCTTGGTCCGTGCCAGGAATTTCTTCTTTTTGGGCCGGCCCAGCGCGTTGTTCATGAACCACACCATCTTGACGATGGTGTCGTTGGCTTCCGAGCCCGACGACGTGAAGAAAACACGCGTCAGGTTTTCCGGCGTCATCTCCACGAGTTTCTCCGCGAGCCGGATGGACGGCTCATGCGCCTTGGAGGAGAAGATGTGGTAGTAAGGCAGCTTCAGCATTTGCTGATAGGCAGCGTCGGCCAACCGCTTTTCCGAAAAGCCAACGGCCACCGACCACAGCCCCGCGAGCCCTTCGATGTATTCCTTGCCGCGCTCGTCATACACTCGGATGCCGTCGCCGCGGCTGATGATCAGCGGCCCGGTTTGTTCGTGCTGACGCAGGTTGGTGT
The DNA here is from genome assembly GCF_003952585.1 of Mesorhizobium sp. M6A.T.Cr.TU.016.01.1.1. Classification (NCBI taxonomy): domain Bacteria; kingdom Pseudomonadati; phylum Pseudomonadota; class Alphaproteobacteria; order Hyphomicrobiales; family Phyllobacteriaceae; genus Mesorhizobium; species Mesorhizobium sp. M6A.T.Cr.TU.016.01.1.1. Next base: position 1,010,421 of record NZ_CP034452.1, read on the forward strand.
AGGGGTGCATTGTGGTGGCGATGTCGGCGGCGGCGAGAGAGTTGGAAAGCGCGTCCATGGAAGTCCTCAGCGGCTTGTGGAATGGTTCGGGCAGTGAGTTCGAGATGGTCCTCGATCCCGTGCGTGGAGCTTTCACGATTCGGAAAAATGAATCATGGGAGGCTTGTCGAATGGGTGTCGATGATCCGCCGCATCAGCGCGGCGACGTCGCGCGCATTCGGCGGATCGGAGTGGATGCAGACGGTGTCGAAGTCGACCGGGCGGATCGTGCCGTCTGTCGTGACGAGTTCGCGTCGGGTAAGCGCCCCCACCATTCGGTGCTCGGCAAGCGTCAGGTCGATGGCCGACTGTACGCGCGGGATGATCAGGCTGCCGCCGGGAGCGTAGGCAAGATCGGGAAAGAACTCGCCCACGAAGGCAACGCCGAGTTCAGCTGCTGCCGTCTCGTGACAGGTTCCCGCCATGCCGAAGAGCGGAATGCCGAACGGCTTGACCGCCGCGGCAATCGCCCGCGCAGTGTCCATGTCGTGCGCGGCCATGCCGTAGATGATGCCATGCGGTTTGACATGGCTGAGTTGCCCGCCCTCGGCGGCCAGAATTCCTGTCAGCGCACCGATTTGGTAGAGGAAGGCGGCTGTCAGTTCCTCCGGCTGAAGTTTCATTTCGCGCCGACCGAACCCCTCGCGATCGGGAAGGGAGGGATGCGCGCCAACCTGCTTTCCATGAGAAAGCGCGAGCCGCACGGTCTTCAGCATCGTCCATGGATCGGAGGCGTGGAAGCCGCAGGCGATGTTGGCGCAATCGATATGAGGCATGATGCCGGCATCGTCGCCGAAGCGCCAGTTGCCGTAACTTTCCCCCATGTCGCAGTTCAGGGTGACCATGGTTTGCTGCCTCAGCCCAGAGTGTTTGCTGCCCAGCCGGGGGCGATGTGCGGGAATTCCGGCGGTGGTTCGCGCTCGTGCAGCAGTCGAAGCACGCGCGGCGGCGTCAGTGGCAGTTGCTGCACCGGCTTACCGATGGCGCGCGCCACCGCACAGCCGATCGCCGCGCCCACGGCCAGGATCGGGACCTCGCCCGCGCCCTTGGTACCTAGAGGCCCCATCGACGGTGCGCCCTCGTAGAGGTCGGCGGCGACTGGAACCACGTCCTGCACCAGCGGCAGGCGATAGGTCTCGAAATCGTCCTGCGCGATGCGTCCGTCGGCGGTGAGCGTCACCTCCTCATGCAACGCATAGCCCAGCCCCTGCACCACGCCGCCCTGTATCTGGCCCAGGATGGCGCGTGGGTTGAGCGCGCGGCCGACATCTTGAACCACGCGATAGGCCAGCACCTCGACATGACCGGTGTCCGGATCAACCGCCACCTCGGCCTCGTGAACGACGAAGACGGGGATGTCGAGCGCATCGATGAAATGCCCCATGGCGCAGCCGGACATTGCCGGAGTGTTCCTGGCGGTAAAGGCTCCACTTCCTGTGATCGGGCCGGTGGTGGCCTGCGCATGGGCGACGACGGCGGGAATCGACATGCCGGAACCGGGACGTCCGGTGATCTCGACACGACCGTCCCGCAGCACCAGGTCTTCCGGTCGGGTCTGGAGCATCTCGCCGGCGGTCCGCAGCAGCTTCTCCCGCACCTCTGCACAGGCGGCGATGCTTGCAGCACCAATGGACACGGTGGTGCGCCCACCGCCAACGCCGACATCGAGGCCAGCGGCATCTGTATCGGCTTCGCGCACGATCACCTGGTCGGGAGCGAGGCCAAGCTGCCCAGCCACCATCTGCGGCAGGGATTGCACCATCGTGCCCGATCCGATCTCCACACCCGACGTGACCAGCGTTGCGCTGCCGTCGGCGTTCAAGTTCACCGTTGCCGCCGAGGGTCCGACAAACACGAACCATGTGCCGACCGTGGTCGCAATTCCATAGAGCCTGCCGTCGGCCTTCGCTTCGGATGTGCCGGTACTGGCACGCAACGCCTCCATACGATCGAGCATCGGACCCAGCACGTCGGCCTCGAAAACCTGGCCCGTGGCACCGAGATCACCATCTCCCAGGACATTTTTCTTCCGGAACTCCATTGGGTCGAAGCCTAGCGCACCGCAGATTTCGTCGGTGTGTCGCTCCAACGCGAATGTGTTGTAGACGCCGTTGCAAGCTCGGAAAGCACCGTTGGGTGGTGTGTTGGTGTATACGGCGCGGCTGACGAGCCGCGTTGCGCCAACCCTGTAATTGCCGCCCAGCGTGTGCGCCGTCATCGTCGTCAGGAAGACCTGCTCACCGCCATACGCGCCGCAATCCATCAGCACGACCGCTTCGCGCCCGGCGATGTATCCTTCGGCGGTGACAGCGGACCGAATGCGGATTTCCGCATTCTCGCGGCAGAGGCAGGTTGCCATCTCTTCCTGCCGGGTGTTTTCCAGGACCACCGTGCGCCCGGTCATCCGCGCCAGAAGTGCCGTGATAGGCTCGATGGACGCATCGAACTTCAGGCCGAACCCGCCACCGACAGGGGGTACAGTGACCCGCACACGCCCGGGTGAAAGCTGCATGACCCTTCCGGTGACGTTGCGCACGGTCCAAGGCACCTGCGTCGAGGTCTGGATGTGAGCACGGCCGTCCTCCCAGGAGCCGATGGCAACGCGCGGTTCGAAGGGCACATGGCTCTGCCGACCGACGGTGAAGCTGCTCTCGACAATGCGTATATCGGGACGGGCGAAGGCCGCATCGACGTCACCGCGGCTGGATTTTGCCTCCCATGCGATGTTGCCGGCACGTGCACCGCCCTCCGTGATCACCTCATAGCCGCGCCAGCCCTCGTGGACGAGGCGGGCGGCGGGCTGGAGCGCTTCGGCCATGGTGAACACCGGTGCCAGCGGCTCGACCTCGAGCATGATGGCGGCAAGTGCCGCCCGCGCCTGCTCCTCCGTCTCGGCGGCGATGACGGCGATTGGCTCGCCGTGATAGCGGATCGTGTCGATCGCCAAGAGCGGATGATCGGCAATGCCGATGCCGTAGAGTCCCGGCGCATCGGCGCCGGTCGCCACCGCGCGCACGCCAGGACAGCGCAGTGCCGCCGAAACGTCGAGCTTGCGGATACGCCCCGCGGGAACGGTCGACCGCAGCAGCACGGCATGCAACATGTCGGGGCGAATCCGGTCGTTGGTGTATTTCGTCCGCCCGCGCAGCTTGTCCTGCGCATCGCGGCGGGGAAGATTCATCACCGTGGCGGACAGCTCAGACATGGGTGCCTCCCACCAACTGGCCAGCCTTCCGCGCTTGGTCGAGGCATTCGGCCACGGCGTCGACGATCCGCTCATATCCTGTGCAGCGGCAGATGTTGCCGACCATCGCCGCCTTGATTTCGGGACGGCTCGCATGCGGATTGTCACGCACGAACGCCGAAAGGCTCATGACCATTCCCGGAAAACACATGCCGCATTGCACGGCATCGGCCGCCTCGAAATTGACCTGGAGCGGGTGCAGCGCCTGGTTTCCAGAACTCATTCCCTCGATGGTCGTCACCGCGCATCCATGGACGAGTCCAACCGGCTTCAGGCAGGACGGCACCGCTTCGTCGTCGACATGCACCGTGCACGCGCCGCAAAAGCCTTCGCGGCACACGGCCTTGGTCCCCGTCAGGAATCGTTCCTGCCGCAAGATGTCGACGAGCGGCGTCATCGGATCGCCATCAAAGCGGCAGTCCTCGCCATTCAGCTGGAATCTCACGGTCATGCCACGCCCCCGGTCTTGAGAAGTGCGGCAACACCGCGCTTGACCAGCGACGGAAGAACCTGGCGCCGGTACCAACCCTCCGCTTCCTTGCCGTCGCGGCCCTGAAAATCATTGTGCTCCAGTGCAAGCTCGGCGGCGCGTTCCGGATCGAGCGCGGAGGCCGGGCCTGCCCTCATGGCCTGTTCGAGCGCCGTCCAGCGCCGCGCTACCGGCTCCACCGAGCCGACGGCGATGCGACATCGTTTGTCCTTGTCCACCCCGAGGGAGACGATGGCGACCGGATAGTCGCCAGCTTTCCGAAGCGGCAGGCGGATATGAGCACTTGCGACCAGGTCGCGGCGCAGATGAATTTTCGTCACAATCGCTTCGGCCAGCAACGTATGCCTGTCTTTGAGGAAATCCGAAATACCGAGGAGTTTTGGGCCTTCGAACGTCTCCAGTTCCACCGTCGCCTCACAGACGAGAAGCGCAGGGGCGAGATCGGCGGCGGCAAAGTCGAGGGCACAAAGGTTGCCGCCCACGGTGGCGACCCTTCGGATGCCGGGATTGGCCGCACCCTCCGCCGCGGCAACCAAACCTTCGAAACCCGCTGCCCCGTGCAACTCGCGACCAAGTACTGCGTGGGTAACAGCTGCGCCGATCACGACATGGTCCGAGCCGATTTCGACCTTGGACAAGGCCGGTATTCGGTGGAGTGCGACCACCGCCTCGGGAAGGTCGACCCCACGCCGTGGATCACGCATCATCCAGGTGCCGCCGGCAAGCACCGCCGCACCTTGCCGGCGTGCGGCCATTGCCTCTTCAATAGTGCTGGCTGCGGTGAACAATCGTCCCACGCTTGTTGCCATCTGTCATACCCCTCGGAAGCAGCCGACTTTCGCAGCGTTGCAACATTGTTGCTCCAGCTTTAGGCTCCTGTGAAATAGTAATTCCTTGAAAATGGTATCTAAAAAACAGATAACTCCTGCGAGCGCCCGCAAGGTTTGGGGCGCGCTCTCTAGCGCTCAGGCCCAGTGACTGACCGTCCGTTTCTCAAAGCTCTCACGGAACTGGGCGGTGGTTTTGGGAAGGAGTTCGCCAGTCTCCCAATCGAGGATCACGGCATAGTGCCGAACCGCATCGAGCGTATCGATCTCGCCGGAGCGGTATTTGCGCGCGACCTCCTCAGGATCCATGCGTGCCCAGTCCTTCCGTTTCGCCCGGATGTCGGCACGGCAGGCTTCGGTAGCCATATCGTCGATTTCGTACTGGCACAGGTCGCGGTCGATTTCGCGGATCACCACGCCGTAGTCAATCTTGGCGCGCTCCAGAGAAACATAGTCGTCGATCACGTCCTCCATCACCTTGCGGGGCTCGCGCTCCAGTGGATCGCCGAAACCGCCGCCGCCGGCCGTCGGACGAGCGAACTGGTCGCCTGTGTGGACGGAGTAATCGGAGAACACGGAGCCGAGCCAGATCTCGGTCTCTTCTCCCGCGCGCTTCATGGTCAAGCCGTGTGGCATCGACGGCAGGCCTCCTTCGACACCCCAGACGACAGCGCGCTCGCGGTCGCAAATATAGGACATGACGGCATTTTCAGCCTCAAGCAACAACGAGGTCTTCTGCACGCCGACGCCGCCCCGCCATTTGCCGGGGCCGGCTGAATCCTGCTTGATCTGGAACTCGATCGTCCGAGTCGGATTCACCCGCTCGTTGCCTTCGTTCGGTTGCGACATCAGCCCGGTTCCGAAGCAGGCGGTGGTGACATCGGCACCATCCTTGCCGTTGCGCCCGCCCCAACCGCCGGGCAGCCATTCGTAGAACATGAAGATCGGCTTTTCGGGTTTGCGCGCGTCCCGTCCCCCGGCCAGCAGATATTCTAGGTTGAAGGCGCAGGCGATAGCGCGTTCGGGCATGATCTTCGACCACATCTCGAAGATCGCGTTCATGATCTTTTCGAACGGCATCAGGAACCCGGTCACCGCCACCGGCCATTCCGCGCTGACGACGCTGTTCTTCGGCGCGGTCACCTCGATCATCCGGTAAAACCCACTGTTGAGTGGAAGGTCCGGGAAGAAGGTCTTCATGCCGGCGACCACGGCCGAGAAGGTCGCGCCCGGGGCTGAATTGTACATCGAGGCAATGGTCGAATGGCTTCCCGTAAAATCGTAGTGGATCGTGTCGCCCTTGATCGTCATCTTGATGCGGATCGGGATCATGCCTTCGCCGGCACCGAGATCCCGGTCGATGTAGTCGACCGTCTCCCAGGTGCCGTCGGGCAGCTCCGCGAGACGCTTTCGCACGGCACGTTCGACGTAGTCCTGAACCTCCTCCATACCGCGCATGACCTGGCCGCGCCCATACTTCTTGACCAGCCGCAACAGCTCGCGCTCGGCAGCCTGCGTCGCCTGCGCCTGGGAATGGATGTCGCCAATGATCGATGCCGGATCGCGCGTGTTGGCCGCAATCATGTTGGCGACGTCGGAGCAGAATCGGCCGCGCTGGAAAAGGCGCAACGGCGTGATCCGCAGGCCTTCGCGGAACATGTCGCGGGCGGTGACGTCGAAGGAACCCGGCACTGAGCCTCCAAGATCCGACCAGTGTCCGTTCGACTGGGAGAAGCCGATCAGTTTGTCTTCGTCGAAGATCGGCCGGACGAGCCGAACATCGCTGAAATGCGTACCGCCGGCATAGGGATCGTTGATTGCGTAGACGTCGCCGGGTGCCATATCGCCTTCGAAGACTCGGATCACCTCCTTGCACGTGTTGTGCAGCGTGCCGACATGGACCGCGATGTCGTAGTTGCCCTGGGCGACAGAGTTGCCATCGGCGTCGTGCAGGGCGTTCGAAAAGTCTCGGTTGTAGATGACGAAGGAATAGCAGGTGCGAAGCATCTGTTCGGCCATCTGGTCGACAGTGGTGATGAAGGAGTTCTTCAGCACCTCGAACGTTACCGGATCGAGGCCAGGGCTCGTTTCAATCAGCTTTGTCATGTCTCAGCCTTTCGTCACGATGAGAATGTTCAGGAAGCCATCGACGGTCGCGCTCATTCCCGGCGGAACCACGGTGGTGGAATCGAACTGTTCGACAATGGCGGGCCCTGTGAAGGCAGCGCCGGCGCTGAGTTGCTCACGCTCATACACGGCCGCGTCATGAGATGCGCCGTCGAACCAGACGCTGCGGCGGCCGACCGGCTGTGGCTTATGCGGCAAGACTTCATGCCGCGGTATCTCGGCTTTCGGGACGATGCCGATCGCCTTGACCGCGATGCGGAAGATCGACACCGGCGCCTCTTCGCGGCGGTAGTTGAACTCGCGTTCGTGCTCGTTGTGGAATGCCTCGATCAGCGAGCAGATGCTCTCGATCCGCGCCGGCGCTGACACCGCAAGCGAGCGCCACTGTCCCTGGTACATCATCTCGACCGTGCGCTGCAGCGCCATGTCTTCCCGCGCCACGCCCTCATGGGTCAGACGCTCAACGGCCTGTTCTTCCATCAGAACAAAGGCTGTCTGCATCTCGGCGGGCGAGACCGTCGAAGCATCGGCCATGAAGCTTTCGGAGAAATCGTGCTGCACGTCGACGAGAAGGCAACCGAGCGCGGAGGTGACGCCGGGATTGGGCGGCACGATCACGGTTGGAATCGAAAGCTCCTTCGCCACGGCAGCTCCGTGCAAGGCGCCTGCACCGCCGAATGCGACGAGCGCAAAGTCGCGCGGGTCATAGCCTCGGCTGATGGAGAGAAGCCGGACGGCATTGCCCATATTGGCGTTGGCGACGGCGATGATCGCCTCGGCCGCTTTGTGGATTTCCATGCCGAAGGGTGCCGCCACCGTCTCCTGCACCGCCTGGGCGGCCAAGGCGGGGTCGAGCGTGATCTTGCCGCCCGCAAGGCTGGTGCCGAGACGGCCGAGCACGACATTGGCGTCGGTGTTGGTGGCAGTGCGGTTGCCATTCTTGTAGCAGGCCGGACCTGGAAAAGCGCCGGCAGACTGCGGTCCGTTGCGTAAGCTGCCGCCTTCGTCCTGCCATGCCAACGACCCGCCGCCTGCACCGATGGTCAGCACCTCGATGGAGGGGAAGCGGATCGGATATCCGAATTCGATGTACCAGTCTTTTGTGATGCGCGACTCCCCGTTCCATGCGAGCGAGACGTCGGTGCTGGTACCGCCCATGTCGAAGCCGATCGAGTTCGGGAAGCCACAGAGATTTCCGATGAAGCGGCTTGCGATCGCGCCGGCAGCGATGCCCGATCCTGCGAGCCGAGCTGAGAAATCCCTGACGCTTGCGGGTGTCATGACCCCGCCACCGCTGTGCAGCAACAGGAGATCTCGCTTGTATCCGGCCGCTGCAAGCTTTTCTCCGAGACGCGACACGTAGTCGACGACGACCGGGGCGCAGACGGCGTTCGCCATGGTGGTGGAAAAACGCTCGTGCTCGAAGATTTCCGGCATCACCTCCGAGGAGATCGAGACCGGCAGATCCGGCATGGCCTCCTTCAGGATCTCACGCATGCGGCGCTCATTGGCGCCGTTGACATAGGAGTTCATGAAGCAGACGGCTATGGACTTGACCTGCCGTTTCACGAGAATTTCCGCGACGCGGCGCGCAGCCTCTTCGTCCAGCGCTTCCAGGATCGTGCCCTCGGCACTGACCCGTTCCCGGACTGTCAGCCGGTCGCGGCGCGGGATATAGGGCTTGGCGACATCCTTGTAGGTGTCCCAGAGGTCTTCCTTGTTGGCGCGACGGATCTCGACAACGTCACGGAAACCCTCGGTGCAGACCATTGCGGTGCGTGGCAGGCGGCGGGTGATCAGCGCATTGGTGGCAACCGTCGTGCCATGAGAGAACATCGTCACCTCGGAAAGATCGATGCGGCCCTGCTCCACGCCATTCATGATGGCCTGCATGGGATCGTCAGGCGTGGAGGCGGTCTTCTCGATGCGGATCGCGCCGCTATCTTCATCCATGATACAGATGTCGGTGAAGGTCCCTCCGACATCGACGGCAACTCTTATTCGGCTCATGACAGTTCCTTCGTAGGGTCTTTGCGGGCAAAGCCCGGCCCCATCGCCCCTTGCCGGGGTGACGTCGCAGTAAAAGGTGGAATTGGCCCGGATTTCGTCGGGTCTAGTGCCGCTGTCTTGAGGTCGAAGCGCGGCCTGCCCGGTTCGCTGCTTCGCGACGGGTATCCGTCGGTGCGCAGCCGAATCGCGTCCGGTAGTGCTTGCAGAACTGAGACTGGTCGGCAAAGCCCCAGCGGTAAGCGATCTCGGCAACGCTGCTGATGTTGGTCACTGACATCAGCTCCTCGGCGCAAAGCTCAAGCCGGGCGTCGCGGATGAAGCCGTTGATCGACTGGTTGCTGTCTTGAAACAGAACCTGCAGGTAACGCAGGGAGATGCCGCAGGCATCAGCCACAGCCTGCGGGCCGAGGCCGGAATTCTTCAGGTTGTCGCGAATATACTGCTCGGCGCGATGCAAATGGCCGGCCCGGATCGACGAGATGCTGCTGTCCAGCACGCGATCGTCACTCACGATCGACAGGCACAGCATTTCCAGGATGTGCCTGCCCATCATCTCACGAGCGACTTCAGTGATCTCATCGACATGGCCGATCGTGGTTCGCACCGTGTCGAGAAAGAGCGCGGCGATGCCTTGGGTTGCGTCGAAACTGAGTGCACTGAGCCGTTCGGCAGATCCGATCCGTGCCCGAACGCTCGATGACGGCACCTTCAGGACCCACAGCGCGTTTGGCTTGCCGTGCCAGAATTCGTAAGGCGCATCTCCCCTCTCAAGGAGGAAGCCCCCCGGAACGCAATTGACGGTCCTCGATCCTTGCGAGAAATTCACCTCCGACATCTCCGGGATGGTGATGAGCAGGCTGGCGTCACGCTCGTTGAGGAAGTGGCGGCGATGGCGACGATAGCTTACAGCATCGCAGCGCATTTTAGACACGCTGACGAGCCCGAGAGAGAAGGTTTCCAGCGTGCCTGAAAATTCGCGACGGTTCCGATACTCGGTGTCGAGCGGAAAATAGGCTTCGGTAACAGCGGCTTGCCAGGCATCACCGCCTGCGGGACCGCCGATCGTATCGACGACGTATTTCATTCCCCGACCTTTCTGGTTGGCCCGGTTAGCCCGGTGTTTTTCTGAAGATTACAGGAATTCGCCGGCGCGTATTGGTCAAAAACGAATAAACTTATGTGGTCGTTTGGCAGTTGGCTCGCTTTCGGCAGGTTCGCGTGGAGAGCAGCATCCCGGCCACGATCTTTCCACCTTGCATGACGACAACGCGGCTGGCGATTACCGACGCCACGCGAAGATCGTGGGCGATGAAAAGCATCGACAGGCCGATTGCGTCATAACCGATCCACTACGATGACGCGCACCTTGGCGGGCCTCGCTAAACGGGTGCCCCGGCAACCTGGCGTTGCCCGGTTCGTCGACGTTCTGTTACAACGCAAGACAGCAGCAGTTTGGATCGGTGAAGGAGTGGTATTGCCGGGTGAGCCGAAAGTCCGCGACGACTCTTCGCCAGTCCGCCTGATAGCAGCCATTCGACAATTGGTTGCGGATGGCATCGTCATCGAGGGCGGCGATTTCAAACCAGCAGATCGAGATTGGCTGCTCGAAGAAGAACTGTCTCTGGGCAATGTCGTGCCGGCGCGACGTCGTGAGTTTCGCGCCGGACGCATTTACGCAAGGCAGGCATTGCGGGGCCTGGGCATTCCTGAAAGCGTCATCCCGATTGGACACGATCGGGCGCCGGTCTGGCCGACAGGTATTGTCGGTTCAATCTCTCATACCCGAAGCCTGTGCGCTGTCGCCGTCGGATTGTCCGCCGATTGCCTCGGCATCGGAATCGACATCGAGGAAGATTCTCCGCTTTCCGACGAACTGACAAAACTGGTGTCGCTTGCTTCGGAATTGAAAGACCGGGACGTGATCGAAGGGCGCCTAGGCTACGACCTGCCAAAGCTTCTGTTCGTGATAAAGGAAGCCTTCTACAAAATGCATTTCCCGCTCAACCGGCGCTTTTTGACGTTTCATGATGTTCGTATCGAACTGGATGTGGAGAACGCCAAAGCCATGGTCATTCGATCAAGCCGCCTGGCGGCGGCCGACAATGGCTGCTTTGAAGGCCGCTTCGGCAACAGCGATGGAACCTTGTTCTCGTGTTTTGACGTCTCTGCGCATTGACAGCCACGCAGCCAGCCAGCACTCAGTGAACCCGGCATGGGCTCTATTCCTAATCAACCTCGATCCCGGAGCGGTATCTGATGGACACTATACGTGGCCACGTGGACCGGCATGCCGGACACAATCCGCAATCGGTGGCCGTTCTGGCCGCGGGACGCCCGCCCCTCACCTATGAAGGGCTGGGGCGCCAGATCCACTATGTCGGCGAAAAGCTGGCGCTGGAAGCTGTCGGGCCAACGGGCCGCGTCGCGCTCATCCTGCCCGAAGGAGCGGAAGCAGCGGTTGCGATCGTGGCGGTGGCAGCCAATGCGGCATGCGCTCCGCTGAACCCGGCATGGCCCGCATCTGAGCTTGAAGCACAGCTCAGCGCGCTAGGTGCCCAAGTCCTGATCGTGCCGCACGGCTGGGAATCGCCGTTGCTCGCCTTGGCGGCGTCTCTGAACATCCGGATCCTGCAACTCGTTTCGCAGCCCGATGCGGCGGCCGGGACCTTCTCGCTGACAGCTGCTGGTCGAGGGCATCGCGGTGACCAGCCGTTGGCTGCGCCTGGCGATGCCGCACTGCTCTTGTTCACATCGGGCACGTCTGCGCGGCCCAAGCTGGTACCGCTGACACATCGAAACCTTTGCGTTTCGGCGCGCAACATTTGCGCGGCGGTGGATCTCCGGCACACCGACCGGTGCTTGGGCATGATGCCCCTGTTTCACATCCATGGCATCAGCAGCCTTTTGTCATCGCTGGTATGCGGAGGCTCTCATATCAGCGTGGAGGGCTTTTCCGCCGACCGCTTCTTTAGCTGTCTCAGCGACCTCAAGCCGACCTGGTATACGGCTTCCCCGGCCGTGCATCGCACGATCCTCGATCAGATCCGTCTCTGCCGCGAAGACCCGCGCCAGAGCGGATTGCGCTTCATTCGCTCGGCTTCGGCGCCAATGCCGCCACAGCTGATCGCGGATACCGAAAGCGCGTTCGGCGTGCCGTTTGTCGAAGCCTACGGGATGACCGAGGCGGCGCCGCAGATTGCGAGCAATCGCCTTCCGCCGTTCGAACGCAAGCCAGGCTCCGTGGGCAAGGCTGCCGGTCCAGAAATTGCCATTATGGATGAGGCCGGACGTCTGTTGCCGCCCGGCGGGAGTGGCGAGGTGGTCATTCGCGGCCCAAATGTCATGCACGATTATGATGATCGCACTGACAACCAAGCCGCTTTCATCGATGGCTGGCTGCGGACAGGCGACATAGGCCACCTCGATGCCGAAGGTTATCTGTTCGTCACCGGCCGCCTGAAGGATATCATCAATCACGGCGGCGAAAAGATCTCGCCGCGGCTGGTGGAGCAGATCCTGCTCCAGCATGCCGCGATTGAACAGACGGTTGTTTTCGGCGTTCCCCACCCGGTGCTCGGCGAGACGGTCGCCGCAGCGGTCGTGCTCAAGGCGGGGCAGAAACAATTTACGCCGGTTCAGCAGATCCGCGGCTTTGTCGCCGAGCGGCTGGCACGCTCGAAGGTGCCGCAGTGGATCGTTGTGGTGGATGAGATCCCCGCCGATTCCAGCGGAAAGGTCAATCGCAAACATCTGGCCCTGACGCTCGATCCGCAACAACAGGACGCTCAACGCGATCCGCCACAGACTGGCAAAGTGATTGCCCGAACCGCCACTGAGCGCCGGGTGGCGGCGGTTTTTGCCGAAGTTCTGGGAATCGAACCGCCCGGCATTCATGACGATTTCCTCGACCTGGGCGGTCATTCACTTATCGCCATGCAGGTTCTCGCCAGGTTGCAGGAGATATTCCAGGTTACGTTGCCGATCGATTGCATGTTTGAACGCCCGACCACTGCGCGACTTTCGGAGCGCATCGGCGAGCAGATGGCCGATCTCGTAGCGGATGGCAGAGCGCGACTGGAGCAAGGATCGACGACTTCTACGCAGGCCACGAAACACATCCCCCGGCGGCAAGGAGGAACGCTCGCACGGCTCTCCTCCGTGCAAAAGCGCGTCTATTTTCTTGATCGGATGGGTGCCGGCGGCGCCTACAATATGTCGGCCTCGCTCTGGCTGACAGGCCCGCTCGACGAGCGCGCATTGGCGCTGTGCCTCGACGAAATTCGCCGACGTCACGACATCCTGCGCACGACCTTTCACATGCGCGAGGGCGGACCAGTGCAAGTGGTTTCCGAATTTCAGGAAACCAGGCTGGTGATGATTGATCTGTCCGGCCACAAGGCGGACGCACGAACCGCCGAGGCAAAGCACCTCGCCAGCCAGGACGCTGGCGAACCGTTCGACCTGGCGCAAGGTCCCCTGTTTCGCGCCAAGCTGATCCGGCTGACATCCGACGAGCACGTCCTGCTTCTGACGATGCACCACATCGTTTCCGACGGCTGGTCGATCGGCGTCCTCTACACCGAGTTGAGGCAACTGTACGAAGCATTTTATGACGACAGGGCGTCGCCGCTCGACGACTTGCCGCTTCAGTACGGCGACTTCGCAGCCTGGCAGCAGCACGGCGTCGAGGTCGGCGAATTCGAGCGCCAGACCGGTTACTGGATCCGTCAGCTCAAGGAGATGCCGCCGGCCTTCACGCTTCCGACGGACCGCCCCCGCCCGGCCATTCAATCCTATCGCGGCGGCACCATACAGGCCCTGATCAACCGTCAAACGACGGATCAACTTAAGGCGCTGGGTCAAAGCCATAACGCGACCGTGTTCATGACGTTTCTGGCGGCCTTCAAGACATTGCTCCACCGCTACAACGGGCAAGACGATTGCGCCGTCGGCGTGCCGATCGCAAACCGCCCGAGCAAGGAGTTGGAGCCGCTGATCGGGTTCTTCGCCAACACGCTGGTTTTGCGAACGCCGCTTGCGGGCGACCCGTCATTCCTGGAATTGCTCGGCCGCGTCCGGTCGACGGCGCTTGACGCCTACGCGCACCAGGATGTTCCTCTCGAGCGCATCGTTGAACAGTTGAATATCCCGCGCGATCCCCGCCACGCGCCGTTGTTCCAAGTCATGTTCGCGTTTCAGAACATCCCGGGGTTGCCAGGCTCGGTCTTGCCCGCTCAGTCGGTAACTGATCACGTGGCGGGACCTTGCTTCGATCTCGCGCAAGGTCTCACAGCGCAACCTGTGCGCATCGACAAGGTGACGGCGAAGTTCGACCTCACTCTGTACCTGTCGGAAACCCCGGAAGGGATGTCCGCGACTTGGCAATTCAACGCTGATCTGTACGAGCCGGCCACGATCGACCGGCTGGCTCGGCATTTCCAGACCTTGCTCGAAAGCATAGGAAGCGATCCCGGGCAAAGACTGTCGGAACTGTCCCTGTTGCCTGAGGTCGACCGCCGCCAGATCGAAATCGACTGGAACCACACCGAAGCCAGCGAATTGCTGGGGCAGGATTATGTCCAGCTGTTCGAGGCGCAGGTCGAGCGAACACCTGATGCCACAGCCGTGCTGGGCGGGGACCGGCAGTTCACTTATCGGGAGCTCAACGAGCGAGCCAGCCGGTTCGCGCGGTATTTTCGCCGCCGCGGCGTTGCCCGCGAGACATTGACAGCGATCTGCCTGCCGAGGTCTGCCGAGATGCTGGCGGTACTGCTCGGGGTGTGGAAGGCCGGCGGTGCGTTTCTGCCCCTCGACCCCGAACATCCGTCCGAACGTATTGCTTTTATGCTGCGTGACGCCGGCGTGAGCTTGCTCATCACCGAGACATCGCTGCTGCCAAAATTCCCCTCCACGTTTCAGTCGATGGCCATCGACAGCTCCGACCACACCCGAACCATCTGCATCGACGCCTGCCATGCTTCCCTAGCGCTGGAGGACAGTCACAACGTTGGCACCATCCCTGCGTCCGACGCGCTTGCCTACGTGATCTACACGTCAGGCTCCACAGGCAAACCCAAAGGCGCGATGATCACGCAGGCGAATGTCGGCCACTATGCGCAGGCGATGGTCCGCGCTGTCGCAATCCGTCCGGACGACATCTACCTGCACACGGCTTCGTTCTCGTTTTCCTCCTCGATACGGCAGTTTGCCGTTCCGCTCTCCTGCGGTGCGGCCGTGGCCGTTGCTTCGGCCGAGGAACTCCGCGATCCGCATTTGCTGTTCGAGATGGTACGCCACCAGCGCGTATCAGTGCTGGACCTTGTTCCATCATTCTCGGCCGGCTGCCTGCAGGTCTTGATGTCGCTCGATCAACCCGTGCGGGCAAGCTTGCTCGACAATCAGCTACGGCTCGTGCTTTCAGCCAGCGAGCCCTTGCCCAGCGCCTTGATCGAAAAATGGCGGCACCTCTGCAGACCCGGGACAAGATTCGTCAATATGTTCGGCCAGACCGAGACGACAGGGATCGTGATGATCTATCCCGTCCCGGCCGAGGGCGGCGCGGCGAAGGTCGTCCCGATCGGTCGGCCGATTGCCAATACGCAGGCCTATGTGCTGGACACGTCCCGCCGCCCGGTGCCGGTTGGCATCGGCGGTCACTTGTATGTCGGCGGCGCCGGTATAGGAGCCGGCTACATCAATCATCCGGAGCATACGGCGAAAAACTTCGTCCGAAATCCGTTCAGCCCGCATGACGGCGCGCGGCTCCATCGAACCGGCGATCTGGCCCGATACCGGCCTGACGGGACGATCGAAATTCTCGGCCGCGCCGACGAACAGGTGAAGATTCGCGGTTTCCGTATCGAACTGGGCGAGATCGAGGCTGCGATTCACACACACCCGGACGTGCGCGAATGTGTCGTCGGCGTGGTGGAGGATGCTGCCGCAGACGATAATATCGGCGATCGCAAACGTCTGGTGGCCTTCGTTGCGGTCAATGAGCAGCATGATGCGCAAGTGCCTGCTCTGTCCGGGCGCCTGCGCGAATTTCTGAAGCAGCAGCTCCCGGAATACATGCTGCCGCAACGCATCGTCATGCTGCAGCGCTTGCCTCGCACGTCGAACGGAAAAGTCGACCGACGGGCACTGCTCACCAAGGAGGCGCAGACGGCTCGATCAACTGTCGTGACGCATCCCTCCAGCCGGGTCGATCTGCGCGTGGTCGCGCCAACCGACGACGAGACGATCCTGACGGGGGTCTGGAAAAAGGTGTTGCGGCTCGATGAGGTTGGGCTACACGACAACTTCTTCGACCTGGGCGGCAATTCCATCCTGAGCATCAATGTTGTTGTCGAAGCCAGCAGGGCCGGTCTGCACGTCGATCTGCGTCAGCTCTATCAGCATCAGACGATCACCGATCTGGCTCGCGCCGTCGCCCAGGCGCGGCATGACATCGGACCAACCGTCGCGGCTGCACCGGCATCGAGCGGAAATGGCGGGAAAATTCTGGTGACGATTGAAAGCCTTCGCGCCTACGGTCGCGAAGCGCTGACACGGGCTGGATTGAGCCTCAAGGGTGCGGAAATCGTCGCGGAAGTCCAACTCGAGGCGAGCCTGCGCGGACAGCCGACGCACGACATGGTCAGCATTCCGCGTTATGCCGTGCGGATTGCCTCGGGCAAGATCAACGCCGATCCTCAAATACGGATCGAGCACGAGACCGCCACCATCGCGCGGATCGATGGCGACAACGGCCCGGGCCAGTGGGTCAGCACGGTGGCGATGGACCTCGCCATTCAAAAGGCGGGCAGGCACGGCGTTGGAATTGTCGGCGTCCGCCGCTCCAACCATTTCGGCGCCGCCGGCCACTATGTCTGGCAGGCAGCGAAGAACGGTCTCATCGGGCTCTGCACGACCAACGGACCGCTGATCCTGGCACCGACGGGCGGGGTCACGCCGACATTCGGCAACAATCCGCTCGGTGTCGGCATTCCGGCAGGGCGACATTTCCCTATCCTTCTCGACGTCGCCATGAGCGTCGCGCCTCGCGGCAAGATCGGCCTGTCCGTGGCGGAAGGCAGTCCGTTGCCGCCGGGCTGGATACTCGACCGGTCGGGGCGCCCTTCGACCGATCTCGGCGATCTCGCCGCAGGGCTTGGCGTGCCGATCGGCGGACACAAGGGATATGGCCTGGCCCTGGTGATGGAGGTGCTTGCGGGCGTGCTCAGCGGCGCGGGTTTTGGCAGCGATCACCATCAGGACAGATTGCGCGAGAGCGCCCAGGCGCCCGACTACGGCCATTTCTTCATGGCGCTGGATCCACAGCGATTCATGCCGGCGTCGGAATTCACCGAGCGCGTCGACCGCCTGATCGAGCAGACCAGGAACGGCGAACGTGCCGAAGGCGCCACCGAAATCCTGATCCCCGGCGAAATGGAATTGCGCGCCCGCGAGGAGAGCCTGAGGGAAGGAGTGCGGTTGCGCTCATCAACTTACAGGGCTCTCGTCGCCTATGGACGGAAGGCAAAGCTCGACGCCGAACTGAGTGCCGTGACCGAAAACCAGCTTGCAGAGGGCCATGGCTGAACACTTGCACGATCCCGCGCCCGATCTGAATGGTGGCATGATGGCGTTCGACCGGGCCGAGCTGGAGCAGACCATCCCGGCGCGTTTCGACACAGTGGTCCGCAGGTATGGCTCGCACGTGGCGATTGGCGGCGACCGGCATCGATGGACATACGACGACGTTGAACGACGTTCCAATCAGCTGGCCCGGGCAATCCTCGAGCACACGCAGCCCGGGCGCGGATGCGTCGCCTATCTTGTCGACCATTCGCCGGACATGGTGATCTGCGCGCTGGCGGCGCTCAAGGCGGCAAAGGCATTCCTTTGCGTCCATCCTGGTATGCCGCTTGCAGCACAGCGCGACATACTCAGCGATGCGGCGCCGGATCTGCTGCTTACCGATGCGTCTCACGCGCCTGCCGCGCATGACCTTGTCGATGACCACAGGCGGGTTCTCCTGCTTGAGGACATCGACGCGCGTTATTCGGCTGATGCGTTGCATATTCCGATGGACCCGGGTGACCCGGCCGCAATCTTCTACACCTCTGGAAGCACCGGGCGGCCGAAGGGGGTCGTGAAAAGCCATCGCACCGTGCTGCATCGGGCCTGGCTTTGTGCCCGGTATGACGGGGTGAACTCCACAGACCGGCAGTCCCTCCTGACATATTGCAGTTTCGCCTCATCGGAGGCGGACGTCTTCGGCGCGCTTCTCAACGGAGCCACGCTGGAACTCTACGATGCTGCATCGGGTGGTCTCGGTGGTCTCGGGGCGTGGATTGATAAGCGTCGCGTAACCTTACTGCACCCTCCGGTGATGTTGTTTCGCAAGTATCTGTCGATGCTCGCGGGCTCGGGCCTGCATCCATCGGTACGCTTGGTGGCGCTGGCGGGTCAAACGGTCGTTGCCTCGGACGTCGAGCAATGGCGCCATCACTTCGCGACGTCCTGTGCCTTGCGCCATCGCTTCTCTTCCACCGAAGCCGGTCACATCGCGGTCGCTTCGGTAGCTCCGGGCGAGTTGCTCGCGCCAGGCACGGTACCGGCGCCGCGACCAGTCGCGGACAAGTCTCTCCTGGTCGTCGATGAAGATGGCCAGCCGGTCGAACAGGGAGGCGTCGGCGAACTCGTCGTCCGCAGCGCTTTCCTGGCAGACGGTTATTGGCGGCAGGCGTCCGAAACGGCAAAGCATTTCGGCACCGACCTCAATTTTCCCGATCAGCGTGTGTTTCACACCGGCGATATCGGGCGTTTATCGAGCAACGGTCTTGAATTCCTCGGACGGCGCGACGACCAGGTCAAGATTCGCGGGTATCGCGTTGAAACGCGGGAAATCGAGCAGGCTTTCCTGCTGCTTCCAATGGTGAATGAAGTCGCGGTCATCACCGAACTTCGCCAGGATACGCACTCCCTTGCCGCCTTCGTCGTGATAAAACAGGGAGCCTTGTTTCAGACTGACGCATTAAGGGCCAGCTTGAGGTCGATCCTCCCACAGTGGAAAATTCCGGGCCGAATCCACGCGATCGAGTCGTTGCCGCTGACGCCAACCGGCAAGATAGACAGGCTGCTTCTGCAGCAATATTTGCAGGCACCTAGTGGCCCCGCCAACAACGGCCAGACCGCGCAATCGTCCGACAGGAAAGTGAACGGGCCAACTGCAAAACTGATCAAGAGATGGAAAGGGCTTTTTGCCTGGGCTGGTATTCGGTGAAAGGCGAGCGACCATTCAGGATCGGCATACCTGCTGCGTCTCTCGATCAAAGGAACAGCGCCCGCTTGGTCGCTGCGATGAGTCCTTGTTAGCCGCACAGGCTGTGAGTTAAAAGCACGCAAGCATTCGATGTACCGCCACGCTTCCCAAAAGGCGGACGATCATCGATCCAGGGGGGCTTGCCGATGAACGTGCGGCCAATTATCCAGCCTATCCGTGCGATACCGAGCGACGGTCCCGCGCATGTTATTGCCGGCATCTTCGCCACGGAACTGCAAATTCCGACCGCGGACATCGACGATAGTTTCTTCGATCTCGGGGGCGATTCGCTGACCGCCGAAACTCTCGTTCTTGCCGTCCAAAACCGGTTCGGCATCAAGCTCCAGACTTCGGTCCTGCTGGCGGCGCCGACGCCGCGTGAATTTGGCAGGCTGGTCGCGTCCTTGACGCCAACCCACCCCGCACGGCAACTCATTGTGCCGGTATCCGGCGGTTCCGGCCATGAGCCGATCGCAATGATCCACGGCATTTCGGGATCGGCGCTGTTTGCCAATCGCTTCGGAAAGCGCCTCAAGGAGAAATACGCGGTGATGGCCGTGCGCGGCATGGGTCTTGAGCCCGGCGAAACACCGTATTCCAATCTGGACGAGATAAGCGCCAACTATTTTGAAGGCCTGACCTCAGTGACAGGCCGACACCCACATATAATCGGCGGCATCTGCCTTGGCGGTTTGCTTGCGATCGAGGTCGGGCGCCTCACCTATGAAGTGACTGGCGAGCGGCCTGCGCTGCTGCTCATCGATCCGCCGCCGCTCGGCTCGGCCTGGCTGAAGCCGATACCGGACGACCGCATGACCGCCAGCAGGCGGCGCCAGATCACGCGCAAGGTCGTCTATTGGCGCCTGCTTCGCGACGGCTTGAATGCCGCTGGGCTGGGACAAACGCGCATCGGGCGTCACACCCGGCAGAAAGCATTCAAGAGCGCCCTCGTCCGCGCCGCTGCCGGATTCTCGCCTTCGTCTTACCCCTGCGATATCCTGGTTCTCGCCAGTTCGGAATGGAGCGCCGCAACGGTGGAGCAATACAGGGGCTGGGCGTCTGAAAAAACCAGGATAAAAACCGTTGTCGTCCCGGGCACGCACGACAAGTTTCGCGAAGCCAACATGCAGGCGATCGACGACGAGATCATCGCATTCCTGGCGGCCAGAGATGTTGCCGTGATGCGCGAACCCGCCTCGCCATAGCATCGCGGGGGATCAGCGCCCAAGCCTTCCCGATGACAAGCCTTCCCGATGAAAGGATGGAAGGATTCGAAGGTCCGCGAGACGGGCTGCAGCTGCCCGGCGACGGTGTGGAAACCGACCAGCGCCATTTCAAGCCTCAACAACTACGAGATGGAGAAGCGCGGCGAATTTCCCGCGTCGTTTCAATGTGCCAATCGACATGCAACTTACGCCTGCGCGCGGCGAGGCGCACTCTACGGGACAACGAAATTCCTGCCTGCAGCGAACAGGTCGCGACCGCTAACGCTCACTTTGCCGCGTCGGATGCACTCGAATCAACCGAGCGTCCCGTCGTCAGGCCATCACAATTTGGAACGCCCTGAAGCCGGCAAAGAGCTGGCGCTAACCACCGTCACTTTTCGCTCAGCGGAGCGCAAGGACGAAAGTGCGTCCTGGGAAATGCCCTCGTCGGTGATCACCTCGTCGATTTCGGAAATATCCGAAAGCGTGCAGAAACCAGGTGCGGTGAACTTCGAGCTGTCGACGAGCAGGATCGTCTTGCGGGCGG
Organism: Mesorhizobium sp. M6A.T.Cr.TU.016.01.1.1; assembly: GCF_003952585.1. Taxonomy (NCBI): domain Bacteria; kingdom Pseudomonadati; phylum Pseudomonadota; class Alphaproteobacteria; order Hyphomicrobiales; family Phyllobacteriaceae; genus Mesorhizobium; species Mesorhizobium sp. M6A.T.Cr.TU.016.01.1.1. The sequence continues at coordinate 1,031,219 of NZ_CP034452.1, forward strand.
AAGAGATCATGGCGCGCTTGAGCGACGCCACCTCGAGCGAGGTTTCCGTCAGCAGCGTGCCCGTGACGGCCGAAGCGCCGGTCATGCAGAGGTCGGCATGAAGCGTTCTGATGAAACTCTCGCCCGGCTCACCGGCAAGGTGCCGATAGCCAGGACGGACAGTGCCGCCTGGCAGGATGATGCGCCAGGATTTGATGTCGGCCGCGAAATCGGCGATCTGGAGACTGTTCGTCACCACGGTCAGCGGCAAATCCCGCTCGGCGGCGGCGCGCACCACCTCCATGACGGTCGAGGAACTGTCGAAGATGACGCTGTCGCGAGCACTCAGCCGCTGCGCGGCCTCGCGCCCGATCGCTACCTTCTCGGCGTGCTGCAGTTCCGCATTGACGGTCATCTCGCGTTCGAAGGTGGCGCGCATCGGCTGCAGCAAATGTGCGCCACCGTGGGTGCGTTCGAGATACCCCTTTTCCACCAGGTGTTCGAGATCGCGCCTTACCGTTGATTGCGATCCGCCAATCGTGTCGGCGAGCTCCTGGATGCTGGCCGCCCCGCTGACCCGCAGGTGCTCCAGGATGAGAGCCCGCCGCTTGGCGGGAAGCATCTCGACGCGTCTGCTTGGAGAGTCCATGCTTCACCCGCTCGGTAGCCGACGGCGAGGTCGACGGATTTCAGGCCAGATCGTTCAATCTCTACCAAATCGTATAGCCGCAATCCACAACCACAACCGCGCCGGTCATAGCGCTCGCAGCATCCGAGGCAAGGAAGAGGATGGAAGCGGCAATCTCGTCGGGGCGCGCAACGCGCTTCATCGGCGTCATCTCCATCCACACCGGCATCAGCTTGTTGTCAGTGAAGCCGCCGCGCGACATGACAGTATCGACATAGGTCGGCGCGACACAGTTTATCCTCACGCCGCGCTCGGCCCATTCTCCGGCAAGGCTGCGCGTCATGTGGTGAACGGCGGCCTTTGCGGTGTTGTAGTGCACCTGACGCTGCGGCTTGTTGGAAATCAATCCGGACATGGAACCCAGCGTGACGATCGCGCCACGGCCACGTTCGAGCATGGGTCTTGCGAATTCCCGGCATGACCAATAGGCGCCATTCAGGTCGACGTCGATCACCTTCAGCCATACGTCGTCGCTCATATCCTCCCCGCCTGTGTCGGGCCAGGCGATCCCCGCATTGGCGATCAGGATATCGACCGCGCCGTGACGCTCATTGGCAGATCGAGCGGCTGCGGCAACGGCCTTGGAATCGGTTACGTCGAGCTGTACCGCTTCGACCTGGTGGCCCTTCCGCTTTAGCTCGTCACGCCCCGCCTCCAACACCTGAGGATCCATGTCCGATATGGTAACCCGTGCGCCAGCCTCCGCGAGCGCTTCGGCCGTCGACAGACCGATGCCGCGGCCGCCGCCGGTGATGAAGGCAGTTTTACCGTCAAGTCGGAACCGTTCGAGAAACATGGAATTTGTCCTTCAGGCGCGTTGGAGTGCGGGACCGGCGTCGGCGTGGCGGTGTTGTCCGAGGATGAGCAGACAGCCTGCGGTGAAGCTGTCACCCAGGCCGAGCGTCGTCACTGGCTTCTCAAAGTAGGGAGAAGCGCAGGCAACGAAGGTCCAGCGTCCCTTGCGGACTGGCGTTTCGAAAGGAAGTGGATGGAATTCGGCCGTCGGTGCGATCGCGATGGTTCGTGCGGGTTCTCCATTCGCCGCCCTGGCGCTGGCGATAGCGCAGCCTGCCATTAGTGCGCGTTCCTCTTCCTTTGGATCGTTCAAGGTTGCGGCGGCGGCCCATGTATCGGCATGCACGCACACCCGCTCAAGATCGAGACGCTCGCCTAGCGCCACAAGAGCCTCCATGGGATGGTGGGCGGACGGGCTCATGGCGAGCAGTTCGGAATGGCTCATTCCGAGCGAGGTGATCGCACCGCGGGCATGGGAAAAAAGCTCCTCGACTGCCTGCAGCGTGGCATAGCCCGCCAGCTCGAAATGGATCGTCTTGAGGCCGGCTGCCTTCCAGTCGCGGCTGAGAGCGAAGACGTGCCGGCTGGCGGCGCCGACATTCTCCACCGCCTCATCGTTCAGCCCGGAAAGGAGCCCGGCTGCGGCTGACGGTGCCAGCCGGCGCGACATGGTCTCGAAATCCTCGTCATGCTGAATTCCGCGGTCGCAGAAGCGGACGATGACACGTGAGGAGCGGGTCGGCACGACGGCACCGATCGCGCGGCCGGCGGTGAATTCGAAGATGAAGATTTCCGGAATGTGCGGACCAGTTGGCGACAAAGCAGCCGCCGTCTTGAGCGCCCCGCTTTCCGCCAGCAGAACGCCGGCCGGTACCAACCGCAGCATTGCCGCGTGACGATCCTCGATGGCGACCAGGGAGCGTACCCCAAGTTGCCCTAGCACCCAAGCCGCCTGAGGACCGGTTCCGCCCGGTGCATAGCGCAGCGGCAAGCGCTCGCGCAGCCACGCCGGGCCTTCCGGCCAGTCGAACCGCACCTCGCCGCCCACCCCGCGCGCGGCACGCGAAAGAAGAAGATCGGCGAGTTGCGCCGCAGGGCTGCCGTTCGGTGCGCCCAGAAGCGGCTGCATGTCGTGCATCTCGACCCGCGCATCGATACATGCGCTGATGCCGCACAGGAACAGGCCCGCCGACGCAAGGGCATCCGCGCCAAGCGAACCGGACCGCGGATCGATCAGGGCGCGATAGCGTTCTGCGCACGATGCGACGAAACCATCACTCACGGCCGCGCTCCTCCTCACCTCTGCCGACACTGCCAATTGCTATCATTATCTTCCACAGCGTCAATGCAATTCTGTAGTTTCGCGCCGGAATTGCGCAGAAATGGCGTTGCGGAGCCGGCTCATGGGCATCGCAGCACGCAATTCGTGCAAATGCTCAGAGTGCGCCATTCATTGGGGCTTCTGAATATTTTATAATGAAAACAACACGTTAATTCTAGGCAAAGCCCAACTTATGGCAGATGAATGAGATTGGCGCGGCGCCACGTCGCTCCAAATACGCGATTTAGAAAGATTTAGGTAGCTATTGACAGATTGTGAGAAATATCTGCCTATGATGTTGGAACGACGAAGGAAGAGCGCGGCAGCAGAGCCGCACAACATATCCACCGAGGAACACTATGGTCACGAGACTCGACAGGAAGCTGGCGAACATTCGCGCCGGCCGCTACAAGCCGACCGATTTCGTCATTGCCGATGCCAAGGACAGCGACGTCGGCGCCGGCGTGACCGCTACAGGCTTCGACTATTCGGTCAAGCCGCCGCGCCGCCGCAGCCGCCAGGAATTCATCGCCCAGATCGAGGAGATCATCAAACAGGACATCGTCGACATCATGCTGGTGTCGCAGTCCAACCTTGATCTTCTCGACGAGCGTGGCGCCTTCTTCGGCAGTGAGATGAAACCGGCGATCCGCGGCAATCTGGAAACGATGTGCTGGGGCGCCGTGCGCCACGGCGTCTATACCCAGAAGCCGTCGGTGCCCTTCCGCGATGCCAATCTTTCGCGCGCTGTCGCCAACTATCCGACGCGCGGCACGGACCTTGCCCTCTATTCGGTTTCCTTCAGCAACGATGTCGAACTCGACATCCGCACGTTGAAGGCCTTTGCCGAGTTCCGTGCCGAGGCGGCCCGCACCAACTTCAAATATTTCTACGAGGTCTTCAATCCAAGCGTCGATATCGGTCTCAGCACTGAGCAAATCGGCGAATTCGTCAACGACAACATCATCAAGTCATTGGCGAGCGTGCCGAAGGCCGAGCGTCCGCTGTTCCTGAAGACGCCATATAATGGGCCGAAGGCGATGGAAGAACTCGCCAATTTCGATTCCGAGTTGATCGTCGGCGTGCTCGGCGGCGGGGCTGGCACCACCCGCGACACGTTCGAGCTAGTCGCCCAGTCGCAGCGTTACGGTGCTCGCCTGGCGCTCTTCGGCCGCAAGATCAACCTCGCCGAGGCGCCGCTTCACCTCATCGTTTTGATGCGGGCGGTTGCCGACGGCGCAATTGGCCCGGAGGAAGCCGTGCGCGCCTATCACGGCGACCTGCAGAAGCTCGGCCTGACGCCAAACCGCCCGCTCGCGGACGACCGGGTGATCACGGAAGACGTGTTGACGGTCGCAGCCGCCAAGGCCGCCTGACGCCGGAACTGATGAGCGGCGCATGCAAACCGCTGTCGGTTAGGAAAGCGACCCTCCAATGGGTCACTGCGCCCGCGAGTAGGAGGCTCGCGACGCGTACTATGTGGTAGAAAAAGGGAGGAATACTATGAGGAAGATGCTGTTTCTTGCGACGACGATCCTCGCCGCCGCTCTTTCTGCTTCGGCGAATGCCGAGCAGAAAGAGGTGACCGTCTGGTCATGGTTCGTGCAGAGCACGATGAACAAGTCCATCGCCGCCTTCGAGAAGGCACATCCGGACGTCAAGGTGAAATATACCTATTACAACTATTCGCCTGAATACATCACGGCCCTGAAGGCGGCGGCGGCGTCCGGGAGCCTGCCTGACGTGATCGGCCTGCAGCCAGGATCGCTCACCCAACAATATCGCGAAAATCTTGAAGCGGTGAACGAGCGCGCCGCCAAGCAGTGGGGCGACAAGTGGGCGGAAAAGATCTTCCCGGTCAACCGCAAGCAGATGCTGATGGGCAATCCGAAGGGCGACGAAAATTATTATATCATCCCCCAGGAATCCCAGGTTCTGTGCATCTGGTACAACCGCAAGGTCTTCGAAAAGCTCAATCTTTCGGCACCAAAGACCTATGACGAGTTGAAAGCTGCGGCCAAGGCGCTGACCGATAACGGCTATATTCCGATGTTCCAGGGCGCGGCCGACGGCTGGCAGAACGAGAACGTTTTCCTCATGCTCGCCAACCAGTTCTCGCCGGGCATCGTCGACAAGGCCCAGGCGGGCGAAACGCCCTGGACAGCACCGGAACTCGTCGAGGCGATGAAGGCCTGGAAAGGCCTTTTCGACGACGGCATCTTCCAACAGGGAGCGCTTGGGGCGCATGCCTATCCGACGGGCGCTCAGCTCTTTGCACAGGGCAGGGTCGGGATGATGGCGCTCGGCTCCTGGTGGATGCAGGAAAGCAAGTTCCCTCCCCCACTGTCCGAGTTTGTCCAGAACATGGACGGCTTCGACTTCTTCTATCTCCCCCCTGTCAAGGACGGTAATCCCGCGAGCCCGCCCATCGGCGGCATCGACATCGGCTACGGCCTGACCAAAAACGGTGGCAAGAATCCTGCAGCCTGGACCTTCCTTGCCGAACTCACCAATGGTGTTGGCCTGCAGGAGGCGTTGAATGACCTCAACGACCTCCCGGCGTTCGAGGGCTATTCGCCGAAGGGCGACATTACCGATAACGTGAAGGAGATGTCAGCCCGCTTCATGGCAGACCTGCCCAAGGCGGAAAACCAGCGCTTTGCCTCGCCGGCAGTCGCCGAGGCGCTCGACAATGCGCTTGCCGGCGTCTCGGCTGGCAGCATCGAGCCGGAAGCAGCGCTCGCCACCGTGCAGGCGGCGACCGAGAAGGCACTTGCTGCAAAGTAACCTGGGACGAACGACCGGGCGCAGACGCGCCCGGTCGCTTTCATTCTGAAATGGCAAGCATCATGAGCACAGAAGCTATGCGAGCCGGATCCACCATCGCGGAGGTCGGGCGGCGATCGGCATCCAGAGCTTCGCGGCTCTATCTTTTCGTGCTTCCGGCGACGCTTCTGTTTGTCGTCTTCATCGCCTATCCGATTCTCTGGGTCGCCGGGCAGAGCCTCTATGTCGGCACAAGCGCCGGAGCGGTCTTTGCCGGGCTTGCCAACTACAGGACGGTTCTCGGCGATCCGACCTTCTGGACCGTGGTGCGCAACATGTTTCTGTGGGGCGTCATCACCATACCGGTGCAGATGCTGATCGGCGGGCTGCTCGCCTATTTCATCGAGCGCCATACGCATGCCCTTCGCGGCTTCTTTCGCACCATGTTCTTCCTGCCGGTGGTGACCTCGGTTTCGGTCATCAGCCTGGTTTGGGTGCAAATTTACGCGCCCTACTATGGCATTGCCCAGGAGTATCTGAAGCGTGTCGGCATCGTCATGGCGACGTCACCGATCGGCGACCCGGAGACGGCGATCTATGCGCTGATCATCGTCAACATCTGGCAATGGACCGGCTTCTCGATGCTCATGTACATCGCCGGCATCGCCAACCTGCCCAGCGAAGTGCTCGATGCCGCCCGCATAGACGGAGCGAAGGGCTGGCGGCTTGCCGTGCATGTGATCGTGCCGATGCTTGCCCCTGCAACGAAATCCCTGCTGCTCCTGGGCGTTATCGGCACATTGCAGACCTTCCCCATCGTGCACCTGATGACCGGCGGCGGACCGAACCGGGCCAGCGAGGTCTTCGGCACATTCATCTTCAAGCAGAGCTTCGTGCTGGGCGACACAGGCAGTGGGGCCGCGCTCTCCGTCATCGTGCTGGTCATCGCGCTCACCCTCTCGCTGATCCAGATCGCAGCGCTGGGCGCCCGCCTGACGCCCGCGGCAAGGCAGCATCCGTGATGATGCCCCTCACCCGCCTCCGAATCCGCGGCATGCTCATCCATGCCGTCCTCTTCATCGTGCTCGGCTTCTGGATGGTGCCCCAGATCTACATGCTGTCGATCGGGCTGCGCACCCCGGCACAGGCCTTCGACGCAGAGCTCTTCAGCTGGCCAGTGACCTTCGACAACTTCGTCACCGTCGTTCGCGACAATCCGCTGGGGGCCATTTTTCTGAACAGCCTGATCATCACGGTTGCGACAGTGGTGATCGTGGTCGCGGTCTCCTCGCTGTTCGCCTTCGCCTGCGCGATCCTGAGGCTGAAGGGCTCGATCTTTCTCTACACAACGCTGCTGACGACCCTGATGGTTCCGCTCGCCTCCATGGTCCTGCCGCTCGCCATCCTCCTCCAGAACTTCGGCTGGGTGAACACCTATATCGGACTCATCCTGCCCTATGCGGCGCTCGGCGTGCCGTTTGCCATGGTTATCCTCAAGTCCTTCATGGAGGACGCCCCGCGCGAACTCTTCGAGGCGGCGCGTGTCGATGGCTGCAACGCCTGGCAAACCTATTGGCACGTGGCCTTGCCGCTAGTGCGGCCGGCCCTGGTCTTCGTCACGATCTGGCAGTTCATCGTGACGTGGAACGAGTTCTTCCTCGCCCTCATCGTTCTCACTAAGAGCGAGATGAAGACGCTCACCATCGTGCCCATGCAGTACTCCGGCCTCTATATGGCCAATCCCGGCGCCCTCTTCGCAATCCTTACGCTCATCGCACTTCCCCTCATCCTCCTCTATGTGCTGGTGCAGCGCGCCTTCGTGCGGGGCCTGCTCGCCGGTGCGGTCAAAGGCTAGACCCATGGCAACGCTTTCGATCGACAAAGTCACCAAGGCCTTCGGCAATACGATCGTCATTCCGGAACTGTCGCTGACAATCGAGGACGGCGAGTTCTGCGTCCTGGTGGGACCGTCGGGCTGCGGCAAGTCCACACTGCTTCGGATCATCGCCGGGCTGGAGCCGATCAGCTCCGGCCGTATCCTGATCGATGGCGCGGATATGAGCGGTGCCGAGCCACCGGCAAGAGGCGTGGCCATGGTGTTCCAGTCCTACGCGCTCTATCCGCACATGGATGTCGGCCGCAACATCGGTTTCGGCCTGAAGATCGCACGGACGCCCGCCGCCGAAATCGTTGAACGCGTAAGGCGTGCTGCCGAGAAACTGCGGCTCGGTTCCTATCTCAAGCGCAAGCCGCGAGAGCTTTCCGGCGGACAGCGCCAGCGTGTCGCGATCGGCCGCGCCATGACGCGCAAGCCGAAACTCTTCTTGCTCGATGAGCCACTTTCCAATCTCGACGCGGCATTGCGTGTCGGCATGCGGGTGGAGATCGCGCGGCTGAAGGCTGAACTGGCATCCACCATGGTCTACGTCACGCACGATCAGGTGGAAGCCATGACGCTTGCCGACCGCATCGTGGTGATGAATGGCGGGCGCATCGAACAGGTCGGCACACCGCTCGAGCTTTACCATCGGCCAGCCAATTTGTTCGTTGCCGGATTCATTGGTTCGCCGGCGATGAATTTCCTGAACGGCAAGGTTGCTGCCATTCGCGAGATGGTCGTGACCGTGGCTCTTTCCTGGGGACCGGTACTAGACATTCCGGTCGAGCGGCATGTCGAGCCCGGCGATCGCGTTACGCTGGGCATTCGGCCGGAACATGTCGTGCTTGCGGGCCACGGACAGGCCGATGCCCATGTCGTGCAGGCTTCCATGGTCGAACTGCTTGGCAGCGACACATTCATACATGCCAATGAACGCGAGGAAAGCCTGATCATTCGTGACAGCCGCGGCCGGATCGTGCGGGCGGGCGAACGCATCGCAATCACGCTGCCGGCTGACGTCTGCCACCTTTTCAACGAGGCCGGAGACAGAATTTCCAATGCAGCCGCCGCGCATGCGGAACGCGTCCTGCTCAAGGAGCGTGTCAACTGATCGGGCTGCCGCGACACAAGCTTAAAACTTCAAACAGGGGCTAAGAGTAAATCATGACGGATTTTCAGGGAAGAAAGATTCTGGTGACGGGCGGCAGCGGCGGCATCGGCGGCGCCACCGTTCGGCACCTGGCGCGGGCGAACGCCGACGTGATTGCTGCCGGACGCTCCCGCGAAGCGCTTGATGCCATCGCCAAGGAGACGGGTTGCCGCACCGTGACCTTCGACCTTGCCTCGGAAGACGATATCCGAACTGCCCTGGAAGGCCTCGAACTCTGGGGAGTGGTCAATTGCGGCGGTTTCGGCGGCGAGATCGCAACGCCCATGGACACCGACATCGCGATTTTCGACAAGGCCATCACCATCAATGCGCGTGGCGCGTTGTTGGTCACCAAATATGCAACGCAGCAAATGGTGCGCATCGGCAAGGGCGGCGCGATCGTCAACGTCTCCAGCCAGGCAGCGCTGGTCGCGCTCGAGGGGCACATTTCCTACGGCTCCTCGAAGGCGGCGCTCGAAAACATCACGCGCTGTTCGGCCTTGGAGTTGGGCAAATACGGAATTCGGGTCAATAGCGTTAATCCAACGGTCGTCATGACACCAATCTCATCCGGCCACTGGAGCCAGCCGCATGTCGCCGAACCGTTCCTGAAGCAGATGCCGCTCGGCCGGTGGGCAACAGAGGACGAAATCGCCGGCCCGATCGTGTTCCTGCTCAGCGATACGGCCTCGATGATCACCGGCGTGTCGCTACCCATCGATGGCGGCTATACCTGCCGATGAGACCTATGACGGCGGTCCTACCGAGAAGCTGATGCTGCCGGTTCTTCGAACTTCGCCGCGCCGGTCATGATGGCGACGACATCGGCCATGGTGTGGGTTTTCGGACTGACCACGGCCGCACGTTTGCCGAGCCGCATGATGTGGATGCGGTCGGCGATTTCGAAGACGTTCGGCATGTTGTGGCTGATCAGGACTACCGGCAGTCCACGCTGCCGGATTGCCTGGATCAGGTCGAGAACCTGGCCAGTTTCCCGCACGCCGAGTGCTGCTGTGGGCTCATCCATGATCGCAAGCTTCTTGGCGAATAGTGCCGCTCTGGCAACAGCGACGCCCTGACGCTGACCGCCTGACAGCGCTTCCACGGCGCTGCCGATCGACGGCAGGCGGAATTTCAGTTCCGCCATGCTGCGTTCTGCCTCTGCTCGCATGCCCTTCTTGTCGAGCATGCGCAGGACATTGCCGAGGAATCCGGGGCGGCGGCGTTCCCGACCCAGAAACAGATTGCTGGCGATATCGAGCGCGGCCGCAACGGCGAGATCCTGGTAGACCGTCTCGATGCCCAGCTTGCGTGCGTCCAGCGGACCCTTGAAGTGGACGGGTTGGCCGTCCAGCAGGATGTCGCCGTTGTCAGGGACGATCGCTCCGGTCAGCGCCTTGATCAGCGAGCTCTTTCCAGCGCCGTTGTCGCCGACGACCGCCAGGATTTCGCCGGAGCGCAGTTCGAAATCGACACCGTCGAGAGCGGTGATGTGCCCGTAGCGTTTGATCACGTTGCGCGCTTCGAGGACGACGCCAACTGGAGCGGTCGCCACCGGCTCTCTCGGCTCGACAGGCGTCATCACCGCCTCCCTCTGGTCAATTGATCTAGCGCGACCGCCACGATCACGAGAATGCCTGTGACCAGATCCTGCCAGAGCGGATCAATGCCGGCGAGCGTCAGCCCGTTGCGCAGGACGCCGACGATCAGCGCGCCTATCAGTGTGCCGATCAATCCGCCCCGGCCACCGAACAGGCTGGTGCCGCCGATGACGACGGCGGTGATGGAATCGAGATTGGCGGTCTGCAAGGCATTGGGGTCGGCGTTGGGGATCCGGCCGAGCGCCAGCCAGGCCGCGATCCCATAAATGAACGCCGCAAGGACGTAGACCGAGAGGAGAAGTCGGCCGACCGGTATGCCGACAAGCCTGGCTGCTTCCGGATTGTTGCCGACCGCGTAGACATGTCGCCCCCATTGGGTCTGGTTGAGAAGGAACCAGACCATTCCATAGAGGAGGAGCATGATGATGACGCCGTAGGTGACGATGAAGCCGTTCAGGCGGACGGTGTTTCCCGTCCAGCCGAGAAATTCGTCGGTGACCGGAAATGCCCCGCCCGCCGAAATCAGCCTGAGCGCGGCGGTGATGATGCCCAATATACCGAGCGTCACGATGAAGGGCGGCAGGCGCAGACCGCTGATCAGGCTTCCAGCCGCGACACCGGCCGCCGAGCAGGCGAGAACGGCCAAGCCCATGGCCGCAATCGGATCATAGCCGCTGTTGGCCAGTTTTCCGGCAAGGATGGTGCCCAATACGCATATCGCCCCCACTGCGAGGTCGATGCCGGCCGTCAGGATGATCAAGGTTTGGCCAATGGCCAAGGTACCGATGATCACCGTCTGCTGGAGAATGATCGACAGGTTTTGTGTGGCGAGAAAACGCGGATTGGTCAGGGAAAAGATCAGGCCGAAAGCGAGCAGTACAAGCAGTGGACCAACCGATGGCGTGCCGACGAACCTCGCGGCAATCTTGGACATCCTGCCGAAAGAGAATGCTGATGCCGAATTCATAGTGCCCTCGCCCTCTGGAACGGTCGCCACGTTTCCCGACCTCAAGGGTTGGGCCGGAAACGAACGGGACCATGCCGATACAGATACACCGCCTTGTCGACGGCCTGTCCAGCATGGTCCCGCCGGGAGGATTCAGAAATCAGTCGCCCCAGCAGTTCTTGAGGCCCCATTCGGTATTTTTGGAGTCAATCCCTTCAACCGGCTTGTCGGTGATCAGGAACGACCCCGTATTGACGAACCCACTCGGCTTCTTGCCGTTGGTCGCATAGTCCACGACCGCATCGACACCCATGGCCGCCATCTTGTAGGGGAACTGCATGACGGTCGCGGCGATCTTGCCGGCTTTGACGTCGCGAACGCCGGCACAGCCGCCGTCGATCGAGGTCAGCATGACATCGGCCTCTTTGCCGAAGGATTTCAACGCCGCGTAGGCGCCGGCGGCGGCTGGCTCGTTGATGGTGTAGACGGCATTGATCTCGCCATTCTTCGAGAGCAGGTTTTCCATGCCGACCTGGCCCTTGTCCTGCGCACCGTTGGTAATGGCCGAGCCGGCAATAGCCGGATCACCTTCGGCGAGCCCGAAGCCCTTCAGATATCCATTGTGCCGAAACGTATCGACCGTGCCGCCAGGCGTTCCATCGAGCATGGCAAGCACCGGCTTCTTGTCGCCGAGCGCCTTGCGGGCATAGGCGCCCTGCTCCACGCCGGCCTCGAAATTGTCCGTGGCAAACGTCGCGTCGACGGCATCGGCCGGCTCGGTCGCGGTATCGAGCGCGATCACGAGGACCCCTGCATCGCGCGCCTTCTTGATGACACCCAGCATGCCGGTCGAATTGTTCGGCGTCACCAATATGCCTTTGGCGCCCGCGCTGATCAGATCCTCGATCGCAGTGACCTGGCCTTCATTGTCGCCGTCGAACTTGCCGGCGCGGGCGATCAACTTGACGCCCTTGGCCTTGGCCGCCTCTTCGGCAGCCTGACGCATTTTTACAAAGAACGGGTTGACCTCCGTCTTGGTGACGAGGCCAACAATGACTTCCTCGGCCGAGGCATGGGCGGTCACTGCAAAGGCAGTCCCGAAGAACACAAGGCCCGCAACGGTTGATCTCACGACGGTTCCGGATTTGGTGCCGGTCGACATAGGCAAAGTGGACATGAAACTCCTCCCGAGTTGTTGAACCCTTCTCCCAAAGGCCCACTGAGTAACGCATACGTTTTGCATACCGTCAAACATTATATCCATAATTATGTATGTTTTTATACATTATTGTAGGTGTTAGCCGCGCCTCAGGGCGCGCTCTGCATGACGAGGATGCGATTCCGCAACAGAAATCGACGGGTGGCAATCGTCCTTTCAGGCCACCGATTTCGTTTCTTCCGCCGGCCGGTCGAGAGACGCCGCCCTGTTCAGATCGTGCATGGCCTTGCGCACGGCCTGGCTGTCGCTGAGCTGCCGATAATTCTTGTAGAGAGACCGGTAGGCGGCCGCGCTTTCGCGACGGGGCCGATAGGGCGTGAAGGTGCGCGCGCCGAACCGGGCCGTGCCCTCGGCGAAACCGTTCACCAGTTCGGCCGCGACCGCACCATGGACCGCCGCGCCGACGGCCGTTGCATGGGTAATGCTTGGAACCTCTACGACACGCCCCAGCACGTCGGCCATGATCTGCACCAGCAATGGATTGTTCTGAGCCAGCCCGCTCGTCAGGATCACGCGGTTGATAGCAAAATCGCCGGCCTCGAAGAGGTCGACCACCGTGCGAGCGCCAAAACACAGTGACTCGATCAGTGCGCGGTAGATGCCGACGCCCGTGGTCTCGGTGGTGAGGCCGACAAGCATGCCGCTGAGGTCTGAATCCGCGAGCGGCACGCGGTTGCCGTTCCACCAGTCGAGCGCTACGAGATGGTTAGCGCCGGGTTCGAGCCCGGCCGCCTCGCGATTGTAGACACGGAAACTTTCTGCTTCGTCGGCACCACGCGGAAAGGCCTTCACGAACCAGGCGAGCGTGTCGCCGAACCCGGCCTGCCCGGCCTCGTAGCACCAGAGATCACGAACCGATCCATCCTTGGCCACGCCTTCAATGCCGGGCGGCAAAGGACGGAACTGTTCGTTCAACAAGAGATAGACAGCCGAAGTCCCGAGCGCACCGACGAGACAGCCGGACGACACGGCCCCAACCGCGGGCAGCACGACGTGTGAATCAATGACCGCCACCGCGACGATCGCGCGACCGCCGACTCCGGTGCGCGCCCGCCATGCCTCAGACAGGCTTCCAGCCGGCGTGCCAATACGGTGCGGCACCGAGAGCTTTTCGGACAGGCCGGGCACGATGCCCTGCGGATAGCCTTCAGTCTCGGAATACTGGGCCTTGTAGGCTGCAAATCCCAGACTTCGCACTTCGCGGCCGGTCAGCTGCCAGACAAGCCAATCGCCGGACTCGATAAACCGGCCGGCCGCGCTCCATATGTGCGGTGCTTCGCCCGCGATCTGGGCGGCCTTTGGAAGCAGCCATTCCCCGGAAAGCTTGCCGCCGAAATTGCGCAGGAAGGATCCGCCGACACGGTTGATCGCGTCCGCGTAGGGCTGCGCGGCGCGATGCTTCCACAGTTTTACATAGGCATGGGGCTCGCCAGGATGAAGTTCGGAGAGGGCTGTGCCCTCGGTGGTGGTCGGCATCGGGGAGCTTGCCGAGAAGCCCAGCCCGATCGACTCGATGACCCGTCCGCGCCCCAACACACCTAGAATTTCTTCCGCCGCATCGAGATAGTCGGCGGCGTTCTGCAACGCCCATGACCGCTGCAAGGGCGTGCCGTCAAGAAGGCTTTGCGTCATGACGTCATGGCGATAGGCATGCGTGTGGCTGCCGATCTGCTCGCCGGTTGCGGCGTCAAGCAGAACGCCGCGGGCTGACCCGGTGCCGTAGTCCAGTCCGATGACGTAGGTTGCGGTCATCTCGCCTGCTCGACTGCCTGGAGCAGCATCGAGCCGTGGCCATTGCTGAGCACGACGCGATCACGGTCAGGCCAGACGGGATTGGTGGCGTTCTCGACTGCATCCACTGACAGCGCGCGAATGGCGTTCGCCAGGAGATCCGGGTGGGCGAAGTCCTTCTGCGCTGACAACATGTGAGGGCCCGTTTGATCGAGTGACGTAGAAACGTCGGAACAGCGCGGGTCAGCCACGCAAGTTTGTTGGTTCTCCCAGAAGGCGTCCTCTTAGCCATAGATATGTCTATAAGTCAACGTAGTATTGTATATTTTTATTCAAAATATACAAGGCTTTCTTGCGGACAAGCCTTTATCTCCCTTGGGTTTGTGGCTAAATCTCGGGCAAACAGGGAAGAGCGGAATGGCCAGGACAAATGGTACGGCGGAGCATCCCGCCCTTGCGAACAGCGGTGAAATTCTCTCGCTTATTGCTACCGGTGCTGCCACGTCTCGGTCGGCGTTGCTCGACGCGTCGGGATTGTCGCGAGTGACTGTCACCCAGCGCCTGAATGCGCTGATTGACTCGGGCCTGATCCGCGAGACGGCGCGCACCATGCCGAGTGGCGGGAGGCCGACGCGCGTGCTTGGGATCAATGAACGGGCGGGTTTCTTTCTCGTCGCCAATATTGGCGAAGCCTACATCCATCTCGCCGCCATGGACCTCGAACCCGCGATTGTCTCGCAAAGTACAATACCGTTCAACGCGTCGGACGGACCGGCGGCTTCCCTTGAGCAGATTGCCGATGGGTTCGACGCCCTGGCAGCGAAGGCCCGAACCAGCCACGGCTCCCTTTTTGGAGTCAGCCTCAGCATGCCCACGCCGGTCGATTTCAAACGCGGTCGCGTCGTCGGTCCTTCGGTCCTTCACGGGTGGGATGAATTCGACATCATAGGCTGGCTGCGCCGTCGCTTCGATGTGCCAATCTATGTCGAAAATGACGTTAACCTGATGGCGATCCACGAGCATCGCCAGAATTTCCCGCATGTGGATGACATGTTCTTCATCAAAGCGGGAACGGGTATCGGCAGCGGCATTATCGCAGGCGGCAGGATCTTTCGTGGCGCTCAGGGCGCGGCCGGCGACATCGGCCATATCCAGTTCAATTCCGAGAACGCGCCTTTGTGCCGCTGTGGCAAGCTCGGTTGTGTCGAAGCCCGCGCCGGTGGCTGGGCGATTGCCCGGGACCTCTCGAGCAAAGGCTTCCAGGCGGAGAACGCCCGTGATGTCATATCGCTTGTCGAAATGCAGAAGCCGGAAGCCCTGATGCTGCTGCGCAGCGCTGGGCGGGTGATCGGGGAAGTCGCCTCCGATGTCGTCAGTATTCTCAACCCAAGCCTGATCGTGGTGGGCGGCACACTCGCCAAGGGTGGAGAGTTTCTGCTGTCGGGTATCCGCGAGCTTGTCTACCAGCGATGCCTTCCACTTGCCACGCGCGAGTTGCAGATCGTACTTGCCAATCCGCAGAAGGACAGTGCGCTTTTTGGCGCTGCTTATTTGGCGCTTGAGGATATCTTCAGCCTCGGGAAAGTGGAGGAACTCATCGATCGACTTTCCATCGACCGCGCCAATCCACTTTCACAAAGCAGCATGATTTCTGGATGACGCTGTTTCAGTGACACCCATGATCATCGCGACAAGATCCTTCTGAACTCCTTGGCGCACAGTCATCTCGCCCACATTTCTTGCCGCATGACGACAGCACCTACACCAATATCAAGGCTCATCCGCTGATCGACGGCTATGCCCGCCTCGGCATCGACCTGGTGGGCCGCTACCTGGCGCGCCGTCGCCGACGGGGCGGATACCGAAGCGCGGGCCGGGATGATGCTGACCTCTTACTACGGTGGGGTGTGCTTGGGCCGGTCAATACCGCCGGTGGCCATGCTTTGGCCTATCCTCTGGGCACGCGGCTCAAGCTTCCCCATGGGCTGGCCAACGCCATCATCTTCCCGCACGTGCTGGCCTTCAACGCGTCTGCCTGCCCAGACAAGACTGCTGGCGTCGCCTCTATGCTGGGCCTCGGCGCCGGTGCGCGTGCCAACGACATTCTGACGAGCGCCATGGACTATTGCCAGGCGCTCGGCATCGAAATGCGTCTGTCGCGCCATGGCGCACAGGGGCAAGATTTGCCGATCTGGGCCGAGGAGGCCTTTGCCATAAAGCGCCTGATCGACAACAACCCCGGCCGCTCGGGAGCCAGGACATTCTGTCGATCTCTCGAAGCGCGCTCTGATCGACCTGTGGGCCTGCTCGGCGCGTCGGTGCCGGCCTTGCCGGCTGCGGCGCGTAGAACCAGCGCTGTCTTTTGGAGTGCGGATGGAAGGCCCCATTCGTGAGGTCCGTGTCGCTCGCTATGCCTGCCAGGCCGTGGCGGCGACACTAAGGGCTCCCGGCTTCATGCAGAGGCAAACTGTTGACCAAGCCCGGCATTGATCCAGGCACGTGTCTGTTCCAGCACCTCATCCGAAAGCGTGGGATCGTCGATCGCCCGAGCGATAATCACTGCTCCTACCATCGCCGCCCAGCTTCCGATCGCCACGCGGCGTCTGTCTGCCGCATCAAACTCCGGGAGCGCCTTGCCGATACGGTCGATCTGCGAGCGAAGGCCTTCGGTCATGGCCGAGCGTGCAGCCGGGGTCTGATGGCGGATGGCCGCAACAAGGCCCGCCGTTGGGCAACCACCGGCGGCATTATCGCGATGACGGGGCGAAAGATAGGCATCGACATATGCGCGAAGATCGCCCTCTCCACCTGCGTCCAGGGCGAGGACATGGGCAAGGGTCTGCGCGATCAGGTCGTCCTTCGAACTGAAATGGCCATAGAAGCCGCCATGGGTGAGCCCGGCGGCTTTCATCACCTCCGCCACGCTGACTGCATCGAACCCCTTGTCGCGAAACAGCCGGCTGGCGACATCCAGAATTCGGCGACGGTTCTCCGCCATCTGTTCTCGACTGACCTTCATTTCAAATTCTCCGCCGGACCCCTGTTGACATTTACATGATGGCTATCATATTTAACTTCAATCATGATGATCGTCATGAATATAGGTTCCATCAGAGAAAAGAGCAATGCCATGACCACCATCCCGTCAGTCCTCATTACCGGCGCCTCCACCGGCATCGGAGCCGCCTATGCCGAGCGCTTCGCGCGCCGCGGGCACGACCTCGTGCTGGTTGCCCGTGACATGGCACGAATGGAGGCTCTGGGGACCCGTCTGCGTCAGGAAAATGGCGTGGCGATCGACATCATCCAGGCTGATCTTACGCTGCCTACCGAGCTTGCAACGGTGGAGACGAGGCTGCGCGATGACGCCCGCATCGGGATCCTCGTCAACAATGCCGGAACGGCCATCGGCGGAAGCTTCATCGAGCAGGGCACCGACGACGTCGCGCGGCTCGTTGCGCTCAACACGACCGCACTTTTGCGACTTGCCAGCGCCATGGCCCCGCGTCTTGCGAAGGCCGGCGAAGGAGCGATCGTCAACATCGGCTCCGTGGTCGGCCTGGCGCCGGAGTTCGGCATGACGGTCTACGGCGCAACCAAAGCCTTCGTGCTGTTTCTGTCGCAGGGGCTCAGCCTCGAGCTCGCGCCGAAGGGTGTCTACGTCCAAGCCGTGCTTCCCGCCACGACGCGAACGGAGATCTGGGACCACGTCGGCGCCGACATCAACACGCTTTCCAACGTGATGGAGGTGGGCGATCTGGTTGATGCGGCGCTGGTCGGCTTCGACCGCCGCGAACCGGTGACTATTCCGCCGCTTCCCGATGCCGGGCAGTGGGACGCGCTTCAGGCCGCGCGCCAGGCCATGCTTCCGAACTATCGGAACGAACATCCCGCCGAGCGGTACCGCACGGTCGCCTGAGCACCAACGCAGCCACTTCGATAAACGACCCCGCCGCGGCGGGGACAAAACAAAGGTGACCTATGACAAGCAAAACGCTGTTTGAGCCCTATACTCTCGGCTCGCTGACCCTCTCCAATCGTATCGTCATGGCGCCCCTGACGCGCAATCGCGCTGGCCCAGGCTTCGTTCCACGCGATCTCGCCGCGGAGTATTACGGCCAGCGCGCGTCGGCCGGCCTGCTGATTTCCGAGGCTACGCAGATCTCGCAGCAGGGACAGGGCTACCAGGACACGCCCGGCATCTACTCCCAGGCGCAGATCGACGGCTGGCGCAAGGTCACCGACGCCGTGCACACCAAGGGTGGCCGGATCTTCCTGCAGCTCTGGCATGTCGGCCGCGTCTCGCACGTCGACCTTCAGGAGCATGGCGCCGCGCCCGTCGCGCCCTCGGCGATCCGGGCCGCGACCAAGACGTTCGTGAACAACGGCTTCGTCGAGGTTTCGGAGCCCCGAGCGCTGGCGCTCGACGAGCTTGCGGGGATCGTCAACGATTTCCGGCAAGCAGCCGCGAACGCCATTGAGGCCGGCTTCGATGGCGTCGAGATTCACGGCGCCAACGGCTATCTGCTGGACCAATTCGCCAAGGACGGCGCCAATGTCCGCACGGATGCTTATGGCGGATCGGTCGAGAACCGCGCCCGGCTGATGCTGGACGTTACGGCTGCGGTGGTCGAGGAGATCGGCGCTGAGCGTACCGGCATCCGGATTTCGCCCATCTCGCCCGCCAACGGCGTCTCGAGCGGCGCCCCCCAGGCGCAGTTCGACTATATCGTCGATCAACTCGACGCCTTGGGCATCGTCTACATCCATGTCGTCGAGGGCGCCACGGGCGGACCGCGCGATGTCGCGCCGTTCGACTTCGGGTCGCTCCGCCGGCGCTTCAACAACACCTATATCGCCAACAACGGCTATGACCTTGACCTCGCTGCGTCGCAGCTCGCCGACGGCAAGGCGGACCTGTTCGCCTTCGGGCGCCCGTTCATCGCCAATCCTGACCTTGTGGAACGGCTGAGGACGCGCGCGCCGCTGGCGGAGTTCAACCCGGCGACGCTCTATGGCGGCGGCTCCGCCGGCTATACCGACTATCCCGCGATCGCCGCCTCAAGCCACCCATGAGCCCATCGGAGCGCCGCGCCTGCGCGGCAGCCATCCCAACTCGACGGCAGCACCTTATCCTCTCGGAGAACATCGCAATGCGTATTCTGAAACAATCTGCCGTTATCGCGCTCACCGTGGTCGCCGCGCTCGCGTCCTCGGCAGCGAGGGCGGACAATGCCTCGCCAGTCGGTTTGTGGAGGAACGTCGACGACGTCAGCGGCAAACCAAGGGCGCTGATCCGCATCACGGAAGCGAATGTGAGCTTGCAGGGCAAGATCGAGAAAGTCTTCCTAGCCCCGAACGAAAGCCCGACCTGTACGAAGTGCGAAGGCGCGCTCAAGAATGCGCCCGTCGTCGGCCTGGTGATCCTGTCCGGCCTGAAAAAGGATGGCGCCGGATTTACCGGCGGCCAAATCCTCGATCCGGATAATGGCAAAACCTATAGCAGCAAGATCTACGTGACCGATGGCGGCAAGAAGCTAAACGTGCGCGGCTACATAGGCGTGTCATTGCTGGGTCGTTCGCAGATTTGGCAGCGCCAGGAATAAGCGGCCGAGATCGACAGGGAAAGTGCTCGATCCAGAGAAAACCTCTTAGAAAGGAAAAACGGCTTAGCGAGATGCCGGAGCCAGCAGTGCGGACTGACAATGTACTGATCGAGATCGACGCGGCCAGCTCAATCTTCTGGATTCCAGATTCGCGCTCCCTCATTCCCATTCGATTGTTCAAACAGCATATAACTCATTGACAAAAAATTACGCTCTTGATTTTAAAGGGAAAATCGCCACAAAAAGATATTTTGAGATTTCGCCAACTATCGGGGCCAATCGGCCGATTTTTTTGCACCTTTCGGCGTTCGACGCAGCGCCCAAGCCGTCTCGAAAAGCACCGTCACCGCCCCAGCTAACGCATTAGCCAGAAGCCATCGCGATCGACAAGCAACCGGTGTTGCACAGATCCTACTGCAGGCGGTGTGCTGTGAGCGCTGGCATCCACTCGATTCCTGCCGAATTTCCGGCTAGCCTGGGTGATAGATGGCTCAGTTCTGGTGGGTGATTCATAATCAGACCGCCCATCAAGAGATTGATGGGCAGCACCTTTGGTCCCCCAAGACCGAGAGCAATGGCGCGCGAAGTGAGTTCTACAACAATATGCGCCGTGCGACGCCCGGCGACCTTGTCGTTTCGTATGCCGATCAAGCAATTAGGTATATTGGCAGGATAGCGGAATTCGTCTTCACCGCTCCGAAACCAATGGAGTTCGGAGAGACCGGGGCTTATTGGAATCAAGAGGGATGGCTTCTGCCGAACTTTGGGACACCGGGTTTCCCTTCGATCCATCCCCAAGACAATAATACGGAATCTAGGCCCGCTCCTGCCGAGGCGATATTCGCCATTCCATCTAGTTTCGGGCTCAGGCAATCAGAAAGCCTATCCAACAGGCATTCCACAGAATACCTTCGAGTTGGTGATAGCTTGCGCCACTTTCGGCCGCGAGGCGCTGTCACGCGGCGGCTTGAATAGCCCGAACTTTGAGGTGATTAATGAGCTTGGACGACATTGTCGAACGTCGTATAGCGGACGACGATCAGCTTGAAGACACGATCAAAAAGAGCGGCATCCTTGGACCTCCTGGGTAGTACAAATTGAAAATTGCGGCCTCATGTTTCAAACAGGTCGGTGGATGACCCGCGAGGATGGTTTCGAAGCGGGGTCGCCTACGGTCCTCAAGGCGAGAATTCTAGAAGACGTTCAGCAATGACCCATCACGTACAAAACGCTCGAATTCTCATGTACAGCCACGACACGTTCGGGCTCGGCCACTTGCAGCGCTGCCGGACAATCGCGCATTCGCTGGTCGAGGATTTCCGCGGACTTCAGGTGCTTATCATTTCGGGTGCGACTATCGCTGGCGCCTTCGACTACCGCGCCCGTGTCGACTTCGTGAAGATCCCCAGCGTCATCAAGTTGCGCAACGGCGAATACACCTCGCTGGAAAAGGATATCGATCTGCATGAGACGCTAAGGATGCGCCAGTCGATCATCCGCCACACCGCCGAGACCTTCCGGCCGGATATCTTCATCGTCGACAAGGAACCGCTCGGCCTGCGCGGTGAGATTGAGGACACTCTGTCCTACCTCAAGACGCGGGGCACCACGCTCGTGCTTGGCCTGCGCGAGGTGATGGACGCGCCGCATCTGCTCGAAGCGGAGTGGGCACGCAAAGATGTGATGCGCAAGATAGGCCTGTTCTACGACAAGGTCTGGGCCTATGGTCCGCCGGATTTCTACGATCCGTTGACTGGCTTGGATGTGCCGCCGGCTATCAGGGCAAAGATGAGGTTCGTCGGGTTCCTGCAACGGAGCCTGCAGCGGAACGAGTTGCCCGGCCACCGGCCCGAGGGCGACTATATCCTCGTTACCACCGGTGGCGGCGGTGACGGCGCCGACCTGATCCACGACGTCATCGATGCCTATCACCAGGATCCGCAATTGCAGCATAGGGCGCTGATCGTGCTTGGGCCTTACATGCCGGCGCGCAAGCGCAACAAGCTGCTCAAGAAGGGGTGCAAGATCCCCTACATCAAGATGATCGAGTTCGACAACCGCATGGAAGACCTGATTGCCGGCGCCAAGGCGGTAGTGGCGATGGGCGGTTACAACACCTATTGCGAGATACTATCTTTCGACAAGCCGGCGCTGATCGTGCCGCGCGTCACGCCCCGCGAGGAACAACTGATCCGCGCACGGCGCGCAGCCGAACTCGGCCTTATCGAGATGCTTTTGCCGGAAGAAGCCGAGGATTCCCAGCGGTTTGCCAATGCACTGAAGGTGCTGCCGGAGCGGCCCCGCCCATCGCAGAGCAATCCGCATCTGACGCTGGAAGGGCTGCCTCATATTTCCGAAATCGTCGCGGAACTGCTCGACCGGCGGGCCGGCCATCACCTTTCGGTCATTGAAGGCATGAACTGAGTTGCAACATCGCAAGATCGTCGTGGTTCTGAAGGGCTATCCACGGCTGTCGGAAACCTTCATCGCGCAGGAACTGCTCGGTCTGGAGCGTGCGGGGTTCGACCTGATACTCGTCGCGCTCAGGCGGCCGACCGACTCAAAACGCCACCCCGTGCATGACGAGATCAAAGCGCTCGTCCACTATCTGCCGGAATATCTGCATGAAGAGCCGCTGCGCGTGGTTCGCTCGCTGTTTGCCTGTATGCTGTGGCCGGGCTTCTGGCGCGCGCTCGGATCGCTGGCTAGCGATATCCCCCGCGACTTTACGCGCAATCGCGCGCGCCGCTTCGGGCAAGCGCTCGTGCTGGCGGCCGAATGGCCGGAAGGCGCGGGCTGGCTGCATGCACATTTCGCGCATACGCCGGCATCGGTGACGCGCTATGCCAGCCAGCTTCGTGGACTGCCCTGGAGCTGCTCGGCCCATGCCAAGGACATCTGGACTTCGGCGGACTGGGATCTGGCCGGCAAGCTTTCCTCGGCGCGCTGGACAGTCACTTGCACGAAAACCGGCTTCGACCGTCTGAAAAAACTCGCTAACGGCAGCTCCTCTGTGCATCTGAGCTATCATGGGCTCGACCTTGATCGCTTCGGCAGTTTCGGCGAGGCGCGAAAACAGCATGATGGCTCGGCGCCGGACGAACCGGTTATCGTTTTGAGTGTCGGGCGCGCCGTTGAAAAGAAAGGTTACGATACCTTGCTGGAGGCCCTCGCCCTCTTGCCTGGTGATTTGGCGTGGCGTTTCGAGCATATCGGCGGTGGCGAGGAACTGGAACGGCTCAAGGCGCTGGCGCAAAAGCTCGGACTGGATGGTCGCGTCTCTTGGAAAGGCGCGCTTGCGCAGGAGGAGGTGCTTGAGCACTACCGAGGCGCCGACATCTTCGCCCTGGCCTGCAGGATCACCGCAAATGGCGACCGGGACGGTCTGCCGAATGTTCTGGTGGAGGCGGCCAGCCAGAGGCTTGCCTGCGTGTCGACCGATATTTCCGGCGTGCCGGAGCTCTTATCGCCGGATGAAACCGGGCTGCTGGTTCCGACGGAAAACCCAATTGCCCTGGCACAGGCGCTGGAGCGCCTGATCCGTGATCCCGTGCTGCGCGCCCGCCTCGGCGAGGCCGCGGAGCGGCGCGTGCGCGGCAATTTCGATCATATGGCAAGCATTGGACAGCTCAAGGAACTGTTCGAGCGGGAGTGGCGGGCCGCCGAATGAAGCGGCTGCGCGCTTTCTTCTATGTCCAGCACCTGCTCGGCATCGGCCATCTCGCGCGCGCCAGCCGCATTGCGGCGGCTCTGGTCGATGACGGGTTTGACGTAACCGTCGTGACCGGCGGGGCGCCGATCGCGGGGTTTCCGGGACGGGGTGTAAAATCTGTAACCCTGCCACCTGTCACCTCCGGTGATGAAGGATTTTCCGGACTCGTCGACCTGCAGGGCAAACCCATCGATGATGATTTCAAGAAATGGCGTTCGGAGCTGCTGCTGCAGGCATTCCGGGATTGCAGGCCTGATATTGTCATTGTCGAGGCGTTTCCATTTGGACGCCGGCAGATGCGTTTCGAACTCTTGCCGCTGATCGAGGCCATCGACGCGACATCGCCCAGACCGCTGCTGGCGACGTCCGTCCGTGATATCCTTCAGGAGCGCGTCAAGCCGGGCCGAAACGAGGAAACGGTCGATCTCATCAACAGGCATTTCGACCTTGTCATGGTCCACGGCGATCCGGCTTTCGCAACCATCGACAAGACATTTCCACTGGCTGGGGCGATCAGGACCGAGGTCACCTACACAGGGCTCGTTGCCGCGCCGCCAGCGCCCGCGACCTCCGAGCGCTTCGACGTTCTGGTGTCGGTTGGCGGCGGGGCTGCCGGAAAGAGCCTTGTCAGCTCCACCATCGCAGCGGCGCGGAATGCTAACAACGGTTGGAAATGGTGTTTGATCACCGGCCCAAACCTGCCGAAAGACGAGTTTGACGCGATCGCACACGATGCCACGCCGGGCCTGTCCATCTTCCGGTTCCGCGAGGATTTCGCCAGCCTGCTGACCGGCGCCCGCCTGTCAGCCTCGCAGGCGGGTTACAACACGGTCTGCGATGTCCTGCGCGCGGGTTGTCGCTCCCTGCTCGTTCCATTTGCAGCCGGCGGGGAAACCGAACAGACGGTTCGCGCCCTGATGCTCGAAGAACTCGGTCTTGCAACGGTGCTGATGGAAAATGACCTGACGCCTGAAGGTTTGGCGCAAGCGATCGAACAGGCGCTTGTGGGACCGACGCCATCCGCGCATCGTCTCGATCTGGAAGGCGCGCGTCACTCGGCGCAAATCCTGCGTGAGCGGTATCGAACCTGGTCCCTAAAAGTGAGGCCCGGTTTCGGAAAAGTATATGATCAAACAGACGATGGATTCTAACGCGCGTCTGGCGAGGTTCGTGCGACGCGCTTCAAGTCCTTATTTTTATCCACGTCATTGTCCCAAAACCGCTACGCGGACGAAATGCATTAAACAGTTCCGATAAGCATGAAGCGCGTATAATTTTTTGTCGGTAGTTCGCCGGAGAACCGCACCTCCCGTAGCGCCGCCATTGCTTCGAAGGCTGCAAGTGAGGCCACGCAGCTGATGTGCGTTGGCTCGCTGAAATAATCGTTCGATTGCAGCAGCACATTCATGCCCCGCGGAAGCAGAGCAAGCCAAGCGCGCAGATCGGCTATGTGTTCGCAGCTCGTATTGACCGTCAGGTCGGGTCGCCCGGCCGCATAGTCGAGTGCGTACATATCTGCCGTCAGCGCCCGGAACCGGTCGCCTGCTTCCCGGTTGAGGGTCCGGGCGACCGGAGCGACTTCGGGATCGATGTCGATGCTATCGACCGCCGCGATATCGAAGCGGGCGTCGTTGAAAAGCATTGCCGGCAATATGCCGTACCATCCACCCAGAACCCATATACGCTCGAACCGGCCGCCGCAGCTTTCGAACAGCCTATCGAGCGCCCACATCTTGCAGGCGACCTGCTTGTGGTTGAAGGCGTTGGCGATATCGGCCTTCGGATGCTTGGTAACGACGCGCGCCAGCCCTGCCACGAGAGGGCAGTTGACATAGGCAGCAATTCCCCGCGTGAGGTCCAAGGCTTGCTCGTGCCAGTCCATGCCGGCATTGCGTGGTTGCGTGACATCCATCATATTCGCCTTGTATGTTGGGATTTCGGGCGACACAACGCAATCTTGCCTCGCGCAAGGCTGTTGATTCGCGGATGTGATTATGCTGCAAGCTGCTTCGCCATTGCCCGGTGCCGGAGAGAGCCTGTTGCATCTGTCCGGAGCAGCGGCGTCCATCTGGCAGCACCAGCCGCGCAGCCGGGGCCTCGTGCCGCTCGGCTATTCGCCAAAACCCTACGGAAGCCGCGAACCGTTCGGCCAGCTGCAGTCTTCGCTGATCGCCAATTCCCACGTCGTTGTCATCGACCATGCGCCGGAACTGGATCGCGCCGCCTCGCAGGTTCCGTCCATCGTTGAGCGCAGGACAATCTCCGTGCACTGCAGCTTCGAGCTTGCCGCTGGCGACGAAGAAATCGCCGATATGCTATTCGCCAGCAGGTGCTTTTACATCCTGCATCTTTCCAACTGAAGGGTCCACAGCCGCATATGGAACCCAGCCTAGCCCGCTATATCTGGACGCACACCAAGAAGCAGCAACTCTGGATATTGATGATCGTCGTGCTTTCGATGATCCCGTATTTCATGTCCTTCGACCTGCCGAAGCTGATCGTCAACGGCCCGATCCAAGGTGGCGGCTTCGAGCAACCGGGCGCGACCCAGCCATTCATGAGGCTACACTATAACTTGCCGTTCATCGGAGAGGTCCAGTTCTTCTCCGGTTTTCAGCTCGACCGCAAGGAGACGCTGTTTGCGCTGAGCGTTGTGTTTCTCTTGCTAGTCATCATCAACGGCCTGTTCAAACTCTACATCAACACCTACAAGGGCCGCCTCGGCGAACGCATGCTGCGGCGTATCCGTTTCGATCTGGTCGATCGTGTGCTGCGGTTTCCGCCGGTTTACTTCAAGCGGGTGAAATCCGCCGAAGTGGCGACCATGGTGAAGGACGAGGTGGAGCCGCTGGGCGGCTTCATCGGCGATGCCTTCGTGCAGCCGGTGCTGCTCGGCGGCCAAGCGCTGACGGCCATGCTGTTCATCATGGTCCAGAACGTCTGGTTGGGAATGATAGCGGCCGTGATCGTGGGGATCCAGATCGTGCTCATCCCGCGAATGCGGCGGCGGCTGATCGTGCTCGGGCGCGAGCGGCAGTTGACGGCGCGCGCGCTTTCGGGCCGGGTTGGCGAAATCGTCGACGGCATCGGCGCGGTGCACGTCCACGACACATCAAACTACGAGCGGGCCGACATAGCTGCCCGGCTCGGGCTTATCTTTAAAATCCGTTTCGATCTTTACCAATGGAAATTCATGGTGAAGTTCCTCAACAATTTTCTCGCGCAGGTCACGCCCTTTTTGTTCTACATGATCGGCGGGTACCTGGTCATCCAGGGCCGGTTGGACGTCGGCCAGCTCGTGGCCGTGATCGGCGCCTACAAGGACCTGCCCGGACCGATGAAAGAACTGATCGATTGGGATCAGGCGCGGCAGGATGTCCAGGTCAAATATCAGCAGGTCGTTGAACAGTTTACCGCCGAGGGTCTCATTGCGCCGACAATCGGGGCATTGACGATCAACGATCCCGCTCCGATGACCAACCCCCTGTCGGCCATCAATCTGTCCATGGCAGACGATGGCGGTGCAATGCTCCTCGATCATATCTCCCTCCAGGTCAAGCCGGGTGAGACGGTGGCGCTGGTCAGCACCACAACAGGTGGAGCGGAGGCGCTAGCAGAAGCCTTCGCGCGGCTGAATCGGCCGGACAGCGGAAGGGTCGCTTCGGGCGCCGACGACCTGCTTGAACTCCCCGAAGCAGTGACCGGCCGGCGCATGTCCTATGCCTCGTCGGATGTTTTCCTGTTCCAGGCAAGCCTCCGCGATAACCTGCTCTACGGGTTAAAGCACGCGCCGCTGACATCGGTGACTTATGAGGGTGCTGCGGCAGACCAGCGCCGCTGGAACATCGACGAGGCGCGTCGGTCGGGCAATCCGGAGCTTGATATCCACAGCGACTGGATCAACTATGCTTCCGCTGGCGCTACCGGCCCGCACGACCTCTTTGAAGCCGTGCGCCGGGTGCTCGACGCGGTTGTTCTGTCGCGCGACATTCTGGATCTTGGCTTGCGCTCTTCGGCCGACCTCACGCGTCACACGGAGCTTGCCAGGCGGATCGTCGAACTGCGTGCGGCGCTGCGAACCCGGCTGGAACACGAAGGGCTGAGCGGACTGGTGGCTCCTTTCGAACCGGGCGCGTACAACAAGGAAGCAACGATCGGCCAAAACCTGCTCTTCGGCGCTGCCGCCGGCCCCGAACTGGCCGACAGGGCTCTGGCGGCCAATCCCTATTTTGCTTCTGTGCTGAAGCAAGCCGGCCTCGACCGCACGTTCTACGAAATGGGCATGGAGATCGCCGAACAGGCGATCGAGCTGTTCGCCGACCTGCCGCCCGATCACCAGTTCTTCCAGCAGCTCGCCTTCATGAGCGCCGAGGAGATACCCGCCTACGAAAGCTTGCTGCAACGGCTCAAAAACCGTCCCTACGAGGCGGTTTCGGAGAACGACCGCGCCATGATCATCACCTTGAGCTTTAACTATATCGAGCCCCGGCACCGCTTCGGCCTGCTGAGCGACGAGCTCATGAGCAAGATCGTCGCTGCACGCAACCAGTTCTATGAAAACCTGCCGCCCGAGCTGCAAAATGCAGTCGAACGATATGATCCTGCCAAATACATTGCCGCGGCTACCGTCATGGACAATGTCCTGTTCGGGCGTGTGGGCACCAACCATCCCGACGCGCCGGACCGTATACGGTCTATCGTCTATGACATCCTTGACGAACTGGGGCTTTATGACGAACTTCTGGATGTCGGCCTGGACTTCAACGTCGGCTCCGGTGGCAGGCGGCTGACCGGTGGACAGCGACAGAAGCTCGATGTTGCCCGGGCCCTGATCAAGCGTCCCGATTTTCTCATTCTCAACCGGCCGCTGTCGGCGCTCGACCAGCGCATGCAGGATAAGGTGCTGCGAAACGTGCTCGAGGAAGCCAGACGCGACGGCCATTCGCCGGCAATTGTGTGGGTCGTGACGAATCCGGCAATGGCGATGATGTTCGATCGCGTTGTCGTCTTCGACTCGGGTCGTTTGGTGGAAGACGGAACACACGAGACACTTTTGGCAGGGAACGGTATCTTCAAGGAACTGCTGTCATAGAGCTTTGGACATTCCGATGGGATCATTCTGCCGGTGGGAACTTGTTGCAAGGTCAAGGGATTGAGGTTTGCACCTGATCCGGGTTCGCTACCATTCGGAGTGGTTCGTCTCGCCATCCCGGAAACAGAATTGATTCCATCTGGGCGTCCGTTGGTCTAGTCTGGCAAACGCGAATTGGGAAGGTTTGCGACAATGCTGCTCAAGGATGAAGTTGGAATGCTGCAACGCGTTCCCTTGTTCGCTGCCATCGAGCCGACAAAGCTCAAGCTGCTTGCGTTCACATCCGATCGTGTGAGCTACAGCGCCGGCCAGATCCTTTTCCGGCAGGGCGACGAGGGAGACGCCGCCTATGTCATCCTTTCAGGCAGGGCAGATATTCTGGTCGATTCCGACAGCGGACCGATAAAAGTTGCCGAACTGGAGTCAAATTCGATTGTTGGCGAGATCGCCATATTGTGCAACAGCTCCCGCACTGCCACCGTCAGAGCGGCAAGTCCGCTGGAAGTCTTGAGAATCCGTAAGGATCATTTCCTGAGGCTTATGAGGGAGTTCCCGGAAATGACCATCGAGATATTGCGGGTTCTTGCCGATCGCCTAAGCCATACGACCGCGGATCTGATCGACGCACGAAGCGCCAAATAACCAAGACGTGCGCTCGATCCTCGCCGTCGTGATGGCATTGTCCTCTTGCTGAGAAGGTCGCCCGGAGAAAGCCTGTCTCGCATAGCAGCAGTTGTTTGGCTAAGATGGGCGAAGGGGTAGCATGGACGACGACGTTTTCCTGGTCAGGTTTTGGGGTGTGCGCGGCAGCATTTCGGTATCAGGGCCAGAATTCTCTCGCTATGGCGGCAACACAATCTGCATTGAGATGCGATGCGGTAAGCATACGCTTCTGTTCGACGCGGGCTCTGGCCTACGGCCTGCCGGCGGGGCGCTTCAGGCGTCGGCCGTGACCGATTTCGACCTGCTTTTCACCCATTGCCATTACGATCACATCATCGGATTGCCGTCTTTTGCGCCGATCTATGACCGGAGCGCCAAGGTTACGCTTTGGTCCGGGCATCTTGCAGGACACATGACGACCCGGCAGATGGTCGATGAGTTCATGCGGCCGCCGTGGTTTCCGGTGAAACTGGAGATCTGCAAGGCAAGCCTCGACTATCGCGATTTCGTATCCGGAGACGTGCTTCGGCCGCGCGAAGGGGTGGTGGTCCGAACCGGCAGTCTTATCCATCCGGGCGGCTGCATAGGCTACCGAGTCGAATGGGGCGGCCGCGTCGTGGCGGTGATCACAGACACTGAGCACGAGCCGGACAAACTCGATCAGGCGGTGCTCGCCCTGATCGAAGATGCCGACCTCGTCATTTACGATTGCACCTACACCGAGGAGGAAATGGAACGCCGCCGCGGTTACGGGCACTCGACATGGCAACAGGGCGTCAAGCTCTGTGAGGCGGCCGGTGCGCGGGGGCTTGCGCTGTTTCACCACGATCCGACGCGGACCGACGAGGACCTGGACGAGATCGAGAAACTGGCCAAAGACAGGTTTACCGGCGCTTTTGCCGCGCGGGATGGCCAGACGCTCAAATTTCCAGTCTCATTGCGCAAAAAGCGCTGAGCTATTTTCCTCTAGAGCGGTTCACCGTTTCACAGAAACGGCGAACCGCTCTACCTCTTTGTTTTGACGCAATTCCCAAGGGAAAGCGCTACGCGCTTTTCCCGGGAAAACCGCTCACACTTTTCCTGGAATTGCTCTAGCGCCGCTGCGCCCGATCAATGTCCTGATCGGAAGCCATGCGCAGGCTTCAGTCTGTGCGGTGACTGTGAACAGCCGTTCGAGGAAGAGCCAGGCCGATTCATCATGCACGAGATGGTGGGTGAGCAGGCCGACCGGTTCGCCGCCGTCGATTGCATGCTGCAATTGCGCGATGATAGCCTGAACCAATAGGCCATGATCGCGGCAGCCGCGCGTGCCATGCCAATCCATGATGTCGACATTGCTGTTGATGACTGCAAGTGAAGCCGGCCTCGGCGGCCCATAGACCGACAATGCCGAAAATCCTATCGATCCAAGGTCGGATACCAAGCCGGCGTCGATCCTGTTCCAAGGTGGCACCAGCATCGGAACGGCACGTGCGCGGTGCAGTTCGGTTACGTGCGTCAGCCCGCGAGCCAGATCATCGAGCACCGCCTCGCGTGGCCGATGCGCGCCGAGTTCCTGCTTTTTCTGGTGCTCGGGCGCATGATTTCGGTGCGCCCAGCCATGGATGGCGACCGTGGCATGCGGCGCCTCGCCAAGCCGGACGACAAGCTTCTCATCAGTCAGGGCCGGAATGACGGCCAGAGTGACCGGAACCGCGAATTTACCGGTAAGGTCGAGCAGCCGATCAAGCGCAGGCGTCGGATCCACGGCGTCGTCGTCGCGCAGCCAGAACTCTGCCTTACGGTCCGCCCGTTGCAGGCACGCCAGTTCTTCCACCAAGGGCTGCCAGATCTGATCGGATGTCATGAAACCGGGATCTTCGCAAGAAGTTTGGCCAGACGCGCCGCTGCAACACCGAGGGAACGTTCTTCGAGGATGAAACGCCTGGCTTCCGCGGCCATGATGGTTCTTTCGTCGTTGCCGGCCAGAAGCCTTTCAATGGCAGAAGCGAACGCCGCCACATCGCCCGGCGGGGTGAGAAACCCGGTCTGGCCATCCCGCACGACCTCCGGCACGCCGGCGATGTCCTGAGCCACCACCGGAAGGCCGGCGGCCTGCGCTTCAAGATAGGCAACGCCATAGGCCTCGCCATAACCCGGCCAGACGTAAATTCCCCCACGGTAGAGGACATCCGGCACGGCGGCTGGCTCAATCGCGCCAAGCCATTCGATACGGTCGGCGGGCAAGCCGGCGAATTGCGCTTTGACCTCGTCACGGGCAGGCCCATCCCCGACGACCGACATGGTCCAGGGCACGTGGCCGATCGGACCGAGCGCCTGCGCCAGCATGCGATAGCTTTCGACTTTGTCGCCCGGGCGCATCATGGCGACGGTAACGAGGCGCGTCGGACAACCCCGTGCCGGCAGTTCCCGGAATACCGATGTGTCGATGAAGGGCGAAAGCATACCGAGAGCGGCGTCGGGAATCGCATCTGTCAGTCCCTGACGATCCCTTTGCGTGAAGCAGATGTTCAGCGCTGCCTGTTCGACGGCTCGCGCCACCAACGCTTGCGTATCGGCCCACAAGCCGGCGTTGCGCCGCCTCGAATAGGAGGCTTCCGCTGTCACGTAGGGGACAGCAAAGGCCGACGCCAGCTCGGGCCCGATCAGGTCGGGCGCCTTGTAATAGGGATGATAGGAGAACCAGAGATCGGGCTTGCCGTCACGATCCCAAAGCTTGGTCAGCCGCGCAGCCTCCTCTCGGGCCTCGGTCTTGAGCGCATCGAAACTCTTCGACTCCGGTTCGCGTAGATACAAGCGCAATTCGGATGCCAGTTCGACGCTATGCCCTACATACTCCAGCGCCTTGACCAGCATCCGTGCCATCTGGCGGTCGCCGGAGGCAACGGGATGATTGGGTGACTTCAGCGGCGCGTAGAAAGCAATTCGCATCGCCGGACCCTATCATCGGAAAGCCTGCGCAAGTCAATTTCGAACCATGATCGACTTCACCCTTCAAGCACTGGAATGTGCTATCTGATGCTCATGGAAACAGCTGCCGCGTCCGACCCGTTTGTCGCTTCTTTGCCGGTCTTCGCAAGGTTCGAAAGCGTTGCCGATATCGATAACTATCGGCCTCTCCCCGATGGCTGGGCGCTGGCCACCGCAGACATCGTCGGCTCGACCAAGGCGATCGAGGCGGGGCGCTATAAAACCGTCAATATGGCCGGTGCCAGCGTCATTTCGGCGCTGCTCAATGCGCTGGGTAGGCAAGATCTTCCCTTTGTCTTCGGCGGCGACGGCGCGCTCGTGGCGTTTCCTGGCTCGGCGCTGGAGATCATCCGCAACGCGCTGGCGGCTGTCCAGAGATGGGTGGCGGACGAACTGGATCTGACCTTGCGTGCCGCAATCGTGCCGATAAAGGATATAAGAGCGCAAGGCCTCGACGTTCGCGTGGCGAGGTTCCAGGCCTCCGAAGCGGTCTTCTATGCCATGTTCGCCGGAGGTGGCGGCAGTTGGGCGGAAGCCGAGATGAAAGCCGGGCGCTACCGCATCGATCCTGCGCCGGCCGGCGCGCGGCCGGATCTGACCGGCCTCTCCTGCCGCTGGAACCCGATCGAAGCCCGGCATGGCGAAATCGTCTCGATCATAGCCGTACCGGGGGCGTTGCGCGACCTGCGCGGTTTTCAGTTTCTGGCTTCCGACATCATCGCCCTTGCCGGCAGGCAGGAACGCGATGGCCACCCGGTGCCGGTGAACGGGCCGAGCTACAGTTTTCTGCCCGCCGGCCTCGATATCGAGGCGCGGGCCATGGCACCCGCAGGATGGCGGTGGCTATCGAAACTGTGGGTAGTGTTCCTGATGACGCTTACGGCTGTTACGGATAGATATGGCTGGAGGATCGGCAGTTTCGATCCGAAGATCTACAAACGCGACGTGGCCAGCAATTCGGATTTCCGGAAGTTCGACGACGGCTTGAAGATGACCATCGACGTTGACGCGGATGTGTTGCAACGGATCGAGAACCGGCTGAAACAGGCGGAAGAGGCGGGCATCTGCAACTATGGCCTGCACCGCCAGAAATCGGCCTTGATGACATGCCTCGTCGCATCGCCGCTGCAGCGCGATCACGTTCATTTCATCGATGGCGCCGCCGGCGGCTATGCGATTGCTGCCGCAAGCCTGAAGGCGAAGGTGCCGGTCTGATGACGGCTTGCGGAAACCGATTTTCCGCAATATGCCTCGGCAATGGTTCTTGGGACCATGGTGCGCCTCGCCATGGGCGCGGACAGCCTGTCCGAATTGACGGGAAGCAGATTTTTGGACGCCTCACGATCGACATATGACAGTCTTCTGAACCGGATTTCGACGCGTGCCGCGCAAGTCGGCGTGATCGGACTGGGCTACGTCGGGTTGCCGCTGGCGGTTGCGATCGCACGCGCCGGCTTCCCGGTTTCCGGCTTCGACGTCGAAGCCCAGAAGGTCGAGAGCCTGAACAACGGTCAGTCCTATATTGAGGCGGTGACGTCCACAGCCCTTGCCAGCGAGGTGGCGATCGGACGGTTCCGCGCCACTGCGGATTTTGCCGAACTGGCCGTCTGCGATGTCATCATCATCTGCGTTCCGACACCGCTGACGAAACACCGAGAGCCGGACCTCTCCTTTGTCAGAAACACGGCAGACACCATCGCGAAGCATTTACGTCTCGGCCAGCTGATCGTGCTGGAATCGACCACCTATCCTGGCACCACCGACGACGTGATCAAGCCCATACTGGAAAAGACCGGCTTGCAGTCGAAGATAGACTTCTTCCTCGGCTTCTCGCCCGAGCGCGAGGATCCCGGCAACCGCAGCTTTGAAGTCGCGACGATCCCCAAGGTCGTGGCAGGTGACGGCATTGAAGCGGCGACGCTCGTGCAGGCTTTCTACCAGGGCGTGGTCAAGACCGTCGTTCCGGTTTCCACCACGGCGACCGCCGAGGCGGTCAAGCTGACGGAAAACATCTTCCGCTCGGTCAACATAGCCCTCGTCAACGAGTTGAAGGTCGTGCTCGGTGCGATGGGCATCGACATCTGGGAGGTGATCGAGGCGGCAAAGACCAAGCCCTTCGGCTACATGCCTTTCTATCCTGGCCCTGGACTTGGCGGGCACTGCGTTCCGATCGATCCCTTCTACCTGACGTGGAAGGCGCGCGAATACGAACTGCCGACCCGCTTCATCGAGCTGGCCGCAGAGATCAACACGGCTATGCCGCGTCATGTGGTCGATGAACTGGCGAAGGCGCTGGACCGGCGCCACGGCAAGGCGCTCAGCCGCTCGCGCATTCTCATCATCGGGCTCGCCTATAAGAAGAATGTGCCCGACATCCGCGAAAGCCCCTCATTGCGGCTCATTGAACTCATCGAGGAATGGGGCGGCAAGGCGGAATTCCACGATCCGCATGTTACCGAAATCCCGACCACACGGGAGCATATGGCGATCAAGGGGCGTCGCTCGGTCGACTTGACCGAGGTGGCCTTGAAGGATTTCGACGCTGTCGTCGTTGCAACCGACCACGACGCGATCGACTATCAGGCGATCGCTGATCACGCTCCTCTGATCATCGACACACGCAATGTTTTTGGCCGCCTCGGGCTAGCCCGAGAGACGGTGGTGAAGGCCTGATGGCGTCCGAGCCGGCGAATTTTTTGCCCGCTGTCAGGATCGTGATTGCATCCCGCCGGCAGCCTCGCCACATGAGGCCCAAGAGTTCGGAGATAGCATGAGCACAGCGCAAGCAGAAATTTCTGCCATTCTCATGGATAGGGTTGCCGATTGGCTGACCCAATCGGCGCTGGCGGGCGACGACCTGGAAACATTGGTAAAGGGCTTTTGTGAACGGCTGGCTGCTGCCGGCCTGCCTTTGAAGCGGGTGCATTTGAGCTTTTCGATGCTTCATCCGCTTTATGACGCGCTTGGCTTCACCTGGCTCCGCGGCCAGGGCCTGGAAGTGGAAGGCTTCCGCAAGGAGGACGGCGTTCATTCTGACAGATTCCTGACCAGCCCATACTATCATCTGCTCAGCAACAAGCTCGACCATCTGCGGCGCCGGCTCGACCCGTCAGTGTCGTCGGAATTTCCTGTTTTCGATGACCTCAGGCTTATGGGCGTCACCGATTACATGGCTTTCGTGCATCCCTTCAGCGGCAATACCAGTCAGGGCATGCTGGGGTCTTGGTCCACCGACAGTGCTGCAGGCTTCAGCGACAGCATGATTTCGGCGCTGCTGCGCATCCAGAACCATCTCGCCATCGCAACCAAGATGGCGGTGCTCACCAAGCTCGCCGACAACATGATGACCACTTATCTCGGCGGCGACGCCGGCAGGCGCGTGCTGGACGGCCAGATCAAGCGCGGCGAGGGCGATACCATCCGGGCCGCACTGGT
This sequence comes from Mesorhizobium sp. M6A.T.Cr.TU.016.01.1.1, assembly GCF_003952585.1. NCBI lineage: Bacteria > Pseudomonadati > Pseudomonadota > Alphaproteobacteria > Hyphomicrobiales > Phyllobacteriaceae > Mesorhizobium > Mesorhizobium sp. M6A.T.Cr.TU.016.01.1.1. Next base: position 1,066,772 of record NZ_CP034452.1, read on the forward strand.
CATGGCCGATATGCGCGGGTCGTCAAGGCTTGCCGAAACCTCCGGCCGCGAAATCTATATCGATACGCTGAACCAGTTTTTCGACGCCGTTGCCGCACCTTTCAATCGCAGCGGCGGGCAGATCATGAGTTTCATAGGTGATGGCTTCATTGCCGTCTACCCTTGCGAAAGGCATCGCTCGCAGTCCGAGATCGCTTGCCAGGCTGCTCTTGCGGCAGCGCACAAGGCTAGCGCGCGCATAATGGATCTCAATCTGCGCAGAAAGGAGCAGGGGTTAGGCGACATAAAGTTTGGTATCGGCCTGCATGTCGGCAATGTGATGTTTGGCAATGTCGGGCTTACAGACCGGCTCACATTCTCTGTCTTCGGCTCGGCTGTAAACGAGGTCCAGCGCCTCCAGACCCTGACCAAGAAACATCCGCACAGCGTTCTCGCCAGCAAAGACTTCGCCAGCTATTGCGGCGCCAACAGCTGGCTGACGCTCGGCAAGGAGGAACTGGCGGGCATCAAGCAGAAGCTGACGGTGCTTTCACCCGATCTGTCGGGTGCTCTCGCGCTCGATGAAGACGGTGCGCTGGAGCCGATTTACGACCGAATATCGGACGCCGAGCAGGTCATGCTGCTTCATCGCGATGCCGCGCGGCTGTCGGCGGCCGACCCGAGGAAGCTCCAGTAACCGCCGCGATCTGATCCGAACGCCTTGGTATGCAGTCCGGTCGCCGGTTCCGCCAGGGAACTGGCGACCGTTTCGAATCCAAGTTGCTCTAGGCTGGCAATACGCTAGTCTCGCTTTTTGGGCCTGCCGCCTGGCAGGCCGCCAGAGTGGGGCTGGTGTGAGAATGAATTCGGGTGTTGATCTGCTGCGGATCGAGGATGTTGGCATCTCTTTTGCCATTATCGGGGGACCCTTGCATGCCGTCAGGCGTGCAAATCTTCGCGTCCTGCCCGGCAAGGTTACCGCGCTTGTGGGCGAGTCCGGTTCCGGAAAATCGGTTCTCAGCCAGGCAGTGATGGGCATTTTGCCGAACACAGCCCATGTTCGCGGCCGTATCCTGTTTTCCGATCCTGAAAAGCCCGGCACGACGCAGGATATCCTGCAGATGCCGCGTGACGGACCCGAAATCCGGGCGTTGAGAGGCAGCCGCATCGGCAAGATCTTTCAGGAGCCGATGACATCACTGTCGCCGCTGCACACGATCGGCAATCAGGTCAGCGAATCCCTGCAGATTCATACGCCCATGGCTCGGGTGGAGCGCAAGGCGCGGACCGAGAAAATGCTCGGCCTTGTCGGCTTTCCCAACCCCAAGCGCGCCTATGACATGTATCCCTTTGAACTTTCGGGAGGATTGCGTCAACGCGCCATGATCGCCATGGCGCTTATCTGCCGGCCCGCCCTGTTGATCGCCGACGAGCCGACGACGGCGTTGGACGTCACCATCCAGGCGCAAATCCTGCAATTGCTGCGCGAGCTTCAGACGAAGCTGAACATGGCGATGCTGCTGATCACGCACGACCTTGGCGTGGTCGCCAATGTCGCCGACGAGGTGGTGGTCATGTACCAGGGCGAGATCATGGAAGCGGGACCTGTGGAGGCGATATTCCGCCGGCCAGGCCACCCTTACCTGAAGGGCCTGATGGCAGCCGTTCCGCATTTCGACCTGAAGCCTGGCGAAAGGCTAAAGGCGCTCCGCGAGGTGCCGGTGAATGTCGGGAACCTGCTCGGCAAGCAGACGGCGCCGGCATCGAAGGGGCCGGACGACATCCTGCTGTCGGTCAGGGATCTGACAAAGACCTTCACCATCCGCAAGTCCGGATGGTTCGGCGAAGATCATCAAGCCTCTGTTCGCGCCGTGGACGGCGTGAGCTTCGATATCAGGCGGGGTGAGTGCCTGGGTCTTGTCGGCGAAAGCGGCTGCGGCAAAACCACCGTCAGCAAGATCCTCATGCGGGCTGTCACCCCTAGCGGCGGCTCTGTGATCTTCAACGGCCGCGATGGTCCGATCGACGTCTTGGAAGCCGAGGGAGACGCCCTGCGCATGCTGCGCGCGAAAATCCAGATGGTCTTCCAGGATCCGGTTTCGTCGCTTTCACCTCGCATGACGGTGGAGAACATCTTGAGCGAGCCGCTGGAAATCCATCAACGTGGCAATGCCGCGTCCCGACTCGCCACGGTCAAGAGCCTGATGCAGGCAATCGGGCTCGATCCGCGCTTCATCAAGCGTTATCCGCACAGTTTCTCCGGCGGGCAGCGTCAGCGTATCGGCATCGCGCGCGCGTTGGCGCTGGGGCCTGAACTCCTGATCTGCGACGAGCCGGTTTCGGCACTCGATGTCTCTGTCCAGGCGCAAATCCTGAACCTTCTGAAGGACCTGCAGACGGAACTGGGCCTGACCTACCTGTTCATATCCCACAACCTGGCGGTGGTGGACTACATGGCAGACCGCATCGCGGTGATGTGCGGCGGGCGTATCGTCGAGCTCGCGCCGCGCGAAATTCTGCTTAGGAAACCGGTCCACCCCTACACGCGCTCACTAGTAGCTGCAGTACCTTTCCCCGATCTCGACAGGCCGATGGATTTCAAGACGCTGCAGCTCGGCGGCGCATCCGACACCAGCGCATGGGGACCGCAATTCCGCGACGAAGGCGACGAGGGCATGCTGTCGCCGCTCGACCTTGGCGGCGGCCACCTCGTGCTGGCCCGGCGTACGGCCGATGTCAGCGAGTTACGCCATTGATCAGCCGGCGCACCGTCCTTGGACTCATGGCTTCGGCATTTCTGCCGGGCACGTCGCGCGCCGGCGATCTGGAGCCGGAATTTCTTCAGCCGCGGCTGAAGGCCAGGGCGCTGCCGGCACTCGCCGAACGCTTGCCCAAGAGCCCGCGCGCGTTGAACCTCGCCGCGATGGGCCGGCAGCCCGGCCAGTATGGCGGCACGCTGCGCACGATCATCGGCAGCCAGAAAGATATCCGGATGATGACGATCTACGGATATGCTCGCCTGGTCGGCTATGACGAAAAGCTTAACTTGCAACCCGACATTCTCGAAAGTTTCGACGTAGCGGATGATCGCGTCTTCACTTTCAAGATTCGGGAAGGGCATAAATGGTCTGACGGTAGCCTGCTGACGCCGGAGGATTTTCGCTATTGCTGGGAAGATGTCTGGCTGAATGATGAGCTTTCGCAGGGCGGGCTTGCCCCGACCCTGCTGGCGGACGGCAGGCCGCCACGCTTCGAGATCGTCGATCCGTTGACGGTCCGCTATAGTTGGAATGCGCCCAATCCCGACTTCCTGCCCAAGCTCGCTGCTGCTTCGCCGCTATCGCTTGTTCTGCCGGCCGCCTATCTCAAGCAGTTCCACAAGAAATACCAGGATCCATTCCGGCTCGCCGGCCTGATGAAGGAGAACCGGGCCAAGAAATGGACGCTCCTGCATATCCGCATGTCGCGGCAGTATCGCCCGGAGAACCCGGAACTGCCGACGCTCGATCCCTGGCAGAACCGGACCAAACCGCCGGCCGAGCAATTCGTCTTCGAGCGCAACCCGTTCTTTCATCGAATGGACGAGAATGGCCGGCAACTGCCCTATGTTGACCGGATCGTCATGAATGTCAGCTCGTCGGCGATCATCTCGGCCAAGACCGGTGCGGGCGAGAGCGACCTGCAATGCATGGGAATTGACTTCAGCGATTACTCCTTCCTGAAGGACGCGGAGAAGCGCTACCCGGTGAAGATGCATCTCTGGAAACGCACACAGGGTTCGCGGCTGGCGCTGCTGCCCAATCTGAATTGTTCCGATCAGGTGTGGCGTGGCCTTTTTCGTGACGTGCGCGTGCGCCGTGCCCTTTCGCTCGCTGTGGACAGGCGCGAGATCAATATGGCTGTGTTCTACGGATTGGCACAGGAAAGTGCCGATACGGTCCTGCCGGAGAGCCCGCTCTACCGGCCGGAATTCGCGAAAGCCTGGGTCGCCCATGATCCAGACCAGGCCAACGCCCTGCTCGACGAGGTCGGGCTTCAGACGCGTGACGATGACGGCCTGCGGATACTTCCCGATGGACGCCCTGCGCAGATCATAGTGGAAACGGCCGGCGAAAGCACGCTGGAAACCGACGCGCTCGAACTCATCACCGATCACTGGCGCAAGATCGGCATCGCCCTGTTCATCCGGACTTCGCAGCGCGATATCTTCCGCAGCCGCGCGCTTGGCGGCCAGGTCATGATGTCGATGTGGTCGGGCATCGACAATGGCGTGCCGACCGCCGACATGAACCCGTACCAGCTGGCCCCCACCATCGACGACCAGCTGCAATGGCCGCTCTGGGGTGCCCACTACTTGTCTCATGGCAAGGTCGGTGAGGCGCCCGATCTTCCGCCTGTGGTCGAGTTGATGGCTTTACTCAAGCGCTGGAACGCATCTACCGAAGCCACGGAGCGCGCCGAAATCTGGAACTCGATGCTGTCGATCTACACCGATCAGGTGTTTTCCATCGGCACCGTGAACGGAACGCATCAGCCGGTTCTGGCGTCCTCGCGGCTGCGCAATCTGCCTGACAAGGCTCTCTACGGCTACGACCCGACCGCCTATTTCGGTGTCTACATGCCGGATACATTCTGGCTTGGAGACTCCTGAGCGTGCTTCGATATCTTGTCTGGCGCATTGCCGTGATGGTTCCAACGCTGCTGGTCATATCGGCACTGGTGTTCACGATCATCGAACTTCCACCAGGCGACTATTTCGACAGCTATGTTGCCGAGCTTCGGGCTCAGGGCGAAGCGGTGGATTCCGACCGCATCGAGATGATGCGCGAGGAATATGGTTTCGACCAGCCACCGCTCATTCGCTACTTCTACTGGGTCGGCGGGATGCTACACGGCGATTTCGGCTATTCCTTCGAATATGAGCTGCCGGTTCGCGATGTCGTCGGGGACCGAATGTGGCTCACGGTGCTGGTTTCCTTCGTCACGATCATCTTCACCTGGCTCATCGCCTTTCCGATCGGCATGTACTCCGCCACGCATCAATACAGCTGGGGCGACTACGGCCTGACTTTCTTCGGCCTTCTCGGCCTTGCGATTCCGAACTTCATGCTGGCGCTGATCCTGATGTATTTCGCCAACATCTGGTTCGGCACATCCATCGGCCATCTCATGGACCAGCAATATCTCGGCGAGCCGATGAGCTGGGCCAAGGCGAAGTCGATCCTCGCCCATCTCTGGATTCCGGTCTTGATCATCGGCACCGGAGGCACGGCAAGCATGATCCGGCGGCTGCGCGCCAATCTTCTCGACGAGCTACACAAGCAATATGTCGTGACCGCGCGCGCCAAAGGACTTCATCCGTTCAAGGCGCTGGTCAAATATCCGCTGCGCATGGCGCTCAATTTCTTCATTTCCGACATCGGCTCTATCCTGCCGGCCATCATCTCCGGCGCCGAAATCACCGCGATAGTGCTGTCTTTGGAAACGACCGGGCCGATGCTGATCAAGGCGCTGCAAAGCCAGGACATGTATCTGGCAGGGTCGTTCCTCATGTTCCTCGCCTTCCTGACGGTCATCGGTGTCCTGATTTCCGACCTAGCGCTGGCGCTGCTTGATCCACGAATTCGTTTGCAGGGCGGCAGCACCAAATGAACACGCATTCGCCCCTGCCCGCTCCGGGTGCTCCACTGCAGCACTATGTTTCCACCGCGCCCTTTGACCTGCAGTCGGTCGAGGCGATGACGCCGGAGCAGTCGAAAGTCTTTCAGGCGTCGCAGTTGCGGCTGATGTGGTGGAAATTCCGGAAGCACCGGCTTGCCGTTATATCAGGCATATTCCTGGCGGCGCTTTATTTCGGGATACTGATCTGCGAGTTCCTGGCGCCCTACAATCTGCACACGCGCAACATGGACTACATCTATTCGCCGCCGCAGCGGGTGCACCTGTTCCACGACGGCCAGTTCGTCGGTCCGTTCGTCTATGGCCGCCAGATGACGCTGGATATGGACACGCTCAAGCGGAACTACATCGAGAAAAAGGATGATGTTCAGCGGATCCGTTTCTTCTGCAAGGGCGACAGTTATCAGTTCTGGGGCTTGATCGAAGGTGACAGGCATTTTGTCTGCCCTGCCGAAAACGGCCAGCTCTTTCTAGCCGGCACTGACAGGCTGGGGCGCGATGTGCTCTCGCGCATGATCTATGGCGCACGCATTTCACTGACAATCGGCCTCGTCGGCATCAGTTTCAGCTTCCTGCTCGGCATTGTCATCGGCGGACTGGCCGGCTATCACGGCGGTATCTTCGACCTGATCGTTCAACGGATAATCGAAGTTCTGCAATCGATCCCCAGCATTCCGCTGTGGCTGGCTCTGGCGGCGATCATGCCGATAACCTGGAGTCCGATCCTGATCTATTTCGGCATCACCGTCATCCTCGGGCTGCTCGACTGGACCGGACTGGCGCGGGCCGTGCGTTCAAAGCTTCTAGCCTTGCGCGAGGAGGATTATGTTCTGGCCGCGCAATTGATGGGCGCCAGAAGCAGCCGCATCATCGGGCGGCATCTCATTCCCGGCTTCATGTCGCATCTGATCGCGACGGCGACGATCTCCATCCCCGGCATGATCCTGGGCGAGACGGCGCTGAGCTTCCTCGGGCTCGGCCTGAGGGCCCCGATAACCAGCTGGGGCATCCTGCTCACCGAGGCGCGCAGCGTCAGCGTCATCGCTTTCTATCCATGGCTGCTTTTGCCGATGCTCCCCGTCATTCTCGTCATCATGGCGTTCAACTTCCTCGGCGACGGCTTGCGGGACGCCGCAGACCCCTACAAGTGAGATCGCTGTTCCGCCGCGCGCCGGGCCGCCGACTCCACCCGGTATGACGCTTGTCGGCGGCCGGTTGGGTTATTGCAGGGTTTGTCGTTCGCCTCTATATGCGGCAAGCCTCGATCGGGGCTGCTGGTTCAGGACATAAATCGCATATGAGTCGCCTTGATAATTTCATCAGCAGGATGACCGCACAGCGCGACATTCTCAATCAAATCTGCCCCGAGGTGGCGAAGATGGAGGGGCTTGTGCTCGAGCTCGGCCTCGGCAATGGCCGGACGTTCCACCATCTGCGCGAGCGCCTGCCCGGGCGCCGGATCGTGGTGTTCGACCGCGAAGTTGGCGCACACGCCAGCTCAATTCCCGAAGCTGAAAACCTCGTGCTCGGCGAAATACGCGAGACGGCCCGCAAGTTCATTGGCATCGACGCCGCTCTTGTTCATGCCGACATCGGCACCGGCTATGACGATCGCGATGCAGTGACCGCTACCTGGCTTCCCGATCTGATTGCGCGCCTGCTTCGCGTCGGCGGCTTCGCGGTCAGTGGCACGCCGCTCGATCACCCGCTGCTGCAACGCCTCCCGCCGCCGACTTCGGAGCCCGCCGATCGTTATTTCCTCTGCAGGCGCGTCTGAGGGGCCGAGACGACCCAAATCTTCAGGGGCCAAATCTTCAGGGGCCAAGTCTTCAGGGGCCAAGTCTTCAGGGGATCGTATAGACTGCTATCTCCCGCTCAATGCCGCGCAGCGAGACCTCGTAGGGCACGGGCGTCAGCGCGTTCCTGTGCAACAGATCGGCGGTGAGATTGTCGTCGACCACCGCACGAGTGGCGAAGATCGCCTGTGCGTTGGCAAGGTTCTGAACCCGTGAAGCAATGTTGACCGTCTGGCCGAAATAGTCCTGTCGCTCGTTCATGGACACGGCGATGCAGGGGCCGGCATGGACTCCGATCTTGAGCAGCAGATCCTCGCGCCCGCTCTTGTCGTTGAGCTCACGCATGGCATCGCGCATCCTGAGGGCCGCGGCAATCGCACGATCAGGCGTCGCGAAGGTCGCCATCACCGCATCACCGATCGTCTTCACCACCGCGCCTGCCTCCGCCGCGACGATCTCATGCAGAACCTGGAAATGCTCGCGCACGAGATCGAAGGCTGAAAGATCGCCCACCCGCTCGTAAAGCTCGGTCGATCCGCGCAGGTCGGTGAACAGGAAGGTCAGGCTGGTGATTTTCAGGCGCTGGTTGATGTCGAGCGTATCCGTGCGATAGAGATCGCGAAAAGTCTGGTTGGTGAGCAGGCGCTTGGCGGTCAGGAAGGGCCGGCGTTTGCCCAGGAAATCATGCAATTCCTGGCCGGCGATGAAGACCGTCGGCAGCACGCGGGCATCGGTCCTGTTCTCCAGCGAAATGCGCAACGGGCCGGGTTGCATCTCCAGCGTCTGGTTCTGGACATGGTCGCGGTCGAACACCAAAGAGAGGCTTCGGCGCTCTTTTGTTGGTTCGCCCTTCCCGTCGATGAACTGCACTGAATGGGTGACCGGCTCGAAGACGATGACGAATTCAGACGGAAGCTGTATGGGCAGAACCGCCTTTTCACCAGGGGCAAGCTCGATATCCTCCAGCGAGAATGCTTCCATCTTCTTCGCGAAATCCTCTTCCGGCAGATCGACGCCGGACGCCCAGTAGATCTGGCGAAAATATTCCATCAACGGCAATTCGTGTGGATTGTGAGCGGCAATCCTGCGCACGCGGGGGCTGACGGTGAATGTCACCTCGACCATCTCGTCGAGGGTCGGCGAATAGCCCTCGGAGCATAGCGCGCAGGTGTATTCGTCCTTCTGCAAGGTTTTCAGCGTGGCGTTGGTGTCGAGCACGCCGCCACAGCCGGGGCATAGAACATTCCAGGAAATGTCGAAGATGCCCACCCGTGCCGCATGGAGAAAGGCGCTTATGGCGCGCTCCTCGTCGAGGCCATGCTTGCTGGCGAAGGCTGGCACATTGATGCGACAAAGCTCGCGGTCGTTACCCTCCTCGATGGTTCGCTTGATCGCGTCGATTGCCAGTAGATCGACATCGGTCGATTGCCGCAGAAGCGAGAACAGATCCTGAGCTTCGTTCATCGTGCAGGTTCCGGGAAATGCACCCTAGAGGCGTGTTGGCCGGACCGGTTTTCGGTCCGAGCGCTCCATCTTACTTCGAAACGGACCGTACGGCCATTCGAATGGATAAGCCGGTGACAGCTCAATTTCCATTCGGGCGGATTTTCACCGGCCGCAAGCGGCACTATGATGGGTCCATGAGGCATTCATCTTTGGGACTTTCTCCCATGCCGACATCCGACAACCCGCCATTTCCCGCGGCTCTGCGCCTTTTCTCGGTGGTGGTCATCATCGTCCTGATCGTAGGCGCCGGCCTGTTTTTTGCGCCGGTGCTGGTCAAGCCGCGCTGGCCTTGGGCCGTCACGCCGTTCAATGCCCGCTTCCTCGGCGGCTTCTACACCGCCGAAATGGTCATGATGGTGGCGTTGCTGGTCTGGAACCGCTGGTCGCCCGGCAGGCTCGTGCTCGTCATGGCCTTCATCTTCACCGTCATCGTGTCGGTGGCTTCGTTCATCAATCTCGGCTATTTCAACTTCGAGCGCAAAGCGCCCTGGCTCTGGTTTTTGGTCTATCTTGCTTCGGTCGCGGTATCCGGGCTGTTCCTGTGGCGGACCAGGGCCCGTCCTTCTGCAAAAGGCGTGATCTTAAACCCTGCATGGCGCGGCTACATGCCGGTGGAATCGGCGATCCTTGGGCTCTATGGAGTCGGCCTGTTGCTGTTTCCCCTGACATTCAGCGGCTTCTGGCCATGGCCGATCGATGCCTTCCACGCTCAGGTCTACAGCGCTATCTTCCTCGCCGGTGCGGGCGGTGTGTATCTCGTCTGGAGAAGCGCGCCGCGCGAGGAACTGCTGGTGCTCGGCTTGGCGCAGTTTCTGGTTGGCCTGCTTGCCATCCTTGGCCTCGTCATCACCGACGCTGCGGTGCACCGGATCGACTGGACGGCGACCGGGACATTGCGCTGGCTCGCCCTTTTCGGCTGGATCGGCGTCAGCGGCGTCTTCAAACTCTACGCCGCCTCCCGGTTTTTAGCTCGCAATCGGCATAGGTTGCGGAGACGGCTGGATTTTTAGGTGGCGTCCGGTGCATCGTGCCGGGCCGATTGCTTTGCCGGGAGCGCCATGACCAGCACGACCTCGCCATCTTCCGAGAAAATCCAGCCGCAGCTCCGGTCCGTCCGGCTAAGCGATGCGGAGGCGCTTTGCGCTATCTTCAACATGCCGGGGTTCCGCTGGGGCACGCTCAGGATGCCCTTCGAGATGGTGGAGCAGGTGGAGCGGCGCATCGCCAAGTCCGGCCAGGAAACCACCTGGATCGTTGCGGAGTTGGACGGCAAAGTCGTCGGCCATGGCAGCCTAGTCGTGCAGGGTTCGCCGCGCCGTTCGCATATCGGCGAGATCAATATCGGCCTTGACGATGCCTTTGTCGGCAAGGGCATCGGCTCTGCCATACTTGGCGCGCTGCTTGACGTGGCCGACAACTGGCGCGCCCTGAAGCGGGTCGAATTGACCGTCTATGCCGACAACGAACCGGCCGTCCGTCTCTACACAAGCCACGGCTTCGAGGTCGAAGGCCGGCATGTGAAGGCCGGTTTTACCGACGGGCAGTACCACGACCTGCTGAGCATGGCCCGGCTGCGGTTCTGAGATCCGCTGCTTGGCCTTAACTGTTTGGCCAATCTAACAATTCGTGCCGGCGAACAGGTGATTGCTCATGGAGAGCTCCGTAGGATACGGTCAATTTCGTCTCACACCATTTTGATCGAGTTGACAGTCTACGTGTGGGCCGGCTGCATCCAGCAAGTCTGGTCTCCCTTGGCGTTTGCGCCGCAAGTGGCTAGACGGGACCAATGACCGCTGTCTTTGACCCAACCCCTACGCCTCCGGTGGAAATTCTGGCAGTGCTGTCGCTGCTCTGCCCGGAAGTTGTGCGTGACATAGAGCAGAACTGGAATGCACCGGTTTCCGATTATGCCCGCCATCTGTGGCGGCCGGTGGCAAGGCCTGCATCGGGCCCGGCGATCGCTGCCCGCTCGATCCTGCGCGAAGTCCTGCGTCAGCGCCTTGGGGTGATCATGCAGCCTGAAGAGATCGGCAAGGCCCTCGAAGAGTTCGAGCACAGACCGGTGATTCAGTCCGGCCTGCACTGCCTGCTTCTGATGGACCGGATCACCTTCGATGCCCTCCTGCTTGCCTGGCTCGGCGCGGTCGAAAACGGGCTCTCGGCCTTCTTCAGCTTCATGGGAACGACGATGACCATGGAGACAATTGGCCGGGAGGGGCCGGGATGGCTCGATGTCGGTGACGACAAGGTCAACCTGTTTGGCATGGGGCGCCACAAACTGTGCCGCAAAAGCGCCTGCGTGGTCGGTCCCGTCACCCTCAACAAGCGCGCGCTCGAAGCGGTGGGCGACGAAACGGATGCCAGCCGCTGGCTGGGCACACTGCTTGCCAGCCAGGACAAGCTGTTTGGAACCGCCGCCGATGCGCTGACAGCCCTCAACGAGGATCTGGTCGCCGATTGGGATCGTTCCGGCATGGCCCTGCCGGTTTTCATCGATGATCGGCTCGCCGCGGCTGCCGTGGCGCGGCATCTAGAACATGATGGCAGCCTTCTTTCCGGGCTGCTCATTGAGCCCGCAAGGCGCCAGCGTCTGGAATGTGCCTTGCAAGCGGCCGCATCGAGCCCATTTGGCAGATTCCTGCCCAATGCCACGGCCTATTTCTGGGGCATCCGCGAGGAGCGCGTGCGCAAGCTCGTCCTCGAGAACGGGCACCTGATCGAGCCTGACAGGCCGAATGGTCTTTCCATCCCGTTCGAGCGGCCGCATCTCAGGCAGGCGCTGCTGGACGGCGTGCTGCTGCCGAACTTGTTCCTGATGTTCCTCGTCCTTGCCATATTGCCGCGCGTGCGGGTTGTGGGCGGCCTGAGACAGATTGGTTATGTAGCGCTTTTCCACTCTATCCTGCTGGCTGCGCTAGATGAAAACTCGCCGGAAGAGCGCGATCTGGCTGCGGAGCTGCAGGTTCGGGAAAATGCCTGGGGCATGCGGGTCATCGATGAAAAGATCTCGGTCCGCGAGCAGCTTGCCGGCCTACCGGAAGGGGCGCTCTTCCCGGACCTGCTCCGGCAATACCGCTTGCGGACGCTTGCCGAGACGACCGACGACCTGAAACTGGTTCGCGAAAACGCCCGATGGCGCAAGATCGGCCAGGCAGAGATCAAGGCGAGCTGAGCCTCGCTTCAGGTTGATTTTCTGGTCCGCAACCCCAAGCGACGGCGATCTATGGGTGAGCCTCTGGTGTCTGATCCGGCCGCTTCCTTGACGCTGATGCCTTTCGGGATTTCGACGACGGCTTCCGCCTTGATCGGCAGCGCTCTGCCACCGGACCCACACTGACCGTTCGATGCCCATTTGCGCTGCCGCTTGCTGGTCGACGGTTATCGGTTCATCCTTGTGAAATACCCTGGCCGTGAAGTGCGTAGTGAGATCACGCCGGCACGGCCCCTAGTGAGGTCTCGTCCTATGGACTGCTCGGGCTGCGGTTTCGAGGTTGAGGGCGGTTACGCTTTCTGTCCGAGGTGTGGCAGGCGCCAGCCCGTGCCATGCGCCAGTTGCGGCTACCCCTGCGCACCTGATTTCGAGTTCTGTCCGAAATGCGGAGCAAGCGTCGGTGCGCCCGCAAAAACCGTCGAACGGCCTGCTCCCACACCAAGCCGGACCGTTGTGCCGCCTTCTCGAACTCCGTCGCTGCTTCCGAACATCGAAAGCGAAGATGGGCTGCATCCCGTCTCTGACGCCGATCGCCGGACGGTAACAGTCCTGTTCGCCGACCTTTGCGGCTTCACGACACTCAGCGAGCAGCTCGACCCCGAGGTCATGCAAGCGCTGCAGAACGAACTGTTCAAGGAATGGACGGCGGCCGTGCGAAACTTTGGTGGTTTCGTCGACAAATTCATCGGCGATGCACTGCTCGCCTTGTTCGGTGCGCCGGTTGCGCATGAGGACGATCCGGAACGTGCGCTTCGCGCCGCTCTCGACATGATCGCCCGGACGGCGCGGCTCGGCGAAAGCACCCCCCACTCCGGCTCGCCTCTGTTACTCCACATCGGCATAAACACTGGTCCCGTCGTTACTGGTGGATTGGGCATCGGCACCGCCAAATCCTATTCGGTGACCGGCGACACAGTGAATACGGCGCAACGCCTGCAATCGCTGGCCGCACCGGGTGAGGTGCTGGTGGGCGAGCTCACTCACAGGCTGACCCGGCATGCCTTCTCTTACGAGCCGCTGGGTGATGTCGTGTTTCGTGGCAAGGCTGGCAGTGTGCTCGTCCATCGACTGGATGCACCGCTTGCGGCGCCGCGTGCAGCGCGTGGGCTCGAGGCGCTTGGCCTCAGTGCGCCGATAATAGGTCGTGGTGCGGAGCTCAATAGAATGCTGGCGAGCCTTGACCAGGCCTGCGGCGGCTCGGCCCAACTTGTCCGCCTCGTCGGAGAAGCCGGTATCGGGAAATCGCGGCTGGTGAAGGAGTTCGTCGCCCGCGTCGGCGACGATGATCGTTTTCGCAACGTCGCCGTGCGGCTGGCCACCTGCTCACCGCTGGGCGAACAATCATTTGGCGCCTTGGGCGCAGTGGTGCGCAGCGCTGCCGGGATGATGCAAAATGACAGTGGGGACGAAGTGCGGGGGAAGCTCGCAGGCTTGCTTACCGATCTCGGCCTACAGGGCGAGGAGGCGAAGCGGCTGATGCCTTTGCTCTACCATGTGCTCGGCCTTGGCGACCCGGACGCCACCTTGCAGCATGTCGAGCCCGAGCAGTTGCGGCGGCAAATTCTCTACGCAGTCCGCACAATCATCGAACGGCGGCTTGCGTTGTCGCCGCTGTTAATTGTCGTCGAAGACCTGCACTGGGCCGACGCCGTGTCGCTCGAGGCACTACGTTTCGTGATGGACAGGTTGGAACGCACGCGGTTGATGTTGCTGGTCACGCATCGTCCGGCGCCGGACAACGGCCAGCTCGACTCTAGTCGGGTCAGTCACACAGCGCTCAGGCTTTCGCCGCTCAACAATGATGACGGACGCAGCCTGCTGGCGGCGCTTTTCGGCGAGAGCTGGGTAAACTCCGCAGGAGGGCTTCTCGACCAGATCCTCGAGCGCGCGGGCGGCAACCCCCTTTTTGTAGAGGAGATCGTTCGCGGCCTTATCGATCGCGGTGTACTGATGCGCGAGGGCCAGCGATGGCGGACTGTGGCAGGCGAAGTGGCAACCGGCATTCCCGCCACTATCCAGGCAATGTTGCTTGCTCGCGTCGACCGGCTGCCCCAAGAAGTGCGCCGGTTGGCCCAGGAAGCCGCGGTAATCGGCCCGCGCTTCGATGCCACACTTCTGAAAGCCGTGACAGCCGACCCCGGTCGGCTAGAAGCCGGCTGCGAACTGCTTTGCGATGCGGAAATCATCGAGGAAGTTGCCGGATCAGGCTCGGTCTCGTCGCAAAGCTACCGCTTTACGCAAACATTGCTGCAGGACGTGATCTACCAGAATCTGCTCCTGCAACGCCGGACCGACATCCATGGGCGGGTCGGTGCTGCCTTGGAGCAACTGTGCGGCGACAAGCCGGAACGGCTCGAGGATTTGACCGTGCTCGGTCATCATTTCGCACAGAGCGCCGAGCGGGAGAGGGGCGCGCATTACCTGCAGGCGGCGGGCGATCGCGCTCGCATGATATACGCCAACGACGACGCCCTTCGTTTCTACGAGCGAGCACTGGCTGCGTTGGGCGCGATCGGGCAAACACCGCTCAAACTGGCAATTGCAGAGCGCATTGCCGATTTGAGCGGCCCGGTAGGCCGCCGCGAGATCGCGCACCACCACTACGAGACGGTGTTGCAGGCATACCGCGAGTCAGCCGATCGTGTCGCTTCGGCGCGCGTTTTACGCAAGGTCGGTCGGCTGCTCTGGGACGTCGGCAAGCGGGACAACGCAGAATCCCGCTATGCTGAAGCGGCAGCGCTCCTCGATGGAGCGGATGCCCCGATCGAGCAGGCGCATCTCTGGCAAGAACGTGGCCGACAGGCGTTCCGTAGCGGAGATCACGCTCTCGCGGCAAAATGGGCAGACGCGGCGCTGGATTGCGTACGCTCTCTGACAACGGAGCATGTCTCCGAGGTAGGGTGTGATGCCACTCTCGTGACCGCCGAGGCACTTAATACCAAGGCTGTCGCGCTGGCTCGCCTTGGGCAAAACCGTGAAGCCGTGCGTCAGGTTGAGCGTAGCATTGAATTGGCCGAAGCCGCCGGTCTACTGGGCGCGGCGTGCCGCGGCTACACCAATCTCGGCGTGCTTTACACGACCATCGATCCGGCACAGGCGATGGAGGTCTGTAGGCGCGGTCTTGAAGTGGCGCGCCATATTGGTGATTTGGGTTTCCAGGCGCGCCTCCTCGCCAATCTGGCGGTCGCTTGTTGTACTTTCACGGATCGCTGTCCAAGGGAGGGCGTGCCTGCTGCCGAGAAGGCCATCGAGATCGACCGGGCGCTCGACCAGCGCGAGCACCTGCCGGTGCCGTTGATCGTGCTTGGGCAGATCCACCAGTGCAACGGCCGCCCGGAACTGGCGATTGGCTTGTTCCACGAAGCACTCGACGTAGCCCGCGAAACGGGCGAGCCCCAACTGCTGTTTCCGTGCTATGATGGGCTCGCAACGCTTAATCTCGACCTCGACAATCTGGCCGAGGCCGAACGCTACTTTTCCCTGGCGCAGGGAATATGCGCCCAGCACGGGCTCGACCCGGAAGCGCTTGTGGTGCTGCCTTTTCTCGACTAGCCGGGTTGGAGGTTGGAAATGTCCGCGCGTGCTGACTTGGTGCCGCTTCAACCGGGCGACCGTGCGCCGAACTTGGTTCTCGACGCCATTACCCAGGAAGGCAAGATTGCGCTTGACGACTTTCGCGGACAAAAACCGGTGCTGGTCGGCCTGTTTCGAGGTCTGCATTGTGCGTTTTGCCGGCGCCATATCGCCGCCCAGGCGCGGCTTGATCCGGAACTGCGCGAAAAGGGCGTGGAGAGCCTGACGGTGGTCAACACGCCGATCGAACGGGCGCGTCTCTATTTCCGCTACCACCCGATACCGAATCTGCTCGCGGCCTCCGACCCTGAACGCGCTTCACATCGTGCTTTCGGACTGCCCAATCTCGAATTCACCCAAAACGAGACGAAATGGCCGTACAAGGTCTCGATGGCAGCGGTAATGGATATGCGGGTCGACATACCAAGCGAGTTGCCCGGTCCTATGGATCCTCTTGCGGCCGGCGAAATCCTCGACAAGAAGGACAATTACGAAATGACCGAAGCCGACGAGCAGATGATGGCAACGGGACACGGACAACTGGTCGGTCAGTTCCTGCTGGACCGGCAGGGGATCGTCCGCTGGAGCTTCACGGAGGTTCCAGAGGGTGGGCGATACATGTTTGGGGCGCCAAACCCGCAGGAGCTGATGTCAGCCGTGTCCCAAGTCGCCCAATAGATTTGCGAACGAGGTAAACGAGCGGGACACTGAAATGACACTGACAAGTTCACCGCTCTTCGAGCACAGCCTCGACAATGGCAACAAAGTCATCGAGTGAGCGGTCTCCGCGAATCTCGATGCGCGGAAGGTCGATGGGATCGCAGTCGAGGCCCGCCGGCCCGTGTCTGCCGCCGAAGCCGATTCGATAGCCGCACTCCTTGGCCAGCCTGCCAAGCCGTCGGTCGGTGACAGAGAAGGGTGCCGCGAACGCCGTGGTTGGCCGACCGGTCCACCGTTCGATAAACATACGAGAGCGCAGGAGCTCAGCGGCTAAGTCAGAACTCGACAGACCATCGATTGCGCGATGCGTCGCCAGATGGCTTCCGAAGAACGCACCTTCGGCGGAGAGGCGCCGCACCGTCCCGGCGTCCATAAGCTGCGTCGGCGGACCGGTATAGGCGTCCCACTGTGCACTTTCACCCACCAAGTCCGTCACCAGGAACACTTCCGCGGTCAGGTCGTTCGCGCGCAAGGTCGGCCAGGCGTGGTCGGCAAAGTTCTGGAAGCCGTCATCGAAGGTGACGAGCACTGGGCGACCAACGAAAGGGCGACGGTTGGCGATGAACTCTTCCAACTGCTCAGACCCAATCGCGTGAAAGCCATTGGAGCGCAGCCATGCCATCTGGCTGGCGAATGCGGCGGGCGTGAGCCGAAAACGGGCGAGAGCGGCCGGACCATCATCGGAGACGCTGTGATACATGAGGACAGGAATACGCTGCCGCCGCTCGCTACGCGCAACGTCGCGGCGCAAGGCCCGCGCGCCGCCCCAGACGATATTTCGCGCGACCCCGATTTCGATGCGCGCGCGGATTGGCACATGATCTATCATCGGTTCCGTCGCCACGTCGTCGGGTGACAGGCGGCGGAAGCGGTCTATGCGATAGAGCTCGGTCTGGATCGATTGCTCCAAGACGAGGCCTTCAGTCGCTGCCAGCGTCTCCGAGATCGCTTGTGCACCGAATGTGTTCCAGTCGAAGCCCGTCCTTTCAACATTGTCACGCAGCACGAATGCGTGTGCGCTGATGAAACTGCCGCCAGGCGCCAACGCCTCTGCGAATTTTTTGGCGATGCGCCGCAACTCGGCCAGATCATCCAGATAGTAAAGCACTTCCGAACAGAAGATCAGATCCATCTCACCCGGCAGCGTGTCGGCAGAGAAATCCAGTACGCCGAATTCAATATTCGGCTGATCGCCGCATCGCGCGCGGGCCCGTTCGATGGCTATGGCGGAGATGTCGGTTGCGGTCAAATGGCCCACTCGCGGCGCCAGCTGCCGCGTGAAATGGCCCTCCGCGCAGGCCAGCTCAAGCGCCCGTTCGATGGGACCGGCAGGCAGAATTTCGAGTTGCCGCTGATATTTTTCCTGCTCATAGGGCGAACCGTAGTTCCAGGGATCCTCGGTCGCGAAATAGCCATTCCAGAACGACGTGCGATCCTTGTCGTGCCTGACCCGTGCGCGGCGCGGCGCCGCGGGAGGCTCCGCAGGTTCGGCGCTCGACCTAACCAGCTCCCGCGCTTCCTCGGCCAATTGGGCGAGTCTGCCGAAGTGACTGTCCGGATCGGACCGGCGTTCAAGCCGCTCAGGGGGCACGACATTCAGGAGCAATTCAATCCAATGACGCCTTGTCACTGTCCCGAGCACGCCGAATTGCACGACAGCCTCGATCTGGCCATCCATCATCAGATAGGCATAGATTTGATCGATTCCTTGCGGAATTTCGGTCGAGGCCGGATTTCGACCGTCGACGCGAATTCCAAGTGTCCGCGCCAGCCTGCGCGGCGCGGCAAGATCGTCGACGTCGAGAAGCATTTGCTCAAGGTGATACTGGACGCGGCGACCCGCGACGGGGTTGTCCCAGAGCTTGCCGAGTTCGATGATCAACTCGGTGAAGGAGCCGCCGAACCTGTCCCACCTGGCAGCCAATTGCGCTGGCACCGATAAGCTTCCTACCATAAGGCCATCGAAGGCCACCTTGGCGATCTCACGCGCCCACTTACGTCCTGCCGGGAGCGCGCGCAGCGACTGCGGGTTGATCGAGCGTGAGCCGCAGCCGCAATCCGACGCGGCGTTCCACAACGCGAACCACGCGAGTGCCTCGGAAGCGGTGTGGCCGCTCGCCTCGATCGCTCCATTGGCGTGTGCTGATGCTGGGTGTTTGACCCTGGGATCAGGAGAAAAGCCGCGGGCGATCACGATTTCCGCATCTACTAGCATCTGCGCCGAATTGCGGCTGAGCGAGTTGGGGCTGGCTCGATAGAAAGCGAGCGGCTCGTCGACCATCACCCAATTTTTGCCTAGACGTGCGAGGCGCTGCCACAGATCCCAGTCCTCGCAGGTGCGCAGCGACACATCGAAACCGCCCAACCCGACAATTGTCTCCCGGTCGACCAGCAGCGTGTGAGTGCGGATGGCACACCGGCGGGCGAATGTTTCGAAGGGCTGGATCGCAACCTCCGTTGTGATGCTCGGCGGGGTGAGTTCGCCATCGGGCATCACGCGCCGAGAACCGCAATAGGCCGCCACTGCATCGGGAGCTGTTTTCAGCGCGGCCAGCATTTTCGCAAGGAAGCTGGCATCCACCCAATCGTCCGCATCCAGAAACATCAGCCAATGGCCGCGCGCTGTCGAAATCCCGCTATTGCGCGCGCCGGCGGCGCTATACGCGCAAGAGTTCAATGTCCGAAATCGGGCATCGCGCTCCACATAACCGGCGATGATCGCGGAGGTGCGGTCAGTGGAGGCGTCGTCGATGATGATCGCCTCCCAATCCACTATTTCCTGATCGAGAAGGCAATCGAGTGCGCGCGCCAGCGTTGCCTCCGCGTTGTGCGCAGGAACCACGATTGAAACCAAGGGATTATGCGCCACGCCGTCTTACCCGCGCCTGGTTCGAAGGTAGAACAAGGCTCCCGGAACATAGCCCGCGAATTCCTGGCAAAGGAAACGGTCCTTAGGGACGCTGTGTCCAAACAGTGTTCTGCGAATTCTTCCGAGCCGCCGCGACGCCACTATTGGGCTGCAAAGGGAGCTTGCTCCTGTTGTGGTACCGATGCTGGAAGCCTGGCGCAGCATTCGCATCCGTGCCGCCGAGCTTGGGCGCCAGCTGTCGCAGATGCACGTCAAAGCAAACACGCCGCATACTCATGTCGATCCCCGGAATCGGCGCCATGACCATAAGCTGCGGTCCCTGGCGCCGTACGAGTGAAATAGCTATGGCAAACTGACGTCCTTTGCAATCGGGGCGCAACAAAGCAAGCCCACGGAAGCTTGGTGTGAATGACTGCAGTTGTCGGGACTACTGTTCCCCTCCTATCGACCGAAATGCCTCGACACCGAGGTGCACTCTCGAACAGCCATTCTCCGTGCGAAAGAACACCTTCCTTCTACGGTTGGGCCCGCATCGGAAGCCGATCGTCGCAGTATACAGCCGGATGCGAGGCAGTATGTGTACCGCCATATCATCTAATTTAGATATTTCTAATGAGTCAGCGCTACTTAATTGCGCTCCAGTAGATATAGCCTAATATTGTATTGCTCAATTCGATAGTAGATTTCATCCAATTGTCGATTAGATTAGCTGATTATGGCATCTATAACAAGAGATGCGAAATCTACACCATTCGGAGCTCGTTTATTTGCTGCTAGTCCAAGAGATGTAAAAGGGACGCACGAATTGGCTTAGGTCAAGAAGATTCCGGCTTGCGAGCCGGGTATTTTGCTGACATTCTTGTCCGTTTCTGAGTTTCGCACTGTGGCAGTTGTTCAAAAGAAGGGGCACAAGGATGGCCAAGGAATCTTCGAATAGCGCTTCTCCAGCAAATAAAGCGGACGTAAATCTGATAGGTAATGCAGACGGAAACGGGCTGGCCTTCATGGCGGCCCAGGCTCGCGAGAGCGGAGGCCCCGGCGACGCTGTAGGTGTCGACAAGATACGTGATCTGCTGTTCGGCAACCAGATGCAGGACTATGACCGCCGTTTTTCCAAGCTTGAAGAACGGTTCTTGCAGCGCTTCAAGGATGTCGAATCCGAGGCCAAGCGCAATCTTGAAATGTACGAGTCAAATGCAAAAAAGCAGGTCGAATCGCTTGCGGGGCAATTGCGGAACGAAAAAGATGCACGAGCCGAAGCCGACAAGGAGATTGACCGGAATCTTCGCGAGCAAAATCAGGCGCTTGAAAAGCAGGTGCGCGCGTTGTCGGATCAATTGAGCGAGCTTGAGCGCGAAGTTGCGGACCGGATAAATCGAAGCGATCAATTGCTGCGTGAGGAAATCAAGCAAAAGAATGAAACCATTCAGATGGTAATGGAGAAAATGTTTTCCGATCTCAGCAACGTCAAGACCGACCGAAATCTTTTGGCTGGCCTGTTTGTCGAGGTTGCAAAATGTCTAAATCAGGATCCCGTCGGCAGCAAGAGCAACTCGGAACGTAGCTGGAAAGTGAGTTGATCGGAACTTGACGTCGACCGTCGACCCAATCAGCCTTCCTCAAGCGGCTTCGAACGATACAGAGATTGATCGCGAGGCTCTGGCTAGTCTTTTGGTCGAAATTGCCCGGAACGTTGATCCGGACTATCGTGCGCGTTTCGACGGAGTTCCAACCGCCGATCCTCGCATGGAAACGCTGCGCCAGTTGCTGGTCGGCCGCGAAATTTCGGAGCTTTCACGAGTTACGCACCTGCTCGACGAACCTGAGCAGCTTGCGTCTGCAGTTGGGGGTGTTCTCCCCAGTGCAGCCGCACGCGCGCCTTATGCGCAACTCGGCGAGGCCCTTGCGCCAGCTGTCGAGAGGGCCGTGCAACGGTCCATCCAGAAGAGCCCGCGCACGCTTACGGATATATTATACCCGGTGTTTCTGCCGGCAATTCGCAAGTCGATCGGGGAAAAGATCGATCAGACCTTTCAGTCGCTGAATGAAACTTTAAGACATATATTTACCTGGCATGGGCTCAAGTGGAGATTTGAAGCTTGGAGAACTGGTGCAAGCTTCTCAGAAGTCGTTCTTAAGCATTCACTTGTCTACCGTGTAGAACATGTCTTTCTCATTAACCGCAATTCCGGGCTTTTGATAGCGCATGTAACTGCCGATAATGCAACTAGCGAAGATCCTCAACTCATTTCTTCGATGCTTAGTGCAATTCAAGATTTTGTGAAAGATTCATTTAACGAGAAAGAACAGAGCGGCCTGGACACTATCCGTTTTGGGGAGCTTCGTCTCTGGTCAGAAGTTGGACCGTTTGCGACGTTGGTTGCGGTGATCCGGGGAAATCCGCCAGAGGAATTACATGAAATAATTCGCGATGTGTTGCTTCGCATCCATGATGAATGCTCACAGGCTTTAGAGCAGTTTGACGGCGACAGTTCGCAGCTGGCCGGCGTAGAGACGCAGTTGCAGACCTGCGTTGAACTGAAGCAGGAGGACTCAAACCAGGGATTTCCGTGGCTGGTGGTGGCTGCAGTCCTGCTGGTTTTGATTCCGGCAGGCGGTTGGTTCTTTCTTTCCTGGCAATCCGGGCAGCGCTGGCAGGCCTATGTGTCGCGGCTGAGTACCCAGCCGGGCATCATCGTTGCCGAACAAAAAATGCGCGATGGCCAATTCTATATTGCCGGCCTGAGAGACCCGCTTGCCGCCGACCCGCAGTCACTGTTGTCCGGAACGCAGGTCGATCCCGCCCGCGTTCATTCACACTGGCAATTCTATCAGAGCCTTGAGCCGGAGTTCGTGCTGAAGCGGCTGACGGCGTCGCTGGCTCCGCTGGATTCAGTACGACTTTCGATCGTCAATGATCGCATCATTGCCGAGGGTGAGGCTCCCGACACCTGGATAGATCGGGCACGCGCAGCGGCCCGACAGCTTTCGGCAGGCGGACCGGTATTCGACATCTCCAAGGTTCGTGATGTGAGCCCCGAAGCACGCGCGGCGGAGCGCTGGCAGGCCTATGTGTCGCGGCTGAGTACCCAGCCGGGCATCATCGTTGCCGAACAAAAAATGCGCGATGGCCAATTCTATATTGCCGGCCTGAGAGACCCGCTTGCCGCCGACCCGCAGTCGCTGTTGTCCGGAACGCAGGTCGATCCCGCTCGCGTTCATTCGCAGTGGCAATTCTATCAGAGCCTTGAGCCGGAGTTCGTGCTGAAGCGGCTAACGGAGTCGCTGACCCCACCGAAATCAGTTCGACTTTCGATCGTCAATGATCGCATCATTGCCGAGGGTGAGGCTCCCGACACCTGGATAGATCGGGCACGCGCAGCGGCCCGGCAGCTTTCGGCAGGCGGACCGGAATTCGACATCTCCAAGGTTCGTGATGTGAGCCCCGAAGCACGCGCGGCGGAGCACTGGCAGCATTATGTGTCGCGACTTGAGGCCCAAGCGGGGATCATCGTCGCCCAACAAACGGCGAGGGGCGGACATTTCTACATTTCCGGCCTGAGAGACCCGCAGGCCGCCGATCCGCAGGCTCTGCTGTCCGGAACAGGGGTTGATCCGGCTCGCGTTCATTCGCAGTGGCAATTCTATCAGAGCCTTGATCCGAAGTTCGTGGTGAAGCGGCTGATGGCATCGCTGGCCCCGCCGGATTCAGTACGATTTTCGATCATCAAGGATCGCATCGTTCTCGTGGGTGAGGCTCCTGCCGCCTGGATAGATCGGGCGCGGGTCGCCGCCCAACAACTGGCCGCGGACGGACTCTCTCTAGAAATTTCCGAGCTGCGCGAGTTGACCCCTCAGGAAAGGAACTCACTCGTTTGAGGGAGGCTATCCAAGCGGTCGACATTTTCTTCGATTCTGGCAAGGCTGTACCGGGACCAGAGCAACTGCCAGTTCTCGACAAATTGGCGAATCAGTTGAAGGAATTGGCCAAGGACGCCCGCAAGGCGGGCGTAACAGCACAGTTCATGTTGACTGGCCATTCGGACGCCGTGGGCCGTGAGACGACCAACGCGTCAATCAGCGCCGCCCGCGCCGAGACAGTTCGTGCGCTTCTCAAGAAGCGCGGCGTCGCTCCGGAATCGCTTTTGGTTCGCGGCGCGGGCACCTTTGAGCCGGCGGAGACTGAGAATAGCCGAACCGGGAGCTCCGCCAATCGCAGAGTTTCGGTTACGGTAAACTTCCACTAGGCGGAGCCCAGGATATTGCAAAAGAAGATCTGCATGTTGGGCGGGTTCGCTGTCGGAAAGACGAGTCTGGTTCGCAGGTTTGTGCAAAGCATCTTTTCAGAAACCTACTTGACCACGGTGGGAGTGAAAATCGACAAGAAGAGCGTCGCATTCCCAGACAAAACCGTGGATCTGATTTTGTGGGATTTGGCCGGCGAAGACGATATCGGCTCATTTCGCGTCAGCTATGTGCGAGGTGCGAGCGGGCTCGTGCTTGTCGTCGATGGAACCCGCGCCGCTACACTTGCCGTGGCGCTCACGCTGCGCGAGCGGGCCGAGGCCGAATTCGGCGCTATGCCGTTTGTATTGCTGTTCAACAAATCCGATCTGGCCGATCGGTGGGCAATAACGGATAGTGAGATTAACGAACTGAGGCAACTTGGATGGCAAATCTATCTAACAAGCGCGCTTTCGGGTGAACATGTTGATGATGCATTTCGTCAGCTTGCTTCGATGGTCACCAAATAAACCATGCATGGATTGCCAAGAGAAGTCAGAAACTGGATTTACGATTTCTTCTACAACGAGCACTCTGTCGCATATCTGAAAATTGACGCCCAGCTTTGCATCGCTGCGAAGGGCGGTAGTGTTGAACATTACGGACTCTCATCACTTCGCATTGGTAGGCCTGTTGCCGAGCAGCTCGAATTCATGGAGGGTTTACTGCCTTGCCCGGAGCTGCCATATCATATGGCCATGGTCGAACTGCCCAGCGGGCGTGTCGCGGACCTTCATCTTTTTGCTGACAATGCCTGCGTGTGGCTGCTTTTTCTTGACGCCACTGCCGAACGCGACAATAGGCAGCGGCTTCAACAGAAGGCTTATGAAATGACACTCCTGCAAGAGAGGGAGCGTCAACTCAACGAAAAATTACAATTGACGAACGAGGCGTTGAGGCAGAGCCAAGAGGGATTGTCGCGTGAATACCAGCGCGCCGAAAGCCTACTCCTCAACATTCTTCCAGCGTCGATCGCGGAGCGGTTAAAAGCGGACGAACAAATTGCAGACAACCACGCTGAGGTGAGTGTGCTTTTTGCCGACATCGTCGGCTTTACGGAAAGAGCGCGGAGCGTCGGAGCCGAGACAACGCTCGCTATTTTAAATTACTTCTTCAAGGCGGCGGATCTGCTCTCGGAACGATACGGCTGCGAAAAGATCAAGACAATTGGCGATTGTGTGATGGTGGTCGCTGGCCTCCCCGTCGCGCGATCCGATCATGCGGAAGCCCTTGCGCACTATGCACTTGAACTGCGGAAGGCGGTTAAGCTCGAGCGCTTCGCAGGAGAACCGCTAAGACTCAGAATTGGAATTCACTCAGGACCAATCGTCGCGGGCGTCATAGGCAAAAGGCGGTTTGCCTACGACCTGTGGGGCGAGACCGTTAATCTCGCAGCACGTATTCAAACGTCCGCGGAGCCCGATGAAATCCGTATTTCGGATGCAACTCACAAACTGCTTGGACCGGATTTTGCTTGCGACCCACTCGCGGAAACGGAATTGCGTGGTACAGGTCGTGTACGAATGTGGCGGCTCCCGGCCTGATTTGCCGCTTGGCAGTGCCGACCCTGGAGCGCAGCTTGCTCGATCCATCGGCATCAGCTTTCAGCAGCTCCAGAAATACAAGAACGCTAAGAACAGCCGAGATGCGGACGGAACGGAGCTTAAAGTCCGCCGAACCTACACTATCGCCGCCGATTCCCCCTACTCCACTCGATTGTTCTGAAGCATCAGAACGCATTGATCCATCGAGGAAAATCTTTCCGCTGACGATGAAGAACCGTATCCCGGATCCGCCAGAAATTCTCGCTCTTGAATTCAAAGGAGAATTTCGGCGATCCGCTCGGTTTCACAAACTATCGATATCGGTTGGTCTATTCTCCTCGGAGTCCTCCGCAAAAGCGGCGTCTCCAGCCTGGCAAAAAAACCGTCAGCGATGATGAAGTCCGTCGTCCGTCGGTAGTGTGGCCCTCGCGCCGGTTGCGATACGGCGCACCATTCGCGGATTGAACGACGCCGCTTCAAGCGATCGCAGCTCGGCTTCCGACCGGACTACGGCAAGCGTCGCCGGCGACCTGCCGGGCGTCAGTCGCGCGATATGGACAGTCCCGTGAGAAGCGGAGCGTACGCGGCGAGCCTGCGGGATACGAACTCCGTGAAGAGCCGCACGCGCTTCGTCTTGCGTGTTTCCCCCTGTGTGAGAAGCCAGAGCGTTCCGTACATGTGCAGGTCTGTGCCCGGCACCCTCACCAGCAGGGGGTCGGCATCTCCGACGAAGCACGGCAGTGTCGTGATCCCGAGGCCCTGCCGTACAGCAACGATCTGCGCGTCGGCGCCCGTAGTCCTGAACGGAACCTCCGTGGTGCGAACCTCACCCTCGCTGGCCCAATCCGGAATTCCATGCATGCTTATGACGATCCACCGGATGGGATCAAGCGCGCCCGCACGCCATGCGGCTAGTCTATCCCGGGACATGTAGACGCCGCCGAACACCTCCGGTCCCTTCAGGCCGTGAAGATTGAGCGGCAGGGTTTTGCGGTCGTAAACGACGCGGATCGCGACATCGGCCTCTCGGTTGGTCAGATTTGCCAGCTCGCCGGACGACAGGATTTCCATCTCGATGTCCGGATGCAGACGCGCGAAATCGGCGAAGTCCGGCATGAGCAGGTGTGTCGCAAGGGTCGGAGCCAACGTCACCCGCAGAAGCCCGCGCACGCTCTGGTCGCGACCGAAGACGCGCGTCTCCAACTGGTGCGACGACGCTTCCATCTGGTTCGCGAGCTCGAGGACCTCCTCGCCCGCAGCCGTCAGGCGGTAGCCCGAAGGCAGCTTTTCGAACATCTGCGCCCCGAGGCGTTCCTCGAGCTGAGCGATGCGTCGCAGCACGGTCGAGTGATTCACCCCGAGGCGCTCGGCGGCAGCCCGCACTGAGCCTCCGCGCGCGACGGCAAGAAAGTAGCGAATGTCATCCCAGTCGATCATGGTGCAATCCGGCACCGCGCGGTGCGCCTTCCAAAGTCTGTATCTAACACATCGAACAGCAATACAGGCGGTCATCATAGCCTATGTCGACGAGCGCGGCCCAATTGCGAAAAGCGGACACCGATCGTCGCGGCTGGCGTCGGTCGTCCAGCCGGATCGATTTTGCACCACCGATGTGCGCGCTTCCGCACTCAACAACTGACGCCGGCGGACCCATTTCGAGGGTCTCGGAGGCAGATGCTGTCCCGACACCACGACAGGAGAAGTCATGGGAAAGCTCGAGGGTAAGGTTGCAGTCATCACGGGTGGATCGAGCGGCATGGCGCTGGCGAGCGCCAAGCGGTTCGTCGAAGAAGGCGCCTATGTTTTCATCACGGGCCGGAGACAGGAGGCGCTGGACGAGGCCGTCAAGCTGATCGGCCGGAACGTGACCGGCGTGCGCGGCGACGCTGCCAATCTCGACGACCTCGACCGCCTGTTCGATACAGTCAAGCGGGAAAAGGGCAAGATCGACATCCTGTACGCGAGCGCCGGCACGGGCGAAGCCGTCCCACTGGGCGAGATTACCGAGCAGCATTTCGATGCGACCTTCGGGCTGAATTCGCGTGGCACGCTGTTTACGGTTCAGAAGTTGTTGCCGCTGTTCAACGATGGCGGATCGATCTTCATGACCGGGTCAGTTGCTTCGATCAAAGGTTTTCCTGGTTACAGCGTGTATGCGGCGAGCAAGGCGGCGCTGCACGCATTCGCACGCGGGTGGCTCAACGAGCTCAAGGGCAGGAATATCCGGGTGAACGTGCTGCACCCGGGGCCGATCGCCACACCGATGCAGGACCAAGTTCTCACCGAGGAGGCGAAGCAGATGTTCGAATCCCTGATCCCGCGGGGAAAGATGGGGCGTCCTGAGGAAGTTGCCGCGGCCGCGCTGTTTCTTGCTTCAGACGATTCGAGCTTTGTGAATGGGGTGGAGTTGTCTGTCGACGGCGGCTTCTCGGCCATCTGAAATCGCGCCGGATCGCGGGAAGCGGCTGATCGGCGGGAACTAGCGTGTCCATGGTTCACGGCGAGACGTCTACGCAAAGGTCGCCACACAGCAGAACGGATAACCCAGCGCCGTTGAAGGCCGGGGAATCAATACCAACACGGATCGGAGAAGTATTATGAGCTACGCAATTGTAGGATTCGGTAAGGTAGGCCAGGCCCTCGCCCACGCCTTTGCCCGTAAAAACATCAAGGTGACCGTCGCGAGCCGCCGTCCGCCCGAGGCGTTGGCGCCGCAAGCTCGGGCGATCGGACCCACGGTCGTCGCCAAGTCGCTGCGGGATGCGCTTGAGGCCGACACAATCATCTTGGCGGTCCCGTTCGGGGAGCATCGCGAGGTTGCGAAAGCCCTGCCGAGCTGGGAAGGCAAGACAGTCATCGACGCGATGAACGCGTTAGTTCCCCCCGAGGAACTGGACGGTCTCCCATCCTCCGCCTTCGTCGCGAAGGCGTTCACCGGCGCCAAATTCGTGAAAGGTTTCAATCACCTGATTGCGGCCACCTTGGCTGCCGATCCGATCGTCGAGGGCGGCCACAGGGTCGTCTTTCTGTCGAGCGACGACGAGGACGCGATCGCTCCCGTGGCGACCTTGGCCAAACAACTCGGGTTCGCACCCGTCAAGCTGG
This sequence comes from Mesorhizobium sp. M6A.T.Cr.TU.016.01.1.1, assembly GCF_003952585.1. NCBI lineage: Bacteria > Pseudomonadati > Pseudomonadota > Alphaproteobacteria > Hyphomicrobiales > Phyllobacteriaceae > Mesorhizobium > Mesorhizobium sp. M6A.T.Cr.TU.016.01.1.1. The sequence goes on from NZ_CP034452.1 coordinate 1,095,038, forward strand.
GAAAGCTCAACGAGGGTGGCGCGCTGGTGCACGCACGCGGCCGCACTTGGGGCCAGCTCATCTTCCAGGATTTGTTCAAGAAGGAGCAGTAATCGATCTACGACCGTGCGATCGGCGCCGAGAACTGGTCGCGCGCGCCAATTTCTTCGAGCAGCGCGCGACCGAATATTTGAACGCCACAAAGTCGCGAAGGTTGGGCTGGGCCTGACGGCGTATGGGCCGGTTAGCCTCGGCAAGATCGCGGAAGGCGGTCAGCTAGTGCAGGCGCGGGACAAGAGCTGGGCGCCATTGATCTTCCAGGACCTGTTCAAAAAGGACAAATGAACCATGTACGACCATGTAATCTGGCCGGAGCGGTATGACCCCAGAACGTCGGCCATCTATGCGCTGAACGACATCGACGTTAAGGCGCCGCCTGAAGTGGTCTGGAAGCTGCTCGTCGATGCCGAGAATTGGCTGAGCTACTTTCCTGCCGAAGACCAGGTCAAGATCCTGACAGGTGAGGCGGAACTGGCGCTCGGAACCACGTACAGTCGAGTCACCGTCGGATTCCCGATGAGCCTTGTCGTGACCGAGTTCGAGCCCTTGCGCCGGCTCGCTTGGGCGACGACAGTCGACGGCGATGAGACCGGCTCGAGCGCATATCACGGCTGGGTTATCACGCCGACTAACGATGGCTGCCATGTCCTGACCGAGGAGACGCAACAGGGAGCCTGGTTTCTGGACCTTCTCGGGCACAAGCATCCCGGCGCGCTCTACCGCTATCATCAGGAGTGGGTCGAAAGCCTCGCCCGCGCAGCGGAGGCTGAAGCAACAAAGAAAGCGAGCTGACGCCCCTGTCCTGGCGCTATCCACGCTTCCCAACGCTGCCTTCGTCCGGATGTTGCCCGTACTCGACGGGCGACAATCTGCGCTTCCAGCCTGGATCAGTGGATCGATCGCCTTTGTTCACCTATAATTTGGAGATGAAATAACATGAATATCGAACTGAAGGGCCGCAAGGCGATCGTTACGGGGTCAACGGCAGGCATCGGCCGTGCTACCGCGGAGGGACTAGCCCGTGCCGGCGCATCGGTCGTCATCAACGGCCGTGGATACGTCCGGATTGACGAGGCGGTACGGCAGATGCGACAGGCCTTTCCCGGAAGCGACATCTCGGGTATCGCCGCCGATCTTGCGACAACGGAGGGTGCCGAAGCCTTGATCGCGCAGGCGCCGGACGCCGATATCCTTGTGAACAACGTGGGCACGGCTCACATCCGGGGCTACAGTGGCGTCGAGGACATCGCGAAGATCCCGGACGAGGACTGGCTTGGTCTCTTCCAGTTGAATGTAATGAGTGGCGTGCGCGTGACCCGTCATTATCTGCCGCGGATGGTGGCGAAAGGCTGGGGCCGCGTCGTGTTTGTAAGTAGCGAGTCCGCAGTCAACATCCCCAAGGAAATGCTTGACTACGGCATGACTAAGACAGCTCAACTCGCGGTCTCGCGCGGGCTTGCCGAGGCGGTCGCGGGCACGGGCGTCACCGTCAACGCCGTCCTGCCGGGACCCACCCGCTCTGAGATCCTGGGCGACTTCATGGCGAAGCAGGCTGACGCAAACGGGATCACGCTTCAGGAAGCCGAGCAGGGCTTCCTGAAGGCGATGCGTCCGACCACCCTCATCCAACGCTTCGCGACCACCGACGAGGTAGCCAACATGATCATCTACGCATGCTCGGAGCAGGCTTCGGCGACAACCGGCGCGGCTTTACGGGTGGATGGCGGCGTGGTCCGTTTCGTCGCGTAGCAGGACGCCAAATTGTTCCGCTCGCCGACTTAGGTCCGCCGTCGGCCAAGCTGCTGAAGAACGGCACGCCGAAGGTCTACAAGGATCTGCCGCACGGCAGCCCACGCCCCACGCAGACATCATCAAGGCGGACCTGCTGGCCTTCTTTAAGGCCTGATGCCGCGGTTGCCGACTTCAACGTTCGCCGCGGATTTTGTGCCAGCATCTGCGGGCAAGCGGCATTGGCTGGTACAGCACGACGGTCGGCGTCATGCAGCTCGTCGCCAGCCTCATTGCGGGAGCACTCTGGAACTACGGGGGCACGAGAGCGTATTCAGCTATGGCGCCCTTTTCGCTGTGCTCGGCGGCCTTGTGCTCGTCTCGTTGGTCTCGACCGGGCTTAGACCCTGATACAAATCCCCGGAACATGAGGTCTATTGTCCGAGGATTTTTATCGGCGCTCCAATCCCAATCCGAAGCATGTGCCGTGAACGGCGCGGTGTATCGATCCCCTTGAACATCTCGACACACAATCGCAAGGTCTATCGCCGATCTGCAAAACTGCTGCTCGTTCTTGCAGAATCGCCCGCGAACTATCGCCCACTATCGGGGACCAACAATTTCCGAATGTATCCGACAGTACTCCAATCTACTCCACGGTACTTCACTCCCACTCGATCGTTCGGCCCTATGCTAACTAATTGAATTTTCCCAAGAAAATATTTTTTCGGTCCAAATACTACCGGCCTAGGACCCGTCAGGATCCTACCGTTCTGATTTAGTTGGCGAATTTTGGCCAACCCCCACGAGCGATCTATCGACTACTATTGGCTCTCGGCCTGCCTTTCCAGGCCTGACATTCGAAACGTGAGCACACCCAAAAGTACCGTCAGGTTCCCGACCAACGATAGCTACGCGACCAGGCAAAGCCGCAGCGGCATCAAACATCCTTCAACCACGGAGGATAAACATGACCAAGAAGCCAGATCGCGTTCGCATCCTGACGATACCGTATCAGGATTACGACGACAAAGACCCGGTGGGATATTCCGGTCCCGCCACCGTGCTGACCGGGCTACCACGAAACATCCGACGGAATGAGCTCCGGCTCATCGTACCGCTCGCCGACAGCACGATCTATGAAATGGAAAAACGCGAGGAATTCCCTCGCCGCTTCAATCTCACGCCGCGATGCATCGTGTGGGACCTGGAGGAGGTCGAAGCGTGGCTGGAGCAGCGCCGCCAGACCTGTCTTGAGGGCCGAGCGAAGATCGCGCCCGGGCCGGATGTCCATCAGCGCAAAGCCCGGCCGGTCAAACAGACTGATAGGTCATCGGACTAAGACTGAAGCCATCGCATCCCATGGATGCGATGGCTTATCGTTGCAGACCGTTGGCATCGTCAGTTGGTGCGAAGGCTTCCATTTCCGCCGCCTCAGCGGCAATCGTCGCGAGTTGCAGTTGGGCGTCCATCTTCTTCAGCCGCGGTCGGGCCCATTCGATGAAAGCATGAAAGGCGGACGCTTCCTCGGAGACGGGGTCAGCGGGAAGCGTCGTCAGAAACGTCCGTAGTCGATCACGCGGCTCTGCCTGCGCGAGCTTGCGATCGAGATATTCCACCCGCTGTTCTTCGAGCTTGGCCAGCCGCGCCTGCTCGGCACACCGCTGGCGGGCAATCTCCACGAGCCGTGCCCGCTCGTGAGTGAAGCGGAACACGCTTGTTCGTTCAGATCGCGGCGAGCGCGATCTTTCGCAAATCGTCGGCGTAGAGTTCCGGCGTTTCCCAGGCCGGAAAATGCCCGCCACGCGGAAAGACGGTGTAGCTCCGCACATTGTAGAGCCGCTCGGCCCGCTCGCGCGGCGCGAGCGTCAGATCATGTGGCCACATAGCGACGGCGGTGGGGACATGCACGAAGTCATCTGCCCGCAGCGGCGGCCGCAGCCGGGCGGCGTCGTAATAGTAGCGGACAGACGACCCGATCGTGTTGGTCATCCAGTAGATCGTCAGAGTGTCAGTCAAGGCTTCGAGTGGCCAGACAGAGAGGATGTCGCCATCGCAGTCCGTCCAGGCCCGAAATTTCTCGACAATCCACGAGGCGAGGCCAACAGGACTGTCGGCAAGCCCAAAGGCGAGAGTTTGTGGCCTCGAGCTCTGGATCGCCTGATAGCCCCCTTCCTCCCGGCTCCACAGTTGGAGGCGCTCGTCATAGTCGATCTCGGCTTTCGACAGGGGCGACGCATCTTCTGGAATCGGCTTTAGCGCGACCGCCGAGACATGCAGAGCCAGCAAACGCGCCGCATGCCGAAGGGCTATCCGGGTGGCAAGGCCGGAGCCGATGTCAGTCCCGGCCACGACGAACCGCCCATAGCCCAGCATCGTCATTAGCTTCGGATAAAGGTCACTGGGCTCCGCCTCGTAGGGCCGGATTGGCCTGTCCGAGTAGCCGAAGCCGGGCATGGTGGGGATCACGACATCGAATGCCGGCGTTCCCTGGGTAAGCAGCGGCGCTATGCGCTGAAACTCCACGAAGCTGGACGGCCACCCGTTCATCAGCAGTAGCGGGATAGATCCACTTTGTCCGCTGCGAAAATGCAGAAAGTGTATGCCATGGCCGTCGACCGTCGTCCAGAAATGGGGAAGCTGGTTAAGCCGGTCTCGCCGCTGCGCCCAGTCATAGCCGTCACGCCAGAAATCGATGAACTGGTTGAGGACGCCGCGCTCGGTTCCCATGGTCCAGTCGTCAGTTACTGCGTCGGCCCAACGCGTCCGTGCGAGGCGGCTACGAAGGTCAGCGGCCTGGTCCGCATCATAGGGAATCTGGAAGGGAGTGATCATGATCGATTCCTTGGCTGTAGTGCAGCAGAAGACCGGCCGACCGGTCTAATTCGAATTGACCTCCGATGTGCGCTTCAGCCTATTAGCATGGCTCGAACGTCGGGCGGTGCTATTGCCGACTATGTGTTTCCGAGCCGCATTGACCATGCGAACCACATGGCACCCGACAGTACGCCCGACTCATCGGGTGACGACAGCCATCGGATGACTTGCTTCCAGTGGTGTTGCGGATCTGCCGGTGAGGGCTGATGTCGGTGATTCAGCCGATATCGACGTTCATGGCGAAGTCCCAGGTGCCAGCGCCGTTTTTGGCGAGGCCAATCATCATCAAACCGAGCGCCTCCAGCGTCTGGGCCATGTGCAAGCCGCCCACGTCGAGCGGACGCAGCCCGAGACTTTCGAGGAACGTCGAGACGCGCGCTTTCGCCTCCGCATCGTCGGCTGCGATGAAAGCGTCGAGGCGTCCACCCTTCGCAAGCACGTGACCAAAGATCGTGTTGAACGCCTTCACAACATGCGCGCCGGCGGGGAGGCCCTTTGCGGTCTCCTGCGCGCCAGAACTGCCGTGGGGCGTGACGAGGCCCGAGAGGTCGGGGGCAACCGGGTTGGCGATGTCGACGATCACCTTGCCATCGAGCGCTTTCCCAAAGTCGGCCACCGCCGCCGCTGCACCGCTGTACGGCACGGCGAGGATGACGATGTCGCCCGCGGGGGCGGCTCCGTATGTCCCAGTGGTCGCTCCGGCTCCAAGTTGGTCGGCGAGCGCCCGCGCCTTGGCGGGGTCGCGGCCGACCACCTCGACAGTGTGTCCAGCCTTGGCGACACGGCCGGCAATCGCCGTGGCCATAGTTCCAGAGCCAATGATGCTGATAATGCTCATGTGCAGTCTCCTATTGAGATGGGGTTATTGCTGGTGGTCTCTAGACGGGGGATCCCGTTTATTGGTTTGACGAATTACGGGATCGCGATACGGCCCGCCGGGAAGTAATGGCCGTTGTCGAGGTCCTCGATCAGGCCCGGCTGAACTGGATCCCAGCCGAGAGTCTGGCGGGTGATGGCGTTGGACGCCGGAAGGTTCAGCGTGACCAAATTCGCGAGAAAGCCGAAGAAGCCAGGCAACATCAGTACGTCCGCAGGGATGGGCACGGCGGGTACGCCCATACGGCTGCCAATGGCCTCAGCGATCTCGCGGAACCGGATGCCGTCGCGCTCAATCCCGTGCCAATATTTGCCAGCCGGCCCCTTCTCCAGCGCCAGGCGGAACAGGGAGGCCAAGTCGCGGGCATGCACAGCCGGCCAGAGGTTCGCGCCGTCTCCGGGGTAACCGATAACGCCCTTCTCCTTCGCGAGACCGATCAGCAGCTGGAGGAAGCCGGCATCGGTCGTGCTGTGCGCGATGGGAGGAATTCGGACGACCGAAGACCGCACGCCCCGTCCCGCTAAGCCGATCACGGCGAGTTCCACGGCGTTACGAACCCGCAGGGTGCCCTTGTATGCATCGCCGCCGGGAAGAGCCGGATCTTCCTCGGTGGCTGGCCGGCCCAGGTTTTCCCACCCCGGCGAGCCGATGCTCCCCGAGACGACGAGCGGCTTTCCGGTCCCCGCCAGCGCCTCGCCGTAGGCGAGCATGATCTGGAGTTCCGCGGCGGCCACGGCGTCGATCCCGCCAGAGGGCAGCAGGTCTTGCCGGTGCGCGACGTGGATGACGCCGTCGGACTCCGCCGCCGCGGCCTTGAGCCCGTCGAGGTCGGTGATATCCCCGCGACGTGCCTTGGCGCCGAGCGCCGACACCGCAGTCGCGGATGTGTCCGATCGGGCCAGGCCAATGACCTCATGTCCGGCCGCGATGAGCTCGGGGATGATATACGAACCGATATGGCCGGTCCCGCCAGTAACTAAAACGCGCATACTGCTGCTCCTTGGGTAATGTGATGCGAGACGTGGTGCCGTGGGCTCAGCCGAGGAGGCTGACGCGGATTGAGAAGTTGGTGTGTTTGATGGAGTGGGTCATGAGGCCCAGCCACAGCATGCAGGCGTGCTCTAACGTCCGCGCCATAATCAGCCGCCCGGTATCCATCGGACGTAGTCCGAGGCTGTCGATGAACGCCGAGACGCGCGCCTTCGCCTGAGAGTCGTCCCCGGCGATGAACACGTCCAATGGATGGCCCCCGATTGGACCGACAGCCAGGACCTGGGCGTTCTGGGTGTTGAACGCCTTGACGATAGTGGCATTGGCAGGAGCAACCTTGGCGATCTCCTGCGCGCCGAAACTGTCTTCAGGAGTCAAGAAAACCCTGAAGTCGGATTTGATGGGGTTGGTGATGTCGACGAGGAGCTTGCCTGCCAGCTTCTCGCCGTACTGCTTCACCACGTCGAGAACGGCCGAAAAAGGCACCGCCAAGATGACGATGTCCCCGACCGGAGCGGCGCCAAACGTTCCGGTCGTCGCGCCGGCTCCAACCTGCTCGGCCAGCGCCCGCGCCTTGGCGGCGTCGCGACTCATCACCTCGACGCTGTGTCCGGCTTTGGCGGCAAGGCCGCCGATCGCTGCGGCCATACCGCCTGAGCCGATGATGCTGATGGTGCTCATGTTCATTTTCCTCGCGGGGCGGGCAGCGCCTTTGTTGCCATTTGTGCAGACGCACTCTATTTAGTGGTTCACCGATCCGCTTAACAATCGGATCACCGATCCACATATACGGATCACCGATCCGGTTATCAAGGCATCTCATGCGAGCCGACGCAAAAAAAAATTACAACCATATCCTCGCGGTCGCGCGTGACGTCGTCACCGAGCACGGTATCAATGCGTCCATGCGCGATATCGCCCGCCGGGCCGACGTCGGGTTGGCCACGCTGCTGCGTCATTTCCCGACGCGAGAAGCCTTGTTCGAAGCGTTGCTGTGTACGAATCTGGACGCACTGACTAAGAGGGCAGATGAACTCGAAACGTCGAACTCACCTGACGAAGCGCTCATCTCCTGGTTCCAGGAATGGTTGGTGTTCGCCCAAAGCTATAGGGGCGTCGTCGCCATGATGGCCGCCGCCCACACGAACCCGGACTCCGCTCTTTATGCTTCATGCGCTGCGGTGCACTCGGCGAGCGCGCGACTGCTGCTCCGTGCACAGGCCGAAGGCGCGGCGCGGCCCGACATGAATGGGGATGACCTGTTCGCCCTGATGACGGCTCTCGGCTGGGCGGTCGACCAACCCTCATTCGCGCCGCGGGCCGATCATCTCTTTCGCATCATTACGGGCGCCATTCTGGCGAACCCGTCGACCGGATCGGCTTCTGCTGCGCTCGACCGTCAAAACTGAGTATCCATCATACTGCTGACGAGAGGCGGAGCACTTCATCCTTTGCTTCCAGGCGTCACCTCGGCCGCACGCATCGGATCGAGCACGATCCGATGCGTGCATCGTGTCCCTGCCGGTGGGGACGTCATGTTCATCAGTCGAACTTGACCAGGTCCTTGAAGATCAGCCGGCCCCAGCTGTTCCCGCGCGCCTGCACGAGCAGTCCGCCTTCCGAAAGCCCGCCTAGTTTGATCGGCGCGAAGCCGAGATTTTCCGCGAGTGTACCAATCTGCACTGCAGCGCCTTCATCATCGCTCGCGAGGAATATGACTCTCCTGCCACCCTTTACGGCCGGATCCTGGTCAAGGACCGCGGCGATCAAATGGTTGAAGCCCTTGACCAGTTCTGCACCTGAGAAGGCCTGCGCAATGAACTTGGAAGAAGGCTGTCCGCCCAGTTGCTCAGGGGGCACGCCGTAGGCATTGGTCACATCGACGATGGTCTTCCCCTGCCAGGTGGGAAGTGCCTTCGCGACGTCCGGGTGCGACTCGAAACGCACGGCCAAAAAGATGATGTCTGCCTTGACCGCTTCCGCCAGCTTTTTGGGAATGATCGTAGGCCCGATCGCGGCCGCATCGGATGCAAAGCTTTCCGGGTCGCGCGTGGTTGCGACGGATACTTCGATGCCCTTGCGGGCAAATGCCTTGGCTAGGGCCTTGCCGATATTGCCGAAGCCGACAATTGCGTAGCTCATATTTATTCTCCTTTATTTTCCCACGCCGGTCGGGCTCCGAGTATCGAACGGAACCCGTCCAAGTGTAGCGCGTCAGAGTTGCGCTAGGCCGCCGTCAACGGCTACCTCGCTGGCGGTCATGAAGCTGCTGTCCGATGAGGCGAGGAAGGCAGCAGCCGCCCCGAGCTCCGTCGGATTGCCCATGCGCTGGAATGCAGTCATCGAGCCGTAGGCCTTCAGGCCCTCCTCGCCCAACGCTTCGGTCGCGAGTTCGGTCGCTATCGCCCCGGGCGACAGCACGTTTACGCGGATGCCGGTGCCCTTCAGATCCTCCGCCCAGGTCCGCGCGAGGTTGCGCACTGCCGCCTTGCTCGCGCTGTAGGCAGTGAATGCCGGGGCGCCCGTGGTGCCTGCGCTCGATCCGGTCAGGATGATCGAGCCGCCTTCGCCCATCAGCGGCAGCGCCTTCTGGATGGTGAAGATCGTACCCTTCACATTGACGTCGAAGGTTTCGTCGATGTGCTCGGCGGTGATCTCGCCGAGCTTAAGCTGGCTTCCTACCCCGGCGTTCGCAAAGACGATGTCGAGGGTTCCACGCTCGGTCTTCACCGCCGCGTAAAGCTTGTCGAGATCGGCCTCATCGGAGACCGAGCCCTGCACCGCGCGGGCATTGGACCCGAGCTCGACGAGGGCGGCGTCGAGCGCATCCTGCCGACGGCCGAAGATGAAGACGAAAGCGCCCTCCTCGATGAAGCGCTTTGCAGCGGCGAGGCCGATGCCGGTGGCGCCTCCGGTGATGACGGCGGTCTTTCCATTCAATCTGGTCATATCGTGTATCCTTCGTTTCGCCATCTCGGGACTTTGGCTGTACGGGAGGTCTTTCCGAGAGGCTCAACATGGCCCTGCCGAAGTCAGCCAGGCAGTGAGCAATCGCACACATCGGTGGTGCGAAAACGATCCATACCGATAACCAGACGCCGCGATGTTCGCGCAAAATCCGACTCTGTATGTTAGAGTGAGCTTCGGAAGCCTCACTGCGCGGCGCGGGAATGCACCATGATCGACTGGGATGACGTTCGCTACTTTCTCGCCGCCGCGCAAGGAGGCTCAGTGCGGGCCGCCGCCAAACGTCTCGGAGTGAACCACGCGACCGTGCTGCGACGCATCGCCCAGCTCGAGGACCGCCTCGGGGCGCAGATGTTCGAAAAGCTGCCTTCGGGCTACCGCTTAACAGCTGCGGGCGAGGAGGTCCTCGAGTTCGCGGACCAGATGCAAGCGTCGTCGCACCAGCTGGAAACGCGCGTCTTGGGGCGCGATCAAAGCGTGCGCGGGCTTCTGCGGGTGACGCTGCCGGCGCCCCTCGCAGCACACCTGCTAATGCCGAACTTCGCGGATTTCGTACGCCTGCATCCGGACATCGAGATGGAAATCCTGTCGTCCGGCGAGCTGGCAAATCTGACCAACCGAGAGGCCGACGTGGCGATCCGTGTCGTCTATGACCGCGAAGCCTTGCCGCTCAATCTTCACGGTCTGAAGGGACCGGAGCTGTACGGCGGCTTCTACATGTCCGGCGATCGACTGGCCGAGTGGCAGGCGGGCGGGCCGGATCCCAGGTGGATCGCCATAAGTGGTCATGGAGTACCGGACTGGACCCGCCAGGGAGAACTCCGCACGACTGGGACTCCGTTCCGGACTATGGATTTCGAAGCGCAGATCGCGGCGGTCCGGCAAGGTATAGGCATCACGACGCTCCCGTGTTTCGTCGGAGATGCCGATCCCTTATTGGAGAGGGTGCCAGGTACCAACCTACACCTGTATGGACCGATCTGGGTTCTCACTCAGGGGGAGACACGCAAGACGAAGCGCGTGCGGCTCTTCACCGAGTTCGTATCCCGCAGACTCGCCGCCTACGCCCCACTTTTAGCGGGGCTGTCCATATCGCGCGACTGACGCGCAGTAGATCGCGGCGACGCTTGCCGGGTCTTGCTCGTTTAGGGGAAGAATGGGGGTAAATGCGGGAACGTCGGCTTCTGTCGCAAACCGACGTGCAACGGTGCAAGCGGGAATGGCTGCAAAGTCCAAGCTGAAAACGTGAGTGTACCGCTTCTCAGGCCGCATGCGGAACGGCCGGTTTCGGGATCGCCGTGCACACTCCTGACCGACGACAACAACGGGGCTCGAAGCAGACCCGCCTTTGTGCACGCTATTCTACGCCAGAGCACTCCCGCCGATGGAAGCGGCTTTACACCATCCTGAAGCGGGCGCAGATCGATCCTGTAGGAAAGAAATGGAGTAGGCGAATTCAATGGAAGTGAAAGACGGATGGGAGCGGCAATTAAGCGGAGGCGAAAAGCACCGCCGAAACTACGCTATTGCCGCCGTTTTTATCCCTCACTCCCACTCGATTGTGCCGGGCGGCTTGCTGGTCACGTCGTAGACGACGCGGTTGATGCCGCGCACCTCGTTGATGATGCGGGTGGCGGCGGCGCCCAGGAACGCCATGTCGTAGTGGTAGAAATCCGCGGTCATGCCGTCGACCGAGGTGACGGCGCGCAGCGCGCAGACGAATTCATAGGTGCGGCCATCGCCCATCACGCCGACTGTCTGCACCGGCAGCAGCACGACGAAAGCCTGCCAGATGGCGTCGTAAAGGCCGGCCTTGCGGATCTCATCGAGATAGATGGCGTCGGCCTCGCGCAGTATCTCCAGCTTTTCGCGAGAGATGCCGCCCGGGCAGCGGATGGCGAGACCGGGACCTGGAAACGGATGCCGGCCGATGAAGCTTTCGGGCAGGCCGAGCTCCTTGCCGAGCGCCCTCACCTCGTCCTTGAACAGTTCGCGCAGCGGCTCGACGAGCTGCATGTTCATGCGCTCGGGCAGGCCGCCGACATTGTGGTGCGACTTGATCGTCACCGAGGGGCCGCCGGTGAAGGAGACGCTTTCGATGACATCGGGATAGAGCGTGCCCTGCGCCAGGAAATCGGCGCCGCCGAGTTTCTCGGCCTCTTCCTCGAACACCTCGATGAACAGCCGGCCGATGGTCTTGCGCTTCTTTTCCGGGTCCGACTCGCCTTCGAGCGCGCCGATAAAACGGTCCGAAGCGTCGACAAGGATGAGCGGCAGATTGTAGTGCTGGCGAAACATCTCCACCACGCCAGCAGCCTCGTCCTTGCGCATCAGCCCGTGGTCGACGAGGATACAGGTAAGCTGATCGCCGACCGCCTCGTGGATCAGGAGTGCTGCGACCGAGGAATCGACGCCGCCCGAAAGCGCGCAGATGACCTTGCCCTTGCCGACCTGCTTACGGATCGTCTCGACCGCGTGCTCGCGGTAGGCGCGCATGGTCCAGTCGCCTTCGATGCCGGCGATCTTGTGGACGAAGTTTTGGAGCAGCCGGGCGCCGTCCGGCGTGTGCACCACTTCGGGGTGGAACATGATGCCGTACATCTTGCGCTCGATATTGCCGAAGATGGCGAAGGGCGAGCCTTCCGATTTTCCGAACACCTCGAAGCCCTTGGGCAAGGAGATGACGCGGTCGCCGTGGCTCATCCACACCTGATGGCGCTGGCCGGGCGCCCACAGGCCCTCGAACAGCGGGCTGTCCTTCTGGATCTCGACGAAGGCGCGACCGAATTCGCGATGGTCGGAGCTTTCGGCGACGCCGCCCATCTGCACGCACATGGCCATCTGGCCATAGCAGATGCCGAGCACCGGCACACCGGCATCGAAGACGATCTGCGGGGCGCGCGGGCTGCCGATGTCGCCGGTCGAGGCCGGGCCGCCGGACAGGATCACCGCCTTCGGCTTGATGCGCTTGAACGCCGCTTCGGCCGACTGGAACGGCACGATCTCGGAAAACACGCCGGCCTCGCGGATGCGCCTGGCGATGAGCTGCGTGAACTGGCTGCCGAAATCGACAATCAGGACGGTGTCGGGATGATTGGCTATCTTCATGGCGAGCGTTTAGAGAAAGAAACGAGTCGGCGCAATGGGCTGAGAGGCGGCTCTCAATCCGATTTCGCGTCCTCATGCGATGGTCCGAATTCCAGCGCGCCGGACCCGATCGCCTGTTCCAGCCGCATGACCGCATCCGCCAGCTTCTCGTCGATGACGTGGAGATACTCCTTCCAGTCGCCGACATGCCTGAGATCGGCAGCCCCGTCGGAAATGCCGCGCAGGCCGACGAGCGGCACGCCGAACAGTTGGCAGGCACGCAGGCAGGCGAAGGTCTCCATGTCGACCATGTCCTGCGCAATCGCATCGTAGGCGCTGCCGGAAATGATCGCCGCGCCGGTCGACAGCGTCGCCTCTCTTATATCAGGAATCCTGAACGGCAGCGGCACGGTCACCGGCAGGTCGAGAAACGGCGTCGCGCCCTTCTCGAACCCCAGTGGCGAGGCGTCGATGTCGCGGTAGGCGACCGAAACGGCCTGGTAGATTTCCGTCTGCTCCAGCGTCCGGCTCCCAGCCGAACCGAGCGACACGACGAGGTCCGGCAGCGCCTTTTCAGACTTCAGCCATGACAGTTCCGCGCCCAGCCTGACACCCGCCTCGACCGGCCCCACCCCTGTCATGACAGGCGTGAAAAGCCGCTGCAGATGCGGACCGTATTCGGCCTGCGCCGCCATCACGAAGAGGACGTCCCTACCCGCAATCCTGACCGCCTTGCGCATCGGATCAGCCTTCGATGCCATCGCGACCGACCACCGTCATCATCGTTCCGGTCATAGTGGCGATCAGCTTGGCCTCGCCGTCGACAGCGAAGGCATAGGCCTGGCCGTCGGCGACGATGATGGTGCGGCCGGGCTTTGTCACCGAGCCGCGGAACAGGAAGCGCTCGCCCCGGCCCGGCGCCAGCAGGTTGACCTTGAACTCGATGGTCAGCACGCCGGAGTTCTCCGGCATCAGCGAGAATGCTGCATAGCCGCAGGCCGAGTCCAGCGCCGTCGAAATGACGCCGGCATGGAGGAAGCCATGCTGCTGGGTCAGCGCCGCCGAATAGGGCATCTCGATCTCGATGATGCCGGGCGTCACCAGCGTCAGCTCGGCGCCGATGGTCATCATGGCGTTCTGCCGCGCGAAGGACGTCCTGACGCGATCCTCATAGTCGGGGGCGGGTACGATCTTTGCAGCCATGGCTTGTCACGCTCCTGTCTGAAAAGCTTATTGCAGAGGCATGAGCGGCAGGCAATCGCTATTGCTGCACTGCAACAATCAAGTCCGCTGGCAAGATTCAGCCGCCCTTGCGTAGCGCGCAGACATAAAACCCATCGGTACCGCTCAGCGCCGGCGACAGCGAAATGCCGCCTGCGGCGCCGATCCGCGCGGCCGCCTCGTGGCCCGGAAAGCGGCTGTCCCAGAGCTGGCGGTGATCGACTGGAATAAAGTCGCTGTTACGATCCTGGAAGGCTGCGACCTGTTCTCCATTCTCCTCGTCGAACACCGAGCAGGTGATATAGACCAGCAGCCCGCCCGGTTTGACGAAGGCGTTGGCCGCGTCGAGGATCGCCGATTGCTCGCCTTTGCGTGCATCGAGCTGTCTCTGCGTCAGCCGCCATTTGGCATCGGGCCGGCGCCGCCAAGTGCCGCTGCCGGTGCACGGTGCGTCGACCAGGACGATATCCATGTGGCCCGAGAGGGTGCTGAGCTCCGTCGGCTTGGTGACGATTTGCACGTTGCGGTTTTCCGAGCGGCGGATGCGGTCGAAGATCGGCGCCAGCCGCGCCTTTTCGACATCATGGGCAAACACCTGGCCGCGATTGTCCATCGCCGCCGACAGTGCCAGCGTCTTGCCGCCGGCGCCGGCGCAAAAGTCGAGGACCTGCATCCCAGCCTCCGCGCCAGCCAGCGTGGCGGCGATCTGCGAGCCTTCGTCCTGAACCTCGAACCAGCCTTTCTGGAAGGCCGGTTCCGCCTGCACGTTCGGATGCCTGCCGTCACCTGCGATCGGCGGGATGCGGATGCCGTGCGGCGCGATCCGTGCAGCCTTGGCATCGGTCTCGGCCAGTTCGGCGAGCACCTTGCTGCGATCGGCCCGCAGCGTGTTGACCCTGAGGTCGAGCGGCGGACGCGTCGCAAGTGCAGCGCCTTCATCGACCCAGCTGGCGCCGAAGGCCCGTTCGAAAAGCGGTTCGCACCAGTCCGGAATGTCGGCGCGCACCGCGGGCGGCGCATCGGCAAGCCTACTATCGGCGACCGCCTTCAGCTCGTCGGCGCTGAGCAGCGGCGGCGCGAATTTGTCGCCGTCGAGCGCTTCGTTCAGCGACTGCGCGGTCTGGTTCCATTCGAGCAGCAGCGCGCCGAAGCCGATGGCGCGCGGCGTGTCCTCGCCCAGCAAAAAGCCGGCCGAGCGCTTCCGGCGCAGCGCGTCATAGACGATGTTGCCGATCGCAGCGCGATCGCCGCCGCCGGCGAAGCGATGCGACAGGCCCCAGTCCTTCAGCGCATCGGCGACCGGTCGGTGCCGCCGGCCGATATCCTCCAGCACTTCGATGGCCGCCGCCAGCCGTCCGCCCAGTCGCATCTTCTTATTCCGTTATTCAGCAAATTACTTCCGCCCTGCTCTAAAGCGCGCGACTGGCGCACACAAGCGGGGAGAGCCTCGGATACCAGATCGAGCGCAGATATGTCGGCACCCACAGCTCTAGCGCACGACCCCGAAAATCGGAATCGATTTTTCGGTAAGGGATCATGCGCAAAATCAAACTGCTACAGCGTCCTTTGCGCGTCCCAAAGGACGCGCGGCGCTGTAGTCGGCGCAATGCTTGTGCTTCCAAACTTTTGAAGTTGCGATACTCTTTCGCTGCGTGATTCGCCAAGAACTGCAAGCGGATCGGCGGGAAAATTACGAGGAGAGGGCAATGAAGACTTATCTGGCGGAAGTTCTAGGAACATTTCTACTGGTGTTCATCGGCACGGCTTCGGTGGTGACGGGCGGCTTCGGCGGCGCGCTGCCGCTCGGCCAGGAAGGCATCGGTCTTGCATTCGGCATCGGCTTGATTGCGGCTGCCTATGCGATCGGCCCGATCTCGGGCGCGCATCTCAACCCGGCGGTGACGCTCGGCGTGTTCCTTGCCGGCCGAATGCAGGCCAAGGACGTCATCCCCTATTGGATCGCGCAGATCATCGGCGCCATCATCGCGTCGCTGGCGCTGTGGATCATCGTCTCCGGACAGGTCGGCGGACACACCGGCGGCTTCGGCGCCAATGGCTGGGATGCGACGAAATGGGGCGTCAGCTCGGCGTTCCTGTGGGAGCTGATCGGAACCTTCACCTTCGTGACGGTGATCCTCGGCGTCACCAGCGGCAGCCACACGACAGCCTTTGCCGGCCTTGTCATCGGCCTGACGCTGGCGGGGCTGCACTTCGCCATCATCCCGGTGACCGGCACGTCGCTCAATCCGGCCCGCTCGATCGGCCCGGCGCTGTTTTCAGGAAGTGTCGCGATTGGCCAGCTCTGGCTGTTCATTGTCGCACCGCTGATCGGCGGCGCCATCGCCGGCGTGGTCGCCAAGACCCGCATCTTCGAGAAAGACTGATTTTCGAAGGCTTCAATACAAAAAGGCGCGGGTCAAGGCCCGCGCCTTTTTGTTAAATTGGAGAATCACTTGCCGCCTCAGCCCCGGGCAAGATCGAAGCGGTCGGCGTTCATCACCTTGGTCCAGGCCGCGACGAAATCCCTAACGAACTTCTGCCCGGCGTCCGCCGACCCGTAGACCTCGGCAAGCGCACGCAACTGCGCGTGCGAGCCGAAGATCAGATCTGCGCGGGTGCCGATCCACTTGACCGCCTTGGTCTTGCGGTCGCGCGCTTCGTAGACTTCATCGGAGCCGGCGGCCGGATCCCAGACCGTGTTCATGCTGAGCAGGTTGACGAAGAAATCGTTGGTCAACGTGCCCGGCCTGTCGGTGAACACCCCGTGCTTCGACTTGCCGGTGTTGGCGCCGAGCACCCGCAACCCGCCGACGAGCACCGTCATCTCGGGCGCCGTCAAGGTCAGCAGCTGCGCCTGATCGACCAGCATCGCTTCGACCGACATCGGCTGCTTGCCCCTGACATAATTGCGGAAGCCATCGACTTTTGGCTCGATCGCGGCAAAGGACTGGACGTCCGTCTGCTCTTGCGAGGCGTCCATGCGGCCTGGCGTGAAAGGCACCTCCACGTCATGGCCGCCGTCCTTGGCGGCCTTCTCGATCGCGGCGACGCCGCCGAGAACGATCAGGTCGGCAAGCGAGACCTTCTTGTCGCCCGTCTGCCCGGCGTTGAACTCGCTCTGGACGCCTTCGAGCTGCGCAAGCACCTTCGACAGTTCGGTCGGCTGATTGACTTCCCAGTCCTTCTGCGGCGCCAGACGGATGCGTGCGCCGTTGGCGCCGCCGCGCTTGTCGGAACCGCGGAACGTCGAGGCCGAGGCCCAGGCGGTCGAGACCAGTTCGGAAACGGACAGGCCAGAGGTCAGTATCTTCGCCTTCAGCGAGGCGATGTCCTGCTCGCTGATCAGTTCGTGATCGACGGCCGGGATAGGGTCCTGCCAGATCAGCTCTTCCTTCGGCACGAGCGGGCCGAGATAGCGGACAACCGGCCCCATGTCGCGATGGGTCAGCTTGAACCAGGCGCGGGCGAAGGCATCGGCGAACTGATCCGGATTCTCGTGGAAACGCCGCGAGATCTTCTCATAGGCCGGGTCGACCCGCAGCGCGAGGTCGGTGGTCAGCATCGCCGGCGCGCGGCGCTTCGACGGATCGTGCGCGTCCGGCACCGAGCCTGTACCGGCGCCGCCCTTCGGCGTCCATTGATGGGCGCCAGCCGGGCTCTTGGTCAGTTCCCATTCGTAGTTGAACAGATTATCGAAGAAGTTGTTGCTCCATTTGGTCGGCGTCGTGGTCCAGGTCACTTCGAGGCCCGAGGTGATGGCGTCGCCGGCAATGCCGGTGGCGTGCTTGCTCGACCAGCCGAGGCCCTGCGCCTCGATGCCGGCGCCTTCCGGCTCCGGCCCCACCAGCGATGCATCGCCGGCGCCGTGGGTCTTGCCGAAGGTGTGACCGCCGGCGATGAGCGCCACGGTTTCCTCGTCGTTCATAGCCATGCGTGCGAAGGTTTCACGGATGTCGCGTGCCGAGGCCAACGGATCGGGCGTGCCATTCGGCCCTTCCGGGTTGACGTAGATCAGCCCCATCTGCACGGCGCCGAGATGGCCCCGAAGTTCGCGGTCGCCGGAATAACGCTCGTCGCCGAGCCACTTGGTTTCCGACCCCCAGTCCACGTCCTGCTCGGGCTCCCAGACATCGGCGCGCCCGCCGGCGAAGCCGAACGTCTTGAAGCCCATCGATTCCAGCGCGACGTTGCCGGTGAGGATCAACAGATCGGCCCAGGAGATCTTCCTGCCGTATTTCTGCTTGATCGGCCACAGCAGCCGGCGTGCCTTGTCGAGATTGGCGTTGTCCGGCCAGCTGTTGAGCGGCGCGAAACGCTGCTGGCCGGCGCCGGCGCCGCCACGGCCATCGCCTATGCGATAGGTGCCGGCGCTGTGCCAGGCCATGCGGATGAAGAGCGGGCCGTAATGGCCGAAATCGGCCGGCCACCAATCTTGCGAATCGGTCATCACCTGGTGCAGGTCCTTGATCACCGCATCGAGATCGAGGCTCTTGAATTCCTCGGCGTAGTCGAAGTTCTCGCCCATCGGATCCGAGAGGCTCGACTGCTGGTGGAGAACGGCAAGGTCAAGCTGGTTTGGCCACCAGTCACGGTTGGTCCTGCCGGCCGATCCATGCGCGACCGGGCATTTTCCCGCGCTATTGTCATCGGTCTTTGCGTCCATCGTTCTCTCCGATTTGTTGATTTCCGGGATTTGTTGATTTTCCGGACGGGCCTTGAGCCACGCCATTCTGGAATGGTTCCAGACTAGGCCGCATTGCCGATAAAAACAAATTGCCTTTCCTGTTTGTTACGATAGGTTTTCCTTATGATAGGTCTCACTGTCCGACAGATGCAATATTTCGAGGCGCTGGCACAGACGCTGCATTTCGGCCGCGCCGCGAAGCTCGCCGGCGTCAGCCAGCCGGCGCTGTCCTCGCAGATTGCGGAGATGGAGCTGCGGCTCAACTGCCGGCTGTTCGAGCGCGGCGGCAAATCGGTTCGGATGACCGACGAGGCGCAGGCTATGCTGCCGCGCATCGAGCGTATTCTTGCCGATATCCGCGAGATCGAGACCACGGCCCGGCGTGGGCGTCCCGCCATGGAAGGACGCTTCCGGCTCGGCATAATCCCGACGGTGGCGCCCTATCTCCTGCCGCATGTGCTGCCGGAGCTGAGACGGCATTTTCCGGCCTTGCAGCTCGAATTGCGCGAAGCGGTGACCGCATCGCTGGTCGAGGACACCGCTTTGGGAAAGCTCGACGCCTTCATCGCGGCCCTTCCCCTCGATCAGCCCGGGCTGATCACCGAGGCGCTTTTCTCCGACCGGTTCTTCCTTGCCGTGCCGGCCGGCGATCCCGCCTTCGCCTCGCCGCCGGTTCCGCCGGAAAGCCCGGCGCTCGAAAGGCTGATGCTGCTGGAGGAAGGCCATTGCCTGCGCGAACAGGCGCTTGCCGTCTGCGGCAGCGTGCGGCCGGTGGCAATGGCAAGCTACGGCGCGACCAGCTTGACGACGTTGCTGCAGATGGTGGCGCACGGGCTCGGCGTCACGCTCATTCCGGAAATGGCGGCAGGACCAGCCAGCACTATCCCCGATCTGAAGATCGTGCCATTCCAAGAACCGATGCCGCAGCGCACGGTCTGCCTCGCCTGGCGGCGCAACAAGGTACGCCACGACGAGTGTGTGGAGCTGGCGAAGATTATTCGCGGGCTGGATGCGGCGGTGCTGGCGGCCTGAGGCGAGACGCACTGTATTATCTGGCGGAAAGTCTGCTGGCCCATCGCTGCACCCGTTCGGCCTGAGAAAACCCCAACTTCAATCAAATCCCCGTGAATTGCGCCGAACGGCCGGAACCGCCGACGCGCATCCCGCATTGGTTTTCTGGAGGAGTCTGCGTTCCAGAAGGGAGCAGTATCATGGCTTACCGTGATTACATCCACACACCAGTGACGCCGCGCGACATCCGATGGGGACTCCAACAGGGGGCCGTTGCGGGCATTGTCGCCGGCCTCGTCTTTGCGGCGTTCGAAATGACGGCGAGTGCGTTCATGATGGGGGCGGAAGCGTTTTTCATGCCCCTGCGCATGATCGGCGCCATCGCGCTTGGACCGGAAGCTCTCGATCCTGGCTATTCGCTCCTGACGGCCAGCATTGCCGGCGTGATCGTGCATCTGATCCTGGCCATCATCTACGGTATCGTGTTCGGGGAGATTGCCTCAATGCTGCGAGGATCCGCCGCCTTCATTGGTCTCGGCAGCGTCTTTGGCCTCGCCTTGTGGCTCGTCAATTTTTATGTGATCGCGCCGATCGCATTCCCGTGGTTCCTGCAAGCAAGCCCGGTCCTGCAGTTCGTTGCCCACACATTCTTCTTCGGCGCCGTCCTCGGCTGGTTCCTGTGGAAATCGCACGAGAGAAGCGGGCTCGAAGGACCGGCGGTTTAGACTTTGCCAACACCGACCTGGCGCCGTCGGATTGAAAGCGGAATGACAACGGTGGTCACCGGCGCCTCTGCTCGCCCGCCACAAACGCGCTCAGCCAGTTGACAGCGGAAATCGAAAGCAAGGCTAGCGAGGGCCTCGCCGTCGCCGCCGATGTTTCCGACGCGCTCAAGGTATTCGCAGCGGCCGATAGATCGAATCAGTACTGGGAGGCCGACCGACTGGCAACCGCTCAATGTCATGTCCGGCGATCTGGGTCATGTCCGACGATCTGGCGCTGAAAACAGCGGACGGCTGGCTGCTTTACAACTATCAGGCTTTCACGCATTTCGACTATTTCAAGCGGCAACAAGATCGATCCCTCTTACCGCGACTGGCGGACCACCAGACCGACGAGCATGGAGAGCTAAAAGTGACGAAAGTTGAGGTATTGTTCTTCGACGTCTTGGGAACCGTTGTCGATTGGCGCGGCAGCATAGCGGCGGAGGCGAGTTCGTTTCTTAAGCGCCATGACGCCCTGCATATCGATGCCGGTGCTTTTGCCGATGCTTGGGTTGGACGCTATGACCCATCGGTTGAAGCCGTCCGGAGTGGTCAGCGGCCCTTTGTCCCGCTCGATCTGCTCAATATGGAAAACCTGGAAGCGTGCCTGAAGGGGTTCGGGCTGACGCCATCGGCTTTTCCGAGCGCCGAACTGGAAGACCTCAATCTGGCCTGGCACCGCCTCAAGCCGTGGCCGGATTCGGTGGAAGGCCTCTCCAGATTGAAGGAACGCTTCATCGTCGCGCCGCTGTCCGATGGGAACACCCGACTTCTGGTGGACGTGGCAAAACATGCCGGGCTGCCATGGGATACGATCCTGGGCGCTGATGTCTCCGAGACCTATAAGCCGATGCCACAGGTGTATCTTCGTGCCTGCGAGCTGCTGGGCGTGGAGCCGAACAGGGCGATGCTGGTTGCCGCCCACGACTACGATCTGGACGCCGCGCGTCGATGCGGATTGAAGACGGCATATGTCGTTCGCTTAAATGCGCACGACCCGTCAAAGGCTGCCGCCATCGAGCCGCTCGGTGGTTGGGAATACATGGCAAATAACTTGATCGAACTCGCTGCGATTCTGAAGTAGGTTGCGAGGGCGCGCTCCTGCCCCCCTCAAGCCGTCTTCGCCGCCACCAGCCCCAGCTCCTCGACCATCGCCTTGCGCATGAGAAATTTCTGCGGCTTGCCGGTCACCGTCATCGGCAATTCGGTGCGGAAGCGGATGTGGCGCGGGATCTTGTAGTGGGCGATCTGGTCCGTACAGAAGGCCTTGATCTCCTGCTCGGTGGCGATCTGGCCGGGCTTGAGCACGATCCAGGCGCAAAGCTCCTCGCCATATTTCGGGTCGGGAATTCCGAACACCTGCACTTCCCTGACCTTGGGATGGCGATAGAGGAACTCCTCGACCTCGCGCGGATAGACGTTCTCGCCGCCGCGGATGACCATATCCTTGACCCGGCCGACAATGTTGCAATAGCCCTCGGCATCGATGGTGGCGAGATCGCCAGTGTGCATCCAGCCGTCGGCGTCGATCGCCTCGCGGGTCTTTTCCTCGTCGTCCCAATAGCCCTTCATCACGGAATAGCCGCGCGTGCAGAGCTCGCCCGGCGCGCCGACCGCAACAGTCGCGCCGTCGGCATCGATGGCCTTGACCTCGACATGGGGGTGGACGCGCCCGACGGTCGAGACGCGCTTTTCCAGCGGGTCGTCGACGCTGCTCTGGAAAGAGACCGGGCTGGTCTCGGTCATGCCATAGGCGATGGTCACCTCTGCCATGTGCATCAGCGACACCACCTTCTTCATCACCTCGATCGGGCACGGCGAGCCGGCCATGATGCCGGTGCGCAGGCTGGTGAGATCGAAGGACTGGAAATCCGGATGGTCGAGCAGGCCGACAAACATGGTCGGCACGCCGTAAAGACCGGTGCAGCGTTCGCCCGCCACCGCTTTCAGTGTGGCGCCGGCATCGAACCCCTCGCCGGGGAAAACCATGGTCGCGCCCTTGGTGACGCAACCGATCGTGCCCATCGACATGCCGAAGCAGTGATAAAGCGGCACCGGGATGCACAGCCGGTCGTCGGCGGTCAGCCTGATCGCCGAGGTGACGAAATTGCCATTGTTGACGATGTTGTTGTGCGTCAGCGTCGCGCCCTTGGGTGCGCCTGTAGTGCCTGACGTGAACTGGATGTTGATGGCGTCGCCGGGCTTCAGCCCCTCGGAGATGCGGTCGAGGCTGTCATGCTCGTCGCGCCCGGCCATCGCCAGCACGTCGGCGAAATTGAACATGCCGGGCGAATTCTCCTCGCCCATGCGGATGACGATCTTCAGCGCCGGCAATTTTTTCGCCTCAAGCTTGCCGGGCGTCGCAGTCGCGATCTCCGGCGCCAGCGTCTCGATCATGCCGAGATAGTCGGAGCTCTTGAAACTGGCGGCTGTGACCAGCGCCTTGCAGCCGACCTTGTTCAGCGCATAGTCCAGCTCGACCAGCCGGTAGGCCGGGTTGATGTTGACCAGGATAAGGCCGATGCGCGCGGTGGCGAACTGCGTCACCAGCCATTCCCAGCGGTTGGGTGACCAGATGCCAACCCTGTCGCCTTTTGCCAGGCCGAGCGCCAGGAAGCCGGCGGCCAGCGCGTCCACCGTGTCTGAAAGCTCGCTCCAGGTGAAGCGCTTGTCCTGCTCGACGAAGACGGCGGCATCGAGCGTGCCGTATTTGCTGACGGTGTCGGAAAGCAATGCCGGGATCGTCTGCTGCAGCAGCGGCACGGTGCGCTCGCCCGACACATGCGCCCTGCCGTCTACCGGCGCGACAAACGAGGCGCCATTGCGCGGGCGGCGGCTGCGCAGGTTTGTGGCATTCTTCAACTCGTCGAGATTGATCGGCATCGCCGTCTCCTCCGCAGGCGACCGAGTCTATCAGCCTGCCGGGGTGGTGGAAATCCCGTTGATGGTACTGGGGGCGATCCCTCCCCCTCGAGGGGAGGGTGGACAGCCGCCGAAGGCGGATGGACGGGTGGGGTCGTTGCGGCAGTGCTCGACGTGAGACGACCCCACCCGCCTCGCTCCACGAGGCACCTCCCCTCAAGAGGGAGGGAGAGCGCTCATTTTCGCAGCGATGTCGCGCAGAACAGCCTCGTCGGCGGCCGCGCGGATCTTCTTCGAAGCCACAAGGCAGGCCTGCGAGCGCAAGATGACGCCGTCGGCCAGCACCTTCAGATGGTTGGCGCGCAGCGTCGAGCCTGATGTGGTGATGTCGACGACGACATCGGCCAATCCCGCCGCCGGCGCGCCTTCGGTAGCGCCCAGGCTTTCGACGATGCGATAGACCTGGATGCCGTGCTTTTGCGAAAAGAATTGCTGGGTCAGCCGCCAGTATTTGGTGGCGATCCTGAGCCGCCTGCCGTGGCGCTGGCGGAAATCGGCGGCGACGTCGTCGAGATCGGCCATCGTGTCGACATCGAGCCAGATGTCGGGCACCGCCACCACGACATCGGCATTGCCGAAGCCGAGGCGGGCGACGATCTCGGCGCGCGCCTCCCAGTCGGCGAGGCTTTCGCGCAACAGATCCTCGCCGGTGATGCCGAGATCGACCGAACCCTGGCCGATCTCGCCTGCGATTTCGGACGCCGACAGGAACACCACCTCAACGGCTTCCTCGCCTTCGATGCGGGCGCGGTATTTGCGCTCGTCGCCGGACAGGCTGACGGCAAGCCTAGCGCTCGCCAGCACTTCCAGCGCCTGCTCCTTGAGCCGACCTTTCGACGGGATCGCCAGGGTGATCATTGCGCCTGCTCCCGCAACGCTTCGATGCGGTCGAGCCAGACGGAAAAGCCGACGCCGGGGATCGGCGTTTTCGCGCCGAGCAGTGTCAGCAGCCGGTCATAGCGGCCGCCGCCGGCCAGCGGCCGGTCGCCGTCTTCCGCCGCGATCTCGAACACCAGACCGGTGTAGTAGTCGAGCGGGCGGCCGAAGGCGGCATCGTAGCGGATTTTTTTGACTGGCAGGCCATGCGCTTCGATCGCCTTGGCGCGGGCCGCGAAACTGTCCAGCGCCGCTCCCAACGAGAGACCAGAACCGGCCGCGAAGGTTTCGAGCGCTTTTGCTGCGCCGTCGAGCGGCACGTCGATCGCCAAAAAAGTCTTCAGCGCCGAAAACGCCTCGTTCGACAGCCGCACGCTGCGCAGCTCGGCCTTCTCGATCAGACGCCGCGCAATGTCGGTCGGCGAGCGCCCGGCCGACGCCGACAGACCCGCCTGCTCCATGCCGCCGGCGATGTGCGAGGAAAGCGCTTCCAGATCACCGTCGAGGACAAGGGCCGCGACCGAGCCGGAAAGCTGGCCATTGCGCGGCGGGTTGGCGAGATCGGCAAGTGCTGCCTCCAGCATCGGTGCCGAACCGAAGGCGCGGGCCAGCCGCATCCGCCAGCCGCGCGGCAGGCCGAGGGCTGCCAGCACCGCTTCGAATATGGTCTGGTCGCCGAGCGTCACCGCCAGGACCTGGCCCGGCAGCACCAGCGAAAGCAGCGCATGCGCATCGGCCAGCGAACGGGCATCGGCAGCGGCCGTGTCGCGGTCGCCGAGATCCTCGATGCCGGCCTGGAAAAACTCATTGCCGCCCTCGCGGCGCTGGCGAAACACCTCGCCGAGATAGGAATAACGGCGCGGCGTGCCGGCCTGGCTGGCAATGTGGTCGAGGCAGACCGGAATGGTGAATTCAGGCCGCAGGCAAAGCGTCTGGCCGGTCTCGCTTTCGGTGAGAAAAATACGCCGGCGCAGATCCTCTCCCGCCATGTCGAGGAACGGGTCGGCCGGCTGCAGCACCGCGACTTCCACCGCATGGGTGTTGCGCGCGGCGAAGAGATTGGTGATGTCTGATGCGATGGCGGGGTAGCGGGAGGTCATGGCAGGCGCCCTTCCCTTCTCCCCCTGTGGGAGAAGGTGGATTGGCGCGCAGCGCCAAGACGGATGAGGGGTGCTGGAAGAAATGAGGCGTCGGCGTTCCCTGGAACACCCCTCATCCGACCGAGCTTCGCTCGGCCACCTTCTCCCACAAGGGGAGAAGGGAGCGGCGCCCTAGTTGCCACGCGCCCGCTCCTCGGCCTGCGCCGCAAGTATCTTCCTCACCTCGGCAACCAGCTCGCTTTCCGCCACCGTCACCTGCGCCGGGCGTGCCGCGCGCCATTCGGCGTTGTCCACAATCTCCGCCGACATCCTGGCGCCTTCGATCAAATCCTTGATCTGCACCTCGCCCTTGGCGCGCTCGTCGCCGCCCTGGATGATGGCGACCGGGCTGCCGCGGCGGTCGGCATATTTGAGCTGCGCCTTCATGCCGGCGCCGCCGAGATACATTTCGGAGCGGATACCGGCGGCGCGCAGTTCGGCGACCATCTTCTGGTAGCGGCCGAGGCTTTCGGTGTCCTTGTCCATGGTGAGCACGACGACCGGAGCGATGACATCAGAGGTGTCGAGCTTGCCGAGGTTCTTCAGCGCGGTCATCAGCCTGGAGACGCCGATGGAAAAGCCGGTTGCCGGCACCGGCTCACCACGGAAGCGCGAGACGAGGCCGTCATAGCGCCCACCGCCGCCGACCGAGCCGAAGCGCACGATCTGGCCATCCTCATTGGGGATTTCAGCCAGAAGCTCGGCCTCGTAAACCGGGCCGGTGTAGTATTCTAGGCCGCGGACGACGGAACGATCCATAATTATGCGGTCTTCGCCATATCCAGCTGCCCTTACCAAGTCTTCAATGATTGATAGTTCGGCAACGCCTTCGTTGAAGGACTGGCTGGCTTTCACCGCGGAATCCGGGTGCCCTAAATCACCTAGCTCAGGCTTCGCCGTAGCGTAAAGAACGGCCTCAGCTTGAACGTTGTCCAGCCCGGCGCCCTTGGTGAAATCACCGCTCTCGTCCTTGCGTCCGGTGCCAAGCAGTAGGCGCACGCCTTCGACACCCAATTTATCCAGCTTGTCGATCGCCCGCAGCACGGTCAGCCGGCGTCCGATGTTCTCGTCGCCACCAAGGCCGATCGCCTCCAGCACGCCGTCCAGCACCTTGCGGTTGTTGACCCTGATGACGTAGTCGCCGCGCTTGATGCCGAGCGCTTCCATCACGTCGGCCATCATCATCGCCATTTCGGCATCGGCCGCGACGCCCGGCGTGCCGACCGTGTCGGCGTCGAACTGCATGAACTGGCGGAAGCGGCCGGGACCGGGCTTTTCGTTGCGGAACACCCAGCCGGAGCGATAGCTGCGATACGGCTTCGGCAGCCTGTCATAATTCTCGGCGACGAAACGCGCCGTCGGCGCGGTCAGGTCGTAGCGCAGCGACAGCCACTGGTCGTCATCGTCCTGGAACGAGAACACGCCTTCGTTCGGCCGGTCCTGATCAGGCAGGAATTTGCCCAGCGCATCGGTGTATTCGATCAGCGGCTGCTCGACGGGCTCGAAGCCGTAAAGCTCGTAGACGCCACGGATCGTCGCCATCATCTTTTCGACGGCGCGGATGTCGTCGGCGCTGCGGTCGGCAAAGCCGCGCGGCAGCCGCGCTTTCGTCTTTTCCGATTTGTCGGCCATGGCATGGGTACTCGGTGTTTCGTGGCGCTCCGTGGATCGGCAAAAACTCCTGAACTCCACAGCGCGGGTGTCCTAACCGATGCAGCCGGGAGCGGCAAGCGTTTGCACGTTTCCTGAAACAAACCGGACCCAAAACGAAACAATTCCGCCATAAGCGCGGCATCGTGCCGACACAATCGCAGCCGATAAAGCGCGCCGAAACAAGGGGTTCGGGCCATGACCACGGCACGGCAATTCGATATCATCGACAGTGGCGCCCGCGAGCTGCCCGCTCGTTTGCGGCCGGCCGACGGCCATGCGCCGAGACCGGCAGGCCAAACGGCGGGACCATTCGAGGTCGCGGCGGACGAGCGCAAGGGACCGACCATGCGTGATGCGCTGGTGACCAGCCTGCTTGTGATCTATCCGGCTTTTGCCACGGTGGCGGCCATCGTTGCCGGACTTTTCCTGGCCGGCGCCAGCGGCGCTTGAGTTTTTGAGTGCCCCTTTCCTTCTCTCCCTGTGGGAGAAGGTGGCCGAGCGAAGCTCGGTCGGATGAGGGGTGTTCCAGCTTGGCTGCGACAGCACTCCGTCCAACACCCCTCTTCCGTCTCGGCGCTGCGCGCCGATCCACCTTCTCCCACAAGGGGAGAAGGCAAGAAGGAGCTACTTCGGCCGCTTGAACGCCTTCCGCTCCGCCTCGACTTGCTCGCGGCAGACGCAGCCCTCGAGATGGTCGTTGACCAGCCCCATGGCCTGCATGAAGGCGTAGACGGTGGTCGGGCCGACAAAGCTCCAGCCGCGTTTCTTCAGCTCCTTCGAAATCCGCACAGAAACCGCCGTGGTCGGATTGGCGCGCAGATGGGCGAGATCGACGATTTCGGGCCGTTCGTCCGGGCCGGGTTCGAACTTCCAGAACCAGGCGGCCAGCGAGCCGGCCTCGTCCGCCATTTCACGCGCGCGCTTGGCGTTGTTGATGGTGGAGACGATCTTGCCGCGGTGGCGGATGATGCCGGCATTGCCGAGCAGGCGCTCGACATCCTCGTCGGTGAAGGCGGCGATCTTATCGATATCGAAGCCGGCGAACGCCTCGCGGAAATTCTCGCGCTTGCGCAATATGGTCAGCCAGGACAGACCCGACTGAAAGCCTTCGAGGCAGATCTTTTCGAACAGTCTGCGGTCATCGGTGACCGGCCGGCCCCATTCATGGTCGTGGTAGTGCAGATAATCCGGCAGATTGCCGTGCCAGAAGCAGCGCGCGATACCATCGGGGCCGGCGAGCAGGCCTGTCTTCTCATCCATGGCGGAATTCCATTCGTTAATGCGCCTTAGCGCGCCTTTTACTCCGGCTTTACCAGATTCCTGAACCGGCCAGTAACCACACCGAAAGGTTTACTGACAATGGAGCATTTTACGCATTCCGATTCACGTTTCGGTTGCCGCTCCGCGCCCAATGTCCACGAAATCGGGGACGCTTTTGCGCCCCCGGATGTTCGACGATCAAGGTGCGTTCCAATGAAGACATTTTTGTTTCCGCTGCTCGGCGCCGCAGCCGCGCTGGCCGCTGCCGCTACATCCTCCAGCGCCAATGACCGTTATGCCGACAGGCCGCCGGTGATGGTGAGCCCCGACCTTTCGGCGCCTTGGGTGCTGCAGCTTGGCCGCGCGCCGGGCATCGTCCGCCAAAACCGGCAAGAGATGCAAAAGCCGCAGCGCCGTTCTCAACGGCAGGCGCAACCGGCTCAGCTGCATACGGCCGCGGTGCAGGCGCCGTCCAAGAAGCGCATGGTCGCGCGCCCGCAGATCGACCCGATCTACCTGCCGCAGGAAGTCGCCTATGACGGTCCGCACAAACCGGGCACGATCGTCATCGATACGACAGAGAATTTTCTCTATCTGGTCGAGAACAACGGCAAGGCACGGCGCTATGGCGTCGGGACCGGCAAGCCGGGCTTCGAATGGGCCGGCAAGCACAAGATCTCGCAGAAGAAGGTCTGGCCCGAATGGCGGCCGCCGGCGGAGATGATCACGCGCGAGGCCGCCAAGGGCCGTTATCTGCCGACCTATGTCGCCGGCGGCGCCGAGAATCCGCTCGGCGCACGCGCGCTTTATCTTGGCTCGACACTCTACCGCATCCACGGCACCAACCAGCCATGGACGATCGGCGGCGCGGTGTCGTCGGGCTGCATTCGCATGCGCAACGAAGATGTTGTCGACCTCTATGAACGGGTCAATGTTGGCACAACGGTTGTGGTGATATAGTTGCGGTCACGAATCATCTCGGCTAGAAAGACATTAGCTTTGGCTTTTTGAGGCCGGACGAAAGAACAACGGGGGACGGGCCGTGTGGGGATGCGGCCAGTCACGAAAGGGCAGCGCGGCAAGCCGTGCTGCCCTTTTTGTTTCTGCTGACATCCCTTGGCGGGCATATCTTCGCGCCGGTACGTCGCGCGACAGGCATAGCGGTTCGCTTTCGAGCTGCCATTATCCCAAGAGTTTTGCTATGTCGGCAGCAACACTTTCAGACAGAAGGTTCACGCATGTCCCTGTCCGATGACAGCCGCTATCTCAGGGGCGGCCCGGTCGCCCAACGCATCATCGCCTCGGTGCGCGTGGATGCAGCGATCGCCACCGCCGAAGGCTTTCCGCCCAAACTGATATCGATCACCGTCGGCGACACAGCTGCGGTGGATGTCTATGTCCGGAACCAGCGCGCCAAGGCAGCATTGGCCGGTATCGGTTTCGAGGAAAGGCGCTTTCCCGCCGACATCACCGCCGGCGAACTCGAAGCGGCGATCCACGGCCTTAATGCCGATCCGCGCGTCACCGGCATCATCATCCAGCGGCCGGTGCCGGCGCATATCCCGATCAAGACCCTTCAGGCGGCGGTGCATCCGCTCAAGGACGTCGAGGGCATGCATCCAGCTTCGATCGGCAACATCGTCTACAACCAGCTAGACCTCGCGCCGTGCACGGCCGCCGCTTCGGTCGAGCTGCTTAGGGAAACTGGGCTTGATCTCAAGGGACTCGAGGTCGTCATCGTTGGCCACTCCGAGATCGTCGGCAAGCCTATCGCCTTCCTGCTGATGAGCGAGGGCGCGACAGTGACGGTCTGCCACCATATGACGCGCTCGGTGGCAGCGCACGCCCGCCGAGCCGACGCGCTGTTCGTCGCGGTCGGCAAGCCGCGGCTGATCAAGGCCGACATGGTCAAGCCCGGTGCGGCTGTCATCGACATCGGCATCAATGCCGAGATCGGACCGGACGGGGAAAGCCGCATCGTCGGCGACGTCGATACCGAGAGCGTCAAGGAGGTGGCGTCCTGGATCACACCGGTGCCGGGCGGCGTCGGTCCGATCACCGTGGCGATTCTTTTGCGCAATACGATGGTGGCGCTCAGCCGCCAGCGCGCACGCTACCAGGCGACCTACGGTGTGGTGGACAAGCTCGCGGCGGAATAAGACGGCAGCGTTTCGGGAGCGTCAGTGGATCACTCCGCGGCCACGACTGCCCTGTCTTTCGGGACACCCTCCGGCTGCGGTCCGCCATAAGCCCAGTCGAGCAGTTTTATCGTGTGCACCACCGGCATCTTCGCCGCCGAAGCGATCTGGGTGATGCAGCCGATGTTGCCGGTGGCGACGATTTCAGCACCCGTTGCCTCGATATTCCTGACCTTGCGGTCACGCAGCTGAACCGAAATCTCGGACTGCAGGATGTTGTAGGTGCCGGCCGAGCCGCAGCAGAGATGGCCCTCGCGCGGCTCGCGCACGACGAAGCCGGCTTTGGCCAGAAGCTCCTTCGGCTGGCGGGTGATTTTTTGGCCATGCTGCATCGAGCACGCGGAGTGATAGGCGACGATGGTGCCCGGCTTGCGAACGGGTTCCGGCAGGTCGAGGCTCGCCAGATATTCCGTAATGTCCCTGGCCAACTCCGACACCCGCGCCGCCTTGTCGGCATAGGCCGAATCGAGGCGCAGCATGAAACCATAATCCTTGATCGTGGTGCCACAGCCGGACGCGGTGATGACGATGGCGTCAAGGCCGCCTTGGTCGATGGCTCGCGTCCAGGCGTCGACATTCTTCCTGGCCGAGGCAAGCGCTGCCTCCTCGCGGCCTATGTGATGGACCAGCGCGCCGCAGCAGCCCTCGCCCTCGGGCACGACGACCTCGACGCCAAGCCGCGTCAGCAGCGCGATCGTCGTGTCGTTGATGGCGGGATCGAGCACGGATTGCGCGCAGCCGGTGAGTATGGCGACGCGGCCTATTTTTCTCGTGCCCTGCCCGGCATGGATGCCCGGCGAAGCCATTGGCGAGGCCGCCGGGACTGATGCCGGAGCGAGCTTGAGCATCGCGCCCAGCGGCTTCAGCGCCGGGATCTTTTCGAACAGTCCGGCGAATGGCTGGCCGAGCTTCGCCAGCTTGAGCGCAGCACGAAAACGCGAGGGATAAGGCAGGACAAAAGCCAGCATGGCGCGTGTCAGGCGATCGAGCAGCGGGCGCTTATAGGTCTCTTCGATATGGGCGCGGGCATGATCGACCAGATGCATGTAGTTGACGCCCGACGGACAGGTGGTCATGCAGGCGAGGCAGGACAGGCAACGGTCGATATGGGTGACGATCTCCTTGTCGGCGGGGCGACCGTTCTCCAGCATGTCCTTGATCAGGTAGATCCGCCCACGCGGCGAATCCAACTCGTTGCCAAGCGTCACGTAGGTCGGGCAGGTGGCTGTGCAGAAGCCGCAATGCACGCATTTGCGCAGGATCTTTTCCGATTCCGCGACATGCGGATCGGCAAGCTGGGCAGCTGAGAAATTGGTCTGCACTAGAAAATTTCCTATAATCCCAGAAACCAGCTTTCCGGGTTTTTGACCGGCTCGCCGCGCTGCAGCGCCTGCAGGCCGAGAATGCAGCGGGCGATGAACCAGACGGCGACGGCGAACATCAGCACGACGCCTATCGCCACCATCATCAGCACAACCGAGATCAGCGCATAAAGCAGGCCGATCCAGAAGGTGCGGATCAGGAATGTGTAGTGGCTCTCGACGAAGCCGCCCGATTTGCCGCGGTTGATATAGGCCAGGACGATGCCGACAAGGCCGGTGACGCCGATCACCAGGCCGGCAAGGTAGAGAATGTAAATGATCAGGGCGTTGGTCGGACCGGGCTCGAGCCAGCGGTCGGTCTGGCGCGGTGCGGGTTTGCCCGAATCGGTCGGGCCTGGATTGATGTCGCTCATGATGCTGCTCCCTCGGTTGCCGGGCCAAGAGTAGCAGAGCCTGCAGCCGGCGCCATACGGCCGGGATTGAGGATGTTCTTAGGATCGAACTCGCCTTTGAGCCGCGCCGCCAATGCTGCCAGTTGCGGCGCCTGCGGCTCGAACACCGGCACAGCGGCGCGATGCGACGGGGCGGCGCGCACCAGCGTCGCATGGCCGCCGCCATGTTGTCTCACCAATCCGCGCAGAAGATCGGCTTCGGGATCGCCATGCTCCATGCGCAGCCAGATCAATCCGCCCTGCCAGTCATAGAAGGCATCAACGGCCGCCTGCATGCGCAGCGCCAGCACCATCTGGTGGCCTTGCGCCGGCGCCATCGAGACGCGCCACACCGGCTTTGCTAGACCGTCGACGAAAGGCGCGCAATCGCGGATATCGCGCCAGACGGAATGCGAGATATCGCCCGAGATTTCCTCGAGCGGGCCGGCATTCCCGAGCAGATCTTTCAGCGCGGTAATGCGGTAGGCAACAGACGGACCGAACCCCTCGACGCGCAACAGCGTCGCGGCAGCGCTGCCGAGACTACCGCCGGCGACCCGCGCGGCTACGCGTTCGGGAAGATGGGCAGCGCTCGACACTTCGACACTGGAGCCGAGCGCCAGCGCCATGGCGGCTGCGGCGTGATCGTCGAGCAGGCCGCGCAGAGTGAGCGTGACTTCGGTCTCGGCGGCTGGCAGCACCTTGAAGGTGACGTCGGTGAACACAGCCAGCGTGCCCCAGCTGTTGGCCATGAGCTTGGACAGGTCATAGCCTGTGACGTTCTTGACCACGCGGCCACCGGACTTGAACGCCTCGCCGCGACCAGAGACGGCTGCTATGCCGAGGATGTGGTCGCGCGCCGCCCCCGCCTTCAGCCGGCGCGGGCCGGACAGGTTCGAGGCCAGCACGCCGCCGATCGTGCCTTTTCCCTTTTCGCCGCCGAGCAGCGGGCCATAGTCCAGCGGCTCGAAGGCCAGCTGCTGGCCGTTTTCGGCAAGCAATTTTTCGATCTCGGCGAGCGGCGTGCCGGCCTTCGCCGACAGCACCAGTTCGGCCGGCTCGTAAAGCGTGACGCCGGAGAGTTTCGACAGGTCGAGCGTGTGCTCGGTCTGCAGCGGACGGCCGATGCCGCGCTTGGAGCCATGGCCGAGGATTTCGAGCGGCGATTCTTCTGCCGCAGCCCAGGCGACGGTGGAGAGGATTTCGGCTGCGGTCGAAGGGGTGAAGGTGGTCATGGCGATCTCTGGTTCCTCGCCCCCGCGAAGCGGGGGAGAGGTGGCTCGGGCGAAGCCCGAGACGGAGAGGGGGCAATCATAGAGCGCCACCCCCAACCTTCTTGGCCGCAAAAACGAACCTCAGGTCCGAGGCGATCACGTCTTCGGCCAATCGCCCTTCCAGCACCGCAAGGATAGTCTCGCAAACGCTCGTCCGGCCCTTGAGTACGTCGACATTCCAGAACCGCACGACCGAGAACCCTTCGCCACGCATGAATTCGTCGCGTCGCCTATCGTAGGAACTCCCGGCATGCTGACTTCCGTCCAGTTCAACGACCAGCTTTTCGCTTCGGCAGGCGAAGTCGGCGAAATATGGCCCGATCGGCATCTGACGCACGAATTTGTATCCGCCCAGCTTCTTGGCCTTCAGCTCGTTCCAGAGGGTTGCTTCCGCCGGATTGTCGCCATGGCGAAGCGCGCGGGCACGCGCGATCCTTTCAGGTGAGCGTCGGCTTGGCACGTCGGCCGCAGGCCCCCTCTCCGTCTCGGGCTTCGCCCGAGCCACCTCTCCCCCGCTTCGCGGGGGCGAGGAACCGTCATTTTGAGACGTTGCCATCAAAACCTCGGAATGTCCGGAAACGCCATTTGCCCGCGATGCACGTGCATGCGTCCGAGCTCGGCGCAGCGGCGCAACTGCGGAAACACCTTGCCCGGATTGAGCAGATGGTTGGGATCGAAAGCGCATTTGACCCGCATCTGCTGGTCGAGGTCGATCTGGTTGAACATTTCCGGCATCAGGTCGCGCTTCTCCACCCCTACCCCGTGCTCGCCGGTCAGCACGCCGCCGACCTTGACGCAGAGCCGCAGGATGTCGGCGCCGAAGCTTTCCGCCTTGTCGAGCTCGCCCGGCATGTTGGCGTCATAGAGGATGAGCGGATGCAGGTTGCCGTCGCCGGCATGGAAGACATTGGCGACGCCGAGCCCGTATTTCTCGGAGAGCTCGCGCATGCCGGCGAGCACGCGCGGCAGTTCCTTGCGCGGGATGGTGCCGTCCATGCAGTAATAGTCGGGTGAGATGCGGCCGACCGCCGGGAAGGCTGCCTTGCGGCCGGCCCAGAAGCTCAGCCGCTCCTGCTCCGACTGCGAGATGCGGCAGGTGGTCGAGCCGTTCCTGTAGGCGATGGCTTCGACAAGGCCGATCAAATGATCGACCTCGACGCCCGGCCCGTCGAGCTCAACGATCAGCAGCGCCTCGACATCCAAGGGATAGCCGGCATGGACGAAATCCTCGGCTGCGTGGATCGCCGGGCGGTCCATCATCTCCATGCCGCCCGGGATGATGCCGGCGCCAATGATGTCGGCGACGCATTGGCCGCCCTGCTCGCTGGTCGGGAAGCCGATCAAAAGCGCGCGCGCCGTCTCCGGCTTCTTCAGGATGCGCACGGTGACCTCGGTGACGACGCCCAGCAGCCCTTCGGAACCGGTCATGACCCCGAGCAGGTCGTAGCCTTCCGCGTCGAGATGCTTGCCGCCGAGCCGCACCACCTCGCCATTCATCAGCACCATCTCGATACCGAGCACATTGTTGGCGGTAAGGCCATATTTCAGGCAATGCACGCCACCGGAATTTTCCGCGACATTGCCGCCGATCGAGCAAGCGATCTGGGAGGATGGATCGGGGGCGTAGTAAAAACCCTCCTGCTCGACGGCGGTGGTGATGCCGAGATTGGTGACGCCCGGCTGGGCGACGACGATGCGGTTGGGAAAATCGATCTCGAGAATGCGGTTGAACCGGCTCATGACTAGCAGCACCGCGTCTTCGAGCGGCAGCGCCCCGCCGGACAGCGACGTGCCGGAGCCGCGCGGCACAACGCGGATGTTGCGGTCGTTGCAATATTTCAGCACGCGCGAAACCTGCGCCACCGTTTCGGGCAGCACCACGACCAGCGGCAATTGCCGATAGGCGGTGAGGCCGTCGCTTTCGAAGGCGCGCATTGAATTGGCGGCGTCGACGACGCCTTCGCCCGGCACGATGATGCGCATATCGGCGACGATCTCGTCGCGCCGGCGCATCGTGGCGTCGTCTGGCTTCGGCATCAGCAGGCCGGACATCAGCAGCCTCCTTCGATTGACTGGTAAAAATGTTTTACCAGCGGCGGGTGCCTGTTGCAAATCCTGCTTGGCCGAAATCGGAAGCCGACGCTGGGACAGGCTTCTGCGGCGGCAATCTGCCGCTGGCCTTCTCCCCCCTTGAGGGGGAGATGGCCGCGAAGCGGTCAGAGGGGGTCCAGGCGCGTAAAGTGCCAACGTCATTTCTTGTCGGTAGTGCGTTGGCGCTCCACCGAGGCGACCCCCTCTGTCGCCTTCGGCGACATCTCCCCCTCAAGGGGGGAGACTACTCGCCCACCTGCTTCGCCGGTTCTGAGTGCATGCGGCGGACACGGCGCACGCCCCACCAGACGAGCAGGATGGCAAGCGGCACCGAGGCGGCAGTGACGACCTCCGGCGCAAAGACATGGCCGAAGATCGAAACGCCCTTGGCGACGTAGCCGATGAGGCCGACGACATAATAGGAGACAGCAGCGACCGAGAGACCTTCCACCGTCTGCTGCAGGCGCAATTGCAGACGGGCGCGGTTGTTCATCGACGCCAGCAGACCGCGGTTCTGCTTCTCGACCTCGACGTCGACCCAGGTGCGCAGCAGCGTGGTGGCGCGGGTGAGCTTCGTCGACAGATTGGCCTGACGCTCCTCGACCGAACGGCAGGTGCGCATGGCGGGGGCGACGCGACGCTGCAGGAACCCGCCCCAGGTGTCGTAACCGGGCACCGCCTCCTCCTCCAGCGCCTCCAGGCGCTCGCGGACGATGCCGTCATAGGCGCGGCTGGCGCCGAAGCGGTAGAGGCTGGAGGCTGCGTCGGCCTCCAGCTCGGCGGCCAGCTCGGTCAGGTCGGCAAGCAGCGTCTGGCTGTCGCGGGTCTCGGCGACCTTCATTTCCAGCGTGGTCTGAGCCAGCCTGTCTTCGATGCGGCGGGCGCGACCGGACAAGGTCAGCGCCAGCGGCAGGCCAAGCATGGCCAGCGTGCGGTAGGTTTCGATATCGATCAGCCGTTGCGCCAGCGCGCCGGTGCGTGCCGGCGTCAGGCCGCGGTCGAGCACCAGCATGCGGGTCATGCCGTCGCCGTCCTGGCGGAAATCGGTGACGATAGCGGCGTTGCCGCGCTCAACCAGCGAATAGCACAGGCTGGTCGGGTCGAAGCCGGCGATCAGCTTTTCGCTCGCCTGCGTCCATTTGCGTATTTCGAGCCTGATGCCGGATATCACCGTTCCCGGCGGCGAAAACCCGTTGCCGAAAGGCGAATCTTCCTGGCGCTGGCCGCTCGCGGCGAGCGGCCCTTCCCACAGATAGGTCGAGAATTCCGTGTGCCGTTCCCAGCGCAGCGAGCCCTTGCCCCACTTCATCGCGTGGTGGCGGGCGTGGGGGTCGGGCGCGGCGATGCCGAGGCGTCGCGACAGTTCGGAAAGCACCGCCTGGTCGACGCCGGATCCGGCTTCGGTCATGAAGGAAAGCTGCACCAGCACGCGCGGTTTCTCGACCAGCGGATGCGGACGGGCGTGAACCTCGCCAAGCGCGCCAGGCCGTCCCTCATGCGCCGGAAAGCCCATGACGCTGCCCTTGACGCGGGGCTGAAATTCGAGCTTGGACGGGTCATCTGCCACGGCTGGTCCCCCGGGCTTGTGCAATCGCGTCCCTCTAGAGCCAATTGCAAGGGGACGCAAACAACAAGTTAGCCGAACGCGATATGCGGCGACAGCAGCGAAACCGACTCGGTCGGGAAAATTGGATAAATAATTTGACCAGTTGGCGACGCTGGCTTTATCTTGCGACACCGCTTCAATCCCCAGGCATCCCCGTTGAGCGACATTTTCTCCAGGATCGAGCATTCCCGCACCGCCGACGAGGTGGTGCAGCAGATCGAGAGCCTGATCCTCGAAGGCGTTCTGCGCACCGGCGACAGGCTGCCGGGCGAACGCGAGCTGGCACGCCAGTTCGAGGTGTCGCGGCCGATCCTGCGCGACGCGCTGAAGGCGCTGGAAGGACGCGGTTTGCTGACGACGCGGCCCGGCGGCGGTACCCATGTCGCCGACGTCATCGGCCAATTGTTCACCAAGCCGGTGACTGACCTGATCTCCATGCACCGCAAGGCGGCGACCGACTATCTGGAATACCGTCGTGAGATCGAGGCGGTGGCGGCCGAGTATGCGGCGCGGCGCGCCACAGCCGACGACTTGGCGCTGCTCGACCGCATCATGGCGCGCATGGACGAGGCGCACCGGACCGGCAACTTCGACGACGAGGCGGAAATCGACGTCGAGTTCCACCACGCGATCTGCGAATGCGCGCACAACATCATCCTACTGCACACGCTGCGCTCGTGCTACCGGCTGCTGTCGGAGGGCGTGTTCCAGAACCGGCTCTTGGTGTTCAACGTGCCGGGCGCGCGCGAGGCGCTGCTTTCGCAGCACCGGGCGATCTACGCGGCGGTCAAGGCCGGCGATCCGGCGGCCGCACGGCAGGCGGCGATGGACCACATCACCCATGTCGAACGCGCCATGGCCCAGGCGGAGCGCAGCGGCGACTGGCAGCGCGTGTCGCGGCTGAGGCTCATGCAGCGCTCCGAAGCCGGCGACGGCGAGCCGGCAAGGAAACGCACGTGAGCGCCGGGCAGACAAAATCAACAACGACGAATTAGCGAGAACCAGCGGGAAGCCCATGAGCATGATCCTCACCATCGCCGATCTCAAGGACCTGGCGCGCCGCCGCGTGCCGAAGATGTTCTTCGACTATGCCGATTCAGGTGGATGGACCGAAAGCACCTACCGGGCCAACGAGGAGGATTTCCAAAAGATCAAATTCCGCCAGCGCGTGCTGGTCGACATGAGCAACCGCTCGCTGGAATCGACCATGATCGGCGAGAAGGTGGCGATGCCGGTGGCGCTGGCGCCGACCGGCATGACCGGCATGCAGCACCCCGACGGCGAGATGCTGGCGGCGCAGGCGGCCGAGGAATTCGGAGTGCCGTTCACGCTGTCGACGATGAGCATCTGCTCGATCGAGGATGTCGCATCCGTGACCAAGAAGCCGTTCTGGTTCCAGCTCTACGTGCTGCGCGACAAGGATTTCGTCCTCGATCTCATCGACAGGGCGAAGGCTGCGAAATGCTCGGCACTGGTGCTGACGCTCGACCTGCAGATCCTCGGCCAGCGCCACAAGGATATCCGCAACGGGCTTTCGGCGCCGCCGCGCTTCACGCCGAAACACATCTGGCAGATGGCGACCAGGCCGGGCTGGTGCATTGGCATGGCGGGCACCAAGCGTCGGACCTTCCGCAACATCGTCGGTCACGCCAAGGGCGTCGGCGACCTCACCTCGCTGTCGTCATGGACGACGGAGCAGTTCGACCCGCATCTGTCGTGGAAGGACGTTGCCTGGATCAAGGAACGCTGGGGCGGCAAGCTGATCCTGAAGGGCATCCTCGACAAGGAAGACGCGCTGATGGCAGCCAAGACGGGCGCCGACGCGATCATCGTCTCCAATCATGGCGGACGCCAGCTCGACGGTGCGTCGTCATCGATCGGAGTGCTGGAAGAGATCGCCGACGCGGTCGGCGACACGATCGAGGTCCATATGGATGGCGGCATCCGCTCGGGCCAGGATGTGCTGAAAGCGCTGTGCCTCGGCGCCAAGGGCACCTATATCGGCCGGCCTTTCCTTTACGGCCTGGGCGCGCTCGGCAAGGATGGGGTTACAAAAGCCTTGGAAATTATCCGCA
The DNA here is from genome assembly GCF_003952585.1 of Mesorhizobium sp. M6A.T.Cr.TU.016.01.1.1. Lineage (NCBI taxonomy): Bacteria > Pseudomonadati > Pseudomonadota > Alphaproteobacteria > Hyphomicrobiales > Phyllobacteriaceae > Mesorhizobium > Mesorhizobium sp. M6A.T.Cr.TU.016.01.1.1. The sequence goes on from NZ_CP034452.1 coordinate 1,134,130, forward strand.
AGGAGATGGACATAACGCTGGCGCTGTGCGGAAAGCGTCTGGTAACCGACATGGGCAAGGATCAGCTTCGGCGTTAGACTCCCGTGACGGCATGATCACGGAGATGGAAGCATTGACCGCCCCCGGCATCCACTTTCTCGACGCGCGCGGACCGGAAGGCATGCGCCTTTATGCGGTCGGCGATGTGCATGGCCGGTTCGATCTGCTGGTCGCCATGTACCGCCGGATTGCGGCCGAGATCATCCAGGCGCGACCAGCCGACTGGCGTGTCATCTATCTCGGCGACTATGTCGACCGCGGCCCGGACTCCAAGGGGGTCCTTGATTTCCTGATCGAAGCGCGAAAACGCGACCCGCGTCACCTGATGCTCGCGGGCAACCACGACATCGGCTTCCTCGACTTCCTCGATGCCCCCGACGCAGACGGACTTTTCATGCGCTATGGCGGCATCCAGACCGCGCAATCCTACGGGGTGGCGATCAATGAAGGCGGCGGCGCGTGGTTTGGCAGGTCCGAGGCGGCACTGCGGCAAGGCCATGCAGCACTTGTCGAGGCCGTGCCGAAAAGCCATGTCGACTTCTTGCAGTCGCTGCCGTTTTCACTGACGTTCGGCGACTTCTTCTTTTGCCATGCCGGCATCCGGCCAGGCATTGCGCTGGAAAGTCAGACCACGCAGGACCTGATCTGGATCCGCGATATCTTCCACAACCATCCAGGCCTCCATCCGAAGATTGTGGTGCATGGCCACACACCGGTGCCGGAGGCCGAGGTGATGATCAACCGCGTCAATATCGACACGCTCGCCTACCAGACGGGAAACCTCACCGCGCTCGTCGTGGACGGCGCCGACAAGCGTATCCTGGTGGTGTCAGGTGAGAGGGCTTAAGGCGGGTCGCGCTTCAAGTCTTAGTTTGTTTATGTCGTTATCCCAAAACCGCTGCGCACCCTCGGGTCAAGCCCAAAGGCAGGCTTCTGGGTGGGACGCGCTAGCGAAGCGCGGCGGTGACGCCGTAGCCGTCGACGGCGTTGTGGTTGGCGGCTGCGTCGCCGGAATAAGTGCCGAGGCCGCACAACACGATGGCCGACAACATGGCAAAGGACAGAAGCGCTGCTTTCACGGACGTCATCTCTTGTTGAGCTTTCTGCATCTGTGCACGAGGCGGGTTACCAATGGGTTGAAACGAAAATACGATTTCGCGCTTCTAGGGATGTTCTGTATCGGCGATGTGTCGCGCGAGTGACACAAAGGGTTCATCGCGGTTGCACGGAAGATGCAGAGCGCGTGCCTTCTAGGGTGGCGGCCGGCCACAAGCCAAGGACGAAACAAGCTGTCCACAGCGGATTTTTGTCAGCGTGCCAAATATGCAACGTCGGCCCTGACAAGCCGTCAGATCGTCGCCACCCAGGCGCGGGCGATGGCCAGCCCGGCGGCATCCGCATCCGCTCCGTTGCGGGCCATTTCGTCGTCGAGCCGGTCACTCCAGTCAGGATGCCGCTCGGCTATGAGCGGGGCAAAGGACCTGCTCCAGTCGCGGACCATCGGCCGGTCCGCCTCGAAATGGAACTGAAAGCCATAGACGGCGCGGCCGATGCGAAACGCCTGGTTCTCGGCGACGTCGTTGCCGGCGAGCCGCACAGCGTTTTCAGGCAGTGCAAAGGTGTCATCGTGCCATTCGAAGATGGGGAAATTTTCGGGTAGCGCGCCGAGCACCGGATCGGCCTTGGCGGCCGGAGTGAGCGAGACCTTATGCCAGCCGAATTCCGAGGCGCCGCCGATCCGGTTCTCGCCGCCAAAGGCGCGCGCGACCAGTTGGCTGCCAAGGCAGATACCGAGAACGGCGCGATCCTTGTCGGCGAAATCGCGCGTCAGGTCGAGCAACCCCGGAAAATACGGGCAAATCTCGTCGTCCAACGCATTCTGGGCGCCGCCGAGCACGACCATGGCGTCGTGCGCATCGCTGTCCTGCGGCAGCGTCTCGCCACAATAGGGCCGGCGCAGATCGATGTCGGCACCCGCCTCGACAAGAGCTGCGCCGATCTGGCCAAGGCCCTCATTGTCGAAATTCTGGACCACCAGCACCCGCATTGAAAAACCTGCTGACATGAAAATGATGCGACGAGCGATATCATGCCGTCATCATTCCAGCCAAGATGCGTGTCCGGGGAGAAAGCTATGCCACTGCAGAACCGCGTAGACCCGTTCGGCGTCCTCCATGCCGTGCCGGAGCGCGGCCTGTTCATGGGCAACCGCGGCATCATCCATGACCCCGAAACGAAGACACTGCTGAAAAAGCGCTGGGCGCTGCATGCCTGGATCATCTGCGTCTGCGAATTCCGCGATGTGCGGCGCGAGCCGATGGGCCGCAACAGGCCAGGGGGAAAACCCGGCTGGACCGAATTGTTTTTCCTGGACGAGGTGACCGCGCTCTCTGCCGGCCATCGGCCCTGCTTCTTCTGCCGGCGCGAGCGGGCCAGAGATTTTGTCCAGCGCTTCGGCGTATCCTTCGGCATTGCCGAGCCGCGCGCACCGCAGGTCGACAAGCGGCTGCATAAGGAGCGGCTCGCCGCAGGTGGGCGGGCACCCGTCGTATCCGCAGAAGACCTTGCCGGGTTGCCGGACGGCGCCATGGTTGCGGACGGCGGCAGCGCCTATGCGATACGGGGCGGCGAGGTATTGCGCTGGTCGTTCGCCGGCTATGGCGAACCGGTGGGGTTCGGCGGTTTTGCAGGCCGTCCAATTCGCCTGCTCACGCCGATAACCACCGTTTCCGTGCTGAGGCAAGGCTACGAGCCGGTTTGGCATCCCTCGGCCGAGACTTGACGCCAAGAGCCGGCTCGCCCATTCCTCGGCGATGCGCGCCAATTACAAGATGCAGCGGCTGTTCGTGCCGGACGACCTCGGACCGGATATCGAGTTCGAGGCGAGCCCGCAGCAGGGCCACTACCTGATGCATGTGCTGCGGCTCGGCGAGGGCGCCGAAATCCTGTTGTTCAACGGCCGTGACGGCGAATGGTCGGCGGCAATCGCCGCCAGATCCAAGAAGGCGGTACGCCTGAAGGTGCTTACCTTGCAGCGGCCGCAGCCGCCGCTGCCCGATCTCGTCTATTGCTTTGCGCCATTGAAACAGGGACGGGTCGATTATCTGGTGCAGAAGGCGGTCGAGATGGGCGCCGGCGTCCTGCAGCCGGTCATCACCCAGCACACGCAAGTGGCAAAGCCCGGCATCGAGCGCCTGCGCGCCAATGTCGTCGAGGCTGCCGAACAATGCGGCATCCTGGCGGTGCCGGACGTGCGCGAAGCGGAAAAGTTCGAACGCCTGCTGACAGGCTGGGACAAGGAGCGGCGGTTGATCTTCTGCGATGAGGATGCCTCGACCAACAATCCTCTGCCCGCGCTGCAAGCGGTGCGGGAGAAGAAATTCGGGCTGCTGGTCGGGCCTGAAGGCGGGTTTTCCGACGAGGAACGAAGGATGCTGAGGGCGCTGCCTTTCGTAACCGCCATCCCGCTCGGTCCGCGCATCTTGCGCGCCGATACGGCTGCAGTGGCGGCACTGGCGGTGATACAGGCGACGGTCGGGGATTGGTGATCAATTCCAGTTACCCTGTGGCTCAGGATTTTTCGCTTGATCGTCTACTGACATTTCGTCCATCTAGCGCCGGCGGTCGTCCGGCCGCTGCAGAGGACTTGTAATGGCGCGCGACACAACCGATTTCCGGCCCATCGAAGGCGTCGACGAGCTTGTCGAGCATCTGGCCGAAGGCAACAAACCGCGCGACAAATGGCGCATCGGCACCGAACACGAGAAATTCCCGTTCTATGTCGACGGCAATGCGCCGGTGCCCTATGGCGGCGAGCGCGGCATCCGCGCCATTCTCGAAGGCATGCAGGAGAAACTCGGCTGGGATCCGATCATGGATGCCGGTCGCATCATTGGCCTGGTCGAGCCGACCGGCCAGGGCGCGATCTCGCTGGAGCCCGGCGGCCAGTTCGAGCTGTCCGGCGCGCCGCTGGAGACGATCCACCAGACCTGCCGCGAAGGCAATGCACATCTGGCACAGGTGCGCGAGATCGCCGAACCGATGGGCATCCGCTTCCTCGGCCTCGGCGGCAGCCCGAAATGGTCGCTGGCCGAGACGCCGAAAATGCCGAAATCGCGCTACGAGATCATGACGCGCTACATGCCCAAGGTCGGCACCAAAGGCCTCGACATGATGTACCGCACCTGCACCATCCAGGTGAATCTCGACTTCGAGAGCGAGGCCGACATGCGCCGCAAGATGCAGGTGTCACTGAAGCTGCAGCCGCTGTCGACGGCGCTGTTCGCCAACTCGCCCTTCACCGAGGGTCGGCCCAACGGATTCCAGAGCTGGCGCGGCGACATCTGGCGCGACACCGACAACCAGCGCTCGGGCCTGCTCGAATTCTGCTTCTCGCCCGACTTCGGCTTCGCCGACTATGTCGATTGGGCGCTCGACGTGCCGATGTACTTCGTCATCCGCGACGGCCACTACCATGACATGACGCACGTCACCTTCCGCCAGTTCATGGCAGGCGCGGCCCGCAACGAGATCCCCGACGGGCTGCCGACGATGGGCGATTGGGCGAACCATCTGTCGACGCTGTTTCCCGACGTGCGATTGAAGCGTTTCCTTGAAATGCGCGGCGCCGATGGCGGACCGTGGCGGCGCATCTGCGCGCTGCCGGCCTTCTGGGTCGGGCTGCTCTACGATGCGGCGGCGCTCGACGCGGCCGAGGCGCTGACCTCGAGCTGGAGCTATGAAGAAGTGCTGGCGATGCGCAACGCCGTGCCGGAACAGGGCATTTCGGCGCCGTTCCGCAACACGACACTGCGCGAGATCGCCCGCGACGTGCTCGTCATCTCGCGCATGGGGCTGAAGAACCGCGGCCGCAAGAACCGCGATGGCTACGACGAAACTTCGTTCCTCAGCACGCTGGACGAAGTCGTCGCGCGCGGCACCACCAGCGCCGAAGAGCTGCTCTCCGCCTATCATACGCGCTGGGGCGGCTCGATCGAGCCGGTGTTCATGGAGTATGCGTATTAAGGGTTTGTGTAGGAGGAGGCGACTTAGCGTTTCCCGAATTTTAAAGCTGCACGAAGACGCCCTGCCAAGGTCAATTCGACGGCCCCGCCAGTCATGATTTCCCGCGGCCGGGATCCGAACAAATCCGAACCGGCCAGGCGGGCTTGCGATGGCGTCTTGCGAATAATGATCTGATAACCTCGCCGCAGCTCCTCGAACTGGCCTTCTATCGACCCAAGGAACGCATCGATGCCAGCCTGCGGCCGATCCGCGGCAGGTCGATCCGGCATCCAGACATAGTCGTCCAGAATCATGATGCCGCCCGTTTCCAGAATCTGCCAGGCCAGCGACGCATCGGCAAAGCTGCTGGCGGCGTGGTGGTCGCCGTCGACATAGACCAGCCCGAATGTCCGGCCTTCACGACGAAGCTTCGGCAGGATTTCGATCGATAGCCCCTTGAGCTTCTCCAGCCTGCTTCCGAAGGGAGCGAGATTCTTGTCGAACCTTGATTCGACGGAACTCATATCCGCCTCATATTCAGAACCGCTCGTCACGTGTTCCTTGCTCCCGGCGAATGTGTCGACACAGCAAATCTTCGACCGTTTGAAAAACGAAAGGAAAAACACAGCCGACAGACCCTCGAACGAGCCTATCTCAAGTATTTCAAGATTTCTTTTCTTGATATCCTTGAACAAGCGCTGCCATTTCGGGATATGCGTAGATGTCCAGTCATGCGAGAAGGACTTTTCGGCAAAGTAATCATGATGCATGGTCGGCTCGATCAAATACCGGATTGCCCGCGTTTTCGTTCTCGCATCGTTTCGGAATATGGAGCAAGACGCAATTATCACTTCAAGGTCATGTTACCCAACTAATGACATGGGGCTGTGATTTCGGACTGTTCCTGACGCAGAGGGCGCCGCCGGAGCTCAAGTCCACTACTTCCAAGGCATCCGTGCATACCGATGTCAGAACTTCATTCAGGATGTTTGAAGTTCGACAAAGAGATGCAGCACGCACGCTCGCTGTACCCCTTCAACAAACGCGGGAAAGGGGCTAGGTTTCTGCAGGCGCGGATTTTCGAGGAGAAGCCAATGCCTTCCTTGTTCGACATTCTGACGCAGGCGCAGAACGGCAACGGCATGCAGGCCCTGGCCCAACGGTTCGGGCTTTCCCAGCAGCAAACGCAATCGGCGGTCGAGGCGCTGCTGCCGGCCTTTTCACAGGGGCTGAAGCGCAACACGTCCGACCCTTACGGGCTCGGCTCGTTCATGACGGCAATGGCCAGCGGCCAGCACGCCAAGTATTTCGAGGACGCGAGCCGGGCTTTCTCGCCGCAGGGCGTCGATGAAGGCAATGGCATTCTGGGGCATCTGTTCGGCTCCAAGGACCTGTCCCGCGCCGTTGCCAGCCAGGCTGCGCAGGCGAGCGGCGTCAGCCAGCAGGTTTTGCAGCAGATGCTGCCGGCGGTGGCTTCGATGGTGATGGGCGGCCTGTTCAAGCAGACCACAAATCAGATGCAAGCAGCAGGCGGATTCGGCGGCGGCAGCAATCCGCTCGGCGAGATCATCGAGCAGATGATGCGGCAGGCCGGTGGAGGCGCACAGGCGCCGGCACCACAGCAGCGCCAGGCGCCGCAGCCTGCAGGCCCAGCCGACAATCCGCTTGGCAAAGTGCTGCAGGACATATTCGGCGGCGGTGGTCAGCAGCCGCAAGGCCAGCCACAGCAGACACAGAACCCCATGGGCGACAATCCGCTCGGCAAGGTGCTGCAGGACATGTTCGGCGGCGGCGCACAGCAGCCGCAAGGCCAGCCACAGCAGACGCAAAATCCCAGTGGCGACAATCCACTTGGCAAGGTGCTGCAGGATATGTTTGGCGGCGGCACGCAGCAGCCGCAGCAAACCCAGCCGCAGCAGGCACCCAATCCCTATGGCGGCGACAATCCGCTCGGCAAGGTACTGCAGGATATGTTCGGCGGTGGCGCGCAGCAGTCTCAGCCGCAGCCGCGTCAGGCGCCCCAGCAGCGCCAGGCGCCGCAGCCGCAGGCCAGCCCAAGCGGCAGGCCACAGAATCCGTTCGACGATTTGTTCGGCAAGATGTTCGAGACAGGCGCGCAGCAGCGCGACGATTACCAGAAGGGCATGGAATCGATCTTCGATCAGTTCAAGCGAGGCATGGATCGGCGGTAGGCCAACATCAGGTCAGCGCCGCCCAAAAAGAAAAATGCCCAGCCCTCGAGAGGGCCGGGCAGTGTGCAGGCGGGCCGGCGGGGAACCGGCAGGGAGTGGGCGCCTGCGAAATCCTACAGCGCGCCCCCTTAGGCCACCTTGCGGGCAAGATCCTCGATCGTGTCCATGCGATCGGTCGCGATGACGCGTAGCCTTTCGGTCGGATCGCGGCCAAACGGTACCTCGATGGCGACGTGGAGATCGGCGCGCGTCAAGCCGATGTCGGCGAGTTCGGAGTCCGACATCTCGCCAAGGCGATAGAAAGCGCGGCGGTTTTTCCAGGCGCGGTAGACGTTGGAAATGGCATTGGCCGCGCGCGTCGCAATAGCCGGACGCGACGTGATGCGCGAAGTCTCGGTGGCGAAGTCGAACGTAGCCATATCAGCCTCCTTCATATTTGAACGGACGAAACGGGGCGATCGGCGCTGGCAACAGCGGCCGTTCCGGTCCCGATCCACGTAGAAGATGCACGTCGTCGTCCCAAAAACGGTGACCACTTAGGCGACATGCACTGCCTTGATGTGGACAATGCTGAATCTGCCACCGCTTGATTGATTAATCCAACGAATGTTTCTAATCTTTAGCATCAACACTAATGATGGATTGGACCGATGAAAGCGCCACTCGATCTCGATCAGTTGCAGACCTTCGTCTCGATCGTCGACACCGGCAGCTTTACCCGCGCGGCGGAAGAGGTGCATCGGACGCAGTCGGCGGTGTCCATGCAGATGCGCCGGCTGGAAGAACGGATCGGCAAGCCGCTGTTCGAAAAGGACGGGCGCACCAACAGGCTGACCGAAGATGGCGACAGGCTGCTCTCCTACGCAAGACGGCTGCTGTTCCTCAATCGGGAAACGCTGGCCGCCTTCGACGACCGGCGGCTCGAAGGCACGATCCGCATCGGCACGCCGGACGACTATGCCGATCGCTTCCTGCCCGAGATCATGGCCCGCTTCGCCCGTTCCAATCCACGTGTCGAGCTGACGGTCATCTGCGAGCCAACACCCGGGCTGGTCGACCATATCAAGCGCGGCAATCTCGATCTGGCGCTGGTGACGCACAATGACGCGCACGGCCAGTCGGAAGTGGTGCGGCGCGAACCGCTGCTGTGGGTCACTTCGGCCAACCACGCGACACATGAGCAGGACACATTGCCGATGGCTTTCGGCCGGCCGAACTGCATCTGGCGGCGGGCTGCTGTCGACGTGCTCGACCGGCAGAACCGCGACTACCGCATCCTGTTCACCAGCTTCTCGGCCACCGTCATCACAGCTGCGGTGCTTTCCGGCCTGGCGATCTCGGTGCTGCCGGAATGTGCGCTGCGGCCCGGCATGCGAGTTTTGGGCGACGCCGACGGGTTCGGCGCCCTGCCCGATTGCCGCATAGGCATCATGCGCGGCCAGACGTCGCGGCCGGAGATCGTCGACGCGCTAGCCCGCCACATTTCGGAAAGCCTCGATAATATTTCCGTGCCGCTCGGCGAAGAGACGGGAACCTTCGACTTCGCCGCACTCGCCTTTTCGAAGATGAAGCGGAACAAGCCGAACCAGATCTTGCCGGGCTGGTGAAGGACCCGGGGGTCGGCGCTGAGCACCTACGGCTTGACGCGGACGCACAACCGCCCCCCAATCGGCCAATGAGCGACGCAGCATCCGAATCACGCACCAACGCCACCGAATACACGGTGAGCGAGATTTCCGGCGCGCTGAAGCGCACGGTCGAGGACGTCTTCGGCAATGTGCGGGTGCGTGGCGAAATATCCGGCTATCGCGGGCCGCATTCCTCCGGTCATGCTTATTTCTGCCTGAAGGACGACCGCGCGCGGCTCGACGCCGTGGTGTGGAAGGGCACGATGGGTCGACTGAAATTCCGCCCCGAAGAGGGCATGGAGGTGATCGCCACCGGCAAGCTCACCACCTATCCCGGAAAGTCCAACTACCAGATCGTCATCGACAATCTGGAGCCGGCTGGCGCCGGGGCGCTGATGGCGCTGCTGGAAGAGCGCAAGCGCCGGCTGCAGGCCGAAGGCCTGTTCGATGCCGGCCGCAAGCGCTTGCTGCCGTTCATGCCGCGCGTCATCGGCGTCGTCACCTCGCCGACAGGCTCCGTCATTCGCGACATCATCCACCGCATCAAGGACCGGTTTCCGCTGCATGTGCTCGTCTGGCCGGTGCGGGTGCAGGGCGAGACGACGGCCAAGGAAGTGACCGCCGCCGTCAACGGCTTCAACGCGCTGGCGCACGATGGCGTCATCCCGCAGCCCGACCTGTTGATCGTGGCGCGCGGCGGCGGCAGCCTCGAGGATCTTTGGGGGTTCAATGACGAGGCGCTGGCTCGTGCCGTCGCCGCCTCGCGTATTCCGGTGATCTCCGCTGTCGGCCATGAAACGGACTGGACGCTGATCGACCTGGCGGCGGATGTGCGGGCGCCGACACCGACGGGTGCCGCCGAGATCGCCGTGCCCGTGCGCGCCGACCTCGAAGTGACGCTTGCCGGCCTTGGTGCGCGGCTCAAGACCGCGGTATCGCGCAATTTCGAACGCAAGCGCCAGGCGGTCCGTGCCGCCGCCCGTGCACTGCCTTCGCCCGACCAGTTGCTGGCGCTGCCGCGCCGGCGCTTCGACGAGGCGACGAGCCGGCTTGGCCGGGCGCTGTCCGTCAGCGTCCAACGCAAGCGAGCCAGGCTTCAGGCACAGCGGCTGACGCCGGCCACTCTGTCGCGACGCATGAACGAGGCCCGTACATTGGCCGGCCGCGATCTCGCCCGCGCGCAAGCGGCGTTCTTCGCCATCGTGCGCGAGCGGCGAACGCGGTTTTCGCGCGCCGCCGCACGGCTGTCGCCCGCGCCGATCGCAAGGCGGCAGAAATTGCAGGTAGATATCTTGGCGGCACTGTCGCGGCGACAGGACCGGATGATTTCGGTGCGGCTCGAACGCTTGCGCGGGAAACTGACCCAGGCCGACCGGCTGCTGGCGACGCTGTCGCATAAGGCGGTGCTGGCGCGGGGCTTTGCCTTGGTGAAAGACGCCGACGGTGCGGTGATCAAGCAAGCGGCGGAAGTGACGTCGGGCATGGCACTTTCGCTGGAGTTCGCCGACGGAACCGCCGATGCGGTTGCGACCAGCGGTGCCGCACGGCCGAAAACAATTGCAAAGCCGGCCGCCAAAGCCAAGGAGCCTGGCAATCAAGGCTCTCTGTTTTGAGTGGCCATTATTTCCGAGCGCCCATGAATTCTGAGCGCGCATGACTTTCTGAATGGCAATGACCGACAATCATCACCAGACGACGCCTTCCGGCAAGCCGCGCGCGAGAGCCTTCGGCATAAGTTTTGACGGCACGCCCGGACCGTTCAACGCCATCACCGATGTGCCTGGCGTTGCGGTCGGTTATTCGACGCTGATTTCGGGCGATGGTGCGCTGGTGGTCGGCCAGGGACCGGTGCGCACCGGCGTGACCGCTATCCTGCCCAGACCGCACGCAGATCTCGCCACGCCGGTCTTTGCCGGGATCTTCAGCCAGAACGGCAATGGCGAATTGACCGGCTCGCACATCATCGAGGAGACGGGTGCCTTCAATTTCCCGATCACCATCACCAACACGCACTCCTGCGGCGTTTCACGCGACGCGACGCTGCACTGGATGCAGCGCGTGCTGCCGGCCGCGCTCGACAGCGCCTGGGGCCTGCCGGTGGCGGCGGAAACCTACGACGGCTTCCTGAACGACATCAACGGCCACCATCTCAGGTTCGAGCATGTTGCTGCGGCGCTCGATGGCGCGACCAGCGGATCGATCGAGGAAGGCAGCGTCGGCGGCGGCACCGGCATGATCGCCTTCGGTTTCAAGGCCGGCTCCGGCACGGCATCGCGCATCGTCGAATGGCAAGACCAGCGCTACACGGTCGGTGCGTTCGTGCAGGCGAATTTCGGCAAGCGGAGCAATTTTACCATTCGCGGCCTGCGCGCCGGGCCCGATCTCGTGGAACCGGCGATCCGCGAAAGCACGCCGCACGCCGAGAAGGGTTCTATCATCGGGGTCGTCGCCACCGATGCGCCGTTCCTGCCGCATCAAGTGAAGCGGCTGGCCCGCCGGGTGCCGCTCGGCGTCGCCATGACCGGCGGCTTTGGCTATCATAGCTCGGGCGATATTTTCCTGGGCTTTTCGACCGCCAACCGCGAGGCGGCATTGGCGCCGTCAGGCCGCATCGCCAGCGCCGATTTTGTCCCGGATAGCGAGATCGATCCGTTCTTCGACGCCGTGATCCAAGGCGTGGAGGAAGCGATCCTCAATGCGCTGGTCGCCAATGACGACATGACCGGGCGCGACGGCAATTTCGTGCCGGCGCTGCCGAAGGCATGGCTCGAGGGCAGATTCGATGCAAGTCGTCAGGGGACGTAAGACTGCCTGGCGCGTCACACGCGCCGCACCGGTCTTGCATATGGTTGAGCCGGGTCAATAATGCTTTCCCCGGCCTTTCGCCGGGTCGGCAGATCACCCGGCAGGCTTGTCCGAATTCTTTTCGTCCTGGTCGGCCTCAGCCGCCTCTTCCAGCTTCGACGCTATAAGCTCCTTGATATCGCCGACCTCTTCCTGGATATCCTCCAGCGGTATGCCGGCCTCAGCCGCCTTGGCGGCACATTCCCTGGCGAGTGTCTCGGCTTGCTTCTCGATCCTGTCCGGCGAGGCGTGGCAGTGGACCTTTTCGCCGATCCATTCCTGCAAGAACTCGATCGCGTGTTCACTCATACTGCTGTTCCCTGGCGGCTGCGCCGGTTGGTAATCATAAACGCCGGTATCCCCGGAAAGATGCACGCTCCCATTCCAACCGAGTCGTCGTCACCCGGCAAGCCGATCTTGCCCAAGCTCCACAGAGCTGAAGGAAATCGAAGGTTCAAGGAGCACATTCTAATTCTTGAGGAGATTCTATTTTCTTGGGAGATTGGCACCGTTGGCTGGGATCAAGTCCCGGATCGCGCCATTGTTTCTACTTGCTTTTTTCCGGTATTCCAGTCAATTTGTATGACAATAGGTGTCATAATACGTAGCACGTTTGCGGCGCCGTTCGCTGCGCAACCCTAGGGTACGCGGCCAAAGCCGCCGCTATATAGTGACATCCTCAGGCAATGTCGACTCTGCTCGCCATCCTGCTTATTTCCACTGCGCCGAGCGTCTCTGGATGGCATTTTGTCATCGTTGGGGGCGAGCATATTTCGCCGGAAATCGACCGGGCGCATTGAGATGCTGAGCGGCTAGGCGCGGTAGCTGTGCCAGCGATCCTGTCGCGGTCGCTTCTCGCCGGAGAATTGCCGGCTTGGCCGGCTCGCCACCCGGAAAGCTGATTTGCTCGGGAAGTGCGTTGTTTCAGCAATCGAAAATATCGGCCTATCCGCCAACCATGAGCTTGACGACTTCGTCATGGTTGGTTTCCGAGATCTTGCGCTCGCCGGCCTGAATGCCTCGGCGCAGCACGACGATGCGGTCGGAAACGGCGAAAATGTCCTGCAGATTGTGCGAGATGAAGATCACGCCTCTGCCTTGCGCCTTGAGCTGGTGGATGAGCGAGATGACCTTGCGCTGCTCGGGAACGCCGAGGGCCGCAGTCGGTTCGTCCATGATCAGGATCTGCGCGTCCCAATAGACGGCCCGGCCGATGGCAACGGCCTGCCGCTGACCGCCGGAGAAATTGCTGACCGGGGCGTCGAGCCGACTGACATGGAAATCCAGCCGGCCCATGGTCTTCTTGGCGGCAACCGCCATGGCCTTGCGATCGAGCACCGGCAGGAAGCCGAAGGCCTTGCGCATGGGTTCACGACCGAGGAAGATATTGGCGCCGATGGACAAATTGTCGGCGAGAGCGAGATCCTGATAGATGGTTTCGATGCCTTTTTCGCGCGCCTCATGCGGCGTCGCAAACGTCACCGGTTGACCCCTCAGCAGAATTTCACCGCCCGTCGGCTGAAAGACGCCCGATATCGCCTTGATCAGCGTCGTCTTGCCGGCGCCGTTGTCGCCCGCCAGGGCCACCACTTCGCCGGGCCGCACGACCAGGGAGAAGTCGTTGAGCGCCCGGACGGCGCCGAAGTGCTTGGAAAGGTTCCGGACTTCCAGAAGGGGGATGGTCTGGGCTGGGCTATTCATCCTGACGGGCTCCACTGAACCGGCGCTGCGCCTGGTCGATGAGAACGGAAATGATGATGACGAAGCCGACGGCGATGAATTGCCAAAACGGCTCGACATTGACGAAAACCAGCCCGTACTGAATGACCGCGATCACCAGCGCACCGGCAACCGTCCCGAAGATGGTGCCGGATCCGCCGAACAGGCTGGCGCCACCGATCACGACGGCTGCGACGCTGTCGAGCAGCAACGGCTCGCCGGCCTGTGCCGCGCCAGCGGTGAAACGCGCTGCATAGAGCGCGCCACCGAGGCCTGCGCACATCGCCGAAAGCACATAAAGACGCAGGGTATGGCCCCTGATGTCGATGCCGGCACGACGCGCTGCCTGCACATTGGCACCGATAGCGTAGTTGTGCTGACCGAATCGGGTCTGGCTCAGGATGTAGTGCATCACGACAACGAAAACGGCGGCGATGATGACGAGATAAGGGACACCGTAGAACCTGCCGTTGCCGAGCAGTGCGAACCAGGAATTCTGGACCGGCACCGTCGTGCCGCCGGCCAACAGGAAAGCAACGCCGCGCGCCACGCCGAACATGCCGAGCGTGCCGATAAAAGGCGGAACTCTCAGGCGCGAGATCAGCAAGCCGTTGATGACACCAGGCAAGCCTGCGACAATCACGGCCGCCAGAATACCCGCCAGCATTGCAAGTGGCAGCGGGATTACGGCTCCCGCCATGTTCGTAGCGTGGGCCGCAACGACGGCCGCAAGGCCCATGATGAAGCCCAGCGAGAGGTCGATGCCTCCCGAAATGATGACGAATGTCTGTCCGGTCGCAAGCAGCAGCGGCGCCACGGCAAATATCGCGATGGATTGCACGTTGAACGGATTGAGCACGAAGGTCGCGCCGAAGGAGAGCCTCGACCAAACCTCGAAACAGATGATCAGGCCGGCGAGAAACAGCCAGGCGCGCCCTTCAGCGATGCGTCCGAGCCAGGTCCTGGCCGGATCACCATGGTCGGCCTGAGGGGCGACATGCGTTTCGCTTTGCTCGATTGGTGATGTTGAGGTCATTGATATATCCGATCCGCGGGCGCGGCCTCCGTCAACAGGGTCCCAGAGACCCGGCGCAGATCTCCTCCCGGCAAGCCGGAAGGAGATCAAGCTGGTTTGGACTCATTCGGAATAGAGGTACTTTGAGATGTTCGGATCGGCGATGTTCGACTTGTCCATGATCGTGAAGCCGGTGCCGATCGCAACCGGGATCGACTGGCCTGTCAGGTGGGCATAGGCCGAAACGACACCAAAATAGCCGATCTCAGCCGGATGCTGGGCAATCGCCACGTCCACCAAGCCGGTGTTGATGTTGTCGACGATGCTAGTCGGCGCGTCGAACGCCACGACCTTGATGGTGCCGGTCTGCCCAGCTTGCTGGACGCCATTCGCCGCGCCGAGCGCCGAGAACAGGTTTGCACCGAACACGCCAACGAGATCGGAGTTGCGCGCGAACACAGCCTGCAGCTGCGAGGCGGCCTTGTTGGCGTCGTTGTCATTGAACTGGGTTTCGAGGACGGTGATGCCGGGATGATTGGCCGCCATCTCCTTCTTGAAGCCCTCTTCACGCTGATCGGTGGTCGAAATGCCAGGCTTGACGTTCGAAACGTAGACCTTGCCCTTGTCGCCTATGGCCTTGGCCAATGCCCGGGCGGCGATCTCGCCGCCGAGAATGTTGTCCGAGGCGATATAGGACAGCGGGAAATCCGCCTCGCCGGCACCGGTCTGATAGACGCCGCTGCCGATGAAGGTGTCGACGGTGATCACCGGGATGCCGGCATCATTGGCCTTGCGAAGCGGCTCGACCAATTGAACCTTGTCGGTCGGCGCAATCAGGATAGCGTCCGGCTTCTTGGCGATGACCGCGTCAAGCACGGGGACTTGCGTCACCGGATTGAAATCAGGGGCGCCCTGGAAAACCAGGGTCACGCCAAGGGCATCGGCTGCTGCCTGCGCTCCCTTGCGCATGGTGATGTAAAAACCGTCGGTGGTAAGGCCGGGAACGAGAGCAACGGTGAACTTCTTGTCCTGCGCCAAAGCGGGCGTGATCAGCGCCGTTGCGCAGATGGCGAGAGCCGCAAGGGCGGCAACAATCTTCTTCATAACATCCTCCTCATAATGTTGGCAGATTTGCCGTTGCGATTGACATTGACATGGCCGTCAATCCGTTCCGGCTACGTGAAATGCTGGCGGCGAGAAACGGGGTTCGCCTGCTTGCCGTTATGGGCAGCTTCCTCCCGAGCGCCCCCCAGTCGTTAGATCAGCCAGTCGAAACCCGACCAGCCTGATGCGCGCAGTCCCGTTCCTAGCCTCTGCAAGGTCCAGGGAATAGCGCCGCTCGGCGCACATGCGTGCCTAGCCGCAATGTTGTAACACTTTGCTGAAAGAAATTGCAACCTGGTATTTCTTGGCTGGAAACGCCTTCAAACCGGACGACATCTGTCTGCGCCGCAGAGCCCCCTTTGTGCAGACTATTGCCCCAACGCTTTGACGGCACAACTGATGATTTCACGGCGGCGGGCTGGCGAGCCGCGTTTGGGGTCGATCAGGTGTGCCGATCGGCGCGCCCGCCTCTATTGAGGCAAGAGAGCCTCGAGAATGGCCTGGGCAGTCTTCGTGTCCGTTACCAGAGCATTGATAAGCCTGGCGCGGACGGCACCGATAATGGCGGTCGCCTTCTCCGGCGAGGCGGCGACACCGATCACCAGAGGGACGGCTCGAAGCTGGGCCGGCGACATAGCGATCATCCGGCTCTCCCCTTCCCACGGGATAAGGGTACCTTCGGCGTCGAAATAATGCCTGATAACGTCTCCAGCCGCGTGGAACAGTGCCTGCTCGCTCAGCGTGGCCGCGCTCGCCTCGGGCGGATTGATGGCATGGGGCAGGCCGATGCCGACGATCGCGACGTCGGTCCGGTCCCAAAGCGCGACGCTGTCGCGGATGGCCGCATCGCCGAGGAAGACGTCACGCAATTCGGTGGATGGCAGATAGGGCGCATGGATGAAATGCGGCGTCCCGCCGAACTCTTCGGCGGCGAGCCGCACAAACTCGTTGATCTGAAAATGCGGCGCCTGCTGCTGCATGCCGCCGGTGGCAGCGACGGTGAGAACGCCGGGAATGCGCGGCAGGCCTGCCCGGATCACCTCGCGAATGGCTCGCCCCCAGCCAATGGCGACCACCGAGCCGGCCGTTAGTTCCGCTTGCTTGAGCAAGGCGCCGAGCGGCGCAGCGAGCGCCGTCAGCGCACCGGCTGCCGGCGTTTCGATGACCGCCGCGTCACGAAGTCCTAGCCCTTCGACCAGTTGCGTGGTGATGCCTTCGGGCGTTGCAAGATCGAGAACCTCGATCCGCACGATGCCCTCTGCCCTCGCCCGCTGCAGGAGACGCGATATGGTCGCGGTGGAGACACCAAGCCGCCGCGCGATATCGACCTGCGACATCTCCGCCTCGTAGTGCAGTTTGGCGACCGTATGCAGCATCGTCCGCGATGCGGCGGCTGCATCTTGTGCGGGAGGGACAGACAGCTTGCAATTCCTTTCAGCAATGTGTTACAGACCCATCGATGGATGGGAGTTATCGCGCAAATTCGGCTGACTCGCAACGTGGGCCCGTTTCCACGGCAGATGGCGGGCCAAGGCCAGATTTCTCGGTTCGATAACGCATCAAAACGGCAAACCTCCCTGCGACAGGCAGGTAAAGACTGAACCTTTCTTGTTCCACGGATCTGCGCCCTGGTGAATGGGCGCCAACATCGGACAGAAGACCATGACAAAGATGACGACCGCAGAGTTGCGCGGCTACCAGCAGATATGCGGCAAGGATGGGGCCATGATGGCCATCGCCTGTGACCAGCGCGGCGGCATGCGGACCTTGCTTGCGTCTGACCCTGCAGAACAGGCCACGATCACCAACGACATGCTCGGCGACACCAAGTCGGACATCACGCGATACCTCGCCAGCCAGGCATCCTGCGTGCTGCTCGACCCGCTCTGCGCGGTGCCGCGGGTTGTCGATGAAGGGGTGCTGAACCGAGATACGGCTCTGCTCATCGGCCTCGACGCCTCAGGCTTCGACGTCTCGCCCGCCGGCTACCGCCTGTCGCGCCTCGTTCCCGGCATCGACGCGCGCCGCGTCCGCGAGCTCGGCGGCACCGGCGGCAAGATCATGGTCTATCTCAGGGCTGACAGGCCTGAGGCGAATGAGCACAATATCGCCATTCTGCGCCAATGCATCGCCGACTTCGCGCAAGAGGACCTCCTGCTTGTCGTCGAGTTCCTGACCTATCAGGTCGAAGGGGAAAGCCTTGAAGACTATACGGCCAAGATCCCCTGGCTAGTCGAAGGGGGCACCCGGATTTCGCTGGAATGCGGGGCAAAGGTGCTCAAGCTTCCTTATCCCGGAACGCCGGAAGCCTGCGCAAGGATCAGCAGCATGGCTGGCGAGGTGCCATGGGCGGTCCTCTCCGCCGGCGTCAACCACGCAACGTTCCTGGGCCAGGTCGAGATCGCGATGAAGAACGGCGCATCAGGTGTCATCGCCGGTCGGTCGCTGTGGAAGGACTGCATCTCGCTTGACCGTGACATTCAGCGGGAAAGGCTTAAGACCATCGCTGTGGCGAGATTGCGCGAGCTTCAGGCGGTGATCGGAAACTACAGGCAGAAAGCCGCTTAGCCGTTCGGCGTTCACACCAGGCACGCACGGGACGTCATGCCTCAGACCATGATCCCGAAAAGTGGGGACCGGTTTTCGGAAAAGATCATGGTCAAACAGCAAGATAGAGCCCCATTTCGATTTAGTCGAAATGGAACAGGCTCTAGTTCGATGGCCATAGGAATCGATATCGGCGGCACCAATCTGCGCGCCGCCCGTATTTCCGGCACAGGCGAAATCCTCGATCGTATTTCCGAGAAGAGCGCGCCGGATCCGGAGCTTGTGCTCTCTCGGATCGCCGAAATGGTGCGCCGGCTCGATTCTCCCGAAGTTGCCGCCATCGGCATCGGCGTCCCCGGACGCGTCGATGCCCGGCTTGGCGCGGTCTTGTCCGGAGGCTACGTCAACCTCGCCTCGATCCCCCTGGCGCAACGACTGGAAAGCCTGGCAGGCAAGCCCGTCTTGATCGACAATGATTGCAACATGGCACTGGTCGCGGAAATGGCTCTCGGCGCCGCCAGAGGCCATGAAAGCATCGTCATGTTCACGATCGGGACCGGCATTGGTGGTGCCGTGGCTCTAGATCGGCAGATCGTCCGCGGCAAGGGGACGGCTGGGCAGCTCGGCCATATCACTGTCGACATATCAGGCGAAGCGTGCGTCTGCGGCCGGCGCGGCTGCGTTGAAACCACCAGCTCAGGCACCGCGCTTGGCCGTCACATCGCGCGGGCAGGCCTCGGTCCGGATGTTTCGGTCGATCAGCTTTTTGCCCGGGATGCGGGCGGTGACACGCTGGCGCGCGGCATACTCGAAGCCTGGGCCAGGCCGCTGCGTGCCGCAATCGATTCGGCCGTGGCCATGTTCGCCCCCGATCTAGTCCTGCTCGGCGGCGGACTTGGCCTGGCGGCCCACAGGGCACTTGCCAACGCTCCCGCATTGGCTCCCTGGTACCAATGCCCGGTGGAACCGGCGCAACTCGGCGACGACGCCGGCGTCATTGGCGCCGGTCTGCAAGCGCTCGCCGCTGAGGCGACGGTCACACAGGCGTCGACAGTGTCTTTGCCAACTGCACGGCTCGATCCCGGCCGGCGGGCCGTGCCCACCAGGCGCGCCGTGCTGGTCAACGGCATCCCTGCCAGCGGCAAAAGCACGGTCTCGCGCGGTATCGCCGACCGGATGGGATGGCCGTTGCTCACGCTCGATACGGTCAAGAACCCGTTCCTCGAAGCGCTCGGCGGCGGCGACCGTGAATTCAACCGCACGCTCGGCCGCGCCAGTTACGAGGCGATCTGGTCGATCGTCGGCGAAGCTCCGGCGGGCACCACAGTTATCGTCGATGCCTGGTTCGGTTTCCAGCCGCGCCAGGTGCTCGAGGATCACCTGCGCAGGGCTGGCGTCGAGCAGACCGCCGAAATCTGGTGTCACGCGCCCGGCGAGGTTCTGGCCGAGCGCTATCGCGCACGGCTCGACCAGCGCCCCGCCGGCCATCCCGGCGCGGCCTACATCCCCGAACTGATCGAACTGGCCAAGCGTGCCGCGCCGCTGCGGCGCGGACCGCTGTTTGACGTCGACACGACCAAACCGATCGCTTTCGATGCCATCACGCAGTGGCTAAAGGCGACGATTGCGGCTGACACATAGGCAGCGCAGCCGCCCTAACAAATTCAGTGATTTAACCGACAAGCCGATGGTACCGTTGGCTGGGATCGAACCAGCGACCTCCGGATCCACAATCCGGCGCTCTAACCATCTGAGCTACAACGGCACGTTTGCCCGAGCGGGATCGAGGTGGACCGTTCATTCTCCGGGACCCGCTCTGTCGTTCGGCGATGCGTCCATACGGGCTATCGGAGTTTAATTCAAGGCTTTTGGCCGCGCATGACCCCGAAAATCAGAATCGATTTTCGGAAAGGATCACGCGCAAAATCCAAAGTTCTACGCCGTCCTGTGCGCCTCCAAGAGGACGCGCGGTGCTGTAGGCAAAGATCGCTCCGGCAACGGCGTCGCCTTTTCGCCGGGCAAAGAAAAAGGCCGGCGGGAGGAGGTGCCGGCCTTTTCCTGTTACGAGCCAGCGGGAGGAGGTGCTGGCTGGTCACCCCGGAGAGCAGAGGGAGGAGGTTCCACCCACCGGGTATTTCGCTTGACCACTATATTTCACATAATCCTATTCGAAGAAATGCGACCTTTTGTTGCATCTTCGAAATATGCGCAAATATTAGGCGGCCTTAATTTCCTTCATCGCCTTCTCGAAGGCGGTCTTTATCGGCTTGGAGACGTCTTCGGCCGCCTTGGAGGTGACGGTCTGGAAATCCTTTGCCTGCTCGACGGCCATCTCGACGCGCTTGCGCAGGAATGCGGTCTGCAGCTCGACGACTTCCGACAGCGACTTGGCGCCGATCAGGGCTTCGAAATGCGAAAAGCCGGCTTCGGTATTGGCGCGCAGAGCAGCGATGGTCTTGAGCGACAGGTCGTTGGAAACGGTCTTGGCGGTCTCAAAGGTCGACTCCAGAGCCTTCTGGGTCTCTTCCGCACCGGTCTTCAGCTTGGCATAGGCCTCTTTCGACTGCTCGACGCCCTTTTCGGCGAAAGCGCGGATCTGGTCGGTGGCCTTGGAAGCATCGAAGCTCGGGAATTCAACGTTTTCGATCGTTTCAGCAGTCTTGGTCCTGGACATTTTCCATCCTTTGCAGTGGCAGCGGCTTTGACAGAAAGCCGTCTCGTTCATGTATGATGGCAATATAAAGGCAATTTTTGTGCATTGCAATATCCTTGTTGCAGTGCACCATAAAATTCTTTCCCTGCGTTAACCACGAGCCCAGAGATTCCAGCGGTTGCACGCTATGGCTTGTGGACCTTCGCGCCGTCGGCTTTTATTAACAAAACGTTAACTGGAAAAACTGCCCGTTCCGTGAGGGTCCGCCAAGCGCATGCCGTCCGAAAACTACTCCTTCCTCGACGTCGCCGTGCTCGACGCGGTCCGCCAGCGCTTTGCCGCAGGCGACGCGATCGCCCTTCTGTCGGCAGATCTCGAACAGGTGATCTGGGCAAACGGACCAGGGGCGGCGGCGTTCGGCTACCCCGACATCGAGGCCATCATCGGCGCCTCGACAGGGCTGCCACTGATCGCCCGGCGCCAGATCATGGCGACAAGCGGTTTTCCACAGATCGGCCGCGACCGCGCCATCACGGTGCGGCTGGCAACCGGCCTAACCAGCCGCGCGGTTGGCTTTCTGGCCAGCGCCGTGACCATGCCTGACGGCGAAAACGCGATCATGCTGGCGGTGCCGGCGGCACAGACCGGCTCGCGCAGCGCTGCCGAGATCGCCGCTCGGGCCATCAGCGGCTTTACCGAAGACGGTCATTTCATCGCCTTCGTCGACGCCAAGGGCAATATCGAGGCCGCTTCCGATGGTTTTTCGGCGCTCGGCATCTTGCCCGAGAGGCTGGCAGCGCTCGTGGCCGATGTGGCGAACGAGAGCGATCGCATCGTCAAACGCCTCGTTCCAGGCGGCACCACTTCCTATCCGGCCGGTCTCGCCCGGCTGACGGATGAGCGGCACCTGCTGGTGGTGATCGACGAGAACCAGCTTGACTCCGAAGAAGCCTCCGCTGGCGAGCACACCTATGGCGCTGCGGCCGATGCCGTAGTCCAGCCAAAAGCAGAACAGGACAACGCGCCGGCAACAGTCGCGAAGGCGGATGCGGCAGCGGAGACTGCTCCGGCAGCCGGCGAAGACACTGCGGTGTCGGTGGAGCATGACATTCCCAGTTCGCCCCAACTCGATGCGACTGGGCCCGATGCGACCGAGCAGAGCCCGGAAGCAGCCGATAGCGCCCGCCCTGCGGCCGGCGGAGCCCCCACGCAGCTTGACCATTGGTATTTCAGCGCCAGCGAGGATGAGACACAAGAGCCGGGCCGACCGAACGCATCCGGGCCTGTCGAGGCACCGGCCGCGTCGGACGCTTCGGGGGAGAATACCGCGCAGGATGCCACCAGGGCCGCCTCCCCGGCCGACCGTGCCATCCCCCCGATCGACCGCGCGGCGGCGCCCCTGCGTTTCGTCTGGCGCACCGACGCCGAGGGCAGGTTCAGTGCCCTGTCGCCGGAATTCGCGGAACTCGTCGGCAAGCCTGCCGCCGATGTGATCGGCCGGCGCTTCAGGGACGTCGCGGCCACCTTCGACCTCGATCCGTCCGGCGAGATCGCGGGCCTGCTCGATCGACGCGACACCTGGTCCGGCCGCTCGGTGCTGTGGCCGGTTGCCGGCACCGATTTCAAGATACCCGTCGACCTGGCGGCGCTGCCTGTCTACAGCCGAAGCCGTGCCTTCGAAGGTTTTCGTGGTTTCGGCGTGGCCCGCTCCAGCGATGCGGTGGTCGATCCGGAAGCGATCGGCATGGCGCTTGTCCCTAATGCCGAAACCCCCGCAGCCGTCGAGCCGGAAGTCGCCGAAACGCCTGAGGACACCGACCCATTCAAGGGCGAGGTGCCGGCGCTGACCATCGTGCCGAAGCCGGAGCGGCGCTTTGCCGACAAGGTGATCCGGTTGGCCGAGCACAGGCAGCCGGCCAATGACAAAGGCCTGTCGACGCTGGAACGCAGTGCATTCCGTGAAATCGGCGAGCGGCTCAAGAAGGACAATCCGCCGACCGAACAGCCCGACGCTGCAAAGCCGGCAGAACCGGCTGCGGCGGAACCGACCGAAACCGATGGCGAAGACGAGAAGGATGTCGCAAGGCTCGAAGGCGAGCAGCCGGAATCAACCGTGCGCGACATCTCAGGCTCGCTGCTCGACTATGCCGACCGGGATAATGTCGCCGACAACAGCGGCGGTGCGCCGGTTGCAGAGCCGGACAGGGCGACGCAGGAAATCGCTGACTCGGACAGTCGATCGATCGCCGCCGAAGACGACGACAGCATGACGGCTGCCGATTTCCGTGACGCAGAAGACAGCGAAGACTGGGCGCGGTCCGATGACGATGAAACCCATTCGTCAGCCGATGACATCGGCCATGCCGGTGACATGGAGCCGGCGCCCGTCGAGCGGCCGCGCCTGCAGGTGCCGTCGCTCAAGCTCGAAGGGTTCGTGCCATCGGCTTTTTCGACCGCAGACGACAACAACGCTGCGGACATTTCGATTCTCGGCAAGCTGCCGGTGCCCCTGCTCATCCATTCCGGTGACGATCTTCACTATGCGAATGAGGAATTCCTCAGCCTGACCGGCTATGACACGCTCGACGATCTGGAGGATGCAGGTGGCCTCGGCGCGCTGTTTGCCGATCCTTATGACGACAGCGCCTCCGATGGCACCGATCACGCGCTGCGGTTGAAGACACATGACGGTCAGGAGTTCCCGATCGAGGCTATTCTGCGCTCGGTACCGTGGCGTGGCGGCAAGGCGCTGATGCTGGTCGTGCGCCGTTCCGGCGACGACGAGGCAGCGGCTATTCCGCAGGGTGGCGCCGACGACCAGACGCAGCCTGATGTTTCCGAGCTCAAGGCGCGCATCGCCGAGATGCGCACCATCATCGACACCGCGACCGACGGCGTCGTGCTGATCGGCCGTGACGGAACGATCCGCTCGATCAGCCGCCCGGCGGAAGCGCTGTTCGGTTTTGACAGCGATGAGGTGACCGGCAAACCCTTCTTTTCGCTGTTTGCGATCGAAAGCCAGCGCGCGGCGCGCGACTATCTCGACGGACTGTCCGAGCCCGGCGTGGCGAGCGTGATGAATGACGGCCGCGAGGTGATCGGACGCGAGGCACAGGGGCGTTTCATTCCGCTGTTCATGACCATCGGCAGGCTGCCCAACGACAGCGGGTTCTGCGCGGTGGTGCGCGACATCACCCAGTGGAAGCGGGCCGAAGAGGATCTGACCCAGGCGCGCGCCGTGGCCGAGCGCGCCTCCTCGCAGAAGACCGACTTCCTCGCCCGCATCAGCCACGAGATCCGCACGCCGCTCAACGCCATCATCGGGTTTTCCGAGCTGATGGTCGACGAGAAATTCGGACCGGTCGCCAATGACCGCTACCGCGACTATCTGCGCGACATCAACCGGTCGGGCAACCACGTGCTCGACCTGGTCAACGACCTGCTCGACATCTCGAAGATCGAGGCCGGCCAGCAGGAGATGGCCTATGAGGCGGTGTCGCTCAACGACACGCTGGCCGAGACGGTGGCGATGATGCAGCCGCAAGCCAACCGCGAACGTGTCATCATCCGCTCCAGTTTCGCCTCACGGCTGCCGGAAGTGGTGGCCGACCTGCGCAGCGTGCGCCAGATCGCGCTGAACATCCTGTCGAATGCCATCCGCTACACGCAGGCCGGCGGCCAGGTAATCGTGTCGACCGCCTATGAGATCTCCGGCGACGTCGTGATGCGGGTGCGCGACACCGGCATCGGCATGAGCCAGTCCGAGATCGAGCAAGCGCTGAAGCCGTTCAAGCAGATCAACGCGCTGAAGCGCGGGCGCGGCGACGGCACCGGTCTCGGGCTGCCGCTGACCAAGGCCATGGTCGAGGCGAACCGCGCTCGATTCACCATCAATTCGACGCCCGGCGAGGGCACTCTGGTCGAAGTCGCTTTTCCGTCGACCCGCGTGCTCGCGGATTGATCTAAAAGAAAAGGCGTCCAACAGGACGCCTTGAATGATGGGATTGCTGTTACAACGGGGGCTTGAGCGAATTCAGATCCTCTGGGGATTTCGAGGAACGGGATTTCTCCCTCAAGTTACGCACGACTATCGGTGCCGGCCCTTAACAAAACCTTACCGGCGTCGCCGAAAATTTACCAATGTGTACCACTCATGAAATCTAGGTAAATTCGAGCGAGATATTTCGTTAACCATGCTCGACCAGCACCTATCAAGCCGAATGGCGGCGCCGCTCTGTTTGCTTAGTCGGCAAGCTGCGGCAAATCGCGGAACAGCTCGAGCGCTTCTGGATTGGCCAGCGCCTCCTTGTTCTTGACGGCGCGGCCATGCACCATGTCGCGCACCGCGAGTTCGGTGATCTTGCCCGATTTGGTGCGTGGGATGTCGGCGACGGCGACGATCCTGGCGGGAACGTGGCGCGGGCTCGCCCCGCTGCGGATTTTCGCCCGGATACGTTTTTCCAGCTCGGCGTCGAGCTCAACGCCGGCAGCCAGCCGCACGAACAGCACAACGCGCACGTCATTGTCGAAATCCTGGCCGATGCACAGCGCTTCCAGGATTTCCGGCATCTGCTCGACCTGATCGTAGATCTCCGCCGTGCCGATCCGCACACCGCCCGGATTGAGCGTCGCGTCGGAGCGACCATGGATGATCAGGCCGCCATGGGCGGTCCATTCGGCGAAGTCGCCGTGGCACCAGATATTGTCGAAGCGCTCGAAATAGGCTGCGTGGTATTTCTTGCCTTCGGGATCGTTCCAGAAACCGATTGGCATAGCAGGAAACGCCTTGGTGCAGACGAGCTCACCCTTCTCCTGCCTGAGCGGGCGGCCATCGTCATCCCAGACATCGACGGCGAGACCGAGACCGGGTCCCTGGATCTCTCCGGTCCACACCGGTTCCGTCGGCACGCCGAGCACGAAACAGGATACGATGTCGGTGCCGCCGGAGATCGAGGCGAGATGCACGTCGTGCTTAATGCCCTCATAGACGAAGCGAAAATCTTCCGGCGACAATGGCGAGCCGGTGGAGGAGATCGTGCGCACGGTGGAAAGATCATGCGTGCGGATCGGTTTGAGGCCGGCCTTGCGCACGGAATCGATGAATTTGGCCGAGGTGCCGAAATAGGTCATCTTCTCGGCGTCGGCAAAATCGAACAGCACATTGCCGTCGGGGTAGAAGGGCGAGCCATCATAAAGCAGAAGGGTTGCGCCCGACGCGAGGCCGGACACCAGCCAGTTCCACATCATCCAGCCGCAGGTGGTGAAATAGAAGAAGCGGTCGCCGTCGAGCAGGCCGGCATGAAGCCGCTCTTCCTTGACATGCTGGATCAGCGTTCCGCCGGCCGAATGGACGATGCATTTGGGGATGCCGGTCGTTCCGGAAGAAAACAGGATGTAGAGCGGATGCGCGAACGGCAACCGTTCGAAAGCGACCGCCTTGGCCGCGAAGGATGAGAGTGCCTCGTCCAGCGCCGCAGCCTTCTCGACGGTCGCCGCGACATCGCTCGAAGTGCCGAGATAGTCGACGATCAGGACCTTGCGGACGGTGGGAAGCTTTGCCGCAACGGCCGCGATCTTGTCGGCGACCTCGATCGCCTTGCCATTGTACCAATAGCCGTCGGGCGCGATGAAGACGACAGGCTCGATCTGGCCGAACCGGTCCAGCACGCCCTGTTCGCCGAAATCTGGAGAGCAGGACGACCAGACCGCGCCAATCGAGGCTGTCGCCAGCAGGGCGGCGACGGTCTCCGGCATGTTGGGCATCATGGCGGCGATGCGGTCGCCCTTTTTCACCCCAAGCGACAGGAAAAGCTGCTGCAGCCGCGAGGTCAGCGCATGCAGCTCATTCCAGGAGAGCCGGCGCTCGACCTTGTCCTCGCCGCGAAAGACGATAGCGTCACTGGGGCCGGTCTTCTTCAGGAGGTTCTCGGCGAAGTTCAGCTTCGCGTCGGGAAAAAACGCGGCGCCGGGCATCTTATCGCCATCGACGAGCACGCGCTCGCCCCCGCTGGTGCCCTTGTCGCCCACGATCCCGCAAAAATCCCAGACCAGGCTCCAGAATGCCTCGCGATCGTCGATCGACCAGCGGTGTAGATCGGCATAGGATGAAAAAACCTTGCCGGTTCCAGCCGCGGCGGCCGTCTTAAAGGCGGTCATCGGCGCCGCGTCGACCTGGTCTTTCGTCGGTGCCCAGAGCGGTGCTTCGCCAGCCATGATCAATCCTCCCGCGGTCACCGTCGCTTATGCATATCGCAGGTCAGCAGAGCAAGATTTTGTTCGGCCGAGCGATGTGGATGTGCGCAAATGCCATCGCTGGGCCATAAAGACTTGAAATGCGTCAGCCGTGGGTTACACCCGTCGGGCGATTTTGTCGGAACGGAAGCATACGGGGCGACATGTCATCATCTTTGATCCGGCGCGGAATATGGGCGATCGGCGTTGCCGTGCTCGTCATCGCGCTGGCCGTCGCCGCGCTGCCGCTCGTCGCCTCGACCCGCATCGTGCGCGATCGCATCGCCTGGGAAATGAGTGCGTGGAGCGGTTTCAGGGTCACCATTGACGGCGCGCCGCGGATCGAGGTCTGGCCGAATTTTCGAGCCATCCTGGCCGACGTGACGCTCTCGCAGTGGACAGAGACCGACGCGCCGCCTGTGATCGAAGCCGAACGGGTCGAGGTCAATCTCTCGGCCATGGCGGCATTGCGTGGCGACGTGGTGTTCTCGACGGCGCGGCTGATCCGGCCGACGATCAGGGTTCAACGCGCAGCAAATGGGCTTTTCCTGCCCGCCTTGCCGTCGGGCGGGCGCATCACGCGTTCCATCGACACCGCTCGCGCCGTGGTCAGCGCCAATCCAGCCAAGCCGGACTTGAGCAAGCTGCCGGCAGATCCGTTCGGCACCGTGGAGTTCAGGAACGGCCGCGTGGTGACCTCCGTCGATGGCAAGGACACTGAGATACTGAGCAGCCTGAGCGGACAGGCGAACTGGGCCGCAATGAACAGCAATGCGACGCTGTCGGCGACCGGGATCTGGCGCGGCGAAAGCGTCGCCGTGGACGCCGCTTCGTCGAACCCGCTGGTGCTGTTTGGGGGCGGTGCTGCGCCGATGACGCTTTCCTTCAAGGCGGCCCCTGCCAGTTTTTCGTTCGACGGCGTGGCCAGCATGTCCGAGAACGCCTATTTCGACGGCCAGGCGAAATTTGCCGCGCCCTCGCTCAGGCGCGTGCTCGAATGGTCGCGGGCCGGCATCGCGCCGGGCGCGGCAATCGGCTCGGTTTCCGTTTCCAGCAAGGTCACCGCGACCTCCGGCCGCATTAAACTCGAAAACACCGAGATCGCTCTGGACGACAATCCAGGGATGGGTGCGCTGGACTTCTCCTTTGGCGAGGCGCGGCCGGTGATCGCCGGCACGCTCGCCTTCGACACGCTCGACTTGCGATCGTTTCTCTCCGCCTTCACACCCTTGGCGCCTGCGGACGGCGCTGGTCCCGGCGAAATCGACATAAGCGTCGCCGACCGGATCGATCTCGATCTCAGATTGTCGGCAGCGCAGGCCACCGCAGGCACCATCCAGCTTGCCGACGTCGCCGCCACCGCCCAGGTCAAGGACGGTCTTGCCGTCTTCGATATTTCCGATGCATCGGCCTTTGGCGGCATCATCCAGAGCAGTCTTCGTTTCGACCGCAAGCCGGGCGGCACGCAGGTCGAGATCAGGCTGCTCGCCTCCGATGTCGATGGCGGCGCTTTTGGCACCGCAGCCGGAATGACGCGGCTGGTGCCGATCGGCAGGGGAACCGTTTCGGTTATCCTCAAGGGCCCGGGCAGAACCTGGGATTCCATTTTCGAAAACGCCGACGGCTCGGTTTCGGCGAAATTCGGCCAGGGCGCCTTGAGCCGGCTCGACCTGCCGGCGTTTCTCAAGCACAACGAACAGGGCGGGTTCTTCGCGCTCGACGATGTCTCCGACGGAACGCTGCCGATCGACGGGGCCGAACTCAAGGCAAGCATTTCGAACGGTGTGGCCAGGATCGACAAGGCCGAAGCGAATTCGGCGAAGTACAAGGTCTGGCTTTCCGGCATCGCCTCCTACGCCGGGCGCGGGCTGGCGCTGTCCGGCGGCATCATTCAGGCGGACCAGCCAGCCACGCAGACGAACAACCAGGGGCCCAACCAATCTTCGTTCTTCGTCGGCGGAACGTGGAGCACGCCGTTCATTTCGCCGATAAGCCGCGGGGTTTCCGGAGAATAGGCAACTAGGCTGCTGCGGGTGTCATCGGACGCGCTTCCTGCCGGCTTTTGGCTGGTGCCGCTTCTTTCGTCACCCCCGCTGAGCGGCCTGCTCGTCGCGCTGGCGCTGCACCTCGCGACGCTTGTTGGCGAGCGAGGCGATGATGACCCCAACCGCCACGACCGCGATCAGGATGGTGCAGGCGGCGTTGATCTCCGGCGTCACACCGAGACGAACCTGGCTGTAGATCTTCATCGGCAGCGTGGTGGCGCCAGGCCCTGAGGTGAAGCTGGCGATGACCAGATCGTCGAGTGACAATGTGAACGCCAGCATCCAGCCCGACACGATCGCAGGCATGATGACGGGCAGAGTGATCTGAAAGAAGGTCTTCACCGGCGGCGCGCCAAGATCCATCGCGGCTTCTTCCAGCGAGCGGTCGAAGGTGACCAGGCGCGACTGCACGACAACGGCGACGAAGCACATGGTCAGGGTGATGTGGGCAAGCGTGACGGTGAGGAAGCCGCGGTCGAGACCGACGGCGACGAAGAGCAGCAGCAGCGACAGGCCGGTGATGACTTCCGGCATGACCAGCGGCGCAAAGACCATGCCGGAAAACAGCATCCGGCCCTTGAAGCGCGTGTAGCGCGTCAAGGTGAGAGCCGCCAGTGTGCCGAGCACTGTCGCCACGGTGGCCGAGATGACGGCGACGCGGGCCGTTACCCAGGTGGCGTCCATGAGGCCCTGGTTGTGGAACAGCGCGACGTACCATTTGGTCGAGAAACCGCCCCAGACGGTGACCAGTTTCGACTCGTTGAAGGAGAAGACGATGAGCAGGACGATCGGCAGGTAAAGAAAGGCAAAGCCCAGCACGATCGAGGTGATGTTGAAACGGCTCCAGGTCGGGTTCATTTGTCTTGTTCCTGGGCGCGGGCCTGCGCCCGCTGGAAGAGCATGATCGGCACGATCAGCAGCAACAGCAGGATGACAGCGACGGCCGACGACACTGGCCAGTCGCGATTGGCGAAGAACTCGTTCCACAGCGTTTTGCCGATCATCAGCGTCTGCGATCCGCCGAGCAGGTCGGGAATGACGAACTCGCCGACGGCGGGGATGAACACCAGCAGGCAGCCGGCGATGACGCCGGGCACCGACAGCGGAAAGGTGATCTTCCAGAACGCGCTGGTCGGCGGGCAGCCAAGATCCTTGGCCGCTTCGATCAGCGAGTAATCCATCTTTTCCAAGGACGAATAGAGCGGCAGCACCATGAACGGCAGATAGGAATAGACGATGCCGATGAAGATCGCCGTGTAGGTGTTGAGGACGATGAGCGGCTGGCTGATGACGCCGGTGGCGAGCAGCAGCTGATTGAGCAGCCCCTCGGGCTTGAGAATGCCGATCCAGGCGTAGACACGGATCAGGAACGAGGTCCAGAACGGCAGGATCACCAGCATCAGCAAGGTCGGGCGAAGCGTCGCCGGCGCGCGGGCCATGCCATAGGCGATCGGGTAGCCGACAAGCAATGTCAGCACCGTCGAGATGGCGGCAACGATGACGCTCGTCACATAGGCATTGAAGTACAGCGCATCCTGCGTCAGCCATGTGTAGTTATCGACGCTGAGCTGTTTCAGCTGGGCAAGAAAACCGGAAAGGCCGTCGCCGAAGCCAAGCACCGGCGTGTAGGGCGGTATGGCGATTGCCGTCTGCGACAGCGAAATCTTGAGGACGATGATGAACGGAATGAGGAAGAAGAACACCAGCCAGAGATACGGGATGATGATGACGAGACGGCCAATGAAGGCGGCACTCAATCTGGCCAAGGCGGATTTGCCAGCATCGGTGGCCTGAGAGCTTGCTGCAGCGGTGACAGCGGCGTTCGACATGACCGTCCCCTATCGCGTCAGCACGACGCCGGCGTCCGGCCGGAACGACACCCAGGCACGGTCGTTCCAGCTCAGCGGATCCTCGGTGATGCGGGCCGCATTCATCGTGCTCGCCCGCACTACATGGCCATCGTCCAGCCTGACGTGATAGACGGTCATGTCGCCGAGATAGGCGATATCGTAGACCTCGCCCTCAATGGCATTGACGGCACCGGCCGGCTTCTTCGACGATATCTTGATCTTCTCCGGCCTGATCGCGAAGGCGACGGCCGCGCCGGTGGCGGCATCGCCGGCATTCTCGGTCCGGATGGTGATGCCGTTGCCCGCGTCGATGCTTGCCGCGCCAGCCTCGCCACGCGCGATCTTGCCTTCGAACATGTTGACGTTGCCGACAAAGCCGGCGACGAAGCGGGAACCGGGCGCCTCGTAGACTTCCGCCGGCGTCGCCACCTGCATCACCTCGCCCTTGTCGATGATGGCGATGCGGTCGGCCATGGTCATCGCCTCTTCCTGGTCGTGGGTGACGACGACGAAGGTGAGGCCGAGTGACTGCTGCAGATCCATCAGCTCGAACTGCGTTTCCTCGCGCAGCTTCTTGTCCAGCGCGCCAAGCGGCTCATCGAGCAGCAGGACCTTCGGCCTTTTGGCGACCGAGCGGGCAAGCGCGACGCGCTGGCGCTGGCCGCCGGACAATTGGTGCGGCTTGCGCTTGGCGAACTGCTCGAGCTTGACCAGCTTCAGCATCTCTCCAACGCGCGCCGCGATCTCGGGCTTCGGCATGCCGTCCTGCTTGAGGCCGAAGGCGATGTTGTTCTCGACCGTCATATGCGGGAACAACGCGTAGGACTGGAACATCATATTGACCGGCCGCCGGTATGGCGGGATGCCGCGCAGATCCTGGCCATCGAGCAGAATGCGGCCGGCGGTCGGCTCCTCGAAGCCGGCGAGCATCCGCAGAAGCGTCGATTTTCCGCAACCCGACGCCCCGAGCAGGGCAAAGAACTCGCGCTCGAATATGGTCAGCGACAAATTATTGACGGCGGTGAAGTCACCGAACTTCTTGGTGACCTTGTCGAACTGGATGTATGGCTTGGCGTTCGGATCGTTCCATGGCGCGAAATCCCTGCGGATGCTGCCAAGCGATTTCATGTCCCACTCCGTCCTGGTTCTATCCCCAAAAAAGATTTGACCCCGGCACGCTGTGCCGGGGTCCTTGATCGTCTCTTATTGCCCGGTGACGATCCTGGTCCAGGTGCGGGTGACCACGCGCTGGGTCTTGGAATCGTAAGGGGAGATGGTGAACAGCTTCGCCAGCGTCGCCTCGTCCGGGTAGATCGCCGGGTCCTCGAGTATCTCCTTGCTGATGAACTGCTGCGACGCCTTGTTGCCGTTGGCGTAGAAGACATAGTTGCTCGACTTGGCGATCACTTCCGGCTTCATCATGTAGTTCAGGAATTCATGCGCCTCGGCGACATGCGGCGCATCGGCAGGGATTGCCATCTGGTCGAACCACATTTCGGCACCTTCCTTCGGCACGGAATAGCTGATCTCGACGCCATGGTTGGCCTCGGTCGCACGGTCGCGCGCCTGGAACACGTCGCCCGACCAGCCAACTGCCAGGCAGATGTCGCCATTGGCCAGTGCGTTGATATATTCCGACGAGTGGAACTTGCGGATGTAAGGCCTGATCTTAAGCATCAGTTCTTCCGCCTTGGCGAAATCGTCCAGCGACGTGGTCTCGGGATCGATGCCCAGATATTTGAAGGCGTTTGGGAGGATGTCGCTCGGGGAGTCGAGGACATAGACGCCGCAATCCTTCAGCTTGGCCAGTTTTTCCGGATTGAAGAACACGTCCCAGCTGTCGATCTTGTCGGTCCCGAGCGCTTCCTGCACTTTCTTGACGTTATAGCCGAGGCCGACCGTGCCCCACATGTAGTTGATCGAATATTCGTTGCCCGGATCGTACTTGGCTGTGCGCTCCGAGACGATGTCCCACATGTTGGAAATGTTGGGCAGCTTCGACTTGTCGAGCTTCTGGAACACACTTGCCTGGATCTGGCGTGCGAGGAAATTGGCGGTCGGCACGACAACGTCGTAGCCGCTGCCGCCGGCAAGCAGTTTCGTCTCCAGGAGCTCATTGGAATCGAACGTGTCGTAGGTGACCTTGATGCCCGTTTCCTTGGTGAAATCCTCGATAATCGAGCTGTCGATGTAATCCGACCAGTTATAGACGTTGACGACACGGTCCTGGGCATGAGCGCCGAGGGTGAAAAGCGTCAGAAATGCCGAGGTCGCCGAAAGCCAGAACGCTTTGCGGGTCATTGAGTCTCTCCTTTGATGAGTGTTCCATCGCCAGCTCGTCGCGGGGCTGCGCGGCTGGACATTTGCTTCAGATTATTGGGCTTTCCGGCAAGCGACAAGCACGAACCGCCGACACCTTGATGGTTCGATGTGCAGCGGCCAAGGCTCCCGTTCCCATGTCGTGATCCGGATGGCGTTCTGGCGCCGTCAGAGGCTCTCGCCACGACGCGGGCAGGGATACGACGATGTTGTCCGGTCTCGATCGGGCCGGAGGGGAGACTTGGCAAGATACGCCTGTCTTGTTGTTGCCGTATTGGCAGCCTGCCCGCGCGGCTGCGGCGTTGTCAATGGCTCATCTCGCTTTGGCGCGTGCGCTGCATCAATTAGGCGACGGCATGCCGGTGACACCCGGCCGCACGGGCCGCGCCTGACGCTTGAATTCGAGGCCGATATGGACGAGCAGCGCCGTGACCACGACCGTGCCGCCAAGGATGGTGCGTCCCGACGGCACCTCGGAATGGATGAGCCAGACCCAGATCGGGCCGAGGATCGGCTCGAAGGTGCCGAGGAGTGCCGCGACCGCTGCCGGAACAAGCCGGGCGCCGGTGGCGAAGAAGGCAAGGCCGAGACCCAGATTGACCACGCCGAACGCAAACAGGAAGCCCATGTCGCTGCTGGAAACGCCGAATTGCGATGCCTGGGACGCCGCGAATGCGGCGGCAAGCATCGTGCCGAGGCAGGTCGCTGGCGTCATGCGCACATGGGCAAAGCGCCGCGTGATGACGGTGGCGATCGAAAACATCACCGCGATGAGCAGCGCCAAGCCGTCGCCGATGGGCGACACGGCGCCATCGAGCGATTCCGATACCATGATGGCAACGCCGGCAATGACGGCTGCAATCGCTACCCAGGTCGCCATGCCGACCCGTTCGCGAAACAGCACCCACGCAAACAGCGCTGCCAGCAGCGGCACGCCGGCCTGCATCAAAAGGATGTTGGCGACGGTGGTGTAGGCAAGCGCCACGACAAAGCAAGTCGATGCAGTGGCGAAGCAGAACGCCACGGCAAGGCCGGGCAGGCCCATGCCGCGGAACAGCTTCACCGTGCCGTGCCAACCGTCGCGCCAGATCATGAAGCAGACCAGGAAGGCGGCGGCCCAGACCGAGCGCCAGAACACCACCGTCCAGCTGTCGCCCGCTTCGATGAAGCGGGCGATGGCGCCGCCGAAACTCCACATCAGCGCCGACAGAAATATCAACAGGAAGCCGACGCGCTCCTCACGCGGCGAGACGGCAATCGGTGATGATGCGGTATCGGTCATGGGCGCGACTGTCGACGATTTCAGGGCGGCACGATGCGCAACGGACGACAAGAACGTGCTTCATTCGCGTAGCGCAAAGGCAGCGGCGGAGCGTGGTCCACCGGACGGCGACGGTTGTGGCAAAGGCGGCAGTCGGCGATCTGGGGCCTCACTGGAAATCGAAGGCGCTCAGCCCGGTCACCATTTCGTCGAGGCCGAGCGGGCGCGTCACCGGCGGCTCGGCGCGGGCGAGGCAGCCGATGCGCTCACACAGCCGGCAGGCCGGGCCTATCGGTGTGGCCGGATTGATGCCCTGTCCGGCTTTTCCTGTCGTTGCGGCGGCTGGCCCCGGCAGTGCCGTGCCGTAGACGATCTCGTCACGAAAGCCGATGTCGCAGCCGAGCAGAAGCGCGGTACGGCGCGGGCGCTCCGAAAACGAGCCTTGCGGCCCTTCGAGCGTGCGGGCGACGCAGAGGAACTCGGCGCCATCGGGCATTTCCACCGCCTCGACGAAGATCTGGCCGGGCTGGGTAAAGGCGGCATGCACGGGGAGCTTCGGACAGCCGCCGCCGAAGCGGCTCTGGGGAAAACCCTGGCTGCCCGCCTTACGGAAGCGGTTGCCGGCACTGTCGACCTCGAGCATGAAGAACGGGACGCCCGGCGTGCCCGGCCGCTGCAGCATTGTCAGGCGGTTCGCCGCCTGCTCGAAGGAGACGCCGAAGCGCGAGCGCAGCACGTCGATGTCGTACCGCGCGCGGGTCGCGGCCGCATGGAAGGACTGGTAGGGCATCATCAGCGCGTGGGCGGCGTAGCGGCCAAGCTCGAAGCGGGCGAGCCGGCGGGCCTCATCCGTGGTCAGCTTCAGCGCCTGGATCTCGCCTGCCACCGCGACCGTCATGCGGATCAGGCAGGCCTCCATCGCCACCTCGCGCAACTGGTCGAACGGCGACAGGCGCTCGGACAGAAACAGACGCTGCGAGTGGCGGTCGTAACGGCGGCGCCAGTTCGGCATGGTGGCGACCGGCAGCACCTTGACCACGATGCCGTATTCGCGCTTCAGCCAGGCCTTGAGCGCACCGAGCAGATCGTCGCCGGGATCGAGCACCGACGTGAATGCCTCGGCCTCCTCTTCGAGCGCGGCAAAATGGTTCGGCCGGCGCTCGAAAATCTCGTGCACCTCGTCAATCGGCAAGCGGGCGCCGGAGAGTGCCGTCGCCTTGCCCTCACGCGCGAGAAGCTCGTTGAGGTCGGAAAGGCGCTCGGCCTGCTCGCGATAGGCGCGAAACAGCTTTATCACCGCGGCGGAAGCGTTGGGCGCTGCCTCGGCAAGCTCGATCAGCTCCTGGTCACCAGGCAATTCGCCGACCAGCAGCGGGTCTGAAAACACTTCCTTCAGGGCGGCGACCGACCCCCTCGCCTCGCCCTGCAATTCATGCGGGTCGACCTTGTAGACAGATGCCAGCTTTAGGATCAGCTGGACCGTCAGCGGCCGTTGGTTACGCTCGATGAGATTGAGATAGGACGGCGAGATGCCGAGCCCTTCGGCCATCGCCGTCTGGGTCAGGCCCTTGGCGCTGCGGATACGGCGGATGCGCGGCCCGGCGAAGATCTTTTGATCGGCCACTCGACTGTCCTTGACAGAAATTTACATTGCTTCTGCACGGCGATGTCACGCCGGTCTTTACAATCATGACAAATTTACAGCGCCTGGCTGTCAAACGCAACACAGGTTTTCTCTTATTCCTCAGCCAAATCTACGGTTTCTCTCGCCTGTTTCGCGCCGAAATGTAAATGCTGTCACACCAAAACGGCGCGAAATCTGCATGAGGCGGCGTTCTCTATCCCAGTAACGATTTATCCGGAGCGACCAATGACCGATTTTTACAACCTCGTCCCCTCGGCGCCGGAAGGCCGCTTCGACGGCATCGAGCGGCCCTATTCGCCGGACGATGTGAAGCGACTGCGCGGTTCGGTCCAGATCCGGCAGAGCCTCGCCGAA
Organism: Mesorhizobium sp. M6A.T.Cr.TU.016.01.1.1; assembly: GCF_003952585.1. NCBI lineage: Bacteria > Pseudomonadati > Pseudomonadota > Alphaproteobacteria > Hyphomicrobiales > Phyllobacteriaceae > Mesorhizobium > Mesorhizobium sp. M6A.T.Cr.TU.016.01.1.1. The sequence goes on from NZ_CP034452.1 coordinate 1,170,580, forward strand.
ATGGGCGCCAACCGGCTTTGGCAGCTCATCCACGAGGAGGACTTTGTCAACGCGCTCGGCGCCATGTCGGGCAACCAGGCGATGCAGCAGGTCCGGGCCGGGCTGAAGGCGATCTACCTGTCTGGATGGCAGGTCGCCGCCGACGCCAACACCGCCTCCGCCATGTATCCGGACCAGTCGCTTTATCCCGCCAATGCCGCGCCCGAACTGGTCAAGCGCATCAACCGCACGCTGCAGCGTGCGGACCAGATCGAGACCTCCGAAGGCAAGGGGCTTTCGGTCGACACCTGGTTCGCGCCTGTTGTCGCCGATGCGGAAGCCGGTTTCGGCGGGCCGCTCAATGCCTTCGAGATCATGAAAGCCTTCATCGAGGCGGGTGCCGCCGGCGTCCACTACGAGGACCAACTGGCGTCGGAAAAGAAATGCGGCCATCTCGGCGGCAAGGTGCTGATCCCGACCGCCGCACACATCCGCAACCTCAACGCCGCGCGGCTTGCCGCCGACGTCATGGGCACGCCGACGCTGGTCGTCGCGCGCACCGATGCGGAAGCGGCAAAGCTGCTCACCTCCGACATCGACGAGCGCGACCAGCCCTTCGTCGACTATGGCGCCGGCCGCACGGTGGAGGGCTTCTATCAAGTCAGGAACGGCATCGAGCCTTGCATTGCGCGGGCCGTCGCCTACGCGCCCTACGCCGACCTGATCTGGTGCGAGACCTCCAAGCCCGATCTGGCGCAGGCCAAGAAGTTCGCCGAGGGCGTGCACAGGCATCATCCCGGCAAACTTCTCGCCTATAATTGCTCGCCGTCGTTCAACTGGAAGAAAAACCTCGACGACGCCACGATCGCCAAGTTCCAGAGGGAGCTCGGCGCCATGGGCTACAAGTTCCAGTTCATCACGCTGGCCGGTTTCCACCAGCTCAATTTCGGCATGTTCGAACTCGCCCGCGGCTACAAGGCGCGGCAGATGGCGGCTTATTCCGAGTTGCAGGAGGCTGAATTCGCGGCGGAAGCCCACGGCTACACCGCGACCAAGCACCAGCGCGAAGTCGGCACCGGCTATTTCGACGCCGTGTCGATGGCGATCACCGGTGGCCGGTCTTCAACCACGGCCATGCATGAATCGACCGAGCACGCCCAGTTCAAACCGGCGGCGGAATAGCAGGAACGCAACGAACAGAGGAACGCCCCCGAAGGGGTATAAATACGCAGAAGGAGAAGACCAATGGCATCGATAAGCCGCGTCAAGGAACGGGCCGAAGAACAGGCCACCACCATGAGCGTCGACCAGCAAGCAACCATCCGCATGCTTGCGAACGACCTGCACAGGCTCAACCAGTCGGTGATGAAGGCGGTCGAGGCCGGTGTGTCGGTTGAGCTCGTGCGCTCGGCACGGCACCATGGCGGCGACGGCAACTGGGGCGATCTGCTGATCCCGGTGATCGTCACGCAGCGGAGCCACGGCTGACCGAAGTCCAAGCAAAGCCTATTGTGGATCCGGAATCACCTGCGCAGTCTCTGCGCAGGTGATTTGCGTTTGCACGGCCAGTTTGCATACGGGCAAAAAACAGAACTTGCTTTAAATTTTAACGTTTCTTGCGATATTCTCGATGTTCGCCATTTCAGCTTGACATAGGCAGCGATCTCACGGCAATTGTCTCTAGAGTTTCAACCCTGCATTGAAACCAGTCGAGTGCCCGCCCCGCTCATGCGCCCCGTGAATCGCGATACCAAGACTGTAAACCACCTGAGTTTGGTGAGCCGGAATGTGGATCCCGAGATGCTCACGGACTTCACCCGCGTGCTCGTCGTCGGAAAGTCGCCGGTCAACCGGGTGGTGGTTTCGAAAATCGTCGAACGATCCGGGCTCAAGCCGATCTCGGAATCGCCCGAGACGGCAGCAACGACGTTGCGATCGCTCATTCCCGGAGCTGTCGTCCTCGACGGCGGCGCGGACAACAAGGACTGCGACGCGCTGATGTCGGGTATCGACGCGCTGCGACGCACTTCTGGCAAGTCGCTCCCCTCGGTGATCCTGCTTTCGACCAAGAACGGCACACCAGAGAGCCTCGGTCTGTCGAGCGTCGTCGATGCGGTGGTCGTCAAACCGATCACGACCGAACGACTGCAGCCGGTGATCGACCGCCTGGTCGAGCTCGGACGTAACTAGCCAGCACCCGGCCCGACGCCAAGACGATCAGCCGGCTTTCCCGATGTTTTCGATCAGCCGGGGCAGTTCCGAGAGATCGGCTATCTGGCGGAAGCGAGGCGCGGTGACCGGCGGCTCGACATGTTCCAGCACCCAGGTCAATTCATGCGGCACGTGGATGCCCCAACTGCCCGCCTCGATGGCCGGCACCACATCCGACTTGAGCGAATTGCCGACCATCATGCTTTTTTCCGCGCCATCACCATGGCGGCCGAAGATCCTGGTATAAGTGGCAGGGCTCTTGTCGCTGACGATCTCGACGGCGTCGAACAGGTCGCCAAGGCCCGATTGCGCCAGCTTGCGCTCCTGATCGAAGAGGTCGCCCTTGGTGATCAGCACCAGGCGATATGCGCTCGCCAGCTTTTCCACGGTTTCGCGCGCATGGGGCAGCGGCTCGATCGGATGGCCGAGCATCTCGCGGCCTGCGGCAAGAATTTCGGCGATGACCGAGGCCGGCGCCCGGCCCCCGGTAATCTCGATCGCCGTTTCGATCATCGACAGGGTAAACCCCTTGATGCCGAAGCCGTAGACGGCGAGGTTGCGCTTCTCCGCCTCCAGCAATCTTGCCGAGATGTGCCCCTCCTCGGCATGATCGGCGAGCAGCGCGGCAAAGCGCCTCTCGGTGATGCGGAAGAACTGCTCGTTCTGCCAGAGCGTATCGTCGGCATCGAAGCCGATAGTGGTCAATTCATGATTGTTCTGCATTCGACGTCTTCACCGAGGTCATTTAATTTGCGTCGAACCTAAGCTGCTCGAAGCGGTTTTCAACTGCCAGACGAACGCAGGGCCGGCTCCCCTTCCCTTCCATCACCGCCCACGGCTATACTCCAAAATCCGCAACCCAATCTGGTGAATGATGCCGCCTGCAAAAAAGGAAGTCCGTCCGTCGAGCCGCGGAGGACGTATCCGCACGCCTGCCTTCGTGAAAAATCAGCGCGGCGTGAAGAACTGGAAGGAAGTCAGCGCCTGGCTGGAGTGGCGCGGCATCGAGGATATAGAGTGCATCACGCCCGATCAGGCGGGTGTTGCGCGCGGCAAGATGATGCCGTCGAAGAAATTCACCTCAAACACCTCGCTGGCGCTGCCCTCGGCGGTGTTCATGACGACGATCTCCGGCGGCTATCCGGAGGACGGCAACGGCTTCCACTATCCGGAGGACGACGGTGACCTCAAGCTGATGCCGGATCTTTCGACATTGACCGTGGTGCCGTGGGAAGAGGACCCGACGGCGGCGGTCATCTGCGACCTCGTCCACCAGGACGGCCGCTCGGTCGAGTTCACGCCGCGCAACGTGCTGAAGCGTGTGCTTGCCGCTTACGACAAGCGCGGGCTGAAGCCGGTGGTGGCGCCCGAGATCGAGTTCTACCTCGTGCGCAAGAATCCCGATCCGGACTACCCGCTGACGCCGCCGGTCGGGCGTTCGGGACGAGCGATCGGCGGCGGCGCCGGCTATTCGATCGCCGGCGTCAACGAGTTCGACGAACTGATCGACGACATCTATCATTTCTCCGAAAGCCAGGGCCTGGAAATCGATACGCTGATCCACGAGGAAGGCGCCGGCCAGCTCGAGATCAATCTGCGCCATGGCGATCCGATCGAGCTCGCCGACCAGGTGTTCATGTTCAAGCGCACCATCCGCGAGGCAGCGCTGAAGCACGATATCTATGCTACCTTCATGGCCAAGCCGATCCAGGGGCAGCCTGGGTCGGCCATGCATATCCACCAGTCGATCATCGACAAGAAAACTGGCAGGAATGTCTTTTCTGCCGAGGACGGCTCGGAAACCGAGGCCTTCTTTCATTTCATCGGCGGCATGCAGAAACACGTGCCGAACGCGCTGGTGATGTTTGCGCCCTATGTCAATTCCTACCGCCGGCTGACCCAGTCGGCTTCGGCGCCGGTCAACAACAAATGGGGCTACGACAACCGCACCACCGCGTTCCGCGTTCCGCGTTCCGACCCGGCGGCCAGGCGCGTCGAGAACCGCATCCCCTCTTCCGACGCCAATCCCTATCTGGCGCTGGCCGCATCGCTCGCCTGCGGGCTGATCGGCATGACCAACAAGATCAAGGCCGAGCCGCCTGTCCTCACCACCGCCAACGATGCCGAGATCGACCTGCCGCGCAGCCTGCTCGAAGCCGTCGACCTATTGGAAGCCGACGAGGAACTCTGCGCGCTGCTCGGCAAGTCGTTTGCCGCGACCTATGCGGCGATCAAGCGGGCGGAATTCGAGACCTTCATGGAAGTGATCAGCCCGTGGGAGCGGGAGTATCTGCTGCTAAATGTTTAGGGGAGTAGGGGAGTAGGGGAGTAGGGGAAATGGCTGAGAAAACGGGTTTCCTACAAGGATCTAATTGTTTGGCAGCAGGCAATGGACCTTGCGGTGGCGGTTTACGGCGCGACGAAATCCTGGCCGAAAGAGGAACTTTATGGACTGACCAGCCAAGTGCGGCGCGCTGCAACTTCGGTACCGGCGAACATAGCGGAAGGCTATGGCAGAGAGATCCGAGGCTCCTATCAACAATTTCTCCGTATTGCTCAAGGATCACTGAAAGAACTAGAAACTCAGCTTATGATCGCTGAGCGTATCGGTATCGCACCGAAAGCTACAGCGACTTCATTGTTGTCGAGTACCGAAAGTGTGGGAAAGCTTCTTCGACTTCTAATCCGCAAACTGTCAGCCGAATAGCTTCCCTACTGCCCTACTGCCCTACTGCCCTACTGCCCTACTGCCCTACTCGGTCATCATGCCCTACCAATCCCCAATCTCCCCCGGCCGCTCCTGGTACGAGGACACGGCCGGCCCACGGCCCGAATATCCGGCGCTCGACGGCGATCGGACATGCGATGTCGTCATCGTCGGCGGCGGCTTCACCGGCCTGTCGGCGGCGGCGCATCTCGCTAAGGCCGGCAGCAATGTCGTGCTGATCGAAGCGCATCGTTTCGGCGACGGCGCATCGGGCCGCAATGGCGGCCAGCTCGGCACCGGCCAGCGCGCCTGGGCCGAGGAACTGGAAGCGGAATACGGCTTTTCCCGCGCCAAGGCGCTGCTCGACCTCGCCGAAGAGGCCAAGGCGCATCTCTTCGAATTCGCCGCCGTCAACAAGATCGAGATCGACTACATGCCCGGCCAGATGTCGGTGGCGCACAAGCAGCGCTATGTCGACGACTATAAGGCGCATGCCGAGATCATGGCGAACCGCTTCGGCTATCCGCACATCACCTTCATGGACGCGAGGGAGACGGCGGAGCGGTTGGGCTCGACGCGCTACTTCGGCGGCACCCGTGACACCGGCACAGGGCACATCCATCCGCTGAAGCTGGCGATCGGCACGGCAAAGGTGGCTGCGCAGGCGGGCGCGCAGCTGTTCGAGCAGACGCCGGCGACCGGCATCGCGTCCCTTGGCGGCAAGGTGAAAGTGACGACGCCGAAAGGCACGATATCGGCCGAGAAATGTCTGATCGGCGTCAACGCCCATGGCGGCACGCTCGAGCCGATCAGTGCCGCGCACATCATGCCGATCGGTTCCTTCATCGGCGCGACGGTGCCGCTCGGGGCCGACACAAAAGTGCTGCCGGGCGGTGAGGCGGTCGATGATTCCCGCTTCGTCGTGCGCTACTTCCGCAAATCGACGGATGGGCGGCTGCTGTTCGGCGGGCGCGAGATCTACGCCGTCAACGATCCGAAAGACATCCATGTCCACATCCGCCGGCAGATCGCCGAGCTTTACCCTGACCTCAGGGATGTCGAGATATCCCATGGCTGGGGCGGCTATGTCGGCATCACGATGCCGAGAAAACCCTTTGTGCGCGAGGTGATGCCCAATGTGATCTCGATCGGCGGCTATTCCGGCCACGGCGTCATGCTGTCGAACTTTTTCGGCAAGCTCTATGCCGAAACCGTCGCCGGCAACCGGGACCGGCTGAGGCTGATCGAGGATCTGAAAATCCCGGCCTTTCCCGGTGGCCGACGCTTCCGCGCGCCTCTGCTCTTTCTTGCGCTAAACTGGTATGCCCTGAGGGACCGGATCTAACCACAGGTTGCAGAATCCCTCGCGGGCGTGCAGAATCCTTTGCAAGGGCGCAGTGATGCCACAATCGCGGGCAAGAGATGAGGGCCGTGGGCAGTTAAACGGGGGAATTTTGCGGGCCTGCCCGCTTTTTGGTTTTGGGACCGATCTAACGCCGGTTTTCCGATTGAACGTCGGCCCGCAAATGGAGGTTGCAAGAGTGAGAGAGCCCTTCAGTTTCGGCGCGCCGGAACGACGGCGCTTTGCAATGCAGTTTGGCTACGACATGCGGCCCAGGTTTTGGCAGAAAGTCCGGTCGAACTTGCATCTGGTAATCGCTGCACTTGGTACAGCAGCGCTGCTTGGCGTGGCCGCGGTGGCGCTATGGCTGGCATTGCCGGCCAACGAGAGACAAGCTGTTGCGAGCCCCGAGCAGATCGTTCCAAGCGTTCCGGTAAAAACGACGAAGATCGTGCCGGCCGTTGCCTCGACGGTCGCCGCGGTGCAGCAGGCCACGGGCAAGGCCGATGCAGTTTCGCCGGCGGTCGTTGCGGCGGGCGCCGAGATACCGGCGCTGGCGCCCAATGATCCTCGCTGGACAGGATCGAGGCCGAAGACCGCATCCGGCCAGATGGCGGGCCAGGCTGAACCAACGGCAGACAAGCCGTCCACTGCGGCGGCATTCGCCGATCCGGCAGCGAAAAGCAAAGCCGCAGCGTTGCTTGCCAAAGTCGCTGCTCCCAACAAGACAGCGCCGGACGGTGCGCAAACCGCCGCCATTCCCACCGCTAAGCCGCAATTGCCGGCCGCGACGCAGAACGATGGCACCCAAGCCAAAGTCGAGGCCAAGAAAGTGAGCGCAGCAGACACCGGACGCATCCTCAGGGCCGTCACCATGCGCACCGGACCGAAGAAGAATGCGGCCCCCATAGTCACCGTTCCCGCCAAGACCTCGGTTCAGGTGATGGGCTGCAAGAAATGGTGCCAGATCGTCTACAACGGCAAACGCGGCTGGATCTACAAGAGCTTTATCAAGACTGGCGCGTAGGGCTGGTCGGGCTCAGATGGCTTCCGTACTATGGTTGGCGGCCGAGCAGACGCCGAAAGCGTTGCCATCGTCTGGCATGCCTGCGTTCCCTGACATGGTTGCGATGCTCTTCGAATGGCACTTCGAACAGACCGCACGTATCGCAGCCTTCCCGCTTGCCGCAGACCGGAATCCAGCATTTGACGTCGTGCTTCCAGGCCAGTGCGATCCGTTCGAGATGAAGACGGGACGAGCTCTTGAGTAAAATGAGTTCACCGGCCACGGCCGTCCGCTTGATGTGGTCCGAGACCTCCTTGGGCATACGCAATTCGTGAAAGCGGCCGGCGTCACGATCGTCTTGCCCGGCTCCCGAGCGATGCGCATTGTCGCCGACATAGATGACCTGGTCTGCGATTTCCCGCGCGGTCTTGTAGGCGTAATGGTACTTTCTGGTCGAGCCTGCGTAGTCTGAAATCTGCCCCAGAACGATGCGCTTCCGCTCGACAGTGGCCTTGGCCATCATGTCGAACGCAAGATTGATCGAATGCCAGGGCGACTTGGCGGCGTCGACGATGAATTGCGGACCGCCATTGGTGATGAGCACCTGGCATCGATTTGGCAGCGGCTGGAATGTCGCCACCCTTGCCGCCACTTTTTCGGGAGGAACGCCAAGCTCCAGCGCTACGCTGACTGCTGCGGCGGTCGGCAGCCAAAAATGTTCGGCTGGGAACGGCGTCTTCAGCTCTAGCACGCCGCCACGCCAATGGACGGCCAGCGCCAGCCTATCCGGATAGGCGGCATGGACATTAGTCACGCGGTAGTCGGCCTGTTCCGACAGGCCGAAAGTGACGACGCGATGCGGAGTGGCGGAAGCCATGCCGATCACATGGGGATCATCCGCATTGAGCAGAGCGAAGCCGCCCGGCTGCAGCGCATCGACCAATGCGCGCTTTTCCCCGGCGACGTTCTCCAGGGTCCTGAAAGCTGTAAAATGTTCGAGGCGAACCATGGTGACCACAGCCACATGCGGCTGCAACATATCCGCCATCGGCTTGAGCGTATCGGGCCCATGGGCTCCGGCTTCGAAAACGACGTAGTCGACCTCACCATCAGTCTTCATGCGCTTGTAAAGCGTGCTTACCAGCGACTTGATCGTGTTGGCGAGAACCTGTGCATAGACTGAGCCATGGCTGGCCAGTATGTGTCCGAGCAAACTCGCTGCCGTCGACTTACCCGAACTGCCGGTAATGCCGATGAAAGTCGCGCTGCTTTTTGCCCGAGCGCGTCTTGCTTTATAGACTCTGAGACGTTGCCCCAGGTCTTCGCGAACTTTCCGCAATCTAGCGTTCATCGCGCCACCAAACCCCCACCCTATTGCCGTCTTATGCCTTTCGCTGGATGGTCAAGTCAATTGAAGCCAGGCATGTTGAAGCCCGATATGGCCGGAGGGCTCAGATGCAACGTCCACCATCGACCTCCAACGCCACGCCGGTGATGAAAGCCGCCTCGTCCGACGCCAGCCAGAGCGCCGCGTTGGCTATGTCGAGCGGCGTCGAAAGCCGGCCAAGCGGGATCGACGCGCGAAATTTCTCGCGGATTTCCGGCGTGTCGGCGCCCATGAATTTTCCCAGCATGCCGGTCTCGCCGGCGACCGGACACAGGCAGTTGACGCGGATGTTCTTGGGCGCGAGCTCCACCGCCATCGACTTGGTCGCGGTGATCGCCCAGCCCTTCGACGCGTTGTACCAGGTAAGGCCGGGCCGCGGCCTGATGCCGGCCGTCGAGGCCGTGGTCAGGATGACGCCGCCGCCCTGCCGATCCATGATCGGCACGACCGCCAGAGCGGCGTGGTAGATCGCCTTCATGTTGACGGCCGTGATCAGGTCGAAGGTCGTCTCGTCGACATCCAGCATGTCGCCGTTGCGATGGGTGTAGCCGGCATTGTTGACCATGATGTCGATGCGGCCGAAGGCACTCTTTGCCGCATGGACCATCTCGTCGAACTCGGAACGCAACGAGACGTCGGTCTGGGTCCAGATCGCCGCGCGGCCGATCTCGTTGGCGACGCGTTCGGCGCCCTTGGCGTTGAGGTCGGCGACAACGACGCTTGCGCCCTCTTCGGCAAAACGCTTGGCCATGCCTTCGCCGAAACCTGACGCGGCACCGGTGATGATGGCAACTTTGTTTTCCAGGCGCATGGTTTTCTCACTCATGATTGAAGACGATGGCTCGGCCAACCGCCGGCGATGGCGGCCGAAAGATCAATATACTCTCGATTTCTCCTTTGGCTTTCAGCTCGGTCCCGCTTTATGCTGCATCTGCGAAGGCCTCCCGGAACCACCTCGCCGACAAGCGTCCGGGTTGCGCCAGTGTCAAGGGCACACATCAGGACCAATCGGCAAAGGCCGATTGGCCTTGGAGTGTGACGCCGTGGCACTGGAAAATCTAAATCGATTAGATTATATCAGCCGCGTCACAGCGACCGGCGTCAAAGCGGACAGACCATGACCAGCCAGATCATTCCCGTCGACCCTTTCGACTTCATCATTTTCGGCGGCACCGGCGATCTGTCGGAACGCAAGCTTTTGCCGTCGCTCTACCATCGCCAGCGCGACCATCAGTTTTCCGAACCGACGCGCATCATCGGCACGTCGCGCTCGAAAATGACCGACGAGGAATTTCGGGATTTCGCCAGGCAGGCGATTTCCGACCATGTGAGACCGGCCGATATCGACGCCGCGGAGCTGAAGACGTTCCTTGCCCGGCTTTCCTACGTCTCGGCCGATGCGACCACTGGCGCGGGCTTCGACAAATTGAAGAAGGCGATCGGCGACAGCGAATGCATCCGCGCCTTCTACCTGGCAGTCGCGCCGGCGCTGTTCGGCGACATCTCGCATAAGCTGAAAGAGAACGGGCTGATCACGCCGAACTCGCGCATCGTGCTGGAAAAACCGATCGGGCGCGATCTCGCCTCGGCGCGTGCGCTCAACGATCTGGTCGGCGATGATTTCCATGAAAGCCAGATCTTCCGCATCGACCACTATCTCGGCAAGGAGACGGTGCAGAACCTGATGGCGCTGCGCTTTGCCAATGCGCTCTACGAGCCGCTGTGGAATTCCGCCAATGTCGACCATGTGCAGATCACCGTCGCCGAGACGGTCGGCCTCGAGGATCGCGTCACCTATTACGACAAGGCCGGCGCGTTGCGCGACATGGTGCAGAACCACATGCTGCAGCTTCTCTGTCTCGTCGCCATGGAGGCACCGTCGTCGATGGATGCCGATGCCGTGCGCGACGAAAAGCTGAAAGTGTTGCGCGCGCTGAAACGCATCAACGGCAACGAAGCACCCAAGCACACGGTGCGCGGGCAGTACCGTGCCGGGGCCTCGGCCGGCGGGCCGGTGAAAGGCTATGTCGAGGAGCTCGGCAAGAATAGCAACACCGAGACCTTCGTTGCGCTCAAGGCCGAAATCGGCAACTGGCGCTGGGCTGGCGTGCCGTTCTACCTCAGGACGGGCAAGCGGCTGGCGACCCGCGTCTCGGAGATCGTCATCGAATTCAAGCCGATCCCGCACTCGATCTTCGGCGACAGCGCCGGACCGATCTCCGCCAACCAGCTGGTCATCAGGCTGCAGCCCGACGAAGGCGTCAAGCAGTTCATCATGATCAAGGATCCGGGGCCGGGCGGCATGCGGCTGCGCCAGATCCCGCTCGACATGAGCTTCGCGCAATCCTTCGACGGCCGCGCGCCCGATGCCTATGAGCGCCTGATCATGGATGTCATCCGCGGCAACCAGACGCTGTTCATGCGCCGCGACGAGGTCGAGGCGGCGTGGAAATGGATCGATCCGATCCAGGATGCCTGGGAAAGCGGAAGGCAAGAGGCGCAGGGCTACACGGCCGGCACATGGGGTCCCTCGGCCTCGATTGCGCTGATCGAACGCGACGGGCGGACATGGCACGAGAGCAATTGAACAGCGCCGCCTACAACTGGCACGCGTTTGCCGGACGCCAGGACCTGGCGGCAGCACTTGCCGGCCACGTTGCAGGCCGCCTGACCAATGCAATCGCTGAGCGCGACACAGGGCTGCTCGCTGTTTCCGGCGGCACGACACCGGCGAGATTTTTCGCATCGCTTTCGAATATCCCGATCGCCTGGAACAAGGTCACGGTGACGCTGGTCGACGAGCGTTGCGTGCCGGCCTCCTCGCCGCGCTCCAACGCCGGGCTGGTCGCCGCTAATCTTTTGCAAAACGCGGCTGCAGCCGCACGTTTCGTGCCGCTCTACGAAGAGGCAGCAACCATCGAGGATGCGTCGGAGTCCGATAGCAGGATGTTGCGGTCGCTGCCTTGGCCGCTCGACGTCGTCGTGCTTGGCATGGGAACCGACGGCCACACCGCCTCGTTCTTTCCCGATGCCGACGACCTGGCAAAATTGCTCGACCCGTCTTCGACGAGGATCGTGCTCCCGGTTCACGCGACAAGCGCCGGCGAGCCGCGGCTGACGCTGGCGCTGGCGCGGCTCGTCGAAGCCGGCTTCATCGCACTGCATATCGAGGGCGAGGACAAGCGCAAGGCATTCGAGAGCGCGATGGCATCGGCAACACGAAAGCCCATTCGCGCCGTGCTCGACGCAGCCGAGAGGCCCGTAGAGGTTTTCTGGGCACCCTGATTTCAACTTGCCGAGGGTCCCGGCAGATAGCCGGAAGGTGTTTGCGGGACCTCGCCTGAAAGGACCGACGTCATGACCGCGAGACGCGACATCGAAGCCATCACCGAGCGCATCCGCCAACGCTCCAGACCTGGTCGCGAGGCCTATCTCGGCCGCATCGCCGAGGCCTCGAACCGCACCGCCAACCGGGCCGTGCTTTCCTGCGGCAACCTCGCCCATGGCTTTGCCGTCTGCAGCCCTTCGGAGAAGGTGGCACTTGGCGGCGACCGGGTGCCGAACCTCGGCATCATCACCTCCTATAACGACATGCTGTCGGCGCATCAGCCTTTCGAGACATTTCCGGCCCTGATCAAGGACGCAGCGCGCGAGGCCGGCGGCATTGCCCAGGTCGCCGGCGGTGTGCCGGCGATGTGCGACGGCGTCACGCAGGGCCAGCCCGGCATGGAGCTGTCGCTGTTCTCGCGCGACGTGATCGCCATGGCCGCGGCGATCGGCCTGTCGCACAACATGTTCGACGCGGCTGTCTATCTCGGCGTCTGCGACAAGATCGTGCCGGGGCTGGTGATCGCAGCCCTGACCTTCGGCCATCTGCCGGCGGTGTTCATCCCGGCCGGGCCGATGACGACAGGCCTGCCCAATGACGAAAAGGCCAAGGTCCGCCAGCTCTATGCCGAAGGCAAGGCAGGAAGGGCCGAACTGCTCGAGGCCGAGTCCAAATCCTATCACGGACCAGGAACCTGCACCTTCTACGGCACGGCGAACTCCAACCAGATGCTGATGGAGATCATGGGCCTGCACACGCCAGGCGCCTCCTTCGTCAACCCCGGCACGCCGTTGCGCGACGCGCTGACCCGAGAGGCGACGAAGCGGGCGCTGGCGATCACCGCGCTCGGCAACGCCTACACGCCGGTCGGCCGGATGATCGACGAGCGCTCGATCGTCAACGGCATCGTCGGCCTGCACGCCACCGGCGGATCGACCAATCACACCATCCATCTGATCGCCATGGCGGCCGCGGCCGGCATCGCCATCACCTGGCAGGATATTTCGGACCTTTCGGAAGCCGTGCCGCTGCTGGCGCGGGTCTATCCGAACGGCCTTGCCGACGTGAACCATTTCCATGCGGCCGGCGGGCTCGGCTTCCTGATCCGCGAACTGCTCGACGAAGGCATCCTGCACGAGGACGTCCAGACGGTCTGGGGCGAAGGGCTGCGTCCTTATGCGGTCGAAGCCAAGCTCGGCGCCGATGGCGGCGTGGTGCGCGAGGCCTCACCCCGCGAAAGCGGCGACGAGAAGGTGCTGGCGCCGTTCAAGAAAGCGTTCCAGCCAACGGGCGGATTGAAAATGCTCTCGGGCAATCTCGGCCACGCCGTCATCAAGACGTCCGCCGTGAAACCGGAGCGGCGCATCATCGAGGCGCCGGCAAAGGTTTTCGACAGCCAGCAAGGGCTCAACGAGGCGTTCAAGGCAGGCACATTGACCGGCGATTTCATTGCCGTCATCCGCTTCCAGGGGCCGAAAGCCAATGGCATGCCGGAGCTGCACAGGCTGACCACCGTGCTCGGCGTCCTGCAGGATCGCGGCCAGCATGTGGCGCTGGTCACTGACGGACGCATGTCGGGCGCGAGCGGCAAGGTGCCGGCGGCCATCCACGTGACGCCGGAAGCGGTCGAGGACGGGCCGATCGCCAGGATCCATGAGGGCGATATCATCAGGCTCGACGCCGAGGCCGGAACGCTGGAAGTGCTGGTGCCGGCCGGCGATTTCGCACTGCGACGGGCGGCGGACAGCGATCTTATCGCCAATGAATTCGGCTTCGGCCGCGAGCTTTTCGCTGGGTTCCGGCAAATGGTCGGCCGTGCCGATCACGGCGCCAGCGCCTTCGGAAACAACGTGGCGGAACTCGCACTGCAGTGAAAAAAGGGCGGCGCAATGCCGTGGCTGGCGGGCCGCCCTTTTGCCGGCGTCGAATTACGTCCCTACTGCACCGTCAGCTCGGCTCGCTCGCCGGCCTTGATCGTCACTGTGCTTTCCCTTGAGCTGTTGTCCAACTTCTCCGAAACGACCGCATAGTCGCCGGCCGGCAGCGCCGCCTGATACTTCTCGTCATAGGCGTAACCGAGCGATTTGCGGTTGCCGTTGATGTCCTTTTTCGGATCGAAAATCTCGATCTTCGAGGCCCCTGGCGCGGTGATCGCCAGCACGCCGGCATTGATGGCGATCTTCAGATCCTGATTCTCACCGGCCTTGACGCTGAACGGCTGCTCGGCGACGGCGAGGTCGACCGTCGCCATCAACACATAGTCATCGGGCGGCAGATCGAACTTGCTGTCGGGACCATAGGCATAGGTCACCTCTTCCCTCGTTCCGTCGATCTTCTTTTTTGCCTTGAACACCTTGAAGCCGATGCCCGAACCGTCGGCCTTGTCGCCGCCGGCGACATAGTAGGCGTTGGCGACGACGTGGCCGACGCCGACGATGATATCCTTGTCGATGACCCTGCCGGCCGTGAGCGAGATGGTTTCGGTAACCTCGCCATGCCCAATCGTGACCGTCACTTTCTGGTCGCCGGCCGGCAACACGACTTTCGTGTCGCCATAATAAGTCGGGGGCGTATCGACGCCCGGATAGGCGATCACGACAGCTGCGCCATCGGCCACATCCGCTCCCTCACTTGGCCGCGGGTGAATGATGAGCGTGCCGGCATTCAGCGCGAAGAGAGGCTTATAGACCTGCCCCGCCTCGACCTTGAGCTTCTGTTCGGTCCTGGCCTCGCCATCGCGTGCGACAATTATGTAGTCGTCGGGTTCCAGATTGCCCTTGTAGGCGCCGTATTCGGTGGTGACGTAATCGCCGCGCGTGCCGTCGGAGCTCGCCTTGTAGATCTCCCAGGAATTGCCGTCGGTGACGGGATCGCCACCCTCGGCTAGCACCACGGTCGGCACGAAGTTGAACTCTGGCTTTTCCGGCTCGAGAGCCGGCGCCGGTTGCGGCGCAGGCGCTGGTTCGGGCGCCGGTGCAGGCGCGGCGGCGATAGTTTCGACCAATGCGTTCTGTAGCGCTTGCTCGTCGGACGCCTGGATGTATTTGCCGCCGGTGTTGTCGGCGAGGCAAGCGACCTGCCTGCCCTCGTCCGCGGTCAGGCCGAAGCCGACGACGTCGACGGTGAAGTCGACACCGGCAGCCTTCAGCTCCTTGCCGAGCGCGCACGGGTCGCCATTGCAGGTCTCAAGCCCGTCGGTGATCAGGATGACGGTGGCCTTGTCCTCGGTGTATTTCAGCGCCTCGGCCGCCTGCTTGACGGCCGCGGTCAGCGGCGTCTTGCCGATGAATTTCAGACTGTCGGCGGCAGCGGAAACAGCACCTGCCGAGCCGGCTTGCGGCGGCACGATGAGCTCGATGTCCTCGCAACTGCCCTTCTCGCGATGACCATAGGCCATGAAGCCGATTTCCTTGTCGGCGGGGACCGACTGCAGCACGGTTCGGAGCGATTCGCGGGCAATTTCGAGCTTGGGCTTGCCGTCGATCTGCGCCCACATGGAGCCGGAAGCGTCGAGAACGATGACGACACGGTCGGCGGCAAGGCCGGGCGTCGTCATCCACAACAGGAGGATCGCCGCGGCGAGGCTCCGTGCAAGTCCCGCCATGAAAATCTCCCCCAGTCAGTCACCGTCAGTTCCGGGAAGCTATTTGACGCGGCACTAGGACACAAGCCCGGACGCAGGGTGTGGGAGGGTCGGCCATTGAGCCAAACCCCTCAATACGTCGTGCGCCGCTCTTCGGAAGGCGGCCGGCCGAACTGCAGCCGATAGCTCTGGGCAAAATATGAGTGTGAGGTGAAGCCGGTGGCGATCGCCACGTCGAGGATCGGCATGTTGGTCTGGCGCAGCAATTCGCGCGCGCGCTCAAGCCTGAGCCGCATATAATAGCGACCGGGCGTCACTGTGAGGTGACGCAGGAACAGGCGCTCGACCTGGCGCACCGACAGGCCCGCCGACTTGGCGAGTTGCACCGCCGACAACGGCTCGTCGAGATGATCGGCCATCAGCTCGACGATGCGCCGCAGCTTTTCCGATTTGCCGGTCAGGTCGCGCTCAGGGCCGACGCGCTGGCGGTCTCCGGCGGAGCGGATGCGCTCGTGCTGGAACTGGTTGGCGACGCCGTTGGCGAGGCTGGAGCCGAAATCGCCGCGCACGATCTCCAGCATCAGGTCGATGGAAGTGGTGCCACCGGCGCAGGTGTAGCGCTTGCGGTCGATCTCGAAGACATTGCCGGTGCAGTTGATGTCGGGAAACCGCTCGACGAAGCCGGCGCGGTTTTCCCAGTGGATGGTGCAGCGATAGCCTTCGAGCTGGCCTGCCTCGGCGAGCAGATAGGAGCCGACCGAGAGTGCGCCGAGCGCGTTGCCGCGCCGGCCCCAGCTGCGCAGCGCTGCCAGCACCTTGCTCTTGCCGGGAAACTCCGTCGTCAGCCCGACCGAGACGAAAAGGATATCGACCGGCGGCAGATCGGCGACAGCGTAGTCGATCTTGAGCGGCAGGCCGTTGGAGGCCATGACGGCATCGCCATCGGCCGACACCGTCGTCCAGCCATAGAAGTCGCGGCCGAGCAGCCGGTTCGCCGACCGGAACGTGTCGATTGCCGCAGCCAGCGAGAACATGGAAAACTTGTCGACCAGCAGGAACCCGAACTGCCGGCCGCCTTGAACGGGATCGTTCGTGACCGGCCGCTCTGAGGGAACAGTGAGGTTCGGCAAAGCTGCGCTTTCCAGGATCAGAAGGAGGGCCGTTTCAACCCGGCCGCGAGATAGGCAGAAGCTAGCGTGTTGGCCATCAGCATGGCAATGGTCATCGGTCCGACGCCGCCAGGCACCGGCGTGATGGCGCCGGCCGTCTTCGCCGCTTCCGCATAGGCGACGTCACCGACCAGGCGGGTCTTGCCCTCGCCCTTTTCGGGCGCCGCGATGCGGTTGATGCCGACGTCGATGACGGTAGCTCCGGATTTGACCCAATCACCCCTGACCATTTCAGGTCTTCCGACAGCGGCAACGAGAATGTCGGCGGTGCGCGCCAGTGCAGCCAGGTCCTTGGTGCGGCTATGCGCGATGGTGACGGTGCAGTTGGCGGCAAGCAGAAGATTGGCCATCGGTTTGCCGACGATGTTGGAACGGCCGACGACCACCGCATTGAGTCCGGAAAGATCCTTGCCGCGCACGCGCTCGATCAGCAGCATCGAGCCGGCCGGTGTGCAAGGCACGAACGCCGTCTCCAGTTCGCCGGTGCCGAGCTTGCCGACATTGATGAAGTGGAAGCCGTCGACATCCTTTTGCGGCGCGATGGTCTGGATAACCTTGCCGGCATCGATATGGCCAGGCAGCGGCAGCTGCACCAGGATGCCGTTGATGGCCGGATCGGCGTTGAGTTCGCCGATGATCTTCAGCAGCTCCTGTTCGGAGATCTCGGCCGGCAGCGTGTGCTGGACCGAATGAAAGCCGCATTCCTTGGCGGTGCGGGATTTGGAGGCGACGTAAACCTGGCTCGCCGGATCCTCGCCGACGATGACCACGGCGAGACCGGGCTTCTGCGCGCCCTTTTCCATCAGCTCGACAGTCAAGGCCTTGACACGCTGCACCACGTCTTCGGCGATGCGTTTTCCGTCAATCAACTCGGCCATGAGGCACCTTCAACATCATTCTTCTTCGGGCGGCATTTTCACGAAAATCCGGCCGGGCAATCCCGTCAAAGCGCCGTCTTATGCCGTTAACTCGAAACCGATGGCTTTTATTCGGCGCTCAGAAATAGCGGCGGTGTGATCGGCTTTCGGTGAGTTCGCGAACGGCTTCGCGGAATTCGCGCAGGCTGGCTCGGATTTCATCGATAGAGGCTTGCGGTTCAGCCGCTTCCGAAGCCTGATTTGCCTTGTCCCATGAGGCTCGGGGATAGGCCGACTGCTGTTGCGGATAAAGCACTTGTCCAGCATGGGGCGTCATGGCCGGCGGATAGGGATAGCCGGCCGGCGGCGGCTGCGTATAGGGGTACGCCTGCATAGGCGGGGCCGCCGGATAGGTCTGTTGCGGGTGCGAAGCATAGGCGCCCTGCTGGGCTTGCGGCTGCTCGTAGCCGGCAGGCGCCGGCCGACGCGGCGCGAAAGGAGACACCGGTTCCGGGCGAGCGGAATAGACGGGATTCCGCTTCGCGTTTTCGGCGACTGTCGGTGAGCCACTGGCCGGTGAGCCGAAACGCGTGTTGGCAGAGTCTTCCCTGCGTGCCTTGCCCGGCACGATGTTGCTCACCGCCGACAGCAGCGCACTGATCGGACCTGAACGCCTGGTGGCCTCGACTGGCGGAGCGGGCGGCGGTGACGCCTGGTATCCCTTGTCTTCAATGGGTGTCGGGCGCTCGGCCGTCCTGCGACGCGGCCGCGCATTGGCGGTTTCGCGCAGGCTCGCATAGGCACCGCGCATGGCGCCCAGACCGACACCAGAGGCGAGGCCCGCCAGCAGGCCGGCAAGCACCGTCACGGCGCGCGACGGTCCGTTTGGCTCGAGCGGGGCGAAGGCCTTGGAGATCACGTTGATGTTGGCGGTGTTGATGTCCTTCTGCTCGCCGGTTTCCTTGGCGCGCAGAAGATATTGCTCATAGACGGAGCGTTTGGCGGCGGCCTCGCGCTCCAGTTCGCGCAGGGTGACGAGGTCGCTGTTGACGTCGCCGCTGCGGACCTTCAACTGCGCCAGCCGAGAGGCCAGATCCTGTTCGAGCTGCACGGCGCGCTTCAGGTCGACCTGCAGCGAAGAGGCGATGCGGCGCAGTTCCCCGTCGATACGATCGCGCGAGCCGGCAAGCTGGGCATTAAGCGCCTGGAGCTCGGGATGCCGCGGCCCGAACCGGATCGCGGCGCGGTCGGCCTCCTGCTTGAGCGTCGCATATTGCGAGCGCAATTCGCTCATGGTGTTGGAGTTGATTTCCTCCGGCAAGGTGCCGCTCAGAACAGAATTCACGTCGATCGAGCGCGCCGACGCCGCACGGGCGTTGAGTTCCAGCGTGCGCGCGCGGGCGATGGCAAGCTGCTGGTTGAGCTTGAGCATCTCGTCGTCGCTGATCAGGTGACCTTGCGCGTCGACGAGGTCGTGCGTGGCCCTGAAATCCTCGACCTTGCGCTCGGCCACTTCCACGCCCTTGCGCAGCTCGTCGAGCCTGCCGGTCAGTTCGTTGGTCGCACGGCCAGCGGTGTCGGACTGGATCTGACCGAACGTCTGCAGGAAAACGTCCGTCATCGTGTTGGCAATGAGAGCCGACTTCTCGCCATTTTGCGTGGTGGCGCTGACGGAGATGACGAAGGTCTTGCCGCCGCGCTCGACCGAAAGGCTTTCGGCCAGATTGCCGACGGCCAGCGCACGGCGGCGGTCCGCATCGGCACCCGGCTCGTCATTGCGCGACAGGATCGACCGGATGAGCGTCATCACGCCCAGGCCGCCGGAATCTTGCCCGTTGAACTCCGGATCGTTGACGAGATTAAGCTTGTCCACGACCTTGTTGAGAACAGTGCCGGAGGTGAGCACGCGAACTTGGTTTTCGACGATGGCCAGCGTGGCGTCGGATGCAACCACTGATTGGGTAAGATCGCGGTCGGTGAGCTTCAGGTCGCGCGGGTCGACGATCAGCTCTGCGGTGGCTTCGTATTTCTTCGACGTCGACAGCGCGATCGCGACGCCAAGCGTGGCGCCCAGTATGGTCATGGCGACGATCAGCAGCTTCGACCGGGCAATGCCGCGGACGACCTGCATCGGATCGATCAACGGCCTCCATTCTTGTCCGTCGTCGCGGGAAGACCGTTGCTCGTCATCGGCATATCGGGACTCGAATGCGGCATATCGAGGCTCGAATGCGGCATATCGAGGCTCGTCACCGGTGTATCGAGGCTCGAACGCGGCATGTCGGGAATCGGCATCGAAACGGCGGTCCCCGGAAACACCGGCAGCAACCGGCTCCTCCCGCAGCCTGGCTTCCGCATAGTCTGCTTCAACGGCCTCGTCGGTCTCAAGCGGTATCCGGGCGGCCGAAGCGGATGCATAGTCGGCTCGAGGCTGGCTTGTTTCATCGTCTGCCGAGAATTCCGAAATTACCGGGCGTTCCTGGGGTGCCGAGGGCTCCGGAGCTGCCGAGAGTTCCGGATGCGCTCGCGCCTCCCGGCGTGAGCGCGCGAGACGATGGCGCGTGGCGGCATCCTCGCGCCATGACGGGTCCGCGCGATCCCCGATCGAAACCAGCGATGGTTCAGCGTCGTCTTCGCCGCGCATCGCCTGGCCGAGCGCCAGCAAGGACCGCTCGCGCTTCCAATCTTCACGGTTTTGCCTGTCGACCATTGTCGTGGAGCTTGCCCCTGGCGGCTTGGACGCGCGGTCAGCCATTCGTTAAGCCACGCTAAACAAGCATAGGAAACAAAAGGTTAATTTCTCTGCCTTGACGGCGAGGTTTCCCTCTTCAGTTGTGCCCTTCTTGAGTGCAACAAAAGCGTTCAGAACGGCGCGTTAAACTTTCCAACCTATGCTGTCTCCGACACATGACTCAGGCTGGCAACATCCCGCAAAGGCGGCCCCTCGCCCGGATCGGCGCTTTCGTGGCCGAGCGACGGGGCCTGGTTCGCGACTATCTTTCGGCGATCAGCGGCGCGGGCGGGCGGCTGGTGTTTTCGCTCGCCTATTTCATCGCGCTGGCAAACACGCTGTCCATCGCCGAGTTCGGCATGTTCGCCACCGCTTCGGCGGCCGGCGTGATGCTGTCACGCATCCTGGGCCTCGGCTTCATCTCGGCGCTCTATCGAACCGCCACCATCCGCCCCAATCTGATCGGCACCTTCACCGCCGGCTTCCTGCTGCTCGGCGTGATATCGCTGCCGCTGCTGATTGCCGCCTCCTACGGCGTCTACCTGGCCTTCTTTGCCAGCACCGTGCCGCTATCGGTGTTTGCGGCGATCGTCTTTGCCGAGGGGCTGTTGTGGCGGCCGGTCGAGGTCGCGCTGATCGTCAACAACGGTCTCGGCAAATTCGGCCGCGCCGCTCTGCTGACGATCCTGGCGACGGCCTTGCGGGCGCTCGGCGCCGTCCTGTTCATGTTCGCGGCGCAGCCGACCATAGGGCTCTGGTCCTGGTATTATATCGGCGCCAACGCCGCCTCGCTGCTGCTCGCATTCGGATTTTTCTATCCGCGCCAGAGGCTGCGGCTGCGCCTGGAGCTCTATCTGCGGCGGCTCGCCGACTCCATCTACGTGGCCGGCGCGGAGGTGCTGTTCTACCTGCAGATGGAATTCGACAAGCTGCTGGTACTGGCGATCGGCGGGCCGCACCTCGCCGGCATCTATGCGATCATCATGCGGCTGGTCGACCTGACCGCGATCCCGATCCGCACCTTCTCTATGATGCTGGTGCAGCGCATGATGCGGGCGCCAGAACTTCTGTCGCGCCTTTCGGTCAAGAGCGGCATCGAAGGCGGCGTGTTCCTAGTCTCGACGCTGGCGCTGGCGGCGCTCGCCATCGTGCTGCATTTCTTTCCCAACGCGCTTGGCAAGAATGTTGCCGAGGCCGCCCCTCTGGTGGCGCTGGCGATCTGCGTGCCAGGCCTGCGCAATTTGGTCGAATATCAGGCTGAGCTTCTGTTCGCGCGCGGCCAGACGCTGGTGCGGGCGATCAACCTGGCCCTGCTTGCAGGCCTGAAGGCGGTCCTGCTGACCTATGTGCTGACCACCATCCTGGACACACCCAATCTGGTGCTGTCGCTCAACGTCGTCTTCCTGCTGCTCTATCTCGCCTCGACACTGCTCACCTATTCGGCGATGCGCAAACCGGCCAAGCCGGTGTAGGGGCAAACGCTATCGGCCGGCTGCCGTCAATGGCCGCCGACGCCCGGCCCGTTGCGGCCGTCCCTCGTTCAGCCCGCGTAAGTTAGGCATTGCGCGGCAGTGAGCTATCGGGCAGGTGGGCCCAGGCCAACGGAGTTGAGCCCGGGCCAATAGAGTGATGAGAGATGCGTCTGAGCAATTGCCACAACTTCCATGACTTCCGCAGCATGGCCAAACAGCGCCTTCCCCGACCGATCTTCAACTACATTGACGGTGCGGCCGATGACGAAGTCACCTATCGGCGCAACAGGGCTGCCTTCGATGACTGCGACCTGGTGCCGAACGTCCTGCGCGGCGTGACCAATGTGGACATGTCGGTGACCGTCATGGGCCAGAAGCTGGCGATGCCGGTCTACTGCTCGCCAACGGCGCTCCAGCGCCTGTTCCACCATCAGGGCGAACGTGCGGTGGCGGCAGCGGCGGCGAAATATGGCACGATGTTCGGCGTCTCCTCGCTCGGCACCGTCAGCCTCGAAGAGGCGCGCCGGATCAGCAATGGGCCGCAAGTCTACCAATTCTACTTCCACAAGGACCGCGGATTGAACCGCGAGATGATGGCCCGGGCCAAGCAGGCGGGAGTAGAGGTGATGATGCTGACGGTGGACAGCATCACCGGCGGCAACCGCGAGCGTGACAAGCGAACGGGGTTCGCCATCCCCTTCAAGCTCAATCTCGCTGGCATCGCGCAGTTCGCGGTCAAACCGTCATGGGCGATCAACTACTACACACATGAGCGGTTCCGGCTGCCGCAGCTCGACGGCCATGTCGACATGGGCGGCGGCGCGATGTCGATCAGCCGCTATTTCACGGAGATGTTGGATCCTTCCATGTCGTGGGACGACGTTGCCGAGATGGTGCAGCACTGGGGCGGACAGTTCTGCCTGAAAGGCATCATGTCGGTCGAGGATGCCAGGCGTGCGGTCGAGATTGGCTGCACCGGAATTGTCCTCTCCAATCACGGCGGTCGCCAACTCGACGGCTCGCGTACCGCGTTTGACCAGCTTGCGGAGATCGTCGATGCGGTGGGAGACAGAATCGATGTGATGATGGATGGAGGCGTGCAGCGCGGCTCCCATGTGCTCAAGGCCCTCTCGCTGGGCGCAAAGGCCGTCGGATTGGGCCGCTACTACCTCTTTCCGCTGGCGGCCGCCGGGCAGGCCGGCGTCGAACGCGCACTGGAATTGATGCACATCGAGATCGAGCGCGGCATGAAGCTGATGGGCTGCACCTCGATCAACGAGCTCACGCGACGGAACCTGCGCTTCCGTCGGTAACGAGCGACTTCCAACCTTTTCATCACCCCTACCGGGAAAATGGCAAGGTCGGTGTCGAACCCGGTCGTTCAGGGTGATTGGGTCTGACCCAAGACTAGCTAGTCGAGCCCGATCAGGCGGCGGATGCGACCGATATCCGTGCCGATGAAGGACTGCATGCCGATGGCCACCTGTTCTGGCGCCATGGCGGCGACGAAGCGGCGGAACTCGTCATCCGACAGCGCTTCGCCCTTCCAGTGGACGCGGCAGAATTCCTCCGGGCCGTGGAAATGGCCGGCGCCGTCGAGCACGTCGTCGACATAGCGGCCGTAGATCATGCATTCGGAGAATTTGCGCACAGCGCCGACGGCCTCGACCCAGTTGCGGCCATGGATCTTCTCGATCCGGGCACACATGGCCGTTACGGTTTCGCGGCGCCAGGCAATCAGCGTCGAAATGTAATCGTGGGTGGAAACCTCTGATGGCTCGATGCCGAGCGCCGAGCCCGCATTGCGCGACCAGATGCGATGCTCCTCATGGCCTTCGCCGGACAGCACGCCGTCGCGGCGGAACAGCCGCACCTTGCCATCGCGCCAAAAGGCGCTGCAGTCGAAAGGTTTTAGGAACGCCACGTCGGAATCGCAGAAGATCAGCACGTCTTCCCCGGCGTGCGCTGAAATCCCGATGCGGCGAAGCTGCTGCACATGCCAGCCGCGCAGCGGCATGGTCTTCAGGCTGAGCCAGATGCGCCGACGGAACAGGCTGAGCGGATCGTCGAAGGCATGCAGCCAGCGCGGCAACAGGTCCCGCTCGTCGACGACGGTGCGGCGGCTGTTCTCCAGCTGGCGAAACAGCGCCACGTCGCGATGCTCGACAAGAATATAGTGGTGCGCCACGCCGGAAACGTAGCGGTCGAGGGTTTCGCACAGCAGGCGGCAACGCTCCAAATCCGGCGCATAGCTCGCCGTCACGACCGCCGCCGTCGGCGTCTGGCGAAGGACATCGGGTCCGGCGGCAGGGCTCGGCACGAACCGGCTGTTCAACGGCCCGCTCCGGAGCCTGCTCCACGGCCTGATCTGGCAGGGGCGGGCCTGCGAAAGATTTTCTGGCCGAGGACGCGCCACAGGAACAAAGGATTACCGACGACATAGCGGCGCCAGAGGCGGCCCGGTTCGATCCACAGCCGAAACAGCCATTCGAGCCTGAGCCGGCGCATCCACAGCGGCGCCCGCGGCACCGCGCCGCTTAGGAAATCGAGCAGCGCGCCGACGGCGATCGGCAGCGTGCAGTGGCGCGCATCGATGTGGCGCGCGATCCACAATTCCTGGCGCGGCACGCCCATGGCGACAAGCAGCACGTCCGGCCGCAGTCTGGCGATGCGCTCGACGATTGCCGGCTCCTCTGCGGGGGAGAAATAACCGTCGTGGATGACCACGAATCTGTGCTGCAACGCGAGCGCTGCCAGCTTCTTCGACGCCGCCTCGGCGTTGGCCTGCGTCGCGCCGAGCAGCCCCACGGTCAGCGGCCTGGCGGACGCCTGCAGGAAAGCAGGGATGAAGTCGGTGCCGTTAAGATTGTCCGGAAACCACGTTCCGTAGAGCAGTTTCGCCGCCAGATCGACGCCGACACCGTCCGGCAGGATGAGAAAATCGTCGAGCGCCTCGGCAAAGACCGGCTCCGTATAGGCGACATTGGCGTTGTGGGCGTTGAGAAAGCTGACCTTGGTGAAGCGTCGCTCCGCAATCAACCGGGTCAGCAGGGCGACCGCATCGTCCCAGCGGATGGCGAGGACGGATATGCCGAGGATCGATTTCAAACTGTCGACCCCGAAAGCGGCGCGGGCGGTGTGCATATTCATGCAAACACCTCCTGCCTGATGGGATCGAGCTTTTTCAGGCCACGCCTGATTGCGGCATCGAGTGCTTTCATTTGCCGGCCGTGGAAAGCGCTGCCGTCGACGTCCCTGACGTCGGTTGCCGCGGCTTCCAGTGCGCCGGCGAAGGCGACCGGATCGTCGGTCACGATGCAATTGACCGGGCGATGATCGATGCCGCGCAGCGAATGGCTGGTGGCGACGGAAGGCAGGCCGAGTTCGAAGGTTTCGATGGTCTTGAGCTGCACGCCGCTGCCGGAAGTGCTGATCAGCGGGATGACGGCGGCACTGCGCACAAAGGCCTGCGCGTCCGGTACGCGGCCGACGAATTCAACGCCGGGATGCGTGGAAATGATGCCCGACGGCACGCTGCCGGCGACCCTGACCCGGAAATCGGGCCTGAGATGCGGCACCACTTTGTCCAGGAACCAATCGAGGCCGATGCGGTTCGGCTGCCAGGTCCAGGTGCCGATCAGCGCCGCGTCGCAATCGATGCGGCGTGGGTTTTTTTGCACGGGCGCCTCGGCGCAAGTCACCAATGGCAGCACCGCCGAACGGTCGTCGGAGGCGACGCCGAGTGCTGAGCGATCTTCCTCGGCCAGGATGAAGACGAAGCGTGCCCGGCGGCAAAGCCGTTCTTCCATAGGCTTGAGCAGCTTGGCCTCACGGCGAAACAACAGGCGCTGGAAAAGGCCGCCGGCGGCAGCGGCGTTCTCCTGCGCCGAACGGTACTCGACATTGTGGGCGACGAAGATCGACGGCCGGTCGCCGAAGAGGCTTTCGAAAGCGCCGGCGAACTGCACGGAATTCAAAACAAAGCCGTCGAAAGGGCCGGCGCGCTCGACGGCGGCGTGGACCTCGCTGTCGGTGACCACGCGCAGCTTGACCGATGCGAAAGTGAGGCCGGAGAGCATCGCCTTAGCAACCCAGGCGAGCTTTTGCAGCGATGATGCGCTTTCGGTGCGCACATCGACGGCACCGAGCACGATGGTGCTTTGCGGATCGCTTGCAGGCTTGCCAGGCCAGGTGAAGCCGATCACGGTGACGCGCGCGCCGGCACGCCGCAACGCAGCGATGATCGCGGCATTGGCTATCTCATAGCCCGAGGCAAGAGCGCCGTCGGGCACGATCGATGTGGCGAACAGCAGATGCATCTCACCTATCCTGAGCGGATACAGCTAGCAAAGCGCGGTGAAGCGTTGATTAAGTGAAGGTATCTGGTGGCCTGGGGTCGCGGATTTGCGGGCTCGTCCGCGAAAGGTGATTAACGAAACGTTATCGTCGCAATGCTATCGAGAACCAAACTCACCATCCCGGGCTGAACACGGATGATCCCATTGCCATCGGACGATTCGGTATCGATCGCGGGGCGCTCTCCGGGGCTTGTCACGACGGCCGTCGAGGCGGTCGTGACGCTGCCGACCTTCAAACGGCCCGAGCAGCTGCTGGCGACGCTGGCATCGCTCAAGGCCCAGCAAACCGGCAGACGCTTCGCAATCATCGTCATTGAGAACGAGGCCGAGGCGCGCGCCGGCGCCAGGGCGGCGCTGCCGCTGTTCGAGCGCGGCGCGATATCAGGCATGGTCATCATTGCGCATGAGCGCGGCAATTGCAGCGCCTACAATGCCGGCTGGCAGACGGCGATCCTGCACTTTCCAAATTTCAGGCACTTGCTGGTCATCGACGATGACGAGATCGCCGATCCGCAATGGCTCGAGCGCATGTGCAAGGCGGCCGAGACGTTCAGTGCCGACATCGTCGGCGGCCCGCAAAGGCCTGTGTTTGCCGACGCGGCCCATGCCAGATGGGCCGAGCATCCGGTCTTTGCGCCACCCTACCGAGAGACCGGGCGTGTGCCCGCGCTCTATTCCTCCGGCAATCTGCTGGTTGGGCGTTACGTGCTCACCGCCATGGGGCCGCCCTTCCTCGACCTGAAATTCAACTTTATAGGCGGCGGCGATTCCGATTTCCTGAGCCGGGCAGCACAAAAAGGCTTTGTGCTTGGCTGGTGCGCCGAGGCGCAGGTGCGGGAAAGCGTCCCGGCCCGGCGCGTCGAAGCTGACTGGATCCGCGCCCGCAGCCTGCGCAATGGCGTCATCTCGACACTGGTCGAGAAGAAGAAACGGGCTGGCACGCCGTTCGCCGGCACCAAGGTCTTTCTAAAGAGCCTGGCGCTGCTTGCCGCCTCGCCGTTTCGCGGCGCGGCCAGGCTGATGCGGACGGGATCATCGGCGGCCGCCTTATACCCCATTCATGTCGCCCTCGGCCGCGTGCTTGCCGAATTCGGATATGCCAATGAGCAATACCGGCAACCTGAGAAGAACTGAGCGCGCGCCGCTCAGCACGGCGTTCACGCGCGACGGCGTGGCGACCGCGATCGCGGCGCTGCTGTTCACCGTCGTCCTGGTGTCGTTCCGTCCCTTCCAGCCGGCCGGCGCCGAAATGACCGGCGACGGCGGCGACATCGTCAACCAGCTCGGCTTCGGCTCGCTCGGCGCCATCTCGATCTTCTCGCTGATGGCTTTCGCCGACCCGCGCGTGGTGCGCTCGCTGCTCAGCCCGTCCTGGCTGCTGATGCTGGCTTTCCTCGTGCTG
This sequence comes from Mesorhizobium sp. M6A.T.Cr.TU.016.01.1.1, assembly GCF_003952585.1. Classification (NCBI taxonomy): domain Bacteria; kingdom Pseudomonadati; phylum Pseudomonadota; class Alphaproteobacteria; order Hyphomicrobiales; family Phyllobacteriaceae; genus Mesorhizobium; species Mesorhizobium sp. M6A.T.Cr.TU.016.01.1.1. The sequence continues at coordinate 1,198,112 of NZ_CP034452.1, forward strand.
TCGGTGGTGATGGCAACCGACCCGCCGACGGCGATGCGCGCCGCTTCCTTCACGCTGCTCGGCATTTTGACAATGGCGACGATCCTGGCGCTGACCCGTGACGCCGAGGCTTTCTCGAAAGTCATCATTTTTACCACCGTCGTCGTCATGGGTCTCTCCTATGTCGGCCTAGTCGTCTTTCCGCACGAGGCGCTGCACACCACCGCTTCGCTGGAGCCGGAACATGCCGGCCTGTGGCGCGGCGTGTTCACCCACAAGAACATCGCCGGGCCTGTCATGGCCTGCTTCAGTTTCGCCGGGCTGTACCTCTATCGGCGCGGACAGCGGCTATGGGGCGCGTCGATCTTCTGCGCGGCGGTGATCTTCATGTTGCACACCGGTTCCAAGACGACCGCGGGACTGGTGCCGTTTTCGATCCTGATCGTCGTGCTGCCGAGCCTGATCGGCATGCGGCTCGAAACGCCGATCCTGTTCGCCCTGGCCATCATCGCCTCGGCGATCGGCACGCTGGGCATCGTCTTCCTGCCGCCGGTGAAGCATCTGGCGGCACTCTATTTCCCCGACCTGACCTACACCGGACGCACGACGCTGTGGGAGTTCGCCGGCGAGATGCTGGCGAAGCGGCCATGGACCGGTTACGGCTACGAGAGCTTCTGGGGCACGCCGCTGCTGCTCAACCAGGATCAGCCCTTCGACCGGGCCTGGGACATCCGAACCATCGTGCATGGCCATAACGGCTATCTCGACATCGCGGTGCTGATGGGCATCCCGGCGCTCTGCGTGGCGGTCTACACCTTCCTGATCGCACCGCTGCGCGATTACATGCGCATTCCCTTGCGCAAGGAAAACATCTATCTCGGCGACTTCTTCATGATGGTGGTGCTGTTCGCAGCGCTGAACGCCTTCCTCGAAAGCTTCTTCTTCCATCGCGCCGATCCGGTCTGGCTGTTCTTCGTGTTCGGCCTGTTCGGCCTCCGGCAGGTGTCGCTGCGGCCTATGGCGGTCCAGGGTTCGTCCCGACCCCATTCGTCCCAAGAGGGCTTTCCCGCCTAGTCGCGAGCGTCTATGGGAGAACCTTTTAGCGGAGGTTTTCCATGACGATCAGGCTCGTTCTCGCCGGCTGCGGCAATATGGGTTACGCCATGCTCTCGGGCTGGCTGAAATCGGGCAAGCTCCCCCCGGCGGCGGTTTTCGTGGTCGAGCCCAATGCCGATCTGCGCAAGCGCGCCGAAGCGCTGGGCTGCGGTGCCGCCGCGGATGCCGGCGGCATTCCGGCGGACGCGGTGCCAGCCCTCGTCGTCATCGCGGTGAAGCCGCAAGTGATCCGCGACGTGACCGCCGCCTACCAGCGCTTCAATGATGGCCGCACCACCTTCGTCAGCATCGCCGCCGGAACGCCGGTCGCCACTTTCGAGGGCATTCTAGGCGATCGCGCGCCGATCGTGCGCTGCATGCCCAATACGCCGGCGGCCATCGGCAAGGGCATGATGGTGGTGTTTTCCAACAGGCTGGTGTCCGACGCCACCAAGCGTTTCGTCGCCGATCTGCTTTCGGCGAGTGGGGAAGTGACCGATATCGACGACGAAGGCCTGATGGATGCGGTGACGGCGGTGTCCGGGTCGGGACCCGCCTATATCTTCCATTTCATCGAAGCGTTGACCGTGGCGGCCGAGAAGGCCGGCTTGCCGACCAAGACGGCCAGGCTGCTGGCCATGCAGACGGTCTATGGCGCCGCCTCGCTGGCCGCCGAAAGCGGCGAAGATCCGGGCGTGCTGCGCCAGCAGGTGACCAGCCCGAACGGCACCACGGCCGCCGCGCTGGCCGTGCTGATGGGCGAGGACCGGCTGACCCACCTGCTCACCGAAGCGGTGGAAGCGGCGCGGCTAAGGTCGATCGAGTTGGGAAAGTAATAGCGGCTTCGCGGATTACGCGAGATCGGTGTGCGAAAAATCGTTACCCTTGTAGAGCAGTGCGGAGCCATGACTTTTTGCGCAGGCATAAGAAAGGCAGTCGGCTAAGTTGAGCTGGGCGGGATGCCCACGCCCCTTTCCATAGTCTGAAAACGCCTGGATCGCGAGCGCGGCATCGCCGGCGTCGATCGGCACGATTTCGATTTCAGCCTCGCGAAGAAACGCCTCTATCGCGTCCCCGGCGACAACCGGCTGGACGGCGAGCATCGTTGAAAGCCGCATCGCCGCTTCAAGCACGACCAGCGCCGAAGTTATCCTTGCTGGCGCTGCCTCGATGCGGTTGCTCCACTCGCCGGCATCCTCTTCTCCTGAAAGAATCGCGACAACCACGGAGGTGTCGACGAACATTAGGAATGTCCCCACATTTCGTCGATCTCATCCTTGTTGACAGCCCGACCGCCCTGGCCTGCCTTGGCCTTGAAGTCGTTGGCAATGGCAGCGAGCCGCTCCGCCAGGGGAATGCGTCCGCTTTCCCGCTTCAATTCGGATTCAAGCGCTTCGATGACCGCTTCGGTCATCGAAATCTTTCGTTTGGCAGCAAGCTCTCGCGCCAGTTCGCGTGCGCGCGGGTCCCTGATCTGAAGATTCATGTAATCGGCCTCCGCCTCGCTGTCACTACAATATAGAGAGTTTGTCATGACAATACCAGCGTGCTCGGACGAAAGCCGTCCGACAGCTCCCACTCTCGACGGCATCAAGCCCCATACAGCATTTCGTCCTGCAGCCGGCGCAAGGCGAACAGCTTGGTCGTCGGGTCGGGTGCGGAATTGCCTGATGTCAGCAGCTCGCCCTTCCTGACCGGTTTCAGCACCTTGCCGCTTTCGAGCAGGCCGACCGGCACGGCGCGGTTGGCGCGAGCCTCTTCGACAGTCATGGTCCACGAACGGTAGCAGGTCTCGCCGATCGCATCGAACGTCTCTCCTGCCGCCAGATCGCGCTTGGCCACGGCGCAGACCTCGGCAACCGGCCTCGGCAGCGGCACCATGTCCGGCTTGCCGTAGAGCGCGATACGCGCGGCGGTGAGCGGCACTTCCAGCGAGGTCAGATGATACGGCCGGAAGAAGCTGTAATAGGGACCGTGGCCGATATGCAGATCGTCCATACGCTCGATGATGCGCGGATGAGTCGCCTCGACGATGACGAAGACGCCGGGCGCCACGCCCTTGCCGATCGTGTAGTCGACGACGCCCTTCTTCGACAGGATGCCGCCATCCGCGCGCGGGATGAGCACCTTGGCCAATTCATCGCGATCGGCTTTGGGGCCGTGCATGCCGGCAATATCAGGCACCAGCCCGGTGGCGTTGGCGATGGCGCACATCTCGACCATGGTCTTGGATCCGTCGACGAACTCGACCAGCATGCGCGGGTTCATATTGCGCCGCAGTGCTTCCGCGCGATAGTCATCGGGGACGGCGTCGTGGTTGAGCGGGTTGTTCTTGCCCTTGCCGGCCGAGACGATGGTGTAGCCGAGTGCCGAGGCGAACTCGATCAGTTCCATGCAGCTCGACGGCTCATCGCCGGCGCCGACCGAATAGACAACGCCGAGCCGGTCGGCCTGCTGCTTCAGATAGCAGCCGATGGTGACGTCGGCCTCGACGTTCATCATCACCAGATGCTTGCCGTGCTCCATCGCCATCAAGTCGAAATCGGCGGCGACGCCCGGCTTGCCGGTAGCGTCGATCACCACGTCGATCAGCGGATTGGTCACCAGCATCTCGTTCGAGGTGATGGCGATCTTGCCGCTTTCGATCGCCTCGCTGACCTTCGACGGCGTATCGGCCTCCCGTGCCATCGCCTCGTCGCCGTAGGCGATGCGGATGGCGTCACGTGCCGTGTGCGGGCGCCGGGTCGAAACGGCGCACACCGCAATGCCAGGCATAAGCATGCCTTGCGTCACCAGGTCGGTGCCCATCTCGCCGGAGCCGATGACGCCGATGCGCACCGGACGGCCTTCCGCGGCGCGCTTGGCGAGATCGCGGGCAAGCCCGGTCAGGGCGACATTGGTCATGCGCAAGTCCACTGCTTTTGATTTGAAGGGGGAATAGCAGGGAACGGTAACCTTTTGCCAACGAAACCGGCCGCCGTCGGCAATTTCTTGTGGCTGGCTCTCACGCCACGACCGGATAGTGTTCAGCCTAGATACTGTTCGGAGATGAGGAGACGTCCTTGTCGGCGCGGCGCGCCCGACAGGGTCTCAGGCGAGGTTGGCATGACAAAATGAGTTCACGCCCACACCGCAGTCATGCTGCCGTCAGAGCGACGACGGTGCCCAAGCCTGCGCTCAATTGCCTGAGGCCGGCATGGGTCGTCCAGGGACCGCAGTCGGTTCGTCTGCTGGCTTCGTTTAGACTAGAACTTGTATGCGAGGCCTACAGAGACGGTGTGCATCGTCAGGTCGACTTCCCCGCGCGTGATGTCTTCCGTGCCGAAATCGTAATAGCGATACTCGGCCCGTCCAAGCCAGTTGTCGGTGAAAGCGTGTTCCGCACCGAGCCCCGCGGTCCAGCCGGTGAAGCTCATATCGTCATCTTCCACAACCGTAGACACTTCGCCATGCGCAAAAGCAATACCGGCCGTGCCAAAAAGCAATGTGCGATCCCAAGCGTAGCCCACGCGTCCGCGCACGGACCCGAACCAGTCGATCTCGGCGTCTCCGTCATCGTCGAGCTCGATCCAGCTCTTGTTTATGTCACCCTCGACACCGAACACGAAATTTCCGGACTGGAAATTATAGCCGGCAAGCGCTCCAACAAATGCTCCGTCCAGATCGGCCGTTCCAACAAGTGGTGGATTGGTGAAAATCGTCACATCCGCATCAGCCCAGCCATATCCGCCTTGCACGCCAAGGTAGACACCGCTCCAGTCATAGACTGAAGCGACCACGGGCTCCTCATACACTGGGTCTGCCGCGAGAGCGCATCCGCCCCAGGCAAGCAGCATCGTGGCGGTCAAAGCAGTCCGTCTGATAGAAAACATGGCACCCCTCGTCGGCTCCAGAATATCCCCCACAGTAGCCGGCTATCTCCCCGAAGTCTGTTGCTGAACTGCAACGCTGCAGGAAAACATTCATCACGTCAAACCTGGCCCGTATTGCCGCAAAAGAGCGCCACGCCCGCTCCCAGATCTGCAATCTCGGCCGCCTGCTACCTCCTCGTCGTCGCAGTGGCACCTCGTCAAACAACTCAAGATCCATCACCTAAACTCCGGATCCAAACGGACTTACCCATCTGCTGCTCTGGTCCGTTGCCGTGCTGCCTCTAATTGCTTGCTGAGAGGCAGGTGAGGCTAGCATGTGGAATCTGGCGAAAGAGGGCTGGGCACTCCTTGCGGAGAGCATTGTCGGCTTCATCAATGACAACGCCCTGAGTCACGGGGCAGCAATGGCGTTTTATGCCACAACCTCGCTTGCGCCGATCCTGCTCATCGTTGTCGCTATCGCTGGCCTGGCCTTCGGAAATGATGCGGCGCAACTTGCCCTTTCGGCCCAGCTCGCGGGTCTGATGGGGCCGCAGAGCGCGGAGCTTTTGCAAGCGACAATCGAAAATGCCTCCCATCGGACGGCGGGCACTCTTGCGGCCATCCTGGGGCTCGTCACGCTGTTCGTCACCGCATCCGGCGTGTTCGGCGAAATGCAGCTTGCGCTGAACGAAATCTGGAAAGTCAAACCGGTTAAGACATCGATTTCCGGGCTTGTGCGGGCCCGCGCCGCAAGCCTTGGGCTCGTCGCCGCGCTTGGCTTCCTGCTCCTGGTGTCCCTGGTCGCGAGCGCTGCAATTTCTGCGCTTGGCGAAATCATCAACGCATATCTGCCCTTCGGCACCATTATCCTGAGCACAATCAACGGGATCGTCTCGTTTGCCCTGATCGCGCTTTTGTTCGCGGCAATCTACAAGGTCCTGCCCGATCGCGCGCTGCGATGGCGCGACGTTGGCATCGGCGCGGTGGTGACGGCGTTTCTCTTCACGATCGGCAAGTCGCTGATCGGCTGGTATATCGGAGCAAGCGCAACCGCATCGTCATACGGCGCAGCCGGTGCGCTGCTCGTCGTGCTGTTGTGGGTCTTTTATTCGTCCGAGATCTTTCTGCTGGGCGCCGAATTTACACGAGCCTACTCGGTTCGATATGGCAGCCGATCCGATCTGGAGGCGACCATCAAAGCAAGTGATCGCGAACAGAAGCTGGCGACGGCGGCCAGGATTGAAAAGTCTGAAAACGAAATCCTTGGCTGGATTGTTTTCAGCAGTCTCCTCACCGCGTTTCTAAGCCATTTCTGGCATCAACACCGGCGCTGAGACGTCCGGCGCGGCGGCCCGAGCCTAGCAGGGGCTTGGGGACATCTGATCGAAGCGACGTGCGAAGTTCCTTCGCCGCCGCCACCAGCTTGGCGCGGTTGCTTCCATATCTCTTGATCAACTGATGGACTTGCGCCGGGGTGATACCGTTTTGCCGGGCAAAATGCGCTACTATGTAGTCCTCGCTGCCGGAGATCCGATCCCGGTGGCGGGGATAGAGCTTCGCCGCGTCGGCTGTCATGCTTACTCTCCTTTTTGGTCACGTTTGCTGAACGATGTATGATTGGCCAACGCAAAAGGGGCGATTTCGTTGCCGCATGCGACACCAGTGCACTTCGCTTTTTCGCCTCAGCCCTGACGCAGCAAAGCAATCGGACCGACGCACGCCTTCGGTTCCATACGTCGATTTTTCGAGACTCAGCCCTCTGGCACGCGCATGATACGGGCAGGGAGGAAAAGCCATGCGCGAATTGCCAAAGAGCATTGACGCAGACGTTGTAATCGAAATCAGCAGGTTGCTCGACGACCGTGCGAAGTCGGCACCAGTGCCAGTCCACAAGCTTGCCTCGATGATCTCGAATAGTGTCGAGACCGACCTGCCGACAGCTTCCATTGAAGAGTTGATCGTTGAAATGGCCATGACCCGCCAACTTCCGATGCTGTTCGATCTACCGGGGGCGGATGCAGATAACGTCATATCGATCGCCTTGGCGCGCGCCAGCTGATCCCGCTGGGGAACCTTTCTGTCGAGTTTCAAGACGCGGATGGTTCCATTCGCTCCCCTGCTCCAATTCGCCCCGCCGGCTCCGGCTGGCGGCTTTTTGCTGCGTCGCCCAACAATAATCGTCAAGGGCGATCCGCCGGTCGGGAACGTGTGGTGTCCAATTGCATTTCCTCTAGACGACAAAGGAGGAATCCATGAATTGGGATCAAATCAAGGGAAAATGGATGCAGTTCAAAGGCAAGGCCAAGGAGCAATGGGGCGACCTCACGGACGATGACCTTGATCGCATCGAGGGCAATCGTGACCAACTCGCAGGACGTATTCAGGAGCGGTATGGAATTGCCAAGGAAGAGGCAGAGCGCCAGATAGACGACTGGTCCAGAAGCCTCACCTGAGCGTTCAGAAGGCTGCGCCGTCGATCGGCGCAGCCTTCGGCACCGTCCAAAGCCTGCCGCTCCGAAATGAGCGGCGGGCGACGTGTATGCGATGGTGGCGAGGTGATCTACGCCACCGTCGCTTTCAGGATGTTCGGAACGAGAGCTAGCGCGCCGATTGTCTGTTGGCTTGTGCGGCGACTGCCGTGAGGAAAGCGGTTGCGGCAGTATCGCACGCCGCTCGGGACGGGCTATAGGCGAAAAGGATCAGCTCGGCAGCCCCTATCGTAAGGCCATGCTTTTCAGCGAAAGCAGCTATTTCGTAGGGCTTGTCGTGACCTATGGCCAGATCGTAGTCCTCGTTCATTACTTCCTCCCGTTTGCGACGTTCCTCGCCTTGGCCCCTCCTTGGCGCAAAGATTAAGTTCCGGGGCATTGAGAGAGTCTACCAATTGGAGATTGCAAAAGGCTTAGGCCTACGGCGCCTGATGCGATCCGGTCGAGGCGGAGGACTCCATTTTGTCCGCTGCACATCGAAAAAGATTATATGATTGCGCTGATATCGCAGGTGGTCGACGCAAGCCAATGCCGATTTTTTCAGTCAAGCACACGACCGTCTATCGCTACACGCAACCGGTGACGTTTGGCGAGCACCGGCTGATGTTCAGGCCGCGCGATAGTTTCGATCAGCGACTTCTCGATCACGCGCTGTTTGTGAACCCCGAGCCCAAAGAGATTCGCTGGATCCACGACGTTTTCGGAAACTGCGTTGCGGTAGTCGACTTCAAGGGCTCCGAAGACGAACTGCGTTTCGTGACAGACATTCGGCTCGATCACACACCGCAGCATGCGCCTGATTTCCGGATCGATGAAGCGGCACTCAGCTATCCCTTCTCCTATGATCCCGACGAGGCAACCGACCTCACTCAAACCATGGAGCGCCATCATCTCGATGACGGCGACGAGATCGGCAAATGGGCACGACAGTTCGTGAGTGCCAGAGGGCACACCGAGACGGGCAAATTGTTGATGACGCTTTGCTATGCCATCCACGAGAGCTTTGTGTATTCCCGTCGAACTGAACCAGGGACGCAACCGCCGCTCATGACGTTGCACCTGCGCCGAGGCACATGCCGGGACTTTGCGCTGTTCATGATGGAAGCGGTTCGTTCGCTTGGTTTTGCCGCCCGTTTTGTGACTGGCTATGTCTATGTGCCGAACCGCGATAGTGCTTCTGTCCTCGGCGGCGGTTCGACGCATGCCTGGTGCCAGGTCTATTTGCCTGGCGCGGGCTGGGTCGAGTTCGATCCCACCAATGGCATTGTCGGCAACCGGGATCTGATCAGGGTGGCCGTCGCCAGGCACCCGCAGCAAGCCATCCCTCTTTCTGGAAGCTACTCCGGCAGCGCGTCGAGTTTTCTCGGCATGACGGTGGAGGTCAAGGTGGTGAAGGAAGCCGGCACCAATGGAAATTAGAGAACCCTAATGTTTTGCGGAACTGTTCGGACAGTCTGGAGTTTGCTGAAATCAACGCGTTGGAGCTGCCATGCGTATCCGCGCCGGTTTCAAGCTTGCCTACGAATGTCCGCAGCCGACACCGATGCTGCTCGTCCTTGAGATCCATCCTTCACGTCGCATCGATCTTTTGACAGAACAAATCATCGGCTTCGATCGCCCGAGCGAGGCCCGCGGCTATATCGACGCTTTCGGCAATCTATGCACGAGAATAGAAGCGCCCGCCGGGCTGACGACGATATCAACGAACTTCGAAATCTATGACACCGGTAAGCCAGAAATTGTGGTCGCCGACGCCATCCAGCACGATATCAAAGAGCTGCCCGACTACGTGCTCAGGTTTCTTCTCGGCAGTCGCTATTGCGATACCGATCGGCTTGGCGACTTCGCTTGGGCCAATTTCGGCAACACCGCACCCGGATGGGCGCGCGTCCAGGCGATCTGTGATTTCGTTCACGAACACATCGCCTTCAACTACCAGGCCGCGGACACGCTGCGGACCGCCTACGGCGCGCTAACCGATCGGGCCGGCGTTTGTCGTGATTTTGCGCATCTGGCAATCACGCTGTGCCGTTGCATGCACATTCCGGCGCGATATTGCACCGGCTACCTCGGCGACATCGGGATACCGCCGATGCCGTATCCCATGGATTTCAACGCATGGTTCCAAGCCTATCTCAGCGGCCATTGGTTCACCTTTGATGCACGGCATAACCAGCCTCGTATCGGCAGAATCCTGATGGCGACGGGATGCGATGCGAATGACGTCGCCATCTCAACGAGCTTCGGTCTTTCCCGGCTTACTCGCTTCGAAGTCATCACAGAAGAAGTCCAAGCCGAGCCTGAGAAGGCGCCAGCCCGCCGCACCTTTCGGCATGACGGGCTTCAGCGGGAGGGGTCAAGTCAATCGTAGACCTTCACAATCTTGCGGGTACCTGGATCGACCAGGACGGTTCGGCCGTCGATGACTACGTAGCGGTACTGAACGTCCGGCACCTCGTAGAGCTCGACTGTCTCGGGCAGAGCAGTGCCGATGTTGAGCTCCACGCCGGGAAGGCTGAGGGATGCCAACGGTTTCTTTTTCACGTATTCCCGGATCACAGTGTCCTGCTCGGGTTGAATGATGACGTCCTGAGCAGCGGCGGCGCTGACACCAACGAGCAGAAGGATGCCTGCCGCAGCCGATGTAAGTTGCTTACCCATATTAGCCTCCGAGCAACCTTCAGCTGCGGTGCTTGATTGCTGCCGCCACGGGTTGCTTACTTATCTAAAACGGGGCGGAGCAATTCTTGTTCCGGTGGCGCGGCGCGAACCCGCTGCCACGGCATATCAACGCTGACGTTTGAGGTCGCGCCCGCTCAAGGCTTAGTTTCTTCCTGAGGAGGCGCGCTTGGGACTGGACAATCAGGATGCGGCCATTGTTCACACGGAGAGGGCTTGTCGCCAGCGTCGCCATAACGTTCCACGAGTTTTGCGAATCCGTAGGCGAAGGCGAAAAGCAGCACCAGGATAACCACTAATCGAGCGGCCATAGGGGATTGTAGCAGGATCCAGCTTAGGTTTGACCCAGCATCAGCTTGCGCTCGGCAGGCTGCCCGTCACTTTCTGCGAAACTTGTCTCGGTTCCGAAGGTCCCAAGCATAATAGTAGGCGGCCATAATGCAGGGCAGCCCGATACCAATCAACAAAAAGAAACCGATCCCACCGATCAGCGGCTCAAACAATTTGCCGATCGCCAAGAGCGCAAACAATCCGATTAAGACCACAACAGGCATCGCGTCTTTTAGCCGACGGGAGACACATCGTCACTCCTCGTCGACGGCTTGAATTTCCGCACGACTCGTAAATGCAACGGGGATAAAGTCCACGGAAAATCCACGGATACTGGTGCCGTGTTGCGCCTTCGTTCGCCTGCTGGTGCCGGAAAGAAGAAATGACCAGGCGAAGCACACTATTGAGAGTCTTCAGGAAAACTGGTGCTGCGAGAGAGGATTGAACTCTCGACCTCTCCCTTACCAAGGGAGTGCTCTACCACTGAGCTACCGCAGCCGCTGATGGCGGGGCTTCTGCCATATCGAACCGGCAAGCGCAAGGCCAAGCGCAAGTCATCTGTGAAAGCCCGCTCCGGCGGGTTTTCCGGACATGGCGGCGCCACAATGTTGGCTATCCCTTGAGAACGGATTGGCGAGATAAAAAGTATTAAAGCGTACTTTGTGCGTCCAGGCGGACGCACGTCGCTTTAAGCGTCAGCCGGGACGGAACCATGAACGACACGATAATTCCACCTGACAAAAGCGGTCCATCGAAAAAGACCGACCGCAAGACCCGGCTCGCGGAGCAATTGCGCGCCAATCTGCAGAAGCGCAAGGCGCAGTCGCGCTCGCGGCGCACTGGCGACGCCGACAAGCGGCCGGACGGGCTCGATGCCTTAAGGGAAACGCAAAAGGATTGACCTATATCAACAGGCTGGGCCCAAGCCCGAAATCCTGTTTCTTGAACCAAGCCGGCCAATGGTCTAGACCGGCCACAACAGACTCAACCGATTGAAAACCGGCCTTTCGGCCGAGGGGACGTTTCTTCCATGGATCGCATCAGAATTGTCGGCGGCAACAAGCTTGCCGGAAGCATTCCGATCTCGGGCGCGAAAAATGCCGCGCTGCCGCTGATGATCGCCTCGCTTTTGACCGACGACACGCTGACCCTGGAAAACGTGCCGCACCTGGCCGATGTCGAGCAGCTTATCCGCATCCTCGGCAATCATGGCGTCGACTATTCGGTCAACGGCCGCCGCGAAAAGCAGCAAGAAGGCTATTCGCGCACCATCAATTTTTCCGCCCGCAACATTGTCGACACCACGGCACCCTACGAGCTGGTGTCGAAGATGCGCGCGTCTTTCTGGGTGATCGGGCCGCTGCTTGCCCGTATGGGCGAGGCCAAGGTCTCGCTGCCCGGCGGCTGCGCCATCGGCACGCGCCCAGTCGATCTTTTCCTGGAAGGCCTTCAGGTGCTTGGCGCCGATATCGACGTCGACACCGGCTATGTCATCGCCAAGACCAGGAACGGCCGTCTTGTCGGCAACCGCTACGTCTTCCCGAAAGTATCGGTCGGTGCCACCCATGTGCTGATGATGGCGGCTTCGCTGGCCAAAGGCGAGACGGTGCTCGAAAACGCCGCCCGCGAGCCCGAGATCGTCAACCTCGCCGATTGCCTCAACGCCATGGGCGCCAGGATTTCCGGCGCCGGCACCGCGACCATCACCATCGACGGCGTTGAAGCGCTGTCGGGTGCGCGCGTCCGGGTGATACCCGACCGCATCGAGACCGGCACCTATGCGATGGCCGTCGCGATGACCGGCGGCGACGTCGTGCTCGAAGGCGCGCGCGCGGACCTGCTGCAGACCGCGCTCGACGTGATTTCCCAGACGGGTGCCGAGATCACGCAGACCAATTCCGGCATCCGCGTCAGGCGCAACGGCGCCGGCATTGCGCCGGTCGACGTGGCGACGGCGCCCTTCCCGGCGTTCCCGACCGATTTGCAGGCGCAGTTCATGGGCCTGATGACCATGGCCAAGGGCAAATCGCGCATCACCGAGACGATCTTCGAGAACCGCTTCATGCACGTGCAGGAGCTTGCCCGGCTCGGCGCCCACATCACGCTTTCCGGCCAGACGGCGATCGTCGACGGCGTCTCGAAGCTGAAGGGCGCCCCGGTCATGGCGACCGACCTCCGCGCCTCGGTGTCGCTGGTCATCGCCGGCCTGGCGGCCGAAGGCGAGACCACGGTCAACCGCGTCTACCATCTCGACCGCGGCTTCGAGCGGCTGGAAGAAAAGCTGTCCGGCTGCGGCGCGGTGATCGAGCGGATTTCCGGCTAGGCGATTTCGCAAGGTTTGCGGCGCGGTTGCGCGGACCGAAAAGACCGCCTAACAGAAGGTTGAATTGTCAACTTTCAGGTGTGAAATCCGCATGGCTCTCAAGCTTGTCGCGCTCGACGATCAGGATCTGAGCATCGTCTCGGCCCATGTCCAGGACGCGGTGCTGAAGGTCGGCGACCTCGAATACATGCCGGCGGCCAAGCGCTTCGTGGTGACCATGAACCGCTTCGTCTGGGAGGCGAAATCGGGCCTGTTCCGCCAGCACAATGAGCGGCGGCAAAGTGTGCTGCATTTCGACCGGGTGCTGGGCGCCAAGACCAGCGGCATTGCCCGCGACAAGCCCGATGAGGTGCTGTCGCTGCTGGCGATCAGCTTTCTCGCCCTCGACAAGCCGGCCGGCATTGTCGAGCTGATCTTTTCAGGCGGTGGCGCGATCATGCTCGATGTCGAGTGCATCGAGGCGCGGCTCGCCGACATCGGCGGTGCCTGGGAAGCGACCTCGCGCCCCTTCCACAGAGCCTGAGCAGCGCAAGATGGCCATCACCCTTCGCCTGTCCGATGCCGATTTCGAGCAGCGTTTTGCCGCGTTCCTTTTGACCAAGCGGGAAGTCTCGGCTGATGTCGATGCCGTGGTGCGCGAGATCATCGCACGAGTGCGCGCCGAGGGCGACGCGGCGCTGGTCGACTACACGCAAAAATTCGGCGGCGGCGACCTGATCAAGCTCGGCATTGCCGTCTCCGAGGATGACATTGCCAAGGCGTACGACGCAGCGGATCCGCAGACGATCGAAGCGCTGAAATTCGCGCGCGAGCGCATCCGCGCCCATCACCAGCGGCAACTGCCGCAGGATGACCGCTATACGGACGCCGCCGGCGTCGAGCTCGGCTCGCGCTGGACGGCGGTCGAAGCGGTCGGGCTCTATGTGCCGGGCGGCACGGCGAGCTACCCGAGCTCGGTGCTGATGAACGCCATCCCAGCCAAGGTCGCCGGCGTCGAGCGCATCGCCATGGTTGTGCCTGCCTCCGGCGGCGGGGTGCCGCCGCTGGTGCTGGTGGCCGCCGACCTCGCCGGCGTCTCCGAAATCTACCGCGTCGGCGGCGCGCAGGCGATCGCGGCGCTGGCCTATGGCACCGAGACGATAAAGCCGGTCGCCAAGATCGTCGGCCCCGGCAATGCCTATGTCGCCGCGGCCAAGCGCCAGGTCTTCGGCACGGTCGGCATCGACATGATCGCCGGGCCTTCGGAAGTGCTTGTCGTGGCCGACGGCAGCAACGATCCGGACTGGATCGCCGCCGACCTGCTTGCCCAGGCCGAGCATGACGTGTCGGCGCAGTCGATCCTGATCACCGACGATCCCGCCTTTGGCGCGGCGGTCGAACAGGCGGTCGAGCGCCAGTTGAAAAGCCTGCCGCGCGCCGAGACGGCGGCGGCGAGCTGGCGCGATTTCGGCGCCGTCATCCTCGTTCCCCAAATCGAGGCAGCACTGCCGCTGGTCGACCGCATCGCGGCCGAACATGTCGAGCTTGCGATCGACGAGCCGGAAGCCTTCCTGGCGCGGATGCGCAATGCAGGTGCTGTTTTTCTCGGCCGCCACACGCCGGAAGCGATTGGCGACTATGTCGGCGGCTCCAACCACGTGCTGCCGACGGCGCGCTCGGCGCGCTTCTCATCCGGGCTGTCGGTGCTCGATTTTGTCAAGCGCACCTCGATCCTGAAGCTCGGGCCGGAGCAGTTGCGGGCGCTGGCGCCGGCGGCCATCGCGCTGGCCAAGGCGGAAGGCCTCGACGCGCATGGACGCTCCGTCGCCATACGGCTGAACATGTAGACTGACATGTCCGACTACGATCGAACCCATGGCAGGCTGATCGATGTCGAACTCGACGAATCGATCGGCCGTTCGACGCCCGATGTCGAGCATGAGCGGGCGGTGGCGATCTTCGACCTCATCGAGGAGAACCGCTTCCAGCCGGTCAATGACGACGGCGCCGGGCCTTACCGGCTAAAACTGTCGCTGGCCGAATCCCGCCTGGTCTTCGCGGTGACGCGCGAGGACGGCACGGCGGTCGTCACCCACATCCTGTCGCTGACGCCGCTCAGGCGCATCGTCAAGGACTATTACATGATTTGCGAAAGCTACTACGACGCCATCCGCACCTCGACCCCCAGCCAGATCGAGGCGATCGACATGGGCCGGCGCGGCCTGCACAACGATGGCTCGCAGACTTTGATGGACCGGCTGGCCGGCAAGATCGATATCGATTTCGACACGGCGCGCCGGCTGTTCACGCTGGTCTGCGTGCTGCACTGGCGAGGCTGAACTGCCAGCCCCTCTGCCCCGCTCGATCCTGCCCCGCTCGATCCTGTTTGTCTGCGGCATGAACGCCGTGCGCTCGCCGATGGCCGAGATGCTGGCGCGCCAAATGCTTCCGGCGACCACTTTCGTGGCGTCGGCCGGGGTGCGCGGCGGCGAACGCGACCCATTCGTCGACGCCGTGCTGGCCGAGGACGGGCTTTCGCTGGGTGGACGACACCCGAGGACACTGGACGATCTTGAGGACGACTATTTCGACCTGATCGTCACGCTGTCGCCGGAGGCGCATCACACCGCGCTCGAGCTTACCCGCTCGCTTGCCGTCGACGTCGAATACTGGCCGATGCCGGACCCGACCGGCGTGGGCGGCACGCGTGAGCAGATCATGGCCGCCTATCGTGAAGTGCGCGAACGGCTAAAGGCGCGGATCGGCGGCCGTTTTCTGGCGCCGGAAGCAAAAAAACCGCGCTGATTAAGCATGTTCACAAGCGCACGATTATCATATAGGTTCCGCCCAAATTCCGGCCGGGGCGCTGGGAATCCCCATCCAAGCAAAGGTATCGAATGCCGAAGGAAGAAGTCCTCGAGTTTCCGGGTGTCGTCACGGAATTGTTGCCCAACGCGATGTTCAGGGTGAAGCTCGAAAACGAACACGAGATCATCGCCCACACGGCCGGCCGCATGCGCAAGAACCGCATCCGCGTGCTGACCGGCGACAAGGTCCTGGTCGAGATGACACCATACGACCTGACCAAGGGCCGCATCACCTACCGTTTCAAGTAAGATCGTCAGAGTTCGGCCGGGATCGCGATGAGCATTTTGCAGAAGCTCGTGCTTGCCTCGGGTTCGCCGCGCCGGATCGAGCTGTTGCAGCAGGCCGGCATCGAGCCGGATCGCGTGCTGCCGGCCGGTGTCGACGAGACGCCGCTGCGCGCCGAGCATCCGCGCTCGCTGGCCAAGCGCCTGTCGAAGGAAAAGGCCGAGAAGGCGCTGGGCTCACTGCAGACGGAAGAGGACTATGCGCCCAGCTTCGTGCTGGCCGCCGACACGGTGGTCGCCGTCGGCCGGCGCATCCTGCCCAAGGCCGAAACGTTCGACGACGTCGCCAATTGCCTCGGGCTGCTGTCCGGCCGTTCGCACCGGGTCTATTCCGGCATCTGCCTGATCACGCCGGCCGGCAAGCTGCGCCAGCGGCTGGTCGAGACCAGGGTGCGTTTCAAGCGGTTGCCGCGCGCCGAGATCGACGCCTATGTGGCCTCGGGAGAATGGCGAGGCAAGGCCGGCGGCTATGCCGTCCAGGGGCTGGCCGGCGCCTTCGTCGTCAAGCTTGTCGGCTCCTACACCAACGTCGTCGGCCTGCCGCTCTATGAGACGGTGGCGCTTCTGACTGGCGAGGGGTTCAAGGTGCACGCCAACTGGCAGTCAGTTCGGCCATGAGTTTCGGGGTGGCCATGAGTTTCGGAGCGGCTATAAGTTCGGGGCGGCCATGAGCTCGGACGACAAAGTCACGCCGCTGCGCCCCAAGCGGCCATGCCCCGAATGCGGCAAGCCGTCGGCGCGCGAGACCTATCCATTCTGCTCGACACGCTGCAAGGACATCGACCTCAACCGCTGGCTCAAGGGCGCCTACGTCATTTCTGCCCGCGACGACGAGGACGAAACGGACGGTGACCCTCCCAAATGAGGCCCGTTCAGAGCAGTCCGCTGGTCCCGACCGTGGCCCATGAATCAGCCTGTCGAACAACTGCTGGTCTCCCGCTCGAAATCAACGCTTAAGCGCTGGACAGGCCGGATTCCCGTGCTATAACCCACGCGCTTTCAAGGGGCGCCTGCGGCGCTTTCAAGAAATCCGGTGTGCAACACTGCCCGCGTGCCGGAACAGGCCCAGATAGCTCAGTTGGTAGAGCAGCGGACTGAAAATCCGCGTGTCGGTGGTTCGAATCCGCCTCTGGGCACCAATTTTTCCCAAATAAATTCAGAAACTTATGAAAAAGCTGTGGTTCGGGATGAACTTCGAGCAGCGTGACTTTGATCTCCGGCTTGCACCGGCTGCAATCGAACTCCAGCTTTAGCGGACCGAACCCGCCGCCATACACCATCGTCAGGTCGGCCGAACGGCAATAGCGGACATTGCCGCAACTGCATTCCGCCTTGATGAGCATATTGTGCCGGGCCTTTCCCAGCGTGTCGATCGGATCGTGCGCCATAAGGTGGAGGCCGGCGCTCCCTCCGGCAAACCTTGGGGAACCTGGCCGGTCCGAGCACGTTGTGTCCGGTCAGCCCGGGTTACTCATGCAACAACTCCTCCAAGAATTCGGCCATCCGACATACGTCCCGTTTCCGGTTATTGCGGCCAGGCTTCTACTGGCGTCGATCTTCGGTGCTGCGATCGGTTTCGAACGCGAATGGCGAAATCGGCCTGCTGGCCTTCGCACCCATATCCTGATCTGCGTGGCAGCGGCTACTTTCGGTATTCTGACGATTGAAATCGTTCACGCGCCGATGTTTCTGCAGGAATCGGTGAAGGTGGATCCGATTCGTGTTGTCGAAGCGGTTACCGCTGGCGTCGCGTTCCTTGCCGCCGGATCGATTTTGTTTTCGAGAGGCGAGATCCACGGGCTGACGACCGGTGCAGGCATGTGGCTGTCCGGCGCAATTGGCGTGGCGTGCGGGCTCGGTCTGTGGCAGGTGGCGGCCCTCGGCACGCTTTTGGTGCTTGTCGTGGCAGGCCTTCTTTATAGTTTGGCAGCCAAGTCCGGGATTGGCGAGAGCACCGAACAAGGAAAGCCCATGTCGGAAGAAGATAAGTCCAAGCGGCGCAAAGGCTGAGGGCAACGCCCCGCGTGCAAAGGACGAACCGCGGCGTGCGTGACGGATCCCAAGCTGGCCCCTGGCGCGTCATATCCCTCGCTGCCTGGAGAAATTTGACCCCGGAGGTGGTTCGATTCCACCTCAGGGCACCATTTTCCAACACAGCCGGCCTCGCCCGACGAAACATCTTTGCTCGCTTTGGGCCGATGACGGATTTGATTTGCTTGGTGATCCCCTATCCTTAGGGCAAACTACCTCTGGGCTCTAGGAGGAGAAATGAGAGCACGCGCAGCAACGGTTGGAGATCTGGAAGCTCTTTTCCGTGATCTGTCCAAGCGGATATCGGACGAGTACGCCGCGGCCGGCAAGGACAGCAAGATCGCGTACGACAATCTGATGATGAATTTGAAAGAGGGCCGTGCTCATGCGCTTGTCCAGGGTGAAAAGACCGTGGCGATCATCGCGTGGCACGAGCATAGCGACGCCGCCGATACGCTATTCGCCGCACAGGAGGATTTCTTCAGCGCCGCAACGGTTCGCTTCTGTAAGCGGCACATTCGCCATATCCAGGCGCTCGCCGGTAACCTCCCCATTCACTCGCGCAGCTGGCTCCAGAGACCGGATGTCGCAAAATGGTTTCGAATAATCGGCTATGTCGAGCGAGGCCAGGAGAATGGCGCCAACCTGTTCGAACTACCGCCGGCTCGCGCCGAATAACAAACGCTACCTTGGAGATCCGGTGGCGACGCGCTCACAGCGGCGCGCGGATGGTTGAATCCAACTGAAGTGTGATTTTGCAATTCGCAGCTGTTGCCTTAGCCGAAAAGGCCCGCCGCTCCATTTGCGAAGCGGCGAGGCCCCATACTCGGGGACGATGCCGGGGTGTTACCCGGCATTGCCTACGGTGCAATTCAGGTGCCAGACATGTTGACCCATAATGGGTCACCGCATCCGGGAAGCGCGAACGACCTTCCGCGATCACACCACTGCCATCGCTTGCCACGCCTGCTATATTCCCTTGCGGTGGACCTGATTTCCGCCTGGCCGGCGCCCATCAGGCAAACCTACCCCAACGCCCCCCCAAGTGGCGCCGGCCAATCTTCGCCACCGACATCTCCAGCAAGCCCTGCGAGGGCGAGACTTGCGCGCCACCGTCGCCAGGCCCGATAGTCACCTCGAGCGGACCTCATATCGGGCACACACGGATCTGCGATCGGAAGAGGCGCCCTCGGCGCCGCGTTGGCGCGCCCCGAGCACCTGCGTTCAGGGACGATGCACCGCGAATGCCGCCTGAACGGCACGGTTGACCGTGACCGGCAGGATGGACATGTGGTTTTCGCCGGCATGCAGTTCGAAACCGGCGCTCAGGCCAGGGATCGTGCCGAGACGCTCCGCCATCTGCCGCGCGAATTCGTCGGTGCGCGTCAGCTTCTTGTGCTCCAGGCGCTTTGCCTCATCCGCAGCACCGATCTGGAACGGCGCCAGCTTTTCGGTCTCGTATTCGCCGGCCGACAGCATCACCTGCGTCATCAAGCCATCCGGCACGGCGGCTTCGAACGCCTGGAGAAAGCGGTCGATGAGGCGATCCTCCCAATAGATGGCCGGGCTGGCAGCAATCCAGGTCTGGAAGGCGAGAGGGCGAGTGAACAGGGTATAGAGCGCAAACAGCCCGCCAAAGGAGTGGCCGTAAAGCGCCTGCCGGCCGCTGTCGATCCTGGTGCGGTTCGCCACCCACGGCTTCAATTCGTCCTCGATGAAGGCGAGGAACTCTTCCGCCCCGCCGGTCCTGACCTCCGGGCCACCATCATGGAATGGCGGATAGATCTCGCCAGGCGGCGGTCCGAGATCCCATGACCGCCTGAGCGGGTCGTAGGCGCCCGCCACGGGATAGCCGATGGCGACGATGATCCCCTCCTCGACATTGGTGCCGAGCGGGTAACCCGCCTGGGCGCGCATGGCATCGACGGCGGTGGCGATCACGGCGTTGCCGTCGGTCATGTAGAGCACCGGCCAGCCAGCCCGTGGCTCTGGCTTTGCCGGCACATGCAGGAATATCCGGTAGGGATCGCTGCCATGCGCGGGAGCCAGATCGTGGACGGTGGTGTCGGCGATCAATGCCTCCATCGACTTGGGCATGGATATCTCCACAGGGACAAAAGTCAGCGGCGGCGCAGCAGCCACATCAGCACCGGGCCGCCGATCAGCGTGGCGACGAGCCCGGCCGGGACCTGGCGCGGGAAGATGACAGTGCGGCCGATCCAGTCGGCGGCGACCATGATCAAAGCCCCAACCAGCACCGCGCCGGCGGCTTGCGGCAGCGCACGGGCGAGCCCAAGGCGGCGGGTGAGATGCGGCGCCATCAGGCCGATGAAGGTCAGCGGGCCGACGATCAGCGTCGATGCGGCGGTGAGAACAGCAACCATCAGCAGTACGAGAAGCCGGGTCTTGGGCACATCGACGCCAAGCGACTGGACAGTGGAGGACCCAAGCGGCAGCATATCCAGCCAGCGCAGGAAAAGCGGCGCGAGCAGCAACAGGCAAAAAGCGATGGCGCCGGTCAGAAGCGCGGCACCGGCATCGACGCCATAGGTCGAGCCGGTAAGCCAGTTGAGGAGTTTCACGGCGCGCGGATCACCTGTGGCGGTCAGCATCAGGATCAGCGCATCGAACAGCGCCGTCAGGGCCACGCCGGCGAGCAGCAAGCGCTCCGGCGCATAGGCGGCGCGTCGCCCCATCGCCAGCGTCACCAGCAGAGCGGCGAAGGCGCCGACGGTCGCCGCCGCGGTCTGGGCCGGGCGGCCTGCATCGGCGAGCGAAAACAGCGCCACCATCATGCCGAGCGCCGCACCGGCGCTGATGCCGAGCACCTCGGGACTGGCCATCGGATTGCCGGTCAACCGCTGCATCATCAGCCCGGCAAGCGCCAGCATCGCGCCGGCGGCAAACGCGGCGGACACGCGGGGCCAGCGCCATGACAGCAAGGGCTGCAACTGGTCGCCGAAGGCGAACGTCCAGCCGTCCGGCCCTGGCCCATAGAGCAACGCCAGCCCAAGCAGCAGAAGCAGGGACAGGCCAATCGTCGCCAGCACTAGGCCGGGCCGGCCTGTTCTGGGCAGGCGCTCCTCGGTGAGCGCCGGGACCTCCAGGCGAAGCGCCAGGCGTGGCAGCAGCCACAGCAGCAGCGGCGCGCCGAGAAGGGCTGTGATCGCGCCGGTCGGCAGCAGGTCGCCCTGCGCCCCGGTCGCCAATTGCACCGCCTGGTCGGCGGCCCACAGAAGCGCTGCACCGATGAGCGGCGCCATGACCAGCCGCTGGCTCAGCCGGCGCGCACCGCCGATGCGGGCGAGGGACGCCGCCGCCAGGCCGACGAAGCCGACCACGCCGACAGCAGCGACGACGAAAGCGATGAGCGCGACGGAAGCAGCCAGCCCGGCGAAACGATACACGCCAAGCGGAACGCCGAGGCTGCGCGCGCCTTCATCGTCGAGGCCAAGCAGGGTGAGCGGCCGCACCATGAGGCCGATCACCAAAGCCGCAGCGCCGATGCGCGGCAACAGCCAAAGCGTCGTCGTCCAGTCCTGCTGGCCGAGCGACCCGGCGCCCCAGATAAACAGGCTGGTCAGCCATTCGTGCCGGAGCACGATGGGGGCTGCTCCAACCGCGCCGGCGTAGAGACTGACGACCAGCCCTGCCAACACGACGGAAAGCGGCGACAGGCCCTTATGCCAGGACAGAGCGAAGACGGCCGATATGGCGACAAAAGCGCCGGCAAGCGCCACCCATTCGCGGCCGTAGGCAAGCAGGGAGGGTGCCAGAAGCGTCGCCAATGCCAGAGCCAGATAGGCGCCGGCCGAGACGCCGACGGTTTCCGGCGAGGCCAGCGGGTTGCGCAAGACCTGCTGCAGAACGGTTCCGGCAAGGCCAAGGGCGGCACCGCACAAAAGGCTGACCGTAAGCCTGGGCAGGAAGGCATAGTGAACGAGAACCTGCCGCATGTCGTCGATATCAGGGGCGGTGAGCGATTGCAGCCAAAGTGCCGAAGGCAGCTGCACGGTGAGATTGGAGGCAGTTGCCGCCGCCGCTGCCGCTGACAGCACCGCACAGAGCAGGATCGCGGCCGCCGGCTGTTTGCCCAACATGCGGCGCGACCCTCTCCGGCCAGTCAGGCTGCCGTCTTCCGCCAAGGCTGTTGCGTCCTCAGCCACGGGCAGCTTCCCCAGTCATCGCCTTGGCCAGGACGCGGGCAAAACGGGTGGCGGACGGCAGCGCGCCGAACATCAGGACGGCGGGAAGACGTATGATCGAGCGGTTGCGCACGAAGGGCATCGCATTCCAGACCGGGCTTTCGGTCAGCGTGCCGCCGGCGCCCTCGGGCAAGGGTTCGAGATAGGCAAGGCGCGCGTCGCTCGACGTCGCCAAGCCGTCGATGCCGACGGTCGAAAACCCCCAATAATTGGTCTCGCCCGCCCAGGCATTGCGCAGTCCGATACGGTCGAACACCTCTTGAAACAGGCTTTTCCTGCCGTAGACGCGCACATTGCGCGGATCCAAGAAGCTGACGATATAGATCGGCCGCGCCGAAAGCGGCGCCAGCTCCCGGCGAACTTCTGAAAAATAGGCGTCCGTCGCTGTGATCAGCGCTTCGCCTTCCGTTTCCTTGCCGACAAGCTTGGCCAGCTGGCGGGTTGCCTCTATGGCGCGCTGATAGGGCTGTCCCGCTTCGGTATAGAGCCCGATCGTCGTTACCGGCGCCACGCGTTCGAGCAGCGGCTTGATGCCGTCGAGATACGGCATGGACAGGATGATGTCCGGGGCAAGCTGCTGCAGCAGTTCGAGATTCGGTTCCAGCAACGTGCCGACATCGGCGATCTCCGGCGGCAGCGGCGGTTCGACCACCCAGTTCTCCCAGACATCGCGACCGGCAATGGCCACCGGGTTGACGCCGAGCGTGAGCAAGGTCTCGGCCAGCCCGTCATCCAGGCAGACGATGCGCAGCGGCTTCGCCTCGACCATCGAGGGCACAATGCCGGCGAAGGGCAGCGCGAAAAGTCCGAGCGCCGCGCGCCGGGTCATTCGGTTGCGAGGGCGGATGGCCGTCTGGATGTGACGCTCAGGCACGGTCCCTGGTCTCTCTTCAATCAAGGTGTGGGCATTTCCGGAATTTGGCTGCCGGCGGTCGATACCGGTTGACTATGAAACATGACTTTAATAGTCAACATTGAAGATGACTAAAAGAGTCAACATTTATTGGCCGGCCGAATCGATGCCGCGCTTCGCAGACAGTGAGGGTGATCGAGATGAGGTTGAGCGCATATCGTGCGGCAGGTCGGCGAAACGGCATTCCAAGCCAAGGCTCCCTGATCGCTGCGACATGCCTCTTGACCCTGCTCTGCACCCAGGCCTTCGCGCAGGAAAATACGGTCGAGCTCAACCCGATCAATATCGAGGGACAGACCGACAGCCCGATCGGCCCGGATGACGGCTATATCGCCAAGAACACCACCACCGGCTCGAAGACCGACACGCCGCTGAGGGAAATTCTGCAGTCGGTGTCGGTGGTGACCCGCAAGCAACTCGACGACCGCCAGCCCGGGCAGCTTGAGGACGCGCTATCCTATCTTGCCGGCGTCACCACCTCGCCTTGGGGCGTCGACAACCGCTTCGACCAGTGCCTGATCCGCGGTTTCGACCTCTGCACCTCGGCGATCTACCGCGACGGGCTGCCGCAGAAGGTGATCGACTTCTCCGGCTTCAAGATCGAGCCCTACGGGCTGGAGCGCGTCGAGGTGCTGAAGGGACCGTCCTCGGTGCTCTATGGCGAGAACGAAGCCGGCGGCATGGTCAACGCCATCAGCAAGCGACCGACGGACACGCCGATCTATGACGGCTTCCTCAGCTATGGCAGCTTCGACACGGTCGAGGCCGGGCTCGACATCGGCGGGCCGGTCGACGACGCCGGCGTGTGGTCCTACCGGCTGACCGGGCTGGTGCGCAACGGCGCGATCGAAACCGACTATTCGCGCAACGACCGCATCTTCGTCGCACCGGCGCTGACATGGCAGCCGGACGCGCAGACCTCGCTCACCATCCTCGCCAACTACCAGTGGGACAGGCTGGCGCCCGGTCAGTTCCTTCCCGTGGGCTATGGCCTGCCGCGGAGCTTCTTCACCGGCTCGCCTGATTTCGACCGCTTCGACGCCAACCATGGCTCGATCGGCTACCAGTTCAGTCACGAGTTCGACGACCATTGGACGGTGCGGCAGAACCTGCGCTACGCCCAGCAGGATACCGACTACCGGCAACTCTATTTTGGAGACTGGCTCGGCGGCCCGGCGATGATCGACGACCACACGATGGCGCGCACCCTGTTCACGGTGGACGAGACGGCACGGCTGTTCAGCGTCGACAACCAGGCCGAATACAAGGCTGACTTCGGGCTGGTCGAAAACAAGCTGCTGTTCGGTCTCGATTACAACAGGCAGTCCGTCGACGGTATAAACCACTATGGGCAAGGGCCAGACCTCGACATCCTGAACCCGGATTACTCGATCCCGATCACGCCACCCCCCGGCATCCTTGTGGATCGCGTGGAGACGATCGGACAGGTCGGCCTCTATGCGCAGAACCAGTCCAGGATCGCCGACCACTGGGTGCTGACTTTCGGCGGCCGACAGGCCTGGATCGACCACACCAATGAGGACCGCAGCGGCAACGGGGGCAGCTACGACCAGAACGACCATGCCTTCACCGGCAATGCCGGCGTCGGTTATCTTTTCGACAATGGCCTGACGCCCTATGCCAGTTATGCCGAATCCTTCACCACCAATATCGGCCAGTCCCAGTCCGGAGACGCGTTCCAGCCTTCGTTGGGAAAGCAATACGAAGTCGGCGTGAAGTACGAACCGAGCTTCTTCCCCGGTTTCATCACTGCTTCGCTGTTCGACCTGCGCAAGACCAATGTCGTGACCTCCATCGGTCAGTTTCAAGTTCAAACCGGAGAAGTCCGGCATCGCGGCCTCGAGATCGAGGCCAATGCCGACCTCGCGTCCGGCCTGAGCATGACTGCGGCCTACACCTATCTCGACGCCGAGATAACCAAGGATGCCCCCGCCGTCGTCGGCAACCGCCCGTCGCTGGTGCCTGAACATCAGGCGTCGCTGTGGGCCAATTACGAGGTCGGCAACGGTATGCTTGAGGGCTTGAGCGTCGGCGCCGGCGTGCGTTACATCGGCGCAAGCTTCGGCGACAACGCGAACGCAACCAACGTGCCCGGCCACACGCTGGTCGATGCGGCACTGCGCTACCAGAAGAACGGCTGGCAGGCCGCGATCAATGTCTCCAACCTGTTCGACAAGACCTACTACTCGACTTGCTATAGGGCCGGCAGCAATGAAGACCTCAGCTGCATCTATGGCGAAGGCCGCGTCATCAAGGGCAGCCTCAGCATGAGGTTCTAGGGGCAGCGGCGGCGGCCTCCAGCATCATTTTTCCTCCATGAACGCATTGCATGCTGAAACGGCTCCGACCTGCGATTCCAGCCGGGCAGATCGCCTGGAACGGCAGGACGACCCGACATAAATCCAAAAAACCGGTAGCAAGCCGCCGCCAGAAAGTGTTGAAGACCGTGCCGATCGTATTCCACGCGGCGCGATCCAGTTGCGCTCGGCAAGGCTTGATGATTTGTTGCCGCTTCAAGGAGAATGAATGATGCGCGAGCCTGTCGGTCAAGACGAATATGGGTCGGCCAACCCCTTCGACCCGGACGACCTGTCGACGTTGAACGCAATGGGTCCGGGTGTGGCCAGCAACGATTTCGAGAAATACGCGGTCGCCGTGATCATCGTGTTCGGCGCCCTTATCATCGGTGGGCTGATGGCCGCATCCCTGGCCTTGGGGCACCGCAACGGCTTCCTGTACGCGCTTGGCGGCGCCACCGCGGCGTGGATATCCGGAAATGCGCTTCTGCTCGATCGGCCGCGTATCTATGCCTTGTTCGTCGGCGTGGCGGCGGTGATGCTGATTGCGTCCACCGTCACCTTGGTCATCTGACGGGTCTGCCGATATTCAGGTGATGCCGGCCTGACCTGAATCTCAACAGACCCCGGGGCGCACGAAACCTAATATCCGATTGCCTCGCCGGATGCGGCGCGGCTATCGATAGCGCCATTGTAGCGGGCGCCGCCGCCCTTTTCGATCTCGGCTAGGCTCTTGCCGCCGACCAGGATGCCGGCCGCTTGGCCCCAGGTCGCCTCGGTGACATCGAGGTGGTAGCCCATGCCGGCAAGCATTTTTTCGGTGTCCGGCGACAGGCCAAACGGCTCGATGTAGACCGTGTCGGGCAGCCACTGGTGGTGGATGCGCGGCGCGTCGATCGCCTCCTGGATGTTCATGCCATGATCGACGACATTGACGATCGCTTCTAGCGTGATGGTGATGATGCGCGAGCCGCCGGGGCTGCCGATGACCATGAACGGCTTGCCGTCTTTGGCGACGATGGTCGGGCTCATCGACGACAACGGCGTCTTTCTCGGCTCGATCGCATTCGCCTCACCCTGGACGAGGCCGTAGAGGTTGGGCACGCCCGGTTTCTGGGTAAAGTCGTCCATCTCGTTGTTGAGCAGGATGCCGGTGCCGTCGGCGACAACGGCGGCGCCGAACGAGCCGTTCAGCGTATAGGTTACCGCGACGGCGTTGCCGTCATTGTCGACGATCGAATAATGCGTCGTTTCCTGGCTCTCGCCAAAACCCTCCGGCATCAATTCCTGCGACACGCCAGCCCGGAACGGATCGATCTTTTCGCGGATTTCTTTCGCATAGTTCTTGTCGAGCAGCTTTTCGACCGGATTGTCGACGAAGTCGGGGTCGCCGAGCGCCGAGTTGCGATCGACATAGGCATAGCGCATCGCCTCGACCATGACTTTGACGGTTTCGGCGGAACCGGCGCCGAGATAGGACAGCGGGTAACCTTCCAGCACGTTGAGGATCTCGCAGATGATGACGCCGCCCGAGCTCGGCGGCGGCGAGGAGGTGATCTCGTAGCCACGGTAGTTGCAGGTCACCGGCTCGAGCTCGCGGACCGCGTAGGTTTCGAAATCCGCCTTGGCCAGAATGCCGCCCTTCTCCGCGCTCGCCCTAACGATGCCGTCGGCGATCGGTCCTTTGTAGAAGGCATCGCGACCTTGCTCCGAAATGGCTGAAAGCGACGCGGCGAGATCGGCCTGAACAAGGCGCTCGCCGATGGCATACGGCTTGCCGTCCGGCTTCAGGAAGATGGCAGCGGCCGCTGGGTCCTTGGCCAGCCGCTCGGCGCCGCCTTCGAGCGAGGCGACATCGCCCTGCTCTAGCACGAAGCCGTCCTTGGCATAGCCGATCGCCGGCGCCATCAGGTCCTGCCGCGTCAGCGTGCCGTACTTTTCCCGTGCCATCTCGAAGCCGGCCACCGAGCCCGGCACGCCGACCGCGAGATAGCCGTTAAGGCTGGCGCCTTTCACCGGCTTGCCGTCCTTGTCGAGATACATGGTCTTCGTCGAGGCGAGCGGCGCCCGCTCGCGGAAATCGAGAAAGGTCGAGCGGCCGTCCTTGAAGCGGATGGTCATGAAGCCGCCACCGCCGATATTGCCGGCGTTCGGATAGACCACAGCCAGTGCGTAGCCGACGGCAACCGCCGCATCGACGGCGTTGCCGCCTTTCTTCAGCACCTCGACGCCGACTTCCGACGCAAGATGCTGGGCGGTCACCACCATGCCATGCTCGCCCTTCGCCGGCTGTGGCGAGGCGGCGAATGCGGCCACCAGCGGCGCAAAGGTCAAGGTGAGGGAAAGACTGACGGCGATCAACGTTCGGCGGGTGTGGTGCATGGCCGTTCTCCGAGGGGCGTTGGATGTGCCTAGAAGACCCTGTCGGAGGGGTTGAGTCTACTGCCAATGGTAGAAAGATTCCGGAAGCCTTCGCGCGCTTTGCCGGTCCGCTTCGTAAAGCGCCGTTGCGCTCTTCGGCTGATGTTACCGCATGGATCCTAGGGTCTCCGCGACGTCGCTTCGCTCCTGCTCCGCCCTAGGGTCCACGCCGTAACATCTCAGTGTCGCAGCGTTGATGGCAAGCCCCATGCTTCACGCTTCAGCCGTTTTGTTCTTGCTTTGTGCCGACAGTTATGCTACAAATTCAATTACGGTGCTGATTTGCGCCGCGACCCGCATTAGGCGGGTTTTCGTTTTCAGACCGACCCCCGAATATCAAACAATCCCACCGCTGCCACCCGCAACCGCCGGCCGTTCCGCCGCGACCTTGGCCCGGTAGCCGGCCGCCCGGTAGGCGGCAACCGGATCGATGGCGCCGCCCGTGTTCAGCCGCGCCATGGCGAGGATCGGCTCGACATCGATGCGATAGGCGGCTTTCAGCGTCTGCGTCGCCATCAGCGCGTCGTTATCGTCCTGATAGCCTTCCAGTGCCTTGCGATCGACCAGCAGCGCTTGCGCATAGGCGCGCTGCACCTCGACCGCCGACAGCATCAGGCTTTCGATCGGATCGGTGACATTGTGGCTCTGGTCGAGCATGTGGGCCGGATCAAAACCTTCGGCACCGGCAAGCTCGGCATCGACCAACTCGTTGAAGACGAGGAACAGGCGGTAGGGGTCGATCGAGCCGGCATCGAGATCGTCGTCGCCATATTTCGAATCGTTGAAATGGAAACCGCCGAGTTTCTTGAACTGGATCAGCCGCGACACGATCATCTCGATGTTGACGTTGGGCGCATGGTGGCCGAGGTCGACCAGGCAGAAGGCCTTGTCGCCGAGCTCTTTGGCGATGATGTAGTTGGTGCCCCAATCCTGCACGACGGTGGAATAGAAAGCCGGCTCGTACATCTTATGCTCGGTGAACAGCTTCCAGTCGTCCGGCAGCCCAGCGTAGATCTCCTTCATCGCGTCGAGGTAGC
The DNA here is from genome assembly GCF_003952585.1 of Mesorhizobium sp. M6A.T.Cr.TU.016.01.1.1. Classification (NCBI taxonomy): domain Bacteria; kingdom Pseudomonadati; phylum Pseudomonadota; class Alphaproteobacteria; order Hyphomicrobiales; family Phyllobacteriaceae; genus Mesorhizobium; species Mesorhizobium sp. M6A.T.Cr.TU.016.01.1.1. Next base: position 1,226,917 of record NZ_CP034452.1, read on the forward strand.
GTTCGAACGCCTTGGCGAAATTGACCTGGCCCGGGAAATTCGAGCCGTCGCCGATCCATACCGTCAGTGCCTTGGAGCCCAGCGTCTTGCCGATCTCGATGCATTCGAGATTGTGCTCGACCGCCTGCCGGCGCGTTGCGGCATCGGCATGCGACAGCGAGCCGAATTTGTAGGAAAGCTCCTGGTCTCGGGCGTCGGAAAACGTGTTCGAATTCATCGCGTCGAAGCCGAGGCCGAAGCGGGAGGCCGCCTGTTTCAGCCGGTTCGGATCGGCCTTATCCCACGGAATATGCAGCGAGACGGTCGGCGTTGCCTGCGTCAACTGCCGGATGACGGCGCAATCCTCGATCTTGTCGAAAATGTCGCGCGGCTCACCGGCGCCGGGAAAGCGGGCAAAGCGGGTGCCGCCGGTGCCGACGCCCCAGGACGGGATCGCCACAGCGAATTTTTCGACCTTGCCGCGGATGGCGTCGATGGCGATGCCGTGGCGGTCGAGGCGCTCGCCGAGCGAACCATAATCGCGCTTGAGGTCGGCTTCGCGCGCGGCATTGTCCTTGTCGACGATATCGGCGGAGATGATGGTTTCGGACACTGCGTTTCCTCCCAAATGCGTTCGGTTGGCGCTGCCCCTCATCCGCCTGCCGGCACCTTCTCCCCGTGTGGAGACGGGGAGAAGGTGAAGCTCCGCCGCTGGCGACCCCTCTCCCCGTTCTTCACGGGGAGAGGGTAAGGGTGAGGGGCAGCGCCGCCTTCAAACTATTAGCGCGTAAAGCTCTGCGCGTTGCCCGCGTCGACATTGACGATGTTGCCGGTCGACTTGGCCGACATGTCGGAGGCGAAGAAATAGATCGCCTCGGCGATGTCTTCGGGGAACACCGAACGCTTCAGCATCGAGCGCGAGCGATAATGCTCCTCCAGTTCGTCGGCCGACATCTTGTAGGCGGCGGCGCGCTGTTCCTTCCACTCGCCGGTCCAGATCTTCGAGCCGCGCAGCACCGCGTCCGGGTTGACGACATTGACCCTGATCTGCGCTTCCGCGCCCTCCAGCGCCAGGCAACGCGCCAGATGGATCTCGGCGGCCTTGGCCGTGCAATAGGCAGCGGCATTGGGCGAGGCTGCAAGGCCGTTCTTGGAGGCGACGAAGACGACGTTGCCGCCGATCTTCTGCGCGCGGAACAACCGGAATGCTTCCCGCGAAACGAGGAAATAGCCTGTCGACAAGATGTCCATGTTCTTGTTCCACAGCGCCAGCGTCGTCTCCTCGATCGGCGCCGAGGTTGCCAGGCCGGCATTCGACACCAGAATATCGATGCCGCCGAACTCGACCGCGGTCTCGGCGAAGCCGGAGATCACCTGGTCTTCAGCGGTGACATTGATGACCAGCGGCCGCACGAAATCCTTGCCATAGGCTTTGGCCAACTCACCATTGGCGCTGGCAAGGGCGGCTTCGTCGATATCGGCCAGCACGACGCAGGCGCCTTCGCGCAGAAGCCGGTTGGCCGTCGCCCGGCCGATGCCGCCGGCGCCACCGGTGACCAGCGCGATCTGGCCGGCCAAGGCTTTCGGCTTCGGCAGACGCTGCAGCTTTGCCTCTTCGAGCAGCCAGTATTCGATGTCGAAAGCCTCCTGGTCGGGCAGGCCGACATAGGTCGACACCGTCGAGGCGCCGCGCATGACATTGATGGCGTTGACGTAGAACTCGCCCGATATGCGCGCCGTCGCCTTGTCGCCGGCGAAGGTGAACATGCCGACGCCCGGCATCAGATAGACCACCGCATTCGGATCGCGCACGGGTGGCGAATCCGCATGCTTGCACCTGTCATAGTAAGCCTGATAGCCAACCCGATACTCCGCCACGTCGTCGGCGAAACGGGCGATGACGGCATCGACATCGGGATTCTTGGGATCGAACTCGATGACCAGCGGCCGGATCTTGGTGCGCAGGAAATGGTCGGGGCAGGAGGTGCCGAGGGCCGCCAGTGGGCGCAAATCCTTCGAATTGACGAATTCGAGCACGGCGGGCGAATCGTCGAAATGGCCAAGCTTGTGGCTCTTCTCCGAGATCAGGCCGCGGATCCTCGGCATCAGCCTTGCCGCCACGGCGCGACGCGCCGGCGCGTCGAGCGATTTGACCACTTCACCACCGAAAATCGGCTTGCCTTCAGACTTGCGCTCGAACCAGTCGATCGCCTGGTTGATCACCGAGATCGTCGTCTCGTAGCATTCCCGAGGCGTGTCGCCCCAGCTGAACAGGCCATGGCTCGCCAGCACGACACCCTTGGCCTCGGGGTTCTCGATGCAGAATTTTTCCAGCCAGAGGCCAAGCTCGAAGCCCGGACGCTTCCATGGCAGCCAGCCGATCGTGTCGCCGAAGATCTCCTTGGTCAGCGCTTGCGAATCCTTGGCGGCGGCGATGGCGATGATCGCGTCGGGATGCATATGGTCGACATAGGGCTTCGGCACGAACGCGTGCAGCGGCGTGTCGATCGAGGCCGCGCGTGGGTTAAGATTAAACGTGCAATGGGGCAGATAGCCGACCATCTCGTCCTCATGCTCGACGCCTCGATAGAGGCCCTTCAACGCGCGCAGCTTGTCCATATAGAGAGTGGCGAAGCCGTCGAGCTTGATCGAGGCGCTGTCGCCGCCCGAGCCCTTGACCCACAGCACTTCGACGTCCTCGCCGGTAAGCGGATCCTTTTGCCAGATCTTGGAGGAGGTGTTGCCGCCGCCATAGTTGGTGACGCGCTTGTCGGAGCCGAGAACATTCGAGCGATAGACGAGACGTTCCGGCTCGCTCATTGCTTGGGCTTTCGCCTCATCCCAAAGATTGGCGAGGCGCGTGCCGGAGCGCTTGTCGAGCATAGGTAATCCTCCCGTGACGTGAGACGCGCAAAACGGTGCGGTCAACGGCTACCGCATAGCGGGTCAGCTTTGGTCGAATGTCCACGGAAGCAGCGGCATTGTCAATCATAAACGATCAAGATTGATCATATTGCACTGCACAATGGAATAATATGATCGGAAATGATTGACACTGCGCGTTTTGGGTGCCTAGATGCTCAGGCAGGGAGGAACCATGCACGAGAAAGAGCGCCACAGGATCATTTTGTCCGCCGTCCAGGAAAAGCCCGTGGTGACGGTTCAGGAAATGGTCGACCTGACGGACTCGTCCGAAGCGACGATCCGGCGCGACATCGCCGCGCTGCATGTGCAAAAGCGCCTGCGCCGCGTGCGCGGCGGCGCCGAGGCAATCTCGCCACCGCAGTTCATTGGCCTTGCCGGACGGCCTTTTTCCGTCAACGAGACGATCAACGCTTCGCAGAAACGAGCAATCGCACGAGAAGCGGTGGAGTTGTGCAAGGAAGGCGAGCCGATCATCATCAATGGCGGCACCACCACCTTCCAGATGGTGCATTTCCTGACCGGCCGCCGCATGCCGATCTTCACCAATTCCTTCCCGATCGCCGAGCACCTGCTCAAGCACTCCAAGAACACGGTGATGCTGTCGGGCGGCACCATCTACCGCGAGCAGAACATCATCCTGTCGCCCTTCGACAATGACGTGACGCGCAATTTCTATGCCCGCCGCATGTTCATGGGCGCGCAAGGGCTCGGGCCGTTGGGCCTGATGGAAGGCGATCCGCTGCTGATCCAGGCCGAGCAAAAACTGATCGACCAGGCCGACGAGCTGGTGGTGCTGGTCGATTCGTCGAAGTTCCGCAAACGCTCGAGCCTGATCCTGTGCGGCCTGTCGCGCATCGCCACCGTCATCACCGACGACGGCATCGAGGATCGCGAGGCCAAGATGTTGGAGGCCGCTGGTGTGACGTTGATCGTCGCCCGCACAGCGGCAAGCAATAAGGAAGAATCTTCGCTGCAGGCCTGAGACCCGCAGCGGCGATGGAATGCAACGCTCAAGGGAGGATATTCGATGAGCTTTCTTAGGAAATTGATGGTTACGGCGGCGTTTTCGGCCGCCATGTTCGTGAATGCCGCCTATGCCGAGAACGTCAAGATCGCGCTGGTGGTCAAGTCGCTCGGCAACGGCTTCTTCGATGCCGCCAACAAGGGCGCCGAAGAGGCGGCCAAGGAACTCGGCGGCGTCGACATCATCTACACCGGCCCGACCAAGGCGACCGCCGAAGCGCAGATCGAAGTGATCAATTCGCTGATCGCCCAGAAGGTCAACGCCATCGCCATTTCGGCCAATGACGCCGACGCGCTGGTTCCGGCGCTGAAGAAGGCGATGGATCGCGGGATCACCGTCATCTCGTGGGATTCTGGCGTCGCCCCGGAAGGCCGCCAGCTCCATCTCAACCCGTCCGACACCAACCTGATCGGCGAGACCATCATCAAGCTTGCCGCCGACTACCTGCCGGAAGGCGGCGATGTCGCCATCCTGTCGGCTTCGTCCACCGCGACCAACCAGAACGCCTGGATCGACGCGGCCAAGAAGGTGCTGCCGGAGAAATTCCCCAAGATCAACCTCGTCGCCACCGTCTATGGCGACGACGACTCGGCCAAGAGCACGGACGAGGCCAAGGGCCTTTTGAAGTCCTATCCGAATCTCAAGGCGATCATCGCACCGACCACGGTCGGCGTCGTCGCTGCCGCCCAGGTGGTGACCGACGAGAACCTGATCGGCAAGGTCAACGTCACCGGCCTGGCGCTGCCGTCGGAGTTCAAGAAGTTCATCGACAACGGCGCCAGCCAAGCGGTTGCGCTATGGAACCCGATCGACCTCGGCTACTCGGCCGTCTACCTCGCCCATGATTTGGCGGTGAAGAAGGAAGAAGCCAAGCCGGGTGCCACGCTGTCGATCGGCCGCGTCGGAAAAGTCACGCTCGACGATACCAACTCGGCCGCGATGGCTCCGCCCTTCAAGTTCGACAAGTCGAACATCGAAGAGTTCTCCAAGATCTATTGATCCTGGAGCCCTTCAAGCCGGTGCGGCGGGACCTCAGGTCCCGCCGCACCTTCAAACGAACCTTGCTTCAGGGCTTGATACGACTATGGACACGACAGCCCAACTCAACCCGACGACCGAGCAGCCTTTGGCTCCGGCTCCGCGCCTGACCCTGTCCGGCATTTCGAAGAGTTTTCCCGGCGTGCGCGCGCTGCATGATGTCAGCCTGTCGCTCTACCCCGGCCAAGTCACCGCGCTGATCGGCGAGAACGGCGCCGGCAAGTCGACGCTGGTCAAGATCATGACCGGCATCTACCAGCCCGACACAGGCACCATCAGTATCGACGGCCAGGCCGTGACCTTGCCCAGCGCTCATGCCGCCTTCGGGCACGGCATCACCGCCATCCACCAGGAAACCGTGCTGTTCGACGACCTGACGGTGGCCGAGAACATCTTTCTCGGCCATGCGCCGCGGTCGCGCTTCGGCACGATCGACTGGCGCACCATGCGCAAGAATGCCCGCGAGGTGCTCGATACGATGCGTGCCGGGCACATCGACGCCGACGCGCGACTGAAGGATCTCGGCATTGCCAACAAGCATCTCGTCGCGGTCGCCCGCGCCATGTCGATCGACGCGCAGATCGTCATCATGGACGAGCCAACCGCGGCGCTTTCGCTGAAGGAGATCGAGGAACTCTTCTTGCTGATCGAATTCCTGAAGAGCGAAGGCAAGGCCATCCTGTTCATCAGCCACAAGTTCGACGAGATCTACCGCATCGCCGACCGCTATACGGTGTTCCGCGACGGCGAGATGGTTGGCGAAGGCCTGATCAAGGACGCCGGCCAGAGCCAGATCGTGCGCATGATGGTCGGTCGCGCCGTCGATCACATCTTTCCGCAGCGCAAGGCCGAGATCGGCGCGCCGGTGCTCACTGTCTCCGGCCTGTCGCATCCAACCGAGTTCGACGACATCGGCTTCGAGCTGCACAGAGGCGAAATTCTCGGCTTCTACGGCCTTGTCGGCGCCGGCCGCAGCGAAGTGATGCAAGCGATATCAGGCATCACCCGCACCAGCAGCGGCACGATCACGCTGGAAGGCAAGGCGATCGAGCCGAAATCGGCGGCGGATTCGATCGACGCCGGCATCGTCTATGTGCCGGAAGAACGCGGCAAGCAAGGCGTGGTAATCGGCCTGCCGATCTTCCAGAACATCTCGTTGCCCTCGCTCAGGCGCACATCCAAATCCGGCATGTTGCGGCTGAGCGAGGAGTTCGCGCTGGCTCGCTCCTACACCGAGCGCCTCGACCTGCGCGCCTCCTCGCTCAGCCAGGATGTCGGCACGCTGTCGGGCGGCAACCAGCAGAAGATCGTCATCGCCAAATGGCTGGCGACCGCCCCCAAGGTGATCATCCTCGACGAGCCGACCAAGGGCATCGACATCGGTTCCAAGGCCGCCGTGCACGGCTTCATGGCCGAGCTCGTCGCGCAAGGCCTGTCGGTGATCATGGTGTCGTCCGAACTGCCCGAAATCCTCGGCATGTCCGACCGGGTCGTCGTCATGCGCGAGGGCCGCATCGCCTCGGTCTACGACAACAAGGGGCTCGACGCGGAAACGCTGGTCAAGACGGCAGCAGGGATCGCGGCATGAAGGCTCTTCTCAAATACCGCGAAGTCTGGCTGCTCGCGGCAATCGTCGTGCTGATCGGGTTGATCTCGATGCGCTTCCCGGGCTTTGCCGCCCCCGTGAATCTGCGCCAGGTGTTCAACGACACTTCGATCCTGATGATCCTGGCGCTGGGTCAGATGGTGGTGATCCTGACCCGCTCGATCGACCTGTCTATGGCATCCAATCTCTGCTTCACCGGCATGGTGGTGGCGATGCTGAACGCCGCGCATCCGGCAATCCCGATCCCGCTGCTGATCGTCATCGCGCTGCTGGTCGGCCTGGTGCTGGGCGCCATCAACGGCCTGCTGGTATGGCGGCTGAACATTCCCTCGATCGTGGTGACACTCGGGACGCTCACCATCTATCGCGGCGCCACCTTCGTCATTTCAGGCGGCGCCTGGGTCAATGCCGATCAGATGAGCCCTGATTTCATCGGCCTGCAACGCGCGGCTTTCCTCGGCATTCCGGTCCTGTCGTGGATCGCCATACTGGTCATCGCCCTGTTCTTTCTCTTGATGACGCGCACCGCGCTCGGCCGCTCGATCTACGCCATTGGCGTCAACCCGACAGCATCGGTCTATGCCGGCATCGATGTCGGCCGGACCAAGTTCGTTGTCTTCTGCATTTCGGGGATGGCCGCCGGTCTCTGCGGCTATCTCTGGATCTCGCGCTACGTCATCGCCTCGGTCGAGGTCGCCAACGGCTACGAGCTCAACATCATCGCAGCCTGCGTCATCGGCGGCATCTCGATCGCCGGCGGCATCGGCTCGGTCGGCGGCGCGGTGCTCGGCGCGCTGTTCCTCGGCATCATCTCCAACGCGCTGCCGGTCATCAACATCTCGCCCTTCTGGCAGATGGCGATTTCGGGCAGCGCCATCATCCTGGCCGTGGTGCTCAACGCGCGCGGTGAACGCCGGCAAGGCCGCATCATCCTCAAGAAGGCGGAAGCGGCATGACCGACACTCCTGCTCCACGCCACATTCCAGACCGGCTCGACAAGCCATTCACTTCGGCGATCTTCTCGTGGGAGGCGCTGCTGGTCGCGGTGGCGGTCGCCATCTTCGCCGTTAACAGCTTCGCCTCGCCCTATTTTCTCGACGCGTGGTCGCTGTCGGACCTGACCTTCAACTTCACCGAAAAGGCGCTGATCGCGCTTGCCATGGCGCTGCTGATCATTTCCGGCGAGATCGACCTGTCGGTCGCCGCCATCATTGCGCTGGCTTCGACGATGATGGGCATGGCGGTGCAGGCCGGCGCCGGCACGCCGGTGCTGGCGGCGATCGGCATCCTGGTCGGGCTCGGCTGCGGCGCCTTCAACGGGCTGCTCGTCACAGGGCTGGGTTTGCCGTCGATCGTCGTCACCATCGGCACGATGAGCCTGTTTCGCGGCGTCGCCTTCATCGTCCTCGGCGACCAGGCCTACAAGGGCTATCCCTCGAGCTTCGCCTTTTTCGGCCAGGGCTATGTCTGGTGGGTGGTGTCGTTCGAACTGACGCTCTTCCTCGTCGCGGCCGTCATCTACTGGTTCCTGCTGCACCGGACGAGCTTCGGCCGCCGCGTCTTCGCCATCGGCAACAACCCGGTTGCGGCGCAGTTTTCCGGCGTGCGCGTCGGCCGCATCAAATTCATCCTGTTCTGCCTGACCGGGCTGATGGCGGGCATCGCCTCGGTGCTGATCACCTCGCGCCTCGGCTCGACCCGGCCGTCGATCGCGCAAGGCTACGAACTGGAGGTCATCACCATGGTGGTGCTCGGCGGCGTCAGCATCCTGGGCGGCGCCGGCAGCATCGTGGGCGTGGTGCTGGCCGCCTTCATCATGGGGCTGGTGACTTTTGGCTTGGGGCTGCTCAACGTGCCCGGCATCGTCATGTCGATCTTCATCGGCCTGCTGCTGATCATCGTCATCGCGCTGCCAATCGTCTGGCGGCGCGTGCGGCGGGAGCGCTTCACCTGATGCCCGAGAAATACGCGTTCAAGATGAAGCTCAATCCGGGCATGAAGGCCGAATACAAAAGGCGCCACGACGACATCTGGCCGTCGCTGGTCACACTGCTCAAACAGGCCGGCGTTTCCGATTATTCGATCCATCTCGACGAAGAGACCAACACCTTGTTCGGCGTGCTGTGGCGGCGTGACGGCCATGGCATGGACGAATTGCCGAAGCACCCGGTGATGCAGCGTTGGTGGGCCGAGATGGCCGACATCATGGAGACCAGGCCTGATAACGAACCGGTGGCAGTGCCGCTGGAAACAATGTTCCATATGGAATGACCCGCCACATTGCCGTCATCGATATCGGCAAGACCAACGCCAAGGTGGCGCTGGTCGATCTCGCCGATATGCGCGAGGTCGCGCTGCGCCGCATGGCGAACGCGCCCGTTGCCGACGGTCCCTACCCACACCACGATGTCGAGCTTCTGTGGTCGTTCATCCTCGACAGCCTCGCCGGGATTAATCGCGAACAGCGCATCGACGCGATATCGATCACCACCCATGGCGCGACGGGCGTGCTGGTGGACGCTGCCGGTGAACTGGCGCTGCCGGTGCTCGACTATGAATTCGCCGGACCAGACACCCTCGCCGAGGACTATGACGCGGTCCGTCCCGCCTTCACGGAGACGGGCACGCCGCGCCTGCCGGTCGGCCTCAATCTCGGCGCGCAATTCTTCTGGCAGCAGAGGCGCTTCCCCGCGGAGTTCGCCAAGACCGCCGCGATGCTGATGTATCCGCAATATTGGGCGTTGCGCCTGACCGGTGTCGCTGCCAACGAGGTGACCTCGCTCGGCTGCCACACCGATCTGTGGAACCCGTTGAAAGCGGATTTTTCATCGCTGGTTGACCGGATGGAATGGCGCCGGCTGATGGCGCCAGTGCGGCTGGCGGAGGACCGCCTCGGCCCGATCCTGCCCGCGCTTGCCAAGCTAACCGGACTCGACGCGCAAACGCCGGTGTTTTGCGGCCTGCACGATTCCAACGCCTCGCTGCTGCCGCATCTCCTGTCGGATAGACCGCCTTTCTCCGTCGTCTCGACCGGCACCTGGGTGGTGTCGATGGCCGTCGGCGGCAACAAAGTCACGCTCGACCCGGCGCGTGACACATTGGTCAACGTCAACGCGCTCGGCGATCCGGTGCCGTCGGCGCGCTTCATGGGCGGCCGCGAGTTTTCGCTGCTGACCGAAGGCCAACCGGAAGACTGGAGCGAAGAGGATGTTGAGGCGGTGTTCGCCAGGACAGCTCTGCTGCTGCCGGCAACGCAACAGGGTTCGGGGCCGTTTCCGCACCACACTGCCGCATGGCTCAACGCCGACGGCATCAACAGCGGCCAGCGCTTTGCCGCCATCTCTTTCTACCTGGCGCTGATGACCGCGACGTGCCTCGATCTGATCGGCGCCGACGGCCCTGCTATCGTCGAAGGCCCATTCGCCCGCAACCGGCTTTTTGTCAGCATGCTGGCGGCAGCAACGGCGCGTGCCGTCATTGCGTCCGAGGCAGCGACCGGCACCAGCATCGGGGCTGCCTTGCTGGCGTCCGACCAAAGAACGGTCCAAGGCAAAGGCGAAAGGATCGAACCGCCAGCCGGTCCAGCCTGGGCAAACTATGCGCGCTCGTGGCGTGCGGCGGTCGAGGCGCGAGGCTGATCACAAAATCCGCTTGCCGAAAGCCGACATGACGAAGTTGACGGTGTCTGTCGCAATCCGCGATTCCAAATCGGCGGTCAGGCCGGAAACATCCATCGACAACAGCCCGCCGGACAGCGCGATCGCCTCCATCGCCTGATGCGTTTCGCGCACAGTGATGCCGCCGGAGCCAGCCGCCCAACCGGCGAATTCGGTCACCTCAGGCGAATAGCTGACATGGAAGCCCTGCGTGCCGGAGGTGGCGATGCGGATCGCCTCGTGCATCAGGTCGCGCATGCCCATGGCGTCGATATCCGTCATGGTGAAGGCGGAGACGCGCGAATCCTTCAGTACCCGAGCCTCGGCCGGATCGGCATGGCGCAAACCGACTATGACGACATTTTCCGGCGACAGCTGCGGCTGCAGCGCGCCGGGCTTGTGATCGAGGCCGAGCGCCCGCGCCAGCACCGAACCTTCCGGCAGGTCGATGCCGTCCTCGTCCTCGGGCATCAAGGCGGCGATGGAGTCGATCCAGATCAAACCGAAGGAGTGTGTCGCCCGCGCGGTCGTCGTCAGCGCTCTGTGGGCGACGCGCCGATCACTGCCGGCGGTGAGCCGGATCAGGCCGGACGGTGGCCGCTCGATATCGGCCAGTTCGACCACATCGAAATTCATTGCCTCCAGCCGGGCGCCGGTCGCTTCCCGGGCCAGTATGCCGGCGGCAGCCGGTTCGGCTGATATCGACACCATCTTGCGGCCGGAAAAATCCTCGACGTCGTGCATCGGGGCCTTTTCGACATATTCCGAGGTCATCGCCAGCAGCATGGCGCCATAGCTCATACGGAAGGCGACACGGTCGCCGACGGCGGGTGGCGGCTCGGCGTCGGTCACGTCGAGCAGCAGATGGTCACTGGAGGCGCCGAGCACCCGCACACCCTTGGCGATCGGGGTGAGCCCTTCGATCAACACGTCCTCGCGGCCGATATTGGCGATGGCACGCAACCTGTCGCCCTCGTCGGGAAACACTGGCTGGTTGCCGAAAGCGTCGTAGCCGGATTGGCCGATCGGCCGCGACGGCTTTAGCTTGACCTCGATGATGTCGCTGGTCAGGCGGCAGGCATCGGGTTCGAGTTCGGCCCACGGCGTCTCGCGGAAGGTTTCGACGCCGCCTTGCAATATCGCCTCGCCGACGCGCAGATTGTTGATGCCGGCGGGCAGCTTGCCTTCCAGCAGCAGCGTCAGCGACGATGACGCTCCGCCGGAAATCCAGTCGAGCCTTGTACTGGACAGCCGCTCGGTCTTGTAGGCGTGGGCGACGAGTTGCCCGAGATTTTCCTCGGTCGGCATGATGGCGCCGAAGCAGCCAAGATTGGTGCCGATGCCGGCGATACGCACGCCCCTGAGCGCTAGTATCTGCTCGACGGTGGGCACGAGATCGTTCGGCCAGATGCCTTCCCTGAGATCGCCGAGATCGATCATCAGCAAGATGTCGTGAACGCGGCCCATGCGCTCGGCGATGCGCGATAGCTGGCGGATGGTGGCGAGTTCAGACTGCAGGCTGATGTCGACGGTGCGCACCACCTCCTCGATGCGCGCCATCGGCGGGCTGCGCAGCAGCATGATCGGCGCATTGATGCCGCTGTCGCGCAGCCGGCGGATGTTTTCGAAGCGCGATTCGGCGATGCCGGCGACGCCGCCGCGCAGCATGGCGCGAGCTACCTGCGGCATACCGCAAGTGCCCTTGGTGACGCCGAAGACCTTGATGCCGGACAGGGCGCAGCGATCGACGATGGTGCGCGCATTGCGCTCGATGCGGCCAAGGTCGATGGCGACTTGCGGTCCCGACATTTTAGCCCCTGTAGACCAGCCCTTGCGGGTCGATCTCCGGGTTACGGCCGGCGACCAGATCGGCGAGGAATTTTCCGGAGCCGCAGGCCATGGTCCAGCCGATATGGCCGTGGCCGGTATCGAGGTAGAGGTTGCTGTAGCGCGCCCGGCCGATGACCGGCACCGAGTTCGGCATCATCGGTCGCAAGCCGGCCCAGAGCTCGGCCTTTTTCTCATCGAAGGCACCCGGGAAAAGCTCCTTGCCGGTCCTGAACATGGCGGCGAAATCGCTCGGCTTGTGGGTGCGGTCGAAGCCGGTGAATTCGGCGGTCGAAGCAAGCCGCAGCCGGTTGCCCAGCCGCGAATAGCCAATGAGCTGATCCTCATCGGCGCCGCCCATGGTCGGCCCCTTGCTCTCGTCCTCCAGCGGCACGGTCGCGGTGTAACCCTTGACCGGATAGACCGGCAGATCGATGCCGTAACGGCGACCAAGCAGCCCGCTTTCCGGTCCCATCGATATGACCACGGCGTCGCCGGCGACCGGGCCGGCCGAGGTCATCACCGCACGTACCCGATCGCCTTCGATGTCGAGGCCTTCGACTGATGTGCCGTAGAGAAATTGAACGCCGAGTTTCTCGGCGGCATAGGCAGCGAGGTTTTGGGTGAATTGGCTGGAATCGCCGGTCTGGTCGATCGGCGAATAGACGCCGCCGGCGATCTTGTCCTTCACTCCGGCGAGCCCAGGTTCCAACTCGACCAGCCGGTCGCGGCCGACGATCTCGATCGGCAGACCGTGCTCGGCGAGATAGCGGTAATTGTCGGTGCCGGTATCAAAACTCTGCTGCGAGCGGAAGAAATAGAGAATGCCCTTCCTACGCTCGTCATAGTGAATGCCGGTGTCGGCCGAGATGGCGTTGATGCAGTCGCGCGAATAGAGCGCAAGGCGCAGCTTGATGTCGGTGTTGGCGCGCAAACGCGCTTGCGTGCACTGGCGCAGGAAGCGCAGACTCCAGGCGAAGAAATAGGGATCGAAGCGCAGCCGCACCTTGATGCCGAGATCATGGTTGTAAAGCGCGCGCAGGAACGTCTTCAGCGCGGCGGGCGAGGCCCAGGCGGTGGCGTCGCCTGGCGAGACCAGCCCGGCATTCGATTGGCTGGTGCCGCGCGCCGCTGCCGGGTGGCGCTCGATCACGGTCACCTCGTGGCCGTCGCTCGCCAGATAATAGGCGGCCGCCGTGCCGACGACGCCAGCTCCGAGCACCAATATTCTCATGCCGCCCCCCCAAAGGTCACACGCGGCCAAATGCGTTCACGCTTCGCCGCGCAGCTCCTTCAATAGCGCTTCTGCGTAGAGCTTTCGAGCCTAAGAACTTGGTCTCAGCTCCGCGCCGAATTCTTGCCGGTCAGGATGCGCTCCCAGGCGAGCGCGTCGGCGACAATCAGATCGAGGTCGTCACGTTCCGGGGTCCAGCCGAGCTCGCGGCGCGCCAGCTCCGAATTGGCAACCACCGCGGCGGCGTCGCCCGGACGGCGCTCGCCCATCCGCACGTCGAAATCACGACCGAAGACGCGGCGCACGCTGTCGATCACCTCAAGCACCGAATAGCCGTGGCTGTAGCCGCAATTGGCGACGAGGCTCGTCCCGCCGGCGCGCAGCCGCTCCAGCGCCAGCCGATGCGCCGCCGCCAGATCGCTGACATGGATGTAGTCGCGCATGCAGGTGCCGTCGGGTGTCGGATAGTCGGTGCCGAACACCTGCATGAAGGGACGCTTGCCGAGCGCCGTCTCGGCGGCGACCTTGATCAGATGCGTGGCGCCCGGCGTCGACTGGCCGGTGCGGCCCTTCGGATCGGCGCCGGCGACGTTGAAATAGCGCAACGCCGTATAGCGCAAGCCATAGGCGATTGCGGCGTCGCGCAACATCCATTCGCTCATCAGCTTGGACAGCCCGTAGGGTGATTCCGGTGCAAGTCGGGCATCCTCGCGCACCGGTTCCAGCCCGGCGCCGCCATAGACAGCGGCGGTCGAGGAAAAGATGAAATTGGGCACGCCTTCGCGCACCGCGGTCTCGATCAACGTGCGCGTCTTGCAGGTGTTGTTCTCGTAATAGCCGAGCGGGTCGGCGACCGATTCGGGAACCACGATGGAGCCGGCGAAATGGATGATCGCGTCGACCTTGTTGTCGCGGATGATCGAACCGACCAGCTCCTTGTCGGCGACATCGCCGACGACGAGCTTTGCCTCTGGCGCCACCGCCCATTCAAAGCCGGTCGAAAGCCGGTCGAGGACGACGACGCTTTCGCCGGCATCCAGCAGCTCCCAGACCATATGGCTGCCGATATAGCCGGCACCACCTGTCACCAAAACCGTCATCCGCGTCCTCGCTGCTCAAGATTTATCGGAAACTGTCTCAACACCCGCCTTACTGGAAAGGCTGCCACTAGGCCATTAGTACCATTAGTGTCTGTGGTGACCAGCCTCATCGACGCGTGGCATCGTCCTGAAACAAAATTGATGCACATCAAGGGAATAGGCCATGATCCGTGGTCGTTAGGAACAGGCTTGGGGCGTGGCATTTTGACCAAAAAGGCCAAGTGGACGTCGAATAGGGCAATGATTATGATCCCACGCAAAAATTGGGAAGCCGAAATGAACTATCAGCGTTTCTTCGAAGACGCGATCGACCAGCTCCATGCAGAGCGTCGCTACCGCATCTTCGCCGACCTCGAGCGCATTGTGGGGAAATTCCCGCGCGCCATCTGGCGCGCCAACGGCCGCGCCCAGGAAATCACCGTCTGGTGCTCCAACGATTATCTCGGCATGGGCCAGCATCCGGACGTCATCGCGGCGATGCAGAATGCCGCCGGCAAGATGGGATCTGGCGCCGGTGGCACCCGCAACATCTCCGGCACCAGCAACCCGCTGGTCGAGCTTGAACTGGAACTGGCCGACCTGCACGACAAGGAAGCCGCACTCGTCTTCACCTCCGGCTTTGTCTCCAACGAAGCCTCGATCTCGACTATTGCGCGGCTCCTGCCCAACTGCCTGATCGTCTCGGACGAACTAAACCACGCCTCGATGATCGAGGGCGTGCGGCGTTCGGGGGCCGAGAAGAAGATCTTCCGCCACAATGACGTTGCCCATCTCGAAAGCCTGCTGCAGGCGGCGGGCCGCGAGCGCGCCAAGCTGATCGTCTTCGAGAGCGTCTATTCGATGGACGGCGATATCGCGCCGATCAGGCAGATCGTCGATCTTGCCGAGCGCTACAATGCCATGACCTATATCGACGAGGTCCACGCCGTTGGCATGTATGGACCGCGCGGCGGCGGCATCACCGAGCGTGAAGGGCTGGCCGACCGTATCGACATCATCGAAGGCACGCTGGCCAAGGCGTTCGGCACGCTCGGCGGCTATATCACCGGCACAAGTGCCGTGATCGATGCCGTGCGCTCCTACGCGCCGGGCTTCATCTTCACCACGGCGCTGCCGCCGGCCATCGCCGCCGCGGCGACCACATCGATCCGCCATCTGAAGCGCTCGCAGGCCGAACGCGACGCGCAACTGCGTCAGGCGACGCGGACCAAGCAGGTTCTTACCGCCGCCGGCCTGCCGGTGATGGACTCCGCCACCCACATCGTGCCACTGCTCGTCGGCGATCCCGAGCTCTGCAAGATGGCCAGCGACCGCCTGCTCGGCGTCCACGGCATCTACATCCAGCCGATCAACTACCCGACCGTGCCGCGCGGCACCGAACGGCTGCGCATCACGCCGACCCCGTTCCATTCGGATCACCTGATCGCGGAGCTTCAGGATGCTCTCGTCGAGACCTGGGATGCTTTGGGTATCCCTTACGGGTCTGCGGGCCGGCCGGCCGTGAGGGAAAGCGACCGCGTCATTCCGTTGCTTGTGCCGAAGTCCGGCGGGTGACCTCCGCCGCCGTGGGCATCATTGTGGTAGCTGCCCATCGGTGCCGCCTTATTCTTCAGTGTTGCGACGCTCAGTGGTCGCGGCATGGATCCTAGGGTCTACGCGACGTCGCTTCGCGACTGCTACGCCCTAGGATGACGAAGGCATGGTGGCCAGCGGCTAATCGCAAAAGGTTGGAGACTAGCGGCGACTGGCACAGCGAATACCGAGAAGCGTTGTGGCTGACGGCAATCGCGACTTCGGAGATTGGCGAAAAGCGACACACCCTTCGTCATCCTAGGGCGTAGCAAGGAGCGAGGCGCCGCGGCGCAGACCCTAGGATCCATGCCATTGCGTTGGCCAAGGAGTGCAACGGTTCGCGCTGTCCGACCTGGCGCGAACCTCAACAAACCTCAAGCAGTCTTCATCCACTTCGCCAGCCGGTGCGCGGCTTCCTCGAGCTGGTCGAGGCGGCGGTGGAAGCACAGCCTGAGGAAGGCCTCGCCGCCGGGGCCGAAGGCGGTTCCGGGCGCCAGGCCGACACTGGCGCGGTCGACGATGTCGAAGGCGGCGGCGCGTGAATCGGTGATGCCGTCGATCGCGAAGAACAGATAGAACGCGCCTTGCGGCACGGTGAAGCGTGCCCTGCCGGTCGCAGCCAGGATGCCGCAGACCAGGTCACGCGCCGCCCTCGCCCGCTCCACCTGCTCGACGATGAAGGCGTCACCTTCGTCGAGGGCGACGACCGCGCCGCGCTGCATGAACTGGGCGACGCCAGAGGTCGAATACTGGACCAGGTTCTCGAATACCTGCTGCAAGGCAGGATGGGTCTTGATCCAGCCGACGCGCCAGCCGGTCATCGCCCAGTTCTTGGAAAAACTGTTGACGAACAGAATGCGATCCTCGTCGGCCATGATGTCGATGAAGGACGGCGCGCGACGGTCGCCGTAGTGGAACAGCGAATAGATCTCGTCGGCGATGATCCACAGGCCCCTTTCGCGGGCAAGGTCGAGGATCGCCTGCAGCGTCTCCCTGTCGGCGGTCCAGCCGGTCGGGTTGGACGGTGTGTTGACGAACAGCGCCTTCGTCCTTGGCGTGATCGCCGCCTCGATCTTGTCGACGTCGCAGGACCAGCCATTGCCGGACTGGTCGAGCGTGACAGCGACCGGGATGGCGCCCGCCAGGCTGGCGGCAGCGGCGAAGTTGGGCCAGGCCGGCGACAGATAGACGACCTCGTCGCCATTGCCGGCGACCGCGTCGAGCGCCAGCTGGATAGCGTGCATGCCCGAACCGGTGACGATGAATTCTTCCTCGGCGAAACTCTTGCCGAAATGCCTGACGTAATAGCGGGCGAGCGCCTGCCTCAGCTCGGGGATGCCTTTCTGCCAGGTATAGAAGGTCTCGCCGCCGGCCAGCGCGCGGGAAGCGGCATCTGTGATGAAGGTGGGCGTCGGCAGGTCGCCCTCGCCGGCCCAGAGCGGGATCATGCCGTCGCGGTCGCGGCCGCGGTTCATGACGGCGACAATGCCGCTTTCCGGCGCAGCCCGGGCCTCGGCGCGCAAATTCTCGATCAGGGTCATGGATAGATCCGTTTTCGTCTTCTGGACTGCTAGCGTGTTTTACGACAGGCGAAAATAGAAAACCCCGGCCGAAAACGACCGGGGTTTTGGTCCAGAGATCTTGCCCCTGCGCTATTTCCTGGCGAGGAGATCGCGAATTTCGGTGAGGAGCGCAACATCGGCCGGCGGCGCGGCAGGGGCGGCGGGCTTTTCAGCTTCTAGCCGCCTGCGCAGATTATTCACCGCCTTGATCATCAAGAAGATGATGAAGGCGAGAATGATGAAGTTCAGCACCACGGTGATAAAGCTGCCATAAGCGAAAACGGCGCCCTGTTTCTTGGCATCCGCCAGCGACGTGGCATTGACGGCAGAGGACAGGGCGAAGAAGTAATTGTTGAAGTCCAGTCCGCCCAAAATCGCGCCCACGATCGGCATGATGATGTCGTTGACCAGCGAATCGACGATTCTGCCGAAGGCAGCGCCGATGATGACGCCGACGGCCAGGTCCATCACATTGCCCCTGGAAATGAACTCCTGGAATTCTTTCAGCATTCGACCCTCCTTGTCATGACGGGGCCGTGCTGCCGCCCTACCCGCGCCTTTCGGCACCGGCCCACAGGCAAGATAGCAAAAACCTGCGGTTGCAGCATGGGCAAAAGACTGGTTTCCACCGGCCAAATTTCCCGAAGCCGCAGCCATCTGCGCCGAAAGCCGCGATGGACTTGATCGCCAAGCTGTGATTGCGTCTCAGCAGGCCGGATGCAAAACCGGTAAGGGAGGATTATCAAGCCGTGCAGGGCTGGTTTATCGTCATCATCGCGATAGCCTATGTGACGTTGCTGTTCGTCATCGCCAGCCTCGGCGACCGGCGCTCGGCGGCATCCGGGCCTGGCCAGGCCCGCCCCTTCATCTATGCGCTCAGCCTGGCGATCTACTGCACCTCCTGGACCTTCTTCGGTTCGGTCGGCCTTTCCTCCGAGCGCGGCCTTGAATTCCTCGGCATCTATACCGGACCGGTGCTGGTGTTCGTGTTCGGCTTTCCGCTGCTTCATCGCATCGTCAGGTTGGCCAAGACCGAGAAGATCACCTCGATCGCCGACTTCCTCGGTGCCCGCTACGGCAAGAGCTTTACCGTTGCGGCGATCGCCACGCTGATCGCGACGATCGGCGCGGTGCCCTATATGGCGCTGCAGTTGAAGGCGATTTCCGGCTCGGTCAGCCTGATGGTCGAGCATTATACCGGCTCGCCACCCTCTTTCGATCCGTTCGTCAGTGACATCTCGCTGGTCGTTGCCATGCTGCTTGCGCTGTTTGCAGTGCTGTTCGGCACGCGCCACGCCGACGCCACCGAGCACCAGGACGGGCTGGTGCTGGCGGTGGCGGTCGAAACCGTGGTCAAGCTGGCCGCTTTCCTGGCGATCGGCCTGCTGGTGATCTTCCTGATCTTTGGCGGCCCAGGCGATATGGTCGACAAGCTCGCGGAGAATTCGCAAGTTCAGCAAGCGATGGGCTACAGGACGTCGCTCGCAACCTGGCTGGTGCTGACATGTTTGAGCGGCTTCGCCATCATCATGCTGCCGCGCCAGTTCTACGTCACCATCGTCGAAAACCGCAGCGAGGCCGAGCTGCGCACCGCGACATGGGTGTTTCCGCTCTATCTGGTGGCGATCAACCTTTTTGTGCTGCCGATCGCGCTCGCCGGCCTGGCGCTGGTCGGCACCAGGACCAGCAGCGACCTCTACGTCTTGTCGCTGCCGCTGCTCAGCGGCCACGATTTGCTGGCGATGGCGGCCTTCATCGGCGGCCTGTCCGCGGCGACCGCAATGGTGATTGTCGAAAGCGTCGCGCTGTCGATCATGATCTCCAACGACCTCGTCATTCCGCTGTTCGTGCGCCGCCTGCTCAGGACCACGACTTCCGAGAACGAGGACTGGTCGGCGCTCATCCTCAACGTGCGGCGGGCGGCGATCTTCATCATGCTGTTCATCGCCTTCCTCTACTATCGCGAGAGCACCGACAGCGCGCGGCTCTCCTCGATCGGCCTGATGTCCTTCGCGGCGATCGCGCAGTTCGCGCCGGCATTGATCGGCGGTTTGATCTGGCGCGGCGCCAACGGCAGGGGTGCTGCACTCGGCATGGTCGCCGGCATCGTCGTCTGGGGCTACACGCTGCTGCTTCCGTCGCTCGTCGCGTCCGATACCGGCATCGTCGTGCACGGCCTGTTCGGTTTCGAAGCGTTGCGGCCGCAAGCGCTGTTCGGCACCGTCGCCGAGCCGCTGAACCATGGCGTCTTGTGGAGCCTGTCGATCAACACCCTGTTCTTCGTGCTCGGCTCGCTGTCGCGCGCGTCGGTGCCGCTGGAACGCATCCAGGCGTCGATCTTCGTGCCGCGCGAGGCGAGCCCGATGCCCAGCCTGCGCCGCTTCCGCACCACCGTCACCGTCAATGGCCTCAAGGACACGATCGCGCGTTATCTTGGCGTCGAACGTACCGAGCGGTCCTTTCAGACGTTTGAAGAGAGCAATGGCGTTTCGTTGCACGGCAACGAGCAGGCCAGCATGGACGTCATCCGTTTCTCCGAGCAGCTTCTGGCGAGTGCGGTCGGCTCCTCCTCGGCGCGGCTGATCCTGTCGCTGCTGCTACGCCGCAACGACCGCGAATCCAAGGATGCCTTCCGCCTGCTCGACGACGCCACCGAAGCGCTGCAGCACAATCGTGACCTGTTGCAGATCGCGCTCGACCAGATGGAACAGGGCATCACCGTCTTCGACAGGGATTTTCGGCTGATCTGCTGGAACCGCCAGTATCGGGCGCTGTTCGACCTGCCCGACGAGATGGGCCAAGTCGGCGTCTCGCTCGATCGCATCCTGCGCTACCTTGCCGAGCGCGGCGACATTCCGGCCGACCAGAGGGTGGCGATGCTCAACCGCCTCACCAGTTTCGTCAGCCCCTGGCAGATGGAGCTGAAGACCAGCGGCCGCATCCTGGAGTTGCGTTCCAATCCGATGCCGGACGGCGGCATCGTCGCCACCTATGCCGACATCTCCGGACGCGTCGAGCAGGATCTGGCGCTCAAGCGCGCCAATGAATCGCTGGAACAGCGCGTCAAGGATCGCACCGTCGAACTGACCCGCGTCAACGAGGAGCTGGCACAGGCGCAGATGCTGGCCGAGGAGGCCAATCTCGGCAAGACGCGCTTCCTTGCCGCCGCCGGCCACGACATCCTGCAGCCCCTGAACGCCGCCCGCCTCTATTGCTCGTCGCTGATCGAAAAGGCCGGCAAGGGGCGGGCCGGCAAGGCGGCGATCAACATCGAATCCTCGCTGGAATCGGTCGAGACCATTCTCGGCGCGGTGCTCGATATCTCGCGTCTCGATGCCGGCGCGATGAAACCGGACGACACCGTCTTCAGCCTGGACGAGCTGCTGCGACAGATCGGCAACGACTTCCAGCCGCTTGCCGCCGAGAGGAAGCTCGGCCTGACGATCGTGCCGTCGTCGCTCAGCGTGATGACGGATCGCAATCTCCTACGCCGCCTGATCCAGAACCTCGTATCCAACGCCGTCAAATACACGCGCCGCGGCCACGTCCTGGTCGGGGTGCGGCGGCGCGGCGAACTGGTCGAGATACAGGTGATCGATACCGGCATTGGCATTGCCGGCGACAAGCTGAACACGGTCTTTCGCGAGTTCACCCGGCTCGACGAGGGTGCGCGCGAGGCCGAAGGCCTCGGCCTCGGCCTCTCCATCGTCGACCGCATCGCTCGCGTCTTGCGCCTCGAAATCCGGATCTTTTCGAACCCGGGCAAAGGCACGCGCTTTTCCGTCATCCTGCCGGTCGCGGCAGCGCAGGAGCCACGCCGCGAGATCGCGGCGAAAGCGCCGGTCCGCACCGCGGCTTCGCTTGCCGGGCTCCGCGTGCTCTGCATCGACAACGACGCCCGCATCCTCGACGGCATGCGGCTGCTGCTCGAAGGCTGGGGCTGCAGCGTCGACACATTTTCCGGCTCGGGGGATCTCAAGGGATCGGTCAAGCAACGCCCCGACATCGTGCTTGCCGATTACCATCTCGACGGCGAGACCGGTCTCGAAATGATCGCTAAGCTGCGCGCGATCCACGGCCAGGACATGCCGGCGGTGCTGGTCACCGCCGACCGCTCCAGCGAGGTGCGCGCCAGCGCCGCCAGGCTCGACGTGCCGGTGATCAACAAGCCGCTCAAACCGGCGGTGCTGCGCTCGATGATGGCCAGGGTCAGGCCACTGGCGTCGGCGGCCGAGTAACGGTCACAGCTTTCTGTTGACCCCCCGGGTGCCGAGGTCAGATGGCTGCCGGTAGCGGGTCGCTGCCGATCTTGGACAGCAGGATCACCGCCTGGGTGCGGCTGTCGACGCCAAGCTTCTGCAGAATGGCCGATACATGCGCCTTTATCGTCGCTTCGGAGACACCGAGTTCGTAAGCGATCTGCTTGTTGAGCAGTCCTTCGGCCAGCATGCCGAGCACGCGCGTCTGCTGCGGCGTCAGCGTTTGCAGCCGCTTGATCAGATCGGATATCTCGGGATCGCGCTCGACACCGAGATCGATGCCCGTGGGTGCGGCGATGTCGCCGGCAAGCACCGACTGCACAGCGCTGCGGATCTCCTCCATGCTAGCCGATTTGGAGATGAACCCCGAAGCGCCGAGATCGAGCGCGCGCCTGATGGTCACCGGGTCGTCATGCGCCGATACCACCACCAGCGGCACCGTCGGATGGATGCCGCGCAGCGAGATCAGACCGGAAAGGCCGCTCGCGCCCGGCATCGACAGGTCGAGCAGCACCAGATCGACGTCCTCATTGGTTACGACCAGCGCCTTGGCGCTTTCGAAATCGCCGGCCTCGTGAATGCCGGCGACGTTGCCGATGCCGGCAAGCGCCTCTCTCAGCGCGCCGCGAAAAAGCGGATGGTCGTCGGCGATGACGAAAGTGTAGCCTGACGGCACATGGCCCTCCCCGAATCCCATTGATGATTGTCTGCTTCTTACGGGATCAGTCGACGATTATGCGGCGATATCAGCCATTTTCAAGCGGCAAGACTATGCGCCGGGTTTCTTCCGGTGACCGGTGCTCAGGTTTTTTGCGAATTGGGTTTGGCGCCATCTTCGCCGCTGTCCTTTTCCATGTCCTTGACGATACCCATGAAGCCGCGCAGGAAGCGCTCCATGTAGCTCATCGTCTTGTTGAAATCCTCTTCGCTGGGCAACGTCGACTCAAACCGGGCGGCCAGCGAGTTCTCGAGCTTGACGACGCGCTCGTCGAGCGCCTTCACCGAATTTTGCAGCCGGTCGACCTCGTCCTGGAAGGCGGCGCGTTCATCGGCCGCCATCTTGCAGACGAGCTGGCCGGCCCGCTCCTCGCAGATCGACATCGCACCGGTCTGCGTGTCCATGCGGACATAGCCGGTGGCCGATTTTTCCAGCCGGTAGCGGTTCGCTTCCTCGGAAAAGGCCGACGCCGCGACGAGCGAGACGAGCGCTGCGGGGATTAAGACGTGCTGCGGACGCATATTGTCCTCCATGGGCCAGTAGCGCAATTTATCGCATGTTTGCGCCGGAAATGGGGAAGAACTCTGGCGCACCCTTCCCCGCATGGTTGGTTCGGACTATAGCGCAATCATGTCTCAGATTATCTACAAGATAGTACCCGAACCGCTGTGGCGCGAGGCCGAAAGAAATGGCCGCTTCACCGGTGCGCCGATCGACGTCGCCGACGGCTTCATCCATTTTTCCACCGCCGGGCAGGCGAGGGAAACAGCTGCAAAACACTTCGCCGGCCAGACGGGGCTGCTGCTGGTCGCCATCGATGGAGCCAAACTGGGTGATGCGCTGAAATACGAAGTCTCGCGCGGCGGTGCGCTGTTCCCTCATCTTTACGGCCCGCTCGACCTGAAGGCCGTCGCCTGGGTGCAACCATTGCCGCTGGGCACCGACGGCCTCCACCAATTCCCGGCGCTGGAGGCCGAATGAGCGTGCTCGACCGGCTCGGCCAGAGGCTCCTGTTCGCATTCGATCCGGAAGCCGCCCACGGCCTGTCGATCGCCGCGCTGAAATGCGGGCTGCCGGTGGCCGGGCGACCGGTGCGCGACGACAGGCTGAAAGTCAGCGTCTGCGGCATCGATTTCCCCAATCCGCTCGGCATGGCTGCCGGCTACGACAAGAACGCCGAGGTTGCCGATGCCCTGCTTGGCCTCGGCTTCGGCTTTGCCGAGGTCGGCACGATCACGCCGCTGCCGCAGGCCGGCAACCCGAAGCCGCGCATTTTCCGGCTGACATCGGACGAAGCGGTGATCAATCGGCTGGGCTTCAACAATGAGGGTCACGAAGCCGCCGAGAAACGGCTTGCCGCCCGCAAGGGCCGTGCCGGCATCGTCGGCGTCAATATCGGCGCCAACAAGGACAGCGCCGACCGCGTCGGTGACTATGAACGCGGCGTTATCAGGTTTGCGCCATACGCGACCTATCTGACGGTCAACATCTCCTCGCCGAACACGCCCGGCCTGCGCAACATGCAGGCGCGCCAGCAGCTCGGCGAGCTCTTGTCGCGCGTCATGGCCGCACGGGCGGCAGCGGCCGCGCAGCCGCCGGTCTTCCTCAAGATCGCGCCGGACCTGGTCGAGGCCGAGCTCGAGGACATCGCCGCCGAGGTCACGGAGAAGCGAATTGACGGCGTCATCGTCTCCAACACCACGATTGCGCGGCCTGGCCTGCGCAGCGCCGGCCTTGCCGGTGAGCCCGGAGGACTTTCCGGAAAGCCGTTATTCGAACGCTCGACCATCGTATTGGCCAAGATGCGCAAACTGCTTGGCCCGGACCGCGCCATCATCGGTGTCGGCGGTATCGATTCCAGTGAGACGGCGCTGGAAAAGATCCGCGCCGGCGCCGATCTCGTCCAGCTCTATACCGGCATGATCTATGCCGGGCCCGCACTGCCGGGCCGCATTCTTTCCGGAATGGTCCGCTTCGTGAAAAAAGAGCGGCTCAAATCTGTCCGTGATCTGCGTGACAGCCGCCTCGACTTCTGGGCGTCGAAGCAACTGTAAATGCTCTAAAAAGCGTAGTGTCATAGTTCGAGATGCATCCGCTCACGACCCCTTTGGCTCATTCGTCCAGGGTCAATTGCGACTGACGATCCGCTCGCAGGTGGCGCCGCCGATAGCAGGCAACAACCCAAAAAGAAGCAACTGGGCAGTTCCGCCGACGCCAAAAATTGCGGAGAGAATGAACGCAGCGAGCAGCCCCAGCGCTGCGCCTAAGACATATGGCAGGTAACTTCGCACAAGCTTCCCCAGAACGATTGCTGCATCAAGCTGCCGAAAAAACGTAACGAAATCGACTGGAAGTGCAAGCGATCCGCTGACGCCAGAACTTATGGAAAATAGGATCGCTTTCCACCCTGCGCGAAAGTTGACCTAGGACACTGACTAAAACGCCGTCCGCAGCCGCAAGCGCAAAATGGCAAGCAGGCTGAAGCCGCGCACCAGCAGGAAGACATGCAGCGCCGCCCACAGGCCGTGATTGCCAAAGGCCGGCGCCAGGATGAGCAGGGCGGCGCTGAAGACGAGGAACGACAAGAGCATCATGTTGCGCATATCGCGCGACCAGGTCGCACCGATGAAGACCCCATCCATCTGAAACGCCAGCACGCCGCTGAGCGCGGTGAATGCCGCCCAAGGCAAATAGATGTCGGCAACGGCGCGAACATCTTGTGACGTCGTGATCAGTGCGATCAGATCGGTACCGCCCAGCAAAAGGACAAGCGTCGCCGTGGCCGCCAGCCCGAAACCCCAGAACAGGGTCAGCCGCACCGCCTGCCGGAATTGCATGGCGGCACGCGCGCCGATGGCCCGCCCGGCGAGCTGTTCGGCTGCCGTGGCGAAACCGTCGAGGAAATAGCCGGCGATAAGGAAGAAGTTCATCAGCACCGCATTGGCGGCCAGTGTCACCGTGCCGAATTGTGCGCCCTGGCGGGTGAACAGCGCGAAGGCGGCGAGCAGCGAGAACGACCGGATCATGATGTCACGGTTGAGCGACGCCATACGCAAGAATGCCGGCAGATCGAAGACGCGATGGCGCGGCAGCCGGGGTGCCGCCCAGAAACGCCTGATGACGATTGCCAGGCCGAGCAGCATGGCGACGAATTCACCGGTGACGGTCGCCCAGGCGACGCCGGCGACGCCCCAGCCGAGCTCCAGCCCCAGCAGGATGCAGAGCGCGATGTTGATGCCGTTCAGCACCAATTGCAGCATCAGTCCCAGCCCGCCCTCGCCGCGCCCCAGTACATAGCCGAGGATGGCGTAGTTGATCAGCGAGAACGGTGCCGCGAGCAGCCTGATGCGGATATAGACGGCCATCGCTTCGCTGACGCGCGGCTCGGCATCCATGAACCACTGTCCGGCGGTGGCGAACAGTGGCGCAAGGGCGGCAAGCACGATGCCGGCAACGATCGCGATCAGCACGGCACGCCAGAACACCGCCTGTTCCTCCAGTTCGTCGCCACGGCCGAGAGCCTGGGCGACGAGGCCCGTGGTGCCGGAGCGCAGGAAATTGAACGAGGTGAAGACGACGTCGAAGACCAGGGCACCCGCCGCCAGGCCACCGAGAAGGGCAGCGTCGCCAAACTGGCCGATCACCGCGGTGTCGACGATGCCGAGCAGCGGCGTCGTCAGATAGGCCAGCGTCATCGGCACCGCGATGGCGAGCACCGAGCGGTTGGTGACGACAAAGGACCGTCTGTTGGCCGTTGCTGACACCTGATCCAGGACCCGACCCTCATTGCGGCTTGCTCGAATGGCCGATGTGCCCCAGTTTCCCGACGCCGCGCAATCTTTCATCGCGTCATGGTCAACCGAAACCCGCTTCTGGCGCACCGACCGCTCATGCCACTGCAGATCGTTCATCATCCCGATTACGACGCCAGTTTTGCCGTCAACCATCGCTTCCCGATGAGCAAATACCCATTGCTGATGGAAGCCCTGAGAGCGCGCGGACTTGCCGGGCCCGAGGCGCTCAGCATGCCTAGGCCGGCGCCAGCATCATGGCTGAAGCTTGCTCATGCCGCCTCGTATGTCGATCAGGTGCTGGCCTGCGAAGTGCCTGAAAAGATCGAGCGCGAGATCGGCTTTCCGGTGAGTCCGCGGGTCTCGCTCAGGGCGCAGCTCGCAACGGGCGGCACGGTGCTGGCGGCGCGGCTGGCGTTGCTGAACGGCATCGCCTGCAACACCGCCGGCGGCAGCCATCATGCGCGGCGCGCGCAAGGCGCCGGCTTCTGCACCTTCAACGATGTTGCCGTGGCTTCGCTGGTGCTGCTCGCCGAAGCTGCCGCCCGCAACATCCTGATCGTCGATCTCGACGTCCATCAGGGCGACGGCACGGCGGACATTCTGGGCGATGAACGGCGCGTGTTCACCTTTTCCATGCATGGCGACCGTAACTATCCGGCGCGCAAGATCGCTTCCGACCTCGACGTCGCCCTGCCCGACGGCACCGGCGATGCGGCCTATCTCGAAAGGTTGGGCGGCATTCTGCCGGAACTCACCGCCAGAGCGCCCTGGGACATCGTTTTCTACAATGCCGGGGTCGACGTCCATGCCGATGACCGGCTTGGCAGGTTATCGCTGTCGAACGAGGGGCTGCGCGCCCGTGACGACATGGTGATCCGTCATTTCCGCGCGCTCCGCATCCCGGTCTGCGGCGTTATCGGCGGCGGCTATTCGACTGACGTGGCGGCGCTTGCCGCGCGCCATGCCATCCTGTTCGAAGTGGCATCAGGCTTCGCGTGAGGCCTGACCGATTGAGCATGATCCTTGCCGAACCGCAGGTTCGGGGCCATACCTATTTCCGGTAGTTGGCGATCCTGAGCAGGAGGAAGGCCGGAATGACGATCGCCGCGCCCAGCAGGATGTAGCCGAGGAAACGGTCAATGGCGCGGAAGCCCAGATTCCAGAGATCGACGAAGAAATTCCGGATGCCGTAGAGCACATCCACCGGCGACCAGCCGAAAGCGTTCATGACAAGGCCGACGAGGAACGATACCACCAGCAGCTTCAGAAGCACCCGGAGCGGCGTATCGCCGAGAAAGCGCGTCAGTGCGGACAAGGCGTGTCTCCAGATTCGGTTAACCCGATTCGGGTACAGGTTCAGAAATACGCACTTGCCGCGCTGGCATCAAGGTGGTCGCTGAATCCAGTTGCTCCGCACGGCGGTTTGCGGATTGTCTGCTCGCCGACCTTGACACTTATGTTGCAGCGCAGCAAAATTGGAGGACAGAGGGTAATCCGTTGATATTGATCTGCCAGACTCATCGCCCGACTATGGACGGACTGCGCCGTCTCGCCGTGACCTGCGAACACAGGGCTTCTTGAATGAAGTACAGGCGCGATATCGATGGCCTTAGGGCTGTTGCGGTGCTGCCGGTTGTACTCTTCCATTTCGGAATCTCGGCAATTCCAGGCGGCTTTACCGGCGTCGATATCTTCTTCGTCATATCCGGCTACCTGATCACCGGAAGTCTTCTGGACGACCTTGAACGCGGCCAATTTTCGATCGTCAGCTTCTACTGGCGCCGTGCCCGGCGCATTCTGCCGGCTCTGATCTTTGTCACGCTTCTCACCTGTATTGCGGCATTGTTCATTCTTCTGCCGTCAGATCTGCATGAATTCAGTCTCAGCGTCATAGCGGCCTCGACTTTCTGGTCGAACATCTATTTTTGGAAAACGTCAAATTACTTCTCCATCGATGCCGAGCTCCGACCGCTGCTGCATACGTGGTCGCTTTCGGTCGAGGAGCAGTACTATATCTTTGCCCCAATCCTGATGTTCCTGATCTATCGCTATTTTGCGAAGCGCTGGCTGACAGCACTCCTGCCGATCATACTCGGCAGCTTCGTGCTGGCGGTGATGGCGACATGGCTGGCGCCAAGCGCGGGATTCTACCTGCTGCCGACACGGGTCTGGGAACTCATGCTGGGCGCTGTGCTCATGCTGAAACGGCCCCCGCCGTTGAGCAATCGATTTCTTATGGAACTGGTGGGGCTGGCCGGATTTGGCCTTCTCGCCATCGGGTTCTTCGCGATTTCGGAGAGCGACCCGTTCCCGGGCTACAACGCTTTGTATCCGTGCCTCGGAACGGCACTCCTCATCTATGTCGGCCAAAACAGCCCCTCGACGATCGCTAGCCGCATACTCGAAGTCCGACCGCTGGTCTGGATCGGTCTCATCTCGTATTCGCTGTATCTTGTTCACTGGCCGATCAATGCGTTCGCGCACTATCTTTCATTGCAAAAACTCGACCCGTCGATGACCGTTGCGATGACGGTCGCAAGCTTCGCATTGGCTGCATTCTCCTGGAAGTATATCGAGCAGCCGTTTCGGCAGAAAAGGAGCTTCACCGCCCCGATGCCCATCTTCGCCTTTTCAGCCGGCGCGATCGCTCTTCTTTGCGTTGGCGGGGCGACCGGGGCGCTCGGCAACGGTTTTCCGCAACGGTTTCCGGACTATGCCCAACAGCGGATCCCTGTCGGGGACTGGCTCAAGGGCACCTGTTTCAACGAGGGCTCCAGCCGGATCGAAAGCTGGAACATCAAGGACTGCACACGCACTCGCGGCTTCCCTACAACCGTTTTGTTGTGGGGCGACTCGTTTGCCGCCCACTATGTTTCGGGCCTGGAGGCCAACATAAATCAGCTTCAGGCCAACGTCGTCGAATACACATACGCAGGCTGTCCACCAATCCTCTCTTACTTCTCCTATGCACGCCCGGATTGCATGCGGTTCAATCAGCAGGCCCTGAAAGTCATCCAGGACGCCGGCATCAAGACGGTTGTACTCAGCGGCCGGTGGACCGACTATGAGGCCAGGAGTTTCGACGGTCTCCAGCAAACGATCGATACGCTTCATGGCCTGGGTGTGCGCGTGTTTGTCATCGGCCAGTCTCCGCAGTTCATAACCGACGTTCGGAAAATCGCATTCTTCGCAAGGCGCGGAAATCTCAGTGATACGTCCTGGCCGATGGCCATGGATCCCGACATCAACAACCGCGTGCGCTCATTTACCAAAGGCGCCACCTTCATCGATCCGCTCGAATTCCTCTGTAGCGCAGGACGCTGCTCCTACGCCGACGCAGGCCAGTTTCTCTATTTCGACTATGGCCATTTCTCCTCGATAGGGGCCACGCGGGCCATTGCGAAATACTGGCCGGTGTTTGCGGTAGACGATGCCCTTGCCACGACGAAGTAGCGGCTGGCGGCGGGCAAAGCTCGAATGCGCGCTTAACGATTGCCCGAACGCCGGATTGCGTGGTAACGAGGCTGCTGCGCGGGTATGATGTAATGGTAGCTTGTCAGCTTCCCAAGCTGAACGCGCGGGTTCGATTCCCGCTACCCGCTCCAGCCGTCAGCCCACCTCTCTCTCAACCCACCTCCCTCAAGATAAAGTCGTGCAGCATCTTGGCTGCCGGCGACAGCACGCGATTCTTCACGGTGATCAGGCTGTAGGGCCTGACCTCGATGTCGAACTCGGTCTGGACGACGTCGATGGCGCCGGCCAGCCCCTCGGGATTCTGGATGAATTTCGCCACCTGAATCGACACCGGCGCGATGGCGTCCGACTGCGCGACCATGACCAGGGTCAGAAGCAGCGAACTGGTGTTGAGGATGCGGTCCGGCAGCGCGATGTTGCGGTTCAGGAAATTGCTTTCCATCGCTTGGCGCAGTGGCGAGCCGCCCGACTGGAAAACCCAGTCGTAGGCAGCGGTCTCCTCCAGCCGCACCGCCTTGCCCTTGGCGAGCGGGTGGCCGCGGCGCACGATCAGGCAGGCTTTTTCAACACCGATGACGCGGGCCTCGAACAGCCGTGGATTGAGGTCGTCGGGGATGCGCGCGATGATGAAATCGTGACGCGTGGCGATCAGCTCGCGCGCCAGCACATTGGAGGTCTCGACCTGCATGGTGATCTCGATACGCGGATAGATGCGCCGGATTTCGCGGATCGCCGGCACGGCGAGCTCGATCGCAGGGGCCGTCACCGCGCCCAGGAACACCGAGCCGCCCTTGCCCGCCTTGAGCTCGGATATCTCGCGGTCGACCTCACGCATCTCGAGCAGGATCGAGCGCGCGCGCCTCGCCAATGCCTTGCCATAGGGCGTCAGCGTGATGCCGCGCGGCAGCCTTTCGCACAGCTTGACGTCGAGCACTGCCTCCATCTCGGCGATCATCCGTGAGGCGGCGGGCTGCGAAATGTTCATGACCTGGGCTGCCGCGCTGACCCGGCCATGGTCGTCAAGGGCTGCGATCATGCGCATGTGGCGCAGGCTGAGGCCGCTGCGCAGCAGGATCTCTCCGTCGCCGGGGGGTTCTTCGTAACCGGCTGAAAGTCCATCAGGATTCCGCAGCGCCGCCATCGTCTTTTTCTGTCCCGCTCGTGGCCACCGGCAATCCGGCCAGGTCTTCGTCGGCTTTCAATATATCAGTTTCGGTATAGCAACCATCAAAGATCGCATTTGACAGTTATGGCAAAGAGCCACACCCTTTGCGCGTCCTGAAGCTTGACCGTCGCCAGCGAGAAAAATCGCATCGACTGGAACCAGAGTCTCAGGGCCGATTGGGAGGATACCGGAGATCGATATGACGGCAGCGGCGCGTTTGGCGCTCCTGCACGATCGCGCGGCCCACGAAACCCAGGGTGCGCGTCCATCAAACAGGGAGAGTTAATGTGAAGATCATCAAGACACTGGCCGCCGTCGCGGCCCTTGGCATCGCGGCCATGACGGTCCCGGCGCAGGCAGGCGAAGGCCTCGTCGGCGTGCTGATGCCCACAAAGACCTCGCAGCGCTGGATCAACGACGGCGACGCCGTCAAGTCCCAGCTCGAGGCTCTGGGCTACACTGTCGACCTGCAATATGCGCAGGACGATATCCCCAATCAGCTCAGCCAGCTGGAAAACGAAATCACCAAAGGCCCGAAGGCGCTGATCATCGCCTCAATCGACGGCACCACGATGTCGGACGCGCTGCAGAAGGCGGCTGACGCCGGCGTCGTCGTCGTCGCCTATGACCGCCTGATCAAGAAGACCGCGAATGTCGACTACTACACCACCTTCGACAATTTCGGCGTCGGCGTCATCCAGGCCAAATCGCTGCTCAAGGGCCTCGGCTATCCCGAAAACAAGGGTCCGTTCAACGTCGAGCTGTTCGGCGGTTCGCCGGACGACAACAACGCCTTCTTCTTCTACAACGGCGCCATGTCGGTGCTGCAGCCGCTGATCGACGACAAGACCCTCGTCGTGAAGTCCGGCCAGATGGGCATGGACAAGGTCGGCACGCTGCGCTGGCTGGCAGCGACCGCCCAGGCCCGCATGGACAATCTGCTCTCCGCCAACTACTCGGATGGCAGCCGCGTCGATGGCGTGCTCTCGCCGTATGACGGCCTGTCGCGCGGCATCATCGCCTCGCTGCGCGCCGTTGGTTACGGCACGGCCGACCAGCCCTGGCCAATCGTCACCGGCCAGGACGCCGAGACCGCTTCGGTCAAGGCGATCATCGCCGGCGAGCAGTACTCGACCGTGTTCAAGGATACCCGCGAACTCGCCAAGGCGACGGTCGAGCTCGTCGACAAGGTGCTCTCGGGCGGCAAGCCGGAAGGCCTCGACACCACGACCTACAACAACGACGTCAAGGTCGTCCCCTCGATCCTGCTGACGCCGCATGAGGTCGACAAGTCGAACTACCAGGCCCTCGTGGTCGACTCCGGCTACATCAAGGCCGAAGAGCTGAAGTAACCGCAGTTGCAAAGTCTGGGGTCCTGCGCAACGCAGGGCCCCTTTTCGTTAACCAGCGAGGCCGGTATGTTTGCCGATCTCGGAGGAGCTTAATTCCTGATGACCTCGACGATTTTGGAGATGCGTGACATCACCAAGACGTTTCCCGGCGTCAAGGCGCTGTCGAATGTCAACCTCAGCGTTGAGGAAGGCGAGATCCATGCCGTGGTCGGCGAGAACGGCGCCGGCAAATCGACGCTGATGAAGGTGCTTTCGGGCGTGTACCCATCCGGCACCTATGACGGCGAAATCATCTATCGCGGCGATGAGTGCCATTTCAAAGGCATCCACGACAGCGAGCGCCGCGGCATCGTCATCATCCACCAAGAACTCGCGCTGGTGCCGATGCTGTCGATCGCCGAAAACATCTTTCTCGGCAACGAGCAGGCCAGATTCGGCATCATCGACTGGAACGCCAACGAGACGCGCACCGGCGCTCTGCTCAAGAAGGTAGGCCTCAAGGAAGACCCAAAGACGCTGATTACCAATATCGGCGTCGGCAAGCAGCAGCTGGTCGAGATCGCCAAGGCGCTCAGCAAGGAAGTGAAGCTGCTCATTCTCGACGAGCCGACGGCATCGCTCAGCGAAAAGGACAGCCAGGCGCTGCTCGATCTGCTCCTCGAATTCAAGCGGCAAGGCATCACCTCGATCCTGATCTCGCACAAGCTCAACGAGATCAATCGGGTCGCCGACAAGGTCACGATCATCCGCGACGGGCGCACCATCGAGACGCTGCCCAAGAAAGACATCTCGGAAGACCGCATCATCACCTCGATGGTCGGCCGTTCGCTGGACGACCGGTTCCCGCCGCGAGAGCCAGAGATTGGCGAGACCGTGCTCGAGGTGAAGAACTGGTCGGTCTATCACCCGATCCATGCCGAGCGGCAGGTGATCAAGGGTATCGATATCAACGTCCGCAAGGGCGAGGTGGTGGGTATCGCCGGGCTGATGGGTGCTGGACGCACCGAATTCGCGATGAGCCTGTTCGGCCGCTCCTATGGCCGCCGCATCACGGGCGAAGTGCTGCTCAAGGGCAAGCCCATCGATGTCTCCTCTGTCAGCAAGGCGGTGGAACATGGCATTGCTTACGTCACCGAGGATCGCAAGACCTACGGTCTCAACCTAATCGATCATATCAAGCACAACATCACGCTGGCCAATCTTCCCGGCGTGTCGCGCCATAGCGTGATCGACGATATGCGCGAGCTTGCGGTAGCCAACGACTACAAGGCCAAGACCAACATCCGCTCGTCCAGCGTCTATCAGATGACCGGCAACCTGTCGGGCGGCAATCAACAGAAGGTGGTGCTGTCGAAGTGGCTGTTCGCCAATCCGGAAGTGCTGATCCTCGACGAGCCGACGCGCGGCATCGACGTTGGCGCCAAGTATGAAATCTATACGATCATCGCGCGTCTCGCCTCGGAGGGTAAGGCGATCATCGTCATCTCGTCGGAAATGCCCGAACTGCTCGGCATCACCGACCGCATCTATGTCATGAACGAAGGGCGTATCGTCGGCGAAATGGCGGCGAGCGATGCCAGCCAGGAAAAGATCATGCGCGCCATCGTTCGCGGAGAAGGAAAAGCATCATGAGCACCGAAAGCGCTCCCGTGCCGAAAAGCGGCGTCGCCGAAGATGTGCAGCAGGGGCCGCGCGTTGCCGTCTCGGCGCTGGTCACCAACCTGCGCGAATACGGCCTGATCCTGGCGCTGATCCTCATCATGGTGTTCTTCCAGTTCACGACGTCCGGAACGCTGTTCAAACCGGTGAACCTGAGTAACCTGGTGCAGCAGAACAGCTTCATCATCGTGATGGCGCTGGGCATGCTGCTGGTGATCGTCTCCGGCCATATCGATCTCAGCGTCGGCTCCGTCGCCGGTTTCATCGGCGCGCTGGCAGCGATGATGATGGTCATCTGGCCTCTCGGCCCTTTCAGCAATCCGCTGGTGGTGTCGATCATCTGCCTGATCGTCGGTGGCGCAATCGGCGCGGCACAAGGCTACTGGATTGCCTATCACCGAATACCAAGCTTCATCGTCACCCTGGCGGGGATGCTGATCTTCCGCGGCATCTGCCAGGCGCTGCTGGGTGGCGGGTCTTCCGTGGGGCCGCTTCCGGTCGGCTTCAAGGCGCTAAGTTCCGGCTTCATTCCGGACGTGATCGGCTCGTTGACGCTGATCCCGCCGGTCGTGAACGCCGCTGGCAAGACCATCGTCGGCAGCGGGCTGACGCTGCACATGACGACGATCGTGATCGGCCTCGTCGCTGTGCTCGCCTATGCCTATCTCGGGCTCAGGGCGCGGCGCAGCCGAGAGCGGCATGGCTATGAAGCCGAGCCCTTCCCGCTGTTTGTCGTCAAGACCCTGGTGATCAGCGCCCTGACGCTGTTCCTGGTCTACCAATTCGCCACCTACAGAGGTCTGCCAATCGTTCTCGTGGTGATGGGCGTGCTGATCGCGCTGTTCGTCTTCGTCACCAAACGCATGACGGTCGGCCGTCGTATCTACGCAATGGGCGGCAATGCCAAGGCGGCGCAGCTATCGGGTATCAAGACCGAGCGGCTGACCCTGATGGTGTTCATCAATATGGGCGTGCTCTCGGCGCTCGGCGGGCTGATCATTGCGGCGCGCCTTGGCCAGGCGGTGCCGGCGGCGGGCCTCGGCAGCGAGCTCGACGTGATCGCCGCCGTGTTCATCGGCGGCGCTTCGGCGATGGGCGGCGTCGGCCAGGTTATTGGCGCGGTGGTCGGCGGCTTCATCATGGGCGTGATGAACAACGGCATGTCGATCATGGGCGTCAATGTCGATTGGCAACAGGTGGTGAAAGGCCTGGTGCTGCTCGGCGCCGTGGTCTTCGACGTCTACAACAAGAACAAGGCTTGAGCCGGGAGAAACCTGGCCGGACGAGGAAACCATACGGGTCACATCGCGGCTGCCGGCAAGAGGCCGGTGCGAAGAAGTCTCCTGAGAGACCAGGCCAGCGAGCGCAATCCGGACGAAGAATTTCACCCGTGGCACGGATTGGTTCCGAGCCGCGCAGGTCAGGGTTTGCCAGATGGGCGGCCGGGCCAAGACAATAGAGAGGGCACATCATGCTGATTTCCCAGATCCTCGACGACGCGGAGACCATCCGCGTTGTTGCCCGCAACGGCGGCAAGACCAGGATCATCAACGGCGCCCGCAGCGTCTATTCGCTGGCGATGGAGGCCGCGCGCACCGGCACCGGGCTCGCCGCCCTCATCGAGCGCAAGGGGTTCGGTGAAGCGGTCGACCTCGATGCCGCCTACAAGAAGGGACGGCTGTTGTCGCCGATCAACCATCCGGATCCGGCGCATCTTCATCTCACCGGCACCGGGCTGACGCATCTCGGCTCCGCCGCGACCCGCGATGCCATGCACAAGAAGCTCAGCACCGGCGGCGAAGAGCAGCTCACCGATTCCATGAAGATGTTCCGCATGGGGTTGGAGGGCGGCAAGCCGACCAACGGCCAGACGGGCGTGCAGCCGGAATGGTTCTACAAGGGCAACGGCACCATGGCGGTGGCGCCCGGTGCGGCACTTCTGTCGCCCGCCTTCGCCCAGGATGCCGGCGAGGAGCCGGAAATCGCCGGCATTTATGTCATCGGCGACGACGGTGCCCCGTTCCGCGTCGGCTTCACGCTGTCAAACGAGTTTTCCGACCACGTCACCGAGCGTGTGAACTATCTTTTCCTCGCGCATTCCAAGCTGCGCAACGCCTCGTTCGGGCCGGAGATCCTGATCGGCGACCTGCCGTCCGACATCAGGGGTTCCTCACGCATTGTCCGCGACGGCAAGCTGCTGTGGGAAAAGCCGTTCCTGTCAGGCGAGGCGAACATGTCGCACACCATCGCCAATCTCGAACATCACCACTTCAAATATTCGGCTTTCCGCCAGCCGGGCGACGTTCATGTGCACATGTTCGGCACCGCGACGCTGTCCTTCGCCGACGGCGTCAGGACCGAGGCCGGCGACGTGTTCGAGATCGAGGCCAAGGATTTTGGCCTGCCGCTGCGCAACCCGCTTGAAATCGAGCAGCCGGTGAAGGTGTCGGTGAAGGCGCTGTAGCGGGATCTCCCCCCTTGAGGGGGAGATGTCGCCGAAGGCGACAGAGGGGGTCGTCTCGCGTAGAGCGCCAGCCCCCTGCGTCTGCGATAAAGAGCCGAGCCCGGCCGGACCGACCCCCTCTGGCCTGCCGGCCATCTCCCCCTCAAGGGGGGAGATTGGCAGTTCCTACCTCAGTAAATATCGAAGTCGAAATATTTGGCCTGGATCTTCTTGTAGGTGCCGTCGGCGACGATTGCATCGATCGCGGCGTTGAGCTTTTCGCGCAGCGCATTGTCTTCCTGGCGCACGGCGATGCCCGCTTCCGTCTCAGTGCCCTTGACGTCGCCGACCATCTTGCAGCAGCCGTCGCTCGACTTCTTCATCCAGTCCATCAGCACGAACTTGTCTGAAAGGACGGCATCGAGGCGGCCGTTCATCAGGTCGGTAACCGCCTCCTCCTGGGTCGGATAGAGCTTCGCCTCGGCACCGGCCTTGCCATAGACATCCTGGGCATAGTCGGCCTGGGTGGTCGAAGCCTGGGCGCCGACCGTCTTGCCGGCGAGTGCGGCGGGTTCGGTCGAGGCAATATCGCTGTCTTTCAAGGCCACCAGCGAAAGCGGCGTCGTATAGTATTTGTTGGTGAAGGAGACCTGCTTCTTGCGCTCTTCGGTGATGCTCATGGACGCGACGATGGCGTCGAACTTTCTGGCCTGGAGCGCCGGAATCATGCCGTCCCAGTCCTGCGTGACAAGTTCGCATTCGACCTTCATCTGAGCGCAAAGCGCCTCGGCGATGTCGATATCGAAGCCGACGAGCTTGCCATCCGCGGTGATGGTGTTGAACGGCGGATAGGCGCCTTCGGTGGCGATCTTCAATTTTTCCTGTGCTTGCGCCGAAAAGGACCCGGCTGATATCACCAGCATGGCGGCTGTTGCTGCCGATGCGATCCATCTTGAAATCTGCATTTTTTTGTTCCCTTGGTTCAGAGCCACCCTGACGGCTGGGCACAGCCAAGCACGACGCGCAGGGTTCAGGCAAGCGCGGTCTGATCGTGATGGGCGATCAGCGCGCGGCGCGGAAATGCTTGGACAGTTTCAGGCCTTGTGCCTGATAGTTCGAGCCGAGATCTGTGCCGTAGAGCGCCTGCGGCCGCTTCAGCATGTGCTCGTAGACCAGCCGTCCGACGATCTGACCGTGGTCGAGGATGAACGGCACTTCGTGGCTGCGCACTTCGAGCACCGCCCTGCTGCCGGTGCCGCCGGCCGCCGAATGGCCAAAGCCCGGATCGAAGAAACCGGCATAGTGGACACGGAATTCGCCGACCAGCGGATCGAAGGGCGTCATCTCGGCGGCGTAGAGCGGCGGCACATGCACCGCCTCCTGGCTGACGAGGATATAGAATTCGTCCGGATCGAGCACCAATTCGCCGGCACCGCTCTTGTAGAGCGGCTCCCAGAAGTCGACAACATCCTGTGCGGCGCGCTTGTCGACATCGACCAGGCCGGTGTGGTGCTTGCCGCGGTAACCGACCAGGCCATCCTTATCGCCATCGAGATCGATCGACAGCGCGATGCCGCCGCCGGAAATGTTCGGTGGCTCGGTGGCGACGAGCGTCTCGGCGCGGTGCAAGTCGTTGAGCTCGCTTTCAGACAAAAGCGCATTGCCGGTGCGGAACCTGATCTGCGACAGCCGCGAGCCGGTGCGGACGACGATCGGAAAGGTGCGCGGGCTGACTTCCAGATAGAGCGGGCCGTTGTAACCGGCAGCGATCTTGTCGAACTCGTGGCCGCGATCGGTCATCACGCGGGTGAAGATGTCGAGCCGTCCGGTCGAGCTCTTCGGGTTGGCCGAGGCCGAAATGTTTGCCGGAAGCGCCAGGCTCTCCAGCAGCGGCACGATATAGACGCAGCCCGTCTCCAGCACCGCGCCGTCGGCGAGATTGATTTCGTGCAGCTTCAGGCGGTCGAGTTTTTCGTCGACCCTATGGTTCGGGCCGGGCAGGAAGGAGGCGCGCACCCGCCAGGCCTTGTCGCCAAGCCTGAGGTCGAGACTGGCCGGCTGGACCTGGTCGGCATCGAGCGCGCGTAGCGACGTCAGCGCGCCCGACTGGAACAGCGCGGAAATATCCTGATCGGGAAGAATGCCTGTCTGCCGCAAAGTCTGGCTCCGCTCGAAGGCCGGGCAACGTATCGTTTGCCGCAGGTCCTTGCCGCGGAACCTGCTGGTACAAACCTCTTAATCATGCCGGCAATTGACGCAAGCGCGGCGCGGGTCTAAAGGGTCGTTATCCCGTGGTGATTTGGCCGGTCGGCTTGCAGCCACGTTAAACAAGTCGCTAAAGGACCGTCGGGCCGCAAGGCCGTATGGACCGGTTGCGACTTTCGCGACCGGTTTTTTTGTGTCTGGAACAAAAGTGATGACAAGCAAGAAGCGCAACTGGAAACCTCAGACAGCACTCGTGCATAGCGGGACCTTGCGTTCCGGCTTCGGCGAGACCTCCGAGGCGATGTACCTCACCCAGGGCTATGTCTACGACACCGCGCAGGCGGCGGAAGCGCGCTTCAAGGGCGAGGAACCGGGCTTCATCTATTCGCGCTATGCCAACCCGACGGTCGACATGTTCGAGAAGCGCATGTGCGCACTGGAAGGTGCCGAAGATGCACGCGCCACAGCATCCGGCATGGCGGCGGTCACCGCAGCACTTTTGTGCAGCGCCAAGGCCGGCGATCATATCGTGGCGGCGCGCGCGCTGTTTGGCTCCTGCCGCTGGGTGGTCGAGACGCTGGCGCCGAAATACGGCATCGAGGCGACGCTGGTCGACGGCACCGAAATCGCCAATTGGGAAAAGGCGGTCAGGCCGAACACCAAGCTGTTCTTTCTTGAAAGCCCAACCAATCCGACGCTGGAAGTCGTCGACATCGCAGCCGTTGCCTCGCTTGCCAATTCGATCGGCGCGCGGCTGATCGTCGACAATGTCTTTGCCACGCCGTTGCAGCAGAAGCCCTTGCAGCTCGGCGCCCATATCGTCGTCTATTCGGCGACCAAGCACATCGACGGCCAGGGCCGCTGCCTCGGCGGCGTCATCCTGTCGGACAAGAAGTGGATCGATGAGAACCTGCACGACTATTTCCGCCACACCGGTCCGAGCCTGTCGCCCTTCAACGCCTGGACGCTGCTGAAGGGCCTGGAGACGCTGCCGCTGCGCGTGCGCCAGCAGACGGAAAGTGCCGGCCGGATCGCAGATTTCCTTGCCGAGCGATCAGAGATTGCCCGTGTCATCTATCCGGGCCGCGCCGACCAC
Source organism: Mesorhizobium sp. M6A.T.Cr.TU.016.01.1.1 (assembly GCF_003952585.1). Classification (NCBI taxonomy): domain Bacteria; kingdom Pseudomonadati; phylum Pseudomonadota; class Alphaproteobacteria; order Hyphomicrobiales; family Phyllobacteriaceae; genus Mesorhizobium; species Mesorhizobium sp. M6A.T.Cr.TU.016.01.1.1. The sequence goes on from NZ_CP034452.1 coordinate 1,266,605, forward strand.
CCGCAGGCGGCGATCGTCAAAAAGCAGATGTCGGGCGGCTCGACGCTGATCTGCCTCGACGTCAAGGGCGGCAAGCAGGCGGCCTTCGCCTTCCAGAACGCGCTCGATATCGTGCTGATCTCCAACAATCTCGGCGACGCCAAGAGCCTGATCACTCACCCGGCGACGACGACGCACAAGAATCTGAGCGACGAGGCGCGCGCCGAACTCGGCATCGGGCCGGGCACGCTCAGGCTGTCTGTCGGCCTGGAGGACGCCGACGACCTGCTCGAAGACATCGAGCAGGCATTGAAAGCCGCCAGATAGGGATACGCACCGGGGCGGCTTTGCTCGCATCGTCAAAAGCAGGTGCTGTCAGGCGCCCGACGGGGTCTCTTCCAATTCCGCAGCGGCGCTGGTGTGGATGGTCATCGTGTTGCCGCGCCAGTCGACGGCACCGCTGAGCCAGCCTCGCGCCCAAATGGCGGGAAGCATCACGTCCCGCGCAACCATCGCCGGGATCATGCGCAGCGACAGGTGCCAGCCCTTAGCCGAGGCGAGAGCGCATTCCGGCAGATACGCGGCTACCAGCACGGCGATGGCGGTTGCCGACAGGCTGAAGCCGGCGCTGGCCGCCGCAATCAGCGCAAGCGCCAGCGGCATCGCCGCGCCGATCAGTATCTCGGGCGCGAAGAACAGGGGGAAGGTGACGCGGCGCAGGCGTGCCCAGCGGGCCTGGCGCGACCAGATTTCGCCGAGAGTGCGCAAACCGAGCGGCTGCTCAAAGGGCGAGGCGACGAGATTGACGCGCAGTCCGAGCCCGTTGACCAGCTTGGTCGCGGCGGCGTCCTCGGCGATCTCGGCGGCAAGCGCACGGATGCCGCCATTGGCGTCGAGCATGGGCTTGTCCCACAACATGCTCTTGCCCTGGGCAAAACCGAGGCCGATCGCCTCGCCGGCATATTGCCAGCGCGCCTGTAGCGTGTTGAGGAATGCGCATTCGACCTCCGCCCAGAACCCGTCCGGCCGCGAGCCGATCGGCGTCGAGCAGACAAGGCCGGTGTCGGGCCGCCACGCCGCCATCAGATGCTGGACATAGTCCCTCGGCATCAGGACGTTGGAATCGGCAAGGATGACCCAGCGGTGGCGCGCGGCCTCCCAGCCCTTCACACAATTGTTGAGTTTCGGATTGCCGCTGATGCGGTCGTCGCCGACGAGCAGCCGGGCCGGCACGGCCGGAAAGCGGGCGATCGCATCGGTGATCGGCCTGACCACCGGGTCGTCGGCATGGGCGACGCAGAAGATGAGCTCATAGCGCGGCCAGTCGAGCGAGAAGACGCGCTCGAGCGTTTCCTCGGCAAACGGCTCGACGCCGCGCGACGGCACGACGATCGACACCGCAGGCGCCTTGCCGGCTGGCGGCGCGATCCTGCCAGGCCGCTTCAGCTTCAACGAAGCGAGCAGGATGCTGGCGAGATTGACAAGGAGCAGAGCTGTGGAAAGCAAGGCGGCTGTGACTGTCAGTTCCATCGATATCTGGTCACTCCAGAAAAACCGGCCGCATGGAAGCCGTTTTCAACAGTTCGACAGAATGCTGAGTCGCCCGGCCCTGCACACCATCATTGTCATGTGTCACTTAAATGACATTGTTCTTCGGCACCTGCGCTCAAAGGAGTCGGACAACGCCAGAAAGCACCCGGTTGACCAAATCACGGAGAGCGTCGAAAGTTCCGTCTACATATTGTGGAGTAGTCTATGTACAGCGCCGTTACGCGCAACATCGAAGTACAGGTCAGGCCGTTCTATCTGGAGGATCGCTCCGATCCGTCGGAGAACCGCTATGTCTGGGGCTACCAGGTTACCATCGACAATCAGTCGGATGAATTCGTGCAGCTTCTGTCACGCTACTGGCACATCACCGACGGCACCGGCCGGGTCGAGGAAGTGCGCGGCGCCGGTGTTGTCGGCGACCAGCCCGAACTCAACCCCGGCGACAGTTATCAATATACATCCGGCTGCCCGCTCTCGACGCCGTCCGGCATCATGGTCGGCCACTACACGATGCGCAACAAGCGGGGCGAGACGTTTGATATCGCCATCCCCGCCTTTTCGCTCGACTTGCCGGGCACACGGCGGACGGTGAACTGAGAGAGAAAGCATCGGCCGTTCGCGCCGCCCCTCATCCGCCTGCCGGCACCCTCTCCCCGTAAAGGACGGGGAGAAGGGACAAGCTCCAGCGCCCCCTCTCCCCGTCCTTATGGGGAGAGGGTGAGGGTGAGGGGCAGCGCCAACGCTATCCACTTTACTGTGCCGAGCCGAACTCCGCCGGATCGAAGTCATATTGCTTCGAGCAGAATTCGCAGGCGACGTGAATGCCGCCATCCTCGGTGCTGTCCCTGATCTCGTCGGCGGAGAAGCCTTCGAGGATGCCGCGGATCTTCTCCTTGGAGCATGAGCACTGGTCGGCGACCGGCACGCCGCCGAAGACATGGACGCCGTGCTCGTGGAACAGCCGGTAAAGCAAGCGCTCGGCGCCGATCGTCGGATCGATCAACTCCGTCGGCTCGATCGTTCCAAGCAACGCCAGCAGTTCCTGCCAGGAATTGTCGGCCGGATCGTGGATCTCCTCACGCGGATCGCCGTCGCCGCCCGGAAGGTCGGGCACGCGCATGCGTTCGGGCGATTGCGGCAGGAATTGCGCCAGAATGCCACCGGCACGCCATTGCTCGCGGGCACCGCCGACGCCGGGCGTCAACAGCTTGGCCACCGAGAGCCTGAGATCGGTCGGGATCTGCTCCGACTGACGGAAATAGGTGCGCGCGGCCTCCTCCAGCGTCTCGCCGTCGAGCTGGACGATGCCCTGATAGCGTTGCGTGTGGGCGCCCTGGTCGATGGTCAGGGCCAGGACACCGCTGCCGAGCAGCGTCTGCTGCGAGGTCTCGCCGGCAGACGTCAGCGCTTCCAGCCGGTCGGCATCAAAGCGCGCATAGGCGCGCAGAGCCTGCGGCGTGGAAAAATCCGCAACCAGCATGTCGACCGGCCCGTCGGTGCGGGTCTGCAGGATGAACTTGCCCTCGAATTTGAGCGAGGTGCCGAGCAGCACCGTCAGCACGCAGGCTTCCGCCAGCAGGCGGGCGACCGGCTCGGGATAGTCATGACGGCTGAGGATCGCGTCGAGCATCGGCCCGAGCTGGACGGTGCGGCCACGCACGTCGAGCGGGCCGACCTCGAAGGGCACGACATGATCGTCGCCGGCATAGCCGAACTCGCCGAGTTTGGGTTGATGTTCAGCCAATTGATGAGTTTCCAACATAACAAAGCTCCGGGGCGCGGCCATGCCGCCCTCCGGGGCGCATGCGTCGAAACGCGCTCGATTTGCGTGATGCGCCTGAGATAGGCACCACACATTGCCGGATCAAGGTGGGCCGGATCAAGGTGGGCCGGATCAAGGTGGCCCGGATCAAGGTGGCCCGGATCAAGCGCCGAGGCACCAGGCCAGAACCGCCTTCTGGGCGTGGAGCCGGTTCTCGGCCTCGTCGAACACCACCGAATGCGGCCCGTCGATGACCTCGTCGGTGACCTCCTCGCCGCGATGCGCCGGCAGGCAGTGCATGAACAATGCGTCGGGCTTTGCCTTCGCCATCAGCGCCGCGTTGACCTGATAGGGTGAGAAGACATTGTGGCCGCGGGCACGGTGCTCCTGGCCCATCGACACCCAGCAGTCGGTGACGACGCAGTCGGCCTCGTGGACCGCCTCCTCGGGCGAGCGGGTGAAATTCAACTTGCCGCCATGCGCCGTCGACCAGTCGACATGCTTCTGCGCCGGCTCGCTGCCTTCCGGCACGGCAACGTTGAGGTTGAAGCGGAACCGCGCCGAGGCTTCCAGAAGCGAATGCAGCACGTTGTTGCCGTCTCCGGTCCACGCGATGGTCTTGCCGGCGACCGGACCGCGATGTTCCTCGAAGGTCATGATGTCGGCCATCAGCTGGCAGGGATGGGTATCGTCGGTCAGCCCGTTGATGACGGGAACGGTGGCGTTCTCGGTCAGCTCCAGCAGCCGGTCATGCGATGTGGTACGGATCATGATCGCATCGACATAGCGCGACAGCACCTTGGCCGTGTCGGCGATGGTTTCGGAGCGGCCGAGCTGCATCTCGGTGCCGGTCAGCATGATGGTCTCGCCGCCGAGCTGGCGCATGCCGACGTCGAAGGACACGCGCGTGCGCGTCGACGGCTTGTCGAAGATCATCGCCAGCACCTTGCCTTCGAGCGGTTTCGTCCGCTCGCCGGCCTTGAGCCTTGCCTTTCGCACGACGGCATCGTCCAGCATGAAGCGCAGATCGCCCTCAGAAACGGCGGAAAGATCGGTGAAATGGCGAAGGCTCATTTGGGGTCTTTCGACTGTTACTTCGCGGCAGCCGCGGCGATGGCGTCGGCCAGGCCCCGGGCGCCGGCGCGGATGCGGTCGAGCGCCTCGTGGATCTCGGCATCGGTGACGGTGAGCGGCGGCAGCAGGCGAAGGACGTTGTCGCCGGCCGGAACCGCCAGCAGATGCTGGTCGCGCAACGCCATGTTCACCTTGGTGTTGGGTGCGGCGCATTTCAAGCCGAGCATCAGGCCGGTGCCTCTGATGTCTTCGATGATATCAGGAAATTCGTCGGCGACACTCGCCAGCCCCTGCTTCAGCAGCAACGCCTTGCGCTGGACATCCTCCAGGAAGCCGTCTTCCAGCACCACGTCGAGCACGGCGTTGCCGACCGCCATCGCCAGCGGGTTGCCGCCGAAAGTGGTGCCGTGCACGCCGGCCGTCATGCCGACGGCCGCCTCGTCGGTGGCGAGGCAGGCGCCCATCGGGAAGCCGCCGCCGATGCCCTTGGCGACCGCCATGATGTCGGGCGTGACGCCAGCCCATTCATGCGCGAACAGCTTACCGGTGCGGCCGATGCCGCACTGGACCTCGTCGAAGATCAGGAGCAGGCCATGCTGCTCGCAGAGCTGCCTCAGCCGTTTCAGCGACTGCGTCGGCACCGGGCGGATGCCACCCTCGCCCTGCACCGGCTCGATCAGGATCGCGGCGGTCTCTGATGTGATCGCCTTTTCGGCGGCGTCGATGTCGTCGAAGCCGACCTGGTCGAAGCCTTCGACCTTGGGTCCGAAACCTTCCAAGTATTTATACTGGCCGCCGGCGGCGATGGTCGCCAGCGTGCGGCCATGAAAGGCGCCTTCGAAGGTGATGATGCGAAAGCGCTCGGGATGGCCCTTGACGAAGTGGTAGCGCCGAGCCGTCTTGATGGCGCATTCCAGCGCCTCGGCGCCGGAATTGGTGAAGAACACCTTGTCGGCGAAGGTGGCGTCGGCCAACCGCTCGCCCAGACGGCTCTGCCCCGGAATCTCGTAGAGGTTGGAGACATGCCAGACCTTAGCCGCCTGCTCGGTGAGTGCCGAGACCAGATGCGGATGGCTGTGCCCAAGCGAATTCACGGCGACGCCGCCGCCAAAATCGAGATATCGCTCGCCCTTGTCGGTGACCAGCCAAGTGCCTTCCCCATGGTCGAAGGCCAGGGGTGCGCGGGTAAAGGTCTCGAAAAGCGCCGAACCGCTCATTATATGCGTCTCCGGTACCGGAAAATCAAAAAAGCCGCCAAAGCGGCGGCCTTTGCGGCTTATCGTGTTTTTCGGCCATGAAGTCAACGAAAACGTCGCGCAATGACGCGCGGCAAGCCCTCCAGCGAGGCGCCGGCTCATAAGCGACCGGGCAAGTTGGGGAAAACCGAAAAAACCGATTCGTGTTGGCCCTCGGACTCTTGTCACCGAGTCAGCGCATAAGGTAATTGTAGTCGAGAAATAACTAGATTTCGTGCGGCGGACCTAATCACCCGATATATGTGGTGTCTGCCCGGCGAAAGCCGGATCGTGGAAGGATTCCGATCGCCGCACATTTCAGCAGGAGCGCGGTCTCATGAATTGGACTGACGAGCGGGTCGAACTTCTTAGAAAATTGTGGTCGGAGGGACTGAGCGCCAGCCAGATCGCCGCACAGCTCGGGGGTGTCAGCCGCAATGCTGTCATCGGCAAGGTGCATCGGCTGAAACTGTCGGGCCGCGGACGCTCGACCGCCACGCCGGCACGCCAGAAGAAGAGCGTGCAGGGATCAACCGTCCAGAAATCGGTGTCGCGGGCGGCAAGCACAGCGCGGCATATCACCACGTCGATCGGCGCGACCGCGCTGCAGGCGCAATTCGACGCCGTACCGATGACGCGTCATTACGTCCGTCCGGTCGAGAACGTCGTTGTGCCGATCTCGCGGCATCTGCAACTCGTCGAGTTGACCGAGCGGACATGCAAATGGCCGAATGGCGATCCGCTTTCGGAAGAATTCCATTTCTGCGGCAACGACGCGGCCGAAACCGGACCCTATTGCAAGTATCACTCCCGCATAGCGTTCCAGCCGGCCTCGGAGCGGCGCCGCAGTCGCTGAGCGAATAGCGAATAGCGAATAGAAACGGATTGAGCCTCCGCGAGGAAGCAGCTTCATTTTCACCTATTCGCTACTCGCTATTTCCTATTCGCTCTCTTTCACAGCCAGCCGCTCTTGCGGAAGCGCCAGTAGAGAACCGAGCAGACCAAAACAATCGCTCCCAGCACGATCGGATAGCCATATTCCATCCTCAGTTCCGGCATGTCGTTGAAATTCATGCCGTAGATGCCGGCGAGCGCCGTCGGCACCGCCAGGATGGCAGCCCATGAGGCAAGCTTCTTGGTGATCGCCGTTTCCTGGCTCTGACCAACCAGAAGGCTCGCCTCGAAGGCAAAGGCGAGAACCTCCCGCAAGCTGTCGATCTTCTCCTGGACGGTGCGGATGTGGTCCGTGACGTCGCGGAACAGCGGGTGCATGGCCGCATGGATCTGCGGCAGGTCGGCGCTGGTCAGCCGGCGGCAGACTTCCACCAGCGGCAGTGCCGCATTGCGCAGGCGCAACAGGTCGCGGCGCAGCATGTAAAGCCGTTCTATGTCGGAGCCGGCCATAGGTTTCAGCAGAACCTTGTCCTCGATCGCCTCGACCTCATCCTCGATCTGCTCGAGCACCGGCATGTAGTTATCGACGATGAAATCGAGAATGGCATAGAGGACGAAATCCTCGCCCTTGGCCAGCGAATGCGGGCAGCTTTCCCAGTGCTGACGAACGGCGGCATAAGAGGTTGATGGACCGTGCCTGACGCTGACGATGTAGCCGGCACCGACGAACAGATGGGTTTCGCCGAAGGTGACACGACCGTCGATCAATTGAGCCGTGCGGGCAACAATGAACAAGGCGTCGCCATATTGCTCGATCTTGGGCCGCTGATGCGGATGCTCCGCGTCCTCGATCGCCAGATCATGCAGATGGAATTGCGCCTGGACGCGAAGCAACAGATTGCGGTCGGGCTCCAGCAGGCCGATCCAGACGACATGGCCTGGCTTCTTTGCCCATTCGCCAGCTTCCTCGATCGGAATGTCGGCGATACGCCGGCCGGCCGTGTAGACGCCGGAAGCGATAATGCTGGACGTCGGCGGCGCAGGCATGAACTCCCGAACATATTCCATCGCAGCCTCCTGAAAGCATGGCCTTCACTAGGGAACTGAGAAGCTTAACGTCCGGATAGTTTAGCGCAGTTTCATAAAGCGTTCGAGAGGCCGAGCGAGATGAGTTCAGACGGGATCTTCTCGCTTTGGCGGTTCATTTCGCGGGTAGCGCTCCCGGGAGAACAATCTTGTCTGTCTTGTCGTCCTTCGGCCGCTCGGCCGGCATCTGATCGCCGGTGACGATGTAGTAGATCGTCTCGGCGATATTGGTGGCGTGGTCGCCGATCCGCTCGATGTTCTTGGCGCAAAACAGCAGGTGCGTGCAAGGCGTGATGTTGCGCGGATCTTCCATCATGTAGGTCAGCAATTCGCGAAACAGCGAGGTGTACACGGCGTCGATCTGATCGTCGCGATCACGCACGAAGACGATCTTTTCCACCGAGCGCGACGCGTAGACGTCGAGCACTTCCTTGAGCTGCGTCAACGCTAGGTCGGCCAACGCCTCGATGCCGCGGAACAGGCTGGTCGGCTGGCGTCCTTCTGTGACGGCAACCACGCGCTTGGCGACATTCTTGCCGAGGTCGCCGACCCGTTCGAGATCCGCCGAGATGCGGATCGCGCCGACGATCTCGCGCAAATCCGTCGCCATCGGCTGGCGCTTGGCAATGATGACGATCGCCTTGTCGTCGATCTCGCGCTGCCCTTCGTCCAGAACGAGATCATCACGGATGACCTTCTGGGCAAGGCCGGGGTCGGCGTTGACCAGCGCCGCAATCGCCTGTTCGACCATACGTTCGGCATGCCCGCCCATCGCGGCGATGCGCTTTGACAGATATTTCAGCTCCTCGTCATAGGCGCTTACGATGTGCACGGACTGCATGGAAATGCCTTCCAGAGTGAGTCGTTTCCTCGAATCCCCGCTGATACGCTAGCCGGATGACAGAAAAAAGAAAAAGCCCCTTAATACGTAGTGCGGCGCTAATGCGCCGGCAAATGAACCGAGAAGGCTGCGCCCTTGCCGACCTCGGACTTGATCGAGAGTCTGGCGTTGTGGCGCGTCAGGATATGTTTGACGATCGAGAGGCCAAGGCCGGTGCCTTTCTGGGTCCGGCTGTTTTCGACATCGACGCGGTAGAAGCGCTCGGTGATGCGCGGGATGTGCTCCTCGGGAATGCCGGGACCGAAGTCCCGGATGGTGACGTCGATGCCCGGTTCGGGACCGTCATCGCTGTGAGCAATCGTCACCACGACACGTCCACCCGATTGTCCGTATTTGCAGGCGTTTTCCAGCAGATTTTCGAAGACCTGGAAAAGTTCGTCGCGATCCCCGGGCACATCGAGCGGTCCTTTCTCGAAATCCCGCTCAATGGCAACGCCGTTTTCCCTGGCAAGCGGCCCGAGCGAATCGATGACGCTGTCGAGCGTCTGGCGGAGATCGACCTCGGTTCCCGGCTTTAGATAGGGTTTCATCTCCAGCCGCGACAGCGACAACAGGTCATCGATCAGGCGCGCCATGCGGCCGGTCTGATTCTGCATGATCTGCAGGAACTGCTCGCGCGCCGCCGGGTCGTTACGGGCCGGGCCACGCAGCGTCTCGATGAAGCCGGAGATCGAGGCGAGCGGGGTGCGCAGTTCGTGGCTGGCATTGGCGATGAAGTCGGCGCGCATCCGGTCGATCCGGCGCGCCTCGCTCTGGTCTTTGAAAACCAGCACATAGAGGTCGGTGCCGTGGCCGACTGAAGACGCACTCACCCGATAAGCCCGTTCGACCGGCAGCTTTTCGGTATAGTCGACGACATCTGAAGCGGCGGCCCCAGACAAAATACTGTCCAGCAAGGCCTGCATCTCGGGCGCACGGAATTTCAGCGACAGCGACATGCCCGGTGCGATGCCGCCGAAGGCGGCGAAGGCGGCGGCGTTGGCATGGACGATCGTGGCGGTGCGATCGAAGATGATCAGCGGATCGGCAACGGCCGCCGCCAGATTTTCCCCCGACAGGTGTTGCAGCCCGCTCGCCTCGATCGCCGCGGCATCCCCGGCGGACTGTCGCGCAACGCCGGCCGGCAGCATCGCGGCGGCAAGCAGCAGCACCGCACATGCCAGCAGCACCACATAGCCGGCCGCGAAAACATAGACCGTCAGGACCGCGACGATGCCGGCCGCCAGCAGCCAGCGGCTGTTCCACAACCGACTGGCGACGGCTTGCGCCTTGCTTCGCTGTTCTGTGCCGATGTCAGCCATTGTCAGCCATTCACGCGCGCCGTGCGTCCAATTGGATGCACAAAGGACGCTCTGCCACTTTTAATCTGCTGCCTCGTTCTTTCCGAAAATCGATTCCGATTTTCCGGCCGATGCAGTTAGGCTCCCAATAGCATGAGTCCGGAAGCTGGAAAGGTTCGTCTCGATGAAAAACTCCAAGGAAGATGCCGCCGCGCCCGTTGCAGGCCCGCTGAAGATACGGATCGACGGCAAGGAGCTCGAGTTTGACATCGAGGATCCCAAGCTTCCCAATTGGGTCGAGGACAATAAGCTGACCGCCGGCGGCTACCCCTACGACAAGAAAATGAAAAGCGACGAGTACGACGAGACGCTCGAGCGGCTGCAGATCGAGCTGGTCAAGGCGCAGGCATGGCTGCAATCGACCGGCAAGCGGGTGATGTCGCTGTTCGAAGGACGCGATGCCGCCGGCAAGGGCGGCACGATCTTTGCGCTGCGCCAGTACCTGAATCCTCGAACCGCACGCAATGTGGCGCTGACCAAGCCGACCCCGACCGAGCTCGGACAGTGGTATTTCCAGCGCTATGTCGCGCACTTTCCGACGTCCGGCGAGTTCGTCACTTTCGACCGCTCCTGGTACAATCGCGCCGGCGTCGAGCCGGTCATGGGCTTCTGCACGCCGGAGCAGCATGAGAAATTCCTGGACGAGACGCCGTATTTTGAACGGATGATCTGCAACGAGGGCATCCATTTTTTCAAATTCTGGCTGAACATCGGTCGGGAGACACAGCTTGAGCGGTTTCACGATCGCCGCTGGAGTCCTTTGAAGAGCTGGAAATTCTCGCCGATCGACATTGCCGGCATCACCAAATGGGACGACTACACCAAGGCGCGCGATCTCATGTTCGCACGCACGCACGAGGAATTCGCGCCCTGGATCATCGTGCGGGCCAACGACAAGCGGCGCGCGCGACTTGCCGTCATCCGGCGTATCCTGTTGTCGCTTCCCTATGAGGGCCGCGACCTCGACACCATCGGCAAGGAAGACAAGAAAATCATCGGGGAAGGGCCTTCGTTCCTGGGAACACGGGCCTGAAGCACTGCCGCGCGCCAAAGACGCGCGGCACGATTCCGGACATTCTTGTCATTCTCCCGAGTGACTTCTCATGCCGCTAGCCGGGCAATCCGCTGCAGTCGCTTCAGCGTGGCATCGTCCTGCAAAGCCTGCTGAAACAGCGAAATCTCCTGGTCGATGCGATCGCAGAGCGCGCCTGTGTCGCCCTTGAGCAGGTCGCGCGTCTGCAGCAGCGCGGCGACCGGCTTTTTGGCGAGTTGCCTGGCTCTGCCAAGTGCGGCTTCCTCGACATCGCCCGCCACGATCTCCGTGACCAGGCCAAGCATCCTGGCGTCCTCGGCACTGAGCGTGTCGCCCAGGCAGAAGAAGCGGAAAGCGCCGGCATAACCGAGTTTCTGCGGCGCCAGGATGCTGGTCGCCGCGTCCGGCACGAGGCCGAAATCGACGAACGGCACCCGGAACGTGCTTTCATCAGATGCGATCACCATGTCGCAATGGAACAGGATGGTGCAGCCGACGCCGACGGCGCCGCCATCGACACAGGCAAGGACCGGTTTTGGAAACGTCGCCAGCGTGCGGAACATGTCGGTGACGGCGGCGATCAATCGTTGATGCTTGGTGGCGTCGAGGAACTCGGAAAAGTCGCCGCCGAGGCAGAAGCAGCCGGCGAGGCCGCGCAGCACCACGACGCGTACATCATCGTCGACGGCGGCTTCATGGAAGGTCTTGGCCAGGCTTTCATAGGCTCGCCTGTCCAGCACCGGCCGGCCGTCATCCGACGACACCGTGACGATCAGCGTATGGTTGCGGAACTCCGTTTGCGTGTGGACGTTCATGGTTGTCTCCAATCTCACGAGGCCTGCCTCATTCCGAGCCTGTCGGGATATCCCCTGGCCAGCACCGGCGCGAAATGGCTACGACGCGAACGCACCACCTCAAGCGTATGCTCGTTGAAGGTGAGCAGCGTGGCGACGACCTGCTGGTTGCCATAGGTGCGCTGGTAGCCAAGCGGCTTCGCCAGGAAGTGCAATTGCAGCGCCCGCAGGACCCACATCGGCTCGAACTCGATGATCACCTGATTGACGTTCCGCTTCAGCCCCCACTCGACGAAGCCGGCAATGAGCTCGGTGCCGACCGTCGATACGCCGCGCTTGCCGTCACGAAAGCCCGGCGCCACCGCATAGCGGGTCAACTCCCAAACGTTCGGCCCGGACGGTGGCGTCCCTTCATAGAGGTCCGCCAGCACCTCGGTCAGAAGATGCGCCCGCGTTGTCGGCAACATCCGCTGATAACCGGCAAGCTCGCCGTTGCGGATGACGAGCTGATGCACCGCCTCGTCGTGGTCGAACTGATCGATCTCAAGCCCATCGGGGCGCTGCAGATCGGTCCACCCCATTTCCTCGACGAAAATCTTGTAGCGCAAGCGATGAACGGCCTCCCAAAGGTCGGGACGTTCCATAAGTTCCTGTGTGGTAAGGGAAAAAAGCATCTGCCGTCTCCTAGGTTCAATAGGAAGATACGGCCGGGCTGTCCCGAGAAAATTACGCGATCACGTAGGCAAGAATTTCTAGGCCGGCACGGCCGAGCTAGCTAATATAGCCGCGCCTTATCGCTTCCGCGACCGCCTGCACCCGGTTGACGGCACCGAGTTTGCTTTTGGCGTTAAGAAGGTGTTTCTCTGACGTGTGTTCCGAAATGCCGAGAATCTGTGAAATCTCCCATTCGGACTTGCCGACGGCGGCCCATTGCATGCATTCGCGCTCACGCGGCGTCAGTTCGACGTGGTCGATGGTCTTGGCCGCCATCGTGTGGAGTTGCATGGCGCGGCCGATCGCATAGGTCGCTGCCAGCGATACCTGCCCGAACTCGGCTCCCGACAGTTCCACGGCCTCGCCGCCGAGCGACACCATAACGATCTGACCGTCGAGCGTGACCAGCGGGAAGGCCATGCCGTCGCGCAGTTTGAATTCGCTGGCGTCGCCCATCACCTCGCCACTGCTCTTGTCGATGCGAATGCCCTGAGACGCTTCCCGCCACTGGAACGGCGCCTGCAGCTGCTTCATGTGGCTGACGACGGGGTCATGGTCGACATAGTTGCGCGCCACATAGCGCTCCAGCCATTCTCCCGGCCAATCACAGAGCAGCACATGGTCCTTTTGCTGGCCTCGCGGGGTGCCTGGCTGCGGAACCGTCCCGGCCATAAGCGCCGTCAGGCCGAACTCCGAGGTTATGCCAAGCAGTTTTTGGCAGACCGCCGCCGCTGTGTCGGCGTGCTGCAACTGATCTATGAATTCCAGTGTGCGATCGAAGTGGCCCATCGCAACATCTACCCCATGTTGCCTTCCGCGTTGAGATCAACGTCCAGTGCCTGATCTGCACTTTGCCATCGACCCCGGATTACAAACCTGCTCTCCTCTGCTTGCAGCGCCTTGCTCCCCTCCAGCCGACGCCGCACACGTTTGCAAACTCGCTAAACCATATCCCTAAATCGGCGTGATGAAATCAAAAACCGTTGTGCCTGCACCATTTTCGTACGAAAAGCCAAGCTGGACAGAACAGGGCGGAGCTCCGGTCGTGGCAATTCGGTGGATATCCATCGTCCTGATGCTGGTAATGACGGGGGCACAGTTGCTCACGAATGCGCGTGCCGCGGAGCCGCAAGTGCCTGTGCTGTGGGATGCCAAGGAGCGGCTGCCAAAGCCGGACCTTTCCGCACTGCCGCGTCTGAGATTCCTGACCACCACCGATTTCCCGCCCTTCAATTTCCTCGACGGAGCAGGCCGGTTGTCCGGCTTCCACGTCGATCTGGCGCGCGCCATCTGCGCCGAACTCGGCATCGCGGAAAAATGCCAAATCCAGGCGCTGCCCTGGGCCGAGCTCGAAGGGGCGCTGCAGAAGGGCGAAGGCGAAGCGATCATTGCCGGCATCGCCGCCACGCCGGAGTCGCGGTCGAAATATGCCTTCTCACGTTCCTACCTGCAGTTTCCGGCGCGCTTCATCATGCAGAAGACAAAGGCGCTGACGGAACCGATCTTCGACAGACTGCGCGACAAGCGCGTCGGCGTGGTCGCCGGTTCCGCGCATGAGCGGATGTTGCGCGATTATTTCGGCACCGTTCAGGTCGTTCCCTTCGACCGGCCGGAAGAACTCTATGATGGCCTCAAGGCCGGCAAGGTCGACGCCGCCTTCGGCGACGGCATGCGCTTCGCCTTCTGGTTGGGCGGTTCGGATGCAGCAGCCTGCTGCCGCTTTGCTGGCGGCCCCTATCTGGCACCCGAATATCTGGGCTCGGGCATGGCCATCGCCACCAGGGCCAACGATCCGGCGCTCGCCGCAGCGTTCGACTACGCGCTGCAAGAGATTTCGGTGAAGGGCATCTTCGCCGAATTCTATCTGCGCTATTTCCCGATCAGTTTTTTCTGATCCGGCCCGGTCAGTTTTTTTCTGATCCGGCCCGGCTTTTTCTGATCCGGTCCGATCAGCATCTTTTGACCCTTCAGTGCCTGGATCAGGTTAGCGTGCGAAGGCGGGCCTTGGCGGCACGGGCGATCGCGGCGACGGTCAGCGTATCGAGATCGAGCTGGCGGCGGATGAGCTGCAGCACCCGCACCTCTTCCATCCGCATTTCGAGATCGACGGCCGCGACCTCGAAAGCGGCGGCATAGGCGGTATCGTGGAGCCGCTCAGGCAGCGACTCGGCGACGCGCGCGAGGACGCCTTCCAGCCCGTCCTTTTCATGCAGCATCTTCTGGCAATCCTGGGCGACGCCAACGACTCGGTCGTGGTCGAAATCCTCGAACACCGGCCACGAGCGGACGACGTCGCCAATCCGCGCCAATTCGACATCGGTCATGTCGCGATCGGACGCGGAGGTGATAACCATCAGATAGATCAGGGCTTCATGCGGCGGCAACGACATTTGAAAACTCCTCGAACGGGCTCCGAAGTTAGGAACGAGGCACCAACGCCGCAAGGAAAAAGAGCCGCGATCGTTGACGCCCACGGCAGGCACGCCTAGAGACCGGTTGAAAAAACCTCTTCCGGCCCCCTTCTGCGGCGATGCCGGCGAATGATTTGGAAAACAGTGACATGGCGGGATCAAACATCATCGATCTCAATCCCGAGGTGCTTGCGGCGGCGGGTGAAAGCAAGGCCTGGCCGTTCGAGGAAGCCAGGAAGATCGTCGAGCGCTACAAAGGCACTGACTTTCCCGAGACCGTCCTGTTTGAGACCGGCTACGGTCCGTCGGGGCTGCCCCACATCGGCACTTTCGGCGAGGTCGCACGCACCTCGATGGTGCGCCACGCTTTCCGTGTGCTTACCGGAGACACGGTCAAGACCAAGATCTTGTGCTTTTCCGACGACATGGACGGTATGCGCAAGATTCCGGACAACGTCCCGGATCGCGCCGCACTCGAGCCGCACCTGCACAAGCCGCTGTCGACCGTCCCCAATCCTTTCGGCGGCGACTATGCGAGCTTCGCAGACCACAACAACGCAATGCTTTGCCGCTTCCTGGACACGTTCGGCTTCGACTACGAGTTCGCCAGCGCGACGGAATACTACAAGGCTGGCCGTTTCGACGAAGTTCTGCTGCGCGCTGCCGAACGTTTTGACAAAATTATGGACGTGATGCTGCCGACGCTCGGCGAAGAGCGCCAGGCGACCTACAGTCCGTTCTTGCCGATTTCCCCCAAGAGCGGCCGCGTGCTTTACGTTCCCATGAAGCATGTCGACGCCAAGGCCGGCACCATCACCTTCGACGATGACGGCACCGAGACAACACTTCCCATAACTGGCGGCAAGGTGAAGCTGCAATGGAAGCCCGATTTCGGCATGCGTTGGGCGGCGCTCGGCGTCGATTTCGAAATGTTCGGCAAGGACCACCAGACGAATGCGGTGATCTACGACCGTATCTGCAACATCCTAGGTGGGCGGGCGCCGGAGCATTTCGTCTATGAACTGTTCCTGGACGAGAACGGCCAGAAAATTTCAAAGTCGAAGGGCAACGGACTGACCATAGACGAATGGCTGACCTATGCACCGACCGAAAGCCTCGGGCTGTACATGTACCAGCGGCCGCGGCAGGCCAAGAAGCTCTATTTCGACGTCATTCCGAAGGCGGTGGACGAGTATTACGCCTTTCTGTCCGCCTATCGCCGGCAGGAGTGGAAGGAGCGGCTGGGAAATCCCGTCTGGCATATGCATGACGGTAACCCGCCTGTCGTCGACCTGCCGGTGTCGTTCGCGTTGCTGCTGAATCTGGTCAGCGCCTCGAACGCCCAGAACAGGGACGTGCTGTGGGGGTTCATTTCGCGCCACACATCGGGTGTGACGCCGACGACCCATCCCGAGCTCGACCGGCTGGCTGAATATGCGATCCGCTATTTCGACGATTTCGTGAAGCCGGCCAAGGTGTACCGGGCCGCCGACGGGGTCGAGCGCGAAGCGCTGACGAAACTCTCCGAAGCGCTCGCCGCGTTGCCGCCAGACGCCGATGGCGAGGTGATCCAGAATGCCGCCCTCAACGTCGCGCGCAAGGTCGAGCGCTATCAGGACCATTCGAAGCAGAGTCCGGAAGGCGGGCCGGGCGTCTCCGTCGCCTTCTTCCAGATGATCTACCAGGTGCTGATCGGACAGGAGCGCGGCCCGCGCTTCGGTTCGTTCGCCGCGCTCTATGGCATCGCAGAGACCCGCGCGCTCATTCAGAAGGCGTTGGCTGGTCAGTTGGTGGCGTAGCCGTCGTCTCGGTTGGCGGCGTAGCCGTCGCCGACGGATCGAGAATCGGCTGCGTCGGTTGCGATGCGGCAGCGACAGGGGCTGGTGCCGGAGGCAGGCCGGAGAGACTGGGCGCCGGCCCGAAAATGCCCTTTCTCGCCGTACGCGCCTTGTCGCCGGCCTCGGCGTAAGGGCCGTTCTTGGTGGCGCGTGCCCAGCCGTTTTCGATCAACCACTGGCCGACATCCTGGTTGCCGACGCGGCATTCGGCGGCGACCAGGTCGCGGCCGCCCTCGGGCGGCACCGTGCAGACCACCGCCCGGCCGCGCAGGAAAGCACGGAACGCCGTTCGCGCCCGGGTGCCGCACGTCCAGGGCTTGCCGCCGTCGGTGCAAGTTTCGTCCTGCCTGACGATGTCGATACCGGAAATCGCGACCGAGTAGCCCTTGGCCTCGATCACCCCTGCGGCTGGCGCAACCGGCTGGAACAGTTTTGTCCCGTTCCAGTCGTCGGGCATTTTCGTTTTGGGCGGCTTGGGCGGTCCGGCCAGCGCCAACTCGCTCAACGGCGCGCGCGGCTCGACCCGTTCAAGCTCTTCGGACTGAAGCTGCGGCGGCGCGATGACCTCGGGATCGATGGCCCTGGAATGCGCCTCCGGCCTTGCCACCTTGGGTCGCGGAATCGCTGATGTAGCAGGCGCTTCGGATTGCGCCACCATGCCGGCCTGCGCCCGAGCTGCGACACGGACGCTTTCGTCATGCAGCACGGCGCGGCCGCCGGCGACGATCGCGGCCCCCATCACCAAAATCGTCAACACCGCGGCGGCTGCATGAAGCGGACGCACCGGCGGCCCCTACTGGCTTGCCCAGACAATCCGCGCCACCCATTCGACATCGCGCATGGGGATGTCGCGGTCCGGGTGATCGGGATTGAGCGAGACCAGCATGATCGACTTCGCCGTCTGACGGTCCAGCACCTTGGCCATCACCTCGCCGGCATTGGTCTTCACGACGACCCGGTCGCCCTTGCGGGTGGCAGCGCCCGGCTCGACGATCAGCACGTCGCCATTGCGGTAGAGCGGCAGCATGGAATCGCCCTGAACCTGCAGCGCATAGGAGGTTTCGGTCGCCTGTGCCGGAAGCTCGATCAAGTCCCAGCCCTGCCCCGCCGGAAAGCCGGCATCGTCGAAGAAGCCGCCGGCGCCGGCCTGGGCGAAGCCGAGCAGCGGCACGGAAGACCTCTGCGCGGGCAGGGATCCGGGACCGAGCTTGTCCCGCCCTTCGACCAGTCCCGTAAATTCGTCGAGCGAGGCGCCCGTCGCCTCGATGATCTTGGCCAGCGATTCGGTCGACGGCCAGCGCGGCCGCCCGTCTGAGGACAGCCGCTTCGACTTGTTGAAGGCGGTCGAATCGAGGCCCGCGCGCTTCGCCAGCCCCGAGGCCGAAAGCGAATAGCGCTCGGCGAGAGCGTCGATGGCGGCCCATACGCGATCATGCGAGAGCACTTTTTGCTCTCCTTCAGAACAGGAAAAAATACCTTCCTCGTTCTAACCGGTGGCCGTGATTTTGTCCACCACCGAAGGCGGCGTCAGGCTGCCTTCTTCACCTCGCCTTTCGCGTAGGGATCGAAGCGCTGGTAGAAGGTCTCGCCCTTCTCCGCCATGTCGAGCAGGAGCTTGGGCGCCTTGAACTCGGCTCCGTATTTCTTCTGCAGACCCTTGGCGATCTTGACGAATTTCTTAGCACCGATGCCGTCGATGTAGGACAGCACGCCGCCGGTGAAAGGCGCGAAGCCGAAGGCGAGGATCGAGCCGACATCTGCTTCGCGCGGATCGGTGACGATGCCCTCCTCCATCACCCGTGCCGCCTCCAGCGCGATGATGACCAGCAGCCGCTGCTTCAGCTCCTCATAGTCGACCTTTTCCGGCGCAAGCTGCGGGTAGAGATCCCTGAGGCCAGGCCACAGCTTCTTCTTGGCCGGCTTTTGCGGATAGTCGTAAAAACCCTTGCCGTTCTTGCGGCCGAAGCGGCCATGCGTATCGACCAGCGTGTTGATCAGCGCCATTTGCTTCGGATCGACCGCCTTTTCGCCGAGATCGCGCATGGTCTGCTTCATGATCTTCTGCGCGAGATCGATCGCCGTTTCGTCCGTGAGCGCCAAGGGGCCGACCGGCATGCCGGCGGCCTTCGCCGCATTCTCGATCATCGGCGCCGGGACGCCTTCGATCAGCATCTTGTAGGCTTCCGACATATAGCGCAGCACGCAGCGGTTGACGTAGAAGCCGCGCGTGTCATTGACGACGATCGGCGTCTTCTTGATGGCGCGGACGAAGTCGATCGCGGTGGCCAGTGCCTTGTCGCCCGTCTTCTTGCCCAAAATGATCTCGACCAGCATCATCTTGTCGACCGGCGAGAAGAAATGGATGCCGATGAAATTCTTCGGCCGCGCCGAATTCTTCGCCAGCGAGGTGATCGGGATGGTGGACGTATTCGACGCGAAGACCGCCGACGGCTTCAGCACGGCCTCCGCCTTTTCGGTGGCGTCCTTCTTGACGCCCGAATCCTCGAACACCGCTTCCACGATCAGATCGCAGCCGGCGAGGTCGGCATAATCCGCCGTCGGCGTGATCAGCGACAGCAGTCTGTCCTTGTCCTCTGGCTTGGCGCGGCCCTTCCTGACCTGATCCGAGATCAGGCTGTCTGAATGCGCCTTGCCCTTGGCGGCCGCTTCCATGTCGCGGTCGAGCAGCACCACCGGAATGCCGGCCTTGGCGGTGACATAGGCGATGCCGGCGCCCATGAAACCAGCGCCGAGCACGCCGATCTTCTTGAATTTGGTTTCCGGCACACCGGCCGGGCGGCGGGCACCCTTGTTCAGCTCCTGCAGCGAGACGAACAGCGAGCGGATCATCGCCGCAGCTTCCTTAGTCTGCATGATCTCGGTGAAATAGCGCTGCTCGATGCGCAAGGCGGTGTCGAACGGCACCAGCAGGCCTTCATAGACACATTTCAGAATGGCCGCGGCGGCAGGATAATTGCCATAGGTCTCGCGACGCAGGATGGCGATTGCCGGCGGCCACAGATTGGCTCCAGCCACCGAATAGATCGGGCCGCCAGGCAGCTTGAAGCCCTTCTCGTCCCACGGCGCCACCGGCTTCAAGCCATTTTTGATCATGGCCTTGGCGGTCTCAACCAGCTTTTGCGGCTCGGCGATCTCGTGGATCAGGCCCATCGACTTGGCCTTCTGCGGCGACAGCGTCTGGCCGGAAGTGAGCATCTGCAGCGCCTGCTGCTGGTCGGTCAGCCGCGGCACGCGCTGGGTGCCGCCGGCACCCGGGAAGATGCCGATCTTCACTTCGGGGAGCGCCATCCTCACCTTGTCGGAATCGGCCGCGACACGGCCATGGCAAGCGAGAGACAATTCGAATGCGCCGCCCATGCAGGTGCCGTTGATCGCCGAAACCCACGGCTTGCCCGAAGTCTCCAGCTTGCGGAACAGGCCGGTCATGTAGCCGGCATTGTCGAACAGCGCCTTGGTCGCCTTTTCGACGTCCTTGCCCTTTTCGGCGGCGAAGGTCGTCAGCATCTTCTGCAGCATGGTGATATCGGCGCCGCCGGAAAACGTGTCTTTGCCGGAGGTGATGACCGCCCCCTTTATCGCCGCATCGCTCGCCACCTTGTCGACGATGGCGTTCAGTTCCAGCATCGCCTCTTCGGTGAAGACGTTCATTGAGCGGTCGGGCATATCCCAGGTGATCAGCACGATGCCGTCTGCGTCGATGTCGAGGGTGAAATTGGTGTAGCTCATCGGTCTCTCCCGTCAGACGCGTTCGATGATCGTTGCGGTGCCCATGCCTGCGCCGATGCAAAGCGTCACCAGCGCGGTGTTCAGGTTCCGGCGCTCCAGTTCGTCCAGTACGGTGCCGAAGATCATCGCGCCTGTGGCGCCGAGCGGATGGCCCATGGCGATGGCGCCGCCATTGACGTTGATCCTGTCGTGCGAAATGTCGAACGCCTGCATGTAGCGCAGCACCACTGAGGCGAAAGCCTCGTTAAGCTCGAACAGATCGATGTCCGACAGCTTCATTTTGGCGCGCTTCAGCAGTTTTTCGGTCACGTCGACCGGACCGGTCAGCATCAGCACCGGTTCCGAGCCGATATTGGCGAATGCACGGATGCGTGCGCGCGGCTTCAGGCCGAGCGTCTTTCCGGCCTTCTTCGAGCCGAGCAGAACGGCCGCCGCGCCGTCGACGATGCCGGACGAATTGCCGGCGTGGTGGACGTGGTTGACCTCTTCCACCTCGGGATGCTTCTGCACCGCGACGGCATCGAAGCCGCCCATTTCGCCGGGCATGACGAAGGACGGGTTGAGTGCCGCCAGCGACTGCATGTCGGTCGAAGGCCGCATATGCTCGTCATGGTCGAGGATGGTCAGCCCGTTCTGGTCTTTGATCGAGATCACCGAATTCTTGAAGCGGCCTTCGCCCCAGGCTTTGGCGGCACGCTTCTGGCTCTCGACCGCATAGCCGTCGACGTCATCACGCGAAAAGCCGTATTTGGTGGCGATCAGATCGGCCGAGATGCCTTGCGGAACGAACCAGCCCGGCAGGCCAACCGAAGGGTCCATGAACCAGGCGCCGCCGGATGCGCCCATGCCGACGCGCGACATCGATTCGACGCCGCCGGCGATGACGATCTCATCGGCGCCTTGTGCGATCTTGGCGGCGCCGAAGTTGATGGCGTCCAGGCCCGAGGCGCAGAAGCGCGAGATCTGCATGCCGGGCGCCGTGGTCGCATAGCCGGCTTCGAAGGCTGCGGCACGCGGAATGACAGAACCCGCCTCGCCGACCGGATCGACGCAGCCGAAGATGATGTCGTCGACGGTGCCGGTGTCCAGTCCATTGCGGTCACGGATCGCCTCAAGCACCTTGGCGCCGAGCCGCACCGCCGGCACTTCGTGCAGCGAGCCATCCTTCTTGCCCCTGCCGCGCGGCGTGCGCACGGCGTCATAGACATAAGCTTCGGCCATTTTCCTGCTCCTTGGGTTTGCTGAAAAGTCGCTCAGAGAGAGCGCCCGATCAGCAATTTCATGATCTCGTTGGTGCCGCCGTAGATGCGCTGAACGCGGGCGTCGCGGAACATGCGGGCGATCGGGTATTCGTTCATGTAGCCATAGCCGCCATGCAATTGAAGGCATTCGTCGACGACTTTTCCTTGCAAGTCGGACAGCCAGTATTTGGCCATTGAGGCCGTCACCGGGTCGAGGCCGCCATTGATGTGGCGAGCGACGCAGTCATTGTAGAAGACGCGGCCGATGGTCGCCTCGGTCTTCAGTTCGGCCAGCTTGAACTGGGTGTTCTGGAAATCGATTATCGCCTTGCCGAAGGCCTTGCGCTCCTTGACGTAGTCGATTGTCAGCGCCAGCGCCCGCTCGACCATGGCGATGGCGCCGGTGCCGATCTGCAGCCGCTCCTGCGGCAATTGCTGCATCAGTTGGACGAAGCCTTGGCCTTCCTCGTGGCCGAGCAGATTGGAGGTCGGCACGCGCATATCGTTGAAGAACAGTTCCGACGTGTCGTTGGCCTTCAAACCGATCTTGTCGAGGTTGCGGCCGCGCTCGAACCCTTCCACCTCGTCGGTCTCGACAACGATCAGCGAAGTGCCCTTAGCGCCCTTCTCCGGATCGGTCTTGGTGACGACGATGATGAAGTTGGCGAGCTGGCCATTGGTGATGAAGGTCTTCGAGCCGTTGACCTTGTAATGGTTGCCATCCTTCTCGGCACGCGTCTTGACGCCTTGCAGGTCGGAGCCAGCGCCGGGCTCGGTCATGGCGATGGCGCCGATCAACTCGCCGGTCGCCAGTTTCGGCAGCCACTTCTTCTTCTGCTCCTCCGAGCCGTAGTGGAGGATGTAAGGGGCGACGATCGAATTGTGCAGGCCGATGCCGAAACCGTCGACGCCGACATGGCCGATCGCCTCGATGATGGCGCTCTCATGCGCGAATGTCCCGCCTGAACCGCCATATTCCTCCGGCATCGAGGCACAGAGCAGACCGGCCGCGCCTGCCTTCAGCCAGCACTCGCGGTCGACCATCTCGTTCTTCTCGAACTCGTCATAGCGCGGCGCGATCTCTTCCGACATGAAACGGTGCGCCATGTCGTAGAGCATGCCGACCTCATCCGCCGCCCAGGCGGGTTTGGGGAGGCCGAGGATTTCGGTAGGATTTGTCGCCACGATTTCCTCCGCGTATCGACAGGTTGAAGGTCGGCTGTGCCGACGCTGTCGAGCTTAGAACGCTTCCGCCGGCAGTGCCATCAATGTCTCGGCGCCGCTGGAGATGCGAGCGAGGTGCGCCGACGTCTCCGGCATGATCCGCTCCATGAAGAAGCGCGCCGTCACCAGCTTGCTCTCGTAGAAAGACGAAGCACCGTTGGCGCCGTTCGCCAGCTTCGCGCCGGCGGCCTTCGCCATCTGCGCCCACATGTAGCCCAGCGCCACGAGGCCGAAGAGATGCATGTAGTCGGTCGAGGCGGCACCGGCGTTGTCGGGCCTGGCCATGCCGTTCTGCATCAGCCACATCGTCGCCGCCTGCAGATCGTTGTGGCCCTTCTTCAGCGCCTTGGTGAAAGGCGCCATCTTCTCGTCAGCGCGGTTCTCCTCGCAGAACTCGCCGACCTCTTTGAAGAAGGCCTGTACCGCGCGGCCGCCATTCAAGGCCAGCTTGCGGCCGACGAGATCGAGCGCCTGGATGCCGTTGGCGCCCTCGTAAATCATGGCGATGCGGGCATCGCGCACGAACTGGCTCATGCCGTGCTCTTCGATATAGCCATGGCCGCCGAACACTTGCTGCGCCATCACCGCGTGGTCGAAGCCCTTGTCGGTGAGCACGCCCTTGACCACCGGCGTCATCAGGCCGGTGTAGTCGTCGGCAGCCTGGCGGTCCTTGTCGTCGTCGGAGCGGTGGGCGATGTCCGACTTGATCGCCGTCCACAGCGCCAGCGCGCGACCGGCTTCGTTGAAGGCTTTCATGGTCATCAGGCTGCGGCGGATGTCAGGATGGACGATGATCGGATCGGCCTTCTTGTCCGGCGCCTTCGGCCCGGACAGCGAGCGGCCCTGCAGGCGATCCTTGGCATAGGACACAGCGTTCTGGTAGGCGACCTCCGACAGCGAAAGCCCCTGCAGGCCGACGCCGAGCCGGGCCTCGTTCATCATCGTGAACATGGCCTTCAGCCCGCCATTGGCCTCGCCGAGCAACACGCCTTGCGCCTCGTCATAGTTCATGACGCAGGTCGAATTGCCATGAATGCCCATCTTCTCCTCGATCGAGCCGCAAGAGACGGTGTTCTTCTCACCCGGATTGCCTGACGCATCGAGCTTGAGCTTCGGCACGATGAACAGCGAGATGCCTTTCACGCCTTCCGGCGCGCCCTCGATGCGGGCCAGCACGAGGTGGACGATGTTGTCCGACATGTCGTGCTCGCCGGCCGAGATGAAGATCTTCTGGCCTGAAATCCTGTAGCTGCCGTCGCCGTTGGGAACCGCCTTGGTGCGCAACAGGCCGAGATCGGTGCCGCAATGCGGCTCGGTCAGGTTCATGGTGCCGGTCCAGGTGCCCTCGACCAGCTTCGGCAGCCATGTCGCCTTCTGCTCGTCGGTGCCATGGGTGATGATCGCCGCGATCGCGCCCTGCGTCAGGCCGGGATACATCATCAGCGACATGTTGGCCGAAACCATGTATTCGGAAACAGCGGTATGCACCGCGTAAGGCAGGCCCTGGCCGCCAAATTCGACGGGTGCCGCCAACCCCATCCAGCCGCCTTCGCGATACTGGTCGAAGGCCTCCTTGAAGCCTTTCGGCGTCGTCACCGAGCCATCGTCATGGCGCACGCAACCTTCCGTGTCGCCCACGCGGTTCAGCGGCTGCATGACGTTTTCGGCGAGCTTGGCGCCCTCGGCGAGGATGGCCTCGACCACATCCGGCGTCGCGTCGGAAAATCCGGGAAGATTGGAATAGCGTTGGTAGCCCAGTACCTCGTTCAGCACAAACAGCGTGTCCTGGACCGGCGCCTTGTAGATCGGCATGCTCTTCCTCCACCATGCGGCTTGGTCCCGAAATCAAGCCCCAAAATGAAGTCAGGGACAGCATCGGACCAACGTTCAGATCGAGATAGCAAAAGTTGACGTTTGCGTAAACGTCAATTTTTTGATGAGACAAATTTTCCCGCCCGTGAGCGTAGCGGCGCTATATCGATGAAGCCAGTGCGGAACAGATTGAAATGTCTTCTTCCCGCCGCAGCCGGAAGACAACGGAAAGTGCCGCGCGGCCAAGGCCACGCGGCACTCATTCGTCGGAAAGGCGGCTCACCGGAAGCCGGTGAGGCCGAATTACCCGGCGACGCTGGCCTGCGGCGCCGAACGTTCGCTCAGCATCCGGCGCACCGCCGCCATCGAGTTGCTCAACTCGTTGATGGCATCATCGATCAGCGCCCGCTGCTTCTGCAGACGGGCAAGCTGCTTCTCCGACTTGTCGAGCGCCAGCCGCAACTGCTTGGTGTTGGAGCCGGTCGGGTCGTAGAGGTCCATCATCTGCTTGACGTCGCGCAGTGAGAACCCGACCTTGCGGCCGAGCAGGATCAGCTTCAGCCGCGCCTTGTCGCGGCGCGTGTAGAGACGGGTCGAGCCGTCACGCTGCGGATTGAGAAGGCCCTTGTCCTCGTAGAAACGCAGCGTGCGCAGCGTTACTCCGTATTTCTTGGCCATCTCGCCGATGCGGACAAGATCCTCACCGGCTTTGTCAGACATGTCATTGGTATTGGCCGCGGCTTCGCCGGGCGAAACAAGTTTCATGGTCACTGGCTTTCCCCATCTGGTGGCGCCGCGGTCCCGGACCAAGCGTCGCCTGAGTGGAAGCGGGGGCGTGCTTCCAGTCGTGGTTTCAACAAACAAATCGCAAACGGCACGGTCTGTGCACCTTTACGTTTACGTCAATTCTATACCGATAGCCGCCTCACGAAGCAAGGGCGTTGTGCGGGAGGAACTTTTTGCCGCATCCGCCAGAGCATCACTCCGGCTTTAGGCGGCCCGCCAACACAACGTTGCAACTTCTTAAGCTTGGTTAACGCGTTGTTTACCACGTTGGGCGAAATGTGCGCATGTCGGTTACCCGTGTTTATCCTGTAGCGAATTTTTCACGGTTTTTCGGAGCGCGGGTGAAACCCGGGAAGCTCGTCTTCCACCGCAGCAGAGCCGCGCGGCCGCCTTCGTTTCCGGCAGACTTGGGAAACTGGTCATAGGCCAGCAATTAGACGGACCAGTAATTCTGAACGGGCGCATCGATGAACAGCAAGCGGTCCTATCTCGATACACTCAACGCCGGCAGGCAGCGCAGGCCGCACACCACGCTTGAACAGCTCAACCGTTCCTTGGAAACGCTGGAGCAGCGGCTGGAGCGGACGCGCGAGGACATGAGCGAGCGTCCCGATCCTCGCCGGCCGAGCGCGGAGCCGCGCTATGCCAGCGCCCGGCCTTATGATGATCCGCGTCCCGCGCAGCCGCCGAAAAGCCAAGCACCGGCTGCCTTCGACCAGAATTACCACGCGATCGCCCGCGACATCGACCGCGTGCGCGGCCAAGAAGACGGCGTCGCCGTGGTCGGCAAGATCGCCGGCGAATTGCGCGGCCTGCGCGAGGAACTGCGCCACCAGATGACCGCCGGCCTGCAGCGCGAATTCGAAGCGCTGCGCAAGGACATCGAGCGGGCTTTCCAAGCAAGCGCTCAGCCGGGGGGCTCCGGCAAAGGCAGCGCCGAACTCGGCGTCGAGTTCGAACGGCTTTCCGGCGCCATCCAGACCCTGGCCGAAAAGAGCGACGACAGAAGCGTCAACATGCTCCGGCTCGAGCTGGAGCAGGTCAAGGCCGCGCTCGACACGCTGGCGCGCGAGGAGAGCGTGCAGGCGGTCGGCCGCCGCTGGGACGATTTCGACCGCCGCTGGACCGCGTTCGAGGATCGTGTCGATGCCGATCAGCGCAAGCGGTCGGACGCACCCGGTCTTTCAATGCTGACCGACCGGCTCGAACAGATCAGCAATGCCGTCAACAATTTGCCGGAATCGCTGTCGCTGCGGTCGCTTGAAGAGAAGGTCCGCACGCTTGCCGGCGCCGTCGATCATTTCGCCAGGCAGCAGGACAATCGCGGCAGCGGCACATTCGGTATGATCGACGAGCGGCTGGATGAGATTTCCCGCGCTATCGTTGCCTCAACCGTCGCCGCGCAGGCCAATTCATTCGACCCCGAGCCCTTCGAGCGCATCGAGAAGCGGATCGCCTCGCTTGCCCAGCAGATCGAGGAAGTCACGCAGGTGCACCCCAGTGGCGTGGTCATCGACCGCCTCAACATGCTGTCGAGCCGGGTCGACGATCTTGCCGGCCGGGCCAATCTGCCGGAGCAGGCGATGGAGCGCCTCGACAAGCAGATCGCGCTCATTGCCGAGAAGATCGACAGGGCGCCTGCCATGCCGGACGCCGATTACATCTTCCAGGGGCTGGAACAGCGTTTCGACGTGCTGTCCGGCATGATGGAGCGCCGCCAGGGAGACGCGATCGAACAAGGCAACATGCTGTTTCGCGATCTCGAGCGCCGGCTGGACGAAGTCGCCGACAGGCTGGACCAGCGCCTGCCGCAGATCGATGGGGCCGGCATCATGGACGCCATCGACGCCCGCTTCAGCGCGCTGGCCAAGCGCATGGAGACGCGTGTTCCCGATTCCGCAGGCGAAGCGGCGATCCGTGGCCTGGAAAGCCGCCTCGAAGACATTTCAAGCCGGCTGGATTCATCCGCGGCACAAGTCGCTGGCATCGACCCGGCCCTGATCCGCAGCCTGGAAGCGCAGGTCGCGGGCCTGTCGGCGCATCTTTCGAAGCCCGGCACGCCATTGCCGGAATTCGAAGACATCAGCCCGCGTCTCAACGAAATCGAGAAGTCGCTGGCTGGAACCCGCGATTCCATCCTTAGCGCGGCGCGCGAGGCAGCCGAGAGCGCTGTCCGTTCGCTTGCCGACTCCAGTGCCAATACGGCGGCCGTTTCTGGCCTCGCCCAGGATCTGAGGACGCTCGAAGCACTGACGCGCCGTTCCGACGAGCGCAATTCGAGGACCTTCGAGGCCATCCACGACACGCTGCTCAAGATCGTCGACCGACTGGGCTCGCTGGAGACCGGCGAGCCGACCGACGCGGTGAGCGAACTTCTCAGCACGAAACCGGTCGAACCGGACAGCTGGCGCGGCGCGCGATCGTCAAAGATGGCCGTTCGGGACGCGCCGTCCATGGACATCGACCAGCCATTGCCGCTGACCGGGGACATGGCCGACCTCGACAGCCGTGCACCTGCCGTCATGCGCAATGAGCCAGGTTCGCGTAGCGAACCAGGCACCCGCACGCCAGCCGAAGCCGCCGCGGCCGCGGCCATGGCGGCGCTTGGTTCGGACACGACGACGGAGAAAAGCGAGCAGACCGGCGGCCGGAGGTCGATGCTCGGCGGACTGGCGCGCGCCTTCAAGGGCAAGAAGGAGGCGGATGTTCCACCGCTTGCCGGCTCGGCGCCTGATGTCGAGATACCGAGCGCCGATCTCGACGAGCCACTGGATCCGAAGGTTGCCAACCGGCCGCTGGAGCCCGGCTCCGGGCCACCCGACCTCAACGCCATCATGAAACGCGTGCGCGACGAACGCGGACCGCCGGTCAGGGCCGGCAATGCCGATGCATCGAAATCCGACTTCATCGCAGCAGCCAGACGCGCGGCGCAAGCCGCCGCTGCCGAGGCCGAGGCTCTCAAGCGGCAGTCGACGACGCGTGGCCCGGTGAAGGCGCTCAGGATCGGCGACCTGCTCAAGGCGCGGCGCAAGCCGATCCTGATGGCGGCCGCTGCAATCATGCTGGCGCTCGCCGGCCTGCAACTGGGCAAGGCCTTTTTCTCCGACCCCGTCGAAATAGCC
This sequence comes from Mesorhizobium sp. M6A.T.Cr.TU.016.01.1.1, assembly GCF_003952585.1. Lineage (NCBI taxonomy): Bacteria > Pseudomonadati > Pseudomonadota > Alphaproteobacteria > Hyphomicrobiales > Phyllobacteriaceae > Mesorhizobium > Mesorhizobium sp. M6A.T.Cr.TU.016.01.1.1. The sequence goes on from NZ_CP034452.1 coordinate 1,295,149, forward strand.
AGCAACGATGCGGCGTCGACCGTGGCCGCGCAGCCAGCGGAAGCCGCGTCGGTCGGTGCCGCCAGCGAGCCAACGACGGACGCGCAAACTGCAGCGCCGGACAGCGCGCCGGCCCGCGCCGTCCGGCAGGCAGAGCCGTCCGAATCGGTAACCGAGAACGACATGCCGGCACAGACCACCCTCGCCGCGCCGTCGGACGCCGGAACGCCGATGGACACCGCACCCGAGGCCGAACCCGTTCCTGCCATGGCTTCAACGGCGTCGCCCGATCCGGCGGCGGACGCGACAGCGTCGGCACCTGAGGGCCCGGCAGCGGCGGACACCGAGCCAAAGGCCACAGAGCTGGCCGCCACGCCGGCGACCCAGGACATGACCGGCACGGTTACGCCCGCAGATGCTTCGATTGCGGCAGCCACTGCCAAGATCGACATCCCGGCCGATGCCGGTCCGGCTGCATTGCGTGACGCAGCGGCCGGCGGCGATGCCAAAGCGTTGTTCGAGATCGGCTCGCGCTACGCCGAATCGAGCGGCGTCAAGCAAGACATGGCAGCGGCCGCCAAATGGTATGAGAAGGCCGCCGAGCTCGGCTTCGCACCGGCGGAATACCGCATTGGCAACTTCTATGAGAAGGGCACCGGCGTCGCGCGCGACGTCAAGAAGGCGAAGACCTGGTACCAGCTCGCGGCGGAGCAGGGCAACGCCAGCGCCATGCACAATCTCGCCGTGCTCTTTGCCATGGCGGCCGACGGCGTGACCGACAATGAATCGGCCGCGCACTGGTTCCAGGCCGCCGCCGATCTCGGCGTCAAGGACAGCCAGTTCAATCTCGGCATCCTGGCGGCGAAGGGCGTCGGCATGAAACAGAATCTCGAGGAATCCTACAAATGGTTCGCGCTCGTCGCCAAGACCGGCGACAAGGATGCGGCGGCAAAGCGCGATGAGATCGCCAAGGCGCTCAGGCCCGAGCAGCTCGAACGCGCACGCGCCGCCACCGAAATGTGGAAGGCGAAACCGCTCGATCCGGCGGCCAATTCGGCCGACATTCCTGAGTCGTGGCAGGACGGCACTCCGCAGACGACCGCCAGCGTCGACATGAAGAAGGCCGTTCAGAACATCCAGCGCATTCTCAACAAGAATGGCTATGAAGCCGGCAACCCCGATGGCTTGATGGGCCTGAAGACCAAGAACGCCATCATGGCTTTCCAGACCGACAACGACATGACCGCGACCGGCACGGTCGACGAAAAGCTGGTCAAGGCGCTGCTTGCGCGCAAATAACGGCAGATGCGTCGTTTACACGATGCCTTTGCCACACATTTGCCTGTTAACTGATTGAGTTGTTTTTTGTTTCGGCTGTACGGCGGGGTTTGACTTCGCCGTCCTGCCGGCGCAAGAACAATTTAGCTTTTTGGCGCAAAAATGCCCGCAACGGTTGCATTCGCCGAGAGGCAAACTGATCGAGACTGACGGGTGGGCATCTATCTCCCGATCGCGGAAATTTCCGTCAACGTCTTCGTGCTGCTGGCCATGGGCGCGGCGGTGGGCTTCCTGTCGGGCATGTTCGGAGTGGGCGGCGGCTTCCTCATCACGCCGCTGCTGATCTTCTACAACATACCACCGGCGATCGCGGTCGCCACCGGCGCCAACCAGGTCATCGCCTCCTCCTTCTCCGGCGCATTGTCGCACGTGAAGCGCGGCACGCTCGACTTCAAGCTCGGCGGAGTGCTTTTGGCCGGCGGTATCGTCGGCTCAACCGGCGGCATCTTTGTTTTTGGCTTCTTGCGCCGGCTCGGCCAGCTCGACCTGTTCATCTCGCTGCTCTACGTCGTGCTGCTTGGCACCGTCGGCGGGCTGATGCTGGTCGAGAGCGTCAATGCGCTGCGCGCCACCCGCAGTGGTGCCGCGCCGGTGCTGAAGAAATCCGGCCAGCACAACTGGATCCACCGCTTGCCGCTGAAGATGCGGTTCAGGGCCTCGAAGCTTTTCGTCAGCGTTATCCCAGTGCTCGGCCTCGGCGCCGGCATCGGCTTCCTGTCGTCGATCATGGGCGTCGGCGGCGGCTTCATCATGGTTCCGGCGCTGATCTATCTCTTGAAAGTGCCGACCAACGTCGTCATCGGCACCTCGCTGTTCCAGATCATCTTCACCTCGGCCTACACCACGCTGGTCCATGCCACCACCAACCAGACGGTCGATGTCATGCTCGCCTTCCTGTTGATGGCGGGCGGCGTCGCCGGCGCGCAATATGGCGCCAAGGCTGGCCAAAGGCTGCGTGGCGAGCAGCTCAGGGCGCTGCTGGCACTGCTGGTGCTGGCGGTCGCCATCCGGCTCGCCATCGATCTGTTCGTGACACCGCCCAACCTCTATTCCCTGTCCGGCGTGGGTCTGACCTGATGGCCGGCTTGAGGGCGTTCTTGGCCGTTGCCTCGCTGTCGCTGTTCGCCGCCGTGTCACCGGGAGAAGCGCAGACGCCGGCTGCCGAAAACATCCAGATCGGCCTGTCCACCGACCACGTCTCGATCACCGCCGGCTTTTCCGGTGCCGACCTCACCATCTTCGGCTCATTGGAAAATGCCGACCCGCTTGTCGCGCGCCAAGGTCGCTACGACATCATCGTCGTGCTGGAAGGGCCGGCCCGGCCGGTCGTCGTGCGCCGCAAGGACCGGGTGCTCGGCATCTGGATCAATCTGGAGTCCGAGACCTTCGAGAATGTGCCGGTGTCCTATTCGGTGGCGACGACGCGACCGCTGCAGGACGTCACCGACCCCAACAGCTACAAGCAACTGTCGCTCGGCGCCGCCAACCTCTATATGCAACCGGCCGACGACGACGACAGCCCGGCGACGATCGAGGAATTCACCGCGGCGCTGCGCGAGCGCAAAACGGCGACGGGCCTCTACAGCGAGAATGTCGGCGGCGTGCAGTTCCTGTCGCAGAACTTGTTCCGTGCCACCGTCAGGCTCGCCCCCAATGTTCCGGTCGGCACCCACAAGGCCCGTGCGTTCCTGTTCAAGAGCGGCTTGTTCATCAAGGAAAGCTCCGCCCAGCTCGAAATCCGCAAGTCCGGTTTCGAACAGTCGATCTTCCGCGTGGCCCACGACTATTCCTTCCTCTACGGCATCTTCGCCGTGTCGCTGGCCATGCTGACCGGCTGGCTCGGAAGGCTCGTCTTCCGGAAGGACTGATCTTTTCCGTAAGACGGTTCCCCTTTCGAGCTTCATGGGTTAGACCGCGTTCCCCGGCTCGGCCGAAGCGCGAGCTGTCGCTCCCCAAATCAAGAATACAGGATCTTGCGATGCGACCAGCATTCGGCAGTATCGATTTCGGCACGTCAAATTCCACCGTGGGCGTGGTCAGAAACGGGCAGCCGCGGCTTGTGGCGCTGGAAGACGGCCAGGTCACGCTGCCCAGCGCCGTGTTCTTCAACTTCGAGGACAACCGCACCTATTTCGGGCGCAGCGCCATCGCCAACTATACCGACAGCATCGAAGGTCGCCTGATGCGCTCGCTGAAGAGCGTGCTCGGCAGTTCGCTTGTCCATGAAAAGACGCGGATCAAGGCACGGTCGATCGCCTTTACCGAGATCATCGGTCTGTTCGTCGGCCATCTCAGGAAAAGGCTGGAAGAGGATGCCGGCGACGTGGTCGAGAGCGTGGTGCTCGGCCGGCCGGTGCAATTCGTCGACGACGATGCCGAGGCCGATGCCAAGGCCGAAGGCGAACTCGAAAACGCGGCGCGCGCCCAGGGCTTCAAGCATATTGCATTTCAGTTCGAGCCGATCGCGGCGGCGCTCGACTACGAGCAGAAGGTCACGCGGGAAGAACTGGCGCTGATCGTCGACATGGGCGGCGGCACTTCCGACTTCTCGATCGTGCGGGTCTCGCCGCAGCGCGCCCGCTCCCTCGATCGCAAGGACGACATTCTGGCGAGCCGAGGCATCCACATCGGCGGCACCGACTTCGACCGGCTGCTGAGCATCGCCCATGTGATGCCGCAGCTCGGCTATCTCTCGCCGACCAAGGACGGCAAGCGCAACTTGCCGGCCAGCTACTTCATCGATCTGGCGACATGGCAGCGCATCAATCTGGTCTACACCGCCCGGGCGCTGACGCATCTGCGCCAGATCCGCTACGAGGCTGAACGCGCCGACCTAGTCGACCGTTTCATCCATATCGTCGAGCATCGTTACGGGCATGCGCTGGCCGCTTTGGTCGAAAAGGCCAAGATCGAGCTGACGGAGCAATTGTCCGCCGATGTCGTGGTCGCGCTGACGGGAGTGGAATTCACGGCAGAAATTTCGCGCGACGGTCTTGAGGCCACGATCGCCAGGGACATCGAACGGGTTGCCGCGACGGTCGGTGAGACCATCCGTGACGCGCAGGTGAAACCGTCCGACATCACCGCGGTGTTCCTGACCGGCGGATCGACCGCCATCCCGCTGGCAAAGCAACAGATACTAGCCTTGGTGCCGCAGGCGTCCGTCATCGAAGGCGACATGTTCGGCTCGGTCGGGCTTGGGCTGGCGCTCGACGCGCAGCGGAAATTCGGCTGATCCAGCTTAGCCCCGGACGGTCTCGCCGGCCTTCTCGCCCAGATGCGCCTTGAGCGCCATTTGGGCCAGACTTGCCTGCCGGTCACGATGCGTGATCATCGCGAAATCGCGCTTCGGCAGATCGATCGGCACGGACCGCAAGCTGCCTTCGGCGACCGCGCGGGCGACGACGAGCTCCGAAATGATGGTGGCGCCGGCGCCGGCCTCGACCGCTTGGCGGACCGCCTCGTTGCTCGGCAGCACCAGGAATATCCTGAGGTCCGCGAACGAGATCCCTTCGCGGCGGGCAAGATCTTCCAGCACCTCGCGGGTGCCCGATCCGCCTTCCCTGATGATCCACCGGAGCTCCCTGATATCGGGATGCCCTTGCGAGACTTCAGCGATCTCGGGATGAGAGTGCGCCACGACCAGCATCAGGCGATCCACATCGACCTTGGCGCGCCGCAATATGTCGGAATCAGTGCGCCCCTCTACCAGGCCAAAATCCGCCGTGCCGTCCAAGACATTGGTCTCGACCTGTCTGGTGTTGCCGATGGTCACGCTCAGCCTGACGGCGGGATAGGCCTCGTGGAAAGTGGCCAGCCGGCGCGGCAGCCAGTAGCTGGCGATAGTCTGGCTGGCGGCGATCGAAAGACTGCCGGTAATTGTCTGCGAGACGTGCTCCAGCACATTGTGGGCGGCAGCCGCCCGTTCGAGCACGGCCTTGGCTTCGGGCAGGAACCTGCGCCCGGTCTGCGCAAGCTCGATGTTGCGGCCGACCCGGTTGAACAGCTGGACGCCGTGCTGCTGCTCGAGTGAGCGGATGGCGGCCGACGCCGCCGACTGGGAAATGCCCAGCAGCTCGGCGGCCTTTGTCATGTGCCCCCGTTCGGCGACAGCAACGAAGATCCGCAATTGGTCCAGGGTCATGAGAAAATTAAGAAACAAATTCGATTGGAATTACAAGAGCAACTTGTTAGACGGATCGATCATTTTGTTCTAAGTTTTTGGACGAAATTGGAAAAATATCGCGGCCAACCCGCAAAGGGCAGAAAGTGATCGGGCGATTCAAATCCCTGTTTGCCCATTGGACGCGCGGCCTCCGGCGGCGGCTCACCGGCGACAGCTATCATCCGGAAGAGCATTACATGCGCGGCCCCGGGCCAAAAACGCGAGCCAAACACTCGGACCGCAAAAGTAGATCATGACGAACGGACCGCCGCGCGGCGCCAATTCCGCACCGTCGCAACGGCCGCTTGCCGACACGCGCGCGCCCGACGAAGGCGATGGCGTCGACACTTCGCCTGATGTCTCCGACAGCATCGCCAAGACCACTTGCTATATGTGCGCCTGCCGCTGCGGCATCGACGTCCACATCAAGGGCGGCAAGGTCCGCTACATCAACGGCAACAAGGACCATCCCGTTAACCGCGGCGTGTTGTGCGGCAAGGGCAGCGCCGGCATCATGCAGCACTACAGTCCGGCCCGGTTGAAGAAGCCATTGCTGCGTACAGGTCCGCGTGGCTCGGGAGAGTTTCGCGAGATCGAGTGGGAGGAAGCGTTCTCGATCGCGACGGAACGGCTTTCGAAAATCCGCCGGACCGATCCGAAGAAACTCGCCTTCTTCACCGGGCGCGACCAGTCGCAATCCTTGACCGGCTGGTGGGCGAGCCAGTTCGGCACGCCGAATTTCGCCGCCCATGGCGGATTCTGCTCGGTCAATATGGCGGCCGGCGGGCTCTATACGATCGGCGGCTCGTTCTGGGAGTTTGGCGAGCCCGATTGGGACAACACCAGATACTTCATGCTGTTCGGCGTTGCCGAAGACCATGATTCCAATCCGATCAAGATCGGCCTCGGCAAGCTCAAAGCGCGCGGCGCCAAGGTGGTTTCGATCAATCCGTGCCGCACCGGCTACAACGCCATCGCCGATGACTGGATCGGCATTCGGCCCGGCACCGACGGCCTGTTCGTGTTTGCCCTCATCCACGAACTGCTGAAGGCTGGCCGTGTCGATCTCGATTATTTGCTGCGTTACACCAACGCCCATGTCCTCCTCATCCAGGAGCCGGGTGCTGCCGATGACGGGCTTTTCGCGCGCGACAGCGACGGCGATCCGCTGGCTTGGGACAGGGTAGCGAAGACGCCCGTCAACGCCACAGATGCCGATGCAAAGCCGGCGCTGACCGGCAACTTCACGATCGACGGCCGCCGCTGCGTGCCGGTCTTCCAGCTCATCGCCGACCGCTATCTGCACGAGAGCTATTCTCCCAATGCGGTTACCGAACGCTGCGGCGTTTCAGGCGACACCATTCGTCGGATCGCCGCCGAACTGGCGCATGTCGCCTTCGAGCAAGCAATCGAACTGCCGGTGGCGTGGACCGACTGGGCCGGCCGCCGGCACGAGACGATCAAGGGCCGGCCGGTGTCGATGCATGCGATGCGCGGCATCTCGGCCCATTCGAACGGGTTTCACACCTGCCGCGCCATCCACCTGCTCCAAGTGCTTCTCGGCACGGTGGACGTTCCGGGCGGGTTTCGCTTCAAGCCGCCCTATCCCCGGTCGGCGCCGCCGGGGCCGAAGCCGGCGGGCAAGGACGTCAGGCCGATGACGCCGCTTGAAGGCATGCCGCTCGGCTTCGTCTGCGGACCGGACGATCTGCTGGTCGATGACGCAGGCACGCCTGTTCGTATCGACAAGGCCTATTCTTGGGATGCACCGCTTGCCGCGCACGGCCTTATGCACACGGTCATCCGCAATGCCTGGGCCGGAGATCCCTACAAGATCGACACGCTGATGATGTATATGTCCAACATGGCCTGGAACTCGTCAATGAACACCGTCGAGACGATGGCGATGCTGACCGACAGCGACGAGGCCGGAAACTACAAGATCCCCTTCATCATCTATTCCGACGCCTATTATTCCGAGACCGTGCCGTTCGCCGATCTCGTGCTTCCCGACACCACGTATCTCGAAAGGCATGACTGCATCAGCCTGCTCGACCGGCCAATCAGCCATGCCGACGGGCCGGGTGACGCCATCCGCCATCCCGTCGTCGAGCCAGACCGCGACGTCCGCCCGTTCCAGACGGTGCTGATCGAGCTCGGCGCGCGGCTTGGCCTGCCCGGCTTCGTCGATGACGACGGCTCGGCCAAATACCGCGATTACGCCGATTACATCGTCAATCACCAGCGCACGCCGGGCATCGGCCCGCTCGCCGGCTGGCGCGGCAAGGACGGAACCTTGACCGGCAAGGGCGAGGCCAATCCCGACCAGCTGCAGCGCTACATCGACAATGGCGGCTTCTGGCACCATGATTTTGCGGACGACCAGCGCTACTACAAGATGGCCAACCGCTCCTATCTCGACTTCGCCGAGAACATGGGCTTCATCCCGAAAGCCGAGCCGATCGTCTTCCAGCTCTATTCGGAGCCGATCCAGCGGTTTCGCCTCGCCGCGCGCGGCCATGGGCGGGTGCTGCCGCCGGAGACGGAGCGCAGCCGCATCGAGACCTATATGGACCCGCTGCCCTTCTGGTACGCGCCCTTCGAGGAAGCGGCTGTCGACACGCAGATCTATCCGCTGCATGCGCTGACGCAGCGGCCAATGCACATGTATCATTCCTGGGGCTCGCAGAACGCTTGGCTCAGGCAGATCACCAGCCAGAACCGGCTGTTCGTGCACAACCGAACTGCCGCCGGCCTCGGCCTTGTCGACGACGACTGGGTTTGGATCGAGAGCATCAACGGCAAGGTCAAGGGACAGATCAAGCTGGTCGACGGCGTCAACGCGGATACGGTCTGGACCTGGAACGCGATCGGCAAGCGGCGCGGCAGCTGGGGGCTGAAGGACGACGCCGCTGAATCCAATCGTGGCTTCCTGCTCAACCATATCATCGGCGACCAGACTTCTGCCGATGCCAATGGCAGGCGCTATTCGAATTCCGATCCAGTGACCGGCCAGGCGGCTTGGTTCGACCTGCGCGTCCGCATCGTCAAATGCGCGGCCGAGGAAGCCGGCTTCACCGAGCCGCAGTTCGAGCGGTTCCAGCAACCGCCGCATTTCGAACCCTCGCCCGACAAGCTAAGTTTCGGCGCCGAGTTTCGCCGGGAAAGAGAAGCTTCCAGATCATGACCTGCCTTCCCGCCCAAACCGACAAGAAGCTCGGCCTCGTCATCGATCTCGACACCTGTGTCGGCTGTCAGGCCTGCGTCACCGCCTGCAAGGAATGGAACACCGGCGGCCACATGGCGCCGCTGACCGACATCGATCCTTATGGCGGTGAAGCCGACGGGGTCTGGTTCAACCGCGTGCACAGCTATGAACACATGACGGAGATGGGCGGCCGCACGGTCAACTTCCCACGCTCCTGCCTGCATTGTGAGACACCGGCCTGCGTCACCGTCTGCCCGACCGGCGCCTCCTACAAACGGGCCTCGGACGGCATCGTGCTGGTCGACGAGGACAAGTGCATCGGCTGCAAATTGTGCAGCTGGGCCTGCCCCTATGGCGCGCGCGAATTCGACACAGATGTCGGCGTGATGAAGAAATGTACGCTGTGTGTCGACCGCATCTATAACGACAATCTGGCTGAAGAAGACCGAGTGCCGGCCTGCGTAGCCGCCTGCCCAACCAGCGCGCGGCACTTCGGCGATCTCGGCGACCCGGCGTCGGCGATCTCGCTATTGGTGGCCGAACGCGGCGGCGTCGACCTGATGCCCGAACTCGGCTATCACCCGACCAACAAATATTTGCCGCCGCGCGCCCCTACCACACGCGCCGCATCGGTGCCGGCGCCGGCGCTCGAACCGGTGCGGGCTGAAGGCGGTTTCCTCGGCTGGGTCGACCGAATGCTTTCGAACTGACCAGCGCCTCCATGCATCCAGCCTTCTCCGTCGTCTTTTTCACCACCGCCACGGGCGCCGGTTACGGCCTGCTCGCGCTGCTTGGCGTGCTGGCCGGACTGGGGCTTGTCCCGCCTGACTTCTGGCTCGGCCTCATCGGCATGGGGCTGGCGCTCGGCCTGATCTCGGCCGGCCTGCTGTCGTCGGCCGGCCATCTCGGCCGGCCCGAACGCGCCTGGCGGGCATTTTCGCAATGGCGCAGCTCATGGCTGTCGCGCGAAGGCGTCGCGTCGGTCGCGACCTTCGTGCCGGCGGGACTGTTCGCCATCGGCTGGGTGGTCCTCGGTCGCACAAACGGCTGGGTGGCCGTCGCCGGGCTGCTGGCTGCCGTCGGCGCAGTCGTCACCGTCTGTACCACCGGCATGATCTATGCGTCGCTGAAGCCTATCGCCCAATGGCACAGCCGCTTCACTCTGCCCGGCTATCTGATCTTTTCGGCGATGAGCGGCAGCGTACTGCTCAACGCGCTGCTGCAGGGTTTCGCCATCGGCTCGACCATCGCTCTGGCAGGTTGCGTGCTGCTGACCGTGCTCGGCTGGGGCTGGAAGCTGGCAACCTGGCGATACAATGACGGGCTGGAAATCCCGACCAATGCCAACACCGCGACCGGACTTGCCGGCGGCACGGTGCGGTCGCTGGAATGGCCGCACACCGAGGAAAATTACCTGCTCAAGGAGATGGGCTTTCGTATAGCGCGCAAACACAAGGTGCGGCTGCGCCAGATCGCGCAAGCGCTGGCCTTCGCTCTGCCAGCCTTGCTGCTGATTGCCGCGTTCGCCTTGCCGTGGCCCTATGCGGCGGTGCTGTCGGCGCTCGCCGCAATCGCTCAATTCGCCGGCATGCTGGTCGAACGCTGGCTGTTTTTCGCCGAGGCGAAGCACACCGTCACCTTGTACTACGGCCGGTAGCGGTCTCAGCCGGGCCTCAGCATTGAGCGGGAAATCGCGAAGATGCGCTCCGTGCCGAGCATATAGGCCATCAGCGTTTCGCGGCGGAACAGCCCGGCATAGGCGCGGTCGAGCACATTGAGCGAGCCGGTATAGGCGCCGAAGGCCGGCATGATCATGCGGCCGCCATCGCCGGCAAAGCAGCGCCGCCGCACCGAGCGGCCGCGCTGCACGATGCGGGCGCACGGATGCAGATGGCCGGCGATCTCGCCTTCCACTCTCACTGCCGAAGGTTCATGCCGGAACAGCAGAGAGCCTATGGCCAGCTCGCGCACCGTCTCGCCGGGCAAGTCGGCCGGCGCGTCCGGGTCATGGTTGCCGGCAACCCAGAACCAGTCGCGGCCGGCCATCAGTCCTTCCAGCCGCTCGCGAAAGCTTGAGTGCATGCGCGACGCGCCGCCGCCATCATGAAAGCTGTCGCCGAGGCTGATGACGATCGCCGGCTGGTAGTCTGATATCACCGCCTGCAGCCGCAACAACGTCGCACCGGTATCATAAGGCGGGATCAACGTACCGCGCCGTGCTAGCGACGATCCCTTTTCCAGATGCAGATCCGACACCGCCAGCAATTTCAGCTCGGGAAAGTAGAGCACGCCGCGCCGATCGCAGATCGCGCGCTCGCCGGCGATGCCGATAAAATCGGCATCCGCCAGGGGTGCAGGCATGGCCAGCGCGCGCGTCATTTCGTCCCCATGGCTTCCTCGACCAGCGTTGCCGCATCCATCAGCAGTGTATCATCGGCCTCGCCATGCACCGGCATCTTGCCGATCTCGAGCATGATCGGCACGGCGAGCGGCGAGATCTGTTCGAGGTTCTTATGCACGATTCGTCCCTGGATGCGCGAGAGCATCTCGGCAAGTCTGCTGACATCCAGCAGACCGGTGGCCGCATCGGCACGCGTCGCCTGCAGCAGGATGTGGTCCGGCTCATGGCTGCGCAGAACGTCGTAAATGAGGTCGGTCGACACAGTGACCTGGCGGCCGCTTTTCTCCTGGCCCGGATGGCGTTTTTCGATCAGCCCCGAGATCAGCGCGCAGTTGCGGAAGGTGCGCTTCAAGAGCCAGCTGCCGGCCAGCCAGGCTTCGAGATCGTCGCCCAGCATGTCTTGGTCGAAAAGTTCACTGAGCGAAGGCTTCTTCGCCCGGAACATCCTGCCCATATCGGCCAGCGACCATATGGCAAGTGCATAGTCGGTGGCGACGAAGCCGAGCGGCCTGGCGCCCGCCCTGTCGAGACGGCGGGTGAGCAGCATGCCGAGCGTCTGGTGCGCCAGCCTGCCCTCGAACGGATAGGCCACCAGGTAGTGCCGGTTGCCGCGCGGAAAGGTCTCGATCAGCAGGTCATCGCGTTTCGGCAGTACCGATTTGTCGGCCTGGAAACGTAGCCAGTCGGCCACCTGTTCCGGCAGCTTCTTCCAGCGCTGCGGGTCATCCAGCATGATGCGGACCTGCTCAGCGAGGTAGGTCGAAAGCGGGAATTTGCCGCCGCCATAATATGGCACCTTGGCGTCGCTGCCGGGTGCATTCGATACGAAGCACTCATTCTCGCGGATGCCCTCGAAGCGCAGTACTTTGCCGGCAAACATGAACGTGTCGCCATGCGTCAGCGTTTCAAGGAACGCCTCCTCGATCTTGCCGAGGACGCGACCGCCGCGCGAGGCAGAGCCCTTGCTGCCGGCCTTGATATAACGCACGTTGAGCGCCGGCACCTCGATGATGGTGCCGACATTCAACCGATACTGCTGAGCAACCCGAGGATTGGACACGCGCCACAGCCCGTCCTTGTTCAGGCGGATACGGGCGTAGCGCTCATAGTTCTTCAGCGCATAGCCGCCGGTGGCGACGAAATCGATGACGCGGTCGAATGTCGGCCGATCGAGTTCGGCATAGGGCGCGGCTGCTCTTACCTCCTCAAAAAGCGCATTGGCATGGAATGGCGCACCGCAGGCGCAACCAAGCACATGCTGCGCCAGCACGTCGAGCCCGCCGTTGACCAGCGGCGGCGTGTCCTGGGCGCCGAGATAATTGGCGTCGAGCGCCGCCCGGCATTCCAGCACCTCAAAGCGGTTGGCCGGAATCAGGATCGCCTTGGACGGCTCATCCATGCGGTGATTGGCGCGGCCGATGCGCTGCGCCAGCCGGCTCGCACCCTTCGGTGCGCCGACATGGACGACCAGGTCGACATCGCCCCAGTCGATGCCGAGGTCGAGCGTCGAAGTGGCGACGATGGCGCGCAAGGCATTCTCGCCCATGGCTTTTTCGACGCGCCGGCGCTGGGCGACATCGAGCGAGCCGTGATGCAGGGCGATCGGTAATGTGTCTTCATTGACCCGCCACAACTCCTGGAACAGCAGCTCGGCCTGGCTGCGTGTGTTGACAAACAGCAGGGTCGTCTTGTGTCGCTTGATCTCGCTATAGATCTCCGGCGTTGCGTAGCGGGCCGAATGTCCGGCCCACGGCACACGCTCCTCCGAGTCGAGAATGGAGATCTCGGGCTTGGCGCCGCCCGTCACGACGATCAACTCAGCCATGCCGCCGGGTGGGTTCTGGCTGACCAGCCAGCGCCGCAATTCATCGGGCTCGGCCACCGTCGCGGACAGGCCGATCGTCTGCAAGCCCGGAACAAAGGATCGCAGCCGGGCCAGACCGAGCGACAGGAGATGCCCGCGTTTTGACGTCACCAGCGAATGCAGTTCGTCGAGCACGACATAATGCAGGTCCTCGAAGAAGCGCCTGGCGTCGGGCGCCGCGATCAGCAACGCCAGTTGCTCGGGCGTGGTCAGGAGAATGTCGGGTGGCGCCAGCTTCTGCCGCTGGCGCTTGTGGGCGGGCGTGTCGCCGGTGCGTGTCTCGATCGTGATAGGCAGACCGATTTCTTCGACCGGCTTGCCGAGATTGCGCTCGATGTCGACGGCCAGCGCCTTCAGCGGCGAGATGTAGAGCGTGTGGATGCCGCGACGCGCCTGCCCCGGTTTCTTCCTTGGCCGACCTGCCAACTCGGTCAGCGACGGCAGGAACCCTGCCAGCGTCTTGCCGGCGCCGGTCGGTGCGATCAGCAGCACCGACTGCCCGGCTTGGGCAGTCGCCAGCAATTCGATCTGATGGGCACGCGGCGACCAGCCCTTTTGCGAAAACCATCTGAGGAATGGCTCGGGCAAGTGCACGGCGGCATTCTGTTCGGCAAGGCGCGGCTGCTCTGTCACGCGCCAGAGGTAGCGCGGCGGCGCGCAATCGCCAAGAAGAATCGGAACAAAAGGTGATCGAGCGCCTCTCCACCTTCTCCCCGTGTGGGAGAAGGTGGATTGCCGCGAAGCGGCAAGACGGATGAGGGGTGTTCCAGCTTGGCGCCAACTTACCCCTCACCCGGATTGCCAACCGATTTGTGAAGGACAAATCGGGGCAATCCGACCTCTCCCACAGGGGGAGAGGTAAGGGATGCCCCTAAGGCCGCCGAAACCCCGTCGGGCCGCCATAGAGATAGCCGATGCGGGCGACGGCTTCTCTGAACCCTTCACGCGAGACCAGCATGGTGTGGCCGTTGGCATGGATCATCGTTTCTGGGTCGGTCATAACAGCGACATGGCCTTTCCAAAACACCAGGTCGCCGCGCCGCAACCCGGCAGAATCCCGGGCCGGGTCGAGCGGCTCACCGATGGTCGCCGCCTGCATGTCGGTGTCGCGCAGCACTTGCCTGCCGGCCATGTGCATCGCCAGTTGCACGAGGCCGGAACAATCGATGCCGAAGCCGGAGGCGCCGCCCCACAGATAGGGTGTGCCGAGAAAGGTTTCCGCGACCGCGACATAGTCGGCAGCTGGTTTGTTCAAGGGCCGCAAATGGCCCGATATGACCGCCTCGCCGGATGGCAGCAGCGCATAGTGCGTACCGCGTGTTTCAGCCGCGCCCGTCACCGTTACCGCCGATCCCATCGAGAGCTGTCCGTTCGACGGAAACCGCAAATCCGGTCCGGGATAAAGGAAGGTGCGCGGCACCGAGACGACATGGGTGGGCGTATGGCCTCGCGCCCCCAGCACGGTGTCGGCGACATAGCCGACATAGCCATCGCGCTCGGCCTGGATCCAGGCCCAGCCCTCAACGTCCTCGAAGACGAGGACGTCGTCGCCGAACAGAAGCTGCGTGTCGACTCCGGCATCCGGGCGCGGCGCCTTGCGGATATCGGCCACTGAAGCTGATATACGCGCTGGCCGTCCGGCGACGAAGCGATCGGCGGCGACCTCGCCTTTCAGCCTGACATCAGCGAGATCGGAACGGAAGGCGTGGAGGCGGGCATCCCTGGCGGTCAAATCGGCAACTCGTTCAAATCGGCAACTCGGTCAGATGGGCAATTCCTGGGCTCTGGCGATGATAACATCGCCGAAGCGCTCGACAAAGAGAGCACCTTCGACAGTGCGCTTGACCAGCACGTTGCGCTTGTCGAGCTCGTCGCGATGGCGCGAAACCAGCTTCAGCGCGCCCATTGTGTCGAGCGCGCGGGTAATCACCGGCTTGGTGACATTGAGCCGGGCAGCGAGCCCGCGCACCGTGTGCGGCGGCGGGTCGAGATAGATGGTGAACAGGATCGCCGTCTGGCGCATGGTAAGGTCCGGCGTATCGTCGCGCACCTGGGACAGCATCACCTGCTGCCACAGTCGCAAGGCCTGGCTCGGGCGCATGGAAATCGACATCCGGCCAACATGACGGCAAATTGTTTCGGTTCCGTTTCAGTCTCGAGAATTTCCTGTCGGACAGCAACCGTCAGGCGTAGCGTTTCGAGATGACCCTTTCCAGCGCCCGGATGCCTTGCGCCTCACCGCCGGCGAGACCGTACGGACGATCGGACGGGTTCCAGGCGAAGATGTCGAAATGCGCCCAGCCGGCGCTCTTCTCGACGAAGCGCTTCAGGAACAGCGCCGCCGTGATCGAGCCGGCGAACCCGTCAGACGTGACGTTGTTGATGTCGGCGATCTTCGACGACAGCTTTGCGTCATAGGGCTTCCACAGCGGCATGCGCCATAGCGGATCCTCGACCGCGGCGGAAGCCGCCGCCAGTTCGGACGCCAGCGCTTCATCGCCAGTGTAGAAGGGCGGAAGGTCGGGACCGAGCGCGACGCGAGCAGCCCCCGTCAGGGTCGCCATGTCGATCAGCAGTTGCGGCTCGTCGTCGTCGGCCAGCGCCAAGGCATCCGCCAGCACCAGCCGTCCCTCGGCATCGGTGTTGCCGACCTCGACGGTGATGCCCTTGCGGCTCGCCAGCACGTCGCCGGGCCGGAAGGCGTTGCCGGCGATCGAATTCTCGACCGCCGGGATCAGCACACGCAGCCGGATCTTCAGGCCAGCGGCCATGATCATGGAGGCAAGGCCCAATACGTTGGCGGCGCCACCCATGTCCTTCTTCATCAAGAGCATGCCCGAGGAGGGCTTGATGTCGAGACCGCCCGTGTCGAAGCAGACGCCCTTGCCGACCAGCGTCACCTTCGGGGCGTTCTTCGGCCCCCAAATCATGTCGATCAGGCGCGGCGCGCCGACCGATGCGCGGCCGACCGCATGGATCATCGGGAAATTCTTCTTGAGCAGATCGTCGCCCTTGGTCACCGACACTTCGGCCTTGTGCTTTTTGGCCAAGGTCCGGACAGCCGCCTCCAAATCGTCCGGCCCCATATCGCTGGTCGGCGTATTGACCAGATCGCGCGTCAGGAAAACGCCATCGGCGATACGACGAACATAAGCCGCTTCAGCGCCGGACGGCAGCGAAAAACGCAGCGCCTTGCCGGGCTTCTTGCCGTAGCGGGTGAAGACATAACCACTGAGAACCAGCGCTATTGCCGCAAGGTCCGGCTCGGCCAATGTGGAGACGAAATGCCAGTCGCCCTCCGGCAAGGCTCGCGCCAACGCGCCGAGGGCAAGCGCGCTTTCACCATCGCCGAGGCCGAACAGGGCTCCGGCCAGCGCGCCGTTTTCGCTGGGCACGGCCAGTGTCCTGCCTGCCTCACCGGAAAAGCCGTTGGCCCTGGCCCAGGCGATCGTGGATGGCGGAAGACCTGCCGCATCCAGCCTATCCTTCGCCACCAGATGGACCGGCAGCGCGGTCTTCAGTTTTCTCTCGACGAGTTCGACAGGCATTCGATGGTCTCCGGCGTTCGAGTCGGCGCTTCTTAACTGTCCGTTAGGGTTAACAGAATATTTCTGCGGGAGGGAAGATGGCCACGTAATGGCCACGTCTATGAATGGAGGCCTGGTGCAGATGCCGACCAACCGCAAGATGAACGCCACGGGAAAGCGGCTGATCACCACGGCGTTTATGATGGCGCTTGCGGCCAGCGTCGCCGGCTGCGGAACCAGCAAGTTGACGACCGGTTCCATCTCGCGCTCCAGCGGCAAACCACTGGAAACCATGTCGGCCAGCGAGTTGCACAATGCGACAGCAGCGCTCGGTCAGTCCTACGCCAAAAACCCCAACGACAAGCGGATCGCGACGAATTACGCGGCGGCGCTGCAAATGGATGGCGACGCCGACCAGTCGCTCGCCGTGATGCGCAAGCTGGCGATCGCCTTGCCGAAAGACCGCGACGTGCTTGCCGCCTATGGCAAGGCGCTCGCCGCCAACGGCCAGTTCGAGCCGGCGCTCGAGGCCGTGCGCCGCGCGCAGACGCCGGAATATCCGGACTGGAAACTGGTGTCGGCGGAAGCCGCGATTCTCGACCAGCTTGGCCAGAGAGACGAGGCGCGCCAGGATTATCGCAAGGCGCTGGACCTCAAGCCGAACGAACCTTCGATCCTTTCAAATCTCGGCATGTCCTATGTGCTGGAAGGTGACCTGCGCACGGCCGAAACCTATATGCGCTCGGCCGCCCAGCAGCCGAACGCCGACAGCCGCGTCCGCCAGAACCTGGCGTTGGTCGTCGGCCTGCAGGGTCGTTTCGACGAAGCCGAGAAAATCGCTTCGCAGGAGCTCTCGGCCGAACAGGCGCAAGCGAACGTGGCTTACCTTCGCCAGATGCTCGCCCAGCAGAACGCCTGGAGCCAGCTCAAGGACCAGGACAAGGCGAAGCCTGCCACCAACTGACCGCGCCGGCTTTGCCGGCCAGTCCCTCAACTCGTCGACATGCCGGAAATTCCAAAGCCGCGGTGCATCAGCACCGCGGATTTTGCGTGTATTGTCGCCTTGGCGAGGCTATTGGCCGCTGGATGTCGACGGGGCGCCGAAGATGCCGCGCTGGCTCACCTGGATGCCTGCAGGACCCAGAATGATGGCGAACAGCACCGGCAGGAAGAACAGGATCATCGGCACGGTGAGCTTCGGTGGCAAGGCCGCGGCCTTCTTCTCGGCGGCGTTCATGCGCATGTCGCGGCTTTCACTGGCAAGCACGCGCAGCGCATGCGCCACCGGCGTGCCGTAGCGCTCAGCCTGGACCAGCGCCTGCGACACCGACTTGACCGATTCCAGGCCGGTGCGACTTGCAAGGTTCTCGTAAGCCTGCTTGCGTTCCTGCAAGTAGGAAAGTTCGGCATTGGTCAGGATGAACTCTTCGGCAAGCGCCACCGATTGCGCGCCGATCTCGTCCGCGACCTTGCGAAACGCCGCCTCAACCGACATGCCTGATTCGACGCAGATCAGCATCAGATCGAGCGCGTCCGGCCACGCCATTTGGATCGACTGCTTGCGCTTAGTGGCGCGGTTGTTGACGTAAAGCACCGGCGCGTAAAAACCCGCATAGGCGACGACGACGCAGACAAACAGTTTGATGAGAGGCGGCTGCTCCGGCAATCCTCCGAGCACGAACAGATACATCGCGGCCAGCGCAAAGCCGATAAAGGGCAGGACCAGACGGAAGAAAAGGAAACGCGTCAGCGGATTCTGCCCGCGAAAGCCAGCCACCTTGAGTTTCTGCAACGTGCCTTCATCGGCAAGGGCGCGTCTCAGGTCCAGCCGGTCGACAATATTTCGCATGCCGATCGACTGTTGCTCGCGCAGGCCCTTACGGCGGCGATCGGCCTCGACGGCAAGCCGCGCACGCTGCTTGGCGCGCAATTCGTCGCGCTCCAGCGCTACGGATTTCATGCGCGCCTTGAGCTGGTTTCCACCAAAAGCAGGCAGCAGCGTGAAGACGGTCGCAAACACCGCGATGCCGACCAGCAAGGCAATCAGGAATGCCGGGTCGGTAAGGGTCTTGACGACAGTTTCGGTCATGCGCTCGAAATCCTAAACTTCGAAGTTCATCATCTTGCGCATCACCAGGATGCCGATAGACATCCAGACCGCCGAGCAACCGAGGATCAGATTGCCGGCGCTGGTGGTAAACAGAGGCATGATATAGTTCGGGCTTGTCAGGTAGACGAGAAAGGCGACGACGAAAGGCAACGCGCCGATGATCACGGCGGACGCCTTCGCTTCCATGGACAGCGCCTGGACCTTGGCCTTCATTTTCTTGCGGTCGCGAAGCACGCGCGAAAGATTGCCAAGCGCCTCCGAAAGATTGCCGCCGGCCTGGGACTGGATCTGGATGACGATGCCGAAGAAGCTCGCTTCCGTGCACGGCATTGTTTCGGCCATACGCAGGCTGGCGTCGGGGATCGACAGGCCCATCTGCTGCGAATCGACGATGCGGCGGAACTCGGTCTTGACCGGTTCGGGAGATTCGTTGGCGATCAGGCGGACGGCGTCGTTCAGCGGCAGGCCGGATTTGACCGCACGCACGATGATGTCGAGCGCATTCGGAAATTCGTTGAGGAACGCCTTGACCCGGCGCGCGCGGCAAAACGAGACGAACCAGCGTGGCAGTCCGAGAGTGCCGACCAGCAGCGCACCCGGCAAGACAAGCAGTGGCGCGCCGATGAAATACGCAAGAAACGTCAGGACGGCGCCGCAAACGGCCGAGTAGAGATAGAAGCGCTCGAGCGAGACCTTCATGCCCGCCTGACGGATCTGGGCCTTCAGTGGCGGCTTCTTGACGATGCTCTGGTTGGTTTTCTGCTTCTGCTCAAGATCCTTCAGCGAATCCTGGACCGATTTGCGACGCTTGGCCGCTTCCGCCACGCGATCGCGCGAGGCCTTGACGACGTCACGATCCGTCTCGGCAGTCTTGATCGTTTCAAGCCGCCTGCCGACTTGCTTCTCGGTGCTAATCCGATTGAACAGAAAAGCATAGGCGACCGCGCCGGCGCTGAAGCCGGCGAGCACGATGAATGCCAATACGGTGCCGTCAATTCCGAACATCGATCCTGGCCCCTACGCCTCCGAATGCTTCAGTCAGCGCGTTTCTCCATCGCCTCGAGCGCATTGGCGAGGCGCTGTTCCTCGCCATAGTAGCGGGCGCGCTCCCAGAAATGCGGACGACCGATGCCTGTCGACACGTGCTCGCCCAGCAGCCTGCCGTTCGCATCCTCGCCTTTGATGTTGTAGAGGACGATGTCCTGCGTGATGATGACATCGCCCTCCATTCCGATCACCTCGGTGATGTGGGTGATACGCCGCGATCCGTCGCGCAGGCGAGCGGCCTGGATGATCACGTCCACGGAACCGACCACGATTTCACGCACGGTCTTCTGCGGCAGCGTGTAGCCGCCCATCGCGATCATCGATTCGATACGGTTCAGGCATTCGCGCGGGCTGTTCGAGTGGATCGTGCCCATCGAGCCGTCATGACCGGTGTTCATCGCCTGCAGAAGATCGAACACTTCGGGTCCGCGCACTTCGCCAACGATGATACGCTCGGGACGCATGCGCAGGCAGTTCTTGACCAGGTCGCGCATGGTCACCTCGCCCTCGCCCTCGAGGTTGGGCGGGCGGGTTTCCAGACGCACGACATGCGGCTGCTGCAATTGCAGCTCGGCCGAGTCCTCGCAGGTGATGACGCGTTCCTCGCGGTCGATATAGTTGGTCAGGCAGTTGAGCAGCGTCGTCTTGCCCGAGCCGGTGCCGCCCGAAATGACGATGTTGCAGCGGACGCGGCCGATGATCTTGAGAATCTCGGCGCCATGCGGCGAAATGGCACCGAACTTGACCAGCTGATCGAGCGTCAGCTTGTCCTTCTTGAACTTGCGGATAGTGAGAGCGGTGCCGTCGATGGCGAGCGGCGGCGCGATGACGTTGACGCGGGAACCATCGGGAAGGCGTGCGTCGCAGATCGGGCTCGATTCATCGACGCGGCGGCCAACCTGGCTGACGATGCGCTGACAGATGTTGAGAAGCTGCTGGTTGTCGCGGAAACGAATTCCGGTCTGCTCGACCTTCCCGTTGACCTCGATGTAGACGTCCTTGGAACCATTGACCATGATATCGGCGATGTCGTCGCGGGCGAGCAATGGCTCCAGCGGCCCGTAACCCAGGACGTCATTGCAGATGTCGTCGAGCAGTTCTTCCTGTTCGGCGATCGACATCGCAAAATTCTTGATCGCGATGATGTCGTTGACGATGTCGCGGATTTCTTCGCGCGCGCTTTCGGGATCGAGCTTGGCGAGCTGCGACAGGTCGATCGTGTCGATGAGCGCGGAGAAGACCTGGCTCTTGGTGTCGTAGTAGGCTTCGCTCTTCTCGCGCTGGATCCTTTTTGGCTCCGGTGCCAGTGGCGGCGCCTCGACAGCGCGGCGCGCGAGCGGGGCCGCGGACGTGCCAAGCAACGGCGGCGCGGGTTTGGCAAGAACCGACGTTTCCGCAGGGTTTGCCGCCGCCGGCGCGGCGGGCGCAGGTGCCGGCTGACGGAATTCCGGGGTGAACCGGCTGCCGTCGTCGCTACCTCTTTTACCAAACATGATCGACTACCAATTCCGCTGCGAAAGCATCACTTCTTGCTGCGCGAGAGCTTGCCAAGGAGATTGCCCAGGCCCGCTTTCTTTCTTGCCTTGATTTCGCTGCGCCCGGTCAGCACATGCGCAATCTCGTTGACCATGCCGACGACCTGGTTCTTGGCATCCATTTCACCGAGCATGCGCCCATTATTGGCGGCATTTCCGAACAGCTGCGGCTCGAAAGGAATCACCGACATCGGCGACAGGCCGAGCGAGTCGGCGAAGTCGGATGACGCAATCTCCGGGCGCTTCGGCACGCCTGCCTGATTGATGATCAGCTTGGGCGGCGGATCGTTCGGGCGAAGCCGCTTTAACATGTCGACGAGATTCTTGGTGTTGCGCAGATTGGCCAGCTCCGGCGTCGCTGTGATCACGATCTCGTCGGCCTTGACCAGCGTGTTCTTGGTCCAGCCTGTCCAGATGTGCGGGATATCGAGCACCAGAAGCGGCACACTGCGCTGGGCCGTGTCGATAAGCTGCATGAAGGCGTCGGGATCGAAATCGTAGACCCGGTCGAGCGTTGAAGGTGCTGCAAGCAGCGACAGGTGCTCGGCGCACTGGGCAAGCAGCCGGTCGAGATAGACCTCGTCGACGCGCTCCGGTGAGAAGACCGCCTCGGCAATGCCTTGCGCCGGATCCTGATCGAAATTGATGTTGGCCGTTCCGAAAGCAAGATCGAGGTCGGCGACGACCACTTCAGATTTGAACAGGGACGACATCGCCCAGGCCACATTGTGGGCAATGGTCGAGGAGCCGACGCCGCCCTTGGCGCCGATGAAGGCGATCGAGCGGCCGATCGGCTCGGCCTCCGGATCAACGAAAATCGACGATATCACGCTGACGATGTCGGCCATCGACACCGGCGCGATGACATATTCGGAAATGCCGGAGCGGATGAGCTCGCGGTAAAGGCCAACATCATTGTAGTGGCCGATGACCACGACCTTGGAGGTCGGATCGCAATATTCGGAGAGCTGCGTGAGCTGCTCGAGCAATTGCGTCGGCTCGCTGCGCGATTCCAGCAGGATCAAGTTCGGTGTCGGCGCCGATTGGTAGAATTCGATGGCGGTGGCGATGCCGCCCATATGGACCTTCAGATGGGCCTTCGCCATGCGGCGAT
The DNA here is from genome assembly GCF_003952585.1 of Mesorhizobium sp. M6A.T.Cr.TU.016.01.1.1. Classification (NCBI taxonomy): domain Bacteria; kingdom Pseudomonadati; phylum Pseudomonadota; class Alphaproteobacteria; order Hyphomicrobiales; family Phyllobacteriaceae; genus Mesorhizobium; species Mesorhizobium sp. M6A.T.Cr.TU.016.01.1.1. The sequence goes on from NZ_CP034452.1 coordinate 1,317,437, forward strand.
CCTCGCCGGCGCGCTCGACCGGATTGGCAACGCCTTCGGTCTCGCAAAATGCCTGGATCGAAATGCGCGGAATCGGCCGCAACGCCTGCATGGCGGCGATATCCTGCTGCGAGGTTTCGCCGCCGTCTAGCCCTGCGTCGTAGGCAAGATTGCTCATTGTCATTTCTTTCCGTGACCTGCGCGGCTCAAGCTCAATATTCCACTTCGGAATTGCCGAGGAACTCGTCCGAAATGCCTCTCTGGCGGTAGACGTCGATCACCTCGCCGCGATTTTCCGCGTCGATATCGGATTGCTTGCGCGGCCCGATTAGATCGGCTGGGTTGGCCATCTGGGCGGCAAGATTGTTTTGATAAGAGCAGCCGAAATCGGCGTAGTGCTTGTTTTCCGACGTCTCCAGCAGATCTTCGGGCCAGCGCCCACATTTATCGGTCTGGGCCTTCACCGAGACAAAGGCGACGCGGATCGGCGCGGACGCTTCGGCCGAAACCGACTGGTAGGTAGTCACGGCGATCCGGTTGCGGCTGATGCCGCTGGCAATCGCAAGCCTGGCGAAATCGCGACCGGCTGCGGTCGCGGCGATCTCGTTGGCCGAACCGCTCGGGATCGAGATCGTCAGAGCCGGAGCGGCACTCTTGTCGTAGCCGTCCAGGAAACCCAGAAGCGTGGCGCGTTGAGACCCGGTCATGCCGCGGTCGCCGGCGCCGACCGGAAGGTCGATCTTCTGGACCTTCTCAGCGATCACGATCGGATGCGTGGTGCGATAGTCGTCCGGAACGGCACCAACCGTGATGCTGTCCCGCTTGGCGCAGCCCGCCAGCAATGCCGCGACCGCAATCGCCAGGACCGGAATGGCCGGCCGGTAGGTCCGCGAACGGCCGGGCCGCATCGCTGCGATGATCTTCCTTGGCTTCGACGCTGACTGAGACATGTCCGCTTCCCCGATCACTTGTAGATGAAGCCGACAACGCCGTGGTAACGGCCGTTGGGCTTGTCGGTCTGCATGGTGCCGTAGACGCGATTGACACGGCCAAGGAACATGCCGGCGCCATCGCTGGCCGCGTTGAAATTGTCATCCGGCTTGGCAAGCTCGTTGCGCGCCACCGGCTTCACCAGGTAGGGCGTGATGATGATGACGAGCTCGGTTTCGTTGCGGACGAAGTCCCTGCTGCGGAACAGCGTGCCGAGCACCGGTATCTTGGTCAGCCCGGGCAGCCCCGCGACCGCCTGCCGGATATCGTCTCGAACGAGGCCGGCGATCATCATCGAACCGCCGGAAGGCAATTCGACGGTGGTGTCGGCCAGGCGTTTGCGGATCGACAGCAAAGTGGTGCCGGGCAAGTCACCACCCCCTTCGAGCACTGTGGCGCCTTCCGTCGTAGGCTCCGAAACCGACGTCCTCACTTTAAGGCTGATGCGGCCCGCCGAGAGCACGACAGGCTGGAATTCGAGGCCAATTCCATATTCGAGCTTTTCGTTGGTGTAAGTAACCTGGCCCGTTTGATTGTCGCCTGAAACGTTGTTCGTTCGGCTTGTGATGAGATTGAATTCACCGCCGACTTTGAAAGTCGCTTTCTCACCCGAGACTGCGGTCAATGTCGGCTCGGCCAGCGTCTTCATGACACCGCTTTGCTCCATGGCGTTGATGTACGCTTGAAGCGCCGAGGTGCCGATTGAAAGTCCCGAGTTTTGCGACAGTGGCTTTCCCAATCCGTATGCGGGGCTGGTCAGTGCGCTCCAACTGATGCCGTTGCTGCCGCCGTCGCCAATAAGGTTGACGCCGAGCTGCTTCATCACCGAGCGGCTGACTTCGGCCACCGTCACTTTCAGCGTCACCTGGTCGTCGCCGATGATCTGCAGCAGGTTGACGATCTGGCTGACGCGGCGCTCGGAATCCGGATTGTCGATGTCGACACCGGCTTCGGCCGAGCCGCCGGAGGCGGTCTGCGAATATTGTCCCGTGGTCGCTTCACCGCCGGACACGAAGATGGTGGCCAGATCGACCGCGCGCTTGGCGTCCAGGGGAGTGTCCACGGTTCCGGTCAGGACGACGTTATCGTTCAGCAATTCGACCGTGATGGCCGATGACGGGATGAAGCGCCTGATATAGTCTTCCAGCCCGGCGACGTCGCGTTCGACCGCCAGATCCAGGCTGACGATCTGCTCGCCATTGGGCCCGAAGACGAAGATGTTGGTGTCGCCCACCGCCTTTCCGAACAGATAGATGCGCCGGGCGGTGCGGGTCACCGCATCGGCGACCGCGGGGTTGGCGACGAGAATGTCATAGGCGTCGCTCGGCAGGTCGATGACCACCGATTTGTTGAGACCGAGCTTGACGCGCTGGGTGGCGGTCGAAGCCGACACCTCGGCATTCCTGCCTGCCGCATTTGCCTCGACGACACCATGCGCATTCGTTCCGAGGAGAAACAGGCCGATTGCCGCAGCCACGGTGACCGGCAGTCCAGCGTGTAGCCTCATTGCCTTGCCCCCACTTCGGAAACTTCGCCCGACTTTATCAATCGCACCGTTCCGCGCCGCCCATTGCCGGAAACGAGATAGTCGGCCTCGCCCAGATTCTTCTCCTGGGTGTCGCTGATCGACCGCAGCGCCAATGTCAGGCGATCGGCCATCTGCTGGGCGACGGTGATGATCTCCGCCTGCTGCGGTGTCAGTTCCAGCGTGGCGGTCTGACCGACCCTGGTCCTCTTGCCTTCCTCGTCCTCCTGGATTGTCTGGTCGATTGCCAGGACGCGAATGTTCTTGAGGATGGTTTCGGTCGTAAAACCGCTGCTGCCGCTCGCGGCATCGGCTCTGCGGGTCATGATGACGTCGACGAAATCGTTGGGAAGAATGAAGCCGCCGGCCGAGGTGTCGGCAGATACGGCTGTGGCGACGGCCCGCATGCCGGAGGGCAGGATCGACGACATGAAGCTCTGTCCCTCGCCGATCAGCTTGGAGCGCCGCAACGGCTCGCCGGCATACATCGCCACACGGGCAACACCGCCTTTCAGCTTCTCAAGCGCTTCGGGCTCCGCGGCGCGGGTTATGAAATTCGCATTGATGCCGTCGGCCGGCCAGGACTGCCAGCTGATATTGTTCTCGAGCGGGCTGCCCATCGGAACGTCGCTGGACAGGACAAGCACGTCCTGCAGCGCGATTGCCGGCGCCGTGGGGCCGGAATCGACAATTTGAGGCGGCGGAGCCGCCACCATGTTTTTTGCAACATAGCCTGCGCCACCCGCCGCGGCCACCGCCACGCCTAGAATGATCAGTCGGGATGCTGGCATTTGTCCGAACCCCTTGGCAAACCACTTAGCCAAGCCGGACCTTGCAGCGGCAATCGTCAAAACAAGGTTAATATAATGCTTACGATCGTGATTAATTTAAGGTTTACATAAATTTGAGGCATCCCGGTTCGGCCCGCAAAAAGGCGGCCAAGCCGCCTGCTCCAACGCCAAATCGAAATAGTGGAAGGCTAATCTGGCGAGGGAAGGTTGGCGAGAGAATTAGGCTGCCAGCCTTGCGAGTGCCCACGCCATCAACGGCGAATTTGGAAAGGTGAGCAGCCCGCCAATGCCGAGCGCTATGCCATAGGGCACGCCGGTCGTCTCGTCGGCGAAGTGGCGCAAAAACGGATTGTGACTTGTAACGGCTGCAAGCGGCGATTTCCGGTAGGCGAGGATGGCGAGCGTCAGCAGGCCACCGATGAATGCCGAGGCCACGAGATATTCGACGAGATGGATGCTCAGCCCCATCCAGAGGGCCGTGGCGGCCAGCAGCTTGGCGTCTCCGCCTCCCATGCCGCCGAGCGCGAACAGACCGAACGTCACGGCGAGGACAAGGCCGCCGGAGACGAAATGCAAGCCATAGGTTGCCCAGTCCATGCCCGTCAGCGGTGCGACCAGAGCGAAAACAGCCACGAGCAGCACCGGCACGCGATTGGCGATCGTCATCGACAGCATGTCGGAGATCGCGGCGAAAAGCATGCAGAACGGAAAGACAACGAAGATCAAGGCTTCAATCATCAGCGCAGCGCCCATGGTACCTGGCCCAGCCTAGACGTGTTCGATTAACGATTGATGAGGCCGGGAATTCAAAATCGCCTGACACAACGAATAAGGGCCGCCAAACGAGGCGGCCCTTGATCCGAAAAAGCGACTAACGTCGCTATTATCAGGCGCCGTTCAGCGTCGAGGAGATATCCTTGAACTTCTGGTTGATGCTATTGCCCAGTTGACCGGCGCCGACCATGATAGCGAGTGCGATGAGGGCGGCGATCAGACCATATTCGATGGCGGTCGCGCCGGATTCGTCCTTCACAAAACGTGCAATGAGATTAGACATTCGAGAGCTCCTACTCCAGATGTTACAGCAATTCCGTCAACTTCTCTTGGTGGCTGATCGGATGCTGCCAATCTATGGAGAAGCTCTTTCGATCGGCTTAATAAACAGCCTTACCGATTCCTTTCCCGCTTCGAAGGCATTGCGTGGTTAACCGTAAACTAAGTGACGCTCGCGAACCCGACAAACACCCCAAAGGCCGTGAAAGCCGCAATTTGGCGATTTGAGAAAGGGGCGGCGCGCTCCAGGCGATCATGATTCCGATCCCGACATCACCACGGCTTCCATCCGCTTAACCGTTGGTTCACCAATCTCGTTCATGTTCCGTTGAGCAGTTCGCCGCCGTGGAGCGCTTCAATGACCGGGCCGAGATCGTCCTTTCCGATTGCCGCGCTTCTTGCCACCACGGCCTTCGTCGTGCCGGCCAATGCGGGCGGCGGCATCGAGGTTACGATGAACCAGGCGAAGATCGTCAAATTGTCGCGCGCCGCCGATACGATCGTCGTCGGCAATCCGGCGATCGCCGATGCCTCCGTGCAGGATGCTTCGACGATCGTGCTGACGGGCAAGGGCTTTGGCGTCACCAACCTCGTCGTCCTCGATCAAGAGGGCAGTCCGATCGTCGACGAGCAGATCACTGTCGTGCGACAGGACGCGTCGTCGGTGCGCATCTATCGACGTGCCGAAATACAGACCATGTCCTGCACGCCGTATTGCGAAAGCTCGTACAAGAGCGATGCGGAGAAAGCCTCGGAAGCCGAGATGAGCGCCGGCCAATAAGCAACTGGGCTATTCTCGTCTCACTGAAATGCCGCTTTGGTTATCGGCCGCTTAAAACCTTTCCGTCGAATTTAACGATCATCCAAACCGCGCCTCAATGGGTTTCCGCTAATGTTTCCTCCGACACCCCCATCAGGATCGGCGAAGACGGGACATGAGCAAAGCAGGACGAGCGAGCTTTTCCGCGCGATTCCTTGGTGACCGGCGCGGCAGCACGGCCATCGAATTCGCGATGCTTGCGGTGCCGTTTGCGCTCCTCGTCTTTGCCATCCTGGAGAGTTGCATTTCATTTGCCGGGCAGGAGGTGATGGCCAACATCACCGACGACGTCGCGCGCCAGTTACGGACAGGGCAGCTAAAGAGGGCCGACGTGACCGAGGCCACGCTGAAGGCCATGATCTGCAGCCGGCTGGAGATCATGGTCGCCAAGGACTGCCCCGGATTGCTGGTGGACCTGCGCGAATTCCCAACCTTCGCCGACGCGGCAACCGCGGGCTTCAAGATCACAACAGCTGGCGACATCGAGCTGACCGGCACGAAAATAACGACCTTTACGGTAGACCCGGGCCTAGCTGCATCGAAGAACATGCTGCGGGTTTTTTACAAATGGCCGGTCATGACCGATTTCATGGCTAAATCGATGGCCAATCTGGACGGCGGCAAGACGCTGCATTTCACATCGGTGACCTGGCAGAACGAGCCGTTCGACGACTGAACCGAGCCATTGCGTGAGTGGGGAAAAGGACGAGGGCATGGGGCGTGCGGGGGCACATATGGGAATCACTGGGATCTGCACGAAAGCCATCCGGTTCTGCTGCGATCGCCGCGGTGTCGCGGCCGTTGAGTTTGCCTTCATCGTGCCTGTCCTGCTGATCATGTACTTCATGACCATGGAAGCCTCGCAAGCCATCGAGACCAGCAAGAAGGTCAGCCGCATAGGCAGCATGGTGGCGGATCTGGTCACCCAGCAGGAGATAATCTCCGCCGCCGATCTCGATGCGATCATGAAGATCGGCAACTCCACCCTTCAGCCCTACAACCGCTCGACCCCGAAGATCGTCATCACCGCGATAAAGGTCACCAACGAAACGCCGCCGAAGGTGCAGGTCGTGTGGTCACGCAAGATGGTTGGCGATGCCTTCAGCGCCGACGCCGCCAAGGACTCCGTCACCACGATTCCAAAAACGCTTGAGATCAAGGACACCTTCCTCATTCGCGTCGAAAGCGATCTTGCATACGAGCCGATCATCACCTGGTCGGCGGACAGCGAAAAGCGACTTGGATTGAGCTCGGCCTTCAACAAGATATCGATGGGGGAAACATATTATCTCAGGCCCCGCAGGAGCCTGACGATTCCTTGCGCCACCTGCTGAAACAACCGCGGGCAGAGCGGCGGACTCTCAAATCGAGCCGCACCGCCGCTCCATTTTTTGAACTCGGATTGACACAGAACCGGTCTTCTTTTTTTGCTCCGATGCTCCGACGCCGGTTGCTATTGCTGTCGATGGTTGCCTGACATCAGGCGCACGATCGCCGCGGCCATTGCGTAGTCATCCGGGCTGGCGACGGCGAAGCCGCCGGAATGTTTCCATTCCAGAAGATCGTAGACATCCGGCGACATCGATCTGAGATTGATGAGGAACACGGTGAGCCGCCGTTTGGCTTCGGGGTCGAGATCGCTGCGGACGGCATGGGGACCATATCGCAGCACGCCGGACGTCCACACGACCCGAAGTGCTGCTTTCGAAATCCCTGCCATTTCCAGCCTGGCCACCGTGCCGCCCGGAACATCCGGCTGGCCATCGGCCATCGCCGGCATCCAGCCGAACAGGGCATCGGCCTCACCACCGACCAGCATCATTTCAGCCGCCGCAGCCGAACTGGCGTGCGTCAGAAATGGTGCGTCCTCGGCAACCTTGACGCCTTCGGCGGCCAGCCCGGCAAGTGGCAAGAGAGAACCGCCGACGCTGTCCGGGGGCGCCATGGCGACCCGATGTGCTTCCATCGCGGCCAGATCCGGGACCTTGCCGTCCCGCGTCAGCAAGACGGAGCGGATGCCGACCGCGCCGTCGGAATCGACAGGCGCCACAAGAGGCTCGACGCATTCGCAACGTTCGGATGCGGTGGCGTAGGCGGTCGCCGAATAGACCGCATATTCGATCTGGGCATTGGCCTGCGCCTCGATCAGCGCCGCGTAGTCGCGGGCAACGACAAACTCCACCCTCATGCCGAGCGCCTTGGTGTAGGCATCCGTCAACAGCTCAAGACCTGGAACGGTGTTGCCGGCGCCGGGCTCGGCAACGATGCCGACACGAAACGTGCCGATGTCGTCCCGCCAATCGGCGCGCGCCGGGTTTGACCAGGATGCGCCCAGCATCGTCATGATGGCTACGGAGGCCTTCAAGGCATGCCTCATGTGAGTCCCCGCTCGCCTTTCATCGGTCCATGCCTATGCCGGCATTTCGCGGCATCTCAACTATCGCGCCAAGCCGTCTGGTTCCGAATTGCCAATGGCGCCGCGGAACCCTATGTCTGGGCGGACGGACAGACAATTGTAATGAACCCTGCAATGGCGCGCGCCTTCCTTTTCGTTCTCGATTCCTTCGGCATCGGCGGCGCGGCCGACGCCGAGCGCTATGGCGACGCCGGTTCCAACACGTTCGGACACATCGCCAGAGCCTGCGCGGAAGGCCGGGCGGATCGCGAGGGGCTGCGCAAAGGACCGCTTTTCATACCCAATATGCTCTCGCTCGGTCTGGGTCACGCGGCAAAAACCGCGACAGGATTCAGCATCGAAAGCGGCGGCAAGGCCCATCTCGCCTCCGCCTTCCATGGCGCGGCGCAGGAGATTTCAAGCGGCAAGGACACGCCGTCGGGCCATTGGGAAATCGCCGCCTTGCCAGTCCGGTTCGACTGGGGCTATTTTCCGAACACGGTTCCCGCCTTTCCAGCCGAGCTGACCGAAGCAATCATCCGCGAAGGAGAGGTGCCGGGCGTTCTCGGAAATTGCCATGCCCCGGGCACGGAGATCATCGAACGGTTCGGCGAGGAGCATATCCGCACCGGCAAGCCGATCTGCTACACTTCGGTCGACTCCGTTCTGCAGATCGCCGCGCATGAAGTTCACTTCGGCCTGGAACGGCTCTACGAATTCTGCAAGGTGGTGCGCAGGCTGGTCGATCCGCTGAACATCGGACGGGTGATCGCGCGACCTTTCATTGGGGAAACCGCCGCCAGCTTCGAACGGACGCACAACCGCCGGGACTATTCGGTGCCGCCGCCCGAACCAACCCTGCTCGACCGGCTGACGGCGCGCGGCAGCCGGGTCATCGCGGTCGGCAAGATCGGCGATATCTTCGCCCATCGCGGCATTTCGGAAGTGCGCAAGGCCGCCGGCAACATGGCGATGTTCGACAAGGCGCTCGGCGCGATGGATGACGCGGGCGACGGCGATCTCGTCTTCGCCAATTTCGTCGACTTCGACACCGAGTTCGGCCATCGGCGCGACGTTGCCGGCTATGCCGCCGCGCTCGAGGCGTTCGACCGGCGGCTGCCGGAGGCGCTTGCGCGGCTGAGGCACGGCGATCTTCTCATCCTCACGGCCGACCATGGCAACGATCCCACCTGGCACGGCACCGATCATACGCGCGAACGCATTCCGGTGATCGGCACGGGACCAGGTTTTGGCGGCGACATTGGGCTCAGAACGACGTTCGCCGACATCGGTGAAACGGTCGCCGAGCATCTTGGGCTGGCACGCGGCCGCCACGGCACCTCCTTTTATGCAACGATAGGCGGCCATGCCTGAATTGCCTGAGGTCGAAACGGTCCGGCGTGGCCTGCAGGCGGTCCTGGAAGGCGCCCGCATCGCACGCGTCGAGGCACGCCGGCCCGACCTGCGCTTTCCGTTTCCTGAAAAATTCTCGGAGAGGCTGACCGGCAAGACGATTACGGCACTCGGTCGCCGGGCCAAATACCTGACGATGTATCTGGCAGGCGGCCCGGTGCTGATCTGCCATCTCGGCATGTCTGGTTCGTTCCGCATCGAAATGTCCGATGACAGCGAAATGCCCGATAACAGCGAAATGTTGGGCGCGTTTTATCACGAGCGCTCGAAAAACGCGGTGCACGACCATGTCGTCTTCCATGTCGTCTCGCCCAAAGGCGTCCGGTCGCGCGTGACCTTCAACGACCCGCGTCGTTTCGGCTTCATGCTGTTTTCGGAAGGGGCGCCCGACACGCATCCGATGCTGGCGGGGCTGGGCGTCGAGCCGACAGGCAATGCGTTGGACGGCGGGCTTCTCGCCTCGCTGCTGAAAGGCCGGAAGTCGCCGCTGAAGGCGGCACTTCTCGATCAGCGGCTGATCGCCGGGCTCGGCAATATCTATGTGTCGGAAGCCCTGTGGCGCGCCAGCCTGTCGCCGTTGCGCGAGTCGGGCACCATCGCAAAGCCTGGAAAGAAGGCCAGACAGCAGAGCGACGCCTTGGCCGAAGCAATCCGCGCGGTGATCGCCGATGCAATCGCCGCCGGCGGATCGTCGCTGCGCGACTATGTGCAGACCGACGGGTCCCTGGGCTATTTCCAGCATTCCTTCGCGGTCTACGATCGCGAGGGCGAACCCTGCTCAAAGCACGGCTGCGGCGGCCACATAGAGCGCGTCGTGCAAAGCGGGCGTTCCACCTTCTATTGCCGGACCTGTCAGATGTGAGCAAGGCTGGACGCCATGTGTGAGTTGGACGCCAGATGTAGATAGATGACCCGAGCGAGGAGATACAGTCATGACCTATGAAACGATCATCGTGGAAACCCGCGGCAAGGTCGGGCTGATCACGCTGAACCGGCCGAAGGCGCTCAATGCGCTGAACTCCCAAATCCTGGCGGAAGTGGTCGCGGCCGTGAACGGCTTCTGCGCGAATGCCGACATCGGCGCGATGGTCATCACCGGTTCCGAAAAGGCCTTCGCGGCAGGTGCGGACATCAAGGAGATGCAGGCGATCTCCTTTGCCGACGCCTATGTGCAGGATTTCTTTGTCGGCTGGGAAGAGTTCACCCGGGCGCGCAAGCCTGTTATCGCGGCAGTGGCCGGCTATGCGCTCGGCGGCGGCTGCGAACTGGCGATGATGTGCGACTTCATCATCGCCGCCGACAACGCCAAGTTCGGCCAGCCCGAGATCACGCTCGGCGTCATGCCGGGAATGGGCGGATCACAGCGCCTAACCCGCTTCGTCGGCAAGTCGAAGGCGATGGACATGTGCCTGACCGGACGGATGATGGATGCCGCGGAGGCCGAGCGTTGCGGCCTGGTGTCGCGCGTCGTGCCTGCCGACGAGCTGATCGAGGAGGCATTGAAGGCGGCGGCCAAGATAGCCGATTTTTCGCTGCCCTCGGTGATGATGGCGAAAGAGGCCGTCAACCGCGCCTATGAAACGACACTGGCCGAAGGGCTGCGGTTCGAGCGCCGGCTTTTTCACTCCCTGTTTGCGCTCGACGACCAGAAGGAAGGCATGGCCGCCTTTACCGAGAAGCGGAAGCCGAATTTCACGAACCGGTAGATCGTGACGACGGCGGCGGGATGCGAGCGACAACAGCGGCCAAAAAGAAGGCGAAGCAGCGTTGACGCGCCGGAAAAGCTGAACTATAAGCCGCACCAACCGAGGCGGCCCTGTGGCTGCCCGTTTGTTTTTTGCGCCCTGCGGCATCCCGCATGCGCCCACCAGATCAGAAGAGAGGCATCATGGCCAATACCTCCTCGGCCAAAAAGGCAACGCGCAAGATCGCCCGTCGCACGGCGATGAACAAGAACCGCCGCTCGCGCGTGCGGACCTATATCCGCCAGGTCGAGGAGGCGCTCGCCTCGGGCGACAAGGCCGCCGCGCAGGCTGCTTTCAAAGTGGCGGAGCCGGAATTGATGCGCGCCGCGACCAAGGGCGTGGTGCACAAGAACACGGCATCCCGTAAGGTGTCGCGCCTGGCCCAGCGGCTCAAGGTGCTGTCGGCCTGATATACCTTTCCAGAACTGATCTTCTTTAAACCCGGCCGCTCGCGCCGGGTTTTTTCGTTTGCCGGCAAGTACTTAAAAAGAATGCTCGCAAACCACACCTCCGCGCGAACTTCAATGTTCGAAATGCTTTGCCGGCATATACATGCCTGCTGATATTCAAGGCCGCTGAAAGCGTCCGCGACGAAAATATCGGCTGTCAAAAACTACCCTTACTTTTCAATAACTTACGGACGGTCCATCCACAGCTTGTTCACATCGCGTGCGGGGGATGGGGGACAATTGCCTGTCAAGAAAATTATTTCAGAAAATTTCGCGCGGCGTGGCCTTTTTCATATTCGCCGGAAAAGGGTTTGAATCACAATGGCTTTGTCAAAATACGCCCGTGCAACACAGGGTTCGAACCCGTCTGCGGTAACCACATTCCTTAAAAATCCGTTAGTCGTGGCCTTGCCCTATCCACAACGATTTCGTTAATGTCGGTCTATCGAGAGGGACGGGCCTGTTGGCCCTTAACCCAGCCTGAATCGGCCAGCAAAAAAGTGGCGGAATTCATGACGTGGATCATTTCCGCGTCGGGTTTGGTTTGTCTTTTTCGATACGGTAGGGGATTGGCGTAACTGTATATGGCAGGTCATGACGCGCCGGCGTTTTCGCCGGACGGCATTGTATTGCCCTGACATGACCAAACGGGCTGGCTCTGAGGAGTCGGCGCCGGTCCCCTGACAACGAGGCGACATCATCTGCCGGCGGCGGCGGTAGTGTCGCAGCGAAGACACGGTCGCCGGAAACATGGATGCAGGAGGCGTATCCCCGGCGGAAAAAGGTACAAAAGGACAAGGAACTCGATCATGCAGAGCGGCATCGAAAGGGAGCTTACGGGCGACCTCCCATTCCCTGGAACCTTAACCGGAGGGGACACTATGTCGGCTTCCAACGATGCGGAACAGAAGTTCGACCGGGTCAAGGCTCAGTTGAAGGCGCGTCTGGGAACCGAAGTCTATTCGAGCTGGTTCGGGCGCATGAAGGTCGCCGAAGCATCCCGGGGCATTGTCCGCATCTCCGTGCCGACTGCCTTCCTGCGCTCGTGGATCAACGGCCACTACCTCGACCTCATCGCCGAGCTGTGGAAACACGAGGATCCCGAAATCCTCAAGATCGAGATCGTCGTGCGCACCGCTACCCGCCCGGGGCGCAATGGCGTCGAGCCCGAACTGGCCCCGGCGCGCAAGATGACAAGGCAATCGCAAACGGCGCTGGCCTCTGGAACAGCGGGCCCCGGCAGGGTGGAGCGGGTGCCGGCACCTCGCTCGGGAATGCCTGCAGAGACCGAGTTCAGGCACAATGTGCTCGGTTCGCCGCTTGACCCGCGCTATACGTTCGGCTCCTTCATCGAGGGACCGTCGAACCGGGTGGCCTTCGCCGCCGCCAAGGCGGTGGCGGAATCGCAGTCGAGCGCGGTGCGCTTCAATCCGCTCTTTCTTCACGCGACGGTGGGGCTGGGCAAGACGCACCTGTTGCAGGCGATCGCGGCGGAATCGCTGAAGCAGAATCCAAAGTCGCGCGTCGTCTATCTCACGGCCGAATATTTCATGTGGCGGTTCGCCACCGCGATCCGCGACAACAATGCGCTGACGCTGAAGGAGCAGCTGCGCGACATCGACCTCCTCATCATCGACGACATGCAGTTCCTGCAAGGCAAGTCGATCCAGCATGAATTCTGCCATCTGATCAACATGCTGCTCGACAGCGCCAAGCAGGTGGTGGTTGCCGCCGACCGGCCGCCGTCGGAACTGGAATCGCTGGAGCCCCGCGTCCGCTCGCGCCTCAACGGCGGCGTCGCGCTCGAAATGTCGGCGCCGGATTTCGCCATGCGCATCGGCATGCTCAAGCTGCGCCTTGCCACCGCAAAGGCTGACGATGCATCGCTCGACATCTCGGAGGAGATCCTCAACCATGTCGCCCGCACTGTGACCGGCAGCGGACGCGAACTCGAAGGCGCGTTCAACCAGCTTCTGTTCCGCCAGTCGTTCGAACCGCAGATCACCATCGACCGCATCGACGAGATCCTCGGCCACATCTATCGTTCGGGCGAGCCGAAGCGGGTGCGCATCGAGGACATCCAGCGCATCGTCGCGCGCCATTACAATGTTTCGAAGACAGAACTTCTGTCCAACCGGCGCACGCGTACGATCGTCAAGCCGCGGCAGGTCGCCATGTACCTGTCGAAGGTGATGACACCGCGCTCCTTGCCGGAGATCGGACGGCGTTTCGGTGGCCGCGACCACACGACGGTGCTGCATGCCGTGCGCAAGATCGAGGATCTTTCAGGCGTCGACAACACGCTGGCGCAGGAGCTCGAACTGCTGAGAAGACTGATCAACGATCAAGCCTGACCGGCCCGAAAACAAAGCGTGTCGCGTGGCTGCGACGCGCTTGAAATCTACGTTTTTATGCATGTCGTTGCCTCAAAACCGCTGCGCACTTTTGGGCGACAAGCATTGGCTTGCGGGCTTCGCCAGCTTTATCCCCAGAAAGCCTGCGTAACCGGCTCGAACCGGTGGCGTGGGCTTGCGCTTGCGGGGTTTTTCCTATCAGTTTATGCAGATTCTGAGCCTGTTCAGACCTTTCGCGGGGCACCGCTTGCCGGAGACCCGCTCATTCATTCAAGCGAGCCTGTTTCGTCATGCGTGTTATCTTGGAACGGTCAAATCTCCTGAAGTCGCTCAATCACGTTCATCGCGTGGTCGAGCGGCGCAACACCATACCGATTCTCTCGAATGTGCTGCTGAGCGCCGAAGGCGCCACCCTTGAGATGAAGGCGACCGACCTCGATCTGGAGGTGACCGAAGCCACGCCTGCCAAGGTCGAGCGCGGCGGAGCGACGACGGTTCCCGCGCATCTGCTCTACGACATCGTGCGCAAGCTCGCCGACGGCGCGGAGGTCATGCTGAAGACCGACGAAGACGGCAACGCCATGACGGTGACCTCGGGCCGCTCGAGCTTCCGTCTCCAATGCCTGCCGCAATCCGATTTCCCGGAGCTTTCGGCCGGATCGTTCTCGCATATCTTCCGGCTCGATTCGGTTGCGCTCAGGGGCCTGATCGAGAAGACCCAATTCGCCATCTCCACCGAAGAGACGCGTTACTACCTGAACGGCATCTATCTGCACACGCATGATACCGACGGCAAGCTGAAGCTGCGCTCGGTAGCGACCGACGGACATCGACTGGCGCGCGCCGAGATCGACGCGCCGGCAGGGTCCGAGGGCATGCCGGGCATCATCATTCCGCGCAAGACGGTCAGCGAGCTGCAAAAGCTTGTCGATGACCCTGATATCGCCGTGACCACCGAATTGTCCGACACCAAGATCCGCTTCACCATCGGCAGTGTGGTTTTGACATCGAAGCTGATCGACGGCACCTTCCCGGACTATCAGCGGGTCATCCCCACCGGCAACGACAAGAAGCTGATCATCGACCGTCAGAGTTTCGCCGCCGCCGTCGACCGCGTCTCGACCATCTCCTCCGAGCGCGGCCGCGCGGTGAAGCTTTCGATTGGAGAAGGCCAGGTCACGCTTGCGGTCAACAATCCGGATTCAGGCAGCGCCACCGAAGAACTGGCTGCGGATTATTCGTCCGACGCGATCGAAATCGGCTTCAATGCCAAATATCTGCTCGACGTCGCAGCCCAGTTGACCGGCACTGAGGCAAAATTCATGCTGGCGGACGCCGGTTCGCCAACGCTGATCCACGACATGGCCGACGAAACCACGCTCTACGTGCTGATGCCGATGCGGGTATAGGCCCGAAAGAAGCCATCTTGCTGTCATGACCGGAGTTGCGAAGCAGTCTGCGCACGACCAGCAGACTCATATAAGTAAGCTATCGCTTACGAATTTCCGCAACTACGCAACGCTGTCGATCGACATCGACCCCGGCGCCGTGATTTTTTCCGGTGACAATGGCGCCGGCAAAACCAATCTGCTGGAAGCGATTTCCCTGCTGACACCGGGGCGTGGCCTACGCCGCGCACCTTATGCCGATGTGGCACGCGAAGGCGGCGACGGCGGCTTTGCCCTCCATGCCCGGCTCGATGGGCCGGACGGCCCGGTCGAGATCGGCACCGGCATTGCAGGCGGCGACGCCGCCGGCGAGGGCGGCCGGCGGGTGCGGATCAATGGCGCGGCAGCGCGCTCGGCGGAGGACATGCTGGAATGGCTGCGCGTCGTCTGGCTGACACCGGCGATGGATGCATTGTTCACCGGGCCGGCTGCAGACCGCCGGCGCTTTCTCGACCGTCAGGTGCTGGCGATCGATCCCGGCCACGGCCAGCGCGCGCTCGACTACGAAAAAGCGATGCGCGGCCGCAATCGGCTGCTCGCCGAAGGCTCGCGTGACGGCGCCTGGTTCGACGCGATCGAGACGCAAATGGCCGAAACCGGTGTGGCGATTGCCGCGGCGCGTGCCGAACTGGTGCGCCTGCTTGCCGCGATGATCGACAGGCTGCCAAGCGCGGGTCCCTTTCCGCAAGCCGATATCGGCCTGTCGGGCGCGTTGGAAAGCGAAGTCGGAACCACCGCGGCTGTCGATGTCGAGGAGCGGTTCCGCCGCGCCCTTGCCGAAGGCCGCGATCGCGACCGCGCCGCCGGGCGCACGCTAGACGGCCCGCACCGTTCGGATCTCGTGGTGAGGCACCGGCCCAAGGCGATGCCGGCCGAACTCTGTTCGACCGGCGAGCAGAAGGCGCTGCTGGTCGGCATGGTCCTGTCGCATGCCCGGCTGACCGGCGAGATGTCGGGCATGACGCCGATCCTGCTGCTCGACGAGATCGCCGCCCATCTCGACGCAGGCCGGCGCGCCGCGCTGTTCTCGATCCTCGAAGAGCTGAACTGCCAGGCCTTCATGACCGGGACCGATGCGGCGCTGTTTTCCAGTCTTAAGGGACGCGCGCAGTTCCTGACCGTCGATCACGGCACGGTTGGGCCAACCAAAGACGCCTGACAAGATTTCTCGGCAGCTATATTGTCTTGCAATGAACATCACCGCGCTCACCGACGAAGAGCTTGAACGCTACGCCCGCCACATCGTGCTGCCCGAGATCGGTGGCGCCGGCCAGCAGCGTCTGAAGCGTGCGCGGGTCCTGGTCATCGGCGCCGGCGGGTTGGGGGCGCCGGTGCTCGAATATCTTGCCGCCGCCGGCGTCGGCACGCTCGGGATCGTCGACGACGACAGCGTCTCGCTGTCAAACCTGCAAAGACAGGTGATTCACGGCACCGAGACTGTCGGCATGGCGAAAACCGACAGTGCCAAAGCGGCGATCGCCCGCATCAATCCCAACGTCGCCGTGGAACTGCACAATCTCAGGCTGACGGCGGACAACGCCCCTGCTCTCGTCGCCCGCTATGACATCGTCGTCGACGGCTCCGACAATTTCGAAACACGCTATGCGGTGGCCGACGCCTGCGCCGCGGAAAAGCGGCCGCTGGTACATGCCGCCGTCGGCCGCTTCGACGGCTCGGTGACCGTGCTGAAACCCTTCGAGACCGGCGCGGACGGCAAGCCATATCCAAGCTATCGCGATCTTTTTCCGGAACCGCCGCCGCCCGGCCTGGTGCCGTCCTGCGCTGTGGCCGGCGTGCTCGGCGTGCTGACCGGCGTCGTCGGCACGCTGCAGGCCATGGAGGCGATCAAGCTGATCGCCGGCATAGGCGAGCCGCTGGTCGGTCGGCTGCTGCTTTACGATGCGTTGACCGCGCGCTTCGATACGATCCGCTACAAGAGAAACTAGATCTTGGGCAGCCTGGTTTCCATCGCGCAGCTTCCCGCCGATTTCGACCGATGGGACGAGGTGCTGGCGCTGATCATGCGCGCCTTCGCCTCGATGGACGGCGTCATCGATCCGCCATCCTCAGCACATCGGCTCACGGTCGAAAATCTCCGGGACAAGGCTCGGCGGGAGATGGGCTTTTCGGCGCTGAAGGACGGCAGGATCATCGGCTGTATTTTTGTTCTGGAGCGGGCCAACGATTTCTACGTCGGAAAGCTCGCCGTCGAACCGGGCTTTCAAGGACAGGGGATTGGCAGCCAACTGATGCAAGCTGTCGAGGATCTTGCCCGCAACCGCGGCAAGCCGGCGATCGAGCTTCAGACGCGGGTCGAGCTGACCGGAAATCATGCAGCCTTTGCCCGCCTCGGCTTTCGCGAAACCGAACGGACGGCGCACAACGGCTACGACCGTCCGACCTCGATCACGATGCGCAAATGTCTTTCGTGATACCCCACCCGGGGTCAGATGGCGTTGATGGCGACAACGAAGCCTGCCTCGGCAGCCCCTCTTGGCAAGCGCCCTGCCGATGCCGCGGCTGACGCCCGTGACAAGAGCCGCTCTGCGCGGCCCACAGGCATCAATGATGCCCGCAGCGCAGATGCCCGGCCAGATGGTGGATGTGGTCGGCGCCAATCCCGCAGCAGCCGCCGATGATGGAGGCACCCTTCGCGACCCAGCCGTCGGCCCAGCGGCAATAGGATTTCGGATCGAGATCGGCCCGGATATCCGAGATCACCTCGTTGGCCGCGCCGTCCTCGTCCTGGGAGCCGAAGGCGTTGGCATAGACCCCGAGCGGCAGACCGGGGGCGGCAATGCGCGCAGCTTGGAGCGCTGCTCCCATGACCTCGGGCATAGAGCAATTGAAGAGCAGCGCCTCCGCCCCCGTGCGCTGTGCGAGACGGGCAGCGTCGGCTACGCTCTGCCCGGACCGCAGCTGCGGCTCGGGCACGTCCTGCGGCGCGACATCGTCCCGCAGGGTGAAGGACAGCCAGAGCGGCTTGCCACTGCCGCGCACCGCCGCGGCGGCGGTGTGGGCCTCCTCGAGGCTGCTCTGGGTCTCGGCGAGCCAGCAATCGACGTGGGGCGCGAGGCCCTCAACCAGAACCGAGAGATAGTCCTGCGCCAGGTCGGCCTTGAAAAGTTCCGGCTGATAGGAGCCGAAGACTGGCGGCAACGATCCAGCTACCTTCACGCCGGGCGTGCCGTCGGCCGCCTCGCGCGCCAGCCTTCCGGCCAGCGACGCCAGCTCGGCGCCGCGCGCACGGAACCGCCCCTCGCCGATGTGGAAGGGCACCAGCGCATAGGAATTGGTGGTGATGACCTTCGCGCCCGCGCGAATATAATCATCGTGCACCCGGCGGACCATCTCGGGCGCTTCCATCAGCGCCAGCGCGGACCATTCCGGCTGGCGGAAGGGCGCGCCGATGCGCTCGAGTTCGCGGCCCATGCCGCCGTCGAGAATGGTGATGTCGTTCATGCCTGCTCCTGTTGCGGCGTCGTCGCGCCGCGTCCTTGAAGTTCGTAGAAGCCTGCGACGTCCAGCTCTATCGACTCGGCGATATGGTCGCGGACGGCCTGTTCGGCCGCTTCGGGGCTTCCCCTCATCAGCGCGTCGAACAGGCGCTGGTGATCGCTGACCAGCGGCTGGCGGCAGGGCCAGTGTGCTTCGGACCAGCGATAGAGCCACTCCATCTTGTCGGCCAGAAGCCCGTGGCGACGGATCAGATGCTGGTGCCCGGTCTGCTCGACGAAACTGGCATGGAAGCCGAGATCGGCTGCCACCCGCACATCCGTGCCGCCGTCATTCGCCGCCGGTAGGGCTGCAAAGGCCGCCTCGACCAGATCGGTACCGAGAGCGGCGCGGCGTTGGGCGAGAATGCGGGCGGCCAGGCCTTCGAACGCCGCCCGCAATGTGTAGATCTCCCAGATCGCCTGGGCATCGAGCACGGCCACGCGCCAGCTCGAATAGGGCGTGCGCGTCACCAGTTCCTGTGCTTCCATCGCGAAGAGCGCGGAACGCACCGTGCCACGGCCGAGACCGATGCGTTCGGTCAAGGTCAGCTCGGTCAGCACCGCGCCCGGCGCAAAATCGCCACGCACGATCGCCTCGCGTAGCCACTCGGTGGCCTGGTCCTGAAGGCTCTTGCGCTGGATTGGCTGACGCATGTCCGGGGTCCCTAGCGATTGCGGTCGAAATGGCCGCTGAGAAAGGCGCGGCAGCGCTCCGATGCAGGATTGCCAAAGACCTGCCCCGGTGTGCCGGCCTCTTCTATCAGGCCCTGATGCAGGAAGACTACCTGCGAGGAGACCTCGCGCGCAAAGCCCATCTCGTGGGTGACGATCAGCATGGTGCGCCCTTCCGCGGCAAGGGCGCGGATCACCTTCAGGACCTCGCCCACCAGTTCCGGGTCGAGCGCCGAGGTGGGCTCGTCGAACAGGATGGCGCGGGGCCGCTGGGCAAGAGCGCGCGCGATCGCGACCCGCTGCTGCTGCCCGCCCGAAAGATGCGCGGGCCACGCATCGCGCTTTTCGGCGAGGCCTACCTTTTCCAGGAGCGCCGTGGCCTCCTCCACTGCCTCGGCGCGGGGACGGCTCTGGACGAACAGTGGCGCCTCGATGACGTTCTGCAGCACGGTGCGGTGCGGCCACAGATTGAAGTTCTGGAAGACGAAGCCGAGATGTCCGCGCATCTGCCGCGCCACGGCCAGTTGGGCGCGCGACAGACGTCCGCCCGTCGGGGAGAGGCTGTCCTCGCCCACCGACACCGTTCCGACGTCGGGGATCTCCAGCATGGGGATGCAGCGCAGCAGCGTGCTCTTGCCAGAGCCGCTCGCGCCTATCAACGAGATCACGTCGCCGTCCTTGGCGACAAGGTCGATGCCGCGCAGCACCTCGTTGCTGCCGAAGCTCTTGCGCAGGCCGGCGATGGAAAGCGCGGTCGATGGGAGGCTCATGGCGTCTCTCCGAATTGCCAGGGCGAAAGGCGCCGCTCGGCCCAGGCCGAGAGCCGCGTAACCAGAAGCGACAGGGCGAGATAGATCGCCGCCGCGCAGAGGAATATCTCGACCGCCCGCCACGTTTCCGAGGCGGCGGCGCGGGCTATGCCGGTGACTTCCATCAGCGTGATGGTCGAGACCAGCGCCGTGGATTTGAGGATCGAGATCACCTCGTTGGAATAGGCGGGCAGCGCCTGACGGACGGCTATGGGCAGCGTGATGCGGCGCATGACCGTCAGCCGCGTCATGCCCGAGACGCGCGCTGCTTCGACCGCGCCCCTTGGCACGGCGCGCAACCCCCCGCGCAGAATCTCGGACGTATAGGCGGCATCGTTCAGGATCAGCGCCAGCAGCCCGCACCAATAGGGCTCGCGCAGGAAGGGCCAGAGGAAGCCGTGGCGGATGAAGCCGAAGCCCGCCAGCCCGTAGTAGATCATGAATATCTGGATGAGCAGCGGCGTGCCGCGGAAGACGAAGACATAGGCCGAGGCCAGTGCGTTGCCGACCCTCGTCGTGCGCATGAGGTTGAGGATCAGCGAAAGGCAGAACCCGCCCACAAGCGCCAGGACGCCGAGGTTGAGCGTCAGCGGCAACCCCTTGAGGAGCTGCGTGAGCATGTCCGAGAGAAAGGCGAAATCCATCTCAGAGCCTGCCTTGCTCGTGGCCGCGCAGGCTGCGTCTTTCGGCGAGGCGGAAGACATGATCCGACAGCGTGGTGATGATGAGATAGATGATCGCACCGGCGGCGTAGAACAGGAAATGCTCTTGCGTGGTGCCCGCTGCGACCGCGACCTGGCGCATGGTCTCGACCAACCCCGTCACCGAGACGAGGGCGGATTCCTTGATGACCGACTGCCACTGGTTGCCCATGCCGGGAATTGCGGTGACCAGCGCCTGCGGCGCGATGACCCGCCGAAACAGGATCAGCTGCGTCATGCCGACCACGCGCCCCGCCTCGATCGTGCCCCGGGGCACGGCCTGATAGGCGCCGCGCAGCACCTCGGACTGGTTGGCGGCCGAGATCAGCCCGATCGCCAGCACTCCGGCCAAAAAGCCGCTGATGTCGAACGGCCCCGACAGTCCGAGCGCCGTGCCAATGGCCGTGACGACCTGCCGGCCGCCGAAATAGAACAGGTAGATCACCAGGATATCGGGCACGCCCCGGAAGACCGTGGCGTAGGCCTCGGCCAGCTTGCGCAGCGGCCAGTTGCCCGCCACCCGGGCCCAGGCGATGAGCGTGCCGAAGGCCAACCCGCTCAGGAATGCCGCGACGGAGACATAGAGCGTCATGAGGCCGGCGCGCGCGAGCGCCAGCCCCCATCCGTCGGGCCCGAAGCCGAGAAGTGTCAGATCGGCCTGCACCCTGGCCTCAGAGCGCGGGCGTCACGACCATGCCTAACCATTTTTTCGACAGCTCGACGAGCGTGCCGTCGTCCGACATCGACTTCAGCGCTTTGCTGAGAAGCCCGGCCAGCTCGGCGTCGCCCTTCTGGACGACGAAGGCCGAGCCGCGCCCCATGACGCCGCCCGTGAAGGACGGGCCGGTGGCCTTGGCGGTTTCTGTGTTCTTCTCGAGGAAAGCCGAGATGTTGGTGACCGAGGCGATCCCGGCGTCGAGCCGCCCGTTCAGCAGATCCTGATAGACTTCCGGGCCGGTCTGATAGGTGCGGATCGTCACGCCCTTGTCGGCCAGATACTTGTTCAGGAAGTCTGCCTGGATGGTCGAGACGTGGACGCCCACGGTCTTGCCGTCCAGCACCCCGGCGATCGCCGCGATGGCGGCATCGGTGGCCTTCGTATCGTCGAGGTCGACGAAAGCGCCCGTGCCCGACAGTTCGACGCCGCTTTCCTTCAGCACGACGAAGGTCGAGCCGCCGGTGGTGTAGGGGAGCGAGAAATCGACCACTTCGAGGCGTTTCTCGGTGACGGAGACCGAGTCGACCACCGCATTGTACTTGCCGTCGATGAGGCCCTGGATCATGCCGTCCCAGGCCTGCGAGATCACCTCATAGTCGAAGTCGGCGCGCTTGGCGATCTCGGCCAGCATGTCCAGCTCGAAGCCGTAGAGCTCGCCATTCGGTCGGGTCATATTGAAGGGCGGGAAGGCTCCTTCGGTGGCGAAAACATATTTTTTACGTCCCTGGGCAAGAGCTGTGGCGGGGGCAACGGCGAGCCCGGCAATGGCGGCAAGGCCCATGCGCAGGAAGGTGCTGCGGGTGATTTTCATGCTTGGATCATCCTTGGGAGGAGGGTTGAGGGGTCAGGAAAGAAGATCGACCGCCATGCGCGTGAGCGCGATGGCGCTTTGCCCGATGCAGGCTTCATCGGGCTGATAGTCGGAGTTGTGGACGCGGTCGTCACGGCCGGGCTGGCCCGAACCGATGAATATCTGGACCGAAGGCATGAGCTCGGAGAAATAGGAAAAGTCCTCGGCTCCGAAGCTCGTTCCCGGCTCGACCTGAGGCGTCGCGCCGAACTGATGGCCGAGCACGGAAACCGCACGATCAACCAGCGCATCGTCGTTCATCAGGGGCGGCGCGCCGCGCGCATAATCGATCTCGACGGCGGCATTGAGCGCCTGCGCGGTGCCTTCGCAGATGCGCCGGAACGCGGCCTCGGCGAGATCGCGCGATCGCGGCGAGCGGCAACGCACCGTGCCCTCGAACATGCAGCTGTCGGGAATGATGTTCTGGGTCGCGCCGCCCTCGATATGGCCGATGGTCAGGACGGCGGACTGCGCGGGGTCCATCTCGCGCGATATCACGGTCTGGAGTTGGGTGATGATGTGGGCGCTGGCGACGATCGGGTCGATGGCGGCATGGGGCCGCGCGGCATGGCCCGACTTGCCGCGCACCACCACCTTGAACTCGTCGCTCGATGCGGTGCTTGCACCGCGGTTCAACAGAACCTGCCCCGCCGGCAGTTCCGGACGGTTGTGGAAGGCGATGGCCATGTCAGCACCTTTGGCGGCACCGTCCGCCACCATGGCCGCCGCGCCGCTCTCCTGCGTCTCCTCGGCGGGCTGAAAAATCAGCCGGACCGAGCCGCGCAGACGCGGCGCCAGCGAGACGAGCGCATGCGCGGCGCCGAGAAGCGAGGCGGTGTGAAGATCGTGCCCGCAGGCATGCATCCTGCCTGGAATGGTCGAAGCATAAGGCAGACCGGTCTGCTCCCCGATCGGCAAGGCATCCATATCGGCCCGCAGGATCAGGCAGGGACCGGGAAAGGCTCCGGATATCTCGGCCACGACGCCGGTGCGGCCGACGCCGGTGCGCGCCTCGATCCCGAGCGCGCCAAGCTCGGCGGCGACCAGGCCGGCCGTGCGGACCGTGTCGAAGCCGGTTTCTGGATGGGCATGGATGTCGCGACGTAGTTCAATGAGGCGAGCCTCGATGGCGCGGATAAGTCCCTCGATCTCGGGGCCGGGGTCGTTGCGGCGTTCAGGCATCAGCTTTTTACACTCTTGCGATGGAAGCCCTTTGCTTGATGCTACTGTCCCTATTGTCAAGGATCGACAATCGACGAGACCGATCGGGAGTAGAATGATTTTCTAAAGCCACATGGGAGCTGCTCCGGGGGCAGCATCTGGGAACCTTGTTTCCCGCGCGACTGCACCGCGTGCAACCGGTGCCGCAAACTTTTGCGTGAGATGGTTGCTCATGCCGAGCCATCCCAGCCGCCTCAAGGCGGGGTCCCTGATCCACTATCGGGGACCCTGAAGTCTTTGCTGAAGAATTGGACGGCGGCCGGTCACGTCCGCAGCGGCAGTACGCGGTCCGGCGGGCGATGGCCATCGAAGAAGGCGCGGATGTTGATGATCACCTTCTCGCCCATGTCGATGCGGCCTTCGAGCGTCGCCGACCCCATATGCGGCAACAGCACGACCTTGCCCTTGGCGGCGAGTTTAAGCAATTTGCTGTTCAGCGCCGGCTCATGCTCGTAGACGTCGAGACCGGCGCCGGCGATCTTGCCGTCCTGGATCAGCTTGACCAGAGAGTCCTCGTCGATGATGTCGCCGCGCGCCGTGTTGACGATGTAAGCGGACGGTTGCAGAAGCAACAGCCGCCGCGCCGAAAGCAGATGGAAGGTTGCAGGCGTCGACGGACAATTGACCGAGATGATGTCCATGCGGGCAAGCATCTGGTCGAGGCTTTCCCAGTAGGTTGCCTCCAGCTCATCCTCGACCGCCGGCAGCACGCGATGGCGGTTGTGGTAGTGGATCGACAGCCCAAAAGCCTTGGCCCGCCGGGCGACAGCGGTGCCGATGCGGCCCATGCCGACAATGCCGAGGCGTTTGCCCCAGATCCGCCGGCCGAGCATCCAGGTTGGCGACCAGCCCGCCCACTTCTTGTCGCCAGTCAGCACATTGGCGCCTTCCGCCAGCCGCCGAGGCACCGCCAGCATTAGCGCCATGGTCATGTCGGCCGTATCTTCGGTCAGCACGTTCGGCGTGTTGGTGACGGTAATGCCCTTCTTCGCTGCTGCCGCCACGTCGATCTTGTCGACGCCGTTGCCGAAATTGGCGATCAGCTTGAGGTTGTCGCCAGCCTGAGCGATTAGCGCTGCGTCGATATGATCGGTTATGGTCGGCACCAGCACGTCGGCTTCCTTGACCGCCGCGACCAATTCCGGCTGCGTCATCGGCCTGTCTTCGACATTCAGCCGGGCGTCGAACAGCTCACGCATGCGGGTCTCGACCGGATCGGGCAGCTTGCGCGTGATGACGACGAGGGGCCTTTTTCTGCCTGCCATTGTTTCCTCAAACCCACCCCTCGTTGAGACCTCTTTAACCAAGACAGGCGAAACTGGAGGCCGGTCGCGGTGCCAGTTCTCCATGTAACAAGAGGTTCCGCCGAAGACAAAGAAAAAGGGGCGCCAAGGCCGATGAGCCGGCGCTGAAAGGAACGAAAGTGTCTGGTTTTGCGTCGCTCCGCCTGACCCTCAGCGCAGCATTTATCGGCGCTCTCCTTTATTCCCCGCTTGTGGCGGCACAGAGTGCGGCAGCACCGGCCCAGAGCGCAACGCTTGGGCCGAGCGGCCTGCCGCTGCCGCGTTTCGTCAGCCTGAAAGCGGGCCGCGTCAACTCCCGCGTCGGACCAGGCGTCAACTATTCCGTCGACTGGATGTACATGAAGCCTGGCCTGCCGATGGAAATCATCCAGGAATTCGACACCTGGCGTCGGGTGCGCGATGCCGACGGCTCGGAAGGCTGGATCAACCAGTCGCTGCTTTCAGGCCGCCGCACGGCGATCGTGGCACCCTGGCAGCGCGGCAAGGATGCCCGAATCAACCTTCTCAACGACCCGGAAAAGGATGCCAGCATCATCGCGATCATCGAGCCGGGCGCCATGGGCACGATCAGGTCCTGTGACGGCCAGTGGTGCGAAATGACCTTCGACGGCCACACCGGCTGGCTCGCCCAGTCGCTTGTCTGGGGCGCCTATCCGGGCGAACGGGTCAAAAACTGACCTCTCCTTGTCGGTTCGGGATCATGGTCTAGCGGGCGAGACGGTATCTCGCGGACCCAATGACGCGCCGATCAATCGCAGCGTTTGGGACGCAGCCTTACCACGATGTCGACATTGGCGATCTCCATGCCTTCCGGCGGCTCCGGCAGGTTGGAAACCGTGACAGGACCGCTGGCGATATCGAAGATCCTGTTTTCGCCTTCAATGTAGAAATGATGGTGATCGGAGGTGTTGGTGTCGAAGTAGGTCTTCGACCCTTCGACGGCCAGGATGCGCAGAAGGCCCGCCTGGGTGAATTGATGAAGGGCGTTGTAGACGGTGGCGAGCGACACCGGCACGCCGGCGGCGATCGCCTCCTCGTGCAGTTCCTCGGCCGACAGATGGCGGTCGCCCTTGGCGAAAAGCAGATCGGCCAGCGCAATGCGCTGACGCGTCGGCCTCAGCCCAGCTTCGCGAACCCGCTTGTCCACAGCGACATTTTCCTTCCGGCAGCCCAGATCCATCTATCCGTCCAAGCTCACAGTTTCGCCCCAACGTATGCCCAGAATGGCAAAAAACGAACATCGACCGAACCTGGACACCCCCCGACATATATTCTGTCGGCCGAATACGATCAATAGCGCGCATTGACCCAGGCAGACGGGCAGGTTAAGCGCAAACGCCGGTTTCCGGCCTGAAATAGATTGTGTTAGGAAACCAACGACAAGGGCGCACTACCGCCCGGACGATTACGGGGAAGAGATTGATGGCGGTTTCGAAATCCAGCTATGATTACGAAGAACTGCTTGCCTGCGCCCGCGGCGAGCTGTTCGGACCTGGAAACGCCCAACTCCCCTATCCGCCGATGCTGATGTTCGACCGCATCACCGAAATCAGCGAGACGGGCGGTGCCTTCGACAAGGGCTTCATCCGCGCAGAGTTCGACATCAAGCCGGACCTGTGGTTTTTCGCCTGCCACTTCATCGGCAATCCAATCATGCCGGGGTGCCTGGGCCTCGACGCCATGTGGCAATTGACGGGATTCTACCTCGGCTGGCTCGGCGAGCCGGGCAAAGGAATGGCGCTCTCGACCGGCGAGGTGAAGTTCAAGGGCATGGTGACACCGTCGGTCAAGAAGGTGGAGTATGGCGTGGACTTCAAGCGCGTGATGCGCGGCCGGCTGGTGCTTGGTATCGCCGATGGCTGGCTGAAGGCGGATGGCGAACCCATATACGCAGCAACGGACCTCAAGGTGGGTCTGTCCAAGCAATCGGCCGCCGCCTGACCGGCGCCCCCACAGCGCCGCGCGTCCCTGGGACGCGCAAACGAAGCTGTAGAACTTTAATTTGCGCATGATCCGTGTCCGACAGGTTTCGGGTTCAAGCGCTGGAAGGAGTTGCGAATGAGACGGGTCGTAGTGACAGGCCTCGGCATCGTGTCGTCGATCGGCAACAATGCCAACGAGGTGCAGGCCTCGCTCCACGATGCCAAGTCCGGCATCAGCTTCTCTGATTCCTTCGCCGAACACGGCTTCCGCTGTCAGGTCTGGGGAGCGCCGACGCTCGACCCCTCCGCCCTGATCGATCGTCGCGCCATGCGCTTCCTGTCGCAAGGTGCGGCCTGGAATCATGTCGCTATGGACCAGGCCATCGTGGACGCCGGACTTGGCGAGAACGACATCACCAATGAGCGCACCGGCATCGTCATGGGATCGGGCGGACCGTCGACCCGAGCCATCGTCGAAGCGGCTGAAACCACGCTCAAGAACGGCAGCCCCAAGCGCATCGGCCCGTTCGCCGTGCCGAAAGCGATGTCGTCGACCGCTTCGGCGACGCTCGCCACCTGGTTCAAGATCCATGGCGTCAATTACTCGATCTCTTCGGCCTGCTCGACCTCGGCGCATTGCATCGGCAATGGCTACGAACTGATCCAGTGGGGCAAGCAGGACATGGTCTTCGCCGGCGGCCATGAGGATCTCGACTGGACGATGTCGGACCTGTTCGACGCGATGGGCGCCATGTCGTCCAAGTTCAACGACAGGGCGTCGGCCGCCTCGCGCGCCTATGACGTCGATCGCGACGGCTTCGTCATTGCCGGCGGTGCCGGCGTGCTGGTCCTGGAAGAGCTCGAGCACGCCAAGGCACGCGGCGCCAAGATCTACGCCGAGATCGTCGGCTATGGCGCGACCTCAGACGGCTACGACATGGTGGCGCCATCGGGCGAAGGTGCGGTGCGCTGCATGCGGCAGGCGCTGGCGACCACCTCTTCGCCAGTCGACTACATCAACACGCACGGCACTTCGACGCCGGTCGGCGATTCCAGGGAAATGGGCGCGATCCGCGAAGTGTTCGGCGAGAAGATGCCTTTCATCACCTCGACCAAATCGCTGACTGGCCATTCGCTGGGTGCGGCCGGCGTGCAGGAATCGATCTACTCTATCCTGATGATGCAAGGCGGCTTCATCGGCGAGAGCGCTCATATCGAGCAACTCGATCCGGAATTCGAAGGCATGCCGATCGTGCGCACACGCATCGACGACGCCAGGATCGACACTGTTTTGTCCAATTCGTTTGGTTTCGGCGGCACCAACGCAACGCTGATTTTCCAGCGCTATTCCGCATAAGGATTTGCCGACCATGGACGGATTGATGAAGGGCAAGCGCGGGCTTGTCATGGGTGTCGCCAACGATCACTCGATCGCCTGGGGCATCGCCCGGAAACTCTCCGAACATGGGGCGGAACTCGCCTTCACCTATCAAGGCGAGGCCTTCGGGCGCCGGGTCAAGCCGCTCGCCGACAAGCTCGGCGCCTCGCTGGTCGTGCCTTGCGATGTCGAGGACAGCGCATCGGTTGCCGCCACCTTCGAGACCTTGGGCAAGGCCTGGGGCGGGCTGGACTTCGTCGTCCATGCCATTGGCTTTTCCGACAAGAACGAGCTGAAGGGCCTTTACGCCGACACCAGCCGCGACAATTTCGTCCGCACCATGGTCATCTCCTGCTACTCCTTCACAGAGGTCGCCCGTCACGCCGCCGCGCTGATGAAGGACAGTGGCTCGATGATCACGCTGACCTATGCGGGTTCTGTCCGTGTCATGCCGAACTATAACGTCATGGGCGTGGCCAAGGCCGGGCTGGAAGCCAGCGTCCGCTATCTCGCCAACGACTACGGACCGCGCGGCATCAGGGTGAACGGCATATCGGCGGGACCGGTGCGGACACTGGCCGGCGCCGGGATTTCCGACGCACGCCATATGTTTTCCTACCAGCAGCGCAACTCGCCGCTGCGCCGTACAGTGACCATCGACGAGGTCGGTGGCTCCGCGCTCTACCTCCTGTCCGACCTGTCGTCCGGCGTCACCGGCGAAATCCACTATGTCGATTCCGGCTACCACATCGTCTCGATGCCGGCGCTCGACGAGTTGAAGCAGGCCGACACCGGCCGGGAATAATTCGGCCCATAGAAAATGCCTTGGTCCGGTGAACTCCGCTCAGCGGCGCGCCGCCAAAACCTTGAACATCCCGTCGCGGGCGATCTCGGCGTGGCTGGAGAAGGCGGCCGCCAGCACCGGCTCGTAGGGAAGCTGACGGTTCGCCACCATGAACAGCCGCCCACCTGGCTTCAGCGCCTTCGCCGCGGCGCGGATCATGCCGGCACCGATCTCCGGCTCGGTCGCGCGGCTGCGATGGAAGGGCGGGTTCATGACGATGGCGTCATAACGGCGCTCGATCGGCTCGCTCAAAAGATCGATCCAGAAGAAATTGGGTTCCGCCGCTGTATTGCCGATATTGCGTTTCGCCGCCTCCAGCGCCTCGAACTCGGCCTCGTAGAGATCGAGCGCCGAGATGCCGGGTGAGCGGGCGGCGACCTCGGCCGCCACATAGCCCCAGCCGGCGCAGAAATCGGCAATGTTGCCACGCAGGTCGCCGGGCAAATTGTCCACCAGCAATCTCGAACCTGCATCGATCTTATCAAAAGAGAACATGCCTGGTGCGGTGCGGAAACGGCTCTCGACCAGAAGCGTTGGATTGGCGACGCGAAGCGCGGCCGCAGCCGCGGCATCGGCCGGTCGATGGAACCAGAAGGCGATGCCGTGATGTTTCGGCATATGGCCGTCGAGCGTCACAAGCTCGCCGATGCGCTTGCGCAGGCTCGCAATGCCATCGTCCTTGCCGCCGGCGACGGCGATCAGTTCGCCCGGCCTCACACGCTCAATCGCCTCAGCGATGCGCAATTCGTTTTGCCCGCGATGACGACCGGCAAGCACCAGTGCCGCATCGAAACCTTCGCCCTCCAGATGCGGCGTGACCGTGAAGCCGGCGCCCTGCAGCGCGCGAAAATGCGGGCGGAAGCCTTGCACCAGATGCAGTGTTGCATCGAAGCCTTCGGGCAGGCGGAAACCCGGTTCAGCGCCCAGAAAGAGGACGCGCTCGCCTTTACGCGGCATGGCGACAGCCTCGGCCTCGAACGGGTGGAACAGTGTCTTCAGCGGCTCGGCGGACATTCTTCGATCTCTTGAAAATGAAAACGGGCGCGACCTGTCGGCGCGCCCGCTTCGATTATACCGTCAGATCGCTCAGGCGGCGTCTTC
Source organism: Mesorhizobium sp. M6A.T.Cr.TU.016.01.1.1 (assembly GCF_003952585.1). Classification (NCBI taxonomy): domain Bacteria; kingdom Pseudomonadati; phylum Pseudomonadota; class Alphaproteobacteria; order Hyphomicrobiales; family Phyllobacteriaceae; genus Mesorhizobium; species Mesorhizobium sp. M6A.T.Cr.TU.016.01.1.1. The sequence goes on from NZ_CP034452.1 coordinate 1,347,416, forward strand.
TTCGCCTTCGGCCTTCTTGTCGCGGGCGATTTCCTTGCCCGTGGCCTGGTCGACGACCTTCATCGACAGGCGGACCTTGCCGCGTTCATCGAAGCCCATCAGCTTGACCCAGACCTTGTCGCCTTCCTTGACGACGTCGGAGGTCTTGGCGACGCGATCGTTGGCGAGCTGCGAGATGTGGACGAGGCCGTCACGCGGACCGAAGAAGTTGACGAATGCGCCGAAGTCGGCGGTCTTGACGACCGTGCCCTCGTAGATCTCGCCGACTTCCGGCTCGGCAACGATGGTGTGGATCCACTTCTTCGCCGCCTCGATCTCCTTGGCATTGGACGAAGCGATCTTGACCGTGCCGTCGTCTTCGATGTTGATCTTGGCGCCGGTCTTTTCGACGATCTCGCGGATGACCTTGCCGCCCGAGCCGATCACGTCGCGGATCTTGTCGGTCGGGATGTGCATGACCTCGATGCGCGGCGCGAACTCGCCGAGCTCGGAACGGGCACCGGACAGCGCATTGGCCATTTCACCGAGAATGTGCTGGCGGCCGTCCTTGGCCTGGCCGAGCGCGATCTTCATGATCTCCTCGGTGATGCCCTCGATCTTGATGTCCATCTGCAACGAGGTGATGCCGTTGGCGGTGCCGGCAACCTTGAAGTCCATATCGCCGAGGTGATCCTCGTCGCCGAGGATGTCGGAGAGCACCGCGAAGCGCTCGCCTTCCTTGATGAGACCCATGGCGATGCCGGCGACCGGCTTGGCCAGCGGCACACCGGCATCCATCAGCGCCAGCGAGGTGCCGCAGACGGTGGCCATCGACGACGAACCGTTGGACTCGGTGATCTCCGAGACGACGCGCAGCGTGTAGGGGAACTGATCGGCGGTCGGCAGCATCGGGCGGATGGCGCGCCAGGCGAGCTTGCCGTGGCCGATTTCGCGGCGGCCGGGCGAACCCATGCGGCCGGTTTCACCAACCGAATAGGGAGGGAAGTTGTAATGAAGGAGGAATTTCTCCTTGTACATGCCGGTCAGCGAATCGACATACTGCTCGTCCTCGCCGGTGCCGAGCGTGGCGACGACCAGCGCCTGGGTCTCGCCGCGGGTGAACAGCGCCGAGCCGTGGGTGCGTGGCAGGACGCCGACTTCGGAGACGATCTTGCGGACCGTCTTCAGGTCGCGGCCGTCGATGCGCGAGCCGGTGTCGAGGATGTTCCAGCGCACGACCTTGGCCTGGAGCTCCTTGAACACGGTGCCGATCTGCTCGGACGTGTATTTTGCTTCCTCGCCTTCGGCGGGTACGAACGCAGCCTTGACCTTCGCCTTGACGGCATCGACGGCGGCGTAGCGCTTCTGCTTGTCGGTGATCTTGTAGGCTTCGCGAAGCTCGCCTTCGACGATCTTCAGCATCTCTGCTTCAAGCGCCGAATAGTCCGGCGCGGTGAAATCGCGCGGGTCCTTGGCGGCAACCTCGGCCAGCTTGATGATCGCATCGATCACCGGCTGGAAGCCGCGATGGCCGAACATGACGGCGCCGAGCATCAGGTCCTCACCGAGCTCCTTGGCTTCGGACTCAACCATCAGCACGGCGTCTGAGGTGCCGGCGACGATCAGGTCAAGCTTGGATTCCTGCATCTCGTCGACATGCGGATTGAGCACATATTCGCCGTTGATGTAACCGACGCGGGCGCCGCCGATCGGGCCCATGAAGGGGACGCCGGACAGCGTCAAGGCCGCCGAGGTGGCGACGATCGACAGGATGTCGGGGTCGTTTTCGAGATCATGCTGGACGACGGTGACGACGATCTGCGTGTCGTTCTTGTAGCCGTCGGCGAAGAGCGGGCGGATCGGACGATCGATAAGGCGGGAAACCAGCGTTTCCTTCTCGCTCGGACGTCCTTCGCGCTTGAAATAGCCGCCCGGGATCTTGCCGGCGGCATAGGTCTTTTCCTGGTAGTTGACGGTTAGCGGGAAGAAATCGAGGCCGGGCTTCGGCTCCTTCATCGAAACGACGGTGGCGAGAACCTTGGTTTCGCCGTAGGTGGCGAGCACCGCGCCGTCAGCCTGGCGCGCGATCTTGCCGGTTTCGAGGATGAGCGGGCGGCCGCCCCATTCGATTTCCACTTTATGGTGATTGAACATATCTTGTCCTTCATATGCGGAAAGGGCCGCGCCGTTTCACCGTGCGCGAGTGCCCCTTTCCCTTGGCTTCATTTCTCGGGCAGCCACGGGCAAGACAACGGGAAGCTCGGGTAAATCCGGCGCGATTGCCGCGCGAGCGTCCTGCAATCCTGCCCCATGACCGTCCATGGGCGGTTTCGAATGGCCCTGTGCTATTTCGAAACCGGGTCTGGCCAATCGATCCGACTGGCCTTGCGCATGATCCCGAAACCGCGGCCTGCGGAAAGCATCATGCGCAAATTCAAACTTTCAGAGCGTCCTATTTGCGCGTCTAGATCGATGCGCGGCGCTCTACTTCCTTCATAGAGCAATGGACTGATCCGATGCTCCAATGCGCGACCGGCGGGCTCTCGAAAGAACCCGCCGGTCAATTCGTCAACGGCGCAGACCGAGCTTCTCGATCAGCGTCTGATAGCGCGCGTCATCCTTGCGCTTGAGATAATCAAGCAGACTACGGCGCTGGGAGACGAGAGCAAGCAGACCACGGCGGGAATGGTTATCCTTCTTGTGGTCCTTGAAATGGTCGGTCAGGTTCTTGATGCGCTCGGAAAGGATGGCCACCTGGACTTCCGGAGACCCGGTATCGCCCTTGGCGGTTGCGAATTCACCCATCAATTCCTTCTTGCGCTCGGCAGTAATCGACATCGTGTTTTTCCTTATCTGTTTGAGGAAACGGGACGCCCTCAGCCGGGATGTCGTCCAGCAGGGGCCGGTACAAGCAACGTGTCATTGCACGATGCTGCGGCGCATATAGTGCAATTCAGGCAAAAACACCAGCCCAATTCACAAGCCGGCTTTTTGCGGCACAAACGAAGATTTCCCTTCGGCTAAAGCCACTTCTTCCATCTGAAGAAGGCAATCAGCCCGAACGCGACAAGGGCCATGAACACGAGCGCCGCCGGATAGCCGTATTGGGCCTTCAACTCCGGCATGTTCCATGGCGAGCTTTCTGGATCGAAGTTCATGCCCCACACGCCAACGAGAAAGGTTAGCGGGATGAAGATCACCGAGACGATCGTCAGATAGCTGATGACATCGCTGGTGCGCGCCTGGCTCAGCGACAGATGCATCTCGATCAGACCGGTCAGCATGTCGCGCTGGGTTTCGACCAGTTCAATGAGCCGAAGCGAGTGGTCGAGCGTGTCGTTCAGGAAAACCTTGGTCTCGGCCTTCACATAGGGCACGTCGTTGCGGATCAGCGTGGCCAGCGCATCGCGCATCGGCCAAAGCACCCCCTTCAGCACATTGGCGTCGCGCCGCAACTCGTGAAGCTGCCGCATCTGGTGCTTATCCGACGCGCGCAGCATCTGGTCCTCGATGCTGTCGACCAATTCGCCGGCAGCCTCGATCGGCGGGAAATAGCTGTCGACGATGGCGTCGATCAGGGCATAGGCGAGATAGTCTGCTCCGCGTGCGCGCAACCGGTTGGGCATCGAGCTTTCGATGCGCTTGCGCACGGGATCGAACGGATCGCCTTCGCGCTCCTGGAAGGTGACGACGAAGTTCTTGCCGAAGAAGACGGCGATCTGCTCGTAGCGATGCGCGGTGACGTCGTCGATCATCCTGACGACGACAAAGGCATGGTCCTCGAAGAAGTCCACCTTCGGCCGCTGGCCGGTGTTGACGACATCTTCCAGCGCCAGCGGATGCAGGCTGAAAATCCGGCCGATCTCCTCGATCAGCGGGATGTTGGCGAGACCGGTACAGTCGAGCCAGATGACCGGCCATGTGTCGCAATTGGCTTTGACGTCGTCGATGCTGGCATCTTCGATCGTCTCGAATTTATTGGGCGACATCAGTGTCAGTCGCAGTTCGCTGCGCCGCGCCGCCGGGTCGGCGATCAGTGTGCCCGGCGATGCGCCAACCGGCGGCCGCCGTGCCGTCACCGGCGCCCGCTTCTTGATCGTCTCGGCCTTTGCCATGTGCCCCTCGGATGTTTAAGTCTCATCGAGATTAGACGACGGGACTCACCCGGCAAAGACCCGCTTCGGCTTGAACATGCCTTGTTCGATGGCGCCGATGGCGACCAGCTTGCCGCGCGCCGTTGCGCAGGCCTCCTCAGCTTCCACCGGCGCATCGCGGCCGCGGATGATGACCGGATTGCCGAGGCGGATTTTTGTTGCCGCGTCGTCACTGATCGCGATCTGCGGCAGGCAGTCGAGCGCGGCTGATGTATCGACCAGAAGCGCGTCGATCGCGTCGAAGTCGACTGGCACCGTGTCCGCTGAATCCGAACTTTCGCCCCGTTCGCCAAAGCGGGCGGCTTCCAGCTCGGCGATGGTGACGAAGTCTTCCTGCGTGAACGGCTCGACCTCGATCCGGCGCAGTTCGGCGATGTGACCGAAACAGCCGAGGTCGCGGCCCATGTCGCGGGCCAGCGAGCGCACATAAGTGCCCTTGCCGCATTCGACCTCGAAAATGGTGCGATCAGCACTGTGCTCAATCAGGTCGAGACGGCCGATCTCGACTTCCCGCGCCGGAATGTCGACCGTCGCGCCGTCGCGGGCAAGGTCATAGGCGCGCTCGCCTGCGATCTTGATGGCTGAAAATTGTGGCGGCGTCTGCATGATGACGCCGGTGTATTTCGGCATCAGCAAAAGCACATCGGCTTCAGCCGGACGCTGGTCGGAGCTTTTCGTCACCGGCCCTTCAAGGTCATCGGTCGAACGCTCCTCACCCCAGGCAACCGTGAAGCGGTAGACCTTGGCGCCATCCTGGACATAAGGCACGGTCTTGGTCGCTTCGCCGAGCGCGATCGGCAGCATGCCGGAAGCGAGCGGGTCGAGCGTGCCGGCATGGCCGGCCTTTTCGGCCTGGAACAGCCATTTGATCTTGGAGACGGCTTCGGTCGAACCCATGCCGACGGGCTTGTCCAGCACCAGCCAGCCGGAGATCGGCCGGCCCTTCTTCTTGCCGCGACGCGCCACTATTTTTCGTCCTTGTCATTGTCTTTATTCTGGTCGTCAATCTGGGCATCTGTGCCGAGGTCGCGCGCCACTTCGGGCGAGTGCAGCAATTCGTTGATCTTCTGGAAATTGTCGTAGCTGGTGTCGAGCCGGAAGCGGAACTCGGGCATGTACTTCATCTGCCGGAGCGCGCCGGAAACGCGGCCGCGCACGAATTTCGCATGCTTGTTGAGCGCCTCGACCACCGCATCGGTATCACTTGCGCCGAGCGGCGAGACGAAGGCGGTGGCGATCTTCAGATCGGGCGACATGCGCACTTCCGAGACCGAAACCACGGCATTCTCGATCAAGGGATCGAGGATCTCGCCACGCTGCAAGGTTTCCGAAAGCGCATGGCGCACCTGCTCGCCGACGCGAAGCATGCGCTGGGATGGGCCTGATGTGGTTGAACGGGGCATTTTTCTCTATCCTGAAATCGTGAAGCGCGGGATGGGACCGCGCCGCATGTCTCATATGGTTTGGGCGGCGGTCTTTCGACCACCGCCCGGTCTCAGTAGATGCTTGAGCTCAAGCTGCTCGAACTCAGAGCGTCCTGGTCACCATCTCGACGCGGAAGCACTCGATGACGTCGCCGACGCGCATGTCTTCGTAGTTCTGGAAGGCCATGCCGCATTCCTGGCCACCTGGGACTTCCGCAACTTCGTCCTTGAAGCGCTTCAGGGTCTTCAGCGTGCCTTCGTGGATGACGACGTTATCGCGGATCAGGCGAACGCCCGCACCGCGCTCGACCTTGCCTTCGGTGACACGGCAGCCGGCGATCTTGCCGACCTTGGTGATGTCGAAGATCTCGAGGATCTCCGCATTGCCGATGAAGGTCTCGCGACGCTCCGGCGAAAGCAGGCCGGAGAGCGCAGCCTTCACGTCATCCACGAGATTGTAGATGATCGAATAGTAGCGGATCTCTATGCCTGCCGCCGCGGCAGCCGCGCGCGCCTGCACATTGGCGCGGACGTTGAAGCCGATGATCGCAGCACCCGAGGTTTCCGCCAGCGACACATCGCTTTCGGTGATGCCGCCGGCGCCCGCATGGACGATGCGCGCACGCACCTCGTCGGTGCCGAGCTTGTCCAGCGCCGCGTTGATCGCCTCGATCGAGCCCTGCACGTCGCCCTTGATGACCAGCGGGAATTCCTTCAGCCCGCTCGTCTGCAGCTGCGACATCATCTGTTCGAGCGACCCACGCTGGCCGGCATGCTTGGCCACCGCCTTCTCGCGCGCCAGACGCTGGCGGTATTCGGTGATCTCGCGGGCACGGGCCTCGTTGTTGACGACGGCGAAACGGTCGCCGGCCTGCGGTGTTCCCTGCAGACCAAGCACCTCCACCGGCATTGCCGGCGGCGCTTCCTTGATCTGCCCGCCGCGGTCGTTGACCAGCGCACGCACCCGGCCCCATTCGTTGCCGGCAACGAGGATGTCGCCGGGCATCAGCGTGCCTGTCTGGACCAGCACCGTGGCGACGGGACCGCGGCCCTTGTCGAGCTGGGCTTCGATGACGACGCCCTCGGCGGTGCGGTCCGGATTGGCCTTCAGGTCGAGGATTTCGGCCTGCAGCAGGATCGCTTCGAGCAGCTTGTCGAGATTGGTGCCCTTGGTCGCCGACACTTCGACATCCAGCACCTCGCCGCCCATCGATTCCACGAAGACTTCGTGGCGCAGCAGCTCAGAGCGCACCTTCTGCGGGTCGGCGTCATGCTTGTCGATCTTGTTGATCGCCACGATGATCGGGACGCCGGCCGCCTTGGCATGGCTGATCGATTCGATCGTCTGCGGCATCACGCTGTCATCGGCCGCCACCACGAGGATGGCGATGTCAGTCGCCTGGGCGCCGCGGGCGCGCATCGCCGTGAAGGCGGCGTGGCCGGGCGTGTCGATGAAGGTGATCTTGTGACCGTTCTTCTCGACCTGATAGGCGCCGATATGCTGGGTGATGCCGCCAGCCTCGCCGGACACGACATTTGCGTTGCGGATAGCATCGAGCAGCGACGTCTTGCCGTGATCGACATGGCCCATGATCGTCACCACCGGCGGCCGCGATTCCAGATCTTCTGGGCGATCGGCGATGTTGAACAGGCCTTCCTCAATGTCGGACTCGGCGACGCGGCGAACCGTGTGGCCGAATTCGGTGGCGACCAGCTCGGCCGTGTCGGCGTCGATGACGTCGCCCGGCTTCAGGATCTGGCCCTGTTTCATGAAGAACTTGACCACATCGACGGCGCGCTCGGACATGCGCTGCGCCAGTTCTTGGATGGTGATGGTTTCGGGCAGTATCACTTCGCGCATGACTTTCTCGCGCGGTTCGTTATGCAGCGCGCGCTTGAATTTCTCCTGGCGCCGACGCATCGACGACAGCGAACGCGCACGCGCATCCTCATCGGAAAGTGCGGCGTTCAGCGTCAGCTTGCCGCGGCGGCGATCTTCCTCGCCCTTGGTCGGCTTGGCCGGACGCGCCACTTCGGGCGTGACCGGACGGCGCACCGGGGCACCGGCGCCGGTCCGCTTCGGCTTGATGTCCTCGTCGTCGACTGTCGCCAGTTCGGCGGCCAGCGGCGCGCGGCGACGCGCCTCTTCCTCGGCACGCCGGCGGGACTCGGCCTCAGCCTGCAGCCGAGCCTCTTCCTCGGCCTGGCGGCGCGCGGATTCCTCGCGCTCGCGGCGGCGGCGCTCTTCATCCTCGGCGCGGCGCTTGGCCTCGTCGATGGCGCGCTGGCGATCCTCGACGTCGCGGACCTTCGAGCCCTCAAGGGCCCGGCGGCGCGCCTCCATCTCATTGCGCGACAATTCGTTCAGCACCATGCCGCCGCGCTCGACAGGCGGCGGAGGCGGCGGCGCCTTGGGCGCTTCCTGCACAACGGGCGCTGCCGCGACCGGCGGCTTCGGCGTGAAGACTGACACAGGGGCAGCAGCCGGCTCCGGCTTGTCGCCGGGCAGCGAGAACTTGCGCTTCTTGGTCTCGACCACGACCGCCTTGGTGCGGCCATGCGAGAAGCTTTGGCGCACGGTGCCCTGTTCAGTACCGGGGCGCTTCAGCGTCAAGGTCTTCTTCGGCGTCACACTCAACGTCTTGTCGTCGCCCGATTTCGTATCGCTCATTCCATATCCTCTGCGGCATCATCTTCGTCAGCAACGGCCGCAAGCATTGCCAGATCGTCCGGGGAACCGCCCCGATACCGGTCGAGCGCAACCATGCGCTTCTGGACCGCCCTGCCCGCGTCTCCCGCGAGAACGGCAGCATGTATCACATTTGTACCCCCCAATGCCAAGCTCAACTCGGCCTCGGAGAAAAGTTTGTAGGCAAGGATGGCGGGGCCACCAAGGTGGACGGTTGCCCGTCGCGCCTGGCTGATCTTGCGGACGCCGTCATCTGACGCCTCGGCCGCATGCAACACGAAAAGCGCCAGCCCACCACGCACCGCGCTCTCAACCTTGGTGGCGCCGAGCGCGATCGCGCCTGCCTTGCGGGCAAGACCGAGCATGCCCAGAGCGTATCTGGAAAGCAGCCCGTCGACCATGCCGCCGAGATCGGTCGGCACGATCACCTGCGCCTTAAAGGCGCGAGCGAACAGGTTTTTCGCTGCCGCCTTGTCGATATGTAGGCGGTCGGCCGTCACCCAGCAACCGCGGCCGGGCAGGTTTTTCTTGATATCCGGAACGACGGCCGAATCCGGGCCGACGACGAAACGGATCAGTTCATCCGGTTCGGCCTGTCTGCGCGTGACGATGCAAGTGCGATCGTTCATCTCGTCCAAGGGCGGGTTGTGTGCGATGCGGTTTCACCTCACGCACCAACGGCTTCGTCAGCCGGCACGTCTTCGGCTACAAGCTCGTCTTCGGTGATCCAGCCGGCCTTGAGGCGGGCAGCCAGAACCATCTGCTCGGCATCGGCGCGCGACACGCCGTGACTGGCGAGCACACCGGGGAACACCTTCGTCTCGCCGTCCTTGCGTTCCTTCCAGCCGGTCAGGTCGTCGGCCGCATAGCCGGCGAAATCCTCGATCGTCTTCACGCCGTCCTCGCCGAGCGTCACCATCATGGCGGTGGTCACGCCAGGGATCTCACGCAGCTCGTCCTCGACCCCCAGCGCCTTGCGCTTCTCGTCATGCTCGGCTTCGATCTTCTCCAGATACTCGCGGGCGCGGGCCTGGATTTCCGAGGCGGTGTCCTCGTCGAAGCCGTCGATCGACGCGATCTCGTCGGCATCGACATAGGCGACTTCCTCGACGCTGGTGAAGCCTTCGGAGGCGAGCACCTGGCCGACCATCTCGTCGACGTTGAGCGCATCCATGAACAGCGCCGAGCGTTCGACGAACTCTTTCTGGCGGCGCTCGCTCTCTTCCTGCTCGGTCAGGATGTCGATATCCCAGCCGGTGAGCTGCGAGGCAAGCCGGACGTTCTGGCCGCGGCGGCCGATAGCCAGCGACAGCTGGTCGTCCGGCACCACGACCTCGATGCGTTCGGCGTCCTCGTCGAGCACGACCTTGGCGACTTCCGCCGGCTGCAACGCGTTGACGATGAAGGAAGCGGCCGAAGGCGACCACGGAATGATGTCGATCTTCTCGCCCTGCAATTCGCCGACCACCGCCTGAACGCGGCTGCCGCGCATGCCGACGCAGGCGCCGACCGGATCGATGGAACTGTCACGCGAGATGACGGCGATCTTGGCGCGCGAGCCCGGATCGCGGGCGACCGACTTGATCTCGATGATGCCGTCGTAGATTTCCGGCACTTCCATGGTGAACAGCTTCGCCATGAACTGCGGATGGGTGCGCGACAGGAATATCTGCGGACCGCGCTGCTCGCGGCGCACATCGTAGACATAGGCGCGGACGCGATCGCCATATTTGTAGTTTTCGCGCGGGATCAGCTCGTCGCGGCGGATGATCGCCTCGCCACGGCCGAGATCGACGATGACATTGCCGTATTCGACGCGCTTGACGGTGCCGTTGACGATCTCGCCGATGCGGTCCTTGTACTCGTCATATTGGCGGTCACGCTCGGCCTCGCGCACCTTCTGGACGATGACCTGCTTGGCCGACTGGGCGGCGATGCGGCCGAAATCCATCGGCGGCAGCTGCTCGGCAATGAAGTCGCCGAGCTGGGCGTCGGGATTGCGCTCGCGCGCCGAGGAAATGGCGATCTGCGTCGCATAGTCGTCGACCTTCTCGACCACTTCCATCAGCCGCTGCAGCTTCATCTCGCCGGTGTTCGGATTGATGTCGGCACGGATGTTGGTTTCCTGGCCATAGCGCGAGCGCGCCGCCTTCTGGATCGCATCGGCCATGGCGGCGATGACGATCGACTTGTCGATCGACTTTTCACGCGCGACCGCGTCGGCGATCTGCAGCAGTTCAAGCCTGTTGGCGCTTACAACCATCTTTTTTCTCCCGAGCTTGTTGCCGAGCCTTTGCGCCCGGCAGCCCAATCACATTTCCTGTTCGGTTTCGTCTTCCGCGCCCGCTTCTACGCCCTCTGGCGCGTCTTCGGGTTCGCCGCGGCGCTTCTTGGCTTCCTTGCGCGCCCTGTTGTCCTTCGACAGCGCATCGCGGATAAGGTCATCGGTCAGGATCAGCCGCGCTTCTGCAATCGCATCGTAGGGCACGCGCACCGTCGGCTCCTCGCCATAGGCCGCCTTGTCGCGCTCGATCAGCACGCCGTCCGCATCGCTCTCGGCGATCTTGCCCTTGAAGCGCTTGCGGTCGGCGACAAGGACCGACGTTTCCATCTTCACCAGATGGCCCGTCCAGGTCGCGAAATCCGACTTGCGGACCAGCGGCCGGTCGATACCCGGCGACGACACTTCGAGATGATACGCCTTTTCGATCGGATCATCGACATCGAGGGCCGGCGACACTGCCCGGCTGACCTCTTCGCAATCCTCGACGGTCATGGTGCCGTCCTCGCGCTCGGCCATGATCTGCAGCGTCAGCCCGTTCTGGCCCGTCAGATGCACCCTGACAAGGCGAAAGCCGATGGCACGCAGCACCGGCTGCACGATCAGCGCGACGCGCGCATCGATGCCGCTTTCGCGGATGATGCGGTCGTCGCTGTCGGTCGCCGTTGCGGTCATTCTATTCCTGTCGCTTCATTGGCGGTCGGAAGGTAACAAAAAAGAGCGGGACCGGGTGGACCCACTCTTCGCCATACCGACCAAGAATTTGAGCTTGATATAGACGATCGCAGCCGGCGTTTCAAGTCCGCATGCGGGGTCTGTCGTAAGCAGATGAGTTGTCCGGATTAGGTAGCACACCAGTTGTCCGGTTTTCTGTCTCCATGAGGAGGCAGCAGCGTTGCACAGGACGCATGGCGGCCATGCGGCAACGTCCCTGTGATATCAGGCAATACGCGCCTATCTATGTTGCGCTGCACAAATTCAGTCACATTGCAGCAGGCGAAAGGGCATAATCATGACCAACCGCAAGGTTTTCTCGGCCATCGGCGATTTCTTCACTGTGTTCGGCAGCGCCGTCGCCGCTTCGCACGCCGTCGAAGCCGGCCGCAAGCCGCGCGCGCATGATCTGCGCAATCTCGGCGTGGATCCGGCCGCCTTCGACAAGATCGGCCGCTTCTAAGACCTGCGAAGCAGGACGAGGACGTCCTTGGTCCTCGTCGACGGCAAAGCGCGCGATGGGGCGCTGCTTAACTTGGTCGCCTATCTTCGGACGAAGGTGAGATAGGCAGGCCGACGGCCTTCGCGAATGGCCTTCGCCTCGTAGCGCGTACCCGGCCAACCCTCATAGGGCCGATGCCAATCGGCTGCCTCTTCAGCCTGCCATTCAAACGCATCATGCGCCCGGCAGTGCAGCAGCGTCCAGTTCACATAGCTATCGATATCGGACGCAAAGCGGAATTTTCCGCCTGACTTCAGGACGCGCGCGAAACGGTCGAGATTGACCGGACTGACGAAGCGGCGCTTCCAGTGTTTCTTTTTCGGCCAGGGATCGGGATAGAGAAGGTCGATGCCGTCGAGCGAGGCTTGCGGGAGCCAGTCGAGCAGGCGCGTGGCATCGTCGTCATAGACCCGAAGATTGGCCAGCGGCCGTTCCCTGACCGCCATCATCATCTTGGCCATGCCGTTGACGAAAGGCTCGACGCCGATAAAGCCGGTCTCAGGAGCTGCCGTCGCCCGATGCAGCAGGTGCTCGCCGCCGCCGAAACCAATCTCGAGATGAATGGCGCAGACATCCGCTTCGAACAGGCTGCGCAGTTCGGCCGGCGGTCCGGCCATCAGATCGAGCCGGTAGGTGCGGAAGCCGCTTTCCAGTGCCGCCGCCTGCTGCGGACGGATGGTCTTGCCGCGCCGGCGACCGAAAAATGCTTCGGTCGCACGGCTTGGCCGGTCTTTCGGATCCACGTCTTTCGGATCTATGGACGCCGCGGCTAGGCCGCGACTGCTTCGGCGGGCGCTTCGGCGAGTGCATCCTTGAGCGCCTTGGCGAGGTCGGTCTTTTCCCAGGAGAAGGACCCGTCGCGGCCGGCCTTGCGGCCGAAATGGCCATAAGACGACGTCTTGGCATAAATCGGCTTGTTGAGATCGAGGTGACGGCGAATGCCGGACGGCGACAGGTCCATCACGGTGCGCAGCGCCTGCTCGAGCTTCGCCTCATCGACCTTGCCGGTGCCGTGCAGGTCGACATAGACCGACAGCGGCTGGGCGACGCCAATGGCATAGGAAAGCTGGATGGTGCAGCGATCGGCGAGCTTCGCCGCCACCACGTTCTTGGCCAGGTAGCGTGCCGCATAGGCCGCGGAACGATCGACCTTGGTGGTGTCCTTGCCGGAAAAAGCACCGCCGCCATGGGGCGCAGCACCGCCGTAAGTATCGACGATGATCTTGCGTCCGGTCAGGCCGGCGTCGCCGTCGGGGCCGCCGATGACGAACTTGCCCGTCGGGTTGATGTACCAGTTGCAGCTGTCGGCGATCTTCAGCTCGCCCAGCGCCTCGCGGATATAGGGCTCGACGACGTTGCGGACCTTCTTCGAATCCCAGCTGGCGTCGAGATGCTGGGTGGACAGCACGATTTGCGTCACTTCCGCCGCCTTGCCGTCGACATAGCGGACGGTGACCTGGCTCTTGGCGTCCGGCCCGAGCCGGCCGGCATCGCCGTTGCCCTCATGGCGCGCGGCGGCCAGCAGTTCGAGGATCTTATGGCTGTAGTAGATCGGCGCCGGCATCAGATCCGGTGTCTCGCGGCAGGCATAGCCGAACATGATGCCCTGGTCGCCGGCCCCTTCCTCGCCTTGCCGGTCGGAGGCATTGTCGACGCCCTGGCCGATATCCGGCGACTGGCCGTGCAGCAGAACCTCGATCTTTGCCGTCTTCCAGTGGAAACCGGCCTGTTCATAGCCGATTTCGCGGATCGCCTTGCGGGCGGCCGACTTGAACTTCGCCGGATTGACGAGCGGATGACCGGCGGCATCCATCAGGATATTGCCAGCCTTGTCCTTCTTGAGCAGGGTCTCGGGGACGCGCACCTCGCCGGCGATGACGACGCGATTCGTGGTCGCCAGCGTTTCGCAGGCGACGCGGACCTTCCAGGGGTCCATGCCGGTTTTTCTGGCCTCGCGATAGACCAGATCGACGATCTCGTCGGAGATACGATCGCAAACCTTGTCGGGATGACCCTCGGCAACGGATTCCGAGGTGAATAAATAGTTTTGCCGCGTCACGGGTGTCCCCTCTTGAAAAAATATCGGCACGCTGCCGATTGGCGCGCCACGTGTTAGCTGTGCCGGGCGGCGCTCGTCAAGCGGCGCGGCCATTCTGGCATGAAAATCGCGCTATTATCTTGCACCACTGCGACCAGCGGCAGGATGCCGCCGGCGAGCTTAGTTCCAACACGTTGGGCGTCGAGCAAAATCGATTTCCTCTCCGGCCTGCCTACAGGATGTAAATTCCGCGATCAGCGAGGTCGTGCCCGGCTACGACATCCTCGCCATTTCCGGCTTTAAACTGCCTGCCAACTCAATCGGCGCAAATCAATCGGCCCAATCAATCGACCTCGTCGGTTGAAAGGGCCTTCACGAGCTCGATGATCTTGCGGCGTATCTTGACGTCGCCAATCTTGACGAAGGCCCGGTTGAGTTGAAGCCCTTCAGGACTGCCGCAGAATTCGACCGCAAAAGTCATTGATGCATCCTCGGCAAATCCGCGGTTGCCCACGGCCTCCTGGCCCGGCGCGTCCTCGAAAAAGAAAGCGACAGGAACACCGAGTATCGAGGCTATTGCCTGCAAACGGCTGGCGCCGACGCGATTGGTTCCCTTCTCGTATTTCTGTATCTGCTGAAACGTTATGCCGAGGTTCTCGCCCAGCTTCTCCTGACTCATTCCCAACATATTGCGGCGAAGCCTGATGCGACTTCCGACATGGATGTCGATAGGATTCGGCTTCTTCTTGTTTTCTTCTGCCATTTTTTCCTCGCCGAATTTTTCCGGCTTTTTGTGTTTTTCTGCCCAAACGAAGCCGGCGGCCAGTGCCCCAACAGAACGACGTACCGACTTCGAGAAATTTCAGGCGGTTACAGTATGAGTTTCTAATGTGTCGACTGTCAATTCACCCGTAGCCTTTGCCTTACATTCAATGCGAAAGCGGCCAGGCCAAGCAGCAACATGATCAGCAGTCCGTTAATGCGCCTTTGGCTGGAAGAAACGACGGACTGATTGGAAATCGGCACATGGACATCGATGGCTCCGCGTGCGTCGATCGCCAGTGCGTCAAGGATGCGTCCGCGCGGATCGACTACAGCGGAGATGCCGTTATTGGCTGCGCGCAACAAGGGCACCCCGTTCTCCACGGCGCGAATCTGCGCCTGCCTGAAATGCTGGTATGGACCCGGCGTGTCACCGAACCACGCGTCGTTCGTGACGTTCACAATAAGCTCGGCTGACGTAGCGTCAACCGCCACCAGATCGGGAAAGATGACTTCATAGCAAATGAACGGAAGCGCGCGGATACCGCCGGGCAGCGCGATCGGATGTCGCTCATTGCCCGCCGCGTAGGTCATCGGCCCGGCGACAAGCTGTTTGAGCCCGAAGCGGCCCAGCAGGTCGGCAAAAGGCAGATATTCGCCAAAGGGCACCAGATGAACCTTGTCGACGGCATCTGCGATTTCACCCTTGTCGTCGATCGCCACCACCGAATTGTAATACCGCCTGTCGGCATTTGCCGCCGAGCCACCCTCCTCCCGGACAACACCGGCGATCAGCATCTGGCCGTCGCCAAGCATCTCGCCCAGCGCGGTCAGCGCATCGGGACGCTGGGCGAAAAAGAACGGCACGGAGGTCTCCGGCCATAGGATCAACAGCGGCTTGTCATGGCCAGTCTCCGGCGCTTTGGCCGAAAGTCCCGTCAGCGTGGCGAAGATCCGGTCGGGCACCGAAGCGTCCCACTTCTCGCTGAGGTCAACGGCCGGCTGCACAATGCGGACATCGAGGCTGCGTTCCGCAGGCTTCTCCGGAGCAGCAAGCCTGATATAGCCGAAGCCGACATGGGCCGAGACGAGAACGACAAGCAGTGCAGCCCCCAGGCGGACATGCCGGCGCGCCGCAAGCAGGGCCGGCAATGAAAAGACGAAGACCGTTAGCGCGTTCATGCCAACCATGCCGGTCACCGACAC
The DNA here is from genome assembly GCF_003952585.1 of Mesorhizobium sp. M6A.T.Cr.TU.016.01.1.1. Lineage (NCBI taxonomy): Bacteria > Pseudomonadati > Pseudomonadota > Alphaproteobacteria > Hyphomicrobiales > Phyllobacteriaceae > Mesorhizobium > Mesorhizobium sp. M6A.T.Cr.TU.016.01.1.1. The sequence goes on from NZ_CP034452.1 coordinate 1,363,165, forward strand.
GCTCTGCATAAGCAAGGGCACCGGCAGCGCCGCGTAGCCGACGGCATTCCAGGGAAAGCCGGTGAATAGAAAGTCGCGCAGCCATTCCGCCAGGGCAAAGCCGAAGCCAAGGGCAGCGATGCGGCCGATGTCGTTGCTCCACAGCAACCGGGCAACCGCTGTCGCGAAGCCGTAGAAAAAGGCGAGCGCCAGCGGAATTCCGACCACTGCGAAGGGAAGCGCCCAGGCGAAGCTGTCGGCCTCGACCAGAAGTGCCGAGCCGATCCACCACAGGCCAGCGAGAAAATAGCCGAAGCCAAACCACCAGCCGATGGCGAAAGCAGGCCGCAAACGCCGGAACCAGCCATCGGAGGCTTCGCCGGTCGCGCCGTCGAGAAGCCAGACCAGCAGCGGGAACGAAACGAAACAGACGGCGAAGAAATCGTAAGGCGCCTGGGCAAGAACCGCCAGCGCCCCGGCAAGAAACGCCACAAGCGCGCGGCGCCAGCCCCACAGCAGAATTATCCGGCCGGCCAGGCGCTTCATCGATGCTTCCGAGTCGTGCGAATCACGGAGCAAGATTTATCAGGCCGCGGTCCGCGCTCCAAACGGCCACCGCTTCAGCCAACGTGCCGGATTGAATTCGGCTCGCGACTCCTTGCGGACGCCTGATGCTACGAGCCCGATGACGCGGGCCAACCTTCGCCGAGAACGGAATGAAGAACCGCCGCGTTGCCGCAGCAAGGGTTTGCGATATCGACCGCCTCCCCAAACCACAACCGCGCCTATCGGCGGAGTACCGAATTGGCCGGCTGAGCCGTCGCTATCGGATCGGCATGACGATGCACAATCTTCCAGAGACCATCTTCTGGACGAAAGACACTCGTCACGCGTAACGCAAGAGGCGTGACATCGCTGCGACCGCCAACCTTGGACCTGAGCCGCTCTACTTCGACGAGGTATGCCAGCTCAGACGTCACACATGTCGCTATGTTCTCGAAACCGGTAGCGTCGCCGTCCCTATAATTCGATGCCGCTTGCTCCATCGTCTCAACGACCTGCTTCCATCCATGCGCGAAAGGGCCAAAGGGATTGCCCAGTGTTACATCGTCTCGTTGAGAAAAGAGCTTCTTCGCAGGCGCGGGGTTTCCTTTCATGAACTCATCCAAAGCGAGGTGGTATTTTTCAACTGCTTGAGCGAAATCATTGGCGTCGAGGGACATGTCATCCACCATGTCATTTTTCTGATCTGGACTGGCGACTCCCGCAGGTTCCGCGCCGTGAGGCATTTCCCTAACTGCGGTGCAGTGCAGGTCGGCTTGGTCAGTATAGCACGGCGCGGGACAAGTTTCCGCTACAGCGTGTTGTGACGGCTGGCAAATGGCCGCTTACCACCCGTGCAGAAGTTCGCGGGATCAGCGCGCAGGGTTGCGTGCTTGAAACGGATCGTCGACCGTCATCGGGCGAGCGGCGTCTTCAAGCCTGCTCGGCGCGCACCGCGCGCCGGCGGCGCTCGCCCTTTTGGGTCTCCACGATGCGCACGCGCTTGACGCGGCGTGGATCGGCGTCGAGCACAAGGAATTCGAAACCAGGTATGGCCTGCACCACTTCGCCGCGGGCCGGAACACGGCCAAGCGTGTTGAAGATCATGCCGCCGATCGTGTCGACATATTCGCCATGCTCGCCGGCGGCGAAATCCTCGCCGATCATCTTGGTGACTTCGTCGATCTCAGCCTTGCCGTCGACGACGAACACGCCCTCGCCGGTCTGGGTGATCATCGGCTCGTCCTCGTCATGCTCGTCCTCGATGTCGCCAACCACCATCTCGACGATGTCCTCGAGCGAGGCCAGGCCATCGGTGCCGCCATACTCATCGATGACCAGCGCCATCTGAGTGCGCATCGCCTGCATCCGCCCCATGAGATCGGAGGCGAGCATCGACGGCGGCACGAAAAGCACCGGGCGGATCAGGTTCAGGTCGCCGATGGTGCGCGCGAGATCGACCTTGGCAAGATCGAGAAGCGTGGTGGCGGCGGCTTTCCTGGTCGTCCTGCCCTTTCTGACGCGGGCGATCTTGGTGATGTGAGCGAGCACGTCGCGGATGTGGACCATGCCGCGCGGATCGTCGAGCGTCTCCGAATAGACCGGCATGCGGGAATGGCCGGATTGCTCGAACAGTCCCAGAAGATCGCCGAGGTTCGTCGTGATCTCGACCGCCTCTATGTCGGCGCGCGGCACCATGACGTCCTCGACGCGCACCTCGCGCAAGCGCAGGATGTTGTTGAGCATGGCCCGTTCGCCGGGCGAAAAGGCGCCGGCATCGCTCGCGGTTTCGGCAAGCGCGTCGGCGATCTCCTCACGCAGGCTGGTGCCGTTGCGCTGCCTGAACAGGCCGAGCACGCGATCGAACAGGGAAGGACCGGCAGGCGATGGCTCGCTGGCGAAGCTGCCGGTCGTGGTACTCGGACTAGAGCCCTCTTCCGTCTGTTCGGATGGCTTGGTCGCACTGCCGGCGTCTGGGCGGGCGGCAGTCTCTGGTTTGTCGTTCATCGTCGTCCGGTCATTTGATCTTTTTAGTTACGCGTAGGGATCGGGAATGGCAAGCCTCGCAAGCGCTGCGCGTTCTTTGGCTTCCATTTCCTCGGCCTCGGCGTCGGTCTCGTGATCGTAGCCCAGCAAATGCAGCAGGCCGTGGATGACGAGATGGGTGATATGGTTGTCGACAGGCTTGTCTTCCAGTGCGGCTTCCCGCGCGACCGTCTCGGCGGCCAGGACGATGTCGCCCAGCATGGGCGGCAGCGGACCGCCCTTGGCGAGCGGAAACGCCGGGAAAGACAAGACGTTGGTCGGTTTGTCCTTGCCGCGCCAGCCGGCATTGAGGCTGCGGATATGGGCATCGTCAGAAAAGACGATGCTGAGCTCGGAGCGGCCGGCGGCGCCGGTTTCGGCAAAAGCGGCGGCAACGGCGCGATCGACCAGCCGCGTCAGCGCGGCCTCATCCGGCCAGTCGCCCGCTTCAACCGCTATATCGATGTCGACAGGAACCGGAAGATCTCCGCCGCCGGATTTTTTGTCCTCAGCCATAAGGCCGCATCTTCACATCAGCCTTCGGTGCCCAGGCCCCGGGCCAGCTTGCCGTCGCGGTCGTAGGCCTTGACGATCTCGGCGACCAGCGGATGCCTGACGACGTCGCCTTCGTTGAAGCGCACTGTCACCATGCCGGTGACGCCGTCGAGGATCCGAAGCGCCTCGACCAGACCCGATTTGGTGTTTTGCGGCAGGTCGATCTGGGTCGGATCGCCGGTGACGATCATGCGCGAATTCTCGCCGAGGCGGGTCAGGAACATCTTCATCTGCATCGGTGTGGTGTTCTGCGCCTCGTCGAGGATGACGGCGGCGTGCGCCAGCGTGCGGCCGCGCATGAAGGCTAGCGGCGCGATCTCGATCACCTCGGCGGCAATCGCCCGTTCGACCTTGTCGGCCGGCATCATGTCGTAAAGCGCGTCGTAGAGCGGCCGCAGGTACGGATCGACCTTCTCCTTCATGTCGCCGGGCAGGAAGCCAAGCCGCTCGCCGGCCTCGACGGCCGGCCGCGACAGCACGATGCGCTCGACCATGCCGCGCTCGAGCAGCATCGCCGCATGCGCTACCGCCAGATAAGTCTTGCCGGTGCCGGCCGGGCCGATGCCGAAGACGAGCTCGGACCGCTCCAGCGCGCGCATATAGGCGTCCTGGTTGAGCGAACGGGCATAGATCGTCTTCTTGCGCGTCGATATCTGGGCGGCGGACACCTTGCCCTTGCGCTCCAGCGTCGGCAGCGTCAGCTGGTCGTCGGCGGCGATCGCCATGCGCACGGCGCCGTCGACGTCCGACTGGCCGATGTCAGCGCCTTTCTGGAGAATGCCGTAGAGATTATCCAGGGCGCGGCGCGCCTGCTCGGCGGCCGAGGCGGAGCCCTTGATGGTCAGCTGGTTGCCTCGGGATCGGATATCGACGCCAAGCTTCTGCTCGAGCCTGGCCAGATTCTCGTCGAACTGGCCATAAAGGGCGCTAGCAAGCTTGTTGTTGTCGAAAGTCAGAACGATGTGCGCCATATCCGAAGCCCCCGATGGTAGGTTCTGGGGCAGGTTCTTCACTTCCGCAGCGCTCAACCGTCTCTCCTCATCTGCCGAGACCTTCAGGCCAATTCGGCGAACAGGCTGTTGTAACCCGTCTTCGTGATTCGTACCTGGATAATCTCACCGATTTCGCCGGACTTTTCATCAACAATAACCGGCTGCAGCCACGGCGAGCGGCCGACCTTCTGGCCGGCTTGACGACCGGGCTTCTCGATCAGCGTGTCGATGATGCTGCCGACCAGGCTCGCACTGAAATCCTGCTGCTGCTTCAGCAGCAGTGCCTGCAGCCGCTGCAGACGTTCGTCCTTGACGGCTTCCGGCACATGATCGGCCATCTCGGCGCCCGGCGTGCCGGGGCGAGGCGAATATTTGAACGAGAAGGCCGAGGCATAGTTCACCTGGCGTACAAGGTCCATCGTTGCCTCGAAATCCGCTTCCGTCTCGCCGGGAAAGCCGACGATGAAGTCACCCGAAAGCGCTATATCGCTCCGCGCGGCGCGGATCCGGTCGAGCAGCGTCAGATAGTCCTTTGCCGTATGCCTGCGGTTCATCGCCTTGAGGATGCGGTCGGAGCCGGATTGCACAGGTAAGTGCAAATAAGGCATCAGTGTCGGCAAGTCACGGTGGGCAGCGATCAATTCGTCGTCCATGTCGCGCGGGTGGCTGGTGGTGTAGCGCAACCGCGCCAGCCCGGGAATCTCGGCCAGCCGGAACAGCAGGCGGCCAAGACCCCATTCGTCGGCGTTTTCGCCCTCGCCATGCCAGGCATTGACGTTCTGGCCAAGCAGCGTCACCTCGCGCACGCCGGCTTGCGCCAGCCGCTCGGCCTCGGCGACGATCTGCGCCACCGGCCGCGACACTTCCGAGCCTCTGGTGTACGGCACGACGCAGAAGGTGCAGAACTTGTCGCAGCCTTCCTGCACGGTCAGGAACGCGGTGACGCCGCGCCTGATGATCTCGGCGCGCTTCGGCTGCGGCAGGTGCTCGAACTTGTCCTCGATGGCGTAGTCGGTCTCGACGATCTTTTCGCCGCCGCGCACCCGTGCCAGCACATGCGGAAGCCGGTGATAGGTCTGCGGGCCGATGACCAGATCGACGGCCGGCGAGCGACGGATGATCTCGGCTCCTTCCGCCTGCGCCACGCAGCCGGCGACTCCGACCAGCATCTCGCGGCCGGCCAGAGCCCGTTCGGCCTTCATCTCACGAATGCGGCCGAGTTCGGAATAGACCTTTTCGGCGGCTTTTTCGCGGATATGGCAGGTGTTGAGCAGCACCAGATCGGCCTCGCCGATAGCATCCGTCGCCGCATAGCCATCAGCGGCCAGTGCGTCGGTCATACGCTGCGAATCATAGACATTCATCTGGCAGCCATAGGTCTTGACGAAGACCTTCCTGGTCGCGGCAGATGGTACGACCGCACTTTCGGCCGCACTTTCGATGTCGTCCCGTTCTATCGTATTCAGTTCCATCCGGCGGCTTCTAACGCCTTTCCCAGACAAAAAACAGACGATTCTGCTCCATAGAGCGGGATGCATTTGGATTGGACGGGGCATCCCGCTCTATTTGTTTGTTTTAGCCGCATTTGTGCGACGCCAAATGATTCCACTTGGCAGCAAAATGCTCTAGTGCCGCGTGTCCTCTTGGATGCGCAAAGAACGATGGAGCACGTGAGCCTGTCCGGCTTACCGGCTTGGGCGCGGATCGGCCAGCGCGGCGTGCACCATATCACGCACCCGACTTTCCATCAGCCGTGCCGTTTCCTTGCGGTTGGAGCCCTTGGAAAAGGCGACCGGCTCGCCGAAATGCACTTCGACATCGAGCCCGCCTTCCGCCATCAGAACCTTGAGATGCGGCATCAAATCCTCGTCACCGATCCAGGCGGCAATCGGCCGGTGCCTGCGGCCGAGCGGCACGCCATGCAGGCGCGTGTAGACGATCGCCACCGGCTGGATGAAGACCTTTTCGGCCGCCCCTTCCGAAATCGCCATCGAGGCGGCGCCGAACAGCGTGCTCTTGAACGGCAAGATCATGTTGCCGTCACCGGTCGAGCCTTCGGCAAACAGCACCATGGCGTCGCCCTTGGCCATGCGGCTGGCGATCTCGCTCGCCTGGTCGCCCGACGAACGCTTGCGCTCGCGCTCGATGAAGACGGTGCGCTGCAGCTTCGACAGCATGCCGATCAATGGCCAGCCGGCCATGTCGGCCCTGGCGATGAATGTCACGTCGACCATGGACCCCAGCACCATGATGTCGGTCCAGGAGACGTGGTTCGAAGCAACCAATAGCGGGCGCTGGCTGGACAGGGTTCCCTTGACATGGATGCGCATGCCCAGCGCCCGGATGATGAGCCGGTGCCAGATCTTCAGGATGAACGTCTCGCGCCAGAGCCCGGTCTTCATCGATAGGATCTGCAACGGCACGAGGATCAACGAGCCGGCGACAACGAGGCCCAGCGCCAGGAAAATCCTGATTTTTCCGATCATCCGCTCTTGGCCCTGCCCCGAGTTCTGGCTAGAGCGCACAAGCACGCTCTAGCAATTTTGAATCTGCGCTAGCGAAGATCGCGACGCATGACAAGCGCGCCGGTCGGGCCGTGCTCTGGCGATCTGTAATAGTTGGCACGTTTGCCGACTTCGCGGAATCCGAGCCGCCGGTAGAGCGCGATCGCAGCTATGTTGGTCTCGTCGACCTCGAGGAAAAGCGCCTCGGCGCGTTGCGCGTGCAGTTCGCGCAGCACCGCATCCATCAATTGCCAGCCGAGCCCCTGGCGTCGATGGGAGCGCGCCACCGCGACAGTCAGGATCTCGCCTTCACCGGCAGCCAGGCGCGCCAGCACGAAGCCGACCGGCGGCTTGGCACCCTGTCCGGTCTGTCGCGCAGCATAACCGAACACCGTGTCCTGCTCGAGCAGCGTGGCGAACTCGTCGTCGGTCCACGGCCGCACGAAATCCTCGCGATGCAGCACCGACATGGCCGCGCTGTCGGCAATCGTCAGTGGTTCGAGCGCAAAGTCCCTGCGGCGCGGCTGGAGGAAAGGAATGCGCATCAGTTTTTTTGCCTTGATAGAATAAACCCTGCCTGAGGCTTGGCGTCCGCCCCGCGCAGATAGAGCGGTTTCGGCTTTTCGCCCTCGCCGTTGGCAGCGGCCAGACGGGCATAGACGACAATGTCGGCCGTGGCACTTGTCGGGCCAATGTCGAAGGCGCGCCCGGCCGACGCGGCGATTTGCGTGGCCGCTGTGCCGGCCAGAACCGGAGAACTGTCCGCCGCGATAGTCGCGGCTTGCGAAAGCGTGCTCACGGCCGGACCATAGCGCAGAACCGACACTTCGTCGTAAAGTGCTGCATGGATCTCCTCGCGGCCGGCGTCGAGCGCGGCCAGCACGGCGCGGCCGGGAAATGTCGCTCTCGCTTGCGCCGCCAGCGCTTCCAGCGTCGTCACCCCGATTGCCGGGATTTTCAGCGCCAGCGCTAGGCCCCGCGCCGCCGAGACGCCGACGCGCAGGCCGGTGAAGGAGCCCGGACCGGTGGAGACGGCGATAGCGCCGAGGCCGGCATAGTCGGTTCCGGCCGCCTTCAACGCCTCTTCGATCACGGCCATCAAATGCTCGGCATGGCCTTTGCCAAGATCGAGCACCGAGCGGCCGAGCTCCTTCCCGGCCGCTGCGTCGTAGACGCAGGCGGCGCAGAGATTGGCGGCACAGTCGATGGCAAGCAACTTCATGAGACGGCCGGTTGGAGCACCCGCTTGGGCACAGGGTTCGAAAAACAATTTCCCTGTGCCTGCCATGGCTCATCCCCGCAAGGGGATAATGCATAAATCGTTTGACGGCTTCGCTTCGGCCTCGCCTGAAGACGGTAACTTCCAGCGAGCGCAACCGTTAGGGAACCGGTGCCGGAAGCGCTTATCCGGCCTGCTCGATGCGCAGCATGTGATTGTCCCAGACATAGTCCGGCTCAGACCGTGTCGCGCCGCCCACTTCGACGATTTCGCCGGTGCCCGTCGTCGCCATGAAGTTCGCCCCATCGGGCGCCAAACCGCAGACCTCGGCCAATGCGTTGGTGGTGACGATCCGGCCGCTGGCCGCATCGATCACCGCAAGCGAGTTGCCTTCCGGCGAGGACACCGCGACGGTGCCGGCGGCGGGGTTGGCGGCGACCGAGCCGATGTAGTTCCGGAAGCCGGAGAGGACGTCCTGCGGCATGTCGAGCAGTTGCAGATCCTTGCCACGCGCGGCGCGGCCGACCAGCAGCGGACGATCGGTGCCCGGCCCCCTGTACTGGCAGCCGAACCAGACCGTGCCGGATCGGTCGAGATCCATGTGACGGATCGACAGCTGGTGCAGCTCCGGCGGCAGTTCGTGCTTTTCGATGAGGTCGCCGGTGAGGCGGTCGACCAGCACATAGGAAGGCTTCATCGTTGCGATGTTGAGCTCGGCGCGGCCGTAATCCGGATGGGTCTCGATGCCGCCATTGGCGACGGCGATCGTCCTGCCGTCGCCCAGCAGCAGAAGCTCGTGCGAGCCCATGCCGTAGGTCGGGAATTCACCGATGCGCTTGAATTCCGCACGCGCGTCGTAGACGCCGACCACGCCGGCGGCATTGTCGAAATCGTTCTCGGTGGCGTAGAGCAGCGCACCGTCGGTCGAAAACACGCCGTGGCCGAAGAAATGCCGTCCACTGACGCTGGCAATGGTCAGTGGCTCGTCGCGGCCAGTGTGGTCGAAGACCACCGCGAAGGTGCCGGGTTGCCTGGCAAAGACCACGGAGCGCTTCGAGACCGGATCGAAGGTGACGTCGTGACCGCGGGCGGGCAGGTCGATGGCGTGCAGGACCTTGCCGGCCTCGGACAGGATGGCCGCGCCATAGCTGCCGTCGCGCTTGACGAAAGCCGTGGCGAAGACGGCGTCCGTGCTAAGCGTCTTCGCCCATGCGGAAGGCGCCATCGCGGCAACAAAGCCGATGCCTGCGGCCCTGAGGAAATCACGACGATCAATCAGCGGCGTCTTCAGAGTCAGTCTCCGTCCAACGACGAGAAGCCAGCGGTCAGGCCGAATTCGGCGGTCAGCTTTGTGCCGATCAGGGTCGTCAGGCTGGACGTCACCAGCGAGAAATGATCGAGCTTCTGGCGCAGCGCCGGGTTGGTGAGCGCCTTGTCGATTGGACCTCTGATGGCCGTGGCGTCGGCGGCCCCGTTGACGAGCTGGATGTGGATCGATTGCGCCATCCAGCGCGCGTCAGGCGACAGCGCATCGCCAAGCTGCGAGGCCTGGAACAGCGCGTCCATGCCCGAAAGATTGCCGGTCAGCGAACGCGCGGTGTTTTGCGACCGCCAGTAGATCGCCTGTTTCGGCTTGTCGGCTTGCGGATTGCTGCCCAGAAAGCCTTTCAGGCGCACGTCGCGGACCATTTCCAGCTCGTTGATGAAGACGCCGACCAGTTCGGTCACCGCTTCGGTGCCGTCGCGGTAGAGCGCGTTTTGCGGGCCCGGATTGGCCCAAAGCGCTGCAAAACCGTTTGGCTTGTTCCAGGCGTCGCTGACGTCGGCGGCAATCGTCTCGATGTTGCCGGCGACGGCGGCGCCGTAAGCGCAGCGATAGGGATCGTCCTTGTCGGCGAGCCGCTCGGCGCCATCGCCGTAAAGCACGAATTCCAACGCGCCGAGCCCTTGCATGGCGACACTCTTTGTCGCCAGCTGGGCCGGATCGGCGGCGGTCTTATCTTTACCAGCCAGCGCCGCCTGCACCTGTCTCAGGCCGATGCTCTTGCGGTCCGGCCAGAACAGCATGCGCTCCAGCCGGTTGTTCTCGGTTATCGGTCCGATGCGAATGATCTCCACGACCGACCAGGCATCCACGGTGCCGGAGAATTCCGTGCGCACCGCATCGAGATGGTCCTGCGAGGGCGCGTCGCAAAGCGCGCGCATTGCCTTTGTCAGGCTGTCCGCATGGTCATGCAGGCGTGCATAGGCCGGGCGGACAAAGCCATCGATCGCCCGCTGGATCACGTCGGAGGCCTTGACCGCGGCGGACGCCGGCAATGCGCCGGCGAGGACTAGCGGGAGAATCACAGCAAGCGCTAAGCAGGCATTCGTGGGCTGGCCCAAGAATGCCTGCTTAGATTCTTTTGTTTGTCGCAGGTTCTTGCCGCAACACCGTGGGACACTTTTGCGGAACCTGCTTAGACGCTTCGACATCACAACGACTCCAGGAATTTGACCAGTGCGTCGCGATCGGCCGCATCGGCGGCGGCAAAGCGGTCGCGCGCCTTCTGCCCCTCGCCGCCATGCCACAGGATCGCCTCGGCCAACGTGCGCGCGCGCCCGTCATGCAGGAAGAAGCTGTTGCCGTTGACGGTCTCGGTAAGACCGATGCCCCACAGCGGCGGCGTGCGCCATTCGCTGCCGGTAGCCTCGCCCACCGCCTGCCCGTCGGCGAGCCCCGGCCCCATGTCATGCAGCAGAAAGTCGGAATAGGGCCAGATCAACTGGAAGGCCTGCGCCTTATTGGGGGTGCCGCGACGGGTGACGAATTTCGGCGTATGGCAGGAAATGCAGCCCATGTCGTAGAACAGCTTCTTGCCGGCCAGCACTTCGGGCTTGTCGAGATCGCGCCGCACCGGCACGGCGAGGTTTTGCGAATAGAAGGTGACCAGGTCCATGACCGGCGGCGGCGCCTCAACCGGGCCGAGACGCTCCTGCACACCGTTTGGCATGGCAAGACATGCCTTTTCGGCCGCGCTGCAATCGCCCCAGTGGTTCGGCACTTCCGGGGTCGAAATGCCGATGTCGCCGGCGAATGCGTCCGCTGCTTGCTGGCGGATCGATGGGGTCTGCCCCTTCCAGCCGAAGCGGCCGAGCGTCGGCTCGCCGCTCTGGCCGTCGCGCACGATGTTGGGCTTGCCGGAAATGCCATCACTATTCCGATCGTCCGGATCGGCATTGGCGAGAATGTCCGCCGGGGCGATCTGCTCGACCAGGCCGAGGCCGATCATCGGCGGCGTCAAGCGCGGCGAAAGCGTGGTGCGCGGATCGAGCAGCCCGTTGGCAAGATCATCGACCGAATAGCTCGGCTTACGCAGCGAAACCACGGTGCCGTCCGGCAGCGTGACTTTCTGCTCCTGATAGTCGACACGCATCCTGCCTTCGCCCCGGAGCCCCGGAACGGCCAGGTCCTGCAATTGCGAGCCGTAGACCGGATCGGGGAAGTTGAGCACTTTGCGGGCGGCCAGCGCTGCCTTCTCCTCCTCGGTGCTCGCCTGCCGCGCCAGCCGCAGGAACATGGAGGTGGTCCCGCTGTCGCCTTCCGGCGGATGACCGCGGCCGTCCTTCAGATGGCAATTCTGGCACGCCCGCTCGTTGAACAGCGGCCCAAGCCCGTCCGATGCCTGCGTCGACGAGGGCGACGACACCCAGTTCTTGCGGAAAAGGGCATTGCCGAGCTTGAAGGTGCCCTCTTCCTCGAAGGTGATATTGGCGGAGGACTGCGAGAAGGCGTCCTTGTTGACGTCCTTCCGCGATGTGCCGGCGCCGCCCTGCATCGGCTCGAACTGCTCGGGCTTGGAAAAATCTGATGTCGGCTTGGTGATGGCGATGACGCGCGCCAGATCCTTCGGCGTCAGATCGGTACGGCTGGTGGCAAGGCCCGCCGGTTCCGGCGCGCCGGCCAGCGCCGAGGCCGTCAGCGCGACCACTACGGCAAGCGAAAGCCCGCGAAGCCATCCGAACCGCGGGTTTTGCTGGGACGGCAGGCCGTAATCCTCGGCCCGCCGCAAGCGGCGCAAGAAATCTAAGCGGCGCCGCATTCCCGCATGTCCCTAATCCGCCTCGTCGGCCGATGCGGCGTTGAGCTGGCCATATTTTTCCTCGCCGATCGAGGCGAGCAGGTCGAGTTGCGTCTCGAGGAAGTCGATGTGACCTTCCTCGTCGGACAGCAGATCTTCGAACAGCTTCATCGTCACGTAGTCGCCTGCTTCGTCACAAATCTCGCGCGAACGCTTGTAGGCGGTGCGCGCGTCATATTCGCCGGCGAGATCGGATTCGAGCACTTCCTTGACATTCTGTCCGATGCGCAGCGGCGCTACCGACTGCAGGTTCGGATGACCTTCAAGGAAGATGATGCGGGCCACGAGCCGGTCGGCATGGTGCATCTCCTCGATCGATTCCGCGCGTTCCTTCTTCGCCAGCTTGGCGTAGCCCCAGTCTTCCAGCAGCCGGAAATGCACCCAGTACTGATTCACTGCTCCAAGTTCCAGAAATAGAGCCTCGTTAAGCCGCTCTATGATCTGCTGTTCGCCTTTCATGGGTTCTGCTCCCGTATTGGACGCGCAGGCCTCTGACGCGATCCAGGTGTGAAACGATGTCCACGCCGCTCGCCTCCGAGCGGGTGTGGTAATTTTCGGTTACCCGAATGATCGTTTCGACCACATTTGGGAAGCAGCCGCAACAGCGACCACGCTTCTGCATGGCATGATAGATCTTCGCCGGCACGATAAGCTGCCAGGGATCCTGATCCAGCAGCCCGACGATCGTCTGCTCAATCTCCTTCTCGGTGATGATGTTGCAATGGCAGATCAGCATTGTTTGCTCTGTATGGCTGACGGCGCTTGCTCAGCGCCGTGTGGCTTATTTTCTTGGTCGAGCCTGAGTCCGAAAACCGTTTTTCATTTGCTATGCGGACCCTCGGTTCGGGCTCGGGGCATCGATGACCTACTGGAACACCTTGTCTGGCGCATCGAGGCTGTCCGAACCCTCGAAGGCGATGGCATTGAGTTTCAGGGTGCCGACGGCGCGTTCGATCGACTTGGTCTGGTCGACCAGCGCATCGATCGCCGCCTGCACGGTGGCGTTGCCTTCGGTGTTGCCTTCGCCGATCTGCTGGTCATAGGCCTCGCCGCCAAGCGCCCGCGCCTTGATGGCTTCCATCTTGGCGACGGTGACATCCAGCTTGTCCGACAGTTCCTTGTCGATCGCCGGATCGGCCTCCTTGACCATGTCGGATACCGAGGCCCCTTCGACGACGGTGCCGTCAAGGCGCGTGTAGCTGCCACGATAGGCGGCGCGAATGCCGACGGCATCGTAGAGATGAGAATCATAGGTGTTGTCGGAGAAGCAGTCATGCTCCTCTTCCGGATCGTGCAGCAGCAGGCCGAGCTTCATGCGCTCGCCGGCGAGTTCGCCATAGGACAGCGAGCCCATGCCGGTGAGGATGGTCGAGATGCCGGTCTTCGGCTCGCCATCGGCAAGGTTCTTGCGGGCGGCGCCGCCTTCCTTCCAGTCGTTGACCATGTCCTGCAGATCGGAAACCAGAAGGTCGCTCGCCGACTTCAGGTACTGCGCGCGACGATCGCAATTGCCGCCGGTGCAGTTGGTGAGATCGTAGTCCGTATAGGGCCGTTCGCCGGCGCCCGGGCCGGTGCCGTGCAGGTCCTGGCCCCACAGCAGGAATTCGATGGCGTGATAGCCGGTCGCCACATTGGCCTCGATGCCGCCGGCCTCCTGCAGCGTTGAGGAGAGGAACTCCGGAGTAAGATTGGTGGCGTCGATCTTCTTGCCGTCGATCTCGATCGACTTGTTGGCGATCACATTGGCCGTGTAGAGCGCATTGGCGTCCGATTCGGTACCGTAGCCGGCGGCGACATAGTCGATCAGGCCTTCGTCGAGCGGCCAGGCATTCACCTTGCCTTCCCAATCGTCGACGATGGCGTTGCCGAAGCGGTAGACTTCGGTCTGCTGATAAGGAACGCGCGACGCTCTCCAGGCCTCGCGGGCGGCAGTCAGCGTTTCCACCGAAGGCTTGGCGAGCAGCGCATCGATGGCCTTGTCGAGCGCCTGCGCCGTGGTCAGAGAATCCTCATATTTAGCGAGCGCAATCTCGGAATAGGTCTTGATGACCGCCTTGGCATCGGTCTCCGCCTTGGCAGGCAACACGAATATCGCTGCCGTCAATGCCGCCGTGGCGCCGATCGCTGCAAGCCTGCTGCCATATCGCGCCGTGATCATCGCTCTCATGATTGTCGTCTCCCTCGGAATTCAGTGAAATGCCGGCGCCAAAGGCGCGTCGGCAGGCAATCGGCGCCATGGCAAGCCCATGCCATTGGGCGAAAAACAGGCCGCGACATAGCGCGGTTCGCGGAAGAAAGACATCGAAATGCCTCCAATCGAAAGGGTTCAAGGCCCAGACATCAAAGGGATGCGCTTGACACGCAAGCTTCCATAAAGCGATGAAGGCGCCGGAAGTCAATCAATTTCAGAAAGAAAAGCCAATCGAAACAATAGTTTAGAATTATTCTAAACTGCGAGTGTCAACTTTAGCCGCATATATTGTGCCGTCATTGAACAGCACTCTTGGCGGACCGCCATTCCGGGTGCGACCCGCAAAGGCGGTCTTGCGGCGGCGTCAGACAATTGCCACTTGGCGAGACGTCCTAGACTTGGATCAAGGAATGGGGCTGCGATGAAAAACGGTGTGGTCATTGTCGGTGCGGGTCATGCGGGCGTGCAAGCGGCCGCCAGCCTGCGCGAGGACGGTTACGACGGACCCGTGATCCTCGTCAGCGACGAGAACGAACTGCCCTACCACAAGCCGCCGCTGTCGAAGACTTTCATCAAGGATCAAGAAGCCAAACCGCAGCCGCTGCGCGGCGAGGCCTTCTATACCGGCAGCGCGATCGACTACCGGCCGGGTGTCCGCATCGATCGCATCGATGCCGGCGGAAGCAGGCTGGAAATGTCAGGTGGCGGCGTGCTGCCTTTCGACCGGCTCATCCTGGCGACCGGTTCGCGACCGCGTATCCTGCCGCTGCCGGGTTCGGATTTTTCAGGCGTTGTGTCGCTGCGCTCGCTCGCCGACGCGCGCCTGATCCGTGAATTGAGCGCGCAGAGCGAGGATGTCGTCATCTTAGGCGGCGGCTTCATCGGGCTGGAGATCGCCGCGACGCTCAAAGCGGCCGGCCGCAAGGTCACCGTGGTCGAGGCGATCGACCGGCTGCTTGGCCGGGCGGTGGCGCCGGTCATCGCGAGCCATGTGCGGCAGCGGCTGGAAGCGACTGGTGTGCGCATCCTCACCGGAACCACCATTGCGCGGCTCGAAGGTGAGAGCGGCCGTGTCGCGGCCGCGGTCACCTCAAGCGGCGAGCGCCTGCCGGCGCAAATGGTCATCATCGGCATCGGCGTCGTGCCGAATGTCGAACTGGCGCAAGCTGCAGGCATCACCATCGCCAACGGCATCCGCGTCGACCAGCAAATGCGCACCTCGGTGCCCGAAATCCTCGCCATCGGCGATGCCGCCTCCTACCGGCACTGGCTCACCGGCGGCGAAGTGCGGCTGGAATCGGTGCAGAATGCGACCGATCAGGCGCGGCTTGCCGCGCGCACCATGCTGGGCCATGCAGACGCGTTTGCGGCGGTGCCATGGTTCTGGTCCGACATCGGCGACATGAAGCTGCAGATGGTCGGCCTGATTTCGGGCGGCGACAGCCAAGTCGTGCTGGGTGACGTCAACGAGAACAGATTCTCAATCTACCACTATGCTGGAAATCGTCTGCTCGGCATCGAATCGGTCAACCGGCCGGGCGACCATATGCTTGGCCGCAAGATGCTCGGCGCCGGCTTCTCGCCGACGCCGCAGACGGTTGCAACAGGACCGGACGGATTGAAGGCGGCGCTCGCCGCCTTCCAGCAGGAAGAGACTGTC
The DNA here is from genome assembly GCF_003952585.1 of Mesorhizobium sp. M6A.T.Cr.TU.016.01.1.1. NCBI lineage: Bacteria > Pseudomonadati > Pseudomonadota > Alphaproteobacteria > Hyphomicrobiales > Phyllobacteriaceae > Mesorhizobium > Mesorhizobium sp. M6A.T.Cr.TU.016.01.1.1. Next base: position 1,378,954 of record NZ_CP034452.1, read on the forward strand.
CGCGCCGCTGAATAGTCGTGTCGCTCAGGCAGCGCGGACCTCACGGATCGAGCTTTCCAGAATGTCGAGCGCTTCGTTCATGACGCCGTCCTGGATGGTGATCGGCGCGAGGAAGCGGATGACATTGCCATAGACGCCGCAGGTGAGCAGGATCAGGCCCTTGTCGAGCGCCTTGAGCCTGACCGCATTGGCGATCTCGGCCGACGGCAAGCCCTTCTTCACATCGTTGAACTCGACGGCGTTCATGAAGCCGGGGCCTCTGATATCGACGATCTCCGGCGTGTCGTCGCGGATCGATTGCAGCCGCTGCTTCAGCCGGTTGCCCAGCGTGTTGGCGCGGTCGCAGAGCTTTTCCTCTTCGATTACGTCGAGCACGGCATGCGCCGCGGCGACGCCGATCGGGCTGCCGCCATAGGTGCCGCCGAGCCCGCCGGGGTTCGGCGCATCCATGATCTCGGCGCGGCCGGTGACCGCCGACAGCGGGAAGCCTCCGGCCAGGCTCTTGGCCATTGTGGTGATGTCGGGCGCCACTTCGTGGTGATCCATGGCGAACATTTTTCCGGTGCGGGCGAAGCCGGTCTGCACCTCGTCGGCGATCAACAGCATGCCGTGCTGGTCGCAGATCTTGCGCAGTGCCGTCATGAAGTCGCGCGGTGCCTCGTAGAAGCCGCCCTCGCCCTGCACCGGCTCGACGATGATGGCGGCGACACGGGCCGGATCGACATCGGCCTTGAACAGCCGGTCGAGCGCGGCCAGCGAATCGGCGACCGAGACCCCGTGCAGCGCCACCGGGAACGGCGCGTGGAAGACATCGGCCGGCATGGCGCCGAAGCCAACCTTGTAGGGCACGACCTTGCCGGTCAGCGCCATGCCCATGAAGGTGCGGCCATGGAAGCCGCCGGCAAAGGCGATGACCGCCGGGCGGCCGGTGGCGTTGCGGGCGATCTTGATGGCGTTCTCTACCGCCTCGGCGCCGGTGGTGACGAAGATCGTCTTCTTGTCGAACTTGCCCGGCAGCATTCCGTTCAGCCGTTCGGCCAGTCTGACATAGCTCTCATAGGGCACCACCTGGTGGCAGGTATGGGTGAAACGGTCGAGCTGCGCCTTGACCGCCTCGATCACCTTTGGGTGACGATGGCCGGTGTTGACGACGGCGATACCGGACGAGAAGTCGATATAGCGACGGCCCTCGACATCCCAGATTTCCGAGTTTTCGGCGCGGTCGGCATAGATCTGCGTGGTCATGCCGACACCGCGCGAAATCGACTGGTTCTTGCGTTCGGAAATGGCAGAGTTCTTCATGATGTCCCTCACCGGGCCGGCGCCCGTTCTCGTTTGGTGTGTGCCAAGATCTGTTCTGACCTTATTTCACGTTTTCCTCAAGTTGGCACCGACGGCAGGCGATTGGGCCTGCCACCCATGCGTTAACTGGCGACTTAAACAAACCGCCTATACGCGTACGAGAAGAGGTTTCCTTTTTGCGGGGATCAATTATCCTCGCCCTTGTCCGCGTTGTCTTGCGGTAGAGCAGCCCGCGGTTGAGGGAGCCATGAGCAGGAACGCGACATCGTCCGCCTCGCCGCCATCGGTCAAAACCCCCAGCCATTTGCCTTTTTCCACAATACTTGCCTGCGCAATGGCAACGCTGCCTTTGCTTCTGGCCGGCTGCCAGAAGCAGGAGGCGGCGGCGAAGAAATTGCCGGTCATGGTGCGCACCGAGACGGTGGCGATCGCCAACTATGCGCCAAGGACTTCGCTCACCGGCGCGATCGCGGCGCGCACGCTGAACAATCTGTCGTTCCGAGTCGGCGGCCGCGTCGCCGAACGGCTTGTCGATGTCGGCCAGCATGTCGATCAAGGCGCCGTGCTTGCCCGCATCGATCCACAGGAACAGGAATTTGACCTGCGCTCGGCGCAAGCCGATCTCGACGCCGCGCAGGCGCAATTGACCCAGGCCGCCGCCGCCTTCGAACGGCAAAAGACACTGCTTGCCCGGGGCTACACCACCAGGCGCGACTATGATGCGGCCGAGCAGGCGTCGAAGGTGGCGCGAGGCAGCGTCGATGCCGCTCAAAGCGCGCTCGACAATGCAAAAGAGAACCTTTCCTTCACCGAACTCAAGGCGGGTGCGGCAGGCGTGATCACAGTGCGCCAGGTCGAAGCAGGGCAGGTGGTGCAGGCGGCGCAGACCGTCTTCACCCTTGCCGAGGACGGCGACCGCGATGCGGTCTTCAACGTAGAGGAAACGCTGGTCGCCAAGACGCCGGCAGCACCGGCGGTGACAATCACACTGTTGTCGGATCCGCAGATCAAGGCGATGGGCAAGGTGCGCGAAATCTCGCCAGCGGTCGATCCGGCTTCAGGCTCGATCCGGGTCAAGGTCGCCATTCCCGACACGCCCGCAGGCATGCCGCTGGGCGCGGCCGTCATCGGCTCGGTCAGCGCCCAGCCGTTGAAAGCAGTGATTCTGCCGTGGCAGGCATTGACCTTGAGCGACGGCAAGCCGGCCGTCTGGGTCGTAGATCAATCGACCAAGGCAGTGACAACGGCCCAGGTGGAGGTGCTTGCCTTTGGATCCGGCTCGGTCGTCATCGACAAGGGACTGGAGGCAGGCCAAACCGTCGTCACCGCCGGCGGCCAGTTGCTCAGCCCCGGCCAGACCGTCGAGATAGCGGGAGCGGGGCAATGAACCGGTTCCTGCGCAGCGCTACCGCGCTTGTCCCTGCCCTGTTTGGGCTGGTGCTCGGCGCCTGCTCGCAATCGGAAGAGAAGCCGCCCGAGATCATCCGACCGGTGCTGTCGGTGGTGGTCGAGCCACGCACCATAGAGACCTTCGGCTTCGCCGGATCCGTCGAACCGCAATTCAGCGCCGATCTTGCCTTCCGCCTGCTTGGCCGGGTCGTCGCCCGCGATGTCAAGGTCGGCGATATCGTCACCAAGGGCACGACGATCGCGGCGCTCGATCCGACGGCGCTGGAACTTGCCGAGCAGGCGGCGAAGGCGGAACTCTCCAACGCGCAGGCGCAATTTGCCAATGCCGCCGCCAGCGAGGAGCGCCAGCGCCAGTTGCTTGCCGCCGCCAACACCTCGCAAGCCGTCTTCGACGCCGCGCAGCAAGCCAGGCAGGCCGCCGCGGCCGGCATCGAGCGGGCCAATGCGGCCCTTGCCAAATCGCAGGAGCAGCTTGGCTATACCAGGTTGTTCTCGGACTTCGATGGCGTGGTCACCGCCGTCGGCGCCGAGGTCGGCCAGACGGTCTCGCCCGGCCAGACCGTCGTCACGGTGGCGCGCTCCGACCCGCGTGAAGCAGTCGTCGACATTCCCGACCAGTTGACCGGCGATCTCGCCGTCGGCACGCCCTTCCAGATCATCCTGCAATCGCTGCCGACGATACGCAGCGAAGCCAGGCTGCGCGAGATCGCCCCGCAAGCCGAAGGTTCGACCCGAACGCGCCGCATCCGGCTGACGCTCATCGATCCGCCGCCGGCATTCAGGCTTGGCTCGACGGTGACGGCGACCCGCATGGCCAAGATCGCGCCGACGATCGAGTTGCCGCTTTCGGCGCTGCTGGAGAAGAACGGCAGACAAAAAGTCTGGATCGTCGACCAGCAGACGTCGAGCGTGAGTGCCCGCGACATCAAAATTGCCGCCAAGGGCGCCGCCACCTTCACCGTCGCCGAGGGCCTCGATGCCGGCATGCGCGTCGTCACCGCCGGCGTCCACAGCCTGACCGAGGGACAGAAGGTCAAGATCCCTGAGGGAGGGGCTACGTGAAGGGCTTCAACCTCTCCGATTGGGCGCTGAGCCATCGTTCGCTGGTGTGGTATTTCATGCTGGTCTTCGTCGTGGCCGGCGTCTTTGCCTATCTCAATCTCGGCCGAGAGGAAGACCCCGCCTTCACCATCAAGACCATGGTCATCCAGGCCAACTGGCCCGGCGCATCGGTCAACGAGACGGTGCGGCAAGTAACCGACCGCATCGAGAAGAAGCTCGAAGAGCTCGACAGCCTCGACTATACCAAATCCGTCACCTCAGCCGGCAAGACCGTCATCTTCGTCAACCTGAAGCCGACGACCAGGGCGCGCGATGTCGTGCCGACCTGGCTGCAGGTGCGCAACATGGTCAACGACATCTGGGCGCAGTTTCCGCAAGGCGTGCAGGGACCGTTCTTCAACGACCGCTTCGGCGACGTCTACGGCAACATCTATGCCTTCACCGCCGACGGGCTGACGCCGCGCCAGTTACGCGACTATGTCGAGGATGTCAGGACAAAGATCCTGGCCGTGCCGAATGCCGGCAAGGTCGATCTGGTCGGTGCCCGGGACGAAGCGATCTACCTCGAATTCTCGACCCGCCAGATCGCGGCTCTCGGCCTCAACCAGCAGGCGATCGTGGCCAGCCTGCAGGCGCAGAACGCGATCACGCCGTCCGGCGTCATCCAGTCCGGGCCGGAGCGCATCAGCGTGCGTGTGAGCGGCCAGTTCACCTCGGAAGAGAGCCTTCGCGCCATCAATTTGCGCGTCAACGATCGCTTCTTCCGGCTGAGCGACGTGGCGACGATTTCGCGCGGCTATGTCGACCCGCCGACGGCCTTGTTCCGCTTCAACGGGCAGGACGCGATCGGCCTCGCCATCGGCATGAAGCCCAACGCCAATCTGCTGGAGTTCGGCGAGGCCCTGCACGAGGAGATGAACAAGGTGTTGGCCGACCTGCCAATCGGCGTCGGCGTGCATCTGGTCGCCGACCAGCCTGTCATCGTCGAGGAGGCGGTTTCAGGCTTCACCCGCGCCCTGTTCGAGGCGGTCGCCATCGTGCTTGCCGTGTCCTTCATCAGCCTCGGCATGCGCGCCGGATTTGTGGTGGCGCTGTCGATCCCGCTGGTGCTGGCCATCACCTTCACGGTCATGGCCTATCTCGGCATATCGCTGCAGCGCATTTCGCTCGGCGCGCTGATTATCTCGCTCGGCCTGCTGGTCGACGACGCCATGATCGCGGTGGAGATGATGGTGGCGCGGCTGGAAGTCGGCGACAATCTGCGCAAGGCGGCGACCTATGTCTACACCTCGACCGCTTTCCCGATGCTGACCGGCACGCTGGTGACGGTCGCCGGCTTCATCCCGATCGGCCTCAACAACAGCGCCGCCGGCGAATACACATTCACGCTGTTCGTCGTCATCGCCGTGTCGCTGCTGGTGTCATGGATCGTCGCGGTGCTGTTTGCACCGCTGCTCGGCGTCACCATCCTACCGGCGACGATGAAGCAGCACCATGAAAAGCCCGGCCGCTTCACCGCGCTGTTCCGGCGCATCCTCGTCGGCTCGGTGCGTCATCACTGGCTGACCATCATCGCAACGGTGCTGTTGTTCGCGGCTTCGCTGGCCGGCTTTGGCCTCGTCCAGCAACAGTTTTTTCCACCATCCGACCGGCCGGAACTGATCGTCGACTGGAACCTGCCGCAGAACTCCTCGATCGCCGAGACCCGGGACCAGATGGAGCGCTTCGAGCAGCGGGCGCTGGTCGGCAATTCCGATATCGACCACTTCAGCTCCTATATCGGCCAGGGCGCAGTTCGCTTCGTGCTGACCTATGACGTGCAGCCGGCCAATCCCTATTTCGGCCAGACCGTCATCGTCACCAAGAGCATCGAGGCGCGCAACCGGATCAAGCCGGCCCTGGAAAAGCTGCTGCGCGACGAGTTCGTCGGCACCGACGCCTTCGTCAAGCCGCTCGAGCTCGGGCCGCCGGTCGGGCGGCCGGTGCAGTACCGCGTCGGCGGTCCTGACGTCCAGACGGTACGGACGCTGGCGCAGGAATTCGCCGGCATCATTTCCGCCAATCCGAAGCTGGCCGCACCCACTTTCGACTGGAACGAGCCCGAGCGCGTGCTGAGGGTCGACGTGCTGCAGGATAAGGCACGGCAACTCGGCATCACCTCTTCGGACATTGCCAGCGCGCTGAACAGCACGGTGGGTGGCTCCACCATCACCCAGGTGCGCGACGCGACCTATCTGATCAACGTGGTGGCCCGCTCGCGCGAGGCCGAACGGGGTTCGATCGGCACGCTGCAGAACATGCAGTTGCCGACCGGGACAGGCGAGGCGATCCCGCTCGCCGCGGTGGCGAACTTCCGCTACGAGCTCGAACAGCCGACGGTGTGGCGCCGCGACCGCATCCCGACCATCACCGTGCGCGCCGGTCTGGTCGGCGACGTGCTGCCCGCCACCGTGGTCAACGAGTTGAAGCCGTCTGTCGACGCCTTCATCACCAAATTGCCGCCGGGCTATTCGATCGCCACCGCCGGCTCGGTCGAAGAAAGCGCCAACAGCCAGGGGCCGATCGCCGCCGTGGTGCCGCTGATGCTGTTTGTCATGGCGACCATCCTGATGGTGCAGTTGCAGAGCTTCCAGCGTCTGTTCCTAGTCGTGGCGGTGGCGCCGCTCGGCCTGATCGGCGTGGTGGCGGCACTGGTGCCGAGCGGGGCGCCGCTCGGCTTCGTCGCCATCCTCGGCGTGCTGGCGCTGATCGGCATCCTGATCCGCAACTCGGTCATCCTGATCGTGCAGATCGAGCAACTTGTCGCCGAGGGCAAGGACCGCTGGGCGGCCGTCATCGAGGCGACCGAGCACCGCATGCGGCCGATCGCGCTAACGGCGGCGGCCGCCAGCCTGGCGCTGATCCCGATCGCACGCGAAGTGTTCTGGGGGCCGATGGCCTATGCCATGATGGGCGGCATCATCGCCGGCACGGCGATCACACTGCTGTTCTTGCCGGCGCTCTATGTGACGTGGTTCAGGATCAAGGAGCCTAAGACGACGCCGGAAGACGACACGAGCGCAAACGGTGGCGACGAGGTTCCTATAGGCAGCGTGGCCTGACAGGGCGCTTGCGAATTGCGTCGCGTTCCTTCGCGCCCCCCTCTGTCGTGCCGGACATCTCCCCCACAAGGAGGGAGATCTGCGGTTTCGGCGCCGCGCTCACTCCTGTGACGATAGGCGAAGCCATCGATGACGGCCAATCTCCCCACCTGTGGGGGAGATGTCCGGCAGGACAGAGGGGGGCGCGACGGAGCTCGACGCAGAAAACTACACCCTCACAAACCCTTCGCTCGCCCTGAGCAGGTTGCGCGTGTAGTCCTTCGTCACGTGACGCCGGACGAGATCGTCCGCGGTGAGGTGTTCGACCGCCTCGCCATTCTGCATCACCATCAGCCGCTCGCACATATGGGTGATGATGGCGAGGTCGTGGCTGACCATCAGGAAGGTCAGCTTGCGCCGACGCCGGATCTCTTCCAGCAGGTTGAGCACTTCGGTCTGCACCGAAGCGTCGAGTGCAGAGGTCGGCTCGTCGAGCAGCAGGATCGAGGGTTCGAGGATCAAGGCACGCGCGATCGCCACGCGCTGGCGCTGACCGCCCGACAATTGATGCGAATAGCGGAAGCGGAAGCCGGTTCCCAGGCCGACCTCGTCGAGCGCCCGCTGGATGCGCTTTTCACTATCGGCAAAGCCGTGGATGGCGAGCGGTTCCTGCAGCAGGCGATCGACGGTCTGGCGCGGATGCAACGAGCCGTAAGGGTCCTGGAAGACCATCTGCACCTCACGATAGAAAGCCTTGTCACGGCGCGCGCCGAGTCTTTTTCCGTTGACGGTGATGCTGCCCGAAGCGGCCGGTGCGAGGCCGGCGATTGCCCTGAGAAGCGTCGATTTGCCGGAGCCGGATTCGCCGACCAGGCCGAAGGATTCGCCTGACAGCACGTCGAGGCTGACGCCCTTCAGCGCGCGAAAACGGTCGAAGATCACCTCCAGCCTGTCGACGGAAAGGGCCGAAGTCATGCCGCCCACTCCGGCTTGCGGTCGAGCACGGGCAGCGGGTGGCGGTCGGCACCGATCTTGGGCATGCAGTTGAGCAGCCCGCGCGTATAGGGATGCTGGGCGCGGCCGAGTTCCGACGCCTTGAGCTGTTCGACGACCTTGCCGGCATACATGACGATCACCCGGTCGCAGAAGGACGAGACCAGGCGCAGATCGTGCGAGATGAAGATCAGCCCCATGCCGCGCTCGCTGACCAGCTTGTCGAGGATGCCGAGCACGTCGAGCTGCACGGTGACGTCCAGCGCCGAGGTCGGCTCGTCGGCGATCATCATTTCCGGCCCGGCAATCAGCATCATGGCGATCATGGCGCGCTGGCCCATGCCGCCCGAGACCTCGTGCGGATGCAGGTCGAAGACACGGGCCGGATCACGGATCTGCACGGCCTCCAGCATGGCGAGCGCGCGGTCGCGGGCTTCGGCCTTGCCGACCTTCTCATGCGTGCGCAGCGTCTCGACGATCTGGCGGCCGATGCTCATCACCGGGTCGAGCGAATATTTCGGATCCTGCAGGATCATGGCGATGCGTTTTCCGCGCAGCGCCCGGCGGTCGCGGGGCGGCGCTGCAAGCAGGTCGATGCCGTCGAAGGCAAGTTTGTTGGCAGTGACCTCGGCCTGCGGCGGGGTCAGGCCCATGATGGCGCGGCCGGTCTGCGACTTGCCGGAACCGCTCTCGCCGACGATGCCGAGCCGCTCGCGACCAAGCGAGAAGGAGACGCCGCGCACTGCCTCGATCAGGCCGGTGCGCGTCGGAAAGGTGACGCGCAGATCGTCGACCTCCAGCAGCGTGCTCATTGGTCGCTACTCATTGATCACCACTCATTGGTCACCACTCCGGGGGTCGAGGGCGTCGCGCAGGCCGTCGCCGAGCAGGTTGAAGCCGAGGCTGACGAAGAGGATGGCAAAGCCCGGTGCACCGGCCACCCACCACTGATCGAGCACGAAGCGGCGGCCCGACGCGATCATCGCGCCCCATTCCGGCAGCGGCGGTTGCGCGCCGAGGCCGAGGAAGCCGAGACCGGCGGCGGTCAGGATGATGCCGGCCATGTCGAGCGTCACCCTGATGATCAGCGACGAGATGCAGAGCGGCATGATGTGGCGAAGCACGATGCGGAACGGCGAGGCACCCATCAATTGCACCGCCTTGATGTAATCCGAATTGCGCACGGTGAGCGTTTCGGCGCGGGCAATGCGCGCGTAAGGCGGCCACGAGGTGATGGCGATGGCGAGCACTGCGTTCTCGATGCCGGGGCCAAGTGCGGCGACAAAGGCCAGCGCCAGGATCAGCTTCGGAAAGGCCAGAAAGATGTCGGTGATGCGCATCAGGATCGCATCGATCCAGCCGCCGGCATAGCCGGCGACCGTGCCGACCAGCAGGCCGATAGGGGCGGCAATGACGGCGACGAGAATGACGACGTAGAGCGTCCATCGCGAGCCGAAGATGACGCGCGAAAGGATGTCTCGGCCGAGGTCGTCGGTGCCGAACCAATGCTCGGCACTCGGCGCCAGGAGGCGCGAGCCCTTGAGGTCGCCGATTGTCGGCGAATAGGGCGCCAGCACATCGGCAAAGGCCGCGACCACCAGCAAAGCGATGATGATGAGCAGGCCGAGAAACGCCAGCCGGTTGGCGGAAAAGCGCCGCCACGCCACATAGGCGCGGCCGAGCCTTGCCTGCATGCGCGATGCCGGCCGCTCGCTGAGCAACCAGTCGCGACGGCTTTGTATCGCCTCTGCGCTCATCTCACTTTGGTCCTCGGATCGAGCACTCGGTAGAGCAGGTCGGACAGGAGATTGATGCCGATGAAGACCGAGCCGATGACGATGGTGCCGCCGAGCACCGCGTTCATGTCGGCGTTCTGCAGGGAATTGGTGATGTAGAGGCCGATACCCGGCCATGAAAACACGGTCTCGGTCAGCACCGAGCCTTCGAGCAGGCCGGCATAGGAAAGCGCAATCACGGTGACCATCGGCACCGCCGCGTTGCGCAGCGCGTGCCCCCAGATGATGCGTGTCTCCGACAGGCCTTTGGCGCGCGCTGCGACGATGTATTCCTGGGCAAGCTCGTTCAGCATGAACGAGCGAGTCATCCGGCTGACATAGGCAAGCGAGAAATAGCCGAGCAACGAGGCCGGCAGGATGATGTGGCGAAAGGCATCGAAAAACACATCCCACTGCCGCTGCCACAGAGCATCCAGAAGATAGAAGCCGGTGATCGGCGTGAAGGTGTATTCGTAGACGATGTCGAGGCGGCCGGGAAAAGCCACCCATTGCAGCTTGGCATAGAACAGCACAAGCGCCAGCAATCCCAGCCAGAAGATCGGCACGGAGTAGCCGACCAGGCCGATGATGCGCACGATCTGGTCGATGATGCTGCCGCGCTTGACGGCGGCCAGCACGCCGAGCGGCACGCCGATCACCGAACCGATCAGCGTCCCCAGCGTCGCCAACTCGATCGTCGCCGGAAAGGCGCGGCGGATGTCGGTCATCACCGGATTGGTGGTCAGCACCGATGTGCCGAAATTGCCGTTCAGGGCATTCTTCACATAGATGTAGAACTGCTCGATCAGCGGCAGGTCGAGCCCCATCTCGCGGCGTGTGCGCTCGACGACATTGGCCGGCGCCCGGTCGCCGAGCACCGCCAGCACCGGGTCGATCGGGATCACCCGGCCGATGAAGAAGGTCACCGCGAGAAGACCGAGATAGGTGGTTATCGCGATGACCAGGAAGCGGGCGATCGACGACGCGACAGCGACAGCACGGGCGCTGCCGCGCCCTGCCGTCGCTTCGCTTTCAACAGTGCTCATGCGGCGCGTCCGCCGGCATCATTCCTTGGAGATCTGGCCGACGAAGTTGGTGTCGAAGCTCGGGCCGAGCGCGAAGCCCTTGAGGTTCTTGCGCAGGCCGGCCACTTCCAGCTGCTGGTGAACGATGATGAAAGGACTGGTTTCGAGGATCTTCTTCTGCAGATCCTGGTACATTGCGGCGCGCTTGGCCGGATCCTTCTCGAGCAAGGCTGCTTCGGTTTCCTTGCTCAAGTCCGGAATGTCCCAGGCGTTGCGCCAGGCCAGCGTCTTGGTCTTGCCTTCATCCGAATTGTCGGGGTTGCTGGCGAAAGTCTGGGCGTTGGAGTTTGGATCGAAATAATCCTGGCCCCACTGGCCGATATAGATGTCATGGTTGCGGGCGCGGTATTTCGTCAGCGTCTGCTTGCCGTCGCCGGGAATGATCTCCAGCTTGACGCCGGCCTGTCCCAGCGTCTGCTGGAACGATTCCGCCATGCCGGTCACCGGCTGGGTGTTGCGCACGTCCATGGTGACGCTGAAACCGTCGGCGAGACCGGCCTTGGCGAGCAGTTCCTTGGCCTTGGCGAGATCGAATTTGAACGGGTTCTCGTCCAGTTCGCCGAGCACGCCTTTGGGCAGGAAGGTCTGGTGGATCTCACCGATGCCCTTGAGGATGGTCGTGCTCAAGGCATCATAGTCGACGAGATATTTGAAGGCCTGGCGAACCTCTGGCTTGGCGAGGTTCGGGTTCTTCTGGTTGAGGCTGATGTAATAGACCGTGCCTTTCGGCGCGCTGGTGGTGGTGAGATCGGCGTTCTTGGCGATGGCGTCGAGGTCGTTCGGCTCGAGATTGCGGGCAACGTCGATGTCGCCGGCCTCGAGCGCCAGGCGCTGGCCCGAGCTTTCCTTCATGTTGCGGTAGATGACGCGGGCAAGCTTGGCCTTTTCGCCGTGATAATTGTCGTTGCGCTCCATCACGACGACCTCGTTGGCCCGCCATTCGCGCAGCTTGAAGGCGCCGGAGCCGGCATAGCCGGTCTTCAGCCAGGCGTTGCCGAAATCGTTGTCGTATTTGTAGTCGGCACTCGGCGTGACCGCGGCGACGTGTTCCTTGACCAGCTTGGCGTCGACGACCGAGGCGACCGTTGCCGACAGACAGTTCAAGACGAAGCTCGGCGCATAGGCCTTGTCGACGGTGAACTGGAACGTCGTGTCATCGACGGCCTTGGCTTTGTCGGCAACGTTGTCGCCATTGATGCCGAACTGCCCGATGATGAAGGCCGGGCTCTTGTCGAGCTTGATGGCGCGCTCGAACGAATAGGCGACGTCGGCCGCCGTGATCGGATTGCCCGAGGCAAATTTCAGGCCGGGCTTGAGCTTGAAGGTGTAGACCAGGCCGTCGTCGGAGACAGTCCAGCTTTCGGCAAGATCGCCCTTGACCTTGGACGTATCGCTCAAGTCGAGGCGGACAAGCAGATCGTAGGTGTTGCCGGTGACCTCGGCGGTCGACAGCTCGAACGCTTCGCCCGGATCCATGGAGATGATGTCGTCGACGGCGAAACCCTCGACCAGCGTGTCGGCGGGCGTGACCGCAAAGGCAGGCGCGCCGGCCAGAAGCAGCGCGGACATGGCTGCGCCCGCGAGCAAGAAGCGGGAGCGTAGAGCAAACTTTTCCATCATCATTTTTAACTGTTCCCTGTTTTTGTTGACCTGAGTTCCCGGCTCAGGGTTGCAGCGTTCTTTGCCACATCGGCCCGAAAATCGGAATCGATTTTCGGAAAGCACGATGTGTAGTCCAAAGTCTTAGAGCGTCCTTTGCGCGTCCAACGGACGCGCGGCGCTCTAACCGAACGATGGCCCCTGGACCGGTTGTCGCGGCAATTTTCGCCCAGTTCCGCCTCACCATATCCGGCGCTTTCAAGCACGGCAACGAGCATTTGCAAAGCTGTTGGTTGGGCCAGATCGGCAGCCACCACGGCCGTGGCGCGACACCCGGAGTGCAGCTATTTCAACGCGGTGACCAAATCGGCGTCGGGAAAACAGGTGGCAGTGCGACCGTTGCTGGCCTGCCACTTGCCGATCGACCGGCGCGTCTTGAAACCGGGCAGTCCGTCGGCGCTGCCGACATCGTAGCCCTTGGCCTCCAGCGCCCGCTGCAAGGCGGCGATGTCCGACCTGTGGAGCCCGCCGACGGCGCCCCAGCTGCCGGAAAAATTGCTGTCGCCATGGGCGATGCGATCAGCGCCGTGGCCGATGAACAGGGCGTAGAGATCGCTGGTGTTGTATTGCTTCAGCACGTAGAAATTGGGAGTGACGATGAAGGCTGGACCGCTGCGCCCGGCCGGCATCAACAGAAAACCTTCGGCCTTTAATTCACGCGCCGGAAACGGTCTTGCCGCGACCCGCTTGATGCCCATATCAGCCCAGTCGGAAATCCTCTTGCCCTGGTCCGGACCTTCGAGCGAGCAGGAAACCGTCTCAGGCACAGTCACCTCGAAACCCCAGCCGCGGCCCTTCACCCAACCATAGTGGACGAGATAGTTGGCGATCGAGGCCAGCGTGTCCGGCACCGAGTTCCAGATGTCGGCCCGACCATCGCCATCGAAATCGACGGCATGGTTCAGGAACGAACTCGGCATGAACTGCGGCTGGCCGAGCGCGCCTGCCCAGGACGACTTCATCGCGCTGACAGGGGCCAGCCCACGCTCGACGATCTCGAGCGCTGCGAGCAACTCGGTGCGAAAGAAGTCCTTCCTGGTCGCCATGAACGCCTTGGTGCCCAGCACTTCGAAAGCATCGTAAGGCATTTTCGCCGCGCCGAAGCCGGTCTCGCGGCCCCAGATCGCCAGCAGCACCTCGCCCGGCCCGCCGTAGCGTTTCTCGATCGCGGCGATCGTCCTGGCATTGGCCGCCGCGCGCGACCGACCGCCTGATGTGACGGCGCGAACCGTCTTTTCGGCGAAATAGGCGCCGGGCGAACCGAACTCCGCCTGATGCTGCTTCTGCGGTGTCGTCGCTTTTTTGCCCGGCATCACCAGGTCGGGCAGTTTGAGGTTCGGCTTGACGCCGTCGAAGGCGGCGTCGAAGGTTTTTCTGGAGATGCCTTTGGCGTTGGCTTCGGGCCAGAGGTCGCCTTGCAGCCAAGCGTGAAACTGGTCGTCGATTTTTGCTGCGGAGGCGGGGGTGGCGAGGAGGAGGGCAACGAGCGTAGCAAGAAAGAACGCCAATCCGCAAAGTCGACGTTCTGTCGCGCCCCCCTCTGTCCTGCCGGACATCTCCCCCACTTGGGGGGAGATTGGCAGCTTTGGCGATGGCAGCTTTTCTCCAGCGTTGAAGGTTAGCGAAAGCCGGCGTGACGTCCGATCTCCCCCCGTGTGGGGGAGATGTCCGGCAGGACAGAGAGGGGCGCGAAAGAATGCAATCATCTCAAGAATACCCCTCCCCCAATCGCCTCAAAACGCCGTACGCGAGCGCAGCGCCGCGGCCAGCGTGCCTTCGTCGAGATAGTCGAGCTCGCCGCCGACCGGCACGCCATGCGCCAGCCGCGTTACCTTGATGTCGAAGCCGGACAATTGGTCGGTGAGATAGTGCGCGGTGGTCTGGCCCTCGACCGTGGCGTTGACGGCGAGGATCACCTCCTTGACCTCGCCGCCGGCGACGCGGTCGACCAGCGAGCGGATGTTGAGCTGCTCGGGGCCGATGCCGTCGAGCGGCGACAACGAGCCGCCGAGCACGTGGTAGCGGACATTCATGGCGGCCGCCCGCTCCAGCGCCCACAGGTCGGCCACGTCCTCGACGACGATGAGCGTGCCGGGGTCACGGCGCGGATCGGTGCAGATCATGCAGGGATCGGACGTGTCGACATTGCCGCAGGTCGAGCAGATGCGCACCTTGTCGACCGCCTCGCTCATGGCGGCGGCGAGCGGCGCCAGCAGCTGCTCCTTCTTCTTGATGAGGTGGAGTGCGGCTCGCCTGGCCGAACGGGGACCGAGCCCCGGCACCTTGGCCAGGAGCTGGATCAGGCGTTCGATCTCGGGACCGGCGATTCGCTTCGACATCGCATCGGTTTAGGATTTTTCAATGGGTTTTGAAACACCGCAGCGGCGGGTGATGTTCAACGCAACGACGCTGCTGCGGGACAATCGCGTCGGCTTGCGCCGCCCCTCATTGCCCTGCCGGGCATTTCTCCCCGTATAGTGACTGGGAGAAAGGGCAGACCGCGACCTCGGCACCCTTCCTGCAAGGCTGACGATTGGCGAAATCATCGACGAGAGCGTCCTTCTCCCCGTCACTAATACGGGGAGAAGATGGCAGCCAGATGAGGGGCGGCGCCGACGTCGACCGCCTCAGTTTTCTTCCAGCGGCCGGGTCTGGCCGGCGATCATCGCACCGATGGCGTCGGTGTTCTCGGGGGTCGATTCAAACGCCATTGTCGGCTCGGCCGACGCGGCCGGGAACGAGGTGACAGGCCGGGTGTCGGCCGTGCCGCCGAAACGGGCCGCGTCCGGCTCCTGCATCGGTTCTTGCATCGCAATAAGGGTCGCCTTCTGTGGCGTCACCTTCTCCAGAGTCGGCTCTACCGGCTGCGATGCGATCGCGGTCACATAGGTTGCCTTGGCGGGTGTTGCTTTGGGAACCGGCGCCGCGGAGGCGACGAGCGTCACCGGAGCGGTGGCCGCCGGCGCCCGCGGCGTCGCTTGTGCCACCGCGACCGTGGGCTCGTCCGGCAGCGGCTTCCAGTTCCGGCCGCGCTTTTCATAGAAGGCGTTGCCGCCGGCAACCATGGTGTAGTGCATGTTCTTGTAGGGGAAGCGCAGGCCGGCGGTGTGAAAGAACATCGTGTTCTTCAGCTTGGCCTTGCGCTCGCCCTTGAGCACCGCCTCGGCGGCCTCCTCGACATCGGGCATCGCCTTCGAATTCATCCGCCGTGTCATCACGCCCGGCGCAAACTGCCCGCGCTCGCCGACCACCTGACAGATGGTGTTGCCGTGCTTGCCGGAGCGCAGCCGGTTCATGACCACGGTGCCGACGGCAATCATGCCGTCACGGCTCGACCGGTTGGATTCGAAGAACATCGCGCGCTGGAGGCACTCCTTGTCCTTCGCTGTGTGACTGGAGGGCCGGGACCTGACGGCATCGGTCAGACTGGCCACGGACAGGCCATGCGAGGTGGTCTGACTGCAGGCGGCCAAAAACAGCGGAGAGGTGACGACGCCGAGCAACAACGGCATCTTCCATCGGGTAGAGATCAACAGGTATCCCCTCGTTTCTGCTGCCAGCCCGCCCAGGCTGCGGCAAGAATGAGACACTTTCAGGCAAAAAGATGGCTAAAGCGTTATTAAGCGGAAAGTGGCGGAATAGACACACCCGATAGATGGCAGATTTAACTGGCTGACGGCACGAACCGTTGCCCGGGTTCGGCCTCATCGAACTCCTCCGAAAACAGCCCGCGTTGCAGGAACAGCATCCGTGCGACCGTCGCTTTCGGCGCAATCTGCCGCGGCCAGCCGCTTTCGACGAACTCAGCCTTGGTGAAATCGGGCATAGCCACGCAGGCTTCTTCTAGAAGATGGGCGATTTCCAGCACGATGGCACGTTCATCCTTCGACAGGACGGGCATGCCGGATTCGATGGACGGACGATGGAGGAAATCGTCGAAGAGATTGAAATAGCCATTGATTCCAACGAGCTTCACGCCCGCGTCGCAGTCGGCCAGGATCTCCAGGATCTCATAGATCCTGTTTCGGAGGCGCTGCTCTATCAACCTGGCTGATGGCTCTTTGGTCATGGCGCCGCTGAACGCTAAAGCTCAGATCTAGAACGGCAGCTTCATTCCCGGGGGTATCGGCAGTCCCGCGGTCAGTGCCTGGGTCTTTTCCTGCATCATCTGCTCGACCTTGGCCCTGGCGTCATTGTGGGCGGCGAGAAGCAGATCCTCCAGAATCTCGACCTCGTCCTCCTTGAACAGAGACGGGTCGATTTTCAGCGACTTCATCTCGAATTTGCCGGTCAGCGTCACGCTGACCAAGCCGCCGCCGGCCTGCCCGGTGGCTTCCAGCGTGGCGATCTCGTCCTGCATGGCCTGGAACTTGGCCTGCATTTCCTTCGCTTTGCCCATCAGGCCGAGAAGATCTTTCATCGCGTGGTCCTCTAGATTGATCTGTATCAGGTTTCGTCGTCGTCCGCCGCCGGCTCGACCGGAACTTCGGCCTCGACCGCATCGGCTTCCGGTGCGTCGGGAATGCGCACGTCGATGATCTTGGCGCCGGGAAACCGCGCCAGGATGGCGGCGACGGTCGGGTCGCTCTTGGCATCGAGGAGGGCGTTTTCGCGTTTGGTCGATTCCATCTCGGCCAGTGTCTGGCCGCCCTCTTCCTTCGACAGCGACACCAGCCAGCTGCGGCCGGTCCAGGCGCGCAATTTGGCGGTCAGCTCATTGAGCAGCATCTTCGGCGCGTCATCGGTCAGGCTGACGTCGATGCGGCCCGGCTCGATGCGCACCAGGCGCACGCAGCGCTTCACCAGCACCTTGAAGGCCATGTCGCGCTGGGCGTCGGCAAGCGCGACGATGTCGGCCAGCGATTTCACCGGCACCGCCGGCGCATCCGCAACCGGCTCCGGCGCGGGAACGAAGGCTGCCGGCATCGGCTCGGGCTCGACCAGCCGCATGGTCTGCGCGCCGCCATTGGCCGTCGGCATCCGCGTCTGCGCCACGGCGCTGGCGCCGCCGCCATTACCGGGGCTTGCCGGGCCAGAATATGCGGGGCCAGAGCTTGCGGGCGCACCATTCGAGCGTGGCGCGCCGTTCGGCACCAATGCTGCGCCCTCCAGCGATTTCAATGCCTCGTCCAATGTCGGCAAGTCGGCGGCATGGGCCAGCCGGATCAGCACCATTTCGGCGGCGCTGACCGGCCGATTGGAAGACTGCACCTCGGGAATGCCTTTCAACAGCATCTGCCAGGTCCGCGACATTACCCTGACCGACAGCGCCTTGGCGAAGTCGGCGCCGCGCCGGCGCTCGTCCTCGGACAGCGAGGCGTCATCGAGGGCAGTCGGCACGAAGCGCAGTCGCGTGACGAGGTGGTTGAACTCGGCAAGGTCGGTCAGCACCGCGGCCGGATCGGCGCCGGTATCGTATTGGTTGCGGAACTCGGCCAAGGCGGCCGCCACGTCGCCCTTCATCACATGTTCGAACAGGTCGACGATGCGGGCGCGGTCGGCCAATCCGAGCATGGCGCGCACCGCCTCTGCACTGACAGTACCGCTGCCATGGGCGATCGCCTGGTCGAGGATGGACAGCGAATCGCGTGCCGAGCCTTCGGCCGCACGGGCGATCATCGCCAGCGCGTCGTCATCGACCGCAATGCCTTCTTTGCCGGCAATCGAGGAGAGATGCGCGACCAGCGCGCCGGCATCGATACGCCTGAGGTCGAAGCGCTGGCAGCGCGACAAAACGGTGATCGGAACTTTTCTGATTTCGGTGGTGGCGAAGATGAATTTGACGTGCGGCGGCGGCTCTTCCAGCGTCTTCAGCAGGCCGTTGAAGGCCTGGGTCGAGAGCATGTGCACTTCGTCGATGATGTAGACCTTGTAGCGCGCCGACACCGGCGCGTAGCGCACGCGCTCGATGATGTCTCTGATGTCGTCGATGCCGGTGTGCGAGGCGGCGTCCATCTCGATGACGTCGACATGGCGGCCTTCCATGATCGCCTGACAGTGCTCACCCGGAACGGCAAGATCGACCGAAGGCTGGTCGACGGTCGATGTTTTGTAGTTGAGCGCCCGCGCGAGTATGCGCGCCGTCGTCGTCTTGCCGACACCGCGCACGCCGGTCAGCATCCAGGCCTGGGCGATGCGGCCGGTGGCGAAGGCGTTGGTGAGGGTGCGGACCATCGGCTCCTGGCCGATCAGCTCGGAGAAGTTCGCAGGACGGTATTTGCGCGCCAGAACGCGATAGGCGGCGGCCTTTTCCGTTCCCGAATTTCCGGCTTCGCTCATTCGCCCGTAAAGCTCCAAGGGCCGCCGCTGTAGGCGGCCGATTCCTGCGCATAGTTTCGCCCGCAGGGCTTGGCGCCGTCAATGTCGCGGGAGAAAGGCGAAGAGGCGGGAGGCTGGAACAATGACCCGTTCCGGGCTCGTTAGGGCTGCTTCCTTCCGGACCTGACCCGGTTGGCGAGTGGACCGTCCACCACCAACCTCCCGTTCTCCATATCGGCAATTCGGCGATGAAATGCAAGTGCGCAGGATCAATCAGCAGGGGTGACGCCGAAAGCTGAAACAAAAAAACCCGCCTCGGAAGGCGGGTCATCGGCGCAAATCAGCACCATGCCCAAATCAATAGCATAACTGCCGTCACGGAGCAATGATTCGCTTGCCGCCCTCTTGCGGCCCCCGGCAGCCGCTTTAGCGTTCATGACGTTTAAAAAACACTACAAAAGCGAAGGAAACGCCGATGTTGCCGGGCCTCAAGGCCGGATTCACGCTGGATGCTCGTCTGGAGACGGACAGCGAACAGTTGATGTGGCTCGGGCTGTGCGAGTTGCGGGTGATGAACGATCGCCGCTGGCCGTGGCTGCTTCTGGTGCCGCAGCGACCGGGTGTGGAGGAAATCCACGATTTGACGCCGCTCGACCAGGCGATGCTGACCTTCGAGACCAATATGGTGGCGCAGGCTCTGAAGAGGGTGACTGGCTGCACCAAGATCAACACCGGCGCACTCGGCAACATCGTGCGCCAGTTGCATGTCCATGTCATCGCGCGCTCGGAAGGTGATCCCGGCTGGCCGGGCCCGGTGTGGGGCCACGGCCTGCGCGAGCCTTATCAGCGCCCGGACCTGCGCCGGTTTGCGCAACAGATAAAGGCGGCGCTATAAGCCTGTCCCGTGTCCATCCTGGAATCCAGAGTCTCCCATGAGCTTCCGCCTGTTTGACGCGCCCTTGCGCGAGCCGAGCCAGTTCGTCGGCTTCGCCGGCAATATGATCGACCGGCAATCCGAAAACCGCGCCGACGATTCCGTCGAAAAGGCACTCGCCGATCCCTCAGCCAGGCTTTTGCTGATGCATGGCGGGCGCCTTTATCTGAAGCTCGTTGGCGACGGCTTCGACCCCTGGTTCGGCGCCGAGGAGAGCCAGCCGCTCCAGGCGTCGCTCGACCATGGCGTCCTGCTCGGTTTTTCCGACAGCGGCCCGGTACTCGCCGTTCCGGCAGGCATCGATCCCGAACAATTGCCGGAGACGATCAAGGCCATCGACTATCGCTCGGTCTACATGCAGGGGCTGATCGACGAAGCGGCGGCCGGCGCCATGGCGCAAGGGGCGGCGCTGCTCGCCTGGCATGCCAGCCACCGCTTCTGCAGCAAATGCGGCAATGAAGCCGAAATGCGGGCCGGAGGCTACAAGCGGCTTTGCCCGGCCTGCGCCACCGAGCATTTTCCGCGCACCGATCCGGTGGCGATCATGCTGACGGCGACGCGCGAAAAATGCCTGCTTGGCCGCGGCCGGCATTTCGCGCCGGGGATGTATTCGGCGCTTGCCGGCTTCATCGAGCCGGGCGAGACGATCGAGGCGGCTGTGCGCCGTGAAACGCTGGAGGAGGCCGGCATCAGGCTTGGCCGCGTCGTCTACCACGCCAGCCAGCCCTGGCCGTTTCCCTATTCGCTGATGATCGGCTGCTTCGGCGAGCCGCTCAACGACGACATCCAGGCCGACCTCAACGAGCTGGAAGACTGCCGCTGGTTCTTTCGCGACGAGGTGCTCTCGATGCTGGCCCGCGAGCATCCGGGCGGCCTGGTCACGCCGCCGAAGGGGGCGATCGCCTATAACCTCATCCGCGCCTGGGCCGACAGCGCGTAAAGGTTTGTGGGACCAAAATGACTGGGCCATTTGGGTCAGAGCCTTCGGGCTTCGGCGCGGTTGCAGCGATATTGCAACTGCACCGAACCCTCGACCCTGACCCAAATCCGCCCCACCACAACACTTCAATCCGAGCAAGAATGCTGCAGGTCGGCCATAGCGATCGCCCGTCTGCCGCTATTGGAACTTCGATAGCCCGGTCTGAATAAGTTTGACGCCGGCCTGACGGAATGCGCCTCCGAGCGCCTCGTTGACAACCTGCGCTGCCGCGCTCTCGAACCGGACGCCCATTACCGCCAGGTCGGCGCCACTCAACTGCTCCTGCCACCACGGCGGCGGTGGAACGGGCTTAGGGAATTTGAGCCTGAGGCCGTTGCCGCAAAGATCGTCGACATACTGCAGAAGACGGCCGCTGACGATGATGATGCCGCGCTGTTCCCCCTGCTGCGGCAGCCAGTCCGCGATTTCCTGAGCAGACGCTGCGCGCTCTATCAACCCGTCGGCCAGAGCGGCGGCGAAGGCGATGCGGGGCGGTAGCGGCTGCGGATTGAGCGCCGCCCGAACCAGGGGGCCGCCAAGGATATCCCACAGTTCAGGATGCCGCTGGGCGATGACGTGAAACAGTGAGTGCCAGGGCTCCGGATGTGGACCGAACCATGCCATTCGCTGCAAGGCGGCAAAGATGATTGGATCCCAGGGACCTCGCGGCTGCGGTTCGTCTGGATTCGGATAGCTGCCCAGCAGGTCGCGGACGAAAGAAACAAACATGTCTCGCGAAATGCTGCCTGAGAGATGAGAAGATGAAACGTCATGCATGGTGAACCTCCGAGCAGTGAATTGTGCCCGCACGACCATGCGAGAAGCGCACTTACGGATGGCATACGGATGGGTGAATTCCGTTGCTTGCGTCTGCATCCATGGCTTTGGAAAGAAGGCTATCGAACTGCGCCGTTTGAATTTCGATGGCTTTTTCGCCTAGTCGAAATGCGGGCGGGCGGCTACAAGCGACACTGCCCGGCCTGCGGCACCGAGCATTTTCCGCGCACCGACCCGGTGGTGATCATTTGTCCATCACCTGATCCGCGCCTGGGCCGACAGCGCGTAAACGCTATGGGGAGCAGAAATTGATCCGTCACACTGTGGTGTTCAGGCTGAAGCACAGGGAGAACTCGGCCGAGGAGGTGAAATTCCTCACTGATGCGAAAGTGCTCGCGGCGATATCGGGTGTCGAGAAATTCGAGCAGTTGCGGCAGGTCAGCCCGAAGAACGATTATCGTTTCGGCTTCTCGATGGAGTTCGCCGACGAGGCCGCCTATTCCCGTTACAATGACCATCCCGACCACGTCGCCTTCGTCCGCGATCGCTGGATCCCGGAGGTCGAGGCGTTTCTCGAGATCGACTACGAGCCGCTGACCTAGGACCAAAAATCCAATCGCTCTGAACGAGCAAGTTCGAACAGACGACGCCTGGCTCACCTGCCGCTCGGCGCGAGCAGGTAAGCCAGGTCGCCGCTTATCACTGGCCTGACGCATGCTGGTGGGACGCACCGGGGTTGTGATGCTCACAGGTCACCCGCGGGTTGAACTGGGCGAAGATGCCGTTCGGGTTTGCTCGATAGAGCCAGACGTGCCGGTCGTGATGCGGCTCGAAATTATGCGCCTCATCCGCAGGCGTCGCCGGGTCGTCGATCATAGTGTCCCAGGGAATGCCGTGGAACGACGGCGGGGCGTCGTGGCCGGCTTCCTTCCACGCTTTCGCGAAGACGAGATTCTCCACCGCGATCAGCTCGAGCGATCCGTCGGCCTGCGGCTCGTAGACGAGGACCGCGGGCTTGCCGAAGTCCGTGTGCGTCCCTGTGCCGTCGACACGCGGATTGGGCGGAGCGGTGATGCCGAGCATATCGGGGCGAAAGTAGTGGAGGCCCATAGCCCCTAATTTCTGCGGCTGTCCCGTCATTTCGGCGGTCTCGCACATGTTGGCAGGATCGCGGATGTAGCCCTCCGCGAGCGCGACGTTGACATTGCGGAACCGCTCCGTTGCATGGCGGATTTCGGCAAGGCTCGGCTCGCCGGGCGCGGGGAACGACGATGCGTCGATCCGCGCTGCCTCCGCCGGTGTCAGCGGAGCGGCCGGGGCGGCGGCGGTGGTAGTCATGATCGCGATTGCAGACGCGACCAAGGTTGTTGATCTTGAGCTCATCTGGATGCTCCTGTATTCCTAGGCTTCTACGAAACATCTCGGCTTTGGCTGACGTAGAAAGTGAGTCTGCGATGGAAATATTTACTCGCTTCCACGTCCCGAGGCAGCTTGGCTACCACCACAATGTTTTCGCCGTATGTCTTGACTGTTTCATTTGAAATACATCAACTTGTTGAGTTGATAATTCCCTGTGGCGGACGGCATCAGCGCGCGCGATTGCGTCGCGCCGAGGATCGGCAGAGCCGCCTTATCGATCAATCCGATCTGCGCAAGCCAGCAGTACGCGTCCGCGGTAGAGGTGTCGTCATTTCCTCGTCAGGAGTGAGAATTGAATGGTAGGAGGGGTGAAGGAGCGACCGCTCCGCGCTATGACGCGGATGCAGACGGCAGAGATGCCGGAACCTGTTCACTCGCCTGCCGCACCAGTTGCTCGACCCTCTGCCGCAATGCCTCTTCCGGCAGCGTCAAATCGAGCGGATCCCCGTAGGGCTGGTCGAAGGCCATGCCGGTCGGCCAGTAGACTTCGACAAGATTTCCCTCAGGGTCTTCGAAATAGAACGCAAGCGATACACCGTGATTGAAGGCCATCTTAATCGGCAGCCCCATGTCGACGATGCGCGTGTAGGCGGCGCGCAGATCGGCCAATGTGCCGACCTTGAATGCGATGTGGCGCAAGGCAGGATTGGTGAAGATAGCGATCTGATGGGACTCTTCGGCCGGATCGCTGCTCAGGAAGGCGGTGGCGCCGAACGGGTTTTCTTCGCCACTGCCACCGACCACCTGAAGGCCGAGGACATCCTCATAAAATCGCGCAAGCGCAGCCGGGTTTTCGGCGACCATGCCGACGTGGCGAAGACCAACGATCCGTGGCGCGGTCGGCCTGCCTGTTTTCTTCGTAGTCATGGTGACAAACTCCGTGTTGACTCAAATTCCGTCCGCTCGGTCGATCCGATGCGAACGACGGCGGGGGCGAAAATTCGCGGAGAACGTTACATTCTGATTTCAGGAGGGCAGGAGTCTGCTTTCAATTGAAACACCTTCCGCGACCCGCCTGTCATGTACATGGCCGGTCGCCTCGTGATGGTGTGCAAAAGGGCCGACTCCAGTCATCGCGCGAACGTCCGCTTTGGGAAACAACGAGAATGTCTGTCCACCCAAAGCGGACCGCGACGCTAAGGGTAAACTGCCCTTTGCGATCGCCGGGGCGGGCCGGACGCTGCCGGGGTGGAGAAAAGCGATTGGCTACCTATTTCGGAAGGGAGCGGATGGGGAAGGCCGAAATCTTGGCTTCAAGGCGAAAGGAACCCGCAATGGCGAAGAATACGATCTGCCTCTGGTACGATAAGGACGCCGAGGCTGCCGCCCGCTTCTACTCCGCGACCTTTCCTGACAGCGTGGTGAGTGCCGTGCACCATGCACCCAGTGACTACCCAGCCGGCAAGGAGGGCGACGTGTTGACGGTCGACTTCACAGTTGCGGGCATTCCTTGTCTCGGCCTCAACGGTGGTCCCGCTTTCAAGCACAACGAAGCCTTCTCGTTCCAGATCGCCACCGACGATCAGGAGGAGACCGACCGCTACTGGAATGCCATCGTCGGCAATGGCGGCCAGGAGAGCGCGTGCGGCTGGTGCAAGGACAAGTGGGGCGTTTCCTGGCAAATCACGCCGCGCGTCCTGACTGAAGCGCTGGCGGCTGGCGGCGACGAAGCAAAGCGCGCGTTTGATGCCATGATGACCATGAGGAAAATCGACGTCGCCGCGATCGAGGCGGCGCGGCGCGGTTGACGGCCCATCGCGATTTGCGGCCAAATCGCTGCCAGAGCTTGCCCGCTCGCCACCCAGTGCTCGTCAATCGTGCGTGACCGCCGCAACGGAGGCGCGTAGCGCCCCGGCGAAGTCGGGATGGCCATAGAGGTCGTTGTGGCCAGCCGCTATGGCGATGTGGCTGCGCAAATCACGGGCGGCCTCGCGCAGAGGTGCCGAGCGTGCCGCTGGAACGATGGTGTCGTTCTCGGCGACGATGACGGCCGTGGGCACATCGAGGTCGCGCAGAGATTCTGCCGCTTCCATGCGGTGCCGCAGCAAGAGGCGCACCGGCAGCCAGGGATAGTGGTGGGCGGCGAGTTCCTTCAGCGAGTCGAAGGGCGTCACCATGACAATGCCGCGCAAGGGCCGGACGGTCGCCAGATCGACCGCAACCGCAGCGCCGATGCTAAGGCCGATGGCGACGATGCCGGCTTTGGCGTCGGTGGCCAGGTGGTCATGGGCGCGTCGGGCGTCCTCGAACAGGGCGGAGGCTGACGGGCTTCCGCTGCTCGGCGCATATCCGCGGTAGTGCAGCGCCGCGACCTCATGTTCGGGGAATAGCTGGTGCAGCATGAGGGCAAGCGCGTCGGCATTCCAGGCATTGCCGGCGAACCCCAGCAGGAGCGGGCGTGGCTCGGCCTGTCTTGCCGGCAGGCGCACCAGAACGAAGCGCTCGCCATCCTGCGTCGCCAACTCGACATGGCGGGCCCCGGCCGGCAGATCGGGTCCGAAAGCCGCAAAGCCGGCCGGAAAGATCAGCCAGGACTGAAGCACATACGCGACGGCGACAACCGCCGCATACAATCCAGCGGCTGCGAGCGCCAGTTTCAGGAGCCACATGCCAGGAATGTCGCCCGGCACTCGTCATCTGGCAAGGCGCCAGGTCAGGACGCCGCAGAGCTCTCGATGAATGCTAGCTAATCCGCCACCTTCCATTGCTCGCGCGATTCGCTGGCGGGATAGACACCCAGGATCCGCATTTCGCGCGAGAAGAAGCGCAGCTCGTCAAGCGCCAGCTTCACCAGCGGATCGTCGGGATGGCCCTCGATATCGGCATAGAACAGCGTCGCCGTGAAGGCGCCGAGCTGGTAGCTCTCCAGCTTGGTCATGTTGATGCCGTTGGTGGCAAAGCCGCCCATCGCCTTGTAGAGCGCGGCCGGCACGTTGCGGACGCGGAAGATGAACGTCGTCATCATCTTGGCGGCGTCGGATGGGCGTTCCGCCCATTGCCTGTTCTTCGTCAGCACGACGAAGCGGGTGACGTTGCTGTCGGTGTCCTCGACATTCTCCTCGATGATGTCGAGCCCATAGAGCGTCGCGGCCAGCGCCGGGGCAAGCGCCGCCATAGTGCGATCTTTCACCTCGCCGACCAGCTTGGCCGAACCCGCCGTGTCGCCGGCGACCACCGGCTTCCAGCCGTTCTTGCGGATGTATTTGCGGCACTGGCCGAGCGCATGGATATGGCTGTGCACGGTCTTGATCTCGTCGCGCCTGACGCCCGGCAAGACCATCAGCTGGAAATGGATCGGCAGGAAATATTCGCCGACGATGTGCAGCTTCGATTCCGGCAGGAGATGGTGGATGTCGGCAACGCGGCCGGCAATCGTGTTCTCGATCGGGATCATGGCGAGGTCGGCCTTGCCGGTCTCGACCGCGTTGAAGGCATCCTCGAAGGTCGGGCACGGCAACCGCTCCATATCAGGGAACATGTTGCGGCAGGCGGTGTCTGAATTGGCGCCCGGCTCGCCCTGGAAGGATATTCTGTTGGTTTTTTCAGGCATGCCAAATGTCTCGGGTTGACCAAATGTCTCAGGTTGAAAGGATGGTTCTGGCGCGTTCGAGGTCGTCCGGCGTGTCGACGCCGAACGGCGCGGACTGCACGATCTCGGCGTCGATGCGCATGCCGGCCTCCAGCGCCCGCAACTGCTCGAGCTTCTCGCGCCGTTCCAGCGGCGACGGCTTCAGCGCGACGAAGCGTTCGAGCGCTGAGCGGCGATAGGCATAGAGGCCGATGTGATGATAGAGCGGCCCCTCGCCCCAAGGTGCCGTGGCGCGGGTGAAATAGAGCGCCCGCAGCCGTGTCTCCGACAGCGGCGAGCCAACGATCTTGACGACATTCGGATTGGTCTTTTCCTCGTCGCGGACGATCTCGATGCCGAGCGTGGCGATGTCGACCGTCGCATCCTCGAAAGGCCTCAGCGCGGCATTGATGATCTCGGGATCGATGGTCGGCAGGTCGCCTTGCACATTGACGATCGTTTCGACCTTGCGCCCTGGATCCAGCGTGGCCAGCGCCTCGAAGATGCGGTCGGAGCCCGATTCGTGGTCCATCCGCGTCATGACAGCCTCGAAACCATGCGCGCGCACCGCTTCGGCCACGCTTTGCGTATCGGTGGCGACCACCACCCGGCCAAGCCCGGCCTCGGCGGCGCGGCGGGCGACGTGGACGATCATCGGAGCGCCGGCGATATCGGCCAGCGGCTTGCCCGGCAGGCGGGTCGAGGCCATGCGGGCCGGGATGAGGATGAGCGTGGACATCGGGTGACGAAGCGTTCGAAAAAGAGGATGGGAAAAGTGGCAAAAGGTCTCACTGGAAGCGCCCTTATAGGTGTTGCAACGCCAGAGCAAAAGACCTAGTTTCCGCCCGATTTGACCGCCTCGCGGGGTGGTTCACGATTACCGACGGACGGAGTGGACGGATCGGTCCGCCGGAAAAGGGAGCCTGGGGCGTATGGACTCTTTCGAAATCAACAAGCTGATCGGCGGGCTGCTCGGAACCGTGTTCGTCGTGTTCTCCGTCGGCATCGTGTCCGATGCGCTGTTCGCCTCCCCCGCACCGGAAAAACCCGGCTTCGCCATCGAGGCGACCGAGGAGCCTGCCGAGGGCGGCCCGGCAGCCCCGGCGGCAGAAGCCAAGCCGATCGCCGACCTCCTGGCCAACGCCAATGTCGAGGCGGGTGCCGCCGTGTTCAAGAAGTGCCAGGCCTGCCACTCCGGCGAAAAGGGCGGGCCTAACAAGGTCGGCCCCGATCTGTGGGACGTCGTCGATCGTCCAGTGGCCTCTCACGAGGGCTTTGCCTATTCGGCTGGCATGAAGGAATATTCGAAGGCCGGCGCGGAGAAGTGGACCTACGAGAACCTCGACCACTTCCTCTTGTCGCCCAAGAAGGACGTGAAGGGCACCGCTATGGGTTTTGCCGGCCTGCCGAAGGATGAGGACCGCGCCAACGTCATCGCCTATCTGCGCACGCTGTCGGACAATCCGAAGCCACTGCCGACGCCTGGCGCTTCGGCGGCTGCACCCGCTGAAGGTGCGGCGCCGGCCAAGCCGGCAGAGGGTGCAGCACCTGCTGCTCCCGCACCAGCCCCTGCTGCTCCCGCACCAGCACCGGCGCAATAACGCAATTGTCATGTACATATCTTTGGGAAAGCCGGGCTCAGCCCGGCTTTTTTAATGGGAAAAGCGCATCTGCGGCGACAAAGCCGGCCTGTCGCGGTTTTCATGAGCGTCAAATGATCTAGATTGTCCGCTAAACAGCCATCGCGAAGAGGAGAAGGCATGACGGTTGGCCGAACGTTTCTAAGATCGGTGCTGGTTATGGCGGCTTTTGCCGGCGGCCTGCAGGCAACCTTCGCGGACGAATGGCGCACCACCTCGTCGCTGATCGGCGAATCCAAATATGGCGATAATTTCCAGCACTACGACTACGTCAATCCGAACGCGCCGAAGGGCGGCACGCTGAATTTGGTGGTGCTCGGCACGTTCGACAGCTTCAATCCCTATATCGTCCAGGGTTCGCCGGCAGCCGGCTTCACACAGTTCGGCGGCGGGCTGCTCTATGACACGCTGATGGAGCAGGCGACCGACGAGGGCAGCGTCAGCCATCCGCTGATCGCCGACGCCTACAAACATCCGGACGACTATTCCTCGGCGACCTACCGCCTGGACCCACGGGCCAGGTGGCACGACGGCCAGCCGATCACCACCGACGACGTCATCTGGTCGTTTCAGGTGCTGAAGGCCAACAGCCCGATGTACAGTCGCTATTTCGAGAATGTCACCGATGCCGTCGCGATCTCGGACCGCGAAGTCGAATTCCATTTCAGCCAGAAGGGCAATCGGGAGTTGCCGAAAATCATCGGCGATCTCGTCGTGCTGCCGAAGCACTGGTGGGAAGGTACCGACGCCAATGGCAAGAAGCGCGACGTCACCAGGCCGACGCTGGAGCCGCCGCTGGGGTCCGCCGCCTACAAGATCGCCAGCTTCAAGCCGGGCTCGGAAATCATCTGGCAGCGCGTGCCCGACTATTGGGCAGCCAAGCTGCCGGTGAAGATCGGCCGGGAGAACTTCGACACCCAGCGTTTCAGCTACTTTCTCGACGATAATGCGGCGTGGCAGGCCTTCACCAAAGGCGGGCTGGATGACATTAAGCCGGAAAACAGTTCGAGGCGCTGGAACACGGCCTATAATTTCCCGGCAGTCCAGGCTGGCGACGTCATCAAGAAGGAATTCAAGACCGCCTCACCCGAACCGATGCAGGCGTTCATGCTCAACACGAGACGTCTGTTGTTCAGGGATCGCCTGGTGCGCGCCGCGCTGACTTACCCGCTCGACTTCGAGTCGATGAACCGCACGCTGTTCTTCGGTTCCAATACCCGTACATCAAGCTATTTCCAAGGCACCGAACTGGCATCGAGCGGACTGCCGCAGGGCAAGGAACTGGAGATCCTTGAGCAATATCGCGACAAGCTGCCGCCCGAAATCTTCACCCAGGAATTCAAGCTGCCGGTCTACGATTCGCCACAGGCGGAGCGTAAGTATCTGAAGACTGCGGTCGATCTGTTCGCCAAGGCCGGTTGGGTGATCAAGGGCGGCAAAATGGTGAATGCCAAGACGGGCGAGCCGTTCAAGTTCGAAATCCTCGGCTGGAACGACACCGACCAGGTCCTTTCCAGTCCCTACATCGCCAATCTGCGCAAGATCGGTGTCGACGCCACGCTGCGGCTGATCGACCAGACCCAGTACGTCAACCGCGTCAACAACTTCGATTTCGATGTCACCATATCGCAGCTGGGACAGTCGGATTCGCCAGGCAACGAGCAGCGTGACTTCTGGAGCTCGAAGGCCGCCGACACGCCTGGATCCCGCAACTATGCCGGCATCAAGAACCCGGTCGTCGATGCGCTGGTCGACCGCGTCATCTTCGCCACCGATCGCGACGACCTGGTTGCTGCCACCCATGCACTCGACCGGGTGCTGCTGTGGAATTACTATGTCGTGCCGCAACACCATCGGTCGGTGGTCTGGATGGCCTATTGGAACAAGTTCGGCATCCCGGAAAAGCAACCGGCCTATAGCGGCGTCGATCAGAATTCCTGGTGGATCGATGCGGACAAGGAAAAGGCGCTGGCGGCAAAATACAAGAGTGGCAATTGATGGCGGCGCTCCCCTGGCGCGACTCTCTGGCCCGCCGCGACTTTCTGGCCCTGGGCACTGCTGCCGCGGCGGCAGCGCTGCTGCCAGGCCGGGCCTTCGCCGCCATCCCGACCGGCGTAAAGCTGCACGGCCTGTCGGCCTTCGGCGACCTTAAATATCCCGCGGACTTCACGCATTTCGACTATGTCAATCCGGACGCCCCCAAGGGCGGCCAGATGAATTTCGCACCGCCGAACTCCACCTTCAACCAGAGCTTTCTGACGTTCAACACGTTGAATTCCCTGGTGTTGAGGGGGGATTCGCCGCCGCGCACCGAATTCTGTTTCGATTCGCTGATGGCAAGCGCACTCGATGAGCCTGACGCGGTCTATGGCCTGCTTGCCGAGTCCGTTACCTTATCGCCGGACCGCAATGGCTTCCGCTTCAGCCTGCGACCGCAAGCGCGCTTCCACGACGGCTCGCCACTGACCGCTGAGGACGTCGCCTTCGCATTGAAACTTTACAAAGACAAAGGCCATCCGAACCTTTCCCAAGCGTTGCGGCATATGACTGAAGCCGTCGCGGTCGATCCGGTTACCGTCAACCTCACCTTCAACGGCAAACAGTCGGCGCAGAATATCCTTGCGATCGTCGCAATGCCGGTCGTGTCCAAAGCCTTTTATACGGTCAACGAATTCGATGCCTCGACGCTGAAACCGCCGCTCAGTTCCGGACCATACAAGGTGGGGCGCGTGGCGGCCGGACAGACCATCGAATATGAACGTGTCGCCGACTATTGGGGCCGCGATCTGGCCGTGAACCGCGGCCTCTACAACTTCGACCGCATCCGTATCGATTTTTACATCAATCGCCAGGCAGCGTTTGAAGCCTTGAAAAAGGGCGACACGCATTTTCGCGAGGAATTTACCGCACGGGTATGGGCGACCGGCTACGACTTTCCGTCGCTGAAGGACGGCAGGGTCATCAAACGTGAATTTCCCGGCGAGAAAACGCCGGACATGCAGGCTGTCGCGCTGAACCAGCGTCGTCCGCAATTCCGTGATGTGCGCGTGAGACGGGCGATCGCCAGTTGCTTCGATTTCGAATGGACCAAGCGGGTTCTGTTTTACGGCGCCTACGAGCGTTCGCACTCGAACTTCGAACAGTCGGATTACAAGGCCGAGGGCCTGCCCACGCCCGGGGAATTGGCCCTGCTGGAGCCGTTCCGAGCCGAGTTGCCGCCGGAAACCTTCGGCGAACCGGTGATGCAGCCTGTCTCCGACGGTTCGGGCCACGACCGTAAGCTGCTGCGTGAGGCTTCGAGACTGCTTGCCGAAGCCGGCTGGAAGCGAGCGGGCAATTTCGTCGTCAATGATAAGGGCGAGCGACTGCGGGTGGAAATGCTGGCCGAGGACGATGGCATCGTCCGCCTTTTCTCCCCGTGGGCCGAGAATATGAAGGCGATCGGGATCGACGCTTCGATCCGGCAGGTCGATTCGACGCAATACGAAGCGCGGCAGAGCAATTTCGATTTCGATTTCAACCTGTTCAGATGGTCGATCGGGGCGACGCCGACTGCCGACGGCCTGGAAATCCTCTATGACTCCCGGATGGCGAAAATGCCGGGGATGCGCAACTATCCCGGTACAGAAAGCAAAGCCGTCGACGCGCTGATCGAGGCAGCCGGCAAGGCGCAGAGCCGGATCGAGCTGGTCACAGCGCTCAAAGCACTCGATCGGGTCTTGCGCGCGCGGCTAGACTGGATTCCAACATATCATCTCGCGAATCACCGAGTCGCCTATTGGGACATGTTCGGCTTTCCCGAGCAGAAGCCCGATTTCGGCTTTCCGGTCGAGGCGCTGTGGTGGTTCGACAAGGACAAGGCGGCAAAAATTGGCAAAGCCTGAATTTCTTGCGGGCGTCGGCGCCGCCCCTCACCTGCCTGCCGGTGTCCAGTTGATAGATGGGTAACACTTTGAACCGGATACATGGGTTACAGTTTTCCCCCTGTGCTGTCGGCCGCAGCGCCAAGCGGTCTGGTTGGCGCGGCGCTGCGGCGGACAAGTTTCATGCGCCTGGTGTCGAGGATGCCGAGCGGATGGGCATGGAAGCTGAGCGCCCATTCACCATCCTCGGTCTCTGCGGCGGCGACCGCTTCGCCGGCCAGCGTCTTGGAAACGTAGATGAAGCCGCCATTCCACCTGATCTCGCCGTTGTGACGCACGCTGCGCACCGCCGCCTCGGCCGGATAGTCGGGCTCGGGCGGTGTCGCGGGCATGGCGCGCGGCGAGGCGCGGTAATGCTGCGCCGGGGTGTCCATGGCCAGCGCCTCATGCGGACGCTCCTCATTGTAGCTGCGCCGGAAGGCCTCGAAGGCCTGGCTCTGGGCCATTCTGTCGGCCTCCGGCGTCTTGGCCAGCGGCAGCATGGTCAGGTGGAAGCGCTCGTGGCGCCCGTTCTGCTGCGGCTTGCCGGGCGCGATCCGCTCCAGCGTGATGCCGAGCTTGATGAAGCGCACCGAAAGCGGCGTCAGCCCGGTGACGCCGGCCGATGCGAAAGGCGGGCCATTGTCGCTTCTGAGCCGATCTGGCAGACCATGCTCCTCAAACAGCCGCTCGAATACCGGCCAGGCCTCATCGTCCGCCGTCGAGCCCGTCGCTTCGAGCGCCAAAAGGTAGCGGCTCGACGCATCCATCACCGTCAACGGTTCGCAGCGCCACCCGTCACGGGTCCGGAACCAGCCCTTGTGATCGCCCGTCCATACCGCGTTCGGCTCCTCGGCTTGCGGCCATGGTCCGTTGCCACAGGCCCGCAGCCGTGCCCGCTTGCGGACGCTGACAAGCCCGTGCCGCGCAAGGATCGCACCAGCCGTCGAGGCCGACGGCCACAGCAGCTCGGGAGCGGTGCGCTTGAGCCGCGCCATGATCTTCTTCGGGCCCCACAGCGGGTGCGTCTCCTTGGCCGCAACGATCCGCTCCACCAGATCCAGGGCCGTCGCTCGGCCATGATTGAGCGGCGCCCGCGGCAGATCATGCAGGCCTTCCGGGCCGAGCGCGCGATAGCGACCAAGCCATTTGTAGCCGGTCTTGCGCGATACGCCGTAGGCCACACAAAGCTCGCTCATCGTCTCCTCACCCGCCAGGCACTCCACAACAAACCGAAGCCGCTCGTCCATGATGCCAGTCTCTTGCCAAACCATCGCCGGTCCTCCCGGCGGACAAGAAAACTGTCACCCATGCAATCGGTCCATTCTGTTACCTATCTATCCGGTTCGGACACCGGCATCCTCTCCCCGTATAGTGACGGGGAGAGGGGCGCTTTCATCGATGGTTTCACCAATCACAAGCGTCGTAGTAAAAGCGCCGAGCCTACGGCCGGCCCATTTCTTCCCGTTACTATACGGGGAGAAATGTCCGGCAGGACAATGAGGGGCGGCGCTGGCGTCGACAATTGGTCTGAAGCGATTGCCTTGGGGGGCCGTCCAGACACAGTGCTCCTCTTCAAGGAGGACAACATCTGATGGGCGCCTATATCCTGCGCCGCATCCTGCTGATGATCCCGACCCTGTTCGGCATCATGGCTATCTCCTTCGCCGTCATCCAGTTCGCGCCGGGCGGGCCGGTCGAGCAGGTCATCGCCAGGTTGACGAACCAGGGCGGCAGCGACCGCCTCGGCGGCGGCGGTGGCGACGCGGGCGGCAGCAATGTCGACGTCGCCGGCGACGTCGGTTCGAGATATCGCGGCGCGCAAGGGCTCGACCCCGAATTCATCGCCAAGCTGGAAAAGCAGTTCGGCTTCGACAAGCCACCGCTCGAGCGCTTCGGCATGATGCTGTGGAACTATATCCGGTTCGATTTCGGCGACAGCTATTTCCGCGACATTTCAGTGATCGATCTGATCCTGGAGAAGATGCCGGTGTCGATCTCGATCGGGCTGTGGATCACGCTTCTGTCGTACCTGATCTCGATCCCGCTCGGCATCCGCAAGGCAGTCAAGGACGGCTCGACATTCGACATATGGACCAGCGGCGTCGTCATTGTCGGCTACGCCATTCCGGGCTTCCTGTTCGGCATCTTGCTGATGGTGCTGTTTGCCGGCGGATCGTTCTACGACTGGTTTCCGCTGCGCGGCATCACCTCCGACAATTGGGACCAGCTGTCCTGGCCGGCGCGGATCGTCGACTATTTCTGGCACATGACCTTGCCGCTGACGGCGCTGGTGCTGTCGGCCTTCGCCACCACGACGCTTCTGACCAAGAATTCGTTCCTCGAGGAAATCCGAAAGCAATATGTGGTGACCGCGCGCGCCAAGGGCCTGTCGGAACGGCAGGTGCTCTACGGACACGTGTTCCGCAACGCCATGCTGATCGTCGTCGCCGGCTTTCCGGGCGCCTTCATCTCGGCCTTCTTCACCGGCTCGCTGCTGATCGAGAACATCTTTTCGCTCGATGGGCTCGGCCTGCTCGGTTTCAGGTCGGTGGTCGAGCGCGACTACCCGGTGGTCTTCGCCAATCTCTACATCTTCTCGCTTCTCGGCCTGATTGTCGGGCTCTTGTCCGACCTGATCTACACTTGGGTCGACCCGCGCATCGACTTCGAGCGGAGAGACGTCTGATGGCCGGGGCCGCAGTCGAAACGACGCCGGACCGGATTGCCCGACCCTGGCTGTCGCCGCTCAACCAGCGGCGCCTGCAGAATTTCAGGGCCAACCGGCGCGGCTATTGGTCGTTATGGATCTTCCTCGTGCTTTTCGTGCTGTCGCTGTTTTCCGAATGGATCGCCAACGACAAACCGGTTCTCGTTGCCTACAAGGGAGAGATCCTGTTTCCGGTCGTGGTCGCTTATCCCGAGGAGAAGTTCGGCGGCTTTTATGCGGTCACCGACTATCGCGACCCGGTCATCCAGGACGAGATCAATGCCCATGGCTGGATGATCTGGCCGCCGGTCCGCTACTCCTACCGGACCGTCAACAACGCCATTCCCGAGGCAGCGCCCACCAAGCCGTCCTGGCTCTATGATGCCAAGACACGTTGCAACCAGTATCCGCAAGGTGCCGCCGACCCCAATTGCGTCGTCGGCAACTGGAACTGGCTGGGCACCGACGATCAGGCACGCGATGTGCTGGCGCGAGTCATCTACGGGTTCAGGGTCTCGGTGCTGTTCGGCCTTATCCTCACCGCCGGATCAGCGCTGATCGGCGTGACGGCCGGCGCATTGCAGGGTTATTTCGGCGGCTGGACCGACCTTCTATTTCAGCGCTTCATAGAAATCTGGTCGGCGATCCCGGTGCTCTATCTCTTGCTGATCGTCGCCGCCATTCTGCCGCCCGGCTTCTTCATCCTGCTCGGGCTGATGCTGCTGTTCTCATGGGTGGCGCTGGTCGGTGTCGTGCGGGCCGAGTTCCTGCGCGCCCGCAACTTCGAATATGTCAATGCGGCCCGCGCGCTCGGCGTGCCCAACGGCACCATCATGTTCCGGCATCTGTTGCCCAATGCCATGGTGGCGACGCTGACCTTCCTGCCCTTCCTGCTCAGCGGCTCGATCTCGACGCTGACCTCGCTCGACTACCTTGGCTTCGGCCTGCCGCCCGGCTCGGCCTCGCTGGGCGAGCTGCTGAAGCAGGCGCAGCGCAACCTCAACGCCCCATGGCTGGGCATTTCCGGCTTCGTCGTCATCTCGCTGATGCTGTCGCTGCTGGTCTTCGTCGGCGAGGCGACCCGCGACGCCTTCGATCCGCGCAAGACGTTCAGATGAGCGAAGCCCCTCTCCTCTCCGTCCGCGATCTCAGCGTCGCCTTCGTGCAAGAAAGCCGCCAGTCGATGGCTGTCGACCACATCTCCTTCGACATCGCCAAGGGCGAGACGGTGGCGCTGGTCGGTGAATCCGGGTCCGGCAAATCAGTCACGGCCCTGTCGGTGCTGAAGCTGCTGCCCTATCCGGCCGCCAGCCATCCGTCGGGAAAGATCCTGTTCCAGGGCGCCGACCTGCTCGCCACCGACGAGAAGGCATTGCGCCGCGTGCGCGGCAACAAGATCACCATGATCTTCCAGGAGCCGATGACCTCGCTCAACCCGCTGCACACAATCGAGCAACAGATCGTCGAGGTGCTGACGCTGCACCAAGGTCTTGGCGACCGGCAAGCCAAGGCGCGCACCCTGGAGCTGCTCAACGAGGTCGGCATCCGCGAGCCGGAGAAGCGGCTCGACGCCTATCCGCACCAGCTTTCCGGCGGCCAGCGCCAGCGTGTCATGATCGCCATGGCGCTGGCCAACGAGCCGGAGCTGCTGATCGCCGACGAGCCGACAACCGCGCTCGACGTCACCGTGCAGGCGCAGATCCTCGAACTGCTTGCGGAGCTGAAAAGCCGCAAGGGCATGTCGATGCTGTTCATCACCCACGATCTCGGCATCGTCAGAAAGATCGCCGACCGGGTCTGCGTGATGACAAAAGGCAAGATCGTCGAGACCGGACCGACGAAAGATATCTTCGCCAATCCGCAGCATAGCTACACGCGGCATCTGCTTGCCGCCGAACCGAAGGGCAAGCCGCCGGCGGCCAACGCTGCCGCCAAGCCTGTGATGACGGGCCAGGACATAAAAGTCTGGTTTCCGATCAAGAAAGGCTTTTTTCGGCGCACCGTCGACAATGTGAAGGCGGTCGACGGCATCGACGTCACCGTGCGCGCCGGCCAGACGCTCGGCGTCGTCGGCGAATCCGGCTCGGGCAAGACGACGCTCGGCCTGGCGCTGGCCAGGATGATCTCTTCGACCGGGACCATTCGGTTCAACGGGCGCGACATCAACGAGCTGACTTTCAACGCCATGCGGCCGCTGCGGCGCGAGTTGCAGATCGTCTTCCAGGATCCGTTCGGGTCCTTGAGCCCGCGCATGTCGGTCTCCGAGATCATCGAGGAAGGGCTGAAGATCCACGAGCCGAAACTGTCGCCCGATGAACGTGATAAGCGCATCGTCGATGTGCTCGGAGAAGTCGGGCTCGATCCCGCCACGCGCAATCGCTATCCGCATGAGTTTTCCGGCGGCCAGCGCCAGCGCATCGCCATCGCCCGCGCCATGGTGCTCAACCCGCGCTTCGTCATGCTGGACGAGCCGACCTCGGCGCTCGATATGAGCGTGCAAGCACAGGTGGTCGACCTTCTGCGCAGCCTGCAGGCGAAGCACGACCTCGCCTATCTGTTCATCAGCCACGATCTGAAGGTCATCCGCGCGCTTGCCAACGACGTCATCGTCATGCGCAATGGCAGGATCGTCGAGGCCGGCCCCTCCGAACAGATTTTCGAACGGCCGCAGACCGACTATACCAAGGCGCTGATCTCGGCCGCGTTCAGGATCGAGACGGCGCCGGTCGGCATCGTCAGCGAGTGACAGGGTCGCGTAAATAGGAAAAAGAATCCGAAATGGAAAAAGGCCGTATCCTGCTTGCCGTCACCGGCTTTCATCCGCAACGCTGGCGCGAACTCTTGTCGGCGGAACGCGAGGTGGTGCTCGAGCCGGACGGCGCCAGCGATCCCTCGATCACCTATGCGGTGGTTTGGAAGCAGCGGCCGAACCTTCTGTCGTCTCTGCCCAATCTGCGCGCCATCTTTTCGATCGGCGCCGGCGTCGACCACATCTTGGCCGATCCCACTGTGCCCGACGTGCCGATCGTGAAGGTCGTCGCCGACAACCTGACCCAGTACATGACCGAATATGTCGTCTGGCGGGTGCTCGATCATCACCGCCAGGGCATGCTCTACCGAACGCAGCAGAAAAGGAAGATCTGGCACGAGCCGCCGCAGCGCCCGGCCGGCGACATCTCTGTCGGCATCATGGGGCTCGGCACGCTTGGCCGCGCGGCGGCGTCGGTGCTTTTGTCGCTCGGCTTTGCAGTCAATGGCTGGTCGCGCAGCGAGCGGCCGATGAAGGGCGTTTCGACCTATGCGGGCGAGGCCGGATTGATCCCCTTCCTCAACGCCACCGACATTCTGGTGGTGCTTTTGCCGCTCACGCCGCACACGCAAGGTATCGTCAATTACGGCGTGCTGAAGGAGCTGAGGAAACGCAACGGCCTCGGCGGCTCGGTGTTGATCAACGCCGGGCGCGGCCGCCTGCAGAAGGATGCCGATATCGCGCGCGCGCTGGAGGACGGCACGCTGAAGGAAGCGAGCCTCGACGTGTTCGAGGTCGAGCCGCTGCCGAAGACCAGTCCGCTGTGGAGCCACCCGAAAGTGTTCGTGACGCCGCATGCGGCGGCGACCTCCGACCCCGTCCATCTGGCGCCGATCATGCTGCGCCAGATGGCCGCCTTCGAGCGCGGCGAGAAGCTCAAGAACCTGGTGGATCGCGACGCGGGGTATTAGCTAGGCAAGCCAAGCTTGGTCTGCTTGGCTGGTTTGCCACATTCGCGGCGGGCGATCGACCGGTTCATGGCGTCGATCCGGCCGCTTGCCTGTTCGACGTCACGCTGGGTCTTGGAACGGACGTCCGGCGTGAATGGGCCGAGGCCCACCCCCGGATCGGAGAAGGACGGCTTGGCATCCTGCGAAAGGCGATATCGCTGCGCCAGCTCGTTTCGTTGCGCCAGCAATTGATCGCAAGGCACGCTATCATATTGCAGCGAGGACTGGACATTCTCATCCTGTCGTTCGGCCATCGAGGCGCCGGCGCAGCCGGCCATCGCCAGGCAAGATGCCAAGACCACCAAGTTCCAGCGCATGGAATGTCCTCCGTATCGATGTCCCGCCCTTTCGGGCATGCGAATCGGGCTTTTTCGCAGCCTGCGCCACACGTGGCGCAGGTGAACGAAAAAGGGCGCCGGACGAGGTCCAAAAACGGAGGTCCCGCCGGCCGTTGCCTGTAGGCCGAGTCAGCAGTCACTTGCAACAGGCTTCCCGCGCCGGAATTAGCAACTATCTCTAAGCCATGCGCGCCAGCGACCTGCTTCATCCCCGGCCTGAGGGCCTCTATTGCTCACCCGGCGATTTTTTCATCGATCCGGTGCGGCCGGTCGACCGGGCGCTGATCACGCACGGCCATTCCGACCATGCCCGTTCCGGCCACCGCTCGGTGCTGGCCACACAACAGACGCTGGACATTATGGGGCTTCGCTACGGCGAAGGCTTCGCCGGGACGACGCAAGCGGCCGCACTTGGCGAGACGATTGCGCTGAACGACGTCACCGTAACCTTCCATCCGGCCGGCCATGTGCTCGGCTCGGCGCAGATCGAGGTCGTGCATCAGGGCACATGCATCGTCGCGTCGGGCGACTACAAGCGCCAGAGGGACGCGACCTGCGAGCCGTTTGAACCGGTCAAATGCGACGTATTCATAACCGAGGCGACCTTCGGCCTGCCGGTGTTCCGCCATCCGCACGATACCGAAGAGATCGCCCGCCTGCTGAAATCGACGGCGCAGTTTCCCGAACGCGCGCATCTGGTCGGCGCCTATGCGCTCGGCAAGGCGCAGCGGGTCATGCGCTTGCTGCGCGATGCCGGTTACGACAGGCCGATCTACATCCACGGCGCGCTGGCCAAGCTCAGCGACTACTACCAGGGCCAGGGCATCGACCTCGGGACACTGGAGCCGGCGACCGTCGAAAGCGGTGGCAAGGGCGATTTCATTGGGGCCGTCATCGTCGGCCCGCCTTCGGCCTTCGCCGACCGCTGGGCGCGGCGCTTTCCCGATCCGATCTCGTGCTTTGCGTCCGGCTGGATGCGCATCCGCCAGCGCGCCAAACAGGGCGGCGTCGAGCTGCCGCTGATCATTTCCGACCATTCCGACTGGGACGAACTGACCGCGACGATCAAGGAGACCGGCGCCGAGGAAATCTGGGTGACGCATGGCCGCGAGGAGGCCCTGGTGCGCTGGTGCGAGCTCGAAGGCATTGCCGCGCGGCCGCTGCATCTCGTCGGCTATGAGGACGAGGGCGATTGATGGCGGGAGGTTCGGTAGTCACCTGCGCAGAGCTCTACGGCGCCCCCCTCTGTCCTGCCGGACATCTCCCCCTCAAGGGGGGAGATCGGATGTCGCGCCGGCTTTCGCCAATCACTGACGTTGCAGGACGGGCGGCAAGAACGAAACTGCCAATCTCCCCCCTCGTGGGGGAGATGTCCGGCAGGACAGAGGGGGGCGCGAAGGATCGCAAGCTTTCCCGATTGGCCTGGCGCGTACCCTCATGAACCGCTTCGCCGAACTTCTCGATCGCCTCGTCCTGACGCCGTCGCGCAATGGCAAGCTGACGCTGCTGACCGATTACTTTCGCAGCGTCGAGGATCCGGATCGCGGCCTGGCGCTGGCCGCCATCACCGGCGATCTCACCATCGCGGCGGTCAAGCCGGCGATGCTGCGCATGCTGGTGATGGAGCGCATGGACCCGGTGCTGTTCGGCTATTCCTATGACTATGTCGGCGACCTGGCGGAGACGGTGTCGCTGGTCTGGCCGCAATCGCCCGAGGATATCATCAACCACGAGCCGACGCTCTCCGAGGTCGTGGCAAAGCTGCAGGCGGCGAGCCGTTCCGATGGACCGAAGGTGCTGGCCGGATTGCTCGACAGCGCCAGCATCTCGGCGCGCTTCGCCATCATAAAGCTGGTGACCGGCGGCCTGCGCATCGGCGTCTCGGCGCGGCTGGCCAAGCAGGCGCTGGCCGATCTCGGCAAGGTCGACATCGCCGAGATCGAGGAGCTGTGGCATGGGCTGACGCCACCGTATGCCGAGCTGTTCGCCTGGCTAGAAGGCAAGGCCGAGAAACCTGAGAAAACGGCGCTGGCGCTGTTCCGGCCGGTGATGCTGTCGACGCCGGTCGGCGACGGCGATCTCGAAAAGCTCGATCCGACCGACTACGCCGCCGAATGGAAATGGGACGGCATCCGCGTCCAGGCGGTTTGCGAAGGCGGTGTGCGCCGGCTCTATTCGCGCACCGGCGACGACGTCTCCGGTGCCTTTCCGGATCTCGCCGACGCAATGGACTTTTCCGCCACCCTCGACGGCGAGCTTCTGGTCGGCGATCCCTTGCAGGCGACCGGCACTTTCTCAGACCTGCAGCAGCGGCTGAACCGTAAGAGCGTGACGCTGAAGATCCAGCAGCAATACCCGGCCTTCATGCGCTGCTACGACGTGCTTCAGATCGGCGACGAGGACTTGCGACCGCTCTCCTTCCACGAGCGGCGCAGCCGCCTCGAAGCCTTCGTCAGGAGTCTCGATCCGAGCCGCTTCGATCTTTCGCCGCTGGTCGAGTTCACCGACTGGCAGGCGCTGGAGCAATTGCGCCGCAAGCCGCTGCATCCGGTCATCGAAGGCGTAATGTTGAAGCGCTGGGATTCGCCCTATGTCGCCGGTCGGCCGAAAGGCCCATGGTTCAAATGGAAGCGCGATCCGCACACGGTCGACGCCGTGCTGATGTATGCCCAGCGCGGCCACGGCAAACGTTCGAGCTTTTATTCCGATTACACGTTCGGCGTCTGGTCCGGGCCGGAAGGGTCGGAGGAACTGGTGCCGGTGGGCAAGGCCTATTTCGGTTTCACCGACGAAGAACTGAGGCAGATCGACAAATATGTCCGCGACAACACGATCGAGCGTTTCGGCCCGGTCCGCTCGGTGCGAGCCGACCGCAGACAAGGCCTCGTGCTGGAGGTGGCGTTCGAAGGACTCAACCGCTCGAGACGGCACAAATCCGGCGTCGCCATGCGCTTTCCGCGCATTTC
The DNA here is from genome assembly GCF_003952585.1 of Mesorhizobium sp. M6A.T.Cr.TU.016.01.1.1. Classification (NCBI taxonomy): domain Bacteria; kingdom Pseudomonadati; phylum Pseudomonadota; class Alphaproteobacteria; order Hyphomicrobiales; family Phyllobacteriaceae; genus Mesorhizobium; species Mesorhizobium sp. M6A.T.Cr.TU.016.01.1.1. The sequence goes on from NZ_CP034452.1 coordinate 1,420,570, forward strand.
ACGGCTGCGCTGGGACAAGCCGGCGGCCGAAGCCGACCGCATCGAGACGCTGCAGGCGCTGCTCGACCGTTAGAGCGACGTGCGTCCAATTGGACGCACAAAGTACGCTCTAACACTTTTGGATGTACGCATCGTGCTTTTCCGAAAATCGATTCCGATTTTCGGGCCGATGCGTTGAAGCTCAAGGAACGATCGAGACGCGGATCTCGTAGATGTCGACCGACTTGCCCTGCTTGTCGAAGTCGGAATTGATGGCGATGGTGCCGGCAGCGCCCGGACGCTTGTCGGGAAAGCGCACGTCGAACAGATATTCGTTGTTCTCATGGCCGACCGCGTAGCGCTTGCGGCCGCAGTCGCCGAGTTCGCCGAAATTGCAATCGACGGAGATCTGCGTCTCCTGGCCCTCCTCGGAGCGGGCGATGATGTCGAACACGGCGTGCTTGCCGGCGAGTTTTTCCAGCACGCCTTGCCCGACGTCGAAGCTGATGGCAGAGCCGGAGGCGCCCGACCGGATGCGCAGGAAGGAGCCGCTGTCGTCCTGCATGACTTCGGCCTTGGCATCCGAAGGCGCACTGACAAGCGCCGGGTCGCTCGGCGAAAACACATTGATCCAGTCGCGATCCTCATCCGCCTCACCGGGGGTCAGCGGCGAGGCCGTGTCGCTTGGCGGCGTGAAATCATCGTCCTCCACTGTCGGAGGCGCTTGCGGAGGGGCCGTGTCGAGTTGGGCCGCCGACTTGAAGACGCCGGTCTGCGCTGCGAAATAGAGGCCGATGCCGGCGGCCGCGAGCAACGTGACGCCGAGGAAGATCGCGGTGAGAGGCAGGCGGGGGCCTCTCACCCGCCTCTCGTCGCGGTCGGGCATCACCTCTGCGTCGTCGTCTCCGGTCGATGCAGGGGACGACATGTCGATCTCCGGCACATCGGCAGAAACCGCCTCGGGCATGATATCGGGAACGACCGGCAAGACGCGCGACCGGGGCATATCGGATGCACGAGGCCCTACCGGACCGTCGACAACGACGTCAGGCGACGGCGCGGGTCCAGCATCGGCATCCGCACCCGGTTCGACATTGGATTCAGCCTCGGCTTCGGCTGCGCTGTCAGCCGGCTGCTCCGCCGCCGGTGCTGCGGCGTCATCATCGGTCGGTAGGGCGACATCGGGAACCGCCGGCAGGAACTCGGATTCGATTTCCGTGATCTTGGCCTGCACCGCCTTGCGGCGCTTGATGGCGACTTCCACCGTCACGCTCGGGTTGGCCTGCAGGGCGCGGTCCAGTGCGGCGAAGGCCGATCGGTAGACCCGCTCGCGAAACGCCCGGTCGTCGGCATTGCCTTTTTCGAAGGCGTTCCGGATCGCTTTTTCGATCGCGTCCAAGCGGGATCCCTCTGCACGTATGGTCACATTGTCATGATCGTTAGCCGTAGGCGACCAATCAATCAACGGGCCAGCGGCCGCATTCTGCCTTGGCGACGCATCCAGGGGCCATTTCGGCGATTTTCGGTAAAGGAATCAACATTTTTCCCCGATTATTCCGGCCCCTGCGCCAACGTGGCGGTCGCGCGGCCTGCCGGTACTGCATCACGCGACCGCTTGGCGGATCGGCGCGGCGGCCCTGATAGGCCTGGGATGAGCCCCCGACGCGAAATGCCAAAGTCCCATCTTGAATTTGTGGCGGGTTGCGTTTATCACCCAGCGCATCTTGGAGGCCCTGGCTTCCCGGGCCGCTTTAGCTCAGTTGGTAGAGCACATCATTCGTAATGATGGGGTCAGGTGTTCGAGTCACCTAAGCGGCACCACTATTTCTCAAGGCTTTGCGGGGTCTGAGGGTATGGCAGAAACCGCGTGGTAGCACGCTGTCTTCAGCGGCGCCTTTTCGCCCCTTGCCTCATGTACAGGCTCGCTTCCGTCTTCCTCAATTTCAAACGCGCCCATCATCAGGATGCGAGCGACCCAGCGCACGATCCCGTCCGTCGGGATCTGAAAGACAAATGAGCGCAAATGAAACCCAATTGAGACACAACTGAAACACATCTACGCGCAGGCGACATGCACGCGAAACGCTTTGGGAGGATTGTCGAGCCTCACCCAGCTTAGGGAATGCAGGAGCGTCGCCGATGACACCCGACCAGATCAGACTTGTCCAGGACAGTTTTCGCGAGGTCGTCGCAATACGCGTGGCCGCCGCCGCGCTGTTCTATGAACGCCTGTTCGCGATCGACGCGGATCTTCGCATGCTGTTTCCGGTGACAGACATGGCCAAGCAAGGCGCCAAGCTGATGGCGAGCCTGGGCTTCGTCGTGCACGGATTGGACCGTGCCGACACCATTCTCCCGACGGTGCGCGTGCTTGCCAGGCGTCACGTGACCTACGGCGTCAAGGAACATCATTACCCGATCGTCGGGCAAGCGCTCATCGAGACGCTGGCGGCCGGCCTCGGCACGGCTTTCACGCCGGCCGTGCGCGACGCTTGGGAGGCAGCCTACGGGTTGCTCGCAAGCGTGATGATCGCGGCTGCCCGCGAGGATCAGCTCGCAGCGTGATTTATTGGGATGCAGCCGAAGGCGACCATCCACCCGAACGACAATTCTAAATGGAGAGAAAAACGATGTTCAGATACACAGCTCTTGCAGCGCTTTGCGTTGCGGCAAGTTCCGCTTCTGCCGGCGAACTCACGGCCCGTCAGGGTGGGACCGTCGATCTCGGCAACTTTCACGGCGTCGTCTACTACACCGAGGCCGATGACGGCTATCGAGTGGTCACCACGATGGCGGCGGGCGAAGAAAACCTGCCCGTGCGCTTCGTCGCGACCCTCACCGAAGGCCAGGCGATGGTGATCTCGGTTCCGGGCGAGTTGGCAAAACCCGGCCAGACACTCGAAATCTCGCGCGCCAAAGGCAAGCTCGTCGTCGCGAAGGTCGAGTCCACCCAGTAACGGGTGGAAGTTGACGTCGCGACGCAACCGGGTAGTCTTGCGCTTGCTTTCCGCGCCTCCAACAACGCGAAGAGACAATCGGCACCGCCTTTGGGATGGCTATCATTCCAACCTCGGAGAACGAGATGCTCAAGGTGCAACGCGCAGAAGTTCGATTTCGGCTTTTTGAGCGCGGACGATTTTTCCTTGTCCTGCTAGGCGCCGGTGCACTTGCGTCGGCCGCCTTTGCCGATGTCGTCGAGCCCCCGACCCTCGCCGTCGCGGATTTCGAGTTCAGGGATACGTCAGGCGAAGTCAGGGACCAGACCGCCGAACACGAAACGCGACTGAAGGCGTTTGGCGTTGCATTGCGGGATGGTCTTTCGGAGAAGATCGACCTCGTCGCATTACCCTGTCAGGCAGAACGGTGCACCATCAGGGACCCCGGCCTTGTCGATCTCTCGAAGCAGGCAAGAACAGCCAGCGCGAACTATCTACTGATCGGTCAGATGCACAAGATGAGCACGCTGGTTGGCTGGGTGAAGTTTGCAGTGCTGGATTTGAACAACAACAAGCCTGTCTGCGATCGATACCTGACTTACCGGGGAGATACCGACGAAGCGTGGCGACGAGCAGCAGAGTTCACGGCGCGCGACATCGAGAAGCACTGCATTCCGTAGGTGCGTCTCTATCACCAACGCATCTTGGAGTGCTTTGGCTTCCCCGGGCCGCTTTAGCTGAGTTGGTAGAGCACATCATTCGTAATGCGGGGATCGCGTGTTCGAGCCACGCAAGCGCACCAAAAATTCTCCAAACGAATCGGCCATCGAAAGGCCGCCGATCCAAGCCATTGTGACTCCGGCCAAACTTATCCCAACGCTTCTCGGTTAAGCAGCGTGTCGTCGCCGTGCCTCGGTCGTCGCCCTTCGAACAGGGCACTCTGGTCGCCGATCCGCGCAATCATATGTTCGCGAAAAACCCTCACCCGTTTGGTGCGCCGCAAGTCGGGGTGATAAAGCAGCCATAGCCCCAGATCGTGTATCGGGTCTGGCGCGCGGAAGCGCTCCAACCGGTCGTCACCGTCGCCCATGAAGCAGGGCAGGTAGGCCAAGCCGACTCCCTGTTTCAAGGCGGCGAGCGTGAGCAATGTGTCGTCGACAAACAGGCTGTGATGGTGGTCCGGGCAGGCCTCGTTGGTCCAGGATTGATGGAAAGCGCAGCATTCCACCCCCAGCCACCTTGGTTTGGCGCTGCCGGCGCGCAAAGCCTTGAGGTAGTTTCTTTCCCCGTAGACGGCTGATGCAACGTTGGCGAGCCGGGTACCGACCAGAGTGTCAAGTGGCGTGTTGGTCAGGCGAATGGCGATATCCGCGTGCCGCTCGGCGAGGCTGACATACTTGTTGGAAACCTGCACATGCAGCTCGATGTCCGGATAGCTTTCGTTGAAACTGGCAAATATGGGCATCAGCACGGATGATGCCATATTGTTGATCGCCGACACCCTCAGCTCGCCGGCAATCCGATTTTCCTGACCGCCGAGAGCGCCCTCGACTTCGAGGACCTCCATCTCCATCTTACCGGCCGCCATTTTCAATTCCTCGCCGGCCGCGGTCAGTTCGTATCCGGACTTCTTGCGCTCGATCAGGCGCGTGCCAAGCTGCGTCTCCAGCACCCTGATCCGGCGCGACACGGTGGAATGCTGAACGTTCATGCGTTTGGCGGCGCCGCTGATCGAGCCGTCGCGCGCGACCGCCAGGAAAATCCGCAAATCATCCCATTGCATCATGGAGCCCCGATCTGTGCAATTTTGCAAAATGGGCGTCTAGATTTCGAGAATTGAGCCGAAACTACGCGCCCAATATCGTTTCCTGCAAGACAATACTGTCTTCCGGATGCCGTCCGGTTTCCGAGGTTATGCGCCAGGAGGCGACCATGGATCAGCAGCAACCGACTTTCGATCCCGTCAAATTCAAGGAAACGACCCGCAAGCAATGGGACAGCGCGGCCGAGGCATGGAACCGCTGGGGTCCGCTCCTGTCCCGGTGGCTTGGACCGGCGACGGAACTGATGCTGGACATGACCGATGTAAAGCGCGGCAGTCGCGTCCTCGATGTCGCCGCCGGTGCCGGGGAACAGACATTGACCGCGGCGCGGCGCGTTGGCCCCGAGGGTTATGTGCTCGCGACCGACATTTCGGCCGGGATTCTCGATTTCGCCGCCAGCAACGCGAAACTGGCGGGCCATGGCAACATCGACACCATCGTCGCCGACGGCGAAATGCTGGGCGCCATATCCGCTGACCCCTTCGACGCCGTCATTTCGCGCGTCGGCCTGATCTACTTTCCGGATCAGAACAAGGCGCTGGGCGGAATGCGCGACCACCTCAAACCGGGGGGAAGGGTCGGTGCAATCGTCTATTCCACGGCAGACAAGAACCCGTTCTTTTCGATCCCTGTCGGTATCATTCGCCGCCGCGCCGCGCTGCCCGCACCACTGCCCGGCCAGCCAGGCCCATTCAGCCTGGGCGATCCCACGGTTCTAGCAAAACGTCTGATTGATGCCGGATTCCGTAACGTCCGGATCGAAAGGATCGATGCGCCGGTGCGGCTGCACTCGGCCCTGGAATGTCTGCAGTTCGAGCAGGAATCGTTTGGCGCGCTGCATCAGATGCTCGCCGGCCTGTCCGCCCGGGAACAGGACGACGCGTGGGCGGAAATCGAAGAGGCGCTTGGCCAGTTCGAGCGGGACGGACAATTCGCGGGACCATGCGAAATGCTAGTCGCGGCCGCCACAAGATAGGGACACGCCGGCCTCTGTGCCGAAGCGAGGAGGAACCTCATGACGAGAATTGCCATTGTCCAGGAACCGCCGGCTTTTCTGGATCGTGAAGGGACGATCGCCAAGGCAGTGCGGCTGGTTGCCGAGGCCGCGAATGGCGGCGCCGAGCTTGTGGTCTTCTCCGAGGCGTTCATCCCCGGATACCCCGCCTGGATCTGGCGCCTGAAGCCGGGGGCCGACGGCGGCCTGGCAGGCCAATTGCACGGGCGCCTGGTCGACAATGCCGTCGACCTCTCGTCGGATCAACTGCGCCCGCTGTTCGACGCCGCCAGGACGTTCAAAGTGACCATCCTGTGCGGCATCAACGAACGCGACAGCCAGTGGAGCCGCGCCACTATCTACAACAGCGTCATCGTAATTGGCCCGGACGGTTCGCTTCTAAACAGGCACCGCAAGCTCATGCCCACCAACCCCGAGCGGATGGTCTGGGGATTTGGTGACGCCAGCGGGCTGAAGGTCGTCGACACGCCTTCAGGACGGGTTGGCTCGCTGGTTTGCTGGGAGAACTACATGCCGCTTGCCCGGTACGCGCTCTATGCTCAAGGCATCGATATCCACGTCGCCCCAACCTACGACAGTGGCGACGGCTGGATCGGCACATTGCAGCATATCGCCCGCGAGGGCGGCTGCTGGGTCATCGGCGCCGGCAATGTCTTGCGGGTGGAAGACTTGCCGCGCGACTTTCCCGACCGTGACCGCCTCTATCCGGACGCGGACGAGTGGATCAATCAGGGCGACTCCGTGGTCATCGCGCCAGGGGGAAAAATCGTTGCCGGCCCTTTGCGCAAGGAAACAGGCATTCTGCATGCCGACATCGATCTCAAGGCGGCAATTGCCGCTCGCCGCAGTCTCGACGTCGCCGGGCACTACAGCCGGCCGGATATTTTCACCTTGCAGGTCAACGCAAAATCGCAAAGGCCGGCGGAATTCAGCTATTAGCTCTACTGCAGCGACGCCACGGTCTTCAGCGCACCATCGAGCATATCGCCCTTCTCGTCCTTTAGCGCGGCTTCGCGCAGGCGGCGGATCCAGTCGGCAGCATCCGCGCGGCCCTTGAGCAGGTCGAGCGCCGACAGCACCCGGTCGAATTTCGACTGCGCGCGAACATGGGTGTCGCTGTAGCCCTTGATCAGCCGGCGGCAGTTGAGGATCTCGACGGCAAGCGCGTAGTCTTCCCTGACATGGCCGAGCGCCAGCGCGTACCAGCGCTCGAGATGCGCGGTCTCGACCTTGTGGCGCAGCAGGCGGCGACGCCAGCGGCGCATGCCGCCGATGAACCAGAGGGCGGCAAAGCCGGCGAAGCTGTCGGTGCGGATGCGGCGGCCGCGATTGATACGGCGGTCGAGAAAGGCGGCAAGCTTCGGCCGCGCCTCGATGTAGCTGCCGAGCCCGGCCGGCAGCGTGCCGCAGAATTCCTCGATGCGCGGATGGAAATATTCGGTCACCTGGAGGATCGAGCCATCCTTGACGCCGACCTCGCGGCGCACGCGCTTGTCGCGAGTCGAGCGCGTCTTCAGGTCAGCGACGCGGATCATGTCGTCGTAGCACATGGCGTTGGCCAGATGCTTTGCCGCAGCGATCGACAGCGCGTAGTCGTGGTCGGCATTGTCCAGGACGACCGCCCGGTCTAGCCGGTCGAGATACTCGCCGCCATAGGCGATGTCCTGATAGTCGACCACCTTCCTGAGGCCGCGAAGCGCCATGTCGCGCACCGGGGCCGGCAGCGCAGCGACCCGGGCGGCTAGTGCCTGCCAGCCCTTCATCAGGCTTTCCGGGCCGCTAACCTTTGCCGCCAAACCGATTTCGACAGCTTTCGGCTCCGCAGCCTTTTCGCCCAGAGGTGGCGCGTTCGTGATGCCGCGGGCGCGATCAAAGGAGGCGCCAAAGGCGGCGAGACTGGCCTTCACGCCGCGGCCGCCGGCACTGACCGCCTGCTCATAGCTTTCGCGGGTGAACGGCAAGGCATCGGACCCCGCCAATGCGCCGAGCAGGCTGGCCGAGATCATCGAGCCGTTGTCGGCGGCGATCTTCTCCATGTCGAAGGCGATGAAGCGCTTGGCCGCGGCTTCCGCTGTCGCATGCACCTTTGGCGACGAGGCCCGGCCGTCGCCGGGCTCGATCTTTTCCGACACCGCGGCGATGCGATGCGACGAGGCGATCAGCGTCGTGCGCTCGGACGTGACGAAGCCACGGATGATGGCGCGGCCGGCTTCCATCAGTTCGGCGGCGATCAGTATGTCGACGTCGCCCTGCGAAGGTGATAGCGCGAAGACCGGCAGCCGGCCGGTGTCGCGGCACATCTCGACATAGTAGATGGTGGCGCCGGTGCGCTGGGCGACGCCGGCGACCGAGGTCGACTGCGCGACATAGCCGTTGCGCTCGGCGACGTCGGTGATCCAGTCGGCCAGCACGCCGCCGCCCTGGCCGCCGACCGCCAGCACGGCAAGCTTGATGACGCGCTCATCTTCGCGAGCGCCGGCTTTCGAGCGCGATGAGGGGACCGCGTCAAGCATCGGCGAATGTCAGGCGCCGGCTTTCACGGCGCCGCTGCAAGAGGCCGATCGTGGCGCGACGGGCGGCTTCCAGGAAACGGTCCCAGCGGCTCGGATTGTGCACCATGTCGGCGCGGTAGAAGGACGGGCACAGCACCGCCGCATCGGCGACCTCGCCGCAATTGCCGCAGCCGACGCAGCTCTGGTCGATATGCGCCACCGGATCGTCGCGCAGCGGATCGTCCAGCGACTTCACCGAAAGCGACGGACAGCCGGAAAGCCGCATGCAGGCATGGTCGCCGGTGCAGATGTCCTCGTCGACGCCGAATTTCGGCTTGACGATCCGCTCACCGCCCTTGATCGCCTTGTCGACCAATGGCTTTTCGCGGCGCTGCCGGTTGAGCATGCATTCGGACGAGGCGACGATGACTTTCGGGCCCTTCTCGTCCGTCGTCAGCGCCTCGCGCAGCGTGTCCTGCATCTTGGTGACATCGTAGGTGCGGTCGATGTGGCGCAGCCATTTAACGCCCATGCCTTTCACCGCCTCGGTGATCGGATGCTTTGTCGATTTCGTCTTATTGCCGGCGCGGGATGAAAGAATATCCTGCCCTCCCGTCGCGGCAGAATAGAAATTGTCGACGATGACGATGACGCCGTCGTTCTTGTTGAACACCGCATTGCCGATCGACGAGGTCAGTCCGTTGTGCCAGAAGCCGCCGTCGCCGACGAAGGAGATCGAGCGGCGCTTGGCGTCGGGCGAATTGAACGCCGAAGCCGAGGCCGGCCCCAGCCCGTAGCCCATTGTGGTGGCGCCAAGCTCGAAAGGCGGCATGATCGAAAACAGATGGCAGCCGATGTCGGAGGCGATGTGGTGCTTGCCCAACTCCTGCTCGACCAGCTTGGTGGCGGCAAAGATCGGCCGCTCCGGACAGCCGACGCAGAAGCCTGGCGGACGGCCCGGGACGACATTGACCAGGTCGGCGGTATCGAGCCCGTCGCCGATCTTGTTCGGCGCGCGGACCTCGCCCGGCAGCAAATGGGGGATGGTGGCGCGCAGGAACGATCCGATGCCGTCGAGCATGACCTGGCCGGTATATTCGCCGGCCATCGGCAGATGTTCCTTGCCGACGAGTTTGGTGCCGCGCCCGGCTTTGTGCAGCATCGCGGCAAAGGCCTGCTCGATATAATTGGGCTGGCCTTCCTCGACGACGAGCACGGCGTCCTTGCCCTCGCAGAAGGACAGGAACTCGTCATCGACCAAGGGATAGACGGCATTCAGCACGTAGAGCGGCACGTCTGTCTCGCCATAAGTATCGGCAAGGCCGAGGCGCTGCAGCGCCCGGATGACCGAATTGTACATGCCGCCCTGCATGACGATGCCGACCGAGCCGTGCTCGGGACCGAAGAACTCGTTGATCTTGTTCTCGCGGATGAAATCCACCGCCGCCGGCCAGCGTTTTTGCACCTTCTCCTTCTCGTGCAGGAAGGAGGCTGGCGGCAGCACGATGCGGCCGGTGTCACGGCGCGGCGCGTCGAGCGCATCGGCCACCGTCATCGCCGGCCGCTTGTTGTCCTTGGCGATGAAATGGCCGTGGACATGGCAGCAGCGGATGCGGACCTGCAGCATAACCGGCGTGTTGGAAATCTCCGACAGCTCGAAGCCGTCCTCGACCGCCTTGACGATCGACGGCAGGTTCGGCCGCGGGTCAAGCAGCCAGACCTGGCTCTTCATGGCGAAGGCATGGCTGCGCTCCTGCATGATCGAGGAGCCCTCGCCATAGTCCTCGCCGACGATGATCAGCGCGCCGCCGGTGACGCCGCCCGAGGCGAGATTGGCGAGCGCATCCGACGCAACATTGGTGCCGACCGTCGACTTGAAAGTCGCCGCGCCACGGATCGGATAATGCACCGATGCCGCCAGCATGGCGGTGGCGGTCGCTTCCGAGGCGCTCGCCTCGAAATGCACGCCGAGCTCACCCAGAATATCCTGCGCGTCGGCCAGCACGTCCATCAGATGGCTGATCGGCGCGCCCTGATAGCCGCCGACATAACCGACCCCGCATTGCAGCAGCGCCTTGGTGATGGCGAGAATGCCCTCGCCGGAAAACTCCTCGCCGGCGCCGAGCCTGAGCTTTTCGACTTCCTTGGCAAAAGACCGTTCGGCCATTTTTTGGCTCCTTCCGTTACCGCCGGCATCCGGCAGCGCGTAAGATCAAATGTCGTGCTTGCGAATGTTCTTCAGCATCTTCTGCAGCGTCGCGATCAGCGCCGAATATTCGGCATCGTCGACGTCGTCGAACATCGCCTCGAACGCGTCATGCATGGCCGGCCAGGCGCGGGTGAACTCGGCGCGACCCTCGTCGGTCAGGAACACATGGCGGATGCGGCTGTCGGTGACTCCCTGCTCCCGCCGCACAAACCCTTGTCCTTCCAGCGTGTCGAGCGTCCGGCTCAACGTCGACTGCTCGATGACCGTATAGACCGAGAGGTCGTTGACGGTGACGCCGTCGGTGACCGACAGCACGGCGAGTGTGCGCACCTGCGGAATGGTCAAGCCCTGCTTGCGGAAATCGTCGCGCAAGGTGGCGTTGTAGCGGCCCATGATGCGGTTCATCAGATAGGGCGCGAACTGCTGCAAGCCGATCTGGCCCAGTGTCGAGATGCGCTGGCGCTTTTCAACTTTCTGTTCCATCACAGCCTCCCCGCCAGCAGGAAGCCGGAGCCGCCGCCAAGCCCGGCGCCGGGGTGGGTCGAGGCGCCGATATGATAGAGGCCCTTGACCCCGGTGGCGTGATTGCGACTCGTCTTGAACGGCCGCCACAGAAACGACTGATCGACGGTCGAGGAGCCGCCATAGGGATCGCCGCCGACCAGATTGATGTTCATTGTTTCCAGATCGGCCGGCGAATAGGCGCGGCGTGCAATCACGCTGTCCTTGAACCCGGCGATATGACTGGCGAGGATCGCTTCGGCACGGTCCGCGTAGGCTTCGCGCAATGCTTCGGTCCAGCGGCCGTCGGCCGGCGTCGGCAGCTTGCCGGCGGCATCGCCCTTGATATGGCGTGGGGCCTCGGGCAGTTGCAGCCACAGGATCGCCTTTCCGTCCGGACAGCGCGAAGGATCGAGCGCATGCGGTTGGCCGACGCAGATGGTCGGAACCTCCGGCAGCATACCGCGCGTGGCCTCGTTGCAGGCTTTCGATACACCGTCGAGCCCGGGGGTCAGATGCAGCAGCGCGACCTTGTCCAAGCCGTCGCCGCGCCATGCGGGTGGTTTGTCCAAGGCATAGTGGATCTGGAAATTGCCCTTGCCGTAGCGGTATTTTTGCGTCGCTTCGACGTCGGGTTTCGGCGCTGCGTCGCCGAGCAGCCGCTCGTAGAGCTGGGTCGGCGTGACCGAACAGATGACGCTCTTCTTCGCGGTGACCGTTTCGCCCGAAGCCAGCCGCACGCCGGTGGCTCGGCCATTCGTCTGGATGATGGAGGCAACGTCCCCTTCAGTCCGGATCACGCCGCCGCGCTCCTTGATCAGCGCTTCGAAGGCAGAAAGCAGATTCTTGGCGCCGCCCTTGACGATCGGCGCGCCGGCCGCTTCGAGCGCGAAGGCGATTACCCTGGCGATCTGGCCGGAGAACGCGTCTTCAGGCCCAAGGCCGGCATGCAACACCCAGGGCGCCCACAGCGCGCGGGTGGTTTCGGATTGGTAGGTTCTTTCGAGCCAGCCGCGCGCCGGCACCAGCGCTTCGCCAAGAAAGGCGGCAAGCCCACGCGGCGCTCGCCGCCAGGCTTCGCCCGCCAGCAGCTTTGCCGTGGGGTAGGACCACAGGCTGCCGCCAAGCAGGCCGAACAGCAGACCGGCATTGCGCTCGATCTCGCCGACATCGCTGCCGTGCCGGTCGCCGTCGCCTGCGGCAAGCGCATTGGCAGCCGCGACATTGGCGGGGCGGTCGGTGCGCAGGATGGCATGGCTGCCGTCCGGGCGCAGCACGCCGGTCGGCGTGCCGGTGTTGCAGAATTCCAGGCCGTGCCGCGCCAGATCCTTGCCCAGCGCCGCATAGGCCGGCGAGGTGATGAACAGCACGAAGGTCGTCGCCATCACGTCATGGATGAAACCAGGCGCGGTGATCTCCTCGGTGCGCATGCAACCGCCGATGCGGTCGTTGCGATCGAGCACCAGCACCTTCGCCCCCTTGCCGCCAAGCATCGCCGCGCAGACCAGCGCATTGATGCCGCTGCCGACGATGATGTGATCGGGCGCGTTCATCGACGATTGCTCTCCGCCGGCAGGAGTTCAATTGGGGAGATTGGCGCTCTACGGCGCCCCCCTCTGTCCTGCCGGACATCTCCCCCTCTTGGGGGGAGATCGGCCGTCACTGCGGCCTTCGAAAATCTCCAAGGCTGTAGGAATGAGCTGGGCGTCGGAACTGCCGATCTCCCCCCAAGAGGGGGAGATGTCCGGCAGGACAGAGGGGGGCGCCGTGGAGCGGCGGCATTGCAAGGCTGCCGCTCCCAAATCGTCACTACAGCGTTACCTGCGACCATGATCTTCTCCCGAAGACCGCCACCTCGTCCTAATGCCTTGGCACCAGCGCCAGCGCGCGAATCGGGCTGCCGGTGCCATGCTCGATCTTGAGCGGTGCCGCGATCAGGATCGCGCCTTTCGGCGGCAGCTGGTCGAGGTTGCAGAGGCTGGCGAGGCCGTAGCGGTTGGCCTTGTGCATCAGGCTGTGCGCCGGGAATGGCGGCTCCATTCCCCCTGCTTTGCCGGCATCCGTGCCGATGGTCTCGCTGCCCCAGCCCTTGATGTCCTTGCTGATCAGGTACTGGATGGCCTCGGCCGTCGGTCCTGGCGTGTGCGGTCCGGTCTCGTCGGCGTTGAGGAATTCGGCTTCCGAGCCGTTGCGCTTGTACCAGTCGGTGCGCATCACCACCCATTCGCCGGCATTGATCGTGCCGTGCTCGGCTTCCCACGCCTTGATGTGGTCGACGGTGAGCAGGAAGTCGTGATCGGCAGCGGCTTGGCTGGAGCAGTCGATGACATTGACCGGCCCGACGAAGTTCTGCGCCGGAATGGTGTCGGTGGCGCCGTCCGGATAATCTTTGCCGGTGATCCAGTGCTGCGGCGCGTCGAAATGCGTGCCCGAGTGCTCGCCGAGCTTCAGCCAGTTCCAGGCCCACCACGGTCCGTTCTTGTCATAGGCGGAGATGGCGTGGATCTCGACCTTCGGCGTATCGACGGCGAGTTCCGGCGGCAGCTTGATCAGCGGCGTGTTCGGCCCAAGCGGGGCCGTCAAGTCGACCACCTGGATGGCGCCTGAAAGAAGCTGGCCGGCGACCTCGCCGAGGAGTTTTTGCGTGTCCATGGTCTCTGTTCCCTCTTCTTGGATGGCTCTGAAGGCTCGTTGCGGCCCTTAATATCCTACTAGACGAAAACATATGCATCTGCAATTATCTTTAAGCATAAAGGAAATGGGTTGGGTGGGGTGTGAGCGAGTTTGACGCCATTTTCGTCGGGGCGGGCCACAACAGTCTGGCATGCGCAGCGCATCTGGCGTTGAAAGGTTGGAAAACCGCGATTTTCGAGCGCAGCGCAACAATCGGCGGCGCCGTCCAGACCCGCGAATTCACGCTTCCCGGCTTCCGGCACGATTTCGGCGCGATGAATCTGAGCCTGTTCGCCGGCTCGGCCTTTCACAAGAAATATGCAAATGAATTGAAAAAACACGGGCTGGAATTTGCGCCGGTCGCCGACTGCTTTGCCAGCGCCTTTCCCGACGGACGCTGGTTCGGTGTCAGCCACGACCTGGAGAAGACCGCGTCGCGCATCGCCGGATTTTCGCAAGCCGACGCCGCCACCTGGCGCCGGCTGGTTGACGCCTTCCCGGCGGAGGCCGAGCATCTGTTCCGGCTGCTAGGAGCGCCGATGAGCGGGCGGGCGCTGGCCGGCACTGCATGGGACCTGTGGCGCAGGAAGGGCTTTGCCGGCACGCTCGACACCGGTCGCCTGCTGCTGTCGTCGCCGCGCGCGTGGCTCGAGGAGAATTTCGAGACCCCGCATGTCAGGGCGACGCTCGCCGCCTGGGGCATGCATCTCGACTTCGCCCCCGACATCGCCGGCGGCGCGGTGTTCCCATATCTGGAATCGATGGCCAGCCAGTGCTTCGGCATGGTGCTCGGCAAGGGCGGCGCCGACACCATCATCCGCGCCCTGTCGGGCATGGTAACCGCTGCCGGCGGCCAGATTATCACCGGGGCTGAGGTGGCCGAAATCACGGTTTCCGCCGGCAAGGCGACCGGCGTGCGGCTTGCCTCCGGCGAGACCCACACTGCCACCAAGGCGGTCGTCGCCGGGGTTGCACCAGGGGCGTTGCCCGGCAGACTGCTGCCTGATGGTTCCGGCGACGCCAGTTTCGACGCGGCGATGAAAAAATTCCGTCATGCGCCGGGCACGATGATGATCCATCTGGCGCTAGACGATCTGCCGGACTGGCGCGCCGGCGCCGAGCTTCGGCAGTTCGCGTATGTGCATCTGTCGCCTTCGCTCGACGCCATGTCGCGCACCTATCAGCAGGCAATGTCCGGCATGCTGCCGGACGGGCCGGTTGTGGTCGTCGGCCAGCCGACTGCGGTCGATCCGTCGCGGGCGCCGGAAGGCAAGCATGTGCTGTGGGTGCAGGTGCGCATGCTGCCCGCCGAAATGTCAGGCGATACGGCGGGCAAAATCGCGCCGGCCCACTGGGACAACGTCAAGGAGCGCTATGCCGAGCGCGTTCTCGACATCATCGAGATCTATGCGCCCGGCCTTCGCCGGAAGATCCGCGGCCGCGCCGTTTTCTCGCCGCTCGACCTCGAACGCGAGAACCCCAACCTCGTCGGCGGCGACCAGATCTGCGGCAGCCACCATCTGGCGCAGAATTTCCTGTTTCGCCCGGCGCGCGGTTATGCCGGGTGGAACACGCCGGTCGGGAATTTGCATCTCACAGGGGCTGCGACATGGCCGGGGGCCGGCACCGGTGCAGCCTCGGGCTATATGCTCGCTCAACAGCTTGGCGGGAGGTAGAATCCAAAACACTTGCGGGTGAAGGAGAGGCAATGCGCGGTTGCCCAAGGAGCCTGAACCCACTGAACGACAACGACGACGCGCACAGAAAACCAACAGGGGAACGACCATGACAATCAACAGACGAGAATTGCTCGGATATGGCGCAGCAGCACTTGGCGCCACCGCAATCGGCCTGCCGCAAATGGCCAAGGCAGCCGGTGAACTGACCATCGCCTACAATGTCAACCTGCCGTCCTGGGACCCGACCACCGGGCCTTCGGCGGTCAACCCGACGATCCAGGGCCTCTACCAGTCGGTGTTCGACCAGTTCATCCCGCAGAAGCCGGACCTGTCCTTCGGGCCGGGCCTGCTCACCGAATGGGGCTGGAATGACGACCGCACCAAGATCATGATGACGGTGCGCGACGGCGTCACCTGGCATGACGGCTCGCCGTTCACGGCCGAGGACGTGGTCTGGTCGCTGCAGCGGGCGGGCGACGAAAAGACCGGCAACCCGATCCAATTCGTCTGGAAGAACGTCAACAATTTCAAGATCGACGGCAACAAAATCACCGGCGACGTGGTGCAGTTCGACCCGGTCTATTTCAAGTGGATGTCGTTCCTGACCGGCTACATCATGCCGAAGGCCTATTATGAAAAGGTCGGCGCCGAGGGCTTCGAGAAAGCCCCGATCGGCACCGGCCCCTATATGGTCGACAAATTCGAGCGCAACGCCTTCCTGCGGCTGAAGGCCAATCCGAACTATTGGGGCGGCAAGCCGGCCTTTGAGAATGTGACGATCAAGTTCGTCACCGATGCGGCGAGCCGCGTTGCCGAAATCGAGTCCGGTTCCTCGCAGGTGACGCTCGAAATCCCCTATGAGGAATATGACCGGCTGATCGCCAAGGACGGGCTTGCCGGCTCGTGCAAGAATGTTTCCGACATCGGCATGATCTTCTTCAACGACATCGACGTGATGCTGGACAAGAACGTCCGCCAGGCTGCCGTCATGGCGGTCGACAAGAAGCTGCTGGTCGACCGCCTGCTGCGCGGCTACGGCCAGCCGATCGACACGCTGGAAACACCGGAATACGCCGCCTATGATGCGTCGATCAAGGTCGAGCACAATCCAGAAAAAGCCAAGGAATTGCTGGCCGCCTCCGGCTATTCGCCGGAAAAGCCGGTCAAGTTCACGATACAGACGACCAAGGGCTTCAAGCCCAAGGACTACGAGATGATCCAGGCGATCGTCGGCATGTGGCGCAAGGTCGGCATCGAGGCGACGATCGAGGTCTACGAGATCGCCAAGCACTACGAGTTGCGCGCCGCCGACAAGCTGACGCCGGCGGCCTTCTACAATTGGGGCAACGCCATTGGCGATCCGACGACGTCGACCGGCTTTGCCACCTATGGCCCGAGCCCGCATTCGGTGTGGGACAGCCAGGATCTGATCGACATGATCAACCCGCTATGGGGCGAGAAAGACGAGGCCAAGCGCATCGGCGGCTGGAAGGCTGTCGACAAGTACATCGCCGAGCAGGCCTATGTGCTGCCACTGATCCAGTATGCGCAGCCGATCGTGCATGCCAAGGGCGTCAATGTCGTGCAGCATATATCCGGCGCGCTGCTGCCGGCGCTGATGACCCCGGCGTGAGATCGGCATAGCGTCCAAGCGCGCCATCGCCGTCGATGGCGCGCCCTTTCCGCAGGCATACGGGCGACCATGCTGCTGCAAAGATTCCTGATCCGTCTTCTGACGATGGCGATCACGCTGTTCGGCGTCGCCGTCGTGGTTTTCGTCGTCATTCGCGTCGCGCCCGGCGACCCAATCGCGATGATGCTGCCGCCCGGCGCCACCGATGCCGACATCGCCCGGTTGCGTGCGCTCTATGGGCTCGACAAGACCATCGTCGAGCAGTTCTTCATCTGGCTGTCCGGCGTTGTCAGAGGCGATTTCGGCACCTCGATCTCGCTCAGACAGGACGTGCTGGGGCTGGTCTTCAACCGGCTGCCGGCGACACTGGAGCTCGCTATCGTCGCTCTTTTGATGGCGCTGGCGATCGGCGGCACGACCGCGATCCTTGGCGCGCGCGAACGCGGCACCGCAGTCGAGGCCGGCATCGACATCGCCAGCGGTGCAGCGCTTTCCATTCCCGATTTCCTGTGGGGCCTGGTGCTGATCCTTTTGTTCGGCGTGCTGGTGCCTATCTTCGACATTTCTGGCCGGGTTTCGCCGCAACTCGACCTGCCCTTCGTCACCCAGTTTTATCTGTTCGAAAGCATTGCGCGGCTGCGCTTCGACCTGACCAAGGACCTGCTCGGGCACATGCTGATGCCGGCCGTGGCCCTGGCGTTGCCGCTGGCCGCGATCATCTCGCAGCTGCTGAAGCAGTCGCTGAAGGAAGTGCTCGATCTCGACTACGTCGTGCTTGCCCGAGTGAAGGGCTTTTCGGAAACGCAGGTCATTTTGCGCGAGGCGCTGAAGAATGCCGCCCTGCCGACGCTGACTTTGGTCGGCGTGCAGTTCACCTTTCTGATCGGCGGCACGGTCATCGTCGAACGGCTGTTTTCCTATGAGGGTCTCGGCAACATGGCGATCGACGCCGTAATCAACCGCGACCTGCCACTGATCCAAGGCATCGTGCTGGTCTTCGCCCTGCTGTTCGTGCTGATCAACCTCACTGTCGACATGATGTACGCACTGCTCAATCCGAGGCTGCGCCATGGATGACGGCCGCATCTCCAGACATGGCTCGGGCGCAAGGCTGTGGCTGGCCGGCGGCTGGCTGCTGCTGGCGCTGCTGGCGGCGATCTTCGCGCCGCTGGTCGCGCCGCAGGACCCGCTGGCGCAGGACCTGATGTTCGAACGCCTGCCGCCCTTCTGGATGAGTGGTGCGGAGCCCGGCTTCTGGCTCGGCACCGACAGCCTCGGCCGCGATCTCCTGTCACGGCTGATCTTCGGCGCTCGCATCGCCTTCATAGTCGCCTTCGCGGCGGCCTTGGCCGCCTGCCTGGTCGGCTCGACGCTCGGGCTTGTCGCCGGCTATTTCGGCGGCTGGGCCGACCGCATCATCTCGCGCATCGTCGACGTCTGGATGGCGTTTCCGCCGGTGCTGTTCGCCATCCTGCTGGTCGCCGTGCTCGGCACCGGCTTGAGCTCGGTCATCATCGCCATCGCCGTCATCGACTGGACGCGCTTCTGCCGGGTGATCCGCGCCGAGACCATGGGCCAGGCGCGCATGGATTATGTAGAGAACGCCCGCATCGCCGGCTACGGCCGCATCGGTATCATGCTGCGCGAAGTGCTGCCCAATGTGGTGCCGTCGATCGTCGCGCTGCTGTCACTGGAAATGGGCATCGCCGTCATCGTCGAGGCGATCCTGTCCTTCGTCAATCTGTCGATCTCGACCGACGATCCGACCTGGGGCGGCATCATCGCCGAGGGCCGCCTGTCGATCCATCAGGCGTGGTGGGTGCTGGTGTTCCCGCTGGTCACGCTGATCCTGACGGTGCTGTCGTTCAGCCAGTTCGGCGAAGGCCTGAAGGCACGCTTCGATCCGGTGCTGCGATGAGCGCGAGCGTTTGCCTCAATATCAGTAACCTCAGCGCCGTGCTGCCGAATGGCGCCCGCGTGCTGCGCTCGGTCTCGCTCTCGGTCCAACCCGGCGAGGTTCGCGCGCTGGTCGGCGAGAGCGGCGCCGGCAAGACGATGATCGGCAAGGCGGTGCTCGGCGTTCTGCCACTGAGCGTTCGCATCGTCGAGGGCGACATGCTGCTCGAAGGTGAAGATCTCGGCCGGCTTCAGCCAAAGGCGAGGCGCACGTTGATCGGCGCCCGCACCGCGCTGATCCCGCAGGATCCACTGACCGCGCTCAACCCATCGCGCCGCATCGGCCCGCAGATGACCGACCGGCTGGTGCGCATCCTCGGCTGGAGCGGGCAGAGAGCCGACACCCGCATCCGCCAGTTGCTCGACGAGGTTCAGATCCGCGATCCCGACCGCGTCCTCAAATGCTATCCGCACGAACTCTCCGGCGGCATGCGCCAGCGCGTGCTGATCGCCGCCGCCTTCGCCGCCGAGCCAAGGCTGATCGTCGCCGACGAGCCGACAACGGCGCTCGACGTGACCGTGCAGAAGCAGATCCTGCGCCTGATCGCGCAGTTGCAGCGCGAGCACGGCACGGCGATCCTGTTCGTCACCCATGATCTCGGCGTCGTCGCCAAGATCAGCCAGAAAGTTTCGGTTCTTTATGCCGGCAAGGTCGTGGAGGAAGCCGAGACGGCAGCGCTGTTCGCGGCTCCGCAGCATCCCTACACGCGAGCGCTGATGGCGGCGACACCGCGCTACACCGACCCGTTCGCCTCGCTGAAACCGGTGGACGACGCGGTATTGGCCGGACTGGCCTCGGAGATCGCCGCTGCCGACCAGGCCTGGAGGCGACCGCATGGCTGAGCCGCTGTTTTCCGTGCGCGGGCTGAAGGTCGCGCTGCCTGATATGACCCGTAAGCCGCTGATCGGCCGGGCGCCGATGGTAGAGATCCTGAAAGGGCTGGATTTCGACCTGCCAAGGGGATCGGTGACCGGCATCGTCGGCGAATCCGGATCGGGCAAATCGACGCTCGGCCGCGCTTTGGTGCGCCTGCTGGAGCCGAGCGCCGGCAGTATCACATTCGATGGCCGCGACATCACGCATCTGCCGGAGGCCGAGCTCAGGCCGCTGCGCCGCAATTTGCAGATGATCTTCCAGGATCCAATGTCGTCGCTCAATCCGCGCCGCACCATTGCCAGCATCATCGCCGCACCGCTCAGGCAAAACGGGTTTGGCGACAATCTCAAGGGGCGTGTCGCGGAGGCATTGCAGCGCGTCGGCCTGCCGCAAAGCTTCGCCAGCCGCTACCGTCACGAACTGTCGGGCGGCCAGCGCCAGCGCGTCGGCATTGCCCGGGCGCTCGCGCTGTCGCCGAAATTCGTGCTGGCCGACGAGATCGTCTCCGGCCTCGACGTGTCGACCCAGGCACAGATCCTGACGTTGCTGGAAAAGCTTGCAGCCGAAATGGGCCTGACCGTCGCCTTCATCAGCCACGACCTGTCGGTGATCCGGCGGCTGTGCCGGCAAGTGATCGTCATGCGCGAAGGCGCGATCGTCGAAGCCAGCGCGACGGACGCTTTGTTCGAGAAGCCACAGCAGGCCTACACGCGCGACCTGATATCAGCCATTCCGCTGCCCGAGATCGATGCGGACTGGCTGCTGCCTACCGCGAAGGCGCCGGCATGAAAACGGCCATAACCATCATTCGCAGCAAATCTCATTCGCACGCCGAAGAGCGGGCCTCGGGCGTGCGCCCGGCAAGTCACCCACGTCCCGCGAGAAGGATGACTGACATGAGGAATGCAATCCGAAACGCTACGCTTGCCACCGCCGTCCTGGCCAGCATCGGCACCGCCTACGCCGGCTCCATTCCCGGCATACGCGGGCACGATCACACCGGGGTTACGGTGCCTGACATGAAGCAGGCTGTGGACTTCTTCACCGAGATCGTCGGCTGCAAGAAAGCGATGTCCTTCGGCCCATTCGCCGACGACAAGGGCACGTTCATGCAGGATCTGCTGGGCGTCGACCCCAAGGCGGTGATCGAGGAGATCACCCTGGTCCGCTGCGGCCACGGGTCGAATATCGAGCTGTTCAAATACACCGCGCCGGACCAGAGAGACCTGCAGGCCCGCAACAGCGACATTGGCGGCTTCCACATCGCCTTCTATGTCGACGATATCGCTGCCGCGAAAGCCTATCTCGATGAAAAGGGCGTGAAGACGCGGATGGGCCCGCTGCCGGTTACCGAAGGGCCGGCTGCCGGCCAGACCATCCTCTATTTCCAGGCGCCCTGGGGTCTGCAACTGGAAGCGATCAGCTATCCCAACGGCATGGCCTATGAAAAGGACGCGGAGACGGTGCTGTGGAGCCCGAAGAGCCCGGAAAAATAATCCGGGCAAGCGCGTGCTTGCGGGTCTGACCCGCAGGCACACCATGGGCATCCGAGGCAGATCGCTTCAATTATGAAACTTCAAGCTTGAAATAATTTGCCTCAAGCGCGATACTAGGCGCAGAAAAGCGAAGAGGAGATCGCACACATGAAGGTTGCGGTTCTCGGCGGCGGACCAGCCGGCCTCTACTTTGCCATCTCGATGAAGCTCAGGGACGCCGCGCACGAGGTGACAGTGTTCGAGCGCAACCGCGCCGACGACACATTCGGCTGGGGCGTCGTGCTGTCGGCCGAAACGCTCGACAACCTGACCAGGAACGATCCAGTCAGCGCCGTCTGGATCAAAAAACATTTCGCCTATTGGGACGACATCGCCGTCATCCATGACGGCGTGCGCACGGTCTCGACCGGCCACGGCTTCTGCGGCATCGGCCGCAAGCGGTTGCTCACCTTGCTGCAGCGGCGGGCGCGTGAGCTTGGCGTGAAGCTGGTCTTCGAGACCGATATCGCCGACCCCAAGCCCTATATGGAGAGCCACGATCTGGTTGTCGCCGCCGACGGGTTGAATTCGAAGGCACGGGGCGCTTTCGTCGACGTGTTCAAGCCAGATATCGACACCCGCAAATGCAAGTTCGTCTGGCTCGGCACGCAGCAGAAGTTCGACGACGCCTTCACCTTCGTCTTCGAGAAGACGGAGCATGGCTGGGTATGGGCGCATGCCTACCAGTTCGACAGTGAAACCGCGACCTTCATCGTCGAATGCAACGAGCAGACCTGGGAGCGCTTCGGCTTTGGCGCGATGTCACAGCAAGAATCGATCGCCGTCTGCGAACGGATCTTCGCCAGGCATCTCGGCGGCCACGCGCTGATGACCAATGCCAACCACATCAGAGGTTCGGCCTGGATCAATTTCCCGCGCGTGCTGTGCGAACGCTGGTCCTACAAGAATCTGGCGCTGATGGGCGACGCGGCGGCATCAGCGCATTTCTCGATCGGCTCCGGCACCAAGCTGGCGCTGGAAAGTGCTGCGGCGCTGGCCGACTATGTCGATTCCGAGCCCGACCTCGAAGCGGCGTTCCGCAAATATGAAGATGCCCGCCGCACCGAAGTGCTGAAGCTGCAGTCGGCGGCACGCAATTCGCTCGAATGGTTCGAGGAGGTCGAGCGCTATCTCGGCCTCGACCCGGTCCAGTTCAACTATTCGCTGCTGACCCGCTCGCAGCGCATCAGCCACGAGAATTTGCGGCTGCGCGATGCCGAATGGCTGGCCGGCGCCGAGGAATGGTTCCAGCGCCAGGCGGGCGCCGGCGGCAACAGTCTTCGTCGCGCGCCGATGTTCGCGCCGTTCCGGCTGCGCGACATGACGCTGCACAACCGCATCGTCGTCTCGCCGATGGCGCAGTACAAGGCCGTCGACGGCTGCCCGACCGACTGGCACTTCGCCCATTATGCCGAACGGGCGAAGGGCGGCGCCGGCCTCGTCTATATCGAGATGACCTGCGTCAGCCCGGAAGGCCGCATCACGCCTGGCTGCCCCGGGTTCTACGCACCCGATCATGAGGTCGCCTGGAAACGGCTGGTCGATTTCGTCCATACCGAGACCGAGGCCAAAATCTGCGCGCAGATCGGCCATTCCGGCGCCAAGGGCTCGACCCGGCTCGGCTGGCAAGGAACCGACGTGCCACTGACATCAGGCAACTGGCCTGTGATGGCGGCATCAGCGGTGGCATGGTCGCCTGAGAACCAGCTGCCGAAGGCGATGGACCGCGCCGACATGGATCTGGTGCGCGACCAGTTCGTCGCCTCGACCGAGATGGCGGCGCGCTGCGGCTTCGACATGCTCGAAATCCATGCTGCGCACGGCTATCTCCTGTCCTCCTTCATCACGCCGCTGACCAACCGGCGCACGGACGCCTATGGCGGATCTCTCGAAAACCGCATGCGCTATCCGCTGGAGGTCTTCCATGCGGTGCGGGCCGTGTGGCCTGATGAAAAGCCTGTTTCAATGCGCATCTCGGCTAACGACTGGGTCGGCATCGACGGCGTGACGCCAGCCGATGCGGTCGAGATCGCACGGCTGCTGCATGAGGCCGGCGTCGACATCTGCGACGTGTCGGCCGGCCAGACCTCGGCCGATGCAAGACCGGTGTACGGCCGCATGTTCCAGACGCCGTTTTCCGACCGCATCCGCAACGAGGTCGGCATGGCGACCATGGCGGTCGGCAACATCTACGAGCCGGACCACGTCAATTCGATCCTGATGGCCGGCCGCGCCGATCTCGTCGCGATGGCAAGGCCGCATCTCGCCGACCCCTACTGGACGTTGCATGCGGCCGTCACGCTCGGCGATCGCGGCGTCAAATGGCCGGATCCCTATCTGCCGGGCCGCGACCAGATCTACCGGCTGGCCGAACGCGACGCGGCCGCGGGGCTGAAAGTATGAGCGCTTCCTTGCTTCCACATGGGCGCTGCCCCTCATCCGCCTGCCGGCACCTTCTCCCCGTGAAGAACGGGGAGAAGGGACACGCTCCAGCGCTGGCGCCACCCTCTCCCCGTTCTTCACGGGGAGAGGGTAAGGGTGAGGGGCAGCGCCATGTTTCGAGGATTGCCGCATGATCGCGGGCAAGCACGCGTTGGTCACCGGCGGCGGCTCGGGCGTCGGCCGCGCCATCGCGCTGGCGCTGGCCGGCGCGGGGATAAACGTGACCATCTGTGGCCGGCGCGAGGCGGCGCTGGCCGAGGTCGCCAGGGGAAATGAACGCATCTTCGGCATCGCTGCGGACGTCACCGACGAAGCGGCGATGGCATCGCTATACAGCCAGGCGGAGGCGGAGCGCGGGCCGATCGATATCGTCGTCGCCAATGCCGGCATGTCCGGCAGCGCCCCGGCACAGCGGACCTCGCTCGCGGACTGGCAGCGCACGCTCGACGTCAACCTGACCGGCGCGTTCCTGACAGTGAAGCCGGCGCTGGCCGGCATGGCCGCCCGAAAGGCGGGCCGAATCGTCTTCGTTGCTTCGACGGCGGGGCTAAAAGGCTATCCGTATGTCGCCGCTTACGTTGCCGCCAAGCATGGTGTCGTCGGCCTGATGCGGGCGCTGGCGGTCGAGACCATCAAATCCGGCGTGACGGTCAACGCCGTCTGCCCGGGCTTCGTCGAAACCGAGATGCTCGAGGAATCCATCCAGCGCATCGTCGAAAAGACCGGCCGCTCGGCCGAAGAAGCAAGGGCGAGCCTTGCCTCGACCAACCCGCAAGGCCGCTTCATCCAGCCGGAAGAGGTTGCAGCCGCGGTGCTGTGGCTGTGCGGCGATGCTGCCCAATCGATCACCGGGCAAACAATCTCGATATCGGGAGGCGAGACATGGTAGCCGGTCCCCTGCCCGCGCCATCCGGACCCGGCAAGGATCGCCTGCGGCTGTGGGTTCGGCTGCTGCGCGCCTCGCGCAGCATCGAGGCCGAATTGCGCGAGCGCCTGCGGCAGGAGTTCAACACGACGCTGCCGCGCTTCGACGTGATGGCCGCACTCTACCGCGTGCCGGAAGGCATGCTGATGAGCGACCTGTCGCGTTTCCTTCTGGTCTCCAACGGCAATGTGACCGGCATCGTCGACCGGCTGGTCTCTGAAGGGCTGGTCGCCCGCGCCCGGCGCAATGGCGACCGCCGCACCTCGATGGTGCGGTTGACCGAAGTAGGGTCGAAAGCCTTCAGTGTGATTGCCGCCGCGCATGAAAGCTGGATCGGCGAGCTGCTCGGCAATGTGAGCGAGGACGAGGCGCGCCGGCTGACCGGCATGCTGAACTCCTTCCGCAGCAACTGGGAGGGACGGGAATGACAAAAATGGCCGGCCGCAAGCCGAAGCATTTCCTCTGGCAGGTCGAAGGCAAGATCGCAAAGATCCGGCTCGACCGGCCGGAGCGCAAGAACCCGCTGACCTTCGAAAGCTATGCCGAGCTGCGCGATATCTTTCGCGACCTCGTCTATGCCGAGGATGTCGATGCGGTGGTGTTCCTGCCCAATGGCGGCAATTTCTGCTCCGGCGGCAATGTTCACGACATCATCGGCCCGCTGGTCAAGATGGACATGAAGGAGTTGCTCGCCTTCACCCGAATGACCGGCGATTTCGTCAAGGCGATGCTGAATTGCGGCAAGCCCATCATTGCGGCGGTCGACGGCGTGGCGGTGGGCGCCGGCGCCATCATCGCCATGGCGTCCGATATCCGCATCGCCTCGCCTGAAGCCAAGACGGCCTTCCTGTTCACCCGCGTCGGCCTAGCCGGCTGCGACATGGGCGCCTGCGCGATCCTGCCGCGTATCATCGGCCAAGGCCGCGCCGCCGAGCTGCTCTACACCGGCCGCACGATGAGTGCGGCGGAGGGCGAGCGCTGGGGTTTCTACAACCGGCTGGTCGATACCGCAGCACTTGAAGCCGACGCACTCGACACGGCCGCGCGCATCGTTTCCGGCCCAACCTTCGCTCACGGGATCACCAAGACGCAGTTGAACCAGGAGTGGTCGATGGGCCTCGACCAGGCGATCGAAGCGGAAGCGCAGGCGCAGGCGATCTGCATGCAGACCGGCGATTTCAAGCGGGCGTACGAGGCTTTTGTTGGCAAGCAGAAGCCGGTGTTCGAGGGGAATTAGGATGGTTGTTTCAATGGATACGCTGGCGGGACAGCGCCCCCCTCTGTCCTGCCGGACATCTCCCCCACTTGGGGGGAGATTGGCAGTTCCATTGCCTCGCCTCTTTTTGCAACGCTGGAAATTGCCGAAAGCGCCCGCGACAGCCAATCTCCCCCCTCGTGGGGGAGATGTCCGGCAGGACAGAGGGGGGCGCCGTGGAGTGCAAGGCCCGAAGCACAGTGGAGGCAGAAATGCCTGACCGGTCCTTCCTCAATTGGCCGTTCTTCGAGAACCGACACCGCGAGCTGGCCGAGCGGCTGGACGCGTGGTGCGCGAAGAACCTGCCGGTCGCGCACCACGATGTCGATGCCGCCTGCCGCGAGCTGGTGGCGAAGCTCGGCAACGACGGCTGGCTGAAGCCGACAGCGCTCGATGTGGACAATCCGGGACCGCTCGATGTGCGCACGCTGTGCCTGACGCGCGAGACGCTGGCCCGGAATGACGGGCTGGCCGACTTTGCCTTCGCCATGCAAGGGCTCGGCACCGGCGCGCTCAGCCTGTTCGGCACGCCCGAGCAGCAGCGCTGGCTGGCGAAGACACGTGCCGGCAAAACAATTTCCGCCTTTGCGCTATCGGAGCCGCGCTCCGGATCGGACGTTGCCAACATGGAGATGACGGCGACGCGTGACGGCGACGACTATGTGCTGTCAGGTGAAAAGACCTGGATCTCCAATGGTGGCATTGCCGATCTCTACGTCGTTTTTGCCCGCACCGGCGAGGCGCCCGGCGCCAAGGGGCTTTCGGCGTTCATCGTGCCTGCAGACACCAAGGGCCTGACGATCGCCGAGCGGCTGGAGGTGATCGCCCCGCATCCGCTGGCACGATTGTTCTTCGACAATGTCCGCGTTCCGGCCTCGGCATTGATCGGCAAGCCAGGCGACGGTTTCCGCATCGCCATGTCGGTGCTCGACGTGTTCCGCTCGACGGTCGGCGCGGCGGCACTCGGCTTTGCCCGGCGCGCGCTGGACGAAAGCATCAAAAGAGTGGCCGAGCGCAAACTGTTCGGCGCTGCGATGGTCGAGCTGCAAATGGTGCAGGGTCACATCGCCGACATGGCGCTGGACGTCGATGCCGCCGCCTTGCTGGTCTACCGCGCCGCCTGGACCAAGGACATGGGCGCCACCCGTGTCACCCGGGAAGCGGCGATGGCTAAGCTGTTCGCCACCGACAAGGCGCAGGAGGTCATCGACAAGGCCGTGCAACTGCACGGCGGCGACGGCGTCCGCAAGGGCCACATCGTCGAAAGCCTGTATCGCGAGATCCGTGCGCTCCGCATCTACGAGGGCGCGTCCGACGTGCAGAAGGTGGTCATCGCCAGGCAAGTGATGGGAGCGGCCTGAGGCCGAGCTTGCGACGGAAAATTGGGTGAGCTGGTTTCGAATTTTCAACATTGCGACCGGATTTTGAATATCGGGAGGCTTGATATGCACACCATCTTGCAGCCGGAAGGCTGGGCGAAACCGGTCGGCTACGCCAATGGCGTCGCCGCACGCGGGCAGCTGATCTTCATCGGCGGCCAGGTCGGCTGGAACGGGCAAGGCCAATTCGAAACCGATGATTTTGTCGGCCAGGTGCGCCAGACGCTTGCCAACATCGTCGCCGTGCTCGCCGAGGCTGGCGCCAGGCCTGAGCATATCACCTCGATGACCTGGTACTTTACCGATAAGGCCGAGTATCTGGCCAACCTCAAAGGGATCGGTGAGGCCTATCGCGAGGTCATCGGCCGGCATTTTCCGGCCATGGCCGCCATGCAAGTCATGGCGCTGGTCGAGGATCGCGCCAAGGTGGAAATCCAGGCGACAGCGGTGATCCCGGACTGACGCCGGCGTGCTTCCCTTCTCCCCTTGTGGAAGAAGGTGGATCGGCGCGTAGCGCCAAGACGGTTGAGGGGTGTTGGACGGAGCGCGGTCGATGCCAAGCTGGAACACCCCTCATCCGACCGAGCTTCGCTCGGCCACCTTCTCCCACAAGGGGAGAAGGGAGAGCCGCAACGCTGGCGCCATTCTTCTCCCCAGTTTCTTCACGGAACAGAGGGGCTGAGAGAGATTGTCCCAGCGTGCACTCAGACAGCTTGGCTGTATCTGCAATTTGTGATCAGATGATCACATCCGCGCCGGCTGGCCCGATCGCCTGCCGTTTGCACATAGCTTCTGTCGAAACCCAAGGAAACCAAAAATCGTGGCTCTGGGATTTGAACCTGTATCGGGACGCGTGACCGTCCAGGACGGCGTCTACCAGCAGCTTCGGCATGCCTTGATGGTCGGCAGCTTCGATCCGGCCCAGGTGCTGACCATTGCCTCGCTGGCCGAAGCCTTCGGTACCTCGAACATGCCGGTGCGCGAGGCCTTGCGGCGGCTCGCCGCCGAGAACGCGCTGGAGATATCGCAGAACGGCTCGGCCTGCGTGCCGGTCGTCACCCGCGCGCGGCTCGACGACCTCTGCCGGGCGCGCGTCGCCGTCGAAGGGCTGGCGGCCGAACTCGGGGCGCCGCGCCTGACCGCTTCCAATATAGCCACATTGGAGAAGATCACCGCCGACCAGCAGGCGATCGGGCGCAATGGCAGCATCTACGAGCTGATCGCCAAGAACCAGCAGTTCCACTTCACCATCTACCGTGCCTCCGGCTCCGACGTGCTGTTTCAGTTGATCGAGACGCTATGGCTGCGCTTCGGCCCCTATATGCGGCTGCTGTCCAACCATGTCGCGCCTTTGATGCGAGCAGGCACGATGGAGCCGTCGGGGCGGCACACGGCGATCATCGCAGCACTGAAAGATCGCGATTTTGCCCGCGCCCGCGAAGAGGTGGTTGCCGACATCAGGACGACGCAAGAGACGCTGCGCGCGATCTGCCCCGACGTGCCGGAAACTAGGCCGGTCGAGTTCGCTGGATTCGGCAAGGCCTCCTGAATCTTCGCTGCGGGTTGAACGCAAGATCGACGCCGGAAAGTGCCGACCCACGACCGCTCGTGGCCGGAAAAATCGTCCCGATCTTCGCTATTGAATCGCATTTCTTCGCGGGCAACGATTGATCCGTATTCCCTTTTGTGATCACATGATCACAGGGAGTAAAAAAACGCAGTGTCTGGTTATTTTCTCTACCATTCGATCGGGACGTTTCCCGGCAAGGCGGAGCGCATGGCTGCTGCCCTGTCGGAATTCTCGGACATCTGGTCGGCGGAAGATGACGGCCAGTGGCCGGCGGGCCTGGCCGCGCGGCAGCGCTTCATCGATGCCTGGGGCGCGCTGATCGATGCGCCACAGGGAACACTGACCACCGCCGAGAACGTCACGTCAGCGCTCTACAGCCTGATCGGCGCTTTGCCGTCCGAGCGCCTGGCAGGAAAGCGCCTGCTGGTTGCGGCCGATTGTTTTCCGAGCCTGCATTTCCTGCTCGCTGGTCTGGCCGAGCGCTTCAACTTCGTGCTCGATACAGTGCCGCTGCGGCCCGGCGAGAGCTGGGTGCGCGACGACGATTTCATCGCCCGTTGGCAGGACGATGTCGGCCTGGCCTTGCTGACCTTCGTCACCTCGACGGCCTCGCATCGCTGCGACTTGGCGCGGCTCGCCGCGCATGGCCGGGAGATGGGCACCATCGTCGGTGTCGACATCACGCAAGGGGTCGGCGTTACGCCCTTCTCGATTGCGAAGACGCCGGTCGATTTCGTCGTCTCGACCTCGCTGAAATGGCTGTGCGGCACTTCGGGCGCCGGCGTCCTGCAGGTGACGCCCGAACTGCTGTCCGTCTGCCGGCCTGAGCTTCGCGGCTGGTTCAGCCAGCCAAACCCATTTTCGTGGGATCTCGACAGCTTCACTTATGCCGACGATGCACGCCGTTTCGACCATGGCACGCCGGCCATCCTGGCCAGCGTCGCATCGCTGCCCGGCCTCGAATGGGTGGCCGAAACGGGCGTCGACGCGATCCGCGCGCAGAACGCCGGCATGGCCGAGCGCATTATCGCCTGTGCGCTGGACAATGGCTGGACGGTCCGCTCGCCGCTCGATCCAGACCGGCGCGGCGGCAGCGTCATGCTGACCTTGCCGCAAGGCGTCGACCCGGTGAAGACAGTGTCGACGCTGCGCAGTGAGCGACTTTACTGCGACGCGCGCGGCGCGACGCTCAGGCTGTCGCCCGGCATGGTCACCACGGACGACGCGGTGAATGCCTTGCTGGAGCGTCTGCAACAGTTGATCGGCTCGCGGCAACGCCGCGCGTCCTGACTTCAGGCGCCGCCTCGCCTGCAGTGTCCGGAAAATACGGCGCTGAAAGGGGCGGAAGTGAAAAGCGCCACAGGGAGTGGCCGAACCAGAGGGAACGAAAATGAGCTTCACTCGCCGTAATCTGCTTCTTCTCGCTGCCGCCTTCGGCATCGCCGCCGGCCCAGCCACCGCCTATGCCCAAGAGACGCTGAATGTCGGCGCCTATCCGACCAATCCGCCCTTCGAATACAAGAACGAGAGCGGCACCTTCGAAGGTTTTGAAGTCGACATCGTCAACGAGGCGGCCAAGCGCATCGGCATGACCACGGAAATTGCCGATCTCGGATTTCAGGCCCTGTTCGCCGCCACCACGTCGAAGCGCATAGACGTCGCCATCTCGTCGATCACGATCACGCCTGAGCGGCTGAAGTCGCAGGCGTTCTCGCAGCCCTATTATGATTCCGACATGGGTATCGCCGCCAAGGCCGACAGCCCGATCAAGGCCGAGGCCGACCTCAAGGGCAAGATCATCGGCGTGCTGTCCGGCTCGACCGGGGAAGCCTGGACCAAGCAGCACCAGGAGGCCGGCGGGTTCAGCGAGGTAAAGGGTTACGACACGCAGCAGAACCTGCTGCTCGATCTCAGCGCCGGTCGCGTCGACGCCGCGGTCAGCGACATTCCGGGCCTCGAATACTCCTTCACCAGGATGAAGGATCTCGCCGTGAAAGAGCGTATCAAGACCGGCGAGCAGTACGGCCTGATGATGGCCAAGGATCACCCGTTGCTCGGCAAGCTGAACGACGCGCTGACCGCGATGAAGAAGGACGGCACGCTGGCCGCGATCCACAAGAAGTGGTTCGGCAGCGATGCACCCGCCGACTCTTCGACCGTCAAGGAAATGCCGATGCCGAAGGCCTGAGCGGCAGCCGCTGAAATTGTGCCGGCTTTGCACGCCGGCACAATTTCATGGGATAGCGTTGCGCCCCTGCTGGACGCGCAACGGACGCCGTAGCCCTTCTTTCACGCATGATCCGCTCCGAAGCCGATTTCGGGGTTTCGGAGTCATGCTTTAGCGTCGCGGGACGCCAAATCTTTCGGGAATGCTCCCCATGTCGCTGATCGAAACCTTCTTCAACGCCGATGTCATGATCTCCAGCCTGCCGGCGTTGCTGCGCGGCTTTCTGAACACGCTGCTGCTCGGGCTGTTGAGCATCGGCATCGGTATCCCCGTCGGCCTGGCGATCAGTCTGATGCGGCTCTACGCGCCAAAGCCGCTGCGGCTGTTGGCGGTCGGCTATATCGATATTTTCCGGGCGATGCCGGTGCTGGTCGTGCTGATCCTGATCTACTACGCGCTGCCGTTCCTCGGCATACGCCTGTCGTCCTGGACCTCCGCGGTGACGGCATTCGCCATCATCATGGCGGCTTATTCGGCCGAGGTGTTCCGGTCCGGCATAGAAAGCATTCCGCGCGGCCAGTTCGAGGCGGCGCAGGCGCTCGGCCTGCCGTTTTTGCTGACCTTGCGCAAGGTGGTGCTGCCGCAGGCGATCCGCGTGGTCATTCCGCCGATGACCAGCAACTGCGTCTCGATGTTCAAGGACACTTCGCTCGCCTCCACCGTGGCGCTGCCCGAATTGCTGAAGGAAGCGACGAACGCGCAGTCGCTCTACGCCAACCCCTCGCCGTTGATCGGCGCGGCGCTGGTCTATCTCCTCTTTCTCTGGCCGATGGTCC
Source organism: Mesorhizobium sp. M6A.T.Cr.TU.016.01.1.1 (assembly GCF_003952585.1). NCBI lineage: Bacteria > Pseudomonadati > Pseudomonadota > Alphaproteobacteria > Hyphomicrobiales > Phyllobacteriaceae > Mesorhizobium > Mesorhizobium sp. M6A.T.Cr.TU.016.01.1.1. Next base: position 1,452,452 of record NZ_CP034452.1, read on the forward strand.
GCCTCGTCAGCCTGCTGGAACGCCGCTTCAAAACCGAAAAGACCCGCTGACGTCGCCAGTTTCCCATCTGTCAATTCTCGCTCCCCCATCTGTCAGGCACTTCGCAGGAGACCATCTTGAACAAGCATCAGACCCACAATGCGAGCGACGTCTCCGCAGCCTTCCCGGTCGACACGATCCGCGCCATGTTTCCAGCCCTGCGGCAGGCCGGCAACTTTATCTTCATGGATAATGCGGCCGGGGCGCAGATCCCGCAAAGCGTGCTCGACGCGGTGACCAATCATCTGGTCGCGCATAATGTGCAGCGCGGCGGCCGCTACGGCCGCAGCGTCACCGTCGATCAAGCGATCGCCGACGCGCGTGAAAGCGTGGCGCTGCTGATCAATGCCTATAGTCCTGCGGAAATCTGTTTCGGCATGAACGCCACCTCGTTCATCCGCCTCGTCAGTCTCGGCATCGGCCAGATGCTTCAGGAGCGTGACGAGATCGTCATCACCGACATGGATCACGACGCCAACATCGCCACCTGGCTTGCGCTAGAGTCCGCCGGCGCCAAGTTCAAATGGTGGCGGATGCGCGAGGACGGCAATCTCCATGTCGACGACCTTCGCCCGCTGGTCTCCGACCGCACCCGGCTTGTCGCCTGCACCGTCACCGCGCATTCGATCGGCTCGATCGTTGATGTCGCTTCAGTGGCTGATATTGCGCATGCGGCGGGTGCCGAAGTGTTCCTCGACTGCGTGCATTACGGGCCGCACGGGCTGATCGACGTGCAGGCCTGGGATTGCGACTATCTGGTCTGCTCCGGCTACAAGAATTTCTCGCCGCATATGGGCTTCCTGTGGGGCCGCTTCGAGACGCTGAGGCGGCTGCCGACTTTCCGCGAGGATTTCATTCCCGACGAGCCGCCCTACAAGGTCGAGGCCGGCACCTTCATTTACGAGAACGTCTCCGGCATGGATGCCGCGGTGCGCTATCTCGAATCGATCGGCCGCAATTTTGCGCCAGCGAACAACCGGTCGCGGCGTGACAACCTCGTCGCCGGCATGAACGCCATCCGCGACTATGAGCTGATGCTGGCGCGCGAAATGCTCGGCGTGCTCAAGGATTGCGGCGCGACGATCTATGGCGTCGCCGACGAAGCCCGCCTCAACGAGCGCGTGCCGACCTTCTGCTTCAACATCGGCACGCTGTCGCCGCAAATGATCGTCGAGGCCATGGCCGAGATGCAGATCGGCATCCGCGACGGTCACATGTATGCGCCGCGGCTGATGAAGCGCCTGAACCTCAGCATGGACAGCGGCGCCATCCGCGCCTCGCTGGTCCATTACAACACTGTCGAGGAAGTCCGGCGCTTCGGCGAGGTGTTGCGCGTCGTCATCGCCCGGCTGTCCTGATCGGCGTCGAAATACGCTGGGGTGCCGCGATTGCGGCGTCAGGCAGCCTTCTTCTTCGCCAGCCGCGCCTTGATGCTGGCGACGTCGGCGCGCGGCGTGGCGGCGAACAGCGTCTTGGTGTAGCTGTGCTTGGGGTCGGCAAAGACCTCGTCGCGCGAGCCGTATTCGACGGCCTCGCCGTAATACATGACCATCACGTCGTCGGCGATGTAGCGCACCACCGACAGGTCGTGGCTGATGAAGACATAGGTAAGCTTGAACTCGTCCTGCAGGTCGGCGAGCAGGTTGAGCACCTGCGCCTGCACCGACAGGTCGAGCGCCGAGACCGGCTCGTCGAGCACCAAAAGGCTCGGATTGAGCATCAGCGCGCGGGCAATGGCGATGCGCTGGCGCTGGCCGCCCGAAAACATGTGCGGGTAACGGTTGTAATGCTCCGGTCCGAGGCCGACCTTCTTCAGCATCCTCATGGCGAGATCGCGCCGTTCGTTGGCCGGCGTGTCGGTGTTGATGAGCAGCGGCTCGCCCAGCACGTCGCCGATCTTCTGGCGCGGATTGAGCGAACCGTACGGGTTCTGGAAGACGATCTGCACCTTGCGGCGCATCTCCTTCGACAGCCCATCCTTGGCGATATCGACCTTTTTGCCGTCGATGAAGAGCTCACCCGCCGTGGCCGGATCGATCAGCGTGATGATGCGAGCGAGCGTTGACTTGCCGCAGCCGCTTTCGCCGACGATGGCGAGCGTCTTGCCCTTGTCGACGCTGAACGAGACGCCCTTGACCGCGTGAACCGTGCGCGAGGGACGAAACAGGCCGCCCCCGACATGATAGTCGCGCACGATGTTCTTGCCTTCGAGAACCGTCACGCTCATGACGCGGCTCCCGTTGCAGACCCGGTTCCCGCAGCCGAGGGGGCTGGTTCAAACAGCATGTCGGAAATGGTCGGCAGCCGGTCGCCGACGGCGTTCTCCGGCAGCGCCGACAGGAGCGCGCGGGTATAGTTGCTCTTCGGCTGCTCGAATAGCGACAGAACGTCGGCCTCTTCCATCTTGCGGCCCTTGTACTGGACGATCACGCGGTCGGCGGTCTCGGCCACGACGCCCATATTGTGGGTGATCATGATCAAGCCCATGCCGTATTTGGCCTGCAGACCGACCAAGAGGTCAAGGATCTGCTTCTGGATGGTGACGTCGAGCGCGGTGGTCGGCTCGTCGGCGATCAACAGCTTCGGATTGCAGGCGATGGCGATGGCGATCATGACCCGCTGGCACTGGCCGCCCGACATCTGGTGCGGGAACGAATTCAGCCGCTCTTCCGGATCGGCAATGCCGACCAGCTTCATCAGCTCGATGGCGCGGGCCCGGCGCTGGGCGCGGTCCATGCCCATATGGAAGCGCAGCACCTCCTCGATCTGGAAGCCGGCGGTGAAGCATGGATTGAGACTGGCGATCGGCTCCTGGAAGATCATCGAGATGTCCTTGCCGACGATCTTGCGGCGCTCGGACGGACTGAGCTCAAGCAGGTCGATACCGTCGAACGCCATGCGGTCGGCCTTCACCGTCGCCGTATTCGGCAAAAGCCCCATCACCGCCAACATCGCCACCGATTTGCCGGAGCCGGATTCACCGACGATCGCCAACACCTCGCGCGGCTCGATCGACAGGTCGATGCCTTGCACCGCCATGAACGGTCCGGCGGCAGTATCGAAAGAGACCGTAAGGTTCTTGATTTCGAGAAGAGGCATGATCACGACCTCTTCAGCTTGGGGTCGAAGGCATCGCGCAGGCCATCGCCGATCAGGTTGATGGCAAGCACGGTAATGAGGATGGCGAGGCCGGGGAAGGTCACCACCCATGGCGCGCGCAGGATGAACTCGCGTGCCGTGGCCAGCATCGTGCCCCATTCCGGGGTCGGCGGCTGCGCGCCGACGCCGAGGAAGCCGAGAGCCGCGGCCTCGAGAATGGCGTTGGAGAAGGACAGCGTCGCCTGCACGATCAGCGGTGCCATGCAGTTCGGCAAGATCGTCTTCACCATCAGCCTGAGATGACTGGCACCGGCCACCTTGGCGGAGATCACATACTCACGGTTCTTTTCGGCCATTACCGCCGCGCGCGTGAGCCGCGCGAAATGCGGCTGCAGCACCAGCGCGATCGCCAGCATGGCGTTGAACAGGCCAGGTCCGAGGATCGCCACCAGAACCAGAGCAAGAAGCAGCGACGGGAAGGCCAGAATGACGTCCATGACGCGCATGATCAGCGTATCGACCCAGCCGCGGAAATAGCCGGCGAGCACGCCGAGGATGATGCCGCTGGTCAGCGAGAAAACCACGACGACCAGACCGATGAACAGCGAGAACCGCGCCCCGAAAATCAGCCGCGAAAGCATGTCGCGGCCAACAGCGTCGGTGCCCAGAAGAAACATCGATTTGCCGCCCTCCTGCCAGACCGGCGGCGTCAGCAGCGCATCGCGAAACTGCTCGTCAGGCGAATGCGGCGCGACCAGCGGCGCGAAAATCGCGATCAGCACCAGAGCCGAGAACACGACCAGGCCGATGACGGCGCCGGTGTTCATCGAGTAGTAATGCCAGAACTCGGTGAAGGCACGTTGCCGACCGCCGGTCGGAATGGAGGCGGCGGTGGCTTCTGCCGTGGTTTGGTCGGTCATCTCACTGCACCCGGATACGTGGGTTGATGACGGCGTAGAGCACGTCGACGATCAGGTTCACTGCCATGACGATCAGCGCGATGATCAGCAAGCCGCTCTGGACGACGACATAGTCGCGCTTGGCGATCGCGTCGATCATCCACTTGCCGATGCCGGGCCAGGAAAAGATCGTTTCGGTCAGGATGGCGCCGGCCATCAGCGTGCCGACCTGCAGGCCGATGGTGGTGACGACAGGGATCAGCGCGTTGCGAAAAGCGTGGAGCCCGATGACGCGGCGCGGCGCCAGGCCCTTGGCGCGGGCGGTGCGGACATAGTCCTCGCCCAGCACCTCCAGCATCGCCGACCGCGTCTGGCGCGCTATGACGGCGAGTGGAATCGTCGCCAGCACGATCGCCGGCAGGACCAGATGACTGGCGGCGGACCTGAAAGCGCCGCTCTTGCCGGAGATCAGGCTGTCGATCAGCATGAACCCCGTTGTCGGCTTGAAGAAATATTGAAGGCCAATGCGGCCGGAAACCGGTGTCCAGCCGAGATAGCCGGAGAAGAATATGATGAGCAGCAGCCCCCACCAAAAGATCGGCATCGAATAGCCGGTCAGCGCCACGCCCATCGTCGCCTGGTCGAACCATGATCCGCGCTTGACCGCGGCGAAGATGCCGGCGGGGATGCCTATGAGCACGGCGATGATCAGCGCGATCGTCGCCAGTTCCAGCGTGGCGGGAAACAGCGCCTGGAATTCACCGAGCACCGGCCGCTTGGTGGCGATCGATATGCCGAAGTCGCCGGTCAGGACCCTGCCGATATACTCCAGATACTGGATGACATAAGGCCTGTTATAGCCAAACCGCTCGACAAGCTCCGCGTAGCGTTCGGGGCTGACGCCACGCTCGCCTGCCAGGGCCATGATCGGGTCGCCCGGCAGAAGCCGGACGAAAGCGAACGCCGCCAGCGATATGCCGAACACGGTCGGGATGATTAGGGCGAGCTTGTGGAGGAGATAGCGGAGCATCTTACTTCATAGAACGGCGGCGCCGGAAGTCCAGCGCCGCCGTCCAATTTCTCAGGAGTTACTCGGTGACGTCGACGCCGTCAAACCGATGAATGCCGAGCGGATCCATGACGAAGCCCGAAACCTTCTTGTTCATCGGCATGAAGACCTTGGAATGGGCAATGGTCAGCCACGGCGCCTCACGCTTGAACACGACCTGAGCCTCCTCGTAGATCTTGGTGCGCTCGGCGACATCAGTGGTCGCCTTGCCCTTCTGCAACAGGGCTTCGAACTCCTGGTTGCACCAGATCGCATAGTTGGACTGGCCGATGGCATCGCAGCCGAGCAGGAACAGGAAGTTGTCCGGATCGCCATTGTCGCCGGTCCAGCCGAGCTGGAAGGCGCCGTCACGATCCTTCTGCTTGCCGCGTTCGCGATACTCGGTCCATTCGTAGCTGACGATCTCGGCCTTGACGCCGATCTTGGCGTAGTCGGCCTGGATCAGTTCCGCGACTCTTTGAGCGTTCGGATTGTACGGGCGGCTGACCGGCATTGCCCAGATCTTCATCGAGAGATCCTTGACGCCGGCGTCGGCCAGCATCTTTTTGGCCGCGTCCGGATCGTACGGATCGTCCTTGATGTCCTTGTTATAGGACCACATCGTCGGCGGGATCGGGTTGATGGCCGCCTGGCCAGCGCCCTGATAGACCGCATCGAGAATGGCCTGCTTATTGACGGCCATGTTGAGGGCCTTGCGGACCTCGACCTTGTCGAAGGGCGGCAGCGTGGTGTTGTAGGCCATGTAGCCGATGTTCAGGCCTTCCTGCTCGTCGACCTTGAGGTTTGGGTCAGCCTGCAGGCCGGCGATGTCGGCCGGCGCCGGGTACGACATGATATCGCATTCGCCTGCCTTCAGCTTCTGCGCGCGCACGGCCGGATCGGTCGTGATGGCGAAGATCAAATCGTCGATCTTCTGGCGGCCGCCATAATAGCCGTCCCATGCCGCATAGCGCACGACCGCATCGACCTGGTAGTCGACGAACTGGAACGGACCGGTGCCGATCGGCTTCTGGGTGAATTGCTGCCTGGTGCCGGCCTTGTCGAGCTGGTCGGCATATTCCTTGGAGACGATCGATGCGAAATCCATGCCGAGGTCCGGCAGGAAAGCGACTTCAGGCTTGTTCAGCACGAACTTCACCGTCAGGTCGTCAACCTTGACGATTTCCTTGAGAAGATCCGGGAAGCCCATGCCAGTGAAATATTCCCAGCCGGTGCCTTCCAGATAGCTGAACCACGGGCTTTCCTTCTTCCACTGGCGTTCGAAGGAGAAGATCACGTCGTCGGCATTGAGGTCGCGCGTCGGCGTGAAATAGTCGGTGGTCTGGAACTTCACGCCGGGCCGAAGCTTGAACGTGTATTCGAGACCGTCGTCGGAAACCGTCCAGCTCTCGGCGAGGCCGGGCGCGATGGTGGTCTTGCCGTGTTCGAACTCGACCAGGCGCGAATAGATAGTGCGCGACGACGCGTCGAAGTCGTTGCCACCGCTCCACGGCGATGGGTCGAAGCCGGCCGGCGACGCCTCCGAGCAGTAGACCAATTGCTTCGCATTGGCCATGCCGCCGAGGACGCTTGCGGCCAGCAACGCGGCCGCAAAAGTCAGTTTCTTTTTCATGGAGGACTCCCTGATGTTCTTCCAAGCCCCTCTTCAGGCTCGCGAAGCGCGCATATAAGCATCGTTTTTCCGCCTTTGGAACACCCCGTTTGCTTACCCCATGGGAAGCAGAATTTAATTCTTCACTTTCATAAAAAGCGAGAATTAAATGTCAATTTCAGCCGATCACGGCATTATTAACGATTGCATTTTTTTATTATCTTTAACGCGGCCGATAGCAAGGAACCGCGACCTTCGGCCTGTCGTTGGCGCGGAAGGTTTTCTTCCCGTCTTGCCGCAGGGGCAGACTTGCACGGCTGCCGATAGTCGCAATACATAGATGGCATGTTGGATTTCCTGGATGCCGGCAACAGCGGAGGGACGTCTCTGTCATTCGGAGACGACGCGGCGGGCAAGCAGAGACAATAAGAACAACCGAGGGAGGGACAGGTGGCAAAAACACCAAGGACGACGGCACCAGCGAAAGCGAAGGCCAAAGCTGCCGCAAAACCGGCCAGCCCCGACAAGCCAAAATCGCCGCCCACCAAAGCCGTTGCCGCGGTCAAGCCGAAGGCGGCAGCGACAATGGCTTCATCGGCGGCTTCATCGGCGTCGAAGCCGGGTTCGGCCAGGAGATTGCCGAAAGCGCCTGCCGCTCGATTGCCGGAAAAGCCTTGGCTCAAAAGCTATCCGAAAGTCGTTCCGGCCGAGATCGGCGCCCTGCCCTTCGGCTCCATCGGCGATCTGCTCGCCGACGTCTGCAAGCAGTATGCCGGCAGGCCCGCTTTCACCTGCATGGGCAAGACCATCAGCTATGCGGAAGTCGAGCGGCAATCGGCCGCCTTCGGCGCCTATCTGCAATCGACAGGGTTGCAGAAAGGCGCGCGCGTCGCGCTGATGATGCCGAACGTGCTGCAATATCCGGTGGCGATGATGGCAGTGCTGCGCGCCGGCTATGTCGTGGTCAATATCAACCCGCTCTACACGCCGCGCGAGCTGGAACATCAGCTCAAGGATTCCGGTGCGCAAGCCATCGTCATTCTCGAAAATTTCGCCAACACCTTGCAGGCGGTGATCGCCAAGACGGCGGTCAAGCATGTCGTGGTCGCGGCGATGGGCGACATGCTTGGCGGCCTGAAAGGGACGATCGTCAATTTCGTCGTGCGCCGCGTGAAGAAGATGGTGCCGGGCTGGTCGCTGCCAGGCCATGTCAAGTTCAACGCCGCGTTGAAGGCAGGCGCCAGCGTGAACTTCAAGCCGGTGAAGGTCGCAGCCGACGATATCGCCTTCTTGCAATATACCGGCGGCACCACGGGCATCTCGAAAGGCGCGGTGCTGCTGCACAGCAACGTGCTGGCCAATGTCGCGCAGAACGCGCTTTGGGTCGAAGACGCCTACACGGTCAAGCCGAAACCGGCGCATCTCAATTTCATCTGCGCGCTGCCGCTCTATCATATCTTTGCCCTGACGGTGAACGCGTTTATGGGCATGCAAATGGGCGGCCGGAACATACTCATTCCCAATCCGCGCGACATTCCAGGCTTCGTCAAGGAACTCGGCAAATACCCGATCCACATCTTTCCGGGCCTCAACACGCTGTTCAACGCGCTGCTCAACAATGAGGATTTCCGCAAACTCGACTTCAAGCCGCTGATCCTGACACTAGGTGGCGGCATGGCGGTGCAGAAGGGTGTCGCCGAACGCTGGAAGACGCTCACCGGCTGCCCGGTCACCGAGGGCTACGGGCTTTCGGAAACCTCACCGGTGGCTACCGCCAACACATTCAGCGATGGCAACTTTACCGGCACGATCGGCCTGCCGCTGCCGTCCACCGAGATCGCCATCCGCGATGACGACGGCAATGATTTGCCGCTCGGCGAAGTCGGAGAGATCTGCATCCGCGGACCTCAGGTGATGGCCGGTTACTGGAACCGGCCGGACGAGACCGCCAAGGTGATGACCAAGGATGGTTTCTTCAAGTCGGGCGACATGGGCTTCATGGACGAGCGCGGCTACACCAAGGTCGTCGATCGCAAGAAGGACATGATCCTTGTGTCCGGCTTCAACGTCTATCCGAACGAACTCGAGGAAGTCGTGGCCCTGCATCCGGGCGTCCTAGAAGTGGCGGCGATCGGCGTGCCGGACGAGCATTCAGGCGAAGTGCCGAAGCTGTTCGTCGTCAAGAAGGACCCGTTGCTGACCGCTGAGGTGCTAACTGTCTATTGCCGCGAGAACCTGACCGGCTACAAGCGGCCAAAATACATCGAGTTTCGGACCGAACTGCCGAAGACGCCGGTAGGCAAGATCCTGCGGCGGGCGTTGCGGGGATAGGCACGATTTTGGACGATTGCCTTGCCGGTGGTGAAGCGGTCGACCCGCGTTCCGGCCCTGACCCGGTCGCGTTCATCAGGGCGAACATGCGGCTGCTGCCGGTGCCTTCGCTTCCCGAAATCCGGCTTTACACGGCTCATCCGGGCAGCGGCCTCAGACGGCTCGCCGATCCGGAAGGACAGGGGTTCGAGCCGGAGGGGCCGGAAGAAGAAGCGAAAGCCGGCGACAACGAGCCGCAGCCACCCTATTGGGCCTATGCCTGGGCCGGCGGCGCGGTGCTCGCCCGCTATATAATCGACCAGCCGCAGACGGTGGTGGGTCGCCGCGTGCTCGACCTCGGCGCCGGTTCGGGCCTCGTCGGCATCGCCGCGGCAAAGGCTGGCGCCAGCGACGTGATCGCCGCCGAGATCGATCGCAACGGCGTTGCTGCGCTCGGCCTCAATGCCATGGCGAACGGCGTCACGATCACCGTTATCGACAATGATATCACCACGGGGCCGCCACCTGCGGTCGACCTCGTTCTCGCGGGCGATGTGTTTTACGGCCGCGAGGTTGCTCGTCGGGTCACCCCGTTTTTCGATCGCTGCCTGGCAGCCGGTATCGAGGTGCTGGTCGGCGATCCCCGTCGCACAGACTTGCCGCTGTCCCGGCTGCGGTTGCTCGCCGAATATCGGGTGCCGGATTTCGGCGACGCGAAGGGTGCCGCGAGCAAGCCGAGCGGCGTCTTTCGCTTCGAGCCTGAAGATCGCTAGCGCTAGATCGAAACCCCATCACTCTGAATGAGCGGGATCGCGCCATTGCGGTCGTTCAGTTTCGAAGGATCGCATGACCGATCTGACCCTGAGCAGTGACTGGCTCAATCCCTGATTGGAAGATCCCACTGGACCGCGGCCGGAATCGACCGCAGAGTGGAACGACAGGGGAGGAGGGCTGTCGTGACCGACGAGGTGACAATTCGTGAACTCAATGGGCTCGATGAGATGCTGTCGATCTATCCAGTGTTCCGGCAGGGCAACTCGCATCTAGACGAAGCCGCGTTTCGTGAACGACTCTCGGCGATCCTCGCTCAGGGCAATTACCGCTGCATCGCGGCTTATATCGGCGATCGGCTGGTGGGTCTCTCCGGCTTCTGGACGGGCATTCAGATTTGGTGCGGGAAGTACATCGAAGCCGACCACGTGGTGGTCGACACGACGCTACGCAGCCTTGGCACAGGCACCAAGCTGATGGCGTGGATCGAGGCGGAGGGCGAGCGGACTGGATGCGCTGTCTTCCGTATTGCCATGGTGCTTGGCAAGGAACGCACGCGCCAGTTTTACGCTCGAAACGGCTTCTTTGATGATGGTCTTCTCATGGTGAAGGCCCTGAGCAGAGGCGCCGCGGAGTTCCCGGAGTATGTATCGCGACCTGCCGAGCCAGGCTTGCGGGTCTAGGAGCAATTCCAGGAAAAGTGCGTAGCGGTTTTCCGTCCGGAATTGCGTAAGAACAAATACTTAGAGCGGTTCGGCGATTCTATCAAAAGCTGAACCGCTCTAGCGGTTCGCAACCATCCTTTCGGGTGTCCGCTTCTGGCGCAACGTGCCCGTTCTGGCAGATGAGCCAGCGGCAACTTTCCACCCATCTCGACCATTGGCGGGAAAGCCCAGGTTGATTTGAGTTTTGCCCCCGGCCTTGCCAGTCAGTTGGCCAGTCAGGTCGTCTCCTTGACCCTTGCCGAAAGAAAGTCGGGCAGATCGGCAACCGAATCCAGAATGACGTCGGCGATCTGTGACAGTGATTCCCGCGTGCCGGTGCCGGAGAGCACGCCGATTGCCAGACCGCAGCCGCCGGCCCGCGCCATCTCCAGATCGTGGCGATTGTCGCCGACCATGGCGATCGCGGCAGGCCTCAGGCCGGTCAGGTCGCAGAAGGCAAGGATCGTATCCGGCGCCGGTTTCGGATTGGCCACCGCGTCGTAACCATAGGCGGCGTCGAACAGCTGCGCGACGCCCAGCGTCAGCAATGTCTTTTCCGCGCCGGTGGTCGAATCGTTGGTGGCGACGCCGAGCCGATAGGCTTTCCTGTGAAGAACGCCGAGCGTCTCGACGATGCCCGGCAGCGCCACCGCCATCGCCGAGCCCTGCATGGAGGTGATCTCGTTGAAGCGGGCGACGGCAAGCATCTGGTCTTCGTCGGACAGGCGCGGAAACCAAAGCTCGACGACATCCATGTTGGTGCCGGAGGCAAAGATGGAGTCGGGCTTGAAGCGTTTGGTGGCGAAATCGTAGCCCGCCGCGGCAAGCAGCCTGTCGGCCTTCCAGCGGTCGCCCTCCGACGCATCCATCGCCATGAAATCGGCAACGCCGAGCCATGTCGCATTGAAGTCGACAAGCGTGCCGTCCTTGTCGAACAATATTCCCTTGATCTCGACCAAGCTGCTTACTCCGATCCGCGCAATCGGTGGATGTGTCCCACCAGCCCAGCGGTCGACGCGTCCCGCTTTGCGGCATTCTCCTTGCCTTCCACGACAGGCAGCAGCCCGGTCGCCAGTTCCTTGCCCAGCTCGACACCCCATTGGTCGAAGGAATTGATGTTGAAGAGCGTGCCCTCGACGAAGACGCGGTGCTCATAGAGCGCGATCAGCCGCCCGAACGTATGCGGATCGAGTTGTCTGTAGAGGATCGTCACCGAGGGCCGGTTGCCGGAGAAGACGCGGTGCGGGGCGATCCTGTCGACCTCGGCCGGCGTCATGCCTTTTGCCAGCATCTGCGCGCGTGCTTCCTCAAGCGTGCGGCCCTTCATGAAGGCTTCCGACTGCGCCAGGCAGTTGGCGAGCAACAGATCGTGGTGGTGCTTGAGGCCCGGCTCATGGCCGATTGCCGCGGCTAGGAATTCGACCGGGATGAAATCGGTGCCCTGGTGCAGCAGCTGGAAGAAGGCGTGCTGGCCATTGGTGCCGGGCTCACCCCAGACCAGCGGGCCGGTCGGCGTGGTCACAGCGCCGCCGTCGAGGGTGACGCTCTTGCCGTTCGATTCCATGTCGAGCTGCTGCAGATAGGCCGGCAGCCTGGACAGGCGCTGGTCGTAGGGAATGACGGCGCGGGCGGGGTATTTGCAGATCACCCGATGCCACCAGCCGATCAAGCCCATCAGCGCCGGCAGGTTGCTGGCCAGCGGCGCCGTCTGGAAATGCTCGTCCATCGCATGAGCGCCATCGAGAAAAGCGCGAAAATTCTTCGGGCCGACGGCGATCATCACCGGCAGGCCGATCGCGCCCCACACCGAATAGCGGCCGCCGACCCAGTCCCAGAAGCCGAAGACGCGGTCGGACGCGATGCCGAATTTGGCCACCAGGTCCAGCGCCGTCGAGACGGCGGCGAAATGCTTGCCGACCGCTTCCTTGCCGAGCGCCTTCTGCACCCAGTCGCGCGCCGTCTCGGCATTGGTCATCGTCTCGACAGTGGTGAAGGTCTTCGAAGCGATGATGAACAGCGTGGTTTCGGCGGAAAGGCCCTTCAGCGTGTCGTGGATATGGGCGCCGTCGATGTTGGACACGTAATGCGTGCGCGGCCCATCGTGATAGGGCGCCAGCGCCAGCGTTGCCATGGCCGGGCCAAGGTCGGACCCGCCGATGCCGATGTTGACGATATCGGTGATCTTCTTGCCGGTGGCGCCGGCCGCCTTGCCGGAGCGCACGGCATCGGCGAAGCTGCCCATCGCGTCGAGCACGGCGACGACTTCCGCCTTCACGTCCTGGCCGTCGAGCACGATGCCCTTGCCGTTCAGGTTGCGCAGCGCGGTGTGCAGCACGGCGCGGCCTTCGGTGACGTTGATCTTCTTGCCGGAGAACATCGCGGCGCGCCGGCCTTCGAGATCGGCGGCTCCCGCCAGCTTCTCAAGCAGATCCATCGTCTTCGCATCGACCGCGCATTTCGACCAATCGAGCAGTAGGTCGCCGTCGGTGGCGGAGAATTTTTCGAAGCGCTGGGGATCAGCAGCGAAAGCCTCGCGCATGCTGCCTGATTTGGCCGCACGGTGAGCGCGCAGGGCGTCGAGCTGTTTTTGAAAGGACGATTGATCCACTGGCTTGCTCCGAAGTCTTTGATGCCAACATAACAGGCCGGATGTTTCCGGCGCGTGTCGTCGCGGCAAACTATCTAGCCGAAATCCACTGGTTTCAATGCGCAGCGATGACGCACTGCGTCACGCCGGGAATGACGCAGTGCGTGACCCGGGGATGCCGCAGCGCAGCGAAGGATCACTGGCGTAAATCCCAACGATCAGAAAAATTGATTGGCGCAACGCCTTGTGCCACCGGTACATTCGACTGGTCCAGCCAAATGAAAAAGGCTGGCCATCGAGGAACATTTCCCATGCCACAGCGAAACGACACGGCCATATGGTCCGGCCTGTTCCGGATTTCGGCAGACTCCGGCCAGACCCTGCAGGCGCAGATCCGTCAAGCGATCGTCGCCGCCATCCTCGACCGGCAGATCGCCGCTTCGATGCCGCTTCCGTCCTGCCGGATCCTGGCCGAGAAACTCGGCGTGGCGCGCGGCACCGTGGTGCTGGCCTTCCAGCAGCTCGTCGACCAGGGTTTCCTGGTGGCGCGCGAACGGCGCGGCCATTTCGTCAATCCCGACGTGCTGGCGACCCCGGCGAGGCCGCATCAGAAGGCGCCAGACCAGGCCAACGAGATCGACTGGAAGGCGCGCCGCCAGATCGCGGCCAGCGACATGCCGCCGCCGGCCAAGCACGACAACTGGATCAAGTCGTCCTACCCCTTCGTCTATGGCCAGTTCGATCCGGCACTGTTCCCAACCGCCGAATGGCGCGAGTGCAACCGCATGGCGCTTGCCGTGCTCGAGATCCGCAACTGGGCGTCCGACATGGTCGACCGCGACGATCCGCTCTTGATCGAGCAGATCCAGGCGCGGCTGTTGCCGCGGCGCGGCATCTTCGCCAATCCCGACGAGATTATCGTGACGCTCGGCGCGCAGAACGCGCTTTACATGCTGGCGACGCTGCTGATGACCAAGGGCTCCAAAGTGGCCATGGAAGACCCCGGCTATCCCGACGCACGCTCGATCTTCCGGCTGGCGGGCGCCGACGTCACACCGGTCCCGGTCGACCACTCCGGCATCGTAACCGCTTCTATTCCCAATGATTCCGGCTTCGTCTTCGTGACGCCCAGCCACCATTGCCCGACCATGGTGCCACTGTCGGCGGAGCGCCGGCAGGACCTTTTGGCGCGCGCCAACCGCCACAACCAGATCATCATCGAGGACGGCTATGACAGCCAGCTCCTGGACGAGGCGCCGCAGCAGGCGCTGAAGAGCCTCGACCGTTCCGGCCGGGTCATCTATGTCGGCTCGATGTCGAAGACGCTGGCTCCCGGTCTGCGGCTCGGCTACATCGTCGCCTCGGCCGGGCTGATCTCCGAGCTTCGCGCGCTACGCCGCTTCATGCTGCGTCATCCGCCGGCCAACAACCAGCGCGCCGTCGCGCTGTTCCTATCGCTTGGTCACCATGAGGCGCTGGTGCGGCGGCTATCGAGCGCTTTCGACGAACGGCGCAAGCGTCTGATCCATGCGATTACCGCATTCCTGCCGGAGTGGCGCTCGACCGATTCGGCCGGCGGCGCGTCGCTCTGGCTCGAGGGACCGCGCGGCACCGACTCGCGCGGGCTGGCCGAGGCCGCTGCCTCGCGCAGCGTCATCATCGAGCCTGGCGACCGCTTCTTCGACCGCACCGAAAAGCCGTCGCGCTTCATGCGGCTGGGCATCTCCTCGATCGCGCTGCAGCACATCGAGCCCGGCATCCGCGAACTGGCAACGGCGGCCGGGCGCAGGCCGGCGGCGGCTTGATGCCTCGTCCGGGCTGGGACCGGCCACCGTTCTTTAGCGCTCTGGCATATGCGACGGGACCGTCTGGCTCATAGGCTGTGCCAATGCCGACGGCATAGTTCGAGGCATAAGGGGACGAAGCAGGCCGATGGTGGACCAACCGCCGCCGCCAGCTTCGCAGCTAAAGGTGGAGTGCCTCCATGTCAGTGGCTGTTGAGAAGCCGGATACGCCCTCGGACCAACGTTCGCGGCGTTCCGGCGGGCGTGAAGCGCGCCGCGCCATGCGTGCGGCGCCACTTGCCGACGACATCAAGCCGGTGCGCGCCGGCCTCGAAGGCGGAAGTTACGGGCCGCTCAGCGAAAACGACCGCGAGCGCATCAACGAAGCAGTGCTGACGCTGCTTGAAACGGTCGGCTTCGCCAATGCCATCCCATCCTGCATCGAGGCGTTGACCAAGGCCGGCGCCACTCTCGGCGAGGACGGGCGAATTCGCTTTCCCCGCGCGCTTGTCCTCGACACGATCAAGAAGGCCGCGCGCCACTTCACCTTGCATGGCCAGGATCCCAAGCACGACATGCTGATCCAGGGCAAGCGCGTGCATTACGGCACGGCGGGTGCCGCGGTGCATCTGGTCGATGTCGAGAAGCGCGAATACCGGGAGTCGCTGCTGCAGGACATCTACGACGCTGCCCGCATCGTCGAGGGGCTCGACAACATCCACTTCTTCCAGCGGCCGATGGTGCCGCGCGACATTCCCGATCCGCTCGACATGGATTTCAACACGCTCTACGCCTGTGTGATGGGGACGTCGAAGCATGTCGGCACGTCCTTCACGGTGCGCGAGAACGTCAAGCCGGCGCTCGACATGCTCTACGCGATTGCCGGCGGCGAAGAGAATTTTCGCGCGCGGCCTTTTGTCTCCAATTCGAACTGTTTTGTCGTGCCGCCGATGAAATTCGCCGAGGACGCTTGCGGCGTGCTCGAGGCCTGCGTCGAAGGCGGCATTCCGATCCTGCTGCTGTCCGCCGGCCAGGCGGGTGCCACGGCGCCGGCGGCGATTGCCGGTGCGGTGGTGCAAGCGGTGGCCGAGGTGCTCGCCGGCCTTGTCTATGTCAACGCCATCAAACCGGGGCATCCGGCGATCTTCGGCACCTGGCCGTTCGTCTCGGACCTCAGGACCGGCGCCATGTCCGGCGGCTCGGCCGAGCAAGCGGTGCTGACCGCTGCCTGCGCCCAGATGGCGCAATTCTACGATCTGCCCGGTGGTTCGGCCGCCGGCATGACGGATTCGAAACTGCCCGATATTCAGTCCGGTTACGAGAAGGGCATCACCGATGTGATGGCCGGTCTTGCAGGCCTCAACCTCGTCTACGAATCGGCCGGCATGCACGCCTCGCTGCTCGGCTTCTGTCTGGAAAGCCTGATCATCGACAACGACATGCTCGGCCATTGCCTGCGCTGCGTGCGCGGCATCGAGGTGACCGATGAGTCGCTGTCGATAGACACCATCGCCGACGTCTGCCTGAAGGGGCCGGGTCACTATCTCGGCAACGAGCAGACGCTGCGGCTGATGCAGACCGAATATTTCTACCCGGCGGTCGGCGATCGCTTTTCGCCGAAGGAGTGGAACGAGAAGGGCAGGCCCGACATCTTGCAGCGGGCAATCATCGAGAAGAAACGCATCCTCGCCGAGCGCTTCCCGCGCCATGTGCCAAAGCTGCTCGACGACAAGCTGCGCGCTCGCTTCGGCAATCTGATCCATCTGCCGCGCAGCGGCATGGGCGGCTGAGGACGCTTCTCGTCAAAAAACTGTCAGAGCCTAATCCATCCCGACAAAAATCGGGATGGGGCTCTACCTTCTGTTGACCATGACCTTTTCCGAAAACCGGGTTTCCACTTTTCGGGATCATGGTCTAGTCGGCGCTCAAACCGTAGCGCTCGACGACCTCGCTGCTGATCAGCTTGGCATGCAGCGTCATCAGTATAATTTGCGCATCGAAGCTGTCGCCGGCCTCAAGGGCTGCCTCGAGCCGGCGCTCCGCATCCAGCCTATGTTGAAGGCCGTTGGATTGCTCGAACGCTTCCGGCCCGGCAATACAATAGCCAAATAGCTGCGCCACCGGTGGGTAGGCTTGTGGTGGCGGCTCGTCGGGCCAGTGATCCTTCATCAGATTGACGATGGTGAGTTTTGCTCCCTCCGGCACAAGGGCGGGATGAAGGTCGACGCCACGCAACGCGGCGTCGAGTTGCCTGAGGTCGCCTGAACGGCCGAACATTCCGAGGAAGCCTAGGGAAGAGCGTCGTCTCGCCATGATGTTCCTTCATCCGAATGCCCGAAACCGCAGCGAAGTGCCGACCGCACGCAGCCGCTATCCGCTCGCTGCCAGCAACAAAACGCCAGCGAGGGCCGATCCCGCAAGCGTCGGCAGCATGCCGATCTTCAGCTTCAGAATGGCGATCATGGCAGCACACGACAGCAGCGCCGCACCCCAGTCGATTGATGAGAGCACCGGCACGTCCATTCCAAGCCCGATGTTGCGCACCTCGCCGAAAATGACGTGCAAGCCGAACCACAGAGCGAGATTCATGATGACGCCGACGACGGCGGCGGTGATCGCGCCCAGCGCCGCCGACAGTGCCTTGTTGCCGCGCAGGGCTTCGATGTAGGGCGCACCGAGGAATATCCAGAAGAAGCAAGGCGTGAACGTGGCCCACAGGGTGAGCATCGCCCCTAGCGATCCGGCAAGCAGGGGGTGCAAGGCTCCGGGCTGGCGGAACGCGGCCAGAAAGCCGACGAACTGCAGGACCAGAATGAGCGGACCGGGCGTGGTTTCGGCAAGACCGAGGCCATCGACCATTTCACCGGGTGCGAGCCAGCCGAAGGACTCGACCGCTGCCTGCGCGACATAGGCAAGGACCGCGTAGGCGCCGCCGAAGGTGACGACCGCCATGACGCTGAAGAAGCCGCCAATCTCAGTCCATACACTGACGGATCCGGTGAACGCCCAGATCAGAAGCACAGGCCCGAGCCAGATCGGCAGCCAGATCGCAATGGTGCGCGGCGCATGCCATCGCGTCGGCCTGGTGTGGGCCAGTTCGCCGCGCTCGAACATCAGGTCGACCGCCCCTTTGATGTCGGGAGCATCGCCCTTGCCGTGCGACGCGCCGGAAAAGAGGCCCGGCGCAACACGGTTGCCAATCCAGCCTGCCAGGCCCGCAAGCAAGATGATGAGCGGAAACGGCACGTTCAATGCATAGATGGCGATGAAGGCGGCGAGCGCGATCGACACCATGACTCGATTCTTGAGGGCACGTCGTCCGATCCGGATCATCGCCTCGATCACGATGGCGAGCACGGCCGCCTTCACCCCGAAAAACAGCGCCTCGACGAGGGGAGCGTCGCCATACAGCGCATAGAGTATGCTCAAGGTGAGCATCACAAGCGCGCCCGGCGCGACGAAGAGGATGCCGGCGACCAGGCCGCCGATCGTCCGGTGCAGCAGCCAGCCGACATAGATGGCGAGTTGCTGGGCTTCAGGGCCGGGCAGCAGCATGCAGTAGTTCAACGCATGCAGGAAACGTTGCTCGCCGATCCAACGCCGTTCCTCGACCAGTTCCTTGTGCATGAGCGCGATCTGCCCGGCCGGCCCGCCGAAGCTGAGCAGGCCGATTTTCGCCCAGAGCTTTACGCCTTCGCGGAAGGTTGGCGCTTCCGGCGCTTCGACGATCCCGCCCGTTTTCTCCGAAGCCCCCGTTTTGTCAGACGGCATGGCGCTCATGATGGCTTGCTCGCGCTTGGCCAGTTGTGCGTCTCCTCGGTGGCGTCGCGGCACCATCGGAAAAACGCATCGTAGAGCAGCATCCCTGCCTCCAGCTGTTCAAGATCGTCGCGAAACATCCGCGACAGTCCAAGCGAGGCGGCCAGAAATCCGGCTGCCTGGGGAACCAGATCGAGGCTTGCGGTATCGGCTGCGCGCACAATCATGGCGAGGCGGTCGAGCGGTTCGGATTCGAGCCCGAACTCTTCGATCATCGTGTCGAAGGTGCAGCGTTCGCCGCGGTGTGACCAGAACACATTGTCGATGTCGAAAGGCACGGCCTGAAAGCGATCCGCAGCGGCCGGCACTTCGGCCGCTTCAACAAAGAGAAAAACCGCGCTCGGATCGATGAAACGCCGGATCAGCCAGGGGCAGGCGATGCGATCGACCTTCGGGCGGGCCCGCGTCACCCACACGGTGCGGCCCCTTTCGTCGCGGGTAGGCATCTTGCCGGTGCGGACCAAAAGCCCCTTGGCATCGCGCCAGGCCTCGAACCCGCCTTCGAGGGATTCGGCGGCAATGCCCTCATGCCGCAGCCATGCGGCCACGCCTTGCGAGAGCTTTTGTCCTCTTTGGCAGACGACCGCCACTCGGCTGCCGGTGAATTCGGATGCCCAGGTTGGGACGGTTTTGAAATCACGCCGGCTTGAGGCCGGCAGCAGGCGCGGATCGGCGTTGTAATCATCATCGACGCGAACATCGATAATCGTTGGCGCGCCCGGCAGACCAATCAGACGGGACAGTTGCGATACGGTGATAACGGTTGTTGACGGCATGGCGTCCACCTCCTTGAAAGAGAAGCTTGGACGCGAACGTTGGGCTGACGCCTCACGGGGTCGTCGCGATGCACCCCTTGCCATGATCGTGGATTTGTCGCGCCCACTTGTCAAGCGTCATGCCTAGAGCAAAGGATGCTCTGCTCCGAGGGCCGGTTTGGCGGAGCCAGAACATTTCTGCGAGGAAAAACCATGAAAAAGACCTATCACGGCAGTTGCCATTGCGGCGCGGTGCGTTTCGAAGCCGATATCGACCTCGCCGAAGGCATCCGCAAATGCAATTGCAGCTTCTGCTGGAAGCTCGGCTACCGGAAATCCTTCGCAGCCTATGAGGCCGTGAGGGTGACGGATGGCCGCGACCGGATGCGTGAATACAAGGCAACGCCGTCCAACTGGCCGGAAGGCGACATCAACCACTATATGTGCCCGAACTGCGGCGCGAATTTTCTCTCCCGCGGCTATCTCGACTTCATGGGCGGGAATTTTTGGGCGGTGAACGTCGCCTGCCTCGACGACGTCACCGAAGAGGAACTCGCCGCAGCACCAATTGTCTACGAGGACGGCAAGCGCGACAGGCAGGACCAAGCGCCGGAGATCACCGGTTATTTGTGAGCGGCGGGTTCAGAAAACATCTGACGGCGGCTTGATCGAAACAAGCCGCCGGCCAGCAGAAGGCGCCGGAGACCGACGTTAGAGCGGTTCATCGTTTCACGGAAACGCCGAACCGCTCTATCTCTTTGTTTTTGCGCAATTCCGGACGGAAAACCGCTTCACACTTTTCCTGGAATTGCTCTAGTGATTGTCCCGCGGCACGCCCTTGGTGTGCGCCACATCCTGATATTTCACCGCCGGCTTCAGCACCATTCCTTCGGAAAACTGGTCGACCATGCCACGCTGGATCTCCTGCCATGGCGTCTGGTGCTCGGGATAGTGATAGCCGCCACTGTTCTGCAGCTCGGCGCGACGGCGCGTGATCTCGTCGTCGGTGACGAGAATGTCGGCGGTGCCCTTGCGCAGGTCGATGCGGACGCGGTCGCCGGTCTTCAACAGCGCCAGCCCGCCGCCTATGGCGGCTTCGGGCGAGGCGTTGAGGATCGACGGCGAGCCCGACGTTCCCGACTGGCGGCCGTCGCCGATGCAGGCCAGCGCGTGGATGCCCTTCTTGATGAGATGGGCCGGCGGCTGCATGTTGACGACTTCGGCGCCGCCCGGATAGCCGATCGGGCCGGCGCCACGCATGAACAGGATCGTGTGCTCGTCGATGCCTTGCGCCGGATCATCGATGCGGGCGTGGTAATCTTCGGGACCGTCGAAGACCATGGCGTTGCCTTCGAAGGCCTCAGGGTCCTTCGGGTTCGACAGATAGCGTTCGCGGAATTCGGGCGAGATGCCGCTGGTCTTCATGATCGCCGAATCGAACAGATTACCCCTAAGATTGATGAAGCCGGCATTGGCCTTCAGCGGCTCGGCGACGGTGCGGATGACGTCGAGATTCTCGTTGACGGCCCCACTGCAATTGTCGCCCATCGTCTTGCCGTTGACGGTCATGGCGTCGGGATGGGGCAACAGCCCAGCCTTCATCAGTTCGGCCACGACCGCCGGCACGCCACCGGCATGGTGGTAATCCTCGCCGAGATATTCGCCCGACGGCTGCAGGTTGACGATGAGCGGTATCTTGAGGCCGACCTTCTGCCAGTCGTCATTGTCGAGCGGCACGCCGAGATGGCGGGCGATGGCGTTGAGGTGGATCGGCGCGTTGGTCGAGCCGCCGATGGCCGAATTGACGACGATGGCGTTCTCGAAGGCCTGCCGGGTCATGATGTCGGAAGGCTTCAGATCCTCATGCACCATGTCGACGATACGTTTTCCCGTCTCATAGGCGATCTGGCCGCGCTCGCGATAGGGCGCGGGGATCGCAGCCGAGCCCGGCAACTGCATGCCGAGCGCCTCGGCCAGCGAATTCATGGTGGTGGCAGTGCCCATTGTGTTGCAATAGCCGGTGGACGGCGCCGAGGAGGCGACGATGTCCATGAACTCGTCATAGCCGATCTCGCCGGCCGACAGGCGCTGGCGCGATTCCCAGACGATCGTGCCGGAGCCGGTGCGCTTGCCCTTGTGCCAGCCGTTGAGCATCGGGCCGACCGACAGCGCGATGGCCGGAATGTTGACGGTGGCCGCTGCCATCAGCAGGGCCGGCGTCGTCTTGTCGCAGCCGATGGTGAGCACGACGCCGTCGAGCGGGTAGCCGTAGAGCACTTCGACCAGGCCGAGATAGGCAAGGTTGCGGTCGAGCGCGGCTGTCGGGCGTTTGCCCGTCTCCTGGATCGGGTGGCACGGGAACTCGAAAGGGATGCCGCCCATCGAGACGATGCCCTCGCGCACGCGCTTGGCCAGCTCGATATGATGGCGGTTGCAGGGCGACAGATCCGAACCGGTCTGGGCGATACCGATCAGCGGCTTGCCCGACATCAGTTCGGCACGCGTCAGCCCGTAATTCAGGTAGCGCTCAAGGTAAAGCGCCGTCATCCCCGGGTTGTCGGGATTGTCGAACCACTCCTGCGAGCGAAATTTCTTCTTAGTTGTGGGGGCGCCGGCCATCATGGTCTCCGTATTTGTATGACAAATCGATATGACAACGCGCGAGAGCAGGCAAGAGGCACGCGCCATCCTATTCCGGACTTTGGTGCGATAGACATACATCGGCCCCCACGCTAGACCGGATCGGGGTTTGTCAATTTTGAATCCGGGAGATTTTGATGGCTTTGGTGATCGAAGGCGAGGAACGCATCGCCGCACCCCTGCAAAAGGTGTGGGAAGCGCTGAACGACCCGGACGTTCTGAGGCAGACCATTCCGGGCTGTCAGAGCCTCGAAAAGAAGTCGGACACCGAGATGGGAGCGACCGTGGTGCTCAAGATCGGCCCGATCAAGGCTACGTTCAACGGCGGGGTGACGCTCAGGAATCTCAACCCGCCGCATTCCTACACCATCCAGGGCGAGGGCAAGGGCGGCATCGCCGGCTTCGCAAAAGGCGGCGCCGATGTGACGCTGACCGCCGATGGGCCGGAGGCGACGATCCTCAGATATGCGGCCAAGGCCGATGTCGGCGGCAAGATCGCCCAGCTCGGCAGCCGGCTGATCGAATCGACGTCGAAGAAACTGGCCGGGCAGTTTTTTTCGTCGTTCGGCGAGAAGGTGGGCGCAGTGATCCCTCCCCCTTGAGGGGAGGGTGGCCCGCAGGCCGGGTGGGGTCGGTGGCGACGCGCTCCAACATTTCTTTCGTAAGAGGTTGAGGCGGTTCAGATGACCCCTCCCGCCGCGCTTCGCGCGGCACCCTCCCCTCGAGGGGGAGGGATATCCGTCTCACTCAAACACAATGCTGGGCACGGCGGCTTCGGCCGCGCCGCGTTCTTCGTTGACCCTGCCCCAGACCTTCGAGGCGATGTCGCGGTAGATCTTCGCCTCTGCGCCATCGGGCTTCGAGACCACCACCGGTGTGCCGGCATCCGAGCTTTCGCGGATGCCCATCTCGAGCGGGACTTCGCCGAGGAAGGTGACGCCGAGACGCTCGGCCTCGCGGCGCGCGCCGCCGTGGCCGAAGATATCGTAGCGCTTGCCGGTGTCGGGGGCGAGGAAGTAGCTCATGTTCTCGACGATGCCCAACAGCGGCACGTCCACCTTCTTGAACATGTTGAGGCCCTTTCGCGCATCGATCAGGGCCAGATCCTGCGGCGTCGAGACGATGACGGCGCCGGCGAGCGGCACCTGCTGGGCCATGGTCAGCTGCGCGTCGCCAGTGCCGGGCGGCATGTCGACGACGAGCACGTCGAGCGGACCCCACTCGACCTCGCGCAGCATCTGCGTCAGCGCCGACATCACCATCGGCCCGCGCCAGATCATCGGCGTCTCCTCATCGACGAGGAAGCCCATCGACATGACCTTCAGCCCGTAATTCTCCATTGGCTTCAGGACCTTGCCGTCGACGGTCTGCGGCCGGCCATGGATGTTGAGCAGCCGCGGCATGGACGGGCCGTAGATGTCGGCGTCAAGCACACCAACCCTCAAGCCGTTAGCGGCGAGGCCAAGCGCGATGTTGACGGCGGTGGTCGACTTGCCGACGCCGCCCTTGCCGGAAGCGACAGCGATGATCGCCTCGATGCCGGGCACGCCGCGTTTGCCCTGGCTGTGCGAGGCCGGAGCATGCGGAGCCGGGCGTGGCGCGGCAGCGGGTGCGGCCGCAGGTGTGGGCCTTGGGGCGGGCCTGGGAGCGGGTCTTTGCGGAACCGGAGCCTCCATGCCGCCACCCTTCTTTTCCGCCGTCAGCGCGACCACGGCGCCGGCGACACCGGGGATCGCCTTGACGACCCGTTCGGCTGCGGCGCGCAACGGCTCCATCTCCTGGGCCCGGGCGGCAGGAACGGTGATCGAGAAGAAGACCTTGGCATCGGCAATGAAAATCTCGGAAACCATGCCGAGGTCGACGATGTTGCCGGTGAAATCCGGCCCATTGACCGTCTTCAGGCGCTCGATGACGATTTCCTTGGTGACGTTTTCCTGGACGGCGGGCATCAGCTTTTCCTCTGCTTTTCCGCATCAGATAATGCAGTTCCCGAACAGAACCAAGCGGCGGAACGGCACGCGCAGTGGCATGGCTTCAAAAACTTGCGTCCACTTGTAGGGATTTGCGTCAATCGAAACGTCTTAGGAAGAGGCACGCCGATCGCGCGAGCTGCGGTCGCCAGAAGGCAAAGCAGCCCTATTTTCCTGCAGGGCTCGGGCGTGCTCGCCAGCAAGGAAGGAGACAATCATGCTCGCAAACAGCAACGCAACGGCCAATCTCGCGGTGAAAGATCTGGCGAAGGCCAGGTCTTTCTATGAGGGAACGCTCGGCCTGACAGAGGTACACAATGAGGGTGGCGAGTTGATCGTCTACAAAAGCGGCGACACCAGCATCAATGTGTACCACTCGAAGTTCGCCGGCACCAACAAGGCAACAGCGGTGACCTGGATGGTCGGCGACGAGATCGACACCGTCGTCAAGGCGCTGAAATCGAAGGGCGTGGTCTTCGAGCACTACGAGATGCCGGGCCTGACGCTGGAAGGCGACATCCACGTCGGTCACGGCATGAAGGTTGCCTGGTTCAAGGATCCGGACGGTAACATCCTGAACCTTGTGGACAGGTAGATTTCGCGCTGCCGCACAATACGATTTCAGGTGCCACTCACGTCACGCCGCCAGGCTGACCGCGAGGTAGGTGAGGGCCGAAATCGCGGCGGTGGCCGGCAGAGTGACAATCCAGGCGATGACGATGTTGCCGGCGATGCCCCAGCGCACAGCCGAGACGCGGCGGGCGGCGCCGACGCCGATAATGGCGCCGGTGATCGTATGCGTCGTCGACACCGGAATGCCGAGCCAAGTGGCGGCGAACAGGGTGATCGCACCGCCGGTCTCGGCGCAGAACCCCTGCATCGGGTTCAGCCGGGTGATCTTCGAGCCCATGGTGTGGACGATGCGCCAGCCGCCGAACAATGTGCCCAGCGCCAGCGCCGCCTGACAGGTGATGACGACCCATAGCGGCACGTAGAAATTCTCTCCGAGCATGCCTTGCGAATAGAGCAGCACGGCGATGATGCCCATGGTTTTCTGTGCGTCGTTGCCGCCATGGCCGAGCGAATAGAGCGAGGCGGAAACGAACTGCATGACGCGGAAAGTGTTGTCCACGGCGAACGGTGTCTGGCGCACGAACGCCCAGGAGACGGTAAGGATCAGGACAAGCGCCAGCAGAAATCCGGTCGCCGGCGACAGGACGATGGCCGCAATGGTCTTGCCGAGTCCGGTCCAGACGATGGCGCCGCCGCCTGCCTTTGCAACGCCGGCACCGACAAGTCCGCCGATCAGCGCGTGCGAGCTGCTGGAGGGGATGCCGACGAGCCAGGTGACGATATTCCAGACAATGGCACCGACGAGAGCGGCGAAGATCACCCCCGGGGTGACGATGCTGGCGTCGATGATGCCCGTTCCCAAGGTCTCGGCAACATGAAGGCCGAAGAACAGGAAGGCGATGAAATTGAAGAAGGCCGCCCACAGCACCGCATAGTGTGGCCTCAGCACACGCGTGGAGACGATGGTGGCGATAGAGTTGGCGGCATCGTGCAGGCCGTTGAGAAAATCGAAGAACAGCGCAACGGCGATGAGCCCGGCCAGCACGGGAAAGGCGATGGCGGCTTCCATTGGCTAAACGTTCTCGATGACGATGCCGCTGATCTCATTGGCGACGTCCTCGAACCGGTCGACCACTTTTTCCAGCTCGCCGTAGATCTCGCTGCCGATCAGGTAGGCCATCGGGTCGCTGCGGCCATGCCTCTTGAACAGGTCCTTCAGGCCCTGCTCGTGCAGATCGTCGGCCCGGCCTTCCGCGCGCATGACCTCTTCGGCGATCGCATTGAGGCGCACGCTGTGGGCGCCGATCTTGCTGAGCAATGGGATGGCCTCGGCGACCAGCTTGGCTGCAATAACGATGACGCCGCCCATTTCCTGCATCAGCGGGTCGAATTCCTTCTTGTCGAACAGCTTCACCGTCTTGACGGTCTTGTGCATCATGTCGATGGCGTCATCCATCGACTGGATCAGGTCCTTGATGTCACCGCGATCGAAAGGCGTGATGAACGAGCGCCGCACGGAAAGCAGGACTTCCGCGGTGATGTGATCGGCCTGGTCTTCAAGATCGATGATCTTCTGGCACCAGCGATCGATGTCCTTGCCCTGGAGAAGCTGCTCGAGCGCCTCGGCGCCATCGACCACGGTACGGGAGTGCTGCTCGAAGAGATCGAAGAAGCGATCTTCGCGCGGCAGCAGCTTGCGGAACCAGCCCAGCATGTTCGATCTCCCGTGCCACCACGACCTCGCCTTATCCACATAGCGC
This sequence comes from Mesorhizobium sp. M6A.T.Cr.TU.016.01.1.1, assembly GCF_003952585.1. Taxonomy (NCBI): domain Bacteria; kingdom Pseudomonadati; phylum Pseudomonadota; class Alphaproteobacteria; order Hyphomicrobiales; family Phyllobacteriaceae; genus Mesorhizobium; species Mesorhizobium sp. M6A.T.Cr.TU.016.01.1.1. Next base: position 1,478,822 of record NZ_CP034452.1, read on the forward strand.
CGCATGCCGCTGCGGGAAATAGTAAGCCGGCTGAAAGGTGTGGATGCTGCCGATTGCACATGCAGCTTGCGGCGGAAGGCAATTTCCCGGACCTTGGCGCTGGACACCGGACAGATGGCATGATCGACAAGCTGGAATTCTTCATCGCGCTGGCCAGGGAAGAGCATTTCGGCCGGGCGGCGGAGGTGTGCGGCGTCACCCAGCCGACGCTTTCGGCCGGGATCAAGCAGCTGGAGGGCCAGCTCGGCGTGATGCTGGTATTGCGCGGCTCGCGCTTTCAGGGGCTGACGCCGGAGGGAGAACAGGTGCTGGTGTGGGCGCGCCGCATCGTCGGCGATACCCGCACCATGCGCGAGGAGATGCGGGCGGCGCGTCACGGCCTTTCGGGACGCATCCGCATCGCGGCCATCCCGACGGCGCTGGCCATGGTGGCGCGGCTGACGACACCCTTTCGGGCAAAACATCCCGGCGTCACCTTCTCGGTGCTGTCGCGCACCTCGATCGAGGTGCTGTCGCTGCTCGGCAACTTCGACATCGACGCCGGCATCACCTATCTCGACAACGAGCCGCTGGGGCGGGTGACCAGCGTGCCGCTCTATGACGAGCGCTATCAGCTGATCACCGCCGTCGGAAACCCCTATTCCGACCGCGACAAAGTGACATGGGCGGAGCTCAGCCAGCTGCCGCTCTGCCTGTTGACGCCGGACATGCAGAACCGCCGCATCATCGACCAGCATTTGGCCGAAGCCGGCACGCAGGTGCGGCCGACACTCGAATCCAATTCGATGATCGTGCTGTTCTCCCATATCCGTACCGGCAAATGGTCGTCGATCATGCCGCTCAACCTCTCGGAAACATTCGGCTTTTCCGAGCCGATCCGGGCCATACCGATCGTCGAGCCGGATGCCAGCCACACCGTGGGGCTGGTGGCGACGCCGCGCGAGCCGCACACGCCGCTGGTCTCGGCGCTGCTGGACGAGGCGATGGCGCTGGCGGACGATTTCCGCGCCCGCCGTTGAGCTAGAGATTGCCGGATGAGCGGGGTCGATAGAAGATTTCTATCGAGCAACGGATCGGCTTTATTGATTTGGCGGGTTTTCTCTGATTTCCTAAACACTTAGCGACATCGCATGTCGTTGCCCAAAAAGAACGTTTCGCACTTTTGGGCGACATGCATTGGATCGCAACGACCAGGGAGGGCGCTGCATGACAATGCAGCCTGCAAGTACCGAGATCGCGTCGCGCACGGCGGCGATCATCCAGGAGCTGAAGGGCCTCGAAGGCCCGCTATTGCCGATCCTCCACGGCATCCAGGAAGAGTTCGGCCATGTGCCGCAGGACGCGCTGCCGGTGATCGCCGAGGCGCTGAACATCTCCAAGGCGGAGGTGCACGGCGTCGTAACCTTCTACCATGACTACCGCAACCACCCGGCCGGGCGGCATGTGCTGAAGCTCTGTCAGGCGGAAGCCTGTCAGTCGATGGGCTCGGACGCCGTTGCCGCCAAGCTCAAGCAATTGCTGGGCATAGGTTTCCACGAGACGGCGCGCGACGGTTCGGTGACGCTGGAACCGGTCTATTGCCTCGGCCTTTGCGCCTGCGCGCCATCGGCAATGCTGGACGGCGAGGTGATCGGCCGGCTCGATGACGAAAAGCTCGACGAGATCGTTGCCGAGGTGCGCTCATGATCCCGCGCATCTACATTCCGGGAGACTCCGGCGCGCTGGCGCTGGGTGCGGAAAAGGTCGCCAAGGCGATTGAGAGAGAATTGGCCGATCGCGGCATCGAGGCCAAGATCGTGCGCAACGGTTCGCGCGGCGCCTATTTCCTCGAGCCGATGGTCGAAGTGGCAACAACAGACAAGGGCCGCGTCGCCTACGGGCCGGTGAAGCCGTCCGACGTCAAAGGACTGTTCGACAGCGGCTTCCTCACCGGCGGTCACCACAAGCGCTGGCTGGGCGCGCCCGACAAGATCCCGTTCCTGGCCAGGCAGACGCGCCTGACCTTCGCGCGTTGCGGCGTCATCAATCCGCTGTCGCTCGATCACTACAAGGCACATGGCGGGCTGAAGGGCCTGCAGAACGCCGTGGCGATGGCGCCGGCCGAAATCGTCAAGCAGGTCACCGAGTCGGGCCTGCGCGGCCGCGGCGGCGCCGGCTTCCCGACCGGCATCAAGTGGAAAACGGTGCTCGATACGACGGCCGACAAAAAGTATATCGTCTGCAATGCCGACGAGGGCGACAGCGCCACCTTCGCCGACCGCATGATCATGGAGGGCGACCCCTTCGTGCTGATCGAAGGCATGGCGATCGCCGGCATCGCGACCGGCGCGACCAAGGGTTTTGTCTATATCCGCTCGGAATATCCGCATGCGGTGGCGATGATGCAGAAGGCGGTCGAGGTCGCCCGCGAAGCGGGCCTGCTCGGTGTCAACGTGCTGGGCTCGCCCAACGCCTTCGACATGGAAATCCGCGTCGGCGCCGGTGCCTATGTCTGCGGCGAGGAAACCTCGCTGCTCAACAGCCTCGAAGGCAAGCGCGGGGTCGTTCGCGCCAAGCCGCCACTGCCGGCCATCCAGGGCCTGTTCGGCAAGCCGACGGTAATCAACAACGTCATCTCGCTGGCATCGGTGCCTGTCATCATGGACAAGGGTGCTGCCTTCTACAAGGATTTCGGCATGGGCCGCTCGCGCGGCACCATTCCGATCCAGATCGCCGGCAATGTCAGATATGGCGGCCTGTTCGAGGCAGCGTTCGGCATGACGCTTGGCGAGATCGTCGATGACATCGGCGGCGGCACGGCGACCGGACGTCCGGTCAAGGCGGTGCAGGTCGGGGGTCCGTTGGGAGCTTATTTTCCCCGCGCCCTGTTCGACACGCCATTCGACTACGAGGCTTTCGCCGCCAAGGACGGGCTGATCGGCCATGCCGGCATCACCGTGTTCGACGACACCGCCGACATGCTGAAGCAAGCGCGCTTCGCCATGGAGTTCTGCGCCATCGAAAGCTGCGGCAAGTGCACGCCATGCCGCATCGGCTCGACGCGCGGCGTCGAGACGATCGACAAGATCGCCAGGGGTATCGAGCCGGAAAAGCAGATCGAGCTGGTGACAGACCTCTGCAACACGATGAAGTACGGTTCGCTCTGTGCGCTGGGTGGCTTCACGCCCTACCCGGTGATGAGCGCAATCAACCACTTCCGCGATGATTTCAAGCCGGCGCCGGTCGCCGAAGCAGCAGAATAGGAGTCTCGCCATGGGTCTCGTTCAGGAAATCGACTACGGCACACCGGCCTCGACCTCCGAGAAGCAGGTGACGCTGACGGTTGACGGCTTCACCGTCACCGTACCGGAAGGCACCTCGATCATGCGCGCCTCGATGGAAGCGGGCATCGCCATTCCAAAACTCTGCGCCACCGACATGGTCGACGCCTTCGGCTCCTGCCGGCTTTGCCTGGTCGAGATCGACGGCCGCAACGGCACGCCATCCTCCTGCACGACGCCGGTGGCGCCGGGCATGGTGGTGCACACCCAGACCGGAAGGCTGAAGGACATCCGCCGCGGCGTGATGGAGCTCTACATCTCCGACCATCCGCTCGACTGCCTGACCTGTGCCGCCAATGGCGACTGCGAATTGCAGACGCAGGCCGGCGTCGTCGGCCTGCGCGACGTGCGCTACGGTTATGAGGGCGACAACCACGTTTTCAAGAAGAACGACGGCGCAGAAAATTTCAAATGGATGGCGAAGGACGAGTCCAACCCGTATTTCACCTATGATCCCTCGAAATGCATCGTCTGCTCGCGCTGCGTGCGCGCCTGCGAGGAGGTGCAAGGCACCTTCGCGCTGACCATCGAGGGCCGCGGCTTTGAAAGCCGCGTGTCGCCAGGCATGCATCAGCTCTTCATCGACAGCGAATGCGTGTCCTGCGGCGCCTGCGTGCAGGCCTGCCCGACGGCGACGCTTTCCGAAAAGTCGGTGATCAAGATCGGCCAGCCGGAGCATTCGGTCGTCACCACTTGCGCCTATTGCGGCGTCGGCTGCTCGTTCAAGGCCGAAATGCGCGGCGACGAGCTGGTGCGCATGGTGCCCTACAAGGACGGCAAGGCGAACCGTGGCCATAGCTGCGTCAAGGGACGTTTTGCCTACGGCTATTCGACCCACAAGGAGCGCATCCTCAATCCGATGATCCGCGAAAAGGTCACCGATCCATGGCGCGAAGTGTCGTGGGAAGAAGCGCTCACCCATACCGCCAACGAGTTCCGCCGCATCCAGTACCAGTATGGCCGCACCTCGATCGGCGGCATCACCTCGTCGCGCTGCACGAACGAGGAAACCTATCTGGTGCAGAAGCTGATCCGCCAGGGTTTCCGCAACAACAATGTCGATACCTGCGCCCGCGTCTGCCATTCGCCGACCGGCTATGGTCTTGGGCAGACATTCGGCACTTCGGCCGGCACCCAGGATTTCGATTCGATCGAGAAAACCGACGTGGTGATGATCATCGGTGCCAATCCGACCGACGCACATCCGGTATTTGCTTCGCGCATGAAGAAGCGGTTGCGCAAAGGCGCCAAGCTGATCGTGCTCGACCCGCGCCGCACCGATATCGTGCGCTCGGCCCATATCGAGGCGCAGCATCATCTGCCGCTGAAGCCCGGCACCAATGTCGCCGTGGTCACCGCGCTTGCCCATGTCATCGTCACCGAAGGCCTGTTCGATGAGGCCTTCATCCGCGAGCGCTGCGATTGGGACGAGTTCCAGGACTGGGCGTCGTTCGTGGCGCTGCCGGAAAACAGCCCGGAAGTCGTCGGCCAGCTTGCCAATGTCGATCCCGAAGAGATCCGCGGCGCCGCACGGCTGTTTGCCACCGGCGGCAATGGCGCGATCTATTACGGCCTCGGCGTGACCGAGCACAGCCAGGGCTCGACCACGGTCATCGCCATCGCCAACCTTGCCATGGCGACCGGCAATGTCGGCCGGCCGGGCGTCGGCGTGAACCCGCTGCGCGGCCAGAACAATGTCCAGGGCTCCTGCGACATGGGCTCGTTCCCGCATGAGCTGCCCGGCTATCGCCACGTCTCCGGCGACGCGGTGCGCGACATCTATGAGAGCCTGTGGGGCGTCAAGCTCGACGATGAGCCCGGCCTGCGCATCCCCAACATGCTGGACGCCGCCGTCGACGGCTCGTTCAAGGGCCTCTACGTGCAGGGCGAGGACATCCTGCAGTCCGATCCCGACACCAAGCATGTCGCCGCAGGGCTGGCGGCAATGGAATGCGTGGTCGTGCACGATCTTTTCCTCAACGAGACCGCCAACTACGCGCATGTCTTCCTGCCCGGCTCGACCTTCCTCGAGAAGGACGGCACCTTCACCAATGCCGAGCGCCGCATTAACCGCGTGCGCAAGGTGATGGCGCCGAAGAACGGGCTGGCCGACTGGGAAGTGACGCAGAAGCTCGCACAGACGATGGGGCTTGACTGGAATTACCAGCATCCGTCGGAAATCATGGACGAGATCGCCAAGACGACGCCGAGCTTCGCCAGCGTCTCCTACGATTATCTGGAAAAGATGGGCTCGGTGCAGTGGCCCTGCAACGAGAAGGCGCCGGAGGGCACGCCGATCATGCATATCAGCGGCTTTGTGCGCGGCAAGGGCAAGTTCATCCGCACCGAATATGTGGCGACCGACGAGAGAACGGGACCACGCTTCCCGCTGCTGCTGACCACCGGCCGCATCCTGTCGCAGTACAATGTCGGCGCGCAGACCAGGCGTACCGACAATATCATGTGGCACAGCGAGGACCGGCTGGAGATCCACCCGCATGACGCCGAAAACCGCGGTCTGCGTGACGGCGACTGGGTCCGCCTGACCAGCCGCTCCGGCGAGACGACGCTGCGCGCGCTGATCACCGACAAGGTGTCGCCTGGCGTGGTCTATACGACGTTCCACCACCCCGACACGCAGGCCAACGTCATCACCACCGACTTCTCCGACTGGGCAACCAACTGTCCGGAATATAAGGTGACGGCGGTGCAGGTAGGCGCGTCCAACGGACCGTCGGAATGGCAGATCGACTATGACGAGCAGGCCCGCAACAGCCGTCGCATCGCGACGCTGGAAGCAGCGGAGTAATCTTTGAGCGCGCGCCGCAAAGCCACGACGCAGATCTCGCGGCTGGCGCACCGCGCCGGCGGCACTGCGGCCGCCAACCGCATGGTGCCGGAAGAGACGCCGGTGGCGTTCTCCTTTGCCGGCACCACTCATGCGGTGATGATGGCAAGTCCCGCCGATTTCGAGGATTTCGCGCTCGGCTTCTCACTGACCGAAGGCATCATCGCCGACCGCCAAGAAATCGAGGCGATCGAAATCGAAGATCACGGCGCCGGCATCGACATCCAGATCAGCTTGAAGGACCAGGCCAATACGCGCTTCGAAGCGCGGCGCAGACGGCTGGCCGGACCGGTCGGCTGCGGGCTGTGCGGCATCGAATCGATCGAGGAAGCGATGCGCTCGGTCGAGGCCGTCGGTTCGTCAAAACTTACGCTTGCGGCCGAAGATATCATCCGCTCGGTCAAGCTTCTGTCGAGGGTGCAGCCGCTGCACGCCGAGACCGGTGCGGTGCATGCCGCCGGTTTTTACATCCACGGCAAGGGCATTGTCATGGCGCGCGAGGATGTCGGCCGCCACAATGCGCTCGACAAGCTGGCCGGCGCACTGGCCAAAGCCGGCATCGACGGCACCTCGGGTGCCGTCGTCGTGACGTCGCGCGTTTCGGTCGAGATGGTACAGAAGACGGCGGCGATAGGTGCTGCCTTCATCATTGCCGTCTCGGCGCCGACGGCACTTGCCATCCGCACCGCCGAGGATGCCGGCATGACGCTGGTGGCTCTCGTGCGCGGCGATGATTTCGATATCTTCACCCACCCTAGCCGTGTGGTTTCCGGAGTTGCCAAGCATGTCGCATGACGAAGGCCACATCATGAGCACCAGCGAAAAGCTGGTCCGCATGGCCAACCAGATCGCAGCCTTTTTTCACTCCAAGCCGCGCGAAGAAGGCATTGCCGGCGTCGCCGAGCACATCAACAAGTTCTGGGAACCGAGGATGCGGCGGCAGTTGTTCGAGATGCTGGACAGCGGCGGCGAAGGGTTCAACGAGCTTGTCGTGGCCGCCTCGGCGAGGATCAAGCGGCCGACTCCACCGGAGGGCGCAGGTTTTAGCGCGGACGGGAAGGCCGAGATCGCCGCGGCGTCAAAAATAGGCCAGCAAACGCCTCTTTAGCTACCACCGGCTTACATTCCACCTCTCTAAAGTTTCATCTGCCGCAATCCGCACGCCTCTGCTATGATCCGGCGACCAGAAATCGTCTGGCCGGGCGGACAACCTCGTGAGGCCTATCGAAACCCGATACGCGCTTAGCGGCGATGTGCGGATCGCCTATCAGGTGGTCGGCCAGGGATCGTTCGATCTCGTTTTCGTGCCGGGCTTCATTTCCAATCTCGATCTGCACTGGGAAGACGAGGGCTACAGCCGGCTGCTGAAGCGGCTCGCTGCCTTTTCGCGGCTGATCCTGTTCGACAAGCGCGGCACCGGCCTGTCGGACCGCGTCGATACCCGTCACCTGCCCAGTCTCGAAACCCGCATGGATGATGTGCGGGCGGTGATGGATGCCGCCGGCAGCGGCCGCGCGGCGCTACTCGGCGCTTCGGAAGGCGCGCCGATGGCGATGCTGTTCGCCGCCACCTATCCGGAGCGGACGCGAGCGCTGGTTCTCTATGGCGGCTATGCACATTTCCACAAATGGGTGATGCCGCCGGAACGTCTCAACGCCTTCATCGAGATGGCGGAAACCGCATGGAGCACCGGCGCCACTCTGCCCCATTTCGCGCCTGGCCGGGTCGACGACTCCCACTTTGCAACATGGTGGGGGCGGTTCGAGCGGCTATCGGCGAGCCCGACGGCGGCAGCTGCCCTGGCGCGCATGAATGCTGGGATCGACGTGCGCGGCGTGCTGGCGGCGATCAGCGCACCAACGTTGCTGATCCATCGCCGCAACGATGTGCGGGTCGACCCCGACGCCAGTCGTTTCCTGGCCAAAAAAATCCCGAATGCCCGCCTGGTCGAGATCCCTGGCCGCGACCACCCGATTTGGACCGGCGACGTGGACCGGGTGGCCGACCTGAGCGAGGAGTTTCTAACCGGCGAGCGCGCTGTCGCCGAGGCGGAGCGCGTGCTAGGCGCGCTTCTAGCGACCCGCATCTACGATACGGCGCACCTCGGCGACCGCATTTGGAGCGAGCGCAGCCTGCGTTTTCAGGAAACTTGGCGGCTGCTGGTCGGGCGCCATGGGGGCCGCTCTGCTGGAACGCATGGCGAGATGATGATGTCGCGCTTCGACGCCCCGGCGCGTGCCATACGCTGTGCGGCAGCGCTGCGCGACGCGGCACAGAACATCGGCGTGGCCACAGCGCAGGGTGCGCATGTCGGCGAGATCGAGTTGCGCGGACCGCCAGCGGGGCTGACAGGGCGCGTGACGATGCAGCTTGCCGCCCATGCCGGCAGCGGCGATATCCTCGCGTCCCGGCTGGTCGCCGATCTGGCAACCGGTTCGGGCCTTCATTTCGCCGATGCCGGGCGGATCGCACTTGACGAACTCGATGAGCCGCTCGCCCTGGTGCATGCGAAGTCCGAACAGCATCTGGAGCCCGCCTGCCGGCCCAAAGCCCGGATGACCGAACCGGTAGCGCTGACGGCACGCGAAAGCGAGGTGGTAAGCCTGATTGCCGACGGCAAGAGCAATGCCGCGATTGCCGCCGAACTCAGGCTGAGCGAGCACACGGTCAAGCGTCACGTCGCCAACATACTGTTCAAGCTGGATCTGCCGTCGCGCGCGGCTGCGGCGGCGTTTTCTGCCAGGCACGCTGGCCCGGACGGGCCATGAGAGCCATGGCGCTTTCGGGCGAAGCGGCCACGAAAGCGTAAGCGTATCAATTCTCTCCATGCATGCAGGCCAGGCGGATGTCGCCAGGAAAGGTGCTGCGAAGGGAGGATGAAATGTTGAAGTGGAAGATCCAATCATTGGTGATGGCAGCAGGCATTGGTGCGCTCCTGACTGTTGCCCCGGCAAAGGCCGAGGATGCTTCGGCAACGGCTGCCTACAAGGATATCGAGGCGACGCTCGGCTCGGTGCCGGACATGTTCAGGACACTGCCGGACGTCGCGGTCGCCGGCGCCTGGGCCGAGATCAAAGGGGTGCAGCTCAACCCGAAAACCGCGCTCGATGGCAAGACCAAGGAGTTGATGGGCCTCGCTGTCGCTGCGCAGATCCCCTGCCAGTACTGCATCTATTTCCACACGCAGGCAGCCAAGCTCAATGGCGCAACCGACGAGGAGATCAAGGAAGCGTTGGCGATGGCCGCGATCGTGCGCCACTGGTCGACGATGCTCAACGGCAGCCAGGTCGATTTCGCGACTTTCAAACAGCAAGCAGATGAGGTGTTCGCCGCCGTCAAGGCGAAGTCCCAGTAGAAAAATCACTGCCCGGCGATGAACGCCGGACAGCGCCGATCAATCAAACGCCCGCTCGTGAAGACGGGCACATGGAGGATACAATGGTGACCAAGACACAGGCCGTGGACGGCGCGGCGATCAAGAAAGCGATCGAAGGCCGTGACGGAAAATTGCTGGCGAGCTTCTATGCCGATGACGCGCTGGTGCGGGTAATCGACCGCAACAATCCGCCGAGCAAGCCGCGCGAAATCCGCGGGCGCGCGGCGATCAGCATATTCTGGGACGACATCTGCAGCCGGGCGATGACCCACAAAGTCGACACCACCATCGCCGACGGCAACAACCTCGCCTTCACCCAGGCCTGCGCCTATCCGGACGGCACGAAAGTGTTCTGCGCGGCGATGCTGGAGCTGAAGGACGGCCAGATCGCACGGCAGACCGTCGTGCAGGCATGGGACGAGTGAGGAGGTGGCCATGTTCAGCGCCAGATGGCAGATCGACGCCAAGTTCGGGCACAAGCAGACAGTGCTCGACTTATTGAAAAAATGGGAACGCGAGATCGGCTCGCAGGTCGGTCTGGCCGACCTCGAGTTCTAGATCATGACCGGCTCGATCGGCGCACGAGAAGCGACGGTCGAGTCCCACCACCAGGTCGAAACCCTGGCACAACTGGAGGAGTTCTTCGCCAAGATCGGCAAGATCGACGCACATGCCAAATGGGGCAAGGAGATGGAGCCCTATGTCGTGTCGGGCACCAGCCTGTGGAACATCTATCGCATCGTCGAGTAGCGGCGGGCGCCCTTCTCCCCGGCAAGCGGGGAGAAGGGAAGGCGCTAGCCGTGTGCTACCATCACATGCCGCACGGCGGTGTAGTCCTCCAGTGCATATAGCGACATGTCCTTGCCGTAGCCGGACTGCTTCAGCCCGCCATGCGGCATCTCGTTGGTCAGCATGAAATGGGTGTTGATCCAGGTGCAGCCATATTGCAAACGAGCGGCTGTCGCCATGGCGCGCGAGACATCCTTGGTCCACACAGAGGACGCGAGGCCATAGTCGCTGTCATTGGCCCAGTTCACCGCCTCGTCCACCTCGGAAAAGCGAGTGACCGAGACGACCGGCCCGAACACTTCGCGGCGCACGATCTCGTCTTCCTGCAGAGCGCCGGCGACGACGGTCGGCTGGTAGAAGAAGCCGGACCCCTCGCCCGGCTTGCCGCCGGTGGTGATCTCGATGTGCTTCAGCTCCGAGGCGCGTTCGACGAAGCTTGAGACGCGGTCGCGCTGGCGGCGTGAGATGAGCGGCCCGATCTCGTTTTCGGTGTCGTCGGGGCGGTTGTATTTGATGGTCGAGACGGCGGAGGAGAGGTCGGCGACGAGCTTGTCGTAGATCTTCTTGCCGGCGTAGATGCGGCAGGCGGCGGTGCAGTCCTGGCCGGCATTGTAGTAACCAAAGGCGCGCAGACCATTGACCACCGCGCTAAGGTCGGCATCGTCGAAGACGATGACCGGCGCCTTGCCGCCGAGCTCGAGATGCGTGCGCTTGACCGACTTGGCGGCGGCCTGCAGAACCTTCTTGCCAGTGGCGACGTCGCCGGTGATCGAGATCATGTTGATTTTCGGGTGGTTGATCAGCGTGTTGCCGACGCTGTCGCCACGGCCGAGCACGACATTGACGACGCCTTCCGGCAGGATTTCGGCAAGGATTTTCGCCAGCTTCAGCGCGGTCAGCGGCGTCTGCTCCGATGGTTTGAAGACGACGGTGTTGCCGCCGGCGATCGCCGGCGCCAGCTTCCAGGCCATCATCATCAGCGGATAGTTCCACGGCGCGATCGAAGCGACGACGCCGATGGCGTCGCGCCGGACCATCGAGGTGTGACCGGGGATATATTCGCCGGCGACCTGGCCGGGCATTGAGCGGACAGCACCGGCAAAGAAGCGGTAGCAATCGACGATCGCCGGGATTTCGTCGTTGAGCACGGCATTGATCGGCTTGCCGCAATTGAGCGCCTCGAGGGCGGCGAAATCCTTCGCATCGGCTTCGATGCGATCGGCGATCTTCAGGAGATAGCCCGAGCGCTGCGCCGGCGTGGTGCGCGACCAGGTGATGAAGGCCTTTTCGGCCGCAAGCACCGCCGCCTCGATCTGGGCCTGGCTGGCTTCAGGCAGGTTGAGAATGGTCGCCCCGGTCTTCGGATTGAGGATCGGTTCTTCGGTTTCGGTGCCCTTCTCGAATATCGAGCCGATCAGCATCTTTGTGTCCATGGAAGTCTCTCCCTTACGGATTCTTGACGTCATTTGCCCGAACCGGCGATCTGGTCGCCGTCGCGGGTCAGGTAGTAGGCGGCGAGGATAGGCAGCAGCGTCACCAGCACGACAACCATCGCCACGACATTGGTGACCGGGCGCTGGCGCGGACGGATCAGTTCCTCCAGCATCCAGATCGGCAACGTCTGCTGCTGGCCGGCGGTGAAGGTGGTGACGATGACCTCGTCGAACGACAGCGCGAAGGCAAGCATGCCGCCGGCGAGCAGGGCGGTGGCGATGTTGGGCAGCACGACATGGCGGAAGGTCTGGAAGCCGTCGGCGCCAAGGTCCATCGACGCCTCGATCATCGAGCCGGAAGTGCGGCGGAAGCGGGCGACGGCGTTGTTGTAAACGACGACGACGCAGAAGGTGGCGTGGCCGAGCACGATCGTCCAGAACGAGAACGGGATCTCGGCCAGCGAAAAAGCCGAACGCAGCGCGATTCCGGTGATGATGCCGGGCAGCGCGATGGGCAGGATGACCAGCAGCGAAATGGTTTCGCGGCCAAAGAACCGTGTTCGCGACACGGCGGCCGCGCAGAGCGTGCCGAGGACCAGGGCGACGACGGTCGAGATGGCGGCGACCCGGACCGACAGCGACAGCGCTTCCCACACGTCCGGACGGTTCCAGGTGACGGCGAACCACTGCGTCGTCAGCCCCGGCGGCGGCCAGACGAAGCTCTTTTCCTCGGTCGTGAAGGCATAGACGAAGATCAAAAAGATCGGCAAATGCAGGAACAGCAGGCCGCAGGCGGCGGCGACCTTCAGGCCGAGAGGAGCGGGTTGTGAGCCATCAGAGCGCATCGAAAGCTCCCATGCGCTTGGCGCCCCAGAGGTAGAAGCCCATGATGACGATGGGCACCACGGTGAAGGCGGCGGCAAGCGGAATGTTGCCGGCGGTGCCCTGCTGCGAATAGACGGCCTGTCCGATGAACAGCCGCGAGGTGCCGATGATCTGCGGGATGATGTAATCGCCGAGCGTCAGCGAGAAGGTGAAAATCGAGCCGGCGACGATGCCCGGCAGCGCCAGCGGGAACAGCACGTTGCGGAAGGTCTGGCCGGGCGAGGCGCCGAGATCGGACGAGGCTTCGACCAGATTGCCCGGCACGCGCTCGAGTGCCGCCTGCACCGGCAGGATCATGAAGGGCAGCCAGACGTAAACGAAGACGATGAAGGTGCCGGTGGACGACACCGACAGAGAATTGCCGCCGACGATCGGCAGCGACAGCCAGCCATCAACAAGCCATAGAAGATGCAGCTTGGCGAGCAGCCAGGTCAGGATGCCTTCCTTGGCGAGGATGAGCTTCCAGGCATAAATCTTGACCAGATAGCTCGACCACAGCGGCAGCATGATGCCGAGATAGAACAGCGCTTTCCAGCGGCCGCGCGCATAGCGCGCTGCGTAATAAGCGATGGGGAAGGCGATGATCGCGGAGGCGAACGTTACCAGGGCCGCCATCGTCACCGTGCGCAGGATGATGTCGAGATTGGCGGCCTGCAGCAGGTCGCCATATGTCTTCAGCGTGAATTCGCGGTTGATGAGGCCGGAGAATTCGTCGATCGAGAAAAAGCTCTGCAGCAGCAGCGCGAACAGCGAGCCGATATAGACGATGCCGAGCCACAGCACCGGCGGCAGCAGCATGAGCAGGAGCAGGAGTTGCGGCCGGCGCCAGAGGAGATCGGACAGAGCGCCGCGCAAGCCGCCGGCGCGGGGAAGGACGGCTGGGGCGATCTGTGTTGCCGCAGTCATGGCACGGTCCGATCGTCGCCGAAACGGGGGAAATCGAGTTCCGTCCCACCCCCCTCTGTCCTGCCGGACATCTCCCCCGCAAGGGGGGAGATTGGCTGTTGCGAAGGCTTTCGCCTATCGCCGACATCGAAAAGTAAGCGGGACGCCGGAACTGCCGATCTCCCCCCTTGCGGGGGAGATGTCCGGCAGGACAGAGGGGGGTGCGAAGGATCGCCGACGCCCGATACGCTGGATGTCATGGTCACCATCATGCCGGCTCGTCCATCAGATGCAGGTGCTCGCGGTTGAAGGTGAGCACGACCGTCTCACCCTCCTTCGGCAATTTCGCACCGGCCGGCACGATGGCGTGCAGCCTCAGCCCGTCGGCATCGAGCGCCAATCTTGTCGTGGCGCCGAGATAGTTGGTCGAGACGAGGCGAGCGGCAACGCCGTCGCCCTTGGCGGCATGACCGACGCGAATGGATTCAGGGCGCAGGCTGCCCCATCGATGCTGGCCGGAATAACGCTGGACGAAATCAGGCGGCAGCACATTGGACGAGCCGACGAAATCGGCGACGAAGCGCGTCTTCGGGCGCTGGTAGATGTCCTCCGGCGTGCCGATCTGCATGATTTTGCCGTCGTTGAAGACGGCGACGCGGTCGGCCATCGAAAGGGCCTCGCCCTGATCGTGGGTGACGAAGACGAAGGTGATGCCGAGCGCCTTCTGCAGCGACTTTAGCTCCTCCTGCATGTTTTCGCGCAGCTTGAGGTCGAGCGCGCCAAGCGGCTCGTCGAGCAGAAGCACCTTGGGCTGGTTGACCAGGGCGCGGGCGAGCGCAACACGCTGGCGCTGGCCGCCGGAAAGCTGGCCGGGACGACGGGCGCCGTAGCCGGGAAGCCGGACCATCGACAGTGCCTCTTCCGCCGCCTTCTGCCGCTCGGGCTTGCCGACGCCCTTGACCATCAGCCCATAGGCGACGTTGTCGAGCACGTTCAGATGCGGGAACAGCGCGTAATCCTGGAACACGGTGTTGACATTGCGGCGATAGGGCGGGACGCCTTCGGCGCGTTCGCCGAAGATCGAGATCGCGCCCGATGTCGGCTGCTCGAAGCCGGCGATCAGGCGCAGGCAGGTCGTCTTGCCGGAACCTGAGGGTCCAAGCATGGCAAAGAACTCGCCCGGCACGATGTCGAGATCGACCATATCGACGGCGCGCACGCTGCCGAAATGGCGCGAGACTCTGGCGAACGAAACGGCTGATGTCATGGGCTGTCCCAGGCTGATCAAATTCAGGCGACGGCGCTGCCCCCTCATCCGCCTGCCGGCACCTTCTCCCCGTATTGTGACGGGGAGAAGGGGCTTACCTAAACGCCGGCGTCCTCCCTCTCCCGTCGGGGAGAGGGTGAGAGTGAGGGCAGTGATACGCTCTCAGAACGAGTGAGACGAACTCACCGCCCGCCGATGACGCCAATGTAATCCGACACCCAGCGATAGTAAGGCACGCACTGTTCGTTCTGGGTGGCGCATTTCGACACTGGCGTCTTCCAGAACTTGATTTTTTCGAAATTGTCGTAGCCGTTGGTCTTGCAGCCTTCTTCGCCGAGCAGTTCATTGCCCTTGCAGGCAGCCGGCACCACCGGCAGCGAGCCGAACCAGGCGGAAATGTCGCCCTGCACTTTCGGCGACAGCGAATGTTCCAGCCACATATAGGCGCAGTTCGGGTGGGCTGCGTCGGCCTCCATCATGGTGGTGTCGGCCCAGCCGGTGACGCCTTCCTGGGGAATGGTTGAAGCGACCGGCTTCTTGGCGGCAACCAGCGTGTTAACCTGGTAGGGCCATGAACCGGAGGCGACGACGCCTTCGTTCTGGAAATCGTCAACCTGGATGGCGGCATCATGCCAGTAACGTCCGACCAGCGTACGCTGGACGCGCAATAGATCGAGTGCGGCCTTGTATTGATCCTCGGTCAGCTCGTAGGGATCCTTGATGCCGAGCTCCGGCTTGTGAAACATCAGATAGTTGGCGGCATCGGCGACATGGATCGGCCCGTCATAGGCCTGGACGCGGCCCTTGTTCGACTTCCCGTCAGGCAAGGTCATCTCCTCGAAGACGACGTTCCAGCTCTTCGGCGCTTCCTTGAACGCCTCGGTGTTGTACATCAGCACATTCGGGCCCCACTGGTAGGGGACGCCGTAGTGGACGCCGCCGACCGTGAACCACGGCGCATCCTTGAGCCGGTCGTCAACCGTCTTCCAGCTCGGGACGAGATCGGTGTTGATCGGCTGGACACGCTTGCCGGCGACGAGGCGCAGCGAAGCGTCGCCCGAGGCGGTGACGAGGTCGAAGCCGCCCTCATTCATCAGCGCGACCATCTCGTCGGATGTATTGGCCGTCTTGACGTTGACCTTGCAGCCTGTGTCCTTCTCGAAGGACGTGACCCAGTCGTAGCCCTTGTCGGTTTCGCCGCGCTCGATGTAGCCCGGCCAGGCGACAATATTGACCTGGCCTTCGCCGTTGCCGAGTTCCTTGACCTGAGCGATCGCCTGGCCGGAGAAGGCCAGCGCGACCGTCAATGCAGTGCACGACTTCAGGAATGAATTCATCGTCAATCTCCCATTTGAGGGGCCGCACTGTCGCGGCGGCTTGGTCCCGATCGTGAAGGTGCTGCGAAATTTTCGGTTTCGCAAATCCATTTATCAGAAGGCCGATATCGGTTTTTCCGATAGATCAGCGGCCAATCTTCTCCGGCCGCTGACGGACCATGCGCTGCGACTGGGCAAGCCCGATGAAGTCGCGTGCGGCCTGCGGCAGGCCGGAGCCGCGCCGCCAGACCATGCCGACCTGTACCACCGGCAAGGAGCCCGAAATATCGCGCGATTCGATGCGGTCGCCTTCGAGCGACCATGGCCGGTAGACGAGGTCGGGCAACAACGCCACACCGGCGCCGGTGGCGACGAGGCTGCGCACCGCTTCGACAGAGCGGGTGCGGAACGCGACATGCGGCTTGGCGCCGATCGCCGCCAGCAGTTTTCCGGTATTCTCCTCGATCTCGTCGACGGTCAGCATGATCAGCGGCTCCGAGGCGATGTCGCCAATGCCGATGATGTCGGCGCCGGCCAGCGGGTGGCCGAGCGGCAGCCATAGCCGGTAGGCCGAGACCTCGAGAATTTCCGATTGCAGCGCGGTGCGGTCGCGCAGGTTCGAGGTGACCATGACGGCGATGTCGAGCTTGCCGCCGATCAGGAGGTGCTCAAGGTAATCGCCGTTGTCCTCGATGGCCGAGACCTCGACACCTGGGTAGGCACGTCGATAGCGAGCGAGAAGGTCGGACAGCACATAACCGGCGACCAGCGAAGTGACACCGAGCTGGAGCCGGCCGCCTGCCACCATTTGATCGCCGAAGAAAGCGCGGCGTGCGTCGGAGACGTCTGCAAGAATCTTTGTCGCGTGGCGCAGGAACTGATGGCCCTTGTGGGTGATGTTCAAGCCGCGCGGGTGACGCTCGAACAGCTCGACGCCGA
This sequence comes from Mesorhizobium sp. M6A.T.Cr.TU.016.01.1.1, assembly GCF_003952585.1. NCBI lineage: Bacteria > Pseudomonadati > Pseudomonadota > Alphaproteobacteria > Hyphomicrobiales > Phyllobacteriaceae > Mesorhizobium > Mesorhizobium sp. M6A.T.Cr.TU.016.01.1.1. Next base: position 1,495,880 of record NZ_CP034452.1, read on the forward strand.
GATCGTGTTCCAGTTCCTTGATCGCTTCTGTGACCGACGATTGCGAGATGGACAGGTTTTGGGCGGCGCCCGAAACCGTGCCTTGCTCGGCGACGGCGATGAAGAACTGCAATTGGCGGATGGTGAAGGCCATGGCCCGACTAAACACGGCGAAGGCGGCGCTGGGAAGTGGGCGACGGGCGCTTGACGATCGCGAGACTCGTAACTAAATAAGTTACATGAAACGAAACAGCAGACTTTCCTCGACCCTGCACATTCTCGTCCACATGGCCGAGGCGCAGGAGCACGCGCTGACCTCCGAGCAGCTCGCCACATTTATCCACACGAACCCGGTCGTCGTCCGCCGGACCATTGCCGGCTTGCGCGACGCCGGCATCGTCACCTCGTCGCGCGGACATGGCGGCGGCTGGCAGCTTGGCCGTGCACCCGAGAAGATCTCGCTGGCCGAGATCAGTGCCGCCCTAGGCGAAACGCTGCTGCCGTTCGGCACCGAGCCGGAGAGCCCCGGCTGCCTTGTCGAACAAGCGGTGATAGCGGCGCTCGATGATTTTCGCGTCGAGGCCGAGAGGCTGCTGGCAGAGAAACTCAGCCGCATCACGCTCGCCGATCTCGCCGCCGATTTCCACCGCCGTTACGAGTTGATTGGAGTGACCAGCCATGCAGTATGATCTGATTGTCGTGGGCGGCAGCTTTGCCGGCCTGTCCGCCGCCATCCAGGCGGCACGAGCCCGGCGCAATGTCCTGGTGATCGACGCAGGCCAGCCGCGCAACCGTTTTGCCGAACACTCACACGGTTTCCTGGGGCAGGACGGGCATGCGCCCGGCGCAATCCTGGACGACGCAAGACGGCAGCTGCTGGCCTATCCGACAGCCAGGGTCGTCGCCGGATTGGCGGACAAGGCCGCTGCCGTCGGTTCCGGCTTCGAGATCATGACTGATCGCGGCGAGACATTCGGTGCGGCGCGGCTGGTGCTTGCCACCGGCGTGCGCGATATCCTGCCGGATGTCCCCGGGCTTGCCGAGCATTGGGGAAAGAGCGTGCTGCATTGTCCTTATTGCCATGGTTACGAGGTGGCCGGCGGGCCGCTTGGCGTGCTGGCAACCGGCCCGATGGCTGTGCATCAGGCGCAATTGATCGCCGACTGGGGTGACGTCACGCTGTTCGCAAACGGCGTGTTCGAGCCTGACGCGGAACAGATGCTTGCGCTGGAAAGGCGAAGCGTGCGGTTCGAGCCGGCCGGGGTGGCGGAGCTGGAAAAGGATGGTTCGGGCGGGCTGATCGTCAATCTCGAAGACGGCCGCAAAGCCGGCATCAAGGCGCTGTTCACCGCACCACGCAACACCATGGCCAGCCCGCTGGCCGAACAGCTTGGCTGTACCTTCACGGAAGGCTTTCTCGGCCCGGTGATCACCGTCGACGACCGGCAGCAGACGACCGTGCCCGGCGTCTATGCCGCCGGAGACGCGGCACGATCGATGCACAACATCGCCTTCGCCGTATCAAGTGGCGCCTTCGCGGGCGTATGCGCCCACCAATCGCTGATTTTCGACTAGAACTCGGTTTCGCCGCCGGCAACACTGAGCCGCGCACCGGCCTGGGCAAGGGCGGCGGTGATGTCGCGCGGCGGCGAACGGTCGGTGGCAAGTTCGGAAAAACCCTCGAAGCCGCAGACCTGGACCAGCCCCTGGCGCCCGAACTTGGTGTGGTCGGTGATGACGAGCGAACGCTGGCCGCGCGACAGCACCATGCGGGCGATTTCCGCCTCTTCCAGATCATAGTCCATGACGCCTGTGACGGCATCGACCGCGCCGGTGGAGATCACCGCATGGTTGACGGAAAACCGGCTGACGAATTCGATGGCCGAGACGCCGAAGGCGGCGCCGGAGTCGCTGCGCAATTCGCCACCGGCCATATAGACCTTGTTGCCGTTGACGGTGGCCAGCGTGCGGGCGATGTCGGAGGAGTTGGTGACCACCGTCAGGCGCCGGTGGCCGAGCAGCTCGCGGGCGAGGAAAGAGGTGGTGGTGCCGGTGTCGAGCATGATCGATTCGCCGTCGCGAATGGTGGCGGCAACCATGCGGGCGATGGTGCGCTTGGCGTCGGCATTCTCGCGCATGCGCCGCTCGAATGGCGCCTCGCCGGCCATCGATGGCAGGCCGATGGCGCCATGCATCTTCAGGATCGAACCGTCACTGGTCAGCGGCTTGACGTCGCGGCGCACGGTCTCCAGCGAGACGCCCAGCCGGTCGGCCAGGCTGGCGATGGTGACGGTGCCCTCCTCCTGCAGGAGGCGCAGGATTTCGCTATGCCGCTTCGAATGGATCATTGGGTTTCGCCCAATCGGATTGTTGCGCTACTGACCAATTCTAAGGCAAATTCGCCACAGTATACAAGGAATCCTTGCTGTTTCGGGCAATAACACAGAAAAAGCCACAAGTTTTCGTTGACAAGCCAGCTAACATGGCGCGACACTAGCTGGTGACAGGCTCGGAGCTGCCACGGGAGAACGATGGCAGAGCCGCTTCAAAATTCGTTTGCCCGAATGTCTGGAAAATCGTCAGGCGCAAGGGAAAAGGTTTTTTTCGAATCCGCGGGGGCGGATGCCGGCGTCGAAGAACCCGGCACAGGGGCTCGTCGGTGCGGTGCGGGATACCGATCCTGGCATCCCGCACCGACGAGATCTTCGCATTGCTCCCTCCTGCCGGCCGCCATCTTTGTCTCGCCCGCGGCGTCTTGAGCCCCGCCCAACGAGGGATGAACCTGTGACCGCCGAGGACCGCATCCGCGCGCTGCCCTGCTGGACCGGCAGCATCGAGATCGCGCCGCTGCCGGGCGGGCTGAGCAACGCCAACTATCTGGTCGAGGATGCGGCCGGGCGGCATGTCGTGCGCTTCGGCCAGGACTTTCCGTTCCACCATGTCTTTCGCGAGCGTGAGGTGATGACGGCGCGTGCGGCACACGCCGCCGGCTTCGCGCCGGCGGTTCTTTATTCCGAGCCCGGCATCCTGGTGACGGAATTTCTCGGCGCGAAGACGTATGTCGCGGAAGACGTACGCGCCAATATTGGCCGCGTCGCCGCCCTGATGCGCGGCTTCCATCGGGAGATGCCCAATCATGTCTCCGGCGCCGGCTTCATGTTCTGGGTGTTCCATGTCATCCGCGACTATGCGCGCACGCTGGAGGAAGGCGGCAGCCGCATGCGAAGCGAGTTGCCGCGGCTGCTGACGCTTGCGGACGAGCTCGAACGGGCGCAGAAACTCCTGCCGATCGTCTTTGGCCATAACGATCTTTTGCCGGCCAATATTCTCGACGACGGCCACAGGCTGTGGCTGATCGACTTCGAATATGCCGGTTTCAACACGGCGATGTTCGACCTTGCCGGCGTCGCCTCGAACGCCGGCATGAGCGACGAGGAGTCCTTCGCCTTCCTAACCGCCTATTTCATGAAGGAGCCGGACGAGGCGATCCGCCGCTCGCATGCGGCCATGCAATGCGCGTCGCTGCTGCGCGAAGCGATGTGGAGTATGGTTTCCGAACTTTATCTCGACGCGCCCGGCATCGACTACGTCGCCTATACCGACGAAAACCTGACGCGGCTGGAAGCCGCGCTGGAAAACTACAGAACAAAATACGGACAAAAATCATGACATTGCCCGCCCATACCGAGATCGTCGTCATCGGCGGCGGCATTATCGGCTGTTCGACGGCCTATCATCTGGCGCGTGACCACAAGGCTGATGTCGTGCTTTTGGAGCAGGGCAGGCTGACTTCGGGCTCCACGTGGCATGCGGCGGGGCTGGTCGGACAGCTGCGGTCTTCGGCCTCGATCACCCGCGTGCTGAAATACTCGGTCGATCTCTACAAAGGGCTGGAAGCCGAAACCGGGCTGGCCACCGGCTGGAAGATGACCGGGTGCCTCAGGCTCGCCACCAATGCCGACCGCTGGATCGAGTATAAGAGGCTGGCGACGACGGCGAAAAGCTTCGGCATGGACATGCAGTTGCTGTCGCCGGCCGAGGTCAAGACAATGTGGCCGCTGCTGGAAACCGGCGATCTCGTCGGTGCCAGCTGGCTGCCGACCGACGGCCAGGCAAGCCCTTCCGACATCACGCAGTCGCTGGCCAAAGGCGCGCGCATGCATGGCGCCAGACTGTTCGAGGATGTGCGCGTCACCGGCTTCGACTCGAGGGATGGCCGCATCACCGCGGTTAAGACCAACAGGGGCGATATCGACTGCGACAAGGTGGTGAATTGTGCCGGACAATGGGCGCGGCAGGTGGGTGCGCTAGCCGGCATCAACGTGCCGCTGCAGCCGGTGAAGCACCAGTATATCATCACCGAAAAGATCGACGGGTTGGCGACCGATGCGCCGACGATCCGCGACCCCGACCGCCGCACCTATTTCAAGGAGGAGGTCGGCGGGCTGGTGATGGGTGGCTATGAGCCGAACCCGCAAGCCTGGACGACCGATCTTCCCGGCGGCGACGTCCCTGACGACTGGGAGTTCCGGCTGTTCGACGACGATTACGATCATTTCGAGCAGCATATGAACCAGGCGATCGCGCGGGTTCCGGCGCTCGAAACCGTCGGCGTCAAGCAGATGATCAACGGACCGGAGAGTTTCACGCCCGACGGCAATTTCATCCTCGGCGTGGCACCCGGATGCGCCAACATGTTCGTCGGCGCCGGCTTCAACGCCTTCGGCATCGCGGCGGGGGGCGGCGCCGGCTGGGTGCTGGCGCAATGGGTGGTCGACGGCGAGGCGCCATTCGACCTGTGGGTGGTCGATATCAGACGCTTTTCCGACCTGCACCGCGACCGGCAATGGGTCCGCGACCGCACGCTGGAAGCCTATGGCAAGCACTACACGATCGGCTTCCCGCATGAGGAGTATGTCACGGGCCGGCCGCGGATCGTGTCGCCGCTCTATGAACGGCTGCAAAAGCACCGCGCTGTGTTCGGCTCGAAGCTCGGCTGGGAGCGGCCGAACTGGTTTGCGCCCGAAGGTGTCGAGCCGAAGGACGTCTATTCGATGGGCCGGCAGAATTGGTTTTCGCCGGTCGGCGACGAACACCGGCACGTGCGCGAGAACGTCGGCATCTTCGACCAGTCGTCCTTCGCCAAATACGAGATGACCGGCGCGGACGCGCTGAAGGCGCTCGACTGGATCTGCGCCAACGACACCAACAAGCCGGTAGGTCGGTTGACCTACACGCAGCTTCTCAACACGCGCGGCGGCATCGAGGCCGACCTGACCGTGGCGCGGCTCGGCGAAGAACGATTCTACGTCGTCACCGGCACCGGTTTCAGGACACATGATTTCTCGTGGATGGGCGACCATGTCGGCAAGGAGCTCGACGTGACGCTCACCGATGTCACCGAGCATTTCGGCACGCTGTCGCTGATGGGGCCGCTTGCCCGCGAAGTGCTGGCTGCGGTGACCGATGCGGATGTGTCGAACACCGCTTTCCCGTTCGGCCATGTGCGGGAAATCTCCATTGCCGGCCACACCATCCGGGCGCTGCGCATCACCTATGTCGGCGAGCTTGGCTGGGAACTGCATGTGCCGATCGCGGCGGCAGGCGATATCTTCGACACGCTGATGGCGGCAGGCAGGGAATACGACATCCGCCCGGTCGGCTACCGGGCGCTGGAATCGCTGCGGCTGGAAAAAGGCTACCGCGCCTGGGGCTCCGACATCACGCCCAACGACACGCCGCAGGAGGCCGGCCTCGGCTGGGCGGTGAAACTCAGAAAGAACACGGATTTCCTCGGCAGGCGGGCGCTGGAAAGCATCAGCGGCGCCGCACCGAAAAAACGCTTTGCCGGCTTTACGGTCGACGATTGCGAGATCGTGCTGCTCGGGCGCGAGACGATCTTGCGCAACAACGAGCCGGTCGGCTACCTGACCAGCGGCGGCTATGGCTACACCGTCGGCAAGAACATCGGCTATGGCTACGTGCGCAACGCCGATGGCGTCAGCGACGATTTCCTCGTGTCCGGCGACTACGAGCTGGTGGTCGCGATGGAGCGGACACCGGCAAAGATCCATCTTGAGCCGCTTTACGATCCGGCGGGAGAAAAGATCAGAGCCTAAAGCGCGTCGCGTCTGAAAGGATTCATGCGACGCGCTTTAAGTTCTTGTTTTATGCATGTCGTTATCCCAAAACCGCTGCGCACTTTTGGGCGACATGCATTAGATCAGCTCACGCGCAGAACGAGGCCGCGGCTGGGCACGGTGTCCGCCTCGCCCGGCATAGACACATAGGGCGACGTCTCCTCGGCGCGCGTGACGATGCCCTTCGCCTCGAGGTCGGCAATCCGAGCGGAAAAGCCGGCGTCCCACAGCGTGTTCTTGACCGTCAGCACGATCACCCCGCCCGGCCGGCAGATGCGGATCAGTTCGTCCAGCCCCTCTGCGCCGACATGGCCCGAGGTGAAGACGCCGGCCGATATGATCCCGGCATAGGCATTATCCGCGAAAGGCAGCGGCCCGCCGAGCGCCAGGCAGTGAAGCGCCGAATAGACGCCCTTGCGCTCGGCCTTGGCCAGCATGCCCGCCGATATGTCGAGCGCCTCGACGTGCGAATAGCCTGTGATGGCAAGCCATTCGCCAATCAGCCCGGTGCCGGCCCCAGCATCGAGGAGCGGTGCCGCGCCGCGCGGCAAATGGCGGGCAAGCAAGGCAAGGCAGATGGTTGGATGGCGGTAACCGGCCGCCAACATGTCGGCGTCGTAGGTGTCGGACCAGCGGTCGTAGAGCGCCGCCACCTCCTCTGGCCGCTGCGCTGCATAGGCTGCGGCGAGCGCACCCTCATTTTTCCTGTCCGCCATCGCAGTCCTATCCGCAAAATCAAGTGCTGCAGCGACCTTTGCGCGTCCAACAGGGACGCACGGCGCTGGAGTGAATCGCATGCCGGCGATGATAGCCAAACGGTGAAATTTGTGGAACCGTCGTCGCCACAAATAAAGACGCGAAAGGGGGCGGAAAGCGATGGTGGACGAGGAAGCACGCGCGGCGCTTGCAGCCATTCCAATGCTGGCCGCCTACGAGGGACCGCTGGAGCGGCTTGGCGGCCTCACCAACCTCGTCTTCAGGGCTGGAGAAGTCTGCCTCCGGATTCCCGGCAAGGGCACAGAGGAGTATATCAACCGCGCCAACGAGGCGGTGACGGCACGGGAAGCCGCCAAGGCCGGCGTCAGCCCCGAGGTGCTGCATGTCGACGGCGAGACAGGCGTGATGATGACGCGTTTCGTCGTCGGAGCCGAGACGATGTCGCCGGAAAAATTCAGGACCCGGCCGGGCAGTCCGGCGCGTGCCGGCGAAGCTTTCCGCAGATTGCATACATCCGGCGCCGTGTTTCCCTTCCGCTTCGAGCTTTTTGCGATGATCGACGACTATCTGAAGGTGTTGTCGACCAAGGACGTCGCCCTGCCCACCGGCTATCACGACGTGGTACGTGAGGCGGAAAACGTGCGCTCGGCCCTTGCCGCGCATCCCCTGCCCCTCGCCGCCTGCCACTGCGATCCGCTGTGCGAAAACTTCCTCGATACGGGCGACAGGATGTGGATCGTCGACTGGGAATATTCCGGCATGAACGATCCGCTCTGGGATCTCGGCGACCTCAGCGTCGAAGGACAATTTGATACGGCGCAGGAGGAAGAGATGATGCTCGCCTATTTCGGCGGCGAGCCAACGCCGGCGGAGCGCGGCCGCGTTATCATCTACAAGGCGATGTGCGACCTGCTGTGGACGCTGTGGGGACTGATCCAGCTTGCCAATAGCAATCCGGTCGACGATTTCCGCGCCTATGCCGACGGGCGTTTTTCGCGCTGCAAGGCGCTGATGGAGACGCCGGAGTTTTCAAGGCATCTGGCGGCGGTGCATGCGGGTTAGACCTAATTTACGCCTTTCGGCACGTTTTCGGGCGGCACGGTGTCGACCACCTTCTGGCGATGGAAGATGAACAGGCCGGCCAGCACGATGATCCCAGAGCCGATCAGGATGCGCGGGCCGGGCATGTCGCCGAAGAAGGCCAGCCCGAAGATGACGGCCCACAGCAGCAGGCTGTAATGCAGCGGCGCCAGCGTCGAAGCGGGCGCCAGCTTCAGCGCCCTGGTGATCATCAGATGCGCGCCGCAGGAGACGATGCCGAGAAGCAGCATGGCGCCGAAATCGAGCGAGGACGGCGTCTGCCAGTTGCCGATGGTCAGCACCGCGCCGACCAGCAATGTGCCGATGGTCTGCCAGGTAACGAGCGAGGTGTCGCTGGTGCCGCGCAGCCGCCGGTTGAGGATGATGGCGAAGGCAAAACAGATGCTCCCGACCAGCGCGAAGGTCGATGACAGCGAAAACGCGGCCGAGGATGGTTTGAGCATGATCAGCACGCCGCAGAAGCCGACCAGGATCGCCATCCAGCGGCGCCAGCCGACCTTTTCACCGAGCAGCAGGTGGGACAATGCCGCAACGTAGATCGGCCCCGCCATATAGAAGCTCATAACGTCAGCGAGCGGCAGATAGACGACGGCGGCGTAAAACAGCGCTGTGTCGAGCGTCGTCATGACGACGCGCAAGACCTGCAGCTCAGGTCGTTCCATGCGGAACAGCTTGGCCGTACCTTGACGCGCGATCATCGGGCCGAGCACGAAAAAGGCGCCGATCGAGCGGATCAGCACGACTTGGCCGACGGAAAAGCTGGCGACCAGCCATTTGCCCATCGCATCGTTCAACGCAAACAGGAAATCGCCGGCCAGCATCAGCAGAATGCCAGCCAAAAGCACGTTCCTGATCGTCGAATTCTGGGCTGTTGGCTGCGCCATGCCGATGTCGCTTCCTCCCGCATGAAAGCTCGGTGAGCAGCGTCGTAGACGCAAGCAGCCGCTTTGACGAGCGGAAATCGGGAACCCCGCCAGACCAGAGCCGGAAATCGGCTGGGCCTATACTGAAAGTCGCCGCTTGAACGGCCTACTTTGGCCGTGGCCTAATGATGACCGGACGATAGATCACCGGCCGGTCCCAAGGATCGAAAGCCGACGCGCTTCTCAGTTCCGCGCGCCGCGCGAGATCGATGCGCTGCAGGCATTCCGCGAAGGCATCATTCTTTCTGGCGAAGCCGTAGGACCGGCATTTCGCCTCGTCCGTGGCACGACGGTCTTCTGCCGTCATGCAGCCTGCACAGATCGCCGCCAACGCGACCACCGTCGCCGTCTTGCGCCACATGGTGTCCTCCTCGACACAAAACTGGAGTCCGATTGTATACTTAAGGTCGGGACCTATCAATCCGATCGAAGCGTGCGGCTTGATGCAGGTCCAACGTCCTATTGGGCCTGCCATTATTGGTCATGAAATGGGCGGGCGATGCCTGCGGCTCACCGTTCCCGGCCGTCCCGAGATCGAAAGCCGCGTTTCCTGCCTTGCCCGCTCGGCCACCACCTTGCCCCTGGCGATGACGCAGAGGCGCTCGGGACGCAGACGCAAGGCCTCGACCGGATGGCCGGCATCGAGGACGACGAGGCTGGCGCGCTTACCGACCGCCAGGCCGAGATGGTCGAGGCCCATGATGGCGGCGTTGACATTGGTGACCATGTCGAAGCAGCGCGCCATGTCGGCCGGGCTGGACATCTGGGCGACGTGCAGACCCATGAAGGCGACGTCGAGCATGTCGGCGGTGCCCAGCGAATACCAGGGGTCGAGCACGCAATCCTGGCCCCAGCCGACGCGGATGCCGAGGGCAAGCATTTCCTTGACCCGCGTCAGGCCGCGGCGCTTGGGAAATGTGTCGTGGCGGCCCTGCAGCATGATGTTGATCAGCGGATTGGGGATCGCCGAGACGCCGGCCTCGGCGATCAGCGGCAACAGCTTCGAGACGTAGTAATTGTCCATCGAGTGCATCGAAGTTAGATGCGAGCCGGCTACCCTGCCCTGCAGGCCGAGGCGTTGCGTCTCATAGGCTAGCTGCTCGATATGGCGCGACAATGGATCATCGGTCTCGTCGCAATGCAGGTCGACCATCAGCCCGCGCTTTGCCGCGATTTCGCACAGTTCCGTCACCGACCGCGTGCCGTCGGCCATGGTGCGCTCGAAGTGCGGAATGCCGCCGACGATGTCGACACCCATGTCGAGCGCCCTGATGGTGTTGTCGCGCGCCGTCGGCGAGCGGTAAAACCCGTCCTGCGGGAAGGCGACCAGTTGCAGGTCGATATAGGGCGCGACCGTCTTCTTCACGTCGAGCAGAGCTTCGACCGCCAGCAAGCGGTCGTCGCAGACATCGACATGGGTGCGGATGGCGAGCAGACCCATCGACACCGCCCAGTCGCAATAGGCGAGGGCGCGGTCGCGCACCGCCTCATGCGTCAGCAGCGGCTTCAATTCGCCCCAAAGCGAAATGCCTTCCAGCAACGTGCCAGACGCGTTGATGCGCGGGATTCCCAGGGAGAGCGTGGCGTCCATGTGGAAATGTGGATCAACGAAGGGCGGCGAGACCAGATTGCCATGGGCGTCGATCGCCGTGCCCGCGGTGACGTTCAACTCTGGCTCGATGGCCGCGATCGTCTCGCCGATGATGCCGATGTCGGCGATTGTGCCGTCGGGCAGCATGCCGCCGCGGACGATAAGGTCGAAATTCATCTGTCGTCGTCCTCTTTCAGAATCACGTTACAGCGCCGCGCGTCCTCTTGGACGCGCAAAGGACGCTGCAGCACTTTGATTTTGCGCATGATCCCCAGCGAAAATCGAATCCGATTTCCGGGGCCGTGTGCATCGTGGAGCAAAAGACAGGTTGCCGCAGCCGTTTCTTTCCGCGGCAGCGAACAGTTCCATCCGACCACAACTCGCTCTATAAGCCGCCTTTCGTCCATTGAGGCGAATCCGCATCGTGTGTCGCGGCGCAGCGATCGGCTTCGGGCTCAACGCCACATTCGCAACCACGGAAATCCAGTGTGAACTTGAAGTTCCTCAAAGGTGACGAACGCTCGGAAGAGAACCGGCGCCTTATCGTAAGGCTGATCAGGGAATCCTTTCACCAGCACAAGTTTGGATACGGCGCCGCCATACTGTCGATGCTGGTGGTGGCCGCCATGACGGGCGCCAGCGCCTGGATTCTGCGCGAAATCACCAATGAGTTCGTGATCTACAAAAGAGTCGAGCGCATCAACTGGATTGCCGCGGCGGTCGCCGCGATCTTCATCGCCAAGGGCATCGCCAATTTCGTCCAAGCCTATTTCATGAGCCGCGTCGGCAACAGCATCATCGCCGAACGGCAGCGCAAGATCTACGACCGCATCCTGGCGCAAGGCATCGAGTTCTACCATTCGACCTCGTCATCCGACCTGATCACCCGCATGACCAACAATGCACAGGCCGCTCGCAGCGTGCTCGACCTCGTCGTCACGTCCTATGTGCGCGACCTGGTGACGTTGGTTGTCCTGGTGGCGGTCATGGTCTGGCAGCAGCCTGCGCTGTCCCTGATCTGCTTCGTCATCGGGCCCATAGCCATCTACGGCGTCAACCGCATCCTGAAGCGCGTCCGCAAGATCGCCGCGCAGGAATTCCGCTCGCTAGGCCAGATCGTGCAGGTGATGCAGGAAACGGCAATCGGCGTGCGTGTCGTCAAATCGTTCGGTCTCGAAGGCGCGATGCGCAAGCGCATGCACAAGGCGGTGTCGGATGTCGAGAACCGCGCCAACAACATTGCTACACTGGAGGCTGCCACCAGCCCGGTGATGGAAACGCTTGCCGGACTGGCGATCTCCGGCGCCATCCTGGTCAGCGGCCTTCTGGTCCTGCAGGGGGGCCAGATGCCAGGCAACATCATGGCCTTCATCGCGGCGCTGCTGCTTGCCTATGAACCGGCAAAGCGCCTCGCCCGCGTGCGTATATCGCTGGAAACCGGCATCGTCGGCGTGCGCATGATGTTCCAGCTCGCCGACCGGCCGCTGACGCTGGCCGAAAAGCCGGACGCCAAGCCGCTGCGGCCGGGGCCGGGCGAAATCCGTTTCGACAATGTTAGCTTTGCCTATCCGGAAAGCCCGCCGGTGTTCGAAGGGTTCGACCTGACCCTGGCGGCAGGCAAGATGACGGCGCTGGTCGGGCCATCGGGCGGCGGCAAGTCGACCATCCTCAACCTGATCATGCGTATGTACGACCCGCAGAGCGGCAAGGTGCTGTTCGATGGCCAGGACATTGCGCACGCCACACTCGCCTCACTGCGGCAGAAGATCGCCTATGTGAGCCAGGACACGTTCCTGTTTGCCGGCACGGTGATGCACAACATCCGTCTCGGGCGGCAGGACGCGCCCGACGAGGACGTGATCGCCGCCGCCAAGGCAGCCAACGCCCACAATTTCATCACCGCCATGGCGAAAGGCTACGACACGGAGGTCGGCGAGAACGGCGCGCTGCTTTCCGGCGGCCAGCGCCAGCGTATCTCAATCGCGCGCGCCATGCTGCGCAACGCGGAGATCCTGCTTCTCGATGAAGCGACCAGCGCACTCGATGCCGAATCCGAGGCGCTGTTTCGCGATGCGCTACAGCAGCTGACGGTCGGGCGCACGACCATCGTCATCGCCCACCGGCTGTCGACCGTGCACCAGGCCGACACGATCGTGGTTCTGGAAGCCGGCAAGGTGGTGGAAAGCGGCCCGCACCGGACGCTGCTTAGGCAAGGCGGGCTCTACCAGAAGCTTTATGAATACCAGTTGATGCCGTAGCGCTCTGTTCCCTTCTCCCCTTGTGGGAGAAGGTGGATCGGCGCGCAGCGCCGAGACGGTTGAGGGGTGCTGGACGGAATGAGGCGCTGGCGTTCCCTGGAACACCCCTCATCCGACCTCGCTTCGCAAGGCCACCTTCTCCCACAAGGGGAGAAGGGAAGAACCGCGCTACTCCGGCACGTACCTTACCGCACCCTTTGCAGCACTGGTTGCCATCGCGGCATAGGCGCGCAAGGCCATCGTCACCTTGCGCTTGCGCTGTTCCACGGGCTTCCAGGCGGCAGCTCCCTTTGACTCCATCGCCGCGCGGCGGGCGACCAGTTCCGCGTCGTCGACAGCAAGCCGGATGGTACGGTTCGGGATATCGATCTCGATCGTATCGCCCTCCTGCACCAGCCCGATCAGCCCGCCTTCCGCCGCCTCCGGGGACGCATGGCCGATCGACAGGCCGGAGGTGCCGCCGGAGAAGCGGCCATCGGTGACCAGCGCGCAGGCTTTGCCGAGGCCCTTCGACTTGAGATAGCTGGTCGGGTAGAGCATTTCCTGCATGCCAGGGCCGCCACGCGGCCCCTCGTAGCGGATGACGACGACATCGCCGGCCTTGATCTCGTTGGACAGGATCGCTTTGACGCTGGCGTCCTGGCTTTCGAACACTCTGGCCGGGCCGGTGAATTTCAGGATCGATTCATCGACGCCGGCGGTCTTCACGATGCAGCCGTCCAGCGCAAGGTTGCCCTTGAGCACGGCAAGGCCACCGTCCTTGGAAAACGGGTGCTCGGCCGAGCGGATGACACCCTTCTCCCGGTCGAGATCGAGCTCGTCCCAGCGGCGGTCCTGACTGAAGGCGACTTGCGTCGGCACGCCGCCCGGAGCCGCCAGAAAGAAGTCGCGGACGCTTTGACTGGTGGTGCGGGAGATGTCCCAATGGTCGAGCGCTTCACCCAGCGTTCGCGTATGTACAGTCGGCAGGTCGCGATTGATCAGCCCGGCGTTGTCGAGCTGGCCGAGGATCGCCATGATGCCGCCGGCGCGGTGGACGTCTTCCATGTGCACATCGGCCTTGGCGGGGGCAACCTTGCACAGCACCGGCACCTTGCGCGACAGCGCGTCGATGTCGTCCTGGTCGAAGTTGATCTCGCCCTCATGCGCTGCAGCGAGAATGTGCAGCACGGTGTTGGTCGAGCCGCCCATAGCGATGTCGAGCGTCATCGCGTTCTCGAAGGCGCCCTTCGAGGCGATGTTGCGCGGCAGCGCGGTGTCGTCGTCCTGCTCGTAATAGCGCTGGGCGAGATCGACGATCAGATGGCCGGCCTCGACGAACAGGCGCTTGCGGTCGGCATGGGTCGCCAGCGTCGAGCCGTTGCCTGGCAGGGAAAGACCCAGCGCCTCAGTCAGGCAATTCATCGAATTGGCGGTGAACATGCCCGAGCAGGAGCCGCAGGTCGGGCAGGCCGAGCGCTCGATGGTCTTGACGTCCTCGTCGGAGATCTTGTCGTCGGCGGCCGCGACCATGGCATCGACCAGATCCAGCGCCTGCGTCTTGCCGGCAAGCACCACCTTGCCGGCCTCCATCGGCCCGCCGGAGACAAAGACCGTCGGGATGTTGAGACGCAGCGACGCCATCAGCATGCCGGGGGTGATCTTGTCGCAATTGGAGATGCAGACCATGGCGTCGGCGCAGTGTGCGTTGACCATGTACTCGACCGAGTCGGCGATCAGCTCGCGTGACGGCAGCGAATAGAGCATGCCGTCGTGACCCATGGCGATGCCGTCGTCGACGGCGATGGTGTTGAACTCTTTCGCAACGCCGCCAGCCTTCTCGATCTCGCGCGCGACCAGCTGGCCAAGATCCTTGAGGTGGACATGGCCGGGCACGAACTGGGTGAAAGAATTGACCACGGCGATGATCGGCTTGCCGAAATCGGAATCCTTCATGCCGGTGGCGCGCCAAAGGCCACGGGCGCCGGCCATGTTGCGGCCATGGGTTGTGGTGCGGGAGCGATAGGCAGGCATGAATTTTCCTTGGCTGGCTGGCTGCGCTCGATGGGAGCGCGGCGGCGCTGAATTCGGACCGCAGGCGTTATAGACGCCGAAGCCTAGTCTGGCCACAATTTTGCAATGCGCCAGATTTTCCCAAGAAAATTTGATGACACTGTCGGATTGCGCGCCGCCCGGGCGTCCTTGGCAAACGGCAGGGCAAATAACACCAACGCCAAGCCAGGCCGTTTCACCGTGATAGCCAACTGCAACAGCCGAGGAGCAAGCAAATGCAAAAGATCACCCCCTGCCTGTGGTTCGACGACCAGGCCGAGGAGGCCATGAACCACTACATGTCCATCTTCAAGAATTCGAAGGTGCTGAGCGTGATGCGCTGGCCCGAGGGCAGCGGCGATAGTGAGGGCAAGGTTCTGGTGACCTATTTCGAGCTCGACGGCGTTCAGTTCCAGGCGCTCAACGGCGGGCCGCAATTCAAGTTCACCGAGGCAGTCTCGCTCTCCATCGACTGCAAGACGCAGGAGGAGGTCGACTATTTCTGGGACAGACTCATCGAAGGCGGTGGCGAGCCCAGCCAGTGCAGCTGGCTGAAGGACAAATTCGGCGTGTCCTGGCAGGTCGTGCCGGAGCAGTTGCCCAGGCTGCTGCTTGATCCCGACCAGGCCAAGGCCAACCGGGTGATGCAGGCGATGATGCAGATGACCAAGATCGACATCGCCAAGATCGAAGAGGCAGCCAGGGGGTGAGTGAACGCGCGACCTTGCCTTCTCCCCCTGTGGGAGAAGGTGGATCGGCGCGCAGCGCCGAGACGGATGAGGGGTGTTCCAGCGGAGTGAGGCGTCAGCGTTCCCTGGAATACCCCTCATCCGTCGCCTTCTCCCACAAGGGGAGAAGGAAAAGCGGCGCAGCTCAGGCTGCCTTGTCGCGGACCTGGTAATCCTTGACCGCGGCGAAGCGGATCGCCTTCCAGCGTTCGGCCTCGTAGTTGAGCGAAAAGGCGTGCTGGGCCAGGAACACCGGGTCGTTGTCGAGGTCGCGGGCGATGTCGCCGCGATGCGCCTCGATGAAGCGATGCACCTCGGCCTTGTCGTCAGCCGATATCCAACGGCAGACGGAAAAGCGCGACATCTCGAAATCGACGGGCAGCGTGTATTCGAAGTTCAGCCGCTCCTTCAGCACGTCGAGCTGCAGCGCACCGACGACGCCGACGATTGCCGGTGAACCGTCCTCCGGCGAGAACAGTTGCACGACGCCTTCCTCGGCCATCTGGTGTAGCGCTTCCTTGAGCTTCTTGGCCTTCATCGCGTCGCCGAGGCGGACGCGGCGCAGGATTTCCGGCGCGAAATTCGGCACACCGCGGAACAGTATCTCCTCGCCCTCGGTCAGCGTATCGCCGATGCGCAGCGTGCCGTGATTGGGGATGCCGACGACGTCGCCGGCAAAAGCCTCGTCAGCAGTGACGCGGGTGCGGGCGAAGAAGAATTGCGGCGCCGACAGGCTCATCGGTTTTCCTGTGCGCACCAGCTTGGCCTTCATGCCGCGCTCGAGCTTGCCCGAGCAGACACGGACGAAGGCGATGCGGTCGCGATGGTTAGGGTCCATGTTGGCCTGGATCTTGAAGACGAACGAGGTCATCTTGTCCTCGGTCGCCTCGACCTTACGCGTGTCGGCCTCCTGCGCGCGCGGCGGCGGCCCGTAGGCGCCAAGCGCTTCGATCAGGTCGCGCACGCCGTAATTACGCAGCGCCGAGCCGAAATAGACCGGCGTCAGATGACCCTCGCGGAAGGAGTCGACGTCGAGCGGACGGCAGGCTTCGCGCGCCAGCTCCAGCTCCTCGATGAAGGCTTCGCGCTCGTTCTCCGGCAACAGGCCGGCGACGCGGTTGGAATCGGGACCGTTGACCGGCGTGCGCTCCTTCTCGGCATCGCCCTTGCGCACGGCGTTCAGCGCCAGATGATAGGTGCCGGAAAAGGTCTTGCCGCGGCCGATCGGCCAGGTGATCGGTGCGGTGTCCAGCGCCAGCTTCTGCTCGATCTCGTCGAGTATCTCGAACGGGTCGCGGCTTTCGCGGTCCATCTTGTTGACGAATGTGATGATCGGGATGTCGCGCAGCCGGCACACCTCGAACAGTTTTAGCGTGCGCGGCTCGATGCCCTTGGCGGCGTCGATGACCATGACCGCCGCGTCGACCGCCGACAGCGTGCGATAGGTGTCGTCGGCGAAATCCTCGTGGCCGGGCGTGTCGAGCAGGTTGAAGACGTTGTCCTCATACTCGAAGGTCATCACAGAGGTGACGACTGAAATGCCGCGCTCGCGCTCGATCTTCATCCAGTCCGACCGGGTCTGGATGCGATCCTTCTTGGCCTTGACCTCGCCGGCAAGCTGGATGGCGCCGCCGAATAAAAGCAGCTTTTCGGTCAGCGTCGTCTTGCCGGCGTCCGGATGCGCGATGATCGCGAAAGTACGGCGGCGCGCCACCGCGTTCGTGATGTCTTCAGCCAATTTGTGGAATCCCATGTGGTGCGCGGGCTTTTAGCAGCGCTTTTGTAGCCTGTCGAATATTTTTGGGCGGATGGCTCTCACCCGGTCTTGAGATAGGGTTGCCGCAACGACATCAGAAGACCCGATTCGACAAAGGACCATCCATGAGCGCAGCCAAGCAAGTCATCGTTGTCGGCGCCGGCATTATCGGCGCGTCCATCGCCTGGCATCTGGCGAAGGCCGGCGCGAAGGTGACGGTCGTTGCCGACAGCGGCGTCGGCGGCGTCGCCACGCCGAATTCCTTTGCCTGGATCAATGCCAGTTGGGGCAATCCAGAGCCGTATTTCCGGCTGCGCACCCGTTCGATGGCCGAATGGACACGGCTGGCGCAGGACCTGCCCGGCATTCCGCTCGCCTGGTGCGGCGGCCTGTGCTGGGACCTGCCGGCGGCCGAGCTCGAGGCCTATGCCGCCGAGCACTCCGGCTGGGGTTACGGCATCGAGCGCGTCGATCGCACGCGAGCCGCACGCATCGAGGCCAACGTGACCGAGCTTCCCGATTTCGCCCTGTACGTCGCCGAGGAAGGCGTCGCCGAGCCGGTTGCCACCACGCAAGCGCTGCTGGCCGACGCCCAGCGGCTTGGCGCGCGGGTGCTGACTGGAACGGCCATCATCGCACTGGTGCAGGCCAATGGCAGGGTTGCCGGCGTGGATACGTCAAGCGGACGCATTGCCGCCGACGAGGTGGTGATCGCGGCGGGCGCCGGCTCTCCGGCAATTGCGGCGACGGCCGGGTTAAAACTGCCGATCGAGACGCCGCCCGGCCTGATCGTCCACTCACGCCCCTACGAAAAGCTGCTCAACGGGCTGGTGATCGGCGACCGGCTGCACATGCGCCAGACGGCGGAAGGCCGCATCATCGTCGGCTCGGATTTCGGCGGCGCCGATCCGGGCATGGATGCCGAAGCCACCGCCCGCGAGCTGTTTGCGGCGATGAAGAGCATGTTGCGCGGCGCCGACGGGCTGGAACTGGATTTCCACACGGTCGGTTACCGGCCGACGCCGATCGACGGTTTTCCGATCATCGGGCGCGCTCAAGGCGTCAGCGGGCTCTACGTCGCGGTCATGCATTCCGGTATCACTCTGGCGCCAGCCGTCGGCCTGTTCGCCGCCCGGGAAATCCTCGACGGCGCGCGCGATCCGCTGCTTGAGCCTTATGGGCTGACGCGGTTTGCTCAATAGCCGGGCGGACGGCGAAAACCGCTGCTCGGCGGCGCTATTGCCCTGGCGATGCCGAGCAGCCGCGATTCGGACCAGCGTCTGCCGACCAGCTGCAGACCAATGGGGAGGCCGTCACGATCCTGCGCGTACGGCAGCGAAAGTGCGGGATGGCCGCTGTAGTTGAACACCGCGCCATAGGCCGGCAGCATCCAGTAGCTCTGCTCCCTGTCATCGACCTTGATCGGTATTCCTGGCTCGCAATGCGGAAAGGCCGTGGTCATGGCGACCGGGCACAGCAAGGCATCGCAGCCTTCGAAAAAACGCTCCCAGGCAAGGATTGACTGATCGCGGCGGCCGAGCGCCTCGAACCAGCGCGAGACCGGTGTCGGTTCTTCTGGCGGCTCTGGCTGCGCTGCCTCCAGCATCATGCCGATCAGCGCGCCGCCTTGCGTCAGGTCGTCATGCAAGTCGAGCGTCGGGAGTCTTGCTTCCTCGACGGCCGCGCCTGCAGACTGAAGCTCCCTTGCCAGGTTCTCGACAGCGGCCCTGATTTCGCTGGCCACCGGAAAACCCGGAAAGGCCGGCGCGAAAACGATGCGCAGGGTCTTGAGGTCAAGCTCCGGCATGCCCTCGACCGGCACCGGCGCAAGATCGGTGTCGCTGCCATCCGGTCCTGCAATGATCGCCAGGATCAGCGCCAGATCGTCGACGTCGCGCGCCAGCGGGCCGATGCAGGACATCAGCCGCACGCCGCGCGGTACGCCACCGGGATCGGGAAAGGCGCCGGCTAAGGACACGCGATGCTCTGTCGGCTTAAGGCCGTAGACGCCGCAAAAGGCGGCCGGCAGGCGGATTGAATCCTGCATGTCGGTGCCGACCTCGAACGACGTCATCCCGGCGCAGAGCGCTGCGGCAGCGCCACCGCTGGAACCGCCCGCGGTGCACGAGAGGTCCCACGGATTATTGGTGCGACCGAACAGCGGATTGTTCGACTGCCAGTCGCCCAGCATCGTTGCGACATTTGTCTTGCCGACCAGCACGCCGCCGGCCGCCTTCAGCCTGGCAACGATCGGGCTGTCTTCTCTCGCCACATAGTCGGCAAAGGGCGGAAAGCCTACCGTGGTCTTCATGCCCGATGTTTGGTGCATGTCTTTCAGTGTGAACGGCACGCCGTGCAACGGCCCGAGAGCGTCGCCGCGCGCCTGCGCTTCGTCGGCCTTCTCGGCGCGTTGCCGCGCCCCTTCCCTGTCGAGCGTGACGACTGCGTTGATCGCCCTGTTATGCCTGTCGATCTGCGCCAGATGCGCGTCCAGCGCTTCCACAGCGGAAATCCTGCGGTCGCGAATGGCGGCAGCCAATTCGGTGGTGGAGGAAAAGACGAGGTCCATGACCAATGCTCCCGGCTAGCTGGCAGCACTCGTCTCACCAAATGGCAGACTGCGGCGCGGCTTCAAGCCAAGTTCAGCATTCGAGGGCCGGCATCGCTTGATCGGGATTGCGCAGAGCTTAGCCGACCAGCGCCAGCTTCACCGCGACCCGAGAGAGGGGCGAATGCTCCTGCCGAGGCAGACCGCTTCGCCTAGACAGGCCGCCGGCCCGCACTTCGCCTCTAACGTCCCCTGTTGTGCGTCCGCTCGTAAAGCTCGCGGATGATCCGGCTTGCCGTGGAATCGAACAAGAACGGCAACAAAGCGTGAATGAGCGCGGCGAATGCCGCCATGAACAACCGTGACGAGAACCACGCGGCGAAAGCCATGTGGCCGAAATAGGTTTCGCCCACCGATGCCGGATGAGAGGTGAAAAGTCTTGCGAGCCGTGCGGTCATGCTGGTCCCCTTTTCAGCGCGTGAAGTCCCGATCTTTCGCATCTTGACATGCCTCGCCGGTTCATCGGTCCCAAATCATCCTTGTGTTTGGCCAATTATTGGGACAAAAATCCCGCATGCCGCTGGAAATCGATGAAATCGACCGAAGATTGCTGGGTGAACTGCAACGTGACGGCACGCTGTCGGTCGACCAATTGTCGGAAAGGGTGTCGCTGTCGCGCAACGCCTGCTGGCGCCGGGTCAAGCGGCTGGAAGAAGACGGCGTCATCACTGGCCGGGTGGCGCTGGTCGATGCGGACAAGCTTGGCCTTGGCCTCTCGGTGTTCATCCTGGTCCGGACCTCCAATCACGATCCGGACTGGCTGCAAAAATTCCGGGCGGCAGTGACCGGTTTTCCCGAGATCACCGGCGTCTACCGCATGTCTGGCGATCTCGATTATGTGCTGCGTGCCCGCGTCGCGGACGTGAAGGCCTATGACCGGCTGTATCAGCGGCTGATCGCCAAGGTGGCGCTGTCGGACGTTTCGGCCTCCTTCGTCATGGAGGAGATCAAGGAGACGACGATCGTTCCCGTAGAACTGCGCTGAAGCGGAACTGCGCTGAAAGAAAGCCGTTGATAGCATTGCCGCCGAGTTGACCGAATCGGCGTTGATAGCGATAGGATCCGCCTCATGCGCGCAGCCATCTACACTTCCTCCGTCATCGGTCCGGCCGTCGGCTTCGTCAGGCTGCCGCATGGCGAAGGCCTGCCGCTTCCCGCCTATGAAAGCGCGGGCGCCGCCGGCATGGATCTGCGCGCCGCGGTGCCGGACGACCGGCCGCTGCTGATCCTGCCGGGAAAACGCGCGCTGGTGCCAACCGGGCTGATCCTGGAGATCCCGGAGGGCGTGGAAGGCCAAGTCCGGCCGCGCTCGGGCCTTGCCTTCAAGCATGGGCTCACTTGCCTCAACACGCCAGGCACCATCGACAGCGACTATCGCGGCGAGGTCAAGGTGATGCTGATCAACCTCGGCGACGAGGATTTTGCAGTGACGCGCGGCATGCGGATCGCCCAGATCGTCTTCGCCCCGGTGACGCAGGCGACCGTCGAGGAGCGGACATTGGCCGGCGGCACGACGCGCGGCTCCGGCGGGTTCGGATCGACCGGCACGGCCTGATGAGAATACCCAAACTCGTCATCTTCGATTGCGACGGGGTTCTGGTCGACACCGAGAACCTGGCCAATCGGCGCCTCGCCGAATGGCTAACCGCAGCCGGCTACCCGGCAAGCTTCGAACATTGCCGCAAGAATTTCTCCGGCCGCTCCATGGTCTCGGTGCAGAAGGAGGTCGAGGCGACCGGCGTCAGCCTCGGCGCCGATTTCGTCGAACGCTGGAACGCCGGCCTGCCGGACCTGTTCGCGCATGGCGTCGAAGCCGTCCCCTATGTCAGGGAGTTCATCGAAGCCGTGCACGCGGCCGGCATCGCAACGTGCGTCGCTTCATCGGCGCGGGTGTCGAAAATGCACATCACGCTCGGCCAGACAGGTCTGCTGCCGCTGTTCGAGCATGCGCTGTTCAGCTCGACCATGGTCTCGCGCGGCAAGCCGTTTCCCGACCTGTTCCTGCATGCCGCAAGCACGATGGGCTTCGCCCCTGCCGACTGCATCGTCATCGAGGACAGCGTCGCCGGGACATTAGCCGGCATTGCCGCCGGCATGCGCGTTTATTCCTACCACGGCGACCCGCATACCGATCGCGACGGCCTGACTGGGGCCGGCGGCATCCTGTTCGACGACATGCGCGAACTGGCCGGGCTGGTGCCGATCCACTGATCTGATATTCAGGCTTCTTATCCGGCTGTACGCCTCAGCCGTTCGTGCTAGCTTGCGAACGCTCGATAGTGGGAGGCGCCCAGCGCATGAGTTCCATCCTGCTTCGCTTCATCCTCGCCTGTTTGCTGCTGCCGTGCCTGTGGACGACGGCCGGCGCGCAAGCCGTCAGCTTCCCGGACCTTGGCAGCGCCGTTCCTGGCCACGAGGGCACGACCTATCTCGATCTCGCCAGGATGGTCATTCCCGACCTGGCGGGGGACAAGGAAAGCTTCTATCGGGGTTCCATGCCGGTCGAGATGCGCCATATCGAGGGTCCGGATAGCGGTGGCTCGCCGCCCGAAACGTCGGGCCTCTCCAACGCCGCCGCGCTCGACATCGAGGCCGGCGGCAAGGATCGGCTGGCCATGCTGCTCGACCTCGGCAGCTCGTGGGACAGCGCCGAGGGGTTCGCGGTGCTAGCGCTTTACGATCTTGCCGGCAAGCCGAGACTGCTCGACGCTGTCAATGTCGCCGTCGACCGGAGCACCTCTTTCCGCGATCCGGGCAAGCTGCCGGTTGGGCCCAGCGATGACGCCATCATCACCCTGAGCACGCATTTCAATTCGAGCCAGGGCTATGTGAGCACGCCGCTGATCCTGGTCCGCGACGACAGGTTCGAGCTGATCGACATGATCTACACGTTCAACGAGAACCTCTGCGCCTATAAGCGCACGCAGGAGCTGGCCTTTCGGACCTTTGCGGACGGCCAGCCCTATGCGGCCATCAAGGCGACGGTGACCGATACCACGGTGCCGAATGGCGAAAGCTGCGACGATCCGGCGCCCAAGGCTTCCTCGCGCGACATTTCCGTCACCTACCATTGGGACGGGGCCGGATACGTCAAGAATTCCGACGCACTGGACAAATTGGCAGGAGAGAACGCCAATCGCTTCTGAACCAACCGCATTCGTTTGCCCGGCGGGCAGTGGCGGGATAAAATGCGCTTCGCACTCTGGGAGCATCCATGGACAAGGGAAAAATCTTTCGCGACCTGCATAGCTCGATTTTCGTCATGCCCAACCCCTGGGATATCGGCACGACGAAACTGCTGGCCTCCTTCGGTTTCAAGGCGCTGGCGACGACCAGCGCCGGCTTTGCCTTTTCGCGCGGCCTGCCCGACGGCGCGGTGACCTTCGAGGCGATGATCCATCACTGCCGCGAGGTGACGGCGGCGACCGGCCTGCCGGTCTCGGCCGATCTCGAGAAGGGCAAGGGCGACAGCGCGACAAGTGCCGCGGAGACTGTCTTCGCGGCCGAGGCGGCGGGCCTCGCCGGCTGCTCGATCGAGGACCACACCGGCGAGCCCGACAAGCCGATCTACGATTTTTCGCATGCCGTCGAGCGCGTCGCCGCTGCAGCGGAGGCGGCACGGGCGCTGAAACACGATTTCGTCTTCACCGCGCGGGCCGAGAATTTTCTGTGGGGCAGGCCCGACATCGACGACACGATCAGGCGGCTGCAGGCCTTCGAGAAGGCCGGCGCCGACGTGCTCTATGCGCCGGGCATCGGCGACATCGAGACGGTGCAGACCGTCTGCTCGGCGCTGACCAAGCCGGTCAACGTCATGGCAAGGCCCGGCTTCACCATCGCCGATCTTGCCCTGGCAGGGGTCAAGCGCATTTCGCTCGGGCCGTGGCTGACCAATTTCGCCTTCGGCATGCTGGAAACGGCGGCGCGCGAGATCCAGCAGGACGGCACTTTCGGCTTCACCCGCGCCGCCATGCCGTTCGGTAAGCTGCAGGCGTTGTTTGCCGAATCCAACGCATGACGCTCACCGTCGTCGACATGCACACCGGCGGCGAGCCGCTGCGGATCGTCACCGGCGGTTATCCGCAGATTCCGAAAGGAACGATCCTGGAAAAGCGCGCCTATGTGCGCGATCACCTCGATCATCTCAGGAAAATCCTGATGTTCGAGCCGCGCGGCCATTACGACATGTATGGCGCGCTGCTGGTGGAACCCGACCTGCCCGGCGCCGACCTCGCCGTGCTGTTCATGCACAATGAAGGCTATTCGACCATGTGCGGCCACGCCATCGTCGCGCTCGGCCGCTACGCCGTCGACGAGGGGCTGGTGGCGCGGCAGGAGCCGGTGACGACGGTCAACATCGAAGCGCCGTGCGGGCTGGTCGTCGCCTCGGTCGAGGTGCAAGACGGCAAGGCCGGTGCGGTGTCGTTCGAAAGCGTGCCGGCGTTTCTGTTCGCCCGCGACCAGGAGATCGAATTGCCGGGCTTCGGTGCGATCGGCTTCGACATCGCCTATGGCGGCGCCTTCTATGCGCTCGCCGATTGCCGCCAGTTCGGGCTGGAGTTCGGCAAGAACCGCGTGCGCGATTTCGTCGATGCGGCGACGGCGTTGACGGAGAAACTGAAGGCCGAGTTCCCGCTGTCGCATCCCGACCATGCCGACCTTGCCTTTCTCTACGGCACCATCCTGACCGACGGACAGGACGTATTTTCCGATGTCCCGACCAAGAACATCTGCGTCTTTGCCGAGGCCGAGGTCGACCGTTCGCCAACCGGCTCGGGCGTCACCGCGCGGCTGGCGGCAATGCATGCCAAGGGCGAAATCGCCGGCCAGACGCGGCTGTTCGAGAGTATTGCAGGCTCGCGCTTTTCCGGCAGCGTGGCGAGGACCGCGAAAGCCGGGCCGCATGACGCCATCATCGCCCGCGTCGGTGGCCGCGCCTACTACTCCGGCCGGGCCGAATTCATCGTCGAGCCCGACGACGAGTTGGGGCGCGGCTTTCTGCTGCGCTAGGATTTTGAGGACCGGGCGGCTTCCCGTGCTGAGATCGCCTTGTGCAGATGCACCATCATGGCGGCGGCAAACAGCGGTGTCAGAAGGTTGAGCAGCGGCACGGCGAGGAAGGCAGCGACAACCAGCCCGGCGAGAAACACCGTGACAGCATGTTTTTTGCGCAACGCGCGGGCCTCGGCCTCCGGGCGAAAGCGCATGGCGGCGAATTCGAAAAACTCACGCCCCAGCAGATAGCCGTTGACGACGAAGAAGGCGGCGATGTTGATGCCCGGCACCAGCAGAAGCAGCAAGGCCACGATGTTGCCGAGTATGACGACGCCGAAGAAGCGGAAAGCCAGCACCATCGAGCGCAGCGCCGGCGTGGCGCGACCAGGCGGTTCATCGGGATAATCGCTGCGCTCGACCACTTCGGCGACGTCGTCCAGGAACAGGCCGGCGATGATTGCCGTCACCGGCGCGATGAGCAGCGCCAGACCCAGCGCAAGACCGATCCCGGTGACGATGACGCCTAGCCATCCGGCCCATGACGGCAGGCCGGGCAACCATGCGTCGATCCACGGCCAGGCCAGCCATTCGAACAGGCCCTCAATCGCGAACCACAGCGCCGCGAGCGCCAGCAAGGTCAGGCCGAGCGTCTTCACGAACACCGAGCGGAATTCGGGCGAGAACAGCTGGCTGGCGGCGGCGCGGGCGGCGCTAGGGATCACGGCGTTTCCAATTCCATGTTGAACAGGGCTCAAACGGGCCCATGGCAAGACATCTGCGAGATAGGCGGAGACACGACAAGTCACAAGCGCCACCACATCCGGCGTCACGCGATTTCGACCCGATTTATAAATTCACGACCTAGGCAAAGCCGCATCAAATCGCTAGACCCGCCCGCGGCCGGCGTGGCAGAAAGCCGGTGGTTCTTTCGCGGAGACATCATTGATGCCGAACTATGACGTGCTTTGTATCGGTAATGCCATCGTCGACATCATCGCCCAGTGCGACGAGGCGTTCCTGGAGACGAACGGCATCATCAAGGGCGCGATGAACCTGATCGACACAAGGCGCGCCGAACTGCTCTACAGCCGCATGGGCCCGGCCATCGAAGCCTCCGGTGGCAGCGCCGGCAACACGGCGGCGGGCGTCGCCTCCTTCGGCGGTCGCGCCGCCTTCTTCGGCAAGGTCTCGAACGACCCGCTCGGCGAAATCTATGCCCATGACATCCATGCGCAGGGCGTTGCCTTCGATACCAAGCCACTCAACGGCGAGCCGCCGACGGCGCGCTCGATGATCTTCGTCACGCCCGACGGCGAGCGCTCGATGAACACCTATCTCGGCGCCTGCATCGAGCTCGGGCCTGAGGACGTCGAGGCCGACAAGGCTTCGGGTGCGGCAGTCACCTATTTCGAGGGTTATCTGTGGGACCCGCCGCGCGCCAAGGAAGCGATCCGGCAGACGGCGAAGCTCGCGCATGCCGCCGGCCGCGAAGTGTCGATGACGCTATCGGATTCGTTCTGCGTCGACCGCTACCGCGACGAGTTTCTGGATCTGATGCGCTCGGGCACCGTCGACATCGTCTTTGCCAACAGCCACGAGATCAAGGCGCTCTACCAGACCGCCTCGTTCGACGAGGCGCTGGCTCAAATCCGCAAGGACTGCAAGATAGCCGCGGTCACCCGCTCAGAAATGGGCTCGGTCATCGTGCGCGGCGACGAGACCGTCACCGTCGACGCGACAAAAATCCGGGAACTGGTCGACACCACCGGCGCCGGCGACCTCTATGCCGCCGGCTTCCTCTACGGCTACACGCAGGGGCGCAGCCTGAAGGAGTGCGGCGATCTCGGCTCGCTGGCGGCCGGACTGGTCATCCAGCAGCTCGGGCCAAGGCCGAGGCAGAATCTGCGCCACGAGGCTGAGCAAGCAGGGTTGATTTAGGGACGCTTTCTTCCTTCTCCCCTTGTGGGAGAAGGGGAATGCGCGCGACGGCTAGACGCCGAATTCGCCGACAACGTCGCCATTGGCGCGCTGCGCGGTCGAACCGCAACAATTGAAACACTTCAGTCGAGTTTCGGCATTCATCCGAAACAACCGGGAGCGAAAAACCGCGCCATGGAGCGAACCCGTCGGGACGGCTCCGCGGTCGAGGCCGCTAACCAACTGAAGGATCAGGAAGATGTTTACTCCCGTAACAGTCGACGCTTTCAGCGGCGTCGATCCCGGCGCGTTGACACCGACGCAGCACGAAAAGCTCCACACCGGCGCGATGGCTCGCGCGCGTCAGGAAAGATCGGCCGTGCCCGCCAAAGGCATCGCGCGCCTGACATCGATGTTTAGGATCGAAGGTCGTCTCGCCGGCATCGTCCTGTTGCTGGCGACGATCATCGGAGCCATGGCCGTCACCAACGGCGCCCGCGCCGAAGATGGCAAGTTCAAGATAAAGCAAGGTATTTCACAGGCCGTGAAGCAGAACTCGGCGTCGCCGCATATGCGCCTCGCCCGCGAGCAGTCGCGCCCCAGGATAAATTCGAAAATCAACTGCGCCGTGATTGGCTGCAAAGCCAAGCCGCCGATCCTGAAGCATAGGCCCAAGCTGCATTGCAAGGTGTTCGGATGCAAACCCGGCAAGGATCATGACGGCCACCACGGCAATCACCATGGCCACAACAAGCATGGCTCCTGGTTCTGGGGCGGCGTGACGATCGTCGCTTCCGATCACGGTGGCTGCGGCTATGAATTCTGGAAATGGAAGACGACCGGCTGGCGCTACTGGCGGCATGCCTATCAGAGCTGCCGCGGCTGGAGATGAGCCGTCCCATCGCTAGGTGAAGTGTCTGGCCTTCCCCGCATGGGGGAGGCTTTTTTCGCCTGCTGTGGGCAGAGCGGGACTCCGATCTCCTCACGCCCCCGCCGTATAGGCCGCGATCGCCGCCATGTTGACGATGTCACTATCCTTGGCGTTGAGCGAGACGATCTGAACCGGCTTGTTGAGGCCGACCAGCAGCGGGCCGATGACGGTCGAGCCGCCGAGCTCCTGCAGCATCTTGGTCGAGATCGAGGCCGAGTGGAAGGCCGGCATGATCAGCACATTGGCTGGGCCGGTCAACCGGATGAACGGGTATTGCGCCATGGCGCGTGCGTTGAGCGCCACGTCGGCGGCCATCTCGCCGTCATACTCGAAATCGACGCGCCGCTTGTCGAGGATGCGCACCGCTTCCTGGACGCGCTCGGAGCGCTCGCCCTGCGGGTGGCCGAAGGTGGAATAGGCGAGCATGGCGAGCCTTGGCTCATAACCCATGCGGCGGGCAAAGCCGGCGGCTTCCTCGGCGATGTCGGCGATCTGCTCGGCATTCGGCATGTCGTGCACGGCGGTGTCGGCGACGATCACGGTTCGGCCCCGCGCCAGCACGATCGAGGCGCCAATGACGCGGTGGCCGGGCTTGGCGTCGATGACGCGGCGGATGTCGTCGAGCGCGGTCGAATAGTTGCGGGTGACGCCGGTGACGATGCCGTCGGCGTCGCCCAGCGCCACCATGCAGGCAGCGAAATGGTTGCGGTCGTTGTTGATCAGGCGCTGGCAATCGCGAAACAGGAAGCCCTTGCGCTGCATGCGCTCGTACAGATAGTCGGTGTAGACGCCGTTGCGGCGCGACAGCCGGGCATTGATGATCTCGATGCCTTGCCTGTCGAGCTCGATGCCGGCGTTCCTGGCGTTCTCCTTGATGATGTCGTCGCGGCCGAGCAGGATGGCGGTGCCGAGCCGTTGATTCACATAGGAGACGGCGGCGCGCATGACCTGCTCCTCCTCGCCCTCGGCGAAGACGATGCGCTTGGGCTGGCGGCGCACGCGGTCGTAGATGCGCTGCAGGGTCGAAGCGATCGGGTCGCGGCGGGCGGAAAGCTCCTGGGCGTAGCGGTCGAGATCGAGGATCGGCTTGCGGGCGACACCGCTATCCATCGCGGCCTTGGCGACCGCGATCGGAATGGCCGAGATCAGCCGCGGGTCGAACGGCACCGGAATGATGTAGTTGGGGCCGAATTTCGGCCGGTTGCCCTGATAGGCGGCGGCAACGTCGTCGGGCACGTCCTGGCGCGCGAGTTCGGCCAGCGCACGCGCCGCGGCGATCTTCATGTCGTCGTTGATGGTGGTGGCCCGCACATCCAGCGCGCCGCGGAAGATGTAGGGGAAGCCAAGCACGTTGTTGACCTGGTTCGGATAGTCGGAACGCCCCGTCGCCATGATGGCATCGGTGCGGATCTCGGCCACTTCCTCGGGCGTGATCTCCGGATCGGGATTGGCCATGGCGAAGATGATCGGGTTCTTGGCCATCGACTGCACCATCGTGGTGGTCAGCGCGCCCTTGGCGGAGAGGCCGAGGAACACGTCGGCGCCGTCCAGCGCCTCGGCAAGTGAGCGCGCGTCGGTCTTGACGGCATGCGCCGACTTCCACTGGTTCATGCCTTCGGTGCGGCCCTGGAAGACGACGCCCTTGGTGTCGCACAGGATGATGTTTTCAGGCGTAAAGCCCATCGCCTTCATCAGCTCGATGCAGGCGATGCCGGCCGCACCCGCCCCGTTGCAGACCATTTTCGTGGTCTGCATGTCGCGGCCGGTGACTTTGAGCGCATTGATCAGGCCGGCGGCCGAGATGATGGCGGTGCCATGCTGGTCGTCATGGAAGACCGGTATGTCCATCAATTCGCGCAGCCGTTGCTCGATGATGAAGCATTCCGGCGCCTTGATGTCCTCAAGGTTGATGCCGCCGAAGGAGGGCCCAAGGAAACGCACGCAGTTGATGAACTCGTCGGCATCCTCGGTGTCGACTTCGAGATCGATGGAATCGACATCGGCGAAGCGCTTGAACAGAACCGCCTTGCCTTCCATCACCGGCTTCGAGGCCAGCGCGCCGAGATTGCCGAGGCCGAGAATGGCGGTGCCGTTGGAGATGACGGCGACCATGTTGCCGCGCGCCGTATAGTCGAAGGCGCGGCTGGGGTCCTCGGCGATGGCGAGGACGGGAACCGCGACGCCCGGCGAATAGGCAAGGCTGAGGTCGCGCTGGGTGGCCATCGGCTTGGTGGCGACGATCTCCAGCTTGCCGGGGCGGCCCATGGCGTGGAATTCCAGCGCCTCCTGCGCGCTGACGGAAGGGCCGTTGCTTTCGGTTTTCCTGGCCATGATGCTTTCGATTTCCTCGCCCGTGCGGCACCTCGTTGAGACGGGTGCAATGCTTTCTTTTGTGGAACGTTCGGGATTAAGGCTACACTTCGCCGCTGTAAACCGCCAAGCAGATGGCTTGGGAAATTTTGGAAGCAGCTTCTTGAACGACGAAACGCCCATTCGCAGCGACAGCGCTACGCCGGCCTTTGCGCCGGCGACGCCGATGATGGAGCAGTATATCGAGATCAAGGCCGCGAACCCGGACTCGCTGCTGTTCTACCGCATGGGCGATTTCTACGAGCTGTTCTTCGACGACGCCGAAAAGGCGAGCCGGGCGCTCGGCATCGTCTTGACCAAACGCGGCAAGCACCAGGGGCTCGACATCCCGATGTGCGGCGTGCCGGTGCATGCCGCCGACGATTACCTGCAGAAGCTGATCGGACAAGGGTTCCGCGTCGCCGTCTGCGAGCAGATCGAGGATCCGGCCGAGGCGAAGAAGCGCGGCGGGAAGTCGGTGGTGCGCCGCGACGTGGTGCGGCTGGTGACGCCCGGCACCATCACCGAGGACAAATTGCTGGCGCCGTCGGAATCGAGTTTCCTGATGGCGCTTAGCCGGGTGAAGGGCGGGGCCGAACAACACTCCTTTGCATTGGCCTGGATCGATATCTCGACCGGCGCCTTCCGCGTTGCCGAGACCACCGCCGACCGGCTGCTCGCCGATGTCTTTCGCGTCGACCCACGCGAGCTGATCGTCGCCGAGCCGGTGTTTTACGATCCCGATCTGAAACCGGTGTTCGATGTGCTCGGCCGGGTCGCCAGTCCGCAGCCGCCGAGCCTGTTCGACTCGGCGTCGGCCGCCGGGCGCATCGCCCGTTTCTTCGAGGTGGCGACGCCGGACAGTTTCGGCACGTTTTCCCGCGCCGAGCTGTCGGCGATCTCAGGCGTCATCGCCTATGTCGAGAAGACGCAGAAGGCCGAGCGGCCGCCACTGTCGCGGCCCGAGCGCGAGGAGCAGGGCTCGACGCTGTTCATCGACCCGGCGACACGCGCCAATCTGGAACTGCTGCGCACCTTGTCCGGAAGCCGCGAGGGTTCGCTGTTCAAGGCGATCGACCGCACGGTGACCGGTGGTGGGGCACGGCTGCTCGCCGACCGGCTGATGGCGCCGCTGACCGATCCGGCGGCGATCGGCGCCAGGCTGGATTCGGTGTCGTTCTTCCGCTCCGAGACGCGGCTCTGCCAGGCGGTGCGGGCAAGCCTGAAGAGTGTCTCCGACATGCCCCGCGCCCTGTCCCGGCTGGCGCTCAACCGCGGCGGTCCGCGCGATCTCGGCGCGCTGCGTGCCGGGTTTGAAGCAGCCGGCACTATTGCCGAACTGTTCGGGGCGACCGCCGTTCCACAAGAGCTGGCGGCAGCACTGGCGGCGATCGAGGCGCTGCCACGCCCGCTGGCCGAGCATCTGACGCAGGCGCTCGGCGACGAGCTGCCGCTGCTCAAGCGCGACGGCGGCTTCGTCCGCGGCGGCTATCACGCCGAACTCGACGAGATGCGGGCACTGCGCGACGAATCGCGCAAGGTGATCGCCGGGCTGGAGCGCTCGCTGATCGACGAAACCGGCATCCGCTCGCTAAAGATCCGGCACAACAATGTGCTCGGCTACTACATCGAGGTCACCGCCAACCACCATGCGATCATGACCGGCAGCGACGGGGCGAAGGCGCGCTTCATCCATCGCCAGACCATGGCCAATGCCATGCGCTTCACCACGACGGAACTGGCCGAACTGGAAACGAAGATCGCCAATGCCGCCGACCGGGCACTGGCGATCGAGCTTGCCGCCTTCGAAACGCTGACGGCGGAAGCGGTCGGCCAGGCGGACACAATCCGCGCCGGGGCCGAAGCGCTTGCCGCGCTCGACGTGTCGGCAGCCCTCGCCCTGCTGTCCGAAAGCGAGGCCTGGTGCCGGCCGCTGGTGGACGCGAGCCTCGCCTTCGCGATTTCGGGCGGGCGGCATCCGGTGGTGGAACAGTCGCTGCGGCGTTCGGGCGAAGGACCGTTCGTCGCCAATGATTGCGATCTATCGCCGGAGGGTGATGCCAAAAACGGCGCGATCTGGCTGCTGACCGGCCCCAATATGGGCGGCAAATCGACCTTCCTCAGGCAGAACGCGCTGATCGCCATCCTCGCCCAGACCGGCTCCTTCGTGCCTGCGGCATCAGCTCATATCGGCGTCGTCGACCGGCTGTTTTCGCGTGTCGGTGCCTCGGACGATCTGGCGCGCGGCCGCTCGACCTTCATGGTCGAGATGGTCGAGACGGCGGCGATCCTCAACCAGGCCGGCGAACGCGCGCTGGTGATCCTGGACGAGATCGGCCGCGGCACCGCCACCTTCGACGGCCTGTCGATCGCCTGGGCGGCGGTCGAATATCTGCACGAGAAGAATCGCTGCCGGGCGATCTTCGCCACCCATTTCCACGAGATGACGGCGCTGGCTGGCAAACTCGCTCGACTGCACAACGTCACTATGCGGGTCAAGGAATGGGAGGGCGACGTGGTCTTCCTGCACGAGGTCGGCAAGGGTGCTGCCGACCGCTCCTATGGCGTGCAGGTGGCGCGGCTGGCCGGCCTGCCGGAAGCGGTGGTCGGGCGGGCGAGGGAAGTGCTGCACCAACTGGAAGCGGGCGAGGTTTCGGGCAAGGCAAACCGGCTGGTCGACGACCTGCCGCTGTTTTCGGTGGCGGTGAGGCGGGAAGCACTGAGGCCGGTGAAGGACGATGCACTCGGTGCCGCGCTCGGTGCGATCAACCCCGACGAGATGACGCCGAGGGAGGCGTTGGAGGCGCTTTACCGGTTGAAGGGAATGGCGGGGAAGTAGAGTGGGCCTCGTCCGATAGTGCTCTACGGCGCCCCCCTCTGTCCTGCCGGACATCTCCCCCACTTGGGGGGAGATTGGCAGCTTCGCAGACAGCATCTTTTCTCTAGCGTTGGAGATTGGCGAAAGCGATGGTGATAGCCAATCTCCCCACCTGTGGGGGAGATGTCCGGCAGGACAGAGGGGGCGCGAAGGAACGCGGCCTTAGTTTTATTTCCCCGCTACTATCCTCAAATCATCTCCAGCCCGCGCTTGCGGGTCGGCGGCGGGAAGGCGCGGTCGATTTCTGCGAAATCTTCCGAGGTGAGCTCGATGTCCAACGCAGCGACATTCTGGCGGACATGCTCTTGTTTGCTGGCCTTTGGAATGGCGATGACACCAGGCTGCGCCATCACCCAGGCAAGCGCGATTTGCGCCGGCGTGGCATTGTGGCGGGCCGCGATGGCTTCGAGCCTGGCGTTGCGCGCCAGCGTGCCCTGATCGACCGGCGAATAGGCCATCAGCGGAATGCCGCGCTGCCGGCTCCAGGGGGCGAGATCGAATTCGGGGCCGCGCTGGGTCAGATTGTAGAGGATCTGGTTGGTCTGGACGCTGTCGCCGGCCGGCAGCTGGATCAGTTCCTCCATCTCGTGGGTGTCGAAATTGCTGACGCCCCAGTGGCGGATCTTGCCGGCCTTTTTCAACGCCTCGAAGGCCTCGACCGTTTCCGTCAGCGGCACGCTGCCGGGCCAATGCAGCAGATAAAGATCGATGCGGTCGGTGCGCAGATGCCTGAGGCTTCTCTCGCACGCCGCCGGCACGCCGGTGCGCGAGGCGTTGGACGGCAGCACCTTGGAGACCAGGAACACCTCGTCGCGGCGCCCGGCAATGGCATCCGCCACCACCTCCTCGGCACCGCCGCTGGCATACATTTCGGCGGTGTCGATCAGCGTCATGCCGAGATCGAGCCCGAGCTTCAGCGCGTTGACCTCATCGGCATGGCGGCTGAAATCCTCGCCCATCTTCCACGTGCCTTGACCCAGCACCGGAACGGCTTCGCCCGAGGGCAATGTGGTGGTTTTTATCGTTGACGGCATGGCGCGCTCCAGTCGAGGCCCGATGGCACCACAGCCTTCGGGAGAAATCCAGATGAAAGTCCTTCCCTGGATTTCCTCCGGACTGCTTGACGCTACTTCACAGGGTGGGCGTCGAGCCAATCCTGCATCTGCTTGATCTCGGCTTCCTGCGCCGCGATCACCGCTTCGGCCAGCTTGCGCATTTCCGGATCCTTGCCATTGGCGAGCTCGATCTTGGCCATGTCGATGGCCGCCTGGTGATGCGGGATCATGCCGCGGGCGAAATCGACATCGGCATTGCCGGAATATTCGAGCGCCATCATGGCGGTATGCATCTTGTCCATCGCCGCCTTGTAGCCGTCGGTTGAGGGGCTTTGCGCGCTCATCGCCCCCATGTCGTGTTTCATCTCCTGGGCTTGCGACGGAATGCTTTCGAGGAAAACGGCAAGCAGCATTCCCGCCGCCATCAGCAGCAGCACGATCTTCTTGGCCAAGGTCATTCATGATCTCCTTTTTGAACGAATTCCTATCTGGGGATTTCGCTCAGAGTTTCAACGTCCTGAGCCGCAACGCGTTGGTGATGACCGAAACCGAGGACAGGCTCATCGCCGCCGCCGCCAGCATCGGCGACAGAAGCGTGCCGGTGAGCGGATAGAGCACGCCGGCGGCGACCGGCACGCCAAGCACGTTGTAAAGGAAGGCGAAGAACAGGTTCTGGCGGATGTTGCGGATCGTCGCCTGGGCGAGCGTGCGGGCCCGGACGATGCCGTTGAGATCGCCCTTGACCAGCGTGATCCCGGCGCTTTCGACCGCAACATCGGCGCCGGTTCCCATGGCGATGCCGACATCGGCGGCGGCCAGCGCCGGCGCGTCGTTGACACCGTCGCCGGCCATGGCGACGCCAGCGCCCCTGGCGCGCAACTCCTCGACCAGCGCGCTCTTCTGTTCCGGCAGCAGCCCGGCACGAACCTCGTCGATGCCGAGTTTGCTGGCGATGGCTTTCGCCGTGCGTTCGTTGTCACCGGTCGCCATGATGATCTTCAGGCCGCGCTCGTGCAGCGCCTTGATCGCCTCTGATGTCGTCGCCTTGATCGGGTCGGCGACGGCGACGATGCCGGCCAGTTTGTTGCCGACGGCGACGAACATCGCAGTCTTGCCCTCGGTCTGCAGCGCCTCGGCGCTGGTCGAGACGGATGCGATATCGATGCCGAGATCGGCCATCATCGCGGCGTTGCCGAGCGCGACCTTCTTTCCCGACACCGTGCCGGAAACGCCCTTGCCGGTGATCGCCTCGAAACCACCGGCGTCGGGGATCTCCACCCCGCGTTCACGGGCACCTTCGACGATTGCCTCGGCCAGCGGGTGCTCCGAGCCTTTTTCCAGGCCGGCGGCGAGTGCGAGGAGATCATCTTCCGTCACGCCTTCGGCAGCGACGACGTCGGTCAATCTCGGCTGGCCTTCGGTCAATGTGCCGGTCTTGTCGACGATCAGCGTGTCGACCGAAGCAAAGCGTTCGAGCGCCTCCGCGTCCTTGATCAGCACGCCGGCATGCGCGCCGCGCCCTGTGGCGGTCATGATCGACATCGGCGTGGCAAGACCGAGCGCGCAGGGACAGGCGATGATCAGCACTGAGACCGCCGAGACGATGGCAAAGATCAGGCTGGGTTGCGGCCCGAAGATCGCCCAGGCGATGAACGCAACGATCGCAACCACTACGACGGCCGGGACGAAATAGAAGGAGACGCGGTCGGCCAGACCCTGGATCGGCGCACGCGAACGCTGCGCCTTGGCGACGAGCTCGACGATCCGTGCCAGCGTGGTCTCAGCGCCGATCCTCTCGGCGCGCATGATCAGCGAACCGTTCTTGTTGAGCGTGCCGCCGGTGAGCGGGTCGCCTTCAGTTTTTTCGACCGGCAGAGGCTCGCCTGACAGCATCGATTCGTCGATGGAAGAGCGGCCGTCCAGCACGATGCCGTCGACCGGCACCGCATCGCCGGGGCGGATGCGCAGGCGATCGCCGACCTTTACCGTGTCGAGCGGCACGTCGTTTTCGGAACCGTCCTCGCCAATCAGCCGAGCGGTCTTCGGCGCGAGGTCGAGCAGCGCGCGGATCGCCGAGCCGGTTTTTTCACGGGCGCGCAATTCCAGCACCTGGCCGAGAAAAACCAGCGCCACGATGACGGCGGCTGCCTCGAAATAGACCGGCACCGTGCCCTCATGACCGCGGAACTGGTGCGGAAATATATCCGGAAACAGCGTGGCGACGACGCTGTAGAGATAGGCGGCACCGACACCGAGCGAGATCAGCGTCCACATGTTGGGACTGCGGTTGAGAACCGAATCCCAACCGCGATGGAAGAAAGGAAAGGCGGCCCACAAGACAACCGGGCTCGCAAGCGCCAATTCCACCCAGACCTTCGCCGAATCCTCGACGAAGGCGCTAAACGTCAGGCCGAGCATCGGCGCCATGGCGAAGATCAGCAATGGCACGGACAAGACGGCACTCACCCAGAAGCGCCTGGTGAAATCGACCAGTTCCGGGTTCGGCCCCTCATCGCCTGATGGTACACCCATCGGCTCCAGCGCCATGCCGCAGATCGGGCAGGCGCCTGGCTTGTCGCGGACGATTTCGGGATGCATCGGGCAGGTGTATTGCGTGCCTTTCGGCATCGCCTGAGGCTCTGGCTTGTCGCCAAGATACTTTGCCGGCTCCGCGTCGAATTTCACCTTGCAACCGGCCGAGCAAAAATAGAAGCCCTGACCTTCATGCCGGGAAAAGTGCTTCGCGGTGGCACGGTCGACACGCATGCCGCAGACCGGGTCGGTGGCCGTAAGGTACTTTTCCGGCTCGGCCGCAAATTTCGAACGGCAGCGCTCGCTGCAGAAATGATAGAGATGGCCGCCATGCTCGGCTATCGGCTTGCCGACGGCCGGATCGACGGTCATGCCGCAGACCGGATCGCGAATGACGGCGTCGGCGACGGACGGAGCAGCTTTCGCCGAGCAGCAGCCGCTATGCGCGTGATGGTCGTGGTCGGAATGGGTCATACGGAGAAGCCTCTCTGTCTCGATCTTGAGACTGACGTAGTGCTTCCAGTGACTGGAAGGTCAAGGGCCAATTTCAGCCTTTCGTGCCGTGGTGTATGCCGGATAGGCCTGGGTCGGAAAAATCCCGCACCCAACCGCATCCATATGCTATGGACGCCACCACTTTCGGCTAACCGCATCGATCCCGTTCAAATGAAATGCCTGGTCATCAATCTCGATCGGTCCCGCGACAGGCTCGCCCATATGACGGCCGAGTTTGCCAGTCTCGGCGTTCAGTTCGAACGGGTTGCAGCGATCGACGCGCAGGATCGGCCGGACCTCGCCCGCATGCCGCTGCGCGTCAAGCGCAAGTCGTTGCTGCGCCTGACCGACGCCGAGATCGCTTGTCTCCTCAGCCATAAAGCCTGCTGGGCGATCATCGCGGCCGGCGACGATGACTACGGTGCCGTCTTCGAGGACGACATCGTCTTTTCCGCAAAAGCCGGCGCATTGCTTGCCGACGCCGGCTGGATTCCGGCCGATGCCGATATCGTCAAGCTGGAGACGTTCTTCAAGAAAACCACGATCGCGCGCAAACACGTTTCTGCAGGCCGCGGCTTTTCCGTGTCCAGGCTTCACAGGATCCACATCGGGACAGCCGGCTACATAGTTTCAAGGCAGGCCGCGCGCGACCTCATCAATGCCACCGAGGATATCGGTATTCCGGTCGATCACGTCGTCTTCAATCCGGGCTTGGCAACATCGTCCAGCAAGACCATCTATCAGCTTGTTCCAGCGCTGTGCGTCCAGGACCAGTTCCTGGGTGACAAGGCGATCGGGCTGCCAAGCCTGCTCAAATCGGAGCGGAGCGACCAGTGGGCTGCAATCGGCATGGTCAAAAGACATAAGAAGACGGGAGCCAACAAGATCAAGGCCGAGGTCAAGCGGATCGTGCAGCAGATTTTCGACCTCTGCCGGCTGCGGCAGGAGACGATCATCCCGTTCGACTATCGTGGAGAGCGTGTCCGTCCGCCCCATACCCAGCGCCGCGAAAACGCGCTATAGACGCCGCCGAAACGGCGAGGCCGATCTGCGCACATGGCAAGAATCTCCCTAAAGCTCGATGAACTGATCGACGGTGAAGCCTTGCGCCGCGAGATGACCGCGCTGACTGCGGCCACGGCAGGCGACGGCTCCGGCAAAACTGCGCGCGCCGGTGTTCTCCAGCTTCTCAAGGGTAGGCTAGCAGCCGGCCGCACCGTTGCCGAACGCATGCTGATGGACGATGGCAGCGGCACCGCCTGCGCCGCCCGGCTGTCTCATCTCATGGACGAAATCATCCGCGCGCTCTACGATTTCGCCGCCACCCATGTCTATCGCGTCAAAAACCCGTCATCGGCCGAACGCATGGCCGTCGTCGCGGTCGGCGGCTATGGCCGCGGCACGCTGGCGCCGGGATCCGACATCGATCTCCTCTTCCTGCTGCCCTACAAGCAGACTCCATGGGGCGAGCAGATCGTCGAATACATGCTCTACATGCTGTGGGATCTGGGGCTGAAGGTCGGCCACGCCACCCGCAATATCGACGAATGCCTGCGGCAGTCGCGCACCGACATCACCATCCGCACCTCGATCCTGGAAGCGCGTTTCCTGTGGGGCGAGCAGAAGCTCTATGACGAGCTCTTGCAGCGTTTCGACCGCGAGGTGGTGCGCACGACCGGACCCGAATATGTGCAGGCCAAGCTTGCCGAACGCGACGAACGTCACGCCAAGGCCGGCGAAAGCCGCTATTTGGTCGAACCCAACGTCAAGGACGGCAAGGGCGGCCTGCGCGACCTGCAGACGTTGTTCTGGATCGGCAAATACTTCTACCGGGTGCGCACCGGCGAGGAGCTGGTCGAAAAGGGCGTCTTCACCGACAGCGAATACAGGGAATTCCAGAAGGCCGAGGATTTCCTGTGGGCGGTGCGCTGCCACATGCATTTTCTCACCGGCAAGGCCGAGGAACGGCTGCATTTCGACATCCAGCGCGAGATCGCCGAACGGCTGGGCTACACCACACATCCGGGCCTGTCGGCGGTCGAGCGCTTCATGAAGCACTACTTCCTCGTCGCCAAGGATGTCGGGGATCTCACCCGCATCTTCTGCGCTGCGCTCGAGGAAGAGCAGGCCAAGCACGTGCCTGGCTTCAACCGCATCTTCCTCACCTTCTCGCGCCGCAAGCGTAAGCTTGCCGGCACGTCCGATTTCATTATCGACAACCATCGCATCAACATCGCCGACGACCAGGTGTTCGAGCGCGACCCGGTCAATCTCTTGAGGCTGTTCTGGTTCGCCGACAAGCATGGGCTTGAATTCCACCCCGATGCGCTGAAGCTTTTGACCCGTTCGCTCGGCCTTGTCGGCAAGGCACTCAGGCGCGACGAGGAAGCCAACCGGCTGTTCCTCGACATATTGACGTCGGACCGCAATGCCGAACTCAATCTCAGGCGCATGAACGAGGCGGGGCTGCTGGGAAAGCTGATCCCGGATTTCGGCAAGATCGTCGCCATGATGCAGTTCTCGATGTACCACCATTACACTGTGGACGAGCATTTGATCCGCTGCATCGGCGTGCTGGCCGAGATCGAGCGCGGCGACGGCGAAAAAACCCATCCGCTTTCCCACAAGCTGATGCCGGGGCTGAAGAAAAGCCGCGAGGCGCTCTATGTCGCGGTGCTTTTGCACGACATTGCCAAGGGGCGGCCGGAGGACCATTCCGAGGCGGGCGCCCGGATCGCGCGGCGCATCTGCCCGTATATGGGGCTATCGGCGGCCGACACCGAAACGGTCGCCTGGCTGGTCGAGAACCATCTCGTCATGTCGATGACGGCGCAGACCCGCGATCTCAACGACCGCAAGACGATCGAGGATTTCGCCGCGATCGTGCAGTCGGTCGAACGGCTGAAGCTGTTGCTCGTCCTCACCATCTGCGACATCAGGGGCGTCGGGCCGGGCGTTTGGAACGGCTGGAAGGGGCAGTTGCTGCGCACGCTCTACTACGAGACCGAATTGCTGTTGACCGGCGGGTTTTCAGAAGTGTCGCGTGCGATGCGCACCGCGGCTGCCCGCGAAAAACTGGCAGAGGCGCTCGCCGATTGGCCGGAAAAGGCCCGCAAGCGCTATGTCGGCAAGCACTACGAGAATTATCTGCTGACGGTCGATCTCGCCGACCAGCTTCGCCACGCCGAATTCATCCGCGAGGCGGATGCGGCGGGCAAGAAGCTCGCCACCATGATCAAGACCCACCAGTTCGAGGCGGTGACCGAAATCACCGTGCTGGCGCAGGACCATCCCCGACTGCTTTCGGTCATTGCCGGCGCCTGTGTGGCGGCGGGCGGCAACATCGTCGATGCGCAGATCTTCACCACCTCCGATGGCCGCGCGCTGGACACGATCCTGATATCGAGGGAGTTCGACCGCGACGAAGACGAGCGCCGCCGCGCCGAACGCGTCGGCCGCCTGATCGAGGACGTGCTGTCGGGAAAGAGCTGGCTGCCGGAGATGATCGAAAAGCGGACCAAGCCGCGGCGCGGCGCCAAGGTGTTCCGCATCCAGCCGCGCGCCGAAATCCGCAACACGCTATCGAACCGGTTCTCGGTAATCGAGGTCGAGGGGCTGGATCGGCCGGGCCTGCTGTCCGAGATCACCGGGGCGTTGTCCGACCTGTCGCTTGACATCGCGTCGGCGCACATCACCACTTTCGGCGAAAAGGTCATCGACACCTTCTATGTCACAGACCTCACCGGCCAGAAGATCGACAGCCCGACGCGCACGACCGCCATTCACAACAGGCTGATCGCGGCCCTCGAAGGCACCGAGCGCGGCGGCAAGGCCAAGGCCGCCGCCGAGTGAACGCCGGCCTCGATTTTTCCCCATCACGCAGGCAATCTCCGCACAAATGAGCCTTGTCAAGAAATTCGCGACGGTCGCTTCCGGCACGCTGATGAGCCGCGCTCTCGGCTTCGCCCGCGAGATGCTGATGGCGGCCGCACTCGGCACCGGACCGATCGCCGACGCCTTCAACGCCGCGTTCCAGTTCCCCAACACCTTTCGCCGGCTGTTTGCCGAAGGCGCCTTCAACGCTGCCTTCGTGCCGCTCTTCGCCAAGGAGATCGAGACCCACGGCACCGATGGCGCCAAGCGCTTCTCCGAAGAGGTGTTCGGCGTGCTGTTCACAGCGCTGCTGGCGCTGACCATCGCCATGGAACTGGCGATGCCGCTGATCGTGCGCTACCTGGTGGCGCCGGGCTTTGCCGACACGCCGGGAAAGTTCGAGATGACGGTCGGGCTTGCGACCATCATGTTTCCCTACCTGATCTGCATGTCGCTCGGCGCCATGATGGCCGGCATGCTGAATTCGCTGCGCCGCTATTTCGCCGCCGCGGTGGCGCCGGTGTTCCTCAACATCATCCTGATCGGCGTGCTTGCCTATGCCTGGCACAAGGGATCGGACGCGCGCACCGTCGGCTTCGCGCTGGCCTGGGGCGTGCTGGCGGCTGGACTGGTGCAACTGGCGATCGTCTGGGTGGCGGTGCGCCATGCCGGCATCTCGATAGGCTTTCGCCGGCCAAGGATGACGCCCAACGTCAAGCGGCTGCTGATCCTGGCGCTGCCGGCGGCGATCACCGGCGGCATCACCCAGATCAACCAGCTGATCGGCACGGCGATCGCGTCGGCGCAGGACAGCGCGGTGTCGTCGCTCGCTTATGCCGATCGCATCTACCAACTGCCGCTCGGCGTCGTCGGCATCGCCGTCGCCATCGTGCTCCTGCCCGAACTGTCGCGGGCGCTGAAGTCCGGCAATCTGATCGAAGCGGCCAATCTGCAGAACCGGTCGGTGGAGTTCACCTTGTTTCTGACCTTGCCGGCGGCGGCGGCCCTGCTGGTCATGTCCGAGCCGATCGTGGGGCTGGTCTACGAACGCGGCGCCTTTGCCGCCAACAACTCGACGCCGATCGTGGCGGCGATCCTGGCGATCTTCGGCCTGGGCTTGCCGGCCTTCGTGCTGATCAAGGCGTTCACCCCAGGCTATTTCGCCCGCGAGGACACGCGCACGCCGATGATCTTCGCCGCCATCTCGGTGGCGGTGAACGTCACCACCGCGCTGACGCTGTTTCCGTCGATGGGCGCGCCGGGCATCGCGGTTGCTTCGGCCGTCGCCGGCTGGGTCAACGCGCTGATGCTGCTCGGCGTGCTGATCCGGCGCGGCCATTGGGGCCGCGACGTGCCGCTCATGAGACGTATCCCACGGCTGGTGCTGTCAGCGGCGGTGATGGGGGCGGCACTCTATTTTGCCGAGCACTGGTTTGCCGCCAGGCTTGCCTCGGGCTCACCGCTGATCATCAAGGCTACGACGCTTCTTGCGCTGGTAGCCGGCGGGGCATTGCTTTATTTCGTCACCGCCTTCGCCACCGGCGGCGCCGATTTCGGCATGATCCGGCGCAATATCAGGCGAGGAGCGGCGAAGGCAACGCCTGTCCCAAAATCCGAACTGGACGAATAATCCGCAGACTCTGAGCGCGGCGCCGGCCTTGATCGGATCGTCGCCTTCGTCCATAAGCGCGCCGTCGAAAGACTTTCGCCGCGCGCGAAACGGCCCTCCACAAGCCATGAGGACATCATGACCGCCTTCAAACCGCTCGTCTTTTCCGGCGTCCAGCCGACCGGCAATCTGCACCTCGGCAACTATCTCGGCGCCATCAAGAAATTCGTCGCCTTGCAGGACACCTCCGATTGCATCTATTGCGTCGTCGACCTGCATTCGCTGACCGCGCAGCTCGTGCATGAGGATCTAGCGGATCAAACGCGTGCGATCACCGCGGCGTTTCTCGCCTCCGGCATCGACCCGAAAAAGCACATCGTCTTCAACCAGTCGCGGGTCATGCAGCACGCCGAGCTCGCCTGGATTTTCAACTGCGTGGCCCGCATCGGCTGGATGAACCGCATGACGCAGTTCAAGGACAAGGCCGGCAAGGACCGCGAGAACGCCTCGCTTGGGCTGCTTGCCTATCCGAGCCTGATGGCGGCCGACATCCTCGTCTATCGTGCCACCCATGTGCCGGTCGGCGATGACCAGAAGCAGCATCTGGAGCTGACACGCGACATCGCGCAAAAATTCAACAACGACTTTTCGGACCGCATCGCCGGCCTTGGCGTCGGCATCGAGATGAAGGTCGGCGAGGAGACGGTGAACGGCTATTTCCCGCTGACCGAGCCGATCATCGGCGGACCGGCGGCGCGCATCATGTCGCTGCGCGACGGCTCGAAGAAGATGTCGAAGTCGGATCCGTCGGACCTGTCGCGCATCAATCTGACCGACGATGCCGACACCATCTCGAAGAAGATCCGCAAGGCCAAGACCGACCCCGAGGCGTTGCCCGGGGAATTGGGCGGCCTTGCCGGCCGGCCCGAAGCCGAAAACCTCGTCGGCATCTATGCAGGTCTTGCCGAGATATCGAAGGAGGCGGTGCTGAAAGAGTTCGGCGGCCAGCAGTTTTCGGTGTTCAAGCCGGCATTGGCCGACCTTGCCGTGGAGAAGCTGGCACCGGTCGCGGATGAAATGCGCCGCATTTCCGATGACCGCGCCTATGTCGACGCGGTGCTCAGGGATGGCGGCGAGCGCGCCGGACTATTGGCCGAGGCGACGATGAAGACCGTGCGCGACATCATCGGCCTGCTGCAAAGCTGATCTGCGCCTAACATCGCTACATCCGCCGGTCGCTTGCGGCCGGGCTGTGGCGGTGGCAGATTGCGAACCGAAACCGTCGAACAGGGTGAATATGGTCTCCAAACGCCTCAGCCGCGAAGCCGGCCATCGCCGCAAGTTCCTGGCGATCATCGACGATACGCCCGAATGCGAGCGGGCCGTCGTCTACGCCTCGAAGCGCGCGCAGAGCACCAACGGCGTGCTGGTGCTGCTCTATGTGATCGAGCCGGACGATTTCCAGCATTGGCTGGGTGTTGAGAAGATCATGCGCGAGGAGGCTATGGCGACGG
Organism: Mesorhizobium sp. M6A.T.Cr.TU.016.01.1.1; assembly: GCF_003952585.1. Taxonomy (NCBI): domain Bacteria; kingdom Pseudomonadati; phylum Pseudomonadota; class Alphaproteobacteria; order Hyphomicrobiales; family Phyllobacteriaceae; genus Mesorhizobium; species Mesorhizobium sp. M6A.T.Cr.TU.016.01.1.1. The sequence continues at coordinate 1,539,860 of NZ_CP034452.1, forward strand.
CTCGCGCGGCCCTCGACAGCTATGCCAACAAGGTGCGCCAGAAGCTCGGCATCGAGCCGGAACTGGTGGTGCGCGAAGGCAAGCCGACGGAAGAGATCCACAAATTGATCGAAGAAGACCAGGATATCGCCATCCTCGTGCTGGCGGCCGGCGCCGGCAAAGAGGGGCCGGGGCCGCTGGTCGGCGCGGTCGCCGGCAAGGGCGCCGCCTTCCCCATCCCGGTGACGGTGGTGCCGCAGAACCTGTCTGACGAAGAAATCGACAGCCTGGCCTGAGGTGTGCTGATATTCAGGTGAGGTCGGCCTGCAAACGGCGGCTTCCTGCGCTTCCGGTGCTCACGTACCAAAAGTACGCTCCGCTCCGGTTCTCGGAAACCATCATTTTCGGCTCGCCCTGGCCTGAATCTCAACACACCTCAAACCATGTTGCAGAAGACCGCAAAAACATTCTCCCAGCCAGCCGTTCTAGCGATGGCTTTCGCTTGAATGTCCCGCCGAGAAGGCCTATTTAGAATTATTCCAAACTGTCTGCCCGAATGGGCACGGAGACGTCCATGTTCATCCAGACCGAATCGACGCCAAATCCGGCGACATTGAAATTCCTGCCCGGCAAGGAAGTGCTCGTCGAAGGCACCGCCGATTTCCGTGATGCCGACAGCGCCGCCTCAGCTTCGCCGCTGGCCGGCCGGCTGTTCGAGATCCCAGGCGTCACCGGCGTCTTCTTCGGCTATGATTTCGTCACCGTGACCAAGGACGGTCCCGACTGGCAGCATCTGAAGCCGGCGATCCTCGGCGCCATCATGGAACACTTCATGTCCGGCGCGCCGGTGATGGCCAAGGCCGGTCCCGCCGCCGAGACCAGCCAGACCGGCGAATTCTACGACAAGGCCGACGAGGAATTGGTCATCACGATCAAGGAACTGCTCGACACGCGGGTGCGCCCGGCCGTCGCCCAGGACGGTGGCGACATCACCTTCCGCGGCTTCGAGAACGGCACCGTGTTCCTGCACATGAAGGGCGCCTGCGCCGGCTGCCCGTCGTCGACGGCGACGCTCAAGCACGGCATCCAGAACCTGCTCCGGCATTTTGTGCCCGAGGTTCAGCAGGTCGAACAGGTCTCTTAAGGACTCCATTCGCCTTCTCGCGACAACAAAAAACCGGGCCGAATTGCCCGGTTTTCTGTTTTGGGACGTCAGTTGTTGCCTAGACGGTCCGCGTATGAGTTCTAAAGAACGATAACCTTGGCGCCGACGGAGGTGCGGTCGTAAAGGTCGATGATGTCCTGGTTCATCAGGCGGATGCAGCCCGACGACATCGCTTTGCCGATCGAGTTCCATTCCGGGCTGCCATGCAGGCGGTAGCCCGAATCGCCGCCTTTGTTGAACAGATACAGGGCGCGCGCACCGAGTGGGTTCGTCAATCCCGGCTCCATGCCGCCGGCAAACTTGGCGAGCTCCGGCTGGCGCTTGATCATCGCCGAAGGAGGCGTCCAGGTTGGCCATTCGCGCTTCACCGCGATGCGGGCGGTGCCGCGCCATTCAAAACCCTCGCGGCCGACGCCGATGCCGTAACGCATCGCCTCGCCGCCACCCATGACGTAATAGAGAAACTTGTTCTGCGTATCGACGACGATGGTGCCCGGCTTTTCATCGGTGTCGTAGCTCACCACCTGCCGGCGGTACTTGAACGGCACCTTTTCGATCGGAATGCGCGGCAGTTGATAGCCCGCATCGGTCATCGGGCCATAGTTGCTGGTGAAGATCTGCGAGCCGATGGTGCTGCAACCAGCGATAGCCGTCGACAGCGCAAGTGCGGCGACGATTGCGAATGACTTCATGCGCATGAAAAGGTCCGATGCCCCGCCCGAAATAGAGCGGCTCGAGACGGCCGCTTTGTCACCATCATTCATGCTGGCATTTGCTTTGCTTGCCAAGCGCGCGATGCCTATATGCAGGGGCTTACGCGCCGGTAAGTGCGTAACTGTGGCTTTTCGGCAACGGCCTTCGCTAGATTGTGAAGGAAATTCAATGGGGCGGCTCGCCGGACCGCCGAAGGTCGAGGAACTGTCATGAATGTCGGAGATGCCGTCCGCCGTTCCGGCCTGCCGGCCAAGACCATCCGCTACTATGAGGAGATCGGCCTGATCCGTCCTGCGCGCGCCGGCAACGGCTACCGCGACTATTGCGGCGACGACATCCACCGGCTGACTTTTCTGCGCCGCTCCTGCCACGGCGACGACCGGCCGCACTGCCGTACCCTGGATGATATTGCCGGGGCTGCGCTGGCTGGAGATAAAATCGCTTCCGCGGCGGCATGAGCGACCAGCCTCCGGCACTCCGCGAGGCCGCGAACGGGCGGCCCTTACGACCCCGGCGGGCGATACCGGATCGACTTTGCCTTCCCAAGCGCTTGCATCGTCTCCTCGACGCTTAGGAGGACGGTGGTCTCATGCGAGCTGAGCGCCCCGCCCGCACCGATAGCCAGCATGACGGATGCCATCGAGACATTGTCTGGAGCCTCCCACAGATTCCAGCCATCGTGCTCTCCGAAGGCGTACCAGAACCCGTGTAGTTTTCCGCCCACCGATTCGATGTAGGAACGGGCCGCCTCGCGGCGATCCTCGGGGTTTTCGATCAAGCGCGCCCAGGTTTCGGGCGTATAGCTGAATTTCGTAAGATACATCGGCATGGTTCGTCTCCTCCCAGAGCTGCCCCCAACGAATGTAGTAAAGCGCCCGATACAGGGAGAAGGCGAGTCGTTTCCGAGGCGTAGTACCGTTGGCTTAGTTGCAGGACGGCTAATGGACCTGCTTCATGGCCTTTTCTTCAGGGAGTGAGGCAATGGCAGCCTATCTTATTGCTGATGTAGACATAACCGACGCCGCCGTTTTCGAGGAATACCGCCGGGATGTACCAGCAACCGAAGCGCGCTATGGAGGAAGGTACATCGCTCGCGGCGGAGCCACCAAAGTGCTGGAAGGCGATTGGGAACCTCATCGCCTGGTCATTGTCGAGTTCCCGGACATGGCCTCCCTCATGGCATGGTACGACTCTCCAGAATACAGCCGGCTCAAAGCTATCCGCGAACGCTGCGCAAGGACGAGGATCATTGCGCTGGAGGGCATGCCGCCCGCCGGTTAGAAGGCCGGGCTGCCAACCGGATAATCGCCCTAGGAAAGGCCATCCGGGCGTCGGCAGGTTGACTAACCGCTGATGGATTAGGCATAGAGGCAACAAGGTCTGAGGGCGGGACGGTGACGCATCGGTCTGCAAAACCGACGTAGTGGGTTCAATTCCCACTCAGACCTCCAGCCAGCCCACTGGCGCTGATTTGTTCCGCTGTAATCGATTGTTTCCCGTTGGGTTTGTCAGCCAGATAATCGCCTGAAGAAAGCGGGTTCAAACCGTGAACAGAATCTGGCATGGTGCTGCCATGCCAATCATCTCGCCTGTCCCCCTCAACCCGCTCATCGACGGCCGCCAGTCGGAGCGCGCGATGCTCGTGCGGCGCGGCGTGCAGCGGCTGCTTAAGGAAATGGGCGCGCATGTGCTGCCCGAACTGTCGCTGGCGACCGGGCGCCGCGCCGACCTCGTCGCGCTGACCCGCGAGGGCGACATCTGGATCATCGAGATCAAATCCTCGATCGAGGATTTCAGGGTCGACCGCAAATGGCCGGACTACCGGCTGCACTCCGACCGCTTCTTCTTCGCCACCCATCCCGGCGTGCCCTCGGAAATCTTTCCGCAGGAATGCGGTTTTATCCTTTCCGACGGCTACGGCGCCGAAATCCTGCGCGATGCGCCCGAGCACCGCATGGCGGCGGCGACGCGCAAGGCGCTGATGCTGAGGATCGCACGGGCCGGTGCTTCACGGCTGCTCGCGGCGGAACTCGCTGGTGTTTCGGTGCCGGCGCTGGAGGGGGAGAGCGAGTAGACAAGCCCGTGCCGCGCAAGGATCGCGCCAGCCGTCGAGGCCGACGGCCACAGCAGCTCGGGAGCGGTGCGCTTGAGCCGCGCCATGATCTTCTTCGGACCCCACAGCGGATGCGTTTCCTTTGCCGCAACGATCCGCTCCACCAGATCCAAAGCCGTTGCCCGGCCATGATTGAGCGGCGCCCGCGGCAGATCATGCAAACCTTCCGGGCCGAACTCCCGGTAACGACCCAGCCATTTGTAGCCGGTCTTGCGCGACACGCCGAAGTCTCCACACAGCTGCGTCATCGTCTCCTCGCCTGCCAGGCACTCCACAACAAACCGAAGCCGCTCGTCCATGATGCCAGTCTCTCGCCAAACCATCGCCGGTCCTCCCGGCGGACAAGAAAACTGTCACCCATGCAATCGGTCCATTCTGTTACCTATCTATCCGGTTCGGACACCGGCATCTTCTCCCCGTACAGTGACGGGGAGAAGGGGCTGGCCGCAACCTCGGCAGATTTTCAGCAACGCTTGAGATTGGCGAAACCCTGTGCGAAGGCGTCTTTCTCTCCCTCTCTATACGGGGAGAAATGCCCGGCAGGGCAATGAGGGGCGGCGCGACGTTTGTCGGCTGCTTCCAAACGGCGCCAATCCACCAACTCTATTCTTCTTCCTCGTCTGCCCCATTCGCAGCCGGCGCCACCAGTAGCACGGCGGCGCCGAGGATCGCGGCGATGAAGGATCCGGCCAGGATGCCGACCTTGACCGCGTCCTGCAGCTCGACGTTGTTGGCGAAAGCGAGCAGGCCGATGAACAGGCTCATGGTGAAGCCGATGCCGCAGAGCAGCGAAATGCCAACCATGTGCAGCCAGCCGGCATTGACAGGCAGGTCGGCGAAGCCGAGCCGGATGGCAAGCGCGGAAGAGCCGAACACGCCGACCAGCTTGCCGGCGACGAGGCCGGCGGCGACGCCCAGCGTCAGCGGCTCGACCAGAGCGGCTGGGCTCAGGCCGGCCAACGAGACGCCGGCATTGGCAAAGCCGAAGATCGGGATGACGACGAAGGGCACGATGTTGTGCAGCCCGTGTTCGAGCCGGTGCAGCGGCGAATGGTCGAGATCATGGCTGATGCCTGGGGTGACCTTCAGGGGTATGGTCAGGGCCAGCGCCACGCCGGCGAGCGTGGCATGGACGCCTGACTTCAGCACCAGCACCCAAAGAACGGCACCAAGCACGAGATAGGGCACCAGCGTCAGCACGCGCATGCGGTTGAGCGCGATGAGCAGAGCGATGACCGCGAAAGCGGCGCCGAGATAGGCGAGCGACAGGCCGCTCGTGTAGAACACGGCGATGATGACGACCGCGCCGAGATCATCGATGATGGCGAGCGCGGTGAGGAATACCTTCAGCGATCCCGGCACGCGGCTGCCGAGCAGCGACAGCACGCCGAGCGCAAATGCGATGTCGGTAGCGGTCGGGATCGCCCAGCCGGAAAGAGCGGCTGGGTTGTCGAGGTTGATAGCGACGTAGACAAGTGCCGGCACCAGCATGCCGCCGGCGGCGGCGACGCCGGGCAGGACGCGCCGCGGCCACGTCGAGAGCTGTCCGTCCAGCATCTCGCGTTTGATCTCCAGGCCGACCAGCAGGAAGAACACGGCCATCAGGCCGTCATTGATCCAGTGCGATACGCTGAGCGGTCCCAGATAGGCGTGAAGGGCGTCGAAATAAGTTTCGGCCAGCGGCGAATTGGCGACGATCAGCGCCAGGGCGGCGGCCACCATCAGGATGATGCCGCCGGCCGCCTCGCTATCGAGGAATTCGCGGAAAATGGAGACCGGCCGCTGCTTCTGGTCCTGCATGTCGCCTCTCATGTTCCCGGTCGGACGGAATCACTTCGCAGGATGATGCGCAAGCCCCGGCAATGAGGCAAGCAGCCTGTCAGTCAGCTCGTTCGAGCATCGGATTCCCCCAAAACCGGTTCCCACCCTCGGGTCAAGCCCGTGGGCATGCTTTTGGGTTCCGATGCTCCGTCAGCGCGGGGCGCGCTTGGCGAGTATCCGCTGCAGCGTGCGTCGGTGCATGTTGAGCCGGCGCGCGGTCTCGGAGACGTTGCGGTCGCACATTTCGTAGACGCGCTGGATGTGCTCCCAGCGCACGCGGTCAGCCGACATCGGGTTTTCAGGCGGTGCGGCGCGTTCGCCAGCGGTGCGGGTAAGGGCGGCGAAAATGTCGTCGGCATCGGCCGGCTTCGACAGATAGTCGATGGCTCCCAGCTTCACCGCCGTCACCGCGGTGGCGATGTTGCCGTAGCCGGTGAGGATGATGGCGCGGGCGTCGTCGCGCTTCTCGCGGATGGCGGCGACGACATCGAGGCCATTGCCGTCGGCGAGCCGCATGTCGACCACCGCATAGGCGGGCGGGTTGGCGCGCGCCTTGGCCACCGCCTCCTCGACGCTCTCGGCCGTCTCGACCACGAAACCCCTGGTTTCCATGGCGCGGGCAAGCCGCGTGAGGAATGGCTTGTCGTCGTCGACGATCAACAGCGAGGTGTCCTCGCCTTCAACCATTGCGCCAATCGTTTCGTCGCCATTCATCGTCTTCTAAATTCCTGCTGCCTGATTTTTACGCAAATATAGTTTTGGAGCGCTATTGTCCAATTCAAGCCGTGTCAAACATGGTGGCCGAAGCCGATTCAGGATTGAGGAAAACGCTGCGTGGCCACGATATCTGCACGATGGCGCCCTCACCCGGCTCGTTTGAATTGCGGAAATCAAGCGTGGCCCCCGAGCGTTCCAGCAAGGTCTTGGCTATGAAAAGCCCCAGGCCCAGGCCGCCGCCGGCCTCGGTGCCCTGGCGTGTCGACATATAGGGCTCGCCGATGCGGTCGATGATTTCAGGAGGGAACCCCGGCCCGTCGTCGGTGATCGAGAAGGTAACGGCGACCTCGTTCCAGCTCCAGCGCACGGTGACGGCCTTGCGGGCAAAGTCGACGGCGTTCTCGACCAGATTGCCGAGGCCGTAGATGACGCCGGGATTGCGCCGCCCTACCGGTTCGGGGCCGATGCGCTCGCCGGGGCGAAGTTTGATCGAGATGCCGAAATCACGGTGCGGCGCCGTCATCTCCTCGACCAGCGAGGTCAGCGGCAGACGGGAAAGATGCGCCTCGCCCTCAGACGAGAGGCTGGTGAGGCGTTTGAGGATTTCGCGGCAACGCTCGCTCTGTGAGCGCAGCAGCGTCACGTCCTCGCCGTATTTCGGATCGTTGCGGAGCGCCTTCTCCATCTCCTTGGCGACAAGGGTGATGGTGGCAAGCGGCGTGCCCAGCTCATGCGCAGCGGCGGCGGCAAGGCCGTCCAGCGCCGACAGGTGCTGCTCGCGCTGCAGCACCAGCTCGGTGGCGGCAAGCGCGTTGGCGAGCAGGCGAGCCTCCTCGGCAACGCGGAAGGCGTAGATCGCGGTGAAGGCGATCGAGGAAAACACCGCCATCCATATGCCGGCGACATAGATGAACGGCATCTCCAGCGGCGCGCCCTCGTACCAGGGCAGCGGCAGATGGAAGAAGACCAGCAAGGTCGCCGCAACCATCACCAGCGCGCCGAGGATGGCCGTCAGGCGCAGCGGCAGCGACGTCGCCGAGATGACCACGGGCACGGTCACCAGCACCGAAAACGGATTGGTGAGGCCGCCGGTCATGTAGAGCAGGCCGGCAAGCTGCAGGCTGTCGATGGTCAGGATGGCAAAGGCCGGCAGCGGCGTCAGCCGATGCGCTGCCGGATAGCGGAAGGTCAGCAACAGGTTCATCCAGGCAGAGCAGGCGATCAGCGCGAAGCAGAGGCTGACAGGCAGCGGGAACTTCAGCCCGTAGGCGACGACGAGCACCGTCAGGCTCTGGCCGACGATGGCGAGCCAGCGCAGCCTGATCAGCGTGTTGAGACGCAGCCGCTGGCTTTGCTGGAAGTCGGGCGCCTGCAGGATATTTATCATGACCAAGGATTATAGCCGGGAAAGGAGAAGCGGTAGATGTTTCTGTCTTCTTGTTGACCATGATCGGATCACGGTCGGGATGCATCAGCTGCCACGCGGTTTGGCGCGGCTGGTGGCGGTGGCGAGAAGCGGGTTCTCCGGCCAGACGTGCCGGGGGTAGCGGCCACGCATGTCGACCCGCACATCGGCCCAGGAACCGCGCCAGAAGCCGGGCAGGTCACGCGTCGTCTGGATCGGCCGGTGCGCCGGTGATAAAAGCTCGAGCGTCAGCGGCACGGTGCCATTGGCAATCGAAGGGTGGCGGTCGAGCCCGAACAGCTCCTGCACACGAATTGCCAGCACCGGCCATTCGCCGTCATAGCGGATGGGCACGCGACTGCCTGACGGCGCGTCGAAATGGGTCGGCGCCAGCGCCTCGATCCTGCGCTGGAGATCGTGCGGCACCAATGCCATGAGGCCGGCCGAAAGCACGCCAGGGTGGATCGCGGCAAAGGACGCCGCGCCGGAAAGGAACGGCAGCAGCCAGTTATCGAGGCTTTCGATGAGCGCGGCGTCGGAAACATCGGGCCAGGGCGCGCCGAGGCCGCGATGCAGCCAGCCGAGCCGTTGGCGCAGCGTTTCCGCTTCTTTGCCCCACGGCAAAAGCGCCAGCCCGTGTTGGCGCAAGGCGTCAAGGATCGCGTGATCCGCCTCAGTGCCGGCCGGCGCCGGCAGCATGCGTTCGGACAGAGTGATGGCACCGAGGCGAACGGTTTCGCGCACGCGCACCGCGCGCCTGTCGCGGTCGAAGCTCGTTTCCCCGCGGGTCTCGATCTTGTCGGCAAGCGAAGCGCGAATGTCGGTCTCATCTATCGCCGCTGCTGCCGTGATGCGGGCATTTTGCGCCTTGCCCTGCAGGTCAGCGACGACGAGCCAGGTTTCGCCCGCCAGGGGATCAGCGGTGTCGAGCATGGCGCCCGAACCGTTGGCCAGCACGAAACGGCCGCGCTCGCCGCGCGCCCTGGCGACGCGGTCTGGCCAGGCATGGATGAGGAAGGCGCCGGCGGAAGCCTGCTCATTGTTTCTCCCGCCACCGGCCTGCCTCGCCAGCCGCTCTGCAAGCTGCCGCGCCGATGTGGCGCGCGGCGATCTTTCGGATCGGAACCGCATCAGCCGGCGTTCGAGGTCGGCGCCGTCGCCGCCAAGGCCGCGCTCGGTGAGCAGCACGGCGAGCATGGCCGCCTCGAACGCCTGGCCGGTCTTCGCCGCCTCGGCGACCATGTGAGCGAGCCGCACCGGTAGCGCCAGCCTGCGCATCGCAGCACCCGCTTCCGTCAGGCGCCCTGCCTCGTCAATGGCATCGAGCGCACGAAGCAGCGACCTTGCCTCGTTGAGCGCCGGGGCCGGCGGCGGATCGAGGAACGAAAGGCTCGTTGGATCGGCGACACTGAAGGCGGCGCAATCGAGCAGAAGTCCGGAAAGATCGGCCTCGATGATCTCCGGCGGGGTGAACGCGGGAAGTGCCGCCGTCTGCTCGGCTCGCCACAGCCGGATGGCGACGCCCGGTTGCGTGCGTCCGGCGCGGCCGGCGCGCTGGTCGGCGGAGGCTCTGCTGACACGCACCGTCTCCAGCCGCGTCAGGCCGCTGGCCGGCTCGTAGCGCGGCAGCCGCGACAGACCGGAATCGATGACGACGCGCACACCGTCGATGGTGATCGAGGTTTCGGCGATCGACGTTGCCAGCACCACCTTGCGGCGGCCGGATGGCGCCGGCTTGATGGCCGCGTCCTGGGCCTTGCCGTCGAGCATGCCGTAGAGCGGCACGATGTCGGTGTCGGCGCTGACGCGGCCCTGCAGCCGCTCGGCGGTGCGCTCGATCTCGCGCTGGCCAGGCAGGAAGGCGAGCACGCTGCCGCTCTCCTCGGCAAGGGCCGCGCGGATCGCCTTGGCCATGGCGTCTTCGATGGCGATCCCGGCCGGCCGATCGTCGTAGCGCACGTCGACGGGAAAGGCGCGGCCTTCGCTCTCGATCAGCGGGGCGCCGGAAAGCAGCCGAGCGACACGCGCGCCGTCGAGCGTCGCCGACATCACCAGCAACCGCAGATCGGGCCTCAGCGCACCTTGCACATCGAGCGCCAGCGCCAGACCGAAATCGCCGTCGAGCGAGCGCTCGTGGAATTCGTCGAAGAACACCGCCGAGACACCGGGCAGTTCCGGATCGTCGAGGATCATGCGGGACAGCACGCCTTCGGTCACGACAAGAATTCTCGTCCTTGCCGAGGTCCGGTTCTCCATGCGCATGGCATAGCCGACCGTCTCGCCGGGCTCCTCGCCGAGCAGTTCGGCCATGCGGCGGGCAGCGGCGCGGGCAGCGAGCCGGCGCGGCTCGAGCAGAATGATCTTGCCCGTGCCGAGCCATGCTGCATCGAGCAGCGCCAGCGGCACCAGCGTCGTCTTGCCGGCGCCGGGCGGCGCCACCAGCACGGCGCTGTTGCCATGGCCAAGCGCCTCGCTGAGCGCCGGCAGCACGGCGGAGACCGGGAGTTCCGGCAAGGGCTTTCTGGTCATCGTCCCACGGACGTACTCATCCAATCGCGGCGGATCCGCAGCGCCCGCATATCAGCGGTGACGGTCGCCGCGCAACCGAGAGCGGGCCAACTCAAAGCCGGGTCCGCGAAAATGGGTTCCAGCGCACCGTGCCCAACCTCGCCTCCTCGCGCACCATCGTCAAAAGGCCGGAGCCACCGACGATGGCGAGACCGACAAGCGACAGAAAATCGGGATATTCCTGGAAGAACAGCGCGCCCAGGATCACCGCCCAGACGATCTGCGAATAATGCGTCGGCGCGATCCGGTTGGCTGGCGCGTATTTCATGGCCATAAGCTGAAGCAATTGTCCGCAAGACGTGAACGCACCCGACAGCACCAGCCAGGTCAGCTGCCTTGCGTCCGGAAGCGTGAATGACGTGGCCGCGGCACCGATGCCGTTGAAGAACAGGCCGTAGCCAATCAGCACGCCGAGCATCGTCGTGCGCTTTTCCCCAGCCGCGAGCGAGCGCATCAGGATGATGCTGGCGGCGGCAAGGAAAGCAACGCCGAACGCAGCGAGGTGACCGAGATGCATCTCGCGAAAGCCCGGCCGCACGACCAGCATGACGCCGGCAAAGCCGGCGACCACCGCCAGCCATCGCCAAGGGCCGACCTTCTCCTTGAGGATGAGGGTGGAAAGGATGGTGACGCAGAGCGGCGCCAGGAAAATCAGCGCATAGGCTTCCGCCAGCGGGATGGTGGTGAAGGCATAGACGCTGAGCACGCCGGACGCGATGCCGGCCCAGGCGCGGGCCTGAACCGCCCAAGGCCGCTTCGTGCGCCAGAAATCCCGCAAGCGTTCGCCGTTCGGCCGGGTGAAGAGAAGAAAGAAGCCGGCAAACAATGTCGAGAAGAACCCGATCTCGAACACCGTGAACTGCCCACCCAGGCTTTTGACAACGGCATCGTTGAATGAATAGCTTGCATAGGCGATCAGGGCGAGCAGAATTCCGTTCGTCACGTGTTTCCAGTTCCAGGGAGAGCAGGGTGAAGATACTGGCGCTCGGTGCGCATCCGGACGACATCGAGATTTTCATGTTCGGTACGATGGCAGCCTATGCCGCGCAAGGCGCAGAACTGGTTTTTGCGATAGCCACGGACGGCGCCAGGGGTGGGAGGGGCGATCCGGGACCGCTCGCCCGCGCCCGCCGCGAGGAAGCGGCTGTGGCGGCGGACCTGCTTGGCGCAACACCGCACTTCCTCGATTTTCCGGACGGCGCGCTGGTTGCCGACGCCGCGCTGATCGCGGCACTGAAGACGCTGATCGGCGACGTGAAGCCGGACCTGGCGATCACCCATGCGCCGAACGACTATCATGGCGACCACCGTGCGCTGTCGGACAGCGTGCGGATCGCGGCGTCTTTCGCAGTGCCGGTGCTGCATGCCGACACGCTCGGCGGCACCGGTTTTTCGCCGACGCATTATGTCGATATATCAGGGCATTTCGATCTCAAGACGATGGCGATCCGGGCGCATCAGTCGCAGGATCCCGAACGTTTCGTCGACGCGGCGCGCACGCAGAACGCCTTTCGCGCCGGCCAGTGCAATGGCGCAGCCGGTTCCTTCGCCGAAGCCTTTCGCTTCGAGCCGGTCTTCCCGTTCGCCGACATACGCGCCCTGCTGCCGCCGGCCCCGGCGATCCGGCCGGTGACGGTGAGCACCAGAACGGTCAAATGAGCCGGTGCCCGGCGCGCCAAACAACCCGACAGAAGCCGCCTTTCCCGAACCAGCGCCCGGAGCCGACGCGTCATGCTGCGGTGCAGCGACGAATTCGCTTGCCTTGTTTAGTAAAAATTGCATCACTAAACAAATTACTAAACATCCGGCGCTCAACCCGTCATAGTGTTTAGGCCCCTGAGGAGGGGGGTTGAGGTTTTTGAGACCGTCATCCGGGCGCGTTTCGCAAATGGGAGGAAGGCATGAAATCGACCTTGAAACTGACGTTGGGACTGACCTCGGCGATGTTTGCGTCGACAGCCGTTTCGAACGTCGCGCATGCGGAAGATCTGACGCTTTGCTGGGCAGCCTGGGACCCGGCGAACGCTCTTGTGGAACTGTCCAAGGATTTCACTAAGGAATCCGGCATCGGCATGAAATTCGAATTCGTGCCGTGGACCAACTATGCCGACCGCTTCCTCAACGAATTGAATTCCAAGGGCAAGCTGTGCGACCTGATCATCGGCGATAGCCAGTGGATCGGCGGCTCCGCCGAGAATGGCCATTACGTCAAGCTGAACGACTTCTTCGACAAGGAGAAGATCAGCATGGACGACTTCGTGCCGGCCACGGTCGTCGGCTATTCGGAATGGCCGAAGAACACGCCGAACTACTGGGCGCTGCCTGCCATGGGTGACGTCGTCGGCTGGACCTATCGCAAGGACTGGTTCTCCAAGCCGGAACTGCAGAAGGAATTCAAGGAGAAATACGGCTGGGATCTCGCCGCGCCGACGACGTTCGACCAGTTGAAGCAGATCGCCGAGTTCTTCCAGAAGCGCGAGATCGACGGCAAGACCGTGTATGGCGCATCGATCTATACCGAGCGCGGCTCCGAAGGCATCACCATGGGCGCCATGGACGTGCTCTACAGCTTCGGCTTCAAATACGAGAACCCCGACAAGCCCTACGAGATGGACGGCTTCGTCAACTCCGAGAAATCGGTGAAGGGTCTGGAGTTCTACAAGGCGCTCTACGACTGCTGCACGCCTCCCGGGGCTTCGAACAGCTACATGGGCGAAGGCGTCGATGCCTTCAAATCCGGCCAGGTGGCGATGCACATGAACTTCGCCTTTACCTGGCCAGGCCTGCAGAAGGACGAGAATGTCGGCGGCGACAAGATTGGCTATTTCGCCAATCCCAAAGGTCCCGACGGCGACCAGTTCGCCCAGCTCGGCGGCCAGGGCATCTCGGTGGTTTCCTATTCCGACAAGCAGGAAGCCGCGCTCAAATACATCAAGTGGTTCGCCAACAAGGACGTGCAGGCCAAATGGTGGTCGCTCGGCGGCTATTCCTGCCTCAACGCGGTCGTGAAAGACCCGAGCTTTCCGGCCAGCCAGCCTTATGCGCAGACCTTCCTCGACTCGATGGCCATCGTGAAGGACTTCTGGGCTGAGCCGAGCTATGCGCCGCTGCTGCAGGCGTCGCAGAAGCGCTTCCACGACTATGTCGTAGCCGGCCAGGGTTCGGCGAAGGACGCGCTGGACGGCCTGGTCAAGGACTGGACCGAGGTCTTCCAAGACGACGGCAAGATGTAATCGGCGAGAGACCGGCTCCTCCCGAGCCACGACCCCAGAGCCGGATGATTTCGGGTCGAAGACCCGAAATCATCCGGCCCCGGACCAAGAGCGAGTGAGCATGATGTCGTCCGAAAACCGCTTAACACTTTTCGGCATCATGTTCTGGTCCCGTGCCGCCCTTGGCACGGGACACAGTTCAGATAAATTCCAATGTCGAGACGACTTGAAGTGACCGAAGCGGGACTGACCATGCTCAATCGGACTGCGGACAGCGTTGCCCGGGCCACGCCTGAGCCGTTGGCCCGCAAGGTCCGGGGCATCAGCGACAAGGGCCTCGCCTGGCTGTTCATCTCGCCGACGATCCTGTTGCTGCTCGCCATCAACATCTTTCCGCTGTTCTGGGCGATCTATCTTTCCTTCACCAATTACCGCGCCAATCGCCCCAACGAGGTGGTGAAGAATGTCGGCCTTGCCAACTACAAGCGCATCCTCGGCGACCAGGACATCTGGATCGCCATGCAGACGACGGCGCATTTCGTGTTCTGGACCATCCTGCTGCAGACGCTGATCGGTTTCACGCTGGCCTGGCTGATCGACCGGAAGTTTCGCGGCCACGCCTTCTGGACGACCATCATTCTGGTGCCGATGATGCTGTCGCCGGCAGTGGTCGGCAATTTCTGGCGCTTCCTCTACGAGCCGCAGATCGGCCTGTTCGCCTATGCCGTCTCGTTCGTCACCGGCATTCCGGCAACGGAGATCGGCATGCTCTCCAACGTCTCGCTGGCACCGTGGTCGATCGTCATCGTCGACACCTGGATGTGGACGCCGTACGTGATGCTGATCTGCCTCGCCGGGCTGCGCTCGATCCCCGAATATATCTATGAGGCGGCCGAGGTCGACCGTGCCTCCAACTGGCGGCAGTTCTGGTCGATCACGCTGCCGATGGCGCTGCCCTTCATCATGCTGGCGGTGCTGTTCCGCGGCATCGAGAACTTCAAGATGTTCGACATGGTCAACCTGCTCACCGGCGGCGGACCCGGCTCGACCACCGAAGTCGCCTCAATCACGCTGAAGCGGCAGGCCTTCGAAAGCTGGCGGACGGGCTATTCCTCGGCCTTCGCCATCATCCTCTTCGTCGCGGTGTTCGGGCTGGCCAATATCTACGTCAAGGCGCTCAACAAGGTGAAGCAGAGATGAGCCTGACGTCAGCCCATTCGGTCGTCGCACCCTCGGCCACGTCGAAGCGCGTCGCCGGCACGATCATCGTGCTTTACGCGCTGATCTCGATCGTGCCGCTGCTGTGGATCTTCGCCACCAGCTTCAAGACGCCGCCGGATTCGATTGCGTATCCGCCGAAGATCCTGTTCCAGCCTAGCCTCGAAGGCTACTGCAATCTGTTCACGACGCGCACAAGGCAGACGCCGGAATATATCAACTCGCTTGGACCGGCGACCGGCTTCTGCGACGAGACCACGCGCAAGCGCAACATGGTGATCGCCGGCCCGTCTAACTTCATGCCGCGCTTCGTCAATTCGCTGATCATCGCCTTCGGCTCGACTTTTTGCGCGGTGTTCCTCGGCACGTTGTCGGCCTATGGCTTCTCGCGCTTCAAGGTGCCGCTGGCCGACGACCTTCTCTTCTTCATCCTGTCGACGCGGATGATGCCGCCGATCGCGGTCGCCATTCCCATATATCTGATGTATCGCGAGCTTGGCCTGTCGGACACCGCGCTCGGCATGATCCTGCTCTATACGGCGGTCAATGTGTCGCTTGCCGTGTGGCTGCTGAAAGGCTTCATCGACGAGATCCCGCGCGAGTACGAAGAAGCGGCGATGATCGACGGTTATACGCGGCTGCAGGCCTTCTGGCGCACCGTGCTGCCGCAGGCGACCACCGGTATTGCCGCGACCGCCATCTTCTGCCTGATCTTTGCCTGGAACGAATATGCGTTCGCCGCTCTGCTGACTTCGGGCACGGCGCAGACCGCGCCGCCCTTCATCCCGACCATCATTGGCGAAGGCGGCCAGGACTGGCCGGCGGTCGCTGCAGGCACGACGATCTTCCTGGTGCCGATCCTGGTGTTCACCATCCTGCTTCGCAAGCAATTGCTGCGTGGCATCACCTTCGGCGCGGTGCGCAAATGATTGATGTGGGAATAAGAAACCGACGGTGCCACCGTTTCCCTTCTCCTTGTCCACGGCTACGGGATCGACACATTTGCGAACGCTTACCGTTTAGCGATAGCGTGTATGACAAGCAGGCACATACATCTTCTCCCGCCGCGCCAGGTCGACCCCCACTCCGTCGAGCTTCGCTCGACACCTCTCCCCCGATCGACGGGGTAGAGGAAGGGTGCGAACTTAATTCAGCCAGACTCCCTTCCTCTCCCTCCGGAGGGGGGAGAGGTGGCGCTGCGAAGCAGCGGCGGAGTGGGGGAACCACCTGGCAACCGCCTCGCCCCGTGAACGGGAAGAAGGAAGGGAGTGGAGCATGACGCGTCCTGTTGCTCCCATAAGACCATCATGGCCGCGCGCGCTCCGCCGCGGGCTGATGGAAAACATCGCCACCGCGATCATCGCCATGGGCTTCCTGATGCTGTTTCAGCCCTTCGCGCTGTCGCTCTACACGTACTCCTTCGTCACCATGCTGGCCGGCACGGCGATGTTCATCATCGTCTCGAAGTTTCCGGAGTAGACGATGGCTGAAATCCGCGTTGAGCATCTGAGGAAGGCATTCGGCGATTTCGTCGCCGTGCAGGATTCCAACTTCGTCGTCGGGAATGGCGAGTTCTTCGTCATGCTGGGGCCGTCGGGTTGCGGCAAGACGACGACGTTGCGCATGATTGCCGGGCTCGAACTGCCGACCGGCGGCAAGATCCTGCTTGGCGGCGAGGACGTCACCATGCGACGTGCCCGCGAGCGCGACATCGCCTTCGTCTTTCAGCTGTTCGCGCTCTATCCGCACATGAATGTGCGTAAGAACATCGGCTTCCCGTTGCTGGCGCAGGGCATGCCCGGCATCGAAATCCGCCAGCGCGTCGAAGAGACGGCGAAGCTGTTGCGCATCGACCATCTGCTCAACAAATCGGTCTCCGGCCTTGCCGGCGGTGATCGCCAGCGCGTCGCGCTCGGCCGCGCCATCGTGCGGCGGCCAAAATGCTTCCTGATGGACGAGCCGCTCGGCACGCTCGACACCGAATTCCGCGATCTCATGGTCCATGAGCTGCGCGAACTGCACAACCGCATCCGCGCCACCACGGTCTACGTCACGCATGACCAGATGGAAGCGATGTCGATGGCCGACAAGATCGCGGTTATGAACCACGGCGTCATCGAACAGTTCGGCACCCCGCGCGAAATCTACGACCGGCCGGCTACCATGTTCGTCGCCGATTTCATCGGCTCGCCGCCGATGAATTTTCTCGGCTTCGGCGGCGGGCTTTCAAAGGGTGCCAGGGAGATAGTAGTGCAAGGTGCCAAGGTGGCGGTGCCGGAGGTGCGCGAGGACATCGCGCCGGCCGACATGGCGCTCGGCATCCGACCGGAACACATCCGCTTCGACGACGCGTCGAAGCTGCGTGGCGCCATCTATGGCACCGAATATCTCGGCACCACGCAGATCGTTGCGGTGGAGACATCCGGCGGCATCATCAAGGCGCGGGTGCCGGCCGAAATTCGGCTCAATGCGGGCGACCATGTCGGCCTGGCGCTGAGCAGCGCACGGCTGTCGCTGTTCGAGAGGGGCTCCGGCCGCGCGGTGCGAACCGCAATCCATGACGGGGCTTCCCAGGGAAGAGCACATCATGGCTGACGTGCAGATCAAAGGCGTGACCAAGAGCTTCGGCGAACATGTCGCCGTTGACACTCTCGATCTGCATGTCGCCGATGGCGAATTCGTCGTGCTGCTCGGCCCGACCGGCGCCGGTAAGACGACCACGCTGCGGCTGATCGCCGGATTGGAACGGCCGGATATGGGCTCGATCCATATCGGCGGCCGCGATGCAACAATGTTGTCGCCGGCCGAGCGCGACACCGCCTTCGTCTTCCAGCAATATTCGCTCTATCCGCATCTGTCGGTCTACGACAATCTGGCCTTTCCGCTGCGCTCGCCTGCGCGGCGGCTGGGAGAGGACGCGGTGCGCCGCGGCGTCGAGGAAGTGGCCAAGATGGTGCGTATCCACCACAAGCTGAACAACCGCTCCACCAAGCTTTCCGGCGGCGAGATGCAGCGCGTCGCCATCGGGCGCGCCCTGGTGCGCAAGCCCTCGATCTATCTGATGGACGAGCCGCTGTCGTCGCTCGATGCCAAGCTGCGCGCCGACCTCCGGCTCGAGCTGAAGCGCATCCAGGCCGAGCTCGGCGCCACCATGCTTTATGTCACGCACGACCAGATCGAAGCGATGACGATGGCCGATCGCATCGGCATTCTCGCCGACGGCGTGCTGGTGCAGATCGGCACGCCACGCACCATCTACTCGGAGCCGGCAAACCTTCATGTCGCCGCAAGGCTCGGCCAGCCGGCAATCAATCTGTTGCCGACGGGCCTGCTGCCGGATGGCGACATGCCGGCGGGAACCAAAACGATCGGCGCGCGTACAGAACATCTGTCGATCGGCAAGGCATCGAATGGCCCCGCCGACGGCGTTGTTAACTGGGTCGAGCATTTGGGCGACCAGAACCACCTGCATGTGACGGTGGGAAGCAGAAAGCTGGTGACGCTGACCGACCCCGACATCCAACTGGAAAAGGGCGACAGGGTGATTATCCGCTACCGGGCGCCGCTGTTCTTCGACCAAGCCGGCAACAGGATTGCAAACCGATGAGCGCTGGGACGCTGGACAAGACTGGGACGATGGACAAGGTTGACCTGAAGACGCTGATATCCGTCACCGCCGACACGATTGCCGCCCACGCGGACGAACTGACCGCGCTCGACCAGGCGATCGGCGATGGCGACCATGGCCTGAACATGAAGCGCGGCTTCGAGGCAGTGCGGGCGGAGGCCGAGAGGTTTGCTGCAAAGCCATTGCCGGAGGCGCTGAAGGCGATCGGCACCAAGCTGGTGATGACGGTGGGCGGGGCATCGGGACCGCTGTTCGGGACGCTGTTCATGGCGCTCGGCAAGGAGACTTCCGCAGAGCCGGATCGCGCCAATCTGGCTACGGCTTTCGGCAAGGCAATCGAGGCGGTGGCAGCGAGGGGCAAGTCGCAAGTCGGGCAAAAGACCATGCTCGACGTGCTGCAGCCGGTGCATGACGCCCTGCTGCAGGGAAAGACCGGGGCGGAAATCGCCGATGTCGCGGACCGTGCAGCCGATGCCACCGTGCCGATGAAGGCATTGCGCGGACGCGCTTCGTTCCTTGGCGACCGCTCGATCGGCCATATGGATGCCGGCGGGCGCTCGGTCGCGCTTCTGGTGCGGGCTGTCACTGAGACCATCGGGGAGCAAGCATGAGCAATGTCGGCATCGTTATCGTGTCGCATTCACCGCTGGTCGCCGAAGGCACGGCGGACATGGTGCGCCAGATGGTTGGCGACGAAGTGCCGCTTGCATGGTGCGGCGGAAACGGCCATGGCGGGCTGGGGACCAATGTCGAGGCGATCATGAGCGCCATCGACAAAGCCTGGTCGGAGGCGGGTGTCGCCATACTTGTCGATCTCGGCGGCGCCGAGACCAACAGCGAGATGGCGGTCGAGATGATCGGCGAGCCGCGCGCGCAGAAGATCATCGTCTGCAATGCGCCGATCGTCGAGGGCGCGGTGATGGCGGCGACGGAAGCTTCCGGCGGCGCTTCGCTCAGGGAAGTGGTGGCGACGGCACACGAATTATCGCCATCGTGAATGAACAGGAATTTTGACTCAATGTCCGCATCCGCAGAAGCCACCGTCCTGATCACCCACGAGGTGGGCCTGCATGCGCGCCCTTCGGTGAAGTTCACCAAGCTCGCCAAGACATTTTCGGCCGATGTCGAAGTTGCGCTCGCCGCCAACGGACCTTGGTTCGATGCCAAGAGCATCGTCAAGGTGATGGCGGCCAAGGCGCCGAAAGGGACGGTTCTGCATATCCGAGCGAGGGGTGACGGCGCCGGCGAGGCGGTCGGCGCGCTGGCCGAGCTGGTGCGGCGCGATTTCGACGAGGGCGTGGACCATGCCCGAACCGCTTAGGCTGAAGGGGATTTCGGCCTCGGCCGGCTATGCCGAGGGGCCGCTGTTCAACCTCGACCCGGTTGCCGCGCGCTATGCCGGCAAGGCAACGGCTGCTGAAGAGAAGGCTGCGCTCGATACGGCAATCGGTATTGCGACAGGCAGGCTCACCGCGCTGATCGAAGCGAGTGAAGGCGATGCAGCCGACATTCTCGAATTCCAGATCGCCATGCTGGAGGACGATGCGCTGACCGGCCCGGCCTTTGCCGCGATTGCCGCCGGCCAGCCAGCCGATGCGGCATGGCGGCAGGCACTGGATGCCGAGATCGCAGGCTACGAAACGTCGGATCAGGATTACTTCCGCGCACGCGCGGCCGACATGCGCGACATCAGAGACCAGGTGCTGCGCGCGCTGACCGAGGACAGCGAGGCAGCTGCGCCGGCGGGAGCCATTTTCTATGGCGAGGACATCGCTCCGACGCGCTTTCTCGAAACCAACTGGAGTTCCGGCGGCGGCATCGCGCTGAAAGCCGGCAGTGCCGCCAGCCATGTCGCCATGCTGGCGCGCTCGCGCGGCGTGCCAATGATCGTGGGGCTTGGTGCTTCGCCGGCTCATCTTGCCGGCATCGCACTGCTCGACGCCGAGCATGGCGGCATCGTGCTTTCGCCATCGAAGGCCGAGATCGAAGCTTTCCGCCGGTCTTCGTCGTCGTTCACGGCCCGTCGCGACAAGGCACAGACCTATCTGGAGAGGCCGGCGGTGACAAAAGCCGGCACAGCGGTGCGCGTGCAGGTCAACATCGCCGATCCATCCGATGTCGACGGCATCGATATCTCGACCTGTGACGGCATCGGGCTGATGCGCACCGAATTCCTGTTCGGCAAGACGCTGCCCGACGAGGAGACGCAATATTGCGCCTACCGCAAGGTGCTGGAATGGGCGGGCGAAAAGCCGGTGACCATCCGCACCGTCGATGCCGGCGGCGACAAGCCGGTGCCAGGCTTCACCGTGGACGAGGGCAATCCGTTTCTCGGCCTGCGCGGCATCAGGCTGTCGCTGGCGCGACCGGAGGTCTTTCGCGTGCAGATCCGGGCCCTGTTGCGCGCCGCCGTGCATGGCAATCTCAAGGTGATGTTTCCCATGATCGCCGTGGCGGACGAGTACGAACGTGCCGTCGCGCTATTTACGGAAGAACAGGCTGGTCTCGTGGCGCGCGGCGTCGCGCAAAAAATGCCGCCGCTCGGCATCATGGTCGAGGTGCCGTCGGTTGCGATCGCGCCGGAAGCGTTTGCCAACGTCGCCTTCTTCTCGATCGGCTCGAATGACCTGACCCAGTATGTGATGGCGGCGGCGCGTGACAATGCTTTCGTCGCCCATCTGAATTCCGTCCGGCACCCGGCCGTGCTCCGGCTGATCGCCTCGGTTGCCGCCTTCGGCCGCGCGCAAAGGATTCCGGTCAGCCTGTGCGGCGACGCCGGTGGCGATCCAGCGTCGATCCCGGCGCTGCTTGAGGCCGGCCTGCGCGACCTTTCGGTGGTTCCCGCTCAGCTCGCCATGGCCAAGGCGGCCATCGCGGACGTATCGATCTAGGCGCTGGCATGGCCGACAAGACACCTGAACCCGGCTCCGAAGAGGCGATCCGCGCTTACAAGACCATCCTGTCGCAGGTGATCGACCAGCGCCCGTCCGGCATGCGCCAGCGCCTCGCCGACGCGCTCGGCAAGCACCGCAGCTTCGTCACGCAGATTTCCAGCCCGGCCTATTCGATCCCGATCCCGTCAAAACATTTGCCGGCTATTTTCTCCGTCTGCCATTTCAGCCCGGCCGAACGCGACCATTTTCTTGCTGCCTACCACCAGGCGCATCCGGGAAAAATGTCGGTGGCGTCAGGCATGCGAAAGACGCGGCATGTCTCGCTGATCGTTCCCGATTTCGGTGACGACAAGCAGAACGCAGCACTCGACCGGGCAGTCAACGATTTCATCCAGAAGATCACCAGCATAGCCGGCAAGGGCGGGACATAGTCGCGCCGCGCCTGGCCATTTCGGGAGGACGGTCATGAAGAAATTTCTGAATTCGGTCGACACGGTGCTGACCGAAAGCCTCGATGGTTTCGTCGCCGCCCATGCCGACATCCTTGTGCTTGGCGACGAGCATAAATTCGTGCGCCGCAAGGCGCTGAAGCCCGGCAAGGTGGCGCTGATTTCCGGCGGTGGCTCTGGCCACGAACCGCTGCATGGCGGGCTGGTCGGGCATGGCATGCTGGATGCCGCCTGCCCCGGCCAGGTGTTCACCTCGCCAACACCGGACCAGATGATGGCCGCGGTAGAAGCCGTCAACACCGGCGCCGGCTGCCTGTTCATCGTCAAGAACTACGAGGGCGATGTGATGAATTTCGACATGGCCGCCGAAATGTCGGAGGGCGTCGTGCAGATGGTGACCAATGACGATGTCGCGGTCGAGAACTCGTCCTACACCACCGGCCGGCGCGGCGTCGCCGGCACGCTGGTGGTCGAGAAGATCGTCGGCGCCGCGGCCGAGCAAGGCATGGCGCTGAAGCCATTGAAGGCGCTTGGCGAACGCGTCAATGGCGCGACGCGCTCTATGGGCGTGGCGCTGACCAGTTGCACCGTGCCGGCGGCCGGCAAGCCGACCTTCGATATCGGCGACGGCGAGATGGAGTTCGGCGTCGGCATTCATGGTGAGCCCGGCCGCCGCCGCGACACGTTGAAGAGCGCCGATGCCATCGCCGAGGAGATCTGCGCGGCAATCCTGGGCGATCTGGGCGAGAAGGCGAAAGGCCCGGCGCTGCTCTTCATCAACGGTTTCGGCGGCACGCCGCTGATGGAGCTTTACCTGATGTACAACAGCGCCCGGAATATCTTCGAGAACAACGGCGTGACGGTCACCCGCTCACTGGTCGGGTCCTATGCGACATCGCTCGACATGGCCGGCTGCTCGATCACGCTGACGATGCTCGACGACGAGACGACCGCGCTGTGGGACGCACCGGTGCATACGGCTGCGCTGCGCTGGGGGATGTAGCGCGGCCAACACGGCGCTGCCGCTTACCATCAAAAAGCAAGCCCGCTTCGATCTGCGAAGCGGGACTTTGCAAAGACGCCCCCAAAAATAGTCGGTGACAACATTCTCATGCGCCACGCCGAGCATTGTCAGTTTAGGCACAATGTTGCTTTGTTTACCTTTGGTAAGGTAAGGAATTCGGCGGGTTTTGGGGGCAGAACATGCGTTACAATTGGGATCGGGCTCCGACGGGTTTCGAACGTCACCGAAAGGCGCTCGCTGCCGCTTTGCTGATCGCTGGTGGGGTCGGACTCGTGCTTGCGGCGCTGCCGCTCTAGAACCAGTCCGAGAGGCGCAGTCGAGATCCCGCCGAGATGCCTGGGCGTAAGCGGGCTTTCAACGCGCCTGTCCGGTCACGGCGATAAAGCGGCGGTCCCGTCCTTCAAATCCCTGACTGAAGCGTTGCACGAGCACGGCTAGCACTGCCGATTTGCCATCTGGGGCGAACGCATAGGATTCCGACAGGCTGTAGGAGGTCGGGCAATTCCTCGAGCCGGGCACGGCTTTGTCCTCATGCAGCAGCTTGAACGGCTTGCCGTCCTGTCCCTGCAGCGTCAGGCGGAAACCGAGCGCCTTGCCGGCCGTGGCGCCTTGCTGCGTCCCGTCGAAACTTGACGAGCAATCCGTCGTGCTCTCGGCTAGGGCCTGGTCGAGCTGGATGGTCGAGATGCCAAGCTCGTCATAGCTCGGCGAAAGCCATTTCTGCGAAACCTGCTCCAGGCGCGCAATGTCTTGGTAACCGATCATGTCGTCGGGAAAGGTGAATTTGTCCACGGCCGTCCGTTCGCCGCGCGGCGCGATGGCATATCGGGCGAGCAGAGGTGCCGCCTGCGCGGCTGCCTGTGCTCTCGCCTGCTCCAGGGTGAGCGTCGCCTCTTCCGACTCGTCGACGATGTGGATGGGCTTGCCGCCGACGAACTCAGCGGTGCGCGTGTCGATGATGTCGATCTCCGACCAGCCCGAATCCGAAACACCTGCATCGAGCGTGCCATATTGCTCGAAGGCGAAATAGTTGCCGTCCGGCGAAAAGCCGATAATGCGCCTCGCCGCCGCATCGCCGGCCTGAGCGGCGGAAGCGACCGTCAACAGCACAGCCGCCAACACGGCAACCTCGCATCGCGACTTCATTGCGCCTTGCCCCCCATTATGACCCTAGACCATCATGCCGCGTTTTGCGGCCAAGGCGAGGTCGCCAAAAGACGAAATTGCACATGCTTGCAAAAACAGCATACGCTATTTCAAAGACAGCAAACATTCCTGGGGAGGAAGCTGGATGGCGTCACGCTACCACGAGGTCTATGACAGCTGGAAACGCGATCCGGAGAAATTCTGGGCGGATGCGGCCAAAGCCATCGACTGGTTCTCACCCTACGACAACGTGTTCGATCCGAATGCCGGCGTCTACGGGCGCTGGTTTGGCGGCGCCTCCTGCAACACCTGCTTCAACGCCGTTGACCGTCACGTGACGGGTGGCCGCGCCGATCAGATCGCGCTGATCCATGACAGCGCGATTTCAGGCACGATCAAGAAATTCACCTATGCCGAACTGAAGCGCGAGGTGGTCGCGCTGACATCGGTGCTGAAGAACCGCGGCATCCAAAAAGGCGATCGGGTCATCATCTACATGCCGATGGTGCCGGAAGCGGCCTTCGCCATGCTTGCCTGCGCCCGCATCGGCGCCGTGCATTCGGTGGTCTTCGGCGGCTTTGCCTCGCACGAACTCGCCACGCGCATCGACGACGCCAAGCCGAAGCTGATCATCTCCGCCTCTTGCGGCCTGGAGCCTGGGCGCGTCGTCGCCTACAAGCCGCTGCTCGACAAGGCGATCGAGACGTCGCGGCACAAGCCCGACGCCTGCCTCATCCTGCAGCGCGACCAGCTGCGCTGCGAGCTCAGGGAAAACCATGACATCGACTATGCCGACGCCGTCGCCCGCGAGCGGGCCGCGGGCGCCAATGTCGACTGCGTTCCGGTGCTCGCCACCGACCCGCTCTACATCATCTACACGTCCGGAACGACGGGCCAGCCCAAGGGCATCGTGCGCGACAATGGCGGCCACATGGTTGCGCTGAAATGGTCGATGGAGAACGAGTTCGGCGTCAAGCCGGGAGAGGTGTTCTGGGCGGCTTCCGACGTCGGCTGGGTGGTCGGCCATTCCTATATCGTCTACGGCCCGCTGCTGCATGGCTGCACGACCGTCATGTTCGAGGGCAAGCCGGTCGGCACGCCCGACGCCGGCACCTACTGGCGGGTGATATCAGAGCATGGCGTGGTCGCGCTGTTCACCGCGCCGACCGCCTTCCGCGCCATCAAGGGACAGGATCCCAAGGGTGAATTCGTCCCGAAATACGACCTCTCGAAATTCCGCACGCTGTTCCTCGCCGGCGAGCGCGCCGATCCGGAAACCATCAAATGGGCGGAGCAGAAGTTGCACGTGCCGGTGATCGATCATTGGTGGCAGACCGAGACCGGCTCGCCGATGACGATCAACCCGGCCGGACTGGGCCTGTTGCCGGTGAAATACGGCTCGCCCGGCGTGCCGATGCCCGGCTACGACATCCGCGTGCTCGACGATGGAGGTCATGAGGTCGAGCGCGGCACGCTGGGCAATGTCGTGGTCAAGCTGCCGCTGCCGGCCGGCTGCCTGCCGACGCTGTGGAATGCCGATGACCGGTTTCGCCAAGCCTATCTCGACGAATTCCCCGGCTTCTACAAGACGGCGGATGCCGGCATGATGGACGAGGATGGCTATTTGTTCGTCATGGCCCGAACCGACGACATCATCAATGTCGCCGGCCACCGGCTGTCGACCGGCGCCATGGAGGAGGTGCTGGCCGCGCATCCGGACGTTGCCGAATGCGCCGTCATCGGCATCGCCGATCAGATGAAGGGCCAGGTTCCGCTCGGCTTCGTCGTGCTGAATGCGGGTGTCGACCGCGATACCGGCACTATCGAGACCGAGGTGGTCACCCTGGTGCGCGAGCGCATCGGCCCGGTCGCCGCCTTCAAGACGGTGGTGACGATCAAGCGCCTGCCAAAGACGCGCTCCGGCAAAATCCTGCGCGGCACCATGCAAAAGATTGCCGACAAGGAAGAATGGACTATGCCGGCGACCATCGACGATCCGGTCATTCTCGACGAAATCACCGCAGTGCTGAAGGGACGCGGGATCGGCCTGTAAAGACATCTGGCCATCGACAGCGCGCCGGTAGCCAATTGGCTATTGTGCAATGCAGCAAATCGCCATACAGTTTTGCCGGGGCGCCCACCGACGATACGGCATGGCTCAGCAAAAAACCACATTTGGCGGCGTCGACATTCTTCGATTTCTCGCCGCCGTCCTCGTGATGTTCTACCACTACGGTTACTGGGTGTGGGCCTTTCCCGCCGGCGTTTCGGCACGGGCCACCGGCGGCATCCCGCCGCATCCGGAACTGGAGATGCTCGGCTCCGGATGGGTCGGCGTACAGGTGTTTTTCGTCATCAGCGGCTTCGTCATCGCCTTCAGCGCCGAAAACTCAACCCCCTTGCGGTTTTTCGAGGCAAGGGTGAAGCGGCTGGCGCCGGCGGTCTGGATCTGCGCGCCGGTCACTGCGGCGGTGCTGCTCCTCGTCGGCCTCAGCTGGCCGACGGATGCCGTGAACCGGCTCGTTCGCACGGCATTGTTCGTTCCCTACTCCCCCTGGGTCGACAGCGTCTATTGGACGCTCGGCATCGAGATTGCCTTTTACGCCGTCGTCTGGACCTTGCTGTGGCTGGGCCGCTTCCATCTGATGGAGGTCGTGGCCATTGTGATCGGCATGGTCAGCACGCTCTTCTGGTGCCTGTATTATCCGCTCGACTGGTCGGCCTTTGCCGAGACGCGTTGGCTCGCCCTGCTGCTGGTGCATCATGGGTGCTTCTTTGCGACGGGCGTCATGATCTGGCTGATGCGCTTCAAGGCGGTGACGCCTTTCCGTCTTGTCCTCTGCGCGCTGTTTCTCGTCGGCTGCGTCCTCCAGATCGCCAGTTCGGTCGATGTTCACACCGTGAAGGTCGAAGAGCAGATGCCATACGCGCCACCGATCGTCTTCTTCCTCGTTGCCATCGCCCTGATGGCATGGTCGTTGCGGCTCGACCTCTCCTGGCGCGGCTGGCGCCGGATCGGCCTGATGACCTACCCTCTCTATCTGATCCACGATGTCGTCGGCGCTGCCATTCTCGGCGCCCTGATGCGTGCGGGAGTGCCATATCTGCTTTCGGTGGTCATCGTCGGGGCGACCATGGTCGCCGCGAGCTGGCTGATTGCGATCGAGGCCGAACCGCGAATCCGGCTTCTGCTCGACCACACCATCTTCCGCTATCGTCTCAAGGCGGCGTAACCGCCGGCGTGTCACGCCGGTTCGTGGCTGCAAACGTGCTGCTGTGGAATGTGCGGCGCGAAGCATGGTGCCCACGCTCTTTGCAAGTGATGAGCCCTCTCTCTACCGTGTCGACCGGTCGCGGCGCGGGTCAAGCGAGGCGATCGACCCACGCATAGGACATCATTCCCGTCGACACTGTCGCTTCATGCCCAGCCGCCGATCATTGCCTTGCTCGAGGGCATCCGTGTTCGCTCACGCCGCATCAGCCAGCATCGGCCTCGCCGCACAGGACGACGATCCGCTCAACATCCATTCCTATACGGGCCTCAGGTATTTGCCTTCGTCCGCGCTTCCGATTTTTCCAGATAGTAGCTCGAATACCTGTCGAAAAATTTCTCCGAGCCGCCGATCGATCCATACTTCGCCAGCTTCTTCAGATCGACCTTGTTCAACACCACGCCGACGATCTTGTTGGCGATGTAGGATTCCGAACTCAGTATGGATTGCACCATCGCGCGCGGCGTGCGCCCCCACTCGGTCACGAGCACGAAGCCGTCGGCAAGCGGAGCAAAGGCCTTGGCATCGACCACGGGGCCGAGCGGCGGCAGATCGACGACGATGTACTCGAAGGTTTCCTTGGCGTTGTCGATGAAACGTCGCATCCCGGCCGACGACAGAAGCTCGCTTGTGTGGGAGAAATGACCGCGCGGGACGGCCGGGACGATCGCCAGCTTGGTCTGTCGGTCGATCTTGCCGACGGACTGCCAGGTCTGCCCGCTCACCACCGCTTCCATCAGGCCTTGCTCGGCCTCCATGCCAAGGCTGCGGCTGAGGCCGGGGTTGCGCAGGTCGCCGTCCACCAGCAGCGTTTTGGAGCCGTTGGCGGCAAGCAGTCCGGCCAGATTCGCCGCCACGGTCGATTTGCCCTCGCCGGGAAGGACCGAGATCACGCCGATGACCCGGCTGCCTTGCCCTTCCAATACGACGTCGAAGGCAATCTTGGCGCTGCGGAGCGTTTCGGAAAACATCGATGCCGGGGCGTCGATGCTGACCCGCATGCGCGCGCGTCTTTCGGCGGCCGACGGTGATTGGGCGGTTTTGACATCCGCCTGACCGTCATCGTTCTTGGCGACCTTGCTGCCAATGACTGGCAGGTAGCCGAGGAATTTGAGGCCGACGCGATCGCGAACGTCCTCACCGGTCCTGAAGAACCGTTCCCTGAATTCGTTCAGGCCACCGACCCCGGCCCCCATCATCAGGCCAAGCACAAGCGAAAGTCCCAGCACGATGGACGTGCGCGGCGTTGCCGCCGACTGCGGCAGCGTTGCGTCCGAGATGACGCGGATCTTGCCGACCGGGAAGGATTGCTGCTGGGAGGCTTCCTCGTACCGGCCAAGGAACGTCTGATAGAGTGTCGAGAGCGCCGTTGCCTTCTGTTCCAGTTCGCGCAGCTTGACCTGCGACTGGTTGTCGATGGAACTCTTGCCGGCCGCTAACGCGACATTTGCGCGGAGCGCCGTTTCGCGCGCGAGAGCGACTTCGTATTCGTTGCGGTAGCTTTCGGTCAATTGCTTCAGCTCGCCGAAAATCTGCGCCGATATGTCGGCCTTTTCCTTGGCAAGTGCGACCGCCTGGGGATGCTCGGCGCCGAAATTGGCTTCGACGTCCTGCTGCCGCTTGGCAACAGTGAGATAGCGGGTCTTGAGCGTTGAAATGACCGAGTTGCTGGGCTGGTCGGCGGATATGGCGGCATCCCTGAATGCGTTGTCCGAACCGCTTTCGACGATCGACTTGTATTGTTGGTAGCGGGCGCTGGCGCGGGCGGTATCGGCCTGCGCCTCAATGAGCTGGCCATTGAGGTCGCCCAATTGCTTGTCGCTGATCAACTGGCCGTCGTTGACGGCCAATCCATGTTCGGCCCTGAACTTCTCGACGGCGAGCGCCGCTGCCTGCGAACTTTCGCGAAGCTCCGTCAGCCGGCCTTGCAGCCAGACCGCCGCTCGCTCGGTCGCATCGAAGCTCGCATCAAGCTGATCGGCGAGATAGGCGTCGGCATAGGCTTTGGTGACCGCGGTCGCAAGCACTGGATCCGTCGCTTGATAGGCGATGGAGATCACATAGCTTCGTCCGATGCGCTCGGCTTGCACTTCGTTCTGCAGTTTGAGGATTGCGTAATCACGGCGTGACGAGGCGATCATCGCGTCACGCGTGGCCGGATCAAGCTGAGCAACGTCGGTGGTGCCCACGGCGGGGTTGGGACGGAAGTACCGGATCACACCGCGCACAAAGCCGGCGGCCTTCGACGCTGCCGACGTCGGAGGGTACAAGAAAGCGTCGTTCTGATCGAGCTTCTGCTTGTCGACGACCACCGCCGCCAGCCTCGCCGAGTGGAGAATTTCGATCTGGCTCAGAATGGCGGAATCGGTCTGCATGCTGACCGACGCCGCGGAAACCTCGTCGACAACTTTGTTCAAGCCTTCGTCGATCAGAACGCGGCTCGTTGCCATGTAGGTGGGAGGCGTGGTCTGCAAATAAAGCACGCCCAGAAAAAGACCGATGGCGGCGCATGCCGCGACAACCTTTGCCTGCCTTGCTGCCATGGCGAGCAGGCGCTCGACGTCGATGAAATCTTCGGCGTTTACTGCGTCCGAACTCGGCAATGGCTTCCTCTTGTCGAGAGGAAAATTGGCATAATTCATCTTCGGTCCAATTCTAGTTTGCATCTAGAGCGGCGGTCCCTCAAGTCGAACTGTGCCGCCGCTCTATCTCTTGTTTGAGCACCGGATTTTTCCAAAACCAGTCTCCAGTTTTGGGTCCGATGCTCTAGTTTGCAGGCGCTAGAGCAAGATGGGGGGCATCAGCATAAGTGCAACGCAAGCTTCATGCCGGACACCGCGAAAACCCGGGCGGCCAAACATATCGGCGTGTCTTGCGTCACCATTCATACGCTAATGCTCCCCAAAAATGGGCTTTATGCGGCTTCCACCCGGCGCTCATGCGACCGGACGAACTCCTGAAGCATCTCGAAGATCGGCCCCTTCATGTCGTCACGCGCGAGCGCGAAGGCGACATTGGCCTGGATGAACCCTTCTTTCGAGCCGCAGTCGAACATCCGGCCGTTGAAGGGCTGGGCGAAGAAAGCCTGGCTCTGCGCAAGGCGGACCATGGCGTCGGTCAGCTGGATTTCGTTGCCGGCGCCGCGCTGCTGATTGCCGAGCAGCGCGAATATCTCAGGCTGCAGGATGTAGCGGCCGTTGATGTAGTAGTTCGACGGCGCATTGGCGGGAGCCGGCTTTTCGACCATGGCGGTCACCTCGAAGCCCGAGCCGACATCCGCGCCGCAGCCGACGATGCCGTATTTGCTGGTTTCGGTCGGGTCGCAGCGCTCGACGGCGATGACGTTTCCGCCGGTCTGCGCATAGAGATCGGCAATTTCGGCGAGACATCCGCGACCGCCGAAGGACACCATGTCCGGCAACAGCAATGCGAAAGGCTCATCGCCGATGACCTCCCGGGCGCACCATACCGCATGGCCGAGACCTTGCGGCGACTGCTGCCGGATGAAGCTCGTCGCACCAGCCACGGGAAGCAGGCTTTCCAGCGCCTGAAGCTGCGCTGTCTTGCCGGTCTGCTCCAAAGTCCCGATCAATTCGGGATGCAGGTCGAAATAATCCTCGATGACCGCCTTGTTGCGGCCCGTCACGAAGACAATGTGCTCGATGCCGGCTTCGAACGCCTCATCCACCGCATATTGCACGACAGGCCTGTCGACGACCGGCAGCATTTCCTTCGGCATCGATTTGGTCGCCGGCAGGAATCGCGTTCCAAGCCCCGCTACCGGTATGACTGCCTTCCTGACTTTCTTCATCGCATATTCCTTCTGAGGAGATCGACTTCAACTGTCGCAGGCCGCGAAAACTGTTTTTCACCTGCCTGCACCTTTCACCTCCCCCGCCCCCACGGCAAATTGCGCCGCCACCCTTCGCAGCCGGACGGCGATCGGCATGCCCATATGCCGAACCGCCGCCGGATCGCTGAGCGCCGTCCACACCGCCTTGAGCGGGGACCGCGCCTTGATGTGCTGGACCAGCGACAGGAACGACGCCGCCTTGCGCAGGCTGCGCGTACGCCTCGCGAAAGCGGCCTCGGCCTTTGCGTCCATCGAATGAGTTCTGGCGAAAACGAGATCGGCCTTGCGCATCGCCTCGACGTGATGAAGTTCGAGCACGCGGGAAATGGAGCCGGTGCGGATATGGTAGACATAGCCCGTCGTCGGTTCGACGACGCATTTGCCGCCCTTGGCCAGAGCACTGGCCAGCAGGATGTAATCTTCGCCGATGATCAGGCCTTCGTCATAGCGAAGCCCGTTTTCGTTCAAGAAACGTCGCTGGAAGATCGGCTTGAGATAGCCGAGATTGAATCTCGATTCGAAGACCACATTGCCGGCGATAAAATCCGCCAGCGAGATTTCACTCAAGCCCTCCAGATAGTCGGCAGGGAACATCGTCTCTTCGGCAACGCCGTCCTCGCGAACGACCTGGAGATTGTCGACCGCGATCTCGGCGCCCGCTTTCTCCGCGCGGTCAATCATGGTGCAGATTCGCCCGGGATAAACCGCGTCGTCGGAATCGAGGACCGCGACCCATCTGCCGCGGGCAAGCTCAAGGCCGGCATTCCTGGCGCCACCGGGGCCACGGTTTTGCTCAAGTGCGACAACACGCACGATGTCTTCTGGGTAGGATCGCGCCAGATCGAGCGTCCGGTCGCGCGACTGGTCGTCGACGACGATGATTTCGACGCTGACATCACGCTGGGCGATGGCGCTGGCGATCGCCCGCTCGATGGTCAGTTCCGCATTGTAGGCGGCAATGACAAAGGTGACGTCAGGCTGCACGTTTGTCCCCTTCCTGCGGCGAGGGCAGGCCATACTGGCGGATTTCACGCACACCGACGAGCCCGCTCACGACGCCGACATGCATGATGCCGCGAAGCACGCTGCGGTTCCTGCGCACGGGATTGATGGCGACCGGGATTGCCGATGCGAAACAATAGACCGCCTTTGCCGAGGCGAGGCCGACTTGCCTGACCAATGCGAGGCCGCGTGCGTCGCGACCCATGAGATGCCCATGCGTCTGCCCGACGCGGAACCGCCGGCGACGGAGCCAGTCGAATGCGGCCCTGGCGCGCGGTACCACTTCGTCGACCCAGGCCTGCGGCGAAAAAGCGATGCGGCCGCCGGCTTTGACCATATGGTCGAAGAACTCGGTGTCCTCGCCGCCGGTCTGGCCACGCGCGAGGCTGAACCGCCGACCGCGGAGGCTGTCGGCGCCCATCCTGAGCAGAACGTTGCAGGTGTAGCCGGTGCGGATTTCGCCGCGCACCCAGACGGGCAAGGTGGAGTGGAAATCGCCGCGACGCATCCAGTCGGGCGCGTCCGGCCGATAGCGTGCCCGCACCGGTCCGAGCACGGCGGCGGCGCCACTCGCTTCCGCCGTCGCAACCAGTTCGGCGAGCCATTTGGAAGATGCCGTTTCGTCGTCGTCGAGAAAGGCGACGAAATCCGACGTGCTGGCGTCAAGGCAGGCGTTGCGGGCGATCGAGATGTTGCGCGCCGGACAATGACGATAGCTGATCGGCAGCTTCAACGTCTCCGCCAGCGTCGCCACCAGCAGTTCGGCCGTCGGGCCGTCATCATTGTCGGCGACGATGACGCGGATGTCGAACCCCGAAGGCACATCCAGGGCGGCAATGGAGCGGAGCGCGTCGGCAAGCTCCGGCCGCCGAAACGTGCAGACGCAGATATCTATGCTGCGGTTTTTTTCGGCCACACCCATCACGCTACCCTCCTACGCTGCGATCGCGGTCCAAGCAGTTGCAGCCAGAAGCCTACGGACCAGCCGAAATGCATGACCATCGCCGAAATCCCGGCAAGCGCACTGTCCGGATTGCGCTGGCTGATGGCGGTCCATACGCCATAGCCGAGGCAAACCGACGCCCACACCAGAAGCGGCACGACCGCCAGCCAATGCACGAAGAAAAAGGCAGAGAGAAGGACGACGGGAAACACCAGAAGCGGCACCATCTGCCGGACCTTCGGTATCATGCGGTGCTTGAGAACGTTCTTTGCCCGGCCGCGGCCATAGCCGAGATACTGGAAATAGAGGCCGGCGAGCGACGAGCGCGGGTAATAGATCATTTGCGTCTTGCCGCTCATCCAGATCCGGCAGCCGGCCTGACGGAGCCGGTAGTCGAGTTCCGCATCCTCGTTGTGGCTGAATGTCTCGTCATACCCGCCCACCGCCTTGAAGGCCGATATCCGCATCAGCGCATGATGGCCGTGATCGACCCACTCGCCAGCCGAGAGATGCCGGTGCTTGGAGCCGCCCGTGCCGAGCTTGGAATTCTGTGCAGCCGCCACCGCTTTCTGCACCGTGCCGCTGCCGCTGGTCAGCATGGAGACGACGACCGAATCCGCGCCGGTGGCCAGCGCCTCCTCGACCAGCTGATCGCAATAGTCCAGGGGATAGCCGCCATGCGCATCGATGCGAATGAGATACTCAGCCCCTTCGCCGTAACTGGCAACGGCGAGATTGATCGCCGCGCTCTGGAGGCGCTTTTCATTGTGAAGAAGGATGATCCGCGGGTCCTTCCCGGCGATCTCCTCCACGATCGCCCTTGTGGCGTCCGTGCTGCCGCCATCGGCAACGACGATCCGGGCACCGAGCCTCTCGGCTGCTGGTCGAAGCTGGTCAACAAGCGCGCCGATGTGAGCCGCTTCGTTCAGGCACGGAATCACGATCAGGCTGGGCGCAAGCATTTCGGTTTGCGTCATTGGCCCATGTCCATCCCTAGCCATCCTAAGCCAGTGCCTCGGCGGCATATGGACCGGGCACGGCCGTCAACCCGCGAAGCTTCTCGACGAGCGCTCGGCAATCGCTGCGATCATGGCTCCAGGTTCGCGGATTGCGGGCAAGAACACACGCCCGCAATTTCCCGAAACGATGCTGCTCCATATCGCCCAAGGCGGCTTCGAGCGCCTCAGGCGTGGCTTTAGGCAAAAGAACGCCGATACCCTGTCGGTCGAGAAACCGGCCGGTTTCGGTGTTGCCCATCGAGATCGGCACCGCGCCGAAGCGGCAGCCCTCATAGAGGCGGTTGGGCAGCAGCCATTCGGAATTCAGCCCCTGCTCGAAAAAGTCGATGGCCCAGGAAAAATGAACCTCGCGGTAGATCGTCGCCATGTCCTCGGGGTTCCGATAGGGCCCGCCAAACGAGAGCCAGGGCTCGGATTCGACGAAACCGTGAAAATCCGGAAATTCGGAAAGCGCCGGACGGCCTCTGAGGATGATTTCGAAGCGCCCCTCGAGCCGTCGGGAAAATTCGGCCAGAAGCTCCAGGGAGCGGCGGCACCGGAGTGCGCCGAACCAGCCGATCCGCCAAGGCGGAGCGACGGGGGCCTCCGCCACTGTGCGATCATCCAGCAAAACCGCGGCAGGCTCGAAATATTTGTTTTCGAGCAGTTCGACCGGCGCGGCAATCTGCCCGAACGGCTTGAAATAGTTGGCGATGAAAGCCGGCGAACTGGTCACCAGGAGCTTTACATCCCTGGCCAGATAGCGTTCGGCGCCGCGCATCGCCTTGCCCAGAAAGTCGTCGCGAAGCACCAGGCGATGGATATCGAGACACTCATAGACGATCGGCACCGTTGCCTGGAACGCCGATCTGGCACGGCGGGCAAGCGCCAGCATTTCCAGATTGCGCGCGATGATGAGGTCGGGTCTTGGCATCGAACCGAGTTTCGAGACGATCGAGACCGCCGCCTTTGTGACCGCTGCCAGGCGCTGGCCGAATCGGCCGTCGCGCGTCGCGCCAAGATCGATCGGCTGCAAGCCCTCGACTTCGGCGATTGGGCTTGCTGTCCGACGGAAGCCCGCCAGTGTGACCTGGGCGCCGCCTGCCTTGAGCATTATGATCCGCCGGCGCACTGCCGGGTCGGAGACGTCGTGTACCAAGTACAAGACATGCAGCATGAAAATTCGACCGCTGTTGGCCCGCCCGCAAGAATCCTAGTACAGCTCGTGCTGCATCGCAACATTTTTGGTGCAGCGTAGCAAAAATCCACGTTTTTTGTTGCGCTGCAAAATTATTGCCGTAGTTTGATGGTGGCATCGGGCGCGGGTCGGGACGTCGGACCGGCACAAAAATCAGGGACCCTGAATTTGCAAGCCAATGCATTCGACCCGCCAGAGGGCTCTCTCCGCAGATCAGTCGGACGCGGCGCTATCATCACGGCTTTGGCGCAATCGGTGCGGGTTGCGACGCAGATCGTCTCCGTCATCGTGCTGTCGCGCCTGCTGTCGCCGCAGGACTTCGGTGTGGTGGCGATGTGCGCACCGGTGCTTGCCTTCATCGCGCTGTTCCAGGATTTCGGCCTGACCCAGGCCACGATCCAGAAAAGCGGGATAAGGCATGAGGAGATCAACTACCTCTTCTGGGTCAATGTCGCGGTCAGCACGTTGCTCGCTTGCGTGCTTGCCGGCTCGGCGCCGCTGGTCGCCGCTTTCTACGGCGAGCCGCGGGTGGCCGGTCTGGTGGCAGCGCTTGGGCTGCAGATCATAGCCTATGGGCTGGGCGCCCAGCATCTGGCGCTGCTGACACGCCGCATGCAGTTCGGCCGCCTGGCCATCATCGACGTCGCAAGTGCCGTCGCCGGCCTCGTCGTATCGATCGCCTGGACTTTCATCGACCGTTCCTACTGGGCACTTTTTGCCGGCACGCTGACAACAGCCGTGCTGCCCACACTTTGCTTCTGGGCAAACTCGCGATGGCGCCCCAGCCTGCCGCGCAAGGTCGATGGCATCAGCGACCTGATCAATTTCGGCGCCGGCATCACCGGGTTCAATTTCACCAATTTCTTTGCCCGCAATCTCGACAATGTGCTGATCGGAAAATATTGGGGCGAAGCGCAGCTTGGGCTTTATGACCGGGCCTACAAGCTGCTTCTGTTTCCGTTGAGCCAGATCACCAATCCGCTGTCGAAGGTCATGGTGCCGGCTCTTTCCAGGCTGAAGGACGAGCCGGACCGCTACCGCAGCGCCTATCTTCGCGTCATGCCGCTGATCTTGCTGGTTGCACTTCCCGGTGTCGCCTTCGCCACCGCCATGTCCGACCTGCTGATACCGTTTGTGCTCGGCGAGCAGTGGCGGCAGAGTTCCAACATCTTCCTGGCGCTCGGTTTTGCCGGGCTGCTGCAGCCGCTCAACAACCCGGCGGGTTGGCTTTTCATCAGCCAGGGTCGCTCGGGCGATTTCATGCGCTGGGGCATCATAGCGGCCGTGACGTCGGTGCTGGCCTTCCTGGTCGGCCTGCCTTATGGCGCGTTGGGGGTGGCGATCGCCTATGCGATCAGCGAGTATCTCAAAACACCTTTCCTGTGGCTGTATATCGGCAAGACCGGGCCGCTGCGGGCAAGCCACATGCTTCGCGCGGCAACGCCCTTCGTGCTTGGCGCGCATCTGGCGCTTGCCGCGATCTGGTTTGCCAAGCCGCTGCTGCCGCAACAGCACATCGTCGCCATGGCGAGCGCGGTTGTGCTGTCCTACATGATCACCATCGTGACCGCGCTGGCGTTTGCGTCCGGCCGCGAAGCATTGCGGGAGGCTCTGAAACTCCTGCCGGCACGGGCGCCCGCGGCAGCACCAAGCGAGGCGAAGTAACTTGCACGGACATCCATACGAGAAGCAGGTCTGATCCCATGCACTACCGATCGATCTCCGACATGAACGATGCGATTGTCAGGAACCTTCACCGGTTGCCGCGCGACATCGACCTGGTGGTCGGCGTTCCCCGAAGCGGGATTCTCGCCGCCACACTGCTCAGCCTGACGGCGAACATCCCGATGACCGATCTGGACAGCTTCCTGGCCGGAAAGATCTATACTTCGGGGGTCACCAAACGCCGCGCCGCGCTCGACCGGCAGGCCTCCGACATGCGCAAGGTTCTGGTGATCGACGACAGCGTCAGCGGCGGTGCCGCGATGCGCGAGGCGCGCAGCCGGGTAGAGGCCGCCGGCATCAAGGCGGACTTCATCTTTGCCGCGGTGTTCGGCCTGCTGCCTCAGCACGAGGAAACTGACGTCGTCCTGGAAGTCGTGCCGCATCCAAGGATGTTCCAATGGAACTTCATGCACCACAAATTCCTCGCGCAATGCTGCGTCGACATTGACGGCGTGCTCTGCCTGGACCCGACCGAAGCCGAAAACGACGACGGCCCGGCCTATGAGAAATTCCTGAGCGAAGCACTGCCTCTGTTTGGCCCGACCCGCAAGATCGGCTGGCTCGTCACCAGCCGGCTCGAGAAATACCGCGCGCTTACCGAAGCATGGCTCGCAAAGCATGGCATCGCATACGACAGACTGATCATGCTTGACCTGCCGAGCAAGGCGGAACGGCAACGGCTTGGCGTGCATGGCAGTTTCAAAGCCGATTTCTACCGCAAATCCGACGCCATCCTGTTCATCGAGAGCGAGCACCAGCAGGCCCTCAAGATCGCCAAGCTTTCCGGCAAACCGGTGCTGTGCGTCGAAACGCATCTGGTAACTTATCCCGATACGCTGTCGCTTCCGGCACTAGGACAGACGGCACGCAACCTTCCCAGCAGATTGCGGGGGATCAGTTCGCCTGACGGGCGCAAGACGGCAATCAAGACCGTGGCGCGCACACTGCTCGGCGAACGCGGCTACGAGACGCTCAAGAGCCGGATCAAAAGACCTGCTTGAATCCGATTCAGAACTTAGAGCGGTTCAGCTTTGATAGAATCGCTGACCCGCTCTAAGCATTTGTTTTTACGCAATTCCGAACGGAAAACCGCTACGCACTTTTCCTGGAATTGCTCTAGGCGGCCTGTCGCGAAGGCTGCCGTGCCGCCCTGTCGAGCATCGAGAAGAAGGTCGCGAACTGACCAGCCGGATCGAGTTCCGGTCGCTCGGAGAATGCACGTGCCGCCGTTGAAAGCCGCCCATATTCCTGGCTGTCGGTCCACAGACGCCTGACCACTGCCACCCAATCGGCGAGCGGGGCGTCGTAATCCAGCACCACGCCACCGGAGCCGATCGCTTCGGGCAGGCCGCCACGACGCGAGCCTACGACGGGAATGCCGCTGCAATGGGCTTCCGACGCCACCCGGCCCCAGGCCTCTTCCCACTTGCTGGGGGCGAGCAGGATTTTCGTGCGGCCATAAACGGTTTTCATTTCGCTGGTCCGGCTCTCCAGCGTGACGTTGCCGAGCGGCGCAATCGTCTGCTCGATCCGGGCCCGATGATCGTCGTCAAGCTTCCAGCTTTCAACGAATAGGAACGGGATTTCGGAGCAGGCGGCGGCAATGCGCACCGCAAGCTCGAAGCCTTTTTCCTCATATGGATTGATCAGCGTGACAAATTCGCCTGTCGTCGGCGTGCTGTAGAGGGCGGGATTGATGGTCGGCGGTATAACCGTCGAATCGATATCGAATTTTGCCTTGTAGGTGCGCGCCGTGAATTCGGAATTGGCGATGTAAAGCGCCGAATGCAGCTCGCGCAGATCGCCGCCCAATTCGTGGAACTCGACGTTTCTGAGATAGACGACCAGCGGCACGCCTTCCGCCTGCAGCGCCTTGCCGATCGGAACCGACTTGTGGCACTGGACCACGGCGACATCCGGCCTCAGCTTTTCGACGGCAAAACCCGCCGCCTCCCAGGGAAACC
Source organism: Mesorhizobium sp. M6A.T.Cr.TU.016.01.1.1 (assembly GCF_003952585.1). Taxonomy (NCBI): domain Bacteria; kingdom Pseudomonadati; phylum Pseudomonadota; class Alphaproteobacteria; order Hyphomicrobiales; family Phyllobacteriaceae; genus Mesorhizobium; species Mesorhizobium sp. M6A.T.Cr.TU.016.01.1.1. The sequence goes on from NZ_CP034452.1 coordinate 1,578,868, forward strand.
AGGCCCGCACGACCGGATAGCCCGGATAGCTGTCGATGACCGCGCGCTGTCTCAGAAGCTTCATCTTGGCGCGCGCCTTGTAGCCGAAAACGCCTTGGCCAAACAGGGCGGCGAGCACCGACGCCTCATGCCCGTGCTCGAGCAACTGCTCGGCAAGATGATGGGTGCTGGACTGGACACCGCCGCTGAACTGGGGCGTGTAACCGTTGCCGCCTGCAAAAAGCACTTTCATGGTTTCGGCTCCTTGTCGCATTCTCAAGTTTACGAGCGATGACGCATTGCTTGTTAACGCATGGCTTGTTCACGCGTGATGGCTTGCGACCCGCTTTCAGGCATCCTGTTGCATCTCTAAATTGGCGAACGGATTGGTGCATGGCTGCCATCCGGTGAATCGGATCGGATCGGTTGGCGAACTGCGCCGGGCATAGTCGGTCAGCATATGGAACTCGGCAATAACCCAGCGGTCGAAATGGCTCAGATCTTCTTTTTTCTGGTCGGGGAGAAACCGGCGTGCGGCGCCCAATTTCAGCTCTTCAAGCAGAGTGACCGCATCGCCCAGCTTTTTGTTTGGAAATATCCAGGGGTTCCGCTTCTGGAATTCCAGGACGAACTGCTGCAGATGTTCGATGCGCATGTTCAGCCTGCCGAAATATCTTTCGAGCGTGACGCGCACCAGGTCCTCGTCCGAAAGCGAGGAAACGGCGGCATAGGCGATGCCGGTCGAAGCAACTCCGCCAGCCATGATGGCCAGTGCCGCGCGCCGCGAAACCTTGATCATCCGGCCATTTCCTTTCCCGCTATCCGGCTCGCCGCCCGCAAGGAGAGGGCTGCCGCGGTCAGGCTCGGGTTGGCACAGGAACAGCTTGGATATGTGCTCGAGCCGACGACGACCAGGTTCCTGAGCTGATGGTGGATCATGTCCCGGTCGACCACCGAATCCGCCGGGCTCAAGCCCATCCTCAACGTGCCCTGGACGTGCGACTCGGTCGGCCGGATGCCGCGATCGAAAATCTCTTCGACCGGCAGCGGGGCCAGAAGCGCCGGCAGTTTCTCCTTTGCCCACGCCATGCCCTTGACGGCATAGTCGGATGCCCCCTTGAAACTGACGAAGGCGTTTTCATCCTCGTCGAGGATGACGAGATTTTCCGGCTCGAGCAGGTTTTCGGTGACAATGATGAGGGGAAGCGTCTGACGGATGCGTCCCTTTTCGGGGCGCATCCCGTGCTGCCAGCGGTTTTCGAAATAGACCAGCGCCGCCGCATGCTGCGATCTGTGGGCGCCGTCATAAAGGCCGAAATTCAAGCCGGTGGTGATGGTGCTGCCATCGAAATTGTCGACACCGTCGAGATAGGCTTCGAAATTCCATCCGTAGGATTCGTGCAGGCCACGCCCGACGAATTCGCCCGACAGGCCGGATCGCAACATGATCGCCGGGCTCTGGATGGCATTGGCGCCCAGAATGAAAAGATCGCCGCTGACCGAATATTCCTTGCCGTCCTGCACGAACACGACCGAACGGACCGATCCGCCGACGTGATCGAGCCGGCGCACTTCCGCGCCAAGGCAGACCGAAACGTCGGGATGCTCGAAGACGTGCATCAGGCCATTGTTGGCGGTGAATTTCGCGTCGACCGGGCATAAGCCGCATCGCAAGTTGGCGCAGCACGAAGACCGCTGCGCGGTCGGCACGCGTGCCCTCGCTGTCGGCACGACAAAATGCTGATCCGGCTGCGCCGCTTTCATCATCCGGTCCGGCGTCGACATGTGATGCGGTGGTTGTGGAAACGGCCTGGAACGCGGCATCATCGCCGCCATGTCGGGATCGCCTGAAATCGACATGACGTCCTCTGCATCGCAGTAGAACGGCTCAAGCTCGTCATAGCTGATCGGCCAGTCGTTGCCGATGCCGTAGAGGCTTTTCAGCCTGAAGTCGTTCGGATGAAAGCGCGGCGTCTGCGCGAACCAGCAATTCGTTCCGCCACCCAATCCGATGGTGTAGTTCCACGGCTTGTCGGAGTTGGTCTTATAGGTCGTCCCTTCGTCGATGTCGGTGTTGGCGTTCTGGTCGATCTGCCATTCATGCGTGTTGTGCCGGCCCCATTCCAGAACCAGAACGCGAGCCTTTCGCTGCTTCGCGAACGCATGCAGGAAGAACGCCGAACCGAAACCGGAACCGATGGCGACAAGATCGAAATGTTCGTTGGCGATCTGTTCCGGCCTGACGCCCAGCACCATCAGATAAAATCCTTTGTTGAAACGAGCGCGTTCATCAAAGCCTTCGTAACCGTCCCTGGTGTGCGATCCGGTCTAGCCATAGGCCTTTCCCGAATGGGCCTCACGCCGCCATCCTGCCGATCGAGTGGTATTCGATGCCGTGGCGGGCAATGACCTTCGGGTCGTAGAGGTTTCGGCCGTCGAAGATGATCGGCGTGGTCAACGCATCCTTCACCGCGTCGAAAGAAGGCGCGCGGAAGCTCTTCCACTCGGTGGCGATCAGGAGTGCGTCGGCGCCACGCAGCGCTGCCTCCTTGGTCCCGCACAAGAGGAGATCCTCGCGCAGCCCGTAGATGGCCTGGCATTCCTGCATCGCCTCGGGATCGTAGGCCTGCACTTTGGCACCGGCCTTCCACAGCGCTTCCATCAGGACACGCGCCGGCGCCTCGCGCATGTCGTCGGTGTCGGGTTTGAAGGCTAAGCCCCAAAGCGCAAAGGTCTTGCCCTTCAGATTGCCCTCGAAGTACCGGTTCACCTTGTCGAACAGGACCGACTTCTGCTCGTTGTTGCGCTCCTCGACCGCGCGCAGCAGCTTGGCATCGAACTTGACGCCTTCCGCCGCCTTGATCAGGGCGCGCACATCCTTGGGGAAGCACGAGCCGCCATAGCCGAGACCCGGATAGATGAAATGGTAGCCGATGCGCGGATCGCTGCCGATGCCCTTGCGGACCTCCTCGATGTCGGCGCCCAGCTCCTCGGCCAGATTGGCCATTTCGTTCATGAAGCTGATCTTGGTCGCCAGCATGCAATTGGCCGCGTACTTGGTGAATTCGGCGCTGCGCACATCCATCACGATCATCTTCTCGTGGTTGCGGTTGAACGGCGCATAAAGCTCACGCATCACCGCCTCGGTGCTTTCGCTGCTGGTGCCGACGATGATGCGATCGGGCTTCGTGCAGTCGGCCACCGCCGAGCCTTCCTTGAGGAATTCCGGATTGGAGGCCACGTCGAAAGCCAGATCCTCGCGACCCCGCGCCTTCAGCGTCGCGGCGATCCTGGCCTTTATCTTTTCGCAGGTGCCGACCGGCACGGTCGATTTGCCGACGACGATCTTGGGCGCGTCCATCTCCCGGCCGATGGCCTCGGCGACGGCCAGGACATATTTGAGGTCGGCTGAACCATCCTCTCCGGGAGGTGTGCCGACGGCGATCATCTGGATCTCGCCATGCTTGACCGCGGCGGCGGCGTCGGTGGTGAACTTGATGCGGCCGGCCGCGTGGTTCTCCTTGACGAGGTTTTCGAGCCCGGGCTCGAAAATCGGGATGAGGCCCTGATTGAGCCGCTCGACTTTTTTCACGTCGATGTCGACGCACACCACCTGGTGTCCGACTTCGGCAAGCACCGCCGCCTGCACGAGACCGACATAGCCAATTCCAAAGACCGTCAAATTCATTTGGTTTCATCCCTGTTCAAGGCTTCGGAGCGCTTTCGGTCCGGCCGGTTCAGATTAGCCTTCACTTTATGCTGCATGCCAGCGATTCCGGAAACTGGCATGGCTGGCCGAGCGCCGTGAAGGCGACGCGGTCCACTTGCATGGTGAGCTTGCGCCCCGGATCCGAAAACGGGCCCAGCCAGCCCTTCATCGTGTCGCTGCCCCAGAGGCTGAAGAATATCTTTTGCGCATGGCTGGGCAGCTTTGCCGGATCGGTGATCGTGTTCACCAGCTGGCCATTGACGTACCAGCGCAGCCGGTCCTTCTCCCAGACGAAGGCGTAGTCATTGAAAGCCTTGTCGGCGCCGCCCGCTACATCCACCAATTTCTCGTTGTTGCCCTTGCCGGCTATGTAGGCGTTGACCTGCACCTTGGAGGTGTCCTTGGTCAGCACCTCGAAGTCGATTTCATCCCATGGCTGCTTGTCGGAGGGGCCGATGTAGGAAAAGAAGGCGGCGTTGATGCCGGAGCCGGCATCGGTTTTCATCCGTGCCTCATAGGTGCCATAGCCGAAGCGCTGCTTGGTCTGGATCTCGCCGCAGGCAAAATCGCGATCCTTCAACTTCCGCTTTTCGAAACCGAGCGTCAGCATGCCGTCGGAAAGCTCGACCTGGCTTTTGGACCAGGTGCAGTTCTGATGGCTGCCGTTCGTCCAGCCATCGGCAACGTACCAGCGCGCACGGTCGAAGCTGGTGAAATCATCGACGAACGATGGCGCAGTCGGGATATCCTGCGAACGGGAAGGGGTCGGGCCTGCAACCAGGCTGCCGAGCGCGACCAGCAGAAACGCGCCGCCAGAGCATAGCTGCCTCAGGTTCACTTGCCTGATCGAGCGCGTGAACGGGCTGCCGCCGGTTTTTGGGGTGGACGTGCTTTTCGGATCCGCGTTCATACCAAACTCACCTTTGTGCTGTGTGCCCCCAACCCAAAGTCGACGTTCGAACCATGACGAAACGAGCTGATCTTGACCTTCTCCCGGCACCTTCCTTGTGCTGCCTCTTTGTTGACCTGTGGCACTAAACCTCTTGCCTGCGGCGCCACCCAGAACTTTGAAGTTCACCCCGTGCCGGCGGCCGGCTTGGCGAAATCAGCCTTGGTGGTCGAACCACGCTGACCGCTTTCATCGAAGATTGCATCCAGCGAATGACGGAGATCCTTCATCAATTCGTTTTGCCGCGCGAGCGCCGCGATGCGCTGCTCGCAATTCAGGATCGACTTCGTCAGTTCGCTGACTTCGGCGGATCTGCTGGAGGAGGCCGCTCCATTTTCCATCGCCTCGACCAGAAAGGCCGCGTTGGTGGCCTTTGTCCGGTAGCGATTCTCAAGTCCGTTTTTCTCCGCCTCGACCTCGGCTGCGATCTGGTCAAGCAGCTTTGCCAAGCGGTCAAGGCGCGAGATGTCGGTCTGCCTGTCTCGAGCCGGATCCCTTGATCTGAAGCCGAATATCGAGGCCATGCGCTCAGTCTCCTGTCATAGCCGGCCTATGGCAATCCCGTGCCCATCCAGGCCGAAAAAATCTTGTCGCATCGTCCAGCTCCTCTGACAGGGGACATTTTCGGGCCGATTCAAACGGCCAACCAAAATTGCTGCACCGCAACATACATGCCATCCCCAGAGCGAGTAGGCAACCACCTAATGCATGTTGCGCAAAAGTGCGCAGCGGTTTTGCGACAACGACATGCATAAGAACAAGAACTAAAGCGCGTCGCATGAATCTCATCAAACGCGACGCGCTTTAGTGTGGCGAATCGGAAATTCGCTTCACGTTGGAGCGGGGTAAGGACCTGTTGACATGATCGGCATGGCGCCGCTCGCGGACAAGCTCAAGTCTCGCCGAGCGGGCTGGTTGCGGCCATGAGAAAGCGCAGCGGCGGCACAGGCTGCTTCGAGGCAAAGCCGGCGCGGCGAAACAGCGCATCCAGCTTGTCGGCGGCCACGCCGCGAACGATGGGGATGAGGTTGGATTGGCTGGCCAGGGCGTAGGCCGCGGCCGACGTCAGCCCCCGCTCGTTCTTCACGTCGAGGAAGTTCCGCAACCGGTATTTGTCGCGCACCTGCCGTTCGTGCCTTCTGAGCACCGCCTTAGAGCCTTCCGGCAAACTGTCGATCGCCAGCAGCGCCAGATCCGCGTCGGCCAGACGCTTGAGATCCTGCGTCTTATGTTGGCCGCTCAGCGAATCCGCGCGAACGATGGCGCCATAGCCGCAGGACCTGATGACCTTGAAGCGTGCCCCGCAAGCAACCGCGCGCGCGTAGAGCTCATAGTCTTCGCCCAGCCGCAGGTTTTCGTCATAGCGCAGCCCATGCCGGTCGAGAAAAGCGCGGCTGATCACCGGTTTGAGGAAGCCTAACTCACCTCTCTGCACACGGCGACTGGAGATGTTGCCTTCGATGAAACGCTCGAAATCGAGAAATTCCGGGTCGGCCGAGAATTGCGGAGCGGCGATTTTAGAGACATCGGTCACCGCATCGTCCCTGATCATCATGATGTTGTCGGCAGCGAAATCCCAATCGGCGCTGGCGAACAACTCGCGATATCTGCCCTCGAGAAAAAAATCATCGGCGTCCAGAATACTGATGAACGGTGACTTGGAGCTGGCGATCGCGGCGTTGCGGGCGAAGGAAGGACCGCCGTTGACGTCGAGCCGGATTACAGAAAGCCTGCCGCTGCCATCGTCGGCTGCCCGAGCGACTTTCGCGGTATCGTCGGTGGAAGCGTCGTCGACGACGACGACTTCCGCCACCTCCGGCTCGCGCAACGCCGATGCGATGGCAACCGGGATTGTCCGCGCCGCGTTGCGGGCAGCGATGATCACGCAGACCTCGGGTTTTGTCATCAATTCGTCTCTCGACTGCAAAGGTGGCTCCGAATTTCTTGCCGCCCCCCCGTTGAATGTCCGATGCAACTCTCGTCCTCATCGACTGTCCGGCTGTTCGAAAGAGCGTCAGCCGGCGCTTATGCTGCAAGTGCGAAGCATCGCCAAAATCATTCGCTCCGTCCAGTCTTTCCTTTCGGTGTCGTCATGGCGCAAATCGATGGGCGGTGTAATGCCAGCGAATCGACGCGCCGCTTCGCAAACCGCCCCTGACCATTCTGGATAGCGCTGTCAGCGCACTCGAATCGCTGATCACCAAGGCGATCGACGGGCTGCGGCGCGATGTCGACCCTGACCGTCGCGCCGGCCGTCGATCTTCGCTTTCGCCGACCTGGTGGTCGCGATGGAAAACGGCCGCATCGTCAAGGTCAGGCAAAATCAGATAGTGAATCAGGGGATCAGAGGCTGAAGGAAAAATCCGAAGGCCAGTTGTCCAGGATGCTGTAAGGCGAGCAGTCCGACAGGAACCCAACCGACGCGACCTGACGCAGGGTCAGTGAAGGCTTCTCCTGGCACTGAACTTCTCGCCATCGGCCGCCTCGGTCGGACTCAGCTTTCGTTCGGCATCGCGAATCTTATCAGCCGATGTCGGCGTGTTTCTGGCAACCATGACGAAAACCAGCAAAAAATAGCCTAGCTGAATGACGATGGCGCAAGCCATAGCGCGAAAAAGCGTCGTGCCGAGCGAAGCGCCGCCCAGATGAGACCAGGCGACCACGATCGCCAGAGCGAAAATCATGCCGACAATGAATTTTGGTAGCGACATACCCGACAGCCCGTCAACCTGCTCGGGCAATAATCGATGATTGACCCACCCCGAGCCTCCCTTCGCATGCGAGCTCGTTGAGGCGGCCCGCTTTTTGGCCGGTTGCTTTCGGCCTTTCCCACGCTGTTCCATACTCTGACAGAAACAAATTGCAACTCTATTAAGGTGTGCAATAGCGGGCAAGGCCAACCACAAATAATTTTGGATGCGTTCGCGGGATCGACTCTGCCATGTTGCGATGCACACGTCTGCATCATGGCCAATCACCGGATATGGAACCCCTCCAGTAAGACCCATAATATTAATTAGTATTTTACTCTAAAATCTATATATGTCTCGGAAGCTAAAGCACGATTATGTTCCATGACGCGGTACAAAGAGCGATTCGCCTAAAATCAGCCTCAAAAAGGCACTAGATTTTTCAAAATTGCCCATAATCTGTCACGAACGTGCCATAAAGATCAAAATTTGTGCAGGATCGGTTTATTATTTAGTCAATTCATGACGTGATTATTTCAAGCGATCGAGAAATTGTGTGTTGCGATGCAGCATTTTTTTGATATTGTGGGCGAAACCATCCGTTCAACGTATGGAGTTTACGCATGAGGGACGTAGCCAAGTCGGCCGATGCGGATTTTTCGCAGGCCGGCATCGATTTTCCACCAATCGGCGGCCTGCTAAAACGCAGCTTCGATATTGCCGGCTCACTGATTGGCCTGGTGGCTCTCAGTCCGCTGTTTGTTATGGTCGCGCTGCTTGTCAAGTTTTCCGACGGCGGGCCGATTTTCTACGGTCACAGCCGGATCGGTCGGGGAGGACGGATTTTCCCGTGCCTCAAGTTTCGCACCATGGTTCAGGATGGTGAACGGGTGCTGGCGGCATATCTTGCCGCCAATCCGGACGCCAATGCCGAATGGACAGCGACCCGCAAGCTCAAGAACGATCCGCGCGTCACGCGCGTCGGGGCCGTGCTGAGGAAGCTCAGCCTAGATGAACTGCCGCAGATCATCAACATCCTTCAGGGCGACATGAGCCTTGTCGGTCCTCGCCCCGTCGTGCGCGACGAGCTCGAAATCTATGGCAGTTCGGCTGTCTATTACCTGAAATCGCGCCCCGGCCTGACCGGGCTCTGGCAGGTCAGCGGCCGCAACGACGTTTCCTACGACAGCCGCGTCGCGTTCGATCGCCACTATGTTGAGAACTGGTCGCTATTCGAGGACATTCGCATCATCATCAAGACCGTGCCTGCGGTCTGGATGTCGCGGGGCTGCTACTGACCCGGCCGGGAGCCGGTGAGTGACGGTCCAGACGCCAAGCATTCTGCAGCAAGCTTCATCGGGCGGGGCCAAAGCGGATCGGAAAAAGCTCAGTTGAAAACAAACATCTTCGGAATCTCCTGCGCCGGCACTGTCAGCAATCACAAGCGACGGATGCGGCTTATGACTGCTTGCCTCGCGCTGACGCTCGCCGTTCCCCAACTCGCCACCGCCGACGAGTACCGCCTGGGATCGCAGGACAAGCTGACCATCCGCGTGGCCGAATGGCAGACCGTTGAAGGCACGTTCCGCGACTGGACGGCCGTCAACGGAGAGTACACGGTCGGTCCTGCCGGAACATTGTCCGTGCCGTTCGTCGGCGAAATGCCGGCATCCGGCAAGACCACGTCCGAGGTCGCGGCAGCGATCGGCCAGGCGCTCCAGCGCAAGCTCGCTCTGGCGGACCGGCCGGAAGCCTCCGTCGAAATGGCGCAGTACAGGCCGTTCTATATTTCCGGGGAGGTCCAGACGCCCGGCCAGTATCCTTACGTGCCTGACCTGACCGTGCTGAGGGCGATGAGCATCGCCGGCGGTGTCCGACGGAGCCCGGAAGGACAGCGGTACGACCGCGACATGATCAATGCCAAGGGCGATTTTGACGTTCTCCAGGACCAACGGGTCCGACTGATCGTCAGGCGCGCGCGCATCGAAGCGGAGATAGCGGACAAGTCGACGTTCGACGTGCCGAAGGAGGTGGCCGACGATCCGAAACTGGCAAGCATCGTTGCCGACGAGATGGCGATCCTGACGGCCGATCAGAAGAATCTCAAACTGCGCCTTCAGGCGCTCGATGATTTGAAGACGCTGCTGCAGAGCGAGATTGATTCGCTGCAGAAAAAGATCGTCAACCAGCAGCGGCAGGTCGACCTGGCAAAGGAACAGCTGAGCGGCATCGGCTCGCTGGCGCAAAAGGGCCTTGTCGTCAACACGCGGGTTCTGACTTCGCAACAAACGATCGCCGACCTGGAAGGCCAGATCCTGGATTACGAAACGGCCATCCTCACCGCCAAGCAGTCGATCAGCAAGGCCATTCAGGACGCCATCGATCTGGAAAACACCCAGAATGCGGGCCTCGCCACCGATCGGCAACAGGCAGAAGCCGATCTCAGTCAAACAATGCTCAAGATGAACATGCAAACAGGCCTGATGGCCGAAGCCATGTCGGGGAACCCGGCGCTGCAACGCTATCGCGACGGCGAAGAGCCAACAATGTCGTTTGGCCTGGTTCGGGTGGTCGACGGAAAGAGCAGCGAAATCGCCGCCAGCGAAGACACGCCCGTGCTGCCCGGGGACGTGATCAAGGTGAAGTTGGCGCCGATGGCTAGCCAATAGGCCGTTTCGAGCAATCGAATACCCCGACGTCAGCTGACGCTCAAAGGGAGCGTCACGCCAAGGCCGTCCGCATAGATGCACGCTCCTCGGCGAGGAGCGGCTATCCGTGGGGGAAGCGTAGTGAATATCTATCGTGCTAGAAGGTATATTAAAGGCACAATCATTACATTCATTTGGGTAATGAGAGGTATCGAAATATCCGATCGAGTTTCGGTGCTTGGAGTCTCGCCTCATATAGCAGGAAAAGGCAATTTTAGATTTGGCTCTCGCGTTTCGTTTCGAGGGCTGGGGTCACGTTCCTGGTTTCATGCACGCCGGAACGCAAGCCTGTCAATTGGCTCTAAATCTTTTATAAACAGCGGAGTCATGATCGACGCATCAGTCGCAGTAAGCATCGGAAAAAGATGCCTTATTGGCGATTCGGTTGTAATCCAAGACTCAAACTATCATGAGGTCGAAGATGGTGCCGGTGTTAAAGCGAAAGCTGTCCTAATTGGTGATAATGTTTGGATAGGCCGAAATTCAATAATCCTGCCTGGGGTGGAAATCGGGGATCATAGCGTAATTGGAGCCGGCTCTGTGGTCACCAAAAGTGCACCGCCACGAAGCTTGGTTGCAGGAAATCCTGCCCGAATAATTCGCGAACTAGTGGCGCCCCAAGATTATATTCGTTTTTGATCTCATTTTGATAGACGAAAAGCTAGAGCTGTTTGTTTTCGCGCAATTCCGGACGGAAAACCGCTGCACACTTTTCCTGGAATTGCTCTAGGTGACATTTAGCGCTTTGCTTAGCCCCTTGCGGTTTCTGGTTCCGCGAGGTTGGCCGCGGTCCACCGGGGACGGGCGACTAACACCCTCACCAGCTTGAAGTAGCTGTAATACAGGAGGAAGGAGCCCATGATGTAGGGGTTGAGGGTCTCGACCTCGACGAAGGACCGGATGAACAGAAGCACCATCACGCCGGCAAGAATCACAGACTCGGCTTGCCACGTCCTGAATATCAACGCCGATATGTGGCCCCACAGCGTGCGCACGATGATCAGCGAAATCAGCGTCGCCCCGACATAGCCAAGCTCGACGAGGGCTTCGATATAGGTATTGTGGAAGTGGAAGCCGCTTCGGGTTGTGATGTAGAATTCGTTCCAAAGCCGCTCGGCCTCGGCAAAACCCTGCACCCAATAGCCCGAATAGCCGACGCCGAGGATCGGCGCTTGCTGCGCCGCCTCCCAGCCCTGCTCCCAGAGATAGGTCCGTCCGGTGAGCGTGGAATCCTTCCCGAAGACGCCAAGGACGAAATCCAGAAGTCCCGCAAAGGCAACCAGGGTGACCGCGATCAGCCCGCATGTGCCGACCAGGAAAATCACCCGTCGATAGCGGAGCGAAAGCTTCTTGGCCATGGCAAGCAGAGCCACCAGAGCGAGAACTGCCGGTATCGAAGCCATAGAGGTGGCCGAATGCGCAATGACCAGCAGATAGGCCGACAGGGCGACGACGGGCGCCGTCAAGAAAAGGCTTATTCGGCCGCGCCTGAGAAAAGCCAGGAAGACAACGCAGAAGTAGACACCCAGCGATGCGACAAAGCCGATCTGGTTCTTGGAGCTGAATGCGCCGACGAAATTGTACGTCCCGTCGAGAACGTCATAGGAATAACCCCCGACCATGAGCGAATAGAGCAGGACGAGAAAAATCCCGATCAGCGAGCCTATCGTCAACGTTCGGACGCTGACGGTGCGCGCCGCGATGTAGGCGCAGGCGATATGGGAGCAATACTGGACTGCCGTCCTCAACGTGATGCCGGGAGCATCCGACCAGAACACCGACAGGCAGACGTAGATGGCAAACGCCAGCGGGAGCCATGCGCTGGATACATGTCGCAACAGCCGCCGGTAGTCCACCAGGATGAGGGGGAGCCAAACCGCATAATAGGCCAGGATCAGGATCTGGCCGAAGACGGAGGAGTAGGAGAACGCCCAAATGGAGATGGCAACAGCAAATGTACCGTAGACCGTGTTCTTCTCCGGGTCGACCAACAGAGATTTTGGAATCTTCATCTCGGTAGCGGATTCCCGTCCATGCAGTTCAATGCCGATTTGCCGCCGCGCCAAGCGCGGGCGCTTCCGTTGTGCAGTGCAATATAACCCATCCCCCGCAGCCTGTCACCCAAATGAGGCAAAAACAGCCATAAGGATGCCCAAGGCGAGCGGTGAAAGACCGATAGGCCGGGCAAGAACCGAGCGCGCAGCCAGCTGTGGCCGCAAACATTGCCTAACGGCTGAGCATCACCGTCGGCACTGTCAAGAACCATCGCCGCCGCATTTATGAGCGGTTTGGCATCACCACCGCGGAACTGTTTTTCTTCCAGCACCTGACGAAAAGTAGCAGCCGGCATTCATTGCATCCGTTGCAATAAATGAGACCCTCCGCGTACCCTATGTCGGGGACAACCAGGCCAATGACCGCAGGATAATTGGCAGACGCTGGTCCCCCGATCTGCTGGGTTGGAGCAAACGGATGGACAAACCTCGAATCTTCCTGGGCTCGTCGGGGAAGCAGAAAAAACTGCTGCAGGCGCTGACACGCGGTCTTGAAGACATCGCGCATGTGGAACCCTGGACGACGTCCTTCAATCCTGGGACAACCACCCTGGGGCGCCTCCTCGAGCTTACGCGTGAAGTCGACTTCGCCGCTTTCGTGTTCGCTCAAGACGATTGGACCAGTGTGAGTCAGCCGGCATCGTCTGCGACGGCATCCGCTCAAGCTTCTCCACGAGACAATGTGGTTTTCGAGGCCGGCCTTTTCGGCGGAGTCCTTGGAATGCGCCGGACGTTCATCCTCCATGCCAATGGCTCCAAGCTTCCAAGCGATCTCCTCGGCCTCACCTCCGTAAGGTATGGCGAGGCGACGACCGGCGCGGAGATGAGGGCGATCAACCAAAAGCTTCGGAATGCGATCGAGAATGAAAGTCGCGTTGCCCGGATAGAGGGCCTTTGGTGGCAATTTTCCTTGTCGGAACGAACCGTAAAGGAGCCGTCCGCCGTGAGCCTCTTGCGTATCTCGCGAGACCGCGATGGCGCGCTGGAGCTAACCGGCCGCTCATGGCAAGAGAATGGCAGTCTGTCAGCCAGATACTGGAGCGAAGCGGTAAAGGAGAGAAAGGAGCCTCCCGGCATCTTCTACTTTTGGAATGGAGAACGACCCTTGGACGCGAACGCGTCGCAGTTGTACGGGACAGGAGAGATCCGGCTGGAGTCCGCCGATCGCGCGTCCGGGTACTTCACCACACGAGCCGACACACCGCCAAAACTGAACGCGCGCACCTCCGGTGTCTATCTGCGCGCCGATCCTGAGGACTTAAGCATCCTGGACGGCCGCGACAATCAGCAGCGCGTGGAGTTGATCGCAGAGCGGCTGAGCCATTGGAAGTCGATCAAGAACGTCTGAACTGTGCGCATGGGAGTCGCTCGGACGGCCCTGCCGCCTCGCCGCGATCGCAGCCCTAGTATCATATGGAGAGGTAGCGGCCAGGAGGGGCTTCTCAACCGCCTGCGCCTGGCCCACCACGAACCTGTTCGGAGGCTCCAGACTCCGGCTTGAACTTATCCGTCGCTGACTTCACATTTGCCGCCGATTGGGAGGATGAACACATGACGATGAGTTTTGCGGGACGGTTTGCCGGACGATCGGCCGTGATCACCGGTGGCGCCTCCGGCATCGGCCTGGCTGTCGCGCAAAGAATCGTTGAAGAGGGCGGACGCGTTTGCGTCTGGGATCGCGATCCCACCCAGATCGAGCAGGCCAAGGCTGTCATTGCCGATTTGCATGGCGTGACTGTCGACGTCGCCGATCCCGTGGCGGTCGAACAGGCCGCCCGGCGGACGATCGATGCCCTTGGCGCGGTCGATATCCTGGTCACCAGCGCCGCCATCACCGGACCGAACATGACGACCTGGGACTATTCGGTGGAGGACTGGCGCCGGGTCATCGACATCAACATCAACGGCGTCTTCTTCTGCAACAAGGCGCTGGTTCCGCATATGCTCGAGCGCAATTACGGCAGGATCGTCAACATCGCCTCGATCGCCGGCAAGGAGGGAAACCCGAATGCCTCAGCCTACAGCACGTCAAAAGCGGCAGTGATCGGCCTGACCAAGTCGCTGGGCAAGGAGCTGGCTAAGACCAAGGTGACGGTGAACTGCGTCACGCCGGCGGCCGTGCGCACCGCGATCTTCCAGCAGATGAGCCAGCAGCACATCGACTTCATGCTGTCGAAGATACCGATGGCGCGGTTTGGCGAGGTCGAGGAGGTGGCGGCACTGATCTCATGGATCGCTTCCGAGGAATGTTCCTTCACGACGGCTGCCGTCTTCGACGTCTCCGGCGGCCGGGCGACCTATTGAAGCAAGTCAGGCGCGATCTGCCGCCAGGGTCCGCGAGACTGGAGTTCACGTCGTTTGCTTAGGATTGAACCTTCACTGTCCGATGAAGATCTGCTCGACCGCTTCCAGCGCGCGGCCTTCGGTTATTTCCTGGAAACCGTGAACCCGGAGAACGGGCTGGTCGCCGACACCTCGCGGCCAAATTGGCCGGCAAGCATTGCGGTCGTCGGCTTCGCCCTGTCCTGCTATCCGGTCGGGGTCGAGCGTGGCTGGATAACGCGAGACGCAGCCGTGAGGCTGACGCTTGCCGCACTGCGCTTCTTCTGGAACAGCCGGCAAGGCAATGGCGACGATGTCACCGGCCACAAGGGTTTTTATTACCATTTCCTCGACATGCAGACCGGCCTGCGCGCCTGGCGATGCGAATTGTCGATGGTGGACACGGCGCTTTTGATGGCCGGCTTGCTCGTGGCTGGCGCCTATTTCACGGGCGACAATGACGAAGAAACCGAAATCCGCGAACTGGCGGAAGTGCTCTACCGGCGCGTCGACTGGCGATGGGCGCAAGGCAGCAACTCGACCTTGCGGCAGGGCTGGAAGCCGAAGAGTGGCTTTCTGCGTTATGGCTGGGAAGGCTACAATGAAGCGACGGTGCTCTACGTTCTGGCAATGGCCGCCCCCGACAAGCCAGCCTCGGACGACATTTATGCCGGCTGGACGGCGACATATCAGTGGGAAAACATCTACGGCTACGACGTGCTCTATGGCGGCCCGCTGTTCATGCACCAGTTCTCGCATGCCTGGATCGACTTCGACGGCATACGGGATGCGTTCATGCGGGAAAAGAACTCGGACTATTTCGAAAACAGCCGTCGCGCGACCTACCTTCACCGGGACTATGCGCGGCACAACCCCTCCGGCTATGACGGCTACGGCGAAGGACTTTGGGGCCTTTCGGCGGGTGACGGACCCGGCAACTTCCGCGCGCGGATCGAGCGGCGGCCGCGCAAATTTTCCGGCTATGCGGCGCGCGGCGCGCCGTTCGGCCCCGACGACGGAACGATAGCGCCGTGGTCGTATCTCGCATCGCTGCCCTTCGCGCCGGAAATCTGCCTGCCGGCGCTGCGCCATCTCAGAGAACGCCATCCTGAGGTGATCGACGGCTTCAGGATGCCGAGCGGCTTCAACCCGACGCTGGCGAACCGGCGGAAGTTCGGGCCGAGCGGCTGGATATCGGATGCGCATTACGGACTGGACCAGGGTATCGCCGTGCTGATGATCGAAAACCACCGCTCGCGCCTGATCTGGGACCTGATGCGGTCGAGCCCGCATATCCGTCGCGGCCTGAGCAAGGCCGGGTTCAGCGGCGGCTGGCTGTCGCAGCCCGCCGCCGCTTTCCAGGCCGCCCACCATGTCGGATGATTCAACAGGGATCGCTCGCAACTTGGCAGGCCCCAGGCCGCGCCGCATCCAACGCTTGACGAAAGTGCTATTCGGCTAAAGAAGATTGAAGTGAAATGGCACGGGGCGGAACATTTCTGGATGTTGCCTAAAATAAAGACCGACTATGCGTTCCGGCTGCTGGCGCAGGGCTACATATGCCTGCCGCTTCGTGCCGGCGGCAAGCATCTCGACCTCGAGGCCATGGGGTATGATCCGCTGCATTTGCAGACCCGTCGCAAGGATCTGAAGGAACTCGCCTTCTGTTCCATTGCGTTCCAACTGTCGCAGAAACCACCGACCAGCGGAGACATCGAGCGCTGGTTTCGAGACTTCGCCGGAAATGTCGGCATATTGGGAGGATTTTCCAACCTGCTGATCCTGGATTTCGACAACGCCGCCGCATATCGCGGCTGGTTCGGCATCCATGGTGAAATTGCAAACCGCACACCGGTCGCAAGGTCGCCCAACGGCTTCCACGTCTATCTGAGGACACGTGAACCGACGGTGTCATCCAGCCTGCATTTCGGCATGCGCCGGGTCGGCCATGCCAAGGCGCTTGGCGGTTACGTGGTGGGCAGTCCCTCGGTGCTGAAGGACGGATCCTCCTATAGCTGGTTGGAGAACCAGTCGCCGTTCGATGTCGAACCGCAGTTGGTCGAGAACCTCGCCAGTCTTTCGCTGCGCCCGGTCTCGCCGCTCAAGCATTATTATGATCGTGTGCGAAACCGCGGTTTTTTCGAGCGGCAGTGAGTAAATCAGAGGAAACGCGATTGGACGTGACGGTCGTCATCCCGGCAAGGAATGCTGCCGCGACGATCGATGCGACGCTGCGCAGCCTGATCTCAGACAGAGATCTGATCGGCGAGATCCTTCTGGTCGATGACGGATCCGACGATCAGACCGCGTCTGCCGCGATCGGAAGCGCGCAACGATACGGATTGCCGCTGGAGGTCGTCAGCGTCAACCTCGGCAGCGCGGGTGCTGCGCGCAACGTCGGAATTGCACGGGCCAGGGGCAAATCCATATTCTTCCTGGATGCGGATGACGAGTTGATAGAGGGAGGCCTTTCGCTTTTATGTGACGCGCTCCTGCACAACCCCGAAGCCGGCCTGTCGATCGGGGCCAGCATCCGTCGCACGAACGGGCGGCCGGACAAGCTCAAGACCCCGCACGGATACACCAGCGACAGAGCCCAAAACACCAGGCGCTATCTTCTCAACGAGCTCTGGCCGATCGCCATGGGAAGCGCGCTGGTCGCGACATCAGCGACGGCCACGATCCGCTTTCCGGAAGCGATCGGCCTCGACGAAGACACATGCTACTGGGTGGCGCTGCTCGCACGCTTCGATGTGGCGATCGTCTCGGCTCCGGTGCTGCTCTACCACCACGACGAAACGAGAATGGCGCAGCGTTTCATTCTTGCGCCGCGCAGGACGTTTCTTGCCATTGCGCTCGAACTGGACCGGCTGGCTGGATCGGGCGTCGAGCGGGAGGCCCTTCAATGGCGAAAGTCCTGGATCGCGCAGCGGATTTCACGACAGCTCATCAAGCACAAAAGATACGCCGATGCGGCGGGCATGATGCGGGCCGTTCGCGCCCACAAAGCATCCGGCCGGAGCTGGAAGGCATTGCAGTACAGCGCCCGTATCCAGTTCGGAGCAATGACTGAAAAACGTAGTCCGGATGCAAGGTTTACCACCCCCAACCACGGCAAAGAGCGGCGCACGCTGGTGCTGTCCTACGATCCGGCTTTCCCTCCTGCCTCGGGCGCGGATCTCAGGAACCATCGCAACGCCGTGGCCGCAGCAGCATTCGGGCCAGTCTGCCTTGTCTCGGTCCGGCCGCAGGCCGATCCGTCGAAACCGGCCGATCCCCGCATTCAAACGGCTGCCTTGACCATCGAGGGGGAAGCCCGCACGGCTTCGATCGGCTGGTGGAGGATCCGTGCCGAGAACCGAATTCCCCGCTCCGTGCTGGCGCGTCTCGAGGCGATCGTTCGCGAATTTTGCCCGGACAGCATCGTGGTCGAGGGCATTGGGCTGTTCAAACTGCTACGGCCCTTGCGGCCATTGGCCGGGCAGCTCATTCTCGACATGCACAATGTCGAGTCGGACCTGGCGGGACAGTTGCATCGCGCCGACGATGCAAGATCGGTGCCTGCCATCGCCGCCGCCTTTGGCGTCAGGCGCCTCGAAAGAAAGGCGCTCGCCATCGTCGACAGAGCCTGGGTCTGCTCGAGGCAGGACCACGAAAGACTAGCGGCACTTTCCCCGCGCAAGGTGCCGATCGACATCGTGCCGAACGGCATCCCTCGTTTCGAAGACAGCCCCGTCGACCTGCCGGTCGAGGCCGCGACCGACGGGGGCTTTCCGATGATCCTGTTTGTCGGGCATCTCGGATACAAGCCAAACATCGATGCCGCCGAGCGGCTGGCCGCCACCATCCTGCCGCGCATCCGGCAAAGACTGCCGACCGCAAGACTGGTTCTCGCCGGCCGATACCCCAAGCCGGCCGTGAAAGCTCTGACCGGACTGCAAGGCTTGGACCTCGTCGAAAATCCGGACGATATGGGGCCACTGCTGTCGCGCGCGCATCTCAGCATCATCCCGCTTTCGGCAGGCGGCGGCACGCGCATCAAGGCTCTCGAAGCAATGGCCTGGGGCATTCCGGTGATTGCGACGCCGCTGGCGGTCGAGGGCCTGGACCTGGTCGACAATGAAGAGGTGCTTCTATCGGATTCGGATGAAAGGCTTGCCGACATGGCCATCGAACTTTGTCTGGACCGCAGGCGCATGGCGAGCCAGCGCGCTCGCGCGCATGAAGCGGCATGGTCCAGGTTCGGCCCTGAAGCCATCCGCAATGCCGTCCGCGGCGGCCTTGGGCTGGACGATGCCGGCACATGACACCCACGCTTTTTCCAAATCACCGATCGATGAGCCCCCGATGATCCCGCCCATCCTGCACCAGACGTGGAAGACCGACAGCATCCCTGCCCGCTTCCAGGGATATGTCGAAAGCTGGAAACGGCACCATCCCCGCTGGACGACGATGTTCTGGAGCGACCGGAGGCTGCTCGAGTTCATCGCCGAGCACTATCCGGATTTCCTGTCGATCTTTTGCAGCTATTCACATGGTGTGCTGCGCGCCGATGCGGCACGCTATCTGCTCCTGTACCATTTTGGCGGAGTCTACGCCGATATCGACTGCGAATGCGTCGCCGCTTTCGATCCGATCATGAACGAGGATCGTATCGTGCTCTGTAAGGAGCCGGATACGCACGCGCTCGTCCAGGCAAAGTTTCGCGGCTTGCCCTATTTGCTGTTCAACGGCACGATGGCGAGCCCGCCCCGGCATCCTTTCTGGCTGCAGGTCCTGTCGCTGTTGCCGGGCCTGGTCCATGCCAAGGAAGCGCTCGACGCGACCGGCCCCTGTGTGCTGACCTCCGCGCAGCTCGGCTATGGCAACCAGGCGGCCTTCGCCATACACGGCTCTCCCTTGTTCACGCCGGTGGACTCGGCCGGGCGCACGGACATGCCAGCCGGCAGCGGAGCGCCGACGCTGTCGATCCATCACTGGGCGGGCACATGGTGGACGGCGCGGCCGGCAACGCGGCGGCGCGACAAAGTCCGCAACCACGCCTACCGGCTGTGGCACCATCTGACACGCGGCGCACATCTGGACGAGGCCGCGGCGAAAGCGAGCGTCAGCCAGGCGGCGCTTTCGGCATCGCCGCCGTCAGGCCCGAATCTCGCCATTCTGGTGCCGCTGCGCGATGCCGCCGACCATATCCAGCCGTTCCTCGATGCGCTGCAGGCGCTCGACTACCCTAAGGACAGGATCAAGCTGGTCTTCTGCGAGGGCGACAGTTCGGACGGAAGCTGGGAAAGATTGCAGGCGGCAGTGGCGCCGCTTGCCGGCAGCTATCGTGGCGTCGTCCTGCTGCAAAAGCGTCTGGGCACGCGCCTCGATCGGGCGAAGCGAACGAAACCGCGACAGCAGCGCGAGAGACGGGGCGCCATTGCCAAGGTGCGCAACCACCTGATCGATCATGGGCTGGATGCGGACGACGATTGGGCGCTGTGGATCGACATCGATGTGTGGCGATTTCCTAGCGACGTCGTGAATCGGCTGATCGGAGGCGGGCATCGGATCGCGGTCCCCAACTGCGTGAAGATCGCCGGCGGCGACAGCTTCGACCTCAACAGTTTCGTCACCACCCAGCCGGAAAAGAATTATCGCTACTATCGTGAAATACGTGGCGGCCTATACCAGCCGCCTGCCTGTTCCATGGGCCGCCTTCACCTTAGCGATGTTCGGCATCTCGAAAGCATCGGTCTCGATGGGGTCGGCGGAACCATGCTTCTTGTCGACGCCGCCTTGCATCGTGGCGGTCTTCGATTCCCGGAAATTCCCTACCGCGATCTCATCGAAACCGAAGGCTTTGGCGCCCTCGCCAACGATCTGGGCATCAGGCCCGTCGGTCTCCCCAAGCTTGAGATACTCCACGTTCCGTGGTGATTAAGGCCGATCGACGCTGTTCGAGCTCCTGCCGGATCGGTTCCAGATAGGCTCGCGGCCGCAGCCTTTGCCAGACGTAATCGCGATCGGTCAGATGCGCGACCTGGCCGACCCATTGTCGCATCATTTCGGGGTCCCGAACCTGCCGCCAATCGTCGACTATGATGACGGGCAGCCCTTCATAGAGAGGATCGAGCGGCGACGTGCTGGTCACCACGATGCAGCCCAGATACAGCAGTTCCCACGTCCTGTGGCAGTCGAGGCCGCTTCCAGCCGTCGAAACGACCAGCGGGTACTGTGAATAGCGCTCCCAGATCGAGTGCTGCGATAGCCGCCTGTCAAGACAATCAACATGCGGGCACCCCTTCAGGGCATCGACCAGATCCCGTCGCTCCCTGGGACCCCTGCTCAAGTTGAGATCACAGAATATTCTGAGCGGGCGACGGTCCGGCGCGTCCTGCCGAAGGCGAATGGTTTCGAGAAGCCTCGCAAGCTGTCCGGGCGTGGTAAAGCCACGCATGGTGTGAAGATCGAGCCCGATCGGGAAAGGTTTGAGCTTGGGGTGATCGCCGACGCAGTTCTGGCTGTACCAGGACACCAGGAAAGGATCGGCGAGAAGCCGATCGACGGTATTTTTCGCGAGATTTGACGGCACCGACGCATCGCCATCCGTTGTCACCAGCGCGAACGGCGCCTTGATGGTCGGCAGGGCCACTTCCACGAAAGTGTCGAGATCGCAGACACGCAATTCCCTGGCCCGGGTGCTCAGGCGTAGCCAGACCACGCCATATGCACCGCTATAGTGCTTGCGGAAGAAGGCCTCCGTCTGTGCCGATTCGGTCGGTGCGTATCGATACCAGCGTGGACCGGCAAAATCGCAAAACTGCCCGATGCCCTTAGACCATAACAGCGGCGGAACGCGAAGAAAGGGCAGCGCGGCGGAATGAACCGCCTTTTGCAAGAGCTTTAGCCGACGAAACCTGCCCATCTGCAAGCATTAGCCCAGGCATCAGCGCCGTTGCAACGTGGGCACGGGCATGCTCGCCCGTGCACCCGCTCTGCCGATTTTATTAGCCGGCGAACGTATAGGCGGTCTTCACCGTAGTGTAGAACTCCGCCGCATAGCGGCCCTGCTCGCGCGGACCGTAGCTCGATCCCTTGCGTCCGCCGAAAGGCACATGGAAGTCGACGCCCGCGGTCGGCAGATTGACCATCACCATGCCGGCCTCCGAATTGCGCTTGAAATGCGTGGCGTGCTTGAGGCTCGACGTGCAGATGCCCGACGTCAGCCCGAACGGCGTGTCATTGGCCACCGCCAGCGCCTCGTCATAGTCCTTGACGCGGATGACGTTGGCGACCGGTCCGAAGATCTCCTCGCGCGAGATGCGCATGGCGTTGGTGGCTTGCGTAAACAGCGCCGGTTGCAGGTAGAAGCCCCGGGTTTCGCGATCGAGCCGCTCGCCGCCGAAGGCCAGATCGGCGCCTTCCTGGCGGCCGATGGCGATATAGTCTTCGTCCTGTTTCAACTGGCTCTGGTCGACCACCGGTCCGATCTGGGTTTTCGCATCGAGAGCGTCGCCGACGACCAGCTTGGCCAGGCGATCTTTCATCGCGTCGACGAAGCGGTCATGGATGCCGTCCGTCACGACCAGGCGGGACGATGCCGTGCAGCGCTGGCCGGTCGAGAAGTATGCGCCATTGATCGCGCAGTCGACGGCGACGGCAAGATCTGCATCGTCGAGCACGACAAGCGGGTTCTTGCCACCCATTTCGAGCTGGAACTTGCGCATATGCTCGACGCTTGCGGCAGCCACGCGCTTGCCGGTGCCGACCGAGCCGGTGAAGGTGATGGCATTGAGGTCAGGGCTGTCGAGCATGGCCTGGCCGACCACCGAACCCTTGCCCATGACGAGATTGAGCACGCCCTTCGGCAGGCCGGCGCGATGCAGGATGTCGACAATGGTCCAGGCACTCTCCGGAACCAGATCGGCCGGTTTGAAGACGATGGTGTTGCCATAGGCCAGGGCAGGAGCGATTTTCCACGCCGGGATGGCGATCGGGAAATTCCATGGCGTGATGATGCCGACGACGCCGACCGCCTCCCGCGTGATCTCGACACCGACGCCGGGCCGCACGCTTGGAACCAGCTCGCCCGACAGGCGCAGCGCCTCACCAGCAAAGAAATCGAAGATCTGGGCGGCGCGCACGGTCTCGCCAATGCCCTCGACCAGCGTCTTGCCTTCCTCGCGCGCCAATGCCCGGCCGATTTCATCTTTGCGCGCGGTGATCTCATCCGACGCCTTCCTCAGCACTGCGTGGCGTGCCAGCAGGCCCGATCGCGACCATGCCGGAAATGCCGCTTTCGCCGCCGCGATGGCCTGCCGGGCCTGCTCGGCGTCGCCCGACGCATATTCGCCGACCACGTCGTCGAGATTGGACGGGTTGATGTTGCGGGAGCCGGCATCGCCAACCCACTCGCCATCGATGAGGTTCTTTCGAAACGGGGTCATATCGCTGTCTTCCTTGTCGTCCTTCGATTGCCGTCTATCTGGACTACCGGCCGCCACACTGCAAGGCCGCCGACGGCAAAGTTCTCCTCCTCGACAGGCATGTGCTAAGCAGGTTTCGGAAAAGTGTCCCACGGTTTTCCGATAAAAACCTGCGACAAACAAAAACCTATGCAGGCGAAGCATGGCGAAGCCCCGCAAGCCTGCTTAGGTGTCGCGGCGGCAAAATTTGATTCTAGTGTGGTGCGACGCGGATCGCGCCGGGAGGAACTGCCATGTCCGACAGCGCGTTGCCGCTGGTGATCAGCGCGCCCGAGCCACGCACGCTCGACCTGATTTTCACACCCGAGGCACTGGCGAGATTCCGTGCCAAATATCGTATCGTCGAAACGTCGCCCGAAGGCGTCGCGGCCCTGCCGGCCGACGTGCTCGCCGAGGCGCGCTACATTGTCGGCCAGCCGCCGATCGCGCCGGAGACGCTGGAAAGAATGACGGCGCTGCGCTGCGTCTTCAATGTCGAAAGCAACCTCATCAACAACATGCCGTATGAGACGCTGTTTACGCGCGGCATCCATGTCGTCACCACCGGCCTGGTGTTCGCCGAACCCGTTGCCGAGCTCGGCCTTGCCATGGCGCTCAACCTCGCCCGCGACATCGTCGACGCCGATCTCGCCTTCCGGCAGGGCAAGGAACTTTGGGGCGGCGACGGCAACCGGACGGCGCGGCTTCTGTCCGGCGCGGATGTCGGCATCATCGGCTTCGGCGATCTCGGCCGTGCGCTCAACCGGCTGCTGTCGGGCTTTGGCACGCGAACAAAAGTCTTCGATCCGTGGCTGCCGCCGTCGATCCTCATCGAGAACGGCGTCGAGCCGGCTACACTCGACGCGGTTCTGTCGACCAGCGATTTCGTTTTCGTCGTCGCTTCTGTGACCAGCGAAAACCAGGGTTTTCTCGGCGCTGAAGCCTTTGCCAGAATGCGCAAAGGAGCCGCCTTCGTCCTGCTCAGCCGTGCCGGCGTGGTCGATTTTCCGGCGCTGATGGAGGCCGTTCGCAGCGGTCATATCGTCGCCGCCAGCGACGTGTTTCCGGAAGAGCCGCTGGCGCAGGATCATCCCGTGCGCACGCTGCCCGGCTTCCTGCGCTCCGCCCACCGGGCCGGCGCGCTCGACATCGCCTTCAAGCGCATGGGCGACATGGTGCTGGAAGACATGGATCTGATCGACCGCGGCCTGCCGCCGATGCGTTCGAAGCGGGCCGAACGCGAGACGGTGTCGCGGATGCGTTCGAAGCCGGTCGACAAGAACTGAGCCGTCAAGCCAACGCCTGCACGGGTTTCTCAGATGGTGAACGACCAGAACAGGCAGGCCAGCGTCGCTGCGGCGAAGACGACAAAGAACAGACTTCTCAGCAGGATGTTGCGGCGCAGCTCGTTCATGAAGAGATGGCAGCCGACGACTGCTGCGACAAACAGAAAGCGCCAGTTCAGCAGCGCAGGCAGGATATTGCTTCGATCGAAAGCCCATC
This sequence comes from Mesorhizobium sp. M6A.T.Cr.TU.016.01.1.1, assembly GCF_003952585.1. NCBI lineage: Bacteria > Pseudomonadati > Pseudomonadota > Alphaproteobacteria > Hyphomicrobiales > Phyllobacteriaceae > Mesorhizobium > Mesorhizobium sp. M6A.T.Cr.TU.016.01.1.1. The sequence continues at coordinate 1,603,232 of NZ_CP034452.1, forward strand.
TGGCGGCGAGGCAGCCAATGATGGCTGCGAACAACACGACGACTGTCCAGAAGATCGCATCCGCGGCGTTCGTCAGGACGACGCTGGCGGCCCTGATCGGCAGGATCATCATCAGCAGCGCGCTGAAGAAATAGACCGATGCAAGCGGGATAAACGTCCCGGCATCGGCGACGTCGTCCAGGCGTTTTGCGCCGATCGCACCATAGGGATAGCCATGCTGGGCCACTGCCAGGCTGAGCGCCATCAGCAAAGCCGTCAATATGGCGACCAGTGCGAATGAAGTGAGGGCTTTGCTCATAAGGGTCCTGTTCGGAACGAATCGAATGAGGACGTTGGTAGCCCATGGTTTGTAAATTGCTGGTAAGCGTCGAGGCCCGGCGCGACAGAGTTTCTCGACGCGCTCACTCCGCCGCTTGAAGGCGTCGCGCCTCGATGATGGTCCTGATCTCGGCGCGGCAGGAGCCGCAATTGGTGCCGGCATTCAGGGTGGCGCCGATCGCTTCGACGCTGCTGCAGCCGCCGCGCACCGCTTCCGCGATCTGATTGGCGCCAACTCCGAAGCAGGAGCATACGATGGCGCCCCGGTCGGCGCGATTACCGCCCGGCCGCCCGGCGACGATCGCCAGCCGCCCGCGCCGATCGGCATGGTCCGCGCTCAACTGCTCCACCGCCCAGCTGCGCGACACCGCTACCGGCTTGGGCGTAAGATAGAGCGCGCCAGCCAGCCGGCTGCCGGCGAAGCGGGCAAAGCGATAGTTCCCGCCGGTGACGTCATGATAGGCGAGCGTCTCGCCTTGCGCGTCCGTCCCGAAAAGCGAGCCTGCGAAAGCCGGCCAGTCCCGGCCGGCTTCCAGCGCAAGCTCGAGGCGCCAGCCGGCGGCGCAGCGGGCGAGGCTCCAATAATCAGCGTCGATCGAGGCCGGCCGTTCGGCAACCACGGCGAAGCCGAAGGCTGCAGCAGCGAAGCGTTCCACGCGGGCAGCAACATTCTTCGAGGCCGGCTGGCCTGAAATAGCATCGGTGATGGGCGCCACCAGCGCATCGACGCGAGCGCGCGCTGAGAACTGGTCCGTCCAGTGCATCGGCACGAAGACCGAGCCTGGCCGCTGCCGCGCTGTCACCAGCGCGCGAACCAGCACCTCGCCATGCACAGTCGAGACGCGCACGATGTCGGCATCGCCGATGCCGAAGTGCTGCGCATCCGCCGGGTGGATTTCGACGAAGGGCTCGGCCAGATGCTGAGACAGTCGCGGGCTCTTGCCGGTCCGCGTCATGGTGTGCCAGTGGTCGCGAACGCGGCCGGTGTTGAGGATCAGCGGATAGTCCAGGCTGGTGCGGGTTTGCGCTGTCGGGCGGACGGCGATGAACTTCGCTTTGCGGTCGGGTGTGTAGTAGCCGCCATTGGCGAAGAAGCGGGTGCTGGGTGAGCTACGTCCAGCTTGAACACCCCCCTCTGGCCTGCCGGCCATCTCCCCCTCAAGGGGGGAGATTGGCGGTTTTGCCGGCTGCGCCCACTCATCAACCTTGGAGACTGGCGAAAGCCGAGCAGCAGGCTGATCTCCCCCCTTGAGGGGGAGATGGCCGGCAGGCCAGAGGGGGGTGCCTGGGCTCGGCGCTGGCCATTGGAAAGGCACCAGCGCGTCGTAGTCTTCTCCATCGGTCCCGGCGTACGCGCCTATATCAAAATCGCGCGCGCCGTCATTCTCGAATGCCGACAGCGCGGCGTGCTCAGCAAAAATCTCCCCTGGCGACGCATGCGAAAACGCTTCGCCAAAACCCATCCGCTTGGCCACTTCGGCGACGATCCACCAGTCGGCTCTTGCCTCGCCGGGCGTGGCCAAAAAGGCGCGCTGGCGCGAGATGCGGCGCTCAGAATTGGTGACGGTGCCGTCCTTCTCGCCCCATGCTGCGGCGGGCAGGCGGACATGGGCGTGGCGGACCGTGTCGGTCTTGGCCAGCACATCCGACACCACGACAAACGGGCAAGCCTTGATCGCCGCCTCGACGGCATCGGCATCCGGCATCGAATCGACCGGGTTGGTCGCCATGATCCACAGCGCCTTGATGCGCCCGTCGGCCACAGCCTGAAACATCTCGACCGCCTTCAAGCCGGGTTTTTCGGCCACAGTCGGCGCGTCCCAGAAGCGCTGCACGCGGTCGCGATGTTCGGGGTTTTCGATCTCCATATGGGCAGCCAGCATGTTGGCCATGCCGCCAACCTCGCGACCGCCCATGGCGTTGGGCTGACCGGTCACCGAAAACGGCCCGGCGCCGGGCTTGCCGATGCGGCCGGTGGCGAGATGACAGTTGATAATGGCGTTGACCTTGTCGGTGCCCGAGGACGACTGGTTCACGCCCTGGCTGTAGACGGTCACCGTCTTGTCAGTCGCGGCAAACAGGCTGTAGAAGCGGCCAAGCTCGTCCTCGCTCAAGCCCGTGGCAGCGGCGATACCGGCAAGGTCGAGCGCCGAGGCGGCGAAAAGGGCTTGCCCGAAGCCGGTCGTGTGCGCGGTGATATAGGTGCGGTCGAGCGCGTTATGCTGGCCGAGATAGGCGAGCAGCCCTGTGAACAGCGCGACGTCGCCATCCGGCGCGATCGCCAGATGCATGTCGGCGAGATCCGATGTCATGGTGCGGCGCGGGTCGATCAGCACCACTTTCATCTCGGGTCGCTTTTCCCGGGCGGCGGCGATGCGCTGGTAGAGCACCGGATGGCACCAGGCGAGATTGGAGCCGACCAGCACGATGAGGTCGGCGAGCTCCAGATCCTCATAACTGCCCGGCACCGTGTCGGAGCCGAAGGCGCGGCGGTGGCCGGCAACCGACGAGGCCATGCACAGGCGCGAATTGGTGTCGATATTGGCCGAGCCGATAAACCCCTTCATCAGCTTGTTGGCGACATAATAGTCTTCGGTCAGCAACTGGCCGGAAACGTAGAAGGCGACCGAATCGGGGCCGTGCTCGGCAACGGTTTGCGAGAAGGTCGAGGCGACGAGGTCGAGCGCTTCGTCCCAACCGGTGCGGCGACCGTGGATCTCCGGATGGAGCAGCCGTCCGTCGAGGTCGATCGTCTCGGCCAGCGCCGAGCCCTTGGAACAGAGCCGGCCGAAATTGGCCGGATGGTCGGGGTCGCCGCGGACGGTCACCTCACCGTCCGCAGCGACCTTCGCCAGGACGCCGCAGCCTACCCCGCAATAGGGGCAGGTGGTCCTCACCTCGCGCGCTTCGTCGATCTTCATGCTCAGGCCGCGCGACTGGCCAGCGCTTCTAGCGCAATGAACAGACGCTCGCCGTCGATCCGCACCGGAATAGTGCGCACCGCACCTTCGTCGGCGCCGAGCGCCTTGCCGGTCTCCAGCGAAATCACCCAATTGTGTAAGGGACAGGTCACCGCCGCGCCATGGACGATGCCTTGGCTGAGCGGCCCGCCCTTGTGCGGGCAATGATCTTCGATGGCGAAGACCTGGTCCTCTGCCGTGCGGAAGACCGCGATCTTACCTTGAGGCGTGGCGACGCAGCGCGCGCCGCGGCGCGGAATGTCTGATATCGAGCCGATTGATATCCAGTTCATCATGATCACTCCGCCGCCTGCGCGAAGCCGACCGAAGCCATCGGCCGGAACTCGTGCTTGTCCTTGCCGGAAACGCGTTCCGACCACGGATCGACCTGCGCGAATTTCTGCGAAAAGACGAAGCGCTCGTAATAGGCCTTGCGCTTGTCGCCATCGTCCATGATCTGGCGCTTGATCTCGGCGATGCCGATGCGCTTGGCCCATTTGTAGATGCGCTCGAGATAGCGGCCCTGCTCGCGATACATCTGCGTCAGCGCCACGATATGCTCCAGCGCCTCGTCCTCGGTCTTGACCAGGCCGAGCACCTCTGTGCCCTTGATGTCGAGGCCGGCGGCACCGGCGAAATGGATCTCGTAGCCTGAATCGACGCAGATCACGCCGACATCCTTGCAGGTTGCTTCCGCGCAGTTCCTCGGGCAGCCCGAGACCGCCATCTTGACCTTGGCGGGCGTCCACGAGCCCCACATGAATTTCTCGATGCGGACACCGAACCCCGTCGAATCTTGCGTGCCGAAGCGGCACCAGTCCGAACCAACGCAGGTTTTCACCGTGCGCAACCCTTTGGCATAGGCGTGGCCGGAGACGAAGCCAGCCTGGCCGAGATCGGCCCACACCGCGGGCAGGTCTTCCTTGCGGATGCCGAGCATGTCGATGCGCTGTCCGCCGGTGACCTTGACCATCGGGATCTCGAACTTGTCGACGACGTCGGCGATGGCGCGCAGTTCGGCGGCATTGGTGACGCCGCCCCACATGCGCGGCACCACCGAATAGGTGCCGTCCTTCTGGATGTTGGCGTGGACGCGCTCATTGATGAAGCGCGACTGGTAGTCGTCGGCATACTCGTCCGGCCAGTCGCAGACCAGATAGTAGTTGAGCGCCGGCCGGCATTTGGCGCAGCCGCAGGAAGTGGTCCATTCCAGCTCCTGCATAACGGCGGGGATGGTCTTCAGGCCCTTGGCCTTGATCAGGCGGCGGACTTCGTCGTGGCCGAGCGTGGTGCAGCCGCACATCGGCTGCACAGCCGCCGGATTGTACTTGTCGCCGATGGTCAGCACCATCAACTTTTCGACCAGCCCGGTGCAGGAGCCGCAGGAAGCGGACGCCTTGGTGTGGGCACGCACGTCGTCGAGCGAGGTCAGGCCCTTGGCCGTGATCGCGCCGGTGATCTTTCCCTTGCAAACGCCGTTGCAGCCGCAGATTTCCGCATCATCCGCCAAGGCTGCAACGGCCGCCATAGGGTCCAGGGAGGCGCCTCCTTGGTATGACTGGCCGAAGATAAGCGTGTCACGCATTTCCGATATGTCGGTCTGCTTCTTCTTGAGGTCGTTGAACCAGGCGCCGTCGGCCGTCTCGCCATAGAGCACGGTGCCGATGATGCGGTCGTCCTTCAGCACCAGCCGCTTATAGACACCGGCCGAAGCATCGCGCAGCACGATTTCCTGGCGGTCGTCGCCCTCGGCGAAATCGCCGAGCGAGAACAGCTCGATGCCGGTGACCTTGAGCTTGGTCGGCGTGTCCGAATGGACGAAGGCAGCAGCCTCGTCGCCGGCGAGTTGGCTGGCAGTGACGCGCGCCATCTCATAGAGCGGCGCGACCAGCCCGTAGACCTGGCCACTGACCTCGGCGCACTCACCGAGCGCATAGATGTCGGGATCGTTGCTGCGCATGCCGGCATCGACGACGATGCCGCGATTGACGGCAATGCCGGCTGCCTTGGCGATTGCGGCGTTCGGCCGGATGCCGACCGCCATGACCACCAGCGTCGCCGGGATGATGGTTCCGTCGGCAAGTTCCACCTGCTCGACCTTGCCGTTGCCCGTGATCGCCTGGGTGTTGGCCTTGGTGATGACCTTGATGCCGCGTTCTTCAACCGCGCGTTGCAGGAGATAGCCGGCGGCGGGATCGAGCTGGCGCTCCATCAGCGTCGGCATGACGTGCAGCACGGTGACGTCCATGCCTTGCGCGTTGAGGCCGGCCGCGGCCTCCAGCCCGAGCAGGCCGCCGCCAATGACCACAGCCTTGGCCCGCGACTGGGCGGCAAGCATCATGGCCCGGACGTCGTCCAGATCGCGATAGGTGAGCACGCCCGGCAGATCGTGGCCGGGCACCGGGATGATAAACGGCACCGAGCCGGTGGCGATGACCAGCTTGTCGTAGGGCTCGGTCACGCCATGATCGGAGGTGACTGTCTTTGCCTGCCGGTCGATGGCGACGATCTTGTGGCCCTTGTAGAGGGTGATGCCGTGCTTGATGTACCAGCCGTCGCCATGGATGATGATCTCCTCATAGGCCTTCTCGCCCGACAGAACCGGCGACAGCATGATGCGGTCGTAGTTCACGCGCGGCTCGGCGTTGAAGATGGTGACCTGGTAGCGCCCAGGCGCCTTTTCCAGGAGATGCTCCAGCATGCGCCCGGGGGCCATGCCGTTGCCGATGATGGCGAGTTTTTCGGTCATATCCTGATCCACTCCGGTCTCACTCAGCCGCGTAGGAAAGGCCTGAAGCTTCGGCAGACGCCGTGCGCTCCATCCGCCGGATGGAAAAATGCATCCAGGCAAAGCAGGTGGCGACGATGACGAAGAGCAGCATGAAGCAGCTCGACCAGACGCCGGTGAGGTCGTTGAGCGCGCCGAAGGCGATTGGCAGGATAAAGCCGCCGAGCCCGCCAATCATGCCGACAACGCCGCCGACCGCGCCGACACTCTGCGGGTAGTAAGCCGGGATGTGCTTGTAGACGGCGGCCTTGCCAAGGCTCATGAAGAAGCCGAGCACGCAGGCAACGGCTATGAAGGTGAGCGGGCCGATCTCGAAATGGAAGGCGATCGGCCCGCTGATGCCATGCACGACGTAGTCTGCCGAGGGGAGAGACAGAACGAGAGTCGCGCCGGCACTGACAGCGAAGGTCCAGTAGAGCACGGTGCGGGCGCCGATCCGGTCGGAAAGCACGCCACCATAGGCGCGGAAAATACTTGCCGGAATTGAATAGGCCGCGCCGATCATGCCGGCGGTCGCAAGCCCGAAGCCGTAGACGCCGATCAGGTAGCGGGGCAGCCACAGCGACAGCGCGACGAATGCACCGAAGGCGAAGAAATAATAGAAGGCGAAGCGCCAGACCTGCAGATTCTTGAGCGGCGCGAATTCCTGCAAGAAGCTTCTCGCGGGCGCTGCCTTGCAGGCACGGCGCTCGCGGATGACCGGATCGTCGCCGGTCGTGAACCAGAAGACGGCGGCCATGACGACGAGTGCTGCCGCCCAGATTAGCGCGACCGACTGCCAGCCCCAGGAGAGAAGCACGAACGGTGCCAGGAACTTGGTGACTGCGGCGCCGACATTGCCGACACCGAAAATGCCAAGCGCCGTGCCCTGCCTGCCGGCCGGAAAGAAACGCGAGACATAGGCGACACCGACGGCGAAGGAACCGCCGGCGAGCCCAACGCCTAGCGCGGCGACCAGCATCTGTCCGTAGGTGTGCGCAAAAGCGAGCAGGAAGGTAGCGACCGCCGCCGCAAGCATGGTCGCGGTGTATACCAGCCGTCCGCCAAAACGGTCGGTCCAGACACCGAGCACCATGCGCACGAGCGAACCGGTGAGGATCGGCGTGCCGACCAGCAGGCCGAACTCCGTCTCGTTCAACCCAAGGTCCTGCTTTATACGCACGCCGATGATTGAAAAGATCGTCCACACCGCGAAGCAGACGGTGAAGGCGATGGTGGACATCACAAGCGCCTGCTGGGGAGCACTGTCCTGGCTGGGCGCGGCTGGGAGATTTGCGGTCAATGTCTGGCTCCGGCTTGCGGCGTGGGAGGCACCGCGGATGTTTGTGGGTGAATGATCAGCGGCGCGGCATCGGCGCGTGCAACGAGACCGGGCTCGCCACGGTCGGGTCTTTGCTTTCCGTCTTTGCGCCGACGGGAAACAGCAGGAGCGCGGCGGTGAACAGCGCCGCCGTCAGCGCGCTGCTGGCCAGAAAATCGCGGCGCGTGAAGTCCGCGAGGGACGCGCCAGTTCCGATCCGTTTCGTCATCGTCGTCTCCGGTTGGGCGCCGCTTGGGACCAGCGCCGTCGATCGCGTAAAAACAAAAAAGCCGCCGGCCAGGTCTTCGCGCGTCCGTCTATCCGGGATCGCGTATGACCTGAGCGGCAGCTTTGCCTGTGGCGCCCGCCATTGGACGCCGTGTCACTTGGCCCTTGCGGACCTACATTCTAAAAAGCAGGAAGCGTGCCAATTCGACAGCGCTCTAGATTACCGAATGAAATCAATGTGAACCGCAGCCGAGCGATTTTTGACCAAGCCCAGCATCGGATCAAAGATTAGTCAGAATGCCTTGCGCAGCAGCATAATATTTGTGCAATGCGATAGATTGCCCATTGCCGATGCAGATTGCCAATTGTCGATGATGACGCGTTTTTCGGTCATGGCCTTATTCCGCGGCTTCGACGAAGCGGTGGCGTTCGTAGAGGAACTTCAGCACCGCCTCGCGGCAGCGCAGGAAGGTCCGGTCGGAGGAAAGCTCGATGCGCCGGCGCGGCCGGGCGAGCGGCACGGGAAGCACCTCGCCGATGGTTGCCGCCGGGCCGTTGGTCATCATGACAATGCGGTCGGACAACAGCACCGCCTCGTCGACGTCATGGGTGATCATGATCGTCGTCGAGCCAAGCCGGGAATGGATATCCATCACTGCGTCCTGCAGATGGGCGCGTGTCAGCGCGTCGAGCGCGCCGAACGGCTCATCGAGCAGCAGGATCTTCGGCTCCATGGCCAGCGCGCGGGCGATGCCGACGCGCTGCTTCATGCCGCCCGAAATCTCAGCCGGACGCTTGTCCCTGGCATGCGCCATCTGCACGAGGTCGAGATTGCGCATGATCCAGTCATGCCGCTCGGCCCGGGTCCTGGTGCTGCCGAACACCTTCGACACCGCCAGGTTGATGTTTTCGTAGACGGTGAGCCACGGCAGCAGGCTGTGGTTCTGGAACACCACGGCGCGCTCGGGACCGGGGCTGTCGACCTCCTTGTCTTCGAGCAGGACCGCGCCGGCGGACACTCTCGTCAACCCGGCGATCAGGTTGAGCAAGGTCGACTTGCCGCAGCCGGAATGGCCGATGATCGAGACGAATTCGCCCTTGTCTATGGTCAGCCGAATGTCCTTCAGCACCTCGCTGACCTGGCCACCGCGGGCGAAGGATTTGTCGATATGGTCGAGTTTCAGGTAGGCCGTCATCGCTCTCTCCTCACTTTGCCGTTGTGCCGCGGGTGACGAAGGCGCCGACCGCCGCGACCAGGCGGTCGAGGCAAAAACCGGTGACGCCGATATAGGCGAGCGCGACGATGATGTCGGGCAGCCGCGACGAATTCCAGGCATCCCAGATGAAGAAGCCGATACCGACGCCGCCTGTCAGCATTTCGGCCGCGACGATGGCAAGCCAGGACAGGCCGATGCCGATGCGCAGGCCGGTGAAGATGTAAGGTGCCGCGGCCGGCACCATGATCTTCACGAAGAATTCGAGCTGGTTGAGCCTGAGGATTCGGGAGACGTTGCGGTAATCCTCTGGAATGTTGCGGACGCCGACGGCGGTGTTGATGATCACCGGCCAGATCGAGGTGATGAAGATGACGAAGATCGCCGACGGGCTGGAATCGCGGAAGGCAGCCAGCGACAGCGGCAGCCAAGCGAGCGGCGGCACGGTGCGCAGAATCTGGAACACAGGGTCGAGGCCACGCATCGCCCAGATCGACTGGCCGACTAGAGCGCCGAGCGCGACGCCGACGATTGCAGCCAGGCCGAAGCCGATGGCGACGCGCTGCAGCGAGATCAGCACTCGCCAGGCCAGTCCGATATCCTGCGGACCATAGTCGAAGAACGGATGGGCGATCAGATCGTAGGCCTCGTTCCACACCTGGCTCGGTGGCGGCAAGCTGGCATTGGGCGACGAGCAGGCGATCTGCCAGATGACCAGCATGACGGCGATAACGACTGCCGGCGGCACCAGCGTACTCGCCAGTTTGCCGGCGATCGCGGCGGGATCGAAGCGGCGCCTCATCTTGGCGGTGAAAGCTATGACCTCTGCGGGCTTGGCAGGCGTGGGGAACGCCTTCACCTTGCTGTCCTCGATGGTTTGGATAGACATTTCGCAAAAAGCTCCTTGAGCACGTGGAGTGACAGGCGGCGCCAACGGCGCCGCTTGTCGTCGACGTCAGGCCGATGCCTTGATCTTGAGGCTGTCGAGATAGGCGGACGGGTTGGCCGGATCGAAGATCTTGCCGTCGAAGAAGGTCTCCACGCCGCGCGACGAAGACGCCGGGATATCGGCCGCCGCGACGCCGAGGTCCTTGGCCGCCTCGCGCCACAGATCTTCGCGGTTGACCTGATCGACCAGTGCCTTGATGTCGGTGGTCGCCGCGAATTTGCCCCAGCGGATGTTCTCGGCGAGGAACCAGCTGTCGTGGCTCTTGAAAGGGTAGGACACGCCACCCTTCCAGAACTTCATGTAGAGGTCGGTGCCGGTGGCAACGCGGCCATTGCCGTAGTTGATGTCGCCCTTGAGGCGCCCGATGATATCGGCGGTCGGCACGTTCATCCATTGTCGCTTGCCGATGATGGCCGCCATCTCGTCCTTGTTTTCCAAGGCTTCGCACCATTGCTGGGCTTCCATGACGGCCATCAGGATCGCCTTGGTGGCATTCGGGTTCTTGTCGATGAAGGCGGCGCGCAAGCCGAGCGCCTTTTCCGGATGGCCCTTCCAGAGCTCGCCGGTTGTGGCCGCGGTGAAGCCGACGCCCTGGTGGACGAGCTGCTCGTTCCATGGCTCGCCGACGCAGAACACGTCCATGTTGCCGACCTTCATGTTGGCGACCATCTGCGGCGGCGGCACAACGATAGTCGAGACGTCCTTGTCGGGATCGATGCCGCCGGCGGCCAGCCAGTAGCGCAACCAGAGATCATGGGTGCCGCCCGGGAAGGTCATGGCGGCCTTCACCTCCTTGCCTTCGGCCTTCTTGGCCGCGAAGGCGTCCTTCAGTTTGGACGCGTCGAGGCCGACGCCGGTGCCGGCATACTCCTGGGCGACGGAAATGGCCTGGCAGTCGTAGTTCAGCCGCGCCACGAGCGCCATCGGCATCGGCTGGTTGTTCTGCGTCACCTTGCCGGTGTGCATCAGGTAAGGCATCGGCGTCAGGATATGGGCGCCGTCGATGCCGTTGGCTTCGCCGCCGAGCATCAGATTGTCACGCGTCGCGCCCCAGGAGGCCTGCTTGAGCACCTCGACATCGGGCATGCCGAATTTTTCGAACAGGCCCTTCTCCTTGGCGATCATCAGCGGCGCTGCATCGGTCAGCGCGATAAAGCCGAGCTTGGCGCCGGTGACTTCCGGAGCTGCCGTCGCCGCATAGGCGCCAGACGGCAGCAGCGCGCGCGCCGCCGCCAGCGTTGCCGCGGTGGCAGCACTTGCCATCAGAAAATTGCGGCGGGTCATGCCCTCGAGAGGGGCTTCAGTCTTGATGCGTTTCGTCATCGTCGTCTCCCGTTGGGCACTGCTTGGGATCAGCGCCGTCGATTGCGTGTTCGGTCAAAACAAAAAAGCCGCCGGCCAGGCCGCGCGCGTCCGTCCATCCGGGATCGCGTGTTGACCTGAGCGGCAGCTTTGCCTGTAGCGCCCGCCATTGGACGCCTGTTCCGTGACCCCGAGAAGAGTCTGCCTATTGCAAAGCAGGAACCGTGCCAGTTTCGGAATGGATGACAAACATCAATGAGATCAATGGTATGCCACAACCGTCGGCGCGCTGGCCCGCTGGGCGAGCAAGCCAAAGATTGTTCATTAGCGCCGTTGCACGCATAATTTTTGTGCAATGCACAAGAATGGCGCGAAGATGATCAGGCTTCGGCGCGCGCCAATTTCTGCCCGGCAATGTAGGCGTCGATCTCGTCGGGATCGAATATCTGGCCATCGAAGAAACCATCGGGGCCGAGCACCAGACTAGCGCCGGCGGAGCCGACGGGTGTGGCAGACGCCAGCGCGCCCTCGACCTTAGAATTGGCGCCGGGAAGTGCGACGCCGAGCGGCTTCAGCGCCGACCGGTAAAGATCGGGGCGGTAGCAGTCGCGGGCAATAGCGAGGTTTTCCGGCGTGTGCGCGACATGCCCCCAGCGCACCATCTGCGTATAGAACCACAGCGCGTGGCTCTTCCATGGAAAATTCGCTGCCTTGCCGAAAGGAAGAAAGAAGTCCTCAACGGTCAGTTCCGCGCCACCGCCCAGCGCGACATGTCCGGTCAGGATCGGCATCTGCAGCGCCGGCGAAAGACCAAGAACGGAAGGCTGCGCCATGAGGGCGGCCAGCTCGCCGCGGTTTGCCGGATTCTGGCACCAGCGGGCCGAATGATGCAGCGCGCGCAGCAGCGCCGCCAGCGCATCCGGATTCTGCTCCGCCCACGCCTTGCGCACGCCGACCACCTTTTCCGGGCTGTTGCGCCACAGCAGCGCCTTGATGGTGACGATATGGCCGGTGCCGGCGACGACCGAGGCGCTGTTCCAGGGTTCGCCGACGCAGTAGCCGTCGATCCTGCCGGCGGCGAGCGCGTCGGCCATGAAGGGCGGCGGCACGATGACGATTTCTATTTCGCGCGACGGATCGATGCCGCAGGCTGCGAGCCAGTAGCGCAGTTCGTAATTGTGTCCCGAGTGTGGATGCACGACCGCAAAGCGCAGCGGGTCGCGACCGGCATCTGCCCGCTCACGGATCAGCGCTCCCAAGGCCTTGCCGGCTCGCGCCGGATCGAGGTCGGGCAAGGCGCCGTGCGCGACCATGCCCGCCCAGAGCGTGTTCGAAACCGTCACGCAGTTGCCGCCCAGTCCCAGCGAGAACGGCACGATCGTGTCGGAGGCGAGCGGGGTGAGCCCCAGATTGCAGGCGATCGGCATCGGTCCCAGCATATGCGCCAGATCGAAATGCCCGATCGCGATGCGGTCGCGGATGTTGGCCCAGGATGTCTCGCGGCTGAGCGTCAGATCGACGCCTTCGCGCGCGGCAAAGCCGATCTCGCTCGCTGCAACAAGAACCGCGCTGTCGAACAGCGGTATGAAACCGGCATTGATCTGGTGTTCGGCCGCCATGCTCAACTCTCTCCGGGATCCAGAAGGCCTGCGGCCGTCACCAGACTCTGCGCGATTTCGCTGATTTTGCGGTTCTGGTTCATCGCGGTCTTACGCAGAAGCGCATAGGCTGCGTCCTCCGACAGGCCGCGCGACCTCATCAGGATGCCCTTGGCGCGGTCGATGACCTTGCGGTCCTCCAATTCACTGCGGGCTTCTTCGAGCTCGCGCGCCATCCGAGAGAAGGCGTTGAAGCGGCTGATCGCCATGTCGAGGATCGGCTTGACGCGCTCCTGGCGCAGCCCGTCGACGACATAGGCGGAGACCCCCGCCTCCACCGCAGCCTCGATCGAAGCCTGATCCGACCGGTCGACGAACATGGCGATCGGCCGCTTCACCACGCGCGAAAGCTGGAACATGTTTTCAAGCATGTCGCGGTTCGGATTTTCGAGATCGATGACGATTACATCCGGCTCGATCTCGGCAATGCGCCGCGCTATTCCCGCAACATCGTGAACGACCGTGACCTGCTCATGCCCGGCTTCCCGCAATCCCGCCTCGATAATGGAGGCGCGGATGTGGTTTTCATCGATCACCAGGACGGTGAGGGATTTTCGGATCATGCCGTATTTTGCGCACGCCGCGCGATTGTGCAATGCGGCACGGCAATAATTGACGCAGTCATCTCTTCGAATTCAGAGGGACCGCCATATGTTCGCGGAGCCGACCCGTTAAGCTTCTTTAAATACCATTAATAGGGCTGACTTTGGTTTTTGTATCCACTGCGCTATCTTCCAATTGCGAACCTTGTCTCGCTGCCTAGAAGATTGGAGGTTTCCATGGATCGGCGATCATTTTTGACAGGAATGTTTGGCCTTGCTGGGGCAGCAGCCCTTGTGAGCGCAGTTCGGCCTATCGACGCGATAGCCGGTGTACCGGACGCCAGAAGCGGCATTCTCGATGAACTCGACGCGCCGGATATAGAAACCTTCGAGGACGAAGATACTCAAGCAGAGCCGGTCCGCCATCGGCGGTGGCACCGCAGGCGGCGGCGCAGGCGGCGCGCTTGGAGAAGGGTCTGCCGTCGCTACTGGCGGAATGGCTATCGGCGCGTCCGGTGCCGTCGCAGGCGGGTTTGGGTCTGGGATTGGTATTATTAGCAAATAGTGTGCTGAAAACCCCGGTGGTTGCCGGGGTTTTCGCTTCAGGCGACCGCTAGGAATCCTGCGGCGGATGTCACCGCAAGGTGTCGGCTAGCAGAAATCCAGCGAACAGGAGGACCGACCGGTTTTGTGAGGCCTGCCAGTGATAGGCAGGCCTAAAGAGACTGATTTCCGTAGGAGAAGACTGGTGGAGCCAATCGGAATCGAACCGACGACCTCTTGAATGCCATTCAAGCGCTCTCCCAACTGAGCTATGGCCCCACTTCCGGCAGTCTACCGGCGCCGTTGCCGGCGAAGAGATCCGGCGCGGGTTGAGACCGCGCCGTTAGTGCAGGCGGCTTCTAACCCCGCCTTCCGTCAATATCAAGCCTTCAAGAGCGGCTTTTTCTTAAGACGCCGCGAAAGTCGGCGGGCGCTCGCGTCAGAGGCCGGATCAGACTTCGTCGTCGTCGTCGCCGACGCCGATCATGTCGGCGACATCGTCGTCTTCTTCCTCTTCGTCGGCGAGGAAAGTATCGTCGTCGTCATCGCCGAGATCCACATCGTCCTCGTCATCGCCGAGATCGGGCAGATCGTCGGCTTTCGCATCCTCGTCCGCCTCTTCGAGGGAGACGACCTCGACACCCTCTTCCTCCTCGGCGTCCGCTTCCTTCTCGGCAACTTCCTCTTCCTCCTCGATGGGGGCGACCTTGCCTTCCTCGAAATAGGAACGTGGATAGCTCTTGCCGGTATAGGGCGAGACGACCGGATCCTTGTTCAGGTCGTAGAATTTTTGACCCGTCTCGGGGTCGATGCGTTTGGTGCCAAGTTCGGGTTTTGCCACAGCAAGCCTCGTCGATGAAAGTTTGGTCCCCATAACCAGAGTTTACGGCGCTGTCAAAGCCTAAAGCCAACGTCATAAATCCCGGTGTTGAGAGACCTGTTGCAAGGGGATGACCATTTCGGTCCGCCGTGATACGAGACCGCCCAAACCAAAAGAAAAGGCCGGCTGCCGGCGTTTGATCCAGGGAAAACCCCATGTCGCACACTGCCGCCCCGAAACCGGCCACCGCTCGCAAATCGTCAGCGCTTTCAGGCACGGCGCGAGTGCCCGGCGACAAGTCGATCTCGCACCGCTCGTTCATGTTCGGCGGCCTCGCCTCCGGCGAGACCCGCATCACCGGCCTGCTGGAAGGCGAAGATGTCATGCGCACCGGCGCGGCGATGAAGGCGATGGGCGCGCATATCGAGAAGCACGGCACTGAGTGGGTGATCCGCGGCACCGGCAACGGCGCGCTGCTGCAGCCGGAAGGTCCGCTCGATTTCGGCAATGCCGGCACCGGCTCGCGCCTCACCATGGGCCTGGTCGGCACCTACGACATGGAAACGACGTTCATCGGCGACGCCTCGCTGTCCGGCCGGCCGATGGGCCGTGTGCTCGAGCCGCTGCGCCAGATGGGCGTGCAGGTGCTGAAGGCGACGCCCGGCGACCGCATGCCGATCACGCTGCACGGGCCCAAGCACGCAGCGCCCATCACCTACCGCGTGCCGATGGCCTCGGCGCAGGTGAAGTCGGCGGTGCTGCTCGCCGGGCTGAACACGCCCGGCGTCACCACCGTCATCGAGCCGGTGATGACGCGCGACCACACCGAGAAGATGCTGAAGGGATTCGGCGCCAATCTGTCGGTCGAGACCGATGAGCGCGGCGTGCGCCACATCTTCATCGAAGGCCAGGGCAAGCTCACGGGACAGACGATCGCGGTGCCGGGCGACCCGTCCTCGGCCGGCTTCCCGCTGGTGGCGGCGCTGATCGTGCCGGGCTCGGACATTACAATCGAAAACGTGCTTATGAACCCGACCCGCACCGGGCTTCTGTTGACGCTGCAGGAAATGGGCGCCCGGATCGACATTCTCGACCCGCGCAACGAAGGCGGCGAAGATGTCGCCGATCTGCGCGTGCGCTATTCCGAGCTGAAGGGCGTCACCGTGCCACCCGAACGGGCGCCGACGATGATCGACGAATATCCGGTGCTTGCGGTTGCGGCGAGCTTCGCCGAGGGCGAGACCCTGATGCTGGGGCTGGAAGAACTGCGGGTGAAGGAATCCGACCGGCTGTCGGCCGTCGCCGAAGGGCTGAAGCTCAACGGCGTCGACTGCACGGAGGGCGAGGCGACGCTTGCCGTACGTGGAAAACCCGGCGGCAAAGGGCTCGGCCAACACCCCAATGGGCACAACACCGTCGTCCAGACCCATCTCGACCACCGCATCGCCATGAGCTTTTTGATCATGGGACTGGCAACGGAAAAGCCTGTCACCATCGACGACCAGGCGATGATCGCGACCAGCTTTCCGGAGTTCATGGGGCTGATGAAGAGGCTGGGCGTGGAGATTGAGTGACAGTTGATGGCAATCAATAGCCTTGGAGGTTGGGGCCAAACTGGAACGTCGGCGGGACAGCGCCCCCCTCTGTCCTGCCGGACATCTCCCCCACAAGGAGGGAGATCGGCAGCTTCGGCGCTCCGCTCAATCCTGCAACGTAGACAATTGGCGAAAGCCGCGGTGACTGCCAATCTCCCCCCAAGTGGGGGAGATGTCCGGCAGGACAGAGGGGGGCGCGAAGGATCGCCACGCCTATCTGGATCATTGCGCTTTTCGGTTACGGTGGGCGGCGAATGACATCAACCTTCACCATCGCCATCGACGGCCCCGCCGGCGCCGGCAAAGGCACGCTGGCCCGCCGCCTGGCCGACCACTACCGGCTGAACCTGCTCGACACCGGCCTCACCTATCGCGCGGTGGCGCATGCGCTGCTTCGGCTCGGCCTGCCGCTCGACAATGTCTCGGCCGCCGAAACCGCTGCCCGCCAGGTCGATCTGGCAAAGCTCGACCGGTCGGTGCTGTCGGCGCATGCGGTCGGCGAGGCGGCCTCGAAAGTCGCTGTGTTCCCGTCGGTGCGGCGCATACTGGTCGAAAAGCAGCGTGAATTCGCCAAGGCGCCGCCCGGCGCGGTGCTCGACGGCCGCGACATCGGCACGGTGGTCTGCCCCGACGCCGACATAAAACTCTATGTGACGGCGAGCGCCGAGGTGCGGGCACAGCGACGGCTGGCCGAGATCGAGAGCATCGGCGGCACCGCCAATTTTGACGAGATCCTGGCCGATATCCTGCGCCGCGACGAGCGCGACATGGGCCGCGCCGACTCGCCGCTGAAGCCGGCCGCCGATGCGCACTTGCTCGACACGTCGGAAATGGCTATAGAAGCCGCGTTTCTTACGGCCAAGGCGATCATCGACGACGTTCTGGCCAAGAGAAACAAAGCCTGAGCCGGGATTTTCCACCCGTTGCCGATTGCCGGCGGCGAAAAGATACCCATCGGGCACGAACCAGCCTGCCAGCATTCTTCATGCGCCGGAATTGCCGCTTAGGCGGCCAAGGGCTTTTGCAAGCCCGGAACGCCGGCAGGCCACGCAACGCTAACCCACGGCGCCCGCCCCGCTTGAGATGCGGGGCACTCCAGGAGAAACTATGTCAGTTGCAAATCCCACTCGCGATGATTTCGCGAGCCTGCTCGAAGAATCTTTTTCCGCCGGCCATTCCGGCGAAGGCCAAGTCGTCAAGGGCACGATCACCGCGATCGAAAAGGACATGGCTATCATCGACGTCGGCCTCAAGGTCGAAGGCCGCGTGCCGCTGAAGGAATTCGGCGTCAAGGGCAAGGACTCGACGCTCAAGGTCGGCGACACGGTCGAGGTCTATGTCGAGCGCATCGAGAACGCGCTTGGCGAAGCGATGCTTTCCCGTGAAAAGGCCCGCCGCGAAGAGAGCTGGGTCCGTCTCGAAGAGAAGTTCACCAAGGGTGAGCGCGTCGAAGGCGTCATCTTCAACCAGGTCAAGGGCGGCTTCACCGTCGACCTCGACGGCGCCGTGGCCTTCCTGCCGCGCAGCCAGGTCGATATCCGCCCGATCCGCGACGTCTCGCCGCTGATGCACAATCCGCAGCCTTTCGAGATCCTCAAGATGGATCGCCGCCGCGGCAACATCGTGGTGTCACGCCGCACCGTGCTCGAGGAAAGCCGCGCCGAGCAGCGTTCGGAAATCGTGCAGAACCTCGAAGAGGGCCAAGTGGTCGAAGGCGTCGTCAAGAACATCACCGACTATGGTGCGTTCGTCGACCTCGGCGGCATCGACGGCCTGCTGCATGTCACCGACATGGCATGGCGCCGCGTCAACCATCCGACCGAAATCCTCAACATCGGCCAGACGGTCAAGGTGCAGATCATCCGCATCAACCAGGAAACCCATCGCATCTCGCTCGGCATGAAGCAGCTCGAGAGCGATCCGTGGTCCGAGATCGGAACGAAATTCCCGATCGGCAAGAAGATCAAGGGCACCGTCACCAACATCACCGACTACGGCGCGTTCGTCGAGCTGGAGCCGGGCATCGAGGGCCTCATCCACGTTTCGGAAATGTCGTGGACGAAGAAGAACGTGCATCCCGGCAAGATCCTCTCGACGACGCAGGAAGTCGACGTGGTGGTGCTCGAGGTCGATCCGGCCAAGCGCCGCATCTCGCTCGGCCTCAAGCAGACGCTCGAGAATCCGTGGCAGGCTTTCGCCAGCAGCCACCCGGTCGGCAGCCAGGTCGAGGGCGAGGTCAAGAACAAGACCGAGTTCGGCCTGTTCATCGGCCTCGAAGGCGATGTCGACGGCATGGTCCATCTTTCCGACCTCGACTGGACCCGTCCGGGCGAGCAGGTGATCGAGGAGTACAATCGCGGCGACATGGTCAAGGCGCAGGTGCTCGACGTCGACATCGACAAGGAGCGCATCTCGCTCGGCATCAAGCAGCTGGCCAAGGACACGGCCGGCGAGGCGGCGACTTCAGGCGAACTGCGCAAGAACGCGGTCGTCACCTGCGAGGTCACCGGCGTCAAGGATGGCGGTCTGGAAGTGCGGCTGGTCGACAGCGGCATCGAGACCTTCATCAAGCGCTCCGACCTCAGCCGCGACCGCGACGAGCAGCGCCCCGAGCGCTTCACGGTCGGCCAGAAGGTCGACGCCCGCGTCATCGCTTTCGACAAGAAGACCCGCAAGCTGCAGGTCTCCATCAAGGCGCTGGAAATCGCCGAGGAGAAGGAAGCGGTCGCCCAGTACGGCTCGACCGACTCCGGCGCTTCGCTGGGCGATATCCTGGGTGCCGCGCTGAAGAAGCAGGGCAGCTAAGTCTATAAACGCCGCGCCTCGCGCGCGGCCTGTACACGCAACCCGCGGGCCGAAAGGTCCGCGGGTTTTTTCATGGCCGCGAGGAGTCGCGCAATGTGACTGGGTGGTCCGGCAGCCGATCGTGCTTGAAACGGCCGACGGAGCCTATAGTCTGCCGCATCGGCCCGAAAGATCCGTCCTGGATATGTATGCGAAACGATCGGAGGCGCGAGCTCTGTGATCCGCACCGGTTTTAGCCTTGCAATCCTGTTGGTCGGCACGATCGCGGCATCGGCGGCGTTGCCACCCTACTGGCAACGACAGGCCGAGATCCAGGCCATAGTCGACAGCGGTGCCGTCGCCGGCGTACTGGAAAGCCGCGGCCCGATCGATGCGGTCGAGCGCGTGGGAAACGACCATTACCGGGTGCGGGCAGGCACTTGCGCACTCGACGTGCTGATCGTCGACGATACCAGCGCGGCCTTGATGCCGGGACCGCGCAAGTTCAAGCTCAAGCTCGGCGATCTCGTCTGCAATTGAGCCGCCGGATGACGCTGGTTTTCCAGCGAGCCATCCGCCCGATCCGATACCGGCAAATCAGGCCCTGCCGTAAAGCGGCACCAGAGTGCCGCTCATCGCCAGATTGGCCGGCGAAGCGAGATAGGCAATGGCCTCCGCGGCCGCTTCGAGGCTGACCCATTTGCCGAAATCGGCGGCCGGCATGTCAGCCCGGGTAGCTGGCGTGTCGAGCGTCGAGGGCGCGACCGCATTGACCAGGATGCCCTTGCCCTTGAGTTCTTCGGCCATCGCCACCGTCATTGCCGCGACCGCCGCCTTGCTAGCGGCATAGGCGACCATGCCGGACCCGCGGCGCAGGTCGAGCCCGGCGCGCGCCGTGACATTGACGATGCGGCCCGACACGGAAGATACCAGCATCGAGCGTATTGCCGCGCGGCAGCACAGGAAGGTGGTACGGGCGTTGGTGTCCATCATTTCGGCGAAGGAGGCGGGCTCGATCTTCTCGACCGGCGCGGCGGTGAAGCCGCCGGCCAGATGGATGGATGCCCACAAATCCGTAACACTGGCGTAGAATGCATCGACCTTGGCGGGGTCGGCGAGATCGACATTGTGCGCCAGCCGGACGCGCTCATGGGCCGGGAAGGGAAAATGCGCAGGCGCGGCAGCATGGGCATTGGGCACATGGCAGATCGCGCCCTCACCCAGCAGTTTGCCGACAACCGCGCCACCGAGCGCTCCGGTGCCGCCGGTCACCACAATATGTCTGCCGTCCAGTGTGTCCGTCATCTTCGACCGCTCCAGTCATTCATATGCCGCGCCGCCGCCGAAGGGTCGCGCCTTTCGCGCGATCACTCAACCAAAATCTCGATGACACAGCGTCGCTTGTGCGCGTCAAGCCGTCGGCTATCCATCGAAGATCGTATCTCCAAGCAGACGCTGCCACAGCACTCAATCGACAGTGATCTCGACGACATACGGCAGTCCGGTCGCCCGCGCGCGCTTAAGTGCGTCTGCCAGATGACCGGTGCCGGCGAGTCGCTCGGCGGCAATGCCATAGGCTTCGGCCAGCTTGCAGAAATCAGGCGGCGCCGGCGATACGCCGACCGGCTCGACGCCGACATCGAGCATCGAGGTTTCGATTTCGCGATAGCCGCGATTGTTCCAGACGACGAAGATCACCGGCGCCGCAGCATCGAGCGCGGCTCCCAGTTCCGGCAGCGTGAACTGAAACCCACCGTCGCCGGTGAGACAAACGACCGGCGCATCGGGCACGGCAAGGGCCGCACCGATCGCGGCCGCCGGACCATAGCCCAGCGCGCCGAAGCCGGTGGCGGCGTTGAACCAGCCGCCCGGGCGGTCGTGGTCGTAATAGAGGTTGGCGGCATAGACCGGCTGGGTCGAATCGCCGACGATGATCGAGCCCGGCAATGCATCACGGATCACCTCGACGGCGCGGGTTTGCGCTTGGAGACCCGGGCTGATTTCGGCGAACGCGGCTTGCCTGGTCGCAGCGGCGCGAGCCTGACCGTCGCCCGATGGCGCCTGGTCCCTACCAATTTCTGAAAGCAGCGCCTTGAGGGCTACGCCACAATCGGCCTGGATCGAAATCGTAGCTGGTCGGCGGGCAAGCTGGTCGGCGCCGATGTCGATGCGGATGAGATTGGTAGGCAGGACAAAGCCGCCATCGCCATATCCGTCATAGTCGGTCGGGCCAAACTCGGTGCCGGCGGCGATGACCAGGTCGGCGTCGGCAATCAGCGCGCGCACCGCCTTCAGGCTGGGGCTGGCCGGCACGGCAAGCGAATGGCGGTGCAGCAAGCCGCGGGCATTGGCGGTCTGAACCACTGGTGCTCCCAGCCTTTCGGCGAGGCGCTGCAACGGCGCTTCGGCTCTCCTGGCGCCGCCGCCGGCAAGGATCAGCGGTCGGCGGGCAGCCGCGCAAAGTCTTGCCGCCTCTGCTATCGCCGCCGCATCCGGTTCGGGCGGCGCTACATTCGTCAGCAAAGCCGCGATGCCGTCGGCCGGCTTGACCATAATATCGGTTGGGATCTCAATATGGACCGGACCGGGACGCGAGGACGAAAACAGGGCGAAGGCGCGGGCGAGCACGCCGGGCAGTTCGCCAGCCTCGGTGACACGGTGCGAGAACAGCGCGACCTTCTCCATCATGCCGCGCTGGTCGGGCAGCTCGTGCAGATGGCCGAGGCCCTTGCCCAGCGTCGGCGTGGCGTTGACCCCCGAGATCACCAGCATCGGGACCGAATCGGCACGGGCCTGGCCCATGGCGGTTATGGTGTTGGTCAGCCCCGGCCCGGTGATGACGAAGGCGACACCCGGCCTGCCGCTAGCGCGCGCATAACCGTCGGCCATGAAGCCGGCGCCCTGCTCATGGCGCGGCGTGACGTGGCGAATCTTCGAGCGCGCCAGCCCGCGATAGAGCTCGACCGTATGCACACCCGGAATGCCGAAGACGGTGTCTACACCATGGGCTTCGAGCAAAGTGATGAGCGCTTCGCCGACCGTCGTCATTGTCTGAGCACCGGACGTGTGAGGCAAGTCGGGCCGCCCTCGCAGGCGATACACAGCGCGTCCGCCTCGAAGGTCGAAACCCGGCAGCCGGCGGCCGCCATGGCCGCAGCCGTTTTCGGGAAGCCGGCAACGGCGATCACGTCGCGCGGCGCGGTCGGCAGCACATTGAGGCTGAGACCGTGGGAGGCGAAGAACTCCTCGGCGTCGCCCTCGACCAGGCGAATGCCGCACGCCCGAAGCATCTGGTAGAAGGCAGCTGGCAAAAGCGGCGCATAGACCAGCGCCAGATCGTCGGCGAGCGGACTGATCACCGACATCAGATGCAGGCACGCCTCCTCGCCATGCCATAGCGGCAGGTCGTAACCGTAGACCTGGATACCTTTGGGTGAGAGCAGGTTGGCGAGTTGCTGGATGCCCTCCTGGTTGGTGCGCACGCCGCGGCCGACGGCCAGAGTCCTTGCGTCCAGCCAGACGCAGTCGCCGCCCTCGACCTGTCCGGGATGCTCGATGCGGCCGAGGATCGGCACGCCCATGCGCCTGTAGGCCGCCTCGTGCAGGCCGGGCTCGGCCCGGCGCAGCGCCTTGCCCATGGCAAGGATGATGGCGCCGTGGTCGGTCATCAGCGACGGATCGTGGGTGAAGACGGAATCGGCAAGCCCGTCGTCGGCGTCGGTCAGCCATTCGATCTCGGCGCCAGATGCCGAAACCAGCGTCGTCAGCGCCTCATGCTGGGCAGCCGCCTTTTGCGGATCGAAGCCGGGGCCATAGTGCCATTCCGATGCTTCGGCGCGGTGCATGGCGCTTGCGGCGGACCGCATCAGCACGCGCTGCAGGGGTCCGACCATGGACTGCGACCCGTATGCTCTACCCACCAAGTGCTCCTGAAACATCCCATCCAGCCAATAGCCACTCAGCGAGCCGTGATCAATGGTCCAAAAAGCATGGTTGACGGAGGCAAGCGGAACGGTCCATCTTGAGCATGAGAAGTCTGTCCAGTGATGGGTAATGAGTAAAAGATTCCAGCAGCGACGGGTCCAGCCGCTTCGTGAGGCACCGAAAAGGTGATAACGCAAGGCACGGCCCCCGCCCTGAAGCACACGGCGCAGAACAGCGCCGCCGAAGCCATCCATGTCGAGAACCTGCACAAGAAATTCGGCGAACTGCATGTGCTGAAGGGTGTTTCGCTGTCGGCGCGCGACGGCGAGGTCATCGCTATCATCGGCGGCAGCGGCTCGGGCAAGTCGACGCTGCTGCGCTGCATCAATTGCCTGGAGAATCCGACCAGCGGCATCGTCCGCGTCAATGGCGAGGAGATCCGGATGAAGGCCGATAGCCATGGCCACACGGTTCCCGCCGACCGCAAGCAGATCGAGCGCATCCGCTCCAAGCTCGGCATGGTCTTCCAGAACTTCAATCTGTGGAGCCACATGACGCTGATCGAGAACGTCATCGAGGTTCCGGTGCATGTTCTTGGCGTCAAGCGCGACGTGGCTATCGCCGAGGCCGAAAAGCTGCTCGCCCGCGTCGGCCTGGCCGAAAAGCGCGACGTCTATCCGGCCTATCTGTCGGGTGGCCAGCAGCAGCGTGCGGCCATCGCCCGGGCGCTGGCCATCAATCCGCGCGTCATGCTGTTCGACGAGCCGACCTCGGCGCTCGACCCGGAACTGATCGGCGAGGTGCTGAAGGTGATCGGCGATCTGGCGCGCGAGGGCCGCACCATGGTGCTGGTCACCCATGAGATGAAGTTTGCCCGCGAGGTCGCGACGCATGTCGTCTATCTCTATAACGGGTTGGTCGAGGAAGAGGGACCGCCGGAGCAGATCTTCGGCGCTCCGAAATCCGAAAGGCTGAAGCAATTCATCCGCAACATCGGTTAGGCCGAGGCGGATGGACAAACGGGAACAACAACAAACTGGGAGTTAATGAAATGAAGACCGTTCTGAAGACATTTGCCGCGGCGCTGTTGCTCGGCGTTGCCGCGATGGGCGTGGCCAAGGCCGATCCGGTCAAGATCGGTGTCGCCGCCGAACCTTATCCGCCGTTCACCTCGCCGGATGCCTCGGGCAAATGGGTCGGCTGGGAGATCGAATTCATCGACGCGGTCTGCGCCGAGCAGAAGCTCGACTGCGTTATCACGCCTGTCGCCTGGGACGGCATCATCCCGGCGCTGACGACCAAGAAGATCGACGTTATCGCCAGCTCCATGTCGATCACCGACGAGCGCAAGAAGACGATCGACTTCTCCGACAAATATTACAACACGCCGACGGCCATCATCGGTCCGAAGGACCAGAAGTTCGGCGCTTCCCCGGAAGATCTCAAGGGCAAGATCATCGGCGTCCAGGTTTCGACCGTGCATGCCGACTACGTCAAGAAGCACTTCACCGAAGCCGCGGAAATCAAGGAATATCAGACCCAGGACGAGGCCAATCAGGATCTTGCCGCCGGTCGCGTTGATGCGGTGCAGGCCGATTCTATCGCGCTCGATGCCTTCCTGAAATCGGATCAGGGCAAGCAATGCTGCGATATGAAGGGCACGGTCGCGCCGGATCTGGCAATCCTCGGGCCCGGCGTCGGCGCTGGCGTCCGCAAGGAAGACACCGAGCTGAAGGAGAAGATCAACGCCGGCATCAAGGCGATCCGCGCCAACGGCAAATATGACGAGATTTCGAAGAAATACTTCGATTTCGACATTTACGGCGCCGACACACAGTCGAACTGACGGCATCCCTGAGCGAATAACCACGCGGCGCGGACAGCGCGCCGTGTGGCTTCGTCGAAATCCACCCATGCAAGCTTTCCGCTGACGGTATCGCCAGCGGTTTTGGCGCCAGCAATTCGGGGGCGACGCTGATCGACGCATTTCTTCCGGCCTCTGCGGCCCGCATCATCGAACTTCTTTCGCCGACGCCGCCTGGCTGGGGCGGAACACTTCTGGTCGGACTTCTCCACTCCGTCGAGATCGCCGCCGGTGCGTTCGGCCTCGGCCTCGTGATCGGCATTTGCGGTGCGTATGGCAAGCTCTACGGCGGACCCGTGGTGCGCGATCTGCTGGCGGTCTACACGACGATCGTCCGCGCCGTGCCGGAGCTGGTGCTGATCCTGCTGCTCTATTATGCCGGCACCGATTTGATCAACCAGTTGCTGACGGCGATGGGGTATCAGCGCATCGACATCAGCGGGCTGGTGGCCGGCATTGCCGTGCTCGGCTTCGTCCAGGGCGCCTATTCGACCGAGGTGATGCGCGGCGCGATCCTTGCCATCCCACAAGGCCAGATCGAGGCCGCAAGAGCCTTTGGCATGTCTCCCGGCCTCCTGCTGCGACGCATCACGCTGCCGGCGATGCTGCCCTTCGCTATACCAGGCCTTGCCAATCTCTGGCTGATCGCCACCAAGGACACCGCCCTGCTCGCAGTCGTCGGCTTCTTCGAACTGACATTGGCCACGCGGCAAGCGGCGGGCGTAACCAAAGCCTATCTCACATTCTTCCTCGCCGCAGGCATGATCTATCTTCTGTTGACGCTGGTCTCCAATCTGATCATCGGCCGCATCGAGGCCCGGGCCCGGCGCGGCATGCCTTCCGTCAAGGAGGCGCGTTGATGGCTGTCGAAGCGACCATCGTCAACGTAGCCGCCGGCGCGTCGCTGTGGCTGCAGCCGCACCGCATCGTGCTGGTCCTGATCGGGCTGGCTCTGGTTCTGGCCGCCGCCTTCTTCATGCGCTGGGACTGGCTGCCGCAATATTATGAAATGGCGCTTGTCGGGATCTGGCGCACGCTCTGGATTCTCGCCGTCACCTGCATACTGGGCTTCACGCTCGCAGTGCCGCTCGGGCTGGCGCAGGCGGCCGGCCCCTTCTGGCTCGCGGCGCCCGCAAAGACTTTCTGCACCGTGATCAGGGGAACGCCGCTGCTGCTGCAGCTCTGGCTGCTCTACTATGGGCTCGGCTCGCTGTTTCCACAGTATCCATGGATTCGCGAATCCTGGATGTGGCCGTATCTCAGGCAAGCGTGGCCCTACGGCGTCCTGGCGCTGACCTTGTCCTTCGCCGGTTATGAGGGCGAGGTGATGCGAGGCGCCTTTGCCGGGGTGCCGAAGGGCCAGCTCGAGGCCGCCCGCGCGTTCGGCATGAGCCGCTGGAAGATCCTCCGGCGGATCTGGCTGCCGCAAGCCTTTTACCGGGCGCTGCCGACGCTGACCGGCGAAACCGTGCTGCAGTTGAAATCGACGCCGCTGGTGGCGACCATCAGCGTGATCGACATCTTCGCCGTCTCGTCCAAGGTGAGGCAGGGCACCTTCCTCACCTATGAACCCTTGCTGCTCCTGGCGTTGATCTATATGGCGATCACCGGCATCCTGGTCTTCGCCCTCGGCAAGATCGAGGCGCGGATCCCGAACAAGATCGGCTAGGGTTTTTAGTGAGTAGTCGGTAGTGAGTAGTGCGTAGGCAGTCGCTCACACTACTCACTAAATCCCTACTCACTACTCACTAGAGGCACTCACAATGCAACTCAGTCTCGACCAGGCGACAGGGCTGTGCCGGATGGCGGCGCTCGGCGCCGGCGCCAATGAAGAAGCGGCGCAGTCGCTCGCAGCCTCCATCGTAGCGGCCGAAGCGGAAGGTCTGTCGACGGTCGGGCTGTCGCATTTCATCGACTATCTCGAAGCGCTGGAGGCCGGCCGCATCGACGGCAAGGCGGAGCCGGTCATCACCAGGCCGGCTTTGGCGATCTATCTCTCCGACGCGCGTGGCGGTCTGGCGCATACGGGCTTCGACCGCACGATCGACGGTCTCGCCAAGGCGGCGCGCCTGTTTGGCGTCGCCATCTTTTCGCAGAAGAACGCCTATACATGCGGCGCACTCGGCTATTTCACCGGGCGGCTGGCCGCGCAGGGGCTGGTGTCCTTCGCCGCGACCAACGGACCGGCTGTGCTTGCCGGCTCGGGCTCGGTCAAGCCGGTCTACTGCACCAACCCGATGTCCTTCGCCGCGCCCGCCGCCGACGGAGCGCCACTGGTCATCGACCAATCGTCGAGCGCCACGGCTTTCGTCAACATCCGCAAGGCGGCCGAGGACGGCAAGAAAATTCCCGAAGGCTGGGCCTTGGACGTCAGCGGCAACCCGACCACCGATCCCGCTGCCGCCATGAAAGGCGCGATGCTTGCTTTCGGTGGCCAGCGCGGCGCCAACATCGCGCTGATGGTCGAAGTGCTGGCGGCGGGCCTGTCGGGCGCCAACTGGTCGCTCGATGCGCCATGGTTCACCGACGGTCCGGACAGTCCAGGAACCGGCCTCTTCGTGCTGGCCGTCGAGCCCAAGCTGCTCGATCCGGATTTCGAGAAGCGCATGAAGGACCAGCTCGACCGGTTGCGGCGCCGCTACGGCGTGCATGTTCCCGGCCGCGCCCGAGCCGAAGCGGCGGAGAAGGCGGCGGCACGGGGCATAACGGCGCCCAAGGCCGTGGTGCAACGCATCTCCGAATTCGCCGCCCGGTATTCTTCCTGAAAAGTTTGTCTGCGATTTTTTTCGCGGTCGTTGAACCTTTTCGCGCGGTGCCGCGACCAATGCCTGTCCGGGGTGGGGTTTGCCCGGGCGGTGACATCCGGTCCCGATGTGTCCAAGGCTGAGGCGGGCGTCTCACGTCGTCCTGATACCGTCTCAGGTCAGGCCGCCTCGTCGGACCTTGACGCCGACCATGGAAGTCACCCGGAAAACCCCGCTTCGGCGGGGTTTTCTGCGTTCTCTCGGATCTGATCGGTTAACATGCCTGTTTTGGTCAACTTTTGTTCATTTGACTTTAACCGAGGTGGTCGGGTGTTTGCGCCGAGCAGCAAAAGAGGAACCCCAATGTCCGCAAGCACCGACAATTCCAGCAGATGCCTTTTCTTCCCAGCGCTTGGCAGCCTCTATGCGGCGCTGAACACCGCCTCCGAAACCATCCTGCGTGCCGTGGCCGGCATCTTCCTCACCATCCATGGCTCGCACAAGATCACCGATCCGTTCGGCGCAGCCGAGATGGTCGAAGGCCTCGGCTTCTATCCCGGCGCATTTTGGTCTCTGCTGCTGGCCTGCACCGAGTTCTTCGGCGGCATTTTCATCGCCATCGGCCTACTGACCCGCCCGGCCGCTTTCGCCGGAATGTTCGTGCTTCTGGTGACGGTGTGGTTCCACTGGGTCACCATGGGTCAGGGTTTTTCCGGCGCCGAGAAATCGCTGCTGTGGGCGGCGATCCTGTTCTTCTTCGTCATCCGCGGCGGCAACCGCCAATCGACCGACGCGCGCATCGGCAGAGCGTTCTGAACCAGCCGAAGCAGAGGCATCGGCGACAATTGATCGCCCTTTGCCTTTGATGCGAAACCGATTATGAAACGGCTTCAGCCAAGCCCCAGTAGATCTGGGCCCCAGTAAATCTGGAAACTGCGCCGGAGCCAGCAATGACCGAAATCCTGCAGACCCCAAAGCTCGTCGTCGTGTTTGGCGGCTCCGGCTTTGTCGGCCGCCACGTGGTGCGGGCGCTGGCCAGGCGCGGTTATCGCATCAGGGTCGCCTGCCGCCGGCCCGATCTCGCCGGCCATCTGCAGCCGCTCGGCAATGTCGGCCAGATCCAGCCGGTGCAGGCCAATGTTCGCGTGCGCTGGTCGGTAGACCGCGCCGTGCAGGGCGCCGACCATGTCGTCAACCTGGTGGCGATCCTGCATGAGAGCGGCCGGCAGAAATTCACATCCGTCCACGAATTCGGCGCCCGCGCCGTCGCCGAAGCGGCGCGCGCCGTCGGCGCCGGCCTCACCCATATCTCGGCGCTGGGCGCCGATCTGAACGCGCAATCGGACTATGCGCGCACCAAGGCGCTCGGTGAGAAAGCGGTCCTGGAAACCATCGGCGATGCCGTCATCTTGCGGCCGTCGATCAATTTCGGGCCGGAGGACAGCTTCTTCAACCGCTTCGCCAACATGGCGCGTTATTCGCCGGTGCTGCCGCTGATCGGCGGCGGGCAGACCAAATTCCAGCCGGTCTATGTCGGCGATGTCGCCGAAGCGGTGGCGCGCTCGGTCGATGGCAAGGTCCAGGGCGGCCGGGTCTATGAGCTTGGCGGACCGCAGGTGCTGACCTTCAAGGAATGCATGCAGGAAATGCTTGCCATGATCGACCGCAAACGGCTTCTGGTGTCGGTGCCGTGGTGGGTGGCGAACATGCAGGCATCGATCCTCGGGCTTTTGCCCAATCCGCTGCTGACCAAGGATCAGGTCCTGCAGCTGCGCGAGCACAACATCGTGTCGGACGCGGCCACCAGGGAAGACACGACGCTCGCCGGCCTCGGCATCCAGCCGCAGTCGATCGGCAGTATCCTGCCGAGCTATCTCTGGCGCTACCGCGCCGCCGGCCAGTTCCAGCGCAAGACAGCGGCTTAGCCAATCAGGCGCTCCACTAAAAGCGCCGTGTGACCTGCATCGGCAGGCCGCCCTGCGGTTGCGTCGTCAGTTTCTGCACCGGCCATGGCTTGGTCTCGGCGGTGGTGTCGAAGCGAAACCGCGACATCATGATGGCCAGCGCGATGATCGCCTCCTGCATGGCAAAGCTGGCGCCGATGCAGACGCGAGGGCCGGCGCCGAACGGCAAATATTGGAAGCGGTCGATCTTCTCGCGATTTCCCGGATGAAAGCGTTCGGGCATGAAGGCGTCAGGCCTGTCCCACAGCTTGCGATGACGGTGAACGACCCAGGGCATGACCAGCACCGCGGCGCGGCGCGGTATATAGAGGCCGTTCCAGGTTTCGGGCTCGATCGGCTCGCGATTGATCGATGGCGCCGGCGGATAGAGCCTGAGCGCTTCGTCGAACGCGGCGCGGGTGAACGGCATGGCGTCGAGCCACTTTGTCGGGTCGGGCTCGCGGGCCAGCACGGCGTCGATCTCGCGCTCGATCTTTTCGCGCTCCCAAGGCGCTTCGGCCAGGCAATAGAGCGTCCAGCCAAGTGCTCGCGCCGTGGTTTCGTGGCCGGCGCCGATGAAGGTGATGATGTTGTCCTCGACCTCGGCGCGCGTCAGCCCATCCGGACCCTCCGCCTTGAGCAAAAGCGTAAGAAAATCCTGTGGCACCTTGTCCGGATCGCGCTTGACCCGCTCTTCGCGCATCTTGACGGTGTCGGTGACGATCTTGCGGAAATAGGCCATGGTCTTGCGGCCGCGGATGCGGGTCAGGCGCGGCAGCCATTCGGGCGCCCGCAACAGGTCGAGCGGATCAACCCGACCCATGGTCTCGAACAACCGGTCGATCTCCTTGGCGAAGCTGCCCGGTTCGCCTGATATTTCGCCGGAAAACAGCGTCTCGGCCAGGATGTCGAAGGTAAGCAGCGTCATGTCATGGGCGATGTCCGACGTGCCGCCGCTCTCGTAGCGCGTTACGAACTCCCGCGTGCGCCTCAGCATCGGCTCGGCAAAACCGAAGATGTGGCGCGGCGTGAACACCGGCGCCATCGCCTTGCGTGAACGCCTCCATACCTCGCCTTCGGCGGTCAGCAGGCCGTCGCGCAGGATCGGCCGCAGGATCATCTGGCGCACCGTCGCCATCTTGTAGTTTTTGGCGTTGTCGACCAGCACGTGGCGGATCAGGCCGGGGTCGTTGGCGATGACCAGCGGCCCCCCGATGCCGGTCACCGATATCCAGGGTTGGTTATAGGTCGGCTCGCCCCACAGTTCGAGCGGGTTGCGATAGACGATACGGATCATCTCCAGCGTCGAAGGCGGCGACGTGCGCGGTTTCGGCGCCGGCGGGACGAAGGGGGCGGGCTGACTGTCCATGGCGTGCTCCGCTGGTGAACTCAATGTAGGGGCTGGCAAGGCAACCGTCCATGTGGCCGAACGGCAAAGGCGAAGCATCCCGCTCCCGGATGTGACCGGAGCACCGCCAAGTGCCTGCTTGCCGGAACAGGCCGGCCTGCTCCTGTTGCCGCCGCTCTGTCCCCAACACCGGCTCGACTTCTCGGGTCCGATGCCCCAACCGGCCAGGCGTGCTCTTCCTCCATTCGGAAATGCTTGCAAACCTTGGAAAAACCGCCTTTTGCGCCTATATCTAGGGCATCAAGGACGCGCGATTCGGAGCCGATTTTTAGCGCTGGATATGCGGCATCAATCAGACAGGTTTTCATGAGCGATCAGATCGACAACGCCAGCGGCGCTGAGGCCGAGTACGGCGCCGATTCCATCAAGGTTTTGAAGGGGTTGGATGCCGTCCGCAAACGGCCGGGCATGTATATCGGCGATACCGACGACGGCTCGGGCCTGCATCACATGGTCTACGAGGTGGTCGACAACGCCATCGACGAGGCGCTGGCCGGCCATGCCGACCTCGTCACGGTGACGCTCAACCCCGACGGTTCGGTGACGGTCATCGACAATGGCCGCGGCATTCCGACCGATATCCATACCGGGGAAGGCATTTCGGCGGCCGAAGTGATCATGACGCAGCTGCATGCCGGCGGCAAGTTCGACCAGAACTCCTACAAAGTGTCCGGCGGCCTGCACGGCGTCGGCGTCTCGGTGGTCAACGCGCTGTCGGCCTGGCTGAAGCTGAAGATCCGCCGCAACGGCCAGATTTACGAGATGAGCTTCACGCACGGCAACGCCGACGCGCCACTGAGGGTCACCGGCACCTACGAGCAGCGCAAGGTTGCCGGCACCTATGAGGGGCGGAGCGGCAGCGAAATCACCTTTTTCCCGTCGTCCGACACCTTTACCATGGTCGAGTTCGACTTCGGCACGCTGGAGCATCGGCTGCGCGAACTCGCCTTCCTGAATTCCGGCGTGCGAATCGTTCTGACCGATGCCCGCCATGCCGACGTCGTGCGCCATGAGCTGCACTATGATGGCGGGCTGGAGGAGTTCGTCAAATATCTCGACCGCGTCAAGAAACCGCTGATCGACAAGCCGATTGCGATCAAAGCCGAGCGCGACGGCATCACCGTCGAAGTCGCCATGTGGTGGAACGACAGCTACCACGAGAACGTGCTGGCCTTCACCAACAACATTCCGCAGCGCGACGGCGGCACGCACCTTGCCGGATTCCGTGGCGCGCTGACGCGCCAGATAACCGGCTATGGCGACTCCTCGGGCCTCACCAAGAAGGAGAAGGTGGCGCTGATCGGCGACGATTGCCGCGAAGGGCTGACGGCGGTGTTGTCGGTCAAGGTTCCCGACCCGAAATTCTCGTCACAGACCAAGGACAAGCTGGTCTCATCCGAAGTCCGCCCGGTGGTTGAAGGGCTCGTCAACGAGGCGCTCGGCACCTGGCTCGAGGAGCATCCGGCCGAGGGCAAGGTTGTCATCGACAAGGTCATCCAGGCGGCTGCGGCGCGCGAAGCCGCGCGCAAGGCGCGCGACATCACCCGCAAGAGCTCGCTCGGCGTCACCTCGCTGCCCGGCAAGCTGGCCGACTGCCAGGAACGCGACCCGGCGAAATCCGAAATCTTCATCGTCGAGGGCGACAGCGCCGGTGGCTCGGCCAAAGGTGGCCGTTCGCGGCAGAACCAGGCCATTCTTCCGCTGCGCGGCAAGATCCTCAATGTCGAGCGGGCCCGCTTCGACCGCATGCTCGGCTCCGACATGATCGGCACGCTGATCACCGCGCTCGGCACCTCGATCGGCAAGGACGAGTTCAACGCCGACAAACTGCGCTACCACAAGATCATCCTGATGACCGACGCCGACGTCGACGGCGCCCATATCCGCACCTTGCTGCTCACCTTCTTCTTCCGGCAGATGCCGGAACTGATCGAGCGCGGCCATCTCTACATCGCCCAGCCGCCGCTCTACAAAGTGACGCGCGGAAAGAGCTCGCAATACATCAAGGATGAAAGCGCCTTCGAGGAATTCCTGATCGGCTCGGGGCTGGAAGAGGCGTCGCTTGCGCTCAGCACCGGCGAGGTGCGGGCCGGACAGGACCTGCGCAGCGCCATCGACGATGCGCTGGCGGTGCGCCAGCTCATCAATGGGCTGCACACACGCTATAACAGAGGCGTGGTCGAGCAGGCGGCGATCGCGGGCGGGCTCAACCCGGAGGTTTTCGCCGATCTCGGCCGGGCCAACGCCATGGCCGAGCGTGTCGCCCGGCGTCTCGACATCATCGCCGAGGACACCGAACGCGGCTGGACCGGCCGCATGTCGACCTCGAACGAAGGCATCGGCGGCTATGTGTTCGAGCGCACGGTGCGCAGCGTCAAGGAGTTCGCGCATCTCGATCTCGCGCTGATCAATTCGGCCGATGCCCGCCAGCTCGACCGCTATGCGCCGCGCCTGGCAGAGGTCTATGGCGAGCCGCCGGTGCTGCGCCGCAAGGATGTGGCCGAAACCATCTCGGGACCGCTGGCACTGCTCAACGCCGTGTTTGCCACCGGACGCAAGGGCCTGACCATGCAGCGCTACAAGGGCCTCGGCGAGATGAACGCCGAGCAGCTCTGGGAAACCACGCTCGACCCGAATGTGCGCTCGCTGCTGCAGGTCAAGGTCAATGACGCGACGGACGCCGACTCGCTGTTTTCGCGACTGATGGGGGACGAGGTCGAACCCAGGCGCGAGTTCATCCAGGAAAACGCGCTGTCGGTCGCTAATCTGGATATCTGAAGCCCAAGCCGGGTGCTCAATTTCGGATGTTTGAGACATAATTGGTAGGCTTAAGCTTACCAAACATGTCTACCGCCCCCAACAAAGATCACTGAGGGCCGGCCGGAACGGAACGGCTTCCAAGGCATTGTAATCGATCAACGATCACAATAGCCGCAGGAGGCACTCATGGGACGTGGCATTTTGCTCTGGCTTCTCGGAGTCCCGATTCCGATCATTATTCTCATCATGCTTTTCGCACGGTAGGGGGCTGACATGCAGTCAACCCTAACGGCTGTCGACGTTTCCACGCCGACGGAATCCTCCTCCACCGCTGTCAGCTGGGGGCCGATCATTGCCGGCGCGTTCGCTGCCTCGACGCTGACCTTGATCCTGATGCTGCTCGGCTCCGGGCTCGGGCTGACCATGGTTTCGCCGTGGTCCGGCTTGAGCACCTCGGTCACAACTTTCGCGGCCTCCACCGCGGCGTGGCTGATCATCGTGCAGTGGCTGTCGTCGGCTCTCGGCGGCTATCTTGCCGGGCGGCTGCGCACCAAATGGGTCGGCGTCCACACCGATGAAGTCTTTTTCCGCGATACCGCTCACGGCTTCCTCGCTTGGGCGCTTGCGACCTTGCTCGTTGCCGCGGTGCTCGGTTCGGCGCTCTCCGCGGCTATCGGAACTGGTGTCCAGGCCGCTTCGACTGTCGCGTCTGGCGCGGCAATGGGCGCTTCGGCAGGTGCTAGTGCGAACGTCGGAAGCGGCTCGACCGACAACGCAACGTCGTACTTCGTCGATACGTTGTTCCGCCCGGCCGATGCGGCCAGGCTTGCTGCCGCCAATCCGGAGAGCGATGCGGCGGCCACGGCGCAGGCTTCACGCATTTTGATCGCGAGCGCAGCTGCAGGCGAAGTTTCGGCAGACGACAAGACCTATCTGTCGCAGTTGGTGGCTGCCCGCACGGGGCTGTCGGAACCGGATGCCAAGGCCCGTGTGGATGCGGTGATTGCCAGGGCACAGGAAACAAAGGTCCAGGCCCAGCAGGCCGCCGATACCGCCAGGAAGGCCGGTGCCAGTTTTGCGCTGGTTGGCGCGCTGTCCCTGGTCGTCGGCGCCTTCATCGCGAGCGCGGCGGCCGCCCTTGGCGGCAGGCAACGCGACGACGAGGAGGCGGTCTTCCTGACCAACCGTTGATCGGTGCTTGACGGTGCCCTCCATGCCGGACTGTGAGCCGGCATGGGCCTGTTGTTTTAATGGCGATCGCCATGGATTGCGCGCGCTGATTCGCCGAGACGAGCGGGCTCCTATTTTCCAGCAGCGATCGTCGGCACTGCCTGACTTGGCTCGAATTTGCGGCCGAGGTCGACTGCGTCGCGCAGCACGTCAATATGCGAACGCGGCGTGCCGGCGGCTGGGGCGATCTCGATACCGGTAGCCTTCAGTGACCAGTAGAGCGTGTGGGTGAAGATGCGACCACGCGAACTGCGCAACTTGACCTGAATGTCCTCCACGCCGGGGCCGAAATTTTCTGCCATCGGCCCGGAAATCGGGTCGCCCGTCAGCCAGCCATTGCCCCGGTCGAAGATATTGGTCCAACGGGTCGCGGCAAACACCGCACCATGATGCACCGCCCGCTGTGGCTTGCCCGAACGGCTGCGCCCTTCCTGGTAAAGGACGGTTCCACCGGCCGCCGTCTCGGCAATCGGCGGGCATGCCGAGAACAGCCGCTCAGCGATGCCGCGCCTGAATTCGGCGAGATTGTAGGTCACCAGAAATTCGCTGTGAGTCAGCGGACTGCCAAGCGTGACGAAATCGCTGATCTTCCATGGTAATGGATGATCGGCGTCCCTGACGCGAAGCTGCCGATAGAGCTCCCATTGGGCGCGCCGGAATCCGGAAAAATCATCCAAGCTGGGCCACGCAGCACCATCTGACTTGAGCGTGGCCTTGTCGACGGCGTGGATTGCCTTCAGCCTCGCCTTGTCGCGGGCAGCTTCCAGCTTTCGGGGCCTGAAATCGGCCCACAATATCTGCAGCAGATCATAGGCGATGATTGATCCCAGGCTGTGCGAGACCAGCACGACCCGGTCGTAGCCATCGTCCATCATGAGACGCCTCAGCAGCGTCAGGCCACGGTCGCGGACAAGCGCGCGCTTCTCGACCGTTGCCGCTTCAGCACGCACATAGGCGGCCACATCGCCGAAATAAGGCAGGCCAAATCGGTCCACCAACCAGATGACGAACGAGGCCAGGATCGTGACGAGCGTGCCCGTGGTCCAGGAAAGATACCCTTGCGAGGCCGATGTCGCGAGCACGAGCGCCGCACACAGGACCGTTATGACGGCCAGAAGCGTGACGACATAAAGCCCACGGGCATCGCGCGGAATGTCGGCGGGCTTGCGCCAGAGCAGGCTCGTCACCCAGGCTGCAAGCCGGCCCCGTGTCGTGCCTTGCGTGATGTCGGCCCAATAGAGCTCGTAGAAATCGGTGCGGCGGCCAGCGACGTCGTAAGGGGTGGTGATCCGGCGAAGCTCATGCGAATTCGTCCGGCTGTCGGGCGTGATCCAGCTCCGGTTGATCTTCTCGCCGGCGGGCCGGCCCGGATCGGAGACACGGGCATAAAACGGCACGCGAGCGGGATCGTGACTCCAAACAGCCTGAACAAATTCCCTCAGCGTGCTCATGGGCTGCTGTTCGCCCATGCCATGCACGATGACCACAGCCTGACTGAGCTTGCGCGGCGTTTTACCCGGGGCCGGCGTACTGCCCGTGACCGGCGACGCAGCAGGATGAAGGTCGGACACCAGTGCCTCCGTTGGTGAAAATCCCGGAACAGAATTCGCCCATCGTAGCTCTGAAACCGGCATGGAAGCAAAGACGTCGGATGCTCAGGGTCAAGAAAAAACCCGGCGGGGAGCCGGGCTTAATTCGAGCAACCGGCGGTGTATCGGCGCCGCGAAGCCGGTCAGTGATCCATCGCCTTGACGATCTCTTCGGTCATCTTCTTGGCGTCGCCGAGCAGCATCATGGTGCCGTCCTTGTAGAACAGCGTGTTGTCGATGCCGGCGTAGCCGGAGCCGAGCGAGCGCTTGACGAACAGGCAGGTGCGCGCCTTGTCGACATCGAGGATCGGCATGCCGTAGATCGGCGACGACTTGTCGTCACGAGCCGAAGGGTTGGTGACGTCGTTGGCGCCGATGACATAGGCGACGTCGGCCTGCGCGAATTCGGAGTTGATATCCTCCAACTCGAACACCTCGTCGTAAGGCACGTTGGCTTCGGCGAGCAGCACGTTCATGTGGCCGGGCATGCGGCCGGCGACCGGATGAATGGCGTATTTCACGTCGACACCGGCTGCCTTGAGCTTGTCGGCCATCTCGCGCAGCGCATGCTGCGCCTGGGCGACCGCCATGCCGTAGCCCGGCACGATAATGACCTTCTGCGCGTTCATCATCAGATAGGCGGCGTCGTCGGCCGAACCCTGCTTGACCGTGCGCTCGATACCGTCGTCGACGGCAGCCGCCGTCTCGCCGCCGAAGCCCCCGAGGATGACCGAGATGAAGCTTCGGTTCATGCCCTTGCACATGATGTAGGACAGGATCGCACCGGACGAGCCGACCAGCGCGCCGGTGATGATCAGCGCCAGATTGCCGAGCGTGAAGCCGAGTGCTGCCGCCGCCCAGCCCGAATAGGAATTCAGCATCGACACGACCACCGGCATGTCGGCGCCGCCGATCGGGATGATGAGCAGGACGCCAAGGACAAGCGATGCCGCGACGATCAGCCAGAACACCAGCTTGGACTCGCTGGTGACCAGCAGCACGATCAGCACGACCAGCGCGATGCCAAGCGCCGCGTTGATGAAGTGGCGGCCGCCGATCATGATCGGCTTGCCCGACATGCGGCCGTCGAGCTTGAGGAAAGCGATGACCGAGCCGGTGAAGGTGATGGCGCCGATGGCGACGCCGAGGCTCATCTCGATCAGCGCCTGGGCGTGGATGTCGGCGACCGTGCCGATGCCAAAACTTTCCGGCGCATAGATGGCGGCAGCCGCCACCATGACGGCGGCAAGGCCGACCAGCGAATGGAAGGCGGCGACCAGCTGCGGCATCGAGGTCATGGCGATGCGCCGGGCGGTGACCGCGCCGACCGAGCCGCCGATCAAAAGACCGAGCACGATGAGGCCGAAGCCGCCCGCCGAAGGGGTCGCCAGCGCCAACGTGGTGGCAATGGCGATGCCCATGCCGATCATGCCGTACATGTTGCCCTGACGGCTGGTGGTCGGGTGCGACAGGCCGCGCAATGCCAGGATGAACAGGATGCCGGAGACCAGATAGAGGAAGGAGGCGAAGTTGGCGTTCATGGCGCTCTACTTGTCCTTCTTCTTGTACATCGCCAGCATGCGCTGGGTGACGAGGAAGCCGCCGAAGATGTTGACCGAGACCAGCATCAGCGCGACGAAACCGAAGCCGGTGGCGATGCCGGACGCCGAGATGCCGACGGCAAGCAGCGCGCCGACGACGATGACCGAGGAGATGGCGTTGGTCACTGCCATCAGCGGCGTGTGCAGCGCCGGCGTCACCGACCAGACGACGTAATAGCCAACGAAGATCGCCAGGACGAAAATGGCGAAACGGAAGACGAACGGATCGATCGCCCCGCCGGACAGCGCGTGCGCAGCGTCGGCTGCCGCATCGGTGCCGCCTGGAGCGGTGGCCAGATCCTGCACCGCAAGCCGGACGGCGGCGGTCGCCTGGTCGAGCTGGTCGAGGGCTTTCTGCAAGGTCTGGTCCATCACGCGATCCCTTTCGGCTTATTAGCGGGCGACTTGGGTGCGGCAGGTTTCTTTGCAGCAGCGGGCTTCTTTGCAGCAGCGGGCTTCGCAGGTTCAGCCGAAGCGATCATCACCGCCGGCTTGCCGGCGAAGGCCGGATGCACGACCTGGCCGCCATCGGTCAGCATCGTCGCCTTGACCAGATCGTCGTCGCGGTTGATGGCAAGCGCCTTCGTGGTCTTGTCGACAAGCGTCTCTATGAACGCAAAGAGGTTCCTGGCATAGAGCAGCGAGGCGGATGCCGCGACGCGGCCCGGCACGTTGAGATGGCCGACGATCTTTACCCCGTTGGCCGTGGTCACCACCTGCCCGGGCACGGCGCCTTCGACATTGCCGCCGCGCTCGACCGCGAGGTCGATGATCACCGAGCCCGGCTTCATCGAGGCGACCATCGCGGCCGAAACGAGCTTCGGCGCCGGACGGCCGGGAATCAGCGCCGTGGTGATGACGATGTCCTGCTTGGCGATGTGCTCGGCGGTCAGCGCCGCTTGCTTGGCCTGGTATTCCCTGGACATTTCCTTGGCGTAGCCGCCCGCCGTCTCGGCCGCCCTGAACTCCTCATCCTCGACCGCCAGGAACTTTGCTCCCAGCGAGGCGACCTGTTCCTTGGCGGCGGGGCGCACGTCGGTGGCGGTGACGACGGCGCCAAGCCGTCTTGCCGTCGCAATGGCCTGCAGGCCGGCGACGCCGACGCCCATGATGAAGGCTTTCGCCGCCGGCACTGTGCCAGCCGCCGTCATCATCATCGGCAGCGCCCGGTCATATTCGGCAGCCGCGTCGATCACTGCCTGATAGCCGGCGAGGTTCGCCTGGCTGGACAGGACATCCATGGACTGGGCGCGGGTGATGCGCGGCATGAACTCCATCGAGAAGGCGGTGACGCCGGCCCTTGCCAGAGCATCGACGGCAGCATCGTTGCCGTAGGGATCCATGATGGCGATGACCGCTGTGCCCCGGCGATAGGCCTTCAGCTCCGCTTCGCTGGGCCGGCGCACCTTCAGCACCACATCGGCCTTGGCGATATCGCCGGCCTTACCGATCACGGCGCCCGCCTTGGCGAACTCCTCGTCGGGAATGCGCGATGCCGTGCCGGCGCCGCTTTCGACGATCACGTCGAACCCCAGCCCCGCCAGCCGCTTCACCGTATCCGGCGAGGCAGCAACGCGCGGCTCGTTCGCATCGAGCTCACGAGGGATGAAAACCGTCTGTCCCACCGCATGATCCTTTCGGCTGGAACCTGTCTGCGCAGGACGCCGGCCGGACTTCCGGCGATGTCGCGGGCAAGGGTTTGAAGGGCAAGGGGTTTTGAAGAATTTACCGGAGAATGAAGGCGCCGACGGCGAGGATCAGAACGAACAGGATAAACCCGGAGAAGAAGCCGCCCGCAAAGAAGCCGAAAGCCATTGCCAAGAGCACGGCGGCGCAA
Organism: Mesorhizobium sp. M6A.T.Cr.TU.016.01.1.1; assembly: GCF_003952585.1. Lineage (NCBI taxonomy): Bacteria > Pseudomonadati > Pseudomonadota > Alphaproteobacteria > Hyphomicrobiales > Phyllobacteriaceae > Mesorhizobium > Mesorhizobium sp. M6A.T.Cr.TU.016.01.1.1. The sequence goes on from NZ_CP034452.1 coordinate 1,643,133, forward strand.
AAGAGCGATCCGTATTTGGCGAGCATGACAAAGCCGGCATAGGTGCGGTCGTGCTCGGCATAGTCCATCTTCGCGCCCAGTTCGACAGGACCGGTCGGCGTGTGATCAGCCATAGGAATACCCCTTCGAAGACATCTTTGAGGCACATAGCGAAAAGCCGGGCCGAGGGCAATGGCGCTATTGCCGCATCGCCGGAGACAACAGCCTCAAAGGAAAGTTGAAGCCGCCAAGGATGTTCCGGAGGCGACCGTTGCAGCCGCCTTGCGCTTGCTTGCCGGCTAACGCTCGCCGCGCCAGCCGCCATTTTCAGCCGGCGAGCTGTGGAAACAACCCGAGCAGGCCGACGACGATCAGATAGAGCGCGACGATGTAGTTGAGGAGCCGCGGCATCACCAGGATCAGCACGCCGGCAATCAGCGAGATCAGTGGAGTGAGTGCGAGCGTGGAAATGGTCATGTCGGTTCCTTTCGATAGAATTGCCGCCGGAGCGATGCAGATTGACGTCGTCCACGCGCCACCCGCGCGCCTCCCAGAACGCCGAAGCGGCCGGAAAGCTCCAGCCGCGCTCTAAATTTGCCAGATGTCAGGCGGCTTCGCGATAGTATTTGGCTGTCGGCAGGATGGTCAGCGGCGCGAGTTCTCCGGCCGGCGGCTTGCCGAACATCAGGCGCTGTTCCATCGGCGTCGACCGGAAAAATGGGAACCGGGCGTAGGTCTCGTTCTTGATCGCCAGGACATCGGCTTGATAGAGCAGCGCAAAACAGTTGATTACGCCAGCATAAGGACGCGCGTCGCCGATCGGCCGTGCCCGATAGATACGTTTGTAAAAGGCGGCATGATCTTCGCGGATCATGGATATGCAATAAGGCGCGTGGAAGTGGAAGCACGCCATGCCGGCTAAGCGCAGCGTGACGTAAGGGATCTGCGGATAAACCCGCGACCACTCGGCGTCTACGGCAAAACGGCTTGGGTCGATAAAGAGCTCGCCAGCCGCCAGACGCGGCGTCAACAGGTCCTTGTAGACGCTTAGAGCCGGCGACGCTGGGTTGTCGGCGGACACATCGTGCAGGCGCATCGTACTGACCAGCCGCCCGTCTATGTAGATGCCGAACGTATGGCAGTTCGGCAGCTCGTCGAACTCGTCATGGACCTCGCGGGAAGCATTCTCGGGTACCAGCGCGTTCATCCGATAGGCGTTGTAGCGCAACCTGTAGATACTTTCGAAATCCTCGCCGGTTTCACAGCGGCGGTATTCCGTCCGGTCGAGGAGCGCATAAACGTGACGCGCGAAAGTAGACATATTCTCATGTTCAGCGCCCGCCGCCTGGCGAGGCGAAGTCAACTCAACAACCATGAACTCAAACCCCGCAAACTGCCCCCGCGAGCAACACTACGGCGGGGTCGTACGATGTAAAGATGAAAACTGGATAGGGGTCATTTACCAGTCATTAACCTTAATAATAGGTAAAATTATACTAAAGTACGAGATTTTTCGTCAGGAATTAGCGGCGTGTCGCCTTCCTGCCCGTCTTGATGTCCTTAGCAAAGGGCCAGACCGTGCTCGACATGGTCTCGATGCCGGATGCGCTGAGCGCTGAGCCGAACAGGAATCCCTGGACCAGGTCCGGCTTGACCTGCAACGAGAGTATCTTGAGCTGTTCGAAGGTTTCGACGCCCTCGACGGTCACCGAAAGCCCCAGCGGCCGTGACAGATTGACGATGCCCTTGAGCAATTCGAGCGAACGGCTGTTCTGGGTGACGTCTATAAGGAACGAACGGTCGATCTTGATCTTGTCGAGCGGCAGTTTGTGGAGATAGCTCAGGCTCGAATATCCGGTGCCGAAATCGTCGAGCGCGATGCGCACGCCAAGCCGTTTCAATTCCTCGATGTACTGACGCGTCAGCGACTTGTCGTCGAGCAATGCCGTCTCGGTGACTTCGATCTCCAGGCGGCCGGCGGCGAGACCGGAACTGGCGAGCGCATCGCGAACCTTCTGGATAACGTCGCGGTTGCGGAAGTCCTTGGCCGAGAGATTGACCGAGACACTGGTCTGCGCGTGCCATTTGGCGCATTCAGTGCACGCGGCATGCAGGACGAAGGTGCTGATCTCGGAAATGATGCCCATTTCTTCCGCCAGCGGAATGAAGATGCTGGGCGAAATCGGTCCGAGCTCGGGGTGATCCCAACGGCACAGCGCCTCGCAACTGACGATGCGCATCGTGCTCATCGCCACGATCGGCTGGTAGACCACCCGCAACCCCTTGCTTTCCACTGCGGTGCGCAGATCCGCCTTCATCAGCTGGCGGTTGCGGAAAGCGGCGTCCATCGACGCTTCGAACAATCGCCAAGTGTTCTTGCCGAGTTCCTTGGCCTTGTAGAGCGCGAGATCCGCCTTGACGATCATGGCGTCGACATCGGTATCCTTGACCCGCGACAGCACGGCGCCACCGCTGGCCTGGATGCGCAGTCCATGGCCGGCTACGTCGACCTCGCCCTGCAAGTCGACGAAAATCCCGTCGAGTTGGCCGATCAGATGACTTTCGTCCTCGACACGGTCGAAGAAGATCATGAACTCGTCGCCGCCGAAACGGCTGATGGTGATGCCTGGGCCGGCGACCGCCGCCAGCCGCTCCGCGACGGCGTAGATCAATCCGTCGCCGACCGGGTGACCAAGGGTGTCGTTGACGTTTTTGAAGTCGTCGAGATCAAGCACGGCGAGCCCGCAAAGGCGCTCAAGGTCGCCGGACGCCATCGCCTCTCCGATCAGCTCGTGGAAATAAGCGCGATTGGGCAGACCGGTGAGGCTGTCGTAACGCGCCATGAAGCGGATCTTGTCTTCCGCCTCAACGCGGGCCGTCACGTCCTCGAAGGTGATGACGCCCAGCTCCTGGCTACCCTCGCGCGCCGAGAACTCGTAATGCTGACCGTTCGCGAGCGAGACGAGAACCTTGCGGTCGCGCCCTTCGCGCAGGGCGCGCGTAAGCTGGGCTTCGATGTAGCGGCAGTCTTTCGGCGCCAGCATGCCGCCGGCAACGCCGCGCATCAGCAGACCGTGGATCGACCGCCCGAGCAGCGCGTCGGGGGACTTGAGCGACATCAGATGCGCGGCTTCGGCATTGGCCACCGCCACTCGGCCGTCGGGGCCGAGCATGACAAGGCCATGCGACATGGTGTTCAACGCCCGATTGAAGCGTTGGGCGATGCGATTCGCCTTCTTCTCCTCGGACAGAGCGGTAAACAGGACTTCGCGGACGATATCGGCAAACCGTTTGATAGCGAACAGGAAGGGAGCCGACATCAGACCAAGTATGACATGGTAGACATCGCCACGCAGGATGAAACCCAGTGATATCGGCCATGTGGTGGTCATGATGAAGATCATGACCATCCGCGGCGAGCCATAGTTGCGGCCGGCGATCGACGTGACCGATGCCAGCGTAACGCAGACAGCGGCTATTTCGGCATAGCTGTCGTGTGCCAGATAGATGCCGACGAAACAGAAAGCACCAAGCATGAAGCCGTGCATCGAACCATAAATGATATAGTCGTTTTCGCGGGCGCGCGCTTCCTCCCAAGTCGTCGGGGAAGGACGCCGCAAATACTTTTTGATATTGCGAAGGCGCAGCGTGCCTACGATGATCAGCCCAGCGGCGACCAGAAGATACGTCACGTCCATGGTCTTCCAGTAGACCAGAATGACGAGGAGCGTCTGCGCGACGAGACCAATCGACAGCGTGAAACCGTCGCGAAACAGAGTTTCCACGAACGGAATGTAGACGTCGACCGGGATCTCGTTCTTTCTTCTTAGATTCACGCTTGAATCCCAACCCTGGGGAGCCAAGCTGTGTCACATTCGCCTTAAGAAAGGTTTAGAGAGGCCGTTTCGGGCTCCGCCACCAACCCCGTTGACCCAACGTGAGGCAGGTTTCAGGTAAATAGGGCATATCGATCACTCGGCGGCCTGGAGTTCCCGCCGTACCGGCGTCTTTGCCAACCGATCGAGCAGCCTCTGGCGCTCGCCAGCGGCCTTTTCGGCACTGGCCTGCCTGACGTGACCATAGCCACGAATGAGCGCCGGCACCGAGGCAAGCGCTGCGGCGGCCTCGACCTTGCCCGGCGCGAGTGCTGCGGCGACAAGCTCCAGGTCAGCCTCGTACTGCACAAGAAGCTGCCGTTCCATACGCCTCTCGGTGCTGTAGCCGAACACATCGAAGACCGTGCCGCGCAATCCTTTCATCGCTGCCAGCAGGCGAAACCCCTTCATCATCCAGGGACCGAAGCTCGATTTCCTCGGCTTGCCATCCTTGCCGCGCCTGCCCATGATTGGCGGCGCGAGATGAAATTCGAGGCTGTCGTAGCTCTGGAACTGCTTGCCCAGCTCGGCGGCGAAGGAGCCGTCGGTATAGAGCCTCGCCACCTCGTATTCGTCCTTGATCGCCATCAGCTTGAACAGGTTCCTCGCGGCGGCCTCGGTCACATTGGTCGAACCGGGCACCGCCTTGGCTTCAGCCTTGCGCAGCGCGGCCAGTCTGTCGGCATAGCGCTTGCCATAGGCGGCGCTTTGATAGGCGGTGAGGAAGGCGACGCGGCGGGCTATGATGTCGTCCAGCGTTTCGGCGACAGCGGCCGTCTGTGCAGTCTTGCCCGGCTGGGCAACGAGGCCGCGCACGAAATCCGGCTGGTGGGCGGCACGGCGGCCCCAGCGGAAGGCTGAGACGTTCATCGCCACGGCCTGGCCGTTGAGCTCGATCGCCTTTTCGACTGCCTCGGCTGACAGCGGCAAGCCGCCATGCTGGAAGGCGAAGCCGAGCATGAACATGTTGGCGCCGAGCGAGCTGCCGAACAGCGCGGTGGCGGTGCGGGTGGCATCGAAGAAATGCGCCTTATTCTCGCCGGCGGCAGTGCGGATCGCCTTTTTCAGCCGCTCGACAGGCAGCGAGAAATCCGCCGAACGGGTAAACTCGCCGGGCATGATCTCGGCGGTGTTGGCGAGGAAGATCGTGTGGCCTTCGCGCACCGCGGCGAGCACCTTCTGGGCGCCCGACACGACGAGGTCGCAGCCTAGCACGAGGTCGGCCTTCCCGGCCGAAACACGGATGGCATGGATATCGTCCGGGCTCTGCGCGATGCGGACATGGGTGAACACCGAGCCGCCCTTCTGGGCAAGGCCGGCCATGTCGATCATGCCGCAGCCCTTGTCTTCGAGATGGGCCGCCATTCCGAGCACCGCGCCGATGGTGACGACGCCGGTGCCGCCGACGCCGTCGATGATCGCCGCCCAGCCTTGTTCGCCGAGCGGAAATTCGGCGGGCGCGGGCACGCCGTCGAGCGGATCGGTCGTGCCGGCCATACCCTCGGCCTTCCTGATCTTGGCGCCATGCACGGTGACGAAGGACGGGCAGAACCCGTTGATGCAGGAGAAATCCTTGTTGCAGCTCGACTGGTCGATCCTGCGCTTGCGGCCGAATTCGGTCTCGACCGGCTGGATCGACACGCAATTCGACTGCACCCCGCAATCGCCGCAGCCTTCGCAGACCAACTCGTTGATGAAGACGCGCTTGTCGGGATCGGGGAAGGTGCCGCGCTTGCGGCGGCGGCGCTTTTCGGCGGCGCAGGTCTGGTCGTAGATCAGCACGGATGTGCCCCTGACCGCGCGCAATTCGCGCTGGACGAGGTCGAGGTCGTCGCGATGATGGATGGTGGCGCCGGCGGGGAATTCGACCTTGCCGGCATATTTGTCCGGCTCGTCGGTGACGATGGCGATGCGCTCGACACCCTCGGCGCGCACCTGCCTGGCGATCATGTCCACCGTCAGGCCGCCCTCGTGCGGCTGGCCGCCGGTCATGGCGACGGCGTCGTTGTAGAGGATCTTGTAGGTGATGTTGGCGTCGGTCGACAGCGCAAAGCGGATCGCCAGCGCGCCGGAGTGGTTGTAGGTGCCGTCGCCGAGATTCTGGAAGATGTGGTCGCGCTTCGAGAACGGCGCTTGGCCGACCCATTGCGCGCCCTCGCCACCCATGGCGGTGAAACCAACGGTGTTGCGGTCCATCCAAAGCGCCATGAAATGGCAGCCGATGCCGGCGGCGGCGAGCGAGCCGTCCGGCACCTTGGTCGAGGAATTGTGCGGGCAGCCGGAGCAGAAGAAGGGCGTGCGCGAGGCGATGTCTGACGTGTCGGCGAGCATCGCCTGGAACTGGCGAAGTTTCGCCACCCGTGCGGCAATCTCGTCCGACGGACCGATCGTTCGCAAGATCCTCTCGCCGAGCGCTATGGCGATGTCGTTGGGATCGAGGGCGCCCTTGGCCGGGAACAGCCCGTCGCCGCGCTCGTCCTTCTTGCCGACGATGACCGGCTGCGTGGCGGTGCCGTAAAGGTTCTCGCGCAGTTGCACCTCGATCAGCGAGCGTTTCTCCTCGACGACGACGACGGTGTCGAGGCCGCGAGCGAAGTCGGCGATGTGCTGCAGGTCAAGTGGCCACGGGCAGCCGACCTTGAACAGCCTGATGCCGATGCGGTTGGCGGCGACCTCGTCGACGCCGATGTCTTCCAGCGCCTGGCGAACGTCGAGATAGCTCTTGCCGATGGTGACGATGCCAAGCTTCGGGGCACGTCCACCGGAATAGACGATCCGGTTCAGCCCGTTGGCATGGATAAAGGCCGAAGCCGCGGCGCGCTTGTACTCATGCAGACGTTCCTCTTGGCCGAGCATGTCGATCTCGTTGCGGATATTGAGACCGCCGGGCGGCATGTCGAAGTCCGGGACGACGATATCGAGCCGTTCGAGCGCGGCATCGACCGAAGCCGTCGATTCGATGTTGTCCTTGACGCATTTGATCGCCGCCCAGGTGCCGGCGAAACGCGACATGGCAAAGCCGTAGAGCCCGTAGTCGATGATCTCCTGAACCCCGGCCGGATTGAGAATCGGCACCATGGTGTCGACGAACAGGAATTCGGTGGCGTGCGCGTTGGTCGAGGATTCGGCCATGTGGTCGTCGCCCATCAGGGCAAGCACGCCGCCATATCTAGACGAGCCGGCGAGATTGGCATGGCGGAACACGTCGCCGGATCGGTCGACGCCCGGTCCCTTGCCGTACCAGACTGAAAAGACGCCGTCATGCGTGCCCTCGCCGAGCAATTCGGCCTGCTGCGATCCCCAGCAGGCGGTGGCTGCCAGTTCCTCGTTGAGACCGGGCTGAAAGACGATGTCCGACTGGGCGAGCTGCTTCCTGGCCTTCCAAAGCTGCATGTCGAGCCCGCCGAGCGGCGAGCCGCGATAGCCGGAGACGAAGCCGGCAGTGTTCAGGCCAGCCCGCCGGTCGCGCTCGCGCTGCATCAGAAGCATACGGATGACCGCCTGCGCGCCGGAAAGGAAGATGCGCTCCTTTCCCAAGTCGAACTTGTCGTCGAGCGCGACATCATGCAGCGTCATTAGGCATTTCCTCTGCGGAGGCCGCAAGCACAGCCAACGTCGGGAGCGGATGCTACAGTGTTTCTTCCCTTGGCGGGCAGGTCAAACAAAATCGAAGATACGAAGGCGAAGCGCAACAAACGATCCGGTCCGCGCCCGATGGTGTAAGAAACCGCACACCGGTTGCTCGCCAGCGCATGAAAATTCCGGCCGCAGCCGATACCGGCGGCGACGCGTCAGCCGGTCTTCGAACAGTCGGGCTTAGGCGCGCCCGGCAGCTTGCCGTCAGGATGGCCGGCAAGCTCGGGGTTGGGCGTATAGAGCTGGTCGATGACCAACGGCCGGTCGGGCAGGACCGATTGGTCCTGCGTCGACATCAGCGTGGTGTCGATCTTCTGGAGAACCGTACCGTCGGCATCCTTGATGCTGATCGCAATCGCATAGGGCTTGTCCTTGACGATGCAGAAAAGCGCCGGGCTCTCGAGCGACACCTTGCCGAGCTTCGGCCAGACCTTCTGCTCGACGATCAGCGGCTCGCCGCCAGCCGGATTCTGGAAGCTGGCGACCGCGACCTGCCCTTCCTGCATAGGCTGCAACGGTCTCAGCGTGACGACATAGGTCGCCCTTGCGAGGCGGTAGTTGAAGACGAACAGCTTGCCGGAGATCTCGAACAATCTGCCTTCGCCGTCCCTGCCGGTATCGCGGCAGGCGCTGAGCATCGTCGCTGCCACGAGCGCGGCACCGACCAGACGCAAGATTTTCCTAGACATTGGCTGTCCCTCCGGCTGCCGTTCGGCGGCGACGATAATGGCGGCTCGCCTTCTGGCGGTTGCCGCACACCGCCATGTCGCACCAAAGACGGCTGGAATTGCGGCTTCGGTCGAGGAACAGCCAAGTGCAGTTGGGGCAGACCCTCAACCTAGCGACGGTGTCGCCCTGTAGCAGCGACAGTGCCGAAACCGCCAGTGCCGCCTCGAAGGCGATAGGCGTCGCCGGATCGCCGAACGGCCGTCCCGGCGCACGAATTTCGGTGCGGCTGTGCGCGAGACCCTCGGCGCAGGCCTCCAGAAAGCCAGGCAGATCGCCCGTGGCGACCGCGCCTTTCGACGCCGCACCACGAAACAGCCGGTCGGTCGTCTCGCGGATCGCCAGCACGACCGGCGCGATCTTACCCGGCAACGGCGCTTCGAGCCGCCTGCCGCCAAGCTCGGCGGCGCGAAAGACGCTTGCCGCGTCGGCGAAACGGGCGATCTCTGCCGGATCTTTGAGCCGGTCGAAGGTTTTCTGGGGATCGCCACGCAGTACGACGGTGTTCGCCGTATCGAGTGCAAGAAGGCCACCAGTGAAGCGGTGCGGAGTCCAGGAAACCGTCATGAGCGCCATTTCTAACCGATAAATCGCGTTTGACAAGTTAGATTACCCGATGCAAATCTGCTTCGCATGGACGCGGTTTTCCGCGATCCAAGGACGTTCGCATGCTCTATTTCTTCCAGCAGGTCCTGAACGGACTGCATTCCGGCGCGCTCTATGCGCTGCTCGCCTTCGGCTATGTGCTGACCAACGGCATTCTGCACCGGACGAACCTCGCCTACGGCGCGCTGTTCGCCTTTTGCGGACAGACGATGATCCTCACCGCAGCCTTCGGCTATCAGGCCCTGTGGCTGACCCTGTTCGCGGCCGTCGCGCTCGGCATTGTCGCTGCGTTCCTGTATGCGGCGCTGATCAGCCATGTCCTGTCGCGTAGCATCTTCGAGCCGCTGGTCGACCGCACGCCCAACGCGATTGTGGTGACGACGCTGGGCATATTGCTGCTCCTGTCAGAGGTAAGCCGCATCGCCGCCAATACCCACGACCTGTGGCTGCCGCCAATGCTGGCCCAGCCCATCATTTTTGCGCGGGGAGCCAATTTCAATGCCACGCTGACGCTCATCCAGTTGCTCGACTGCGCAGTCGTCGCGGCAACCATAGGGCTCGCCGCCTGGATGTTCGCCCGCTCTAGCTTCGGCCGGCGCTGGCGCGCCGTGTCCGACGACCCCAAAGCCGCGGCCATGTGCGGCGTCGATGTGCGCGCGGTGTTTCGGCACGCAGTGCTCGCCGGCGGCCTTTGCGCGGCGCTGGCCGGCGTCCTTGCCGGCCTTTACTATGGCAACATCAGCTTCGGCTCCGGCCTGGTCTACGGGCTGAAAATCCTTTTCGTGACGGCGGTGGGCGGCTATCTCTCGCCGTTGCGGGCAGCACTTGGCGCTGCCGCCTTCGGCATGGCCGAATCGCTCTGGGCCGGCTATTTCCCGGTCGAGTGGCGCGACGCCTGGATGTATCTGTTCCTCGTCGCCATGCTGGTGCTGGTCGGCGCCGGCCGCGACCAGAGCAAGATTGCCTGAACCGCCTCGGGTTTTGGTAGACTTTGGTTGCATGACGCTCGGTCAGGCGGCTGTTTCGCCCTTGCTCACCTCACAAGATTGTTTACTCGGCTTGCGCCGTGTTGACCCGCCGGGCCACGCACGGCATACCGTTGGGCCACAGCGGCGCGACGAAAAACAAGCGGGAATCAGCCGCCGCTGACACTTTGAGTCACGCATCGTGCTTTCCGAAAATCGACACCGATTTTCGGCCGATGCGTAAAGGGAGGAATGCATGGCAGGGCTTCTCGCTCTATCCAGAACCATTGACCGTGTGAACGAATTCATCGGCAGATGGGTGTCGTGGCTGATCCTGCTGGCAATTCTGGTCAGCGCCGCCAATGCCGTCATCCGCAAGACGTTCGACATGTCGTCGAACGCCTGGCTGGAACTGCAGTGGTATTTGTTCGGCGCCGCCTTCATGCTGGCCGCCGCCTATACGCTGAAGCAGAACGACCATATCCGCATCGACATCGTCTACGGCATGTTCTCGCGCCGCGTGCAGCATTGGATCGACCTTCTCGGTCACCTCTTTTTCCTGATGCCGTTCGTGACGCTGATGGTGATCTATTTCGTCCCCTATGTTTCGCTGTCGTTTCGCAGCGGCGAAATGTCGAACAATTCAGGCGGGCTGATCATCTGGCCGGCGAAGGCGATCCTGCTGGTAGGCTTTTTCCTGCTCGCGCTCCAGGGCATCTCCGAGATCATCAAGAAGATTGCCATCATGCGCGGCGACATGGACGATCCCACGCCGTTCATATCGGTGCATGAGCAGGCCGAACTCGAAGCGAAAGCGCTCGCCGACGAAGCGAAGGCGCTCGCCGAAGAGGTGCGCTCGTGATCGAGTTCATCGCGCAGAACATGGCGCCGATCATGTTCGCCTCGCTGATCATCTTCATGCTGATCGGCTATCCGGTCGCGTTTTCGCTCGCCGCCAACGGCCTGCTGTTCTTCTTTATCGGCGTCCTCCTGTCACCCTATTCGGGCGGCTCGATCAATCTCGCCTGGCCGCTGCTGCACGCACTGCCGGATAATTTCTACGGCAGCCGGGTGATGTCGAACGACACGCTGCTGGCCATCCCGTTCTTCACCTTCATGGGCATCGTGCTCGAACGATCGGGCATGGCCGAAGACCTGCTCGACACGATCGGCCAATTGTTCGGGCCGATCCGCGGCGGCCTCGCCTATGCCGTGATCTTCGTCGGTGCGCTGCTTGCCGCAACCACGGGTGTAGTGGCTGCCTCCGTCATCGCGATGGGCCTGATCTCGCTGCCGATCATGCTGCGCTACGGCTATGACCGCCGTGTGGCGTCCGGCGTCATTGCCGCATCGGGCACGCTCGCTCAGATCATTCCGCCCTCGCTGGTGCTGATCGTTCTGGCCGATCAGCTCGGCCGCTCGGTCGGCGACATGTATGCGGGCGCGCTGATCCCCGGCCTGGTGCTGACCGGCCTCTATACGCTCTACATCCTGATCATGTCGATTGTCCGGCCGAAGTCCATGCCGGCATTGCCGCTGGAGGCACGCACGCTCGGCCACGGCATCCTGTCGTTGCTGGTGGCGGTGCTGACAGCAGTCGTGGTTTCCTACGCGGCGTATCGCTATCTTGCGCCTTCGCAGGGCCAAAATGCCGACATTCTCGGCGCCACCATCGGCGTGGTCTTGATCTATGTCGTGGCGATCGCCGACCAGCGCCTGAACATCAACATGATGTCGCGGCTGGCGCAGCAGGTGATCATCGTGCTGATCCCGCCGCTGGCGCTGATCTTCCTGGTGTTGGGCACCATCTTTCTGGGCATCGCCACGCCGACCGAGGGCGGCGCCATGGGCGCTGTCGGCGCGCTGATCATGGCGGCAATGAAAGGGCGGCTGTCGCTGGATGTGATCAAGCAGGCGCTGGCGTCGACGACGCGGCTGTCGTCCTTCGTGCTGTTCATCCTGATCGGTGCGCGCGTGTTCTCGCTGACCTTCTACGGGGTCAACGGCCATATCTGGGTCGAGCATCTCCTGACCTCGCTGCCGGGCGGCGAAGTCGGCTTCCTGATCGGCGTCAACATACTCGTCTTCCTGCTCGCCTTCTTTCTCGATTTCTTTGAGCTCGCCTTCATCATCGTGCCGCTTTTGGCGCCGGCCGCCGACAAGCTCGGCATCGACCTGATCTGGTTTGGCGTGCTGCTCGGCGTCAACATGCAGACCAGCTTCATGCATCCACCCTTCGGCTTCGCGCTGTTCTACCTGCGTTCGGTCGCCGCCCGCGTGCCCTATCTCGACCGCCTCACCGGCAAGCAGATCGCGCCGGTGACAACCGGCCAGATCTATTGGGGGGCGGTTCCCTTCGTTTGCATCCAGGTCATCATGATCGGGTTGACCATCGCCTTCCCGCAGATGGTGATGCACTACAAGGGCACGCCAGTCGATCCGGGCACGATCGATTACCAGGTGCCGGAAACGCCAAGCCTGTCGCCGCTCGGCGCACCGCCGGCGGATGGCGGCACGGCGCCGACTGCACCGGATCTGTCGCAGCCGCCGAGTTTCGGTGAACCGCCGCCTGCCAAGCCAGCAGCGCCGGCATCCGATCTGTCCCAACCGCCGAGTTTCAATTGATGCCGGAGGCCCGACAGACATGAGAGCGGTGCGGCTGGAGGGCGTGGGCAGCATTGCCCTGCGCGAGGTCGGCAAACCATCCGCCGGGCCGGATGACCTCCTGGTGCGGATCGAGGCGTGCGGCGTGTGCGGCACCGACCGGCATCTTTTCCATGGCGAATTTCCCTGTACGCCGCCGGTCACGCTCGGTCATGAATTCTCCGGGATCGTCGAGGCGATTGGAGCCGCTGTGTCTAGCTTTTCGGTCGGCGATCGCGTCACCGGCGATCCCAACATCGCCTGCGGGCGCTGTCCGCACTGCCATGCCGGTCGCATCAATCTCTGCCATAATCTGATTGCCATCGGCATCCGCCGCGACGGCGGTTTCGCCGAATATGTCGTGCTGCCTCAGAAGCAGGCCTTCCTCCTTCCGAAAGACCTGAAGCCGACGCATGGCGCGTTCTGCGAGCCGCTTGGCTGCTGCCTGCATGGCGTGGAACTGGCCCAGATAAAGCCCGGCTCCTCGGTCGCCGTGCTTGGCGGCGGCGTGATCGGCCTGCTCACCGTGCAACTGGCGAGGCTTGCCGGCGCGACCACAATCATCCTGTCGACGCGCCAGGCCTCGCGGCGTGCCCTCGCCGAAGAATTGGGCGCAACAGCGACGGTCGACCCCAGCGCTTGCGATATTATCGATACGGTCGGCGGCCCGTCGGGTCTGCTGCCGGGCGGCGTCGATGTGGTGTTCGAATGTGCTGGTGTAAGAGAGACGGTCGAGCAATCGATGCGGCTCGCCAGGGCCGGCGGCACAATCGTCGTCGTCGGCGTGACGCCTCAAGGCATGAAGGCAGAATTCGAACCCTTCGACCTGCTGTTCCGGGAATTGAAGGTTCTGGGCTCGTTCCTCAATCCGTTTACGCATCGCCGGGCCGCCGATCTCATCGCCTCGGGTGCGATCGAGATCGACAAGCTCATCTCACGGCAGGTAACGCTTGAGGAGGCGGCCGCGGTGATCGCCAACCCGCCTGCGCCAGGTGAAGTCAAGGTGGTGGTGGTGCCGCGCTGATCGGCAAATCGAAATGTCACGGCGCCACGCGTCCGAAGAACGCGTGGCGCCGTGACGGTTGTCAGAGCTTGCCGGTGCGCTGCTGGACCATCATGAAGGTGTCGTAATTGTATTCGGCCACCTGCGCCCAGAGATAGTGCTCCTTGCGGAAGGCCTTGATCGAGTCCCAGATCTTCTTGAACGGCGCGTTCGAGGCTTCCATCTCGGCATAGACCTCGTTCGCCTTTTCGAAACAGGCTGCCAAGATTTCCGGGCTGAACGGGCGCAATTTGGCGCCCCCGGACACCAGCCGCCTCACGGCCGCCGGATTCAGATAGTCGTATTTCTGCAGCATGTTGGCGTCGGCGGCCTGCGCGGCGGTGTGCACCAGCGCCCTGTAAGCCGGCGAAAGCTCTTCGTATTTCGCCTTGTTGAACATCAAATGGACGGTCGGTCCGCCTTCCCACCAGCCGGGATAATAATAATTGGGCGCGACCTTGTAGAAGCCGAGTTTCTCATCGTCATAGGGGCCGACCCATTCGGCGGCATCGATGGTGCCTTTTTCCAGCGCTGGATAGATATCGCCGCCGGCGATCTGCTGCGGCACGACGCCGAGCCTTTGCACCACTTTGCCGGCAAAGCCACCGATGCGCATCTTGAGGCCCGAAAGGTCGGCGACCGTGTTGATCTCCTTGCGGAACCAGCCGCCCATCTGCACGCCGGTATTGCCGCCCGGCAAGCCAAAAAGACCCTGCGTGGCCAGAAACTCGTTGAACAGGTCGATGCCGCCGCCGTGGTAATGCCAGGCATTGATGCCGCGCGCGTTGAGCGAGAACGGAACCGCGGCGCCCAGTGCCCATGTCGGGTCCTTGCCCCAATAGTAATATGCCACCGTATGGCAGGCTTCGACAGTGCCGGCGGTGGTGGCGTCCGCAACCTGCAGGCCGGGCACGAGTTCGCCGGCGGCAAAGACCTGGACCTGGAAATTGCCGTCGGTCGCCTCTGAAAGCATCTTGGAAAAGACCTCGGCGCCGCCATAGATCGTGTCCAGGGATTTCGGGAAGGACGACGCCAGGCGCCATGTCACTTTCGGATTGGATTGAGCGATGGCCGGCGCGGCAAGCGCTGCTGTAGCCGCAGCGGCGCCCACACCGGTCGCGCCGGCCTTGCGGATGAATGATCGACGATCCATGAAGTCCTCCCTATTGGATCAACAGACCGACGTACGGAAAATGCTCTGTTCCCCGGATCGGCTTCGCGGCAAACAATACACGGGCAAGAAGTCGAGTCCAGCTTGGCAGCCGGTTTTGCCGGCGGCGTTTCCACGAAATTCGCGAGGTGAACGCGCCTCCTGCAACTATAGTCTAACGACCGCTCCGTGGCCCATGCGACATGCCGAAACTTGTCATGGCAAAGCGCGTTCGGATCGCCTATTTTAAAGGCAGAATATGTCCCTGCACTGAATGGACCCGGATAAAATGCAGCAGCCGCTCGTCGCCATATCGACCGACGTCCGCCAGTTCGACAACTACACCTGGCATGCCGCTCCGCAGCAATATCTGGAGGCGGCGCTTTCGGCCGCCGGCGTGTTCCCGTTGCTGGTGCCGTCCTTCGGCGACCGGCTCGATTTCGATGAACTCCTGTCATCGGTCGATGGCGTCATGGTCACCGGCTCGAAGTCCAATGTGCATCCCTCGCTCTACGGCGGCGATGCCAGCGAGGCCAATGGTCCCTACGATCCTGCCCGCGACGCCACGACGCTGCCGTTGATCCGCAAGGCAGTTGAGCGCGGCGTGCCGCTGCTCGCCATCTGCCGTGGCATCCAGGAGATGAATGTGGCGCTGGGCGGCACGCTGGCCACCGAAATCCAGGAGCGCGAGGGTTCGCTGGACCATCGCGCGCCGGCGAGCGACAATCAGGACGAACGTTTCGCCATCCGCCAGGCCATTTCGATCAAGCCCGGAAGCTGCCTCGCCGGTGTGTTCTGGGCGGGCGACATAATGGTCAACTCGGTGCATCGCCAGGCCGTCGACCGGCTCGGCCCGAAGCTGCAGATAGAGGCGGTCGCCAGCGACGGCACGGTCGAGGCGGTTTCGGTGCGGGACGCCCGCGCCTTCGCCGTTGGCGTCCAGTGGCATCCCGAATACTGGGTCAAGTCGGACAGCGTCTCGGCAAGGATATTCCGTGCCTTCGGCGACGCCGTGCGCCTGCACGCCGCGGCGAAATCCGGCGCGCGCGCCGCCGCGGAATAGATAACTCAGTCGCCCGAAATCAGGGGGCGCTGGCTGCCAGCGACAGCAGCGGCAGGGCCGGTGCGTAGGATTCATAACCGTCGCCGTCGGCGATGCCGAAAGTGACGATCGGGTCGATGCCGTTCGCGCTGAAGGCGATCGTGTCGTCATCCTGCTCACGCCAGAATTTCGCGCGCTCGATGCCGGGTAAAATCCGGCGGCAGTTCGCAGCGACCGTCAGCAGCGACAGGCCATCGGAAATTTCGGCACCGCGCTTGACCGCGCAGGACGCTTCGTCGCCATTGGCCACCAGCTTGTAGCTGCCGGACGGCGGCGTTGGCTCACTGGCTGCTTCGCCACCACCGCCGCGAAGCAGCTGAACGCTACCGAACAGCGCGGCGGCCGCCATCAATGCGGCAAGTGCTTTCATCCTGTATTCTCTGCTTATTTGGCGATAGATACAGAATGATTTCAAAGCGTTAAGCCGACGTTAATAAATATGGAAGGTCACCGCTTAGCTCTGCGCCTTTACCTTTTCCGTCTCCGGCACCGGCGTCAGCGCCTTTCCCCGGGAAAACCAGGAAACCAGATTGTCGACGCACAGATCGGCCATGGCGCGGCGGGTATGTTCCGAGGCCGAGCCGACATGCGGCAAAAGCGAGGTGTTGGGGGCGGCGAGCAGCGCCTGCGGCACGTTCGGCTCGTCGGCGAAGACGTCGAGCCCAGCAGCGGCGATGGTGCCGTCGGCAAGGGCTGCGGCAAGGGCTGCCTCGTCCACCGTGCTGCCACGGCCGATGTTGACGAAGACGCCGTCAGCGCCCAACGCCGATAGGATCTCGGCGTTGACCGCTTTTTCGGTCGAGGCGCCGCCGGGCGCTACCGAGATCAGCGTGTCGACCGCCTCGGCAAGGCCTTTCAGGGTCTGGTGATAGTCGTAGGGCAGGCCTTCGACTTGGCGCCGGTTGTGGTAGGCGATCGGCAGGCCAAAGGCCTCCAGCCGCCGGGCAATGGCGAGACCGATGCGGCCCATGCCGAAGATGCCAACGCTGCGGCCGCGCAAGGTCAGCCGGCTTAGCGGATAGTTGCCTTTGCGCTTCCAACTGCCGTCGCGCAGCCAGGTCTCGGCGCGTGGCAGATCGCGGAGGGTGTTGATCAGCAGGCCGAGCGCCGTGTCGGCGACCTCCTCGGTCAGCACGTCAGGCGTGTTGGTCACCATGATGCCGCGCTGCGCGGCGTGGCGGACATCGACCGAATCATAGCCGACACCGAAATTGGCGATGATCTCGAGGTTCGGCAACGCATCCATCAGTGCGGCATTTATGCCGCCAAAGGCGGCAATGCCGCGCACCGAGCGGCGCAGCTCATCGGTGACCAGTGACGCATCGGGCCGTTCGATCCCCACCCGGCTAAACGTCCGGTCGATGCGACCGACCGCGTGGTCGTTGAATTGGCCCGGCACCAGAATGGCGACTGTTTGCTGTTCGGCTTTTGTCATGCACGTTCCACCGGTTTACCGGTCGACTGGCGCACATGCAGTTCCGGCTTGATCAGTTCCTGCGACGGCCGCACCATCTGCCCATTGAGCTTGTCGAGCAGCGCGCTGGCGGCGCGGCGGCCGACCTCGCGCTGGCCGTTCCAGACGGTGGTCAGCGCCGGCGTCGCGATCGCGGCCTCCTCGAGATCGTCATAGCCGGTGACGGATATGTCAATGCCCGGCACCAGCCCGGCGCGCGCGATGCCGTTCATCAGGCCGATGGCGACGAGGTCGTTCCAGCAGCAGGCCGCGGTAGGCTTGTCCTTCAGCGCCAGGAACTGCCCAGCGGCTTCGAAGCCGGCCTGCTTGGTGCGCGGACCGGCGATGCGCCAGGACGGCCTGACCTCCAGCCCGGCCGCCTCCATGGCATTGACATAGCCTTGGTAGCGGTCGCGGCCGGTCGAGGTCTGGTCGGTGCCCCCGACCATGGCGATGCGCTTGTGCCCGAGCGAGATCAGATGGTTGGTGGCAAGCGCGGTGCCGTAGGCATCGTCGCCGCGAAACACCGGCACGTCGGCGCCTTCGACGGTGCGCGCGATCAGCACCGCCGGCAAGCCGTTTTCCTCGGCCATCAGGATGTCTTCGGGCGGCGTGCCGATGGCCGGCGACATGATGACGCCGTCGGCGCCGAGTTGCAAAAGCGTGTCGATGAAGGTGCGCTGCTTTTCGAGCTGGTCGTAATGGTTCGACAGGATGAAGGTCTGCCGGCTGCGATCGAGCTCGCTTTCGATCGAGCGCAGTATCTCGGCGAAGAAGGGATTCATGATGTCGTGAACGACAACGCCGACGATGCCCGAGCGCGAGGTGCGCAGGCTGGCGGCGCGGCGATTGTAGATATAGCCGATGGCGCGGGCATGTTCTTTGATGCGGTCACGGGTGGTTCCGGCGACCAGCGGGCTGTCGCGCAGGGCTAGCGAAACCGTGGCCGTGGACACGCTGAGCGCGTCCGCGATCGTTGAAAGCTTGATCTTCTGTGCCAGCGCTCTTCGCTCCCCGAGCTTCTTTAAACTGTTTAAAGGCGGGCTCTTATGCCATCGATCGGGAGCAAATCAAAGTTTTTTTGCCAGCGCTTCCATCTCGACGTCGAGGGCGGCGCGATTGCGCACGCGGAGCCTGTGCTCGCGATGGACGATGTAAAGGCCGCTGGCGACGATGACGGCCGCGCCGACGAGCGTCCACCGATCGGGGAACTGGTTGAAGACAATCCAGCCGGCAATGATCATCCAGATCATCTGCGAATAGGGATAGGGGGCCAGTGCCGTGGTGGTGGCGAGACGATAGGCCTGAACCAGGAGCCAGTGGCCGATTGCGCCGAAGACGCCAAGCATCAGCAAGATGAACCAGTGCCAGCCATCCTGCGGCAGGGAGAGCGAAAACGGCAGCATCGGCAGGAGCAGCACGGCGGGCGCCAGCGCCGAAAAGAGGATGAGGCTCTCCGAGGTTTCCGTGGCCGACATGCGCCGCGTCATGATGACGTAGAAACAGTTCGACAGCATCGAGCCTAGCGCGAAGAGGTGGCCAAGGCCAAAGACGCCAACGCCCGGCCGGGTGATGATGAGGACGCCGATGAAGCCGCTCAGGATCGCCAGCCAGCGCCGCCAGCCGGCCCATTCGCCGAGCAGCGGACCGGCGAGTGCTGTGATCACCATCGGTGCGAAGAAGTAAATCGAGGTGGTTTCGGCCAGTTGCAGGGTCCGCAGCGCCATGACGTTGCAAATGGTCGATCCGAACAGGAAGGCGCCGCGCAGGATATGCGCTGGCAAATTGTTGGCGCGAAAGCGCGCCGGCTCGCGCCATCCGCGGAGAAAGATACCGACAAGCACGACGTGGACGGCGAAGCGAGCCCAGGCGACGATCAACGCCGAGACCCCGGCCAGGACAAGATATTTGCTGCTGGTGTCCAGAAAGGTAAAAAACACATAGACCGAAAGCATGCAAAGGATCGCCGCCGGAGGCGTCGCGCTTTCGTCTTGTGTTGGGGGAGCAGTCAATTTCGGGCCGGATAGTGAGGTAGAGCCCACCTTTGCGGGAATTGCCACCTGCCGGCAAGCCAAAAAGACCGACTACGATTTTCGGGCCGATGCGCTAGGGATGCATACGGGCGCCCTTGGTGATCTTGTCGACAAGCTTCTTTTCGGCGCGCAGCGCGATGCCGACGACCTTGGCGTCGTCGGGCGCGAATTCGGCAAAGACGGCGCGGTTGGCGGCATCGTGTCCAGTCGAAAACATTTCGTCGACGTAGAGCGAAGTTGTCACGCCGCGGTCCAGCGCCCGCCGGTGGATCGCACTAAGCGTCGGGCGGTCGGCCGAAAGCACGATGACCGGCTGGATCGAGAGCGGGTTATAAATATTGCCGGCGCGGTCGCGATAGGGTTCGCCGATGATTTCTGTATACTGCGCGACGATGCCGCTGGTCAGGAAGGCCGTGACATTGAGCTTTTGCCAGACGGGAAGATCGTCCTGCAGCACGATTGCAAACTTGGTGTCGAACATGAGACATTCGCCATTGGTTCGTGGATGAAGCGATGCCACACGATTTAGCGGGCGAGGCCTTTCAGGGTCTTGGACGTTTGTGCGTTGACGTGGCTGAAAACTGCGTCATCTCGGCCCCCGATTCGGTCGGCATGGAGCGTATCGAGGCACGGTTCCACGGCAGCGCCTTCGATCTCCATCGTCACGATACCTACGCGATCGGCGTGACGCTGCATGGCGTGCAGACCTTCCGCTATCGCGGCGCGACGCATCACAGCCTGCCCGGCCAGATTATCGTGCTGCATCCCGACGAATTGCACGACGGCGGTGCCGGCACCGAAGACGGCCTGCGTTACAGGATGCTTTATCTGGAGCCGTCCGTCGTGCTGGACTGCCTCGATACGGTCGGCGCACCGCTGCCTTTCGTCAGGGATGCCGTGGTGACGGATCCAGCTTTCCGCATGAGGCTGCTTTCGGCGCTGGGGCCTTTGGACCAGAAGCTGGACGATCTTTTTGTCGCCGACTTCATTGCGCAGCTGATGCAAAGCCTAACACGGCATGCAGGCCTGCCGGCGAAGCCGATCCCGAGGACAGCGTGGCGGGCAGCCAGCCTGGCACGCGACTATCTGGAAGAAAATGTTTTCCGTATCGTCCGTTCTGAGGAGCTGGAGGCGATCACCGGGCTGGATCGCTACGCCCTATCGCGGCATTTCCGTGCGGCCTTCTCCACCAGCCCGCATCGCTTTCTCTTGATGCGCCGACTTCAACGAGCACGCCGCATGATCGAGGCGAGCGAGCCATTGGCGCAGATCGCAATAGCGGCCGGTTTCAGCGACCAAAGTCATTTCAACAGGCACTTCAAGAAGGCGTTCGGTGTCACGCCGGGCCGCTGGTCGGCATTGGTCCATGGGTCGTCGGCAGCAGCTGCCTGATGCCGTCAGCCGCGGATCATTCGTCGGCGTCGATCTCATCATCGACGAGAACCATCTCTCCATTCGAGAGGTTCGCCTCGACGCGGGCGAGCAGCTTGAACAGCGCCTTCTGGTCCTTTTTGTCGAGACCTTTCAGCGCCTGCTTCTCGGTCTTCTTCACCGATTTCTCGATGGCGTGAATGATTTCGCGGCCGGTGTCGGTCAGGAAGATATGGGCCTGGCGGGCATCGGCGGCCGAGGCGCGCTTTTCCAGGAAGCCCTGCGCCTGAAGCCGGTTGATGGTCTTGGTGATGGTCGGCGGGCGAACACCGAGGCGGCCGGCAAGATTGCCGGGCGTCTGCCCGTCCTCGCGGTCGAGCGCCAGCATGATCTGGTCCTGGCCGGCATAAAAGCCGTGCCCTAGGAGCCGCGCCGCCAGCGCAGTACGTGCCAGCCGCGCCGCCGAATGCAGCCGGCTCATTGTCGCAGTTTTGTCCGCCTTGGCCATGGTCATCCCTCTTCGGCCGAACCGGTGCGGACAGCATAGAGGCAGCCGCCCGGTTGGCAATCGACGATCAAAAAGATCCGGCTCTGCAAAACAGCTTTGCCGGCAAGCAATGCGATGTCCGCCGTGGCTAATGCCAGATGTTTATTTCAGTTAGATGACAAACGACTTTTCAGTGCAGGTGGGAGCTTTCCGCAGGAGCGCCGCACACACGAAACGAGACTCAATCAGCCTTTACCGCGACGATCATCAACGCCTGGTAGGCGTCCGCCACCTCACGCAGCGCCGCCTGCGACAGCGGCCCGGCGCGCCGGGCGATACCGTCCCTGGCATTCAGCGTATCCCGCCTGCCGGACCGGTCGGTGTAGGGCGCGACAGTGGTGAATATCTGCTCGCTCAGGCTGTCGGGGAAAAACAGCTGGCCGGTCATCACCGAATTGTCGTTGGGGAAGACCTTGAAGTGGATGTGGGTGGTGCGGCCGCGATACCAGCCGGGATAAATGGTGGCGAAGGAAACGATGCCGGTGTCGTCCGTCTTTTGCCAGCCGCGCAGAAAACTCTGGCCTGACGTGTCGACATCCTGGCCGTCACCTTGTCCAGGATAGCCCGAATAATGCCCTTGCGCATCGCAATGCCAGATGTCGACGCGCGCGCCGGGAAGCGGCCGGCAGCCCGCGTCGACCACCTGCAGCCGTACATTGAGGGCAATGCCCGCTTTGCCCTCGGTGATATCGGCGCGCTCGAGCTTCGGGTCGAAATAGAACGGCCCCTCGGTCGCCTCCGGCGTGATCGCGCAGACGCCGGCACCACTATCGAACAGGGCAAGCCCGGCAAAGGGCGAGGCTTCTTCGGCCCTTGCAGCTGGAAGGAAAATGCCGCCGCCGGCAGTGACGGCGATGAGGCCGAGCGCCCGACGCCGGTTCAATGGAAATAAGGATGGATTGTCGGGCATCCGGCGTCACTTTCATTCTGTCGAGCAACTCACCTTGTTCTTATCTAGGCAGTGAGGCCAGCCAGCACTAATGAAAGTTCGGCAATGTTGGCGACCTGTTTGGCCCATTGGTTTGCTGCGTGCAAAAGCGAGGCGCACATCCTATATGGAGCCAACAATCCTTTTCGAGGCCCAACATGAGCGATGCACAGACGACGCAGATCCCCGTAACCGTTCTCACCGGCTATCTCGGCGCCGGCAAGACCACGCTGCTCAACCGCATCCTTTCGGAAAACCACGGCAAGCGCTACGCCGTCATCGTCAATGAATTCGGCGAGATCGGCATCGACAACGAGCTGATCGTGGAATCCGACGAGGAAATCTACGAGATGAACAATGGCTGCGTCTGCTGCACGGTGCGCGGCGACCTGATCCGCGTCGTCGAAGGCCTGATGCGCCGGCCGGGCCGTTTCGACGCCATCGTGATCGAGACGACTGGCCTCGCCGATCCGGTGCCGGTGGCGCAGACCTTCTTCATGGACGATGATGTGCGCTCCAAGACCAGGCTCGACGCAGTGGTGGCGCTGGTCGACGCCAAGCACCTGCCGTTGCGGCTGAAGGATTCCCGTGAAGCCGAGGACCAGATCGCCTTTGCCGATGTCGTCGTGCTCAACAAGACCGATCTCGTCACGCCGGAGGAACTGGGCAAGGTCGAGGCGACGATCCGCGCGATCAACCCGGCGGCCAGGATCCATCGCACCACACGCGCCGGCCTGGCGTTGTCGGAAGTGCTCGACCGCGGCGCCTTCGATCTCTCGCGGGCGCTGGAGAACGACCCGCATTTCCTCGAGGCGCATGACGACCATGACCACGACCATCATGACCATGACGGCCATCATCACCATGATCATGACGGGCATGACCACCATCATCACGCGCACCCGTCCGATATTCATGACGTGACGGTGCAATCGGTGTCGTTGCGCGGCGGCGAGATGGACCCGAAGAAATTCTTCCCGTGGATCGAGAAGATCACCCAGATGGAAGGCCCGAACATCCTGCGGCTAAAAGGCATCATCGCGCTCAAGGGCGATGATGAGCGCTATGTCATCCAGGGCGTGCACATGATCATCGAGGGCGACCACCAGCGCGCCTGGAAGGACGGCGAGAAGCACGAGAGCCGGCTGGTGTTCATCGGCCGCGAGCTCGATGCCGAGCGGCTGAAGAAGAGTTTTGACGCCTGCCAGGCCGCTTGATTTCCAAACCTTATAACGATAGCGCTGCACCTTCTTTCCTTCTCCCCTTGTGGGAGAAGGTGGCCGAGCGAAGCTCGGTCGGATGAGGGGTGTTCCAGCTTGGCACTGACGGCGTTTCGTCCAGCACCCCTCAACCGTCTTGGCGCTGCGCGCCAATCCACCTTCTCCCACAAGGGGAGAAGGTCGCGTCGCACCTAGCCACGCTAACGATTCCTCTGCGGCGGCAAGGCGACCACAACGATCTCTAATGGAACAGCTCGCATGCCCACAGTCGCCCCGCTTGATCTCGATGGCCATTGCATCGCCGCCGTCTTCCTTGACGACGTGCCGCACTTTGCCCTGGCCGACGGCACCATCCATCGGCTCGACCATGGCCACAAGACTGTGCAGGCCAATGACGGCTTGCTCGCGGCCTTCCACGACGCGGCCAACGACCGGCTGATCACCGGCGGCGAGGACGGCAAGGTCTTTGCCGTCACCGCCGGCGGCAATGCGGCGGAACTGGCAAGCGCCGGCAAAAAATGGATCACCAGCGTCGCTGCCGGGCCGCAAGGCGCCATTGCCTACGCCTCGGGCAAGATCGCCTTCGTGCGTTTCGCCGACGGCAAGGCCAGGGAATTTGCGCATCCGCGTTCGGTCGAGGGGCTAGCGTTCTCGCCCAGGGGGATGCGCTTTGGCGTTGCCCGCTATAATGGCGCGACGCTGCATTTCCCGGCGGCCGACGGCAAGCCTGTCGAGCTCGAATGGGCCGGCGCCCACACCGGCATCACCTTCTCGCCGGACGGCGCCTTCCTCGTCACCACCATGCAGGAAAACGCGCTGCATGGCTGGAAGCTGGCCGACGGCAAGCACATGCGCATGAGCGGCTATCCCGGCAAGGTCAAAAGCCTGTCGTGGAGCGCCAAGGGAAAATGGCTGGCCAGTTCCGGCGCGCCGGCGGCGATCGTCTGGCCGTTTTCGGGCAAGGACGGGCCGATGGGCAAAGCGCCGCTGGAGCTCGGCACGCGCGGCAACGCCATGGTGACCTCGGTCGCTTGCCATCCAAGCCAGGACGTCGTCGCCGTCGGCTATGACGACGGCATGGTAATGGCCGTGCGCTTCACCGACGCCAAGGAAGTGCTGTTGCGCCGGCCGGGCAAGGGCGCCATCACCTCGATGATGTGGGACAGGCAAGAGCGGCGCGTCGCCTTCGGCAGTGCGGCCGGCGACTGCGGCGTTATCGATATTTCGGCATAACTAGCCGGGAGTTCTACTCGGCCCCGCAGGAGACCTTGCCGGTCAATTCGACAGGCTTGCCGTCTTTGTCCGCGGCAGCCGCGCCGTCATAGATGGCAAGCGAATAGCGCCCGTCATAGACGCCTTCCTCGCTGGCCTTGGTCAGGATCGTCAGTTCGACTGAGCTATAGGTGTTTGCGACCTCGTGCTCACGATAGACGAGCAGCCGCAGTTCCTTGCCGTCGAGCCAGTATTGCGTGAGGTTGGAATCCTCGAACATGGTCTTGCGCAGATCGTCGCCAACGGGCCTGCCAAGAATTTCGAGGTCGCCGCGGAAATTGAACGTTGGACCGCCCATGCCTCTGGTGACGCCGGCTTCGACCTCGAATTTCACCGCCGCATTATCATCGACGGAGCACCAGATGCCGCCGCTGGCGGAAGCCGCGCCGGCCGACAACAGCAGCGTTGTTACACAGAAGATCGTCCGCATCTTTTGTTCCCCTAGCCACAAACCCCATCGGCATTGATGCTCGATGATGCCCTGAGGTCAAGCTCCAGTCCTCTTCACCGCGATCGCTGAACCAATGCAGGGCGGCCGCGCGGCCAATTGCGGTTCCGGATGCCGATTGGCTAGAGTGACGTACGAGAGGGGCCTTCATGCATACAATCGACCATTCAAAGACATCCGTCGGCGGCATCAGCACTGCCCGCATCGCCGATCTGCGCGAGACCGAGGCCGAAGCCTTCCGCAAGGCACGGCCAAAATCGGCAGCGAAGGCCGGCAATGGTCTGCGGGGCTTCTTCGGCGGCGTGCCGATGCACTGGATGAACGACTGGCCGACGCCATTCCCGATCCTGGTCGGCAGCGCAAAGGGCGCCACCATCACCGATATCGACGGCAACAGGCTCGACGATTTCTGCCTCGGCGATACCGGCTCGATGTTCGGCCATTCGCCGCCGCCGGTCGCCCGCGCCATCCGCCGGCAGGCTGGACGCGGCCTCACCTACATGCTGCCTTCGGAGGATGCACTCGCCATCGGCCCGCTGCTGCAACAGCGTTTCGGCCTACCGTTCTGGCAGATCGCGACGACGGCAACCGACGCCAACCGCTTTGCGCTGCGCGTCGCCCGCGCCATCACCGGCCGGGAAAAGATCCTGGTCTTCAACGGCTGCTATCACGGCTCGGTCGACGAGACGATGGTGCGGCTGGTCGACGGCAAACCGGGCAACCGGCCTGGACTGGGCGGCGAATTCCGCGACCTGACGCGGGCAACCGACGTCATCGAGTTCAATGATCTGCCGGCACTTGAGGCCGCGCTCCGGGACGGGGATATCGCCTGCGTCATCACCGAGCCGGTGCTGACCAACTCCTGCATGGTGCTGCCCGATCCCGGCTTCCACGACGCGCTGCGACGCCTCACCCGCGCAGCCGGCACCCTGCTTCTGATCGACGAAACGCACACGATCTCGACCGGTCCCGGCGGCTATACGGCGAAACACGGCTTGGAGCCGGACCTGTTCGTGCTCGGCAAGCCGATCGCCGGCGGTGTGCCGGCCAGCGTGTGGGGCATGAACGAAAACGTCGCCGCGCGCTATGCTGCCTATAATAGCCAGAAACAGCCCGGTTATTCCGGCATGGGCACGACGCTCTCGGCCAATCCGCTGCAATTCGCGGCGATGCGTGCCACGCTGGAAGAAGTGATGACCGAAGAGAACTATGATCATATGGACCATCTGGCGCGGCGGCTCGACGCCGGGCTGACCGCTGTCATCGACCGCTACCGCCTGCCCTGGCATGTCGCCCGAGTCGGTGCGCGCGTCGAGTTCATCTGCGCACCCGGTCCGCTGAGGAATGGCGGCGAGGCGGAAACAGCGCATGCGCCGGAGCTCGAAGCGGCGATCCATGTCGCGCTGGTCAACCGCGGCGTGCTGATCGCGCCGTTCCACAACATGATGCTGATCTCGCCGGCGACCAGCGCTACCCAGGTCAACCGCCTGATCACCGCCTTCGGCGCGGTTGCGGCAAGGCTCGCGGCATGAGACAAGCTAGCGCATGAGAGAAGCGCACAAGCAAACTTTGAACGCCATCATCGCCTCCCCTTCTGGCTCGACGCTCGCCGAGGCGCAAACCTTTCTCGACGCCCATCCCGAGATCGAAGCGTTCGACATCGTGCTGACAGACGCCAATGGCGTCGGTCGCGGCAAGATCGTGCGCCGGCACGAGTTGATGAGCATCTTCGAGGGCGGCCGGCACATGCCGATATCCATCCTCGGTCTCGATATCACCGGCGAGGACGTTCACGAGACCGGGCTGATCTGGACGACCGGCGACGGCGACCTGCGGGCATGGCCGATCCCCGGCACGCTGGTGCCGCTGTTCGGTACACAGCCGCCGCGCGGCCAGGTGCTGATGGCGATGTATCATCTCGACGGTCAGCCCATGTCCTCCGACCCGCGGCTGGCGCTTGCCCGTCAGGTGGAGATATTGGCAGCCAAGGGCCTGCATCCGGCCGGCGCCTTCGAGCTCGAATTCTTCCTGCTCGCCAACGAGCGCGACGCCGACGGCAAGGTGCAGCCGGCGAACGCGGTGCTCGACGGCCGACGTTCGGCCAAGACCGAAGTCTATTCCGTCGACCACCTACACGGTATGGAGCCGCTGTTTTCCGACATCTATGCCGCGGCCAAGGTGCAAGGCATCCCGGCCGAGACGGTCATTTCCGAATATGCGCCCGGCCAATACGAGCTGACGCTGAACTATCGCCAGGATGTGATGCGGGCGGCCGACGATCTCGTCATGCTGAAGCGGCTGGTGCGGGCGCAGGCGCGCCGCCACGGCGTCACCGCTTGCTTCATGGCCAAGCCGATCGAGAAATATGCCGGCTCCGGCATGCATTTCCATGTTTCGCTGCAGGACAAGGCCGGCAAGAACGTCTTCGCTGAAGCCAGTGGCGAGACTTGGTCCTTACCGCTGCTGCGCGGACTGGGCGGCCTCATCCAGACCATGGCGGAATCAATGCTGGTGTTCGCACCGCACGCCAATTCATGGCGTCGCTTCGTCTCGCAATCCTATGCGCCGGTAGCGCCGAGCTGGGGCGTCAACAACCGCTCGGTGGCGCTGCGCGTGCCTGCGGGTGATGCCAAAAACCGGCGCATCGAGCACCGGCCGTCGGGCGTCGACGCCAATCCCTATCTGGTCGCGGCAACGGTGCTGGCCGGCATCACGAGGGGTCTCGACGAGGGCCTCGATCCCGGCCCCGAAACCATCGGCAACGGCTACGAGTCGGCAATCACGCGCACGACGATGCCGGTAGACTGGCGCGCCGCGATCGAGGCGGCGAGGGCTTCGACATTCCTCAAAGGCGCACTGGGCGAAGACCTGCACCGGACGTTCGTGGCGATCAAGCAATCCGAATATCTGCGCGTGGCGCGCACGGTCAGTGAACTGGATTATCATCTCTATCTGCACGAGGTGTGAGGCGATCGCATCGCCCGACATTCTCCCGGCGAAGCCCGGTCCGGGTTATTTCAAGGAACCTTTCCGGGGCCTCGCTCATTCCGCATCTGATCGCAGCAGCGGACGAAGGCCGCATCAGCCATGATCGCCAGGATGCAGACAAATCCCACGCCGCACCACGCCAAGGTGCAGGCAAGACGCTGGCCGAAGCCTGAATTGCCTGAGACGGCGGAAGACGACGGCGCAAGCACCATTCCCGAACTCAGCGAAGTGGCGAAAGCCTGCCGCCGATGTTCGCTGTGGCGCAATGCGACACAGATCGTGTTCGGCGAAGGCCCTGATAAGGCCAAGGTGATTTTCGTCGGCGAACAGCCCGGCGACCAGGAGGATCTGGCTGGCAAACCTTTCGTCGGGCCTGCTGGCAAGGTCTTCGACGCAATCCTGGACGAAGCCGGCGTCGACCGGCTGAAAGTCTATGTCACCAACGCGGTCAAGCATTTCAAATTCGAGCCGCGCGGCAAGCGGCGCATCCACTCCAAGCCGAATGCCGGCGAGGTGCAGGCCTGCCGCTGGTGGCTCGACAAAGAGCTCGATCTGGTAAAACCCAATCTGGCTGTGGCGCTCGGCGCAACGGCGGCGCAGTCACTGCTCGGTAAAGTCGTGCCGATCATGAAGATGCGCGGCGCGGTCGTGGAGCGCGAGGATGGCCTGCGTGTGTTCGTCACGATCCATCCGTCCTTCATCCTGCGTATCCGCGAGCCGGCGGACAAACAGGCCGAACGCGAGCGGTTCCTGAAGGATATGAAGGCGGTGAAGACGCTGATGGCCGCCTGAACCTACCTGATCAGTATCGCCCGGAGATCATTGACGTTCGTCCCGGTCGGGCCGGGCACGAAAAGATCGCCAATAGCCTTGAATGCCGTCCAGGCATTGTTGCCGGCAAGCATCGCCTTGGCATCGACGCCTGCCGCCCGCATCCGCGCCACAGTCGAACCGTCGGCAAAGGCGCCGGCATTGTCTTCCGAACCGTCGATGCCGTCGGTATCGGCGGCCAGTGCATGGATGCCATCCATGCCGCTGATGCCTATGGCGAAGGCGAGCAGAAACTCGCTGTTGCGGCCGCCCTTGCCTTTTGTGCGCACGGTCACTGTCGTCTCGCCGCCCGACAGGATCAGCACCGGCTTTGGGAAAGGCCGGTTGCGCGTCGCAACTTCACGCGCGATCGCGGCGTGGACGCCGCCCACCTCGCGCGCCTCGCCCTCGATGGAATCGGAGATGATGACCGCTTCGATGCCTTGGCGTCTGGCTTCGGCCGCAGCCGCTTCCAGCGACACGCCGGCCGAGGCGATCAGATGCACTTCATTGCGCGAAAAACGCGGATCGTCGGCGTGCGGCGCCTCTGCGGCCGGCGAATTGATATGCGCCATCACCGCGGCCGGCAGTCTCATGTCATAGGCGGCGATCGACGCCAATGCGTCTTCGCGGCTGCCGGAATCGGGAACGGTCGGGCCGGAAGCGACCAGCGCCGGATTGTCGCCCGGAATGTCGGAGACGACCAGCGACACCACCTTGGCGGGATATGCTGCCGCCGCCAGCCTGCCGCCCTTGATCGTGGATACATGCTTGCGGATGGTGTTCATTGCGGCGATCGGCGCGCCGGAGGCGAGCAGCGCCTCGTTGACGGCGATCTCGTCGGCCAGCGTCAGACCTCCAGCAGGCGACGGCAGCAGCGCCGAGCCGCCACCCGAGATAAGCGCCACGACCAGATCGTCCGCGGTCAGCCCCTGCACCTTTTCGAGCAGCCGGCGCGAGGCTTCGAGGCCGGCGGCGTCCGGCACCGGATGCGCCGCCTCGATGATCTCGATGCGCTGGCAGGTCGCGCCATAGCCGTAGCGGGTGACGACCAGCCCTTCGATCGGCCCGTCCCATACTTTTTCGAAGGCCGCCGCCATCTGCGCTGAGCCTTTTCCGGCGCCGATGACGATGGTGCGGCGTTTCGGCATTGCCGGCAGATGATCCCTGATGGTCCTCTGGGGATCGGCTGCGGTAACGGCGGCATTGAAGATCGATATGAGGAAGGGTTTCGGGTCGAGCACGGTCATACTGCGCCGGCACCAACGTCGATGCAGTTTTCCCACCGCTGCCGCTGCCCCTCATCCTGTCCAGTTGATAGATGGGTAACACTTTGAACCGGATACATGGGTTACAGTTTTCCCCCTGTGCTGTCGGCCGCAGCGCCAAGCGGTCTGGTTGGCGCGGCGCTGCGGCGGACAAGTTTCATGCGCCTGGTGTCGAGGATGCCGAGCGGATGGGCATGGAAGCTGAGCGCCCATTCACCATCCTCGGTCTCTGCGGCGGCGACCGCTTCGCCGGCCAGCGTCTTGGAAACGTAGATGAAGCCGCCATTCCACCTGATCTCGCCGTTGTGACGCACGCTGCGCACCGCCGCCTCGGCCGGATAGTCGGGCTCGGGCGGTGTCGCGGGCATGGCGCGCGGCGAGGCGCGGTAATGCTGCGCCGGGGTGTCCATGGCCAGCGCCTCATGCGGACGCTCCTCATTGTAGCTGCGCCGGAAGGCCTCGAAGGCCTGGCTCTGGGCCATTCTGTCGGCCTCCGGCGTCTTGGCCAGCGGCAGCATGGTCAGGTGGAAGCGCTCGTGGCGCCCGTTCTGCTGCGGCTTGCCGGGCGCGATCCGCTCCAGCGTGATGCCGAGCTTGATGAAGCGCACCGAAAGCGGCGTCAGCCCGGTGACGCCGGCCGATGCGAAAGGCGGGCCATTGTCGCTTCTGAGCCGATCTGGCAGACCATGCTCCTCAAACAGCCGCTCGAATACCGGCCAGGCCTCATCGTCCGCCGTCGAGCCCGTCGCTTCGAGCGCCAAAAGGTAGCGGCTCGACGCATCCATCACCGTCAACGGTTCGCAGCGCCACCCGTCACGGGTCCGGAACCAGCCCTTGTGATCGCCCGTCCATACCGCGTTCGGCTCCTCGGCTTGCGGCCATGGTCCGTTGCCACAGGCCCGCAGCCGTGCCCGCTTGCGGACGCTGACAAGCCCGTGCCGCGCAAGGATCGCACCAGCCGTCGAGGCCGACGGCCACAGCAGCTCGGGAGCGGTGCGCTTGAGCCGCGCCATGATCTTCTTCGGGCCCCACAGCGGGTGCGTCTCCTTGGCCGCAACGATCCGCTCCACCAGATCCAGGGCCGTCGCTCGGCCATGATTGAGCGGCGCCCGCGGCAGATCATGCAGGCCTTCCGGGCCGAGCGCGCGATAGCGACCAAGCCATTTGTAGCCGGTCTTGCGCGATACGCCGTAGGCCACACAAAGCTCGCTCATCGTCTCCTCACCCGCCAGGCACTCCACAACAAACCGAAGCCGCTCGTCCATGATGCCAGTCTCTTGCCAAACCATCGCCGGTCCTCCCGGCGGACAAGAAAACTGTCACCCATGCAATCGGTCCATTCTGTTACCTATCTATCCGGTTCGGACAATCCTTACCCTCTCCCCGTATAGAGACGGGGAGAGGGGGTCGCCAGCGTTGGAGCGCTTCCCTTCTCCCCGTCACTATGCGGGGAGAAGGTGCCGGCAGGCGGATGAGGGGCGCCGCCAACGTCAAGATTTTGCTTCCGGCGGCAACGCAAGCTCGCGCGCATCGATACCTAGGTGGGCGCAAAGCGCATCGACGACGACGCCGTGATCCTCGCGCTCCGGCAAGCCCGAGACCGCGATCACACCGATCACGCCGGCACCTTTGACCGTTATGGGAAAGCCGCCACCGGCCAGCACATAGTCTGATATGTCGAGCCCCTCACCGGGTTTGAAGCTGCGGTCGGGACGCTGCTGCTCCAGCACCATGCGGTAGGTGCTTCTCAAAAACCGGCGCACGACGTTGGTCTTGCGCCGCGCCCAGTCCGGATTGGAGGCATTCGAGCCTGGCATCGCTGCATAGAACAGCGGCCGGTCGAAGGTCCTGATGTCGACGATGATCGGCAGGTCTTCGGCTAGCGCCCGGTCGCGGATCGCCGAGCCGATCTTGAAGGCGACAGCCTCGTCGAAGATGGGGAAGACAAGCGTGGCTTCCTGTTTCTTGATCAGAGCGATGTCGTCCGCAACGGCCATGTCGTTCCCCTGTCAACTTCGCTGCAGGCTTTGACCGATGGCTGCCGCCCGGTCAAGACGGAACGTGCGGGATAGCTAAACCGCCATATCGCTCTTCGCCGCCCGCCCGGCGACATAGACTTCGCGCACGGCGCGGTCGTCGCCGAGCGTCTGCAGCATAAACAATTCCTCCGCCAGCGTGTCCGCCGTCTCCATCCGCAGCCGCATCGCCGGCGTGGCGCGGGCGTCGAGCACGATGATATCGGCATCGCTGCCTTGGTCCAGCGTGCCGATTCTTTCCACGACCGACAGCGCCTCGGCATTGCCGCGGGTGAGCTGCCAGAACGACTGGAACGGGTTGAGTTTTTCGCCGTTCAGCGCGATCACCTTGTAGCCCTCGTCCATGGTGCGCAGCATCGAGTAATTGGTGCCGCCGCCGACATCGGTGGCGGCCGCGATGCGGAGAGCTTTGTCTCGCGTGCGGTAGCGCTGATAATCGAACAGGCCCGAGCCGAGAAACAGGTTCGAGGTCGGGCAGAACACCACCACCGAGCCTGAATCCGAAAGCGAATCCGCCTCGCGTTCCGACAGATGAATGCAGTGGCCGAACAAGCTTTTGCGCCCGAGCAGCCCGTAGTGCTCGTAGACGTCGGTATAGTCGCGCGCCTTTGGATGGAGCTGCAGCGTAAAGGCAATCTCG
Source organism: Mesorhizobium sp. M6A.T.Cr.TU.016.01.1.1 (assembly GCF_003952585.1). Taxonomy (NCBI): domain Bacteria; kingdom Pseudomonadati; phylum Pseudomonadota; class Alphaproteobacteria; order Hyphomicrobiales; family Phyllobacteriaceae; genus Mesorhizobium; species Mesorhizobium sp. M6A.T.Cr.TU.016.01.1.1. Next base: position 1,675,871 of record NZ_CP034452.1, read on the forward strand.
GCGTGGTTTTCCGACAGGTGCGTCTGCATGTGCAGATCAGGATATTCGCGGCAGAGCGCGCCCGCCATTTCCAACTGCTCATGCGACGAGGTGATGGCGAAGCGCGGCGTGATGGCATAATGCTGGCGTCCCTTGCCGTGCCAATCGGCGATCAGCGCCTTGCTATCGTCATAAGCCGATTGCGCTGTATCGAGCACACCCTCCGGCGCGTTACGGTCCATCATCACCTTGCCGGCGATGTTGAGCATGTTGCGGTCATGCGACTCGGCGAAGAACGCTTCGGCGGACTCCCTGTGGACCGAGCAATAGGCGGCGACTGTCGTCGTGCCGTGACGCACCACCTCATCGAGAAACAGCCTGGCAATGCGGCGGCCATGCTGGGCGTTCTGGAATTTGGTTTCCTCAGGAAAAGTATAGGTGTTCAGCCAGTCGAGCAGTTCCGCGCCATGGGAGGCGATGACCTGCATCTGCGGAAAATGCGCATGCGCGTCGATGAAGCCCGGCAGCAGCAGATGTGGGCGGTGATCGATCTTTTTTGCGCCTTCATCAGCCTTTTTCTCGACCTCGGCATAGGTGCCGGCGGCTGCGATCCTGCCGTCGCGGATCAGCAGGCCGCCGTCCTCCTCGTAGCGCCAGGCGGGATGGTCGTCGACGGTCTCAGGCCAGCGCAGAAAGGACAGTGTGCGGCCGCGCAGGAGTGTGCTGATCATGCTTATTTCTCCGCCTCCTCGAACCATGCCACCAGCAGTGCCCGTTCCTTGTCGGTAATCTGCGTGACGTTGGCGGGCGGCATGGCGTGGCTGCGGCCGGCCTGCAGGTAGATCTCGCGGGCTTGCTCGGCGATATCGGCGTCCGTGTCGAGCATCACACCTTTTGGCGCGTGATAGATGCCCTCGTAGGACGGCTCCTGCGCATGACACATCGAGCAGCGGCCAAGCACTGTGTCGCGCACGGCGGGAAAATGCGCCGAGGCGACATAGATTTGTGCCGCCGAGGACGCCTTGGCTTCGCCGGTCAGCACTTTCGGCACCGTCGACAGCCACATGATGACGACGAACAGGACGGCGGCAGCCAGCCAAGTCCAGGTCGGGTTGCCCTTGCGCGCATGCATGGTGTTGAAATAATGCCGGATCAGCACGCCGATGATGAACACCAGCGAGGCGATCACCCAGTTGAACTCAGTGCCGAAGGCCAGCGGGTAGTGGTTCGACAGCATGAGGAACAAAACAGGCAGGGTCAGGTAATTGTTGTGCAGCGAGCGCTGCTTGGCGATCTTGCCGTATTTCGGGTCGGGCTTGCGGCCGGCTATCAGGTCGGCGACGACGATCTTCTGGTTCGGGATGATGACCATGAAGACGTTGGCCGACATGATCGTCGCTGTGATGGCGCCAAGATGCAGGAAGGCGGCGCGGCCGGTGAACAAATGGGTAAGACCCCAGGCGATGAACACCAGCACGGCGTAGAGCACCAGCATCAGGCCGGTGTCGCTTTTGCCGAGCGGCGAGCGGCACAAGAGATCATAGACCACCCAGCCGACGCCGATCGTCGCCAGCGACAGCAAGATGCCTGTAGGCACCGACATGGCGAGGACATTGGGATCGATCAGGAACAGGTCCGCCCCGGCATAGTAGACGACGCACAGCATGGCGAAGCCCGACAGCCAGGTGGCGTAGGATTCCCATTTGAACCAAGTCAGGTGCTCAGGCATCTCGGCCGGCGCCACCAGATATTTCTGCACGTGATAGAAGCCGCCGCCATGCACCTGCCATTCCTCGCCGAAGGCGCCGGCGGGCATGCCCGGACGCTGGCGCAGGCCGAGATCGAGCGCGACGAAATAGAAGGATGAGCCGATCCAGGCGATGCCGGTGACGACATGCAGCCAACGCACGGCGAAGCTCAGCCAGTCCCAGAAAATCGCGAAATCCATCATTGAAAGGTCGTCCCTGCCGATTGGGTGACTTTACGGGCTGGAGCGCAAACGGAAAGGGCCGAGCTGCACGATGACTTTCAAAAAAAATTGGAAAATACTAGGCTCGTTACACGCAGCTGCATGAGAGCCCCGAAACCCGCATGGCCTACCTCGACAACATCGCCGTCTTCGTCCGCGTCGTCGAACTCGGCAATTTGTCGGCGGCGGGCCGCGACATGCGCATCTCGCCGGCGGTCGCCTCCAACCGCATCAAGGAGCTCGAGAAGCATCTTGGTGTCAGGCTGTTCAACCGCACGACCCGGCAGCTGATGCCGACCGAGCACGGCACCGTGTTCTACTCCGGCGCCAAGCAGGTGCTGGAGGCGGTCACCGAGGCGGAGGCTGCGGTCAGCGCCTTATCCGGCCAGCCGCGCGGCACCATAAAAGTGACAGCGCCGCTCGGCCTCGGCCGCCGGCTGGTGGCGTCGGGCATCCCCGATTTCCACGACAAATATCCTGATATCGAGGTTCGGTTGAGACTTTCAGACCACAATGTCGACATTATGAAGGAAGGCATCGACGTCGCCTTCCGGCTGGGCATCATCGAAGATTCCAGCCTCAGGATGCGCGGCATCATGGAGTGCGAACGGGTGCTGGTGGCGGCACCGAAGTATCTGGAGGCGCGTGGCGAGCCGACCGAGCCGCAGGAATTGATCGGCAAGAAGCACGACTGCCTGATGCTGCGCTATTCCGGCGCGCGCGAATACGTCTGGACGCTGCAGACGGCCGACGGCCCGCGGAAATTCGAAGTGCACGGACCCTATGACACGGACGATGGCGACGTGCTGACCGGCTGGGCGCTGTCCGGCCGCGGCATCATCAACAAGCCGCGATTCGAGGTCGAGCCGTTCATCCGCGACCAGCGGCTGAAGGTGATCCTGTCCGACACGCCGCCGACGCCGGTGCAGTTCGCCGCCGTCTATCCGCACAAGAAGCTGCAGGACCCGAAGGTGCGGCTGTTGCTCGACTTCATGGCCGAGCGCTGTCAGCGGCTGATCAAGGATATTCTGGCCGGCAAATGATGCGTGGCTGGCCGGTTGCTTTCCGTCCAGCTGGTGAAGATAATTCCTGCGGAATCTCACTCACCAGGGAAGACCGATGGCCGACGGCGCCACAATGCATCTTGCCGTTTCACTGGTTCCGGAAGCCGCGCCTTCCCATCCGTCCGACGCCGGCCCGGATTTCAGCCTTCTGGCCCGGTTCGTGCAAAAGGCCGAAGCAGCCGGCTTGGACATGGTGGTTCTTGCCGATTCCGAGCTGGTTGCACGCGGCGACGCGCCGAACCGGCAAGTGCCCTTCGAAGCGACTACCCTGCTGGCGGCGCTGGCGACGGTGACCAGCAGGATCGGCCTCGTCGCCGCGGCCTCGACCGTCGCGCATCAACCCTACAATCTGGCGCGCCGTTTTGCCTCGCTCGACATCATCAGCCACGGCCGCGCCGGCTGGAACGCTAGCATGGTCCCCAATCCGCGCGAGGCAGCCAATTTCAGCCGGCCAGAGGGGTTTTCCGGCGACGACTTCCGCCGACGTGCGGAGGAATTCATCGGCATCGTGCAGGGCTTGTGGCAAGGTTGGGATACGGATGCCCTGCTGTTCGACAAAAGCGGCGGCCGCTTCTTCGATCCCGAAAAGATGCACCTGCTCGACCACAAGGGAGAGTTTTTCTCTGTGCGCGGACCGCTGAACGTTGCACGCTCGCCGCAGGATATGCCGGTGCTCGTCATGTCTGGCCTGTCGGAGGCTGACATGGACATCGCCGCCCGCTTCGCCGATGTCATCCTGCTTGACGAGCCAGCGGGCGCGAACGCTGATGATCTGAAGCGCCGCGCGCTTGCGGTCGGGCGCAGTCCGGACGCGATAAAGGCGCTGATGAACGTCGCGCCTGGTGCTGAAACGGCCGCTGGGCCGGAGATTATCGCGGACAGGCTCGAAGAGCCCTTCCGATCAAAAAGCTGCGACGGTTTCAACATAGTCATGCCGCCGGTTGAGGCTGTGTTCGACGAGTTCGTCGACCTCGTGCTGCCGGAGCTTCGTCGCCGCGGCCTTCTTCGATCGGATTATCCCGGCGCGACGCTTCGCTCCGATCTCGGACTTGCTGGGAGAGATGAACTATGACCGCCCATCGACGTCAGATGAAGCTTGGCGCCTTTCTGTGGGCAACAGGCCACCATATCGCGGCCTGGCGCCATCCGCAGGCGCATGTGACGGCGGGTGTAGATATCGACCATTACATCCAGCTGGCGCGGACGGCGGAGGCGGCGAAGTTTGACATGATCTTCTGCGAGGACGCTGCCGGCGTGCGCGAGGCCAATGTCAATATCGCTAGCCAGACCTCGCGCTCGATCGGCTTCGAGCCGATCAGCCTGCTTTCGGCTCTCGCAGTCCAGACCAGCCACATCGGTCTCGTCTCCACGGCATCGACGAGCTACAACGAGCCTTACGGGCTGGCGCGGACCTTCTTGTCGCTCGACCATCTGAGCGGCGGCCGAGCCGGCTGGAACCTGGTTACCTCCGCCAGCCACATCGAAGCCGCCAATTTCGGCTCGACCGGCCTGCGCCCGCACGCCGATCGCTATGAGCGCGCGCGTGAATTCGCCGAAGTCGTCACCGGACTTTGGCACGGCAAGCTCGATGGGGCTTCCGGATCCGGTCACGACGGCCAGAGCTTTTCGGTTCGCGACCCGCTCAACCTGCCGCGCTCCCCCCAGGGCGCGCCAGTGATGGTTCAGGCCGGCGCCTCGGACGTTGGCCGGGACCTTGCCGCCCGCACCGCCGACGTCGTGTTCACAGCGGCGCAGACATTCGAGGAGGCGAAATCCTTCTACGAGGATCTCAAGGGTCGCCTGGCGACCTATGGGCGCGAGCCTGATGATATCAAGATCATGCCGGGCGTCGCACCGATCGTGGCGGCAACCGAGGCTGAAGCGCAGGAAAAATACGAGGAATTGCAGGAGTTGATCCCCGACGATGTCGGCATCGCGCTGCTTTCCAGCTATCTCAGCATTTCCGATCTGTGGCGCTATCCCATCGATGGACCATTGCCGGAGCTGCCGGCCAGCGAAGGCATGCAGAGCCGGCAAGCTCTCGTCGTCGATCAGTCGCGCCGGGACAAGCTCTCCATTCGCCAGCTTGCGCGCCACTTCGCCGGCGCGCGCGGCCACTGGCGCGTCGTCGGCACGCCGGCTCAGATCGCCGACGAGCTCGAGGCACGCTTCGAGGGCGGCGCCGCTGACGGCTTCAACGTCATGCCGTCCTGGTTTCCCGGTGAACTCGATGCCTTTGCCGCGCTCGTCGTGCCGGAATTGCAGCGGCGCGGCCTGTTCCGCACGGAGTACGAAGGCCGCACCTTGCGCGACCATCTGGGCCTGAAGCGGCCGATCTGAGCAGCACGCTATGGAAGCGCGCCTGCACGAAAAATGCAGCTCGGCAGTATGTTAGCCGTCAGCCGGCCATCGCCTTGCCACGAGAGGCGGGGTGCGGAGCCGCTGGTGCGACGGCGTGAGCGGCCAGCGCCGTCATGATCTCGGCCGCCGCCAAGGCCGCAATCACTTGCGGTCGCTTGTCCTTGACCGTTTCGCCGCCGATCGGCGAGACGAGGCGAGCAAATTCCGCCTCGCTGCCGTCCGCCGACTTCAGGAACCAGCTCCTGAATGTCGCCTTTTTGGTCTTCGAGCCGATCATGCCGACATAGGCGGCATCCCGGCGCTTCAGCGCCTCAGTGGCGATCAGGAAATCCAGCGCGTGGTCGTGGGTAAGAATGACGAAGGCGCTCCCGGCCGGAGCCTCGCGCACCATCGCCTCCGGCATAGGCGTCAGGCTCGTTTCGATCGTGTCCGGCATGCCATCCAGCGCCTCGGCCCGCGTCTCGACAACGGCGACACGCACCGGCAGCAAGGCCACCGCCGATGCCAGCGCCTGGCCGACATGACCGCCGCCGAAGATGTAGACATGCGCCAACTGCGCCTCCTCGGCTTCCGCCGCCGCAACCAGCTCTTGCGCCAGCGCAGCATCGACCAGCCGGATCAGCACCTCGACCCTGCCGCCGCAGCATTGGCCGATTTCCGGTCCGAGCGGGATGTCGAGGGTGGCTCGGATATCCCTCCCCCTTGAGGGGAGGGTGGCGGCGAAGCCGCCGGGTGGGGTCGCCGCGGCAGTGCTCGACATTTTTTTAGGTCGCGCGCTCCCTCTACCGACCCCCTCTGGCCGCTCCGCGGCCATCTCCCCCTCAAGGGGGGAGAAAAGCATCTGCCGCGCCTTGTCGATCGCCATATATTCGAGTTGGCCGCCGCCGATCGTGCCAAAAATCGCCGCGATCGAGACGAGCATGAAGGCGCCCTTCTCGCGTGGCGTCGAGCCTTTTGTTCCGGCCACCTCGACCAGGGCCACCCGGCCGGCGCGCGCAAGAAAGGCTTTCAAGCTTTGCACTTTCGCGTTCATCATTCGCATTCCCTATCGGGAAATATAGAGTTTTCGGCCTGAATTGCACGCTTTCTGGGATTCCGAGGCAGGGTTCACGTGCCGGCCTTGGCCTCACCCTTCAGCCGTTCGATCGCCATCAGCACCCGCTCCGGTGTCGCCGGTGGGTCGAGGCGCGGACAGATCCGGTGGTCGGCAACGCTCGCCACCGCATCCGACAGCGCATGCAGCACCGATATGCCGAGCGGGAGCGGCGGCTCGCCGACCGCCTTGGAGCGGTGGACCGTCGGCTCGCTCGCTTCCGGCCAATCGGCCAAAGTCACGTTGAATATCTTCGGCCGGTCCGAGGCCAAGGGGATTTTGTAGGTCGACGGTGCGTGGGTGCGCAGCCGGCCTTTATCGTCCCACCACAGTTCCTCCGTCGTCAGCCAGCCCATGCCCTGGATGAAGCCGCCCTCGACCTGGCCGAGGTCGATGGCGCGGTTCAGCGAGCGGCCGGTCTCGTGCAGTATGTCGGTGCGCTCAACCATGTATTCGCCGGTCAGCGTGTCGACCGAGACTTCCGAGCACGAGGCGCCATAGGCGAAATAGTAGAAGGGACGGCCCTCGCCCTTGTCACGATCCCAGTGGATTTTCGGCGTCTTGTAGAAGCCCGCCGCAGAAAGCTGGATGCGGGCCATGTAGGCCTGCCTGACGAGGTCGGCGAAGGCGATCTCCTGATTGCCGATGCGCACCCGGTTGGGCAGGAACAGCACCTGGTCGCGCGGCACCTGATATTTTTCGGCGGCGAAATTGGTCAGCCGCTCCTTGATCTGCCGGGCTGCGTTCTGCGCCGCCATGCCGTTGAGATCGGAGCCGGACGATGCGGCGGTCGCCGAGGTGTTCGGGACCTTGCCGGTCGTCGTTGCGGTGATCTTGACCTGGTCGAGGTCGATCTGGAATTCTTCCGCGACCACCTGCGCCACCTTGACGTAGAGGCCCTGCCCCATTTCGGTGCCGCCGTGGTTCAGATGCACCGACCCATCGGTGTAGACATGCACCAGCGCGCCGGCCTGGTTGTAGTGCGTTGCGGTGAACGAGATGCCGAACTTGACCGGCGTCAGCGCCAATCCACGCTTGATGAAGCGACTGTTGGCGTTGAAGGCACGAACCGTGCGGCGGCGCCTCGCATAGTCGCAACTCGACTCCAGCTCGGCGACGATGCGGTGGATGATGTTGTCCTCGACCGTCTGGTGGTACGGCGTGACGTTGCGGTCGCTGGTGCCATAAAAGTTCTTCTTGCGAATCTCCAGCGGGTCCTTGCCGACGGCAAAGGCGACCTCTTCGATGACACGCTCGGCGCCGACCATGCCTTGCGGCCCGCCGAAGCCTCGGAAGGCGGTGTTCGACACGGTGTTGGTGTAGAGCGGCGCCGATTGCGCGTGCACCGCCGGCCAGAAATAAGTGTTGTCGCAATGGAACAGCGCGCGGTCGGTCACCGGGCCGGACAGGTCCGCCGAAAAGCCACAGCGCGCCGCGAACATGAAATCGACACCGAGGATATTGCCCTCGTCGTCAAAGCCAACCTCGTAGTCGACCAGAAAGTCGTGGCGCTTGCCGGTGGCGATCATGTCGTCGTCGCGGTCGGGCCGGATTTTGACGGCACGATGGTGTTTCTTCGCGGCGATAGCGGCCAATACGGCAAACTGGTTGCCTTGCGTTTCCTTGCCGCCGAAGCCGCCGCCCATGCGGCGGATCTCGACCGTGACGGCATGGCTCGGCACGCCGAGCGCATGGCTGACCATGTGCTGGATTTCGCTGGGATGCTGGGTCGAGGAATAAATCGTGACGTCCTGGTCCTCGCCGGGAATGGCCATGGCGATCTGGCCTTCGAGATAAAAATGATCCTGCCCGCCGATGCGCATTTTTCCCTTCAGCCGGCGCGGCGCCGCTTTTATCGAGGCGGCGGCATCGCCACGCTTCAAGGTCAGCGGCGGCGTGACCAGCTTGTCCTTGCGGGGATCAAGTGCACCGATGTCGGTGACGAAGGACAATTCCTTGTATTCGACCTTGGCCAGCCTTGTGGCGCGGCGCGCCTGCTCGCGCGTTTCGGCGATGACGCAGAAGATCGGCTGGCCGAAGAACTGCACCTTGCCGTCGGCCAGCACCGGCTCGTCGTGACGGCCGGTCGGCGAAATGTCGTTTTCACCCGGCACGTCGCTCGCCGTCAGCACATCGACGACGCCGGGGGCTGCGCGCACCGCCGACAGGTCCATGCTGGTGATGGTGGCGTGCGTGGCCGTCGAAAGCCCAAGGCAGCCATGCAGCGTGCCGGCTGATTCCGGCATGTCGTCGATATAGACGGCCGTGCCGCGGACATGCTTGTGCGCGGAATCATGGCGCTGGTCGGTGGCAACGCCACCGGAGATTTTTTGCGCCTTGAGGTTTGGGGCATGTTTGGTCATCACGCCGTCTCGTATCTTGAAACCTGGATCGGCGCCTTGGTGCCGCTGGTCTCGGCAAAGAAGCGCAACAGCAGGTTCCGTGCCGCCAACGCCCGGTATTCGGCGCTCGCTCGCATGTCGGTCAGCGGGGTGAAATCCCTGGCGTATTCGGCCATCGCCGCCTCGACTGTCGCCTCGGTCCAAGGCTTGCCGAGCAACGCCTTTTCCACGCCGAAAGCCCGTTTGGGCGTTGCCGCCATGCCGCCATAAGCGATACGCACCTCCGCCACCGTGCCATCCCTGGCCAGCGTCAGCAGGAACGCGCCAAGTGCTGCGGTGATGTCCTCGTCACGGCGCTTGGTGATCTTGTAGACGGCGAATTTGGTGTCTCTGCCTGGCACCGGGACATGCACGGCCTCGACGAATTCGCCCAGCTGCCGGTCCTGCTTGCCATAGGCGATAAAAAAATCTTCGAGCGGGATGGTCCGCCGCTTGTTGCCGCGGCGCAGCGTCAGCCGCGCACCAAGTGCGATCAGCGGCGGCGGCGTGTCGCCGATCGGCGAGCCGTTGGCGATGTTGCCGCCGATCGTGCCCATATTGCGCACCTGGTCGCCGCCGATGCGATCGAACAGCGGGCCGAGCGCCGGGACGCGTTTCGCCAGCGTCGAGAAAGCCTCGGTATAGGTGACGCCGGCGCCGATCGAGATGACGCCCTTGTCCTCGGAGATCCCGCACAGACCGTCGAGATTGCCGATGAAAATCGCCGGCGCAATATCGCGCATATGCTTGGTTACCCAAAGGCCGACATCGGTCGAACCGGCAACGATGGTGGCGCCCGGCTCCTTGTCGAGCACGGCAGCGAGATCGTCGGCATTGGCCGGCACGACCAGCCGCTGCTTACCGGCGCCGATCTCGATGCGCGCACCGTCTTTTATGGCCGCAAGCTTCTCGGCGATCGCCTTGCGCTCTGCTGCCAGCGGGTCCTTTGCCGCCTTGCCGTAGCTGGAGATGGCACGTGCGGCGCGAACGATCGCCTCGTAGCCGGTGCAACGGCAGAGATTGCCCTGCAGTGCCTTTTCGATGGCCGCATCCGACGGCTCCGGCGACCGCATCCACAGGGCGTAAAGCGACATGACGAAGCCCGGCGTGCAGAAGCCGCATTGCGAGCCGTGGAAATCGACCATCGCCTGCTGCACGGGATGCAGCCTATCGCCGTCACCGCGCAGATGCTCGACGGTCACGATATGAGTGCCATCGAGCGAGCCGAGGAAGCGGATGCAGGCATTGACGCTTTCATAGACCAGCCGGCCGGCTGAGAGCCTTCCGACCAGCACGGTGCAGGCACCGCAATCGCCTTCGGCGCAGCCTTCCTTGGTGCCGCGCAGCGAGCGCTCGAGCCGTAGCCAGTCGAGCAAGGTCTCGTCGGGCGCAACCTTGGTCAGCGCAACGTGCTCGCCATTGAGGATGAAGCGTATCTCATTGCGTGTCTTGAGCCCGGCCATGTATCAGCTCCCGCGATAGGTCGAATAGCCGTAAGGCGATATGAGCAGTGGCACATGATAGTGCACCGGCTCGGCCATGCCGAAGCGGATCGGCACGCTGTCGAGGAAGGCCGGATCCGGCAGCCTCAATCCCTGCCGGCGCAGATAGTCGCCGGCCGCGAAGACCAGCTCGTATTCGCCGGTGCGGAATTCCGCGTTGGCAAGCAGCGGCGCGTCACAGCGGCCGTCGGCATTGGTGACCGCCGTCTTCAGATGCGTCCGCATGTCGCCGTTGATGCTGTAAAGCTCGATCGACAGGCCTGCCGCCGGCCTGCCGGTCGCGGTGTCGAGGACATGGGTCGTCAGACGTCCGCCTTCGGCTTTCGACGTTTCCGCCACTGGCTGCTCCCATTCCCGGTACAGTCGAACATGCCCGGTACCGTCGAACATGTTTGACGAATTGTGCGCCAATTAAAGGCGATGCATAAGTTCCGGTCGAGCGGAGTGCTGCAAAAACACTTTCAAAAATTTCGGGGGAATGCGCAAGCGGCCCTTTCGACTATCCTGATCACACCATCCGGCAGGAGCGACAATGCGTTACGAACGAGACATGCGTGGCTACGGCGCCAATCCGCCGGATCCGAAATGGCCTGGCGGGGCGCATGTGGCGGTGCAGTTCGTCGTCAATTACGAGGAAGGTGGCGAGAACTGCGTCCTGCATGGCGACAAGGCTTCGGAAGCTTTCCTCTCCGAGATCGTCGGCGCCGCGCCCTGGCTTGGCCAGCGCCATTGGAATATGGAATCGATCTACGAATATGGCGCGCGCGCCGGCTTCTGGCGATTGCTGCGCCTGTTCACCGAGGCTGAGGTGCCGGTCACCTGCTACGGCGTCGCCACAGCGCTGGCGCGTTCGCCCGACCAGGTCGCGGCGATGCAGGAGGCCGGCTGGGAGATCGCCTCGCACGGGCTGAAATGGATCGACTATCGCGACCATGCGCCGGAAGACGAGCGCCGCGACATGGAAGCGGCGATCCAGCTACACTACGAGGTGACCGGGGCACGGCCGACCGGCTGGTACACCGGCCGCACGTCGATCAACACTGTGCGGCTGGCGGCGGAAGAAGGCGGCTTCGACTATGTGTCGGACACCTATGACGACGAACTGCCTTACTGGTTCGAGCATGATGGGCCGGACGGGTCGACAAAGCCGCAACTCATCATCCCCTACACGCTCGACGCCAACGACATGCGCTTCGCGACGCCGCAAGGCTTCAACTCGGGCGACCAGTTCTTCGCCTATCTCAGGGAGAGTTTCGACACGCTCTATGCCGAGGGGAAGCTAGGGCGGCCGCGCATGATGAATATCGGCCTGCACTGCCGTCTCGTCGGCCGGCCGGGCCGGGTCGCGGCGCTCAAGCGCTTTGTCGACTACGTCAAATCGCACGACAAGGTATGGCTGGCGCGGCGCATCGACATCGCCAGGCACTGGCAGGAGACCCATCCGTTCCGGCGGCCGGCGCTGCGCCCGTCGAAAATGGAGTTCGAGGCCTTCGTCCAGGCATTCGGTGGGATGTTCGAGCATTCGCCGTGGATCGCCGAACGCGCCTACGAGTTGGAGCTCGGCCCGGCGCATGACAGCGCCGGCGGCCTCCATAATGCACTGTGTCGTGTCTTTCGCGGCGCCAGCGAGGCCGAGCGGCTCTCCGTGCTCAACGCCCACCCCGACCTTGCCGGCAAATTGGCGCAGGCCAAGCGGCTGACGGCGGAATCGGCCAGAGAGCAGGCTTCAGCCGGGCTCGACGCACTGACCGATAAGGAGCGCGAGCTGTTCTCAAAACTCAATGCCGCCTACGTCACGTCCTTTGGCTTTCCCTTCATCATCGCGGTGAAAGGCAAGACCAAGGTGGAAATCCTGGCGGAGTTCGAGGCGCGCAGCGGCAACACCCGCGGCGTCGAATTCGACACCGCTTGCAAACAGGTCGAGCGCATCGCGCTGCTTCGCCTCAAGGACTTACTTCCGTAATGGGCTTTGGCTCCCGCAATAGGCTTGAACTCATGGATACGATCAAGATGGCCGACCGAACCTATTACGCGCCGCATGGCGGCCACCCCGGCCAGAGCGAGCTGCTGACCGGCCGGGCCGTCTTCACCGAGGCCTATGCAGTCATTCCCCGAGGCGTGATGCAGGACATCGTCACCAGCGCCTTGCCGTTCTGGGACAAAACCCGAGTCTGGGTGCTGTCGCGCCCATTGTCCGGCTTCGCCGAGACGTTCTCGCAATATATCGTCGAGGTCGCGCCCGGCGGCGGCAGCGACCGGCCGGAACCGGATGCCGGCGCCGAGGGCGTCTTGTTCGTGGTCGAGGGCGAGCTGAGCGTCTTGCTGGCTGGCGAGAAACATGTCCTGCAGCCGGGTGGCTTTGCTTTCCTGCCGCCGGCCAGCGGATGGACCGTTCGCAACGAGAGTGGTGCTGCTGTCCGCTTCCACTGGATCCGCAAGGCCTACGACGCCGTTGAAGACATCGATCCGCCGCAGGCCTTTTTTGCCAACGAAAGGGACATCGCGCCCACGCCCATGCCCGGCACCGAAGGCAGATGGGCGACGACGCGCTTCGTCGATCCTGAAGACATGCGCCACGACATGCATGTCACCGTCGTCACGCTCGAGCCCGGCGCGGTTATCCCCTTCGCCGAAACCCATGTCATGGAGCACGGCCTCTATGTGCTGGAAGGCAAGGCGGTCTATCGCCTCAACCAGGACTGGGTCGAGGTCGAGGCCGGCGACTATATGTGGCTGCGCGCCTTCTGCCCGCAGGCCTGCTATGCCGGCGGGCCCGGCAAATTCCGCTATCTTCTCTACAAGGACGTCAATCGGCACGCCAAGCTTGGCGGTGCCGGCATCGCGAAGCGCGTGCCATGAGCCGCATTGTCGCCCGGCCGCTGACCCGCGAGAGCTTCGCCGAATTCGGCGACGTCATCGATATGGGCGGCGACAATCACTACCCGATCAATGGCGGCAAGGCCGAGCGTTATCACGACCTCGCCACGGCGCAAGCGCTGGGGCCGAATGCGCGCGTGCTGATCTCCATGGTGCGGGGCGCGCCCTACGATTTTCCGCTGAAGCTCACCATGGTCGAGCGTCACCCGTTCGGCAGCCAGGCCTTCATCCCGCTGTCGCCACGGCCGTTCCTGGTCATCGTCTGCCATGATGGCGACGAAGGTCCAGGCGAGCCGCACGCCTTCATCACCGCGCCCGGGCAAGGCGTCAACTATCCGCGCAATCTGTGGCACGGCGTGCTGACGCCGATCGGCGAGGCCCAGGATTTTCTCGTCGTCGATCGCGGCGGCGACGGCTCCAACCTCGAAGAGTGCCATTTCTCGCACGCCTACGAGATCCACCTTCCCGATGGGACCGCATGATGGCCGACGTCTCGCTGATCGACCGCCTGCTCGACGTCATCGAGCATGACATCGTGCCGAAGACGGCCGAAGGCGTCGCCCACGGCAATAAGCTGTTCGGCGCGGCGATCATGAGAAAGGGCGACCGCTCGCTGGTGCTCGCTGAAACCAACAACGAGACGGAGAATCCGCTCTGGCATGGCGAAGTGCACTGCCTGAAGCGATTCTATGAAATGCCGAAGGCCGAGCGCGTCGACACCAAGGACGCCATCTTCCTCGCCACGCACGAACCCTGCTCGCTCTGCCTGTCGGCGATCACCTGGACCGGCTTCGATAATTTCTACTATTTGTTCAGCCACGAGGATTCGCGCGACAGCTTCGCCATTCCGCACGATTTGAAAATCCTGAAGGAGGTCTTCACCCTCGACCCCGGCGGCTACAATGCCGAGAACGCCTATTGGAAGAGCTTTTCGATCCGCAAATTGGTGCGGTCACTGCCCGAGGCCGAGCGCCTGCGGCTGGAAACGCGGATCGGCACCATTTCGGCGCGCTATGACGAACTGTCCAGCGCTTACCAGGCGAGCAAGACCGAGAACGACATTCCGTTGAGTTGACGCGGATTGACCAGCCGAATTCGTTGGCTGGCCCACGACGCGGCAGGCTTGGGCTCCATCATGCAGTCACCTAGGAGCCCAGCATGAAAACCGTCACTGAATTTCCCCGCAAGGTCGTCGAATTTCCGGATATGGGGATCGTCATGCCGGATGGCTGCCGGCTGTCGGCGCGAGTGTGGATGCCCGACGACGCCAGCGACGATCCGGTGCCGGCGATCCTTGAGCATCTGCCTTACCGCAAGCGCGACAGCACGATCTTTCGCGATCAGCTGACGCATCCCTATTTCGCCGGCCACGGCTACGCCTCGATCCGCGTCGACATGCGCGGCAATGGCGATTCCGAAGGGCTTATGGATGACGAATATTCCGAGCAGGAATTGCAGGACGCCTGTGATGTGATCGCCTGGGCGGCGGCCCAGCCCTGGTGCAACGGCAAAGTCGGCATGATGGGCATCTCCTGGGGCGGCTTCAACTGCCTGCAGACAGCAGCCAAGCAGCCGCCGGCGCTGAAGGCGGTGATCAGTCTCTGCTCGACCGTCGACCGCTATGCCGACGACATCCACTACAAGGGCGGCTGCCTGCTGATCGAGAACTTCGGCTGGGCCTCGACCATGCTGTCCTATTCGTCGCGACCGCCGGACCCGCTGCTGGCCGGCGACAACAGATGGCGCGACCTGTGGCTGACCCGGCTGGAGAACCAGCCCTTCCTGGCGCCGCTGTGGCTGAGGCACCAGCACCGCGACGCCTATTGGAAGCGCGGCTCGATCTGCGAGGACTATTCCGCCATTAAAGCCGCCGTGCTGTCGATCGGCGGCTGGCATGACGGCTATCGCAACACCATTTCCCATCTCGCCGCCAATATCGAGGCGCCGGTCAAGGGCATCGTCGGCCCCTGGATCCACAAGTACCCGCACTACGCAGCACCGAAACCAGCGATCGGCTTCCTGCAGGAGGCCTTGCGCTGGTGGGACCGCTGGCTAAAGGGCATCGACACCGGCGTCGAGGCCGACCCGGCCTACCGCGCCTATGTGATGGACAGCGTGCGCCCCGCGCGCTGGCATCCGGAGCGGCCGGGCCGCTGGGTCGCTGAATCGGTGTGGCCGTCGCCCGAAATCGAGACACGTGAGATCGAGCTGATCCATGAAGGCGCCAAGCCGGTAATCGTCGCTTCGCCGCAAAGCTGCGGCCTTGCCGGCGGCGAATACTTTCCCTTCACCTTCGGCCCGGAATTGCCCGGCGACCAGCGCCCCGACGATGCATTATCGGTGTGTTTCGACCAGCCGGTGCTAACACAGGCGATCGACATTGTCGGCGCGCCGGAAGCACTGGTCAGGGTTTCGTCCGACCGGCCTCAAGCGAACATCGCGATCCGGCTGTGCGACGTGCATCCCGACGGCGCGTCGGAGCTGATCTCCTATGGCGTGCTCAACCTGACGCATCGCAACTCGCACGAATTCCCCGAGGCGCTGGTGCCGGGCGAAACCGTCAGCGCCCGTGTGGTGCTCGACCAGTGCGCCTATCGCGTGCCATCAGGCCACCGCCTGAGTATTGCCGTTTCGAACGCCTATTGGCCGATGATCTGGCCATCGCCGGAGCCGGTCCGGCTCGACCTGTCGGCGGCGACACTGAAGCTGCCGTTGCGCCCGCTGGCGCACCGCGATGAAGTCACGTTCCCCTCGCCCGAGGCCGCCGCGCTCTGGGCGACCGAAACGGTCCGCGTCGCCAATTCCGAACGTCATGTCGACCGCGACGAGAAGACCGGAATCGTCACGCTTTCCATCGTCGACGATTTCGGCGAGGTGCGCGACCTGGAGCATGGCCTTGCCAATGGCAGCATCGCGAGTGAGACATGGGCGATCCATCCGGACAATCCACTGTCGGCGTCGGGCAAGACGCACTGGACGCAGACGCTGTCGCGAAATGGATGGTCGGTGCGCACCGAAACATCAGCCGAAATGCGGTCCGACGCGCAAAGCTTCATGGTAAGCGCCAGAATCGAAGCCTATGAAGGCGAGAAACTGGTTTTCGAGCGCTCTTTCGAAGAGAAAATCCCGCGCGCGCTGCTTTGAGCGCTTATGCGGATTGGTCCAATTGCGACGTACGATTTACGCCACGGCATGTCGCATTCGGTCTTGCTTACGGCGTTCCCTTGCGGTCATTATTCTCCTCACAAGAAATGATAAAAAACGACCACAAGGTCGAACCAACAGAGTGAGGAACTCAACATGTCGAACGAACTGGAATTTCTCAGCCGGCGCGTCGCGTCCGGCAAACTGAGCCGTCGTGATTTTCTCGGCCGGGCGGCAGCGCTCGGCGTCACCGCGACCTTCGCCAACTCGCTGCTTTCAAGTGCGGCGCGCGCCGCGGGTCCGGTCAAGGGCGGCACGCTGAAGGCCGGCCTGGTCGGCGGCGAGTCCACCAACAGCCTCGATCCGGCCCTGTTCATGACCCAGGTGCCGTTCGCCTTCGGCAAGATGTGGGGCGAACTGATCGTCGAGCTTTCCCCGGAAGGCAATCTCGAGAACCGCATCGCCGAGGAGATCGGCTCGTCGGACGACGCCAAGGTCTGGACGCTGAAGATCCGCGACGGCGTCGAATTCCACAATGGCAAGACGGTGACCGCCGAGGACGTGGCCGCCACGCTCGAACGCCATTCGGACGAGAAGTCGAAGTCGGGCGCGCTCGGCTACATGAAAGGCATCGAGAGCATCAAGGCCAGCGGCAAGGAAGTCGTGCTGACGCTGAAGGAAGCCAATGCCGACCTGCCCTATCTGCTTAGCGATTACCATTTGATCATCCAGCCCAATGGCGGCAAGGACAAGGCCGACGCCGGCATCTCGGCCGGACCCTACAAGATCACCACCAACGAACCCGGCGTGCGCCATGGCGGCGAGCGGTTCGCCAATTACTGGCAGGCCGACAAGATGGGCCATGCCGACCAGATCGAGATCATCGTCATCAACGACGCCACGGCGCGCACTTCTGCCTTGCAGGGCGGCCAGGTCAACATGATCAACCGTGTCGAGCCGAAGATCGTCGACCTGATCAAGCGGCTGCCCGGCGTTACCATCCGCAACCATGCGGGTCCTGGCCACTACGTCTTCATCATGCATTGCAACACGGCGCCGTTCGACAACAACGATTTGCGCATGGCGCTGAAGCTGGCGATCGACCGCGAGGAGATGCTCGACAAGATCCTCAGAGGCTATGGCTCGCTCGGCAACGACTTTCCGATCAACTCGGCCTATCCGCTGTTTTCCGAGGACATCGAGCAGCGCAAATACGATCCCGACAAGGCAAAGTTCCACTACAAGAAGTCGGGCCATGACGGCGCCGTCCTGCTCAGGACATCGGACGTCGCCTTCCCAGGCGCAGTCGACGCCTCGCAACTGTTCCAGCAGAGCGCGGCCAAGGCCGGCATCACGCTGGAGATCAAGCGCGAGCCGGGCGACGGCTACTGGTCGGAAGTATGGAACAAGCAGCCCTTCTGCGCCTCCTACTGGGGCGGACGCTCGACGCAAGACCAGATGTATTCGACTGCTTACCTGTCGACGGCCGACTGGAACGACACGCGTTTCAAGCGTCCCGATTTCGACAAGATGGTGCTGGCGGCGCGTGCCGAGCTCGACGAAGCCAAGCGCAAGGCGATGTATCGCGACATGGCGATGCTCGTCCGCGACGAAGGTGGCCTGATCCTGCCGATGTTCAACCAGTTCATCGACGCGACGGGCGCCAAGGTCGCCGGCTGGGTCGACGATCCGCATCAGGAGCTGATGAACGGGTACGCTCTGGCAAAGTGCTGGCTCGAAGCCTGAGCCCGGCCTTGCGGATATGTCCTCACCCATCGTGAAACTGGTGGCCCAGCGCATTGCGCTGGGCATTCTCCTGCTGTTGGCCGTATCGGTCCTGATCTTCGCCGGCACCCAGATCCTGCCCGGCGACGTCGCGCAAGCCATCCTCGGACAGTCGGCGACACCGGAGTCGCTCGCCAATCTGCGCGAGCAGCTCGGCCTCAACGATCCGGCCTTTATCCGCTATTTCCGCTGGCTCGGCGGCGTCGTGACCGGCGATCTCGGCACTGCCATGTCAAGCGGGCAGGATATTGCGACGTCGATCAAGGGGCGGTTGTGGAACACGCTGTTCCTCGCCTTCTGGGCGGCGGTCGTGGCCGTGCCGCTGGCGATCATCCTCGGCCTGATCGCAGTGCGTTACCGCAATGGCTGGGTCGACAAGCTGATCTCCGGACTGGCGCTTGCTTCGACGTCGTTTCCCGAATTCTTCATCGGTTACGTGCTCGTCTATTTCTTTGCCGTGAAATACCAGATCTTCCCCGGCATCTCGACGGTCTATGACGGAATGCCGTTCGGCGAGCGCATGCAGGCGATCATGCTGCCGGCGGCGGCACTGACGCTGGTGGTGCTCGCCCACATGATGCGCATGACGCGCGCCGCGATCCTCAACGTCATGCAGTCGGCGTATGTGGAAACCGCCGAGCTCAAGGGGCTTTCGGCATTCGCCGTCATTCGCAGGCATGCCTTCCCCAATGCGATTGCGCCGATCATCAACGTCGTCATGCTCAACCTCGCCTACCTGATCGTCGGCGTCGTCGTCGTCGAAGTGATCTTCGTCTATCCGGGCATGGGCCAATATCTCGTCGACCACGTCACCAAGCGTGACGTGCCGGTGGTGCAGGCGGTCGGCCTGATCTTCGCCGCCGTTTATATCAGCCTGAACATCGTTGCGGACATAGCGGCGATCGTCGCCAATCCGCGTCTCAGACACCCGAAATAGGGGAGAGGGCATGCTCGACATAAAACGCATCCCCATCCCTGCGCTGATCGGCCTGGTGCTGACGGCATTGTTCGTGCTGGCGGCGATCTTCGCGCCGTGGATCGCGCCGTACGGCAATGGCGAGATCGTCGGCGACGTCTGGGCACCGATGTCGGCGACACATTGGCTGGGCACCGACAATCTCGGCCGCGACCTCCTTTCGCGCATGATCTACGGCGCCCGCGTCACGCTGTTCATCGCGGTGCTGGCCACCGCCCTGTCCTTCTCGCTCGGCGCCATCCTCGGCTTCTCGGCGGCGGTTTTCGGCGGCTGGTTCGACACGCTTATGTCGCGCCTTGTCGATCTCCTGATGTCAATTCCGACGCTGATCATGGGCCTCGTCGTGCTGTCCGTGCTGCCAACCAATCTGGTGACGCTGATCCTGGTCATGGGCATCCTCGACTCGACCCGCGTTTACCGCCTGTCGCGGGCAGTCGCCGTCGACATCAACGTCATGGATTTCGTCGAGGCGGCCAAGCTGCGCGGCGAAGGCAGCATGTGGATCATTTTCCGCGAAATCCTGCCCAACGCGTTGTCGCCGCTGGTTTCGGAACTTGGCCTGCGCTTCATCTATGCCGTGCTGTTCCTGTCGACGCTGTCCTTCCTCGGGCTCGGCGTGCAGCCGCCTAGCGCCGACTGGGGCGGCATGGTCAAGGAAAACAAGGATGGCATCGTCTTCGGCATCGCGGCGGCGCTCATCCCTGCGGCGGCGATCGCCATGCTGGCGATTTCAGTCAATCTGGTCGCCGACTGGGTGCTCAACCGCACGACAAGCCTGAAGGGAGGGCGCGGGTGATGGCTGACCAGCGAGCAAAGTCCGTGCTGCTCGATATCCGCAATCTGCGCATCGAGGCCACGGTGTTCCCGCCAGGCGAGCCGCCCAAGAACATCGTGCTTGTCCACGACGTCTCACTGACGCTCGAGAAGGGCAAGGTGCTCGGCCTGATCGGCGAGTCCGGCGCCGGCAAGTCGACCATCGGCCTGTCCTCGATGGGCTATGGCCGCGGCGGCGTCCGCATCACCGGCGGCGAGGTCATCCTGAACGGCCGCGACATCCTGAAGGGCGGCAAGGAGGGCTTTCGCAAGCTGCGCGGCCGCGAGGTCTGCTATGTCGCGCAATCGGCCGCGGCGGCCTTCAACCCGGCGCACAGGCTGATGGACCAGGTGGTCGAGGCGACGCTGCTGCACGGCACGGCGACACGGGCCGCGGCCGAGAAGCGCGCCGTCGCACTGTTCAAGAAGCTCAGCCTGCCGAACCCCGAAAGCATAGGCGAGCGGTTTCCGCACCAGGTGTCGGGCGGCCAGCTGCAGCGCGTGATGACGGCGATGGCGCTCTGTTCCGAGCCCGACCTGATCGTCTTCGACGAGCCGACCACGGCGCTCGACGTGACGACGCAGATCGACGTGCTGGCGGCGATCAAGGACGCCATCCGCGACACCCATGTCGCGGCGCTCTACATCACCCACGACCTTGCCGTCGTCGCCCAGGTCTCGGACGAGATCATGGTGCTGCGCCACGGCCGGCTGGTCGAATGGGGCGGCACCCGTCAGATCATCAAGGAACCGCGCCAGGAATACACCAATGCGCTGGTCTCGGTGCATGAGATCGAGCACCAGGAACAGAAGCCCGGCACGACGCCGTTCCTGTCTGTCAAGAACATCACCGCCGCCTATGGCCGCAGTCACATCAAGGTGCTGAAGAACGTCTCGGTCGACATCTATCCAGGCCAGACGCTGGCGGTGGTCGGCGAGTCCGGCTCGGGCAAGTCGACGCTGGCGCGCGCCGTCACCGGCCTGTTGCCGCCCGAACAAGGCACCGTCACCTTCGACGGACGTCCACTCGCCAACCGGCTTGCCGACCGGCCGAAGGAGGATCTGCGCCAATTGCAGATGATCTACCAGATGGCCGACGTGGCGATGAATCCGCGCCAGACCGTCGGAACCATCATCGGCCGGCCGCTCGAATTCTATTTCGGTCTGCGTGGAAGGCAACGTGACGCCCGCGTCGCCGAGCTGCTCGACAAGATCGAGATGGGCAAGGGCTTCGTCGACCGCTACCCGGCCGAGCTTTCCGGTGGCCAAAAGCAGCGCGTCTGCATTGCCCGCTCGCTTGCCGCCAAGCCGAAGCTGATCATCTGCGACGAGGTCACCTCGGCGCTCGACCCACTGGTGGCCCACGGCATCCTGAAGCTGCTGCTCGAGCTGCAGAAAGAGGAAAACGTCGCCTATCTGTTCATCACCCACGACCTCGCCACGGTGAAGTCGATCGCCGATTCGATCGCGGTGATGTATCGCGGCGAGGTGGTGCGCTACGGCGCGAAGAGCCAGGTGCTGGCGCCGCCCTTCGACGACTATACAGACCTTCTCTTGTCCTCGGTGCCCGAAATGGAGATCGGCTGGCTGGAGAAGGCGATCAAGGGACGGCGCATGGCAAGCGCCGGGAATTAGACACCCGGTGGCGTTGAATACAAAACTTCTGCTCATCATCCTCGACGGCGTGCCTTACCGCAATTGGCGCCGGCTGATGGGCAATCTCGAAGGCTGGGTGCAATCGGGCGAAGCGCGTGTCTGGAAGATGCGCTCCGTTCTGCCGTCGACCTCAGCCTGCTGCTATGCGTCGATCCATACCGGCGTGGCACCGCAAGTGCATGGCATCCTGACCAACGAGAGCCGGTTCCGCGTCAAGCAACCGGATATATTTTCGGAGGTCAGCAAGGCCGGCGGCAAGACCGGCGCGGTCACTCATTCCTACTGGTCCGAATTCTTCCGGGCCTATCCGTTCGATCTGGTCGAGGACATGGAGTTCGACGAGCCCGGCGGGCCGATCACGCATGGCCGGTTCCACACCATGACCGGCTACAACGCCCGCAACCAGATGACGCCGAGCGACGTCGACCTGTTCGCGACGCTGACCATGCTGACCAGGCGCCACCGCATCGACTACGGCATCCTGCACACCTGCACGCTGGACTCGATGGGCCACCGCTTCGGCCATGACTGCCATGAGATGGATCACGCCGTCTATGCGATGGACGGCATGCTCGCAGCCTTCCTGCCGCGCTGGCGGGAAGCCGGCTACGAGGTCATCGTCACAGCCGATCACGGCCAGACCGATCGCGGCCATCATGGCGGCCATGACGACGAGATGCAGGATTTTGCTCTGTATTATTTCGGACAGGGCGAGGGGCCGGAGGCCGGCACGCTGTTAGACCAGTTGCAGCTTGCGCCGACCGTGCTTGCCCGCCTCGGCGTGCCGGTGCCTGCGACGATGAAGGCCAGGCCGTTCCTCGACTGAACGAATGCTGGCCCTCTCTCCTGCAGGCGCCGACATATGGCGCCGAACGCAGCCAGATACGATAGAGCAGCGACGCATATGTCGTATCAAAGTTCGAGACAAACCTTGCCAAAGTGCTTTTGGGATTCGTAGTACTTGAAGGCATTGGCGATCTCCTGCAGCGGAAAACCGCGGTCGATAGCTGGCTTCAAACGGTTGGCCTCGATGGCACGAATCATGTCTTCCTGGTCTGCCCTGCTGCCAATAGAAATTCCGCTGATCCTAATCTGATTGGAAAACAGGGCCGGGATCGAAACTTGTCCGGCAAAGCCAGTCAGGACGCCGATCAGGGCGATGTGGCCGCCCATCCTGCAAGCTGTTATCGACTGCGCCAACGTGCCCGGCCCGCCAACCTCGATCACGTGATCGACGCCGCGTCCGTCCGTCAAAATCCTTACCTTCTGGCCCCAATCCGGCACTGCCTTGTAATTGACGACAATGTCGGCTCCAAACCGCTTCAGCTTTTCCAGCTTCTCCTCCGATGAAGAGGTGGCAATAACGCGAGCGCCCGCAATTTTTGCGAATTGCAGCGCGAACAGCGATACACTTCCCGTGCCAAGGACCAGCACCGTATCACCGGGCTTCACCTGGCCGCACACCATCAGGGCTTTCCAGGCGGTAACGCCGGCACAGGTAAGCGTTGCCGCCTCCATATGCGTGAAGTCTGCCGGTGCCCTTGTGAAGGCATGCCACGGCATGCACACATACTCGCGGGCATAGCCGTCAACATCATCTCCCAATTCGCCCCTCTTATTGGCTGGCGTCGGTTCGCCGGCCAGCCAATGGGGCCAATAAGTGCTGACGACGGCATCTCCGGCCTTGAATTCTTGGACATCGTCTGAGACCGCAACCACTTCTCCAGCGCCATCGGACAGCGGGATTCGGCCATCGGCGCACGGTTTCTTTCCCAGCGCCACCATGCTGTCGTGGAAATTCAACGAACACGCTCGTATCCTGACAAGCAACTCACCCGGCCCCGGTTTCGGACAATCTTCCTCGACCAGCTTGAGATTTTCCAAGCCTCCCGGCGCTTTCAGCCTAATCAGTCTCATGGAAAGGTCCTTCCGATCGCGCAAGGGTTTCATGCGCCTCACCAGTCGCATGGACGATTGACCGCGTCGAACACCGCCATCGGCGACTGATCCACGAGTCGCGGCCGAAAAGCTGTTGTTGGTCATGACTTTCACTTCTTCAGAGGGTTGCGGTTTGCGATCGGGACCTTAGTCGCCCGGCAGCGGACCGGTGAGTTACAAACCTGTCGGGAATCCCCTGCGCGGCGGCGGCGTCCAATGACGCTCCGCCCGAGGCTGAACGACTGCACCTTGCCGACTGGGATGAGCCGCCTTGTGGCCGCCATCATGGCGAGCCTGACGGCTGCCTTTTGCTTGGTGCCCCTGACTGAGACTGACCCCTAAAAACGGGGGGCAACGGTATACTCTGGCAACCTTTCCGCTCTTCGGTTAGCCTCCGCAAAAATCCGGGCGGAAAGCGGTGAACCTTTTTGGGCCGATCGGCGACAGAGCAGACAGGAGCCAGGCGGCTCGACCGGCCATGACGGCAGCGACGGAAACCGACCGCGCGCTTGTCGGCCGGGTCGCGAAGGGCGACCGTGCCGCCGTGCGGCTCCTGTTCATGCGCCACCACGCGCGGGTCTACCGCTTCGTGGTGCGCCAGACGGGATCGGAAATGATGGCCGACGATATCGCCAACGAGGTGTTTCTCGAACTGTGGCGCCAGGCGCCCGGCTTCGAGGGGCGCTCGGAAGTCTCGACATGGCTGCTCGGCATCGCCCGCTTCAAGGCGCTGTCGTCGCTGCGCAAGAAGAAGGAAGACTGGATCGACGACGATGACGCGGCCCAGGTCCCAGACAGCGCCGACACGCCGGAAGTCGTCACCATGAAGGAAGACAAGGGCGCCGCTTTGCGGCGCTTCGTCGATGCCTTGCCGGAAGAGCACCGCACGGTGATTGACCTTGCCTATTACCACGGACAGTCGGTGACCGAGATCGGGGAGGTGCTCGGCATCCCGGTTGCTACCGTCAAGACCCGGATGTTCTACGCCCGCAAGAAACTCGGCGAGGCGCTCAAGGCCGCCGGTTACGACAGGGGGTGGCCATGAGCGCCGCTGAAAAGATGTCCCGCCGCGATGAAATGGAAACGCTGCTGCCGTTCTATCTGAACGGCTCGCTGGAAGGCTCGGAACTCGAAGCCGTCGAGGAATGGCTGGCTTCCGATCCGGCAGCACTTGCTGCACTCGGCGAGGCCGAAGCCGAATTCTCCAGCACTGCTGCATCCAATGAGGCGATCCGCCCGCCGGCCGATGCGCTCGGCCGCTTCGCCCGGGCGCTCGACGCCGAAGCCGGCCCCGTGCGCGCGCCGGCGACATCGTCCTGGCTGGCGCAGGTGTGGGGCCGCTTCATGGCGGTGCCGGCCGGCATCGCCTGGGCTGCGGCGGCAGCACTGCTTGCCCTCGTCATGGTGCAATCGGTTGTTCAGCCAGGTGGCAAGGACGGCGATTTCGAAATTGCCGGCCAACAAGGCGATCTGGCGAAAATGCCGTTCGCGCTGGTGAAGTTCAAGCCGGATGCGAAGATGGCCGACATTGTCGCTTTTCTTGGCGAACACCAGCTGAAGATTGCCGGCGGGCCGACCGCCGACGGTGTCTTCCGCCTTGGCATCCCCGCCACGACGGCCGCCGACTATGAAAAAGTGCTCGGCCTTATTGCCGCCCAGCCGTTCGCCGAGGCTGTGGTCGAGGGAAGGAAACCGGTTGATGGCGGCTAGGGCGGTCATTGGGTTTGTGGCGCTCGTTGTGGCGGCGATGACGCTCGTTGCCGCGCCCGCTTTGGCGCAGACCAATGATCCAAACCTCACCCAGACGGAAATCGACTGCCTCAACCGGGCGACGGCGGCGGCCGACTGTATCGAGGACGATATAAGGGATGGCAGCGGCGAAAAGCCCGGCGCTGGTTCCGCCGCGACAAATGCGGTCGTTCTTCCTGCGCTGATCGTTGACCTGTTTCCCAACCCGGTCGGCGGCGGCCAAGCTCCGCTGCCGACGCCCGATCCACGCCGCAATCCGGCCGGTCGGGCACTGCCGCCGCAGGCCGCCGGTGCGCCTGCGATACAGGCCGCCGCGACGGGCGGTCCGATCGTTTCGCCCAGCGATCTCGTCGCGGCCGAGCCGCCGCGCGCCGTCATCGGTGATTTCGTGCCCGACGAGGTGCTGGTGACGGTAGACGGCGACGCCGTCCAGCAGATCGCCGCCTCATTTGGCCTCGAGGTGCGCTCGCAGCGCCAGTCTCTGCTGCTCGGCACCACGCTGGTGCGCTTCGGCATTCCCGATGGCCGACCGGTCGGCGTCGTGCTGGCGCAGCTTGCCGCCGACGGCCGCACCGTGCGGCGCGAGCCCAACCATATCTACTCGCTGCAACAGGCAGCCACGATCGTCAATTATGCCTTCGAGCGCATCGCGCTGGATTCGAAAGCGGCCAGCGGCGAGAATGTGCGCGTCGCCGTCATCGACACCGCCATCGACGATGCCAATCCAGCACTCTCCGGCGTCATCGTCGATCAGTTCGACGCCATGCCCGATGTGCCGATCAAGGCGCGCGATCATGGCACCTCGATCGACGGCCTGATCGCCGGCGTCGGCGCACTCAAAGGCATGGCGCCGGGCGCGAAAATCTACCATGCCCGCGCTTTCGAGGGCGGCAAGTCGACCATGGACATCATCCTGTCGGCGCTCGACTGGGCGGCAAGCCAAGATGTTCGCATCATCAATATGAGCTTCGTCGGACCGAAGAACGACCTGCTCGGCATCGCCTGCCGCAATGCCAGGGCGCTCGGCATCGTGCTGGTCGCCGCCGCGGGGAATAACGGGCCGAAAGCACCCTATGGCTACCCGGCCGCCTTCGACGGCGTCATTGCGGTGACCGCCACCGATGCGAAGGACGGGCTGATGCAGGAGGCCAATCGCGGCGCCTATGTCTTCCTCTCCGCTCCCGGCGTCGAGATGGTGGCGCCGAGCGGCACCGGTTCGGATGTGGTCACCGGCACCTCGTTTGCCGCAGCGATCGTGACCGGCGCGGTCGCCAATCTGTTACATGCCGCGCCCGACCGTTCCGCCGACTGGGTCGAGAAGGCATTGGCCGCCACCGCCAAGGATCTCGGCCCCAAGGGACGAGACAATGATTTCGGCTACGGCCTGTTGGACACCAAGGCGGCCGAAGCGGCCAAGGAATAGGTCCGCGACAATCGGCGGCTCGACCCATTTCAATTCGAACGATCGGGCCAACAGCGCCGCCCCACTATTCCAGAATGACGACGGCTTCCACCTCGAAGAGCATGGGGTCAATTGCAAGCTTGGGAACGGGAATCAGAGTCTGCGCCGGCAACGCCTCGCCGAACATTTCCTTGACGTTCCTGGTCAACACCGCAAGCTTGGACATATCGTGATCGACCACGAAGACCGTGAGCTTGGCGACCTGATCGGGCCTGGCACCGAGCGCATCGAGGGCGGTGCGCAAATTTGCGTAGGCCTGCTCGACCTGGACAGCGAAGTCGGGCGACAAGGCTCCTGTGCTGTCTTGGCCGCCCTGTCCGGAGATGTAGGCCACCTGTGCATTGCGGGGCGTGATCACCGCCGCGCTATAGCCATTCGGCGACGGGTCGTAGAGGTTTTGTGGATTGACGATGGTCAGCTTGAGATCATTCTGATTCGCTGTCGTGGCAGTGGGAATTCCCATGGTCATGATGAATAGCCCTCCGATAAGCAGATGCTTGATTACGCGTGACATGATTTTCTCTTGGCTCTGCGGACTGCGAGCGACAGGCCCTCGCGGCCGACATGATTGAACTGTAGCCATATCGCCCATACGACTGACTCGTACGAGGTACGATCAATCATATGGTACGCCGTACGAGTCAATCGTTCAAGATCGACATTCGTCGCGTTGCCGGTCAAAATCGACGTTCAGAACAGCGAGGAAGACAGATGGCAGCCAAACGCAGCGGCGCCCGGAGCAAACGGTCTCAACAGATAAGTGAGCGGCTCCAGCCCGTTCAGGAGCCGCGCAGTGAACCGCCGCTCTCTCGGGAACGCATCGTGGTGACCGCGGTGGAACTGCTGGACGCCCAGGGAGTCGACGGATTGACGATGCGCCGGCTGGCCGATCGCCTCGGCTCGGGCGTGATGAGCCTATATTGGCACGTCGACAACAAAGAGGATGTCTTTGATCTGGCACTCGACTCGGTGCTCGAATATCGCGGACCGCCGCAAATAGTCGAGTCTCAAGACTGGCGCGGAGAAGCCGTTCACATGCTCGAAGACTGGCGCGCCAGCATGCTGCGCCATCCTTGGTCGGCATCGCTGTTGCCGCGCCGGGCGCTCGGCCCAAACATCCTCAGCCGCCTAGAATTGCTGAGCAAGACCTTGTCCAAAGCCGGTGTAGCGGACGCCGATGTGAACGTCGCGATATGGTCGCTCTGGAACTATGTGATGGGCGCCACCATTACCCGGGCGAACTTCGACCTCTCGGACGCGGACAGGGCAGCCGCGCAGCAGCGCCTTACACGTCTCACCGAACGCTACCCGACAATCGAACGCTCTCGTCTGCTGTTGGATAATGATTGGGATGGTGCTTTCCGGAAAGGCCTCGGCTTCCTGCTGGATGGCCTCTCTCCGAGATAATGAGATAATGACCTCTAACCCGGCGCGCCGGCGACCGATCCCCTGATCACCAGATCGACCGGCCAGACTTCGCCGCGGGCGCCCTCCTCCAATCCGGAAATCCGCGCCGCCAGCCGCTCGGCGATGCGCGTCGGCCAAGCGGATCGACGAACGCGTCGTCGACAACGGCACCGAAAAATTCTCCGGCTTCAGCCAGGGGGCAGCGGGATCGGCTTGTCGCTGAGTGTGCGCAAGTAGGCGATCATGTTGACCCGTTCGGTCTCGTCCGGGACACCGGGAGTCTCCATCTTGACGCCCGGCGTGGTGAGCATGGGCCCGAAGAGAAATCTGTTCAGATCCTCGTACGTCCAGACACCCTCCCAGCCCAGCAAGGTGTCAGAGTAGCGCATATCTGCCATGGATGCCTTGTCGCGGCCGACGACGCTCCACAAGTTGGGTCCTATTTTGTTTCCTCCCTGTGGCTCGGCGTCGTGGCAAGTAGTACACCGGCGGGTGTATTCGGTTCGGCCTTTCTCGACATCCGCAGAAGCCAACTTCATTGAGATTGGGGCTGGTGTTGGCAAGACGACGCCATGCGCCAAGAGATAGTCAGCAACTTCGCGTTGCCCCCTGCTTTTTGCCAGATGGAGCGGCGTCTTGCCGTGCATTGCCTTCGCATTCACGTCCGCTCCGGCCTCGACCAGTGCCTTCACGCAGTCGAAACAATCGAGAGTGACGGCGACATGAAGGGCGAATTCGCCACCATGATCGGAATTTGGATCCGCATCCCGCTCCAGCAACAGATTTAACAGATCGATCTTGCCTGTCCCGACAGCCGCCATCAGCGGTGGACCACCAGTCGTCTGGGCGTTGACTTCGGCACCACGTTCTATGAGCAGTTTTGCCGCTTCGATGTGGCCCATAAAGACCGCGAGATAGAGCGGCGTTGCGCTTCCATCACTCTCATCTACATCAGCGCCTGCATCCAGCGCAGCCGTGATCGCTGCGACATCGCCGTTCATGGCGGCATCGTGAATGTCGGCGGCATGCGATACAATCGGGATTTTTACAAGCAGCAGTGCAATGAAGAGCAAGGACACGCGCATTCGGCATCTCCCAAGGCAAACCGCAGTAAGCGTCACGGTTTCAAGCCGGCAAAGTATACCACGAATGCCTGATCGTAGCCACGCCCATCGACGGCTCAATGAATGGTGGCAGCCCTGAAAGAATGAAAGTTTTCAGGAAGACCGGCCATGTCCTTACCAGCCGTTTGGTAACGGGCCGAAAGTTTCCATCCACGTCACTTGCGCGGTCGCGCAAGTGACGTGGATGACTGGAATGGGTCGAACTCCGTCGCTCAGAGCGATTTGGATTTGGATCTCTAACCCGGCGCGCCGGCGACCGATCCCCTGATCACCAGATCGACCGGCCAGACTTCGCCGCGGGCGCCCTCCTCCAGGCCGGAAATCCGCGCCGCCAGGCGCTCGGCGACGCGGGCGCCGGCCAGGCGGATCGACGAACGCGTCGTCGACAACGGCACCGAAAAATTCTCCGGCTTCAGCCAGGCGAAGACGTCGTCATGGGCGATCAGCGACAGGTCGCCCGGGATGGTCAGGCCGAGATCGCGCACCGCGCGCACGACGCCGAGCGCCATGATCAGGCTGGAGCAGGCGATCGCTGTCGGCGCATCGCTCTGCTCGAGCAACCGTCTGGCGGCGCGGTAGCCGTTCTCCTCGGTCATGGCGAGGGAACAGACATGGCCTTCGCCAAGCACCAGACCGCTCGCTGCCAATGCCCGGCGCACGCCACGCTCGCGGTGGATGGCGAAAGTCTCGCGGTCGTCGCCGTTGATCAGCGCCAACCGCCGGTGACCGAGCTGGACGAGCAGCCGTGCCGCCTCGTGGAAGGCACCCTCATTATCGATGTCGGTGAAAGGGTAGTCGAAATCGAGCCCTTCGCTGCGGCCATGGACGATAAACGGGATGCCGAGCGTGTTGACCAGCGCCACCCGCCGGTCGGCCGGCTTCGGCGAGGAGATGTAGACGGCGTCGACCTGCCGGTTGGCGACAATACGCCGGTAGGTCGTCTCCTGGTCGTCGGCATCGGCCGGGGACAGCGCCAGGTCGAGTTCATGCGAACGGGCATAGTCGCCGAGACCGGACAGGAATTCGACGAAATGCGGGTCGATGTCGACGGCCGTGCCGGTCGGCAAGACATAACCGATCATCCCGGTCTTGCCGGTGGCCAGCCGGCGCGCGCTCGGGTTGGGTCGGTAGCCGTGGCGCTTGGCTGCGTCGATCACCCGCCGGCGCGTTTCCTCATTGACTTCCGGGTAGCCGTTCAGCGCGCGGCTTACCGTTGTCTGCGAAAGCGCCAGCATGTGGGAGAGCTGTTTAAGGTTCACCGGAGGCCTCCAAGCCTCAAAGCGCTTTAACTATGGATCGGCCTAGCCGCTACGGGCAGCCCTGCCTGATGCAAAGACCATAAGCACCGTTTCCGACCAGTTTGAAGCAAAATATGCTGCCGCAGCGCCAAAAAAGCATGCTGCAGCGCACTTTAGTTGCTCTTATATCGCGAAAATTAAATCGATTAGCACGCGACCCCTCTTGACTCCTGATCGATTCAGTGGCGTGATCGAAAAGACCAAAGCGCTTTGGAAGACTCTTCGAAAGGTTGCGGTTCCTTTCCGACTGAGTCACAGTCCTGCAGCGTCGGCGGACGGAATGGAGGTTCCGTCCGAGTGTTTGTCACCACTGGGAGGGAATACCGATGAAGAAAATGCTTCTGCTGAGCGCCGCCTTTGTCGCGCTCGCCCTGGGCGCGCCGGCGCAAGCCGAACTGAAGTTCAAGCCGGGCGAAGATCCCCGCTTCAACTGGGCGAATTACGAAGACCTCAAGAAAGTCGACCTCAAGGGCGAGACGCTGTCGATCTTCGGGCCATGGCGCGGCGAGGACGAGGGCCTCATCCGCACCGTTCTCGACTATTTCTCGGAAGCCACCGGCGCCGAGATCAAATACTCCTCGTCGGAAAATTACGAACAGCAGATCGTCATCGACACGCAGGCCGGCAGCCCGCCCAACATTGCCGTGCTGCCGCAGCCGGGCCTGATCCAGGACCTGGCGTCCAAGGGCCTGCTGACGCCGCTCGGCGACGACACCGCCAACTGGATCAAGGACAATTACGGCGCCGGCCAGTCATGGGTCGATCTCGGCACCTTCAACGACAAGGACGGCAAGCCGGGCTTCTTCGCCTTTCCCTACAAGGCCGACGTGAAATCGCTGGTCTGGTACTCGCCTGACAATTTCGAGGAAGCCGACTACGAGGTGCCGAAGACGCAGGAAGAGCTCGCCGAGCTCGAAAAGAAGATCATCGCCGACGGCGGCACGCCATGGTGCATCGGGCTCGGTTCGGGCGGCGCCACCGGCTGGCCGGCGACCGACTGGGTCGAGGACATCATGCTGCGCACCCAGACGCCCGAAACCTACGACAAGTGGGTGAAGAACGAAATTCCGTTCAACGATCCCGCTGTGGTCAATGCCATCGACATTTTCGGCAAGATCGCGACCGACGACAAAATGGTCGACGGCGGCGCCAAGGCGGTTGCCGCGACCGACTTCCGCGACAGCCCGAAAGGCCTCTTCTCGGTGCCGCCGAAGTGCTATTTGCATCATCAGGCGTCGTTCATCCCGACCTTCTTTCCGGAAGGCACAGAGATCGGCCAGGACGCCGACTTCTTCTACTTCCCACCTTACGCTTCCAAGTCCGACCTCGGCACCCCGGTGCTCGGCGCCGGCACGCTGGCCATGATCACCAAGGATAGCAAGAGTGCCCGCGCGTTCATCGAATTCCTGAAGATGCCGCTCGCCCATGAGATCTGGATGGCCCAGGGCGGTTTCGTGACGCCGCTCAAATCGGTCAACAAGGATGCCTATGCCAGCGACGCGCTGAAGAAGCAGGGCGAAATCCTTGCCGAAGCCTCGACCTTCCGCTTCGACGGATCCGACCTGATGCCGGGCAAGATCGGCGCCGGCGCCTTCTGGACCGGCATGATCGATCTTGTCGGCGGCAAGTCCGCGCAGGATGTCGCCACCGACATCCAGAAGAGCTGGGACGCGATCAAGTAGGCGTCCCCGGCTGAACGTGCGGACTACCGATCCTGAATGGATCCGGGCCTCAATGGCCCGGATCCGACCGGCGGCCCGCGCCGCACCGATTGTCACGAGTACAACGACATTCCAGCTTGGAGTGCGATCAGCAATGGTGGAAACCGGTTTGCGTTCGATCGCTCTCAACAACTGAATCGGCCCATGATCCCGTCGCCAAAGCCATTCTCGACTGGCGGATCATGCGCAGAGGGAGGGACCCGTGGCGGCTCAGATTTTCTCGGCCATATTTGTCATCATCGTCGGCGTCGGCGGCTGCGTCGCCTATTTCTGGGGCGCCAACAAGCTGGTGGACATCATCTTCCCGTCGCGCGGCGTCGCAGGTGCTGCGGCCATCGACAATTTGCGCCGGCAGGGGATGATCCGGCCGTGGCTGTTCGTCGGCCCGGCCATGATCATCCTCACCATCTATTTGATCTACCCGGTCGTGGAAACGCTCAGGCTGTCGTTCCTCGATCGCGGCGGCGCCAATTTCGTCGGCTTCGCCAATTATGAATGGGCGTTCGGCGACCGCGAGTTCCGCACCTCCATCCTCAACAACATCATCTGGCTGGCGGTCGTGCCTGCCGCCTGCACCTTCCTCGGGCTGATCATCGCCGTCCTCACCGACAAGATCTGGTGGGGCACCATCGCCAAGAGCCTCATCTTCCTGCCGCTGGCCATCTCCTTTGTCGGCGCCAGCGTCATCTGGAAATTCATCTATGAGTATAGAGGCGCCGGCCAGACGCAGATCGGCTTGCTCAACGCCATCATCCAGTATTTCGGCGGCCAGCCGCAGGTCTGGATATCGCTGCCGTTCTGGAACAATTTCTTCCTGATGATCATCCTGATCTGGATCCAGACCGGCTTTGCCATGGTCATCCTGTCCTCAGCCTTGCGGGGGATTCCCGAAGAGACGCTGGAAGCGGCCGTCATCGACGGCGCCAATCCGTTCCAGATCTTCTGGAAGATCATGGTGCCGCAGATCTGGGGCACGATCGCCGTCGTCTGGACCACCATCACCATCCTGGTGCTGAAGGTGTTCGACATCGTGCTGACCATGACCAACGGCCAATGGAATAGCCAGGTGCTGGCCAATCTGATGTTCGACTGGATGTTCCGCGGCGGCGGTGATTTCGGCCGTGGCGCGACCATCGCCATCATCATCATGGTCGCGGTCATTCCGATCATGGTCTGGAACATCCGCCAGGCGAACAAAGAGACGGGAGGACATTGAGATGGCCGTGGCGACCGGAAAGTCTTTTGCCAGCCGTTTCGGCGTCCATATCGCCGTCTTCATCTTCGTCGCGATCTGGACCATCCCGACCCTCGGCATTCTCGTCTCGTCGCTGCGCGACAAGGATCAGATCATCGCCTCGGGCTGGTGGAACTCGTTTGCCAGTTCCACCCAGACGGAAGCGGGCCGGCTGCCACCCGCCTCGGCGCAAGTCGAGAAGGACGGCAAGTTCGTCCTCGAGGGCAACATCTTCGGCGAGGATGCGGCCCGCGACATCAGCGCCTTCGGCGTCAAGTCGGCGGCGCCGACGCAATATCCCGCCGGCACGACAGCCGATCTCGGCGACGGCGAGACCTTGCAGCTCAACGCCGACGGCAGTTTCGTCATGACCTCAACGAAGCCCTTCGAGGGCAAGCGCGGCCAGCGCGTCTACTACGCCTCGTCGGCGCCGCCGAAGTTCACCACCGACAATTACAATACGGTGCTGTTTTCGGAGGGCATCGGCCGCTCGTTCATGAATTCGCTGACCGTCACCATCCCGGCGACTGTCATCCCGATCCTGATCGCGGCGTTCGCGGCCTATGCGCTGGCCTGGATGCGCTTTCCCGGCCGGGCATTGCTCATCGCGGTTATCATCGGCCTCCTGGTCGTGCCGCTGCAAATGTCGCTGATCCCGCTGCTGAAGCTCTACAACGGCGTCGGCAGCTTCTTCGGCGTGCCGTCGAAAACCTATCTCGGCATCTGGCTGGCGCATACCGGCTTCGGTCTGCCTTTCGCTATCTATCTCCTGAGAAGCTACATTGCCGGCCTGCCGCGCGAAATCATGGAATCGGCGCGCATCGACGGCGCCAGCGATTTCGAGATCTTCGTCAAGATCGTGCTGCCGCTGTCGTTCCCGGTGCTGGCCTCCTTCGCCATCTTCCAGTTTCTGTGGGTGTGGAACGACCTGCTGGTTGCGATGGTTTTCCTCGGCACTGAGGGCGACCAGATCGTGCTGACCGCCAAGCTCAATGCGTTGCTCGGCTCGCGCGGCGGCGACTGGGAGATCCTGACGACATCGGCTTTCATCACCATTGTCGTGCCGCTGATCGTGTTCTTCTCGCTGCAGCGCTATTTCGTCCGCGGGCTGCTCGCCGGCTCAGTGAAAGGTGGTTGAGATCATGCAATCCGCTGTGAAAGCGACGTTGAGCCCCGACCTCGCCGTCGGCCGCGACTGGTGGCGCGGTGCCGTGATCTACCAGATCTATCCGCGCAGTTATCAGGATTCGAACGGCGACGGCATCGGCGACCTCAGGGGCATCATCGCCAGGCTCCCCTATATCGCTGCGCTCGGCGTCGATGCCATCTGGATCTCGCCGTTCTTCAAATCACCGATGAAGGATTTCGGCTACGACGTGTCAGACTATTGCGATGTCGATCCGATGTTCGGCACGCTGGCCGATTTCGATGCCTTGACCGCCGAGTCGCACAGGCTCGGGCTCAAGGTGATGATCGACGAGGTGCTGTCGCATACGGCCGACATCCATCCGTGGTTTAGGGAAAGCCGCTCGAGCCGCACCAATCCCAAGGCGGACTGGTATGTCTGGGCCGACGCCAAGCCCGACGGCACGCCACCCAACAACTGGCTGTCAATCTTCGGCGGCTCTGCCTGGCAGTGGGACACCAGCCGCCAGCAATATTACCTGCATAATTTCCTGGCCGAGCAGCCCGATCTTAATTTCCACAGCCGCGCCGTCCAGGACGCGCTGCTCGATGTCACCCGCTTCTGGCTGGAGCGCGGCGTCGACGGTTTCCGCCTCGACACCATCAACTTCTATTTCCACAGCCAGGGCCTGGAGGACAATCCGCCGCTGCCGCCCGAAGAACGCAACGACCAGACTGCTCCTTCCGTCAACCCTTACAACTACCAGGACCACCTCTACGACAAGAGCCGCCCCGAAAACCTTGGCTTCCTCGAGCGCTTCCGCGCCCTGCTCGACGACTATCCGGCGACAGCGGCGGTCGGCGAAGTCGGCGATTCGCAACGCGGGCTGGAGGTGGTGGCGGCCTATACCGCCGGCGGCAAGCGCGTGCACATGTGTTATTCGTTCGACTTCCTGGCGCCCGAAAAAATCAGCGCGGCCAAGGTGCGCTCGGTGCTGGAAGCCTTCGGCAAGGTCGCCAGCGACGGCTGGTCGTGCTGGGCGTTCTCCAACCACGACGTGATGCGCACTGCCTCGCGCTGGGCGGCCGGCGAAGCCGACCAGACCGCCTATCTCAAGGTGATCTCGGCGCTGCTGATGTCGCTGCGCGGCTCGGTCTGCATCTATCAGGGCGAGGAGCTTGGTCTTGGCGAAGCGGAATTGCAATTCGAGGATCTGCAGGACCCCTACGGCATCCGCTTCTGGCCGGAATTCAAGGGCCGTGACGGCTGCCGCACGCCGATGGTCTGGGATGGCGCCGACAGCAATGGCGGCTTCTCCAAGGCAAAGCCATGGCTGCCCGTGCCCGCCAAGCACCTTTCGCAAGCGGTCGATGTGCAGCAGGGCGACGACAGCTCGCTGCTCGAACACTACCGGCGCTTTCTCGCCTTCCGCCGTTTGCATCCGGCGCTGGCCAAGGGCGATATCGACTTCATCGAAAGCGAGGGCGATACGGTCGCCTTCACGCGCCGCGAGGGCAACGAGCAGATCGTCTGCGTTTTCAATCTCGGCAGCCGACCGGCGGAAGTCAATCTCGGCGGACGCTCGCTGCAGCCCTTGCCGGGGCACGGGTTTTCGGGACAGACTGGCGCCGGCTCTATCCGCCTCGGCGGCTACGGCGCCTGGTTCGGGCGCATCGACTGAGTTTGCAATTCACTGGAGGGAACCCATGGCCGATGTCACGCTAAGGCAAGTGAAGAAATCATACGGCAATCTCAACATTCTCCACGGTATCGACCTCGACATAAAGTCGGGCGAGTTCATCGTCTTCGTCGGCCCTTCGGGTTGCGGCAAGTCGACCTTGCTGCGGTCCATCGCCGGGCTTGAGGAAATCACCTCCGGGGAACTCAAGATCGCCGGCGAGGTGGTCAACGACGTGCCGCCGTCGAAGCGGGGCATCGCCATGGTGTTCCAGTCCTATGCGCTCTATCCGCACATGACCGTCTACGACAACATGGCGTTCTCGATGAAGATCGGCAAGGAGAGCAAGGCCGAGATCGACAAGCGGGTGCGCCAAGCGGCGGAAATCCTGCAGCTGACCAAATATCTCGACCGCTTGCCCAAAGCGATGTCGGGCGGCCAGCGCCAGCGCGTCGCCATCGGCCGCGCCATCGTGCGCAACCCGAAGGTCTTCCTGTTCGACGAGCCGCTGTCGAACCTCGACGCGGCACTGCGCGTCGCCACCCGCATCGAGATCGCCAAGCTCAAGGAGTCGATGCCTGCCACAACAATGATCTACGTGACCCACGACCAGGTCGAGGCGATGA
Source organism: Mesorhizobium sp. M6A.T.Cr.TU.016.01.1.1 (assembly GCF_003952585.1). Classification (NCBI taxonomy): domain Bacteria; kingdom Pseudomonadati; phylum Pseudomonadota; class Alphaproteobacteria; order Hyphomicrobiales; family Phyllobacteriaceae; genus Mesorhizobium; species Mesorhizobium sp. M6A.T.Cr.TU.016.01.1.1. Next base: position 1,712,834 of record NZ_CP034452.1, read on the forward strand.
CGCTGGCCGACCGCATCGTGGTGCTCAAGGACGGCCATATCGAGCAGGTCGGCACGCCGATGGAGCTCTACAAGAAACCCGGCAATCTGTTCGTCGCCCAGTTCATCGGCTCGCCGGCAATGAACATCCTGCCGGCGACAATCGACAAATCAGGCAACCCGACCATCGTCAGCCATGTCGGCGGGCGCAAGGCGACGGTGCCGATCGCCACGCCGGCCTCAGCGAAGGGCGCTTCGGTGAGCTTCGGCGTGCGGCCGGAGGATCTGATGATCGCTAGCGGCGCGGATTATCTTTTCGAGGGAACGGTGGATTATGTCGAGCAGCTCGGCGAGGTCCAGCTCGTCTATGTCGACATCGGCCGCGCCGACCTGCCGCTGGTGACCAAGCTGCCCGGCAATGTCGAGGTCAAGCGGGGTGCGACGCTGCGGTTGAGTGCCGATGCCGGCGACCTGCATATTTTCGATACCGACGGGCGGTCCTTCACGCTTCACGAAGCGGAAGCAAAGGCGGCCTGAGAACGGCAGCAGGACTGCCGAGCAGTTGTTTGGCGAAGCCAAAAACAAGAGCGGCGGGCAAAGCCCGCCGCTCTTGTGCATTCAGGTTGCTGTTAGAGCGACGTGCGTCCAAGTGGACGCACAAAGTACGCTCTAACACTTTGAACCTACGCATCGTGCTTTCCGAAAATCGATTCCGATTTTCGGGCCGATGCGCTAGCGGCCGAACAGGTTCCGGTCGCTGCCCTGCGGGGCGGACTTCTCTACGTCGCCCGACGAATTGAGCAGCTTGTAGATCGGCGAACCGGTGTTGCGTACCGAAGACGTCTGCGTGTTGTCGACGTTGACGGTCGCCTGCTTGTTGATGTCGGTCCCGCCAACATTGTCGTTGTTGGCAAAGGCGCTGCCGGCAGCAAGCAAAAGCGCGGCGGCGGTAAGAACGATCTTCTTCATTTCAGTGCTCCTGGATTTTCGTATCCCATCAGCGCGGCAGGCAAATGCCGCCGCTGCTGTTGGAACTGGCTGTTAGTTGTTGCCGAAGAGGTTACGGTCGCTGCCGTGGACGGGTTTCTCGTCGGCCGGAACCGGATTCTGCGCCGAAGCGGAATTCTGAACCGAAGCCGTGTACGAGCTGTCGGCCGCAGCGGCCGGCTGGTTGGCGCCGTTCGATCCATAGTTGTCGCTACCGGCAAAAGCGCTGCCGGAGATGGCCAGAATGGCGGCGGTGGCAAGAACAATCTTCTTCATTTCCAATACTCCTGAATTTCTAAAGATCCCCAGCGGCGGACCTGCCGCCGCTCTGTCTTCTTGTTTGACCATGATCTTTTCCGAAAACCGGTTTCCACTTTTCGGGACCATGGTCTGGGATCAGCTGTTAATTGTTGCCGAAAAGGTTGCGGTCGGCGCCCTGGACGGCGGGCTTTTCAGCGTGAGCCGGCTTCTGAATGGAAGCCGTGTACGAGCTGTCGACCGCAGCGGCCGGCTGGTTGGCGCCGTTGGACCCATAATGGTCGCTGCCGGCAAAGGCGCTGCCGGTGATGGCCAGAACGGCGACGGCAGTAAGAGCAATCTTTTTCATTTTTGGTACTCCAGTATCTTAGTTTTCCGTCCGGCTAGCGGCGTGTCTTGGAAGGAATTCGCGTCGTTCGGACAGCCCCGATGTGGGAAGGCCATCCCGCAGATTCCAATCACGAAGTTGTTCCGTGTGGACCAAGAATCTACACCTTGAAATTGTACCAGACGCTTCTACGGGCGCTGCTTTATCTTTTATTTTCAAAGGTTTATGCCAAAGTCGCCATTTGACGATTTGACGGATTGGCGGACCTGCGTTCACAGCGTCATGCACGCATTGTCAACAGAAACGAACCGTTCGGTTCGATTTTAGAAGCGGCTAATAGTCACTTTTGGAAACTGTTAACCTTCTTTGCCTCCGCCGCGGGTCGGAATTCGATGTCACGGCGGCCGACAATGGTGGCCGAAAAAATGGGTTTTCAGCCCTGCAATTACCAACCTGCACGTTTCGCGGGCCGTGTCGCGCCGCATGGATACGATGTCGCTTTCATGCCGACAGTCAGCTGGCCGTCATGATTAGATGACGCCATCTCAGGTGCCGCTTGGTGACGACGAAGCGGAGAATTGGGAAGCCGGTCAAATCCCGGCGCTGCCCCCGCAACGGTGGTGGAGTTCAAGTCGCAACGGGAGACCACTGGGCCACAAGCCTGGGAAGGTGTCGCGACTGTCCGCAAGGACACTCCAGAGCCCGGAAACCAGCCCGAGGTGTCTAGACTCGACTGATCGCGGTGGGCGGTCAAGAGGTGGATGATGCATGTCTGGCCTGTCGCCGGCGTGCAAGCGATCCTTCCTCAATCACCACCAGTTCAGTCTTTGGAGCGACATGCGTCCATCTGGACGCATAAAGTACGCTCCAAGACTTTGAATTGCGCATCGTGCTTTCCGAAATCGATTCCGATTTCGGGCCGATGCGACGGCTATGAGGACAGGACATGGATTCGCGCAACGACATGCTGAGGCTCTTGCACGGCCGCAGGCAAGGCTATTCGCTCGAGCAGCCCTTCTACACCGATCCCGATTTCTTCAAGCTCGACATGGAGCTGATCTGGTATCGCGATTGGCTGTTCATCGGCCACGATTGCGAGTTGCCGAAGCCGGGCAGCTACATCACCGCCCAGATCGGCGACTATCCGGTCGTGCTGGTCCGCGACCAGCAAGGCAAGATCAATGCCTTCCACAATTCCTGCCGGCATCGCGGCAGCCGCGTCTGCAACGCCGACAAGGGCACGGCGGCAAAGCTCGTCTGCCCCTATCACCAGTGGACCTACGAGCTGGACGGCCGGCTTTTGTTCGCTCGCCAGATGGCGGATGGCTTCGACAAGAGCCAGTTCGGCCTCAAGCCGGTGGCTTGCGAAAGTGTCGGCGGCTACATTTTCATCTGCCTGGCCAAGGAGCCGGCGGATTTCGCGCCGATGCGCGCCATGATCGAGCCTTACCTCCTGCCGCACCGACTGCGCGAGGCAAAGGTCGCCTTCGAATCGACCATCGTCGAGAAGGGCAACTGGAAGCTCGTCTGGGAAAACAACCGCGAGTGCTACCATTGCGCCGGCAACCATCCGGAACTGTGCAAGACATTCCCGGAAGCACCGACCGTTACCGGCGTGCAGGGCGCCGACAGCGATCCTGAGATGCTGGCGCACTGGGCCAAATGCGAGGCGGCGGGCCTGCCGAGCAAGTTCCGCATCGATCCGGCTGGGCAATATCGCGCCACCCGCGCACCGCTGCTGCGCGACGCCGTCAGCTATACGATGACGGGAAGGCGCGCGGTGAAGAAGAACCTTTCCGACAGCGTTTCGACCGACCGTGTCGGCTCGCTGCTGCTCTACCACTATCCGACGACCTGGAACCACATCCTCGGCGATCATGCCGTCACCTTCCGCGTGTTGCCGATTAGCGCCACGGAAACCGCCGTCACCACCAAATGGCTTGTCCACAAGGACGCGGTCGAAGGCGTCGATTACGACCTCGCCGAACTTACCCATGTATGGACCGAAACCAACGACCAGGACCGCCGCATTGTCGAGGAAAACGCCTTCGGCATCCTGTCGCCGGCCTATGAGCCCGGCCCCTATTCGGAACTGCATGAGGGCGGCGTCATCCAGTTCGTCGAATGGTACGCCTCCTTCATCGGACCGCGCCTTGCCGAGGACGGCCGGCCGGCGTTGCGCAGCGTCGCCTGAGAGAAACGTGAAGAGATGAACGCAATGACGGACCTCGGGCTCTACCGCCATCTCGACGAAATGGCGCCCTGGAACGACCGGCTGCAGGTGCTGGAGGTGATCGGCGTCAGCGACGAGGCGCCTGACGTGAAGACCTTCACCTTCCGCTCCGACAACCAGACCTGGTTCCGCTATAAGCCGGGCCAATTCGTGACGCTGGAACTGCCGACCTCCGACGGCCCGCTGATGCGGACCTATACGCTGTCTTCCTCGCCGTCGCGGCCGTTCTCGATCGCGGTGACGGTGAAGGCGCAAGCCGGCAGTCTCGGCACGCGCTGGATGTTCGACAATCTGAAGCCCGGCGTTCACGTGAGGGCCTATGGTCCGACGGGTGACTTTTCGCTGCACAGCCATCCCGCGGCCAAGTATCTGTTCATTTCGGCCGGCTCCGGCGTGACGCCGATGATGTCGATGCTGCGCTGGCTGAACGACTGCGCGCCATGGACCGATGTCGGCTTCGTCAACTGCGCGCGAAAGCCCGAGGAGATCATCTTCCGCAAGGAGCTCGAACTGCTCGGCAGCCGCATGCCGGGTCTGACGCTTGGCTTCATGATCGAGGAACGGTCCAGCCGCGAGGGTTGGTTCGGCCATATGGGCCGGATCGACGCGATACGGCTGCCGCTGCTGGCGCCAGACTTCCGCGAGCGCGAAATCTTCTGCTGCGGCCCCGACCCGTTTATGCGTGCGGTGCGGCAGATGCTGGAGGCCACCGGCTTCGACATGGGCAACTATCATCAGGAGAGCTTTGCGGCCCCGATGGTGGAGGAAATACCGGCCCCGTTCGGTTCGCCGGCAGAGGGTGGGGTCGAAATACCTGCCGAAGCCGCAACGCCAATCCGCTTTTCGCTTTCGGATGTCGATGCCGACTGCGTTGCCGGCCAGACCGTGCTGCAGACGGCGCGCGCTTCGGGCGTGCGCATCCCGGCGGCCTGCGAGTTCGGCCTGTGCGGAACCTGCAAGGTGAAAAAGGTCTCGGGCACGGTCGAGATGAGCCACAATGGCGGCATCCTCGATCACGAGATCGACGACGGCTTCATCCTTGCCTGCTGTTCGAAGCCGCTGACGGCGATCGAGATCGAGGCATGACCGGCGGCCCTAAAGCGCGTCGCGTTTTGACCGGCCTTATGCGACGCGCTTTAGGTTGTTGCGCGACATGCATTAGACCCCGTAGCGCTCGGTGCGGATGAGGCTTGCCGGAACGCCGGCATCGATCAGCGCCTGGGCGGCGGCCGACACGAAGGCATTCGAGCCGCAGACAAAGGCGAACCTTGGCGGCGCGGGCAGCCGCACCATCGACTGCTCTATCATCGCGGCATCGATCCGCCGTGAATAGTCCGCCGGGCGCCGGGCCGGCTCGCGGGTCAGCGCCAACACCAGATCGAAGCCGTCCCGGCGATCGTGGAAGTCGATCAGCTCGTCGCGAAAGATCACCTCGTCCCAGATCCGTGCGGAAAACACCAGCGTGGCAGGCACCGCCGATTTGCGTGCGGCGCGATGGCGGATCATCGCCATTAGCGGCACCACGCCCGACCCGCCGCCGACCAGCAGAAGCGGGCCGCCGTCACTGTCGGACCAGACAAAGTGTCCGCCGAGCGGGCCGCGCAGCTCGACCTCGTCGCCGACTGCCGCGACCTCGTGGAAGAACGGCGAGACCTCGCCATCATCGAGCCTTTCGATCGCCAGCTCGATCGTCTCGCCGGCTTCCGGCGCCGAGGCAATGGAGTAGGAACGGCGCGCCTGATAGCCATCCGGCGCCGTCAGCCTGACATCGACATGCTGCCCGGCACGATAGGCGAAGGGCCGTGACGGCCGGAGAAAAAAGCTGGTGACGCGCGGCGTGCGCTTTTCGATGCGGGTGATGGTCACCGTCTGCCAGGGCGACTGCGCCGCCGGCCCGTCGTTCATGGATCGCCCGTATAGCGCTGCTCGCGCCACGGGTCGCCATAGATATGATAGCCACGCAGTTCCCAGAAACCCGGCTCGTCGCGCTCGGTGAACTGCAGCCCGTTCAGCCATTTGGCCGACTTCCAGAAATAGAGATGCGGAACCAGCAGCCGCGCCGGGCCGCCATGGTCCGGCGTGATCGGCTTGCCTTCGTAAAGCAGTGCCACCATCGCCTTGCCGGCGGTGAGGTCCTTCGTCGGCACATTGGTGGTGTAGCCGTCGAAGGACAGCGCCAGCGTGAAGCCGGTCGGCGGCTCGATGCCGGCATCCGCCAGAATATCGTCGACCAGCACGCCTTGCCACGCCGTGTCGAACTTGGTCCATGCGGTGACGCAATGAATGTCGCGCGTCATCTTGGTCAAAGGCAGCGCGTTGAACTCCGTCCAATTCCACTTCTTGATCGGCCGCGGTCCGTGCTTGAGCGTGAACGACCACTCCTCGGTGCGCACACGCGGCGTCGGCCCGGCCGACAGCACCGGGAACCCTTGCTCGAGATACTGCCCCGGCGGGATGCGCGCATCCGCATCCGTCGGGGGCTTTCGTCCTGAAGAGAAGCCGCGGGTGACCATCGAGACAATCCATGCAGGTTGAAGCCAACCTGCGCTAGTCTTCTCGAAGATGCTCTGACGGGCAACCGAAATCTTGGCCGCGACCTCGCGCCAATGCGCTTCAGCCGGCGGCGAAGGGCACGGCGACGAAGATCTGCGCGTCGCCCCGTTCGACGAGCAGGAGCACGGACTTCTTGCCAGCCTTTCCGGCCTGCGCGATCGCCTGGTCCGCCTGCCTGGCGTCCCTCACCGGCGCCTGATTGACGGCGATGATGATGTCGCCCGGCTGGATCCCGGAAGCCGAGGCCGCCTTGTCAGGATTGACACTCTCGACCAGCGCGCCGCGCTGGTTGGGCGCCAGGTTCATCGCCTGTCGGACATCCGGGGTGACGTCCATCAGGCCGAGGCCGATCGCAGGAGCACGAAGGCCTTGCTGTGCGGACGGTGTCTCTGGTCCGCCGCCGGCCGATGCCGTCTCCACATCGTCTCCATTGCGCCCGACATCGACGGAAATCTTCACATTCTGCCCTTTGCGCCAGACACCCAGCGTTTCCGTCTCGCCGGGCGAGACATCGGCAACGGCACGCGACAGGTCCTTGGGATCCTTTATCTGCTGACCGGCGAAGCTGGTGACGACGTCGCCGGTCTCAATCCCGGCTTTTGCCGCCGGCGAGCCGTCGCTGACCTCGGAAACCAGCGCACCGCTGGACTGACCGAGGCCGACGGCGCTCGCCACGTCGGGCGTCACCGGCTGAATCTGGACGCCGAGATAGCCATATTGGATCGAGCCGCCCTTCATCAGCTTGGCGACCACCTTTTGCGCCTGGTCCGACGGGATGGCGAAGCCGACGCCGACGCTGCCGCCATTCGGCGAAAAGATCGCCGTGTTGATGCCGACGACGTTGCCGCTCACATCCATCAGCGGACCGCCGGAATTGCCGTGGTTGATCGGTGCGTCGATCTGAATGAAGTCGTCAAACGGCCCGCTGTGCAGATCGCGGCCGCGCGCCGAGACGATGCCTGATGTAACCGTGGTGCCGAGGCCGAACGGATTGCCGAAAGCGAGCACCTGGTCGCCCGGCATGAGCTTGTCGGAATCGCCCCATTTGACGGTCGGCAAAGTCTTGTCGGATTTGATCTTGAGGACGGCGAGGTCGTTCTTGGCGTCGCGGCCGACCAGCTCGGCGGGAAGCTCGGTGCCGTCGTCGAGCGTCACCTTGATCGACGTGGCGCCATCGATGACGTGATTGTTGGTGACGATGGTGCCGTCAGCTGCGACAATGAAGCCGGAGCCGAGCGCCTCTGCGCGAGGCGCCTGCTGCTGCGGCGGGGTCCTGGGGCCGGGCAGCCCCTGGTCGCCGAAGAACTGGCGGAAATAGTCGTCGAAGGGTGAACCGTCGCCGAAGGGAGCAGCGTCGCTCATGGTCTCCGACTGTGCCTTCATGACGGTGGTGATCGTCACCACTGCCGGCTTGTCGGCCGCCACGATCGGGGCGAACGATCCATTGGGCACCGTCATGCCGGTGACGGGAGGGGTCACTGTTTCTGCCAGGGCGCCATTCAGCTTGGGGGCGAGCGGCAGGATGAAAGGGCTGACGATCAATGCGGCGCCCAGCAAGGCGGCGACGCGATGTCTGCGAAGAATGTGGATGGGTGACATGGCCGTTGTCCGGGCGAGAAATTGGTCGGGCACCGTGGCGTTCCGGCTGGGAAACCGCCCATTCGGCGTGTCGAGGGTCGCCTTGCCTGTCTCGCCTGGCAGGCAGCCGACCGATCGACAGCCCCCGCATCTAGGGCGGCGATCGTGGTTTCCAGATGATATTACGAAGATTTAATATAACGGCCTGGCACCGGCCTGCCGCGATGGCGCCGAAACCCGAAAACAAAAAACCCGCCTCAACGGCGGGTCGCTGGCGCAATCAGCACCATGCCAAAGTTACTAGCATAACTGCCGGCACAAAGCAAGAACAAAATCACTGAGACCCGGCACAAGAGCATGAACACCTCTGGCCCTGCTTCCGGCGTTGACGACTGGCGAAAGCCGTGGCGGCATCCAATCTCCCCCCTTGCGGGGGAGATCAGCAGCTTCGCCGACGGCGCCTGCCCGCATCTCTTCCCGTCCTGCCGGAGCCCCCTATGCGCCGATCCCGTCAGTCCGCCTGAGATAGCCGTTAGCGATCTCGCGCATCCGTTTGGCGTCGAAGCTCGGGCCGTGGCCGCCATGGCCGATGCGTATCGGCAGGTCGAGCAGCCGCTGCATGGTGCGACGATAGGCCGTTCGATCGGAGTCCGGCAGGTCGTCGATCAGCATAGCGTCGTAGATGGCGTCACCGGCGAAGAACAGGCCATCGGCCTCATCGAACAGCGCGATGGAATCAGGCGAATGGCCGGGCAGATGCAGCACACGGAACTGCCGGTCGCCGAGATCGACCGTGTCGCCCTCGTCAAGCGTCCGCGTCAGCGGCGCGGGTGGAATTTTGTAATCGGCCGCTTTCCAGCCGGGCGCCGGCAGCTTGGAGACGGCGCCCTCGAGATCGTGGAACATGTGGGCGTAGGTGACCGCTTCGTCCATGCTGTCGAAATGCGCGGCACTCATCCTCGGCCCCGCCCGCGAGGGGAATTCGTGCAGCGAGCCGACATGGTCGAGATGGATGTGGGTGGCGACGACGAGCAGCGGCTTGCCAGCAGGCGTATTGATCTGCGGCGCCAGCGGGCAAATCCCCATGCCGGTGTCGACGAGCAGGTCGACGTCGCGGCCGCGCAGATGCCAGATGTTGGCGCGCACGAAATCATGCAAGAACGGCTCGGTCAGCATCGTCGTATGGGCGTCGACTTCCGTCTTGCTGAACCAGTCAAGCATCAGGAGAGATCCGGCATCAGACGAACGGCTTCCCGACCTTGTATTTTTCGGGGACCAGCCGCTTCAGATAGGCCATGCCCGCATCGGAGAGCTGGTTGACATCCGGCAGCATGAAATCGTCGGGCATGTGGCGGGTTTTGCCGGCGACGTTTTTCAGCGGCACTTTCCTCAGCACGGTTTTCTTGCCGTCATATTGCAGCGCGACCGATCCGCCGCCCTGCTCGGCGACAGCGACCGCAAAAACGCCGGCATCGAAGGCTTCCTGCGCATCGACGGCGTTGATGGCGCCGACATAGCCGCGCGGCATGTAGCCGAGCGCATCGACGCGCGCCCGCTTGCCCGGCAATCCTTCGGCCAGCGCACGCTCGAGGGCGGCCGGCAGGTCGCTGCCCGACAGCTTGACGTTGCCATGTGCATCGCGCTCCAGTTTGTCCGGCGGGACGAGGCTTTCGACCAGCGCCTTGCCGTCGGCGGTGCTGACGCCTTCGGAGACGGCAACGATGCAGCGCTTATGGCGATCGAGCGTGGCGCGAACATCGTCGATGAAGGCCGCAGCCGAGAACGGGCGCTCCGGCACATAGACGAGATGCGGGCCGCTGTCGGGGTCAAGCTGCCATGCGGCAGCGGCGGCGGTGAGGAAACCGGCGTGCCGGCCCATGACGATGCCGACATAGATGCCGGGCAGGGCACGGAAATCGAGGTCGACCGAGAGAAAGGCGCCGGCGACGAATTCGGCCGCCGAAATGAAGCCGGGCGTGTGGTCGTTCTCCTCGAGATCGTTGTCGATGGTTTTCGGCGCATGGACGAAAGCCATCTTGCCGCCGGCGGCGTCGGTCAGGATCTGCTGCGTGCCCGACGTGTCGTTGCCGCCGATGTAGATGAAGGCGTCGGCGCCGGCCTTCTTCAGGCCGTTGAGGATGATTTCGCAGTAGGCGGCATCCGGCTTGTCGCGCGTCGAGCCGAGGGCGGCGCTCGGCGTGGCCGCGATCAGCCGCAACCGGTCCTCGGCAATGGCGGAAAGATCGACATAGTTGCCGTCACGAATGCCGCGCACGCCATGGATGGAGCCTAAAACCTTGGCGCCGGGATGCCGCTTGCGGACCTCGAGCGCGGCGCCCACCATCGTCTGGTTGATGACGGCGGTCGGGCCGCCGCCTTGCGCGATCACAAAAGTTCCGGACATGCTTCACGTCTCCCGAGCAGTGGCTTTGCAGGCACATTCGCCTGTCTTGCGAGATCACGCAACGGGAGAGTCGAGCGGTCGCGCCAGCCGCTATGAGGTCAGGCGACGACCGGGAGGGTCAGACGACGACGACGGGGTTCTTCCTAGAGACGCGGCTGTAGAGGTCGATAATGTCCTGATTGATCAGGCGAACGCAGCCCGACGACATCGCCTGGCCGATGCTCCACCATTCGGGCGAGCCGTGGATGCGGTAGCCGGTGTCCTGGCCATTCTGATAGATGTAGAGGGCGCGCGCGCCGAGCGGATTTTCGAGGCCGCCGGGTTGTCCGCCTTGCCATTTCACCAGCTCCGGCTTGCGGGCGATCATCTCGGCCGGCGGCGTCCAGACCGGCCATTCCTTGCCGTACTGGATGTTGGCGCGGCCGGACCAGCGGAAGCCTTCCTTGCCGATGCCGACGCCGTAACGGATCGCGTCGCCGCCGGGCTGCACCAGATAGAGCAGCCGCTCCTGCGAATGGACGACGATGGTGCCGGGCTGCTCGCCGGTCGGGTCGACGACGATCTGGCGGCGGAACTCCGGCTTGACCTTGAGGTAGGGCACTTCCGGCAGCGTGAAGCCGCCATCGGTGACAGAGGCATACATCACACCAGGGCTGGTGATGTTCTTGTCGACGCTGATGCTCGGGCGGATAGGGGTGATCGCGCCGGTGGTGACGCCGTCGAGTTGCAGCGATGGCAAATCGAGCGTCTGGCTGCAGCCGGCAACCCCGAGTAGCGCCAGCGCACCGGCGCCGGACAACACCGCGCGGCGGGAAAGCTGGATTTCGGAAATTTCGATTTCGACGGCGTCGCCATTGTACGGCGGTGTCAGACCTTGCGGCAACTCACGCATGTACCCAAACCCTACGCTATCGGCGGGAAACACGGTCCGGCCGGATCGATGGTATTTTCACCAATCATGGTTGAAAAAGCGTGAAGACGTCTTGCCCTACCTTAACCTCTGGCCGAGCCGTCGTGCCGTCTATTTCAATGCTGCCCCTTTACATCTTCGCGGGGTCGAGGATTTATCCTCTTCTTTGAGTTCAAGGAGACGAGCATGTCCTTCGAAAACTGGGCCGCCTTTGCCGCGGCCTCGACGATCCTCCTTGTCATTCCCGGCCCGACCATCCTTCTGGTCGTGTCCTATGCGCTCGGCCAGGGCTGGCGCACGGCGCTGCCGATGGCGGTCGGCGTCGCGTTTGGCGACTTCACGGCGATGACGCTGTCGATGCTGGGCATCGGCGCGCTGCTGGCGGCCTCGGCCACCGTGTTCACGGTGCTGAAGGTGATCGGCGCCGGCTATCTGATCTATCTCGGCGTAAAGCTGTTTCGCGCCGGTGGCACGCTCAGGGCCGAGCCGCGCCTGGATGCGGTGTCGTCGGCCAAGATGATGGCGCATGCCTGGCTGGTCACCGCGCTCAACCCGAAAAGCATCACCTTCTTCGTCGCCTTCCTGCCGCAGTTCCTCGACCGGCATGGCGATTTCTGGACGCAGATGCTGATCTTCGAAACCACCTTCCTGGCGCTCGCCTTCGCCAATGCCTTCGGCTATGCCCTGATCGCCGCAAGGGCGCGCAACGTGGTGCGCAATCCCCGGGCGATCCGTATCTTCAACCGCACCGGCGGCACGCTGCTGGTCGGCGCCGGCATCGCCACGGTGGCGATGCGCTCGGGCAATTGAGGACATGACATGGCAGTCAGGGACGCATTCGGCCTGACTTTTTCGGGCGCGACCGAAGCCGGGTTCTCGCCCTACAGCCAAGCTGTCCGCGAACTGCAATGCTTCATCGGCGATCCGGTCGGCTCGGTCGACCGAGCCATCGCCGAGGATCCCGGCTTCGTCATGGCGCATGTGTTCAAGGGCTATCTCTTCGGCCTCGCCACCGAGCGCGAGGCGACTGCTGTGGCCAGGACATGCCACGAGGCGGCGCTGCCGCTTGCCGCGACGACGCGTGAGCAGGCGCACGTCGCAGCACTCGGCCATCTTGCAGCAGGACGCTGGCATGAAGCCGCCCGTCTGCTCGAGGATATCGCGATCGAGTTTCCGCTCGACGCGCTGGCGCTGCAGACCGGGCACCAGATCGATTTCTTCACCGGCAACGCTCGCATGCTGCGCGACCGCATCGGCCGCGCGCTGCCGTCATGGCAGAGCGGCATGCCGGGCTATCACGCCATACTCGGCATGCAGGCGTTCGGGCTGGAGGAAATGGGCGACTATGCGCGCGCCGAAAAGCTTGGCCGCGCGGCAGTCGACATCGAGCCGCGCGACGGCTGGGCGCAGCACGCCGTCGCCCATGTCATGGAGATGCAGAGCCGGCAAAAGGACGGCATCGCTTGGATGCGCGCCAACCCCGAAGCGTGGACGCAAGAGAGCTTCCTGCAAGTGCACAATTGGTGGCATCTGGCGCTGTTCCACTACGATCTCGGCGAGACCGACCAGGTGCTGGCGCTTTATGATGGGCCGATCTACGGCGAGCGCTCGACGCTGGCGCTCAACATGGTCGACGCCTCGGCGATCCTGTGGCGATTGCATCTCGGCGGCGGCGATGTCGGCGACCGCTGGGCGGCAATCGCCGCCAACTGGGCCAAGGCAAGCGCCGGCAACTATGCCTTCAACGATGTCCACGCGATGATGGCCTTCGTCGGCGCCGGCCTCGAAGCGCCGGCTCGCACCTTGCTCGAGGCGCAGCGCGAGGCTATGCGCGGCAACGACGACAACGCCGCCTTCACCCGGGACGTCGGCCATCCCCTGACGCTCGCCATCAACGCATTCGGCGACGGCAATTATGCCGAGACGGTGCGCCTGATCCGGCCAATCCGGGCGATCGCCCACCGCTTCGGCGGCAGCCACGCGCAACGCGACGTCATCGAGCTGACGCTGGTCGAGGCGGCGTTGCGTTCCGGCGACCATGCGCTGGCAAGGGCGCTTGCTGCGGAACGAGCGCTGGCGCGGCCGGACAGTCCGCTGTCGGCACTGTTCTCGCGTCGGGCGGACGATTCGTCGGAGAATTGACCGGAGGCAGTTCTTGTCTTAAAAACTGCCAAGTCAGATTTTTTCGAGATCCGAAAAAATTAATGGCATTGGGAGGATACCATGTATCTCGGCCTCGATCTGGGCACGTCGGGCGTCAAGGCGCTTTTGATCGATGCCGGGCAGACCGTCATCGGCTCCGGCCATGCTTCACTCGACGTGTCGCGGCCGCATCCCGGTTGGTCGGAGCAGAATCCGGCCGACTGGATCCGCGCCTGCGAGGAAGCGATCGCCGAGCTCAAGGCATCGCATCCAGGGCAGCTCGCCGCCGTGAAGGGCATAGGCCTGTCCGGCCAAATGCATGGCGCCACCTTGCTCGACGCCGGCGACCATGTGCTGCGTCCCTGCATCCTGTGGAACGATACGCGCAGCCATGCCGAGGCGGCCAAGCTCGACGCCGATCCGCGCTTTCGCAAGCTCACCGGCAACATCGTCTTCCCCGGTTTCACCGCGCCAAAGCTGGTCTGGGTGAAAAACAACGAGCCTGATATTTTCGCCAAGGTGGCAAAGGTCCTGCTGCCGAAGGATTTCCTGCGGCTCTGGCTTTCCGGCGAACACATTTCGGAAATGTCTGACTCGGCCGGCACATCCTGGCTCGATGTCGGCAAGCGAGGCTGGTCATCCGACCTGCTCACTGCCACGTCGCTTGATGAGAAGCAGATGCCGTCGCTGGTCGAAGGCACTGAGAAGGCTGGCGCCTTGCGCAGCGAATTGGCCTCGAAATGGGGGATGCAGGCCGGCATCCCGATCGCCGGCGGCGCGGGCGACAATGCGGCCTCGGCCTGCGGCATGGGCACTGTCGGAGCGGGCCAGGCCTTCGTCTCGCTTGGCACGTCAGGCGTGCTGTTCGCCGCCAACGCGTCCTATCTGCCAAACCCGGAAAGCGCGGTGCACACGTTCTGCCATGCGCTGCCCGGCACCTGGCACCAGATGGGCGTCATCCTGTCGGCAACCGATTCGCTCAACTGGCTGTCGGAGATATCAGGAAAAGGCGCCGGCGAGCTGACCGCCGAACTCGGCGATGCGCTGAAGGCGCCGACCGGCGTGTCCTTCCTGCCCTATCTCTCCGGCGAGCGCACGCCGCACAATGACTCGGCCATTCGCGGCTCTTTTACCGGGCTTGCACATGAAACCAGCCGCGCCGTGTTGACCCAGGCCGTGCTGGAGGGCGTGGCTTTCGCCTTCCGCGACAGTCTCGAAGCCTTGGCCAAGGCCGGCACGACGCTGACGCGGGTGACGGCGATCGGCGGCGGCTCGCGCTCGCGCTACTGGCTGACGGCCATCGCCACCGCGCTCGGCCTGCCCGTCGACGTTCCCGCCGACGGCGATTTCGGCGCTGCCTTCGGTGCAGCCCGGCTCGGCATGATCGCGGCGACAGGCGCCGATCCGCTCAGAGTGTGCACGGCGCCGGCCACCGATGCCACCATCGAACCGGTCGCCGCGCTAAGCAACGCCTATGCGGATGCCTATCAGCGCTACTGGGCGCTTTATCCGGCGATCAAAGGCGCCACGGCGTGAGCCGGCGCTTACCCCCCTGTGGCCTGCCGGCCATCTCCCCCTCAAGGGGGGAGATCGGCAGTTCCAGCGCTGGTGCCAACCTTGTTTCGCTGGAGATTGGCGAAAGCAGAAAAGACAGCCAATCTCCCCCCTTGAGGGGGAGATGGCCGGCAGGCCAGAGGGGGGTGCTTGGCGCCCGCCTTACCCAGAAGTCTTCACTGCGCCGGAACCTTGTCGAGAAAGCCGGTGACGCTTTTCAGGCGGCCATTCTCGATGACGCCGATGTCGGTGCCTTCGATGACGGAATCAGTGCCTTCCGGCCCGAGATTCCACGAAAAGCGGATCGTGTCGCCAAACCCGTCCGGCTTACCCTTAAGCGAGAAGCGGAAGCCGGCAAAGCGCTGCTGCACGCCGTCGATCAGTGCGGCGACGCCGTCATGGCCGTCGCCCTGCATGATCGGGTCGCGGTAGCTGACGTCCTCGGTGAAGGTCGCCTTGAGCAAGGCTTGCCGGCGAGCCGCATCACTCTCGTTCCAGGCGGTGATGTAGTTTTCGGCGATCGTGTTGAGGTCGGTCATGGTCTGTCTCCGTTGTTGAGTGGCTTTGACACGACCCTTTTCACCCAGCGCCAGCGCGAAACCAATTACGCCTGAGGTAATCAGGACAGAACCATGCGAGAGGACAGACAAACATGACCAGCGGCTTTTTCGGCGACATCAAGACGATCAAATACGAAGGACCGGATTCGACCAATCCGCTGGCCTACCGCTTCTACAACCCAGACGAGGTGGTCGCCGGCAAGCGGCTGGAGGACCATCTGCGCTTTGCCGTCGCCTACTGGCATTCGTTCGCCTGGCCGGGCGGCGATCCGTTCGGCGGCCAGACTTTTGACCGGCCATGGTTCGCCAAGGCCGGCGGCACCGACACGATGGAGTTGGCCAAGCTCAAGGCCGATGTCGCCTTCGAGATGTTTTCGCTGCTCGGCGCACCCTATTTCTGCTTCCACGATGCCGATGTGCGGCCGGAAGGCAGGGACTTTTCCGAGAGTGCCGCGCGCCTCGACGAGATCGCCGATTACTTCGCCGGCAAGATGAAGCAGACCGGCGTCAAGCTGCTTTGGGGCACGGCCAACCTGTTCTCCAACCGCCGCTTCATGTCGGGGGCCGCCACCAATCCCGACCCGGATGTCTTTGCCTATGCGGCAGCGACGGTAAAGCACTGCATCGACGTCACCAAGCGGCTGAAGGGCGAGAACTATGTGCTGTGGGGCGGCCGCGAAGGCTATGAGACGCTGCTCAACACTGACCTTGCCCGCGAGCAGGAACAGGCAGGCCGCTTCCTCAACCTGGTCGTCGACTACAAGCACCGCATCGGCTTCAAGGGCACCATTCTGATCGAGCCGAAGCCGCAAGAGCCGACAAAACACCAGTACGATTATGATGTCGCCACGGTCTATGGCTTCTTGAAACGCTTCGGACTGGAGAAGGAAGTCAAGGTCAACATCGAGCAGGGACATGCGATCCTGGCCGGCCATTCCTTCGAGCATGAGCTGGCGCTGGCCAATGCGCTCGGCATCTTCGGCTCGATCGACATGAACCGCAACGACTACCAGTCGGGCTGGGACACCGACCAGTTCCCCAATAATGTGCCGGAGATGGCGCTGGCCTATTACCAGGTCCTGTTGGCGGGTGGCTTCAAGACCGGCGGCACCAATTTCGACGCCAAGCTGCGGCGCCAGTCGCTCGATCCGCAGGATCTGCTGATCGCCCATATCGGCGGCATGGACGCTTGCGCACGCGGCCTCAAGGCTGCCGCCAAGATGGTCGAGGACAAGGCGCTGTCGGGTCCGCTGGCCGAGCGCTATGCCGGCTGGAACTCTGCCGAGGCCAAGGCGATGCTTGCCGGCAAGCGGACGCTGGAGGAGATCGCCGAGCGCGTCGTCAAGAAGAAGATCGAGCCGCAGCCCAAATCCGGCCGCCAGGAACTGCTCGAGAATATCGTCAACCGCTACGTCTGAGGTGTCGCGCCGGCGGGTCTCCTAACCGACCCGCCGG
Source organism: Mesorhizobium sp. M6A.T.Cr.TU.016.01.1.1 (assembly GCF_003952585.1). Lineage (NCBI taxonomy): Bacteria > Pseudomonadati > Pseudomonadota > Alphaproteobacteria > Hyphomicrobiales > Phyllobacteriaceae > Mesorhizobium > Mesorhizobium sp. M6A.T.Cr.TU.016.01.1.1. Next base: position 1,729,774 of record NZ_CP034452.1, read on the forward strand.
CCCGGAACAGCTTTGCGCGAGGGCGGAACCGGCGACAAGGTTTTGCCTCGCACGCCCCTCAATCGCCTCGCTCTTGCCTTCAAACAGCCGTCACGAATCTCGTATAGTGTGGTTCGTGGCGGGAACAGAAAGAAGGAGGCGAAACGATATGCAGCACGAACGCGAAATCGACGCCCTGCTCTCATCTGGCGAGGCCGGATCGATCATCGACCGGCTGATGGCGCTGCCGCATCCGAAGCATGGTGCGCGCAGTGCAAACGAATGGGATCGCGCGGTCGCCAGCCGCTTCGAGACCCACCTTGCGAGACAGATGCGCTCGCAGATCGACGGCAACAGCGACCGCCAGGACGCTGCCTAATCCCCACACTATCTCTGACGCAGCCTGACCGGCGCTTCGCCGAAAGCTCTTGAAAACGCCCTGGAAAATGCCGCGGCGGACGAGAACCCTGTCCGCCCGGCAATATCGGCCATGGCCACGCGCGTGTCGACCACCAGCCGGCGCGCGGCGCCCAGCCGCAGCCGGAGATAATAGGCACCCGGCGTCTCGCCGATCGATTTGCGAAAAATGCTTTCCAGCGTTCGCGCCGTCACCCCGGCGCGCTTTGCCACCGCGGCAATGGTCAAAGGCTGGTCGACATGGGTTTCCATCAGCCGGATGGCTTGCGCCAGTCGCGGATCGTAGCCGTCTAGGCGGCCGAGCGAGACCAGCGGCTGCGCATCGGTCGCCGCCCGCGCCTGGTCGTAGATGAAGACACTTGCCACATCGAGCGCGACAGCCATGCCGAGCCGCGTGCGGATCAGATGCAGCATCAGATCGAAGGTCGGCGAAGCGCCGCCGGAGGTGAAGACCGGCCCGTCGATGACATAGCGGTCGGGGCGCACATCGACGCCTGGAAAAGCCGCCGAGAAATCCTCCATGTCCTCCCAATGGGTGGTGGCGCTGCGCCCTTCCAGCAAGCCCGCGCGGGCAACCAGCCAGGTGCCGGCCTCGACACCGCCGCAGGCGCGCGCAGCGCGGGCCGCGCGGCGCAGGCCGGCAAGCAGGGCCGATGTGGCATAGTTCTGCGTGCCGAAGCCGGCGACCACAACAAGCATATCGGTTGTGTCCGCTGCATCGAAGCGGCCGCTGACCGCAACCGGCAGGCCGCATGTGGTGAGCGGCGCTTCGCCGGTCACCGAAACCAGCCTGAAATCGAACAGCGTCTCGCCGGCAATACGGTTGGCGGCACGCAGCGGATCGACGGCCGATGCAACGCACATGATCGACGAGCCGGAAAACACCAGCAACGTCACCTTGAGCGGCGCGCGCTCGGCGCGAAAGATCGATGGCTTTTCGCTTTTTATCATATGGCCTTCGTAAAACGCAAAACAGTTTCCAGCAAGTCAGGCATTGTTGCCATCTGCTCGATTGGGCCCATGTTTGATTGGGCCATGTTTGATCGGAACCGTCTGTGCTGATTGGGAGAAAAGTCCATGCCGCTTGCGATGAACCGTGAGGTTTTCATTACCTGTGCCGTGACCGGGTCCGGCAGCTCGCAGGACCGCAGCCCGCATGTGCCGCGTTCGCCCAAGCAGATCGCCGATTCGGCCATCGATGCGGCAAAGGCGGGTGCGGCGATCGTGCACTGCCATGTGCGTGATCCCGAAACCGGCAAGCCTAGGCGTGACGTGCATCTCTACCGCGAAGTGACCGAGCGCATCCGCGCGGCAGACGTCGACGTGGTGCTGAACCTGACCGCCGGAATGGGCGGTGACATGGTGTTCGGCTCGCCGGAAAACCCGCTGCCGCTGAACGAAAAAGCCACCGATATGGGCGGCGCCACCAGCCGCGTGGAACATGTCCGCCAATGCCTGCCGGAAATCTGCACGCTCGACTGCGGCACCATGAATTTCGCCGAGGCCGACTACGTGATGACCAACACGCCCGGCATGCTGCGCGCCATGGGCGGCATGATGACGGCGCTCGGCGTCAAGCCGGAGATCGAGGCCTTCGACACCGGCCATCTGTGGTTCGCCAAGCAATTGGTCGAGGAAAAAGTGCTGGATCCGGATGCGCTCGTGCAATTGTGCATGGGGGTGCCATGGGGGGCACCTGACGACCTCAACACCTTCATGGCCATGGTCAACAACGTGCCGTCGAGCTGGACCTGGTCGGCCTTTTCCATCGGCCGCAACCAGATGGCCTATGCCGCCGCCGCGGTGCTGGCCGGCGGCAATGTCCGCGTCGGGCTCGAGGACAATCTCTGGCTCGACAAGGGCGTGCTGGCCACCAACGCTCAGCTGGTCGAGCGGGCGGTCAGCATCGTGTCGAACATGGGCGCGAGGGTCATCGGCCCGGATGAGGTGCGCAAGAAGCTCAACCTGACGAAGCGCGCGCCGCTTTGAAGGGAATCGGTAGGGAGGAGCCGCCGATGAAGACCGTGAAATTCACCGCCATGAAGGACGGCGACCGCGAGGATTACGCCTTCCTCACCGAGCACGAGATCGACTATGCGGCGAAGACCGGCGACCGGCTGCTGGATGCACTTGTCCAGCTCGACGAGGGGCTGTCCGGCTACAAGATCACCCGGCTTGGCCATTCGCTGCAAGCGGCGACGCGTGCCTGGCGCGACGGCGCCGACACCGACTGGATCGCCTGCGCGCTGCTGCACGACATCGGCGACATCTACGCACCCTACAATCACGACGAATATGCGGCTTCGATCCTGAAGCCGTTCGTGCGCGAGCAGTGCACCTGGGTGGTGGAAAAGCACGGCGACTTCCAGCGTCTCTATTACGCGCACCACCTTGGCGGCAATCCGCATGCGCGCGACCGCTTCGCCGATCATCATTATTTCGACGACTGCGATGAGTTCTGCGAGCGCTGGGACCAGTCGAGCTTCGACCCCGGCTACGAGACGCTACCGATCGACTTCTTCCGGCCCTTCGTGCTCGAAGTGTTTGCGCGCAAGGCCTATGACCCCACCGTGATCCGCGCCGGCCAGCGCGTGCCCCTCACCGATTCCAAAGTAGCCAGGACCAGAACCGGAGCCTCCGCATGAGCATCATCAACAAGGCGGCCGCCATCGGCGGCGGCGTCATCGGCGCCGGTTGGGTGGCGCGGCTGCTCTTGAATGGCATCGACGTGTCGATCTTCGATCCCGACCCGGAAGCTTCGCGCAAGGTCGGCGAGGTGATGAAAGGTGCGCGCCGCGCCTACAAGCAGATGCTGCCCGGTGGCCTGCCCAAGGAAGGAAAACTGACCTTTGCCAAGACCATCGCCGATGCCGTCGCCGATGCCGATTTCATCCAGGAAAGCGTGCCGGAACGGCTCGACCTGAAGCACCGCGTGCTGGCCGAGATCGACCTTTATGCGCCGGCCAACGCCATTGTCGGTTCGTCGACCTCCGGCATCAAGCCGACCGACATGCAGGTGGCGATGAAGAAGCATCCGGAGCGGCTGGTCGTCGGCCATCCGTTCAACCCGGTCTATCTCTTGCCGCTGGTCGAGATCGTCGGCGGCCAACAGACCTTTCCCGAGGCGATAGAGGTCGCCAAGGAGATGTATGCCTCGATCGGCATGAAGCCGGTGGTCATCCGCAAGGAGATCGAGGCGTTCGTCGGCGACCGCCTGCTGGAGGCGGCATGGCGCGAGGCACTATGGCTGATCAAGGATGGCATCTGCACGGTCGAGGAACTCGACGACATCATGCGCTATGGCTTCGGCCTGCGCTGGGCGCAGATGGGCATGTTCCAGGTCTATCGCGTCGCCGGCGGCGAGGCCGGCATGCGCCACTTCATGGCGCAGTTCGGGCCATGCCTGAAATGGCCGTGGACCAAGCTGATGGATGTGCCGGAGTTCAACGACGAACTGGTCGACCTGATCGCCACCCAGTCGGACGATCAGGCGCATGGCCTGTCGATCCGCGAGCTTGAAAAGATCCGCGACGACAATCTGGTCGCGATCATGGAGGCGTTGTCGAAGCAGAACAAAGGCAAGGGCTGGGGCGCCGGCGCTTTGCACAAGGACTATACCAAGCAGCTCGCCAAGCTTGCGGCGAAGAAGCCCGCCTCTTCCAAGGCAGCCGATAAGGCCAAGGCAACCAAGCCGGTGAAGGCCAAAGCTGAAAAGCCGAAGAAAAAGAAGAAGGGCTGAGACCATGGATTTTGGTCTTTCGGAAGAACAGAAACTCATCGTCGAGACGACGCGCGCCTTCGTCGAGAACGAGCTCTACCCGCATGAGCGCGAGGTCGAGCGCACCGGCGTGCTGCGCCGCGAGCTGATCGAGGAGATCAAGGCCAAGGCGATCGAAGCCGGGCTCTATGCCGCCAACATGCCGGCGGATGTCGGCGGCGCCGGCCTCGATACGGTGACCTGGCTGCTCTACGAAAAGGAGCTCGGCCGCGCCAATTACGCGCTGCATTGGACCTGCGTGGCGCGGCCCTCCAACATCCTCTTGGCCGGCACGCCAGAGCAGCGCGAGAAATACCTTTATCCCTGCATTCGCGGCGAGAAATGGGACTGCCTGGCGATGACCGAGCCGGGTGCCGGCTCCGACCTGCGCGGCATGAAGGCGACCGCCGTCCAGGACGGCGACGACTGGGTGCTGAACGGCACCAAGCATTTCATCAGCCATGCCGATCTTGCCGACTTCGCCATTGTCTTCATGGCCTCGGGAGAGGAAGAAACTTCGCGTGGAAAACGCAAGAAGATCACCGCTTTCTTCGTCGACAAGGGCACCAAGGGTTTTACGGTGCGTGACGGCTACCGCAACGTTTCGCATCGCGGCTACACCAACGCCATACTCGAATTCGACGATTGCCGGTTGCCCGGAGCCCAAGTGCTCGGCGAAGTCCATAAGGGTTTCGACGTCGCCAATTCCTGGCTTGGCGCGACCCGCCTGCAGGTCGGCGCCACCTGCCTCGGCCGTGCCGAGCGGGCGCTTGGCCACGCCATCGAATATGCCGCGCAGCGCCAGCAGTTCGGCCAGCCGATCGGCAAGTTCCAGGGCGTGTCGTTCAAACTCGCGGACATGGCGACCGAGTTGAAGGCCGCCGACCTGATGGTGTTCGAAGCCGGCTGGAAGTACGATCAAGGCACCGTCACTGACCAGGACATGGCCATGGCCAAGCTGAAGGCCACCGAAATGCTTGCCTTCGTTGCCGATGAGGCAATCCAGATCCATGGCGGCATGGGCCTGATGGACGACCTGCCGCTGGAGCGCATCTGGCGCGACGCCCGCGTCGAGCGCATCTGGGAAGGCACATCGGAAATCCAGCGCCACATTATCTCGCGGGCGCTGCTGCGAGCGGTTGGGGGCTGAAAGCGCAATGTTCGCATTCCTTCCCACCCCCCTCTGTCCTGCCCTCTTTGCCAAAACTTGGCATCTCCCCCGCAAGGGGGGAGATTCGCTACGATCTCTGACTTCGCCAGTAGCTACCGTTGCAAACGTGGCGCGGCTGGGGAAGCTGCCAATCTCCCCCCTTGCGGGGGAGATGCCCGGCAGGGCAGAGGGGGGTGTTCATGCACAAACTTGAGCGCCTTTTGCGCCCGCGAACAATTGCCGTGTTCGGCGGCGCGCAGGCGGCTGCCGTCGTCGCGCAATCGATCAAGATGGGCTTTGCCGGCGAGATATGGCCGGTGCACCCGACCAAGGATGAGGTCGCCGGGCGCAAAGCCTATCGCTCGGTGGCCGACTTGCCCGGCGCGCCGGACGCTGCCTTTGTCGGCGTCAACCGGCATTTGACCATCGAGGTGGTCAAGGCGCTGGCCGAGCGCGGTGCCGGCGGCGCCGTCTGCTTTGCCGCCGGCTTTCTCGAGACCGAGGCCTATGACGAGGACGGCGAGCGGCTGCAGGCCGAACTGGTCGCAGCGGCCGGCCAGATGCCGATCATCGGGCCGAACTGCTACGGCCTGATCAATTATGCCGACGGCGCGCTTTTATGGCCCGACCAGCATGGCGGCATCAGGCTGGTCGAGGGTGGCCGCGGCGTCGCCATCATCACCCAATCGTCGAACATCGCCATCAACATGACGATGCAGAAGCGCGGCCTGCCGATCGCGTTTCTGATGACCGCCGGCAACCAGGCGCAGACCGGCCTTTCCGAAATGGCGCTCGGCCTGATCGAGGACGACCGCGTCACCTCGCTCGGCCTGCATATCGAGGCCTTCGATTCGGTAGCCGGCTTCGAAAGGCTGGCCGCGCGGGCGCGTGAGTTGAGAAAGCCGATCATTGCCATGAAGGTCGGCCGCTCCGAGCAGGCGCGGCAAGCGACCGTCTCGCACACGGCATCGCTGGCCGGCTCGGATGCGGCCTCGGGCGCCTTCCTGAAGCGGCTCGGCATCGCCCGCGTCGACTCCATCCCCGCCTTCATCGAGGCGCTGAAGCTGCTGCACGTCACCGGACCCCTGCCCGGCTACCGGCTGTCGTCGATGAGCTGTTCGGGCGGCGAGGCCTCCGTCATGGCCGACAGCGCCGAAGGCCGCTGGGTGAATTTCCCTGTTCTGACCGACACGCACCGCGCCCACGTCAAATCGACGCTCGGGCCGCTGGTTGCAGTGGCCAACCCGCTCGACTACCACACCTTCATCTGGAACAACGAGCCGGCGATGACCGCCACCTTCACCGCCATGGTGTCGGGCGGCTTCGACCTCAACATGCTGGTGCTCGACTTTCCGCGCCCCGACCGCTGCTCCGACACTGACTGGTGGGCGACGCTGCGTGCCTTCGAATCGGCGCTGAAGACCAACAAGGCGCAGGGCGCGATCGTGTCGTCGCTGCCGGAGAACCTGCCCGAGGAATACACCGCCGGACTGATGGCGCGCGGCATGGTGCCGTTGTTCGGCATTTCCGAGGCCATGGACGCCGCCCAGGCGGCAGCCTTTATCGGCTGGGCCTGGCGCGAGCCGCAGGCGCAGCCGATCGACACCTCCGCTTCCGGTGCACCGAGTGGCGACCATGTCACACCTGATGAGGCCGAGGCGAAAGCACGGCTGATCGAGGCCGGGCTTCCCGTGCCCAGGGGCGAACGCGCCGGCAACGCCGTCGAGGCGGTGATCTCGTCGATGGCGCTCGGCTTTCCGGTAGCGCTGAAGGCATTGGGCGTCACCCACAAATCCGAGCTTGGCGCGGTGCGGCTCAACCTCAGGGATGCCGAATCCGTCAGCACCGCCGCCCATGATCTCGATCCGCTCGGCACCGGCCTCTATGTCGAGCGCATGGTGCGCGACGGCGTCGCCGAGCTGCTCGTCGGCTTCACCCGCGACCCGATGTTCGGCGCGGTGATGACGCTCGGCACCGGTGGCGTGCTGGTCGAGCTGTTGCGCGACAGCGTCACGCTGATGCTGCCGGCGACACGCGACGACATCGAGGCGGCCCTGCGCGGGCTCAAATTGTTCCCGCTGCTCGAAGGCTATCGCGGTCGGCCGAAGGCCGATGTCGCGGCGGCCATCGATGCAATATCAGGCATCGCCGCCTTCGTGCAGGAAAATGCCGGCGAGATCGAGGAACTCGACATCAATCCGCTGATTGTCTGCGCGCACGGCAAAGGCGCCTGGATCGCCGACGCGCTGCTGGTGCTTGGAGAGAAAAAGTATGTCTGACGTCATTTCAACGCGCCGCGAGGGCACGATCCTCGAAGTCACGCTCGACCGGCCCAAGGCCAATGCCATCGATCTGAAGACCTCGCGGCTGATGGGCGAGACGTTCAAGGCGTTCCGCGATGATCCGGATCTGCGGGTCGCCATCGTCAGGACTGCCGGCGACAAGTTCTTCTGCGCCGGCTGGGACCTGAAGGCTGCGGCCGGCGGCGATGCGGTCGACGGCGACTATGGCGTCGGCGGGTTCGGCGGGCTGCAGGAGTTGCGCGACCTCAACAAGCCGGTCATCGCCTGCGTCAACGGCATGGCGGTCGGCGGCGGCTTCGAGCTGGCGCTGTCCTGCGACCTCATCTACGCGTCCGATCATTCCTCCTTCGCGCTGCCCGAGATCCGCGCCGGCACGCTTGCCGATGCGGCGACGATCAAGCTGCCGAAGCGCATCCCCTATCATGTCGCCATGGATCTTTTGCTCACCGGCCGCTGGATGGATGTCGCAGAGGCGCATCGCTGGGGCCTGGTCAATGAGGTGCTGCCCAGGGACAGGCTCGAGGACCGCGTCTGGGAGATCGCACGACTGCTGGCCGGCGGCCCGCCGCTGGTCTTTGCCGCGATCAAGGAGACGGCGCGGGTGGCCGAGGCGCTCACCTTCCAGGACGCTATGAACCGGGTGACGCGCCGCCAGTTGCCGACAGTTGACGCACTGTACGGCTCGGAGGACAATCTCGAGGGCTTTCGCGCCTTTGCCGAAAAGCGCGACCCGGTGTGGAAGGGGAAGTGAAGGTATCGCGGAGATGATGGCGATCCGGCCCACCGCCCTCTGCCCTGCCGGGCATCTCCCCCTCAAGGGGGGAGATCGGATGTCGCGAAGGCTTTCGCCAATCTTCTATGTCGCAGGGAAAGCGCCGAGCCCGAAGCTGCCAATCTCCCCCCTTGAGGGGGAGATGCCCGGCAGGGCAGAGGGGGGTGCCTGGGCGCCGTCGTCGCAGGTTGGTCTCCTCTCATGACCGACTACAAAACCCTCATCGACGCCGAGACTTGGGCCTTCATCGAATGGACCAATTCCTACTATCCGCCTGATACGATCGACTATACGATCGATCAGCAGCGCGAAATCTACGACCGCATGTGCCGTGAGTTCTCTGCCGGCTATCCCCAAGGCGTGACGGCGGAGACCACCGCCATTGCCACGCCCTCTCATCCCATCCCGATCCGCGTCTATCGCACACCGGCGCCGGAAGCGGCGGCGATGGTGCTCTATTTCCATGGCGGCGGCTTTATCCTCGGCGGACTCGACAGCCATGACGACGTCTGCGCCGAGCTTTGCAGCCGCACCGGCTATGAAGTGGTTTCGGTCGACTATCGGCTAGCGCCGGAACATCTTCATCCGGCTGCCTTCGACGATGCCATCAGCGCCTTCGAATGGGCGGCGACAACTTACAAGCGCGCGATCCTGCTTTGCGGCGACAGCGCCGGCGGCAATCTCTGCGCCTCCGTCAGCCACGCAACACGCGGCCATGCGCGAAGGCCGATCGGCCAGGTGCTGATCTATCCCGGTCTTGGCGGCGACCGCTCGCAAGGGTCCTACGTGGCCCATGCCGAAGCGCCGTTGCTGACGGTGCGCGACCTCGATTTCTACACGAATATCAGGACTGGCGGCGAGGACCGCACCGGCGATCTCACTCTGTCGCCGCTGGCCGATGCCGATTTTGCCAATCTGCCGCCGACCGTGCTGATCACCGCGCAATGCGATCCGCTGTCGTCAGACGGAGAGGCCTATCGCGACCGCATCGTTGCGGCGGACGGCCACGCCTACTGGTTGGAGGAGCCGGGGCTGGTGCATGGCTATCTCAGAGCCAGGCATACGGTCGGCCACGCCCGTTCGAGCTTCACCCGCATCGTCGACGCTGTGTCGGTTCTGGGACGCGGCGAATGGATCTGGTGAGGGCTCTACCCCACCCCGCGTGACGCGGCGCGGCCGGCGCTGCGGCCGGAAAAAATGCAGCCACCGAGAAACGTGCCTTCCAGCGCTGCATAGCCATGCATGCCGCCGCCGCCGAAACCGGCGGCTTCGCCGACGGCATAGAGCCCTTCGATCGGCTGGCCCTCGGCATCCAGCACTCGGCTGCCGAGATCGGTCTGCAAGCCGCCCAGCGTCTTGCGGGTCAATATGTTGAGCCTGACCGCGATCAGCGGGCCATTGGCAGGATCTAGCATCTTGTGCGGCCTGGCCGTGCGGATCAGCCGGTCGCCGAGATAGGCGCGAGCGCCGCGCAGGGCGGTGATCTGCATGTCCTTGGAGAACGGATTGTCGAGCTGCCGGTCACGGGCGCGGATTTCGCGCTCGACCTGGCGAAGCTCAAGCAGCGGCTCGCCACCGACAAGCGCGTTCATGCGGGCGACCAGCGCCGGCAAATCAGGCTCGACGATGAAATCCTCGCCCTTCTCCATGAATGCCTTCACCGGACCGGGAACGCCTGATGTTGCGCGGCCGAGCACCTGGCGCCAGCTTTTTCCGGTGAGATCGGGGTTCTGCTCGGAGCCCGAGAGCGCGAACTCCTTCTGGATGATTTTTTGGGTCAGGATGAACCAGGAATAGTCGAAGCCGGTGCCCATGATGTGGCTGAGCGTGCCCAGCGTGTCGAAGCCGGGATAGAGCGGCACCGGCAGGCGCTTGCCGCGGGCGTCGAGCCACAGCGATGACGGGCCGGGCAGGATGCGGATGGCATGGTCGGTCCAGAGCGGCGCCCAGTTCCTGATGCCTTCGACGTAGTGCCACATGCGGTCGCGATTGATGATGCTGCCGCCGGCCGCCTCGGTGATGGCCAGCATGCGACCGTCGACATGATCGGGAACGCCGGAGATCATACGCCTGGGCGGCGTGCCCAGCCGCTGCGGCCAGTTTTTCCGGACAAGCTCAGGATTGGCGCCGATGCCGCCGGAAGCGACGATGACCGCTTGCGCCTTGAGTTCGAAATCGCCAGCGATTTCGCGCGAACTCTTGCGGCCGCGCTCGACGTCGCTCGGCGCCAACATGTCGCCGCGCACGCCGTCGACGACGCCGCCCGTCCGTGTCAGTTCGTTGACCCGGTGGCGGAATCTGAAGCGGACCAGCCCGCTCTTCTCGGCCTCGCGCACGCGCTGAACGAACGGCTCGAGCACGCCGGGCCCGGTGCCCCAGGTGACGTGGAAGCGGGGCACGGAATTGCCATGGCCGACGGCGTTGCCGCCGCCGCGCTCCGCCCAGCCGACCACGGGAAAGAACTTTATGCCGCGCTGCATGAGCCAGGAGCGCTTTTCGCCGGCGGCAAAGCCGACATAGGCCCCGGCCCAGCGTCGCGGCCAGAGATCTTCCGCGCGGTCGAAGGCGGCGGTGCCCAGCCAATCCTCGAGCGCCAGATCATGCGAATCGCGGATGCGCATGCGCCGCTGCTCGGGCGAATCGACGAGGAAGATGCCGCCAAGCGACCAGAACGCCTGGCCGCCGAGCGACTGTTCCGGCTCCTGGTCGACGATGATGGTCTTCTTGCCGGCTTCGGCCAGCTCGGCCGCGGCGACGAGGCCGGCAAGGCCGGCGCCGACAATGATCACATCGGCATCGTCAGCCATTCTCTCCTCCCCGGGGCTCTCCTCTCCGGCTTTGATTCTTTGGTTTGTCGCAGGTTCTTGTCGCAAAACCGTGGGGACACTTTTGCGGAACCTGCTTAGTTGTCAGACCGTCTCCCAGCCTTCCTTCTCGCCGGCGCGGAAGATGGCGTCGATGACCTTCTGGTTGAGCACCGATTCTTCCAGCGTGAAGACGCGGTCCGTGCCGCCCTGTGCCGCCCGCGCGAAGGCCTCGACCTCCAGCCGGTACTGCTGCATGCCGGGGAAGCGGAACACTTGCGCCTCGCTGTGTTTCTGGTTGTGCAGCTCAATGCGATGATGATCGTAGATACCGGCGTTGAATGGCGAAAGCACCTCGATGAAGCCCTTCTCGCCGTGGAACACCATCACCTGCCGCGCCGCCATCTGCGTCGACAGGTAGAACGACAGTTCGAAGTCGCCGAAATCAGCGCGGATCGAGGAGTAGATGTCGGTGCCGAACGTCTTGTCGCGCTCGATCGTCGCCTGGACGCGCAGCGGCTCCTTGCCCGTCGAAAAGCGCGTCGACACTGTCGGATAGACACCGATGTCGGGCAGCGCGCCGCCGCCGAGGTCGAGCTGGTTGCGCATGTTGGCGGGATCGACATTGTAGTAGGAGAACGCGCCCTGGACATGGCGCAGCCGGCCGATGGCGCCGTTGGCGATCAGCTCGCGCACCTTGATCCATTGCGGGTGGTAGACGACCATGAAGGCTTCGCAGACCAGCACGTTATTGGCATCGCGCAGCTTGATCAGCGGCGGAATGTCCCTGGCATCGAGCGCCAGCGGCTTTTCGACCAGAACATGCTTGCCGGCTTGAATGGCCTTCGCAGTCCATTCGACATGCTGCGCGGTCGGCAGCGGAATGTAGACGCCGTCGACCTCCTTGGATGCGAGCAGCTCGTCATAGGAACCGAAAGCATGGGGCGCGCCGAAACGATCGGCCAGGGCGCGGGCCTTCGACAGGTCACGGCTGGCGATGGCGGACAGCACGCCGTTCTCCGCCTCGACCATTGCGGGCAAAAGATGCTCGCGGCCGATCTTGGCCGTCGACAAAACACCCCATCGGAACATCAGGCTTCTCCCTCTCGATTGCAGGACTGGAGGTTTGCCCTAATTCAGGAGAAAAGCCAATCAGACACTGGCTCGTCGATCCGCACTTTCGTCATCCTCGGGCTTGACCCGAGGATCCATGCCGCGACATCGCCGAGGAATGCGACGAAACAGAATTCTGAACCGTTGCAACGCTTTGATGTCCCGGCATGGATCCTGGGGTCTGCGCCGCGTCGCTTCGCTCCTTGCTCCGCCCCAGGATGACGATGCGAGAGGTGTCTCTGCCAATCGCGAAAGTGAAGCTAGCTCCGCTTGCCGGTCAGTGTCATGTCGAAGTGGACGACGTTCGAATAGATCGGCGTGCCGACGTCCATGCCGTAGCGCGAGCGCAGCACCTTGCCGGTGACATGGAATCTGATCGTGCCCGACTTGAGGCCGCCGAGTTCGGCCGTGAACTTTTCCGGAAAGGTCTTGCCGCGTGCCGTCAGCCGGCCGGTGACGAGAGCTGACGTGTCGCCGATGCGTTTCACGCTGGTCGAGCGGAACTGGATTTCCGGGTTGTTGGCGGCGTCGAACACCGCGTCGGAGCGAAGGAAGGCGTCGATGCGGCTCTGGCCGGTGCCGACGCTTTCGGGAAAAATGGTGATATTGACCTGGGAGCGCCCGACATCGCTGTTGTCGATGCGGATGTTGCCCTTGAAGCGGGCGAAGGCGCCGGCGAGCCCGCCGCCGCCGGCCTTGCCGACGGAGAAACGGATGCTGGAAGCGGCCGGGCTGATCGTGTAGCTGCCGGCGGCATCACCAAGCGCGACCGCAGCGAAAACAGGCATGGCAAGGCAGGTGGCGACCACCGCGAGTCCGAGGATGCGCGCATACATGGGATTAGTCCTTTTCTTGCAGGCAACGCTTTTTCCGCGTCCTCGCCCCATCAACGAATGAGCCGCCAGCTCTATTCCGCATCGTGATTTGAAGAAGGCGTGATCATGCGCGTCAGCACCGCGTCCTTCAGCCAGAAATGATGGCGCAGCGCCGCGGCGATATGCAGGGCGACAAGTCCGATGCCAGCATAAGCAAGATACCAATGCGTTGAGATCCAGAAGCTTTCCGCCGTGTCCGATTCCACGAGTGGCAGGTCCGGCATGACGAACAGGTTGAACGGCACGCTCGGTATCTCCAGCATCGACACTGATACCAGCGCCCAGCCGGACAGAGGCAGCGCAAGCTGAAACGCGTAGAGCGCGAAATGAACGAGCGCCGCCGCCCGGCGCTCGAAGCGTCCGACTGAGCGTGGCAGCGCCGGCACCGCATTGCCGAGCCGCCAGGCAATGCGCAGGATCACCAAGCCGAGCAGCAAGAAACCGAAAGATTTGTGCAGCTGGATCAGCTCGAAGGCGGTGCGCTGGCTGAACACCCGCATCATGACGAAGCCGAGCACGAACTGGCCGATGAAGATCGCGGCGATCAGCCAATGGAGGACGATCGCCGCCCAGCCATAGCGGGTGGTGTCGTTTGTGATCAATGCGGGCATGGGAAGTGAACGCCGGCGAGCCCGGCTTTCATCCGGCTATCTTGAAGAAATCGACAAAGGCCCTGAGCGCCGGCCGCATCTGGCGGCGGCTCGGATAGTAGACGAAAAAACCGTCGAAGGACGGGCACCAGTCCTCCAGCACGCGAATGAGTCGGCCGGTGGCCAACGCCTCGCGGACATAGTCCTCGAACAGGAAGGCAAGGCCGGCACCGTCGACTGCCGCATTGGCGACCAAATGATCCTCATCGAGGATCAGTGGCCCCTGCACCGCCATCTCGATCGCCTCGCCGTCCTTCTCGAACTCCCAGCGGTAGAGGATGCCGCTGGAGAAACGGAAACGGAGGCAACGATGACCTACGAGATCGTGCGGATGGCGCGGTCTGGGCATGGTCGCGAAATAGGATGGCGCGCCGACGACGGCGCCGCGAAGGTTTGGCCCGATGCGCACCGCGATCATGTCGCGCTGCAGGCTCTCACCGAGCCGTACGCCGGCGTCGAAGCCGCCTTCGACCACATCGGTGAAGCGATCCTCGATGACGATCTCCAGCACGACGTCCGGGTAGGCCGATGCAAAGGCGCCGAGCCGCGGCGTCAGCGCCAGATGGGCCGCGGTGCGCGGCACGGTCAGCCTGAGATTGCCGGCCGGCCGGTCGCGCGCCTCGACCGCCGCTTCCAGGGCGAGGTCGATTTCGGACAATGCCGGCCTCAGCCGCTCGAGCAGCTGGGCGCCTTCCTCGGTCGGGGCGACGCTACGCGTGCTGCGCGCCAGGAGCCGCACGCCGAGACGCGCTTCCAGGCTGGAAACCGCATGGCTGACTGCGGAGGGCGCAATGGCGAGTTCCTTGGCCGCGCCGCGAAAACTGCCGCACTGGGCAACGGTTGCCAGCACTACAAGCTGTAAGAGGTGAGTTCGGTTCATTGCTCTATTCTTTAGAACAGCCCGTGCGAAAGAGAGCCGATTATCGAACGCGCTGCAAGGCGCTATCTCCGCCGCATCACAACAAGGAGACGCGTGATGCAAACCCGCAAGCTTGGAAATGAACTTGACGTCTATCCGGTCGGCCTCGGCTGCATGGGGATGAGCTTCGGCTATGGCGGCCAGCCGAAGGCCGACGCGATCGCGACGCTACGCCGCGCCGTCGAGATCGGCGTCAATTTCTTCGACACGGCCGAGGTGTATGGGCCTTACGAGAACGAGATCCTGCTCGGCAAGGCGTTGAAGCCGGTGCGCGGTCAGGTGACGATCGCGACAAAATTCGGCTTCAAGATTCTTGAGGAAGGCAACGGCGTCGAGCGCATGGCCGGCGTCGACAGCCGTCCCGAACACGTCAAGGCGGTCGCCGAAGCCTCGCTCCAGCGGCTGGGCGTCGAGGTGATCGATCTCTACTACCAGCATCGTGTCGATCCCAACGTGCCGATCGAGGATACGGTCGGCGCCATGGCCGAGCTGGTGCGCGAGGGCAAGGTGCGCGCGCTCGGCCTGTCGGAGGCGAGTGCGGCGACCATTCGCCGGGCGCATGCCGTGCATCCGATATCAGCCGTGCAGAGCGAATACTCGCTGTGGAGCCGCGATCCGGAAGAAGAGGTGTTTGCCGTCTGCCGCGAGCTCGGCATCGGCTTCGTTCCCTACAGCCCGCTCGGCCGCGGCCTGCTGACCGGCACGATCGCCAAGCCAGAGGCTCTCGGCGCCGGCGATTGGCGCCTCACCCTGCCGCGTTTCCAGGCCGACGCCATGGCCGCCAATGCGGCTGTTATCGCCACGCTGGAGACAATGGCGGCGGAGAAGGGCGTGACATCGGCGCAACTGGCGCTCGCCTGGGTGCTGCACCAGGGCGATTTCATCGTGCCGATCCCCGGCGCGCGAAAAATCCGCCATTTGGAGCAGAACGCCGCGGCGGCACAGATTGCGCTGAGCCAAGCCGAGGTGGCGGCCATCGGCGACGCCCTTTCGCCGGAAAAGGTGGTCGGCAAGCGCTACACCGAAGCGGCGCTGGCGCTGGTCAACGGATAAACGGCGGGCTGGATGAAAATTCAAAGGAGGCGGTTTCGGCTAGGGCAATCGCTTCAGGCTTGAGTTCGCCCCCCTCATCCGGGGCGAGCCGCTTGTCTCGCCGCCGTCCAGCCTCGCGCGGCTCTCCCTTCTCCCCTTGTGGGAGAAGGTGTCGCCGAAGGCGACGGATGAGGGGTGCTCCAGCTTGGCACCGCCGCACTCCGTCCAACACCCCTCATCCGTCTTGGCGCTGCGCGCCAATCCACCTTCTCCCACAAGGGGAGAAGGCAAAAGCCGGCGCGGCGCCCCTTCTTGTTTCCAAATTTATGCTCGCAGCACGCCACCGGTCTGCTTGTGCACATTCTCAACGATGCGCTTGGCCAGCGCCTCGAAATCCTCGTCGGTCAGCGTCTTCTCCACCGGCTGGATCGACACCTCGATGGCGATCGATTTCTTGGCAGCACCCAGCGACGCCCCTTCGAACACGTCGAAGACCGAGACATTGGTGATCAGCTTCTTGTCGGCGGCAAGGGCGGCGCGGGTCAGCGTGGCGGCTTGGACCGCTTTGTCGACGACAAAGGCGAAATCGCGCTTGACCGCCTGGAAGGCGGACAGTTCCAGCTTCGGCTTTGTCCGCGTCGGCTTAGCCTTCGGCTCGGGCACGGCGTCGACGAAAACCTCGAAGCCGCAAAGCGGGCCGGAGACATCCAGCCCCTCCAGCGTCTTCGGATGGAATTCGCCGAATGTCCCCAAAATGACTTTAGGCCCGAGCCTGATCGTGCCGGAACGGCCGGGATGATACCAGGCCGGCCCGCCGGCCTCGATCTGCAGCCGCTCGACCGGCGCGCCGCAGGCTTCGAGCGCGGCGATCGCGTCGGCCTTGGCGTCGAACACACCGACCGGACCCGAATTGCCGGCCCAATTGCGGCCGGAGCCGTCGAGCTTGGCCGTGCCGCGCCGCACACCGGCAGCGACGCGTCGCTGCTGGTCGGCGCCGTCCCCTTCATAGGTGCCCGACACTTCGAACAGCGCGACATCGCCGATGCCCTTGTCGGCATTGCGCTGGGCGGCGGCGATCAGGCCCGGCAGCAGCGACGGCCGCATGTCCGACATGTCGGCGGCGATCGGATTGGCGAGCTTCAGCGCGGTCTGGCCGCCACCGAACAGTTCGGCATGTTTTGCCGGAATGAACGACCAGGTGACGGCCTCCATCATGCCGCGCACCGCCAGCGCCCGCTTGGCCGCCCGGGTGCGGATCTGCAGCACGGTCAGGATCTTGGCGTTGACGGCATCATGGGCGCCGAGCGGCTGCGGCGCGATATTGTCGACGCCATGGATGCGCATGACCTCTTCGACCAGGTCGGCCTTGCCGTCGACATCCGGCCGCCAGGACGGGACCGCCACATTGACGACATCGCCCGCGCCTTCCGGCTTGAAGCCGAGGCGGTTCAGGATGCCGAGGCTCTCGTCCCTCGGCACCTCGATGCCGGTCAGCCGCTTCACTTCCGACAGCGGGAAGGAAACGATCTTCTCGACATGGCCGGCATAGCCGACGACTTCGGTTTCGGTCGGCGTGCCGCCCAAGAAATCCAGCACCAGTCTGGTCGCCAGCTCCACGCCGGGCACCATGAATTCAGGGTCGACGCCGCGCTCGAAGCGGTAGCGCGCGTCGCTGATGATGCCGAGCGTCCTGCCGGTGCGGGCGGTGGTGATCGGGTCCCAAAGTGCCGATTCGATCAGCACGTCAGTGGTGTTCTCGTCGCAGCCGGAATGCTCGCCGCCCATTATGCCGGCGATCGACTCGACGCCGTCCTGGTCTGCTATCACGCACATATCAGGCGTCAGCGTGTATTCGCGGCCGTCGAGCGCCAGCACCTTTTCGCCGTCGCGCGCTCGGCGCACGACCAGGTTGCCGGCGACCTTGTTCGCGTCGAACACATGCAAGGGCCGGCCGCGGTCGAAGGTGACATAATTGGTGATGTCGACCAGCGCGCTGATCGGCCGCAGACCAATGGCGATCAGCCTTTGCTGCAGCCATTTCGGCGACGGGCCGTTCTTCACGCCGCGCACCAGGCGCAGCGCAAAACCGGGGCACAGCTCCGGCGCTTCGATCGTCACCTTGACCGGCGTCTC
Source organism: Mesorhizobium sp. M6A.T.Cr.TU.016.01.1.1 (assembly GCF_003952585.1). Taxonomy (NCBI): domain Bacteria; kingdom Pseudomonadati; phylum Pseudomonadota; class Alphaproteobacteria; order Hyphomicrobiales; family Phyllobacteriaceae; genus Mesorhizobium; species Mesorhizobium sp. M6A.T.Cr.TU.016.01.1.1. The sequence continues at coordinate 1,747,678 of NZ_CP034452.1, forward strand.
GCCCTTGCCGGGGATCGCCTCGACCGGCGCGCTCTTAAGTTGGCCGAGCCCGCTCGCCGCCAGATCGCGGGCGATGCCATAGACGCTGGTCGCATCCGGCCGGTTCGGCGTCAAATTGATCTCGATCAGCGGATCGTCGAGATGGGCATAGGCGGCGAAGCTGGTGCCGACCGGCGCATCTTCGGGCAGGTCGATGATGCCGTCATGCTCGTCAGAAAGCTCGAGCTCGCGCTCGGAGCACATCATGCCGTGGCTTTCGACGCCGCGGATCTTGCCGACCGTCAGCGTCACGTCGATGCCGGGAACATAGGTGCCAGGCGCTGCAAAGGCGCCGATCAGGCCCGCGCGGGCGTTCGGCGCTCCACAGACAACCTGCACCGGCGGCCTGCCGTCGCCGGTGTCGACGGTCAGCACGCGCAGCCGGTCGGCGTCGGGATGCTGCACCGCCGTCAGCACCTTGGCGATGACGAAGGGTTTCAGGCTCGCCTTGTCGTCGACATGCTCGACTTCGAGGCCGATCGAGGTCAGCCGCTCGACGATTTCGGCCAGCGAGGCGTCGGTCTCGAGGTGGTCCTTGAGCCAGGAGAGAGTGAATTTCATGACTGTGTTCCGTCTGGTCTTTGCCCGTCAGGCCTGGGCACGCTGGTCTTCAGATGGCGCGGCAAGTCGTCCGGCATGTGCACGAAGGGAAGCTGCTCGCGTACATGGGCGTGGTGCATCGGCTTGAAATAGGCCGGCATGTCCATGGCGCCGAGCATAAAATAGATGTGGTCGGCCAGCCGCTCGTCGACATAGGCGATCGGCGAGCCGCAGACACCGCAAAAGGAGCGCGTCACCGACCCGTTCTCGAACATCTTCAGCGCCTTGCCCGTAAAGGCGACCTGCTCAGTCAGGAACCCGACGAAGGCCGACACCGGCGCGCCACTGGCCCGCCGGCAATCGCCGCAATGGCAATAGCTGACATGGTGCGGTTCGGCCGAAGCCTCGAACCGCACGGCGCCGCAGCGGCAGCCGCCGGTGTGGGCCGCTGTCATGCGCTCAAGCCTGCGAATAGCGTCGGCATGTCGAGCGGCCGGAAGCCGTAATGCGACAGCCAGCGCACATCGGCGTCGAAGAAGGCGCGCAGGTCCGGCATGCCGTATTTCAGCATGGCGATGCGGTCGATGCCCATGCCCCAGGCAAAGCCCTGATACTCGTCGGGATCGAGCCCGCCATATCTCAGCACATTGGGGTGAACCATGCCGCAACCGAGGATCTCCATCCAGTCGGAGCCTTCACCGAAGCGCACCTCGCCCGGCCGCGAACGGTCGCACTGGATGTCGACCTCCATGCTGGGTTCGGTGAACGGGAAGAAGGACGGCCGGAAGCGCATCTTGACCTGTGGCACCTCGAAGAAGGCCTTACAGAACTCCTCCAGCACCCATTTCATGTTGGCGACATTGGCTGTCTTGTCGATCACCAGACCCTCGACCTGATGGAACATCGGCGAGTGTGTGGCATCGGAATCCTGCCGGTAGGTTTTTCCGGGAATGACGATGCGGATCGGCGGCTTCTGCGCCTCGATGGTGCGGATCTGCACCGGCGAGGTGTGGGTGCGCAACAGCTTGCGCTCGCCCTTCTCGTCCGACTGGAAGAAGAAGGTGTCGTGCATCTCGCGCGCCGGATGGCCTTCCGGGAAATTCAGCGCGGTGAAATTGTAATAATCGGTCTCGATATCGGGACCTTCTGCGATGGCAAAGCCGAGATCGCCGAAGATCGCGGCGATCTCGTCGCTGACCTGGCTGATCGGATGGATACGACCGCGCTCGGCCGGCGATTGCCGCACCGGTAGCGTCACATCGACCTTTTCCGCCGCGAGCCTGGCTGCGATCGCCACGTCCTTCAGCTCGGCGCGGCGCGCTGTAAGCGCCTCGGTGACGCGGTTCTTGAGGCCGTTGATAGCCGGGCCGTTTATCTGGCGCTCTTCTGCGCTCATCGAGCCGAGCGTCTTCAGCATTTCTGAGACCGAGCCCTTCTTGCCGAGCGCTGAAACACGCACGGCTTCGATCGCTTGCTCGTCGGTGGCCGACGCAATGTCGGTCATCAGGGAATTTTCGAGAGTTTCCATGTCACTCATGTTTCAGACTCGATTGGAAGCAAAGAAAACCCGCGCCAGCCGTGCCAGCGCGGGTTCCCCAAAATCAGAATTGCGAATGCTTGGGAAGCGCTGGCTTAGGCGACAGCGCTTTCAAAAGCGTTCGGCGTGGTGTTCTTGAGGTATTCGAGCGCGACCTTCGCCTTAGCCACAAGTGCGGCAAATGCCTGCGGCTCGTGGATGGCCATATCCGACAGGATCTTGCGGTCGATCTCGATGCCGGCCTTGTTGAGGCCGTCGATGAAGCGGCCATAGGTCAGGCCATGCTCGTGGGTCGCGGCATTGATGCGCTGGATCCACAGAGCGCGGAACGAACGCTTGCGGTTCTTGCGGTCGCGGTAGGCATACTGCAGCGACTTTTCCACCGCCTGCTTGGCGATGCGGATGGTGTTCTTGCGACGGCCGTAGAAACCCTTGGCGGCTTTCAGGACCTTCTTGTGCTTGGCGTGCGAGGTGACGCCTCTTTTTACGCGTGCCATGTCATGATCTCCTTAAAACGCTGTCCAGACCGAATGCCTTAGAGGCCGTTCGGCAGAAAATTCTTGATGACCTTCTTGCCATCCGGTTCAGCCAGAACCATCGTGCCGCGGGCATTTCGAATGAACTTGTTGGAACGCTTGATCATGCCGTGACGCTTGCCGGCCGCAGCCGACAGGACTTTACCCGTACCTGTGATCTTGAACCGCTTCTTGGCGGCCGACTTGGTCTTCATCTTGGGCATTTTGCTACTCCGTTTATATGCGCATCATCGCGCTTTTTGTTCGCTTCAGGCCGACCAAAGCCCGAAAAGCAAATGAAACCGCCACGGCATGCCCTGCCGGGCGGTTTTTGGGAACGGCGGTCCTATACGTCAAAGCGGGCCGGCGCGCAACACCCAGTCCGACACACCAATGCGCCCAACACCCAGTGTTCATGGAAAGCGAAACAGCACCGGCAGTATGCCCGACTGTTGGGCGCCGTCGATCAATTCGAAAAACGGCAAGGCAACGAGGAACACCAATCCGTCCAGCAGCGTCGTGCGCAGCAGGCGCGGCTTGAAGCTGCCGGTGTCGCCTTCCTGATACAGCGAAAGCTTCGGGAAGAAGCGCGGCACCCGCGCCACATAGGCCTGGAATGGAGTGCCGAGCGCCTCCTTCAGGAACTTCTCCTCGCGCAGGATGACGACATGAAAGGCGGCGGCGCAAATCACCGCGAAGCCTACCGTCGCGGTGATCGAGCCCATCTGCGCGCCGACGCCGGCGGCAGCCATCGAGGAGAAGACATAGAGCGGATTGCGGGTAATCGAATAGGGTCCGCCGGTGACCACCTCGGAGGATTTGCGTCCGCCGATATAGAGCGTCGACCACAAACGCCCGACAATGCCGAGAAAGATCAGCAGGATGCCGACCATTTCGATCGTTTCGTGCGGCACGCTTTCGGGAGGAAAGGCAGATTGGCCGAACAGCAGCGCCACGAACATGACGAGCACGAGCACGGCAAGCACCATCCTGCGCGCGTGCTGGTAGCTGCCCAGCGCACGCCTGGCCTGCACTTGTTCGGCCTGCGCCGATTTAACTTCATTGAGCATGTCGGGAATCCGATCGTCGAGGAACTTTGCCGGCGATCGCAGCGTCTGGCTAAGAAAACAGGCGCCCCGCCGATCGCCGGGACGCCTTTGCAGGATAATTCAGGCGTATTTAATGCATGTCGCCTCTTTTGCCGGCATCCGCAGCTCAATACAGCCAGAAGAGGACGGGAATTACACCGCTTTCCTGTCCGGACTCGATGAGTTCGAAAAACGGTATGGAAGCCAGGAACATCAAGCCATCGCGCAGCGTGTGATTGAAGACGCGCGGTGTGAAGGTGACCTCGGCCTGATCGCGAAAAAGCAGGGGATTGGGAAAAAACCGCGGCACCCGTGCGATGTAGTCCTTGTACGGCGCCCCGAGCACGGTGGTCAAATGCCGTTCCTCGCGCAGCGTGACGATGTAGAACGCGGCCGCGCACAAAACCGCCGACGCCACCGAGACGATCACGCTGCCGGTCTGGGCGCCGATGCCGGCGGCCGCTACGGTAGAGAAAAAATACAAGGGGTTGCGCATCACCGAATATGGGCCGGTAGCAACCACTTCGGCCGACTTGCGATCGCCGATATAGAGGATCGACCAGAGCCGGCCGCCGATCCCGATCAGTATCAGGGCGACGCCGTACTGCCCCTCTATGCGTTCGTGGCCAAGCTCATCGTGCGCGGAGCCGCCGAAGATCAGCAAAGCGCAAAAAACGCCAACCAGCAGCGCCAGCAGGATGCGCCGGCGCCGCTGATAGCGGCCCATTTCGTCGAACGACTTTTCGATCGGAGAACGTGCCGCAGCGGCCATGGAACAATCCTTTGCCGCGAGGACCGGCAACCAGGTTCCTTGTCGATGCAACTTGCGGAGAAATCATGGGCAACTTGCGGAGAAATCATGGCGAAGACAAAAACAAAAGGCCGCCGAAGCGGCCTTTGCTTTGACGGAATCGCTTTTAGCGGGGTGCCAGCACCATCATCATCTGGCGGCCTTCGAGCTTCGGTTCGGCTTCGACCTTGGCGATCGGCGCCACTTCCTCGCGAACCTTGTTCAGAAGCTGCATGCCGAGTTCCATATGCGCCATCTCGCGGCCGCGAAAGCGCAATGTCAGCTTGACCTTGTCACCTTCTTCGAAAAACCGCCGGACGGCTTTCATCTTGGTCTCGTAGTCATGACTGTCGATGTTGGGGCGCATCTTGATCTCCTTGATCTCGATGACCTTCTGGTTCTTGCGCGCCTCGGCCGCCTTCTTCTGGTTGGCGTATTTCAGCTTGCCGAGATCGAGGATTTTTACGACGGGCGGCACCGCGTTGGGCGATATCTCAACCAGATCGAGCCCAGCCTCTTCGGCGAGCAACAATGCGTCGTTGATGGAGACATCGCCGTGGTTCTGGCCTTCGGCGTCGATAAGCTGGACCCGGGGGACCCGGATGTCACGGTTGGAGCGCGGGCCCTCCTTGGTGGGCGCCGTTGCTTTGAAAGGTCTGCGAATGGTCGTGGTCTCCTTGAGCCGTTTCGTTCAGGATTTTCAGTTCAGATTTGTGAACGCGCCAATGTGGTGAGCGCGCGGCCGGAGTCAATAGCACAGCGTTCACAGGAAATCACCTGTTCCCTGACCGCAGCCTGCACCAAACGAAGAAACTTGCCGAGCGCTTTTCGTTGAACCGCCAGCCGTGCCAAAAGACCTGCCTGAGGAGTTAGCCATGACCGCACCGATTTTTCTCGACGTCGACGGAACCAGCATCGCTGTCAGGCGCGCTGCGGGTGCTGCACCAGGCATTGTCTGGCTCGGCGGCTACAAGTCGGACATGCTGGGCACCAAGGCCGAGAAGCTGTCGGAATGGGCGAGCGGGCAAGGTCGTGCTTTCCTGCGCCATGATTATTCCGGCCATGGCGAATCGGATGGCGCCTTTGCCGACGGCACCATCTCGAAATGGCTTTCGCAGAGCCTCGCTGTCTTCCGCCATTTCACGCAAGGCAGACAAATCCTGGTCGGCTCGTCGATGGGCGCATGGATCGCGCTGCGCATGGTTCAGGAATCGCACAAGGCAGGCGAGAACCGCATCGCCGGCCTGGTGCTTCTGGCTCCGGCGCCGGATTTCACCGCCGAGCTGGTCGAGCCGGCGCTGACCAAAGCGCAGAAGCGAGACCTTGCCAAAAAGGGTTTTTTCGAGGAGCCGTCGAACTATTCGGCCGAGCCTTACGTCTACACCCGAGCGCTGATCGAGGACGGCCGCAACAACCTGACAATGACCGGGCCAATCGACACCCATTGCCCCGTCCACATATTGCAAGGGCTGGCCGATGCTGACGTGCCGTCGAGCCATGCGCTGAAACTGGTCGGCCTGCTGCCGGCCGACGACGTCACGCTGTCGCTGATCCCGGACGGCGATCACCGCCTGTCGCGGCCGCATGACCTCGACATGCTGGTACGGGCGGTCGACGCCATGGTGCGGCAGGCGGGGTAGAGACATGCGCATTTCCATTCCGGTATCCGCCTTCGTCGCGGCGATCGTCGGCTTCGGCGGCACGCTGGCCATCGTCATCGCCGCCGCCAAGGCGGTCGGCGCGACGCAGGTCGAAACCGCGAGCTGGGTGACGGCGATCTGCCTCGCCATGGCGATCGAGAGCCTGTGGTTGTCATGGCGCACCAGGATGCCGGTCATCGCGGCATGGTCGACGCCGGGGGTGGCGCTGATCGCGGCATCGAGCGGCTTTTCAATCGGCGAGGCTGTCGGCGCCTTCATAGTCACCGGGATTTTGCTGATCGCCACCGGCCTGTTCAGGCCTTTGACCAAGCTGATCGCCAGGATACCGGCCTCGGTCGCGTCGGGAATGCTTGCCGGCATCGTCGTCACCTTCGCCATCAACGCGGTGAAGGCCATTCCCGCCGACCCGTGGCTGATCCTGCCGCTGATCGCCGCCTTCTTCGTCATCCGCCTGTTCAATCCGGCGCTCTCGGTGCTGGCGGTGCTGATCGGCGGCGGCGCTGCCGCCTTCCTCACCGGCCGGGTCGGTGGCCTGCCGACGCCGGAGCTTTCGACTTTGACGCTGATTGCGCCGCAGTTCACCGTCACGGCGATCATCGGCCTGGCGCTGCCGCTTTATCTGGTCACCATGGCCTCGCAGAACCTGTCCGGCCTCGCCGTGCTGAGGGCCGCGGGCTACCACCCAGAACCCGGCCCGCTGATCGGCGTCACCGGCCTGCTTTCGCTGCTGTCGGCGCCATTCGGGGCCTCGACCAGCAATCTGGCGGCGATCTCGGCGGCGATCTGCACCGGCCCCGACGTCCATCCCGATCCGGGCGAGCGCTGGAAGACCGGTCCCTTCTACGCGCTTGCCTATCTCGTCTTCGCCATTTTCGGCGCCTCGCTGGTGGCGATCTTCGCCGTGCTGCCGCAGAGCCTGATCGTGCTGGTTGCCGGACTGGCGCTGATGGCACCGCTCGCCAACGCGCTGTCGATCGCCTTGAAGGAAGACGGCGAGCGCATGGCCGCCACCGTCACTTTTGCCGTCACCGCCTCGGGGCTGACGCTGTTCGGCGTCGGCGCGGCGTTCTGGGGCCTGATTGCGGGCCTGGTCATCCTTTTCCTTGAAACTCTCAAAAAGCGATAATCATTTCAGCTGCTTGTCCGGTTTTGGCTGACACTGTCTTGAATCGCCGTTTTTCCCTTCCCATTTCGATTCCACGCAGCCGGGATTGGCTGTCTCCAACTGAAGGATTGGGAGAAAATGAACACATCTGCATTGATCCGTCCGGCCTGGACGCCGGCAACCATCGCACTGATGGTGATCGGCTTCATGGTGTTCTGGCCGCTCGGCCTCGCCATGCTCGCCTACATCATCTGGGGCGACCGGCTTGAAGGCTTCAAGCGCGACGTCAACCGCGCCACCGACGGCATCTTCGCCGGCTGCCGCCGCAGTTCCGACAAAGCGGCGCGCTGGGGCCACGGCTCCGCCCGCACCGGCAACGTCGCTTTCGACGACTGGCGCGAAAAGGAACTCGAGCGGCTCAATGAAGAGCGCCGCAAGCTCGACGAGATGCTGAGCGAGTTCGACGAATATGCCAGGGAACTGCGTCGCGCCAAGGACCAGGAAGAGTTCGACCGCTTCATGGCGAACCGCAACAAGTCGACGTCGCCTACAACCGGTGGATCAACCGGCTCGACGGGGACCGGCAAACGCGGTGGCAAATCCACGCCAGGCCTACTGGACGAGTAAGGCACTTGCCCCGATAAATAATCAAAAAACGGCGTCGCGTCAGCGGCGCCGTTTCTTTTATGTTCTATTCGTTTTCCTCGAATCACGTATCGTCGCCCCATGTCATTCGGCTTCTTCCGCAACCTGACCAAACCCAGGCCCGCCCCCGTCGTGGAGCGAGAGCATTGTGTTGCCGGCCGCACGCTGCCGCTCAAGATCGTCGAGAGCGACCGGGCGCGGCGCCTGACGCTGCGCATCGATTCCGGCGGCCGTGGCTTGCGCATCACCGTGCCGCCGGGCTTGCGCCGTGGCGAAGTCGAAAAATTCCTGGACCGCCATCAGGACTGGCTGGAGCAGCGGCTGGCCAAGGTGCCCAACCGGCCGCAGGTGCGGCCCGGCATCAAGGTACCGGTGCGCGGCGTGCCGCATCGCATCGTTCATGAGCCTTCGAAACGCGGGACCGTCACGCTGTCGCGCGACGAGCGCGGTCCGCTGATGATCGTGCATGGCGATCGCGTGCACCTGCCGCGCCGCATCGCCGATTTCCTCAAGCGCGAAGCCAAGCGCGAGATCGAGGCGCTGGTGGTCAAGCATACAGGCGCGGTCGGCAAGCGCGCCAAGGCGATCCGCTTCAAGGACACGTCGAGCCGCTGGGGATCGTGCACCTCCGACGGCAATCTGTCCTTCTCCTGGCGCATCATGATGGCGCCATCGCCTGTTATAAACTATCTCGTCGCGCATGAGGTGGCGCATCTCAAGGAGATGAACCACGGCCCGAAATTCTGGAAATTGTGCGAGCAGCTTTGCCCCGACACCGAGCGCTGCAAGGATTGGCTCAAGCGCAATGGCGGCGCGCTGCAAGCGATCATGTTCGAGTAGATCGCCCGATCAATCGTCGTTGGCGGCGTTCAGCTCTTCGGGACGTAAGCCTTCGTCGGTATGGCGCGGCCATGGCAAGAAATTCTTCTCGAAGCCATCGTTGCTGAAATAGGCCAGCGCGCGATGTGCCTCGGCGCCGTTGAAGGCGGCCTTGTCCATCAGATGAGCGATGACCTCGTGGGCCTGGGCGATCTTTTGCCTGAGTTGGGCGACGGTTTGGTCTGCCATGCTTGTTTGCTCCCGCCTGTACTGTCTGAAGTAAGGTAGCGCGTTCCGCGCTGGTGGCAAACAGGATGCTTTTTCTCGACTCTTTTGCCGTTTCGTGCCAATCCCGCGCCATGGCGCTCGACATTAAGATATGCGGATTGAAGACCGACAAGGCATTGGCCGCGGCATTGGCCGGCGGCGCCAGTCATGTCGGCTTTATTTTCTTTGCCAAAAGCCCGCGCTATGTCGAGCCGGCGGAAGCCGGCCGCTTGCGCGGAGCGGCGATCGGCAAGGCCAAGGCGGTTGCCGTGACGGTCGACGCCAGCGACGCGTTTTTGAATGAAATCGTCGGGAAAATGCGCCCGGACATGCTGCAGCTGCATGGTTCGGAAACGCCCGAGCGGGTGGTCGAGTTGAAGGCGCGCTATGGCCTGCCGGTGATGAAGGCGCTGTCGGTCAGCGAGGCTGTCGATCTGAAGCGGCTAAAACCCTTCGTCGGCGTTGCCGACCGCTTCCTGTTCGACGCCAAGCCGCCGAGGGGTTCGGAACTGCCGGGCGGCAACGGCGTTGCCTTCGACTGGCGCATTCTGGCCGGTCTTGACGCAGGCGTCGATTACATGCTTTCCGGTGGGATCAACGCCGCCAATATCGGCGATGCCCTTCGGCTTGCCAACCCGTCCGGATTAGACATTTCCTCGGGCGTGGAAAGCGCGCCGGGCGTCAAGGATCCGGCGCTGATCGAACAGTTTTTCCGGGCCGTCAGGGCAGCACGCGACAACCGCGCCGCCTGAGGATAGAACCCGGAGCATGTCCCGGAAACGTGGAAACCGGTTTTCCGACAAGGACATGCTCCAAACAAGAAGTAGGAGATCGGCGATGGACAAGCCGGCGATACCCAATTCCTTCCGCACCGGACCCGACGAACAGGGCATGTTCGGCATCTTCGGCGGTCGTTTCGTTGCCGAAACGCTGATGCCGCTGATCCTCGACCTGGAACGGCACTGGAACGAGGTCAAGGACGATCCGGATTTCAAGGCTGAGCTAACGGACCTTTCGACCCACTATGCCGGGCGGCCGTCGAAGCTTTATTTCGCCGAAGGCCTGACCAGGCATCTTCGTGAGGTTTCCGCGGCGAAGGGCCTCGGGGGCGGTGCGAAAGTCTATTTCAAGCGCGAGGATTTGAACCACACCGGCTCGCACAAGATCAACAACTGCCTTGGCCAGATCCTGCTGGCCAAGCGCATGGGCAAGAAGCGCATCATCGCCGAGACCGGCGCCGGCCAGCACGGCGTGGCGTCGGCCACGGTGGCGGCGCGTTTCGGCTTTCCTTGCGTCGTCTACATGGGCGCAACCGACGTCGCCCGGCAAAGCCCGAACGTCTTCCGGATGAAGCTGCTCGGCGCCGAGGTGCGGCCGGTGACAGCAGGCCACGGCACGCTCAAGGACGCCATGAACGAGGCCCTGCGCGACTGGGTGACGAATGTCGAGGATACCTATTACCTGATCGGCACCGCCGCCGGCCCGCACCCCTATCCGGAGCTGGTGCGCGACTTCCAGTCGGTGATCGGCACCGAGGCGCGCGCGCAGATCCTCGAGCAGGAAGGCCGGCTGCCGGACACCATTATCGCCTGCGTCGGCGGCGGTTCCAACGCCATCGGCCTGTTCCACCCCTTCCTCGATGACAAAGAGGTTCGCATCATCGGCATCGAGGCCGGCGGCCGCGGTCTGGACGGCATCGAGCACTGCGCCTCGATGAGCGCCGGCGCGCCCGGCGTGCTGCACGGCAACCGCACCTACCTTCTGCAGAATGCCGACGGGCAGATAATGGACGGGCATTCGATCTCGGCCGGCCTCGATTATCCGGGCGTCGGGCCGGAGCATTCCTGGCTGCGCGACAGTGGCCGCGTCGACTATGTGCCTGTTCTCGACGATGAGGCGCTGGAGGCGTTCCAGCTGACGACGCGCGTCGAAGGCATCATTCCGGCGCTCGAATCCGCCCATGCCATCGCGCATGCGGTGAAGATCGTGCCCGCCATGGACAAGGACCAGATCGTCATCGTCAACCTGTCCGGCCGCGGCGACAAGGACGTGCATACGGTGGCCAATATGCTGGGCATGGAGATCTGATCATGACCACCCGCATCGACCGCCGCATGGCCAAGCTGAAGGCCGAAGGCCGCCCGGCGCTCGTCACCTATTTCATGGGCGGCGACCCGGACTACGACACCTCCCTGTCGATCATGAAAGCGCTGCCCGGCGCCGGCAGTGACATCATCGAGCTTGGCATGCCGTTTTCCGATCCGATGGCCGACGGCCCGGCGATCCAGGCGGCCGGCCTGCGGGCGCTAAAAGGCGGCCAGACGCTGGTCAAGACGCTGAAGATGGCGTCGGAATTCCGCGCCGGAGACAATGAAACGCCGATCGTTTTGATGGGCTACTACAATCCGATCTACATCCACGGCGTCGACCGCTTCCTGAGCGACGCGCTGGCCAGCGGCATCGACGGGCTGATCGTCGTCGACCTGCCGCCGGAAATGGATGAGGAGCTGTGCATTCCGGCACTGAAGGCCGGCATCAATTTCATCCGGCTGGCGACGCCGACCACCGACGACAAGCGCCTGCCCAAGGTGCTGCAGAACACCTCCGGCTTCGTCTACTACGTGTCGATGACCGGCATCACCGGTTCCGCACTTGCCGACACCGGCAAGGTGGCGGCAGCGGTCACGCGCATCAAGGGCCATACCGACCTGCCGGTCTGCGTCGGCTTCGGCGTCAAGACCGCCGAGCAGGCGCGCGTGATCGGCGCCAATGCCGATGGCGTCGTCGTCGGCACCGCGATCGTCAATGCGGTCGCCAATGTTCTGGGGCCGAAGGGCGAAAAAACCGCCGACCCGGCCGAGGCGGTCGCCACGCTGGTCAGCGGGCTTTCGCAAGGCGTGCGTGCGGCTCGCCTTGCTGCCGCCGAATAGTCTTCCTACGTCTTCGTCAGGACAGGAGCCGAAGCGATGAACTGGATCACCAACTACGTTCGCCCGAAGATCAATTCGATGCTCGGCCGGCGCACCGACATGCCTGAGAACCTCTGGATCAAGGATCCCGAGACCGGCGAGATGGTCTTCCACAAGGATCTGGAGCAGAACCAGTTCGTCATCCCATCCTCCGGCCACCACATGAAGATCTCGGCCAAGGAGCGGCTGAGATTCTTCATGGACGACGGGAAGTACGAGACGCTCGAAAATCCCAAGGTGGTGCAGGACCCGCTGAAATTCCGCGACGAGAAGCGCTACACCGACCGGCTGAAGGACGCCAAGGCCAAGACCAGCCTGGAAGACGCGATCATCAATGCGCTGGGCACCGTCGAAGGCCTGCCGGTGGTGGTGACCGTGCAGGACTTCGCCTTCATGGGCGGCTCGCTCGGCATGGCCGCCGGCGACGCCATTGTTCGTGGTTTCGAGGTCGCCTTGCAACGCAAGCGGCCGCTGATCCTGTTCGCAGCGTCCGGCGGCGCCCGCATGCAGGAAGGCATCCTGTCGCTCATGCAATTGCCGAGGACCACGATCGGCGTCGATCGGCTGAAAGAGGCCGGTCTTCCCTATATCGTCGTTCTGACCAACCCGACCACCGGCGGCGTCACCGCCTCCTACGCTATGCTGGGCGACGTGCACATCGCCGAGCCCGGCGCGCTGATCGGCTTTGCCGGGCCGCGCGTCATCGAGCAGACCATCCGAGAAAAACTGCCCGACGGCTTCCAGCGCTCCGAGTATCTGATGGAGCACGGCATGGTCGACATGGTGGTGTCGCGGCTGGAGATGCGCCAGACGATCGCGCGGCTCCTGAAAATGCTGCTCAAGCTGCCGGAAGAGCAAAAGCCGCTGGAGCCGGAAATCCTGCCGCCGGCGGCGATCCCGGCGGAAGCACGCCCGCAAGCCTGACGCGACATCCTTCGTCGCGAACCGCGATTGCGCGCCATCTGTGGCGCGCCTAGGATTCTCCCATGACCACGCTTGCCGCCGACCGCGAAATCGAAAGCCTGATGTCGCTTCATCCGAAGGGCTTCGATCTTTCGCTCGACCGCATTTCGCGGCTGCTGGAGCGGTTGGGCAATCCGCAGGACCATCTGCCGCCGGTCATCCACATCGCCGGCACCAACGGCAAGGGCTCCTGCGCCGCGTTTTCGCGGGCGCTGCTGGAAGCATCCGGCCACCGCGTCCATGTCCACACATCGCCACATCTGGTGAACTGGCATGAGCGTTACCGGCTGGCCGCCGATGGTGGCGGCAGGCTGGTCGAGGACAAAGTCTTTGCCGACGCCATCGCCCGGGTCGCCAAGGCCAATGAAGGCCAGAAGATCACCGTCTTCGAAATCCTCACCGCGGTCACCTTCCTGCTGTTTTCCGAACATCCGGCGGATGCCGTCATCATCGAGGTCGGCCTCGGCGGCCGCTTCGACGCCACCAATGTCATCACCGAGCCGGCAGTGTCGGTGATCATGCCGGTCTCGCTCGATCACGAATCCTTTCTCGGCGACCGTGTCGAACTGATCGCTGCCGAAAAGGCCGGCATCATCAAGCGCGGTTGCCCGGTGGTCATCGGCGCGCAGGAAAGCGAGACGGCGCTGCAGGTGCTTCTCGAAACCGCCGAGCGGCTCGACTGTCCCGCCTTCGTCTATGGCCAGGATTTCCTCGCCTTCGAGGAAAACGGCCGCATGGTCTATCAGGACGAAGACGGATTGATGGACCTGTCGCCACCGCGGCTGCCGGGTCGCCATCAGTTCGCCAATGCGGCGGCGGCGATTGCGGCGGTCAAGGCGGCGGGTTTCGAGATCAGCCATCGCGTCGCCGACAAGGCGATGGCCAATGTCGCCTGGCCGGGGCGGATGCAGAAGTTGCCGCAAGGCAGGCTGACGGAACTGGCACCGAAGGGCGCCGACATCTGGCTCGACGGCGGCCATAATCCGGGCGCCGGCGTGGTCGTCGCAGAGGCGCTGGCCGAGCAGGAGGAAAAGAACCCGCGGCCGCTGTTCCTGATTTCCGGCATGATCAACACCAAGGACCAGAGCGGTTATTTCAGCGCCTTCAAGGGCTTGGTGCGGCATGTGTACACGGTGCCGGTGAGCCTCAGCGAGGCCAGCGTGCCGAATGACGAACTGGCGGTCCGCGCCGTCGAGGCCGGCCTGTCGGCCGAACCGGTGAGTTCTGTCGCCAATGCGCTGATGCTGCTGCGCGATACCTGGGACGGACCGCCGCCGCGCATCCTGATCAGCGGTTCGCTCTATCTGGCCGGCGCGGTGCTGGCCGAAAACGGCACGCCGCCGGTTTGAGGCTCTGGTTCACCAGGCCATGATGACGGACTTCGTCAAATCACCACGAGGAGTCAGCCATGATCAACGTAAAGCAGCTCGCTCACGTTTGCATCTTCGCAGATGATCTCGAAGTGACGCGAAGCTTCTATCGGGACGTCCTCGGCATGGACACCCAGTTCAACTTCCTGCGCGACGGCAAGATTTTCGGTTTCTACCTTAATTGCGGCAGCCGCAGCCACGTCGAGGTGTTCCAGAAAGACGGGGCCAGCTATAGCGACTTGAACCAGATCAACCACTTCTGCCTTGAAGTGGAAAACCTTGACGCCGCGATCGCCCACGTAAGAGCGAAAGGCGTTGAAGTCACGTCAAAGAAACACGCATGCGATGATACCTACCAGGCGTGGATTCGCGACCCTAACGACGTGAAGATAGAACTGTTTGAATACACTGAGAAAAGTGCGCAGTTCGTCGGAGGCGATCGTATCGCGGATTGGTGATCGCCTCACGCCTATGGCGGAGACGGCCTCGGTGGGGACTACTTCAGCTCAATCTCGATGAAGGCATACTCGCCCTCATTGGCATTGATGACGTCATGCTCCACGCCCTCCTTGCGGAAATAGGGCGCGCCCTTCTTCATTTCGGCGAAGGATTCGCCGTCCTTGGTCAGGAGCTTGAGCTTGCCGTCCATCAGCGGCACGATGACATAGTCGTGGCCATGACGGTGCCAGCCGGTGTTGTCGCCCGGCGCGAAGCGATATTCGGTGACGATGACGCGCTCATTGTCGATGAAGACGGTGGCTTTTGCGGATCCGGTCATGTCGTTCTCCTGCTTTAAGCCAGACAAGAACATGACGCGGCAAGTGGCGAGTGCCAGATCGGCGGATTGGTGACACCAACAAAAAGCCCGGCGCGAGGGCCGGGCTCGTCTGCGAAATTTTCGGTCGGATCAGGCGAGATTGCCGTTGATCCAGTGCGACAGCGCCGTCTTCGGCGCGGCGCCAACCTTCATGTCGGCCATTTCGCCGCCCTTGAAGATCATCAGCGTCGGGATAGAGCGCACGCCGAACTGCGCGGCCAGCTCCGGATTCTCGTCGATGTTGAGCTTGGCGATCTTCACCTTGCTGCCGAGTTCGATGGCGATGTCTTCCAGCGCCGGCGCGATCATCTTGCACGGGCCACACCATTCCGCCCAGAAATCGACCACGACCGGCTCCTTGGCGTCAAGCACATCGGTCTGGAAGTTGCTCTTGTCGACCTTGACGGTGGCCATGCGAAAATCCTTTCGAGAGTTATTGTCGCACCAAATGTGGTGGTGATCGTGGCCTTCTTCAAGCAGCTGTTGTGTCACGCTCCCGTGAGTCGGGCAAGAGCGTCGTCCATGACCGCCGGCGGCAGCTCGATCAGCCGCGGCACTTCAGTGAACAGCAGAGCCGCCGAGACCTCATGCCGGGGGTAAAGCGGCTGGAGCAGCGCGCGGTAGAGCGCGAGCTGCAGGACATAGGCCGGCGGAACGTCCGCCAGCGCTGCTGGCGCCGGCCGGTTGGTCTTGTAATCGACGATCGACACCTTGCCTGATGTGACCGCCAGCCGGTCGATCTTGCCGGAGATGGAACGCAGCTTGCCCTTGACCTCCAGGCTGCCCATGACCGCGACTTCGGCGCGCGACGATGATGCAAACAGCTGATCGAAGCGGCTGTCGGCAAGGATCGCCGCCACCGAGGTCAAGGCCTTGTCGCGCTCGCCTTCAGGCCATTGCGCGCCAACGCGCTTGAGATAGCGTTCCGCGGCATCCCGGCGTTCGGCCTCGGCAATGCCGGGCAGCATCTGCAACAATTTGTGCAGCGCCAGCCCTCGCATCACGGCAAAGCCAGGTTCCGCCTCGGTGTCCAGCACCGGCGAGCCGGTGTCGATTACGGCTTCCTTGGCCTCATCGATCAGGGCCGAGGCGCCGGAGGGCGACAGCGGTCGCGGCAGATCCTCGAAAGGCGGCAAGGGCTGGAACAGGGTCTTCGGCAACGGCTCGAACTGTTGCGTCTGCCGCGCCTCTTCGGCCGCCGCCTGTGCGACCGGCGGCAATTTTGTCACGTGAAACCGATGCACGGTCTCGCCGGTGGCGGGGTGCAGTCGCTCATCGCTTTCGGGGGCGCCGACCAGCGCGCGGCTGACGATCGAATGCCAGGTACCGGCGTTCGGTGCCCGCTTGCCATGGTAGCCGCAGACGATCAGCCGGTCCTCGGCGCGGGTCATGCCGACATAGAGCAGCCGACGGTATTCGTCGTCGGACAGCTCGCGAGCGCGAACCGAAGCGGCCCGCGAGAATCCATTGGCGACATCGCTGGCCGAGCGCCAGAGATAGCCCTTGCCACCCCAGTGCTCGCCCGAGCCATCGAACGGCATCAGTCGCGGCAGATGCTGGTCGCTGAACGGCGCCGAGCCGCCATCGACCAGGAACACGACAGGCGCCTCCAGGCCCTTGGCGGCATGCACGGTCATGACGCGAACCTCGTCGCGGGTCTGGTCCATTTCGCGCTTGATCTCGGGGCCGGCATTTTCCAGCGTCGACAGGAAGGATTCCAGTCCCGGCAGGCCGGTCCGTTCCTCGGCCAGGCAAAAGCTTAGAAACTCGTCGAGGATGTCGCCGGCTTCCGGCCCGAGCCGCGCGATCATTTTCTTGCGCAGGCCGTCGCGGGCGAGAGCCCCGGCATAGAATTCGAACACCGGTTTGAAGGCGGCCTCATCAGACCATGTGTCGAGTTGGGCAACGATTGCGGCCAAGGCAGCGCTTTCGCCGGCTTGCTGCCTGAGCGAAGCGATCAGCGAGAGACCAGACGGCCGCTCGCCCGCCAGCGCGAAAAGCATCTCTTCCGAAACATCGAAAATCGGGCTGCGCAGCACTGCCGCAAGCGACAGATCATCCTCGGGCTGGATGAGAAAATGGCCGAGCGCGATCAGATCCTTCACCGCGATATGGCCGGGCAAGCTAAGCCGGTCGGCGCCGGCGACCGGGATGTCGCGGCGCTTCAGCGCACGCGTCAGCGCATGGACGAAACGATCGCGCTTGCGCACCAGCACCAGCACGTCGCCGGGCCGAAGCTTCTTGCCACGGCCTTCGATGATCTCGCCGGTGCCGATCCAGCCAGCAATGGTCGCCGCCACGTTCTCGGCAACACGCACCGCCGGCGCGTGGGCGTGGTCGACGGCCTGCGTCCAGTCGTCGGGTTCGTCGACGACGTCTGCGCCGATCGACGGCCAGACCTCGACATAGCCAGGCGCATCGGTGCGGATCGCCTTGTGATTCAGCGGGTCGGGATCGTGGCTGATGCCGCGCCGCACGATCGGGTCGGCAAAGACACGGTCCACCGCCGCAAGCACGTCGTCGGTCGAGCGGAAGGACCAGGTCAGCTTGAGGTCGGCGAAGGCGGCGTTGGCGTCGCGCACCCTTCCGGCAAACAGGATCCTTGAGTCGGCAAAGGAGTCGGGCGCCGCTCCTTGAAAGGAATAGATCGACTGCTTTTCGTCGCCGACGGCAAAGACCGTGCGATGAACATTGTCGCGCGCGCCGAGCCCGGCAAAGAATTCCTCTGCCAGCCGCTTAACCACCTCCCATTGGTCGGGGCTGGTGTCCTGCGCCTCGTCGAGCAGGATGTGGTCGATGCCCTGGTCGAGCTTGTGTTGCACCCAAGGGCCGGCGTCGGGCCGCGCCAGAAGATTAACCGTTCGGGTGATGAGGTCGTTGAAGTCGAGAAAGCCGCGGGCGCGCTTCAAGTGCTCGTAACGGGCGATCAGCCAGTCGGCGATGGTCAGCGCGGCACGTGTGCCCTCCAGCATCCTGAACAACGCCAATCGATCGGAGATTTCGAGGATGGCATCGGCCGCTGAGAGATAGCGCTCGGCAAGATCCGGCAGCCGATCGAGCAACGCCTTCTTGAATGTCTTTGCCGGCTCATAAGGCTCGCCATCCGCCCGCAGGAAAGCTTTTGCCAGCAATTGCAGCCGCCGTACCGGATCATCCTCAGCGAAGGCAAGGTGGGCGTAGGGCAGAAGATTGTTCAGCACGATGCGGGCATCGGCGGCTTCAGCGGCGCGGGCAAAAGTGGTGAAATAGTCCGGCAGGAAGCCCGGCAGCGGCCAGACGGACGCCGCCAGGCCCTCGGCGGTCTGGCCGGCGCGAAACCTAAACTCGTCCAACAGCGCCCGGAAGCCATCGCCACCGGCCGCGCTGATGAAGGCGCGCAAGCCGTCGCGCTTGCGCACGATCTCGGCCAGCAATGCGTCGAGCCCATGTTCGCCGCCGCGCTCCAGAATGGTGGCGAATGCCTCTGCCAGTCCCGCATCGCCGGCGGCCGTGCCCGAGATCATGTCACGACGGGCGGCGGCGAAGAGCGACGCCTCCATCTGCGGATCGAGCATTTCGAAATGAGCCGGAATGTTGGCTTCCAGCGGAAACTGGTGCAGCACCGATTCGCAGAAGGCGTGGATGGTCTGGATCTTCAGCCCGCCCGGCGTCTCCAGCGCCTCGGCAAACAGCCGGCGCGCGCGGCGCATGGTTTCGCGATCGGGCTGGCGACCGTCCAGCGCCTCTACCCTCGCCGCCAGATCGACGTCGGCAAGCGCAGTCCATTCCGACAACGTCGAAAACACCCGGTTCGACATGTTGGCGGCGGCGGCACGGGTGTAGGTCAGACACAGGATCTTCGATGGATCGGTGCCACGCAGCAAGAGCCTGATGACGCGCTGGGCCAGCACATGGGTCTTGCCCGATCCGGCATTGGCCGACACCCAGGCGGAATTTTTCGGGTCGGAGGCGCTTGCCTGGCTGGCGGCGGTATCGGTCGGGATGGGATAGGCCTTCTTCATGCCTCCCCTCCTTCGTCGTCGGCGTCGCCGCCGGCGGACCATTCGAGAACGCGGGCGAGATGGTCGTAGTCGCCATCGGTCTCGCCTTCGCGAAATGGCAGCGCCCGCGACAAATAGCCGGTCGTCGGGTCGGCGTAATGGATCAGCAGTTTTTCCAACCGCGCCCAGGCCTCCTCGGCGAGATCGGCGGCGGTTCGCGGCTTGCGGTTGTATTCGAGGATGGATTCCTCGAATACCTCACCGTTCGGCTTCAGCCTGACGAAGGCCAACTGCGACGGCTCGCGCGCGCCAAGCCCCTTGAAGGCCCCGCGCCTCAGCAATGCCCCTTCCAGCGCCAATTGTGGCGACAGCAGCGTGTGCGCCTGCGCCTTGGACGGCGAGGAGCCGGTCTTGTAGTCGAGAATGTCGGCCATGCCGCCGACCAGCAGGTCGACGCGATCAGCGTAGCCGGACAGCGTCACGCCGGACCGGCCGACGCCGGTTTTCTCGGCGCGCTCCTCGGCGTGCCGCATTGTCACGGCAAGGGCGCGGCCGCGCTCCCATTCGATGATCCCTGCCGCAAGCTTTTCGAAGCGCGGCCACCACACCGCCTCGACATCGTGAGGGAGGGCCGCTTCGGCAAAGCATTGGCGGCCGGCGACGATGAGACCGTCAAGCGCCTCTGGCACAAGCGGATCGGCCACGGTCCGCGAAAAGAGATGCAGGATGGCGTGAAACAGCGTGCCGCGCTCGGCAGCGCCCGGGTCGCGGATGACCGGGTCGAGCGGCATCAGGCGGAGGATCCTCCTGGCGTAGATTGCGTAAGGGTCGCGGCGCAGCGTCTCGATCTCGGTGACCGAGAAATGCTGCGGCCGCACAGCCAGCGGCGGCTTCGGCTGCGGTCGCGGCGCGAAATCTCTCCTTTCGCCGGCATCGAGCGCACGTGCCCAGGAAAGGAATTCATCACCACGCCGGCGCAGCGCTGCCGCATGGTCCTTGCCGATGAAGGTCAGGAGGCGCTGCAGCCAGCGCGACGGCACCGCCGGCGCGTCGCCCGAGCGGGCGGAGCGCGCCAGCACCACTTTCTTCGCCCCCATCGCCATCTGGAAATCATGGGCGGCCAGGCCGATGCGCCGTTCGGGCGGTTCGAGATCGATGCCGGTCTTCATCAGCCGCGACATGAAGCGGTCGCTCTCCGGCTTGCGCGGCCACACGCCTTCATTGAGCCCGCCGACGACCAGCGTGTCGACGCTCTGCAACCGGGCTTCCAACGCGCCCCAGATGGCGATGTTCCTGTCGGTGCCTTGTGCCGGCTTGACGGTTTCGGGCGCGATCAGCGCCTCCATCACATCGGGCCATTCGTCCGCCGCGAAGGAGAACGACGCCGAGGCAGCGACCAGCCCGCGCAAGAGTTCGGCGAGCTTTTCACCGGCATCGCCCGCATAGAGTTCGCTCAGGCTGCCATCCGCGGTGCGGCCGAGACCTTCGAGCGCGACGACGCTGGCCCGGGTCAATTCGGCAAGATCGGCCTCGGCTTGATTGCGAAAGGCGATCAGCGGCGCCAGCGCCGCGGCTAGGCGGATGAGCAATTTGCGGGCGCCCTCGATGTTGCGCACGGTCAGGCGGGAAAACCAGAAGGGCGGGCGGGCATCGCCCAGGCTGGTGAGACGGGCCTCGAAGAGCTCCGGCAACGATGCGATATCGGGGCGGCCGGTGCCGCCACGCAGCGCCACCAGTTCGATGATCTCCGCCGCATGACGGACGCTTGTGCGTTCCAGGCCGAGGCCAAGCAGCGGGTGCTTGAGCAGCGACAGCAGGGCGACCGGATCGCCGGGCCGGAACGCGGCCTGAAGCGCCAGCCTGAGCAGACTGGCGGCTGGCGTGTTGATGAGCGGCGTGCCGCCCGAATCGTCGGCCACGACCCCAAACCGCAACAGCTCGACCGAGACGCGCCGCGCCAGGGCGCGGTCGCCGGTGACGAGCGCCGCGCGCTGGCCGGGCTGCTCGACGGCACGTTTGAGCGCGACGGCGATCGCCACCGCTTCGTCGCGTTCGCCGGCGGCTTCGAGAAGCGTCACGTCGGCGAAGGCATCAGTGATGTCCGCGGCGGCAAAGCCAGCGCGCGTCTGCGCCCATAGCTCAGTGGTTTCGGCCGGCCGCAGCGCCTCGCCGACAAGTGCGGCGCGCAGCGCCAGCGGCCTTTCGGCAACGGCGATCTCCTCGACATCGCCGCGCAGCACGCCGATCTTGCCGATCAGTTTTGCCAGGCCGTATTGCGGATGGCCAAGCAAGGCCGGGCGCGCCCCGGGCGCCGCGATTGCCTGGAATGACGGCTCATCCAGCATCAAATCGAGGCCGGGCAGCACGACGGCGCCGCTGGGCAGGCCGGCGATCACCGCAAGCAATTCGGCGGTGGCCGGAATCGACCCGGTGGAGCCGGCTGCGATCACCGGCCCAGTGGGCGGATTGCGCTTCAGCCGCGCCGCTTCCAGCCTGATCAGCGCATTGCGATGCGCGGCGGGGTTGGAGCGGTTGCGTTCCTCGAGGAAATCCGGCCAGTTTTCGGTGACGATGCTCAGGAAGTCGAGTGTCACTTGCCACCAGCCGGCAAGGTTGCCGGTGACCAGATCGGCGAGCCTGGTCCAGTCTGTGCCTTCGGTCTCGATCTCGTCCATCAGCCGGGCCAGGTCGCGCGCCAGCCAGATGGCGTCGGCGGCGGAGGCCGGCACAACGATCTCCTCATCGAAAAGTGCCGCGACATGGGCAGGCAAGCGGCGCTTCCAGGCGCGCACCAGCGGTGCCAGCAGCAGCAGCCGCTCGATCGCCGCGATCGGCGGCGCGAGATCGATCGCCGCCGATGCGTCGGCCTCGAATGCAGCTTCGTCCTCGTCGAACTCGCCAAGCGGACGGATGACCGGCAGGATCGCCGAGCGGCCACCCAGACGGTCGACGAAGACGCCGCGCAGCGCCCGCGCGGCGCGGCGCGTCGGCACGTAGATGGTGGCGTCGGCCAGCGCCAGCGGGTCGCCGTCGAAGCGGAAACCGGGGACAAGCCGTCCTGACAGCAGGGCCTCGGCCAGCGTCGGCAGAAACGGCGCTCCGGGTGGGATCGAGAAAACGCGGCGGGAGCCGCTCATTTCGACTTAGTGAAGGCGCTTGTCAACTCGGTAAAAGCACTGGGTGACTCAGCGAGAGCAGCGGCGACGGCGGCTTCCGCAAGCGGAATGGCGTCTGGCGTGCCGACAGTGATCCAATGGCCCTGCATCGCCATGCCGAACAGGCGCCCAGTGGCAATGGCGGCATCGAAATACGCGTTGAGCGAATGCGGCCCGGCCGGCGCATCCCTAAAAAGGCGCGGATGGACAATGGCCGCACCTGCATAAATCAGGCCCGCCGGATCGCCCTTCGAACGCCGCAGGGCGCCGTCCGGCGCCATCAGGAAATCGGTACCGCCGTTGTGTCCGGTTGCTGACTTGATATCTGCGAGCATCAGCAGAATATCCATTTTCGTCGCATCCCATGCAAGGGCGAGGCGGGCAAGGTTGGGCACGCCGCTGTCGATCCAGAAGGTGTCGGCGTTGACGATGTAAAAGGGAGCCCCTCCCAGTTCCGGCAAAGCATGGACGATACCGCCGGCGGAATCGAGCAGTCTTTCGCTTTCATCGGAAATGACGACTTTCGGGGCGCGGCGCGCGGCGACATGGGCGACGATCTGTTCGGGGAAATAATGGACGTTGACCATCGCCTTGTCGACGCCGGCCTGCGCCAGGCTGTCCAGGCACCAGTCGAGCAATGTCTTGCCTGATATCTTGACCAGCGGCTTCGGCATCGTGTCGGTGATTGGCCGCATGCGCTTTCCCAGCCCGGCGGCAAGCACCATTGCGGTTTTGAGGTGTGTCGTCACAGCGACCGCTCCTCTAGCAGGCCGTGGGCGGTATAGAAATCCCGCAAGCTGGCCAGCCCGGGATGCGCCAGCGCTCGCCTGAGATAGTCGCGAATGCGCGGCAGGTGTTTTAGATAATAGGGCTTCCCGTCGCGCTTTTCGAGCCGAACGAAAATGCCGAGTATCTTCGAATTGCGCTGCGCGGCCATGATCGCATAGGTCTCGACGAATTCGTCTTCGTTAAAGGCGCCAGCCTTATGGCGCGCGGCGATATAGGCTTCGAGCGTCCGCTTCTCGATCTCAGGCGAAACCGTGACGCGCGCATCCATGGCAAGCGAAGCGAGGTCATAGGCGGACGGGCCGATCAGCGCGTCCTGGACATCGACGACCCCAAGGCGATCGTGACCGGTACGATTGCCGCGCCAGATGATATTGGGCGAATGAAAATCGCGCAGCATGAGCGTGTATTCGCGCCCTTCCAGCCGGTCGAGGACCGCATTCCATTCCCTGTCATAGCCGGCGCGCAAGGCATCGCTTGCCGGGCCATCCGATATCGCCGGCACATACCAGTCGAGCAGCAATTCGGCTTCGATCATCATGGCGTCGCGGTCGAAAGGCGGCACGTCGTGAAAGACGCCGGGCGCGGCCTCCATTCGATCGGGCCATGATTTGCCATGCATCATGGCAAGCAGTTTGGCCGCCGCTGCGTACCGCTCCGCCACCGGCTGACCATGCTGGCCGAGAAATCCCTCCGAGCCGAGATGCTCCAAGAGAAGAAAGCCTTGGTCCAGGTCCTGCGCATGGATCTCCGGGGCGCTGACGCCGCCGGCCCGCAACGCCCGGTCGATGGCGACGAAGGCCGAGACGGATTGCGCGGTGTGGGCGATCACCGCATAGGGCTTGCCGTTGCGGACCGGCGACCCGAGCACCAGCCTTGGTGAATTCATTAACACGCGCCGCGGCAGGCCGGCCAGCGAGACGATCTCATAGGAGCGGGCCGATGCGTCGCCAACAAAGTATCGTCGCTGCGCTTTGCCCCAGCCAGCTTTTTCCAGAAAATCGCGCATCGCCAGCGATCGCGCCGCGCGCTCGAAGGCAGCGCCTTGTCCCGACAGTCTCGCCAGGCGGCCGTCGCCCTGATGGAGCAGCTCGATCTGGACCGAAGTCTTTGGCAAATAGGACCCTGCCCGTTCCGGCCATTCGACCAGGGCAGCGCCTTGCGCCAGCGCTTCGTCGAAGCCCAGCTCGTCCAGCTCGGACGCCGAGGACAGGCGATAGAGGTCGAAATGATGGATGGGAACGCGCGCCTCATAGCTCTGGACGAGCGTGAAGGTCGGGCTCGGCACATCGAGACCGGAATCGTCGGTCATTGCCCTGATCAGCGCCCGCGCCAAACTCGACTTGCCGGCGCCAAGGTCGCCTTTGAGCGCCAGCACGTCGCCGGGGCGCAGCGACATGGCCAGATCCTCGCCCAGCCTTGCGGTCGCAGCCTCGTCGGCGAGAAAACGCTCCAGCACCACGCCTGCCATCGAGCGCGCTACTCGGCCGCCGCGCGGATGCCGGACGGCGTGTCGGGAAAGGCACAAATGACGGTGGTGCCCCTGTCCTTGCCGGTCTCGATGCGGACGCTGCCGCCATGCAGCTCGACAAAGCTCTTGACGATCGACAGGCCGAGGCCGGCGCCGCGCCGGCGGCCACCATTGGTGCGCGGCTCGAAACGACGGAACACCGAATCGAGCAGGTCCGGCGGCATCCCGGGACCGTCATCGTGGACGGAGAATTCCACGCCTTCGGCAAGCGAGCGGCAGGCGAGCGTGATGGTGCTCGCCTCCGGAGCGTAGTTCGCGGCGTTGCTCAGCAGATTGTAGAGGATCTGGCGGATGCGGGTTTCGTCGCCGTGGAACGTCTTTGGCGCGGTGGCCGCGTCAATCTTGAGCCTGATTGCATGCTCCTCCAGCCGGTCGGCAACAAGCTCGGCGGCGGCGGCGATGGTCCGGTCGACGTGAACTTCGGAGATGTCGAGCTCCATGATGCCGGCATCCACGGTCGCCAGGTCGAGGATGTCGTTGACGATGGTGAGCAGGACCGAGGAAGACGAGCCGACATGCTCGACATATTCGCGCTGCTTCTGGCTCAATGGCCCGGTCGACGGCAGCGAAAGAAGCTCGGTGAAGCCGATGATGTTGGTCAGCGGCGAGCGCAATTCGTAGGAGACGTGCTGCACGAACTCGTTCTTGAGCTGGTCGGATTTTTCCAGCGCCTCGTTCTTGTCCTTCAGGGCCCGCTCGACATTGACGCTGTCGGTGACGTCGACGAAGGTCATCATCACCTGCCCGTTGGGCAGCGGGATCATCGCGTAGCGCAGCACGTTGCCGTTGTTCAGCTCGGTCTGGCCGTGGCGGTCGCGGCGCTCATCGTCGAAACCGGTGATGGCGGCAACGAACCCGGCCCAGGGACTGTCGGCGGCGCGCCGGTCGCAAAGATCGCGGATCGTGGAGACGTGGACGTTGGGCTTGGCGGCGTCGGCGTCCAGTCCCCAAAGTGCTGCGAATGCCGGGTTCGACAATCTGAGCCTTCCGTCCGGGCCGAACACGGCCACGCCCTCGGCAAGATTGTCGAGCGTCTCGCCCTGGACCCGCACCGCGGTCTGGTAGCGGCTTTCGAGGTCCATCTTCTCGGTCAGGTTCTCGAACACCCAGGTCACGCCGCCCTTGGGCTGCGGATTGGCGACAACGCGGATGGTCTTGCCGTCCGGCAGATGCCACCAATGTTCCTGCGACTCGACCGCGCGATAGGCGCCTAGCAGGCTCTCCTTCCAGCGCCGCCATTCGGGCTGCTCGGCGATCTTGCCTTCGCTGCGCAGCCTGTCGAGCAACAAGGCGTTGTCCGGGGCGCTGTGCAGGAAGCCGCTGTCGAGGCCCCATAGTTTCTGGAACGCCTGGTTGAAAAACCGCAGCTTCTCGTCGGTATCGAAAATCGCCACGGCGGTGTTGAGTTGATCGAGCGTGTCGGCATGGCTCCGCACGGTCCGCTCGTATTCGTTACGGATGATCTCGATGCCGCTGGTGTCACAGGCAAGACCCGCCGAACCATCCGCGCCGGCGAAGTCGGTCACAGCGAACATGCGGCGGTCGCCTTCGATGACGGTGGAAAGCGCCTGCTCGAAGACGGGATGCGACTTGTGCTGCGCAGCGATCGCATCGCGCGCCTGGCCACCCAGGAATTCCTTCGCGTCGCGAACGGCCGCTTCGGCATTTTCCGCTTCGACTGCGTTGGCATAGGCGCGGTTGACCCATTTCAACCGCCCGTCCGCCGTGCGCAGCCATGACGGCATGCTGAGCGCGTCGAGAAGGCCGAGCATCGTGTCATAGTCGGCGGCGAGGCGCTGGTTCTCGATTTTCAGCCTGGCCTCGCTTCGCTGCGTTTCAGACAGCGAGACGAAGCGCACAAGCACGTGTGCTGCGCTCTTGCGACCGTGCACTTCGAGCGGCGCACCGACCTGCGATTCGATGACGAGATCGAACGGCCTCGCCTTTTCCCGCAGTCCCGCCACGGCATTCTCGAGCGCCGCCGCCGAGCGCGGCATCAGCCAACGGCCGAAGGCGAGGAAAGCGGCGCGGTCTTCCGGGGCGCCGCTCTCAACCGGCAATGTTCCGACGAGCTCGGGTTTCTTGTTTTCCGCGGCCCATACGATGACACGCTGGTCGCGCAGATTGAGCAGCGCCTCGGAGCGCCGCAGCGCAGCGTTGACGTCGGCTAAGCGGGCTCTGAGTTCGACATTCTGTGCCGAGGTGCGCGCTCTTTCGCGGATCAGGGCGATGGCCGAGACAAGTGCCGCGCCCATGACGCCGACAAACATGGCGAGCTGCATGACCTCGACCGTGGAGACCGACAGCCCGGCTTTTTGCGCAGCGACGGTTTCAGCATGTGCCGCAAAACCGAGCAGCGGACCGGCGAGCGCGGAAGAGGCAAGCAATTTTCCGACGCGAGCGCCAGCGCACCATAAGAGACTTCCGCCTGTTGCAGCGGAATCCGTGGTCACCGAATCGTTGTGGCCGCCGGAAACGGCCTGTCCCGCGCGAGGCGGGTTATCCCCCGGCATGTCTTGGTCCTCTTCGCCGCCTGAATGCAAGACCGCCCTGATGCGTGCGTCGGCCCTCGTCCCCGGACCCGCGAATCAGCACCATAGCGCTTGCGCGAATCGGCGTGAAGAATCAATCAGCGCAAAAATAAAGCCGGGCGAAAAGTCAATCGCCCGGCATCAATATCTAGTGGTAATTTAAGCTTTGGTTAATAGCGGTAGTGTTCCGGCTTGAACGGCCCCTGCGGGGTCACGCCGATATAGGCGGCCTGTTCGCCGGACAGTTCGGTAAGCCGGGCGCCAAGCTTGTCGAGATGCAGGCGCGCGACCTTTTCATCGAGGTGCTTCGGCAGGACATAGACCTGATTCTTGTACTGGCCGGGCTTGGTGTAGAGCTCGATCTGCGCCAGCACCTGATTGGTGAAGGACGCCGACATGACGAAGCTCGGATGGCCGGTGGCATTGCCGAGATTGAGCAGGCGGCCTTCCGACAAAAGAATCATCCGCTTGCCGTCCGGGAAGGTGATCATGTCGACCTGCGGCTTGATGTTGGTCCACTTCAGATTGCGCAGCGACGCCACCTGGATCTCGTTGTCGAAGTGACCGATATTGCCGACGATCACCATGTCCTTGAACGACCGCATGTGGTCGAGGGTGACGACGTCCTTGTTGCCGGTGGTGGTGATGATGATGTCGGCCGTCGGTGCGGCATCCTCGAGCGTGACGACTTCGAAGCCGTCCATCGCCGCCTGCAACGCGCAGATCGGATCGACCTCGGTGACCTTGACGCGGGCGCCGGCGCCCTTGAGCGACGCCGAAGAGCCTTTGCCGACGTCGCCATAGCCGCAGACGACCGCGACCTTGCCGGCCATCATCGTGTCGGTGCCGCGGCGAATGCCGTCGACCAGAGATTCCTTGCAGCCGTACTTGTTGTCGAATTTCGACTTGGTCACGCTATCGTTGACGTTGATGGCCGGGAACGGCAGCAGGCCCTTCTTCTGCAACTGATAGAGCCGGTTGACGCCGGTCGTCGTCTCTTCGGTGACGCCGCGGATCGCTTCCTTCTGCATGGTGAAGAAGCCGGGCGAAGCCGCCATACGCTTCTTGATCTGCGCAAACAGGATCTCTTCCTCCTCGCTGCCCGGATTGGAGAGCACATCCTCGCCGGCTTCGGCGCGCGCGCCGATCAGGATGTACATGGTGGCGTCGCCGCCATCATCCAGGATCATGTTGGAGGTGCCGCCATCGGCCCACTGGAAGATCCTGTCGGTGTAGACCCAGTAGTCTTCGAGCGTCTCGCCCTTGATGGCGAAGACCGGAATGCCGGCCTCGGCGATGGCCGCGGCCGCATGGTCCTGGGTCGAGAAGATGTTGCAGGAGGCCCACCGGATATCGGCGCCGAGCACCTTCAGCGTTTCGATCAGCACCGCCGTCTGAATGGTCATGTGCAGCGAACCGGTGATGCGCGCGCCCTTGAGCGGCTGCGCCTTGCCGAATTCCTCGCGGCAGGCCATCAGACCCGGCATTTCGGTTTCGGCGATCTCGATCTCCTTGCGGCCCCAGCCGGCAAGAGAGATGTCGGCGACCACATAGTCTTTGCTACCCGTCATGGCAGTGCTCCGATCAAGAATTGTCTTCGGGATGCGCCCGCGCCAAAGGCGTTTCGAAGGGCGCGAGTTGCCGGCCTGACTAGCAGATCGCCGGTCGAACGACAATGGGATATAAAGAAATCTTTATCCGTGCATGTCTTCGGAAGCGATTTTCGGAAAGCACGATGCGCAAATTCGAGTCCAAAGGACGCGCGGCGCTCCAGGCGTCAGGACTCTTCGCCGAAGCGGGAGGCGACCAGTTTCTCCAGTGCGTCGATGACCTGCTCGGCCTCCGGGCCGCTGGCGGTGACGCGAATCGAATAGCCGGGGCTCGCCGCCAGCATCATCAAACCCATGATCGAGGTGCCGCCGACCTTGACGCCGTCCTTCTCGACATGGACGGAGGCGTCGAAGCCGCTGGCAACCTGAACGAACTTCGCCGAGGCGCGGGCATGCAGGCCACGCTGGTTGACGATTGGAAACTCCCGGACGATGTCATCCTTCTTGGCCGACAGCGCGTTCATTTGCTGCTCAAAAGCTGGCTGGCGACATTGATGTATTTGCGGCCGGCTGCCTGCGCCTCGTCCAGCGCCGCGCTCATATTGTCGCCCTTGCGAATGCTGGACAGCTTGATCAGCATCGGCAGGTTCATGCCGGCAATGACCTCGGTACGACCGGATTCCATCACCGAAATGGCGAGATTGGAGGGCGTGCCGCCGAACATGTCTGTCAAAACGATGACGCCCGCCCCCGTGTCGACACGGGCAACGGCGTCGACGATGTCGCTGCGGCGCTGCTCCATATCGTCATCGGCGCCGATCGCCACGGTCTCGAAACTGTCTTGTGGCCCGACGACATGTTCCACGGCATGGCGGAATTCGGCGGCCAGTTGACCGTGCGTTACAAGCACGAGTCCGATCATTCTTTGGTGGCTCCCGTCATCGCCGCTTCATAAGGCGTTTCATACTCGCCGGCCATTTTAGGCGGCGGGAGCGCTATCTTGTCGACGCGAGACGCGTTGACAAGCCCAAAATTGCATAGGCCTAGGCCATTTTGACGCATTGCAGCAAAAAACCGGAACCGGATCATAGAAAAGGCGCGATGGAGAGCCGTGCCATCACCGCCGGCAAGGCCGTGGCGGCGTTGCGCTCGGCAAGGTCGATACGCGGCACCGGACAGCCTGCCACCGGTTCGCTGATTTCCTCCTGGAAACGGGCCATTTCTGCCTTCGGCACCAGCCGGACATGCAGGTCGATCACTCCACCCGGCTCGAAGGGCAGCGGGCGCGGCATGAACCCAGGCACTTCGGCGAGACCGGCGATGGTCGCCGGCACGCCACAGACCAGCCGCCCGGCGTGGGCCACGGCGAGCAGCCTGTCATCGCCGATAAGCCGCGAAAACAGCCCGCGCGCGCGGCAATGATCCAGGAGCGTCAGCGCCAGCGTCGTCTTGCCGGCGCCGGACGGTCCGGTGATGAGGACGCCGCGCTCGCCGATCAGCAGCGCCGTTCCATGAATGTTTTCAGCGCGCATAGATCAGCCTTCGGCCGGCAGTGTCACGACGAAGCGCGCGCCCTTGATTTCGCCGGGTTTGGTGCCCGGGATGTTCTCGGCGGTCAGCGTGCCGCCATGGGCTTCGACGATCTGCCTGCTGATCGACAGGCCAAGCCCTGAATTCTGGCCGAACGCCTCGCCGGCCGGCCGGTCGGTGTAGAAGCGTTCGAAGATGCGGTCGATGTTGTCGGCTCTTATACCGGGACCATTGTCGTCGATGGTGATGATGTTGACCTTGCCGGCACGCGCCAGCGAGATAGTGATGTGGCCGCGCTCTTCAGGAACGAAGGAGCGGGCATTCTCGATCAGATTGGTGATGACCTGGCCGATCCTCAGATCGTGGCCGGCGACGAAGTAGCCCTTGACGCCCTGCGGCGGCTTGGCGACCTTGAACTCGATCTCGACCGTCTTTTTGTTGCGCGTGGCGGTGCGTGAAACGTCGACCAGATCCGTGATGAACTTCTTGAGATCCACGGTTCCTGCGTCTTCCCGCGCGAGCTCGGCGTCAAGACGGGAGGCATCGGAAATGTCGGTGATGAGACGGTCCAGCCGCCTGACGTCGTGCTGGATGATATCCATCAGCCGGCTGCGCGACGTGTCGTTCTTGGCCAGCGGCAGGGTCTCCACTGCGCTGCGCAGCGAGGTCAGGGGGTTCTTCAACTCGTGCGAGACGTCAGCCGCGAAACTTTCGATCGCCTCAATGCGGGCATAGAGCGCATTGGTCATGTCGCGCACGGCGATCGACAGATTGCCGATCTCGTCCTGCCGGTCGGAGAAATCAGGGATTTCCTCGCGGTTCTTGACGCCGCGCCGCACCCTGACCGCCGCCGCCGACAGCCGGCGCAGCGGGTTGGCGATGGTCGAGGCGAGCAGCATCGACAGGATGGCGGTGACAAGGGCGGCAATGCCGAAGACGCGCAGGATCGCCTTGCGCTCGGCCGCGACGATCCTGTCGATGTCGCCGCCTTCCGTCGACAGCATCAATACGCCGAGAACGGCGCGGAAGCGCTGGATCGGCACGGCGACCGAAACAATCTGCTCGCCCTGTTCCGAGATCCGCACGATGGTCGACGGGCTGCCGGTAAGCGCCTTGACCACCTCCGGAAATGCAGCGCCATTGCCGCCCGGCTGCTCATGATAGACCGGCAGCGCGGTGTTGCGGAAGAAATCGAAGACGAATTTCTGGATACGCTCCAGAAGGTCGGGCTCTTCCGCGGCGACCGGCGGCAGGTCGTAGCGAAGGATCTGGCCGCGCGAATAGAGATGGCGGGAATCGAGCAGCAGGTTGGCGTCGCGGTCATAGATGCGGGCACGCGTCCGCGTCGGCGAAATCAAGCGCCTGAGCACCGGCGCGACGCGCTCCGGATTGATCGGAAAGTCCAGATTGTCGAGCTGATCGGAGCCGGGACCCAGGCTTTCGCCGGCCTGCAGTTCCAGAAGTTTTTCCGGATCGATGCTGATCGAATCGGTCTCGACCGTCGCCGATGCCGCGATCGCGCCGGCGATGATCTCGCCCTGGGTCATCAGGCTCTCGACGCGGGCATCGATCAGCCCGTCGCGAAACGTGTTGAGGTAGAGAATGCCGGTGACCAGGACGGCCAGGCCGGCGAGGTTGAGGAAGAGAATGCGCCGCGTCAGGCTGGAAAAGATATGGTGGCCGAGGAAGCGGCGCATCGGCACCGTGATCCTCGACAGGAATGCGGGCAGAATCCGCGACGGGCGCCGGCCGCCCGTCCGTCTCACTCGCTCTACGTCCACTGCCATCGAATAGCAGCCCCCGCTCGGTCTTTAGTTTTGAGCATGTCGTTGTCCCAAAACCGGGACCACTTTTGGACGACATGCAATAACGTTTTCGATGCATGTCGTTGTCCCCAAAACCGGGACCACTTTTGGGCGACATGCATCAATTCATGCTTCGCGGAACCGGTATCCGACTCCGTAAAGGGTTTCGATCATCTCGAAGTCATCATCGACGGCCTTGAACTTCTTGCGAAGCCGCTTGATGTGACTGTCGATGGTGCGGTCATCGACATAGACCTGCTCATCATAGGCCGAATCCATCAGCGCATCACGGCTTTTTACCACACCGGGACGCTGGGCCAGAGAATGCAGGATCAGGAACTCGGTGACGGTAAGCGTCACCGGCTCGCCCTTCCAGGTACAGGTGTGGCGCTCCTGGTCCATGACAAGCTGGCCGCGCTCGAGCGAACGTGCCTGCTGGTTGGGCGTCTTGGCCGACGCCTCGCGGGCGCTGGCACGGCGCAGCACGGCCCGAACCCGCTCGACCAGAAGACGCTGCGAGAAGGGTTTGCGGATGAAGTCGTCGGCGCCCATCTTGAGGCCGAAAAGCTCGTCGATCTCGTCGTCCTTGGACGTCAGGAAGATCACCGGCAGGTCGGATTTCTGGCGCATCCGGCGCAGAAGCTCCATGCCGTCCATGCGCGGCATCTTGATGTCGAGGATGGCGAGATTCGGCGGACGCGCCGCCAGGCCCTCCAGCGCCGATGCCCCATCCGTGTAGGTTTCGACGCGATACCCCTCCGATTCGAGGGCGATCGACACCGAAGTCAGAATGTTGCGATCGTCGTCGACAAGCGCGATTGTTGCCATTTCAAGTGGCTCCCTCATGAGCTGTCCCTTCTTTGGTCGAGAAGGGGCTTTTGCAGGACAAATTAGGTACAAAATGTGGCACAGGCTCAGTCCGCTGTCACGAGCGGCATGCCGGCGGCCACAATCTCACCTCGATATGGATTGGACTGATAAAGACCGCCAATCCTTTGGGCAACCGCCTGATTTTTTGCATATATAAACGATTTAAACAACTTTCAAAATATTTAAATCGATTAATTATTTGATATCATTTGGCTTTTCTGGTTCTGACGCTTACAGTCTCCGTCGTGGGGGCTCCGGAAATTCGCCGGCCAGGATGCTCAAATCGAAGAAGGAACCCTCATGTCGGAAGCCGGCAAACGCAATCCCGCATGGGCGATCGATCGGATCGGCCTGAAAACCACGGGCGCGGTGCGCTATAATTTCGGCGTGGCGGCCCTTTACGAGGAAGCGATCCGCCGCGGCGAGGCCCGGACAACCGCGCATGGCGCGCTCGTCGCCGAAACCGGGCAGCACACCGGCCGCTCGCCCAAGGACAAATTCATCGTGCGCGACGAGACCACCGGGCCGCATGTGTGGTGGGACAACAACAAGGCGATTTCGCCGTCCCAGTTCGACGCGCTGCTCGCCGATTTTCGCGCCCATGCGGCGGACAAGGATCTTTATGTGCAGGATCTGGTCGGCGGCGCCGACGAGGACTTGAAGCTGACGACCAGGGTCGTCACGGAGCTTGCCTGGCACTCCTTGTTCATCCGCAATCTGCTCATTCGTCCGGAAGCCGCCGAGCTCGAGCATTTCGTGCCTGACATGACGATCATCGACCTGCCGTCATTCCGCGCCGATCCCGTCCGCCACGGCACCCGCACCGAAACGGTGATCGCCGTCGATCTCTCGCGCATGATCGTGCTGATCGGTGGCACCTCCTATGCCGGCGAAATGAAGAAATCGGTGTTCACCGTGCTCAACTATTTGTTGCCGACGAGGGGCGTGATGCCGATGCATTGCTCGGCCAATGAAGGCGCTGGCGGAGACGCGGCCATCTTCTTCGGCCTTTCGGGAACCGGCAAGACGACGCTGTCGGCCGACCCGTCGCGCACGCTGGTCGGCGACGACGAGCACGGCTGGGGCCCGGATGGCATCTTCAATTTCGAAGGCGGCTGCTATGCCAAGACGATAAAGCTTTCGGCCGAAGCCGAGCCGGAGATCTTCGCCACCACGCAGCGCTTCGGCACGGTGCTGGAGAATGTGGTGCTCGACGCGGACCGTGTGCCGGATTTCGACGACGGCAGTCTCACCGAAAACACGCGCTGCGCCTATCCGCTCGACTTCATCCCCAACGCCAGCAAGACGGGCCGCGCCGGTCACCCGAAAAACATCATCATGCTGACCGCCGACGCATTCGGCGTGATGCCGCCGATCGCCCGGCTCACTCCGGCGCAGGCGATGTATCATTTCCTCTCCGGCTATACCGCCAAGGTGGCAGGGACCGAAAAGGGCGTCACTGAACCCGAAGCGACGTTTTCGACCTGTTTCGGCGCACCGTTCATGCCGCGCCATCCGTCGGAATACGGCAATCTGCTGCGCGAGCTGATCGCCCATCACGGTGTCGATTGCTGGCTGGTCAACACCGGCTGGACCGGCGGCGCCTATGGCACCGGCAAGCGGATGCCGATCAAGGCGACGCGGGCGCTGCTTGCCGCGGCACTCGACGGCTCGCTGAACGGGGCCGATTTCCGCACCGACGCCAATTTTGCTTTCGATGTGCCGGTGGCGGTCGCTGGCGTCGACCGCGCCATTCTCGATCCGAGATCGACCTGGGCCGACACATCAGCCTATGACCTGCAGGCGGCGAGGCTGGTCGGCATGTTCGCCATCAATTTCGAAAAATTCGAACCTCATGTCGACGCCATTGTGCTCGGCGCCGCCCCGCGCATGCGCGAAGCCGCGGAATAATCGCCGGGCGGATATCCTGCACCTCAAGGCCCGGACCGGGATCGGGGAGGCCCGACCCGGGGAACGGGAACGCCCGACCCCGGGGATCGGGCCTTTTCTTTTTTCGCTTGCCGCGCCATGACTGCGGCATGAACGCCGACGACAAGATCATCATTGCCGACGATGCGGTGATCCATCCGGATGACCTGCATGAGGACTTCATCCGCTCGTCCGGCCCTGGCGGCCAGAACGTCAACAAGGTGGCGACGGCGGTGCAATTGCGCTTCGATGCGGCGAATGCGCCGGGCCTGTCGGAGCGCGTCCGCGAGCGAACCATAAAGCTGGCCGGCCAACGCGCCACCAAGGACGGCGTCATCGTCATCGAGGCCGGACGCTTCCGCACGCAAGAGCAGAACCGGGCTGACGCCCGCGCGCGGCTTGCGGAACTGGTCGCCAAGGCCGCCGAACCGCCGCCGCCGCCGCGCAAGAAGACGAGGCCGTCGAAAGGCGCGGTAGAAAGGCGGCTGAAGACTAAAGCTGGGCGCGGCACAATCAAGAAACTGCGCGGCCGGGTGGACGACGATTAGAGCGACGTGCGTCCACGATGTGGCAGGCGCGACATCGATCCCGCGGTCGAGACGGCTTCCAATTCAAGGTTGCAGATGGCAAGTTCTGTATTCGCCACAGCAAGGGAGACCACAGATGGGCATGTTTGATTTCGTCAAGGGCGTCGGCAAGAAGCTCGGCTTCGGCGACGATGAGCCGGAGCCGACCGCCGATACGCTCAAGAAGGAGCTCGATTCGCACGCGCTCGGCACCGACAATGTGGAAGTCGTCGTCAAAGGCGATACGGCCGTCCTGAAAGGCGTGGTCAAGGATCAATCGATCTTCGAAAAGGCTGTCATCGCCGTCGGCAACACGCTCGGCGTCTCCAAGGTGCAGGCGGACGAATTGCAGGTCGCCGCACCCGAGTCCGGCACGCCCGCTACCGCGGCCAAGGAACCGACCTTCTACACGGTCAAGAAAGGCGACAACCTCTGGAAAATCGCCGAAAAGAGCTACGGCAAGGGCAAAGGTGCGAAGAACCCGATCATTTTCGAGGCCAACAAGCCGATGCTGACCCACCCGGACAAGATCTATCCGGGGCAAGTCCTGCGCATACCGGACCTCGACTAAGAGACTGTTTGGAAACTCTACTCCGGCGGCTATCTGATAGCGTTTTCTGCGCTTCCGGTGCTCACGTGCTTAAGTACGCTCCGCTCCGGTTCTCGAAACCACCACCATATGACTCGCCAGAGCGAATTTCGAAACAGTCTCTAAGCCCGGTGCAATCGCGACAAGAGAAGAACGGCGGCTTTCGGGTCGCCGTTCTTGTTTGTTGGTGGCATTATCCGCCAGATGAACCTAATGGAGCGACCAAGCTGATGCTCGTTCTGCCCAAAGGTGTCCGCCACATGCCCGGCTATCTGTCCCGTGCGGTGCAGGAAGCGCTGGTCGAGGATGTGAGACGGGTCGTCCAGGAGGCTCCCCTGTTCGTGCCGGCCATGCCGCGCACCGGCAAGGAGATGAGCGTGCGCATGACCAATTGCGGCCCGCTCGGCTGGGTCACCGACAAGGAGCACGGCTATCGCTACCAGCCGACGCACCCGGTGACCGGAACGCCCTGGCCGCCGATCCCGGACGTGCTGCTCGAGTTGTGGCGGGACGTGTCTGACTATCCGCATCCGCCGGAGGCTTGTTTGGTCAATTTCTATTCGCCGGACGCGAAGATGGGCCTTCACCAGGACCGCGACGAGGAGGATTTCGCCGCGCCGGTCGTGTCGGTCTCACTGGGCGACGATTGCCTGTTCAGGGTCGGCCAAAGCACGCGCGAAGGCGGCACAAAATCGTTCAGGCTGAAAAGCGGCGACGTCGTCGTGCTTGGCGGCGAAGGCCGCCTCTCTTTTCACGGCGTCGACCGCATCTATCCCTCGACCTCGGCGTTGCTCAGGAATGGCGGACGGATCAATCTGACGCTGAGGCGGGTGACGACGCCGACGTGAGGCGCCCGACCGTCAACGGGCCGGGGCGGACATAGTCATCGCGTAGATAGATGCGCAGGGCACCGTCTTCGGCGAGCACGTGGTAACGGGCCAGGATCGCGTCAAAGCCAAAACGCTCGGTCAGTTGGCTTGTCCAGTTGGTGTTGTTTTTCTTGAAGATGATGACATCCGCGCGCAGGCGCTCAAATTCTTCGCGCTTGCTTTCGGCGTAGCGCACCATGATGGCTTGGTAACGTGTCGCCTCGGCGGTGTCACCGGAGAGAACCGCCTGCTGGGACAGGCGGAGCGAGAACGCTCCAAGCCAATCGCTGACATGGGTCGAAACGAACTGCCCGTCGATCATGCGGTTCAGCGGATGTCCAGAGGAAATGTCCGGGCTGATCAACGCGACGGTCGGCCGATCGGTCGCGGCGCGAATGGCGGCAACCAGCCCGGGGTCTGGCTTCTGAGTGCTCCAGTACGGCAAGAAAGCGATCGCCACCCCCGCCAGCGCCCAAGCTCGCGAAGGTGCCGTCACAAATGACAACAGCCTTGGCTGCTGCTGCTCGATCCTGGGCAATGCCAGCAGGCAGAGAATGGCTGCCACGGCGCAAAAGATGGCGGGATAGGCATGATAGGCCCAGCCTTTCGCCTGGTAGAACAGCGGGAACATGCCGGCGACCGACGCGGTCAGCGCTACCGCCGCCAGCTCCGGAAATCGCCCGGCCGGCCACAGCCACCACGTCAGGAATACGAGAAAGCCCCACGTAAAACCGTAGACGATCACAATCGGCAGAAAGACGCTGACCTTTGCATAAACATCCGCCATCAGGGGATAAACGTCGCGCAGGAATTCCGGATGGATCAATGTGACCGCGCCGAAATAAGCGATGCAGACGCCGCCTATGACCCAGTGCTCCGGAGCGAAAACCGATTTCAGACTGCATCGGCGTGCTGCGACGAGCAGTGCCGGCGCCAACACCATGATCGCGTAGTAGGGCTTGATCAGCAACAGAACACTGCCCGACAGGCCGGCAAGGGCTGCAAGACCCAAGCCTGGTTGCGCCGTTGCATCTCGGCGCGCGCGCCAGGCATGAAGTGCCAGCAGCGGCATGAAAAGCGCTATGCCGATATGCTCTCGCTCGCTGAAGGCGTTGCCGGGAAAGATCACCAGCATTGCGTAGAAAGCTGGCGCCAACGCAAATAGTGATGCTGCTTCGGCGAAACCCGCACGCTTGACGATCACGCCCGAAAACGAAAGCCCGACAAGTGCGGCAAGATAGGTCCAGGCCTGAACCAGGACTTCCGGGGCGATTCCCAGCAACCTGGCCGCAGCCACTGGCGGCAGATAGAGCCATACGCTGAATGGAGGGTTGGTCTCGTAGATTTGCGTGTAAAGCCGCTCACCAGAGAGTATCCGTTCGCAGACGGTGATCAGCCAACTCGTATCCGGAATAGTTCCCCAGCGCACCTGACAGGCGATCGACAAGACTGTGAGCGCAGCAATCGCAAGGACATTGCGGCCAAGATGCAGCGACGCCGCAAAATCCCGACTGCCCCACCGGCCCCAGCCGCCAGTCTCGTTCGCGACGCTCACGGTGCTGTCCTGCCCCGGAACGTTGACATATGTGCTCTCCGATAAAACGATTGGATAGCCCTTACCATGTTCTCTGTAGCCTCTTCCTCGATCAGCCAATCGTTCGGACGGAACTAGTTCGAAACGGGCGTCAATTGGCGCGCGCCGCCGCGCAGAAAGACGGTGATCTCCGGCTCGGCGTGCAGCACATGATAGTCGCTCAAGGCAGCTGCGATTCGCTTGTCCTGCAGCATCAAGGCAGTCCACGAGGGAGAGCCTGACAGCACGATATCGGGCTTCTTCGCTGATATTTCGGCGGCGTATTCGCCGATCACCCGATCGCGGATCCCTTCAAATTTCCGTTTCTGTCCGTATTCATCGGCCTTGCGAGCAAGTATTTCCGCATTGAACACCGCCCAGGCGCCTGGGTGACGCGACATGAACTTGCCGCCGACCAGCCTGGTGAGGGGATGGCCCACCTGCATCCGATCCGCGATCGACATGATCGTCGGGTTTTCGATCGTGGCTCTGATTGTGGCGGCGGACCGCTCTATCGGCTCGTTGTCCGCAGTCAGCGCAGCGTATTGTGCTCTACCCGTTATTTGCAGCACCAACACGCAGCCGAAGACAAGGGCGGCTTTGCGAACGAAGCCTGCAGCGCGGAACTCACCGAACCGCGGAAGCTGGACAGCGAATGCAAGTACCGCCACAACCACCATCGGCAGCGCGTGGTTAGGCCAACCCTTGCCCATGACGACGAAGGCGGGGATGAACCCGAGAGCGGCCAGGAGCGGAATCCGGACGTCCCAATGCAATTGTCTGATGTCGCCCGCTGCCAGCACGACAGCCGCGGCCAGAAGCAGCACTATCTTCGGCCAGTTTGCCATCATCTCGACGACCGAAGCTCTCACCGGCAGATACACCTCCCTGATGAAGGGCAGTATTTCGCTGAAGTAGGCGCGATCGAAGATCGCAATGGAAGCCACATAGATGACAATGATCGCAGCGCCGAGAAGATTTTCCATGGCGAAGAACGGCTTTAGAGACCGTCTCTGGAGCGCAAGGCACAGCGAGGGCAGCAGGAGGGCCAGGGCAAAATGCGGTGGTTTGAGCATGATGACGGTGGCCGCGCCCAGCCCCGCCAGAACGCGCTCCACGGTCGAGCCTGTGACGAAGTCCGGCGTGCGCTGGCGTGCGCACTGCAATGCCAACCAGGGCAGAATGGCAATCAGCGCGAAATGCTCGCGTTGGCCGAATTGGTCCGGCAGGAAACACAGGACCATGAACAGCGCGACCGGAGCTGCCCAGAGAGCGTTAGGCTGTCGGTAAATCGGGTCGACGCGGACGAGAATGCGGGCGGAAACAAACAGGCTGGCCAAGCTCAGGCAGACGACACCGAGCGTCAGCCAGACTTCGGCACGTATGCCGCTAAGCTTTTCCAAGAGCATAAACGGCATGTAGAGAAAGATCGAGAAAGGCGGATTGGTCTCCATGATGTCGGTGTTCAGTCGCTCTCCGCCGAGCAACCGATCACACGCAACCAGGAGCCATGACACATCGACATTGGTCGGCGTCACAACTGTCGATAACCAGACGGCATACGCCACGACCACGCCGACCAGCAACGACGGAGCAGCACCTGCGCCGCCGACAAACCGCGAGAAACGGCCTATGGCAGGCAGCGGTTCACCGAGGGATCGCGCGCTAGAGACCACGAAACACCCAACGCCCGAGGACGACATAGTTGATAACCGGCACGGCAATGCAGGTCAGCAGGATCGGGACTGAAGCAGGGACGCCGAGCATCTGGGTCAAAAGCCCCGGCAGAGCGACCGCGACAGCGAGGCCCGAAGCGGTGAGCAGGAGGAAGCGGGGCAGTTCCATTGCGTGGCTGCCGCCAGAGATGAATGTGAAATATTTATGCCCGGTATAAGAAAACAGCGCGGCGATGGCGTAAGCCGCAAAGGATGTGAGCGCTGCCGGCAGGCCCGCCGTTGCCTGTCCACGCGACAGCAGGAAAGCGCAAACGGCATAGATCAGCGTCGAGGCAATCCCGATCAGGGCAAAGCGCGACAGGCGACGATACGAGCCAGTAGCCGACATGGCGCGATCAGGCCGCCAGTTTCTCGTCGAGGCGACCGGTGTCGACGGCGCCATCCCTACGAAACACGGCCAGTAGCGAGACACCAAACGGCAGGCTTGCGTTTGGCACGATACGGCCCTCCGCCGAAAACACAGCCTTCATCGCCGCATTGACCGGCTTCGGCGGCGTCGCGTGGCCCGCTGGCCTGGCCGGTTTGCGCAGCCTGTCAACCAGTCGTGCCA
Source organism: Mesorhizobium sp. M6A.T.Cr.TU.016.01.1.1 (assembly GCF_003952585.1). Classification (NCBI taxonomy): domain Bacteria; kingdom Pseudomonadati; phylum Pseudomonadota; class Alphaproteobacteria; order Hyphomicrobiales; family Phyllobacteriaceae; genus Mesorhizobium; species Mesorhizobium sp. M6A.T.Cr.TU.016.01.1.1. Next base: position 1,788,353 of record NZ_CP034452.1, read on the forward strand.
ACACAGCTGCGGGAAACAGCGCGGCATTGGTGTAGCTCAGCCGGTCGATCGTGAAGCCGGCCTTTTCAATGCGCTCACGCAGCAGATTGCGGGAATAGCGCCGCATGTGATGCAGCCCCACGTCGTGGGCGCTCCACAGCCATTGATGTGCAGGCACCGTAAGGATGACGCGGCCACCTGGTTTCAGCATTTGGCGGATTGCGGCCAGCGATGCTTCGTCCTCCGCGACATGCTCCAGCACGTCGAACAGGCAGATGAGGTCACAACTTTGCGGCGCGACAGGAATGTTGTCCGGCAGATGGCCGGCGAGAAAGTCGCGGCCGGTCTTTTCCCCGGCGATCTCGCGCGCCAGATCGCTCATTTCCACCGCCGTCACCGCGCCGAACTGTTCCAGCATCGCGATGTTGCCGCCGGTGCCGGCGCCGATCTCGACGATGCGCGCCTTTGCGGGCAGGTCGAGGTGGCGAATGACCGCCTCCGCGATGGCGCGCCGCCCGCAGAACCACCAATGCTCGTCTTCCGTGGCGGCCATCTGTCGGTAGGCGTCGAGCTCCATCAGTTCATCCCCTCATATTTGCGACGCACGATGTAGATCGGACGCTGCTTGATCTCGGCGTAGACCCTGCCAAGGTACTGTCCGATGATGCCGATGCCGAGCAACTGGATGCCGCCAAGGAAAAGAACACTGACCAGCAGCGAAGCGTAGCCTGGCACATCCGCGCCAAAGATCATCGTCTTGGCGACGATCAGCAGGCCGTAGAGGAATGACAATGCCGAGATCGTCGCGCCGACATAGGTCCAGATTTCAAGCGGCGCGGTGGAGAAGCTGGTGATGCCTTCGAGCGCGAAGTTCCACAGCCTCCAGCCGGAGAATTTCGACTGGCCGGCGATGCGCCGATCGCGGATATATTCGACGGTTGCAGTGCGGAAGCCCACCCAGGCGAACAGTCCCTTCATGAAACGACGGCGTTCGGGCAAGGAGCGCAGCGCTTCGATGACCTGACGATCGATCAACCTGAAGTCGCCGACATCATGCGGGATCTTCTGCTGCGCGATCCAGTTGTGAACGCGGTAGAACGTCGAGGCGGAGCGCTGCTTTAGAAAACTGTCGCTCGACCGATTGGCTCGCTTGGCCAGAACGACCTCGAAACCCTCGCGCCATTTCTCGACAAGCAGCGGAATGACATGCGGCGGGTCCTGCAGGTCGACATCGATGGGAATTGCGGCATCGGCATCGCAGCTGTCGAGACCGGCGGTCATCGCGGCCTCCTTGCCGAAATTGCGTGAAAGGTCGATCACCCGAATACGCGGATCGGCTTGCCGGGCTTCGATCAGCCGTTCGAGCGTCGCATCGCTGCTGCCGTCATTGACGAAGATGAGATCGAAGGTAACGCCATTTTCCTGCAGCGGATCGATGCTTTCGCATACGGCCTTCAGAAATGGCGCGATCGCGCCTTCCTCATTGTGCACCGGCACGATCAAAGCAATCGTTGCGGTCCCGTTCGCCGGATGTGCGACGCGGTCAGCTGCCGGTCGATCAATATGAAGGAATGGCGCGTTCATTGTTTGCCGGAGCCCGCAGATCAGGCTCGACAATAGAAAGACTGGGTTAAGATGACTTTAAGGAATGGCTCGGAATTTCACAGCTTCCTGAGCGCCACTTCCTCGACCAGGTGATTGGCGCCCTTGCGCAGGATGAGATCGGCACGGGCACGCGTCGGCAGGATGTTCTCGCGCAAATTCTTCAGGTTGATATTGGCCCACAAGCCTTCGGCGATGGCGCGGGCCGCTGCTTGCGAAAGTTGCGAATAGCGGTGGAAGAAGGAGTCCGGGTTGCGGAAGGCGGTCTCGCGCAGCCGCATGAAGCGGGCGATGTACCAGTGATGGATCAGCTCCTCTTCGGCATCGATATAGATGGCGAAATCGAAGAAATCCGACAGGAAAGGCACGATCTTGCCGTCCTTCGGCAGCTTGCCGGGCTGAAGCACGTTGATGCCTTCGAAGATCAATATGTCCGGCCGGTCGATGGTCTGGAACTCACCGGGAATGACGTCGTAAGTCAGGTGCGAATAAACAGGCGCGCGGACATTGCGCTGCGCCGATTTGATGCCCGACAGGAAACGCAGCAGGGCGCCGACATCATAGCTGTCGGGAAAGCCCTTGCGTTCCATTAGGTTGTTGCGGCGCAGGATTTCGTTGGGAAGCAGGAAGCCGTCGGTGGTGATCAGATCGACCTTGGGGCTCGACGGCCAGCGCGCCAGCAATTCCTTGAGCACGCGCGCCGTGGTCGATTTGCCGACCGCGACAGAGCCGGCAATGCCGATGATGAACGGCGTTTTGACGATATCCACCGCGTTGAAGAAGGCCTGGCGCTGCCTGAACAGCAGCTGGCTCGCCTCGACATGCGCGGACAAAAGCCGCGACAGCGAAAGATAGATGCGCTTGACCTCTTCGAGGTCGACCGGGTCGTTGAGCGAGCGCAGGCGACGGATCTCATCCGCGCCGAGCGTCATCGGCGTGTCGGCGCGGAACTGCGACCATTGCTCCGCCGAGAAGAAACGAAAGGGTGAATATTTCTCGGTGGGGGCGAGCTGGTCCATCGAGTTTCCTACCCTCCGCAGCGATCAGCCCCGGTCCTGCCGAGACGCCTTTTCGGCGATCCCCGAACGACCGGCGCGGCGTTCGAGTTCGGTCAGGACATCGGCAAGCGGAACGCCGGCGACGCCCAGAACGACGAGCCAATGATAGATGAGATCGGCGCTTTCCGAAACGAGCGCTTGTCTGTCACCCCCAACGGCCGCGATCACTGTTTCGACCGCCTCTTCGCCGAACTTCTGTGCCGCCTTGTCGATGCCGCGCGCGAACAGTTTTGCCGTCCATGAATCCGCATCGCCGGAATGCGCGCGTTCCCTGATGATTGTCTCCAGATCGGAGAGCGAAAACTCAGCCATGGCACCATCTATCTGCTTGTTTAAGCATGATCTTTTCCGATAACCGGGTCCCCACTTTTCATGCTTTAGAGCCGATCGCCCGATGAGTCCAGCCGCATCGGCAGCCCGGCGCGGGCCATATGCGCCTTGGCTTCGGCGATGCTGTAAGTGCCGAAATGGAAGATCGATGCCGCCAGCACCGCACCGGCATGGCCATCGCGAATGCCCTCGACCATGTGATCGAGTGTGCCGACGCCGCCGGAGGCGATGACCGGCGCACGCACGGCGTCGGCTACCACGCGGGTGAGCGCAATGTCGTAGCCGGCCTTGGTGCCGTCGCGGTCCATCGACGTGAGCAGGATCTCGCCGGCGCCGCGATCGACCATCTGCCGAGCAAATTCGACTGCGTCGATGCCGGTCTTCTCGCGGCCGCCATGGGTGAAAATCTCCCAGCGGTCGGCCTCGTCTTCACCCGATACTTTCTTGGCGTCGATGGCGACGACGATGCACTGGTTGCCGAACTTGTCGGCCGCCTCGGCGACGAAATCGGGATTTTTCACCGCCGCCGTGTTGATCGACACCTTGTCGGCGCCGGCCAAAAGCAGCCTTCTTATGTCGGCGACCTGGCGCACGCCGCCGCCGACGGTCAGCGGCATGAAGCATTGTTCGGCCGTGCGGGCGACGATATCGAAGATCGTCTCGCGATTTTCGGATGAAGCCGTGATGTCGAGGAAGCAGAGCTCATCGGCGCCGGCGGCGTCATAGGCCTTGGCCGCCTCGACCGGATCGCCGGCATCGACCAGGTCGACGAAGTTGACGCCCTTGACGACGCGGCCGTTCTTGACATCGAGACAGGGGATGACGCGGGCTTTCAGCATCAGATCCTCTCAAGCGCGGCAAGAAAATCGCCAAGTAATTGCCCGACGATGGGCGGAACCTCGCCCTTGGCGTCAAATGCCGGGTCGTAGGCAGACAGGGTGACGCCGACAATCGGGATCGACCTGGCCAGTCCGCACGCCAGTTGCCGCAGTTGATCCGGGTTTGGGCCTCCCGGCTGCGCATAGCGGTTCACTTGCAGCACATCCGGATCGTGAACGTCCAAATCCAGATGCAGATGTGCCCGAACCGCGCCGGCCGCCTTCAGCTTTCCGACATTGTCGAGCGCATCGGCGCATTGGGTGCGAATGATAGGCAATGTGTCCAGCAGGCGCTTTTCATCGGGATCGAGGTCGCGTGCATCGACCAGCATGCACCGCGATGGATCTATCGCCTGGAAGCGGGGAATCGCTGACGTCATCGGACGCCAGCAGAGCCCCAGCGTCGTCGCCAGCGCCATGCCGTCGAGGAACCCGTAGGCGGACGTCTCGGGCGTGTTGAGATCGCCATGCTGATCGACCCAGATGATCGAATCCGCGGCGTTGCCGGCCACCGCACCGGCGGCGGTCAGGCAATTTCCGGCGAGCACGATGGGAAAACGCTCATCGTCGCGCGCCAGATCGACCTTGGTGGCGACTGCCCGGCAAACCGCGAAGCCCGTCGCGATTTCGCGTCTCTGGGCATCGCCGACCTCGCCGATGTCCTCGACGACGACATCGTGGCCGCGGAAAGTAAGTTCATCGACGAGGCCGCCGGCAATGATGGCGTCGGGGCCCTGGCCACAGCCGGCATGGTAAAGGCCGCTGTCATAGGGTGCGAGAATGATCGAGAGTTTCATCGCGCCCTCGCCTTGTCCGGTGCTGCCGCCAGGATCGCCAGTGCCTCGGCCGGATCGATACGCCCGTCATAAAGCGCGCGGCCCGAGATGGCGCCTTCGAGTTTTTGCGCATCGGGCATGGTCATGCGCACGATGTCGGCAATCGAGGCCAGACCTCCAGAGGCGATGACCGGGATCGAAACCGCTTCGGCGAGATCGATGGTGGCGTCCCAGTTGATGCCGGTCAACACGCCGTCGCGATCGATATCGGTGTAGATGATGGCGGCAACGCCGGCGCCCTCGAATTTCTTCGCCAGTTCGATGACGCCGAGGCTCGAGGCCTCGGCCCAGCCCTCGACCGCCACCTTACCGCCCTTGGCGTCGATGCCGACGGCGATCCTGCCGGGGAATGCCTTGCAGGCCTGCCTGACCAGATCGGGATCGCGCACGGCCACCGTGCCGAGAATGATGCGGGCCAGCCCGCGATCGAGCCAGTCCTCGACCTGCGCCAGGGTGCGGATGCCGCCGCCGAGTTGCACCGGATTTCTCGTCGCCTTGAGGATGGCGCCGACCGCCGCGCCGTTGACGCTCTGGCCCTTGAAGGCGCCGTTGAGGTCGACCACATGCAGCCATTCAAAGCCCTGTTGCTCGAAGGCTCTGGCCTGCGCGGCCGGGTCGTCATTGTAGATCGTCGCGGTCGCCATGTCGCCATGCTTCAGGCGCACGCACTTGCCGTCCTTGAGGTCGATGGCCGGGAACAGGATCACCGTTCAAGCGCCTTCGACAATGACGAAGTGACCGGTCGAGGCGGCAAGCCTGTACTTCAGGGCCGCCCGGTATTCAGGCGATTCGTAGCATTCTATCGCCCTGTCGTAGGACTCGAACTCCACCAGGACATGACGGTTGCCTGTCGGCCCTTCCGGGTTCGCGCGACGCCCGGCCCGCATGGGAAACTTCGCGCCATATTTCGCAAAAGCTGCGGCGTTCGCCTCGATAAATTGCTTGTAGACCTCAGGATCGCGGACATCGACCATCGCCATCCAGTAGCCTTTCTTGCTCATCCTAGGGCCTCCAGCTCAGGAAATTGGTGATCAGCGCCAGGCCAAGCGCCTGGCTCTTTTCGGGATGGAACTGCGTGCCGGCGAGATTGTCGCGGGCGACCGTAGCCGTCACCGGACCACCATAGTCGGCAATCGCCAGCACGTCGTCCGCTTTCCTGGCGTCAAGATGATAGGAATGAACGAAATAGGCGTGCAGTCCCTTGGCGCCGGTCGGAATGCCGGAAAACAGCGGGTGCTTGTGCGTGAGCTCGATGGTGTTCCAGCCGATCTGCGGGATTTTCAGCGCAGGATCGGCCGGGGCGATCTCCTTGACGTCGCCGGCGATCCAGCCAAAGCCTTTTGTAACAGTCTTCTCCAACCCCCGCTCCGACATCAGCTGCATGCCGACGCAGATGCCGAGGAACGGCCGCCCCTTGACGATCGCGACCTCCTCGACCGCTTCCCACATGCCGGCCACAGCGCGCAGCCCGGCCGCGCAATCGGCGTAGGCGCCGACGCCGGGCAGGACGACGCGGTCGGCGGTTCTGACACGCTCGGCATCGGCGGTCAGGTCGATGGCGGCGGCGATGCCGGCTTCGTGCGCGGCGCGCTCGAAGGCTTTGGTGGCCGAGCGCAAATTGCCCGAGCCGTAGTCGATGATCGCGACCCGCATGTCAGGGTCTTCCCGGCGTGTGGTTCAGCCCTAGCGCTATGCCCATATGTGCTGGCCTGGCATGGACAGCGTCGGGAACGATGCGTTGCGCGGGCGCTTGCTCATCCGAATGCGCTTCGGCTTCCAGCACATAGCGCGTATCGGCATCATCGAGCCTGTCGGCCTCGACGACGCCCCATTCATGCCAGCCACGGCGGCGCAGTGCGGCAATCCGCAAGGTCTGCCCTTCCAGCCCGACATAGAGCGATACAAGCAGCGACAGCAGCGGACCTGCCAGCCCCAGGCTCAATCCTTCAGCAAGCATCGAAAGGAGAGCCATGGCGACAAAGGCCAGGGCTGCCTCGATCCACAACCGGTGCCAGAGCAGCCACAGCGGCGGCACGAGGAAGCCGAGCCAGGAAAAACCATCACGGACAAAGGCCGTCATATCAGACTTTTCGCCGCGGCCGGACGGTTCCATCACGACATAGATGGCCATGACCTATCCCTTCAGAGATCCCTTGGTGGAGGGGACCGCGTCCGGCTGGCGCGGGTCGCTTTCAAGTGCTGCGCGCAGCGCGCGGGCCACTGCCTTGAAGCAGGTCTCGGCGATGTGGTGATTGTTGGCGCCGTAGTGATTGGTGACATGCAGCGTGATGCCGGCATTCTGCGCCAGGGCCTGGAAGAATTCGCGCACCAGTTCGGTGTCGAACGTGCCGATTTTCGGCGACGAGAACGCAACGTTCCAGACCAGGAAAGGACGGCCGGAGACGTCGATCGCCGCGCGTGTCAGCGTCTCGTCCATGGCGAGATCGATCGAGGCATAGCGCATGATGCCGCGCCGCTCGCCCAGCGCCTTGGCCAAAGCCTGGCCGAGCGCGATTCCGGTGTCCTCGACCGTGTGGTGGTCGTCTATGTGCAGATCGCCCTTGGCCTTGACCGTCATGTCGATCAGTGAATGGCGCGAAAGCTGGTCCAGCATGTGGTCGAAGAAGCCGACGCCCGTCGAAATATCGGATTTTCCCGAGCCGTCGACCTGGACCGATACGGAGATGTCGGTTTCCCCAGTCTTGCGGCTTGCGTTGGCGGAACGGGGCGGCATGACCTCATCCTTGTCCAGAGTTCAGACGTTCCAAGCGCCCACGTGCTTGAAAACGAGAGCCTTCTAGCAGCATGATCCGGCGATTGCCAGTTGCCATGCCAGGGGATATCGAGCCTGGCAGATGACCGGTTTGCAATCATCGGGCCTATGCATACATATGGCCGATCAAGTCACTCGTAACGCGCCAATTGCCTTCGGGATCGGTGCTGATCGGAGCAGAAAATGTCTGATAAACTGACCATGCACGCCACGACCATCGTGACGGTGCGCAAGGGCGGCAAGGTGGTCATCGCCGGCGATGGCCAGGTCAGTCTCGGCCAGACCATCATGAAGGGCAACGCCAAGAAGGTGCGCCGCATTGGCAAAAGCGGCAATGTCATTGCCGGTTTCGCCGGCGCCACCGCTGACGCCTTCACCCTTCTGGAGCGGCTCGAGGCCAAGCTCGAACAATATCCGGAGCAATTGACGCGGGCCTGCGTCGAGCTCGCCAAGGACTGGCGCACAGACCGCTATCTGCGCCGGCTGGAAGCGATGATGCTGGTCGCCGACAAGTCGGTCTCGCTGGCGCTGACCGGCACCGGCGATGTGCTCGAGCCCGAACATGGCGTCATGGCGATCGGTTCGGGCGGCAACTACGCGCTGGCCGCGGCGCGCGCGCTGATGGACAGCGACAAGGATGCCGAGGAGATCGCCCGCAAGGCGATGCAGATCGCATCCGACATTTGCGTCTACACCAACAACAACTTCGTCATCGAAACACTCGATGCCGGTTGAGCCGGCCGCTGGCCATGATCCCGAAAAGTGGAAACCGGTTTTCGGCGGAAATCATGGCCAAACAAGAGAATAGATATGACTTTCGGCCGGTGACCGAGGCGGACCTGCCGATGATCGCGGCATGGTTGGCCGAGCCGCATGTCGCCGAGTGGTGGGATGATCCCGAGACGGAGATCACGCAAATCCGCGAGCATATCGACTCGATTTCCGTCGAACCGCTGATCATCGAGCTCGACGGCGAGCCGATCGGCTATATGCAGAGCTACGACCCGCATCTGGAGGACGGCCATCCCTATAGCGACCAGCCGTTCGGCACGCTCGGCATCGATCTGTCGATCGGCAGGCCTGAGCTTGTCGGACACGGCCACGGCTCGGCAATTGTGCGGCAGTTCGTGGAACAGCTGTTCGAGGAAGGGGCGCCGCGTGTCATCATCGACCCGGATCCGGCCAACGGACGAGCCATCCGCGCCTATGAAAAGGCCGGTTTCAGAGCTATCGATCGAAGGCAATCGGAATATGGCGACGTTTTGCTGATGGCAATCGATGTCGAAGTGGGCGACGCCGAAGAGGGGCAGTAACAGCATGAGCACAACCGGCGCCGACAAATCCGTCTCGGCCTACGAAGACAGCTGGCGGATGGGACTTCTGCTCGTCCTCGGCCTGATCATATTCCAGGCCGGAGCCCTTTACGGCATGGGCCGAACGCCGATCTGCACATGCGGCTATGTCAAGCTGTGGCACGGCATCGTGCAGAGCTCGGAGAATTCCCAGCATATTTCCGACTGGTACACATTCTCGCACATCATCCATGGCTTCCTGTTCTACGCGCTGGCGTGGGCTCTGTTCCCGCGCTCGCCGATCGGGCTCAGGCTGGCATTTGCGGTCGTCATCGAGGGCGGCTGGGAGCTTCTCGAGAACAGCCCCTTGATCATCGAGCGCTATCGCGCCGGCACAATTTCGCTCGATTACTACGGCGACAGCATCATCAATTCGGTGGCGGACACGCTGGCAATGGTGCTGGGATTTGTGATGGCGCGGAGGCTTCCTATATGGGTGATCGTGACCCTCGCTCTCATCTTCGAATTCGGTGTCGGCTACATCATCAGGGACAATCTGACACTCAACGTGATCATGCTGCTGCATCCGTTCGAGTCCATCCGGCAGTGGCAAAGTGGAATTTAGTGACATGACCACCTTCTCTCCCCGCGAAATCGTTTCGGAACTCGACCGCTTCATCATCGGCCAGAAGGACGCCAAGCGCGCCGTGGCCATCGCCTTGCGCAACCGCTGGCGCCGCCAGCAGCTCGAAGGCCAGATGCGTGAAGAGGTGATGCCGAAGAACATCTTGATGATCGGCCCGACCGGCGTCGGCAAGACCGAGATTTCGCGCCGCCTGGCACGCCTTGCCGGTGCGCCGTTCGTCAAGGTCGAGGCGACCAAGTTCACCGAGGTCGGCTATGTCGGCCGCGACGTCGAGCAGATCATCCGCGACCTGGTCGAGATCGCCATCGGGTTGGTGCGCGAGAAGATGCGCGAGGACGTCAAGGCGCGCGCCCATATCAATGCCGAGGAACGTGTGCTGGAAGCGCTCGTCGGCAAGACGGCGAGCCCTGCCACGCGCGACAGTTTCCGCAAGAAGCTGCGCGACGGCGAGCTCGACGACAAGGAGATCGAGATCGAAGTGGCCGACACCGGCACTGGCGGAATGCCCGGCTTCGAGATTCCCGGCATGCCGGGCGCCAATATCGGCGTGTTGAACATCAACGACATGCTGTCGAAAGCGATGGGCGGCCAGAAGACCAAGACGCGCAAGACGACGGTGAAGGAATCCTACACGCTGCTGGTCGGCGACGAGTCCGACAAGCTGCTCGACCAGGATGAGGTGGTGCGCAGAGCGCTCGAATCGACCGAAAACGACGGCATCGTCTTCCTCGACGAGATCGACAAGATCGCCTCGCGCGAGGGCGGCATGGGCGCCGGTGTTTCCCGCGAAGGCGTGCAGCGCGACCTGCTGCCGCTTGTCGAAGGCACAACGGTCGCGACCAAATACGGACCGGTGAAGACGGACCACATCCTGTTCATCGCATCGGGTGCGTTCCACGTCGCCAAGCCGTCCGACCTGCTGCCGGAACTGCAGGGCCGTCTGCCGATCCGCGTCGAGCTGCGGGCGCTGGAGAAGGACGATTTCGTCCGCATCCTGACCGAGACCGAGGCCAGCCTGATCAAGCAGTATATCGCGCTGATGAAGACCGAGGGCGTCGACCTCGTCTTCACCGACGACGCCATCGATTCGCTGGCCGGCATTGCCGTCGATCTCAACGCCAGCGTCGAGAACATCGGCGCCAGACGGCTGCAGACGGTGATGGAGCGGGTGCTGGACGAGATCTCCTATGACGCGCCGGACCGCCACGGCACGTCGGTGACCATCGACGCCGCCTATGTGCAAAAGCATGTCGGCGACCTATCCAGAAACACGGATTTGTCGCGTTTCATCCTGTAAGACGGCGCCGGCCAAGCCCGGTGCCCGGGCGACGGGCGATTTCCGGACATTCCGCAGTGTGTGGCCAAATGGAAGCATCTGGCCACCTTTTGTCTCAGTTGTCGAAGGGCTCTCGACTCGACCTGGGGCTTTACCTAGTTTGCCCGGCGACTATTACAGGCGGCGGCGCATGAAAAAACTGATCCTCGTCATTCTCGGGCTGACGCTGGCGGCAGCCATGTTCGCTGCGCAAGCGGCGACGATGGTGCCGCCTGGCAACAGTCATGCCGAGCAGCCCAACATACCGGGCGCATCGAGCCGGCGCACCCAGGCCACCAACACCACCTTCCAGGCGAAATACCGCAAGGTCTACGCGCTGCTGCAGAACGACGCCGGTCTTCGCGGCAAGATCAGCCAAGCGGCGGCGACCTATGGCATCGATCCGATGCACATCGTCGGCGCCATCGTCGGCGAGCACACCTACAATGTCGACGCCTACGACCGGCTGCAGACCTACTACGTCAAGGCGATCTCCTATCTGTCGAGCAAGCTGTCCTTCGCCTATGAAGGCGAGGACATCACCGATTTCGTGCAACGGCCGCAATTTGCCAAATGCGCCGGCGAATCGGACAGTTACGCGCTGTGGGCGTGCCGCGAGCAGGTGTGGAACCAGTCCTTTCGCGGCAAGAATGTCGGGGGGACAAGCTTTCCCAATGACCGCTTCGGCGCCACTTTCTTCCAGCCCTACTATGCCGGCCAGACCTTCGGTCTTGGGCAACTCAATCCGCTGACGGCGTTGCAGATGAGCGATCTCGTGCACCAGGTTTCCGGCCTGCCGAAGCTCGACGTCGGCGATCCGAACGGGGTCTACAAGACCATCATGGATCCGGACCTGACATTGGCTTATGTCGCGGCGACGATCCGGAAATCGATCGATGCCTACCAGAACATTGCCGGCTTCGACATATCGGACAATCCCGGCATCACATCGACGCTCTACAATGTCGGTAATCCGGAACAGCGCGCCTATGCGCTGAAGGCCGAGAACGACAAGCGCCGTGCCGCGGGCGAACCGGAGAAGCTGCCCGAGGAAAATTACTATGGCTGGCTAGTCAACGACAAATTGCCGGAGCTGAAGGCGCTGTTTTAGAACGTGTTGAGATTCGGATTTTGAGCCGGATCGAAGTCGCCCCTTTCGGGCGTTTGCGCTGCCCCTCCTTGCCCTGCCGGGCATTTCTCCCCGTATAGTGACGGGGAGAAAGAACGCTTGTCCGAACCGGATAGATAGGTAACAGAATGGACCGATTGCATGGGTGACAGTTTTCTTGTCCGCCGGGAGGACCGGCGATGGTTTGGCAAGAGACTGGCATCATGGACGAGCGGCTTCGGTTTGTTGTGGAGTGCCTGGCGGGTGAGGAGACGATGAGCGAGCTTTGTGTGGCCTACGGCGTATCGCGCAAGACCGGCTACAAATGGCTTGGTCGCTATCGCGCGCTCGGCCCGGAAGGCCTGCATGATCTGCCGCGGGCGCCGCTCAATCATGGCCGAGCGACGGCCCTGGATCTGGTGGAGCGGATCGTTGCGGCCAAGGAGACGCACCCGCTGTGGGCCCGAAGAAGATCATGGCGCGGCTCAAGCGCACCGCTCCCGAGCTGCTGTGGCCGTCGGCCTCGACGGCTGGTGCGATCCTTGCGCGGCACGGGCTTGTCAGCGTCCGCAAGCGGGCACGGCTGCGGGCCTGTGGCAACGGACCATGGCCGCAAGCCGAGGAGCCGAACGCGGTATGGACGGGCGATCACAAGGGCTGGTTCCGGACCCGTGACGGGTGGCGCTGCGAACCGTTGACGGTGATGGATGCGTCGAGCCGCTACCTTTTGGCGCTCGAAGCGACGGGCTCGACGGCGGACGATGAGGCCTGGCCGGTATTCGAGCGGCTGTTTGAGGAGCATGGTCTGCCAGATCGGCTCAGAAGCGACAATGGCCCGCCTTTCGCATCGGCCGGCGTCACCGGGCTGACGCCGCTTTCGGTGCGCTTCATCAAGCTCGGCATCACGCTGGAGCGGATCGCGCCCGGCAAGCCGCAGCAGAACGGGCGCCACGAGCGCTTCCACCTGACCATGCTGCCGCTGGCCAAGACGCCGGAGGCCGACAGAATGGCCCAGAGCCAGGCCTTCGAGGCCTTCCGGCGCAGCTACAATGAGGAGCGTCCGCATGAGGCGCTGGCCATGGACACCCCGGCGCAGCATTACCGCGCCTCGCCGCGCGCCATGCCCGCGACACCGCCCGAGCCCGACTATCCGGCCGAGGCGGCGGTGCGCAGCGTGCGTCACAACGGCGAGATCAGGTGGAATGGCGGCTTCATCTACGTTTCCAAGACGCTGGCCGGCGAAGCGGTCGCCGCCGCAGAGACCGAGGATGGTGAATGGGCGCTCAGCTTCCATGCCCATCCGCTCGGCATCCTCGACACCAGGCGCATGAAACTTGTCCGCCGCAGCGCCGCGCCAACCAGACCGCTTGGCGCTGCGGCCGACAGCACAGGGGGAAAACTGTAACCCATGTATCCGGTTCAAAGTGTTACCCATCTATCAACTGGACACGCTGGCATCGGCTGCAACGCCCGTTCTGCGGCGCTGGCGATTGGCGAAATCCTAAGCGACAGTGTCCTTCTCCCCGTCACTATACGGGGAGAAGATGCCGGCAGGCAGATGAGGTGCGGCGCCGGCTTTCGGCAATCGGCGCCACGGCTCACGCCGCCAGCAGAGACTTCAGCTTGACCGTCTGCGAGCCGAGCGCTTCCGGCGCCGGCTTCGCCCTTTTGGCGATCAGCATCTCGGCCAGCCTTATGTCGCGTGCGACCGAATTGCCTGGGCCGATGCCGCTTGCCGCGACCAGTCTGCCGTCGTCGGCGAGGTGGAACAGGATGAAGGCGCCGTCGTCGAGGTCTCGTCGCACGACCTCGCTGCCCTCGTCCGAGAGCCCGGCGATCTGCAAGGTCAGGCCGTATTGATCCGACCAGAACCATGGCACTGCTGCATGGCTTTCGCTGGCGCCCAGCATGTTCCTGGCCGCGAGCGCGCCCTGCTCCTGCGCATTGCGCCAGGCTTCCAGCCGCACGCGCCGGTCGTCATAGACGGCAAGCGGAAACGAGCAGCAATCGCCGGCGGCAAAGATATCCGGATCGCTGGTGCGAAGCTCGGCAGCGACTGCTATGCCGTTGTCGATCGTCAGCCCCGCCTCCGCGGCAAGTCCGGTCACCGGCACGGCGCCGATGCCGATCACGGCGAGATCGGCGACGATGTCCTGCCCGCCCGCAAGCCCAATGCGCACCTCGGCGCCGTCGTCGGCGATCGCCACGATGCCGTCGCCGCACAGGATTTTCACGCCTTCGGCTTCATGCGCCTGGTGGATGATTTTGGCGATTTCGGCCGGCACGCCGCGCATCAGGATGCGCGGCTGCGCCTCGATGACGGTGACTGCGGCGCCCAGTCTGCGCGCCGCGGCGGCAAGCTCGAGGCCGATGAAGCCACCGCCGACAATGGCGATATGGTTTCCGGCGCTGAGATGGGCGCGGATGGCCAGCGCGTCGTTGAAGGTCCGGAGATAGACGCAGCGCGCGCCAAGGCCGGGCATCGGCAGCTTGCGCGGCACAGAACCCGTCGCCAGCAAGAGCTTGTCATACGGAAGGCCTGAGCCGTCCGACAGCTGCACGACATGCGCCGCGCGGTCGATCGCCACCGCCTGAACCGAATGGATATGCCGGATCGACCTGTCGGCCAGGATCTCATCGCTGGCGATCGCCTTGATCTCGGGCGCATTGCTGGCCATCGCGTCTTTCGACAGCGGCGGCCGCTCATAGGGCAGATGCGGCTCGTCGCCGACCAGCGTCACCGGCCCGTCATAGCCGAGATCGCGCAGCGCCAAGGCAGCCCGTCCACCGCATTCGCCGGCACCGATGATGACCATCCCCTTCGTCATCACCGTCACCCAATCTGAAGGAGGATTTTGCCGGCGTCGACCTTGACCGGATAGGTCCTGAGATTGACGCAGACCGGCGCACCCCTGGCCGCACCGGTCTTGTAGTTGAAGCGGCCATTGTGCTTCGGGCATTCGATGATGTCGTCCATCACCAACCCGTCGGCCAGATGCACCTTCTCATGCGTGCAAAGGCCGTCCGTCGCGAAATATTCGTCGTCGGGGCTGCGATAGATGGCGAAGGTGCGGCCGCCATGGTCGAACCGCATCACGTCCTCTTCGTCGATGTCTTCGGCATCACAGGCCTCGACCCAGTCGCTCATCAGTCCTCCCGCAGTTTTTTGCTTGGTCAACTTGCCCGGCATGTTACCTGGCATGGGCGCATATCATTCCGCTGCTGCCGCGACAGCAGCGTTATCGTTGTGGAATTCCTCGCGATAGGGCTTCGCGGTCGGCGGCAGTTCGCGCTTGAGGAAATAATCTTCATTGCGCAGCTGGCGCAGGAAGGCAGGCACCATCTCGCGATAGCCGGCCAGGATCGATGGCGTCGGCGCCGGCAGGTCGTGCTTGATCATCTCATGCAGCCTGGGCAGCGCGTGATAGGGCACCATCGGGAACATGTGGTGCTCGACATGGTAGTTCATGTTCCAATAGATGAAGCGGCTGATCGGGTTCATGTAGACCGTGCGGCTGTTGAGGCGATGGTCGATGACATTTTCGGCGAGGCCGCCATGCTGCAGCAGGCCGGTCATGACATGATGCCAGGCGCCGTAAAGCCTGGGCAGCCCGACCAGCATCAGGGGCAGGAACGAGCCGCTATAAAGTGCCAGCGCGATGGTCGCGGCATAGATTGCCGCCCAGATGCGGGCAATGCGGATCGCCTTTGGCTGCTCCTGCTCTGGAATGAAGGCCTTTTCCGCCGGGCTGATGATGCCGGCCGCATTGCGCACCATGTCGCTCATGGCATGCCAGGCATCAACAATGCCGAAGAAGTTGAGCACGACGCGCAACAGATCGGGTGGGCGCATCACCGCGATTTCCGGATCGCGGCCGACGATGATCGTATCGGTGTGATGCCGCGTATGGCTCCAGCGCCAGGTCACCGGGTTGCGCATGATCATGAAGCAGGCGATCTGATAGATCACGTCATTCATCCACTGCGTCCTGAACGCGGTGCCGTGACCGCATTCGTGCCAGCGTGAATCGGTGGAAGAGCCGTAGAGGACGCCATAGACGAAGAGGAACGGCACGCACCACCACGTGCCCCAGAACCAGGCACCGCCCGCTCCGCTCAGGATGAGGGCGCCGAGCCAGATGATGGTGTCGCGGATCGCCGGCCCATCGGAGCGTTGCATCAGCTCCTTCATCTGCTTGCGGGGCACGTCGGTGTGATACCACTCGGCCGCCGCCAGCCCGGTCTCGACGGCGAGCTTTGCGTCGCGGCCGATCAGGCTGTAGTCGCGCCGGGACGGTGCTGCGTCCATCGTTGCGTCCATCGGAGTGCCTCCACCAGCGCCCTGCGATCCGCCCCGGCCAATGACCGGGCCGCGGTCGCAAGCATCGTAGGCTAGAAATAGCGCCAAGGCATGATAGGCTCAATATCACAAAGATAGTTTCTATCATTTCCCATCAGAATGATATAAATTGCTTTTGGCAAGCGGAGAGACAGCAATGGCAAAACGGCCGACCATCACCGATCTGGCGCGCGCCTCCGGCGTCAGCGTCGCCACCGTCGACCGGGTGCTGAACAATCGCCTGCCGGTGCGCGAGGAAACCGCGCGCCGTGTCTATGAGGCGGCGACCGATATCGGCTATCACGCTGCCGGACTGATCAAGCAGCGGATGCGCCAGGAACTGCCGGAGTACCGGCTCGGTTTCCTGCTGCTGAGGGGCAATGATGTTTTCTACAGCGATTTCGCGCGGGAGCTCGAACTGGCGGTGTCGCAGTCGCAGCGCTTCCGCGGCGTGGCAACCATCGATTTCGCCGGTTCGCTGGCCCCCGGCGAGATCACTGCCCAGATGCGCAAGCTGGCGGCGAAATCCAGGGCGGTCGCCCTTGTCGGTCCGGATCATCCGACGCTGACGGCAGCCGTCGAGGCGCTGAAGGCGAGAGGGCAACCCGTCTTCTCGCTGCTGTCCGACTTTGCCGCCGGCATCCGCGAAGGCTATGTCGGCCTCGACAACCGCAAGGTCGGCCGCACCGCGGCCTGGATGATCGCCAGGGCGGCGAGGAAGCCCGGCAAGGTCGCGCTTTTTGTCGGCAGTCATCGCTTCCATGGTCATGAGCTGCGCGAGATCGGCTTCAGATCATTCTTCCGCGAGCATGCGCCGGAATTCACGGTGCTGGAGACGCTGGTCAATCTGGAGGCCAACCAGGTGACCCATGATGCGATGATCGATCTTCTGGCGCGGTACCCGGATCTTGCCGGCTGCTACGTCGCTGGCGGCGGCATGGAAGGCGCGGTTTCCGCGCTACGGGCGGCCAGGCCGGCAAACATGCCGGTGGTCGTCTGCAACGAGATCAACGCCGAATCGCGCGCGGCGCTTGCCGACAACATCCTGACGATGGTGATTTCGACGCCGCTGGCAGCACTATGCCGCGAGCTTGTCGATCTGATGGCGCATGCCATCGAGGCAGGCGCTGCCAACGCGCCCGGCCAGACCTTCCTGCCCTTCGACATCTATCTGCCGGAAAACATCTAGGTTCGGGCACGATGCGTCGGCAATGATGTGAACAATCAGCCTGATGGATTCTTGCAGACGATTTGCCGGCCCTCAGCTGCGTTATCCGAAAATCCGGCATCCGCTTTCGGAATCTCCTTGACGCCCGCACGCGGAATGGAATAAATATTTCACCAGATAGGTATTTTGGTTCTTTCGTTCCGGAACATCTGTTTCAAGCAGAGGGCCTGGCGTTCCAGTCAACTCGGAAATCGCCATCGGGAACGGAGATGGCAATCGGGAGAGATTCCCTGTGAGATCGGGGATTCCGGGTAGATCGGTGCAGCCGGACACCAATTCTGTGGAGGAGAAAATAAAATGAAGAAACTGCTTTTGGGCGTCGTGTTTTCGGCGCTGATGAGTTCGTCCGCCCTCGCGGCCAAGATCGGCGTGTCGATGGCGCTGTTCGACGACAATTTTCTCACCGTGCTGCGCAACGGCATGATCGAGCAGGCCAAGGGCATGGATGGCGTGGAGCTGCAGGTCGAGGACGCGCAGAACGACGTCGCCAAGCAGCTCGACCAGATCAAGAACTTCGTCGCCTCGGGCGTCGACGCGATCATCGTCAATCCGGTCGACACCTCGGCCACCCAGGCGATGTCGGACGCCGCGGCTGCGGCCAAGGTTCCGTTGGTCTATGTCAACCGCGAGCCGGTCAATGTCGACACGCTGCCGGACAACCAGGCCTTCGTCGCCTCTAACGAGGTCGAATCCGGCACTCTCGAAACCCAGGAAGTCTGCCGCCTGTTCAAAGAGGCTGGCAAGACCGAGGCCAACGTCTACGTGATCATGGGCGAGCTGTCGAACCAGGCGGCGGTGCAGCGCACCAAGGACATTGACGACGTGATCGCCACTCCGGAATGCAGCTTCATCAAGATCATCGACAAGCAGACGTCGAACTGGAAACGCGAGGAAGCGCAGAACCTGATGACCAACTGGCTGTCGACCGGCACGCCGTTCGATGGCGTTATCGCCAACAATGACGAAAGCGCCATCGGCGCCATCCAGGCCATGAAGGCTGCCAACATCGACATGAAGTCGGTTGTCGTCGGCGGCGTGGACGCCACCCAGGACGCGCTTGCCGCGATGCAGGCGGGCGACCTCGACGCGACCGTGTTCCAGGACGCGGCCGGCCAGGGCGCCGGGGCGCTGGACGCGGCGCTCAAGCTTTCCAAGGGCGAGGCGGTCGAACAGAAGGTCTACATCCCCTTCCAGCTGGTCACGCCGGCGAACATCGACAAGTTCCTGCAGAAGAACTGAGGCAGAGGACGGTTTTTCGATAGGGAGCGGCGCGGCAGAGCATCGGACCCTTTTAAGAATCCGATGTTCGAAAAACAAAAAGCGCCGCTCCTCTTTTCCTTATCGCCGTAGACAGGCGGCGGGAGGCGACTGCTGACGGAGGAAGCAAGATTTGGCACAGACAACCCATGGCGTCGGCGGGCTGAGCTATGATGCGAAGAAGCGCACATGGCCTGCCGAATTCAACGTTTTCCTGGCGCTCATCATCCTTGTCGGCGCCTTCGAGCTGATAGGCCGCGTCTTTCTTGGCGACAGCTTTCTGTTCAATACCCGCGCCAATGTCGATACGATCTTCAACGAGGCGCGCCTGCAGATCATCATCCTGCAGGTGTCGATCGTCGGCATCATCGCCATCGGCGTGACGCAGGTGATCATTTCCGGCGGCATCGACCTTTCCTCTGGTTCGATCGTCGGCGCCACGGCGATGATCGCCATGAGTTTCGCCCAGGTGGCGACGGTCAACGGCAACCCTAACCCCAAGGCGGTGTTCCTCGCGCAAGGCTGGACCGACCTGCCGGTGATCGTGCCGGTGTTGGTCGCGATCGGCTGCGGCCTATTGGCGGGCCTGGTCAATGGCTCGTTGATCGCCTACACGCGCATTCCGCCGTTCATCGCCACGCTCGGCATGATGGTCACCGCGCGCGGCATCGCCAAATGGTGGTCCAAGGGGCAGCCGATCTCGTTTCCCACCGAGAGTTTCGCCGCCATCGGCAAGGGGCTGATGCCGGTCATCATCTTCATATCGCTGGCGATTCTGTTCCAGCTGATCCTGTCATACACCAGGTACGGCAAGCACTGTTATGCCATCGGCTCCAACGAGGACGCCGCCCGGATGTCCGGCATAAATGTCCAGAACCACAAGATCCTCGTCTTCGTCATTGCCGGCATCCTCGCCTCGCTCGCCGCCGTGGTGCTGAGCTCCAAGAACCTCACCGCTCAGGCCGGCATGGGCGTGATGTACGAGTTGGACGCCATCGCCATGGCGGTCATCGGCGGCGTCTCGCTGTCGGGCGGCCGCGGCTCGATTATCGGAACGGTGATCGGTGCGCTGATCTTCGGCGTCATCATCTCCGGCTTCACCTTCCTGCGCCTCGACGCCTACTACCAAGAGATGGTCAAGGGCGTGATCATCATCGGCGCAGTCGTTCTCGACCAGTGGCGCCAGCGCCTGCGGGCAATGAGGGCTTGATCATGTCAGACATCGTCCTGAAAACCGAAAACCTGACCAAATACTATGGCGGCGTGCATGCGCTCGAAAGCGCGAATTTCGAGCTGCGCAAGGGCGAGCATGTCGCCATCATGGGTGACAACGGCGCTGGCAAGTCGACCTTCGTGCGCCAGATCACCGCCGTCGAGCAGCGCACCAGCGGCAAGGTCTGGTTCGATGGCAAGGAAGTGAACTTCGCCGGCCCGATCGCGGCGCGCGAGGCGGGCATCGAAACGGTGTTCCAGAACCTGGCGCTTGCCGACGATCTCGACGTGCCGTCGAACCTGTTTCTCGGCCGCGAGAAGGTGCTTTTCAATCTCGGGCCTTTCTCGATCCTCGATCGCAAGTTCATGCGCAAGGCGACCGAGGCGGCGTTGATCCGCACGGCGGTCAAGATTCCCAATCTCAACAACACCATCCGCCACATGTCGGGCGGCCAGCGCCAGTGCGTGGCGATCGCCAGAACCGCGACCTTTGCGTCCAAGCTCATCATCATGGATGAGCCGACGGCAGCACTTGGCGTGCAGGAGACGATGCAGGTCGAAA
Source organism: Mesorhizobium sp. M6A.T.Cr.TU.016.01.1.1 (assembly GCF_003952585.1). NCBI lineage: Bacteria > Pseudomonadati > Pseudomonadota > Alphaproteobacteria > Hyphomicrobiales > Phyllobacteriaceae > Mesorhizobium > Mesorhizobium sp. M6A.T.Cr.TU.016.01.1.1. The sequence goes on from NZ_CP034452.1 coordinate 1,808,768, forward strand.
ACATCATCCGCACGCTGAAAGCCAATGGCGAGCCGTTGATCCTGATCAGCCACAACATGCGCCAGGTGTTCGACCTTTGCGACCGCATCGTTGTCTTCCGGCGCGGCCGCATCGTCGCCAATTTGCGCAAGCAGGACACCGACGGCAACGATATCGTCTCATATATCACCGGCGCCAAGACCGGGGAGGCGGAACTTGCGGCCTAGGGCCAATGCCGGCGCGGGTCATCGACCCGTCGCCGATCTGCCGCGATAAGAAAATCTACTGCGCCTCGCGCTGAACGGTGCAGGAAAGACGCACTTTCATTTTCGAACAATCCTCAAAGGAAATTCCCATGTCTCTCCGCTTCGCTCTTCTCGGTGCCGGCCGCATCGGCAAGGTCCACGCCCGTGCCGTTGGTTCCAATCCGCAGGCCAGGCTGGTGGCAGTTGCCGATGCCTTCGAGAAGGCGGCGACGGATCTGGCGTCGGCCTATGGCGCCGAAGTACGAACCATCGAGGCCATCGAAAAAGCCGGAGATATCGACGCAGTCATCATCTGCACGCCGACCGACACCCATGCCGACTTGATCGAGCGGTTCGCCAAGGCCGGCAAGGCGATCTTCTGCGAGAAGCCGATCGACCTCGACGCCGGCAGAGTGGAAGAATGCCTTGAAGTGGTCGACAAGGCCGGAGCCACTTTGATGGTTGGCTTCAATCGCCGCTTCGATCCGCATTTCGCCGCCGTGCGCAAGGCGATCGACGACGGCGCCATCGGCACGGTCGAGATGGTGACTATCACGTCGCGCGATCCCGGCCCGCCGCCACTCGATTATATCGGCCGCTCGGGCGGCATCTTCCGCGACATGACCATCCATGATTTCGACATGGCGCGCTTCCTGCTCGGCGAGGAGCCGGTGGCCGTCAGCGCCCATGCCTCGGTGCTGGTCGACAGACAAATCGGCGAGGCCGGCGACTTCGACAGCGTCAGCGTCATCCTCGAAACCTCTTCCGGCAAGCAGTGCATCATCTCCAATTCGCGCCGCGCCACCTATGGCTACGACCAGCGCATCGAGGTGCATGGCTCGAAAGGCATGATTGCGGCCGAGAACCAGCGGCCGGTGTCGATCGAACTGGCCAATGAAAAGGGCTATACGCGCCCGCCGCTGCACGACTTCTTCATGACCCGCTACCTCGACGCCTATGCCAACGAGATCGCTGCCTTCATCGCGGCGGCGACATCAGGCAAGAAGGCGGCGCCGAGCGGCAAGGACGGGCTCGTCGCGCTGAGGCTGGCGGACGCGGCGCTGAAATCGGCGAAGGAAGGCAAGACCGTTCGCCTCGACAAGACAGTCTGACTATCAAGCACAGGAGCAAGGCGATGAACGGTTCCGCCGGTCGCAATTCAGAAACACGCGCCATCGTCACCGGCGGTGCGCAAGGCATTGGCTTCGCCGTCGCTGAGGCGCTGGCCGATGAGGGCTGCCGGGCGCTGGCGCTGGTCGGCCGCTCGCAGGAGAAGGGCGACAAGGCCGTCGCCATCCTCAAGAAGTCGGGCGTCGACGCCATCTTCATCAGCGCCGATGTTTCCAAAGTGGCCGACTGCAAGCGCGCGGTCGAAACGGCGATCGGCCATTTCGGCAGCGTCAACGCGCTGGTCAATGCCGCCGCCACCTCGGCGCGCGGTTCACTGGTCGAGACGAGTGAAGAGCTTTTCGACCAGATTTTCCAGACCAATGTGCGCGGCCCCTTCTTCCTGATGCAGGGCGTGGTGGCGCAGCTGCTCGCCCGCAAGGCGCCAGGCTCGATCGTCAATGTGCTGTCGATGTCGGCGCATTGCGGGCAATCGTTCCTGGCGCCCTATTCGTCGAGCAAGGGCGCACTGGCGACGCTGACCAAGAATGTCGCCAACGCGTACCGCAGCAACCGCATCCGTTGCAACGCCGTGCTGCCCGGCTGGATGGACACCGAGGGCGAGGCGATCGTGCAGAAGAAATGGCACGATGCGCCTGATAACTGGCTGGAAAAGGCCGAGGCGGCGCAGCCGATGGGCCAATTGGTGAAGCCGGACCAGCTTGCCCGGCTGATCAGCTATATGGTCAGCCCGCAGTCGGGCGTCATGACCGGGTCGCTGGTCGACTATGACCAGAATATTGCGGGATCGTCGCCGGAATAGGATCAGCCGAGTAGCCTCACGTCCAGAAGCAGCTCGGCACGCGTCGGCCGAGATGACCCGAGAATACCCGCGGCCGGCGTGATCGATTCGACCAAACTCACCAAGGCGCTCGGGCTGAAAAACCCCTCTCCTTCCTTGTTGCCGCCGGATCATCATTCCCATATAGTCAAGATGGTCAGAATGGTCATGGAGGACGAAATGCTGTCTGCGCCCAAAAAGGGCACCAACTGGACGGTCGCTGGGGCAAAAGCTCGGCTCTCGGAGGTTATCGAGCGCGCCCAGTCATCGCCGCAGACGATCACCAGAAACGGCAAACCAAGCGTGGTTGTCGTCTCCGCCGAGGAATGGCAGCGCAAGACCGCGCGCAAGGGTACGCTTGCGGAGTTTCTGCTGGAGTCGCCGCTGCGCGGCGCCGATCTCGACCTCGAGCGTCAGCGCGACGAACCGCGTGATCTGCCGCTGTGAGGCTCCTGCTCGATACGAATGTCCTGTCCGAGGTGACTAGGCCGGCGCCTGACCCACGCGTTTTGGACTGGCTGGACGGGCTTGATGAGGACCGCTCATTCATCAGCGTCGTGTCGATCGCCGAGATCCGGCGTGGCGTCGCCCTCATGGATGAGAGCCGGAAACGCGAGGCACTGGCCCAATGGCTCGCTCAAGACCTGCCGCAGCGCTTCGAACAGAGGGTTCTTTCGGTGGACGAACCGATTGCCTTGGCGTGGGGCGACCTGATGGGCCTGGCGAAGCGCCGCGGTCGCGGCCTGTCGTCGATGGACGGCCTGATTGCAGCCACGGCGATTGCGCAGGAGCTCACCTTGGCAACGCGTAATACGAACGATTTCGAAGGCTTTGGAATTGAACTCTTCAATCCCTGGACTGCATGAACCGCTCGGCACTGCGTGTTGGGGCTCGAAAGCGACCGATGTGTCCTCGTCATCACTTCGTCATCCACGGGCGGAGCAAGGAGCGTAGCGACGCAGCGCAGACCCGAGGATCCACGCCGTGACTTCAACGCGTTGCCGCGATGCAGAATTCTGCTCCGCTGCGCTCTTCGGCTAGCGTCACGGAATGGATCCCAGGGTCTCCGCGACGGAGCTTCGCTCCTGCTTCGCCCTAGGATGACGAAGTTCGGAAGGCTTCAGCCAATCGCGAATGGGCTGGAGTAGACCTCCTCCTCATCAGACACGTGACAATCGCCACGGCTTCGACTATATGAGCCCCATGATCAACCTGACCGCCACCTATTGGTACTTTAGGAACTCGCTGGCGGCGGGAGGATTGCGCTCGATCTGAAGATTGCAGCATCAAAATCCGAACAGCCGCCAGACCTGGCGGCTTTTTTGTTTCAGCCGGCAGGTCTCCCAATCAGGAGCAGAGAGCCGTGTTGACCACCACAGATGATCTTCGGGTCAAGGAAATAAGGGAACTGAGTACGCCGGACCAGGTGATGCGGGAGATACCGCGCACGCTGACGGCGACGCGCACCGTGACCGCGTCGCGCAACGCTATCCACGCCGTGCTGACCGGCACTGACGATCGGCTGATCGTCGTCGTCGGCCCCTGCTCGATCCACGACCCGGCCGCCGCCGTAGACTATGCCAGCCGCCTGGCATCGCTGCGCGAAAGCCTATCCGATCGGCTGGAGATCGTGATGCGCGTGTATTTCGAGAAGCCGCGCACGACGGTCGGCTGGAAAGGCTTGATCAACGATCCCGACCTGGACGGCAGCTTCAACATCGACAAAGGACTGAGGATGGCGCGCAATGTGCTCTCCGCCGTCAACAATCTCGGCCTGCCGGCAGCGACCGAATTCCTCGACATGGCCACCCCGCAATACATTGCCGACCTCGTCGCCTGGGGCGCGATCGGCGCGCGCACGACCGAGAGCCAGATCCATCGCGAACTCGCATCCGGCCTGTCCTGCCCGGTCGGCTTCAAGAACGGCACCGACGGCAATTTGCGGATCGCCGCCGAGGCGGTGAAATCCGCTGCCCAGCCGCATCATTTCTTGGCGGTGACGAAGGGCGGGCGCAGCGCCATCGCGACGACCACCGGCAACGAGGACTGCCACGTCATCCTGCGCGGCGGCATTCAGTCCAATTATGACGCGGCAAGCGTCGCCGCCGCCAGTGCGGAACTCGCCCGGATCGGTGTCGCGCCCCGGCTGATGATCGATGTCAGCCACGCCAACAGCAACAAGAAGCCAGAGAACCAACCGAAGGTAGCGGCCGACGTGGCGGGCCAAGTCGCGGCAGGCGACGAGCGCATTATCGGCGTCATGATCGAGAGCAACCTCGTTGCCGGCCGGCAGGACGTCATGCCCGGCAAGCCGCTCGTCTACGGCCAGAGCATCACCGATGGCTGCATCGACTGGGCAACCACCGAAACGGTGCTGCACGGCCTTGCCGACGCGGTCGAGCAACGCCGGTCGGCGCGACGCGCCCTGGTCGCCAGCCGCCCGGGAGCCGCTTGACGCTTTCCCCTTCTCCCCTTGTGGGAGAAGGTGGATCGGCGCGAAGCGCCGAGCCGGATGAGGGGTGTTGGAAGAAACGAGACGTTAAGATATCGAATGATTTTAAGCTCTTAAGACATCAAAGTAGCGATCCGTCCAACACCCCTCATCCGACCGAGCTTCGCTCGGCCACCTTCTCCCACAAGGGGAGAAGGGGAGCCAACGCCCGCGCTACCTAACATCCAACCAGCGCTGTTCCTCGAACGAGCGCGCCATGGCATGCACGGTGCGCTCGATCTCCAGGCCTTCGTCGAAATCGATGATGCGCGCCGGCTTGCCGGCGAGCCTAGTCAGCAGTTCTCGGCATTCGATGATCTTGAGATCGTTGAAGCCGAGACCGTGGCCGGGTGCCGGCAGGAAGGCGTCGTAAGGTCTGTGGTGCGGCGCCACCAGGATGGTTCGGTAACCCTGCTCGGTCGGCCGGTCGGCGGTGAGATAGAGCTGGAACTCGTTCATCCGCTCCTGATCGTACAGGATCGAGCCCTTCGAGCCGAAGATCTGGATAGCGATCCGGCCCTTGCGGCCCCAGGCCGAACGGTTGGCCAGCAAGGTGCCGGCAACGCCGTTTTCGAGGTGCATCAGCACGCTGGCGATGTCATAGGTCTCGACCGTGCGGCGCCCGCCTGAAGCGACGCGGCGATCGGCATAGGGTTTTGCCATGTCGCACATGACGCGGGCGACGCGGCCGAACAGCACGGCGACCAGCGACAGCGGATGCACCGCGAAATCGTCGAGCGCGCCGTAGCCGGACGCCGCCTCGTGCTTCCAGAAGAACAGCGCCTCTGGATCGGCCATGAAATCCTCGTCCATCTCGATGCGCAGATGGTTGACCTCGCCGATGATCTTTTCGTCGAGCAGCGCACCGATATGGCGGATCGCGGGGTTCTGGATGTAGTTGTAGCCGAGGGCTGCCACCTTGCCGGATTTTTTCGCTGCTGCCGCCATGGCTTCGGCTTCTGCGAAGCCCGGCGCCATCGGTTTTTCGCACCATAGATGCTTGCCGGCTTCGAGGATGGCGATGGCCATTTCCGGATGGAACTGGTTTGGCGTCGTCAACGAGACGATATCGACCTCGGGGTCGTTAACGACGGCGCGCCAGTCACCGGAACCCTTGGCGAAGCCGAATTCGGTGGCACGGCGCTTGGCAAGCTCCTCGTCGACCTCGCCGAGATGGACCAGCCTTGGTTTGGCCACGTCGGAAAAGACAGTGCCGACCGCGTTCCAGGCGATGGCGTGGCACTTGCCCATGAAGCCTGTGCCGATAAGACCGACTCCGACCATTCCCTTGTCTCCGCTGTCAGGAAGATTTGCGTGGATGAATTAGTCCATTTTATCCAGAAATGGAACGCATGCCTCATTTTTTATGGCCTTCTTGCACAGGCTCGCTATGATGGGGCACACAGCATCGACTGATGGGCCTAGGCGGAGCGACGATGGACGAACGGGTGCCCCGCGATTTCGAGACGCTGCGTACGACGATCCTGGAACGGCGCCATAGCCTGCCCAAGCGTATCGCGCAGATCGCCGCCTATGCGCTCGACAATCCCGACGATATTGCCTTCGGCACCGCCGCCAGCATCGCCGCCTCCGCCGGCGTTCAGCCTTCGACCCTGATCCGCTTTGCCCAGCAGCTCGGCTTCGACGGCTTCACCAGCCTGCAGCTGGTGTTTCGCGAGCGCCTGCGTGAGCGCAATTCGTCCTATGATGAAAGGCTGGCGGCATTGCGCGCCAAGGCCGAGGAAGGCGCCGGTCACCGGGCGATCTTCGACGGCTTCGTCGCCGCGGCCAGCACCTCGCTCAACGATATTTCAGGCAGGTTGAACGAAGAGCATTTCGAAGATGCTATCGCCTTGCTGGCGAAGGCGGAGACCATCTATGTGCTGGCCAAGCGCCGCTCCTATCCGGTCGCCTCCTACATCGCCTATGCGCTGGGCAAGCTCAAGATCCGCAACCAGCTGATCGAATCGGCCGCCGGACTCAACGCCGAGATGATCGGCTTTGCCTCGCCCAGGGATGCCGTCATCGCCATCAGTTTCTCACCCTATGCCCCGGCGGCCATCGAGGAGGCGCGCGTCATCTCCGAGCAAGGCGTGCCGATCGTGGCGATCACCGACAGCTCGTTCTCGCCGCTCGCCCAGTTCGCCAAGGTCTGGTTCGAGGTCGCCGAAGCCGATTTCGCCGGCTTCCGCTCGCTGTCGGCGACCATGGCGCTGGCCATGGCGCTGACCGTCGCGGTTGGCGAGAAGCGGCGCGATACCGGCCGCAAGCGCAAGGCCTAGGCGGCCATCGCGTCAGCACTTTTCAGCAAAGGAACGCGCGTTCCATATTGACTATGGATTGGAATTATTATTTCATATTGCCGGCGCCACGCTGCCGCTCGCGCGTGTACCCCAAGACAACAAGGCCGATGGGAGGTTCGAATGGGCGAAGCCGTGGACGCGAAACATGCGCCGCTCGATGTTATCACCATCGGTCGCGCCTCCGTCGACCTCTACGGCCAGCAGATCGGCTCCCGCCTGGAGGACATCACCTCCTTTGCCAAGTCGGTCGGCGGCTGTCCGGCCAACATTTCGGTCGGCACGGCGAGGCTCGGCTTGCGCTCGGCGCTGCTCACCCGCGTCGGCAACGAGCAGATGGGCCGCTTCATCCGCGAGCAGCTGACACGCGAGGGCGTCTCCGTCGACGGCCTCAAGACCGACCCCGACCGGCTGACCGCGCTGGTGCTGTTGTCGGTCGAGGAGGAAGGCGTCTCGCCGATGATTTTCTATCGCAGCGACTGCGCCGACATGGCACTTTCGGAAGACGATATCGACGAAGCGTTCATCGCTTCGGCGCGTGCCATCGTCGTCACCGGCACGCATTTTTCGCGGCCCAACAGCGATGCCGCGCAGCGCAAGGCGATCCGCACTATCAAGGCCAAGGGCGGCAAGGTGGTGTTCGACATCGACTATCGGCCCAATCTCTGGGGCCTTGCCGGCCATGCCGAAGGGTTCGAACGCTACGTGAAATCCGACCGGGTCTCCGCCCAGCTGAAGACGGTGCTGCCCGATTGCGACCTGATCGTCGGCACCGAAGAAGAGATCATGATCGCCTCCGGCGCCGACGATTGCCTGAGCGCGTTGAAGACGATCCGCTCGCTGTCCAAGGCGACCATCGTCTTGAAGCGCGGCGCCATGGGCTGCATCGTCTATGACGGGCCGATCAGCGACGATCTCGAAGACGGCATTGTCGGCAAGGGCTTTCCGATCGAGGTCTACAATGTGCTCGGTGCCGGCGATGCCTTCATGTCGGGCTTCCTGCGCGGCTGGCTCGGCGAGGAAAGCCTTGAGACGGCGGCCACCTGGGCCAATGCCTGCGGCGCCTTCGCGGTGTCGCGGCTGCTCTGCGCTCCGGAATACCCGACCTTCGAGGAATTGCAGTTCTTCCTGAAGAACGGCAGCAGGCACTTGGCGCTGCGCAAGGACGAGGCGATCAACCATGTCCATTGGGCGACGACGCGCAGGCGCGACATTCCCTCGCTGATGGCGCTGGCCTGCGACCACCGTATCCAGCTTGACGATGTCGCCGCGAAAGCCGGTGCCGACCCATCGCGCATCCATGATTTCAAGGTGCTGACGGTCAAGGCGGCGGCAAGGGTTGCCGCCGGCCGTGCCGGCTACGGCATGCTGCTCGACGAGAAATACGGCCGCGAGGCGATGTTCGAATTCGCCCGCCATTCCTTCGCCTGGCTCGGCCGGCCGGTCGAGCTGCCGGGATCGCGGCCGCTTCGTTTCGAATTCTCGCAGGACATCGGCTCGCAATTGATCGAGTGGCCGGTCGACCATTGCATCAAGTGCCTATGCTTCTATCACCCCGACGACCCGGAGACGCTGAAAACCGAGCAGCAGCAGAAGCTCAAAAGCCTGTTCGAGGCCGCGCGGAAAGTGGGCAGGGAACTTCTCATCGAGATCATTGCCGGCAAGCACGGCAAGCTCGACGACACGACGATCCCGCGCGCGCTCGAGGAACTCTACGCCCTTGGCATCAAGCCTGACTGGTGGAAGCTCGAACCGCAGGCTTCAGCCGGGGCTTGGGCAAAGATCGAGGCGGTGATCCTGAAGAACGACCCATGGTGCCGCGGGATTGTGCTGCTCGGCCTGGAAGCGCCACAGGACGAATTGGAAGCGGCCTTCGCTGCCACCGCCAAGGCGCCCATCGTCAAGGGCTTCGCCGTCGGTCGCACCATCTTCATCAACGCTGCCGAACAATGGCTTGCCGGCAAGATGTCGGATGAGGAGGCGGTGGCCGACATGGCGTCGCGCTTCGAGAGACTGACCGAGGCATGGCTTGCCGCGCGCGGCCGCAAAGCAGCATAAGAAGGCGCGGCATAAGGACTGCGGAGGAAAACAAGATGACCAAGACAATCCGCCTGACGATGGCGCAGGCGCTGACCCGCTTTCTTGCTCGCCAGATGACCGAGATCGACGGCAAGAAAATGCCGATCTTCGGCGGTGTCTGGGCGATCTTCGGCCATGGCAATGTCGCCGGCGTCGGCGAGGCGCTCTATCAGATGCGCGACGAATTGCCGACCTTCCGCGCCCATAACGAGCAGGCGATGGCGCATGCGGCGATCGCCTATGCCAAGGCCAATTTTCGCCGCCGCTTCATGGCGGCGACCAGCTCGATCGGCCCCGGCGCGCTCAACATGGTGACGGCGGCGGCACTCGCGCATGTAAACAGGTTGCCCGTCCTGTTTCTCCCCGGCGACGTCTTCGCCCATCGCATCCCCGACCCCGTCCTGCAGCAGGCAGAGGATTTCTCCGACGGCACCGCGACGGTCAATGACTGCTTTCGGCCGGTGTCACGCTATTTCGACCGCATCACCCGGCCCGAGCAGATCATCCCGGCGCTGAACCGTGCCATGCAGGTGCTCACCGATCCGGCTGAATGCGGACCGGTGACGCTGGCGCTCTGCCAGGACGTGCAGGCCGAGGCTTATGATTACCCCGAGAGCTTCTTTGCCGAACGGGTCTGGCATCAGCGACGGCCGCGTCCGGACCGCCAGGAGCTGGCGGCCGCGGTGGCAGCGCTGAAGGGGGCGACTAAGCCATTGGTGATTGCCGGCGGTGGCGTGCTCTATTCGCAGGCGTCGGGTGAATTGGCGAAGCTGGTGCAAGGCGCCGGTATCCCTGTCTGTGAGACGCAGGGCGGCAAATCCTCGCTGCCGGACGATCATCCGCTCAACATGGCGGCGGTCGGCGTCACCGGCACTTCGGCTGCCAACCGGCTGGCGGAAGAAGCCGACGTCGTGCTTGCCGTCGGCACCAGGCTGCAGGATTTCACCACCGGTTCGTGGGCGCTGTTCAAGAATTCCGGCAAAACCATCATCGGCCTCAACGTCCAGCCTTTCGATGCGGGAAAGCACCAGGCGCTGCCGCTCGTCACCGATGCCGCGGAAGGGCTCGCCGAGCTCGGTGCGGCGCTGAAGGGCTGGAAGGCGCCTCCTGCCTGGACCGACAATGCGGCCAGGGGCAAGAAGGATTGGCAGGCCGATGCCGACAAGGTGACGGCGTCGACCAATGCCGCCTATCCCTCCGACGCGCAGGTGATCGGTGCCGTGCAGCGCGCCATGGGCGCCGGTGTGACGCTGCTTCATGCCGCCGGCGGCCTGCCCGGCGAATTGCACAAGCTCTGGCAGGCGGGGGCGCCCGGCTCCTACCATGCCGAATACGGCTTCTCGACCATGGGTTACGAGATCGCAGGCGGGCTTGGCGTCAAAATGGCCAAGCCCGACGAGGAGGTCGTCGTGATGATTGGCGATGGCTCCTATCTGATGCTCAATTCCGAGATCGCAACGTCTGTCATGCTCGGCCTCAAGCTGACCATCGTGCTGCTCGACAACCGAGGCTATGGCTGCATCAACCGGCTGCAGATGGCGACCGGCGGCGCCAACTTCAACAATCTCTTGAAGGACGCACGCCACGAGGTTCTGCCTGATATCGACTTCGCCGCGCATGCCGCGAGCCTTGGTGCGATCGCCGAGAAAGTCTCGTCGATCGCCGGGCTGGAAACGGCGCTGGCGCAAGCGAAGAAGAATACCAGGACCACTGTGGTTGTCATCGACACCGACCCGCTGGTCTCGACCGAAGCCGGTGGAAGCTGGTGGGATGTCGCCGTGCCGGAAGTCTCGGTGCGCCCGCAAGTGAACGCGGCGCGCAAGAAATACGAGGAAGCGCTGAGCGGGCGGCCTTAAGCCGTCCGTGAAGCTGATCCTAAGGCCTGAACTGGAGTAACGACTTGAGAGCCAAACTGGGCATGTCCCCCATTGCATGGTGGAACGACGATCTTGCGGAACTCAGCGATGATGTGTCGCTGGAGGAATGCCTGGCGCAGTCGCGCTCGGCAGGCTTCACCGGCATGGAAATGGGCCGCCGTTTTCCCAGCGATCCGGAGATCATGCTGCCGATCCTGAAAGAGGCCGACGTCACGCTTTGCGGCGGCTGGTTCTCCGGCACGCTGGTCGACGAAGACATGGCCAGGAATAAGGATCGCATCCAGCCGATGATCGATCTGTTCAAGGCAGTGAACGCGCCCTGCATCGTCTATGGCGAGGTCGGCCGCTCCATCCAGGGTGATCGCTCGAAGCCGCTCGCCACCAAGCCCAAGCTTTCGGACGACGAGATGAAAGCCTATGCGAGGCGCCTCACCGAGTTCGGCGAATGGTGCGCCGAGCAAGGCATGCCACTCTCCTACCACCATCATATGGCGGCGGTCGTCGAGACCGAGCCCGAACTCGATGCCTTCATGCGGTACTCGGGCGAAGGCATTCCCTTGCTGCTCGATGCGGGCCACCTGGCTTTTGCCGGCGGTGACGTGCTGCGCGCCATCGACAATCATCACCGGCGCATCAACCACGTGCATGTGAAGGACGTGCGCATGGGGGTGATCGAGAAACTCGACCGCCAGAAGCAATCCTTCCTCGATGCCGTGGCGCTCGGCGCCTTCACGGTCCCGGGAGATGGCTCGCTGGATTTTGGCGCCATTGTGGAAAGGCTGGCGAACTACGGCTATGAAGGCTGGTTCGTGGTCGAGGCCGAGCAGGACCCCAGAAAAAATCCGCCGCTCAAGATGGCGCAAGTCGGCTACAAGGAATTGATGCGGGTGATGACGGCCGCAGGCTACACGGTTGAAACACAGGGCTTCCCCAATGCTTGAATGCACTATTCCCGGCAAATGGCTGATCCGATGCGGGGGTTGATCCGATGAAGGACTCTGAGCATCCGTTCTTCCGGCCCCTGTGGCGGCGCGTTGCCATCGTCGCGGTCTGCCTGGTGTGGGCCGTGGTCGAGTTTGCCACCGGCGCACCATTCTGGGGCACGATCGCGCTCGGCTTCACCGGCTATGCCGTGTGGCAGTTCTTCTATCTCTACAAGCCGGCCGACGAGGCGAAGCCTCCGGTCGAGCCGAAGGAATAAAGCAGTCCATGGCGCTCAAGGCTTACGGGTCGGGCACTGCGCCCATGACGGATCGCCTGCGTTGAAGATTTAGCTGAAACGCCTCTCGCTTCGTCATCCTGGGGCGGAGCAAGGAGCGAAGCGACGCGGCGCAGACCCCAGGATCCATGCCGTGACATCAAAACGGCCGCTACGGTGCAGAATTCCGTTCCGCTGCGCTCTTGGACTGAGGTTACGGCATGGATCCTAGGGTCTTCGCGACGGAGCTTCGCTCCTGCTACGCCCTAGGATGACGAAGTTGGGGCTTCGGCCAATCTCGAAGATTTGCGATAGGAGAGACACAATGTCGAAACTGCTCGTCAAAGCCGATAAGGGCCACGGCCGCGTCGCCCATGTGACGCCGCAAAGCGCCGGCTGGACCTATGTCGGTTTCGATCTGCATCGGCTGCGGCCCGGTGAGGCAGCCTCCGGGCAGACCGCGAACTGCGAAGTCTGCCTGGTGTTCGTCACCGGCAAGGGCAAGGCTAGGGCCGGCGACAAGGATCTCGGCCTGCTCGGCGAACGCATGTCGCCCTTCGAAGGCAAGCCGTGGTCGGTCTATGTGCCGCAGGGCTCTGACTGGTCGGTAACTGCCGACACCGATCTCGAACTCGCCGTCTGCTCGGCGCCGGGGCTTGGCGGCGGCCTGCCCGTCCGCGTCATTGCGCCGAAGGATCTCGGCCAGGAGGTTCGCGGCAAGGGCACCAACACGCGCTATGTCACCAACATCCTGCCGGAAGGCAAGCCGGCCGATTCCTTGCTGGTGGTCGAGGTCATCACGCCCGGCGGCCACACCTCGAGCTACCCGCCGCACAAGCATGACCAGGACAATCTGCCTGATGAGTCCTATCTCGAGGAGACCTACTATCACCGGCTCAACCCGCCACAGGGCTTCGCCTTCCAGCGCGTCTACACGGATGCCGACAGGAATGGCGCTCGTTCGCTCGATGAGGCGATGGCGATCGAGGACGGCGATGTCGTGCTGGTGCCAAAGGGCTATCACCCTTGCGCCGCCTGCCATGGCTACGACCTCTATTATCTCAATGTCATGGCCGGGCCGAAGCGGACGTGGAAGTTCCACAACGCGCCCGAGCACGAATGGCTGATGAAGAGCTGATCGCGCGGCTCTTCCGGGCCGGCAAACTGGCCCAAAGCGAAAAAATCGTCGGCTAATGACCCGCCTGAACAACTTTGTTATCAGGAGCGATCATCAGCTTCGTCATTTCGTCATGCAAATCGCCTATGGCAGCGGGTGTTGACGAGGAACTTCGATGCGCTACGCGATCTATTTCACCCCCCGGCAGGACGAACCGCTGGCGCGGATCGCCGCCAATTGGCTCGGCCGCGACCCATTCGGCGCCGCCACAAGGCCGGTCGAGGCCGTGGGCGAGCTGTCGGCGGCGGAAGTCGCCTTCCACACCGCTTCGGCGCGCCGCTACGGCTTCCATGCGACGCTGAAGGCGCCCTTCCGGCTAGCCCCGAACGAGACGGAAGCCTCGCTTCGCGCGGCGCTCGACGATTTTGCCGAGGCGACGCCGGTGGTGACCATCCCACGGCTGGTCGTCAGCCAGATCGACGGCTTCTTCGCACTGGTGCCGGAAGGACCACTGCCGGCGCTCAACCGCTTCGCCGATGACGTGGTGCGCGACTTCGACCGTTTTCGCGCGCCGCTGAGCGAGGCGGAAATCGAGCGGCGCAGCCCGGATTCGCTGAAGCCGGCTGAATTCCGCAATCTCTGCCAATGGGGCTACCCCTATGTCTTCGAGACCTTTCGTTTCCATATGACGCTGTCCGGCCGGGCCTCGCCACAGGAAAGCCCTCGTCTTCGCTTAGCAATCGACAGCCTGTTTGCGCACGTCCTGCAAAAGCCGGTGCCGGTGGACGCGCTGACCCTGTTTGTCGAAACCGAACCTGGCGCCCCGTTCATGGTGCTTTCCCATCACGCGCTCGGGCGCCGCCCGGCTAGAAAAACTGCCTGAGATGACTGTTTGTTTTAACCGCATTTGTGCGATGCCAATCGATTCCAATTGGCTGCAAAATGCTCCAAGGACTGCCTGAAATGACCGCCGAGACCGTTCTCAACAATGCCCGCATCGTGCTTGCCGACGAGATCGTCGAAGGATCGATCGTGCTGCGCGACGGCTTGATCACCGGGATCGATGCCGGTGCCGGCCGGACCGGCGAGGACATGGGCGGCGATTTCATCATCCCCGGACTGGTCGAGCTTCACACCGACCACCTCGAAGGCCATTACGCGCCGCGGCCGAAGGTGCGCTGGAACCCGATCGCCGCGGTGCTCGCTCACGACGCGCAGGTGGCGACCGCCGGCATCACCACCGTGCTCGATGCCTTGCGCGTCGGCATGGACGACGATGCCGACATGAATTCGGCCGACATGCGCAAGCTGGCCGATGCGATCGAGGACAGCGTCCAGCAGGACCGGCTGCGGGCCGATCATTTCATCCATCTGCGCTGCGAGGTTTCGGCGCCGGATTGCCTCGCAGCCTTCGCCCATTTCGACGGCGATGACAGGATCAAGCTGGCGTCGCTGATGGACCATGCGCCGGGACAGCGCCAGTTCGTCGACTTGGAAACCTATGCCTATTACTACCAGCGCAAGCTGAAGCTGACGGATCGCGAATTCCAGCAATTTTGCGAGAAGCGGATGGCGGAATCGGCGACGAATTCCGGCCCGAACCGCGCCTTCATCGCCGCCGCCTGCCATCAGCGCGGCATCGTGCTCGCCAGCCATGACGACGCCACGACAGGCCATGTCGACGAAGCGATCGAGCAGGGTGTCCGCGTCGCCGAGTTCCCAACTACAGAAGAAGCCGCCAGGGCCTCGAAAGAAGCAGGGCTTGGCGTGCTGATGGGCGCGCCGAATGTCATGCGCGGCGCCTCGCATTCTGGAAACGTTTCAGCCCGCACACTCGCCGGCGACGGGCTGCTCGACATACTGTCGTCCGACTACATTCCCTTCAGCCTGATCCAGTCGGCCTTTTTTCTCGGCGACGTGGTCGACGGCATTTCCCTGCCTCAGGCGGTGGCGATGGTCTCGAAGAACCCGGCCGAGGCAGTCGGCCTAACCGACCGTGGCGTCATCGAGCAGGGCCGGCGCGCCGATCTGGTGCGTGTACGTCTCGACGACCATGTCCCGGTCGTCCGCACGGTCTGGCGGCAGGGACGCCGGGTCGCATGATGGCGTCGGCGTTGATCGAGCGTGAGTTGTCGGCCGCGGCGTTTCCGATCCGCGACGGTGTCTTTGTCGCCGTTGTCGGGCCGAGCGGCGCCGGCAAGGACACGGTGATCGGCTATGCCCGCACCCGCTTCGCTGACGAGACAAGGCTGGAGTTCGTGCGCCGGGTCATCACCCGGCCGAGCGACACGACAAGCGAGGATCACGACACGTTGGCCGATGCGGCCTTTGTCGAGGCCGAGGCGGATGGCGCCTTCGCCATCTCCTGGGAGGCGCATGGTTTGCGCTACGGCATTCCGGCTGAAGTCGACTGGTCGGTCGCCAATGGACGCGTCGCCATTGCCAATGTCTCCCGCGCCATTATCCCGGTTCTACGCGAGCGTTACGCAAATCTCGCCATCGTCGAGATCACCGCTTCACCGGAAATCCTGGCCGAGCGATTGGCCATGCGCGGCCGCGAGTCGCGCGGCGAGGTGCTGGCGCGCCTGGCGCGCAGCGCCAATGTGGCGCTGTCCGGGCCAGGCGTCACCTCGATCGACAATAGCGGCCCACGCGAGGCAGCCGGCGAGCGCTTCGCCGATGTGCTGCGCAAGGCGATGGCCTTCTCCGACATGTCGGGCCTGATCTAGGCTGCCCCTTACCTTCTCCCCTTGTGGGAGAAGGTGGCCGCGAAGCGGTCGGATGAGGGGTGCTCCAGCTTGGCATCGCCAGCGATCCGTCCAACACCCCTCTTCCGTCTCGGCGCTACGCGCCGATCCACCTTCTCCCACAAGGGGAGAAGGACGAGGCGGTGCAACTATTCCGCGGCGGCACCTGTCGCGCCCTTGCGGGCTGCCCCCAGCATCAGTCGCCGCTCCCGGAACACGCCCCATTGCTGGTCGACCAGCACGCCGATGAGGATCACTCCGCCCATCACCGCGAAGTTGAGCGAGGAGGGGATGCCGAGCAGGTTGACGAGGTTTTGCAGCTCCTGCAGCAAGACCGTGCCGAGGATGACGCCGATCAGCGAGCCCTCGCCGCCGCGCAGCGAGAAGCCGCCGAGCACGGCTGCGGCAATGGCGTAGAGTTCGTAGAACTGACCGTGGCTCGCCGGCGAGATCGAGCGCGTGTACATGGCGAAGTAGATCGCCGACAGCGCCGTCAGCACACCGCAGATGACATAGGCGGCGATGACGACGCGACCGGTGCGGATGCCGGAATATTTCGCCGCCTCCTCGTTTTTGCCGATGGCATAGAGGTAGCGCCCGAACACCGAGCGGTGCAGCACCACCCACGTCACGATTGCGATGACGATCAGCGCGATGAAGCTGTTTGGCACGCCATAGGATCGCCCCGCTGTCAGGAACTCGAGCTCCGGAAAGTTCTGTCCGAAGGCGAACCCGGCGGTGCCGTCGGCTGTGTAGAACCGCGCCACGCCGCGGTAGATCAGCAGGCCGCAGAGCGTCACCACGAAGGGCTGCAATTTGAGCCGCGTGATCAGCCAGCCATGTGCCAGCCCGATGAGGCCGCCGAGCACGAGGATCAGCGGCAGCGCCACCGGCCATGCCATGCCGCGCGTCGCGATGAAATCGACGAACAGGACGCCGAGCAGCGCGACCACCGAGCCGACCGACAATTCGATGCCGCCGGTGATGATGACGAAGGCCTGGCCGATCGCCAGGATGCCGAACAGCCCGATCAGGTTCGACGTGTTGGCGAGGTTGATCGGCAGCAGGAAACGCGGATTGATGATCGCCACCACCGCTCCCACCACAAGGATCAGGATCAGCAGGCCGAGATCTTTCTTGCTCATCGTCTTCTCCCAATGCCTGCCTAGAACCCGCGCCAAAACAAAAAGCTATTTCGGCTGTTTGCCAACCGCCAGCAGCAGCACGTTTTCCTGGCTGAATTGCTCCTTGTCGAGAATGCCTGAGATCTGGCCCTCATGCATGACGGCGATGCGGTCGGAGACGCCGATCACCTCCTCCATGTCGCTCGAGATCATCAGCACGGCGACGCCGGCATCGGCCAGCGCCCGCATCAGCCCGTAGATTTCGGCCTTGGCGCCGATATCGATGCCGCGTGTCGGCTCATCGAGGATCATCACCTTGGGGTGCATGGCCAGCCATTTGGCAAGCACCACCTTTTGCTGGTTGCCGCCGGACAGCGTGCCGGTGCGCGTCGCCACCGAGGGCGCCTTGATGCCGAGATTGCGTTTCTGCTTCTCGGCGGTGACGGCTTCGGCGCCGGCAGAAACCAGGAACCGCCGGGCATGCGCCGGCAGATTGGGGAGCGAAATATTCTGGGCAATCGACAGGTCGAGCAGGACGCCGGTCAGCTTGCGGTCTTCCGGGACGAGGAAGATACCGCTGGCGACCGCGTCCGCAGCCGAACCAAGGACCAGATCTGTTCCATCAAGCTGGAGCGCACCGCCTAGGCTCTTCTCGATACCGAAAAGCACGCGCGCCAGCTCGGTGCGGCCGGAGCCGACAAGACCCGCCAGCCCGAGGATTTCGCCATGCCTGACGCCGAGATCGACCGGCCGATCGGGATAGGCGCTGGTGCGAACGGCCTTGGCCGACAGGGCGACGGTGCCGGGCGGGCGCGCCGATTCTGCGGCCTTCTCCCTCTCCTTCAGCATGCGTCCGATCATCAGCTTGACCATCTGGTCGTGATTGATGGCGTTCTTCGGCAGCGTGCCGGCAAGCATGCCGTCCCTCAGCACGACAACGCGATCGGCGACCCGCTCGACCTCGTGAAGGCGGTGCGAGATGAAGATGACGCTGATGCCCTCCGCCTTCAGCGCCCTGATGACATCGAGCAGCTTGTCGGTTTCGGCAAGGGGCAGGCTCGATGTCGGCTCGTCGAGGATGACCAGCCGCGCCTCGATCGACAGCGCCTTGGCGATTTCGACCATCTGCTGCTGGGCAAGCGACAGGGCCGATACCGGCGTGTCGGCGGAAAAATTGGCGCCCACGCGTTTGAGCAGCGGCGCCGACAGCGCGCGCAGCCTGGCGCGGTCGACCAGCTTGAGCGGCCCGGCGCGCAACGGCTCACGGCCGAAAAAGATGTTGGCGGCAACGTCGAGGTTTTCGAACAGGTTGAGTTCCTGGTGGACGAAGGCGATGCCGGAACCGATGCTGGCTTCGACCGTCAGCCCGTCATGGGCGACGCCGTCGACGATAATCGTGCCGGTGTCGGGGGTGGTCACGCCGCCGAGTATCTTCATCAGCGTCGACTTGCCGGCGCCGTTTTCGCCGACGAGGCCGATGACCTCGCCGGGCCTGACGTCCATCGAAAACCCGTCCAGCGCAACCACGCCGGGGTAGGTCTTGCGCACGTCCTCGAGACTGAGGAACGGGGCAATCGTGGATGCGCTGATGGATGCGTCGGAATAATTCATCATGCCTGACAGCAGCCGGTGGGCCACAGACTGACGGGCCTGGCGAGGCCCGTCAACAACAGCGTCGCGCTGCCCCTCACCCTTACCCTCTCCCCGTGAAGAACGGGGAGAGGGGGATCGCCAGCGCTGGAGCTTGTCGCTTCTCCCCGTTGTTCACCGGAGAAGGTGCCGGCAGGCGGATGAGGGGCAGCGCCAACGCCGATTATTTACCCGCCATTGTCTTCAGATTGGCGGCATAGGCGTCGACGTCGTCCTTGCCGATGATCTTGGTCGGCACGATGATCAGCCCGTCGGCGGGAACGCCCGATTTGTCGCCCTTGAGATAGGCGGCCATCAGCTTCATGCCCTGGTAGGCCCATTCGAAGGGCTGCTGCACAACGGTGGCGGCAACGGTGCCTTCCTTGACGCCGCCCAGCGTGATCGGATCGTCGTCGAAGCCGACGACCGTGATCTGGCCGAGCTTGCCGGCGTCGCGCAGCGCTTCATAGATGCGCGGCGTGTTGTAGGAGTAGAAGCCGACCATGCAGGTGACGTCGGGGCTGGCGACCAGCGCGTCCTCGACGTTCTTCTTGGCGCGGGCCTGGTCGATGTCGTCGCCACGAACGTCGATCAGCTCGATCTTGCTGCCGGCGAGCCCTTCCTTCATGCCTTCGATGCGCTCCTTGGCATTGTCGGCGCCGAGCAGGCCGACGAAACCGAGGCATTTGCCGCCGTCAGGCATCGCCTTCTTGGCGATCTCTGCCGCCTGCTTGCCGGCGTCGATATTGGACGAGCCGATATAGGCGACCCGCTTGGTCTGCGGCGCATCGCTGTCGGTGGTGAACAGCGCCGTCTCCGAGGCGATCTTGTTCAGCCCGTCGGTCGAGGTCTTGGGGTCGACTGCCGAAACCATGATGGCCTTGACGCCGGCCGTCACCAGATCGTCCATCAGCCGTTGCTGGATGGCGACCGACGACTGCTCCGGATATTTGAGCTGCAGATCGTAGTCGGGCAATTCGCCCTGCGCCTTCTTGACGCCGGCTTCGGCCGCCTTCCAGAAATCGGAAGCGCCGTTGACGACGAAGGCCAGCGTCGGTTTGTCCTGGGCGCGTGCAATTGCCGTGATGGACAGGCCGAGAGCCAAAGCCGCGGCGGCGACGGACGCATTTCGTATTACAGATTTCATGTTCAACCTCCCGTTTGATTCAGTCATTTTCGCTGATCTGAACTTTGTCGAATGCGGCTTGGACGCCCTCCTCCTCAAGGGGTGCTGGCAGCGAAAGAACGGCGCCATTCCAGCCGCGATTTTGGACTTTAGAGACTCATTGGCTGTTCGTATAGTCGGATTTGTCTGACATTTCTGTAATTGCGTGGCGTTGCTTTGCCGGTCCAAGAGCCGCGGATGCCGCGCCACACGCCTGCTTCCCGTCATGCCCGTTCGACCCCGGGCCGGCATGACAAATTGACTTTAAAACGCTTACGACTATTAGTAAATAGTATTAGTCTTCTGCTTGGAACCTGGTGTCGCTGACGAAATGGCTGCCTGCCGCATGGCGCGAGAAGTGAGGAATCCGCCCTTCAAGACCGCGTGTATCTCACATTGCTCTCTTCGCGCTGATAGCCATTCGGTTGCCAGGACTGGTAATAATGATTAATCGAGTGCTTGTTTTATAAACGCGAAGCACGGGGCCGTGCTGCCGTATTTAACGACGTCCAAGGCGACCTCTGATCAGCCAGGCCGGGAATTTGGAACACAATGCCATGAACGAACCGACGGATCTGCGTGATCCTGCGCCTGAGGTCTCCAAGCCCCGAAAGGCCCCTGCGAAAAACCCCAAGGGTCGCGTCACCATGACGGACATCGCCAGGGCCGCCGGCTGCTCGCAGGCGACGGTTTCGTTCGTGCTCAACAACACGCCGGGCATAAGGCTGTCGCAGCAGACCCGCGAACGGGTGATCGAGGCCGCGCGGGGTCTCGGCTATGCGCCACCAGCCTTCTCTGCTCTTCGCGGCCCTGTCGCCTCGTTCGAGGGGCTGGACGGGGTGATCGGCTTCGCGGTCGATCAACTGGCGACCAGCCCCGAAGCGGTCGTCGCCATCGAAGGGGCACGCCAGGCCTCGTGGAATGCCGGCAATGTCGTCTTGGTTGCGCAGACTTTGGGCGATTCCGTCATGGAGCCGCGCGCCATTGCGGCGCTGACCAAGCGGGGCATTTCGGCGCTGATCTACATGACCATCTTCACGCGCGAGATCGTCGCGCCCGACTATCTCTACGGCCTCGACATCCCGGTCATCCTGCTCAATTGCTACACCGCCGACTACGCCTTCCCCGCCGTGGTGCCGAGCGAGATCGCCGGCGGCCAGAGTTCCACCCGCCACTTGATCAGCCATGGCCACCGCCGCATCGCCACCATCACCGGCGAGCCCTGGATGCAGGCAGCGCAGGATCGGCTGAAGGGCTACCGCCGGGCGCTGGCGACGGCCGACATCCCGTTCGATGCGGAGCTGGTGGTCGAGGGTGACTGGTCGGCGAGCGCCGGTTACGCGGCGACCGTCAAGCTGCTGGCGCTCAAGGACCGCCCGACCGCCATCTTCTGCCAGAACGACCGCACCGCGATCGGCTGCTACGAAGCGCTCAAGGAAGCCGGCTTGCACATTCCCGGGGACATTTCGGTTATCGGTTATGACGACGAGGAAATCGCCCGCCATCTGTTCCCGCCTTTGACGACGTCGATCCTGCCGCATATGGCGATGGGGCAATGGGCGATCGAGCAATTGGAAGTTCCCGCACCGCCCGGCCGGGGCCGCTATCCCATCACCAAGCTTGAATGCCCGCTGGTCGAACGGGAATCGGTCGGTGCTGTGGCGCCCGCGCGCTCAAACGGTCCGACAACCAGCTGAGCATGGACCAAACCACTTCTGAAAATTGTGGAGTTCCGTTAAGCATCGATACCGGAAGGGAATTGCTCACCCCAACGGCATAATGCCTCAGCTCCAGCATTGAGCGCCGCTCCGCTTTCTGTCAACGAATAGACGACCTTGGTCGGCGATCCCGGATAGACTTCTCGGTTCACAAGCCCGTCGGCCTCCAGTTCACGCAATTGCTGCGTCAGCATCTTTTCACTGATCGCCGGAATCGACTGCCTCAACCGGCCGAACCTGCGAGACGCCGTTCCAAGCTCACAAAGAATATCCACTTTCCACTTCCCTTCGATCGCCTTGATCGCGGTTGCGAAGCCGCAATTGGCCGTCGGCTTACTCATGATGTTCTCCTTACCGTTGGGTAACCACTTACCTCCAGGTGCGTATTGTGCGCGCCATTCACTCCAGCATACCTCTGCCCGTGACGGCAAAACCATGGCGCCGGGCGCCTATTGGCATCTATTGGTATGGAGTGTTGCAATGAAGCTTTCAATCAGCGTTGTGGGGACGGGTCGTATGGGATCGGCGCTCGCCCGCGCCCTGCTTCAGTCGGGATATCGGACGACGGTCTGGAACAGGACAAAACAAAAGGCCGAACCGCTGGCCGCGCTCGGCGCCACTGTCGCGGGGTCCGTCCTCGAAGCTGTCAATGCGGCTGAGATTATCATCGTGAACGTAAGCGACTACCAGGCAAGCGCGGTTCTGCGCGACGATGCCGTTGCTTCAGCTATTCGCGGCAAGTTGATCGTGGAACTCACTTCGGGAACGCCGCATGGCGCACGCGAAGCCGCTGAATGGTTTGCCGAGCACGGAGCCAACTATCTCGATGGCGCGATCATGGCCACGCCGGATTTCATTGGCACAGATGCCGGGACGATACTGATCTCGGGGCCAAGGCAGGCTTTCGACGCGAACGAGGAGATGTTTCGTGCGTTGGGCGGCAATGTCCAGCATGTCGGGGAAGAACCGGGACGGGCAAACGCACTTGATAGCGCGCTGCTTGCTCTCATGTGGGGCGCGCTGTTCGGAGCGCTCCATGCGATCGCCGTGTCTCAGGCCGAAGAGATCGACCTCGGCGAGTTGGCACGGCAGTGGACCGCAACAGCGCCTGTTGTTGACGGGCTTATCGTCGACCTCATCAAGCGGACGAATGCTGGCCGTTTTGCCAGCGACGACGAGACGCTCTCGTCGATCTCCCCGCACTACGGCGCATTCCAGCATCTCTTGGAGCTGATGGAGGCGCGCAAGATCGACCGCTCGGTCGTCAACGCTTACGACGCGATCTTCCAACGGGCGATTGCAGCTGGCCACTTACATGATGATTTTGCCGCGTTATCGCAGTTTCTGGGAAAGTCCGGATAGGAGACCTCTCCGACCTGGATTGCGAGAAGGCCCTTTCTGACTGGCTGAGCGGATTTTCATTATGCAGCTTTCGGCCTTACTGAGGCGGATCATGCTTTACCGTCAGCCAGCGGGCCGTTTAACGGTGAGCTGCGTTCGGGCTTTGTTGTCCAAGCATGGGCCGAGTCAGGCCAGTGATCCGCATTAGGGGAATAGGATGCCTTTGACGCTTCTCATCGATTCGTATTGTGCTGCCTGGTCTGATGAGAACGCCCAGCAGCGGCGGGCGTTGCTGTCATCGGTCTGGAGCGATGGCGCAACATACACCGACCCTACAGTCCATGCGACTGGCGCGGAAGAACTGCTCGCGCACATCGCAGGAGTTCTGGCCAAGCATCCCGGTGCCCGCATCTTACGGACAAGTGACGTGGATGTTCATCATGGGATCGCACGCTTCGCGTGGAAGTTTGTGATGCCTGATGGATCGTCCTTCCCCGAGGGTTTGGACATAGCCTTCCTCGACTCCAGCCAGAAGCGAATAACGCGTATCGTCGGCTTTTTCGGGCCGTTGATAAGGTCTTCAGTGTCATAGGCCACGCACCAAATTATTCAGCCAGATCCGGTCGCAAGATCGTCGCTTCAGTTGGGGATATTCCGACAAGCTCTCGCCATCAAGCAGATCGACCAGCGCGTGCCAGCCCGTGCGCCACCAGCCGATCGATGATTTCGGAATAGCTGACGCCGCTTGCCGCCATCGCCTTGGAATACATGCTGATATCGGTGAAACCGGGAATGGTGTTGAGCTCGTTGATGAGGACGCGCATGTCAGGCGTCACGAAGAAATCAACGCGGGCCATGCCGTCGCAGCCGACCGCACGGAAGGCCTTTGCTGCCATCGCGCGGATCTTGCCCTCAATCTCCTGCGGCAGTTCAGCCGGGACTTTCAGCGCGGCGCCGTGCTCGTCGATATATTTGGCGTCGTAGCTGTAGAAACCGTGGCTCTGTGCTGGCATGATTTCGCCAGGACGGGAAACGAAGAGGCCGCCTTGCGTATCCTCCAGCACGCTGCACTCGATCTCGCGGCCTCGAATGAATTCTTCGGCCAGCAGCTTGCGGTCGTGACCAAAACCTTCTGTCAGCGCTGCCTCATAGTCTTTTTCAGCCGAAACCTTACTGACGCCGACAGAGGAGCCCTGCCGGGCCGGTTTGATGAAAAGCGGAAGACCAAGCACGCTCTCCAGTTCCGCAAAGGCCGGTGCGGCGCCGTGGTGGATTGTGACGGAACGCGCGGTGGGCAAGCCCGCCTCGTTCAGCAGCCGCTTGGCAATGTCCTTGTCGAGGGCGGCGGCCGAACCGAGTATGCCGCAGCCGGCGAGCGGCACACGCGCCACCTCCGCGAGCCCCTGCACCGAGCCGTCCTCGCCATGGAGGCCGTGCAGGGCGGGAAACAGGATGTCGATGGCAGGCAGTTCGTGAGGCGTGCCATTCGTCGGGATCGCCAACACCCGTCCTTGTCCGCCCGGCACCAGACAGACTTCTGTACCGGTCGAAGGTTTCGCCAGCGTGCCATCCTCGAAGCTGCTCAGCAGCCATTGTCCTTCGCGGGTGACGAAGACGGGAACGGCATCGTATTTCGCGGGTTCCAGCGCACGCATGACATTGGTTGCCGACAGCACCGAAACGTCATGCTCGGCGGAGCGTCCGCCAAAGAGCACGGCAATGCGCAGTCTTTTCGAGGTGTCGGCCATGAGCGTCTCCAAATGGTCTGGCAGGGATGCCGGCAGTAGGCACATTGGGTCTCGGCGCGCAGCCCGAACGGTTCCCGACGAAGGTCATGAAGTTATGTAGATGATCGACTCGTATGCTCGTACACGAGTCGAGAGGTGGCCATTCAAGTCCGTGTCTGAGGTGCTTGGGTTCGGTCTCCTCCCCAGTGCTCCTCTCATTGAAGGAAGCGCAGCATGAGACCTGAATGAGGAGAGAATACGCTGCCCTCTGCCCTGCTTCGCAAGCAACTGGGGTTGCCTTGATCATAAACCTGTGCTTATCATAAACCATGATTTATGATTATGCAGGTATGGTCGCGCTGGCCGACCCCACGCGCAGAAAGGTATTCGAGCTTGTGGCCGAAGAGCCGCGTTCGGTAGCGAACCTCGCTCGAACCCTGCCGGTGTCTCAGCCCGCGATCTCTCATCATCTGAAGGTGCTGAGGGAGGCGCGGCTGGTCCGCGCCGAGCCTCGCGGCGCCAGCAACATCTACCATGTCGACCCTCATGGTCTTGGCGAGATGCGAGCCTGGCTCGACCAGATGTGGGGGAACGCGCTCGACGCCTTCCGAAACGAGATCAACAAAGCCAAGGAGCGAAATAATGACGGCGATCATTAAACCAGCGCCTGTGCGCAAGTCGGTCACCGTGGACGTGCCGGTTGCCACGGCGTTTGAAGTGTTCACGAGCGGGTTCGGACGTTGGTGGCCGGCGTCCCACTCGATAGGCAAGTCCGCGCTCAGGAGCGCGACTATCGAGCCAAAGGCAGGAGGCCGCTGGTTTGAGACCGGCGAGGATGGGACGGAATGCGACTGGGGCGAAGTGCTGGCGTGGGAACCGCCAAACCGCATCGTCCTGGCATGGCGGATTCGCGCCGACTGGCAATATGATCCGTCGCTGCTGACCGAAGTCGAGATCAACTTCTCCGAGGCCGGCGAGAACGCGACTCGCGTCGAGCTCGAGCATCGTCGGCTTGAGAACATGGGCGCGGCCGGCGAAGCGGTGCGTGAGATCTTCGACTCCGATCGCGGCTGGAGCGGTATCCTGAAAAACTATGTCCAGTTGATAGAGAAGCGGTAGGCCGCCAACCGATCGGCCAACACACTTACCCTTGAGTGCGTGAAAGGTGCGCTTCAATTCGCAATCCAAGTACTATAGTTAAGGACCAGGAGGGCGGCTTGCCGCTTGCTGAGACAACGTCGGCGAAAGCATATTTTGCCCCAGTGTATGACGAGCCGTGCCGGTGAGATGAGACGAAACGGTCGAAGACAGGCTAGCATAAGGCCCGGCACTCTGCTCAGCATGGGTGCTGGTCTGCGGCTGCTCGCTTCATTGCTCTTCTTGATCTGGACCATTCCCGCGGCAACAGCCGAGCACGTCGCACAGGATCTTGCCAAGGGGCAAATGAGGCTCGGCGCGACCGAGCCCGTCACACACCCGACTTTCCTTGTCCGCGACATTGCACGCCGTGTTGCTGCTGAGACTTCCCGTTTCAAGACGGGAACGCCTGTCACTGCGGGAAACGGCAAGCCCTTTTGCATCATCCCGGATTTGCGCCTGCCGCTCGAAACAGCGTCAGCCGCACCGTTTGGTATAGGGTCCGAAGACCGGCCGAAACTGTCGCCGAACCGCGCCTTCGATGCGCGCGCGCCTCCGCTTCTCACGGCATGATCTTGGCCGCGCGACCGCGGCCCTCGGCTCCCAAAACTTTCACATCGCGTTCCCGGGCTCTCGTCGAGTTGCTCGCCGATCGGAATGCCAAAGCACTTGTCGGAGGCGGTTTCCGCCCGATATGGGCTGAACGGATAAGAATATGCTGCATTTTTCGCGCTGGAAGACCATTCTCATCTGGCTGACGGTCCTAGCCGGTGTCCTGTACGCAGCGCCCAATTTGGTTCCCGCCTCCACTCTGGCATCGCTGCCCAATTGGCTGCCAAAGCAGCAGCTGACGCTGGGGCTCGACCTGCAGGGCGGCTCGCACATCCTGCTCCAGATCGATCGGCAGGACCTCGCCAACGAACGCCTCGAAGCGGCCCGCGACGAGGTTCGCACATCGCTGCGCGATGCCCAGATCGGTTATACCGGACTTGCCGGCACCGCCAATTCGATCCAGGTCCGCATTCGCGACCAAGGTCAGGTCGAAGCTGCGAAGAGCGCGCTCGAAAGATTGACGCAGCCGATCTCGACCGGACTTTTCATGAGCGGCTCCGTGACCGAGATGGAGATGGCCGAGCCGGAACCGGGGCTGCTGCGTTTTACGCTGACCGAAGCCGGGATCGACTACCGGATCGCCGCGGCGCTGACCCAATCGATCGAGGTGGTGGGCCGGCGCGTGAACGAGCTTGGCACGACCGAGCCGATCATCCAGCGCCAGGGTTCGGACCGTATCATGGTCCAGGTGCCGGGCCTGCAAGATCCGCAGCGGCTGAAGGATATTCTCGGACAGACCGCGAAGCTGACCTTTCAGATGGTCGACCAGTCGATTCCGGTCGAGGAGGCTATCTCCGGCCGCCCGCCGGCGGGCTCGACGGTGTTGTATTCGACGGACGAACCGCGGGTTCCGCATCTGATCGAGAATCGGATCATCGTCTCCGGCGAAAACCTCGTCGATGCGCAGGCAACCTTCGACCAGCGCACCAACGAGCCGGTGGTCTCGTTTCGCTTCGACAGCCGCGGCGCCGGCCGCTTCGGTCAGGCTACTCAGACCAATGTCGGGCGCCTGTTCGCGATCATCCTCGACAACGAGGTGATCTCCGCGCCGCAGATCCGCGAACCAATCCTGGGCGGCACCGGGCAGATATCCGGCAGTTTCACGGTGGAGAGCGCGAACGACCTTGCGGTCCTGCTGCGCGCCGGCGCACTGCCTGCCGACCTCACCATCGTCGAGGAACGCACCGTCGGTCCGAGCCTCGGCAGCGATTCGATCGACGCCGGCCAGTTCGCGTCAATCGTCGCCGGGTTCCTCGTCGTCGGCTTCATGCTGTTCGCCTATGGGCGACTGGGGCTGATCGCGAATATCGCGCTCCTGGCCAACGTCGCATTGATCATCGCCGTCCTGTCGGTTCTCGGCGCGACGCTGACGCTGCCCGGCATCGCCGGCATCGTGCTGACGATGGGGATGGCGGTCGATTCCAACGTCATCATCTTCGAGCGCGTCCGCGAAGAGAGCCGCCAAGGGCGCTCGATCGTGCAGTCGATGGATTCCGGGTTCAAACAGGCGCTGGCGACAGTCGTCGACGCCAATGTGACGACGCTGATTGCCGCCGTCATCCTGTTCTTTCTCGGCTCAGGGCCGATCAAGGGATTTGCCGTCACCCTCGCCATCGGCATCGTCACCACCGTGTTCACGGCGTTCACGCTGACGCGCTGGCTGGTCGCGTTCTGGCTTCGCCGGCAACGCCCGAAAACCATGCCCAGCGGTGTCATGCGACTGGTGCCCGACGACACGCGCGTGCCGTTCATGGCGTTCCGAAAGTACGCCTTCACGCTGTCCCTGCTATTGTCGATCGCTTCGGCCGCGGCGTTCTTCACTGTCGGCATGAACTACGGCATCGACTTCCGCGGCGGTTCGAGCATCGAGGTGCAGGCGAAGGGTCAGCAGGCCGACATCGGCAACATCCGCGAGCGCCTGACAGGTCTCGAACTGGGCGAGGTGCAGGTGCAGGAGTTCGGGTCGACCCGGGATGTGCTGATACGCATCGGCACCCAGGGGGGCGGCGACGTTGCCGAACAGTCCGCCGTCCAGAAAGTGAGAAGCGCGCTCGAATCTGACTACGAGTTCCGCCGCATCGAGGTCGTCGGCCCGACTGTGTCCTCGGAACTAGCCTTCAACGGCACGATGGGCGTGCTCGCCTCGCTGCTGGCGATGCTCGTCTACATCTGGGTCAGGTTCGAGTGGCAGTTCGGGCTCGGCGCCATCATTTCGACCTTCCACGACGTGATCCTGATGATCGGCTTCTACGTCGTCGCGGGCATAGAGTTCAATTTGACCTCGATAGCCGCGATCCTGACTATCGTCGGCTATTCGATCAACGATACGGTTGTTGTCTATGACCGGGTCCGCGAGAACCTGCGCCGCTATAAAAAGATGCCGATCGCCGAGCTGCTCGACCTGTCGATGAACCAGACTCTGGCGCGAACGGTCCTTACCGGCGTGACGACGCTGTTCGCGCTGGCGGCGCTTTCGATCTGGGGCGGCGAGGTCATCCAGTCCTTCACGGTCGCGATGATCTTCGGCATCCTCGCCGGGACCTATTCCTCCATCTTCGTCGCCGGGCCGCTGCTGATCCTGTTCAGGCTCCGGCCGGGCGCCCTCAGTCCAGAGGAACCCACAGCGGCGAAAGAGCCGCCGGCGCGACCGGCTTTATGACGCAACGATGGGTGGTGCCGTCTCTTTGGGTCCTATCGTCTAGCGGATGGCGGATCGGACCGTGACGGCTCGAAGCTGACCCACGACGGCGTCGATTTCGGTGCTGGTCGTGGCTCGACCAAGACTGAAGCGAACGGCGCCCATGCCGATCTCCTCGGGCACGCCCATGGCCGTGAGCACTGGGGAGAGCTCGACCCGGCCGGCATGACAGGCCGAACCGGTCGATGCCGCGACGCCGTCGAGATGCGAAAGCACCTCGGCGCCGATCATGCCTACGAATGAAACGTTGAGCGTGTTGGGAAGGCGATGCTGAGGGTGCCCGTTGAGCACGATACGGTCGCCGAAACTTTCCTGCAGCGCGTCCCAAAAACGATCCCGCAGCACGCGGACGCGCGCCATCGGCTCCAGGTCGCTGGCGAGCCCACAGGCCGTACCGAGGCCAACCGCGAGCAAGGCGCTTTCAGTGCCGGCGCGCCGGCCATGTTCATGCCCCGCGCCATGGATCAGCGGCTCGAGCGTGACACCATCGCGGACATAGAGCGCCCCGACACCCTTTGGTGCATAGAGTTTGTGGCCGGCGATGGTCAGCAAATCGACGCCAAGCGTGTCGACCTTGCTTGCAATCTTGCCGACTGACTGCGCTGCGTCGGTGTGGAATCGAACTCCAAGCTCCCGAGCAACAGCACCGATCTCCTCGATCGGCTGGATCGTGCCAACCTCATTGTTGGCGTGCATGACGCTGATCAGGATGGTGCGCGACGTGATGGCACGACGCACGTCGTCGGGATCGACCCGGCCCGTGCTGTCGACCGGCACATAGGTCACTGCCGCGCCGAGCTGCTCGAGGAAACGGCAAGGCGCGAGAATGGCCGGGTGCTCGACCGTAGTGGTGACGATGTGCTCGCCCTTGTGGCGCAGGGCGAAGAACGTGCCCTTGATCGCCAGGTTGTTGGCCTCACTGCCGCCGCTTGTGAACACGATCTCGTCGGGTGCGCAGTCGAGTAGTGCCGCAACCTGGCCGCGGGCCTTCTCCAGCGCAGCCTTCGCCGGCATGCTCGCCCAATGGCCGCTCGACGGATTGCCGAAAGCCTCATCCAAATAT
Source organism: Mesorhizobium sp. M6A.T.Cr.TU.016.01.1.1 (assembly GCF_003952585.1). Lineage (NCBI taxonomy): Bacteria > Pseudomonadati > Pseudomonadota > Alphaproteobacteria > Hyphomicrobiales > Phyllobacteriaceae > Mesorhizobium > Mesorhizobium sp. M6A.T.Cr.TU.016.01.1.1. Next base: position 1,838,963 of record NZ_CP034452.1, read on the forward strand.
GGCCGCATGGCAGCCGTGACGGCCGGATCGATCGGCGTGCTCGCGTTGTAGTCGAGGTAGATCGACGTCATGTTCGGGAGCCTCCTTCGCGGCTTGTCGCCCGGCGATCAGCTGCGCGCGGCTACTGCCGCATGAATGCCTGCACTTCTTCGGGTGTCACTTTGCCGTCTTTGTTTGCGTCCACCTTGTCGAAGATTCGCTTATGGATGGCGATGATCTCTTCGAAGGAAAGCGCGCTGTCGCCGTCCGTGTCGGCAACGGCGAACATGATCTTCATCATGTGCCCGCGCATGCGCATCATCGGCATTGCGCCCATCATGCCGGGCTGCTTCATCTCGCACATCATGCCCTGACCCATGCCTTGGCCCATCATGCCTTGACCCATCATTCCGGGAGGCATCATCCCGGGTTGAGCGGGCTGTGCCCCTTGGTCTTGTCCCGCCATATCTCCAGGCTCGGTGGACGGCGCCGCCTGTGCGACCGTCGTATCGGGATGGTGCGGATCGGCTGCGGTCGTTTGCGCGGCGGCTATAGCCGTCATGCCGGCGGCGACAATTGCGGCGAGCGCGGCCACGCGCGTCAATGAAATCAACGTCATAGCATCCTCCTTCCTCTCATGGGCTCGGCAGTTTTGACCCACTGGCGGCTCTGCGGCCGGAAATGCTTTGGGCTCTTTCCGTACTGCCGGCAAACTGCCGGTCGCGGTCAAATTCCAATATAGGCCCAACGGGCAGCGCGGCGAGCTTGCGCCGGATCAATTGCTTGGGCAGCGATCTGCCGCCGCTGTCATGTTGCCCTCCTCGCGGACGGATGAGCCTCGGTTTCGCTCATCACAACAGCCACGACCACCCCTGAGAGAAACGTCAGCGCGGCGATCGATGTGATCGCCCATGATAGCCCGAAGCTGTCGGCGATGAGGCCGGCGGAGAGCGCGCCGATCGCGTAGCCGAGATCCCGCCAGAACCGGTAGACGCTGAGTGAGCGGGCGCGCCAGGTCGGATGCGAGGCGTCGGAGACGGCTGCGATCAGGCTTGGGTAGACCATCGCCGTGCCGAGGCCGAGCAGAAGGCTGCCGACGATCCACCACTCGAACTGGCGCGTCGCCGCGGTGAGAAACAGACCCGCGGCCTGTACCCACATGCCGGCGACGATCAGGCCCTTGCGCCCCCAGCGATCGCTCAAGGGGCCGGTGGCGATCTGCAAGACACCCCACGTCGCGGGATAGACCGCCTTGAGGATGCCGATGCGCTCGATGCCGAGGCCGAAGGACGCGAAGAACAATGGGAAAATGCCCCAGCTCATGCCGTCGTTGAGATTGTTGACGAGGCCGGCCTGCGAAGCGGCGAACAGGTTGCGATCCCCGAACGAGGTGAGCGCGAAGACTTCCCGAAAGCTGATCGGCGCGGGCTGCTGCGCGTGGGATGAGGCCTCCAGCCGAACGTGGTCCCGCGTGTCGCGCACGAGCAGGATCGACAGTGCGGCACCGATGACCGCATAGCCGATGCCGAGATAGATCGGCACTGGCCGAAGTCCGTATTGCGAGGCGAGATAGCCGGTCAGGAACGCCGTCACCCCGACGGCAAGATAGCCGGCGAACTCGTTGAGACCGACGGCCAGGCCGCGCGATTTCGGCCCGACGAGATCGACTTTCATGATCACGGTCATCGACCAGGCGAGCCCCTGGTTGATGCCGAGCAATGCGTTGGCCGCAATCACCCATTCCCAGGTCGGCGCCCAGATGATCATGAACGGCACCGGCAGGCCGACCAGCCATCCCAAGACGAGCACGCGCTTGCGGCCCCACGCGTCGGCAAGCTGCCCCGAGACCAGATTGGCGAGCGCCTTGACGACGCCGAAGCTGACGATGAAGGAGACGATGAGCGTTGTCGACGTGACGTGGAACTCTTCCGACCCGATCAGCGGCACCACCGTTCGTTCTATACCGACCATACCGCCGACAAAGGCGTTGATCACGACGAGCAGCGCGAATTGCGGCCAGTTCTCTCTGAGGCCTAGCCTGACGGGTGAACCCGCCTTGCCTGGCACCGATGCCGCTTCGTCCATGGGTCAGGCCGCCGCCGCAGCCAAGGCGGAATTGGCGGCCCGGAGCGCCGCGGCCTCGGGCGGAGCCGGGGGAATCTCGGCGAGCATGAAGCGGATGAACGCGGCTTCGTCCTCGATCCGCAAGGCCTCGTTGTGGCGTTTCTCGAAACCGATGGTCGACCAGGGCTTGGCGCTCAGGCGCCGGCCGCAGACCGAGCCAGCATAGGCGCCGGGGAGCACCTCGACATGATCTGGGAGAGCCTTGAGCCGACCGGCGCTGTGAAACATATCCTTTGCGCCTTGCTCGGCGCTGACGGCGAGTTCGGTGCGACCGAGATCGCCGACCATCAGCGTGTGGCCGGTCAGCACGAACCATGGCTCGTCGGCACGCGTGCGGTCGCTGACGAGAATGCAGATATGCTCCGGGGTGTGACCGGGTGTGTGCAGGACGGTTGCGGCGACGTTGCCGAGCGAGAGGGCCTCTCCGTCGCGCATTCCTTTGAACGGGAACGCGACATACGCCTCCGCCCCGAGCACGTATGCGGCGCCCGCCGCTTCGGCGAGCGCGCGGCCGACAGAGAGATGGTCGGCATGAACATGCGTGTCGACGACGAAGTGGATGCGCATGCCGGCGTCTTCGGCGGCGCGCAGGTAAAACTCGATGTCGCCGGCCGGATCGACGACGGCCGCGGCTGCCTTGCCGCCGCAGCCGAACAGGTATGAGACGCCGACTGGATCGGTATGAAGGAATTGGCGAAGGATCATGGTCTTGCGCGCCTCGCGACGACGGGCTAGAGACATTCAATCATTCCGCTGAATGTTCCACTGAGGAGAAGCCGTGTCAAGCACCGGACCGAAACAGGCGATCTACGCGAGCCTTGCCGAAGTGGCTCAGGCGCTCGGCCATCCGCATCGGCTCGAGCTTCTGGAGCACCTCGCGCAAGGGGTGCGCAGCGTCGAGGACCTCTCCGCGCGAGCCCATCTGAGCTTCGCCAACACGTCGCGCCACCTGCAGATCCTGCGGCGGGCGCGCCTCGTCGAGACGGAGCGCCGCGGCAAGCACATGCTCTATAGCCTCGCCGGCGACGCCGAGGTGGTGGCGCTGATCAAGGCGCTCGGCCGCGTCGGCGAGCGAAATGTTGCCGAAATCGGCCGCGTCATGGCCGACTATTTCCGGGCTCGCGATGCGATGGAGCCGGTGTCGCGAGACGAACTCGTCTCAAGGCTGCATGACGGCATGGTCACGGTTCTCGACGTGCGGCCAGAGGATGAGTTCGCGGCCGGACATCTTCCAGGCGCCCTCAACATCCCGCTGGCCGAGTTGGAGCGTCGCTTAGGCGAGCTAGAGGCAGATCGGGAAGTGATCGCCTATTGCCGCGGCCCCTATTGCGTTCTCTCGTTCGAAGCGGTCGCCGCCTTGCGAGAGCAGGGCTATCTCGCGCGTCGGCTCGAAGACGGCTATCCCGAATGGAAGACCGCCGGCCTGCCGGTCGAAACGGCCGCCTGAAACAGAACACGCGGGCGCTCACGCAGGTGATGAGGGCAGGCAGATCAGTGCTGCGGATCCATTCGACGACGTTTCTTTTCATGGCCCGTGCCTTGCGCGACATGGGCGATGGCTTCGTGGCCGTTCTGCTGCCGGTCTATCTCCTCGCATTAGGCTTCACTCCCCTTCAGGTCGGCGTGATCGCAACGGCGTCACTGCTTGGTTCCGCGCTCTTAACCATCGTTGTCGGGTTCCTCGGCGTCCGTTACGATCACCGCCAACTCCTGTTTGCCGCCGCCAGCCTGATGGTCGCCACGGGCGTGGCCTTTGCTTTGGTCCATGACTACGCGCTGCTGTTAGTGGTCGCGTTCGCAGGCACCATCAACCCCTCGGCCGGCAGCGTCAGCGTATTCGTGCCATTGGAGCATGCGGTGCTGACACGCGAAGTCACCGATGCCGCGCGGACCAGGATGTTCGCGCGTTACAGCCTTGTGGGTGCGCTGGCAGGCGCGGTTGGCGCGCTCGTTTCGGCGACACCTGATCTTCTGGCTCCGGCCGGCCTCGACCAACTCGCCGGCATCAAGGCGATGTTCGTGCTCTATGCGTTTCTGGGTCTTCTCGGCGGCCTCCTTTACGCGCAGATCCCGCAGCGCCGTCCGGCGACGGACTCCAGCAGCGGGTCCGCGCTCGGCCCCTCGCGCAAGATTGTGTTCAAGCTCGCGGCGCTTTTCAGCCTCGATGCTTTTGCCGGAGGCTTTGTAGTCCAGTCGCTGCTTGCCCTCTGGCTTTTCGAAAAATTCGATCTGTCGCTTTCGGAAGCGGGATTTTTCTTCTTCTGGTCCGGCGTGCTTTCGGCGTTCTCTTTCCCCGTTTCAGCTTGGCTGTCCCGGCACATTGGACTGATCAACACGATGGTGTTCACCCACATTCCGTCGAGCATCGCCCTGATGTTGGCGGCGTTGGCGCCCACGCTCCCCTTGGCGCTCGCCTTACTGCTGATCCGCGCAGCACTTTCGCAGATGGACGTGCCGACGCGATCATCTTACGTGATGGCCGTCGTCACGGAGGCAGAACGGGCGGCGGCAGCGAGCTTCACATCGGTGCCGCGCAGTCTGGCCGCCGCCGCCAGTCCCGCGCTGGCCGGCGCGCTGTTCGCGGCCTCGTTCCGGGCTTGGCCCCTCCTCATTTGCGGTGCCCTGAAGATCACGTACGATCTGCTGCTTCTGATGCAGTTCCGGCATCTCAAGCCCCCGGAGGAACGGTGATGCAGCGTTGTCGGTTCGGAGCGTTTTACCACGACGGATCAATCACGCAGAAAGAACGTTGGAAGGTTGTCGATCACTTTCGGCTGGCTGCTCTTACTTTCATCGTCATTGCTCGTCCGATTCACCGAGGTGTGATCCACCTAGAATATTCCACGCTCTCGGCGATTTCGATTGGACCCAGGTGCAACTCGTCCCACTAGATTGTATAATGAGTATCGACTTTTCGGTTTGAGCCATAAATGCGGCGTGGAAGACTTGATATGCTTCTGGCCTTTCTGGCCGTCGCACGGGAGGGCAGCTTCACGCGGGCTGCGGCGCAGCTCGGAATTTCGCAGTCCACGCTGAGCCACACGGTCCGTGCACTCGAAGAGCAACTGGGTATTCGGCTGCTGACCCGCACGACCCGCAGCGTTTCACCTACAGAGGCCGGCGCGCGGCTGCTGCGCAACATCGGCCCGCGCTTCGAGGAGATCAACGTCGAGGTCGAGGCGTTGAGCGAATTGAGGGAAAAGCCTGCCGGCACCATTCGCCTCACCGCCAGCGATCACGCATTTAATTCTGTTATCTGGCCGAGGTTGGCGAAGCTCCTTCCCGACTATCCCGACGTCACAGTGGAGGTGTTCCTCGACAACGCACTGACAGACATTGCAGCTGAACGGTTCGACGCAGGCGTGCGAATGGGAGAGAGCGTCGCAAAAGACATGATTGCTGTGCGCGTCGGGCCGGACATCCGCTTCGCCGTCGTTGGGGCGAAATCATATTTCGCCAAGCGGCCGCCGCCAATGACACCGCAGGAGCTAACTGGTCACATTTGCATCAACCAGCGCTTTTCCTCCAACGGCGGGCTGTGGGCCTGGGATTTCGAGCGAGACGGTCGCGAGCTGAAGGTGCGGGTGGACGGCCAGATCATCCTGAATGGCACCGTCGAGATTCTCGAAGCCGCGTTGGAGGGCTTCGGCCTCGCCTATATGCCGGAGGACGTGGCGCAGGCCCACCTTGACAGCGGTCGCCTTGTGCGGGTGCTCGATGAGTGGTCCCCGCCTTGGCCGGGATATCACCTCTACTATCCCAGCCGCCGCCAAACGTCCCCCGCTTTCGCTCTGCTTGTCAATGTGCTCCGCTATTCGGGCTGAGGCCGCCCACGAAACGGGCAGCGTGGCTCCCGCCGGCGCAAGTCCACTTTGGCTTGGCGCCCACGCGAAGCCGGCCTAGACGGCTTTGCGTGGCAGGAGCGGCCGGAAAAATCCGAAGCCCGCCAAAGCCGCTACGATGGGCGGCGTTCCTGGCGATAGCTCCAGTTTTACGCAGCTGTTATGCTCGCGGCGCACCAGCATGCAGATGTTCACAATCCGATCTGTCCACTGGGGCGTGCCTGCTCGCTATGTCGCTGCTGGAGGGTGGCAAAATGAACCAATGGTTTTCTTCACTGCCGGCCTTGGCTAAGTGGACGATTGGCGTCATAGGTAGTGTCCTGATTGGAATGGGTGTTACTTCTGTTGTTGCCGAAGTCGCCTCCGGCAAGGCCTGCTTCCTCAATCAAGCACAAGTAATCCACACGGAAGACTACCAGGGTCAAAAAATATTCCAAGTAGTTACCTACACAAAGAATTATGGCCGCGGATCCGTTAAGGGTGTCAATGTTCGTTATGTCTATACTGTCGAAGAAGGTGGCGAACTAGGCGCGCGATTCGCAGATTTAATTTCTGAAAACCCGCCGGACAGCTCCTCCAGCAGATGCCGGGAGCAAAAAAGAGAGAATTGGAATGGGAGAAATGAGCTGACTGTGGAGTTCGTCGGGTGCGATTTTGAGCCTACTGAAGCCATAGACACATTTACGGGACCGTACATCCAAAAGGCTCGAAAGATCGTAACCACCGTGGAAAATGAGAGCGGGGCTCGTTGGGCGGAGACCATGCGGCTCAGCGACCGCGACTATCTAAAGGCACCATTCGATCAGAGTCTACGGGGACAAGAAGAGTTCAATGGCACAACATCAGGATATCTGTTTTGGTTGAAATGGGCGTTAGCACCCATGATCTGTCTTACGAAAAGTTAAGGGAGATTGAGCGCCAGCGTCGTGCATGCCCTAAGTTCCTAACGCCGAACTACTGCTGAGGAGTTAGCAGCGCACGCGTTGATTGATGGCGTCGGATAGGGTTGCCTTAGCATCGCCTGCCGCTGGGCAGCTTTCGGCTCAATGACATGGGTCTGGCGTGCTCTTCGACATGCCGGGAATAGCGGAGCAGGCCGCGCCGAAGCGCCACAGGGGCTCGCCCGCACGAAAACGTCTCTCATAGGTTGGAGGGCTTTCGCTGGCTACAAGCGCGTCCGGCGTGCTGCAGCGTAGATTTGGCGCGCCCGAAGAGATTCGAACTCCTGACCCCCAGATTCGTAGTCTGGTGCTCTATCCAGCTGAGCTACGGGCGCGCAACAGGCCATGCTTTGCATAGCCCGCGATCCGATCCTTAACGACCGGCCGCGATGTGACGTGTTCCCTAGCGACTGAATTTCCGAAAAGCAAGCCGATCCGGCAAAAGTTTTGCTGTTCGTGCTGGCCGGCTCTTTGTTCTGCGCAATTCCGGACGGAAAACCGTCACACACTTTTCCTGGAATTGCTCTTTGTTCTGCGCAATTCCGGACGGAAAACCGCCACACACTTTTCCTGGAATTGCTCTTTGTTCTGCGCAATTCCGGACGGAAAACCGTCACACACTTTTCCTGGAATTGCTCTGGATCAGGCCGGGCGGCGCAGGCCGTTGCGGGCCTGGTCGAGCCGGACCGGCTCGTCCGGGATGGTGACCGCGAATGTGGTGCGGCCGCCTCTACTTTCGACAAGCTCCACCGTGCCGCCGTGAGCGCGGATCAATTCATAGGCGATCGCCAGGCCAAGGCCGGTGCCGCCGCTGCGGGCCGAGCCGCGGAACGCCGCGAACAGGTTCTCGCGCGCCTTCGGCGGCAGGCCGGGGCCGGTGTCGGTGACGGTGATACGGCTGACGCTGCCGACGCGCTCGGCCGACACCGCCAACCGGCGCACCACCGCGCTTTCCGCGTCCGCCGCCATTGCCTGCACGGCGTTGCGGCAAAGATTGGTGAGCACGCGAAAGAGCTGATCGGAATCGGCATCCACCTCGAAAGCCAGATCGACGGCGTTGACGAATTCGATGCCGCCTTCGGTGTCGAGCAGGCCATGGACGTCGTCGACCAGTTGGCGCAGCCTGAGCCTGCGGCGCGAAGGCGGCGGCTCCTGGGTGCGGCCATAAGAAAGCACACCTTCCGAGTAGGATACGGCACGATCGAGCGCGCGCAGCAGTTTCGGCGCGAAGGCCTGCACGGTCGGGTCCTTGACCTGACGCAAACGGTCCGACATCAGCTGCGCCGACGCCAGGATGTTGCGCATGTCGTGGTTGATCTTCGACACGGCGAGACCGAGATCGGCGAGATGCTTCTGCTCGGAGAGCATCTTCTGCAGCCGCTCCTGCATCTGCGAGAGCTCTCGCTCTGCAACGCCGATCTCGTCGGCGCGGGCGGCAGGGTGGATGATCCGCCCGGGGTCGTCGGGCGCCTCGGAGAAGGCCAGCATCGAACGCGTCATCGTCCGGATCGGGCCGATCATGATCAGGTCGATGGCGGCATAGACCAGCATGGCGGTGAACAGCGAGATCAGCAGCGAGACGAAGGCGACGTTGCGCGAATATATGAGCATGGCATTGCGCAGGCTGTAGTCGGGCATGATCAGCTCGAATTCCTTGTCGCTGTCGCCGACCGGCCCGAAAACGCGCAGCATCCGCTCGCCACCGAAAAACAGCGTGTCCAAAGCACTGGTCATGCCCTGGACCAGGCCGACATTGGCGATGTCAATATGCTCGTCGACGTGCGGCGGCATTTCAGCCACGACCAGAAGGCGCGAGACGCCGCCGTCGCGCACGGCGATCGCCTTGGCGCCGATCGCCGTCAGCACGTCGTTCTGCGCGGCGCGCGACAGCGAGGCTGGCTCTCCCTGCACCAGCACGATCGAGACCGCCGCGGCGGTGCTCAGCCTTTCCTTCAGCCAACTCATTCGGTAGCTGGCGATCCAGGGCAGAAAGATAAGGACCTCGGCCAGAAGCACGAAGACGATCGTGAGCAGCAGGAGCTTTGTCGACAATCCACGCGACAAAGGCACGGTCCGGGCGGCGGCCGTCGCCCGGTCGGTCCCTTCGTCCGCGGATGGGATTTCACTCATGCTGCTTTTTCTTCACGATCACTTGATCAGCCAAGATTAGGCCATTGCGGCTTTTTTGCCAATTTCATCCTTCGTCCCAATACGGGATAAGACCGCCCAGAGTTCGGCCATCACTTCAGCCATCGGCCATGACGGCGCCGGATTGACTTCCAAAACCCTTCTTTCTATAAGCCCGCTCACGCTCGGGCCATTCGTCCCGGCGCGGTTTCGATCGCGCCAAAACCGACCCGGCAAAGCTCCTGTTACAGAGTGACAGAATCAAGAAGGGCCGCACCCCGCGGTATTAAAACAAATGAAGCGTACCTACCAACCGTCCAAACTCGTCCGCAAACGTCGGCACGGTTTTCGTGCCCGCATGGCCACCAAGGGTGGTCGTGGCGTCGTCGCAGCCCGCCGCAACCGCGGTCGCAAGCGGCTCAGCGCCTGAACGGAAGACGAGATCGTTGCCCGCAACCGGCAAGCCAGTGGGAGCACATCCCAAGCGGCTTCTGAAACGCGCGGAATTCCTGGCTGTCCGGCGTGGCGAGAAGCGCCGCGGGCGGCTTTTTCTCGTCGAGGTTCTGGACCGCAGCGACGCAGAGGCGCCTCGCGTCGGCTACACGGTCACCAAGAAGGTCGGCAACGCAGTCGTGCGCAACCGCATCCGGCGGCGGCTGAGGGAAGCCGTGCGCACGCATGCCGCGGGTGACATGGCGCCTGGCAATGACTATGTCATCGTCGGGCGCGAAGACGTGCTTACCACTCCGTTCGGCCAATTGAAGGCCGAACTCTCCCGCCGATTGCGCGGAACACGATAGGCCAAGGCTTTCGATGGAAAACAACCGGAACTTCTTCATCACCATCGCGCTGTCGGTGCTGATCCTGTCGCTTTGGCAGTATTTTTACGTGCTGCCGCAGAGCGAGGCACAGCGCGAGAAGGCCCGCATCGAAGAACAGCGGGTAGCGGAGCAGAAGAAGGCGGCCCAAGCCACCAGTCCGGGCGGTAGCGAAACGCCGGTGCCGCCGCAAGGCGCCATTCCCAATGCAGCGGGCCCCAACGCACCGGGAACCGACGGCACGACGCCGGCCGGCCGCGAGCAGGCACTGGCGTCGACCCAGCGCGTCAAGATCGACACGCCGAGCCTGGAGGGCTCGATCAATCTCACCGGCGCCCGTCTCGACGACCTCAGGCTCAAGCACTACACGACGACGGTCGACAAGAACTCGCCCGAGATCGAGTTGCTCAACCCGGCGGCGCTGCCTACCGGCTACTATGCCGAGATCGGCTTTGTCGGCAGCGACAAGACCGGCGCGGTGCCGGGGCCGGAAACGGTGTGGACCGTCGACGGCAATGCGACACTGACCCCGGCGACACCGGTCGCGCTGACCTTCACCAACGACAAGGGCCTGACCTTCAAGCGCACCTTCTCCGTCGACAGCGACTACATGTTCACTGTTTCGGACACGGTGCAGAATTCGAGTTCGACCGCCGTTACCCTGTCGAATTACGGCCGTGTCACCCGCTTCGACAAACCTGCCGTTGCCAGCATCTATGTGCTGCATGAGGGGTTGATCGGCGTCACCGGCACGGAAGGCCTGCAGGAACACAAATACGCGGCCGTCGAGGAGGACAAGCAGTTCACGCCCGGCAAGTCGACCGATGGCTGGCTGGGCATCACCGACAAATACTGGGCGGTGACGCTGGTGCCGACCGAGAAGCAGCCGTTCCAGCCGCGCTACGCCTATTTCGAGGACGGCCGCCCCCGCTACCAGGCCGACTTCCTCACCGACCCGATCAATGTTGATGCCGGCCAGTCGGCGACGGTAGAGACCGAGATCTTCGCCGGCGCCAAGGAAGTCGCCAAGGTCAACGCCTATGCGCAAGATCGCCACATCAGGCTGTTCGACCGTTTGATCGACTGGGGATGGTTCATCTGGATCACCAAGCCGATGTTCTACCTGATCGACACGATGTACAAATTCTTCGGTAATTTCGGTCTGGCCATCCTCGCCACCACCGTCGTCGTCAAGGCCGTCTTCTACCCGCTTGCCAACAAATCCTACGCGTCGATGGCGAACATGAAGAAGGTGCAGCCAAAGATGCTTGAGATCCGCGAGAAATACGCGGACGACAAGATGAAACAGCAACAGGCGATGATGGAGCTCTACAAGACCGAGAAGATCAATCCGCTCGCCGGCTGCTGGCCCGTGGCGCTGCAGATCCCGGTCTTCTTCGCGCTCTACAAGGTGCTCTACATCACCATCGAGATGCGGCACGCACCGTTCTTCGGCTGGATCCAGGATCTGGCGGCGCCCGACCCGACCTCGATCTTCAACCTGTTCGGCCTCATCCCGATCACCTTGCCGCATATGTTGATGGTCGGCGTTTGGCCGCTGATCATGGGCGTGACCATGTTCCTGCAGATGCGCATGAACCCGACGCCGCCGGACCCGACGCAGGCCATGATCTTCACCTGGATGCCTGTCATCTTCACCTTCATGATGGCGGGCTTCCCGGCCGGCCTGGTCATCTACTGGGCCTGGAACAACTTGCTTTCGATCATCCAGCAAGGCGTTATCATGAAGCGGCAGGGCGCCAAGATCGAATTGTGGGACAATCTGGTCGCGCTTTTCCGGAAGAAACCGTCGCCGGCGGAGTAGCCGGCGCCCCCTTTCGCGAATCCAAAAAAGCCCTGCACCGGGGCTTTTTTTGAACAAGCCGAGCCGCCGCCGAACGGCGAAACCCGTCGGCCCGGCGGTAGACGCCGCCGCGACACATCCCTATAAGGTCGCTCTCGTTTCAGGAGCGCTCTGTCGATGAACAGGTAAGGATGATCCGCTGCGCACGCAGTTGGTGCTGCCGGGCGGATCGCGCTATTTTGACCTTGCCCGTTTATTTCGCCGATGGACCCAGACCATGATCGGACCCAACCCCAACATCAAGCACCCGATCCCGATGCATACGCGCGTCGGTTTCCTGAAGGGACTGGTCACGGCGCCGAACATCGAGATCGGCGACTTCACCTATTATGACGATCCGGACGGGCCCGACAAATTCGCCGAGCGATGCGTGCTGCATCATTATCCGTTTATCGGCGACCGGCTGATCATCGGCAAGTTCTGCGCCATCGCCGAGGGCGCGCGCTTCATCATGAACGGCGCCAATCATGCCATGTCCGGCTTTTCGACCTATCCGTTCAACATCTTCGGTCACGGCTGGGAAGAGGGCTTCGACCCGGCGACATGGTCGAAGGAATTGCGCGGCGACACAGTGGTCGGCAATGATGTATGGATCGGCATGGAAGCGGTGATCCTGCCCGGCGTAACGATCGGCCATGGCGCCATCGTCGCGGCAAAATCGGTGGTGACGCATGACGTGCCACCCTATGCGATCGTCGCCGGCAATGCGGCCAAGGTGGTGAAGATGCGCTTCGACGACAGGACCATCTGGCGGCTTTTGGCGGCGGCGTGGTGGGATTGGCCGGTGGAAAAGATCAGCCGCAACCTCAATGCCATTCGTGGCGCCGATATTTCTCTTCTGGAGGCAGCGGTTTGAACGCGTTGAACAAGACCGTGATCGGCACCGAGCTGTTCACACGGCCGTGGATCTTCATCCGCGGCGTGCCGGCAATGAAATTCCTGCCGCCGGAAGGACCGCCGGAGATCGCCTTTGCCGGCCGCTCGAATGTCGGCAAATCGTCGCTGATCAACGCGCTGGTCAACCAGAAGGGGCTGGCGCGGACATCCAACACGCCGGGGCGGACGCAGGAACTCAACTATTTCGTTCCGGGTGGATTTTCCGGCGAAGGCGCCGATCTGCCGCCGATGGCGCTGGTCGACATGCCGGGCTACGGCTACGCCACCGCGCCCAAGGAAAAGGTCGACGACTGGACGAAACTCGTATTCGACTATCTCAAGGGCCGCGTCACGCTGAAGCGCGTCTACGTGCTGATCGACGCCCGCCACGGCATCAAGGCCAAGGACGATGAGGTGCTGTCGCTGCTCGACAAGGCGGCGGTGTCCTACCAGGTCGTGCTGACCAAGACCGACAAGATCAAGGCGGCCGGCGTGCCGCGATTGATCGAAGAGACGCTTGCGAAGATCAAGAAGCGGCCGGCCGCGTTTCCGTTCGTTCTCGCCACGTCGTCGGAAAAGAGCGAGGGCCTCGAGGAATTGCGCGCGGCGATCGTGCTGGCAGCCAATGGCGGCTAGGACTTTGCCTCTAGTGCAATCGTCTGGGTGCTTTCTTCCGTGGCAAGCGTTTCGGTGCCGTAAGCTTTCAGGAACATGCCGACGCCCGACCTGACGATGTGGTCGATTTCTTCCTGGCTCGGGGCTTTGGTGCGGTAGGCGAATATGCACTGGCGGAAAAGGCCAGCAAGGCACAGCTCAGTGAACTGATAGGCGGCAAGATCGACATCGTCGATCCGCAGCAGGCCGCGCTCGATGGCGGCATTGAGAAAAGCAACGACCTTGTCGTGGCCGCGTTTCGGGCCGCGTTCATAAAAACGCGCGCCAAGTTCGGGAATCCTGTCGGACGCGCCGATTACCGTGCGCTGCGCCTGGATGACCTTGGCCGACGTGATCTTGAGGGACAGCACCTTGCCGAACTTCACCAGCGTCTCGCGAAGGTCGTCGGCGCGGTCGAGCATATCGTACATGTTCTTGAAGATCGTGCCGCGTTCTTCCTCGATCAGTGCTTCGAACAGCTCTTCCTTGTTGGCGAAATAGACATAGATCGTGCCCTTGGAAACGCCGGCCTCGCGGGTGATGTCGTTCATCGACGCCGCTTCAAAACCCTTGTCGATGAAGACACGGCGCGCGCCTTCGATGATCTGGCTGCGCTTGACCGGGTCTTGCCCCGCCGCCGGACGGCCGCGACGCAGGCCATCCAGCAGATCGCACTGGTCCTTGTCGGCTTCGGTCATAACGTCACACCTCGAAAAATATTCGAACCGATCGGTTCGATCACCCTTGATATGGGCCTCTCTCCGCGCTAAGTCAATGTTCACATCGAACCGAACGGTTCAGTCTGACTGATTTTCCAGAGAGAATGCCCAGTCTCCAGAGACCCAGAGAGATTCCATGTCCTCGAACGCGACCCCCACCGCCGAAGTCCGTCCTTTCCCCAACGCCAAGATTGCGCCAGCGACCGAAGCGCCGACCGCACCGACCGAGCCCGCAATAAGTCCTCCGGCCGAGACGCCGGCCAAAAAGAAACGTTCGGCACGCTCCTTTCTGTTGCCCATCATCGCGCTTGGATTGCTGGGCGCAGGCGCCTGGTATGGCTACGACTACTGGACCGACGGGCGTTTCATGATCTCAACCGACGATGCCTATGTCCAGGCCGACATGGCGTTCATCTCGCCGAAAATTTCCGGCTATGTCGATCAGGTCAAGGTGACCGAGAACCAGCAGGTCAAGGCCGGCGACCCTCTGCTGGTCGTCGACAATGGCGACTATAAAATAGCGGTCGCCCAGGCCGAGGCGCAGATCGCCACCTTGAGCAAGACGCTCGACCGTATCGACGCCCAGACCGAGGCGGCGCGCGCATCGCTCGAGCAGGCGCGGGCGCAGAAGACCGCCGACCAGGCAGCCGCCAACAATGCGGCGCGAGCTCAAGCGCGCGCCGCCCAATTGCTCAAGACGCGTGTCGGCACCCAAGCTCAACTGGATGATGCCCAGACCGCGGTCGAGCAGGCCAATGCCGCCCTTGTCGGCGCCGACGCCCAGATCGCAGCGGCGCAGGCCAATATCGGTGTGCTTCAGGCGCAGCGCGCGGAGACGGCAAGCACACTGGCGTCGCTGCAGCTTGCCCGGGACAAGGCCGCGCGGGACCTGTCCTTCACCGTGCTGCGCGCGCCCTATGACGGTGTGGTCGGCAACCGCTCGGTCGAGCAGGGCGACCTGATCAGCCCTGGACAGAAGCTCGCCGTTATCGTGCCGATGGACAAGCTCTATATCGTCGCAAATTTCAAGGAAACCCAGCTTGCCCGGCTGGTGCCTGGCGAAAAGGTCAGGATTTCGGTCGACGCTATCGACGGTCACGACTTTGAAGGCACGGTGTCGTCGCTGGCACCGGCCTCCGGCGCGGTGTTCTCGCTGCTGCCGCCGGAAAACGCCACCGGCAACTTCACCAAGGTCGTGCAACGTGTGCCGGTTCGCATCGACGTGCCGGCCGACGTGCTGAAGACCGGCAAGCTGCGCGCCGGCCTCAGCGTCGTCGTCGCCGTCGACAGCCGCACAGCGCCGGCCGCGTCGAACTGAGCGGCCGCTTGGGAGCAATGCCATGGCAAGGGCAACCGTGACGGCAGGATCGCCGCCGGCGAGGCCGGCTACGCCTGACACCATTTCCACACGGCGCGTCATCGCTTTCTTGGCGATGGTGTTCGGCATGTTCATGGCGATCCTGGACATCCAGATCGTCTCGGCCTCGCTGGCCGAGATCCAGGCGGGCTTGAGCGCCAGCTCCGACGAAATCCCGTGGGTGCAGACCGCCTATCTGATCGCCGAGGTGGTCATGATCCCGCTGTCCGGCTTCCTCAGCCGGATGCTGTCGACGCGGGTGCTGTTCACGATCTCGGCGGCAGGCTTCACTGCGGCAAGCGCTCTTGCCGCGACCGCAACCAATATCGACCAGATGATCGTCTACCGCGCCGTGCAGGGCTTCATCGGCGGCGGCATGATCCCGAGCGTCTTTGCAGCCGCCTTCACCATCTTCCCGCCGGCGCGCCGCGCCATCGTTTCGCCGATGATCGGCCTGGTGGCGACGCTGGCGCCGACCATCGGCCCGACTGTCGGCGGCTATATCAGTCACGCCATGTCCTGGCACTGGCTGTTCCTCGTCAACGTCGTGCCCGGCATTCTGGTGACGACAGCCGCCTGGTCGCTGATCGACTTCGACAAGCCCAATCTCAAGCTGTTCAGCAAGTTCGACTGGTGGGGCCTTGCCGGCATGGCGGCCTTCCTGGGCTGCATGGAATATGTGCTGGAAGAAGGTCCTAACAACGACTGGCTGCAGGATCAGGCGGTGTTCATCTGCGCCACCATCATGACCGTCGGCGCGGCGCTGTTCTTCTGGCGCGCTTTTACAGCCGAGGAGCCGATTGTCGACCTGAAGGCCTTCACCAACGTCAACTTCGCTTTCGGCTCGTTGTTCTCCTTCGTCGTCGGCATCGGCCTCTACGGGCTGACCTATCTTTATCCCGTGTTCCTCGGGCGCATCCGCGGCTACGATTCCCTGATGATCGGCGAGGTGCTGTTCGTCAGCGGCCTGGCCATGTTCTTCACCGCCCCGATTTCCGGCATCCTGTCGAACAAGATGGACCCGCGTCTGATGATGATGATCGGCTTCTTCGGCTTCGCCACGGGGACCTGGTGGATGACGCATCTCACCGCCGACTGGGATTTTTATGAACTGCTGATCCCGCAGATCCTGCGCGGCTGTTCGATGATGCTGTGCATGGTGCCGATCAACAACATCGCGCTCGGAACCTTGCCGCCCGAGCGGTTGAAGAACGCGTCGGGCCTGTTCAACCTGACCCGCAATCTCGGTGGCGCCGTCGGCCTGGCCGTCATCAACACCGTGCTGATCGACCGCAACGCCTTCCACTACGCAAGGCTCTCAGAGCACGTGCAATGGGGCAGTGCCGCAGCACAGGAAAAGCTGCAGAACATGACGCTCAACTTCGAGCAGACTGCCGGACTCGACGCCTCCAAGGCGGCGATCTCCAAACTATCAGGCATGGTCCAGCAGCAGGCGTCGCTGCTGTCTTTCATGGACGTGTTCTTCATGCTGACCGTGTTGTTCGCCACGCTTGGGCTCTTCACCCTGGTGATCCGCAAGCCAGCCGCACAGGGCGGCGGTGGTGGCGGACACTGAGGAGCGCCGGGACCCCCCGCCCGGCATCCTCGCGCATGACCCCGAAAAGCAATTTTCGGGGTCATGCGCAAAATCTTAAAAGGCAGTAGGCGCGTCGCGTGTGATGGGAACCACGCGCCGGGCTTTAGGTCTTTGCATGTCGTTCCCCCAAAACCGCTGCCACTTTTGGGCGACATGCATTAGATGGTTTGGGCTAAAGTTCCGGGATGAATATCCTGATTCTCGGCGCGACCGGTTTCATCGGTTCCGCCGTCGCAAGGAAACTCGCGGACGAAGGCCATCAGGTCACGGGGCTTGGGCGTGATATCGCGCGTGCCTCGTTGAAGATGCCGTTCGTTCGCTGGCTGAAGGCCGATCTCGCCGGCATGACGCAGGGCGTCAGCTGGCAGCACGTGCTGGATGAGCAGCAGGTTGTCGTCAATTGCGCCGGCGCGCTTCAGGATGGGCTCTCGGACGATCTGAGTGCCACCCAGGAACGGGCGATGCTCGCCCTCTATGAGGCGGCGCGCGACCAGAGGCTGCTTATCATTCAGATATCGGCGGAAACGGAAACCGCTGACCGCGACATTCCTTTTCTCAGCACCAAAAGGCGAGCGGACACGGCTCTCGTGGCAAGTGGCGTACGCCATATCATTCTGCGTCCGGCGCTTGTGCTCGGCCGCAACGCGCATGGCGGATCCGCATTGCTAAGGGCTCTCGCAGCCTTCCCATGGTCATTCCGCTGGTTTACGCTGAAAGCTTCGTTACGACGGTCGCACTCGACGATGTCGCCAGCGCCGTCAGCGCGGCCATCCAGGGAACGCTGCCAGCCGGATCCGATGTCGCTCTCGGCAGCGATGAAAGGCTCACGCTCAGAGAACTCGTCCTATTGCATCGCAGCTGGCTCGGCCTTCCTGCCGCGCCGGTGATTTCCATGCCGTCGGCGGTCGCTCGGCCGGTGACATGGTTCGCCGACATGGCCGGCAGGCTTGGTTGGCGTTCGCCGCTCCGCTCTACCGCCATGGCAGTCATGTCAGGTGGCGTTGAAAACCGGCGGCCAAGGGACCACTGCCCGCGTCTGTCGTCGACGGCCGAGACGCTCGCCGCGGTCCCTTCGGGGGTCCAGGATCTCTGGTTCGCCCGCCTCTATCTGCTGAAGTCGCCAATCATTATCATCCTGGCGCTTTTCTGGCTGATTTCCGGCCTCGCGCCGTTCCTCACATTCGAGGCGGCGCAAAGCCATCTCGCCTTTCTGCCCGATCGTCTCGCAGGCATCATGGTGGTCGCGACATGTCTTGCCGACATCATGCTGGGGCTTGCGGTTCTTTTCCGACCCTGGGCAAGACGCGCGCTGATCGGCATGCTTTTCCTGACGCTTGTCTATCTGGTTGCCGCAACGTTCACCGAACCTGTGCTTTGGCTCGATCCGCTCGGTCCCCTCGTCAAGGTGGTTCCGTCGATTCTGCTGACGCTCGCGGCCCTCGCCATTCTGGATGAACGCTGATGGCTGGATGAACGCTGATGGCGGTCGCGCTCGAATTCAAGCCGTCAGGCCGTGGCCGGCTTGAAGGCCAGGGCGACGCCGTTGATGCAATGACGCAAGCCGGTCGGCGGCGGGCCGTCGTCGAAGACATGGCCAAGATGGCCGCCGCAGCGGCGGCAATGGACCTCGGTGCGGGTCATGCCGAGAGACCTGTCCACGGTCTTGCCGACGGCATTGGGAATCTCCTGCCAGAAGCTCGGCCAGCCGGTGCCGGAATCGAACTTCGTCTCGGAGGAATAGAGCGGCAGGTCGCAGCCGGCACAGGCGAAGATGCCCTTGCGGTGCTCGTTGAGCAGCGGGCTGGTGCCCGGATATTCGGTGCCTTCCTTGCGCAGCACATTGAAAGCCGCGTCAGACAGCACGGCGCGCCACTCGGCCTCGGTCTTGGTGACCTCGAAGGTTTCGGCCGCCCCCGCATCCTGCGGTCCGCCCATGCGCAACAGCGCCGCGGCACCTGCAGCCACCCCAATTCCAGCCGCACCGCTCAAAAGAAGATCGCGACGGTTCATGATCATTTCTCCTGTTATCCGTCTGCCAAATTCGACCGTCATACGGAAATCAAAAGCCGGTGACGGCTAGCTCCTGAAAACGGATACTCCGCACCGGGCCCCCGCTTGCAGCGGACGGTGCGGAGTGTACGCTTGTCGATCGCGCGGGTCACGCAAGCGGAACCCGCGCTATCGGCATGGAGCCTCGCCCATATCTTCGCTGGCAGCAGGCCCTTCGTTACATCTTCGGCAGAAGAACCTTGTCGATGACGTGGATGACGCCGTTCGACTGCTCGACATCGGCAATCGTCACATTGGCGACATTGCCGTTCTCGTCGGTCACCGTGACCTTGCCGCCATCGGCCTTGAGCGTCAGCTCGCAGCCACCGGCCGTCTTGGCCTTGTGCGCACCGCCATCGTCCATGACCATCTTGGTGACGTCGGCGGCCAGCGCCTTGGCAGCGATGACGTGGCAGGTCAGGATCTTGACCAGCTTGTCTTTGTTTTCGGGCTTGAGCAGTGTGTCGACCGTGCCGGCCGGAAGTGCTGCAAAGGCCTCGTTGGTTGGCGCGAACATGGTGAAGGGACCGGCACTCTGCAGCGTCTCGACGAGACCACCGGCCTTGACGGCCGCAACCAGTGTCGTGTGATCTTTCGAATTGACGGCGTTCTCGACGATGTTCTTGGTTGCATACATGGCGGCGCCGCCGACCATCGGATTCTGGGCATAGGCGGCGGTGGCGAGCGCGGAGACGGCGACCGTTCCGGCAAGCAAAAGGGTGGCGAATTTACGCATTATGTCAATCTCCTCAGTTTATCTTTCCCCTCTTTGGGGGCGCAAGGAGATACGGGAGATAAGTGCGTGAGTTTCGTCGCTCAGGAGAAAATCTTATCTTTCATAACGGCGATTCAGAGCAGGCCATGCTCGGTTGTATGTTCCTAATCTCATTCAACCATAAGAGATAGATTGAAATCTTCTCGTAAGAGCGAGAAGACAGGTGCGATCAGATGCTCTTCAAATCGCCCGCAGCGACCACGGGGCCGGTCGGCTGACCGGTCGGCGAACCGCCGGCCGGCTCGAGGCTAACCGCAAGCACGGCGCCCTGCGCAAGCTTTTCCTGAACGGCCGGCGAGATGGTCATATGCGCGGTCTGACCGGCCGGGATGACGCCCATCGAGACCGGCGCATTCTTGCCCTCGATCATCCACAGCTCGAAATCCTTGCCGGCGGCACGCTCGCCCGAGACATGCGACAGGCCGACCTCGCGATGGGCGGCGTCATAGACGGCAAGATATCTGACGTCGCTGCCGTCAGCGGCCAGCGAGGCGACAAGCCGCGGCTGTTCGACCGGCGGGTTGAGGTAAGGCACGGCGATGGTGATCGCCAGCGCCACGACGGAAGCTGCGGCAAGACCGCGCCAGAAGGCAAGGCTCGACCAGAGGCCGGCGCGAGGCTCTGCTACGAACAGCTGGCGATCTATCGCCTCCTTGACCCTGATCGGAGGCTCTGTCTCCGGATAGGCGCCTGCGATAGGCGAAAGATGCGCCTCCCATGCATCGACAAGGCGCGCGAAAGCGGCGTCCGCGTCGATGCGGCGTGACGCAATCTCGCGCTCGTCCGCGGCCAGCACGCCAAGAACATATTCGGCGGCGAACAGGTCGTCGCCCCCAGGTTCCGGTCCGTTATCCTCTTCCAGCGTCATCTTTCCAGACACTCTCTGAGCTTCAACAGGCTGCGCCGCAGCCAGGTCCGCATCGTGTTCAGCGGCACGTCGTGGCGTGCCGCCAGTTCGGCATAGCTTTCGCCGTCCAGATAGGCGCCCCGGACGGCCGCCGCCCGGTCCTTTTCCAATTCGTCGAGACAACGATAGATGCGCTCGGATTCACCGCCCGCAACAGCCGCTGCCTCTGGTCCCGGCGCCGGATCGGCCACCTCGAGCGTAGCATCGATATAGGCGGCAGGCTCTCGCCGCGCCCTGATACGATCGATCGCATGATTGCGCGCAATGGCCACCAGCCAGGAAATCGGGCTTAGATCCGAGACGGCGAAACGATCCGCCTTCGTCCATATTTTGACGAAGACCTCCTGCAGCGCCTCTTCTGCCTCTCCCCGGTCCTTCAATACACGAAGGCAGACGCCGAAAAGTTTCGCGCTGGTCTGCCGGTAGAGCAGATCGAACGCAGCCCGGTCCTTCATCGAAGTCCGAACGATCAGGTTGCTGATGTCCTGCGGCGTCATCGGCTGCCAAATTAGGCAATTGCAATGTATTTGCAACGGCGGAAGCGTTCTTGTGCACCGGGAGCGTCGTGGACTTCGATTGCCAAGAAAATCCGCAACCGCTAGCCTTCTCATAGCGGGGAGAGCGGCAATGTCGGTTGAACAGGTCTTGTGGGAGCACGACGCAACCGGGCTTGCCAGCCTGGTGCGCAAGGGCGAGATCACACCGCAGGAGCTCGTCGATGCGGCGATTGCGCGGGCCGAGGCCACCCGCCCGGACATCAACGCCATCGCCGAGCCGCTTTACGAGGCAGCGCGGACGCGGGCGAAAACCATCGACCGCAAGCTGCCGTTGGCCGGCGTGCCTTTTGCGCTGAAGGATCTCGGCATCGCCATGAAAGACGTGCCGACGCATGGCGGCAGCCGCATTCCGGCTTTCGTTGCCGATTTCGACTCGGTGATGACTGAACGCCATCTGGCCGCTGGCCTTGTCCCGATCGCCACCAGCACCTCGCCCGAACATGGGCTGAGGCTGATGACCGAATCCACCGCTTTCGGCATCACCCGCAATCCGTGGAACACGGCACACACCAGCGGCGGCTCGTCTGGAGGGGCGGCGGCGCTTGTCGCGGCCGGCGTCGTGCCGGTGGCACATGCTTCGGACGGCGGCGGCTCGATCCGCGTTCCCGCCGCCTGCACCGGGCTGGTTGGGCTGAAAACCTCGCGCGGCCGCGTGCCGCTGTCGCCGCTCGTCACCGAGAGCTGGTACGGGCTGGTCGTCGATCACGCGCTTGCCCGCTCGGTCCGGGATTCGGCCTTGCTGCTCGACCTGACCCATGGCCCTGATGCGCTGTCGCCCTATGCGGCGCCGCCGCCGAAAGGCGCTTTCGCCGCCGCGGTGGCGCGCGATCCCGGCAAGCTCAAGCTGGCCGTCTATCGGAAATCGCCGCTCGGCCTGCCGATATCGGCCGAGACGCTGACCGCGCTGGACACGGCCGTGGCGTTGGCGCGCGAAGGCGGCCATACGATCGAGGAGATCGACCTGCCCTATATCGATCGTGATTTCATGGCCGATTTCTGCAAGATTGTCGCCGCGGCGGTGGCCGGTACGATGCGCGCTGAAGCGTTGCGTGTCGGACGCTCCGTCTCGGGCGACGTCGAGCGCGCCACGCGTCTGATGAGCCGCTTCGGCGAGATCGTCTCGGCCGGCGAGATCTATGCCGGCCTGCAGCGGCTGCATGCCGTATCGCGTCGCCTGATCACCGAGACCGCGCAATACGATGCCGTGCTGATGCCTGTTATTGCCCATCCGCCACTCGCCTGCGGCGCCATGGATCCGAAAGGCGCAGATGCGTTCATAGAGGACGTGCTCGACAGGCTGCGCCTCGCCCGGCTGCTGATATTCAAGCCGCTGTTTGGGCAGTTGATGGACAAGAGCCTGTGGTTCACCCACTGGCCGGCGATCCAGAACGTCAGCGGTCAGCCGTCGATCACGCTGCCTGTCCATGTCACCGATGCCGGCCTGCCGCTCGGCATCCAGGCTGCCGGCCGGCCCGGCGACGAAGAGACGCTTCTGTCCCTCGCCGCGCAAATGGAAAAGATTTCGGGATGGCAGGCGCGGCGGGCGCCGATGAGAATGCCAGCATAGAAGCGGGCCGATTTCACCTGATGTGACAGCAAAGCCGTTTGCGGCCCGCCGCAATTCCCGCTAAGACGCCGCCGATCATTTCAAGCTGGGAACAATGCCGATGACGGACGTCGCCGCCACCGCCGAAATGCAGGCCGCGCTGCTTTCGAGGGCGCTGCCTTACATGCAGCGCTACGAGAACAAGACGGTTGTGGTGAAATATGGCGGCCATGCCATGGGCGATATTGCGCTCGGCAAGGCCTTCGCCCGCGACATCGCGCTGCTCAAGCAATCCGGAGTCAATCCGATCGTCGTCCATGGCGGCGGGCCGCAGATCGGTGCCATGCTGAGCAAGATGGGCATCGAATCGAAGTTCGAGGGCGGATTGCGTGTCACCGACCAGAAGACGGTCGAGATCGTCGAGATGGTGCTGGCCGGCTCGATCAACAAGGAGATCGTCGCGCTGATCAATGCCGAGGGCGAGTGGGCGATCGGCCTGTGCGGCAAGGACGGCAACATGGTTTTCGCCGAAAAGGCGCGCAAGACCATGATCGACCCGGACTCCAACATCGAGCGCGTGCTCGATCTCGGCTTCGTCGGCGAGCCGGTCGAGGTCGACCGCACGCTGCTCGACCTTCTGGCGCGGTCCGAAATGATCCCGGTGCTGGCGCCGGTGGCACCGGGCCGCGACGGCCACACCTACAACATCAATGCCGACACCTTTGCCGGCGCGATTGCCGGCGCCTGCCAGGCGACACGCCTTTTGTTCCTCACCGACGTGCCCGGCGTGCTCGACAAGAACAAGAAGCTGATCGACGAGCTGACCGTGGCCGAGGCAAAGGCCTTGATCAAGGACGGCACGGTGTCGGGCGGCATGATCCCCAAGGTCGAGACCTGCATCGAGGCGATCGAGCGCGGCGTCGAAGGCGTCGTCATCCTCAACGGCAAGACGCCGCATTCGGTGCTGCTCGAGCTGTTCACTGAACACGGCGCCGGCACGCTGATCGTGCCATAAGCGGCGGCCTTTGGTCGCGCCGCCAGTCGATTAGCTGGGCTGAGGAAGGCGCGCGATGACTTTTATTTCAAAATCGAAGCCAGCCAGCCAGTTCACGCCCACCGCGGTCCAGTTCGGGTAGGGCGGTTCACCGATCGCCTTCAGCCGGACGGCGTTGATCGCCTCCCACTGTGTGGCCGGATCGGTGTGGAACGTGGTGACGTCAACGATATCGTCGAAGGTGCAGCCGGCAGCCTTCAGCACCGCCGCGAGATTGTCGAAGGCAAGCTGGACCTGCTTTGCAAAGACCGGCTCGGGCGACCCGTCCTCGCGGCTGCCGACTTGGCCTGAGACGAACAGAAAGTCGCCCGAGCGGATCGCCGCCGAATAGCGGTTGATCTCGTAGAGGGCCTGCCGACCGGCAGGGAAGATCGCATCGCGTTTGGTCATTGTTTCACTCCATCTAGACAAGGCAGGCCAGACCTCCCGACGATCGCGATGTGGCTTCGCCGAGAAGGGCGAGAGCCGCTCGCAAGGCTTCAGGGTTTTGGATCGCTGCGCTCCGGTTTCCGGGCGGTTGCTGACATACCCCGTCTCCCCGAAGTGGGTACATACGCTCCGTATGTCAATACGCATACGTTGCGTATGTTTTTAGGAGATTGCCCAGAGCTGATCAGGCGCTCGGCGAAATCGCGATCCCGGGCGGTGTCAGCTTGCGCGCCGGGTGCCCGAACACCATCGATTCCTCTTCCTCGTCCTGCGGCGCGCCCCAGAATTCGGCCAGTGTCGGACCGTCCTTCAGGCGGCGGTCGCGGGCGAGAAAGCCCCAGACCTCGCGGAACCAGACGCGGCGGCCCATCTGCGTGTACCAGCGCATCGAATGGCGCTGTTCCGGGTCCTTGTGGAACAGGATGCGCGCCAGTGCCTTCGGCCGCGACTGCACCGCCAGTTCGATCAGCTTGACGCTGAAGAACAGCATCCAAGGCTTCAGTCGGGTCATCTGCAGCACTTGATGCTTGTAGTCCCACAGGCGGGCGTCCAGTTGGATCACCTTGCGGTCCCTGGCCATCCTGAAGAACGGCGTCCAGCGGTGCGGGGTGACATAGAGCGCCTGGATCTGGTCCGGATCATAGGCGATGAGCTGGCGGAAGCCGCGCCAGAGATCGCGAAAGCGCTCATCCTCGAAACCGGCGACCCAGGTCGCCATCGACAGTATGCCATTGAGGCGCAGCAACCGGATCGCCTCGCGGTCGGACGAGGTGCTGCCTCCCTTGCGGATCAACGCAAGCGTCTTCTCATCGGTGTTTTCCATGCCCAGCAGCCAACGGATGACGCCTGCCTTGCGGTAGAGATGCAGGCTGTCGGCATCACGAACAATGTCATCTGCGCGGGTTGAGCCGACGATCAGGACCGGCACGTTCTCGGCGACCATCGCATCGAGAAAGGCGCGCCAGGCTTTTTTGGACGAGGTCGGATTCTCGTCGGCAAGGTTGATCAGCTCGACGCCATGCTCGCGGTGCAGCCAGGCGATCTCTTGCGCGAACTTCACCGGGTCGCGATGCCGCCATCGCGTCCAGAAACCGCGCTGGCCGCAATAATTGCACAGATGCGGGCAGCCTCGAGAAAACTGCATGACCACCGCGCGCTTGCCGCCCCAATAACTGTAACGACTGATATCGATCAGGTCCCAGCCGATGCGGTATTCATCGAGGTCGGCGATCGTGCTTGCCGGATTGGTGGCAAAGGGACGGCGCAAATCGTCGCGAAAGGCGATGCCCGCCACGCCAGACAGCGGCCGGCGCCTTCCCAGCGCCTCAACCAACGCGACGATGGTCGCCTCGCCTTCGCCGCGCACGATGAAGTCGAAGACGTCCGTTTCGGCAAGTATGTCGCGCCAGTGATAGGTGGGGAACACGCCGCCATAGATCACCATCGTCGCCGGATCGATGTGCTTGACCATTCGTGCGATCTCCAGTGCTGTCGGATGCGCCGATGTCGAACCGGAATGGCCGATCAGAATGCAATCGGGATGATCGCTCAAGGCGTCTTGCACGGCTGCGGCAAGCGGCATCGGCCCGAACTCGGCATTGACGAGCCGCACCTCATGGCCAGCGTCGATCAGCGGGCCGCCCAATGCGAGCAGGCCGAGCGGCGGCGAATGGTCGTCGGGCACGCGGCTGCCGATGGCGGTATGCGGCGGATTGATCAGGACGATTTTCATGAAGGACCTTTTGCAATGGCGGTCCGGTCATCCTGGTCGTCGATCTGGGCCTGCAGCTGGCCCGGTTCAGCAGTTTCCGTGCAGCTTTTCCGCAGAAATGCATTTGCCGAGATACAGGCTCATCGCCTGAGGTGCCCGAGCGGCACGTGGCCCGGCCCCTTGATGTTCTGCAGCACAAGCTGCGTGTGGACGTCGCGCACGCCGTCGAGCCGCATCAGCCGGTGCATGACGAAGGCGTTGAGCTCGTCGACCGACGGCACCATCACATGCAGCAGGAAATCGTAGTCGCCGGTCATCGTCCAGCACGACGACACCTCGTCCATGCGCTGCACGGCAGCGATAAAGGTTTCGGGCGAACCGTCGCTGTGGGTTACGAGGCGCACCTGAATGAACACCTCGACCAGCAGGCCGACGGCGCGGCGGCTGAGCACAGCAGCAAAGCCCTTGATGATGCCGGCACTCTGAAGAGCCTCGAAGCGGCGCGCGCATGGCGTCGTCGACAGGCCGATCTCCTGGGCCAGTTCGGACACAGGCTTGCGTCCGTCACGTTGCAAGATATCGAGCATCTTGATCTCAAAATCGTCAAACTGAGGCACTTTCACTCTCCTACAGCTTTGCTGTGGTGGCTTTTACCTCAAATCGCGTATTCGAGCCATCATCAAAGCGGATTTGCCTCACCGGATCCGGCTAGATTTTTATGATGTTAGTCGTGATTTCCAGGGAGAACAGCCATGACGATCAACGTTGCCGACTACGCCCGCGAATGCGCGGCGCAAGGCCTTCGCGGCGACTATTCGATCTGCCGTTCCGATTTCACCGTCGAGCAGAGCTACAACTACACCGCCGACGAGCAGGCGGTGTGGCGCACACTGTGCGACCGCCAGACGAAGTTGACCAAAAAGCTGGCACACCGGTCTTATCTCGACGGCGTCGCCACGCTGGGCCTGCTAGACAAGATTCCGGATTTCGGTGTGGTCAGCGAAAAACTGCGCAAGCTTACCGGTTGGGAAATCGTCGCCGTGCCGGGCCTCATTCCCGCCCCCGCCTTCTTCGTCCACCTCGCCCACCGGCGCTTCCCGGTGACCAACTGGCTGCGGACGAAACAAGAGCTCGACTACATCGTCGAGCCGGACATGTTCCACGACTTCTTCGGCCACGTGCCGGCACTGACGCAGCCGGTCTTTGCCGATTTCATGCAGATGTATGGGGAGAAGGCGGAGGACCTGATCGCGCTTGGCGGCGACGAGATGATCAGCCGCCTTTACTGGTACACCGTCGAATACGGGCTGATACAGGAAGCCGGCCAACCGCTAAAGGCTTTCGGCGCCGGGCTGATGTCGTCCTTTGCGGAACTTCAATTCGCGATTGAAAGCAAGGACGCGCACCATGTCCCCTTCGATCTGGAAACGGTGATGCGCACCAGCTACGAGATCGACAAGTTCCAGCGCGCCTATTTCGTGCTGCCATCCTTCGACGTTTTGCGCGATGGATTCCAGAATGTCGCCGGGATGGCAGCGATTGTCGGACGCCACAAGGGCAAACCGGCGCTCGACCCGGCGAAACTTTAAACGCTGGGCAGGCTCGGACGCTCGTAGCCGACCGGCGCGGGCGTTGTTGGCGGTGGACTGCGATGGCGATCCCTCGGCCGGCCGGCTGAGCCGGCCTTCTATACGCCGATAACCTTGCTGAGGTGATCGCCCAGCCGGCAGGCCAATGCGACGATCGTCGTCGTCGGGTTGCATTCGCCGGACGTGCAGAACACCGAAGAGCCGCCGACATAGAGATTGTCCATGCCATGCACCTTTGAGTTGGCGTCGACCACGCTCTTGATCACATCCGTGCCCATACGGGTGCCGCCCATATGGTGGTGGCCGGCCAGCTCCTCATTCGTCGGATAGTCCCCGCCATTGGTGAGCCAGTCGGCGATGCGCACCCGGCCGAGATCCTTCTGGACGAGCGTCGTCCCGAACAGCCTCAAGCCCTCGAGAAGCGTGCGGCGCTCCAGCTCCGACTTTTTCCAGTGCAGCTCGATGCGCGGCACGCCAGCATGGTCGACATCGGCTTTCGACAACTGAATCCGGTTCGAGGCCAGCGGCGCCTGTTCCCAGGTGACATAGAGCTGGGCGGCGCAGCGCAGGTCCTGGCTGAGCTGATAGGACACCCATTCGGCCATCTCGGGCGCCGTGCAGGCGAGGTCGGCGATGACGCGTTTGACCCCGGGGTACGGCGTCTCGATCAGCCTGATCCCGAAATTCATGATCTCAAGGCGCTCCATGGCGGCAAGCGTCGGCGAGAAGAAGGCCTCGTTGGTGGCGTCGACCTCGAACGCGCTATAGTCGGCGAGGATGGCATTGCCGCCCTCGAAGGTCGGATGCTCCATCCAGTAGCTGCCGAGTGCCGTCGCCTTCGGCACCACGCCGCCATTCGAGCGCTGGTTCGACCACAGAAGCAGCCGCGAGTTTTCCAAGCCGCCGGTACAAACGATGAAATAGTCGGCGGTGAAGGAACCGGCGTCCTGGCCGTTCGACCACAATTTGGCGCCGGTCACTCGTTTGCCATCGCCGGCAAGCTCGGTGGCATAGGTGTTGAGCACCACGGCGACGTTCCTGCTCTTGTCGAGCTCGTCGGCGAATTTCTCGCCGAAGCGCACGGCCGGGCTTTTGATCAGTTGCACCCAGCGAATGTCGTCCGAGATCGGCACATCCGGCCGGAAATCGGGAAGTTCGAGGATATCGTGGACTTCAGGCAGGTAGGGCTCGATGTCGGCACGGCTGATAGGCCAGCCGGTATCCGGCGCCCAGGCCTTGGGCTCGAAATCTTGGCTGTCGAGCACGCGGCACCAGCCGGCCCAGTGATTGGAGCTGCCGCCCATGAAGCGTAGCCGGGTGATGTCGAGATCGAAATAGGGATCGCCGACCGTGGCGCCGCGGTAGAAATCCTGCGAATCATCGCTGAACTCACGGGAGCCGGCCTCCAGCACCACAACCGGAATGCCGGCCACGCCAAGCTTCCTGGCGATCGTGGTGCCGGCTGGCCCCGAGCCGAGAATGCAGACCTTGGCGGTGAAATTCACCGCGCGAAATGCCTCGTAGCTGTCGAAGATCACGCCAGGTCGCTCCTTTTTAGGATCCAACCATTGACCTCGACGATTGCGTCCGGATCGGCATCGGGCAGCTTGCGGAACAGCGACAGGGCCGGCAATGCGATCAGCGCCTGCATGATCGTGCGGCGCGACATTTTCTTTGTGAAGAAACTCATGACACGTCTCGATGGGGCCTTTATCCACGCATGGCGTTCCCAGAACGGCACATGCTCGCCAAGAGAAGCCAATTCCGTGCCAAACCTAGCCGCACACTTGCTTAAGCCGTGTAAACGGCCAGGCTGATTGAAAACCGCTCAAGCCGCCTCGGAAATGTCCGTGTCCAGGATGGTCAGATTGCGGCCGCGGTGCTTGGCCTGGTAAAGGCGCCGGTCGGCGGCACGCATCAGATCCGAT
Organism: Mesorhizobium sp. M6A.T.Cr.TU.016.01.1.1; assembly: GCF_003952585.1. NCBI lineage: Bacteria > Pseudomonadati > Pseudomonadota > Alphaproteobacteria > Hyphomicrobiales > Phyllobacteriaceae > Mesorhizobium > Mesorhizobium sp. M6A.T.Cr.TU.016.01.1.1. The sequence continues at coordinate 1,868,406 of NZ_CP034452.1, forward strand.
ACGGCGGCGCCCTCGCCGCAGGTGACGCCACCGATGCTGACGGTGAGGGGTATGATCCGCTCATCAACGGGACGGAAGCGGATCAGCTCGACTTCACGGCGAATGCGCTCGGCGACGCGTTTGGCTTCCTGCTCGGTGGCGCCGATCAGGAACGCGCCGAATTCCTCGCCGCCGATGCGGCCGATCACGTCTCCGCTGCGCACGCCGCGCTCGATCGCGCTTGCAATGAGGAGCAGCGCGTCGTCGCCGGTCAGATGGCCGTAGCTGTCGTTGATGATCTTGAAGTGGTCGGCATCGATGATCAGCAACGCACCGCGATCGGATTTCCGCCGGGAGGCGTCGAGCGCCGCAAAGAAGCTCTCGCGGTTGAGCATGCCGGTCATGTCGTCGCGGCTCGCCTTTTCCGACAGGCGCCGATGCGCGGCGGCGAGTTGGGCATGAGCGCGGGCGAGATCGCGATGGGCGCCTTTCAGCCTCTCGCCCTGCCAGAATGTATAAGCGCTAGCAATCCAGGCAAGCGCGAGCGGGCAGACCGTGCACGTCAGCCACATCGTGCGGTTGAACGGAAAGCCCATTGCCGGGACGACGATCAGCGTCAGCAAAAGCGAGACCGCGAGGGAGGCGAAAGCGACGGCGGCAGACTTCAGAAATATGCGGCTCATCGCTGGCTCCCCCTCGACCGTCTGTGTGCCAGCAAGCCCTGAATGCCACCTTTCTGCGATGCCTAAAATTTGAATCATGGCGTCATTTTCGCCACCCGAAACCCGCATAAGTTGTGGATAAAGCCTCTGCCAAAAGCAATGTTTCGTGCCATAAGGATTGCATGACCACACTCCCGGATCCCGCCCGCTTTGCCCATGTCACCGACTGGGTGTTCGACCTCGACAACACGCTCTATCCGCACCATTCGAACCTGTTCTCGCAGATCGACGTGAAGATGACCGCCTATGTCGGAGAGCTGCTGACGCTGCCGCGCGACGATGCCCGCAAGCTGCAGAAGGAACTCTATCGGGAATACGGCACGACGCTGAATGGCCTGATGGCGCGCCACGGCATCGATCCCGACGACTTTCTCGAGAAGGTCCACGACATCGACTATTCCTGGCTGGTTCCCGATCCCGTTCTCGGCACCGCCATCCGCCAACTTCCCGGCCGCAAGTTCATCTTCACCAATGGCGACCGCAGGCATGCCGAACGCACCGCGCGCCAACTCGGCATCCTCGACCATTTCGACGACATCTTCGATATCGTCGCCGCCGGGCTGAACCCCAAGCCGGCGCGCCGGACCTACGAGAAGTTTGCGGAACTCCACGCCGTCACCGGCCACAATGCGGTGATGTTCGAGGACCTGGCCCGCAACCTGTCCGTGCCGAAATCGCTGGGCATGACCACGGTGCTGGTCGTGCCGCGCAACTTCGAGCCGACCTTCTCGGAAATCTGGGAACGTGACCCGGCCAACGAGGACGATGTGGATTTCGTCACCGACGATCTTGCCGAATTCCTTACTGCGATCGTCGAAGTCGCAGCCTAGAGCACTTCATCGTTTCACGGAAACGCCGAACCGCTCTAAGTATTTGTTTTTACGCAATTCCGGACGGAAAACCGCTCCGCACTTTTCCTAGAATTGCTCTAGTGCATGTCGCCAAAAGCATGCCCTCGGGCTTGACCCGTGGGTCCGCAGCGAGGTCTCAGAGCTTGTAGAAACGGCTGATAATCCCCCAGGCCTCGTCGGCGGTGTCGACGAAATCGATGATGTCCTGGTCGCCGGGGGTGATCGTGCCTTGCTCGGCGAGGAAATCGAGGTCGATCGCCCTTTTCCAGAAAGCCTTGCCGAACAGGATCACCGGCACGCGCTCCATGCGGCCGGTCTGGATCAGGGTCAGCGTCTCGAAGAATTCGTCCATCGTGCCGAAGCCGCCCGGAAACACCGCGACAGCCTTGGCGCGCATGACGAAATGCATCTTGCGGACCGCGAAATAGTGGAAGTTGAAACAGAGCTCCGGCGTCACATAGGCATTCGGCGCCTGCTCGTGCGGCAACACGATGTTGAGGCCGATCGACGGTGCGCCGACATCGTCGGCGCCGCGGTTGCCGGCTTCCATGACGCCGGGTCCGCCGCCGGTCACCACGACGAATTCGCGATAATACGAGGTGGCCGACTGCTGCGAGCAGAGGCGGGCGAATTTTCGCGCTTCCTCATAATATTTGCTGTTTTTCTCAAGGTTCTTCTTCTGCGTCTCGTTCTTGGCCGCCCAGGCTTCTCCGCCCGGCTCGGGGATGCGCGCGCCACCGAATAGGATGACGGTCGAGCGGATGCCGCGCTCGGCCAGGATCATCTCCGGCTTCAACAGTTCGAGCTGTAGCCTGACCGCGCGCAGTTCGCGCCGTGTCATGAAGTCGGGATCGTTCCAGGCCAACCGGTAGGTTTCGGCGCGCGTCTGCGGCGTATCCGGCACGCTTTTCGAACGCTCCAGATCCTCGTCCGAATGCGGCAGCGGCGTCCACCCCGCCTTTTCCATAGGAGTCATGTTACCTACCGTCCAATTATTCACTTGCGCCGTCCCGTGGCGCAGCCGCGATTGACCCTCACCAAGCCTTCACATAGGGTCCGGCGACTTTCAAAACAGGTTAAGGCGCGGCCCCTTAACAGCTTGGTAATGGAGCGAATTCATGTCGAAGCCCGATCTGGCGAGTCTCGAAAAGATCATCGAAGAAGCCTTCGAGGAACGCGACACGATTTCGACGGCAACCCGTGGCGCGACGCGCGACGCCATCCAGTCGGCGCTCGACCTGCTCGACCGGGGTGTCGCCCGCGTTGCCGAGCGCCAGGCCGACGGCAAATGGCATGTCAACCAGTGGCTGAAGAAAGCGGTGCTGCTGTCCTTCCGGCTCAACCCGATGGAGATCATCAAGGGCGGCCCCGGCCAGGCCGTGTGGTGGGACAAGGTGCCGTCGAAATTCGACGGCTGGAGCGCCATCGATTTCGAGAAGGCAGGTTTTCGCGCCGTGCCGTCATCGATCGTGCGGCGCTCCGCCTATGTCGCGCCAGGTGCCGTGCTGATGCCGTCCTTCGTCAATGTCGGCGCCTATGTCGACAGCGGCACCATGGTCGACACCTGGGCCTCGGTCGGCTCCTGCGCCCAGATCGGCAAGAACGTGCATCTGTCGGGCGGCGTCGGCATCGGCGGCGTGCTGGAGCCGATGCAGGCCGGTCCCACCATCATCGAGGACAATTGCTTTATCGGCGCACGCTCCGAAGTGGTCGAAGGCTGCATCGTGCGCGAGGGCTCGGTGCTCGGCATGGGCGTCTTCATCGGCCAGTCGACCAAGATCGTCGACCGCGCCACCGGTGAGGTCTTCTACGGCGAAGTGCCGGCCAATTCCGTCGTCGTCGCCGGCTCGCTGCCCGGCAAGCCGTTGCCCAGCGGTGAGCCCGGTCCGAGCCTCTACTGCGCCGTCATCGTCAAGCGGGTCGATGCCAGGACCCGGTCCAAAACCTCGATCAATGAACTGCTTCGCGATTGATCCTTCGCAAAAAAACGGACGCACCCGATTGCTCGACAGACCTCGATTTTTCTGGCTTTTCTTCAGCCTTTCCGGGCGAGTGAACCCCAGCGCCTACGTTCTGGCCGGTCTTTTGCCGCTCCTCGTTCAGCTTTTTCTGCTCTACCAGTTCTCGCGAACGCCGCTCGGCACTGCCGCAAGCCAGTACTGGGCGCTCGCCTGGTGGATCGCTGTGGTCGTCTCGACATGGTCGACCTTTGCGCTAACGGCGAAGCGGTTCCATGATTTCGGCAAGCCTACCTACTACGCATTGATCTCTCTCGTCATCGGCGCCATTCTCCTTATCATTCTGGCCTTTTTCAAAAGTGATCCCGGACCCAACCGCTACGGCAAACATACCAATGCACCGGCCGAATCCTGAACGTCGATCGGGTCTCTCGCCATGCGCTACCGCACGCTTGATTCGAAACTGATCATCGAAACCGCCGAGCAACTGGAAAAACGCGTCGCCGACCGTTTTCCCGATGCAGGCTTGCGTGGCGTCGCCATTGAACTTGTGTCGCTGTCGCGTGATCTGGCCAAGGCGGCGAAGGCGCTGGAAGCGCCGATCTGGTGGCTGCGCGGCGTCATCATCGCCGCCATTGCCGCTGGCGCGCTGATGTTCCTGTTCGTCGGCACCATCCTGCCGCTCGGCCGTGTCTCGGCAAACCACGATGCCATCCAGTCGGTGCAGGGCATAGAATCCTCGATCAACGTGATCATCCTGACGGCGCTGGGCTTCCTGGCCTTGATCCGAACCGAGGAGCGTATCAAGCGCAAGCAGGTGTTTCGCAAGCTTCACGGCTTGCGATCGCTGATCCATGTCATCGACATGCATCAGCTGACCAAGGATCCGGCAGTGCTTTCAGCCGACTTCAAGCCGGCATCGCATTCACCGGCACGCATAACCGACCGTGCCGATCTCGCCCGCTATCTCGACTATTGCTCCGAAATGCTGTCGATCACCGGCAAAATCGCCGCGCTGTTCGCCCAGTCGGTCAACGACAATGTCGTCGTCGATGGCGTCAACGACATCGAGACTCTCGCCTCCAACCTGTCGCGGAAGATCTGGCAAAAGATCACGCTGATCAACGCTCCCTTGCGGTCGGCACATCCAGATACCTAAGCTAATCTTAATCACCTTGGTCCAGCATGCCCGTGTAGACTGTGTCGCCCGACACGGAGCACTCGACTGGCACACGACAAACGCCTGGCCAACCCGGAAACGCGCGGACAGCGAAGCGCCGGCGCGCGGCTGTTCGCCTGGTTTTCTTCGCCGATGAAAGCGGAACCGGAAGCTGTCCGCGCGCGGCTTCTCGACACCACTTACGACCGCAAATTCGCTGTCCTGTTCGGCACCATCAGCGTCCTGGTGCTGGCAGTCAGCGCCGCGGTCGTCACCGGCGACTGGTGGCCTTACGCCTGGATCGCGGCCGACCTCATCCTGTTTGCCGTCCGCTTCCTGCTGATGCGGGAATGTGAGCAGGTCCGCAAGCGCGGGCGAAAGGGGCCGCTGGCCGCCCTCATGGCCGCCGGGGGCCTATGGTCGGTCATTTTCGGCCTCGGCTGCTATGGCTGTGTCGCCAGCGGGCACATGACGCTCGCCGTGCTGGCTGCCTTGAATGTCGCAGGCGTCGTCGGCGTGGTGTCGTCACGCAATGCTGCGACCCCGCGCTTCGCCATATTCGTCATGCTGGCCGTAAGCCTGCCCTATCTGATTGGCGCGCTGTTTTCTCCGGCGCCCGGAATGCCGATCGTCGGAATTCAAATGCCGTTCTATGCGGCCGGCGTCGTCATCGCGCTGCTTCAAAACCATGCGATCAACGCCCGCATGCTCCGCGCCGAACTGGACAATCGCGATCTGGCGATCAAGGACGCGCTGACCGGCCTGCCAAACCGCATCTTCCTTCAGGAGAAACTGCGCGACATGTGCAGCGAGCTTGCGGCGCCGGCGGCAAATGGCGGCAGGCCGTTTGCCGTTCTCAGCATGGACCTCGACGCTTCAAACACGTCAATGACCGCTTCGGCCACGCGATCGGCGACATACTGCTGCGCAAGGTGGCCGAACGATTGAAGCGCGCTTTCCGGGCGGGGGATGTGGTCTTTCGCATCGGAGGTGACGAATTCGTCATCCTGCTGCCCGGCACATCCGAGATCGAAGCCACCTATTTGGCAAAGCGGGCCATTGAGAAGATTTCGGTACCTTTCGACCTTGAGGTGGGCACCGCCATACGGATCGGGTTGAGTATTGGGAGCGCCTTCGCGCCTGCCGACGGCGGCGAGCCGGAAGTTCTTCTCACCTGTTCGGATCACGCGCTCTATGAAGCCAAGCGCACCGGCAAGGGCCGTTACTGGGCGCATGTGCGGGCCGCGAACTGACGATCACACCTGATCATCGGGGCTGTGCGCCGCCATGATGGCCTCGGGCGTCAGGCCGGGCGATCCACGCCTTTCCTGCTCTGCCTTGCGCACCAGCGTCGCGACCCGCTTTATCAGTGGCGCCGGCGTGCCGGCTTTGTCCGCCAGGCGCAGAATCGCGCCTTGCAACTCGTCGATCTCGGTCGGCCGGCCGCGCTGCAGATCGTCCTCTTGACCGTCACAAGAATAATTTCAGCACCGCGCAAGGCGGCCGCCGGATCGGCGGTGGCCGACAGCCCATCCGGCTGGATGGAGCGATCGCGGCCGTCAAGCTCGGTGGCCCGCAACCCGTCCTTCCGCAAGGCCTCTTCGATGCGCGGCCGGGCCAGCAGAATCACCCGTCGCCCGGCGAGCGCGAGACAGCCGCCGGCATAGCAGCCGATGCTGCCGGCGCCGGCAATGACGATCCTCCTGTCCTCGTTGGCCATCTGATGGTGCTGCCTTGGCCTGCGACTATACGACATGAAAACCATAATGTCGGCGGGATGGCTGGCCCTTATGTCTGGCCGTGACAGGCCTTACGCTTTCCACTATCGCTTTTGCCCATGACGTTGCCTTCCGATCCCGCCAGAAATCTAGCCGCCCTTATCCGCTGTGCCTCGGTGACGCCCGCTGAAGGCGGAGCACTGAGCACGCTCGAAACAATGCTGAAGCCGCTCGGCTTTTCCGTCGAGCGCCCGGTGTTTTCGGAAGGCGGCACGCCCGATATCGAAAATCTCTATGCGCGGCGCTCCGGCAACGGTCCGCATCTGATGTTCGCCGGGCATACCGACGTGGTGCCGGTCGGCGACGAAGCTTCATGGACACATCCGCCTTTCGCCGCCGAGATTGCCAAGGGCGAGATGTTCGGCCGCGGCGCCGTCGACATGAAGGGCGGCATCGCCTGTTTCATCGCCGCGGTGGCGCGCCATATCGAGTCGAAGGGCGGCTTGAAAGGCTCGGTCTCGCTGCTGATCACCGGCGATGAAGAAGGGCCGGCCATCAACGGCACGACAAAGCTGCTCGAATGGGCAGCCGCCAAGGGCGAGAAGTGGGATGCGTCTATCGTCGGCGAACCGACCAATCCAGACGCGCTGGGCGATATGATCAAGATCGGCCGGCGCGGTTCGCTGTCCGGCAGCATCATCGTCAACGGCCGGCAGGGCCACGCCGCCTATCCGCAGCTTGCCGACAACCCGGTGCGCGGCCTGGTGACGCTGGTCGACGCCTTGCTGCACCCCGTCTTCGACGAGGGCACAAAGGATTTCCAGCCGACCAATCTGGAGGTGACCTCGATCGACGTCGGCAATCCGGCCACCAATGTCATTCCGGCGAAGGCGACCGCCACCTTCAACATCCGCTTCAACGACACATGGACCGCCGAGACCATCCAGGCGGAAATCCACAACCGTCTCGACAAGGCGGCGAAGCGCAAGAAATACCGGGCCGGCAAGACGATGCCGGTCGATTACGAGCTCCTCTGGCGCGATCGACCGAGCCACGTCTTCCTCACTCGCGACGACCGGCTGATCGAGACGCTCAGCGGCTCGGTCAAGGCGGTGATCGGCAGGAAGCCGGCGCTTTCCACCTCCGGCGGCACCTCAGACGCCCGCTTCATCAAGGACTATTGTCCGGTGGTCGAGTTCGGGCTGGTCGGCAAGACCATGCACATGGTCGATGAACGCGTCGCGCTTGCCGACCTCGAGACGCTGACGCAAATTTATCAGCGCTTCATCGAAGACTGGTTCGAGCGAGGCATATCGTAACCATGCTTTCGTCGGACGAAACCTATGCTTCCCTGACAGGCGCCTGGCGACTGATGCTCGGCAAGGCCGACGGGCTGCGCCTGCTCGACCTTTCGGCCGACGGTTTCTGGAATTCCTTCTTCGCCATCATCGTCGCGGCACCGGCGCTGATCGTCGGTTGGGTCGGCCTTGCCAACGAGATCGGCGATCCGGATGCATTCGCGGGGCGCTTCAGCATGCTGATCCGTCTGGCGACGGTCGACATTGGCGCCTGGGTACTGCCGCTTGTCGGCCTTGCCTTTATCGCGCCGCGTGCCGGCATTGGCGGGCGCTTCGTCCACTATGTCGTCGCCAGCAACTGGGCGTCGGCGATCATCGCCTGGATGATGCTGCCGTCGGCGTTGATCAGGCTTTTCCTGCCTTCCACCAACGAGTTCGCCGTACTGGCGTCGCTGCTTTTGTTTGCGCTGTCGATGGTCCTGACCTGGCGGATGACAAACATCGCCATCGGCAGGGGCGCAGCTGTCGGCACCGCCGTCTTCGCCGGCATGTTCGTGGCGTCGCTGGTCGTTCTGTTCGGCCTGCAGGCGCTGCTCGGCATCGGTGCGCCCGCTTAATCGACTTTCGGATAATCCACACCGACGAGAAAAAGTCCGTCGGGCGGCGCAACCTGGCCGCAGGCTGCACGGTCGCGCGCATCGAGCGCCGCCTTCAGGTCGGCAATTGTCCAGCCGCCTTCGCCGACGCGCTTCAGCGAGCCGACCATCGAGCGCACCTGATTGTGCAGGAACGAGCGCGCCGAGGCTCGCACTTCGATCACGTCACCCAGCCGACTGACATCCAGCCGATCAAGCGTCCGGATCGGGCTGTCGGCCTGGCATTGGGTCGAGCGGAACGTAGTGAAATCATGCCGCCCCAGCAGCACTTTTGCCGCCTCGTGCATGGCCTCGGCGTCGAGCCGCTTCGGCACCCACCAGATCTTGCCCTTGTCGAGCGCTGCCGGCGCGCGCCGGTTGACGATGCGATAGAGATAGTGGCGGCCGGTCGCCGAGAAACGCGCATCGAAGCTATCAGGCACGACAGCCGCCTTGAGGACGGCGATGCGCGCCTTGGCCGCTTGCAGATGGGCGTTGACCGCATCGCGCACCTTGTCATCGGGCCACGCCTTGACGAGATCGACATGCGCTACCTGGCCGGTCGCATGGACGCCGGCATCGGTGCGGCCGGCGCCGCGCAGCGAGACCTGCTCACCGCAGAATTTCTCGATCGCCTGCTCGATCGCCTGCTGCACCGAAGGCTGGTCTGCCTGGCGCTGCCAGCCGGCATAGAGGCTGCCGTCATATTCGATGTCGAGGCGAAAACGCGGCATTCCTAAAGCAGGATGAGGTTAGGCGGCGAGCGCGGAGCCGAAGGCCGAAGCGTAGACCAGCTTGCCGGTCTCAGGCGCCTCGCCCCAGGCCAGCGCCTGCAGCGCGTCGCCCTGATATTCGCTCTCGAATTTTTCGGCGCGTGCGTGGCTGTAGCCGAAGCGGCCATAATAGGCGGGATCGCCAAGCACCACCGCCAGCACCTCGCCGGCGTCCTTGAGACGGATATGCGCCTCGCGGACCAGCGCGCCGCCGATGCCGGTGCCATGGAATGACGGCTCGACGGCCAAAGGCGCCAGCGCCACCGCTGGAAAGCTCTTGCCACCATTCTGCACGAAAAGCCTGGAAAACAGGATGTGGCCGACCACCTGCCCATCTTCGTCCGCCACCAGCTCGACGACGGCATCGCCGCCGGTGACCAGCGCGTCGACCAGTCCGGCCTCCGCCTGCTGGCCGAATGCGTGTTCCTCGACAAGGCGGATCGCCTCGCGGTCCCGCGGCGTCGCCGCGCGTATCGACATCATGCTCATGAGAATTTCGTTCCTTTTTCGAGCTTGGCCCCGCGCAGAAACTCTTGCGCGGCAATGGGCCTTCCGCCCGCACGTTGAACTTCGACCAGCCTGATGGCGCCTGACCCGCAGGCGACCGTCAGGCGGTCATCGAGAATTCCTCCCGACTCGCCGGCGCCTTGCGAAAGCGTCGAGCGAAGCAGTTTCAGCCGTTCCAGGCGGCCGCCGATTTCGGTCTCGCACCATGCGCCGGGAAAGGGCGACAGGCCGCGAATATGATCGTGGACTTCGCCAGCAGGCCGCGTCCAGTCCACGCGCGTCTCCGCTTTATCGATCTTTTTGGCGTAGGTCACCCCCACCGTCGCCTGCGTGGTAAATGTCAGGGCATCCCGTTCCAGCCGTGCCAGCGCTTCCGCCATCAGCGCGGCACCAATGAGCATCAACCGATCGTGCAGGTCGCCGGCCGTCATATCGGGGCCGATGGCGCATTTTTCAATCATCGCCACCGGACCGGTGTCCAGACCTTCCTCCATCCGCATCACCATCATGCCTGTCTCGGCATCGCCGGCCATGACGGCGCGCTGGATGGGTGCGGCGCCGCGCCAGCGCGGCAACAGCGACGCGTGGCCATTGAGGCAACCGAGCCGCGGCGCCTCGAGGATGGGTTTGGGCAACAGCAATCCATAGGCGACGACCACGGCGACGTCGGCCCGCAAGGCGCGGAACGCCTGCTGCTCGGCCTCGCTCTTCAGCGACACCGGCGTCCGCACCTCGACGCCCAGCCGCTCCGCCTCGCGCTGCACCGGCGATGGCGTCAGTTCCAGCCCGCGGCGACCTGCGGCGCGCGGCGGCTGGGTGTAGACGGCTTCTATCTCATGCCCGGCCTCCGCGATCGCCCGCAGCGTCGGCACCGAGAATTCGGGCGTACCCATGAAAACGACGCGCAGGGGCATTTTTGAGCCCTATCCCACCAACTTGCCCGGCGCCTTGCTGCCTGATGGTTTGTCCCTGGCGAGCTTCTTGAACTTCTTGACCACCATGTCGCGCTTCAGCTTCGAGATGTGGTCGATGAACAGAACGCCGTTGAGATGATCTATCTCATGCTGCAGGCAGGTCGCCATCAGCCCTTCGGCCTCGATCTCCTGCAGCTTGCCGTCGCGATCGAGATATTTCACACGCACGGCGGCGGGGCGCTCGACCTCGGCATAGTAATCCGGGATCGACAGGCAACCCTCCTCGTAGACCGAGCGCTGATCGGCGCTGTCGAGAACCTCGGGGTTGATGAAGACATGCGGCGCCGGCGTCTCGTCTTCCTTGGCGAGGTCGATCACCAGCATGCGCAACGGTTCGCCGACCTGGATCGCCGCCAGGCCGATGCCCGGCGCATCGTACATGGTCTCCAGCATGTCGTCGGCGAGCTTGCGCAAGGCGCCGTCGACGCGCTCGATCGGTTTCGAAACCTGGCGCAGGACGGGATCGGGAAGAATGATGAGAGGCTTGATCGACATGGCGTCTCACCTAAGACGTCGCACGGAAAGCGTCAACCGGGGCAATTGAAGCGCCGTTCACGTTTTGATCTGTGCCGTCAGGGAGAATCATCTATGCTGTCCATATGACCGACCTGACATCAATCCTGTCCGAACCAATCGCCCGGCTCGGCGCCACCACGATCACGCTCGGCCACGCATTGGCATTCGGCGCGATCCTGTTTCTGGGCCTGTTCGTGGCGCTGGTCGTCGCGCTGTGGCGGTCGGCCAAGGCGCGTGCAGTGGCGGCTGCGGAAGCCGCCGACCACGCCCGCGACGCCGAGGCGCGGATGGCCGGCATCCTGCAAAGCCAGGCCGAGATGCAGGGCCGCATGGGCGCCATCGCCGAAGTGTTCGGGGCGCGGCAGGCCGAACTCACACAGTCGATCGGCCAACGCCTCGACGCGATGACCGGCCGCCTCGGCCAGACCATGACCGAGCAGACGAAATCGACGCATGAGAGCCTTGCCAAGCTGCAGGAACGGCTGGCGGTCATCGATATCGCGCAGGGCAACATCCAGTCGCTCGCCGGCCAGGTCGTTCAGCTCCAGGCGATCCTCTCCAACAAGCAGACGCGCGGCGCCTTCGGCCAGTCGCGCATGGAGGCGATCGTCGCCGACGGCCTGCCGCACGGGGCCTACGAATTCCAGGCGACCTTGTCGAACGGCAGCCGGCCCGACTGCCTGGTGAAGATGCCGAACGGCGCGCCGGCGCTTGCCATAGACGCCAAGTTTCCGCTGGAAGCCTGGAACGCCATCCGTGCCGCCGAAGGCGTCGATTTGCAGAAGGTCGCCGCACAAGCGTTTCGACGCGACATCGAGGTGCATGTCCGCGATATATCAGAAAAATACCTGATCCAGGGCGAGACGCAGGACACCGCTTTCATGTTCGTGCCGTCGGAATCGGTGTTTGCCGAGATCCACGAGAATTTCGAGGGGATTGTCCACAAGGCGCACCGCGCCCGCATCGTCATCGTCTCGCCGTCGCTGCTGATGTTGTCGATCCAGGTCATCCAGGCGATCCTCAAGGACGCCCGCATGCGCGAGCAGGCGCATCTGATTCAGGGCGAGGTGATCCGGCTGATGGAGGATGTCTCGCGCCTCGACGAGCGGGTGCGCAAATTGCAGAGCCATTTCGGCCAGTCGGCCAAGGATATCGACGATATCCTCGTCTCGACGTCGAAGGTGACCAAGCGCGGCCAGAAGATCGAGGCGCTGGAGTTCGGCGCGCAGCCGACGGAGGGCGACGCCGGATCGGCCGAGACCACACACGGCGCGAAGGTCGAAGCGGGTGCGCGCGTCGCCGACTCCAAGACCGGTCATCTGAGACTTAGGGTCGTCGAAGGCGACGACTGAGAGGCTACTGCTCCTCGACGATCGTCGTGCCTTCGAAGTCCGGCAGCCAGTGTAGCGCCGAGCGATGCCACAACTGCCGTCTCGGCACCAGTTCATCGCGCTGACGCGCCGTGCCTACCCTGATGCCGTAGACTTTCGGTCCGTCACCGACCGACGTGGCATAGAGATGCGAACCGCACTCGCCGCAAAAAGCCTGGGCGCGCCTGGCGCCGCTCGACCCGGTCTTGATGTAGATCTTCGGCGTGCCCCTGGTGATCCGGTAATGATCCTCCGACGCCGGCACGGTCACCCGAAACGCCGTTCCAGTCAGTTGCTGGCAATCGATGCAGTGGCAGATATTGGTCTTTTCCGGATCGACTTCGGCCTCGTAGGTGATGGCCCCGCAATGGCACCCGCCGTCGATTTTCATCTTCATTCCTCCCAAAATCCGTTCGGCAATGCTTGAGCGACGTGCGCCCGTTTGGACACATAGTATGGTGTAATGCTTTGAACCTACACATCATGCTTTCCGAAATCGACTCCGACATTCGAGTCGATGCGGCAGCGCGGCAGGCGAACCTTGCAACGGCAGGCCTCTAGTCCGGCGCTTGTCCCGACGCAGCCTCTATGGCCTTGAGCCGGCGGGCTCAGGTTCCGCTGGTCTGCGGCTTTGACGAACAGTCGCGTGACCTCGGGCATCTCGGTCTTCAAGCCGTGCCTCGATGTGTTCGACGCAGGTCTCGATCTCGGGCGCCGACAAATGGTCCTCGTTGGCAACCGGCTCGGGCGCCATCGGTCGGACTTTGAGCATTCCTTCTCCAAGCGTGAGAACAGTCCGCAGTTGGCCGGGCGCGCCAGTATGCGAAATCCGCTGTGAACGTGGGGGCTTAGCCACAACCGCCAAGGTCGGTCCGTCGTTGCAGGGCTGGCGTGTTTTCATCGAGCCAAGACTGACGCTAGGTACCGTGCCGGGAATGAGATATAGTTCAGATACTAGTGACTGCCGGGCGCTGGCACAATGGCTGGACTGGGTGAACAGATTGCGCGTCAGCAGCGCACCATGGGACCGCTCCTGGTGGCGGCAGTGGTCATCGGCCTTATAGGCCTGCCCGTCGCAGCCTGGCTCGACCTCCGAGACCTATCGGAACGGATGCTGCGCACGCAAGCCAGCGAAATCAGCCGGATCATCGACGAAATGCGCGGATTTTACGGCAGCGACGTCGTGGGACGCGTGCTGCAAGCAGACGACGCCGTGACCGCGACGCACAACTACCGGGACGTGCCAGGTGCGATCCCTATTCCAGCAACCCTCTCGATCGAACTCGGCAAGCGCATCAGCGCTCACGACGGGTCCGTCAAATATCGGTTCGTCTCCGATCTACCTTTTAAAGGTCGCGACCCCCACCAGCTCGATCTATTCGAGCGGAATGCAATCTTTGCTTTGCGTGCCAACCCGAGGGAGCCGATCATCGAAGTCTCGGGTTCGCTGTTTGACCGGCACGTCCGCGCCGCGGCCCCCGTTGTAATGGGACAAGTCTGCGTGACCTGCCATAACTCACACCCGGACAGCCCCAAGACGGACTGGAAGGTAGGGGATGTCCGAGGGATCCAGGAGATATCAGTCAATCAGCCTATCGCTGCGAACGTCCTCGCCTTCAAGTATCTGCTCCTATATTTCGGCTTCGCGGCGGCGGCGGGCCTGACGTTCATTCTCCTGCAGCGTCGGCAGTCCGCCTTGGTTCAGGGCATCAACAAGGAGCTTTCCGAGGCAAACGACTTCCTGGCCGCGATTTCATTGAAGATCGCCAAATACCTCTCGCCTCAAATTTACAAAAGCATCTTCAGCGGCCAGAAGGACGTCACCATCGCGACCGAGCGCAAGAAGCTCACGATCTTTTTCTCCGACGTCAAGGATTTCACCGCGATCGTGGAACGGCTCCAGCCCGAGGACCTGACGGTTCTCCTCAACGAGTACTTCACCGAGATGTCGAGGATCGCGCTCAAACACGGCGCCACCGTCGACAAGTTCATCGGCGACGCGCTTCTTGTGTTCTTCGGAGACCCGGAGACGCAAGGCATCGAGGAAGACGCGAGAGCCTGCTTGCGCATGGCTGTCGACATGCAGCGTCGGCTGGAGCAGTTGAACAGGGTGTGGCGTGACCGCGGAGTTGAACGGCCCTTCCGAGCTCGCATGGGCATCAACACGGGCTATTGCAATGTTGGGAACTTCGGTTCCGATGATCGGATGGACTACACGATCATCGGAGCCGAAGCGAACTTGGCGGCCCGTCTGCAGTCGATTGCCGAGCCCGGCGGCATCTGCCTCAGCTATGAAACTTACGCGCTCGTCCGCGACCTTGTCCGGGCGCGTCCGTTAGCACCGATTGCCATGAAGGGGATCAGCCGGGAGGTTGTCCCCTATGAAGTCGAGGGCCTCCTGGGTGAACTGGCCCAGCGCCCTCAGGTCATCAGCGAGCACGCGACTGGCCTCGACTTGTTCCTCGATGTTGAGGCAATCGACGAGAACGGGGTCGAGCGGGCGAAGAAACGACTTTCGGAGGCGCTCCTGGCCTTAACCATCCGAAGCAAGCCCGCCGCTTTTTAGGTTCTCTAGAAACTGTCCCACTGTCAGGGCACCTCTATGCCCAGCATCATCTCGCCGAGTGCTGCTCCTCCAAACTCAAGCAGTTCCGCTGGGTCGCAACCCGCTCGAGAAAACCGCCCGCAATTACCGCCGTTGTCACTCTCGCGGCTATTGTCTTGTGGTTGCGGTAACTGTCCACACGGCCTAATCGACGATCTCGTTCGTCCAGACCTTGAAACCGGCCAGCGTGCCCGGCCCGAAAATATGGGTCAGCGGCACATCGGCAGCGTCGCGGCCGGAGGCGATCAGGATGCGGCCTATGCGCGGCGCATTGTTGCGCGGATCGAAGGCATGCCAGCGGCCGCCGAGATAGACCTCCATCCAGGCAGCGAAATCCATGTCCGACCACGGTTTCGGCAGGCCGATGTCGCTGATGTAGCCGGTGCAATAGCGGGTCGGGATGTTCAGGGCGCGGCAGAAGGCGACGGCGAGATGGGCAAAATCGCGGCAGACGCCGCTTTGCTCACGATATGCCTCGGCTGCCGTGCGCGTCGGCCGCGCATTGCCGTAATTGAAGATGATGTGGTTGTGGACGAAGTCGCAGACCGCCTGAACCCGTGGAATGCCGAGCGGTGTGTGGCCGAACAGCCGCCATGCCTCGCTCGCCAGCACGTCGCTCTCGCAATAGCGGCTAGGCAGCAGGAACAGCAATGTTTCCGACGGCAGGTCGCGCACCTCGTGCTGCCACGCCACCAGCTCGCCCAACTCGAAGGTTCCCGGGTCGCGGATCACGGCGTCCGTGCCGAAGGTGAAGCGACCGGGCGGGGCGACAAGACGGTTGCACCAATTGCCGAAACTGTCGCGGTAGCTCTCGATCGGCACCGGTGGGTTCGAGGTCAGGAAATCCGGCCGCTCGAGATCGGACGCCCGGGAATAGTGGACGTTGAGCATCGCGATCAGCGGCGCTTCCTGCGGAAAGTCGAAGCTCATCTCGCAGCCGATGTGGATTCGCATTGTCGTCCTGACCGGCCTGCCGGATCAACACCCGGCGAAGGCACGGGCTGTTGCTGCAGTGCAAAAAGATCATCGCACGGACCAACGCGGTTTGCGAGCGAATTAGAAACCGCTTGACGGCCGCCGGCCGGCACAGGCGCCAGATTATGCCTCTTGCGGTCGGGCGTTTCTCTTGGTTCATTTCGCTTGCCACAATCGGAGGACGAATCATGGCTAAAGGTGCGATGAAGGCGGGCAAAGAAGCCCGCAAGCCGAAGAAGGACGCGAAGAAACCCGCCGCTGCCCCGACCCTGAAGGCGCCGCCCGTCAAGGCGACCAAACTCAAGGACAGGTAAGTCTCGGCGTTTCGGCGCAAGGCCATGACCGGCGGCATTTCAGGACCAATCGACAGTCAGCGATTGGTCCTGAAATGCCGCCGGCGCTGCTGTTGATTGGGCACCCGAAATTTCTATATCAATGCAGCGAAGACGACTTCGCGCTTTCCGAAAAGACCGGGACGACCCGCAATTCAATGGAGCGTTCCGATGTCGTGGATTCTTCTCTTCTTCGCTGGCCTGTTCGAGATCGGCTGGGCGATCGGCCTCAAATACACTAATGGGTTTTCGAAGCCGCTGCCGACGGTCCTGACGGTTGTCTCGATGGTCGTCAGTCTCGCCTTGCTCGGACTGGCGCTGAAGACGCTGCCGGTCGGCACGGCCTATGCGGTGTGGACCGGCATCGGCACAGTCGGCACGGCGCTGCTTGGCATCTGGCTGCTCGGCGAGCCTGCGACGGCGATCAGGCTGGCCTGCATCGCGCTCATCGTCTGCGGCATTATGGGGCTGAAGCTCGCGGCCTAGTTTGGCTGCAAGATTGCAACACAAACGCCTTCAGGGCCGCTGCAAGGCGGCCCTGAATTTGCTTGGTGAAATCGCGCTGTAGGAGCGCTAGCGAGCCGAAAAGCCCGGGGGCGTCCTGCCGGTGCGCTGCTTGCGCGCCGCATAGCGCGCGTCGCGCTTAGCCTTGCGCTCGGCCTCGTCGGCGAGCAAACGAGCGATGCGCTCGTTCTCTTCGGCTTCCCGAATCTTCGCTTCCGCCTGCGCCGCTTCTTCGGCAGCGATACGCGCTGCTTCGGCAGCCGCTTCGCGCTCGGCCTTCTCGGCCGCTTCGCGCGCCAGCTTTTCCTGCTTCAGCCTGGCCTTTTCGGCCTCGCGTATCGCACGAGCTTCGAGGATTGCCTTGCGTTCGGCCTGTCGTGCCAGCACTGCTGGATCGTCTGCTGCCGGCTTTGCCTTGAAGCGCTCGAGAAGCGCCTTCTTTGCCTCGTTTGCGGCATTGCGCCGCTCGAAAACGTCTTTTTCCCTATAGATAGCCAAGTCCACTTCCCTGGAGTCAATTTGCGAGGCTTACATACGCGTGAAAACCCAGAGTTCAAGCGCCAAAACGGTATGCCAGCCATGAAATTCTGAGCTGTTGCAGTCGGGAGACGCCTTTTCGGCTGAATTCGACTGAAACGGACAGGCACCGTTCACCATCCGCCCCTCTGGCGGCGCGGCGGACTGGTCGCTACCTGTAGCGCGAAATACAAAACGCCAGGATGACACATGATGGAACTCGGTCTCTATACCTTCGCCGACGTCAGCCCGGAACCGGGTCCCGGTGCCATCGGCGCGCATGAGCGGCTGCGCAACCTGATCGAGGAGATCGAGCTGGCCGACCAGGTCGGCCTCGACGTGTTTGGGCTGGGCGAGCATCACCGTCCCGATTATGCAGCTTCAGCGCCAGTCGTGGCCCTGGCCGCGGCCGCCGAACGCACCAGGCGCATAAAGCTGACCAGCGCGGTCACCGTGCTTTCCTCCGACGATCCGGTTCGCGTCTTCCAGCAGTTTGCGACACTCGACCTTCTCTCCGGTGGCCGCGCCGAGATCATGGCCGGGCGCGGCTCGTTCATCGAATCCTTTCCGCTGTTCGGCTACAATCTCGAAGACTATGACGAGCTCTTCGCCGAAAAGCTCGACCTGCTGCTTGCCATCCGCGATAGCGTCAAGGTGACCTGGTCGGGCAGGCTGCGCGCTCCTATCAACGATCGCGGCGTCTATCCCCGCCCTTTCCAGGACAAATTGCCGATCTGGATCGCGATTGGCGGCACGCCGCAGTCCGCCGCGCGGGCCGGCGCGCTCGGCCTGCCGCTGGCGCTGGCCATCATCGGCGGTGAGCCGGCACGGTTCGCGCCGTTGTTCGACATTTACAGGGAGGCGGCCAAACGGGCCGGCAACGATCCGGCTGATCTCGCCACCAGCCTCAACGTCCACGGCTTCATCGCCGAGACCACCGACCAGGCGGCCGACGATTTTTATGGGCCGCAGGCCGAGGTGATGAACCGCATCGGCCGCGAGCGTGGCTGGGGTCCAACGTCAAGGGCGCATTTCGACCAGTCGCGTGGCCCGAACGGCGCACTGTTCGTCGGCAATCCCGCACAGGTGGCCGAAAAGATCGTTGCCCAGCACAGGATCTTCGGCAACGACCGCTTCCTGCTGCAAATGGCGATCGGCACCATGCCGCACGCCAAGATCATGAAGGCGATCGAGCTCTACGGCACCAAGGTCGCGCCGATCGTGCGCAAGGAAACGGCGAAGACCATCCCTGCCGTGGCCGCGCCGGCCGCCTGATTCATCGGCCCTGATTCACTGGCAAGGGCGCAGTACGGCCTTGCCATCAACGCCGGCTAACGCATCGGCCCGAAAATCGGAATCGATTTTCGGAAAGCACGATGCGTAGATTCAAAGTGTTAGAGCGTGCTTTGTGCGTCCAAGTGGACGCACGTCGCTCTAACGGAACTTTGAAGCCGCAAAGGCGTTTCCGCCAACAGCGTACACCAATCGTGGTGTGCCGCCGAGGGCCAGAATGAAAGCCGACCCCGCCGCTTTGGGCGCAGGCGCTGCCGAAAGCCCGGATCCGCGCGTCGAGGCGCGGGCGGACACGCATCTGATGCGTTCGCTGCTCGTCGGCATCTTCATCCTTATGGCGATCTACGCGCTCTCCTTCGCTCGTGCCTTCTTCATGCCGGTCATTCTGGCTTTCCTGCTGGCGCTGACGCTGACGCCGATCGTCCGCTTCCTGCGCAAACACGGCTTGCCCGACGTGATGTCGGCGACATTGCTGGTGCTGCTGTCGTTCTGCGTCGTCGCCGTCGCAGGATATCTACTCAGCGGGCCAGTCATTGATCTCATCAACAACACCTCGGTGATTGGCCAGCAGCTGACCGAACGGCTCGCGCAACTGCGGCGCCCTTTCGAAAGGATCATGGAGATTTCGCGGCAGATAGAGGGGCTGACGCAGACATCCCAGGAGCCGGGCGTTCAGAGGGTAGCCATGGCGCAATCCGGCCTTCTCCCGCAAGCCGCCAGCAATTTGCTGTCGGCAGGCACCAGCCTCATCATCGTCTTCGTCCTGTCGCTGTTCCTGCTCGCCTCCGGCACGATGTTCTATGAGAAGATCGTCGAATCCTTCCCCAGTCTCAGCGAAAAGAAGCGGGCACTGCGCGTCGTCTATGACGTCGAACGTGAAATCTCGCACTACCTGCTCACCGTCGCCGTCATCAATACATGCCTGGGGTTGGTCATCGGACTCGGCCTCTGGGCACTCGGCGTGCCCAACCCGCAGGTCTGGGGCGCGGCAGCGGCTCTGCTCAATTTCCTGCCCTATATCGGGGCGCTGATTACAATCACGCTTGTCACGATCATCGCGCTGATCAGCTTCGACAGCATCTCCTACGCGCTGCTGGCGCCGGCCTTCGTGCTGTTGTGCGATACCGTCGAGGGCCAATTCGTGACGCCGACGGTGGTTGGCCGCCGCCTCGAGATCAATGCGGTGGCGATCCTCATCGCCATCGCCTTCTGGTCCTGGCTGTGGGGTTTCGTCGGCGCGCTGATGGCGGTGCCGCTGCTGGTCGTCATCAAGGTGTTCTGCGATCATTTCGACGGCCTCAGCCATGTCGGCAATTTCCTGGCGGCGCAGCATACTGCGGTGGTTGAAGAAGAACTCATCGAGGAGACGAACAGCGCTGCAGCGCAAACCGGCACGCGGCGTTTGCGGCGCCCGGATTGAATGCCTATATCGAGCTGGTCAAAGCCTGGCTCCCTTCCATGACCGATATCTCCTTCGACATCGACGCCTATTTCGCCCGCATCGGATACACCGGCTTGAGAGACGCTTCGCTGGAAACGCTGAAGTCGCTCCATCTCTTACACCCGCAGGCAATCCCGTTCGAAAATCTCGATCCGTTTCTAGGCCACCCGGTTCGTCTCGATCTCGCCTCGCTGCAGGAAAAGATCGTCGCTCGGGGTCGCGGCGGCTATTGCTTCGAGCACAATCTCATTTTCATGCATGTGCTGAAGGCGCTTGGCTTCGCCGTCAGCGGCCTTGCCGCACGCGTTCTTTGGGGCCAGCCCGATGATGCCATAACCGCCCGGAGCCATATGTTGCTGCGCGTCGAACTCGACGGCCGAACCTATATTGCCGATGTCGGCTTCGGCGGACTGACACTGACAGCGCCGCTCCTGCTTCGACCGGGTCTCGAGCAAAAGACCCCACATGAGACATTCCGCATGGTTGAGACAGGCGATCATTTTCGGCTGCAGGCCAATGTCGGCGGCGACTGGCGGACAGTTTACCGCTTCGACATGCAGCAGAACTATGAGGTCGACTATTCGGTCAGCAACCATTTCCTGTCGACCCACCCAACCTCGCACTTCCTTTCCTCCGTAATCGCCGCACGAGCCTTGCCGGGCCGCCGTTATGCGCTCCGCAACAACCGGCTGTCGACGCATCATCTCGGCGGCCGTACCGAGCAGATGGAGATAGCGACAGCCGCCGAACTCGCCGACGTGCTGGAAGGCCCGCTCGAAATCGCCATTCCCGACCGTGCAGCCTTCGAAGCTATGGCGCGACAGAAGAAAATCCTGGAGGCCTGAGACGCCATGACCGCTCTTTCCGCTCTCGACCTGTCGCCGATCGTCGAAGGCAGCAATGCTTCGCAATCGCTCGCCAATTCTCTCGATCTCGCCCGCCAACATGCCGGGCATCGCCAGCGCCGCCACCTCCATCGTCATTGCCCATGTCGCCGGCGGCACCAGGACGATACGCGTCGGCGGCGGGCGCATGTCCGGGAAACGGGATAAGTTCCGGAAGGGACCTCGAATTAAAAATGCCTAGAGCGTCCTTTGCGGCTGCTTGGACGCGCGGCGTCTGTTCAATTTTTTGAATTTGCGGCCGTGGCGGTCGCTTCCTACATCCCTCCCGTCCACAGGATCCCCGCCATGACCGCTCTTTCCGTTCTCGACCTGTCGCCGATCGTCGAAGGCAGCAACGCTTCGCAATCGCTCGCCAATTCGCTCGATCTCGCCCGCCATGCCGAGCGGCTGGGATACAAGCGCTACTGGCTGGCCGAGCATCACAACATGCCGGGCATCGCCAGCGCCGCCACCTCCGTCGTCATTGCCCATGTCGCCGGCGGCACCAGGACGATACGCGTCGGCGCCGGCGGCATCATGCTGCCCAACCATTCGCCGCTGGTCATCGCCGAGCAGTTCGGCACGCTTAACGCATTGCATCCAGGCCGCATCGACCTCGGTCTCGGCCGGGCGCCGGGCACCGACATGGGCACGGCGCGCGCGCTACGCCGCAACCTCGAGGCCGGCGCCGACAGTTTCCCGCAGGATGTCGTCGAGCTGATGGGCTATTTCCAGCCGGCCGAGGACGGTCAGCGTATCCGAGCCGTGCCCGGCGAGGGCGAGCAGGTGCCGATCTGGATCCTGGGCTCAAGCCTCTATGGCGCGCAGCTCGCCGCCATGCTCGGCCTGCCCTACGCCTTCGCGTCGCATTTCGCACCGGCCGAGCTCGACCACGCGCTGGAAGTCTACCGCTCGCGCTTCCAGCCGTCGGAACAGCTCGACAAGCCCTATGTGATGCTCGGTCTCAATGTGTTCGCTGCACCCTCCGATACCGAGGCGCGGCTGTTGTTCACCTCGCTGCAGCAGGCCTTCGTCAATCTGCGCACCGGCCGGCCCGGCCGATTGCCGCCGCCGGTCGAGGGATATGAGCGCGACCTCGACGCAATGGCCAAAACAATGCTTGGCCAGGCGCTGTCCTGCGCCGTCGTCGGCGCCCCGGAAACGGTCAGGCAAGGCATAGAAGCGTTTGTCCGCCGCACCGGCGCCGACGAGCTGATGGTCACCGCGCAGATTTTCGACCACGCAGCGCGGGTGCGATCCTTCGAGATCCTGGCCGAAGCCCACAAATCGCTGTCACAAGCGGCCTGACGGTTTTTCCGAGACTGCGAAGGCGCGTTAGGCGCTGACGCTTTGTGCGATCGCGCCCAAGGGCGGCCCAAGTGGCCGGCATGAATTGCGGATCATCAGGCGTCCCTTGAGCGCCAGCTTGCGCGGCGGCGCGTCCCTATTTCCGGCGAGCCGGTCGAGCAGCAGATTGGCCGCCTGCTCGCCGATTGCCTGCACCGGCTGGGCGACCGTGGTCAGTTGCGGCTGGAACACGTCCGACCATGGGAAATCGTCGAAGCAGGCAACCGAAATATCCTCCGGGCAGGACAGCCCGATGTCGCGGATCGCCTTCATGGTGCCGATCACCATCGGGTTGTTGGCCGAGAAGATCGCGCTCGGGCGGTCGTGCAGCGAAAGCAGCTGCATCGTCGCGTTGTAGCCGTCGACTTCGTGAAAGTTGCCGTAGCGAACGAGCTCGTTCTCGACCGGCAGGCCGGCGGCCTTGAGCGCCTCGCGATACCCTTCCATGCGGTCATGCATCGGCGAGATGTCGAACGATCCGGAGATGTAGCCGATCCGTCGGTGGCCGAGATCGATCAGATAGGTGATGGCGTCGAACACCGCGCGCTGGTTGTCGAGGACGACAGTATCGGTGTCGACGCCTTCGCAGACCCGGTCGAGCAGCACCACCGGCACGTTGGCGTCATCGACAATTCCCTTGAGGATCGCGCCGTCGCCGACGCGCGCGACGATCAGCCCGTCGACCATCCGGTCGAGCAGCAGCCTGATCTGGTCGTCCTGCGTGTTCAGGTCCTCGTCCGTGCAGCACAGCATGACCGCGTAGCCGGCGCGATCGAATGCCTGCTGGATGACCGACACGACATCGGTGAAGAACGGATTGGTAATATGGGGAACGGTAAGCCCGATGGTGCGGGTCGTCCCCATTTTCAGGCTGCGGGCGATCGCGTTGCGCTTATAGCCGATGTCGCGGATCGCCTGTTCGATGCGCTGGCTGAGTTCGGGACTGACAGTCGCGGTGCCATTGATCAGCGCTGAGACGGTGGCGACCGAAACACGCGCCACTTGAGCCACGTGCAGCATGGTCGGGGCCGTGGACTTCCGCTGCTTTTTACGCCCTGACGCCATCATTTTCGAAACGTTTCACCGCCTTCTGGCTGCAATATCTACGGAATCTTGCGGTTCCGCGCAAGAATTGAAATTCGTTCACCGGCCTCACCAGATATCAGCTTGACACGATCGAAACGTTTAGATTAGCGTTTGAGACGTTCGACGACGGCGGAAGGGAGGCCGATCTGTCATGGAGCATGGCAATTCCATCACTTCCGGAGATGATGCGGCTGCGGCCGGCCGCCCGGCTGTGGTTCTGAGCGCCGAGCACATCTCCAAGACGTTTGGTGGCATCGCCGCCCTTGTCGATGTCGGCTTCGATCTGCGGCGCGGCGAGGTCCATGCACTGATGGGGGAAAACGGCGCCGGCAAATCGACGCTGATGAAAATTCTTTCCGGCGTCTACACGGATTACGATGGAACGGTGAATGTCGATGCCAATCCGGTCCGTTTCGCCGGTGTCCGCGACGCCGGATCGATCCCAGGTCCCGGCTTAGCTTGCCGATAACATCTTCCTCGGGCGTGAAAAGCTGATCGCCGGGCTTATCGTCGACCGCAAGGCAAGCAGCCAGGCCGCCGGTGCGCTGCTGCAGAGGCTCGGCATCGAGCTCAACCCGGAGGCGCGGGTCGGCAGCTTGCGCGTCGGCGAGCAGCAGCTGGTCGAAATCGCCAAGGCGCTGTCGATGTCGGCGCGCATCCTGATCATGGACGAGCCGACATCAGCGCTTTCGCCGGCCGAATGCCAAAGACTGTTCCGGATCATCCGCCAGCTCGCCGACAGCGGCGTGGCGATTGTCTACATCTCGCACCGCATCGACGAGGTCATGCATCTGGCCAGTCGGGTCACCGTGTTTCGCGATGGACGCCACGTGCTGACCGAGGCGATGGCAAAGCTCGACGAAAACACCATCATTTCGGCGATGGTCGGGCGGAACCTGCTTGCCTCTTCCCAGGAAGAGCGTGGCCCCAGCGGCAAGGTCGTCCTCTCCGTAAGCGGCTTGTCACTGTCGAAACCCGACCGCCACGGTTGGCGCACCGCGCTTGACGGCGTCGGCTTCGATCTTGCCGAAGGCGAAATTCTGGGGATAGGCGGGCTGCTGGGCTCGGGACGCACCGAAATCCTGGAGACCATCTTCGGTTCCAGCGGCGGACGCGCCGGCGGCGAAATCCGGCTCGACGGCATGCCGGTGGAAATCCGTTCGCCGCGCGACGCTCGCCGGCTCGGCATCGCCCTGGTGACAGAGGACCGCAAGACGCAAGGCCTGCATCTTCAGGCGTCGATCACCGACAATGTCGCGCTGCCGCTGGTCGGCGCGCTGGCGCGGTTCGGCCTTCGCTCGCTGGCCGGCGAGCAAGACCTGGCGCGGCACGCGGTGAAGGCGCTCGGCATTCGCTGCGGGACCATAGAGCAGCCGGCCGGCACGCTGTCCGGCGGCAACCAGCAGAAGGTCGTCATCGGCAAATGGCTGGCGACGCGGCCGCGGGTGCTGTTGCTGGACGAGCCGACACGCGGCATCGATGTCGGCGCCAAGCGCGAGATCTACGATCTCATCTTCAAGCTGGCGCGAGACGGGCTCGCCATCGCCGTCATCAGCTCGGAATTGCCGGAGCTGCTGCATCTTTCCGACCGCATCCTGGTCATGGCCGATGGTCGCCAGACGGGAATCCTCTCGCGCGCGCAAGCCAGCGAGGAGGCCATCATGCGGCTTGCGGCGCCGCGCCGGACCATGACGAGGCCTGCCGCATGAGCATCTTGAACATCCTGTCCCGGACGAAGCTCTATTGGGGCCTGATCGCCATCTTCCTGATCGGCGTGCTGGGCTCGCCGATCAGCTCCAAGGGCAACAACATCTTCCTGTCCTACGGCAATCTGCTCGATGTGCTGCGCCAGGTGTCGACCACCGGCCTGATCGCCACCGGCATGACGGCGGTGATCATCACCGGCGGCATCGATCTTTCCGTCGGCTCACTGATGGCGATCTGCACCGTGGTCTGCGCCATGCTGCTGACGGTCCCGGGTGTCACGCCGGCGGTGGTGCTGGGGGTGCCGACAGTTGCCGTGGTCGCCCTTTGCCTCGGCATCCTGGTCACCCGTTTCATCTTCCTGAACATCGAAAAGTCCCGCGCCGGCTCGCAAGCCACGCACGACATCAGGCTGGATAGCGTTCGTGGGTTGGTCACGCCCGGCATTGTCGGGGTGGTCCTCTGCAGTCTCGTGCTGTGGTTCCTGCTGCCGCAGGTAGGCTCAAAATTCGGCGTGCTCGGCGTGTTGCTGGTGGCGCCTTGCGTCGGGCTGCTGTTCGGCGCGCTCAACGGCTTCATCATCGTTGCCGGGCGGCTGCAGCCCTTCATCGTCACGCTGGCGATGATGGTGACGGCGCTCGGCATCGCCCGGCTGACTGCCGGCCAGAACAATGCGGTGCTGCCGGTCTACACCGGGTCGAACGCCACCGCGGATTTCGAGATCCTGCGCTCGCTGGTCTTCGGCGTGATCCCGATGCCTGGCCTGTTCTTCCTCGGAGCGATCCTGATCTACGGCGCCGTGCTGCGCTTCACGCCGTTCGGCCGCTATGTCTACGCCATCGGCGGCAATGAAGAGGCGGCGCGGCTGTCCGGCATCGCCGCCGGCCGCGTCAAGATCGCGACCTACGCCGTATCCGGATTGCTGGCCGGCGTTGCGGCAGTGCTTTATGTCGCACAGTACAGGCAAGGCAAGCCGGATGCCGGCGCCGGGCTGGAGCTCGATGCGATCGCCGCCGTGGTCATCGGCGGCACCAGCCTGATGGGCGGACGCGGCAGCCTCATCGGCACATTCTGCGGCGTGCTGATCTTCGGACTGCTCTCGAACATCCTGCAATTGCACAACATCAATTCGAACCTTCAGCTCGTGCTGAAGGGGATGATCATCATCGGCACCGTGCTCGTGCAGGAGCGCAATGCCTTTGATCTTCTCTTCTATCTGCGCCTGCCTGGTGGAAAAGCGGCGCACAAAGAAACGACCGCGGCAAAGCGGCCGTCAAAAGAGACCCCGTCTCTAAATCTTGGAGGAAACAAGAAATGAAACGACGTGACATGTTGAAGCTTGCCGCTGTCACCGCGGCGCTGCTGACCACGACCGCGCTTTTGACCAGCGGCAACGCCTACGCTCAGGACAAGAAGTGGAAGATCGGCTTCTCGCAGGTGACGACCATCGAGCCGTGGCGCGCCCAATTCAACAAGGACATTTTGGCTGAGGCCGCCAAGCATCCGGAAGTCGAGCTGATCGTCACCGACGGCGAGGACAAGACCGAAAAGCAGGTCGCCGATGTCGAGAACCTGATCCGTCAGGAAGTCGACGCGCTGCTGGTGTCACCGAAGGAATCCGCCGGCTTGACCGGCGTCGTGCAGCAGGCGATCGATGCCAAGATCCCGGTCTTCGTGCTCGACCGCAATGTCGAAACCAAGGACTACACGCAGTTCGTCGGCGGCGACAACAAGCTGATCGGCCGGGCTGCCGGTGAATACGCCGTCGAGCTGCTCGGCGGCAAGGGCAAGGCCGCGGGCAATGTCGTCGAGATCTGGGGCGGCATGGGCACCCAGCCAGCACATGACCGCCATGACGGCTTCCATGAATTCACCGACAAGGAGCCGGGCATCAAATACCTGCTCGACCAGCAGTCGGGCGACTGGAAACAGGACCAGGCCTACAACATCATGGCCACGGCACTGCGCAACAACGAGAAGATCGACCTCGTCTATGGTCACAACGACCCGATGGCGTACGGCGCCTATCTTGCCGCCAAGGATGCCGGACGCGAGAAGGACATCAAGTTCATCGGCATCGATGGCCTGCCCAATGAAGGCGTGACGCTGGTCAACAATGGCGAGCTGACGGCGACCTTCACCTATGTGACGCCCGGCGCCGAGGGACTGCGGCAGGCGATCAAGTTCCTGAACGGCGAGAAGGTCGAAAAGACCATCACCTTACCGACGGAGAAGATCACCAAGGAAAATGCCGCCCAGATCCTGAAGGACAACGGGCTCTGAGTTGAGACTTCCCTGCCGGGCGGACATCGCCCGGCAGGGAGAGAATTCAGACTTCGACAGGCAAGCGCCGCTGCTCAGGCCAGCTTGGCCAAAAGCCTCATGAAGGTGGCGGCCTCCTTGGCGGAAAGCGGCGCCAGCGTTTCCTGCGTGATATCGCGGGCGATCGGGATCAGCCGCTCGATGGCATCCCGGCCCTCAGCGGTCAGATTGACCAGCAGGCGCCTTTTGTCGACCTCATGCTTGGAAAGCTCGACCAGGCCGCGCGCCTTGAGCCGGTCGATGACACCTTTCACCGTCGCCGCATCCATGGCGATCAGGCTGCCAAGCTGGTTCTGAGAGGTCTCGCCGACGTCGTGCAATTTGGCCAGGGCGGCAAATTGCGGCGGTGTCAGGTCGGCGATATGTGCCGCGAAGATCGAGACATGGCGCTGGTGCGCCTTGCGCAGGATGAAGCCAACCTGCTCCTGCAGGCGGTAATCGTTTTCGTCAGGCTCCTCCGCCTCGACCAGCTTGAGCTTGATGTCTTCGGCGCTCACCGCAGTCCGTCCCATGCCTTGATGTCCTTGGCCGCGAGGCCGCCCATGCGATCATGCACGCGCGGGCCGCAGGTCATGGCGAGGCAGAACAGGATCTCGTCGGGACGAGGCCCGTCGCTGATGCCGACCTCCATGGCATCGAAATGGCTGCGCACATAGGCGGCGTTGATATGGCCGAGCGGCACGTCGAGCTTTGAACCGAAGGCGCCGACCTTCTTTGCCGATGGCACGATCGCCTTGGCGTCGCCGAGCCGCTCGCGCATGGCGTAGCCACCCGGCACATGCCACAGCGCGCCATGCTCGAGCTCGCCGGCGATACCGACGATGGCGCCTTTCCCATAGCCGTCGATCTGCTTTACGTCGCCGCCCAATGCGGCGATGAGCTTGTCGGCGAGCAGCAGGCCGAGCGGCTTCAGATCGTCCATCGCGCTCTGCAGGTCTTCCACGTAGCGGCCCGCGAACGGGTTCTTCACCACAGCCATCGCAGCGGCGCGGCGGCGCGGCACCTTCGCCACCGGCCCGCCCTCGTGAAAGATCTCTTCGGTCAGCACCGCAATTTTGCGGATCGCAAACTCAGGCATGGGCAATTTCCTTCCTTGACTTCTCGTTGGGCGCAGCAAGCGCCATGGAACCGGCGATCCGTGCCTGACCGGCAAGGAAAAGCGCTGAAGCGTCAATCAGGCCCTGTCGTCGAAAATCTTCGGCGACGGCGAGCCCGCTGTCGAGCGCGGTGGCTATTTCGCTAGTAGAAAGCACGCCGACGGCTTGGGTGACCAGGCGATCGCCAAGGTCGCTGTCGGGCGCCAGATCGCGGGCCCGAACGCGCTCGATGGTGGGATGACCGGGCAGATCGACGGCGTTGGCGATCAGGGTCGCGGCGGCATCGGCTTCAGCGCTTGTCCGCGCCAGCACCGTGACTGCGTCGGCAATACCCAGCGAAAAGGAACGGCCGCGCCAGCCGCTGGTCGCGACGCCGCGGATCCCGTCTTCGGCGCGGATGGTGATACGGTCTGCCAGTCCATGACCCGTCCCGGCAATGGCGACGGTTATGGACCGGCCGCTGCCGAGATGGATGGCGCTGTCGCCGCCATTGTTGACATAGGCGCGATCGAGCCGGCGCCCGGCCAGCAGCGCGTCAAGCATTTCGTCGGCCACCGAACCGGCGACCGCAGCCATGGGCGTGATGAATTGTCTCGCCAACGGAACAACTGCCGCTTCCATGCGTCGTGCCGTCAGACCGGCGAAAGCACGTTGCCGCGAGGAGGCCGGGCGGCGCAGTTCTGGGAGGTCGTCGACGATCTCCTGCAGGATTGTCTGGAACCGCGCCACCGCCTGGCTGTAGGCGGCGCGGCATTCGTCCGCATCGCCAAAAGCCTCGATGATCAGGTCGATCGGGCCATGATTGAGATGCAGCCGCCTGCCGTCCTCAAGCCAATGTGCCTGCGGGCCGTTCATCACCCGGACCCGTTGCTCGCGGCACGCCGCAACTGCGCCAGCGGCGGCCACGGATTGCTGGCCGGCGCGCCCGTGCCGCGGCGCGGATTGAGGTACTCACCGCCCTTGGCAAGAATATCCTCGACGCTGCGGATCTCAGCTTCGTAGCCACCGAGCCTGACATAGTCGTCGCGGCGCAGGGTGAACTCGATCGGCGCCACCAGCGCCGGCGTCGGCACATAGCCGAAGGCACCTTCCGGCACCCGGGTGACATCGACCATCAGCGTGATGCCGCCGCCCGGCCAAACATAGACCGGCGCGCCGCCAACGGTGACATAAGTCGTCAGGCCCTGCACCGAGCGGGTCAGATTGACCGGGTTCTCGGTGACACCGGCGCGCAGCGAGCCGCCGGCACCGCCGACGAACAGCACGGTGCACAGCGCCGGCTCGCAATTGTCCTCGATCAGGCCGACGGATTTCTGCAGCCGCTCCGGGAAGCGCTTTTGCACCGGCTTCAATTCATCATCGAGCTCGTAATAGGCGAACTGCTCGCCGGTGGTCGAGACCATCAGCAGCGACAGGCCGGGGCGGGCGCCCTTCTTGGCGTTCCATTCGCCGAGGATCGACAGCGGGTCGGAAATGCTGGTGCCGCCCCAGCCGAGGCCGGGCTCGGACACCTTGAAATAGCGGCCCGGCGTCGAACGGCGGCCGATGATCTTGATCCCGGTATCCTGCCAGCCGAGCACCTTGCCTGCCTGATGCTCGGACACGACGCCGGTGATGTGGTCGTCGACCACCACCACCTCGTCGACCAGGCCGCGCCACTGGGTGGCGAACATGCCGATGGTGGCCGAGCCGCAGCCGACGCGCATGCGATGTTCGACCTTGCCGTCGATGACCGGTGGCTTGCCGGCTTCGATGATGACCGTGGCACCGCCGTCGATGGTGAGCTCGACCGGCTTGCGGTTGCATAGATTAAGCAGCGCATCGCAGGTGGCGCGACCTTCGGCCTTGGAGCCGCCGGTCAGATGATGCACGCCGCCCAGCGACAGCATCTGCGAGCCATATTCGCCTGTCGTGACATGGCCGATTGCCTCACCCGCCGCGCGGACCGTGGCAGTCTCGGGACCAAGGTGGCGGTCGGTATCGATCTTCACCTTGACGCCGCAGTAGGAGAAGATGCCCTCGGTGACGACGGTGACGAGATCGACGCCTTCGACCTCCTGGCTGACAATGAAAGGCGCAGGCTTGTAGTCGGGATAGGTGGTGCCGGCGCCGATCGCGGTGACGAAACGGCGACCGGTGTTGACCAGTTCGCCGTCCCATTCTTCGCCCTCGGCGACAAAAGGCACAACCGCAGCGCCGGTCTCGGCTGCATGGTCGAGGATGGTCAGCGGATCCATGCGGACGATCCTGCCGCCGACATTGCCGTAGCGATCACAGGCGCCGGTGCGGCCGTCTGATATGTAGCACATGACCGGGCAGGCGTCGCAGCGGATCTTTTCCGCCACCTGCTTCTCGCCGGGATCGTGGGTCTCGAAGCGTTCGGCAAGCTCGCTCATCGGCGTGCCTCCTTATCGCGGATCGCAGCGCGGATGCGGCTCGGCGTCGCCGGAATTTTGGTGACCAGGACGCCGGTGGCATGACGGATCGCATTGAGGATCGCGGGCGCCGTCGGGATCAGCACATGCTCGCCCAAGCCCTTGGCGCCAAAGGGTCCTTCCGGATCCGGAACTTCGATCAGGATGGTCTCGATCGGCGGCACGTCGCCGATGGTCGGGATGAGATAGTCGTGCAGGTTTTCGGTGCGACCGGGAATGTACTCCTCCATCAGCGCCATGCCGATGCCTTGCGCGATGCCGCCCTCGATCTGGCCTTCGGCGAGCAGCGGATTGATCGCCTTGCCGACATCATGCGCGGCGGTGATCTTGATCAGCTTCACCGTGCCGAGCTTGAGGTCGACCTCGAGTTCGGCGATCTGTGCGCCATAGCCGTAGACGGCATAGGGCTTGCCTTGGCCCTTGGCGTCGAGCGGCAGCGTCGGCGGGTCGTAGCTTTCCTCGGCACGGAAGACGAAGCCGTCAGCATCGGCCTTCAGCGTGGACAGATCGATATGCCGCGTCGCTTCGCCCTCGCGGATGACCAGGCTTGTACCATCCAGAGCGATCGCTGCCTTCTCCGACACATTGGCGAAGCGCAGCATGATCTCGCGCAAGGCGCCGCCGGCCTTTTCGGCGGCCTTGCCAGTGACGAAGGTCTGGCGCGAAGCAGACGTCTTGCCGGCATCAGGCGTGATCGCCGTGTCGGCGCTTTTCAGCCGGAATTTTTCGAGCGGCAAGCCAAGCGCGTCGGCGCAGATCTGGGCAATGACCGTGTTCGAGCCTTGCCCGATATCGACGGCACCCTGATGCAGGACGACGTCGCCGGTGGCGGAGATGCCGACTCTGATGGTCGATGGATTTGGCAGCGAGGTGTTGCCACAGCCATACCAGCAGGAGGCGACGCCGACGCCACGTTTCCTGCTGTCATTGGCACTGTTGAATTTTTCGGCATCGGCAAGCGCGCGCGTCCAATGCGGCCGCAACGCTTCGAGGCACTCGGCAATGCCAACGCCTGCTTCCAGCCTCTGTCCGGTAACCGTTTCGGAGCCGTTACGAAGACAGTTTTTCAGGCGAAAATCGAGCCGGTCCAGCCCAAGCTTTTCGGACAGCTCGTCATAGAGTGTTTCCTGCATGATCGTCGCCTGCGGCACGCCGAAACCGCGGAAGGCGCCGGAGATCGGGCCATTTGTGTGGATGGCGCGGCCTTCGGCACGGTAATTCGGCGTCGCATAGGGACCGGAGGCGTGCACCGGCACGCGGTTGGCGACGGTCGGGCCCCAACTCGCATAGGCGCCGGTGTTGAAATCGCCTGCGAAGACCATGCCGGTGACGCGGCCATCGGCATCGGCGCCGATCGTTGCCTTCATCTCGGCGGGATGACGCTTGGTGGTCGAGATCATCGATTCGTTGCGGGTATAGGCGAGTGCAGCCGGCCGCCCGGTCTTCATCGCGACCAAGCCGATCAGCGGCTGTAACGAGACGTCGAGCTTGGAACCGAAGCCGCCGCCGGTGGCTGTCGGCACGATACGCACCTTGTCAACGGCAAGGCCAAGCACTTTTGCCACGTCGTCGCGATCCATGTAGGGCGCCTGCGTGCAGGCGACGACGACGAGCGTGCCGCCATCCATATAGGCATGGCCGGCTTCAGGCTCGATATAGGCGTGCTCGACATAGGAGGTATCGATGGCGCCGGAAGCGGTGAAGGCCGCGCCGGCAAGAGCGGCCTCCGGGTCACCGCGCTCGACGAAGCCAGTGGTGAGCAGGTTTGCCGGCCGGTTCTCGTGGATCAGTTGCGCGCCGCCGGCTTGCGCCTCGCAAGGCTGCAGAAGGTATGGCAACTCGGTCCAACGAACAGGAAAATCCGAAAGATCGAGATCGAGGATGGCCTCGCGCTCGCCGGCAACCAGCGCCACTGCCTCGCCGCGAAAGCGCGAAAAGCCTTCGGCCAGCGCCGGCTGGTCGGCAAAAGGCGCAATGACGCCGAAGCTGTTCTTTCCCGGAATGTCGGCAGCGGTGAAGACGCCGACGATGCCGGGACGGGTTTTCACCCAGGCGTCGAGATCGCCGAAGGCGAAGCGGGCGTGATGATGCGGCGAGCGCACCACCAGCACCGCCAGCGCATCGGCCGGGAAGGAATCACCGCCGAATTTTTCGCCGCCGGTGACTTTCGGCAGGCCGTCGAGCCTGATCGGAGAGGAGCCTACAGCATGGCCTGAGATTGGCATTCTGCGGTCAAGGTCGAGATCGAGCCGCTGAAGTTGGTGCTGCCCCTCACCCTTACCCATTCCGGGGCGAGCCACGGGTCTCGCCCGTCCTTCGGACCCCCGTGAACGACGGGGAGAGGGGGACGCCAGCGCTGGAGCTTCGTCCTTCTCCCCGTCACTGTACGGGGAGAAGGTGCCGGCAGGCGGATGAGGGGCAGTGCCGTCCATCGATAGTTCGCTCGCGAACCGTCCAGCATCCATCACCGCCGCAACGATCTTCCGGTACCCGGTGCAGCGGCACAGGACGCCGCCCAGCGCATCCTGGACTTCGGTTTCGCTCGGGTTCGGCTCCCTGTTCAGCAGCGCGGTTGCCGCGACTAGCAGACCGGGCGTGCAGATGCCGCACTGCGCGGCGCCATGGTCGAGGAACGAAGCTTGCAGCGCCGACAATCTGCCATTGGCGAGCCCTTCGACCGTGGTCACCACGGTGCCAGCGGCAGACGCCGCTGACATGAGGCAGGCGCAGACAGGTTCGCCGTCGACAAGCACCGTGCAGGCGCCGCAGTCGCCGGCGTCGCAGCCGATCTTGGTGCCGGTCAGGCGCAATTCGTCGCGCAGCACCGAAGAGAGACGACGAACCGGCGGCACGCAGACAGAAACGGCGGCTCCGTTGACCACGAAGGCGATGTCGGCGCGTTCCATGCTCATGCCAGGCTGAGCTTTGCTCATGCCGCCACCGCCTTGTCATTCGATGCGTGACCCGCGGCATCAAGCACGGCGCGGGCGACGATCTCGCGCGCGGCGTCCAGCCGGTATTCGGCGCTACCGCGGACGTCGCCGATCGGCGACAGCTCGTCCATCGGCGCGGACTGGATCGCAGTGACGAGGGC
The DNA here is from genome assembly GCF_003952585.1 of Mesorhizobium sp. M6A.T.Cr.TU.016.01.1.1. Classification (NCBI taxonomy): domain Bacteria; kingdom Pseudomonadati; phylum Pseudomonadota; class Alphaproteobacteria; order Hyphomicrobiales; family Phyllobacteriaceae; genus Mesorhizobium; species Mesorhizobium sp. M6A.T.Cr.TU.016.01.1.1. The sequence goes on from NZ_CP034452.1 coordinate 1,902,501, forward strand.
GTGGTCAACCGGGAGGCCGCGCAAGGCTGCTTCGACACTTGCAAGACGTTTGGCGACCGCTGAACAGGAGCCGACGGCGACGGCAGCGTTGCCGACGATGCCGTCCTCAACGGTCAGACGGGCGGCCGCCATGGCTATGGAAATGACGAGATAGCGACGCGCGCCGAGTTTCACGAAAGCCGACGTGCCGGTGGCCGCGTTTTTCGGCACGCGGATGGCGGTGACCATTTCGCCCGGCTGCAGTTCCGTGCGGCGGTTTCCCAGGATGAATTTTTCCAGCGGCAGATGGCGGGCCATCGCTGCCGAGCGCAGCTCGACCTCGGCGTCGAGAATGAGCAACGCCGGCACGCCGTCGGCGGCCGGAGAGGCATTGCAGAGATTGCCGGCGATGGAGGCGACGTTCTGGATCTGCACGGAGCCGACTTCCCGCGCCGCCTGCTTCAGCGCATCGAACGCCGCCGGCAGCGGATGACGGACAAGATCGGTCCAGGTCGTGCGCGCGCCGATGACCCAATGGTCCTCGGTTTCGGCGATACCGCGCAGCGTTGCGAGAGCGTTGATATCGAGGACATTCTCGCGGAAAGGCTTGGCCCCTTGTGCCGGGTAGAAATCGGTGCCGCCGGCAAGGATGCGCCACGAAGCCTCGCCAAGCAAAGCGAGCGCCTCGTCGACGGTGGTGGGTTTCGCGTAACGGATCACGCTTTGCCTTCCCAGAAATAGGGATCCTTCCGGCATTCGGGCCGGTCAAATTCATTCGTATGCAAATGATATCAAGCCGGCAGGAATTGTCAAAGCCAGAGTTTGGGGCCGCTCTCCGCATCGGCGCGGCGGCACGCATTTGTTATGCCGTTGGAGGTTGACGCAGCCGGCCATCTGGTCGAGTTTCTGCATCCGGTCGCGTCAGCGGCATTTTTCGGTGGAACCTGGCTTCGAACACCGGATTCCACGTTTCGGCAGACTTCCGGTTCGGGTCATGCCTCCGGACAAACAAGAGGGAGGCCCATGGCCGACGAAGCGCTTGTCATCATCGACCTGCAGAACGATTTCTGCCCGGGCGGCGCGCTGGCGGTGGCCGGCGGCGACGAGATCGTGCCACTGGTCAACGACCTGATCCGGCGGACCGAACATGTCGTGCTGACGCAGGACTGGCATCCCGCCGGCCATTCGAGCTTTGCCTCCAGTCATCCCGGCAAGCAGCCGTTCGAGACCATCGAGATGCCTTACGGCCAGCAGACGCTGTGGCCGGACCATTGCATCCAGGGCAGCCTAGGCTCGGACTTTCACTCCGGCCTCGCCTGGACCAAGGCCGAACTGGTCATCCGCAAGGGCTTCCGGCCGGCGATCGACAGCTATTCGGCTTTCTTCGAGAACGACCATACGACGCCGACCGGCCTTGCCGGCCATCTCAGGGAGCGCGGCATCGACACGCTGACCCTGGTTGGTCTTGCGACCGATTTCTGCGTCGCCTTTTCGGCGCTCGATGCGGTCAAGCAGGGCTTCCACACAACAGTGCGGCTCGACGCCTGCCGCGGCATCAATCTCAACGGGTCCGTCGAGACGATGCTGAACCGGATGCGCGATGCCGGCGTGACGCTGGCTTGAACAATCGCATCCGACACAATTCCAGAGGGGGCCTTATGCGGTTTGCGGCGGCTTTGACGGCGGGCGCTGTGGTGGCAGTCGCAACCCTGCTTCCGGACATAGCGCTCGCAGCCGAGGCCCACGAGTTGCCAGGCGAAACAATGTCGCTGTGGTGGGCGCTTCCCTTTGCCGGCCTGCTTCTGTCGATCGCCACCGGGCCATTGCTCTTCCACCATGTCTGGGAGCACCACTACGGCAAGATCACCCTCTTCTGGGCGGCGCTTGTGGTCGTGCCGCTGGCGGTTGCGTTCGGCATGCCTTCGGCCACGGAAGCGGTACTGCATGCGCTGCTCACCGAATATATGTCGTTCATCATTCTTCTGTTTGCGCTGTTCACCATTTCGGGCGGCATCCTCGTCGCCGGCAACATCCATGGCACGCCGCTGGTGAATGCCGGACTGCTGCTGATCGGGGCGATGCTCGCCTCGGTCATCGGGACGACCGGCGCCTCGATGATCCTGATCCGGCCGATCCTGCGCGCCAACGACAATCGGCCGTTCAACGCCCATGTCGTCATCTTCTTCATTTTCCTGGTGTCCAACATCGGCGGCTCGCTGACGCCGCTCGGCGACCCGCCGCTGTTCGTCGGCTTCCTGCGCGGCGTCGATTTCTTCTGGACCACCACCAATCTCTATCAGGAGACACTGTTCGTCGGCGGCCTGGTGCTGGCCGTCTTCCTGGCCATGGACATGGTCCTGCACCGCCGCGAGGCCGGCGCGCCGAAGATCAAGGATCCGACACCGGATGCGAAGGTGCACATCCGAGGCCTGGCCAACATCCCGCTGCTGGCCGGGGTGATCGGCGCGATCCTGCTTTCCGCGACCTGGAAGCCAGGCCTGGCTTTCTCCGTCCAGGGCGTGAGCCTTGAACTGCAGAACCTCGTGCGCGACGCCATCATCCTGGCGCTTGCTTTCCTTTCGCTAGCGGCCTCGCACAAGAGCCACAGGCAGGCGAACAACTTCCACTGGGAGCCGATCGCCGAAGTGGCGAAACTGTTTGCCGGCATCTTCATTTGCATCGTGCCGGTCATCGCCATTCTCAGGGCCGGCCCCGACGGCGCGCTGGCGCCGCTGGTCTCGCTTGTCAGCTCGCCCGCGGGCGAGCCCAACGACCTTGCGTATTTCTGGATGACCGGAGCGCTGTCATCCTTCCTCGACAATGCGCCGACCTATCTGGTGTTCTTCGAGCTCGCCGGCGGCGATCCGCAGCATCTGATGACCACGTTCGCCTCGACGCTGGCGGCGATCTCGGCCGGCGCAGTGTTCATGGGCGCCAACACCTATATCGGCAATGCACCGAACTTCATGGTCTACGCAATTGCCAGGCATCGCGGCGTGAAGATGCCGGGCTTCTTCGGCTACATGGCATGGTCGGGCGCCGTGCTGATCCCGATATTTCTGCTTGCCGGCTTTATGTTCTTCGGGTGACTACCCTACTCCGACATAGCGGCGGACCGCCGACGGATCGGCGCGGAGTTCCTCGACATCGACGGTCTCGCGGTTGCGGCCGTTCTCGATGAACGAGACCCGGTCGGCGACGGACAGCACCGCATCGACCCGCTGCTCGACCAGGATCGTCGAGACGCCAAGGTCGCGCAGCTTCGACACCGTCTCACGGATTTTTGCGATCATCGACGGCATCAACCCTTCGGTCGGCTCGTCGAGCAGAAGCACCTGCGGTTCGAGACACAGTGCCCGCGCCATGGCCAACATCTGCTGCTCGCCGCCGGACAGTGTGCCGGAGCGTTGTCTCAGCCGCTGGCGCAGCAGTGGGAAGAGCTCGAGCACGTTTTCGCGCGTCGTCTTGCCCTTGCCGCGCGCCATCAGGCCGATCTCGATATTTTCAGCCACCGTCATCTCGGCGAATAGCCGCCGGCCCTGCGGCACATAGGCGACGCCGGCCTTCGGCACGTCGTGCGCCGGCAGGCCGGTCAATTCCTTGCCTTCGAGTCTGATCGAGCCGGCGCGTGAGGGAACGAGGCCCATGATCGCCTTCAGCGTCGTCGTCTTGCCGGCGCCGTTGCGGCCGAACAGGCAAAGCACCTCGCCCTTGTTGAGCACGAGGTCGAGGCCGTAGAGCACCTGGACCTCGCCGTAGAAGCAGTCGAGCCCGGAGATGGTCAGTGCTTCAGACCGTGTTTCGGTCATGGGGTCGTCCCCAAATAGGCGTCCTGCACCTCGGCGTTGGCGCGGACCTGCTCGGGCGTGCCTTCGGCCAGGATCTTGCCGGCGTTGAAGACGGTGATGCGGTCGGCAAGCTGCATGACCACCGGCATGTTGTGCTCGATCAGAAGCACGGTGGCGCTTTTGGCGATCTCGCGCACCAGCCCGATGAAATTGTCGATCTCGCTGTCGGCCAGCCCCTGCGTCGGCTCGTCGAGGATCAGCAGGCGCGGCTTCAGCGCCAGCCCCATTGCCACTTCGAGCAGGCGCTGATGGCCATAGGACAATTGCCCGGCCGGCATGTGGGCGCGGCCGGCAAGGCCGGTGCGCTCCAGCGCCGCCATGGCGCCGGCATGCACGGCGCCTTTCGAGCGGCCATCGGTCAGCGTGCGCTGCACTGGCAGCGCGACGTTGTCATAGGCGGAGAGATTGGCAAAGACGCTGGTGATCTGGAAGGTGTAGGCGATGCCAAGGCGGACCCTGGCGTAGGCCGGCAGGTTGGTGATGTCGGCGCCATCGAAGACGATCATGCCCGACGACGGCTGGATGCGGCCGCTGACCAGGCTGACGAAGGTGGTCTTGCCGGCGCCATTGGGGCCGATGACGGCGCGGATCTCGCCCGGCATGAGGGCGAAGTCGACGCCATCGACGGCACGCAGGCCGCCGAAATTGCGGGACAGGCCTTTGGTCGTCAGCAGCGGCATCATGGCAGCCATCCTAGCCAACGCTGGCGGATGGTGCCGAGGATGCCCTTGGGGAAGAACAACACCAGCAGGATGAGGGCGATGCCGACGATCAGCAGGTAGGCCGAGGTGTAGCCGCTGGTGATGTCGACGACATAGTACATGAACAGCGTGCCGATCAGCGGACCGAGCGTGGTGGCAGCACCGCCGAGCAGCACCCAGAGCAGCGGCAGGATGGAGTATTGCACCGAGGCGAACGTCGAGCCGACATAACCGAACAGCAGCGCGTAGGCGGCGCCCGAGGCCGCACAGATGGTGCCGGAGACGACGACCGCGGCGAGCTTGTTGGAAAACGTGTCGTAGCCGAGCATTTTGGTCCGCTCCTCGTTCTCGCGGATAGCGACCAGCACACGGCCATACCTGGAGCGGACGACGGCGAGCGTCGCCAGCAGCACGATCGAGAACAGGGCGAGCGCGCTCATGTAGCGCACGGTCGGATTGGTGAGGCCGAGCGACGTGCTGCCCAAGACAAGCACACGCGCCGACTGCGGCACCACCAGGCCCTGATCACCGCCGGTCCAAGACGCGAAATAGAGGATTATGAGGTAGAACACCTGCGCGAACATCATGGTGACGATCATGAAGGCGACGCCAGAAGTGCGCAGTGCAAGCACCCCGATCACCAGCGCGAGAAGCGCCCCGCAGGCAAGGCCGGCGGCGAAGGCGGCCGGCACGCTCCAGCCGAGATGGATGACGGCAAGGCCTGCGCCATAGAGCCCGGCCGAAAAGAACATGGCGTGGCCGAGGCTGAGCAGCCCGACATAGCCGAACAGCATGTTGTAGCCCATGGCGAAGACCGCCAGCACCATGATGCGGGCGAGCAGCCCGTGGTGATATTCCGGCAGGACGAAGCTTAGGACAAAAAGCAGGGCGATGACGCCCAGATGCAACGCATAGGCTTTTGCCGATGAAGCCTCCTTCATCGCGATGCCGTCCCGAACAGACCTTGCGGCCGGAACACCAGCACCATGGCAACCAGCAGCGTGGCGATGATCTTGGCCAGCGTCGGCGAGAAGAACACCGAGATGATGCCGTCCGACAGGCCGATGAGCACGGCGGCGACGACGGTGCCGCGCAGCGAGCCCAGCCCGCCGATGATGACGACGATGAAGGACAGCAGCAGCGGATCCTGCCCCATCAGATAATGCGCCTGGCTGATCGGCACGATCAGCACGGCGGCCACCGCCGCCAGCATGGCGCCGAGCGCGAAGACGCCGGCATAGACGCGGTCGACCGGGATGCCGAAGGCCTGCGCGGTCTCGCTGTCATATTGCGTGGCGCGCATGACGAGGCCGATTTTCGTGCGCGTCAGCACGAACCACGTTGCGACAAGCAGAAGCGCGGACGCGGCGATGATCGACAGCTTGTAGCCGGAGTAGCCGAACCACGGCAGAAGGATGCGGTAGCTGAAGGGCGGCTCCACCGGCCGTGCCTCCGGACCATAGAAGGTCAGCGCCAGTTGCTGGATGATGTAGAGCATGCCGATGGTGGCGACGATGGTGGCTTCCGGATTGTAATTCAGCCGGCGCAGCACCAGCCGTTCGGCGACCAAAGCGATCAAGCCAACGATCAGCGGTGCCAGCACCAGGGCGGCCACGAAGCCGAGCGCCGGATGGCCTGATATCGCCGTGGAGATCGCCCAGGCAAGCACCGCGCCCAGCATGAAGAACTCGCCATGAGCGACATTGACGACGCGCATGACGCCGAACACCAGCGACAGGCCAAGCGCCGTCAGCGCCAGCACGGCGGAGGTGACGAGGCCTTCAAGGGCGGCGAGGAGGAGGTGGGGTCCGAAGTGCATCGGTTATATGCCCATGGCGGGTGCGAGGCGCACCCCCCTCTGGCCTGCCGGCCATCTCCCCCTCAAGGGGGGAGATCGGCTGGCATCATCGGTTTCGCCAATCGCCAAAGTCGGTAGGCAGCCGCCTTCGTACGAACTGCCAATCTCCCCCCTTGAGGGGGAGATGTCCGGCAGGACAGAGGGGGGTGACTTGGCTCCCACGCTCACAGACAAAGCCGTGCCTAGAGCGGCTGGGTCGTGTAATCCCCTTCCGGCTCGTAGAGGCCGTCCTCGATCTTGGTCTTGTGGACGACATTCAGCCGGCCGCCTTCGACCTTCGAAATGTTCTGGATGCCAAAGCACTGATGGATCTTGCCGTTGAAGGTCTTCGGTCCTTGCGGATGCTCGGGGCCTTCGGCGAACTCGGTCAAGGCCTCGGTCGCCTCGACCAGCTTGGCGCGGTCTTCCGGACCCTTGTAGCCGGCATCCTCCATGGCCTTCTTGACGACATAGAGCGTTTCCCAGCAGCCGAACATGTGCGCGGCGGTGGACACGTCCTTGGGATCACCGACGGCAGCGCCATTGTCGTCGATGCCGACGGCGGCGCGATAGGCCTTCTGCGCGGCGGAGTCGTCAGGCTGCGCGTAGCGCGGCGAGCCTTCCCAGAAATGGCTGCCGTCGAGGAATTCCAGGCCGGGGCTGTTGATGTCGGTGGCCTCGAGCGAATCGATGAAGCCGAACAGCTGCGGCCGGTTGGAGCCGTAGAATTCGCCGAGTTCCTTGACGAAGGTGAGCACCGCCGGGCCGACCATGACGTGGTAGATCACCTCGGTCTCGGCCGGGATCTGCGGAAAATATTTGGTGAAGGACGATTCCGTCGGCGGGATGGCGATCTGGGCGATGACCTCGGCGCCTTGCGCCTTCAGCGCCGGCGGCAGGTAGTCGCGATGGTCATAGCCAAAGGCGAAATCGGGAAAAATCTGCGTCACTTTCTTGCCGGCGTTCGCCGCGATCCATGGCGCCATCGACTGGATCTGGCTCTTCACGTCGGTGATGCCGGGCTGGAAGACGTAGCGGTTGAGCTTGGTCGAGGCCACATGGTGGCCTTCGCTGACGACAAAATAGGGCATCTTGGCCTCGCCGGCGGCCGGCGCCGAGCCGATGACGACATGCGAAAACAGCGTGCCGTAGACGATGTCGGTCTTGTGCTGGGTGGCGAACTTGCCAACCACCTCGGCGCCACGGCCGGGATCGGTGCCGTCATCCTCGATGATCACCTCGACCGGCCGGCCGTTGATGCCGCCGGCTTCGTTGATCGCCTTGACCGCAGCGGCGGTGGTCTTTTCATACCAGCGGCCATAGGCGGCGCCAATGCCGGTGCGGTGGGACTGGAAGCCGATCTTTATCGGCGCCGAGCTCTGCGCCTGGCTGTAACGCACGAACCCAGGCGCGACGGCGAGGCCGGCGCCCGCGGCCAACCCTTTCAGCGCGGTGCGCCGGGTGAGACCGGTTTTGGAGAGATCGAAAAACCCATTCTTGTCAGTCACGGCAGTTCCCCTTGTTTTTTTGAGTTTTGACCAATGGCTGTAGCGAGGTGGACCACTCTTAATAAGAGGGCCGAAATTGCATGTGTACAAACTAAATCACCAAAGCCCTGATGTGGCAAGCGGGCTTTCCATGGGGATTAATCGACGCCATCGAGCCGGGCTTTTGTCTCATCCGGCCGCCGGCGTGGCAAGCAACCACAGGCCGAAGACCGTATAGGCGATCATCAGCACGGTGAGCGGAAACTGGCTGAGCGTGGCGCGGGCGGGAACCGGGTGCAGTCGCCAGGCTAGGCCATGGGCGACGAGCACGGCGAGCATGTGACCGGCGATGATGACGCCGGCCTGGAGATTCCACAGCCACCACGCCGAGCCGGCGCCGGCGACCACGCCGGCTTCGATCTGCATATCGGCGGTGCCGAACAGGTTCCAGCCCAGCGCGAAGGGGTCGGAAAGGGCGGCGATGGCGTATTGGCCATCGACCAGCAGCGCTGTCAGATAATGCGCGACATGATAGGCAAGCGCGATCGGCACGATCGACCAGACCAGCAGCCCGGCGGCCTGACTGAGGGAATGCTCGCTTCCGGCCAGGCGCTGGCCGAGGACAATTGCAAGAATGAATGCGGCTGCAAGCAAGACGAACGTCAGCACGAGACCGAAGGTGCCGATGCCGATCACCGCCGTGCGGCCGGGAAACTCCAGCGGATTGATGCCGAACAGGCCGAGCCAGAAGAAGGTTTTCGACAGGCCGTCGAAGGAGACCGACGACAGCGCCAGCAACAGGAAAGCGAGGCCACTGGGCGACAGCGGCGCGGCATTGCTGAGCTTGGCGCCCGGCCAGCACAGACTGAGCCGGCCGTCTTCATTGCGCTCGACTTCATTGCGCTCGACGACGGCGAAGCGCGCAATCATGGCGAAGAAGACGGTCAGGAACTCGCCTCGCCGGCTCCAGTCGCGGTAGCCGAACACCAGCATGGCGGCAAAGCTCAGCAGCCAATAGAAGCCGGCGGCCCAGGCCAACCGTGCCGGATCGTCGGGCGCCGGGTCGATCAGCTCGAACCAGGCGAAGGCGAAGAACAGCGCGACGGCCGGCCAGCAGCCGAGCCAAGGGGGCGGGCGCCATGTCCGCCGCTTGCCGAACAGGTGTGAGATGACACGCCAAGGCCCGTACCAGGGGTTCAGCCAGGACCAGAGATTGCCGAACAGGCCCTGCAGCGAGGCCAGCCCAACCCAGAGCAGCGTCCAGATGGTGAGGGGCAACGGGTTGGAGAGCGGATCGCGGCTGCCGAACAGGCCGGCCGCGACAAGAATTGCAAAGCCGGCAAAGGATATCAGACTGACGATAGTCCGTGCGCCGTCGCCGAATGCGAAAAGCGGCAGGCGCCGCCGCCAGAGGCGGTTGATGGAGTCCGGCGGCAGCAGCGCCAGAACGAGGAAGCTGGCGGCGACAGCGAGCGCCCCGCCGACGACGTAGTAGCCGGTGGGGAGGAGCAGGACGTGGCCGCGGTCGGAGGCATGGGCGAAGGCGGGGGTGGGTGACAGGAGGATTGACGAAGCCGCAAAGAGCATTGCTGTTGCCAAGCGGCAGCGCTCTACGGCGCCCCCCTCTGTCCTGCCGGACATCTCCCCCTCAAGGGGGGAGATTGGCTGTAATCTCTGCCTTCGCCAGCTTTCGGCCCGGCAAGAAAAGCGCTGAGCGAGCGAGCTGCCAATCTCCCCCCTTGAGGGGGAGATGTCCGGCAGGACAGAGGGGGGCGCGAAGGAACTCATGTTATCCAAGAATTCCTTCTTGCCGGCATCACCCTCTCACACCTTGACCAGCTGCTCCACGCGGTCTTTCTCGCCAAAGATCCTGATGTAACGCTCGATCTCCTTCTCGTCGCCGGTCGCCTTGGCCGGGTTGTCGGAGAGCTTGACCGCCGGGCGGCCATTGGCCTCGGTGACCTTGCAGACCAGCGAGATGGCGTCGAGCCGGTTGGTCTCGGTCGGCGCGCAGCCCTCGAAGTCATTGGTCAGGTTGGTGCCCCAGCCGAACGACATGCGCACCTTGCCGTGGAAATGGCGGTAGGTTTCCTCGATGGTCTCGACCTCGAGCCCGTCGGAGAAGATCAGCAGCTTCTGCCTGGGGTCCTTGCCCTTTTCGCGCCACCAGGAAAGGATTTTTTCGCCGCCTTCGATCGGCGGCGCGCTGTCGGGGCGAAAACCGGTCCAGTCGGCGATCCACTCCGGCGCATCACGCAGGAACGCCGCGGTGCCGAAGGTGTCCGGCAGCACGATCAGCAAATTGCCGCCATAATAGCGCTGCCAGTCCTGCAGCACCTTGTAGGGCGACTGTTTCAATTCCTTTTCCGAATTGGCGAGCGCGGCGAACACCATCGGCAGCTCATGCGCGTTGGTGCCGAGCGCTTCGAGGTCGTTGTCCATGGCGAGCAGCACGTTGGAGGTGCCGGTGAAAGCCTCGCCGATGCCTTCCTTGAGCGCTTCGACGCACCAGCGCTGCCACAGGAAGGAATGGCGGCGGCGTGTGCCGAAATCCGAAATGCGGATATCGGGCAGCGCTTTCAGCCGCTCGGTCTTGGCCCACATCTTGGCCTTGGCGCGGGCATAGAGCACGTCGAGCGCGAAGGGGCCGAACGCCCGCATGGCGGCGCGCGACCGCAATTCGTTGATGATGGCGAGCGCCGGGATCTCCCACAGCGTCGTGTACATCCACGGACCGCTGAAGCTCAATTCGTACTGACCATCGCGCTTGAAAAGCTCGTATTCCGGCAGCTGGAAATCTTCGAGCCAGGCGAGGAATTCCGGCTCGAAGATCTGCTTGCGGCCATAGAAGGTGTTGCCGCCGAGCCAGATCATCTCCTTCTTGGAGAAGCGCAAGGTGCGGGCATGGTCGAGCTGATCACGCAGTTCCGCCTCGTCGATCTCGTCGGCAAGGCGGACCGAGGTGGTGCGGTTGATCAGTGAGAAGGTGGCATCGACCTTGGGATACATGCCCCAGATCATCTGCAGCATCAGCAGCTTGTAGAAATCGGTGTCGAGCAGGCTGCGGACGATCGGGTCGAGCTTCCAGGTGTGGTTGTAGACGCGCCGCGCTATATCGGTCTTAGTCATGTCTCGATGCCGCCTTCACTGCTCGCTTCCTGCGGAAGCCTCTTAGCATTGAATTTTTGAATGCGCTTCCCGCTTTGCGGGCTGGCCCGACAAAAAGAGAGCCTGCGGCATGTATGCGGCTTCGGCAATTGCAGCCTCAGGACGCGGTCTTGGCGCCGACCACTCGCAGCGCCGGGCGCTTCCTGCGGATGCCGATGCGGCCCGCCACCGGCGCATCGGCACGGCCGTCAGCCTGCTCCTTTTCGGCAAACAGCCAGTCGATGAACAGCTGCACGATCGGCGCCGACCTCATCTCGTTGCGGCAGACGACGTAGAAATCGTCGACCGCCGGCACCGACAGGCTGAACGGCGCGACAAGCAGCCCCCTGGCGAGCAGCCCGCTTGCCGTCACCGTATCGCCAAGCGCCACGCCATGACCATGAACCGCAGCCTCGCTCGCCATGCGGGCGTCGCCGAGATGATGGCGGCGGCCGCGCTCCAGGTCCAGCGCGTCGGCGGCGGCCAGCCAGGTGTGCCATTCACGGCCGTCGTCGCCATGCAGGAAGACATGATCGGCGAGATCGCGCACGGTGCGGATCGGACGGTTGTTGATCAGCGTCGGACTGACCACCGGGAACAGCTCGAGGCCCGACCATTTGCGCATCCAGCAATCGGTCCAGCTGCCGTCGCCATAGTGCACGCAGATGTCGATATGCGGCGCGCGGATGTCCTTGGCGTCATTGGATGGGATCAGCGTCAGCCTGATATCAGGATATTGCGAGGTGAAGCTGCCGAGCCGCGGGATCATCCACAGCAACAGCAGCGCCGGCACGCAGGACACCGACAAGGCGCCGGTGCTGGCCGGTCTGGTCATGCGCTGCGTGGCGGCAGCGATGCCGTCGAAGGCGGTTGACACTGCCGGCAGCAATTCGGCGCCGTGCGGCGTCAGCTTCACCCGCTGACCGGCGCGCTCGAACAGCTTGACGCCAAGCGACTGTTCGAGCGCCTTGATCTGATGGCTGATGGCGCCATGGGTGACGTTCAACTCAGCTGCCGCCTTGGTCAGCGAGGCGTGACGCGCCGTCGCCTCGAAGGCCCGCAGTGGATTCAAAGGTGGCAGACGCTTGGCCATCAGATTCCCGCTGGAGCACGATCCCGAGAAGTGGGACCCGGTTTTCGGACAAGGTCGTGCTCAACATTGATGTGAGATTTCCTCACAGCGAAGACCCTAACAATATCAATTGATTTTTCAATGCGGCTACAAGACACTTTGCCCGGGAACAGTATCAAGACCTGAAATGCGCAGGCAGCCGGCGGGATGGCGACCGTCATTGATGGCCGCACTGCGCCAGCCATGGAGGACCGACATGGGTTATAACAGCGGCAAGCTCGAAGCGTTGCGCCGCAAATATGGCGAAAGCCATGGCGGCGAGATGTTCGACCCGAAATTCCGGAAGGTCGCCGACAAGATCTTTTCCAAGAGCGGCACGCGGCTGGCGCCCTATTCCGGCATCCCGACCTTCCTCGCCGCGCCCTACCGGCAAATTGCCGCCGACAATCCGGACTTCGGCGATTTGCAGGTGGCGATGATCGGCGTGCCGATGGATCTCGGCGTCACCAACCGGCCCGGGGCCCGCTTCGGGCCAAGGGCGCTGCGCGCCATCGAGCGCATCGGGCCCTATAATCATGTGCTGGAATGCGCCCCGACGCATGAGCTGAAGGTGGCCGACATCGGCGATGTGCCGTTCCAGAGCCGCTACCGGCTGGAAACCAGCCATGACGACATCGAGCGCCGCGCCAACCAGATCGTCGACGCCGGCGTCATTCCGCTTTCGGTGGGCGGCGATCATTCGATCAGCCATCCGATCCTGAAGGCCGTCGGCAAAAAGGCGCCGGTCGGCATGATCCACATCGACGCCCATTGCGACACCAGCGGCCTGTTCGACATGACCAAGTTCCATCATGGCGGGCCGTTCCGCAACGCGGTGCTGGACGGCGTGCTCGACCCGACCCGCACTATCCAGATTGGCATCCGCGGCTCGGCCGAATATCTATGGGAGTTCACCTACGAATCCGGCATGACCGTCGTGCATGCCGAAGAGGTGACCGGCCTCGGCGTCCCCGCCATCATCGAGAAGGCGCGAAAGATCGTCGGCGACGGGCCGACCTATGTGTCCTTCGACATCGACAGCGTCGATCCGGCCTTCGCGCCGGGCACCGGCACGCCGGAAGTCGGCGGGCTGACGACGCGGGAAGTGCTTGAACTTCTGCGCGGCCTGAAGGGCCTCAACATCGTCGGCGGCGACGTCGTCGAGGTGGCGCCGCAATATGACGCAACCACCAACACCGCCCATGCCGGCGCGCAGGTGCTGTTCGAGATCCTCAGCCTGATGGTGTTCAGCCCGGCGATAACAGGCAAGGGAGCCTGAGGGAGCCCGACAGCAAATCCAAGGCGACCGCCGCGCTGGAGCCGGCGGCCGCATTCAACAAAACAAGCTTCCAGCAGGGGAACGACAATGACATTTCACATGAAGCTCAAATCATCCATAGCTGCCGCGCTGATGCTCGCCGGTTTTGGTCTCGCCACCCAGGCCGCCAATGCCGACGCGGTCGACGACATCACCAAGGCCGGCGCCATCAATGTCGGCATTTTCTCCGACTTTCCGCCCTTCTCCTCGGCCAGTGCCGATATGAGCATCAAAGGCTATGACATCGACGTGGCGCAGTTCATCGCCGACCAGCTCAAGGTCAAGCTCAATTTGGTCAGCGTGACCGGCCAGAACCGCATCCCGTATCTTACCGACAAGCGCGTCGATATCCTGATGAGCGTCGGCTACTCCAAGGAGCGTGAGCAGGTGATCGATTTCGCCGCCGCCTATGCACCCTATTATATCGCCGTGATTGGCCCGGCCGCGCTCAAGGTCGAAGGCAAGGACGACCTCGCCGACAAGTCGATCGCCGTCAACCGCGGCACGCTGGAAGATACGTCGCTTACCGAGGCAGCACCCGCCTCGGCCGATATCCGCCGTTTCGACAACTATAATTCCGTCATCCAGGCCTTCATCTCGGGCCAGACCCAGCTGATGGTCGTCGGCAACGACGTCGGCGCTCAGGTGCTCGCCCGCCAAGAGGCGCTGAAGCCGGAGCAGAAGTTCCAGCTCCTCACCTCACCCTCGCATATCGGCCTCAACAAGAACGAGGACCGCCTGAAGCAGGCCGTCAACGACGCGATCGCCAAGATGCTGGCCGACGGCAAGCTGGACGAAAGCTCGAAGGCCTGGCTCAAGACGCCGCTCAATCCCGACAACCTCAAGGATTGACATCGGGTGGGCTATAGCCTCGACTTCGGCTGGCTTGCCGATGCGACAGGCGCGATCGCGCGAGGGGCGGCCACGACGATCCTCTTGATCGCCGTGACCACGCTCGCGGGAACGTTCCTCAGCATCCTCGGCGCGGCGGGGCGGCGAAACGGCCCCCTGCTGCTCAAGCGGGCGATCGGCGTCTATGTCGAAATTATCAGGAACACGCCGTTCCTGGTGCAGCTGTTCTTCATCTTCTTTGGGCTGCCCAGCATCGGCATAAGGCTCGATCCGGTGCTGGCCGCCATGCTGGCGATGACGCTTAATATGGCGGCCTACACGATCGAGGTCGTCGGCGCCGGGCTCGACGCCGTGCCGCGTGGGCAGACGGAAGCGGCCCTGGCGCTTGGCCTCCGGCCGCGCCAGGTCTTCGTCAAGATCGTGCTGCCGCAGGCGCTCAAGGTGATCTTTCCGGCGTTGACCAGCCAGATCGTCATCATGATGCTGGAGTCCGCCGTCGTGTCGCAGATCGCGGTGCGTGAGCTGACCTACGAGGCCGACATGCTGCAGGCGCGCACCTTCCGCGCTTTCGAGACCTATTTCGTGGTGACAATGGTCTATCTCGTCCTGTCGATGGGGCTGCGCCGGCTGCTGGTCAGCGGCGGCCGCCGCGCTCTGGGAGCCGGCGTGTCATGATCGAATTCACCTTCTGGGATATCGTCCGCAACCTTCTGCTCGCCGCCCGCTGGACGGTGCTTCTGTCATTGGCGGCCTTCGTCGGCGGCGGCGTGGTCGGCATGGTCGTGCTGTTCTTCCGCATCGCCAAGAACAAGTGGAGCCGGCGAATTGCTTCGGGCTACATCGCGCTTTTCCAGGGAACGCCGCTGCTCATGCAGCTCTTCCTGATGTTCTTTGGCCTGCCGATGCTGGGCTTGCGTATCGAACCGTGGACCGCCGCCGCATTTGGTCTCACCTTCTTCGCCAGCGCCTATCTCGCCGAAATCTGGCGCGGCGGCGTCGATGCGCTGCCGCGCGGCCAGTGGGATGCGGGCGCCAGCCTCGGCCTTCATTATCTGCAGGAACTCAGGCTGATCATCCTGCCGCAGGCGTTTTCTATCACCCGCGCGCCGACCGTCGGTTTCCTGGTGCAGTTGATCAAGTCGACCGCGCTGACCTCAATCATCGGTTTCGAGGAACTGGTCAGGACATCCAACGCCATCAACAATGCGACCTTCGAGCCGTTCACCGTGTATGGGCTGGTCGCTTTGATCTTCTTCATCATGTGCTTCCCGCTGACGCAATACGCACGTTCGCTTGAACGACGGGCAACTAAAAACTAGGACGCCGGTTCTGCGACTAGCGCTCGGATGCCTCCTTAACCGTGTTTCCGGTCACCTCTTCGGAGCTATCTCCTTGTTGGAAGAAGAGTTCTGTGTACTCTCCACATACTTTAGGAAGGGCTTGGGGATGAGAATTGCAATATTCGTCGCGTTGGCAGCGACGGTGGCCGGATGCGCGATCTCTCCGGTCGACTATGGAGCGTCGCTTTCGAAGCAAGACCAGAAATGGGCGTCGCCGGGATGCCAGCAAGCCCGCATGGAGGCCTCGGACTACGACGCTCGCGAAAAAAAGCAGCCGGGTTGGGGGACCGGCGTCTTTCTTGGCCCGTACGGATTAGGGCTCGCAGCAGCCATCAAGGAGCACCAGCAGAAGCAACGAAAATTGTTCGCCCGCGAGGTGCACCTGCGGTGCTCAAGTCTTCCACTGCCAACGGAGTTGCAACGCGATTTAAGCCCCCAGGCCGCGAGTGCAAATCAGACGAAATACCCATAGACGTCACGACCCGCGCTCCTTCGTGACGGTGCCGCTTTCATCAATGCCCAAAGGAGATCGGCGGCGCGATCCTGTCTCGCCGCAGCCAGCGCGCCAGAAGCAGCGCCGCCACCACCGCCAGTCCCAACGACAGGCCGATCCAGATGCCGACGCCGTTGAGCCCGGAATGGAAAGCCAGCAGCACGCCGAGCGGCAGGCCGATGCCCCAATAGCCGATCGCGGCATAGATCATCGGCACCGTGGTGTCGTGCAGGCCGCGTAGCATGCCGGCGGCGACGGCCTGCGCGCCGTCGAAAATCTGAAACAGCGCGGCAAACGCCAGGAACGACACGGCAAGCCCGATCACCCTGGCATTGGCCGGGTTAGCGAGGTCGATGAAAGCGCTGATCAGCAGTTGCGGCCACAGGATCATCGCCAATCCCATCAGCGCCATGAAGGAGACGCCGATGACAAAGGCGGTCCAGCCGGCGCGGGAGACACCTTCCGCATCGCTGGCGCCATGGGCCAGACCGACACGCACCGTCGCCGCCTGATTGAGGCCCGAGCGGCACCATGAAGGAGATCGAGGCGATCTGGATGGCAATGGCATGCGCCGCGAGCGAGTCCGCATCGATCAGACCCATGAGAAGCGCCGCCGCGTTGAAGATCGTCACCTCGAATGCCAGGAGGCCGGCGATCGGCAGACCGAGCCGCAGCAGGCCCTTGAAGCGCGGCCAGTCGGCCCGCCAGAAGCGCCCGAACAGACGGTAGCGGCGAAACTTCGGCTCAAGCATCACCACCGCCGCCATGCCGACGAACATCAGCATGCTCGACAGCGTGGTGGCGAGGCCGGAGCCGGCAATACCCATCGAAGGAATGCCGAGATTGCCGAACATGAACACCCAGTTGAAGAGGGCGTTGCAGGCGACGGCAACGAAGACGATGACCAGCGCCCAGCCCGGCCGCTCCAGCGCCGAGATGAACGAGCGCAGGACGATGTACCCGTAGAAGGGCAGCACCGCCCATTCGAGCCAGCGCAGGTAGATGCCGGCCTGATGCGCGAGCGCCGGCTCCTGGCCCATGGCCAGCAACACGGCCTCGCCGTGCCAGAGAAAGATCCAGATCGGAATGCAAATGAGGATCGCCAGCCACAGGCCCTGGCGCACGGTGCGGCGTAGGTCGCGCACCGAATGACGACGGCGGCCGAGCTCGGTGGCGATCATTGGCGAGGTCGCCAGCATCAGGCCGAGCCCGAAGATCAGCGGCATGAAATAGAGGTTGGCGCCGAGGGCGCCGCTGGCCAGCGTGTCCGGACCCAGCCGTCCCATCATCATGACGTCGGTGGCAGTCATCGCGGTCTGGCCGAGATTGGTGAGCACCATCGGCCAGGCGAGCGCCAGCGTCGCCCTGATTTCCTGACGCCAAAGATTTTCCGGCGCGCGAGCGCCGGCTTCGATCGCAGACATTTTTTCGCCTATCCGATTGCGGCGCGTCGGCTAAAGCCGGAAGCCACGTCTCAGCGCGGAAAATGGCCGTGATCGGCCCGGATTCCGCATTAACCGCACGGCTTGTCTACGAAATGGGCAGCTATGGCAAGAGGCTGACGCGGGGAAGGGTTAAGCCAGCAAAGTCGCAGAGGTCTCAATCATGCCTATTGGCGCGCCTATTGGAGAAAGCATGGAAGCCACTATAGTTTGCGTTGTGGCCAATCCGACACCGGCAGGCGGCGTACAGATTTCATCGAAAGGCATGCGGATGAGCGCGTTTCCCGAAATTTACCTGGTTCGGCATGGCGAGACGGAATGGAGCGCCTCCGGAAAGCACACCGGCCTGACCGACATACCGTTGACGCCTGCCGGCGAGGAGGCGGCCGGGCGGATCGCTGAGCGGTTGCAGGGCCTTTCGTTCCAGGCTGTCTGGTCGAGCCCGTCCCAGCGCGCCTTCAAGACTTGCACGCTGGCCGGCTTCGGCTCGGCCTGCGTGAAGCTGGCCGATCTGGCGGAATGGGATTACGGCGCTTACGAGGGCCTGACCACCAAGCAGATCCTCATCGAGCGTCCAGGCTGGCGTCTCTTTCGCGACGGCTGCCCAAGCGGCGAAGCGGCGCAGGATGTCGGCGCGAGGGCGGATCGGATCGTCAACCAGTTGCGCGAGGTCGGCGGCAATGTCCTGGTTTTCTCAAGCGCTCATTTCCTGCGGTTGCTGGCCGCGCGCTGGCTCGGCCTGCCGCCGCAAGATGGCGCCCTCTTCGTCCTGGATACCGCCAGCATAAGCGTGCTCGGCTACGAGCACGACCTCGGCGAACCGATTGTCCGGCGCTGGAACCAGGGATAGCGGGCGCATTGCACGCTGTTCTATCTGATCGCGTCCAGCGCCTGCCTCTGCTGATGCATCTCCAAAAACACCCGGTAGTCGCGATCGAATCGGCCGGCGGCGGCTGGATTCGACGCCCGCTTCCTGCCGCCCTGCTGCATGGCGACGCAAGCGGCGTTCAGATCGGGGAAAAGCCCGGCGGCGGTGGCCGCGACCATGCCGGTGCCGAGCAGCACCGCCTCGTCGGCGAGCGGCTCGACCACCGTGCAGCCGGTGGCGTCGGCGTAAAGCTCCATCAGCAGCGGGTTCTTGGTGTGCCCGCCGGTGACATGCAGCGTGTCGATCAGATAGCCGTTCTCGTTCAGTGCCTCCAGCACATGGCGCACGCCGAGCGCGATGCCGACGGCGGTGCGCCAATAGAGCTTGCACAGGCTGTCGAAGGAGGAATCCAGCGTCAGTCCGCTGATGACGCCGACCGCATGCGGATCGGCGAGCGGCGAGCGGTTGCCGTGGAAATCCGGCAGCACATGCAGCCTTCCGGCAAGATTCTCGCCCTCTATGGCACGCAGTTCGGCGACACGCCGGGCGATCCTGGCGTGCATGGCGGCGTCCGGCTCACCGCCGGCGCCATGCCAGCGGATGATGTGGTCGAGCAGCGCGCCGGTCGCCGATTGACCGCCTTCCGACAGCCAAAGCTTGGGAAGGCCCGCCCCATAGTAAGGGCCCCAGACTCCGGCAAAGGGTTGCGGATCGGGTGACATCGCCATGACGCAGCTCGACGTGCCGGCGATCAGCGCCAGATGGCGGCCGATGTTGGTTTCATCGCCGGCAAAGCCACCGAGGACCCCGAGAGCGCCGGCATAGGCATCAATGACGCCGGCGCCGACCCGGCATTTTTCGGTCAGGCCAAGCTCAGCTGCAGCTTCCGCGCTCAGCCGGCCGATATCGGTGCCGACCGGGCTGGCCTTGTCAGGCAGATTGCCATGCTCGAAAAGGTCGCCAAGGCCGACGGCTTCGAAGAAGCTGCGCCGCCAGCCGGTTTCCTCATGCGCCAGATAGGTCCACTTGGCGGTCAGCGTGCACTGCGAACGGGCGAGCGAGCCGGTCGCCTTCCAGGTGAGAAAGTCGGTGAGGTCGAATAAATAGCCGGCTTCATTCCATGTTCCGGGCAGGTTGCGCTTCAGCCACATCAGCTTCGGCGTTGCCATTTCCGGCGACATGACGCCGCCGATATAGTCGAGCACGGCATGGCCGCTTTCGGTGCATTCATCCGCCTCGGCAATGGCGCGGTGATCGAGCCAGACGACGGTGTCCCAGCGCCTTTCGCCCGACACCGACACGCTGAGCTGGCCACCATCCCTGCCCCGCACCACGAGCGAGCAGGTGGCATCGAAGGAGATGCCGACGATATTCTCCGCTGCCACGCCGGCCTTTTCGCGGGCGGCGCGCACCGCAACGCAGACCGCCGACCAGATATCCCGCGAATCATGTTCGGCGTGATCGGCCTTCGGCCGGTTCATGACGATCGGGTGCTCGGCGCGACCGAGCAAGGTGCCTCCGGTGTCGAGAATGCCCGCGCGGGCGCTCCCGGTGCCGACATCGACCGCGCAAACGAAACTTTTCGTCAAGGTGTTCCTGCTCTCGCTCCCAGGCCTGCAATCAGATCGGGCAATTGCAGCATGTCAGCGAATATAAAGTCCGGCTCACTCGACGCAAGCCGCGCTTTCAGTGCCGGGTTGCCGGTATGGGAGCCGCCGGTGAAGGCAAGGACGCGCATGCCTGCCGCCCGCGCCGCTTCGATGCCGGCGGGGCTGTCCTCGATGACCAGACAATTTTGCGGGATTGCTCCCATTTTGGCGGCTGCGTGGAGAAAAAGGTCCGGCGCCGGCTTGCCCCGCGCGACCATGGCGGCGCTGAACAGATGCGGCTCCAAGAGCTCGAGCAGCCCGGTGACGTCGAGCGCATAACGGATGCGGTCCAGCGTGCCGGAGGAGGCGACGCAGCATGGCAGCCCGAGCCGCGCCAGAACCTGCCCGATGCCGGGGATCGGTTTCAGCTCCTCGCGAAACTTGCGCATCAGCTCGACACGCATCCCGGTCAGATGCTGGTCGGTGATATCAATCCCGAAGTCGCTAAGAAGAATTTCGCGAACGCTTTTCATGCTCTTGCCGAGAAAATGCTCATAGGCGATCTCCTCGCTGACATCACCGCCTGCGAGCGTGATCATGCCAAGCAGCGCCGCGACGGACAGCGTCTCGCTGTCGACCAGCACGCCGTCGCAGTCGAAGATGACCAGATCAGGCGTCATTGCAGGGCCTTCATGGGCGAGACTTCATGGGCAGCCGATTTTAGAGATTGCCGGCGAGGTAGCGCGTCAGTGTCGCGCGCGCACCGTCGGCCCAGAGCGCCTTGAGCGCATTGACAAAGGCTTCGACAAACGGCGCCGCGCGGCCGACATCGCCATAGATGTCTTCCATGGCAAGCCAGACGGCAGGCGCATCCTTTGCCGCCCTGGCGGTCGTCTGCAGCCGGTCCCAGCTCGGATCGTTGGGTTCGATGACGGCGCCGCTATCCGTCGTGCCGAAGCAGTAACGGCACCAGAGCGCCGATTCCAGCGCCAGGCCGGCGACGCCCTTGCCGGCTTTCAGCCGGTCGGCGATGGTCGGGATGATAAATTTCGGCTGCCGGTTGGAGCCATCGAGACAAAGCCTGCGGATCGTGTCGCCGATCTTCGGATTGGAGAAGCGGTGCTCGATGAGTTGATAATAGTCCTCCAGCACGGTGTCCGGCACCGGCGGCACGGTCGGGATGATCTCGTCGTGCTCCAGTCTGTCGAGAAAGCCGCGCACCAGCGGCTCCTGCATCGCCTCGTGGACGAAATGGATGTCCATCAGCCCGGCCGGATAGGCGATGGTCGCATGGCCGCCATTGAGGATACGGATCTTCATCAGCTCGTAGGGCGCGACATCGCTGACGAACTGCACGCCGACCTTTTCCAACGGCGGGCGGCCGTCGGTGAAATGGTCCTCCAGCACCCATTGCTTGAACGGCTCGCAGAACACCGGCCAGTTGTCTTCAAGGCCGAACTCGCTCGACAGAATGCCGCGCTCGCGGTCGGTGGTGGCCGGCGTGATGCGGTCGACCATGCCATTGGGAAAGGCGACTTTCTCGCTCACCCAGTTTGCCAGATCCTCGTCGATCAGCCGCGCGAGACCAACGACGCCGTCATACGTGACATGGCCGTTGTGGGGAATGTTGTCGCAAGACATGACCGTGAAGGGCACGATGCCGCTGTCGCGGCGGCGGATCAACCCGGCAAGAATGATGCCGAAGACGGTCTTCGGCGTAGCGCCCGGCTCGGCATCGGCGACAATGTCGGGATGGGTTGGATTGAACACGCCGGACGCCGGATCGATGAAGTAGCCGCCTTCGGTGATGGTCAGAGAAACGATCCTTATCGCCGGATCGGCGAGCCGTTCGATGATCGCGGCCGCGTCGCCCGGCATCAGGAAATCGACCATGACGCCGGTGACGCGGGCGCTCATATGACCACTGTCCTGCTCGACCACGGTGGTCAGCAAGTCCTGTTCCTGCAGCTTGCCGCGGCCGACCTTCTCGCCCTCGAAGACGCCGGCGCCGACCAGTGCCCAGTCGTGGCCAACGCCCGAATTGAACAGATCGTCGAGATAGACGGCCTGGTGCGAGCGGTGGAAATTGCCGACGCCGAAATGCACGATGCCGGCTTTGAGCGCAGCGCGATCATATTTCGGGCCGGCAACCTTGGGCGGAAGCTTGGCGAGGATGGAAGACGAGAGTTTCACGGCCATTTGCTTTTTATCCTTGGGCGGGACGGCTCTTCTCCCCGTGGAGGAAACGGGGAGAAGAGCGCCTTCGCCCCCCTCAACTCATCCACTGGCCACCGTCGACATTGTAGGTCTGGGCGACGATGTACTCGGCGTCCTCGCTGGCCAGGAACACCGCCATGCCGGTGAGGTCTTGCGCCGTGCCCATGCGGCCATAAGGCACCGCCTCGCCGACCAACCGCTTCTTCTCGCCTTTCGGCCGGTTCTCGTACTTGGCGAACAGGGAATCGACATGATCCCAGTGCTCGCCGTCGACGACGCCCGGCGCGATGGCATTGACGTTGATGCGGTGCTTGATCAGATCGAGCCCAGCCGACTGGGTGAGCGAGATGACGGCGGCCTTGGTGGCGCAATAGACGCCAACCAGCGCCTCGCCGCGGCGCCCGGCCTGGCTCGCCATGTTGATGATCTTGCCGCCCTTGCCCCGGGCGATCATCGAGCGGGCGGCTGCCTGCAGCATGAACAGCGTGCCGGCGACATTGACGGAAAACAGACGGTCGTAGCTCGCTTTGGTGATCTCGACGATCGGCGCCAGGTCGAACAAAGCGGCGTTGTTGATCAGGATGTCCAACCCGCCGGTCCTTGTCTCGACCGCTTTCACCGCCGCCTCGACCGAAGCGAGGTCGGTGACGTCGAGCTTGACCGCATAGGCTTTCGCACCGATCTCGGAAGCCGTCTTTTCCGCAGCTTCGAGATTGATGTCGCCGATCGCAACCGTGGCGCCCTCGCGCGCATAGGCTTCGGCGAACGCCCTGCCGATGCCGCGCGCCGAACCGGTGATCAGCGCCGATTTACCCTCGAGCCTCATTGCATCATGGCCTTTCCGTCGGCGCCGAAGCGGTGCAGCTTGGCCTTGTCCGGAGTCAGATAGATCGTGTCGCCGTGATCGACGGACAGTTCGCCGTCGGCGCGCACAGTCAGCGGACCGACGCCGTCCGCTTGCACGTGCAAAAATGTATCGGAGCCAAGATGCTCGGCGACACCGACCGTGGCCTTCCAGTCGCCTGTTGTCGTTGAAATGTTCATATGCTCCGGACGGATACCGACCGTCCTGGCGCCGTACTTGGCCGCCGGCGCGCCTTCGATCAGGTTCATCTTTGGCGAGCCGATGAAGCCGGCGACGAACAGGTTCTTCGGCGTCTTGTAGAGTTCCATCGGCGAGCCGACCTGCTCGACATTGCCGGCATTGAGCACGACGATCTTGTCGGCCATGGTCATCGCCTCGACCTGGTCGTGGGTGACGTAGACCATCGTCGTCTTGAGCTGATGGTGCAACTCACTGATTTCCAGCCGCATGGTGCCGCGCAAGGCCGCGTCGAGGTTGGACAAAGGTTCGTCGAACAGGAAGGCCGAAGGCTGGCGCACGATGGCGCGACCAATGGCGACGCGCTGGCGCTGACCGCCGGAGAGCTGGCCGGGGCGGCGTTCGAGATAGTTGGTGAGATTCAAGATGCGCGCCGCGTCCTTCACCTTCTTGTCGATGGTCGCCTGGTCCTCTCCCGCCATCTTCAGCGGAAAGGCGATGTTCTTGGCCACCGTCATATGCGGGTAGAGCGCATAGGACTGGAACACCATGGCCAGCTTGCGCTTGGCCGGCGCCTCGCCGGTCACGTCGCGGCCGTCGATGTTGATGGTGCCGGCGGTGGTGTCCTCCAGCCCGGCGATCAGCCGCAGCAGCGTGGACTTGCCGCAGCCCGACGGGCCGACGAAGACGACGAACTCGCCGTTCTCGATGACCAGATCGATACCCGGAATGATGATCGTCGACCCGAAGGACTTGGAGACGTTCTTGAGCGTGATGTTTCCCATGGTTTCCTCCCCGAGGGGTTATTTTTCGTCTGATGCTTCAGGCAACGTCCGTCACTTCACGGCGCCAAAGGTCAGGCCGCGCACCAGCTGCTTCTGGCTGAACCAGCCCATGATCAGGATCGGCGCGATCGCCAGCGTCGAGGCCGCCGACAGTTTGGCCCAGAACAACCCTTGCGGGCTTGAGAAGGAGCTGATGAACGCGGTGAGGGGTGCTGCCTCGGTGGTGGTCAGCCGGATCGTCCAGAACGCCTCGTTCCACGCCAGGATGATGTTGAGCAGCATCGTCGAGGCGATGCCCGGCACCGCCATCGGCGTCAGCACATAGACGATCTCGTTCCAGAGCGAGGCGCCGTCCATGCGCGCCGCTTCCAATATCTCGCCGGGGATTTCGCGGAAATAGGTGTAGAGCATCCACACCACGATCGGCAGGTTGATCAGCATCAGCATGATCATCAGGCCGATGCGGCTGTCGAGCAATCCGGTATCGCGGAAGATCAGGTAGATCGGGAACAGCACGGCAACCGCCGGCATCATCTTGGTGGAAAGCATCCACATCAGGATGTCCTTGGTCCACTTGCCCGGCGAGAACGCCATCGACCATGCCGCCGGTATGGCGACAAGCAAGGCCAGAATGGTCGAGCCGACCGACAGGAACACCGAGTTGAGGAAGAACTTGAAGTAGCCGCTCTGCGCCTCGACCGCGGTATAGCTCTCCGTGGTTCCCGACGGAAACAGGTTGAAGCCCTGGATGGCCTCCTGCTCCGACTTGAACGAGGTGATGATCGTATAGAGGATCGGGAAGAAGACCAGCAGGGCGACGATCCAGGCGGCCGCGGTCGCAATCGTCTTGTGCTGGGTGCTGACTGCACGTGCCATGATCAGGTCCTCCCGTATCGGCGATGTTGGCGGCAGGGTCGACCCCCACTCTGGTTTGCTGCGCAAACCACCTCTCCCCCGATCGACGGGGTAGAGGAAGGGCGCGGCTTCGATGCAGGCGTTTCCTCTCCCCCGGGCAGGGGGAGAGGTGTCCCGCGCAGCGGGACGGAGTGGGGGTGGTTCAGCGCACGTAGCATCGATTCCCTCCCTTATTTGTCCAGGTTCTTGCCGACCGCGCGCATGGCGAAGAAGGCGACGATGTTGGCGAGAATGACGGCGAGGATACCGCCGGCGGATGCTTGGCCGATTTTGAACTCCAGCAGCGCCTTCTGGTAGACGAGGAAGGGCAGGTTGGTGGAGGCGTAACCGGGGCCGCCATTGGTGGTGACGAGGATCTCGGCATAGACCGACAGCAGGAAGATCGTCTGGATCAGGATGACGACGGTGATGGCGCGCGACATGTGCGGCAGCGTCAGATAGATGAAGCGGCTGATGAAGCCGGCCCCGTCCATCTCGGCGGCCTCTTTCTGCTCGCCGTCTAACGACTGCAGCGAGGTCAAAAGAATCAATGTCGCAAATGGCAGCCACTGCCAGGCGACGATGATGATGATCGCCAGCATGGGATATTGCCCGAACCAGTCGATCGGCTGCCCGCCGAAGAAGCGCGCAATATCGGCAAAGACGCCGTATTGCGGATGCATGATCATGTTCTTCCAGACCAGCGCTGCCACCGGCGGCATGACGAAGAACGGCGAGATGACGAGGATGCGGACGATGCCCTGTCCCCATATCGGCTGATCGAGCAGGAGGGCCAGCAGGATGCCGCCGATCACCGTGATCAAAAGCACGCTGACCACGAGGACGAGCGTGTTGAGGATCGACTGCAGGAATGCCGGGTTTGAATAGAAAAGCGCGTAGTTCGAGAAGCCGACGAACCCGTCGCGGATCGGGTTGAGCGGGTTGTACTGCTGGAAGGAGAACCACAGGGTGAACGCCAGCGGCACGATCATCCAGACGAACAGCAGCACCACGGATGGCGCCATCATGAAGCGGGCAAGCGAACGGGTCTGCTGAGTAGCCATGACGGTCACCCTTCAAAGGTCAGCCAAATTTTCGAAAGTGTGAAGGTGGCCGCCCGAACTGGGATTCGGGCGGCCCCTTTGCCGGCCATGATAGGCAACCGGCGTTCGGCACCGGGAGGAGCCTTACTGGATATAACCGCCCTCGGTCATCGTCGCGGTGGCAGCGTCCTGCGCCTGCTTCAAGGCGTCGTCGACGCTCGTCTGGCCGGCGAGTGCCGCCGAGAACAGCTGGCCGACAGTCGTGCCAAGGCCCTGGAACTCGGGGATGGCGACGAACTGGACGCCGACATAGGGCACCGGCTTGACGGTCGGATGCGTCGGATCGGCGGCGTTGATCGAGTCCAGCGTCATCTTGGCGAAGGGCGCCGCCTTCTGGTATTCGGGGTTGTTGTAGAGTGAAGTGCGCGTTCCGGGCGGAACATTGGCCCAGCCTTCCTTCGATGCGACGAGCTCGGCATAGGCTTTGCTGGTTGCCCAGGAGACGAATTTCTGAGCGGCGTCAGCCTTCTGCGTGCCGGCTGGAATGGCCAGCGACCAGGCCCACAGCCAGTTGCCGCGCTTGCCAAGCCCGTTGTCGGGAGCAAGCGCGTAACCGACCTTGTCTGCGACTGTTGAGTTCTTCGGGTCGGAGACGAAGGACGCGGCGACGGTGGCGTCGATCCACATGCCGCACTTGCCCTGCTGGAACAGCGCCAGGTTTTCGTTGAAGCCGTTCGAAGACGCGCCCTCGGGGCCATTGGCCTTCATCAGGTCGACATAGAACTGCAGCGTGTTCTTCCACTCGGGCTGGTCGAACTGCGGCTTCCAGTTCTCATCGAACCAGCGTGCGCCGAAGGAGTTCGACATGGCGGTCAGGAAGGCCATGTTCTCGCCCCAGCCGGCCTTGCCGCGCAGGCAGACACCGTTCACGCCGCTAGCGCGATCCGTCATCTTGTCGGCGGCTTGCTTGATGAAGTCCCAGGTCGGCGCGTCGGGCATGGTCAGCCCGGCCTTCTCCATCAGGTCCTTGCGGTACATGACGAAGGAGCTTTCGCCGTAAAACGGCGCTGCGTAAAGGGTGCCGTCGACCGACAGGCCGCCGGCGATCGCCGGGATGATGTCCTTGACGTCATAGTCGTCGCCGAGCTTGTCGAGCGGCAGCAGCCAGCTCTGCTTGGCCCAGATCGGAACCTCGTAGGTGCCGATGGTCATCACGTCGTACTGGCCACCCTTGGTGGCGATGTCGGTGGTGACGCGCTCGCGCAGCACGTTCTCCTCGAGCGTGACCCACTGGAGCTGGATGTCGGGGTTCTTGGCGGTGAAGTCGTCGGTCAGCTTCTGCATGCGGACCATATCGCCATTGTTGACAGTGGCGATGGTGATGGATTCGGCATGCGCGGCGAACGCAAAAGCGCTGGCCGACAACAGACCCAGGGTGAGCGTGCGAAGTTTCATCAAATTCCTCCCATAGACCAAGCTGAGCATTTGCCTTGGCTATGGGCAATTACTCACTCTCCATGAATTATGTCAAGCCGGATTCGTTGCTGCAGCGCAGCACGCAGCCTCGTGCGGGATTCGGTTCCGGACGGTTTGAATAAGCTTGCCGGCGCCCCAGACCTCGGGTTTTCGGCGCGGCGTATCGACCTATTGGCCGGCGATCTCAGCCAGGATCCATTCGCGAAAAGCGCGGATCTTCGGCACGTTGCGCCGCGCCTGGGGATAGACCAGCCAATAGGCATGGCCGTCGTCGCCGACCAGATCGAACGGCTGGATCAGGCGGCCATCGGCAAGCTCGGCCTTGAAAAGCGCGGCCGTCACGATCGCCACGCCCTGCCCGGCGATCGCGGCGTTGGCCTCGTAGGCCTGCGCACCCATGCTGGAGCCGGGGCGCTTGGCCAATTCCTCGACCGGCAGGCCGGCGGCGATAAACCAGTCCCGCCACCAGATGTCGCCTGGGTCGAGGATCGGCAGGCGCAACAGATCGGCAGGCTCCTTCACCCCGCCAATGGACGCCGCGAGTTTCGGGCTCAGCATCGGCGTGAAATCCGCATTGAAAAGTTTGTGCACTTCCACGCCCGGCCAGTTTCCCCTGCCTGAACGGATGGCGATGTCGATATCCTCGCGGGTGAAGTCGACCACGCGGTTCGATGTGTCGAGGCGAACCGCCAGCGACGGGTGCGCGACCTGAAACGAGCCGAGATGCCGCGCCAGCCAATTCGAGGCAAAGGTCAGCAGCGTCGAGACACAGAGCACCCCATCGGCGCCGCTGCGCGCGGCGGCATAGGCTCCACCCAACAGGGCGAACGCCTCGCTGACCGCAGGCGCCATGCGTTGCCCCGCCTCGGTCAGCACGATCTGCCTTGGCCGGCGCAAGAACAGAGGCGCGCCGACGCGCTCCTCCAGAAGCTTGATCTGATAGCTCGCCGCCGCCTGCGTCATGCCAAGCTCGCCGGCGGCCTTGGTGAAGGAAAGATGCCGCGCCACCGCCTCGAACACGCGGATCGCCTGAAGCGGAGGGAGTTGGGAGACCTGCCGTGACTTGAGTTCAGGCATAAGCCCTCCTTATGGGCCGTGATCGACGTTTGATTGGCAGCAAGGCGCCGTCAAGCCGATATTTGTGGTCGACGCATCAATCAGTTCAAGCATAGCGAAGGCTGACGATCATGACCACGATCCAGGAAAAGCTGTTTCTAACGCCAGGCCAAAGCTGGTTTTCGCGGCTGGCGCGCGGGCTTGCACGGCACGCGGCGAGAAAACGGGCCTATCTCGACATAAGGGAATTGCCGTCGCATCTGCAGCGCGACATGGGTTTTCTCGATGGCAACGATCCTTACGGTCGGCACAAATAGCCTTGCTGGACTTATCCCTAATCAACTGGCCGCCAGCAAAGCGGCGGCGGTCCGCTCGTCGGTGATGAGGCCGTTGACCAGCCGCCGGTTTACAGCCGCAAGGATGCCGGGCAGCTTCCGCTCGCCCATGGCGAGCGCGATCACCAGAGACTTTTCGCGCGACGGCAGCGACGCCGAAGACACCCTGTCATTGGTGATGCCCTCGATCATCCGGCCTTCGCGATCGAAGACCCAGCCGACGATCTCGGCGACGCCGCCGGCTTTCTGCAGCGCCTTCAATTCACTTTCCGAAATGAAGCCGTCTTCATAGAGCGGCGCCTTCGGGCCGAGATCGCCGATGCCGATGAACGTGACGTCGGCTTCCGCTGCAAGCGCCAGCGTCGGTTGAATCATCGGTTGGCTGAGCAGCATCTCGCGCTCCTCCGGCGAGGAGGCGATGACCGGCAACGGCATCGGGAAGGAGCGCGCCTTGACCCTGTCGGCCATGGTGAAGATGACGTTGTAGAAGGCGGCCGAGCCGTCGGGCGAGATGTTGCCGGTCAGCGACACGACCTTGTGCTGAGGGCATTCCATCGGCGGCAGCTGCTCGATTGCCGCCTTCAGCGTGCGGCCGGTGCCGATCGCCATGACGATCGGCGTCGGCGACCGCAGCCGCCGTTCAATCTCGGCCGCCGCCGCCTCGGCGACGCCGATGATGGTCGAGGAGGAAGCAGGATCGCTCGGCACCACCTCGACCAGATCGAGCGCGAAGCGCGATTTCAGTCGCGCCGCGAGATCGAGGCAATTGGCGATCGGGTGGTCGACGCGCACCTTGATCAGCCCTTCCGACACCGCCAGCGACACAAGCCGCTGCGCCGTCTGCCGTGAGATGCCGAGCGTCGAGGCGATCTGGTCCTGCGTGTTGCCGGCGACGTAGTAGAGCCAGCCGGCGCGTGCCGCGTCGTCCAGCCTGTTGCTGCCGCTGTCCTGCCGGGAATTCAACTTGCTGCCTCCCTGCCCCCGAGCATCAAGGCCGGGGCGCTTTACTTTTAAGGGGGAATGCACTTGTGCGCAATTGCCTATCACCAGAGCAATTGCTTAGGTGAACTGCCCGAGGCGCCTGTGGTGTTTAGAATGGATGATCGTAGCCAAGCAATTTTTGAAGTCCCGCAATGTCCGTGCAGTCAGGCGCGGCGGTTTATCTCCCGACGCAAACCCTTTAAGGGATTCAGACAAAGGAGCCTCGCATGACGCCGAAAGCGGTTTTCTGGGACATGGACGGCACGCTGGTCGATAGCGAGCCGTTGCACGAGGCGGCGCTGATTGCGGCGCTGCACAGCGTCGGCATTGCGGCGCCGGCCAACCTGCATGAGCGGGTGCTGGGCATTGCGGCATGGCCGGTCTACGAGATGCTGCGCGACGAGTTCGGCCTCGACCTGCCCTTCGACGACTGGATCGTGCGCAAATACGATCACTATCTGCCGATGGCCGAGACGCTGAAGCCGCGCATCGGCGCGATTGAGATTTTTAACGAGCTGCGCGCGCTTGGCGTGGCGCAGGCGGTGGTGTCCAATTCCGACCGGCTGATCGTCGATGCCAATCTGCGCGCGGTTGGCCTCTTCTATCCCGGCATGAAGACAATCAGCCGCAATGACGTGCACGAGGGCAAGCCGCACGCCGAACCCTTCCTGCGCGCCGCTTGGCTGGCCGGTGTCGATCCGGCCGATGCCGTGGCCGTCGACGACAGCGTGACCGGCGCCACGGCGGGGCTGGCGGCGGGGATGAGGACGATCTTCTGGCCGGAGGCGCCTATGGACGGGCCGCCCGGCGCGATCGTCATCAACAGCGCCGACGAATTGCGGGCGGAGCTGGGGCTTTAAGTATCAGTTCCGGTAAACAGGCTCCTGCTCGTCGAGGATCGCCTTCAATTCAGACAGGTGCCGTTCGGCCTGGCCGGGATAGTCCTCTTGCTCCAGCGCTGCTTTTTCCGCGATTTCATCCGGCAGGACCCGCAGCGGACGGCCGGTCCACAGCGCCTTGATATAGGTCTCGGCGGCGCGCTCGAAATAGAACATGCGGTTGAAGGTGTCGGCAACGGTATCGCCGATGACCAGCACGCCATGGTTGCCCATGACCATCACCTTGACCTTCGGATCGGTAAGCAGCTGCGAGCAGCGTTCGCCCTCCTCCTCGAAGGCGAGCCCGCCATAGTGGCCGTCGACGACGTGGCGGTTGAAGAAGATCGCCGAGTTCTGGTCGATCGGCGGCAGCGTCGAGTCGGCGAGCGAGGCGAGCACGGTGGCGTGGATCGAGTGCACATGCATGACACAACGCGCATGACGCACATTGCGATGGATGGCGCCGTGCAGGCACCATGCCGTCGGGTCGGGCGCATTCGGGCCGGAGAGGGTGTCGGGGTCGTTGGCGTCGATCAGCAGCAGGTCGCTCGCCTTGATGCGCGAGAAATGCACCTGGTTGGGATTCATCAGGAATTGCGAGCCGCCATCGTTGACGGCCAGCGAGAAATGATTGGCCACCGCCTCGTGCATGTTGAGCCGCGCCGTCCAGCGGAAGGCGCAAGCCAGATCGACGCGCTCCTCGTAGAAAGGCAGGTTGGTCAGCATTTCCTTCTGCAGGCGGGCGATGCTCATCGAAAACCTCCGTGAAAGAAGCAAGGATGCCGCGCGCCGGCGGGACGCGCAACCGGTTTCGTTTGGTGCAAGCGAGCGCGTTGCCTTACGCCGCTGTGCTTCTGGCCGCGTCGACCCGCAGCCCGCCATGCTCGACGATGAAATCGATCACCTCCTGCAGGCCCTTGCCGCGTGACAGATCGGTGAAGCCGAACGGCCGTTTGCCGCGCATGCGGGCAGCATCTGCCTCCATGACATCGAGATTGACGTTCACATAGGGGGCGAGATCGCTCTTGTTGATGACCAGGAAGTCGGACCGGGTGATCGCCGGGCCGCCCTTGCGCGGGATCTCCTCGCCCTGGCAGACCGAGATGACATAGAGCGTCAGATCAGCGAGGTCGGGGGAAAACGTGGCGGCAAGGTTGTCGCCGCCCGATTCGATGAAGACGATGTCGAGATCCGGGAATTTCCTGTTCATCTCGGCGATCGCCTGCAGATTGATCGAGGCGTCCTCACGGATGGCGGTGTGCGGGCAACCGCCGGTCTCGACACCCATGATGCGATCCTCGGGCAGTGCCTGAAGCCGGGCCAGCATCATGGCGTCTTCCTTGGTGTAGATATCGTTGGTGACGACGGCGATGGAAAACTCGTCGCGCAGTGCCTTGCAGAGCTTTTCGGTGAGCGTCGTCTTGCCGGAGCCGACGGGGCCGCCGATGCCGATGCGAAGAGGACCGTTGGCTTGGGTCATCTAGGGAACTCCGTGAGGGCGAGCACTGCGAAGCCGAGCCCGATCAACAGGCACAGCGGCGAATAGTAACTGACATCGAGCCGCGCGAAAGGCTGTTCCGGCGTCAGCCGGCGCCACCAGGGCGTGAAACCGGCAATGCCGCGCCCGAGGAAGACCAGCGCGATGAGCAGCGCCGTGGCGGCAAGCCCGGCGTTGGGAAAGGGCGTGGCAAACACGCCTTCAAGCGCCATCGGCCACAGCGTCGCCAGGCCGAGGCAGGCAGCAACGGCAAAAGAAGCGAAGGGCGCCGGCATCTCGTCGACGCCGCGAAAGCCGACCACCGCGCGGGCGCAGGAGGCAGCGTCCCTGCCCGGCCAGATCCCGCCAATACCCCAATAGACATGCAGCGTGGTGATCAGCAGCAGGACGATTGAGAGAATGAAGGCAAGCACGATCATGAGCGGAACAGCCGGGAATACTGGGTTTCGTGCTTCATCGCCATGATGTCGGAGACGAAGGCGCAGCCGCCGAGATCGTCAAGCGTCGAGCGGGAAGCGCGAGCGGCAGTTTCCAGCGCCAGCGGCTCGAAGCCGGCGAGCAGCGCGGTGGCACCGGTCTGGCCGACGACGCCGAGCCTGATCGCGGCTTGCACGAGATTGGAAAAGAAGGTCTGCAAGAAGGCGGAGAGCGCGTCCTGCAGCGCGATGCCGTTGCCACCGGCCACCGCGCCGACGGCGACGCAATAGGCGCATTCGGCCGGCAGACGGGCCAGCGCCTGACACGGCCAGGCAGATGCCGCCTTCAGGAAGGCCGCGCCCTGCAGCATGGTTTCGGTGTGACGCTCGCGCGAGCCGGCCAATGCCTCGGCGAGTGCGGCGATCTCGTCGAGATCACCGGCTTGCCGCGCGCGCCGCCAGCTTTCGGCGAACAGCACGGCATCGTTCCAGCCCGAGCCCATCTCGACCAGCGTCTCCAGCCATGCGGCGAGGTCCTTGCTGTCGGCAACCAGTCCGTCGTGCACGGCGCGTTCGAGGCCATGGCTGTAGGAAAAGCCGCCGACCGGAAAGGAAGGCGACAGCCACGCCATCAGCCGCAACAAGGCAACGTTGGAAGGCTGGTCAGTCATGGTCGTGCGAATGGCTGTGGGAGTGCGATTCGCTATGGGCATGGGAATGCGCCTCAGCGTGGCTGTGTGCATGCGCCTCGGCATGGCCGTGGCCATGGCCGGAATAGGCACCACGCACCGGCACGAACGGTTCGGAGACGTCGCGCACGGTCGCGCCCAGCCCTTCCAGCATCGCCTTGATGACATGATCGCGCAGGATGAGTATGCGTTCCGCCTCGATGGCGGCCGCCAGATGGCGGTTGCCGATATGCCAGGCGAGCTCGGTCAGATGAACAGGGCTCAAGGCGCGGATGTCGTAGAGCGGCTCCTCCGCGGCGATGATCTCGACATGGCGGCCATCCTCAAGCACCAGCCGGTCGCGATCGCCCAAAGCAACCGGCTCGGGCAGGTCGACCAGTATCTTGTCGCCGCCTGAAGTCTCGATGGCGCGGCGACGCAGGTGCCGCTCGTCATGGGCAAGCACGGCCCGATCATAGGGCGTGACCGCTCCCGCTTCGCCGGCGGCAAGCACGGAGACGGCACGCGGGAATTTAGTGAAGTCGGTGCGGATATCGAGCTTCATGTAACACCTGCCTTGCAAAAAGCTTAGTCCGTTCCAGGCATCGACCCAATGCCAGCGCATGACCCCGAAATCGAATTCGATTTCGGGAAGGATCATGCGCCAAGTCAAGTTTCTACAGCGTCCTTTGCGCGTCCGAAAGGACGCGCGGCGCTGTAGTCAAACGATCGTGTCGAAGAGCCGCAGGATAAACGATATCTGGTAGACGAGGGCGGCGGCGACAAAGGCGATGTGGAAGCGGCGATCGCGGACAAGCATCGCGATGATGCAAAGCGCGACGAACACCGGCGTGCGGAACAAATATTCAACGCCGAAGCGGGCAAAATGCTCGGGCCCTTTCAGAAGCGTGTCGATCACATCGAGCAAGTAAGTCGCCGCCAGCAGGCCGAAGAACCAGGCACGGCGCGAGTAGAAAAAATCCTCGTAGCTGGTGTAGTCCAGCATCGAGTCCGGAAACAGCAGCGCGCAGAGCAGGAACAGCGTGACTGCGTAGAAGATGATGAACAGGTACTTGCCGAAGGTCCAGGTCTCGATCTGAAACAGGCCGAACTCCCACCACCAGAAATGCACCAGCATCAAGAGCACCGACACAACCCAGGCCAGATGCACCGAATAGAGCCGGTACTGTCCGGGATGCTGGACAATGCGGGCCACCCCGGACAGCAGCCGCGTGACGCCAAGCCCGATCACCATGCCCAAGATGATGCGGATGTGGGGGAATATGTCGTGGGCGTAAGGGAGTTGCTGGTTCATAAACGCCCAAGGAGGATTCGGTGCAATGGGGCTGTTTAAAGCGTCGCGGTCTAAAGGCTTAATCGCGGATAAGTTGATCCGACGACCAGGGAGCACCCGGAAAAAAATCGTGGTGGAGTATGTCTCTGATCGAATACGGGCAGTCGACAGGAAAATCCCGCTCGTTCAGACCCGTCTCGTCGGCCGTCTTTAGCCTCGCCATCCTGAATTCCCGTCCGAGCTGTTGCCCAGGATAAGCTTTCAGGCTTGGGCTTTCGTCGAGCAGGTTTTCGATCTGATATCGCTGCTCGCGGATTGTCATCAACCATCCTGCTTTACGCTTCTCGGGTTGAAATTGCCATTTGAGGAGGTGCAGTAGCAAGTTGCCCAGCCTGCTTCTGATCTCTCTTTTGTCGCTACGCCCCAAACTCTCGATCTCCTCCGCCAGATTTTCTCGATCGAGGTCGGACAGACGACCTTCGCGCAGCAGCGCGCCTTGTTCGGCGCACCACTGAGCATAGTCGGCCTCGTAGGGCGTCAATTGCTGTTTTCGAAAAATCTTGTTCATCCAGCGTATATTGCTCCAAAGGGTCCAGATTTCCAAGTTGGAAGCAAAAGATGGAGCCGATCAGGCGCTTCTCCGAAGCGTTTTCAGCGCGGCGGTTGACAATCCGTGCACAGTTTTGGGCGAGCAGCTGACAGAACGCGCGCACTTAGCCGTCAGAGACATTTCACCAATTCATGAACTTTGGTGAAGTTGATTGGTTAGAACAAAAAGTACCTTTGTGCCATCGGCAGCACCGTGGCCGGCTCGCAGGTGAGCAATTCACCGTCGGCGCGGACCTCATAGGTTTCAGGGTCGACCTCGACATGCGGGGTGGCGTCGTTGAGCACCATCGAGTGCTTGCCGATGCCGCCGCGGGTGTTCTCGACGGCGACCATCTGTTTGTCGACGCCGAGCCTGCCGCGCAGGCCAGCGTCGAGCGCGGCCTTGGAAACGAAGGTCACCGACGAATTGGTCATCGCCTTGCCATAGGCGCCGAACATCGGCCGGTAGTGCATCGGCTGCGGCGTCGGGATCGAGGCGTTGGGATCGCCCATCGGGGCGGCGGCGATCATGCCGCCGATCAGCACCATGTCAGGCTTGACGCCGAAGAAGGCCGGGTTCCACAGGACCAGATCGGCGCGCTTGCCGACCGTCACCGAGCCGATCTCTTTGGATAGGCCATGCGCGATGGCCGGGTTGATCGTGTATTTGGCGATGTAGCGGCGGACGCGGAAATTATCGTTGTCGCCGGTTTCCTGCGGCAGCGAACCGCGCTGACGCTTCATCTTGTCGGCGGTCTGCCAAGTGCGGATCGCCACTTCGCCGACGCGGCCCATCGCCTGACTATCGGACGAAATGATCGAGAAGGCGCCGATGTCGTGCAAAATGTCTTCGGCGGCGATGGTCTCCTTGCGGATGCGGCTTTCGGCAAAGGCGATGTCTTCGGGGATCGACGGCGACAGATGATGGCAGACCATCAGCATGTCGAGGTGCTCTGCCAGCGTGTTGACGGTGTAGGGGCGGGTCGGATTGGTCGAGGACGGGATGACGTTGGGCAGGCCGCAAACCTTGATGATGTCTGGCGCATGGCCGCCGCCGGCGCCTTCGGTGTGGAAGGCGTGGATGGTGCGGCCCTTGATGGCTGCCACCGTGTTCTCGACAAAGCCGGACTCGTTCAGCGTGTCGGTGTGGATCATCACCTGCACGTCGTAATCGTCGGCGACCGACAGGCAGCAGTCGATTGCCGCGGGCGTCGTGCCCCAATCCTCGTGCAGCTTCAGCGAGCAGGCACCGCCGAGCACCATTTCTTCAAGCGCCGCCGGCAAGGACGCGTTGCCCTTGCCCGACAGGCCGATGTTCATCGGGAAGGCGTCGAAGGACTGGATCATACGCGCCATATGCCACGGCCCAGGCGTGCAGGTCGTCGCCAGCGTGCCATGCGCCGGGCCGGTGCCGCCGCCGAGCATGGTGGTGATGCCTGACATCAGCGCTTCCTCGATCTGCTGCGGGCAGATGAAGTGGATATGCGCGTCGAAGCCGCCAGCGGTGAGGATCTTGCCCTCGCCGGCGATGATCTCGGTGCCGGGGCCGATGATGATGGTGACGCCGTCTTGCATATCCGGATTGCCGGCCTTGCCGATTGCGGCGATGCGGCCGTCCTTCATGCCGATATCGGCCTTGAAGATGCCGCCTGACGCATCGACGACCAGCGCATTGGTGATGACGGTATCGACCGCGCCTTGGGCGCGGGAAACCTGGCTCTGGCCCATACCGTCGCGGATGACTTTGCCGCCGCCGAATTTCACCTCTTCGCCATGAAGGGTGAAATCCTTCTCGACCTCGATGAACAGCTCGGTATCGGCAAGCCGCACCTTGTCGCCGACGGTCGGGCCGTACATCTGGGCATAGGCGGCGCGGGTGATTCTAGCCATCGGCAATTGCTCCTGAAATGCGGCCCAAAGTACAGCCGGTCGAAGCCCGGCCCCACATTGTCGCCATCCTATGGTCACGTAATGACCCGCTGGGCGACACTTTCCGATCCCATTTAACGTTTGAGGTGGCTGGGCCACCCCAAAACGACCGTTTGCCAATCGATGGAAAGGAAGATCCATGCGCAAAACGATACGTCTCGCAGCCGCCGCCACCCTCCTGCTCGCGACCGCTGCCAGCGCCCAGCAACAGCCTGCGCCGCAACCCGGTGAGCCGCCGGCTTCGCCCGCTCCCGCGGCGCCCGGCGCTCAGCCGGAAGTGCCGGCGATTCAGACCGTCAACGTCGTCGACATCGAAGAACTGCCCGAGGAAACGAAGACGAAGGTCAATGAAGTGATCGCCAAGCGCGGCGAGGATGGCCTGCAGAAATTGCGCAGCTCGATCGACGCGACGCCCCAGGTCAAGTCCGCGCTCGAAGCCAAAGGACTCACCTCGGCGCAAGTGATCGCCGCCAGCATGGACACCAATGGCGCGCTGACCTTGATCACCAAGAAAGCGAGCTGACGATGCGCTATGGCGGGCCGGCGCAAGGTCGGCCCGCCGCATCGGGGAGGGAACCTTCGCAGGGCAGAACACGTTTCGATTTTTTGGCGTAGAAACGAGCCTCGAAAGAGGCTCTGAGAGCGAGCGATGGCGATCACCACCTTCCCCGACACAAGATGGCTGCATATGATTGCCGCAACTGCGTTTCTCGCGGCGACCGTCCCCCAGGCCGCGCTGAATGCGCAGGGTCTTGAAGGCCCGGACACCGTCAACAGGATCATCGGCTCGGAGGTCGGCCAGGAAGAGACCAACACGGCTGTGGAGGCCGGCAAAGTCGCCACGGCGATCGACCGGACGCGTGAAAACATCGGCGCGGTGCGCAAGACATCCAAGCTCGACAAGGTCGATATCGTGTTCCTCACCGATGCCGCGCGCACGGAAGGCGGTCCGCCGCCGGAGATCGAGACCAAGGTTAAGGAACATCAGGAAGACATTGCGGAACTGCGCAAGGAGATCGAGGCGAACGCATTGCTGTTCAACGCCATCGACTCGCGACGCGTGCTGACCGAAGACGTTCTCGCCGTGGAATTCGACGATCCCGGAAAGGTCGTCATCTACGCGGCGGCCAAGCCACCCAGCTGAGCCGGAACTGCTCGACGCCTTGGATATCACAGCGCGCCCATGATCTTCTGCTGAAACCCGTAGACCTCGCGCTTGCCGCCGAGCGGCACTAGCGTGACGTCGCGCTCCTGACCGGGCTCGAATCGCATGGCCGTGCCGGCTGCGATGTCGAGGCGCATGCCTCGCGCCTTGTCGCGATCGAATTTCAACCCCTCATTGGTCTCGAAGAAGTGATAGTGGCTGCCGACCTGGATCGGCCGGTCGCCGCTGTTGGCCACTTTCATCGTGATGGTCGGCTGGCCCTTGTTCAGTTCGATCTCGCCGCCTGCCGTGATGATTTCGCCCGGGATCATCGCCAGCCTCACAAGACGCCGAAGGCGAGGCCGGCACCGACGGCCGCACAGGCGCCGCCGGCGGCGCGCGCAAGGCCTGGGAACCTGATGCCGAGGCCAAGACCGGCAATGAGGCCGGTGGCATGGAGCAGCGCAGTGGCGACGGCAAAGCCGGCCATATAACCGAGCCCGCTGGCGTTTTCAGGCACTTCGGTGCCATGGGCGTGACCGTGGAACAGCGCAAACAGGCCGATGATGGCGACGCCGGTCGAGACGGGAAGATCGACCGCAAGCGCGACCAGCAGTCCCAGCGCCACGACCGACGCCAGTATGCCCGGTTCGATGAACGGCAACGGCACCTGCAGCATGCCGAGCGCGCCGCCCGCCAGCATGACGCCGACGAATGCGAGCGGCCATGCGACAACCGCCTTGCCGCCCTTGAGGGCCGCCCACAGCCCGACCGCGATCATCGCCGTCAGGTGGTCGAGGCCGGAGAGCGGATGCATGAAGCCGGCTGACCAGGACGAGGTCGTGCCGATGCCGACATGGGCATAAGCGGGCATTGCAGCGGCGAGAAGCAGGACCGCCGAGAGGGACGTGCGTTTGATCGTTGCGGGAACCATCGATATGCCTTCCGTTGTCAGGATCGTGCCGTCACGCGGCATTGCGGGCCGGACCGCAGCCCTCGGCCTTGAAGACGCGCTTTGTCGAAGCGGGATATTTCACCAGCATCGCCGCCGGCCGAATCGGGCGCATGGAGAAATTGCCGCCGCAATTCGGGCAGGCGCCGGCCAGCACATTTGCCACGCAATCGGCGCAGAAGGTGCATTCGAAGGTGCAGATCAGCGCGTCCATTGCCTCAGGCGGCAGGTCCTTGTCGCAGCATTCACAGTTGGGTCGTAGCTCAAGCATTTTCCTCTCCTCACCTTATCGGCCTCACCTTATCGGCTCGTGCACGGTGACCAGCTTGGTGCCGTCGGGAAACGTCGCCTCGACCTGGACGTCGTGGATCATCTCGGCGATGCCCTCCATAACCTGCGCGCGGCTGACGACATGGGCGCCGGCCTCCATCAGCTCGGCGACCTGGCGGCCGTCGCGGGCGCCCTCGACGACGAAGTCGGTGATCAGCGCGATCGCCTCCGGGTGATTGAGCTTGACGCCGCGTTCGAGCCGCTTGCGCGCCACGATCGCCGCCATGGCGATGAGCAGCTTGTCCTTTTCCCTTGGCGTCAGGTTCATGCGTTTCCCTAGGATGGCTTAATCAGGAGTGGCGTAATCGGAATCAGAGTGACCATAATTTGGGCAGACCCGCCCGCCCGTTGAGCAATTCGACGAGCGGAACCAGCCGCTTGCGGAGCTGGTAGCCGTCCTCGGCAAACAGCCTCGCAAGAAGCTTGCCAGATTTCTTCACGCTCCAGACACTGGCGTCGCCCTGGCCGCCGATAATGTGCCGGGCCGGATCGAGCAAAGCCTCCACCCGCGGCGAGATCATCAGCACCGTCGCCATTGCTATGGCGCCGCCGGCCACCGCGGAACGGCCCAGAATGGCCGCAATGCCGGGCCCGATGCGGAAATCCTCGGCATGAACAAGCGCTCCGTCCTGACTGACGCGCCAGCGGTCGTGGAAACTGCCGTGCGCCGCGCGTTCGCCCATGGCGAGGCGGCCGAAGACGGTCGCCTCGAGCACCAGCGCCTCGGCACCGGCGGCAAGCTCCAGGTCGAGCCTGCGGGCAAAGGCCGATCGATCGAAGACGATGGTTTCCTGCGGCAGCCAGGCGATGCGACCGCCAGCGCCGACCGTCAGCTTCACCCGCACCTCGGCGCGATCGGATGCGGCACGGTAGATCTTCTCGCAGGCCTGGGTCGTTATGGTGGTGGAGGCGCCGGCGCCGACATCGACCTCCCAGCCAAGGCGGTCGCCGCCGGTCAACCCGCCGGCGGTGTTGATCAAGACGGCCTCGAGCGGATCGGCCGAGACGGCCGGCATGCGGATCTTGGCGGACCCATCCTGATAGAGGCGCCGAAGACGCGTGCGGTCGCCATTCCTGTCGCAGCCAAGCTGCGCCATTCCGGCGACGCGCTGGGCCGGCAGCACCGAGGTCAGGCCATGTTCGATCGTATCCACGGCGCCAACGTTAAGCACAGCGGCGCCTTTGTCGATATATAGCTTGTTGCTTGACAACGTTTCGGTTTCTATAGAGGGAGCCACCTTGGTACTGTCATGCAGCGCCTGACGGGGTAAAAGGCGACGATGACGATTTTGAATCCGGAAAAAAGGGGCGCTGATCCGTTGGCGTCGAGAAACGACAAGGTTGGGGAAGGAACCGAATGGCTGACCAGCTGGCAACGGACATCATCGCGAAGATCAAGGCTCATGCCGAGCCCGGTGGCGAAGAAATCACCACCACTACCGAACTGACCTCACTTGGCATCCATTCGCTGGAACTGACGGAGATCATCTTCGACCTCGAGGAACAGTATGGCATCGAGATCGAGATGAACACGGTCGATGCCTGGAGCAACCTGAAGAACGTCGGCGACATGGTCGAGGCGGTTCGCGCGCTGATCGCGAAAAAAGCCTGACTGAATGCACAAGCGCGTCGTCATTACCGGCATCGGCGGCCTATGCGGGCTCGGCACCAATGCACCCGCGATCTGGGGCGAGATGCGCGCAGGCCGTTCGGCCATCGGTCCAATCGTCAATTCGGAGCTGCATGACCTGAAAGTCAGGGTCGGCTGCGAAATCAAGACGCTTCCCGATCACGGTATCGACCGCAAGCAGGTCGTGTCGATGGACCGCTTCAGCCTTTTGGCGACGATCGCCGCGCGGGAGGCCGCGCAACAAGCCGGGCTGACCTCGCACGCAGCCAACACCTACAGGATGGGCGCCATCGTCGGCGTCGGCGTCTGCGGCTGGGAGGCGATCGAAGAGAGCTATCGCGCCATCCTGCTCGAAGGCAAGAATCGCACCGGGATCTTCACCGTGCCGAAAGTGATGCCGGGCGCTGCGGCCGGCCATGTCAGCATGGATCTCGGCCTGCGTGGACCGGTCTTCGGCATCACCTCGGCCTGCTCCTCGTCCAACCACGCCATTGCCTCGGCGGTCGACCAGATCAGGCTCGGCCGCGCCGATATCATGGTCGCGGGCGGCACCGATGCGCCGCTGGTCTGGGGCATCCTGAAAGGCTGGGAGGCGCTGCGGGTGCTGGCGCCCGACACGTGCCGGCCATTTTCGGCCGATCGCCAGGGCCTGGTGCTCGGCGAAGGCGCCGGCATGGCGGTTCTGGAAACCTATGAGCATGCGGTGGCGCGCGGCGCCACAATTCTCGCCGAAATTGCCGGGGTCGGCCTTTCCGGCGATGCCTCCGACATCGTTGCGCCGACCATCGAAGGGCCGGAAGCGGCGATGCGCTTCTGCCTCGTCGACGCGGAGCTCAATCCGGAAGACATCGACTATCTCAATGCGCATGGCACCGGCACCAAGGCCAACGACCAGATCGAGACGGCGGCGATCAAGCGCGTCTTCGGCGACCATGCCCACAGGCTTTCCATCTCGTCGACCAAATCGATGCATGCCCATTGTCTCGGCGCGTCGGGCGCCCTGGAGCTGATCGCTTGCATCATGGCGATCCGGGACGGCGTCGTGCCGCCGACGGCCAATTTTCGCGAGACCGACGCCGATTGCGATCTCGACATCACGCCGAATGTGGCGCGCGAGCGCAAGGTGCGCGTTGCGATGAGCAACAGCTTCGCCTTCGGCGGCACCAATGCGGTGCTGGCGGTCAAAGCGGTCTGACCGCAGGCGGTTCACGGCTGGTTGTCCGGGCACGGCGAAACTTTTCACCCGTCATATTGATTCGGGCCGCCCGTCACGCTTATTTCTCTGCGACCCGCCCCTCCCGCGTGCGCGCAAAAATCCCCGCCCAGGAGTTTTCGATGACCGACCTGTCCGCCTTTCCGATCGCCACGCGCTGGCCGGCCAAACATCCCGAACGCATCCAGCTCTATTCGTTCCCGACGCCGAACGGGGTGAAGGTGTCGATCGCGCTGGAGGAACTCGGCCTGCCATACGAGGCGCATGCGGTGAACATCGGCAAGGACGAAAGCTGGACGCCGGAATTCCTGTCGCTGAACCCCAACGGCAAGATACCGGCGATGATCGATCCGAACGGCCCGGGCGGCAAGCCGATCGGGCTTTTCGAATCCGGCGCCATCCTGCTCTATCTCACCGACAAGACCGGCCAGCTGATCCCGGCCGACCCGGTGCGGCGTTACGAAACGATCCAGTGGGTGTTCTTCCAAATGGCCTCGATCGGGCCGATGTTCGGCCAAGTCGGCTTCTTCCACAAATTCGCCGGACGCGAGATCGCCGATAAGCGCCCGCTGGAGCGCTATCGCGACGAGTCGCGGCGGCTGATCGGCGTGCTCGAGACGAGGCTGAAGGACCGCAGTTGGATCATGGACGACGATTACACAATCGCCGATATCTCTATGCTGGGCTGGGTGCGCAATTTGATCGGCTTCTATGAAGCGCGGGAACTTGTCGGCTTCGACGACTTTCCCACTGTTGCGGCATGGCTGGAACGCGGCCTTGCGCGACCGGCCGTGCAAAAGGGCCTCAACATCCCCGCTCGGGGCTG
The DNA here is from genome assembly GCF_003952585.1 of Mesorhizobium sp. M6A.T.Cr.TU.016.01.1.1. NCBI lineage: Bacteria > Pseudomonadati > Pseudomonadota > Alphaproteobacteria > Hyphomicrobiales > Phyllobacteriaceae > Mesorhizobium > Mesorhizobium sp. M6A.T.Cr.TU.016.01.1.1. Next base: position 1,945,708 of record NZ_CP034452.1, read on the forward strand.
ACCGAACCGGCCGGTAGCGCAGAAAGGACGGCTCGGCCTATTTGGTTTTAGCGCCGCCCTTGCCCATGGCTGCCTTTGCCCATGACGGAAGCGGCAAGGGACGCAGCGCCCCGGGCCGCGGCGACAACCGCACCGGCCGCAACATTGGCCGTCGCCTTCACGGTGCGCATTGCGCTGTCTGCCAAGCCGCCATTTGCCGATTTCCTGGGCTCCGATTTCCTGGGCTTGGCGTGTTTTGCCGTGGCCTTGGCAGCGCCCGGCATCACTTTCCTCGGCGCCGCCTTGCCGAAAGTAGGCTTTGCATCCTTGGAGCGGGCGGCGACCGCCGGGCCGGCGCCTGTCTTTGATTCAGTTGCCTTTGATCGAGTCGCCCTGCCCTTGCCGGGCGCAGGCTTTCTTGCCTTGGTTGCCATCGGACAGTTTCCCTTATGTCAGCATCATTGCCGTATCTGACATAACGGTCGGAAAGTCCTAAGGTTCCGGCGGGCCGTGCTGCGCATCAAGCGTGATCGCCAATCACCAGATCGGCAGGGCGGCGGCGGGCAAGCACGCGGTCGATGTTGGGCATGTCGTTGGAGGCGATCCAGGCGCGGGCATCCTCGTCGGAGCGGCCATGCTCGTGCCATCGCTCAAGCAGACGGCGCTCGAGCTCGGCACGCGGCACATCGACGAAAATAGAGAAATCGAACAGCGGGGCCAGTCGCGACCAGGGTTCTTCGTCAAGCAAGAGATAATTGCCTTCGACCAGGATGAACTTGGTGTCGGCAGCGATGATCGAGGCGGCGGCGCGCGACAATTCCATGCTGCGGTCGAACACCGGAATGGCGATGTCGGGCTCGCCCGCGCGGATGCGCTTCAGCAAGGTTTCGAAGCCGGCAAAGTCAAAGGTTTCCGGAGCGCCCTTTCGCGCGCGCAGGCCGCGCCGCTCAAGCACGACATCGTCGTAATGGAAGCCGTCCATGGGCACGATTTCGGCCGTGCCTTCCGGCAGCAGCTCATGCAGGCGGGTCGACAGCGTCGACTTGCCGGCGCCCGGAGGACCGGCGATGGCGACGACAAAACGCTGCGCCTTGCCGGCGCGCTTGAAGATGGTGGCGGCGAGATGAGCGATCTCGGACATCGGAGCCTTTCCGGCTGGTGTTTTCGATCGCATCTTGGCGATAGTTTGCCGGAATTTCAAATCTGCACTGGTGTTAAAGGCGACCAAGTTGTCGAGGTTGGCGCTAAAGCGATTGCCGCAGGGCACAGCCCAATCAGGCAGGCACAGATTGCCCGATCCTCAGGAAATCGCCGTCGAAAGCGACGTCCCGCGTCGAACCGTCGGCAGCCGTGAGGCGCACGTGCCCCTGTGCGGTGGCGATGTCGCGCGGCGGCTCGCCGCCGGCTTCTTGTGGCAAGGCGCCGATGACGTGGCGGAACGAGACGTTGCGGCCTTCAGCCAGAGCAAAGGCGGTCGCCACCCCTTCCCGCTTCAGCCAGTTTTCGCCCAGCGAGGCGGCATGGCCGAGCGCTGTGCGGCCATCCTCGATGCCGAGCACGCCGCGATGACGGCCGCTCCACGGCGCGTAGTCGCGCCCGCCATTGCTGATCCACAGCATGGTGACCGGCAGCTCGGCCGGGTTCTTCAGCACCAGAACGAGATCGGCTTCCGCCTTTCGCGCCAGCGCGGTCCAGCCCGGCCCGCCATGGTCGGCCTCGACCAGCGTGACGAAATCCTCTCGGCTCTGGTCCATGCGATAGTCGGTCAGGTCGAGCGTGCCGCCATCGGCGGCGGGAAAATGCGTCAGGTCTGCTGAGCGGGCCGGATAGGCGAAGAGAAAACGGCCGCGGGCCGGATCGGGCTCGAGCGGGTCGTCAGGCGTTGCCGCAAACCGCTTTGGCGAGAAAGCCAGCTTGCCGCCGTCCTTCATCACCGTCATCGGATGATGGGCGACGGAAATCGCGCCGGAACCGCCGGAAAAGACATGTTCCTGATAGAGAAACGGGTGGTCGTCGCGCAAGGTGAGGATCTTGTCGACCGTCGCGCCCATGACCTTGTGCTGCAACCTGAAGACCGCGCGCCAGCCATCGGCAGTCGCCTTGCTTTCGACGACATCCCAGGGGCTGTTGGCCGGCCAGCCATGCAGCGGCGCTTCCTCGAGATCGCTGCGCGAAAACGGCGCGCAGAGAAAATCGCCGGACAGGCGAACGGTGCCGGCGGGCAGGTCTTGCGGCAGCGTCTCGCGCGGCTCGTCGATCCAGGGCGCGCGATGCAGCGGTTTTAGCCGGCGCCCGTCGATATCGACCGCTATCTCGGCGAGATGGCCGACAGTGAGATCGACCGTTACCGAAATGCCCTTTGCCTTGATCGTGAGCGTATCCATGGCGCACCTGCTGATTCTGCCTGCGCCAGCAAACCCGCTCGATGCCGGTTGCGCAAGCCGCGTGGCCGGCATTTCACGTCAGGCAGCACTGGCGTCGGCGCAGCAGCCAGGCTTACTGCCGCTTGTATTCCCGCACCGGTGACTGGGTGCCGTCGGTGTAGGTGACCTGGACCGACATCGACCTCACGTCGTCGGCGACCTTGAAATAGGGCTGGTAGTCGTAGGGGATGGCGTAGGGGTCCTTGGGGTCGCAGGCCGGCATCTTGATCTCTTTGTCGAGCGCCGCGCCGTTCAGGCCGTAGTGCACCGCCTTGATGGCGCAACGGTACGACAGCATCTGGCTGAAATAGACCAGGCCACGGTTGCCGCTGGCGTCGAAGGCGATCCACGACGTCCAGAACTGGTCGAGGATCTGCTTGTTGCCTTGCTGAAGTGCCGCCTCGGGATCGAAGCGGACGTCGAACGGGCCGGTCTCGCGGCCGCTGACATCGAGATATTTGATCGCGATACTGCCGGCCGCGGTGCTGTCGGGCAATTCGAAGCTCGGATTGGGCATCGGCCTGCCGGTGGTCTGGTCGTTGAGCGCCAGGAAGCCGGTCTCGGTGAACGGGCCGCTGTCGCCCAGGCGCCATGAAATGCCGGTCGCCGGTTCGGGAATGGAGATGGTCATCGACCAGCCCTGGTTCGAGCGCATCGGCGTCAGCGTCGGGGCAAAGCGCTTGGCATCGAGCACGTCGCCAAGCGCTGCCAGCCGGCTGCGGCTGCGGTCCAGCCAATCGGCAAGCTGGGTCTGGTCGACGAAATATTTGAGCAGCCCGCCATCCTTCTCATAGGACAGGAATTTGGTCAGCGCCGTCGCCTCGCTGCGCTTGTCGGACAGCGCCTGGAAGCCGAGGCGATCTTCCGAAAACTCCTGCGACAGCAGGAAATAGGCCGGCGCGAAATCGGCATTGGCGGCGACGAAGGCGTTGAGCTTTTCGAGGCGCTGCGCATCATCGAACTGCAAGGCATGGACAAGCTTGATCGACAGCGCCTTGCCCTTGTCGGCCAGTGCGCCGAACACCTCGCGGGCACCGGCCTTGCCATCCTGCACCCGGAGCAGAGTGGCGAAGCGCGTGTAGGGGTCGATGGCGTCGACATCGAAGCCGGCGAAGGCGAGGTAGGAGCGCCGGGCGTTGAGCATGTCGCCCGACAATTCGTAGACGCGGGCATTGTGATAAAACTCGTCCGGCCGCTTGGGCTCGGCGATCACCCCGCCCTGTGCGGCAAGTGCGGCAAAGCCCTTGGCGATGGTGTCGATCGAGACGGCGATCTGCTCGGTCGTCGCCTGCAGCTTTTGCGCCTGGGCCTGCTGCTGTTGTTGGCCGGCAGCCACGGTGTCGGCCAGCGTATCGGTCGTCTGCTTGACCGCTTCGACGGTCTTTTGCGTCTGAGCCCCCTGCTCGGTCTGCTGTTGCTGGGTCGAGGCGATCTCGTCGGTCTTTTGCAAAACCTTGTCGGTCGATTGCTTGACCGTCTCGACCGTTTTTTGCGTTTCGGTGACGGTCTGCTCGATCTTCGCCACCTTGGCCGAGACGATGCCCATCGAGCGCTGCAGCTCGGCCACGGCCGGCACCAGGCCGGCGACCAGCCCGTTCTGGGAATTTGTTTGCTTTTGAACGGCAAAGACGCCACCGGCGACCGCCGCAGCGGTGCTGGCGAAGACCAGCGCCGGCAGCGCCTTGGCCGCCAGCACCAGCCGCAGCACAATGGCAATGGCGATGATCACCGCGGCGATCGCGGCGACCAGCGCGATATAGGCGGCGAACGGCGCCAGCGGCGTGAGGATGTCGGAAATGAAGCCGCCGACAAAGGCGACGCCGGTGGCCCATCTGCCGGTGCGGCCAAGAGATGCCCTGATAAGCGACGGCGCAGCGCCGCCCATGCCGATACCGCCCGCCATGCAATCCCCCCAATACCCAATGCCGCGTACCTTCTAGCCGGAGCGCGACCCCGTGGGAAGATCAGGGCAGGAAACAGGCGATTTCGGCGGCAGGTGATCGACGGCGCAGGCGCGGAAATGCGTTTATCCGGGGATAACCCTGGGCAAGGCCAGTGTTAACCAAATGGACGGCGCTTTTCGGTTAGGCTAGTTTCCCGTCGTTTCAGCAACAGTCTACCTTCAGAACAGACCCATCTTGTCCAAACCGCGCCTCTTTCCGCTCATCCAAAGATTTGTCGCGGCGTTTGCGCTGCTGGTGCTCGTCGCCGGCTGCACGACGACACCGCCGGAGACCATGCTGGCGGTGCCGGCGGCGCCGCAGAAATATGCGGCTATCGTCATCGACGGCAGCACCGGCAAGACGCTGTTCGAGGTGAATTCGACGGCGCCGCGCTATCCGGCGTCGCTGACCAAAATGATGACGCTCTACCTTCTGTTCGAGGCGCTGGATCAGGGCCGCCTAGCCAAGACGACGCTGATCCCGGTCTCGGACAACGCCGCCAGGCAGCCGCCGACCAAGCTGCGCTTCAGGCGCGGCGAGGCGATCGACGTCGAAACGGCGATCCGGGCGATCGTCGTCAAATCGGCCAATGACGTGGCGGTCGCCGTCGCCGAATATCTCGGCGGCAGCGAAGACGCGTTTGCCGCAATGATGACGGCCAAAGCGCGCCAGATCGGCATGCGCAGCACCATCTTCCGCAACGCTTCGGGCCTGCCGGACGGCGTCCAGCAGACGACGGCGCGCGACATGGCGGTGCTCGGCATGGCGCTGCGCGCCCGCTTCCCGCAGCATTTCCACTATTTCTCCGAAAACGACTTCATGTTCCGGGGCAGGCTGGTGCGCGGCCACAACGACATGCTCGGCCGCGTACGCGGCGTCAACGGCATCAAGACAGGCTATATCAGAGCCTCAGGCTTCAACATCGTCACCTCCTACGATGCCGACGGCCGCCGGCTCATCCTCGTGGTGATGGGCGCCGACAGCGCGCGCCAGCGCAACGACCACGTCGAGGCGCTGATCCAGCGCAGCCTGTCGACGGCATCGAATACGACGACACGGCTGCTGTATGCGCAGGAGTAGGGAGGGGTGACGTTCGGCGGGGGCGAGCTTTTGATCGGTGTCAGCGATCCGAGTCAGTTTCAACTTGACAGGTGACGGCAGTTATGCTAGGAATTTATTCATGGTGCTGATTTGCGCCAACGACCCGTCCACCGAGGCGGGTTTTTCGTTTTAGGCGACTGCGCTGTCGCTGATTTCGCGGATGCGGCTGACGAGCCTAGTCACACGGTCCTCGTCAAAAACCTGTTCCGGTCCGGTAGGCGCAAGGTCGGTGAAGGGCGGCTCGTAGAGCAGCCTCGGGTCCATCGTGCCCTGGTCGATCAGATGTTCGATGATCATCTTAACGAACTCGATCTGCGCAGCGGATGCTGTTCCCGCAGACAGGAACTCGCCAAAGGCCTCCGAAACGGCCGCACGGTCGAGCCCGACTAGCGACCGCACGAAACGACCGAAGCCACGGCTCGTCTCGCGGGCACGCTCGATGTTGCCGGCATCGCCAATGCCCGCGTCCAGCAGCATCTTCTCCAGCTCGGCCAGGTCACTGGTCGTGAGTGGCTTGCCTTGCCGCAGCTTGTGCAGGACGATGTGATCCTCATGCTTCCTGAGAAAGTGACGTGCCTTCTGCTTGAAACGGGCGAAGTCAGCCTCACCAACTTGCGGCAGATCGATTTCAACGCCCTCGCCGATCTCGTCGGCGAAATCGGAATAGACGACCGCTTTCCGGCCCTTCTCGATATGCTGGACGAGATCACGCAGCCGTAGCCGAACCAGTTCGAGCAAAGGAACGTTGACGCCTTCCCACCAGATGTCTGTCTGAATCTCCTCGATCAGAGCCGCATGGTGGGCGATAGCTGGAATGCCGGTCTGGTCCTCCAGCGCCGACGCGATTTCTAGCAGCTGTTTCTTCAGCGTATCGAATCGCTTGGAGCCCTTCAGCAGCGCGAGCTGCAGCGAGAACATCAACAAGTCGAACCGCTTCGCTTCCTCGGTTCCGAACTGCTTCGCCGATGGCAACGGCGCAACCTCGTCAACGAGCTCCTTGCGCTTCTCGTCGTCGATCGCAATCCAGGCTTCCGGCTTTTGATATTTCTCCACTGCGCGTCGACGCTGGCGCACAATGAAGTTGTCGAGGTTCAGCCCTGCCACGGTGTCGCGTAAAACGCTCACCGCGTCAGCCCGGATGTCGTTCTCGGTCGGTGGCAAGGCGACGTCCCCCGAGACTTTGAACGGTGTCGCATCCTCGGCCAGGCCATCGGACTTTCGCTGCTTTTCGTCAAGAGCGCGCACCAGATCGAGCCGGGCCGCGAACAGCCTTTCCGAGAGCGATCTCGCAGTACTTGCTTCCTTCAGTTCCGGATTGGCGCCGAAGAATTCCAGATTCTGACAATAGTCGAAGACGCGGAAGAACTCCTTGTCCTGGCCTGGTCCGAACAGGTCTGGGCAGAGCCGCGTGCCACGACCCATCATCTGCCAGAATTTCGTTTTCGAGCGCACCTGCTTGAAGAACACGAGGTTCACCACCTCCGGCACGTCGATACCGGTGTCGAGCATGTCGACCGAGATGGCGATGTGAGGCGCCTTTGTCCTCTTCGAAAAATCATCGATCAGCGTTTGCGCGTAGGCGCCGCTCTCATAAGTGATGACGCGGGCAAAGTGGCCGGCGAGGTTCGGATAGGCCGCGTTGAATCGCGCCTCGATGAACAACGCATGCGCCTGGTTCTTGGCGAAGATGATCGTCTTGCCGAGGCGGTCGCCGCCTTCGACCTTGAGGCCGTTGGTCATCAGGTGCGCGATGACGAGATCGACGGTGTCAATGTTGAAGAGCCGCTTGTTGACCTCGGCGGCATCGACGCTGTCGGGGATCTCCTCCTCGCCCCATTCCAGCATGTCCCAGCGGTCTTTCTCCTCATCACTGAGATCGTCGTACCGCAGGCCCGAGCGCACGATTTTCAGCGGCACTGAAATCGCCTTGGGCGGCACCAGATGGCCATCGGCCACCGCTTCGTCGAGCGAGTAGGCATCGGTCGGCAGGCCATCCTCAAGGTCGAACAGCGAATAGGTGTTGTGGTCGATCTCGTCCTTGGGCGTCGCCGTCAGCCCGACGAGGAAAGAGTCGAAATATTCGAAGATCGCTCGGTAGCGCTGGTAGACCGAGCGATGCGCCTCGTCGATGACGATCAGATCAAAATGACCCGGACCGAACTTGCGCTTCTCATCGGCCCTGCCATCGATCAGATTCATCATCGTCGGATAGGTGGACAAGAAGACGCGGCCTTCGCTGGTCCGTTCCGTGACGAGATTGACAGGGGCCGAGTCCGGCAGATGCGCCTTGAAGGCGCCGGCCGCCTGATTGACCAGCGCGACGCGATCGGCAAGGAACAGCACGCGCTTCACCCAGCCGGCGCGCATCAGCAGGTCGACCAGCGCGATGACTGTGCGCGTTTTGCCTGAGCCGGTCGCCATGACCAGCAGCGCCTTGCGCTCGCCGTCGTGCTCGAAGCTCTTGGCGATGGCGCGGATGGCGCGCTGCTGATAGGGCCTTTTGTGGCCGGCGATCTTGGTATCGATGCGGGTCTCGCTGAGCTTCTTCCGGCTGGTGCGGCGCTGGATCAGCAGTTCCAGCTCGTCGCGCTTGTAGAACGCGCCGACCTGGCGCGGCGGATAGTTCTGATCGTCCCAGATCCAGTGCTCGTAACCGTTCGAATAGAAGATGACTGGCCGCTGACCATAGCGCGCCTCCAGGCGGTCGGCGTAAAGCTTCGCTTGCTGTTGGCCCTGCCTGGCATCCTTGCGCGTGCGCTTGGCCTCGACTAGGCCAAGCGGCTTGCCGTCGGCGCCCCACAGCACGTAGTCGATGAAGCCGACGCCTTCATTGTTCGGCATTCCCTCGACGCGGAATTCAAGATCTTCCGGCCTGTCCAGAGCCCAACCGGCCTCGCGCAACAAGAGGTCGATGTAGCGGTCGCGAGTCTCGGCCTCGTTATAATCGTGGTGATCGCGCGTTGCCTCGCTGGCCTGCCGCGCCGCCGCAACCTCGGCGCGCAGTCGCTTCAATTCGTCATCGAGATTGCTGTTGTCGGAAAGAAGTTTTGCCAGTTCGCCGTTCTTGGCGTCGAGTTCCTCCTGCTGCGCCTTCAGGTGCGCGAATGCCTTCTTCAGTGTCTCGTCGCGACGCGTGAGCTGAGATGCGTCAAAGGCTAACCCATCCGCCGGCTTTGTCTTGCGCGCATAGGTGCGCGCCAGCCAGAAGCAGACATGGAAAAGCTCCTTTACCGCGCCGGCGGCATCGCCCGGGCGGATCGTCTTCTCCTCGTGCACGGCACGGTTGCGCAGCGTGTTGATGAACTTCGCCTTGGCGAAAACGGCTTCGCCCGCTACGCGGCGAAAGCTTGGCTCGTGCAGGAGGGCCGCGATGTTATCCTGATAAGGAAGCCTCAAGCCGGGGTCGCTCCGAAACGCCCATTTCACCGCAAGCTCGACCGTCTTGCCGGCAAAGAACGCAGCTGCCGTGGGAGAGACCGCCGCCTGCCGCTCGGCCTCCACCGCCGCCTCGTGAACAGTCGGAAACTCGGCGGCGAGAAAGGTGAAGTTGGACATCAAGTCAATTCCTTGAGCCCGGGGAAATCTGCCGCGAACGCCAGTCGGATCGGTAGCCACTCAGCGCTATCAACGTCATGCTTCCATTTCACGGTATTCATGACCACGTAGCCGGCAACACGAAGATCGCGCTCAAGCTGCTTTTCCATTGCGCCCACAATATTCCGAAACGGAGTGTGCAACTCCATGAGAGACTTGCGAGTAATCTTGTCAGCATGATCGAAGTCTTCCGGTTTCACAACCTCAGGGTGGATGGGTCCATGGGCGACGAGCTCGAAGTAACGACATGTCTCCGGTTCGATGCCTCGGCTGACGAGATTGCGACGTAGCGCGTTCTGGTTTTTCATTGAACCAAGATGCTGTCCCATTCGGATGTAAGGCGGCGATGCGTTAGGACTGGAGTTGTCTCCAGTCCGCCCGACATAGAGAAGTTCGCGATTATCGGCGGTTGCGACTTTCCAAACATAAAGCCAGAAACCGCGCCGGAGCATCTGGCCCGGTAGCGTAAGACGGAAAGTGCCGATGTCGGTCATCAGCTGCTTGTCTCCTCAGAACTCTGCCCGCCAGGTCGCGGCCTTCAGCAGCACGGATCTGTCCAGCGGTGGCGTAAGTTCGAAGGCGCGCGGTTGGCGCACGAAGTCGAACAGCCGGACCAGCCGGAAGGCATCCGGCCGCTCCTCCGAGAAGGCCCGTTCGTTCTCCGAAAGCAGGAACGGAGTCCGCTTGTGGCCGGTGGTGGTCTTCACTTCGATCAGCCGCTCGCGGCCGGCTGGATCGAACGAGCGGATGTCATAGCCGGCGCCATCGCCATCCTCCACTGATACCCAGCGCACCTTCCGGGCAAGATCGTCGCGCCCGGCCGTACGCAAGCCAGACTGCTCGGCAAAGAAAACGCGTTCCTCGCCGCTCTTGCCCAATAGTCTGTTGCGGGCGTCCCGCAGCGCCGGATCGAATTTCCGCACGATCCGCTCCAGCGCTGGCGGCACAGTCCCGAACGCCGCGACGGGCGGTGCCTCGAAGAAAAGTGGTTGGGGCTCGTGCAAACCGGGTGCAGACAGGGCCGAGATCGGGCTCTCGAAGAGCGCCGGATTACGAGCGATATGGCGCTCGACGCCATCGACCAGTGCGTGCTGAAAGTTAGCCATCGGCTTATATCCGGCGATCCACGGCATGCCGAGCCGATAGAGCACCGCGCTGATATTCTGGTGCTTGAATTCGATCGAGCCACGGCTGCGGCCAGTCAACTCCTGAAGTTGTGCGTTGCGTTGCGCCTTCACGAACGGACGGCCCGCCAGTTCCTGCGACAACATATCGAAATAGTCCGCAACGATCAGCTCGATTTGCCGGTTGGTCCAATCACTGCCGGCGGGCGCTTCCGGCATGGTCAGAGCCGACCTGAGAAAGCTCGGGATTGGAGGGAGGAGAAGAGGGAAACAGCTTCCTCAATCGCATTTCGAGTTCGGAGACGCATTCCGTCCACTTTCGAAATCGCCGCAGAAAAGCTTGCTCGCTCCCGATCAGACGGGATCGGAGCAGCATATTGTCGAATCTCAATCGGAGATATGTGCGGCACGGTCGTTTCAGTAGGCTTCAAATGCTGCGAAAATTCTGTGCTGGTTACGATGGCCAGCAAATACGCTCGATCAGTTTTCTGCCTTGCGCGAAGTCTTGCCACACGTTGAACCAGCAGGGACGGCACATCTGATTCGGTTAGTTGCGCCACCTTAAATCCCGATGAGATCCAGGGACGGTCCATCGCGACTACCACATCGCCAACCCGAAGTTCAAAGGAAGAGAATTCGCCAGCGCGCGTCTTGGGCCACTTCGCTAAATCCGACCAATCGATCTCGCCCGGCAGCACATTGGTGCCACGGCACAGCTTAACCCCATCGCTTGCGTCAGTGTATTCAGAGCTCTTGAACGCAAAGCCTACCTGAAGGTCTGCCAATTCCGTTATCGGTGCATAGATCTGCCGTGATTGGCCTCCAAACATCTCTTTAAAGATCGATTGCGTGAGGCTGTCGAGCAGTTCAATAGCGCGCTTGCGCTTGCGGCGTAGCGCGTCCGCCTTGTCCAGGATCGCCGCGATCCGCCGCTGCTCTGGGAGCGGCGGAAGGGGGATTTCGAGGCGCTTTAGGAAGTCAGTCGGGACACGTTTCTGGCCGGCGCTGCCCGTCATATTGTTGGCGCCGACTTCGCGGAACTTCGAGTTCCAAATTAGGTGGAAAAGATACGAGGGGTCGACTTCCTTACCAGCGCGCAAGACATGAAACTCGGTCGAGCCGAATCCAAAGGGCCTCGTTAGCTCACTCGTCCGCGCCGCCTTGCCGTTCTCGAAGCACGGTGTGATCTTGGCCACCAAGACATCGCCGCGCTCGAAGTAGGTGTAGCCTCTCTTGACTTCCCGAACGGGCCGCTTCTCCTCAAAGTCGATCAGTCCATCTTCGGAGACTGCCGCCATGGGAAGGAAAGCGGCGATATCGTCGTCGGAGATCGACTTCGGCATGCGGGGATTGATTTCACAGACATCGTCGAGGCGAGCAACATGCATTGTCATAGCATCGCCCCCAGTTCTTCTAGCCCTTCCGCAATCTCCTTCTCTAGCGACTTCAACTCCGCGATGATCTCCTTCGGCGGACGGTGTTCCTGCGCCTGGTGCACCACTTCCTTGTAGCGGTTGATGGACAAGTCGTAACCGGTCGCCGCGATGTCCACCTTGGGGACGCAAAAGCTCTGTGCAGTGCGCGGACGCTCGCGCTCGGTGCCATTGCGCTCGGCCCAGCGCGCAGCGATGTCTGGTAGGTTGTTCTTCGCCAGTTCCTCGTCGGTGAGCGGTAGATTGACGAAATGGCCGGCTTCGTAGTGGCCCGGCGTCGGCCCGATCTTTTCGCTCGGCAGCAGGGCGCTACGCTTGTCGTCCAGCGAAAACCCGTCGGCCTGGCAGTCGTAGAACCAGACATGGTCAGTGCCACCGGAATTGGTCTTGGTGAACAGCATGATGGCGGTCGATACGCCGGCGTAAGGCCGGAAAACGCCTGACGGCAGCTTGACGATGCCATCCAACCGATGATCGTCGACCAGCATCTTGCGGATTGCCTTGTGCGCGGTAGAGGAACCGAACAGCACGCCGTCTGGCACGATCACCGCCGCGCGCCCGCCGGGCTTTAGTAGCTTCAGGAACAGCGCCATGAACAGAAGCTCGGTCTTCTTCGTCTTGACGATCGACAGCAGATCCTTGGCGGTGGTCTCGTAGTCGAGCGAGCCGGCGAAGGGCGGATTGGCGAGCACCAGCGAATAACGGTCTTCGTCGCCGGCATGCTCCTGGCTGAGCGAATCCTTGTAGCGGATGTCGGGATCCTCGACGCCATGCAGCGTCATGTTCATCGAACCGATGCGCAGCATGGTGTTGTCGAAGTCGAAGCCGTGGAACATTTCCTCGTTGAAATGGTCACGGCTCCCCTGGTCGTGGAACATCTTCGGGTGGTTGTCGCGCAGGTATTCACCCGCTGCGACCAGGAAGCCGCAGGTGCCGCATGCCGGGTCGCAGACGATGTCCTTCGGCGTCGGCGCCGTCATCTCCACCATCAGAGCGATAATGTGGCGCGGCGTGCGGAACTGGCCGTTCTGGCCGGCGCTGGCGATCTTCGACAGCATGTATTCGTAGAGATCGCCCTTGGTATCGCGGTCCTGCATCGGCAGCTTGTCGATGAGGTCGACCACCTTCACCAGCAGTGCCGGTGAAGGAATGGTGAAGCGCGCGCCCTTCATGTGGGTGGTGTGTGCGGTGCCATCCTCGGCCATGGTGCGGAGGAACGGGAAGACGTGCTCCGCGACGATCTTGAACATCGTGGCGGCATCGCTGTTTTTCAGCCGTGACCAGCGCATCTGCTCGTAGGCGACGCCGCCATCCTTGCCTATACCGTCCTTGCCTTCCGGAAAAATGCGGCGCTCGATCGGCTTTCCGGTCCGATTGGCCTTGTTCTCAGCAAGCTGCTGCGACTCATCCAGGCCTCGCATAAACAAGAGATAGGTGATCTGCTCAATCACCTCGAGCGGATTGGCGATGCCGCCCGCCCAGAAGGCGTTCCAGACAGCATCGATTTTCGAGCGTAGTTGACCTGTGATCATTATTCTAATTCTCGATTGCTTTCAGCCGCTCACTCTGCGGCTATAACTGTTTCACTTAGGCCTCTAGCAGCGCCCGATTTCTCAAGCCAGGTTGCCCATCTCATAAGGAACTCGCGAAACCCGCCCTCCGAAATTCGCAGAATGTTGAGACTTTCGATTGGCGGCCCCGCGTGGGCGCATTTCGAAGTTCCGTCTCGGCAAAGGGGTTGTTTCGTGCCGCGTTTGCCGCTGACAAATGCAAGCATTTCCGCTTCGGCCTCGGAAGATTCGCCTTTGCTGTCCAGATACATGATCCCACCGTGGGAAAGTCCATTCCGAAGACGACTGAAGAATGCGCGCACCTCTAGGTTCCCAGCCGCATTTTGGGCAGCGGCACCACGCAACTCTTCGGCTAAATCAGGTGGAAGTCGCTTAGCGAGGTCAAACATTGCCCAGCCGCTAGCGGAGGCCCAGCCAAGACCCTCAAAAAATGAAGTTTCCTTTAGCCGTTTGTCACATTCGCTGCGAACCGCTTTGGTCAGGACAGGATCTGTGCGCGTCTCGTCGGAGTAACCCGGATTGCCGTCCAAGGCCTGCAGTATACGTTCAGCTGGTAAAACGATCATCGGTGTCGCCAAAGCCAATAACAATGTCGTGCCCAAAGGACCGCCATGCCTATCAGCTTTTCGCTGATCCGCCTTTACTACCGGGTAAAGAGTTTTGACCAATTCGCTACAGCGCACCGGCAACATGTGGCTGTAGTGCTGCGGAATGCCCACGGCTCAATCCTCCTAAACGTGCCGTCGGATCACTAAGGCTGTTTGCCCGTTCGATCTAGCTCTCATTCGGCACATAACCGGCGCACCCGACCGGAGTCGAACTTGTGACCTCTGCCTGAGGAGGCAAGCGCAATTCCAATTGCCCGTTGAAGCCCGCCCCTGCTTCCGCTAAGAAGCCGTGGCCGGCCGGTTTACCGGCTGGTTCGTTTTCCGGATTTCGATCCTGAAGGCACCCGTAGCTCAGCTGGATAGAGCGCTGCCCTCCGAAGGCAGAGGTCACAGGTTCGAATCCTGTCGGGTGCGCCAAACTTGCACGGTCCATTCTGGACACCTGGTCACCCATCACTCGGGACGGGCACGATCTGCCGATCCTCCTACTTCGGCCTATCTCGTAAAGCCGGACGTCGAATCCAATCCTGCCCCCATCGATCTCGGCCATGGGTCTGGAACCCAATCCGCCTCAAACGACTTGTTCGTGGTTAGACCTGAAGGAGAGAAACCATTGCCCGCACCTGACGAAATGGACGTCGTCCTCGAAAAGCTGCCCTTGAGGATCGGCGCCTACGTACCCGACGACTTGCTGGAGGACTGGTTCGCGCCGGGAACGGGCATGAACCCGGTCAGCCCGGCAGCGCTGGCGGCCGCCAAGACTTACGGATGGCGCTTCGAATGCGAGTTCAAGCACTACCCCGAACGGATGGAGGGCGTGTTCTGGAAGTGGGTGCCGGCGATCTGATCCGTACAATTTCCACCGGCCCAGACTCCTTGGCGCTTCAGTGATCGAGGCTGCCGCGAGATCGCTCTCCTGACCGCCTCAGCCTATCGGCGTCGTCACCTTTCCGGTTCCGCCGCATTCGGGGCAGGTGCGGCCGTCGATCATGCCTGTCCCGGCGCAGCGGTGACAAATTTTCTCGCCGACGCCAGCAATGCCTGCCGCGTCGGCATTGGCTTCCGCAAATTGCTCGGGTTTGCCTTGTAGCTTGCCTCGCAACCGGGCGGCGATCTCGTCGACTTCAAGCGGCGTGCTGCCCGGCAGGCCTTCGCCGGATTGGCCTATGGTTTCGTTGCGCGGCCGGTCGTTCTGGCCTGTCGTTATCTCTAGTTTCCGAGCCATTGCAGTACTCTTTCGCGGAGGCGCAGCTCTCAGCTCCTGCGGTTCGAACGCCTCAGCTCCGCAGAGGTTCCGGTTGGCAATCGTTCGCCGGCGGGCCCGGACGGACGTGGCAACAGCCAAGCGCATCCAGGCTGAAACGGCGGGAGATCGGGAGGCGCGCAAGCAGGATTCCCTTCAATGGCGCCGCTGCAGCCTTTGCGTCAGCCCAGCCGCTCCGTGCGCACTTTCACATCGTCGCTCAGCTGCCGCACGATCCCGGCCGTCTTGCGGATATCCGCTTCGTCGAGAGCGGCGCCCATGGTCGCGGCGATCGCCATCAGCTGGGCGTTCAGCTCGCCGTAGCGCGCGGCGCCTTTGCGCGTCAGCTGCACAAGCTTCGAGCGCCGGTGCTTCGGATTGTCGATGAATTCGACGTGCCCCTCGGCTGCAAGCTCATCCGCCAGCCGCTGCATGCGCTGACGGCTGGTGGGCCGCATCTGGGCGATCTGCGGCACGGTGAGCGGACCAAGCAGCGCGAGGCTTCGCATGAAGCCGAATGCACCGCCGCCCCAACTGGTGATGAGCCCTGTCTTCTGGCCGAGAGCCCGTATTCTGAAGAAGCACTGGGCCACTTCGAGCATCAGCTCGGCGATCGCCTCGGCCTTGCCGTCAACGATGGCCCCTGTCCCTCGGTCAGTCCCGTGTCGTGCCGCCATCGCTTCCATTCCCTTTGTCCGTGCTGATTTCCGCGATTGACACCGCTGTTGTCAACTTCTAGAATGACACCTTAGTTGTCGTTTCTAGGTGGCTATGGGCTTCGTAGCGCCTCAAGCATCTGCGGGAGCAGACATGGCAATGGCTGGGCCAACCGACACCGAAACCGCAGGCGTCATCGCGAGACCACCCCTGCTCTTTCTCGCTGCTCTTCTGATTGGCTTCGTCCTGGATCGCCTGCTGCGCTTGCCGTTCCCTGTTCCGGAAAATGACCTGGTCACCTGGATCATCGGCGGCTCGCTGATCCTGATCGGTTTTGCGCTTTTCGCCGCGGGCATTCGCAACTTCTCTCTAGCTGCGACGCCGGTGCCGACGAATGAGCCGACGCGCGTGCTGGTGACGACCGGCATCCACGGATGGACGCGCAATCCGATCTACCTCGGCATGTTCCTCGTCTACACCGGCATCGGCGTGGCCGCGCAGAATATTTGGATCCTTGTCCTCACGCTGCCGCTTGCCATCCTGATCCGCTACGGCGTCGTCGCCCGCGAGGAGGCCTATCTCGAGCGGCGCTTCGGCGATGCGTATCGCGACTACAAGCAGCGCGTGCGGCGGTGGCTCTGAGCGGGAAAAGCGCGGACGGGGAAAGCGACCGCGTTGCGTCTGGTTGCGCGAAGGGATCTCGCCGAAAAATGGCGTGCCCCGCCTACACGATGCACGCGGTAAGCGCACCTGTGCTCGCAATCGCATAATCTTTGAGAGAATATTCCCGGCTTCGCATTTGGCGAGAAACGCGGTTCTTTGATCCGGCGTCCAGCATCCCCGATGCTGTGCACAAGGCTTCGCGCTTTGCTTGGCCACCACGATCTAACAACGGACGGGATTCATCATGATCGGGAATACCAACACTTTGCTGTCGTCCTCCTCGGCAACTATAAATCGCCGCACAGGTCTTGCATTACTTTTCGCTTCGGCCGTCGCAATTGCCGGCTTGGCTGCGCCCAGTTCGGCCTTTGCCGAGGACAAGAAGGCGATCAAGGTCGGCATCATCAGCGGCGAGGACGAAGACGTATGGCGCGTCGTCACCGCGCAGGCGGCCGAGAAAGGGCTGACGATCGAGACCGTGGTGTTCAACGACTACACTCAGCCGAACGAGGCGCTGGAGCGCGGCGAAATCGACGCCAACGCTTTCCAGCACAAGCCCTATCTCGACAATCAGATCAAGACGCAAGGCTATCACATCGTCCCCGTCGGCTATACCGGCGTCTGGCCGATCGGCCTCTATTCCAAGAAATACGCGAAGGTTGCCGAGCTGCCGGAGGGCGCCGTCATCGGCGTGCCGAACGATCCGTCCAATGAGGGCCGGGCGCTGCGCGTCCTGCAGAATGAGGGCCTGATCAAGCTGAAGGACGGCACCGGTATCCTGGCGACGACGGCCGACATCGCCGACAACCCGAAGAAACTGGTCATCAAGGAGCTCGACGCCGGCATCGTCGGGCGTTCGGTGGAAGACCTCGACGCGGCGGTGGTCAACACGGATTGGGCGCTGAAAAGCGGCCTGACCCCCGAAAACCGCATCGCCCAGGAGCCGATCGCCGACAATCCGTACCGCAACTTCATCGCGGTGAAGGCCGGCAATGAGAACGAGCCCTGGGTAAAGACGCTGGTGGCTTCCTATCAGAACGAGGCGGTGAAGGCCGAGTTCGACAAGGTCTACAAGGGCACTGGCCTCAGCGCCTATTGATGAGACATGGGTCCGGGGCGTCCCGGATATGAAGAAAGCGGTCCGCGCACAGCGCGCGGGCCGCAATCCTATTCTACGGACCGCCGAAACAGGAACGGCCATGAACCAGCATTTCCCCGCAACTGCCAAGATACCGGTCGGCACCCCGGGGCGGCCGGAGGAGGTCGTGCGGCTTACCGCGCTGAAGCGCCGCTTCGGCGCGACGCCGGCGCTCGACGGCGTGTCGCTCGCTGTGCAGAAGGGCGAGATCCTCGGCATCATCGGCCGCAGCGGCGCCGGCAAGTCGACGCTGATCCGCTGCCTCAACGGTCTGGAGCGGCCGGATTCCGGCCAGGTCTTCATCGAAGGCCGCGAAATCAGCCGGCTCGGCGAGCGCGAATTGCAGCCGCTCAGGCGGCGCATCGGCATGATCTTCCAGCACTTCAACCTGCTTTCGGCCAAGACCGTCGAAGACAATGTCGCGCTGCCGCTCAAGATCGAAGGCCGCCCCAGGGCCGAACGCCTGGCGCGCGCGGCCGAGCTGCTCGAGCTCGTCGGCCTGTCGGAGAAGGCGAAAGCCTATCCGGCATCGCTGTCGGGCGGCCAGAAGCAGCGCGTCGGCATTGCCAGGGCGCTTGCCGCCCGTCCCGCGCTGCTGCTCTCTGACGAAGCCACCTCGGCGCTGGACCCGGAGACGACCCGCTCCATCCTAGCGCTTCTGAAAGACATCAACCGGCAGCTCGGCCTGACCATTCTGCTGATCACCCACGAAATGGAGGTGATCCGCTCGATCGCCGACCGCGTCGCGGTGATCGACGCCGGCCGCATCGTCGAGGAAGGGCCGGTGTGGTCGGTCTTTGCCGATCCAAAGTCGGCGATCACCCAGAGCCTGCTTAGCGGCATCCGGCCGCAATTGCCGGCGGAGATCGCAAGCCGGCTAACGCAGGGCGCCGGCACGGAGGCGATCCTGAAAATCGACGTGGCGGGTGAGGCGGCGCGCGGCCCGCTGCTGTCCGACCTCGCTGCGGCGGTTCCCGGCTCGTTCCGCCTCGTGCATGGCGGCATCGACCATGTCCAGCGGCAGCCTGTCGGCACGCTGTTTCTGGCCGTGCCGGGCAACGACGCAAACCATCTGACGCGGGTGATCGCGTTCCTGAAAGCCCGCGAGGCGCGGGTGGAGGTGCTTGGCCATGTCTCCAATTCTGTTTGAGCTCCTGCTGCGCTCGATCTGGGAGACGATCCTGATGACGGCCGCGTCCGGATTCATTTCGCTCCTCTTCGGACTGCCGCTCGGCCTGGCGCTGGTCGCCACCGACCGTGGCGGCATCGCCGAAAGCCTGTGGGTGAATCGCGTCCTCGGCGCCGTCATCAACGGCTTCCGCTCGGTGCCGTTCATCATCCTGCTCGTCGCGCTGATCCCGGTGACGCGGCTGATCGTCGGCACCTCGATCGGCACCTGGGCTGCCATCGTGCCGCTGTCGATCGCGGCCACGCCCTACTACGCCCGCATCGCCGAAGTGTCGCTGCGCGAGGTCGACCACGGCCTGATCGAGGCGGCGCGCGCCATGGGCGGCAACCGCTGGACGATCATCCGCGAGGTGCTGGTGCCGGAAGCCCTGCCCGGCATCGTCGCAGGCTTCACGGTCACGCTGGTGACGCTGATCGGCGCCTCGGCAATGGCCGGCGCCATCGGTGCCGGCGGGCTTGGCGACCTCGCCATCCGCTACGGCTACCAGCGCTTCGAGACGTCAGTCATGGTCGCCGTGGTCATCGTGCTGATCATCCTGGTCTGTGGCATCCAGTGGGCCGGTGACCGGCTGGTCGCAAGGCTGGATCGGAGGGGGTAGGATCAGGCCCTCAGCCTGATCCCTTCCGGATCGAAGAACGGCATCGGCGACACCACCGCGCGTGTCGGCGTGCCATCGATGTCGATGCTGAGTTCCGTTCCGATCTGTGTGAATGGCAGCCGAAGATGCGCGGTCGCCAGCACCGTGCCCAGGGAATAGCCGTGGTCGCTGTAGGTGACGACGCCGGCATCCTCGCCATCGGCCAGAACCAGCGCATTCGCCGTGGCCGGCGTGCCGCCTTCGACGGTCAGCCCGGTCCAGCGCTCGTCGACGCCTGTGTCGCGAACTTTGAGCAAGGCCTCGCGGCCAACGAAATCGCCCTTGTCGAACTTGATCCAGCTGTTAAGGCCGACATGGAACGGCGTGCGGGTCTCGTCCATGTCGATGCCATGCGCCGGATAGGCCTTCTCCAGCCCAAGCGTGAACATCGCCAGCACGCCATAGGGTTTCAGGCCGAAATCGCGGCCGGCCCGCATCAGTGCATCCCAGACGGCAGTGGTCTCGTCGGCCAGCACGAACAGCTCGAAACCGAGCTCGCCGGTCACGCCGGTGCGCGAGATCAGCAGCTTCGTCTCGCCGATGCGACCTGACGTAAACGACCAGCGTTTCAGGCCGTCAAGATCGGCGTCCTGCACCAGCACCTTCAAGAGCTCGCGCGAGCGCGGCCCCTGGATCGTCGGGAAGGCGATGGCCGCCGTGATGTCGGTCACATAGGCTTTTCGGCCCTCGGCGTGATGCAGCAGCCAGGGCAGCATTTTCTGTCGATTGACCGATCCGGTCACCAGCATGAAATGCTCGGGCCCGAGCCTGAACACGGTGAGGTCATCCATGATGCCGCCATCCTCGCGGCAGACGGTCGAATAACGCACCTGGCCCGGCCGCATGGCTGCGGCGTCGTTGACGATGACATGGTTGACCAGGGCCTCGGCATCCGGACCCTTGATGTCCATCTTGCCCATGGTGCTGAGGTCCTGGACACCGACATTCTTGCGGGTGTTCAGATGCTCGTCGGCAATGCCGGAATAGTATTTGGCCGAAATGAAATCGCCGCCGACCCGGCCCATCGTCGCGCCGAGCCCGACGATGCTGTTGTAGAAAGGGGATCGCCGTTCGGGCATGATATTTCTTTCATTGACGAAGGAGGTGTGGCGTCGCGCTTCAGGTTAATGGCCTCGTGTGGAGGCGACCAATTGCCGATGTCGGCACCGCCCCTCATCCGCCTGCCGGCACCTTCTCCCCGTATAGTGACGGGGAGAAGGGGCTGACCGCAACCTTGGCACCATTCCTGCACCGTTGCTGATTGGCGAAATCCTCGGTGACGGCGTCCTTCTCCCCGTCACTACACGGGGAGAAGTGCCCGGCAGGGCGATGAGGGGCAGCACAAGCCTGAAGCGATTGCCCTGACGTTTGAATAAGGCCAAGGTACTCCGCTCGGAGCGCCTCGCTACGCCCCCGCCTACTCGCCGTAGACGTCGAAAGCAAAATACTTGTCGTTGATTTCCTTGTATTTGCCGTTGGCGCGCAGCGCGTCGATCGCCGCATCGAGCTTTTCGGCCAGATCCTTGTTGCCCTTCTGCAGGGCGATGCCGACGCCTGGGCCATGGATAGCCGGGTCGGGGGCCAAGGTGCCGAGCAATTTGCAGCAGGCGCCTTCAGGCTTCTTCAGCCACTCGGTCAGCAGGATAGAGCCGTCCATCACCGCGTCGAGACGGCCATTGACCATGTCTGTGCGGGCGTCGTCGCCGGTCGGATAGGGCTTGATGGTGGAACCGCTGTATTTCTGCTCGGCGAAATTCTGATGGATCGTCGCGCTCTGCACGCCCAGCGCCTTGCCTTTCAGATCCTCGGGCGAGGTGCCCGTGACAGTCGAATCCTTCGGCACCGCGATAGCCGGCGGCGTCTGGTAGTATTTGTGGGTGAAGTCGACCTTCTCGGCCCGTTCCGGCGTGATGGTGATGTTGATGATGGCATCGAACTTACCGGCCTGCAGTGCCGGGATCGAGCCGTCGAAATCCTGCACGATGAATTCGCATTCGGTCTTCATCTCAGCACACAGCGCCTTGCCGAGATCGATGTCGAACCCACCCAGCGTGCCGTCGGCATTGGCATAGTTGAAAGGCGGATAGGCGCCCTCGGTGCCGAGCCTGAGTTTCTTGTCCTGGGCAGAGGCGGCGCCGGTAGCGACAGCCAGGGCGACGGACGCAGCAAGCACGAAACGACCGAAAAGGCGCATGATCCAGATCTCCGTTGATAGGGGCAAGTCTACGGGGTTTTGTGCCTCCGGCGGAGACGGAAACGACATGCCCTGCGGCGATCACGGCGCACAGGGAGATCGGCGTTTGCGCGGACCAGCGACACTAGCTGGCGGCGCGCTTCTTGTCCGTCGCAACCCGATTGATCGCCAGCCTGTCCGCCGACAGAGCGACACCGAATTTTCCATCGGCTTCCTCGGGCGTATAGTATCCCAAGGCCACATCCCTCAGCACCAGTTCCGGATCGCGCTGCAAGGGATCGCCATAGCCGCCACCGCCCGGCGTGCCGACGCGCACGCGGTCGCCTGCCTTCAGCGCGATGTCCTGCTCTTTGGAAAGGTGCGGCGGCACATGTTCCTTGCCGTCGCGGAACACAGTCACCGTGTTGACCGCGCCGTCCTTGCCGCCGAGCGCGCCCTGCGGGCCGAAGCGGCCGTGGTCCATGACGAAGGAGGCCCGGGCGTCGCCACGCAGGATCTCGACCTCATAGGCGAGTCCAAAACCACCGCGATGCTTGCCAGCGCCGCCCGAGCCTTCGCGCAAGGCATAGTGGCGATAGAGCACCGGAAACGCCTGCTCCATGATCTCGACCGGCGGCGACTTGGAAATGCCGATGGTCGAGCAGCCATTGGTGAGGCCGTCATGACCCGCATTGCCGCCATAACCGCCGCCGGAAATCTGGTACATGACGTAATCGCGGCCGCGGGCCGGATCGTTGCCGCCGAGCGCGAAATTGCCGCTGGAGCCCGCCGGCGCCGCCGTCACCTTGTCCGGCAGCGCCTGCACCATGGCCGCGAACACCGCCTCGGCGATGCGTTGCGAAACCTCGGCCGCGCAGCCGGACACCGGTCGCGGATATTTGGCATCGAGGAACGTGCCTTCCGGCCGCTTGACGATCAGCGGCTCGAAGGCGCCGGCGCTGATCGGCACATCCGGGAAAATGTGGCGCATGGCGAGATAGACCGACGACAAGGTCGTCGCCAGCACGCTGTTCATCGGCCCGGCACAAGGCTTCGACGAGCCTGAGAAGTCGAAGCTGAGCGTGTCGCCCTGTTTCTCCACAGCAAGCGCGATTGTCAGCGGCTCGTTCACCACCCCGTCGGAATCGACGAAGGCCTGCGAGCGATAGATGCCGTCGGGAATGGCTGAGATGTTGGCGCGCATCTGCTCGGTGGCGCGGCGGCGCAATTCGGCGATCGCCTCGACAACCGTTTCGTCGCCGTAACGACCTAGGATTCCGTTCAGCCGGTCCTGACCGATCAGCAGTGCTGCCGCCTGCGCGCGGATGTCGCCGATGCGCTGGTCGGCAACCCGGATGTTCGAGCAGATGATGGCGTAGATCTCAGGGTCGAGCACGCCCTTCTTGAACAGTTTCACCGGTGGCAGCCGCAGGCCCTCCTGCTCGACCGCCGTTGCTGAGGCCGAAAAGCCGCCCGGCACCGAACCGCCGATGTCAGGCCAGTGGCCGGTGTTCGACAGCCAGCAGAAAATCCTGCCGTCCCGGTAGACCGGCATGGCGAAGCGCACATCCATCAGATGGGTGCCGCCGAGATAGGGGTCGTTGACGATGTAGATGTCGCCGGGCTCCGGCGGCAGGCAGCTTCCGTCGGCGATCATCTCGATCACCGTTTTGGTCGAATACTGCATCACGCCGACGAACACCGGCAGGCCCTGGCTGCCTTGTGCGATCAGCGAACCGTCGACAGCCGAATAGATGCCGTCAGAGCGATCGTTGGCCTCGGCGATAACAGGCGAAAAGGCGGCGCGCGAAAACGTCAGGTCCATCTCGTCGCAGACCTGCTGCAGCGCCGCCTGGATGACCGAGAGCGTGATAGCGTCGAGCTTTTCCATCTCAGGCCTCACCGATGTCGATGATGATGTTGCCGTCGGCGTCCGATCGCGCCCGGTCGCCGGGCTCGAGCACGGTGGTGGCGTCCATCTGTTCGAGGATCGCCGGGCCTTCGATAACCGCGTCGAGCGGCAGCTTCTCCCTGCTATAGACCGGCGTGTCGTGCCAGCGCCCGCCATACCAGACCGGCCGGATTTCGCGGCGCGCCTCGTCGAGCGTTCTGGCGCGGCCAGCCGGGTCGATCAGCCGGGACAGATCGATCGCCGGCCGCACGCCGGTCACCGAAGTGTTGAGGTTGACCAGATTGGCGCGGATCTCCGGCAGCTCGACCTTGAAGCGGGCGAAATAGGCCTTTTCGAACAGTTGCTGCAGTACCGCGCGCGTCACCGCGGACGACGGCAGCGGCACGTTGATGATGTGGGTCTGGCCGACGAACTGCATGTCGGCGGAATGCGTGACCCGGATCGTCTCCGGCTTCACCGCTTCCTTGCCGATCAGCTCCTCGCCTTCGTTTCGGTGCCGTTCCAATATAGCATGGAGATGGATCTCGTCGAGGCTCGCAACCGGTTGGTTGATCGTGTTGACGAAGTCGTGCCTGAGATCGGCGACGACGCAGCCGAGCGCATTGGTGATTCCCGGCCGTGCCGGCACCAGCACTTTGGGCAGGCCGAGCTCGCGCGCCAGTGCCGTCGCATGCAGCGGCCCAGCGCCGCCGAAGGCGAACAGCGCGAAATCACGCGGGTCGTGGCCGCGTGATACCGAAACCATGCGGATAGCGCCGGCCATCTTCATGTTGCCCAGCCGTAGCACGGCACCCGCCGCCTCGACACCCGACAGGCCGGTGGCACGGCCGATCCGGTCCTCGAATATACCGGTAACATGCTCGACGGTGACCGGATTCTCGACCGCAAGCAGCTTCTTCGGCGCCAGCCGGCCGAGCACCAGATTGGCATCGGTGATGGTCGGCTCGTTGCCGCCGCGCCCGTAGCAGATCGGGCCGGGATTGGCGCCGGCACTTTCAGGGCCGATCTGGATCAGGCCTGCCGCATCGACGCGGGCGATCGAGCCGCCGCCGGCACCGACGGTATGCACCGCCACCATCGGCACATGGATCGGCATCGCATATTCGATCTCGATCTCGTTCGACACCGCCGGCTCGGCATTGCGGATCAGTGCCACGTCGGTCGAGGTGCCGCCCATGTCGTAGGTGACCAGGTTTTCGAAGCCGGCGCGTTTCCCCGTATAAGCGGCGGCGATAACACCGGAGGCCGGGCCGGACATGACGGTCTTGGCCGACTCACGTGTGACAAAGCGGGCCGAGATCATGCCGCCATTGCCGTTCATAATCAGGAAGTCGCGGGCATAGCCTTGCGATCCCAATTCCTTGCGCAGCCGCTCGACATAGCGTTCGAGAATCGGCTGCACCGAAGCGTTGACCGAGGCGGTCACGCCGCGCTCGAATTCGCGCGCTTCCGACAGCAATGCGTGGCCTGACGTGATGTAGCCGTTTGGCCAAAGCTCGGCGGCGATCTCGGCCGCCCGCCGCTCATGCGCCGGATTGGCATAGGAATGCAGGAAATGGATGACGAGGGATTCGCAGCCGGCCTCGATCAGGCTTTTCACCGCGTCGCGCATCTCGGCTTCGTCGAGCGGAATGCGCACCGCGCCCGAGGCTTCGACGCGCTCCGACACTTCAAGCCGCAGATTGCGCGGAATGATCGGGACGAAGGTCCCTGTCATGCCATAGGCCTGCGGCCGTGTCCGCCGGCCAAGCTCGATGACGTCGCGAAAGCCGCGCGTGGTGATCATGCCGGTCTTAGCCAGCCGGCGTTCCAGAACTGCGTTGGTGGTGGTCGTCGTGCCGTGCACGATGAGGTCGATGCCGTCGACCGGGAAGCCGGTGGCGCCGAGCGCCGAGACGACGCCGAAGGCCTGGTTGTCGATAGTGGTCGGGGTCTTGGCGATATGCACCCGGCCGCCGCCACGGCCGTCGATCAGAAGCAGGTCGGTAAAAGTTCCGCCGACGTCGATGCCGGCGACGACACTGCCCAGGGAATCCAGCGTCTGCGCCGAAAAATTCTCTTTCATTGTCGAAACCCGAAATGCCCGGACTACTGATATGTCTCAGTTTGGAAAGGTGTTTCACGCTGGCGTCTTGACGCAAATATCATTTGTATACTAATAAATTCCGGACACAAGAGCTTACCGCTTCGCAGTGTGCAAACGGCACGCCGGAACCTGATCGGTTCGGGCGCGCAGGAGAAGGTTTGGCGCCCATCTGAAGATTGGGTCTTGAGCCCGGGCCAGAAGGTTAGGTTTGATGAACACCACATCCGCGCTCAACACCGCCGACGCCCGGCCGTTGCAGTTCCCTATACCGGCCAATGTCTATGCCGAGACCGTCGTCTCGGTGAAGCACTATACCGACCGGCTGTTCTCGTTCCGCATCACCCGGCCGCAGTCGCTGCGCTTCCGTTCCGGCGAGTTCGTCATGATCGGCCTGCCCAACGCCGAGAAGCCGGTGTACCGCGCCTATTCGATCGCCAGCCCTGCTTGGGACGACGAGCTGGAATTCTTCTCGATCAAGGTGCCGGATGGCCCGCTGACCTCGGAGTTGCAGAAGATTGAGATCGGCGACACCGTCATCATGCGGCAGAAGTCGACCGGCACGCTGGTGGTCGACGCGCTGACCCCGGCCAAGCGCCTGTTCATGATCTCGACCGGCACCGGCATCGCGCCTTTCGCCAGCCTGCTGCGCGACCCCGATACCTATGAGAAGTTCGAGCAAGTCGTCCTGACTCACACCTGTCGCGACATCGCCGAGCTCACCTACGGCCAGGAGCTGGTCGCGGCGCTGGAGAACGATCCGCTGATCGGCGATCTGACGGGCGGCCGCGTCACGCTCTACAATTCGACGACGCGCGAAACTTCCGAGCGCATGGGCCGCATCACCGCGCTGATCGGCTCGGGCAAATTCTATACCGACCTCGGCATCGACAAGCTTGATCCGGAGACCGACCGCATCATGATCTGCGGCTCGATGCATATGCTCAAGGACGTCAAGGAATTGGCCGAAAGCCTCGGCTTCCAGGAAGGTTCGCTGCATCATCCGGCGAGCTTCGTCGTCGAGCGCGCCTTCGTCGGCTGAGGCGTCGGGACGCTGTGGCGTCCGCCTCATGCAAGTTTTGACCGTACGGTCAAAAATCTGCTGCTTTCGTGGCCTTTTTCAACTATGACCGCTTGAAGGACTCGTGAAGCGCTGCTTCACGGGCTATCCTCGGTGGACGTCGCTGAACAAAGGGGCAGGAGATGAGCAGCACAATCCGCGAAGCCGATCTCGGTGCGTCCAAGATCACGCCGCTGCCAGCGCGCACCGCCGCCAATGCGCCGGCGCCGCAAGCGCACGGTATTGCCCGCAATCCCGGCATGAAGCTCGATCTCGGCTTCATGGAATCGATGCGCAGCGTCAACCGCTCGGCGCTGGAGCGGCGTGTCGCCAGCCTGACCAAGCGGCGGTCGATCAAGGCCGACAACCAGGCCGCCTGGCTGCTGCGCGCCGTCGCCTGCATGGACCTGACCACGCTGAACTCGAACGACACCGAAGAGCGCGTGCGCCGGCTCTGCGCCAAGGCGGTCAATCCGTTCCGCCGCGACATCGTCGAAGGCCTCGGCATTACTGGTGAAAAGATCCGCCCGGCGGCGGTCTGCGTCTATCATCCCTTTGTCGCCACCGCCGTCGAGGCGCTGCGCGGCAGCGGCATCCATGTCGCCGCCGTATCCACCGCTTTCCCGCATGGCCTCACCCCACTTTCGACGCGCCTGCAGGAGATCGAAGCCTCGGTCAGCGACGGCGCCAACGAGATCGACGTCGTCATCCCGCGCGGCCTGGTATTCGGGGCGAAATGGCAGGAGCTCTATAACGAGATCGTCTCGATGCGCGCCGCCTGCGGCGAGGCGCATCTGAAGGTCATTCTCGGCACCGGCGACCTCGCCACACTGCGCAACGTCATGCTGGCGTCGATGGTGGCGATGATGGCGGGCGCCGATTTCATCAAGACCTCGACCGGCAAGGAAAGCGTCAACGCGACGCTGCCGGTCGGCCTTGCCATGGTGCGCGCCATCCGCGCCTATTTCGAGGAAACCGGCTACCTCATCGGCTTCAAGCCGGCCGGCGGCATTTCCACGGCAAAGGCTTCGCTCGACTGGCTGGTGCTGATGAAGGAAGAACTCGGCCGGCGATGGCTGGAGCCAGACCTGTTCCGCTTCGGCGCGTCGAGCCTGTTGACCGACATAGAGCGCCAGCTCGAGCACCATCTCACGGGCCACTACTCGGCCAATCATCGCCACGCGATGGCGTGATTTCGGAGCCCCTGATGAACATTCTCGAACGCTATCATGCCATGGAATACGGTCCGGCGCCGGAAGCCCGCAACGAGGCTGATGCCTGGCTTGCCGCGCGCGATTTTTCCAAAGCACTGTTCATCGGCGGCGACTGGAAAGCAGCCACAGGCGGCAAGACCTTCGAGACCAGCGATCCTGCCTCGGGCAAATTGTTGGCCAAGGTATCGGATGCCGGTGCCGCCGACATCGATGCCGCGGTTTCGGCCGCGGCAAAAGCGCTGCCGAAGTGGAGCGCATCCTCAGGCTACAGCCGAGCAAAAGTGCTCTATGCCATCGGCCGCTCCATGCAGCGCCACCAGCGTCTGTTCGCGGTGTTGGAATCGATCGACAATGGCAAGCCGATCCGCGAAAGCCGCGACATCGACGTGCCACTGGCCATCCGCCATTTCATCCACCATGCCGGCTGGGCGCAGGCGTTGGACAGGGATTTTCCCGGCCATAAGGGCGTCGGCGTCGTCGGCCAGATCATCCCGTGGAACTTCCCGCTTTTGATGCTGGCCTGGAAGATCGCGCCGGCGCTCGCCGCGGGCTGCACCATCGTGCTGAAGCCGGCCGAGTTCACGCCGCTCACCGCCATCCTGTTTGCCGAGATCTGCGAACGATCCGGCGTGCCGAAGGGGGTCGTCAACATCGTCCAGGGCGGACCGGAGGCGGGCGCAGCAATCGTCAATCATCCCGGCGTCCAGAAGATCGCCTTCACCGGTTCGTCCGAGGTCGGCAAGATCATCCGCAAAGCCACCGCAGGCTCCGGCAAGAAATTGTCGCTGGAACTTGGCGGCAAGTCGGCCTTCGTCGTCTTCGAGGACGCCGATCTCGACAGCGCCGTCGAGGGACTGGTCGACGGCATCTGGTTCAACCAGGGCCAGGTCTGCTGTGCCGGCTCGCGCCTGCTGGTGCAGGAAGGCATCGCCGACGCCTTCATCGCCAAGGTCAAGACGCGGATGAGCCGGTTGCGCGTCGGCAGCCCGCTCGACAAGAACACCGATATCGGCCCGCTGGTCGACCTGACCCAGCTCGATCGCGTCAAGGGACTGGTTGCCGAAGGCGCCAAGCAGGGCGCTGTCTGCTGGCAGCCGGACGTGGCGCTGCCGTCCTCCGGCTATTACCATTTGCCGACGCTAGCGACGGGCGTTTCGCCGGCTAACATCCTGGCACAGGAGGAGGTATTCGGCCCGGTGCTCGCCACCATGACCTTCCGCAACACCGAGGAAGCGGTCGAGCTCGCCAACAACACGCGCTACGGGCTGGCCGCCTCGGTGTGGAGCGAGAACGTCAACCTCGCACTGCACGTCGCGCCGCAATTGAAGGCCGGCGTCGTCTGGGTCAACGGCACCAACATGTTCGACGCCGCCTGCGGCTTCGGCGGCTACCGCGAGAGCGGTTTTGGCCGCGAAGGCGGGCGCGAGGGCATGTTCGAATATCTCTCGGCAAAGCTGCCGCTCGGCCCCGTCATCAAGCCGGCAACGGCTTCCGCCCAGCCTGTCGAGCAGGCCGAAAGCGACGCCATCGATCGCACGGCAAAACTGTTCATCGGCGGTAAGCAGGTCCGGCCGGACGGCAATTATTCGATTGCGGTGGCTACCGCCAAGGGCAAGCTTGCCGGTGAGGTTGGTCTCGGCAGCCGCAAGGATATCCGCGACGCCGTCTCCGCTGCCCGCGCTTGCAAGGCCTGGCCGGAGGCGACCGCCTACAACCGTGCCCAAGTGCTCTACTATCTGGCCGAGAACCTGTCCGGCCGTGCCGACGAGTTTGCGGCGCGCCTCACTCAGCTCGTCGGCGCCACCGCCAAGGCCGCGCGCGAAGAGGTCGAGTTGTCGATCGAGCGGCTGTTCCTCTATGCCGGCCTGGCCGACAAGTTCGAAGGCCGCGTCCACCAGCCGCCGGCCCGCGCCGTCACATTGGCACTGCACGAGCCGGTCGGCGTCGTCGGCATCGTGGCGTCCGACAATGCGCCCCTGCTCGGCCTGATCGCACTGGTGGCGCCGGCGCTCGCCCTGGGCAACACCGTGGTCGCGGTGCCTTCGGAACGATATCCGCTGCTTGCCACGGATCTTTATCAAGTCATCGAATATTCCGACATCCCGGCCGGCGCCATCAACATCGTCACCGGCCGCACCGCCGAACTCGCCGGCGTGCTGGCCAAGCACGACGATGTCGACGGGCTCTGGGTGTTCGCCGATGCCGAGACCTGCGCCAAGGCCGAAGCCGACTCTGTCGGCAATCTCAAGCGCGTCTGGACCGGTAACGGCCGCAGCCTCGACTGGGCATCGAGCGAGGCCGCCGGCGACGCCTTCCTGCGGCGTGCCGTCGAGGTCAAGAACGTCTGGGTGCCCTACGGCGACTGAGCGGTCGCCTTGCGCGCGGCGGCGGGCGAGAAGCGTTCGGGCTTGACGGCAGAAATGATGTTCTTTACCGAGAAAAAACATTTAGGCGAACAGCGATACAGGCGGCATGATAGTGCCTATCTGGCACATTGCGCCTTGGCCGCGTGCCGGTAAAACCGGGCGGCCACAGAGGAGAAAAGCATGGCGGATCTGGCAGGCAAGATCGTTGTCGTCACGGCGGCGGCACAGGGCATCGGCCGGGCGAGCGCGCTGGCTTTCGCCAAGGCAGGCGCCGTCGTCCATGCCACCGACATCAACGAGGTGATGCTCGCCGAACTCGGCAGGACGCCCGGGATCAAGACCCGCAAGCTCGATGTGCTGAACGACGAGGCAGTGACCTCGGCCTTTGCCGAGATCGGCGCCGTCGATGTGCTATTCAACTGCGCCGGCTTCGTTCATTCGGGCTCGATCCTCGAGATGAAGGATGCCGATCTCGACTTCGCCTATGATCTCAATGTCCGCTCGATGATCCGCACCATCCGCGCCGTGCTGCCCGGCATGCTGGAGCGCGGCGATGGCTCGATCATCAACATGGCGTCGCTGGCCAGCTCGACCAAGGGCGTGCCAAACCGCTTCGTCTATGGGCTGACCAAGGCGGCCGTCATCGGCCTGACCAAATCGGTCGCCGCCGATTATGTCGGCAAGGGCATACGCTGCAATGCCATCTGCCCGGGCACGGTCGAAAGCCCGTCGCTGCAGGATCGCATGCATGCGCAGGGCGACTACGAGGCCGCCCGCGCCGCCTTCATCGCCCGCCAGCCGATGGGCCGCTTGGGCACACCCGAGGAAATCGCCGATCTCGCCGTCTATCTGGCCGGTGCCACCTATACGTCGGGACAGGCTTATAATATCGACGGTGGCTGGTCGATTTAAGAGGCCATTAGAAACTCTACTCCGCCGGGCGCCTAGCGCGGTTTTCTGCGCTTCCGGTGCTCACGTGCTTTAAGTACGCTCCGCTCCGGTTCTCGAAGACCACGCCATTCGCCGCAGCGGAGCGAGTTTGCAAACGGCCTCTGGTCTCAACTGGGAGAAAAATTCTATGAAACTGCTGCGCTATGGCGAGGCGGGGAGCGAACGCCCCGGCCTGCTCGATGCGGATGGGACGATCCGTGACCTCTCCGCCCATGTCACCGACATTGCCGGCAAGGCGCTCGACCCGGCATCCCTCGAGGCATTGTCGAAGCTCGATCCAAAATCGCTGCCGGCGGTTTCCGGCAAGCCGCGCATCGGCGCCTGCGTCGCCGGCACCGGCAAATTCATCTGCATCGGCCTCAACTATTCCGACCACGCCGCCGAGACCGGCGCCACCGTGCCGCCGGAGCCGATCATCTTCATGAAGGCGAGCTCGGCCATCGTCGGGCCTGATGACGACGTGCTGATCCCGCGCGGCTCGGTCAAGACCGACTGGGAAGTCGAGCTTGGCGTGGTCATCGGCAAAACCGCGAAATATGTCACCGAGGCCGAGGCGCTGGATTATGTCGCCGGCTATTGCGTCGCGCACGACGTTTCCGAACGCGCCTTCCAGGCCGAGCGTCAGGGCCAGTGGACCAAGGGCAAGAGCTGCGACACCTTCGGGCCGATCGGCCCGTGGCTGGTGACCAAGGACGAGGTTAAGGACCCGCAGAACATCCCGATGTGGCTGAAGGTCAATGGCAAGACGATGCAGAACGGCTCGACCAAGACCATGGTCTATGGCGTCGCCTACCTGGTTTCCTACCTCAGCCAGTTCATGTCGCTGCATCCGGGCGACATCATCTCCACCGGCACGCCTCCCGGCGTCGGCCTCGGCATGAAGCCGCCGGTGTTCCTGAAGGCCGGCGACGTCGTCGAGCTCGGCATCGAAGGGCTGGGCATCCAGAAGCAGACGTTCAAGGCGGATTTGTAGCGGCGCTCTGCCTTCTCCCCTTGTGGGAGAAGGTGGATCGGCGCGCAGCGCCGAGACGGATGAGGGGTGCTGGAAGAAACTCCAACGCCTCATTCCGTCCAGCACCCCTCATCCGACCGAGCTTCGCTCGGCCACCTTCTCCCACAGGGGGAGAAGGAAGAGGCGCTACTTCAGCACCTTGCCATCGGCCCCGAACCGATAGGTCTTCGCCGGATCCGGCGTCGCATAAAGCGTGGCACCAGGCTCGGCATTGTAGACGCCGAAGATGCGCACGGTGATCAGGCCGGCCTTCTCGCAGTCGAGATAGAGGTTGGTGTCGGCGCCGAGATGCTCGGCATGGACGACCGTGCCTTTCCAGGCGCCGGATTTCGCATCGACGGTCAAGTGCTCGGGACGGACGCCGATGGTCTTGGCCGTCTCGCCAAGCCTGGCGCCGTCGACGAAATTCATCTTCGGTGAGCCGATGAAGCCGGCGACGAATTCATTTGCCGGCGAATTGTAGAGCTCCATCGGTCCGCCGATCTGCTCGATTTTCCCCGCGTTGAGCACGACGATCTTGTCAGCCAGCGTCATCGCCTCGACCTGGTCGTGGGTGACATAGATCATCGTTGCCTTCAGCCGGCGATGCAGTTGCGCGATCTCCAGCCTGGTGTTGACGCGCAGTGCCGCATCGAGGTTCGACAGCGGCTCGTCGAATAGAAAAAGCTTGGGCTCGCGCACCACGGCGCGGCCGATGGCGACGCGCTGACGCTGGCCGCCGGAAAGCTCGGCCGGGCGCCTTGCGAGATAGGGTTCCAGCGACAGCATAGAGGAGGCAATGCCGATGCGGCGGTCGATCTCGGCCGCCGGCGTGCCCGCCTGCTTGAGGCCGAGGCCCATATTGTTCTTCACCGTCAGATGCGGGTAGAGCGCGTAGGTCTGGAACACCATGGCGATGCCGCGTTTGGCCGGCGGGGTTGCGGAGACGTCCGCTCCGTCGATCACCACACGCCCCGAGGTCGAATCCTCCAGTCCGGCGATGACCCTGAGCAGCGTCGACTTTCCGCAGCCGGAGGGGCCGACGAAGACGACGAACTCGCCATCGGTCACTTCAAGGTTGATGCCCTTCAGCACCTCGACCGGCCCAAAGGCCTTTTTCACATTCTCGATGTTCAGCGAGCCCACGGCGTTCCTCCGGATTGGAATGTGGGCGCAGAAGCACCCCCCTCTGGCCTGCCGGCCATCTCCCCCTCAAGGGGGGAGATTGGCAGCTTTGACGCCGCCGCACTCTTCTCGATGTTGGTGATTGGCGAAAGAAAACGTGACGGCAAATCTCCCCCCTTGAGGGGGAGATGGCCGGCAGGCCAGAGGGGGGCGCCGTAGAGCGCAACTCCGGACGATAATTCTCCTGTCACAATTGCACCGCCTTCCCGCTGCGAACGCTCTCGTCGGCGGCAAGGCAGACGGCGAGCGACTTCACCGCGTCGTCCATGTGGCGGGTCAGATCGAGATCCTCGCGGATCGCCTTCAGCAGAAAGGCCTGTTCGAGATCGCAGAGATCCTGATGGCCGGGCTCACCCTCCATCGACAGCATCTCATCCGGCTTGGCGAACTTGCCGTCCGCCCCGGTCGCGGCACTGTGCAGGCGGATGGTCGATGTCTTGGTGTGGGTGTCGATGTCGTCGGATCTGACACCCTCCTTCATGACGATCGACACGCAGCCCTTGGGCGAGATCACGTCCTTCACGAAGAAGGCCGTCTCCGAGATCATCGGCCCCCAGCCGGCCTCGTACCAGCCGACCGAGCCGTCGTCGAACAGCACTTGCAAATGACCGTAATTGTACATCGTGGGCGCGATCTCCTCGCTCAGCCTCAGCCCCATGCCGCGCACCTCGACCGGCCTGGCGTCGGTGATCTGCAGCATCACGTCGAGATAGTGCACGCCGCAATCGACGATCGGCGACGTCGTCTGCATCAATTGCTTGTGTGTCTCCCAGCTATGGCCGGAGGATTGCTGGTTGAGATTCATGCGGAACACGTAAGGGCCGCCGAGCTTGCGCGCCTCGGCGATCAGCCTGATCCAGGACGGATGATGCCGCAGGATGTAGCCGATCACCAGTTTCTTGCCGTTGGCCTTGGCCGCGGCGACGACGCGTTTGGCGTCCGCCACCGTCGTCGCCAGCGGCTTTTCGACGAAGACATCGCAGCCTGCCTCGAACGCCTTCACCGCATAGTCGGCGTGGCTGTCGGAATAGGTGGCTATGCAGGCGACATCAGGTTTTTCGTCGCGCAGCGCCTCGTCGAAGGAGCGCCTGATATCATAGCCGGAAAGCACGGCCGGCAGCGGCACGTCCGAACGGTTGACCAGCGCCGCGATCTGGAACCCCGGATTGGCGTGATAGGCCAGCGCATGGCTGCGGCCCATATTGCCGAGGCCGGCAACGACGACGCGAAGAGGTTTTTCCGAATTCACTTGACCGCTCCCGAGGTGATGCCGCGGATCAGTTGCCGCGAGAAGATGACATAGAGGATCAGCACCGGCATGATCGCCAGCGACAGCGCTGCCAGGATGGCGTTCCAGTTGGTGACGAACTGGCCGAGGAACAGCTGGGCGCCGAGCGTCACCGTCTTGGTCTCCTCCGACGGCGCCAGGATCAGCGGGAACCACAGATCGTTCCAGATCGGGATCATGGTGAAGACGGCGACGGTTGCCATCGATGGCCGTACCAGCGGCAGCACCAGCCGGAAGAAGATCGTGTATTCGGACAGGCCATCGATGCGGCCGGCATTCTTCAAATCGTCGGACACCTGTTTCATGAACTCCGACAGGATGAACACCGCCAGTGGCAGGCCTTGTGCGGTGTAGACCAGGATCAGCGCCGTCAGCGTATTGACCAGCCCGCTCGCCACCATCAATTGCAGGATGGCGACGGTGCCGAGACGGATCGGGATCATGATGCCGAGCGCGAGATAAAGCCCCATCATCGTGTTGCCGCGGAAGCGGTATTCCGACAGCGCGAAGGCGGCCATGGCGCCGAACAACAGCACGAAGAACAGCGAGGCGACGGTGACGACAAGGCTGTTCTGGAAATAGTGAATGAAATCGCCTTGGCCGATCACCGTGGTGTAGCCGATCAGGTCGAAGGTCTTTGGCGTCGGCGGCGCCAGCGGCGCGCCGAAGATCGCCGCGCGGGATTTAAACGAATTCACGATGACGATGATTACCGGAAACAGGGCAATCACCGTGTAGGTCAACAGCACCGCATGGGCGCCGATGGTGCGGGGCAGGGAATGGGTTGCCGTGCTCATCCCAGAGTCTCCCGATTTTGTGCCAAGGCACCCCCCTCTGTCCTGCCGGACATCTCCCCCTCAAGGGGGGAGATTGGCAGCTCCAGCCTGGCGGCTTCTCTTGCAACGTTGAAAAGTGGCGAAAGCACTGCGGCAGTCCAATCTCCCCCCTTGAGGGGGAGATGGCCGGCAGGCCAGAGGGGGGTGCTCAAGCTCAACATCTCGCCCCCTAAAACTGATACCGACGCAGGCGCGTCTGGACGAGGAAGAGATAGACGCAGACGCCGCCAAGGATGATCAGGAACATCATCGTGGCGATCGCCGCGCCCATGTTGGGATCGCCGACCTGCAACTGGAAACCGAAGAAGGCGCGATAGAGGAAGGTGCCGAGGATATCGGTCGAATAATTCGGCCCGGCCAGCGCGCCTTGCGCGGTATAGATCAGGTCGAAGGCGTTGAAATTGCCGACGAAGGTGAGAATCGAGATGATACCGATCGACGGCAGGATCAGCGGCAGCTTGATCTTCCAGAATTGCGACATGCCTGATATGCCGTCGCATTCGGCCGCTTCGATCACCTCGTCGGGGATGGACAGCAGTGCCGCATAGATCAGCATCATCGGGATGCCGACGAACTGCCACACCGAGATCAGGCTGAGCGTGGTCAGCGCATATTGCTCCTTGCCGAGCCACGGCGTGAACAGGCTTTTGAGGCCGACAATATCCATCAGGTTAGGCGCCACGCCCCACAGCGGCGACAGGATCAGCTTCCAAGCGAAGCCGACGATGACGAAGGACAGGATCGTCGGCACGAAGATCGCCGTGCGGTAGAAGGCGGAGAACCTAAGCCTCGGGCTGGACAGCAGTGCGGCCAGCAGGACGCCGATCGGGTTCTGCACGACCATGTGGATGATGAAGAACCAGACGTTGTTGCGCAGGGCGTTCCAGAAATTGACCGACCAGTTGGGATCGCCGAACAGCCTGCGGAAATTTTCGAACCCGACGAAGACCTGGGCCTGCTCGATGTTGCGAAACAGCGAGAGCTGCAGCGTGCCGGCCAGCGGCAGGATCATGATCGCCGTATAGACCAGCACCGCCGGCGCCAGGAAGACGACGATATGCCAGCGGAACGGTCGTTTCGGTGCTGCGGCCATGCGTTCGGTCCCCGCCGATCAGGTTCTTGCAATTGCCGCAAAAAGGCGCGGCGCCTCCCTCCCCCTCGAGGGGAGGGTGCCTCGCAAAGCGAGGCGGGTGGGGTCGGCCAAGGCAGTGCGCCATCGTGGTCTCAACCGTGCCTTCCGGCAACGATGAAGCCGCGGCCTGCCTTTACCGACCCCCTCTGTCGCCTTCGGCGACATCTCCCCCCCTGAGGGGGGAGATAGCGCTCGCTCTTACTTGCCAGCCTTGTACCAGCTGTCGAGGCCGTCCTGCAGCTTCTTGGCGGCAGCTTCCGGCGTGACGGTGCCGTTGATGACGTTGGCCGATTCAACCCACGTCTCGTTCTCAAGGTTCGGCGTACCGCGCGACAGGATCTGATAGGTCGAGCGGATCGTCGATTTGCACTTGTCGCGCCAGGAGACGAATTCCTGGGCCAGCGGGTCTTCCATCTTCACCGGCGTGTTGTTCAGGCTGAAGAAGCCCGGCAGCGCGTTGGCGTAGATGGTGGCGAAATCAGGCGAGGCCACCCAGGTCAGGAAGGTCTTGGCCGCATCAGCATTCTTCGACGCCGCATTGAGGCCCATGCCGATGTCGGTGTGGTCGGAGATGTAGCAGGTGTCGCCGGCCTTCTGCACCGGCGGCGGGAATGCGCCCATCTTGAACTGCGCCTGCGTGTTGAACAGGCCGATTTCCCACGAGCCGGCCGGGTAGATGGCGGCGCGGCCGAGCGTGAACAGGTTCTGGCTGTCCGGATAGGTCTGTGCCTCGAAGCCGTCGCCGAGATAGGGCTTCCACTTGGCCAGCTCTTCATATGGCGCCACCCAGTCCTTGTCGGTCAGCTTCTGCTCGCCCTTGATCAGGGCAGCGCGGCCTTCCTCGCCCTTCCAGTAGTTCGGGCCGATGTTCTGGTAGCCCATGGTCGCGGCTTCCCAAAGGTCCTTGGTACCCATCGCCATCGGGATGTAGGTGCCGTCGGCTTTGATCTTGTCGAGCGCGGCGTAGAACTCCTCGTTCGTCGTCGGCACCTTGATGCCGAGCTTGTCGAAGGCGTCCTTGTTGTAGATGAAGCCGTGGATGACGGAAGCCATCGGCACACAGAAGCTCGCCTTGCCGTCGTCGGTCTGCCATGCGGCCTTGGCGACGTCGGAGAAATTCTCCATGCCGGGCAGTGTCGAGATGTCGGCGAGGTTGCCCTTCTTGAACAGCTCCAGCGACTTGTCGAACGGGCGGCAGGTGATCAGGTCGCCCGCCGAGCCGGCGGCGAGCTTGGCGCCGAGTGCTGCGTCATATTCGGTCGGTGCCGACGGCGCGAACACCACCTTGATGCCCGGGTTCTTGGCCTCGAAAGCCGGGATCAGCTTGTCCTTCCAGATGGCAAGGTCGTCGCCACGCCAGCTTTCGATGTTGAGCGTTACGTCTTGGGCATAGGCCATTCCGGCTGAGCCGAGAATGCTGGTGCCGAGAAGAAGTGCCGTCAGTAGTTTCGTTGTCATGCTCAGTCTCCCTGTTGACCTTTTTCAGGTTCGGTTTTGAGAACAGAGGCTTTTTGCCCCATGCTCCCCTCAATCACGGAAAGGGCCGGGCGCAGCTTCTGGCCGGTCCCTTCCAGTATCTTCTGCGCCGCAGCGGCGCTGGCGACGCCGGCGGCGAGCAGAATGGCGGTCTTGACGCCGCCGCCGCTCTTCTCGAGCAGGCGCGCCGCATCGTCCTTGTCGCGCCCGCTGATGGCGGCGACGATGCGTGCGGCGCGGTCGCGCAGCTTGATGTTGTCGGCCATGAGGTTGACCATGTAGCCGTCATGCACATGGCCAAGATGGATGGCGGTCAGCGTCGAAAGCATGTTGAGCGCGATCTTCTGGGCAGTGCCGGCGCCCATGCGCGTCGAGCCGGCGATCAGCTCAGGCGGCGTTTCGAGCAGGATGGCGATGTCGGCCAGCCGAAGCAGCGGCGCATCCTTGTTGTTGGCGATGGCGATGGTCGCCGCGCCCCGGCGCCTGGCGTCCTCGATCGCCCTGACGGCATAGGGTGTCGAGCCGCTGGCCGAGACCGCAATCAGGCAGTCGCCTTCGCCGATGCCGGCATTGGCAACCGCGGCAGAGGCTTCGTCGATATCGTCTTCCGGCCCGCCGGCCAGTGTCTTGAAGGCATCGTCGCCGCCGGCGATCAGTATGGCGATGCGGTCGCGCTGAATGCCGAAGGTGCCCGGCAGTTCCAGCGCATCGGCCAGCGCCATCAGTCCCGAGCTGCCGGCCGCCGCATAGGCGAGCTTGCCGCCGCTCTTCAGCCGGGCGGCGATGATCTCGGCTGCATCGGCGATGGCGGGGATGGCGCCGCGCACCGCCTTGGCGGCCTCGATCTGCGCATTGGCCAAAGAGGAAAGGATGGCGTCCGGAGCCTGGATATCCAGCCCTTCGGCATTCTGGTGAAGCGCTTCGGTGCGCGTTTCTGCCATCCGCTTTCCCTCCAATCCAGAAAACAATACCAAAAAAATACCACTTGTCCACACGCATTAACGGAATCGTTGCAGCCAAAGCGGCCTACAGGCAAAATGTGTTGATTTTTCAATAAAATACCGCTTAATCTTTTTGAAACGGAAATTAATCCTTGGCTATTGGTACTTTATTGGTATTATCCGCCCGGAGGAGAAATCGCGTGAATTTCGTGCTTGGCATCGATGGCGGCGGCACCAGCTGCAGGGCGGCCCTTGCGACAGCGGACGGCACCGTCGTCGGCCGCGCCAAGAGCGGCGCCGCCAACATCCGCACCGATCTCACCGGCGCCAGGACCAACATCGTCGAGGCGGCGAGGCAGGCCTTTGTCGACGCCGGACAAGACCCCGAACTGATCCCGCAGACCCCGGCCATCCTAGGCCTCGCCGGCGCCAATGTTGGCACCTACAGGCAGCAGCTCGAAGCCATCCTGCCGTTCAGCCAAAGCCGTGTCGAGACCGATGCCGAGATTGCGCTCGAAGGCGCGGTCGGCTCCGGCGACGGCGCCATGGCCATCCTCGGCACCGGCACCGCCTATATGGCGCGCAGACAAGGCAAATCGCGCGCCATTGGCGGCTGGGGTTTCCAGGTCGGCGACCAGGGCAGCGGCGCCCGCATCGGCCGCGACCTGCTCGAACAGACGCTGCTCGCCTATGACGGCATCCGCGAAGCGTCGCCGCTGACGCAGGCCATGCTCGCCATCTTCCGTGACAATCCCGAGGATTTGGTCGAGTTCACCACCAATGCCAAGCCCGGCGATTTCGGCGGCTTCGCGCCCAAGGTCTTCGACCATGCCGAAAAAGGCGACGCCGTCGCCAACTGGATCCTGGACAAGGCGGTCGCCGATGTCGAGGCAGCACTTGGCGTCCTCGATCTCGGCGGCGACGATCCGCTGTGCCTGCTCGGCGGGCTGGCGCCGTTTTACGCGCCGCGCCTGTCGTCGCGCTACCGGGCGCTGCTGAAGCCGCCGCTCGACGATGCGCTGGGCGGCGCGGTGCAGATGGCGGTCCGTGTCTTCGCCAAAGCGGAGGCAGCACGATGAGCGAGGCCGCCGACCAGATTTTCGCCACGCTGAAGCAATCCTCGCAAAGCGGCGCGCCGCTCTATCTGCAGCTCAGGAAGAGCATCGAGGACGCTGTCAATCGCGGCCTGATCGGGCCGGGCGACGCGCTGCCTTCCGAGCGCGACATCGCCACCAAGGCCGACATTTCGCGCGTCACCGTGCGCAAGGCGGTGCAGGATCTGGTCAAGGGCGGCATCCTCGTCCAGCGCCATGGCTCCGGCACTTTCGTCGCGCCGCGCATGGAGCGCGTCGAGCAGTCGCTGTCGCGGCTCACATCCTTCACCGAAGACATGGCGCGGCGCGGCATGGCTGTCCGTTCGGCCTGGCTCGACCGCGGCCTTTATGCGCCCTCGCCGGACGAGATGATGGTGCTCGGCCTGTCGTCGAACGAGCTGGTGGCCCGCGTGGCGCGCCTGCGCATCGCCAACGACACGCCGCTGGCGATCGAGCGCGCGGCACTGTCGGCCAGGGTGCTGCCCGACCCGGCAGGAATAGGGTCCTCGCTCTATGCTGCGCTGGAAACGACCGGCCTCCGGCCGGTGCGGGCGGTGCAGCGCATTTCGGCCGCCAATCTCGGCGACAGTGACGCGCGCCTGCTCGAAGTGCCGCCCGGGATTGCCGGGCTGCACATCGAGCGTATTTCCTATCTGGCGAGCGGCAAGGTGATCGAATTCACCCGCTCCATCTACAGGGGCGACGCCTATGATTTCGTCGCCGAGCTCCGGCTGAGCGGGCCGGGCGAAGAGGGCCGGCCATGAGCGCGACCAAAACTCATATGCGGCGCGAGATCGAGGAGATCCCGGAGGCGACCGCGCGCCTGCTCGATGGTTCGGCAGCCGTGCTGACCGAGGCCGGGCGCGGCATTCGCGAGCGCGACCCGCATTTTATCGTCACCGTGGCGCGCGGCTCCTCCGACCATGCCGCCACCTTCATGAAATATGCCGTGGAGCTGACCGCCGGCCTCGCGGTCGCTTCGGTCGGTCCTTCGATCGCCTCGATCTATGGCGCCAAGCTCAAGCTCGGCGGCTCGGCTTGCCTGGCGATCTCGCAATCGGGCAAGAGCCCGGACATCGTCGCCATGGCGCAAGCCGCGAGGGCGGGTGGTTCGCTGACCGTCGCCATCACCAACACCGCCGATTCGCCGCTGGCGCGCGCCTGCGACTACGCGATCGACATACTGGCCGGGCCGGAGCGCAGCGTCGCGGCGACCAAGACCTTCGTCAATTCCGCCGTCGCCGGCCTCGCCTTGATGGCGCACAGCACCGGCGACGACAAGCTTCTGGCAGCACTTGCCCGCCTGCCGGAGCATTTCCGCAAGGCGATCGCCTGTGACTGGATGGCGCTGGCCGGTGCCTTGGAGACGCCGAAATCGCTGTTCATCCTCGGTCGCGGTCCGTCCGCGGCGATCGCCAATGAGGCGGCGCTGAAGTTCAAGGAAACCTGCGCCATGCATGCCGAGGCCTATAGTGCTGCCGAAGTGATGCATGGCCCGCTGGCGCTGGTCGGGCCCGACTTCCCGGTGCTGGCGCTCGCCGCCCGCGATGCTTCCGAGCCGTCGGTGGCCGAGGCTGCCGACAGCCTGGCGGCCAAAGGCGCGGCCGTTTTCGTGACCTCGGACAAGGCGAAAAGCGCTCAGCACCTGCCGCATGTCGCCACCGGCCATCCGCTGACCGACCCGCTGGCGCTGATCGTGTCCTTCTATGGCTTCGTCGAGGCCTTTGCTCGCCATCGCGGCCTCGATCCGGACACGCCGCCCAATCTTCGCAAGGTGACGGAAACCATATGAGCGACCGTTTTGCCCTGACTGGCGCCCGCATATTCGACGGTGAGGACTGGCATGACAACGCCGCCCTTGTCGTGCGTGACGGCCTTGTCGAGGCCATCGTTCCGGCAGGCGCCATTCCGTCCGGTGTCGAGCGTGTCGAAACCGACGGCGGCATGCTTGCGCCGGGCTTCGTCGACCTGCAGGTCAATGGCGGCCGCGGCGTCATGCTCAACGATCATCCCGATGTCGCCTCGATCGAGACCATCTGCCGGGCGCACGCGCCGTTCGGCACGACGGCACTGCTGCCGACGCTGATCACCGACACGCCTGAAATCACCGCAGCGGCGGTTGCCGCCGGAGCGCTGGCCGCGCAACAGAAGGTGCCGGGTTTTTTGGGCCTGCATCTCGAAGGCCCGCATCTATCGGTCGCCCGCAAGGGCGCGCATGATCCGGCATTGATCCGGCCGATGACCGACGTCGACCAGGCGATGCTGATAGCAACGCGAAAAACTCTGCCGGTGCTGCTGACAACGATCGCGCCTGAATCCGTCGACCCCGCGCGCATTTCGGCGCTCGTTGAGGCCGGCATCGTCGTCAGCCTCGGCCATTCCGATACCGGCTATGCCAAGGCGCGCGGGTTCGCCGATGCCGGCGCAACGGTGGTCACCCATCTGTTCAACGCTATGAGCCAGATCGGCAATCGCGAGCCGGGGCTGGCGGGTGCCGCCATCGATACCGGCACATTGTTTGCCGGCATCATCGCCGACGGCATCCACGTCGATCCCGCCACCATGGCGATTGCCTTGCGCGCCAAGCAGGGGCCGGCAAAAATTTTTCTGGTCACCGACGCCATGGCGACGATCGGCACCGACATGACCTCGTTCACGCTGAACGGCCGCACCATCTACCGCAAGGACGGCCGGCTGACGCTTGCCGACGGGACGTTGGCAGGCGCCGATCTCGACATGATCGCCGCCGTGCGCTTCGTTCACCACGTCGTCGGACTGGACCTGTCGGAGGCGCTGCGCATGGCTTCGCTCTATCCGGCACAAGCGATCGGCCAGGCGCATCGGCTTGGGCGCTTCGCCAACGGCACCGCCGCCGATATTGTTTCGCTGTCGGACGAATTGGACGTCAAGGGCGTCTGGATAGAAGGCGACAAGGTTTTCGGAGCAGGCATCAATTGAACGCAAACCTCTTGTTTCAGCCGGCTTTGGCCGGCGCGTAGAGGTCCTTGTAGGTTTCGCGCAGCAGGTTCTTCTGCACCTTGCCCATTGTGTTGCGCGGCAGCTCGTCGACGAAGATCACCCGCTTCGGGTGCTTGTATTTCGCCAGCCTTCCGGCGATGGCACCAACGATCTCGGCGGGGGTGATGGTCGAGGCCGGCGTCCGCACCACGATCGCCGTGACGCCCTCGCCGAAATCCGGATGAGCAACGCCGACCACGGCGCTTTCACTGACGCCGGGCAGCGCGTCGATCTCGCTCTCGACCTCCTTCGGATAGATGTTATAGCCGCCG
This sequence comes from Mesorhizobium sp. M6A.T.Cr.TU.016.01.1.1, assembly GCF_003952585.1. Classification (NCBI taxonomy): domain Bacteria; kingdom Pseudomonadati; phylum Pseudomonadota; class Alphaproteobacteria; order Hyphomicrobiales; family Phyllobacteriaceae; genus Mesorhizobium; species Mesorhizobium sp. M6A.T.Cr.TU.016.01.1.1. Next base: position 1,989,003 of record NZ_CP034452.1, read on the forward strand.
GAAATGATCAGATCCTTGCCGCGCCCGACGATGTGGACATAGCCGTCGGCATCGATCAGGCCGAGATCGCCGGTGATGAAGAAACCGTCGTCACGGAATTCCGCCTTGGTCTTTTCCGGCATGCGCCAATAACCGCCGAAGACATTGGGGCCTTTCACCTCGATCATGCCGACCTCGCCTTGGGCAAGCGTGGCGCCACCGTCGGGGTCCGCGATGCGCAGTGCCACGCCGGGCAAGGGGAAGCCGACCGTGCCGGCACGCCGCTCGCCATCATAGGGGTTCGACGTGTTCATGTTGGTCTCGGTCATGCCGTAGCGCTCGAGGATCGCGTGGCCGGTGCGCTCGCGCCAGGCCTTGTGCGTCTCGGCCAGCAGCGGCGCCGAGCCGGAAACGAACAGGCGGATGTTTTTGGCCGCTTGGCGGTTCAAGCCGTCCTGCTGCAGCAGGCGCACATAGAAGGTCGGCACGCCCATCAGCGCGGTGGCGCGCGGCAGCAACGAGACGATGCGGGCCGGGTCGAATTTGGTTTCGAACAGCATCGAGGCGCCGGCCATCAGGACGACGTTGGTGGCGACGAAGAGGCCATGCGTGTGGAAGATCGGCAGCGCGTGGATCAAAATGTCTGCGGCAGTGAAGCGCCAGTGGTCGACCAGCACGCGCGCATTCGAGGCGAGGTTCTCATGGCTGAGCATGGCGCCTTTCGAGCGGCCGGTGGTTCCCGAGGTGTAGAGAATCGCCGCAAGATCGTCCGGCCCGCGCACCACATCGTGGAAATCCGAAGACTGCCGCGAGGCCTGATCCATCAACGACCCTTCGCCATTGCCGCCGAGCGTGACTGTGATAGCGCCCGATGTCTCCGCCAAGGCCCCGATATCGGCTGCCCGTGCCGGATCGCAGACGACCAGCCGCGGCTCGGCATCGCCGAAGAAGTAGTCGAGCTCGGTCAGCGTGTAAGCGGTGTTGAGCGGCAGGAAGACCGCACCGGCGCGCAGGCAGGCGAGATAGAGCAGGACTGCCTGCGGGCTCTTCTCGACCTGGACGGCGACGCGGTCGCCAGCTTGGACGCCCAGTTGCAGCAGCGCGTGGGCCAGTTGCGCGGATCGCGCCAGCATGTCGCCATAGGTGATCGAGCGCCCGTCATCCGTCTCCATCAACAGACGCTCGGGCGTCGGCATGCGGGCGCGGAAAGCGTTGAACAAATGGTTGCTCATATGTCCCTCTTGTCCTCATTCCCCTGAGGTTGCGCCGGAAGCCGCGGCGCGGCCGGCCTCGCTGGTTTCGGCAGCAGGCGGCGCACGGCGGGTGCGGCCGCCACATCGTTCCTGGCGGCGAACAGCTCGTGGTTCTTCTCGATGTCGTCGAGCTTGTAGCGATAATTGACCATCAGCCCATGCGCCTGACGCAAGGCTCGGGGCGACAGGTCGCCGAAAAGGTCGATGCGCTCCAGCCGCGCGCCATTGCCGAGATGGAACCGGGCGACCGAGTCGATCACCTTGCCGGAAGCGGTGCGGGCTTCGAGGAAATACTGTGCCGCGAGAGGAAGCAGGACCTGGCCCACGCGGTCGCGCGCGGCAGCGTCCGCATGCCAGCCTTCGTCGGCGACGAGGTCCAGCGCCTCAGTGGCGGAGGGACCGGTCTGCTCGGCTAGCCAACGGGCAAAGCCCGGCACCGGGGACAGCGTGACGAAATCGGTCAGGCCGGGAAGGTCGCGGCGCAGATCCTCGACTACCTGCTTGATCAAAAAATTGCCGAAGGAGATGCCGCGCAAGCCCTCCTGGCAGTTGGAGATGGAATAGAATACCGCCGTCGTGGCCTGCCGTGGTTGCACCAGCGGCCGCTCATCGGCAAGCAGCTCGGCGATCGTCGTCGGCATCGCCCGGGTCAGCGCGACCTCGACGAAGATCAGCGGCTCGTCGCCAAGCTGCGGATGGAAGAACGCATAGCAGAGCCGGTCGGCGGGCTCGATCCGGCGGCGCAGATCGTCCCAGGTGTGGATGGCGTGCACCGCCTCGTAGCGGATGATTTTTTCCAGGATGTTGGCCGGCGTCGACCAGTCGATCCGCCGCAGCACCAGGAAGCCGCGGTTGAACCATGACGACAAGAGGTGCGTGAAGTCGGCATCGACGATGGCGAGATCGGGCGACGTGGTCAACCGGGCAAGCAGATCCTCGCGCATGCGCACCAGCGTCTCGATGCCGCCGGGCGCCAGGTTCAGGCGGCGCAGAAGCTCCTGCCTGGCCGGCTCGGCGGCGTCGTGCAGGGCAAGTGCCGAGCGATCGTCGGGCGCGTCGCGATAGGCATCCACGGCAGCGGCAAGCCTGACATGATCGGTGCCGAACCGATCGCGCAGCACATGCAGGAAGGCCAGCCGGCCGTCAGCATCAAGGGTGCGCCAGCGATCGAGGATTTCGCGGGCATAGGCGACGCCCGATGCCTCACCCTGGCTGGAAAGAAGACGCGTGCACAGACGCGCCAGGCTGTCGGCCGAGACCGGCTCGTCACCGCGAACGAGGTTCAGCATTATCCGGCCGCGGTCGGCGATGGTGTTCAGCAGATCAGCAAAGAAAGGGCTGCGGTTCATCGATCCAACCGTCGAAGAGGCGCCTGCGGGAGGGTCCGGGCATAAGGATGAGACAGAGAATATGGGACCGCATGTGATGAGCACAAGCGCACCGGCGTCGGACCGGCTGGAGAGACGGCACGTGGCGCCGTCAGCATCAGCGTTAGCCGGCCGCCCGGTCGGCCGCTGTCCGGATCGCCTCGATGTTCGCCCGATAGGCTTCGACGCTGCCGCCCTTGAAGATCGCCGCACCGGCGACCAGCACGCTGGCGCCGGCGGCGGTGACCAAAGGGGCGGTTTCGGGCGAGATACCGCCGTCGATCTCAATCCGGACCGGCCGGTTGCCGATCAGCGCCTTCACCCGCTTCACCTTCTCGACAATCGCCGGAATGAAAGCCTGGCCGCCAAAACCCGGATTGACGGTCATGATCAGGATCAGATCGAGCCGGTCGAGCACATATTCGATAGCCGATTCCGGTGTCGCCGGATTGAGCGACACGCCCGCCTTCTTGCCGAGATTCCTGATCGTCTGCAGCGAACGGTCGAGATGCGGCCCAGCCTCGGCGTGCACCGTCATGCCGTCGCAGCCGGCTTCGGCGAAGGCTTCCAGATAGGGATCGGCGGGCGCGATCATCAGATGGCAGTCGAAGAAGGCCTTGGTGCGGTTGCGGATCGCCTTGATCACCGGCGGACCGAAGGTGATGTTGGGCACGAAATGCCCGTCCATGACGTCGAGATGGATCCAGTCGGCGCCGGCAGCCGCCACCGCCTCGACCTCGTCGCCGAGCTTCGAAAAATCCGACGCCAGCACAGATGGCGCGATCAGGGTTTTTTTGCTCATGATCCGGCCTTTCCAGGCGCCCGTGGTTGCGGGCGCATCGTCTGGATCGACTGCTAGACCATGATCCGGAAAAGGGGAAGCCGGTTTGTCCTTGGCGCGATGGCTTCAGATGTCGGCGCCAAGACCCCGCCGGATTGCACCGGCGGGGTTTTGGTGGGTGCGAATGGTTAGTTCAAAATGCTGTTGCGCGCGGGATCCTGCTGCCGGGGAATCCGTTGTTTTTGCCTCGGCACAAACTGCTGCAGGATGTTCGGGTTCAAGAGGTTCGGATTGATCTCCAAGCCCGGCCTTCTGCGGATCGGGGTGCAGTCCGGATACTGTCCGGTTGTCCCGACCGGGCAGCGCCGCTTGATGATCGGCTGGCACTGGCCTTCGATCAGCCGTGAGCCGGGCGCACACTCCACCTGCGGCCGGCGGCATGCGCCTCTGATCACCTCGGTCCCGCGCGGGCAGACACAGGCGCCGCGTTTGTTGTGGACCTGGCCGCGGATGGTGCACTGTTCCACCGTCGGCTTTTTGACGATCGGCACGCAGGCTCTGCCCTTCAGTTCCGTCCGTCTCGGGCAGACGCAGTCGCCGGTCTTGGTGCGGATCTGACCGGGCAGCAGCTTGCATTGTTCCACTACCGGCGGCTTTTTCCGGATCGGCCGGCAGGCGTCGCCCCTTAGCTCCGTCCCTCTCGGGCAGATGCAATCGCCGTCCTGGGTACGGATCTGGCCAGGCAGCAGCTTGCACAGGCGTGCCGGCGGCTCGTCGGTCGACACGCACCTGCGGTTCTCCAGCTCGGTTCCGCGCGGGCAAATACAACGCCCGTCGGAGGTCCGGATCTGGCCCTTGAGCAGCACGCAGCGCTGCGGGTCCTTCGGCTTCGGTATGATGACCGTGCCGCCACCGGACGAGCACTGGCCGTTACGGAAAGTGGTGCCTTCCGGGCAGACACACCGGCCGGCGTCGTTCATGACGAGGCCTGCCGAGCACTTCTTCTGCACCTCACGCTTGATGGTGAAGGGATGGCAGGCATAGGCCTTGCCGCGATCGCCCTGCACGTTGGTCGGGTCGCGGGAGAGCACGTCGCCCGCGCCTCGCACCGGCGTGTCGGGGGACAGCACGCCGACGCAGTTCTGGCCGCTGACGGTGCCCTGCAGATTGGCCAGGCGGCCGTCGTCGGGAATGATCACGGTCACTTGGTGAACGTGGCTTTCCCCGGCGCCGAGCGTCAGGTCGGCGATGCAGGACGCAGGCAAGGTCGCTGGCTCCGGCGCGCAGCCGAAGGGCGGGTCGATCGAGGTGATCGCAACGCCTTCCAGCCGGCCGAGGCCTTCAACGCCGATCGCATCCCCGATGCGAACCGGACCGGAGAAGGTGCTTTCCCCATCATTCGTGATGGTGATCTCGAACGAGCAGGGCTGGCCGACCCGGCACTCGGCATCGCCGGTCTTCTCGACCCGGATGGTGGCAGGGCCGCCACCCTTGGCGCAGGCCCTGCCGATCGGATAGACGATGTCGTCTCCGGGCGCTGGGCCGTAAGAGCCGCGCGCGCAGTTCTCGAACACGCCATTGGCGGCAACCGTCACGTCGAAGTGGCGGCTGGTTCCAGGCGTCATCACGGCGCCAGGAATCTGGCACGACAGCGTATTGGCCGGAACCGGTCCGCACGCCCATTCCGCGCCATCAGGGATGACGGTCTGGATCTGGATGGGCGCGCCGCCGGCCACCAGCGTGGCGGCATCGTTGACCCGCACCGGACCGGTGGGGGCCGTGGTGCCGGTGCTGATGACGGTGATGCGGCAGGTGACGGCCGCAGCACCGGCCAGCGCTCCGCCGCACACCTTGGTGATGCGCATGGCCGGCTTGCCGCCATCGCGGATGCGTTGCTTGGCGCAGGCCCTGTTGTTGGTGAGGTCGTTCTCACCGGGGATGGCCTTCACTTCGGCGCAGTTCTCGACGGTGTCCGGCCGGTAGCCGGCCGGCATCACCGCTTCGACGAAGATCGGCGTCGAGGCGCCCGGCGAGAGCACGATGCCGGCATTGTCGCAACGGAACTGGCCGGGGCCGTTCGGCCCGCATGTCCAGGGCGGAGTCGGGCCGAAGGTCGAGGATACCGGCGCGCCGCCCGGATAGGTGTCCGTGACCGTCAGCGGCCCGTCATAGGGGACGCTGCCGTTGTTGATGATGTCGATCACGAAGGTGCAGACACCATCGGCCGTGCAGACCGGGGTGCGCGCACGCTTCTTCAGGATCAGATCGACCTTCTTTTCCACCGGCGGCCGGCAGTCGCGGTCACGGTCGCCACGCCGGCAGATCGGGATCGAGGCGCAGCCGCGGTCGTTTTGCTGGCTGCCGAACAGCGGCTTGCCGCTGGTGCCATAATTATAGGCGGCGCAGTTGCGCAAGCTCCGACCTTGCCAGCCTGCGGCCGGCTTGAAGCCGAGCTTGAGGTCGACAGAGGCACCCGGGTTGAGCGTGGTCACCGGATGGGTGCACGTCATCGGGGTGGCCGCCGGCGCACAGACCCAGGGCGCATTCGGTCCTGAATCGAGGGTGGAGCCGGCCGGCAAGGTCACGTCGTCGAGAACGATCTTGCCGTGATACGGCCCGTCGCCGACATTGGTGACCTTGATGGTGAAGTCGCAGCCGCCGCCCATCGTGCAACGCGGAACGTTGGCGCGTTTTTCGACTTTCAGATCCGGTTCCCTGTCCTTGGGCGGACACCTCTGGTCACGCGGAATGACAATTTCGATCGTCTGCGTGCAGCACAAGCCCCAGCCCTCCTCCGGGCCGGCATAGGTTTCGATGCCGGTGACGACGAGGTGGATGACGTCTCCGGGTGACGCACCGACGATCTTCCAGTTGAGCACACCGCCGCCCGCCGGCACCAATTGCGTGTCGGGGATGATGGTGATGCCGGGTGTCGTCGTCGAGAGCTGCACCCACTTGCCGCCCATCTCGGGGCCGACCGGCATATGGTAGATGAAGGCGCCGCCGCCGGGCACGCAATCGAGCGTGCCGCGCTCCACCTTGAAGCATTCCTTGCCGGGAGGTGGAGGCGGCGGGTTGCATTTGGTCAGGTCGATCTTGATCGAGGTCTTTTCGCCGGTAAGGATGTTGCCGTCGTCCGGCTTGCCTGGGTCTTGCGACGGGATGATGGTCCCGGTGCCGGGCCCGACGGTTATCTTGATCATGCCCTGATTGTCGACGATCGCCGGCGAGGCAAACGCCGCATGGTCGATCTTGGCGGTGATCTGGAAGGTGATGACGCGTTCGTTTGGAGCGCCGACGCCGTCGAGATCGGCGGCGGATATCCGGAAGTCGGAAACATCAGCCGTGTCGTTGGGATTTGCCGACGTGCTGATCGAGGCTCCGGGCAGCGGTCCGCCGGACGCATCCGTGCCGTCGCCGGACAGATGCACGCCGACGATCCGCAGGCCATGCGGAAGCTGGTCCTTGAAGTCGATCCTGGCCTTTTCCAGCGCGGTCGCGAGACCTGGGCTGGCAAAGGCTTGCGGGTTGCCGCGCAGGCCGAAGCTCAGGGAATATACGACATAGTCGCAGCCTCGTTGCCTGCCTTTCTTGGTGAAGAAAGGCACGACCCGGCCGGGCCGCGGATTGACGATGCGCGGCTCATCGAGGTCGAGCCCGAAATCCGGACTGGCGGTTTCGAGCGGACCGGAATCGGCAGGCTTGTCGATGTCGGCCTGGCTGGTCTGGACCGGAACAAGATCTTCCGCGAAGCCTTGCACCGGGCTCAGCATGGCGACCGCGATACCGGCCGCCATCAGCCAGCGCGCGCCGCGCCTGGCGAGTGACAGCGGTTTCATGGTCGTCGCGAGTGGGGAAAGTGCTGAAATGCTCATCTTCCCCTCCTCAACGTTCGCAGCTGACGGCTGGGGTTCTGAGCGGCACCGTCATCTTGCAGCAAGGGAAATAGCCGCCCTTGTCGCGATCGAACTGCTTGTAGAAGCAGAGCCCGACATCGACCGTGTCGCCAGGATAATGGCCGGTGATACCTATCGTGTAGGGCGCGCCGGGAGCATGCGAGAGGGGTGAGGTCACCCCGACGCCTGATGTCCTGGACAGAGCCTTGATCGAATCGCCGCCAAAGCCGGCATGGTCACGGAGATAGAGTTCGGCCTCGAGGCCGGAGGGCGTGCAGAAATACCTGACATCCTCGACATCGAGGCAAGGAGGCACGCCGCCGGGGGGCGGGAAGTCGGGCGGATAGAAAGGTGGCAGGTAACCGCCGCCCGGTACCTGCTCGTAATAGCCGGCACGGCCCTCGCAGGGGTGCCAGACCTCGACATCGCCGACATGGCCTTCAACCTCGGGGTCTTCGAAATAGCCGTCGAAGTCGACGAACCACGAGCCGAAGGGCGGCACGTTGGCCGGCTTGACCAGTGCTGTCGGCGTGATCTGCACGCCGTGCACGGCGAGCGGCCCGCCGCCGGCAAGCTGTTCGGCAAGTGCGGGATTGTCGCGTAATTTGTCGCCGGTCTTGACCAGCGTCTCGGTGCAGACGCCGGCATCGAGATTGCCGTCGGAGTCGTAGCCATATTGCAGGTCGAGGCCGCCGGCCGACTGCCGGTTGTCCTCCGGGAAACCGACCGCATATTCCTGCGGCATTTCCACCCAGACTGATTCCGTCGCCGGATCGTCCGGGTTATCGCGCCAGTAGCGGATGACCTCGCCCTTGCCGGAATCGGCGAACTGGCTGTAGTCGTAGCGGTTTTCTATCGGGCCGCGCTGGGCCAGGTACATGAAGCCGCTGATGTCGAAAGCGATGTCGGTTACGGCTTGGTCCTTGTCGGCCTTGACCGTCAGTTCCCAGCGCGTGTCACCGGCAAAACTGCCGTCGCGGGCAACGCCCACCGACCAGATCTCGGCCTTTTCACCGACCGAATAATAGAGCCGGCCGCCATGATAGGCGACGGACCAGACGCGGCGCTCGTCCTGCGTATAACCCCAGCTGTCGGGGTCTTCGCTGTCGAAGGCAGCGTCCTCGATGTCCATGACCGAGCCATCGTCGGCAAGCGGGGCCAGCCCGTGCGCCGGGCGCCCGGCAACGCCGTGGTCGAACGTGTCGACCGACATGCCGTTGGCGTCGACACGGTGTATGAGACCGGTGTCGAGGTCACTGGCGAAGATCTGGCGGTGGATATTGTCGAAGGTGATGTCGCCAACGCCGGGACCGCTGTTGGTGTCGATGTCGGCAAATTTGCTCACCTGGCCGGTGATGCCGTCGATCTTCCAGATCGTGCCCGGTCCGCCGCCGTTCTCGGTGCCGAACTGGCCGTCCATAAAGATGGCGCCGGCAGCACCGCGACGCTGCCGCTCAGGGCGCCCGTCCGCATCTTCGTCTGATGTGACGATGCGGATGCCGTGCAGCGAGCTGGCGCCGGCATAGAGGTTCGGAATGCCTGATGGAACACCGTCGCGGACGCCGTCGTCATAGGTGATGCCGAACACCTGGCCGATCTGCTCGGCTGTCACTTCGAAGGGCGGCGGCGTGAAGACGGGCTGGCCGGAGGCCGGCCCGCCCAGCCGTGAAACGTCGAAAACGCGCAAGGTTGCGCGCGTCGTGTCGATGAAGGTTTCGTCGACGGGATCGACGCCGGGCGGCAAGCCTGCTTCGAAATTGGGCCCCTCTTCGAAATTGGGAATGACGGTGCCGGAAAACCCTGTCACCGCCATCGAGCCCGGATAGATGATCTGCGTTTCCTGCGCCTGGGCGGCACCGCCAAGCCAGACGGCGGTGGCGAGCGCCAACGCCAGGAATCTACTGGTTGCCGGGAATCCACTGGTTGCTTGGATCGCACGGCGCAAACGGCCAGCACGAGAGCGCACGAACGCGCCGTGGTCGCAAGACATGGAATTCCCCCCGCGGGCGGGAGAAACATCCGGTCTTGCCGCGCAAATCAGGGCAAGGCGCGACGTTCCGGCACGTTTTTCCCTGATCGAATTGTCTGCTTTCCTCGCAGTCACGATACGCCGGCTCTTACGCAGGGTCAACGGAATCAGCGGAAAGCCCAGCGGATCGCCCCCATCCCGAAAGCGGTGGTCGCGCTGAGTTCCCGGAGACCGCGGAGCCTTTGGATTTCCAGTCATGGCACTTTCCTTTCCGGGGCCGCACCATGCAGCACCTAGGTGTCAGTCGCGAACAGACGCGGAAAGGTTCATGGGAAGCGCTGGACGGCCTGGGCTCACCGTGCCATGGCCGGAGAACACCCGGCTCGGCCCGAGCAAAGGATGTTGGGCGGCCTTGCGCAGAATGCTTGCGCGCCGCGCAGCCTGTTCTTATATACGCGCCAAGCCGTTCGACGCCGGAATGCCGGTTGCCGAAGCGGAATTTCTTGTGAACAGGGGCTTTCGTCGGAACGCCTGTACGGGTCCTGAGAGCCTGCTTAGCGGAGAGACTAGAAAAATGGCAAAAGTAATCGGTATCGATCTGGGGACCACCAACTCCTGCATCGCCATCATGGATGGCAAGGAGTCGAAGGTCATCGAGAATGCGGAAGGCGCGCGCACGACCCCTTCCATCGTCGCCATCAACAGCGATGGCGAGCGCCTCGTCGGCCAACCGGCCAAGCGCCAGGCGGTCACCAATCCTGAAAACACCATCTTCGCGGTCAAACGCCTGATCGGCCGCCGCTATGACGATCCGGTGACGGACAAAGACAAGAAGCTTGTCCCCTATAAGATCGTCAAGGGCGACAATGGCGATGCCTGGGTCGAGGCCGGCGGCAAGAAGCAGTCGCCCAGCCAGATCTCGGCAATGATCCTGCAGAAGATGAAGGAAACGGCGGAAGCCTATCTCGGCGAGAAGGTCGAGAAGGCGGTCATCACCGTTCCGGCCTATTTCAACGACGCCCAGCGCCAGGCCACCAAGGATGCCGGCAAGATCGCCGGCCTTGAAGTGCTGCGCATCATCAACGAGCCGACCGCGGCCGCACTTGCCTACGGCCTCGACAAGAAGGAAGGCAAGACCATTGCCGTCTATGACCTTGGCGGCGGCACGTTCGACATTTCCGTGCTCGAAATCGGCGACGGCGTCTTCGAGGTGAAGTCGACCAATGGCGACACCTTCCTTGGCGGCGAAGATTTCGACATGCGTCTGGTCGAATATCTGGCGGCCGAGTTCAAGAAGGAGCAGGGCATCGACCTGCGCAACGACAAGCTCGCCCTTCAGCGCCTCAAGGAAGCGGCCGAAAAGGCCAAGATCGAGCTGTCGTCCACCACGCAGACCGAGATCAACCTGCCCTTTATCACCGCCGATGCCAGCGGCCCCAAGCACCTGACGCTGAAGCTGACGCGAGCGAAGTTCGAGAGCTTGGTCGAGGATCTCGTCCAGCGCACGATCGAGCCCTGCAAGGCAGCGCTGAAGGATGCCAGCCTGAAAGCTGGCGAAATCGACGAGGTCGTCCTGGTTGGCGGCATGACCCGCATGCCCAAGATCCAGGAGATCGTGAAGCAGTTCTTCGGCAAGGAGCCGCACAAGGGCGTCAATCCGGATGAGGTCGTCGCATTGGGCGCCGCTATCCAGGCCGGCGTGCTGCAGGGCGACGTCAAGGACGTGCTGCTGCTCGACGTGACGCCGCTGTCGCTCGGCATTGAGACGCTGGGTGGCGTGTTCACACGGCTGATCGAGCGCAACACGACGATCCCGACCAAGAAGAGCCAGGTGTTCTCGACGGCCGAGGATTCACAGTCGGCCGTGACCATCCGCGTCTTCCAGGGCGAGCGTGAAATGGCCGCCGACAACAAGGCGCTCGGCCAGTTCGACCTGGTCGGCATTCCGCCGGCGCCGCGTGGCGTGCCGCAGATCGAGGTCACTTTCGACATCGATGCCAACGGCATCGTCAACGTCTCGGCCAAGGACAAGGGCACCGGCAAAGAGCACCAGATCCGCATCCAGGCATCTGGCGGCCTTTCGGACGCCGACATCGAGAAGATGGTGAAGGACGCCGAAGCCAATGCCGAGGCCGACAAGAAGCGGCGCGCGCTGGTTGAGGCCCGCAACCAGGCCGAGGCGCTGGTGCATTCCTCGGAGAAGTCGCTGAAGGAATATGGCGAGAAGGTTTCCGAGGCCGACCGCACGGCGATCGCCGATGCGATCGCAGCGCTGAAGACCGCCGCCGAAGGCGACGACGCGGCCGAGATCGAAGCCAAGACCCAGGCACTCGCCGAAACCTCGATGAAGCTCGGCCAAGCCATGTACGAGGCTTCGCAGAAGGAAGCCGCGGAGGCCGACGCCAAGGCGGATGCCGCCAAGGACAGCGACGTGGTCGATGCCGATTTCGAGGAAATCGACGAGGACGACGACAAGAAGAAGTCGGCCTGAGCCGCCTGACGGCAGATAAAGCGGAAAGCCCGGCGCAAAGCCGGGCTTTTTTGCAACTCTGGTCGAAAAAATACGGGCTTGATCGAAAAAATGCGGGCAAGCCCGCGTCGACACTGGCATCCCGGCCCCATCGCACCTAAATCGGAACAGCGTGCCGGCAAACGACGCAACAAGGCTTCAAGACGTTGAATATCCGGACTGCAGGAAAAGATGAAAGCTGATTTCTACGAAACGCTGGGCGTGCAAAAGGGGGCAGACGAGAAGGAGCTCAAGAGCGCTTTCCGCAAGCTCGCCATGCAGTTCCATCCCGATCGCAATCCCGGCGACCATTCCTGCGAGCACAAGTTCAAGGAAATCAACGAGGCCTACGAGACGCTGAAGGACCCGCAGAAGCGCGCGGCCTACGACCGCTTCGGCCACGCCGCCTTCGAGCAGGGCGGCATGAATGGCGGCGCGCAAGGCTTCGGCGCCGGCGGCTTCGCCGACATCTTCGAGGATATTTTCGGCGACATGATGGGCGGGCGCCAGCGCCGCTCCTCAGGCGGCCGCGAGCGCGGCGCCGACCTGCGCTACAATATGGAAATCACGCTGGAGGAGGCATTCGCCGGCAAGACAGCGCAGATTCACGTGCCAGCGTCGATCTCCTGCACGGAATGCTCCGGCACCGGCGCCAAGCCCGGCACCCAGCCCGTCACCTGCTCGATGTGCAATGGCCACGGCAAGGTGCGCGCCACGCAAGGCTTCTTCTCGATCGAGCGCACCTGCCCGCAATGCCAGGGGCGAGGCCAGACCATCAAGGAGCCGTGCCCGAAATGTGCTGGTCAGGGTCGCGTCACCGAGGAGCGGTCGCTGTCGGTCAACATCCCGGCCGGCATCGAGGACGGCACCCGCATCCGCCTTGCCAATGAGGGCGAGGCCGGCCTGCGCGGCGGCCCGTCGGGCGATCTCTACATTTTCCTTGCGGTCAAGCCGCATGAATTCTTCCAGCGCGACGGCGCCGATCTCTATTGCAAGGTGCCGATCTCGATGACGACGGCCGCCCTTGGCGGCTCCTTCGAGGTGGCGACGCTGGACGGCACCCAGACGAAAGTGAAGGTGCCGGAAGGCACCCAGAACGGCCGTCAGTTCCGCCTCAAGGGCAAGGGCATGCCGGTGCTACGCCAACACAATGTCGGCGATCTCTATATTCAGACCGCGGTCGAGACGCCGCAGAACCTTTCCCGCCGCCAGCGCGAGTTGCTGGAGGAATTCGAGCAGCTTTCCTCGAAGGACAATTCGCCCCAGTCGAGCGGCTTTTTTGCCCGCATGAAGGACTTTTTCGAAACCTTCAGCGAGCGCTGATGCCTATTCTCGTCAATCGGGTGTAGAGTGCAATTAAGGCGAAGCTTCCCTAGCGTCATCAACATCTTATACCGGCATCCGCCTTGCCTAGAACCCCGTAGCTGCTAAGTAGCCTCTCGGGGGAGCGTTCAGGAGAACTTGCATGGCACATGGTCCCGGACTGCGAAAAGCGCTGGCGGAAAAGTTCGACGACGAGCTGAAGTTCTTCAAGGGCTGGATCGACAAGCCGAAGGCAGTCGGTTCGATCGTGCCGACCAGTTCCATCACGGCCCGCAAGATGGCATCCGTCGTCAACCCGAAGTCGGGCCTGCCGGTGCTCGAAGTCGGACCCGGCACCGGCGTCATCACCAGAGCCATCCTCGCCCAGGGCGTAAAGCCTGAAAATCTCTATGCGGTCGAATATTCCCCCGATTTCGTGCGCCATCTGCGCCGGCTCTATCCCGGCGTCAACGTTATCGAGGGCGACGCCTTCAATCTCGATGCGACGCTTGGCGACAAGAGCAGCCTGACCTTCGATTCGGTCGTCTCCGGCGTCCCACTGCTCAATTTCCCGGTCGCCCAGCGCATCGCCTATGTCGAAAGCCTTCTCGACCGCATCCCGACAGGCCGTCCGATCGTGCAGCTGACCTACGGCCCAATGTCGCCGATCCCGCCTGGCCGCGGCGACTACACGGTTGAGCATTTCCATTTCGTCATCCGCAACATCCCGCCAACGCAGCTGTGGATCTACCGGCGCGCGGCACACTAGGGTCGAAACTTAGCCAGCCGCCGCAAATGGCCTAAAATGGGTGGAAGCGGACATCTCTACCTCGCCTGGTGCCAGACTTTCCACGCGGAGATTACGAGGATCGCGGCTAGCGCTGGCAATAGCAGGGCGCTAGGAACGATGCCGAGCAGAAAACCGCCGATCAAGGTCCCCATGATTGATCCAGCTGCCATTACAAGCAAGAGCGACCGATTTCGTCCGATGGTGGCGAAGCTCTGATCGCGGCTGTAGCGTGAGAAGCCGACCAGCACCGTCGGAAGGCTCACGGCGAGCGACAGGCTTCCAGCAAGCTTGATGTCCGCACCGAAGAGCAGAACCAGCGTGGGTATCAGGAGCTCGCCGCCGGCAACGCCGAGAAACGACGCGACGACGCCTATTGCGAACCCTGCGACAGCACCCACCGCCATTTGGGCCGTACCCGTCAACAGTGCTCGCCCCACACTGGCATCATGTCCGAACACAAGCACAGCCGCGATGACGATGAGCAGCGCTGCGATCACCCTGTAGAGTGTTTCCGATTTCAGGCGCGTTGCCCATCCCGCTCCGAACCATGCGCCGAGAAGGCTTCCGGCAAGCAAATTCACGATGATCGGCCAATGCGCCGCAATCTGGCCAAAAGGCACCGTGCCCATGCGAAAGGGTAGCGCCGTGGCGACGACCACCAAGCTCATGGCCTTGTTGAGGATGACGGCTTCCAGCGCGGTGAAGCGGAAGACCCCGATCAGCAGCGGCAAACGAAATTCAGCACCGCCGAGGCCGATCAGGCCGCCGAGAGCGCCAATGATTGCGCCACCGCCGAATGCAAGCGGAAGTTTTTGCGGAGGATTTGTCGAGGTCAATCCTTGAGTCATAGCGCTATATCTACACGGAAACGACGCCTGGAACAGGCGATCCTTGGCCCGTCATTAAGCGTCCGCTCCGCGTCGAACTCGGTCGCTCAGAGTGAGCGAGGTTTGATCCCTTGAGCGACGTGCGTCCCCAAGCATCGTGCTTTCCGGAATCGATTTCGATTTTTGGGCCGATGCGTTGATCTGAGCGATCCTTGGCTGTACCTGTCCGGGAACAAAGGTGGCCAATGGCAGTGATCCCGAAAATTCTCGTCTTCGCTGGCTCGATTCGCGCTGGCGCCTACAGCGGCAGGACCGCCGACGTGGCGCAGAAGGAACTCGCCATGCAGGGCGCCGAGGTGACCCGGATCTCGCTTGCCGACTATCCGCTGCCGATCCTCGACGAGGATCTGGAAAAGGAGAAAGGCGTTCCAGAAAACGTCTTCAAGCTTGCCAGGCAGATTGCTGCCCATGACGGGCTGCTGATCGCGACGCCCGAATATAACGGCTCCATCCCGCCGCTGCTCAAGAACACTATCGACTGGGTGAGCCGGGTGCGCACGGATGGCGGGCGGTCGTTCAGGTCGTTCACCGGCAAGCCCGCCGGCCTTTGTTCGTCTTCCAAAGGACACTTCGCCGGGGTACGCTGCATCAACCATCTGCGCGCCGTGCTGGTGCGCTGCCAGATGGAGGTGGTGACGCCGGAGTGTTCCGTGCCGGAGGGCGGCAACGCCTTCGACGACGACGGAAATTTCAGGGACGAGAGACTGCACAGATCGATGGAGCACCTATGCCGCACGCTGATCGAAACCTCGCGCCTGCTGTCCACGCGGATCGAGGCTTGACCCAGGAGCGCGCCAGCACCATGCAAGACAGGCTGATCGTCGGCCTCGACGTGCCGACACTGAAGGAAGCCGAGAAGGCGGTGCGCGAGCTCGACGGGGTCGTCTCCTTTTACAAGATCGGCTATCAGCTCGCTTTCGCCGGCGGGCTCGACTTCGCCCGCGAGCTCGCCAGCGGCGGCACCAGAATCTTCCTCGACATGAAGCTGCTCGACATCGACAACACAGTGGCCAAGGGTGTCGAGGCCATTGCCAGGATGGGCATGACCATGCTGACGCTGCACGCCTATCCGAAGACGATGAAGGCAGCGGTCGAGGCCGCCAGGGGCAGCGATCTCTGCCTGCTTGGCGTCACCGTGCTGACCTCGATGGACGAGCAGGACGTGATCGACGCCGGCTATGAATATGACCCGCATACGCTGGTGCTGAGGCGCTCCGAGCAGGCGCTGCATGCCGGCATGGGCGGCATCGTCTGCTCGGCCGAGGAAGCGGAAGCGGTGCGCCGGATCGTCGGGCCCAACCTGGCCGTCGTCACGCCGGGAATACGGCCCAAGGGCAGCGACCATGGCGATCAGAAACGCGTGGTGACGCCGGCACAAGCGATCCGCAACGGCTCCAGCCATCTCGTCGTCGGCCGGCCGATCGTCGGCGCCGCCGACAGGCGGGCAGTCGCGGAAGCGATCCTTGACGAAATGCGCTCGGCCTAAGGATCAATTCCGAAACTGGAGAAAAAGCATGCCCAAGGGATACTGGATCGCCCGCGTCGATGTGCGCGATGCGGAAGGCTACAAGGACTATGTCACTGCCGCCAAACCGGCTTTCGATCGTTTCGGGGCCGTTTTCCTGGCACGTGGTGGTGCGCATGAAAAGGCAGAAGGGCCGGGCCGCGACCGCAACGTGATCATCGAATTTCCGTCATTGGCTGCGGCGCACGATTGCTATCACTCGCCGGAGTATCAGCGCGCCGTGGCGATCCGCCAGAAAGTGGCCGACGGCGAGATCGTGCTGGTCGAAGGGGTTTAGTCCAGCGGCAACCGCCTGCGGCGGTCAGACCGAATGCAGGATGTAAAGCTTGCGCGTTTTCTCGTGGATGGTCCATTCGCCCTCCCAGCCAAGCGGCAGGACAAGCAATTCGCCAGGTCCGACATTCCTGGCCGCGCCATCGGGACCGTGTAGCGTCACGCGGCCGGAGACGATGTGGCAGATCTCGGAATTCGTGTCTCGGCGCGCGGTGAACCGGCCCTGCGAGCATTCCCAGACACCGACTTCGATCTTGCCATCATCCGAAGTCCAAAGCGTGTTGGCTGCTTCCAGCTGATCGCCCTCCACCGAGGTGGGCTTCGACTGGGGCTCACCGAGGTCGATATGCGCAAGGTGGGCGAAGGTCTTGAAGTCGATCATTTTCTTAAGTCCTCGAGGTAATGCGGTTCAGTGCCCGGTGATGCGATCGGCCAGGGCGGCCAGCCGCGATGTGCGCGGCAGTCCCTTCGCTTCCCGCTCGTCGGCAATTCGGTAGAGCTGATACATCGAATGCACGCCCAGCCAGCGCAGCGGCTCCGGCTCCCATTTGCGCACGGTTCGATTGACCCAGGGAAGCCGCGTCAGCTCGGTGTCGTTGCCCAGCAGCAGATCCCTCAATGTGCGTCCCGAGAGGTTCGAGGTGGAAACGCCGAGGCCGACATAGCCACCGGCCCAGCCTATTCCGGTCTGCTTGTCAAAGCCCACCGTCGTGCACCAGTCGCGCGGCACGCCCAGCGTTCCACACCACGCATGGTCGAGCTTGAGCCCCTTGGTCTGTGGCAGAAGCGTCGTCAGGATCTTGTGCAGCTTGTCGATCGTCGCCTGCTGGGTGACGCCTCGAACGTCGGTCTTGGAGCCGAAACGATAAGGCACCCCGCGCCCGCCCATGGCAATGCGTCCTTCCCGGGTGCGCTGCGCATAGCAGTATGTGTGCGCAGCGTCGCCGAGCACCTCGTAGCCATCCCAGCCGATTTCACTCCATAGCTTTTCGGACAACGGCTCGGTCACCACGATGGCACTGTTGAGCGCCAACCAAAGTCTCTCGTGGCCGGCAATTCCGGCGGTAAAGCCCTCGGTCGCCCGCACGATCTTTTCGGCGCGCACCACGCCCCGATTGGTTACGACCTTGCCCTTCTCGATCGACAGCACGGTCGTCTGTTCACAGATCTGGACACCGAGGCGCTCCACTGCCCTGGCGAGCCCCTGCACCAGCTTTGCGGGCTGAACCCGCGCAACTTTCTTGATGACGAAGGCGCCGCGCGCATTGTGCACCGCTATGCGCCGGCGCATCTCTGCTGCATCGATGTACCCGACGCGGTCGTCGGTCAGCTCCCAGGATCTGGCATGGGCATACATCGCCTTGGCGCGCTGCTCCTGCGCCTCGTTGGTTGCGACCAGCAGTTCGTCGGTACGGCGAATGTCGGCGTCGATGCCTTCGGTCTCCGCGACCGATATGACCTCGTTCACCGTGCCCATCATCGCCGCCTGCATGGCGATGACCCCTTGGCGCGACGATGCCTCCTCATATTTTTCGCGCGACCATGAGAAGCCGCCGGACAGCCAGCCGCCATTGCGTCCCGAAGCACCGAAGCCGGCGAACTCCTTCTCGACGATGACGATGTTGAGGTGCGGCGCTGCCTGCTTCAGGTAATAGGCGGTCCAAAGGCCGGTGTAGCCGGCCCCGACGATGCAAACGTCGGCCATGGTATCGCCCTGCAGCGGCGGCCGGTAGCCGGGCACGCCGCCGATGTCTGCATACCAGAATGAAACGTCGCCGTTCTTCTTCACGTCCATTGTCGCGATTTTCCCAGGTAGGATTCAGGTCAGCGTGAAATCGGCCTTTTCGTCGTCCGCTAACAGCTTCACGTCGCTGCCCGCGAATATGAGGTCGACCTCGTCGCCGATGGCGAAGGTCTCGGCATCCAGCGTCGAGCGCACGATCGCCTTGGAGGTGTCCGCCAGCACGACTTCGTATTTGGAGCCCGATCCGAGATAGATGGCTTCGCCGATGCGCCCGGGCAGGGTGTTTCGATCCTGTCCGCCCTTCCCCCGTCTGGCGAGGCTCAGCTTCTCCGGCCGCAGCAGCATCACGGGTTTGGCGCCATCGGGAAGGCGTTTGGCGGCGGCCACTTTCCGCCCTTCTATCTCGATGGCGGTCTCGTTCCCGGAGGTGGAGGCCGCGCCACGCAGTATCGTCGAGTCGCCGACGAACTTTCCGACGAACAAGGTCTCGGGCTCGTCGTAGAGCTGGCGACCGGTGCCGATCTGCTCGATGCGTCCTTGGTTGAACACGGCGATGCGGTCCGAGAGGACCAGGGCCTCCTCTTGGTCGTGCGTGACGTAAACGAAGGTGGTGCCCAACTCCCGGTGGATCCGTTTGATCTCGAGCTGCAGCCATTCACGCAACTTCTTGTCGAGCGCGCCGAGCGGCTCGTCCATCAGGAGCAGCGGCGGGTCGAATACGATGGCGCGCGCCAGCGCGACGCGCTGCTGCTGCCCGCCGGAAAGCTCGCTGGGGAAGCGGTGGCCGAAATCCGCCATCTTCACCATGTCCAGCGCCTTGCGCACCCGCGCCTCGCGATCGGGATTGGCGATGCCGCGCAA
Source organism: Mesorhizobium sp. M6A.T.Cr.TU.016.01.1.1 (assembly GCF_003952585.1). Taxonomy (NCBI): domain Bacteria; kingdom Pseudomonadati; phylum Pseudomonadota; class Alphaproteobacteria; order Hyphomicrobiales; family Phyllobacteriaceae; genus Mesorhizobium; species Mesorhizobium sp. M6A.T.Cr.TU.016.01.1.1. The sequence continues at coordinate 2,008,139 of NZ_CP034452.1, forward strand.
GGTCAGTGGATATGCGACGTTCCTGCTCACCGTCATGTGCGGAAACAACGCATAGTGCTGGAAGACCACGCCGATGTTGCGTTTGTGCGCCGGTACGCCGATGACGCTCTTGCCGCCGACATCAAGCGAACCCGAGCTGACCTCGGTGAAGCCGGCGATGACGTTGAGCGTGGTCGTCTTGCCCGAACCGCTGGGTCCGAGCAGCGTCATGAACTCCCCCGGCTCGATGCGCAGCGAAACCTTATCGAGAGCAATGAAGCTGCCATACTGTTTGCTGACGGATTTGAGATCGATGGCTGCGCCGCGGGTCGATGGTGAGGCCATGTCAACGTTTTCCCTGTCTCGAACCGATCAGCAGCCCCGCCCCGATCACCAGCGACGTCACGATGAAGAGCAGCGTGCCCACCGCCGCAACGGTGGGGTCGGCATCCCGGGTAATGCTGGAGAAGATCTGGACCGGCAGTGTCTTCAGATAAGGGCTGGTGATGAACAGCGCGACGATGATCTCGTCGAACGAGGTTACGAACGCAAACAGCAGCCCCGACAGGATGCCCGGCGCGATCAGCGGCAACGTCACCGTCCTGAATGCTGTCAGCCGGGTCGCGCCGAGGCTGGCCGCAGCCGTCTCCAGCCGTTTGTCGAAGACTTCCAGGCTGGCGGAAACGGCGATGATCACGAAAGGGACGGCGAGCATCGTGTGGGCCAGCACGAAGCCGGTCATGGTGCCGACCAACCGCGTATCGAGATAGACCGCATAGATCCCGACGGCGAGCACCACCCCCGGCACGACCATCGGCGTGATCAGCAGTGCACGCAGCACGCCGCTGACGCGGCTTTTCATGCGATCGAGGCCGAATGCCGCCAGCGTGCCGATGACAGTGGCGAACACCGCAGTGACGACGGCAACCTTTAGCGAGCCGACCAGGCTCGCCGACCATTCGGGGTTGGTGAAAAAGTTCTGGTACCACTGCCAGGAAAAGCCGGATGGCGGAAAGGCCAGCGACTTCTTGTCGTTGAACGACATCGGCACGACGACGATTGTCGGTGCGACCAGCCAGACCGCGACCAGCAGGCAGAACAGACCGAGCAGGATTCGACCGGACTGTTTCATCAGCGTGTCGAGCCCGTCTTGTGCGGTTGGCGCGACAGCGGTGCTGCGAGCGCGAGCAGGACGAAGGTCGCGATCAACAACACCACACCCATCGCACCACCGCGACCCCAGTTGAGCAGGCTGAGCACCTGGTTCTGGATCAGGGTCGAGAGCATGGTCGAACGCGGACCGCCGAGCAGCGCTGGGGTGATGTAGAACCCAAGCGCAAGAATGAACACGATGATGGCGCCAGCATAGACGCCTGGAAGCGAGAGCGGCAGATAGACCTGGGCAAAGGCGCGCGCCGGGCTCGCGCCGAGGCTCCGTGCCGCCTGCATGAGCCGCAGGTCGATCGTTTTCATCACCGAATAGAGCGGCAGGATCATGAACGGCAACAGCACCTGCGCCATGCCGATCACCACGCCTGTCTGCGTGCGGATCAGCTTGACCGGACTAAGGCCGACTGCCCGGATAACGGAGTTGATCACGCCGGAGTCCTGCAAAAGGATGACCCATGCCAGGGTGCGCACCACACCGCTCACCCAGAACGGCACCAGAACGCACAGGATGAGGACGAGCCGCATCTTGGGCCCGACCGCAGTCATCACATAGGCATAGGGATAGCCGGCAATGAGACATACCAGCGTCACCCAGGCGGAGATCGCGAAGGTCCGCTGAAGCACGGTCAGGTTGACCGGCGTGCCGAAGAACCAGGCATAGTTCTGCCATCCCCATTGCGGCTCGGAAAAGCTACGCAAGGTCACGATGGCGAGCGGCAGGCCCAGGCAGACGACGAGCAGCAGCAGCGCCGGCGCGACGAGCCAGAAAGCCTGTCCACGAAACCAGCGCCGGCGGTCGTCTGCTGCGACAGCCGGACCAGTTTTCCGGCTGTCGGTTGTTATCGTTGCCACTGCGGCGGACCTAGTTGCCCGCCATCAACGCGTTCCACTTTTCGTTCGCCACCTCGAAGTTCTCCACCCAGAACTTGATGTTCTGCTGATAGCCAAGCTTCAGCTTGTCCGGCGTATTGGTCATGAACGCCGCGGTGACCTCGTCCACTTCGGGCTTCGCGTCCTTGTGGATCGGGGTATACGAGGTGGTTTTTGCAAGCGTCTCCTGCGCGCTCTTGCCGACATAGGCGTTGATCAGCGCATGTGCTGCGTCGGGATCCTTGACGCCCATCGGAATGGTCATCTGGTCCATCACAACCAGCCAGTCCTGCCACGCCGGCGTGTACGCCGCGCCGTTCTTCACCGCGGTCATGGCACGTCCGGTCCACATGGCGATCATGTCGGCTTCACCGGATTCGGCGAGCTGCTGGGAATCGGCGCCGGTTTTCCAGAAGATCGTGTCCGGACCGAGCGACTTCACCTTCTCGATAGCCTTGTCGATGTCGGCAACCGTCATGTTTTCCACCGACCCGCCGGCTGCGAGCAGCGCCTGCTCGATCATGCCGCCGGACAGATCGCCGCTGCCTTCCAGAGCGCGCGAGCCCGGGAACTTCTCGATATCGAAGAAATCCTTCCAGTTCTTGGGCGGATTATCCTTGTACTTTTCGGTGTTGTACATCAGCACCACGCCATAGTTCATGGCCGGCACACTGCAATCACTGATCTGGCCCTGTGGAATGTTGGACGTATCGATCTTCGAGAAGTCCAGCTTCTGGAACAGCTTGCCGCAATAGACGTAGGGCGGGAAATCGCCGGTGTCGACGACGTCCCAGGTCACATTTCCGGACTCGACCTGCGCCTGCAGTTTCGAGATTTCGGTTGGCCCGTCGCTGAGCAGCGTCACACCGGACTTGTCGACGAACTCTTTCAGCGCGGCGATCTGACCATCCTGATAAATGCCTCCATACGAGACGAAGGTAAGCGTCTTGTCCTTCAGCGAGCCCTCGGCCACCTCGCCCGCCACGGGCTTGCTCTGCGCAAGCGCTGCGGTCGTGATCATCAGCAGCCCGAGCGCGGTCACCTTTCCGATCTTGGTCTTCATGTTTTATCTCCCATTTACGTGCACCCGCTGTCCGCCCGGCTGCGAGCCTTGTCCGGGCGTGTATTGATTGAGTTCCGCCGCGCCGCTGGTCGGGGGCGCGATGATCCAGAGCACCTGCGCCGGCGTCTTGCCGATGTTCACCGTGCGATGCGGCGTCGAGGTTGCGTACTCGATGCTGTCGCCCTCGTTCATGGTGAAGCGCTCGTCCGCCAGCGTCAGCTCGACTGTCCCCTTCAGGACGACGAACATCTCGTGCTTGCCGCCATGCGTGTAAGCGTCGTTGCCGGTCGAGCCGCCGACGTCGAAATCCCCCGAATAAACCTCGAATTCATGGATCGGCCGCCGCGACAGCACCGTCTTTCGACAACCGTGGCTGATCGGCAGCAGGGGCCGGTCGGCTCTGGTGAGCACCTTGTGGAACCCACCGTCGGTCTGCTCGAACAAGTCGTTGATGCCGAGGTCCAAGGCAGCCGCGATCCGCATCAGGGTGCTGGCGCTGGCTCCGCTCAGATTGCGCTCGAGCTGGCTGATGAAGCTCGCCGTCGTGCCGATCATGTCGGCCAGTTGGCGAAGCGAAATGCGTCGGGCCGTGCGAATGGCCTTGATCCGCCCACCGACATGCTTCGTCTTGTCCGCGTCCGCCGCTGGCAGCGCCGCCACGTCCGGGGATGTCGCAGGGTCGACTTTCACCGAGTGCTCCTTCACTTAACACCCTATTAAGTGGAGTGCCGGAACGCAAGCCATTTGTCGAGATACGATACGATCCCGGGTCGCCCGGGGCAGCTTTGCGCAGGATTTCTGCTCAGGACGCGGCCACTCGGCTAAAACGACTCGCCGCGGTCTCGACCATCGCATCGGCGAGGCTCATGCTCCATTGCGAGCGGCAATAGGCGCGGAAATCGAAGCAGGGCAGGCCGGGACACACTTCAAACTCTATGAGATGGACCGTGTCGTCGGCCTCGATCCGAAGATCGATCGAAAAGACGTCCCGCAGGCCAAGCCCAATCATCAGCCTTTGCGCGACTTGGCGTATCCTTGCATCGGCTCGCGGCTGGCTGGCGGCGACCGGCAGCAGCACCGGCTCGGCGTATGTCCCCGCCGCTCTGGCAGCCTCGCCGGTGTCGCCGTAAAGTGCCAGGCTGTCTGCCATGGTCTGGAAATCACCACCCGAATCGACAAAGGCGACGCCGAGCGCCTCGACGCCGGTGTTCGGCTTCAAGCCCAGAAAACTAGCGCGCGCGTTGCGCCCGGCGACGTAGGGCTGCACGACGACATCGTCGCGATAGGCGGCGAACACACGCCGGCTAAGCTCCAGCGCGTGGCCGAGATCACTGCTGCGTGAATCTGGCCAGATGCCGATCTTGGCGCCGAGCCGGTTCGGCTTGACGAACCAGCCGGCTGGCGAAGCCGGCGGCTCGACCAGCCAACGGCCGTCGCGGGCCAAGCCGGATCGCGGCACCGGCAGGCCGAGCGCGCCGAGCACGGCGCCGGAGCGGAATTTGTCCTGGCAGAGCGCAAACAGCGCATCATCGGCGCCGAGCACCTTCAGGCCGTTCAGTCTTGCCACAGCCGGTGCTGCACAGCCACGGAAATAGGCGATGCCATCGGTCAGCGTCCACACCAGCGTCGTGTCCGGGTCCTCACCGGCAAGCCCGTTTGCGGCATCGTCGAGCGCCACCGGCGCGAAGGACAGGCCGCGCGTCAGACAGGCTGCGGCTAGTGCATCGAACTCAGGGGCGATGTCAGTCGACTGCGCCAGATAGGAGGCGATTTCGGCGGCACGCGCCGGCAAATGGCCTTCGACGACCAGCCGGTCGAAGCAGGCCCTTTCCGGCTCGTAGACAAGGATCAGCTTCGGCTTGCGGCTTGACATGGGATGAGCGGGTCCTGGGGATGAACGGGTCCTGGCAGCGCGATTGTCTACCATCGCACGGCGAATGTATCAGGCTTTCGCGGAAACCGACGTCAGTCGGACGCCTGCACGACAGTGCTGGTGCGATCTTCCCGTTTGGTACCATGTTCTTTTCCGAACCGAAGGTTCGGGATCATCGCCTAGGCGATCAGCACGCGCGGCTCGAAGCGGCCGTTGACCGGAACATCGAGCAGAAACGTCATGCCGGCTTGCGGGTCCAGCAGGCGCTGTTTCTCATCCTTCCCCGACCAGGCGGACGTCACCGCCAGCCGGTCGGCATTCCTGCCGACAAAGGCCGGGCAAGACGGCTGCGTCACCGGCATCGCGACCGACCGGATGAGCTTGCCGTCGGGTCCGTAGGCTTCGATGACGCTGCCGCCCCAGCAGGCGTTCCATAGGACACCGTCGCGATCGAGCACCGAACCATCGATATAGCCCTTGGCCTTGCGGTGATCGACGAAGATCTTCGGCTCGCCGGACGGCAGGCCGGTTGCCGGATCGCAGCCGACCCGCATCAGCAGTCCGGTGCTGGTATCGGTGTAGTAGGCGGTCGTTCCGTCTTCGGAAAAACAGATAGAGTTCGACACGGTGATGTCCGAGTAAAGCCGGCGCAACTCCCCCCTAGAGAACCAGTAGATCGAGCCGGCGGCCTTTTCCTCGCCCTTGCCCATGGTGCCGATCCAGAAGGCGCCGCAGGGGTGGACGCGCGAATCGTTCGAGCGCGTCACCGGGTTGTCGGCCTCGATCGCCGTGTGCAGCGTCATCTTGCCGGTCGCCACGTCGCGGACGTGCAGGCCGGTTTCGGTGGCGATCAACTGCCTGCTGTCGTCGATAATGGCTATCGCGCTGGCCATCTGGCCAAGCTCGTGGATTTTGACCGCGCCGCCGGACAGGCGTTTTTCCAGAAGCTGGCCATTGACGATGTCGAACCAGTAAAGCGTGTCGGTGGCTGGGTCATAGCTCGGTCCCTCACCGAGCTGGCAGACATGGTCGGAAAAAACAGAAACGATGGTTTCCCTCATCCTGCCGCTCCAAACGCCGCATCCCAGGCTACGGTGGCAGCACGGGCCCGCGCGGCCACCTCTTCGACGCTCATGCCAGGCTTGAACAGGCTGGAGCCGAGGCCGAAGACGCTGACGCCGGCCGCCTTGTAGCCGGCAAAGTCCTTCTCTGAAACACCGCCGACCGCGCCGACCAGCGTCTCTGCCGGCAAAACCGCGCGCATCGCGGCGATGCCCGTCGCGCCAAGCACGCTGGCCGGGAAGAATTTCAGCGCCGAGGCGCCGAGCCGGAGCGCCTGGAAGGCCTCGGTCGGCGTGAACACGCCGGGCATCGTCACCATGCCGTAATTCATCGCGCGGTCCATGACCTCGGCATCGATGTTGGGGCTGACCAGCAGCCGGCCGCCCGCCTTGTGCAATCCGTCAACATCGGCTGTTGTCAGTACGGTTCCTGCACCGACCAGCGCCGTCGCCGGCAGCGCCTGCACGATCTTTGCGATCGAGGCAAAAGGGTCCGGCGAATTGAGCGGCACTTCGATCGCTTCGATGCCGGCCTCGAAGATTGCCCGGCCAATGGCCACCGCCTCGTCCGGCTTGAGGCCGCGCAGGATGGCGACAAGGCCCCGCCCGAGCTTCGGAAACGGTGCGGTCTCGGTCATGCTACAACTCCGCTTCCGGCAATCATGCCATTTTCGCGCGCGGCCTCGATCAGGCCGGCACGCACTGCCTCGTCGGCGTCGACAGTCTCGACCGCAAGTCCGGCAAGGCCGAGCGCTTCAGCGTAGAGAGCGCCGAGCGCGCCGGAAGCAATCAGCACGACCGACGCAGCGCCTTTCCCATAGCGGTGGCTGGCAGAGGCGATCTCGCCGCCGATCAGCAGGCCGGACAGGCAAGCAGCGGCATCGTTGGGTTTCAGGTCCTGCAGCAGGCCCGCGGCACGGATCGAGAATAGTCTCGACGTGACATCGCCGCCGTCGGCCAGCGCTTGCTCGCACCAGCGCCGGAAAAACGGATTTCCTGATGCGACCGGCTTGGGCTGCTCGCCCAGCGAATGGCGCAGGATCGAATGCGCCGCCAGCACCGAAAACAGCTCGCCGGTTGGCCAGGTGCCGAAACCTGTAACGGCGCCGTCCTCGACCAGCACCCATTTCGAATGGGTGCCGGGCATGCAGACGAGATGGCGACCCTTTGCCGGCAAACCAGCGCCGGCAAGCTGCGTTTCCTCGCCGCGCATGACGTCGGGCGCGTCGGCCTGGCGCTGGGCAAGGCCCGGCACGATGCGGATGTCGCGGCGCTGGCCCGGAATGCGCGCCGCACCGGCCAAAATGGCGCCGATCGGCGCCGGCACGGTGACATAGGGCGCCTCGAGCCAGCCCTGGCGCGAGCCGGCCATGCCGCAGATGATGACGGGCATCGCTTCCGGCGCGCCCATCGCCGCCAGATGTCCTTCGAGGATGGTCGAAAAGCCGGTGGCTTGCGCAGTGATCAGCCCGTCGTCGCCGCGGCGCTCGGCAAGGATTTTTCCGGCCTCATCGACCAGCCAGACCCTGAGACGGGTGGTGCCCCAATCCACGGCGGCGACAGAGGGTGCTTTGCTCGGGGATCCTGGGTTCACAGGAAGCCCCCGTCGACGATCAGCATCTGGGCGGTCAGCATCCGCGAAGCGTCCGACGCCAGGAACAGCACCGTGCCGACGATGTCATCCGGCTGCATTACCTGCTTGATGCATTGCTTGGCGACATGGGCGGCGAGCGCCTGTTCGGTGACCCAGAGTTCCTTCTGCCGCTCCGTAATCACCCAGCCGGGTGCGATCGCATTGACGCGAATGCCGTCGGCGCCGAGCTTGCCGGCAAGGCCCTTGGTCAGGCCGACGATGCCGGCCTTGGCCGCGGTATAGGCCGGCATGTCGGGGTGGTTGATGAGAAACGACGTCGACGTGAAGTTGATGATCGAGCCGCCGCCGGCCCGCTTCATGCCCGGCGCCACCGCTTGGGCGGAGAAGAAATGCGGACGCAGATTGATCGCCTGATTGTTGTCCCAGAATTCCACCGTGACGTCTTCCACCGCGTGGCGTTCGTCAAGTGCTGCATTGTTGACCAGCACGGTGACGTCGCCATGCGCTTCGGCCGCCTTGGCGGCAGAAGCCCGCAGCGCCTCGATGTCGCGTATGTCTGTGTTGAGATAGAGGGGTCGCCGGCCGAGATCCTTCTCGATGCGGTCGGCCAGCGCCAGGCTCGGGCCGTCAGCGATGTCGATGAAGGCGACCTTCGCCCCCTGGCGTGCAAAACCCTCCGTCAACGCCGCGCCGATGCCGGAGCCGCCGCCGGTGATCAGCACCGAAGCGCCTTCAAGGTCGGCAAAGCGCGCCGATGGCATCATTTTTTTCTCCACAAAGTCAAAGTGCGGCAGCGTCCTTGGCGCGTCCCAAACGGACGCACGGGGCTGTGGTCTGGCCGGCGCGCATCCTAGCCAGCCCGGTCCAGGGAGCAAGGGCGAAAAACGGATTCTTACGGCTTATGTCTGACAAAAAGAAGGCTGCGCCGCTGCGGCAGCGCGGCCGGTCGTCAGATTGCCTTGGCGCGCAACGCGCCGCGGAAGGAATCTCTGAGATAGCCGAGCGTGGCGTCGGCATCGACCGGCCTGCCGAACAGAAACCCTTGCCCACCGGCGCAGCCGAACTGGACAAGGCGCTCGGCCTGCGCTTCCTGCTCGATACCTTCGGCGACCACGTCCATGCCGAGCCCCTCGCACATGGCCAGGATCGCCCGGATGATGTGTTCGGACGGGCGGTCGTCGAGAATGGAGGAGACGAAGGCCCGGTCGATCTTGAGCTTGTCGAAATGAAATTCGCGCAGACGCCCGAGCGAGGACTGGCCGGTGCCGAAATCATCGAGCGCGACGCGGATGCCGACGCGGCGCAGATTCTCGACGATCTTTTCGGCCGAGGCCGGATCGTTCATCAGGCCGGTTTCGGTGATCTCGATCTCCAGCCGGCGCGGGTCGAAGCCGATGATGCGGCGGGTCCTAAGATCGACGATGGGCTGGAAATGCGGCTCGACCTCGCCGGCCGAGACGGCCCGGCGCAGCGCCTGCTCGATGCGGGTGACGCGCTTGGCCGCTTCTTCCATCTCTCTGCTATAGACGACCACCCGTCCGCGGCCCGAACGCTTGGCATGGTACAGCGCCGTCTCGGCCTTGCCGACCAGAATTTCGGTGGTCTCGTCGCCCGAATAGAACATCGAGCAGCCGACCGAGGCCGAAAGCCTGGCAGTGCGTTCGCCGACATCATAGGGTGCCGACAGGATCTCGATCAGCATTCGCGACTTTTCGGCCGCCGCCTCCTCGCTGAACACCATCGGATAGAGGAAGGCATATTCGTCGGCGCCGATGCGGCAGACTGTGGAATGGCTGTCCATCGAAGCGCGCAGCCGCATCGCCGCCTGGATCAGGATCTCGTCGCCGGCCTTGTGTCCGAACAGGTCGTTGATCGGCTTGAAGCCATCAAGGTCGAGGATGCCGACGGTGAACGGCGCCGGATCGTCGGCGCGGTCGCTGATCAGGCGGTCGACCTTGTCGAAGAAGCGGCGATGATTGCCAAGCCCGGTCAACGGATCGGTAAAGGCCAGATCCGTGCTTTCCCCGGTTGCTTGCCCGGTGCCAAACGTCGTTTGCATCGGTAACCCTGTTAGGTCGGAATATTTCGAGGCTGGCAGCAAACCCTTTAGGAACCATATCCCAAACCGATTTCTTTCACAGGTGAAGAACCGTTTCAGCGGTCGAGCCGAACGCGGTACAGCTCGAGGGAACCTGCTCTGACTGGCGCGACCGGCTCGAGCCATTCCGGCACGTTGCCGCGCATCAGCCCGCCAAGAAAGCCCTGAGGCGCCTTGGCGGCGAGAAGCTCGCTTTCCGCATTGCCACGACAAACCGCGACGAGGCCGACATGATGCGTTGCCACGACCGTCCTGGCAGCGGTGGATGACCCCAGGAAGGTGTCGAGCGCAAGCAGATCTCCGGCGATGTTGCGGTGATAGGGCCCGGCGAAGACGCGATGCCCGGAATAGGCGAGGATCGGCGACCCGAGATTGGAAATCGCCAGCACCGTGGTGTCCGGCACACCGCCAAGCGCTGCAAAGGAGGCCTGGCGCTGGCAGGCCATGTCGGCACCGCTGTCATTGGCCGCCGTCTTATCGGCTTCGAACGCCACCGCGGCCGCTGCCGCGGCGCCCGTCCACACGGCATTCACCGAGACGAGCCAGACCGCGGCCATGCGCAGCGCCACGCTGCTCGAATGACTGGTCTCCGCCCGCTGACGCCAACTGGCGATCCAGGCGGAAAGCGGGATGACCGCCAGCGCGACCGAGAATGTCGAGCCGCGCACCTGCCAGGCACTGACGACGAACGCCACGACAAGCAGCGCGCCGACAAGACTGTCCTGCCGCCGCCAACCGCCACGGCCAAAGCGAAGCGCCATCAGGACGAGCGCGACGGCCGGCGTGACATAGCGCGCCGCCACCCTGGCCGGGTCCTGGGCGACAAGGTTGAACAGCGACTGCGCTTCGTCGACGTGATCGAGCCACAGCTCCTTGAGGCGCGGATCGAGGTTCGCGTAGGGAGCCGCCAGGCATTGCGGGAACAACACCATAACGACCGTGCCCAGCGCGAGCGCAAGGATGCCAAGCGACACCAGCCGGCGCGTGCGGCCGCCGGCCTCGATCGAGGCTATCGCCGCAAGGCCGGTTCCGGCCAACACGGCGACGACGAACTGCACGGTCGAGAAGGCATCGCATTGCGCCTGGCTCCAGGCGGAGACGGGAACAGTGGTGACAAAGACGAGAGCGGAAGCGCCGGCAAAACCGACGCCGAAGTCCCTAGCGATCCGTCTTTCGCCATTTGCGTCAAAAGCGAACAGGAGCGCGACGCAGGCGCCGATGGTGGCGACATAGGGGGCAGTTTCCATGCCGACAGCCAGCATCAGCGCGGCGCACACGCCGGAGAACAGCGCTGCCGGCCCGCGCATGGTGGCTTCAAGCAGCAGGCTGAGGCTGGCTATGGTCAGCGTGAGCTGAACATTGTGATGATCAAGCGCGCCCGGCGAGAAGATGCCTATGAAGTGCAACGCCGCCGCGCCGACGACGACAGCGGGCAGCACGGCGGCCTCACCGGCGAAATTGCGCGCCGCGCGGGTGATGAAAAACACCGCGAGGCAGAAGAGCAGCGCCGGCCACAGCACTTGCGCGACGTTCTCGGCCAGAGCCATGCTGCCGGTCAGGGCCGTCGCTGCAAGAATGATGGCGGCGATCGGCGCATCGACCAGCCGCGACCAGTGCATGACGAAGCCGCCTTCGAGCCCCATCCTGTACTGGTGCAGATCGAACCAGCCCTGGCCGGCCAGAAAGTCGCGAACCTCGACCAAACGCAGCAAATTGTCGTTGTCGCCGTGGGCGTTGGTCAATTGGGGGAATCCGGCCCAGGCATTGACGGCGAACGCCACCAGCGTGGCAAGCAGCGCCAGCACGATTTCGGACCTCCAAATGGAGGCGCCATGCTTGGCTATGCTCATTCTATGACCTTTGGAAGGAATATGGGGCAACTTAAACCTAGCCTTAACGGCTTCAATAAATAGTAAAGGCGCCCGAGCAGGCCGGCATTCAGCACGGCCAAGGACCCGGGCCAAGGCATCCGGAGACGAAAATGCCGCAAGAAGTTCGCTACGAACCCGCCATCGCCGTGCTTCTGCCTTGCTACAACGAGGAGCTGACGATCGCGGACGTGGTGCGGCGTTTTCGCGAAACCCTGCCTACGGCCGCGATCTATGTCTATGACAACAATTCGCGCGATCTGACGGCGCTCCGAGCCCGCGCGGCCGGCGCTACCGTCATCCGCGAGCCGCGCCAGGGCAAGGGCAATGTGGTGCGCCGCATGTTCGCCGACATCGAAGCCGACATCTATCTGATGGCCGACGGCGACGGCACCTATGCGCCGGAGGACGCGCCGCAACTGATCAACACGCTGCTCACCGAGCGCTCCGACATGGTGGTCGGGACAAGGCGAGGCGTCACCGACGATGCCGGCAGGACTGGCCATGCCTTCGGCAACAGCGTCTTCAATCGCCTCTACAAATGGCTGTTCGGCAGCGAGTTCACCGACATCTTCTCCGGCTACCGCGCCTTCACCAGGCGCTTCGTCAAGAGCTTTCCCGCCGTCTCCGGCGGCTTCGAGATCGAGACCGAAATGTCGGTCCACGCCTCGCAGCTCAAATTGCCGGTCAGCGAGATCGGGCTCGACTATGGCCGCCGGCCGGAGGGCTCCTCGTCGAAACTGTCGACCTATCGCGACGGCGCGAAGATCCTGTGGATGTTCGCCATGCTGATGAAGGAGACGCAGCCGCTGCGCTTTTTCGGCGCCTTCGCGGTGCTCTTCCTGGCATCGAGCCTGTTCCTGATGATGCCGGTGCTGATCGAGTTCGTCGAAACCGGCCTTGTCCCACGCATGCCGACCTGGGTGCTGTCGGTCGGCCTGCTGCTTCTGTCGATGCTGGCGGCGGTGACCGGCCTGATCCTCGATTCGGTATCGCGCGGCCGGGCCGAGCAGAAGCGCATCTTCTATCTGTCGATGCCTTCCGGCCGGGTCGAGCGCGAACGCGCAGGCGCGACCGCGACCTTGAAGACCGGACCGGGCAAGACCCCACGGGCGGCCTAGGCTCTGTTGTGAAACGCCTCGTCCGCTTCATCTTTGCCGGCGGCGTCGGTTTCGTCGTCGACGCGGCGGCGCTGTGGCTTCTGCTGGCCTTCACGCAGCTTGGACCCTTCGTCGCACGTGTCGTCTCGATCGGCTTTGCGCTGTCCGTCACCTGGGCCATCAACCGCCACCTGACCTTCTCGCCGTCGAGCCGCGGCATCGCGCAAGAGGGCGCACGCTATGGCGGCGTCGGCATCGCCACCAGCATCGTCAATTACCTCGCCTATTGCGCCATCCTGATGGCGCTGCCGGCAATGCCACCGCTGACGGCACTTGCCATCGCCTCGCTGGTCGCGATGGCGCTCTCCTTCCTCGGTTATTCCAGGCTGGTCTTCGATCGGTGAAGGGTGCGCCAAGCGAAGCGCGGCCCCATATAGTCTTGGTCGATATAGGTCTTGGGCCGATTGGCAGAAGGCGCCGAGTTCCATATATCGCTGTGGTCGATGCATCGGCCCGAAAAGCGGAATCGATTTTCGGAAAGCACGATGGATAGATTCAAAGTGTTGGAGCGTACTTTGTGCGTCCAAATGGACGCACGTCGCTCCAAGTGCGCCGGAGAGCCGCCATGAAATTGAAAATCGCCGTCCAGATGGACCACATCTCCACCGTCTCGATTGCCGGCGACACCTCGTTTGCGCTGTCGCTGGAAGCGCAGCGCCGCGGTCACCAGCTGTTCCACTATACGCCCGACCGGCTGTCGCTGCGCGGCGGCAAGGTGTTTGCCCGCATCGAGGCAATGCAGGTCCGCGATGAGAAAGGCGATCACTATTCGCTCGGCGAAGAAGTGCGCACCGACCTGTCGGAGATGGACGTCGTCCTGCTCAGGCAGGATCCGCCCTTCGATATGAATTACATCACCACGACGCACATACTTGAGCGTATCCATCCTAAGACGCTGGTGGTCAACGACCCGGCCTGGGTGCGCAACAGCCCGGAAAAGATCTTCGTCACCGAGTTTCCCGACCTGATGCCGGAAACGCTGATCACCAAGGATCCGCTGGAGGTCGCCGCCTTCCGCAAGGAGTTCGGCGACATCATCGTCAAGCCGCTCTACGGCAATGGCGGCGCCGGCATCTTCCATCTGCACGAGGCCGACCGCAACCTCGCCTCGCTGCTCGAGATGTTCGGCCAGATGTTCCGCGAGCCCTACATCGTGCAGCGTTATCTGAAGGACGTGCGCAAGGGCGACAAGCGTATCATCCTGATCGACGGCGAGCCGGTCGGCGCCATCAACCGGGTGCCGGCCGAGCATGATTCACGCTCCAACATGCATGTCGGCGGCCGCGCCGAAAAAACCGAACTGACGGCGCGCGAGCGCGAGATCTGCGCCCGCATCGGCCCGTCGCTGAAGGAGCGCGGTTTTATCCTCGTCGGCATCGACGTGATCGGCGACTACATGACCGAGATCAACGTGACGTCGCCGACCGGCGTGCGCGAGGTAAAACGCTTCGGCGGCGCCGATATTGCGAGCCTGTTCTGGGATGCGGTCGAGGGCAAGCGCAAGTAGCCTTCCCAGGCGCATTTCGAGCCCGCAACTCTGACGCAACTTCCTGGCAGCAATGGTATTTGTCTGTTCCCCTAATGTTCTTGCCTTGGCCGTAAATCTGTGGTTGTCTCTGGTGAAGCCGTTCGCGGCATGATCGCAGAGGCTTGGGCAAGCCTGCATCCGGGGTGAAAAAATGGTTGCGCGGGTCCGCACGGTGGCTTTCCAGGGCATCGAGGCCGTGCCGGTCGACGTGCAGGTGATGATCGCGCCGGGCAAGGTCAACATGCACATCGTCGGCCTCGCCGACAAGGCGGTGGCCGAAAGCCGCGAGCGGGTGCAGGCGGCGCTGCATGCGTCCGGCCTGTCGATGCCGTCGAAGAAGGTTACCGTCAATCTGGCGCCGGCCGACCTGCCCAAGGAAGGCAGCCATTACGACCTGCCGATCGCGCTCGGCCTGATGGCGGCGCTTGGCGCCATTCCGGGCGACATGCTGGCCGGCTATGTCGTGCTTGGCGAGCTGTCGCTCGACGGCACTATCGCCGCGGTGGCCGGCGCGCTGCCGGCGGCGATCGGCGCCAATGCCGAGGGCAAAGGCCTGATCTGCCCTTTCGCCTGCGGACCGGAAGCGGCCTGGGCCGGCAAGGATTTCGACATTCTGGCGCCGCGCAGCCTGATCGCCATCGCCAATCATTTTCGCGGCACGCAGGTTCTGTCGCGGCCGGAAGCCGGCATCCATGTCTCGGCGCGCGATCTGCCTGATCTGGCCGACATCAAGGGCCAGGAGACCGCCAAGCGGGCACTGGAAGTGGCGGCGGCCGGCGGCCACAACCTGCTGATGATCGGACCGCCGGGGTCGGGAAAATCGATGCTGGCGCAGCGGCTGCCGTCGATCCTGCCGCCGCTGGCGCCGAGGGAGTTGCTCGAAGTCTCGATGATCGCGTCGGTGGCCGGCGAACTCGGTGAGGGAAAACTGACCGACCGGCGGCCATTCCGCGCGCCGCACCATTCGGCTTCGATGGCGGCGATGGTCGGCGGTGGCCTGCGCGTGCGGCCGGGCGAGGCGTCGCTTGCCCATCACGGCGTGCTGTTCCTCGACGAGTTTCCCGAATTCTCGCCGCAGGCGCTCGATGCGCTGCGCCAGCCGCTGGAGACCGGCGACTGCATGATCGCCCGCGCCAATCATCGCGTCACCTATCCGGCGCGCATCCAACTGGTCGCGGCGATGAACCCGTGCCGCTGCGGCATGGCCGGCGAGCCGGGCTATCGCTGCCTGCGCGGCGACCGTTGCCGCACCGATTACCAGGCGCGCATTTCCGGCCCGCTGCTCGACCGCATCGACCTCAGGATCGAGGTGCCGGCGGTCTCGGCCAGCGATCTGATCCGGCCGGACCGGGCGGAGAAAAGTGCTGCGGTGGCGCTGCGCGTGGCCCGCGCCCGCACGATCCAGCGCGAGCGTTTCGAGCGGCACGGCGCGACCTCCGCCACCACCAACGCGCATTGCTCGCCCTCCGTCATCGAGGAGATCGCGATGCCGGATGCATCAGGCCTGGCGCTGCTCAGGGATGCCAGCGAGAAACTCGGCTTTTCCGCGCGGGCCTACCACCGCGTTTTGAAAGTGGCGCGGACGCTGGCCGATCTCGAGGCCAGCGAGACGGTCGGGCGCATTCATCTGGCCGAGGCGATTTCCTACCGCAAGAGCTCGGAGCGAATGGCGCAGGCGGCGTGATACAAGGAGAGGCCGAGAACCGGCCCGGGAGATGGGATGCTCGACGCGACCTGGATAAGAAATATGCCACTAGACAGACCAACTCGATCCCCAGCGGTGGCTCTCGCCGTGGGTGCACTTGTCGCCGGTGCTGTCAGCCTTCTCGTCTTATTGCTCATTTGGTTAACCGGCTATGACGCCTGGTGGGTTCGTTCTGCGTGCGTTGGAACGGGCATTTTCTTTGGAAGTAAGGCTGCCCACCGACTGCTGAAGGAGAGGGCGTAGCCGTCGGCGCACTTCACGCAGGACCCACCCGGCCCTTTGGGCCACCCTCCCCTCAAGGGGGAGGGGACGCTTCGCTCAGGCCTGCTCTTTCGCCTTCAGCTCCAATCGCCGCGCGTGCAGCACCGGCTCGGTGTAGCCGTTGGGCTGGACCCGGCCCTTGAAGACGAGGTCGCAGGCGGCGAGGAAGGCGATGGACTTGTCGAAGTCCGGCGCCATCGGCTGGTAGAGCGGGTCGCCTTCGTTCTGGCGGTCGACGATCGCTGCCATGCGCTTCATCGTCTCCATCACCTGATCCGAGGTGCAGACGCCATGATGCAGCCAGCTGGCGATATGCTGCGAGGAAATGCGCAGCGTGGCGCGGTCCTCCATCAAGCCGACATCGTTGATGTCAGGCACTTTCGAGCAGCCGACGCCCTGGTCGATCCAGCGCACAACATAGCCCAGAATGCCTTGGGCGTTGTTGTCGAGCTCCTTCTGGATGTCTGCCTGAGACCAGTTCGGCCGCACCGCGACCGGCACCGACAATATGTCGTCGAGCTTTGCCTTGGGCCGGCTCTTCAGCGCCACTTGGACGGCATGAACATCGACCTTGTGATAGTGAGTGGCGTGCAGCGTCGCCGCCGTCGGCGATGGCACCCAGGCGGTGTTGGCGCCGGCCTTGGGGTGAGCGATCTTCTCCGCCAGCATCGCCGCCATCAGATCGGGCATCGCCCACATGCCCTTGCCGATCTGGGCGCGGCCGGCCAGCCCGCATTCCAGCCCGGTATCGACATTCCAGGCTTCGTAGGCGGCAATCCAGGCAGCCTGCTTCATGTCGCCCTTGCGGATCATCGGGCCGGCTTCCATCGAGGTGTGGATCTCGTCACCGGTGCGGTCGAGGAAGCCGGTGTTGATGAAGACGACGCGGTCTTTGGCGGCGCGGATCGCCTCCTTGAGGTTGACGGTGGTGCGCCGCTCCTCGTCCATGATGCCCATCTTGATGGTATTCGCTGGCATCTCCAGCAGCGCCTCGACGCGGTCGAAGATCTCTACGGCGAAGGCGACTTCCTCCGGCCCGTGCATCTTGGGCTTTACGACATACATCGAGCCGGCGCGGGAGTTTTGCCGGCGTCCGTTCGGCCCGACATCATGCAGCGCGATCAGCGCCGTCATCGTCGCATCCATGATGCCTTCCGGCACCTCGTTGCCGTCGCGGTCTGTGATCGCCGGATTGGTCATGAGGTGGCCGACGTTGCGGATCAGCATCAGCGAGCGGCCGGGCAGCGTCAGCGCGCCGCCATCGGGCGCGGTGTAAGAGCGGTCGGGATTGAGTTTTCGCGTAAACGTCTTGCCGCCCTTGGTGATCTCCTCGGCAAGGTCGCCCTTCATCAGGCCGAGCCAGTTGCGGTAGACCACGACCTTGTCCTGCGCATCGACTGCCGCGACCGAATCCTCGCAGTCCTGGATGGTGGTCAGCGCCGATTCCAGCACGACGTCGGCAATGCCGGCCGGATCGGTCTTGCCGATCTGGTTGCTGCGGTCGATGACGATCTCGATATGCAGGCCATTCCCGGTGAGCAGGACGGCTTCGGGATTGTCGGCATCGCCGCGATAGCCGGCAAACTGTTTTGGGTCGGCAAGCGTGGTGGCGCCGGCGCCCTCGCCCAGCCGCAACATGCCGTGGGCAACCGAAAGCCCGTTCACCCCAGCCCATTTTCCCGAGGTGGCCGGCACCGACTCGTCGAGAAAACCCTTCGCCCAGGCAATGACCTTGGCGCCGCGCACGGGATTGAACTTCCCGCCCCTATCGGCGCCGTCGGTCTCGGGGATAGCGTCGGTGCCGTAGAGCGCGTCATAGAGCGAACCCCAGCGCGCGTTGGCGGCGTTCAGCGCATAGCGCGCGTTCATCACCGGCACCACCAGCTGCGGCCCGGCAACCACCGAGATTTCCGGGTCGACATTTTCCGTCGCGACGGAGAAGGCCGGCCCCTCCGGCACGAGATAGCCGATCTCCTTGAGGAACGCCTTGTAGGCTTCCATGTCGCTGGGCGCGCCATTGTCGCGATACCAGCGGTCGATCTGATCCTGCAGGGCATCGCGCTTTTCCAGCAGCGCCCGGTTCTTCGGCGAAAGATCGTGCACGATGGCCGAGAAGCCGGTCCAGAAGGCGTTGGCGGCAATGCCGGTGCCCCGCAGCGCCTCGTTCACGACGAAATCATAAAGCTCGCGGGCAATCCGCAATCCGGCGATTTCGACGCGATCGGTCATCAGGGCTTCTCCAAGATGAAAGGCTTTGGCCGGGCCTTTGGCATGTCAGGGTAGCACGGTCAATTCAGCTTAGGGTGAAGGGGAAGATTTTCGAAGTCGGCGAAGCTGCCAATCTCCCCCCTTGAGGGGGAGATGGCCGGCAGGCCAGAGGGGGTCGGTCCGACCGGGCTCGGCCTCCTGCGACAGAAGGAAGTAGCGCTGCACGCGCGGCGACCCCCTCTGTCGCCTTCGGCGACATCTCCCCCTCGAGGGGGGAGATTACGCGCTCACACCGCAATCCTTGGCCTTCCCGACGCCACCGCCACTACATGCGCCTCGATGAACATGCGCTGGGCTTCGACGGTCGAGACGCGGAATTCGGTGGCGATTTCGATCTCGGCGCTGTCGGTGCCGGCGTCCCTGGCCCGCCCGGCGGCAATGGCGCGGACGTCGGTTTCCGCCGCCGCGATCGCCGCCGCCTCGTCATTGAAATCGCGCACGGTTTCGCCGGAGGCGACGCGAAACAGCCCTTCCTTGGGCTGGCTGACGCGCGCCTCCGCCGAGACCCTGACCTGGCCGACGACCGCGCCGAGCGCGTTGGCGACATCGGTATCCTCCGGCACGACGCAGCCGTTGCCGATGAGCGGAGGCAAGCCGGCATAATGCAGCGGCGCCGAGGCGCCGAGGCCGATCACCGGACGGTCGAGCGCGACACTGAGGCGGGCAATGCCGGGATGGGCATCGACGGCGCGCTGGACCAGCGCATGGGCGACGGTCGCCGCGCCGTCTAACCCGTCCTCGGCAAAGGCGGTTTCGAGGACGACTTCCGCTGACAGGCGAGTCAGTGTGGTCAGCACCCGTTCCGATATAGCCTCCGGCGAGGCGGCGATCGACTGTCCCCGCCCGTCGCGCTTGCGGGCAAACAGCTCGGCGCCGAGCCGGGCCGTTGCCGCATCCCAATTCGCCTGCTTGCCCAGCACATGGGCAGCATCCGACGGCGTGAAGCCGGCGACATGCACCAGCCCGCGCGACACCAGCCGGTTCAAGGTGGCGTTCTGGGCATTCGAGGTCAAAAGCCTGTCGACGGCGAGGGGCACAGCACCGATCATCTCGTAAAGCTTGGCTTCGGCGCCGGTCAGGCCCGCGGCCAGCCGCTCCGGCACGCCGGTCCTGATCGCCAGGCGACCATCCATGCGGCCGGGGTTCGGCGCCCGCAGCTGGCGTTCGAGCTCTGATGCGACGACTTCGCCATGCATCATGCCGGCCAGCGCCAGCGGCACCAGGCGGCGCGGCCCGAGCAGGATTTTTGGGTTGAGCGCGCCATCTTCGAGCGCCACTTCGGAATCGCCGCCGAGCCCAAAAGTGCGCATGGCGACGGCCTCGACCATGGTGCGGAAACCGCCGACGGTGGCGCCTTCCGGATCGAGCCTGGGGCGGCCCCCGTCGAGCACAGCGACATCGGTGGTGGTGCCGCCGATGTCGGAGACGACTGCATTGTCGAGGCCGGTCATGTGGCGGGCGCCAACCAGGCTGGCGGCCGGACCTGAAAGAATCGTCTCGATCGGCCGCTGGCGGGCGAAGGCCGCCGAGACCAGGGCGCCATCGCCGCGCACCACCATCAGCGGTGCGGCGATCTTGCGCGCGACAAGAAAACCTTCAGTCGCTGCCACCAGCCGGTCGAT
Source organism: Mesorhizobium sp. M6A.T.Cr.TU.016.01.1.1 (assembly GCF_003952585.1). Lineage (NCBI taxonomy): Bacteria > Pseudomonadati > Pseudomonadota > Alphaproteobacteria > Hyphomicrobiales > Phyllobacteriaceae > Mesorhizobium > Mesorhizobium sp. M6A.T.Cr.TU.016.01.1.1. Next base: position 2,028,259 of record NZ_CP034452.1, read on the forward strand.
CATCGAGATCAGCCGGGCGTTGAGCAGCGTCGTCAGCGCCCGGCGCGGACCGCCGAGCTTGGCCGAAAGCTCGTGGCTGGCGGTGACCGGCAGGCCGGTCTTTTCGCGGATCAGGTCGCGAGCGGCAAGCTCATGCGCCGGGTTGCGGGTGGCGAAATAGGCGCAGACGGCAAAGCCGGACACCGAGGCGCCGAGTTCCGGCAGCGCCGCCTCCAGCCCAGACAGGTCGAGTTTTGCCGCATTGCCGTGGACATCATGGCCACCGGGGCAGAACACGACAGGATCGGTGCCGAGCGCCGCCTTCAGCCCATCGCGGGCAAGATCGCCTTCGGAAAAGCCGATCATCACCAGCGCCACGCGCCCGCCCTGGCCCTCGACGAGCGCATTGGTGGCAAGCGTCGTCGACATCGACACCAGTTTGATCGCGGCAGGGTCGGTGCCGGCTTTTTGCAGCACCGCATCGACCGCGCTCGATATGCCGACCGCGAGGTCGTGGCGCGTGGTCAGCGCCTTGGCCTTGGCCAGCACTTTTCCGCTTGGGCCGCCGGCCTCCGACCACAGCACGGCGTCGGTATAGGTGCCGCCGGTGTCGATGCCGAGGAACAGGGGGGTGGATTTGGGCTTGGTGGTCATTTTCTGGCAGCGATCCGGCGAATTTCGTCCCCGCCCCTTAGCCGATACGGACCGGCGGATAAAGCCACGAGCGCTGGGCCAAGCGCCTAATCTCCCCCCTTGAGGGGGAGATGTCGCCGAAGGCGACAGAGGGGGTCGCTTCGCGTGAAGTGCCAGGCTCTTATAGGGCGAAAGAAGAAGTCGGCGCTCCACGCGAGACGACCCCCTCTGGCCTGCCGGCCATCTCCCCCTCAAGGGGGGAGATTCCAGCGTCAACCTACCCGACAAACCCCTCCCGCTTGTGGCTGCCATCGCAGAACGGCTTGTTGGCCGAATGGCCGCAGCGGCAGAGGAAGGTGCGCGTCGTGCGGTCGACCGTGTGGCCGGTGCCGGTGACGATTTCGAGATTGCCCTCGAGCTTGAGCGGGCCGTTGGTGGTCGGCGTCACCGTCAGCGGGCCGTTCCGCGCGTCCAGCGCCGGCGTGTCCTTCAGCGCCGGCTCGCCGGTGGCGGCAAAGCCTGATTTGGTGTGGCTGCCGTCGCAGAACGGCTTGTTCTCCGAGGCACCGCAGCGGCAGAGCGTGGCGCGATAAAACGTTTCGCCATTCAGCACGATCTCGGCATGCACCGCCAGCGGGCCGTTTTCCCTGATGCGCACGGTGTTGACCACCGGTGGCTTTTCCTGCGGGCCGCCATCCTTCCTGACATAGGTGATGGCGCCCGATGGGCAGCTTTCGGCGATCGCCACGATCTTCTCGACGCTGGCCGCCTCGGGATGTATCCACTGGCCCTTCGCGTTGGGCACGAAGACATGCGGATCGCCCAGCACGCAGTTGCGCGAATGGATGCAGCGCCGGCCGGAAAAGCCGACATCGATTTTTTCGCCTTCGACCGTGCCTGCCATGGGTGGGGTCTCCTGTCGGACTACGCTATGGCGAGGGTCAGGACGGCGTCAAGCTGGCAGTGCGCGCTCTTCCCTTCTCCCCCTGTGAGACCTTTGCACAGAAGCCGAACGGTGATTCTGTGGTGAAGGTTGGAGCAGGGAGATTCGGGATGGCGGATCGTGTTTTGGGTCAGTTGAGTCTGGCGGACGGTCTGGCGGCGTCGGATGAGACGATTTTCGACCTAGTATCGAAGGAACTGGACTGGGCGCCGATCCGAACATTGCTGGGTCAGCGCAGCGGTCCTGGCTCGGGCAACACCAGCTATCCGGCGGAACCGCTGGTGCGCTGTCTTTTGCTGGGCATGTGGCATGGGCTGAGCGATCCGGCGCTTGAGGCGCAGATCCGGGACCGATTGTCGTTCCGCCGCTTTGCCGGTTTCAGCCTTTCGGACCGCACGCCCGACCATTCGACACTGTGGCGCTTCCGCGAGGAGCTGACGCGTGAGCGACTGATCGACAAGGTCTTTGAGGAGATCAACCGTCAGCTGGAGGAGAAGGGCCTGATCGTCAAGCGCGGCACCTTGGTCGATGCCACGTTCCTGCAGGCTCGTGGCCGTCCGCCCAAGCAGCCGAAAAAGGGCCACCAAGGTCCGGTCAAGCCGTCGGCCGACAAGGATGCGCGTTGGGGCAAGAAGGGCAAGAAGAGCACCTTCGGCTACAAGATGCACATCGGCGTCGACCAGGAGCACACCTTGATCCGGCGTGTCGAGGCGAGCGACGCCTCGGTCACCGACACCGAGCCGGCCGACCAGTTGATCTGCGGCGACGAGAAGGCGGCCTATGGCGATCAAGCCTATTACACCCACGCCCGCCATGCCCGGCTCGCCGCCGCCAACATTAAGGACCGGCTGATGCGGCGGCCCAACAAGCATCACCCCGAGTTGCCGCCGCGCCACAAGCTGCGCAACCGGCTGATCGCCAAGGTGCGGGCGGCAGTGGAGCGGCCTTTCGCCGTGTTCAAGGAGCGTTACGGCATGCGACGCCTGCGCTTCTTCAACCTCGCCACCAACCGCACGCAGTGCATACTGGCCGCCTGCGCTTACAATCTGCGCACCATGATTGGCGTCCTCTATCCACCCGATGAGAGGCGGACATGAGGGAGGAGTGCGTCCACAATCCGGCAGGATGGCTGCCTAAACCGACAAAGGCCCCGCAAGGGCCGCGGAAAACCGCTCTGCCGGCCTTCAAAAAGGCCCTCACTGACCACCGAAATCCACTTCGCTCCCCGTGCAAAGCCCTCCCTGTGGGAGAAGGTGGATCGGCGCGCAGCGCCGAGACGGATGAGGGGTGTTGGACGAAATTCCAACGCCGGCCAGCCATCTCTCCTCATCGGCCGGACTTCAGCAAGGTCCAGATCCAGCCGATGAAGGTCAGCACCAGGAACGGATAGCCGGCGGCGGGCAAAGGCGCCGAGGTCGGCAGCAAGGGCGCCCCCCACAGCACCATGGCCACCGTCACGACAAACAGGATGGCGGCGATGAGGCCGGTGAGCCGCATCCACAGGGCAAAGGTGCTCGGCACGCTGATCAGCACGAGCGCAGCCGCCCACAGCGAGATGCCGCCGACATAGGAGGGAACGCTGGCCTCCAGCCCCGCCGCATTGCCGGCCAGCAGCAGGCTCTCGCCGGCGAGGAAGGTGAGGAACCCGGCCGCGACGCAGTCATTGCCCAGCCGCTGGTATTTCATCGTTAGCAGCGCGGTCGCCACCACGAGCGCCACGCCGTCGATCGTCCAGAGCGTTTCGCGCAGCGGAGCGCTGGCGACAAAAGTGCCGGCCAGGCCGAAGGCGCCACCGATGGCGAGGCCGATCGCGGCGGCGGTGTCTGAGATGGAACCCATATAATGTCTTCCCCGAGCCGAGGAGAGGATATGACAACGCAGGCTCATGGTGAAGGGTCGGGGTTAGAAACATCGAAGGCTTCGATGGAGCCTAGGCAAGAGTAATATCTTGAAGGAATCTAAGCTGCTTGGCGGATGTGCTCGGACTCATTGGATACCCAGAAATCTAAATCAGCAGCAGCGACTCGCGTGCAACTAGCAAATAAATGGAATAGTAGCCAGATCGCGCTTCCGCGATGGACGTTAAATATTCGTCAGGACTTGTCTGGCGATGGAGCAATTGGTGTGTTACTTTTTCACAAGTTGAGCGAAAACCGGGGGGAGATTCGCATGGTAAATTACAGTCCAATTCTAAGATGGAAGCAAGGTGAACGCTCGGCGCTGAGTAACCTTAGCCCAGCTGGTCGCGCCAACGTTATTCCGCTTATTGTGGTATCCCAGTTGAGCTACGGCGATACTAAGCCGCCCAAGGCACCACCGAAAACACCACCGAAGAACGCGCCACTGAGTGCGCCCGATGCATTCGTTAAGCAGGTCCGAGACGCGTGGGGGAATGGCAAGATATTCATCGACGTCTCCGATCTGCCGGGGACACCTGCGTTCCACCATCTTGACAACATTCGAGCAAGCGCAAATGCGGCGGGGCTCACGCTTGTGCCGTCAGTAAAGTACTTGGCGCCACCGGCGTATCACTCAGCGGTTACACGCATGATCGCGGCTGACAATAGGGGCGCGGCGTTGCGCGTCACGCTGAATGAAATGACCAATCTCGCAAACTTGGTTGGCAACTGGTACTGCCCGATAGCCCAAACCGATTTGATCGTTGACCTTGGCGGCAGTGTCGGAACTGCGCTGGCGTTGGGCGCCGCTACCCGCACTGTGTTTCAGAATTTGCATCAGGCCCAAGCGTGGCGTTCTGTAACGGTCGCTGGTGGGAATATTCCAGCTACGCTGACCGGGTACCTAGTTGGCCAAACGATGTTGGCACGCGCGGAACTTGATCTGTGGCAGGCTCTTGTCGCCCATCCCGTTGGCTACGTCCTGCACTTCGGAGACTACGCGACGGTGGGCCCTGATGCTTCCACTGACAACATACCTGGCCCTGTGCCTATCAACGCAAAATATACTCCGCACGGCCAGTTTCAGATTTTCCATGGGGTTAAAACCAAAGGACCCGGTTCAGTCCCCCGCGACGTACAATACCGCAGCTATGCTGCATCCATTGTGGCGCTTCCTCAGCGTGTACCATTGCCAGTTTGCTGGGGCGATCAGACCATCGATGCTATCGCAGGTGTACCCGGGACCTCAGCGGGTAGCCCTGCCACTTGGGTCGCATACGGCATCAACAGACATATCGAACTTACCCGTAGCCAGTTGCCCTAGCTTCATTCGGGCCTTCAGCGCCTTGCGGACTTCATTGGCCAGCTGCTTCGGCGATAAGCTTGTCAAAAGACGGTGTGCTATTTCGGCGGACCTCTTTGTCCGCCACCCATCCGCCAAGCCGTGCGCTTCGAGGGCCGATATCGCCTCTTCCCGCCACAGCATTTGGACGACTATGCTAGGGTCAACGGACGGGTTCTTGCGGCCTTTTCGCTTCAGCGTGAGACGTATCTGGTCATTATGCATGGTTGCGATCGTGCACCCCCACCATGCAGGTATCAGGGGAAGAGCTTTGTCGGCGAGTTTGTCACCGACAACTAGTGTCATCCGGTCGAAAACCTTACTGTAAATCTCAGCCTGATAGGGAAGCCTAAGGACGGTGTCGGCATTGCTCTTCAGCTCATAGCCAGCAAGTTCACCGTTTATGACAGCCATATCAACACGGACTGTCGATCCCCAAATACCCATTTCCTCGACGATGCGTGTCGAGGGATCGTCTTTATGGAGGGCATCAAGTTTCAACTTGATCGCCCGCCTTACGTCCGCGTCTCGCATTGAGATCCTTGAAAGGCGATTTCGTTTCGGCAGCGTATCGTCAAAAGGTTAACAGGATTTTTACCTTTGGCCAAGGAATTTCGAATGGTAAATCGCCATATTTAGGCAAGCAACGTGACGGACATACTCTCTAGCCAAATATTGTAGGTGTCAGCGGCAGGCGATTCACCAGCCGTCCGCCTTTATTTACTCAAATAAGTTGTCGACCAGAAATCTGCACTTGCGCCAAAGCTTTGGATAAAGCCGCCGTTAATCTTGAATCGATTTGCGGCTGCGCTTTCGTTTCCGAATCGAAGGCTCTCGCCGGCCAAGAAACGTCTTGCCGCTTCAGCAGGGTCCGGAGTGGAGCTTCCATCAGACTTCTTGTTACTTCCCTCACCCAAGAACTGATAGCGCAATTCGCCCGTGTCTCGATCACGAATTTTCTTTGGGAAAAGCTGTTCGCCGGAAAGGGTGACGATCCAAAAATCGCGAAAGTAAGGATCAGCCATCTCTTCAATCCCCCATCTTCAGCGCCTGAATAAACGCCTCCTGCGGGATATCCACCTTGCCGAACTGGCGCATCCGCTTCTTGCCCTCTTTCTGCTTGTCGAGCAGCTTGCGCTTGCGCGAGACGTCGCCGCCGTAGCATTTGGCCGTGACGTCCTTGCGCAGCGCCGAGATCGTCTCGCGGGCGATGACCTTGCCGCCGATGGCGGCCTGGATCGGGATCTTGAACAGATGGTTCGGGATCAGCTCCTTGAGCTTCTCGCACATCAGCCGGCCGCGCTTTTCCGCTGCCGTGCGGTGGACCAGCATCGACAGCGCGTCGACAGGCTCCTCGTTGACCAGGATCGACATCTTCACCAGGTCGCCCTCGCGATAGTCGGTCAGGTGATAGTCGAAGGAGGCGTAGCCCTTGGAGATCGACTTCAGCCGGTCGTAGAAGTCGAAGACGACCTCGTTGAGCGGCAGATCGTAGATGAGCATGGCGCGCTTGCCGACATAGGACAGGTCGGCCTGGATGCCGCGCCGGTCCTGGCACAGCTTTAGGATGCCGCCGAGATACTCGTCCGGGGTGAGGATGGTGGCGCGGATCCACGGCTCCTCGATGGCCTGGATTTTGACCACGTCGGGCATGTCGGCCGGGTTGTGCAGTTCCTTCGTCGTGCCGTCGTTCAGCAGCAGCCGATAGACGACCGAGGGCGCGGTGGCGATGAGGTCGAGGTTGAACTCGCGCTCCAGCCGCTCCTGGATGATTTCCAGATGTAAGAGGCCAAGGAAGCCGCAGCGATAGCCGAAGCCTAGCGCGGCGCTGGTTTCCATTTCATAAGAGAAAGAAGCGTCGTTGAGGCGCAGCTTGCCGACCGCGGCGCGCAGATCCTCGAAATCGGCGGCGTCGACGGGGAACAGGCCGCAGAACACCACCGGCTGCGCCGGCTTGAAGCCTGGCAGCGCCTGCGCCGTCTGGCGCTTGTCCTCGGTGATGGTGTCGCCGACGCGGGTGTCGGCCACTTCCTTGATCGAGCCGGTGAAGAAGCCGAACTCGCCGGGGCCGAGCTCGTCGACATTGATGCGGGCAGGCGTGAAGACGCCGGTGCGCTCGACCAGGTACTTGGCGCCGGTGCCCATCATGCGGATGGTCTGGCCCTTCTTCAGCACGCCGTCGATGACGCGGACCAGCACGATGACGCCGAGATAGGCGTCGTACCAGCTGTCGACCAGCATCGCCTTGAGCGGCGCCGCGATGTCGCCCTCGCGCGGCGGCGGCAATTCGTTGACGATGGCTTCGAGCACGTCGGGAATGCCGAGGCCGGTCTTGGCCGAGATCAGCACGGCGTTGGAGGCATCGATGCCGATCACCTCCTCGACCTGCTCGCGGATGCGCTCGGGCTCGGCGGCCGGCAGGTCGACCTTGTTCAGCACCACGACGATCTCGTGGTTGTTGTCGATCGCCTGGTAGACATTGGCCAGCGTCTGCGCCTCGACGCCTTGCGAGGCATCGACGACCAGCAGCGAGCCCTCGCAGGCGGCCAGCGACCGCGACACTTCGTAGGCGAAGTCGACATGGCCGGGCGTGTCGATCAGGTTGAGGATATAGTCCTCGCCATTGCTGGCGTGGTATTTCAACCTGACGGTCTGCGCCTTGATGGTGATGCCGCGCTCGCGCTCGATGTCCATCGAGTCCAGCACCTGCTCCTTCATGTCGCGCAGCTCCAGCCCGCCGGTGGACTGGATCAGCCGGTCGGCAAGCGTGGATTTGCCATGGTCGATATGGGCGACGATGGAGAAATTGCGGATGTTCTTGATCGGCGTTGTCATGATGGGGCGGCTTTAGCAGGGGCAGCTTGCCCGGGCAAGCGGCCGGGTGTGCGGCCAGTCGCTGCGCATGCATTGGACGCCAGCATTTGGCTGAAGCGCTTGTCCTGCCGGCCGCGGGAGCAAACTCGTTAAACTTTGATCCATCCCGTTAGAGCATAGTTCGCGCCCTGCGTGATAGGGCACACCCCGTCACCGTTTGGGGGAACCAAGACATGCTGCAAGCAGGACGTCATTTTCTCAACTCCGAGAGCGGCTCCCTTGCGCCGATACTCGCCATCGCGCTTATCCCGATGATTGCCACCCTTGGCTTTTCGCTCGACTACAACTCGGCCGTTTCGACCAAGGCATCGATGCAGAACGCGCTCGATGCCGCGACCCTGTCGATTACGACGCTGCCGACGGACACGTCATTGGCGGACCGTCAGATTAAGCTGCAGGAGTCATTTGCCGCCAATAGCGGGCAAGGCACTGCCAAACTCGACGGCTTCGTCGTCGCCGCCGACGGCACTGCCACCATCAACGCTTCGGCCGGCTTCGCCATGCCGACCAATTTCATGCAGATCGCCCACGTCCCAACGGTGCAGATCGGGGTTGCCTCGGCGGTGCGCAAGAGGCCGGCGCTGATAGCGGCCACATTCAAGGTCGACAAGATCTCGGGCTATTGGGACAAGACGATGACGCTGTACGGCACCAAGTTCGGTGACACGTTGGCCAACAAGCTGATGAAGATCTCCTACGTACACAACAGGTATGGCGATCCGAAAGGCTACGGAACGTCCAATGTGTATACGATCAACGGATCGACAGAGACGCTGGCCCAGAAACAAGTATGCACGACCACAACGGTGACGAGCTTTTACGGCTTGCCCACCACCACGATCACCCAGACCGACTCCAACGGCAAGAAATACGCGACCACCTGTGTCAACACCATGTACCCCGCCACTGGCGCCGGCGCGGTGGTCGACGTGAAGGACATGGACGCGCTCTATCTGGAGATGAAGATTCCGAATCCCAATCCTGGTCTTGGCGGTAGTAAGCTGCCCAAGGGCACGAAAGAAACCCTGCGATCGGACGATCCGGTCACGTCTGGCCGACTGTTTATCGACAAGGTCAAGACCAAAGCCAGTACGACGGTGGACATCTTTACGGCCGTGCCGTGCAACATCGCCAGCAGTCAAGCATGGGAAGATGGCGGTTCCCTGACCAACAACACCGTAACCGATGCCGACTTCTTCTACACCGTGACGGGCAGGTGCGGTTTCAACAAGCGGCCTTCGGAAACGGTGCTCACACAATAGGCTGGCCCCCGCAGCAGGGCGCCGCAAGGCCTCGCAATCGCATAACGCCTCATCACAACGCCGCCCGGCCGTCGCCGGGCGGCGTTGTCGTTTGGGCCGCTGTCGCGGCGACTCGATCGTCCCTGGGGATCGCGCTGGCGGTGACAACCGGGGCGAACCGATCACGAAGCAGTGATGGCTGTAACGAAGTCTCAGGTCGCGGCGAAGAGCTGATGGGATCGCCATTTCCGGCGCGCCACCAACTCCAGAGGAGACCAGCATGACCGACTTCACCCGCCTGACGCTGCCGGCGCTTGCCTTCGCGCTTTGCTCGACGGCGCTTTTCGCCGGTGGCATCGCCCGCGCCGAGGATGCGATGAAGCCCGCCGACCCGATGGCCACGGATGCCATGAAGCCCGCCGATGCCATGGCTACCGACGCGATGAAGCCGGCCGACCCGATGGCCGCCGAAAAGATGAAGGACTGCATGGACAAGGCAGCCATGGCAACCGACGCGATGAAGAAGGACGAGGCAACGAAGGCCTGCGACGCGATGGGGATGGCCAAGTAGGTCTTGTCGGCCTCGGCAGTCCCTAGCCGTCCCTGTCCAGGTCGGGGACGGCCTTGGCGGCCCGGCGCGGGCAACCTGCGCCGGCGCAGCAATCCAAAAACGCACGGCCCAATATGCACGGCAATGTGAGACGCCGGCGGACCCAAATGTTCTATAGTCACAACACCATCATGGGAGATCAGACATGACCGGTATTCGAGAACCATTTGCGAGAAGGTCGACGCGCTTCGCCAGGAGCGCTCTTGCGGCGCTGATGCTCGCCGCGGCCGGCGCCGCCTTGTGGCAGACGCCGGCGATCTCGGCCGAGGCGGCGGTGGTGATCCCGCCGCCGGCGATGGACGAAAAACCCGCTAGCGGCACCGAGAAGGCGGTCTTCGCCGGCGGCTGCTTCTGGGGCGTGCAAGGCGTGTTCCAGCACGTCAGGGGCGTGACCAGCGCCGTCTCCGGCTATGCCGGCGGCGACAAGGACACCGCCGTCTACGAGACGGTCGGCACCGGCCGGACCGGGCACGCCGAAGCCGTCGAGATTACCTACGAGCCGACAGAGGTGACCTACGGCCAGTTGCTGCAGGTGTATTTCTCGGTCGCGCACAACCCGACGCAACTGAACTATCAGGGGCCGGACCGCGGCCCCCAATACCGTTCGACGATCTTTGCCGAAAGCGACGCCCAGAAGAAGATCGCCGAGAGCTACATCGCCCAGCTCGACAAGGCGAAGGTGTTTCCGGAGCCGATCGTGACCACGCTGGAGACCGGAAAACCCTTCTACCCGGCCGAGGACTATCACCAGGACTTTTTGACGCTGAACCCGACCTATCCCTACATCGTCTACAACGACCTGCCCAAGGTCGAGAATTTGAAGACGCTCTTTCCGGATCTCTACAGCGAGAAGCCGGTGCTGGTGATGGCCGCCAACAAGAGCTGATTTTCTTTTCGCGGGCGGCGGACGGCGACGCCTGCCCATCAGACGTCGGCGGGACAGCGCCCCCCTCTGTCCTGCCGGACATCTCCCCCACTTGGGGGGAGATCGGCAGCTTTGCCATCCCGCCCTTCCTTCAACGTTGGAGATTGGCGAAGGCCGAGGTGACATCCAATCTCCCCCCTCGTGGGGGAGATGGCCGGCAGGCCAGAGGGGGGCGTGAAGGATTGCCGGCGTTGCTGTGCCGCGGTTCTTGTCGTTGTCCCAAAACCGCTGCGCACTTTTGGGCGACATGGATTATTGCACGCCCAGAAATTGCCTGAGCTCCGGCGTCCTCGGGTTGGCGAAGACGTCCTCGGGGGCGCCGATCTCGTGGACGCGGCCCTGATGCATGAAGACGACGCGCGAGCAGACATCGCGGGCGAAGCGCATCTCATGGGTGACCATCACCAGCGTCATGCCTTCCGCAGCCAATTCCTTGACGACGGCCAGCACTTCGGCAACGAGTTCGGGGTCGAGCGCCGAGGTGATCTCGTCGCATAGCAGCGCGATGGGCTGCATGGCGAGCGCCCGGGCGATCGCCACGCGCTGCTGCTGGCCGCCGGACAGTTCGTCCGGCAATGCGTCGAACTTGTGGGCGAGACCGACGCGATCGAGCATTTTACGTGCGACCGCTTCGGCGTCCTTTTTCGGCGTCTTCTTCACCACCATCTGCGACAGCATGACATTGCCGCCAGCCGTGAGATGCGGGAACAGGTTGAATTGCTGAAAAATCATGCCGACCTTCAGGCGCAGCGCCTTGAGATGAACCTCGTCGGGCAGGAACTGGGCGCCGGCGACGACGATCGAGCCTTCATCGATGGTCTCCAGCCCGTTGATGCAGCGCAGCAGCGTCGACTTGCCCGAACCGCTCTTGCCGATGATGGCGACGACCTCGCCCGGCGCGATGTCGATGGAAATCCCCTTCAGCACCTCACTGTCGCCGAAGCGCTTCTTCACCTCAGTGATTGCGATGAGCGACATTGAGCTTCCTTTCCAGGAGCTGGCTGGATTTCGACAGCGGCCAGCACAAAGCAAAGTAGATGAGCGCGACCAGGCCATAGACGGTGAACGGCTGGAACGTGGCGTTGGTGACGATCGAACCGGCCTTCGACAATTCGACGAAGCCGATAATGGAGGTGAGCGCGGTGCCCTTCACCACCTGCACCGAGAAGCCGACCGTCGGCGGCACTGCCACTTTCAGCGCCTGCGGCAGGATGACGTAGCGCATCTGCTGGAGATAACCCATGCCGAGGCTGGCGGACGCCTCCCACTGGCCCTTGGCGATGCTCTCGACGCAGCCGCGCCAGATCTCGGCGAGGAAGGCGGCGGTCCACAGGATGAGCGCGACACAAGCGGCAAGCCAGGCGGGAACGTCGATGCCGAACAGGCCAAGGCCGAAGAAAGCGAGAAAGAGCTGCATCAGGAGCGGCGTGCCCTGGAACAGCTGGATGTAGCCGCGTGATAGAAGCCGTGCCCAACGCCGGCCGCCGATGCGCAGGAAAAGCAGGGCCGCTCCGACGATGCCGCCACCGATGAAGGAGACCAGCGAGAGGACAACGGTCCAGCGGGCGGCCAAAAGCAGGTTACGCAGGATGTCCCAGAAGCTGAACTCGGTCATGGCGCATGTCTCATCGCGACGCCTTCCTCAGGAACAGCATCCAGCCCAGGCCAGCCAGCATCTGGCGCAGCAGGATGGCGAGGGCCAGGTAGATCAAGGTGGAGACGATGTAGGTTTCGAAGGCCCTGAAATTGCGCGACTGGATAAAGTTGGCGGCGAAGGTCAGGTCCTCGGCGGCGATCTGCGAAACGACGGCAGAACCAAGCATGACGATGACGATCTGCGACGACAGCGCAGGCCAGATGCGCTGCAGCGCCGGGACCAGAACCACGTGCCAGAAGGTCTGGAACGGGGTCATGGCGAGGCTCGCGCCGGCTTCGAACTGGCCGCGTGGCGTGGCCTGGATGCCGGCGCGGATGATCTCGCAGCTGTAGGCGCCGAGGTTGACGATCATGGCGAGGTTGGCCGCGCTCAGTTCCGACATCCTGATGCCAAGCGACGGCAGGCCGAAGAAGATGAAGAACAGCTGGATCAGAAAGGGCGTGTTGCGGATCAGCTCGACATAGGTCGCGACGACGGGTTTCAGCCATTTCGGCCCGAGGGCGCGCACCCAGGCACAGGCTATGCCCAATGCCACGCCGAACACCGCGCCGATCAGGATGAGCTGCACGGTGATCCGGATGCCCTTGAGCAGCACCGGCAGAGAATCGATCAGCCAGCCGAAATCGAACTGATAGGTCATGGCTTGCTGTCTGACCTAAACCACACGCGGCGGGCGGCGATCACAGGTCAGCCGGCAGGTCCACCTTCAGCCATTTTTGCGAAATCGCGTTGAGGGCGCCGTCGGACCTGGCGGCGGCGATGATCCCGTTGACCTTGGCCATCAACGCCGGCTGCTCCTTGTTCATGCCGATGTAGCAAGGCGAGTTCTTGATCAGGAATTTGAGCTCGGGCCGCTTGGGCGGGTTCTTTTCGATAATGGCGGCGGCGACGACATTCCCGGTCGCGATCACCTCGACCTGGCCCGAAAGGAAGGCTGAAATCGTGCCGTTATTGTCCTCGTAGCGCTTGATCTCAACGCTCGCGGGGGCGACCTTGGTCAGTTCGAGGTCTTCGATCGCGCCGCGGGTGACGCCAATGGTCTTGCCGGCGAGGTCTTCCGCCTTTGCGACCGCGACATCCGCCGGAGCGAACACGCCGTTGTAGAAGGGGGCGTAGGCCTCGGAGAAGTCGATGACCTTCTCGCGATCGGGATTCTTGCCGAGGCTGGAGATGACCAGGTCGACCTTGTTGGTCTGAAGATAGGGAATGCGGTTGGCGCTGGTGACCGGGACGATCTCGACCTTGGCGCCGAGCTTTTCGCCAATCAGATTGGCGATGTCGATATCGTAGCCTTGCGGCGTCATGTCGGCGCCAACACTGCCGAAGGGCGGGAAATCCTGTGGAACGGCGATGCGGACGGTGCCCCGCGCGCCGATGTCGCTCAAGGCGTCAGCCCGCGCCTGCGAAGACGGAGCCATGGCCATTCCGACCACGGCGGCCAAGGCCAGCATGCACACATTGCGACGGTTCATTATTTTCCCCTTTGACTGGACAAACCAATTGGTCGCCAGGGCAAAGCAACAGACATGCCAAACCATCGAAATCGGCGGGAATCGGGCTTCCCCTGTAGGATTGGATAAGGCCGCTTTCGCGACCCATGCCGCCCGACTGGCAGGTTGCCTAAATATTGTGCAGATAATTCTTGTGGCGGGTTTGGCGTCGTGCGGAGCGTACGGTCCGCTATGCCGTCCCTTTGCGCCACGGCAGGCTCCAGCGCAGCTTTTCCGGCGTGGCCCCGGCCGCAGTCGATGTCGGGGCGGGCTTCGTCTCGCGAAAATGCGCCGAGCCCTGCGGCGGATAGGCGTGGGTGTTGTTGAGGGCGAGCTTCTCGATCTGGCTGAAGTCGGGGAAAGGCAGGTTTTCCGCCTCGCGCCAGTCGCTGACCCGTTTTTCGGCCGCGATGCGTTTTTCCTCGTCGGCCGGCAGATCGGCGGCGGTGTACTCCAACTGCGAGGGGAAGGCGAACTGCGTGCCGGCATCGTCCATGATGTTGATGATGGACAAAAGGATATCCTCCCGTATGGCGAGGAACTCGGACCCGTCCGCCGTCATGACATAGGTCGACACCTCGATGTCGAGCGAATAGGGGCCGAAGCCGACAAAGCGCACGTGACACGGATCGTCGATGACGCGCGGATGCGCGATCAGCAGCTTGCGCAGCTCGGCCAAAGTATAGCGCAACTGATCGGGCGTGGTCTCGTAGCGCAATTGCAGCGTCGTCGCGAAACGGGTGCGGTCGCGATGCGCGTAATTTTCGATCTGCATGCCGGCGAAGTCCGAATTGGGCACCGAGATGATTGTGCGGTCGGGCGATCTTATGCGGGTCGAGCGCATGCCGATATGCTCGATGGTGCCCGACTGTCCGCCGAACTTGCAGAAGTCGCCGACGCTGACCGGCCGGTCGGCGTAGAGCGTGAGGCCGGAGAGGAAATTCTGCAGCGTCGGCTGCGCCGCCAGCGCCACGGCGAGGCCGCCGATGCCGAGGCCGGCGATGACGCCTTCATAGGGGATGGCAAGCACTTCGGCCAACAGCAGGAAGGCGACGACCAGCACGGCCACGCGGGCCACGCCGGTGGACAGCGAGATCAGCGTGTCGTGATAGCCGGGCACCTGCCACATATTGCGGTAACGATCGGCGATCCTGCCGATCAGATGCCAGACCACCGGAACGAAGCCGATCACGATCAGGCTCCAGGCCACTGCCTTCACTGGTGCTGCGACCACTTGCGGCAGGCCAAGCGGGCGCAATGCCACCAAAAGGAAAAGACCTAGGAAGATCGCGCGCACCGCCCATTCGACGACGCGTAAGAAACCCGACCGCTGCGAACGATTCTGACTGGGCGCAAAAAAGGAAATGACCGCATTGGCGATGAAGCCGAAGGCAATGCCGGCCAGCACTGCGAGGCCGAGCATCCACCATTGCCAGCGCTCCATCGGTCCGGCGCGGGTGAGCAGGCGGGGGCTGATCTCGCGCGCCAGGCCACGCGTGGCGAAGAACGGGTCGTTGCTGGCGAAAGCGGCGAATTCCGGCGCCACCGGGACCTCTTCTACATCGGCATAGAGCGTGCGGATGTTGGCGAGCGTCTCGGGCGTGAATTGCCAGATCTTGCCGTTGCCGGTGCCAGCGGGGTCCGTTTCCACCGGGCCGATGACGATGTTGCCGGACGGATGCTCGAAATAGACATAGGGCGTGTTGCTTTTGGGATCGTCCGGAATTTCCTGCCAGTAGACATAGCCGATACGATCGATGACCTTCTTCAGATACCGCTCGAGAAGGACCGCCTCGTCGGCGCGCACGGCTGGAGTGTAATCGCGCAGATCAAGCGCCGCCTGTGCCGGGTCGCCGGCCTCGGTAACGCCGCTGAGCAGCACCTTGAACGCATCGCGCGGCGAGGCAAGCTTGCTCGGACTGTCGACCATGTCGACGGCTTCGCCGCGGGCCGCCTGGAATTCGGCGAGCTTGGCCTGGAGCGGGCCGAGCGGCGGCCCGACGATGAACCACTCGCCTTGTCTGCGGCGGAAGGTGACGTCGAAGGAGACGTTGGTGCCATATTGCTGGAGCTTGGCGCTCACCTCGTCGCCCGCGATCGCGTCATGCGGCAGGCTCCAGAGGCGGAAGGTCGCATTGTCGATGACATTGAACAGAAGCTTGGTGTAGTCGGGCATGTTGAGGCCGCCACGGTCGGCGTCGGCGACATCGACCAACCCGGCCGCTCGGGCGGCGAGGCCCATGCCGCCGCCGGTTGCGCGCGGCACATTGTCGGCGCCGCTCTCGTTCATCGCCTGCAGGAACGAGCGCATGGTCGTCATCGGGCTGGTCTGGTCGACACGGATCTCCTCGACGGCGCTGACGCGCACGCCTGTCCACCATTCGGCAGTAGCGGTTTCGAAGCGCCCCATGAAGCTCTCGCCGTCGGGCGACTGAACGAAGAGGAAAGCGCCCTGGCGATTGCCCTCGAACCAGCGTCCGACAAGCTTTTCACCTTCGGCCTTTGCCTCGATGCGGCCATTATAGAGCGGGTAGACGCCCTTCACCTCGGCGCCGGTCTGCTCGAACGTGATCTCGGCGCCGCCGCCGCGCCATTTCGTGTCCCAAACACCGGTCCAGTTGGCACCGGTCCAGTTGGCCGTTTCCTGGGCATGCGCCGGCTGCAGGAACGGCAGCAGGCCGGCCAAGGCAAGCGCCGCGATCAGAGCGATCATGCGGATCAGGACCAAGGCCACTCGATCTGATGCGACGGGGACACCGCTCATTGCATTGTCCTTCTTCTCGCCCGCGCAGCAGGGGCCGGACTGTCGAAGAAGGGTTATTGCCCCGGAAGATGAATATTCTATTTCCGCTGGGTCATGGGAACACCGCCGGATCGCGGCGCTTGCCGGTCAATCGTAGGTCAGATCCGTCGCCTTGCCGCCGAAGACGCGATAGGCATAGAACGAATAGAAGATGATGATCGGCAGCACGACGACCGTGCCGGCCAGGATGATGGCGAGGCTTTCGGGCGCCGACGCCGCCTGCCAGATGGTCAGCCTGTCGGGCACGACGAAGGGATAGAACGACCAGGCTAGGCCGGCAAAGCCGAGCGTGAAGATGGCGGCCAGCGTCAGGAACGGCATAAGCGCATGGCGATCGTCCGCCTTCGGCAGATGGAAGGTCTGCCACCACAGCCACCCGAACAGCACCGCCGACAAGATCGGCAGCGGCGACAGATAGAGCATGGCGGGCCAGACGAACCATTTGTCGAAGATACGCGGGCTGGCGAGCGGCGTGGCCAGTGAGACGGCGACCATGCCTAGCGCGGTCAGCACCAGCGCCCTGCGCAGCCAGAGCACCGCCTTCTTCTGCAGGTCGCCTTCCGTTTTGTAGATGACCCAAGCCGCGCCCATCGCCGCATAGGCAGCGGCAAGGCAGAGCGCCACCAGCGCGCCGAAGGCGATGCCCGCCAGGCCGAAATCGAGCCCGAGCACATAGACGCCCAGCATGTAGCCCTGCGCCAGCGAGGCAATGACGGAACCGAGCAAGAAGATGCGGTTCCAGCGGTGCTTCCTGCCGGCCGGCACCTTGGCGCGGAAATCGAAGGCGACGCCGCGCAGGATCAGGCCGACCAGAAGCAGGAAGACCGGGATATAGAGCGCGCCGAGGATGAGCCCGTGCGCCAGCGGGAAGGCAACCAGCAGCAGGCCGACGGCCAGCACCAGCCAGGTCTCGTTGGCGTCCCAGAACGGGCCAATCGCGGCGATCATGGTGTCCTGCTCGGCATCCTCGGCCACTGCGAACAGGATGCCGATGCCGAGGTCGAAGCCGTCGAGGATGACGTAGATCAGGATGGCGAGGCCCATCAGGCCGGCGAAGATCAAAGGGAGCAGGGTCGGCCAATCGAAGGTCATCACCGTTCTCCTGGTTGGGCAACCGGCTGCGACAGCGGCGCGTCGAGAACGCCGGGCAGCGGCGAGGCGTCGCCGTCCTTCGCTGCCTTCAGCGCCAGATGCACCAGCACGCCGAGATAGGCGATCAGAAGCAGCACGTAGAGGATGAGGTATATCGCAAGCGTCAGTGCGACATGGCTGCCGGCGACCGGGCCGACGGCATCGACAGTTTTCAGCACGCCGGTGACCAGCCAGGGCTGGCGGCCGATCTCGGTGGTGTACCAGCCGGCCAGCGTCGCCAGCCAGCCGGACAACGCCATCGGAACCATCGCCAGGGCGAGCGGCTTCGGCAGGCTATGACGACGCTTGAGGAAGAAGGCCGCCGACCAGGAGACGACAAGCATCAGAATGCCGGTACCGACCATGATGCGGAAACCCCAGAACACCGGGAAGACCGGCGGATGATTGCCGGGATAGTCGTTCAGCCCCGGCACGACCCCACTGGCGCTGTGCCTGAGGATGAGGCTGGCCCCGTCGGGGATGGTCAGCTCGAATTTGTTCTCCTTGGCCGCCTCGTCGGGAAGCGCAAAAAGGACCAGCGGCACGTTGGGACCGGTGTTCCAGTTTGCCTCCATGGCGGCGATCTTCTGCGGCTGATGCTCCAGTGTGTTAAGGCCATGCTGGTCGCCGGCGAAGATCTGGATGGGGATCAGGATCGCCGCAGTGAAGACACCGGTGCGCAATGCCTTCCACATCGATTCCGAGCGGTCGCCATAGAGATAGCGCAGCGCCGACAGGCCGGCGATCAGGAACGAAACCGTCAGGCCGGAGGCAAGCAGCATGTGGACGAGCCGGTAGGGCATGGACGGATTGAAGACGATGGCCCACCAGTCGACGGCGTGGGCGACCCCGTCGCGCATCTCGAAGCCGACCGGCGTCTGCATCCACGAATTGAGCGCTATGATCCAGAAGGCGGACAGGGTGGTGCCGCCGGCCACCAGCACGGTTGCCATTGTGTGGATGCGGTTGGAGACGCGGCGGAAGCCGAACAGCATGATGCCGAGGAACGCTGCCTCGAGGAAGAAAGCGGTGAGGATCTCATAAGCGAGCAGCGGGCCGGCTATGTTGCCGACGGTCTTCATGTAACCCGGCCAGTTGGTGCCGAACTGAAAGCTCATAGTGACGCCCGAAACCACGCCCATGGCGAAGGACAGCGCGAACACCTTCACCCAGGTGAAATAGGCGCGCATCCAGGCGGAATCGCCTGTGGCGTTATAGCGAAGCTTGAAGAACAGCAGCATCCAGCCAAGCGCAATGGTGATAGCCGGAAACAGGATATGGAACGAGATATTCGCGCCGAACTGAATGCGCGAAAGGATGAGCGGGTCCATAGCGGGTTCCGGCTGCTGCTTATGTGGCAGAAGATAGGCCGGATGCGCCGAACGGTCAAAGCGGCGTGGCGTCACGCGAGGCGGAACGCCGCAGGACGGGATTATTCATCCCTGATCCTGGACTCGATGATCTGTGGGTTGGTTGGTCATCACGGTGAACATTCCGACCCGCTTGGACCGCAAGGATCCGAGCTTGTACTTGTTGAGCCGTTCATCCGTTTCGGACAGGAAAAGGCTCGCTTTTCCGTCTGCGGCGGCATTGCCGACCGGTGCGGCTCTGCCTTGTATCGCCTGGTGAACAGACCGGCGTGCGACCGCACGACTGCGGCAGGGGTGGATGCGTCTTCGCAGGCCAATGTCCAGAACTGTCAGGAGTGCCATTGACTTCCGGCTGCGCGCACCGACATTCAGCGGATTAAAATCAACAGACCTCTTTCAAGCAGCCGTTTTTCAGCCATGCCCTCCATCATTTCCATTTCCGGGGTCACCAAGACCTACGCTACCGGTTTCAAGGCGCTGAAGGAGATCAACCTCGATATCGAGCGCGGCGAGATCTTTGCGCTGCTCGGGCCGAATGGCGCCGGCAAGACAACGCTGATCTCGATCGTCTGCGGTATCGTCAACCGCTCGTCGGGCACGGTCACCGTGGACGGCCACGATATCAGCCGGGATTATCGGGCTGCGCGCAGCCTGATCGGGCTGGTGCCGCAGGAACTGACCATCGACGCGTTCGAGAGCGTATGGGCGACTGTCAGCTACAGCCGCGGCCTGTTCGGCAAGCCGGCCAACCCCGCCTTCGTCGAGAAGGTGCTGCGCGACCTGTCGTTGTGGGACAAGAAGGACGCCAAGGCGATCACCCTGTCCGGCGGCATGAAGCGGCGGCTGATGATCGCCAAGGCGCTGTCGCACGAACCGAGGGTGCTGTTCCTCGACGAGCCGACAGCCGGCGTCGACGTCGAGCTGCGCCAGGACATGTGGGCGATGGTGCGCCGGCTGCGCGAGGATGGCGTAACCATCATCCTGACCACGCACTATATCGAGGAGGCCGAGGCGATGGCCGACCGCGTCGGCGTCATCAATCGCGGCGAGATCGTGCTGGTCGAGGACAAGGCCGAACTGATGCGCACGCTTGGCCGCAAACGACTGTTGCTGGAGCTACGCAGCCCGCTCGCCGCCATACCCGAGACGTTTTCGCGTTATGCGCTGGAGCTTTCGCCGAACGGTGACCAACTGACGTATACCTATGACAACCAGAGCGAACGGCCGGGCGTCGCCTCGCTGCTCCGCGACCTTGAGACGGCCGGCATCCAGTTCCGCGATATCGACACGCAAAACAGCTCGCTCGAGGAGATCTTCGTCAATCTGGTGAGGAAGGACGCATGAACCTGCGAGCAGTCTGGGCGATCTACAAGATGGAGATGGCGCGCGCCTTTCGGACCGTGCTGCAGAGCATCGTCTCACCGGTCATCTCGACATCGCTCTATTTCGTCGTCTTCGGCTCGGCCATCGGCTCGCGCATCACCGAGATCGACGGCATCAGCTACGGCGCCTTCATCGTGCCGGGGCTGATCATGCTGTCGCTGCTGACGCAGTCGATCTCCAACGCCTCCTTCGCCATCTATTTCCCGAAATTCGTCGGCTCGATCTACGAATTGCTGTCAGCGCCGGTGTCCTATCTGGAGATCATCGTTGCCTATGTCGGGGGTGCGGCGACCAAGTCGATCATACTCGGCCTGATCATCCTGGCGACCGCGTCACTGTTCGTGCCGCTGACCATCGAGCATCCGTTCTGGATGCTCGCCTTCCTGGTGCTGACGGCGGTGACGTTCAGCCTGTTCGGTTTCATCATCGGCATCTGGGCGAGGAGCTTCGAGCAGCTGCAGCTGGTGCCGCTGCTGATCATCACGCCGCTGACCTTCCTTGGCGGCAGCTTCTATTCGATCGATATGCTGCCCGGCATCTGGCGCACGGTGACGCTGTTCAATCCTGTCCTCTATCTGGTCAGCGGCTTTCGCTGGAGTTTCTACGGCAAGTCCGACGTCTCGATCGGCATCAGCCTCGGCATGACCGTCGTTTTCCTGCTTATCTGCATAGCGATCGTCGCTTGGATTTTCAGGACCGGCTACCGGCTGCGGAACTGACCCCGCCAAATCGGTCAAATGGCCGCTTTCAAATGGACTTGACCAAGCGGAGCAGCCCCAGCATCCCGACGAAGGTCCCCTTGCGGAAGGCGACGTAGGTCGGCTCCTCGATGCCGTGGAAGCGGCGTTTGAAAGCAGCCTGCCCCTGCAGGTTGAACTTGCGGCGATTGATCCATGGCGAACCATAGGCGCGCTGGAAAGAGGTGCGCCAGAAGTCGCTTTCGGCAAATCCGCTGGGTCCGATGTCGACAAGCGGCGACAGGCCGAGCGTGACGACGGAGATGCCTTGCTCGCGGAAGCGGTCGACCGCGAATTTGGTCAGGCCGATCTCGGCATGCGGCGTGGCATCGACGTGCTTGCGCTTGAACGAGGTGGTGTAGCCGATCACCTCGCCGCCGCTGAACAGGGGATCGAAGTCGAGCAAGGCCACGAGCTCGCCATTGGGGCCATGCAGGACGAAGCGGCGCATGTCGACGCCGAGATGATCGCTGAAGGGACGGTTGAGGAAGGCCATCTCCCATCGCTTGACGATGCGGTCCGCTCGCCAATTCTGCGATAGTCGCTGGATCTCGTCGAGAAAGATGGTCCGCTTGTCCTCGGCAAAGGAAAACCCCTTCTTCAACAGCCATCGCTCGGAATAGCGCACGGTTTCGTTGCGCTTTCCGGAAAAATCATGGGCGGGCAGGACCAGCCGCGTATCCACGCCGAGACGATTGACCTGGTATCCGAGCCCGGCGAGCACGCGCGCCGTCTGTTCGCCGATCTGCACGAACCACGGGTTGTCGGCGGCCTCGACGAAACGCCTGATGTAGTCGGGCCGATCGGGCGGGTGAACCACCGGGTCGCCGAGCGCGAAATGGTGCTTCATCTTGGTACCGAAGGCGATGTAGCCGTCAGCGTCGCCGAAATAGGAAAGGTTGCGCTGGACGGCGGTCGAATAGGCGAGCGAAAAATCGCCATGCCGGCGCACCAGCGCCAGGCGCTCGACATGCGTCAGCTCCCGCCGCTCTACCTTCGGCGCTGCGCCTTCGAGCAGGCGGTCGAAATGAATGCGCAAGGAGGGCATGGTCGAGGTTCCGCGTGCCGCGCTTCGCTATTGGGAATACCCGCCAGCCCGCGGGCTTCGAATCAGTCGCATTGGGCGGTCTGATTGTCGATCATATCGCGCATGTCCCATTTAGAGCGCAACCGGCGTGGTGAACACCGATGAGTGGTGGCAGCGAGAACGGAACGGAATCTCAGCAATTGGGCATAAACTGGCAATTGGGCATAAAAAAGAGGGGCTTCGGTCGAGCCGAAACCCCTCCTTCACGACTTATCAGCGTGTACTTTGGAGCGAGCCGATCCCTAGACCGCGATCTTGCCGCCGCCCTGTTTGGTGATGGCGACGACCGACGGCCGCACCGGCATGTCGGGCTTGAAGTCGGGCCAGCGGGTCGACAGGTCCTCGTAGTAAGAGGGACGGCCAAAAGCCTCCCAGTCTTCGCCACCATCGGCCGGATGCTGGACCGCGACGAAGGCGGTCTGATCGTCGGGCGTGAATAGCGGGCCGCACATCTCGGCGCCGATCGGTACGCGGAAGAACAGCTTTGAAGTTGTCCGCGCCTCGCCTTCCGTGTCGACCGCCCACAGGCCGTCGGTGCGACCGGTCGCCTTCGGACCCTGGCCGTCGGTCGAGACCCAGAGCCGGCCGGCCGCATCGATGGCGCAATTATCCGGCATACCGAACCAGCCATTGGCGGTCGTTGCGGTCGAGAAGGTGGCGCCGACTTCGGCCACCGAGGGATCGCCGCATTTCAAGAGCACTTCCCACTTGCCCTTGGCAGCAGTGAAATCGCCACCGTCCTCGACGATCTCGATAATGTGACCAAAAGCGTTTTCGGCGCGCGGGTTGGCGGCGTCGACCTGATCGGCCTTGCGCTTCGAATTGTTGGTCAGCATGACATAGACCTTGCCATTGGCGGCATTGGGCTGGATGTCCTCGGGGCGATCCATTTTGGTGGCGCCGAGCAGGTCGGCGGCACGGCGCGTCTCGATCAGCACGTCGGCCTGACTTGCAAAGCCGTTCTCCTTCGTCAACGGGCCCTGACCGAAGACGATGGGAAGCCATTCAAGCGTACCGTCCTCGGCGAATTTGGCGACGTAGAGTGTGCCGTCGTCGAGAAGATCCATGTTGGCGGCGCGGTCCTCGGCGTTGAACTTGCCTGTGGTGACGAACTTGTAGACATAGTCGAAGCGCTCGTCGTCGCCGAGATAGAAAACGACGCGGCCATCCTTGGCGACGATCGATTCGGCACCCTCATGCTTGAAGCGGCCCATGGCAGTGCGCTTCTTCGGCATCGAAGTCGGATCGTTGACATCGACCTCGACGATCCAGCCAAAACGGTTCGGCTCGTTCGGTTCCTTGCCGATATCGAAGCGGTCGTAATGCGCTGCCCACTCATAGGCGCCTTCGGGAATGCCCAGGCGCTTGTAGTTGGCCGCTTCCGCGTGACCGGCCGGCAGTTCGCCCGAGAAATAGCCATGGATGTTTTCCTCGGCCATGACATAGGTGCCCCAGGGCGTGACGCCGCCGGCGCAATTGTTGACGGTGCCAATGACCTTGGTGCCGGTCGGATCGGCATTGGTCTTGACGCGGTCGTGGCCCGCGACGGGGCCGGACAGCGCGATCTCGGTGTTGGAGGTGATGCGGCGATTGAGATTGCCGTCGCGCACCACCTGCCATTTGCCTGATACCTTGCGGATCTCGACGATGGTGCCGCCATGCGCGGCCATCTCGACATCGACCTGTTCCTTGCTCAGCGGCGCCTGCTTGGCCTCACCATCGACGATGGTGACGAGGCCCGGGAACATCAGATGCGGGTTGGTGTATTCGTGGTTGACCACCAGCAGGCCATGCTCGGCCGAGCCGTCGAGCGGGATGTAGCCGACATAGTCGTTGTTGTAGCCAAACTGTCTTTCCTGGGCCTGCGCCGACTGTTTAGTCGGATCGAATTCCGGCGAATCGGCAAACAGCGGATCGCCCCAGCGCAGCAGCACGTCGGCGTCATAGCCCGGAGCGACATGATGCTTGTCGTCGACGCCTGCCTCGACCTCGTCGAAGGTGAAGGCCGAGCCGCCGGCGGCGCGGGCATCGTCGGCGAGGATCAGCGCGAGCGGGCTGACGGTGACGGCGATGGCGGTTGCCGCGAGCGATCCCTGTAGAAAACCGCGGCGCGAGAAACGCGCGGCGATGATCTCGCCCATCGTCTTGTTGTCAGTGGGATTGGTTCCTGGCCCATCGTTTTCCTCGAGCAGACTGGTGCGGAACTTGGCGTCGGGGGAGCGATGTTCGGTCGAGCGATGTTCAGACGAGCGATGTTCGGTCATGGGGGGCTTGCCTCTGGCTTCTTTGGGATGGCTGGAGCGTCTTGCTTGACTGACCGCGTATCGCCGGGAGATCACAGTTTGATGACGTTGCCGGCCAATTTCCAGCCCCGATTTCATGTCCATGATCAGCCCCGCTTGACCGCGACCGACGCTTCGGAAACAAGATCTGCTGCAGGCGCGGAAGCACCGCTTCGAGAGGGACAAAAAGTGAGTTTTTGGGGACTGGGGCAGCTCGGCATTTCTACAGTGATCTTCCTTCTGGCGGCGACGGCGGCGAAGCAATGGGGACTGGCGCCGAGCCTCGGCAAGATCGTTTTGACCCTGGCGCTCTATTCGCTGGGCAATCTGATCATGCTGAGGCTGATCCGTGAATTCGGCATGTCGGTGTCGTTCAGCCTGTCGGCGGTGATCCAGCTGGTATCCGTGAACGTGGTGGCGCTGGTGTTCTTCGGCGAGCGCGTCAATGCGTTGCAGGCGACCGGCATCGTGCTCGCCGTCGCAGCGGTGGCGCTGATCACGCTCGGGCCCTATCTGCAAAAACTGTGATTGCGCATGACCCCGAAAATCGGAATCAATTTTCGCTGGGGATCATGCGCAAAATTAAAGCGCTACCGCGTCCTTTGCGCGTCCAAAGGACGCGCGGCGCTGTAGGCGATTAGGTCGATGAAGAATACCGCAAACAAGTTGCTTAACTGGATCGAATTCCCAGTGCTGCTGGCCGGACTGGTCATCGCCGGCGGACTGTGGGGGTTCGAGGAGCTGATGGAGGTGGCGCGAGCCACCACGCCGCACGCCTTCGATACGGAAATCCTGCTCGCCTTCCGTGAAGCGGGCCAGCCCGACAATCCGATCGGACCGCCATGGCTGGAAGGAGCGATGCGCGACATCACCAGCCTCGGCAGCGCCAGCGTGCTCGTGCTGATCACTGCTGCGGTGATCGTCTATCTGCTGCTGATCCACAGACCGGGACCAGCGTTTCTCGTTTTCGTGGCAGTGGCGGGCGGGCAGGCCCTGTCGAGCACGCTGAAGCTCGGAATCGACCGGCCGCGCCCCGATCTGGTCTCGCATCTCGCCGACGTGGCGACGCTTTCGTTTCCGAGCGGCCATGCGATGCTGTCGGCGGTGACATATTTGACGCTGGGCAGCATGGCGTCGCGCTTCCTGCCTGGGCGAACGACCAAAATCTATGTGCTGGCACTTGCCGTACTGACGACATTGCTGGTCGGCATCAGCCGCGTTTATCTCGGCGTTCATTGGCCGTCCGACGTGCTGGCCGGGTGGTGCGCCGGCTTCGCCTGGGCGATGCTATGCTGGCTGGCCGCATGGGCGTTGCAGCGATGGCGCGGGCAGACCGACGCCTGAACGACGCCGCGGCTAATTCTCCTCGAAAATTCTCGACAGCCGAGGGCCTGCTGTCCCAGCTGGCGCACAAGCTCTGCAGGATACAACCGATCTTGGTGCGTGCATGTCTGACATATGCATCATGATGCTTGAACCATCAAAATGATAGTATTATGCATGGGAATGCAGACTAAGACGGGGGTTTTTAGCCGATGATCACTGCCGCGCAGATGCGCGCCGCAAGGGCGCTGGCCGGCATCGATCAGAAGACGCTCGCCGAGCGCGCCGGGGTTTCGCTTCCAACCATTCAGCGCATGGAAGCGAGCGACGGCGTGGTCAGGGGCGTGGTCGATACGCTGATGAAGGTCATCCAGGCCCTCGATGGGGCCGGCGTGGAACTGATCGGCGAGAACCAGGCCAGCGAGCGCGGTGGCAGGGGCGTGCGCCTCAAGCCGGTCGTGCCGCGGAACCCGCCGGGCTGAGTCGACAAAGTCGCGACGGCGACCGCCGACAGTCCTGCCGACGATCCCCGCCGCCTTCTTGGTTTTATGCATGCCCCAAAACCGCTCAGCATTTTTGGGCGACATGCATCAGGAGCGGAAGGTAGTCCATGGATCGAACCCGACGGGTAGTTCATCAACCGGCGCGGCCGGCATTTTCCGAACTGTTCACACCGAAGCTGGTGACGGTGCTGCGCGAGGGCTATACGCTTGGGCATTTCAAGGCCGATGCGATCGCCGGATTGACCGTGGCCATCGTGGCGCTGCCGCTGTCGATGGCGATCGCGATTGCTTCCGGCGTGACGCCGGAGCGCGGCCTGTTCACCGCCATCGTCGGCGGTTTCATCGTCTCGGCGCTCGGCGGCAGTCGCTTCCAGATAGGCGGTCCAGCCGGCGCCTTCATCGTGCTGGTGGCGGCGACGGTCCAGCGCGAAGGCATCGATGGGCTGCTTCTGGCGACGATGATGTCCGGCATTTTCCTGCTCGCCATCGGCTATCTCAGACTCGGCACCTATATCAAATTCATCCCCTACCCGGTGACCGTCGGCTTCACCGCGGGCATCGCCATCATCATCTTTTCCGGACAGATCGTCGAACTGTTCGGGCTGAAGCTCGCCGGCAACGAGCCCGGGCCACTGCTGCCGAAGCTCGTGGCGATCGGTGAGGCCGCCGGCACGCTCAACATCTCGGCGACGCTGGTGGCGGTGCTGACCATCGCCACCATTGTCGGGCTGAAGCGGTGGCGCCCCGGCTGGCCGGGCATGCTGATTGCCGTCGGGCTCGCCTCGCTGGTCGTGGCGCTGCTGGCGCTGCCGGCGGAAACGATCGGCACGCGCTATGGCGGCATTCCGCGCAGCCTGCCTTTTCCGGCGCTGCCGGCGCTCAGCCTCGACAAGGCGATCGCGGTGCTGCCGGACGCCGTTGCCTTCGCGCTGCTCGGCGCCATCGAATCGCTGCTGTCGGCCGTGGTCGCCGACGGCATGACTGGGCGTCGGCACCGCTCCAATTGCGAACTGGTGGCGCAAGGGTTCGCCAACATCGCCTCCGCCCTGTTCGGCGGCATCTGCGCCACAGGCACGATTGCCCGCACCGCGACCAATGTGCGGTCCGGCGCGCACGGGCCGGTTTCGGGCATGTTGCACTCGCTGTTCCTGCTTGTCTTCATGCTGGTGGCGGCGCCGCTGGCCAGCTACATCCCACTCGCAGCTCTTGCCGGCGTGCTGGCGGTGGTGTGCTGGAACATGTTCGAAAAACAGGCTTTTGCCACCCTGCTGCGCGCCTCACGCGGTGACGCACTGGTGCTGATGGCGACCTTCCTGATCGTCGTGTTCCGCGATCTTACCGAAGGCATCATCGTCGGCTTCGCGCTGGGCTCGATCCTGTTCATCGACCGTATGGCCAAGAGCATCGCCGTGGAGACCGACCTGCCGCTGGTGCAGGACGATGTCGCTGACGGCAGCAACGGTGGCGGCGCCTATGATTCCAGCGAGGCGAGCGACGCCGATACCGTCGTCTACCGGATCTCTGGCGCATTCTTCTTCGGCGCCGCTTCGACCGTCGGCACGGTGCTGGACCGCATCGCCGACCAGCGCAAGAACTTCATCCTCGATTGCTCGGCGGTGCCGTTCTTCGATTCGACGGCCGCCAATGTCATTGAGGGTGCCGCCCACAAGGCGAGGCGCGCCGGCGTCCGTTTCATAATAGCAGGCGCTTCGCAGCAGACACGGCGCATGCTGATCAAGCACGGTGTCAAGCGGCCGCTGGTGACATTCGCCGCCTCGATCAGGGACGCGCGGGCGCAACTGGCAAGGAAGACGGAGGCGGAGTAACCGCCGACCGGAATAGCCGGTCGGCGGTCAATCGCTGGGGAAGCTCAGTCGAGGGAGAGCGCCGCGACTTCGCCCTCGTTCATCTGCGGCACATAGATGGTCGACTTGCCGTCGGTGCCGATGTCGGCGCTGCCCGGCTTGAAAGTCGCGACTGCCTCAGGCTTGCCGCCGGCCTTGTAACGGTAGAGCCTGCCGGCCATGTAGGCGGTGGCGTAGACGCTGTCGCCGACGACAATGACACCGTCGAGGTTGGCAAATTTTTGCGCGCCGGGCAGGTGCGAAACTGTCCTGGTGGCGAGATCGACCGAAAGCAGGCCGCCCGGCTCCGCGGTGCTGAAATCCGGCTTGATGCCCTTGCCCCAGGAGGCGACGATCAGCCTGTTGCCATCGGCGAAAATGCCGTTGGGCGAAGCAAGGGCTGCGTCCTTCGCGAACAATTCCGGCCGACCGCCATCGATGCGGTAAATGGCTTCGGCCAGCATGTCGGTGACATAGACCTTGCCGGAAGCATCGGCGGTCATGTCGTTGAGGAAGACAGCATTCGGCACATCAATGGTCGAAACCAGCTTGCCGCTTTCGAGATCGACGACGCGCACATGGGTGATATCGGCGACGTAGAGTTTGCCGTCCGAGATCGCCATGCCCTTGGGTGCGTCCATGCCGTCGGTCCAATGCTGAGCAACCATCTTGCCGTCCAGGGACAGGATTGACAGATAGCCGTTGCCGTCAGCTTCGCTGGGATTGCCGACGATATTGGAGACGATGATGCGCTTGCCGGCAGCGTCGAAGAACGCCGATTCCGGCTGTTCGAGGCCAGTGGCACGCCAGATTTCACCGGCATGGGCGGTGGGCATCGTTGCGATGCCGATGACGGCGAGAAGTGTCGAGCGGATAAGGGTTTTCATGGCGAGTCTCCTGTGATGACAGCGGAGACCTAGGTTTTCCGATACTTTTCTGGAAGGCTGATTACAGCTAGTATCGAAAATCGATACGAAACTGCGGGAAAGAGGTGCATCGCATGAATGGCCTGATCTTCGAGGCGCTGAAGCGGACGCTCAAGGCAAAGGGCGTCACCTATCGCGTGCTTGCCGAGCGCATGGGCGTTTCCGAGCCGACGGTGAAGCGAATTTTCCACGAGCGCAACTGCAAGCTCGACCGGCTGATGGAGATTTGTGCCGCTGCCGGCGTGGAACTGGAAAACGTGCTCGGCTCTATGAACAGGGGACCGGGGCCGGCCAACCACATCGTGCCGGAAATCGAGCGCAAGCTCGCCAGCCGGCCGGCGCTGCTGTTCATCTTCGTCATGCTCTCCGAGAAATTCACGCCCGAAGGCATCATGCGCTCACAAGGGTTGAGCGAGGCCTCGATGTTCCTCTATCTGCGTGATCTCGAGGAGCTCGGCCTCGTCGCGCCCGGCCGGGGCCTGTCGGCGAGGCTGCTGGTCGAGACGCCGATCCAGTGGAATTTCGAAGGGCCGCTCAGGCCGCTGTTCGAGATGACCAACAAGAATTTTATCGGCTGGGCGATCACGCATCTGGAGCGGGAGGCGACATTCGTCAGCTTCTCCAGGCGAATGCGGCCGGAAACGGCGGAAATGCTGAGGCGCGAGGCGGAGGAGCTGGCCGAGCGCGCCAAGCTGCTTGCCCATCACGACCAGCACACGACGCCCGAAGACGCGCTCACCGGCTACAAATGGACGTTTGCCTTTGGCGCGACGCCGTTCCCGGCGATCATGCCGATCGGGCCGCACCCGCGAGATGCCGGGGCGTCTGACCGGCCCGTCGCTCCTGCAAAGGGACGCCGTGCTTTGCCGGCCTGACACAGCCAATCATCCCGAGCAGGATTGTACCTGACGGCTTGTCGCGCACCACTCCGGCGGCGCCGACTGCCACCATTTTTGGTGACCTGAACTGGGAAGCCTCCGCCTGTCCTGCTTCAGTTTCCACGATGATCTTTTGTCCGGACACTTTTTGCTCTTTGCAGCCGCGCTTCAAAAATGAAACCACATTCATGGTAGAGTTCGCGCACTGATTTGCCAGTAGAGGGCGGGTTTGCCGAATGCGTGACACGTCCCCGTGAAATCGAAGTGATCCTATGCCGACGGCGCCAACACTTGAACTTCGCCGCTATTCGCGCCTGAAAAATTTGCGGGAGCGCGCAGAACGCCAGGGTGCTGCATTGCAGTTCTGGGCGCGTACGGCATCGCTCGCCGTGATCTCCTGCTTCTTTTCATCGATCAGCCGCTGGGATGCCTCGCTGCTCTTCGTGCTGGCGGGCCTCGTGCTGTTCCAGCTCGTCGGCCTGATCCAGTTTCTCTTTGCGCGCCGTCGCAACGCGCCATGGTGGATCGGTTACCTCGTGGGTACGCTGGACATCATTCTGCTGACCGTTCTGCTGGTAACGCCCAACCCGTTTTCCCTGGAGGTCGCGCCGGCCGCGATGCAACTGCGCGAGGGCAGCTTCAAATTCCTGCTGATTTTCGTATGCCTTGGCGCGCTGACCCTTTCGACACGATTGGCGCTCTATCTCGGCGCGCTCGCGGCCTTGACGTGGGCGATCGGGGTGGGGTGGGTGATTTTTCATGCGGGAACCGTCATTCCGGCGACGAACCTCTATTCGCTGCCGATGACAGAGCGACTGAACCTCTATCTCAATCCCAATTTCGTCGATACATTCGCGCAGGCGACCAACGTGTTGGTTGTGCTGATTATCGGCGCGATCATGGCGCTGGTCGTCTCTCGTTCCCGACATCTGTCGGAAGACTATGTCAAGGCAGAGCGCGCCCGCGCCAATCTCGCCCGGCATTTTTCGCCCAATGTCGTCGACCAGCTCGCCACGGATGACGAGCCCTTCGGCCCGGTCCGCCGGCAGGATATCGCGGTGCTGTTCGCCGACATCGTCGGCTTCACACACTATTCCGAGGATCATCCGGCCGAAGCAGTGTTCGAACTTCTGCGTCAGTTCCACCGTCGCATGGAGCAGGTCGTTTTCGACCACCATGGCACAGTCGATAACTATATCGGCGATTGCATCATGGCGACATTCGGGGTTCCGCAAGCCAGCCATAACGACGCGACTCGGGCCATCCAGTGCGCTGAAGCGATGATCGCCGCTCTCAAAGACTGGAATGTGCAGCGGGTGTCCAGGGGGTACCCGCCGCTGGACGTTCGGATCGGTGCACAATATGGCGCAGTCGTCATCGGCGCGGTCGGCAGCGAGCGCAATCTGTCCTTCGCGGTGGTGGGCGACACCGTCAACGTCGCCAGCCGTTTGCAAGCGCTCTGCCGTGAGCTTCAGGCGAATATTTGCTTTGGGTCACGACTGATTGAGGCCGCGCAGGCGGAATCGCCCACGACACAGTTGAATGCGCGCGATCATGGACCGGTGAGCATCCGCGGCCGGGACGAACCGGTCCATGTTTGGGTCGAACACAGAGCCGAAAACCAGGGCGCTGTTGCGGTCTCGGCGTGATATAGGCCGCCATGTGAAACGCCTGCACCTCGGCCGGATAGCGGCCACGCCATAGGGGTATGTCCTGACCCAGGCCGAAAGCCATCACGTGCCTGAGGTGATTGCTCCAGCCTTCGCGGCTGCGGCGTCTGTGCCTGCCTTGTCCTCCCAGGTCACCGCCCGGTAGTCGAACCCGTATTCCAGCGTCGGCTTGACGATGCGGAAATACGGCGACAGGTCGAAATCGCGCGGCGTGTAGAGCGAGTGGTGGCGGATGTGCAGGATTTCCTTGCGCGAATAATTCGACTGGGCCGAGGCACGGCCGGGCGCCCGGGTGATCTCGGGCAGGATCGGATAGCGGATCTGGCCATAGGCCTCGGCGATCAGCGAGGAGCAGATGGCCCGGGTCGGGTCGCCGGAACCGAAAGCCAGCATGCGGCGGCGCCAGCGCACCGGCACCGGCGGTGTCGGGAAGAAGTAGCGCAGCATGTCGAAGATGTTCTTGAGATCGTATCTGAGGCCGAGCTTGCCGATCATGAAGGCAACGACCTCGTCGCGATCTTCCGGCGCCAGACCGCTCGCCCGGCAGATGCGCGTGTTATAAGTCCGGTAGCGCGACAGCGGCACGGCGATGCAGCCATCGCCAAGCGTGACCTCGATCAGGCGGCGCCGTTCCGATCCGTCTGCCGGTTCGGGCAAGGCATCGCCGACATAGAAGGCGGCATGCGACCAGGTCGACTGGGTCAGGTATTTGATCGCTGCCGAGATCTTCTGGTTGCCTTCGATGAGCAGGATGTCGCCGGGCTCGAGCGTTCGGCGCAGCGTTTCGGCATCGGACGGCGTGTAAGGCTCGTAGCCGGATGATTCCTCCTGCAGCCGGCCGGCAAGCCAGCGGCCAAGTCGGTCCAGAAGCGTGTCACCGGTCTCGATCATGCCAGACGGCGATTACCACAGGCCGGCGGCCTAGACCATGATCCCGAACCGAAGGACTGCGTCAGCCGGCGGCGCCGGGCGCGCCGGCCTCTTCGCGCGGCGCGGCGGCCAGATCGTCGCGCGCCTTGCGCGCAAGTTTCCTTGTCGAGCGCCTGGGGCTGTCGCCGAACAGACCGGCTGCGACGGCGAGACAGGTCTTCTTCAGGCTTTTCTCCGAGCGCTTCAACAGCTTGCTCAGGAGCCGTGTTTCTTGAGGAGAGCCGAGCGGCCGGTCGTCGGCATCGAGAAGTTCACGCATGACGAGCACATCATGCAATTCGCCCAGTCTTTCGCCGAGTTCGTCGACCGCCTTGCGCCGGGCCTTGATCGGCGTCGGCCACAGTCTTCCGAGCAGCGACAGATGCATGCCGTGGGTCTTTGCCGCCTTGCGCAGATCGTGGAAATCATCGGCCTCGCCGCGCGAGCCAGCCTTGTCCAGCGCCTTTCTGGCGCGGCGCAGGGTGATGCGGGCGCCGTCGGCAAGCACATCGGCGGCCTGTTCGGGCTGGTCGGGCAAGACCAATATGTCGATCCGGCTGATGCCCTCCTCGCAAGCCGCAATCGCCGCGCCTATTGCAGCGTCGAGGCCTGCTCCACCATGTAGTTCGTGCTGGCGCGCGACGAGCGTCTCGCGAACGGCATCGAGACCGCCACCCGCGCTCTGTTCGGGAAAGCTTGCTGCCAGCCGGTCGATTGTTTCAACCAGCGCGGTCGCCTCGCGCGAACCGGCAAGCAGGGCTGCAACGTCGCGGTAACACTGGTTCTCGGTCACGCAGAATGTTTCGTCTCCGGAACGGACCAGGCGCAGCAAGGCGCGAACGTTCTTCAGCCGCTTGCGGCATTTGTGCAGCCCCTGTTCCGGCCTGTCGCGCGCCGTGTCCAGATGGACCAGCGCCTTGCCGATCTCCTCGGCGAGGATGCGCCGAACCTCGCCGGTCAACGGCAGGCGCGGATTGATGCGATAGCTCATGCGGCGATCTCCGGAATCCCCTCGAGGGCGAGCGACGCGTTGTAGAACCTCTGCTCGCCGGTGACTTCATGGCCGAGCCAATCTGGCAGCATTTCGTCCGGCACGTCCTCAGGCGTCTCGAGCTCGGCGACCACCAGACCACTAAGCATCCCGCCGAAGACATCGACTTCATAGAGATGGCCGCGATGCCTAACATGGTGGCGTGTCTTCTCGATGACACGTCCGATGGCGAAGGCCAGCATCTCTTCCGCCTCCGCCAGAAGGATTGGATATTCGAATTCGTCGCGTTCGCGGGCCTTGCTGCCGAATTTGAGCGTCAGCTTTGCCGAGGCGCCGTCGCTGATGCGCACGCGCACCGAGCGGCCGGATGCGGCGGCGAGATAGAACTGGCGAATGCAGATATCCGCTTCGACCAGATCCCGCCACTCATTGCCGGAGACCAGGAACTTGCGCTCGATTTCCTTGACCATGGCTTCACACTAAAGCGCTTGCGGCTAGAGATGGCAAGGCGGCGATGGGCCGGGTTGACTTTAATCATTCGATTGATTAAATCGTTTATCATGAGCAAATCGACAAACGCCAAAACTCCGCGGCGCGAGGCTTCCCCCGCCGACATGACGCGCACGGCACTTGTCCGCGCGGCGCTGAAACTGTTCGGACGCCAGGGTTTCGACGGCACGTCGACGCGCGAGATCGCGGCTGAGGCCAAGGCCAATATCGGCTCGATCGCCTATCATTTCGGCGGCAAGGAAGGGCTCCGAAACGCTGCGGCCGACTATATCGTCGACACCATCCAGACCATAGCCGGCCAGGCGATCGGCAATCTGCAAGCGCCCGCGGCGGCAATGGCCGATCCCGAGGCAGCGCGGGCACATTTATTCGTCGCACTTGAGCGGATGGTGGCCTTCATCGCGGCAAGGCCGGAAGCCGGCGAGATCGTGCAGTTCGTCCTGCGCGAGCTGTCCCATCCAACCGCCGCGCTCGACCGTATCTATGACAGTGTGTTCGAACCGGCGCATCGCCGGCTGTGCCTGATCTGGGAACAGGCGACGGGGGAGCCGGCCGAGAGTGAGGCTACCCGGCTCACAGTGTTCACGCTGATCGGCCAGGTCGTCTATTTCCGCATCGGCCGCGAGGCGGTGATGCGCCGCATGGGCTGGCGCGCGATCGGCGACGCCGAGGCCGCCAAGATCGCAGCGGCGGTGACGGATAACCTTGGGGCCATATTGGCCGCCCGGAAGGATCGTAGGTCATGAGTTTTCTTTGTTCTCTGCCGCTCGCCGCCCTGCTTTTCAGCGCCTGCGCACCGGCCGCGCCGCTCGCCGTCGGCTATGTCGAGGGCGACTATGTGCTGCTCGCGCCGATCGAGGTGGCGCAGGTCGAGACGATTTCGGTCAAGCGCGGCGACCGCGTCGCGCCGGGCACGCCGGTGGTGACGCTTGAAAGCGCCGACGCAAGAATAGCCGGCGCGCAAGCCGAGGCGGCGCTTGCCCAGGCCCAGGCGCAACTTGCCGACCTGCAGGTCGGCAAGCGGCCGGAAGAGATTGAGGTGCTCAAGGCGCAGGTCGACATGGCCAGGGCGCAAGCCGCCGACGCCAAACGCAGATACACCCGCGCCAGCGATTTGTTCAAACGCGGCACCGGCACGCAGGCTGATTTTGATACCGCCTCGGCCACGCTGGAGACAGCCAACGCGCAGGTCGGCCAGGCGGAAGCCAATCTCGCCGTTGGCGGCCTGCCGGCACGGCCCGAGACGATCAAGGCCGCCGACAATCAGGTCAGTCAGGCGCAATCGGCGCTCGAGCAGGCGCGATGGCGGCTTTCGAAGCGCGTGCTGGCGGCGCCGTCGCCCGGCCGCGTCAACGACGTGATCCGCAACCCTGGTGATACGGCCGGCCCGACCGCGCCGGTCATTTCGATGCTGCCGGACGGCGCGGTGAAGCTCAGCGTCTATGTGCCGGAAAGTGCGTTCTCGTCGGTGAAAGTCGGTACGCTGCTTAATGTCCATTGCGATGGCTGCGGGCCGGACGTGAAGGCTCGCGTCAGATACGTGTCGCCGGACCCGGAGTTCACGCCACCAGTGATCTATTCACTGGAGACCCGGCAGAAGCTGGTCTACCTGGTCGAGGCGCGGCCGGAGGGCGACGCCAGCGCCCTGCAGCCGGGGCAGATCGTCGATGTCGATCTGGCGGACATCGGCAAATGAACGTCATCGACGTTCACGGCCTGGTCAAGCGCTTCGGCGACAAGACCGTCGTCGACCATGTGACGATGACGGTGGCCGAAGGCGAGATCGTCGGCTTCCTCGGCCCGAACGGCTCGGGCAAGACGACGACCATCCGCATCATGTGCGGCCTGCTGACGCCGGATGAAGGCGACGGCACGGTGCTCGGCTTCGACATCCGCACCGACAGTCTGAGGATCAAGCGCGAAGTCGGCTACATGACGCAGAAATTCTCGTTCTACGAGGATCTGACGATCGCCGAGAATCTTGAGTTCGTGGCTCGGCTCTATGGGTTGAAGCCGCTCAACGAGCATGTGGCCAAGACGCTGGAGGATCTGGGCCTCACCTCGCGCAAGGACCAGTTGGCCGGCACGCTGTCCGGCGGCTGGAAGCAGCGGCTGGCGCTGGCCGCCTGCATCATGCACAAGCCCAGATTGCTGCTGCTCGACGAGCCGACGGCGGGCGTCGATCCGAAAGCCAGGCGCGAATTCTGGGACGAGATCCATCGGCTGGCCAGCGGCGGCCTGACCGTGCTGGTCTCCACCCACTACATGGACGAGGCCGAGCGCTGCCACCGCATCAGCTACATCTCGTATGGCAAGATGCTGGCGTCAGGCACGGTCGAAGAGGTGGTCAGGAATGCCGGGCTAACGACCTTCGTCGTGCAGGGCTCGCGGCTTGATCAGGTTGCTGCCGCACTCGGCGGCCGCCCCGGCGTCGACCAGGTAGCGCCATTCGGCGCGACGCTGCATGTCGTCGGTTCCGACAAGAAGGAACTGGAAGCAGCACTGGCCGATGTCGAGAAAGAGCACAAGGGCGTGACGGTGACGCCGGGCGAGACCAGCCTGGAGGATGTGTTCATCCAGTTCATGTCCGGCTCGAAGGACAACATGGGATGAAAAATGGGATAAACAGCGTCTTTTCCTTCGCCAGGCTCGGCGCGCTGCTGATCAAGGAGTTCATCCAGATGCGGCGCGACCGCATCACCTTCGCCATGATGCTGGGCGTGCCGCTGATGCAGCTGGTGCTGTTCGGCTATGCCATCAACAACGATCCGAAGAGCCTGCCGGCAGCCCTGGTGGCGATGAGCAGCGATCCTTACACGCGGGCCATGGTTTCGGCGCTGCAGACCACCGGCTACTACCGCTTCGACCATGTCGCGCAAAGTGCCGCCGAGGCGGAATTCCTGATGGCGCGCGGCGACGTCGCCTTCGTCGTCACCATCCCCGCCGATTTTGCCAGGCGGGTCGAGCGCGGCGACAGCCCGCAGATCCTGATCGAAGCGGACGCCACCGACCCAGCCGTCGCCAGCGGCGCCATCTCGACGCTCGGCACGGTCGCCAACCAGGCGCTGCTCAGGGCACGCGGCATGCAGGAGACGGCCGCCGAAGCTGCCCGGGGCCAGCTCGAAGTGGTGGTGCACCGGCGCTACAATCCGGAAGGCGTCTCGCAATACAACATCGTGCCCGGCCTGCTTGGCGTCATCCTGCAGATGACGATGGTGATGATGACCTCGATCGCGCTGACGCGCGAGACCGAGCGCGGCACGATGGAGAATCTCCTGGCGATGCCGTCCAGCCCGCTTGAAATCATGCTGGGCAAGGTGCTGCCCTATCTGGTGGTCGGCGCCGTGCAAGTGGTGGTGGTGTTGGCGGCGGCCAAGCTTTTGTTTGGCGTTCCCTTCACCGGGTCGTTGTCACTGCTGCTTGCGGCGGTGCTGGTCTTCGTGTTGGCGCTGGTGCTGCTCGGCTACACCATTTCGACGATGGCGCGCACCCAGATGCAGGCGCTGCAGCTCACCTTCTTCTTCTTTCTGCCGTCGATCCTGTTGTCGGGCTTCATGTTCCCCTATCGCGGCATGCCCGGCTGGGCGCAGATCTTCGGCGAGATCCTGCCGTTGACGCATTTCCTGCGCATCATCCGCGCGGTGATGCTGAAGGGCGCCGAACTGCCGGCGGTCGCAACCGAGATCGGCTGGCTCGTCGGGTTCGTGGCGCTCTTCGCCGGCGTGGCGCTGGTGCGGTTCCGCCGAACGCTGGACTAGAGCGGTTCGCGTTTTCTCTGAATCGGGATTCCCAAGAATGAGCAAATCAGATTCGATGTCCTGACCGTTGGAGGTCGGGACTGATGACGAAGCCTTATTCGATGGATCTGCGGGAGCGGGCGCTTGCCCGCCTTGAAGAGGGTGAGACGAGCCGCGAGGTGGCTGCGGCGCTGAAGGTGGCAGTGTCGAGCGTGATCAAGTGGGCAGCGCGCAAGCGTCGGTTGGGCAGTGCGGCACCTGGCAAGATGGGCGGTCACCGGCCCTATCTGATCGATGGGGAGTATCGTGCTTTTGTCCTGAGCGAGGTCGAGCGAGATGCCAACATGACGCTTCATCAATTGACGGCGGCACTGGCTGAACGTGGCCTCACCATTCACCCTGCGAGCGTCGGGCGCTTCCTGCATCGCGAGGGCAAGAGCTTTAAAAAAAACCGTTCTGCCGGCCGAACAGCTCAAGCCAAAGCTGATGCGCCGTCGTGCGCAATGGATGCGCTACCAGATCCGCATTGACCCTACGCGCCTAGTCTTCCTGGATGAAACATGGGTCAAGACCAACATGGCGCCATTGCGTGGCTGGGGTGTGCGCGGCAAGCGACTGATGGCCCACGCGCCGTATGGTCATTGGAAGACGATGACCTTCATCGCTGCGCTCCGACATGATCGGGTAGAGGCGCCTTGGGTCATTGACGGCCCCATCAATGCGCAGGTCTTTCGCGTCTATGTCGAGACCGAACTCATCAAAACACTGAAGCCGGGTGACATCGTCATTCTCGACAATCTTGGTTCTCACAAGGGTCAAGCCGTCCGCGACATCGTCAGGACCGCTGGCGCAAGGCTCTTCTTCCTGCCGCCCTACAGTCCAGACCTCAACCCGATAGAGAAACTGTTCGCCAAGCTCAAACACTGCATGCGACGGGCCGCCAAACGAAGCGTCGAGGCCGTGCACGACGCCATCGCCCAAACCCTCGACGAGGTCAGCCCAAACGAATGCAACAACTACATCGAAAGCGCAGGCTATAAGTCAACCTAAATGCGAAATGCTCTAAGGCCTGTGGCCTAGCTTTGGCCGCGTTTGGCCTTCTCTTCATTCGCCAGATACTGGTGAACGAACGCGATCGCCATGCTCCCTTCTCCGACCGCTGACGCAACCCGCTTGACAGGACTCAAGCGTACGTCGCCGCAGGCAAAGATTCCGGGCGCACTGGTTTCGAGCAGATAGGGATCGCGGTCGTGCGACCAGCCCCCGGCCTTCTTCACATCGTCCCCAGTCAGCACGTATCCGCGGGCATCGCGCACGACATCGGCCGGCAGCCACTCGGTCTCGGCGTTGGCGCCGATGAAAACGAACAGCCCGCCGCAATCGTGCCGGCTCACCTCGTTGGTCGCCTTGTCGAGAATGTCGATCGCCGTCAGGTGAGTCTCACCGTGCACGGCCTGGACTTCCGACCGAAGCTGGACTTTTACGTTCGATTTCGCCCTGAGCTGCTCGATCAAATAGCGGGACATGCTGTCTGCAAGGGACGGGCCGCGCATGAGCAGTGTCACGTTGCGCGCATGGCCCGAAAAATGCAGCGCTGCCTGGCCGGCCGAGTTGCCGGCGCCAATCAGGAAGACATCCAGTCCATGGGTGGTGCTTGCCTCGCTGCGCGCGGCTCCGTAATAGACGCCCTTGCCGATAAGCCGGTCGAACCCGTCTATGCCGAGACGGCGCCATGTCACGCCTGTTGCAAGGATGAGGCTGCGCGCCCGCACGACATCGGTGCCGTCGAGAAACAGATCGTGCGTAACAGGATCGATGCCGGCGACGGAGCGGGTGACCAGGATTTCGGCGCCCAGCCGTCTTGCTTGCTGCAGCGCGCGACTGGCCAGTTCGTCGCCGGAAATTCCGCTGGGAAAGCCGAGATAGTTCTCGATCCGCGACGATGTCCCCGCCTGTCCGCCAGGCGCCTCGCGCTCAACGACGATCGTGCGCAGCCCCTCGGATGCGCCGTAGACCGCGGCGGCAAGGCCGGCCGGGCCGCCACCGATGATCGCCACATCGTACTCGGCGCCGCGCGGGCGCGTCTGCAACCCGAGGCGAATGGCAAGATCGCGCACGGCCGGACTTTCCATGATCTCTCCGTCCGCCAGCCGGGCAACGGGACCATCGAGAGCCGGCCTGCCCGTGGCGGACCAGAAGGCCTCGGCATCCGATGTGTCGGGCAACACCCAAGTGAATGAGATCTGGTTGCGGGCCAGAAACCGGCGCAGCTCCCCGCACGCCGTGTCCCAGCGATGGCCGACCAGTGTCACGCGCGGCTTCTGCGGCTCGGCGGTGATGCTCTGCAGCCCGCCCATCCGCTCGCGCGCAAGCGCGCTGACCTTTTGGGCCACGTCCTTTGAAACCGCCGCGATGGAATAATATTGCTGGACCTCGAGCCGCATGACGCGGGACGGCTCAGTGGCGCGATACCCGCCCGGAAAACCCGAGCCCAAGGCAATCGGCACCTCACCGAATATCGTTCCCGGCAGCCGCCAGCCGAGTGTCCGCTCGACGCCGTCGAAGGTCTTTACGACTTCGATCTTGCCGGCGAGAACCGCAAACAGCGCGGCCTCTCCGCCCTCATGAACCGCGAACTCTCCGGGGCTGAGATGAAGGTCGGCCGCCGTCCGCGCCAGCCGCTCCAGCTCGCCTGCCGGCAACCCCGAAAACAACGGGATCGCTCCCACTTCATCAACTGTCAGCATGGTCCCTCGCGGGAGCCAATTAGCGTTGTTTTTCCGTTTTGATCAACAAAAAAGCGGAGTCTCGCCTTGGCGGATAGGTTGTGAAACGGCGCGCTTGAAGCGCGTCGGGTTGTGCCGATAGGCATGACCATTCGGGTCGAGCTTCATGCCGGCTTGGCCTGAGCCGGTACCGGCGGCAATTCAGGCGCATCCAGCCCTTTGAAAGGATCGCGCCAGGCGTCGATTTCTTCAAACTGACGATACCAACGGCCGACAGACGGATAATCAGCGAGCGGCAATCTGGCGACATCGTTGAAGGGCAGAAACGTCGCCATTCGAAAGTCGGCGTAGGAAACCGAATTCTCGACCAGCCATTCTCGATCCGAAAGCGCGGCCTCGAGTGTTGCAGCGGCAGTGCGGAAGTCTCTCAGGCCCTCCTCAACCCGGTCCTGATCGATCGGGCCGAGCCCATATCGCTGTTTGGTCCCGCGTTCGAAATGCACGACGTCGCAAGCTCTTGCGAAGTTCTCCTTCCCCCAACTGAGCCATCGGATCATCTCGGGTTCGTCGTCGCCGGTGCGCCAGAGATCCGAATGCGCGTCGCGTGAAAGCCGGCAAGCTATGGCGTCGGCCTCCCAGAGGCTCTTTCCCGAGCCCACAAGTATGGGCAATGAAAGATTGGGATTTAGCGGGCGAAATCGCTCGGCCTGTCCGGGAGCGAAGGGGGAGGCGAATTCAAACTCGACCTTTGCGTTGAGATAACGTGCCACCGCGACCGCGAGGCGAGGATTGGGATTGCGGCTGAAGAACAGTTTCATTCCTGTCTGTCCTTGAATGGTACGGTTCGATTGGACACGTAGGGGGCGCTTTGACGCCTTTAACCGGCCGCGTGGCCCGGAACTGATCGCCACCTAAGCCGCCGCCATGATCTCCGCATAGGTGCCGAAATCGACATTGCCGCCGGACAGCACCACGGCAACGCATTTGCCTGATAGCTCGATCTCGCCCGACGATAGCGCGGCCAGCCCGACGCTGCCGCCAGGCTCGACCACCAGCTTGAGGTGGGCCATGGCGTCGCGCATCGCCTGTGCCGCTGCCTTGTCGGAAACGGCAATGCCGCCGGCGAGATTCCTGCGGTTGATCTCGAAGGTCATCGCGCCCGGCTCGGCGGTGAGGAGCGCGTCGCAGATCGACGAGTGGCCGGGTTCGATCGAAACCCGCGCACCTCTAGCCAGTGAACGACAGGTGTCGTCGAAATGCTCGGGCTCCACCGCCCAGACGGCCGTATCAGGTGAGGCATCCTTGACCGCGATGGAGATGCCGCTGCTCAAGCCGCCGCCGCCGCAGGGAATGACGACCGCGTCGAGGCTCACGCCGAGCGCTTTCGCCTGCGCCATCAATTCGAGGCCGATCGTGCCCTGGCCGGCGATGATGGCCGGATCGTCGAATGGCGGGACCAGGACCATGCCCCGGTCCATATAAGGGCGAACCACCGTCATGCGGTCATCGCGGAAACGGTCGAACGGAACCACTTCCGCTCCCATTTTCCTGACATTTCCGACCTTCATTGCCGGCGCGTCAGTGGGCATGGCGATGACCGCCTTGACCCCGAACATCGCCGCCGACGCGGCGACACCTTGCGCGTGGTTGCCCGACGAGAAGGCGACGACGCCACGGCTGCGTTCTTCCTCGGTGAGCGAAGACAGTTTGTTGTAGGCGCCGCGGAACTTGAACGAGCCGGTGCGCTGCAGCGTCTCCGGCTTGAACAGGATCCTGGCGCCGAAGCGCTTGTTCAGCTCCGGCGATTCGATCAGCGGCGTTTCGACGATCAAGCCTGACAATCGCAATGCTGCGGCGCGGATATCGGCGATGCCGGGAGGCGAGGTCATGGCGAGGTCCTGTGTGATCGCCCATGGTGCACGGAAAACCGGGCCACGCACCACTGAAAAAATGTGACCGACACAATTCGCCTTTGGGCAGGAAAGCGGGCGTGCCCGTCGCCTACCGGCTCCCCGGCCCTCCGCTATGGCTCCGGGCGTTCGTCGCTTCAATCGACAAATCGTTGTCGATTGATCGGCTTCGCCGACCGCTCCTCACCCCAAAAGCGCCCTTTTCCGTTTAGCGCCACCCATCTTGCGCCAGTTGTTGAAGCGATGGGTGGCGGCGGCGAAGGAGATCTTCATCTGCTGGGCAACCGAATAGCGCGACTTGCCCTCGTCGAACATGCGGTAGCAGCACTCGACGCCCTCCTCGGTCAGCTTGCCGTCGGGGGCCTTGTTGTGCGGATTGGCGGGATCGAATTTTTCGACCTGCTGCTCGACCAGGCCTTTCAGGCGCTGCAGGTCGGCCTCGATATTGGCGATGAGGTCGAGAACAGGTTTCGGGTCAAACGCATGGGTGGGCTGCTTTGCCGGCATCTACGGATTCCTTTCTCTTGGCTTAGGTTCAGCTATATAGGTGAACATTCACCAATAGTTAAGGGCGGCGGAGGATCCCCAGAGCCAATAATTTTGAACCTCCGGGCGACGGGCGCGATTGACCAACGGCGCACCAGACCATAGTTTAGAACTATTCTAAACTATGGTGAATTTCTCATGCTTTCCCGTGTTTTCGGCTTTGGCCGCCGTCCCTTCGAATCGCTCTCGGAGCAAGAGATCCTGGCGCTCGCCATCTCTTCCGAGGAAGACGACGGGCGTATCTACCGGGCCTATGCCGATGGATTGGCAGATAGTTTTCCACATTCGGCCAAGGTGTTCGAGGAGATGGCCGAGGAGGAGGACGGCCATCGCGACTCGCTGATCGAGCTTCACCGCGAGCGTTTCGGCGAGCGCATTCCGCTGATCCGGCGCGAGCATGTGAAAGGTTATTACGAGCGCAAGCCGGACTGGCTGGTCAGGCCGCTCGGTATCGAGCATGTGCGCCAACAGGCCGAGTCGATGGAGCGGCAGGCGTATCTGTTCTACGTCGAGGCGGCGAAACGCACCAGCGATGCCTCGACGCGAAAGCTGCTCGACGATCTGGCGGTGGCCGAACAAGGCCACGAGACGCTGGCGCAGCGGCTGGAGCAAAAGCATGTGCCGGGCGCGGTGAAGAACGAGGAAGCCGCGGCCGAGCAGCGCCAGTTCATCCTGACCTATGTGCAACCGGGACTGGCCGGGTTGATGGACGGATCGGTGTCGACGCTGGCGCCGATCTTTGCCGCCGCCTTCGCCACGCACGACACGTTCCAGACCTTTCTGGTCGGGCTTGCCGCCTCGATCGGCGCCGGCATCTCGATGGGCTTCACCGAGGTGGCCTCCGACGACGGCAAGCTGTCGGGCCGCGGCTCGCCGGTGAAACGCGGGCTGACAGTCGGCATCATGACCATGCTGGGCGGCCTCGGCCACGCGCTGCCCTACCTCATCCCGTTTTTCTGGACGGCGACGATTGTCGCTGCGGTCGTGGTGTTCTTCGAGCTATGGGCGATCGCCTTCGTGCAGAACCGCTACATGCAGACGCCGTTCTGGCGCGCCGCCTTCCAGGTGGTGCTGGGCGGCGCGCTGGTGTTTGCGGCCGGCGTGCTGATCGGGAA
This sequence comes from Mesorhizobium sp. M6A.T.Cr.TU.016.01.1.1, assembly GCF_003952585.1. Lineage (NCBI taxonomy): Bacteria > Pseudomonadati > Pseudomonadota > Alphaproteobacteria > Hyphomicrobiales > Phyllobacteriaceae > Mesorhizobium > Mesorhizobium sp. M6A.T.Cr.TU.016.01.1.1. The sequence continues at coordinate 2,072,232 of NZ_CP034452.1, forward strand.
TGCTTAGCTTCTTCCCTTCTCTCACAAGGGGGGAAGGGAGCCACGCCGGTCCACTCACCCATGCACCACCCGGCTGTCCTCAGGCGCCTCGGCCCGTTCGGTCAGGCCATAGTCGCGCACGACATGGGCGATGCGCAGACGATAGTCGGCAAAGATGCCGCCACGGCCGGCCTTCTGCGCCCGCCTATGTTCCTCCGTGTTGCGCCAGGCCTTCACCGCCTCCTCGTCGCGCCAGAACGACAGCGACAGGATGCGATTCGGGTCAGTGAGGCTCTGAAAGCGCTCGATAGTGAGAAAACCGTCGATGCCGTCGAGCAGCGGGCGCAGGTCGGCGGCGAGGCCGAGATAGGCATCGCGCTTGCCCGCTGCCGGCTCGACCTCGAAGATGACGGCGATCATAATTTCACCAGAGAGGCATGCGGCCCGGACGCCAGCTTCAGGAACATGCGATCCTCCTTCAGGATGAATCTTTCACGCCGCGCGAACTCGTAATTCGCCTTGCCGACCGGATCGGCGGCCAGCCTGGCACGGTAGGCCTCGTAAGCCGCCAGGCTGTCGATGTTGTAGGCGGCGTAGGCGGTCGTGGCCGAGCCTTCATGCGGAGCAAAATAGCCGATCAGATCGGCGCCGCAGCGCGGAATGGCCTGGCCCCAGTTACGGGCATATTCCTCGAACGCCGCCTTGCCGAACGGGTCGATCTCGTAGCGGATGAAGCAGGTGATGGTCATCTTTTGTCTCCTAGACGGGTGGATGCATTCTTGCGCCCACAGTTCGAGCGGTGTCGAAATGTTCAGTGGTTCTAGTGTGCTAGGCAATTTCTCCGCTGGTCATGCTTGCCAGAACGATTTCGCGCATTCGTGGCGAACGTCTTCCGGCGTCAGGCCAAGGTCGCGCAAAAGATGCTCGTCGATCTCGGCAAGGTCGAGGCGCTGCAGATAGCGGTCGTGCCACCGCGCCAGGAGCCGCAAATGCAACCGGCGCAAGACGAAAAACGGAAACGGCCGGCGGCCGAACCGGCCAGTGGATACGGCGTCGGGAACGGTTCTTGCAGTCATCGTCGTCTCCTTGATCTCAGTGGAGGTTAGTGGTTATCTGACAGGAATGCTTCGATGAGGAACGAACTATGCGTGAAGGACCAGATATAGCCCGCATCGGCAGCCTGGTCGGCGATCCGGCGCGGGCAAACATGCTGACCGCGCTGATGGGCGGCACGGCGTTGACGGCGAGCGAACTGGCGCTCGAGGCCGGTGTGTCGCTGCCGACCGCCAGCTCGCATCTGTCGAAACTGATGGAGGGCGGGCTGCTGACGCTGGCAAGCCAGGGGCGGCATCGCTATTACGGCCTCGCCGGGCCGCAGGTGGCTGGCATGATCGAAGCCATCACCGGTGTCGCCGCAGCGGTCGGGCCGCAGCGGGTCCGGCCGGGTCCCCGTGATGCGGCCATGCGCGTGGCGCGTGTCTGCTACGACCACCTCGCCGGAGAACAGGCCGTGGCGATGCTCGACCGCCTTGTCGCTCGACAAGTGCTCCTGCGCGACGACAAGGAGATCAGGCTTGGGCCGTCGGCCGCCTCGTATTTTGCCGCGATTGGCATCGGTGTCGAGAGCAAGGCGCGACGACCGGTGTGCCGGGCGTGCCTCGACTGGAGCGTGCGGCGCTCACATCTTGCCGGCACGCTGGGCGCCGCCATTCTCGACAAGATCCTTGCCGAAAAATGGGCAAGGCGCGAGAAAGACAGCCGCGCGGTGATCTTTTCGCCGACGGGCAAGCAGGCGTTCGAGAAGGTGTTTCTCGCTTGATTGCTAGCCGCGCTTGAGCACCTTGCCCTGCCTGAAAAAATCCTTCCACGGATCGGCTTCGGCCAACTGCTTCAGCGTCGTCTTGTCGCCGATCGGAAATGCGTTCGGCGCCAGTCCGGCCTCGATCTCCGCCCAGGTCGCCGGCATCGACACGGTAGCGCCCTTCTTGGCCCGCGACGAATAAGGCGCCACCGTGGTCGAGCCGCGGCTATTGCGCAGATAGTCGACGAAGATTTTTCCGGTGCGCGCCTTCTTCGACAGCGTCGCCGTGTAGCGGTCGGGTGCCGCCTGTTCCAGCGCGCGGGCGAAATCATGGGCGAAGTCTTTCACCTCATCCCAATCCGCCGATGGTTTCAGAGGCACGACGACATGGTAGCCCTTGCCACCCGACGTCTTGACGAAATTCGGCAAGGACAGCTCATCGAGCCTACCGCGGATTTCGAGCGCCGCCGCGCGCACCGCTTTCACGTCGACGCCTTCGTCGGGATCGAGATCGAAGATGATCTGGTCCGGCTTATCCAGTTCGTCGATGGTGCAGCCCCAGATATGGATCTCGACCACGCCGAGCTGGACCAAGGCAGCGACACCGTCGAAGTCGCGGATGAACAGGATCTCCTCGCCGTCCGTCGGATCCTTCATCCTGGCGATCTTGTCATGCATGCCGGCCGATGCATGCTTCTGGAAAAAGCGCTGGCCCTCGACGCCGTCCGGCGCACGCACCAGGCTTAGCGGCCGATTGACGACGAATTGTTGCAGGCGCGGCCAGACCAAAGCGTAATGATCGAGCAGGCCCTGCTTCGATACCTTCTCCTGCGGCCACAGAAGCTTGTCGGGATGAGAAAGCTTTACGGCGGTTTTTGCCGCCCCCGAGGATTCAACAGAGGTGCCCTTGCCCCCGGCAGGCTTTTCCTCGGTATCGGCCTTGCCTGCGGGTGCCTTTGGCTTTTCCTGCACGACTTCCTCCGCCGGTTTGTCCTCGCGCAATCCCTGGAACGAGGCGTGGCGTATTATACGGTCGGACGTCCAGGTACGGAACTCCACTTCGCCGACAAGGTCTGGCTTCACCCAAACCACTCCTTTGCCCAGCCCTTTGCCCCTCGGTAGCGCCCTGTCGAAGGGCGAGGTCTTCGCCTTCAGAGCATCAAGCTTCTTCTTCAGGTCGTTGGTGCCCTGCATCGAAAAGCCGGTGCCGACACGGCCGGCATAGTGCAGCTTGCCGCCCTCATGGTAGCCGACCAGCAAGGAGCGCAATCCACGCCCGGTCTTCTCCGACGGCAGGTAGCCGCCGATGACGAATTCCTGGCGAAGCGTGCATTTCGACTTCACCCAGGACAAGCCGCGGCCGCTGCGATAGGCCGCGTCGGCGCGCTTGGAGACGATACCCTCCAGCCCCATGCGGCAGGCGTGCTCCAGCATGACCTTGCCCGGTTCGGCAAAATGGTCGCTGAAGCGGACTGCCGAATTGTCTGGCTGTTTGCCAAGCAAGTCCTGCAAAGCCTGCTTGCGCTCGACCAGCGGCTCTGTGCGCAGATCCTCGCCGTCGAGACGCATCAGGTCGAAGACGTAATAGAGAAAACGATCCGTGCGGCGCGCCGACAGATCCGCCTGGAGCAGCGCGAAGGACGAGACGCCGCTGTCCGCCAGCACGACGATCTCGCCGTCAATGATGGCATCCATGCATTTCAGGCGCCCGAGTTCCGCAACAATCTCGCCGCCGAACTTGTCCGTCCAGTCAAGGCCGGTGCGCGTCAAGAGCCGCACCTCAATGCCGGCAAGCTGCGCCTGCATGCGGTAGCCGTCGAATTTCACCTCATGCAGCCATTCCTTGCCGGGAGGGGCATCCCTTTGCAGTGTGGCGAGGCATGGTTCAATGAATTCGAGCTGCTTTGCCGCCTTGGCCTTCGCCTTGCTAGCGAGCCGTTTGTTCGAATGCCAGACCCTTGGCTTCTTGCCATCGGCGGTCTTGCCTTCGCCGACCTCCTCGATCGTCAGGCCCGACTTCACCGATTCTGGCGCCTCCTGCAAAATGTCCTCGCCCGGCCGGGCGGCGACATCGTCGGATTTGATCAGCAGCCAATTGTCGCGCGTTTTGCCGGGACGCGGCTTCAGGCGCACCAGATGCCAGAGACCGTTCAGCTTGTGGCCGTGCAACTCGAAGCTGATATGGCCCTTTTTCATCGCCTGGGCCGGATCGGTCTCCGGTTGCCATCTGCCTTCGTCCCAGACGATGACCGAGCCGCCGCCATATTCGCCCTTGGGAATGGTGCCCTCGAAGGACGCGTAGTCGATTGGGTGATCCTCGACATGCACGGCGAACCGCTTTTCATGCGGATCGAGGCTCGGGCCCCGGGTTATCGCCCAGCTCCACAGCACGCCATTGTGTTCGAGGCGAAGGTCGTAATGCAGCCGTGTCGCGGCGTGCTTTTGGATGACAAAGATGCCGCCGGCCTCACCTTTCCTGCTGCGAACGACCTTGCCGGCCGGCTCGGCGGTCTTCTTGAAATCGCGCTTGGCGTGATACTGCTCAAGGCTGGCCATGACACGCGATCCTATGCGGATTTGCTATGGCGTCGAAGGCTTCGGCTTGGCGACGCCGGCACGAGGTCTTGAACGGATAGAAATCGTTTCAGTTCCGGCCCCGCGAAGAGCGAGGCACGCCGGATTGCCCGGCGTTGCCTCGATCGAGAGTGCTATTCGGCGGCTTGAAGGTTGACCTTGGCCTCCGCGATCTCGGTAAGCTTGCGGTCGGTTGCCTGCTCTTCCTTGATGTTGTTGGCCAGGACATTGGCGCAGTCGCTGCGGCCAAGCTGCTTGGCCCAGGCAATCAACGTGCCGTAACGGGTTATCTCATAGTGCTCGACCGCTTGCGCGGATGCGATCAGGGCGGCGTCGAGAACATCCTTGTCGTCGATGTCGCCGCTGACTTCATCGGCTTCCTCGAGAATGCCGTCGATGGCCGGACAGTTGACCGTCTTGGCCTTCACGCCGTGCAGTTCGAACACGTTCTCGACGCGCGCGATATGGCCCTTGGTCTGCCCGAGGTGCTTCTCCAGGCCGACTTTCAATTGCGGATTGGTCGCCTTGTCGATCATCTTCGGCAGCGCCTTCTCGATCTGTTTTTCGGCGTAATAGATGTCGCGCAGCGTGTGGACGAAGAGGTCGTCCAGCGTCTTGATGTCTTTCGAAAAGAAACCCATGGCTTTTGCCTTTCCATCGTTCTCGCTGTGTTGGGATTCCGGCGGCGGTTCCGCACGGAAGCCGCTGTCTGCTGGAGCCGGGTTGGTGCGGCTCTTGTCGTCAACGTGCGGCTATCGGACGGGTTCCTGACTTTCCCTGGGCAAGCACGGAAATTTCGCGGCACCGGCCAAGGCTGAAACAGAAGCGCGCCGCAGCGACATCCAAACGAAACATATGTGATGCAAAAGTCACATCGACCGAAATGTCGACGCACTGCATGGAAAGACCCCGAATCAGCCGCATTGCGGCCATGAACCAAGGCATTTTCGACCAGATATTAACATCGTGTTCACCGACTATTCACGCCTCGACGCTATGATCCTCGCAATTCGGAAGGGACATCCGAAATCGGGACAGGGACAGGTAAAATGAACTTCTTGACGCACCTCATCGGCTACGCTGCCGCCATCCGCGAATTCGTCGCGCCGACCTACCGGCCGGAGCGCTATTACATGCGCGGCCCAGGCCCTGCTTGCGCACGCCGCGGCCACACGCTCGGCATCAGCGCGCACTGATGACGACCATGGAAAGCCGTCATGACAGCCGGATCTGCAGGCCGGCCGCCGATCACCGTGCGACCACCTATCGCACGGAGCGTTCTGCGCTCGCCGACCGGCGGCGTGCGACAACAAGGTTCTGAGATTCTGGGGCTTTGATCTCGCCGCCGGCAAGCTTAGTGTCGTTTGACACCAAGCAGCCGGGACCCGCGTGACCACCCAGCCAAACCATCCTCCTGAAAAGCCAGCCTTCGATGCAAGCCATCCGTTGATCGTGTTCGACGGCGTCTGTGTGCTGTGCTCGGGCTTCGTGCGCATGGTGGTCAGGCTCGACCCCAAAAGCCGCTTCCGCTTCGCCACGGCGCAGTCGCCGCTCGGCGAAGCGCTGTTTCGAAAATACGGGCTGCGGACGGATAGCTACGAGACCAATCTGGTCCTCATCGACGGCGCCGCCTTCACCCGCCTGGACAGTTTCGTCGCCGTCATGGCCGAACTGGGCTGGCCGTGGCGGGCGGCGAGGTCTTTCCTCCTGCTGCCGCGCCCGCTTCGCGACTGGCTCTATGACCGCATTGCGAAGAACCGGTACGCGCTGTTCGGCAGGAAAGAGAGTTGCGAGATCCCCTCCGCTGAACTGAAAGGGCGGCTGATTGGCTAAGCGAAGGCTCCTGGGAAGCTTCTGCGCTACCCGAGGCGGCAGCGCTTGGGAGAGCAGCCGATGAAGGTTCTCATCGTCGGCGGCTACGGCACATTTGGCGGCCGCATCGTCGAACTGCTGGAGAACCAACCGGCGCCTGACGCTGATCATCGCCGGCCGCTCGCTTGCCAAAGCCAATGCCTATTGCGGGAGCCGTCACGGCGCTGAGGCGCGGCTCGTGCCGGCACAGTTCGACCGCGACGGCGATCTTGCGGCGCAACTGGCCTCATTGCGTCCCGACACGATGGTCGACGCCAGCGGTCCGTTCCAGGCCTATGGCGAGGGGCGCTACCGCGTTATCGAGGCCTGTATCGCCCAGGGCGTCAACTATCTCGATCTCGCCGACGGGTCGGATTTCGTCGCCGGCGTTTCTGCATTCGACGCGGCGGCGCGCGAGACCGGTCTTTTCGTGCTGTCCGGAGTTTCCAGCTTTCCGGTGCTGACGGCAGCGGCGGTGCGCCGGCTATCTCTTGATATGGCGCGGGTCGAGACCATTCGTGGCGGCATCGCGCCGTCGCCCTTTGCCGGGGTCGGCGAAAACGTCATCCGCGCCATTGCCGGCTATGCCGGACAACCAGTGCAGCTCGCACGCGACGGCGAACCGTCGCAGGGCCACCCGTTCACCGAACAGATGCGTTACACGATCGCGCCGCCCGGCCGCCTGCCGCTGAGGAGCACGTTGTTCTCGCTGGTCGACGTGCCGGACCTGCGGGCGCTCGCCGATCTCTGGCCGCAGGCACAGACGATCTGGATGGGCGCCGGGCCGGTGCCGGAAGTGCTGCACCGCGCTCTGATCGGTCTCGCCTGGCTCGTGCGCGCCGGCCTGGTCCGCTCGCTCTTGCCCTTGGCTTCGCTCATGCACTGGGCGAGCAACCGGCTGCGCTGGGGCGAGCATCGCGGCGGCATGTTTGTCGCGGTGGAAGGCGCGGATCGGTCGCGTACGCTGGTCAGGCGCTCATGGCATCTGCTGGCGGAGGGCAATGACGGGCCGCTGATCCCGTCGATGGCGGTCGAGGCGCTGGTGCGCAAGGCGCTGGACGGACATATGCCTGCGCCAGGAGCGCGGGCGGCCGTGCGCGACCTGGAACTCGAGGACTATGAAGCGCTGTTTGCCAACCGGACGATCCATACCGGCTTCAGGGACGATACCGCCGATGCGGACAAGCCGCTCTACGCCGCCTTGCTCGGCGACGCCTGGCAAAACCTGCCCAAGGAGATCCGCGCCATGCACGATGGCACGACCAAGGCGCAGGGACGCGCCAGCGTCGAGCGCGGAGGCAATATGTTTGGCCGGCTTGCAGCCTGGCTGGTCGGGTTTCCGAAGACCCGTGACGACATCCCGGTCGATGTCCGCTTCCACGCCAACGAAAACGAAGAAACCTGGACGCGGACATTCGGCGGGCAGGGTTTCTCCAGCCGCCAGTTCGCCGGATGCGGCCGATCCGAGTGGTTGCTGTGCGAACGCTTCGGCCCGCTGACCTTCGCCATGGCGCTGGTCGCCGAGGAGAACCGGCTGTCGCTCGTGCTGAGCCGCTGGAGCATTATTGGCCTGAAGCTGCCGATGTGGCTTTGCCCGCGCTCGACATCTTTTGAGAGCGTGGAGAACGGCCGCTTCCGCTTCCATGTCGAGATCTCGCATCCGCTCACTGGATTAATCGTGCGCTATCGCGGCTGGCTCGAACCCTCGCACGGTTCCAACACGATCGTGCCGCCGGCCGCCTTGCCCAGTTCGCGGCAGTCTTCAACCGTGCACAGTGTCCAGCCTTCGCCGGTGGCGCCGGATGCGGCGAGCACGAGGCGCGGCTGAGGCTTGATCGGGGGCGTGTAGGCCCACCAGCCGTCCCGCAGAAGCGCGCCCTCGGGCGGCTCCATGCCGGCGCCCGAGCCCTTGATCCGTGCCTCGACGATTTGCAGGCCGGAAGGCATCACCTTCCAGTCTTCCTGCCAATGCGTCTTTTCCACCGAATGCGTCCAGGACAGCGTGAAAGCGGCGACAGCCAGCGTCACCGTCTTGCCGGCGGCCAGGATACAAAGGCTCATGCGGTCCCGGACGCCTGCCGTGCACGCCAGCAGTGCCAGCCGATCCAGACAAGAGAGAGCGCCCAGCCGGCCTCGTCGGTGAGCGGCAGCGCGGCAACCAGCAGCGCGCCTGCGCAGAAGGCGACGAGACGTTCCCACCAGGCCATGCGCCGGGCGAGGAACCCGACAGCGGCCGCGCCCCACAGGACGATGCCCATGCAGGCCTTGGCGACGATATAGGCGACCTCGACGGGATAGCCGAACTGGGCGGCGATCGGACCGGCGTCCTGCAACATCAGCGCCGGGGTGTAGACCGCCATGAACGGCACGACGAAGCCGGCGACGGCAAGCTTGGTGGCTTGGATGCCGATCTTGAGGCCGCTCTCCTTGGCCATTGGCGCGGCGGCGAAAGCGGCCAGCGCCACCGGCGGGGTGAGGTCGGCCATGATGCCGAAATAGAAGACGAACATATGGCTGACCAGCAGCGGCACGTCGAGCGCCAACAGGGCCGGCCCGGCCAGCGACGAGGTGATGATGTAATTGGGGATGGTCGGGATGCCCATGCCGAGCACCAGGCAGGTCAGCATGGTCAGCAGCAGCGACAGGAACAGGTTGTTCTCGCCGATGGAGATGATCCAGCCGATGAAGGTCGAGGCGATGCCGGTGAGCGTCAGCGTGCCGATGACGATGCCGACAATGGCGCAGGCGATGCCGACCGGCAGCGCGTTCTTTGCTCCCTCGGCAAGCGAGTCTATGCATATCTGCAACGTCTCGCGTCCGCCCCTGAAGGTGAAGCAAGCGATGACGAGCGCCGCGATCACAAGGCTGAGGATGTTGACGCCGAACTTCATGAAAGAGGCGGCGGCAAGCCCCAGCGCCAGCCAGAAGACAATGCGGAAGGCAAGCGGCCCGATCAACGCCGCCAGCGGCGTGCCGAGGATGAGCACGATGGTCAGCGCCAGCCCCATGGTGCCGGCGAAGATCGGCGTATAGCCGGCAAACAGCAGATAGATGAGCGCGGCAAGCGGCAGCACCAGCGGCCAATGTCTTCTCACCGCGTCCCACGGATTGGGCAGATCCGCTTTGGCCATGCCGTGCAGGTCGGCCTTGCCGGCTTCCAGATGCACCTGCCAGAAACAGGCGCCGAAATAGAGCAGCGCCGGGATGATCGCCGCCTTGACCACTTCGGCATAGGGGATGTTCAGCGTCTCGGCCATGATGAAGGCGACCGCACCCATCACCGGCGGCATGATCTGGCCGCCCATCGAGGAGGTCGCCTCGACGGCGCCGGCGAAAGCCGGGCGGAAGCCGAAGCGCTTCATAAGCGGGATGGTGAACTGGCCGCTGGCCACCACGTTGGCGACGCCGGAGCCGGAAATGGTGCCCATCAGCGCCGATGACAGGACGCAGACCTGGGCCGGGCCGCCGCGCCACGACCCGACCAGGCCAAGGGCGAAATCGTTGAACAGCGCGATCATGCCGGCGCGTTCGAGAAAGGCGGCGAAGACGACGAAGATGAAGATGTAGGCGGCCGAGACGTAGACCGGCGTGCCGTATATGCCTTCCGTGCCAAAGGCGAAGGTGTCGACGAGCTGGGCGAAATCATAGCCGCGATGGATGAAGGGCGACGGTAGGTGATTGCCGGCAAATGCGTAAGCGAGGAAGATCAAGGCGATCAGGGCAAGCGGCAGCCCCATCAACCGCCGCGCGGCCTCGAAGACCAGCACGACCAGCACCGTGCCGACGATCAGGTCCGGCGTGGTGAGGAAGCCGGAGCGCCGGATGAGGTCGGCATAGAACACCCAATTATACAGGCCGGTGGCGAATCCGAGCACGCCGAGTGCCCAGAACGCTGCTTTCGCCGGGATGCTTGTGGCGCGCAGATTGGCGATCAGGCCAAAGCCGAGCAGCAGCAAGAAGCCGACATGCATGGCGCGCACCACCTGGCTCGGCAGGCTGCCATAAGCGGCGATGTAGATCTGGAAGATGGAAAAGGCGACGGCGATGAGAAAGGCGGCCTTGCCGGCGATGCCTTCGCCGAAACCCGGCGGCAGCCCTTCGACCGGAGCTTCGGCGGTGGGGGAGAGAATGGTCGGGGTATCGGTCATTGGCGGGGTTCCTGGCGGGCGCCCCTCCCCTCGAGGGGAGGGTGGACAGCCGCCGAAGGCGGATGGACGGGTGGGGTCGTTGCGGCAGTGCGCGGCCTGAACCGACCCCACCCGCCTCGCTTCGCTCGGCACCCTCCCCTCAAGGGGGAGGGAGCGCCCTTACTTCACCAGCCCCTTCTCCTTGTAATACCTCTCGGCGCCTGGATGCAGCGGCACCGGCATGCCGTCGAGCGCCTTGGCCGGGTCGATCGCCTTGGCGGCGGCATGGGCAGCGGTGAGCTGGTCGAGATTTTCAAACAGCAGCTTGGTCATCTGATAGGCGGTCTCGTCGGAGACGTCGGCGCTGGTGATGAGGAAGTTGCCGACGGCGGCGGTCGCAACATCCTCGGTCTGGCCCTCATAGGTGCCCTTAGGAATGGTCACCGAAAGATAGGGCGAGCCGATCTTGGCGACATCCTCCGCCGGCACGGCAACGACGTTGATCGGCACCGAGGTGGCGAGGTCGCGGATCGAGGCGACGCCGAGGCCGGCCGATTGCAGCGTGGCGTCGAGCTGGCGGTTCTTGATCAGCTCGACCGATTCGGCGAAGGGCAGATACTCAACCCGTCCGAGATCCTCGTATTTCAGCCCGGCGGCGGCGAAGATGGCGCGGGCGTTGAGCTCAGTGCCGGAGGCCGGCGCGCCGACCGACAGGCTCTTGCCCTTGAGGTCGGCGAGCGTCTTGATGCCGGACTCCTTACTGGCAACGATCTGGATGTAGTTGGGATAGATGGCGGCGATGCCGCGCAGCTTGTCGAGCTTGCCCGGATAGCCGGCTTCGGTATTGCCCTCGGCGGCCAGCTTGACGGAATCGCCGAGCGCGAAGGCGATCTCGCCCTTGCCCTGCTGCAACAAATTGAGGTTCTCGACCGAAGCTTTCGTCGCCTGGACCTGGGTGCGGGCACCTTCGATGCCCTTGCCGTAGATTTCCGACAGCGCGACGCCGAGCGGATAGTAGACGCCCGAGGTGCCGCCGGTCAGCACGTTGATGAATTCCTGCGCCTTGGCCGACACCGCGCCAAGGCCCAGCGACAGCGCCAGCGCGCCGGCGGCAACAAACTTCGTCCTGAAATTGAGCATGCGATTTCCTCCCTGAAATATCAGCGGCCGTGCCACCCTCCCAGCACGAGCCGAGGCGAGTTTAGACAGCGGGCGGGAAATGCCAACCCGCAATAGTATCCATTAGACGAACGGCTGAGTGATGCCGCAACGCATGGCCGCTTGCGTAAAACGCCATCGGAGCCGAAAGATTTTTCCGACGCCTGTCGAAATCGGGCCGGGCCGCGCGACATACGTCCGGCTCGCAATGATGCGGCCCTGTGAACATGGGAGAGAAGACCATGCGATACATGCTTTTGATCTACGTGAACGAAGCCGCGATGGCGGCCGCGCCGACCGACAAGACCTACGAGATCAGCGCAGCCTATGGCGCCTATACCGAGGCGTTGAAGAAGTCCGGCGCCTGGTTGGCCGGCGACCGGCTGAAGCCGACCCAGGCCGCGACCTCGGTGCGGATGGCCAATGGCAAGACCAACGTGCTCGACGGCCCGTATGCCGACACCAAGGAACAGCTCGCAGGCTTCTACATGATCGAGGCCGAGGATGCCGATGCCGCGATTGCCTGGGCGGCGCGCTGTCCGGGTGCCAGCACCGGCACGGTGGAGGTGCGGCCGATCTGGGAACAGACAATGTGATATCGGAACGGCCTGACATCGCGCGGGCGGCGGCGGAAGCGGCCGCCCGGCAAAGCTACGGCAAGCTGATCGCCTATCTCGCCGCGCGCATGCGTGATGTAGTCAGCGCCGAGGACGCCCTGGCCGACGCCTTTGCGGCGGCGCTGGAGCGCTGGCCGCAAACCGGCGTGCCGCAGAAGCCCGAAGCCTGGCTGCTGGCGGTGGCGCGCCGGCGCCGCGTCGACGCCATCCGGCGGCGGCTGACCAGCGAGGCGGGCCGCGACCATCTCAGGCTGATCGCCGAGGAGATGGAGGCTCGCATCATCGATGAAGACCTGCCCGACGAGCGGCTGCGGCTGATGTTTGCCTGCGCCCATCCGGCGATCGAGGCGGGCGTGCGAGCGCCGCTGATCCTGCAGGCCATTCTGGGCTTCGACGCGGCGACGATCGCCTCGGCCTTCCTGGTGTCACCGGCAACGATGGGCCAGCGCCTGGTGCGCGCCAAAAACCGCATCCGCGAGACCGGCATTCCGTTCCGGGTGCCTGAAAGAACCGAGCTCGGCGAGCGGCTGGATGCGGTGCTGGAAGCGATCTACGCCGCGTTCGCCGAGGGCTGGTCCGACCCGGCCGGCACCGAAACCCGGCGCCGCAATCTCGCGACCGAAGGCATCTGGCTCGGCCGTCTGGTGGCGTCGCTGATGCCGGATGAGCCGGAAGCGCTTGGCCTGCTGGCGCTGATGCTGTTTGCCGAGGCGCGGCGTGCGGCGCGGCGCAACGCCGCCGGCGACTATGTGCCATTGGCCGAGCAGGAGCTTGCGCTGTGGGACCACGCCTTGATCGACGAAGCAGAGACATTGCTGAGGCGAGCCGCCGCCAAGGGCGTCGTCGGCCGCTACCAGCTCGAGGCGGCCGTGCAATCCGCCCATACGACAAGACGGCTGACCGGCCGGACCGACTGGGTCGCGATCAGACATCTCTACGACGCGCTGTCGGTGATTGCCGCCTCGCCTGTCGTGTCGATCAACCGCGCGGTGGCCATTGCCGAGGCCGACGGCGCTGCGGCGGGATTGAGCGCACTTGATGAGCTTGGCGATGACAAGCGGCTGCATGATTATCAGCCTTATTGGGCCGCCCGCGCGGGCCTTCTGGCCAGGCTCGGCAAAACTCGGGAAGCGACTGAGGCCTATGACCGGGCGATCGGCCTCGAACGCGACCTGGCCGTGCGCCGGTTCCTGCAGGAACGACGGGCTGGGCTCGGCCGCGCGGACAAAGCCTGAGACGAGACAATCGGTTCAGGCCGGCCACATGGCGTGGGAGGCGTTCAATTTCCTCATCACCGGATGCTGCCGTAACGTGGCCCACAGGCGTTCGATGTTCGGCCGGTTGGTGCGGACTTTTTCGATCTCGGGATGCCAGGCCACCAGCATGATAAGATAGATGTCGGCCAGCGAGAGCCGGTTGCCGACCAGCCAGTCACGGCCTTCGAGGGCAGCGTCGAGAATGGCCAAGCCGCGATCCATTTCCGAGATCGCCGCCTGCTTGACGGCGTCCACGCCGCCGGGATCGGCGGTGTAGCGATGAGCGTAGAAGAACCGCAGGTCAGCCTGATAGATGACCGACGACATGAAGGTCATCCAGCGCAGGAAATCGGCGCGGGCGGGCGAGTTCGCTGCCGGCGCCAGAGCTGCTTCCGGGTGGCGTTCGGCAAGCAGGATGCAGATCGCCGCCGACTCGGTCATCGAGCTTCCGTCCGGCAAGACCAGGACCGGCACCTGATTCAAGGGGCTGATGTCGAGAAAGGCCTGATCGGGCGAGGTCGATTTCGGAACGTCGACCTGGTCGAAAGGCACACCCGCCAAAGCGAGCGCCGCCTCGACGACAAAGCCGCCAGTGTTGGCACGGGTATAGAGCTTGTACATGAAATCCTCCGCCAGCCGATGCAAGGCCGGCGACGATCTGACCGGAAGCGCAACTTTACTCAAGCGAGCGGCGGCCGCCACAGGTGTTTTTTCAGCGGTCCAGACCGAAGTGTCGCCGCGGAACTTTTGATGCCGGCGGGACAGCGCCCCCCTCTGTCCTGCCGGACATCTCCCCCACACGGGAGTGTTTGGACCGGGGACATCGCGAACAAGTGTGCGAGGACATCGCGAACAGTTTCCCATCTTATCGTTGGCTTGCGTTGAGGTCGATGGTTTGGATTTTCTGATGACGGAAGTAGGCGTCGAAGACGCCGTCGGTTTCGGTAGGGCGGAAGGCGACGGCCTTGCCGGCAAACGCCTTGCAGATCTTGACGGCGTGTCCGAACAGCGAAGTTGTGCCCTTCTGCTGGATTCTGCGGACCTGGTCGCCGGGCGCGTATTCGAATGGCTGGACGGCATCGGCGAAGTCGCGCGCCGAAGCCCGATAGCGGTCGAGCGGCACAGCGTCCGCAATGGCCTGGTGCGGCCGCTCGGCGTTGTAGATGTGACGCCAGGCATCGAAGGCGCGCTGTGCCGCCTGCAGGCTGTCGAAGGGCGGCCCCTGCAGCGCCTCGGCCTTGAGCGTGCGGTGGAAGCGCTCCTCCTTGCCCAGCGTCTGTGGGTGGCAGGGTCTGGAATGGCCGATCGTTATGCCGTTCTCGATCAGCCAGACGCCGAGCATGGTGAAGTTGTTGCGGCCGCCGTCGCCCCAGGGCGGGCCGTTGTCGGTGGCGATGCGCCACGGCAGGCCGTAGCGCCGGAAGGCGGCGATCAGGCGGGTTTTGACAGTTTCGGTGGTTTGGTCGGGGCAAGCTTCCAGCACCAGCGAGAAGCGCGAATGATCGTCGAGCACGGTCAACGGGTGCAGCCGCCCGGCGCGCAACGGCACATGGCCCTTGAAGTCCATCTGCCACAGGTCGTTGGGAGCGGCGTGCTCGAAGCGGATGAACGCTTTGGCGCCGCCACCCAGCGCACCCAACTCGACGCCGTTGCGGCGCAGGATGCCAGTCACCGTCGAGGCGGCCGGATTGCCCAGCCCCTGGCGCGCCAGCACCCGGGCGATCTTGCGCCCGCCCCAGGCCGGATGCGTCGTGCGCACCGAAAGCGCTGCCGCCTCGATCTCGTGTGCGCTGCGCGTCGGGCTCGACTGCGGCCGGCGCGAACGCTCCAAAAGCCCGGCCTCGCCAATAGCCCGCCAACGCGCGAGCAACTTGTAAGCGCATGTCCGGCCGATCCCGAAGCGTCGGCACAACGCGCTCATATTCGCTCCTTCCGCCGCAGCCAGCCGCACAAACTCCAGCTTCCGTTTCAGCACGCTCGTGTCCTCGAATGGCATCTCGAACCCCCCAGCGCAAAGCGCGCCAAACTGTTCGCGATGTCCTCGCACACCTGTTCGCGATGTCCCCGGTCCAAACAGGGAGGAGATCGGCCATCATTCCGACTTTCGCCAACCGCCAACGTTGCAGGAGTGAGCTGCGCGCTGAAGCTGCCAATCTCCCCCAAGTGGGGAGATGCCCGGCAGGGCAGAGGGGGGCGTGAAGGATCGCTACGAATCTATCGGAATTCCCGTGTCGAGGACCTAAGCACCCAGCCCTTCGAACAGGATCGTCGACAGATAGCGTTCGGCGAAGGATGGAATAACGACCACCAGGTTCTTGCCCTTGTTCTCCGGCCGAGAGCCAACGACGACCGCCGCCTGCAGGGCGGCGCCCGAAGAGATGCCGACCGGCACGCCTTCGAGGCGGGCGACGAGTCGGGCATTGGCGACCGAATCCTCGTTGGAGACCTTGACGATCTCGTCATAGATCGTCGTGTCGAGGATCTTCGGCGCGAAGCCGGCGCCGATGCCCTGGATCTTGTGCGGGCCGGGCTGGCCGCCCGACAGCACCGGCGAGGCTTCCGGCTCGACGGCGACGACATGCACGGAGGGCTTGCGCTGCTTCAGCACCTGACCGACGCCGGTGATGGTGCCGCCGGTGCCGATGCCGGCGACGAAGATGTCGACTTCGCCTTGGGTGTCATTCCAGATTTCCTCGGCCGTGGTGCGGCGGTGGATTTCCGGATTGGCCGGATTTTCGAACTGCTGCGGAATGATGGCGTCGGGCAGCGTCGCGGCCAGCTCGTCGGCCTTGGCGATGGCGCCCTTCATACCTTTCGGCCCTTCGGTCAGCACCAGTTCGGCGCCGAGCAGCGCCAGCATTTTCCTGCGTTCGACCGACATGGTCTCCGGCATGGTCAGGATCAGCTTGTAGCCCTTGGCGGCGGCGGCGAAGGCGAGCGCGATGCCGGTGTTGCCCGAGGTCGGCTCAATCAGCGTGGTCCTGCCGGGCGCAATCCTGCCCGATGCCTCCAGCGCCTCGATCATCGAGACGCCGATGCGGTCCTTGACCGAGCCGATCGGGTTGAAGAATTCGAGCTTGGCCAGCAGATTGGCGACGACGCCCTTTTCATTGGCGAACTTGTCGAGCCGCACCAGCGGGGTGTCGCCGATCGTTTCGGTGATCGAATTGTAGATGCGGCCGCGGCCGGGCACATGCGCGGTGGTGGCGGGCTTGTTCATTGGTTTCGCTCCCCGAGTTCAGATGGGCCAGAGGTCAGATCGGCCAGCGTCAGGTTGGCCAGAGTCAGTCAGGCAAGTGTCAGGCGGGCATAAGATAGGGCCATCCGCCGCGCAAGATAGTCTGTCGGTTGAAAATATCCGAGTGGGACGCATGCTGAAAACAGCTTCGGCCTGGAAAAGCATTTCAGGCGGTGTCCTGTTTAGGAATGGCTCGACCGCGAGATGCCTATTGCCGGGCGGCGATCGCAGCCGCTGCTCCGACCATGAAACCGGCGGCGGTGCGGTTCAGCACCCGCAGCGCACGCGGCGACTTCAGGAGCCCGCGCGCCTTGGCCGCCAGCGCCAGATAGGGCACCAGCACCACCAGCAGCACGAAGAGCGTCAGCGCGACGAGGATGCCGTAATCGGCGAGCGTGATGGTCTTCAGATCGACGATGGTCGGCGTGATGGCGAGATAGAAGATCATCGTCTTCGGATTGCCGAGCGTGACGGCGAGGCCGGCAATAAAGCTCGACACCAGCCCGCCCCTGCCTTTCTTCGCCTCCACCGTTTCGGGCGTGATGCCGCTCGTCCAGAAGCGCCAGCCAAGGAAAGCGAGATAGGCGACGCCCAGCCATTTGATTACCAGGAAGGCCATGCCGAAGGTCTGAGCGACGAGGGCCAGGCCGAGCACCACGGCGGTGAGATAGGTGAGATCGCCGAGCATCAGCCCGAAAGACATGGCGAGCGCCGAGCGAAAGCCGGAACCAAGCGCACGCGCAATAAGCGCGGTGAGACCTGGGCCAGGAATGGCGGCGGCGATGCCGAGGGCCGCGCTGTAGGCGAGGAATCCGGTGAGGGTCATGATTTCGGCCTTAGCGCATGACTCCAAAACGGAATCGACTTTTAAGACTGCGCCTTGTCGCACAAAGGCTGGCAGGCGTGTACTCCCTGAGGCCCGGATTCGATTGCACCAGAACTACCGGCCGGGCGAACTCGCCGATCAGGACGGACTTTTGTCGTAGGTGACGCGCACACGGAGAGTTGAAGCGGAATCGATCGGTTTTCGGAACTCAGTTTCCGGCTGCGTAAAAATCGTCGTCGAGGCGCTTTTCCAGCGCGACGAGATCGGCCGGCAGCGGCAGGCCCATGGCGCGCATTTCCCTCAGCTTTTCACGCAGTTGCTCCTGCACTTCATGCTGATCCTCGGGCTGGTTGATCATCTCCTTGAGCAACAGGCTGATCTGGGCCTTGAATGATTCCAGCGCCATTTTTTTCTCCTTGAGGTCCGGCCTAAGCGCGTCGCGTTTGAAGGTTTCCTGCGACGCGCTTTGCTTTCTTGTTTTTATGCATGTCGTTATCCCAAAACCGCTTGCGCATCACAGGTCAAGCCCGAGGGCAGGCTTTTGGGCGACATGCATTATCGCAGCATGCGGGAAATAAGCTGCGCGGTATAGTCGACCATCGGCACGATGCGTGCGTAGTTCAGCCGGGTCGGGCCGATGACGCCGAGCGCGCCGATGACGCGGGCATCCTTGTCGCGATAGGGCGCCACGACCAGCGACGAGCCCGACAGCGAAAACAGCTTGTTTTCCGAGCCGATGAAGATGCGCACGCCGGACCCTTCCTCGGCAAGATCGAGAAGCTGGATCAGCCCGTCCTGCGTCTCCAGATCCTCGAACAAGTGCCGCAACAACTCGATGTCGGCCTGGGCCGTGACGTTTTCCAGCAGATTGGCGCGGCCGCGCACGATGAGACGCGCCGGCAGGCCGCTGTCGGCGCCTGCCCAGACCGCCAGGCCCTTCTCGACCAGGTCCTGCGACAGCGTGTCGAGGGCGGCCCTGGTTTCTTCCTTGATGCGGGCGATCTCGATCCGCGCCTCGGCCAGCGTGCGGCCGCGGATGTGGGCGTTGAGGAAGTTCGAGGCTTCATGCAATTGCGAAACGGTGATGCCGGCGGGCAGATCGACGACGCGGTTTTCGACGTCGCCGTTCTGCGATACCAGAACGGCCAGCGCCTTGGTCGGCTCGAGCTGGATGAACTCGATGTGCTTCAGCGCCACCTCGTTCTTGGCGGCAAGCACGAGGCCGGCGCCGCGCGACATGCCGGACAGCATCTGGCTGGCTTCGGTAAGCATATGCTCCAGCGTCGCGCCCGAGCCGGAGGCGCGCACCTGTGCCTCGATGGTGCGGCGCTCCTCATCGGAGAGGTCGCCAAGCTCCATGAACGCATCGACGAAGAAGCGCAGGCCGGCCTGGGTCGGCAGCCGGCCGGCCGAGATATGCGGCGCGTAGATCAGTCCGAGATGCTCGAGATCGCTCATCACGTTGCGGATGGTTGCGGGCGACAGCGAAGACGGCAGAATCCGCGACAGGCTGCGTGAGCCGACCGGCTCGCCGTCCTTCAGGTAGGAATCGACGATGCGCCGAAAGATGTCGCGCGAGCGCATGTCGAGCGATTGAAACGCCGGCGATTGAAATGCGGGCGACTGAAGCACGGGCGACTGGGAACTGGGATCGACTGCCTTGGTCATTCGAGCCAAATACCTCCGGCCCAAAGATATAGACTTCGGCGGTGCCCGCGCAACCAGCCATTTTCCTTTGCGCCCTGCGCTCCATGCGGCTACAAGCCGGCCACGATTCCGAAAAAGATAGGAAAAAAGCCTGAATGCGCCCTTCCAAACGCCAATTCGACGAAATGCGCGCCATCTCCTTTGAGCGTGGCGTCTCCAAGCACGCGGAAGGTTCGTGCCTGGTGAAATTCGGCGACACACATGTGCTGTGCACGGCCAGCCTCGAGGAAAAGGTGCCGGGCTGGATGCGCAATTCCGGCAAGGGCTGGGTGACGGCGGAATACGGTATGCTGCCGCGCTCGACCGGCGAACGCATGCGCCGCGAAGCTTCGTCCGGCAAGCAAGGCGGCCGCACGCTGGAAATCCAGAGGCTGATCGGCCGTTCGCTGCGCGCCGTGGTTGATCTGCAGGCGCTCGGCGAGCAGCAGATCACTGTCGACTGCGACGTGATCCAGGCCGATGGCGGCACGCGCACCGCTTCGATCACCGGCGGCTGGGTGGCGCTCTACGACTGCCTGCGCTGGATGGAAGCTCGACAGATGGCCAGCGTCGCCAAGGTGCTGAAGGACCATGTCGCGGCGATCTCCTGCGGCATCCATGACGGCCAGCCGGTCATCGACCTCGACTATCTCGAGGATTCCTCGGCCGGCACCGACGCCAACTTCGTCATGACCGGCAAGGGCGGCATCGTCGAGATCCAGGGCACGGCCGAGGGTGAGCCTTTCTCTGAAGAGCAGTTCACGGCGCTGATGGAACTGGCCAAGAAGGGCATTGCGCGACTGGTCAGCCTACAGCAGATGGCTGTAGGTTAATTTTCGGTTCTGTCATGATTCCTTCCGCCATCCTCGAATCAGCCCTCTATGTGACCGACCTCGATGCCGCGGAAGACTTCTATTCCGGCGTGCTTGGGCTCGATCTACTGGGCAAGGTCGACGGCAGGCATCTTTTCTTCCGTTGCGGGGACGGCGTGCTGCTCATCTTCAACGCGGAGGCGACCAAGGTGCCGCCGGCGCCCGACGCCAGGCTGAAAGTGCCGCCGCACGGCACGGTCGGCGACGGCCATCTCTGCTTTGCAGCAAGCGCGGACGAGATCGTGCGCTGGAAAGCGCATCTCGAGCAGAAGAAAATCGCCATCGAAAGCGAGTTCGAATGGCCGCAGGGCGGCCGGTCGATCTATATTCGCGACCCCTCCGGCAATTCGATCGAATTCGCCGAGCCAAGAATCTGGGGCATCTGATGCATTCGCTTGATGGACATAAGATCGTCGTCGCCAGCCACAATGCCGGCAAGCTGCGGGAATTCGCCGATCTGATGGCACCATTCGGCATAGAAGCGAAGTCGGCCAAGGAATACGGCCTGCCGGAGCCGGACGAGACCGGCACCACCTTCGAGGAGAACGCCTTAATCAAGGCTTTAGCCGCCGCCAAGGCGACAGGCCTGCCGGCATTGTCGGACGATTCCGGCCTATGTGTCGATGCGCTGGGCGGAGCGCCCGGCGTCTACACCGCCAACTGGGCCGAGGCGCCGGACGGGTCCCGCGACTTCGGCATGGCGATGCAGCGAGCGGAAGTGGCGTTGCAGGAAATCGGCGCGGTCGCGCCGGCTCAGCGCAAGGGTCGCTTCGTCGCCGTTATCTGTCTGGCCTTTCCCGACGGTGCGGCCGAATATTTCCGCGGCGAGGTCGAGGGCACGCTGGTATGGCCGCCGCGCGGCGAACTCGGTTTTGGCTACGACCCGGTGTTCGTGCCGGACGGTTTCGAAAAGACCTTCGGCGAGATGACCGCTGAGGAAAAACATGGCTGGAAGCCCGGCCAGCCGACGGCATTGTCGCACCGCGCCCGCGCCTTCCAGAAATTCGCGCAAGCCAGACTGGATTTGGCACGATCGGGCGTGAAATGACCATGCTGCTCGACCGCAGCCCCGGCTTCGGCGTCTACATCCACTGGCCGTTTTGCGCGGCCAAGTGCCCCTATTGCGACTTCAACAGCCATGTCCGCCACCAGCCGGTCGACCAGGAGCGTTTTGCGCGCGCCTTCGAGACCGAGCTTGCGACGATGCGCGACCGGACCGGACCGCGCGAGGTGACCAGCATTTTTCTCGGCGGCGGCACACCGTCGCTGATGAAGCCGCAAACCGTGGCGACGGTGCTGGACGCGGTGGCGAGGAACTGGACGGTGCCCGATGGCATCGAGGTGACGCTGGAAGCCAACCCCTCTTCGGTCGAGGCCGAGCGCTTTCGCGGCTACCGGGCGGCAGGCGTCAACCGGGTGTCGCTCGGCGTGCAGGCGCTGAACGACAAGGATCTGCGGTTCCTCGGCCGGCTGCACAATGTCGATGAAGCACTGCATGCGATCGGCCTGGCGCGTGAAATCTTTCCGCGGCTGTCCTTCGACCTGATCTACGCACGGCCCGGCCAGACACCGGAAGCGTGGCAGATGGAGCTCGAGCAGGCGATCGGCCACGCCGCCGACCACCTATCGCTCTACCAGCTGACCATCGAGGAAGGCACGCCGTTCCACGCGCTGCATGCGGCCAGGAAATTCGCCATTCCCGACAACGACCACGCCGCCGATCTCTATGCGCTGACGCAGGAGATCACCGCTGCACGCGGCTTGCCGGCTTACGAGATTTCCAACCACGCCAGGCCTGGGGCGGAAAGCCGGCACAATCTCACCTATTGGCGCTATGGCGAATATGTCGGCGTCGGTCCCGGTGCGCATGGCCGCTTCGTCGAAAACGGCCGCCGCGTGGTGACGATCGCCGAAAGGATGCCGGAGACCTGGGCCAATCTGGTCGAGGCCAAGGGCCATGGCATCACCGGCGGCGAGACCCTAACGCGCTCGGAAGAGGCCGACGAATTCCTGCTGATGGGGCTGAGGCTGGCCGAGGGTATCGACCTCTCGCGCTACGAAGCGTTTTCCGGCCGCGGCCTGTCGACGGCGCGGCTGTCGGTGCTGCAGGGCGAGGGGCTGGTGGCGCCGATCGGCAATGCCCGCCTGCGCGCCACGCCGGCTGGCATGATCGTGCTCGACGCCGTGGTGGCGGATCTGGCGCGGTAGAGCATGATCCCGAAAAGTGGGATCCGGTTTTCGGACCAGATCATGTTCAAACTGGAAGATGGGACCCGTTGAAGAACGTCCTCTTCGTCTGCAGCCAGAACCGCTTGCGCAGCCCGACCGCGGAACAGGTGTTTTGCGGCCGCAGGGATATCGAGGTCGCATCGGCCGGTACCAACCATGATGCCGACAACCCGCTGACGCACGACCTCGTCTCCTGGGCCGACATCATCTTCGTGATGGAAAAGGCGCACCGCGCCAAACTGCAGAAGAAATTCAAGGCCAGCCTGAAGAAGGCTCGTGTGATCTGCCTCGATATTCCGGACGATTATGAATTTATGGACCCGGTCTTAGTTCGCCTTCTGGAAGCGCGCGTCTCGAAATATCTGGGTTGATGATGTGGCTGAGCGTTTTCACCGGCGCTTTCGTCATCCTTGGGGTCTGCGCCGCGTCGTTTCGCTCCTTGCTCTGCCCCGGGGATGACGAAGAGAGAAGTGTCTCGGCCAATCGCGAGGTTGCGGTAGTCAAGCGTCGTGCTTGTGGCGGCGCTTGGCGTGGTCTTTCTCGGCGTCCGTCTCACCGGAGCGAGCCGGCTCGGCGTCGCCCTTGTCGCGGCGGGCGCGGTTTTGATCGCTTATGGGGTGTGAGGGCGCTCCATTGCGGGAGCTTTTCGTTTCAAGGCGGGTGATGAAAATGTCGAAGCGATTGGGCATCGTCTGGTCAGTGCTCCATCGTGCTACCGGTCGAAGGCTCGATTTCCAGGTTGGTTGCCTTTGAAGGACGACGCTTTCGCGGCTTTTTGGCCAGGCCCGCGCCGGCTTTGGCAGGCTGGCGCTTGTCCTTTCGCGCGGCAAAGCGTTTGCGCCCTGCATAGTAGGGTTCGAAAACGTCCTGTATCTTGAGGCTGTCCATCCTGCTCCTCCCGAGATCAGGGATAAATCCGTCGGGCGTGGTTTCGTTCCGTACTATGGCAAAGGCATGGCGGCCACTTCACTTCGGCGCGGGTTTTGCAACCAGGCGAGAGCCGTGGCAAACAGGGCCGAATGCATTCAAGTGTCAGAGCCTGACGGGGAACACCGGTGACCGGCGAGTTGGCGAAACGCAGCTATGTAATCGGCCAGACCGAGATATCAGCCCGGCCGCTCGCGCCGGCGCTCTACCTGGTGGCGACGCCGATCGGCAACCTCGCCGACATCACATTACGCGCGCTTGAAACGCTGGCCGCCGCCGATATCGTCGCCTGCGAGGACACGCGTGTCAGCCGCGTGCTGCTCGACCGCTACGGCATCCGCCGCCGCACCACTGCCTATCACGAGCACAATGCCGGCGAGGCCGGACCGAAACTCATCGCAGCCTTGCTGGCCGGGCAGAGCGTGGCGCTGATCTCGGACGCCGGCACGCCGCTGATCTCCGATCCCGGCTACCGGCTGGTCGGCGAAGCCCTCGATCAAGGCATTCGCGTCGTGCCGATCCCCGGCCCGTCGGCGCCGCTTGCGGCGCTGACGGCCTCGGGCCTGCCCTCCGACGCGTTTCTGTTTGCCGGCTTCCTGCCGGTGAAGACCGGACAGCGGCTGACGCGGCTGGAAGCGCTAAAAGCGGTGCCGGCGACGCTGATCTTCTTCGAATCGCCGCGCCGGCTGGCCGAGACGCTCAGTGCCATGGTCGAGGCGCTGGGCGGCGCCCGTAAGGCCGCGATCGGCCGCGAGCTGACCAAGACCTTCGAGGAAATGCGAACCGGCACCTTGCGGTCGCTCGCCGAACACTATGAGGCGGCCGACACACCGAAGGGCGAGATCGTCATCTGCGTCGGCCCGTCGGAAGCAACGGCCGACGAGCCTGAAGACATCGATCGGCTGCTGCTTTCGCTTGCCGCCGAGATGCCGGCCTCCAAGGCGGCGGCGGAAGCCGCCAAGATGACCGGCGGCCAGAAGCAGGCGCTTTACCGGCGACTGCTTGAGCTCAAGGAGACCGGGAAGAACGGGGAGATCGGGAAAGACGGCGATGGCTGAACGCCCGGTCGCCAGCCGCCGGCAGGCCTATCGGCGCGGCCATCGCAGCGAGTGGCTGGCGGCGGCAGCATTGATGGTGAAAGGCTACCGGATACTGGCGCGCCGCCACCGCACGCGGTTCGGCGAGATCGACCTGATCGCGCGCCGCGGCGACCTGGTGCTGATCGTCGAGGTGAAGGCGCGCCGCACGCTGATGGAAGCCATGGAGGCTATCGCTTACGAGTCGGAGCGCCGCATCGAAAGCGCTGCCGATCTCTGGCTGTCGCGCCAGTCCGACTATGGACGATTGTCGGTGCGCTTCGACATGGTCGCGGTGCTGCCGTGGCGCTGGCCGGTGCATGTCGAGAATGTTTTCTACGGGCGAAACTAGCTCAGGATTCATTGATCAGCGCCAGAATGTAACAGTAGCCGCAACACTTATCGCCGGGAAGAACGTGTGGGCGCTACCGTCGCGCGCGTAACTGCTATTCGCCCATTGCTTGGGAAAGTACCGGCCCCTGTCCTTAAGAGAGAACCGCACTAGTTTAGGCGAATGGGACGTGCGCTGCAATTTTTGCTGGGCCGTCTTTGAGTAGTATTGTCGGACGTGGGCTTGAAAAGCCGACACCTTCGGGAGGAACCGATGACCAAAGCAAGTATCCAGAATATGAGGTCGCGCCGCAAGTTCCTTGGCGAGGCGGCCGTGGCAGCTGCGGCGATCGTTGCCGCGCCGAGCGTCGTCAAGGCACAGGGGCCGGTCAGCATGCGCTGGCAGAGCACATGGCCTTCCAAGGATATCTTTCACGAATTCGCGCTCGATTTCGCCAAGAAGGTCAACGACATGACCGGCGGCGACCTGAAGATCGAGGTGCTGCCGGCGGGCGCCGTGGTGCCGGCCTTCGGCCTGCTTGACGCGGTGTCGCAAGGAACGCTCGACGGCGGCCACGGCGTGGTCGTCTATCACTATGGCAAACAGTCGGCGCTGGCGCTGTGGGGTTCCGGTCCGGGCTTCGCCATGGATGCCAATATGCTGCTCGCCTGGCACAAATACGGCGGCGGCAAGGAGCTGCTCGCAAAGCTCTACGAATCCATCGGCGCCAATGTCGTTTCGTTCCTCTACGGGCCGATGCCGACACAGCCGCTCGGCTGGTTCAAGAAGCCGGTGGCGAAGGCCGAGGATCTCCAGGGCCTGAAATTCCGCACCGTCGGCATCTCGATCGACGTCTTCACCGCGCTCGGTGCCGCAGTCAACGCGCTGCCGGCCGGCGAGATCGTCGCGGCTCTGGATCGCGGCCTGATCGACGCGGCCGAGTTCAACAACGCCTCGTCCGATCGGGTCCTCGGCTTCCCGGACGTCTCCAAGATCTGCATGCTGCAAAGCTATCATCAGAATGCCGAGCAGTTCGAGATCTTGTTCAACCGGGCGAAATACGACGCCTTGCCTGACCAGATGAAGGCCATCATCACCAATGCGGTCGAGGCGGCCTCGCAGGACATGCACTGGAAGGCGATCGACCGCTATTCGAAAGACTATGTGGAGATGCAGACGACCGATAAGGTCAAATTCTACAAGACGCCGGAGGCAATCCTCAAGAAACAATTGGAGGTCTACGACGAGGTCGTGAAGAAGAAGGCGGCGGAAAACCCGGCTTTCAAGGAAATCATCCTCTCCCAGATCGCCTTTGCCGAGCGGGCAACGCGGTGGGAGCAGGACACCGTCGTCGGCCGGCGACTGGCGTTCGATCACTACTTCGGACAGGGCGGTGTGGCGAAGGAGTTCTGACCCGTGAGTTCGGGCATCACCGGGCAGCGGCCCGGTGATGCTTCTGACCAAGGTACCCGTCATCCGGGGGCGCGCATGAACGTCCAGCATTTCCTGAATACAGTCGATGCAATCAGCACGTGGGTCGGCAAGGCCGCGGCGTGGCTTATCATCGGGCTGATGACGCTGGTCTGCGTCGAGGTCTTCAAGCGCTACATCCTGAACATGCCCACGGCGTGGATATTCGACGCCAGCAACATGTTCTACGGCTCGCTGTTCATGCTCGCCGGAGCCTATGCGCTGGCGCAGAATGCACATGTGCGCGGCGACTTTCTATACAGCTCGATGCGGCCCCGCACCCAAGCCGCGCTCGATCTGTTGTTGTACGTGGTTTTCTTCCTGCCGGGGATCGCGGCCCTCGTCTATGCAGGCTACGACTATGCCGCGATTTCATGGCGGATCGGGGAGCATTCGACCGTGACAGCGGAGGGTCCGCCGATCTACCACTTCAAGTCGGTCATTCCGCTGGCCGGCGCCTTGGTGATGCTCCAGGGTGTGGCCGAGATCGTGCGCTGCATCGTCTGTCTCAGGGCCGGGCAATGGCCCAGCCGGCGCAAGGACGTTGCGGAGATCGACGTCGTGGAGGAACAGCTCGCGCTCAGCGAATATGTGGATGAAGAGACGCGCAAGACCGCGATCGAGCGCGCACAAAAGATAGACGAGCAAGCGCGCCAGCGCGGAATGGGTGGAGACCTGCAGAGTTGAGCGATCCAGCCCTCGGACTCACGATGCTCATGCTCATCGTGGTCGTCATAGTCATGGGTTTCCCGACAGCCTTCACGCTGATGGGCCTTGGCATGTTCTTCGGGTTCTACGCGTTCTACAACCCTGCGGAGCACTGGATCGACAACCGCGTCTTCGATCTGATGGTCCAGCGCACCTATGGGGCAATGACCAACGACGTCCTGATCTCCATCCCGCTTTTCGTGCTCATGGGATACGTGATGGAACGCGGGGCGCTGGTCGACAAGATGTTCTACAGCATCCAGCTTTCGTTCCGACGAGTACCGGCGTCGCTGGCCATCGCTACGCTCATTGTCTGCACCTTCTGGGGCATCGCCAGTGGCCTCGTCGGCGCCGTTGTGGTTTTGATGGGGGTGATTGCCTTCAATCCGATGCTGCGCGCCGGATACGATGTGAAGCTCGCTTCCGGCGTGATCACCGCGGGCGGCACGCTGGGCATCCTGATCCCGCCGTCAGTCATGATCATCGTCTATGCGGCAGTTGCAGGCCAGTCCGTCGTGAAGCTCTACGCTGCGGCGATGTTCCCCGGTTTTTTCCTCGCCTTCCTCTATCTCGTCTACATTCTTGGCTGGGCGACGATCAGTCCGAAGATCGCCCCGCCTTTGCCGGAGGATCAAACAAAGGTTCCGGTGCCTGCGTGGATGGGAAGCCTTCAGACAGTTTACTCGCGCAACATGCTTGTTGGACTTCTTTCCGCCTTGTTCTCGCCGTCCAGGGCGATGGCGCTCGAGACGGAGAACGGACGCCTCACATATTGGGAGCTGTTCAAGAATTTCTGCGCTGCGCTGGTGCCCCTCGCCTTGACAGCACTCACCCTCCTGCTGGTGTGGTGGTATGTCGTCATCCATCCGCAGGCATCGGCCGACGTCGAAGCTCCAGAGGGATTGGAGCAGCTCGGCGCTCCGGCGGTGGAGGAACTTGGCGCACCCGCAGTGGACGCAGGGCCGGCAACCAGCTTCTACGCCACCTTCGGCATCATCGCAGCACTCGCCGCAGTGGTGCTCGTCCGTTACTACCGGAACATGACTGCCGAACGGCTCGAGGTCGTAAAGCTCCTGGTCTCGTCGGTCATGCCGCTGGCCATACTTACTGTCGTCGTGCTCGGCGTCATCCTGTTCGGAATCACGACGGCGACCGAGTCCGCGGCAGTCGGCGCCGCTGGTGCCTTTCTGCTGGCGTTACAGGCGCGAACGCTCGACTGGAAGCGCATCAAAGAAGCAGTGTTCCTGACGGCCAAGACCACAGCCATGGTTTGCTGGCTCTTTGTCGGCTCGGCGCTGTTCTCCGCCGTTTTTGCGATCCTCGGCGGCCAGGCACTTCTCGAGCAATGGGTGCTCGCGCTCGACCTGACGCCCGTGCAATTCATGATCCTGTCGCAGGCGATCATCTTCATTCTCGGCTGGCCGCTCGAATGGACCGAGATCATCATCATCTTCGTGCCGATCTTCCTACCGATGCTGACGCACTTCGACATCGATCCGGTTCTCTGGGGCGTTCTCGTTTTCGTCAATCTGCAGGCGGCGTTCCTGTCACCTCCGGTCGCGATGTCGGCCTACTATCTCAAGGGCGTTTCGCCCCCGCATGTCACGCTCAACCAGATATTCGCCGGGATGATGCCCTACATGCTGATCGTCATCCTCTGCATGGTCCTCATGTATATCTGGCCCGGCATGGCGCTCTGGCTTCCGAATTATCTTTACGGCAGCTGAGAAGACTCCGCCATTTCCGGACTTTTGCGATCGCAGCGCGAAGGTTTCTTGCCGGGGAGATAATGCCGACTTTCAAACGCCAGTTGACTTTCGGCGACAGGCGCCGATTCTCAAGGTCAAGGCGGCCTGCCGAGCAACATGCCGCCCGAACGATCAGAACGATGATCGAGAGCAGCTTTGACCCTGGTCAATCCGCCGAGCCTTGTTCTAAACGGTGTCGAGTTCGATTTCGACGCCGGTCTCCTGCACGGCGAGCATGGTGAAGATGTCCCGCTGAGGCCTCAATCGCTCGCGGTGCTGAAGCATCTGGTCGCCAACGCCAACCGTGTTGTGACCAAGGAGGAGCTCCTGGACACCGTCTGGCCCGGCATCGCGGTGACGGAAAACAGCCTTTCCCAGTGCATCAGCGAAATCAGGAAAGCCATCGGCGACGAGAAGCAGAGCCTGCTAAAGACAGTCGCGCGACGGGGATATCGCTTTGTCCCCGAAACCGAAGCGCCCGGCATACCGCACGATTCCTACCCGCAGATTTACGGCACTGCCTCTTCTGATCCGCGCGAAATTAAAGCCCGGCGCGGCCTGATGTTTGTAGTCGCTATACTGGTGATCGCTGCCGCAGTCGCGGTGTTCATCTGGAGGCCCACATTTGAAACGGAAGTGCCGACCTCCCTGTCGATCGCGGTTCTGCCGTTCGCAAATCTCAGCGAAGCCGAGGCACAGGCTTATCTTGCCAACGGTTTCGCGGACGATCTGACGACAGAGCTGGCGCGCGTTCCCGGCCTGTTCGTGGTCTCGCGCAATGCCGCGCGTGCATATCGCGACAGCGGTCTGCCGCCGGCGAAGATCGCAAAAGAGCTCGGCGTCCGCTATCTGCTGGAGGGCTCCGTTCGACGTCTCGGCGATGAGGTGCGCATCAATGCGCATTTGGTTGATGCCTCGACTGTTGGGCAGATCTGGGCCGAGCGGTTCGAAGGTCCATTCACCGACGTGTTCAAGCTCCAGGATCAGGTGATCGGTCAAATTGTCGCCGCGCTGCAGCTGAAGCTGGTCCCGGGAAAAGCAAACCTCGCCGTGTCCGGTGATACTGACGACCCGGAAGCTTACCAGGCGTTTCGACGCGCTATCGAGGCGCGACGAAGGGATACACCATCGGGCACGGTGGAAGCATCGGGCTTCCTTCGCCAAGCCTTGGCGCTGGACGCCGATTTCGGCGCGGCGGCCGCGGAATTGGCGTGGCTCCACTGGGACGCCGACGAGGTAAGGAGGCAAGCTCTCGGGATCAGTTGGACCGAAATCGACAACGAGCTCTACGGCAGTCTGGCCATCGCTGCCGGAAATCCGTCTCCCGGTTACTATCAGCTGATTTCCGAACTTCTGGTCCGAGAGCATAGGTCCGACGAGGCGGTGGCTGCCCTGCAAAAGGCGATAGCGCTCGACCCGAGCGATTCCTGGACCTACGAAGGGCTGAGCCAGGCCCTCAACTTCAACGGCAGGCCGGCCGAGGGGCGAACCTTTCTCGATGCGGCCTTACGCGTCGATCCCGGATGGACGGAGTGGCGACACTATCAGGCTGGCTTGGCGGCGTTCGGCCAAGGCCGCTACGAGGAGGCGGTCGCGCAGCTTAAGCAGGTCGATGTCCGCTCCCCCAATCCGTGGACGAAGTTCTACGGCCTGCATGTTCTTGTCGCGGCGCTTGCGCATCTCGATCGCCTGCCGGAAGCGGCCTCGGCCCTAGGGCAGCTCCGACGCGTGCTGTCGGACATGCAAGAGGGGCAGCCCAACTTGCTGATCGCGCAGCAGTTCTTCGTCTACAAGCGGCCGGAGGACATCGCTCGCCTGCTCGATGGCTTGAGGAAGGCGGGGGTTTCTGAGCTTCCCGCCGGAATGGAGCCGGAATCCGCTGAACGGATGAACGGCGTCGACATCGGGAATCTCATAATCGGACACGAGCTAACGGGACGCCAGATTCTGCCCGATGTCTTAGCCTACCATGCTGTGGTTGCGGCAGACAGCAGCGTGACCAGAACAGTTGGTGAGGAGGTCGTGACCGGTCAGATGTGGGTGCAGGGCGACAGCTTGTGCAGCGCGTATCCGCGTAAACTGACGGGCTGTGGCGCTGTGTTCCGCAACCTGAGCGGCATATCTGGAGCCAGGAACGAATACATACTTCTGTCTCGCTTCAAGCGTTACGAATTCTCGGTGACGAAGTAGCAGCAACTTCGCCGCGCCTACAGCGGCCATGAGAGATTGAGGTCCATTTCGCTCACGCCTTCGGTACCGTACGGGCCACACTGCTTCAATGCGTCAGCGAAATCCTTGGCTAAGGCCTGGAACGTCTCGGTCTGTGGCGCAACGTCGACGATTTCGATGGCACTGACTTGACCCTCGCGCGTGAAGCTGACGTGGACATCGGCGCTGAAGCTGATTCCGCGCATCGCCGTCTGCGTAGGCCAGCAGCTTGCTGCCCGTTCGAGAATGTGACGGCTCAGATCATCACCAGCGGACGCGGTGGTCGCCGCGCCGATCACGAGAATTCCCAAGATGCGGTTGATCATCTTTTATCTCCTCAGTTCGACGCCCGAACCGTGTGGGGACGGCTTGGTGGGGACGGCTTGTGAGAGAGAACGCGAGGGGTCGTTCGAAGTCATGAAATCGACGTGAAAAAGTTCTGAAGAGTGGTGAACGCAGTCGATTTTGGCTACGGAATGCACGCAAGCGGCAAGAACGATCCTGCGAGGTCGGCATGGGTCGGGGGCAGGTCTACGTTGGTCGTCCCCACCATCAACGGCATTGCTACGCCAGCGAACAAATAGAGCCTTGGGCGGTAAATTAACTGTGCCGCCTCACCCCCAGATAAACAGCGCAACCAGCCCGACGGTGCCGATGACCACCCGCCACCAGCCGAACAGCGAATAGCCGTGGCGCGAGACGTAGTTGAGCAGGAAGCGCACGACGATCAGCGCCGCGACGAAGGCCGCGATGAAACCGGCGGCGATGACGGGCAGATCGGCGCTGGTCAGCACATTGCGGTTCTTGAAGAGGTCGAAGGCGAAGGCGCCGACCATCGTCGGCATGGCGAGGAAGAAGGAGAATTCCGCAGCCGCCCGCTTGTCGACGCCCAGAAGCAGCGCGCCGACGATCGTCGAGCCGGAGCGCGACGTGCCGGGGATCAGCGAAAGGCATTGGAACAGTCCGATCTGCAGATAGAGCCTGAGCGGAAACCGCTCGACGTCGTGGTAGAACGGCTTCAGCTTGAGACGATCCACCCACAGCAGGACCACGCCGCCGATGATCAGCATGATGCAGATCAGCCTCGGCGATTCAAACAGCACCGTCTTGATGAAGTCGTGCGCCAGCGCACCGATGACGGCCGCCGGCAGGAAGGCGACGAGGATGCCGAGGACGAAATGCCGCGTCACCCGATCACGCGGCAGATCGACCAGCATCTGCCACAGACGATGGAAATAGACGCTGAGGATCGCCAGTATCGCGCCGAGCTGGATCAGGATCTCGAAGGCCTTGCCGGTCGAGTGGAAGCCGAGAAAATGGCCGGCAAGCAGGATATGGCCGGTCGACGAGACCGGAATGAACTCGGTCATGCCCTCGATCATGCCGAGCAGCAGCGCTTCGACGATGGTCTGGCTTTCCATGGCAACCTCGGCGTTCGAGTGAGAGCTTGAAGAACGGCTTGCGAAAGGGCTTGCTTGTCATGGCGCGGAACTCCTCCTATAGGTCGCAGCACCCTGACAGCCCTTTGAATCGGGGCGGCCCTCTGAATCGGGGCGGCTAAGACTTACCGGCGCAGCCGGCGATTTGCCAGTGCGCTCTATTATCGCGGGACCATGCTGACGCTTTTCCACCACCCGATGTTCGCCTCCTGCCGGTTCGTGCGCCTCGCTTTCGGCGAATATGGCGAGGAGCTGGCGCTGATCGAGGAAAAGCCGTGGACGCGGCGCAAGGAGTTCCTGGCGCTGAACCCGGCCGGCACGCTGCCGATCCTCCTCGCCGAAGGCGACGTGCCGATCGTCGGCGCCATGGTCATCGGCGAATATCTCGACGAGACGCGCGGCGTGCTCAAGCGCGACAAGCGGCTGTTCGCCGAGGATCCGATGGGGCGCGCCGAAATCCGCCGGCTGACCGACTGGTATCTCAACAAGGCCGACAGCGAGGTGACGCGGCATCTGGTGCGCGAGCGCGTGCTGAAGCCGGTCATGCCGGAAACGGCGGGCGGCGGCTCGCCCGATTCGGCAGCGATCCGTGCCGCGCGCGCCAACATCCGCCAGCACATGAAATACACCAACTGGCTGGCCGGCACCCGCCAATGGCTGGCCGGCAACAAGGTCACCTATGCCGATCTCGCGGCTGCAGCTGCGCTGTCTGTGCTCGACTATCTCGGCGAGATCGACTGGCGCGAACACGCTGCCGCGCGCGAATGGTATGCACGGGTGAAATCGCGGCCATCGTTCCGGCCGCTTTTGTCCGACCGGGTGCGCGGCCTATCGCCGGTGTCACATTATGCGGACCTCGATTTCTAAAGCGGAAAACCTGCGCGCGCTGATCGACCGCGAGGCACGGCGCGCCGGTTTCGATGCCGTCGCCGTCACCACGCCCGATGCCATTCCGCAGGCGCCGGCCCGGCTTGCCGAATTCGTCGCCGACGGTTTTCACGGCTCGATGGGCTGGATCGCCGAGACGCTCGAGCGCCGCGGCGAGCCGACAGCACTTTGGCCCGAAGTTCGCTCCATCATCGTGCTCGCCATGAACTATGGCCCCGACCACGACCCGCGCGCGGTCCTAGTGAAGCGCGACCGCGGCGCGATCTCGGTCTACGCGCAGAACCGCGATTACCACGACGTGATGAAGGGCCGGCTGAAAGAGATTGCCGGCAAGATCGTGGCGCGCGCCGGTGGCGATGTAAAAGTGTTCGTCGATACCGCCCCGGTTATGGAAAAGCCGCTGGCAGAAGCCGCCGGCCTCGGCTGGCAAGGCAAGCACACCAATCTGGTCAGCCGCGAGCACGGCTCCTGGCTGTTCCTCGGCACCATCTTCACGACGGCCGAGCTTGCACCTGACACGCCCGAGGACGATCACTGCGGCTCCTGCCGCGCCTGCCTCGACGTTTGCCCGACCGACGCCTTTCCGGCACCCTACCGGCTCGACGCGCGACGCTGCATCTCCTATCTCACCATCGAGAGCAAGGGGCCGATCCCGCACGAGTTCCGGGAAAAAATCGGTAACCGCATCTATGGCTGCGACGACTGCCTGGCCGCCTGCCCGTGGAACAAGTTTGCCCAGACTGCGTCGGAGGCAAAGCTCGTCGCCCGCGCGGACTTGCGCGAGCCGCCGCTCGCCGATCTCTTGGCGCTCGACGACGCGGCTTTCCGGTCCTTGTTCACCGGTTCGCCGATCAAGCGCATCGGCCGCGACCGCTTTGTCCGCAATGTGCTGATCGCCGCCGGCAATTCCGGCGATTTCTCGCTCGGCAAGGCCGTGCGCGCGCTGCTCGGCGATGCCTCGCCTCTGGTGCGCGGGGCGGCGGTATGGGCGCTGTCACGGCTTGTGCCGGCTTCGGAATTTGCCAAACGCGCCTCGGCCGCGTTGAAGGCAGAAAGAGACGAGGCCGTGCAAAGCGAATGGCGCCTGGCGCTGGCAAATCAAATCGAGGCGCATGCATGAGCGAGAAGCAGATCTTCATTTTCGGCGCGGGCTATTCGGGCAAGGCATTTGCCCGCGCCAACAAGGATGCCGGCACGATCCTTGGCACGACACGCGCGCCGGAGAAATTCGAAGCGTTGCGGCAAGCCGGGATCCAGCCGCTGCTTTTCGATGGCGCGCTGACGCCCGAAATCCGTGACGCGCTCGAGAAAACAACCCATCTCGTCGTCTCGGTGGCGCCGGAAGAGGCCGGCGACCCGGTGTTGAATGCGGCGCGCGAGACAATTAGGACGGAGATGCCGGCGCTGAAATGGATCGCCTATCTCTCCACCGTCGGCGTCTATGGCGACCATGGCGGCGGCTGGGTGGACGAGACCGCCGAATGCCGGCCGGTGTCGAAGCGCTCGATGATGCGTGTCGCCGCCGAGCGGGACTGGCTGAGACTGGGTCGGGACATCGGCCGGCCGGTGGCGATCCTGCGGCTTTCCGGCATTTACGGACCGGGCCGCAATGCCTTGGTCAATCTAGAAAACGGCACCGCGCGGCGGCTGATCAAGCCGGGCCAGGTGTTCAACCGCATCCATTGCGACGACATTGCCGGGGCGCTTTGGCACTTAATCGAAGACAATCGCGGCGGCATCTTCAACGTCACCGACGACCTGCCAGCGCCGCCGCAGGATGTCGTCGCCTATGCCGCCGGGCTGATGGGCGTCACACCGCCGCCCGAAATTCCGTTCGAGACCGCGCAACTTTCGCCCATGGCGCGGTCCTTCTATGGCGAGAACAAGCGTGTCGCCAACACGGCGATCAAGGCTGCCGGCTATCGCTTTCGCTTTCCCGACTACCGCTCGGCCTTCGACCAAATGTGGTCTGACGGCAGATGGCGCGACGGCGAGGCGCGCAGCCCGATGCGGTCGTGATCGAAACCTTACGCCGGGCATGATATGATTCGACTTAAATTCGCAGAGGGGTTCTGCTTCATGAAACTGTTGAAGCAATCATTGCCCGGCAGAGCATTGCTGCTAAAGCGCGTCGCGACGCGCTTTAGATCTCTGTTTATGCCTGTCGTTGTCCCAAAGCCGCTGCGCACCCTCGGTTCAAGCCCGAGGGCATGCTTTGGGCGACATGCATTAGCAGCGCTCGCCGTCCTCGCCCTGGCGGGGCTTGCGGCGCGACCTGCCGCCGCCGAAGGCCTGGCGAAAGACCTGTTCGGCGCCAAAAAGCTGCCGGCCGTGGCTGCGCCGCAATCGATCGGCTTTTATTCCAAGGGCTGCTTTGCCGGCGGCGTCGCCATCCCCATGGACGGCCCGAAATGGGAGGTGATGCGGCCTTCGCGCAACCGTCGCTGGGGCCATCCGACGATGATCGCGCTGATCGAGAAACTGTCGCGCGACGCCGCGGCCGACGGTTGGCCCGGCCTGCTGGTCGGCGACATTTCGCAGCCGCGCGGCGGCCCGATGCTGACCGGCCATGCCTCGCACCAGATCGGCCTCGACGCCGACATCTGGCTGACGCCGATGCCCGACCGCAAGCTTTCGATCGACCAGCGCGAAAATATGAGCGCCACCTTGCTTGTCGATGAAAAGACCCATCTGGTGAAGGATGCGCTCTGGGTGCCGGCGCATATGCGGCTCCTAAAGCGCGCGGCAAGCTACGCGGAAGTCGAGCGTATCCTGGTCAATCCCGGCATCAAGAAGAAGCTCTGCGACACGGTGAAAGGCGACCGCGCATGGCTGCGCAAGGTCAGGCCGTTCTGGGGCCACGACTATCACTTCCACATCCGCATCGGCTGCCAGCCCGGCTCGCCCAATTGCAAAGCACAGGAAAACACGGCGCCCGGCGACGGCTGCGACCAGTCTCTGGCATGGTGGTTCACCGAGGAACCGTGGCGCCCCAACAAAAACCCGGACAGGCCGAAAGCGCGCGACGTGATGACGATGGCGAGCCTGCCCGCGGCATGCCAGGCGGTGCTCGACGGGCCCGATCCGGCTTCGGCGGAGGCGGTCACCTTTTATGGCGACGGCGTGCCGGTCGCGGCTGCACCCACTCTCACGGTGGCCCCGGCGCCGGCGCGGGCATCCGCAAGCGGCGCGGCAGCGCTTCCGGCCTCGATCAACGCCTTCGCGGCTACACCCGAGATCGGCATCCCATTGCCGCGACCGCGGCCGGGGAACTGACGCCAGAGTAATCGCCTCGGCTTCCAACTGATGTTTGAGACGGCCAACCGTTGGGGTCCGCGCTGAATGGGGCGAGGACGAAATTCGAACCTGAAGTGATTGCCTCGGAACTGACTCTGAAGCGACTTTCCCTTTTCCAGGTCATGCGCTAGTCAACGAAAGAACAGCGGAACGCCACTGGGAACCGAGACGGACAAGAGCATGCCAGGCGACGACGACACAGCGCTGCAGTTTCCGGTTCTGATCGGCGACATAGGCGGCACCAATGCGCGCTTTTCGATCGTGCTCGACGCGAACTCGGAACCAACCGAGCCGCAGATCGTCCAGACCGCCAACTTCAACACCATCGACGACGCGATCCAGGCAGCGGTGCTCGACCGCTCGCCGGTCCGGCCCAACTCCGCCGTGCTGGCGGTGGCCGGCCCGGTCGACAGCGACGAGATCCCGCTCACCAATTGCCCGTGGATCGTCAAGCCGAGAAAGATGTTTGCCAGCCTCGGCCTCAGCGACGTCGTGGTGCTCAATGATTTCGAGGCGCAGGCGCTGGCCGTCGTGGCGCTTGGCGAAGAGCATATGGAAAAGATCGGCGGCGATGCGCCGGAGCCCAATGCCGGACGGGTGGTGCTCGGTCCCGGAACCGGGCTTGGCGTCGCCGGCCTGGTCCACGCGCTGAACCATTGGATTCCGGTGCCCGGTGAGGGAGGGCACATGGACATCGGGCCGCGCTCGCCGCGCGATTTCCAGGTCTTTCCGCATATCGAGAAGCTCGACGGCAGAATCTCCGGCGAACAGATCCTGTCCGGACGCGGCCTGGTCAATGCCTACCGGGCGGTGGCCAAGGCGGACGGCAAGCCGACGCCTTTCACCACGCCGGCCGAGGTCACCGCCGCGGCGCTGGCCAAGTCAGATCCGGTGGCCGAGGAAGCGCTGTCGATGTTCGTCACGTGCCTGGGGCGCACTGCCGGCGACCTTGCGCTGGTGTTCATGAGCCGCGGCGGCGTCTTCCTGACCGGCGGCATCGCCCAGAAAATCCTGCCGGCGCTGAAAACGGGCGAGTTCCGCGCCGCCTTCGAGGATAAGGCGCCGCATAGCGAGATGATGCGCACCATGCCCGTCTATGTGATCACCCATCCGCTGGCAGCGCTTTCCGGTCTTGCCGCCTATGCCAGAAACCCGTCGCTGTTCGGCGTCCAGACGGCGGGGCGGCGCTGGCGGGCCTAAGCCCATGATGTTTTGCCGACCTCGGCCATAGGCAAGCCGCCACCGGAGCGCTAAGAGGAATTAGCCCGGCCGCGAAGCCGAAACCGACATCACGGAACGATCCCGACTTGAACCAGTCGCCCAAACATGAAGCGGAAGCCCGGCACCAAGCCAAGGCCCGGCCCGGCGAGATCGTGGCGGTGGTCCGCCGCATCATCGCCGAGAACAGCCACGAGTACCGCTGGTATTATGCTCTGGCCGTTCTGTGCCTGGTGATAGTTGCGGCTACGACTGCCTTCACCGCCTGGATCATGAAGGACGTCGTCGACCAGATATTCTATGAGCAGCGCGGCGATCTCATCGCGCTGATCTGCTTGTTGATCCTGGGCGCATTCATGCTGCGCGGGCTGGCCACTTACGGCCAGGCGGTGACGCTGGCCAGGATCGGCAACAATCTGGTGGCGCGCTACCAGCGCCGCATCTTCGCTCATCTGATGAAGCTCGGCGTCGGTTTCTTCAACGACACGCGCTCGGGGCGGCTGGCCGCCCAGATCAACGAGAACGTCAACGGCATCCGCGACCTGCTCTCGATGACGCTGACGTCATTGGCACGCGACGCCGTATCGCTGGTCGCGCTGATCGGCGTCATGATCTGGCAGGATCCGATGCTATCTCTGACGTCGCTGCTGATCGGGCCGCCGCTGATCTACACGGTCGTCTACCTGACACGCAGAATACGACGCGCCACGCGCGAAGCGGTGCAGATCAACTCGCGGCTGATCGGCGCCATGCAGGAAGCAACGCAAGGCATCGCCATCGTCAAGGCGTTCACGCTGGAAGACGAGCTGTCGCGCCGCATCAGCGATCTCGTCGCCGGCGCCGAGCAACGGGCAAACCGCATCGCTCGCGTGTCGGAACGATTGACGCCGATCTCCGACATGCTGGGCGGCTTCGCCGTCGCCGGCGTCATCGCCTATTCCGGCTACCGGGCAGCCGTCAGCGGCCAGCCGCCTGGCGCGGTATTTTCCTTCATCACGGCGCTGATGCTCGCCTACGACCCAGCCCGGCGGCTGGCGCGCATGCAGGTCGGCATGGAACGGGCGCTGGTCAATGCGCGCATGATCTATGAGCTGCTCGACCTCGAGCCGCAACAGGGCGACGCGCCCGGAGCGGTCGAAGCGAAGATCACCAGGGGCGAGGTGCGCTTCAACAATGTGTCGTTCGGGTATGTCGCCGACGCTCCGGTGCTGCAGGATCTCAGCTTCGTCGCCGCTGCCGGCAAGATGACCGCCATCGTCGGCGCGTCGGGCGCGGGCAAGTCGACGCTGGTGGCGCTGCTGCAGCGCTTCCATGATGTCGACGCGGGCAGCATCGAGGTCGACGGCCAGGACATTTTAGAGGTGACCAAGCAGTCGCTACGCAGCTCCATCGCCTATGTCTCGCAGCAGCCCTATCTGTTCGAAGGCACCATTCGCGACAACATCCGCTACGGACGGCTGAGCGCCAGCGATGCCGAAATCGAACAGGCCGCGCAGCAGGCCGAGGCCGACGGCTTCATCCGCCAGCAGCCGCAAGGCTATGACACCCCTGTCGGTGAAGGCGGCGTGACGCTGTCGGGTGGCCAGCGCCAGCGTCTGTCGATCGCCCGCGCCATCGTGCGGCAGGCGCCGATCCTGCTGCTCGACGAGGCGACCTCGGCGCTCGACAACGAGGCGGAAGCGCGCGTCCAGCAGGCGCTGACCCAGGTGACGGAAGGGCGCACGACCATCGTCATCGCGCACCGGCTGTCGACGGTGGTCAATGCCGACCACATCGTCGTCATGGAACAGGGCCGGCTGGTCGAGCAAGGCACGCATGCCTCGCTGATGGCCGACCCGCACAGCGTCTATGCCCGTTTCCACCGGGTGCAGGGCAACAAGGGGCTGGGGCTTGTCGACGACGGCAAGCCAATCCAAACTCCGGTGCGACGCGCGAAAAAGGCGGTTGGGAGAAATTTATGAGCGGTACGGCCACAAACGATCCCCCCGTCAATGAAATGGGCCTGGTGGTGGTCGGCGCCGCCGGCCGCATGGGCCAGGCGCTGATCCGCGCCATCCACACGATACCGGGCGCACGCGTCGCCGGCGCGATCGAACGGGCCGGCTCGCCACATCTCGGCAAGGATGCCGGCGAGCTTGCCGGCATCGGCAATATCGGCGTGGCGATCGGCGACGACCCGCTGCCGGCCTTCGCCAAGGCCGACGGCGTGCTCGATTTCACGAGCCCGGCAGCGACAGTCGAATTCGCCGGCTACGCGGCGCAGGCGCGCATCGTCCATGTCATCGGCACCACCGGCTGCTCGGCGGACGACAATGCCAAGATAGAGGCGGCGGCGCGCCACGCGACGGTGGTCAAGTCAGGCAATATGAGCCTCGGCGTCAATCTGCTGGCGGTGCTGGTCGAGCAGGCGGCGCGCGCGCTCGACGCCGACGATTTCGACATCGAGATCCTGGAAATGCATCACCGGCACAAGGTCGACGCGCCGTCGGGCACGGCGCTGCTGCTCGGCGAAGCCGCTGCCGTCGGGCGCGGCATCGATCTTGACGGGAACAGCGTGCGGTCGCGCGACGGCCACACCGGCGTGCGAAAGACCGGCTCGATCGGTTTTGCCACGCTGCGCGGCGGCTCGGTGGTCGGCGACCACTCCGTGGTGCTGGCCGGCACCGGCGAGCGCATCACGCTCGCCCATCACGCCGAGGACCGGGCGATCTTCGCTCGCGGCGCGGTCAAGGCCGCACTGTGGGCGCGCGGCAGGAAGCCGGGACTGTATTCGATGCGGGACGTGCTCGGACTCGCCTGAGACGATCTGATCCACAAACTGAAGGAGCAAAAATGTCGGGAACTCTCGTGCTCGTGCGCCATGGCCAGAGCGAATGGAACCTGAAGAACCTCTTCACCGGCTGGCGCGACGTTGACCTGACCGAGCTGGGCCACGCCGAGGCCAAGGAGGCGGGCGCCAAGCTGAAGGCGCGCGGCATGAAATTCGACATCGCCTTCACGTCGTCGCTGATCAGGGCGCAGAAGACCTGCCAGCACATTCTCGACGCGGTCGGCCAGAGCGATCTCGAGACCATCCGCGACCAGGCGCTGAACGAGCGCGACTATGGCGACCTCTCCGGCCTCAACAAGGACGATGCGCGCAAGAAATGGGGCGAGGAGCAGGTGCATGTCTGGCGCCGCTCCTACGACGTGCCGCCGCCCGGCGGCGAAAGCCTGAAGGACACCGGCGCGCGCGTCTGGCCCTATTATCTGCACGACCTGCAGCCGCATGTGCTGCGCGGCGGCACCGTGCTGGTGGCGGCGCACGGCAATTCGCTGCGTGCGCTGATCATGGCGCTGGACGGCAAGTCGGGCGAGGAGATCGTCAAACTGGAGCTCGGCACCGGCGTGCCGGTCATCTACAAGCTCAACGCCGATTCGACCGTGGCATCCAAGGAAGTGCTGGAGAACTGAGCCGGCGAGTGCGTTTCAAAAAAGCGCGTTGACACTCACCGTTTGCCCGCCTAAAGAGCCCGCACCAGCCCAGATGGCGGAATTGGTAGACGCGCACGGTTCAGGTCCGTGTTCCGCAAGGAGTGGAGGTTCGAGTCCTCTTCTGGGCACCAAATCCCTTTGTAAGTTCTTGATTTCCCGGAAACTGCGGTTTCCGGGCCGTCGGCTGCACATGACCTTGCGAATGACCTCACCCAACAAGGTGTCCTAGCACGCCCTACAGTTCGTAAGGCGTGTGCCCGCGGACAACTTGAAAGTTGGCGCGCGACCCCCGGTTGTAAGCATCTTCCCATACGGTATGTCATCGAGTAGCGTGCAGGAGCGGCACGTGACGGCGCTCCCTTTGGCGAATGCGCTGCCGCACCTTCAGCAGTTGCCGTCAGAAGATGGGGCTGCTGTCACAACCCGGTGCTTGCCGTGACAGATTGTTCCCGTCCCGCGCCGAAGCGAGGGGGAAGAAATGCACAACCGATTTCGGCAGTGTCTGCGGAAAATGTCGCTGGCGGCATTGACGATGCTGGCGATCCCGGCCCAAGCGGCTGATCTCGTCATTGCAATGCCGAACTGGCCGTCGGGCCAGGCGACGGCAAACATTCTCAAGGTCAGCCTGAAGGAAAATTTCGGGCTCGATGCCGATGTGCGCGAGATGGGGACGCTTATTGCCTTTGCCGGCCTCGATTCGGGCGAGGTGGATATTCATCCCGAAATGTGGCTGCCCAACCTCGACAATCTGGTGAAGAAGTATGTGGACGATGCCGGCACGGTTGCCATCAGTCCCATCGGTGTGCCGGCATGGCAAGGCATATGCGCAACCCGCGAAACCGCCGACAAATTTGGCATTCGCGACATTTCGGACCTCACCGACCCGCGCAAAACTGCCGCGTTGGACACTGATCGGGACGGACATGGGGAACTGTGGATTGGCGCGGAGGGTTGGTCCTCGACGGCTATCGAGCGTGTCCGCGCCAACAGCTATGGCTATGCCAAGACAATGACATTGCTGGAGACGCCGGAGGATGTCGGAATGGCGGCTGTCGATGCCGCGGTCGCCACGGCTCATCCGATGGTGTTTGCCTGCTATGCACCGCATCACGTGTTTGAGCTGCACGACATTGTCCGGCTTACCGAGCCGCCTTTTGACCCGGCAAAGTGGAAGATCGTGCTGCCTTCCGAGGACCCGCTCTGGGTCTCGAAGTCCAGCGCGCCAGTGTCATGGGATACCGCACATTTCCATATCGCTTACGCCACCTCACTGCGCAAAAAATATCCGAAGGTGGTCGAGTTCCTGGAACGGGTCGCGCTCAAGCCCGAAGACGCCGCGAAGATGAGTTATGCGCTCCAAGTGGAGCGTCAGGATCCTTACGAGTACGCCAAACAATGGGTTGCTGCACAGGGCGCTCGGGTGAACGGGTGGGCAAATCCATGAACGGCAAGCTGATGATCGCGGGATGCGCCATTCTCCAGCGTCGCTCCCTGACGGCAATTGTCGCGGCAGCGTTCGGTCTTGTCGCAGTGGCGGCGCTGGCTGCGGGAACACAGGTTTTCGATCCGAAAACCCGCAAATGGGTGGACTATGACCGCACCAAGGCACGCAAATACTATGCCGCGCACAATGAAGTGCCGGAGGCGTTCCGGCCGCAGATAGTCAAGTTCCGCACCGCGGAAGTGCCCGGCACGATCATCATCGATGGCAACCAGCATTTTCTCTATCTTGTGCAGCCGGGTCAGCGGGCCATGCGCTACGGTATCGGCGTCGGCCGGGAGGGATTTGGATGGGCCGGAATCGTGCGCGTCGGCCGCATGGCGGAATGGCCGACCTGGACACCCCCGGCCGAAATGATCGCTCGTGATCCGAATGCGGTCAAACATGCGGGAGGCATGGCGGGAGGGCCGGACAACCCGCTCGGCGCCAGGGCGCTCTATCTGTATGAGCGCGACCAGGACACGATCTACCGGATACACGGCACGCCGGAGCCCTGGACGATCGGGCTCGACGTGTCATCAGGGTGCATCCGGATGAGGAACGACGACATCACCGATCTCGCTTCCCGCGTCAAGGTTGGAGCCAAGGTCATCGTTCTCATGCAAGGGGCGGCACTTTACAAGGGTGTGTGAAGCCGGGGTGTGTGAAGCCGGGGTGTGTGAAGCGGCATTCGGAGAGGGACCAAGCAATGTCGGCAAAATGTGCAGTGAGAACTTCGATCCGGGCAACAGCAATTGGATTTCTGGTGGGGGCCCTGAGCGCTTGCGTCAGCGCCCCGCCGCCGCCGCCTCAGGAACAGATGTCCAGGACCAAGGTCGAGACGGCCCCGGCGGACCTTCAGCTTCTTTGCGCCGACGCGGCCGCCAAGGCGAGCGGCGTCGACAGCACGAAGATACTTCCGGTTTCGTCGAGCAAGATCGATCCCCAAACCTATCAGGTCGAGCTCGATGCCGGCGGCAAGAAGACAAGCTGCCTTGTCGATACCGAAGGCAATGTCAAATCGGTTCAGCCTGCCTGATCCGCTCTGGTCGAGGAATTTTGGGCGATCTGACGATTGCCGCGAAGCTGGCGTCGACTTCGGACGTGAGGTGGTGGCGATCAGCCGTGATGAAAGGCTCAGAAACCTCGAGAAAAAACCGGCCGACCGCAGCTTGCCTCACCCGGCGGCATCATCGTGATTGGCAGGTTCGGGCATCCGCTGTACCATTTCCTACGCCGGTCGCCGACGCAGCGTGTTCCGGCAAGGGAGAAACGTCCATGTTCCGATCAATTTCGCTTGCGGTTTTCCTGGCGGTCGTTCCTGCGACAGCCTTTGCAAACTCATGCCCGACCATCATGGCCGCGATCGACGCGGCGTTGCCGACCGC
Source organism: Mesorhizobium sp. M6A.T.Cr.TU.016.01.1.1 (assembly GCF_003952585.1). NCBI lineage: Bacteria > Pseudomonadati > Pseudomonadota > Alphaproteobacteria > Hyphomicrobiales > Phyllobacteriaceae > Mesorhizobium > Mesorhizobium sp. M6A.T.Cr.TU.016.01.1.1. Next base: position 2,116,098 of record NZ_CP034452.1, read on the forward strand.
CACCCTCTCCGAGGCCGATAAGACCAAAGTCAAGGAACTGCGCGCCCAAGGCGAGACATTGCACGCCGCCGGCGATCATGCAGGATCAGAGGCTGCGCTCAACCAAGCCAAGACGATGCTCGGCATATAGCTGCGACGAACGCGGCTTTGCTGGCCGATCTTCTTGGCCGATTGCCGGGCTTTTGTTCGGCTGTCGACCGGTTAGAGCAATTCCAGGAAAAGTGTGAAGCGGTTTTCCGTCCGGAATTGCGCAAAAACAAAGAGATAGAGCGGTTCGGCGTTTCCGTGAAACGATGAAGCGCTCTAGGCATCGCGGCCTTGACCGGTTGAAACAGGCCGGGGCAGGAGTGGATCAGCCCAGTCCGATGCGCTTGGCGCCTTGCCGGAACACGGCCGCGGCGTCCTGCGAAGGACTGCGGAAAAATTTCGTGCCTCGTCAAGCCACCCCGCCAGTGCAAGGCAGTGCAAGGCGATCGCCCGTCAGTTGCTTGGCAATCCAAAAAGCCTTCCGGCGGGCACGACGTCATTGATCCCGGCAAGCCGCAGACAATGCCAGGCCATGGCGTGGTTGCTGGACGTGACCGGCACGCCGATGCGCTGCTCGAGCCCGGCTGCCGCTTCGGCGATGCGCAGGCTGGTGCATGATACGAAGACCGCATCCACCCCCGGCGTGGCAGCCATCCGCTCGGCCGCGGCTTCGATCGATGTGACCGAGATGCGGGCGGCGTCGCGATCGTCGCGCCGGTCGAAGGTCGCGACGGCTGGTATGTCGACGCCGCGCCCGCTGAAATAGGCAACGAGGTTTTCATTGATCTGCGGCGCGTAGGGCGTCAGCAGGCCGATGCCTTTGACGTCGAGAGCCTTGAACGCCGCGAGCGCAGCGGTGACGGGTGTGGTGCAGGCGACATTTGGCCGTGCCTTCCTGATCTCCGCGAAAACCGCCTCTTCGCCGAGCGTCATCGTCGCCGAGGTACAGCCGAAGGCAACGACGTCCAGGGGAATGCTCGGCAAGATGAGGTCGACGGCCGGCGCGATCCTGGGACCGATGGCGCGCAAGGTGTCAGTCGTTATGTCGTTGTCGCTGAACACGCGGGATTCGTAGAAGGCGACACCGGACTGGCGCACGAGCGCGCGGAATTCATGCTCCAGGGTCTGATCCGTGGCCAGCACCACAAGGCCGATCGCCGCGCGTGACGCCAGACCGCCGTCGAGTTCCGATGGCAGCACGCCGAGATCAATCGGCCCGGAAGACGCAAGGCGCGTGGCGGCGAGGTTGGCAGACATGACGTTGTTGAGAGACATAGCGTTGTCGAAAGACATGGCGTTCCCTTTCAAAGTCGGTTCAAAGACCATCCATTGGAATGGCCGGCGTCCGGCCGGCGATCAGATCGGCGGTGATCCGGGCCGACCCGTGCGACATGGTCCAGCCGATGTGGCCATGCCCCGTGTTGAGGAAGAGGTTGCGCAAGCGTTGCCGTCCGAAGGCGGGAAGATTGTTCGGCGTCATGGGCCTCAGACCCGCCCACATTTCCGCGCGATGGTAGTCGGCGCCCTCGGGGTAGAGGTCCTCGGCAACCCCTTTCATGAAGGCGAAATCGGCGGGCTTATGGCTGGTGTCGTAGCCGGCGAACTCCGCCGTTGCGGTGACGCGGATGCGGTCGCCGAAGCGCGAGATGGCAACCAGATTGTGCTCGTCGACGGAGGCGATGGTCGGCGGCAGCGGACGATTGCCGATCGGGATCGTCAGCGAATAGCCCTTGATCGGGTAGATCGGCAGTCGAATGCCGATCTTTCTTGCCAGAACAGGACTGTGGCTCCCGAGCGCAATCACATAGGCATCACCCTTGAAAGGCTCTTTGTCGGTGAGCACCTGCGCGACAGCGTCGCCGGTCGTTTCGATACCGGTGATCTTCGTGCCTGTGTGGATGGCGCCGCCGCGGGCGATAATCTTGGCGGCGAGGGCCCTGGTGAACTTTGCCGGGTCGCCGGTCTCGTCGGTCGGGCAATAGATGCCGCCGGCAATCTTGTCCTTGGCGGACGCCAGAGACGGATCGAGCGCGACGACCGCGTCTCGGTCGAGGACCTTGATCTCTTGTCCGTCCGACTGCAGCAGCTTCATATGCTCGACACCATTGTCAAGCGCCTGCTGGCTGCGGTGGAAATAGACGATGCCGCGATCGTTACGGTCGTAGTCGATTTGCTCGTCGGCAACGACCTCGCGCAGCACTGCCTGCGAGTAGGCGGCGAGGCGATGCTTGAGCAGCGTGTTGCGCCGCGCCTTGGCGGCCGTGCATTCCATGAGAAACAACCAGGACCACGTATAGAGCCGCGGATCCGCCGAGAACTTGAAGCGCAGCGCCTGGTCCTTGAGCACCAGCGATTTCAGCAAGGTTATCGGCGCCTTGGGGGACGACCAGACAAAGGAATGGCCTGGCGCGATCATGCCGGCATTGCCCCAACTCGTTTCAGCGGCGACCTGCGCATTGCGTTCAATGAGCGCGACTTCGTGACCGTCTCTTTGGAGTTGATATGCTGTCGTGACACCAACGACGCCGCCACCCAGCACCACTATGCGCATGACGCCTCCGGAAATCACAAAGTGAGTACACTTTAGAAGGTTGGTTGGAATTCACAAGAGGCCTGAAGAGATGGGCGAGGCGACGAAGCTGCCGATCTCCCCCCATGCGGCCCCATGCGGGGGAGATCGGCTGTTCCGCCGCTCACGCTCGTTCCGCCTCGCTGTGTTCCTCTTCCCCGCTCTCCGCGATGGTCCTCCTACGCGGTAGTGCCGAAAAAGATCCGCGCTAAGCCACGCGCGGCCACCTCCATTGCATGCGCCGAACTCAGCGTGATGTGCTTTTCGACCAGGGCTGCCCCGCCCGCGGCATCGCGACGGCGCAGGGCATCAATGATCGCCTCATGCTCCTGGTAGCTGTGGCTGCGGCGCGGCATGGACTCCAGATCGATGCGCCGGAAAAAGCGAATCCGCGAACATAGGCCCTCGAGCGCATTGACCATCTGCGCATTCTTCGACAATTGCGTCAGGGCCATGTGGAAACTTTCATCGGCAACGGCAACCTTCGCCCACGACCCTTCACCCTTCAGGCTGCTATGCTTGGTCCATGCGTCGACCGTCGCCTGGATCTCGGTGTCCGTTGCCCGCTCACAGGCCAGGACGAATGCGGCCCGCTCGATCGCCGCGCGGAGCTCGTAGAGATCGCGCACGGCTTCCGGCGTGAGCTCGCGGGCATAGAATCCCTTGTTCGGAACGGACGCCACGAAGCCGTCGCGCTGCAATCTGTTGAGGGCCGCGCGCACCGGCGTGCGACTTACGCCAAGTTCAGTCGCGAGTTCGACCTCGTTGATCTTCTCTCCCGGCCGGAAACGATAGTCGATCGCGAATTCCTTGATCGCCGCGTAGACCCGATCGACACTGTCGGCAGCGCGGACGATGCGCTCTCGCTCCTTTGCGCGCGTTTGGACTTTTACCCCGTCATTGACGTCATTCCTGGGGTTCGTTGTCATCCTGTCCTCATGCCTCCACGCACGCAGCTGAAGCACGCGTCTGAAGAGGCCCATGCGACGCGCTTTATTTTTTTGTATGCATGTCATTACCCCTTTTGGGCGACATGCATTAGCCTCCCGAGAAGGTCAGCTCCGATAAGATACATAGCTGAGTCGTAAAGTGTACTCAGTTATCCGCACCGAGGAAGGCCGGGCGAGGATCGCGGCCACGATCGGTTGTAGTGTCAGACGGAGGCATGGCTCGGGCTCATTCGCTTCACAAGCACCATCCCGACCTGGGATGGATCAGCCCAGCCCAATCCTTCCCGCCCCTTGCCGGAACATGGCCTCGGCGTCCGGCTCGAAGCGGAAGGTGCCGATAAAATCATCGGCGCAGTAGTTCGGCAGCGTCTTGCGCAGCGCGGCGGAAAAGTTTCGCGCTTCGTCAAGCCGTCCCGCCAGCGCAAGGCAGTGAGCCGCGATCGCCAGGATGATGGCATGAGCATTGGGACGGGCGGCGGCTTTCAGCGCCCATTCGGCGGCCTCGTCGAACTGGCCGAGCCGGACATGCGCCATCGCCCTGACCCCCAGCATGCCGAACAGCAGCGGATCGAACGGGCTCAGATGGCGCGAATGGTCGGATGAACCGATCGCCGCTTTTGGGTCACCCGACTGCGAGTGTACAAACGAAAGTGCGTAGTGGCCAAGCGCGAAGTTCGGGCTGAGGTCGACGGCCCGCTCCAACTCGATGAGGGATCCGTCCTGCTCGCCGCGCAGCCACAGAGCCCGGCCCATGGCCCAGTGGGCGGCCGGATTGTGGTCATCGACCAGAAGACTTTGGCCGGCGGTTTCGAAGGCGAGGGCGCTTTCCCTGTCGCGGTCTCCCCAGCGCTGAAAGGCGTTTTGCCAATGGGTGAAGGACAGGCCGGCATAGGCTCGGGCGAAGGTCGGATCGAGCTTCAGGGCCATGCCGAAGAAATGCCGGGCCTGTTCGTTTTCCGTGCGGGTGAAGCGATACATGTGCCAGATGCCGCGATGGTAAGCCTCCCAGGCATTCAGCGAGTTGGGCGCTTTCAGCAAGGCGCGGTTGCGCTCGACCATCTCGATTTCGGCCGAGATCGACGAGACAATGCTGTTGCCGATATCGTCGAGGACGGCAAAGATATCGTCGGGCTTGCGCTCGAACGTCTCGGCCCAGACGATCCTGGCCGTGCGAACCTCGACAAGTTCGACTGAGACCACGATGCGGCCTGCCTGGCTGCGCACGGTGCCGGTGGCGACATAGTCGACGTTAAGCCGCCGGCCGGCGTCTTCGGGCGCGATGTTTTTTTCCGCCAGCGCAAAGACAGAGCCGCGGGCGATGACGAAGAAGTCCCTGAGCTTGGCCAAACGGGTGATGATGTCGTGGGTGAGGCCGTCGGCTAATCCACCGCGAGAGGGGCCACCGCGAACACCGCCGATGCCGGCTTCCTCGATGAAAGGCATCACGGCAAGCGAAGCCTTCTGCGATGCAGCAGTATCGGGATGGGGAAGCACAATCGACGCCTGGGGGGCCGCGGGCAGGAGTGCCGGTCGCGCCCAGAGCGTCGCGGCAGGTCGTTCGCTGCGGATCGTCCGCCATGCCTCACGAACGGGACTGAAATCCAGATCCTCCGAAGCAAACAGCTGCTCCGCGGAAGCGAGATGTTCCTCGCACGCGCCGATCTGGCCGCGCCGTGCAAGCCCTGCCAGAAGAGCCGCATGCGCGCGCCCGTCGAACGGATTAAGTTCCACCCACTTTTCCAGATGCGGAGAGGTTTCGTCGGCATCTGCCGGGAGATTGTTGACGAGATGTTCCAGGATGGCGGCATGGCATGATCTGAACCGGCGGCGTTGCGCGATCAGCCAGCTGTTGAAATGCGGGCTGCGGTCGATCTCCAGCCCGTCGAGGAAATCGCCGACGAACAGGCCGGACAAGACCTGCAGCCGCTCCAGATCGAGCGTCTCGATTCCTTCAGCGGCGGCAGAGGCAATATCGATTGCGTCGACGAGACTGCCGCTGAGATCAAGCGCGACCGTATCGCCAGACGTCTCGATCCTGGCGGGGTCGTCGAGAATGCTTCTGAGCTTGCTGAGGCACCAGCGAAGCTCGCCCCTCGGATCGTTCGGCACGTCCCACAAGAGCTCACACAGACGGCTGCGTCCGACGGCATGCGGCGCTAGCGCCAGATAGGCGAAGAGCGCGCGCAGCTTGCGCGATGCCGGCAGTTGCACGACGGCACCGTCGCGCATGATCGTCAGCGGCCCGAGCAGCCGCACGGACAGCCCGGCCGTTGCGCCGCCCAGGCTCGATCGAGCGGATTCCACGTGCGTTTCCACGCTTGCTCCCACGCTGGCCTATCGCCCTCTGCTTTATCACTGAAAGCGATAGAGTGCATCCGGCAACGCATTTTCCGCGCCGGACGCCGGCACCGCCGCTTTCCGAGCCGCATTGCCGGCAAAGGCACCTTACCGCGGTAAGGTCTCGAAACCTCGCCGCCCAAGCCGCCGGTTTGTAACCGGCTCGTGACGACAACTCGTGACAATAACAAAAAGAGGAGAACAGCCATGTTGTATCAGCAAAAAATCAGGACCACGGCCGGCCGCGGCCGCCTGTTCGACAGTATTCTCGACACCGTCGGCGATACGCCGGTGATCAGGATCAACAATCTCGGCCCCGATGGTGTGACGATCTATGTGAAGGCCGAGTTCTTCAATCCGGCGGCGTCGGTGAAGGACCGGCTGGCGCTCAACATCATCGAGGAGGGCGAGCGCAGTGGCGCCCTGAAGCCGGGCCAGACCGTCGTCGAGGCGACCAGCGGCAACACCGGCATCGGGCTGGCCATGGTCTGCGCGCAGAAGGGCTATCCGCTGGTGGTGACGATGGCCGACAGTTTCTCCATCGAGCGCCGCAAGCTGATGCGCATGCTGGGCGCCAAGGTGGTGCTGACGCCGCGCGCCCAGAAGGGTTTTGGCATGTACAACAAGGCGGTGGAACTGGCCGAGGCCAATGGCTGGTTCCTGGCCCGCCAGTTCGAGACCAAGGCCAATGCCGCCATTCACGAGGCGACGACGGCGCGCGAGATCATCAACGACTTTGCCGGATCGCGGCTCGACTGCTTCGTCACCGGTTACGGAACCGGCGGCACCGTCGTCGGTGTCGGACGCGTGCTGCGCCGGGAGCGTCCGGAGATCAGAATCGTGCTGGCCGAGCCCGCCAACGCCCAGCTTATCGGCAGCGGCAAGGCACAGGAGCGTGGCGCCGACGGAGCGCCCGCCGCCAGCCATCCGGCTTTCGAGCCGCACCCGATCCAGGGCTGGACCCCGGATTTTATCCCCAACGTGCTGCAGGAGGCGGTCGACGCCAGCCTTTATGATGAGGTCGTGCCTGTCCCCGGGCCCGAGGGCATCAAATGGGCCAAGGCGCTGGCGCAAAAGGAAGGGATTTTCACCGGCATCTCCGGCGGAGCCACTTTTGCCGTGGCACGCCAGATCGCGGAAAAAGCCGCACCCGGCTCGGTGATCCTGTGCATGCTTCCCGACACCGGCGAACGCTACATGACGACGCCGCTGTTCGACGGCATCGAAGCCGAGATGGACGCGGAGGAGACAGCGCTTTCGCGCTCGACGCCGGGTTGCCAGTTCCCGGCTGAATAACGGGAGAGGGAGAAATCACCATGGACGCGACGCCAAAATCCTCCGGCATGGCTTTCGAAGAAACGCTCGACATGCGCCGCCTGCAGCAGGGGAAGTGCGTGCCAATCGCCACCGTGTCAAGCCGGATGCTCGCCGTCACCGAGGAAATGCGCACGGTCATGGATTTTGCGCGAAACGTCCTGGAGGGCGACGGCCTGGGGCCTGATGCCTGCGATTTCATGTTCGGCAATCCGCAGGAAACGCCGTTGCGTGGATTTGTCGATGCATTGATCCGCCACGTCGAGCCACAGGATGTTCACTGGTTCGGTTATAAAAAGTACGATGCGCTGGCGCGCGAAACGGTGGCCCGCTCGCTCAGCCAGGCGCGAAGCCGGAACTACAAGCCAGACGACATTGCGATCACCGCGGGAGGGTTCGGCGCGATAGCGGCTGCGCTGCTCGCCGTGCTCGAGGTGGGAGAGGAGGTCATCTATCCGCGTCCCGGCTGGTTCGCCTATGGTGCCCAGATTCGCGGCGCGGCAGGGACACCCGTCGCCGTCGACCTAGCACCGGGAACCTATGACCTCGATCTCGAAAGGATTGAGGCAGCGATCACCCCGCGCACCCGCGTGGTGGTGGTCAACACGCCGCACAACCCGACCGGCCGCATCTTTCCCCGCGCTCAACTCGACGCGCTCGCCGACAAGCTCGCGGCCGCGTCCGAAAGATTTGGCAAGGTGATTTATCTCCTTGCCGACGAGCCCTATGCGCGACTGGTGTTTGACGGCCATGCGCATATCAGTCCGGCCGAGAGCTACCCGCACACGCTAATCGCCTATTCCTTCGGCAAGACCTTGCTCGCGCCCGGCGAGCGCCTGGGCTGGCTCGCACTCGGGGCGGACATGCCCGAGGCCGATCGCATACTATTGCGCGAGGCTGTCGACATAGCGCAGGTTTCGCACGGTTGGGCTTTCGCCGGCCGTACTCTGCAGCGGGCACTGCCTGATCTCGAGAAGCTCAGCATAGATGTCGCAGCCCTCGCGCGGCGCCGCGATCGCATGGTCGAAGGCTTGAGGGCAGCGGGATACGACCTGCCGGTGCCTGAAGGTACCTTCTATCTCATTCCACGCTCCCCAATACCGGACGACGTGGCCTTCGCGGCACGCCTCGCAACTGACGGTGTCTGGGTGCTGCCCGGTAGCGTCGCCCAATTGCCTGGACGTCTGCGGATCAGTTTGACTGCAAACGACGGCATGGTGGAGCGCTCTTTGCCCGTCTTTGCGCGAGCGATCCGGGAAGTCGCAGCCTAACTCCTGGCGAGCAGGAGCTCACACAAGGGCTTCTGGTCCATCGCTTGAGCGATGGCTGGCGGCCGTTGCAATCGACTGCTGAATGCCAAATTAATAGGTCCTGATCCTAGTCAGGGATGCTTCAGCGCATCGCAAAACCTTCGCGGTCACGCCGGAATATCTGGAATCGACGCCGCGCGGCCTCGCCTCCGGACACTGGCTGCATGATTACGGCCTGCAGACGTCACGCGGTTTCCGGGCGCTGAAAGTATGGATGGCGCTGAAGGAGCACGGCATCGAGAAGTTCGGCCGCCTGATCGACCAGAACATCGCGCAGGGACACTATCTCAGTATGCTGATCGAGGCCGAGCCGCTGCTGGAACTGGTCGCGCCGGCGAACATCAACATCGTCTGTTTTCGCTACCGCGGCGACGGGCTGACGGGCGACGAGTTGACCAGCGAGGCCCTGAAGGCGCTCGACACCGAGATCATGCTGAGGCTGCAGGAAGAAGGCATCGCCGCCCTTTCGGATACGACGGTGCATGGCCAGCATTGCCTCAGGGTGGCGATCAACAACCACCGCACCCGGCGCGGGGATCTCGACCTGCTGGTGCGGGAAACGGTTCGCCTCGGACGAGAGATATCAAGGCCTGGCGTGGCCGGCTGACGCCGGCATTCGCTGCGTTGACCGCCGGCTTGCCGACCCGTCTGCAAAGCTCACGCCTCGAGCCAGACCTTCTCGAAATGCTGCTCCAGCGACTGGTGCTGCTCACAGCCATGCACGCCCTTGCGATAAGTCCGGTAGACCGAGCGCCAATAGGGCTGAATGATGATGCCGGACTCGCGCAAATTCTGTTCGATCTTGGCCATGATCTCCTTGCGGGCGCCGGCGTCGGGTGTGGCCAGCGCCTTGTCGAGCAAGGCGTCGAACTCCGGATTTGCGTAGGCGCTCTCGTTCCAGGCAGCGCCCGATCTGTAGGCCAGAGCCAGCACCTGAACGCCCAGTGGCCGGCCGAGCCACTCGGTGCAGGAGAAAGGATATTTGCTCCAGTCGTTCCAGAACGTCGCCGCCGGCAGCACGGTGCGTTTGACCTTCAGTCCGGCGTCGCGCATCTGCGCGGCGATGGCATCGCCGGTGTTCTTCTGCCAGTCGACATCGACGGATATCAAGTCGTATTCGTGGTCGGACTTGCCGGCCTCGGCAAGCAGCGCCTTGGCTTCGTCGACATTGCGCACGGCCGGGCCGATATCGGCATATTCGGCGTGCATCGGGCCGACATGGTGGTTCTCGGCCGGCTTGCCGCGGTCGTTCATGCCGATCTTCAGGATCGCGCTGTTGTCGACGGCGAGCTGGGCGGCCCGACGCACCCTGATGTCGTCATAGGGCGGATTGCCGACGTTGAAGCGCGCGACGATGGTCGAGCCGGTGGCAAGCTCCGAATTGCTCAGATCCATGGCGTCCGTTTGCGAAACCGTGTCGGCGGCGGTTTCGTGGTTGGTGTCGATCTCGCCCGATTCAAAAGCCGAGAACATGGCATTGGGATCGGAGCCGTAGTCGACCCATTGGATGCCATCGAGATAGAAGTCGCCTTTCCACCACGGCTTGTCCTTGCGGCGGACCTCGGCGCCGACCTCGGCGTTCCATGCCACCAGTTCGCAAGGTCCGGTGGTGATCGCCAGCGCCTTCAGCGGATCGCCGTCGCCGTCGTAGCTGCGGTGCATGATCAGCGCCGGATAATCGGTCATGCCGGCAATCAGCGATATATCGGGCTTCGGCAAATTGAGCCGGACGGTAAAGTTATCGACACGCTCGATGCCGCCGTCGACCGGTTTCTTGGTAGCGGCGTCGACCAGCGCGCCCATGCGCTCGGCGACCGAATTACCGGCGACGCCGGCATCGCACCAGCGCGTCAGATTGTGGACGATGTCGGCGGCGTTGAAGGTATCGCCATTCGACCAGGTGATGCCCTTGCGGACGTGCAGCGTGAGCACGCGGGCGTCGTCGCTGGTCTCCCAGCTCTCGAGTAGCCACGGCTCGAAGGTGAAATCGCGGTTCCAGCGCACCAGATATTCGTTGCACTGACGGGCGACATTGGCCATTTCGACGCCGTCGAAAGTGCGCGGGTCTTTCCAGCCCTTGACGTTCATGGCGACGCGCAAGACGCCGCCGCGCCTCGGCTCCTCGGCCGCCCTGGCCGGGGAGGGCGCAAGGCCGCCCAGCGCCAGCGCGCCGGCGGCGCTGACGCCAAGCGCTGCCATGGTGGCGAGATATTCGCGCCGGTTCATGCCGCCTTTCTTGAAGCCGTCGGCGACGGGCTCGGCCTGCGGATGCAACGCTCTGTCGGTCAGCATGAATTTCATCGTCGGTCCTTCCTGTCGGCGCCCGGTCGACCGCTTCGCGGGGGCGGATGCGGTTGCCGGGCGCCTTTGGTCATAGGCGATGATAGTGCGGGCTTCAGCGAAGAAATGTTCGCATTTCCGCAGTTGTTGTGCGCTGTTCCGCAGACGGAAGGTCCCCCTCATCGCGGCTTCCCTACAACCAGCCGCCCTTGCCGAGCGTGGCGATGGCGGCGACGATGCGGGTGAACGCTTCGCCGGCCCGCGGCACGGTTTTGCGGGCGCGCAGGAAGCTATGCACGAGGCGCGGCTCTTCGTGCCACCAGGCACGGCCGCCGGCGGCGAGGATGCGGTCACGATAGGCCTCGCCGTCCGATGACAGCGGATCGCATTGCGCGGTGACGACGACCGTCGGCGGCAGGCCGGAGAAGTCGCTGTCGCGCAGCGGCGCGAAGGTCGGTTCGTCTGGCGACTGTGCCTTGCCGGAGCGGACCTGGCGATAGAATCCGATGTCGCTGAGCGTCAGCAGCGGCGCTTCGGCGTGCTCGACATAGGAGCCGGCGCTCTCATCGCCGCCCAGCTCCGGATAGATCAGCACCTGGCCGATTGCGTGGCGAGGATGATGGCGTGCCGCATGCGCCACCCCAGCGGCAAGATTGCCGCCGGCGCTCTCACCGCACAGCACGATCGGCAGGCCCTCTGTGTCAGCCGCCCATTCGAACACCGCCAGCGCATCGGCGAAGGCGGCCGGATGCAGATGTTCGGGCGCCAGCCGGTAGTCGGCGGACAGCACCGCAAAGCCGGTGCCGGCGCAGATATCGGCGCAGATATCGTCATGGCTGTCGAGCCCGCCAAGCACGAAGCCGCCGCCGTGATAATAAACGACCATCGCTTGCGGTGCCTTGCCCGCCAGTTGGTAGCGCCGGATCGGGATCGCATGGTCGCCGGCGGCAACCGCGCTGTCGCTGGCTTCGACGCCTGCGGGAGTGCCCGCGTGAAACGCCCGGCACATCGCGTCATAGACCGCCCGCTGCTTGTCGACCGGCAGATCCATTTCGGGCGGATACCATGCGTTGACCCGGTCGATATAGGCCCACAGCGCCGGGTCGAGCAGCGTCGCGTATTTTCCCCGTTTTGCTGTCTCGGGCTTTTCGGCGTCGCTGACCATTGCCATCCGATCCCACCAAATCCGCTGGAAGCGTCAGAGCTCGTCGTAGAGCCGGGCCGCGTTTTCGTAGGTGAAGCGCAAAGGCACGGAACCCACGACCTGCCATGCATCGACGGTCTCGCCTGCGATCAGCCGGCAGGCGCCGCCGGTGGTGGTCACGGCGCCGCCATAGAGCCGGTTGGCAAGATTGAGGATGGCGGTCTGGTGCATCGCCGTGCTGCCGCTGCCGCAGGCATCCTTGACCAGCAGCACCCGAAAGCCTGATGACACCGCATCCCTGACGGTGGCGTCGATGCAGGCCTCGGTCCACACGCCGGCAACGACCAGCCACTCGATGCCTTCGGCCTTGAGCCGCCCTGCGGCAGGGCCTGCACCGAAGGCGCTGGCCTCAGTCTTGACCAGCATCATCTCGCCGGCGACCGGCGCCACTTCCGGACAGATCGCGGTCAGCGGATCGTCCTTGTCGGAGAAAGCCGACCTGCCATTCGCATCGACCGGATGGAACCGCCGCGCCTCCCTGGTGAGATCGACGATATAGGCCGAATGGTAGAGCAGCACATCGTTGGCCCGCGCCGCCGCCTGCAGACGCTGGACATTGGCGAGAACGCCGCCAAAACCCTCGACCAAATAGCGCCTGTCCTGCCGATGCTCCTCCTGGAGGTCGACGAACACCGCGGCCACCGTGCCGCGCTCGATCGAGACCGGGCCTTTCATTCAAACCTGCCCTTCATTCAAACCTGCTTGTCAAGAAAATCGTCCTCATAGGGAAAGCGCGACAGAAGCTCGGTGCCGGTCTCGGTGATCAGTATCTCGTCCTCGAGCTTGACACCCTCGCGTCCGCCTTTCTCGCCGATATAGCTCTCGACGCTGACCACCATGCCGGGCACGACAAAACCGTCGCGGCCATAGGTCTCGTAGTCCATGGCGTGCGCGATGAACGGCGTCTCGCCATGCATGCCGACGCCGTGCATGACAGAGGTATAGCGCTGGTCGACGAAGCGGTCCGGGATCTTCCAGGCCTTTTCAGCAATCTCGCGAAACGCCATGCCGGGTTTCACGATCGAGATGTTGTGCTGAACCTGGTCGTGGGCCATGCGGTAGAGCGATTTCTGATAATCCGTCGGCTTGCCCGGCCCGCAGCGGAAGGTGCGCGAGAAGTCCGAATAATAGCCGTAGCAGCCGATCGTATCGGTATCCAGCGCCAAAAGTTCGCCCGGCCTGATCTTGCGGCCGCTCGCTTCGTTGAACCATGGGTTGGTGCGCTGGCCGGAGGTCAAGAGCCGGGTTTCGATGAACTCGCCGCCTTGGCGGATCACCTCGTGATACATGATGGCGAACAGGTCGTTTTCGGAAACACCGGGCTTGATCGCCTCGCGCACCGCATAGACGGCGGCCTCGGCGCCGGCCATCGACACCTGCAGGCATTTTACTTCTTCGGGCGTCTTGACCGCCCGCACGGCGAGGATTTCGCCTTGGCAATCCCTGACCTCGCAGCCGCGCTTTTCCAGCGCCAGCGCCTGCAGATGGCCGCAGCGGTCGAGGCCGAGCTTCATCGAGCCGCCGCCATGCGCCTTGAGCAGCTCGGCGATCTCGTCGGCGAAGGGACCCGCTGTTTCATCGTCGCGGCCCGACACCGAGGACCACACCAGCTTGGAAGGACGCGCCTCGTCGATCGTGTCGAGCACCATCGAGACATGGTAGCTCTGCGGATATTCGAACAGCACGATCGGCCCTTCGGTGGGGATGAAGAAGTAGCGGGTCGAGTTGCGCAGGAAATAGCCGAACATGTTGCGCGAGCCGGTGGCGTAGCGCTGGTTGTAGGGATCGAACAGCACCACGCCGCCATAGCCGGCCTCGCGCATCCAGGCGCGCAGTTTCGCCAGCCGCCCCTTGCGCAGCGCGTCGGCGTCGATGAAGGACGGCTCGGTATCGGACAGCCACATGCCGCCGGCCGGATCGGCCGCCGCCGGGTGGCGCATACGGTCTTTGAAATCCACGTCCTCGGTGCTGTCGGGATCAAAAACGACAATGCTCATGGGGTGCCTCCTGGAAACGGGGAAGATGAGCCATGCCTTGCGCAGAGGCTGTGCGGAATCCCGCAGGTGTTGTGCCGGATGCCGCTTGAAGTCGTCCGTAGCGCTCTACGGCGCCCCCTCTGTCCTGCCGGACATCTCCCCCTCAAGGGGGGAGATCGGCCGTCATCGCCGCTTTCGCGAATTTCGACCGTCGCAGGAGGAGCGGAGCATCGAAGCTGCCAATCTCCCCCCTTGAGGGGGAGATGCCCGGCAGGGCAGAGGGGGGCGCTGTCCCGCCAACGTCCGAGAGGACCTAGCGCCTGCGCGCCACCTTCGGCGCGTGCCCATGCTCCTCCCGAAATGCCCGCGCAAAACTCGACATCGAGGCGAAGCCGCAGGCGAGCGCCACGTCGCGCACCATCAGCGTCGAATGCGCCAAGAGATCGGCGGCGCGCTTCAGCCGCAGGCGGCGGTAATAGCCGTTGGGCGAGATGCTGAGCTCGGAGCGGAAATTCCGCTCGAGCTTGTCGGAGGAGACGCCGAGCTTATCCGCCAGCGCCGCCATGCCGAGCCGCTCTTCCACCGCATCCTCCATGATGGCGATGGCCGACAGCACCAGCTCGTTCTGGACCCCGGTGCGCAAGCGCAGCGGCATCAGCTTGCGGTCGATGCTGGAGCGCAGCGGACTGTGCACGAACCATTCGGCGACGCCGGCCGCAAGCTCGGCGCCATAGTCGTTGGTGATGATCTCCAGCATCATGTCGAGGCTGCCGACGCCGCCGGCCGAGGTGAAGCGCTTGCGGTCGATGACGTAGAGATCGCGCCTCAGCTCGATATCCGGAAACGCCTCGGTGAAGGCGGCCTGGCTTGTCCAATGCAAGGTGCAGGCATGGCCGTCGAGCAGGCCGGCCCGCGCCAGGAAGAAGGCGGCATCCGCCACCGCGCCGATATGGGCGCCGCCACGCAGGCTTTTGCGGATCCAGCTCACCGCATCGTCGGCGACGAGATGATCGGCATTGCCGCCCGAGCAGACGACAATGCGATCGACCTTCGGCGCATCACCGGCGAAAAATCCGGGCTGGATGACGACGCCGTTCGAGGCCTCGACCGGGCCTTCGGCGGCACCGACGATGATCCAGCGGTAGCAATTTTTCTTCGCCAGCACATTGGCGGCGCGCAAAGGCTCGATCACCGAGCTGAACGCCATCATCGGAAAGCCGGGGAAGACGAGGATGGCGAAGGTGAGCGGGGTGTCGCTTGCCGTCGGTTGGTTGCGTTGTCGGTTGTTCATAACTTCCGGAGCCAGGCAGCAAGGTGGATCAAGAAGCTACAATTCTGCCAGATGGCGCCAAGGTCAACGGAATTGAATGTAAGACACAAGATGCAGAACAAGCGCCGCTCGTTGGCGATCCTTCACGCCCCCCTCTGTCCTGCCGGACATCTCCCCCACAAGGGGGGAGATCGGCAGCTTCGCCGTCCCGTCCGTGTTTCAGCGTTGGAGGTTGGCGAAGCGCAAGATGACGGCCAATCTCCCCCCTTGTGAGACCTTTGCACAGAAGCCGAACGGTGATTCTGTGGTGAAGGTTGGAGCAGGGAGATTCGGGATGGCGGATCGTGTTTTGGGTCAGTTGAGTCTGGCGGACGGTCTGGCGGCGTCGGATGAGACGATTTTCGACCTAGTATCGAAGGAACTGGACTGGGCGCCGATCCGAACATTGCTGGGTCAGCGCAGCGGTCCTGGCTCGGGCAACACCAGCTATCCGGCGGAACCGCTGGTGCGCTGTCTTTTGCTGGGCATGTGGCATGGGCTGAGCGATCCGGCGCTTGAGGCGCAGATCCGGGACCGATTGTCGTTCCGCCGCTTTGCCGGTTTCAGCCTTTCGGACCGCACGCCCGACCATTCGACACTGTGGCGCTTCCGCGAGGAGCTGACGCGTGAGCGACTGATCGACAAGGTCTTTGAGGAGATCAACCGTCAGCTGGAGGAGAAGGGCCTGATCGTCAAGCGCGGCACCTTGGTCGATGCCACGTTCCTGCAGGCTCGTGGCCGTCCGCCCAAGCAGCCGAAAAAGGGCCACCAAGGTC
Organism: Mesorhizobium sp. M6A.T.Cr.TU.016.01.1.1; assembly: GCF_003952585.1. NCBI lineage: Bacteria > Pseudomonadati > Pseudomonadota > Alphaproteobacteria > Hyphomicrobiales > Phyllobacteriaceae > Mesorhizobium > Mesorhizobium sp. M6A.T.Cr.TU.016.01.1.1. Next base: position 2,132,150 of record NZ_CP034452.1, read on the forward strand.
CGGTCAAGCCGTCGGCCGACAAGGATGCGCGTTGGGGCAAGAAGGGCAAGAAGAGCACCTTCGGCTACAAGATGCACATCGGCGTCGACCAGGAGCACACCTTGATCCGGCGTGTCGAGGCGAGCGACGCCTCGGTCACCGACACCGAGCCGGCCGACCAGTTGATCTGCGGCGACGAGAAGGCGGCCTATGGCGATCAAGCCTATTACACCCACGCCCGCCATGCCCGGCTCGCCGCCGCCAACATTAAGGACCGGCTGATGCGGCGGCCCAACAAGCATCACCCCGAGTTGCCGCCGCGCCACAAGCTGCGCAACCGGCTGATCGCCAAGGTGCGGGCGGCAGTGGAGCGGCCTTTCGCCGTGTTCAAGGAGCGTTACGGCATGCGACGCCTGCGCTTCTTCAACCTCGCCACCAACCGCACGCAGTGCATACTGGCCGCCTGCGCTTACAATCTGCGCACCATGATTGGCGTCCTCTATCCACCCGATGAGAGGCGGACATGAGGGAGGAGTGCGTCCACAATCCGGCAGGATGGCTGCCTAAACCGACAAAGGCCTCGCAAGGGCCGCGGAAAACCGCTCTGCCGGCCTTCAAAAAGGCCCCCACTGACCACCGAACTCCACTTCGCTCCCCGTGCAAAGCCCTCCTAGTGGGGGAGATGCCCGGTAGTGCAGAGGGGGGCACTGTCCCGCCGACGTCTCGCAAGGTTCTTGTTGCCGGGCTCAACTCGCCAGCGCCTGATCCAAATCCGCAATCAGATCATCCCCATCCTCTATCCCAGCGGACAACCGCACCAGCGAATCCGAAATCCCGATTTCCGCGCGTTTTCCCGCCGGGATCGAGCCGTGCGTCATCAGCGCCGGGTGCTCGATCAGGCTTTCGACGCCGCCGAGGCTTTCGGCCAGGGTGAACAGCTGCGTGTGCTCGAGGAAGCGTTTTGTGCCGGCGAGGTCGCGGTCGAGCTCGACCGTTATCATGCCGCCGAAAGCGTGCATCTGCCGCCTGGCGATGGCGTGCTGCGGATGGCTGGGGAGGCCGGGATAGATGACGCGGCGGATGTCGGGGCGGCTTTCCAGCCAGTGCGCGATCTTCTGGCCGTTCGACGAATGGCGCTCCATCCTCAGCGCCAGCGTCTTGAGACCGCGCAGCGCCAGAAAGCTGTCGAACGGCCCGGATATGGCGCCGATGGCGTTCTGCAGAAACTTCAGCTGGTCGGCGAGATCCTTGTTGTCGCCGACCACGGCGACGCCGCCGACCATGTCGGAATGGCCATTGAGGTATTTGGTCGTCGAGTGGACTGATATGTCGATGCCGAGTTCCAGCGGCCGTTGCAGATAGGGGCTGCAGAAGGTGTTGTCGGCGACCGAGAGCACGCCCCTGCGCTTGGCCAGTGCGGCCACCGCTTCGAGGTCGACGACACGCAGCAGCGGGTTGGTCGGCGTCTCGACCCAGAGCATTTTGGTTTCCGGGCGGATCGCCGCCTCGACCGCCGCAAGATCGGTGAAGTCGACGAAGTCCACCTGCAGGTTTGCCGAGCGTTTGCGCACCCGCTCCAGCAGCCGGAAAGTGCCGCCATAGATGTCGTCGGTGGCGACGACATGCGCGCCGGAATCGAGCAGCTCGAAAATGGTGGCGATAGCCGCCAGCCCCGAAGCGAAGGCGAAGGCGGCTGTGCCGCTTTCGAGGTCGGCCACCGCGCGCTCGAAGGCGAAGCGGGTCGGATTCTGGCTGCGCGCATATTCAAAGCCCTTGTGCACGCCCGGGCTCTGCTGGCCATAGGTCGAGGTCGCATAGATCGGCACCATCACCGCGCCGGTCGTCGGGTCGTGGCTCTGGCCGCCATGGATCGTGCGCGTCGAGAAGGCCAGACGGTTCCTGCCCGATACGGTTGCTTTGATGGTCATCGGGCGCGCCTCAGATGGTTGATCAGGTCGATGCGGGTTATCAGCCCGATGAACTCGTCGCCGTCGAAGACGATGGCGACCTCGTTGCGATCGAAGACCGGCAGCAGCGCGTCGAGCGTCTGGCTGGCCTGCAGCGTGTGCAGGGTGGAGGTCATCGCCGTGCGCACAGGGGCTTTGAAGCGGTCCCAGCGGCTGTCATAGGGGCCTTCGACGTGGGCGAGGATATCGCTTTCGTCGACGATACCGACGAGCTTGCCCTCATCCAGCACCGGCAATTGCGAGACATCCGAACGGCGCATGCGGCCATAGGCGTTGAGCAGGCTTTCGTCGGGGCCGACAAACACGGTGTCGCCGGTGCGGTGCGAGCGCATCACCAGATCGCGCAGATCGCCATGCTGCTCCTGCTCGGCAAGGCCCTGCTCGGCCAGCCAGAAATCGTCGAACACTTTCGACAGATATTTGTTGCCGCTGTCGCAGACGAAGGTGACGACGCGCTTCGGCACGGTCTGCTCGCGGCAATAGCGAAGCGCGGTTGAAAGCAGCGTGCCGGACGACGAGCCGGCGAGGATGCCTTCCCTCGAAAGCAGGTCGCGGACCGCCAGCATGCTCTGCTTGTCGGTGATCGAGTAGGCCTTTTTGACCAGCGACAGATCGGCATTGGGCGGGACGAAATCCTCGCCGATGCCTTCCACGGTCCAGCTTCCGGCCTCTGTCATCTTGCCGGTCTTGATCAGCGGCGCCAGCACCGAGCCGACGGGATCGGCGAGAATCATCTCGGTTTTCGGCGAGACCTCAGCGAAATAGCGGCCAAGCCCGGTCAGCGTGCCGCCCGAGCCGACGCCGACGACCACCGCATCGACGTCACCATCGAGCTGTTGAAAGATTTCCGGGCCGGTCGTGGTTTCGTGGGCGAGCGGATTGGCGGGATTGGCGAACTGGTTGGCATAGAAGGCGCCGGGCAGCTCGGCGGCGATCTTTTCGGCCATGTCCTGATAGTATTCCGCGTGACCCTTGCCGACATCGGAACGGGTCATGCGCACTTCGGCGCCGAGCGCGCGCAGATGCTGGATTTTCTCGCGCGACATCTTGTCGGGCACGACGAGGATGATGCGGTAGCCCTTGGGGATGCCGACCTGCGCGAGGCCGAGACCGGTGTTGCCGGCGGTCGCCTCGACGATGGTGCCCCCGCGCTTCAGCTTGCCCTGTTTTTCGGCGGCGGCAATCATCGACAGCGCGATGCGGTCCTTGATCGAGCCGCCGGGATTCTGGCTTTCAAGCTTGATGAACAGCCGGCACTTGCCGATATCGAATTTGGTCAGCTCGACGACCGGCGTCTGCCCGATCAGGTCGAGAACCGAGGCATAGGGCGGACGCAGGCGGGACAGTTCATCGTCCCGTGCCACGATCTTATGCTTGCTCATATCAGATGCTCCATGGTCAAGCGACCGCCTTGGGCAGGCTGTCAGCCTATCCTCTTTTCCAGCCGTTTGCAGTCTGAAAGAAGATAGATCGTGCCAATCCATTGGCCAGACGAGGAATGGGATTCCAGTTCCGCACCTTCGTCATCCTCGGGCTTGACCCGAGGGCCCATGCCGTGACCGGGACCGAGGAATGCAACGGTACAGACCTTTGTCGATGCACCGTCTCCGCCTTAAAGTCTTCTGCACAGCCGTGACGCTCGCAGGTCACGGAATGGATCCTAGGGTCTCCGCGACGTCGCTTCGCTCCTGCTCCGCCCTAGGATGACGAAAGAGAGGGTAACCAAGAACCCCTTTTCAACCCAGCAACCGCTTCCCCAGCCGCGCGCATTGGACGCGAATATCTGGAATGGCGTCGATCTCGAAGAAGGTGCCGCGTGTCAGTGGCCCGACCGCCAGTATCTTGGCCGATACAGTGCCGTCGCCGGCGATGACCTCGCAATTGTCTGATACGTCGAGGCCAAGGCGCAGCGGATCCGGCCGGGCCAGCCCGCGGTCGACCAGCGACCGCACCACGCTGTTCGAGGTGGTCGAGATGTCCCTGGCGATGCCGCTGCAATCGTAGATGCGGGCGATTTCGAACGTTTCGAGACGCTGCGTGTGGCGGGACTGGACCTGCACTGTGAATTCGTCGCCCGCCGTGATGTCGACGACGCGCCCGGCGACAAGCCGGATGCGTCCCTTTTGAACCGCCTCGGTGACACGGCCGTAGACTTCCGGCGCCATGCGATGGCGGTGGATGTCCCACCATGCCTTGGTGTGCTCGACAAAGCGGCGCTTGGCCGAGGACGGCCAGTTCTGCCAGATTTTCTGGTTGAAGGGCCTCAGACCATCGACGACATCGCGCCAGTCGATGCCGGCTTTCTGGTTTTCCCGGATCAGGTCGCGGAACCAGCCGACGAAATAGGAGAGCTGGGTGCCGAGCGGAATATCGGCAACGTCGAGCTTGATCGGGTTGCCCTTGCGGTGCGGCGAAGGCAGCAGGCCGCGCCGTGACACCGCGACGATATCGCCGCGATGGCCGCGCTGTTCGAGCGACAGGAACGCATCGACCATGCTCAAGCCGGTGCCCAGCACCAGGACTCGGGCCTCGGGGTCCAGCGCGGTGTCGGCTTCCGATCCCATCCTGATCGCGTGGCCCTGGCCGGCGCCCGGCTCCTCGTCATGTCCGGTCGCCAGCACGGCAAGGTGGGCGACGACGCTGGTGCCGTTGGCCAGCGCCACCTCGACCCCGGATGCGGTCGGCGAGATCGACAGGCTCTCCTCGCGGATCAGGCGAAGGCGCCCCGTCTCGCGGGCCTCAAGCTCGTCCAGCAGCTCCTTCAGATAGCGGGCATAGACACTGCGCGGCGCGTAGACCGGCGCCTGCTCCGGGGTTGCCAGGCCGCGTTCGAGCAGCCAGCGCCAGAAATTGCCGGGGTCGTCGGCATAGGCGCTCATGCCGGCCGCGCTGACATTCAGCACATGCGCCGACAGCAGCGTGGAATAGGCGATGCCCTGGCCGAAATGCGGGCGCTTTTCGATCAGCGTGACGCGAAGATCGGGATTGGGCGACTTCAACAGATGCGCGGCAAGGACGACGCCGCTGGCGCCGCCACCGACGATAATGATCGAATTTGGGACGATCGAATTTGCGCGACTGGTCATGCGCGCACCAATTGCCTCAGGAGCCAATGGTTCCAGCGTTGCTGGTTCAGGCTTTGTTGGCTCAGGCCTGGATTTCCAACGCAACCGAAAGGTCTTCGTCGCTGGCGATATCGCGCATCTCGGCGAGGCTGCGCTGATCCAGCACCTCGGCGATCGCTTGCCGGACCTCCAGCATCAGGTGTCGGACTTGGCATGTCGGCTCGTTACAGTCTTCACAGCGCTGATACCGGGTGCGGCTGGCGCAGGGAATGGGGGCCAGCGGCCCGTCGAGCACGCGCACGACATGGCCGATCTTGATTTCATCCGCCGGCCGCGCCAAGCGATAGCCACCCTCCTTGCCCTTGCGGCTCTGGACGAAACCGGCATTGCGCAATTCGCCGAGGATAGCGTCGAGAAACTTCTTTGGAATGTTGTTTCCGGTGGCGATATCGCCAACGAAGGCGAGCTGTCCAACCGGCAGCCGCGCAAGATGCACGAGCGCCTTGAGGCCGTACTTGCCCTTTTTCGTGAGCATAGACCGAACGTTTCTCTGTCGTGCGATGGCGCAGGGCCACCGGTTGCGAAACGCCTGGCGTGGGTCCCCACCGCGGCCAAGCTTGTATGACACATAATTTCTAGTGACATGATATACAAGCCAGTTGCTGTTGATTTTGCTTGGTTTTCAAGCCGTGGCAGCGATTTTGGGCCAGGCTTGTGACGCCGAGGACACAGAAACACGGCTCGCATGCATCGGAGCATGTGGGCCGATGCCACGAGCGATCGCCGGAGCACGGTGGGTATGGTCGCTCATCTCGTCAACTCCCTAAGTCGATAAGAATACTATAGTTACACGCGAAGACAGGGAATGAGGTTCCAATTTATCGCTTGTTTGAAGTATGGATTTACCGGACCGACGCTGGATCGGGAATTGAAGTTCACCCCGATTACGGCTGGTCGCACCCAGCAGCGTAATGTCTTCGACCAAGCTCCAAGGTTTTAGTGCCACCTGTAGCAACCGGCCCGCCGCAGCCGCTCTATCCGCTCGCCAGTCCGTCGCCGATAGCTTTTTTCCACCAAACCCTTCGCCGTTGGAAGGATTTAACTCCACAAGAACGATAGAATTAGATGACTATGAAAGGCAGTCCGGTTTTCTCTTTTCAAGGAGCCTTTCATGTCCACCATTTCACGACGCATCGTTCTCCTATCGTCGGCAGCCCTCGCGGGCGCCGCCTTCCTCGGCCCGGCCCAGACGCAAGACCTCAAGATCACCATCGGCTACCAGACGGTGGTCGAGCCTTCGAAAGTGCCGCAGGCAGACGGCGTCTACGAGAGCACGACCAAGGCGGCCATCGACTGGCGGAAATTCGACTCCGGCGCCGATGTGATCGCCGCCGTCGCTTCCGGTTCGGTCGACATCGGCTATGTCGGGTCGAGCCCGCTGGCTGCCGCGGCCAGCCGCGAGCTTCCGATCCAGACCATTTTCATCGTCGGCCTGATCGGTGAATCCGAGGCCCTTGTCGCCCGCAACGGCGCCGGCATCGAAAAGGTCGCCGACCTCGCCGGCAAGAAAGTGGCCGTGCCTTTCGTCTCGACCACGCATTACAGCCTGCTTGCCGCGCTGAAGCATGAGGGCGTCGATCCGAAATCGGTCGAGATCCTCAATCTCAGGCCGCCGGAGATCGCGGCGGCCTGGGCGCGGGGCGACATCGACGCGGCCTATGTCTGGGATCCGGCGCTCGGCCAGATCAAGACGTCCGGCAAGGTTGTGGTGGACTCCTCACAGGTCGCCGCCTGGGGCGCGCCGACCTTCGACGCCTGGATCGTGCGCACCGATTTCGCCGAGAAGAATCCGGAAGCGGTGCGCGACTTCGTCAAGGTGACGGGTGCGGCCTATGCCGAGTTCCTGGCCAAGCCGGACGCCTGGTCGGTGTCGTCGCCACAAGCGGCAAAGATCGCCAAGCTCACCGGCGCCAAGCTGGACGACGTGCCGCTGCTGCTCAAGGGCTATGTCTTCCCGACGCTCGGAGAGCAGGCCTCGGACAAGTTCCTCGGCGGCGGCACGGTCAAGGCTGTGGAGGCGACATCGGCCTTCCTCAAGGAGCAGGGCAAGGTCGACGCCGTGCTGCCCGACTATTCGAAATATGTGTCGTCGAAATATGTCAGCGAGGCGCTTGCCTCGAACTGAGTGCATGAGTCCGGAACCGTTGGTTCCGGAAAAGAACGCGCGCGGTTCTCCTCCCTGACGCCGCGTGCTGCCTGCCCCGGAGCCGCTTTAAGCGCCCGGGGCAGGCGGATTCTCTTCAAAGGGTTCTGCGAGGCCACATGACGCATCTCGTGCTCGATAAAGTCTCGGTTCACTATGACGGCCAGCCGGCCGTCGAGCGCGTGTCGATCGATGTCGCCAAGCACGACTTCGTCGTTCTGGTCGGCCGCTCCGGCTGCGGCAAGACCTCGCTGCTCAATGTTGCCGCCGGCCTGGTCGAGCCGGTGCGCGGCAGCGCCACGATCGGCGGCAGGCCGATCACCGCGCCCGGCTCGGACCGGGCCGTCGTGTTCCAGAACGACGCGCTGTTTCCGTGGCTGACCGCACGGGAGAATGTCGCCTTTGCTCTCAGGCTGCGCGGCGCACTGCCAGCTGAGCGGACACGGCGCGCCGACGAGCTGCTCAGGCTGGTGAAGCTCGACGGCGCCGGCGACAAGCATATCTGGGAGCTTTCCGGCGGCATGCGCCAGCGCGTCGGGCTGGCCCGGGCACTCGCCGCCGAACCGCAATTCCTGCTGCTCGACGAGCCGCTGGGCGCGCTCGACGCGCTGACGCGCGAGCGCATGCAGACGACGCTGCTCGATCTGTGGACCGCAAGCCATGTCGGCGTGCTGATGGTCACGCATGGCATAGAGGAAGCGCTGGTGCTCGCCACCCGCATCGTGGTGCTGGCGCCCGGGCCGGGCCGGGTGGTGCGGACGTTCGAAACCGGCTTCAGCCGGCGCTATGCGGCCGGCGAGCCCATCCGCGCCATCAAGGCCGATCCGGCCTTCGCGGCGTCCCGCGGCGAGCTGACCGACGCGATCTTCGAGGGAGAGGCGGCATGACCGTCTCCTCCTACACGGAACGGCCAATTACCAACGCCGACGCCAAGGCCGACGAGACCGACGCCTTGTCGGTGCCGTGGTCGCGGCAGCGGCCAAAACGGGGCCGGGTTTCGGCGCGCGTGGTCAGCACTGTCACCATTCTGGCCGTGCTGGCGGCATGGGCGCTGTCGGCTCGCCTGCAACTTGTGTCGCCGGTCTTTCTACCGTCGCCTGCCGCCGTCTGGATCAAATTCATTGCCGTCGTCCGCGACGGCTTTGTGGACGCGACGCTCGTCCAGCATATCGTCGCCAGCCTGGGCCGCGTGTTCGCGGCGCTGGTCGCGGCCATCATCGTCGGCGTCCCCGTTGGGTTGGCCATCGGCACCAGCGTGATAGGTCGCGGCATCTTCGATCCGCTGCTGGAATTCCTGCGGCCGATCCCGCCGCTCGCCTATCTGCCGCTGGTCATCATCTGGTTCGGCATCGGCGAGCCGTCAAAGATCCTGGTGATCGCCATCGCCATGCTGGCGCCGGTCGCGCTGTCGACGGCTTCGGGCGTCCGCGGCGTCTCGCAGGAACGCGTCAACGCGGCCCGTTCGCTTGGCGCGACGCGGGCGCAGGTCATACGGCATGTGATCCTGCCCAGCGCCCTGCCCTCGATCCTGACCGGCCTGCGCATCGCGCTTGGCGCCGGCTGGTCGACCTTGGTCGCCGCCGAGCTGGTGGCGGCGACGCGCGGGCTTGGCTTCATGATCCAGTCGGCCGCCCAGTTCCTCGTCACCGACGTGGTGGTGATGGGCATCCTGGTGATCGCTGCCATCGCCTTCGTGCTCGAATTCATCATCCGCAGGCTCGAGCGCGCGCTCGTTCCATGGGCAGGACGGGAGTGAACAAAGGAGAGACAGTGATGGACCATTCCACCGCAACACTGTTTGCGTTTCTTGGCAGCCGGCTTCGCCTGATCCAGGCCAGGGACAGTCAGGCGGCCGAGGACGAGCCCAGATCGCCAGTCCCCGTCCAATTGGACGCCGGGCGCAGCCGCCTGCCGCCGCGCGACGAAAGCTTCTACTGGGCCTGGCAGTATTGGTCACAGTGAATAGCGCGACCCGGCTCCCGCGCCATCTGATCTGGTCCCTGCAACAAACCGCTGCGCACCCCGGTCCAAGCCCAAGGCTTGCTTGAGCGCCATGCATTGGGTCAACCGCGCGAACGATTCGCCCACACCAATCCCGCCAGCCCGACCAACATGGCGACGATGCCGATATAGAGCCATTGCGACTGGCCGGTCATGAAGCTGCCGCCGACGAGGCCGATGCCTTGGAGCGACCAGAGCGCACCAATGGCGAGCACCAACAACGCCAGCAGATTCTTGATCAATCTCATCGCCGGAATTTCCTTCTCAAGTCGATCGTCAATTCGGCCATGGCCGCGAATGACAAAGCGAAAGGAAGCGATCCAATGGCGCTCACCCTACCTTGCATCTTAACGTCTGATCTTGCTGAAGACATCTCGAAGATCAGCGCGAAGATCATCGAAGACTCGCAACCAGCCAGCAGAAAACTCTGACAGACTGTTTCGCGCCGACTCCAAACGTGTGCCGCGGCCACGGAACTGCCGGACCTTTGCCGCATTTCCTGCCTTATTCGCCTCCAACGACTTGGGTCTGTCAACGGAGACATTCCCAAACATGAAGAAAAGCAACCAGACCGCGCTTGTCGCGGCGACGATCGCGGCTGGCCTGATGGTCGGCGCATCCACTTCCCCTGCCGCCGCTCAATGCGGCCGCGCCTCCTGGTACGCGCTGCACTCGAAGACCGCTTCCGGCGAGCGGATGAACCCGTCGGCACTGACCGCCGCGCACCGCACCTTGCCTTTTGGCACCAAGCTGAAGGTCACCAACCGCAACAACGGCCGCAGCGTCGTCGTGCGCATCAATGACCGCGGCCCGTTCATCAAGGGGCGCGTGATAGACCTGTCGAAGGGCGCCGCCAGCCGGCTCGGCTTCATCAGCTCGGGTCATACCTCCGTGTGCACGGCCCGCGTGTGACGCCACGCGTCTGAGATATGCTGTCCGGCCTCAAGGCCGGATGGCCACAAACATGAAGCGATTGCCCATGCTCTCCCCGGCGGCTTTCGCAGTCGCACAATAAGCCGGCTCTCGCCGTTCAAAGCCGATTTTCAAGGCCTTGGACGAAAGGATGAGCATAAATCAGGCCACTTGACGTATTGCATCGCAGCAATTTGTTGCTAACGTCCGCGCGAGACATCTAAGGCTCGGCGCTGCCCGTCGTCCCTTTGGTCGCAGCAGCGGGGTTCTCGATGTTCTACCAGTTCTACGAATTGAACCACGCCGCCCTGCAGCCGGCCCGCCTCTATGCCGATGCGGTGCGGATGCTCTACACCAATCCGCTCAATCCGTTTTCGCACACGTCCTGGGGCCGCTCCGTCGCGGCAACGGCCGAATTGTTCGAGCGCACCACGCGCCGCTACAGCAAGCCGCAATTCGGCCTGACCAAGACCGTGGTCGACTGGAAAAGCGTCGACGTCACCGAAAAGACGGTGTGGTCGCGGCCCTTCTGCAATCTGCTCCGTTTCGAGCGGGCGGTTCCCGCCGACCGCCGGCCTGATCCGAAGCTGCTGATCGTGGCGCCGATGTCGGGCCATTATGCGACGCTGCTGCGCGGCACGGTCGAGGCGATGCTGCCCCATGCCGACGTGCACATCACCGACTGGGTGGACGCCCGCATGGTGCCGCTCAGCGACGGCAGCTTCGACCTCGACGACTATATCGACTACATCGTCGACATGCTGCATGCGCTGGGGCCCGACACCCATGTCATGGCGGTATGCCAGCCGTCGGTGCCGGTGCTGGCGGCGGTGGCGCTGATGGAAACGCGCGGCGATCCGTTCGTTCCCTCGACGATGACGCTGATGGGCGGGCCGATCGACACCCGCCGCAATCCGACCGCGGTCAATCTTCTGGCCGAGGAAAAGGGCATCGACTGGTTCCGCGACAACGTCGTCATGCAGGCGCCGTGGCCGGTGCCGGGCTTCGGCCGTGAGGTCTATCCCGGCTTCCTGCAGCTTTCGGGCTTCATGAGCATGAACCTCGACCGCCACATCATCGCCCACAAGGACTTCTTCATGCATCTGGTGAAGCATGACGGCGACAATGCCGAGAAGCACCGCGACTTCTACGACGAATATATGGCGGTGATGGATCTGACGGCGGAGTTCTACCTGCAGACGGTCGACACCGTGTTTGTCCGCCACGCTTTGCCCAAGGGCGAAATGACGCATCGCGGCGTGGCCATCGATCCCTCAGCGATCCGCAATGTCGCCCTGTTCACCGTCGAGGGCGAGAACGACGACATTTCCGGCCTCGGCCAGACCCAGGCCGCACACGACCTCTGCGTCAACATCCCCGCGGACAGGCACGCTCACTACATGCAGCCGGCGGTCGGCCATTACGGCGTCTTCAACGGCTCGCGCTTCCGCTCCGAAATCGTGCCGCGCATCGTCGACTTCATCACCAGCTATGGCCGCCAGACCCGCGTTGCAGTGAAGCCGAAGCTGGTCCGCACCGCCAAAAAGTAAGAATGCACCTTATGAGGCCCGGATGGTAGCAGCCGCTCAAATCGACCTGTTGCACAATAGCCGCGTTTTCGGCCGTGCCGGTAACCATGTCGCAAATCTGGCCGTTCGTATAATTGACGGGACTGTGAATCGCCCTTAACGTTTCGTTAACAACAAGGGACGAGGGGGACAATGATTTCCTCACCAATGGCGAGAAAGGTGCGCGTGTGCGCACTCGCAGGGCTGGCACTTGCGGCAGGCTGGTCGACGGCGGCTTCGGCGGCCGGACCAATGGCAACCGGCGGCCCGACATCGCAGCCGATCGGCCATTACGATTTCTGCAAGACCAATCCGGCCGAATGCTCGATCCGCCCGGGCAATCTCGCCCCCGCCACCATGACCGGCTCGCTCTGGCGCAAGATGCTCAGCGTCAACGCCAGGGTCAACGCCGCCGTCAAGCCGATAAGCGACTTCGACATCTACGGCAAGGACGAGGTCTGGGCCTATCCGGCCAAGGGTGTCGGCGACTGTGAGGACTATGTCCTGGAGAAGCGCCGCGAATTGAACCGCATGGGCGTGTCTTACGCCGATCTTCTGATGACCGTGGTGCGCAAGCCCGACGGCGAGGGCCATGCAGTGCTGACGGTGCGCACGAGCAAGGGCGACTACATCCTCGACAATCTGGACGGAAAGGTCCGCGCGTGGGACCGGACCGGCTACCGCTTCCTCAAGCGGCAGGCGATCGACAATACCGGCCGCTGGGTCTCGATCCGTGATGGCCAGCAAGTTCTGGTCGGCGCGGTCCAGTAGCAGGCGATCACTTCGGCTGCTTCAAAGCGGCGCGGATCGATGCGGTGATGCGGCGAAGCTCGGCTTCGTCGAGTTTTTCGATGTTCTCGGCCAGCAGATTGGCAAGCTCGGTGGCAGCGGGGCTTAGGCCTGACGTGTCGAGCTTCACCCGCGGGTGCGAGGTCTCGGCCAGCCGCGCGAGTTCTTCCGCATCGTCCCATATGACGTTGAAATAGCCGATGATCTTCTGGATCAGCGTCCAGGTCGGCGCGCCGCGACGGCCATGCTCCAGCGCCGACAGATAGGCGGCGCTGACGCCGATCGCCTCGGCCATGGCCTTTTGACTGACGCCGCGCTCGCTTCGCAACGCGCGAAGCTTTTCGCCGAACGGGGTCACAAGTTCATCCTCAAGGGCGCGCCCGCCGCAGGCGGACATAGAGCGCGCCCGAGCCGCCATGGTTGCGGGCGGCATGGTCGTGGCTGGAGACGAGCGGCCTGAATGCGGGTGTCGACAGCCAGGCCGGCACGGCGCGCCGCAAGACGCCGTCGCCGCCCGACGAGGAGCCTTTGCCGGTGATGACCAGCACATAGCGGATGCCGCCGGCATGCGCCCGGTGCAGGAAGGAAAACAATAGCGAATAGGCCTCGTCCTGGGTCAGGCCATGCAGATCGACGCGGCCTTCGATCGGCAGCCGGCCCTTCGACAGTTTTTCCAGCGTCGGTTCGTCGAGCGCATGTGAAACGTGCTGCGTCTTTGCTTTCGCCGCCGCGGCCGGAGCCATGGCCTGGGCACGCGGCGGTGGCTTCGTGTCATCACCGTTGTCCGGGCCGATGTCGGGACTGTCGATGGTGGACTTGCCCTTCAGCGGCTTGGCCGTGCGCGCCACCAGGTTCCACAGCACCCGGTCGTCCTCGCTCAGCCTGTCGATGCGTCGGGTCATCGCCCCGCCTCCCGAACAAGCGGACGCGGTATCAGCGCGTAGAAATCGGCAGGATTGCGGACGACACCGGCGATCTCGCCGGCCGCGTCGCCCGTTCCGGCGAACAGGTCGCCACGGGCCGGCCCGGTGATGGCCGAGCCGGTGTCCTGCGCGATCATCAGCCGCCGGAACGGCTTTTTATCGAAGGCGGTCAGCGACGGCGCGTCGATGTAGAACGGCGTGCCGAACGTATGGAGCAGCCGGTCGACGGCGACGGAGCGGCCCGGCGTCAGCGGCACCTTTGCGGCAGCGATCGGCCCGAGTTCCGGGTCGTCGACCCCCGCCTCGCTGAGGGAAATCTCGCGGAAAAAAATATAGGAGCGGTTGCGCCACAGGATCTCGTCGATGCGATCCGGATGCGCCTTGAACCAGGCGCGGATCGACTGCATGGTCACCGCTTGCAGCGGGATTTCGCCTAGCTCACTCAGGATCTTGCCCGGTCCGGTAAAGCGCCGGCCGGATTTGGCGGCATAGGTGACGCGGCAAAGCCGGCCGTCGGTCATGGTGAGCCGCGCAGAACCCTGCACATGGATGAAGAAGGCGTCGACCTTGTCGGCGAGCCAGGCGATTTCCAACCCCTTGCCGGCCAGGCTTTTGCCGGCCAAACCTTCGCCGGCAAGCACGCCGCGCTCGATCTCGCCGCGGTCGAAGTACTCGACCGGTCCGTTCGGCGTCTCGCGGCCGAAGGCGAGATAAAGGTCCATGCCGGGCGGCCGGTTGGCGTCGTCGATGTCGACGAGGTCGGCCGGGCGCGACAGCAGCGGCACCGTAAAGCGCTCGGTTCGCACCGGTGAGGCGTCGACCACGGGTTCATAGAAGCCGGTGACGAGGCCGGCGCCGCTGCCTTCGGCCCTTATGTGCGCCGGGATGAAATGACGCTCGAAGAAGGCGCGGGCTTGCGCCCGGTCGGTTGGCGGAACGGTGCGGGCCGCAGCGTAGGCGTCGGTGAAGGCGTTGAAGTCGACGCCGAGCCCGCCGGAGCGATAGGGTTTTGTCAGGACATGAAAAGCCGAACGCCGGAAAGCCGCGAACGCAGACAGATAGTCGTCCTCGTCCCAACCGGGCAGATCGTCAAAGGATTTTTCGCGGAACGCCTGAGAAAGCGACACGACAGACCCCGCCGTGGTCCGGGCTCAGTCTTCTTCTTCGGTGGCGACCAGCTTCCAGTTCGGGTCGCGCGAGCGCGTGTCGCGGGCGAATGTCCAGACGTCCTTGACCTCGGCGACGGTCTCGGGATCGCCGTCGATGACGGCGCCGGCCTTGTCGCGCGTCGCCGAAATCAGCTCGCTGACGATGCGCAGCGTGATATGCGCCTCGCCGCCCTTCATCTCGGCGGAGACGATGTCGGCCTTGTCGATGCCGACGAAAGACGACTGAATCTTTTCCGATTTCGCCTCACGGTCGCCGATGGCCGCGACAAAGCCGTCATAGACCTCGCGCGACAACAAGTTCTTCAGCGTCTTGCGGTCGCCATCGGCGTAGGCCATGACGATCATCTCATAGGCCATCTTGGCGCCGTCGACGAAGGTCTTGGGGTCGAATGCCGGATCATTGTCCTTGATCGTGCGCAGGCCCCTGTTGAGATCGGTGTCAGGCTTGGCGAAGGCGTCGATCGCCGCATAGGCGTCGATGGCCGGCTCTCCCGGCGCCCGCTTGCGCGGCAGTGAGACCACATTCTCGGGTTTCTGGGCGGCGTCCTCGCGCGTCCGGCTCGCCGTATAGGGATCGAAGGGCGGGCGTTCGCTGCCGGTGCGGCGGCCGAGCACGTTGCGCAGCTGGAAAAAGATCACAACCGCCGCAACCAGAAAGAAAATCGTGCCGAAGTCGAAGAATCCCATATCTTCCGCCAATCAATCCCTACTCCGGCCGGACCGCCCGGCCTAGCAATGGCTGCGGTCGCATAGCGTTCAACATTCAAAGCATATAGAACGCAAGGTGCCATCATTCAAATTAAAGGCAGGCATACCTATCTACAAGCTCCAGTGCCAGCGGCGATTGCTCGCCGGCCGGCAAAACATGGAAACGATCGGTCAAGATTTGCGTATTTCGCTGCTTCCCCTGTTCATTCTCGCGCTTCCGCTGCTGGAGATCGCCGGTTTCGTCGTTGTCGGCCGCCAGGTCGGCGCATTGGCGACGGTCGGCCTGGTGCTGGCCTCGAGCATCGCCGGCGCGCTGTTGTTGCGATACCAGGGTTTCGGCGTCATGAGCCGGGTCCGTGCCGAGATGGACGCCGGACGTGATCCAAGCCGCCAGCTCGCGCACGGCGCGATGATCGTGCTGGCGGCGATCCTGCTCATCATTCCCGGCTTCATAACAGACATTTTCGGCATTCTGCTGTTCCTGCCGCCGGTCCGCGACCTTGCCTGGCGCCTGTTGAAAGGCCGTATCGTGCTGGCGACCAATTTCGGCACCGGCGGTTTCCGCGCCCGGCAACGCGACAAGACCATCGATCTCGACGACGGCGACTATTCGCGCGGCGACGATCACGGGCGTGGACCGGATCACACTTCTCCCTGGCGCCGCCTCAAGGACGACTAGGTCGCCTCAAGGACGACTAGGTCGGCAAACGCCTCCGGAACGAATGCCCGGCAAACCTTGTCTTGTCATGCCGACCATGGTAGCGAACGCCCGATTTCAATCCGGTCAGCAACGCTGCCCAGGCAAAAGGACAACAGCTTATGGCCAGCAAAGACGACGCGCCGACCGGCGCGGCCAATGGCAACGGTGACGTGACGCAGCCTTCGCTCAACGTGCTCGCCCAATATGTGAAGGACCTTTCCTTCGAAAGCCCCGGCGCGCCGAATTCGCTGCGCGGCCGCGACAAGGCCCCCGGCATCGCCATCAACGTCAATGTCAACGCCAACCCGCTTTCGGACAAGCAGTTCGACGTCAATCTGACGCTGAACGCCAAGGCGTCCTTCGATAAGGAAGTGCTGTTCAATGTCGAGCTGGTCTATGGCGGCGTTTTCGCCATCAGCGGTTTCCCGCAGGAGCATATGCTGCCGCTGCTGTTCATCGAATGTCCGCGGCTGTTGTTCCCGTTCGCCAGGCAGATCATCGCCGAGGCGACGCGCAATGGCGGCTTCCCGCCCTTGATGCTCGACCCGATCGATTTCGCCCAGATGTTCCAGCAGAAGTTGGCCGAGGACCAGGCCGCCGGCAAGGTCAAGGCGAGCTGAAGGCTATCTCGGTAGCGTTTAAGAAGCCCGGCCTCGCGCCGGGCTTTTTTGTAGGGAAGTCGGCGGGACAGCGCCCCCCTCTGTCCTGCCGGACATCTCCCCCACAAGGGGGGAGATCGGACATCACACCGGCTTTCGCCAATCGCCAACGTTGCAGGAATGAGCGGAGCGTCGAAGCTGCCAATCTCCCCCCTCGTGGGGGAGATGCCCGGCAGGGCAGAGGGGGGCGCGAAGGATCGCTACAGGTCGGCTGATCCTGAGCCGCTGCACTCTTCGGCTGAGGTAACGGCATGGATCCCAGGGTCTGCGCCGCGTCGGTTCGGCCCCCAAAATCACTATGCCGCGGAACTCGCTTCCGGGGCGACGCGCAGCCAGAGCGCCTTTTCTCCTAAGGTGCCGACCATGCTCGCGTGCGCGGTGCGCTCTGCGTCGGTCAGGCGAGACGGCAGCGCTATCGGCCGCACGCCGATGCTGATGTCGATATCGTCGACATTTCTCCTGCCGCCGGCCGGCGCCGTGGCACTGTCGAGGATGAGCGCCGCCTGCTTGCCGCCGATGAGCTCGATATAGACCTCGGCCAGCAATTCCGAATCGAGCAGCGCGCCGTGCTTGGTGCGACGGGCATTGTCGATGCCGTAGCGCCGGCAGAGCGCGTCCAGCGAATTCGGTCCCATCGGATGCTTGCGGCGCGCCAGCGCCAGCGTGTCGACGACAAGCCCGGGGTCAACGACCGGGTGGCCAAGCCGGCCAAATTCGACATTGAGGAAAGTGATGTCGAAAGTGGCATTGTGGGCGACCAGCTTGGCGCCGCCGATGAAGGCAAGAAACTCCTCGGCGATGTCGCTGAAGGTCGGCTTGCCCGTGAGGTCGGCGGCGCTGATGCCATGAACGGCCTGCGCCTCCGCATGAATCGGTCGTCCCTGCGGGTTGATGTAATGGTGGAAGGTGCGGCCGGTCGGGAAACGATTGACCAGCTCGATGCAGCCAAGCTCGATGACGCGGTCGTCGCGGAAATCGAGACCGGTGGTTTCCGTATCGAAGATGATCTCGCGCATCTAAACAACCCGTTGGCTCCGGCGTCACTCTAGCCGAATCATGATGGGAACAAATTGGCAACATATTACGCCGGTTGCAAGCGTCGTTAAGCAGGCTTGCCGACCTTATCCCCGGCCAGTTCGGCGACGATCGCATTGACCGCCGCGCGCGCCGCATCAAAACCCTGTCCGGTGTCGATGACGAAATCGGCTTGGCTGCGTTTTTCGGCGTCGGGAACCTGCCTGGCCAGGATCGACGCCAGTTTCTCTTCGCTCATGCCCGGCCGCGCCAGCACCCGGGCGCGCTGGATTTCGGCCGAGGCGGTGACGACCACGACCTTGTCGACGCGGTCTCGGCCGCCGGTTTCGAACAGCAGCGGGATATCGAGAACGACAAGCGGTGCGCCGGCGGCGCGGTTCCTGGCCAGGAAGGCGTCGGCGTCGGCGCGGACCAGCGGATGGATGATCGCTTCCAGCCGTTTCAGCGCAGCCGCATCGCCAAGCACCCGCTCGGCCAGCTTTGTGCGATCGACCGACCCTGATCCGGTGGTTCCGGGAAAAGCCGCCTCCACCAGCGGCGCCGCCTTGCCGGCGTAGAGGCGATGCACCGCTTCGTCCGAATCGTGGACCGGCACGCCGGCCTCGGCAAACATCTTCGCCGTGGTCGACTTGCCCATGCCGATCGATCCGGTGAGGCCGAGCACGATCATGCCTTTCGCTCCTTGGCGCCGAGATCGGCGACGATCATCCGGCGCAATTCGGCAGTGACCTCCGGCCTGATCCCGAACCAGCGCTCGAAGCCGGGCACCGCCTGGTGCAGCAGCATGCCGAGCCCGTCGACGGTTTCCAGGCCCCGCGCTTTGGCTGCGGCCAGCAATGGCGTTTCCAGCGGCACATAGACAATGTCGGTGACGATGGCATGGTCCGGCAGCCTGGCCGGGTCGGCGGACAGGCCTTCATTGCCATGCATGCCGAGCGCTGACGTGTTGACCAGCAGGCCGGCATCGGCAAGCAGCTCGCCGGTCGCGGCCGTGCCGTGGGCCGAGACCCCGGCACCGAAACGGTCGCGCAGCTCCTGCGCCCTCGCAAGCGTCCGGTTGACGATGCGGATGTCGCTGATGCCGCGCTCAATCAGCGCCTGGATGACCGCGCGGGAGGCGCCGCCGGCGCCGAGCACCACGGCCGGGCCATTGTTTGCCCAGCCCGGCGCATGCTCGTCGAGATTGGCGGCAAAGCCATGGGCGTCGGTGTTGCCGCCCCACAGTTTTCCGCCGTCGAACCACAGCGTGTTGACCGCGCCGATTTGCTCGGCCGCATCGTCGCGGCGCGCCGCCAGCGCGAAGGCGGCCTCCTTGTGCGGGATGGTGACGTTGCCGCCGCGGTAGCCATTCGTCTCGAGCGTTTTGACGAATTCGGCAAAATCGTCCGGCGCGACGTCGATGGCCCGGTAGCTGCCGTCGATCCCGTATGTCGCCAGCCAATAGGAGTGGATCTTGGGCGACCGCGAATGCGCGACCGGGTGGCCGGTGACGAAGGCCTTTTTCGCGGCCTCAGCCATCGATGGCTCCGAGGTCACGCAGCTTGGCCAGGACGGGCAAAAGCGGTAGGCCGACGATGGTGAAATAGTCGCCTTCTATTTTTTCGAACAGCTGGATGCCCTCGCCTTCGATCTGGTAGGCGCCGACGCTGGACAGCGCCTTGGCGCCGACCCGCGCCAGGTGACGGCCGATGAAGGCCGGGTCGAGCTTGCGCATGGTCAGGCTGGCGATGCCGACATGCCGCCACAGAACTGCGCCGTCGCGGGCCAGCACCACGGCGCTGTTGAGCTGATGGGTCTTGCCCGATAGCGCCAAGAGATGGCGGCGCGCGCCTTCCATGTCGGCCGGCTTGTGGAACACTTCGTCGCCGAGCGACAGCGTCTGGTCGCAGCCAAGCACCAGGGCGCCGGGCTTTCTCTCGCTGACCTCGGTGGCCTTGGCCTCGGCGAGCACCAGGGCGACGTCCTCGGGCGAGATACCGCTGTCTTTTAGCGGAGCCTCAAGCGCGCGCTCATCGACTTCCGCCGGAACCGCCTCGATGGCGATGCCGGCATTGACGAGCATAGCCTTGCGGAACGGACTTCCCGAGGCGAGGATGATTTTTTCGGTCATGGTTTTTCGTCCGGTCTTGCCCTTCTCCCCTTGTGGGAGAAGGTGGATTGGCGCGCAGCGCCAAGACGGTTGAGGGGTGTTGGAAGGATTGCTGTCGGTGCCAAGCTGGAACACCCCTCATCCGACCGAGCTTCGCTCGGCCACCTTCTCCCACAAGGGGAGAAGGAAAGGACCGCCCACAGCACAAGCGCCCGAACCCTACCGTGTCTTACCCCGCAGGGCAACGATGGCCGCCGCCGTCTCCTCGATCGAGCGGCGGCTGACGTCGATCATCGGCCAGCCATGCCGGGTGCAGATCTGGCGGGCGTAGGCGAGTTCCTCGGAGATCGCGGCGCGGTCGACATAGTCGGTCGGCTCATAGGCGCTGGTGTTGCCGAGGATGCGGTTCTGGCGGACCTGCGAGATTCGCTCGGCGGTGGCAATCAACCCGACGATCAGCGGCTTCGTGGCGCTGACCAGGCTTTCCGGAACCGGCACGCCGAGCACGATCGGGATGTTGGCGGTCTTGATACCGCGATTGGCGAGGTAGATGCTGGTCGGGGTCTTCGACGTGCGCGAAATGCCGACGAGCACGATGTCGGCGTCGTCCATATTGGCCGGCAGCTGGCCGTCATCATGCTCCATGGTGAAGTTGAGCGCGTCGATGCGGCGAAAATATTCGGCGTCCAGCACATGCTGGGCGCCGACGCGGCGGCCGGCCGGCGTGCCGAGATAGGACTGGAACACGGTCAGCACCGGTTCCAGCACTGAGACGCAAGGCAGGCCCATGGCGGCGCAGCGTTCGTCGATGCCGCGGGCGAGTTTCTGGTCGACAACCGTATAGAGGATGATGCCCGGCTCCTCCTCGATGTCCTCGAACACTTTCGTCACCTGCTTTTCGGTGCGGATGAGCGGGTAGATATGCTCGATGGCGCGCGCATCCTTGTATTGCGCGGAAGCCGCCCGCCCGGCCGCCAGCAGCGTTTCACCGGTGGCATCGGAAATCAGGTGAAGGTGAAAGAAGCTCTGGGGTTTGTTCACAGGCGTTCGTTCCAAGCTGTGGGCCGATGTGGATAAGGTCGGTCGGAAAGATCGGTCGGTTTGGGGCGACTGTATCAGATGCCAGTTTGTCCACAATTCGATGCGCTGTCGGCTTCGTCGGGCGGCTGGGGACAAGTCCGGGGACGGGCTTTTTTGACTCAGCCCCATCCACAGGCCCATTCTCTTTGCGCGGGCGGCAACGCATTGTTCCCAGTCGGAAATTTCCAACTGTCCCCAATCCCCTCCTATCCGGCAGAAGAAGCACGCGACAATATGCTGGCTGGCCTTTTCCGGGGCAAAACGGGACAGGAGACAACCACCGATACCAACAGACTCTTAGAATCATAAGATTCCTAGAAATAGAATATTTAATTATAGAGAAGCCTGGAGAGGCAGAGGATTTGACTCTTTGAGTGGGCCTAAGAGAGATCATGAACGGTCGCTGCCGATCGGCCTTCAGCCGCCAATCTCCAACATCTGCGATCGGCCGCAGGCCACCATGCGAGCGCTGAATGCCTGAAAACCGGATCATGCTGGACGTGTTGAAGGGCGAAGCGGTGTTTCCGCCGCCTCTCTGGATGATGCGTCAGGCCGGCCGCTATCTGCCGGAATATCGGGAGACGCGCAGGCGGGCCGGGTCGTTCCTCGATCTCTGCTATAATCCCGATCTTGCGGTGGAGGTGACCCTGCAGCCGATCGAGCGCTTCGGCTTCGATGCATCGATCCTGTTTTCCGATATCCTTGTCGTGCCGCATGCGCTGGGCCGCGACGTCCGCTTCGAGGAAGGACGCGGGCCGCTTTTGACGCCGATCTCGGCCACGGAGATTGCGGCTCTCGACGGCGAAACGTTTCACGTGAATCTCGAACCGGTCTATGAGACGGTCAGGCGATTACGGGCAAAACTGCCTGACGAGACGACGCTGATTGGCTTCTGCGGCGCGCCGTGGACGGTGGCGACCTATATGATCGCCGGCCATGGCACGCCTGACCAGGCGCCAGCGCGGCTGTTCGCCTATCGCGAGCCGGCGGCTTTCTTGCAGCTGCTGAACGTGCTTGCCGACCACTCGGCTGCCTACCTGATCCGCCAGATCGAGGCCGGCGCCGATGTGGTGCAGATCTTTGACTCGTGGTCGGGCGTGCTCGACGACGTTTCTTTCGAGGCCTTTTGCGTCAGGCCGGTGGCCGAGATCGTCAGGCAGGTCCGGGCCGTCCATCCCGACGTTCCGATCATCGGCTTTCCCAAGGGCGCCGGCACCCATTACTTGAGCTATCGCCAGAAGACCGGCGTGACGGGGCTGGGGCTCGACTGGACCGTGCCGTTGACGACAGCGAAGGAACTGCAGCACGGCGGCGCCGTGCAGGGCAATCTCGATCCGTTGCGGCTGGTGGCCGGCGGCAAGGCTCTAGCCGACGGTGTCGAGGCGATCCTTGGGGCGTTGGGCGATGGGCCGCTGATCTTCAATCTCGGCCACGGTATCACGCCGGAGACGCCGATCGCGCATGTCGAGGCCATGGTGAAACTGGTGCGGAGCGCGTCGTGACTATGATGGGGAAAGGCCCTGCGGAAAGTGGTGTTGGCGCGATGCGCCGCGCAGCGATCGCGATTGCCATTTTCCTCGTCCTGGCTGGGCTGCTGTTCTTGTTTGGGCCTGACGATTTCTATCCCTGGGCAAAGGCGATCCACGTCATCGCGGTCATTTCCTGGATGGCGGGCATGCTCTATCTGCCGCGGCTGCTGGTCTATCATGCCGATGCCGAGAAAGGCTCCGTTCAGTCGGAGACCTTCAAGGTGATGGAGCGTCGGCTGCTGCGCGGCATCATCAATCCGGCCATGATCATCACCTGGGCGTTAGGCCTGTGGCTTGCCTGGAAAGGCTTCGGTTTTCAGGGCGGCTGGCTGCATGCCAAGATCGCCGCGGTGCTCGGCCTCTCAGCCGTTCATGGCTATCTGGCCGGCGCGGTTCGTAAATTCGCCGAGGACCGCAACGAAAAGCCCGCGAAGCACTGGCGGATCGTCAACGAGATCCCCACATTGCTGATGATCGTCATCGTCGTGCTGGTTATCGTAAAGCCTTTCTGAGGCTTTGACGACCTGCAAAAGGCGGCTTGCTCTTTCAATCGACCGACGATAAAAGACGGGTCTTCCTTCCCGTCATGCGCCGCCCCATTCATCGCTTCGGCCGCGCCCGGCATTTGTCGCATCCCGCCGATATTTTTCCCAATGCTTACTCACTCAGAGTCCGTCTAATGATGCAAGAAATGAAACTCGCAGAGTTCAAGAACAAGAAACCGCCAGAGCTGATCGCCTATGCCGAATCGCTCGAGGTCGAGAACGCCAGCGTCATGCGCAAGCAGGAGCTGATGTTCGCGATCCTGAAGAGGCTGGCAACGCAGGATATCGAGATCATCGGTGACGGCGTGGTCGAAGTGCTGCAGGACGGTTTTGGCTTCCTGCGCTCGGCCAATGCCAATTATCTGCCGGGTCCGGATGATATCTATATCTCGCCGTCGCAGATCCGCCGGTTCTCGCTGAAGACCGGCGATACGGTCGAAGGCCCGATCCGCAGCCCGAAGGAGGGCGAGCGCTATTTCGCCCTGCTCAAGGTCAATACGATCAATTTCGACGACCCGGAAAAGATCCGTCACAAGATCCATTTCGACAATCTGACGCCGCTTTACCCGACCTCGCGTCTGAAGATGGAGATGGACGTTCCGACCTCGAAGGACATCTCGGCCCGCGTCATCGACCTGGTAGCGCCGCTCGGCAAAGGCCAGCGCGCCCTGATCGTGGCGCAGCCGCGCACCGGTAAGACGGTGCTGTTGCAGAACATCGCCCATTCGATCACCACCAATCATCCGGAATGCTACCTGATCGTGCTCTTGATCGACGAGCGACCGGAAGAAGTCACCGACATGCAGCGCTCGGTGAAGGGCGAGGTTGTCTCCTCGACCTTCGACGAGCCGGCGGTGCGTCACGTCCAGGTCGCCGAAATGGTGATCGAGAAGGCCAAGCGCCTGGTCGAGCACGGGCGTGACGTCGTCATCCTGCTGGATTCGATCACCCGCCTAGGCCGCGCCTACAACACCGTGGTGCCGTCATCCGGCAAGGTGCTGACCGGCGGTGTCGACGCCAATGCGCTGCAGCGGCCGAAGCGCTTCTTCGGCGCGGCCCGCAACATCGAGGAAGGCGGTTCGCTGACCATCATCGCCACCGCGCTGATCGACACCGGCAGCCGCATGGACGAGGTCATCTTCGAAGAGTTCAAGGGCACCGGCAACTCGGAAATCGTGCTCGACCGCAAAGTTGCGGACAAGCGCATCTACCCGGCCATGGACATCCTCAAGTCCGGCACCCGCAAGGAAGACCTGCTGGTCGCCCGCCAGGACCTGCAAAAGATCTTCGTGCTGCGCCGTATCCTGGCGCCGATGGGAACGACCGATGCCATCGAGTTCCTGATCGACAAGCTCAAGCAGACCAAGACCAACGCGGATTTCTTCGATTCGATGAATACGTAAGAGGGCAAAGGCGCGGCGATCCTTCGCGCCCCCTCTGTCCTGCCGGACATCTCCCCCCACAAGGAGGGAGATTGGCCGTGATGACTGATTTCCCCAACCACCAACTTTGCAAAAGGGACGCTGTCGGCGAAGCTGCCGATCTCCCCCCAAGTGGGGGAGATGTCCGGCAGGACAGAGGGGGGCGCTGTCCCTCCAGCGTTCCCGGTTCTGCGCACCTTTGCGCCTAATGACGATGTAACCGCCGCTCGAGCTCTTCGGCATCCGTTACCACCGGCAGGCAGACCTGCCCGGTGCACAGCCAGGCGCCGGGCTCGGTCGTTGGCGGCAGGATGCCGCCTGGCAGCATCGGCAGGTTCCCTGCCGCGCCGACCGGCACGATAGTGTCGACCCGGCGCGGGTCGGGATTTCGATTCGCAACCGGAACAAGCCCGGGATTCTCCGGGTCATCCACCAGCACCAGTTTCAACGGCTCGATCGCCAAGGCGCAAGCGTTGACGACGCCCGCCTGGCCATAGGGCTGATGCGCCGCGCGGCCTGCCGCGTGTTCGGCGATTTTCCAGGTCTTTTCCTGCAATTCGAGATCGCCGGAGAGCGAAGACAATCGGACCATGGCCTCGATGATCTGGCCGGTGGCTGAAGGAATGGCTTCGTCGACATCGCCCCTGATGCGGATCGGCACATCGGCGCTGTCCGAAGCGGTCAGATAGTAGCCGGTGTCGTCATCGTCGCGGTGCCATTGGTCGAGTTGTGCGACGAATTGGCCGGCCAGTTCGGCATAGCTCGATGTGCCGGTAGCCTCGAACAACGAGATCGCCGCATTGGCCATGGCGGCGTAGTCGCTCGACAGCGCCGGGAACAGCTTCTTTGCGCCAAGCATCGAATGCGGCAAGCGGCCGTCTCGCCCGGCGCTGGCAATGGCGGCGAAGGCCTGTTCTGCCGCCTCGATCCAGTCGATCCGTTTCAGGGCGCGCCCGGCTTCGGCGAGAGCTGCGATGACCAAGCCGTTCCAGTCGGTCAGGACTTTTCCGTCTCGCCCGGGTCTGACGCGTTGCTCCCGGGTTGCCAGCAGTTTCTCTTTCCACGGAGTGAGCCGATCGCGATCGGCCACGCTTTGCGTTTGCTGGGCTTGCGTCTGGTGGATGATTGGCTTGCCCTCCCAGCCATGCGGGCCGGAAAGCGTGAAGTACTTGAAAAACAAGGAGGAATCATCACCGAGAGCGGTTTCTATCTCATCCTTGCTCCAGGTGTAGAACAACCCCTCCTCGCCTTCGCTGTCGGCGTCGAGGCTGGCGGCGAAAGCGCTGCCGTCGACGCGCATTTCGCGCAGAAGCCAGTCGATCGTCTCTTCGATTCGTATCCGGAACAAATCATTGCCTGATGCCGCATAGGCCCAATTGCACAGCCGGATGAGCTGCGCGTTGTCGTAGAGCATCTTTTCGAAATGCGGCACCAGCCATTCGGCATCCGTCGAGTAGCGACTCAGCCCGCCGCCAATATGGTCGTAGATGCCGCCGTGCAGCATCTGCTCAAGGCTGAGGAGGACGGCGTCGCGGTGCGATGTGCTACCGTCGCGCAGCCACGACAGCCAAAGCGTCTGCATGAAAGGCGCGTTGGGGAATTTGGGCGCGCCACGTAGGCCGCCGAGATCCCTGTCGATCATGCCGTCGATGCCTCGGGCAAGGTTCGCGAGCGTGTCGCGGTCGAGCACGGCCTTGGCATGCGTGCCCGCCAGCCGCGCCTCGACATGCGTGGTCAGGCCGTCGGCGCTTTGGTTAACGCTTTCTTTCTTCTCCCGCCACGCCTTGTCGACCGCCTCAAGCACCTGGACGAAACCCGGCCGGCCGTAGCGTGTCTCGCGCGGAAAATAGGTGCCGCCCCAGAAAGGCTTTCCGTCCGGCGTCAGGAACATGGTCAGCGGCCATCCGCCCTGCTCGCCCATCGAGGACAGCGCGGCCATATAGATCTGGTCGATGTCCGGCCGCTCCTCGCGATCCACCTTGATATTGACGAAGAGACGGTTCATGACGGCGGCGACATGGTCATTCTCGAAGCTTTCGTGCGCCATGACATGGCACCAGTGGCAGGCGGCGTAGCCGACCGAGAGCAGGATTGGCCGCTCCAGCGCCTTTGCTTCGGCGAGCGACGCCGGCGACCACGCCCGCCAATGCACCGGGTTGCCGCTATGCTGCTGCAGATAGGGGCTGGCCTCTTCGGCAAGTAGATTTTGCGCGGGCAGATTTTGCGCGGGTAATGTCACGGTCGGGCACTCGGCGAATTGTCGATGAATAAGCGAAGCTAGGGCGGTTGTGCTGGGTCGGCAAATGATTTCAAGTGATTCCATTGTTGCCCTGTCGAGCGGCCGCCTGCCCGCCGGCGTTGCCGTGATCCGCATTTCGGGTCCGCAAAGTCGATTCGTCGTCGAAACGATTGCCGGTCCAGTGGTTAAGAACCGTGTTGCGGCCTATCGCAAGTTCAGGGCGCCGGGCGGATCGGTGCTCGACAGCGGCCTGATCGTTTTCTTCGCAGGACCGAACAGCTTTACTGGTGAGGATATCGCGGAATTCCATGTCCATGGCGGCCGCGCCGTGGTGGCGAAGATGCTGGAGACGATCGCCGGCTTCGATGGCGTCAGGCATGCCGAGCCGGGCGAGTTCACCCGCCGCGCCTTTCTTAACGGCAAGGTCGACCTGGTCGAGACCGAGGCGCTGGCCGATCTCGTTAACGCCGAGACGGAGGCGCAGCGACGCTTTGCCGTGCAGAATGCCGAGGGTATGCAGAGCGAGCTCTATCTGGGCTGGCGGCGTCGGCTCATCCATGCGCGGGCGATGATCGAAGCCGAGATCGATTTTGCCGACGAAGACGATGTGCCCGGTTCCGTTGCAGAGACGGTCTGGTCGGATGTTCGCGCGATGACCGACGAGATCGAGCGTCATGTCCAGGGATTCCGGGCGGCCGAGATCATCCGCGACGGGTTTGAGGTCGTCATCCTCGGCGCGCCGAATGCCGGCAAATCAAGCCTGTTCAATGCGCTGGCCCGGCGCGAGGCGGCAATCGTCACGGAAGAGCCCGGCACGACCCGCGACCTGCTCGAGGTGGTGCTGGATTTGGAGGGGATGCGGGTCAGGGTGACGGATACCGCCGGCCTGCGCGAGACGCCCGGCAGGATCGAGGCGATTGGCATCGAAAGGGCGAGGAGCAAGGCGGGAACCGCCGATCTGTTGCTCGTGTTGGAGGATATGGTGGACCCGGTCCCGATCGGCACAATACCAGCGGAGGTCCCGACATTGTGGATCGGGACAAAGGTCGATTTGTTGCAAGATGAATCACCGGCGCTTGCGACGCGCTACGATGCCGTTATCTCGACCAGAGACGGTGCCGGGCTGGCGGAGCTGCTGGCGGAGATCGGGCGTCGCGCGGCAGCGCAGATCGGCGAGGCCGGCGATATCCTGCCGTCGCGGCTGCGGCACGTCGAGCTTCTCAATGAGGCGAAACGCTTTCTGCTTGCGGCGGTGGCAGGGGATGAGCGCGGGCAGGAGCTGCGGGCCGAGGAATTGCGGCTGGCAGCTGATAGGCTTGGCCGGATCGGTGGGGCGGTCGATGTCGAGGATTTGCTGGACGTAATCTTCTCGCAATTCTGCATCGGCAAATGACTCACGTGAAACACTGGGGAGGGAAGGCTCGCGATGATTCACGTGAAACGCTGAGTGATCACGTCGAAGGCATTGTTTCACGTGAAACGATTCGCCGGGTAATCGCTCCAGGTTGAGTTCGCTCCTCACCAATTCCGGGGCGAGGCGTGGCGCGCCGGCGCTTGTGCTTGTGCGGCTCTCCCTTCTCCCCTTCTTGTGGGAGAAGGTGTCGCCGAAGGCGACGGATGAGGGGTGTTCCAGCATGGCACCGACCGCACTCCGTCCAGCACCCCTCAACCGTCTTGGCGCTGCGCGCCAATCCACCTTCTCCCACAAGGGGAGAAGGGAAGACGGCGCCGGCTTTCGCCACTTCTTCGAAGAGATTTGCCCGCCAAGCGACACGTATTCTTGACACTACGTTCTGACGGGCACATGTGTCGGTCGACTTGAATTCGGGAATCTAAAATGACCGATCACTATGATGTGGTTGTGGTGGGCGGCGGCCATGCTGGTTGCGAGGCGGCCAGCGCTGCCGCGCGCGCCGGTGCCAAAACCGCTCTGGTGACGCTGCGCTTCGAGACGATCGGCGTCATGTCCTGCAATCCGGCGATCGGCGGGAACGGCAAGGGCCATTTGGTTCGCGAGATCGACGCCATGGACGGGCTGATGGGGCGCGTCGCCGACGCTGCCGGCATCCAGTTCCGCCTGCTCAACCGTCGCAAGGGACCGGCAGTTCGCGGGCCGCGCACGCAGGCCGACAGAAAGCTCTACCGGCTCGCCATGCAGGCGGCGATTCGCGAGCAGGCCGGTCTCGACGTGGTCGAGGGCGAGGTCCTGGATTTCGAAGTCGACAATGAGCGCATAGCAGCGGTGCTGCTGGCGGATGGCCGCCGGCTTGCCTGCGGCGCCGTGGTGCTGACGACCGGCACTTTCCTGCGCGGGCTAATCCATATCGGCGAGAAGAAGATCGTTGCCGGCCGCATGAACGAGCAGGCCAGCCTTGGCCTGTCGGCGACGATGAGCAGAGCGGGTTTCAAGCTCGGGCGGCTGAAGACCGGCACGCCGCCGCGGCTGGATGGGCGGACGATCGATTGGGCGTCGCTGGAGAGCCAGGCGGCGGACGAGGATCCGGTGCCGTTCTCGCTGATGACCGACCGCATCGACAATCCGCAGATCCATTGCGGCATCACGCGTACGACAGCGGCGACGCACGAGCTGATCCGCGCCAATCTGAGCCGCTCCGCCATGTATTCCGGCTCGATCGAAGGGGTCGGGCCGCGCTACTGTCCGTCCATCGAAGACAAGATCGTCAAGTTCGGCGACCGCGAAGGCCACCAGATTTTTCTGGAGCCGGAAGGGCTGGACGATGACACCGTTTACCCCAACGGCATTTCGACCTCGCTGCCCGAGGACGTTCAGATCGACATTCTGAAGACCATTCCTGGCCTTGAGCGTGCCATCATGCTGCAACCCGGCTATGCCATCGAGTATGATCATGTCGATCCGCGCGAGCTTAAGCCGACGCTGGAAACCAAGCGGATTGGCGCTCTTTTCCTGGCCGGGCAGATCAACGGCACCACCGGGTATGAGGAGGCTGGCGCGCAAGGGCTGCTTGCTGGCCTCAACGCCGCGCGGCAGGCATCGGCAAGCGACGCGATCGTGCTCAGCCGCACGGAGGCCTATATCGGGGTGATGGTCGACGATTTGACCAGCCGCGGCATTGCCGAACCCTATCGCATGTTCACTTCGCGGGCCGAGTTCCGGCTGTCGCTGCGGGCCGACAATGCCGATGAGCGGCTGACGCCGCTGGCCACGAAGCTCGGGATCGCTTCACCGGAGCGGATGCAGCGCTTCAACGATGTCATGCAGGAGCTTGAAAAGGCGAGGGACCTTGCGCTTGGAACGACCATGACCCCCAACGAAGCGGCGCGCCATGGGCTGGAGATCAACAGGGACGGAGTGCGTCGCTCCGCCTATGAGTTGCTGGCTTATCCCGGTGTCGATATCGCTTGGTTGGCCCGAATCGCCCCGGCGTTCGCGGCAATCGATGCCAAAACGGCCGAGCGCCTCGAAACGGAGGCGAAATATTCGGTTTATCTCGATCGCCAACAGGCTGATGTCTCGCAGATCAGGCATGAGGAAAGCCGGCTGATTCCGGATTCGCTCGATTTTGCGACGGTTCCGGGCCTGTCCAACGAGCTGAAGCAGAAGATGCTGGCACGCCAGCCGCGTTCCGTCGCCGACGCACAGCGGATGGAAGGCATGACCCCGGCGGCACTGGCAATCATTGTCGCGCATGTTCGCAATGCCGAGGCTGCTGCGCGAAGGAATGTTGCGTGAGCGCTGCCTCCTGGGCGAGCCTGCAAGCGGTTGCAGGTCCGGTTTCACGTGAAACATTCGAACGCCTGGTCGAGTTCGAGGTGGTTTTCCAGAAATGGAACCGCCGGATAAACCTGGCGGCGCAATCGACGCAGGACGATGTCTGGCGCCGCCACATCCTCGACAGCGCGCAGCTTGCGCGAATCAAACCGGACGCGAAGCGCTGGGTCGATCTCGGCTCTGGCGGCGGTTTTCCCGGCCTGGTGCTTGCCTTCCTGCTTGCCGAGCGTGACGGCGCCAGCATCGATCTGGTTGAGAGCAACCGGAAGAAAGCGTCGTTCCTGCAAGCGGTCGTCGGCCAGTTCAGTCTGCCGGCGAGAGTCATCGCGCGGCGCATCGATGATGCCTATCCGCTTGTTTCGACACCGCAAATCGTCACGGCCAGGGCGCTGGCGTCGCTTCCGACGTTGCTTGACCTATCGGCGCCGTGGCTGACGGCGGGCGGGCGCGGCCTGTTCCACAAAGGCCGGGATTACCGCGCCGAAGTGGCAGAAAGCGCTCAACGATGGTCGTTCGATCTGGTAGAACATGCCAGCGCGACCGACGCTCATGGCGTCATCCTCGAACTGTCTGATTTGCGCCAACTGACTTAGATCGGCGACCTCGGAATGAATTTCTGGCATAGACCCATGATTAAGAATGGCCCCCGAATCATCACCGTAGCCAACCAGAAGGGCGGCGTCGGCAAGACGACGACGGCCATCAACCTAGCCACGGCGCTGGCGGCGATCGGCGAAAAGGTGCTGATCGTCGACCTCGATCCGCAAGGCAATGCCTCGACAGGCCTTGGCATCGAGCGCAAGGACCGTACCGTCTCGTCCTATGACGTGCTGACTGGCGAGCTGGATCTGGAAGCAGCGGCGATCCCGACGGCGGTGCCCGGGCTGTCGATCGTGCCGTCGACACTCGACCTGCTCGGCATCGAGATGGAGATCGCTTCCGCGCCCGACCGGGTGCTCAAGCTGCGCAATGCTCTCCGTGCCGCGAGCGAGCGTGGCGCGCCATTCGGCTACGTGCTCATCGATTGTCCGCCATCGCTCAATCTGCTGACGCTGAACTCGATGGCGGCGGCCGATTCGGTCCTGGTGCCGCTGCAATGCGAATTCTTCGCGCTTGAAGGCTTGAGCCAGTTGCTGGAGACGGTCGAGCAGGTGCGCCGCTCGATCAATCCCGATCTGATCATTCAGGGCATCGTGCTGACCATGTATGACGGCCGCAACAACCTCGCCAACCAGGTGGTGCAGGATGTGCGGGCGCATATGGGCGACAAGGTCTACGAAACCGTCATCCCGCGCAATGTGCGTGTCTCCGAGGCGCCGTCCTATGGCAAGCCGGCGATCCTGTACGACCTCAAATGCTCCGGCAGCCAGGCCTATCTGCAGCTTGCCTCCGAGGTGATCCGCCGCGAGCGCAAACTGCGCGCCGCCTAATGCATCGGGATTGCGACTTGCAGAAGATAATTCGATACCGAAACGATCTGGACAGACGATGAGCGAAGACCTTTCAAGAAAAAGACTGGGGCGGGGACTGGCCGCGCTGATCGGCGAAATCGATCGTCCGGCAGCAGTGGAAAAGCAGGGCATGAATGCCGACGGCAAGGTGCCGATCGAGTTCCTGAGCCCGAACCCTAAAAATCCGCGCCGGCATTTTGGCGACGCCGACCTGACCGATCTTGCCCAGTCGATCCGCGAGCACGGCGTGGTGCAGCCGGTGGTGGCGCGGCCGTCGCCGACGCAAGCTGGCCGCTACGAGATCATCGCCGGCGAGCGGCGCTGGCGGGCGGCGCAGCGCGCCGGGCTGAGCGAGATCCCGATCATCGTGCGCGATGTCAACGATCGCACCGCACTCGAGCTGGCGATCATCGAAAACGTCCAGCGCACCGACCTCAATCCGGTCGAGGAGGCGATGGGCTACCAGCAGTTGATCGACGATCACGGCTACACCCAGGCCGATCTCGGCCAGGTGATCGGCAAGAGCCGCAGCCATGTCGCCAACACGCTGAGGCTGCTGAAGCTGCCGGACGCGATCCGCGACATGCTGGTCGACGGCGCGCTGTCGGCCGGCCACGCCCGCACATTGGTGACGGCAGAGGACCCGGCGGGCCTGGCCAAGCGGATCGTCGAGGAGGGGCTTTCGGTGCGCCAGGCCGAAGCGCTGGCGCAGATGCCGGCGGGCGCTCCAACCGTAAAACGACAGCCTGCGGAACCGGCGCAAAAAGATGCCGATACGCTGGCGCTGGAAAAGCTGATGACCGACACGATAGGCATGATCGTCACGATCGAGCACAAGGAACGCGGCGGCGTGCTGCGCGTCGCCTATCGGACATTGGACCAGCTCGATGAATTGTGCAGGCGGTTGAAGCAGGAGCGGTAGGTGCTGAGGCACGCATGTTTTTAGCCGGCAAATAATCTTCGGCTTAGGAGCAACCCGGCGGACATCTTCGCCCTGGTAATACAACGAGGGCTGGCGAATGCCGCCCTTCCTTTTTCAGTGCTCTGGTAATTGGCGAAATCGCCGAGGCTGCTGACCTCCCCCCTCGAGGGGAGATGGCCGGCAGGCCAGAAGGGGTCGGCTCACATAAAGCGCCTACGTCGTCTGTCGTCGCGAAAGGCGTCGGCATTCCACGCGCTGGGACCCCCTCTGTCGCCTTCGGCGACATCTCCCCCTCAAGGGGGGAGATCATCCGCGCTGAGCCAGCCGGGCACTCTCCACGGCAATGCCGAGCAGCGCTTGCCGTGCCAGCGCCACCGACAGATCCGGCCGTCGGCGCGTCTGCAGGACCGCCGTCTGCAGCCTGGTCAAAGCGCGGCCAAGCGCCTCGCTGCTCCAGCGTTCGAGGGCCTTCTCCACCAGCTTGCGCCTGGTAAAAAAAACTGGCGGGCGCGCCGCGGCAACGACCGAAGCGGCGTTGCGGCCGCCGGTGTCCATCAGGCCGCGCATCGCCTGGATCGCCTGCAACTGCCGCATCGCCGACGACAGCACCAGAAAAGCCTGGCCGCCGGACTGGCAGTGGCGGGTGAAGGCCATGTCGAAGTCGCCGACCTTGCCTTCGAGCAAAGCATCGACGGCGTCGTCGAAGGAGAGACCGGAAACGTCGCCCGATGTCGCCTTGACGTCCTCGATGCCGATCTCGGTCTGGCCATGGGCGTAAAGCACCAGCTTCTCGATCTCGCCGCGCGAGGCCAGCCGGTCACCGCCGAGGTTCCGGCGCAGCGCCTGGCGCGCCTCCAGCGTCATCGACATGCCGGCCTTGCGCAATTCGTCGTCGATGACCGTGTCGATGTCGCGGGCCTCGTCGGCGTAGCACGGCAGCGCCATGGCAATGTCGGCCGCCTCGACGATGGCGCGCAGGCCGACGCCTTTCTTCAAGTCGCCGGCTTCAATGAGTATGATCGCATCCTGCGCGGGCTCTGATGTCAGCGCCTTGACGTCGTCGGCAAGTGCCTTCTGGCCGCTGGCATTGCGCACCCAGAGCAGGCGCCGGTCTGAAAACATCGGCACGGTCCTCGCCTCGTCGAGCAGGCGACCCTCGTCGCGATCGACTTCCGAACCGTCCAGCCTGACCACCGAGAACGGATCGTCGAGCGGCAGGCCGGTTTTGCCGGCAAAGGCCTTGGCCCGCTCGGCGACGAGCCCGCGATCGGGACCGTAGAGCAGGACGATCGAGACGCGCGGATCCGGCCGCGCCAACCACGAATCGACCTCGTAACCTTTCTTCTGTGCCATGGGGGGATGGTTAGCATGATGCGGGCGCGGGGTGAACGGCGGGGCTCCTTCTTCCTTCTCCCCTTGTGGGAGAAGGTGGATTGGCGCGCAGCGCCAAGACGGTTGAGGGGTGCTGGACGGAGCGCCGTCCTTGCCAGGCTGGAACACCCCTCATCCGACCGAGCTTCGCTCGGCCACCTTCTCCCACAAGGGGAGAAGGAGACGCAGCGCGAAGCCCCTCAATCCGCCGAGAATTGCTCATCTGGCGGGAAACCCGGCGCAATCATACGCCAAATTGCGCGTGGCGGCGGAAGATCGACAAGAAATTTCGCCGACATATCTTCATCTTGGCGAGTGCTGGCCGGTGCGTCGCTGGCCTGAAGCCTTGCCCGACGAATTGGCACTGGTCCGGCGGTGTGCAACTATCGCGCCAGGCAACATTGGAGGATCGTGGTCATGGCCGATGCAGGAATGTTGCGCTTCCATGTGCCGGAGCCGGAGGTGCGGCCGGGCGGGACGCCGGATTTCTCTGACGTGACCATCCCCAAAGCTGGCTCGGTGCCGCGCCCGGGGATCGATGTCGATCCGCGCACCATCCGCGATCTGGCGTTTTCGATCATCCGCGTGCTCAACCGCTCCGGCGAAGCCGTCGGGCCATGGGCCGGCCTGCTTTCCGACGACGAATTGCTGGAAGGACTGCGCCACATGATGACGCTGCGCAGCTTTGACGCCCGCATGCAGATGGCGCAGCGCCAGGGCAAGACCTCCTTCTACATGCAGCATCTCGGCGAAGAGGCGGTGAGCTGCGCCTTCCGCAAGGCGCTGGCGCCGGGCGACATGAACTTTCCGACTTACCGGCAGGCCGGCCTGCTCATCGCCGACGGCTATCCGATGGTCACGATGATGAACCAGATCTATTCGAACGAGGCCGACCCGCTGAAGGGGCGGCAATTGCCGATCATGTATTCGTCGAAGGAGCATGGCTTCTTCTCGATCTCCGGCAATCTGGCGACGCAATATATCCAGGCGGTCGGCTGGGCGATGGCTTCGGCGATCAGCAATGATTCTAAGATCGCCGCCGCCTGGATCGGCGACGGCTCGACCGCCGAGTCCGACTTCCATTCGGCGCTGGTCTTCGCCTCGACCTACAAGGCGCCGGTCGTGCTCAACGTCGTCAACAACCAGTGGGCGATCTCGACTTTTCAGGGCATCGCCCGGGGCGGCTCCGGCACTTTCGCCGCGCGCGGTCTCGGCTTCGGCATTCCCTCGCTGCGGGTCGACGGCAACGATTACCTCGCCGTCCATGCGGTGGCCAAATGGGCCGCCGAGCGGGCGCGGAAAAATCTCGGGCCGACGCTGGTCGAATACGTCACCTACCGCGTCGGCGCGCATTCGAGCTCCGACGATCCGTCCGCCTACCGGCCGAAGGCCGAGTCCGACGCATGGCCGCTCGGCGACCCGATCGTCAGGCTGAAAAACCACCTCATCCAGCGCGGCGTCTGGTCTGACGAGCGCCACACCCAGGCCGAGGCAGAAATCCTCGAAACGGTGATCGCGGCGCAAAGGGAGGCCGAGCGGCACGGCACGCTGCATGCCGGCGGCAAGCCCTCGGCGCGCGACATGTTCGAGGGCGTCTATGCCGAGATGCCGCCGCATCTCAGGCGCCAGCGCCAGCAGGCAGGGGTCTGATCATGCCAAGACGGACGATGATCGAGGCGATCCGCGATGCCATGGACGTGTCGATGGCGCGCGACGAACGCGTCATCGTGTATGGCGAGGATGTCGGCTTTTTCGGCGGCGTCTTCCGCTGCACGCAAGGGCTGCAGGCGAAGTACGGCAAGAGCCGCTGCTTCGATGCGCCGATCAGCGAAGCCGGCATCGTCGGCTCGGCCATCGGCATGGCCGCCTATGGCCTAAAACCTTGCGTCGAGGTGCAGTTTGCCGACTATGTCTATCCGGCCTACGACCAGATCGTCTCGGAGGCGGCGCGGCTGCGTTACCGGTCGAACGGCGATTTCACCTGTCCGATCGTGGTCAGGATGCCGACCGGTGGCGGCATCTTCGGCGGCCAGACCCACAGCCAGAGCCCGGAGGCGCTGTTCACCCACGTTTCCGGCCTGAAGGTCGTCGTGCCGTCCAATCCGCACGATGCCAAAGGCCTGCTGATCGCGGCGATCGAGGATCCCGATCCGGTGATCTTCCTGGAGCCGAAGCGGCTCTACAACGGCCCGTTCGACGGTCATCACGAGCGCCCGGTGACGCCGTGGTCGAAACATGAGCTCGGCGAGGTCGCCGACGGCCACTACACGGTCCCGCTCGGCAAGGCGGTGATCCGGCGGCAGGGTGCCGCTGTCACCGTGCTCGCCTATGGCACGATGGTCTATGTCGCGCAGGCGGCGGCCGAGGAGACCGGCATCGACGCCGAGATCATCGATCTGAGAACCCTGCTGCCCCTCGATCTCGAGACGATTGTCGCCTCGGTGAGAAAAACGGGCCGCTGCGTGGTCGTGCACGAGGCGACGCTGACATCGGGGTTTGGCGCCGAGCTGTCGGCGCTGGTGCAGGAAAATTGTTTCTATCATCTGGAAGCGCCGGTGGCGCGGGTCGCCGGCTGGGACACGCCCTATCCGCACGCGCAGGAGTGGGATTATTTTCCAGGTCCCGCCCGGCTCGGCCGGGCCTTGCTTGAGACGATGGAGGCCTGATGATGGGAGGCAGAGCAATCGCTTCGGACCAATTGCCAACCATGGCGCCGCCCCTCATCTGCCTGCCAGCCCCTTCTCCCCGTGAGGGACGGGGAGAAGGGGCTGGCCGCCACGCAGGCGATCCCCCTCTCCCCGTTCTCCACGGGGGTCCCAAGGACGGGCGAGACAAGCGGCTCGCCCCGGAATGGGCGGGGGTGAGGGGCAGCGCAAACGCCTCGGTAGGGGAGGCCTGACGATGGGCGAATATGTAATCAAGCTGCCCGATGTCGGCGAAGGCGTCGCCGAGGCCGAGTTGGTCGAATGGCAGGTCAAGGTCGGGGATCTCGTGCGCGAGGACGCGGTGCTTGCCGCTGTGATGACCGACAAGGCGACGGTCGAGATTCCGTCGCCCGTCGATGGCGAAATCCTGTGGCTTGGCGCCGAGATCGGCGACACGGTGGCGATCGGCTCGCCCATTGTCAGGTTGAAAGTGGCGGGAGAGGGCAATGTCAGCGCGGGCGAGGCGCTTGCGGACGTTACGGCGGAGGGTACTGACGATGCACGGGCTCGCCCGTCCTCGGGCTTGGAGCCGTCATCACTCAATTTAGCGCCGTCATCCTCGGGCTCGTCCCGAGGATCTGCCGTCCCACACGGATATGACGCGACCAGTTCCGAGAGGTCGGTAGATCCTCGGGACGAGCCCGAGGATGACGGCGTCAGGTCCAGGGTTAGCAGCGCGCCGCGCCCCGAAGGCGAAAAGCCGCTGGCGTCGCCCGCCATCCGCCTCAGGGCAAAAGAGGCCGGCGTCGATCTACGGCAGGTCGCGGGAACGGGCCCGGCCGGCCGTATCCAGCATGAGGACATCGAGGCGTTTCTGGCGCGTGGACCGCAGCTCGCGAAAGTCTCCGGCCTCGCCCGCAACGAGGCGGTCGAGGACATCAAGATCATCGGGCTCAGGCGCAAGATCGCCGAGAAAATGGCGCTGGCCAAGTCGCGCATCCCGCACATCACCTATGTCGAGGAGATCGACGTCACCGCGCTCGAGGATCTGCGCGCCGCGCTCAACAAGGAGAAGCGCGGCGGCGCGGAACGGCCGAAGCTGACGCTGCTGCCGTTCCTAATGCGAGCGATGGTCAGGGCGATTGCCGACCAGCCCAATATCAACGCGCTGTTCGACGACGAGGCCGGCATCATCCACCAGCATGGCGGCGTCCATATCGGCATCGCCGCGCAGACGCCTTCGGGGCTGGTGGTGCCGGTGGTCAAGCACGCCGAGGCGCGCGACATCTGGGATTGCGCCGCCGAGGTCATCAGGCTGGCCGAGGCCGCCAAATCAGGCACGGCGATGCGCGACGAGCTTTCGGGATCGACCATCACCATCACCTCGCTCGGCGCCATGGGCGGCGTCGCGACGACGCCGGTGATCAATCACCCGGAAGTGGCGATCATCGGCGTCAACAAGATGATGGTGCGGCCGGTATGGGACGGAACCCAGTTCATTCCGCGCAAGATGATGAACCTGTCCTCCAGCTTCGACCATCGCGTCATCGACGGCTGGGACGCCGCGGTGTTTATTCAACGGATCAAGACGCTGCTGGAGACCCCGGCGCTGATTTTCGTGGATTAGGGCGGAACGATCGAGATGATGGCGGGACAGCGCCCCCCTCTGCCTTGCCAGGCATCTCCCCCACAAGGGGGGAGATTGGACGTCGCCACCGCTTTCGCCAATCTCCAACGTTGCAGGAACGGGCGAAGCGCCGAAGTTGCCAATCTCCCCCTCGTGGGGGAGATGTCCGGCAGGACAGAGGGGGGCGTGAAGGATCGCTACAGAACGTTTCTTCGGATCGAGTGCGGCGACGAGTTAGGGTCACAACATGAAGGAAATCTCCTGCAAGCTGCTCGTCATCGGCGCCGGGCCTGGCGGCTATGTCTGCGCCATCCGCGCCGGCCAGCTCGGCATCGACACGGTGATCGTCGAGTTCGGCAAACCGGGCGGCACTTGTCTCAATGTCGGCTGCATTCCGTCCAAGGCGCTGATCCATGCGGCCGAGGAGTTCGAGAAGATCTCCCACATGGCCGGCGGCAAGAGCCCGCTCGGCATTTCAATCGCAGCACCATCCATTGATCTCGAAGCCACCATCGCCTGGAAGGACGGTATTGTTAGCCGACTGAATAGTGGCGTCGCCGGCCTGCTCAAGAAGGCCGGGGTCAAGACCGTGCACGGCTGGGCGAAATTCCGCGACGGCAAGACCGTCGAGGTCCAGACCGAGACCGGGATGCAGGTGGTCCGCGCCGAGACGGTGGTGATCGCGACCGGCTCGGCGCCGGTCGAGCTGCCGTCGCTGCCGTTTGGTGGGCCGGTGATCTCGTCGACCGAAGCGCTTGGGCTGAGCGAAGTGCCGGAAAGGCTTGCCGTCGTCGGTGGCGGCTATATCGGGCTCGAGCTCGGCATTGCCTTCGCCAAGATGGGCGCCAGGGTGACCGTGGTCGAGGCTTTGCCGCGCGTGCTGGCGCTGTATGATGCAGAGCTGACCCGGCCGGTCGTGAAGCGGCTCACCGAGCTCGGTATCGAGGTGCTGGTGGGCGCCAAGGCCAAGGGGCTGTCGACTAAGGGCGATGCGCTGCTGGTCGAGACGAAGGACGGCAAGAATGCCAAGATCGCTGCCGACAGGATCCTGGTCACCGTCGGGCGCAAGCCGGTGATCGAAGACTGGGGGCTGGACCAGATCGACCTCGACATGGCGGGGAAATTCATCCGCATCGACGACCAGTGCCGCACCTCGATGCGCGGTATCTTTGCCATTGGCGACGTCACTGGCGAGCCGATGCTGGCGCATCGGGCGATGGCGCAAGGCGAAATGGTCGCCGAGATCGTCGCCGGCCACAAGCGCAGTTGGGACAAGCGCTGCATTCCCGCCATCTGCTTCACCGATCCGGAGCTGGTCACCGCAGGCCTGTCGCCGGACGAGGCAAAGGCCCTCGGCGGCGAGGTCAAGGTCGGGCTGTTTCCGTTCGCCGCCAATGGCCGCGCCATGACGAAGATGGGTGAGGAGGGATTCGTCCGGGTCGTTGCCCGGGCGGACAACCATCTTGTGCTCGGCATCCAGGCGGTCGGCCAGGGCGTGTCGGAACTGTCGACGGCCTTCGGCCTGGCGCTGGAAATGGGCGCGCGGCTGGAGGACATCGCTGGCACCATCCATGCCCATCCGACGCAGGGCGAAGGTTTTCAGGAAGCGGCGCTGAAGGCGATGGGGCATGCGCTGCATATTTGAGGTGCTTCACTCTTCCCTCTTGTTGGACACAAGGGGAGGAACGGCGCGAACCTACGTCGCCAGGCGCCTTTCCTCTCCCTCCGGAGGGGGGAGAGGTGGCGCTGCGAAGCAGCGACGGAGTGGGGGAAGCCGGTCCTCAAATGCGCCGCCGCTGACAACTCACCACAGGGGCTCAATTAGGGCGAGGCATCGCCCCGATCTGAAATAACGGCGCCCGAGCCAGGTCGACCCCCACTCCGTCGAGCTTCGCTCGACACCTCTCCCCCGGTCGACGGGGGAGAGGAATGGCGCGAACTTATTCCTTCCGGCTCCCATCCTTCTCCACAGAGGTGGCACCTCACCCCGCCAGCCGGCTAACCATCTCATGCTGCGCATAGGCATGGCCGAAGCGGTTGGCGAGGAAAGCGTCGAGCGCGATGTCCTCCTGCTTGATGAAGCCCTTCGCCGGCAAGGTGCCGTCGGCCAGCATGTCGAGCACGGCGCAGATGGCGGAGGCCGTAGTGATCTGGATGGCGCTGCGCACTATTTCGCAGACGCGCTTGGCGTAGATCTTGTTGGCGTAGGTCTCCTGGAGCAGGCGGCCGTTCTTGCGGCCGCTGACGGTGACGAAGACGATGACCACGTCCTGCAGCGTCGCCGGCAGGGCGCTCTCAAAAATGTCCTTCAGCACGTCGCGACGGTGGCGCAGGCCGAGATCGTTGAGCAGCGCCTTCATGATCGCGGCGTGGCCGGGATAGCGGATGGTGCGATAGTTCAGCGTGCGCACCTTGCCCTTCAGCGTCTCGGCCAGCGTGCCGAGCCCACCGGAGGTGTTGAACGCTTCGTAGGTGACGCCGTCGAGCGAGAATTCCTCGCGCTCCTCCAGCGGCGGCACCTCGATCAGCTCGCCTTCGACGATCGCCTCGCAAGGCTCGCAATATTCGTTGATGACGCCGTCGGTGCTCCAGGTCAGGTTGTAGTTCAGCGCATTCGACGGGTATTGCGGCAGCGCGCCGACCCGCATGCGCACGCTCTCCAGCGTGTCGAAGCGGCTGGCGAGATCGTTGGCGACGATCGAGATAAAGCCCGGCGCCAGCCCGCATTGCGGAATGAAGGCGCTGTTGGCCGAGCGCGCCAATTCCTTGACGCGCCGGGTCGCGACGACATCCTCGGTCAGGTCGAGATAGTGGACGCCGGCACTGGCCGCCGCCTCGGCGATGCGCGTGGTCAGGTGGAAGGGTGCAGCACTGAGCACCGCGAACTTGCCGGCCAAGGCCGCTTCAAGCGTGCCGGCGGCTTCGATGTCGAGCTCGAGCGTCTCGACCGTGTCAGGCAGTTCGGCCGCGCCGAGCTGTGCGGCCGAGCGGTCGACGAGGGTGACGTGATAGTCGCCGGTGGAAGCCAGCATCTCGGCGATGGTCGAGCCGATCTTGCCGGCGCCGACAACGATGATTTTCTTCATGACAGTTCCCTCGCCTTACCTTCTCTCAAGACGATAGAATCGCAGCTTGCCTGTCGAAAGGAAGCGTGGAATTGTTCGAAACGAAGTGGCTTCTTGATTAATATGCCGATGAGGTTCGTCGAAAGTGCTTAGCAACGCCGAACAGGCCCTGCTCTCCCTGCTGCGGACGAATGCGCGCGCCTCGACGGCCGAGTTGGCGCGGCGGCTCGGCGTGTCGCGGACAACCGTGCAAAGCCGGATCGAGCGGCTGGAGCAGCGCGGCATCATCACCGGCTATGGCGTCAGGCTTTCACCCGACTACGAACAGGGACTGGTGCGGGCGCATGTCCTGCTCACCGTCACGCCCAAGCTTGCCGACAAGGTGGTGCGCAGCCTACAGGCGCTGCCACCGGTGCGGACACTGCATTCTGTAAGCGGCAACTTCGACATGATCGTCATCGTCGACGCGCCGTCGATCAAGGATCTCGACACGCTTCTCGACCAGATCGGCGCGATGGACGGGGTCGAGCGGACGTCGTCTTCGATCATCCTGTCGACGCGGATCGACCGCTGAGCGGGCAGAACTAAAGCCGTTCTGTAGCGATCCTTCGCGCCCCCCTCTGCCCTGCCGGGCATCTCCCCCACGAGGGGGGAGATTGGCAGCTTCAGCGCCCGCCCACTTCTGCAACGATGGAGATTGGCGAAAGCCGGGATGACGGCCGATCTCCCCCCATGTGGGGGAGATGTCCGGCAGGACAGAGGGGGGCGCTGTCCCGCTGGCATCAAAAGGTTCCGGCATCGTCGTGATGGCCGGCCTCTAGCTGCCGAGCGGGTGCGGCATGTAGCCGACGAAGCCCGATATCTTCCAGCGACCCTCGACTTTGG
Source organism: Mesorhizobium sp. M6A.T.Cr.TU.016.01.1.1 (assembly GCF_003952585.1). Classification (NCBI taxonomy): domain Bacteria; kingdom Pseudomonadati; phylum Pseudomonadota; class Alphaproteobacteria; order Hyphomicrobiales; family Phyllobacteriaceae; genus Mesorhizobium; species Mesorhizobium sp. M6A.T.Cr.TU.016.01.1.1. The sequence continues at coordinate 2,174,448 of NZ_CP034452.1, forward strand.
CGCAAAAATACAGGGTTTGCCATTTCAACCTCTCGGCGCTGCCGTCGGGCTTGGTGACCGAGCCGTTGAACTTCTTGTGCAGCACGGCGCGGTCGCCGTCGACATCGATGTCGCGCATGTTGGTGATGCGGAACAGCGCCTCGCGCAACGGCTCGGCGAATTTGGTCGCCGCGGTTTCCCCGGCCTGGCGCAGCCACTCGTCGCGATAGGAGGCGAGCGTCGGGAATTGCAGCCGCCAGGCATCCGCATCGCTGAGGAAATGGGCGTGCATGCCGAAGAAGCTCGAGGCCACGAAATCATCCTCGACCATCGTCCAGTCCTGGCCGAGGAAGGCGTCGATGTCGCGCCGCACCAGCATCTCCCAGAGCGCATGGCGGTCGGCGTCGCCGGGCGGAAACGGATTCTTGTCGAAGGTCACTTCTGCTCCCCTATGTTGCGATGTTTTGGGTGTTGCGATGTTTCGCTCGATTGAAGGCTCGACTTGATCCGATCAGTCGCCGATCTGGTCCAGAAACGGCAGATTGCTTGCCATCAGGCCGGCATCGACATTCAGGGTCGTGCCGGTGATGCCGCTGGCAAAGGGCGACGCCAGGAACACCGCGGCGCGGGCGACCTCGACCGGCTCGACCAGTCTTCCTAGCGGATAGAGCTTGCCGACGGCGGCGAGGATCTCCGGCTTGTGCGCAAGGCGATGCTCCCAGGCCCCGGTCCGGATCGAGCCGGGAATGACGGCGTTGGCGCGGATGCCGTTGCGGCCTTCCTCGGTGGCGATGGCGCGCATCCAGGCGTTGAGCGCTGCCTTGGCGGCGGCGTAGGCGGGGTTGCCGAAATGGGCTTGCGCGTTGACCGAGGAGATGAACACGAAGGCGGCGCCTTGCGGCTGGTTGCGCATGACGGGGAGCAATGCCTGCGACAGCAGTGCGGCGCTGCGAAAATTCAGATCCATTTCGTGATCGAGGGCGGCCGTCGAGACCTCGGCGAGCGTTTCTGCCCGCGTCCAGCCGGCGTTGGAGATGACCGCCATTGGGGCCGCCCCTTTACCGATGCGCTTGGCAAACGCCGCCACGGCGGCGTCATCGAGCAGGTCGAAATGATGCGCTTCTTCTATTCCGGCGCTGGTCAAGTCGGTGCCCTCGCGATCGCAGGCGACCACCCTTGCCGCGCAGGCGGACAGGACGGCGACCAGCGCGCTGCCGACGCCGCCGGCCGCGCCCGTCACGACCACGCTGCCACCACCGAAATCGATCATGCGGCTCCTCGCTTTTCCTTCGCCCAATCCTCGCCTGCCGGATGCATCGAAGCAATCGCTGATCGAGCAGGATGCTGATGCTCTTGTAATAAAGCAACATGAATTCCAAAAAATGTTGCTTTCCAACACAGCCTGTATGAGAATCGCCGGGACAGGCGTAGACCTTCCAGCAGGAAACGGGCAAACCGGCGCAGCGAAAGAGCCCGAACCGCGCGGCTCTGCGGCGATTGCCGGATAACAAAGCGCCGATATTTTTGAATAGGAGGCCATTCCTTGCCCAAGCAGTGTTTTGGAACATCCCATGTGCCGCTGTCGCCGGCGGTCCGGGCCGGCGACATGGTCTATGTCTCGGGCCAGGTTCCGGTCGGCAGCGACGGCGTGGTGGTCAATGGCGGCATCGCCGAGCAGACCGAGCAGGTGCTTGTGAATTTGAGGGCAGCGCTGGCGCTGGCCGGCTGCACCATGGAGGACGTGGTCAAGACGACGGTCTGGCTCGAGAACGCCAGCGACTTCGGCGCCTTCAACGCCATCTATGCCAGGCATTTTCCAAAGGATCCGCCGGCGCGCACCACCGTCGAATCGCGGCTGATGATCGACATCAAGATCGAGGTCGAGGCCGTCGCCTACAGGCCGGTCTAGACAGAACGGAGGCGGACGCCGATGCAATTTGATCTCCTCCTGAAGGGTGGCCGCGTCATCGACCCGGCGTCCGGCCTCGACGCGCAACGCGATCTGGCCATTGCCGATGGCCGCATCGCGGCGATCGATGCCGACATTCCGTTCGAGCGTGCCGCGCGCGTCATCGATGCGACGGGCTCCATCGTCGCGCCCGGCCTCATCGACCTGCACAGCCACGTCTATTGGGGCGGCACCTCGCTCGGCGTCGACGCCGACCGCCTCGCCGCCAAAAGCGGCACCACCACGTTCATCGACGCGGGAAGTGCTGGCGCCGGCAACTTCCTCGGCTTTCGCCGCCATGTCATCGAGCGCTCGAAAGTCCGCATCCTGGCCTATGTCAACATTTCCTTTGCCGGCATTTTCGGCTTCTCGCAGACCGTTTCGGTCGGCGAGTGCAGCGATCTCCGGCTCTGCGAACCGCGCGAGACGGTGGCGGCGATGCGCGAGCACGCAGACGTGGTTGTCGGCGTGAAAGTCCGCTCGGGTCGCCATGCCGGCGGCACCAGCGGCATTGCCCCGGTCGATCTGGCGCTCGAGGCCGCCGACCAGGCGGGCCTGCCGCTGATGGCGCATATCGACGAGCCGCCGCCCGGTCGCTCGGAAGTGCTGCCGCGGCTGCGCAAGGGCGACATTCTCACCCACTGCTTCCGGCCGTTTCCCAACGCACCGATCTTCGCCTCGGGCGCGGTGCGGCCCGACATGCGGCTGGCGCGCGAACGCGGCGTCATTTTCGACATCGGCCACGGCATGGGTTCGTTCGACTTCGAGGTCGCCAAGGCGATGCTCAGCGAAGGGCTGGCGCCTGACGTGATCAGCAGCGACGTGCATCTCTACTGTGTCGACGGGCCGGCCTTCGACATCCTGGTCTGCATGTCGAAGCTGCTCGCGCTCGGCATGCCGCTCGTCGATGTGCTGCACGCGGCGACACAGCGCCCGGCCGAGGCGATCGGGCGGACCGATCTTGGCGCGCTTACGGTCGGCGCCGTCGGCGATATCGCCGTGCTGCGGCTGCGCCCGGGCAGTTTCACCTTTGTCGATGCGGTCGGCGCCTCGCTGGTCGCCGAGCAAAGGCTGATCTCGGACGGCATCGTGATCGGCGGCACCTGGTGGCCGAACGAGGCGGCTAACGATCTCGGCGATACCGAGCGCTTCGAAGCGCATGCGCATGACACGCATATCGATGTCGTGGCTAGGCATTTCGGGCGTGGGTGATCTCCCCCCTTGAGGGGGAGATGTCGCCGAAGGCGACAGAGGGGGGCGGTTCGACCGGGCTCGCCTTCCTGCAACGGATGGAGGTTGGCGCTCGACCGCGGCGACCCCCCTCTGGCCTGCCGGCCATCTCCCCCTCAAGGAGGGAGATTACGGCTTCACCCCCGGCGCTCCATAAACCGGGGTCGCAACCCCTTCCATCCTCGCCTTGATCTGCAGCGCCACGAATTTCGAGTAAAAACGCGACAGCGCCAGGTTGCCGCCGTGGAACCATAGCGCCTCCTGCGCGGTCGGCTTCCACATGTTGCGCAATTCGCCTTGCCATGGTCCGGGGTCGCCTCTCACGCCCGAGCCAATCCCCCAGCACGGGCCGACCTTGTCGGCGACCTCACGCGAGACGATCGCCGCCACCGTCTCGTTCATCGACTGATAGCCGGTGCAGGAGATGACCACGTCGGCCGCAAGCTCGGTGCCGTCGTCGAAGAGTATCCCTGTCGGCGTCAGCGACTTGATTCCGACGCCGCTGCGGACGCCGATCTCGCCGTTGATGATCAGATCCGAAGCGCCGACGTCGATGTAGTAGCCCGAGCCGGTGCGGTAGGCCTTCATCAGCAGTCCGGTCTCGTCGTCACCGAAATCGATGGCGAAGCCAGCGCCGCGCAAGCGGTCGTAGAACGCCGCGTCACGCGCCTTGATGATGTCGTAGAGCGCCCGCTGGCTTTGCGGCAGCAGCGCGAACGGCGTCGAGGCGACGATCATGTCGGCCTTCTCGGTGGTGATGCCGCGGGCCAGCGCTTTTTCCGAAAAGATCTCGAAGCCGACTTCCATCAGCGTGTCGGACTTGACCACCGTCGTCGGCGAGCGCTGGATCATGGTCACCTCAGCGCCGCTCTCCCAGAGGTCGACGCTGACGTCGTGCCCCGAACTTGCCGCGCCGATGACCGCGACGCGTCTGCCGCGGAATTTCTCGCCGCTGGAATATTGGCTGGAGTGCAGGATTTCGCCCTGGAAAACATCGGCGCCGGGCAGGTCGATCCGCCGGGGCGGGCCATAGGCGCCGGTCGCAAAGACGATGTGCTTAGGCTTCAGCGTGATGCGTTCGCCGGCGCGATCGACCTCGACCGTCCAGATTTTTTCGGCCTCGTCATAGCTGGCGCTGACGCATCTCGTGGAGGTCCAGTAGTTGAGCTCCATGACGCGCGTGTACATTTCCAGCCAGTCGCCCATCTTGTCCTTGGGCGTGAACACCGGCCAGTTTTCCGGAAACGGGATGTAGGGCAGATGGTCGTACCAGACCGGGTCGTGCAGCACGAGCGAGCGATAGCGATTGCGCCAGGAATCACCGGCTTGAACGTTTTTCTCGATGATGATGGCCGGCACGCCGAGCTGCCGCAGCCGCGCGCCCAACATGATGCCGCCCTGGCCGCCGCCGATGACCAGGCAATAAGGCTGCTGGCCGGCGCCGAGCTCACGCGTCTCGCGCGCTCTCGCCTCCGACCAGGTCTCGCGGTCCGGATCGGCCTTGTGGCGAACACCCAGAGGCCGCGCCGGCCCCTTGCGCTCCTCAAAGCCCTTGAGGTCGGTCATCGCCGTGAACAGCGTCCGGCACCGGCCGTCCTGCAGGCGCATGATGCCCTGGCCCCATGCCGATGACGTCTCGAAGGTGAACCAGGCTTCGACGATGCCTTCGTCCGCGCTTGCTTCGCCACTGAGCTGCCAGGCAGTCGGCCTTGTCGTCGCCAGCGTGGCATCCAGCATGTCGCGGATCGTCGCGCGGCCTTCCATCGTCTTGATGTTCCAGGTGAAGGTCAGCAGGTCGCGCCAGTAGCAGTCCTCGACGAACAGGTTGGTCGCGGCCTCGGCGTCGCCCGCCTCGAGCGCGCGGGCGAGGGAGGAAAGCCAGGTGGCCGCCTGTTTCGATGGTGCCATGTCGAGCATCTGTTTTCCTTCTCCAAGCCGCCGAAAGATGGCGCGAAATTTCTTGCCGAGGCCGGCGCCGCCTGGTCTTCCCTTCTCCCCTTGTGGGAGAAGGTGTCGCGAAGGCGACGGATGAGGGGTGTTCCAGAGGAACACCAACGTCTCACTCCGTCCAGCACCCCTCAACCGTCTTGGCGCTACGCGCCAATCCACCTTCTCCCGCAAGGGGAGAAGAAGAAGCCGCGCTCCTCAATCCCCGAGCGGTTCCATTTCCTTGCCCGTCCTGTGGATCTGGGCGTTGTATTTGATGCGGCGAACCGTCTCGCGGGCGGAGCCGTCGAGCTTGTAGGCGGCCGCCACGGCCATCAGATCGATCGCGGCCAGGAAGGCGAACCGCGAGGCGGTCGGCTTCAGCGTGTCGGGATATTCGGGCACCGCGACCGTCAGCCTGACGTCGCAGGCGCGCGCCAGGTCGGTGTCGGGCGCGGTCACGCCGATCGCATTTGCGCGGTAGTGCTTGGCGAGTTCCACCGCCTCGATCACTTCGCGCGTGCGTCCGGTCGCCGAGATGGCGATCACCAGATCGCTTGGCTTCAAGGTCGAGGCAGTCATGCGCATCAGATACGGGTCGCACTGGGCGCTGACGGTGATGCCGTAGCGAAACAACCGGTACTGGGTTTCCTGCGCCAGTGCCGAGGAGCTGCCGCCGAGGCCGAACACGGTGACCTGGCGCGCCTTGGCGATGAGCTCGGCCGCCTTCACCAGCTGCGCCGGATCGAGCTGCCGTTCGGCTTCCTGGAGCGCCCGGCGCGCCTCGCCGAACACGGCATTCCAGAACGGCATGCCGTTGTCGCTGCTGGTGGGCGGCGGCTTGCTCAGATAGAGCGCGCCGACGACGAGGCTCTGCGCCAGCTTCAGCTTGAAATCGCGCACGCCCTCGCAGCCGATGGCGCGGCAGAACCGGGTCACGGTCGGTTCGCTGACCCCGGCGCGCTGAGCGAGTGCGGCATTGGAAGCGTCGACCGCGAATCTGACATCGTCGAGCACGGCATCGGCGACGCGGCGTTCCGCCGGGCGCAGTTCACCGTAGGAGTCCTTGACCAGCGAGATGATGTCGGGGATGCGCCTGACATGATCGCGCCCATCGGGTTCGTCGCCCGAGGTCAGTCGTACATGGCCTTCAGCTTCGGTCATGAATCATTCCCCTGACGTTCGTGGAACTCGACCTCTACCATGTTTGCGCACCGCTTGCCTGCTCCGCTTCAAGCGGCCGGTTTCCGAAGTATGTAGGAAAGCAACAAGCTTTTCAAGAAATAGAAAAGCTAGCTAAAACAAGGACGTGGCCGTGGTACAAACGATCCCTCTGACTAGAGCAGCGGTCGGCGCTTGACAGTAAAGTAGGATAGTTACAGACTGATTTCTGCGACCGTATGACCCACTGGATCATCGCGCAATCACCGAGGGGCGCATGAACCCGGGCAGTGCAAAAACCCCGAAGCTTGGCGTGCAGGACGCGACCAAGATCTACCACACGGCTTCCGGCGACCTTCTGGCGCTGGACCGCTGCAGCCTCGACGTCCACGGCAATGAGATCGTCTCGATCGTCGGTCCGTCCGGCTGCGGCAAGACCACCCTTTTGTGGTCGATGTCCGGGCTGCATCGCCTGTCCAGCGGGACGATCCGGCTCGACGGCAGAGAGATCACCGGGCCGCATCCGGATATCGGCATCGTCTTCCAGGAGGCGAACCTGCTGCCCTGGCGCAATCTCGACGCCAACATCCATTTTCCCTTCGAGATCAAGGGCGAGAAACCGGATCGCGCCTGGATTGCCCACCTCGTCAATCGCGTCGGGCTAGACGGCTTCGGCGGCAAGTTTCCGCGCGAGCTTTCGGGCGGCATGCAGCAGCGCGCGGCGATCGTGCGGGCGCTGGCGCTGAAGCCCTCCGTCCTGCTCATGGATGAGCCCTTCGGCGCGCTCGACAGTTTTACCCGCGAGGAGATGAACCGTCTCGTCGAGGAGATCTGGCTCGATACCAAAACCACCATCGTCTTCATCACCCATAGCATCGAGGAGGCGATCTTCCTTTCCGACAGGGTGGTGGTGCTGAGCGCGCGGCCGGGGCGCGTCGCCAAGGAATATCGCGTGCCATTCCCACGCCCGCGCTCGCTGGAGATCATGGCGACGAAGGAGGTCTTCGATCTCACCAACACGATCAAGATGGACATTGTCGGCGAACGCGTGCGGCCGAAGGCGCGGGAGCGCGGCACCGCCGAAATTGTGAGGATCAGGCCGTGAGCGGAGGCGACGCCATACCGGAATTCTCGAAGACAAAGTCGGGCGACGGGCACGACGTCAGCCTGACCAATCTTTCGGCCTTCGCCAGCGGCCCCGGCATCAGGTCGGGTGCCGAGGTCGCCGCCATCATCGCGGTCGCGGTGATCATCATCGGCGGCATCGAGCTGGCGCTGCGGCTCTTCAATGTGCCGCACTACATCATGCCGGCGCCAAGCGCGATCGCCTACGCGCTGTTCGACGAATTCCCACTGATTGCGCCGCATCTCGGATACACGCTGGTGGAGCTTGTTTCCGGCTTCTCGATCGGCGCCATCATTGGCCTGGTGATGGCGGCGGTGATCACGCAATTCCCTTTCGCCGAGAAGATTGTGGCGCCTTACATCCTGCTCTTGGTCACCACGCCGATGCTGGCGCTGGTGCCGCTTCTGATCCTGCGTTTCGGCTTTGGCTACACGCCGCGCATCATCGCGGTGGCGCTCGCCGCCGGCCCAATGGTGATGATCAATGCGGCGACCGGCTTTCGCCGCGTCGACAGCGCCAAGATCGCGCTGGCGCGTTCCTATGGCGCCAGCACCTTGCAGATATTCTGGAAGATCCGTGCGCCGATGGCGCTGCCGATGATCCTGGTCGGCCTGATGATCGGCGCGATCTTCGGGCTTTTGACCGCGGTCGGCGCCGAGATGGTCGGTGGCGGCTTCGGCCTTGGCAACCGGCTGACCACTTATTCGTCGATGATCCAGATGCCGCAGTTCTTCGCCGTGGTTCTGATCCTCTCGACCCTCGGCATCCTGATCTACGTGCTGTTCTTCCTGATCGGCAAGAAGTGGGCGAGCTGGGAGGCGTGAGCGCAGAAATGACGAAAGGTCCCGGGAGGCGGGCGGCAAGAGACTGAAAATCAACAAAAAAGGGGAATGCCATGACCAAAGAAAGTTCAATCAGCCATAGTGCGAGGATCAGCCGCCGTTATTTCCTGCAGGTGACCGGTGCCGGCCTGGTAACGGCGACTGCGCTCGGCGCTTCCAGCCTCAGGGCCAAGGCCGAGGCCTATGAAAAATTCACGTGGATCTCGCCGCGCGGCACGCTCGAAGTGCTGGACGATTATCCCTATTGGGCGGCCAAGAAGGCCGGCTATTTCGGCGACCTCGAAACCGACATGCAGCCGGGTCCGTCGGACGGCACCGCAACGGTGAAGTTCGTCGATGTCGGCCAGGCCGACATGGGCTTCCCTTCGCCCGGCGTTTTCTCCTTCGCCATCCAGAACGGCATGAAGCTCAAATCCGTGTTCCACATGGGCGCGCGCGACACGTTCAGCTTCGCTTTCCGCAAGGGCGAGGGAACAAACGACCTGAAGCAGCTAGAAGGAAAGACCATTCTGCTCGGCTCCGCCGCCTGGCAGTCGATCACTGACCCGCTGCTGGCGGCGCAAGGCGTCGACATCAAGAAGGTGAAGTATGTCGAGGCCGGCTGGCCGACCTGGGGCACCGCACTTGCCGGCGGCCAGGGCGACGCCGCCCTGTCATGGGAAGGGCTGCGGGCCGAATGGATCGCCAAGAACCTCGACTTCGAATACTGGCTCGGCGTGCAGAATTCGAAGCTGCCGGCCAACACTTTCGTCGTGCGCGCAGCAGATCTCGAGGATCCCGACCGCAAGGCGTTCCTGGAAAAGTACCTGCGCGGCTGGGCGATGGGCCTCGAATTCGGCTACCAGAATCCGCGCGCGGCCGTCGAAGCGGTGTTCGAGCAGTTCCCGACGCTGGCCAAGAATCTCGGGCCGGAACTCGGCACCACCTCGATCCTGCAGCAGATCAACGTCTTCCGCGGCGACATGGACAAGCGCGAAGGCTGGGGCTCGCACGACATGGCGAGCTGGCAGGGCTTCTTCGACGAGATCCACAAGATCGGCCAGATCACCAGCCCGGTGAAAGCCGAGGACGTCTGCACCAACGAGCTGATCGGCCCCGCCAACAGCTTCGACAAGGCCAAGGTCAAGGCCGATGCCGATGGCTACAAGCTGTCAGAGGGCTTTGCCGCGCTCGATGTCGATAACATCAAGGCGCATCTGTTCGACTCGGCGGTCAAGTAAAGACTGCAATTGTCGATGCCGGCGCTGCCCTTGGCCTGCCTTGGCTCCTTTCCTCTCCCTCCGGAGGAGGGAGAGGTGGCGCCGCGAAGCGGCGACGGAGTGGGGGAAGGCGTTCGCCAAACGCGCAGTCGCCGCAAGACAGGCACAATGTGGCGAGCAAGTAACCTCAGGCGGGCGCGAAGGTCGACCCCCACTCCGTCGAGCTTCGCTCGACACCTCTCCCCCGATCGACGGGGGAGAGGAAAGGGCCGGGCAATGAGCGGCGGCGACTGATCTGAGATGATTGTCCCAGATAAACATACGAGCGGCAACCGATCGCCGCGCACAATTCAATGAAGAATTGGGAGGCTGAGATGACCGACAAGGTGAAAGTGCTGGTGATTGGGCTGGGCAATATGGGCGCGTCGCATGCCAGCGCCTACCACCGGCTGGACGGCTTCGAGATCGTCGGCATCATGAGCCGCACGATCAAGAGCAACACAAAGATCCCGGCGGAATTAGCCGGCTATCCGCTCTACGAGGATTTCGATCAGGCGCTGAAAGAGACCAGGCCGGATGCCGTTTCCATCAACAGCTGGCCCAACACCCATGCCGAATATGCGCTGAAGGCAATCGACGCGGGCTGCCACGTGTTCATGGAAAAGCCGCTCGCCACCAATATCGAGGATGCCGAAAAGGTCGTCGCTGCGGCCCGCGCCAAGAACCGCAAGCTGGTGCTCGGCTATATCCTGCGCGTCCACCCGTCCTGGATCAAGTTCATCGAGGTCGGCAAGACGCTCGGCAAGCCGCTGGTCATGCGCCTCAACCTCAACCAGCAGAGCAGCGGCAGCGCCTGGCACTGGCACAAGAACCTGATCGATTCGCTGATCCCGATCGTCGATTGCGGTGTCCACTATGTCGACGTCATGTGCCAGCTGACCGGCGCCAAGCCGGTGCGCGTCCACGGCATCGGCGTCAAACTGTGGGCCGACGCCGCCAAGCAGAATTACGGCCATCTGCACGTTACTTTCGATGACGGCTCGGTCGGCTGGTACGAGGCGGGCTGGGGGCCGATGATGAGCGAGACCGCCTATTTCGTGAAGGATGTGGTCGGCCCCAAGGGCGCGGTCTCCATAGTCGCCGGCCAGCAGGCGAGCAGTGCGGCCGAACTGGCTGAGGTATCGAACTCCGCCGACATCGATCGCCACACCAAGACCGATGCGCTCAAGATCCACTACGCACAGGTCGACGGCGACAAGAATTTCAGCAAGCCGGACGAGATCGTCAGCATGGAGGACGAACCCGGCCACCAGGAGCTTTGCGACCGCGAGCAGGCATTCTTCCTGCGCGCCATCCGCGAGGATCTCGATCTGACCGAGCAAATGGATGCCGCGGTCAACAGCCTGCGCATCGTGCTTGCCGCCGAGCAAAGCATCGCGGAAGGGCGGACCGTCGAGCTGGCCTGAGGCCTAGCTCCGCCTTCTCCCCTTGTGGGAGAAGGTGGCCGCCCACGGGTCTTGCGTCCGGCAAGCCCGAGGACAGGCTCCGCGGCCGGATGAGGGGTGTTCCAGCTTGGCACCGACTGCACTCCGTCCAGCACCCCTCAACCGTCTTGGCGCTACGCGCCAATCCACCTTCTGCCACAAGGGGAGAAGGAAGAAGGAGCGCCCGTTCGGGCACGGCAGAACGAGGGAGAGAGACATGGCCGAAATCACCGACAGCTTCCTGGAAACCTACGCCGAATCCGACGCGCTGGATCTGGCCGAGCTGGTGAAGCGCGGCGAAGTCTCACCGGCCGAGCTTGTCGAGGCGGCGATCACCATGATCGAGCGACTCAACCCGGCGCTGAACGCGGTGATCCACCGCCTGTACGAGATGGCGCGGGCTTCGGCTGAGACGGTCGATAGAAGCACGCCCTTTGCCGGCGTGCCATTCCTGCTCAAGGAACTGGGCTCGTCCTGGACCGGAGCGCCCAACACCAACTCCTGTTCTTTCCTGAGAGATGTCGTCGCCGATTTCGACACCGAAGTGGTGCGCCGCATGAAGGCGGCGGGCCTGGTGCTCGTCGGCAAATCCAATGCGCCCGAGAATGGCTGGTCGATCAGCACAGAACCCAAGCTTTACGGCGCGACGAAAAACCCTTGGAAGCACGGCATCACGCCGGGCGGCTCGAGCGGCGGCGCGGCCGCAGCCATCGCCTCGCGCATGGTGCCGATCGCCGAGGCCAGCGATGGCGCCGGCTCGATCCGCATCCCGGCCTCCTGCTGCGGCATCGTCGGCCTGAAACCGTCGCGCGGACGCGTCAGCCTGGCGCCCTTCGGCGACTATTGGTATGGCGGCGCCTATTTCCTGTGCTGCTCCAGGACGGTGCGCGACACGGCGGCCTATCTCGATGCCGTGGCCGGCGCGCTGCCGGGCGATCCCTATACGCCGCCGGTGCCGGGCGGCAGCTGGCTCAGCCTCTCGTCGCGTGCACCGAAGAAACTGCGCGTCGGCTTCACCGTCACGCCGCCATACGGCACGGCCATCGACCCAGAGGTCAAGGCCACGGTGCTGGCGACGGTCGCCGCGCTCGAGCACCTCGGGCACGATGTCGAGGAGCACGACATGCCGCTCGACGCCAATGCGGTGTGGAAAACCTACACCAACATGACCTGCGTGCAGACGGCGGCAACCTTCGGCTATCATGAAACGGTGATCGGCAGGCCGGTGACGCCAAGCGACGTCGAGCCGGTAACCTGGGCGATCATCGAGCGCGGCCGCGCAACGAGCGGCATCCGCCACATCTCCGACGTCGAGACGATCCGGCAAATCGGCCGCGACATCGTCGGCGATCTCGCGTCCTACGATCTCTTCATCACCCCGACCTTGACGCAACTGCCGAGGCCGTTGGGCTATTACGACATGTCGGAACCGGACATCGACCGCTACAATGCGAAGTGGACGGACGCCGTCTTCGCCTTCCCCTTCAACATCTCCGGACAGCCGGCGATCTCGCTGCCGCTTGGCTGGTCAGCCGGCGGCGTACCGATCGGCGTGCAACTGATCGGTCGTTATGGCGACGAAGCAACGGTGCTGGCCGTTTCCGCGCAGCTGGAACGGGAGATGCCGTGGAAGGATCGGCGGCCGAAGGTGAGGGGGTAGGTCTCGTTCGCCCTCGCCATCACCTGTTCCGGGGAGCGGTGGCGTTGCGCCTCGCGCGGCTCCCCTTCTCCCCTTGTGGGAGAAGGTGTCGCCGAAGGCGACGGATGAGGGGTGCTCCAGCTTGGCACCGACGGCACTCCGTCCAGCACCCCTCATCCGTCTTGGCGCTGCGCGCCAATCCACCTTCTCCCACAAGGGGAGAAGGCGAGGTAGGTCAGCCCGTGCCTCGCGCGCGCTGCCGATCCGAACCGCCATCCAGCCATGCGATGTCGTCCGGCGAAAGCGCAATGTCGAGCGCCCGCAGACTGTCCTCCAACTCGTCGAGCGTGCGCGGTCCGATCAGCGGGACGGACGGGAACGGCTGGGCCAGGACATAGGCGAGCGCGACATGGATCGGGCTCTTGCCCAGTCTGTTGGCGAGCTCGATCGCCCGGTCGCGGCGGCCGAAATTCTTCTCCGAGTACCAGACCCGGACCAGCTCTTCATTGTCACGCTGGTCGCGCCCGGCGCGGCCGGTGAAGAAACCCCGCCCTTGGCTCGACCAGGCAAAGTTCGGCATCTGCCGGTCGGTCAGCCAGGCCTTCCATTCATCGCTCGACGATGTGACGCAACCTGGCCAGATCGGCACCAGCATTTCGGCCAGCGAAAAATTGTTCGAAAGCGCGCCAGGCTTTTGCTTACCGGTCCGCTCGGCATAGGCAATAGCCTCGTCCATGCGTTCCCTTGTCCAGTTCGAGCCGCCGAACGGACCGCGAATGCGGCCAGCCCTGACCTCCCTGTCCATCGCGTCGACGAATTCGTCGACCGGCACGTCCGGATCGTCGCGGTGCATGAAATAGACATCGACATGATCGGTCTGCAGCCGGTCGAGCGACTGGGTGAGCTGCTTGCCGATCACATCGGGATAGCAGAGCGGGGTGTGCGCGCCCTTGCCGATGACCACCGCTTGCTCACGCACGCCGCGGTTCGTCAGCCACTGGCCGAGCAGCGTTTCGGTGTAGCCGCTGCCATAGATATAGGCGGTGTCGAAGACGTTGCCGCCGTCTTCGAAATAGGCATCGAGCAGGATCATGCCCGAGGAGAACGTGCGGAAATCCTCGAAGCCGAGCGCCAGGCACGAGGCCGGCCGCGGCAGGCCCGGAATTTCGCGCTTCGGGATCGCGGTGCCGCCGGCGCGCAGCCGCCGACCGGAGATGGTGTTGAGGCGTTTTTCGGGCTTCTCGATCTCGTATTCGAGGCCAATCGCGGCGCGCCATTTGTCGAGCACGCGCAGATTGCCGAGACTGTCGGCCCAGCCCATGCCCGGCCAGGCAAACTCCTGCTTCCCGGCCAGGATGGCCTCGCCGGCGGCGTCGACCTCGAAAGCGTAGAGCCGGCGGTCTTCCCTGACCTCGACCACCTCCTCCCCGCCCGGCCGGATGATGCGGATTTCGCCGGTGCCGCCTTCCCTGCCGCTCGCATACCAGAAATCCGCGACCTCGATGCGACCCTTGGTGCCGAGGATGCGCAGGACATTGTCCTGCGCCAGCGAAATGCCGCAGGAAACTTCGGCGACGATGCCACTGGGAAAATGCAGGAGCGCCGAGGCCCATTCGTCGACGCCGGACTGGCCGAGATGCGCAGCGCCGACCACCTTGTCCGGCTCGGCGAAGGGCGTTCCGACCGCCGCCCCGGCAATCAGCCGCGCCATCGAAACGGGGTAGCCGCCGACGTCCAGAACGCCGCCGCCAGCGAGGTCGTTGGCGTAGAGCCGGTGCTCCGGCATGAAATCAGGCATGGCGAAGCCGAAGCTCGACTTCACCATGCGCACCTCGCCGATCGCGCCGGACCTGATCAGCTCGACCAGTTTTGCCGTCTGCGGATGCAGCCGATACATGAAGGCTTCGCCGAGAAAGGTACCGGCCTTGCGCGCCGCATGGATCATCGCATCGGCCTCGAAGGCGGTCAGCCCCATCGGCTTTTCGCAAAGCACATGCTTCCCGGCCTCGGCCGCCTTGATCGCCCATTCGGCGTGGCTGGGATGCGGCGTCGAAATGTAGATCGCATCGACGTTCGGGTCCGCGAGCAAAGCCTCGTAGCCGTCGAGGATGCGGGCGCCGGGGAAGTTTTCAGCGAGGCCTGATTTGCCGGGATTGCGCGCGGCAATGGCAACCAATGTGCCGGTGCGCGAATGTGCCACGCCGCCGGCAAAGGCCTTGGCGATGGCGCCGGGCCCGAGAATGCCCCAGCGGATGGGCGCGATTGAAGTCATTGTCATTCTCCTGGGATTTGAGACGAGCTGGCCGTCAGCGCAGCCGCCGTCCGTTGTCGTCGAATAAGTAAGATTTGCGGATGGAAACGGTGATCTCAGGGGCCTCTGGCACCTCGGCCGCGTCGCGCTGGATGACGATATCGTCGCCAGCCGCAGTACGGGTGTAGAGAAAGCTCGTGCCACCCAGATGCTCGACCACGTCGATGGTTACAGAAAGGTCGGCATCGCCCTTTCCGGCATGACCGAAATGTTCTGGGCGAACGCCCACCACTACCTTGCTTCCCGGTTCGGGCACCGGGCCATTCAGCGGCTGTGTAAGACGCGTCCCGCCTGCCAATTCGACCGTCACGCCGGAAGCGCTTTGCCCCAGGACCCGAGCTTTGATGAAGTTCATCTTCGGCGAGCCGACAAAGCCTGCGACGAACTGATTGTCGGGGTCACTGTAAAGATCGAGCGGCCTGCCGATCTGCTCGACATAGCCGTCGCGCAGCACCACGATCCTGTCGGCCAGCGTCATCGCTTCGGTCTGGTCGTGCGTCACATAGATCATGGTGACGCCGAGCTCCTTGTGCAGGCGCGAGATCTCGACCCGCATCTGCACCCTGAGCTCGGCATCGAGGTTGCTCAGCGGCTCGTCGAACAGGAACACTTGCGGCTCGCGCACGATGGCGCGGCCGATGGCGACGCGCTGGCGCTGGCCGCCCGACAATTGCCGCGGGCGGCGCTTCATCAGCTCGGCGATGCGCAGGATCTCGGAGGCCCGCTTCACCCGCCGCTCGGTGTCGGCCTTCGGGTTGCCGTTCATCCTCAGCCCGAAGCTCAGATTCTGCTCGACACTCATATGCGGGTAGAGCGCGTAGGACTGGAACACCATGGCGATGCCGCGATCGGCCGGCTCGACGTCGTTCACCACCTTGCCGCCGATGGCGATCTCGCCGCCGCTGATGTCCTCGAGCCCGGCGATCATCCTCAGCAGCGTGGACTTGCCGCAGCCGGAGGGGCCGACAAAGACGACGAATTCGCCGTCATTGACGTCGATGTCAGCGCCGTGAATGATCTGAAAGCCGCCGAAGCGCTTGACGACATTTTTGAGTGTGACCGCTGCCATGCTGATCCTATTTGATGGCGCCGGCGGCAATGCCGGCGACGAAATGGCGCTGCAAGAGCACGAACACGACGAGCATCGGCACGGTGAGCATCACGGCGCCCGCCATGATGCCGCCCCACGACACTTTGGTGAGACCGATCAGCGTGCCGAGCGCCACCGGCGCCGTCATCGCGCCGGGCTTGGAATTGATCAGCAGCGGCCAGAGATAGTTGTTCCAGGAGGCAAGGAACAGGATGATGGCGAGCGCCGCCAGCATCGGCCGCGCCAGCGGCAGCGCTACGAACAGGAAGATCCGCCACTCCTTGACCCCCTCGACCCGAGCGGCGTCGAATAGATCGCCCGGCATCATCGAGAAGCTCTGCCGCATGAACAGCACGCCGAGCGAATTGAAGAGCGGCGGCACGATCAGCGCCACCCAGGTGTTGGCGAGCTTGAAGTCGCGCGCCACCATGATGAATTGCGGGATCAGCACGACAGCATAGGGTAGCGTGATGGTGCCGAGGATGATGGCGACGACCACGCCCTTGCCGAAGAACTGGTAGCGCGCCAGCGCCCAGCCGGCCATCGAGGTGAGCAGCACCGACAGGAACGTATAGGTCACCGCCACCGAGACGGAGATGCCGATGGCGCCGATGAAATTGGTGTCGCGCTGCAGATTGTTGACATTGTCGAGGAAACTGCCGTGCGGCAAAAGCTCGATGCTGGGGCTGAAGATGCCTCTGTCGGGCATGGTCGAGAAAATCGCCATCATCCACAGAGGAAACAGCCAGATCAGCGCCAGCGGCGTCAGGAAGAGATGCAGCGCGATGCTGCGCCCCAGTTTTGAAGAGGAACGCGAGCTCATTTCGGGTCCCTCGTCAGCCACAGTTGCACCAGCGAGATGGCGATCGCCAGTCCGGCCATGGTGTAGGCGATGGCCGAGGCGTAGCCGAAGTTGAGCGACCTGAAGCCATGGCGGTAAAGCAGCAGCCCGAGCGTTTCGGTGCCGCCGCCCGGTCCGCCGCGTTCGGTGATCAGGAACGGCTCGGTGAACAGCTGCATGGTGCCGATGATCGACAGCACGGCGCAGAACACGATGATCGGCTTGAGCAGCGGCAGGGTGATGTAGAAGAACTGCTTGAGCTTGCTGACGCGGTCCAACGTCGCCGCCTCGTAGACATCCTGGGGGATAGACTGCAGGCCGGCGAGCAGGATGATGGCGTTGTAGCCGGCCCAGCGCCAGGTCACCGCGATCATGATGACCGCCATCGCCGGCGTGACGTTGGAAAACCAGTCGATACGGGGCAGGCCGACACTGTTCAGCAGCTTGTTGATGATGCCGTAATCGAGGTTGAACATCAGCCGGAACACCGCCGAATAGGCGACTTCGCCGACCACCACCGGGGCGAAGAAGGCGAAGCGGAACAGGCCACGGGCTTTCAGCAGCGGCGAATTCAAAAGCACAGCCATGATGATCGCCAAAGTGATCATCACCGGCACCTGGATGACGAGGATGAGCAGCGTGTTCTTCAGCGCATTGAAAAACGCAGGGTCGCCGATCAGCCGGCCCCAGTTGAAGGTGGGGGCGAACCGCCACGGCACGGTGCGCGTCGCCTGGAAGGAGATCAGGAACGAGCTGATGATCGGCCACAGCCAGAAGATCGAGAAGATCAGCAGGTAGGGCGCGAGGAAGCGATATGCCGTGGCGTTCTGATAGCGCATCGTTGCCTCCTTCGCCTCCCGTTTCTAGGTTTACCGGCCTACTGTCGAAGCCGGCGCCGCTTTCTCTTCCCTTCTCCCCTTGTGAGACCTTTGCACAGAAGCCGAACGGTGATTCTGTGGTGAAGGTTGGAGCAGGGAGATTCGGGATGGCGGATCGTGTTTTGGGTCAGTTGAGTCTGGCGGACGGTCTGGCGGCGTCGGATGAGACGATTTTCGACCTAGTATCGAAGGAACTGGACTGGGCGCCGATCCGAACATTGCTGGGTCAGCGCAGCGGTCCTGGCTCGGGCAACACCAGCTATCCGGCGGAACCGCTGGTGCGCTGTCTTTTGCTGGGCATGTGGCATGGGCTGAGCGATCCGGCGCTTGAGGCGCAGATCCGGGACCGATTGTCGTTCCGCCGCTTTGCCGGTTTCAGCCTTTCGGACCGCACGCCCGACCATTCGACACTGTGGCGCTTCCGCGAGGAGCTGACGCGTGAGCGACTGATCGACAAGGTCTTTGAGGAGATCAACCGTCAGCTGGAGGAGAAGGGCCTGATCGTCAAGCGCGGCACCTTGGTCGATGCCACGTTCCTGCAGGCTCGTGGCCGTCCGCCCAAGCAGCCGAAAAAGGGCCACCAAGGTCCGGTCAAGCCGTCGGCCGACAAGGATGCGCGTTGGGGCAAGAAGGGCAAGAAGAGCACCTTCGGCTACAAGATGCACATCGGCGTCGACCAGGAGCACACCTTGATCCGGCGTGTCGAGGCGAGCGACGCCTCGGTCACCGACACCGAGCCGGCCGACCAGTTGATCTGCGGCGACGAGAAGGCGGCCTATGGCGATCAAGCCTATTACACCCACGCCCGCCATGCCCGGCTCGCCGCCGCCAACATTAAGGACCGGCTGATGCGGCGGCCCAACAAGCATCACCCCGAGTTGCCGCCGCGCCACAAGCTGCGCAACCGGCTGATCGCCAAGGTGCGGGCGGCAGTGGAGCGGCCTTTCGCCGTGTTCAAGGAGCGTTACGGCATGCGACGCCTGCGCTTCTTCAACCTCGCCACCAACCGCACGCAGTGCATACTGGCCGCCTGCGCTTACAATCTGCGCACCATGATTGGCGTCCTCTATCCACCCGATGAGAGGCGGACATGAGGGAGGAGTGCGTCCACAATCCGGCAGGATGGCTGCCTAAACCGACAAAGGCCCCGCAAGGGCCGCGGAAAACCGCTCTGCCGGCCTTCAAAAAGGCCCTCACTGACCACCGAAATCCACTTCGCTCCCCGTGCAAAGCCCTCCTTGTGGGAGAAGGTGGATTGGCGCGCAGCGCCAAGACGGTTGAGGGGTGCCGGAAGAAACTCAGCGTCGGCGATCCGTCCAACACTCCGTCGCCTTCGGCGACACTTCTCCCACAAGGGGAGAAGGAAGAGCCGCGTGAAGATCACTCTTCGACCGGCAGGCCGGTCGCCGAGGCGATCTGGCTTGCGGCATCGTCGAGCGCTGCCTTGGCATCGGGATAGCCGCCGCCCAGATATTTGGTCTGCACCGCGCGGACGATGATCTCCGCGTCGCTCTGGAACGGCGTGCCGCGGCTCGGGACGACCTTGGGCAAGGTGCCGAGGATATCCTTCCACACCGGCTGGCCGCCCCAATAGGGCTGGCCTTCGGAGACATAGGGGTCATCGAGGGCCGAGATCAGAGACGGCACGAGGCCAAAACCCTTCAGCATCGCTATCTGGCCCTCATTGGTCGCAAGCGAGTATTTCAGGTAGGCGTAGGCTGCCTCCTTGTTGTTGGACACCGATGTGATGGCAAGCGACGAACCGCCGAGATTGGCGGCGCGCGGGCCGTCGGCGGTGAGGCTCGGCATCAGGTAGACGCCCCATTTGCCGCTGCCGTCGGGCGATTCGGTGCGTATGGTGCCCTCATACCAGCCGCCATACATCTGGGTGGCGACAGTGCCGGCGGTGTTGTTGGTGATCTTGGTGCTCCAGTCGGCCGAGGTGATGATGCCGGCGTCCTTCATCTCCTTGATCTTGGTCATCGACGCCACACAGGCCGGTTGATTGACGGTGATCGACTGCCCATCGGCGGCGAAATAGGCGCAGCCCTGCTCGTTGGCGATCATGCGGAAGAATTCGGAGTCGCCGTTGAAATCGGCGTTGGTCATCGTCACGCCGGGATTGGCGTCCTGGATCTTCTTGCCGGCGGCAATGAAATCGTCCCAGGTCTTGATCGACGCGGGATCGACGCCGGCCTTCTCGTAGAAGTCGCGGCGATAGTACATCGCCACCGGGCCCGAATCCCATGGCATCGCATAGGCCTTGTCTTCCACTTCGAGCTCGGTGCGTTTGAAATCTGGGAATTTTGCCTGGTCTTCGGCCGTGTAGCCCAGCGTGTGAAGGTCGACGAAGCAGTCAGGGAACTGGCTCCAGTAGTTCTCGGCCTCGCCGTTCTCGATCGTCACTATATCAGGCAGTCCCTCGCCGCCGGCGGCGCAGCCGGCTATCGACTTGTCGTAGGTCGGCTGGTTGCCGAGATCCTGGACCGTGACCTTGACGTCGGGGAACTGCTTGTTGAAGCCTTCTATAGTGGCCTTCAGCGATGAAGCGGCGACGTTCCAGCTCCAGATCGTGATTTCGCCGGACTGCGCAAAGGCCGGGGCTGAGCCCAGGGCAAGCGCGAGCGCGGCGCAGGTCAATGTGGTGCGCATCGAAATCCTCCCATTTCATTTGCTCTCTCTTCGCGAGCATGGCTAGACTAGGCACTGGCGAAGGCTTGTCCGCGACAAAGGGAATAAAGAATTGGCGGAAAGTAAGATGCCGGAAAGACCGTTTTACCAGCCTGGCGCCAGCAGCGTGGAGGGCCTGCCGCTGCTCCTGCAGACGTTTCACAATCATCCCCTGGTGATGCTCAAGCCGCATTGGCATGCCCAGGTCGAGGTGAACTTCATCATGTGCGGCACTGTCCACTACCGCATGAACGATCACGAAATCTCGCTTTCGGCCGGCGACATGTGCCTGTTCTGGGGCGGCCTGCCGCATCAGATGATCGATGCATCGGACGATGCCGTCTTCGCCGGCGCGCATCTGCCACTGGTGCATTTCTTCCGGCTGCATTTGCCCGCTGATATTCGCAACCGGCTGATGACGGGCGCGACATTGGTGACCAATGCCACCGACCGGTCCGACAGCGACAATTTCGAGCGCTGGAACCGCTATGTCCGGTCAGGCGATCCAGCCAAGGCCGAGCACGCCGTGAACGAGCTGTTGCTGCGGCTGGAGCGGGTGCGGTTCGAGCCCTACCGGCTCGCACCCGAAACCTCGATCGAGCAGGAAGCAGGCAATCCGTTCGATCAGCAATCCCTGCGCAATGTCGGGCGCATGTGCGACTTCATAGCGGAGAATTTCCTCTACGAGATCGACTGTGTGGACATCGCGGCGACGGCCGATATCCATCCCAAATACGCCATGAGCATCTTCAAAAAATCGACCGGCATGACGCTCAACGAATATGTCAACCTGTTGCGGCTCAGCTACGCCCAGGCGCTGCTGATGCACCAGGATGCCAACGTGCTGCGCGTCGCGATGGACTCCGGCTTCGGCTCGCTCAGCGCCTTCAACAAGTCGTTCCGCAAGCTGGCCGGCATGTCGCCGTCGGATTTTCGCAGAGGCGCTGGCGTCAGATAGTCCCGGGTTGAAATGCCGTCCTGGTTTGCGTTATCAGCAAGGGGTGAGACTAAAAGAATATTTCTATCTGCTTGGATTGAAGCCAAGAACACGCGTTTACGGCCACTCGATACAAGTCATCGATCTCCCGAAAGACGGGAAGATTGAATTCGCTCGCTGGAAGAACCCGCGCGGGGCAGACCTCGATCTCACCCAGGGCGAAGTCGATGACCTGCGGACGTTCCTGAGCGATGGCGACGTGGCGATCGACGTTGGTGCCCAGGTTGGCGACAGCACGATACCGATCGCCCTCGCCTGCGGGCCGCAGGGCCTGGTCCTCGCTTTCGAGCCGAACCCTTTTGCCTTCACGATCCTCGGCGCCAATGCCGCGCTCAACCCTTGCAGACTGAATATTTTTCCGATTCCTTACGCGGCGACGCCGGAAGATGGGTCGTTCGTCTTCGACTACGGCAACCCGGGATTTGAGAACGGCGGCGACCACACCGGCGTGTCGCGGTGGAAGCACGGGAGCGCTTTCAGTATCCCGGTCGAGGGACGGCGAATTGAGCCGTTGATCCGTGCCCGGCTCGGCCAGCGCATCAAGCGCCTGCGCTACATCAAGACCGATGTGGAGCAGCATGATCTGTCGGTTTTGATCTCGATCGGCGCGCTGATCGACGAATGCCGGCCCTACATCAAGTCCGAGGTCAATCACAATCTTTCGATGGACGAGCGGGTGCGGATGCGCCGGTTCTTTGCCGACAAGGGCTACGATGTCCACTTGGTGGGGCCGACGACGCTGTTCGGTCCGAAACTCACCGAAAACGATCTCGGCAGGAAGAAGAATTTCGACATGTTCGCGGTTCCCCGGAACTGACGCCGCTGGCCCTTCCAGTGCGTCGCGTTTGGTGCGTGCGGCGGTATGGTGGCCGCCAGCGGGTTTTGATATCGTCTAATGACCCGTGATGTGGTCTGACGTTTGCGGTCCGACATTTCTCTTGAGACAGGCCGTTCGGAATTGCGGGACAGTTTTCAGCCAGTGCGCGAGGGACCTCGGTTTCGGCCGGATATACAGGGGCTGCGTGGTCTCGCGGTCGCTCTGGTCGTGGTTTTTCATCTGTGGCCGGATGTTCTTCCCGGCGGATATGTCGGCGTCGACGTCTTTTTCGTTATTTCGGGCTATCTCATCACAGGCTTGCTTGCGCGAACAGCAGTGCGCGACGGCCGGATCTCGCTGATCGAATTCTATTCCCGGCGAATCCGGCGGCTTCTGCCAGCAGCAACCCTGGTGCTGCTTGTGACGCTGTGCGGAACGTTGTTTTTCCTCTCGAAGGCGCGCTGGGAGGAAACAGCCAACCAGATCGGTGCCAGCGCCCTTTATGTCCAGAACTGGCGGCTGGCCTCGATCGCCGTCAGCTATCTCGATGCCGACAGCCTGCCGAGCCCGGTACAGCATTACTGGTCGCTCTCGATAGAAGAGCAGTTCTACATCGTCTGGCCGCTCCTCATGGTTGCGGCGATCTGGCTGGCGCGTCGCCAGGGATTCCCGCTGAGACTTTCATTGATCGGGGCATTGTCGCTCGTTTTCGCCGGGTCGCTGATCGCGTCGGTGATCTTGACCGAGATGGACCCTGCCCAGGCTTATTTCGTGACCCAAACGCGCATATGGGAATTGGCGCTGGGAGGGCTGTTGGCCCTCACCGGACACGGGTTTCGACTGGGAGCGTTCGCACGACAGTCATTGGCGGCGGCGGGCGTGGCAGGCATCCTCGCATCCGCCCTGTTGTTCTCCGCGTCAACGCCTTTCCCAGGCGCAAGCGCCTTGCTGCCGACCCTCGCTACCGTTCTTGTCATCCTGGCCGGCGAGGTTGAACGCGGTCGGTTTCGCGGGCTTGATTCGAAAATGCTTCGCTTCATCGGCGACCGGTCGTACTCGATCTATCTGTGGCACTGGCCACTGATCATTTTCTTTCTGGCGCAGGGCTACTCCGTGTCGCTGGTCAACGGTCTTGGGCTGATTGTGCTGACCACCGCACTATCGGACTTGTCTTATCGATATGTGGAACAACGATATCGAGAGGCTCGCGCCCGTGTCGAATGGAAACCGCTGGGATACGGCACTTTTGCGATACTTGCTTGTGTGGCGGTGTCCGGCGGCCTGCTCTATTCGCTGCGCACCGAAAGCATCGACACGGCCTTGATCGGGACGCCTTCCTATCCTGGTCCGGCTGCGCTGCTCATCGACGCTCCCGTTCCCGACGGCGTGGATCTCCTTCCTCCCCTTGCCCGGTTGAAGCGGGATTTGCCGATTGCGTATCTATCGAAGTGCCACCAGGAGGAAGGCGCAGAACCATTGAGATGCTCTCTCGGCGATCCGGCCGGTGCGAGGGCCATCGTGCTTGTGGGGGATTCTCACGCCGCCCAATGGATCCCGGCGCTGGACAGGATTGCCATGGGCCGCAAGCTCAAGCTGGTCACGTTTACAAAGTCCGCCTGTCCATTCAGCCGTGTCCCGATCGTCGCCTATGGCAAACCCTACGTGTCTTGTGCCGAATGGCGGGAGAACGTGCTCGCCGAGATCATCAAACTGAAGCCGGATCTGATATTTACCAGTCAATCCGGCTACGGCACAGTGCCACAAGAACAGATGCTCGAGGGCCTGCGGAGCGTCTGGAGCGAGCTGGTGGAAACAGGCTCGCAAATCGTCGCGATTCGCAACACACCCTATATCAAATTCGATCCCGGCGATTGCTTGAGCACCACGCCGGCCAAATGCTTCACCAAGCGCAGTGAAGTCGAATCGAACAGCACGTTTGCCTTGGCAGCAAAGTCGCAGAAGAATGTGGTCTTCGTGGATATGACCGATGCCATATGCGGCCCGCTCCTATGTCCCGCAGTCGCCGGCAACATCATCGTCTGGCGCGACCTTCACCATTTGACGGCCAGCTATTCGCTTGCCCTGGCCCCCTATCTGGCATCGAGGGCCGGCCTTTGAAAGTCGATGCCGTGCCAGTCCCCGCTGGCGCAGTTGAGCGCCCACGCAAAAACGCACCACCGGCCGGAGCCGGTGGTGCTCTCTGGACAGTCTGTAGGGGCAGGACCGTCCAGCGATCCCCGAGGATCTGGGCTCAATGTGGGCTCTTCCTTGATCCATGGCATCGGCCAAACGGATGAAGGCCCGCCAGCCGGGCAAGAATTTTCGATAGTTGCGGTGCGCCGCCGCGGACGCACGAATTGCAATTTTATTCGGCTGCGTCAGGAATTTCGCCGGATGTGTCGTCGGAAGACTCTGCCGGGTCGGCCTCTCTTGCCAGGAACTTGTCCAAGGCTGCCTGCAAGGATAGGGTGGCCTGCGGTGAGGCCGGCGTCGTCGAAACGACAGCCATCGCATGAGCAATTCCGCTCGTCGTCTTATCCTTAGCCGCCGCAGAAGTTGCGGCTCCGTGTCCCTGCGATCCGGCCCCGCCAGAGTTTCCGCCGTTGCCGTTGCTTCCGCCGTTACCGTGCCCGCCGCCATTGCCGCCGGGTCCGGCGAAGACCGGAGACGCGACAAGGGCGAGAGCGGCGACCGTTGCGAACAGACTGGTTCGAGTTTTCATGGTTTCTCCTTACGAATCGCCGTCCCGCCAGGTTGGTTCTGGATCATAAATGTGAGGACTCTCTAATATGAAGGTCCACTATTTAGCCAGTTTCGTTTAAATACAGCCGTCCGCAAGGGACCTTGGTCCGAGATTGAAAAGCAAAAGTCCTAACTCTATCCGGGGCGTATTGCGCGGCGAACAAACGCTTGCTGGTCACAAGCCAGCAAAGCGAGATAGCGAAATCGATGGGAGCGCGTAGACGCAATCCTCCGCGATCACGCGATACACATCGCGGCTGGCTGCGGTGCGAGGGTAGGAACCACTGGCGGTTCTTGCCGCCTATTGCGTTTTAACCCCGACGATCTCTGCAAAAGGACCGCCAACGCCGGGCGCGCGAAGTGCCGCTCCTGTCGCGCCGCATGGGATCACTGCGACGCTGCCGGCGCCAGTCGTAATATCCTTCCCGCTGGCTCGTCGGTCAACGCCATTACCGCGCCGTCGGGAGCCTGCACCACGTCTCGGACGCGGCTGCCGAGAGCGAGGACTTCCTCGCCGGCGAACTGCTCGCCGTCAATTCTGACACGAACGATGCCTGCCGCGGACAGTCCGCCAATCAGGAGGTCGCCTCGCCAATCGGCAAACATGTCGCCGGTGTAGAAGGTCATGCCGGAAGGCGAGATGACCGGTGTCCAGCTATGGATGGAGCCGGCAAACTCCGGCCGTGTCGATGGATCGGGGATGCGTTTGCCCGAATAGTGCCGCCCCCAGCTGACCACGGGCCAGCCGTAATTCCTGCCGGCTTCCGGAATGTTTAGCTCATCGCCGCCGCGCGGCCCCATTTCCGCCGTCCAGAGCACGCCGGTTTCGGGATGGATCGCTGCGCTTTGCACATTGCGATGGCCGTAGGACCATATCTCGTCGGCGCCGTCCTTGCCGACGAAGGGATTGTCGTCAGGCACAGAACCATCGGGATTGATGCGGACGACCGTCCCGAGATGATTGCTCGCGTCCTGCGCCTGTTGCGCCTTGCCGCGCTCGCCGAGCGTAACGAAGAGCTTGCCGTCCGGCGCGAACACCAGGCGGGAACCGAAATGGTGCCGGCTCGAGACGGCTGGTTCCTGCCGGAAGATCACTTCGAAGCCCGAAAGCGCGCTCCCGTTCTCGTTCAGGCGTCCACGGCCGACGGACGTGGCCGCGCCGCCGCTCCGCTGCTCCGAATAGGAGAGATAAACCGTCCGGTTGTTGGCGAAGTCCGGATCGAGCGCCACATCCAGCAGGCCGCCTTGTCCGTCGGCGAGGACGTCCGGCACACCGTCGATCGGATCGGAAACGGCCCCGTCGGTCGAGACGAGCCGCAGGCGCCCCGGACGCTCGGTGACCAGCAGCGTGCCGTCGGGCAGGTAGGTCGCGCCCCAGGGATGTTCGAGCCCTTCGGCAAAGGTCTCGACAGCAATGCGGCCTGTTTGACTCTCTATGCTCTTGGAAGGGTCCTGCGCGAAGGTGGTCGAGGGCGCGCTGAAGGCAAGAAGAAAAGACAAAGCAATCGGTATCCGCAGCATGATTTCTCCATCCGAACGGGGGGAGCCGCCGGCTCCTCGATATAATGACCGACTACCGATGCGGTTCCCAAGCTGGCGAGCGGGTTCTCATCAATGGCGTATATGGCGGCCGAAGATGTCCGCCTGCTGCTAAGCTGCAGGCGGCGCTTCGGCGTAGCTGTCAATCGCTGCGATCTCTTCCTTTTTCGCGTCAGCTTCCATAGTGAGGTCAAACGCGGCCTGCATGTTCATCCAGAACTGAGGCGTCGTATTGAAGAACTTGGCAAGGCGAAGCGCAGTGTCGGGAGTGACGGGCGTCACTTCGGCCACAAGGCGCTCAATCCTGGTCCGTGGCACATGGAGCTTTTTGGCGAGCGTGTAAGGCTTCAGACCCAGAGGGGCAAGAAACTCCTCCCGCAAGATTTCGCCAGGGTGGATCGGCGAAGTAAAGTGTAGCATTGCAGATCTCCAACTCTTGGTCGTCCCCACTCTTGGTCGTCAATGGCAATCGGCGATTTCAACGTCCTCGGCGTTGCCGTCTACCCACCGAAAGCAGACACGGAATTGGTTATTAATGCGGATCGAGTGCTGTCCGGTGCGGTCGCCTTTCAGCGTTCCGGGCTGTCAACGAAAAAGTACCACCGCGTGAGACTGACGGCCCATCTTCAGATGAAGGCAATCTATGATTGAACTGGTCCAGGCGAAAAGATGGATGACGATACGTCGCCGATTTTGGCACGAAAAGCTCACCGTGGCGACATGGTCGCGACACAGGGCCACAAAGCAAATCGGCCGCCCGAAGGCGGCCGATTTAATCGCTTGATTCCCTGAGAGAAACTGGAGCGGGTGAAGCGATTCGAACGCTCGACCCCAACCTTGGCAAGGTTGTGCTCTACCCCTGAGCTACACCCGCTCGCGCGGCTTTTTGGCCGCAAGCCGCGCCTATATGGCTGAAGGGCGCGGCGATTGCAACAGGGAAATCGCAGGTTTTTTGGCCGCACCCGGCGACGTGAACGAGCCTTCGGTAGCGTGGATAGCAACGGAATCGGCAGCCTCGCTGCGCAACGGTCTTGTCTCGGCCGCGTCATTGGCCGTAAACGGCATGATCCAACCGCGACAACAAGCAGCCCCACAAGAAATAACATGCCGAAAACCGAAGCCGAGCTCTTTGCCTTTCTCGCCGATCTTGGGATCGAGGTCTCGACCCTGCGTCATCCGCCGCTGTTCACGGTCGCCGATTCGCAGGCGCTGCGGGGAGAAATCGCCGGTGGGCACACCAAGAACCTGTTCCTTAGGGATAGGAAGGACAATTTCTTCCTGGTCAGCGTCGGCGAGGAGGCGGTGGTCGATCTCAAGCAGATCCACCACGTGATCGGGGCTGCCGGGCGCGTGTCTTTCGGCAAGCCGGAGATGCTGATGGAGCTTCTCGGCGTCCTTCCGGGCGCGGTCACGGTGTTCGGCGTGATCAACGATACCGAGCGGCGGGTCAAGGTCGTTCTCGACCAGGAGCTGATGGGCCATGCCATCATCAACGCGCATCCGCTGACCAACGAGGCAACGACGTCGATCGCCGCCGCCGACCTCGTCAAATTCGTCGAGGCAACCGGGCATGATGCTGTTATCTTGAAAGTCACGGGATGATCGCCACATGGATGACGACAAAACCGACTTCTAAGTGAGGAATCTAGACGTCGCGCCGGGCCGGTGGCCGGCGGCGCGACCGAAAGGGTGACGAGATGAGCGACAACAATCAATTTGGCGGCCCATTTGGCAGCAATGGCGGGCAGTATGCCACCACGGTGCAGTATGGCGGCACCGAGGCCACTCCCGCGAAAGTCGCGCTTGGCGAGCCGCCTGTCGCCGTCGACCTCATCAAGGACACGACGACCGCCGCATTTGCCGCCGACGTCATCCAGGAGTCGCGCCGTCAGCCGGTGCTGGTCGATTTCTGGGCACCATGGTGCGGGCCCTGCAAGCAACTGACGCCGCTGCTGGAAAAGGCGGTCACGGCCGCCAGCGGCAAGGTCAAGCTGGTCAAGATGAACATCGACGACCATCCTTCGATCGCCGGCCAGCTTGGCATCCAGTCGATCCCAGCGGTCATTGCCTTTAGGGATGGCCAACCGGTCGACGGCTTCATGGGCGCCATCCCCGAGAGCCAGATCGCCGCGTTCATCGAGAAGGTCGGCGGCAAGAACAATGGTGCGCCGCAGGTGGCCGAGGCGCTTGCCGCGGCCGCGGAGGCGCGCGACGCCGGCGATGTGCAGACCGCGGCAGATATCTATGACGCGATCCTGGAACAGGCGCCGGAGACGATCGAGGCGATTGCCGGGCTTGGCGATTTGCTGTTCGAGGCCG
Organism: Mesorhizobium sp. M6A.T.Cr.TU.016.01.1.1; assembly: GCF_003952585.1. Taxonomy (NCBI): domain Bacteria; kingdom Pseudomonadati; phylum Pseudomonadota; class Alphaproteobacteria; order Hyphomicrobiales; family Phyllobacteriaceae; genus Mesorhizobium; species Mesorhizobium sp. M6A.T.Cr.TU.016.01.1.1. The sequence goes on from NZ_CP034452.1 coordinate 2,203,186, forward strand.
GCGATGCCGAGGGCGCCGAAGCCGTGCTGGCCCGGGCGCCGGAAGCAAAGAAGGATGCGCCGCCGCTCGCCGCGGTGCGCGCCAAGATGGCGCTTGCCGCGCAGGCGGCAGCTCTTGGCAATCCGGCGGAGTTCGAGCGGCGCCTGGCTGAGAACCCCGGGGACCACCAGGCACGGTTCGATCTTGCCATGATCCAGAACGCCAACGGCGACCGCATGGCGGCGGCCGACAATCTGCTGGCGATCGTCAAGGCCGATCGCTCGTGGAACGACGACGGCGCCAAGACGCAATTGCTACAATTCTTCGAGGCATGGGGCATGACCGACGAAGCAACGCTGGCGGCGCGGCGCAAATTGTCATCGCTGCTGTTTGCCTGAGCGCGGCATGGACTGTTTTTGCCTGATGGCCTTGCTGTCGGCTGCGGCTGCGCCAGATTAGGGGCCAGACCGATCCGTTTTTCGCTTCCTGACGATTTACGCGTCAAGTTGCGATGGGGTGGACGGATTTGATGCGCTTCTCAATGAAGCGAGCGGAGGACTGAAGTGCAGGCGGGAAACGCGCATTACCGGCTCGATACGGATTTGCCGTCGACGGTGCCGATCTTTCCGCTTGAAGGCGCATTGCTGCTGCCGGGAGGCCGCATGCCGCTCAACATCTTCGAGCCGCGTTATCTGGAAATGGTGGATGAGGCGATCGCCGGATCGCGGCTGATCGGTGTCATACAGCCCAGCCTCGACGGTGCGCGGCGTGCCGATGGCGAGCCGGAGCTTTGCAATGTCGGCTGCGCCGGACGCATCATCGCGCTTTCCGAGAGCGGCGACGGCCGTTACCTGATTTCGCTGCAAGGTGTGTGCCGGTTCCGTATCGTGCAGGAGCTCGCGGTCAAGACGCCCTTCCGCCAGTGTCGGTTTGCGCCCTTTCTCACCGATCTCGATGAAGATCAGGCAGAGGCCGGGATCGACCGGCCGGCGCTGCTCAAGGCGTTTCGCGCCTATTTGCAGGCCAACGATCTTGAAGCCGACTGGGAAAGTGTCAGCCGTGCCGAAAATGCCATGCTGGTCAATGCGCTGTCGATGATGGCTCCCTACGGGCCGGCCGAGAAACAGGCGTTGCTCGAAGCGGCGGACCTGAAGACACGCGCCGAAACGCTGATCGCCATCACCGAAATGGCGCTGGCCCGCGAAAACGAGGATTTCGGGTCGAGCTTGCAATAGGTGGCTCTTCCTTCTCCCCCTGTGGGAGAAGGTGGATTGGCGCGCAGCGCCAAGACGGTTGAGGGGTGCTGGACGGATTGCGGCGGGTGCCAAGCCGGAACACCCCTCATCCGACCGAGCTTCGCTCGGCCACCTTCTCCCACAAGGGGAGAAGGAAGAGCCGCGCGAAGCTTAAATGCTGGTGAGAGGACGGGCCGAATGGTGGATGGGCGTGACGGAAAGAAGGCCAATGTCGATCCCAAGCTGCTGGAATTGCTGGCCTGCCCGCTGACCAAGGGCCCGCTTACCTGGGATCCGGAGCGCGGCGAGCTCATCTCGAGGATCGCACGGCTTGCCTATCCGGTGCGTGACGGCATCCCGATCATGCTGCCTTCGGAGGCGCGCTCGCTCCCCTTCGACGACGGATTGCCGCCGCCGCGCCTGGGCGGACCGTCCTGAACTGTAGTGATCTTTCGCGCCGACATTTCGCAAGATTGTGCACCGCCGCACCGGTATCCTCTATTGAAAATTGCGCCCCTTGGGCATGACCCTTTCTGCCTTCCCCGATAGCGTTGCGATATCCTGCCGGTCGCTTTGCACGACAGGTACATCGGGCTTCTCCTCCAAAAGCACGGACAGCCAGGGCGTCAAATCCTCGATCTTCTCGGCGACGATATGGATGACGTTCGATTCCGACTGCAGTTTGCCGGTGACACGAACGAACCGCGCCCCCATGACAATGGGTCGGTAGCGATTGAAGGTTCTTTCCCAAAAAATGACGTTGGCGACGGCATGCTCATCTTCCAGTGTCAGGAAAATCGCTTTGCCAGTGCCTGGGCGCTGCCGCACGAGCACCAGGCCGGCGACGGAGACCCGCCTGCCATCCGGCACGGAGGGGAGGCGCGCATTGGGCGTGACGCCGGAGCGATCCAGCCGCTGGCGCAGAAAGGCAAGCGGATGCGCCTTCAGCGACAGGCCGAGCGAACGGTAGTCGTGGACGACATGCTCGCCGAGCGGCATTGTCGGGAGCCGGGTTTCGGGCTCGAGGTCGCGCAAACGGATCGCCGGCCGGTCGAACAGCGGCAAGGTCTCGGCGGCACTCTTGCCGTCGAGCGCGCGGACGGCCCACAGGGCGTCGCGGCGGTCGAGGCCGAGCGAACGGAACGCGTCGGCTTGCGCCAGCTTCTCGATCTCATCGACATAGAGGCCCGAGCGCAGCCAGACATCGCGAACGGTTGCGTAACCGTCACCACGTCTGGCGACAAACACCTCCATGCGCTCCTTCGATAGGCCCTTGACCTGGCGGAAACCCAGCCGGACGGCATGATTGGTCCGGATAACACCGCGCATCTGGGTATGGCGTTCAAGGATGCGGGCCGGATCGAAAGGCTCTTCCTCCAGCGCGCAATCCCAACCGGAAAAATTGACGTCGACCTCGCGGATTTCGACGCCATGGTCGCGCGCATCACGGACAAGCTGAGCCGGCTGATAAAACCCCATCGGCTGGGAATTCAGGATCGCGGCACAGAACACGTCGGGATAGAAGGTCTTGAACCAGCAGGAGGCATAGACCAGCAGGGCGAAGGAGGCGGCATGGCTTTCAGGAAAGCCATACTCGCCAAACCCCTCGATCTGCTTGAAGCAACGCTCGGCGAAGTCCTTTTCGTAACCCCGCAAAACCATGCCATCGACCATCCGCTTGCGATAATTGCCGATCGTGCCGGTGCGCTTGAAAGTGGCCATGGCGCGGCGCAGTTCATCGGCCTCGCCCGGTCTGAAGCCGCCGGCGACGATGGCAATCTTCATCGCCTGTTCCTGAAACAGCGGCACGCCCAGCGTCCTGCCGAGTATCTCTTCCAGTTCCGGCTTGGGATATTCGGGTTTTTCCTTGCCCTGCCGGCGGCGTAGGTAGGGGTGGACCATGTCGCCCTGGATAGGGCCTGGCCGCACGATCGCCACTTCGATGACGAGGTCATAGAATGTTTTCGGCTTGAGGCGCGGCAGCATCGACATCTGGGCGCGGGATTCGATCTGGAAGACGCCGATCGTGTCGGCACGGCAGATCATGTCGTAGACATGTTTGTCCTCGGCAGGGAGGGTGGCCAACACATAGGGTTGGCCATACTCGTCCCGCTCATCAGGATAATAATCCTGGAGTAGGGTGAAGGCGCGCTGCAGGCAGGTCAGCATGCCGAGCGCCAGCACGTCGACTTTGAGGATCTTCACCGCGTCGAGATCGTCCTTGTCCCACTCAACCATCTTGCGCTCGTCCATCGCCGTCTTGATGATGGGCACGATCTCGTCGAGCCGGTCCCTGGTGATGACGAAGCCGCCGACATGCTGCGACAGATGACGGGGAAAGCCCATGATCTCGTTGGCGCATTCGATCACATGCCTTGTCGATGGATTGGTCTGATCGAGCCCGCCGGCCCTGGTCTCCTTTTCGCCGAGCTCCGAGGTCGACCAACCCCAGATCGAGCTGGACAAAGCGCTCCGGACATCATCCGACAGGCCCATCGCCTTGGCCACTTCGCGCATCGCCGACCGGCCCCGGTAGCTGACGACGGCCGCGGCAAGCGCGGTGCGCTTGGCGCTGTATTTGGAATAGATGTACTGGATGACCTCTTCGCGCTTTTCATGCTCGAAATCGACATCGATGTCGGGTGGCTCGTTTCTTTCCTCGGAAATGAAGCGCTCGAAAAGCGAGTCGATCCGCTCAGGCCCCACTTCGGTGATGCCGATGCAATAGCAGACCACCGAGTTGGCCGCGGAGCCGCGTCCCTGGCAGAGTATGCCTTGGCTGCGGGCGAATTTGACGATGTCGTAGACAGTCAGGAAGTAGCGCGCGTAATTCAGGCGCTCGATCAAAGCGAGCTCTTCCCGGATGCGCTTTGTCACATAGGCGGGAACGCCTGAGGGATAGCGTATCGCGGCTCCCTCTCGAGCCAGCCTTTCCAGCTCGGCCTGTGGCCCGAGGCCGGATTCCGTCGGTTCGTCGGGATAATTGTATTGGAGGTCACTGAGAGAGAAGCTCAATTCGCCGGCAAAGCGCAGCGTTTCCGCCAGTGCCTGCGGATGCCTGCGGAAAAGCCGCGCCATCTCCATTGGCGGCTTCAAATGGCGCTCGGCATTGGCCGCCAGTTCCAGCCCCGCTTCGGCAATAGGCACGTTGAGGCGGATCGCCGTCAGCACGTCCTGCAACCGGCGCCGTTCGGACGTATGGTAAAGAACGTCGTTGGTCGCCATCAGCGGAATGCCCGATGCCTCAGCCATGGCAACTGCCTGCTCGATGCGGAAGCGGTCGTTGCCGTGATAGTCCGGCGAAACGGCAAGCCGCAGGTTCTTGCCGAAGCGATCCTTGAGCCGGCTAATCAGCCTGAGATCATCCTCCGCCGGCGCCGACAGGTCCGGCAGGATCGCCAGCGACATGAGATCGCCCCATTCGAAAAGGTCGTCGCGATAGAGAAGCGGTGCGCCCTTTTCGCTTTCGTCGCGCATATTGGCTTGCGTCAGCATGCGGCACAGATGGCCCCAGCCCTTGCGGTTCTGCGGATAGGCGAGAACATCAGGCGTGCCGTCGCAAAAAACCAGACGGCAGCCGGGATGATAGGATAGTCCTTCCACCTTGGCCTGCTGCCAGGCGCGCACGACACCGGCCACCGTGTTGCGGTCGGCAAGCCCGAGCGACGAGAATCCCAAAAACTTCGCCGCGACCACCAGCTCCTCCGGTTTCGAGGCGCCGCGCAGGAACGAGAAATTCGATTGGATGCCGAATTCGGCATAGGGAACGGCCGCCAGCGCGTTCATGCGAAGACCCCATGCATGAACCAGCGCGGCGGGACTTGAGAGGCGCCGTAGAGGCCCTGGCGGTAGAGCCAGTAACGGCGGCCGTCGCTATCCTCGATGCGGAAATAATCCCGGGTCGGCGCGTCTTCCTGCCCCGCCGCCTCCCGCCACCATTCCGGGGCGATGCGTTCGGGCCCTTCGGCGCGTGCGACCCGGTAGAGAGCCCGCCGCCAGCGGAAATTCATCGGCGGTCCCTCAGGCATTTCGGTGGCCGGCACCTCGATCGGCTCGGGCGAACGGAACAGCCGGATCGGCCGTTCCGGCCGAAAGACAGGCCTGGATGGCGTGTCTTGTATCTTGCCCGGCTTCTTCGGCGGAGAGACCCTTTGCGGCGCTTCCGCGAAGGGAAGCGTGGCGACGGCGCGCTCGGGCAGATGACTCTCGACGGCAACCGGCTTCAAAACCGCGCTGTCGCCGAGCCGGGCGCGGATGCGGTCGGCGAAAAGGGCGATATCGGCGCCGTCATCGCGCGTCTCGCCGGCGAGATCCGCCTGCTGCATGTCGAAGGCCGCGGCCGACAGGACCGAGAGGCGCACGAGATCGAAGCCATAGCCGGCATCGATGTCCTGCTCGAGCGCGGCAAGCCTTTCATGAAACAATTTTTGGATCAGCAGCGGCTCGCGCAACGGCCGCGACGTGCCGACGGCGATGCGGCTGACGGCGCCGTCGACGCGGAAGAGCAGCAGCGCCAGCCTTCTTGCGCCCTCACCGCGGCGCTCGAGATCCACCTTCAGAGTCGTCGCTAGCATTTTCACCAGCCGCTCTATTTCGTCGGTCAGCATGATGGGCTCCGAGAGGTGGCGTTCGACCGAAAGCGGCGCGACCGGCAGGCGCGGCGACACCGCCTCGTCGAGGCGGCCGAGCGCCTGGTCGAGACGCAAAAGCAGGGATACGCCGAAGCGGCGGGCGAGCGGCGCGCGGGGGGCTGCCATGACGGCGCCCGCCGTGCGCAGACCGACGCTTTCCAGGCTGGCGCGGATATCAGGCTCGATGCGCAGCGCCGCCAGTGGCAAGGGTGCGAGAAGCGCTTCCTCCTCGCCACCGGGGACGATGCGGTCACTGGCAAACCGCGCTGCCGCCCAGGCAGCACCTGGTGTGGCGGCAAGGCCGGCGCGGACATCGAAGCCTTGATGGAAAAAGCGCGACAGGATGTCGTCCAGCATCGAGCGTTCGCCGCCGAAAAGATGGGTGCAGCCGGTGACGTCGAGGAACAGGCCATCGGCTGCGTCGAGCGCCACCAGCGGGGTGTAGCGGTCGCACCAGTCGGCAAGGCTTTCGAGCAGGCGGCGGTCGGCCTCGGGATCGGCTTCCACGACGTCGACCGACGGATGCATGGCGCGCGCGTCGGCTATGCCCATGCCGCGCTTCAGATGAAGCGCCTCAGCCCGCTCGTCGAGGGCGGCGATGCGCTGCGCGTTCGCTTGGCGATGGCTGATCACCAGCGGCAGGTGATCCGACGGCCGGGAACGCCAGGACCGCCCCAGACGCTGCCGCAGGACCCTTTCCGCGGCGAGATGCGGGAACCACAGGGACAGAATTCGCTGCCCTTCTTTCCTCGCCCCTTCTTTCTTCGAAACTGTGTTCATCGGGGTTCCACTCCAGTGTGAATTGTCCTGGCAAGGCCGTGCGGCTCTTGCCGATGCTGACGGTGAAGGCGGGACGGCCGATCGAGCCGGCAAGTGGCCCGGCGATCGTTTCGCGGGATGCCGACGGCGCCGCCGACAGGATGAGGCGAACGGGTGCCGCCGTAGGCTCTGCCTCGCCGGCCTGGCGCAGCAGGAAGACCGGCCGGCCGGCATTCTGCGCCCGGGCGTGCAGCCGCCGCGTCGCGGTAAGATCCAGCCGCTGCGGGCTGCCGCGGATTTCGAGGATGACGGCGGCGAGCGCCGTCATCCGGGCGGCCTCCTCGGCGATCCACAGCGCATCGAGGAGCCTTGGCGCCTCGGAAAACAGCAATTGCTCCGGCTCGATGCCGAAAACGGCGTGAAGCCCTCTGGCATAGGGAAAGCCGGCTTCCCGGAAGATTTCCGCGGTGCCGATCCACAGGACCGGCAGTCGCGGCCCCTGTTTGAGGATCAGGCTGACGAGCGACAGGGCGAAGCCGGCGACGGCCCCGGCATCACGGGTCGCGGCGCCATGGATCTCGCTCAGCGCCGCCTTCGGCAGGCCACCGCTGAGCGCGGTATCGAGACCCTCGGCGCCGGTGCGCAGAAACGCATCGGGCGGCGCCACGGCGAGGCCGCGGCGGACGATTGTTAGACCCTGGGGTATGACATCCGCTGTTGGATTCTGGGGGGTGACATCCGCATCGACGGGGGTTGCGCCAGCCGGCGCCTCCAGGCGCTCGGGCAGCGTTCCCTCGATCTTCGCGATCTGGCGGCGCAGGGCAAAAACAGTCTCCCGCGCCACGGCGCTTGTCGCCATGACGGTCAGCTTCCACTCACAATTGTTCCTGTTATGTTCTTATAGATTCCAGAGGGCATCCGAAGAGTCAAGCGGAGTCATGGGGAATTTATTCCTGTCCGCGTGTGGACGGCAACCCGGCCATTTGCCGATTTCGGCTCGAAAGCCTATATGCCGGGATCAGAAGGACAAAGCATGGCCCGCATCTACAAGACCCGTGTCTGGCACGACCAGCTTTCGCCATCGATGGAGGAAATGGAGTTCCTGGCGCTGGAGGCTTACGCCCATCTGCCGGAGGAATTTCGCAAGCTGACCGGCGAGATCGTCATCCAGATCGCCGAATTCCCGACCGACGAGATCATGGACGATCTGTCGCTGGAAACGCCGTTCGACCTGCTCGGCCTGTTCGAGGGGCGCGGAGTCGCCGAGCGCTGGAATCCGCAGACCGGCGAGGGGCCGAACCGCGTCACGCTCTACCGCCGCGCCATCCTCGACTACTGGGCCGAGAACGAAGAGACGCTGGGCGATATCGTCACCCATGTGCTGATCCACGAGATCGGCCACCATTTCGGCCTGTCAGACGATGATATGGAGCGGATCGAAGAGGCAGCGGAGTAACGGCCCTACGCTTCGTCGCCGCTATCCTGCTCCGGTTCGGCGTCATTTGCGCCGGCGCGCATCACTGTGAGAGATAGATCTTCGCCGACTGGCCGGCGATGCCGCTGAGTTTCCAGTTGGCGGAGTTGATGATCATGGTGTTCACGACCATCGAGATCTTGCTGGAGGTGATGTTCGTGGTCGAGTTGTAGGTGACGTCCCGGTTGGGCAGATAGATGATCCCAATCAGAGACTCGCCGTTCGAGCCGTTGAACACATACTGGCGCTTGTTGGCGTTGTTGGCGGGATCGCTCGTCTTTTCTAACATCAGGATATCCTTGTAGGCACCGCTGCTCGGGGCCGAGGCCGTGATTGTGAGGGCGCCGTTGGCCTGGATCATGCTGTCGGTATCCGGGAAGTAGAAGGTGACGCCTTCGGCGATGACCTTGGCGCCGGAATTGATGATCATCGGTCCCTTGATGATATGAAGGCCCGGATTGAACGTGATGGTAGGGCTGCCATTGAAGTTCACCCAGCAGTGCAGTCCCGGGTTCAAGGTCTGCGTCTGTCCGTCACGCGCGCCGGATGTGGTGCAGGCCGAGGGAACGGCGGGCTCAGGAATGGCGCCGGCATAGGGATCCGCCGTGACGGCGCATGCCGTCTCCAGCTTGGACAGCGTACCGCCGTTCTTGATGTATTTCGTGCCCTTCACGCAGAGCTTGCTGATGTTCATGGTGACGCCGGCATTCATGATGAAGGCCGGGTCCCTGGTAGAATGAACGTCGATCACGCAGGACTCGGCATCCACGTTGGCGCCACTATTGAGCAGCAGCGCCTGCGGGTTATTCGCAAGGACGATGATGCAAGGGACGGCCGACGTGGCCATCTTGACGGCGGACGTGACGCGAACGTTGACGGTCGGGTCGCCCAAGACAAACGGGAACAAGCGCGGGTAGCTGTAGGTCGCGCTGCCCGAGAGCGTACTGTTGTCCAGCTTGATGGACATGTTGGCCTTCAGGTCCGGGTCGGCCGCGAAATCCGGGTTGCCGGCGATGAACCCGCTGAACAGGGAAGTCGCCGTGGCCTCGGCGGAGGTAGCGCCCTGCGCCGCGCCCCCCAGCAGGGCGGCGTCGAGAAGGGCCTGCAACTCATTCTTTTCGCGGAGGACGTTGGTATAGTCGATCGCAAACCCGATCGCCCCGACCAACGGCAGAAGGCTCAGCGCCATGACGATGGAAAGGTTCGCGGCGCGGGAATGGACAAAACGACCATAGCAGGATGTCACCATGGCGCTGACGATCCGGGCCAATGCCGACCGCAATTCGAACCTCAACCTCATGGCGATCCACCCCTCAAATGCGCGCCCATCGGCGTTCATAGCCGCGAAATGATTTCGATTCGGTTTCGGAATCGTAGCATTTGATGCCGGGCCTTCCGCCGTCAGGGAAACCCGGGACAGTTTTAAAACTGTTCACTTAGCAAGCTGACATGGGATCAGCTTCTGTCGGAGACGCCTTTCGGTGATTGGTCGCCCTCGGCAACACGACTAATAGCACCGCGAGGGAAACAATGGACAGCTACGCCGGCCCGTCATAGAGCTTGCTTCGCCTTTCGCGGCCGACAGCGATGCGACGACTAGCATTGGAAAGTGCGCCAGACTTGCATTTTTGGCGCTGATCGGGTCGTGCGCGCCGCCGTTGGCTGCCGTTCCGGCTTCCGCCAAGAACTGCTCACTCGGACAGCAGGATAGCTTGTTTTACCAGGATGACGAAGGACGAGCGATGTCAGCGCCCTACCAGTCGCTGAGCTTGGTGTCGGGCCCGTATTCCTGGCCCTCGATATCCTTCACCACGGCCTGGCCGCAGCGCATGGCCTTGGCCTCCTGGTCGTAGGAATAGGTCGGTGAGCCGAACAGGTGCCAGCCCTTGTTCAGCGCCGCGGTTACCTTGTGGCAGAAGCTGGAATCGTCCGGAGCGGACAGAAAGCGGTAGAGTTTCATTTTTCATTCCTGTCGTGAGTTGCCAATCATGCCCCGATGGCGGCCGCCTTCGCCAGCAGTTTTTCGGCCTGTGTCAGATGCAGCCGCTCGACCATCTTTCCATTCAGCGCAATCACTTGGCTGCCGGCATTTTCGGCAAGCGCGAAGGCCTCTTTCACCGAGCGCGCCTCGGCCACCGCCTCGGCAGATGGCGCAAAGGCCCGGTTCGCCGCCTCGATCTGAGCCGGGTGGATCAGCGACTTGCCGTCAAACCCCATGGCGGCTGCCTCCCCGCATTCGCGCGCAAAAGCGTCCAGGTCGCGAAAATCATTGAAGACACCATCGAGCAGGTCAAGGCCACCGGCGCGCGCGGCGAGCACCATCTGCATCAGCCACGGTGTGAGATAGCGCCGGTCGGGCGTGGCGAGAATGCCGGTTTCCTTGACCAGATCGTTCGTTCCGGCAACGAAACAGACCAGCCGCGAGGCCGGATCGCGGCCAAGCTCGGCAATCGGTCCGATGTTGAGCAGTGCCTTGGGCGTTTCGATCATCGCCCATAGTTTCACCGCGTCCGGTGCGAAATTGTCGTCGAGGACGTCGCCGGGTTCGAGGACATCGCGCGGTGTGTCGACCTTGGGCAGCAGGATGGCGTCGGGCTCGCAGCGTGCCGCAGCCAGCAAATCGTCGGCGCCCCATTCGCTGGAAAGCGCGTTGATGCGCACGATCATCTCGCAGCGCCGGCCATAGTCGTTGGCAACTGGGCGATCGGCGAAGATGCCGGCCAGTTTTTCGCGCGCGGAAACCTTGTCGGCGGGGGCGACGGCATCTTCGAGGTCGATGATGACGGCATCGCAGGCCAGCGACGGAAGCTTGGCCAGCGCCTTGTCGTTCGAAGCCGGGACGTAAAGCACCGAGCGGCGCGGGCGGTAGGTTTCAGTCATGCCCGATCTATGCCGCCTGCGGCCGGTCGAGGCAAGCCGTCTTCACCTGCATAAAAACTGCACAAAACTCCCGAAAATCTCCTCGGATCCGCCTCGCTGCCCGCATGTCGATCGGCGACAAGGGCGGCATGCAAGAGAGAGAAAAACCCCGTTGGTCGCTGCCTTACCGGCTCCGTAGCGAAGATTGGTGGCTCGTCGATCCACCCCGGACGCCTCGTTCGGCGACCCTCTTCCCCTTCATCCCCAAATCTCTGCCCAGATATGCCGGCCGGATCAAAGCCGCTGAGAAAGTCCGATCATGACATCGTTGCTTACGGCCGCGCCGAGCTATTGCGCGCGCTTCGGCGTTGCGGTCCTGCTTGCCGCGCTGGCCGATTTCTTCTTCTACGGCCAGCCCGTCGGCATAACGCTTTTCCTGTTTGGCATTACGCTTGCCACCGCAGCCGCGGCCATCCAGCCTTCGGCGCTCAGCGCCCGCGGCCTGTGGCTCGGACTTGCCGCCTTGCTTGTGGCGCTGCTGCCGCTCATTGAAAATGTCAGCGCGCTGTCCGTCGCGATCGGGCTGGCGGCGATGGCCGTCTTCACGCTTTCGCTGGTCGGCCGGCTGCGGCGCGGGCTTGCCCGCATTGCCGGCCTGGTCGCGCTCTTCCTGCTCGCGGCACCATTCCGGCTCGTCCACGATTTCTTCCGCTGGCGCAAGGCGGCGCGGCGGCTTGGCCGGCGGCGCATCCGCTTCGCGGCGATCGCCGTTTGGGTCATGCCGCTGACGTTGGGAGCGGTGTTTCTCACGCTGTTCGGCGCCGCTAATCCGGTCATCGAATACTGGCTGTCGCTGATCGATCTGCTCGCGTGGCTCAAGCTCATCCAGCTGCCGCGGCTAGCCTTCTGGCTGTTCGTGCTTGCCGGCGTCTGGGCCTTTCTGCGCCCGCGCCTGCCGCGCTCTCTTCGCTCCATTCCGCGTGTGGTATCGTCTATGCCTGTCGGCCAGGTGACGACGACAAAACCCGCCACGGCAATCGAGGACATCATCTTCGGCAAGGCCGCCATTCTTCGCGCGCTGGTCGTCTTCAACATCCTGTTTGCGATGCAGACCGCGCTCGACGTCACCTATCTGTGGGGCGGCATCGCCCTGCCCGACGGGCTGACCTACGCCGCCTATGCGCATCGCGGCGCCTATCCCTTGATCGTCACGGCGCTGCTCGCCGCTGGCTTCGTCCTGGCAGCGCTGCGGCCAGGCAGCACGACCTCCGGCGATCCGCTCATCCGCCGGCTGGTCTATATCTGGGTGGCGCAGAACATCATGCTGGTCGTCTCGTCGATCCTGCGGCTCGACCTCTATATCGGCATCTATGCGCTGACCTACTGGCGCATCGCCGCCTTCGTCTGGATGGGGCTGGTGGCGGCGGGCCTTGCCCTGATCATCGCCCGCATCGCACTCGAAAAATCCAATGAATGGCTGCTTTCCGCCAATCTTCTGACGCTTTCGATGACGCTCTATGCCTGCTGCTTCATCAACTTCGCGGCGCTGATCGCCAACTACAATGTCGAGCACTCCTTCGAAATGACCGGCCAGGGCACCGAGCTCGATTTCTGGTATCTGCGTTCGCTCGGTCCTGACGCCTGGCCGGCGCTCGATCGCTTCCTTGAGCATCAGGGCAAGACGAATGCGGCCAGCGTTTCCTCGTACCGCGAGCTCGCCCGTTTGCTTGGGCAGGACGAGGCCCACTATCGCGCGCGCCAAGAAAACTGGCGCGCCTGGAGCTTTCGCGACTGGCGGCTGCTTCGCACTCTCGACACACGTATCCCGTTCGTGGTTCCTCAGGGCTCCGAACCCTTCGTGCCGGGCCGCTGATTCATGCCGCATCACATCCTGGTCGCCGACGATGATCCGCACATCCGCGAGATCATCTGCTTTGCGCTCGAAAAGGCCGGGATGAAGACGGTTGCCGTGTCCGACGGCGCTGCCGCCCTGCTGGCAATCGAGCGCCGCGCCCCCGATCTTGTCGTGCTCGATATCGGCATGCCGGAGATGGACGGGCTGGAGGTCTGCCGGCGGCTGCGGCACACATCGGACGTGCCGGTGCTGTTCCTGTCAGCGCGCGATGAAGAGATCGACCGCATCCTCGGCCTCGAAATGGGTGGCGACGACTATGTCACCAAGCCGTTCAGCCCGCGCGAGCTGGTCGCCCGCGTCAATGTCATCCTGCGACGCGCCCGTCCGACAAAGGCGGAACAGACCGACGACAGGCAGTTCTCGCATGGCAGGCTGGCTTTGGTGCCGGCCAGCCACGCCGCCAGCTTCGATGGCAGGCCGCTGGTGCTGACGGGAATCGAATTCGCGATCCTGAAAGGGTTTCTGGCGCGACCGGCGCATGTGCTCGGCCGCGACATGGTGATGGCCAATGCCTATGCAGCCAACATCCATGTCGCCGATCGCACCGTCGACAGCCATATCCGCAACATCCGCGCCAAGCTGGCGGCGGCCGGCTGCACGGACGCGATCGAGACCGTGCATGGCGTCGGCTTCCGGCTGGGCCGGTGCGGCGCGTGAGCGCCCAAAAATGGATTGGCAGCAAGTGGCGGCCGCGCCTCGCCACAATCGTTGTTGCCATCCTGGTCATGGTGATGGCGCTGCCGCTGGTCGGCCTGTTCTTCTTCCGGCTCTACGAGAACCAGCTGATCCGTCAGACCGAGGCCGAGCTGATCGCGCAAGGTGCCGCCCTTGCCGCCATCTATGCGCGAGAGGTGCGTGACGCCGGCATCCCGACCGAGAAGCTCGGCGCGGCCGTGCCTGCCGCCAGTGCCAGCGATCCGAACTCTCCCTACCGGCCGATCGAGCCGCACCTCGATCTTGCCTCCGACTCCGTTCTGCCGACCCGACCCGCGGCCACCGCCGCTGCCGTCGATCCCGCCTTCGCGGCGATCGGCGCGCGGTTGTCGGGCATTCTTGTTGAGACGCAGAAAACCACGCTTGCCGGCTTCCGGCTGCTCGACGCAAAAGGCGTCGTCATCGCCGGACGCGAAGAGGTCGGCCTGTCGCTCAGCGCCGTCGAGGAGGTTCGCGCAGCACTTGCCGGCCGCTACGCCAGCGCGCTCAGGCAGAGGATCTCCGACGAGCCGCCACCATCGCTCTACTCGGTGAGCCGCGGCACGAGAGTCCGCGTTTTCGTCGCCCTGCCGGTCGCGGTCGCCGGCAAGGTCGCCGGCGTGGTCTACCTGTCGCGAACGCCGAACAACATCGTCAAGCACCTCTATGGCGAGCGCGGCAAGGTGGTGCTGGCGGCGATCGCCATCCTCGGCGGCACGCTGCTCATCGCGCTCGTCTTCCTGCGCACCGTCAGCCGGCCGATCTACGCGCTGATGGAACGCACGAAGCGCATCGCCGCCGGCGACCGCGAAGCGATCAGGCCGCTCGAACACCACGGCACGAGCGAGATGGCAGCGCTGTCCGCCGCCTTTCTCGACATGGCCGAAAAGCTGCATGCGCGCTCGGACAGCATCCAGACCTTCGCCACGCATGTCTCGCACGAGCTCAAATCGCCGCTGACGGCGATCCAGGGGGCGGCCGAACTGCTGCGCGATTCGGGCAGCGCGATGGATGAGGCCGAGCGGCGGCGGTTCTCGAATAACATCGTCACCGACGCCGGGCGGCTCAATTTGCTGGTGCGTCGTCTGCTCGACCTGGCGCGCGCCGAAAATCTTGCCCCCAGCGGCGAAAGCACGTCGCTCGGCGGCGCACTGGCGCTGCTGCCGGCCGAAGACAGGCTGGCGGTTCGTATCGAGGCGGGCGGTTATATCGGCCTGCGCATCTCGGCCGAGAACGCGGCAATCGTGCTGGCCAATCTCATCGACAATTCGGCGCGGCATGGCGCAACGCTGGTTTCGATCACGGCGGCGAGCGTCGACGGCAAGGCAACGATCCTGGTGAGCGACGACGGCGCCGGCATCTCGCCCAGCAACCGGGCCCGCATCTTCGAGCCATTCTTCACCACACGCCGCGATTCAGGCGGCACCGGCATGGGCCTCGGCATCGTGCTGGCCCTCCTGAAAGCGCATGATGGCACGATCCGGCTGGTTGACTCCGAGCGCGGCACGCGCTTCGAGATCATCCTGCCGGTTGTATGAATTGGAGCCTGATTCCGAAAACCGGCTTTCGGGATCATGCTCTAGAACTGGAGAAGCGAAAAAGTGCGCTACGACGTCGTGATCATCGGCGGAGCCATCGTCGGCTCCTCGATTGCCTATTATCTGCGCGGGGAAGGATTTTCGGGCTCGATTGCGCTGGTCGAGCGCGACCCGCAATTCGCCCATGCGGCAACGACGCTGTCCTGCGCTTCCATTCGCCAGCAGTTTTCGATTCCCGAGAACATCCGCCTGTCTCAGTTCACGCTAAAACTGTTTCGGCGGCTGACGGAAGAGTTCGGCGCCGACGCCGATATCGGCTTTCGCGAGGGCGGCTATCTCATCCTTGCCGGCGAGAACGGGCTGCCGATTCTGCGGGCCAACCACGAGGCGCAGATGGCCGAGGGCGCCGACATCGTGCTTGAGGATGCGGATGCGTTGGTGCGTCGCTTCCCATGGCTGTCGGCCGAGGGCATCACCGCCGGCGCCTATGGCCGCAGCGGCGAAGGCTGGTTCGACGCGCATGCCATGCTGATGCTGTTCCGCAAGGCGCTGCGGGGCAAAAACATCGATTTCATCACCGCTGATGTGACCGGCATCGAGCGCCAGGGCGATCGTGTCACCAGCGTCAGCCTCGGCAATGGCGAGCGGCTCGAGGCCGGCATAGTCATCAACGCCGCCGGGCCGAATGCCGGCAAGGTGGCTGATATGGCCGGGCTGGCGCTGCCGGTGGAGCCGCGCAAGCGCAATGTCTTCGTCTTCGAGGCGCGCGAAAAATACGCCGACATGCCGCTGCTGGTCGATCCCTCAGGCATCTATGTCAGGCCGGAAGGCTCGGTCTACATCACCGGCGGTGCCGAGCCGGAAGAGGGCGACGGCCCCGCCGACCCCGGCGATTTCGAGCCCGACTGGCCGCTGTTCGAAGAGGTGATCTGGCCGGTGCTGGCGACCCGCATTCCCGCCTTCGAGGCGATCAAGCCGACACGCGCCTGGGCCGGCCATTACGATTACAACACGCTCGACCAGAACGCGGTGATCGGCCCGCATCCTGAGGTGAAGAATTTCCTGTTCGCCAACGGGTTTTCGGGTCACGGCCTGCAGCAGGCGCCGGCCGTCGGCAAGGCGCTGGCCGAGCTGATCGTGCATGGCGGCTACCGCACGGTGGATTGCACGGCGTTTGGGTACAGCCGTGTCGCCGAAGGGCGGGCGTTCAGGGAATTGAACGTGATTTGACGGAACGGCCGTGCAGAATAAACCGTTCTGTCGAGTTCCCGCCCACCCCCCTCTGGCATCAAAAGGTTCCGCACCGCAGGCCAGGCCGTCAACCCTCGCGGCCGAACCAGAAGGCGTCGGCCATCCGCGTCATGCCGATCCGCTCGTAGAAGCCGACGGCGTCGGGCACGGAAATCAGCGAGATGGCGACGGACGGCCCGAGCTGCCGCCGCACTTCGTCGAGCAGGCCCTTGCCGATGCCGAGCCCTTGCGCCGATTTGCAAACGGCGAGCTCGGAAATGTAGCACACCCAGGAAAAGTCGGTGATGCCGCGGGCGAGGCCAATCAGCGGCTTGCCAGGCGCATCGAGGCGCGCCGTCAACACCATATCCGCGCTGGCAAGCATCGTCTTCAAACGGGCTTCGTCATCGATGGGCCGGGTGGCGCCGAGGCCGGATTCCACCAGCACGCGGCGGAACTCGGCAGCGTCGAGGGCTGGTTCGCTGGCGTAGAGGATTTTGGATCGCGTTGTCATGCCGGTGAAAGTGCACCATAGGGCGGCGGTTTTGAAGCTGTTTGGTGCCGATCTTGTGTTCCGGACCACGAGCGAAGACAGCCGCCTTTTATTTGCCCGCCTCTTTGTGTAAACCGGGCGCCAACACATCCCCCGCAGCGAAAAGAAGACGGGCAAAGACCATGGAAAAATTCACCAAGCTCACCGGCGTCGCCGCGCCGATGCCGATCGTCAATGTCGACACCGACATGATCATCCCCAAGGATTATCTCAAGACGATCAAGCGCACCGGGCTCGGCAGCGGACTGTTCGCCGAAATGCGCTACAAGGACGACGGTTCGGAAAACCCGGACTTCGTGCTCAACAAGCCGGCCTATCGCAAGGCGCAGATCCTGGTCGCCGGCGACAATTTCGGCTGCGGCTCCTCGCGCGAGCATGCGCCGTGGGCGCTGCTCGATTTCGGCATACGCTGCGTCATCTCGACCTCGTTCGCCGACATTTTCTACAACAACTGCTTCAAGAACGGCATCCTGCCGATCACCGTCAGCCCGGAGGATCTGGAGAAGCTGATGGACGACGCTTCGCGCGGCTCCAACGCTACGGTGTCGGTCGACTTGGAAGCCAAGGAAATCCGCGGACCGGACGGCGGCGTGGTCAAGTTCGACCTCGACGACTTCAAGCGGCACTGCCTGCTCAACGGGCTCGACGACATTGGCCTGACCATGGAAAAGGCCGGCGCCATCGCCTCGTTCGAGAAGAAGAACGCCGAGCTGCGCCCCTGGGCCTGAACGGTGCGATGACCCCGGCTGCGACAGGCCGGGTTCGTGGCGGCTGAAGGGAGGGACAGTCATGACACGTTCGCTTCTTGCCGGCGCGTGCGCGCTGGCGTGGATTCTAACGTCGGTGGCTGGCGCGCATGCACAGACCGACATGGTGCTCGTGCCGGCTGACGATGCGTCAGGCGGGGCCGCCGACCAGGGCGCGTCGAGCAATGCGGCCCTAGCCGAAGATGACAGCCAAGCACCGGTCCCGTTCGAGGGCGGCCAGCTGACCATCACCCAGCAGGAAGAGTATGGCGAGAAGGTGCTGGCCTATGACGGCAAGCAGCTGGCCAGCAATTACGACGTCTTCTTCGACAGAATAGTCGAGGTCGGCGGCGTCAAGGTGGCGCTGGTCGATGTCGGCGACGGCGGCAATCAATGCGGCCCGGCCAAGGTGATCGTGTGGAAGCCGGAAGGCGGCATGATCCAGAGCATCACGGTCGAGCAGGACGAATGCGGCGCGCCGCCGGCCGCGGTGTCCGACAGCGCCATCTATTTCGTGCCTTATCTCTTGCCGGGAGCTTCGAAACCGACGCTGCAATGGTCGCCTACGGGCGGATTGTCGACCTCGGGCAATCTCACCTACATGCCGGAACCGGGCACCGGCTGGAAGGATATCGATCCGGCGAAATACGACAACATCATCGACGCCTTCCGCAATGAGGCCGTCTACAAGGCGGCTGAAAAGCTGCTCGGCAAGGACATGCCCGACATGGCGACCAGCCTGCTGGTCGGCGGCGGCACCGAGAAGACCGCCTCGGGCGGCGCCTTTTATGCCAGCGGCTGCGTGCCGCACGATTGCGGCGGCAATGACGGCTTCATGGCGGTCGATCCGGCCAACCAAAAGCTCTATTTCGCCCGCCGCGGCGACAAGCCCGAGCCGGACGCATGGCCGGCGCGGACCACGTGGCCGGCCGAGGTCATGGAAGCGATGGACAAGGCGCTCGGCTCGCCGAATTAGCTCCTCTGCTTCGCGCCGTCATCCCGGGTGCCGCCGAGCGGCGGCAGTCGTAACCTTAGAACATCAACAAAAAAGCCCGGCCATGGCCGGGCTTTCCGTCGAATAGAGATTTCTATCAATCGCCATCGATCGCCGTGGCCATGCGGGCGATGGCCTGTTGATAGACGCTCGCGGAATTCCAGCCAGCAATTGCGCCCATATTCGCCTGATAACCCGCGCCGGCCTGCCAACCATGACCCTTGAGGAAGTTGGCAGTGGAAGCCAACGCAGTGCTCTTGTCGCGCAGATTTTTGTTGCCGACTCCATACTTCAAAACGTTTCCGGGGAGGAACTGCGTGTGGCCAATCTCGCCATGAGCGGCACCGACCGACGAGGCGCTCAACGCTCCGCGATCAACCAGCTTCAGGGCTGCAACGCCATGCGGGTAAAAGAACTCCGGACGGCGGCAATCATAGGTAAGCGTTAAAATGGCAGAGACCGTATTCTGTTTGCCCATGGAGGCGCCGAAGCCAGTTTCCATACCCCAGATGGCGAGCAACACACCCGGCGGTACGCCGTAGGTCCGTTCGATCTTGTCGAACAGCGCCGCGTTCGACTTCTTCAGCGCACGGCCCTTGGCAATGATCGCAGATCCGCCACGGCGCTTCATGAAACTTTCCACCGAGCCGCTGAAAGCCTTATGAAGGGCGCGGTCGACGGCGATCGTCTTTGTTGCGTAGGTCGCGCGAGCCAGAGCGGCTAGACCCTTCGAGCCTACACCGTTGGCCCTAGCCTCCGCGGCGAAATCTGCCTTCCACGCTTCGAAGCCCGCACTCGTCTTGCCGCATTGGGCGGCCTGCGCACCTGTTGCCGCCGCAAGCATCATCAATGCTGCCGCTGCGTAAATCTTTCCCTTGGCAAGAAATGCCATGTTGCTCTCCTGGTTGCCTGGATCACGTCCCAAATACGAATTTGCCAGCGAAACGCTCGCTTGTCACTGTTGCAGCGGCGTTCGTCCACTTGGACGCAGTACGCTCTGACACTCTAATCTGCGCATCGTGCTTCCGAGAATCGGAACCGATTTTCGGGCCGATGCGCTAAGAAGTCGTTTACGTATCCCCGCCGCAGCGCTGGCGAATGCCGGAGAACTTGCTTACGATCAAGTAATTATTGTGGCGGGGGCTTGAATATTCATGGAAGACGTTGACGTCGTGGTCATCGGCGCTGGCTCGGCCGGACTTTCCGCCGCCAAGACCCTGCGTGCAGCCGGCCTTTCCTTCAAGCTGTTCGAAGCGATGAACCGGATCGGCGGCCGCGCCTGGACCAGCGATCAGCATTTTGGCGTTCCTTTCGACATCGGCTGCGCCTGGCTGCACGCGGCCGACCGCAATCCCTACTTTCCCGAGGCACAAGCCGCTCGCTGGACGCTCCACCATCACGACATGAATATCGATCATCTCTATTATCGCGACCGAAAGGCCAGCGAGGACGAAGAGGCCGCAATGAAGGCGGCCGATATCAGGCTGTTCGAGCTGCTGGCGGCGCATGAGGTCAAGGATGGCGACGACGACCGTCTTTCGGCGTTGCTCGCCAGGGGCCATGCGCCGCGCGCCGCCGCCACCTTCGCCGGGCCAATGGATTTCGGCGCCGACGAGGACGAGATATCGATCCGCGACTTTCAGGCCGCCGCCGATCTCGAGCCGAACTATTTCACCAAGGAGGGGTTCGGCGCATTGGTCGCCCGTTTCGGTGCCGACGTGCCGGTCGAGCTGTCGACGCCGGTGCGGAAAATCCTCTGGGACGTGCCTGGCGTCGCCTGCGTCACCGATCGCGGCACCATTCGCGCCAAGGCGGCCATCGTCACCGCCTCGCCGGCGGTGCTCGCCTTCGAGGAGATCGAATTCGCGCCGGCGCTGCCCGACACGCATTTCGCTGCCTTCTTCGACCTGCCGATGGGCATGCTGACCAAGCTGCCTGTGGAGATCAGGGGCACAAGGCTCGGGCTTGAGCCGTTCGATGACCTGCTGATCGAGCGGCTGGCCCGGCACGACATCTACTTCCTTTGCTTTCCCTTCGACCTCGACCTGATGGTCGGCTTCGTCGGCGGCGATTTCGCCTGGGAGATGTCGGCGGCGGGCGAGGCGGCAGGCGTCGACTTCGTCGTCGACCGGCTGTGCGCCATCTTCGGCGGCGACGTCAGAAAACATGTCGGGCGCGCCATGATGACCAATTGGGGCGGCGAGCGGTTCGTGCGCGGCGCCTATGCGGCGGCCCGGCCCGGCCGTTCGCGGGCGCGCGCCACGCTGATGCAGCCGGTGGCCGAAAAAATCTTCTTCGCCGGCGAGCATCTGGCCGGCCCGCTGATGCAGACCTGCGGCGGCGCCAGGCTATCGGGCGAGGCGGTGGCGAGAATGGTCGCCGCCCAGCTTGCGGCAAAATAGCATCGGCAGGAACGCCGGCCGCTGACGGGCGTTTGGGCGAAATGCCGCTCCGCACTATATCCGGGCCTGACGATTTAAGACCTGATGATTGAGATTGGGATGAAGCTGTTCGATTGTCCGCATTGCGGGCACCGCCTCTACTTCGAGAACGCCCAGTGCCTGAACTGCGCCAGCTCCGTGCTGTACGATCCCAGGCATGCGCGCTTCGTCTTGTCCGGCGCCGGCGGCGTTTTCCAGTGCACCAATGCCGACGAGTGCGCTTGCAACTGGATGGCGGAACCGGGTCATGCCTTCTGTCGCGCCTGCATGCTGAACCAGTTGATCCCGGACCTTTCGGTCGATGGCAACCGCCGTCGCTGGATCCGCGTCGAAGCGGCAAAGAAGCGGGCAATCTATTCGCTGCTCGCTGCCGGACTGCCGGTCGCACCCAAGCGGAACGCCGACGACGAGGTCGGCCTCGCCTTCGACTTCCTCGCCGATCCGATCGGCGGCGGTCCGGGTGGCGGACGTATCCTGACCGGCCATGGCAACGGCCTGATCACGCTCAATGTCGCCGAGGCGGACTCGGCCGAGCGCGAAAGACGGCGCGTCGAGATGGGCGAGAACTACCGCACTTTGCTCGGCCATTTCCGCCATGAGCTTGGCCACTACTACTGGGACCGCCTGATCCGCGACGACCCGCAACGGCTCACCGCCTTCCGCGCATTGTTCGGCGACGACCGCGTCGATTACGAGCAGGCGCTGAAGGCCTACCATGCCAATGGTGCTGTGCCCGACTGGCAGCAGGGCCACATTTCGGCCTATGCCACGTCCCATCCCTGGGAGGACTGGGCCGAGACATGGGCGCACCATCTGCACATCACCGACACGCTGGAGATGGTGCATGCGCTGAATTTCCCGCTCGGCCGGCTGGAAACCGTGGAGGCCAACGACCTGTCGCGGGGCGACACCGGCGGCGAGCTGCAACCGGCGCCGTCGGAACCTGCCGCCGTTCCCGAACCGTTCGAAAAGATCCTGGCCCGCTGGCTGGTGCTGTCGGAAGCGTCCAACTCGATCAACCGCTGCATGGGCCTGCCGGACCTCTATCCGTTCGTCATCTCCGAGGTGACCGCGCAAAAACTGGCTTTCGTCCATGAACTCCTGACCGGTGTGGCGAAAGAAACTGGAACAAAACGTGAGCCGGCCGAGGCATTTTAGCCGGAACGCATGAGGTGTTGTTTCGTTTTCGTTCGCGAGGGATTACGAAAACGGAGCGAAATCATGAAACGCATACTGCTTCCTGCCGTCGCTGGAGCGCTTGTCGCCATGTCGGGCGCAGCCTTGGCCGATACCGCCGTCTCGGCTGTCGCCGATCTCAACGTGCGCGCCGGCCCCGGCCCGCAATACCCGGTCATCGGCACGCTCGCTGCCGGTCAGTCGGCAACGCTCGAGGGCTGCATCCAAAACAGCAAATGGTGCACCATTGCGGAGGCCAATGGCCAGGGCTGGATCTATTCCGACTACGTGACGGCCGATTTCGGCGGCAACGACGTTGTCCTGACCCGGCGCCCGGCCGACGCAGGCATCGCCATCGTCGAAGCGCCCGCCGACATGGACTATGACGATACCTATACCGGAGCGATCGTCGCTGGCGAGCCGATCGAGCCGATCAGGCGGCCGCCGGCCGGAGTCCGCACCTATATCGACACGAACCGGCTCGACCCGGTCTATCTCGAGGGCGAGGTGGTTACGGGCGCGACCTTGCCCGATACCGTCGAGCTGCGCGAGATTCCGGACTATGACTACCGCTATGTCTATGTGAACGGCCAGCCGGCACTGGTCGATCCGGGCACCCGACGCATCATGTACGTCGAGCGCTGACATAACCAAGCAACCAGGCCGGCCGCTGGGGCAAGAGCAACGGCGGCCGCTTCGGTTCGATATCGTTTCATCCAGAGCTTCGCGCTGGAGCGGCGTGCCGCCGCTCCAGCTTTTTGAGCACCGGATTTTCCCAAAAACGGTTCCACTTTTGGGTCCGATGCTCTAGATCATGCGACCCGATGCATCAGGCAAGGAACCCGCGTGACGATCGATCCAACCGCTTTCGAGCGTTACCGGCATACTCCCAACGCCAAGACGACCCTGCCGCGCCTGCTGCTTGGAACGGCGATCGTCATCCTGTTCTGGGTCGCGACAACCGTCGCCGTGCTGTTCGGCGGCACCTATCTTTTTGTTATCTGGCAGGCATCATCGGCCCTGATAGAAGGAGGGGCGGTGCAGAATTTCATGGCTTCGCCCACCGGAATCCTCGCTGCGCTCGCCTCTTTTGCCGGAATCTGGCTCGGCCTGTGGGTTGCCATGCGCTGGGTCCATCGCGAGCCGCTGATGGCGCTGATCGGCACCAGCCGCCGCGTGTCGCGCTCGGGATTCCTCAAGGGATTGGCCGCGGTGCTGATCACATCGCTGCTCTCCGAAATCCTGCTCTATCTCTTGCAGCCCGAGATTGCGCGCGGTGCGATCGGCCTGTCGTCCTGGCTGCTGTTCCTGATCCCGATCGCTGCGCTGACCCTGCTGCAGACCTCGTCCGAGGAAGTGCTGTTCCGCGGCTATCTCCTCAGGGGCCTGGCCAACCGGTTTAAAAACCCCTTTATCTGGGCATTGCTGCCAGGACTTCTGTTCACCTCGATGCATTGGAGCCCAAGCTCGAGCGCCGCCATCAACGCCTGCGTTCTGGCCTCGATCGCCGCTTTTGCGCTGCTCCTGACGCTTGTGGTCTATGTCACCGGCAATCTCGGCGCGGCCTTCGGCGCTCATCTCGGCAACAATCTGACCGGCTTCCTGCTTATTTCGCACCAGCAAAGCTATAATTCCTTCGCCCTGTTCAACGCCAAGCCGCTCGAAGGCGCCGGCTGGACGACGCTTGATGCCGTCCTCATCGCGGCGATCGGCATCGTCTGCAGCCTGTTGACGATCCTGCTGCTGCTGCATCCGCGCTCGCCGCTGAAGGTCGAGCTGGACAGACCATGATCCCAAAAAGTGGAAACCGGTTTTTTGGGTAAGATCATGGTCAAGCAAAAACCTGGCGGGCCAAGCTGATGCGCATCGCACTGGCGGTGACCGGAACCATCCCCTCCAGGGGCTATGGCGGCACCCAGCGCCAGGTCGACTGGTTGGCTGGGGAATTTGCCCGGCTTGGCCATCGCGTCGTGCTGATTGTCGATCCCGGCTCAAGCCACCCGCTTTGCGAGGTGCGGCATGCATCTTCGGAAGCGCAATGCCGGGCCGCCATCCCCGCGGACGCCGATATCGTCCACTTTCACAGCTGGTTTCTCGACGTTCCCTTCCCGACCCTCAACACCGCGCATGGCTTTTCCCCGGAAAAGCCCAGGCCGCAGGCAAACTGGAGTTTCGTCAGCGCCAGCCACGCGCGCAACCACGGCAGGAAGACCTTCGTCTACAACGGCTTTCCGACTGACACCTACCGCCTGGCCGGTTCGAAGAACGACCACCTTCTGTTTCTCGCCGGCATCGCGCGCGCCAGCAAGAATCTGAATCGCGCGGTCGATCTCGCGAAAAAATTCGATTTCCCCCTCGATATCGCCGGCGGCTCGCGCTGGAAGCTTTTGACGCGCAGCCAGGTCCGGCGCGATGGCGTCTTCTTCAAGAGCCTGGGCAGCCGCTTTCGCTTCCATGGCGTCGTTGATGGTGAGGAAAAGCTTCGCCTGCTGGGCGCGGCAAAGGCCTTTCTCAACCCGATCGCCTGGGAAGAGCCGTTCGGAATGGCGCCGGTCGAGGCCATGCTGTGCGGAACGCCGGTGCTGACGACGCGGCGCGGCGCCATGCCCGAGATCGTCGACGACGACACCGGACGGTTCTTCGACAGCGATGAGGAATTTGCTGCGGCCCTCGACGCGATCGCCGGCCTTTCCCCGCAGCGCTGCCGGGACTCTGCCGTCGACCGATTTCCAATCTCCCGCACCGCAAAGGGCTATCTCGATCTCTATGCCCGGATCCTCGACGGCGAAACGCTGCCATGACCGCCCCTTTTTTCCTTCTCCCCTTGTGGGAGAAGGTGGATTGGCGCGCAGCGCCAAGACGGAAGAGGGGTGCTGGACGGAGCGCCTTCCATGCCAAGCTGGAACACCCCTCATCCGACCGAGCTTTCGCTCGGCCACCTTCTCCCACAAGGAGACCTTTGCACAGAAGCCGAACGGTGATTCTGTGGTGAAGGTTGGAGCAGGGAGATTCGGGATGGCGGATCGTGTTTTGGGTCAGTTGAGTCTGGCGGACGGTCTGGCGGCGTCGGATGAGACGATTTTCGACCTAGTATCGAAGGAACTGGACTGGGCGCCGATCCGAACATTGCTGGGTCAGCGCAGCGGTCCTGGCTCGGGCAACACCAGCTATCCGGCGGAACCGCTGGTGCGCTGTCTTTTGCTGGGCATGTGGCATGGGCTGAGCGATCCGGCGCTTGAGGCGCAGATCCGGGACCGATTGTCGTTCCGCCGCTTTGCCGGTTTCAGCCTTTCGGACCGCACGCCCGACCATTCGACACTGTGGCGCTTCCGCGAGGAGCTGACGCGTGAGCGACTGATCGACAAGGTCTTTGAGGAGATCAACCGTCAGCTGGAGGAGAAGGGCCTGATCGTCAAGCGCGGCACCTTGGTCGATGCCACGTTCCTGCAGGCTCGTGGCCGTCCGCCCAAGCAGCCGAAAAAGGGCCACCAAGGTCCGGTCAAGCCGTCGGCCGACAAGGATGCGCGTTGGGGCAAGAAGGGCAAGAAGAGCACCTTCGGCTACAAGATGCACATCGGCGTCGACCAGGAGCACACCTTGATCCGGCGTGTCGAGGCGAGCGACGCCTCGGTCACCGACACCGAGCCGGCCGACCAGTTGATCTGCGGCGACGAGAAGGCGGCCTATGGCGATCAAGCCTATTACACCCACGCCCGCCATGCCCGGCTCGCCGCCGCCAACATTAAGGACCGGCTGATGCGGCGGCCCAACAAGCATCACCCCGAGTTGCCGCCGCGCCACAAGCTGCGCAACCGGCTGATCGCCAAGGTGCGGGCGGCAGTGGAGCGGCCTTTCGCCGTGTTCAAGGAGCGTTACGGCATGCGACGCCTGCGCTTCTTCAACCTCACCACCAACCGCACGCAGTGCATACTGGCCGCCTGCGCTTACAATCTGCGCACCATGATTGGCGTCCTCTATCCACCCGATGAGAGGCGGACATGAGGGAGGAGTGCGTCCACAATCCGGCAGGATGGCTGCCTAAACCGACAAAGGCCTCGCAAGGGCCGCGGAAAACCGCTCTGCCGGCCTTCAAAAAGGCCCTCACTGACCACCGAAATCCACTTCGCTCCCCGTGCAAAGCCCTCACAAGGGGAGAAGGGAAGGGCCTGACCTGGCCATATCACGTCCGTACCTTGACTCCGCGGCCGATTTCCTGTCTACACGCCGCGAATTCCGCGACGAGTATCCCTCCGAGCAAGCCGACCGGGACGCCGAAACCTCGTTGAGGTGACGTGCTGTAAATCGATCCTGGAGGCCAACATCCGGCAGCGCTGTGCGCCCCCGGGTGCTTTTTGGCTTTGGACTTTTGCTCGGACTGTTTGGACACTGGGCGCGAACGCATTACCTCTCGGGCATCATCGGGGTGCCAGGGAAAAGGAAAAAGAATGTTTGAATCGCTACAGGAACGTCTTGGCTCGATCCTGAACGGCCTCACCGGCCGCGGTGCCCTGTCCGAGGCCGATGTCTCGGCGGCGCTGCGCGAGGTGCGCCGTGCGCTGCTCGAGGCAGACGTGGCACTGGAAGTAGTGCGTTCCTTCACCGACAAAGTGCGCGAGAAGGCCGTCGGCGCCGCCGTGGTGAAGTCGATCAAGCCCGGCCAGATGGTCGTCAAGATCGTTCATGACGAGCTGGTCGAGATGCTGGGCGCCGAGGGCGTCGCCATCGACCTCAACGCACCGGCTCCGGTCGTCATCATGATGGTTGGCCTGCAGGGCTCCGGCAAGACGACGACATCGGCCAAGATCGCCAAGCGCCTCAACGAGCGTCAGAACAAGAAGGTCCTGATGGCCTCGCTCGACACGCGGCGTCCCGCCGCGCAGGAGCAGCTCCGTCAGCTCGGCGAGCAGGTCAAGGTCGCCACGCTGCCGATCGTCGAGGGCCAGACGCCGGTCGACATCGCCCGCCGCGCCGTGCAGGCGGCAAAGCTCGGCGGCCATGACATCGTGATCCTCGACACCGCCGGCCGCACCCATATCGATGAGCCGCTGATGGTCGAGATGGCCGACATCAAGAAGGTGTCGTCGCCGCACGAAATCCTTTTGGTCGCCGATTCGCTGACCGGCCAAGACGCCGTCAATCTGGCGAAAAGCTTCGATGAGCGCGTCGGCATCACCGGACTGGTGCTGACCCGCATGGATGGCGACGGCCGTGGTGGTGCAGCACTTTCCATGCGCGCCGTCACCGGCAAGCCGATCAAGCTGATCGGCACCGGCGAGAAAATGGACGGGCTGGAGGAATTCCATCCCAAGCGCATCGCCGACCGCATCCTCGGCATGGGCGACATCATCAGCCTCGTCGAAAAGGCTGCCGAAAACATCGACGCCGAACAGGCGGCGGCGATGGCCAAGAAGATGCAGTCGGGCAAGTTCGACCTGAACGACCTTGCCGGCCAGCTTCAGCAGATGTCGAAGATGGGTGGCATGGGCGGCATCATGGGCATGATGCCGGGCATGGGCAAGATGAAGGACCAGATGGCCGCCGCCGGTCTCGACGACAAGATGTTCGGCCGCCAGCTCGCCATCATCTCGTCGATGACCAAGGCCGAGCGCGCCAACCCCGACATTCTGAAGCACTCGCGCAAGAAGCGCATCGCCGCCGGCTCCGGCACCGATGCGGCCGAAATCAACAAGCTCCTGAAGATGCACCGCGGCATGGCCGACATGATGAAGGCGATGGGCGGCAAGGGCAAAGGTGGTGGCCTGATGCGCGGCATGATGGGCGGCCTGGCGCAGAAGATGGGCCTCGGCGGCATGATGCCAGGGGGTATGGGCGGCCCGGGCGGCATGATGGGCGGCGGCATGCCGGACCTGTCCAAGATGGATCCCAAGCAGCTCGAAGCCTTGCAGAAGCAGGCGCAGGCAGCCGGTCTCGGCGGCATGAAGGGCCTTCCCGGCGGCCTTCCCAGTGGTGGCGGCCTGCCCGGGCTGCCCGGCGGCATGAAGCTTCCTGGTTTGGGCGGTGGCGGGCTGCCCGGACTCGGCAAGAAGAAGTGAGGGCGCCATGAACGAAGAAAAGGACATGGCCGACGCACGTGCGGCGCTGGTCGACTACCGCGCCTCGATCGACAACATCGACGCGGCGCTCATCCACATGCTGGCCGAGCGTTTCCGCTGCACCAAGGCGGTCGGCGTGCTGAAGGCGTCGCATGGCCTGCCGCCGGCCGATCCGGCGCGGGAGCAGCAGCAGATCGCCCGCCTTCGCCAACTGGCGAAGGACGCCCATCTCGACCCGGATTTCGCGGAGAAGTTCCTGAACTTCGTCGTCCGCGAAGTGATCCGGCATCACGAGCAGATCGCCGCATCAAACGGCGTTACGAAAACCGGCTGACAACAATCATAAACCCCGATCAACGAAAATAAGAGTTTTAGGAGAAAAGAAATGCCACTGAAAATCCGACTGGCCCGTGCGGGCTCGAAGAAGCGTCCCTATTACCACGTCGTCGTCGCCGACGCCCGTTCGCCGCGCGACGGCCGTTTCATTGAGTCGCTCGGCTCGTGGAACCCGCTGCTCCCCAAGGACGGCGAGCGCGTCAAGGTCGACGCCGACCGCGTCAAGCATTGGCTCGAGCACGGCGCCCAGCCGACTGACCGCGTGCTGCGCTTCCTCGACGAGGCCGGCATTGCCAAGCGAGAGGCCCGCTCCAACCCGAAGAAGGCCGAGCCCGGCAAGAAGGCGCAGGAACGCGCCGCACTTCTGAAGAAGGCTCAGGAAGACGCAGCCGCCGCTGTTGCCGCCGCGGCAGCCGCGCCGGCCGAGGCGGAAGCCGCGACCGCCGAATAATTCGCTTTCTATCCCCTACGAAACGGCGGGCGCTTTTGTCCGCCGTTTTGCTGTTTCGTCCGATTTATGACGTGGCCCGATCAATAGCCTTCCGGGCAGCGGGCGATGTAGACACGCCCATTGCGACCGCGATAGCGGCACTGGCCGCTTTCCGTGGCACGACCGATCAGTGCGCCGGCGACGGCGCCGACAGCACCACCGACCAGCGCACCTCCAACTGCGTCATCGGCCACTGCAGCACCGACCGCAGCGCCGCCCAGGCCACCGACCGCAGCGCCCTGTTCTGTCCGGGAGCAGGCTGCGAGCGAGGTTGCCAATACCATCAGGACTACCAGTTTCTTCATTGTCGTTCCTCCCAAAACGGGGTTTTTCCGTCCTCACCGCCACATCTCCTAACTCGCAACCGGGCGATTTGATCCAAAGGCAACGAAGAAGGGCAGCGGCAGAAAGCGCCCTCTCTGGTGGCGCGACCGCCATAGAACGGCTTTCGAGACCGCCGCTTAACGCGTGAAAGGGATCAGCGCGCGCACCCTGGGATCGCGCAGGAAAAGGCCGCCCCACAGGATGACGCCGAGATAGACGCCGAACAGTGTGTGCGAGAATAGCGGGCTGCCGATACGTATATGGGTCGCGATCGCGCCGCCGAGATAGGCGGTGAGCAGGATGGCGCCGAGCACCGAGGTGCGCGGCACCGCATAGAGCGCGGTCGAGACCAGCCCGATGACGCCGAGCATGCGCGAGACGTTGGGATCGGCCGGCCAGCCGAGCTCAACCATGGTCTGGGTGACGATATCGAGCGGCGGCAGCTTGATGACGCCGTCGAAGATCATGAACAGCACGATGAGGGCGCTGAGCCCGCGGCCGGTCCACAGCGCGCGCGGCGTGACGGATGCTGTTGGAGAAATGGTCATTGATGTTCCCTTCGGCTGTTTTGAGCACTGATCCTCTTAGCCAGGACCCGAACCAAGGACGCGGCGTGAGATGGCGATCCGACACGCCTCTGGTTTTTGGGCGCGCGGTGCTGCGATGGGCGCGGGAACAAACCCTAGGAAAAATAGAACTTTTCGGCGGGGATCATTTTCGGCGGCGCCTCGCCGAGCGCCTCGAACACCGAGATTTCACAGACGCGGCAAAGGCCGTCGAGGGCGAGATCGTTGGCCTCGGTGCCGAACGGGTCCTCCAGTTCTTCCGAAAGCGCGTCGAGGCCGAAGAAGGTGTAGGCGATCAGCGCGGTGAACAGCGGCGTCGCCCAGCCGGCCGTCGAAGCGAGCCCAAACGGCAGCAGCAGGCAGAAGATATAGGCGGTGCGCTGCAGGAGCAGCGTGTAGGCAAACGGAAGCGGTGTTCCCATGATGCGCTCGCAGCCGGCCTGCGCTGCGGCGATTTCAGCCAGGCGCTCGTCGAGGATGCGATAGCCCATGACGTCGATCGCCCCGGACTTGTACAGCGCGGCGGCTCGCTCGCCCATCCGCCGCACCATGGCGTCGGGCGGGTTGGCCGCGCTGGCGGCTTTTTCGGCTTCGTCGCCGATGAACGCGCGTGCATCCGACGTGGCGTCCACCCGCCTGAGCAGGCCGCGCAGGAAGTGGCAGAAGGCGATCGCCTCCATCAAGAAGCCACGCAGTTCCGCCCGGTTTTCGATCAGCCCGGTACTGGCACGTGCCAGATTGCGGATGTCGAAGACAAGCTGGCCCCACAGCTTGCGCGCCTCCCACCAGCGGTCATAGGCGGCATTGTTGCGGAAGCCGAGATAGATCGACAGCGCCACACCGAGCAAGGCGAACGGCGCGGGGCCGGCATTGCCGAAATCGAGCTTCAGCGCCCTGACCGCCAGCACCACCAGCGCGCCATAGACGCCGAAGCCGAAGATTTGCGGCAGGATGCGCGGCACCACCGAGCCGCGCATGATGAAGAACAGATGCAAGAATCCCGGCCGCGGGCGAACGATCATCGAAACCCCTTTCACGGACCGACAATGGTCCTGAATCGGTTACATTGTGCGATGCAGTACACGAACAAGCCCGGCCGCCAGCGACATGGCGATGTCGTCTTGCCGGTTTGGGGCAAAGTAAATTATCGAAAATCCGCAAGACACTCGGGAGCAAATCGATGGCCGGCGAGACCGATCTGAAAAAACTGCTGGCGACGATGGCGCCGGAATTGCGACCCGGCATCCATGTCTTCGCCAAACTGCCGCCCGATGCGCCCATGCCAGACAGCCTCGAGCCGGTGATGCTGTTTCGCGAGCGCGAGGGCACGACGGTGATCGCGCTTGAAGAGAAAGCCAAGGCCGCTGGCCTGGAAACCGTCTTCCGCTGCCGGATGGTGACGCTGAACATCCATTCGTCGCTGGAGGCGGTAGGCTTCCTCGCCGCCATCACCACGCGTCTGGCCGCCGCCGAAATCGGCGTCAATCCGGTCTCGGCCTTCTATCACGACCATTTGTTCGTCCCGGCCGACCGGGCGGAGGAGGCGATAGATGTGCTGCGGAGGCTGGCGGAGGAGAATCGGGGGGTGACTACCTTTCCCCCGTGAGCTGGGAGAAGGGAGCTATC
Source organism: Mesorhizobium sp. M6A.T.Cr.TU.016.01.1.1 (assembly GCF_003952585.1). Classification (NCBI taxonomy): domain Bacteria; kingdom Pseudomonadati; phylum Pseudomonadota; class Alphaproteobacteria; order Hyphomicrobiales; family Phyllobacteriaceae; genus Mesorhizobium; species Mesorhizobium sp. M6A.T.Cr.TU.016.01.1.1. Next base: position 2,234,804 of record NZ_CP034452.1, read on the forward strand.
CGGCCGAAGGCCGAGCCCGCGTCCGCGGGCCGCCGGCTGTCCGGCGCCCCCGCGGAGGGCCCGCCGCGGCAGCGGCGATACGGCCCGTGAGCGAAAACTAAGCCGCCTTCTTCTTCGGCTGGATCAGTCCGCGCTCGATCAGCAATTCGGCGATCTGCACCGCGTTGAGTGCGGCGCCCTTGCGCAGATTGTCGGAGACGATCCACATCGACAGGCCATTGTCGATGGTCGAATCTTCGCGAATGCGCGAGATGAAGGTGGCATCCTCGCCGGCCGAATCCAGCGGCGTGATGTAGCCGCCGTCCTCGCGCTTGTCGAGAACCTGACAGCCTGGCGCCTCGCGCAGAATCTCACGTGCCTCGTCTGCGGTTATCGGCTTTTCGAACTCGATGTTGACCGCTTCCGAATGGCCGATGAACACCGGCACGCGCACGCAGGTCGCCGTCAGCTTGATCTTGGGGTCGAGCATCTTTTTGGTTTCGGCCACCATCTTCCACTCTTCCTTGGTGAAGCCGTCGTCGAGGAAGACGTCGATGTGCGGGATGACGTTGAAGGCGATGCGCTTGGTGAACTTCTTGACGTCGACCTGGTCGGCGACGAAAACCGCGCGTGTCTGCGTGAACAGCTCGTCCATGCCTTCCTTGCCGGCGCCGGATACCGATTGATAGGTGGCGACGACGACGCGCTTGATGGTGGCGAAGTCGTGCAGCGGCTTCAGCGCCACGACGAGCTGCGCCGTCGAGCAATTCGGGTTCGCGATGATGTTCTTGCGCGTGAACAGCGAAATCGCGTCCGGGTTCACTTCCGGCACGATCAGCGGCACGTCCTGGTCATAGCGGAAGGCCGACGAATTATCGATGACGACGCAGCCCTGCTTGCCGATCTTTGGCGACCATTCCTTCGAGACATTGCCGCCGGCCGACATGATGCAGATGTCGGTGTCGGAAAAATCATATTGGTCGAGCGTCCTGACCTTCAGCGTGCGGTCGCCGAACGACACTTCCGTGCCCTGGCTGCGCCGCGAGGCCAGCGCCACCACCTCGCTCACCGGAAAGCCGCGCTCTTCCAGTATGTTGAGCATTTCCCGGCCCACATTGCCCGTGGCGCCGACGATTGCAACCTTGAAACTCATCGAAATCTCCTGTCCTCTCCGCTCGGTTTTTGGAGAAAACCCGCCGGCCGATGCGGGTTTCAACCCCCGGGCCGGACCCGGGAGAGGGTGGTTAGGCCAAGGGAACTCAGACCGTTTTAGTGGTCGTTTTAGCCGTAGTTTTGCTGGAACGAGGAGACGCGCCGACGCGCCCGGCCCAATGGTTTGCATTGCGGCCGGGGAGGTCGAATGCAAGAAGCGCCATCAAAAGGCCGCGCATCGAAACTATCCCGTTCGGTGCCGGCTTTTACGCGGTTTGCGTAAAGAGTCAATCGCGACGAGCGAGGCGGCAACGCAATCGCGAGGTTGAATAGCCTGCCCCTTTTTGGGCGTTTGCGCTGCCCCTCACCCTTACCCTCTCCCCGTGAAAAACGGGGAGAGGGGTCGCCGGCGTTGCGGCTAAGCCCTTTCTCCCCGTTCTTCTCGGGGAGAAGATGCCGGCAGGCAGATGAGGGGCAGCGCCGACATTGACAATTGATCGCGGTTTTTTGCGCACCCTGTACAATGATGGTCGCGCGAAGTACGAACGGCCAAGATTGTTTGGCTGGCGCTGCGCCGGCCCCGGCATGCGCTCCGATGAGCACAGACCTTGAATTCCGAAAGAAGCATATGTCCAATTTCGAAGCTATTGTCCCCGCGCTGGCAAAGGCGCTGGAAAACCGCGGCTATGTCGAGCTGACGCCGGTGCAGGAGGCGGTTCTCGATCTCGGGCAGGCCGATGCGCTGGTTTCGGCGCAGACCGGCTCCGGCAAGACCGTCGCCTTCGGGCTGGCTCTGGCGCCGACCCTTCTGGATGGCGCCGAACGCTTTTCGCATGCCGCGGCGCCGCTGGCGCTGGCTGTCGCGCCGACGCGGGAACTGGCCCTGCAGGTGACGCGCGAGCTGGAATGGCTCTACGAACTGACCGGCGCAGCGATAGCGTCCTGCGTTGGCGGCATGGACATGCGCACCGAGCGGCGCACGCTGGAACGCGGTGCCCACATCGTCGTCGGCACGCCTGGCCGACTGCGCGACCACATCACTCGGCATTCGCTCGACATGTCGGCGCTGAAGGCAGTGGTGCTCGACGAAGCCGACGAGATGCTCGATCTCGGCTTTCGCGAGGATCTCGAATTCATTCTCGACGCTGCCCCAGCCGAGCGCCGCACGCTGATGTTTTCGGCCACCGTGCCGCGCTCCATCGCCACGCTGGCCAAGGGCTACCAGCGCGATGCGGTGCGCATCTCGGCCTCCGGCGAGGAGAAGCAGCATCTCGACATCGAATACCGGGCGCTGAGCGTGGCCCAGGCCGACCGGGAAAACGCCATCATCAACGTGCTGCGCTATTACGAGGCGAAGAACGCACTGGTGTTCTGCAACACGCGCGCTGCCGTCAATCACCTGACCGCGCGCTTCAACAACCGCAACTTTTCCGTCGTGGCGCTTTCGGGCGAGCTGAGCCAGAACGAGCGCAGCCACGCGCTGCAGGCGATGCGCGACGGCCGCGCAAAAGTCTGCATCGCCACCGACGTGGCGGCGCGCGGCATCGATCTGCCCAACCTCGAACTGGTGATCCACGCCGACCTGCCGACCAACCCGGAGACGCTGCTGCACCGAAGCGGGCGGACGGGGCGGGCGGGACGCAAAGGCGTCAGCGCGCTGATCGTGCCCAACAGTGCCCGCAGGCGCACCGAACGCCTGCTGCAAAGTGCCGGCCTTGCGGCGACATGGGCAAGCCCGCCTTCAGCCGACGACGTCCTGCGCCGCGACGACGAGCGCATCCTCGCCGACCCGGTTTTCACCGAGCCCGTGTCGGACGACGAGCGCGGCTTCGTCAATGCGCTTCTCGACCAACGTGGCGCCGAACTGGTGGCGGCGGCCTTCGTGCGTCTCTGCCGCTCCAGCCGCTCGGCGCCCGAGGATCTTTTGGACGTCGCTCCGTTCACGCCGTCGGGTGACAAGTTTGCGCGCAGGGACGAGGCGCCAAGCCGCCGCGACGATTTCGGCGACAGCGTCTGGTTCTCGCTGTCGGTGGGGCGCCGGCAGAATGCCGAGCCGCGCTGGCTGATCCCGATGCTGTGCCGGACAGGCGGCATCAGCAAGCGCGAGATCGGCGCCATCAAGATGCAACCGGAGGAAACCTTCGTGCAGATCGCGGCCGACTGGGCCGACCGGTTTCTCCAGGCGATCGGCCCGGATCGCAAGCTGCAGAACAACATCGCGGTGAAGCGGCTGGACGGCATGCCCGACCTGTCGCGGGCCGGCTATCAGGAACCACGGCCGGACAAGAAACCGCATCGTGGCAAGCGGGCATTCGACCAGAACGCGCCCAAATTCGAGAAGCGCGCGGCGCCGGCCGGACAGCGCGATGCCGCGCTCGAGGCAAAACCCTGGGCGAAGAAGCCGGGCAAGCCGAAGTTCGAGACCAGCGGATCGCCGAAACACAAGAAAGCGAAGAAGCGGCCGGGTTAGGTCCTCGACACGGTGATTCCGTCAGGCCGATACGACGCGAACGTCGACAGTTCCTTTCTATAGCAGAGACCCTGGGATCTATGCGGTAACAGGAAGAAGACCGTAGCGTCGGCGATCCTTCGCGCCCCCCTCTGTCCGGCAGGACAGAGGGGGCGCTGTCCCGCCGACGCCTCCCGCAAAGTTCTCCACCACCGCATTGTCGTGACACAGGTCGATGCACTGCATTTCGCAGACACCCCTTGCGATCCGCCGCAACTCTAGACAGTCTGGGCGAGACGCGAATGGGGGTGGGCAAGCATGCGCGGCGAGGTTCTTCACTATGACGAGACCCAAGGCTTCGGTTTCATCACCGGAGCGGACGGCAACCGCTACAGCTTCGCGCGCGAGAGTCTGCGCCGCGAGACGTCGGTGGCCAAGGGCGCGCTCGTTGAGTTCCAGCCGGGTGGCGGGCATGCGCGCGATGTCTTTTCGATTAACGCCCTGACGGCTGCGGCCGGTGCTCCTGCTGCTGCGGCCGCGCCCTCTCGGACCGGCAACGCGCCTGAAGCGCCTAAGCCGCAACATTTCGGCCGTTTCGCTGAAAATGGTCCCGCCACCGGCCTGTGGAGCTACTTCTGGCGAGGTCTGACTGAAAATTACTTCAATTTCGCCGGACGTGCCCGCCGCAAGGAATATTGGGGTTATTTCCTGTTCTGGACGATCGCGCTGACCGTGGTCGTCGGCATCGGCCTCTTCATCGACGACGCCATGGGCAATATTGACGACTTGCCGGCAGTGACGGTCGGCCTTTGCGGCGCGTTTGTGCTGGCGACAATCCCGCCATGGATCGGACTGAATGTGCGGCGCCTGCATGACATCGGCTTGACCGGCTGGCTTTTTCTCGTGGTGCTCATCCCGACCATCGGCGGGCTGATCGTCCTGGTCTTCGCGCTGATCCCGTCGCAGGCCCGTGAAAACCAGTGGGGCCCGGCGCCGGCCGGCGTCTAACCTAAAACGTGCATCTTGCAATTACATACAACTACTGATAGTGCAAAACGGCACAGCATTTGGGGCAAGGCAATGCGCGGCACGGTGTATCATTATGACCAGGATCAGGGTTTTGGATACATCAATGGAGCCGACGGCAAGCGTTACATCGTCGGGCATGAGGATCTGAGTCCCGGCGTGGCGTTGGTCAGAGGCGCGCCCGTCGAGTTTCAGCCGGACGATGGGACTGCGCGCGCCGTCATTGCAGGAAGGCCAAGCGCTGCCGAATCCCGCAACCTCATTCCCCGTGGCGTTGAACCTGCCCAATCCACCACCGGATTATGGACGTATTTCTGGCGCGCATTCAAAGTGAGACTTGTCAGCTTCACCGGCCGTGCCCGCCGCAAGGAATTTTGGGGCTTTTTTCTGTTCACGCTGATCGTGTTCTTCGCGCTTTTTGCGTTCGGCGTTCTCATCGATGCAGCGATCACAGCTATCGTAGGCGACCTGGAATTTGGAGCTTTGGGTTATGCGCCAGCCTTCGTGTTCCTGCTTCTGACTGTCTTGCCGTGGTTTGCCCTTATGGTACGACGCCTGCACGACATCGGCCTGAGCGGCTGGTTCGTTTTGCTGTACTTCGTTCCCGGCTTCAACACGCTGGGTGTGTTGGCCCTTGGGCTTATCCCATCCAAGGTCGGCGAAAACCCTTGGGGGCCGGTGCCGGCGGGCGTCAGGATTTAATCGCGATCGCCTTCAGCGTTTCGCCCGACAGCCTGAGAAATACTTTCTGGCCGTGCCGCTCGGCACCCAGCCCGTCACAGAAGCGCAGCGCACCTTCGTTCCAGTCCTCGGTGGTCAGGTCGATGCGGCCGATGCCTTCACGCAGACAATGGCCGGCGAGGAACGCAATCAGCGCCCGACCGACACCGGCATTGCGGACGTTTTCCCGCACGAACAGATCCTTGAGGAACAGCAGCCGTCGAGATCGATGCCGGGATGTGCGATCGCAACCGACGCAAGCCCGCAAATCTCGCCCTCGGCGAAGGCGAGTGCGAAATGCGGATAGGCGGGCTTTCCTGGTCAAGCCATTTCTGCGAGGCAGACAGAGCCCGGTCGGCATCGATCGGCGCTGCCGGTAATGCACCGCCATCTCGCACAGCATGGTGGCGAGTGTCGCCGCATCCCCGGCCGTCGCCAGCGGACGCCGACCGCCATAGATCAGCCCAGGAACTTTGCGATGATCGCGTCGCCCATCTCGGTGGTGCCGACCTCGGTCATGCCTGGCGAATGAATATCCCTGGTGCGCAGGCCGTCGTCGAGCACGGCGGCGATGGCGCTTTCCAGACGGTCTGCTTCGGTTACCATGCCGAAGGAATAGCGCATGCACATGGCGAAGGAGGCGATCATGGCGATCGGATTGGCGATGCCCTTGCCTGATATGTCGGGCGCCGAGCCATGCACCGGCTCGTAGAGCGCCTTGCGCTTTTTCGTCTTGGCATCCGGCGCGCCGAGCGACGCCGAAGGCAGCATGCCGATCGAGCCGGTCAGCATGGCGGCGATGTCGGACAGCATGTCGCCGAACAGATTGTCGGTGACGATGACGTCGAACTGCTTGGGCCAGCGCACCAGCTGCATGCCGCCGGCGTCGGCCAGCATGTGATCGAGCTTGACGTCTGCATAGCGCGCCTTGTGGGTCTGGGTGACGACCTCGTTCCACAAAACGCCTGATTTCATCACATTGCGCTTTTCCATCGAGGTGACGTGGTTCTTGCGTGTCCGCGCCAGCTCGAAGGCGACGCCGGAAATGCGCTCGATCTCGAACGTGTCGTAGACCTGCGTGTCGATGCCGCGCTTCTGGCCGTTGCCGAGATCGATGATCTGCTTCGGCTCGCCGAAATAGACGCCGCCGGTGAGCTCGCGCACGATTAGAATGTCGAGACCCTCGACCACGTCCTGCTTGAGCGAGGAGGACGCCGCCAGCGCTGGATAGCAGATGGCCGGCCTGAGATTGGCGAACAGCTCCATATCCTTGCGCAGCCGCAGCAACCCGGCTTCCGGGCGCACTTCATAGGGCACCGCATCCCATTTCGGCCCGCCGACGGCGCCGAACAGCACCGCGTCGGCGGCCTTCGCCTTGGCCATGTCGGCATCGGAAATCGCCGCCCCATGCGCGTCATAGGCGCAGCCGCCGACGAGCCCCTCATCGGTGACGAAACCACTGCCGAGCTTGTCGTTCATGGCTGATATCAGCTTCTTCACCTCGGCCATGGCCTCGGGGCCGATGCCGTCGCCGGCGAGCAGGAGAAGATTTTTCGAAGCCATCAGAACCGTCCTAATTGTGGCGCATGACCCCGAAATCGAAATCGATTTCGGAAAGGATCATGCGCAGAAACAAAATTCTACAGCGTCCTTTGCGCGTCCAAAAGGACGCGCGGCGCTGTCGTGAGCCGCGGCCTTGCTAAACGCCAAGCGGCCTATGCGCAAGCTTTTGGTTCAGAGCATCTTTGGCGATCCTTGGCGCCCCGCACCGCCGCGCTCAGGCCGTGCGCTTGAGTGCCGTCACCTCGATCTCGATCTTCATTTCCGGCTTGTTGAGCTGGCAGACGATCATCGTCGCCGCCGGCCTGATGTCGCCAAAGGCTTCGCCGAGGATCGGAAAGACGATGTCCACGAAAGCCGCATCGGTGACGTAGTAATGCGCCCGCACCACATCGGCCATCTCGAAGCCGCCGTCCTGCAACGCCTTGGCGATCGTCGCCAGGCAATTGCGCGTCTGCGCCTCGACCGTCTCGGGTATCGACATGGTCGCATAGTCGTAGCCGGTCGTTCCGGAAACGAAACACCAGTCGCCCTGCACCACGGCGCGCGAATAACCGGCGGCCTTCTCGAAGGGCGAGCCGGTGGAGATCAGTTTTCGCATGGTTTCCATCGCATATTCCTCAGGCAATGTTGAGCTGAAGATGTGCCTTTCGGCTGCAGGCCGGCCGCCACAGTCCCTTTAAGGCTCAGTCAGAGAGCCAAATCCCTCTGTACAGAGGAACTGGCTAGCTTTTTCGACTACGCGCCGCCAGCGTCCTTAGCCTCAGCGCGTTGAGGCGGATGAACCCTTCGGCGTCCTTCTGGTCGTAGGCGCCACGATCGTCCTCGAAGGTGACCAGCGCATCGGAATAGAGCGTCTTCTTCGACTTGCGGCCGGTGACGATGACGTTGCCCTTGTAGAGCTTCAGCCGCACCGTGCCTTCGACATCTTCCTGGCTCTTGTCGATCATCGCCTGCAGCATCAGGCGCTCAGGCGCAAACCAGAAGCCATTGTAGATCAGCTCGGCATAGCGCGGCATGAACTCGTCCTTGAGGTGGGCGGCGCCGCGGTCGAGCGTGATCGATTCGATCGCCCGGTGGGCGGCGATAAGGATGGTGCCGCCGGGGGTCTCGTAGACGCCGCGCGATTTCATGCCGACGAAACGGTTCTCGACCAGGTCGAGCCGGCCGATGCCGTTGTCGCGGCCGAGATCGTTGAGCGCCGCCAGCATCGTCGCCGGCGACAGTTTCTTGCCGTTGAGCGCGATCGGATCGCCCTTCAGGAATTCGATTTCGATCTCGGTGACCTCGTCCGGCGCGTCCATCGGCGAGATGGTGCGCTGGTGGACGAATTCCGGCGGCTCGGTCCACGGGTCTTCCAGCACCTTGCCCTCGGAAGACGAGTGCAGCAGGTTGGCGTCGACCGAAAACGGCGCATCGCCCTTCTTGTCCTTCGGCACCGGAATCTGGTGCTGCTCGGCGAAGTTGATCAGGTCGGTGCGCGATTTGAACGACCAATCGCGCCATGGCGCGATGACCTTGATGTCAGGGTTGAGCGCATAGGCCGCGAGCTCGAAGCGGACCTGATCGTTGCCCTTGCCGGTGGCGCCGTGGGCGATCGCATCAGCGCCGGTCTCGTTGGCGATCTCGACGAGGTGCTTGGAGATCAGCGGGCGGGCGATCGAGGTGCCGAGCAAATAGGTGCCTTCATAGACGGCATTGGCGCGGAACATCGGGAAAACGAAGTCGGAAACGAACTCCTCGCGAACATCCATGATACGGATGTCCTTGATGCCCATCATCTCGGCCTTGCGCCGCGCCGGCTCCAGCTCGCCGCCCTGGCCGAGGTCGGCGGTGAAGGTGACGACTTCGGCGCCGAGCTCGGTCTGTAGCCATTTCAGGATGATCGAGGTGTCGAGGCCGCCGGAATAGGCGAGCACGACTTTCTTGACGGCTTTTGCTTTTGACATTTTGGGCGGTTCCGCGACAGGAGTTCTCGGCGGGCGAGGTATCACGGGCTTTCCAGGCTGCGCAAGAGACGAACGGTGTTCAGGCCGTCGGTGAAGCTGCCGATCTCCCCCGCAAGGGGGGAGATCGGATGTCGCCTGGGCTTTCGTGAACTACCAACGGTGCCGACATCGATGTTTCGGCCCGGCTGGACCAGACCCTGCGCCGGCCAGAAGCTGGCGCCGACTTGACACCTGCGCTATAGGCTGCGCCTTCCTTGTCCAGGGGCCCGCCCATGTCCTTCGTTCCCGACACCACGACGCTGATCCAGTTCGCCATCGCCACCGTGATCCTGGCGATCACGCCCGGGCCTGACATGACGCTGTTCGTCTCGCGCACGCTGAGCCATGGCCGCGCCACGGGCTTTGCCTCGATGGCCGGCGCGCTGTGCGGCACGCTGATCCACACCACGCTGGTGGTGGTCGGCGTCTCGGCGCTGATCGTCGCCTCGCCGGCGGCCTTTCTCGCGCTCAAGATGTTCGGCGCTGGCTATCTCGTCTTCCTGGCGTGGCAGGCGATCACCAAGGGATCGGCGTTTTCGCCCGAGAGGAAGAGCGGGCCTGAGATTTCGCTGTTCCGCGCCTGGGCGGCGGGGCTTGGCGTCAATCTGCTCAACCCGAAGATCATCCTGTTCTTTATGACTTTCCTGCCGCAGTTCGTCTCCGCACACGAGCCGAACGCGCCTGGAAAACTGTTCTTCCTCGGCGCGATGTTCGTCGTGCTGTCGATCCCAGTAACGGCGCCGATGGTGTTTGCAGCGGAAAAATTCTCGGCGGCGATGAAGACCAGCCCGCGCGTCACACGCGTCGTCGACTATCTGTTCGCCGGGGTGTTCTCGGCCTTCGCGCTCAAGATCCTGACCGCCCAGGCGAAGTAGGCGCGGACCTTCCGGCTTGCCGCCAGCTCCCGGCCGAGCGCCCGGCGCTCAGCCAGTAGAAAATGCCGCCGACCATGCCGCAGCCGATCACGGCAGCGGCGACGCGCGGATCGGTGATCTCGAAATTGGCATCGGCGGTCTGGTAAGCGAAGCCGAGGAAGACCGCCGCGACCACCGCGCCTGCCAGCGCGTAGAACAGCCAATCACGCCGTCCCAGGATTTCGGAGACGAGGATGGCGACCGCCGCCGGCATGAAGGCGAAATAGGCGATGAACAGCGCGACGAAGGGGATGGAAAACCACAGCGAGGCCTGCGCCGCTGGCTGCGTCTGCTCCGTCATCAGCCCAAGCGACGCCAGAAACATGACGTTGAGGAAGGCGCTGGCAGCCAGCGAGGCGACGACATAGCCGATCAGGATGACGGCGAAGCGGATGAGGTAGGCAAAGAGACGGTTCATGCCGAAACTGCTCCCCTTTGTTTGATAAGGAAACGCCCGGTAACTGCCCAGTAGGCATAACCGCCGGAGAATCCACCGGGTAGACAGGGCGGGAGTAGCGCAGCGGATATGTTCAACGGGGTCGTTTGTGTCCAGGCGCTTAAGACCAGAAGCGCGAGGATGGCGTTCAGGGCGCCAGCGCACGCAAATGGCAGCCAGCGGTTCCAGCCTTGTCCACGGGCGACAAGCAGCGTGAGCAGAAAACCGGGCAGCGCCGTCAGGAAAGTAGTCATGAGCACGGATTGGTAAACAAAGCCCACACCGCGGACGCTGCGGTAAAACGATCCCCAGGCGCCGCCATCCGGCAGGGCGGTCGGGAGCAGCAACACGAAGAAGGTGGCGGCGACCGCAACCAGGACGGCAATGACATAACCCAAAGATATGAATGCGACGCGGCCGAACCAGGCAACAAGACGATTCACGCCTCGCCGTGCCCCGCGATCATCATCGCTTCCAGCGCCAGCCGGTCGACCTTGCGCATGCGCTCCGAGTCCGACTTGAGCTGGCCGCAGGCGGCGAGGATATCGCGGCCGCGCGGCGTGCGGATCGGCGAGGCATAGCCGGCATTGTTGATGTAGTCGGCGAACTTCTCGATCGTCTCCCAGTCCGAGCACTGGTAGTTGGTGCCCGGCCACGGGTTGAACGGGATCAGGTTGATCTTGGCCGGAATGCCCTTGAGCAGCTTGATCAATCCTTTGGCATCCTCGATCGAATCGTTGACGTCCTTCAGCATCACATATTCGAAGGTGATGCGGCGGGCGTTCGACAGGCCGGGATAGGCGCGGCAGGCGGCGATCAGCTCTTTCAACGGATACTTCTTGTTGATCGGCACCAACAGGTCGCGCAGATCGTCATTGGTGGCATGCAGCGAGATCGCCAGCATGACGCCGATCTCCTCGCCGGTGCGGAAGATCTCCGGCACGACGCCGGAGGTCGACAGCGTGATGCGGCGCTTCGACAGCGACAGCCCGTCGCCGTCGGACGCGATCAGCAGCGCCTTCTTCACCGCCTCAAAATTGTAGAGCGGCTCGCCCATGCCCATCATGACGACGTTGGACACTTTCCGGCCCTCGGCCGGCACGATGGCGCCGTCGGGCGTGTCGCGGTCCGGGAAATCGCCGAGCCGGTCGCGGGCGGTCAGAAGCTGAGCGAGGATTTCTTCCGCTGTCAGGTTGCGCACCAGCTTTTGCGTGCCGGTGTGGCAGAAGGAGCAGGTCAGCGTGCAACCGACCTGCGAGGAGATGCACAGCGTGCCGCGGCCTTCTTCGGGAATGTAGACGGTCTCGATCTCGACCGGCCGGCCGGCGCCGCGCGGCGGAAAGCGAAACAGCCATTTGCGCGTGCCGTCGGAGGAAATCTGCTCCTCGACGATCTCGGGCCTGGCGACGGTGAAGTGCTTATCGAGCTCGGCGCGCAAATCCTTGGAGATGTTGAACATGCCGGCGAAGTCGGAGACGCCGCGCACATACATCCAGTGCCAGAGCTGCTGGGCGCGCATCTTGGCCTGGCGCTCCGGCACGGTGCCGGATGCAACGAGGGCAGCGCCGAGCTCGCCGCGGGTCAGGCCGATCAGCGACGGCTTTTCGGCCGGCATGGCGCGGGCGCGCAACGCGTCACGAGCGCCGTCAGTGGTGAGATCAAATGAAAGGGTCATTGTTGCGCCAATATAAGCGATTTGCGGCCGATTACAGCATCGTGCCCGAAATGAAGCGCGGCGCATAGCACAGGTTGGTGGCGGAGTCATGGGTGGCGGCGGTGCAAGGCTCGCCGCAATGTGCCGGCCGGCGGCGCTTCAAAAGCAAAAAGCCGGGCTTGCGGCCCGGCCCTTACTCAAACTCGGCCTATGGCTATTTGCACTTGGCGATAGACGACAGCGCCGCCGAGATGCCTTTCAGCGAAAACACATAGGTGGTGGTGTTGCCGCGGCCGGACTTCGCCTGCACCTTCATGTCGCTGCCGGACTTCATCGCGGCGATCAGCACCGGCTCCTCGGCGGCGTTCTCGACCCAGGCCGACTTGCCGCGGGTGAACATGGAAAAGCTCTTGCCGTCGATGGTGACGGTGGCCTTGGAGTTTTCCTGGAAATTGTAGCCGGCGATGAATTGCGGCTCATAGGACACCTGCTGTCCCGGCCGCTGGCTGACGAAGAAGAACATGTCGCCGTGATCAAGCGTCGGCGGCTGCTTGTCGGTCGGCACGGTCAGCACATAGCAAACCTTGCCGCCCGACGCCTGGTAGCTGTAAGTGCCCCAGGCATTGTGCTGGCCGATCTTGGTCGCCGACTGCGCCAACACCGGCGCTGTCATGGCCACCAGTGCCAGGCTCGAAATTGTAGCAATCAATCCGCGCATCGCTTTTCCCGTATTCCAAATGGTGCGGACGCAGGCCGGCTCGGCGTCCTGCCCGTCGCTTCATTTTGATTTAATCTGGGTTACCAAACGGTGAACTTTCCTTGGGAAAAGGACTTCCACCCCAGGAAACCGCCGCCATCCTTGCGCCCGTCGCTCGAAAAGCGGCAGTTGCAACGTCCCTGTCGCGACTTGGAGGCCACGAAAGCGGCAAGAGTTTGACTTTTCTGCCTTATCGCCGGCTCAGCTGTTGTCGGCTATCGCCTGCCTGGCGGCGAGCCGGTGCGCGGGGGTGATGTGGGCTTTGACGGCAGTGATCGCGGCGGTCAGCACGGCGATGTCGTCGGTAAAGCCCAGCCCGAAGACGAAGTCGGGGATGACGTCCGTCGGCAGCACGAAATAGCCGAGGGCCGCCAGCAAGATGCCCTTGGCGCGCAGCGGCGTGTTCTTGTCCATGGCGCAGTAATAGGCGGCGACCAGCTCTTCCATGAACGGGATTTGCCGGGCAGCCTTCTTGGCCGTGCGCCAGAAGTTCTCGCGCACTTCGCGCGCGTCGCCCGGCTTGCCGCCAAAGCCGAAGAAATCAAAACTGGATTTTTGCGCCATCAACCTCTCCTAACGAGGCTGCGCTCGTCGTTCCACGCGCGCCTGCCAGCGGGGAATGTGGTGAAAGCGCCCGTCCACTACAAGAGCTCGGCCGTTCCCGGCCTGAAAATCAGGTGATGCTGGCCTGCAAGTGGCTGGCAATCGCCCGCTTTGGAGGTTAGCGGAAACGCCCCTCCCGTCGTCATCCTGGGCGGAGCTAGGGGCTACGGCGTCGTCAGATCTCCAACGACCTAATCGAAATAGCGGTTCATCGTCTTGGCCAGTTCGAAATCGAGCGCGGTCAGGCCGCCGGCATCATGGGTGTTGAGCGTCACGTTCACGGTCTTGTAGACGTTCGACCAGTCGGGGTGGTGGTCCATCTTCTCCGCCGCCAGGGCGACGCGGGTCATGAAGGCGAAGGCTTCGGAGAAGTTGTTGAAGGTGAAGCTGCGCGCGATCGAGCCGCCGTCCTTGGCCAGCGACCAGCCATCGAGACCGGCCAGCGCCTCGGCGACCGCCGCCTTGCTCAGTTTCTCTCTCGCCATGTTCGTTTCCCGTGCTATCTGGATTTGCAGTCTTCAGCATAGTGCCGGATCGATGAGTGCAAAGCCGATAAAATCCATTCTTTTCGTCTGTCTCGGCAATATTTGCCGATCGCCACTGGCGGAGGGCGTGTTGCGCGCCGTCCTGGCGGAGCGTGGCCTCGATCGCGATATCCTGCTCGATTCGGCCGGAACCAGCGACTGGGAAGCCGGCTCGGCACCCGACCCGCGCTCGGTGTCGATTGCAGAGCGGCACGGCATCGATATTTCCACACAGAGGGCGCGCAAGCTGACGCCGGACGATTTTTTGCAGTTCGACCTCATTCTCGCGATGGACCGGTCAAATCTCCGGGATTTGAAAGCGCTGGTGCCTGCCGCCATGCGCGACCGTGTCCATCTGTTCCTGGAGTTTGCGCAGGGAAGGTTGAGCGACGTGCCGGACCCTTATCGCGAGGGGCCGGAGGCGTTCGCCTCGGTCTACCGCATGATCCGCGAAGCGTCGGAGGCGCTGGCGACGCGGCTCGAGGCGCGGCTGTCGGCGCCCGACAGCGGCCAGGCCTCCTCGACGATGTAGGGTCCGCCGCCGACCGAATCGCGCGACGACATCAGGACGAAGCGGCCGACGCGGAAGGGCAGCGTCGAAAAGTTGCCGCGTGCCGACAGATACTGGGCGACGTCGAGCGGGCTCGAATTGCGTAAGCGGGCCAGCGTTACATGCGGCATGAACTTGCGCGGATCGGCAGGGATGCCGAGGCGCTGGCAGATGCGCTCGATTTCGCCTTGCAGGGCCGAAAGATCGGGCGAGGCGGAAACGCCGGCCCACACCGCGTGCGGTTTCTTCTGGCCGAAGGCGCCGACGCCGGACAGCGTCAGCGGGAAGGACGGGCGGTGGACACGATCGAGCGCGTTGGCGATCTCGTCGGCGACATGGCCCTCGACATCGCCGATGAAGCGCAGCGTCATGTGGTAGTTCTCGACGTCGATCCAGCGGGCCCCGGGCAGGCCGCCCCGGAGCAGGGACAGCGAAAGGGCGGCATCACGCGGTATTTCGAGGGCGGTGAAAAGACGCGGCATGGCAAGCCTCCTGTCCTCGAATCGAACTCTTGTCCCTAGCGAATCATCGATAATCGAGCGGGGCAAGTGGTTTGTTGGTCGCAGGCCCGCCTAAAATCTTCCCCTGGGGAAGGCGAAGCCTCCTCGAAGTCCAGTTCTTCAAGAGTTGCCCTGAATCACGGCAATGGCCTTTTCGACATCCGGCAGTATGCGCTCGACCATGCGGTCGATGCCCTTGGCATTCGGGTGCAGGCCGTCCTCGAGCTGCAAAGCGGGCTCGCCGGCGACGCCGTCGAGAAAGAACGGATAGAGCGGGACGCCGTATTTTTCCGCCAGTTTCGGAAAGATCGCGTCAAAGCCGTTCTGGTAGTCGGCGCCGAGGTTGGGTGC
Organism: Mesorhizobium sp. M6A.T.Cr.TU.016.01.1.1; assembly: GCF_003952585.1. Taxonomy (NCBI): domain Bacteria; kingdom Pseudomonadati; phylum Pseudomonadota; class Alphaproteobacteria; order Hyphomicrobiales; family Phyllobacteriaceae; genus Mesorhizobium; species Mesorhizobium sp. M6A.T.Cr.TU.016.01.1.1. The sequence goes on from NZ_CP034452.1 coordinate 2,249,967, forward strand.
GGCACGCATGCCGGCCAGCAGCACGGCGATCTTGCGCTGCTTCAACTTCGCCAGCATGGCGTCCAGATTCTTTTGCGTGATATCGGGAGAAACGCCGCGCAGCATGTCGTTGGCGCCGAGCTCGAGGATGACAAGCTGGGTGCCGTCCGGCACTGACCAGTCGAGCCGCGACAGGCCGCCGCTCGACGTATCGCCGGAGACACCGGCATTGGCGATCGTCACATCGTGGCCCTTGGCGCGCAGTGTTGCCTCGAGTTTTTGGGTGAAGCCTTCGTCCGGTCCGAGGCCAAAACCCGCCATCAGGCTGTCGCCGAAGCCGACAATCTCCAGGGGTTCGGCGCGCGCCGACGAAATGGCGCCGCAAATTCCGAGGAAAAGGATGAAGACTGCGGCAAGAGGGTGTTTGAAAGCCATGTGGCAGGCCCCATATGACCAAGAACATTACGTTGGCGGCAGGCCGAATTCTGGCCTCCACTCTCCCATATAGGACGATTTTATTTTGACAGAAGCCGTCATCGCGCTGAAAGACGTATCGCTGACGCTCGGCGAAGGAGCGTCTTCCGTTCATGTGCTGAGAGGTGTCAGCCTCGATGTGGCAAGTGGCGAGGCGACCGGCATCGTCGGGCCGTCGGGCTCGGGAAAGTCGACGCTACTGATGGTTCTGGCTGGGTTGGAAAGGGTCGATTCGGGCACGGTACGAATTGCCGGCGAATTGCTGAACGGCAAGAGCGAAGATCAGATCGCATCGTTTCGGGGGCGAAACATTGGCATCGTTTTCCAGTCCTTCCACCTCATTCCCAACATGACGGCGCTTGAAAATGTCGCAGTGCCGCTGGAACTTGCCGGCCATGCAGATCCGTTCGGGGTGGCGGCGCGGGAGCTGGAGGCAGTGGGGTTGAGCGATCGCGTCACTCATTATCCCGGCGAATTGTCCGGCGGCGAACAGCAGCGTGTGGCGATCGCCCGGTCGCTGGCGCCTTCGCCGCGCATCCTGATCGCCGACGAGCCGACCGGCAATCTCGACCAGACAACCGGGCGGCAGGTTGCCGATCTTCTGTTCGCCAAGGCGGCCGAGCGCGGCATGACGCTGGTGCTGGTCACCCATGATCCGGCGCTCGCCGCACGCTGCTCCCGGCAGGTGTCGATGCGGTCGGGCCGGATCGAGGACGCACCGTTGCTCAAAGTGACGGCGTAGCGCCATGGCTGACAAGGCCCCCTCATCCGGCCCTTCGGGCCACCTTCTCCCCGGCGGGGAGAAGGTGGCCGCGAAGCGGCCGGATGAGGGGGTTGCCTGGTCACGCACGCTGAAGCTCGCCTTCCGCTTCTCGCTGCGCGAGATGCGCGGGGGACTGTCCGGCTTCCTGATTTTCCTTGCCTGCATCGCGCTTGGCGTCGCGGCGATCGGCGGCGTCAATTCGGTGGCCCGGGCGATTACTGCCGGTGTCGCCAACGAAGGCCAGTCGCTGCTCGGCGGCGATCTTCGTTTCCAGCTTAACCAGCGCGCAGCGACGCAAGCCGAGCACGTCTTTCTCGACGGGCTGGGCACGGTCTCGCACAGCGCCAACATGCGCTCGATGGCGCGGCTCGAGGACGGTTCCGACCAGGCACTGGTCGAGGCCAAGGCGGTCGACGGAGCCTATCCGCTCTACGGCGCGCTGGAGACCGAGTCGGCGCTGTCGAAGCAGGAATTGTTCGGCGAAAGATCCGGTATTTTCGGCGCCGCTGCCCCCGATCTTTTGTTCGAGCGGCTGAACCTTGGGATCGGCGACCGGCTGAAGCTCGGCAGCGCCACATTCGAACTGCGCGCCAGGCTCGTCAGCGAGCCGGACGCGGTATCCGACGGTTTCGGCTTTGCGCCGCGGCTGATGGTCTCGACGGACGGGCTTGCCGCTTCCGGCCTGATTCAGCCCGGCAGCCTTGTCGAAAATGCCTATAAGATCCGCCTGCCCGTCGGCACCAGCGAAGCGGGTATCAAGGCGATCCAGGAGCAGGCCGGGGAGAACTTTCCCGAGGCCGGCTGGACCATCCGCACGCGCAGCAACGCAGCACCTGCGTTGTCGTCTAACATCGAACGGTTCTCCCAGTTCCTGACGCTGGTCGGGCTGACGGCGCTGGTGGTCGGCGGCGTCGGCGTGGCCAATGCGGTGCGCGCCTATCTCGACGGCAAGCGCGGCGTCATCGCCACCCTCAAGAGCCTGGGCGCATCGGGCGGTTTCGTCTTCACCGTCTACCTCGTGCAGATCCTGATGATCGCCACCCTCGGCATCGCGCTTGGCCTCGTGCTTGGCGCGCTGATGCCGTTCGCCGCGAGCGCGGCACTCCAGTCGGTCATTCCGGTGCCGGCGGAAGGCGGGTTCTATCCCGGCGCGCTCGGCATGGCGGCGCTGTTCGGGCTGCTGGTGACGCTGGCATTCGCCTTGCTGCCGCTTGGCCGTGCGCGCGACGTTCCGGCGACGGCGCTGTTTCGCGAAATGGGTTTTGAGGGCCGCGGTTTTCCGCGCCCGCTCTACGTGGCGGCGGCGCTCGGCATCGCGCTGCTGCTGGCGGCGCTGGCCATTCTGTTTTCCGACGATCGCCGCATCGCCTCGATCTTTGTCGGCGCCACCATTCTTGCCTTCCTGGTGCTGCGCGTCGTCGGCGCGCTGGTGCAATGGGCCGCCAAAAAGAGCCCGCGCGTTGGCTCGACGGTGCTCAGGCTTGCCATCGGCAACATCCACCGGCCGGGAGCCTTGACGCCGTCGGTGGTGCTGTCGCTGGGGCTGGGGCTGACGCTTCTGGTGACGCTGGCGCTGATCGATGGCAATCTCAGGCGGCAGATTTCCGGCAGCCTTCCGGAACGGGCGCCGAACTTCTTCTTCGTCGACATCCAGAGCAGCGATGTCGACGCGTTCTCCGCGCTGGTCGGCAAAGAGGCGCCGCAGGGCACGCTGGTCAAGGTGCCGATGCTGCGCGGCCGGGTGATGGCGCTGAACGGCGTCGACGTCGACAAGGTCAAGGTCCCGGCGGAAGGGGCCTGGGTGCTGCGCGGCGATCGCGGGCTGACCTACGAGGCCAGATTGCCGAAGAATGCGACGCTGACCGAAGGCACATGGTGGCCGGACAATTATGCCGGTGAGCCGCTGGTGTCGTTTTCGGCCGAGGAAGGCAAAGAGATCGGGCTGAAACTCGGCGACACGGTCACCGTCAACGTGCTTGGCCGCAACGTGACGGCGAAGATCGCCAATTTTCGCCAGGTCGAGTGGGAGACGATGGGCATCAACTTCGTCATGGTGTTCTCGCCCAGCACATTTGCCGGCGCGCCGCATAGCTGGCTGGCGACGCTGACCGAAAAGGGCGCGTCGGGGGCCGACGATGCCCGTCTCCTCAACGCGGTCACCCGGGCCTTTCCCGCGGTGACGACAGTCAGGGTCAAGGACGCGCTCGACATCGTCAACCGGCTGGTGGCGCAACTCGGCACGGCAATCAGGGCCGCGGCTGGCGTGGCGCTGATCGCGTCGGTGCTGGTGCTGGCCGGCGCGCTGGCCGCCGGCAACCGGGCCCGCATCCACGACGCAGTGGTGCTGAAGACGCTGGGCGCCACCAGGAAAACGCTGATCGCGGCCTTTTCACTGGAATATATGCTGATCGGCCTCGCCACTGCGATCTTCGCGCTGGCGGCAGGCGGGGTTGCCGCGTGGTTCGTTGTCGCGCGCATCATGACGCTGCCATCGCATTTCATGCCCGACGTGGCGGTGGCAACCATCGCCTTTGCGCTGGTGGTCACGGTCGGCATCGGTCTCGCCGGCACTTGGCGGGTGCTTGGCCACAAGGCAGCGCCGGTGCTGCGCAATCTCTGATCGCAAGGCTTGACGAGGCCGTTTTTGATTAATTCTGCGTAATGTTGCGGCTTCAAAAGCCGAAAAACCGGATTTCAGGGACTTCACGAAGCATTACGCTCCGTTACGGTCTTGTTCTTGACGCCAATAACCATCATATTTCGCCGCAGGCATGCTGGAGCCCCGCCAGCGGCGCCTGGGTCTAAATGGACCTGACACCGGACGGGGCAGAAGCAATATGAGGATTTCCATGGCTGAACCCGTTCGCAATTATCAGACGCGCGCCGTGCCCGGCGCCGGCGTCGATGCTGCCATCGACCAGGGCCTGCGCGCCTACATGATCAAGGTCTACAATCTGATGGGGCTTGGCCTCCTCATCACTGGCCTTGCCGCAGTCGGCACGATCATGCTGGCCACCACCACCGATCCGGCTTCGGCGGTTGCAACGCTGCCGAGCGGCGAGATGCTGACCTCCTTCGGCTACGCGATCTTCGGGTCGCCGTTGCGCTGGGTGGTGATGCTGGCTCCGCTGGCCGCTGTGCTGTTCCTGTCGTTCCGCGTCCAGTCGATGAGCGTTTCTGCCGCGCAGACGACGTTCTGGGTCTATGCCGGCTTGGTCGGCCTGTCGCTGTCGTCGATCTTCCTGGTCTACACCACCGCCAGCATCTCGCAGACCTTCTTCGCCACCGCGGCGGCTTTCGGCGCGCTGTCGCTTTACGGCTACACGACCAAGCGCGATCTGACCGCGTTTGGCTCGTTCCTGGTGATGGGTGTGCTCGGCCTGATCATCGCGATGGTGATCAACATCTTCCTGCAGTCGTCGGCATTGTCCTTCGCCGTTTCGGCGCTCGGCGTGCTGATCTTTTCGGGCCTCACCGCCTATGACACGCAGAAGATCAAGGAGATGTATTTCGAGGGCGACGCCACCGACGTTGCCGGCCGCAAGGCGATCATGGGCGCGCTGACGCTCTATCTCGACTTCATCAACCTGTTCATGTTCCTGCTGCAGTTCATGGGCGACCGCCGCTAACAGGCTTTTGTTTGGACTGGTCTGACTGGACCAGCGAGTTTTGTAAGGGCGGCCCAACGGCCGCCCTTTTCTTTTGTTCCGGCCTCTGCTGTGATAGAAGGCAGATGAACGATTTGCATAAATTATGAGCAACGTCACCATACGGGCCGCTACATCGGCGGACCTCGACCAGATCACCGATATCTATGCCGACGCGGTGACAAACGGGACGGCGAGCTACGAGCTGGAGCCGCCAAGCCGCGCCGAGATGGGCCAGCGATTCGACAGTTTGATAGCGGGCGGCTTTCCCTATCTGGTGGCGGAAAAAGACGGCATCGTGCTCGGCTATGCCTATGCCGGCGCCTTCCGGCCACGCCCCGCGTATCGCTTTGTCGTCGAGGATTCCGTCTATGTCGCGCCCGAGGCCAAGGGCCAAGGCGTCGGGCTCAAGCTGATGCAAGGGCTGATCGAGGCCGCCGCGGCGGCGGGCTTCCGCCAGGTCATCGCGGTGATCGGCGACGGCCGACCGGACAGTGCCTCGGTGCGGCTACATGAAAAACTCGGCTTTCGCCATTCGGGCCGCCTCGAAGGCTCCGGCTATAAGCACGGACGCTGGCTGGACACGGTGTTCATGCAACTGCCGATCAATGACGGGGCTCTAATTCCGCCCGATATCAACTCGTTGCCGGAACAGAAATTCCGCAGCCAGAATAAGTAGTTAGGCCTCGACCAGCTTCAGCGTGCGGTCGAAGACGCCAAGCACGCGGCCAAGTTCCTGGCCGCGCTTGAGGATGCGGCCGCCGGCGGCGATGACGGCGAATGCGCCTTGCCGGCGCGCCAGCTTCGGATCCTTGACGATCTGGAACAGCGGCACCTCGCTGGTGCGGCGGAACACGGAAAAGACGGCGCGATCGGTGAGATGGTCGATGGCGTAGTCGCGCCACTCATTGGCGGCGACCATGCGCCCGTAAAGCCTCAGGATCTGGTCCAGTTCGCGCCGGTCGAACCGCACCGGCTGGTCGAGGCGTTCGCGTCTTGCCTCATGCAGCGGGATCAGTATTGCGGATGCGTCCCCATCCTCCGTCCCACTGCCATGATCAGTCATGCCTCGATCCCTTCGAATGAATCTTATGCCAACCAAAGTTGGCGCTTTCGCCGTAGAATTGCAAGCCCGACCGAGCAAAGGCGGCGGCGCACCGTTTCCGCAGTGTCCAGTCACGTTTATAAAACGCCCGTTGGAATTGGTGATGCTTCGCCACAATTCTGCCTTCTTTTATCCGCGCTCATGCCCCAATGTCCGACGAATTTACGGGTGTTGCCTGAGACGGTTCGGTCCGGCACTGGCTCGTAAACCCCAAGCCCCCCGCCCACGGGTCTGCGTCGGATCGAACCAACCTCGGTTTTTCCTTGGAAAAATCGGGTGCGACGATCCCAAAACCTAAATGACCGGCGTCAGAAGCAAGCTGACGCCGGTTTTTTATTGGCTGAGACCATGGCGGGTAGCGCGGCTCTCCCTTCTCCCCTTGTGAGGGCTTTGCACGGGGAGCGAAGTGGATTTCGGTGGTCAGTGAGGGCCTTTTTGAAGGCCGGCAGAGCGGTTTTCCGCGGCCCTTGCGAGGCCTTTGTCGGTTTAGGCAGCCATCCTGCCGGATTGTGGACGCACTCCTCCCTCATGTCCGCCTCTCATCGGGTGGATAGAGGACGCCAATCATGGTGCGCAGATTGTAAGCGCAGGCGGCCAGTATGCACTGCGTGCGGTTGGTGGCGAGGTTGAAGAAGCGCAGGCGTCGCATGCCGTAACGCTCCTTGAACACGGCGAAAGGCCGCTCCACTGCCGCCCGCACCTTGGCGATCAGCCGGTTGCGCAGCTTGTGGCGCGGCGGCAACTCGGGGTGATGCTTGTTGGGCCGCCGCATCAGCCGGTCCTTAATGTTGGCGGCGGCGAGCCGGGCATGGCGGGCGTGGGTGTAATAGGCTTGATCGCCATAGGCCGCCTTCTCGTCGCCGCAGATCAACTGGTCGGCCGGCTCGGTGTCGGTGACCGAGGCGTCGCTCGCCTCGACACGCCGGATCAAGGTGTGCTCCTGGTCGACGCCGATGTGCATCTTGTAGCCGAAGGTGCTCTTCTTGCCCTTCTTGCCCCAACGCGCATCCTTGTCGGCCGACGGCTTGACCGGACCTTGGTGGCCCTTTTTCGGCTGCTTGGGCGGACGGCCACGAGCCTGCAGGAACGTGGCATCGACCAAGGTGCCGCGCTTGACGATCAGGCCCTTCTCCTCCAGCTGACGGTTGATCTCCTCAAAGACCTTGTCGATCAGTCGCTCACGCGTCAGCTCCTCGCGGAAGCGCCACAGTGTCGAATGGTCGGGCGTGCGGTCCGAAAGGCTGAAACCGGCAAAGCGGCGGAACGACAATCGGTCCCGGATCTGCGCCTCAAGCGCCGGATCGCTCAGCCCATGCCACATGCCCAGCAAAAGACAGCGCACCAGCGGTTCCGCCGGATAGCTGGTGTTGCCCGAGCCAGGACCGCTGCGCTGACCCAGCAATGTTCGGATCGGCGCCCAGTCCAGTTCCTTCGATACTAGGTCGAAAATCGTCTCATCCGACGCCGCCAGACCGTCCGCCAGACTCAACTGACCCAAAACACGATCCGCCATCCCGAATCTCCCTGCTCCAGCCTTCACCACAGAATCACCGTTCGGCTTCTGTGCAAAGGTCTCCTTGTGGGAGAAGGTGGCCTCGCGAAGCGAGGTCGGATGAGGGGTGTTGGAAGGATCGCTGCGCTGAAGACGTAAGCGCCTAAAATCATTTCATATTTTAACGCCTCATTTCTTCCAGCACCCCTCAACCGTCTCGGCGCTGCGCACCGACCCACCTTCTCCCACAAGGGGAGAAGGGCGCGCTGTGGTCAAGGCTTGTGGATCAAGGCGGCGCCCAGAATGGGGCCGGGCAGGCCGTCCTTGCCCACCGATTGCAACAGCACGGCGCAGCCGCCTTTCTTGGAAATTACGCTCATCGGCAATTCGTAGCGCTGCGCCTTGCCGTGCCACATGCCGGCGGTCTGGATACCGGAGACGGCGTTCCAGTAGGTCATGCTGCGGCCAGTGTTTTCGCCCTTGCCGATCTTGATCGTCTGCGGCGGGTCGAAATAGACGATGACGACATGCGCATCGCTGGGGCCGGTCCCGGCATCGCCGGCGTCGATGATGACGCGGTCGCTGGTCCGGCTGACCTTGATGCTGACCCGCATGCCGTCGCCTGATTTCTCCATGCGGGCGAGCGCGCCGTCGACTTCCATGCGGCTGGCGCCGTTGACATGGCTGCGGCCGTTGATGACGGCCTGCGGCGTATAGACCGAGCGGCTGCCGAAGGCGCGCATATACTCATATTGCCGCTCGGTGTTCTCCTTGCGGCTCAGCGTGTCCTTCCAACCGAGATAATCCCAGTAGTCGACATGGTAGGCGAGCGCGACGATGTTCTCCTTGTTGGCAAGCTCGGCGAAGAATTCATCGGCCGGCAGGCAGGAATTGCAGCCTTGGCTGGTAAAGAGCTCGACCACGCCCAACGGTTGATCGGTCAAGGATTTGTCAGCCTGGGGCTTGTCGGCCTCGCCGGCAAGCACATTGCCGGCAAGTCCAGCGCCGGCAAACACCGAGAGGGCCAGCGCAAGTGCCGCAAGCCGCAATGGTCTTCGAGATGTCATGGCCGTTTGGACTCCCGCCGGTGATGCCGGCCTTGTTCTGATTGCTGAAATATGTGGCAGAAGCGACAGTCAACGGGAAGTCACGTTGCGGTGAAATTTGCCATTGCAACCAACTGCAAGGGCGCAATAGGAAGGGTCACACTTCACGGTAGAAGCCGATTCGGGCAACAATCAGCATGTGGCAAACCCTCCTGACGCCGGTCGACCTCTACTGCGAGCGGACCGGGCCGGAGTTCTGGGCCGAACCGGCCAACGCACTCACTAATCTGGCTTTTCTTGCCGCCGGGCTGTGGGGTGTCCGGGAGGTGCGCCGGCGCGGCACAGGCATCTTCGCCGAAGCGCTGGCCTGGTGGGTGGTGGCGATCGGCATCGGCTCGGCGCTGTTCCATACCTTTGCCAACCACGGCACGGTCTGGGCTGACGTGCTGCCGATCGCCGGGTTCACGCTGGCCTACACGCTGTTCAACCTGCGCCGTTTCCTCGGCATGAGATGGGGCAAGGCGATCGCCATCTTCGTTGCCTTCTATGCCGTCACCGGGTTGTTGACCTGGGCCGTGCCGGACTGGCTGCGCCAGGCGTCGAACGGCACGACCGGCTATCTGCCGCCTTTCCTGGCGCTAGCCTTCTTCGGCGCCTGGGTGGCGGCGAGCGGCAACCGCGCCGGCTGGTACAATCTGGCGGGCTCGGCGATCTTCGTCGTGTCGGTCATCTGCCGGATGATCGATCCGCTGGTCTGCGGCAGCTTTCCGCTCGGCACGCATTTCCTGTGGCACATCCTCAACGGGCTGATGCTCGGCGTGCTGCTGGCGGCGACGGCGCGCTTCGGAGCGCCAAAATAGGGGAATAGGGGAATAGGGGAATAGGGGAATAGGGGAATAGGGGGGCTGTCTCCCTTACTCCCTTACTCCCTTACTGCCCTACTAAGCTGCCAAATCGCGCAGCACATATTGCAGGATGCCGCCGTTCTTGAAGTAGTCGAGTTCGTCCAGCGTATCGATGCGGCAGATGATCGGAACGTCCTTCACCGTGCCGTCGCCATAGGTGATCTTCGCGATCATCTTCTGGCGCGGCTTGATGGTGCTCAGGCCGTCGATCTCAACCAGCTCGTCACCCCTAAGGTTGAGCGAGGCCCATGAGGTGCCCTCTACGAAGACGAAGGGAATGACGCCCATGCCGACCAGGTTCGAGCGGTGGATGCGCTCGAAGGACTGGGCGATGACGGCGCGGACGCCCAAGAGGTTGGTGCCCTTGGCCGCCCAGTCGCGCGACGAGCCGTTGCCGTATTCGACACCGGCGAAGATGACCAGCGGCACGCCTTCCTTCTTGTACTCCATGGCGGCGTCGTAGATCGAGGTCTCTTCCTTCGACGGATAGTGGATGGTGTAGCCGCCCTCGCGGCCGTTCTCGCCCAGCATATGGTTGCGGATGCGGATGTTGGCGAAGGTGCCGCGCATCATCACCTCATGATTGCCGCGCCGCGTGCCATACTGGTTGAAGTCGGCGACGCCGACGCCGTGGTCGGTGAGATATTTGCCGGCAGGCGAGGCCGCCTTGATCGAGCCGGCCGGCGAGATATGATCGGTGGTGATCTTGTCGCCGAGCAGGCCGAGCACCCGGGCGCCCTTGATGTCGCCGATTGTGCCGAAACCAGCGGTCATGCCGTCGAAATAGGGCGGGTTCTGCACATAGGTCGAATTGTCGTCCCAAGCGTAGGTCTGGCCTTCCGGCGCCTTGACGTTCTGCCAGTATTCGTCGCCCTTGAAGACGTCGGCATATTTGCGGGCGAACAGTTCGCGCGTCACGTTCTTTTCGATGAACTCCTGGATCTCGACCGAGCTCGGCCAGATATCCCTAAGGTAGACCGGGTTGCCGTCACGGTCTTCGCCGAGCGGCTCGGTGGTCAGGTCCTTGGTCACGGTCCCGGCCAGCGCGTGGGCGACGACCAGCGGCGGCGAAGCAAGGTAGTTTGCCTGCACGTCGGGCGAGACGCGGCCCTCGAAATTGCGATTGCCGGACAAGACCGCGGCGGCGATCAAGCCCTTATCGTTGATGGTCTTGGAGATCGGCGTCGGCAGCGGGCCGGAATTGCCGATGCAGGTGGTGCAGCCGAAGCCGACCAGATTGAAGCCGATTTGGTCGAGTTCCTTCTGCAGGCCGGATTTCTCCAGATATTCGGCGACGACCTGGCTGCCCGGCGCCAGCGATGTCTTGACCCACGGCTTCTGCTTGAGCCCGAGCCGGTTGGCGTTGCGCGCCAGCAGCCCGGCGCCGATCAGCACGCTCGGGTTCGAGGTGTTGGTGCAGGAGGTGATGGCGGCGATGACGACATCGCCATGGCCGAGATCATAGTTGGTGCCTTCGACGGCATAGCGCTTGTCGATTTCGGCGGCCTTCCGGTATTCGGTCTCCATCGCCTTGGCAAAGCCGTCCGGAATGCCTTCAAGCGCCACGCGGCCTTCCGGACGCTTGGGGCCGGCCATCGACGGCACCACATCGCCGAGATCGAGCTCGAGCAGGTCGGTGAAGACCGGGTCGGCCGAGCCGGTATCGCGCCACATGCCTTGCGCCTTCGCGTACGCCTCGACCAGCGCGATACGGTTTTCCTCGCGGCCGGACATGGTGAGGTAGCGGATGGTTTCGCCATCGACCGGGAAGAAGCCGCAGGTGGCGCCATATTCGGGCGCCATGTTGCCGATGGTAGCGCGGTCGGCCAGCGTCATGTTGGACAGACCCGGACCGAAGAATTCGACGAATTTGCCGACGACGCCCTTCTTGCGCAGCATCTGGGTGACGGTGAGCACGAGGTCGGTGGCGGTGACACCTTCCCTGAGCCTGCCGGTGAGGCGGAAGCCGATGACTTCGGGCAACAGCATGGAGACGGGCTGGCCGAGCATGGCGGCCTCGGCCTCGATGCCGCCGACGCCCCAGCCGAGCACGCCAAGACCGTTGATCATGGTGGTGTGGGAATCGGTGCCGACGCAGGTATCGGGGTAGGCGGTGGTTTCGCCATCTTCAGTGTTGGTCCACACGACCTGGCCAAGATATTCGAGATTGACCTGGTGGCAGATGCCGGTGCCGGGCGGCACGACGCGGAAATTGCGGAAGGCCTGCTGGCCCCATTTCAGGAATTTGTAGCGCTCTTCGTTGCGCTCGTACTCAAGCTCGACATTGCGGGCGAAAGCCAGCGGCGTGCCGAATTCATCGACGATGACCGAGTGGTCGATGACCAGATCGACCGGCACCAGCGGATTGATCTTTTGCGGGTCGCCGCCAAGCGAGGCCATGGCGTCGCGCATCGCAGCCAGGTCGACAACGGCCGGAACGCCGGTGAAATCCTGCATCAGCACGCGAGCCGGGCGATAGGCAATCTCGACGCCGGCGGTGCCCCGGTCGGTCAGCCAGCCGGCGACCGCCTGGATGCTCTCCTTAGTGACGGAACGGCCGTCCTCGTTGCGCAGCAGGTTCTCCAGCAGCACCTTCATCGAATAGGGCAACTGGGCAATGCCGGTGAGGCCGTTCTTCTCGGCCTCGATGAGGTTGTAATAGACATATTCGGCGCCACCAGCAGTCAGCGTGCGGCGGCAATTGAAACTATCGAGGGATTTTGACACGTGCGGTCCGTCCTTGTCTGTTCAGCCTGAAAGGGAACGGACGCCGATGGCATGCAATCACGCGCAAAGGTGCGGGTACGGCCATTTCCGCTGTCCGTTCCCAGCCAACCCGAGCCGTTCAAGGCGGCGCGTGCGCTGGTTCGGCGCTAATTCTGTTCCCGTGCCGACCGCTGGCACGGATGACCCGCATATAGAGAATTTCCTGGAATAGTTCTAGACACGGAATCGCCATTTTTGTTGCGGCGCACCGAAGCCGCGCTAGGACTTCCGGCGAAGGGGAACGAATGCGGCTGATCGCCGAAAATCTGGGCGGCGAACGCGGCGGCGAGGCGGTCTTTTCCGGCATCAACTTTGCCCTTGAGAAAGGCCAGGCGCTTATCGTCACCGGGCCGAACGGCGCGGGGAAATCGACGCTGCTCAGGGTCGTCGCCGGGCTGCTTCCGGTGGCGGCCGGTCGTGTGCATATCGAAGGCGGCGGCGAGGATTTTCCGTCGGTTGCCTCGGCCTGCCACTATCTCGGCCACCAGAACGCGATGAAGACGGCGTTGACCGTGACGGAAAATCTGCGCTTCTGGCGCGATTTTTCGGGCGCGGATTTCTTGCGTGCCGAAGAGGCGCTGGAAACGGTCGGACTTGGTGATATCGGCCATCTGCCGTTCGGCTATCTCTCGACTGGGCAGAGGCGGCGCGCGGCGATCGCAAAACTGCTGGTCAGCCGGCGGCCACTGTGGCTGCTCGACGAGCCGACGGCAGGATTGGACAAGGCATCGGAAGAGCGATTCGCCGTGCTGATGCGGAAGCATCTGGAAGGCGGAGGGATCGTTGTGGCGGCCACGCATCTGCCGCTGGGAATTGAGGGAGCGAAGGAGTTGAGGATGGGGGAGGCCGTTTGATGTCGGAGCTCCACGGCGCCCCCCTCTGTCCTGCCGGACATCTCCCCCACTTGGGGGGAGATCGGCGGCTTCGGCGTCGCCGCCCAATTTGCAATGTTGAAAATTGGCGAAAGCGGAGCCGACAGCCAATCTCCCCCCAAGTGGGGGAGATGTCCGGCAGGACAGAGGGGGGCGTGAAGGAACTCCGGCCTTTGCCTGGCCATTACGAATACATCGGGGCTGCATCGTAATGTGGTCCCTCTTCCTTCGCGACATCCGCCTCAGTATCCGCGCCGGGGGCGGGGCGCTGACCGGCGTGATCTTCTTTCTCGCGGTGATCGCCACGATCCCCTTCGGCGTCGGACCGGACCTCAATCTGCTCGCCCGCATCGGCCCGGCAATCCTGTGGATCGGCGCCTTGCTCGCTTGCCTGCTCGGTCTCGACCGATTGTTCCAGGCCGACCGGGAAGACGGCTCGCTCGATCTTCTGGTGCTCGGCGACGACCGGCACGTGCTGGCGTTGACCGTGCTGACGAAATGCCTGGCGCATTGGGCGGGAAGCGTGCTGCCGCTGGTTATCGCGGCACCCCTGCTTGGCCTGTTCATGAATATGGAACCGATCGGCATCGGCGCCACGGCGCTGACCCTTTTGGTCGGCACGCCGGCGATCACCTTCATCGGCGCTGCCGGCGCGGCGGTGGCGGTGGCGCTGCCGCGCGGCGGGCTGTTGATCTCGGTGCTGGTATTGCCGCTGACCATTCCGGTGCTGATCTTTGGCGTCTCGGCAAGCTATGGCGCGGTGGCGGACCCCGATCCGTTCCTGCAGCCTTTCCTCATTCTCGCCGCGCTGACCTTGTTTCTTGCCGTGCTGGGGCCGGTTGCAGCGGCGCTGGCGCTGCGTCATGGGGCGGACTAAATTAGACGGCCGCCTGACCTCAAGGGCTGCGGCGCTGCTGTCGATTGCGAAGCCGATAGCGCAAGGTTAAGGAAAGACATGTTCGAACGAAGCGAAATGGTCCGGCGGAAAGGCTTTGCGCCGGCGGAGCGAACCATATGAGCGCGCATGCGCTCTATGTGACCGCCGCCTATGCCATCACGGCCGTAGTTCTGGCCGGGCTGGTCGGCTGGATCCTTCTCGACCAACGGGCACGCAAGCGGGATCTCGCCGAGCTGGAAGCGTCCGGCGTGCGGCGTCGCTCCGACAAGGCGGGGACAAGGAAGCGATGAGCATGGAGGCCAAAACGCCGGCGCGCGGGCGGCGCCTGATCGTGCTTTTGCCGCTGCTGATTTTCCTCGGGCTGGCTGGGCTGTTCCTGACGCAGCTGCTGTCCGGCCGCGACACCTCGGAGGTGCCATCGGCGCTGATCGGCCTGCCGGCGCCGCAGACCAATCTGCCGGCGCTGGAGGGCATGAATTTGCCGGGGCTCGACTCCAAGCAGTTCGCCGGCAAGGTCACGCTGGTCAACGTCTTCGCGTCCTGGTGCGGGCCATGCCGTGACGAACATCCGGTGCTGCTGGCGCTGTCGCAGGACAAGCGCTTCGTCATCGCAGCGCTCAACTACAAGGACCAGCCGGAAAACGCCCGCCGGTTCCTCGGCGATCTCGGCAATCCGTTCCAGGCGATCGGCGTCGACGCGGCAGGGCGCGCGGCGATCGACTGGGGCGTCTACGGCGTGCCGGAAACCTTCGTCGTCGGCAAGGACGGCAATATCGCCTACAAGCATGTCGGCCCGCTGACGCCAGGCTCGGCGCAGACGCTGCTTTTGCCGGAGATCGAGAAGGCGCTGGCCGCGCCGGGCTGAGACGGCGGAAACGCGATGGTCGAACGGGACATTCGCGATCATTTTCTGGCTCAGGCGAAAGCCTGCGATGGACTTGGCTCGCCCTTCACCGCGAATTTATGCCGTGCGTTGGCCAAGGTTCTCGACGCAAACACCAGGACCGGGCAGGCGGTGCTCGGCTGGCCGGGCGACGCGCGCGCCGACGCCCTCGCATTGCGGGTCTGCGGCGCGCTGCATGCGTTGGTCCTGACGGGTGCCAGTGAGCGACTGGCACTGATCTATCCGCCCAACCAGACAAGCGAATCCGAGATCGCGGCGGTGCTGCCGGAGGCAATTGCGCGATCCGACGAGCGGATCGTCGCCGGCCTCGCCGGCGCGCCGCAGACCAATGAAATCGCCCGGTCGGCGATGCTGCTGCCTGGATTTCTGACGGTCGCGCGGGAAACCGGCCTGCCGCTGGATCTATGCGAGATCGGCGCCAGCGCCGGGCTCAATCTCCTGTTCGACAGCTTTCACTACAGCTACCGCGATGCCGAGTGGGGCGACCCGGCCTCCCCCGCCCGGTTGGCGCCGGAGGCGCGCGGCCGCGCTGTTCCGCTTGGTGGGGCGATCGACGTCCGCTACCGCGCCGGCTGCGACGTCGCGCCGGTGGACGTCGCCGACGCAGCGGCGCGGTTACGGCTTCGGTCTTTTGTCTGGGCCGATCAGGCAGCGCGGCTGGCCCGGCTCGACGCCGCGCTGTCACTTGCCGAAAAATTTCCACCGCTGCTTGTCAAAGCGGACGCGGCGGATTTTGTCGAGAAGGCACTGGCCGCACGGCAGCGGGGCGGCGCCTTCGTGCTCTACCATTCGATCATGTGGCAGTACCTGCCGCGGGCGACCAAGGATGCCATCACCGCTGCGCTGGAGCAGGCGGGCAGACAGGCCACGGCCGCTGCGCCTATCGCAAGGCTGAGGATGGAGCCGCGCGATCCCACAAACAATTGGGCGGTACTCAGCCTCACTCTATGGCCCGGCGGCGAGACACGCCGCTTGGCCCATTGCGATTATCACGGCCGCTGGATCGAATGGATCGGCTAAGCCCGATCAAACAGTTCTGGTTGCGCATGATCTCGTCCGAAAAGTCTGCAACTTTTTGCTGCGCTGACCTTCGGTTCGGGATCATGCGTTCGCCTCAGCCGTAGATCTGCTTGTGGACCTGATAGAGCATTTCGCTGCGGTCGGCGCGCATGTCGGCCAGATCGCGGCTGGAAAAGGAGTCGATTTCGGCGACGAGGCGGTTGTATTGCCGGCGCTTGGCGATGGTGGCGCGAGCGCGGCTCATGAGGCTGTCGAGAATCATAGCGAGGTTCCTTTTGCGCCGCATTGTTGCGGCAGGTTGTTCCTCCCTTGATCTGTATGGAGCATGACATAGTTATGGTGCGTTGCAAAAAGAAGATGTTGCAATGCACCATTGCGCCGGACGCATAGCCGGTTAACGGCGCATGAACCCCGTCATTTGGGCAGGCGGCACTGCCGCAGCTTGCCTCGATGCCTCAAGATGCGGTGAGACTGATATCAGCGATCTTGCCATATTGATCGCCGGCTGGCTTGATCGCGCCGGCATCACCGATTTGCATGACTGGGAGGAAAATCATGGCCGCCGAAGACTACGAGATTCTCGATCCACGTTTTGCGCGGCTGTTCAACAGCAATGCGCAGGTGGAAAAGCTGTTCACCGGATGCCGTTGGGCGGAAGGGCCGGCCTGGTTCGCGGCCGGCCGTTATGTGGTGTGGTCCGACATCCCCAACAACCGCATGCTGCGTTACGACGAGACCGACGGCAGCGTCAGCGTGTTCCGGCAGCCGTCGGGTAATTCCAATGGCAACACCGTTGACCGGCAGGGTCGGCTGGTCACTTGCGAGCATTCGGGCCGGCGGGTCAGCCGCACCGAGCATGACGGCTCAATCACCACCATCGCCGACAAATGGCGCGGCAAGCGGCTGAACTCGCCCAACGATGCAGTGGTCAAGTCCGACGGGTCGATCTGGTTCACCGACCCAACCTACGGCATCGACACGGACTATGAGGGCGACAAGGCCGAGAGCGAGATCGGCGCCTGCCATGTCTACCGGGCCGATCCCGGCACCGGTGAGATCGACGCTGTCATCACCGATATGGTCAGGCCCAACGGGCTTGCCTTCTCGCTCGACGAAAGCAAGCTCTATGTCGTCGATACCGGCCGCACGCACGGCGCGCAGAATCCGGCGCATATGCGGGTGTTCAATGTCGACAAGGGTGGCAAGAAGGTGTCCGGCGAAAAAGTCTTCGCCGACTGCGCGGCCGGCCTGTTCGATGGCTTCAGGCTCGACGATCAAGATAGGATCTGGACCAGTGCCGCCGACGGCATCCATTGCTACGATCCGGACGGGACGCTGATCGGCAGGATCAAGGTGCCGGAAGTCGTCGCCAATTGCGTGTTCGGCGGCAACAAGCTGAACTGCCTCTACATCGCCGGCACGACCTCACTCTACATGGTCCGGCTGATGGTCAACGGCGCAAAGACATTTTGAGCGGCCGCCAAGCAATATCCCAGGGGAGGGCGCCATGCCATTCGTGAACATCCGCCTGGTCAAGGAGGTGATTGCCGATGACCCGGCCGGCAAGAAGGCCGCGATCGCCGCCCAGGTGACCGCGGCCATCACCGGCGCCACCGGCCTGACCAGCAACGACGTCTGGGTGGTTTTCGAGGAGGTCGCTGCGCGGGACTGGTTCGTTGGCGAGACCGATGTCGAGACGATGCGCCGCAAACGCTGAAGGAATTTCGCCGCGACCTTTGATGGTTGCAGCGCGGCCGGTCAGCAGGCGTCGAGGGCCGAGAGGTGTTTCGGACGGATCATGTCCGAAACAGTCTACCACATGGTGTGTTTGTATTCGTCATCCAGCCAGCGGTCGGTCGCCTCGGCCGAATCGGCGAGCGCCAACTGGTCGCGCAGGATCTGGCCGAGCGTCGGCAGCGTCGCGCGGTCGTACCAGCTTTCGGGCTTCCACAAATCGGAGCGCATGAAAGCCTTGGCGCAGTGCATGTAGGCGGCCTTGACCGTCACCAGGACGACGCTTTGCGGTTCCTTGCCGTCGACCGCGAGCCGCTCGCGCAAGCCCGCATCGACGGTGATGCGAGCATCGCCGTTGACGCGCAGCGTCTCGTTCATGCCTGGAATGAGAAAGAGCAGCCCGACCGAGGGGTTGATAAGAATGTTCTCAAGCGTGTCGAGCCGGTTGTTGCCGGGCCGGTCGGGGATGGCGATGGTCCTCTCGTCGAGCACGACGGCAAAGCCGGGCTTGTCGCCCTTCGGCGTCACATCGGCATTGCCGGCGCCGTCGGAGGAGCCGATCAGCACGAAGGGGCTTTTGCCGATGAAAGAACGGCTGTGACCATCCAGCGCCTTCAATTCCTTGCGGATAGAGCCGTCGGTCGGCCGAGGCGTCTTGTAGATCGTTCTCAGCTCTTCGCGCGTGGTGACGAATTCCATGCCCTCTCCCCAACTGTTACTTGCCGGCCTTCTCTTCTTTTCCGGGCTTGCCTTCAAGCGAATGGCGCATGATCAGCGGCATCTGGCTGAAGGTGAAAAGAAGCGTGATCGGCATGATTCCCCAAACCTTGAAGGTAACCCATGCGTCGGTGGAAAAATTCCGCCAGACCACTTCGTTGACAAGGGCCAGGAACAGGAAAAACAGGCCCCAGCGGAAGGTGAGTTTCTTCCAGCCTTCGGCATCGAGGCTGAAGGCCGAATCGAAGACGTAGCCGAGCAGCGATTTGCCGAAGAACAGGCCGCCGAGCAGGACGCCGCCGAACAGCATGTTGACGATGGTCGGCTTCATCTTGATGAAGATGTCGTCCTGCAGATAGAGCGTCAGCGCGCCGAAGACGAACACCACGACGCCCGACACCATCGGCATGATCGGCAAGGTGCGGGTGAGCAGCCAGGAGGCGATCAGCGCGATCGCGGTGGCCGCCATGAACAGGCCGGTGGCGACGAAGATCGGCCCGCCGAATTCGGCCAGCGCCGGAAATTTCTGCGTCAGCCACGCGCCACGCGCGTTGGCAAAGAAGAACACCATCAGCGGGCCGAGCTCCAGCACCAGCTTGAGCAGCGGATTGACGCCTTCCTTCTTCTGTTTCTGTGGGTCGGACGGGTCGCGTTCGAGGATGGGCGGGTTCATAGGCTTCCTTCTTACGCACGATCCTGTCCAAAAAGTCTGCAACTTTTTGGGATCATGCTTGTTAGGCCACTCCAGCGATCGCCCTGGCGAACTCGCTTGCGGAGAAAGGTTCGAGGTCGTCGACTTGTTCGCCGACGCCGATGAAATAAACCGGCAATTTGTGCTTTGCCGCGATCGCCACCAGAATACCGCCGCGTGCCGTGCCGTCCAGCTTGGTCATCACCAGGCCATTGACGCCGGCGACATTGCGGAAGATCTCGACCTGGTTGAGCGCGTTCTGGCCGGTGGTGGCGTCGACCGTCTGCAGCACGGTGTGCGGCGCCTCCGGATCGAGCTTGCCCAGCACCCGAACTATCTTTTCCAGTTCCGCCATCAGCTCGGTCTTGTTCTGCAACCGCCCGGCGGTGTCGATGATCAGCACGTCGGAGCCGGCTTGCTTGGCCTGTTCGAAGGCGTCGTAAGCGAGGCCGGCGGCGTCGGCGCCAAGCTTCGAGGCGATGACCGGCGATTTGGTGCGCTCGCCCCAGATCTTCAACTGCTCAATCGCGGCGGCGCGGAACGTGTCGCCGGCTGCGAGCATCACCGACAGGCCGCCATCGGTCAGCTTTGCCGCCAGCTTGCCGATGGTTGTGGTCTTGCCGGTGCCGTTGACGCCGACGACAAGGATGACATGCGGCTTGTGACTGAGATCAAGCTCCAGCGGCATGGCGACGTGGGTCAGCACCTTCTCCACCTCCGTCGCCATGATGGCGCGGACTTCCGTCTCGGAGACGTCCTTGCCGTAGCGGCTGGCGGCCAGCGAATCGGTGATGCGCAATGCCGTCTCCATGCCGAGATCGGCGCGGATCAGCACGTCCTCGAGATCCTGCAGCGTGTCCTCGTCCAGCTTGCGCTTGGTGAAGACGCCGGCGATGTTGCCGGACAGTTCCCGGGAAGAGCGGGCAAGCCCCTCCTTCATACGCTGGAACCACGAGCGTTTCGGTGCCGGTTCCGGCGCCTTCTGTGGCTGGGCTTTCTGCTCGACCTTCTTGGTTACGGTCACCTTGCCGGGGGCTGGCTTTGGCTCCGGCGGTGGTTGCGGAACGGCCTCCGGCTCCGGTGCGATCTCAGCAAGGATTGGCTTTGCCTCGACCGGCGCCGGCTGGCGAATGGGGGGCGGGATTTCGGCCGGCGGCGCCTCAGGCTTGGGCGCCGTTGAGGGGATCTCGGCGGGCGGCGCCGGCATGTCGACGGGCGCCGGCTCAGGCCGTTTTTCCGGCTGGGATGGGGCGACTTCTGGTGGCTGAGGCTCTGGTGCAGGAGCCGGCTCAGGGATGACGGGAACGGCCGGGATTTCCTCGGGCGCTGCCTGTTCAGCAGGCGCTTCCGGCTCCGGTTCCAGCTCCTCGACCGGAACCGGCTGGATTTCAGGCTCTGGCGCCGGCTCCTCGGCAGGCGCCTCCGGCTCCTCGATCGGAGCGGGTTCCGGCTGGATGTCTGGCCCGGGCGGAATGGTTGGTGCAGGAGCGGGCGCGGCCTCTTCAACAGGCGCCGGCTGCGGCGCGAGCGGTGCTTCCGCCTCGACTGGCGGCGGAGGCGCAGCTTCTGTTTCGGGCTGACGCTCTTCCCGTTTCAAAAATTCCGGAACGGCCTGCTCAGAAGCCGGTTTCAGCGCCTCCAGCGCATCCCATTTGATCGGCGGCAGAGGTGCCGACTCGTCGATCCGCTCCTCGACCACTTCCTTCTTGCCGAACGAAAATATCTTCTTGAAAAAACCAGCCATGTCTTTGCGTCTCAGGCGACGCTGGCGGCAAGCGGCGCCGCAATCAGTCTGATACCATCATGGCCGGCGATATCAGCCTCAACGATTTCGCCCGGCGCGCCGGCGGAGACCGCGGCGAGCGTAAACCCTTCGGTGCGGCCGAGCCCGTCGCGCTCGACCAGGATCGACTGGCGCGTTCCGGCGAGTGCGGCGAGGTGACTGACATAGGCGGCGCCACCGGCGGCGCGCAGCCGTGCAGCACGCTGCTTGACCACCTCGCGGCGAAGCTGCGGCATGCGCGCCGCGGGGGTGCCTTCGCGCGGTGAAAATGGAAAAACGTGGAGATGCGTCAGCCCGCATTCCTCGACGATCTCCAGCGATTTTTCGAACATGGCGTCCGTCTCGGTCGGGAAGCCGGCGATGATGTCGGCGCCGAAGACGATGCCGGGGCGCAATTTGCGCAAATCCTCGCAAAAACGGATCGACTGATCCCGGTTGTGTCGGCGCTTCATCCGTTTCAGGATCATGTCGTCGCCCGCCTGCAGCGACAGATGCAGATGTGGCATCAGTCGGGGCTCGGTGGCGATCGCGTCGAGCAGATCGTCGTCGGCCTCGATCGAATCGATCGAGGAGAGGCGCAGGCGTTTCACGTCAGGCACCTGCTTGAGGATTGTCTTGACCAATTTGCCGAGTTTCGGGCTGCCCGGCAGGTCGGCGCCGAAGCTGGTCATGTCGACGCCGGTCAGCACGATCTCGGCATAGCCATTGCCGCTCAGCCGCTTGACCTGCTCGACTACGGCGCCCATCGGCACCGAGCGCGAATTGCCGCGGCCATAGGGGATGATGCAGAAGGTGCAGCGGTGGTCGCAGCCGTTCTGCACCTGGACGAAGGCTCGCGCCCGGCCTTCGATGGCGTCGACCATGTGGGCGGCCGTCTCGCGTACCGAAAAGATATCGTTGACGCGAGCCTTCTCGGTATCGTTGACGCCGAAATCCGGCAGCGCGCGATAGGAATTCGCCTTCAGCTTCTCCTCATTGCCGAGGACGAGATCGACCTCGTCCATGGCGACGAAATTCTGCGGCTCGGTCTGCGCGGCGCAGCCGGTGACGATGATGCGGGCGGCCGGGTTCTCGCGGCGGGCCTTGCGGATCGACTGCTTTGCCTGGCGCACCGCCTCGCCGGTGACGGCGCAGGTGTTGAAGATGATGGCGCCGCCTGCCAGCGCGCCAAGGCCGGCGCTTTCCGCCTCGCGCCGCATCACCTCGGATTCGTAGGTGTTCAGCC
The DNA here is from genome assembly GCF_003952585.1 of Mesorhizobium sp. M6A.T.Cr.TU.016.01.1.1. NCBI lineage: Bacteria > Pseudomonadati > Pseudomonadota > Alphaproteobacteria > Hyphomicrobiales > Phyllobacteriaceae > Mesorhizobium > Mesorhizobium sp. M6A.T.Cr.TU.016.01.1.1. Next base: position 2,271,988 of record NZ_CP034452.1, read on the forward strand.
GGCAGCCGAAGGTAACGACGTCAATGCCCTTCTTGGGAAGAGCGGGCATCAGGCGGCGCTTTCGGTGTCGCGGGCCCACACGCCGGTCGACGGGTCGAAGCTGCCGGAAAATTCCCATTCGGCGGCACCGGTGAGGACGACGTGGTCGTCGCCGCGCCATTCGACATGCAAGGAGCCGCCGCCGGGCGTCACCAAGGAGACGCTGCGTCCGGTCCGCTTGGTGCGGGCGGCAGCGACGACGGCGGCACAAGCCGCCGTGCCGCAGGCCTTGGTCAGGCCGGCGCCGCGCTCCCAGGTGCGGATGACCATCGTCTCGGGCGAGGTCACCTGCGCGATTGTGATGTTGGCGCGTTCGGGGAAGATCGGGTGGTTTTCGAGCAGCGGACCGAAGCGGTCGAGCTCGTAGGACCAGACGTCGCGGTCGACCCAGAAAATGGCGTGCGGATTGCCCATCGACACGACCGAGGGCGAGTGCAGCACAGGCGCGTCGATCGGGCCGATCTGCAGCTCGATCATGCGGGTGTCGCGGAATTCCTCGGCCAGCGGAATATCCTGCCAGCCGAAACGCGGTCTGCCCATGTCGACCGAGATCAGCCCGTCGGCATGTTCCTCGGCGTTGAGGATGCCGGCGACCGTCTCGAAGGCGAATGTCTTCTGGCCGGTCTCGGCAGCAAGCGCTTGCACCACACAGCGCATGCCGTTGCCGCAGGCCTGCGCGCCGGTTCCGTCGGAATTCAATATGTCGATGAAAAAGGCGGTGCCCGGCGTCCTGGCATCGTGGATCGCCATGATCTGATCGAATTTCGTCGCGGCATCGGCGTTGAGCGCAAGGGCGGCAGCCGGCGTCACCCGATCGGCGCGACCGTGCATGTCGGCAACGATGATCTCGTTGCCGATGCCGTTCATCTTGGCGAAGGGGACAGTGCTTGCCATGGATCGAAAGGTCTCATGCCGGTTTGGCGCCTATATGGCGGATACCGGCCGAAATTACCAGTGCGCGGACATTTTGAATCCGCGCATCGTGCTTTCCAAAAATCGATTTTCGGGCCGATGCGCTACGTCACCGCGAAGACGCCGAGCATGACCAGCAGGAAGATGATCAGCACGATGCCGATGAGGATACGGGCACCGGTGGCGGCAGCTCCGGCCAAGGCCGGCATGCCGAGCAGGCTTGCCGCGGCCGCGATGATCAGAAGAATGATGATCCATTTGATCATGAGAAAAAACCTCGCGGCCGACGGTTGTGGAAACTACCTACAAACGCGTCTGCGATGGCTTGGGTTCCGATTCCTTGGATTTGCCTGGAAATTCCCTGCGCCGCGAAGCCGGTCGCCTGCCTAGGCCGTCGGCACGTCCCAGACCTCGCCGGGACGCAAGGCGCGAAAGCGTTCGCGCGGGACGCTCTGGTCATCCAGGGCCTCACCAAGCTTTCTTGCCGGCTCGTCGATCGGCTCGTTGGTGAGCCGGAACGTGCCCCAATGGCAGCCGGCAGCATAGGCGGCGTTGCACAAAAGCATGCCTTGCACCGCCTCCTCAGGGTTCTGGTGGTGTGGCGCCATGAACCAGCGCGGCTCGTAAGCGCCGATCGGCAGGATGGCGAGGCGGAAGCCGCCGTGCCTTTCGGCCATCAGCCGATAGTTGATGCCATCGTGGAAACCGGTGTCGCCGGCGAAATAGATCTTTCCGCCCGGCGTCTTGACCACAAAACCCGCCCACAGCGCCATGCGCCGGTCGCGGGTGCCACGCGCCGACCAGTGGTGCACCGGCTCGACATGGACGGCCACGTCCTTGCCGATGTCGACCCGCTCGCCCCAGTCATGCACGGAGAGCCGCATGCCGGGAACGCCATCTTCGATAATGACGTCGTTGCCGAGTGGCGTCAGCACCAGCGGGTCATGCTTTGTCTTCAGCCGCTTCAGCGTGGCGAGGTCGAGATGGTCGTAGTGATTGTGGCTGACCAATACGAGGTCGATCGGCGGCAGGCTGGAAAACGCGATGCCCGGCAGGTTGACCCGTTTCGGCCCGGCAAAGGAGAGCGGCGAGACGCGCCGCGACCAGACCGGGTCGGTGAGGATATTCAGGCCGGCTGTCTGGATAAGCAGCGTGGAATGGCCGACCATGGTCAGCCTCAGCCCGGGGCCTTCGATCCGCTCGGCCGGCGTGGCCTGATGAAACGGGCTCGGATTCGCCGCTGGCCATTTCGAGCGCTCGCCGCCCAGCTGCCACTTCAAAAGATCGGAAAAACGCGCAGGCAGCTTGCCGTTGGGATTGAAGAACAAGGTGCCGTCGAAATGATCGCTGGGCGGGCCGCTGTAGTAGCGATTGGCGGCTCTTTTTCTTGCAGCCAAGGTTTCGCCTCCGGCAGAGTTCCGTTTCACCAGAGATAGGACCGAAGCCGGCTAGCGCAAGCATCTGGGGCCGAATGCCAAGGGCACGCCTCTCCAGGCAAAACCGCTGTGCACGGTCGGGTCAGACCCACAGGGCAGGCTTTTAGGCGGCACGTATTTTGTGGTAAAGTTGCAACAGATGCTGCCGCAAATGGTATTTTAACCATATCGGGTTGAAATTCTGCCACCTTCTCCATCTTGGTGGGGGAAGACATTGTGCGGACGGCAGCCCCAGCCGGATCGACGGAGGTTTGAAATGGATTTTTCGAAAACCGGTCTGCTGGCCGTATCGCTTGCCGCGCTCGTTGCGAGCGGCTGTTCAACGTCACGGTTCTCATCGATGGACCAGGAGCAGCCAGCGCCGCTGCAAGCCGCGCCCTCCGGCAAGGTAACCGGAAATCAGCTGCCGCCGCCGGCGTCGCCCGGCACGGCCGACCCGTCGAAATTTCCGACGGCGCCGCAAGGCACGCTAAACCCCCAGGTCGCCTCGTTGCCGCCGGACGGAACGGCACCGGCCGGAGCTCCGGATCTTACCGCAGGCAGCGTCGCCGGCGTGTGGAAGGCCAGCGTGTCCGGCCAGAGCTGCCAGGTGGCAACGCCGCAGACGAAATTCGGCGCCGGCTATCGGGCCGGACCGCTGCATTGCCCGGCGCCGATCGACGGCATCAAATCATGGAACGTCGCCGGCAAGCAGCTGACGCTGTATGATGAGAATGGCGGCACGCTGGCACGGCTCTATTCCTCGGGCGGAGAGAAATTCGACGGCCAGACTTCCAACGGCCTGCCGATTTCGCTTACAAGAGGCTGACCCGCCTCCTATTTGTTTTTACGCAATTCCTAGGGAAAACCGCTACACACTTTTCCTGGGATTGCTCTAGAGCAGGATGAATTCAAATTGAGTCGGTCATCCTGCTCTAAGTCTTTTTTTGCGTATGATCTTGTCCGAAAAGTCTGCAACTTTTCGGGATCATACTTCAGAACGACGTGACCGATGCATCTGCGTGACGGCCTTCAGACCCATGCGACCGTCCGGCAGCGCTACGACCATTTGGTCGATACGGGCCTGATCGACCGCGATCCGGCACAGGAGCGGATTGTCGCGGCACTCGACCGGCTGATCGATGAGATTTCGGCAAAGCGGCTGGCGCACAAATCGAGCGCGCTGGGCTGGCTGTTCGCCCGCAAGCGCGAGACGCGCGAGGCCGTCAAGGGCCTCTACATCCATGGCGGCGTCGGCCGCGGCAAGACCATGCTGATGGACATGTTCTTCGAGCTGGTGCCGGTCAGGCGCAAGCGCCGTGTGCACTTCAACGACTTCATGGCCGATGTGCAGGACCGCATCCAGAAGCATCGGCTGGAGCGCAAGAATGGCACCGTCAGGGAAGACGACCCGATCGCGCCGGTGGCCCGCTCGCTGGCCGAGGAAGCCTGGGTGCTGTGCTTCGACGAGTTTTCCGTCACCGACATCGCCGATGCGATGATCCTGTCCCGACTGTTCTCGGCGCTGTTTGCCAACGGCGTCGTGCTGGTCGCCACGTCCAATGTCGCGCCGGAGGATCTCTACCGCGACGGTTTGAACCGCAAGCTTTTCCTACCCTTCATCGGCACCCTGGAGCGGAATGCGCAGGTGCTGGCGCTAGACGCCGACAAGGATTATCGGCTGGACAAGCTCAGCCGCCTGCCGGTCTATGTCACCCCCGCCGATGCCGCCGCCGATGCTGTCCTCGACGAGGCCTGGGAGGTGATGACGCATGGCAGGCCGACGGAGGCGGCGGCGCTGACGGTAAAGGGCAGGCAGATCGTGGTGCCGCGTGCTGCCGGCGATGCGGCGCGGTTTTCTTTTGCCGATCTCTGCGAGAAACCGCACGGCGCCCGCGATTTCCTGGCGATTACCAGCCGCTTCTCGACCATCTTCATCGATCATGTGCCGGTGCTCGGCGAAGGCAGCCGCAACGAGGCCAAGCGCTTCATCCTGCTGATCGACACGCTCTACGATCATCATGTGCGGCTGGTGGTGAGCGCCGCTGCACCGCCACCGCAGCTTTACACGGCCAAGCGCGGCACCGAGGTCTTCGAGTTCGAGCGCACGGCGTCACGGCTGATCGAGATGCAGAGCCACGAATGGCTGGAGGACTGGGCGAAACGGCAGAGTGCGCCGCCGCCGTCGCCGGAAGCGCAACAGGCTCAGGCCTAGAGTCGATAAACATACATGACAAAGCCTTCCGCCTCGCCATGCGGCTCCCTTCGCGCCTCATACAGTGCGCGAGCGGCAACATTGTCCGGCTCGGTGCCGACCCAGGCCTCCTCGCAGCCATGCTCGCGGCCGAGCGCAAACATGGCGTCGAGCATTCTTGTCGCTGTGCCCTGGCGCTGGAAGGCCGGCGCCACGCCGACTTCGTCGATGTAGAGTTCGCTCACCTTGTCCGGATGGCGGTGGATGACGGCAGCGCACTGGCCGACGACCACGCCGTCGGCGAGCGCCACAATCATGAAATGTCCTGGTGAGGCGAGGTAGGCGGCAAGGCGATCAGGCCTCACCGGCTCGTCGAACACGTCTTCGGCGACCCGCATCACAAGGGCGTCATCGCCGGGAAGCAGCCTTCTTATTTCCATCTTCATTGTGTAAATATCCCAAAGTCGGCTTAATTCTTTTGACGCTTACGTAATTCCCGTTGTTTCTAACCGATTGAAATTATTCACTCCGAAATAATCGTTTGAATTTTTTTTGCACCGGGGCTATTGGGTGCGGCGAAATCCCGCGGCTTCCCCGCAGCATTCCGGCCTCCTTCCTCGACGTCGTCATCCCAAGTCGTTAAAGATTGGGGCGCCGTCACAGTCTAAAGGGAAAACATCCTGACATGGCACGCAACAAGATAGCGCTCATCGGCTCGGGCATGATCGGCGGCACGCTCGCCCATATGATCGGCCTCAAGGATCTCGGCGACGTTGTGCTGTTTGATATCGCCGAGGGCATCCCGCAAGGCAAGGGGCTGGATATCGCGCAGTCATCGCCGGTCGATGGGTTCGACTCCAGGCTGACCGGCGTCAACGATTATGCCGGCATCGAGGGCGCCGACGTCTGCATCGTCACCGCCGGCGTGCCGCGCAAGCCGGGCATGAGCCGCGACGACCTTCTCGGCATCAACCTGAAGGTCATGGAGCAGGTTGGCGCGGGTCTCAAGAAATACGCGCCGAAAGCCTTCGTCATCTGCATCACCAACCCGCTCGACGCCATGGTCTGGGCGTTGCAGAAGTTCTCAGGATTGCCGAAGAGCCATGTCGTCGGCATGGCTGGCGTGCTGGACAGCTCGCGCTTCCGCTATTTCCTGGCCGAGGAATTCAAGGTGTCGGTCGAGGATGTCACCGCCTTCGTGCTCGGCGGCCATGGCGATTCCATGGTGCCGATGATCCGCTATTCGACGGTCGCCGGCATCCCGCTGCCCGACCTCATCAAGATGGGCTGGACCTCGAAGGAAAAGCTCGACCAGATCGTGCAGCGCACCCGCGACGGCGGCGCCGAGATCGTCGGCCTGCTCAAGACCGGCTCGGCCTTCTACGCACCGGCCGCCTCGGCGATCGCCATGGCCGAAGCCTATCTCAAGGACAAGAAGCGCGTGCTGCCGTGTGCTGCGCATCTCTCCGGCCAGTATGGTGTCAAGAACACCTATGTCGGCGTGCCGGTGGTGATCGGCGCCGGCGGCGTCGAGCGCATCATCGAGATCGAGCTCAGCAAGCCCGAGCAGAAGATGTTCGACAGTTCGGTGGCGGCGGTGCAGGGCCTGTGCGAGGCCTGCGTCAAGATCGCTCCGCATCTCGCAGCCAAGTGACCCGCCGCCAAGTGACCCGGAGACAACGCGCATGAACATCCATGAATATCAGGGCAAGGCGCTGCTGAAGGGCTTTGGCGCACCGGTGGCCGAGGGCGTGCCGGTGTTCGAGGCAAGCGAGGCGGAAGCCGCCGCCAAGGCGCTGCCCGGCCCGCTCTATGTGGTGAAGAGCCAGATCCATGCCGGCGGCCGCGGCAAGGGCAAGTTCAAGGAGCTCGGCCCCGACGCCAAGGGTGGCGTCAGGCTGGCGAAGTCGGTCGCCGATGTCGTCGCCAACGCCAACGAGATGCTCGGCCACACGCTGGTCACCAAGCAGACCGGCCCGGCGGGCAAGCAGGTCAACCGCCTCTATATCGAGGACGGCGCCGACATCGACCGCGAGCTCTATCTGTCGCTGCTGGTCGATCGCTCGGTCGGCCGCATCGCCTTCGTCGTTTCGACCGAGGGCGGCATGGACATCGAGGCAGTCGCCCACGACACGCCGGAAAAGATCATCACCGTCGCCATCGACCCGGAAAAGGGCGTGACGGCGAATGATTTGAAAGAACTCAACGGTGCGCTGAGGCTCGACGGCGACGCCGCCAAGGACAGCGAGACGCTGTTCCCGATACTCTACAAGGCCTTCCTGGAGAAGGACATGAGCCTGCTCGAGGTCAACCCGCTGATCGTCATGAAGAACGGCCGGCTGCGCGTGCTCGACGCCAAGGTGTCGTTCGACAACAACGCGCTGTTCCGCCATCCCGACGTGATGGAGCTGCGCGACATCACCGAAGAGGACGAAAAGGAGATCGAGGCGTCGAAATACGACCTCGCCTATGTCGCGCTCGACGGCAATATCGGCTGCATGGTCAATGGTGCCGGCCTTGCCATGGCGACGATGGACATCATCAAGCTCTATGGCGCCGAGCCGGCCAACTTCCTCGATGTCGGCGGCGGCGCGTCGAAGGAGAAGGTGACGGCGGCGTTCAAGATCATCACCAAGGATCCGGCGGTCAAAGGCATCCTGATCAACATTTTTGGCGGCATCATGAAGTGCGATATCATCGCCGAAGGTGTCATCGCAGCAGTCAAGGAAGTTGGGCTGCAGGTGCCGCTGGTGGTGCGGCTGGAAGGCACCAATGCCGAACTCGGCAAGAAGATCATCAATGACAGTGGCCTCAATGTCGTCTCGGCCGACGACCTCGACGATGCCGCGAAGAAAATCGTGGCGGCGGTGAAGGGCTGATCTGGTGCCTCCGCACAAGATAAACCTGGTCGAGGCGGCGGATGCGAAGATCAAAAAGGTCTTCGATCCGCATATCGCCGGCGACGTCAACGATGCCCAAGTCAAGATCGCCAAGTTCGGCGATGTCTTCGACTGGCATGCGCATGACAACGAGGACGAAGCGTTCCTCGTGCTGCGCGGCCGCATCGCCATCGATTTCCGCGACGGCACGGTGGAGCTTGGCAGCGGCGAGTTCATCGTCGTGCCGCGGTCCGTCGAGCACCGCCCGCGCTCGCTGAGCGAGGAGCCGGTGGTGCTGATGTTCGAGCCGGCGACGACACTCAACACCGGCAACGCCAAGAGCGACCTCACCGTCGCCGATCTCAAGCGGCTCTGACCATGGCATCTCTGACGATGACCACGCAGCCTTCCTCGATCAACGGTTTGTAAAAAGGACCACCATGTCCATTCTCGTCGACAAGAACACCAAGGTGCTCGTGCAGGGCCTGACCGGCAAGACCGGCACGTTCCATACGGAGCAGGCGCTGGCCTATCACGGGACGAAAATGGTCGGCGGCATCCACCCCAAGAAGGGCGGCGAGACGTGGACCGGCGCCAAGGGCGAGAGCCTGCCGATCTTTTCCACCGTCGCTGAAGGCAAGGCGAAGACCGGCGCAAACGCTTCTGTCGTCTATGTGCCGCCGGCGGGCGCCGCCGAGGCGATCCTGGAAGCGATCGAAGCCGAGATCCCGCTGATCATCTGCATCACCGAGGGCATCCCGGTGATCGACATGATCAAGGTCAAGGCGCGGCTCGACCGCTCGACATCGCGGCTGATCGGTCCCAACTGTCCGGGCGTGCTGACCCCCAACGAATGCAAGATCGGCATCATGCCCGGCAACATCTTCCGCAAGGGCTCCGTCGGCGTTGTTTCCCGCTCGGGAACGCTTACCTATGAGGCAGTGTTCCAGACCACCAATGTCGGCCTCGGCCAGACCACCGCCGTCGGCATCGGTGGCGACCCTGTCAAAGGCACGGAGTTCATCGACGTGCTGGAGATGTTCCTCGCCGACGACGAGACCCGATCGATCATCATGATCGGCGAGATCGGCGGCTCGGCCGAGGAAGACGCCGCGCAGTTCCTCAAGGACGAAGCCAAGCGTGGCCGCAAGAAGCCGATGGCCGGTTTCATCGCCGGGCGCACGGCGCCGGCCGGGCGCACCATGGGCCATGCGGGCGCCGTCATCTCCGGCGGCAAGGGCGGCGCCGAGGACAAGATCGCGGCGATGGAATCGGCCGGGATAAAAGTTTCGCCCTCGCCGGCCCGGCTCGGCACGACGCTGGTCGAGGCGATCAAAGGTTAGGGCAGTAAGGGAGTAGGGCAGTAGGGCGGTAGGGACAAGACGAGGGCATTGCCCTACTCCCATACTGCCCTATTGCCCTACTCCCCTCCAAAACAGGAGACGGAGCCAGGCTCCGCTGAAAAAATGGCAAGACAAGATCAGGCCAACGACCAATTTTCGCTTACCTCTTTCCTCTATGGCGGCAATGCCGATTATATCGACGCGCTCTACGCCGCCTATGAGGACGATCCCTCTTCGGTCGACCCCGAATGGCAGGATTTCTTCGCGGCGCTGAAGGACGACGCCGGCGATGTTCGCAAGAATGCCAACGGCGCCTCATGGGCTAAGCCCTCGTGGCCGTTGCAGGCCAATGGCGAGTTGGTGTCGGCGCTCGACGGCAATTGGGGCATCGTCGAGAAGCACATCGAGAAGAAGGTCCAGGACAAGGCGGTGATGAACGGCGTCGCCCTTTCCGACGCCGACGTGCACCAGGCGACGCGCGATTCCGTGCGCGCCATCATGATGATCCGCGCCTACCGCATGCGGGGCCATTTGCACGCCAATCTCGATCCGCTCGGCATCGCCAAGCCGCTCGAGGACTATAACGAGCTATCGCCGGAAAATTACGGCTTCACATCAGCCGATTACGATCGCCCGATTTTCCTCGACAACGTGCTCGGGCTCGAATTCGGCACCATCCGGCAGATGCTCGACATCCTGACCCGCACCTATTGCTCGACGCTCGGCGTCGAGTTCATGCATATTTCCGATCCCGAGGAGAAGGCCTGGATCCAGGCGCGCATCGAGGGCACCGACAAGGAGATCTCCTTCACCGCCACCGGCAAGAAGGCGATCCTGCAGAAGCTGGTCGAGGCCGAAGGTTTCGAGCAGTTCATCGACGTCAAGTACAAGGGCACCAAGCGCTTTGGCCTCGACGGCGCAGAGGCGCTGATCCCGGCACTGGAGCAGATCGTCAAGCGCGGCGGTCAGCTCGGCATGAAGGAGATCGTGCTCGGCATGGCGCATCGCGGCCGGCTGAACGTGCTCTCCCAGGTGATGGCCAAGCCGCACCGCGCCATCTTCCACGAATTCAAGGGCGGCTCGGCCGCACCCGACGAGGTCGAGGGCTCGGGCGACGTGAAGTACCATCTCGGCGCTTCGTCGGACCGCGAGTTCGATGGCAACAAGGTGCACCTGTCGCTGACCGCCAATCCCTCGCACCTGGAAATCGTCGATCCGGTGGTGATGGGCAAGGCGCGGGCCAAGCAGGACTCTCTGTTCGGCCGCAGTCGCGAAGAGATCGTGCCGCTGGAAGAGCGCGCCAAGGTGCTGCCGCTGCTCCTGCATGGCGACGCCGCCTTTGCCGGCCAGGGCGTGATTGCCGAAATCCTCGGCCTGTCGGGCCTGCGCGGGCACCGTGTCGCCGGCACGCTGCATTTCATCATCAACAATCAGATCGGCTTCACCACCAATCCGCGCTTCTCGCGCTCGTCGCCCTATCCGTCGGATGTGGCCAAGATGATCGAGGCGCCGATCTTCCACGTCAATGGCGACGATCCGGAAGCCGTGGTCCATGCCACCAAGGTGGCGATCGAATTCCGCATGAAGTTCCACAAGCCTGTCGTGGTCGACATGTTCTGCTATCGCCGCTTCGGCCACAATGAAGGCGACGAGCCGGCCTTCACCCAGCCGATCATGTACAGCAGCATCCGCAGTCACAAGACGACGGTGCAGATCTATGCCGACCGGCTGATCGCCGAAGGCCACCTTACCCAGGCCGAATTCGACAAGCTCAAGGCCGACTGGCGGGCACATCTCGAGCAGGAATTCGAGGTCGGCCAGCATTACAAGCCCAACAAGGCCGACTGGCTGGATGGCGCCTGGTCTGGCCTGCGCACGGCCGACAACCAGGACGAACAGCGGCGCGGCAAGACCGCCGTGCCGGTCAAGACCCTGAAGGAGATCGGCAAGAAGCTGACCGAGGTGCCGAAGGATTTCGCGGCCCACAAGACGATCATGCGGTTTCTCGAGAACCGCCGCCAGGCGATCGAGTCGGGCGAAGGCATCGACTGGTCGACGGCCGAGGCGTTGGCCTTCGGCGCCATCCTGCTCGACGGCAATCCGGTCCGGCTGTCGGGACAGGATTCGGAGCGTGGCACGTTCTCGCAACGCCATTCCGTGCTCTACGACCAGCGCGACGAGACACGCTACATTCCGCTCAACAATCTGTCGGCGGCGCAGGCCGGCTTCGAGGTCATCAACTCGATGCTGTCGGAAGAGGCCGTGCTCGGTTTCGAATATGGCTACAGCCTGGCCGAGCCGAAGGCGCTGACGCTTTGGGAAGCACAGTTCGGCGATTTCGCCAACGGCGCCCAGGTGGTGTTCGACCAGTTCATATCGTCGGGCGAGCGCAAGTGGCTCAGAATGTCGGGGCTCGTCTGCCTGCTGCCGCATGGCTATGAAGGCCAAGGGCCGGAGCATTCGTCGGCCAGGCTCGAGCGCTTTCTGCAGCTTTGCGCCGAAGACAACATGCAGGTGGCCTACTGCACGACGCCGGCCAACTACTTCCACATCCTGCGCCGGCAGTTGAAGCGGGATTTCCGCAAGCCGCTGATCCTGATGACGCCGAAGTCGCTGCTGCGCCACAAGCGGGCGGTGTCGACGCTGCCGGAGATGTCGGGCGAAAGCGCGTTCCACCGGCTGTTGTGGGACGATGCCCAGCAGCTCCCCGGCCAGGCGATCAAGCTCACCAAGGATTCGAAGATCCGCCGCGTCGTGCTCTGCTCGGGCAAGGTCTATTACGACCTCTACGAGGAGCGCGAGAAGCGCGGCATCAACGACATTTATCTGCTGCGCGTCGAACAGCTCTATCCGTTCCCGGCCAAGGCGCTGATCACCGAACTGTCACGCTTCCGCAACGCCGAGATGGTGTGGTGCCAGGAGGAGCCCAAGAACATGGGCGCCTGGTCGTTCATCGATCCCTATCTGGAATGGGTGCTGGCGCATATCGACGCCAAGCATCAGCGGGTGCGCTATACCGGCCGGCCGGCCGCCGCGTCGCCGGCGACCGGATTGATGTCGAAGCATCTCGCCCAGCTTGCCGCCTTGCTCGAAGACGCGCTCGGTGAATAGAACAGAGCTCGGCGAATAGAACAGAACCGACAGAAAAACGGACAGGCACAATGGCTACCGAAATCCGCGTCCCCACTCTTGGCGAATCCGTCACCGAGGCGACCATCGGCAAATGGTTCAAGAAGGTGGGCGACGCGATCGCCACCGACGAGCCGCTGGTCGAGCTCGAAACCGACAAGGTAACGGTGGAAGTGCCGGCCGCGGCCGCAGGAACGCTCAGCGAGATCGCGGTCAAGGAAGGCGAGACGGTCGAGGTCGGCGCTTTGCTCGGCATGATTTCGGCAGGCGACGGGGCAAAAGCGGCAGCGCCCGCGAAGGCGTCAACTTCCGAACCGAGGCAGGACGCGGTATCGCAAGCCTCGGCACCGACCGCCGCATCAACCGTCAAGCAAGCCGCGGCCGAAACCGCCAAGATCGCCGGCGATGCCGGGCCAATCGAGGCGCGCACGATGCCGCCGGCGCCAGCGGCGGCGAAGCTGCTGGCCGAGAGCAATCTCGCGGTCGACCAGGTCTCGGGTTCCGGCAAGCGCGGCCAGGTGCTGAAGGGCGACGTGCTCGACGCAATCGCCAGGGGCGCGCCGTCGCAACCGGCTGAGACGCCGAAGGCGCCTGCACCGGTCGCTGCCCGTGCGCCGTCCTCGGCCGATGACGCATCACGCGAAGAGCGTGTGCGCATGACCAAGCTGCGGCAAACCATCGCGCGCCGCCTCAAGGAAGCGCAGTCGACCGCCGCCATGCTGACCACCTTCAACGAGGTGGACATGAGCGCGGTGATGGCGCTCAGGACCAAATACAAGGATGTGTTCGAGAGGAAGCACGGCGTGAAGCTGGGCTTCATGGGCTTCTTCACCAAGGCCGTCACCCATGCGCTGAAGGAGATCCCTTCGGTCAATGCCGAGATCGACGGCACCGACATCATCTTCAAGAACTACGCCCATATCGGCGTCGCCGTCGGCACCGAAAAAGGCCTTGTCGTGCCTGTGGTGCGCGATGCCGACCAGATGTCGATCGCCGAGATCGAGAAGGATATCGGCCGGCTGGGCATCGCCGCGCGTGACGGCAAGCTGTCGGTGGCGGATATGCAAGGAGGCACGTTTACGATTTCCAACGGCGGCGTTTACGGGTCGCTGATGTCGACGCCGATCCTCAACGCGCCGCAGTCGGGCATTCTGGGCATGCACAAGATCCAGGAGCGGCCGGTGGTGGTCGGCGGCCAGATCGTGATCCGGCCGATGATGTATCTGGCGCTCTCCTACGATCATCGCATCGTCGATGGCAAGGAAGCGGTGACCTTCCTGGTGCGGGTCAAGGAAAGCCTGGAGGATCCGGAACGGCTGGTGCTCGATCTCTAAGGGTCGGTCGAGGTGAGCCGGAGAATGGATCTGCGCCACCGAACGAGCTTCTCTCGGTTGCGCTCCGGATTGTTTTTCACGCTGTGCGTGGCCGGCCTTGCGCTGACGGCATCGACGGCGCACGCCGCCTGCCCGCTTGAGCTCGCCGTCTATGGCGATGCCGAACACGTCGCCGAGATCGATTTCAGGCCGACCATGGAATCGGCTGTTGTCACCAACACGTTCAAGATGGTGCTCGACAACAGTGTCGTGCTCGACGGCATCGTCATGTGGACGGAAGGCGTGGCGCGGCCGCATGGTTCGCTGATGTACAAATGCCCGACAGGCGACGTCACCGGCGACGAACTTGCCGCTTGCACGGTGTGGGAGGGGGTCGTCTACAGTGCTGACGACAAGGGCAACATCGCTCTGCTGCCAGCCGAAGGCGTGGCCGCGCCGAAGACTCTTATCTTTCCCGACCTCGGACCGTCGCTGCAGATGTCGGCCGCCTATGGCACCAACGGGTTTTCGAAAGTGCCGTGGGATGTTTTTTCGTTGAAGGGCTGTCAGGAATGAGCGCGACCAAAAAAGTGCTGCTGGTGACCGGCGGCAGCCGCGGCATCGGCGCCGCCACGTCCAGGCTTGCCGCCAAGGCTGGATACCGTGTTGTGGTCAACTATGCCTCGAATGAGGCTGCTGCCACGGCGCTTGTCGAGGCAATCGCGCAGGATGGCGGCGAAGCGTTGGCCATCAAGGGCGACGTCGGCAGCGAGGCCGATATTCAGGCGATGTTCGAGAGGATTGATGGCACCTTCGGCTCGCTCGATGCGCTCGTCAACAATGCTGGCGTGGTCGACCGGAGGGCGCGTGTCGACGAAATGAGCGGAGCACGGCTGGAGCGCATGATGCGCGTCAACATCATTGGCTCCATGCTCTGTGCCCGCGAAGCGGTGAAGCGCATGTCGACCAGCCATGGCGGCAAGGGCGGCGCTATCGTGAATATCTCCTCGATTGCTGCGAGAATTGGCGGGCCGGGCGAATATGTCGACTACGCCGCCTCGAAGGGTGCGATCGATTCCTTCACCATTGGCCTGGCGCGCGAAGTGGCCGGCGAAAGCATTCGCGTCAACGCGGTCAGTCCAGGCATCATCGACACCGAAATTCACGCCTCGGGCGGGCAGCCGGATCGCGTCGAGAGGATGCGTCACCTCGTGCCCATGCAGAGGGCGGGAACCGCCGAAGAGGTCGCCGCGGCAATTCTTTGGCTCCTGTCGGACGGGGCGTCCTTTACGACAGGCGCGAATTTGGAAGTGGGCGGCGGCCGCTAATCCCAGCCAAGGCTGAGTGCCAGACCAGAAGGATAGTATCATGGCTTATGACGTCGTTATCATCGGATCGGGACCGGGCGGCTATGTCTGCGCCATCAAGGCGGCACAGCTCGGCCTGAAGACGGCGGTGGTCGAGAAGAACCCGACCTTCGGCGGCACCTGCCTCAACATCGGCTGCATTCCGTCCAAGGCGCTGCTGCATGCCTCCGAGATGTTCGCCGAGGCCGGCCATTCCTTCGACACGCTGGGCGTCGAGATCGGCGCGCCGAAGCTCAATCTCGGGAAGATGATGGCGCACAAGGACGCGACCGTGGCGTCCAACGTCAACGGCGTCGCCTTCCTGTTCAAGAAGAACAAGATCGACTCGTTTCGCGGCACCGGCAAGGTCTTGTCCGCCGGCAAGGTGTCGGTGACCGGCGAGGACGGCAAGGTCGAGGAGATCGAGACCAGGAACATCGTCATCGCCACCGGTTCCGACGTCGCCGGCATTCCCGGCGTCAAGGTCGACATCGACGAGAAGGTGATCATGTCCTCGACCGGCGCGTTGGCGCTGGACAAGGTGCCGGGCCATCTTGTGGTGGTCGGCGGCGGCGTCATCGGGCTGGAGCTCGGCTCGGTATGGGCGCGGCTCGGCGCCAAGGTCACCGTCGTCGAGTTCCTCGACACCATACTGGGCGGCATGGACGGCGAGGTCGCCAAACAGTTCCAGCGCATGCTGTCCAAGCAAGGCATCGAATTCAGGCTCGGCGCCAAGGTGACCGGTGTCGCCAAGGCCAAGAAGGGTGTCACCGTCACCTTCGAGCCGGTCAAGGGGGGTGCTGCCGAGACCATCGAGGCGGATGCGGTGCTGATCGCGACGGGACGTCGGGCCTATTCGGACAGTCTCGGGCTGAAGGAAGCCGGCGTCGATGTCGACGAGCGCGGCCGGGTCAAGACGGACGGCCATCTCAAGACCAATGTGCCCGGCATCTACGCCATCGGCGACGTCATCGCCGGGCCGATGCTCGCCCACAAGGCCGAGGACGAGGGGGTGGCGGTGGCCGAGACCATCGCCGGCCAGGCCGGCCATGTGAACTACGAGGTGATCCCGAACGTCGTCTACACCAGTCCGGAAATCGCCTCGGTCGGCAAGACCGAGGAAGAGCTGAAGGCGGCCGGCATCGACTATAAGGCCGGCAAGTTTCCGTTCAGCGCCAATGGCCGGGCGCGCGCCATGCTGCATACCGACGGCTTCGTGAAGATCCTGGCGGACAAGCAGAGCGATCGCGTGCTCGGCGTCCACATCGTCGGCTTCGGCGCCGGCGAGATGATCCACGAGGCGGCGGTGCTGATGGAGTTCGGCGGCTCGTCGGAAGATCTTGCCCGCACCTGCCACGCCCATCCGACGATGTCGGAGGCGGTGAAGGAAGCGGCACTGGCGACCTTCTTCAAGCCGATCCATATGTAGGCCGTCCTAGAGCGGTTCAGCTTTTGATAGAATCGCCGAACCGCTCTAAGTCTTTGTTTTTACGCAATTCCGGACGGAAAACCGCTGCGCACTTTTCCTGGAATTGCTCTAAGCTACTCCGGCAGCCATCTGATGGCTCAAAGCAAAACGGCCCGCTTTTCAGCGGGCCGTTCGTATTTGAAGTCAGCAGCCGATCACTGCGCCGGGGCTGGTGCGGGCGCCGGAGCAGGCGCTGGCTCTGCAGGCGCCGGAGCCGGTGCAGGTGCAGGCGCCGGAGCAGGCTCTGCGGGTGCCGGGGCTGGCGCAGGTTCTGCCGGGGCCGGGGCAGGTGCCGGTTCTGCGGGCGCCGGGGCCGGTGCAGGCGCCGGTTCTGCGGGCGCTGGGGCTGGCGTGCTGGCGGCCGGCGGCTCAGCAGGCGCGGGCGTTTCACCGCTTCTTCCAAAAATATAGTAAGCGACAATAGCCAGGATAACGACAACCAGGGCAATCAGCCAGCCGCTGCCGCCGCCACCCGACTTGGGAGGGGGGGTCGGAGTGGTGTACGGGTCGTTTGGATTCGCCATAAAAGTGTCCTCCGTGGATGAAAAGTATCAATCAACACAAATCAACGCGCAATCGTTGAACAGGTTTCACGCTAGGTATCGAAAACGCCGAAAACAGGGCAATCTGCGCCTGGAATCGTTTGTCCGCACGCATTTCCCTCGCAAAATTGGCGGAGATCGAGCCAAAACGAGCCTTTTCAGCCATCCTGCACCAAGACCGGACCGCCGCCCTCGCGTCCTGATTCGGGAAGGCATCGATCGGAATCATGTCTTCCTGGTCCGCAACTCAACCGTGCAACTCAGTAAACGACGTCAGGGTTCAGGCGGCCTTGCGGAAATCTTCGACGAGACCTCCCCGTCGGGAGGATGCAGGGCGTCATGAAGGCAGCGAGGGATCGGCCCGGCATGATCGATAACTTGTTGGGGCCGGCGAAAAGTCATTTTCTCGATGCGGCGCAGCCCGCCGGACTCGACGGCATGTCGGCGCCGCCGCAAGCCGGGCTCCCGGCGTGCGCCTTGCCGGCCGCGAGCAACGCGACGACGAAAAAAGAGACAAGAAACAGGGCGTTGAGTACCACAAGCAGCTTCAGCGACACAAAAGCCGCGCGGTCGGTAATGGCGATGACGCGTTTCATGGCTCTTTCTAGGCCTAAAAAAGCGGCGAAACGGTTAACTGGCTTATCCAAATTGTCTTGAACGGGGCTCGTTGCGCGTGCGCTGTCCGGACTTTGCAGGCCTGCACGTCGCTCACGCCCGCGGATGGGCGGCTTCGTAGATTTCGAGCAGCCTGGCGGTGTCGACGCCGGTGTAGATCTGCGTCGTCGACAGGCTGGCATGTCCCAAAAGTTCCTGGATGGTGCGCAGGTCGCCGCCGCGCCCAAGCAGATGCGTGGCGAAGGAATGGCGCAAGGCGTGCGGCGTGGCGGTATCGGGCAGATTGAGCGCCGAGCGCAGCTTCGCCATGTCGCGCTGGACGATGGCCGGGTTGAGCGGGCCGCCGCGGGCGCCGCGAAACAGCAGGCCCTTGGGGTCGAGATGCCAGGGGCAGAGCCGGCGGTATTCGGCGATCGCCCTCAGCGCCACCGGCAGCACCGGAACCAGCCGGGTCTTGCCACCCTTGCCGGTGACGCGCAGCACGCTATCGCCAGCCGACGACAGATCGGCGCCCGACAATCCGAGCGCCTCGGAAATGCGCAGGCCCGAGCCGTAGAGCAGCGTCAGCACGGCGGCGTTGCGGGCGGCGATCCACGGCTCCTCCGCCAGCTGGCCTTCCATCGAAACAACGTGTTTGGCATCGCTTGCCGTCAGCGGCTTGGGCAGCGACTTCGGCTGCCGTGGCGCGCGCAGTGCCGCAGCGCCCGCCGCATTGACGAGGCCGCGCCGCTCCAGAAAGCGCAGCAACGAACGGATGCCGGCGAGCCCCCGCCCGAGCGTGCGGGCGCCGGCGCCCCCGGCGCGGCGAGCGGCGAGAAAGCCGCGCAGATCGGCCGGGCGCAGATCGGCGATATCCGAAATGCCGGGCGAGCCGCCGCAATGGCCGGTCAGGAAGTGCAGGAATTGGCGCGTGTCGCGCTCATAGGCTTCCACGGTTTCCGGCGATAGCCGGCGTTCGCGCGCCAGCATCTTCAGCCAGGTTTCGCGGGCCGCCTGAAGGTCTGGTTTGGCTGGAATAAGAAATTCCTGCATTGGCTCTTTCGATATTCCGTTCTTCCAATTCGTTCTTCCAATTCTGGGCCATCTTCCGGCAGCCGGGTTAGGAAGCGGTGAAGAGCCGCGTCATTGAAATGACAAGAGGGTGGAGCTAGAGCAAGGCCAAAGGATTTTTCCGCCGATGACCAAACCGCAAAACCCCGTCCAGATGGCCGTGATCGGCGCCGCCCACGGCATCAAGGGCGAATTGCGCGTGAAAACCTTCACCGGTGACCCGTTGGCGCTGGCCGACTACGGGCCGCTCTATGCCAGGGACGGCCGCGCCTTTCAGATCGTCGACATCAGGCCGGCCAACACGGTCGTCGTGGTGCGCTTCAAGGGCATCAGCGACCGCAACGCTGCCGAGGCGCTTGCCGGCACGGAATTGTTCGTCGACCGCTCGATGCTGCCGGACGATGGCGAAGAGGACGAATTCTATCATGCCGATCTCGTCGGGCTGGCGGTCCGGGACGATACCGGTGCTGACATCGGCAAGGTCGTGGCCGTGCATAATTTCGGTGGCGGCGACATTCTCGATGTGATGCTTGGCGAGCGCAAAGGCGTGCTGATCCCGTTCACGCAGGCCGCCGTGCCTGACGTGTCTATCAAAGAGGGTTTCGTCCGAATCGATCCGGCGGCGGCGGGACTGGTCGAGGACGAAGACGGCGAGCCTCCCGGTGGCGACGGTTTCGACCCGAAGGGCAGGCCGCGCGGGCCGAAGGACGCCGGGGGCAACCGGTGAGCTTTTCCGCCTCGGTGCTGACGCTCTATCCGGAGATGTTTCCCGGCGCGCTCGGCCTGTCGCTGGCCGGCAGAGCGCTGGAGGCTGGCACGTGGGAGCTGGAAGCAATCCAGATCCGCGATTTCGCCAGCGACCGCCACCGCACCGTCGACGACACACCGGCCGGTGGCGGCGCCGGCATGGTGATGCGCGCCGACGTTTTGGCCAAGGCGATCGACCATGCCTCGCCACCGGGTGATCCACGGCCACGGCTGCTGATGAGTCCGCGTGGAAAACCGCTGACGCAGTCCCGCGTGCGCGAACTGGCCGCCGGGCCGGGCGTCGTCATCGTCTGCGGACGCTTCGAAGGCGTCGACCAGCGGGTGATCGACGCGCGTGGGCTCGAGGAGGTCTCGGTCGGCGACTTCATCCTGTCCGGCGGCGAGCCGGCAGCGCTCGTGCTGCTCGACGCCGTGGTGCGGCTGTTGCCCGGCGTGATGGGCAATGCGGTATCAGGCGATGAAGAGAGTTTTGAAAACGGCCTGCTCGAACATCCGCACTACACGCGCCCGCAGGAATTCGAAGGCCGGCAAATCCCCGAGGTTCTCACCTCGGGCAATCACAAGAAGATCGCCGCATGGCGGCGCGCTGAGTCGGAAAAGCTGACCAGGGAAAGGCGGCCTGACCTGTTAGCCGCTCAGCCCTTGGCAAAATAGTAAAAGGCCAGGAACACGCCGATCCCAACCACGAAGCCGCGCACGGCAATTTGCGGCACGCGCTTGGCGATCCAGACGCCGGCATAGCCGCCCAGCGCGCCGCCCGGTATCATGATGATCGCTTGCGGCCAGGCGATCACGCCGCCGGAGACGAAGACCAGGATGGCTATCGCCGCGATGACCACGGCCAGCATGTTCTTCAGCGCGTTCAGGCGGTGATAGTCGCCGGGCTGGGTGAGGCCGAGCGTTGCCAGCATCATGACGCCCATGCCGGCGCCGAAGAAACCGCCATAGACTGCGGTGGCGAATTGCGCCAGGGAGCCGACCAGCGAACCCACCGCGGCCTCATGCCCCGGCTTGGGTGCCGGCTTCAGCCACGGCCCAGCGGCGAATAGCGCAGTCGCCGCCAGCAGCAGCCATGGCACCAGGACGCGGAACGACGGATTGTCGAGCGCCAGAAGGATGAGTGCACCGGCCAGCGCGCCGAAAGCCGATATGAGGCCGAGCAGCAACGCCGTGCGCCAGAAATGCTTGATGTCGGACCAGTAGGCGAGCGTCGAGGTGATGTAGCCGGGAAACTGTGTCACCGACGAGGTCGCGTTGGCGACGATCGGCGGCAAGCCGACCAGCGTCATGGCGCCGAAGGTTACGAACGTCCCGCCGCCCGCTATCGCGTTGACGGCACCTGAGAGAAAGCCCGCGAAAAAGAGCAGGGCCGCATCGAGAACTGGCATGGGGGTATTGCCGCCGGAGGAAAGTCACGTTTTACCCGGCTTAAAAAGCTTGGGCCTTCGACGCAACCCCTGCTGAGAGATTGCAATGTCGGCCAACGACCAAAAAAGAACACGGCAAAGGCGTGACAAAGCGTCGAAATAGCTGTATGTGCCCGCCCGAACCGGAAGAAAAATCTGCCGGACCCGTCAACAATGGCGGTGTAGTCGCCCCTGCCCGATGTTCTCGCGAACGAAGGGCATAGCCGAGCGGTCAATGGAACTGCAAGGCGAGTGTCGGACGCTCTGACTGTCGGAAGAACAAGAAGTGGATTTTTACGATGGACATCCTCCGTCAGCTCGAGGCCGAACAGGCCGCCAAGATCGAAGCCAAGCGCAAGCTTCCCGAATTCCAGCCCGGCGATACCGTGCGCGTCCAGGTCCGCGTGACCGAAGGCACCCGTACCCGTGTCCAGGCCTATGAGGGCGTCGTCATCGCCCGCGCCGGCGCCGGTTTCCAGGAGAGCTTCACCGTTCGCAAGATTTCCTACGGCGAAGGCGTGGAGCGCGTGTTCCCGGTCTATTCGCCGATGGTCGAGGGCGTCGAGATCGTGCGCCGTGGCAAGGTGCGTCGCGCCAAGCTTTACTACCTGCGCGATCGCCGCGGCAAATCGGCCCGTATTTCGGAAAACACCGGCGTGCGCGCCCGCAAGCTGAACGATGAGGAGCGCGATGCGCTGAACGCCGAAAAGGCCCGCATCGAGGCCGAGAAGGTGGCCGCCGCGCAGGCGCTGGCCGCCGAGAAGGCAGCCCAGGACGCCGCCGAGAAGAAGGCCGCCGACGAGGCCGCCAAGGCTGCGGAAGCGGCTGTCGCCGAATAAGTTTTTTCAACAACCGTGCTTCGGAAAGGCGGCTTCGGCCGCCTTTTTTGTCCCTGAGGTGACGCGCCGGACGGGGTTTGATCCGCAAGGCACGAATCGTTGCGCAAGCGCTCGGTTGGAACCATTAGAATCCGTTTTAGCGCAAAGCGGCGCATCGGACCGGCTTGCAAGCCGCTAACGGAAAGCTAAAGTCGGCGCCGGGTTTTCCTGCAAGCCTCGACAATGTCCAGGCTGTTCAAGTTCTTGGGGTGTGTCATGACCAAATCGAAACTGCTGTTGGCCGGCCTGTTGGCTCTGATTCTCGCGCCCGTCGTCGCCCTGGCGCAGGCGCTGCCCGATCTCGGCGGCAAGAAGGTGGTGGTAGTGACGGAGAACGCCTATCCGCCGCTGCAGTTCATCGACGCCAAGACCGGCAAGCAGATCGGTTGGGAATATGACGCGATGAACGAGATCGCCAAGCGGCTGAATTTCCAGGTCGAGTACCAGAACACCTCCTGGGACGCGATGATCCAGGCGGTTTCCGACAACCAGTACAACATCGGCATGACCGGCATCACCATTAAAGACGACCGCAAGCAGAAGGTCGATTTCTCCGACCCTTATATGCGCTCGGAACAGTTCATGCTGGTGCGCGGCGACGAGAAGCGCTTCACCGACGCCAAGACCTTCGGCGCCTTCAAGGATGGGCTGATCGGCGCGCAGGCCGGCACCACGCCCTTCTACACCGCCGTCTACAGCGTGCTCGACGGCAATGAGCAGAACCCGCGCATCAAACTGTTCGAGACGTTCGGTGCGACGGTGCAGGCGCTGAAGACTGGTGACGTCGATGTCGTTTTGACCGACGGCACTGCCGGCAAGGGCTATGTCGAGGCGTCCAATGGCGGGCTGAAGCTGATCGGCGGACCGCTCGGCACCGAGGATTTCGGCTTTATTTTCCCGAAAGGCTCGGATCTGGTGAAGCCGGTCAATGCGGCGATCGCCGCACTGAAGGCCGACGGCACGCTCGACGCGCTCAACAAGAAATGGTTCCTTGATTACAAGATGGGGCAGTAGCTTCCATTGTTGCGCACGTTGGGTGATGCGCAGGAATTCGCGCTGACTCCGCGCTCGTCCACCCCCCTCTGTCCTGCCGGACATCTCCCCCTCAAGGGGGGAGATTGGCAGCTTCGCTGGCCGCGCTTTTTCTCTAACGTTGGAGATTGGCGAAAGCAGAATGAACAGCCAATCTCCCCCCTTGAGGGGGAGATGTCCGGCAGGACAGAGGGGGGTGCCTTGGCACCATGCCTTCGCGATGTCTGCTTCACCGGCATCGCTTGATGCCAACGCCCGCATCTTCCACCTCCAAAACCGACTTTCCCTGGTGGCTTGCTGCGGCGATCGCGCTCGCCGTGGCCGCCGCCATCTTCATCGCCGCAAGCGACCTCTACGCCCAGGTTTTCGCGACCGTCGCCAAGGGCATCGGCATCACTGTCTTCGTCACAATTGTCGCCTTTGCCCTGGCTTCCGCCATCGGGCTCGGCATCGCGCTGATGGGGCTGTCAGGGTCGCGCTGGTTGCGTCAGATCGCTCGTTTCTATGTCGAGATCATCCGCGGCGTGCCGATCCTGGTGCTGTTGTTCTGGATCGCGTTTGCCGGTGCGCCGGCCTTCGTCGCGGCGTGGAACGCGCTGACCGCGCCACTGCAAAGCGCCGGCGTCTTCGGCGAGCTGCTGGTGCGAGACGTGTCGCTGCTGTGGCGCGCCATCATGGCGCTGACCATCGGCTACTCGGCCTTCATCTCGGAGGTCTTCCGCGCCGGCATCCAGGCGGTCGAGAAGGGCCAAATCGAGGCGGCGAAGGCGCTGGGGCTGACGCGCACGCAGCGTTTCCGGCTGATCGTCTTTCCGCAGGCGATCCGCACCATCTTGCCGCCGCTCGGCAATGATTTCGTCGCCATGGTCAAGGATTCGTCGCTGGTCTCGGTGCTCGGCGTCGCCGACATCACCCAGATGGGCAAGATCTACGCCGCCGGCTCGTTTCGCTTCTTCGAAACCTATTCGATCGTCGCCTATATCTATCTCATCCTGACGGTTGGCCTGTCGCTGGCCTTGCGGGCGCTGGAGAAGCGGTTGCGCCGCCAGCATGAGGAATAGAAGGCAGGCGAAGACGGCGCTACGATTGACCTGCCCGGTTGCGGAGGAATTGATCCATGAACATCGACAAAGCCAATGCGGCGCTGGAGTCCGTCTATACGGCGGATACACCGGAAGCGCTGGCGCAAGCTTATGCCGCATGGGCTGCGACCTATGACAGCGAAACCGCCTCGCTCGGCTATCTCCTGCCGTTCCTGATCGCCGCCTGGGTGGCGCGCCATGTGCCATCGGGCGAGGGGCCGCTGCTCGACGCCGGCTGCGGCACGGGCCTGTCGGGACCGTCGCTCAAGGCGCTGGGCTATCAGGACATTGCCGGGCTCGACCTGTCGGAGGACATGCTGAAAATCGCCAGCAGCCGGCAGGCCTACAGCGAGTTGAAACAGGCGATGCTCGGCGGTCCGCTGCCTTGGCCCGACGGGTATTTCCGCGCCTTCTTTTCGACCGGCGTGTTCACCCTCAGCCACGCGCCGGCTTCCGGCCTGCATGAACTGGTGCGCATCACCCGCAAGGGCGGCCATGCCATCTTCACCGTTCGCGACCAGGTGTTCGAGAGCGGCGGCTTTCGTGACGTTTTTGCCGAGCTGGAGCAGGCGAAGAAATGGCGGCCGGTCGAAGAAAGCCCATGGTTCCGCTGCTATGCCATCGCCGAGCCCGAGGCGTTGGTGAAGACGTTTGTGTTTGAAGTGCTTTGAGGGGCGGCACTTTCCCTTCTCCCCCTGTGGGAGAAGGTGGCCGAGCGAAGCTCGGTCGGATGAGGGGTGTTCCAGCTTGGCAACGACAGCGATCCGTCCAGCACCCCTCAACCGTCTCGGCGCTGCGCGCCGATCCACCTTCTCCCACAAGGGGAGAAGGGGAAGCCGCGCCACACCCTACCAATTGCCGAAAACCCAAAACATTGATATGAGCCACGCCATGGAACAGCTTTTTGGCGATCCGGCCTACAAGGGCTTCGTGCTGCAGGATAGAAAACGCCTGCCGTCGCGATTCTCCGCGCGCGTTTCCGGCGCTCTGACCAGCCGACTTCGCTAGGCCGTGTTCGCCGGCTAGCCGGCGCTTGTCCTTCCCATTTTCATATCGACGGATTTACGCACATGAGCGCACCGCGCACCCTCTACGACAAGATATTCGACGACCATGTCGTCGACCGCCAGGACGACGGCACCTGCCTGCTCTATATCGACCGCCACCTCGTCCATGAAGTGACCAGCCCGCAAGCCTTCGAAGGCCTGCGCATGACCGGCAGAAAGGTCCGCCATCCTGAAAAGACGCTGGCCGTGGTCGACCACAATGTGTCGACCTCGCCCGAGCGCAAGTTCGGCATCAAGAACGAGGAAAGCCGCATCCAGGTCGAGGCGCTGGCCAAGAATGCCAAGGATTTTGGCGTCGAATATTATTCCGAAAAGGACATCCGCCAGGGCATCGTCCACATCATCGGCCCCGAGCAGGGCTTTACTCTGCCCGGCATGACCATCGTCTGCGGTGACAGCCACACCTCGACGCACGGCGCTTTCGGTGCTTTGGCGCATGGCATCGGCACCTCGGAAGTCGAGCATGTGCTGGCCACGCAGACGCTGATCCAGCGCAAGGCCAAGAACATGCTGGTGCGCGTCGACGGCGTGCTGCCGGAAGGCGTCACCGCCAAGGACATCATTTTGGCGATCATCGGCGAGATCGGCACTGCCGGCGGCACCGGCTATGTCATCGAATATGCCGGCGAGGCGATCCGGGCGCTGTCCATGGAAGGCCGCATGACCATCTGCAACATGTCGATCGAGGGCGGCGCCCGGGCCGGCCTGATCGCGCCCGACGAGACGACCTTCGCCTATGTCAAGGACAAGCCGCGCGCTCCCAAGGGCGAGGCGTGGGAGGCCGCGCTTGCCTACTGGAAGACGCTGCAGTCCGACGAAGGCGCGCATTTCGACAAGGTGGTCGTGCTCGACGCGGCGAAACTGCCGCCTATCGTCTCCTGGGGCTCTTCGCCCGAGGACGTCGTCTCGGTCCAGGGCATCGTGCCGAACCCCGACGATATCGCTGACGAGAACAAGCGCACCTCCAAGCAGCGCGCGCTCGATTATATGGGCCTGAAGCCGGGCACCAAGATCACTGACATTTCGCTCGACCGCGTCTTTATCGGCTCCTGCACCAACGGTCGCATCGAGGATTTGCGCGCCGTCGCCAAGGTGGTCGAGGGCAAAAAAGTCAGCCCGCATGTCGATGCGATGATCGTGCCGGGGTCAGGCCTGGTCAAGGAGCAGGCGGAGGCCGAAGGTCTCGACAAGATCTTCCTCGCCGCCGGCTTCGATTGGCGCGAGCCGGGCTGCTCGATGTGCCTTGCCATGAACGACGACCGCCTGAAGCCGCATGAGCGCTGCGCCTCGACCTCGAACCGCAATTTCGAGGGCCGCCAGGGCTTCAAGGGCCGCACCCATCTGGTGTCGCCGGCCATGGCGGCAGCAGCGGCGATCGCCGGCCACTTCGTCGATATCCGTGAGTGGAAATAGATTCAGGCATGAGTGGAAATAACTCGGGCCGCCACAGTTGAGTGCATGCCAGAACCCGAACCGCGATGCGGTTCGGGTTTTCTTCACGCCGGGCGCCTTACGAACTCATGGAATTGCTCACGCCGGCCGGGTTGCTCCGCAGCGACTACGAGTGCCAGCTGACGTTCGTCGAAGAGCTTGAACCATTCGTCCCATTCGACCAGCTCGTAGCCGCCCGCATTGACCGGACGTTCGCCCAGATCCTGGTCCTGATAAGCGTGCTGGCCGAAGACCAGCCTCAGCATGGCTTGCGTTCCCGTTTCGGGCGACACGTCGACGATTGCCGGAAATCCGGCGCGCGCCGCGACCCATGAGCGAATTGCTTCGTGATCAGTCAGCATGATCGTATCGGCCATGAAGCGTCTCCATCGATTGCTGCTGGAAAACGCCGATCGCGGTTTCAAGTTCCGCGCATCAGCTTCATGGGCGACCCGGCGCATATTCGACTTTGCTCAACGGCTTGCTTGGACTTAACCGCTTGTTTGGGCTTCCGCCCTAAGGTCTTCCCTGGCGGAAGCGTGGGGGTTCACGGTCCTTTGGACACCGGTTTGCTGGTAGCGTTGCTCAATCCGACGATCGCGCTTGCGCTCGGCGCGGTGTTTCTCGTGCTGTGGTTCTACCAGCGCCACCGCCCCTATCTGGCTGTGCTCGCCGCCAGCTACTCGCTCTCGGCGGCGGGATTCCTGTTGCAGTACTTCACCCTGCCCGTCGGCATGGCGCCGACCAAGCTGCTCTCCAATACATGCTTCACCTTTGCCGCCTGCTGCCTCTGCAGCGCGATCGTGGCACGCTATGGGCGGCGCGTGCCCTATGTCGGGATCGGCGTTCTGGCGGGCGGCGGCCTGACCGCATTCTGCTGGTTCCTGTTCGTTCAGCCAGACCTCACTTGGCGGATCCTGGCGATGAATTTCGGCTTCGGCGGCCTCAGCCTGCTTGTGGCGGCCGAACTGCGCCCGGTGCGCGGCAGGGGTCCGACCGAAATGATCCTGTTCGTGCTGTCGCTGCTTTCCGGCCTGAATTTCTTCGTGCGGACACTGGCCGTCATCATCGCGCACGGACCCTTCACAAGCTATGACGGCTTTTACGCCTCGTCCTACTGGACGACGGCGTTGCTGTCGCATGCGCTGCTGTCGCTGCTCATCGCGCTTTGCCTGTTCTGCGCGGCGGCGCTCGATGTGATGAAGGCGCTGAAGGCCGAGGCGTATACCGATCCGCTGTCGGGCCTGCTCAACCGCCGCGGCTTCGAGGAGCGCGCCAGGCTTCTCCTGCTTCACTGCGCCACCGCCAAAATGCCGGTCGCGCTGGTGCTCGCCGACCTCGATCATTTCAAGGCGCTCAACGACCTTCACGGGCATGCGGCGGGCGATCGCGTGATCGCCGACTTCGCCGCCAAGCTTCTATCGGCTGCCGGCACGCGCGGCGTCGCCGGCCGCATCGGTGGCGAGGAGTTCGCCGTGCTTTTGCCGCTGAGCGACCTCGGCGCGGCAAGGCTGTTTGCCGAAGCCATTCGCACGCTCTATTCGGCGGGCAGCGTCGACGGGCTTCCGCCCGGCACAAGAGTGACCGCGAGCTTCGGCGTGACGGCCCGCACCGGCGACGAAGGACTTGAGCCGCTGATGCGCCGCGCCGACGAGGCGCTCTACAAAGCCAAAGGGAATGGTCGCGACAGCGTGCGGCTATCTTATGAACGGTCGGCCTATGAACAGCCGGAATCGGTATCCGTCGTGGAACCGCTCAAAGCCGGCTGATCATACGCGCTTGGGTTCGCATTAACGTCTTTTTCGCCCGTCCGTGATTTGCTTTCGCAGGGAGTGCGAAAATCACATGGGCGGCGCAGGCTTCATCCTTGCAATCAACCTGTTCGTTGCCGGCCTGCTGGCCGCAGCCTTCATGACGATCGCGTTCTACGATGTAGGGCGCGTGTCGGCACGCTGGCTGGCCCTCGGCTACCTGCTCGGCGTGGGCTATTACATCGTCGAATTCAGCATTCCGGTCTTCGACAATGCGCGACCTGCGGTCGTCACGGCTTTCGCCGTTTTCCTCGGCGCCACCATCGTCTTCAATGCTGGGCTCGCCCATAAATACGGCGTGGCGACGCCCTGGCATCCGATGCTTGTCTTTCTGGTTGCGGCCACCGTCGCAGTGTACTTCGTGCAGGATCTGCCACGTCAGTCGCTTGCCCGCATGATGGCCTACCAGCTCCCCTATGCGGCCATGCAGTTCGTCGGCCTCGGCATCGTCGGGTCGTCCAGGCAAAAACGCGACCGGCTCGACCGTGTGCTCATGGCTGTGCTGGCGGCCAGTGCCCTGCAATTCGTGAGCAAGCCTTTCATCGCCCACGCTCTGGGTGGCTGGGGCGTCAATCCGCAGGCCTATATGCGGAGCGACTACGCTCTGGTGTCGCAATCGCTTGGCACTGTGTTCGCCATGGCAATCGCGCTTCTTGTTCTGATCATCCTGGTCCGCGATGTGCTCGCCGAGGCGACGTCGAAGTCGGAGACGGACACGCTTTCAAGGTTGTTCAACCGGGGCGGCTTCGAACGTCACGCGGAACTCGCGATGCGCGATGCCGTGCGCAAAGGCGTTCCGGTCGCCCTGGTCATCGCCGACCTCGATCATTTCAAGAGCGTCAACGATAGTTTCGGCCATGCGTCCGGTGACCGGGTCATCGGGACCTTTGCTGGCTTCCTGCGTGACGCCGCCGCCGACCATCACGTCGCCGGCCGCATCGGCGGAGAAGAGTTCGCGATCATACTGCCGGGGACCAACCTCGCCGCGGCGCGGCTCCTTGCCGAAGGGACACGCAGCGCTTTCGGTGCCTTGCCGATCGACTGCCTGCCGGCGGACCATCGCTGCACCGCCAGCTTCGGCGTTGCCGAGCTTCAACCGGGCGAGGGTTTCGCCGATCTCATGCGGCGC
Organism: Mesorhizobium sp. M6A.T.Cr.TU.016.01.1.1; assembly: GCF_003952585.1. Classification (NCBI taxonomy): domain Bacteria; kingdom Pseudomonadati; phylum Pseudomonadota; class Alphaproteobacteria; order Hyphomicrobiales; family Phyllobacteriaceae; genus Mesorhizobium; species Mesorhizobium sp. M6A.T.Cr.TU.016.01.1.1. The sequence goes on from NZ_CP034452.1 coordinate 2,300,837, forward strand.
GCGGACGAAGCGCTTTACCAAGCCAAGCGCGGCGGGCGCGATCGCGTGCGTATTGCGTTAGAGCCAGCCCTGCAGACCCCAGTGGCGACGCCTGACAGAATCAGCGGCAGGGGCTGAGTTCGGGCATCTCGCCGTCTGAAAGGCCGTACATGTAACTGCGGCCCTTCACGAAAACCGGGGGCCTGTAGCAGTCGCGACTGCTGACGTCATCCGCTTCGTTTTCATAGATTTTGGGCTGACCGGCGCCGGTGTAGTCCGACAGTTCCTTGGCCAGGTTGCCCTCGCCAACGAGGATGCGCTTGTAGCCGGCGGCGCTCTCGATGACCAGATTTCCGAAGGAATCGGCGTAGACGCGGTCGCGCGTCCCGGCGAGTGCCGGTGCTGCGAAGCCGATGGCCACCGCCATCAAGATGAGCGCCGAAAGGCGCGATCTGCCTGAGTTCGAACGCATGGCGTCCTCCATTTGTCAGAGGCGAACTTCCTCTGACTCGGAAATTAACCTTTTATTAACCTTTGTTAAGAGGCTAGCCCTGCTGGCCGTCAGGTCTCGGCAAACATGGTTAATATCCGGCGCCTGGGCGGCCGCGGTCATCTTTCGGCCATGCTTGCCCGCACCATCGCGCCCGGTGTCGGGTGATCTTGGCAAGCATCGCGGCTGGTTTGATGCGTAGGGAGACAGCATATGGCGTTACGCCGGACGTTTCGGGTGACGCTTGCCCTTTTTTCATTGCTGATCACTGCTGCCTGCGTGTCGCAGACCAATGCGCCGAGGGCCGGCACGACCGATTTGACGGCGCCGCAGCCGCGCACCGCGACCTACAATTGCGCCGATGGCACCAGGATCACTATCGAAAACCTCGGCACATCGGTGCGCGTGCTTGGCCCAGACGGCGCCAGCGAGGAACTGCCGGCCTCGCCGGCCAATCAAAGCAGCCGCTTCGGCGAGGCGCATGACGCAATCGTGATCGACGGGCGCGATGCGCTGGTGATGAAGGGCGGTAAGACGCCGCTGACCTGTAAGCGTTAATCAGTTTACCGCACTGCAGCGAACATAGCGCCGGCTTTGGGTCGCGCCCTAATCGATTGAAGCAAAGACCGCCCCTTTTGTCAGACTAAATTACGTTTTCGAAACGGTTTTCTGGCTTTGACGCGGTGCAAAAAGAGCATTAGAAACCGGCTGTCCGAAGTCGCAACCGGAAGCGGTAACGCCGCATTTCCACCTGGGGCTCCAGAGACGCCGAACTGGGGGAGCCATGAGCAAATCACCAGCCACCCGCGAATTTGCCAGACGTGAACGGCCGCTTTCGCCGCATCTGACCGTCTATCGGCCGCCGATCACGATGACGATGTCGATCATCCATCGCATCACCGGCGGGGCGCTCTATTTCGGCACGCTGCTGGTCGCCCTGTGGCTGATGGCGGCGGCGAGCTCGCAATCCACCTTCGATGCCGTCAACTGGGCCTTCGGCTCGTGGCTGGGGCGGCTGGTGCTGTTCGGCTATACCTGGGCGCTGATGCACCACATGCTGGGCGGCGTGCGCCATCTGATCTGGGACACCGGGGCAGGTCTTGAAAAGGACACCGCCTCCAGGATCGCCTGGGCGACGCTGGCCGGCTCGATCGTGCTGACGCTGCTGATTTGGGTCGCCGGCTATATGGCGCGGGGAGCCTGATCGTGAGCCACCACAACACCGACATGCGCACGCCGCTGGCGAAGGTCCGCGGCCTCGGCTCCGCCCGCGAGGGCACGGAGCATTTCTGGCGCCAGCGCCTGACGGCGATCGCCAACATCCCGCTGATCCTGTTCTTCGTAGGCTTCCTGATCGCGTTGAATGGCGCCGGCTATGTGGAGGTGCGCGCCGCACTTGCCAACCCGTTCGTGGCGCTGGTCCTGGCCCTGGTGCTCTTGTCCGGGCTTTATCATATGCGGCTCGGCATGCAGGCGATCATCGAGGACTATGTCCATGGCGAGGGCATGAGGCTGGCGCTGCTCGCGCTCAACACATTCTTTCCCGTGGTGGTCGGCGTCGCCTCGATCTTCGCCCTGCTCAAACTGGCATTTGGAGGCTGAAATTTTGGCCAAGGACGCGAAAAACGCCAACACGGCGTCCGCCTATACCTATGTCGACCACAAGTTCGACGTGGTGGTCGTCGGCGCCGGCGGCGCCGGCCTGCGCGCCACGCTCGGCATGGCCGAACAGGGCCTGCGCACCGCCTGCATCACCAAGGTGTTCCCGACGCGATCGCATACGGTGGCAGCGCAGGGCGGCATCGCCGCCTCGCTCGCCAATATGGGCCCCGACAACTGGCAGTGGCATCTCTTCGACACGGTCAAGGGCTCGGATTGGCTCGGTGACACCGACGCACAGGAATACATGGTGCGCGAGGCGCCGGCGGCGGTCTACGAGCTTGAGCATTACGGCGTCCCCTTCAGCCGCACGGAGGACGGGAAAATCTACCAGCGGCCGTTTGGCGGCATGATGATGAATTTCGGCGAGGGGCCGCCGGTGCAGCGCACCTGTGCCGCCGCCGACCGCACCGGCCACGCCATGCTGCACACGCTCTACGGCCAGTCGCTGAAGCACAACGCGCAGTTCTTCATCGAGTATTTCGCGCTCGACCTGATCATGGAGCCGGACGGCACCTGCACCGGCGTCGTTGCCTGGAACCTCGACGACGGCACCATCCATCGGTTTTCGGCAAAAATGGTGGTGCTGGCGACCGGCGGCTATGGCCGCGCCTATTTCTCGGCGACCTCGGCGCATACCTGCACCGGCGACGGCGGCGGCATGGCAGCGCGGGCCGGGCTGGCGCTGCAGGACATGGAGTTCGTGCAGTTCCATCCGACCGGCATCTACGGCGCCGGCTGCCTGATCACCGAAGGCGCGCGCGGTGAGGGCGGCTATCTCGTCAACTCCGAGGGCGAGCGCTTCATGGAGCGCTATGCGCCATCGGCCAAGGACCTTGCCTCGCGCGACGTCGTCTCGCGCTGCATGACGCTGGAGATCCGCGAAGGCCGCGGCGTTGGACCGAAGAAGGACCATATTTTTCTCCATCTCGACCACCTTGATCCGGCCGTTTTGCATGAGAGACTTCCGGGTATTTCGGAATCGGCAAAAATCTTTGCCGGCGTCGACCTGACCAAGGAGCCGATCCCGGTGCTGCCGACGGTGCACTACAATATGGGCGGCGTGCCGACCAATTACTGGGGCGAGGTGCTCAACCCCACTGCCTTGAACCCGGACCAGGTGTCGCCCGGGCTGATGGCGGTCGGCGAGGCCGGCTGCGCCTCCGTCCATGGCGCCAACCGGCTGGGCTCGAACTCGCTGATCGATCTGGTGGTGTTCGGCCGCGCGGCGGCGATCCGGGCCGGCCAGGTTATCGACCGCAATGCGGCGATCCCGTCGCCCAACGAAGCCTCGGTCGAAAAGATCATGGATCGCTTCGACCGGCTGCGTCATGCCAACGGCTCGACGCCGACGGCGGTCTTGCGCGAAAAGATGCAGAAGGCGATGCAGGACGATGCGGCGGTGTTCCGCACGCAGGAATCGCTGGAAAGCGGCTGCAAGCGCATTTCGCAGATCTGGGGCGAGCTCAAGGACGTAAAAGTGTTCGACCGCTCGATGATCTGGAACTCCGACCTGGTCGAAACGCTGGAGCTGGAAAACCTGATGGCCAACGCCATCACCACTGTCTACGGCGCCGAAGCGCGCAAGGAGAGCCGTGGCGCACATGCGCGGGAAGATTTTTCGGGTCGTGATGATTTGGTCTGGCGCAAGCACACGCTGGCCCGGCTCGGCGAAGACGGCAAGGTGACGCTGGGCTACCGGCCGGTGCACACCGAGCCGCTGCTTAGGGAAGCAGACGGCGGCATCAACCTGGCCAAGATCGCGCCCAAGGCCAGGGTGTATTGAGGGCGCAATGACCGCCACGATTTGCAAATTCTGTGGTGCCGAATCGAAGCTAGTGAAGTCTCATATCGTCCCAAGATCGTTTTATTTTTTGGATAATGAGATGCCCCACATGTCTATGCCCCTTGATAGGGTTGTTAGGGCAAAGAGATCAAGAACAGGTATATGGGACGACCGTATACTGTGTGATGAATGTGAGAATAAGTTCGGCGTCTGGGATGATTACGCTTACCGCTATTTAATCGGGAACTTCAAAAAATTATTTGTTTGTCGTGATGATTATGGAATCCTTCTGGTAGAGAAGGCGTTCCCTGTATCGGTATACTCGGACACGGCCGACAGGCGAAAGCTTAGAGATTTTGCAATTTCGGTATTGTGGCGCGCTCACGTGAGCGCCCGAGAAGAAATGTCCGGGATTGATCTTGGCGATCATGCGGAGGCTTACAAAAGAATTTTGACCGGCCAGATAGATGGGACGGAAAAAGCATATCCTTTAGGCATCGTCAAAGAAAGCAATCCCGATTGGCGTGGGATAGTAAGTATTATAGGAAGGTGGGATATAGGAGAAGCTGAGATTCATCGATTTTCAGCTGGCGGGTATACTTTCCTGGTTGCCGCCTCTGATATTTCATTTGTCCCAGATTTGAATTTGTTATTTCAGCCATATAAAGGTGATAAGCAGATGATGTTGTGCAAGCCGGAAAGCAGTTCAAGGTTTGCGCAACAGATGTCGGCTATAGCTAAGGCCAACCGCGACGCTCATGGTGACCCTTGGAAGGGTCTGAGAAAGGCAGCGAACTAAATGGTCGAACTGACGCTTCCCAAGAACTCGAAGATCAAGGCCGGAAAAACCTGGCCGAAGCCGGAGGGCGCGACCAATCTGCGCGAATATCGTATCTACCGCTGGTCGCCGGACGATGACGAAAACCCGCGCATGGACACCTATTTCGTCGATATGGACGATTGCGGTCCGATGGTGCTCGACGCGCTGCTCTGGATCAAGAACAAGATCGACCCGACGCTGACCTTGCGCCGCTCCTGCCGCGAAGGCATTTGCGGCTCCTGCGCCATGAACATCGACGGCTCCAACACGCTCGCCTGCACCAAGGGCTGCGACGACATTTCCGGCGCGATCAAGGTCTATCCGCTGCCGCATATGCAGGTGGTCAAGGATCTGGTGCCGGACCTTACCAATTTCTACGCCCAGCACGCTTCGATCGAACCGTGGCTCAAGACGGTGTCGCCCGAGCCGGCCAAGGAATGGCTGCAGAGCCATGAGGACCGCGAAAAGCTCGACGGGCTCTACGAGTGCATCCTTTGCGCCTGCTGCTCGACCTCCTGTCCGAGCTACTGGTGGAACGGCGACCGCTATCTCGGGCCGGCAACACTGCTTCAGGCCTATCGCTGGCTGATCGATTCCCGGGACGAGGCCACGGGCGAACGGCTCGACAATCTCGAAGACCCGTTCCGGCTCTATCGCTGCCACACTATCATGAACTGCGCCCAGACCTGCCCCAAGGGGCTCAACCCGGCCAAGGCGATCGCCGAGATCAAGAAGATGATGGTGGAGAGAAGGGTGTAGCTGCGGATGGGTGCCGTCGAGATCGTGTCGTCTGTAGCGATCCTTCGCGCCCCCCTCTGTCCTGCCGGACATCTCCCCCACGAGGGGGGAGATCGGCCGTCACGCCGACTTTCGCCAATCATCAGCGTTGCAGAAGTGAGCAGAGCGCTGAAGCTGTCAATCTCCCCCCAAGTGGGGAGATGTCCGGCAGGACAGAGGGGGGCGCTGTCCCGCCAGCTTCAAAAGGATAGCCGATCTATGACTGATTCTGACCTTCCCATCCTTTCTCCCGTCGAAGCGCGCGTGCTCGGTTGTCTGATCGAAAAGAAGGAGCTGACACCTGATATCTACCCGCTGACGCTCAATGCAGCACTTGCCGCTGCCAACCAGAAGACGGCGCGCGAGCCGGTGATGTCGGTCGAGCTTGGCGAAGTAAGACGAGCGCTTGGCCAGCTGGAGCACAAGGGCCTGGTCAGGCAGGTCTTTGCCTCGCGCGTCGAGCGCCACGAACATATCGTCGCGCAGCGCTTTTCGCTGACCTCGGCGCAGATCGCGCTGCTTGGCCTGCTGTTGCTGCGCGGTCCGCAGACCGCTCATGAATTGCTGGCGCGAGCTGAGCGCATGGTGCGGTTACCCTCCGTCGACGAGCTTCGCAGCAATCTCGACCTGTTGATCGGTCGCAAGCCGCCGCTCGTTCAGCAGATCGATCGTGGACCCGGCCAGCGTGAGGACCGCTATGTGCATCTCTTAAGCGGAGTGCCGCAGATTGCAGCCGTCGCCTCACGTCCGGCGCAATCAGCCACCTCATCAGCCTCCGATCTCGAGGCGCGAGTGCAAGCTCTCGAGGAGGAGATCGCGACGCTGCGCGCACGCATTGACGCGCTGACTGGCGAAGGACAGTAGCGCAGTAGGCTCAATTGTGTTTCCAGATTGAATTTGCCCTCACGCTTACCTTCGAGGCGTTGGCGCTGCCCCTCACCCGCCTGCCGGCGACCTCTCCCCGTATAGTGACGGGGAGAGGGACGCTCTGATCGACGGTTTCGCCACATAGTCAGCGTTGCAAGAAGGGCGCCGCGGCTGCGGCCCGCCTCTTTCTCCCCGTCACTAAACGGGAGGAATGCCCGGTAGGGCAATGAGGGGCGGAGCCGACGTCAACAATTGATGGTCTCCAACCCAAGCTGGAGGAGACGGTCACATGTGGGAAGCGGCCGCTCAGCCGAGCTTGGCGTCGAGCGACACGTTTATGGCGCCGAGCGCCTTCGAAACCGGACACCCGGCCTTGGCCTGTTCGGCCAGCTCTTGGAATTTCGCCGCATCGATGCCCGGCACCTTGCCGACCACCGTGAGAGCGCTGCCTGTGATCCCCGTGCCAGGAATCAGCGTCACCACCGCCTTGGCGTCGAGTTCGTCGGCGGGGGTGCCGTTCTCGGCCAGGAAGTGAGAGAACTGCATCGCGAAGCAGCCGGCATGCGCCGCCGCGATCAGCTCCTCCGGATTGGTGCCGGACTTGCCGCTCTCGTCCTCGAAGCGTGCCTTGAACGAATAGGGCGTGCCCTTCAGGGTCCCGCTCTGGGTGTCGAGCGTGCCCTTGCCCTCCTTCAGATTGCCTTTCCAGACGGCGTTTGCGGTGCGGTCCATGAAATTCTCCTTGATTGTCCGGATTGCGCCGGCCCGGCGCCGGCGTTCTTCAAGACTATAGCGCGGGCGCGGGCGAAGACCACCGCGCTCTTTGCGCCGTCGCGCAAAATTGGCGGCGGCGAGGCTGAATTTTTCTTGAAAAAATGCGCGCGCAAGAATGTCGACTTCCATCGGCCTCAACCGTCCTGCGGGCGGTCACGGATTTCGCGGCCGGATGGAGGTTCACATGGATGGCTTGTTTTTTGCACTGTGGAAGGGCTCGGGCCGCAAGCTCGAACGACGGGAAGATTACGGGCTGCATCCGCCGCCTTCCGGTTTCGGCCGGCTTCTGGCGGCGGTTGCCATCATCGGGGTCGCGGCAAGCGTTCTCGATCACATGGCGGCACGCAAAGGCGCCGCTGACGCCGTGGCCGCATCCTATGGTTCGTCACAACAAGGGAGCTGGAAATGAAATATGTCCTGCTGGTCTACGGTGAGGAAAAAGACCTCTACGCGCTCACGCCGGAGGGATCGGCAAAGCTCGACGCCGATTCGCTGGCCTATGACAGGTCATTGGACCAGCAAGGCAAGCTGATCATCGCGCAGGCGCTGCAATCGGTGAAGACCTCGAAGACCGTGCGCCGGCGCAAGGGCAAGCGCCTGATCACAGACGGCCCTTTCGCCGAGACCAAGGAGCAATTGCTCGGCTTCGTCATGATCGAGGCCGGGGATATCGACGATGCGCTGGAGATCGCCGGTGGCATTCCGCTGGCGGAAATCGGCACGATCGAGGTCAGGGCGATCTACGAGGTGCCGGGGTCCTAGACAACCATCTGCTCCCGGCGGTGCCGCCCTGACCCGGATTCTTCTGCGGGCGCAACTTTTGCGTGTTGAAGCGGGACAACACTTCTCCTATCGTCGCTGCGGTTGGGGGGATGTCGGCATGCCGTTCTTGATTGCTATCCTTGGCGTGTTGGGCGCGGCGGCATTCTGGTGGTACCGGATGAAGGCTATGAACGATGCGGCGCGCGAGGTCGCGGACGTCGTCGGGCGTGTGCAAGGGAACATTCGGCGCAAGAGACTGCGTAACCAGGCGGCGCTCTCACCGCTGACGGCGATCGACGATCCGGTGGTGGCCGCCGCGACGCTGATCACTGCCATCGTCTCCGAGAACGGCCCTATCCTGCCGCAGCGCGAAGCTGCCATTCGATCGGTGATTTCGGAGATTGCGGACGAGAAGAAGACCGATGAGGCCGTGGTCTATGCCAAATGGGCGGCGTCACAGATCGACGATGCCACGATCGTCATCGACAAGCTGGCGCCGTTTTTGCGCGAGCGTCTGGATGTGACCGAGCGAAACGATTTGCTGCAGATGGTGAACCGCGCAGCGCAGGCTGGTGAGCAGCCCCTGCAGATATCCGACCAGCGGATGCTGCGGCTGCGCCAGAAGCTGGGCTTCGAGGTCAACTGAACGAAATTGTCTGATGCTCAATATGGTTTGCCGCCCCTTCCGGGCGCTAGATCGCCTCGCCCTTGAGCAGTTTCGGTGTGTCGCCGGACAGTCCGGACGCCTGGCGGATAAAGAAATCCTTCAGCCGCGGCATGCGTTCGACGAGGCCGAGGCCGACGTCGCGGACGGCGCGCAGCGGGCCGATGTCATTGGAAAACAGCCGGTTCAGGACATCGGTGGTGATGCCCATTTGCAGCGTGTCGAAGCGCCGCCACTGCTGGTAGCGTTCGAGAACGTCGAGCGCGCCAATATCCTGGCCGAGCCGGTCGGCCTCGACCACCACTTCAGCCAGTGCCGCCACGTCCTTGAAGCCGAGATTGAGGCCCTGGCCGGCGATTGGATGGATGCCATGGGCGGCGTCGCCGGCGAGCGCAATACGCGGCGCGACGAAGGCGCGGGCAAGCGTCAGGCCGAGCGGCCAAGCGCGTGGCTTGTCGGCGACATGGATTTCGCCGAGCTTCAGGCCAAAGCGCTGTTCCAGCTCATGCTCGAAGACGAGGTCGTCGCCGGCGACCAGTTTTTCGGCATCTTCCGAGCGCTCGACCCAGACGATCGACGAGCGGTTGGTCCCGTCCTTGTCCGGCTTGAGCGGCAGCGTGGCGAAGGGGCCGGCTGGCAAAAAATGCTCCTCGGCGCGGCCATTGTGCGGCCGTTCATGCGCGACGGTGCAGACGATGCCGGACTGGCCATACTCCCATTTCACCGTCTTGATGCCGGCCATGTCGCGCAGCTTCGAGTTGACGCCGTCGGCAGCGATCAGCAGCCGCGCCTTCAGCGTCGCGCCGTCGGCAAGATGCACGGTGATACCGGCGCCGTTGACGTCGAAGGCACTGACTGCGACGCCTTCGATGATGTCGATGCCGAGTTTTTCAGCGCGCCGGCGCAAGGCGCCGTTCAAATCCCTATTGGCGACCATATGCGCAAAGGCTTCGCCGGGTGCGACTTCGCCATCGAAGGTGAGAAACACCGGGCGCACCGGATCGGAAGTGCGCGAATCGGTGACGATCATTTCGGTGATCGCCTGCGCCTCCGGCGCGATTTCGGCCCAGACGCCGAGCTGGTCGAGCATGCGGCAAGCGGCAGCGGCGATGGCCGAGGCGCGGCCGTCCTTTTGCCAGACGCCGGCGGGCGCGGCGTCGACGACAGCGACGGCGAGGCTCGGCCGCGCCTGTTTCAACGACACGGCGGCGGCAAGGCCGACGTAGCCGGCGCCGGCGACCAGAATGTCGAGCGAAGTTCGGTTTTTTGCATCCGCCTTGCGGTCCACCATGGCAAATTCCTTTCCGGCCAAATTTCTTTCCGGCCTTGACTGCCCGTCATTCCTGTCGGAAACCGCAATAACACTTCTGCGGTGAGGCGAAGTTCGAAATCAAAACGACAGGGCGCGAAACATGACGGCGGCCATGGACGAGCTTCTCAGCATTCTCGACCTCGAGCAGCTGGAACACAACCTGTACCGTGGTCGCAGCCCCAAGCTCGACTGGCAGCGTATCTTCGGCGGCCAGACCATCGCCCAGGCGCTGGTCGCCGCCCAGCGAACGGTGGAGCCCGAACGCCACGTGCATTCGCTGCATGGCTATTTCATGCGGCCCGGCGACACCAAGGTGCCGATCATCTACCAGGTCGACCGCATCCGCGATGGCGGCTCCTTCACCACGCGGCGTGTTGTGGCGGTCCAGCACGGCCAGGCGATCTTTTCGCTGGAAGCCTCGTTCCAGCAGGACGAAGTCGGGCTCGAGCATCAGGTGCCGATGCCGCAGGACGTGCCGGCGCCCGACACATTGCTGTCGCAGCGCGAATTGATCGGCAAGTTCGGCGAGGCCGTCCCAGACGGCATCAGGCGCTACTGGGAGCGTGACCGGCCGATCGAGATGAAACCGGTGATGCTGGAGCATTACACCAGTCGGGAAAAGCTGGAGCCGAAGCAGAACATCTGGATCCGCACGACCGGCCCGGTTCCGGCCGATCGCGCCACGCAGGCGGCCGTGCTTGCCTATCTTTCCGATATGACGCTGCTTGACACCTCGACCTTTGCGCATGGCCGCGCCATTTTCGACAGCGACATCCAGGCGGCGAGCCTCGATCACGCAATGTGGTTCCACCGCAGCCATCCGCTCGACGACTGGATGCTCTACACGCAGGACAGCCCGTCGACGCAAGGGTCGCGGGGGTTCACCCGCGGGTCGCTGTTTGCCCGCGACGGCACGCTGATCGCCTCGGTTGCCCAGGAAGGCCTCATCAGGCTGAAGCGGTCGCCTGCCGAATAGGCAATTTTGCAAAATTGCCTACTTTTTAATCAGCTATGCTGCCGCGACTATGAACAGTCAGCCGACAAACCTTCCCCAATTCCTTATTTAACAACAGGTTAACACCCTGCTTCGGCAATTGGCACGGAGCTTGAATCCTAGCGGGCACTCTCCGGCTCTCATGGGGATCGGCGAAGTCGTGCAAACGCGGGGGACCCGCAACAGCAAAGGGTGAAACCTTATGAAAATCGTGATGGCAATCATCAAGCCGTTCAAGCTCGACGAGGTGCGCGAAGCGCTCACCGCAGTCGGCATCCAGGGCCTGACCGTCACCGAAGTCAAAGGCTACGGGCGTCAGAAGGGACACACGGAAATCTATCGCGGGGCGGAATACGCGGTCAGCTTCCTGCCGAAGATCAAGATCGAAGTCGCGGTCGGCGTGGACATGGTCGACAAGGCCGTCGAAGCCATCACCGCGGCGGCCAAGACCGGACAGATCGGCGACGGCAAGATCTTCGTTTTCGGCATCGACCAGGCGGTGCGCATTCGCACCGGCGAAACAGACACCGACGCGCTTTGAGCTGCGGACACGTATTCCAATGGAGAGTTCAATGAATATTCCTTCTACTTTGAAGTCCGCGGCGCGCACCGCGCTGCTGGGCGCGTTCACACTTGGAGCCTTAGGCACGATTGCCGCATTTGCGCAGGAAGCAGCTCCGGCCGCACCGGCAGCGCCAGCGGTGCCGGCCTTTACCGTCGACAAGGGCGACACGACGTGGATGATGATTTCCACCATTCTGGTGCTGTTGATGACCATTCCCGGCCTTGCCCTTTTCTACGGCGGCCTAGTTCGCGCCAAGAATATGCTGTCGGTGCTGATGCAGGTTTTCACCATCACCAGCGTGGTCATGATCGTCTGGGTTTTCTACGGCTACAGCCTTGCCTTCACCCCCGGCAATGCCTTCATCGGCGGCCTTTCCAAGATGTTTCTCGCCGGCGTCGACGTGACGACGCTGTCGGAAACCTTCACCAAGGGCGTCGCCATTCCTGAGCTGGTGTTCGTCATCTTCCAGATGAGCTTCGCCTGCATCACGCCCGCCCTGATCGTCGGCGCCTTCGCCGAACGCATCAAGTTCTCCGCCGTGATCCTTTTCACCATCCTCTGGGTCACGTTCGTCTACTTCCCGATCGCGCATATGGTCTGGTTCTGGGGTGGCCCGAGCGCTTATAGCGACCCGTCAGGGCTCATCTTCAGCTTCGGCGCCATCGACTTCGCCGGCGGCACCGTCGTTCACATCAATGCGGGCATCGCCGGCCTTGTCGGCGCGCTGATGGTCGGCAAGCGCATCGGCTACAACAAGGACGTCATGGCGCCGCACTCGATGACGTTGACCATGGTCGGCGCTTCGCTGCTGTGGGTCGGCTGGTTCGGTTTCAACGCCGGTTCGAACCTCGAAGCCAACGCCTACGCGGTGCTGGCGATGGTCAACACCTTCGTCGCCACAGCGGCGGCGGCCGTGACCTGGATCGTGCTTGAAACGCTGCTCCGCGGCAAAGCGTCCATGCTCGGCGCGGTTTCTGGCGCTGTTACCGGCCTTGTCGCCGTCACGCCCGCTGCCGGTTTTGCCGGACCTATGGGCGTCATCGTGCTCGGCATCGTCGCCACCTGCGTCTGCTACTTCTTCGTCTCGGTCGTGAAGAACAAGTTCGGCTACGACGATAGCCTTGATGTCTTCGGCATCCACTGCATCGGCGGCATCATCGGCGCGCTCGGCACCGGCATCCTGGTCAATCCCGCCCTTGGCGGCGCCGGCGTCGTCGATTATTCGACAGCCGACTTCGCCGCCGGCTATGCCGGCACGGCCACCCAGCTGTGGTCGCAGTTCAAGGGTGTCCTGGTAACCGTCCTGTGGTCGGGCATCGGCAGCGCGATCCTCTACAAGATCGTCGATATGATCGTGGGCCTGCGTCCGACTGCCGATGCAGAGCGTGAAGGGCTCGACCTCACCTCGCATGGCGAAGCGGCCTATCACCCATAAGTCTTGTCCGGGGCGGCCTTGGCCGCCCCGCATCCTCCCATCCCGTCGTGACGCTCCAGAAGGGCTCACGCATTGAGGCCCGGAACGTTTCCGGGCCTCTTTTTTGCGCGCAGATGCCGTGCCAGATACCCGCCGCAAGATACTTCCCCCAATCCCTTATAGTTAATGCTGCCTTAACCTTCCCGCCGATAGTCTGGTGCCCGAATCTGCCGAGCTGCGCGCACGCGTCCGGCCGGGCAATGACAGACGGGGAAGAGCATGCGTTCAGGGGCTTCAGCACCGCTCGCGCTGGCCGATACGGGGCACGGCATCGGGGCATTCGCGCGGCGGCAGGTCGGCCGGCTGGTCGGCGCCGGCCTGTTTGCGCTGGTCGCCTTCGGTATCGCCAGCCTCGCCACCTGGAACGTCGCCGACCCAAGCTTCTCCCACGCCACCGATAACATCGTCACCAACGCCATGGGCTATGTGGGCGCTGTTTTCTCCGACCTTGCCATGCAGTTCTTCGGCCTTGCCGCGGTCGCGGCGCTGGTGCCGGCAGTGGTCTGGGGATTTCTGCTGTTTTCGGCGCGCGGCGTCGACAGGCTGCCGAAGCGCGGGCTCGCCTGGTTCGGCTACGCGGTGCTTGCCGCGGCCATGGCCGGCTGCGTAGTGCCGCCCAAGACCTGGCCGCTGCCGACCGGTCTCGGCGGCGTGTTCGGCGACATGGTGCTCAACATTCCCGGTTTCTTCGTCGGCGGCTACCCGACCGGTCTCATCGCCAGCGTGCTCGCCGTGCTTCTGGCGGCGCCGGCACTGTGGCTGTTTGCCTATGGCTCGGCGCTGATTGCACGAAAGAACGGTTTCGCCGTCCTCGAGCAACAGGCCGCACCTGATCCGAGGGACCAGGACGACCTGCTTTTCGACAATGACGAGGATGAAGGCGACGAGGGCATTCTGGCGCTTGGCGCGATCACCCATTGGTGGCTGTCGTTGCGCGCCTACCTTCGCCGCCGCGCCGCTCGCCGCCGGGAGCGCGACGATTTCGAACCGGAGATGGAACCGCGTGCAAGCGCCTGGCGCCGCGCTGCCGAGAGGGTCGAATCGGCCGAGTTCGCCGAAGCGCGGATGAGCCCGGATGGCCGCGCCCGCGTCGAGCCGGAATTCTTCGCCGCCCTGGTCAACGACCGCAGTGCCTCGCTCGATCCCGACGACGCCGATGTCTTCGACGAGGACCACGACATGGATTTTGCGCCGGAGCCCGCGGGCCAGCGCCGCGCCGCGCCCAATGCGAAGGTGCAGCCGTTCCGCTCCGATGCGGCCACACGCGTCGAGGCGCCGGCGCCCCGGCCCGTTCCGGGCGCTCGTGTCCAGCGCGAAGCGCAGACGTCGCTGATCGGCTCCGAAACATTCGAAATGCCGTCGCTGCATTTCCTGTCCGAGCCGAAGAACGTCGTGCGCGACGCCAGCCTGTCCAAGGACGCGCTGGAGCAGAATGCCCGCCTGCTCGAGGGCGTGCTGGAGGATTTCGGCGTCAAGGGCGAGATCATCCATGTCCGTCCCGGTCCGGTCGTCACGCTTTATGAGCTGGAGCCGGCGCCCGGCATCAAATCGTCGCGGGTCATCGGCCTGTCCGACGACATCGCCCGCTCGATGAGCGCGATCGCCTGCCGCGTCGCCGTGGTGCCCGGCCGCAACGCCATCGGCATCGAGCTGCCGAACGCCAAGCGCGAGACCGTCTATCTCAGGGAGATCATGGCCAGCCGCGATTTCGAGACCACCAAAGCCAAGCTGGCACTGGCGCTCGGCAAGACCATCAATGGCGAAGCGGTCATCGTCGACATCGCCAAGATGCCGCACGTGCTGGTCGCCGGCACCACCGGTTCGGGCAAGTCGGTCGCCATCAACACCATGATCCTGTCGCTGCTCTACCGGCTGACGCCTCAGGACTGCCGACTGATCATGATCGATCCGAAAATGCTGGAGCTCTCGGTCTATGACGGCATCCCGCATCTTTTGACGCCTGTCGTCACCGACCCGAAGAAGGCGGTGGTGGCGCTGAAATGGACCGTGCGCGAGATGGAGGACCGCTACCGCAAGATGTCGAAGGTCGGCGTCCGCAACATCGACGGTTTCAATGCACGGGTGCAGCAGGCGGAGAAGAAAGGCGAGAAGATCTCGCGCACCGTGCAGACCGGTTTCGACCGGCAGACCGGCGAAGCCATTTATGAGACGGAAAACCTCGATCTCGAGCCGATGCCCTACATCGTCGTCATCATCGATGAGATGGCCGACCTGATGATGGTCGCCGGCAAGGACATCGAAGGCGCAGTGCAGCGCCTGGCGCAGATGGCGCGTGCCGCCGGCATCCACGTCATCATGGCGACACAGCGGCCGTCGGTCGACGTCATCACCGGCACGATCAAGGCCAACTTCCCGACCCGCATTTCCTTCCAGGTGACGTCGAAGATCGACAGCCGTACCATCCTGGGCGAGCAGGGCGCCGAACAGCTGCTCGGCATGGGCGACATGCTTTACATGGCCGGTGGCGGCCGCATCCAGCGCGTCCACGGTCCCTTCGTTTCCGATGACGAAGTCGAGAAGATCGTCGCGCATCTGAAGCTGCAGGGCGTGCCGGAATATCTCGACGCCATCACCGAGGATGACGACGAGGAAGACGAGCCGTCGGGCAAAGGTAGCTCCGGCGGCGGTAGCAGCGGCAATTTCGAGGATTCCGACGATCCCTACGATCAGGCGGTTTCGGTGGTGCTGCGCGACGGCAAGGCCTCGACCAGCTACATCCAGCGCAGGCTCGGCATCGGCTACAACCGCGCCGCCTCGATCATCGAGAAGATGGAGAAGGAAGGCATTGTCGGCCCGGCCAACCATGCCGGAAAACGCGAGATTCTGGTACCGACGGAGGACGACAAGTTCTGATCAGGCCGGCAACAACCGGCAGACCTGCTCGCCACAACCTTGACGGGCGGCAACTTTGAACCTTTTGGCGCGTTGCAACGACCAAGCGCTGTTCGCCCGCCAAACTTAAGCCCAACTGGGGGGTCAAACACTGCGACAACAGATAAACCAGACGAGAGTGACCGGCATGAAAAACTCTTCTTTCGCCACGATCAGCGATTTTGCCCCGACCCGCCGCCAGTTGCTTGGCCTCGGCCTGGTCCTGGCGGGTGCTGCGGCCATCAATGTCGTGCCCGGGGTCCAGTTGCTGGCGTCGGCGCAAGCGGCGGTGCCAGCCACCGCGCAGAAGATCGCCGACCATTTTTCCTCGGTCAAATCGATGGCCGGCGAGTTCGTGCAGTTCGGACCCAAGGGCGAGCAGACCGGCGGCAAGTTCTTTCTGGAACGGCCGGGCAAGATCCGCTTCAACTATGACGGGACGTCGAATTTCAGGGTGATTTCCGACGGCAGGTCGGTGGTCATCCTCAACAAGCGGCTGAAAACGTCCGATCTCTACCCGTTGTCGAAGACGCCGCTCAAGCTGCTCCTCGACACCAAGATCGACCTCTCCGGCGGCCGCGTCAAAAGCGTCAAGGAAGAGAACGACGTCACCACCATCCAGCTTGCCGACAAATCCGTGTTCGGCAGCTCGAAGATCACCATGATGTTCGATCCGAAATCCTACGAATTGCGCCAGTGGACGATCACCGACGCGCAAGGCAAGGACACGACGGTGATGATCTTCAACGTCAGGGAAGGCGTAAGCTTCGCCCCCGACACTTTTGCCATCGACTATACGGCTAACCGGGAACTGAACACCAAGTCGCGCTAAGGTATGGTGATATTCAGGTGATGCCGGCCTGCGAACGGCGGTTTCCTGTGCTTCCGGTGCTCACGTACCCAAAAGTACGCTCCGCTCCGGTTGTCGGAACCCACCATTCTCGGCTCGGCCTGACCTGAATCTCAACATACCTTGGACGCGGTTTTTTCGATGGCTGTGCAAAGTCATGGGCCGTGCCTTGCCAGGCGCGGCCCGGCTTGTTTTTAAAGCTCGCGGCTGGCAGGTTCTGGCCCGACTCTCTCATGGGCGCATGACTCGCCAAAGGCGTTTGCCTCTGGCGGCCATGCGCTGCCCCCGGATCCTGTGCATGTCCTTTTCCATCGCCACCTGGAACATCAATTCCGTCCGCCTGCGCATGCCGATCGTCGAGCGCCTGCTTAGAGAACAGGCACCGGATGTGCTCTGCCTGCAGGAAACCAAAGTTCCGGACGAGCTTTTTCCCGAGAAGGCGTTCCGCAAGCTCAGCTACGAGCACATCGCCTTCCACGGCCAGAAGGGCTATCACGGCGTGGCGACGGTGGCCCGGCGGCCGATCGAGATCGTCGAAAAGCGTCGGTTCTGCGAGATCGAGGATTGCCGGCATCTGTCGGTCACCGTGCGGGCCGGCGGCAAGGCGATCCTGCTGCACAATTTCTACGTTCCGGCCGGCGGCGACGAGCCCGATCCGGAGATCAACCGCAAGTTCAGGCACAAGCTGGATTTCGTCGCCGAAATGAACGCCATCCGCGCCGAGCATGACGAGGTCTCCGGATCGATCCTGGTCGGCGACCTCAACATCGCGCCGCTCGAGCACGACGTCTGGTCGCACAAGCAGCTCTTGAAAGTGGTCAGCCATACGCCGGTCGAGACGGAAAATTTCGAGGCGATGCGGCTCGCCGGCGACTGGGTCGACCTGATGCGGCTCAACGTGCCTTATGAGCAGAAGCTCTACACCTGGTGGAGCTATCGCGCGCAGGACTGGGAAGCGTCGGATCGCGGCCGGCGGCTCGACCATGTCTGGTCGTCGCCCAATCTGGTGCCGAGCTTTGCCGGCTATGAGATCCTGCGGCTGGCGCGCGGCTGGGAACGGCCGTCGGACCATGTGCCGGTGATCGCCCGGTTCGATTTAGAGTAGGGCGGACTGCCGCCTGTAGCGCGTCCCCTCTGTCCCGCCGGCGTTTCAGAAGTTCCGTACTACCGTTGCTCACTCAGTTGTCGAAGCGCGACGCCAGCTCTTCGATGCGGCGGATCATTGCCTGAAAATCCTCGGAAATGCGCTGGTGCAGATGGACCGCGATATCGGGATATTCCTCCAGGATGCGGCGGAACATCTTGCGGCTGAGCCGCAGCACTTCCGAATCGATCTCGGCGGATGCGCTGGTCAGCCGGTTGGTGTCGGCGATCAGCGCCAGTTCGCTGAGCGTCGTGCCGGGGCCGGCCGTGCCTATCGGGACGCGGTCGCCATTCTGCTCGCGATACAGCACGATGCGCCCGCTGACCACGATATAGGCGCAATCGGCCTCGTCGTCCTCGCGGTAAAGCTTGTGGTCGGCCTGCAGCCTTGTGGTTTCCGCGCCAAAGGCGAGCAGACGCAACTGTTCGTCCGTGAAGCCCTCGAAGAGCCTCACGGTGGACAGGATGCGGATGTCGTCATCCAACGCCATCTAGCTATGTCCCCGAACGGTCAGTCCAATCCCTCCCTTAGGGCGCCGAGCGTCCCTTTGGGCGCGCAAAGGACGCTCTAAACGCTTGAAATCGATGCACCGTGCTTTCCAAAAAATCGATTTCGATTTTTGGGCCGATGCATCAGCGAGTCCGATCCAGAACCACCTCCAGTCTCAGGATCGTGCCCGAAAGCGGCCCCGCCCCGACCGCTCATTGGATAATTAAATGTTTAAGGAACCAGCTTGTAGCCGCCGCTTTCTGTCACAAGAATTTCCGCATTGGAAGGATCGCGCTCGATCTTCTGGCGCAGCCGATAGACATGGGTTTCCAGCGTGTGCGTGGTGACGCCGGAATTGTAGCCCCACACTTCCTCGAGCAGCACGTCGCGCGTCACCACCTTCTGGTCGGCGCGGTAGAGATACTTGATGATCGAGGCCTCCTTTTCGGTCAGCCGCACCTTGGCGCCGCGCTGGTCGATCAGAAGCTTCTGGCTGGGCTTGAACGTGTAGGGGCCGACCGAAAAGGTGGCGTCTTCGCTCTGCTCATGCTGGCGAAGCTGCGCACGAATGCGGGCCAAGAGAACCGCGAAGCGGAACGGCTTGGTCACATAGTCGTTGGCGCCGGCTTCGAGGCCGAGAATCGTGTCGGAATCGGTGTCGTGTCCAGTCAGCATGATGATGGGCGACTTGTAGCCGCCCTTGCGCAGTATCTTCACCGCCTCCCGGCCATCCATGTCGGGCAGGCCGACATCCATGATGAGCAGATCGATGAGGCCGCCGCGGGCCGTGGCGACGCCTTTGGCGGCGGTTGATTCCTGCAGGACGTCGAATTCCTCATAGAGAGACAATTGCTCGACGAGCGTGCCGCGCAGGTCGTCATCGTCATCGACGATCAGAATGGTGCGTGAAGTCATGGATCAATCCGTTGTTTTGAAAAGAAAATTCAGTTGACCGCTGCCTGTTTATGCGGAAGCTGACCGGCACAACAGCCGATCACAGTGATTTGTTCCGTGGCACGATCATACAAGAAAAAACGCGCGTGCAATGAGGCGAGCGCATTTTTGCGAAAAGGGCTCCGTGTTCTCACGGTGCGCGCCAGGCCCGGCCACGCCAGCCAGGGGTTCCTGCAGGCTGGCAAACTGGTGTTTTTATGTGCGCTGGGACGCGGCGGCATATCGGCCGGCAAGCGCGAAGGCGACGGCGCCACGCCACTTGGCTCGATGCGGATCCTGTCGGGATATTTCCGTAACGATCATTTTTCCGAGGGCCGCAAAACCCGGCTGGCGATGGCGCCGATCGGCTCAGATCTCGGCTGGTGCGAGGTGCCTGAGGACCGCAACTATAACCGCCCGGTCAGGATTCCCTATGGCGCCAGCCACGAGCGGATGCTGCGCGCCGACCGGCTTTATGACGCCTGCCTGGTGCTGGACTGGAACATTGCGCCGCGCCGCCGCGGGCGCGGCAGCGCGATCTTCTTCCACTTGGCGCGCCCCGGCTTCACGCCGACGCAAGGCTGCGTCGCGGTGACGGCACGCACGATGGCCCGGCTGTTGCCGCTGCTGTCGGACCGGACGGTGATGAGAGTGGTACGATAGGGGAGTAGGGGAGTAGGGGAATAGGAGAGTAGGAAGTTGTCAGCCGATATGCGCGTTCGCGCTCCCTTACTCCCCTACCGTTTCGGCTTCTGCCAGCCGATGTCGAGCAGGCCGAGCCGGCCTAGTTCCTGGTCCATGGCGCGGGCGACATCCTTCCGCTCGGCGCCGATGTCGCGCAGTTGGCGGTCCGAGAGGTCCTCGACATTTTCACGCGGCAGGCCGGGCTCTTGC
Source organism: Mesorhizobium sp. M6A.T.Cr.TU.016.01.1.1 (assembly GCF_003952585.1). Classification (NCBI taxonomy): domain Bacteria; kingdom Pseudomonadati; phylum Pseudomonadota; class Alphaproteobacteria; order Hyphomicrobiales; family Phyllobacteriaceae; genus Mesorhizobium; species Mesorhizobium sp. M6A.T.Cr.TU.016.01.1.1. Next base: position 2,320,962 of record NZ_CP034452.1, read on the forward strand.
GGGAGGTTGATCGCGATTCTCGCGTGATGGAACCATTCAACTGCCGCGCGCAGCCAGGTCGGTCCGGCAGCCGGAGACTTCAAAGCAATGTGTGACATGACGTGATCCGTTCCATCCGGACATCAAATCCGGTTTGATAGTTTATCGATGGTCACATCATGCCGGATTGAAATCTAAGAGGGAAACGAGTAGTTTTTTCCAGATTATCAAGTTTAATTTGTGGATCAAGGGCAATGATCCTGCCAAAAATCATTCCGCGCTGATGGCGCGCCTGCTGCCTGGAACCCGTGCACTGAGGACGCTGGAAGCGGCGGCCCGGCACCTCAATTTCACCCGCGCCGCAGACGAGCTCGGTCTGACGCCGGCCGCGGTCAGCCACCAGATCAAGGAAATCGAGGATCAGCTCGGCATCGTGCTGTTCACGCGCACCAGCCGCACCATCCGGCTGACCGAGGCGGGCGCGGTGCTGTTCGAGGCCGCTACCGACGCGCTCGACCTGCTTGGCCGGGCCGTCTCACGGGCGCACAAGGTGGCGCGTGGAACGGCGCTGCTGAAAGTCACTCTCGACGCACAGTTCGCGACAAAATGGCTGATGCGGCGCGTCGACGGGTTTCGCAAGCATCAGCCCGACATCGAGCTCCGCTTCGACATCAGCTATGAGGTGCGCGACTTCGATCTCGATGATGTCGATATCGGCATCCGCTTCGGCGCCGGGAAATATCCGGGACTTTGCGCCGACCGGCTGTTCGAAAACGTCATCATTCCTGTCTGCAGCCCGGCGTTGCTGCGGGCGGGGCCGCCGCTGAAGGAGCCGCGCGACCTGTTTCACCACACGCTTGCCCACATCGAGTGGGCGCGCCAGGGTGTGACATGGCCGAATTGGCGCATGTGGATGGCAGCGGCGGGCGTCGACGATTTCGACGACAGCCGAACGATGGTCTTCGGCACGTCTTCAGATGTCGTTCAGGCTGCGCTCGACGGCAATGCCGTCGCGCTCGCCGATTTCGCCATGGTGGCAAACGACCTTTCCGAGGGCAGGCTGGTGCGACCGTTCGAACTGGGCATCAAGGTTGCGCCCGAATTCGCCTATTTCCTGGTCTACCCAAAAAGCGCGGCGCGCGACCCGCGCATCGTCGCTTTTCGCGAATGGCTTCTCGACGAAGTCGCGAAGACGCCAACCTGACGATCGGATCCTTAGAGCGGTTCAGCGATTAAGAGAATCGCTGAACCGCTCTAGCTGTTTGTTTTTTGCGCAATTCCGGACGGAAAACCGTTGCACACTTTTCCTGGAATTGCTCCAGCTCAAGCCGCCGCCGCGCCGAACCAGCCGATCACCGCGCCAATGATAAGCAGCACGCCAAGCCAGTGGCCGCAGTCTATGATGGTCAGGTCCCAGCCGAAACCCTCGTAACGATGATTGACGGAAAGCGTCGTGGCGACGAATCCCAGCCAGAGAACGAAGCCGAAGACCAGCCCGGCAATGAGGCTCGGCTCGCCGCCGGTCATTGCTCCGATGACCAGGGACATGACGAACGCCATGACAAGTTCCGCGATGAAGCTGATGACGAAGGGCAACGGCGATTTGCTCATGGTCGCCGGATCAAGCTTGGCGGCCTTGAGCCAGGGCTTGCTCAAGCCCATGTACCAGGCCGCGCCGAACAACCACGCCACCACGGCGGCGATGATCACCGCCAGCCAGTTCACTGCTGAAAAATCCATGATTTCCCTCCCCCGGAAGCATGTCGCCCAAAAGCCTGCCCTCGGGCCTGACCCGAGGGTGCCCGGCGGTTCTGGGACAACGACATTCTCAAAATCGATGCGTGATGGAACGCCTGTTCGGCTGTGCCGTCAAGCAAACCGCCAGACGGTCGTGCGTTTGACCAGGGAATCTTCCAGCGCCCGGGTTACCGCCACTTCGTAGACGGCGAGCGGCTCCAACCCCGCCTTCGGCAGATAGGAGCGGCCGGGATCGCCAACGAGGATGTCGGCGCCGCGCGACTTCAGTGCTGCGAACCACGGCATCAGCCTGTCGGCAAAGGATCTGTCGTAGAAGACGTCGCCGGCCAGAACCACATCCCAGCGCGCATCGGTTCCGATGCAGTCCGAGCCGAGGAACGTTATCCCGACGCCATTGGCCTCGGCATTGAGGCGGATCGCGGTCGCGCAGAACGGGTCGATGTCGGCGGCGATCACCTCTGCCGCGCCGGCCTTCACTGCCGCAATGGCGACAAGGCCGGAACCGGAGGCGAAGTCGAGCACGCGCTTGCCGTGCACATCAGACGGATTGTCGAGGATGTAGCGGGCAAGGCCTTGGCCGCCGGCCCAGGCAAAGGCCCAGAAGGGCGGCGGCAGGCCGATTTCGGCCAGTTCGTCCTCGGTCCGCTGCCACAGATCATGCGCCTCGTCGGCCAGATGCAGCAGGATCTCCGGCACATGCGGCGGCGCCATCAGCGTCGTGTTGTCGAGGATGAAATTCTTCGCGCTGTTTGGCGTCAGCGCCGTCACGGCGCCGGCGTCAGGCCGCCCATGCGGCAGACCTCTTTCCATTCGGCCGGTGTCACCGGCTGCACGGAAAGCCGTCCGAGCCGGACCAGTGCCATCTCGGCAAGCTTGGGATTGGCTTTGACCTGTTCCAGCGTCACCGGCTTCGGCACGTCCTGGACGGCGCGGATATCGACGCATTCCCAGCGTGGATCGTCGGTGGTGGTATCCTGATGGGCCAGCGCGCAGACCTCGGCGATGCCGACCACGTCGAGCCCGTCATTGGAATGGTAGAAGAAGCCGAGATCGCCGATCTGCATCGCCTTCATGTTGTTGCGCGCCGCATAGTTGCGCACGCCGTCCCATTGCGTGCCGGCCTTGCCCTTCGCCTTCAGCGCTTCAAAGGAGAAGACCGAGGGTTCCGATTTGAACAGCCAGTAGTTCATCGTTTTTGCTCCTCCTGAAGGCTGGAAATCAGCTGCAGCGCCGCGCGTCTTTCAGACGCGCAAAGGACGCTGTAGCACTTTGATTTTGCGCATGATCCCCAGCGAAAATCGATTCCGGTTTTCGGAGTCATGCGCTCGCCGGCTTGTTGAAGGTCCAGTTCCATTGCCTGATTTCGACGCTTTCGAACAGCCCGGCCTTGGCGTAGGGGTCTGCCGCCGACAGGGCCTCTGCCGCGGCCAGATCGGGCGCCTCGACCACGACGAGGCTGCCGTTCGGCTTGCCGTCGGCGTCGAGGAACGGACCGGCGAAGGCCAGCTTCTTCTCGCCGTTCAATCCTTCCAGGAAGGCAATATGCTCGGGCCGCGTATCGAGCCGCACCTGCAGGTTTTCAGGCTTGTCCTTGCAAATCAACGCAAACAGCATTTTTCGATCTCCGGATTGTTCGAGATTTATCGCATCGGCCCGAAAATCGGAATCGATTTTCGGAAAGCACGATGCGCAGGTTCAAAGTTGTTAGAGCGTACTTTGTGCGTCCAAGCGGACGCACGTCGCTCTAAACATCGGTTTCGGTCTTCAGCGGCCTTGTCATCAGCGCCGACACAGCCTGGCGGATGGTGATCGTGCCGTCCAGTATGGCGGCGACGGCGGTGATGATCGGCGCGTCGATCCGACGCTCGGCGGCGATGCGGGCGGCGATCGCCGCCGTCGGCACGCCTTCGGCCAGGGGCAGCCCGGCAAGCGGCTTGCCTTGCCCCAGCGCCAGCCCGTAGGCGAAATTGCGCGACTGGGCGGACGAGCAGGTCAGCAGCAGGTCGCCGAGGCCGGAAAGCCCCATCAGCGTTTCCGGCCTGGCGCCGAACGCAGCACCGATGCGGCGCAATTCGACAAAGCCGCGCGTCACCATGGCGGCCTGGGCGCTGGCGCCGAGCCCGGCGCCGGTGACGGCACCGGCGGCAATGGCGAAGACGTTCTTCAGCGCGCCGCCGATCTCGACGCCGATGAGATCGTCGCTCGAATAGCAGCGCAGATTCTCAGCCGAGAAGCGGCCGGCAAGGTCTGCCGCCAGACCCTCGTTGCGGGCGGCGACCACCACGGCCGTCGGCAGGCCCCTGGCAACGTCGGTGGCGAAGCTCGGGCCGGACAGGGCGGCAACCGGGTTTTCAGGCAGAATCTCTTCGACTATCGCCGACAGCAGCGCGCCGGTGTCGCGCTCGATGCCTTTGGCGCAGAGGACCAGCGGGGTGTCTTTCGGCATATGGATCTTTGCGGTCGCCAGCATGGCGCGCAGCGACTGCGCCGGCGCCACCGCCAGCACGCAGTCGGCGCCGTCAAGCGCGGCCTCGATGTCGCTCGTTGCCACGATGCCGGCCTGGAGCGCGATGCCAGGCAGATAGCGCGGATTTTCGCCACGGTCGATCGCGGCGACGGTCTCCGGGTCGCGCGCATAGAGGCGGACGAAATGACCGGCTCGCAGCATGGCCAGCGCCAGCGCCGTGCCCCAGGCACCGCCGCCGAGCACGGCAATGCGCCAGCCGCTTGGCGCCTTGTGCCCGCCGCCGGTCATGCCTTGGCCCCACGCCGGCCCGAGCCGACCATCGAGGCGGAGATGCTGTCCAGCGGCCAGCGCGAGCGCGGCACGAAATCGGCGGTGTTTTCACCCGCGATGCCGGCGCGCAGCCGTTCGATGCCGGCCCAGGCGATCATCGCCGCATTGTCGGTGCAGAGTTTGAGCGGCGGCGCGACGAAAGCAAAGCCGGCTTTCTCGCACAAGGCTTCCAGTGTCGTCTTGATCGTCCGGTTGGCAGCGACGCCGCCGGCAACAACCAGCGCAGGATTTTGCTTATCAGGAAAAGTTTCGCGAAAACGCGTCAGCGCTCTCGAAACACGATCATCCAGCACATCCGCCACCGCCGCCTGGAACGAGGCGCAGATGTCGGCGACGTCCTGGTCGCTCAACGGGGCGATGGCCGTCGCTGCCTGGCGCACGGCGGTCTTCAGCCCGGAAAAAGAGAAATCGGACTGCGCCGAGCCCTTCATCGGCCGCGGAAAGGCGAAGCGCGTGGCATCGCCGGCCGCCGCCGCTTTCTCGACATTCGGCCCGCCGGGATAGGGCAGGCCGAGCATCTTGGCCGTCTTATCAAAGGCTTCGCCGAGCGCATCGTCGATGGTCGTCGCCCAGCGCTGATAGTCGCCAACGCCACGCACGGCGAGGATCTGCGTGTGACCGCCGGATACGAGCAGCAACAGGTATGGAAAATCGAGCCCGTCGGTCAGTCGCGCGGTCAGCGCGTGGCCTTCGAGGTGGTTGATGGCGATCAGCGGCTTGTTTGCGGCCGCGGCAATGGCTTTCGCCGTCATCAGGCCGACGATCAGCCCGCCGACGAGTCCGGGGCCGGCGGTCGCGGCGATCGCGTCGATGTCGGCGAGATCGACGCCCGAATCGGCCAGCGCTGCCTCGATGATGCCGTCCAGCGCCTCGACATGGGCGCGCGCGGCGATTTCCGGCACGACACCGCCGAAGGCGGCATGCTCCTCGATCTGGCTGAGCACGATGTCGGACAGGATTTTGGGTGCGCCGCCGCCATCCAGCGTCACCACGCTGGCGGCGGTCTCGTCGCAACTCGTCTCAATGCCCAGAACGCGGATCAATTCGTCGCTGTCCCTAAAAGATTGTACAACCCAGCTTTCCCCGGTAGGAGAAAGCCCAAGGTCTGTTGATATTCAGGTGATGCCGGCCTGCAAATGGCGGCTTCCTGCGCTTCCGGTGCTCACGTACTCAAAGTACGCTCCGCTCCGGTTCTCCGAAACCATCATTTTCGGCTCGGCCTGACCTGAATCTCAACAGACCTCGATCTGCCCGGGGGTTATCACGGACCGCGCGCCATGCAAACAACCTTGAAAATCGGAACACGCGGCAGCCCGCTGGCGCTGGCGCAGGCGCATGAAACGCAGGCGCGGCTGATGGCCGCGCATGGCATGCCGGTTGAGGCGTTCGAGGTGCTCGTCATCTCGACCAGTGGCGACCGCATCCAGGACCGGCCGCTGTCGGAAGCCGGCGGCAAGGGGCTGTTCACCAAGGAGATCGAGGAAGCGCTGCTGGCGCGCCGTATCGACATCGCCGTGCATTCGTCGAAGGACATGCCGACGGTGTTGCCCGACGGGCTGGAGCTGTCCGCCTTCCTGCCGCGCGAGGATGCCCGCGACGCTTTCGTCGGCAAAGCGGCGAAGACAATCGCCGGACTGCCGCAGGGCGCGAAGGTCGGCTCGTCGTCGCTGCGGCGCCAGGCATTGATTCGGCGCATGCGGCCGGACCTCGACGTGGTGATGTTCCGCGGCAATGTGCAGACGCGGCTGCGCAAGCTCGACGAGGGCGTCGCCGACGGCACCATCCTCGCCTATGCCGGGCTGAAGCGGCTTGCCCTGGAGCATGTCGTCACCGACCTGATGCCGCTCGACACCTTTCCGCCGGCGCCCGGGCAAGGTGCCATCTGCATCGAAAGCCGTATCGGCGACCGCGATGTGGAAAGGATGCTGACGGCAATCCATGACGTGCCGACCGGACAGGCTCTGGCCTGCGAGCGCGCCTTCCTGGCGGCGCTCGACGGGTCGTGCCGCACGCCGATCGCCGGCCATGCGGTCATCGCCAACGGAACCGTCTTCTTCGCTGGGCTGATCATCTCGCCGGACGGCACGCAATCACATGAGGTCGAGGCGGAAGGCCCGGCGCAAGATGCCGCCCGCATCGGCAACGAAGCTGCCAGGACCGTGCGGGCCAAGGCCGGCGAAAAATTCTTCGACGGCTGGGCCTGACATGGTTCGCGTGCTGGTGACGAGGCCGGAACCGGGCGCCTCGCGCACAATGCGGCGGCTTGAGGACCGGGGGTTTAAGCCGATCCCGCTGCCATTGACCGAAACGGTGGCTCTGCCCGTCGACGTGGAGGGGGTCGCAAACAATGCCGTGGCCGTTGTGGTCACCAGCGCCAATGCCGTGCGCCATGCGCCGAGGGAAATTATCGCGACGCTCGCCGCTTTGCCCTGCCATGCCGTCGGCAGAAGGACGGCAGAAGCGGCCCGCGCTGCGGGATTCTTGTCCGTCAGCGAAGGCCCCGGCGATGCCGAGGCGCTGGCGGATGCGCTTGCCGGCGGCTTCATGGCAAAGACGATCATCTATCTGTGTGGACGCGTGCGGTTTCCGGCGTTCGAGGCGCGGCTGAAGGCCGCTTGTGTCGACGTCCGCGCCATCGAGACCTACGACACAGTCACCCTGGACCATTCGGACGCCGCAATCCTTGCATGCCTGTCCGGCCAGCCGGTTGAAGCGGTGCTTCTTTATTCGGCCAAGGCGGCGGCAGCGATGCGGACCCTGACCGGGCGTCCGGCGCTGCGAGGGCTTTTTGAAGAGACATGGTTTTTCGCCCTGTCCGGACGTATCGCCGCAGCCTTCGAGACTGTCGCCTTAGAAAAGCTCCGGGTTGCGCCGGAGCCCAGCGAGGAGGCGCTGCTGGAGCTTTTGCGGACGTGGCGGTGACCCCGTGTCATCACGCCGCCCCTTTTCACCGCTTGGTGATGTGCTAGACCCTTTCTGAACCATCCCGAAGCGAATTTTGCGGAGCCCAAGCATGGTCAAGACGCCGAAGATGCGGCATTCGAAAAGCCGTCGCGAGCCTGTGACCATCGAGCTCGAACCCGGGGCCGTCTCGCGCGTTGCCGACGAGAATGCCGCCAACGGGCGGACCGACGAGGCGAAAGCGGAGTTGGCGGCGAACGCGTCGCAGCCGGGTGCGCCTGAAGAACCCATGCATGCCGACCAGACCGACATCGAGCCGTGGGAACATGCCGATGCGGCCCCGCCCGCCGGTCCGGAAGAGCCGGCAGAGGGCGGCACCAAAGGTCCTGAAGGACCCAAACCGACTTATCCGACCGGCTCGGACGCATCGGCGAAACGGGCCTTCGACTACAGCTTCGACGACGCATCTGCCAAAGCCAGCGGGATGGGGGCCAAAGAAGCGCCGAAGGAAGCCCAGGCAGGGGATGAAGGCATGGCAGCACAGCCGAGGCGTGGCGGCATCAACGGCATCGCTGCCGGCATTATCGGCGGCGTCATCGCGCTCGCCGCCGCCGGAGGGCTGCAGTTTGCCGGCCTGCTCGGCGCGCCGGGTTCGGGCGGCGTGTCGCTCGATGGCGTCAATGGCGAAATCGCTTCGCTGAAGAGCGAGATTGCCGGGCTCAAGGACACAGCCGGCAACAATGACGCGTCGGCCAAGGTGGACGGGTTGTCGTCGGCCCTGGATCAGGTCAAGACGGATGTCGCGGCGCTGAAATCGGCGGTCGAGCAGGGTGGGGCCGGCGACACTGCCGGGCTTGCTGCCCTTGGCGACAAAGTCACGCAGATCGAGACGACTGTTGCTGCCCTTGGTCAGGCAGGCAACACGGCGCCGGTCGATCTCGGGCCGCTCAACGAAAAGCTGGCCGGGCTCGACGCGGCGGTGAAATCCGCCGGTGAGGCGGCATCGGCGCAGGAAGGCCGGCTTGCGGCGCTGGAACAGTCAGTGTCGCAGCTTTCTGGCAAGGTCGAGGCACAGGCGGGACAGCCGAAGATCGCGCTCGCCATCGCCGCTTCGGCGCTGAAGGCAGCAGTCGACGGCGGTGCGCCGTTCGCCGCCGAGCTCGAAACGTTTGCGGCGATTTCACCGGGCGCACCGGAGATCGCAACCTTGCGTCCCTACGCCGAAAAGGGCGTTTCGACACGTGCCGAGATCGCCGCCGAAGTGCCCGCCGCGGCCAATGCCATGGTCGCTGCCTCCGAGCCCGTCGACCAGAATGCCGGCTTCCTGCAGAACCTTTTGTCGAGCGCCGAATCACTGGTCAAAGTCAGGCCGATCGGTGCCGTCGAAGGCGCCGGCGCACCGGAAACCGTCGCGCGCATGGAGGTGGCGGTCAGCCAGGGCGACTACGCCAAGGCGCTCAGTGAATACGATACACTGCCCGAGGCGGTGAAGGCCGCCGGCGCCGACTTTGCCGGCAAACTGAAGGCGCGGATCGAGGTCGAGACACAGGTCGACGCGTTGATCGCTGGTGCGATGAAGGCGTGAGGAAAACCCGATGATTCGCATTCTGCTTTTCCTCGCCGTCGTTTTCGCGCTCGGGCTGGGTTTCGCCTGGCTGGCCGACCGGCCGGGCGAGATGGTCGTCACCTTCAGCGGCTATCAGTATCAGGTCAGCCTGATGGTGGCGGCGGTGGCGGTCGTCGCCGTGGTTGCCGCGGTGATGATCGTCTGGTGGCTGATCAAGTCACTGTGGAACAGCCCCTACACCATCTCGCGCTATTTCCGCGTGCGCCGCCGCGACCGTGGCTATCAGGCGCTATCGACCGGCATGATCGCCGCCGGCGCCGGTGACGGAGCACTCGCCCGCAAGAAGACCAAGGAAGCGGCAAAGCTGATCCGGTCTGACCAGGAGCCGTTGATCCAGCTGCTGGAGGCGCAAGCCTCTCTGCTCGAAGGCGACCACGAGGGCGCCCGCGAAAAGTTCGAGACCATGCTCGACGATCCCGAAATGCGGCTGCTTGGCCTGCGCGGGCTTTATCTCGAGGCCGAACGCCTCGGCGATCGCAACGCGGCGCGCCACTATGCCGGCCGCGCCGCGGCGATGGCGCCGCAGCTGGCCTGGGCCGCTGAATCGACGCTGGAAGACCTGACCGGGCGCGGCGACTGGGACAGCGCGCTGAAATTGGTCGAGGCGCAGAAATCGACGCGCCAGATCGAGCGCGACGCCGCCAACCGGCGCCGCGCTGTGCTGCTCACCGCCAAGGCACAGGCGCTGATCGACAGCGATCCCAATGCCGCCAAAACCGCTGCTCTCGAGGCCAATCGACTGCGGCCGGATTTCGCGCCGGCGGCGGTCGTCGCAGCCAAACTGCTGTTCAGGCAGAACGATGTGCGCAAGGGCGCGAAGATCCTCGAAGCGGCGTGGAAAGCCGAGCCGCATCCGGAGATCGCCGAGCTTTACACCCACGCCCGGCCTGCCGATGCTGTCCTCGACCGTCTGAACCGGGCGAAGAAGCTGCAGGAGATGAAGAAGAACCACGCCGAATCCTCGCTGACGGTGGCGCGCGCCGCGCTCGATGCGCAAGATTACAAGACCGCCCGCCAGGAGGCCGAGGCAGCCATTCGCATGGATCGCCGCGAAGGCGCCTATCTGCTTCTGGCCGACATCGAGGAGGCCGAGACCGGCGATCAGGGCAAGGTGCGGCAGCTTCTGTCCAAGGCGGTGCGTGCACCGCGCGATCCGGCCTGGGTTGCCGACGGCCTCGTCTCCGAACGATGGGCGCCGGTGTCGCCGATCACCGGCAGGCTCGACGCCTTCGAATGGCGGGCACCGATGGAGCGGCTCGGTCAGCTCATCGACAGTAATGAGGACGCGGCGGATGCCACGGTGCCGACCATTGCGGCGCCAATCAAGCCGGCAAAGGAAAATGTGATCGAGCTGAACCCCGCTGTTTCGGCCGAAAGACCGACCACCGCGACGGCATCGGAAAGTGACGAAGACCAGGTAGCGCCGGTCACCGCCGCGGCCTTTGCCGCGGTGCCGCCGGATGCCGAATCTGTCGAACCGGCGGAGGAACTGGCCCGGCTGCCCGACGATCCTGGCGTCGATCCGGACGACGAAGACCAAAAATCACCACGCAAGTTTCGGTTGTTTTGATTTGGCTGAGCTTGATAGTTTTGGCCGATGGGAAGTAAGAATCACATGTTCGAACGTGTTCTGTCGTTTCTGAAGGACCTGCCAGCAGGTGGCAGCGCCCGCAACAACGCCGATGATCCGCGCGTTGCCGCATCCGCCCTTCTCTACCATGTGATGAGTGCCGACGGCGTGCGTCAGGATGCCGAATGGGAGCGCTTCAAGGCGGTGCTGGCGGAAAGCTATTCGATCAGCGGCGACGAGCTCGACGCGCTGGCCGCCGCCGGCGAGCGGGCCGACAATGAGGCGATCGACCTCTACGCCTTCACCAGCGTGTTGAAGGGCCAGCTCGATCCGGACGCGCGAAAAGCCTTCATCGGCCTGATGTGGGAAATCGTCTATGCCGATGGCGAATTGCATGAACTTGAGGACAATATCGTCTGGCGGGTCGCCGAGCTGATCGGCGTCGAACGCCGCGACCGCGTCGAGGCACGCCGCAAGGCGGCGGCCGAAGCGCCGGGCGCCACCGGAACGTCGAGCGACGAATAGACGGGATCCCCATGCCATCCACGCCGAGGCCGAGACCAAAAATCCTGATCGTGCTGCATCAGGAGAGTTCGAGCCCCGGGCGCGTCGGCCACATGCTTATCGAAGAAGGCTTCGACCTCGATCTCCGCTGCCCGCCGCTCGGCGACGCCTTACCGGAAACACTGGACGGTCATGCCGGAACCGTGGTGTTCGGCGGACCGATGAGCGCCAATGACGAGGATGACTTCGTCCGCCGCGAGACCGACTGGCTGAAAGTTCCGCTCAGGGAGAACCGGCCGTTGCTCGGCATCTGCCTCGGCGCGCAGATGCTGGTCAATCATCTTGGCGGCAAGGTCGAGGGTCATGGCGAGGGGCTGGTCGAGATCGGCTGGTATCCGCTGAAGGCGACGGAGGATGGCCGGAAGCTGATGCACTGGCCTGACATGGTCTACCAGTTTCACCGCGAGGGCTTTTCGCTGCCGCGAGACGCGACGCTGCTGGCGACGGCCGAAACCTATCCCAACCAGGCCTTTCGTTATGGCGACAATGCCTGGGGCATCCAGTTCCATGGCGAATTGACCCGGGCGATGATGCAGCGCTGGGTCGTTCGCGGCGCGCACCGCTTCGAGTTGCCCGGCGCGCAGCCCGGCCGCGACCACCTCGGCGGCCGGCTGATCTGGGACATGCATCTGAAGCGCTGGCTCGGCGAATTCCTGCAGACGATCTTCGGCAAGCCCGCGCTGTCCTAATCTAGTCTAACAGCTGACCCTTTGTGAGACGCGCTCGCTGGTCGCCCTTCGTCATTGTCGTCGTCTTGCGCTCAGCTGAGTTCTTGGGCGAGCCCGATGAGAAGCCCTTCAGGCCCGCGGATGTAGCAGAGCCGATACGCGTCCTTGTACTGGACTACTTCGCCTACGAGCTGCGCGCCGCGATTGCGGAGCCTTTCAAGCGTCTCGTCGATGTCGTCCACGGCGAACATGACGCGGAGGTAGCCTAGAGCGTTAACCGGGGCGTTGCGGTGATCCGCGACGGCAGGCGGCGTGAGGAAGCGGGATAGCTCGAGCCGGCCGTGGCCGTCCGGCGTGCGCATCATGGCAATCTCGACGCGCTGATCGCCCAGTCCAGTGACCCGTCCGGCCCATTCTCCTTCGATCGTGCCCCGCCCTTCGAGCTCAAGACCGAGCTCGCGAAAGAAATCGATCGTCCCTTCGAGGTCATCGACGACGATTCCTACGTTGTCCATCCGTTTGAGCGCCATGTGTCCAATCTACAAGGTGTCGTCCTAGGCCGTAAACTCATAAAACTGCTTGCCAGGTGAGCATTCAGGGCTCTGGAAGGGAGCCTTGTGATGCGTCGCTGGTTGATCTGAGGGATTTTGCTCTTCGCTACTGGATTAAAAGGTTATGAGACTGCGGCCTAACGTATGCCGGGGCGCGCTTCTGGCGACCATTGCGACGATTGTTTCGAAGAGTTCGTCCCGCGCCTGCGCGGCCGTGATTTCTTCGGTCGCGGCAGCATAGGACAGGGCCTCGGCTGCGCCGAGCATCGCCCAGAGGCCCGCTGAAGCGACAGCACCAGTTCCGGCGAATGGGGCAAGCGCAATCCGGCACCTCTCGATGAACGCCGTCTCGCAGTCGCGCTTGATCCTTTCAAGCTCAGGCGAACCGGCCAGCGCCGCGATGACACCGGGTATCTCGCGGCCTTGGAGAAGCACGCAGTCGACATAGGAAGACGCGATGACCGCGGCTCTGCCCGTCAAGGTCGGTTCGCTCGCCTGAAGCGCTGCGTCCATGAGCGAATTCTGGCGCGCGTCGAATTCCCGGTAGAGCGCCGCCAGCAGCCCGGACCGCGTGCCGAAATGGTCGTAAACGACGGGTTTTGTAACAGCCGACTGCTCGGCCAGCCGCCCGAGCGTCAAGGCTTCCGTTCCTTCTTCCCCGATCAGCCGCCATGCGACGTCCAGAAGTTGGCGATGCCGTTCCTCCCGCGACAGGCGGCGACGCGGTCGCGAATGGGAAGTCTGCTCCCTTGATCCGGCGCTTGACATGCTTATGTACCATTAGTAACTTACTAAGAGTATATAAGCCTGGCCCTTCGGCCGCAACCAATCAGCAGGAGTTTTGATATGCACGCGCTGATCGTTATCGCGCATCCCGATCCCAGCTCGCTCAGCCATAGCGTCGCCAGGCATGTCGCCGAGGGTGTGTCCCTATCCGATCCCGGCAATTCCTTCGAAATTGCGGACCTTGCGGCGGAAGCTTTCGATCCAAGGTTCACCGCGACTGATCTCGCCGTTCATCGCAAGGGAGCACCGCCCTCAGCCGATGTTGCCGCCGAGCAAGCGAGGATCGATCGCGCCGATGCTCTTGTGCTGGTCTATCCCGTCTACTGGTGGTCGATGCCGGGGCTTCTCAAGGGATGGATCGATCGGGTATTCGCGAACGGTTGGGCTTACGATGAAGGCCCGGACGCCAAACTGGTGAAGAGGCTTCGCCACCTCCGGGTTCATTTGGTTGCCATCGGCGGCGCCAATTTGCGAACCTATGCGCGGCACGGCTATTTCGGAGCCATGAAGACGCAGATCGACCATGGCATCTTCGATTATTGTGGTGCGTCCGTCGTGACGTCCGAGCTCCTGCTCGGCTCGGAGACGCAGGATCCGGCCTCTCATTTCAGCGCCGCGCGCGCCATCGGCGGCAACCTCTTCAAGGCGTCCGCGCGAGGCGCGGAGGCAGCATGACCGCGTAGCGCACCGGCAGCACATGGGCACGGTGTTCGCGGCCCCCGTGCCTGGATCAGTGCCGCCTGAAGCGCCTACAATTCCTGCCGGTTCGACCGAAGCAGGATGTCGTTGACGTCAGACCGGCAGGCCGTTCTGCTTTCGCAGGCTTTTGTCGAATGCGGATGCGGGGACGAAACGGCGCAGGAAACTGACCTGGCGTGCCATTTTTCCCGCCGCATAGCGCCTCCTCGGAACGGAATCGGTCGCTGCTTTCAAGACCGTCCCGGCTACAATTTCGGGAGCATCACCTGTTTCCATCGCTTTGCGCAGGATCACATCCATGCCAGCGCGCGCAGCGTCATAGATTTCAAGCAACTGGTCCGGCCTGGCGAGATTTTCTTCAAATGACGTACGGGTATAGGCAGGCTCGACCAACACGACTCGAATTCCGAGAGGGCGCAGTTCGTGGTCGAGCGATTCGGAATAGCCCTCGATGGCATGTTTGGTCGACGCATAGAGCGCGGAATAGGGTGCTGGGATCAAACCCAGCACAGAACTCAAATTGACGATTCTGCCCGTCCCTTGACGGCGCATTGTCGGCAGGACTGCGTTGGTCACGCGGAGAACGCCGAAGACGTTCACGTCGAACAGCGCCTGAGCCTGGACGGTCGAGGACTCCTCTGCGCCTCCGAGCAGGCCGATGCCGGCATTGTTGACGAGCAGGTCGATACGCCCGGCTTCAGCCAACACGTCATCGACCAGTTTCGCAACGGACGCGTCATCGGTGACGTCGCAGGTCAGCATGGTAACGCCGTCGGATCGTTCGGCGACCGCACGACGGCTGGTTCCGAACACGCGAAAGCCCGCGTTCTGCAGGGCTTTGGCCGTTGCGTGCCCGATGCCGGTGGATGCGCCCGTCACCAGGGCGACGCCTAGATTGGTCTTGTTCATGGAAATCACTTCTTTCTTTGTGCTGGATTTGCCGGCTGCAGGCGTGCGCAAATGGAGATAGGCGCACGCCCCCGCTCCGATGAGGCCATTACTCGGCAATGGCCCCAGTTTGCTGGTTGGACACTGGTCCCACCTCGGTGACGGTAAGCTTGTCGCCGGAGCGCGAAATCTCGAGGTTTTGCTCAGGCTCGCCCAATTTCCGCGGCACGGATATCGTAGCCGACTGCCCTTCGGCGAGAGTGGCCGAGAAGCGCAAGGGAATCCCGGTCTCTCCTTCCGCTATCGTTGCGATCACCCGATAGCCGTCATTTTCGTCGGTGTAGTGTACGACGCCGCGAAAACCGCCGAGATCGATACTCTCCCCGGCCATGGCCGACAGCTCACCGGCATGCAACGGGGACGCGGCCAGGAAGAATGCCGCTACGCCACCAATAAGGTTGATCATCGCGAGGCTCCGTTTGGATGGCGCCGATCTCGGCTGGCCGGCGGCGACATGATGCATCGGTTGCGCGCTCTGACGGTTAAATTCCGGGTTGGTCCTGTTCATGAGGGTCACTCCTTCTTTGTGCTGGATTGCATTTCAAAAAGATGTTACTATCATTTCGATATTAAGTCACTATCAAAATGATATTAACATGAAAAATCTTTCCGATGCCTTTTGCCCGATCGCCCGCGGCCTCACCTGCGTCGGCGATGCGTGGAGCATGTTGATCCTTCGCGACGCGAGCCTGGGCCTCACGCGCTTTGACGAGTTCCGGAAAAGTCTGGGCATCGCTCCCACCATTCTGACCCGGCGGCTGGCGACGCTGACGGAAGAGGGACTTCTGGAAAAGCGGCGCTACTCGGAGCGGCCTCCGCGCGATGAGTATGTGCTGACGGCGGCCGGACGCGATTTCTTGCCGGTGCTCATCTTACTGGGTGCGTGGGGACGCCAGTACCGCGGCGAAGGCAGGTTGGCGCGATACGTCGACGCAGAGACAGGAGAAGAAATCGAGCCGGTGGCCGTGGATGCCGTCACAGCGGCAAAGATCGGCACCCGCCCGATTCGCGTTGCAACACCCGAATAGCATCCGCGATCGCAAGCGCCGGGCTGCCAGGCGGTCGGAAGTCAATCACCGGACTCTGCGATGCTTGCGCCGGCCAGCTGGTCCGTCCAGCGCCGGAATAGCGCGCTGGCATTGACGCCTCCGAAGCCGAAGCCGTTGGAGATCGCGTAGTCCATTCCCATCGGCCGGGCTTGGTTTGCGACGAAGTCGATCCCGTCGCCCGCTGGATCCGGAGCGCTCAAATTAAGGGTTGGTGGCGCCACTTGATCCCTCAGCGCCAGGATTGCGAAGATGGCTCCAAGCCCGCCGGCGGCTCCGAGCAGGTGTCCGGTCGCCGATTTGGTTGCGCTGACAGCTATGCTGGAATCTGCGCCGAAGATTCTTTTGATCGCCTCGATTTCCCCGAGATCACCGACTGGCGTGGAGGTCGCGTGCGCATTGAGATGAGATACCTCACGCGCCGAAATGCCGGCTTGGGCAATCGCGATCTCCATGGCTCGGCGCGCGCCGTCGCCGTCCTCGGGACCGGAGGTGACGTGATGAGCATCCGCCGTCGTGCCGTAGCCGACGAGCTCGGCGAGTGGTTTCGCGCCGCGCGCAAGCGCGTGGCTCAGTTCCTCGATAATCAGGATGCCGGCCCCTTCACCCATGACGAAGCCGTCCCGCGACGTGTCGAAGGGGCGCGAGGCTTGAGCCGGCGTCTCATTGAAGCCGGTGGAAAGAGAGCGTGCGGCAGCAAACCCACCGAGACTGACGATGTTCATGCATGCTTCCGTGCCGCCGCACACGGCGATATCGGCTTCATTGGCGCGGATAAGACGGGCCGCGTCGCCGATCGCCTGAATGCCGGCCGCGCACGCCGTCACCGGTGCGCCGAGTGGCCCCTTGAGACCATAGCGGATCGAGATGTGGCCTGCCGCAAGGTTAACCAGGAAGGACGGCACCGTAAAAGGCGAGAGACGGCGGACGCCGCGCCAGTCGACCGTGCGCACCGCCTCGGTTATGGCTGGGAACCCGCCGACCCCTGAAGCAATGATCGTTGCCGTGCGCAGGCGAGCCGCTTCCAAGGCAGGCTTCCATTTCGCCTGCGCAAGCGCCTCTTCTGCCGCCGCCAGCGCAAAGAGAATGAACCGATCCACCTTGCGCCGATCTTTCGCAGCCAGGATGGCATCGGGATCGAAACCAGCGTCCGGATCTTCTTCCAAGGAGGGAACCACGCCGCCGATCTTCGCCGGCAGGTCTCCCACGACATCGTCCGAAAGTCTACGAATGCCCGAGCGACCGGCCAGGAGGCGTGACCAGGACGCTTCGACATTGGCAGCAAGGGGCGTGACCGCTCCCATGCCTGTAACGACAATTCGTCGCATCTGCTCTCCTATCAATTTGGGTGCGCCGCCAGCGTTGCCTACGCCGTTCAAGCGGCGACTGCTTCGCGAACCTGATCGGTCGCCGCATCCAGAAAAGCCTGCGCGAGATCGGGGTCGTTGACGACGCGCGAGAGCAGCACCGCGCCGACCATTGTCGAGAGAATGGCCATGGTCTTGCCGCCAGCCTCCTCGCCGTCGGCCTCGCTAACCCAACTGCCGAGCATCTCAAGGTATTCCCTGATCCCGGCCTCGAATGACGCCTTGACCTCGGCACCCTGTCTGGCGGCATCCGAGCCGAGCGCCACGACCGGGCAGCCGTCCATCTTTTCTCCGCGATGGCCCATGCTGAGGTAGAATGCGATCACCGCGCCGAGCGGATCCTCAGGCTTTGCCGCAGTCGCGGCCGACCATCGGTGAGTGGCGCTCTCCATCGCCCGCCTGGACGCCTGCGCCGCCAGGTCCTCCTTTGATGCGAACTGCTTGTAAAAGGCGCCCTGGGTCAGACCGGCTCCCTTCATAAGATCTTTAAGGCCGATGCCGTCAAAGCCGCGCTCCCGAAAAAGGCGGCTTGCCACATTGATCACGGTTTCACGGTTTTCCGCGGCCTGCATGCGACTCACGCGCATCATCATCTCCTTTTTTAGATTGCATTCGTAATCTATAACCCTTATAGAGGACGAACGCAATCTATTTCGAGATGAGGCGATGGGCATGAAAAACAGACCCGCCATCTTGCTGGCGGGCGTGGCGGCGAACGTCGTCAAAAATCACCGGACGGGAGCGCCACACGGTGCCCTCGATCACGCCATCGAATAAGTTTGGAGGAGAGGTCAAATGCTATACAGTTATTTTGTCGAGAAATCGATCCGACAGAGCTTCGACCACGTCAACAACCATCGCTGGAATGAGGCGGTGAAAGCACTCGTGCCGCGTGTCCGTCACCGCGTTTCCGGCGCCCACGCGCTTGGCGGTGAGCGCCACGACAAAGAAGCCGTGCGCCGCTGGTTTGAGCGCCTCGGCCGCGTCCTGCCCAATCTCCATCTCACGGTCAACCATATCTGGGTGAAGGGCTGGCCGTGGCATACCACCGTATTTGCCCAATGGGACGGCACCGCAACGCTGCTCAACGGCGACGCGTCGTACGTCAACCGTGGTCTCCACGTGTTCACCCTGCGGTGGGGCAGGGTCTATGCACTCGAGGAATTTTACGATTCACAAGCAGCGGCCCGCGGTCTTGCCGCCCAAGCGGCAGCTGGCCTCGAAGAAGCTGCCGCCGAACAAATTGTGAGCTAGCAGCTCGCTTGGACGGGCACCTCGACGGTGACGCCGCGGGGTCGCCTTCGTCGTTGGCGCGGTCCTCGCTGGGCATCGCCCGCAGACGACCCATCCGCCCGAATTCGATCACCTCTGCCGTCTGCTGCGCCCGGATCAGTGCGCTCTGGATCAGTTTCGCCCGTTGAGGTGGCGCACCTTGCGCAGCTGCGGGAACAGCACCGCCCACAACCCGGCGACAATGACTGCGCCGACGCCGCCAATCACCACCGCGGGCACGGTGCCGATCAACGCCGCCATGGTGCCTGCGCGGAATTCGCCGAGCTCGTTGGAGGCGCCAACGAAGACCTGGTTGACGGCGTTGACGCGACCGCGCACCTGGTCCGGGGTCCACAGCTGGATCAGCGTCTCTCTGATATAGACGCTGAACATGTCGGTGGCGCCGAGCAAGGCGAGTGCTGCGATCGACAGCCAGGTGATGGTGGAGAGGCCGAACACCACGGTAAAGGTGCCGAACAGCGCGACGAAGCCGAGCATCACTAGGCCGGCGTGGTTGCGGATCGGATGTCCGGCCAGCCAGATGGCAACGCAGATGGCGCCGATGCCCGGTGCCGAGCGCAACAGTCCGAGGCCCCACGGGCCGAGTTCGAGGATGTCGCGCGCGTAGACCGGCAGCAGTGCTGTGGCGCCGGACAAAAGCACGGCGAACAGATCGAGCGAAATGGCGCCGAGCACGATCTTCTCGCTCCAGATATAGCCGAAGCCGGCAAACAGGGTCTGCATCGTCGGCTTGTCGGTCTCGCTGCGCTGGGCAGGCTTCGGGATGGTGAAGATCAACACCGCGGCGACAAGCATCAGAACGGCAGCCGTGCCGTATGCCGCTTCGGCCGAAAGCCCGTAGAGCAGGCCGCCGGCGACGGGTCCAATGATGGTTGCCGTCTGCCAGGCTGACGAATTCCAGGCGATTGCGTTGCCAAAATCCTCTGGTGGCACGAGATTGGCGAACAGCGACGCTGCGGCCGGTCCGAAGAAGGCGCGCGCGATGCCGAACATGGCGAGCACGCCGAAGATCAAGCCCGGTCCGCTAAGGCCGCGCAGCGTCAGCAGCAGCAGAGCCAGCGCGCAGATCGCCTCCAGCAGGACCGTCAGCGCCATAATCAGACGGCGTCCGAAACGGTCGGCGACCACCCCGGTGACCAGCACCAGCAGCAGCGAAGGCAGGAACTGGACAATGCCGACAAGCCCGAGATCGAACGGATCACGGGTCAGGTCATACACCTGCCAGCCGACGGCGACGGATACGATCTGGGTGGCGAATGTGGAGAGGAAGCGCGCCGCCCAATAGCTCAGGAAGGGTTTGTGGCGGAAGGCGGCATAGCGCTGGTCGGGCGATGTTTGTTCGGCTGTCATTTTGTGAATGGCCCCGGAGAGACTGTGTATCGGCCGGCGGGGCTCTTCCACGATGGGTGCTGGTCCGACCACAGCGCTTTTTAGCGCAGTTCGGTGCGGGGCGCGCGCAAAAATCGGCTCTGGATCAAGGGTTTCCAGGTGAGATTGGCGAAATACTTTTCGAAGGCGTCCTTCTCCCCGTCACTATACGGGGAGAAGTGCCCGGCAGGGCGATGAGGGGCAGCGCAAACCTGAAGCGATCAGGGAGATGTCTGCCGGGCTTCGAACGGCGTGTCAGACCGTGGCCTTGGGCTTCCTGGTCTTCTTGACGGGCGCCGGCGGGGCGGCCTTACGGCCGAGGCCGATTGCCTTCGCCAGTTGCGAGCGCGAGGCCGCATAGTTGGGGGCAACCATCGGATAGTCGGCCGGCAAGCCCCATTTGGCGCGGTAGGCGTCCGGTGTCAGCCCGAAATGAACACCGATATGGCGCTTCAGGGATTTGAACTTCTTGCCGTCCTCAAGGCAGACGATGTAGTCCGGCGTCACCGATTTCTTGGGGTTGACCGCGGGGATCAGCGGCGCTGCCACCGGAACGGCGGGTTGTCCGAGTCCACCTATCGACGCGCTGACGCTCGCGATGAGATCGCCGAGGCCGGAAGCGGGCAAGCGGTTCTTCTCGACGTAGGCGGACACGATGTGAGCGGTCAGCTCGAGAAGGTCGATGTCCTTGCGGGCCTTGTTGCTGTCGTCGGTCAATCTATTTTCTCCGTCCGTGGGGGTCATAGAGTTCCTAGTCGGCAAATCTGCGTAACGCAATGACGCCGAGCCACGTCGCACATTATTTTGAATAACAATACTAACGGCAGGGTCGGTTCAACAGGTCTGACCCCAAACCGCCATAATATCAGATAATCAGGGATTTGTCGCGCCACAGTCGAAACCCACCTTCGAAGGCGCGTGTGTTGTCGCCGCGCCTGCAACCGGCAGGCAACTCGTCGAGTTCGTCGACATTGCCGCCGCCGATGACCACATAGTCAGGCTGCATGGCGGCGCGAAGCCGCTCGATGACGTCGAAGACGTGCTTGCGCCATTTCTTCCTGCCGCGCTTCTCCAGGCCGCGTTCGCCGACATAGTCCTCGAAACTGCGGCCCTTCTTGTAAGGAAGATGCGCGAGCTCCATCGGCTGGGCGACGTTGTCGACGATCATCGCAGCACCCAAGCCTGTTCCCAGACCCAAGAACAGCATGCGCCCACCCTCGTAGCTGCCGACGGCCTGCATCAGTGCGTCGTTGATCACCTTAACCGGCTTGCCGAACTGTGCGGCAAAGTCGAATCCGACCCAGCCCTTGCCGAGATTGGCCGGGTCGGTCAGCGGCCTGTTGTGATGCACCGGTCCGGGATAACCCATCGAGACGACGTCGTAGGGCAAGCCATCGGCGAGCGCCTGCACGGCTGCGACCATCTGCTGCGGCGTCAGGCCGGGTCCGGAATCGGCCTTGCGCTCCTCGCCGCCGGCGCTGGTAAGGATCTTGACATGGGAGCCGCCAATATCGATCGCAAGCACGATCTTTTCGCTGTCCTGTGCCGGCTTTTTCGCCACCTTGGCCATTGCGTCGCCTCTCCAATTCATTTCGCCGGATTGATCCAGCCGTTCGGCGGTCCAAACCCGGCCATCGCATCGGCAGGCCCCCATGTCCCCGGCTCATAAAGCGGGGGCGGCGTGGTGTCGCCAAGCACCGGGCCGACGATCCGCCAGGCAAGCTCGCTGGCGTCTTGGCGGGTGAACAACTGGCCGTTGCCGTTCATGGCATCGCCGATCAGGCGCTCATAGGGCGGCATGTCGTCCTTGCTGTCGTCGAGCGCGGTCAGCTCGACCTGCTCGCCGATCATGTCGTCACCGGCGGCCTTGCGCTGGGCGCCGATCGAGATCGCTACTTGCGGATCGATGCGAAAGCGCACGTGGTTGGCGTCGTCGGGCTTGATCGGGTCGAAGACGTCGAGCGGCGGCCGCTTCAGCCGCACGATTACCTCGGTGGCGTGCACCGGCATCGATTTGCCGGCGCGGATGAAGAAGGGCACGTCCTGCCAGCGCCATGTGTCGACGAAGAAACGCACCGCCGCGAAGGTCTCGACCGGCGAATTCGGCGCCACCCCGGGCTCCTGGAGATAGCCTTTGAATTGGCCGCGCACGACATCGTCTTTGGTCAGTGTCCGGATTGCCCGCAGAACCTGCACCTTCTCGTCGATCAGATCGTCAGCCGAGCGGCCAACGGGCGGTTCCATGGCGAGCAGCAACAGGATGTTGAGCAAATGGTTCTCGATGACGTCGCGGATGCAGCCGACCTCGTCGTAGAAGCGGCCGCGGCCTTCGACGCCGAAATCCTCGGCCATGGTGATCTGCACGCTTTCGACGAAATTGCGGTTCCAGATCGGCTCGAGAAAGGAATTGGCGAAGCGGAAATAGAGCAGGTTCTGGATCGCCTCCTTGCCGAGATAATGGTCGATGCGGAAGATCGACTGCTCATCGAATACCAGATGCAGCACCCGGTTCAGCCAGCGCGCCGATTGCAGATCGTGGCCGAAGGGCTTTTCCACCATCAGGCGCGCACCCTGGGCCGCACCCGACTGCTCCAGCCCCTGGATGACCGTCTCGAACATGGTCGGCGGAACCGCCAGATAGTGCAGGGGATGCTGCGCGGTCCCCAGCACGCTTTTCAGCTTCTCGAATGTCGCAGCGCCACGGTAGTCGCCGCTGACATAGCGAAGCAGCGAGGCGAGTTTCGCGAAGATTTTTTCGTCGACCTTGCCGGTCGCCTTGACGATGCCGTCGCGGGCTCGCGCCTGCAACTGCTGCAGGTCCCAGGCGTCGAAAGCGACGCCGATCACCGGCTCGGTTAGCGTGCCCTTGGCGACCATGGCGTAAAGTGCGGGGAAGATCTTCTTGTGGGCGAGATCGCCGGTTGCCCCGAAAAGCACCAGCGTATCGGACCGTTCCAGGCTCATGAGCGTGTCTCCCCCGTCACGAGCCGGCCTTCGGCTTTTCGACATGGCCGCCGAAAGCGTAACGCATGGCGGATAGCAGCTTGTCGGCGAACTCGGATTCGCCTTGCGAGGAGAAGCGGTCGAACAGGGCTGAGGACAGAACCGGCGCCGGCACGCCGGTGTCGATGGCCGCCTTCAGCGTCCAGCGGCCTTCGCCAGAATCCGAAACCCGGCCGCCGAACTGCGTCAGCCCCGAATCGGCCTTCAACACGCCCGCCGTCAGATCGAGCAGCCAGGAGCCGATGACGCTGCCATGCCGCCAGACCTCGGCCACCTCAGCGATATCGATGTCGAACTGGTAATATTGGGGATTTTCCAATGGACTGGTTTCAGCATCGGCCGTCCGCTGCCGCTTGCCCGCATTGGCCGACTTCAAAATGTTCATGCCCTCGGCATAGGCGGCCATGACGCCGTATTCGATGCCGTTGTGGACCATCTTGACGAAGTGGCCGGCGCCGCTTGGTCCGCAGTGGAGATAACCGAACGGGGCCGTTCCGGCATCCTTTCCCGGAGCAAGTGCCCCGGCATCGGTGCCCGGCGCCAGGGTCGCGAAGACCGGGTCGAGATGCTGGACCGCGCTGTCGGGGCCGCCGATCATTAGGCAATAGCCGCGCTCGAGGCCCCAGACGCCGCCGCTGGTGCCGACATCGACATAGCTCAGGCCTTTCAAGGCCAGACGCGCTGCATGGTCGACAGCCTCGTGATAATAGGAATTGCCGCCATCGATGATGATGTCGCCCGGCTCCATCAATGCGGCCACCTGATCGACGATTCGGCCGGTGATCGCCGCCGGCAGCATCAGCCAGGCGCTGCGCGGCTTGGTCAGCTTGCCGACGAACTCCTCCATCGACGCCGCTCCGATCGCGCCTGCCGTCACAAGGGCTGCGACGCTGGCCGGGTTGATGTCGTAGACCACGCATTCGTGACCATCGCGCAGCAGGCGCCGCACCATATTGGCGCCCATCCTGCCCAGTCCCATCATTCCGATCTGCATGTTTCTCGTCCTGATTCTTGAGGGATAGAAGACCTATTGGCTCTATTGTTGGAGCATGGTCTTTTCCGAAAACCGGGTTCCACTTTTCGGGATCATGCTCTAATCCAGCTTGTCGATACCGATGGAAAAGTCGACATTCTCCCAACGGCCGGCATCGGACCAGAAAAAAGTAAAGACGATCGTATTGCCCGGCGAAACATCGGCAACGGGCAGATCCGTGAGATGGATGCCGAAGGCATTCTCGGTCGTCTCGGCGTCATGGGCGGTCGCCCAATTGTCGCTGCTCCAATGCACCACCGCTCGGGCCAGCAGCTCGACGCGCAGCATCTTGCCGGCGGGCAGGATGCGGACCTTGTGGTTGAAGCGCCATGTCCGGCGCGGCGACACGGTCCTGTCCTCGATGTAGCGCTTCACGCCTTGCTGCGGCATGTCGAAGACGGCGCCGTCGCTCAGCGAACGCAGCAGCTTGATGTGCTCCGAATGCGCCCAGACCAGCGGCATGGCGCTGCCCGATGGTCGGCCGCGCCACAATTCCCTTTCCGGCATGTCGGGACCGTCCCAGACCTGCTCGGGCAGCAGGCCGCCAGACCCGGCCGAGGCCTCGAACGTCTTCAGCAGGCTCGCCGCTCTGTCCTTGCGCCCCGCCGCCAGCTCGTAATGCGCGCGCTCGCCGGTGAGCAGCGGCCAAGCGCGACCCTGCCCGGTCCCGTCGAAGGGCGCGCCGTCGGCGTGTTCGCCATAGCCGTCGCCGCTATAGCGATACCAGACAGGCCCTTGCGGCAGGTCGCAGCGCAGCCGCGCATCGATGACCTTGATCGTGTCGACGATGCGCGGATCGTCGGCGGCCCTGAGGCCGAAGCGGACGAGCGCCAACGCATCCGGGCTGACGATCGCCTCGGCCGGCCGGTCGCTATCGCCAGGCGGCCGGTTCTTGATTGGGACATAGCCGTCCTTCGGTGACGCCGCGCCGGCGGTGTCGGGCGGCGCAATGCGGACGTAATAGCCTTTGACGCCAACCTCTTCGCACAGCGGAGTGCCCGTGACATAGGTCCAGCGCTCGATCTGATCGTTCCAGACATCGGCGGTTTCGCGCAGATAGTTTGCCGGCTCTGCTTTGCCGCAAACGTCGAGCATATCGGCCGCGGCGAGCAGCGCTGCGATCTCGACGGCGAGCGTGAACGGGCTGTAACCGGCATCCTCTTCCCAGCGGTCCTCGCCGGTGACGGGACCATTGCGCACGACATAGGAAGCAGCGCGCTCGATCATCGGTATGAAGGAGAGCAACGCGGCGTTTGTCAGGTGCCCAGCGCGGCGCAGCGCGTCGGCGAGCAGCAGCGGAAAGGCGCATTCGTCCATCTGAATGCCGGGCCAATAGGCTGACCCGTCGAGCCAGGCATTCTGCGGCCAATGGCCGTCAGGCTGCTGGATGGAACGGAGATAGGCGAGAATCTCAAGCGCTTGCGCCGGATCGCCGGCGGCCAGGAAGCCGCCCGCGGTTTCGACCAGGTCGCGCGGCCAGACCAGGTGATAGCCGCCAAGATCGTCGTCGCCCATGCTGAAGCCCCATGGGATCGACAGGCTGGCGACGGCTGCGCCGGATTTCGCGGACGACCGGTGCGCTGCCAAAACAGCCGTGCTGACGCGATAGGTGTTGATCCCGGACTCTGCATGGCGGTCGAGCGGAAGCAACCCTTTCTGCCATTTGCGCCATTTTTCGACATAGACCTCGGCAGCGGCATCGAAGCCTTGCTTCAAGCTGGTGGAAGCAACCCCCGCCGCCTCTTGCGGTGTTGCCCCAAAACCCAGCGCCAGCAAGACATTTGGGTTCTCGGCCGAAAAGCCAATCTCCCCTGTCAGCGCTACATTGCCGTTCTCTGCCCTTTGATAAGCCGGATCGAACCGGCCGTCACAATGGAGTCGCTGCCAGCCGTCGGAGGCGCCGACATAGCCGGCCGAGCAGGCTCCCCAAGGCAGCGACGAGGCGAGCGCCAAGTAAACACCACGCCCCGATGCAAACAGGACAGGCTTTCCCTCGTATTCGTCGACCCAGGCGGTATTGCCCATGCCGGCGTTGACCAGATGCGGCGCCAGCAGCGCGTAGACGCGGTGATCGGCAACCGTGCCTCTCAGCAGCGTGAAGCTGATTTCCTGCAGCAAAACGGCACGTTCCGGATCCGTAATGATCCGCTTTTCGATCCGGTAGGTGCCATCAGCCGCTGTGTTGACCAACCTGTAGGCGGGCACGCCGTCCTCGAACGGCTCGATGCTGTGTTCGGCATCGCGCTTCTCTTCCGAGAAATAGCCGCCCGGTCCGGTGACGACCAACCCCATGTCGCGCGTGCAGGCGCTGTCCAGGCGGGGATAGTAGATCTCGTTGAGGATGCCGTGGCTGACCGTGAACCAGATAGGGCAGGCCGGCGAAAGCGCGGTGCCGACGCCGCTCTTGGCGCTCGAGGTCCAGCGCGCCGCAATTCCGGGTGCGCCCGGCGCATCAGTCGGCGTCACTGCCATTCGATTTCGGCCTCCAGACCCTTCCCTAGCCCATGACCCAAAGGCTTTTCAATCATTGCACCGCAAGTTGATCACCAACTCTGCGTGGATTGCAGTTGACAGCTTGCGAGCCATCTGCATTTGTCTGACAATAGATAAAAAACAGGGACGCGAATTTTAACAACCATCAGCAGTCAACAAAGATCAAAAACTCAGGGAGGAGTATGACATGAAGAAAATGCTCGTTTTGGGGGCATTCGCGGCGATGCTCGCGTCAGGCACCGCACTGGCCGATACCAGCGACAAGAAGATCGCCTTCTCCAACAATTATGCCGGCAATTCGTGGCGCCAGGCGATGCTCGACAGCTACGCCATCGTCACCAAGAAGGCGGTCGAAGACAAGGTGGTCGCCGCTGCGGACATCTTCACGACGGCCGACAAGGAAGTGCCGACCCAAGCGGCCCAGGTCCAGAACCTGATCCTCCAAGGCTATGACGCCATCGTCATCAACGCCGCCTCGCCGGACGCGCTTAACGGCGCCATCAAGCAGGCCTGCGACGCCGGCATTGTCGTCGTCTCCTTCGACGGCATTGTCACCGAGCCTTGCGCCTACCGCGTGGTCGTCGACTTCAAGGACATGGGCAAGCAGGAAGTCGAGCAGATGGCCAAGTTCCAGCCCAAGGGCGGCAATCTGCTGGAAATCCGCGGCCTTGCCGGCACGTCGATCGATGACGCCATCCATGCCGGAATTCTGGAAGGCGTCGCCGCTCATCCCGAGTTCAAGATCGTCGGTTCGGTGACCGGCGACTGGGATCAGACCACAGCACAGAAGGCGGTCGCGACGATCCTGCCGTCGCTGCCGGAAATCGTCGGCGTCGTCGATCAGGGCGGCGACGGCTATGGCGCGGCACAAGCCTTCGCCGCCGCCGGCAAGCCGCGCCCGACCATCATCATGGGCAATCGTCAGGACGAGCTGCAATGGTGGAAGGAACAAAAGGACAAGGACGGCTACCAGACCTGGTCGGCCTCCATCGCGCCGGGCGTATCGTCGCTGGCCTTCTGGGTAGCGCAGCAGGTGCTCGACGGCCGCACCGACATCCCGCATGATCTTTTGGTGCCATACCTCGCGTTCACCCAAGATGATTTCGAGGCCGCGCTGCCGAAAATCCCCAAGGGTGGTGTCGCCAGCCACGAATACACACAGGAAGACGCCATCGCGGCGATCAAAGCCAACATCAAGTGAGCATGGCACATCCAATGCCGCACGCGTTGCCGACCGGATATCGCTAGGGATGCCCGAGGCCGGCGCAGACATCATCCGGCTGGACGGCGCCGAAAAACATTTTGGCGCCGTCCGTGCCCTCGCCGGCGTCGATTTCCACGTCGGTGCCGGTGAATGCGTTGGTCTCGTCGGCCACAATGGTGCGGGCAAGTCGACGCTCATGCATATGGTGGCGGGCACGCTAGTGCCCGACAGCGGCCAGATCGCAGTGCGTGGCGGCATCGAGAACAATTATTCGGTGCCGCGCGCCCAACAGCTCGGCATACGCTGCGTGTTCCAGGAACTCTCGCTCTGCCCGAACCTCAGCGTTGCCGAGAACACGCGTATCAACCACCCGGCATTGCGCGGCCTCGGCTGGCGACGCAAGGCTGCCGATCTCATCACGGCCAAGCTCGACGAGATCTTCCCGGACCACAGCATCTCCGCCTCCGATATCGCCGGCGACCTCTCCATCGGCAGGCGGCAGATGGTCGAGGTGGCGCGTGCCTTCACTGTGACGCAGGATCCGCTCGAACTGGTCATCCTCGACGAGCCGACATCGTCGCTCGACGCGCATACGGCCGGCCAGCTGCTGGCATTCGTCCGGCGCTTTGTCGCCGAAGGCAAGAGCTGCATCCTGATCTCGCATGTCCTTGGCGAGGTGCTCGGGAATGCCGACCGCATCGTGGTGATGCGCGACGGCAAGGTCGTTGCGTCAGATGCGGCAACGGCTTTCGATCGCGACAGGCTGGTGACGACCATGGGTGGGGCGGAAGCGCGTGAGAAGATCGCGGCCGAAATTGCGACCCAAAAGCCGGAGACCGGCCCGTTGCGGGTCCGGGCCCGCCCAGCGCGGCAGCAGGACGGCAACGAGCTTGTCGCGCATGCGGGCGAGATCATCGGCCTTGCCGGGCTGGCCGGCCATGGGCAAACCGACCTGCTGCTGGCGATCTTCGCCGCTGCGGCGCGCTCTAAAACCGGCATAGAGGTCACCGCGCCGGTAGCGCTAGTGGCCGGTGACCGGCAGTCGGACGGGATTTTCCCGCAATGGTCGATTGCGCAAAACATCGGCATCCGCTCGCTGAAGCGATTGCGCAACGGCCTGCTGATCTCGCCGCAGCGCGAAGCCGAGCTCGCCGACTTCTGGCGAGGGAAAATCGGCATCCGCACTCCGGACATGAACAACAACATCTTCTCGCTGTCCGGCGGCAACCAGCAGAAGGCCTTGTTTGCCCGGGCGCTCGGCTCCGACGCGAAGATCGTGCTGATGGACGACCCGATGCGGGGGGTCGATATCGGCACCAAGCTCGAGGTCTACGACCTCGTGCGCGAAGAAGCTGGCCGCGGCCGCACCTTCCTCTGGTACACCACGGAAACCGAAGAGCTCGACAATTGCCACCATATCTACGTCTTCAAGAACGGCCGGATCGTCGCCAATCTTGGGCGCGACGAGCTGACGGAGGAAAAGATCATCCAGTCCTCGTTCGGCGACGCGGCCTGAGATGACGGCAGCACCTGTCGAGACCGGCCTCAAAGGTTCCGCCGAGCGTGACAGGCTAGCGCGGGCGCGCCTGTTGCGCAGCCTGCTGCCGGCTTTATCGCTGGTGCTTGTGCTGCTGGCGATCGCGTGGCTCAACCCGCGCGCCATCAGCTATTTCGGCTTCAGCCTGATGCTCAATTTGGCGATCCCGATCGCCCTGGCGACGATCGCGCAGATGTTCGTCATCGCCGGCAACGAGCTCGACCTGTCGATCGGCACCTTCGTCGGTTTCGTCGGCTGCGTCACGGCGACGTGGCTGAAGGACGCGCCACTGGTCGGCATCTTGATCCTGCTCGGCTCGATCGGTGTCTACGCGCTGCTCGGCGCGCTGATCCATCTGCGCAACCTGCCTTCGATCGTGGTGACGCTCGGCATGAGTTTTGTCTGGCAGGGGCTCGCCATCCTCATCCTGCCGAAGCCCGGCGGCAAGGCGCCGGATTGGTTGCTGTCGCTCATGGCTTTCAAGCCGCCTTTCATTCCCTTTCCGATCATTGCCGCGCTGCTGATCGCGGCGGTCGTTTATTTCGGACTGATGCGCACCTCCTATGGCGTGATCCTGCGCGGATCGGGCGGCAATGCCGCGGCACTCAGCCGTGCCGGCTGGTCGCTGCTCAAGACCAAGATCATCCTGTTTGCACTCGCCGGCCTGTTCGGGGTGCTGTCCGGCATGGCCTTGATCGGCATCACCACCTCGGCCGACGCCAATATCGGCAATGGCTACACGCTGCTTTCGATCGCCGGCGTCATCCTCGGTGGCGGCGAATTCGTCGGCGGCCGGGTGTCGCCGATCGGCGCGGTGATCGGCGCGCTGACGCTGGCGCTGGCCGCGTCGCCACTGCTGACCTTCATGCACATTCCGCCCGATTGGCAGGTGGCCGCCAATGGCGCCATCCTGATCATCGTGCTGGCGGCCCGGGTGCTGATCAGCCGCAGGGAGAGGTGAGCGATGGCATCGTTGCGATTGCTGCTCGCCAAACCGTGGATCTGGTCCTTCATCGGCGCGCTGCTGGTGTGGTTGGCGACGATTGCCTTCACCGGCGGATATGGCGGCGGCGGCATGATCACGGCCGCACTTTCGCTCGCCGTCTTCACTGTCATCGTCGGTGTCGGCCAGATGTTCGTCATCACGCTCGGACCGGGCAATGTCGACCTGTCGCTGCCGGCCAACATCGGCCTCGCCAGCGCCGTCGCCATGAAGGTGATGGACGGCAATGATTCGATGATCGCCGTCGGGCTTCTGGCGGCGCTGGCCTGCGGCATGGCGGTCGGTGCCGCCAACTATCTCTTGATCTGGGCGTTGCGCATTCCGCCGATCATCGCCACATTGTCGGCGAGCTTCATTATCCAGTCGATCGACATCAGCTATGGTCGCGGCTTGCAGATCAAGCCGCCGCCGGGCTTCGCCAGTTTTACCAACTGGCAGATTCTGGGCATTCCGGTGCTGGCGATCCTCACCGTGCTGTTCACCATCGGCGCTGCCATTGCGCTGCAGCGCATGATCTATGGCCGTTCGGTGCTGGCGATCGGCCAGAACATCCGCGCCGCGTGGCTGGCCGGTATCAATGTCGGCCGCATCCGCTTCCTCACCTACACGCTCTCGGGCGCGCTCGGCGGCCTCGACGGGGCGCTGCTTGCCGGCTATTTCCGCGGGGCCAATGTCGATATCGGCAACGAATACCTGCTGGCCTCGATTGCGGTCGTGGTCATCGGCGGCACGTCGGTGGCCGGCGGCAAGGCCAATGTGCCGGGTGTCTGGGGCGCGGCGCTGTTCCTGGTCCTGCTCCTGACCATGCTCAACACGTTCGGCGTCAGCGCCGGCGTCCGGCTGCTGCTGACCGGACTGATCATCGTCGGCGTCATCACCGCCGCGGGCGGCCAGAAAGCGCTGCGCTGATCACACCTTCGTCATCCTCGGGCTTGACCCGAGGATCCTGCCGTGACCCTCGCCGAAGATTGCGGCGGGTACGGATTCTGCACCGCTGCGGCGCTCTGATGTCACGGCATGGATCCTGGGGTCTGCGCCGCGTCGCTTCGCCCCTTGCTCCGCCCCAAGATGACGATCGCTGCGGCGGTCTTCCGCGAAAACATCCGGTTCCCATCCAGGCATTGGCCCTGTAAATCCCTCGGCATTGTCGGCGTCATCATTGCGAGAGGTTTGCTTGTCCGATTTCGTGAGCGTTACAAGGGATGGCCGCATTGCCGTCGTGACCATCGACAATCCGCCGGTCAATGCGCTGAGCTTCCATGTTCGCGAGCCGCTGATGCAGGCGCTTGTCTCCTTGCGCGACGAGCCTGATGTCGCGGCCATCGTCATCGCTTGCGCCGGGCGGACCTTCGTTGCCGGAGCCGACATCACGGAGTTCGGCAAGCCGGTGCAGCAGCCGGATCTGCGCGCCATCATTGCCGTGCTGGAGACCATTGCCAAGCCAACGGTCGCCGCTATCCACGGCACTGCGCTCGGCGGTGGCTTGGAACTGGCGCTTGGTTGCCATTTTCGCGTTGCGGATACCGGCGCCAAGCTCGGCCTGCCGGAAGTCAAGCTCGGCTTGCTGCCGGGCGGTGGCGGCACGGTTCGGCTGCCGCGTCTCGTTGGCGCGCTGAAGGCGCTCAGCATGATCGTTTCGGGCACGCCGATCGGTGCGGCAGAGGCGCTCGCCGCCGGGCTGGTGGACGCCGTCTTCGAGGATGGCCTGACTGCGCAGGCAGTTCGTTTCGCTAGCGAAATGGTTGGCAGGGGCGGACCGTTCACGCCAGTACGCGACCGTGACGGCCGTCTCGACCGGGCCGAATTGCCTGAATTCGATAGGCAAGCGGCGGAGCTTGCCAAAAAGGTGCGCGGGCTCGAAGCGCCGATCGCCTGCGCGCAGTCGGTTCGCAACGCCATCACGCTGCCATTCGACGAGGCGCTGGCGGCGGAACGCGAACTGTTCGTCAAACTCGTTGCTGGTGACCAATCGCGCGCTCAGCGCCATCTGTTCTTCGCCGAGCGCGAGGCGACGAAGGTTGGGGCTAAAGATATCGTCAGGCGCAAGATCGCGCGGGTCGGCGTCATCGGCGCCGGCACGATGGGCGGCGGCATCGCCATGGCGTTCGCCAATGGCGGGTTTCCTGTGACCCTGCTGGAAACGACGCAGGAGGCACTAGAACGCGGGCTGGCGACGATCGAGAAGAACTATGCCGTCTCCGTCGCACGCGGTTCCCTCAGCGAAGCCGCCAAGCGTCAGCGCCTCGGCCTGTTCAAGGGTTCCACCGACTATGGCGACCTTGCCGATTGCGACCTGATCGTCGAGGCCGTGTTCGAGGAGATGGCGGTCAAGCGCGAGGTGTTCGGCAGGCTCGATGCGGTGGCCAAATCAGGCGCGATCCTGGCCACCAACACCTCCTATCTCGACGTCAACGAAATCGCCGCCTCGACATCGCGCCCGCAGGATGTCGTCGGCATGCATTTCTTCTCGCCGGCCAACGTCATGAAGCTGCTGGAGATCGTGCGCGCTGAGAAGACCGCGCCCGATGCGCTGGCGACAATCGTCGAGCTGGCGCGGCGGATCGGCAAGGTGCCGGTCGTCGTCGGCGTCTGCCATGGCTTCGTCGGCAACCGCATGCTGGCCGCGCGGGGGTCGGAATCCGAGGCGCTTTTGTTGGAAGGGGCAACACCGCAGCAGGTCGACCGGGTGTTCACCGATTTCGGCTGGCCAATGGGCCCGTTCCAGATGGGCGATCTCGCCGGCCTCGATATTGGTTGGCGCAACCGCAAGGCGCGGGGCCAGACAGCCGCGATCGCCGATGCGCTATGCGAGCAGGGACATTTCGGCCAAAAGACCGGCCGGGGTTTTTATCTCTACGAGAACGGTTCACGCGTACCGGTTCCCGACCCGGATGTCGAAGCGCTGATCCGTGCCAAGGCCGCCGAAAAGAGGATCGCCCCGCGCACGATTGGTGCTGACGAGATCATCGAGCGCACGCTCTATCCCCTAGTCAACGAAGGCGCGAAGATCCTCGAGGAGAAAATCGCCGCCCGTGCCTCCGATATCGATGTTGTCTGGGTCAACGGCTACGGTTTTCCTGTGGGCAAGGGCGGGCCGATGTTCTGGGCCGGTCTCGAAGGGATCGACAAGATCATCGGACGGCTGGACCACTGGCACGAGCGGACCGGCAAGGACGTTTTCAAGCAGGCCCCCCTGCTCAGGCAGATGGCTGAAACCGGCTCCTGGGAAGGCGCTGCCAGCTAAACTGCTTGAGCGAGGCCATTTCGAAATCGTGGATTACCGAATCCGCGCGTCGATGATCTCGACGAAACGCGCGAAGAGACCAGCCTGCGATTTGATCTTGAGCTTGCGATAGATGTTGCGGCGGTGGACCTTTACGGTTCCCGGCACGATGCGCATCGCCCTGGCTATCGATTCCGTCGAATGGCCCTGAAGCACCAGATCGACGACATGCTTTTCGCGCGGCGTGAGCGAAAGGCTCTTCCAGATATGAGCACGCTCGAACTCGTTGACCGGCGCAATCGCCTCGTCCTGCTTCGTCGCTGCCGGTTCGTCGGCCGGAAGGGCCGGCCAGCGCAGCCTGGCGAGACCGATCACCGCCGGCGCCATGTCGCGCAGCAACCTGGCATCGGCGGTTCCGAATGGTCCCGAAGCATGCAGTCGCATCAGCGAGACCACCAGCGCGTCCTTTCCCTTAAGCGGCACGAAGAAACCGACCTCCTCGGCCAGCTTGGTCTGGCTATAGTAGGAGCGATAATATTCGCTGGCGTAGAAGCGGTCCGGCGCCAGCTCGCGCATGCGCCAAAAACCTTCCTTGCGCTCGACCGCCGCGTGGTGGAACGGGTCGAGCAGATAAGGCCCTTCCTGGTAGAGCGCGACGAAGACGTGGCTTTCGGCCGGCGAGAACGTCTCGAACAGCAGCGGCGGGCGCGAGGCGCCGCGATAGCCGAAGATCACACAGTGATCGAAGCTGACATGCCGCCGGAGCCAAGCGACCATCGCCTTGCCGAAAAGCTCGCCGCTCGTCTCCCGTGTCGCCGCGATGAGCGCAGCGAGCTGATTGTATTCGTCGCCGCGCGATCCGCTCAATTTATACCCCTTTAAACGAGAAAATAGACCAAATATACCACCTGCGAGGTATATACTAGTCACCGTTGGCTCTGATAGCGTCTTGAAAATCGCCTTCGCTGGAGCCCGCAGCTTTGACCGCAGTGCCAGATATCGAGTTTCGCGGGGTCACCAAACGCTACGGCAGCGTGACTGCGGTCAGCGGCATCGATCTAGCCATCCCGCCGTCTGCCTTTGTTGCCTTGCTCGGGCCGTCCGGCTGCGGCAAGACAACCTGCCTGCGCATGATCGGCGGCTTCGAACAGCCGAGCGAAGGCGCGGTGTTCATCCGCGGCCGCGACATGGCCGGCACGCCGCCCTACCGGCGGCCGGTCAACATGGTGTTCCAGCAATATGCGCTGTTTCCGCATCTGGATGTCGAGGACAACATCGCTTACGGGCTGCGCCAGGCAAGGCCGCGGCTGTCGTCGCGGGAGATCAGCCTGAGGGCAGGCGAGGCGCTCGCCATGGTGCGGCTTGCCGGCTACGGCCGCCGCAAGATCCACGAGCTTTCCGGCGGCCAGCAGCAGCGTGTCGCCCTGGCGCGCGCGCTGGTCAACAAGCCGGCGGTGCTGCTGCTCGACGAGCCGCTGGCGGCGCTCGACAAGAAGCTGCGCACCGACATGCAGATAGAGCTGCAGAACCTGCAGCGCGAGATCGGCATCACCTTCGTCCTTGTCACGCACGATCAGGAAGAAGCACTGTCGATGAGCGATTTCGTCTGCGTCATGAATGGCGGGCGCATCGGGCAGCCAAGCGAAATCTATGACGAGCCCGCCGACCTCTTCGTCGCCGACTTCGTCGGCAAGACCAATCTGTTGAGCGGCACGGCAAGGTCGCCGGGCACTCGGGCGACCTCGTCGAGGTGGCGCTTGCCGACGGCACCGTCATTGCCGCGCGCAAACGGACTTCGCTGCGCCAGGACGAAGCCGTTGCCGTCAGCCTGCGTCCTGAAGCCCTAAGCCTCGGCGCGCCGGGAAGCGGTCGGCTGAACGGCATTGTCCGCAACCGGATCTTTCTTGGCTCGACCGCGGAATATGCGATCGAGGTCGGCGGTATCGGAACGCTGCTCGCCAAGGCCGATCACCTGATCGGCGGTCGAAATCTCTTCAAGCCGGGTGAACCCGTCGCCATCGGCTTTACATCAGGAACGCCGCTCGCGTTCCCGGACCCCAAGAACAACGGGACCAACCAGAGGGAAAACAAACATGTCGAAATCATATCGTGACGGACTGCCGATAAACCCCGAAAAATTCGTCGACCAATTGATGCGCCTCAAGCGCGGTTCGATCGGCCGCCGTGAGTTCCTTGGCCTCACCGGTCTTGGCGTGGCAACGGCGGTGATGGCCCGCGAACTCGGCATCATGCCCTCGCCCGCCTTCGCCCAGGAGGGTCTTGGCGACCGCATGTCGATCGCCACCTGGCCCAATTATCATGACCCGGCGACGTTCGAGAATTTCAAGGCGGAGACCGGCGTTGCTGTCGAGGTCAATGTGTTCGGGTCAAACGAGGAGATGCTGGCCAAGCTGCAGGCTGGCGCCTCGGGCTGGAGCCTTTTCGTGCCGACCAACTACACGATCTCCACCTACAAGAAGCTCAACATCATCGAAGCGCTCGACATGGCCAAGCTTTCCAATTTCGACGGCTCGCAACAGGACGCGCGCTTCACTGGGGAAGGCACGATCGACGGCGCGACCTACGCTGTGCCGAAGAATTGGGGCACCACCGGATTTGCCGTCAACACCAAGAAGCTGACCAAGCCGATCACGAGTTGGAAGGAATTCTGGGACACGGCCATGGCGGCCGGCGACGGCCGGACCATGGTCCATGACTACCAGCTCACCACGATCGGCAATGCGCTGAAATATTTCGGTTTCTCGTTCAACTCGCTGAAGCCGGACGAGCTCGCCAAGGCGGAAGAATTGCTGCTGAAGGTCAAGCCGCATCTGTTCGCGGTTTCCAGCGATTATCAGCCGTCGATGCGTGCCGGCGACGCCTGGATGACGATGTGCTGGACCAATGACGGGGCGCAGCTCCACCGCGACATTCCCGAGATCGCTTATGTGCTTGGCAAGGAGGGCGGCGAGATCTGGACCGACTTCTACGCCATTCCGAAAGATGCGCCCAACAAGCCCGCCGGCTATGCCCTGCTCAACTACCTGATGGACCCGAAAGTCGCGGTCAAGGAGCACCTGGCCAACGGCGCGCCTTCCACCGACGCGCGGGTCAATGCGCTGCTGCCTAAGGAGGTGCTGGACAATCCGATCCTCTACCCGGCGGCCGAACTATTATCTCCGCTGGAGTTCGGTGCGGCTGCGACGCTGACCGATCCGGCCCGGGCCGAACTGATGGCCCGCTTCAAGTCGGCTTGAACCGGGCGGGCCCTAGGTCCGATGCAGACAACTCACCCGGCGGGCAGATGTCCGCCGGCACCGGGGCGGTTTTCAATGCGCAGCAATGTCCTTCGTCATAATCTGCTGACCGCGCTGCTGCTCGGTCCAGCAACCGCGTGGCTGGTGGTGTTTCTGGTCTTGCCGTTTGTCGCGATCGCCGTCTTCAGCGTCGGCGAGCGGGCGCCTGAAGGCGGCTATCAGGCCGCTTTCACCTTTGCGCAATATGCCAATCTTCCGGCACGGGCGACTGCCTTCTGGAACACGATGGTGCTGGCGCCGGCAGGCGCCTTGGCCTGTCTCCTCGTCGCCTATCCGGTCGCCTATTACCTCGCCTTGCGCGCGCCGGAGCGGTGGCGGCTGATCCTGCTTGCGCTCGTCGTCATCCCGTTCTGGACCAGCCTTCTGATGCGAACCTACGCCTGGATGTATGTTCTGGGCGGGCGCGGCATCCCGGCATTGCTGGCCTATGTCGGGTTTGACGATGTGCGGCTGATCAACACGCCGGGCGCGGTCCTGCTCGGCATCGTCTATGGCTATCTGCCGCTGATGATCCTGCCGATCTATGTCAGCCTCGAGCGGCTCGATCGCCGGCTGCTGGAAGCCTCCGCGGATCTCGGCGCCACGCCGATCTCGACATTCCTAGGCGTGACGCTGCGGCTGTCGCTGCCAGGTGTGATGACCGGCTTCTCGCTGGTCATGATCCTGCTGCTCGGCGAATATCTGATCCCGACGCTGCTCGGTGGCGGCAAGGTCTTCTTCATCGGCAACGCGCTGGTCGATCTGTTCCTGCAATCACGCAACTGGCCGTTCGGATCGGCAATCGCGATCACGCTGGTTCTGGTTTCGGTGGTGGTGCTGCTTGTCGCCAACCGCATTTCGACCCGGCTTTCGGGTGCCCGCCGGGTGGACCTGATCTGATGCGCGCCTTCGTCGTCGCGGTCTTCGCATTTCTCTACCTGCCGATCGCGCTGGTGGTGCTGTTCTCCTTCAATGCGGGCCGCCACGCCAGTGAGTTCACCGGCTTCTCGGTGCAATGGTATGGCAAGGCGCTGTCGAACCCGTTCCTGGTCGAAGCGCTGAAGAACAGCCTGTTCATTGCCACCACCAGCGCCTTGCTCGCAGCACTGTGCGGCACGGCGGCGGCGCTTGGCTTGGCGCGTGTCGGTGCGCGGACACGCGCCGTTTTCGATGCGCTCCTGGGTGCTGCGATCGTCGTTCCGGGCGTCGTCATCGGCATCTCGACGCTGGTCGCGCTCGTCCAGCTATTTGGGGTCCTCAATCCGTTTCTCGCGTCGCTGTGGCCGAATGACCAGCCGCCACGCCTGGCGCTCGGCTACGGCTCGATCATCGCCGCGCACGGCCTGTTTTCGATGGCGCTGGTGGCGATGATCGTCGGCACACGCCTCGGCAGCCTCGACCGAAATCTGGTCGAGGCCTCGAGCGATCTTTACGCCACTCCGCTGACGACGTTCCGCAGCATCGTGTTGCCGCAGATCATGCCAGCGGTGATCGCCGGCTTCCTGCTCGCCTTCACCTTCTCCTTCGACGATTTCATCGTCGCCTTCTTCGTCGCCGGCGCGCAGACGACATTGCCGATCTATGTCTTTGCCTCGATCCGGCGCGGCGTGACGCCGGAAATCAACGCCATCGCGACGATCGTCCTCGTCGCCTCCGTTCTGCTTGTGGTGCTTGCCCAATGGCAATTGCGCCAACGCAAACCATCAAACTGAAAGTCGCATCATGATTCTGAAAGATCGCATCGCCGTGGTGACCGGCGCCGGGTCGGGCATCGGGCGCGCCGGTGCCATGATCATGGCCAGGGAAGGCGCGGTGGTGGTGATCGCCGACAGGGATCAGGCTGCCGGCGAAGCCACGGCTTTCGACATCCGTGCCGCCGGTGGACGGGCCGAGGCGGTCGCCACCGATGTCGGCGACGACGCGGCGGTCGAGCAGCTCATCGCTGGAACGCTGGGTAAACATGGTCGGATCGACATCCTGCACAATCACGCCGGCGTCCAGGTCGGCGGCACGCTGACCGAAGTCGGCGTCGACGGCATGGATGCCTCGTGGCGGATCAACGTGCGGGCGCAGTTCCTCGCCGCCAGGCTCGTCATGCCGGCGATGATCGAACAGGGCGGCGGTGTCATCGTGAACACGGCCTCGAATTCGGGTGTGTTCTATGACCGCGAGATGATCGCCTACGCAACCTCAAAACATGCCGTGGTGGCGATGACCCGGCAGATGTCGCTCGACTATGCCAAGCACAATGTCCGCATCAACGCGCTCTGTCCGGGCTGGGTCGACACGCCGTTCAACGAGCCGTTCATCGCTCAGATGGGCGGGCGGGATGCGATCGAGCGCTATGTCCGCACCAAGATTCCCATGCAGCGCTGGGCCGCGGCGGAAGAAATAGCCGAAGCGATCCTGTTCCTCGTCTCCGATCGTTCGTCCTTCATGACCGGCCAGGCGCTGGTGATCGACGGCGGCGAGAGCATCGGCTGACGCAGCCGTTCGCACCTCATACGTGCTTGCGGCCGCCGGCCTCGCGAAACCAGCTGTCGGGATAAGGATACCACCAGTCCTGGATCGCCGGCTTATGGTCGATGATCACCATCTTCGAACGGCGGAAGGCATCGAGCCCCTGGCGTCCAAGCTCGCGGCCAAGGCCCGACGCCTTCCAGCCGCCGAAAGGCAGCGCGTCATTGTCGATCAGCGGATTGTTGACCCAGACCATGCCGGCTTCGAGCCGTTCCGCGGCCTCATGCGCCTCGGCAAGGTCGGTGGTGAAGACCGAGGCGCCGAGCCCGAACGGGCTGTCATTGGCAAGTTCTATCGCCTCGTCGAAATCCTTGACCCGGCAGATCGCGGCGACCGGTCCGAAACACTCTTCGCGCACGATCGCCATGTCTGATGTGACGCCGGTCAGGATCGTCGGCTCGTAGAACCAGCCGACATTGTGCGCCGGCGGAATGCGCCCGCCGGTGACCGCCTTGGCGCCGCTGCGGATCGCATCGTCGACCAGACGCATGACTTTCGCCCGCGCCGCCTCGCTGACCAGCGGCCCGATCTCGGTCTTGTCCAAGCCGTTGCCGATGCGCAGCGCACGTGTCTTCCGCGCAAACAGCTCGACAAAACGGTCGTGAACGGCATCAACGACGAAAAACCGTTCGGCCGAGGTGCAGACCTGGCCGGTAAGATGGAACGCGGCAGTGACGCTGCCGGCCGCCGCTATATCAAGCGGAGCGTGTTGGCTGATGATCAGCGGATCGCTGCCGCCCGCCTCGATAACGCACGGCTTCATGCGTTCGGCGCAGGCGACGGCGACAGCCTTGCCGGCGGCGACCGAGCCGGTGAAGGCGACCGCGTGGGTACGGTCCGAAGCGATCAGCGCCTGCGCGGTGGCCGCCCCGCCCGGCAGGCAGGAAACCAGGCCCTCCGGCAAGGAGCGGAACACGGCCATGTAATCCAGCGTCGACAATGTCGTCGCTTCGGCCGGCTTGATCACGCAGGCATTGCCGGCGGCGAGCGAAGCGGCGACGGTCCAGCACATCAACAGGATGGGGAAATTGTAGGGCATGATGTGCACCGAGGTGCCGTAAGGCTCGTAGCGCGCGTACTGGAACGAACCGGCCTGCGTCGTGCCGGCAATCTTGCCGGCATCGTCACGCGCCATCTCGGCGTAGTAGCGGAAGATCGGCGCGCAATTGGCGATCTCGCCAATTGCTTCCGGATAAGGCTTGCCCATCTCGCGCACCATCAGCTCGGCGCAACGCGTGAAATCGGCCGCCTCGATGGCATTGGCTACTGCATGCAGATGTCTGGCACGGCTCTTGGCGTCGAGCTTTTTCCATGCCGCTTGCGCCTTGGTCGCCGCGGTCAGCACGGCGTCGATCTCGCCATCGGTTGCAGTCGCGATCGCGCCGACGGTTTCGAGCGTCGCCGGGTCGATCACCGGCTTTCT
Source organism: Mesorhizobium sp. M6A.T.Cr.TU.016.01.1.1 (assembly GCF_003952585.1). Taxonomy (NCBI): domain Bacteria; kingdom Pseudomonadati; phylum Pseudomonadota; class Alphaproteobacteria; order Hyphomicrobiales; family Phyllobacteriaceae; genus Mesorhizobium; species Mesorhizobium sp. M6A.T.Cr.TU.016.01.1.1. Next base: position 2,361,619 of record NZ_CP034452.1, read on the forward strand.
TGTGCCGGCCATCGGCCGATAATCCGGATTGACGAAGAAGGCCGGCCGGTCAGCGGAGAATTCCATGGTCTTCCTTTCAACCCCGCTCAGCGGATCATGTAGACCTTCTTGATGGTCTCATGGACGGTGCAGACGCCCTTCCAGTCCTGCGGAAAGAACGCCGCCGTGTCCGGCTCGATCTCGATCACCTCGCCGGATTCGTGGACATAGGTGCAGCGGCCCTCGAGGAAATGGCAGAACTCGTCGCGGGTGACATGGCAGTGCCATTTGCCTGGGGTGCAGACCCACAGCCCGCATTCGGAGCGGCCCTCCGGCCCCTTGTGCAGCAGCTTGCCGGAGGTGCGGGATTCGCCGGCGATCATGGTGGGGATAACGCCCCAGTCGACGAGGTCGGTGATGGCGAGCGGCGATTTCATGATTGGCGTTGGCATTTCGTGAAGCTCCAGTGCGGCAGGCGTGAGTCAGGCCAGCATGTAGACGTTGCGGATGGTCTCATGGACGGTGCATTCGCCGGTCCAACCGGCCGGGAACATGACAAGCGTGGCGGCGGAGATTTCTATCACCTCGCCGTCGTCCGATCTGTAGGTCGCGCGGCCGGCAACGAAATGGCACAATTCGTCGCGCGGAATCGCCAGACGCCAGCGGCCGGGCGTGCAGACCCAAATGCCGGATTCCGGCTGGTTGTTCGGTCCCTTGTGGGCGAGCCTGCCGGTGGAGTGGGACGCGCCTTCCAGCATATCCGGCTGTGCGCCCCAGTCGACAAGGTCGGTGCGGGTCGAGGCCTGGTGGAGATGCGGCGCGGAGCAGGTCATGCGGGTGCTCCGGTTCGACGCTCATTTTCGAGATGGCTTCGCTCTACGGCGCCCCCCTCTGTCCTGCCGGACATCTCCCCCTCAAGGGGGGAGATTAGCAGCTTCGGCGCCCTGTTCACTCCTGCGATGTTGGTGATTGGCGAAAGCCGAGGTGACATCCAATCTCCCCCCTTGAGGGGGAGATGGCCGGCAGGCCAGAGGGGGGTGCCTTGGCTCCGCACGTCAAACATCGCGCTCATAGAAGTTGCTCCAACAGCCCCGCCGCTTTCTCCGGGCCGTTCTGCGACTGCATCTGCGCCGAGGTTTTCGCCAGCTTGGCCTTCATCTTGGGGTCCGTCAGGCAGGTTTCGATCTTCGCGATCAGCGCGGCGTCGCTCCAGTCGTAGCGCGGCATGCCGAAGCCGTGGCCGGTTTCCTCGACCCGCGTCGCGTTGTCGTGGCCGTCCCAGACATAGGGCATGATGATCGCCGGCTTGCCGAAATAGAGGCACTCGGTGAATGAGTTGTTGCCGCCATGGTGGATCACCGCATCGACCTGCGGGATGACCGAGGGCTGTGGAAACCAGCTCTCGACGATGACGTTTTCGGGCACTTGCGCGTACTGGTCCTTGTAGCCGCCGACATTGACCAGCGCCCGGTAGCGCGTCTTGCCTAGCGTCGCGATAATGCGCTTCAGTAGGTCGACATCACCGGCGCCAAGGCTGCCGAAGGAAACATAGAGCAGCGGCCCGTCGTTATTCTTCGTACAAGTCGGCACCGTGTAGGGTTTCTCCTGCCGCACGCAGCCTTCCAGATACTGGAATTTTGCCGGGTCGAGCGGATGGCGGCGCTTGAACTTTGCCGCCTCGGGATAGAGCAGCAAATTGAGGTAGGGCGAGGCCTCGAAAAACTGGCCGATCGGATAAGGCGCTTCGTTGTTGGCAATCAAGAACGCGTTGAAGTCGTCGTGGATCGGCTTGATGACCGTGTTGAAATGGTCGCGATAGCGCTGATGGCAGGCGTGGTCGTTCTCGCCGCAGCCGGACAGATGCGGCGGGATGTCCTCGTCCTCGATCTCGTTCTCCGAGCAGGAGATGACGCGCACCCACGGCTTGCCATACTGCTTGATCGCCGGAAACAGGATGACGTTGTCGACGCAGATGACATCGGGCTTGATCGTCGCAAGCACACCGGGCAGGTCCTTCTCAGCCCATTTGGCGCTGTCGACGATCGCCGTCCAGCAATCCTTCACGTAATTGTCGACCTGGTCATAGGGCGACTTGCGGAAGTTCGGGATATGGCCGTTGATGAAGTCTTCCCAGAACTTGGCCATCTGTTCGGGCGGCATCGGCTCGGAAAGGTTCACCGGATGGGCTTCGAAGCCATAGCCCTTGTAGACGTCGATAAAGCCGGGATCCGACAGGAACACCGCTCTATGGCCGCGCGCCTCGACTGCCTGGGCGATGCCGACGGAATTGAGCGCCGGGCCATAGGCCGCTTCCGGAAAAAACGCGATCGTCTTCTGCGCCATGAAAGCTTCTCCTTCGATCAATCTGCGAAAATTCTGACGTCGGCGGCATCCCAGCCGAGCTCGACTGCATCGCCTGACGAGACCGGGCGCCGGTCAGCGGCGTCGGCGGTGACGCGCACCAGGAACGGCTTTGGCGACAGAGCGGTGCGGACATGCAGCTGCAGGTCGAGCCCCTGATAGGCCAACGCCTCGACGGTGCCGGCAACACGGTTGGCCGTTTCTGGCGACGGGAACAGCCGGATGCGTTCGGGCCGCACCGAAGCAACCGCCGCAGCGCCGGGCGAAAGTGTTGCGGGAACTGTGCCGACGATCCGTGTGCCATCCGCTGCCAACACGCCGTCGCTGGCGGCCTTGCCCGGCACGAAATTCATAACGCCAATGAAGTCGGCAACGAAACGATCGGCCGGATACTCGTATACCGCGTGCGGTGTATCGCATTGCAGCAGCTTGCCGTCCCTCAGCACCGCCATGCGGTCAGCCATGACGAGCGATTCCTCCTGGTCATGGGTGACGATGACGAAGGTGATGCCGACCTCGTGCTGCAGGCGCTTCAGCTCCAGCTGCATGGCGCCGCGCAATTTCTTATCGAGCGCGCCGAGCGGCTCGTCGAGCAGCAGCAGCCGCGGCCGCTTGACCAGCGCTCGGGCAAGCGCGACCCGCTGTTTCTGCCCGCCCGACAATTGCTCCGGCTTGCGGTCGGCGAAGGCGACGAGCTCGGTCGTCGCCAGGATGGCGTCGACACGGGAGCGGATTTCCTTTGCCGGCAAGCGTTCCATTTCGAGGCCGTAGGAGACATTGGCCCTGACGCTCATATGCGGAAACAGCGCATAGGACTGAAACATCAGATTGACCGGCCGTTTGTTGGGCGGGGTCCTGGCGATGTCGCGCCCGTCGAGCAGGATGCGACCTTCATTGGGTGTCTCGAAGCCGGCCAGCATGCGCAGCAACGTGGTCTTGCCGCAGCCCGAAGGTCCGAGCAGGGCGAAGAACTCGTTCTCGCGGATGTCGAGCGATATGCCGTCGACGGCGGTCACCCGGCCGAAGTTCTTCGACACCTTGTCGATCGCCAGCAGCGTGCGGGGCTCGTTCATTGGCCGATGACCCCGCGGTTGAGCCGCTGCGACAGGGTCAACGCGGTGATCGAGACCGCCATGACGATAGTCGCCAATGCATTGATCTCCGGCGTGATGCCGAAGCGGATCATCGAATAGATCTGCATCGGCAGCGTGGTCGAGGCGCGGCCGGCGCCGGCGGTGAAGAAAGCGATGATGAACTCGTCGACCGACAGGGTGAAGGCGAGCAGCGCGCCGGCGACCACCGCCGGCAGGATGACCGGCAATGTCACCCGCCTGAAGGTGGTGAGCGCGGTAGCGCCGAGATCGGCGGACGCCTCGACGATCGACCAGTCGAAGCTTTTCAGCCGGGCGCGCACCACCGAGCAGACGAAGGCGAGGTTGAACACGACATGGGCGAGGATGATGGTGTGCAGGCCCAGGGTGAAATCGAGCATGGAGAAGAAGCTGAGCAGCGCGATCGCCAGCACGATGTCGGGAATGATCATCGGCGCAAAGATCAGCGCCTCGAGGCCTCTTCCATACTGCCGGCGCATTTCGACGCCGATGGCCAGCAGCGTGCCGAGCAGCGTGGCGATTGCCGTCGAGACAAGCGCCACGATCAGCGTGTTAAGGGCGGCGGAAAGGATCGCGGCGTTTCCGGCGAGCGAGGCATACCATTTCAGCGAAAAGCCCGACCAGACGGTCGGCAGCCCGCCTTGGTTGAAGGACAGCGCCACCAGCACGGCGATCGGGATGTAGAGAAAGGCGAAGACGAACGAAAGCACGAGCCAGAGCGTGCGACGCGTGGCGGGGGAACGCTCAGCCATCGGCGCCTCCTTTCGCTTCGGCGATACGGCCAGCGGCGCGATCTGCGGCCAAAGCCTGCGCGGTCAGCACCAGCAGCATTATAGCGATCAGCGCCATCGCCAGCGCCGCGCCGAAGGGCCAGTCATTGGCGGTCAGGAACTGGTCGTAGACGAGATTGCCGATCATCTGGAAGCGGCCGCCGCCGAGCAGCGCCGGCGTGACGAAATTGCCGATCGACAGCACGAAGACGAAAACCGCCCCGGCGGCGATACCCGGCACCGTCAACGGCAGAATGACCCGGCGAAATGTTGTCATGGCCGAAGCGCCAAGGTCGCGCGAGGCTTCAGCGAGCTCCGGGTTGAGCCGCGACAGCGGCGCGTAGCAGGCCAGGATGACGAAGGGTAAATAATTGTAAACCAGACCGGCGATGACGGCGCCTTCGGTATAAAGCATCGACGGCGGCTCGCCGGTGTAGCCAAGCCAGCGCAAGAGCTGGGTGATCAGGCCCTCGCGGTTGAGCAGCACGATCCAGGCGTAGGTGCGGATCAGGTAGTTGGACCAGAACGGCAAGACAGCGAAGAACAGGAACACCGGCTGCCACCGGCGCGGTGCTGCCGCGATCGCATAGGCAGCGGCATAGCCGATCACCACCGCGATCAGGGTTGCCGTGCCGGCGATGCGTGCCGAGTTGAGGAAGATGCCGGCATAGAGCGGGTCGAACACCAGCCCGAAATTCTCCAGCGTGAAGGTGTATTCGATGCCGCCATAGATGCCGCGCCGGAAGAAGGCGAGCGCCAGCACCAGCGCACATGGCACCACCATCAAGGCAGTGAGCCAGGCCAGCGCAGGCGCCATCAGCAACGAGGAGCGGGAAGGTTGCGTCAAGTCGCACCCCCCTCTGGCCTGCCGGCCATCTCCCCCTCAAGGGGGGAGATTAGCAGTTCCAACCTCTCGCTTACCTTCAAATATTGAAGATTGGCGAAAGCGACGCCACAGCCAATCTCCCCCCTTGAGGGGGAGATGGCCGGCAGGCCAGAGGGGGGCGTGAAGGAACGCAAGTTGACTTCCAGTAATCGATTTTACTGCGCGGCCTTGATCTCGCTGACGATCTTTGAATAGTCGCGCTGGGCGTCGCCGACGTCACGCAACTGCTCGAACTTGACGAGCTCGGCCACCGGCATGCCCATATTGGGAAACTTGGCAAGGAAATCGGCCGGCAGGCTTTCCATGGCCGGCTTGTTTGGCACCTTGTAGTCGATGTTCTGGGCCGCCCAGGCGTGGTTCTTGGCGTCCAGCATGAAGTTGATGAATTGGAACGCGGCGTCCTTGTTGGCTGACGCCTTCATCACCACCATCGTGTCGACCCACAGGTCCGAACCCTCCTTGGGGATGACGTATTTGATCTCAGGCTTCTCGGCGATGCCATAATTGCACCAGCCATCCCATGCCTGCACCATCAGCGCCTCGCCCGAGACCAGCTTCGAATAGAAGGTGGTGTCGTCATAGGCGAGCAAGGTCTTCTTGGCCGAGATCAGCAGGTCCTTGACCTCGGCGAGTTTGGCCGGATCGGTCTCGTTGACAGAATAGCCTTTGGCGAGCTGGCCGGCGGCAAGCAGCCAGCGGTCGGTCGCCAGCATGGTGGTCTTGCCCTTGAGCGCATCGGATGGGGCGAGAAGATCGTTCCAGCTCGCCGGCTCGGTCTTGACCAGATCCGAACGGTAGCAGAGGCCGGTGGTGCCCCAGGTGTAAGGCACGGAGAAATTGTTGCCGGCGTCGTGCGGCAGCTTCGCCGCCTCGGGATAAAGATTGGCGAGGTTGGGGATCTTGGCGTGGTCGATCGTCTCGATCAGGCCGAGCTTGTTCAGCACTTCGGCGAAGGGCGAGGAGACGAAGACCACGTCATAGCCCTTACCGCCCGAAGCGACGAGCTTGCCCATGATCTCCTCATTGGTGGCGTGGACGACGACCTCACCGGAAACGCCGGTCGCGGCCTTGAAGGCGGCCATGGCATCCGGCGCCATGTAGCCATCCCAGTTGGAAATGACGAGGTCGGCGGCAGAAGCCGGCGCCGACAGCGCCAGGGCGAGGCCAAGCGCAATCGAAGATATCTTTAACGGATGGCGCAGGCGGGTTGAGGCGGTCATGACAGACTCCCATTCTGGTTGATCGTCGAATTCAATCAATCGTCGGACCAGCGCTTGCGACCATGCCGCCGCTTCGATCCTGTTCCCCGGTCTTTTTATTGCCGATTGACCTGACAGTACTATTGCAGAAAAAAGTACGTCAATCCATAATTTGGAAAATCGCTGCGAAACCTGGCCGATTGTGTCTGCAAGGGCGATCGGTCAAGCCGCAGCGGTCAAGTCCGTTCATGAGAAATCGCCATGCAAGCCGCTGCCAGACGACCGCGCACCAACCATCTCGATCTCGCTCAGCGCATCCTGGATGTGGCCCGGCAACGCGGCTTCGAAGCCGGTGCTCATCTTCCGGAACAGCAGATCGCGTCTCTCTGCAACGTTTCGCGGACTCCGGTGCGGGCCGCATTGCGCCTGCTCACCGAAAAAGGCGTCGTGCGCTGGGAGGCTGAATCGGGCTACCGCCTTGCGGTGGACCTAACCAGCCAGGCGACTCTTGCCACCGATCTGCCTGTTACCGAGGAGGACGAGCTCGCGGAGATGATCCTGCGTGATCGGTCGGCGCGCCGGCTGGATCAGACGGTGACCATCGGCGCGCTGATGCGGCGGTATGATGCCGAGCGGAAGACGGTACTAAAAGCGTTAAAGAAACTGACAGATGAAAATCTTCTGGACCGCGCGCCGGGTCAGTCCTGGCTGTTCAGGCGGGCGCCCGATGATCCGGAGGCACAAGGGGAAAGCTACGAGTTCCGCCTGCTGCTCGAACCTGCCGCCATTCTGGCGCCTGGCTTCCGGCTGGACGGGACCCGCGCGGCGGCATTGCGCCAGGGCATGGAAGCACTGCTGTCGCTGCCCGATGCCGCATTCGACACCAAAGAGTTCCAGCGCCTGGACATCGACTTTCACGGCCTAATCGCCGATGGCGCCGCCAACCGGTTCGTCACCGACGCGCTGTCCGACCATCTCAGGCTGCGCCGGCTGCCAGGGACCTATGCCGGCGTCAACGTCTTCCGGCTGAAGCAGTCGCTGCGCGAGCACCTGACCATACTCGACCAATTGGAAAGCCGGCAGTATGAGGTTGCGGCCGACCTGCTTCGCGTCCACTTGCGGCTTTCCCGCAGCCAGCGGCCGCAGGCGGCCAGTCGCGGGGCCCCCGCATTGTTCGGCATGATCAGCCGGCCGGCTTGACGAGGACCATAGTGACGCGCAAAGCCAGCCCGACCATCGCGCTGTTTCCCGAAGCGAGCTTTGGCGCGGCGCTCAATTGCGTCGGCATCGCGCAGGCCTTGCGCGCTCGTGGCGCCCGGCCGGTGTTCATCTGCCATGCCGGCTTCTCCGGCGTGTTTGCCGACTATGGTTTTCAGGAATACCAGTTGCCGACCGACGAGCCGCTGACCGACAGCGAACGCCAGAGCTATTGGCAGGCTTTCGTGCGCCGGCATCTGCCGCATTTCAGGCTGAGCCCGATCGACCAGCTCGAGACCTACGTCGCCCCGACCTGGGAAGCGATTGTCGACACCGCCGTCAATGCCGAGGCGCCGCTGCGCCAATTGCTGGCGCGGCTGAAGCCGGACGCGGTCGTGCTCGACAATGTCATCATGTTTCCGGCGCTGGCTTCCGCCGGCTGCCCATGGGTGCGCGTCGTCTCCTGCGCCGAGACCGAGTTGCCCGACCCCGATGTGCCTCCCTATCTGTCCGGTCTCGCCGCCGACGATCCGAGCCGCGCGGCCTTCGAGGCCCGCTATCTGGCAGCGGTCGCTCCGGCCCATGACCGGTTCAACCGGCTTCGGGCGGATGCCGATCTTGCGTCCTTGCCGAAGGGTCTTTTTCTCGAAGCTTCGCCCGACCTCAATCTGCTGCTGACCCCGACGATCGTGCGGCGGGAACGCGCCGAGCCGCTCGACCCGGCCCGCTTCGTCTATCTCGAAGGCTGCGTCCGCTCGGAAGGGCCGTTCGATGTGCCGGTGTTTCCGCGTAATGACGGGCCGCTGGTCTATCTCAGCTTCGGCAGCCTGGGCGCCATGGATGTCGGGCTGATCGAGCGCATGCTCGCCGTGTTCGACCGGCTTCCGGCCCGCTTCATCGTCAATGTCGGCGGTCTGCGCGACACCTATCGCGCGGTTCCGGACAATGTCTATCTCGATGCCTGGTTTCCGCAGCCATCGGTTGTTGCGAAATCCGACCTCTTCATCCATCACGGCGGCAACAACAGCTTTTGCGAAGCGCTGCGTTTCGGCGTGCCGTCGCTGATCATGTCCTATTGCTGGGACGGGCACGACAATGCGCAACGTGCCGAGGAAACCGGCGTCGGCCGCCACCTCAGCCGCGATGGCTGGAGCGACGATGAACTTGAAAATGCCATCCTTGGCCTAATGGCCGACGGCGAAATGCGCTTTCGTCTCAAGGAGAATGCCGCCACCATGGCACGGGCGCCGGGAACGGACGCCGCCGCCGAAGCCATTCTCGCCCTTGTAAGGACGTGACCTGATGCTCAAGACCACAACAACGGATGCACCTGAAATGACCCCAATGGAGGATCCGAAAGGATGGCTGGAGCAGCAGGGGATCAGGGAAGTCGAGTGCCTGGTGCCGGACGTGAATGGCGTGTTGCGCGGCAAGACCTTGCCGACGGCCAAGCTGCTGAAGTCACTCGAGGATCGCGCGCTCTATCTGCCGAGCAGCGCCTTCCTGGTCTGCATCGACGGCCGCTATTCCGGTTCCAACGACGAGGGTTTTGGCTACCAGGACCCCGATATGCGGATGGTGCCGGATGTTGCGACGCTCTGCCTTGCGCCTGGCGCCGGAGCAGGCAGAGCCTATGTCTTTGCCGATGCGTTTCACATGGACGATCGGCCGTGGATGGCCTCGCCGCGTCATGTCCTAAGGGCCGTGCTTGATCTCTATCGCCAGCGCGGATGGCGGGCGGTGGTGGCGCCTGAGCTCGAATTCTACCTGACCGCGCCCAATCCCGATCCTGATCGGCCGCTGACAGCACCGGTCGGGCGCAATGGCCGCTCCGAAACCGTGCAGCACCCCTACGACATGGCGGCGCTGGAGGAGTTCGAGCCGGTGATCCAGCGACTCTACGACTACGCCGCAAAGGCCGGGCTGCCGCTCGACACGCTGATCCATGAATCGGGCACGGCGCAGCTCGAGATCAATTTCCTGCATGGCGACGCGCTGCCGCTGGCCGACAAGGTGCTGCTGTTCAAGCGGTTGACGCGCCAGGCCGCACAGGAATTCGGCATGCATGCAACCTTCATGGCCAAGCCGATCGCAGCACAAGCCGGCAGCTCCATGCATCTCCACATGTCGGTCATCGACGAGGCCGGGAATACGCTGTTTGCCGGGCGTGATGATGCCGACACCGATATGTTTGGGCATTTCATCGGCGGCCTGCAGAAATACATTCCCGAGGTGATGCCGCTGTTTGCACCGAACGTGAATTCGTTCCGCCGCATCCGGCCGAACCACAGCGCGCCGGCCAACATCGAGTGGTCGCATGACAACCGCTCCTGCGGCCTGCGCGTGCCGGCCGGTGGGCGCGCCGCCCGTCGGGTGGAAAACCGGCTGCCCGGCGCCGATTCCAATCCCTATCTGGCGATGGCCGGCTCGCTGCTCTGCGGCTATCTCGGCGTCGAGGAAAAGCTCTCGCGCTCGCCAGAGGCATCGGGCAACGCCTATCGCAGCAAGAGCACGCTGCCGAAAACCATGGAGGAGGCGCTCGACCGTTTCGCCGCGTGCAGTCCGGTCCGGGAGTTGCTCGGCGAGGATTTCTTCCAGACCTATCTGCGCGTCAAAAGCGTCGAACTCGACTTGTTCCAGAGCGTCGTCACGAGCTGGGAACGCGACCATCTGCTGCTCAAGGTTTGATGATGGGCTTCAACTCCGGCCTGGATATCGGCAAGTCCTATTATGTCGCGACGGCCAATCCGGCTCCGGATCATCCGGCGCTGCAAGGCGACGTTGACGCCGATCTGGTGGTGGTCGGCGGCGGCTGCACCGGCCTGTCCGCGGCTCTTCATGCCGCCGAGCGCGGGCTGAAGGTCGTGCTCTTGGAGGGCGGCAAGATCGGATGGGGCGCGTCCGGGCGCAATGGCGGCCAGATCATCCCCGGCCTGCGCAAGGGCGCCAAGGGTCTGGTCAAGCTTTATGGGCCCGAACGGGCGCGGGCGCTGTTCGACCTCGCCTTCGAGGCGCGCGGGCTGGTGCTCGACCTGATCGAGCGCCACGCCATCGATTGCGACCTCCGGCTGACCGGCCACCTCGCCGGTGCGGTCAATAGCTCCGACCTGCGCGACCTCGAAGAAGAGGCCGAGTGCCTTGCCACCGTGATAAATTTTCATGACATCGAGATGCTGTCGGCAGCGCAGGCGCGCGGAATGGTAAACACGCCCTATCACGGCGCGATGTACGAGAAGCTCGGCGGCCATATGCATTCGCTGAACTATACGCTGGGTCTTGCCCGCGCGGCGGCAGCGGCGGGCGTCACCATCCACGAAAATTCGGTGGCGCTGCGGCTGGAGCGGCAACCTTCCATCCGGGTTTCGACGGCCAAGGGCTCGGTCCGGGCTAGGCATGTCGTGCTGGCTGGCGACGCCCTGCTCCAGGGGCTCGAGCCGCGCGTCAACAGCCGCATCATGCCGGTCGGCAACTACATCATCGCGACCGAGCCGCTGGACGACACGAGCGACGTCATCCCAAGCAATGTGGCCGTTTCCGACACGCGCTTCGTGGTCAACTACTACCGGCTGTCGGCGGATGGCCGCCTGCTGTTCGGTGGCGGCGAGCGCTACACGCCGTCGCCGCCAGCCGACATTGCTGGCTTCGTGCGGCCGCATATGGAAAACACTTTTCCGCAATTGCGCGGTCGCCGCATCGACCATGCCTGGGGCGGGCTCGTCTCGGTGACGACATCGCGCCTGCCGGATGTCGGCCACTATGGCGAGGTCTATTTTGCGCATGGTTATTCCGGCAAGGGCGTGATCCTGTCGACGCTGTCGGGAAAGCTGCTCGCCGAGGCGATCACCGGCGACGCTTCGCGGTTGGATCTGTTTTCGACGCTGAGGCCAATGCCGTTTCCTGGTGGCACGGCGCTGCGCGGTCCGCTTTATGTGCTCGGCATGCTCTGGTATGCGATGCGCGACCGTATCAAGCACTGAGCGAAAGCGGGCGGGACCGTAGCAGGGCGGCGTATAAGGAAACCGGAAAAGAGAAAGCTGCATAGATGGCCGAGGCCTATATCTGCGACTACATCCGCACGCCGATCGGGCGCTTTGGTGGGCAGTTGGCGTCGGTCCGAGCCGACGATCTTGGCGCGATACCCCTAAGGGCATTGGTCGAGCGCAACCCCGGCATCGACTGGGCTGGTATCGACGACGTCGTCTATGGCTGCGCCAACCAGGCCGGCGAGGATAATCGCAATGTGGCGCGCATGGCGCTACTGCTCGCCGGACTGCCCAAGGAGATTTCGGGTTCGACCGTCAATCGCCTCTGCGGTTCGGGCATGGATGCCGTCATCATCGCCGCGCGCGCCATCAAGGCGGGCGAGGCGGAGCTGATGATAGCAGGCGGCGTCGAATCGATGAGCCGCGCTCCCTTCGTCATGCCCAAGGCGGAGACGGCGTTTTCGCGCAATGCCGAGATCCACGACACCACCATCGGCTGGCGTTTCGTCAATCCGTTGATGAAGAAGCAGTATGGCGTCGATTCGATGCCGGAGACCGGTGAGAATGTCGCAAAAGAGTACGCCATCTCCCGCGCGGACCAGGATGCCTTCGCCCTGCGCAGCCAGGACAAGGCGGTCGCCGCGCAAGCCAATGGCCGGCTGGCGAAAGAGATCACTCCCGTAACGATCCCGCAGCGCAAGGGCGATCCGGTTATCGTCTCGAAGGACGAGCATCCCCGCGCCGGTACGACGTTCGAGGCGCTGGCGAAATTGCCGACGCCGTTTCGGCAAGACGGCACGGTCACGGCCGGCAATGCCTCGGGCGTCAACGATGGCGCCGCTGCGCTGATCGTTGCCTCGGAAGCCGCGGTGAAGAAATACGGCCTGACGCCGATCGCCCGCATTCTTGGAGGCGCGGCCGCCGGCGTGGCGCCACGTATCATGGGCATCGGTCCTGTGCCGGCGACGCAGAAGCTGTGTGCCCGGCTCGGCCTGAAGCCAACAGATTTCGACGTCATCGAGCTCAACGAAGCCTTTGCCTCCCAGGGCATCGCCGTGCTCCGCCAACTCGGCATTGCCGAGGACGCGGAGCACGTCAATCCGAATGGCGGTGCCATCGCGCTCGGCCACCCGCTCGGCATGTCGGGTGCGCGCATATCAGGCACCGCGGCGCTGGAGCTTCGCGAGCGCGGCGGCCGCTATGCGCTCGCCACCATGTGCATCGGCGTCGGCCAAGGCATCGCCGTGGCGCTGGAAAGGCTGTAAAACAAACTGCAATCAACGGTCGCCGCCACGAGGCGCGGCCAGCTGCAGCTTCCCGGCAAATTTGACCATGTGGACAAAGGTCGGACGCCGTTCCATAGTTCCCTCGCTGATAATTCAAAGAAACAGCCGGCTCGACACGGCGTCAATCAGAGGGGCATGCAATGGAAAATGGGAAGAGCAAAATCCAATCGAAACGCGAAGGACTTTCGCGACGCAATGTGCTGGAGCTGGGCGCGCTAGGCTTGGCAGCAGCCATGCTGCCGGGCAGTGCCTTGGCGCAGGACAAGAAGCTGAAGGTGGCGGCGATCTTCGCCACGCCGATCGAGGAGCCATGGGACCACCAGATCCATGTCGCCCTGCAGAGGGCCGAGAAGGAACTCGGCATCGAATACAAATGGTCGGAGAAGGTGCAATCGGCCGATTTCAGCCGGGTCATGCGCGAATATGCGCAAGGCGGCTATGAGCTGGTTCTCGGCGATGCTTTCGCCGCCGAGCGCGAATCCCGCCGAACCGCCAAGCAGTTCCCGAAGGTCGCCTTCCTGTTCGGCTCCGGCGCCGGGCCGGCCGAGCCGAATTTCGCAGTCTTCGACAACTGGATCCACGAGCCGGCCTATCTCTCCGGCCTGATCGCCGGAAAGATGTCGAAATCAGGCACGATCGGCGCCGTCGCGGCGATGGGCATTCCTGAGGTCAACCGGCTGGTCAACGCCTTCTTTGCCGGTGCCAGGGAGGTCAATCCTGATATCAAGAGGAAGGTCGCTTTCATCGGCTCCTTCTTCGATCCGCCGAAGGCAAAGGAAGCGGCGATCGCCCAGATCGACGCCGGCGTCGACGTGATCTATGCCGAACGCTTCGGCGTCATCGAAGCGGCGGTCGAGAGGAAAATCCTCGCCATCTCCAACATGTCCGACCAGTCGAGCCTCGGCCCGGACACGGTGATCACCGGCCCGGTCTGGGACATGTATCCGACGGTCGAGCACGCGATCAAGCTGGTCAAGGCGGGTGTCTTCACCGCGCAGGATTACGGCGATTTCTCGCGCATGGCCAAGGGCGGCTCCTTTCTGGCGCCCTACCACAAGTTCGACAAGACGCTGCCTGCTGACGTCAAGGAGCTGGTCGAGAAGAGGAAGGCCGAAATCCTAGACGGCAATTTCCGCGTCGATGTCGACGAGAACACGCCGGTTTCGGATTAGAGCGCTGTCTTTTTTGGGGATCTGGCGCTTGTCGCACCCCCCTCTGGCCTGCCGGCCATCTCCCCCTCAAGGGGGGAGATTTGCAGCTTCGCGGACAGCGCCTTTTCTTCAGCGTTGACGATTTGCGAAAGCCGAAGTGACATCCAATCTCCCCCCTTGAGGGGGAGATGGCCGGCAAGCCAGAGGGGGGTGCGGCGCATCCCGTCGATCAAAGCTGAATCGTAGAGCCAATTCCGATCAGGAGCACCCGTGCCGAGGCCCGCCCCACTCATCGAAATGCGCGGCATCTCCAAGAGCTTCGGCGCCGTCAAGGCAAACGAAGCCGTCGATCTGAGCGTGGCACCCGGTGAAATTCTCGGGCTGCTGGGTGAAAACGGCGCCGGCAAGACGACGCTGATGAACGTGCTGTTCGGCGCCTATGCGCCCGATGCCGGCGAGATCCTGGTTCAGGGCCGTCCGGTGACGATCAACAGTTCGGCCGATGCGCTTGCCGCCGGCATCGGCATGGTGCACCAGCACTTCCATCTGGCGCCGCGGCTTTCGGTGCTGGAAAACCTGCTGATCGGCATTCCCGGAAAGTCGGGCCGGATCGATCGCGCCGGCGGGCTGGCGCGGCTGGGGGAGATCGGCCGGCAGCACGGGCTCACGCTCGATCCGGACCTTCCCGTCTCGGCACTCTCGGTCGGCGAGCAGCAGCGTCTCGAAATCGTCAAGGCGCTGTTTCGCGGCGCAAGGCTGCTGATCCTCGACGAGCCGACGGCGGTGCTGGCGCCGACAGAGGTCGACGGGCTGTTTTCGGCACTGCGGTCGATGGCGGCCCAGGGCCTCGGCATCATCTTCATCTCGCACAAGCTCAACGAGGTCAGGGCGCTGACCCATCGCTGCGTGGTGCTGCGGCATGGCCGCGTTGCCGGCAGTGTCGACGCGCCTGCCAGCACGACGTCCTCGGAGATGGCGCGGCTGATGTGCGGCCACGAGATCGTTCCGCCGGCCAGGGGACCATCGACGCCGGGTGCCGCGGTGCTGACGCTCGACGATATCTCGACGTCGCGGCATTCCGGCATGGCGCTGCGTGACGTGTCGCTTGCTGTGCGAGCCGGTGAGATCCTTGGCATTGCCGGTGTCTCGGGCAATGGCCAGCGGGCGCTGGCCGAGGTGATCTCCGGCGTTCGTGCGCCCGATGCCGGCCGGATGACCATAGCCGGCAAAATTGTCTCGCGGTTCTCGCCGCGCGAGGTGCAGGCGCTCGGTCTCGGGCGCATTCCGGAAGACCGCATGACGACCGGGCTGGTCACCAACCTGCCGCTCGCCGATTCGATGGTGCTGCCGCGCATCGGCACCGACGCGTTCAGCCGCAACGGCCTGCTCAGGCCCGACGCGATCCGCGCCTTCGCCGAGGCGCAGATCAAGGCCTATGACATACGCTGCCCCGGGCCGATGACACGGGCCGGAGCGCTGTCCGGCGGCAATCTGCAAAAGGCGCTGCTGGCGCGCGAGCTCGCCTTCGACCCAAAGGTGCTGATCGTGTCGCAGCCGACGCGCGGTCTCGACATCGGCGCGGCGCGCTTCATCCACGAAAAGTTCCTCGACATGCGCGCCAAGGGCTGCGGTATCATCGTCCTCGGCGAGGATCTCGAAGAGCTGCTCATGCTCTGCGACCGCATCGCGGTAATGTACGAGGGACGCATCGTCGGCACGCTCGCCAGCGCCGACGCCACCATCGCGCGGCTCGGCCTGATGATGACCGGGGCGGAGGGTCACGGCTGATGTTCCGCTTGGAAGCCCGCACCAACACGCCCGCCTGGTTCAATCTCGCTCTGCCGCTGCTGGCGATCGGGGCAGCGCTGGTGTTATGCAGCGGTCTGATCGCGCTGGCCGGCGCCGGCGTGATCGAGGCCTATGGCGTGATGTTTTCGGCGTCGCTCGGCGACAGCTATGCGATCACCGAAACGCTGGTGCGCGCAACGCCGATGATCTTCACCGGACTTGCCGTCGCCGTCGCCTTCCGCGCCAAATTCTGGAACATCGGCGCCGAGGGGCAGTTGCTTGCCGGCGCGGTGGCGAGCTGCGCGGTCGGCGCCATCCCGATGCCGGGGCTGCTCGCCATGCTGCTGATGGCCCTGGCGGGCGCGGCTGCCGGCGCTGCGGTCGCGCTTATTCCCGCGACGCTGCGCGTAAAATTCAGGGTTGATGACGTGGTCAGCTCGCTGCTGCTCAACTCGGTCATCTTCTATGCCCTGATGGCGCTGATCGAGGGTCCGTGGAAAGACAGTTTCAGCGGCTACCCGATCTCGCCGCCGATCGAGGATTCGGCGAATTTCCCGGTACTGCTCGAAGGCACGCGGCTGCATCTTGGGGTCGTGGCGGCGTTCCTTGCTGCGCCGGTCATCTGGTTCCTGATCGCGCGCACGACGCTCGGCTTCAGGATCAGGATCATCGGCGAGAACCCCGAAGCGGCGCGCTATGGCGGTATCCATGTCGAGCGCGTGCTGATCTCGACGGCGCTGCTGTCGGGCGCGCTCGCCGGCCTTGCCGGCGTCGGCGAGGTCGGCGGCGTGCATTTCCAGGTGATGAGCGACATCTCGCCGGGCTATGGCTATTCCGGCATCGTCGTCGCCATGCTGGCGAGGCTCAATCCGCTTGGCGTGATACCGGCGGCGCTCTTCCTCGCCGCCGTCATGACCGGTGCCGAGGCGATGTCGCGGGCCACCGGCGTTCCGGCCTTCCTCAGCGACGTCATCCAGGGAACCGCGCTGCTTGCCATGCTGGTGGCACTGCTGTTCACCGCCTACCGCATCCGCCGCGTGGGGACAGCCAAATGAGCGTGGTGCTCGAGCAGATTTTTCAGGTCGGCTTCCTCGCCGCGATCATCCGCATCGCCACGCCTTTGGCTTTTGCGACGTTGGGCGAGATGTTCTCCGAGCGGGCCGGCGTGCTCAATCTCGGCATCGAAGGCATCATGCTGTTGTCGGCGATGACCGGCTTCACCGCGACCAGCCTCAGCGGCAGCCTGTGGCTCGGCGTGCTGGCGGCAGTTGTCACCGGTGCGCTGATGGGTGCCGTGCATGCGCTGTTTACGGTAGCGCTCGGCCTCAGCCAGCATGTCTGCGGCATCGGCGTGACACTGTTCTCATCGGGGCTTGCCTATTTCCTCTACCGGCTGATCTTCGGCCAGCAATCGGTGCCGCCCAGCATCAAGAGTTTCGAAACGCTGCCGATTCCTTTTCTCTCCGACATCCCGGTGCTCGGGCCGGCGGTGTTCAACCAGTTTTCGCTGGTCTACATGGCGATCCTTGCCGTTCCCCTGGCTGCCTTCGTGCTCTACCGCACACCGTGGGGCCTGTCGGTGCGCATGGTCGGCGAAAATCCGCGCGCCGCCGACTCGGCCGGCGTCAGCGTCATTGCGACACGCTTCCAGGCGGTGATTCTCGGCGGCGCCTTGATGGGGCTGGCCGGGGCTTTCTTGTCGATGGTGCAGTTCAACGCCTTCACCTTCGGCCTCGTTTCAGGGCGCGGCTGGGTGGCGATCGCGCTCGTCGTCTTCGGCCGCTGGGATCCCTGGCGTTCGGCAGGGGCGGCCCTGCTGTTCGCCTTCGTCGATGCCTTGCAGTTGCGCATGCAGGCGAGCGGACTCGGCCATATCCCCTATGAGACGTTCCTGATGCTGCCCTTCATCTTCACCATCGTCGCCATGGCGGTGATGTCTCGCAACGCCGTCGCTCCTTCGGCGTTGCTCAAACCGTTTCGCCGGGAAGAACGCTGACAGCCAGGCGAAATGCGGGGTCCTTAGCTGGCGACTGCGGGCTTCAGTACCTCCTCGCACCATTGGCGAAAGCTGGTGGGTGTGGTGGACTCAGGAGTACGCGGCTCGGCGGTATCGAGGTCCTCGTTCTTGGCCTCCAGCATGTCGACCATGGCCTGCGCGAAAGCCTCGGAGGCGCCGCGTTCGATGAAACCCGCTCTGAATGCCTCGAAGGAGACCTGCTCAAAGCGTACTGGTTTTCCCAGCACCTGCGACATGATCTGCGCCATGTCGTTGAAGGACAGGTCCTCTGGGCCGAGGATTGGGACACGGTCTTGTCCGCTCCAGGTGGGGTCGAGCAGCAGCTTGGCGGCGGCAGCGGCAATGTCGCGGGTGGCGCAGGTAGGGAGCTTGCGGTTCCCGGAGATTGGCCAGAAGAACATGCCCTGGTTCTTGATCGGCACCACCTGGCGCAAGATGTTGTCCATGAACGAAGGCATCGTCAGCGCCCGGTAGCTCACGCCCGTGCTCGCGATCAGATCGTCCATTGCCAGCGACGCCGACACATGTCCGGCCTTCCCGGCCACCGCCGTCCCGTGGCCAAGGGCCGACACCGCGACCACCCGTTTCACTCCCCGGCTCTTGATCGCGTCGCATGCCGGCCGGCTGAAATCCACATAGGCTGCCTCGACGTTCTCGGCGTGGACGTTTGGGGGCACCAGCCAGAACACGGCGTCGGCGCCAGCGAACGCCTCGTTGACGATGCCGATGTCGCCGTGCGACCCCTGCACCACCTCGACGCGCTCGCGTGTGTGCGAGGACAGACGGGAGGGGTCGCGCGCGATCACCCGGATAGGCTCGCCGCTGCCGAGGAGAATCTCGAGGACTTGGTGGCCGATGCTGCCTGTAGGTGTGGTGACGACGATCATATGGATCTCTCACTTCGTGTCGTGACCGCATTTCGCGATCGACGGGATAGATCGCCCTCGCGTTCCCGGTCGATGGCGGTCGCTTGAATCATCCAGACGACCGCCATGAGCGCAACGAGGGCGAGGGTGAGCACCTCCCAATTCAGGCGTTGAGCGCCGCCAGCACCCGCTCCGGCAGGAACGGATAGTGCCGGAGCCGTACGCCGCCGGTGAGCCGCGCCACCGCGTTGGCGATCGCCGGACCGATCGGCGGGAGGCCGACCTGGCCGATGCCCCCGATCGGATTCTCGGGCGTTGGAATCACGGTGACCTGGATATCGGGCGCCTCGGACATGCGTATCACCCGATAGGTGTCGAAGTTCGTTTCCTGCACCTCGCCATCGACGATGTTGATCTGCTCGAACAACGCATGGCTGGCGCCGCCTGTGATCCCGGTAATCATCAGCGCTTCGATGTTGCGCGGCTGTACCGCTGTCCCCGGATCGACAGCGCACCACACGGTGTGCACGCGGATCTCGCCGGTCTCGCGGTCAAGCGAGACCTCGGCGATCTGAGCGCAGTGGGAGCCAAAGGCATCGGAATAGGCGACGCCCAGCGCCCGCCCGTCGCGTTGGCGGTCCCATTCGGCCATCTGGGCGACGGTCTCGATGACCTTGCGCGCCCGCGGCTGGTCTTTCAGGAGCTCCAGCCGAAGCGCCACAGGATCGACCCCCTTGGCGGTGGCGATTTCGTCGATGACACATTCGATGCCGAACCTGGTGTAGCCAACCCCGACCCCGAACCAGAAGCCTATGTCCAGGCCGTTATCCCTACGGATGTACTCGATCTGATGCGCAGGGACGGCATAGTTGAAATGGGCGCCCTCGGTCACCACACTGTCGTGGCCGCCTTCGCTCTCGAACAGTTGAGGCATTGTGCGGGCAAAAATGGAATCCGCCACGATGCGATGCCGCCAGCCGATAATGTTGCCGTCGCCGTCGAGCCCGACCTGCACATGTTGCGCTTCGAGCGGCCGGTACTTGCCGTGCTGGACGTCGTCTTCGCGGCTCCAGATGACCTTGATCGGGCGGCCCTGCACCGCCTTGGCGAGCGACACTGCATCGATGATGAAGTCGGCCTCGGCTTTGCGGCCAAAACCGCCACCGAGCAGGGTGGTGTTCACCTTGACCTTGTCAGGGGTGGTGCCGGCCACCTCCGCGGCAAAGCCCTGGGTGCCTGTTGGGCCTTGCGTCGGCGCCCAGATTTCAACCGTATCGCCCGCCACGAGCGCCGTGGCGTTCATCGGCTCCATGGTCGCATGGTGAACATGGTCGCTCATGTAATCGACCTCGATGAGAGTTGCGGCCTTCGAGATCGCGGCCTGTGCGTCGCCCTCCGCGGCAGCGCTGACGCCGGTTTGGGCGAGGTCGCGGCCAATGCGGCGATACTCTTCCAACAGCCGATCGCTGGTGTAATTGCGGATCCGCGACGACGTGGTCCACACGATTTTGAGCAGATCCTTGGCCCGCTTCGTCGCCTCGACCGTTTCGCCGATGATGCCGACGCCGTAAGGCAGCGGCACGATGTGCGTGATGCCCGGCACGGTCCTGGCTTCGGCATCGTCGATGGTTGCCGGCTGCTCGCCCTGAACGGGCGCCCGCAGCACCGCTCCGTACAGCATGTCCGGAAGCTGCACGTCGATGCCGAAGATCGCGGTGCCGTCGACCTTCGAGGGTATGTCGATACGCGGCACCGTCAGATTTCCGATATAGCGCCACTGATCGCTCGGCTTCAGATCGGCGTCGGTCGCCTGCGGCAGCAGATCCGGAAGCGCGCCGGCCGCGGCGACCTCGCCATACTCCAGCTGGCGGCCCGACCGCGCGTGCACGACCCGGTTGGGCTCCGTGGTGAGTTCGCTCACCGGAACGTTGAGCATGTCGGCGGCACTTGCCAGGATGATCTTGCGGGTCTGGGCGCCGACCAGGCGCAACATTTTGTAATAGCCCCGCGTGGATTCGCTGCCGCCGGTGAGCTGCACGCCGTAAAAGCCAGGGTTGCCGTATTTCTCCGCGTCGGACGGAGCCTGGACGACGCGAACTTTGTGCCAATCGGCGTCCATGTCCTCGGCGATGAGCAGCGGCAGCGTCGTCACGATGCCCTGGCCCATCTCGGATGCGGGTGACATGATGGTCACGGTGCCGTCGGCGGCGATGGTCAGCCAGGCGTTCGGCCGGTAACTGCCCTCGACCGTCGGCGCAATGCTGGCGCCCGAGGCATCCTGGAGCAGGCCTCCGAACGCAACTGCGATGCCGGTGGCGCCAACGGTGATGAGGAAGCTGCGCCGCGACAACGTTCTGGTGTGCAGCTGCAATGTCTCGGTCATGGCTCAGGCCTCCCGTGCGGCGCGTTGAATGGCGCTGATGATTCGCACATAGGTCCCGCAGCGGCAGATGTTGCCGTCCATGTGTTCGACGATCTGATCGCGGGTGGGGTTGGGGTTGCTCTTGAGGAGTGCCGCCGCCTGCATGATCTGCCCGGACTGGCAGTAGCCGCATTGCGGCACCTGCTCGGCGATCCAGGCTTGCTGCAGCGGATGGCTGGCATCCGGCGACAGGCCCTCGATTGTCGTCACCTCCATTCCGGCCACGTCCTGAAGCAGCGTTATGCAGGAGCGCGTCGGCTCGCCGTCGACATGAACGGTGCAGGCGCCACATTGCGCGATGCCGCAACCGAATTTGGTGCCGGTGAGTTTCAGATGCTCTCGTATCACCCATAGAAGCGGGGTATCTGGCTCGGCGGCGAGATCCACCGCCCGTCCATTGATCGTGAACGCTGTCATGGCTATTGTTCCCTTAACCGGCGCAATCATCGGATTTCTTCCAGTGATGATGGCAACGTTATCCGCTCTATCCGTAGACATCCACGACTATGCCATCATGAATATTTCAAGAATTTGATTATTACTTCAGATGTTTCCACATTGTCGGAGACGTTGTTATAAAATAGCCTGTTGAGGAAATGCGATCTATGCTGTAAAGTCCGTATTATCTTCGCAATCGTCCGGGAGGCCCATGGATCCGCTCTCAGATGTGCTGTCGCTGCTTAAGCCACGCAGTTATGTGTCCGCCGGCTTCGATGCAGGGGGAAACTGGTCAATCCAGTTCTCCGATCAGCACGAACTTATCAAATGCTACGCTGTGGTTTCCGGCGGGTGCTGGCTCACCGTGGAAGGTGTTGCCGATGCGGTGCGGCTGGAGAAGGGGGACTGCTTCGTGCTGCCGAGCGGGCGGCCTTTCCGCCTCGCAAGCGACATGACTTTGACGCCTGTCGGAGCCGGCACGATTTTTCCCCCCGCGCGGGCTGGCGGCGTCGTGACGTATAATGGCGGCGGTGATTTCTTTCTTGTCGGTAGCCGCTTCGCTGTCAGTGGCAATCATGCCGGCATGCTGCTGGGCATGCTGCCGCCCATCGTGCATATCCGGAAAGAAACGGATCAGGCGGCGCTGCGCTGGTCGGTGGAGCGGATGATGCAGGAACTGCACGAGCCGCAGCCGGGCGGTTTCCTGGTCGCGCAACACCTCGCCCACATGATGCTGGTTCAGGCTTTGCGCCTGCATCTGGCGGAAGGGCTGGGAGGTGGCGTTGGGTGGTTCTTCGCGCTGGCAGATAGACAGATGGCTGCTGCGATCAACGCCATGCACGACGATCCGGCGCATCGCTGGACGTTGCAGGAGCTGGCGGAGCGTGCCGGCATGTCGCGATCGACCTTTGCCCTGAAATTCAAGGAGATGGTTGGGACGTCGCCGATGGAGTACCTGACGAACTGGCGAATGCTGTTGGCGGGGGACAGGCTGGCAAATTCCAGCGACCCAATTTCCGTCATTGCCCTGTCGCTCGGCTACGAATCCGAAAGCGCCTTCAGCACGGCCTTCAAGAGGGTCATGAACTGCACACCACGGCAATATGGCCGTGGCCGGAACCCCGCTTCCCCTTCAACGTTCAACACGCGCCCAGAGGACACGGCCGCTGCCCGCTGGCTGAAAGCCGGTTGATCCGACCCGAGCCGAAGGGAAATCTCAGCCGCCGCTTAGCGCCCGCACCACATTCGGCAGCGCCGGCAGCGTCAACAAAACCGTGCCGGCAAGCCAGATAGACGAAACGACGATGCTTCTGGGCTGCGCCGACCAGCGCTCATAGAGCGCGGCCGGCACGCCGGCGAGCATGATGGTTATCGTCGACAGGATCAGCGCACTTGCCATGTAGACGATCTGACTTAGGGGGGGCGCCCAGGCCGGATACCAAACCGGATAGAACAGGAACACCATCAGCACCCAAGGCGAAAAGATACCGTTGACGATTGCGACCGCCATGACAGGCACAAGAGCGTTTCTGTCCATCGCCTCAACCCCCCTGTGAAGTCATCGGCGCGATGCCGAAATTGATCAGCAAGACGAGATAGCTGATGCGCAAGGCCATAAGCCAGAGCACGCTGAAGACGATCACAACCGGCTGGGTCAGGATCGACGGCGTGACGGTCCGCACGATCCGCAGGAATGGGTCGGTGACGGTCTTGAAGAAGCGCCAGATGTAGTTGTCCCAGCTTTCGGGCACGAAGAGGCCGAGCAGGAGACGCCCCATCAGCGTGTACATCACCGCGGCAAGGATGAAATTCGGTAGGTGGAAATACCAGTAAGACCAGAAATCGTTCATGTGGATTTTCCAAGGAGCGGCGGCGCCGCGTTATGCCAGCGACGCCCCCGAAATGAAAGCGGGGTCCGTCGCCGGACCCCGCCTCGAGCGCCGATCGCTATGCGAGATCAGGCGATCTTTTCTTCCATCATCTGCTTGCCGCGAGGCACACGGATTTCCTCGATGAAATCCTGCATATCCCGGGACGGCGCCTTGGTGAGAAGGCTGACGATGATCATCACGGCGAAGCCCACCGGCAGACCAAAGGCCGCCGACGAAATGTTCTTCACGCCCCACCACAGTTCCATATTGGGCGTCGCCTTGTCGAAGTCGGCGCCGTACTGCGTCATGACGAGATAGAAGATGGTGATGCCGAAGCCAGCGATCATGCCGGCGACAGCGCCAGCCGAATTGGCCCGCTTCCACCAAACGCCGAGCACCAGGGCTGGGAAGAGCCCGCCGGCTGCAAGCGAGAACGCCCACGACACCATCGACAGGATGTCCGACGGCTTGGTCGATGCGACGTAAGCAGCCAGCACCGCGACCATAACCAGCAAGATGCGCGACACGATCAGACGCCGCGACGTCGGCGCGTTCTGGTCGATCATCTTGTAGTAGATGTCGTGGCTGAGCGCGTTGGCGATGGCCAGCAGCAGGCCGTCCGCCGTCGACAGCGCGGCGGCAAGACCACCGGCGGCGACGAGGCCCGAGATGACGTAAGGCATGCCGGCCATTTCCGGCGTGGCCAGCACGATCATGTCGGCGTTGAGGTTGATATCGGCAAACGAAAGTGCCGTCACGCCCTTTTCGGCGCAGGCAGCGACGATCGCCGCGGTGTCTGTCGCCGCTTTGCCGCAAATCTGCACGAGCGTATTGTCGGCAGCGGCCCAGCGCATCATCCATCCGGCTTTCTCCGAGATGTTTTCAGGCGTCAGGCCGGACGCCACCAGGTCGAGCATCGTCCACTTGGCGAACGCCGCATAGGCGGGCGCCGTGAAGTAGAGGATGAAGATGAACAGCAGCGACCAGGCGACCGAAACGCGCGCCTCACGCACCGACGGGGTGGTGAAGTATCGCATCAGGACGTGCGGCAGTGACGCCGTTCCGACCATCAGGCAGAGGATCAGCAGGAAGTAGTTCTTGGCATCATAGCCACCATGCACGAATGGCGTGATGTGGTGCACCGTGATGCCCTGCGCCGTCTCAAGCGCGGTGATGTTCGCCAGCGCCTGGCCCTGCATCAATTGCGGGATCGGCACGCCGGTCTTCACCGTCGACATCCAGATGACAGGGATGAGATAGGCGATGATCAGCACGATGTACTGTGCGACCTGCGTCCAGGTGACGGCGCGCATGCCGCCGAGCATCGAGCAGACCAGAATGCCGGCGAGGCCGACATAGACTGCGACGTTGAAGTCGATTCCCAGGAAGCGGGCCGAGATCAGCCCGGTGCCGAAAATCTGCGCGACCACATAGGTGAACGAGCAGGAGAACAGAACGACCACGCCGATCAGACGGGCAAGATTGCCGCCATAGCGCGCCGACAGGAAGTCGGGAACCGTGTAGGCGCCGAACTTGCGCAGATAGGGTGCAACGAGGATGGCCACGAGCACGTAGCCGCCGGTCCAGCCGAGCACGAAGCCGAGGCCGTCATAGCCGAGCAGGTAGAGCGAACCGGCCATACCGATGAAGGAAGCCGCCGACATCCAATCGGCGCCGGTCGCCATGCCGTTGTAGAGCGCCGGCACGCGCCGCCCGGCGACGTAATATTCGCCAACATGCATGGTGCGGCTCAGGACGCCGATCACCGCGTAGATGACGATGGTAAAGCCCATGAACAGGTAGCCGATTACAACGTTTTCGACACCCAAGGCGCTCAAGATAGCCATCAGGATGATGAAGGCTATGAAGCCGCCGGTGTAGATGCCGTAGATGCGGCCGAGGTTGGAGGTGAAATCGCCTCCGCCTGCCGTAGTCGCTGTCGTGTTAGCCATTGAAGTCCCCCCAATCATTCTTCATTGACATGATGCTCTTCGTCGATCGCGTTCTGGCGCCGTGCGAACCAGAACAGCATGACGACGAAGGCGATGAGCGAGCCCTGAGCGGCCATGTAGAAGCCGAGCGGAAAGCCAAAAATGACGATGGTGTTGAGTTGCTCCACGAACATGTGGATGACGTAACCGAAGAACACCCACAGTCCCAGCATGACGAACATGAGACTCTTGGTCTTGTTCCAATAACTTACGCGGTCTGGCGTCGCCATAGCGTTGAACCTCCCTTGGTTGGCAGCTTGCGAACCGTCTCGAGCGCAAGGCGCCGTTTAAAGCTTGCCTCTTCCGCTAGCACGGAAGTCCTCCGGCATATGTTGCGGCCAGGTATAGAATCAGCCGACCGTAACTTTATAGGAGTAACACTTCTTGCCGCTGCTGTTCATACGACTTTAGAATCGGTGGGAGGACTGGAGAATCGGTGAGAGGAACTTGGTGCGTAAGAGGGCTGGCGGTGCGGCGTCGCGGAGGCTAAACGGTTAGCATCGGTTGGAAACAAAACCGAAGGGAGAGCGCCATGGGCCTGCTGAACGATTTGTTGCCCGAGTTCCTGCGCAAGCCGCAGCCGATCGGCAGCGTCGGCGAACTGGCTGACTTCATGGATTCCCGCGCCGCCTTCCTGGCGCAGAAAAGCATCGTCGAGTTCTGCCGCGTCAGGGCAGGGGTCTACTGGCAGAAGCTGTTCAGCGAGAAGGAGTTCCAGGCGGCGCTCAACCATTCACGCTGGCGCGCCTACCCTGCGTGCTATGCCATCGTGGCGGAAATGGTGGAGGGCGCGCTGCGCGAAACTGCCGGCTTGCGCCAGCGGGGTCTGCCAGCGGCGCTGGAAAAAGTGGCCCTGGCAAGCTTCTCCAAATATGCCGTTCCGGAGGGCTCGCCCGCCACTTTCTGGGAGGACGCCGCCGAGCTCACACGTCAGCGCCTCGCCGCCACGCAGATCGGCCCGCCGCGGCCGGTGCGCGAGATCCCCGAGCCGCTGGCGCGAACGGTTTTCGAGATGGTCCCGATCCACCCCAATCTCCTGACCAACGACTACGATTACATTTTCAACTTCCTGAGAATGAATCTGCTGCGTGCGAATGAGGATTTCCTAGAGCAGGCTGACCGCAGCGCCCTCGTCGACGAACTGCTTGGTGCCGCGCGCATCTGAGCTTTGTTCCTGCCGATATCCAGGGCTTCGCCTTCGGCCTTGCACTGTCCGAGCGTCGCCGGCTATGCGAACATCAGGTCCCGCACCAGGTCGGGTGCCGACTGAAGGCGCTTGATGAGGCTCTTGAGCTCTATTTGCTGCTCGCGCGTCAGGGCATTGACCTCGATGCGGTTGGATACCGGTATACCGGCGTAGATGTCATGCGTCTGCTGAGCGAGCAGCAAGCCGATCAGCATGGCATGACCAGCCAGCATCGCCTTCATGTCGCGCTCGCCGCCAATATCCAGCGCGATTAGTTTCTCGAGCCGGGCACGTGTGCTCCGCTCGCGGATGCCATGGCGAATTGCAAGCGTGCGTGCGGTCGCGACGATCGGAAAAAGCCCATGCTTTTTGATGTTCAGCCGGCCATCTTCAAGCTGAAAGCCGCCAAAAACAGTGAAGGGATTGCCGGTTGTCATCTGCTCGCCGAGAAGCTTTGCGAACACCGGCTCGGCGTGGCCACGCTCATATGCATATTCGATGAACTGTGCGGCCAGCGTCGTGTCGCCGTGAACCGGCCGCAGATCGTAGACGATATCGACGTTGAGCAGGTCCTCCGGCCGTAGGCGGCGAACCCAATCTTCGACGCGCGCTTTCCAGGTGTCGAGACTTCCGCGGAACGCGGCGTTCGCAGCCATTACCCCGCCTTTGCAATACGGTACGCCTGATATGTCGAGCATGTCGGCGAGCTTGGCGCCGAGAATTTTGAACCAGCTGTCTTCGGGCCCATCCGGCTCGCCATCTGCGAAGACGATTGCGTTGTCCTGGTCTGGGGCCATCAGGCTTTCGCCACGGCCACCCGAGCCGAGCACGAGCATGGCATAGGCGCAGGGCGGCGGGCCGTGGCCTTCGATTAGCATCTGTTGTTCGGCAAGCACGGCGGCGCGGCGGGTAAGGGAGCAAAGTTCGTCGCTGATGATTTCCGCCACCACGCGCGGGTCGATCGCCTCGCCGATCAGCGAACGCACCACGCCCGGCAGCATCGACCAGGTGGCCGCCAGCTCGGCGGCGTCCTTGGCATGCTCGATCGTGTCGTCGAGATCGATGGCAGCGGCGGCGCGGAGCCTCAGCAGGTCACGCGACGAAAGCACGCCGACCAGCATGCCGCCGTCATCGCGGACGGCGAGGTGGCGGACTTTCAGCCGATCCATGCGGCCGATCGCCCGATAAGCGAAGGCGGCGGCGCGGATGCTTATCAGCGGTCGCGTTGCGATGCTTGCGACCGGCATGTCAAAGGCGCGCTCGGCGTCGGACGATATGCGGCGCAGCAGGTCACGCTCGGTAACGATGCCATAGTCCTCAATCGGCTGATCCGGCGTTCCTCGGTCGGACACCAGGACCGAGCTGATCTTGCGCTTCACCATGAGGTCGATGACCTGCCTTGTCGGCTTAGTCGACTTCACCACGACCGGGGGGCCGCTCATCAGGCTGCCGACGCGATGGCGATAGGCATAGGGATCAACCGGCTGAAACGCGGGAGCCTGGGGTCGCGACACCGGCTCGGCCCAGCCGGCGCGATGGCCGGCTTCGAGAGCGTCCGAAAGGGCAAGGCAGGCGACCTCTGCCTCTCCGAGTGTTCGGATGTTGCGCTTGCGCAACTCCGGAATCAGCGCGGCAAAGATGTCTCCCGCCGCGATCGCATCGCCCAGAGCCGAATGGCGGCCAACTATCTCCAGGCGAAGCCAGGCGGCGATCGTTTCCAGCGAATGGTCTGCCAGATTGGGATTTGCTATGGTTGCAAGAAGCCGGACGCACAGCGCCCGAGGCTTTTTCCAGGGCAAACGGGCGCGTCGGCATTCGCGCTCCCATACCGCCAGATCGAAGCCGATCGAGTGGCCGACGAGGATACGGTCCCCGACGAACTCCTGGAATTGCGCCCATGCGTCCAGGAAGCTCCCGGCCCCGTCAACATCGGCATCCGTGATGCCGTGGACGAGCGAGACCTCGGACGGGATCGCTTCGCCGGGATCGATGAGGAGATCGAGCTGACGTTCCCGGACGACCTTGCCATGCGCGATGCCGACCGCGCCGATCTGGATCACGCGTGCCTTTGTGGCGTCGGGCCCGGTTGTTTCGGTGTCGACGGCCGCAGCCGCAATCGCTATCAGCGGTGTCGCGCCGGTAGCCGGCTTCAATTTCGTCCCCTTCGGCATAGCCGATAGCATTCCTCTGCCGGATGTCCCGGCTTGCCGAGACAGCGCTCTGTCGATGCCGGAAAGGTCGATCTTGCTTGCCCTGCAGCATAGCCGATCCTGGAGAGAAGCGCGGACCGCGAAAAGACGTTGAACGCCGCGCAAGTGGAGGGCGGCCGCGATGTCGGCTGTAATGCGCCACAAGCGGTCATTTGGGTCCTCGCCTATCTTCGACTAGCTCGGGCCGGAAGTGGGACCGATCGCTTCCAGCGGTAATCATAGCAGACATTCAGTCATGCAGGAGCGAAGTTATTGGCTGATCGTTGGGGGCCTTTGCCTTCGCTCAGTGGGAACGTCGCTAAGGGGCGAGACGTGACCCTGATGGCGGCGCAAGGCGGTGGCTGGCGATCTGCCGGCTTCTGACACTAATCCCGGCCCTGACTGTCAGGAGCTTCTTGACTATGCCAAAGGCGGCCACGAATGCCTTGCGATATGTTCGACAAGGCGAGGTGCTTCCTCGGCGATCGCCAAGATGATGCCTGACTTGCGTGTGGAGGCGAAGTCCAGCCCTGCGAAGTAAAGGCCCGGCAGGGCGGCCACGCCATCCGCGTGAACAGGCTGTCCCGCGCTGTCGAGCGCACCGGGAAGCCTCATCCAACTGAAATCGCCCCTAAAACCCGTGCACCACACCACGCTCGTTACGCCGGAGCGGGAGAGATCGAGCGAACCGATCGTCGGGTTCGGCTGACGCATCGCGACCGTCTCCGCCGGGTCGGGCTCCGCAACGGGTGCATCGATCCCGGCGCGGCTGATATAGTCGTCGACATGGCGTTTGACATTTTCGGAGGCTTCATCCGCAAAGCGGGCATTCGCTTCGAGATCGTCGGCGAACGAGAGGCTGCCGCCATCCTCGATGCCGGTGAGGCGCCCAAGAAGCACGACACCCTGGGCGCTCAGCGCCTGAAGGCTTATCGTATGCATCGACCCGAGCACACCACGCGGCGGGATGCGTCCCGCAAATCGAATGACTTCCTCCCGGCGCACGTCGAGAAACCCGCTTTCGAGCAGCCAGACCATGATGTCGCGACCCCGGTAGCGCCGTGGGAGCCGTCCGACACGACTGGTCGCAAGGAAGACCGTTCGACCCACGTTCGCCAATTCCTCCGCGATCTGAACACCAGATTGGCCGCCTCCGACCACCAGCACCGCTCCATCGGGCAGATCGGCAGCGCTGCGGTAGCCGGAGGCGTCGATCTGGTGGAGAGCTGGCGACAACGCGGTGGCCCAGACCGGGCGCACCGGACAATTCAGGCTGCCGCTTGCAACGATCACATTGCGCGCCCAAAGCGTGCCGTGTGAGGTGGTCAGCCGATAGGCGCCATTTTCGTGTGTGAGTTCGCTTACCGCAGTATCCGGTTCGATCGGCAGCGCGTTGCGCCCGGCGAAATCCTCAAGGAGAGTGACGAACTGATCGCGCGTCAGAGCACCATCCGGATCCGGACCGTCATAGCAATCACCCGGCATGACGGTCTGGACGTTGGGAGTATTCATCCGAAATGAATCCCATCGCTGTGTGCGCCAGGCCTCTCCTATGCGGCCCCGCTCCAATACGCTGTGGCGCAGGCCCTGTCGCGCCAGCCAATAGCTGACACCCAGGCCGGCCCAGCCGGCCCCGATGACGACAGCATCGAGAACATCGCCGCCGTCAGTCATTTGCTGCGGTGATCTCATAATCGCCCCCGGCAATCTCGCCAGCCCCGCGCAGCATTAAGCCCTGTCCATGGCAATGAGTCCAGCACCGCCGATTCCGTCCGACTGGCCGAGCGCATTCCGGTTCGCCAGCGCCGCCGGGCCGCGTCGATGGCCAAATTCGAGGCTGTGGCGCTCGCAAAGTGCGCCGGTCGGTCCAGAGCTGCGCCCGCACGTCATCCGAATCCCGGAGGTTCATCCGTCCAGGCGGCATATTCGCCTTAAAGTGATTTGATACGGTCGAAGCGCTCGCACATTGTCGGCCAGTTTGTTGCCGAGGCAGCCGATGGACGAGATCAGGCGGGTTGCTGTGGGATGCATCGGGCGCGCCGTAATGTTCGGATCGCTTGCCATCGGCTGTGTCATGATCGGCTTCTCCTTCAACCCGGTATCCGCCTTCCGCGCCGGCGCGTTCCTCACGCTGACCATGGTTTTGGCGCTGATGTGGAAAGCCACGACCGCAGGCAGCAAGAATCCCAAGCACACCGAAGTCTGGCTTTATCTCGACGAGAAATCGCGCCCAGCCGATGTCCCGGCGCGACGGGTGTTTGGCACCATCATGAGCGACGTTTACAAACTCTACGCCCGGATCGCGCTCGGCGTTGCGGTCGGCTTCTTCCTGGTGTCGCTCGTGCTGATGCTGTTCGGTCTGGAAGCTTACAGGCCGCCCAGCAAATAGGAGGCCGCTCCGCCCATCCCCGTCCCTCCGCCTGCAGGAGCCCGGGGTTTTTATCACTTGGCCGATCAGGCTCGGAAGCATA
Source organism: Mesorhizobium sp. M6A.T.Cr.TU.016.01.1.1 (assembly GCF_003952585.1). Classification (NCBI taxonomy): domain Bacteria; kingdom Pseudomonadati; phylum Pseudomonadota; class Alphaproteobacteria; order Hyphomicrobiales; family Phyllobacteriaceae; genus Mesorhizobium; species Mesorhizobium sp. M6A.T.Cr.TU.016.01.1.1. The sequence goes on from NZ_CP034452.1 coordinate 2,392,782, forward strand.
GCTCTAAGCAGAAAACAAACCAAATTATCATCAGAATTGAGAAAAATATTCTAAGAATCGCTGGAAAATAGCACTCGACAAAGTCTACTGATTTTATAGATTAACCGCCGAAGACGGAGGTCGATATGTCCTATTTCCAGAACGCCCGGACTGCCCGCAAAGGCCAAAGGCTTGGTTCTGACCAGACTTGGCGGCCGGCCTATGCAGGCGCCTTTGCCTACCTCGTTTTTGCCCTTGCGTTTGTGTTCACCGGAGCGGTTGTTCTGGGCCTTATCCCTTGACCATGAAGTCCCGAGCCGTCGGGTCCTGGATGATCAGGGGGTAGCGACCTGCCGCTTTCAGAATACCGGAGTTGAATGAACCGAATTCAGGTGCGCCTTTGCGCGTCCGTGATCCCAACGTGATGGAGGAGATGGCAATGCCGATCGAGTTCACGCATGTTCCCGGTAAAGCTCACCCCGCCGACTCAACCGTGCCGTTTTTCTACGATTTTGCGGAAACCGCGACAAAGCTGTCGCTGGTCGAGGACATCGGTTTCCAAAAGATCGTCGTCGACGATCCGGCTGGGCTGCTGACCAATATGGATATTGCCGCCCAGGCGCTGAGCCGCACCTCATCGCTGGAGGTCGTTCTCGCACATTGGGCGGGTGTGATCGAGCCGACGGTGGCGGCGCGGCAATTGGCGGCCCTCGACGCAGAAAGTGGCGGTCGGCTGTCGCTCAGGATGCTCAGCGAGCCGCTGAGCGACGACGACGCCGAGGCACGTCCGGTCGGCGATACGGTGGTCTGGCAGCGGATCGACGAATATCTGGTGCTGCTGAAGCGGTTATGGTCGAACGACAGGCCGTTCGATCATGAGGGCGCCTTCTACAGCGTCAGGGCCGGCTATGTGCCGCGCAAGGGACCGCATGGCGCCGACATGACCATCCGCATGGGCGGACAGTCCGGAACGGCGCTCAGGGTCGCCGGGCGGCATGCCGATGTCTTCGAGCTGACGCCAGGTTCGCTCGATGAGATCCGGCAGCTGATGGAGCGGGTGCGCAGTGCCGCCGCCGAACACGGCCGGGCCGGCAAGCTGCGTTTCGCGCTTCCCGTCCGGATCCGTTCGGAGGACAACGCCGCCTGTCAGAAGGCGGTCGAAATTGCCGGGCCTCCGGCGCAGGTCGCGCTGGCGCTGCTTCCTTATGCGGCCTTGGGAATCCAGGAATTCATGATCGTTGGCGTCGACAGGCCGCGCGAAATCGCGACGGCTGGCCGCGAGGTGATCGCGCTGTTGCGCAACTCGCTGGCGCGTCGCGAGGCCGATGCCCCGCAGCCCGAGGCGTTTGCGTCCCGCGTGGTCCGGGAAACACGTGCCGCAGGCTGAACGCTGGCTATTTCAAGACGCGTTCGACAATGTCGCCGAAGGTCGGCGGGTCGAACGCCGGCAGAATGAGAGGCTCGACGAAGCCGTCGCGCCGGGCCGTCAGCACATACTGCATCATGGCCTCGTTATCAGGCATTTCAAAAACCTGAACGAAGTCATAGGCGCCGAGCGTGGCATAGAAGGCGACGGATTTGCCGCCAAGTGCGGCAACCCGCCCCTCGCTGATTTTCCGGCGATTGGGGCTGCCGGCAAGCTCAGCCAGCCCCTTGTCGGTCAACCGCATCAGCGAGACGTAAAGCCGGCCGGTCTTGGCTGCGGCGGGTGTGTCGGCAGTATCTTCGGGCATATCAGTGCGCCTTGCCGGAGAGTAGCGACAGCGCCGCGATAACGGCGCTTGAATCGGTCAGCGCGCCGAAAATCCCATTTTCGACCGTCACCATGTGGAGTGCAGCCTCATGCGCATATCTGTCGCCGCTGGCGCAAGCATCCGTGATCGTCAGGCACTGGAAATTCCGGTCGCAGGCCTCGCGCAAGGTCGTGTGCACGCAGACATCGGTCGTGCATCCTGAAAACAGCAGATGCGTGATGCCCTGCGCGCGCAGCACGTGCTCGAAATCGGTGTAGGTGAAAGCGCCATTGCAGGTCTTGTCGACGATGATGTCCTCAGGCGCGACGTCGATCTCGGGAACGATCTGGAAGCCGGGGCTCGAACGCAGCAGGATGTCGGTACCCTCAAGGCCGGCCCGTTTGCGGCGCCATTTCTCATAAGGCGTCATGTCGGCCATGTCGGCCCGGTAGCCTTGCCTAGTGTGGATGATTTTCAGGCCTGCCGCGCGGGCGGCCGCGATCAGGCGGTTGACCGTCGGCAGGATGGCTCGCAGCGGGCTCGGATCGTATCCCTGCTTGGCGAAATAGCCAGATGTCGACAGGAAATCCTCCTGCATGTCGATGACGACAAGAGCAGTATGTCCAGGCACCAGCCTGCCGTCGTAGGGAAAATCGAAAGGCGTCGCCTTGATCATTTTTCTCTCTTCTCCAGCGAGATATGTTTCGTCGGCTCAAGACCCCCGGGTTTCGTTCGGCAGGACGCCGATAGCGGACGGGTCAATGCGGCAGTCGATGACTTGTCCGGGAACGGCCGCGACGGCTGCTTCCGAGCGCAGCGTCGCAACCATCTGTTCGCCGGTCGCCGTCTTGAGCAGGATGCGTTCCAGCGCGCCGACAAAGGAATTCTCGACGACCGTCGCGCGAAAGCCGATCTCGTCGTCCGTTGCCTGCCCGATGCGGATGTCCTCGGGGCGCACCCAGACAGTGAGTGTGTCGCCGGGGCGCTCACGGCGGCCCTTGACGGGGGCAGAACCGAAGCGCGTGCCGAACGCCTCGACCATCGTCTCGTCATCATCGGCACGATGGCCGGACAGGAAATTGTTCTCGCCGAGAAAACCGGCGACGAAGCGCGTCGACGGTTTTTTGTAGAGGTCGCGGGGCAGCCCGATTTCGACGATGCGGCCATGATTGAACACCGCGATGCGATCGGACATGGCGATCGCCTCCTCCTGATCGTGGGTAACGTAGACGAAGGTCACCCCGGTCTCGCGATGCAGCCGTTTCAGTTCCTTCTGCATGGATTCGCGCAGCATGCGGTCGAGCGCCGAAAGCGGCTCGTCGAGCAAAAGGATGCGCGGCCCGAAGGCCAGGGCGCGGGCGATGGCAACGCGCTGCTGCTGGCCGCCCGACAATTCGCGCGGCTTGCGCTCGGCCAGATTGTCGAGGCCGACCAGCGACAGCATTTCGGCCACCCGCGCGGCGATCTTCGGCTTCTCCCATTTGCGGACGCGGAGGGAGAAGGCGATGTTGTTGGCGACGGAGAGATGCGGGAACAGCGCATAACCCTGGAAGACGAAGCCGAAATTGCGGTCCTCGGGGTCGACATGGGTGATGTCCTTGCCGTCGAGGCGGATCGTCCCCTTGCTCGGCGTGGTGAAGCCGGCCAGCGACATCAGCAAGGTCGTCTTGCCGGACCCCGAGGGCCCGAGCAAGGTGACGAACTCTCCCGCCTCGACCGAGAGGTCGATCCCGGTCAAGGCGGTGACCTTGTCATAAGTCTTTTCGAGATCGTCGATGACCAGCAATGCCATCAGTTCGAGACCATATCAGATCGGGTCCCTGATCAGCGGTGCGGTCGAGCAATGCAGGCCGCCGCCGCCGAGTTCGACCGTCTCGTAATTGCAGGTCAGCACGGTGATCCCGGCCGCGTCGAGCCTGTCGGCCAGGCGCTTCGAGCGGCTGCCATGCATGATCACCCGGCCGGGCGCGACGGCCAGGCAGTTGAGCGACATGGCGCTGTCCTCGGGAGGCAGTTCGATCATCTTGATGCCGCGCTTCTCCAGATATTCAATGAACGGGTAGGGCAGTTCGTTGACATTGACGATCGCCGTCTCGACGTCGACCATAATGAAAGCGCCGTCGATGTGAATACGGTATCCGGGCATCGGCACCTTGATCAGCGTCACGCCGAGGCCGGCGAGGATGCTCTCGACCTGCCGCACGCCTTCCGGGTTGCAGGCGATTGAGACCGTGCAGACGGCGGTCTTGGCATCGATGAAGGCAAAGCCGCCGCCTTCGAAGACGGCCGATCCGTGGATGGTGCCGAGGATCGGGCATCCGGCCTTGGCCAGCGCCCGTGTCACCGGCAGTTCCTCGCCGCGGCGCACCCGCCGCGCCAGGCGGGTGACGATGGCGCCGCCCGGAATGCCGATGACGCTGTCGCGCGTGTAGATCTGCTTCATCGCGCCGGGAGCGGCCTTGTCGACGAGAATGACGTCGACGCCTTCCGAACGCAGCAAACCGGTGAATTCGTCGTGGGCGCGCTGCATGGCGGGCAGGTCGGGCATGGTGCGGCCCATCCAGTACCAGCCTTTTTCCGGATCGCCGAAGCCGCCGACTTCGGGCATCGGCTTGTTCTCGACGACGGAAAGCTCGTCGCCGGGGCGATGCATCAGGACGGCGCGCAGCTTGCCGACATCGTTCGAGCAGCCCCAATGGCGGCCCCATACCGGGATCTGCTCCTCAGCGGTGTCGAAGCCCGGTTCCGGAACGGAGCCGAAGATGCTGAAGAACTTGTTCTCACGGTATTCGTTGTCGCTCATCGCGGTGCTCATGGGTATTCCTTTCCTTTCGATCTGTTTCCGAGGTGTTTGAATTTAGAATTTCCGTTGCCGTTGCCTGCGTTCGATCAGCGCTCGTGCGACCAGCGCCAGCACGGTGACGACGAGCAGGACGGTGGCGATCGCCGCCAGCGCCGGGTCGACGGCATCCTGGATGCTCGTCCAGATGCGGCGCGGCAGCGTGACGACGGCGCGTCCGGTGATGAACAGCGTCACCGTGATCTCGTCCCAGGACGCGACAAAGGCGAGCAGGGCGCCGGCGGCAACGCCGGGAACGATATTCGGCAGGATCACCTTGCCGAACACGGTCATCGGCCTGGCGCCGAGGCTTCTCGCCGCCTGCACCAGCCGCTGGTCGAGGTTGGAGAGCGACGCGCCGATGGCCAGCACGGTCAGCGGCAGGGCCAGCACGACATGCACCAGGACGACGCCGGTGTAGCTGTCGAGCAGCGACAGCCGCGCCCAGAGCTTGACCATGCCGACCGCGTAGATGATCGGCGGCACGATCATCGGCGACAGCAGGAGGATGCGCATCAGGGACGGCCACCAGCCGCCCGCCGCCCAGGCGCCGACGGCGAAGGCGACGCCGAGAGCCGTGGCGATCGCGGCGCAGGCCAGCGCGATGCCGGCGCTGGTCAGCATGCTTGGCAGCCAGCCCTTGCTCCAGTCGGTCAGTGCCGCGAAATGCTCCATCGAAATGCCGTCCTGCGGCAGCGACAGGTAATCGCGGTCGGTGAGCGCGACCGGGATCACCACCAGGATCGGAACGAACAGGAAGCCGAGCAGGCACCAGGCGAGCAGGCGCGGCAGGCCGACTTCTATGATGCGCCGAAGCCTCATTGCTGCGGCCTCGCGACGAAGGCGGCGCGCAGCGCCGGGCTGCGCATGGCAGCGAAGACAATAATGCCGACCACCAGAAGCAGCATCGTCGACAGCGATGTTGCCAGATCCCAGCGCGAGGTGCTCGATATCTGAACCGAGATGTATTCGGCGATCATCAGGGTTTTGCCGGCGCCGAGCAGAGCAGGCGTGACCAGGAAGCCGAGTGAGAAGACGAAGACGAACAGAGTCGCAAGCGCGATGCCGGGCAGGCTGAGCGGCAGCCAGACGCGCCAGAAGATCGTGGCCGGGCGTGCGCCTAGCGAGCGCGCCGCCTGCATGATACGGCGGTCGATGTCCGACAAATTGGCATAGAGCAGCAGGATGGCGAACGGCATCATGTAGTGCACCATGCCGATGGTGACGCCGAAGAGATTATAGACGAGGTCGAGCGGGCTCGAGATGACGCCCATCTCCATCAAAGCGCTGTTGAGAACGCCGCGCCGGCGCAAGATGGTGATCCAGGAAAATGCCCTGACCAGCACCGATATCCAGAACGGCACCAGCACCAGGAACAGCGAGATGCGGCGCCAGCCTGCCGACATATGGATGATGGCGAAGGCGACGACGTAACTCGCCAGCACGGTCAGCACCGTCGTCATCAGAGACACTTTGAGCGTCGTCATGACGACGCGGCCCACGGCTGCGTTGGCGAACAGGCTCTGGTAGTTGGCAAGGCCGAACTTCGGCTCGGTCAGGCTCAATGCCAGAACCTGCAGGATCGGCGCTGCATAGAGGCCGATCGCCACCAGGCTGGCGGGAACGGTCAGCAGCAGAGCTGTTGTCTTGAAATTGCGCATCGGATCAAATTCGCATCGGATGAGGGGCCGCCGCCTTGCCGGCGGCAGCCCTTCCCTGTTGGCTCGTCAATCAGCTCGAGATGAAATCCAGATACTTGTTCTGGAGCTCGGTCTCGTGTTCCGCGTAATAGGCGGGGTTGAGCATGATCTGCGAGGCCGCGTTCTCCTTCGTCGTCGGGTTCACGGCGGCGTCCGCCGGCGTCATCAAGGCCAGGGTCTTGGGATTGGAAGGCCCGTTGCCCATGATCTGCAGCAGCACGAGCTGGCCTGCCGGATCGAGTGTCGAATTGATGAAATCGAACACTTTCTTGCCGGCGGGATTGCCCTTGGGAACCGACCATGCGCTGGCCGAAAGGATGTTCTGTTCCCAGATCCATTTGAACTTGTCGGGCGTCTCCTTGTTGAGCAGGTTGGCGCGGGTGTGCCAGATGTTGCCCATCACGACTTCGCCCTCGCGGAACAATTGCTGTGTCTGCGCGCCGCCTTCCCAGAAGATGATGTCGGCAAGCATCGGCTTCAGCTTCTTGAACGCCCGGTCGACATCGAGCGGATAAAGGTCGGCGGGCGCGACGCCGTCCGCCATGAGGACGAATTCGAGCTGGCCCTGGATCCATTTGCACATGGTGCGTTTGCCGGGGAATTTCGCCGTGTCGAAGAAGTCGGCCCAGCCGGTGGGTGCTGTGCCCTTGGTCGCCTCGGCGTCATAGGCGAGCACGTTCGAATAGACATAGTTCGAGACGCCGAACTCGCCGGCGAAATTCTCGGGCACCTGCGATTTGTCGACGATCGTGTAGTCGATCGGCTCGACCAGATTGCCCTTGCCCAGTGTCAGCGAGTCGATCATGCCGCCGTCGGTGGCGTCCCAGATGACCTTGCCGGACTCGACCATGGCCCTGATTGTTCCGACCGCTGGCCCGGCCCCGTCGATCACCACTTTCATGCCGCTCTTCTTGGTGAAGGGGTCGCCATAGGCCTTGGCGAAGGCGTCCGCCGCGGCACCGCCCCAGTTGCAGACGACGATTTCGGAGGCGTCGGCCTGGGCAACACCCGGCTTGAAGGCGGCCGCAAGTCCGAGGCCGCCGAGGGCAAAGAGGAAAGATCGGCGATCGATCTCACCGCGGTTGAATTTTTCCAGCGCGATCTGCGCCGCGTCTTGTGCGAAATGCGAGATTGTCATTTTTCATTCTCCCATTGTTGATGGTGACTGCATGTCTTCGCGGATTTAATCCGTCTCTGTTGTCTTTCTTGGCCATGATCTTTTCGGGATCATGGCCTAGATTCCCACTCTTGCCGGCGGTCGATTTTCCGCTGAGGCGTTTCCTGCCAGTCTCCAATGCGCCTTGCGCGGCGCGGCCACGGAGTGGCGCACGACAAGCTTCACCGCGACCGGCGCCACGTCCGGAATCTCGGCGCCGTTGATGTGGTCGATCAGCAGGCCAACCGCCCGGCGCCCGAATTCCTCGGCGGATTGGTGGATGGCCGTCAGCGGCGGATCGAGAAGATCGACATTGCGGATGTCGTCGAACCCGACCAGCGACAGCTCGGCCGGCACGGTGATGCCGAGCTTGCGGCAGCCTTGCAAAATCCCCAGCGCCAGCATGTCGGCGGAGGCGAAGATGGCGGTCGGCGGATTGTCGAGTGCGGCGAACTGCAGTATGGCACGCAGGCCTGACTGTTCGTCGTAGTCGCCGAAGAAGACGTGATCGGGATTCACCCTCAGGCCGCTATTCTTGAGACTGTCCTTGAAGGCGCCGAACCGTTCCCTGCTGCTGAGCAGCGCCGGCGGGCCGCCGACGAAGGCGATCGTCTCGTGCCCATGCGCCAGAAGATGATCGGTGGCAAGCTGGGCGCCGAGACGGTTATCGGCAAACAGTCGCGGCGCCATGGCGCCCGGAACATCCTCGTCGACCAGGACGACGTTGCTGCAGGCATTGATCTTCTCGACGAGCGCGCCATCGTCCGGATGGTTGGTCATCAGCAGGATGCCGTCCACCTGTGCGTCGTCGATGCGCGACAGGAAGGCCAGTTCCTTGGCGGCGATGTTGCGGCTGTTGAACATCACCAGGCTATAGCCGAGACGGCTCGCTTCCTCTTCCGCCGAACTCGCGATGGCGGCGAAAAATGGGTAGGAGATGTCGGAAACGATCAGGCCGATGGTTTCGCTGCGGCCTTTGCTGAGGCGTCGCGCGATGGCGTTGGGGCGATACTCCAGCTTCGCCACGGCGGCTCTGATGCGCTCGCTGGTTTCCGCGGGCAGCTTGATACGGCCGTTCAGGTGACGTGACACGGTGGTGACCGAGACGCCGGCCGCGTGCGCCACATTCCTGATCGTCGATGCAGCGGGCTTTTTCATCGGAGGCTCGGCCACATTCCTTCAACAGTGCAAACGTCTGCGGCCCTCATATCGACTTCTCCCAACAGCCGAGAGTTCAGCATAGGCAACAGGGTTTGTAAACCGCTTTACTAAACCGGTTTCGTGAATTTGCGATCTGTCTTCGGAAACATAGGGTGGTGCCGCCACTAAAATTCGCGGCAGGGCGTGGTCGTGTGCTGATCCCTAACGGAGCCGGCTAACAGTGGGATCTTCCGACGCTATCTGGCCGCCAGCCGGTAGCGCTTGACGGTGCGAAGGCCAGCGCTCATTGCCGGCCTTTCCACATCAGCACCATGAAATAAGGCCCTCCGACCAGGGCAGCCAGCAGGCCCGCCGGAATCTGCCATGGGAAAATGAGCGTCCGGCCGGCCCAGTCGGCCAAAACAAGGATCATCCCGCCAACGATCGCGGATGCGAAAAGCGGCGGCAAGGCGCGTTGGAAGCCGAGCATGCGGGCCAGGTGCGGCGCCATCAATCCGACGAAGCTCAGCGGTCCGATGACAAGCGTGGCTACTGTCGTCGGCACCGCAATAAGCACCAGGAGGATGACCCGAACGCGAAAGAGGCTAAGCCCGAGCCCGCGCGAGGCGGCTTCTCCAAGCGGCAGGATTTCCAGCCAGCGGATTGTGAGGGGCACGACGGCCAGCAGAGCAATTGCCGTCACAGCTGCGATTGTGGCATCGGCGGCGGTGGCCCGGTAGGTGGAGCCGGATAGCCAGCCGATGAGCGTATCGAGCCGAGGATCGCCGCTGGCGAGCAGCACCGCCGAGAATGCCGATGCCATCGTCGCCACGGCGACACCGGAAAGCAGCAGCCGATCATTCGCGATGGGTTGCCGGCGGCCGGTCTGCGAAATCATCGCCAGGCTGGCCAGAGCCCCGACGAGACCGGCCGCGATCATTGCCGGGCGGCTGACATCAGAAGTCGCGACGAAGAGCAGCAGGATGCCTAGCGAGGCGCCGCCGGAAACACCCAGCACCTCGGGCGCCGCCATCGGATTGCCGGTCATCCTCTGCATCAGCGTGCCGGCCACGCCCAGCATCATGCCAGCGGAAACTGCGACGGCGATGCGAGGCGCCCTGAGCGGCAGGAGGTCGGCAAGTTCGGCGGCCGAGGCCACGGGCCAGCCGGCCGCGCCTCGCCCGACAACAAGCGCGGCGCAGAGAAGAAGCGCCATCGCGAGGAGGCCGGCCAGCAGATAGACCCACCCGCTTCGCCTGCGCACGGAAGACAGCATGGCGCCGTCCCGATCCGGGCTGGTGCGCAATTTCGGCAGGAGAAGAAACAGCAGCGGCGCACCGAGGAAAGCAGTCGCCACGCCTGCCGGGATTTCGGAGGTGAACGGCACGACCTGCACCAGCCGGTCGGTCAGCCACAACAGCGCGGCGCCCGCTAGGGGCGCCCAGATCATGCGCTGGCGCAAGGTCCGTGCGCCGGCGAGCCTGACCAGCGCCGGCGCCGCAAGCGCCACGAAGCTGATGACGCCGACGGCTGCGACCACCATGCTGCTCAGCGCGACGGCGACAGTCATCCCGGCCAGCCGTGTCACCACGGGTTTCGTGCCGAGGCTTTCCGCACCCTCGTCGCTCAGGTCCAGAAGCCGTAGCGGCCGGAGCAGAACGAAGGCAGCAATGCCGGCCACCGCGAGCCATGGCGCGAAGCCGAGCACCACGGCGTCGCCGTTCTGGATCAGCGAACCGCTCTGCCAGATGAAAAGCTCCTCGGAATATTCGCGATTGGCTGCCATCAGCAGAGCGCTCGCCGAACTGCATGTCAGGCTGACCACCAGGCCGGAAATGATGATCGCGACCGGCGAGAAACTCCGGCCCTGAGCCAGCGCCAAAACCGCCAGCGTCGACAGGGCGCCGCCGGCGAGCGCCACCCATTCGCGACCTTGCTCCAGCATCCACGGCGCGTAGAGCGTGGCGATCGTCAGGGCGACGGTCGCGCCTGCATTGGTGCCGATGGTCGTCGGCTCGGCGAGCGGATTGCGCAGCACCTGCTGGAGCAGCGTGCCGGTCAGGCCGAGCGCCGCGCCGGCCAGCAGGCTGATCGCCAGACGCGGCAGAAAGGCATGGCGGTAAAGCAGCTGCCGCGGATCGGCAAAGTCCGTCGCCCCGAGCGACTGCCACCACATGTCGGCGGGCAACAGGCGCAAAAGCCCGGCTGCGGTGAGATATGCCGCGAGCACCGCCGGCACGCCGACGAGGGCGACGAGCATCCAGCCGCCTGCCACGAAACGAGCACGAGGGCCGGCCGTGGACTGCATGACGGTCATGCCCGGACCAGCAAATTTGCAAAACGGGCAGCGGCGGCAAGTCCGCCAAACGGCCATACCGGCGGGATTGTCCTTACGTTGCCGGCTTTGACGCAGGGAAGATTCGCCCAGAGGCTGCTTTGGTCGATCCTGATCTTCACATGCGGCGGGATCGGATCGAGGGAAATCACGCGAGCCTCGCCGATCGCAACCAGCTCTTCGATGCCCAGCATGGAAAACCCCCAACCATCGGTCGGCGCCGTCCAGGCATTGGTGAGGCTCAGCCTGTCGAGCACGTCCTGGAACAGACCGCCCTTGCCGTAAACACGGACGTGGCGGTCGTCGAACATGCTGACCACAGCGAGCGGCTGCTTTGCCCGTCCTGCCAATTGTGCCCTGATCTGGGCGATTGCCGCCGCCGTCTCCTGGATAAGCCGCTGCGCCTCAGCCTCGCGGCCGAGCTGCGAGCCAAGCTTCAGCGTTTCAATTTCGGCCTGGCGATAAGGCGCTTCGGCACCGTCGTAGAAGGGCACGGTGTGCACTGGCGCGATCCGCTTGAACGGAGCTTCGTCGAGCCCGAAGCCATAGGCGCCGGTGATCAGGTCGGGCTTGAGTTCCAGGAGCAGCTCGAGATTGGGCTCGCCGCGCGAGCCGAGATCGATGCAGCCGGCGGGAAGAGCCGGACCCACGACCCAGTCGCGGTAACCCTTGACGTCGGCGACCGCGACTGGCCCGATGCCGAGCGAGATGACCATCTCGGCCGAGGTCCATTCGAGGCAGGCGATCCGCGGCGGCGGTGCCGCACGCGCCAGATCGCCGCGCAGACCGAGGCTCGTCGCGGCCAGGCCGGCAAGGCATCGGCGCCGCGTCAGGGGTGCCAATTGGGTCCGGGCCTGCACGCGAGGGTCACCATGTGTACTTCACCGAGCCCTTGATCCGGCGCCCCTCGCCATAAAAGCAGCCGAAGCTTTCTGCGAAGCAGGAGGCGACATAGCGCTTGTCGAACAGATTGCTGACATTGAGGTTCAGCTCGGCGCTCTGCCATTTGTAGTGGAGCGCGGCATCGACGAGCGTGACGGCCGGCACCTTGAACGTATTGGCGTCGTCGCCGTAGGTCGAGCCGACATAGCGGATGCCGGCGCCGAGCCCGAGGCCCTCCAGCCTGCCGCTGCCGACAGTGTAGTTCGCCCACAGCGAGGCCGCGTGTGTCGGCACGCCGAAAGGCGTGTTGCCCTGGTTGCTCGTTCCATCCCCGTTGATGCTGGTCGGACTGGTGATCTCGGTGTCGAGATAGGTGTAGGCCGCCCTGAGGTCGAAGCCGGAATCAAGGCTCGCAACGCCTTCCAGCTCGATGCCGCGCGAGCGGATCTCGCCGGTCTGGAAGATGTCGTCGGGTCGGCCAACGCCGTCATAGCGCACGACATTCTGCCGGGTCAGGTCGAAGGCCGAAACGGTGACGAAGGAGTTCCAGCCGACCGGCTGATATTTCAGGCCGATTTCGTACTGCTTGCCGGTTTCGGGGACGAGGGGATTGCCGTTGCTGTCGGGGCCGGACACCGGCTGGAACGATTCGGAATAGCTGACATAAGGGGCAAGGCCGTTGTCGGCGAGATAAAGCAGGCCGGCGCGGCTGGTGAAGGCGTTGTCCTTCTGGCGGGGATCGAAAGCGCCGGCCAGATTGTCGTAGACTTTCGAGTCCGCCCAGTCCTGGCGTCCGCCGAGCGTCAGCCGCCAGTTGCCCAGCTTGATCTGGTCCTGCGCATAGAGGCCGACCTGCGATTGAGTCGTGTCGGTGTCTGTATAGGGCGTCATTTCGCCGACCGGGTAGCCATAGACCGGGTCGAAAATATTGAAATCGTCGCCGATCATATCGTTGCTGGAGGCATCGTCGCGATAGGTGTAGCGCTTGTAGTCGAGGCCAATGAGCAGCGTGTGGGCGAGCGGCCCGGTATCGAAATCGGCTTGCGCTTGGTTGTCGATGGTCACGCCGCTGAGCCTGGTGCCGCCGGCATCGGCATAGCGGGAATAGTCGCCCTCATCATTCAGAAGCCCGCCTCCGAAGACGCCTTCCTCATAGTGCTTCAGATAAACATAGCGGGCATGCTGGCGAACCTGCCATGTCTCGTTGAAGCGGTGATCGAACTCGTAACCGATCGACGCCTGGTCATTGTTGTAGGTGTCGAAGTCCGGTTCGCCGACGAACATGCTGTTCGGCAGATATTTCCCGTCCTTACCCGGCCTGATCGTGCCGTATGCCGGTAGGTACTGCATCGCCCAGCCGGAGCGATCGCGCTGATAATTAGCGAGTATCGTCAGGCTGGTATCGGCATCCGGCTGCCAGGTCAGCGCCGGGGCGATGAAGATGCGGTCGTCCTTGACGAAATCTGTCTGGGTGTCGCCCATATGGGCGGCGCCGGTGAGGCGGAACAGCAGCGACTTGTCGGCGTTGACTGCGCCGCTGAAATCGAACTTTCCTTCATAGCGGTTGAAGCTCCCGGCGCCGAACTCGACCTCGCGGAGGTTCTCCTCGGTCGGGCGTTTGCTGACGTAATTGATGATGCCGCCAGGACTTGCCTGGCCGTAAAGAACCGACGCCGGCCCGCGCAGGATTTCGTAGCGTTCGGCGCCGTAGGAATCGAGCGCGGTGAACAGCGTGAAATTGCTTTCTTTGAGCTGCAGCCCGTCCTTGTAGAAGACGCCGCTGGAGTTCGAAATGCCGCGCATCTGCAAGCCGTGGCCACGATTGTCGGTGCCGTAGAGATTGCCGCTGGCGCCTGGAGTATAACGCAGCGCGCTGTTCAGGCTGTCCACCGCCTGCGCTTCCATCTGGTCTCTGGTGACGACCGATATCGACTGCGGCGTCTCGATCAGCGGGGTGTCGGTCTTGGTGGCGGTGGAGCCCTGGGTGGCGACATAGCCGTCGACCGTTCCAAAGGCGCTTTCGACGCGTTCCTGGACATTGATCGGGTCGAGAGTGGTGGTCGCCTCCTGCGCGACGGCATGGCCGCCGCCAAGCAGCACAGGCAGCGACATCGCCGCGATCAGCAGGTTTCGGCGCGCAGGCATTTCATACCGGATTCTTCCGCGACCAGAACCACTCACCATCTCGGCCAGCCCTACTTTTTCGAATTTCGACGCAGATCCGGCGCGTCACGACATTTTGTTGACTCAAAAAGTCATCTTCATTGTTGACTAGTAAAGTCATGTTTCATAGTCAACCGGGCATCGGCGCCGAAAACCGGATTGCCGAAACCGATTTCGGAAATGCGCGCGCGAAGCCGAAGAGAGGCCAACACCGTGGCTGGAACACATGCCCAGACTGCCTTCCATGTCGATGCGGTGCGCTTTGCTGTCGGCGAGCGGACGCTGCTCGGTCCTGTCACACTCGAGCTGCAACGCTCGCGCGTCTATGGGCTGATCGGGCACAACGGCTCGGGCAAGTCGACGCTGATCAAGCTCTTGGCGCGCCAGCAGCCGGCAAGCTCGGGCGGCATCACCTTCGCGCAGCGGCCGCTGGTGCAGTGGGGCGCGCGCGAGCTCGCCCGCGCGCTCGCCTATCTGCCGCAGACGACGCCGGCGGCGACCGGTCTCACCGTGCGCGAATTGGCGACGCTCGGGCGCTATCCCTGGCATGGCGCGCTCGGCCGCTTCGGGCATGAGGACAGGCGCCATGTCGACGAGGCGCTTGTCCTGACCGACATGGCTGACTTCACCGACCGGCTGGTGGACGAATTGTCCGGCGGCGAGCGCCAGCGCGCATGGCTGGCCATGCTGGTGGCGCAAAATGCCGGCGTCATGCTGCTCGACGAGCCGATCTCGGCGCTCGACATCGCCCATCAGGTCGAGGTGCTGGGGCTGGTCAGGGCTCTTAGCCGCAAACGCGATCTGTGCGTCGTCGTGGTGCTGCACGATCCCAATATGGCGGCGCGCTACTGCGACGAACTGATCGCGCTGAAGGATGGCAGGCTGCTGACGCGCGGCACGCCGGACCAGATCATGCAGGGCGACGTGCTCAAAGGAATTTTCGGTGTCGAAATGGGTGTGTTCGCGCACCCCGTCACCGGCCAGCCCATCGGCTATGTGCAATGAGGCCACTGTGAGAATGAGGAAGAAGCCCTTGTCCAGACATGGTTTGTTCGCCGCGTTGGTCGCATCCGTCATCCTGTCGGCCGGCGGCACTGCCGCCCAGGAGCAACCGGGCACGGCCGCCCAGGAGCAACCGGGCGCGGCTCCGGCGATCGAGGCGCCCGCTCCCGCGCCGCCGGCGGAGGCCGCGCCAAACGCCGTCGTGCCGCAGGTGACGCAGCCCGGCGTGACCACGCCCACCCAGACCACACCCATCGAGACTGGTCCTTCGGCGGCGACGTCCCTGACCCTGCCGCATGATCTGTCGCCATGGGGCATGTTCATGGCAGCCGACATCGTCGTGAAAGCGGTGATGATCGGGCTGGCATTCGCGTCCTTCGTCACCTGGACGATATGGCTGGCCAAGTCGCTGGAGATCCTTGGCGGCAAGCTGCGCGCACGCCGCGCGGCACAAGCCATCGGCAATGCCGCCACGCTGAACCAGGCCGGGCGCGCGCTTGGCCACAATGGTGGTCCTGGCGCCCTGCTGGTGCGGGCGGCGGAGGAAGAGGCAGCGCTTTCGGCCGGCTCGCTCGACCATGTGTCCGGCGACGGGCTGAAGGAACGGGTCACCTCGCGACTGTCGCGCATCGAGGCGGCGGCGGCGCGGCGCATGTCGCGCGGCACCGGCGTGCTGGCGACGATAGGCTCGACCGCGCCGTTTGTCGGCCTTTTCGGCACCGTCTGGGGCATCATGAACGCCTTCATCGGCATCTCGCAGGCGCAGACCACCAATCTCGCGGTCGTTGCCCCGGGCATTGCAGAGGCCTTGCTGGCCACCGCGATGGGCCTTGTCGCGGCGATCCCGGCGGTGGTCATCTACAACGTCTTTGCGCGATCGATAGCCGGCTACAGGCAGATCCTTGCCGATGCGTCGGCGGGGGTCGAACGGCTGGTCAGCCGGGATCTCGATTTCCGCACGGTCGCGCCGGCAAAGTCGATGGCCGCGGAATGAACACGGAGCGACGCCATGGCGGCTAGAATTCGAGAGAACATCGACGGCGATCTCGAGGAAAACCACGAGATCAACGTCACGCCGTTCATCGACGTGATCCTGGTCCTGCTGATCATCTTCATGGTCGCGGCACCGCTGGCGACGGTGGACGTCAATGTCGACCTGCCCGGCTCGACCGCGACGCCGGCTCCCCGGCCGGAGACGCCGCTGTTCCTGACGCTAAAAGATGATCTCAGCCTGGCAATCGGCAACGATACCGTGCCGCGCGAAACTTTCGCCGCCACGCTCGTCGGCAGGACAAAAGGCGACAGGCAGACGCGCATCTTCCTGCGTGCCGACAAGGCGGTCGGCTATGGCGATCTGATGGAGGTGATGAACCTTTTGCGCGGCGCCGGCTATCTGAAGATCGCGCTGGTCGGCCTCGAGACGCTGCCCGGCGATGCCGCGGCGCCGCAAGACGGAACGGGCCAATAATGTCGCCGGCGGCCGCCCTGCCTATGGCCGATCAGCGCCGCTTCGGCATGCGTGAGATGGCATGGTGGGCGGGCGCGGCTGCGCTGGTTCTGGTGGCGCATGCCGCTATCGGCTATGCGATGCAGGGCTGGCGGCCGGCCGCGCCCGATGGCGGGCCGCCGCAGGCGCAGCTGATCGAATTGTCGCCGATGGCGTTCACGCCGGCCATGCCGGCCCCGATACCGGACGAGGTGACGCCCGATCAGCCGGATCCGGCCGAGGAGCCCGAGATAGCCGAAACGGAGCCTCCGCCCGAACCGCCCGTCGAGCAGGCAGAGCCGGTCGTCGAGCCGTCGGAAACCGCTCCGGCCGATGCAATCGAGCCCACCCCGCCGACCGTGGCGGAACGGGTCGACCAGCCGCCGCTCGAGGAGGTCGTGCCTGATATTGCCGAGGCCGTCACGCCGGACGTGGTCATTCCGCTGCCTCAGCCGAAACCGGTCGACAAACCCGTCGAGGCCAAGCCAAAGAAGCAGGCGAAGGTGAAGGAGCCGGCTGAGGTCAAGGCGAAGAAACCAGTCAAAGAGGCCAGACAGCGCCCGAAAAAGGAGAAAGCCGCACCGCCCCGGACAACGGCCAGTGTCGCTGCGAAGCCCGCAACCAGGGCGGCCGCACCGAAATCGGCCAAAGCGGCGGCCTCGAGACGCGGCGACTCATCCAAGTGGGACTCGCGCCTGGGTGCATGGATCAGGCGGCACACGGATTATCCGAGGGCGGCGAAAGCCCGGCGCGCGGAGGGTAGTCCGCAAGTCACCTTTACGGTCGACGGATCCGGCCGAGTCCTATCCGCCCGGCTGGCTCGTTCCTCCGGCGATGCCGACCTCGATCGTGCGGCGCTCAGCGCGCTGCAAGGTGCCAAAGTGCCGACGCCGCCGCCAGAACTCGGCTCGCGGATAAGTCGCACGGCGCCCTTCGTGTTCAACCTGCGCAACTAGGCAGCACGACCGAGGACCGGTTCTTCCGGATCCAGGTCGTCTTTGCCGGATGCGGACCATTGCAGTCCGCAAAGACGATTTTTGACTATCAATCGTCATCTCACTGTCATATGCCGGCCATATACATCCATAATTCCGGATTCTAGGATACATGGACAAGAACACCGCTCTTCTCGCATTGGCAGCGCTTGGCCAGGACACCAGGCTCGAAGTGTTTCGCCTGCTGGTCCGGGCGGGCGCAGATGGTGTTCCCGCTGGCGAGATCGCCTCGCGCCTCGGTACGGTGCAAAACACAATGTCGGCGCATCTGAAGGTTCTCGACCATGCCGGCCTCGTGCGCGCAGAGCGCGACGGCCGGACAATCCGCTACGTCGCCGACATGACCGGCTTTCGCGATCTGCTTGCCTATCTCATGGAGGATTGCTGCAACGGTGCGCCGGAGCTCTGCCAGCCGGTCATCCAGGCGGTGACCTGCAACTGTTAGAAGGACGCCATGAGTGAGCCATACAACGTTCTTTTCCTGTGCACCGGCAATTCGGCAAGGTCGATCCTCGCCGAGGCGATTCTGAACCGTGTCGGCGCCGGCAAGTTCAGGGCCTATTCGGCCGGATCGCGCCCGAAGGGAGAGGTCCATCCCTACGCGCTCCAGCTTTTGAAAACCCTCAACCACGACACGTCCTTCGCCCGTTCGAAAGACTGGCAGGAATTCGCAGCTCCCGGTGCGCCCGAGATGAATTTCGTTTTCACCGTCTGCGACAACGCGGCCAATGAATCGTGCCCGGTCTGGCCGGGGCAGCCGATGACGGCGCATTGGGGCGTGCCCGACCCGGCCGCCGTGGACGGCACGGACGCCGAAAAGCACCTGGCCTTTGCCGAAGCTTACCGCATGCTCAACAATCGGATCTCGATCTTTGTCAGCCTGCCGATGAACACGATCGACAAGCTCGCCCTGCAGAAACGGCTGGATGAAATTGGCCGCGATCTGCCGAAAGTGGGCTAACCATGGCGGCTGACCTGCCCCGTCGCATTGTCGCGGAAGCGCTCGGCACGGCAATGCTAGTCGCGACGGTCGTCGGGTCCGGCATCATGGCCGACAGGCTGACGGATGATGCGGGTCTTGCCTTGCTCGGCAATACCTTGCCGACCGGAGCGATCCTGGTGGTGCTGATCACCATACTCGGACCGATTTCCGGGGCGCATTTCAATCCGGCAGTGACGCTGGTTTTTGCGCTGAGGCGCGAAATCGACGCGACCACGGCTTTGGCCTATATCGTGGCCCAGATTGTCGGCGGCGTCGCTGGAACGTTGCTGGCGCACGCCATGTTCGAACTGCCGATTTTTCAGATCTCCCAAACCGTGCGGACCGGAAACGGACAATGGATTGCCGAATTGGTGGCCGCCTTTGGTCTGGTCTTCACCATTCTTGCGGGCCTTCGCTTCCGTTCGGAGTCCATCCCTTGGCTCGTCGGGCTCTACATCACCGCGGCCTATTGGTTCACGGCTTCGACGTCGTTTGCCAATCCAGCGGTCGCCATTGCGCGGGCGGTTTCCAACACATTCGCGGGCATCCGGCCGATGGATTTGCCGGCGTTTATCGTCGCCGAACTTCTGGGCGCGCTGCTTGCCATGGCCTTGGCAGGATGGCTGCTCACCGAGCCTAAACCAATCAGACAGATGAGAGCCGCGAAATGACTATCACCATCTATCACAACCCCGACTGCGGCACCTCGCGCAACACGCTCGCCATCATCAGGCAGTCGGGTGAAGAGCCTGAGGTGATCGAGTATCTGAAGAACCCGCCGTCGCGCGAACGGCTGGTCGAGCTGATCGCGGCGATGGGGATGACGCCGCGCGAATTGCTGCGCGAGAAGGGCACGCCGTACGCCGAGCTCAATCTCGGCGATCCCAAATGGACCGACGACGAGATCGTCGATTTCATGCTGAAGCATCCGATCCTGATCAACCGGCCGATTGTCGTCACGCCGCTCGGCACCATGCTCGCACGGCCGTCCGAAGCGGTTCTCGACATCCTGCCCAACCCGGATATCGGGCCGTTCACCAAGGAAGACGGCGAAGTCGTCATCGACGAGCAGGGCAAGCGCGTTGCCTGACCAGATACCCGAAGATTCCTTGCCGAACGTGGACGAAGACCAGTTCCGGCCGATCGACCTGCAGGCGCTGCTCGACGTGCCGCGGTCGATCCACAAGCCTCGCGTGCTGATGCTCTACGGCTCGCTGCGCGAGCGGTCCTACTCCCGGCTGGCGACGGAGGAAGCCGCTCGCATCTTGCGTCGCCTGGGCGCCGAGGTGCGCATCTACAATCCCGCTGGCCTGCCGCTGCCGGATTCGACGTCGGCCGACCACGCCAAAGTCCAGGAGCTGCGAAACCTGTCGGTCTGGTCGGAAGCGCAGGTCTGGTGCTCGCCCGAGCGGCATGGCTCGATGACGGGAGTCATGAAGGCGCAGATCGATTGGCTGCCGCTCTCGGCTGGCGGCGTCAGGACGACGCAAGGCCGCACGCTCGCGGTGATGCAGGTTTCCGGCGGCTCGCAGAGCTTCAACGCCGTCAACCAGCTTCGTATCCTCGGCCGCTGGATGCGGATGGTCACCATCCCCAACCAGTCGTCGGTGGCCAAGGCTTTCAATGAGTTCGACGAGGCTGGCCGCATGAAGCCGTCACCGTACTATAACCGGATCGTCGATGTGATGGAGGAGCTGATGAAGTTCACGCTGCTCCTGCGTGATCGATCCGCCTATCTCACGGACCGTTATTCCGAGCGCGTCGAAAGCGCTGAAGAGGTTGCCAAACGGGTCAGTCAGCGGTCGATCTGAGGTGATTGCCGCTCTTCGGCGTCGTAGCCGGATGCAGGATTATCCTGATCGGTCTCACAAGCGATCGTGGTTGGATACCGGTATACGACTAATTCGAGAATTTTCGAAATAGGGTTGACGCCACGTATTTCCGGCGCTACCTTATTTCCATGAAACTCGAACAAGCAGCAAAACAGCTCGAGGCGCTCGGCAATCCAACGCGGTTGAATCTCTATCGCACGCTGGTGAGGGCAGGCGAAACCGGGCGACCCGTCGGTTATCTGCAGGAAACCCTCGGCATCGCTGCGTCGACCCTGTCGCACCATCTGCACCGGCTTATCCTGACCGGCCTGGTCACCCAGGAGCGCCAGGCAACGACCTTGATCTGCCGTGCCAATTACCCCGTCATGAACGATCTGCTCGGCTTTCTTGCCGACGAATGTTGTGCCGACGCTGCATGCGGTCCGGCGGTCGGCGAGGCGGCTGCGTAACTCTTTTTTGGCCAATATTTCTATAGTCCTAGAAGCATAGAAGGTGCGTCATGGCTCCCAATAGTAATCTCCCGGTCGCCATCATCGGCGGCGGACCTGTCGGTCTGGCCGCAGCGGCCCAACTTGTCAGCCGCGGCCTTCCGGTCAGGGTTTACGAGGCGGGTTCCGCGGTCGGCTCGAACCTTCTGGATTGGGGCCATGTGCGGGTTTTCACGCCGTGGCGCTATTGTGTCGATGCGGTCGCCCGAAAACTTCTCGAGAGCCACGGATGGCAAATGCCGGAGCCCGAGGCATTCCCCACCGCCGATGAGATCGTCGACCAATATCTCGCGCCGCTCGCAAAGCTTTCCGAACTGGCGCCGTCGATCGAGACCAATGCCCGCGTTGTCGCCATTTCCCGGTGGGGAGCCGACAAGGTTCTGAGCAGAGCGCGAGAGACGCGGCCGTTCATGCTTCTGGTCGAAACGGGTGCGGGCACGCGTCGGGACAGCGCCCGTGCCGTCATCGACGCGTCCGGCACATGGCAGACGCCGAATCCGGTCGGTGCCGGCGGCTTGCCGGCCGAAGGTGAGAGGGAATTCGGAGATCGCATCGCCTACGGCATCCCGGATGTTCTCGGCCGCGACCGTCACGTCTATGCAGGTCGCACGACATTGGTGGTGGGCGCCGGCCATTCCGCCGCTAACGCCCTGCTGGAACTGGACAGGCTCGCGGAAACCGAGCCGGGCACCTCGGCATTATGGGTGACGCGCAGCACCGATCTTGTCCGCATCTATGGCGGCGGCGATGCCGACGCCCTGCCGGCGCGGGGCGAGCTTGGTTCGGATGTCCGGCATCTCGCCGAGAGCGGACGCGTGCGGCTGGCGACGGGCTTTGCCACAGTTGCCATTCGCGAGATCGACGGCCGTCTGGTGGTCAAAGGGCAGACAAAAGACGGATTGCGCACGCTCGGCCCCGTCGACCGGATTATCGCCGCGACCGGTCAGCGCCCCGATCTCGGATTGACCCGGGAGCTTCGGCTGGACCTCGATCCGTGGCTCGAAGGCGTCAAGGCGCTCGGGCCGCTCATCGACCCCAATGAACACTCCTGCGGCGATGTCCCGCCGCATGGTCACCGGGAGCTCAGCCACCCCGAGCCCGATTTCTACACGGTCGGCGTCAAAAGCTATGGCCGGGCGCCGACGTTCCTGCTGCTGACTGGCTACGAGCAGGTCCGCTCGGTCGCCGCGGCGCTCGCCGGCGATATGGCTGCGGCCGATGCCGTGCAGCTGGTGTTGCCCGAGACCGGCGTCTGCACCGTGCCGGTATCACTTTCAGGCACGTCGTCCCAGGGCTGCTGCGGCGGACCGGCGCCGGCTTCTGTCGACGCCTGCTGTGTCGACGACGCCAAGGCAAAAGCGAGCGGCAAGTCTGGGTGCGGCTGCGGCAGCACGCAAGAGATCGCCGCGCGCAGCGGCGACCTCGAGATCGCGGATGCCGCTCAATGAACGACCGGAAGATCCCGGCTGCGGCACTCTGGGCGTTGGGGCTGACGCAGATCATCGGCTACGGCACGCTCTATTACAGTTTCAGCATCCTGGTGCCGTCGATCGCGCTCGAGTTCGCCTGGCCGGAGCAATGGGTTTTCGGCGCCTTGTCGGCGTCGCTGCTGGTGGGTGGCCTGTTTGCGCCGACAGCCGGGCGCTGGGCCGATCGTTTCGGCGCCGGCCGGGTGATGACCTTTGGCTCGGCAGCCGCGGCGGCAGCGCTTGTCGCTTGCGCGGTAGCACCCGGTCGGGTGACCTTCGTTTTGGCGCTGATGACGATGGAGCTGGCGTCCGCCTTCGTGCTCTACAGCGCCGCTTTCGTCGCGATTGTCCAGATCGGCGGAGCCAAGGCGCAGCGCAGCATCACCCATCTGACGCTGATCGCCGGCTTCGCCTCCACGCTGTTCTGGCCGTTGACGGCGGCACTGCACGAATACCTGACCTGGCGCGAGGTCTACCTGGTCTTTGCCGGCATCAATGTCGCCATCTGCCTGCCCATCCATGCCTGGCTGGCGCGGCTGTCGCATCGGACAGATGAAAGCGCTTCGGCGACACCTGCGGCGATCGGGCCGGCAGGCGGTGCGATTGCCTCGGGCGACCGCAGCAGAGTGTTTCTGCTCATGCTTGGCGGCTTCGCGCTCGAGGGCTTCGTGCTGTCCTCGATCCTCGTTCACATGGTGCCGCTGACGACGGCGCTCGGGCTTGGCTCCGCCGGGCTCGTCGTCACCACGCTTTTCGGGCCGTCCCAGGTGGCGAGCCGGCTCATCAACATGCTGTTCGGCGGCCGGCTGGCGCAGACCTGGCTCGCGGTCATCGGCGCGACCTTGCTGCCGCTCGGCCTTGTCGTGCTGCTGGCGACGACACCATCGGTGCCTGGAGCCATCGCCTTCGTCATCCTGTTTGGATTGGGCTCGGGCCTCGCCAGCATCGTCGGCGGCACGCTGCCCCTGGAATTGTTCGGGCGGGAGCGTTACGGCGCCCGGCTCGGCTGGGTGACGGCGGCGCGTCAGTTCTCGTCGGCACTTGCACCATTTGCCCTCGCCATGGCGATGGCAGGCATGGGCGTCCAACCATCGCTCTGGCTGGCCGCAGCGGTCGGCATGCTCGGCATACTGGCTTTCTCGGCAATCATTCTGATCAGGCGGCAGCCTCTTGGGGCTGCGATCCCTCTTGTGAACGCCAATAGCAGCTGATCCTAACACTCCCCCGCCCAGATCGGCGGATGCCGCGTCGGCCATTGCGTTACCTGCTCCAGCTCATGGGCAATGCGAAGCAGCCGGCGATCCTCATTCTGGCGGGCAACGAGCTGGATGCCGATCGGCACGCCGCCCTCGGACTGAAAGAGCGGAAGACTGGCGGCGGGCTGCCCGGTGACGTTGAAGATCTCGGTAAAGGGCGCGAATCCGTAGGCCCTGTTTGCCCATTCCTCATAGTCGAAATGCGCGCCGTTGCCGTTGATTTCGCCCAGGCGGGGCGGCAATTCGGCCGTGGTCGGCGTCATGATCAGATCGAACCGATCGAATTTCCTCGCCATGGCGAAGGATGCCCGATGGGCGCAACTCTGCGCATCGAGGTAATCGGCCGCCGAGGCTTGTTCGAAGCGTTCCAGCGCGTGGCGGCTCAGTCGCTCGATTTCACCGTTTTCCGGCATGCGGCCGATCTCACCGGCTCGTTCCCGGATGGTCAGGCCAATCTCCGACATCCAAAGGAGGCTCCAGCCGTCGCCGCAATCGACCTCGGTTGGGAACGATGCTTCCTCCATGTCGTGCCCCAGCTCCTCGAGCAGCGCCATGGCTTCCAGAAACCGGGCCTTGATTTCGGGCGCGATGTCAGTGCCGTCTGGTCGCCGTCCCAAGCAGGCGATGCGCAGGCGTTCGCTCGGCGTGCGCAGCCAGTCGAAATAGGAGGGCACGGATCTGGACACGCGGTAAGGCGCCCCCAGTTCCGGGCCGGCGGTCATATCCAGCATGGCGGCGCTGTCGCGGACCGTACGCGAAAGCACGTTTTCGGCATGGAGCCCGGCTCCGACCTCGCTGCGGTAAGGGCCGACAGGATTAAGGGCGCGGGAAGGTTTTAGGCCGAACAAGCCGCAGCAGGCCGCCGGCACGCGGATCGATCCGCCGATATCGGAGCCATGCGCTACCGGCACCATGCCGCTCGCGACGGCGGCGGCAGCCCCGCCGCTTGACCCGCCAGCCGTGATCGTCAGATCCCAGGGATTGAGTGTCGACCCGCGGAAGGCCGGCTCGGTCACGAAGTCGTTGGCATATTCCGGCGTGTTCGTTTTTCCCAGGAAGACCAGGCCGGCCGTCCGCCATCGCCGAACGATCTCGCTATCGGGCTTGGGCGCGGCATCCCTGAAATAGGCGGAGGAATGCGTTGTCGGCCAGTCCGCCGTGTGGATACCGGTATCCTTTATGAGAAAAGGAACGCCGGCTAAACGTGAGTTCCGGTCCAGGCTCCTTGCGCCGGAACGAGCGCCTTCGGCATCGACCAGGGTCACTGCATTGAGGACAGGATTGATCTTTGCAGTCGCCTCGATTGCCGCCTCGACCACCTCAGTGGCGGACAGGTCGCCGGAGCGAACATGTTCGGACAGCGCAACGGCGTCGAGCGCCGCATATTCCTGCAGTTTCATGGCTGGCTCATTTGCCTCGGCTCTTTGTGTGCCGGAAAATGTGCAGAGATCAGCTGGGCGATCAGAGCCGGATTCTCCCAGTGCGGGTTGTGGCCACAATCGGCGGTTTCGACGACTGCGGCGGTGGGAAAGGCTTCCACCAGCCGCTGCCGATGCATACTGTCGAACAGCGGGTCGCGCCCGCCGTTTACGATCAACGTATCGACCTTGACGCCTTGCGCAGCCACCGTCAGATCGGTGCGGCGCACCTGCTCCAGTATGGCGCGCCAGCGCGGCGCTGGCATGGTCGACGCCTCCGCCGCCGCCATTGCGAGGAAGTCGCTTGGAACATCCGCCTTGCAGGCGTGCCAATAGGCATAGAACGGGTCCGTCGGCGATATCGGGTCGCGCAGCGATTGCACCCCGACGACCATCGGATGGGCATCGGGGATTGCGGGCTGCAGCGTGCCCGCAAGCAGCACCAGCCCGCCGGCCAAAGCCGGATGCCGTGAGACCGTTTCGATGGCAATTATGCTGCCCAGCGAATGTCCCACCAGAACCGGCCGAACGAGCTGCAGCCTGGCAATGAGCGCGGCAAGGTCTTCGGCGAAATCGGCCGGCCCGAGGCCGCTCGTCCCGGCCTGCGAGGCGCCGTGCCCGCGCAGGTCCGGGATGATAAGGCGGCGGCCTTCCAGATAAGGGACGAGCAGGGAAAAACTGCGGCTCGTGTCGGTAAAGCCGTGGATGAGGACAAGCGGCGGCTCGGCGCCGCCGATCTCGATATAGGCCATGGCGGTCCCGCCGATAGCGACACTTCGCTTGCGGCCGGCCCATCCGTCCTGCATTACTGAGTTCACAGGCCGAGCTTTGCCTTCACGGCATCGAGTGCCGGCTTGCCGTCGAAGGTGGTAACGCCTTGCAGCCAGGCGTCGAGCCTTCCCTCATTTTCCGAAATTGCCTTCTGGGCGGCATCGAGCGGCGCCATGCCGTCATTGATCAGGTAGCCCATGCCGGTATTCTCGAATTCGATGTCGAAGCTGAGGTTCTTCAAGAGCTGCGCTGCGTTCCGACAGGCTTCCAGATAGCCCTTGCGCACCTGGGTGCTGACGGTCGCCGCGCCAAAATTGGGCCCG
Source organism: Mesorhizobium sp. M6A.T.Cr.TU.016.01.1.1 (assembly GCF_003952585.1). Taxonomy (NCBI): domain Bacteria; kingdom Pseudomonadati; phylum Pseudomonadota; class Alphaproteobacteria; order Hyphomicrobiales; family Phyllobacteriaceae; genus Mesorhizobium; species Mesorhizobium sp. M6A.T.Cr.TU.016.01.1.1. Next base: position 2,418,731 of record NZ_CP034452.1, read on the forward strand.
TAGAATTTGTCGCCGCCGGTCAGATATTTGAAGTCGTACATCGTGTTCATCGGATGCGGCGCCCACCCCTGAAAGACGACAAAATTCTTTTCCTTTATCCGATATCCGACCTCCGACAACATGCCGGCTTCGCTCGACTCGACGACTTCCCATCCGTTCAGACCCAGGCTCGGATCGGCGATGGCGTCCATCATCAACTGGTTCGATCCAGGTTCGATGCCGTACATCTTGTTTCCGAATTTGTCGGCGAACTTCTTGAGGTCGGCCACGTCCTTGACGCCTGCTTCCCAGACATAGGTTGGAACGGCAAATGTGTATTTGGCGCCTTCGAGATTGATGCGCACAGTCTCGACCGAGCCATCCTGCTTGTACGGGCCAAAATTGGCGACCATGGCCGGGTCCCAATAGCCGAGGAAGACGTCGAGATCATTGTTCTTCAGAGCGGCATAGATGACGTCTATGCCAAGCAGGGTGCTCTGCGGCTTGTAGCCGAGGGCGTCGAACAGGACGGAGGCGACACCGGTGGTGAAGGCGAGATCGTTCCAGCCAGGCTCGGCCATCCGGACGGTTCTGCATTGTTCCGGTTCCGCGGCCTGGCTCACCTGCGGCGCAAGCGCCAGAGCACACAGGGGCATGCTGAGAAGAAAGGTGCGAAGCATTGTGATATCTCCCGTGTTGACCATTTAGTCTGATTATTGTCCCACCGGTCAATTGTTGATCTCGGCGGACTGGAATGTCAATGTGCTTTTGCATCGGGAACAATCATGAAACTCACTCGCCTCAGCGACATCCGCCGCAAGGAGCTGCGCCAGGCAGCATTCGCCGTGCTTCAGCGGGAAGGCATAGCCGGGGCGACGATCGAGAAGGTCGCGGCGCAGGCCGGCGCGTCGAAGGGCATCGTCCTGCATTATTTTAGGGATAAGCGAGAGCTGTTCGAACACGCGATGCGCGAGTCGAATCTGGTGCTGCGGGATGCGGTGGTGGCACGGCTGAAAGGCGCGCATACGCCTATGGAAAGGCTCGACGCTGTAATCGACGGCAATTTCGAGCCGCATTTCTTCCAGCCGTCGCTTTGTCATGCGTGGCTCTCGCTATGCGCGGAGGTGCCGCGCGACGAAAAATTGAAACGCATTCAGCGCGTGATCCACAGCCGTATGCGGTCGAATTTGCTGTCCGGCCTGCGTGGCCTTGTTGTCGAAGCTGACGCAAACGATATCGCTTTCGGCATCACCACGCTGATCGACGGGCTATGGCTGCGGCTTGGCCTGCAACCCGGCAGCGTTTCGCGCGACTATGCACTGCGCCAAGTCAAGGACTATGTCGCCGCGCGACTGGCAAGCGCTGAATTGCCGCCGGCCACGCGGCCTGCATCGGTTGGCGCCTAGAAGGCCAGCTAGCCGGCGCCTGATGGTTGCGCTCCATCCGCATTCGTCCAGCTTGTGCGCAACAGCGAGCGGTCGGCCATGCGCGCTCGACGGGCCGCGATGCGGTTGATAAGCCCTCTCCCCAAGGAGAGTCGAGACATGACCGTTGCGATCGAGATGGGCCACACGACCGCAGGCGCCCCGGCGGCGCTGGATCTTGAGGAGCTGCTGGCGACCCGCCTTTTGGTGCAGGGCAATTCGGGCTCCGGCAAATCGCATCTGCTGCGCCGGCTGCTGGAGCAGAGCGCGCCCTGGGTGCAGCAGACCATCATCGACCCCGAAGGCGACTTCGTGTCGCTGGGCGACCGTTTCGGTCATCTGGTGATCGATGCCGAGGAGCATACCGAGCGCGGCCTGCAGAGCGCCGGCGAGCGCGCGCGCATCCACCGCGTCTCCACGGTGCTCAATCTCGAGGGGCTCGACGCCGAGAACCAGATGCGCCGCGCCGCCGCCTTCCTCGGCGGGCTTTTCGAGGTCGCCCGCGACCACTGGTATCCGATGCTGGTGGTGGTGGACGAGGCGCAGCTGTTCGCACCGGCCGTGGCGGGCGAGGTGTCGGACGAGGCGCGCAAACTCTCGCTCGGCGCCATGACTAATCTGATGTGCCGTGGCCGCAAACGCGGGCTTGCCGGCATCATCGCCACCCAGCGACTGGCCAAGCTCGCCAAGAACGTCGCCGCCGAGGCTTCCAATTTCCTCATGGGTCGAACTTTTCTCGATATCGACATGGCGCGCGCCGCCGACCTTCTCGGCATGGAGCGGCGACAGGCGGAGGCTTTTCGCGACCTGGAGCGCGGGCAATTCATGGCGCTGGGCCCGGCGCTGTCGCGCCGTCCGCTGGGGCTGCGCATCGGCCCGACCGACACAAGCCCGCGCAATGGCACCCCGCGCCTGATGCCGCTGCCGGAATCGGCGTTGGAGGATGCCCGCGCGATCATCCTGGCAGCCCCGCCGCCGGAAACTGTCCGGCCGCAGCGCCGGTCGTCGCCGGACCTGCTCGATCAGCTGATGGCGGCGAAATCGGCGGCGCTGGAAATCCGCCCCGAACCGGTGGAGCCGCCGATCAGCGCCGAGGATTTGGCGGAGCGGCGGGAGCGCGTGGACCGTGTCCTGCGCGCCGTGCTGGCGCAACCCGATGCGGGCTTCCGTGTCATCGGCGTGCTTTACCAGGAATTCGTGGTCCGCTGCCGGATCGAGGGTCTCGCCTCGGTTGTGCCGGACCTGCCCGCCTTCCGCCGCATGCTGACGCGCGCCCGCGCCGGGCTGGGCTCCGACATGGCAGGGGATGATGCGTGGCAGGATGTCTCGGTGCGCGCCTCGCTGCTGCCCGAGGACATGCAAGGCGTGTTCATGATGATCGCCCGCGCCGCGAAGGAGGGCTGGCCCTGCCCGAGCGACGCGGCGATCGCCCGCGCCTATGGCTCGCACTCGCTGCGCCGCGCCCGGCGCCTGCTGACCTATATCGAGGAGCAGGGGCTGATCGTCTGCCAGCTTGACGGGGTTGGCCGGCGGACGGTGACGCTGGTGGAATTGGCCTGGGCGACGGCACCGGGGGATCCCGGTGCCGCGGAAGCGGAGCAGGGGAGCTTGGCTGTGTGAGGGGGTGGTCTAGCGTGCAAGGGGAATGCCACGCGTCAAGGCGATGTATGACCAAGCGGTAGGTACAGCGGCGAGTCTTTTAGAGACTCAGCCCCGATCAACTGACGAAGTACAAGAAATACGGCAGGACTGTAGCGCAAATATCTGCCGAAACTACGCTGCCGCCGCCGATTACCCCTTCGGTTCATTCTGTTGACATCTCCTGCTTCTGGAGAGATGGTAAGATACTACGCGGCGGCCCTTTTTCCGAAGATTTTATTCTGCAGCTTTATCAAAGGATTTCGGCAATGCGTTTGTCTCGATCGCGCCGACTTATGGCCGTCGCTTTGACGGCAATCGCAGCCGTTCCCTCTTATGGACATGCCGAGGACAGACTGCTGACAGAAGCGGTGCAGTTCAACGGCACGATCCTGTATCTCTCCACCGAGGTGCCTGGCCTGATCTTCGGCGCCGTGCGCAACGGCGAGACGGCCTTGGCCGGTTTCGGCAAGATTGCCGACGGGAGTGAAAAAGTGCCGGACGGCGACACAATGTTCCGCATCGCGTCCGTGAGCAAAGTGTTCTGCGGCAGCGTGCTTTCCTCGCTGGCGATCGACGGCAAGGTACAGCTCACCGACCGGCTGCAGGATCGCCTTGGCTGGGACGTCACGCTCCCTGAGAAGGATGGCCGCGCCCTCCGCCTGATCGATCTCGTCGCGCAAGCTTCCGGCCTTCCGCGGGAGGTGCCAGTGGCCGAGGCGCCCCCCTCCGACCCCTTCTCGACGAACACCAAAGAGGCGCAGATTGCCGCCCTCAAGGACAATCCGCTGCTATTCGCGCCGGGCACCGCCGTTCTCTATTCGAACTTCGGATACGACCTCCTCGGGGCGGCGCTCGCGAATGTCTCTGGAAAGCCCTATGCCGAGGTCCTGCGGGAGCGTGTCCTCGATCCACTCGGCATGAAAGACACGGTTTTCAACCCAAGACCGGCGGACGAGCCGCGCCTGATGCAGGGCCATAACTTCGGCGGCAGCCCCCTGCCCATCGTGCCGACGAGCACAGCCATGGAGTGCGCCGGTGGATTGTACTCGACCGCGGACGATCTGCTGCGCTGGATGAACTGGCATGTGGACAACAAGCCTTCCGCGGCCGACGCCGAGTTGCGGCTTTTGAACCACGCGGCTTTTTTGTACCGGGACGGGCTCGCGTCGGTGGTGGGGCTGGATGACGGCGGCCCGATGGACGCCATGGGTCTCGGATGGGTCATCATGCTCCCCAACGAGCATCGCCCGCTCATCCTCCAGAAGAGCGGCGGCCTGCAAGGGATGTTTCTCTATGTTGCGATTGCACCGACACGCGGCGTCGGCGCTTTCTTCGTCATGAACGAATTCAATGCCGCCGGCTTCATGGCTGGGGTCAAGACGACGAACGATCTCGTCGCAGAGATCGCTCCACGCTGATTTTCGCGCTGCTTCATGGCGCGGCCCCCTCCGGCTTTGGGCCGGTATAGCGGAGTATCCAGAGGCCCTGGTTCTTGTCGCTGATGTAGATGAAGCCGCGACGATCCACGACGACATCCTCGGTCTGCAGCACCAGCTTATCCTCAGGCATTGGCCCGTAGCGCCGGGTGGGTTCCGGTGGAATGAAATAGCCGACCTCACGCGGGAGCCGTGTGTTCGAAACGTCGTAAATTCTGAGCCCGGCGTTGAAATGCGCGATGTAGAACAAATCGCCCTGTTTCTCGACGTCGGGATGATGTTGGTGGTGGTTGATGTTGTGCGGCCCGCGCCAGCCGCCGCGCGTGGTGAAGTCCGAATAGGGAGCGCCTTCGGGCGGCACGGGCTCCGGCAACAGCGACAGCAAGAACGGTTCGGCAGGATCGGAAATATCGACGATCGACGCGTGATGCATAGGGCCGCGTCCATAAGTGACGTTCTCCGAATTGGCGAAGGCGATGCCCCGTTCGGGTATCGGCAGCACGCCGTGCACACCGAAACGGGAATGGAAGGGCGGACTGAAGCTCAGGCTGCTGATCTGCTTCGGCTGCGAGACGTCACTGATGTCGAGCACGATGATCCCAGCCGCACCATAAGGCAGATAGACAAGATCGCCGACGACGTAGGGCGGGCCATGCAGCGATATGTCCTCGCCCGTGCTGGCGCAGAAGGCGCCGCACATGCATTGCGGCCGCAGTCGTAGCCGGTAGCGGTCCGACGCCTCCTGTGATCCTGCTACGGCTTCGGCCGATGGGAAGCTCTCCCCGCCGGCCTCGTGCTGGCCCGGCACCCACCAGCGTCTGGCCTCGCGTGGATTGGAGCGGTCCGAGATATCGAGAATGACGTAGATGTTACCCTTGTAACCGGGCATGCCGGCGGCAAGATGAACATAACGCCCGCCGGGATAGAGGTTGCGGTGCGTGCCGTTGCCTCCGGTCCGGTAATGACCGAGTTGTTTCGGATTGACGGGATCAGCGATATCCCAGATCAGGACCCCTTCGCCAAAAGCCGCGTCGGGGTCACCGCCGAAATTCGCGAAAGGTTTTTCGAGGGCCGTCACCATCGTGTCGCCGGACAAATCGATCTGCAGCGTCCAGGTGTTCGTGCCCGGATAGGGCACGAACTTGACGACCTCAGGCTTCGCCGGATTGGTCACGTCGACGATGCTCCAGCCAGAGTGCCAGAAGTGTCCGGTATAAAGATACCAGCGCTCGCCGACGTGCCGGATCGCCATCTTGAAGGCAGGGCGATGATCGAGATCGGTATAGCCGATTGCTTCGACATGATGGGCGAAGGCGCCAGGGGGCGCCGGCGAGGCAGCAGGAACTGGCTGTGCAAGCGCCTCACAGACAAGACCGGATTGAGATGCGGTGGCAATCGCCGCACCAACAAGTGGAACCTTCAACATCTGGCGGCGGGAAATCTCGGCATTCCTCAAGAGCACATCTCCCAGATTTGTGACTGTCTAAGCTTTGCGATTTTCAATATTTTCTGTCCAATATTGATTGGAGAGCGATTAATTCGATTCTGGAAATTAAGAGATGGATCACAAGCTGATGCAGTCCTTCGTGGCTGTCGCCGAAGAGTTGCATTTCGGGCGCGCCGCAGCGCGCCTGCATATCTCCCAACCCCCTCTCACCAAGCAGATCCAGCAACTGGAACAGGTGATAGGCGTGCGCCTGCTGGAGCGCACAAAACGCAAGGTCGAACTGACCGAGGCCGGCCGGGTGTTTCTCGATGAGGCGAGAGCAGTCCTTCATCAGACAGGGCAAGCCGTCGAGCTTGCCCGCAAAGCCGGTCGCGGCGAAACCGGCCATCTGTCAGTCGGATTTATCGATGCCGCCATCTACAGCGTGGTGCCAGCTGTCGTTCAGCGGTTCACCGAACACTATCCCGAGGTCGAGTTGAGCCTGACCGATCTGCGCATTCCCAATCAGATAAAACTGGTAGCCGAACGGCAGCTCGACATTGGCTTTGTCCATCCTCCCGTCGTTCACAAGGCTCTTCGAGCCGAAAGCATATTGGTTGAGCCACTGATCGTGGCCTTGCCGGAAACACATTGGTTAGCCTCAGAGACCGAGATCGCGCTGGCTGACTTGGCTCAGGAAGCGCTGATCCAGTTCCCGCGCAGCATCAATCCGTCCCTCTATGACGAGATTGTCGGGCTGTGCCGTTCATCCGGCTTCAGCCCGAGGATCGTGCGGGAAGCAACGCCCAAGCAAACGATCATCGGACTTGTATCCGTTGGGCTTGGCGTCTCGCTGCTGCCTGCCTGTCTCGAGAATCTGCAGCGATCCGGCGTGGTCTATCGACCTATTCGGGGCCGAAACCTGTCGATCGATACGTCTATCATCTATCGGCGCGAACAGCCTTCGCCTGTGCTAAAGGCATTCCTCGATATCGTGCGCGAGACGACAGGCATAGTTCCAGAACATTTTGCTAAACAGGCTGGCATGTGACGTGGGGCTTATCCATGACGCTGGCAAAGCGCTTCTCAGCTTTCGTTGTTTTTTGTTGCATAGGACTTTCTGCGCCCGAAAGCGGTTTCGGTCATCACCTGCCAATATAGGCGGCTAGTTCGTCCGGCGTTCCATTTGGGAAGGCTTGTTTTAGAAAGTCCAAGCACGCCGACACCCGCGCGCTGAGCAGCCGCCGAGATGGGTAGAGCGTCCAGAGAGCGATCTCGGGGCCGTCGATATCCCCCAATTTACCAGTGTGCCGTCAGCCAAGCCGTGGCTCACCAACGAAATGGGAAGACGTCTTGCACCGACGCCGGCTCGCACCGCATCCCGGACCATGATGAGCGTTGACAAAGCGAGGACCGGCTCGATTCTAATTGTTGACCGGCCACCGGGTGTCTTCACGTGCCATGTTTGCCGATCGCCTGCGCCGCGTCCAACGGCAGGAGCGGCGCGTCCACCGGTCGTGCGAGGAACATTCGGGCTCGCCACGACGACCAGGCGGTCGCGGAGAAACGCCCGCGCCTATGGCTCGCACTCGCTGCGCCGCGCCCGGCGGCTCTTGACCTATATCGAGGAGCAGGGGCTGATCGTGTGCCAGCTTGATGGGGTTGGCCGGCGGACGGTGACGCTGGTGGAATTGGCCTGGGCGACGGCACCGGGGGATCCCGGTGCCGCGGAGGTGGAGCAGGGGAGCTTGGCGGTGTGAGGCTGATGCGGTTTGGGCGAAAGCTGACGTGGCTCAACATCAGCAAAGCGCTAAAAGCCGCCCGGGTGGGTGGTCGATCAGAGTCTTCGCAATCTCTGTCGCCACGACATGCTCGAAAAATGCCCGCCCTTGGCGAACAGATCCCAGTCTGTCTTCGCGACCTGTCTTTAACGCAGGTGGCTCAATCGGCAATGTGGGTTTACATCGGCCGCCAAGTCCCTAGTTTTAGAGTTTCGCGCCGCGCACCTTAGTGCGTGAATGATCGAAAACGGGACCCGTGAACTCTGGCCGGTCCCTCAAAAACTCCCAAAGGATGACTGCCATGACACAGGCCAAGAATGGCGACACCGTGCGCATCAATTATACTGGACGTCTAGCCGACGGCACTCAATTCGATTCTTCCGGCAGCGAACCGCTGCAATTCAAGCTCGGTGAAGGGCAAGTGATCCCCGGCCTTGAGACCCATGTCGAGGGCATGGAGGTCGGCGCGAAAAGCACCGTCACCATTCCCGCCGACGCCGCTTATGGCCCCCACCGCCCCGAAGCGGTCATGACCGTCGACCGCGCCAGGGTGCCGGACAACATCAATGTCGATATCGGTACTCGATTGCAGGCCAGAACCACCGAAGGGCGCCCCATGCAGGTGACGGTCGTCGGCGTCGACGACGCCAGCGTCAAGCTCGACGGCAATCATCCGCTAGCCGGAAAGGATCTGGTGTTCGACGTTGAACTGGTCGAGATCGTTCAGGCGGCGTAGGTATCCATGCGGCCAAGGCCGTGGTGGCTATGATTTCGGGTGACGGACTTCCGCCGGAGGTTTCGGCGGTTTGTGCCACCTGCCGCTCTGCTTTCCGCGCTTAGGCGATCGCCAAAACCGTGCCGACATTCGTAAGGTTCGACACTGCATCTAATGCGACTTTCCGGCCGCTCAATGGATGTCAGCGGCCAGCCTTCGAATTTCTCGTTCCGGAATGCACAGGTAGCGCCACAAGCAGACGTTCCAATGATGCGTGTTGAACGGCTACATTTGGGCCGGAAGGGGACTGGCAGGTTCTGGAGAGCGAGGCCAAGAAGGCAGACTTACGCGGTAAGCCGCGCCGGGCATCCGGTGAATCACAGCTCCAGAGGCGTGTCTTGGAAGTATTTTCCGGGAGAGGCACCGAAGGCCGCCCGAAAAACCGCGATGAAGGCGCTGGGGCCTGAGTAGCCGAGTGCGAAAGCGATGTCGCCGACGCTTCGGCCACCGGCGAGCCACTCCACCGATTTCAGCAATTTCGCCTGCTGTCGCCAGGCGCGGAAACTCATCCCTGTCTCAGATTGGAAGTGACGCTGGAAGCTACGTGGGGACATGGCCGCACGTGACGCAAGCTCATCGAGGGGCCAATCTGCGCCCGGCTCATTCCGCATGTCTGCGGCGATGTCCCGGAGGCGTTCGGATGCCGGCAACGGGAGAGACAACGGTGCGACCGGACTCGTCTGGAGCTGGTCGAGAATGACTGCCACAAGTCGTTCGGCGCGGAGGCTGCCCGCGTCCGCGCGAGGTATTTCCAGAAACGCCAGGATTAGCTCGCGCAGGAGCCGCGTCGTACCGATCACGGAGACTTCCGGTGACAGGCTCGCCACCGCGTCGGGGCGGAAAAAGAGATAGCTGCGCTCCGTCTCCTGCAGGTAGGTCACCTCGTGGAGGACCCCGGACGGCACGAACACGGCGCGTTCGGGCGGGATGATGAAGTAACCCCGCTCGGTCTCCAGCCTCAGCGAACCCCGCACGATCTGGAAAAGCTGCGCCCGGTGGTGCGTATGAAAAGCGTAGGTCCGCCCGGCGGGCTCTGCTCCGCCCTGAGCGACAGCGGTATGCGGATAATCTCCGAACCCGTCTTCCGGCAAATGAACGTTGATCAGGTTGTCGCGGGCAATCATGGCGGCTCAGAGACATAATTTGTCAGACTGCCGATAACACGTCTGACGGCAATTCACTAGGTTGGCATTAACTCAGCACAACTTGGACGAAAGTCATGACACTGGAATTCCAAATAGCCGAAATCCCGGATCGCCTTGCCCGCGGCCTTCTGACGAAGCTACCAGCTTTGAGGTTCGGAGCCTCCGTCGTTGTGGGCTGGTGGCAACGGAGCGAGACCGAACACGCACTACACCGACTATCGGATCGTGATCTGGCGGACATAGGTATTGCGCGTCGCGATATTCGCGAGTTCGCTTGGACTGGCACCGTCGCAGCCAACGAGCGACGAAACAGATCACCGGCCGCGGCCATGGATGCGCTTGCCTGCGGGGAATCCCATGCCCCGAGCGGATGGGTGGAAGCTGATCCCTTTCGCGACGGCTCACGAATTAATGCGATGTCCACGAAGCCGCGGTCAACGCGATAGCGCCGCCGGTTTTGAAACAAGCGTTACCAGAGAGGCAGACAGAATGCATGATGACGGGCTTTTCGACGAGAAGATCGCTGCGACCTACGATGATGATAAAGGCATCTCTGCGCCAGAGGTGATTGAGCCGGCCGTTGATCTCCTGGCCGAGTTCGCAGGAGGCGGGCGCGCCTTGGAATTCGCGATCGGAACCGGACGCATCGCACTTCCTCTCGCGCGGAAAGGGGTGCAGGTGGAGGGCATCGAGCTTTCGAGGCCGATGGTGTCTCGCCTTCGCGCTAAAGAAGGAGGCGCGGAGATCTCGGTAGCGATCGGCGATATGGTAACGACGGATGTCGCGAGACGGTTCTCACTCGTCTATCTGGTTTTCAATACGATAAACAACCTGACATCGCAGGACGCTCAGCTCGCCTGCTTCCGGAACGCAGCCGCGCATCTCGAACCTGGTGGACACTTCCTGATTGAGGTCGGCGTGCCACCGCTTCAGCGGCTGCCGGTCGGCGAGACGATCCTGGCGTTCGACCACGGCGAAACGCATTGGGGCGTCGACGAGTACGACGTGGTGAACCAGAATTTCTCGTCCCATCACATCTGGCTCCGTGACGGAAGCTATGAGCGATTCTCAGTACCGTTTCGTTATGCCTGGCCAGCTGAATTCGATCTTATGGCGCGACTGGCTGGTTTAAGGCTCAAAGAGCGTTGGGGCGGCTGGAAAAAGGAGCTGTTCACGCAGGTCAGCGATAAACATGTCTCCGTCTGGCAGAAGGTTGAAGGTTAGGACGCGTGGAGCGAAGCGTCATCACCCTCGTCCGCAACGCGTCGATGGGAAGCCGGCCGCTTTCAACGCCATGCCGCTGCTTCCGTTCACACGCAGCAGGCAACGAGAGCATCTCCTGCATCTTGGCTTTATCGTTGGCGTGTCCGCTTTCAGGATCTGTTGAAGCCAGCCCAACGACCGACATAGGCGCAAAGCTTTCATGCACGGCTCCGTTTGCGAGAGTCTGCTTCGGTCAAAAGCAGCCCCGGCTTAAGCGCCTCCCCCTACCTATCCTCGATAATCCGCAAATAAGCCGCCGTCACGAACAACACGATCAGCCCGAACAGAATCCGCCGCGCGCCTTCGGGCATCTGCAAGATGGTCAGCAGCGTTGTCAGCACGGTGAGGATCAGCGCCCCGATGATCGTGCCGGTGTAGCCGCCGCGGCCGCCGAAGATAGAGGTTCCGCCGATCACGGCGGCTGCCACCGAAGGCAGCACCAGCGGCTCGGCGAGCGACAGCGACGGCGCCTTGATCAGGCCGATATAGAGCAGCCCGGTGATGCCTGCGAGCACGCTCGAGATGACGTAGAGCGCAGTGATGACCTGCCAGTAGCGGACGCCGGACAGGCGTGCCGCCCCTTCATTGTCGCCGACTGCGTACAGCAGGCGGCCAAAGCCGGTGCGGTTCAAGGTGAAGACGATGAGCCCGGCGATGGGCACGAACAGCAGCAGCGCATTGGGCACGCCATAGGTGAGGCCGGTGCCCAGCCAGGCCAGGAAGGGCGGAATCTTGGCGCCCGATGCGATGACGGTGCGCTGATAGACCTGCAGGCAGCCGGTGCCGATCAGGCTGGTGCCGAGCGTCATGATCAGCGGGTGCACGCGAAAGACGCCGACGCCGATGCCGTTGACCAGACCGATGAGCACCGCCGGCACCAATGCGATGAGGATCGCCACCGCAGGGTCATGATTGACGACCTGCGTCGCCATGATGAAGGCGCTCATCGTCGCCACGGTTCCGACCGACAGGTCGATGCCGCCGGTCAGCATGGTCATGGTCTGGCAGCCGGCAAGAATTGCCAGCGGGATGGCGAACTTGACCGTGTTGGCGAGCCAGCGCTCGTTGACGATGCCCGGGCGCAGGATCTGCAGGACCACCACCAGGATGATCAGCAAGATGATCAGCGGGATCAGCGGCCGGTCGGCCATGAAGCGCTTGAGGCGGCGGCCGAAGGGTACGGGTTGGATCGCTGATATGCTCATGAGATTGCTCGCGATTGGTTTTGCCCGAGGCCTGGAGAGGATGGCGCTCTACGGCGCCCCCCTCTGTCCTGCCGGACATCTCCCCCTCTTGGGGGGAGATTGGCAGCTTCACACTCGGCGCCCTTCTTGCACCTTCGGAGATTGGCGAAAACCGTAGCGACGGCCAATCTCCCCCCTGTTTGGACCGGGGACATCGCGAACAAGTGTGCGAGGACATCGCGAACAGTTTCCCATCTTATCGTTGGCTTGCGTTGAGGTCGATGGTTTGGATTTTCTGATGACGGAAGTAGGCGTCGAAGACGCCGTCGGTTTCGGTAGGGCGGAAGGCGACGGCCTTGCCGGCAAACGCCTTGCAGATCTTGACGGCGTGTCCGAACAGCGAAGTTGTGCCCTTCTGCTGGATTCTGCGGACCTGGTCGCCGGGCGCGTATTCGAATGGCTGGACGGCATCGGCGAAGTCGCGCGCCGAAGCCCGATAGCGGTCGAGCGGCACAGCGTCCGCAATGGCCTGGTGCGGCCGCTCGGCGTTGTAGATGTGACGCCAGGCATCGAAGGCGCGCTGTGCCGCCTGCAGGCTGTCGAAGGGCGGCCCCTGCAGCGCCTCGGCCTTGAGCGTGCGGTGGAAGCGCTCCTCCTTGCCCAGCGTCTGTGGGTGGCAGGGTCTGGAATGGCCGATCGTTATGCCGTTCTCGATCAGCCAGACGCCGAGCATGGTGAAGTTGTTGCGGCCGCCGTCGCCCCAGGGCGGGCCGTTGTCGGTGGCGATGCGCCACGGCAGGCCGTAGCGCCGGAAGGCGGCGATCAGGCGGGTTTTGACAGTTTCGGTGGTTTGGTCGGGGCAAGCTTCCAGCACCAGCGAGAAGCGCGAATGATCGTCGAGCACGGTCAACGGGTGCAGCCGCCCGGCGCGCAACGGCACATGGCCCTTGAAGTCCATCTGCCACAGGTCGTTGGGAGCGGCGTGCTCGAAGCGGATGAACGCTTTGGCGCCGCCACCCAGCGCACCCAACTCGACGCCGTTGCGGCGCAGGATGCCAGTCACCGTCGAGGCGGCCGGATTGCCCAGCCCCTGGCGCGCCAGCACCCGGGCGATCTTGCGCCCGCCCCAGGCCGGATGCGTCGTGCGCACCGAAAGCGCTGCCGCCTCGATCTCGTGTGCGCTGCGCGTCGGGCTCGACTGCGGCCGGCGCGAACGCTCCAAAAGCCCGGCCTCGCCAATAGCCCGCCAACGCGCGAGCAACTTGTAAGCGCATGTCCGGCCGATCCCGAAGCGTCGGCACAACGCGCTCATATTCGCTCCTTCCGCCGCAGCCAGCCGCACAAACTCCAGCTTCCGTTTCAGCACGCTCGTGTCCTCGAATGGCATCTCGAACCCCCCAGCGCAAAGCGCGCCAAACTGTTCGCGATGTCCTCGCACACCTGTTCGCGATGTCCCCGGTCCAAACACCCCCAAGAGGGGGAGATGTCCGGCAGGACAGAGGGGGGCGCGAAGGATCGCTACGCTCATGCCGATCTGCCAGCGTCACGGCATTGCTCATGATTGGCGGCTCCGCATAGTGATGAAGGCGCCGAACATCACCACGGCGACCATGATCGCGCCCTCGATGATTGCCGTGACGTTGGGATCGATGGCGAGCAGCGTCAGGTCGGTGCGCACCAGGCGCAGCACGAAGACGGCGACGATCGGGCCGAGCAGTCCGCCCTTGCCGCCGCCAAGTGCGACGCCGCCGAGCACCACCGCAGCCACGCTGGCAAGAAGATAGGGGCCGGGAATGGGGGCGCCGATGCCAGTGCTCATAGTCAGCGCCAGCCCGCCCATGGCGCCGAAAAGCCCCGACAGGGCGTAGGCGATGATCTTGGTGCGCGCGACGGGCACGCCGCTGCGAAATGCCGCCAGCTCGCTGCTGCCGATGGCGTAGATCGAGAGGCCGAGCTTCGAGCGCTTGAGCGGTATCCAGATGATGCAAAGGCAGACGACAAGCAGGACCAGCGCCTTCGGTATCCAGGCAGAGATCCCGGGCAGCCTCGGAATCGGGACGGTGCCGATGATGGTCGCCCTCAGCCATTCGGCCACCGCGCCGCCGGGCGCGCCGAGGACGAGCAGGGCCGCGCCCTGCAGAACGAAGAGGGTGGCCAGCGTGACGACGATATCGGGCACGCGGGTGACGACGATCAGCATGCCGTTGACGGCGCCGAGCACCAGGCCCATGGCCAGCACGAACGGCACGACGAAAAGCGCGTATTCCTCGCTGGCGCCGTCCATCATCGAGGCGGCGGTGACGCTGGTCAGCGCCATCATGGCGCCGACGGAAAGATCGATGCCGCCGGCGATGACGACAATTGTCTGGGCGGCCACGGCAAAGGCGTAAGGCAGCACCGCGCGCACCAGCGAGCCGAAATCGCCGCTGCCATAGCCCGGCTGGATCAGCCTGGTGATCACCAACAGGACCACGAACAGGACAAGCAGGCCGGCGACCCAGCCCTGGCGGCGGATAAGGCGGCTCACGGTTTCGCCACCGGGCTTGAATGGATATCGGCAAGGATGCCGACATCCTGCTTGGCGCCGCGCGGCAAGCCGTAAGCGGCGCGCATCAGTGCCGGCTCGTCGGCGAGCTCGACGGGGAAGACATCGACGACGCGCCCCCCAAAGATGACGATGACACGATCGCAGACACGCTGCACCTCCTCGAGCTCGGATGTATAGAACAGCACCGACTTGCCCTGGTCGGCGAGTTCGCGCAGCAGCTTGTAGATCTCCTGCTTGGTGCCGACATCGATGCCGCGCGTCGGGTCGAAGCAGAGGATGGTCTGTGCCTCAGCGGCGATCCAGCGGGCGATCGTCACCTTCTGCTGGTTGCCACCGGACAGGCGCTGCACCTCGCGCTGGGCGCGCGTGTCGATCTGCAGACGCTCGATCGCACTGACGACCCTGGAGCCTTCCTGCCGCATGTTGATCGGCCCCCAATTGCGCAAGGCGGCGCTGAACGGGAGCGCGATGTTTTCGCGCACCGAGCGCTGCATGGTCAAAGCTTCGGTGCGGTCGCCGGGCACATAGGCGATGCCGGCGCGGATCGCATCCGCCGGATGCGCGAACTTCACTGGCATCCCGTCCACTTCGATGGTGCCGCCGGACGGCCGGATGGAGCCGGCGAGGGCGGCGAAGAGCTCGTCCTGGCCTTGGCCTTCAAGCGCGACGACGCCCGCGACTTCGCCGTTTGCCAGGTCGAACGAGACGTCGTTGAGCTTGGTGCCGACACGAAGGTTCGCCACGCCGAGGCGCGGACGGCTATCCCTAGGCGAAGCGGCCTGGCTCGCCTGGCGCGCCGCCACGCGCGTTTTCTCGATCCTGGCGCCGAGCATCATCTCGACGATGCGCTCCTCGACGCCCGGCTCGATGTCGACGACGCCGACGGTCTCGCCGTCGCGCAGCACGGTGGCACGGTCGCAAAGTGCCGATATCTCGACAAAGCGGTGGGAAATGAAGATCACCGAACGGCCGCTGTCGCCTTGGCGGCGGACGACTTCGAGCACCTTTTCGGCAAGGTTAGCCGGCAGTGCCGCGGTCATCTCGTCGAGCAGCAAAACGTCGGGCTCGACGGCCAGCGCGCGCGCCAGATCGAGCACGCGCAGCACGGCCAGCGGGATGTCGCGCGCGATGTCGCGTATATCGAGGTCGGGAATGCCGAGCTCGCGCACCCAGGCGCGGAACGGCTCGACCGGCGTGCCGGTCAGGCGAAGATTGGAGGCGACGTCGAGATCGGGGATGAGCGATGGTTCCTGATAGACGGGAAGCAGGCCGGCGCGGCGCGCATCGGCGGGCGAGCGCACGTCGCGGGCTTCGCCGCGGATCAGGATATGCCCGGCATCGGCGCGGATGGCGCCGGTCAGGATTTTTACGAGCGTCGATTTGCCGGCGCCATTGGCGCCCATCAGGGCGTGAACCTCACCCGGCAGAATCGACAGCGACGCGTTGCGTAGCGCCACCACGGCGCCGTAGGTCTTCACGACGCCGGTGGCGTCCAGGAGGGGATTGGTGGTCAAAATCGCGTTGCTCTCGATTCAGAAACTCTCTTGCTGGCGCTCTACGGCGCCCCCTCTGTCCTGCCGGACATCTCCCCCTCAAGGGGGGAGATTGGCTGTCACCTCGGCTTTCGCCAATTTTAAACGGCGCAAGACGAGGGCTGACACCGCAACTGCCCAATCTCCCCCCTTGAGGGGGAGATGTCCGGCAGGACAGAGGGGGGCGCCGTAGAGCGCCAGTCTATCAAATCTTTGCGTAGCGAGGACGGCAGCCCGCCGTCCTCGCTACGCAATTCAAAGCAGCAACTACTCGCCCGGGCCCTTGCAGGCGATGATCTGGTCCTTGGTGTAGGTGGTCCAGTCCGGAATGGAGATCGAGACCGGCCATTCCGGGCTCAGCGACGGATCGGCCGCGCCCTTCAGCTTGGCCTTGCCCTCCTCGGTGGCATTCTCCCAGAGCTGCGGCTCGACCAGCACGGTCTGTTCCGCCGGCTTCTTGCCGTTCAGGATCTGGAGAGCCAGCGTCACGCCGGCGCCGCCGATCGAGCCGGGGTTGGTCACCGCCGCCCCGACAAGCCCTTCGACCGAGTTCAACTGGCCGACGAAGCCGGCATTGTCGGCGCCGACCACCGGCACCAGCGGCGTCTGCGACTCGACCAGCGCATCGACGATCACATTGTCGATGCCCGAGGTCCAGATGCCGTTGAACGGCGATCCGGTGGCGATGAAGTCGAGGATCTGCTGCTTGCCCTGATCCTGCTGCCAGCCGGTGAAGACCTCATGCACGACCTTCACGTCGGGGAATTCCGCAAGCGCCTTCTTGAAGCCCTTGTCGCGATCGCTGTCGGCCGAGGCGCCGGCGGCGCCGCGCATATAGACCACGTCGCCCTTGCCGCCCATCTGCTGGAACAGCCATTTGGCGCCGAGATAGGCGTATTGCTCCTGGTTGTTGGAGATGATGTAGGCCGAGGGCTCGGTGACCGCCTGGTCGACGGCGACGACGACGATGCCGGCCTTGGTGGCTTCCTCAAGGGCGGACTTGATGCCGGCTGGATCGGCCGGGTTGACGACGATGGCGTTGACCTTGGCGCTGATCAGGTTGCGGATGTCCTCGAGCTGACCGGCAGCGTCGGTGTTGCGGTGGGCGATGTTCAGCTTGGTCACCTCGCCGGAGGCGAGCGCCTGGGCCTTCATCGCGCAGATCATCTCCTCGCGCCAGCCATTGCCCTGCACGGTGTTGGAAATGCCGATCGTGTATTTGGCTTCAGCGGACGAGACGCCCACCGAAACCATGAAGGCCGCGCCGGCAAGCAGCGGGACTATGGTCAAAAGTTTTTTCATTTCAGTCTTCCTCCACAATGTTTTCAGTTTCAGGGCCTGATCCTGTCGACCTGAGACAGGATCAAAGCCAAGCTGTTTGCGCCGTCACTTCACGAAGGGGCGCAGCACGTCGCGGGCGAGTAGAAAACCCCGCTTGACCTTGTCGTCGCTCCCCTCAAACCGCCGGTCCTCGTGCTCGATGATAACAGGCCCGTCGTACCCTGCGCGATAGAGACCGGAGAAGATCACATTCCAGTCGACATCGCCGAGCCCCGGCATGCGCGGCACCTGCCAGCCTATGCCGGCCGAGAGGATGCCTCGCTCGTAAAGTCCATCAGGATCGATCATCAGGTCCTTGGCATGGACATGCAGCACGTACGGACCGAATTCTCTGATGAAGCGTGCCTGGTCGATCATCTGCCAGACCAGATGCGACGGGTCGAAGTTCATGCCGACATCGCCGCCCCAGGCTTCAAGGATGCGGCGCCAGATATAGGGCGAATAGGCGATGTTGTGCCCGCCCGGCCACTCGTCATAGCTGAAGATCATCGGGCAGTTTTCGAAGGCCAGCTTCACGCCATGGTCTCGCGCATGGGCTGTTATGGCGGGCCAGATCTTGAGCGCCTCTTGCCAGTTGGCGTCGATGGTTTTTGAAGCGTCACCGCCGCAGAAGGTGTTGACGACAGGCACGCCCATATGGCTCGCCAGCACGATCACCTTCTTCAGATGGTCGATGACGGTGTTGCGGTGGGCGGCATCGGGATGCAGCGGATTGGGGTAGAAACCGAGCCCCGAGATCGACAGCTTCTTCTCCGCCAACGAGGCGACGATCTCCTTGGCCTGCGCGGCTGACGTCGAAGCCGCATCGATATGGCTGGTGCCGGCATAGCGCCGGGCGCCGCCGGAGGATTTCGGCCAGCAGGCAATCTCCAGCGCCTCGAAGCCGGCAGAACTTGCCCAGTCGGAAACCTCGCCAAGCGAGGTGTCCGCAAACGGCGCGGTGAGCAGTCCGAGCTTCATATTGCCTCCCTTCCCCTTACTATGCCGATTGTGCGGGCCGCTTCAACCGGGCAACCTCGGGTTGTTCCAAACTTCGCCTGACGACTGCCATCGGGTTGTCTGAGAGCAGGCCGTCGAGGGCTGATGTGATAGCCCTGCGGAAATCGCCATTTGCGGCAAGCTCCGGATCGAAGATCGTGTCGATGGCGAGGATCGCGGCTGCCAAAGCCCTCGTGTCGGCGCCGACCGCGTCGGCAATGCGGGCGATTCTGTCGGCATAGGGATCGGACACCGGCCAGCGCTTGCCGAAGCGTGCCGAGGAGCGGATCAGATAGGCCATCCAGCCTGCGACCGGGACCGACAAGAGCGCGATGCTTTCGCCGCGCCGCAACCGGTCGCGGATCGGGTTGAGAAGCCGCTGCACGATCTTTTGCGAGCCGTCGGTGGCGATCTGGTGGTTGCGATGGCGGATCGCTGTATTGCGCAGACGAGCGAGGCTTTGCTCGACATAGGCCAGCGGCGAGACGCCGGGCATCGGCATCAAGGTCGGCAGCGTCTCGTCGATCAGCATGCGCCGGACGAAGGCGGCGAGCAGCGGGTCGGCGATGGCATCCGACGTGTGCTCCAGGCCCGCCGGCACTCCGAGATAGGCGAGCGTGGTCTGGGCGCCGTTGAGCACCCGCATCTTGAGGTGCTCGAACGGCGTGACATCGTCGACGAAGCGCGCCCCAACCAGGTCCCATCGCGGCACGCGGCCGGCGAATTTCTGCTCGATCACCCATTGCCGGAACGGCTCGCCGACGACGACAGCGGCATCGCGGTAGCCGAAATGCTGCTCCACGGTCTCGATATCGGCCTCAGAGGTCGCTGGCGCGATGCGGTCGACCATGGCCGAGGGAAAGGCGACGTTGGCCGCGATCCAGTCCGACAGGCCATTGCCGCGCCGGCTGGCCAAAGCCTGCACGACGTTCTCCAGGATGATGCCGTTGGTCGGGATGTTGTCGCAGGAGAGCAGCGTCACCGGACGGCTGTGCGAGGCCATGCGCAATTCAAGCGCCCGCGCCAGAATGCCCGGCACGCTTCGCGGTTCCAGTGGATTGGCGAGATCGTGGACGACGTCCGGGTGCGCCAGATCCAACGCGCCGCTGGACGGGATGTGGCAGTAGCCTTTCTCCGTGACGGTCAGCGTGACCATGTCGATGTCGGCGGAAGCCAGCACGCCGAGCGCTGGTGCCGCACTGTCCTGGCTGTCAACGACCGAGACAATGCTGCCGATGATTCGCGCCTCGATTTGGCTGTCCTGCCGGATGAGGCGCGTGTAGAGCCCGCCCTGCCTGCCCAACGTTTCCGACAAGTATGGTGCGCGGATGTTGATGCCGACCACGCCCCAGCGATCGAAACGGCGCGAAAGAAGATCGTCGGTGTATTCCGCCTGGTGGCAGCGGTGGAAGGCGCCGACACCGATATGAGCCATCCCCGGGACAAGTGCGGCCCGATCATAGGATGGTTTTTGGACGGAGGAAGAAAGCCGGCTAATGAGTTCTGGGCCGAGCGTTTCGGGGGGCGTTGAAGTGCTCACCGGTTCGCCCCGACGACCCATTGCTCCTGGTCGATCAGGGCGCCGGTCATCGGCCCGGAGGCGTCGGAGAGCAGGAAGACGGCGAGGTTTGCCACTTCGTCGGCCGCCAGCAGGCGTCCGAAAGGTTGCGACGCGTTGGCCGCATCGATCCAGCCCGGGCCATGCCCCAGCGTCTGCGCCTGCATGATGCGTTCGGCCGGCGTGTCGGTCCAGCCGACATTGATGCCGTTGACGCGGATGCGGTCGAAACGGTGCGCATTGGCGGCGTTGCGGGTAAGCGTGGCGAGCGCGCCCTTGGTGGCGGAATAGATCGCCAGTTCGGGCGAGCCGCAATGCGCGTTGATTGACAGGATGTTGACGATCGCGCCGCCTTGACCTTGCTTGATCATCTGCGCGATGGCCGCCTGCATCAGGAAGAATGGCGCCCGCGCGTTGACGGCGAACAGCGCCGCCCAGTCGTCGAGGCCGGCATCGAGAAACGAGGCGCGGCTGGTCAGGCCGGCGGCGTTGACCAGCGCGTCGATGCGCCCGAAACGGGAAATGCACGCCTTCACCAGTTGCGCCGGCGCCTCGGGGTCCGCCAGATCGGCTGCGACGAAAGCGGTCGGCGTGCCTATCTCTGAAAGCGCTGCGGCGACTTCGGCGCCACGCACCGGCTCGCGGCCGGTGACCAGCAGGCCGCCGGCGCCTGAGTGCGCCAGCGTCTCGGCGATCGCCCGGCCAATGCCTTGCGTCGCACCGGTGACCAGCACCACCTTGTCGTCTAGCCGAAGCTCCATTCCTCCTCCCGGAATAAAGTTTCTATTTTTCTAGATATGGAACACCAATTCCCGATAGTCAATCGTATCCGTCTCAGGTCGTGCGGCGCGCGACAACACCGTGGACAAGGGCCATGCCGACGGCGAGCGAAGCGGCAAGCGAGCGGAAGCCGGCAAAGTCGGACTCAACCACTTCCAGCCATGTGTCCGACAGCTTGACCAGCGGACTGAACGTGCTGTCGGTGATGGTGACGATGCGCGCCTTTCGCTCATGGGCGACAGCGACAAGGTCCGGCGTGATCGAGTTATAGGGACTGAAGGAAACCGCCAGCACGGCGTCGCGCTTGCCGATGCAGCCGACCTGGTCAAGCGCGGTGGAACCGACATTATCGACCAGCACGTTGCGCACGCCCTGTTGCGACAGGGTGAGCGAGAGATAGGTGGTGACGGGAAAGGCGCGTTTGCTGCCGATCACATAGATCAAGTCGGCTGCCGCCAGCAGGTCGACCATGCGCTCGAAGCTGGCAATGTCGAAGTTATTGTCGATGCGGCCGAGCGAAGCCTGCGAGGCGCCGACCATGCCGTTGAGAAAATGCAGATTGGCGTTGGGCTCGGTGGCCGCCCGTTCCTGTCCGTCGCGCCCCCGTCCTTCGGGCCAGGAGCCTTTGACATGGTCCTTAAAGAGACCCTGGAAATCGGAAAATCCGGCATAGCCGAAGATCTGGGCAAAACGAACAAGCGTCGAGGGCTGCACGCCGGCCTGCTCGGCGACCTGCGCGATCGTGCCAAGCGCGACGTCGCTCGGATGCTGCCACAGGACGATGGCAACCTGGCGCAGGCGTTTTGGAAAATGGACGGTGCCGGACGACAATACGGCGCGCAGTTCTTCGTAGGTCTGCGGCTTGGTATAGCCGAGCGCGGCAAGCGAGCGGCCGCGCTTGCGGGTCGTGGTCACGTCGCTGCCACCAGTGCCAGCTTGGTCGGACGATCTGCGCGCTCCGCTCATGGCACAGGGAAGGCGGCGTCGAACAAGCTGTGTCTCGTCACCCGAACCGTCCTCCCAGGTCATGACAGGCTCCTAGGCTAGCGCGGCACGATCGTTTTACAAAATAAAAATTGGAAATCATGTTCGAAAACGGCGACGGAAATTTTATAGTCGCATTCCACATCTTCGGAACGGAGTTCTCGATCATGGTCTTTGCAATCGCTGACGGATCGACGCGCCAACGCTTGGCGGTCGGCCATGCGGCTCGACGACCAGATCACGCTGGTTGCCGCCGCATTGTTCTCGGACCCGAAAATGCCTGTTGGTGTTATTTCACTGCGGTGACCCTGCCCGCCGCATCGAGGTGACAGCCGATCCGCGCCCGCCGAACTTCGATGCCGCCTTGTCTTGCGTAGTCTATTCGCACCTCGATCGGCGCCGTGAGTGCGCCCCGACGTTGACGCAAGGCGCCTGCGCTTACCGCGTGGACACGGACGGCGCCAAGCGGCGTCGCAGCGGATATGATCGCCGCGCGGCAGGCTCGCACCACCGCAGCTGGCGTACCGGGTTTCGCTTTCAGTGGTCTCAAAGATCCAAAGGGATACCCCTTGGTGGAGTCACCCTCACCCGCTTTGGAAGGCCTGAGAGCGGGTGGCAGGGCGATCGATTGCTTGCCGGTCTTGGCAGAGGCAGTGGCTGCCGTGACTGCGGCCGGACTACCGGGAGCGGTACTCGTTCCGTTTTCGGCGGACGGATCGTCGCCCACGCCGACACCCGTCGAAGGGCTAACGCCTGCGTCGAGTGATCCTGCGCCGACCGAAGCTCCAATGTTTGCTCCACCCACACCTTCGACGCTCGTGCCCACCCCCACAGATGCGCCTTGCGAGCTGGCGCTCACTCCAGCACCGACCCCGAGGCCGCCGACGCTCGCGCCCACAGATGCGCCTTGCGAACCGGCGCCCACTCCAGCACCGACCCCGAGACCGCCGGCCTTACCGCCTAAACCTGCGTCAAGAGCCGAGGCAGGCCCGATTGCGATCCCGATCGTCAACATGGCTGCGACGTACTTTTTCATTGTCATACTCCCCTGCGGCATACATTTCGCTCACTAGTCTTCACTGGCGTAGGTCGAGCTTCACAGTGGTCGCGTCGGGAGCAATGCGGCGGGAAGAGCGATGGTTGCCGGCAGAACAGGATGTGGTGACTTTTTTGCCTTCACTTTCCGTTTTTTCGGCAAGCCCGGTTTACGGGCTGGTTGGGCGCCCGAACGCGATAGCGTACTTGCAAGTGGGGTACGTGATGTCGGCGCGCGCGCCAAAGCCGCAGTGCGACGCTTATCCTTGACGATGTCGATCGCCTCACGCGCGGCACTGAGGCTGCGGCCTAGACCGATAGCCCTTTCACGCTCTTTCTCCAGCACCGCACTCAACTCTGCCGAGATCTGCTTTGAAGCGTCGCGTTCCTTGCGAACAATATCGAGGTCGCGTGCAGCTGAATCTGCTCGTTCGCGTTCCAGTTCGAGTGCTTCCCCAGCTTGCTTTAGAGCGGTCTCGACCACCGATCGGTCTTTTATGGCGTTGGTCTTCTCGACCGCGGCCAGGTTTGCGCCTGTCTTAAGAGCGTCGATAGTTTGGCGAGCCGTGGTGAGTTCTTGTTCCAAGAGTTCAACCTTGTGCCTCTCCTCATCAAGCGCTTGCTTCGCAGCAACCTGAGAGGCTTCCATAGAGGGGTGCGCTCCGGCGGCCTTCTCGCGGTCCCAGAGAATGGCTTCGGCCCTAAAGTCTTCGATAACGCGCTGCGCCGTCTCCAGCGCTTCGTCTATTTGCTGCTGCTCTTTTAGGATTTGTGCTTGCTTAGCCGCCAGTGCGTGTGCATGGGCGCTTGCGTCACGTGCCTCGCGCTGCATGACGTCTAGCTCCGCGCGTGCTGCGGCCAATTCGCGGCGTAAAGCCATTTCATGCTCGCCGGGCGGCGTCTGCACACCCTCCTTGAGTTGCGCGGCGCTGGCAATGCTGACTCCCGCGGCGGCGATGACGGCAACCGCGACTGAACGAAATGTGGACGAAATCTTCATGGTGAGAGACTCTTCAAGATCGCCGCTTACCTAGCGAGACGGGCACATGTCAAAGTCCGGCTGATAGCCACCTTCGCGGTAAAGGTTCTCTGCGAAGTAGCTGCCTTTCGCCCTTTCCAGCACACCGGGTCCAAGATGGATTCCCCAAGCATCTGTAAAGACCTACTGCTGCCATCAGCGATGTTCCTTGTTTACCCCCCGGACAGGATGATCCCGTAGACGCCTGCGAATGTCGCCCTTCATTGTAATGAAGCGACGCGCCGCGCGCGGCCAGGTGCCCGGTGTCGTCGACGACGCCCTGGCGTGAAGTTCGTCGCGGCGGCCGTTGCCTCGAATTCCGCAAGTAGGGGCCTGGACGCCTGCTTTGTTCCCATGTGTGCCGAGCATGCAGGTCCCAGAACGGTCAATAAATACAGCCGCATCTACGGCCACACGGGATGCGGCCGATTCCACCGGTGAAGGAGTTCTGTGCAGTGGCCGACACTTGGCGTCGGTCAGCGCGCAGATCGATCCGGGGGCGCAAAATAGTTGCCATGAAAGCCAAAGGGGATGTGATGCGGGACTGAGGCCCGGGCGAGTTCGGCAAGCGTCGCGGCGTCTAGCACAAGCAGGAACGACCTGCCGGCGCCGACATCGAGCACGACGGACAGGAGGACGCCATCGTCTTCCTCTCCGCCCGCTGGCCGCGCCACAAAAACAGGCTCGCCAGCATAGCAGCCCGATTCGGCCCAGGTCGTCACGGTTGCCGGCGCAGCGACTGCAAGCTCGATCTTGGCTATGGTGTCGAGGAAACTGTCCGGTTCACTTTGCCCTGTTCCCCATACGCAGCGATACGGTCTGCCTGCGCGGCGGGAATAGTCGATGCGCGGCAACTCGATGCGCGTGTCGCAGAGCGGTTCCGGCTCGATCTCGATAGTCGCAGAAGGATTACCTTCGAGCGGAATGCGGTATCGCGCCAAGGTCGAGGTCGGGTTGACCCGCGCCCCGGCGCGCAGCCGGTCGAGGCGCAGCTCGTCGATGATCCTCGCATCGGGATAGGCAAGGAGGTCCACCAGCAGCGCGCCGTCCGCCTCGAAGGCATTGACGTGGTGAAAGCAGAAGCACGACGACGCCCTGGCACGGGCGGCGACAGCGCCGGTCGACTTATCGATCACTGTGAATACGGTGCCGAACTCCGGCTGCCAGCGATAGTTCGTGATGAAGGGCTTGCCGGAGAAGGCGAGCTTGAGCGGGTTCACCCGAAGCGGAAACTCCGTCAGCACAAGGTAGCGTTCCGACATGCCGAAGGAATGCATGTAGCTCGGCCGATCGACGGGCAATTCGGCCAGGACACGCTGCACGCCGCTCTCGTCGACGAAAAGGCGATACGTGCTGCGGCGCCCCATCTCAATGACGTAGGAGTAGCCGCGCTGGCCGTCACTGTGCGGATGCGCGGTCGAGATCTGCCCCTTGATCGCCCGACTGAATTGGAGCCGTCCGTGCGTTTTGAGCGTGTGCGGATCGAAGCGGATCGGCATCGGCGTCTCGGTCAGCGCCACGATCTCGCCGGCCAACACCGACACATTGACATTCGCATTGTCGGTCAGCTTCGGATTGAAGATCGCCATGACGCGGCCAAAGATCGTGCGGCACGGATCAGTCATGAATTCGCCGCGTGCGATGCGGCCCTTCTCCATCGCCTCGCAATAGGATTGCGAGCGGATGAAGCGGTTGGAATAGCGGACCGTGCCATCGCTGAAGTCGAAGGCGTGGAGCATGGCGAGCCCGTCGAACCAATGCGTATAGGCTTGCCGACCCACCTCGAATTTCGCAGGCCCGGTCCGGATCAGACTGCCGGTCAGCCATGCCGGCAATTCGCCTTCCACCTGCAACGGCAGTTGATCGACCTCCTGTTCGAGTGTGGTGAAGCCCAGTGCGTAACGGCCATCCGCTTCGGGCATTCCAGCCTCCTTCACTTCGCCTAGTGCCTCCGCCCTCCCTGCCGTTTAACGCGTCAGCGTCGCCGATGTTTCGCATCCGAGCCGTAGAGCCGGACCAACTTCCTGCCAAGTTCCTGACGCAGCGGGATCAATCAGCCTCGCCATGAATCAAGTCGCGGATTCGCTCCGTGATCGAAGCAGAATCGCTGTGATGCGGTTCGGCACGTCTCCTCAATCGTGGACCGTCGTCATCCGCCCTATGAAGCTGCCCCCATACCGGGCAAGGGATGACTGGCCGTGCGACCCGCAGCCCAGCCGAACGGAAACTGGTCGCTGGCGTCGAACTCAGATCGTTAGGATAGGTTCCGCAACCCGTGTGGCCAGCACTGCTGGCGACTATGCCGGCAATCCTCAAGCCCAGCGTTGGGAAACCGGAGGCCCGAGCAAGACCCGATCGCTACAAATGTCGGTGAACTAAGCGGCGGCGTAGCTACGCAGTCATCCAGGCGGCAACCATACGTTCAGTCCGGTGGCGCTACTGGTGGCTTGATGTCCGTCCGGTAGAACCAGCGTATCTTTACCTCTGCAACGTCAGCGGGACCAACGCTCACGCAATCCGATTTCCGGTTCCTGTACTCTGGAATTTCAAGCCAGACAGTGCAGCGATAGAATCGCGGATCATATGGGGGGTGATGCTTCGTATAGGAGATAACCACCGTGTTGACACCATCCAGCATCTCTTCGCGCAGTTGGTGACAATTCGAACGCCGAGCGTCATCAACGACCTTATACGCCCGGCCCCGCCAAGGCGCGTAAGGCGCCCTCCGCTGATATATCATGCCATTTTCGTAAACCGACTCGCTGTGGATCACGACGTGTCTATGGCTCTTGATCACGCGGCTCCACGTCGCCTGAAAAGCGGGCATCTTGGCGAGGGCTTCGTTAGCCGCAGCCATGGGGTAACATGCGCCTTCGATCTGCTGCTTGTTGCGCAAATCTGCATAAGACACGGAAGGCAAAGACGACGCCACACCGGCGGCAAGGGCGATGAATCGTGTCAAAATGTGCATCATCGTTGTAAAGCACGTCTCATCGAGCACCGCGAGATGGAATTGCAGGATGAATTCGTTCGCGCGGAAATTGGGCCGTCGACTGAGGGTGACGGTGTGTCTCCCGTCAGCGGTATGCAGCAAGTAAATACAGATCTTTAGATCGTTAGGATATCCCGCTGGTGGAGCTGAGGAGGATCGAACTCCTGACCTCGTCATTGCGAACGACGCGCTCTCCCAGCTGAGCTACAGCCCCGTCCAGCGGATGGGCGCATTTATCGGGCGCGGCGGTTTCCTGTCAAGACGGCGTTTTGCCCAAAAAAGTCGCGCGGCGAGCCATCGACGTGGCCTGCCGCGGACAGCGGCTCTTGCCGCTTTCGCCTGCAATGGCTACATGTCGGCAACAATCGGAGACCGGCATGATAGCCCTCATTCAGACCATTGTCCTGGCGCTTGACATTTATTGGTGGATCATCATCGCTTCGGCGATTTTCTCCTGGCTCTACGCTTTCAACGTCGTCAACTCGCGCAACCAGTTCGTCGATAGCGTCAGCAACATGCTCTTCCGGCTGACCGAGCCGGCGCTGCGGCCGATCCGCCGCTTCTTGCCCGACCTCGGCGGGATCGACATTTCGCCGATCATCCTGCTTCTGATCCTGTTCTTCCTCCGGCAGTTCCTGCTCACCACGGTGGCGCCGCTGGTCGTCTGACCAGTCATTCCATGACTGGGCCGTTTCGCTGGCGAAACGACGGCGTCGACCTGTTCGTCCGGCTGACACCGAAAGCGGCGATGGACAAGCTCGAAGGCATCGAGATTTCGGCAGACGGGCGAAGCCATCTGAAGGCTCGCGTCCGCGCCGTGCCGGAAAACGGCGCCGCCAATCAAGCGCTCGAACGGCTGGTCGCCAAGGCGCTGGGAGTGCCGCGATCGGCCGTTTCGGTCGTCGCCGGCGGCACGGCCCGGCTGAAGACGCTGCGTATCCTCGGCGATCCGACTGCGCTGGCGAAAGGCATCGAGGCGCTCGGCAGCGCTTGAACTGGCTTGAACGACGCTGAAGCCATCAAAACGACGCTGCCAGACAATGCTGGATAGATGGGCTAGTTCCGCGACGCATCCCTCTTTTCGTCATCCCAGGGTCTGCGCCGCGTGTGTCGCGGACTCGTCTCTACAC
The DNA here is from genome assembly GCF_003952585.1 of Mesorhizobium sp. M6A.T.Cr.TU.016.01.1.1. NCBI lineage: Bacteria > Pseudomonadati > Pseudomonadota > Alphaproteobacteria > Hyphomicrobiales > Phyllobacteriaceae > Mesorhizobium > Mesorhizobium sp. M6A.T.Cr.TU.016.01.1.1. The sequence goes on from NZ_CP034452.1 coordinate 2,446,681, forward strand.
CAGCCCGCGCTTGACCATCATCGCTTCGGGAGAAGGCATCTTGCCGCGGAAGGCGGTGTAGAGCTCTTCCGCGTCCTTCGAGCCGCCGGCGGCATAGATGTTCTTCCTGAGCCGCTCAGCCAGCGCCGGATTGAACGGGTCGCCCGTCTCCTCGAAGGCGGCGAAGGCGTCTGCGTCGAGCACCTCCGACCACATGTAGGAATAGTAGCCGGCCGAATAGCCGTCGCCGGAAAATATGTGGCCGAATTGCGGGGTGCGATGGCGCATGGCGATGGTGTCGGGCATATCGAGCTTTTCGAGCGTTTCGGCTTCGAAACGAAGCGGCTCGTCCGGCGCATCCGGCCGCGCATGGTAGGCCATGTCGACCAGCGCCGACGCGGTGAATTCGACCGTTGCGAAGCCGGCGCCAAACGTGCGCGCCGCCAGCATCTTGTCGACCAGCGCCTTCGGCATCGGCTTGCCGGTCTTCACATGCAGCGCATGCTTTTCCAGCACCGCCGGCACGGTCAGCCAGTGCTCGTAGAGCTGCGAGGGCAGCTCTACGAAATCGCGGCTGACCGAGGTGCCCGCGACCGACGGCCAGGTGACGTCGGTCAGCATGCCATGCAGGGCATGACCGAATTCGTGGAACAGGGTCTTTGCCTCGTCGACCGACAACAGCGCGGCCTCGCCTTCCGGCGGCTTGGCGAAATTCATGATGTTGTAGATGACAGGCTTGGAGCCATCGCCGAGCTTATAGCCGGATTTCAGCGCGCTCATCCAGGCGCCAGAGCGTTTCGAGGGTCGCGCGAAATAGTCGGCCAGGAACAGCCCGCGCTCGCTGCCGTCGGCATTCCTGACGACGAAAACGCGTGCATCCGGATGCCAGGTGGCAATGCCCTTCTTTTCCTCGAAGGTGATGCCGAACAATCGTGTCGCCACGTCGAAGCAGGCTTCGATGATGCGGTCGAGCTGCAGATAGGGCTTCAACTCGGCCTCGTCGAAGGCGAATTTCTCGGCGCGCAGCTTCTCCTGATAGAAGCGCCAGTCCCACGCGGCGAATTTCTCGTTGCTGCCGGCCTCGGCCGCCAGCCGCTGCAACTCGGTCTGGTCGCTTGCGGCCTTTTCCAAGGCTTTTTCCCAGACCGGGTCGAGCAGCGTGTGCACCGCCTCCGGCGTCTTTGCCATGGTGTCGTCGAGCTTCAGGGCGGCGAAGGAAGCGTAGCCGAGCAGCTTCGCCTTCTCGGCGCGCAGGCGCAGCATATCGCGCACCACGGCGCTGTTGTCGGTGGCGCCGCCATTCTGGCCACGCATGGTGAAGGCGCGGAAGGCGATCTCGCGCAGGTCGCGGCGCTCGGAGAAGGTCGAGAACGGCTCGTAGATCGAGCGCGACAGGGTGACGGCATAGCGGCCCTTCTGACCGCGCATCTCGGCGGCCTCGGCCATCGCGCTTTTCAGGAATTGTGGCAGGCCGGCAAGGTCGGCCTCGTCGAGGAACAGCGCCCAGTCGCGCTCGTCGGCAAGCAGGTTTTGGCCGAAAGTGGTGCCGAGCGACGACAGTTCCTCGTCGATCGCCGCCAGCCGCTTCTTGCCCTCGGCGTTGAGCTTGGCGCCGGAGCGGACGAAACCTTTCCAGGTCTTTTCCAGCACCCGCAGCGTTTCGGCATCGAGCTTCAGGGTTTCCCGGCGCTGGTAGAGGTCGTCGATACGGGCAAACAGCCTCTCGTTCATCGAGATCGCCGAGAAATGCCGCGACATCTTTGGCGAAATGTCGCGCTCCAGCGCCTGGGTCGCTTCGTTGGTATGGGCGCCGGCCCGGCACCAGAAGATCGACGATACATGGTCGAGAGCCTCACCGCCAAGCTCCAGCGCTGCGAGTGTATTCTCGACGGTCGGTGTCTCGGCATTGCCCGATATCGCCTCGATCTCCGCCTCATGCGCCTTCAATGCCGCATCGAAAACCGGAGAAAAATCGCCGTCGCCGATGCGGGTGAAATCGGGCAGGCCGAGCGGCCCTTGCCAGGTGGTCAGCGGATGGGCGGCGAGGTCGACGGCTTTTGTGGACGGCATGGAGAATCTTTCGCTGAGTGGGAGGGCTTTCGCTGAGTGGCTGTAGAGGCAGGGCGGGACCGTCACCGATGTAAGGCGCTGGCTTGCCGCACGCAATATCGCGGCTGGCCAGTACCCGCTCAGTAGCCGTCGCAGTTTTCCGCGATCGCCGCCTGCGAACTGGCGGTGATACGGTTGTCGGCGATCGCGAAGGTTTCCTGCATCAGCATGTCGTTTTTGGGAAAATCATAGCAGGCGATCACCGTGGTCACGCCGGCTTCGGTCTTCTCGATCCGATGCCGGATTTCGGCTCCGGCGACAGCGCCTTTCCATTCATCGATCGAGGCGATGAACTCCTGCTTGGTCTGGACGACGCCGAGGTCGTCGAGTTTTATCCGGACGTCATCGGCAAGCAGATCCGACAGTTCCGTGCGATCGGCGACCAGCAGCGCCGCATACCAGCGGCCGATGAGCGCGCCGTCGTCGGCGCGGGCGGATACGATTGAAAACAGCAGCGCCGCTGCGGCCAAAGCGATCGAACGGCATACCATGCAATCCTCCTATGTCGTCTCCGGCCTCTCGAAGTCACCGGTCTCCTTGTTCATCACCCAGAGCTCGCCGGTCGAGATGTCGAACCAGGCGCCGTGCAGCGACAGCCGTCCCTTGCCTTCCAGGATCGAGACGCAGGGAAAGGTCCTGAGATTGGCGATCGAATAGCGGATCGAAATGCGCTCCAGCGCGGTCTGGCGCTCCGTCGCCGTCATGAAGGTGCTGGACGACACCGTCTCGGCCGCCGGCGCAATCAGGCTCATCCACTTGCCGATGAAGTCGCCGGGCGACAAGGGCGCGGCGGTGCTGTCGAGTGCTGCGCGGATGCCGCCACAGCGGCCATGGCCCATCACCACGATGTTCTTCACCTTGAGGCTCTGCACGGCAAACTCGAGCGCCGCCGAGGTCGAATGGAACTGGTCGTCGGGCGCATAGGGCGGCACCAGATTGCCGACATTGCGCAGCACGAAGAGCTCGCCGGGGCCAGCGTCGAAGATCGCCTCGGGAGCCGCGCGGGAGTCGCAGCAAGCAACGATCATCGTTTCGGGGGACTGGCCCTCGCGGGCGAGCGAGCGATAGCGCCCGCTCTCGGCGAGATAGCGGCCGCTCATGAAATTGCGATAGCCGGTGAGCAGATGGTCAGGGAGATGAGGCATGGGCGGCGTCTGGAGCCTTTCCGGGTTAGGCGGCAGCTCTTTTTAAGTCAGGAAGGCTCTAGCGGCAAAAGCCGGTCGCGAGCAATGCAGAATCGCGGATGGCTGCATTGCCTCGCCGATAGATGGGGCGAGGAAATTCATGCCCAGATCGCCACAGGGATGCCAAAACGGTCGACGAGCGGCGGATCCGGAAACGGCCTTGCCTCACCGTTGGCGATACGGCCGGCGATCAGCATCATCACTGCGGCGTCGAGAAAGTCGTCGGCAGAAGCGCCTCGCGGCGGCGTCCGGTCGAGAAAGCCCCTGATATAGCCGTGCCGGCAGAGCAGAGCCTTGCGTTCCGCCATGCCGGCCGGGTTGACGGCGCCCTTGATCTTCTTCGGCAAACGCATCGCCTGATCGCCGTTCAGCCGACAGAAGGCGACTTCCGGGTGCGATTCGAAGACGCGGCTGCGCAGTTCGGGACGCGCGATCAGCACGGCATCGATCTCGCGGATCTTGGCAAAGATGCCGAAGGCCTGGATCGAGACGCCGCGCGGCGGATCGGAGGTCGCCTTCGCCACTTCACTCGCCTGGCGATGCGCGGCATACCAGGCCTCGATCGTGGTGAAGCCATCTCTATGCGCGTAAAGCGCCGCACGCGACGGAATGGCGAAGACGCTGGACTGCCGCGCGCCGAGCAACGGCCGGACCAGCGCCTCAGGCCCGCGACCGCCCTTTTGCGAGAGATCGGGCAGGCCGATCGGCATGTCGACGGCGACCGTCGCATCGGCCGGCAATGCGTCGAGCAGTGCTGCGAAGCTAGGAAAAACGGCTACCGAGGGTGCTGCGCCCGGGTTACGAGGTGTCGAACCGGGATCGCGGCGGACGGTGATCCAGCCGGCCTTGCAGCCGTCGACACCGACAAGGACGCGGCTGCCGTCCGAAGTCACGCTCTTTTGTCCCGCCCCGGATGCAGGAGATGGCGAAGCTGCACCATCGCCATCGGGTGCGACAGGCTCTGAGCGTCGGTTTCGAGCTGCAATTCGTCGCCGCCGCGCTTGGCGGTGCGCGCCAGGATCTCGTAGACCGCCGCCGTGGTCGACTGCAGTGCCTTGATCGCCGGCTGGCCGGACAGGATGCGTGCCAGATAAACGGCCGCCGTCAGGTCGCCGAGCCCATTGGGCGGCTTGTCGATGAGGCGATGCTCGGCCAGCAGCGCCTGGTTGCCGTTGAGCAGCAAATTGCCGGTGCCGCCGGCCATCATCGCCGGCGCCGAAGTGACCAGCATGGTCGGTGGCCCGGCATGAAGGGCGGCCGTCATCACCGCTTTCAGGTCGGGCAGCGGCGCTCCCGCCATCCATTCCAGCTCGTAGCGGTTGGGCGTGGCGATGTCGGCGATCGGCATCAGCCGGTCTCGCATGGCAATGGCGGTGGCCTCCGGCACATAGAGCCCGCCCGAATCGCCCATCACCGGATCGCAGATATAGACGGCATCCGGCGTCTTCGCCTTGACCGCGCCGACCAGCGAGGCGACGGCTTCTGCCTGGCCGCCTTCACCGAGATAGCCGGACAGCACCGCGCCGACCTCGCCGAGCCACGGAGCGCGCTCAAGATCGGCCATCAGCGCCTTGAATTGATCGAGCGGCGGCACGATGCGCGTCGCCCGTCCATGGCCCGGATGCCAGGGCAGGATAACGGTCGGCACCGCCCACACCGGAAAGCCCAGCGTCTCCAGCGCAAAGACCGCGGCGCGGTTGCCGACCGAGCCGCGCGCGACATGGCTGGAGATGACGATGACCGCGCGCGGCGCGTCGTGTTCTTCGGTGCTCACGAGGTTCCTAACTTTGGGTGATGAAAAACACGAGCCAGATCAACAGGCCAATGGCGATAATGAGCCCTAGCGCCCGGCCAATGCGCGTGCCCCAATATTCGATCGGGTCCGACTGGTCGGCATCCACTGCTGCGACGTGATCGCGCGCGCCCTTCGCGGTCCGTGCAATGAACGAGGTGCCGCCCGGGTCGGTTTCACGTGCCACGCGCTCGATGATGCGGCGCGATTCGTCGTCGCTGTCCTGGCGTCCCGCCATGGCGATGTCCTGTTTTCGCGGCGACTTTAACCCGTTCGCCCGGCCAATCACAGGGCCTTGCAGCGAATGATAAAGAACCAGTAACGCTTCCGGGCGGAGGTCATGTTCTTGCGCGCGGATTGTGGTAATGCTTCGCCTGTCAGTCTTATTGAGGGATCTTACCATGCTTGCCCAGCGTCTTTCCTCCCCTTTCGTCTTCCGCAACCTGCCAGCCTTGCTGATGATGGCGATCGTGCTGCCGCTGCTTGCCGGCTGTGGCTACAACACCATCCCGACGGCGGAGGAATACGCCAAGGCCGCATGGAGCCAGGTGCTGAACCAGTACCAGCGCCGCGCCGATCTCATTCCCAATCTGGTCGAAACGGTCAAGGGCTATGCCGCGCACGAGAAGGATACGCTCGATGCGGTGGTCGAGGCGCGCGCCAAGGCGACGCAGGTGACGGTGACGCCGGAAACGCTGAGCAATCCGGAGGCCGTCAAGACCTTCCAGGACAGCCAGGCCGGCCTGACCAGCGCGCTGTCGCGGCTGCTGGCAGTGGTTGAGAATTATCCAGACCTCAAGGCCAACCAGAATTTTCTGGCGCTGCAGGCGCAGCTTGAAGGCACCGAGAACCGCATCGCGGTCGCCCGCCGCGACTATATCCAGGCGGTGCAGGCGTACAATCTGACGCTGAAGACCTTCCCGTCGGTGATTTGGGCAACCCTGTGGTTCCGCGGCAATCAGCCGTTCGCAAACTTCACCATTGAGGAAGACAAGATGCAGACGCCGAAGGTCGATTTCGGCACGACGCAGGGTGGGTGACGAACAGCTGGTGAGCGTGGTCCCTATTGGCCTTGCACTCCGTCGCACCCCCCTCTGTCCTGCCGGACATCTCCCCCTCGAGGGGGGAGATTTGCAGCTTCGACCCCGCCGCCAACCTTGCAACGTTGGAGATTGGCGAAGGCAGGAATGACATCCAATCTCCCCCCTTGAGGGGGAGATGTCCGGCAGGACAGAGGGGGGCGCGACGGAGTGCCAACCTCTCGCTTCTAGGCGTCACTCTAGTTCTGCTTTGCCTTAGCCTCTTCCTCCCGCTCACCGCTTTCGCCGCCGAATTGCCTGCCCTGACCGGGCGGGTCGTCGACAATGCCGGTATCATCGATGCCGCGACCAAGGCGGCGCTGACCCAGAAGCTTGCGGATTTCGAGGCCAAGGGCTCTGACCAGATCGTCGTCGCGACAATCAATAGTCTCGACGGCGAGGAGATCGAGCCCTACGCCAACCGGCTGTTTCGCGCCTGGAAGCTCGGCCAGGCCGGCGAGGACAATGGCGTGCTTTTGCTGGTGGCGCCGAACGACCGCAAGATGCGCATCGAGGTCGGCTACGGGCTGGAAGGCACGCTGACCGACCTGCACACCAAGCTGATCATCGAAAACGACATGGTGCCGGCCTTCCGCGCCGGCGACTTCTCCGGCGGCATCAGTAAGGCCGTCGACGACATGGTCATGGTGCTGGAAGGCAATCCCGAAGAGCTAGAAGCGCGCGGGGCCCGCAACCAGCAGGCGCCATTCAACACCGACGATCTGTTCTTCGCGATCTTCATTGCTATCTGGGCGATCATCTTCTTCGGCAGCATCGCCGCCTCCATCTTGCCGCCGATGTTCGGCCAGAAGATCGGTCCTGGCCGCTATCGCTGGCTAGGCATGACCTTCGAGCCGAGCCGGCGGTCTTCCGGTGGTGGAGGCTGGTCGTCGGGCGGGGGAGGATGGTCCTCAGGCGGTGGCGGCTTTTCCGGCGGCGGTGGCTCGTCCGGCGGCGGCGGCTCCTCGGGAAGCTGGTGACGGCATGACAAGATGCGCCATCCGTCCACCAGCTTCCGGCCGTTTTGCCGCGACGATCGGTGCCGCCTTGGTGGCCATGGCGGTGCTGCTGGTCGGCTTCACCGCCCTCGCCGCCGAATTGCCTATTCTGACCGGTCGGGTCGTCGACAATGCCGGCATCATCGATGCCGCGACCAAGGCGGCGCTGACCCAGAAGCTTGCGGATTTCGAGGCCAAGGGCTCTGACCAGATCGTCGTCGCGACAATCAATAGTCTCGACGGCGAGGAGATCGAGCCCTACGCCAACCGGCTGTTTCGCGCCTGGAAGCTCGGCCAGGCCGGCGAGGACAATGGCGTGCTTTTGCTGGTGGCGCCGAACGACCGCAAGATGCGCATCGAGGTCGGCTACGGGCTGGAAGGCACGCTGACCGACCTGCACACCAAGCTGATCATCGAAAACGACATGGTGCCGGCCTTCCGCGCCGGCGACTTCTCCGGCGGCATCAGTAAGGCCGTCGACGACATGGTCATGGTGCTGGAAGGCAATCCCGAAGAGCTGGAATCTCGCGGGATCCGCAATCCGGCCGACAACAGTTCCGTCGATCCCATCGTGGCGCTGTTCATCATCGTGTGGGCGACGCTGTTCTTAGGCGGCCTGGCGATGGCGGTCCTGCCGCCGATCTTCGGCACCAAGTTGTCGCCGGGCGTGTATAAATGGCTGGGCATGACGTTTCGCTATGGCCAAAGGTCAGGCTATGCGCGCACGGGCGGCGGCGTCTGGACAACGAGTACTTCGTCCGGCGGCGGCTGGTCATCGGGAAGTTCCGGTAGTGGCTGGTCGTCGGGTGGCGGCGGCTTTTCGGGCGGCGGCGGCTCGTCCGGCGGTGGCGGTTCTTCAGGAAGCTGGTGAGACACAACATGGCAACAAGACCGATCAGCCCCGAGGATCATGACCGCATCGCCAAAGCGATCCGCGCCGCCGAGACAAAGACCGACGGCGAAATCTACTGCGTCGTGGCCTATGCCAGCGACAGCTATTTCTTTCCGGCCGCGTTCATGGCGACGCTGGCCATGCTCGTCGTCAGCCTCGCCGTCAGTTACGGGCTGGAAGCGTGGTGGCTGTCGATCCGCTTGCCGCATTTCGTCATCGCACAGCTTCTGGCGCTGGCCTCGGTGCTTGGCCTGTTGTGGGCGCTGCCCGGCTTGCGCATCCATCTGGTGCCGAGGCGGCTGCGCTACCAGGCCGCGCACGCCAATGCGATAAAGCAGTTCCTCGCCCGCAACGTCCATCGCACCACGGCGCGCACCGGCGTGCTGGTCTTCGTCTCCATTGCCGAGCGCTACGCCGAGGTGGTCGCCGACAGCGGCATCGACAGCCGTGTCGGCCAAGACGTCTGGGACAGCGTCGTCCGCGACCTTACCGCGCATGCCGGCGACGATCGTCTCGCCGACGGCTTCATCAAGGCAATCGAAGCGACGGGCGCGGTGCTGGCCGAGCATTTCCCGGTTTCTTACGGCGACAGCAACGAGCTCGACGATCATCTGGTCGAAATCTGAGAGCCTGCCTGTAAACGCTACTCTGCCGGACGCCTGACGCAGTTTTCTGCGCTTCCGATGCTCACGGACCCAAATGTCCGCTGCGCTTCGGTTCTCGAAAACCACGCCATCCGCCTCGGCAGAGCGCATTTTCAGACAGGCTCGCGGGTCTTCCGATGGCCTGTGCGAAAGCGGGGGGAGCCGCTTACCGGACTCTTGCAATCGGGCGATGCGGGTTTATGGTTAACCAATCATGAATACGCTGAGCATCGATATCAGGAAAGCCGAGCCGCGCGACGCAAGCGCCATCGCCGACGTGCACCTGCTGGCCTGGCGCGGCGCCTATGCCGGCATCATCCCGCATCGCACGCTGACATCGATGATCAACCGCCGCGGCGCCGAGTGGTGGGCGAACGCCATCCGTCGTGCGGCCACCGTTCTGGTCGTCGAGATCGGCGGCAAGATCGCCGGCTATGCCACGATCGGCAAGAACCGCGCCCGCGAGCTCAAGCAGCAGGGCGAGATCTACGAACTTTACGTGCGCCCGGAATATCAGGGCATCGGGCTCGGCAGCCGGCTATTCTCAGCCGCACGGGCGCGACTGGCTGACCACGGGCTGAAAGGCATGGTGGTGTGGGCGCTGGAGGACAATCAGAACGCGCTCACCTTCTATGCCGGCGCCGGCGGCCGCGACGTCGCCGAGGGCGTCGAGGTCTTCGAGCAGAAGGCGCTGAAGAAGGTCGCCTTCATCTGGGAATGACGGTTCGACACTCCTCTCGCTAACACCCTCAGCTGTTTTCAGTACCATTCGCCGCATTGCACCATGCGCCCCCGCCCGCTATCGGTTTCCAATCGAAAGAGGGACAAAAGCCATGCGTATCGAAGCCATCGCCATCGGAAAGAACCCGCCGGAGGACGTCAACGTCATCATCGAGGTGCCGATCGGCGGCGAGCCGATCAAGTATGAGATGGACAAGGAGGCCGGCACGCTGTTCGTCGACCGCTTCCTGCATACCTCGATGCGCTATCCCGGCAATTACGGCTTCGTGCCGCACACGCTGTCGGGTGACGGCGACCCGATCGACGTGCTGGTCTGCAACACGCGCGCGCTGGTGCCAGGCTGCGTCATCAATGTGCGGCCGATCGGCGTGCTGGTGATGGAGGACAATTCCGGTCTGGACGAAAAGATCATCGCGGTGCCTTCGCCCAAGCTGACGCTGCGCTACGAGAACGTCACCGAATACACGCACCTACCCGACATCACCCGCCAGCAGGTGCAGCATTTCTTCGAGCACTACAAGGATCTCGAACCCGGCAAATGGGTCAAGATCGAGGGCTGGCACGATGCCGCCTACGCCAAGAAGATGATCGTCGAGGCGATCGAGCGGGCCAAGGCAAGCAAGTAGGCCCAGCGCTTTCAAAATTGCGAGACGTCGGCGGGACAGCGCCCCCTCTGCCCTACCGGGCATCTCCCCCACTTGGGGGGAGATTGGCAGCTTCGCCGCCCCGTCTCTCTTTCAGCGTTGGAGATTGGCGAAAGCCAAGATGGTAGCCGATCTCCCTCCTTGTGGGGGAGATGTCCGGCAGGACAGAGGGGGCGTGAAGGATCGCCGAAGGGCGGCCATTGCTACGCTCTTCCTCACCCCCACTAATTGTCGACGCGGCCAAAAGCGGGCACGTCGCCGATCATCGCGCGCTTGTCCTTGCCGCAGGCAAAGCTGCGTGCTTTCTCGTCGGCGAGCTTGCGCGCCTCATCGTTGGCTGCGGGATTGCCGGTGGCCAGCACCAGGCCGACGGTGCAGCCCTCATACTTCTCCGGCTGGGCGACCTTGGCGACGATCAGCACGTCGGTCGGTTTGTTCTCCCCCTCGGGATCGCTGATCGAGCGACGGTGGATGACCGCGAAGGGAATGGCGAGGTCGCCGTTCGTCTCGATGCGCCACTCGAGCTTTGGTCCAGCCGAATTAAGCCCGACAAAACTTTCCCAGACCGTAGTCATGTCGCTGGGCGGAAAACCATAGAACAGCGATTCCCGGGCGTCGTCGTAAGAGATCAGCACTGGGTAGCCGCGATAGCCCGAACAGACGAGACTGGCCCAGTCGCCATCGCCTTCCTCGGCCTGCGCATAAGTCACGCAGTCCTTCTTCGAGTCGAGATCGGTGTAGGCACTGGAAATGTCGCCGGCCTGGGCGGTCTGGCAGAGGCCGGCGAGGGCTAGCGAAATCATCAAAAGGGCTCGCATCGCAGGCAACTCCGTTTCGGGCTGCCGTAGCGTATCGTCAAACGCTATTTCTGCAAGCTCGCTTCGATCAGCAGGTCGGCGTTCCGGGCCACCGATTTTGCCGGTCCGCCGGCACCGAACAGCTGGCCGCTGATATAGGCGCCCTCGATCAGGAGCAGCAGCCCGTCGCCCAGCGTGTCGGCGTCGCCAGCACCCATTGCCGCCGCCATGGCGCGCAGGCGTCGTCGCAGTTCCTGCTTGTTGGCCTCGCTCACCACGCGGGCCGGATGGCCGTGCTCGGGATACTCGACCGCCGCATTGGTCATGCCGCAGCCGCGATAGTCTGGTCTTTGCGTGCGCTTGCCGATGCGGGTCAGGAATGCGGCGATCTGCGCGCGCGGATCGCCGGGATGGGCAGCCACTGCCTCGTCGAAGCGGGCCCAGAACTCGAGGTCGTATTGCCGGAGATAGGACGCGGCCAATTCGTCCTTGGAGGGAAAGCTGCGATAGAGGCTGGGCTTGGTGACGCCGGCACGCCGCACGATCTCGTCGACGCCGATCGCCCTGATGCCTTGCCGGTAGAATAGGTCGCGGGCAACGCGAAGGATTTTCTCGCCGGCGCGGGGCGGTGTCACTTCATCCGCTTTGATCGTTGGTTCAATGCTTTTCATCTAGGACGTGCCGTGGCCTGCTTGACAACGTTACCGACCGGTACGTATACCTCGGTGTAACTGCAACGTACCGGTCAGTAACATGATAGCTCAATCCCGCCCGTTTGGCCAGCGCTACGCTTTCGTCGTGGTTGCCGTCATTTTCCTTTGCCTGCTGATCGCGGCGGGCCTGCGGTCGGCGCCGGCCGTCATGATGCTGCCGCTGGAGGAGAGTTTCGGCTGGCGGCGCGATGTCGTCTCGCTCGCCGCGGCCATCGGCATCTTCCTCTACGGCCTGACCGGGCCGTTTGCCGCGGCACTGATGGAACGGGTCGGGCTGCGCCGCACGCTGCTGGCATCGCTGGTGGTGATGTCGGGCTCGACGGCGCTCAGCCTGTTGATGACCGAGCCGTGGCACCTGCTTCTCACCTGGGGCGTATTCTCCGGCGTCGGTTCGGGCGCGGTCGCCACGGTGCTTGGCGCCACCATCGTCAACCGCTGGTTCAAAACCAATCGCGGCCTGGTGATGGGACTGATGTCGGCCTCCGCCGCCACCGGCCTGCTGGTGTTCCTGCCACTGCTCGCAGCGCTCGCCCAGTCGGGCGGCTGGAAGCCGGTCGCCATCGCCATTGCGGTGGCCACCGCGTGCCTGGTGCCGCTGGTCTGGCTGCTGGTGCCGGAGCGTCCAGCTTCGATCGGCATGGTGCGCTACGGTGCTGACGCCGACGACGTGCCGCCGGTTCCGCCGGCCTCGCAGGGCAATTTTCTCACCCACACGCTCAGCACGCTGCGCCGTGCCGCCGGCACCCGCGTGTTCTGGTATCTGTTCGCCACCTTCTTCATCTGCGGCTTCACCACCAATGGCCTGGTCGGCACGCACCTGATCGCGTTTTGCGGCGACATGGGCATCGGCCAAGTGCAAGCTGCCGGCCTGCTGTCGCTGATGGGCATCTTCGACCTGATCGGCACGACGCTGTCGGGCTGGCTCACCGACCGCTTCGACCCGCGCAAGCTGCTCGGCGTCTATTATGGCATTCGCGGCCTGTCGCTGATCTATCTGCCTTATTCCGGCTTCTCGTCGACCAGCCTGATCATCTTCGCCGTGCTCTACGGATTGGACTGGATCGCAACCGTGCCGCCGACGCTCAGGCTGTCAAACGAGGCGTTCGGTGATCGTAGTGGACCGATCGTCTTTGGTTGGATCGTCGCCGGCCATCAGGTGGGTGCGGCGACCGCCGCCTTCTTCGGCGGCACGATGCGCGAATTGCAGGGCAATTACGAGCTCGCCTTCCTCATCGCCGGCATGACGGCAATAGCCGCAGCCTGCATCTCGCTGTTGATCAACACCAGCCGTCCGGCCTTCAACCCGGAACCGCAGGCGGCTTGAGCTGCGACGGCCGAGCGCTAATCTCCCCCTTGAGGGGGAGATGGCCGCGACGCGGCCAGAGGGGGTCGGTCCGACCGGGCTCGGCCCCTTATCGCAGACGCAGGAGGTTGGCGCTTCACGCGAGACGACCCCCTCTGTCGCCTTCGGCGACATCTCCCCCTCAAGGGGGGAGATCACCTGTCCATTGTTATCAAACCTTCATGGTTTCGAGATGTGCCTGAAACATTGACGCTGGACCTTGGCGGCGACGTTCAACGCCATCCAGGAGACAGCCATGAACAAAATTTCGATGACGCGGCGCGCTTTCGTCACGTCGGCGAGCACCGTTGGCCTCGTCGGCGCCTCGGGCCTCGCGCTTCCCTACTATTCCCGCGCCAATCAGCGGCCGGCCTTCACCCATGGTGTCCAGTCCGGTGACGTCGACGCCACCAGCGGCATGGTCTGGACGCGCACCGATCGCCCGTCGCGCGTCATGTTTGAAGTCTCCTCGACGGAGAATTTCGCCAACGCCGTCCGCCTTGCGCCGCTCGATACGTCGCCGGCCAGCGATTACACGGTAAAACGGCTGCTCACCGACCTCGCCTCGGATCAGGATATATTCTACCGCATGACAGCGGCCGATCTCGCCGACATCAACGCCGTCTCCGAGCCGATCGTCGGCCGCTTCCGCACGGCGCCGGCCTCGAAGCGTGACATCCGGTTCGCCTGGTCGGGCGATACCGCCGGCCAGGGTTGGGGCATCGACGACACCGGCATGAAGACCTATGCCACGATCGGCAAGCACACGCCCGACTTCTTCCTGCATTCCGGCGACACCATCTACGCCGACGGCGCGATGAAGGACGAGGTCGACATTCCCGGTGGCGGCAAGTGGAAGAACACCGTCCTCATCGACGAAAAGCGCAAGGTTGCCGAGACGCTGGACGAGTACCGGGGCCAGTGGAAATACAATTTGATGGACGGACATGTGCTGGGGCTCAACGCCATCTGCCCGACCTTCTACCAGTGGGACGACCACGAGGTGGTGAACAACTGGTCGGATTCGAAGGACCTGAGCGCCGACGACCGCTACTCGGAAAAAAACATCCATGTGCTGGCGGCACGCGCGGCACGCGCCTTCCACGAGATGACGACGATCCGCTACGAGCCGTCGGAACCGGGCCGCGTCTATCGCAAGATCGCCTACGGGCCGCTGCTCGACGTGTTCTTCCTCGACATGCGTTCCTATCGCGGCGCCAATGGCCTTGGCATGCAGCATACGATGACCCCGCAATCGCGCATTCTCGGCGAACAGCAGACCAAATGGCTGAAGCGCGAACTGGCAAACTCCAACGCGACCTGGAAAATCATCGCCGCCGACATGCCGCTCGGTCTCGTCGTCTGGAACGACGCCACCAAGAAGGCCGGCGCCGAGGCCGTCAGCAATGGCGACAATGGCCCGGCCAAGGGCCGCGAGCTGGAAATTGCCGACCTCCTTCGCTACATAAAGAACGCTGGTATCAGCAACACCGTCTGGCTGACCGCCGACGTGCACTACACGGCGGCCCACTACTACAATCCAGACAAGGCGCAGTTCCAGGACTTCAATCCGTTCTGGGAGTTCGTCTCGGGTCCGCTCCATGCCGGCACGTATGGACCCAATGATTTCGACATGACCTTCGGCCCGGAGCTGAAATTCATCAAGGCGCCAACTGCCGAGCAGGGGCAGAACCTGCCACCGTCGGCCGGCCTGCAGTTCTTCGGCCTCGTCGATATCGACGGCGCCACTGAACAGATGACTGTGCGGCTTATGGACCGCGACGACAATGAACTCTACAAGGTCGCGCTCGATCCGGTGCGATCGGCGTGAGCCAAACCATGATCCCGAAAAGTGGGAACCGGTTTTCGGAGAAGATCATGGTCAAACAAGAAGATAGAGCCCCATCCCGATTCTGTCGGGATGGATCAGGCTCTAGTCCGGATAGCAGACGGTTGGAATCTTAGGCCAGACCGCGCTGTCGCAGCCGGCATTTTCCTGCCTCTGCTTGAAGGCGGCGCTAACCGGCCCGGTCACTACCGGGTCGACGCCATCGGGCGCATCGGCAAACAACTGCTCCGCCGAACGCGTATCGGACGGCAGGGCAGGCGGCGTCTCCTTCAGCGTCGCGGCCGACTGCGCCGCGCCTGCCGCAAGCAGAACGGCGAGGGCTGCCCATGCAAGGATTGGCCGGTATCTGATGCCCGTATTGGTCATGAAATTTGAGCTGTCCCGACCCTGAAAGGTTCCGCTTTGGTTAATAATTTCATTTCACACCAAGACGCTTAAGATTTGGTGACCATGTATTTGGTGGCACGCCTCCTCTTTCGCAATTGCGAAAAACCCTGTATGAGCCGCCCAACCGAAAGAGGCAGCGCCTTTTGGCCTGCTGCCTGCAACGCTCCCGAGACCACAACATGAAAATTCGTAATATCGCGATCATCGCGCACGTCGACCATGGAAAAACCACCCTCGTCGACCAGCTCCTGAAGCAGTCCGGCTCGTTCCGCGACAACCAGCGCGTCGCCGAACGCGCCATGGATTCGAACGATCTCGAAAAAGAACGCGGCATCACCATCCTGGCCAAGGCGACGTCGGTCGACTGGAAGGATACCCGCATCAACATCGTCGACACCCCCGGCCACGCCGATTTCGGCGGCGAGGTGGAGCGCATCCTGTCGATGGTGGATTCGGCCATCGTGCTGGTCGACGCCGCCGAAGGGCCGATGCCACAGACCAAATTCGTCGTCGGCAAGGCGCTCAAGGTCGGGTTGAAGCCGATCGTCGTCATCAACAAGATCGACCGGCCGGACGCCCGCCATGTCGAGGTGGTCAACGAAGTGTTCGACCTGTTTGCAGCGCTCGACGCGACCGACGAGCAACTCGACTTCCCGATCCTTTACGGTTCAGGCCGCGACGGCTGGGTCTCGGAAAACCCCGAAGGGCCGAAGGACCAGGGCCTCTCGCCGCTGTTCGACCTCGTCATCAAGCACGTGCCGGCGCCGACCGTTCATCCCGGCCCGTTCCGGATGATCGGCACCATCCTGGAGGCCAATCCGTTCCTCGGCCGCATCATCACCGGCCGCATCGAATCCGGCACGCTGAAATCCAACCAGGCGGTCAAGGTGCTGCACCATGACGGCACCCAGGTCGAAACCGGCCGCATCTCGAAGATCCTGGCTTTCCGCGGGCTCGAGCGCCAGCCGATCGACGAGGCGCAGGCGGGCGACATCGTCGCCATTGCCGGCCTGTCGAAAGGAACCGTCGCCGACACGTTCTGCGACCTGTCGGTGACCGAGCCGCTGCATGCGCAGCCGATCGATCCGCCGACCGTGACGATGTCGTTCCTCGTCAACGACAGCCCGTTGGCTGGCACCGAAGGCGACAAGGTGACCAGCCGCGTCATCCGCGACCGCCTGCTGCGCGAGGCCGAAGGCAATGTCGCGCTGAAGATCGAGGAATCGCCTGATAAGGATTCGTTCTTCGTCTCCGGGCGAGGCGAATTGCAGCTTGCCGTGCTGATCGAGACGATGCGCCGCGAAGGTTTTGAGGTTGCCGTGTCGCGTCCGCGCGTCGTCATGCAGAAAGGCGACAATGGCGAATTGCTGGAGCCGGTCGAGGAAGTCGTTATCGACGTCGACGAGGAGCACGCCGGTGTCGTCGTGCAGAAGATGTCGGAGCGCAAGGCCGAGATGGTCGAGCTGCGCCCGTCAGGCGGCAACCGCCAGCGCATCGTCTTCCACGCGCCGACGCGCGGCCTGATCGGCTACCAGTCGGAGCTGTTGACCGACACGCGCGGCACCGCTGTCATGAACCGGCTGTTCCATGCCTACGAGCCCTACAAGGGCGAGCTGCCGGGCCGCACCAACGGCGTGCTGATCTCCAATGAACAGGGTGAATCGGTCGCCTATGCCATGTGGAACCTGGAAGACCGCGGCCCGATGGTCATCGATCCGGGCGTCAAAGTCTATCAGGGCATGATCATCGGCATCCATTCACGCGACAACGACCTCGAAGTGAACGTGCTGAAGGGCAAGAAGCTGACCAACATCCGCGCCGCCGGCAAGGACGAAGCCGTGAAACTGACGCCGCCGATCCGCATGACGCTGGAACGCGCGCTGGCCTGGATCCAGGACGACGAGCTGGTCGAGGTGACGCCGAAGACCATCCGCCTGCGCAAGCTCTATCTCGACCCGAACGAGCGCAAGCGTTTTGAGAAGTCGGCGAAAGTGGTCGGCGCGGCGTAAGCTTTTTTCTCCGGAAACAATTATCGAGGGAGGGAGTGTTGCTCCCTCCCTTTTTTACCCGCCGGCGGCCGAGATGATGGCGTCGCGGTCGGTTTCGCCGGCCAGATCGATGCGGATCGCCGTTCCCGCGCGTGCCGGCTTGCGTAAGGCTTTGGCCCCGTCCGGACCAACGACCAGCAATCGCTTCTCGTCCCAGGCCTGAAGCCGCGATCGCGAGATGCCGAGTTCACCGGCGAGCAACCGGTCGAGCCGCAGCGCTGTCGGCATCTCCAGCCCGAGCTGGAGTTCGAGAGCGGTGGTGTTTTCCGGTCTGTCCCCAAGCACCTCCTTATGAACGGCGGCTTCGGGAAATTCCTCGACGCGCCCGATCCTGCTTCGCAGTGCGACAATATCGAAGGCATGGCGACGCGCCAGGGCCGGGTCGTTGCTTTCGAGCGCCTGCAGCAGCGCAGGCTCAATGTTGCGGCGATAGCATCGCTCCAGAATGCCGAAATTCCAGGAATTGTCGCAATCGACGCAGCGGTAGATCAACCACGCATCGATGCGTTTGCCATTGGCGTTGACGCGGAATTTCCCGCTGCTGTGGTACGCCTTCAGGCCACTGCAGCGATTGCAGTTGATGTGAGGTCGAGGCGCGGTTTTGGGTGCGATCGCCCAGCGGATACGCAGTATCGAGAACATGCCGAAAAGCCCTTCCCGTCGGGAAGTTCGTCAGATCGGCGATGTCGAGATGCCCATGCGGGCACGGCGTGGCGAGAGGCTGCGGTGGTCGGAAATCAGGTGTCGCGGGTGATTGTGCGCGACAGCGGTTCAGCAGTGCCAAACCGGTCTCGAACCGCCACCCTGAGGAACACATGATATGAAACAGACGCCGCGAAAAGCGGCGCCATGCATTGTGTCGGGGGAGTTGACGAGACCGGCGGTTACGTAGGCAAAGTGAAGCTCAAAAATGTGTCGGGACGAAACTTCTAGCTGCGACGCGTCGGGTCGACAAGCCCCTTCTATTATCGATGCTACCGCCGCGGGGGCACTTGCGCTAATATCGAGCAATCAACGTCCCAAGCAAAGATCCCGGTCATGCACTTCACCTCGCTTCTGATCTTCGCCGCCGCCCTTTTCGTCGCCGCTGGCTCGCCCGGCCCGTCGATTGCCGCTCTGGTGGCGCGGGTCATCGCAAAGGGCTTTCGCGACGTGTTCCCGTTCCTGCTCGCCATGTGGATCGGTGAGGGCATCTGGCTGTCGCTGGCGGTGTTCGGACTGGCGGTGGTGGCGCAGACCTTCCATCTTGCCTTCGTCGTGCTGAAATGGGTCGGCGTCGCCTATCTCGCCTACCTCGCCTGGAAGATGTGGACTGCCCCGGTCGAGGCGCGTGAGGGCGAGATGCCGCGCGAGGAGTCGGCCATCAAACTGTTCTTTGCCGGGATGGCGGTGACACTCGGCAATCCCAAGATCATGATGTTCTATCTGGCGCTGCTGCCGACCATCATCGATCTCGCCTCGGTGACGGTCGTCGGCTGGGTCGAGCTGACGCTGACCATGGCCGTGGTTCTGGTCGCCATCGATCTCGCCTGGGTGCTCGCGGCGGCGCAGGCGCGAAAGCTGTTGAAGAGCAAGCGGGCGATGAAGATCGCCAACCGCGTCAGCGCTGGCACCATGGCCGGCGCTGCGGCGGCGATCGCGGCGCGGTCCTGAGCCGGCGCGTCAACTCATTTCGATGATCGGCGCGATCTCGACGCTGAAACCCGGGTCCGTCAGGATAGGACAATCCTTGGCTTTGGCGACGGCATCGTCGATGTCTTTCGCTTCGATGATTGTATAGCCGGCGGTCGGATTGCTGCCGCCATTGTTCTCGACCTTGCCGCCGGGCAGCACGGTCTTCGACATGCCGACCGGATTGCCGCCGTCGACAACTGCCGAGCCAAGCTTGCCGTACCAGCCGTTCCAGGCATCCATCGCTGCTTTCCGCTCGGCCTCGTCGGTCGGCATCTTGCCCGAGCCGTGATAGACGTAGAGAAACTTCGCCATGGTCTCCTCCCTTGATCGCGGCATCGAACCGGCATGCGGTCACGCCGCAGGAGCGATCATCGGACCAAACCGGCAAAGACGCAACGAGAATGCGCGATAGCTAATATACAGATGACTCGCACATCACCGCGCCATCGCGTGGTATTCATCGTTCGGCCGCATGTCGACTGCCGCTGCCACCCGGTTCGACATGTTGAAGAAGGCGGCGGTCGAGGCGATGTCCCAGATGTCGCGGTCGGAAAAGCCAGCTTCACGCAGCGCTGCCCGGTCGGCTTCGACGATCTTCGCCGGCTGCTCGGTCAGCTTCACCGCGAATTCGAGCATCGCCTTCTGTCTCGCGGAAAGATCGGCGGCGCGGAAATTCATCACCATCATCTCGCCGAAGGCCGGGTCCCCTGAAAGCTGGCGCACCGCCGCGCCATGGGCGGCGAGGCAATAATAGCAGTGGTTGATGGAGGAGACGGCCACCGCGATCATCTCGCGCTCCAGCTTCGACAGGCCGGATTGGCCCAGCATCAACTCGTTGTACATGTCGGTGAAGGCACGCAGCTTCGTCTCGTCGAAGGCGTAGGCCAAAAGCACATTGGGAACGAGGCCGAGCTTCTCCTCGCATTTGGCGAAATAGGCTTTTGTCGCTTCGCTCCGCTCCGCGGGTGCGAGATCGAGTGCAGTGATTTTGTCAGTCATGGCGGATTTTCTCCTTATTTTCGGTGACCCACCGGCGAATTCCGACATTTCGTCGCAAGCCGTCAAACCTTTGTCGCCAAGTACCGGTCATCTGCTACCATAGTTGCAAAACATATGACGGGAGGGATTAGCGACATGGCCGGCCTGAAATCCGCAAGCCAGTTGAAAAAGTTGAGCACGGCCAAGGGCAGCGAAAAGCCCGGCAGGCTTGCCGATTACCTGCTGGCCCGCGCGCCGGCCGAAGATGTCGCCGCCTATGATGTCGCCGACCTCGAGCGCGCCGCCGATCTCGCCGGCCGCGCCGTCGCCAGGCACAAAAAGGGCGATTGCGTCGTCGCCATAGAGGTCGATTCCGGTGTCGTCCGCCAGGGCAGGCCGATGACCGTGATCACCGTCGTCAACGACAACATGCCGTTCCTGTTCGATTCCATCCTCGGCGAGATCTCCGAGAGCGCTGGCGAGCCGCTGCTGGTTACCCATCCGGTCATCGTCGTCAGGCACGGCAAGAGCGGCGTCGACGAAATCCTCGGCGATGGTGGCTTTGCCAAGGGCGATCACAGCCATGAACGCTTGAGCGTCATCCACGTCCATATCGGCCGTCTTTCGGCCGAGCAGGCCGAGGCATTGGCCGGACGGCTGAAGAAAATATTGGACCAGGTGCGCGCCGCTGTCACCGACTGGAAGCCGATGCTGGCCCGCCTCGACCAGGCAATCTCGGAGTTCCGCTACGCTCCGGTGCCGCTCGACAAGGCCCACGTCACCGAAGCGATCGCCCTCCTCGAATGGTTGCGCGACGACAACTTCACCTTTCTCGGCATGCGCGAGTTCAAATACACCGGCGGCGAGAAGAGCGGCACGCTGGAGCGCACCGAAAAGCCTGGCCTCGGCATCCTCTCCGATCCCGACGTGCTGGTGCTGCGGCGCGGCACCGAAGCGGTGACGACGACGCCGGAAATCCGCGCCTTCCTGCATGGGCCGGAACCGCTGATCGTCACCAAGGCCAACGCCAAATCATCGGTGCACCGCCGCATCTATCTCGATTACATCGGCGTCAAGACCTACACCGCCAAGGGCGTGCTCTCGGGCGAGCTGCGCATCGTCGGCCTGTTCACCTCGACGGCCTATACGCGCTCGGTGATGAAAATCCCCTATCTCAGGTCGAAAGCCGAAACCATCATCGCCAAATCCGGTTTCAACCCTGAAGATCACTCCGGCAAGGCACTGATCAACGTGCTGGAGAGCTATCCGCGCGACGAGCTGTTCCAGGTTCCGGTGCCGGTCCTGCGCAAGCACGCCGAAGCGCTTCTGGGGCTGATCGAGCGGCCGCGCGTCAGAGCGCTGGTGCGCGTCGATCAGTTCGACCGCTTCGTCTCGATCCTCGTCTTCGTGCCGCGCGACCGCTACGACAGCATCGTGCGCGAGAAGATCGGCACCTATCTGAAGACGGTGTTCGAAGGCCGGCTGTCGGCCTACTATCCCGCCTTTCCGGAAGGCGGACTGGCGCGCGTCCATTTCATCATCGGCCGTTCCGGCGGCAGAACGCCGAAGGTCGACCAGGCGACGATCGAGGCAGCGATCCGCGCCATCGTGCGGACCTGGGACGACATTCTGCGCGAGACCGCGGCCGAGACCGGCGCCGATGCGACGCTCACGGCGATCGCCGCGCGCTTCTCGGGAAGCTATCGCGACAGCTTCTCGCCGGCTGAGGCGTTGGCCGATGCCGGACGCATCGCCAGGATCAGCGCGGCCAATCCGATCGCCATCGACTACTACCGTCATGCCGCTCAGGAACCGCATCAGGCGGCGCTGAAGATCTATCACCATGGCAGCCCGGTGGCGCTGTCGCGACGGGTGCCGGTGCTGGAGAACATCGGTTTCCGCGTTATCAGCGAGCGCACCTTCGAGGTCGGCGACGATGCTTCCGGCATGATCAATAGTGATCAGCCGGGCATGATCAATAGTGATCAGCCGGGCATGGTCTTCATCCACGACATGGAACTCGAAAACAGCTACGGCAAGCCGATCGACCTTGGCGACCGCGGCGCGCTGTTCGAGGACGCGTTCCTTTCCGTCTGGCGCGGCGACATCGACAATGACGGCTATAACGGCCTTGCCCAGACCGCCGGCCTGTGGTCGGGCGAGGTCACCATCCTGCGTGCCTATGGCCGCTATCTGCAGCAGGCCGGGATCCCGCAGAGCCAGGATTTCATTGCCGCCGCGCTCAACCGCTATCCGGAAATCGCGCGTGGCCTGCACGAGCTGTTCGTTACCCGCCTCGGACCGACCGCCGAGACGGAAGGGTTGGTCGCGGCCAAGCACCTCAAGGCCAAGATCAGGGATGCGTTGGAGGAGGTTCCCAACATCGATGACGACACCATCATCCGTCGCTACCTCAACCTGATCGAAGCCTCGCTACGCACCAATCATTTCGTCCCCGATATGAAAGAGAAGGGCCAGTCGCTGGCGATCAAGCTCGATTCGCAGGCGGTCGACGGCCTGCCGGCGCCGCGGCCGTGGCGGGAGATCTTCGTCTACGGTTCCGAGGTCGAAGGCGTGCACCTGCGCTTCGGCCCGGTCGCCCGCGGCGGTCTGCGTTGGTCGGACCGCGCCCAGGACTATCGCACCGAGGTGCTCGGCCTGGTCAAGGCGCAGCAGGTCAAGAATGCGGTAATCGTGCCGGTTGGCGCCAAGGGCGGCTTCTATCCGAAGAAGTTGCCGATGGGCGCCGGCCGCGACGCCATCTTCGAAGCCGGCGCGTCCGCCTACAAGAATTACGTCTCCAGCCTGTTGTCGATCACCGACAATATCGGCATCGACGAGGTTATCCCGCCTGCCGGTGTGATCAGGCGCGACGAGGACGATCCCTATTTCGTCGTTGCCGCCGACAAGGGCACGGCGACCTTCTCCGACACCGCCAATGCCATCAGCGAGAAGCATGGCTTCTGGCTCGACGACGCCTTCGCCAGCGGCGGCTCGGCCGGCTACGACCATAAGAAGATGGGCATCACCGCCAAGGGCGCCTGGGAAGCGGTCAAGCGGCATTTCCGCGAGATGAACCGCGATATCCAGACCACACCCTTCACCGTTGTCGGCGTCGGCGACATGTCGGGCGACGTGTTCGGCAACGGCATGCTCCTGTCCGAGAAGACCCGGCTGATCGCCGCCTTCGACCATCGCGACATCTTCATTGATCCCGATCCCGACATGGCGGCTTCGATGGCCGAGCGCCGGCGCATGTTCGCCCTCGCTCGTTCGAGCTGGCAGGACTACGACAAGACAAAATTGTCCGAAGGCGGCGTCATCGTCTCGCGCAGCCAGAAGTCGATCACGCTGCCGCCGGCCGCAGCCGCGGCGATCGGCCTCGGCAAGACGACCGCTTCGCCGGTGGAGATCATGAACGCCATCCTCAAGGCGCCGGTCGACCTTTTGTGGTTCGGCGGCATCGGCACGTATCTGAGGGCATCGACGGAAACCAACCAGGATGTCGGCGATCGCGCCAACGATGCTATTCGGGTGACCGCGCTCGACGTGCGCGCCAAGGTCATCGGCGAGGGCGCCAATCTCGGCGTGACGCAGCGGGCCCGCATCGAGTTCGGGCTGAATGGCGGGCGCTGCAATTCCGACGCCATCGACAATTCGGGCGGCGTCAACTGCTCCGATGTCGAGGTCAACATCAAGATCGCGCTGGCTTCCGCCATGCGCAAGGGGGCGCTTACCCGCCCGGTGCGCAACAAGCTGCTTGCCGAGATGACCGACGAGGTAAGCGCGCTGGTGCTGTCCAACAATTACGAGCAGACGCTGGCGCTGTCCCTTGCCCGCAAGCGCGGCCTCGCCGACATCGCCCATCAGAGCCGCTTCATGGCAGCGCTCGAGGCGCGCGGCCTGCTCGACCGCGCGGTGGAGACGCTGCCGTCGCCGGCTGCCCTTGCCGAGCGCGAGGCGCGCGGTGAGCCGTTGACCAGGGCCGAGCTCGGCGTGCTGTTGGCCTATGCCAAGATCGTGCTGTTTTCCGACATCGTCGCCAGCGACGTGCCGGACGATCTGCATTTCGACCGTGACCTGATGGGTTATTTTCCGGACCGTATGGCGAAGAAATACGCGGCCGAGATCCACGGCCATCGCCTGCGTCGCGAAATCATCGCCCGTGTCGTCGCCAACGACCTGGTCAATCGTGGCGGCCCATCCTTCGTCAACAGGCTGCAGGAAGCGACCGGCCGCAGCGCGGCCGACGTGGTCCGGACCTTCGCCTTGGTGCGCGACGGCTTCGGATTGCCGGCGCTCTATCGCCAGATCGACGCGCTCGACAATCAGATCGACGGACAGGTGCAGCTCGACCTCTATCAGACCGTTAGCCGGCTTATCTATGTGGCCAGCGGCTGGTATCTCAAGAACGATACCGGCACCGCACCGCTCGGCCAAAGGATCGCCGAATTGCAGGACGCGCGCAAGGCACTGGAGCCGAAGCTCGTTTCGCTGTTGCCAGCCTTCTCGCGCGAGTGGATCGAGGAGCGGCGGCATGGTCTAGCCAAGGGCGGCGCGCCCGAAAGGCTTGCCGAACAACTGGCGCTGACCGATGTGGCAGGCGTCGTCCCTGACATCGCGCTGACGGCCCGAACGGCGAATGCCGACATTGTCGTCGCCGCGAAGGCGTTTTTCGCTGTCAGCGATGCGTTCCGCATTCCGCGTGTCGAGGACGCAGCGCGCTCGATCGCGCCATCCGACTACTACGATCAATTGGCTCTCTCCCGCGCCACCGACACGATCGGCGCGGCCAGGCGCGGCATCGCGGTGGCGGCGCTGACCGGTCATGCCGAGGCGGCGGATCCGGTAGCGGCATGGCTGGAGGCGGGCGGGGAACGGGTCGCGCGTATCCGCGAGCGGCTGCAGGCGCTGACCGAGGGCGGCGACATCACCGTGTCGCGGCTGTCGGTGGCATCGGGCCTGATCAGCGACCTGACGGGGATGTGAGAAGTCTTCCACATCGCGCGGGATTGCCGGCAAAAACTGCGCTATAGAGCGAAGCGGCGACCGCTCCGGGGCGCCGTTTGCGGGAGGGGATATGGCCGAAATAGCAGTGCAGCGGGCATCGGGACGCGGCATCTGGGGGTGGATGCTGTTCGACTGGGCGGCGCAGCCGTTCTTCACGGTCATCACCACCTTCATCTTCGGACCCTATTTCGTCTCGCGCATGGCGAGCGATCCGGCCACGGGCCTGGCGGTGTGGGGTTACGGTATCGCCGCGGCGGGTCTGGCCATCGCCGTGCTGTCGCCGATCCTCGGATCGATCGCCGACCAGACCGGCCCGCGAAAGCCGTGGATCGCGTTCTTCGCCGCGATTAAGATCACCAGTCTCTGCCTGCTGTGGTTCGCAGCGCCCGGCTCGAACGTCTTCCTGGTCGTGCTGTTCTTCTCGCTGGCTTCGGTCGCGGCGGAATTCTCGACCGTCTTCAACGATTCGATGATGCCGCGCCTGGTGCCCAAGGGCGAAATCGGCAGGATCTCCAACATCGCCTGGGGGCTCGGCTATCTCGGCGGCATGATCGCGCTGATCTTTGTCGTCGTCTTCATGGCCAGTTCGCCGGAAACCGGCAAGACGATCGTCGGCCTAGATCCGGTCCTCGGCCTCGACCCGAAACTCGGCGAGGACGCTCGGGCGACCGGGCCCCTGTCGGCTGCCTGGTATCTCCTGTTCATCCTGCCAATGTTCTTTTTTACACCGGATGCGGCCAGGGGCATTCCCCTTGGCCCGGCGGTGCGCGAGGGCCTGTCGGAATTGAAATCGACAATGGCCGAAGTGCGCCAACGCAGCGGCATCTTCCGCTTTCTCGTCGCCCGCATGATCTACCAGGACGGCGTCATTGCACTTCTTACGCTGGGCGGTGCTTTTGCGGCGGCGATGTTCAACTGGTCGATCACCGAGATCGGCCTGTTCGGCATTATCCTGAACGTCGTCGCCATCGTCGGCTGCCTGGTTGCCGCACGCCTCGACGTGGCGCTTGGCTCCAAGACCATAGTGATGATTTCGCTTGTCCTGCTCAGCATCGCGACGATCGGTATCGTTTCGACCGGACCGGGCTATACGCTGTTCGGTGCCTGGATGATGCCCGGAGCCGATAGCGGCGGTTTGTTCGGTACACCGGCGGAAAAAGCCTACATCTTCTTCGGTCTGCTGATCGGGCTTGCCTTCGGGCCGGTGCAGGCATCGTCGCGCTCCTACATGGCGCGCAGCGTCACCGCTGCCGAGGCTGGCCGCTATTTCGGCATCTATGCGCTGGCCGGGCGGGCGACCAGTTTCCTCGCCCCGTTCACGGTGGCGACGATCAGCTGGGTCAGCGGTTCGGACAGGCTCGGTATGGCTGCAATTGTGCTGTTCCTCGGCGTCGGTCTGGCGATCCTTGTCCGCACGCCGTATCCGGCGGACCAGCCGGCGGAGTGAACTGTTCTTCCCTTCTCCCCTTGTGGGAGAAGGTGGATCGGCGCGATAGCGCCGAGACGGATGAGGGGTGTTGGAAGAAACTCAACCTGAAACATCAAGGGATTTGAAGCGCTTACGTCTTCGTCGCAGCGATCCTGCCAACACCCCTCATCCGACCGAGCTTCGCTCGGCCACCTTCTCCCACAAGGGGAGAAGGGAAGAAGGGAAGAAGGGCTCAATGCCGGAAATGCCTGACGCCCGTAAACACCATGCCGATGCCGTGCGCGTCGGCGGCGGCGATGACATCGTCGTCGCGCATTGAGCCGCCCGGCTGGATGACGGCGGTGGCGCCGGCTTCGATCGCTGACAGGAGCCCGTCGGCGAAGGGGAAGAAGGCATCGGAGGCGACGACAGACCCTTTGGTCAGCGGCTCGGCCATGCCGGCAGCCTCGGCTGCGTCGAGCGCTTTGCGCGCCGCGATGCGCGAGGAATCGACCCGGCTCATCTGGCCGGCGCCGATGCCGACGGTGGCGCCATCTCTGACATAGACGATGGCGTTCGACTTGACGTGCTTTGCGACGCGGAAGGCGAATTTGAGATCGGCCATTTCGGCCGGCGTCGGCGCGCGCCTGGTCACCACTTTCAGGTCCAGATCATCGACCACCGCATTGTCGCGGCCCTGGACGAGCAATCCGCCGGAAACGGATTTCACGGTGGTGCCGGCCGAGCGCGGATCGGGCAGGCCGCCGGTGACAAGCAAGCGTAGATTCTTCTTGGCGGCGACGATGCGGATAGCTTCTTCCGAGGCGCCCGGCGCGATGATGACCTCGGTGAAGGTTTTCACAATCTCCTCGGCGGCCTCGGCATCGAGAATACGGTTCATCGCGACAATGCCGCCAAAGGCCGAGACCGGATCGCAGGCAAGCGCCTTGGCGTAGGCGGCCTTCAGCGAAGTGCCCTCGGCGACGCCGCACGGGTTGGCATGCTTGATGATGGCGACGGTGGCGGAGCGGGCCGGATCGAACTCGCCGACCAGCTCGAAGGCGGCGTCGGTGTCGTTGATGTTGTTGTAGGAAAGCTGCTTGCCCTGAAGCTGGCGCGCCGTCGCGACGCCCGGCCGCTTGTCGCCATCGATGTAGAAGCCGGCGCCCTGATGCGGGTTCTCGCCGTAGCGCATCACCTGGTCCAGCCTGCCGCCGAAGGCACGCCAGGTGGGATGCTCGATCTCCAGCGCCTCGGCGAACCAGCCGGAGATCGCCGCATCATAGCTGGCAGTGCGGGCAAAGGCCTTGGCCGCCAGCTTCTTGCGGAAATCCAGCGAGAGCGAGCCGAAATTCATCTCCAGAGCGTTGAGCACCGAGGCATAATCCTCGGGATCGGTGACGATGGCGACATAAGCGTGGTTCTTGGCCGAAGCGCGGATCATCGCCGGGCCGCCTATGTCGATGTTCTCGATAATCGAGGCGTAAGCGGCGCCGGAGCGGCGGACATCCTCGAAAGGGTAGAGATTGGAGACGACGAGATCGATAGGCTCGATGCCATGATCGCGCATCGCCGCCGCGTGTTCGGGATCGTCGC
Source organism: Mesorhizobium sp. M6A.T.Cr.TU.016.01.1.1 (assembly GCF_003952585.1). Classification (NCBI taxonomy): domain Bacteria; kingdom Pseudomonadati; phylum Pseudomonadota; class Alphaproteobacteria; order Hyphomicrobiales; family Phyllobacteriaceae; genus Mesorhizobium; species Mesorhizobium sp. M6A.T.Cr.TU.016.01.1.1. Next base: position 2,474,545 of record NZ_CP034452.1, read on the forward strand.
GCACGCCAAGCAGCGCGCCATGCACCAACGGATGCAGCGTCTTGACGCGGCCGTCCATGATCTCTGGAAAGCCGGTAAGCTCAGAGACGTCGCGGACGGCCATGCCTGCCTCAGCGATCGCCTTTGCCGTGCCGCCGGTGGAGACCAGCTCGACACCGGCCGCGGCCAGCGCCCGCGCGAGATCGAGGAGCCCGGTCTTGTCGAAAACGGAGAGCAGCGCGCGACGCACGGGAACGAGATCGGGCGCGGGAATGTTCTTGGCGGCGACGGCCATGGGCTGGCGGCCTTTCACGGCTGGTTGGGAAAGTGTCTGCGCGCCGTAGCACATGAGACCTGGAAATCAAACTGCGAGGCTAGCCGCAGTCTCAGCTTTTTTCCGGATGACCGGCGATGACCGTTCGCGTCAGTTGCCAATGGACTTCGGAAACCTCCGATGCCCTGAAGGCCAGCACGATCTGCCGGCTGCGGCGCGGGCCGCCAAGATCGGCGAAATAGATGGATTCCTCGACCTCGGGCGCCACCTCGGTACAGGTGAACACCCAGGTGTCGGCCTGGTCAGCGGCCAGCACCAGGCGGTCGTGCTCGTCCTGAAGCATGCCTATGTCGGGATGGATGTGGAAGCGCACCGTGACGAAATCGCGGCCATTGTTGCGGATCGCGGCATTGCCGGGCCGCTGAAAACAGTCCCTGCCGGCGAGCACGTTGCCGTTCGTCGACAATTTCAGCTCGCGCTCATGCAGCAAGCCGAAGCGCGCGACATAGCCGTCGTGACGGGCCAGGAAACCCTGGCTGCCCGGCTGGTCGGTGCGCTTGCAAGGCACATGCTGCGGGCCGCCGATCAACGGCGTGCCGAGGAGATCGTTGACGCGCAGCGAATGGCTGAAACGCGCCGACGAGGTGTCGTTGATGGTGGCGGTCGAGTGGGCGGCCGTGGCCCGGGCAAGCGGCCTGAATTCGGCGGCGCCATAGGTGTCGACGCCAGCGTTGACGACATAATGCTGGCGGCCGGACGACAGCTCGAAGGCCAGGCACCCGGCGTGCGCCGCGTTGGAAACGTCGATGGGAGGCGGCGGGCCGGTATCGGCGACCACGGTGACGCCGCCCATGGAGAGGCGTTCGTAGCCCGAATGTGGCGCGTGCAGCAACGGCGCGCCGGCGGTGTCGTCGTGGCGCAGAATGGTGGCGATGCGGTCGTGGATGGTCGCGCCCATGCCGTTGAAGCGGGCGAGGCTGCCGTCCTGGTGGCGAAAGAAGCGCAGCGCCGGCAGCATACGGTCGATGGCGCCCATCAGCGCCGCCGGCGGCGTCTCGGCTTGATTGGCATAAGTCTGGCGCAACGGCAGAAGGTCAGCGAGGATTTCAAGCACGGTCATCGGATTGCGGGAAATATGGCCGCCATCCGGCAGAATCTGACGGTCAAGCTCTTCGGCCAGGTTGCGGGTCGCGCCGCGCAAAGCCGATGCCGGCGCCGGTAGCGACAAAGCGGCAAAGGCAAGCGCGATGCGGGCGCGCAGCCTGTCCTTGCCGTCCGGCATCTCGCGTGCCATCGCCCTGAGATAGCGGATCTGCACGGCCAGCGACTTCAGGAATGCCCGGTAAAAGGGAAATTCAGCGCCCTGCAGCACCACCGAGGAATGCTGCAGCCAGGCGATGACGCGCTTGGCCGTCGTGCCGGGCTCCCAGGCGACACCGGAAATTTGGCTGCCGTGGATAGTGATCCAGTCGGAGACCAGCGCGCGCGCGTTGGCGGCGGCAAGCTCGGTGCCGGCGGCACGCATGTGGCGCAGCCAGCGAAAACCGTGCAGGGCCTTTTGCCATCCGGGATTGGGCACGGCGATCTGGAAGGGCGATTTGCCGCCAGTCTCGACCAGATGTCCCGACAGCGGATAGCGGCCATAGTAGATCTCCAGCGCGATCTGGGGGTCGGCCAGGCGCAGGTCCGGCGGAGCGATCAAAACGCGTTCCGGCGTGCGGCCGGAGTAGCGCCAGCGATAGACCGGCCCGGCGCGCAGGCGCCGGCGCGTCTTGCGCCAAAACTCCTTCGCGACAAGCGTCCATAGACGTGTCGTGCTGCCGGCAGCGATCGCCAAAAGCCCTCCTCATCGCCTCAACCCGAAGACAAGATTATATGATTCAAGAACTTATGCGAAGGCGAATTCAATGGAACCCTTGGAGTTCAGCCTGTTTTCCGCAGGATTCTCCCTAAAATAGTCGTCAAATTTTTAGCATTAGCCGGCTCTGCGCATCCGGGCGGCGAAGAAGCCGTCTAGGCCGGACCGTTCCGGTGAGCCGAGATCGAGATCGGCGGGCGTGGTGCGCAGCGTGCCTTGCGGCGTCAGGAACGGATCGATGCCGGCGATCTCTCCCGGGCGGAGCGGATCGTCGACGATATCAGCCGTCCCGGCGAGGAACGCGCGGTGAAGCGCCTCGCCTTCGAGCGGGTCGAGCGAACAGTTGGAAAAGACGATGCGCCCGCCGGGCCTGACCAGGGTGACGGCGCGGGCGAGTAGCCTTCGCTGCAGATCGGCGAGCTTTTCGACGTCGGCCGCGGTCTTCGTCCAAGGCACGTCGGGATGCCGCCGCACCGTGCCGGTCGAAGAGCAGGGCGCGTCGAGGAGGACGGCGTCGAACAGTTCCTTCGGCTCATATTTGAGCAGATCGGCCTGAACGATCTCTGCGGACAGGCCGAGCCGCTCGAGATTCTGCGAGAGCCGCGCCAACCGGTTTTTTGAGGAATCGATCGCGGTGACCTTGGCGCCGCCAAGTATCAGCTGGGCGGTCTTGCCGCCTGGGGCGGCACAGAGATCGGCGACGCGCAAACCCTTTATGTCGCCGAAGAGCCGGGCCGGAAGGCTTGCCGCGGCATCCTGAACCCACCAGGCGCCATCTTCGAAGCCTGGCAACTCGGTGACGGAGGCGCTGAGCTTTTCCACCCGCACTGTGCCAGTCGGCAGCGCGATGCCGCCAAGCCGCTCGGCCCACAACGCGGGATCGGACTTGACGGTGAAATCGACCGGCGCCTCGTGCCGATGAGCGGCGAGAATCTGCCTGGCCTTGTCGACGCCATAGGCGGCCTTCAGCCGGTCGGAAAACCATTTCGGCGCTTCATCGGTGGCGGCAAGCGCTGCAGCCAGCTCGGCCTGCTTGGACCGCGCCAGCGTGCGCAGCACGCCGTTGACGAGACCAGAGAAGCGCACCGTGCGCGGATCGGACTTGGCGTGGGTCACGGCAAGGTCGACGGCGGCGCTGTCGGGAATGTCGAGGAACAGGATCTGTGCAGCCGCCACATGCAGAATATGCGAAAGCGCGGTGGCATTGGGCGGCAGCGGCTTTTCCAGGCGGCGGGCCAGCAGCCCCGATATGGTCATGCGGAAGCGCAGCGCGGTGACCAGTATGGCGCGCACCAGCGCCCGGTCGCGCAGATCCAGCGCCTTGTATTGCGGATGGCCGTTCTCATGGTCGGTCAGCCCGTCAAGCGGCGTCCTCGCGTCGATGACGGCAGCAAGCAGCCGTGCGGCCGCCTTGCGCGCGGCGAGACCGGCAACGGGCTCACCGGGGCTCACCGCATTGTTTTCATGATCGCCTGAAATTCGGTGCCGGCGTTTCGCTTCGCTCACGACCACGGACCCTTGGGTCCGGTCGGATTGCGGCCCCAGGGATTGGATTTCGGCCGGGCCGGTTGCGCCGCCGGCTGCTCAGGCTGCTGTGCTGCCTGCTCCCACGGGCCCGAAGGCTGCTGATCGCCGGCCTGATCTGGCATCGGAGCTTGCGGCCGCGACGGGGCGGATCCGCCACCGACCGCCATGTCCCGCGCCATCGCCTGCAGGGCCGCGATGCGGTTATCGGTATTCGGGTGGGTGGAAAACAGACTGTCCATGCGCTCGCCGGAAAGAGGATTGATGATGAAGAGGTGGGCGGTCGCCGGATTGCGCTCGGCATCCGGGTTGCGGATGCGTTCGGCGCCACGGGCGATCTTGTCAAGGGCCGAGGCAAGCCAAAGCGGGTTTCCGGCTATTTCGGCGCCGCGCCGGTCGGCCTCGTATTCGCGGGTACGACTGATCGCCATCTGCACGATCATCGCAGCAAAGGGCGCCACGATCATCGCCACCAGCACGCCGACAAAGCCGAACGGATTGTTGCTGTCGCGGTTGCCGCCGAAAAAGAAGGCGAAATTGCCGAGCATCGAGATCGCGCCGGCAAGCGTGGCGACGATCGTCATGGTCAGCGTGTCGCGGTGCTGCACATGGGCGAGCTCGTGCGCCATCACCGCGGCGACTTCTTCAGGCGACAGTTGCTGCAACAGTCCGGTGGTGGCGGCGACCGCGGCGTTCTGCGGGTTGCGGCCGGTGGCGAAGGCGTTGGGCTGCGGGTTGTCGATCAGATAGGTTTTCGGCATCGGCAGGCCGGCCTGTCTGGCGAGGCTCTGCACGATGGCGTAATATTCCGGCGCATTCCTTTCGTCGACCTCGACCGCGCGGTGCATCGACAGCACCATCTTGTCGGCGTTCCAATAGCTGAACAGGTTCATGCCGGCGGCAATCAGCAAGGCGATCACCATGCCGCCCGATCCGCCGATCAGATAGCCGACGCCCATGAACAGCGCGGTCATCGCGGCCAAAAGCATGGCGGTGCGAAGTGTGTTCATCGTCTGCTCCGTTTCTGCCGGCGCTGCGTAAAAGGGGTCGATCCTTGTCGGCTCATCGCTATATGATGGGAAACGCTTGGCCCTGTTTCAATCCGGGAATATCGCATGATCGACGAAACCAGTAAAACAGGCAAAACCGGTAATACAAATGCCGGCCCCGGTCACCGTGCGCTGCAAAAGACGCTGACGCCGGCAGCCCGCCGCGCCTTGGCGGAAGCGGAAGCACGGCGCGAACACTACCGCCAGCAGGAAGCCGCGATGCCCCGGGAGATCGGCGGTCGTGGCGGCAAGGAGCCCGGCCGCTATGGCGATTGGGAGGTCAAGGGCCTGACCAGCGATTTCTAGGCACGACCCTGATACTTGAGGCTTAGCAGACCTCGGCGGCGCGCTCCGGCTCGAGGGCGATCCAGCCGCGGTCGTCAACAGCGATGCCGATCGCGTCGTAACCGGCGATTGCGGCATGCGGCGTTTGCAGCGGATGCTGGTGCGTGGCGCTGATCACCATGACCGCAGCACCTGCCGCCTCGGCCGCCGATATTCCGGCGGGCGCATCTTCGAAAACGAGGCAGTCGCGCGCATCGACGCCCAGCCGCTCGGCCGCCAGCCGGAAGCAATCGGGCGCCGGCTTGCCGTGGGAAACGTCCTCGGCCGCGACAAGGACAGCGGGAAGCGGGATGCCTGCGGCCGCAATGCGCAGGAGAGCCAGCTCGCGCGGCGCAGAGGTGACGATGGCCCAGCGCTCGGGCGGCAGCGACGCCAGAAACGCCGCGGCGCCGGCGATCGGAAGGATGCCGTCGATATCGGCCACCTCGGCCTTCAGAAGCGCATCGGCTTCGCGCATCGGGTCGACGCCTGGAAGCGCCAGCCGAGCTATGGTCTCAATCGCCCGCACGCCGTGGATCGTCGGCAGGAATGCAGCAACGTCGAGACCTTGCCGGTGTGCCCAATCTGCCCATACCCTTTCTGCCGCGGCAATCGAATTGACCACTGTGCCGTCCATGTCGAACAGGAAGGCTGCGAATTTTTTGCCTGCGAACATCTGCTATCCCGGGAGGTTGTTTCGGAGAGATCAAAGCCAGTCGATCGACCGTAACGTCGCGTCGGCTGCATGGGAAGGCGCGAGGCCGCGTTTTCGACAATGCCAGGGAACCACGGCGAGCCGTCTCGCGTTCACCAGACTGTCTTCCGCGATGCTCAAAAAGGGGTGGAACCGCGATGCTGATTCGGCTCGGCTACGAAATCGCCATCGACTGTGCGGAAGCCACCCCGGTGATTTCGCTGCTCGAGATCCACAAGGAGCGGCAGGCCGACATCAAGCGGCAGACGCGCGTGCTGACCTCGCCTGCCGTCCCAACCAGGCTCTATCACGACCTTTATGGCAACACCTGCCGTCGCTTCACGGCGCCTGGCGGCGGCTTTCGCATCCTCTACGACGCCGTCGTCGAGGACAGCGGCGAGGCCGACGAGGTCAACCTACTGGCCAGGGAAGTGCCGGTGGCGGAGTTGCCCGACGAAGTGCTCTGCTATCTGCTCGGCAGCCGCTATTGCGAGACCGACCACCTAGGCGGATTGGCCTGGCAGGTTTTCGGCCCTGTTCCATCCGGTTGGGCGCGGGTGCAGGCGATCGTCGACTATGTCCACAACCGTCTGTCGTTCGGCTACGGCTATGCGCGCCCGACACGCACGGCGGCGCAGGCGCATGAAGAGCGCGTCGGCGTCTGCCGCGACTTCGCTCATCTGGCGATCACGCTCTGCCGCTGCATGAACATCCCCGCCCGCTATGTGAACGGTTATCTCGGCGACATCGGCGTGCCGCTCGACCCGGCACCGATGGATTTTTCGGCGTGGCTGGAAGTGTTCCTCGATGGCAAATGGTACACGTTCGACCCCCGCCACAACATGCCGAGGATCGGCCGCATCGTCATCGCGCGCGGCCGCGACGCGACAGACGTGCCGCTGCTGCACAGTTTCGGCCCGCACCGGCTTGGGCTGTTCAAGGTCTGGACCTACGAGCAGGAAAGCAACTTGTTCAACCCGCCCCATCGCGGCGTCGACAGGACCGTCAGCGCGCAGATGCTGGCATAGAAGCGCAGGCGAACGGCCTGCGTCCCATTCTAATCGTCATCTGAGCTGTGGCCGTCTTATGGGTCTGATACGCCTGATCCGCTTCGGCACAGCCGGCCTGTGCCGGATCGGGATCGAGTTCTTGTGCTCCACGGCAGATGGCGGGATCTTGGTAAACGCTTCGTAAACGAAACTGCCGCAGCGGCTTGTCGTTTACCGGTTGTTCACCCTGTTGCGTTCCCAAACCAAGCAGAAACAACGGTTTGACAATGAGCCGTTGGCTGTTGGTCCCTTGGCGGCGCCATCCGGCCGGATTCCTGCAATGCGCCTTCACGCGGCTTCGAGGTCGCGGCGAATGGAGGCGGAAGCATGCGGCATTTTGGGGGTCTTGTTGACGCGATCGGCGGCTTCGCCAGGGATCGCAGCGGAAATTTCGCGGTTCTGTTCGGCATCGTCGCTTCGGTTCTGACGCTGGGCGCTGGCTTTGCCGTCAACGTTTCCCAGCTCTACAACGCCAAGTCGAGCCTGCAAGGCGTGGTCGATGCGGCGGTGACCTCGACGGCACGCGACCTGACGACCGGCGTCATCAAGGAGGCCGACGCCAACGCATCGGTGCAGTTGTTCCTTGACGCCAACAGCGAGGCAGGCATCCTGCAGGCCGACCAGATCGTCCTCGACAAACTGACGGTCGACAGGACCGCCAACACGGTCCAGGCGGACGTCCACGTCGACGTCGGATTTTATTTCCCGCTTTTCGGCATGGGTGACGTGAAACGCGTCGAAGCGTCGACGACAGCGCTCTATTCGGACAAGCAGATCGAAGTGGCGATGATGCTCGACGTGACCGGATCGATGGCGGCCAGCTGGTATAAGAACACCGACAAAATTGGCGACCTGCGAACTGCGGCTTCGAAGGCCGTGACCGATCTGCTCAAATGGAACCGTGACGAGAACGATCCCCGCATACGCATCGCGATCGTTCCCTACGCCGAAGCCGTCAATACAGGCGGTCTGGCCGGCACGGTTTTCGTCGAGACGGAACATGGGCCAGAGGTACCGCCGCCCACCGATGCGCCGGTCTCGGTCTCTTCTGCGACCCCTGCCGAGGACGAATGCGCCACCGAGCGCAAGGACAAGGATGGGTATGCCGACTATTCGTCTGACGGGCCTTACACGCCGCGCGTGGACAACAACGGTAAAACCTATCTGGCCAAAGTGAATCGGGACTACGATATGCGCAATTGCCCGTTGGCCGCGCTCGTCCCCCTGACGGCCGACGAAGACAAGCTGCTCAAGACCATCGACGATTTCACCGCTGCAGGCGTGACGGCCGGCGGCATCGCCGCGCAGTGGGGTTATTACATGCTTTCGCCATCGTGGCGCTCGGCGACAGCCGATGCCGGGCTGGGTGCCGGTCCCGCCAATTTCGACAAAAGGAGGGTGGCCAAGATCGCCATTCTGATGACCGACGGCCTATTCAATACGGCTTTTGCCAAGGGGCGCGGCGCGCCCAACTGGCAGGGTCAGGGCCAGACCTCGCGAAGCAATGCCGAAGCCATCTGCGGCAACATGAAGCGCGATGGGATCGAGGTATTCACGATCGGCTTCGATCTGAACGACCCGACCATGACGGTGAACGAGAGGGACCAGGCGAAGAGCGTGCTCAAGAACTGCTCTACCGCGGACACGTCTTCGCTGAAACACTATTACGAGGCCGCCACGGGCCCGGAGCTAACCGACGCCTTCAGCGAGATCACCCGAAACATCGAGAAACTCACCATCAAACGCTGAAGTGCCCCGCACAGACGGATGAACGTTCGTAGAAAAGGAATTGCGGACAAGGAAAAGGCCGCCGCTTCTTGCGAAGCCGGCGGCCTTCCGTGTTTCCGTCCATGGCGCGGCTCATTGGCGGCGACGCTTAACGTCACCTGCCGCGCATCTCGCGCCTTAACGGGAAGACTGCTTCCCGAAAGTGCAATCCGCTGAGGCCACGTTCTGGAAAACGAAATCACTCGACATCGGATCACCTCCTTTCGATTTGTTGAACACCCCCTCATGATGGTGTGCGCCGCAGCAAATGGCAAGGCGTCCTGTTGAAAAAGCCGTGTGTGATGTTTTTCAGCATCGGGGCGGCTTGCGGTCTACCGGCCAACCGGACAACATTGTCGCATTGGACTCCCGGCGCATCGGGGAAAGGAAATGGAAGCCAGCAACAAGGCAGCACGGATTGTTCGAACGGCTATCGAAACGCTGAAGCCGGGTTTCGCGGTCAGGCTGTGGACCGGCGAGCGGATCGGGCCGGTCACCGGCCCTGTGCTCACCATCAATGACCAGGACATCGTCTGGCAGGTGATCCGCCGGCCGTCCCTTTCGACGCTGATCGAAATGTGGATTTCCAAGACAATCGACGTGGAAGGCGGATCGCTGTTCGATTTCTACGCCCTGCCTTCGCAAGGCAAGCTCAGGACCAAGCTAAAGACATTGCCGAAACTCGCGATCTTGCGCGACCTGCCGGCCGTGCTGTTTTCGAGAAAGCAGATGGCGGCGCGGACCGACCTCTCCGGCCGCAACCCTTTCGTCAGCGGCTCGAACAGGCAAGCGATTCAGCACCACTATGATATTTCGAACGCCTTCTACCGGCTCTTCCTCGATGAACGCATGGTCTATAGCTGCGGCTATTTCACCGATTTCGCCAATAGCATCGACCAGGCGCAGAAAGACAAGCTCGACCACATCTGCCGCAAGCTCCGGCTGAAGCCGGGCGAAAGGCTGCTCGACATCGGCTGCGGCTGGGGAGCCATGCTCATCCATGCCGCGAAAAATTACGGTGTCGTCGGCCTCGGCGTCTCGCTGTCGGAAGCCCAGACCCAACTCGCCCGCGAGCGCATCCGCGCCGAGGGGCTGGAGGATCGCATCACCATCGAGATAAAATCCTACGCCGAGCTGTCCGGCTCCTTCGACAAGATATCGTCGATCGGCATGTTCGAGCATCTGGGCCTCGCCAACCACGCCGCCTATTTCTCGACCATCCATCGCCTGCTCAAGCCGGGCGGCATCTATCTGCACCACGCCATCACCCGGCGCGACAAGGGCAGCATCAAGAAGACCTTGCGCAAGGGCCCGGAATTCAAGGCGTTGATCAAATACATCTTTCCCGGCGGCGAGCTCGACACGATCGGGATGACGCTCGGCAATCTCGAAGCGCACGGCTTCCTCGTCTACGATGTCGAGAATTTGCGCGAGCACTACGCCCGCACCTGCCGCCTGTGGGCCGAGCGCCTGCACGCACGCTTCGACGAAGCGATCGCCGAGGTCGGCGAAGCCAAGGCGCGCCTCTGGCTGCTTTATCTCACCGGCTGTTCGATCACTTTCGAACGCGCCTCGGCGCAGATTTTCCAGACCGTCGTCACCAAGCGGGCGCGGGGTCCAAGCGGTCTGCCGCCGACGCGAGCGGATTTGTATCGATGATCAGCACACATGTTGCGTTCTGCCGCGATTCTTCGCGCCCCCCTCTGTCCTGCCGGACATCTCCCCCACAAGGAGGGAGATTGGCCGTCACCACGGCTTTCGCCAATCGCCGGCGTGGTATTCTGGGCGCGGCGCCCGAACTGCCGATCTCCCCCCAAATGGGGGAGATGTCCGGCAGGAGAGAGGGGGCGCTGTCCCGCCCTCATCTCAAATGTTCTGCACCGCCTAAACGAACCGCATCATCTCTCGACACGGGCCGGCCGGTCGACCAAGCAGTAGACGCCGAGATTTGCGCACGTTGTGGCGGTTGCTGCCTGCATCAAGCCCTCTTGTTTTGCCGGTTGGCGACGAGGTCGTCGACGACCGCCGGATCGGCCAGCGTCGAGGTATCGCCGAGCGCGGCGAAATCGTCCTCGGCGATCTTGCGCAAGATGCGCCGCATGATCTTGCCCGAACGGGTCTTCGGCAGGCCCGGAGCGAACTGGATCTTGTCGGGCGTGGCGATGGCGCCGATGTCCTTGCGGACATGGGCGATGAGTTCCTTGCGCAGCTCCTCGCCCGGCTTCTCGCCGGCCATCAGCGTGACGTAACAGTAGATGCCCTGGCCCTTGATGTCGTGCGGATAGCCGACGACGGCAGCTTCCGAGACTTTCTCGTGCGAAACCAGCGCGGATTCGACCTCGGCCGTGCCCATGCGGTGGCCGGAGACATTGATGACGTCGTCGACGCGGCCGGTGATCCAGTAGTAGCCATCGGCGTCGCGGCGGCAGCCGTCGCCGGTGAAATATTTGCCCTTGTAGCTCGAAAAATAGGTCTGTTCGAAACGCTCGTGGTCGCCATAGACGGTGCGCATCTGGCCCGGCCATGAATCGGCGATGCAGAGGTTGCCGCTGGCAACACCTTCCAGCACCTTGCCGTCGCCGTCCACCAGTTGCGGCTTCACGCCGAAGAACGGCCGCGTCGCGGAACCTGCCTTAAGGTGGGTGGCGCCGGGCAGAGGCGTGATCAGGATGCCGCCCGTCTCGGTCTGCCACCATGTGTCGACGATCGGCACCTTGCCGTTGCCGACGACGTTGAAATACCACTCCCAGGCCTCCGGATTGATCGGCTCGCCGACCGTGCCGAGCACGCGCAGCGATTTGCGCGACGTCCTGGCGACATGGGCGTCGCCGGCGCCCATCAGCGCACGCAACGCCGTCGGCGCGGTGTAGAAGATATTGACCTTGTGTTTGTCGATGACCTCCCAGAAGCGGGACTGCGACGGGTAGTTCGGCACGCCTTCGAACATCAGCGTGGTGGCGCCGTTGGCGAGCGGCCCGTAGACGATGTAACTGTGGCCGGTGACCCAGCCGACATCGGCTGTGCACCAGTAGATGTCGCCGTCATGATAGTCGAAGACATGTTGGTGGGTCATCGAGACATAGACGAGATAGCCGGCGGTGGTGTGCAGCACGCCCTTCGGCTTGCCGGTCGAACCCGACGTGTAAAGGATGAACAGCGGGTCCTCGGCCTTCATCTTCTCAGGCTTGCACTCCGCCTTAACCGTCGCGACCTCGTCGTGGTACCAGACGTCGCGTCCGGCCACCCAGCCGGTCTTGCCGCCGGTGCGGCGCACCACCACGACCTTCTCGACTTTCGTTCCGGCCTTGGCGGCGATCTCGATCGCCTTGTCGGTATTATCCTTCAACGGGATCGGCTTGCCGCCGCGCAGGCCCTCGTCGGCGGTGATGACGAAGGTCGACTTGCAGTCGTCGATGCGGCCGGCCAGCGCGTCCGGTGAGAAGCCGCCGAAGACCACCGAATGGATGGCGCCGATGCGTGTGCAGGCGAGCATCGCATAAGCGGCTTCCGGGATCATCGGCATATAGATGGTGACGCGGTCGCCTTTCCTAACGCCGTGCTTCTTCATCACATTGGCGAGCCGGCAGACATGCGCGTAGAGCTCGTTATAGGTGATCTTCCTGTCGTCGTAGGGGTTGTCGCCTTCCCAGATGATGGCAGTCTGGTCGCCGCGCTTCTTCAGATGCCGGTCGATGCAATTCCATGAGACGTTGGTCTCGCCGTCCTCGAACCATTTGATCGAGACCTTGCCGTCGAAGGAGGTGTTCTTGACCTTGCTGTAGGGCTTGAACCAGTCGATGCGCTTGCCGTGCTTGCCCCAGAACTTGTCCGGGTTCTTCACGCTGTCGGCGTACCATTTCAAATAGGTGTCATTGTCGATCAGCGCATTCTTCTTCCACGCCGGCTGGACGCGATGGACATGAACCTCGGACATTTCTTCACTTTCCTCCCGAAACCAGGCCGCCCGGCTTGACCGCCGTCGGCATCACGGCGAAGCGGCCGCGAATTCGCGCGCATTATTAACAGTTCCGCGGTGACGGCAACATTAGACGTTGGATTTGCGCGGCGGGATGCCGCAGAAGCTTTTCCCACCCTTGTCAGCACTCGGGGTTGACGGCTGCTAACTTTATGATTTTGCATAGTAAACCCGGCTTCAACCACGAAATATCAATAGACGATTAAGCAAATAGCGCGCACAATTTCGCATTGGGAGGAAAGGAGAAACAACCCAGAGGATCGAAATGCGCGACCAATCCGAAATGGACCTGATGCTTAGGGGATATGGCTTGACCACGGCCAAGATTCTTTATCATTTTCCCGATCATCCGCATCTGCTGCAGAGCTTCATCTGGCAGGACTACGACATCGCTCCGAAATTTCCGGTGCTGATCCGGTTCATCGAGTTCTGGCAGACCAAGCTCGATGGCCCGCTGCATTCGGTGAGCTATACGCACCAGAAGCTGATCGCGCCGAATGAGTGGCACAAAGTCGACGGCGAGTTCGTGCTGCATTAGGGCATGTCGATATTCAGGTGAGGCCGGCCTGCGAATGGCGGTTTCCTGCGCTTCCGGTGCTCACGTACTTTAAGTACGCTCCGCTCCGGTTCTCGGAAGCCACCATTCTCGGCGCGCCCTGACCTGAATCTCAACATGCCCTGTCCCCGGGGCATTTGATGTATCGAGCGGGGTTAAACCGCGGGCGGGCTGAGCCGGGCAAAGCCTTCCTGACGACGATACGGAAAATACGGATAGGGCGCGGTGACTTCGCTTGCTGCGTCGAGCTTCTTCATCTGGTCTGATGTCAATGACCAACCGACGGCGCCGAGGTTCTGGCGCAGCTGCTGCTCGTTGCGCGCGCCGACAATGACAGAGGAGACGGTCGGCCGCTGCAGCAACCAGTTGATGGCGATCTGCGGCACGGTCTTGCCGGTTTCCTGGGCGACAGTGTCGAGCGCATCGACGACCCGGTAGAGCTGCTCGTCCTCGACCGGAGGCCCGAAGCTGGCGGTGTCGTGCAACCGGCTTTTCTCCGGCAGTGGCTCGCCGCGGCGGATCTTGCCGGTCAGGCGGCCCCAGCCGAGCGGGCTCCACACCAGCGCACCGACACCCTGGTCGAGGCCAAGCGGCATCAACTCCCATTCATAATCGCGCCCGACCAGCGAATAATAGACCTGATGGGCGACGTAGCGCGGATAGCCATGCTTATCCGCCAGGCCGAGCGATTTCATCACTTGCCAGCCGGAGAAGTTGGAAACGCCGACATAGCGCAGCTTGCCGGCGCGCACGAGACTGTCCAGCGTCGACAGCACCTCCTCGATCGGCGTTGCGGCGTCGAAAGCATGCAGTTGCAGCAGGTCGATGTAATCGGTGCCGAGACGCTTGAGCGCGTCCTCGACGGCTTTGATGAGACGCGAACGGGAGGAACCGGCATCGTTGGGTCCGTCGCCCATCGGCAGCGAGGTCTTGGTCGAGATCAGCACGGCATCACGGCGGCCCTTGATGGCCGCGCCGAGCACTTCTTCGGAGGCGCCGTTCGAATAGACGTCGGCGGTATCGAACAGGTTGACGCCGGCCTCGAGGCAGATATCGATTAGCCGCCGCGCTTCCGTCGCATCGCTGTTACCCCAGGCGCCGAACAGCGGGCCTGAGCCGCCGAAGGTTCCAGCGCCGAACGAGAGTGCCGGGACCTTCAGGCCCGAGGCGCCTAGACGTCGATAGTCCATGGTTTTGCTCCTTGATGATGTCGGATGAGTTTTTGAAGAGTGATTGAGGTTTGCCGACCTATGACCGCACGATTTCCGGTGTGGCGAGGACGGTATTTTGGTCGAGGCGAAGCGCCAGTGCCGCCACGGCCAGCGCCGAGAGCGGCAGCAGGGCCGCGACCCAGGTGACGGCGCCGAGGCCGGGACCATGGGCGATGACCATGCCGCCGAGCCAGGCGCCGGCGGCGTTGCCGAGATTGAAGGCGGCGATGTTGAAGGACGAGGCGAGGCTCTGGCCGGCGCCTTGCGCTTTCTCCAGCACCCACATCTGCAGCGGCGCCACAGTGGCGAAGGCGGCGGCGCCGAGCAGGCCGACATAGATGACGGCCATTGCCTGGCTGTGCAGGGCGAAGGTCATCGAGCCGAGCACCAGCGCCAGCACGACGAGACTGCCGAGAACCGAAGGCACCAGCCAGCGGTCGGCGAATTTGCCGCCGGCGAGATTGCCGGCGATGAGGCCGCCGCCGAAGACAAGCAGGATCGGCGACACGGCTGCTTCCTCAAAACCGGTGATCTCGGTCAGCAAGGGGGCGATATAGGTGAAGACGGCGAAGACGCCGGCATAGCCAAGCACGGTGGTGGCGAAACCAAGCAGAACCGGCGCGCGGCCGAGCACGGCGAGATCGCCGCGCAGGTCGCTCTTCTCCGGCTCTGTCTGGCTGCGCGGCACCAGCAGGAGAATGATGGCGAAGGCAACGATGCCGACAAGGGTTACAGCCCAGAAGGTCGCCCGCCAGCCGAAGGCCTGGCCGAGCCAGGTGCCGAAGGGCACGCCGAGGATGTTGGCAATGGTCAGGCCGGTGAACATCAGGGCGATCGCCGAAGCCTTCTTGTTGGGCGCCACCAGCCCGGTCGCAACGACGGAGCCGACGCCGAAGAAGGTGCCGTGGGCAAAGGCGGTGAGCACGCGGGCACCCATCAGTGTCCAGTAGTCGGGGGCGAGCGCACAGGCGAGGTTGCCCAGCGTGAAGATCGCCATCAGCGCCAGAAGCACGGTTTTGCGCGGCCAGCGGCCGGTGGCGATGGTCAGCAGCGGCGCGCCGATGACGACGCCCAGCGCATAGCCGGAAATCAGCTGGCCGGCGGCCGAGATCGAGACGCCGAGATCGGTACTGACGTCGAGCAGCAGGCCCATGATGACGAATTCGGTGACACCGATGCCGAAGGCACCGGCGGCGAGGGCATAAAGAGCAAGAGGCATGGCGGTTCCCACTTCGATCGCGGTCGTTTGATGGGACGCCGTGTCTTCCCACGCCCCGTCCCGGAAGATCGTGTCGCGATGTGCTGTGAACCAGCCTTGCGTCGGGCACATTGTCTGTGAAATAGATTCACGAATGGCGAGACCCGACATCAACCGCTCCGGCGAGATCGAAGTGTTCGTCCGCGTCGTCGAGGCGGGCAGCTTTTCGGCCGCCGCTCGCGCCTTGCGGATGACGCCGTCGGCGGTGAGCAAGCTGATTGCGCGCCTTGAGGCCCGTCTTGGCGCGCGCCTGGTCAGCCGTTCGACGCGCAAGCTGCAACTGACACCTGAGGGGGCGGCCTTCTTCGGCAGCGGCGTGCGCATCCTGGCCGACATGGCGGCAGCCGAGCGCGAGGCGGCGGCCGGTGCCACCCCGCGTGGGCGGCTGCGCGTCAACAGCTACGTGCCGTTCGGGCAGCACCGGCTGATCCCGCTTTTGCCGCGCTTCCTCGAACGCTATTCGGAAATCGCCGTCGATCTGGTTTTGACCGACAGTGTCATCGACCTGTTGGAGGAGCGCGCCGATGTCGCGATCCGCGCCGGGCCGCTCGGCGAATCACGGTTGGTCGCCCGCAAGCTCGGGCAAAGTCCGGTGGTCGTCGTCGCCGCGCCATCCTACCTCAGGACGCATGGCACGCCCCGAACGCCGGCCGATCTCGATCGTCACAACCGGATGGGTTTCTGCTTCGTGCGCCATATCGACGGCTGGCCTTTCGTCGGCGCAGCCGGCGAGACCATTGTCGTCCCGATCACCGGAAATGCGCTGGTCAGCGATGGCGAGGCGATGCGGCTGATGGCGCTCTCCGGAGCGGGCATCGCCCGGCTGGCGCGCTGGCATGTGGAGCCCGACATCGCCGCCGGGCGGCTGGTACCGCTTCTGGAGGACTTCAACCCCGGCGATGAGGAGCTCACCCATGCCGTCTATGTCGGCCAGGGCAAGCACTTGCCGGCGCGGGTGCGGGCCTTTCTCGACTTTTTGGTCGAGACTGTGCGGTTGGGTTGAGCCCAAAGAAGATCGGGAGTCTGCCGGCTCCCGAAACATCAATCGAAGGTGAGATTGAATTATTTTTTCGGCGCAAAGGGCGCCGGCCGCCGGCCAGCCGCCTGACGCTCGAGCATCCAGCCCGGATATTCGGCCGGCAGAGCGCTGACCTCGTCGAGGCGAACAAGATCCTCGGTATCGAGCTTCAATTCGGTGGCGGCAAGGTTCTGTTCGAGTTGCTCCATGCGGCTGGCGCCGATGATCACGCTCATCACGAAGGGTTTGGCCAGCACATAGCCCAGCGCGACCGTTGCGACGCTGACGCCGTGCTTGCCGGCGATCTCGCGCATGACGGCGACCGCCGCCCAGGCGCGATCCTCATTGACCGGCGGGAAATTGAAGCTGGCGCGGCGGCCCTCGCCATTACCGGGCGCGCCGGGTCCGTATTTGCCGGAGAGCAGACCGCCCGCCATCGGCGACCAGACCATCAGTCCAAGCTTCTCTTCGTCGAGCAGCGGCACGATCTCGCGCTCCAAGTCGCGACCGGCGATCGAGTAATAGGACTGGACGGTCTCGAAACGGGCAAAGCCTTTACGGTCGGCAATGCCGAGCGCCTTGGCGATGCGCCAGGCTGCCCAGTTCGAAACGCCGACATAGCGGACCTTGCCGCTGGCAACCAGATCGTCGAGCGCCCGCAGCGTCTCGTCGATCGGCGTCACCGTGTCGGTGCCGTGAAGCTGGTAGAGATCAATATGGTCGAGCTGTAGCCGCTCGAGACTGCCCTCGACCGAATCCATGATGTGGCCGCGCGAGGAACCGCGCTGGTTGGGGCCGTCGCCCATGGCGCCATGGGCTTTGGTGGCGATGATCACATCCTGCCGCTTGATACCGAGATTCCTCAGCGACTGGCCGAGAAGCCGTTCCGATGCGCCGAAGGAATAGACGTCCGCCGTGTCGAAGAAATTGACGCCGGCGGCGAGCGAGCGCTCGACGATCCTGTCGACGCCATCCTGGTCGAGGCTAGCGATCAGGCCCCATTGGGCGTTTTCGCCAGCGGCGCCGAAGGTCATGGTGCCGAGGCAAAGTTCGGAGACGAACATCCCCGTGTTTCCAAGTTGATTGTAGCGCATGGTGCGGCTCCGGAAATTTGGTGGTGACGTCTGGCAAATAGGAACGAAACGTTTCGTTTCAAGCCTCTCCGCAGAACGAATTTCCGGCCTGGCGGAAAGGCCGCTGCCGTTACGAACAGCAAAAGGCGCCGCCTCAACCAGCCAGGCGCGCCATGATCGCAAAGGCCGTCATGCCGAAGGCGACTGCGGCGAGCGGCAGGAGGAGCTCGACCAGCGCGGTCTTGGCGCTCACGCGACCTTGTCCGGTGTCGAATTCGCCAGCGATCCAGTCCTCGAAGCTGTGGGCGGCTGTGTCGCTCCGGTGATGGTGTCGAAGCCAGACGCGCCCGGCAAAGGCCGGCAACGCGACCGAGATGATGATGAATCCGGTCATGACGACGAGAAGATAATCGGTATAGCCGCCGTCGCCGAAGCCTATCCAGGCCGACAGCGCGTACCACGCGGCAAGCCCGACCATCGCCAGATAGACGTGCGGGTGCAGCCCGTCGGAGACATATCGGTTATGGGGAACGCGTTCTTTGCTCATGTTGCCCCTCCTTCGCATTGCAAAGGAACGGCCATGGTTGGTCGCTCGGGTTCTCCCTCGGAGCTAGCGCACGGCTTAGGCCTCGCAATGCGGTGCTATGACGCGGCTACCTGGCTCCGAAGATCGCCGAGCCGACCCTGACGCTGGTTGCGCCGAAGGCGATCGCCGTCTCGTAATCGCCGGACATGCCCATGGAGAGCTTTTCGACGCCGGCCTCAAGCCCAAGTTTCTCCAGCAACGCGAAATGCGGACCGGGATTCTCGTCGGCTGGCGGAATGCACATCAGACCTTCGATCGCGAGGCCGTGAACCGTACGGCAGCGCGCGACGAACGCGACGGCTTCCCGCGGTTCGATCCCGGCCTTTTGCGGTTCCGAACCGGTGTTGACCTGAACGTAGAGTTTTGGAGACCGGCCCAGTCTGGCGATTTCCTTGGCGAGTTCGGCGGCGATTTTCTCGCGGTCGACCGACTCGATGACATCGAACAGCGCGACCGCTTCCTTCGCCTTGTTCGATTGCAGCGGACCGATGAGATGCAGCTCGATGTCGGGGAAAGCTTCCTTCAGCGCCGGCCATTTTCCTTGTGCTTCCTGGACGCGGTTCTCGCCGAAGATACGCTGGCCGGCCTCGATGACCGGGCGGATATCGTTGGCGTCGAAGGTCTTCGAGACCGCGACCAGCGTCACCGCGCCGGCCTGCCGTCCCGCCTCGCGCTCGGCAGTTGCGATCTTCGCCTTGACCGTGAAAAACTGTTCGACGGCGCTCGTCATGCCTATATCTGCCTCTAGTTTTGATACTCGCCGGATCGCCGCAGTTGACGGGTCCGGCAATCCATGGTGAACACCGCGACGACATTTCCTGGCCGCCGGCCATGTCTGGCGGCTCGTGCCTGCTTTTAAGTGAAAAACATCCGATGGCAACCGAACGATACAATCCGCGCGCGTCAGAGCCCAAATGGCAGAAAGCCTGGGCTGAAAAGAAGCTGTTTGAAGCGCACAACGACGACCCGCGCCCGAAATACTACATGCTGGAGATGTTCCCCTATCCGTCGGGGCGCATCCATATCGGCCATGTGCGCAACTATACGATGGGCGACGTGGTGGCGCGCTACAAGCGGGCCAAGGGTTTCAACGTGCTGCACCCGATCGGCTGGGATGCCTTTGGCCTGCCGGCCGAAAACGCGGCGCGCGACAACAATGTTAATCCACGCGACTGGACCTACGCCAATATCAAAACGATGAAGGGCCAGTTGAAGTCGATGGGTCTGTCTTGGGACTGGGCCCGCGAGTTCGCCACCTGCGATGCGAGCTACTACAAGCACCAGCAGAAGATGTTCCTGGATTTCTGGAAGGCTGGGCTGGCCGAGCGCAAATCGGCGAAGGTCAACTGGGATCCGGTCGATATGACGGTGCTCGCCAACGAACAGGTCATCGACGGGCGCGGCTGGCGATCCGGCGCACTGGTCGAGCAGCGCGACCTGACGCAATGGTTCTTCAAGATTACGTCGATGGCGCAGGAATTGCTGGACAGCCTGTCGACGCTGGAGCGCTGGCCGGACAAGGTCAAGCTGATGCAGGCCAACTGGATCGGCCGCTCAGAAGGCCTGCTGATACGCTGGCCGCTGGCTGCCGCTACGGCGCCCGCCGGCGAGCGCGAGCTTGAGGTCTACACGACCCGGCCCGACACTATTTTCGGCGCCTCGTTCATGGCAATTGCGGCAGACCATCCGCTGGCGAAAAGGGCTGCGGAAGACAACGCCGAGCTGGCCGCCTTCATCAAGGATATCAAGCGCGGCGGTACGGCGACTGCCGAGATCGAGACCGCCGAGAAGAAGGGATTTGATACCGGCATCCGAGTCGTTCATCCGTTTGACGAGAGCTGGACGCTGCCGGTTTATGTCGCGAATTTCGTGCTGATGGACTATGGCACGGGTGCCATCTTCGGCTGTCCGTCTGGCGATCAGCGCGATCTCGACTTCGCCAATAAATACGGGTTGCCGGTCATTCCGGTAGTGATGCCGGAAAGTGCCGACGCCGGGACCTTCCAGATCACCGAGGAGGCCTATACCGACGACGGCGTGATGATCAATTCGCGCTTCCTTGATGGTATGACGCCACAGGCGGCATTCGATGAGGTTGCCACCAGGCTGTCAGGCATCGCTATCGGCAATCGGCCGCAGGCTGAGCGCAAGGTGCAGTTCCGGCTGCGCGATTGGCTGGTCTCGCGCCAACGTTGTTGGGGCGCGCCAATACCGGTGATCTATTGCGACGATTGCGGCGCCGTGCCCGAGCGCGCCGAGAATTTGCCGGTCGAGTTGCCGGATCACCTGTCCTTCGACAAGCCAGGCAATCCGCTAGACAATCATCCGACGTGGAAGCATGTCGACTGTCCGCAATGTTGCAAGCCGGCGCGACGCGACACCGATACGATGGATACGTTTGTTGATTCATCGTGGTATTTCGCGCGCTTCACTGACCCGTGGAACGAGGCTGCGCCGACGACATTGGCCGTGGTCGACGGCAAGAACGGCTGGCTGCCGGTCAACCAATACATCGGCGGTGTCGAGCATGCGATCCTGCACCTGCTCTATTCGCGCTTCTTCACCCGCGCCATGAAGGCGACCGGCCATCTGAATGTGGCCGAAGAGCCGTTCGATGGCCTGTTTACCCAAGGCATGGTTGTGCACGAGACCTACCGTATCGGCAGCGGCGCCAACGGCCAGTATGTCACTCCGGCGGAGGTCAGGGTTGATATGATCGATGGGGAGCGAAAGGCGGCTTTGATCAGCGACGGCACGCCGGTAGAGATCGGCGCGATCGAGAAAATGTCGAAGTCGAAGAAGAATGTCGTCGATCCCGACGATATCTTGGCAAACTACGGCGCTGATACCGCACGGTGGTTCGTGCTGTCCGACTCGCCGCCCGACCGCGACGTGATTTGGACGGAAGCTGGCGTCGAGGGCGCACACCGCTTCGTGCAGCGCGTCTGGCGTCAGGTGTCGGAGGCAGCGCCCGCGCTGGCAGGGGTATCACCTGCACAAGGCGTTTCCGGTCCCGCGCTTGAACTGTCGCGTATGGCCCATCGTGCCGCCAAGCTGGTGGCGGAGGATATCGAGAGGATCGCTTTCAACAAAGGCATCGCGCGGCTCTATGAATTGGTCAACGCTATCCAGGCGCTTGCGCCCGCCGGCGCCTTCACGGCCAGCAAAAGTGAGCTCAGCGGGTCCAATGTCTTGGGTGGCAGAAGTCTGAACCCGGAAAACGCTCCGGCGTTGCGTCAGGCGCTGGAAATGCTGGTCATCATGATCGCGCCCATGATGCCGCATCTGGCTGACGAATGCTGGTCGACCTTGGGCGGGACAGGATTTGTCGCGGAACGGCCGTGGCCGGTCTATGATCCGTCGCTGGTCGTCGACAGCGAGATCGTGCTGCCGGTCCAGGTCAACGGCAAGAAGCGCGGCGATTTGACAATTGCCCGCGACGCGGACCAAGGTGCGGTCGAAAAAGCGGTTCTGGCTCTCGACTTCGTGCAGAAAGCGCTCGAAGGTAAGGCGCCGCGCAAAGTGATCATCGTCCCGCAGAGGATCGTCAATGTCGTTGCCTGACTTAGGGAAGACAGAAGTGACGTATTTGCTGCGCCGCGCAGCGCTTTGCGGCCTGGTCGCTTCGGTTGCGCTGGTTTCAGCCTGCACGGTGCGCCCGCTCTATTCGAGCGCGCCGTTGTCGGCCGGGTCGCAAGTCGGCGCTGCCGCCGAACTCGGGTCCATCTCGGTCAAGCCGGTCAACACCCGCTACGCTCAGCAGGTCCGCAACAACCTGATCTTCGCGCTCGGCCAGGGTGCGGGGGAGCCGGCTTCACCTGCCTATTCGCTTGATCTCGGCGTTAGCGAACTTGTCGAGTCCGCTGCAATCGTGCAGGTCACAACCGATGAGGACGAGCCGACGGCGGGCACGGTGACACTGACCGCGAACTATGTGCTGACCGACGCCAAGACCGGCACGACCATCGCGACCGGCAAGCGCTCGATAGCGTCGTCCTTCGACAAGCCCCGTCAGGAGTTTGCCTCCTACCGGGCGCAAATCGACGCCGAGAACCGCGCGGCGCGCGAATTGGCGGACCTGCTGCGCCTGTCGATCGCCCAGGATCTGGTCAAGCACGGCAAGACGGTGGCGGGTTAACTTTCCGGCCTCGATCAAGACGTTCCGGTTCTCGCCCACAGCCGCTTGCTGGCGCACAAAAAAGGCCGATTGCTCGGCCTTTTTTCATGAACGCGGCGTCTTGTTTTCAGCCGATCTTCTGGCCGGTCTTGGCCCAGTCGGCGAGGAACTGCTCCAGGCCCTTGTCGGTCAGCGGGTGCTTGACCAGCGCCTTCAGCGTTGCCGGCGGCGCGGTGATGACGTCGGCGCCGATCAGCGCGGCCTGCTTGACATGGTTCACCGTGCGCACCGAAGCGGTCAGGATCTCGGTCTGGAAATCATAATTATCGTAGATGGTGCGGATGTCCGAGATCAGTTCCATGCCATCCCAGCCGGTGTCGTCGATGCGGCCGACGAAGGGCGAGATGAAGGAGGCGCCGGCCTTGGCGGCGAGCAGCGCCTGGGTGGCCGAGAAGCAGAGCGTGACATTGACCATGCGGCCGTCTGACCGGATATCCTTACAGGCTCTCAGCCCGTCGAGCGTCAGCGGCACCTTGATGCAGACATTGTCGGCGATCCTGGCCAGGATTTTGGCCTCCGCCATCATGTCCTTGTATTCGGTGGCGACGACTTCGGCCGAGACCGGGCCCTTGACGATCTCGCAGATCTCTCTGGTGACGTCGGCGATCTTGCCGCCGGATTTGAGGATCAGCGAAGGATTGGTGGTAACGCCGTCGAGCAGCCCCAAATCGTTCAGCTCACGGATTTCCTTGACATCGGCGGTGTCGACAAAAAATTTCATGACGGTCTCCTGAAGATTTTTCATGTGCATGTCATGCACATTTGGGGTCGGACTTTGATCTAGACGAAAGTCGGGGCAAGGTCACGCCTCATGATCGAAGATTCGCCCTTTGTCGCAGCCGCGCCAGTGCTGGTGCCGATGCCCGCCGAGCGGCCCTACACCTATGCCGTGCCCGCCGGCATGCGCGTGGTGCCGGGCTCGATCGTGCGCGTGCCGCTCGGCCCGCGACAGGTTGCGGGCATCGTCTGGGACGGCGCCGTCGAAAAGGTCGATGCCAAAAAACTGCGCCCGATCGAGCAGGTATTCGACTGCCCGCCGATCAACCGCGCCATGCGCCGCTTCGTCGACTGGATCGCGCAATACACGCTGTCGCCGCCCGGCATGGTGGCGCGCATGCTGCTGCGGGCGCCGGAGGCGTTCGACCCGGAACCGTGGATCGAAGGGCTGCAACGCACTTTCGCCAACCCCGACCGGATGACGGGTGCGCGGATGCGCGTGCTGGAAACAGCCGAAGGCGGGCTTGCCTGGACGCGGTCCGGGCTGGCGCATGCGGCCGGCGTTTCGTCGACCGTCATCGACGGGCTGAAAGCGCAAGGCGTGTTCGAGACGGTCATGATCCCGCCGCGACCGGTGGTCGCAGCACCCGACCCCAGCTACGCCCAGCCTTCGCTGATGCCGGACCAGAGCGATGCGGCCGCCATGCTGCGCACCAATGTCGCGGCCGGCGCATTCGGCGTCACGCTGCTCGACGGCGTGACCGGGTCCGGCAAGACGGAGGTCTATTTCGAGGCGGTGGCGGCGGCGCTCGACCGTGGCAAGCAGGTGCTGATCCTGCTGCCGGAGATCGCGCTGACCCACGCCTTCCTCGAGCGCTTCCAGGAGCGATTCGGCGCCAAGCCGGCGGAATGGCATTCGGACCTGCCGCCAAGGATGCGCGAGCGTGTCTGGCGGCAGGTGGCGGAAGGTGGAGTGCGCGTCGTTGCCGGCGCGCGTTCGGCGCTGTTCCTACCGTTCCGGGAACTCGGGCTGATCGTCGTCGACGAGGAGCACGACCCCGCCTACAAGCAGGAAGACCGCGTCTTCTACAACGCCCGCGACATGGCGGTGGTGCGCGGCCATATCGGCGGCTTTCCGGTCGTGCTTGCCTCGGCGACGCCGTCGGTCGAAAGCCGGGTCAATGCGAGCCAGGGGCGCTATGACAGGGCGGTGCTTGCGGCGCGCTTTGCCGAGGCGGCCCTTCCCGACCTGAAGACGATCGACATGCGCCGCGCCCCGCCGGCACGCGGCGGCTTCCTGTCGCCGGTGCTGCTTGGCCATATGCGCCAGACACTGGAGAAAAAGGAACAATCGCTGCTGTTCCTCAACCGGCGCGGCTATGCGCCGCTGACGCTGTGCCGGGTCTGCGGTCACCGCTTCGGCTGCCCGGTCTGCTCGGCCTGGCTGGTCGAGCATCGCTTTCGCGGCCAGCTCGTCTGCCACCATTGCGGGCACAATGAACGCCGTCCCGAGGCCTGCCCGGAATGCGGCACGCTCGATCATCTGGTCGCCTGCGGGCCGGGCGTCGAGCGCATCGCCGAAGAGGTCGTTGCGCATTTCCCCGACGCCCGAACCATCGTGCTGTCGTCCGACCTGATGGGCGGTGTGCGGCGGCTGAGGCTGGAGCTTGAAGCCATCGCCAATGGCGAGGCCGACATCGTCATCGGCACGCAGCTTGTCGCCAAGGGTCACAACTTCCCCAACATGACGCTGGTCGGCGTGGTCGACGCCGATCTCGGTCTTGCCAATGGCGATCCGCGCGCCGCCGAGCGCACCTTCCAACTGCTCAGCCAGGTGACGGGCCGCGCCGGCCGCACCGGCAAGAAGAGCCTCGGGCTGCTGCAGACCTTCCAGCCCGACCACCCGGTGATGCGGGCGATCGTCTCCGGCGACGCTGAGGCTTTTTACGAGCGCGAGATCACGGAACGTGAACGAGCGGCGCTGCCGCCTTTCGGCCGGCTCGCCGGCGTCATCGTCAGTGCGGCGACGCGGGCGGAAGCCGAAGGGCACGCCCGCGGCCTGCGGCGTGCCGCACCGCAGGCAAGCGACCTGTTCGTGCTCGGACCGGCCGAGGCGCCGCTGTCGCTGATCGGCGGCCGCCATCGCTTTCGCCTGCTGATCCAAGGCGAGCGGCGCGCCGACATGCAAGGGTTCATCCGCACCATGCTGGCCGAGGGCCCGAAGATACGGGGCTCGGTTCGTGTGCAGGTCGACATCGACCCGCAGAGCTTTTTGTGATGGGCGAAGAATTAAGCCCTTGGCCCGCCCTCAGCGAATGGGTTCAGGTACGGTACATCGAGGATGGCGAAATGCCGGACATTGGTTGTCAAGACAGACAGGCCGTTCAAACGAGCAGTCGCTGCGATCAAGACATCAGCCAAGCCCGGACTGACACCTCGTGCGATAGTTGCGTCTTCCAGTCGTCCGGCTTCTCGCGCGATTGCAACATCGACGGGGAGGATGCGCTGGTCAAATTCGATAAGTAAACTTTCGAACCAGCGGCTGATGCGTTCCACCTTCGCATGTCCGCCTGACCGCTTCAGTTTGGCGATGCCTCTTTCCACCTCTAGAATTACGATCGACGACATATGCCAGGAGCCACGCTCCCGTTGTTCAGCAACCCACTTCTGCACATGTTGAGGAATCGGAGTGCGGCCAGGTGCAAAGGCCGAGAGAAAAGACGTATCAAGCAGATAGTCGCTCAAAACTCGACTTCCCGCGATGGCGATTCGTTCCGCTCAAGCTCGATGCCACCTGGGTATTGAAGCAGGAAATCCACGAAGTCTTTTTGGCTGTTTTGCGGATAGAGCTTCCGTCCCTCATCGATCGGTACAACCATGGCTGTCGGCTTGCCGTGCTTGGTAATGACAGTAGGCTCGCCATTCGCCGCCGCCGCCACGAGCACGGAAAGGCTCGCCTTCGCTTCTCGTAGCTGCATTGTCTTCATGCGAGAACTCCTTGTGGTCTCATGTGGTCACAATATAGGAATCGCACAGGAAAAGGAACAGCCCATCATGAAAACCCTTGGCCTCATCGGCGGCATGAGCTGGGAATCGACAGCGATCTACTACCGCCTGCTCAACGAGATCGTGCGCGAGCGGCTGGGTGGGCTGCATTCGGCGAAACTGCTGCTGTGGTCGTTCGACTTCGCCGAGATCGCCGAACGGCAGCACGCTGGCGACTGGCAGGGGGCGGGCGTTCGGCTGGTCGACGCCGCGCGCAAGCTGGAAGCAGCCGGCGCCGAAGGGCTGCTGATCTGCACCAACACCATGCACAAGCTGGCCGACACGGTGCAGACGGCGGTGTCGATACCGCTCATCCACATCGCCGACGCCACCGCCGTTGCGATCAGCCAGGCCGGCGTCAAGCGGCCGGCGCTGCTGGCGACGCGCTTCACCATGGAACAGGATTTCTACAAGGGCCGGCTCGCCGACAAATACGGACTTCAACCGGTGGTGCCTGATCAAGCCGGGCGGGATATGGTTCATCGCGTGATCTACGACGAACTTTGCCAGGGCATCATCAGTACCGAATCAAAGGCGGCCTACGTTGGTGAAATCGCTCGCCTGCGGCGCGACGAAAAGATCGACGGCGTCATCATGGGGTGTACCGAGATCACCATGCTGATCGGCCAGCCAGACTTCGACATTCCTGTGTTCGATACGACGCGCATCCATGCCGAGGCGGCGGTCGAATTCGCGCTGGGTTGATGCGCTTTTCGCAAATTGCCGGCGCCATCTGGCGCATGTTTCTTCCTTCGCTAGAATGCCCGAAATTTCGAACAGCCATTTACGAGGGGACAAGATGGAATTTGCGTTTCCGTGGCCGATGAGCCAGGGCGAGTGGCTGGCATGGTCGAGCGCCGTTGTGACCTTGCTGTTCGGCCTGCTGCTGTTCCTGGCGCCGGGGCTGGCCTTCCGCATCCTGCGGCTGCAGGTCAAGCCCGAGAAGGCGGCGGCGATCGCCGAAGGGCGCGGCAGGATGTCGGGCTTCTATCTCGGCGTTAGCCTGTGCTGCATTCTGCTGGCGCAGCCGCTGCTGTACATGGCGCTTGGCTTTTCCTGGCTGTTCACCGCCTTCGGCCGGCTGCTGTCGATGATGTCGGATGGCGCCAACACGCCTTTCAACTGGGTTTCAATTGTGGTGGAACTGGTGTTGGCGGCGCTGCCGCTTGCCTTCGCCTTCGGCTTTGTGCCTTGAATCAAAGGCTAATTCGGGGCCAGTCGTTGAGCTCGGCCGCCAGATGCGACAATAGTGCCTAAAACCATGCAGGACGACGCATTGCGGTCTTAAAATGCCTGTGCTAGACGGCAATCGACTTTCGGCCGGGGATAGCGGAAGCTGCGCCTCCGTGCTTGGAAAAATGCAGTAAGGTCAAAGATTTAGCCAGAGTTCTCGCTCGCGCCAATAATCTGCGGCCTGTCAGACAAGAGAAAAGACGGTCCGTGGCCCAATCGTCATCGCCAATCTCAGGTGTTGCAGAACGCTATGCGGGTTCGCTGTTCGAGCTCGCGCTGCAGGCAAACTCGGTTGCTAAGGTTGAGGCTGACCTCAACAGTTTCGCGACGATGCTCGAAGGCAGTGCCGACCTCACCCGTCTGATCAATAGCCCGGTGTTCTCCAGCGAAGACCAGGCCAGGGCCATTGCGGCGATCGCCGACAAGGCAGGGATCACCGGCCTCACCGGAAATTTCCTGCGCGTCGTCGCCCAGAACCGCCGGCTGTTCGCCATCCCTGGCATGATCAAGGCTTTCCGCCAGATCGCCGCCGAGCATCGTGGCGAGACCGCCGCTGAAGTCACCTCGGCGCATGCGCTGACGGCGGCTCAGCAAACCGAGCTGAAGGCGGCGCTGAAAAGCGTTGCCGGCAAGGATGTCGCGATCACCGTGACCGTCGATCCGTCGCTGCTCGGCGGGCTGGTGGTCAAGATAGGCTCGCGCCAGATCGATACGTCGCTCAAAACCAAACTCAATTCGCTCAAGCTTGCACTGAAAGAGGTCGGCTGATGGACATCCGCGCCGCGGAAATTTCCGCAATTCTGAAAGACCAGATCAAGAATTTCGGCAAGGAGGCCGAGGTCTCCGAAGTCGGCCAGGTTCTGTCCGTCGGTGACGGCATCGCCCGCGTCTATGGCCTCGACAATGTCCAGGCCGGCGAGATGGTCGAGTTCCCCGGCGGCATCCGCGGCATGGCGCTCAACCTCGAAGCCGACAATGTCGGCGTCGTCATCTTCGGCGCCGACCGCGACATCAAGGAAGGCGACATCGTCAAGCGCACCGGCGCCATCGTCGATACGCCTGTCGGCATGGGCCTGCTCGGCCGCGTCGTCGACGCGCTCGGCAACCCGATCGACGGCAAGGGCCCGATCAAGGCGACCGAGCGCAAGCGCGTCGACGTCAAGGCGCCCGGCATCATTCCACGCAAATCGGTGAACGAGCCGATGTCGACCGGCCTCAAGGCCATTGATGCGCTGATCCCGGTCGGCCGCGGCCAGCGCGAGCTGGTCATCGGCGATCGCCAGACCGGCAAGACCGCGATCATCCTCGACACGATGCTCAACCAGAAATCGGTGCACGATCACGGGCCGGAGAAGGAAAAGCTCTACTGCGTCTACGTCGCCGTCGGCCAGAAGCGCTCGACCGTCGCGCAGTTCGTGAAAGTTCTCGAAGAGCGCGGCGCGCTCGACTATTCGATCATCGTCGCCGCCACCGCTTCCGATCCGGCGCCGATGCAGTTCCTGGCGCCGTTCACCGCCTGCACGATGGGCGAGTATTTCCGCGACAACGGCATGCATGCGCTGATCAGCTATGACGATCTGTCGAAGCAGGCCGTCGCCTACCGCCAGATGTCGCTGCTGCTGCGCCGCCCGCCTGGCCGCGAAGCCTATCCGGGCGACGTCTTCTATCTGCATTCGCGTCTTCTGGAGCGGGCCGCCAAGCTCAATGACGACAATGGCGGCGGTTCGCTGACGGCGTTGCCGATCATCGAGACCCAGGCCAACGACGTGTCGGCCTACATCCCGACCAACGTCATCTCGATCACCGACGGCCAGATCTTCCTGGAAACCAATCTGTTCTTCCAGGGCGTCCGCCCGGCAGTCAATGTCGGCCTGTCGGTGTCGCGCGTCGGCTCCTCGGCGCAGATCAAGGCGATGAAGCAGGTCGCCGGCTCGATCAAGGGCGAGCTCGCGCAGTACCGCGAAATGGCGGCCTTCGCTCAGTTCGGCTCCGACCTCGACGCCGCCACGCAGCGCCTGCTCAACCGCGGTGCGCGCCTGACCGAACTCCTGAAGCAGCCGCAATTCTCGCCGCTCAAGGTCGAGGAACAGGTCGCGGTGATCTTCGCCGGCGTCAACGGCTATCTCGACAAGCTGGCGATCGACCAGGTCAGCAAGTTCGAGCATGGCTTGCTCAGCCATATGCGCTCGGCCGGCAAGGAGGTGCTCGACGGCATCCGCAAGGAGAAGGCGCTGTCGGACGATCTACGCGCCAAGCTGAAGGCGGAGATCGACACCTTCGCCAAGACCTTCGCTTGAACGAAGCCGGACGGACGGGATCAGGTTTGAAGCATGCCTTCATTAAAAGACCTTCGTAACCGTATCGCCTCGGTCAAGGCGACGCAGAAGATCACCAAGGCGATGCAGATGGTCGCCGCGGCGAAGCTGCGCCGCGCGCAAGAGGCGGCGGAAGCCGCGCGCCCCTATTCGGAGCGCATGGGCGCGGTGCTGGCCAACATCACCCAGGCGATCGGCGGCGGCGGCGAGGCCCCGGCGCTGATGACCGGCACCGGCAAGGACGACGTGCATCTGCTCGTCGTCTGCACTGCCGAGCGTGGTCTGTGCGGCGGCTTCAATTCGCAGATCGCACGCTTTGCCCGCGACCACATCCGCAAGCTTCTGGCCAACGGCAAGAAGGTCAAGATCATCTGCGTCGGCAAAAAAGGGTTCGACATCCTGCGCCGCGACTACGCGGAGCTGATCATCGAGCGCGTAGACCTGCGCGAAGTGAAGACGCTCGGCTTCGTCAATGCCGATGCCATTGCCAAGAAAGTCATCCAGCTCTTCAACGAGGGCGGCTTTGACATCTGCACGCTGTTCTATTCGCAGTTCAAGTCGGTGATCAGCCAAGTCCCGACGACCCAGCAGATCATCCCGGCAGGTGTGGCTTCGGCTGCCGCCGAGACGACGGACGGCGGCAATGCCGTCTATGAATACGAGCCGGAGCCGGGCGAAATCCTCTCCGACCTCATCCCGCGCAACATCTCCGTGCAGGTTTTCCGTGCGCTGCTCGAAAATGCGGCCGGCGAGATGGGTGCCAAGATGAGCGCCATGGATAATGCGACACGCAACGCCGGCGACATGATCAACAAGTTGTCGATCACCTACAACCGCCAGCGGCAGGCGCAGATCACCAAGGAATTGATCGAAATCATTTCGGGCGCCGAGGCGCTCTAGGCGTGCTCCCACGAAGGTCTGTGACCTTCAAGCGGATCGCGTGAGAAACAAAGAGACGAAAAGGGTAAAGACGATGGCGAAAGCAGCGACCCCGAAGACGGCGGCCCCGAAGACCGCCGCGAAGGCGGCAGCACCAGCAAAGGCTCCGGCAGCGGCAGCAAAGGCGGCTCCGGCCAAGAAGGCGGCCGCGCCCGCCAAGGCTGTTGCGGCGAAGGCGCCGACTGTTGCCATCAAGAAGACTGGCTTGGCCGGCAAGGTTCGCCAGGTCATCGGCGCCGTTGTTGACGTGCAGTTCGGCGAACATCTGCCGGCGATCCTGAACGCGCTGGAAACGTCCAATGTCGGCAATCGCCTCGTGCTCGAGGTGGCCCAGCATCTCGGTGAGAACACCGTGCGCTGCATCGCCATGGACTCTACTGAAGGTCTGGTTCGCGGCCAGGACGTCTATGACACAGGCGCGCCGATCACCGTGCCGGTCGGCCCGGGCATGCTCGGCCGCATCATCAACGTCATCGGCGAGCCGGTCGACGAGGCAGGCCCGGTCGACGGCATCGAGATGCGCTCCATCCACCAGCCGGCTCCGACCTATGTCGAGCAGTCGACGGAAGCGCAGATCCTGGTCACCGGCATCAAGGTTCTCGACCTGCTTGCGCCTTATGCGCGCGGCGGCAAGATCGGCCTGTTCGGCGGTGCCGGCGTCGGCAAGACCGTGCTGATCCAGGAACTGATCAACAACGTCGCCAAGGCGCATGGCGGCTTCTCAGTGTTCGCCGGCGTCGGTGAGCGCACCCGCGAAGGTAACGATCTCTACCATGAGTTCATCGAGTCCGGCGTCAACAAGAAGGGCGGCGGCGAAGGCTCCAAGGCGGCGCTCGTCTATGGCCAGATGAACGAGCCGCCGGGCGCCCGCGCCCGCGTCGGCCTGACCGGCCTGACGGTCGCCGAATATTTCCGCGACCAGGGTCAGGACGTGCTGTTCTTCGTCGACAACATCTTCCGCTTCACGCAGGCCGGCTCCGAAGTGTCGGCGCTGCTCGGCCGTATTCCTTCGGCCGTGGGCTACCAGCCGACGCTGGCCACCGACATGGGCGCGCTGCAGGAGCGCATCACGACGACGACCAAGGGCTCGATCACCTCGGTGCAGGCGATCTACGTGCCGGCCGACGATCTGACCGACCCGGCGCCGGCGACCTCGTTCGCCCACCTCGACGCGACGACCGTGCTGAACCGCGCAATCTCGGAAAAGGGCATCTATCCGGCCGTCGATCCGCTCGATTCGACCTCGCGCATGCTCGACCCGATGGTCGTCGGCGAAGAGCACTACCAGGTCGCCCGCCAGGTGCAGTCGATCCTTCAGCGCTACAAGTCGCTGCAGGACATCATCGCCATCCTGGGCATGGACGAGCTGTCGGAAGAGGACAAGCAGACAGTCGCCCGCGCCCGCAAGATCGAGCGCTTCCTGTCGCAGCCCTTCTTCGTCGCCGAAGTGTTCACCGGCGCGCCGGGCAAGCTGGTCGATCTCGCCGACACCATCAAGGGCTTCAAGGGCCTCTGCAACGGCGACTACGACCATCTGCCGGAAGCCGCCTTCTACATGGTCGGCGGCATCGAGGAAGCGGTCGAGAAGGCTCAGCGCCTGGCGGCTGAAGCGGCGTAATCAAGGCAATAGGGAGTAGTCAGTAGTCAGTAGTGAATAGCAGCCGGGTGATCGGGACAATTGTCCTCTCCCTACTCCCTACTCACTATTCCCTACTCACTAAATTGACATGGCTGAAGCTTTCAAATTCGAACTGGTCTCGCCGGAGCGCCTGCTGGTTTCCGAGCAGGTCGAATCCGTCGTCATTCCGGGCGCCGAAGGCGAAATGACTGTCATGGCGCATCACGCGCCGGTCATGACCACGATCAAGCCGGGTGTCGTCACGGTGAAGACCGCCGCCGGCAACGAAGAACGCTACGTCGTGTTCGGCGGCTTTGCCGACATCGTTCCGGCTGGCTGCACGTTGCTGGCAGAATCGGCGGTAGCCGTCGGCGACATCGACCGCGCCGACCTTGCCCGCCGGATCCAGGAAGCCAGGGAAGACGCCGCCGACGCCAAGGACGATCAGACCCGTACCAAGGCCGAGCAGTTCCTTAGCCAGCTCACCACACTTGAGAGCGCCATCCTGCCGGCCTAAAGGCTGGGCTATCCCTCGTCATTCAGGGCGAAGCGGAGCGTAGGTCCTGGGATTTATGCTACGACATAGGCCAAGAGTAGGACGGCCCAGGATAAAGCTTCCGTCGCGTTCCTTCGCGCCCCCCTCTGTCCTGCCGGACATCTCCCCCACGGGTGGGGAGATTGGCCGACACTGCGGCTTTCGCAAATCTCCGACGTTGCTGAACTGGCGCCGGCATCAGAGCTGCCAATCTCCCCCCTTGTGGGGGAGATGTCCGGCAGGACAGAGGGGGGCGCTGTCCCGCCGACGTCAAAGTTCTGCATCGCCCGCTACGCCCTGATCCCGGATCAGTATCAGATCAGCCTAATAGTCATTCGCTCCCAATGCCCAGCGATGCGAAAGCAGCAGCCACACCACCTTGTCGCAGGCGCTCGAGATGGGCGGCCGCTAAGTCGATCAGCGTCAGGCGCTCAGCACCGCCCTTGGCGAAGCCGGCCAGGTCGAACACCGCCGCCACCGCTTCGCCAGCCG
The DNA here is from genome assembly GCF_003952585.1 of Mesorhizobium sp. M6A.T.Cr.TU.016.01.1.1. Classification (NCBI taxonomy): domain Bacteria; kingdom Pseudomonadati; phylum Pseudomonadota; class Alphaproteobacteria; order Hyphomicrobiales; family Phyllobacteriaceae; genus Mesorhizobium; species Mesorhizobium sp. M6A.T.Cr.TU.016.01.1.1. The sequence continues at coordinate 2,507,812 of NZ_CP034452.1, forward strand.
ATAGCTGTCGGGTGCCTAGTGCGGCCAGGGCCAAGTCGAGCGGGTCGGTGAAATGGTTTTCCGGCAGGGATTTGCCGCGCGCCTCGCAAGCGGCGATCCAGGCGGCCACCACCAGCATCAGATGCGCGGGCGGGGCACCGGCACTCAGCCGCTCCATGGCGGAGGCAACGATGCGCTGCGGCAGTTTCTGGCTGCCGTCATTGGCGATCTGCGCCGTCCGGTGGGCAAGCGCGGTGTTCGAATAACGCTTAGCGAGTTGGGCCGTGTAGTCGGTCGTGTCTAGCCCGGCGTCCTGCGGCAGCGTCGGGATGGCCTCTGCCCACAATCCGTCGACGAATTGCCGGATCGCCGGATCGGCAAAGGCGCGGTCGACCGTCTCATATCCGCTGAGCAGGCCGAGATAGGCGATGGCCGAATGCGAGCCGTTGAGCAGGCGCAGCTTCATGTCCTCGAACGGCCCGACATCACCGACCATGGTGACGCCGAACTTTTCCCAGGCCGGCCTGCCCGCCGGGAAATCGTCTTCGACCACCCATTGGCAGAATGGCTCGGTCATCACCGGCCACGCGTCTTCGACGCCGAGCTGGCCTGATATCCGTGTCCGGTCGGCATCGGTGGTCGCCGGCACGATGCGATCGACCATGCTCGATGGAAACGCCACCTCGTCGGCGATATGGCGGGCGAGATCGGCATCGCCTGAAGTGGCGAGCCTGGCATCGCCTGAAGTGGCGAGCCTGGCATCGCCTGAAGTGGCGAGCCTGGTACCGCGTAGCGCGGCGAATTCGACCAGCAGCCTGTGCAGCGTGGCGCCATTGGCCGGGAGATTGTCGCAGCAGAGCACGGTGAATGGCCGGATGCCGGCGGCACGGCGGCGCGAAAGGGATTCGGTCAGAAAACCATGCGCCGTTCGCGGCATTTGCGGGTTCGCCAAGTCGTGGACGATGTCGGGATGGGCTGTGTCCAGTCCGCCACCCGCCGCCCTGAGATAGGCTTTCTCGGTGATCGTCAGCGTGACGATCGAGGTGCGCGGATCGGTCAGCGCGGCCAGCACCGCGCCCGGATCTTCCGGGGCCACCAGCATCGACAGGATCGAGCCGACGACGCGCAGGCTTTCACTGTCGCTGCTTCTGACCGCCAGCGTGTAGAGCCCGTCCTGCGGCGCCAGCGCGTCGCGTGTGTCGGCGCTGCGCAGCGAGACGCCGACAATGCCCCAATCCGTCTCTCCCGTCGCCAGGCAGTCGTCGACATAGGCTGCCTGATGAGCGCGGTGGAACGCGCCGACGCCGAGATGGACGATGCCTGGCACGATCTGGTCGCGATCATATCCAGGGATCGCGGCCAGAGCCGGCAATGCCTGCAGCGTGCTGTTGGAAAGGCGTCTGTTGGTCATGGTGCGGCGATCGTCCGGAGGCGTGGCTGGCAGCGGCGTAACATCCGTTTCCATCCTGCACAATGGGTCACCGCCATCAAGTCATCATATAACAACCCGATTTTTGTATGTTGACATTACTTCTTTCCGATCCTACCGATTGCCGTATTGGGAGGATTGATGTGGCCGTGCTGACGCATCCGGATTTGCTGTTTCCATCGGAGACGCGTCCGCTTTCGGTTGCCCGCGATCTTTACGCCGGCGTGAAGAACCTGCCGATCGTCAGCCCGCATGGTCACACCGATCCGCGCTGGTATGCGCTCAACGAGGCGTTTGCCGATCCGGCGCAATTGCTTGTTGTGCCGGACCACTACATCTTCCGCATGCTGTTCAGCCAGGGCGTCCGCCTCGAGGACCTCGGCGTGCCAACGCTCGACGGCTCACCGGTGGAGACCGACGGCAGGACGATCTGGCGGCGCTTCGCCGAGCACTATCATCTGTTCCGCGGCACGCCGACGCGGCTGTGGTTCGACCATGTGCTTGCCCATCTGTTCGGCATCGAAGAGCCGCTGACGGCCGCAACCGCCGACCGCCATTACGACATGATCGCGACCTTGCTGCAGTGGGAGAATTTTCGCCCGCGAGCGCTGTTCGAGCGCTTCAACATTGAGGTCATCGCGACGACCGAAGGCGCGCTCGACGATCTCAAATGGCACCAGATGATCCGCGACAGCGGCTGGGATGGGCGCGTCGTCACCGCCTATCGGCCGGACGCGGTCGTCGATCCCGATTTCGAAGGGTTTTCGGCCAATCTCGACCAGCTCGGAGAAATCACCGGCTGCGATACCGGTAACTGGGCCGGCTATCTCGATGCGCATCGCCAGAGACGAGCCTTCTTCAAGAGTTTCGGCGCGACCGCGTCGGATCACGGCCATCCAACGGCGGAGACCGCCAATCTGTCGGATGCCGCCGCGCAGGAGCTGTTCAACCGCATCCGCCGGGGCTCGGATGACGAGCGCGAGCGAAAACTGTTTCGTGCCCAGATGCTGACCGAGATGGCCAAGATGAGCCGCGACGATGGGCTTGTCCTGCAAATCCATCCCGGCTCCTTTCGCAATCATTCGCCTGCCGTCTTCCGGAAGTTCGGCAGGGACAAGGGTTTCGATATCCCGACCAGAACCGACTATGTGACGGCGCTGAAGCCGCTGCTCGACTGCGTCGGGCTGGAGCGCGACCTTACCATCATTCTCTTCACGCTGGACGAGACCAGCTATGCGCGCGAACTGGCGCCGCTCGCCGGCGTCTACCCGGCGCTGAAACTCGGGCCGGCCTGGTGGTTCCACGACAGCCCGGAGGGCATGCGCCGGTTCCGCGAGATGACGACCGAGACGGCCGGCTTCTACAACACCGTCGGCTTCAACGACGATACCCGCGCTTTTCCATCCATCCCGGCTCGCCACGACGTGGCGCGTCGGGTCGATTGCGCCTTTCTTGCGCGTCTCGTCGCCGAGCACCGACTCCGCGAGGACGAGGCGCACGAGTTGGCGCAGGATCTGGCCTATACGCTCGCGAAAAAGGCGTACCGGCTCTAACGGCGCTTGCCGCCATCGTTCAAACGGGAGGAAACCAATGCTGCATTTTTCTAAACTGGCGGGAGCTACGCTGCTTGCCGCCGCACTGATGGCTGGAACGGCAAGCGCCCAGACGGTTCTGCGCTCGTCCGACACGCATCCGGACGGCTATCCGACAGTCGAGGCGGTCAAATATTTCGGCGAGCTTGTGAAGGAGCGGACGGCCGGCCGCTATACGGTCGAGCTTTATCATTCCGCGCAGCTCGGCGAGGAAAAGGACACGATCGAGCAGGTGCGCTCCGGCGTGATCGACCTAAACCGCGTCTCGATGGCGCCGTTCAACGGGCTGATCCCCGAAACCACCGTGCCCTCGCTGCCCTACATCTTCCGCTCGGAAGACCATATGCACAAGGTCATGGACGGAGCGGTCGGCGACCAGATCGCGACGGCGTTCGAACAGGTCGGGCTGGTGCTGCTCGCCTTTTATGACGGCGGTGCGCGCTCCTTCTACAATTCGAAGAAGCCGATCAACTCTGTAGCCGATCTGGCCGGCATGAAGTTCCGCGTCATCCAGTCCGACATCTTCGTCGACATGGTGGCGGCACTCGGCGCCAACGCGACGCCAATGCCGTATGGCGAGGTGTATTCGGCGATCGAGACCGGGGTCATCGACGGCGCGGAGAACAATTTTCCGAGCTACGACACCGCCAAACATGCGGAAGTCGCCAAGTTCTATTCGCTCGACGAGCACACGATGGTGCCGGAAGCCTTCGTCATGGCGAAGTCGAGTTGGGACAAGCTGACGCCGGAAGACCAGGCGATCTTCAAGGCGGCCGCCAGGGAAAGCGTCGCCAAGCAGCGTGAGCTGTGGGCCGCCAAGGTCAAGGAATCGCGTGCCAAGGTCGAGGCGGCCGGTTCGCAGATCACGACGCCGGACAAGCAGCCCTTCATCGACGCGATGGGCCCGGTCTACGAGAAGCACGTCAAGGACGACAAGCTGAAGGCCATGGTCGAGGCCATCAAGGCCGCGCAGTGATCAAGCGGCGGCGCGGGCATTCCGCGCCGCCATCCTCTTGCGGAGAGAACCGGTGACCTTCAGCCCAGAACAGAGACCGCCCCTTGCCGGCATCGCGCGCGTGATGTCGCGCGTCAGCACGGCGGCGCTGTGGATCGCCGGCATCGGGCTGGTGCTGATGACCGCCTTCGTCGCCTGGCAGGTGTTCGGCCGCTATGTTCTGAACCGCTCGCCGAGCTGGACCGAGCAGGGCTCGGTGATGCTGATGAGCTGGTTCATTTTCCTCGGCGCCGCCGTCGGCGTGCGCGAGAACTATCACCTCGGCTTCGACGTCCTGCTCTACGTGCTGCCGAAAGGCGGCAAGCGTTGGCTGAGGATGATCTCGGACCTCGTCGCGCTCGCCTTCGGCATCGGCATGATCTGGTATGGCAGCCAGCTGGTCGCCTTGACCTGGGGCGCCACCTTGCCGTCGCTCGGCATATCAGGGGGCTGGGACTACGTCCCGCTTGTCGCGGGAGGCGCGCTCATCGTGCTTTTCACGCTGGAGCGGATCGTGCTTCGCCTCTCCGGTGCGCCGATCGACGATGCGCTCGATGAGCTGCCGCCGGCGGAAGTCGCAGCCGAACTCGACACAGCGAACGTGAAGGTCTGACGCCATGGAACTCTGGATACTCTTCGGCGTCTTCACCGTTCTGATGCTTATCGGCACGCCGATCGCCTTCTGCCTCGGCGTCGCAAGCTTTGCCACCGTCCTCTACATGGGCCTGCCGCCGCTCATCGTGTTCCAGCGCCTGAATTCCGGCATGAGCGTCTTTTCGCTGCTGGCCATTCCGTTTTTCATCTACGCCGGCGACTTGATGGTGCGCGGCGGCATCGCCAGCAAGATCGTCGCCTTCGCCGGCTCGCTCGTCGGCCACATGCGTGGCGGTCTCGGGCAGGTCAACATCGCGACCGCTACACTGTTCGGCGGCATTTCGGGCTCCGCGGTGGCGGAGGCGGCAGCGGTAGGCGGCTTGATGATCCCGCAGATGAAGGCGCGTGGATATGGAGCGGACTACGCCGTCAACGTCACGTCGATGGCGGCGCTGATCGCGCTGCTCCTGCCGCCGTCGCACAACATGATTATCTACTCGATCTCGGCAGGCGGAAAGATCTCGATCGCCGACCTGTTCACGGCCGGCATCATCCCGGGCCTGCTTTTGGCCCTGGCACTGATGGTCACCGCCTATTTCGTGGCGCGCTCCCGCGGCTATCCGACCGAGCCGTTTCCGGGTTTCGCCGCCGTCGCGCATCTCTTCGCCGTCGCGGTGCCCGGCCTGCTGCTGATCGCGATCATCTTCGGCGGCGTGCGATCGGGTATTTTCACGGCCACCGAGAGTTCCTGCATCGCAGTCATCTATGCGTTGCTCGTGACTGTCTTGGTTTACCGGCAGATGACTTGGGAAGGTTTCGTTCATGCCACCCATGGCGCCGTGCGCACCACGGCCATGGTGCTGCTCATCATCGGCATGGCGGCGGCGTTCTCGTGGTTGATGGCCTTCCTGAAAGTGCCGGCGGCGCTCATAGCCTCGATGAACGCGATCTCGGAAGATCCGCTGGTCGTGCTTCTCCTGCTCAACCTCTTGATGCTGTTTCTCGGCACGTTCATGGACATGGGGCCGACGATCATCATCTGCACGCCGATCTTCCTGCCCGTGGCACAGGCCTACGGCGTCGATCCGGTGCATTTCGGCGTCATCATGATCCTCAACTTCGGCATCGGGCTGAACACGCCGCCGGTGGGCGCGGTGCAGTTCGTGGCGTGCGCGGTGGGCAAAATATCCGTCTGGGAAGCGATGCGCTCGATCTGGCCATTCTATGGGGCAGGCCTCGTGGTGCTGGGGCTCGTCACTTACATTCCGGCCATCTCGCTATGGCTGCCGAGCGTCTTCAAATAGGGGTTGGCAATGGCATCGGATACGGCGATCAGCCTGAAGGTCGAACGCAAGCCCAAGCTGTCGGAGACCGTGGTCGCGGCGATCCGCAAGCAGTTGCAGGCGGGCGAGATCCAGCCAGGCCAAAAGCTGCCGACCGAGGGTCAGCTGACCGAAACCTTCGGGGTCAGCCGCACCGTCATCCGCGAAGCGCTGGCCAAGCTCGCTGCCGACGGTCTGGTTGAGCCGCGCCAGGGCGCCGGTGTCTTCGTCACCGAGCATATATCGACGATGTTCGGCGCGCTGGCCGCGGACATGGGCAGCAAGGATTCGATCGCGCTCAACGTGCTCGAAGTGCGCCTGGCGATCGAGATCGAATCCGCCGGGCTCGCCGCTATCCGTCGCAATGCCGCGCAGGAAGCGGCGATCCAGGAGGCGTTCTTCGAGTTCGAGAGGCTGCTCTTGAACAGCGAGCCGACGGGTCCGGCCGACCTTGCCTTCCACCGCGCGATCGCCAGCGCCACCAACAACCCGTTCTATGTCGAGATGCTCGACGTGCTCGGCCGGCGCGCCATTCCTTGCGACGTGACGTCACCGTGGTCCACCGAGCTCGCCCAATCCGACGTCTACCAGCGGGGACTGCAAGGCGAGCATCTGGTGATCCTGAATGCCATTACGACAGGCGATGCCGAGTCCGCGCGCGAAGCCATGCGCGCGCATCTCACCGCTAGCCAGCAGCGCTATCGTGAGCGGCTGCACGCACGTCAAAGTTTTTATGCTGAGTCGGTTAAGGCCGCGGCAACCGAATGACCAATGAGGCAGCCCAATGGGACAGCAATGAATCACACTGACAATCACACGGACTTCACCTCGCGCTTCGCCATCGACCCTGTTACCGCCGCGGCGATGGGGACGGACGAGCTTCGCCACAATTTCCTGATCGAAGGCCTGTTCCAGTTAGGCCGCATCGGCCTGACCTACACGCATTACGACCGCATGATCGTCGGCGGCGCCATGCCCGCGGGCACGCCGCTGCCGCTGGAGGCGATCAAGCCGACCGGGACCAAGAACTTTCTCGATCGCCGCGAAATGATCGCCGTCAACATAGGCGGCGCCGGCATGGTGAAGGCGAGCGGCCAATCCTACGAGCTGCAGCCGCGCGACATGCTGTATCTCGGCATGGGCGCCAATGAGGTGTCGTTCGCCTCAGTCAATCCGGCCGAGCCGGCCAAGTTCTATCTACTCAGCGCGCCGGCGCATCAGAGCCATCCCAGCCAGCTGATCCGCATCGGCGATGCCAAGCGGCTCGACCTCGGTAGCCAGGCGACCTGCAACGAGCGCTCGATCTTCCAGTTCATCCATGCCGGAGGCGTCAAAACCTGCCAGCTCGTCGTCGGCATGACCCAGCTTGCGTCAGGCTCGGTCTGGAACACCATGCCGTGCCATGTGCATGACCGGCGCATGGAAGCCTATCTCTATTTCGACCTGCCGGAAGCGGCGCGCGTGTTCCATTTCATGGGCGAACCGGACGAGACCCGTCACCTCGTCCTGCGCAATGAAGAAGCGGTGCTGTCGCCGGGATGGTCGATCCATTCTGGCGCTGGCACGTCCAACTACGCCTTCATCTGGGCGATGGCCGGCGACAATGTCGACTATACCGATGTCGATCCGGTGGCGATGGACGAGCTGCGGTGAGCGACCTCTCGGCTTTCAGCCTGGCCGGCAAGCGTATCCTCGTCACCGGCGCCAACACCGGCATCGGCCAAGGCATCGCCTTGTCGATCGCGCGCGCCGGTGGTGCTGTGGTCGGCGTCGGCCGTTCTGCGATGGATGAGACCGCGGAAAAGGTCGCGGCGGTGGGCGGACGGTTCGAGGCGGAACGCTGCGATCTTGCCGATCATGCCGCCGCCCAGGCGATGCTCGATCGCGTCTGGGACGAAACCGGGCCGCTCGATGGGCTGGTCAACAATGCCGGCATCATCCGGCGCGCCGACGCCGTCGATCTGACGGAAGCCGATTGGGACGACGTCACGGACGTCAATCTGAAGACGGTCTTTTTTCTCGGCCAGAGTTTTGCCCGGCGCGTGCTTGCCGATCCGGGGCGGCGCGGCAAGATCGTCAACATCGCGTCGATGCTGAGCTTCCAGGGCGGCATCCGCGTCGCCTCCTATACCGCCTCGAAACACGGCGTGCTCGGCATCACCCGATTGCTCGCCTGCGAATGGGCGTCGAAAGGCATCAACGTCAACGGCATTGCGCCCGGCTATATCGAAACCAACAACACCGAGGCGCTGCGTGCCGATCCAGACCGCAGCGCCGCCATTCTGGCGCGCATTCCGGCCGGGCGCTGGGGCGGTCCGGAAGACATCGGCGACGCGGCTGTCTTCCTGCTGGCGCCGGCGTCCAACTATATGCATGGCGCGGTGGTGCCGGTGGACGGCGGCTGGCTGGCGCGATGAGGAGGATTTGGCGATGACCGGAACGAAGATCTTCTCGCACGCCGGCGAGGGCGCATGGACGCCGACGCCGGACGGCAATCGCAGGCGTGTGCTGCTGCACACGGACGAACTGATGATGGTCGAGTTCGGGTTCGACAAGGACGGTGTCGGCGCGCTGCATTCGCACCCGCATGTCCAGGCGAGCTACGTCGCCGAAGGCCGCTTCGAGGTCACCATCGACGGCAGGACCGAGATCCTGGAGACGGGAAGCAGCTTCATTGTCCCTTCCAACCTGGTTCATGGCGTCAGGGCGCTCGAGGCCGGGCGCCTGGTGGACAGCTTTACGCCGCACCGCGCCGATTTTATCGACTGAAGCCGCGTGAAGGCAGGTCATCGCGGCGTGTGTCCGGCCGAGGGGCAGGCGCTTCCAGCATATCCCGCAAACGAAAAGCCCGCGTCTCCGGAGAGACGCGGGCGTGTTGCCTGGGCGCTTGTGGCGCCGCGGTACTCAAAACATCACCGCAGAACCTGAACCTGCCGAATTATGATGAAGATAGGATTAACCGGCCAGAGTCGACGCGATATTCACAGCCAAAGCGAATAGGGGCTGGAATCACGATCCCATATCCGCCAATGAGGGAGATATTCTTTCAGTTGGCGCCGACGGAGACAGGACTTGAAGGGGGATCAAGTGTTCGAACCCGCGGTCAAGGCAGTCAGCTGGAGATTCGCCGGGGAGCTTTGGCAGGTCATGCCACCGCTGCTCCTGACCGTTCCCGCCCTGCCTTTTCAGGCGGCGCCGATCATAGAAATTCCCTGATGCAGGTATCGACGGCGAGCGTCCGGGCGGAGGATCCTAAGCGGCGCGTCCTGAAGGACGTGTTCGGCTTCGATGATTTTCGGCCCGGCCAGGACGCTGTGACGGAGGCGCTGCTGGCCGGGCGTCATGTGCTGGCTGTGATGCCGACCGGCGCTGGCAAATCGCTCTGCTATCAGGTCCCGGCGCTGGTCCTGGGCGGGCTCACCATCGTCGTTTCGCCCCTGGTGGCGTTGATGCAGGACCAGGTCGCCGCATTGCGTCTTGCCGGCGTGGCGGCCGATACGATCAATTCCTCACTCGACCGCGATGCCAATGTCGCCGCATGGCGCCGCGTTGCGGCGGGCCAGACGCGCCTGCTCTATCTTGCGCCGGAACGGCTCATGACCGCGCGGATGCTCGAGGCGCTCGCCAGGCTCGATATCCGGCTGATCGCCGTCGACGAGGCGCATTGCATCTCCCAGTGGGGCCCGGCGTTCCGGCGCGAATATGAAGAGTTGTCGCGGCTGCGCGACATTTTCCCTGGCGTGCCGATCATTGCGCTGACGGCGACGGCGGACGAGGCGACGCGCACCGACATCGCCGCGCAGCTGTTCGCCGGGCGTGTCGAAAGCCTGGTGCTGGGGTTCGACCGGCCGAACATCAAGCTTGGCATCGAGGTCAAGCAGGACAGCAAGCGCCAATTGCTGAGCTTCGTAGAGCGTCATGCCGGCCGCAGCGGGATCGTCTATTGCCTGTCGCGCAAGAAGACCGAGGAGATGGCGGCGTTCCTCGAGAAGAACGGCGTGCGTGCCCTGGCCTATCATGCCGGCATGAGCAAGGACGCGCGTGAAGCAAATCAAAACGCTTTCATGACCTTGTCCGGCGTCGTGATGGTGGCGACCATCGCCTTCGGCATGGGCATCGACAAGCCTGACGTCGCCTATGTCTTCCATACCGATCTGCCGGGCAGCCTCGAAGCCTATTATCAGGAAATTGGGCGCGCGGGCCGCGACGGGCGGGCTGCCGAGGCACATATGCTCTTCGGTCTCGGCGATATCCGCATGCGCCGGCTTTTCATCGAAGACGAGGATGCGCCGGCGAAGCATAAAAGACGCGCGCATGGCCGCCTCGACACGCTGATCGGTTATTGCGAGACGGCGCAGTGTCGCCGCCAGATCCTGCTTGGCTACTTCGGCGAAACAGCAGTGCCTTGCGGCAATTGCGACAATTGCCTTGACCAGACGCCGCATGCGGATGGCGAGGTGGAGGCACGGATCATCCTCGCGGCCATCGCCCAGACCGGCGAGCGCTTTGGTGCTGCCCATGTCGTCGATGTTTTGATCGGCCACGAAACCGAGAAGGTCCTGGCCAGGAACCACCACAGGCTTGCCAGCTTCGGGACCGGTGTGGCGCACAAGAAGGATGTGTGGCTGTCGCTGGTCCGCCAGCTCGTCGCGGGAGGGTTTCTGACGTTGGACTCAGGCGGTCATGGCGGCCTCGCCATAGCCGAAAAGGGCCGTGAGCTGGCCCGTGGCGATGTGCCGTTCCGGTATCGCGTAGAGGTGCGGAGCCGCGCATCGCGCGGTAAGACACGTCCCACCCCGGATGCTATCGCGGGCACGGAAGGGCTGGATTCCGCGCTGTTGGCCACGCTCAAGGCGGTACGGCTGCGTCTTGCCCGGGAGCGCCAGGTGCCGGCCTTCGTGATCTTCTCCGATCGTACACTGATCGACATGGCCGAACGCTACCCGCGCGACCTCGACGCCTTCGCCGCAGTCAACGGCGTCGGCGCCGCGAAGCTCAGAGAATTCGGCCAGATTTTTCTGAGCGCAATCGCCGCGCATCAGTCAGAGACGTCGGCCTAGACCGTGCCGCCCACGAGTGTGCAGCGGCTTTGGAACGACGGCGTGGCGGTCTTGAGAGGAAGGCATGTCTGGCATGAAATTTTCGGGCGTGCCTCGTCCGAAGAGATTCTCAATAATGCGCGTAGCCGCTCAACGGACATTTTTGGGAAGCGGGAACCTGGAAGGTGCCGTCTATGCCGCTGCAGTTGCGGAACTTGGACTGGCGCGCCGCAGGGGCTTGCGAGGCCGCCTTTGACTTTGCTGCTGGCCGCGGTTTTGTCGCCTCGCGTTGTTCACGTCTCGGCTTCGCGCGGACGACCGGCGCAGGCTTGCGTGTCTTTTGCGACGTGGCGCTTTCCTGCTTTTTCGCGTCTGCTTCCGTCGCTCGCTGGGCGCGATAGCTCTTTACGGCGTCGTCGGAATCAAGTTTCAGGCGAACATACTGCTTGCGGGTAAGAAAGCTGGTCGGGGACAGAGCGTTTTCCTTCTGCCAGAGGCCAATAGCTCGGCGCGTCGCGGCGCCAAAAGTGCCATCGGCGTCGCCGAGATCATAGCCAATCGCCAACAGCCTCTCCTGCAGATCGACTTTTTCCTGACGATCGAGCCCAATGGCACTTTCCGTCAATTCCGTACCGGCTTCGCTGTCGGGATCGGCGGTCGCTGCCGGAGACTCGGCCGCGGTGGCGGATCTCGACGTATCGTTTTCCACCGTGGCAACGACTGGCGGTCCCTTTTTGAGTTGGTCCAGGTTGAGACGCGCCAGATAGGCGAATGCTCCATTCGGGAATTGCTGCAGATAGGCTTCGTAGTGGGCGACGGTGTTGCGCTTCGAGGCTTCGTCCCACACGCGCTGTTCGACTTCCCATCCGCGCGAGTCCGGTTCGGCGGCATGGTTCGCCGAGTTGCTGCCCGGAGCCTGCGCTGGCGCAGCCGCCGTTTCAGGCGGCCCGATAAAGACCTCGCGGCCAAGCGAGGCGTTGTGCCAGGGCCGCTGGCGTCCATTGGTCTCGGCCGTCACCTCACCCCGCACACGCGTCAGTGCGCTCTGGATATCGACGCCGGGCTCCGCCAGATGTTTAGCAAGAGAGGTCGTATAGGGGCTGTTGGCGCCAGTGCCGTCGTAGGAGACCGCGCCGGGGTCGGTCGCGTAGGCGATCAGCACGCCGCCAGTGCCGATATCCGTCGAGGCGATATCGACCGGTGCCAGCCCAGGGGCGGTGGTCGATCGGCTCTTCGGCAGCGAAGCCGCGAGAGTCCTGGCGAGAGGATTGTCGCGGCAGGCGTCCAGGATGACGACGCCGACCCCCGGGTCGGGCGGAAGGGCGACAAGCAGCTCATCGATCTGAATGGTGCGGGTCCTGAGATGCGCCGGAGCCGTCAATTCGGCATCGACCGGAACCAAATAGTTCTTTCCGTTCACCTGCATGCCGTGACCGGCATAGTAGATCACCGCCACTTCCGCGTCGTATGAGGCTTCGGTAAACCGGTTCAACCGGTCATGCATTCCCGCATAGTCAAGGTCGATGCCTTCGACGACCTTGAACCCAGCCCTGCGCAGTGTTTCAGCCATCAGCCGGGCATCGCTGGCGGGGTTGGCCAGCGTGGGCGCATAGACATATTTGCTGTTGCCGATGACAAGGGCGATCCGATTGCCGTCGGCGGCGAAAGCCGTTGCCCGCAGCAAGTCGGCTGCGCTCAGCAACAGCAACCCAACAATGACGGCCCAGAACCTCATCGGTCGTATCCACAATCAAGTTGCGGCCCTTACCAACGTACTCCGAATTTCGTCTATGGAACAGTCTACGCTTCTGGAGGACAATCAACCGATCAGGACTTGCACGTGCCGCCTCCGGCTATCACTTCGAGAAGCTGCGGTAATTTGGCTGGCGCATCCAGCCGGAACATCTGATGAAGCCGTTCTCGCTAACTGGAAGATCGGTCACAATCGCCTGATCTGCTCGAGGTGAAGGAAGATCTCTTCGACCTATAGCCAGCCACCCACTGACGTATCGCGACAATCGCCCAGACCAATGCGGCGATTGGCAAGAGGCGGAGGCCAGCGTCGCAGCGAGTTGTCATGGGGTGTGGCAAGGGCTTTAGGAGCCGCCAAACAGCCTCAGAGCCATCGCTCTCACGCCGTCGGCGCAATCAGCACTTGCTTCGTCTCGCCGCCGCGATCGCAGCCTCCTGCTGCCGCAAGCGCTCGATTCTCGCGCTCTGGCGGGCAGTGACGGTAGAGGCGACACGCCGGGCCCCCCATAGCCAATCCGGGATATTGGTTTTCGCGACTTTGCCCCGGGTGATCGCCGTCGCCGACATCTCCTTGGCGACTTCGCCCATGGCTACGTTGAGTTCGACGCAACTCATCTTGTCGTATTTCGCGGCATCAAAGGATGTCTGGAAGGGCGATGCGCAACCTCCGACAAATACGAAGCTGCCTATCAGAAGCGTGGCTATAGAGTTGGCTTTCATTTTTTATCAAGCATGTTTGACGCCGAACGGGCGAAGAGAGATCCTCGATCCCGGACCGCCGAGCATTCCCGAGATCCTGCCATGTGAACCCCTACAATACTCTGTTCTACGCGTCATTCCCCCTAATTGTCCTCGAAGAATTTCGAGAGAGCCGCTGCGGTCTGGCGAGGGTGCTCTTCTGGAAAGAAGTGGCCGCCCCGGACTGGGCCTCCTTCAACGCTGTCGGCCCATTTTCTCCAAATAGCCAGCGGTCCGCCTTCCTCGACATACCAGTTCTCCAGGGCGCCTTCGCTACGCCAGGAGCGGACACTCAATGCGACGACCGTTTGCCTGGTCCGCCGCGTCATGTTCACGATCGATCATGGCGGCGGCCCGATATTCTTCGCATATCGCGTGAACATGTACGGGATCGCGAAGCGCATCGACATAGGCGTCCCTGGCCTCCGTAGAGAACATTTCTGCCGGCGACCCCCACTGCACAATCGCATTGTCGACGATGGCATCGGGCGCCGCGCCTATCAGCCGCTCCGGCAGCGGCTCCGGTTGCGCGAGAAGGCTCCAGGGCCAGAAGCTCAGAGCCAGCCTGGCGTCCGCCCTATCCCACGCGGCGGCGGTGGGGATGACGTCGAGGACGGCGACTTTGGAGATTTTGCCGGGATGGTCGAGCGCCAGACGATAGGCGACCCGCCCGCCGCGATCATGTCCGGCAACCATGAACTGCTCAAACCCCAGCCGCTTCATGACTTGAACCATGTCGCCGGCCATGGCGCGTTTGGCGTATGGACTATGATCGGCAGAGGAAATCGGACACCCGCTGTGCCCGTAGCCCCGAAGATCGGCGGCGATCACCGTAAAGCGGGGCGCCAATGCTGTGGCGATATCTCTCCACATCAGATGTGTCTCGGGAAAACCATGAAGAAGCAGCAGCGGCGGACCCGTTCCGCCGACCCTTGCGAAAATGGTCGTCTCGTCCAGTTGCAAGCTGGTGGCGCTGAAACCTGCAAACATTGTTCGTCTCCCTCGGCGTGCCCTCAGGCAACAACGCACAATTTAGCAGAAGGATCACGTCAGCTGCCGTGCCTGGTGGAGAGGCGGTAACGGAATTCTCCTCAATGGCTGGTGCGGGTCACTGATATTTCGATCGGCGCACCCCATATGAGCGGCAAGAGTGTCGCTTAAGGGTTTGCTATGATGATTTCGCGTTCGAGCCGGTTTGCAGTTTTGTTTGCAGGACTGTTCCTGGCACTTTCCATGGTCACGGCCGATTACGCCGAGGCGCGCCGTGGCGGCAGCTTCGGCAGCCGCGGCACGCGCACTTTCCAGTCGGTCCCGCCGACCAGGACGGCGCCACATCCGGCCGCGCCGGTCGAGCGCTCGATGACGCCCGCGACGAACAATGCGGCCCGCCAGACGCCGGCATCCCAACGACCAGGGATCTTCAGCGGCCTCGGCGGTTCGATGATGCGTGGCCTGCTGCTCGGCGGTCTGATCGGACTTCTTTTGGGTCAAGGGTTCGGCGGCTTGGCTGGCATGTTGGGCCTGCTGCTTCAAGGTCTGCTGATCGGCGGCGCGATCATGTTGGCCATCCGCTTTTTCCGGTCGCAATCGGCACGCAACCAAGCGCCCGCCATGGCCGGTGTTCCGCGGAGCATGGGCAACTTCGGGCGAAACGCGGCAGGCCAGCCCGAGACGGGCAACGTGTCGTCTTTCCCCATTCCAGGCATCGGGTCTGGATTTGGCCGGACGGCTCAAGCCTCCGATGAAATCACAATGACGCCGGCCGACCTCGACACATTCCAGCAACGGTTGACGGAGGTTCAGGAAGCGTTCGGACGCGAAGATCATGCTGGCCTGCGCCGGCTGGCGACCCCCGAGATGGTGTCGTACCTGTCCGAGGAACTTGCCGATAATGCCAAAAAGGGCATCAGGAACGACGTGTCTGACGTCAGCCTGTTGGAGGCCGATATTGCGGAGAGCTGGCGGGAAGACGATCGCGACTACGCGACGGCTGCGCTGCGCTACGAGTCTCTCGACGTGATGCGCGATCGCGCCAGCGGCAAGATCGTCGCGGGCGAAGCCGGTCGGCCGACGGAAACGACCGAACTGTGGACCTTCACACGTCAGAACGGTGGCGACTGGAAGCTCGCAGCAATCCAGCAGCCTTAACCGATACGCTGCTGCCTCGGCCCATTCACGTCCTCTTGCGAGCCACGATGCAAGGGCGGTTGTCGCTGCCCTTCGTTGCGTGGCTTTCGGTGGCAAGAACGTCGAAGCCCGCGGCACAGATATGCTGGCTCAGGTCTGCCGCCCGAAAGACGCCTGCATAGGGTGCTTTGCCGATCGCGCGCATTGCGGGTAGCAAGGCAAGCCGGATGAGTGGGTTCATATCGCCGACGCAGGGTGTCTTGGAGATGAACAAGCCCTCCGCTGCAAGTAAGGCGTGGATGCGGCGCAGAGTGCCAGGCAGGTCGCGGACCATATGGAGATAGTTGAATCCCAGAACCGCGTTAAACTGCTCGTCGTCAGGCGCAAGCGCGTCTACGGTCGCGGTGCGGAAGACAAGCGCCGGGATGGGGCCAGCGGCGTGTCTCTCGTTGGCAATCGCGATCATTCCGGCGGAAATATCCGTCGCAAGATAGTTTTGAACATCGCCCGCGAGCCGGAGCGCGGTTGTTCCTGTTCCGCAACCCAGCTCCAGCACCCTGTCGCCTGGTCCAAACAGGGCGCGGGTCCGGTCCAGCGTGCGCTCATATCCGGCCTGATCCGCAATCGCGCCCATGGCGTATTTCCGTGAACTGCGGTCCCAGAAGCGGGCGTCGCTCGCTATGCTCATGATGGTTGCTCCTCAGATCGCGGCCTCGCCCTAATCCGCATTAAGTTCGGCATTAAGAATGATCTGAGGCGAGTCGTGTCCGCTCAAGTCAAGTCCCGCAGAAGCTCGTTCGGCTAGATGCGGTGATTGGGCAGTTATTCGCAGAATAGCGTAGACTCGGCGGAACTGGCGGAGAGGGAGGGGTCCAACTGTCTGGGCATTAAGGTTTCCTCACAGATATCGCTCGGCGTTGGCGCGGTGCTCGAAACAGAGCCAGTGCGGCGTCTGCCTCGGCTTGGCAAAGCTCCATCCCGCATTCTTGGCGCAGCCGGGATGCTGGCACCGATGGCGTATAATGCCGGGGCGCGTGACGGGCTCCATCGCATCCGGACGGCGGATCAGTATGTCACTCATGCTATGATCCTTCCTTCTGAGCAGGAGGTGGACTAGCCACCTCTGCGAACAATGCGGAAAGCACGAGTTCATGCATGTCGAGACGCAAAACCCAACCGCTCGGGAACGGCAGGGCATTCGGGTTAGGCGGCTTGCCGAAAGGTTCGAATCCTGTCGGGTGCAGCATTGCCGCAGTTCGCTTGCCGACAACTATTCCTGCTGGAATTGACAGGGCCAATCTTCAGGCCTCGTCAAGCCAGAAGGCAACTCGGTCCGGGCGTCTCCGCAAGCCATGTTGAGCTGCCACTGGGACAGACCCGCCGAATTGGAAAGGTCGACGCCCTCGATACGGGTCAGAAAGAAAAAGGCGCGGTCAAAGTCTATCGACGCGGTGAACGTCGCTCCTCGGAAATCCGCCCGTGCGAGATTGGCAAACGAGAAGCGGCTGCCGCTGATATCGGCGTTATGGAACTGCGCACGCCCCAATTCTGCCTTTGTGAAATCAACGTTGGTCAGATTGGCGTCCTGGAAATTCGAGCGCTGCATTTCCGCGCTCGCAAACACAGCGCCCTGCGCGTCCATACGGCTGAAGTCGGTCCTGTAGGCCTCGATTCTGTCGAACCGGGCGCCTTTGGCGGTCGAGTCGGCCAGGGAAGCACGCACAAGCGTTGCCTTCTCAAGATTTGCCCCAAGGAGATTGCTGTTCCTGAGGTCGGTCGAAGTGAAATCAACACCGAACAGGTTCGCCCCGCTCAGGTCCTGTCCTTCTAGGATGAGAAGCTTCTTGTCACACTCGTGCCAATTGACGCCAGGCGTCGCGGCTGCGTGGCAATTGTGAGCAGCAGTGGCGTTCTGCCAAGCAAACATAGTGCAAACCGCTAGAACCAGGCCGGATGCGGCGTAAGCTCTGGTTCGCCTCAAAGTCATTGTTGCTGAACCTCTGCTACTCGCCGACACTCAACCTGACCACATCTGCTGACATCCGAGAGTGCTCCTCGTCTACACCACCGTCAACCCGGGAGCAGAGGACATGGCGACGGTCGCCGCAGATGCGCAGCGGACGTCAACAATGGGGAGCCTGCTCGGGTGCTGACCGCCACCGCCGGCGTCCGCTGCCGACAAGCGTGAATCCGCTTGGGTCCGCACCGATCGGTACTTCCCGACGGCGAGGTTGACCCGGCACGGGGGCTAGTCGCGTACCCTCATTCCGCTGTCGCATGAACCCCACGACTTCGCTTAGCGAGGCCGAAAGTTGATCTCTGCCATCTATCAGGTCGAGGCATGAACCCCGCATATTTGTGTCGTAAGCTGACGTGCCGCGAATACGCCGTTCTCGGTAGGCGGGCTTTATGGCGGCGCGCAACCTATTCTTTGATTTTTATTAATGTAAACAATGCCATATGGCGGAGAGGGAGGGATTCGAACCCCCGATGGGCTTGCACCCATGCCGCATTTCGAGTGCGGTGCATTCGACCACTCTGCCACCTCTCCGCGGTCATGGTCCGCCGTTGCCGGCGCGGCGCACTAGATAACGGCTGGGCGGACAGGTTACAAGGGCCAATCTGCCCGACGATCCGGCTTCTTGTCGGACTTGCCGTCCCGCTCCGTGGTGTCGGCGCTTGGCTTGAATGCGTTCGTGGCTCGCTGGCTGACTGCTCGCCTTGACTCGCGCCGAACCTTCGGTTAGGGACAGCGCGCAATCGGCGTGGAGGGTTCTTCCGCGCCGCTTGTTTTTTGAACCCGCAGACTGACAAAAAGACGGCCGAACCGCCTGAAGCGGTTCATCAAGGCCGACCGAACAGCGAAAGGCAAAAAATGTTCGCAGTCATCAAAACGGGCGGCAAGCAGTATCGCGTCGCCGCCAACGATCTCCTGAAGATCGAAAAAGTCGAAGGCCAGGTCGGCGATATCGTCGAGATCGGCCACGTGCTCGCGCATGGCGAGGGCGAGAATGTCACGTTCGGCGCGCCGTTCGTCGACGGCGCCTTGGTCACCGCCGAAGTCGTCGAACAGGGCAAGAACCGCACCGTCATCGCCTTCAAGAAGCGCCGCCGGCAGAATTCGCGCCGCAAGATCGGCCATCGCCAGCTTTTGACCACCGTGCGGATCGCCGAGATCCTGCTGGATGGTGCCAAGCCGACGAAGAAGGCCGCGGCCAAGACCGAGGCAAAGGCTGCTCCGAAGAAGGAAGCCAAGGCAGAAGCTGCGCCGAAGGAAGCCGAGGCCAAGGCAACCGAAACCGCCGCTCCGCTGTTCAAGGCGCCGAAGGGCGAACCGGACGATCTGACCGTGATCAAGGGCATCGGCCCGGTCGCGGCCGGCCAGTTGAACGAACAGGGCATCACGACGTTCGCCCAGATCGCCAAGCTGTCCGACAAGGATGTCGCCAAGATCGACGAGCATATGCCGTTCAGCGCCGACCAGATCATGGACTGGCGTGAGCAGGCCAAGGAACTGGCGAAGAAGTAAAGCGCGCCGGCGCAATCGTCGCCGGATCGGACTTGAAACGGAACGCGAACGCGTTCATAAGACCTTTTAAGCGCCTTGCGGCGCATCGGAGTTAGTTAGATGGCACACAAGAAAGCTGGCGGTTCGTCGCGCAATGGTCGCGACTCGCATTCCAAGCGGCTCGGCGTGAAGAAGTTCGGCGGCGAAGCCGTGATTCCGGGCAACATCATTATTCGTCAGCGCGGCACGACGTGGCATCCCGGCGTCAATGTCGGCATTGGCACGGATCACACGCTGTTTGCGCTCGAAGCTGGCGCAGTCACCTTCAACAAAAAAGCCAATGGCCGAACCTACGTATCGGTGAACCCGATGACGAAGGCCGCGGAGTAGCCGGTTCCGTACGAGAACACCGGCACCCATCTCGGGAACCGGTGTCTGGCCAAGCCAGGAAATGGATCAGGGGAGATGGGTTTTCCATCTCCCCTTTTTCTTGTGCCTGGAGGACTGACATGGTTGCCGAAGCGGAAGACACAGACGGTGAAAGCTACGCGATAGATTGCCCGGTCGTGATGACCGAGCGGCTGGTGCTGCGGGCGCCTCGCGAAAGCGATATCGAGCAATTGGTGGTGCTCGCCGACAATCGCCATGTCGCCGAAATGCTGGCCCGCATGCCGCACCCCTATGGTGAGGCCGAGGCGCGTGCTTTCCTCGCGATGACGGCCTCGCGCCGGGCCGGGATTGCCTATGCCTTGACGCTGGCCGGGACCGAAACCTTCGTCGGTTGCGCCGGCCTCAACACCACCGATCGCGGGCTGGAACTCGGTTACTGGATCGGCGAGCCCTACTGGAAGCGCGGCTATGCAACGGAGGCCGCGCATGCGCTGGTCGATCTCGCCTTCCAGAAGACGGCGATACAGGTGCTGCATGCCTCGACGCGGGTCATCAATCCGGCCTCGCGCCGGGTCATCCACAAATGCGGCTTCCAATATGCCGGCCAGGGCATGCTGAACTCAATCGTCGCCGGCCAGGTGCCTGTCGAGCGCTACCGTCTCGACCGCAAGACCTGGACCAGCCTCAGGAACTGGGTGCATTTCTAGGCGTGTCGATATTCAGGTGAGGCCGGCCTGCGAATGGCGGCTTCCTGCGCTTCCGGTGCTCACGTACTTTAGGTACGCTCCGCTCCGGTTCTCGGAAGCCACCACTCTCGGCACGGCCTGACCTGAATCTCAACACACCTCGGCGCATGGCCTCGAACCAAAGGCTCCGAAAGGATCATTGTGAATTCAAAAAGTCAGTTGCGAACCAAACTCGGGGTCAGGCCATCTCGACCCAGACCGGCAGGTGGTCCGAGCCGACCGCTTGCCGGTCGACCCACAGGGCCTTCGGCGATTTGGCGAGCGAGGCGCTGGTGAAGACATAGTCGATGCGCTTGTGGCGGCTGGCGTCGTCAGGCCGCTTGGGGTCGACCCAGGTGACGAGATCGGGGCTTGCGGTGGCAAGACGCAAGGCAACATCGACGGCAAGATCGGCGGTCACAGGCATGCCGAATTCGTGATCCGGGCGGCCGGCGAGTTCGACATATTCCGGCGATCCAGCCAGCATGTTGAAGTCGCCCATGACGACGAAGGCTTCGGGACAAGGCAGGTCCGGCAGGCCGACCTCGGCGACGCCGGACAGCGCGCCGCCCTCGATCGCATAGTTCAACAGGCGCTGGCGCAGAAACCGGATCTGGCTCAAGCGTTCGAGCGGGCTGCGATGGTCGAGATGGGTGGAATAGAAGCGGATGAAACCACGCGGCGTCTCGATCAGCGCCTCCAGCGCGCCGCGCTGGAAATTCATCACTTCGAAACTGCGGCTGCGCGGCAAGAGGAGATTGCGCGACAGATGAACAGGCGTTTTCGACAGCACCATATTGCCGAGCTGGAAGGTGGTTGTGATGGCGCGGCCGTTTTCCAGGCGCGAGCCGATATTGGCCTCGAAATTGCTGCCGTAGACGGCGAAGTATTCGGGCAGTGCCTCGCCGAGCTCGGCCACCATGTCGCGGCCGCCATTGTTGGGGTTGTTGCGCGAGACCTCCTGCAGCGCGATCACATCGGCGCCGCGCACGGCGTCAGCAATGCGGCCGACATCGTAGCGGCCGTCGAGACCGACGCCGTAGTGGACGTTGTAGGTTACGAGCTTCATTGCGACTCCGGCCATGTTCATAAACAGCCTCGCCCTTCGCCCCGCCTTGGTTTAGAGCAGTGCCAAAGGTTTAGAGCAATGCCGCAAGGCCAATAACAGAAACTCAGCAATCCGATGAAATTTCTCGATCAAGCCAAGGTTTATATCCGCTCCGGCGACGGCGGCGCCGGTTCGGTGTCGTTCCGGCGCGAAAAATTCATCGAGTTCGGCGGTCCCGACGGTGGCGACGGCGGCCGCGGCGGTGATGTCTGGGTGGAGGCGGTCAATGGGCTGAACACCCTGATCGACTATCGCTACCAGCAGCATTTCAAGGCCAAGACCGGCACGCACGGCATGGGCCGCAACATGACCGGCGCCAAGGGCGCCGACGTGACGCTGAAAGTGCCGGCGGGAACGCAGGTCTTTGCCGAGGACAACGAGACGCTGATCTGCGACATGACGGTGGTCGGCCAGCGCTTCCTGCTTGCCAAGGGCGGCAATGGCGGCTTCGGCAACCAGCATTTCAAGACCTCGACCAACCAGGCGCCCCGCCGCGCCAACCCCGGACTGCCGGGCGAAGAGCTCAACATCTGGCTCAGGCTCAAGCTGATCGCCGATGCCGGCCTGGTCGGCCTGCCCAATGCCGGCAAGTCGACTTTTCTGGCTGCCGTGACCGCGGCCAAGCCGAAGATCGCCGATTATCCCTTCACCACGCTGCATCCGGGCCTCGGTGTGGCCCGCATCGACGGGCGCGAATTCGTCATCGCCGACGTTCCCGGCCTGATCGAAGGCGCGCATGAAGGCGTCGGCATCGGCGACCGTTTCCTCGGACATGTCGAACGCACGCGCGTCCTTCTGCACCTCGTCTCCGCGCAGGAAGAAAATCCGGGGAAGGCTTACAAGACCGTGCGCACCGAGCTCGATGCCTATGGCCATGGGCTGATCGAGAAGGTCGAGATCGTAGCACTTTCCCAAGTCGACACGCTCGATGCCGACGCCCGCAAGAAGAAGGTCGCTTCGCTGAAACGCGCCGCCGGCCGCGCGCCGATGCTTTTGTCCGCCGTCACCGGCGAAGGCGTCGAGGCCGTTCTGCGCGCGCTGATGACGGTCGTGGCCGAGGCACGCGAAGCTGTCGCCACGCCGGTCGAGACGCGCTGGAACAAATAGCGATGGCCGCGCAGTCGCTGAGAAAATACCGGCGCATTACCGTCAAGATCGGCTCGGCGCTGCTTGTCGACCGCACGACGGGCCTGAAGCGCGACTGGCTGGCCTCGCTTGCCGACGACATCGCCGTGCTGGCCGAAGGCGGCGCCGAAATCCTCGTCGTGTCGTCCGGCGCCATCGCGCTGGGCCGCACCATTCTCGGCCTCGGCAAGCGGGCACTGAAACTCGAGGAGAGCCAGGCGGCGGCTGCCGTCGGGCAGATCGCGCTGGCTGGCGCCTGGTCGGATGCGCTCGGCAAGGGCGGCCTGAAATCGGGCCAGATCCTGCTGACGCTCGGCGATACCGAAGAGCGCCGCCGCTATCTCAATGCGCGGGCGACGATCTCGACGTTGCTCAAGATGAAGGCAGTGCCGGTCATCAACGAGAACGACACGGTGGCGACCTCCGAAATCCGCTATGGCGACAATGATCGGCTGGCCGCGCGCGTCGCTACCATGATGGGCGCCGATCTCCTGGTGCTGCTCTCCGACATTGACGGGCTGTATACGGCGCCGCCGGCCAAAGACCCTGGCGCAAAGTTCATTCCGGTCGTCGACCGCATCACCCCTGATATCGAGGCAATGGCCGGTGCGGCGGCGTCCGAATTGTCGCGCGGCGGCATGCGGACAAAACTCGACGCCGGCAAGATCGCCACCGCCGCCGGCACCGCCATGATCATCACATCAGGCACGAGACTGTCGCCGCTGATGGCGATCGAGCGGGGCGAGCGGGCGACTTTCTTCCGTCCGAGCGCCAATCCGGTCAAGGGCTACAAAACATGGATCGCCGGGCAGCTCGAGCCGGCTGGCCGGCTGACTGTCGACGCCGGCGCCATCGGTGCGCTGCTGTCGGGCAAGTCGCTGCTGCCGGCCGGCGTCAAGCTGGTCAGCGGCAATTTCTCGCGCGGCGACACGGTGGCGATCCTGTCGCCCGAGGGCCGCGAGATCGCGCGCGGACTGGTTGCCTACGATGCCGCCGATGCCGTAAGGATCGCTGGCTTGAAGACAGCCGAGATCGAAACGGTGCTTGGCTACGAAGCGCGATCGGCGATGATCCACCGCGACGACCTTGTGGTGAGCGGCGCGGCCGACGGAGATGCGGCCCGCCATTGACGGCGCGCTACTGGTCAGGCTCACGCGGCCATTTGGGTGGGTTGCGATATCGATCCTGAAAGTCCTGGTATATCTTCAGAAGCTCGCTGCAACCTCCCAACTCCGCTTCGATGCCAGCCCTGGCACGTCGATCCACTTCGGCTTGGGGAACATCCTTGTCGTCTCCGACGACGAGATCACGGATGAGCGCGTCAGTCGTCATTGCTTCTGCCCCTTTTTCCTCTTCCATCCTTTTTTTGAATTCTGCCTCAAGCCGAGAGCGCGGCCCACATCCATGCAGCTCTTCAATAACGACGTCGATCTGGGAAAGCGGTGTCGGTGACGCGCCGCAATAGCGCTCAGCAAGTGCGAGGGACATCATCGAGCTTACCATAGTCATGGCCTTGCCGTCGGGGCTCTCGCCGGGTTCAAACTTGTCGTCGCAGTAGTCGGCGGCACGGAGGCCTGTTGGTATGAGCATCGCGCCGAGAGCAACGAGGATTATGACTCTCTTCATTCGCTTCCTCAAATTTACGGCCATTGCCGCGAAGGCCGGCCGCGTGTAAATCCACCAGCTTCACTGGATCGGTCAAATGCTGAACAAACACCAAGGCGATGATGTAGCCAGTTTGATGGCACGGATAGGCCGCAGGGCGCGCGCTGCCGCCCGACCGCTGGCCATCGCCACGACCGCCGCCAAGAACGCCGCGCTTGTCGCCATGGCGGAGGCGATTGTCCGCCGCGAGCAGGATATTCTCGACGCCAACGCCATCGACATCTCGAATGGCCATGAGTCGGGGCTTTCCGCCTCCTTCATGGACCGGCTGAAGCTCGATGCCGCCCGCATCCGCGCCATGGCTGACGGCATCCGCGAGATCGCCGAACTCAGTGATCCGGTCGGCGATGTCATTGCCGAATGGGACCGCCCGAACGGGCTGCATATCGAACGCGTTCGCACGCCGCTCGGCGTCGTTGGCGTCATCTATGAGAGCCGGCCGAACGTGACGGCCGATGCCGGCGCACTTTGCCTGAAAGCCGGCAATCCGGTGATCCTGCGCGGCGGCTCGGATTCGCTCAAGTCCTCGGCGGCGATCCATGCCTGCCTGGTCGAGGGGCTGAAGACGGCCGGTCTGCCGCAGGACGCCATCCAGCTGGTGCCGACCACCGACCGCGCCGCCGTCGGCGAAATGCTGAAGGGCCTCGGCGGCAATCTCGACGTGATCATTCCGCGCGGTGGTCGCAGCCTGGTCGAGCGTGTGCAGAACGAAGCTCGGGTGCCGGTCTTTGCCCATCTCGAAGGCATCTGCCATCTCTATGTCGACCGTTCGGCCGATCTCGACATGGCGGTCAAGATCGCCGTCAATGCGAAGATGCGGCGCACCGGTGTCTGTGGTGCGGCCGAAACGCTTTTGGTCGACCGTGCCGTCGCTTCCACCCATCTGGTGCCGATCCTTGACGCGTTGCGCGCGGCTGGATGCGAGATCCATGCCGACGCCGAAGTGCTGAAGCTGTTCTTCGACGCCAGTCCGGCGACCGACGCCGACTGGATTACCGAATATCTCGACGCGATCATCGCAGTGAGGCTGGTCGATGGCGTTGCGGGCGCGATCGAGCATGTCGAGACGTTCTCCTCGCACCACACCGAGGCGATCGTCGCCGAGGATGCCGGTGCAGTCGAACGTTTCTTCAACGAGATTGATTCGGCGATCCTTCTGCACAATGCCTCGACTCAATTCGCCGATGGCGGCGAATTCGGCATGGGCGCCGAGATCGGCATCGCCACCGGCAAAATGCATGCGCGCGGCCCGGTCGGTGTCGAGCAATTGACCTCGTTCAAATACCGCGTGCGCGGAACGGGACAGGTGCGGCCTTGACGCTACTTGCTCGAAGAACCTGAAGCTTTGCGCCCAGCCACCCCCCTTTGTCCTGCCGGACATCTCCCCCTCAAGGGGGGAGATTGCCTGTCATTTCTGATTTCGCCAATCGCCGGTGCTGCAAGATTTGCGCCTGCGATGAAGCCGCCAATCTCCCCCCTTGAGGGGGAGATGTCCGGCAGGACAGAGGGGGGCGCCTGACGCATGCTTTCCTCGCCCGAGCATCCCGTTCCCTCCCGCTACCTCAAAATGCCGCATGCCGAAAAGGGCCTGGCCGTCGGGCTGTTCGGCGGCTCGTTCAATCCCGCCCATGCCGGCCATGGCCTGGTCGCCGAGATCGCGCTCAGACGTCTGGCGCTCGATCAGTTGTGGTGGATGGTGACGCCCGGCAATCCGCTCAAGAACAAGCGGGAACTGACGCCGCTGACTGAGCGGCTCCGCCTATCCGAGCAGATCGCCAGGAACCCGAAGATCAAGGTCACCGCCTTCGAGGCCGCGCATCACGTCCGCTTCACCGCCGACACGCTGGCGCTAGTCAAGGCGCGCAATCCCGGCGTCGACTTCGTCTGGATCATGGGCGCCGACAGTCTGCGCGACTTCCACCGCTGGCAGCGCTGGCGCCAGATCGTCATGACGTTCCCGATCGCGGTGATCGACCGCCCTGGCGCGACGCTGTCCTTCCTGTCCTCGGTCGTTGCCAAGACCTTCGATTATGCACGTGTCGACGAGGGCGACGCGCCGCGGCTCGCCCGCATGAAGGCGCCGGCCTGGACCTTCATCCACGGCCCGCGCTCGTCGCTGTCGTCGACCGCGATCCGCAACATGGCGAAGGGCTGAGCCTGCACGGACCTCCCTTCTCCACAAGCAGAGGAGGCAAGTCCGGCCATGTCGCATTTGCGGCTGCTTTTCCCCGATCCGTGGGCGATCCTGCGCGCGCATGGCGATTCTCGAGCAAAACCAGACCAGACGCGATCCGGCGCAAGGCAGCCCGCCAACCCCGGCGATCGCCATCGCCAGCGTCGTCCTGTCGATGGCGCTGGTTGCGGTCGGTAACGGACTGATGTTCGCCTATATCCCGGTCCGGCTCGGCGCCGAGGGCTTCGATCCGACCTGGGCCGGGCTGATCGTCACCGGCCTTTCGGCCGGCGGCCTGGCAGGCTGCATCCTGACCGGTCCGCTGGTGCGGCGCGTCGGCCATGCTCGCGCGTTCATGGTGCTGTCGGCGTTGATTGTGCTGTCGAACGCCGCTGTCGGAGCCGGGCCGCACCCGCTGTCGTGGATCGCGGCACGCGCGCTCTATGGCTTTGCCATATGCGGCCTGTTCATCGTCGCGCAAAGCTGGCTGAACGACGTCATTGCCAACGCCATTCGCGGCAGGGTCATGGCCTTCTTCTACGTCGCCTATGTCGCCGGGCTCGGTGTCGGCTACGCCACACTGGCGCTGATCGATATAAGGGCTGCGGACGCGCCGCTGATCGGCATTGCCTTCACCGCGCTGTCGATCCTTCCGGTCGGGCTGACGCGGCTCGCCCAGCCACCGCCGCCGCAGGCGGCATCGGTCGCGCTTGGCCGGGCCTGGCGGATTTCGCCGGTCGGCGTCGCCGGCATGCTTGCCGTCGGCGGCCTGTCGATGACGATTTCGGGCTTCGCGCCGATCCATGCCACGGCCAAGGGCTACAGCCAGGCAGACGTGGCACTGCTTTTGTCGGCGATGCCGGTCGGCACATTGATCCTGCAGATCCCGCTCGGATGGATTTCCGACCGCACCGACCGGCGCTTTGTGCTGGTCGCCGCTTCGGCGCTTGCCTTGGCGGCGGGTCTGTTTGCGCTGGGCTTCGACGGCGGTGGGCTGGCGGCGCTGGTCGTCATCTATGTGGTCTGGGATGGCGCGTCGGAATCGATTTATTCGCTGGCCAGCGCGCATGCCGCAGACCGCGCCGGCAAGGACGACATGGTGGCGCTGTCCAGTTCGCTTCTGTTTGCGTGGTCGCTGTCCGGCTTCATCGTGCCCGGCATCGTCACCGGGCTTTCCGCTGTCTATGGAACGCAGGCCTTCATCTATGTGGCCATCGTCATTGCCGCTGTTTTTTGCCTGTTCGTGCTGTGGCGTGTGGTGGCGATGTCGCCTGTTCCCGCCGCCGAGACCGGCAATTTCGCGCCGATGAGCGCGCAGGCCCCACTGCCGGTGGAACTGGCCTTTCCGTCCGAAGAGCAGCGCCGCGCGGACAAGTAGACCTGCGGGAATTGATCATCTCACTGTCTGGTGGCCGCTTCCTGCCGCGGCGCTTCCGGCGGCGGCGCGGGTATAGAAATGCCTTCGCTGTCGAAAGCCTGCTTGGCGCGTTTGGTGAGATCGATCTGGGTGGCGAAGAAATCCGCAGCCGAGGTCCAGTAGCGCAAGGTGATGGCGACGTTGCTGTCGCCGACGGTCGCCACAAACGCAATCGGCGCCGGCTCCCGCCTGACGCGCCGCTCGGCGGCGGCGACGCCAAGCATGGTCTTCTGCGCGAGATCGATATCGTTCCAGGAGCCGATGGTCAGCGTGATGTCGCCACGGCGGGCACCGTTGCGCGTATAGTTGCGGACAGGCTGGTTCCACAGCGTCGAATTGGGGGCGAGGACGTAGACGCCCTCGACCGTTCTCAGCGTGGTGGCGAACAGGCCGACTTCCTCGATGGTCCCGGCGATGGCGCCGACCTCGACATATTCGCCGATGCGGAATGGCCGTAGCGCCAGCAGCATGATGCCGGCGGCAATGTTCTGCAGCGTACCCTGCAGCGCCAGGCCGATGGCCAAGCCGATGGCGCCGATGGCGGCAATGATCGAGGCCGTCTGGACGCCGAACTGGCCGAGCACCATGATAACGACGAGGATCAGTATGGCGTAGCGGGCGATCCTCGAGAAGAAGTGGCGCAGCGTCACGTCGAAGCCATGGATATGGCCGAGGCCGGCATAGATCGAGCGCTGCGCGAGGCCGGCGACGATATAGCCGAGGACCAGCAGGATGACGGCGCCGATGGCGGAGAATGAGTACGAGACGATCAGCGCGCTGAGCTGCGCAAGGCCGGCCTGCACGGTGTCAACGGCATTCTCAGGGTCGATAGGCATGGCGGGAATCCGATTGGTCAATGCGCCGATAACCCCAGCAAGGCGGCAAGAGTTCCGATTTTTCTTCTGCGGAACCGGAAGAAACAGCACTTCGTGGACCACGGCAGGGTTGCCGTCTTGAAACTGCAACCCAACTCTGCCTATCTAAGGAGTGTCACCTGCTTTGAAGGGTGATTTGGTTGTTCTTGCTGCGAAAGGAAATACACTGAGAACAGCACTGCGGAAGAAGGCCGACATCGTGCCTTCGCCGGCCGGGATCAGCGTAAACGACGCCGTGTCCCGCGCCATCAACACAGTCCTTGTCAGTCTGGAAGACTCCAAGGCCGAAAACATCGTCTCAATCGACATTCAGGGAAAATCGAGCCTCGGTGACTATATGGTCATCGCGTCCGGCCGATCGCACCGTCATGTCTCGGCTGTCGCCGATCATCTCCTCAAGGCGCTCAAGGATGCCGGCCTCGGCACGGCGCGCGTCGAGGGACTGGCCGGCGCCGACTGGGTCCTGATCGATTCGGGCGATATTATCGTCCATGTCTTCCGTCCCGAAGTCCGCGACTTCTACAATCTCGAAAAGATGTGGCAAGCGCCGGACCTCGAGGAAGAGACCCTCCACTGAGCCGTAATTTGATTGATGCATGTCGTTTCCAAAAACCGGTGACCACTTTTGGTGACATGCATTAGCGGCTCTTCGAGGCAGGGATGAAAATTACAGTTCATGCCGTGGGCCGGATGAAAGCCGGCCCCGAGAAGCAGCTCGCCGACCGATATTTCGAGCGCTTCGCCAAGAGCGGGCCGGCCGTGGGTCTCGAATTCTCAGGTGTGGTCGAGATTCCGGAGGGCCGCGCCCAGACCGCCAACGAGCGCCGGCGCGAGGAAGGCCAGAAACTGCAGGCGCAGTTGCAGCCTGGTACCGCGCTCATGCTGCTCGACGAGCGCGGCAAGAACTTTTCCTCCGAGGATTTCGCCGGCCGCATCGGCCTGTTGCGTGATGGCGGCCGCAAGGCGCTTATCATCGCCATCGGCGGTGCCGACGGTCACGACCAGTCGCTGCGCGATCAGGCCGATCTGATGGTGTCGTTCGGCGCGCTGACATGGCCGCACCAACTGGTCCGTGTCATGTTGGGCGAGCAGCTTTACCGGACGGCCACGATCCTGTCCGGCCATCCCTATCATCGCTCGTGAGCTTTGCAGGTTCCCACCCGAAACCGGTGGATTGGCGTGAGCCGCCCGGATTTTCGCCTCAATGCGTCACGAGGCTGTTTGCGGTCGGCAGGGCTCTCGAACATGGTTGATGGTTCGTTAACGAAGCCACACATAGAGTCGGGCTTCAATGTCTGAAGGTTGGAAATCGCGAACGGGCTTTTGGCGCGCACGCTGCGGCTTGGCAGCGGCGGCGCTCGTGCTGTCGTTCAGTGCCGCGCGGGCGCAGAACAGGCTCGACATGACGCCTGATCCGGACCAAAGCCGCGCCGAATACGAACGGGTGTCGAAGGAGATCACGCTTTCGTCCGAGCGGCTGGCCAAGCTCGCCGCCGACATGGCGACCGTCAAGAAGGATCATGCCTCTATCACCGCGGCGCTGATCCAGTCGGCGATGACCGAGCAGAAACTTGGTCAGGACATCGAGGACATCGGCGCCAAGCTGGAAGGGCTGAAAGGCGAGGAGCAGAAAATCCGCGCGTCGCTGGCCGCTAGACGCGACGTTTTGGCCGAGGTGCTGGCCGCGCTGCAGCGCATGGGGCTCAATCCGCCGCCGGCCATCCTGGTCAAGCCGGAAGACGCGCTGTCGTCGGTACGCAGCGCCATCCTGCTCGGCGCCGTGGTGCCGGAACTGCGCCAGCAGACCGAGATACTGGTGGCGGACCTCAAGGAGCAGTCGCGGGTGACGGCCTCGATCGAGGCGGAGAGGGCGCGGCTGACGGCGGCAGTCGGCGAGCAGACGGCGGAAAAGAAGCGGCTCGGCATGCTACTTGAAGCCAAGCAGAAGCTTGAGGCCGAGACGCAAACGGCGCTGGCCGAGGAAAAGCAGCGATCCGCAGCACTGGCGGCCAAGGCCGGCAGCCTGAAGGAACTGATCGCCTCGCTCGAGGCCGACAAGGCCCGCAAGGCGGCCAATGCGGCGAAGGCAGCGGAGCAGAAGACCGCGGATGCCGACAAGGCCCCGACACAGGAGGGCCCGGCACAGACGGCCCCAGCACAGACGGAACTGGCGGCGTTGCCTGTTCCGGAAGCCAACCGGCTCACCGCCGCTGCACCGTTTTCGGCGCTTCAAGGGCAGATCGCGCTGCCCGTCACCGGCAAGATCAAGCGGCGGTTCGGGGCCAGCGACGGTAACGGCGCAGTGATGCTCGGTGACATGGTTGCGACACAATCGGGAGCCATCGTTACCGCGCCAGCGGACGGAAATGTGCTTTATGCGGGACCTTTTCGCTCCTATGGTCAACTCTTGATCCTGAATGCGGGTGACGGCTATCATGTCGTTCTGGCGGGGATGAGCAGAATCAGCGTCGCGTCTGGCCAGTCGGTGCTCGCAGGAGAGCCGGTCGGCGCGATGGGAGAGGCCCGGGTGGCGAGCACCTCGGCATCGAAGAATGGAAATGCCACGCCGGAGCTCTATGTTGAGTTCCGCAAGGATGGAAAACCCGTCGATCCGACCCCATGGTGGGCGGACCGTTTGTCTGGAAGGACGTGAGATGATGCGGAAACTGTCGCTTCTGTTTGCCGGTGCGCTAATGGGCGCATCCGCGATGAGCCTGGTCTATGGAGCGCCCGGCTCGACGGCGAACGCTGCGGGCTCCGAGACCTACAAGCAGCTGGCGATCTTCGGTGACATCTTCGAGCGGGTGCGGGCGCAGTATGTGACGCCGCCCGACGACAAGTCGCTGGTCGAAAACGCCATCAACGGCATGCTTACGTCGCTAGACCCGCACTCCTCGTATATGAACGCCGAAGAGGCGCAGGACATGCGCGTGCAGACCAAGGGCGAGTTCGGTGGCCTCGGCATCGAGGTCACGATGGAGAACGACCTGGTCAAGGTGATCACGCCGATCGACGATACGCCGGCCGCCAAGGCGGGCGTGCTTGCCGGCGATTATATTGCCAAGATCGACGGCGAGGAGGTTCGCGGCCTGAGCCTCAACGACGCGGTCGAGAAGATGCGCGGGCTGGTCAACACGCCGATCAAGCTCACCATCCTGCGCCAGGGCGCCGACAAGCCGATCGAGCTGACGGTGGTGCGCGACATCATCAAGGTCAAGGCGGTCAAGTTCCGGGTCGAGAACGACATCGGCTACATGAAGATCACCTCCTTCACCGAAAAGACCCATGACGACCTCGAGAATGCCATCGACACCATCAAGAAGCAGGTGCCGAACGAAAAGCTCAAGGGCTACGTGCTCGATCTGCGCCTCAATCCGGGCGGCCTCCTCGATCAGGCGGTGAGCGTGTCCGACGCCTTCCTCAACCGTGGCGAGATCGTCTCGACACGCGGCCGCGATCCGAAGGACGTCACCCGCTTCGACGCGCGGCCCGGCGACGACATCGACGGCAAGCCGCTGGTCGTGCTCGTCAATGGCGGCTCGGCCAGTGCGTCCGAAATCGTCGCTGGTGCGCTGCAGGATCTGCGCCGCGCCACGGTGGTCGGCACGCAGTCCTTCGGCAAGGGTTCGGTGCAGACCATCGTCCCGCTCGGCGAGAACGGCGCGCTGCGCCTGACGACGGCGCTCTATTACACACCGTCCGGCAAGTCGATCCAGGGCAAGGGCATCACGCCCGACATCAAGGTCGACCAGCCGTTGCCGCCGGAACTGCAGGGCAGGGACCTGACGCGCGGCGAGTCGGACCTCAAGGGCCACATCAAGGGTACCGACGAGGGCGATACCGGTTCGGGCTCGGCAGCCTATGTGCCGCCGGAGCCGAAGGATGATCTGCAGCTTATCTTTGCCGAGCAGTTGCTGCGCGGCGAGAAGACCGATCCGGCGTTCCCGCCGAATCCGGACAAGGCTGTTTTGAACCAGTAACGTCGATCGGCCGGGCAAACAGGTCTGGCCGCCTGATCGAAGCGATGTAATGCTGCCGGGGCCGCAAGGCCTCGGCAGTTTGATTCGGGGGAACCGCGGCTGGGGATGCGGCTTGGCTGACATCGGCAATGACATCGAACGCCCGCTCGGACAGGCCGTCCGGCCGCCGCGCGCGGCCCGCAGGATCAGCGCCGGCGTGGTCACGGCCACTCTCCTGGTGCTGGCCGTGATCGGCGTCTCCGGCGCGATTGCGCTGCGTGAAAGACCGTTTCGAAAGCCGGAAGAAGTCGCCGTTTCGACGCCGAAGACGACCGCGGTGGTCGAATCCGCAGCGCCGGCCACTGAGCCCGCGCCGCAGGCGCAAGCGGGACCCAAGATAAGTGGGCCGCAGATCATCCATATGCCGACCGAAGCGGACGGTGGTCCGCCCAACGCGGCCATCGTCATCCACGACCCTTCGACGATCGGCCAGAACCTGAGGATCGCGCATATTCCCGACAGGGCGCTGATCGAGACCAGTGAGACCGGCCCGTTGCCGGTTCGCGCCGCCGACGGAAGGCGGCCGTTCGATGTCTATGCGCGGCCGTGGTCCGGTGCGCGCGGCGCGCGCGTGGCGATCGTCATCGGCGGGCTTGCCGTGTCGCAGACCGGCACGCAGGCGGCCATCGCCAAGCTGCCGGCCGAAGTGACGCTGGGCTTCGCGCCGCAGGGCAACAGCATCAGCCGCTGGATGCAGGCGGCGCGGCAGAGAGGCCATGAGATCGTCATGCAGGTGCCGCTCGAACCGTTCGACTATCCGAACGTCAATCCGGGCCGCAACACGCTGACGGTCGCGGCGACACCGGACGAGAATTTGAAGAACTTGCGCTGGGCGCTGTCGCGGATGACCAACTACACCGGCGTCATGAACTATATGGGTGCGCGATTTTCGGCCGATGCGGCGGCGATGGCGCCATTCATGGCCGAACTCGGCAGGCGCGGCCTGGCCTATCTCGACGACGGCTCGTCGGCGCGCAGCCTCGCGTCCGACCTAGCACTGAAGGACGGCGTGCCCTTCATTGCCGGCGACACGTCGATCGACGCCGTGCAGGACCGGGGCGCCATATTGAAGAAGCTGGACGGGCTGGAAGCCACCGCGCGGGCGAAAGGCTTTGCCGTCGGCATCGGCTCGGCCTTCGACCTGACGGTCGACACCGTGTCGTCCTGGGTGATCGAGGCCAAGAAGCGCGGCATCGAGATCGTGCCGATTTCGGCAGTGGCGGTGGATCCGGAAAAAGGTTGAGCATGGCGAAGAGAAAACCGGTCGATCCCGAGACGCTGCCTTATCGCCCCTGTGTCGGACTGATGATACTCAATGGTGACGGCCTGGTCTGGGTCGGGCATCGCATTGCCGAGCCGGATAGCGAATTCGCCGGCACGACGCAGCTCTGGCAGATGCCGCAGGGCGGCATCGACAAGGGCGAGGAACCGCTGCAGGCGGCGCAGCGGGAACTGTATGAAGAGACCGGCATGCGCTCGGTCTCGCTGCTGGATGAGGCGCCGAACTGGATATATTACGACCTGCCGGCCGATCTGGTCGGCATCGCCTTCAAAGGGCGATATCGCGGCCAGACGCAAAAATGGTTCGCCTTCCGCTTTCACGGCGACGTGAGCGAGATTGAGATCAATCCGCCACCGGGCGGCCACACCGCCGAGTTCGACAAATGGGCATGGCGGCCGATGCAGGAATTGCCCGACCTGATCGTGCCGTTCAAGCGCAAGGTTTATGAGGACGTGGTTGCGGCGTTCCGGCATCTGGTTGCGTAGCTTGGCGCTAGCCGCGGTCGCGCCGACCACGGTTGCCGCGTCAGCGCGGTGGCCTTATTGATGGCCAATCCGCCGCAGACGGGGTTGGCATGAACGACGCCTCCAAAAAATCTCTTTCTGAAAAGGTTGCCGTCAGCGAGACAGCGGCCGGCGCCATATTGACCGTCGATCTCGGCGCCATCCGCGAAAACTACCGGCGGCTCAAGGCGCGGCTGGGCGGCGTCGGCTGCGCGGGTGTCGTCAAGGCCGACGGCTACGGGCTCGGCGGGCCCCAAGTGGCGGCAGCGCTGGCGGCCGAGGGCTGCGACATTTTCTTTGTCGCGCATCTGGTCGAAGGTGTCTTGCTGCGCCAGGCGCTCGGCTCACGGCCGGCGATCTATGTGCTGAACGGCATTCAGCCGGGCGCTGAAAGCGAAGCGGTCGAAGCGAAGCTGGGCGCGGTCATCAACAGCGTCGGCCAACTCGCCGCCTGGCGCGCGGCGGCGCAGCGGGCCGGCCGCACGCTTAAAGCTGCAATCCAGGTCGACAGCGGCATGTCGCGGCTCGGCATGGCGGCAGCGGAGGTGGAGGCCGTCGCTGCCGATCCGCAGGCGTTCGACGGTATCGACGTCACCTTTGTGATGAGCCATCTTGCTCGCGCCGACGAGCCCAAGCATCCGGCCAACGAGCAGCAGCGGCTGGAATTCGAGCGGCTGCGCAGGATGCTGCCAAAGGCGCCGGCCTCGCTCGCCAATTCCTCCGGCATCTTTCTTGGGCAGCCCTTTCATTACGACCTCGCCCGGCCCGGTGCGGCGCTCTACGGCATCAATCCGATGCCAGCGGAGGAAAATCCGATGCTGCCGGTGGTGCGGCTTCAGGCAAAGGTCATTCAGACGCGCAGCCTCGATAGGGGAGCCGGCGTCGGCTATGGCCATATTTTTCACGTGACCGAACCGCTGGCCGCAGCAACGATCTCGCTTGGCTATGCCGATGGCTGGCATCGTCGCGCGGCCTCAGCCGCCTGGTTCGAAAATGTGCCGCTGCCCTTCCTCGGACGCGTATCGATGGATTCGATCGTTCTCAACATTTCGGCCCTGCCGCCCGACAGGCTAAAGGCGGGCGATCTCGTCGAGCTGATCGGGCCGTCGCAGACGGTGGATCAGGCGGCCGGCCATGCCGGCACCATCGGCTATGAAATCCTGACCAGCCTCGGACACCGCTTTCACCGGCGCTATGTGACCGGCGCTATGTGAATGGATAGCGCGCGGGCTTTTTTATGCATGCCGTTGTCCCAAAACCGCTGCATACTTTTGGGCGACATGCTTGGGCACTTGGCGGACGCCGTAAAATCCGGCAGACAGAAGCCACGATGCCGCGCCCCAAACCCCTGACGAGACGTCGTTCTGGAGAGCTATGCGATGAAGATCTTCGTGCTGGGCGGCGGCGTTATCGGAGTCACCACCGCTTATTATCTCGCCGAGGCCGGCCATGAAGTGACGGTGATCGACCGCCAGAAGGGCCCGGCGCTGGAAACCAGCTTTGCCAATGCCGGCGAGATCTCGCCCGGCTACGCCTCGCCCTGGGCCGGTCCCGGCGTCCCGTTGAAGGCGATCAAATGGCTGTTGATGAAGCATGGTCCGCTGGTGGTGCGGCCGACTCTTGATCCGCATATGTGGCTATGGCTGGTCAGGATGCTGCGCAACTGCACGGCCGAGCGCTATGCGGTGAACAAGGCGCGCATGGTGCCGCTGGCCGAATACAGCCGCGACACGCTGAAGGCGCTGCGCGAGGCGACCGGCATCGCCTATGATGAACGCGCCAAGGGAACGCTGCAGCTTTTTCGCACGCAACAGCAGCTCGACGGCACGTCAGGCGATGTCGAGGTGCTCAAGACATATGGCGTTCCTTACGAGATTCTCGATCCCGACGGCTGCATAGCGGCCGAGCCGGGGCTGGCAGGGGTGCGTGAAAAATTCGTCGGCGGCCTGCGGCTGCCGGGCGACGAAACCGGTGACTGCAAGATGTTCACCGACCGTCTGGCCGAGCTCTGCGTGGCGCGCGGCGTCACCTTCGAATACGACATGTCGATCAGGCGCATCATCCGCAAGCGCAACAGTATCGCCAACATCAATACCAGCAAGGGCTGGAAGACTGCCGACGCCTATGTGATGGCGATGGGCAGCTATTCGGCCAAGTTCATGCGCATGCTGAGACGGTCCATACCGGTCTATCCGGTCAAGGGCTATTCGATCACCCTGCCGATCAAGGATGCTGTCGCAGCACCGGTGTCGACAGTGATGGACGAGACCTACAAGGTGGCGATCACCAGGCTCGGCGATCGCATCCGGGTCGGCGGCACAGCGGAGATTTCCGGCTTCGACCTGAGGCTGCATGAAACGCGGCGGCGCACGCTAGAACATTCGGTCGGCGACCTATTTCCAGGCAGCGGCGACATGCGGTCAGCGAGTTTCTGGTGCGGGTTGCGGCCGATGACGCCGGACGGGCCGCCGCTGATCGGCCGCACCGAATTTTCCAACCTCTATCTCAACACCGGCCACGGCACGCTCGGCTGGACCATGGCCTGCGGCTCGGCCAAGGTGCTGGCCGACATCATCTCCAACCGGGTACCGGACATCAATGTCCGCGATCTCGGACCGGAGCGATACCAGCGGTAGGACCAGAAGGCTTCCTTCATCGAGCCCGGCCTTTGAGGGCGGTGACTTCGCCCCAAAACTGCGCAGTGTTTTGGGGACATCACAATTTCAATGGGTCGGGTGAATCTCGTCAGACGAACAATCCCCGCTCCCGTTCCACTGCCTTGGTGATGAAGCTCGCGACGATCTGGACGCGGCGCAGCGGCCTGACCGATTCGTGATAGACCAGCCAGTAGGCACGGCGGATGGGCGCGACGATGTCGACAGCCACCAGTTCCGGCATCGAGCGGGCGACGAAGGTGTGCAGGATGCCGATGCCGGCGCCGGAGCGCACCGCTTCGGCCTGGCCGAGCGCCGAGGAGATGGCGAAGCTGGTGCGCCAGTCGGCGCTGAACTCGGCCGCATAGTCGAGCGAGGGGCTGACGATGAGGTCCGGCACATAGCCGATCAGCGTGTGCCGCCCGAGCTCGGCGGGCGTTTGGGGCAGGCCATGCGCTTCGGCATAGGCCTGGGACGCGAACAGGCCGAGCGTGTAGTCGACCAGCTTGCCCGCCACCAGCCTGCCTTCGGTCGGCCGCTCGACGGTGATGGCGATGTCGGCCTCGCGCCTGGACAGCGAGAAGGAACGCGGCACCGGCACCAGCTGGATGGTAAGTTCGCGGTGAAGCGCCGTCAGTGCGCCGAGGCGTTTGGCCAGGAAGGCGACGCCGAAGCCATCAGGCGCGCCGATGCGCACGGTGCCGGAGACATCGTCGCCTTCGCCCGCCACGGTCGAGCGCGCGGCGATCATATCGCCTTCCATGCGCTCAGCGATGTCGAGGAAGCGCTCGCCCGACGGCGTCAGCTCGCTACCGGTGGTAAGCCGGCGAAAGAGTTTTGTGCGCAGCGCATCCTCAAGTGCGGCGATCCGGCGCGAGACAGTGGCGTGATTGAGCTCCAACCGCTTAGCCGCGCCGAGGATTTGGCCGGCCCGCGCCACGGCGAGGAAGATGCGGACGTCATCCCAGTTCATGGGAATG
Source organism: Mesorhizobium sp. M6A.T.Cr.TU.016.01.1.1 (assembly GCF_003952585.1). Lineage (NCBI taxonomy): Bacteria > Pseudomonadati > Pseudomonadota > Alphaproteobacteria > Hyphomicrobiales > Phyllobacteriaceae > Mesorhizobium > Mesorhizobium sp. M6A.T.Cr.TU.016.01.1.1. The sequence continues at coordinate 2,545,802 of NZ_CP034452.1, forward strand.
GTCCGTATGACGCCGATTACGGCAGCGCTCTAGGGCGCGCCCCTCTGTCCTGCCGGACATCTCCCCCACTTGGGGGGAGATCGGCCGGCCGCTCCGGCGGCGACTTTCTTGCAGCGTTGCGGGTTGGCGAAAGCGGGGATGACAGCCAATCTCCCCCCTCGTGGGGGAGATGTCCAGTAGGACAGAGGGGGGCGCGAAGGAACTCATCTCTCAATCCTTGCTGCTAGGGACCTGCATCCTTACTATTTGCGAGAATTGATGTTCTGCCGTCAATTGCTATCTATTTTACGCACAACGGTTGCGTTTTCGCTCGCGTTGCCATCGGTCGCGCAAAGGCGGACAATGCCGCATCACAAATACAGGGAGAGAGATCATGATCGAATACGGTCATTTCATCGGCGGCAAGCGTGTCGCTGGGACCAGCGGCCGCAAGCAGGATGTCATGCAGCCGATGGACGGCACGGTGCGCGGCACGGTGGCGCTGGCTTCGCAGGCGGAACTGCGCGCGGCGGTGGAAAACGCCAGGGCCGCGCAGCCCGGCTGGGCAGCGACCAACCCGCAGCGGCGCGTGCGCGTCTTGATGAAGTTCCTCGAACTGGTCGCCAAAGAGTATGATTCGCTGGCCGACATTCTGGCGCGCGAGCACGGCAAGACCATCGCCGACGCCAAGGGCGACATCCAGCGCGGGCTGGAAGTGGTCGAGGTCTGCATCGGCGCGCCGCATATGATGAAGGGCGAGTTCACCGATGGCGCCGGCCCCGGCATCGACGTCTATTCGATGCGCCAGCCGCTCGGCGTCGTCGCCGGCATCACGCCGTTCAATTTTCCGGCGATGATCCCGTTGTGGAAGATCGCGCCGGCCATCGCCTGCGGCAACGCCTTCATCCTGAAGCCTTCGGAGCGCGACCCGGGCGTGCCGTTGCGCATCGCGGAGCTGTTCATCGAGGCCGGCCTGCCGGCGGGCATCCTCAACGTCGTCAACGGCGACAAGGAGGCGGTCGATGCCATCCTCGACGACCCCGATATCAAGGCCATCGGCTTTGTCGGCTCGACGCCGATCGCCCACTACATCTATTCGCGCGGCACCGCCTCGGGCAAGCGCGTGCAGTGCTTCGGCGGCGCCAAGAACCACATGATCATCATGCCCGACGCCGACATGGACCAGACCGTCGACGCACTGATCGGCGCCGGCTACGGCTCGGCCGGCGAGCGCTGCATGGCGATTTCCGTCGCTGTCCCGGTCGGCAACGATACCGCCAACCGGCTGATGGAAAAGCTAGTGCCGCGGGTGGAAAGCCTGAAGGTCGGTCCCTCGACGGATTCATCCGCCGATTTCGGCCCGCTGGTGACGGCGCAGGCGCTGGAGCGGGTCAAAGGTTATGTCGACACCGGTGTCAAGGAAGGCGCTAAGCTGGTCGTCGACGGCCGCGGCTTTTCCATGCAGGGCTACGAGAACGGCTACTATATGGGCGGCTGCCTGTTCGACAACGTGACATCAGACATGCGCATCTACAAGGAAGAGATCTTTGGGCCGGTGCTCTCGGTGGTGCGCGCGCCGACCTATGAGAACGCGATCAAACTCGCCAACGACCACGAAATGGGCAACGGCGTCGCCATCTTCACCCGCGACGGCGATGCGGCGCGCGACTTCGCCTCGAGGGTCCAGGTCGGCATGGTCGGTGTCAATGTGCCGATCCCGGTGCCGATCGCCTACTACACCTTCGGCGGCTGGAAAGCGTCCTCCTTCGGCGACCTCAACCAGCACGGACCGGACGCGTTCCGTTTCTATACCAAGACCAAGACGGTGACCTCGCGCTGGCCGTCAGGTGTGAAAGATGGGGCAGAGTTCGTCATCCCGACGATGAACTAGCCGGACGGTTCCGGATTCAGATTGAAGACGAAGAGGCCCGGCTAGAGACCGGGCCTTTTTGCTGACCGGTCGCGGCCCATATATTCCTGAACGCTAATGTGATGGAACCGGGCGGGCAGCAGAAGTCTTAACTTGCAATCCTGCCGCGAAGGAGGCGCGGCAGATCAACCAACGGCGCTGGCGACAGCTGCGGGGGCATCGGTCGGCGCAAGGGAGGTGTCAGATGACACGTCTTATGGTGACGATACTTTGCGCCGCCGCGGCGGCGTTTTCCGCCGCCCCGGCAATGGCGGCCGAACAATGCGCGGCACGAGCCGACATGATCAAGGCGCTCGGCGAGAAGTTCCGTGAAAATCCGACCGCGCTCGGCGTCGTCAATCGGAATGTGATCGTTGAAGTCTTCGTTTCCGACCAAGGCACCTGGACCATCCTCGCCAGCGACACACGCGGTCAAAGCTGCGTGGTTTCGGTGGGTGAAGGCTGGGAGAGCGCGGTGACGACAGCGGCGCTGCCAGGCACCTGAGCGTGGCCCTTTTTTTGCTGCGGCCGCGGTTTCGGCATAGCCGCGCAGGCCGCGGTTCTCTGCGATCACCTTGAAACGGATCCACAGGCGCCCGCTGCGGGCGCCTGCTTGCGCTTTTTCGTTGCCGACACCATATATGGAACATAGTGGGAACATCAAAAATCGTCCCCGCTGATGACAGACCGGAACACGGAAAGGAACGACGCGATGGTGATGACGTCGGAACCGGCCTGGATCGTTTCGGCAAAATGAGGCGTCTCCCTTTGCCGGACGTGATGGCAAAGGAGGTGCCCTATGGCACGCAAATCGCTATTGGGTTGGGTGAAAACCCTGGTTCTTGCTGGCGCATTGGCGGCGGGTACGAACGCCGCAAGCGCCCAATATCAGTACTGCGTTGAACATGGCGATCTCGTCGCCCACCTGACTGAGAATTTCCAGGAAAGACAGTTTGCTTTCGGGCTGATCGGTCAAGTGGCGATCATGGAAGTTTTTGTCGCCGAGACCGGAAGCTGGACGATCATCGTCACCGATGTCGCCGGCAGAAGCTGCATCGTCGCGGCCGGCGAACATTGGGAAAACGTGGTGATCCCGGCCGACCAGGACGCATGACGGTCAGGACACATTGATCGGATGAGCGGTCTCAGCGCGTAGCGGCCGTCTCGGCATGGCCGCGTAGCAGCGCCATCAGGCGCTTGGCATCTTTAGCGGCAGCATCTTCGTCGCCGGCGAGGATCGAGCGGATCAGCGCGACGTGGTGCTCGGCCGATTCGGCGAGCCCGGTTTCGGCCTTGTAGCGGAACCAGAAGCGGCGGCTGTGGGTCTGCAAGGGGGCGGCCAGCCGTGCGGCGAAGGGGTTGTCGGCAGCCAGCGCCAGCGCCTCGTCGAGCGCCTTGTCGGCTTGAATGAAGGCCAGCACATTGCCTGATATCACCGCTTTCTGCATGGCCAGTGCCGCATCGTGAAACAGGTCAGCGGCTTCACGGGTGACGAAGCGGGCGGCCGAGCGGGCGAGAACCACCTCGATGCCACGCCGCGCATCGAGGACGCGCAACCAGTCGCCGGGATGGAGCGGGGCAATGGCGATGCCGGCACGGGGCCGGACATCCAGCAGTCCTTCCCAAGCCAGTCGCTGGATCGCCTCGCGCACCGGCGTGCGGCCAAGCCCGAGCCTGTCGATCAGGGCGCCCTCGGTGATGAAGCTTGCAGGCGCCAGTTCGAGCGTCACGATCATATGCTCGAGCACACGGTAGGCTTTCGCCGCCGCAGGCTCGAATGCCGGGCTTGTGTCACTGAATATCAAAGGTGAGCTCCTGATATATTTTCGATATATCATAGCGAAATCCGTGTTGACAGTCCGTTTCTTAATAAATATACGACTGATATATCAGATGGAGCGACCACCATGTGGACCGGAGTTTTCCCCGCCGTCACGACCAAATTCACTGAGGACGATCGTCTCGACCATGGCGAGATGGAGCGCTGCTTTGCGCTGCAGATGGAGGCCGGCTGCGACGGCATCATCGTCTGCGGCTCGCTCGGCGAAGGGCCGATGCTGTCACATGACGAGAAGATCGACGTGCTGAAGACCGCGCAGAAGATCGCAGGCAACAAGCCGGTTCTGCTGACGGTCAACGAAGCCGGCACGCGCGAGGCGGCGGCGATCGCGCGCCGCGCCGCGAAAGAGGGCGCCAACGGGCTGATGGTGGTGCCGAGCCCGATCTACCACACCAATGAGGAGGAGACGGTCGCCGCACTGCGCGCTGTCGCCGAGGCCGGCGACCTGCCGGTGATGATCTATTCCAACCGGCTTGCCTATCGTGTCGACGTTACCGTCGACCAGATGGAGGAGCTGGCGAAGGACAAGCGCTTTGTCGCCATCAAGGAATCCTCGGACGACATCCGCCGCTCGACCGAGATCATCAACCGCTTCGGCGACCGCTACGACCTGTTCACCGGCGTCGACAATCTGGCGTTCGAGGCGCTGTCGGTCGGCGCCATCGGCTGGGTGGCGGGGCTGGTCACCGCGTTTCCGCGCGAGACGGTCGCCATCTACCAGTTGATGAAGCAGGGTCGCCGCGAGGAGGCACTGAAAATCTACCGCTGGTTCCGGCCGCTGCTCGACCTCGACGTCTCGACCTATCTGGTGCAGAACATCAAGCTCGCCGAAGTCTTGGCGATCAGCACCAACGACCGCGTGCGCATGCCGCGCCAGCCATTGTCGGGCGAGCGCCGCAGGACGGTCGAAAAGATCGTCAGGGATGCGCTGGCGGCAAGGCCGGAGCTGCCGACGTTTTGAGGCAAGCTCTCTTCTTCCCGTTTTACGGGAGAAGATGGCGGCAGCCAGATGAGGGGCAGCGCCCACGTGCAAGGAATTTCCAAGTCGGCAAAAGCGGGGAGCCGCCCCTCATCCGCCCTTCGAGCACCTTCTCCCCGTGAACGGGGAGAAGGGGAAGACATCGCCATTATCGGCGGCGGCATCATCGGCGTCTGTGTCGCCGCCTATCTGGCCGAGGCAGGGCGAAACGTCACGATCTTCGATCGGACGGGGATCTGCGAGGAGACGAGTTCTGGCAATGCCGCCGCTCTGGCCTTTTCCGATGTGCTGCCGCTGGCCCACAAGGGCATGATCAGGCATCTGCCGAAATGGCTTGCCGACCCGCTCGGCCCGCTCAGCATCCCGCCCGCCTACCTGCCGAAGCTGCTGCCCTGGCTTGTCCGCTTCTGGCGCGCCGGGCGAACCGACCGCTACGAGGCCAGCCTCGCGGCGCAGGCAGGCATGATGCGGCTCGCCGAGGCCGAATGGGCCGGGCTGATGGCGCGCTCGGGCACCGGAAACATGCTGCGCGAGGACGGCTCGCTCGAACTTTACGAGAACGAGGCCGAGTTCAAGGCGTCGCTGCCCGGCTGGGCGGCGAGGCAGCGCTTCGGCATCGGCTTCAGCCATGTCGAGGGCGATGCGCTCGCCGCCTTGCAGCCGGGCCTGTCGCCGCGCTTCGTCAAGGGCACTTTCGTGCCGGGATGGAAGACCGTTACGGACCCGAAATCATTGGGCAAGGCGATCTGGGCCTATGCCGAGAAGAACGGCGCGCGTTTCGAAAAGGCTCGGATCGACCGTGTCGGAGCGGGGCAGGATGGCGCGACATTGACGCTGGCCGACGGCACGGCGCGGCAGGCAAAATGCCTCGTCATCGCCGCTGGCGCGTGGTCGCATCTCCTGGCGAAACATCTCGGCGACCGCATCCCGCTCGAAACCGAGCGCGGCTACAACACGACCCTGCCGAAGACCGCCTTCGACGTGAAGCGGCAACTGATCTTCTCCGGCCATGGCTTCGTCGTCACCCCGCTTGAAACCGGTGTGCGCGTCGGCGGTGCGGTCGAGCTCGGCGGCATTAAGCGGTCGCCCAACTACGCCCGCTCGAAAGCGCTGCTCGACAAGGCACAAAAATTCCTGCCGGGGCTTGATCCGGCCGGGGGGCGCGAATGGATGGGGTTTCGGCCGTCGCTGCCGGATTCGCTGCCGGTGATCGGTGGCGCCAGGCAGACCGGCACGATAGTCTATGCCTTCGGCCACGGCCATCTCGGCCTGACCCAGGCGGCTGCCACCGGACGCTTGATCCGCGATCTCATTCTCGGCCAAAATCCGGTGTTTGATCTTTCTCCGTTTTCTCCGAACCGCTTCTGACGGGATCTCGAAATGGCGCGCCACTCCTTCTTTTGCATCGACGGTCACACCTGCGGCAATCCCGTGCGGCTTGTCGCCGGCGGCGGGCCGCTGCTCCAGGGCGCGACGATGATGGAGCGGCGCGCGCATTTCCTGGCCGAATATGACTGGATCCGCACCGGGCTGATGTTCGAGCCGCGCGGCCATGATGTGATGTCCGGCTCCATCCTCTATCCGCCGACGAGGCCCGACTGCGACATCGCCCTCCTGTTCATCGAAACCTCGGGCTGCCTGCCAATGTGCGGCCACGGCACCATCGGCACGGTGACGATGGCCATCGAGCATGGGCTGATCAAGCCGAAGACGCCGGGTTTGCTCAGGCTGGACACGCCGGCCGGCCTGGTCACCGCCGAGTACAAACAGGTCGGCGACTATGTCGAGGAGGTGCGCATCACCAACGTGCCGTCCTTCCTCTATGCCGAGGGTCTGACGGTCGAATGTCCGCAGCTCGGCGAGATCAGTGTCGATGTCGCCTATGGCGGCAATTTCTACGCCATCGTCGAGCCGCAGAAGAACTATCGCGACATGGCCGAGCATTCCGCCGGCGACCTCATCGCCTGGAGCCCGGTGGTGCGGCAGCGGCTCAACGAGAAATACTCATTCGTGCATCCCGACAATCCCGGCATCGACCGGCTGTCGCATATGCTGTGGACAGGGGCGCCGACCGACAGCCAAGCCGATGCGCGCAACGCCGTCTTCTACGGCGACAAGGCGATCGACCGCTCGCCTTGCGGCACCGGAACCTCGGCGCGGATGGCGCAGCTTCACGCCAAGGGCAAGCTTAGAGCCGGCGACGATTTCGTCCATGAATCGATCATCGGCTCGCTGTTCAAGGGCAGGGTCGAGAAGGAAGTCACGGTGGCAGGCAAGCAGGCGATCATTCCCTCGATCGGCGGCTGGGCGCGCATGACCGGATTGAACACGATCTTCATCGACGACCGCGATCCGTTCGCGCACGGATTCGTCGTCAAATAGAGAGGATCTTGACCCAAGGGAAACGAATGGAACGCAAAGATCGACTGCGTCGGCGGCGCAACGATCCCGCTCATCAACTTATTTTGACGGCGATTCCTTCGAAACGACGTGCATTTTGACGCCGAATCGTCAAAGACATTGCGTTATGCCAATGATAGGGTCCGCGATAGTCCAGAGGCCGGAAGGGAAAGAACGGGCAATCCGAGTGGCGTGCTTCAAAATCACGCATGACGATTAAAAAATGACGTTGCAATCCGGGCTCGAAACTTTACGACTAGGGGAAATACGAAAAGGAATGCGTCTGCATGGGCGACATTCCAGGGGAGCCACGACAGCATGCAGTATTTTGTCCAGCAGCTTATCAACGGGCTGACGCTGGGATCGATCTATGGACTGATAGCGATCGGCTATACGATGGTCTACGGCATCATCGGCATGATCAATTTCGCCCATGGCGACATCTTCATGATCGGCGCCTTCACCGCCCTCATCGTTTTCCTTATCCTCGGTGCGTTGTTCTATTCGGTGCCGGTGGTGATCGCGCTCCTGGTCATGATGATCGTCGCGATGCTGCTGACCAGCCTGTATAACTGGACGATCGAGAAGGTGGCCTACCGGCCCTTGCGCGGCTCGTTCCGGCTGGCGCCGCTGATCACCGCTATCGGCATGTCGATCGCGCTGTCCAACTTCGTCCAGGTGACGCAAGGGCCGCGCAACAAGCCGATCCCGCCGATGGTGTCCAAGGTCTACAATATCGAGGGCATCAGCGTATCGCTGAAGCAGATCATCATCGTCGTCGTCACCGCGCTGCTGCTGGCGCTGTTCTGGTACCTGGTCAACAAGACCTCGCTTGGTCGAGCGCAAAGAGCGTGCGAGCAGGACCGCAAGATGGCGGCGCTGCTCGGTATCGACGTCGACCGCACCATCTCGATCACCTTCGTCATGGGCGCGGCCCTTGCCGCCGTCGCCGGCACGCTGTTCCTGATGTATTACGGTGTCATTGCCTTCTCCGACGGCTTCACGCCCGGCGTGAAGGCGTTCACCGCGGCCGTGCTTGGCGGCATCGGCTCGCTGCCCGGCGCCGTGCTCGGCGGGCTGATGATCGGCTTCATCGAGAGCATGTGGTCGGCCTATTTCTCGATCGACTACAAGGACGTCGCCGCCTTCTCCATCCTGGCGATCGTGTTGATCTTCCTGCCTTCCGGCATTCTGGGCCGGCCAGAAGTCGAAAAGGTCTGAGATCATGGTCGGCACCGTATCTCCGGAGCGCGACATCGTCGCCACCCCTGTGCAGCGCGCCACGCGCGAGGCGCTTTATGCCGGCGCCATCGCGCTCGGCCTGTTCGTGCTGTTCATTGGCCTGAGGACCGATCAGAACATCTCGAACGAACTGATCCTCGTACAGCGCTGGTGGCTTCTCTTTACCGTGGTTGTACTGACCATGGTCGGGCGCTTTGTCTATGTCGCCTATGGCCAACCCTTCCTGGCCAGCCAGAAGGTCGTCGACATCGCCACCGGCCTGTTGCCGGAGAGCGCGGCGACGCGGTTCTTCCGGTTGCCGTATTTCATCGCGGCCATCGTGATTGTTGCCGTGCTTGCTCTTCTGGCCGGCTCCCTCGATGATTTGCTGGGGCCGGGTCTTGCCGGTTACGCACGGTTCGCGCGAGCGCTGGCGATCATCTATGCCCTCGCCTCGGTGCTGTTCTATTTCCGCAGCTTCATCCATGCCCACTTCTCGGCATTGGGCATCGCCGCATTGGCGATTTATCCTGTCGTCGTCGTGCTGGTGCTTGCGGTGTACAGCGGATCGATGGTGGGCGGCTTTCAGGGCTCGCTGAAATGGGTCGACAATTTCGGCATCCAGATCCTGATCTATGTGATGCTGGCGTGGGGGCTGAATATCGTCGTTGGCCTCGCCGGCTTGCTCGACCTCGGCTATGTCGCGTTCTACGCCGTCGGCGCCTATGCCTATGCGCTGCTCGGCACGCATTTTGGTCTGTCGTTCTGGATCCTGCTGCCGGCCGCCGGGGCCATGGCCGCCTTCTGGGGCGTGCTTTTGGGCTTTCCGGTGCTGCGCCTGCGCGGCGACTATCTGGCGATCGTGACGCTGGCCTTCGGCGAGATCATTCGTCTCGTGCTGATCAACTGGCGCGAGGTCACCAACGGCTCGGCCGGTATTTCCGGTATCCCGAAGGTCTCTTTCTTCGGGCTGATGTCGTTCAACGTCGCGGACGAAAACTATATCGCCAAGGTGCTCGACATCGCCCAGTCGGGCGCCTACTACAAGATCTTCCTCTACTACCTGATCCTCGGGCTCTGCCTGCTCACCGCCTTCGTCACTATAAGGCTCAGGCGCATGCCCGTCGGCCGCGCCTGGGAAGCGCTGCGAGAGGACGAGATCGCCTGCCGCTCGCTCGGCATCAACACCACCACCACCAAGCTCACCGCCTTTGCCACCGGCGCCATGTTCGGCGGCTTTGCCGGCTCGTTCTTCGCCGCGCGGCAAGGTTTCGTCAGCCCGGAATCCTTCATCTTCCTGGAATCGGCGATCATCCTCGCCATCGTCGTGCTCGGCGGCATGGGCTCGCTGGTCGGCATCGCCGTCGCCGCCATGGTGATGATCGGCGGCACCGAGGCGCTGCGCGAACTCGATTTCCTGAAGCAGGTCTTCGGTCCAGATTTCACCCCGGAACTCTACCGCATGCTGTTGTTCGGTATAGCCATGGTCATCGTCATGGTTTGGAAGCCGCGCGGCTTCGTCGGCAGCCGTGAACCGACAGCCTTCCTCAAGGAGAGCAGGGCTGTATCCGGCTCCTTCACCAAGGAAGGCCACGGCTGATGAGTGATGCGAGCCTATCCATGAACGATGCCATCCTGCAGGTCGAGCATCTGTCGATGAAGTTCGGCGGTCTCGTTGCCATCGGCGACCTGACCTTCCAGGCCAAGCGCGGCGAGATCACCGCGCTGATCGGGCCGAACGGCGCCGGCAAGACCACCGTGTTCAACTGCATCACCGGTTTCTACAAGCCGTCGGAAGGCATGCTCACGCTCAATCGGCGCGACGGCTCGAGCTATCTGCTTGAACGCCTGCCGAATCATGAGATCCCGGCGCGCGCCAAGGTGGCGCGCACTTTCCAGAACATTCGTCTGTTCTCGGGCATGACGCTGCTGGAGAACCTGCTGGTGGCGCAGCACAACAAATTGATGAAGGCATCCGGCTACACCATCCTCGGCCTGTTCGGCTTCGCCGGCTACCGGACAGCGTCGGCCGAGTCGGTCGACGTGGCGAGACACTGGCTGGAAAAGGCCAATCTCGTCGACCGAGCCGACGATCCGGCCGGCGATCTGCCCTACGGCGCGCAACGGCGCCTGGAGATCGCGCGGGCCATGTGCACGGGTCCGGAGCTGCTCTGCCTCGACGAACCGGCCGCCGGCCTCAATCCGAAGGAATCGATGGCGCTCAATGAGCTCCTGATGGACATCAAAGACAACACCGGCACCTCAATCTTGCTGATCGAGCACGACATGGCGGTGGTCATGCAGATTTCCGACCATGTCGTGGTGCTCGAATACGGGCGCAAGATCTCGGACGGCAGTCCGCAAGCGGTACGCACCGACCCGCGTGTCATCGCCGCTTATCTCGGGGTCGAAGACGAGGAAGTCGAGACTGTGCTGACGGAGGTCGGCGACGAAGACGTCATCGAGCAACTGGATACGGGCCCGGATTCGGCGCACGGGCCGGGCACATCATCTTCGTATCTCGCCGGGCCGGTAACCGACACGGTCGGCCATAGCGAAGGCGAACGCGTCACGGTGTCGAAGGGCGCCTCGAAAGCCGGGCAGCTCGATGCAAGGTCGAGTGCCGCAGCAAGCAAGCCAAGCTCGAAGCCTGCCGCAGCCAAACCCAGCGCGAAATCTTCTGCCGCTGCAAAGCCAGCCACCAAGGCACCGGCCAAAAAGGCCGCGGGCGTTTCGAACCGCCTCACAGCACCGCGCGGCGGCAAGGCCGACAATCTGACCCGCATCAAGGGCATCGGCACGGTCAACGAGAAGAAGCTCAACCAGCACGGCATCTTCCATTTCGACCAGATCGCGGCATGGAAGAAGGCCGACGTCGTCGCCGTCGAAGCCTATCTGGCCTTCGACGGGCGCATTGCGCGCGAGGACTGGGTTGGCCAGGCCAAGATTCTTGCCGCTGGCAAGGAGACGGAATTTTCGCGTCGCGTCGATGCTGGGAAGGTGGAGACAAGCCATGTCTCTGCAACGCCTGCGGCGGGCAAGCGCGGAGGGCGCAAGTGATGGCCGGCACAACGCTGCTCGATATTAGGGGTGTCCAGACCTACTACGGCAACATCAGGGCGCTGAACGGCGTCGATGTCACCGTCAAGCAGGGCGAGATCGTGGCGCTGATCGGCGCCAACGGCGCCGGCAAGTCGACGCTGATGATGACCATTTTTGGTGCTCCACGGGCGCGGGCGGGTACCATCACCTTCGCCGGCACCGACATCACCCAGCTGCCGACCCATGAGATCGCGCGCATGCGCATCGCCCAGTCGCCGGAGGGCCGGCGCATCTTCCCGCGCATGACGGTGATGGAAAACCTGCAGATGGGCGCCAGCCTCGACAACCTCCAGCATTACGACGAGGACGCCGAGAAGGTGTTCACGCTGTTTCCGCGCCTGAAGGAACGCATTGCCCAGCGCGGCGGCACGCTGTCGGGCGGCGAGCAGCAGATGCTGTCGATCGCGCGCGCGCTGATGGCGCGGCCGAAGCTGCTCCTGCTCGACGAGCCGTCGCTGGGCCTGGCGCCGCTGATCGTCAAGCAGATATTCGACGCCATCCGCGAGTTGAACCGCACGCAGGGGCTGACGGTGTTCCTGGTCGAGCAGAACGCCTTCGGCGCGCTGAAACTCGCCACGCGGGGCTATGTCATGGTCAACGGCAATGTGACGATGAGCGGCACCGGCAAGGAGCTGCTCGCCGATCCGGACGTGCGTGCCGCCTATCTCGAAGGCGGCCATCACTGAGTTCAGGAGTCTTCATCATGCAGGGCATTCTCTATGAGGAACCCTCGGTCTGGCAGTTCTTCTTCGTCACCTGCCTGCTTGGCGGCTGGGCGGCCTGGATGACGGGCAAGGCCTGCGCCCAGACATGGCGCAGCTTCGTCCAGTTGTTCGCTTACATGCTCGGCCTCGGCATCGCCGTAAGGTTCATCCATCACGCGCTGTTCGACGGCACGATGTTCTCGCTGCAGTACTACATCGTCGATACCATCGTCCTGATGATATTGGGCTTCATCGGCTATCAATACACGCGCACCAATCAGATGGTGACACAGTATAGCTGGCTCTACGAAAGAGCATCGCTTTTGAGTTGGAAACCAAAAGGTTGATGTTCATCATTAACGCCGTTTCGGGGATGAATCGGCGTGACAAGTGCCTGAAAATCGGCAAAGTACGTTTTCTGCGAGTAAAAGTGGGCATCGCATGAAAGCATCATCCACGCCCACTCTGTAAATGGGAGCGTTTTACATGAGAAAATCACTTTTGTCCGCCGTCGCCCTGACCGCGCTCGTCGCGTTCAGCGGAAGCGCGTGGGCTGACATCCTGGTCGGCGTCGCCGGTCCGATCACCGGTCCGAATGCCGCCTTCGGCGCGCAGCTGCAGAAGGGCGCCGAACAGGCTGTCGCCGACATCAATGCGGCCGGCGGCATCAACGGCGAGCAGATCAAGCTCACCGTCGGCGACGACGTCTCCGATCCGAAGCAGGGCATCTCGGTCGCCAACAAGTTCGTCGGCGACGGCGTCAAGTTCGTGGTCGGCCACTTCAACTCGGGCGTTTCGATCCCGGCATCGGAAGTCTACGCGGAAAACGGTATCCTCGAGATCACACCGGCCGCGACCAATCCGAAGTTCACCGAACGCGGCATGTGGAACACGTTCCGCACCTGCGGACGTGACGACCAGCAGGGCAGCATCGCCGGCGCTTACCTCGCGTCGAACTTCAAGGATGCCAAGATCGCGGTCATCCACGACAAGACGACTTACGGTCAAGGTCTTGCCGACGAAACCAAGAAGGCGATGAACGCTGCCGGCGTGACGGAAGTCATGTACGAAGGCGTCAATGTCGGCGACAAGGACTTCTCGGCGCTGATCGCCAAGATGAAGCAAGCCGGCGTTTCCATCATCTATTGGGGTGGTCTGCACACCGAAGCCGGCCTGATCATCCGCCAGGTGGCTGACCAGGGCCTCAAGGCCACGCTGGTTTCCGGCGACGGCATCGTGTCGAACGAGCTGGCCTCAATCGCGGGCGACGCGGTTGCGGGCACGTTGAACACGTTCGGCCCGGATCCGCGTCTGATCCCGGCGAACAAGGAACTCGTTGAGAAGTTCCGTGCGCAGGGCTTCGAGCCGGAGGCCTACACGCTCTACTCCTACGCCGCCATGCAGGCTATCGCGGGAGCCGCCACAGCCGCCAAGTCGAACGATCCGATGGAAGTTGCCAAGGCTCTCAAGGCGAATGGCCCGTTCAAGACGGTGCTGGGCGATCTTTCCTATGACGCGAAGGGCGATCCGACGCTGCCTGGCTACGTCATGTACGAATGGAAGAAGGGCGACGACGGCAAGTACACCTACATCCAGAAAATGTAAGCCTGTCGACGACGGCAGTTCCGGAATGCCCGGCGCTTCGCGCCGGGCATTTTTCGTTTGATGTGCTACCCGTTGTTAAAGCGTCCTTTGCGCATTCGAGGGAAACACGCGGCGCTCAGAGCAAAAAGAATCGATTTAAATCGGTTTAATCGCCGCCCGATTTTGTTTGCGCTGCAGCATTTTCGCGTTAATCATGGCGCCAGTTTCCTTCCCCGTCAGCGTCCGGAGCCTTGTCCTTGGCAATTTCGAAGATCCTTGTCGCCAACCGGTCCGAAATCGCCATCCGCGTCTTCCGCGCGGCCAACGAACTCGGCCTCAAAACCGTGGCGATCTGGGCCGAGGAGGACAAATACTCGCTGCACCGCTTCAAGGCCGACGAAAGCTATCAGGTTGGGCGCGGGCCGCATCTGACCAGGGATATGGGACCGATCGAAAGCTATCTGTCGATCGAGGAGGTGATCCGCGTCGCCAGGCTTTCGGGCGCCGATGCCATCCATCCGGGCTATGGGCTGTTGTCGGAAAGCCCCGAATTCGCCGAAGCCTGCGCCAAGGCCGGCGTCGTCTTTATCGGACCCAAGCCGGATACGATGCGCAGGCTCGGCAACAAGGTCGCCGCGCGCAACCTGGCGATCGAGGTTGGTGTGCCGGTGGTCCCCGCTACCGAGCCGTTGCCGGACGATATGGAGGCGGTGAAGGCGCTCGCCAAGACGATCGGCTATCCGGTGATGCTGAAGGCATCGTGGGGCGGCGGCGGCCGCGGCATGCGCGCCATCCGCTCGGAAACCGATCTCGCCCGCGAAGTGACGGAGGGCAAGCGCGAAGCGAAAGCCGCCTTCGGCAAGGACGAGGTCTATCTCGAAAAGCTGATCGAGCGCGCCCGCCATGTCGAGGTGCAGGTGCTGGGCGACACACACGGCAATGCCGTGCACCTGTTCGAGCGCGATTGCTCCATCCAGCGCCGCAACCAGAAGGTGGTCGAGCGCGCGCCGGCGCCGTATCTCGAAATGTCACGGCGCGAAGAGCTTTGCGATCATGCGCTGAAGATCGCCCGCGAGACGAGCTATATCGGGGCCGGCACGGTCGAGTTCCTGCAGGATGCCGACACCGGCAAATTCTACTTCATCGAGGTCAACCCTCGCATCCAGGTCGAGCACACCGTCACCGAGCAGGTGACGGGCATCGACATCGTCAAGGCGCAGATCCACATCCTCGATGGTTTCGCCATCGGCACGCCTGAATCGGGCGTGCCGGCGCAGAAGGATATCAGGCTCAACGGCCACGCGCTGCAGTGCCGCATCACCACGGAAGATCCCGAGCACAATTTCATTCCCGACTATGGCCGCATCACCGCCTATCGCGGCGCCACCGGTTTCGGCATCCGCCTCGATGGCGGCACCGCTTATTCGGGCGCGGTTATCACCCGTTTCTACGATCCGCTGCTGGAGAAGGTGACGGCCTGGGCACCGACGCCGGCCGAGACCATCGCCCGCATGAACCGGGCGCTACGCGAGTTCCGTATCCGCGGCGTGGCGACCAACCTTACCTTCCTCGAAGCGATCATCAATCACCCGAGTTTCGCCGACAATTCCTACACGACCAAGTTCATCGATACGACGCCGGAACTGTTCGCCAGCGTGAAGCGGCAGGACCGCGCCACCAAGCTGCTCAACTACCTGGCCGACGTCAGCGTCAACGGCCATCCCGAGACGCGCGGCCGGCCGCAGCCGAAGGCGGATGCGGCGGCGCCCATGGTGCCCTATCTCAACGGCAATGTGCCTGATGGCAGCAAGCAGAAGCTCGACGCGCTGGGGCCGGAGAAATTCGCGGCCTGGATGCGCGCGCAGAAAGAGGTGCTGGTCACCGACACGACGATGCGCGACGGGCACCAATCCTTGCTCGCGACGCGCGTGCGCACCTATGACATCGCCGGCATTGCCGGCACCTATGCGCGCGCGCTGCCGCAGCTTTTGTCGCTCGAATGTTGGGGCGGGGCGACCTTCGACGTCGCCATGCGCTTCCTCACCGAAGACCCATGGGAACGGCTGTCGCTGGTGCGCGAGGCAACGCCCAATTTGTTGCTGCAAATGCTTTTGCGCGGCGCCAACGGCGTCGGCTACACCAACTATCCCGACAATGTCGTCCAGCATTTCGTCAAACAGGCCGCCGCCGGCGGCATCGACCTGTTCCGCGTCTTCGACTGTTTGAACTGGGTCGACAACATGCGTGTCGCCATGGACGCGGTCGGCGCCGAGGGCAAGCTGATCGAAGCGGCGATCTGCTACACCGGCGACATACTCGACCCGGCGCGAGCCAAATACGACCTCAAATACTATGTCGCGCTGGCCAGGGAGTTGCAGGCGGCCGGCGCCCATATCATCGCGGTCAAGGACATGGCAGGGCTCTTGAAGCCGACGGCGGCGCGCGCACTGTTCAAGGCGCTGCGCGAGGCGACCGATCTGCCGATCCACTTCCACACGCACGACACGTCAGGCCTGTCGGCGGCGACGGTGCTGGCGGCGGTGGACAGCGGTGTCGACGCCATTGACGCGGCGATGGACTCCTTGTCGGGCAACACCTCGCAGCCTTGCCTGGGCTCGATCGTCGAGGCGCTGAAGGGCACCGAGCGAGATCCGGGCCTCGACCCGCAATGGATCAGGAACATCTCGTTCTACTGGGAGGCGGTGCGCAACCAGTATGCAGCCTTCGAGAGCGACCTGAAGGGGCCGGCCTCGGAAGTCTACCTGCACGAAATGCCAGGCGGGCAATTCACCAATCTCAAGGAGCAGGCGCGCTCGCTCGGGCTGGAGACGCGTTGGCACGAAGTGGCGCAGACCTATCACGACGTCAACCTGATGTTCGGCGACATCGTCAAGGTGACGCCGTCGTCCAAGGTTGTCGGCGACATGGCGCTGATGATGGTAAGCCAGGACCTGACGGTCGCCGACGTCGAAAATCCGGCCAAGGATATCGCCTTCCCGGACTCGGTCGTGTCGATGTTGCGCGGCGATCTCGGCCAGTCGCCCGGCGGCTGGCCGGAGGCGCTGCAGAAGAAGGTGCTGAAGGGCGATAAGCCGATCACTGTGCGACCTGGCTCGCTGTTGAAAGCAGCCAATCTCAAGGCCAGCCGCAAGGAGATCGAGGAGAAGCTCGAGCGCAAGCTTAGCGAATTCGAATTCGCCTCGTGGCTGATGTACCCGAAGGTTTTTTCCGACTTTGCCGCAGCCCAGGAAACCTACGGGCCGGTCAGCGTGCTGCCGACGCCGACCTATTTCTACGGCATGAAGCCGGAAGACGAGATCTTTGTCGACATCGAGAAAGGCAAGACTCTGGTGGTGCGCTGCCTGGCCATCGGCGATGTCGACGAGAAAGGCATGGTCACCGTGTTCTTCGAGCTCAACGGCCAGCCGCGCCGGATCAAAGTGCCGGATCGCGCGCATGGTGCTTCCGCCGCCAAGGCGCGGCGCAAGGCCGAGCCGGGTAACGAGGCGCATGTCGGCGCGCCGATGCCGGGCGTGGTCTCGGCACTTGCCGTCGCCGCCGGCCAGGCGGTCAAGGCCGGCGACGTGCTGCTGTCGATCGAGGCGATGAAGATGGAGACGGCATTGCATGCCGAGCGTGACGGCATAATCGCCGAAGTGCTGGTGAAGGCCGGCGACCAGATCGACGCCAAGGATCTGCTGATCGCATTCGGGTGAGATAGGACTATCCCAGGCAGAGTTGTCCGTGCTTGGCGGCAGCCTTTCATGCCGCATCGATAACAGCTTGACCGGTCGCCCCCGGTCGGGCATCGAACCGCTGCAAATTCGCCGCGACACGTTCCTGAGTCGCGGCATGGAAAACGACGCGGAGAAAAAAATGGCCGACGACATCACCGAGACCAGCCAGACTGTTGCCGCCGGCCAGTTGCGTGCCTTCATCGAGCGCATCGAGCGGCTCGAAGAAGAGAAGAAGACGATCGCCGACGACATCAAGGAAGTGTTCGCCGAGGCCAAGGGCACCGGCTTCGACACCAAGGCGATGCGGTCGATCATCCGGCTGCGTAAGAAGGACCAGGCCGAGCGGCAAGAGGAGGAAACCATCCTCGACCTCTACAAAGCCGCGCTCGGCATGGTGTAAGGCTGGTAACAGCCCTGGGCGCCGGTTGCGGCACCCTCAATGGGTCGAAGCATGAGCGAATTCGACTTTGGCGTCCGCCGCGCTTCTGAATTCCGCCAACGCGGCTTCTGGACGCTGTTCGCGGAACGGCATCCGGAAGAAAGGGCTCTGATGGCGCGGCGCGGACCCTGGTTCTGGCAGCGCGGGCTGCCCGACTTCGCCTTGGTCCTTTCCATGTATGTCGCGCCGGCGCAGAACCATGTCGGCGTCTTCTTCGGCCGCAACGAGAAGTTCGGTGCCACGCAAGCCTGGTCGCGGTTGAAGCCGTTCCAGCCGGCGATCGAAGGCAGATTGAAACTCAGGCCGGAACAGAGTTGCGAGGGCCTCGGCATCAATTCGATGTGGCGGGTGAACTGTTTTGCCGAGGACAATTGGCCGGCCATGGCCGACTGGCTGGTGACGGAAGCATCGCGTTTCGAATGCGCCGTAGCCGAGGTTCTGGGAGACGACGGCGCAGCCGGTTCGTGACTTCATCTGCTTGTT
This sequence comes from Mesorhizobium sp. M6A.T.Cr.TU.016.01.1.1, assembly GCF_003952585.1. NCBI lineage: Bacteria > Pseudomonadati > Pseudomonadota > Alphaproteobacteria > Hyphomicrobiales > Phyllobacteriaceae > Mesorhizobium > Mesorhizobium sp. M6A.T.Cr.TU.016.01.1.1. Next base: position 2,564,179 of record NZ_CP034452.1, read on the forward strand.
GGCCGCTTGAGCTAGTTCGGCTTCGGCGTGTCGCGGCCGATCGCATCGATATGCTGTTGCAGCGCCAGATGGTCGAGCGCACCCATCGGCAGATTGGTGAACAGCGAGATGCGGTTGTTGAGCATGCGATAGGCATCGGCAAAGGCAAGGTGCAGCTCGGCCTCGGTGCCGTCTGCCTTGGCTGGGTCCGGTATCGACCAGAGCGCGGTCATCGGATGACCCGGCCAGATCGGACAGGATTCATTCGCGGTGCTGTCGCAAAGCGTGAAGATGAAGTTCATTTCCGGCGCGTCGGGTTCGGCAAACTCGTCCCAGCCTTTCGAACGGGCGAAGCTCGTATCGCAGTTGAGGCTTTCGAGCAGTTGCAGTGCGTAGGGATTGACCTCGCCCTTCGGCCGCGAACCGGCGGAAAAGGCCTTGAACCTGCCGACACCAATCCGATTGAGGATGGCTTCGGCCATAATGGATCGCGCCGAATTGGCGTTGCAAAGAAACAGCACGTTGTAGACATTATCGCTCATCTCAAGACCTCCTTGACAGGCGACTGGATGATGGGGGCGGCAGATTCCGGCAACTTATCTCTGCCAAGATGCCGGCAAGGGCGACGTAGAAAGGTTTCACGACCGTTTGATGACAATCTGTCAAATCATATGCTTGCGTGCCGATGATCGACTTGCGTTGACAGGCTTGCTGCGTTCGACATTTCTGCGGCTGTCGAAAGAGAGAAGGCCGCGCCTATGAGTGCTCCCTTCGAAGGCGAAGGCGGTGAGGCAAGCCGCGCTCTGGGCTTCTTCCGCTCGCGCTGGCAAGGCACGGCCCCGCTCGATCGGCTGTTCTGGCGCGATCTTGTCCTTGTCGGCACGGCGATCAACATCGCAGTGTCGGTGCTGGCGCTGATCTTGCTCGGGCTAAAGCTGCCGCTCGCTCTCGTTCTGGCGGTGCATTTCGCGCCGGTGCCGTACAACTTCTTTCTGACTTTTGCGGTGTGGCGGACCGCCGAGAAATCCCCCAGCATCAAGGCTTCGCTGATGACGCTGGGGGCTGTGCTGTGGCTGATACTGGTGGTGGTGGTCTGACAGGACAGTGCTGCCAACGTCGAATTCCAGTCAGGCAGCCGGCTCGAATTTCAGCGCGACGCCATTGATGCAATAGCGCAGGCCGGTCGGGGGCGGACCGTCCTCGAAGACGTGGCCGAGATGGCTGCCGCAGCGAGCGCAGTGGCATTCTGTGCGGACCATGCCGTAGCTGCGGTCGACGGTCGTCTCGACCGAACCGGGCACCGGGTCGTTGAAGCTCGGCCAGCCGGTGCCGCTCTCGAATTTCAGCTTGGACTCGAACAAGGGCTGGTCGCAGCCGGCACAGGAAAAGGTGCCGGCGCGCTTCTCGTGGAGCAAGGCGCAACTGCCTGGCCGCTCGGTGCCGTGGTTGCGCATCACCGCATATTGCTCTGGCGACAGGCGCGCGCGCCATTCGGCATCGGTGCGGGTGACTGGGTAGGTATGGCTATCCATCTTTTTGCCTCTTAGCTCATGCCGCTATTTGGGTTGCCTTCCCAAGTTCGCCTAAAATAGGCATTCGTTACGGCGTTTGCCCATATTTTCGATGCCGCGAAGAATTCCTCAGGCGATCGCCGCGAGATACCGCGCAACCGACGCTGCAAATGCCGCCTTTGCGTCTCCGATGACGTTCTGGTTCCACCATGCGCCATAGATATGGTCGAACGCGAAAGGCTCCAGCGCGGCCTTGATGCCGAGCACTTTCGCCGCATTGAGCGGGATGTAGTTCGGGTAGCTGTACATGAAGCTGACATGGCGGCGCGTAGGCGTCACCTGCAAGATGTCGCCGGCCAGGATGGCGTCGCCGCCGTCGCGCTTCCAGTGCAGCACCTGGCCGCCGGCAAAGTGGCCGCCGCAACGGATAAGTGTCAGCGAGGGGTTTAGGGCGCGCGTCTCGCCTTCCCAACTGATAACAGCCGGATGCGGCCGCATGATCCACTTGCGATCATCGGCGTGCAGGTAGATCGGCACGCCGCCAAACGCTTCGCTCCACTCGACCATTGCCGAATAATAGTGGCAGTGCGAAATGGCGATCGCGGCCAGGCCGCCCCGTCGGTTGATTTCGGCCACCGCCTCGTCATTGACCATCGAGATGCAGTCCCACAGCAAATTGCCGTGCGGCGTTTGCGCCAGCAGCGCCCGCTGACCGATGGCGAAGCGCGGCTCGATGCCGAAGGCGAGCACGCCGGCGTCGTCTTTCATCACGATCCGATGCCCGGCAGCGAGTTCCTCCGGCGTGATCCAGGCCTGGCCCTCCCAGCGCACATATTGCCGCTCGTCCTCGCAGATCGGGCAATGGTCCGGCGGCGCGGCTGTTGCCGCGAATTGGATGCCACACTGCAGGCAAAGGAAACAGGTCATCGGCCTTCCTGTCTTGCGTTCCGAAAATCCACTCAGTGCTTCCTTGAAAGCTGTTTCGTCGCGGCTTCGAGCCCGGCGAGCGTCAGTGGAAACATGCGGCCGCCGAAGATATCGCAAATCATGGCGATCGAATGAGTATAGCCCCAGTGTTTCTCATTTTCCGGGTTGAGCCATACCGCGTTTGGCCATTGCTGCAGCAGGCGGTTGAGCCAGACGACGCCGGCTTCCGGATTCCAATGCTCGACCGAGCCGCCGGGATGCGCGATCTCATAGGGGCTCATCGAGGCATCGCCGACGACGATCACCTTGTAGTCCGGGCCATATTTGTGGAGGAGGTCGAAGGTCGGGATCACCTCCGCATGGCGGCGGCGATTGTCCTTCCAAACGCCTTCGTAAAGGCAGTTGTGGAAGTAAAAGTATTCGAGTTGGCGGAATTCGGCACGGGCGGCCGAAAACAACTCTTCGACGCTTTTGATGTGATCGTCCATCGAGCCGCCGACATCGAAGAACATCAGCAGCTTCACGGCATTGCGCCGCTCGGGCCGTGTCTGCACGTCGAGATAGCCATGTTCGGCCGTGGCGTGGATGGTGCCGGGCAGGTCGAACTCCTCCTCGGCGCCTTCGCGCACCCAGCGGCGCAAGCGCTTCAGCGCGATCTTTATATTGCGGGTGCCGAGCTCGACGGTATCGTCGAAATTCCTGAATTCGCGCCTGTCCCAGACTTTCACCGCGCGGCGGTTGCGGCTCTCATGCTGGCCGATGCGAATCCCTTCGGGATTGTAGCCGTAAGCGCCGAAAGGCGAGGTGCCGCCGGTGCCGATCCATTTCGAGCCGCCCTGATGCCGGCCCTTCTGTTCCTCAAGCCGTTTTTTCAGCGTTTCCATCAGCTTTTCGAAACCACCCAGCGCCTCGACCAGCTTTTTTTCTTCATCGGTCAGGTGCTTTTCGGCAAGCCGCCGCAGCCATTCCTCCGGAATGTTCTCGACGTCGACCTCGTTTTCGCCAGTCAGCGCTTCGACGCCTTTGAAGATGTGCGAAAAGACCTGGTCGAAGCGGTCGATGTGGCGCTCGTCCTTCACCAGTGCGGAGCGGGCGAGATAGTAAAAACCCTCGACGTCATAGTCGACCAGCCCCGCCTCCAGCCCTTCCAGCAGCGACAGATATTCCCGAAGCGAGACGGGAACCCGCGCGGCTTTCAGTTCGAGGAAGAAGGGGATGAACATCGTACGACTTTATCTGTGACCTTCGATCTTCTCCCGTGCGGCGCTGGCGATGAAAGCGGAACGCGTGAGGCCGCGTCGGCTCGCTTCGGCATCGATTGCCGCCAAAAGGCCTGCGTCGAGCGACAGATTGGCCCGGACAGGCCGGCCGGAATCGATCAGCACGGGGATCATCACGGCAGATTCGCCGGCAGCGCTATCGATTTCGCCCAGTCGGAGCAGATCTGCCACCGTGCGCGCGGCGGGCAAGGGCAAGTGCTTCGCCATTCGTGCCTCGGCCCATTCGCGAACGGCGGAAGTCGCATCGGCTATCGCCTCCTCGGGACTTGCGCCACCGCCGTGACACCCGGGAAGATCGGGCACCCGCACCCCCCAGACCTCATCTGCGCCGTCAAGAATTCCGACATAGTGCATCATGATTCGTCCCTAAATCCATCCAGCAAGCCGGGCGATCGACCGCGCGACACCCAGAGATTGTTCGCGATGCCGCGGCACGATGATCATGATCTCCGGCCTCTCCGGATGCTCATACTTCTCATGCTTGCCGCCGCCTACGTTCACCCAGCCATCGCGTAAAAGCCTCGTGACGATCTTGCGTGTGTTGGTCTCGATCAGTGGCACGAGCAGTCCTGATCATGCGCAATATATTGCGCAACAGCAGTTATTTCAATCGTCGGCAGCCATCACATCAAATCATACTCGATGAAGCCCGTGCGCCGCGCCACGTAGTCGTAGAGCTTGCGCGCGGTGGTGTTGGTCTCGTGGGTCATCCAGTAGACGTTCTTGACGCCGATCTTGCCGGCTTCCTGCTTGACCGCCTCGATCAGTGCGGCGCCGACGCCTTTGCCGCGCACGTCCGGGTCGGCGAACAGGTCCTGGAGATAGCAGTTGTTTACCTGGGACCAGCAGGAGCGATGGTAGAGATAGTGCGTCAAGCCGACCGCCTTGCCGTCGAGGGTGGCGATGAAACCTTTCGGCTCGAACTCGCCTGTCGTGAACAGGCGCTTCCAGGTGAGGGCGTAGACGTCCTCCGGCAGCTTGGTTTCGTAAAAGGTGAGGTAGGCGGTCCACAGACGCTGCCAGTCGGCATGGTCAGATTGTGCAAGTGGGCGGACGGTGATCTCGGTCATTTCATTTCCCTCTGAGGTCTGCAACCCGATCCATCCCAATAGAATCGGCATCACGAATATCTTTGCCTATCCCGCCGGCAAATTATACTCGCGAAAAGCGGTCGCGAGCATGCGCAGCGCCTCTCGTGCCCGCGGCGCCAAAGCGTGCGAGTGCAAAACGATCTCCGAAGACGGAATTGGCGGCAAGCCGAGTTTGCGGCCCACGTCGACAAGGCCGGGGGGAACGACACGGTGGGCGAGGGCGGAAATGGCGAAGCCGGCCGATACCGCGATGTTGACGGCCGCGCCGCCACCGCCCACGAAAGCCTCACTCCAGGCGATGCCTGCCCTATCCAGCGCCTCGACCGCCCTCAGGCGGTCCGGGCAATTGCATACGGTGCTCAAAAGGGCCAGGCGCAATGGCGTTCCGGGCCGCCATTCGAAGGCAGGGGCCGCGAACCAGCCATAGTGGGTGCGCGACAGGGCTTCGCCGCGTCGGATGTCATCTTCCTGGTGCACGATCACAGCGTCGAGCTCGCCGCGATCGAAAGCTCCTTCCAGCATGGAGTTGGTGTCGATCCTTATGTTGAGCGCGAGCGACGGATCATGGGCATGAAGCTGGGCTATCAGCGTGGAAAGCTTAGGCCCCGCGACATGATCGACAAAACCGAGAGCAAGCCGACACGGCGCTGCGGAAAATTCCGCGACGGCGCGTTCATGGGCGGCAAGAAATTCACGGGCCGCGGGAAGGAAAACCGCTCCCCTTGCCGATAGAGCCACACGGCGCGGAGTCCGTTCGATCAAACGCGCGCCGAGCTTTTCTTCGAGCCGGCGCAGCTTGACGCTGATCGTCGCCTGGGTGCTCCCCATCGCGGCAGCCGCCCGGGTGAAACTCTGCAGGTCGGCCACCATGACGAAGGTGCGCACGGCGTCGACATCAAGGCTGGTCATCGCGATCATTCCATTTTGTCATTTCTGAAATAGAAACGCATAGCCTTTTTTCATAGTCAAGGCTCGTCTATGTCATGTCGGCCGCAGTTAAGGGCGCCGCTCGCAGCCCCTGTGAATGCTCCGATGGAAAGTGATCGATATGACGTTTCAAATTGACCGAAACACCGTTGCGCTCGTGGGCGTCTGCCTTGCCTCGCTGCTGTTCGGCCTCGAAATCTCCAGTGTGCCGGTGATCCTTCCGAAACTGGAAAGCGTGCTCGTCGCCGACTTCAAGGATCTGCAATGGATCATGAACGCCTACACCATTGCCTGCACCACGGTGTTGATGGCGACGGGAACATTGGCCGACCGTTTCGGCCGCAAACGCGTGATGGTGATCACCACCGTAGCCTTCGGCCTGGCATCTCTGCTGTGCGGCCTCGCACCGACCGCTCCACTTCTGATCGTCGCGCGCCTTCTGCAAGGCCTTGCGGGGGGCGCGATGTTCACCTGCAGTGTGGCGGTGCTGTCCCACCAGTTCCAAGACGGCAGTCAACGCGGCAAGGCCTTCGTTGCCTGGAGTATCGTCTCGGGCATCGGGCTTGGTTTTGGTCCAGCCATTGGCGGATTGATCGTAACGCTGTCGAGCTGGCAGTGGGTGTTCCTCATCCATGTGCCACTCGCCATTCTTGCCTTGGTCTTCATCAGTGCCGGTGTCACCGAATCATTCGATCGCAACGCCCAGAAGCTTGACCGGGCCGGCATCCTCACGCTCTCGTTTGCGGTGTTCGGCCTCTCCTATCTGATCACGCAAGGGGCTGATCTCGGCTCTGGCGCCCGCATCGGCGTGGCAAGCGCGGCCGTGCTGGCTTTCATCGCGTTCCTTGTTGCCGAAAAGATCAACCCCTATCCGATGTTCGATTTCTCGGTGTTCCGCATTCGCCAATTTTCGGGAGCGATCATGGGCGGCATTGGCATGAATTTCAGCTACTGGCCGTTCATCATCTATCTGCCGATCTATTTTTCGGGAGTGCTCGGCTACGACAGCACCACGACCGGTCTGTTGCTGCTCGTCTACACGCTTCCCCTCATGCTGATGTCCTCGATAGCCGAGCGCTTGCGCGCACGCTATCAGGCGCGGGTAGCGATCCCGCTTGGCTTGCTGACATTGGGGATCGGCTTCATCGCCATGAGGGTAGGCTCCGGGCTCGAGGGGGCCAACTGGCTGACCATGCTGCCCGGCACGCTGATTGCCGGCATCGGCATCGGCCTGACCAATTCGCCGACCACCAACACCACGACCGGCTCAGTGTCGCCGGATCGTGCCGGCATGGCTTCGGGCATCGATATCAGCGCGCGCTTGATCACGCTCGCCATCAATATCGCGGTGCTGGGCTTGCTGTTGACGCAGGGGATCGTTTCTTATCTGCGCGAAGCATTGGGCACGGCCTTGGATCCCAATGAGCTGCGCGCGCTGGCGGAGAAGATCGCCGCCGGAAATCTCGACGGCCTCTCGCAACACTCGCCCAAGCTCGCGATACTCGATCCGTCCGGCGCCATCGCGCATGCCGCTTTGGTCAACGGTTTTGGCTGGGTCATGCTCTATAGCGGGATCGGCGTTCTTGCTCTTGCCGTCATCAGCTTCATCATCTTCGGCCCCAAAAACGTCGCGCTGCAGGAGGCAAGAGGCCATCATACTGCTCACAGCGCAGGCGAAGCCCGCTCGTAGCGACTGCCTCCCAGCTCGGCGTCAGAGGCCGAGTTCCTGCGGCCCAGGATGACCGCTCCTCACCCCTGCCGTCTCGCCATGAAGGCCAGTCGCTCGAACAGATGCACGTCCTGTTCGTTCTTCAAAAGCGCACCATGCAATTTCGGCAGCGCGTTCTTCGGGTCGGCGCGCAAATCCTCAGGCGCGATGTCGTCGGCGACCAAGAGCCTGATCCAGTCGAGTGCCTCGGAGGTCGACGGCTTCTTCTTCAGGCCCGGCACGTCGCGGATCTCGTAGAACTGGGTGAGCGCGGCGCGCACCAGGTTCTGCTTGATGCCGGGATAGTGCACGTCGACGATCCTGTGCAGCGTGTCGACGTCGGGAAAGCGGATATAGTGGAAGAAGCAGCGACGCAGGAAGGCGTCCGGCAGTTCCTTCTCGTTGTTGGAGGTGATGATGACGATCGGCCTGACTTCGGCGCGGATCGTTTCGCCAGTCTCGTAGACGAAGAACTCCATCCTATCGAGTTCCTGCAACAAATCGTTGGGGAATTCGATATCGGCCTTATCGATCTCGTCGATCAGAAGCACCACCCTATTGGCCGTCGCGAAGGCATCCCACAGCTTGCCGCGCTTGATATAATTCCTGATGTCGTTGAAGCTGATATCGCCGAGCTGGCTGTCGCGCAGCCGCGAGACAGCGTCATACTCGTAGAGGCCCTGCTGCGCCCTTGTCGTCGACTTGACGTGCCATTCGATCAGCTCGAGGCCGAGCGCTGCCGCCACTTGCCTCGCCAGCTCGGTCTTGCCGGTGCCGGGCTCGCCCTTGACCAGCAATGGCCGCTCCAGCGCGATTGCCGCATTGACCGCCACCATCAGGTCCTTGTCGGCGACATAGGCCGCCGTGCCTTCGAAACGCATTCTTGCTCCTCGGTTTTTCATAGCAACCGTAAGGAGACGGTCCAGCCTGTGCAAGGCGCAGCAGCGAGGGCACGGTGAAACCTCATGCCGCGCAGCTCCCAGGCGGGTCTTTGTGACGAATTAAGCCGCGGAGCATGGCCGTCTCTCTGGCGCTTGGCCGATCGCCAGCCTATATTGGTTGTGACGGTCTGCGCTTCCCGGCAGGAGAACATTTTCCCCGGGGCCTTAATGATCCCTAGGGAGCTGTCCCTGGGAAGACCCGTGGGTTTTCTCATACGGCGCCCACCTACTTTGTAGGTTCCCGGGATCGCTCTCTCCACCGGTTGTGTGGATCGTCACTCGACGCAAAAGATCCACTCAAATTCGGTGGATCATGCGGTGGAAAACGTCGCTCCTAAAACTCCAATCAGATCCGACCTTTTCTACCTTGGCCCCATGACCTCTCCAAAAGAACTGAAAAGACATCTCCGCAAGGAAGCACTCGGACGCCGCGACGCGCTCGATCCGTTCTGGCGTGTGGAGGCAGCGCTCGAAATGGCCGAGACGGCGCGGGACAGCATTGCGATAGAGCCTGGCCAGATCGTCTCCGGCTTCTGGCCGATGCGCTCGGAAGTCGACGTCCGGCCGCTGATGTTTGCCTTGCGCGAAAACGGGGCACGGCTTTGCCTGCCTGCCATTCTCGACAAGACCACCATCGTCTTTCGCGAACTGGTGCGTGGGGCGCCGATGGTCGATATGGGGTTCGGCACCGTCGGGCCGCATGAGGAGGCCGAGGTGCTCGATCCCCAGGTAATGCTGGTGCCGCTCGCGGCTTTCGACGCGCGCGGCCACCGCATCGGCTACGGCGCCGGTTATTACGACCGCGCGATCGCGCGGCTGGTCGACAAGGGGCAGCCGCCCCGGCTGATCGGGATTGCTTTCGACTGCCAGGAGGTGGCGCTGGTGCCGGACGAGCCGCACGACATGGTCATCCCGGAAATACTCACCGAGAACGGGTTGCGCCAGTTCGCGCCGAAATTGTAGATAAGTTCCTGGACGCATGGTCTTTTCCGAAAGTCATGCAGCTTTTGTGCTTCGCTGACCTTTGGTTCGGGATCATGTTTAGATGAGACTTCTCTTCCTCGGCGATATGGTCGGCAAGACCGGGCGCACGGCAGTGTGGGAACAACTGCCCGGCCTGATCTCAGATTTCAAACTCGACTTCGTCATCGTCAATGGTGAGAACGCCGCCGGCGGCTTCGGCATCACCGAAGAGATCTTTCGCGAAACGATCTCGGCGGGTGCCGATGTCGTCACCACCGGCAATCATGTCTGGGACCAGCGCGACGCGCTGGTTTTCGCGCCGCGCGAGGAACGCTTCCTGCGCCCGTCCAATTTCCCCAAGGGCACGCCGGGCCGCGGCTCCGGCGTCTACATCGCCAGGAATGGCGCGCGCGTTCTGGTCACCAACATCATGGGCCGGGTGTTCATGCATCCCGAACTCGACGACCCGTTCCAGGCCGGTGAGCGCGAGCTTGCCGCCTGCCCGCTCGGCGAGCAGGCCGATGCGGTGGTCATCGATTTCCATGCCGAGGCGACGTCTGAAAAAATGTGCTTTGCGCATTTCGTCGACGGCCGCGCCAGCCTCGTCGTCGGCACCCACACGCACCAGCCGACCGGCGACCACCATATCCTCAATGGCGGCACCGGCTATATCTCCGACGCCGGCATGTGCGGTGACTATGATTCCTCGCTCGGCATGGATAAGGAGGAGCCGCTCAACCGGTTTCTGTCGAAGGTGCCGAAAGGACGGTTCGAGGCCGCGACCGGCCCGGCGACATTGTGCGGCGTCGGCGTCGACATTTCGGATCGCAGTGGCCTGACCGAGCGGATTGCGCCGTTTCGTCGCGGACCGCGGCTCGAGGAAACTGCGCCATCTTTCTGGTCGTGACATTGATATCAACGCCTGCGATACCTAACTGCCGGCGACACTGCTCTAGATCGTAAGAGGGAACGACCTCCATGCAGCTCATCGAATTCCTGGCGCCACACTTCGCCTTTGTCTCCGATCCGACCGCGTGGGTCGCGTTGCTGACGCTGATCGTGCTGGAGGTCGTGCTCGGCATCGACAATCTGATCTTCATCTCGATCCTCACCAACAAATTGCCGGAGGCACAAAGGGCCCGCGCCCGGCGGCTCGGCATTTCTGCCGCGCTGATCATGCGGCTGGTACTGCTTGCCACCATCTCGATCATCGTCCAGTTGACAGCGCCGGTATTCACCGCTTTCGGCCATGGTTTTTCCTGGCGCGACCTGATCCTGATCGCCGGCGGCCTGTTCCTCGTCTGGAAGGCGACCAAGGAGATCCACCACACGGTCGATCTCGAGGATCACCAGGACACGATGATGGGCCAGACGCTGCAGCTTTCGCTGGCCGGCGCGATCTTTCAGATCCTGCTGCTCGATCTCGTCTTCTCGATCGATTCGATCATCACCGCGGTCGGCATGACCGACGAGATCGCCATCATGTACATCGCCGTCATTGTGGCGGTCACCGTGATGATGCTGGCGGCTGGGCCGCTCGCCGACTTCATCGCCAAGAACCCCAGCATCGTCATGCTGGCGCTGAGCTTCCTGCTGATGATCGGCATGACGCTGATCGCCGACGGCATGGGCTTCCATGTGCCGAAGGGCTACATCTACGCCGCCATGGGTTTTTCCGCCCTTGTCGAGGGTCTCAACATGCTGGCGCGACGCCGGAGGAAGGCAAAGGCTGGCGGGCACTGAGTTGTAAGCAGACACCTGCTTCGTGCAGACCTCGGAGGGCCGTACCGCGCATCCAATCAGGCTGTCTTGTCGGGGACGATGTCAGTGCTTCGAGTTACCGTCTCCCAGATGTCGGTCTCCTGCCGCAACGCGTCGAGCCTGCCACGGAATTGGTCCAAAGCGTCGCCCCCGATCAGAAGATGGACAGGAGGATTCTCCGCCTCGACGGCGGCGATGATCGCGCGAGCGCCGCGCGAGGGGTCGCCTGCCTGCTTGCGGTGGCCGGCCAATGTCCCGTCGCGCGATTTGCCAGCGGTGTCGGCATACTCGTCGATGCGTGTTGCCGATTGTTTGATCGAGGCAGGTCCGCGGAAGTCGGTGCGAAATGCGCCAGGCGCGACCGCCGTGACCCCGATACCCAGCGGCGCCAACTCCTTGGCTAACGTGTCCGACATCGCCTCGATACCGAACTTCACCATGTGATAGTAGCCAACGCCGGGATAGGTAACCAGGCCACCGATGGAACTGACGCTGACGATATGCCCTCGCCGGCGTGCACGCATCCCAGGCAGCACGGCCTTCACCAGGTTAACCGGGCCGAACAGGTCGGTCTCGAACAAGGTACGGATGTCCGCATCCTCGCCCTCCTCGATCGCGGCGAGGTAGCCATAGCCGGCATTGTTGACGAGCACGTCGATGCCACCGAAGCGATCCTCGGCTGCCGCGATCGCCTCATCGATCTGGTGCGCGGCTGTGACATCGAGCTCGACGGCAAGCGCCGCTTTACCGTGCGCGGCCACGAGGTCGGCAATGTCTGCGGTGCTCCGCGCGGTGACGACGACGCGGTAGCCGGCGGTGAGCGCCTGCTCCGCCAGCGCGCGGCCGAGACCTTTGGAGCAGCCCGTGATGAGCCAAACGGCGTCCTTCATGATCATGATCTATCTCCATCCATCCTTTGGTACCATCAGATATGGCGATCAACACGGCGTTCGATTAGACTGAATTGATTGGAAGGGTCGTTGAACAGGATTACATGATGACGCGCGCCAGCCTGGACGACCTCGCCGCCTTCGCAGCCGTCGCCCGTGCACGAAGCTTCACGCGAGCCGCCGTGACGCTGGCGACATCCACCTCAAATCTCAGTCACACGATCCGCCGGCTTGAGGCGCGGCTCGGTTACCGTCTTCTCCAGCGCAGCAGCCGAAGCGTGTCCGTGACCGAGGCGGGCGAGACGCTGCTGGGGACGCTGGGGCCGGCACTGGAAAGCATCGATGGGGCGCTGGATGCGTTGGACCTGGGGCGAAACCGTGTCTCGGGAACGCTGCGTCTGACAACGACGCGGCAGGCCTATGAGGCGGTGGTCCGGCCCGCGCTGCCGGCTTTCACGACCGCGCATCCGGATGCAACGGTCGAGGTCCTGATCGACTATGGTTACCGTGACATCGTCGCCGACCGGTTCGATGCGGGCATTCGCCTTGGCGAAAAGCTGGAGCGGGACATGATCGCGCTCAAAGTCGGGCCCGAACTCAGCATGGCTATCGTCGCGACACCCGATCACGTCGCGAACTCGGCCCCCATCATCCATCCAAGCGATCTGACGCAACACCGGTGCATAAATTACCGGATGGTCACAGCCGGCACGATCTACGCCTGGGAATTTGAGCGCGACGGACAGGCTCTGGACGTAGGTGTCTCCGGGCCGCTCACATTCAATGAGCCCGAACTGATGCTCGAAGCGGTGCTGGACGGGTTAGGCATCGGGTATCTGCTCACCCATGAGGTTGCGCCTTATGTGAAGGACGGCCGACTTGTCCGGCTGTTATCAGAGTGGACGCCCCCATTCCCAGGCTTCCACCTCTACTACTCGTCGCGGCGACAGATGCGTCCGGTGTTGGCGGCGTTCATACAGGCGGTGCGTGGCCGCATCTGACTAGGTGATACGCGTTAAGGCCAATGAAAAAGCGGCTGCTCACGGATTCAAGTGAGCGACCGGGTGGTCTGACGGTACAGGGCGGCTTTTTATACAGTCTGCTCGTGAACACCCTTCGGGTGGCGGTCGCCGATCAGGCCAAGCGTCAGGCCTTGCTCCAGCCACGCCTTGGCGCCGGCGAGCACCAACGCGAAGCCATCGGTCGAGCCGATCGCCTGCTTGACCTGCTCGTCGGCACTGCCGGCAAAGCCGAAATTGCGAACTTCGACGAAGGTCGTGCCGCCGGGCATCTCGGTAAAGGTCCAGAGCACCGTGGTCGGCGGATCGCTCCATTGCATGACGATCTTTTCGTTCCTGACGAATTCGCTGACCGTGACCGGCGTCGAGACGCCGTACATGCGCCATTCCCAGCGAACCTCCTTGCCGCTGTCCAGCCTGCCGCTGCCATGAGTGAACCAGAATTTCGTCGTGATCGCCGGATCGACGATGGCTTCGAACATTTCTGCGACCGGCCGCCGGATCAGCATGCCGGCTTCGGCGGTCGGTGTCTCACGGATTTCCATATCGTCCTCCTTTCCGAACAGGCCTCCGTCACCAGGCGTCGGGTTCGCGCACCATGTGAACGATGTTGGCCGGATTGGTGATCCAACCGCCACGAAAACCCTCACCCAGCGCCTCAATGGCGTCGCAGCGCACGATACCGGCCTTGGCGAGATGATCGGCTGCGGCCGGAAAATCGTCGGTGAACAACTCCAGCCAAACCTCTGCCTGGCTCAGCATCGGCGCTTCGTCGATCCATAGGCGATTGGGGCCGAGTTCGAAGCCGATAGCCGGCGCCTTGGCCGTGAACGGCTTCAGGCCGACGACGTCCCGGTAGAAGGCGATCGTGTCCTGGTACTGGTGTGGCGGCACTTTCATGGCGATGTTGATGCCGCCGGTGATTTTCGCAGGCATTCTTTCCTCCGTCTTCTCAGATATTGTCTTCGCTGGCCGGCTCGCCCTTCATCTCGCTGCGGTAATAGCCGTCGCGCAGGTTGATGCCGTATTCGACATAGGCCTTCATGCAGGCCAGCATCTGCGACCAGCCCTCGCAATTGAGGTAGGACTTCTTCAGGCCGACCGCGTCCTCGTGCCAGCCGGTCTCGGCGATGGTGACGAAGGTGCCGCCGTCATCCAGCGGCTCGAAATTCATCTCGATGCGCGTCTTGTAGGCCGGCTTGCCGTCGGCGTCGGTGGCGTCCCAGCGCAGCACGATGCGACTGTCTTTCTCCACCTCATCGACCTCGACGGGAACCTTGCCCCACCAGACGACGCCGGCGCCGGCCACCAGCGGCGCGCTGGCGCCGCCGATCGTGGTGAAATAGCCGCTGAGCTTGGTCGGATTGACGACTGCGTCGAAGACCTCGGCGACCGGTTTGCCGATGCGGCCCGAAACTCTGAATCCAAGAGACATATCCACAGCTCCTTCCTTGATCAGGCCGATATTATGTTATAAAAATATAACATGTCAAGCAAAGCGCAGGACGACAATGTTTTCAAGGCGCTGGCGCATCCGCGCCGGCGTGCGCTGCTGGACGAGCTGAAGGACGCGCCGCGGACCACCGGCATGCTGTGCGATGCCTTTCCAGACATGGACCGCTGCACCGTCATGCTGCATCTGAAAGTGCTGGAAGAAGCCGACCTAGTCGTGGCGCGGCGCGAGGGCCGCGAACGCTGGAACCATCTCAACGCGCTGCCGATCAAGCAGATCCACGACCGCTGGATCAGCCAATACGCCACGCACGCGATCAGCATTCTCGACCGGCTGAAATCCGATCTGGAAGAATGAATGGCCGCAGGAATGCAGCTGGCGGGCGCATTGCGCGCCACCGTTACGGCGCGGCTGGACGAATTGAGCCGATTTATCTATAAGCCGGCCATTCCGACATAGAGCGCCGTACGTCCATCCGGACGCACCAGGGACGTTCTGAAATTTTGAATTCGAGCATTTTGGCAAATGGCGAGGTGACTACCTTGCTGCAGAATGCTCTGCCAAGAAGACGACAGGGGTGCCATGGCTGGCCATTCACAGTTCAAGAACATCATGCACCGCAAGGGCCGCCAGGACGCGGTGCGGTCGAAAATGTTTTCCAAGCTGGCGCGCGAAATAACCGTCGCCGCCAAGAGCGGCACGCCGGATCCGTCGATGAACCCGCGCCTGCGCTTGGCCGTGCAGAACGCCAAGGCGGTGTCGATGCCGAAAGACAATATCCAGCGCGCCATCAACAAGGCATCGATGGGCGACGCCGAGACTTACGAAGCCGTGCGCTACGAAGGCTACGGACCCGGTGGCGTCGCGCTCATCGTCGAGGCGCTGACCGACAACCGCAATCGCTCGGCGTCGAATGTGCGCGCCGCCTTCACCAAGGCCGGCGGGGCGATGGGGGAAACCGGCTCGGTGTCGTTCATGTGGAACCGTGTCGGCGAGATCTTCTATCCGGCGTCAGTCGGCAGCGCCGAGAAGGTCATGGACGCGGCGATCGAGGCCGGCGCCGACGACGTCCAGTCAGACGAGGAAGGCCACACGATCTATTGCGCCTTCGAGAATCTCGGCGAGGTGTCGAAGGCGCTGGAAGGCGCGCTCGGCGAGGCAGAGTCGGTGAAGCCGATCTGGAAGCCGCAGACCAACATCGCGGTCGACGAGGAGCGGGCACAGTCGTTGATGAAGCTGGTCGCGACGCTCGAGGACGATGACGACGTGCAGAGCGTCTACGCCAATTTCGAGGTCGACGACGAGACCATGGCGAAGCTCAGCGCGGCATGAGCACAGGTCAGCCCGGCATGAGCGGAGTTCAGTCCGAGATATGAGCGGAGCTCAATCTGACATATGAGCGGAGCTCAATGTGACATGACCGAAAAGCCGCTGCCGACCATCCGCATCACCTATTGCACGCAGTGCCAATGGCTGCTGCGGGCCGGCTGGATGGCGCAGGAGTTGCTCTCGACCTTCGGAACGGATCTGGGCGAGGTCACGCTGGTGCCCGGCACCGGCGGCATTTTCACCATTTCCTGCAACGACACGCTGGTCTGGGACCGCAAGCGCGACGGCGGCTTTCCCGATGCCGCAAAGCTCAAGCAGCTGATTCGCGACGTCATCGATCCGGACCGAGATCTCGGCCATGCCGACCGGAAGGGCCATAAGTCAAAAGACCCTGCCTGACGTAGGGTCTTTTGCGTTTCTACCCTGCATTCACCGCCACGCCATGATGAAGCAGGCCAGCGCCACGATGGCGGTAATAGTGCGGACGTGGTTCCACATCACCCAGTCCCTGAGATAGGTGGTCCACACCGCGGCGCCGTTGGCGCTTGCCGGATCGACGGCGGCCAGAGCGTTGTTGAGCGGCACGTTGAAAATCATGGTCACGATCAGGTTGCCGACGAGATAGATCAGGGCGCCAGCGAGAAGCCAGAACGAACCCGGCTGGTTCCAGCCGAGGATGGCGCCGACGGCGAGGACAAGGCAGATCAGCCCTGTGCCGAAAAGCGCGGTCATGAATATCGGCGTCACCGCGGTGACGTTGATCGAATTCATCGCGGCGATGCCTCCCGCGGCAGGCATGCGGGCGAGGCCCGGCATGACGAAGCTGGAAAAGGCGAAGAAGACACCAGCGACGACGCCCGAGCCGAGCGCGGCGATGAAGGTGAGAGTGGGAAGCAGTTTCACGATCATGTCAGTTGCTCCAGATGCCCGTAGCGGCGGTTTCGGTTACATAAGTGGAAAAATCTTTTGGGGCTCGGCCGAGCACGCGCTGGACGCCGTCGGTCAGCGCCTCGTTGCGGCCGTCGAGCACTTCGGTGAACAGCTCGTTGAGCAGCCAGGCGAACTCGGCCGGCAGCTCGTACCCGGCTACAGCTGCGGTGAACTCGGCATGCGAAATCCTGACAAACCGGATGTCGTGACCGCTCGCCTTGCCGATCTCGGCGACCGCGTCGGCGAAGCTCAGCAGCCGTGGCCCGGTCAGCTCGTAAAGCTGGCCGATATGGCTTTGCTTGGTAAGCACCGTCACGGCGGCGTCGGCAATGTCGTCAGCGTCGACGAATGGTTCTCCGACATTGCCGACCGGCAAGGCCACCTCCCCGGCGAGCAGCGGATCGAGCAAAAAACTCTCGCTGAAGTTCTGGGAAAACCAGGCGCAGCGCAGGATCGTCCAGTCGGCGCCTGAGACTTTCAGCATCTCTTCGGCACGTTGCGCTTCCGTTTCGCCGCGCCCCGACAGCAGCACCAGCCGGCGCACACCGCGCTCCACGGCAAGGTTGGCGAAGGCGCCGACCGCTTCGGCCGCACCGGGCACCGCAAGATCAGGATAGTAGCTGATGTAGACGGCGCCGACACCATCAAGCGCAGGTTCCCAGGTCGTGTCGTTTTCCCAGTCGAAGGGCGGCGTGCCCGAGCGCGAGCCGATCCGCACCGGCAGGCCCTGCGCCGCCAGCTTGTCCGCGAGACGACGGCCGGTTTTGCCTGTGCCGCCGAGGATCAAAGTCGGTTTTTTCGCTGTGTCGTTCATGGTGGTTCTCCTTGCTTGAAAAGATGAGTTTTCCTCACATTTGCAAAACGTGATAAACCCTCGTATTTTGTGAGTCAAGCCAGTTTGTTGGCCAATTTGTTGGATCATTCGCCAGGAGACAGTGATGGAAGGCTCGACCGTATCGGGTTCACAGGATGGCCAGATCGCGTTGCCGCGCCGGGCGCCAAGCCAACAGCGCAGCCGCGAGCGGGTCGAGCGGATGCTGGCTGCCGCCTCCGCGCTGATCGCCGAGCAAGGCAGCGATGCCATGCGCATGGGCGAAGTGGCGGAACGGGCCGGCGTGTCGATCGGATCGCTCTACCAGTTCTTCCCGGACAAGCGGGCGATCATCTGGGCGCTGGCCGAGCGTTACACCGCCGAAAGCCAGGCCTGCATCTCAGCGGCGCTGGCAGATGTCATCGATGCCGAAGGGCTGCGGCGGGCATTTTCGGAGCTGGTGGATATCTATTACCGGCTGTTCCTAGCGTCGCCTGTCATGCGCGACATCTGGTCGGGCACGCAGGCCGACAAGGCGCTGCGCGAACTCGAGCTCGCCGACAGCCGGGCCAACGCTGACTTCCTCACCGCCGTGTTGAAGCGGCTGCGGCCTGCCGCCGATCCGGCGGCGTTGGAAACGACGGCATTTCTCATCTGGCAGATGGGCGAGGCCACCATGCGGCTGGCAATCTCGGTCGCGCGGCAAGAAGGCGACGACCTGGTCGCCGCCTACAAGCGCTTGGCGCTGCGCGAACTGGTCGGCGAATAGGCCGCATTTCGGCAACAAAAAAACCCGCCACGAGGGCGGGTTTCTTCGATCCGAGAAAGGCCTGCGGCTTAGAGGCCGAAACCTTCGAAACGCTTCTTGAACTTCGACAAGCGGCCGCCGCGATCGAGCAGGGTCTGCTGGCCGCCGGTCCAGGCCGGATGGGTGGTCGGGTCGATGTCGAGGTTCATCGTGTCGCCTTCCTTGCCCCAGGTCGAACGGGTCATGTATTCGGTGCCGTCGGTCATGACGACCTTGATGGTGTGGTAGTCGGGATGGATGTCGGTCTTCATTGTGCTATTCCTGGTTCGCCGGCGCTGACGGGCATAAAGCCTGCGTCGATGCGCCCCTTTTTAAAACTCGAAGCCGCAGCTATTGAGGAGCCACGGCTTCTAAAACGGTCGGCGAGCCTATACATCAGCCGGAATTGAATCACAAGGCCGCGGTAAGCGCATATTGAGGCGCATACCCATAAGAGCCAGAGGAAACGGTCATGGCGCACACTAGCGGCGATGCAGACGAGCGTAGGCGCTCGCTCAAGCCGCTGCGGCGCCTGTTCCCCTACATCACCCGCTACCGGAAAACGGTCATTGGCGCGGTCGTCTCGCTGACCGTCGCGGCGGCGACGACGCTGGCGCTGCCGCTGGCGGTGCGGCGGATGATCGACCACGGCTTTTCCGCTTCCGATTCCAGTTTCATCGCCGAGTATTTCGCCATGCTGGTGGTGATGGCTGCCTTGCTCGCTGCGGCGTCAGCCAGCCGCTACTATTTCGTCATCACGCTCGGCGAGCGCGTCGTCGCCGACATCCGCAGCGATGTGTTCCGCCATGTCACGACGCTGTCGCCATCCTTCTTCGATACCGCCCAGTCGGGCGAGATCGTGTCGCGGCTCGCCGCCGACACGACGCAGGTCAAGTCGGCGGTCGGTGCCACCGCTTCGGTGGCGCTGCGCAACGTCATCCTCGGCCTCGGCGCCGTGGCGATGATGGTCTTCACCAGCCCGAAACTGTCGGGCCTCGTCATCGCCGCCATTCCGGTGATCGTGCTGCCGCTCGTCGCCTTCGGCCGTTCGGTGCGGCGCAAATCCCGGCTGGCGCAGGACACGCTCGCCGACGCCACGGCCTATGCCAGCGAGCAGATCGGCGCGGTGCGCACGCTGCAGGCCTTCACCAACGAGAAGCTCGTCACTGGGCATTTTTCATCTGCCGTGGAAACCGCGTTCGAAGCGGCGCGATCCTCGATCTTTGCCCGCTCCTTCCTCACTTTCTTCGCCATCTTCATGATCTTTTCCTCGGTGGTGGCGGTGCTGTGGTTCGGCTCGCGCGACGTGCTTGACGGCACGCTGTCGCCGGGCACGCTCGGCCAGTTCCTGCTCTATTCGGTGTTCGCCGCCGGCGCCCTCGGCGCGCTGTCAGAAGTGTGGGGCGAGCTTTCCCAGGCGGCGGGTGCTGCCGAACGGCTGACCGAGATCCTGGCCGAGAAGCCCGCGATCCAGGCCCCCGCGCATCCGAAACTGCTGCCGGCGACGGCCAGAGGCGCAATAAGTTTCGACGACGTATCGTTCTCCTACCCCGCTGGGCCCGACCGCGCCGCCGTCCACGGCCTGAGTTTCCAGGTCAAGCCCGGCGAGACGGTGGCGATCGTCGGCCCCTCCGGCGCTGGCAAGAGCACTGTCTTTTCGCTGCTTCTGCGCTTCTATGATCCCGAGACGGGCAAGATCATGATCGACGGCGTTAACGTGCGCGAGGCCGACCCCGTCGCCATACGAGAGCGCATCGCCATCGTGCCGCAGGATGTCACCATTTTCGCGGCCAGCGCACGTGACAATATCGGCTTCGGCCGTCCGGACGCCGGCGACGCCGAGATCGAGGCGGCGGCCAAGGATGCACTTGCCGACGAATTCATCCTCAAGCTCGAAAAAGGCTATGACAGCCAGGTCGGCGAGCGCGGCGTGACGCTGTCCGGCGGCCAGCGCCAGCGCGTGGCGATCGCCCGCGCGATTCTGCGCGATGCGCCGATCCTTCTGCTCGACGAGGCGACCTCGGCGCTCGACGCCGAAAGCGAGACGCTGGTGCAGACGGCGCTGGAACGGCTGATGAAGGACCGCACCACGATCGTCATCGCCCACCGGCTGGCGACAGTGCTCAAGGCCGACCGTATCCTGGTCATGGATGGCGGCTGCATTGTCGAGGAAGGCACCCACCAGAGCCTCGTCGCCAAGGGCGGCATCTATGCGCGGCTGGCCAAGCTGCAGTTCGAAACCGGGGCGAGTGCTTTCAGAGGTGCTGCCGAGTAGGCAGGAGCTATTCTACTGTAACCTCACACCGCTCCGTAGCGCTTCTTCAGGTGCTCCGTGAAATACACGGCGTTCAGTTTCTCGCCGGTGGCGCGTTCGAGCAGGTGGGGCGTCGACCAGCGCGAGCCTTGCGACCAGATCTTTTGCCGGCGCCAGTCGTTGATCGCCGCGAAATCTCCCTTGGCGAGATCCTCGTCGGCGGAGGGATGGTCTCTGGTCAGCGCCGCCCATTGCTGTGCCGCCATCATGGCGCCCAGCGTGTAGGAGGGGAAATAGCCAAAGGCGGCACCCGGCCAGTGCACGTCCTGCATCGGCCCGTCGGCCGGGTTGTCCGATGTCGACAGACCGAGATAGTCGCGCATCTTGGCGTCCCAGGCCTCGGGCAGGTCGGCAGCCTCCAGCCGCCCCGAGACAAGCTCCTGCTCCAACTCGAAGCGCAGGATGACGTGCAGCGGATAGGTGACCTCGTCGGCGTCGACGCGGATCAGGCCGCGCTCGACCCGATGCACATGCGGCAGGATGTCGTCGATCGACCAGGCCTCGCCGAGGTGCCTTTCGACCACCGGCAGCGCCCAGCGCCAGAATTCCGGATTGCGACCGATCTGCTTCTCGACGAACAAGCTCTGGCTTTCATGCACGGCCATGCCGCGCGCCTTGCCGAGCGGCCAGTGCGCCCACGACTTCGGCAGGTTCTGCTCGTAAAGCGCGTGGCCGGTCTCGTGCAGCACGCCCATCAGCGCCGACAGGAAGTCGGTCGTCTTATAGCGGGTGGTGATGCGCACGTCGCTCGGCACGCCGCCGCAGAACGGATGATGCGACACCGAAAGCGAGCCGTGCGTCAGGTCGAAGCCGACCGCCGCCATCATGGCGAGGCCAAGCTCGCGCTGCTTTTCGATCGCATAGCTGCCCGAAAGTGGCTTCAGCGGGCGCTTCGTCAGCCGCGCCTCCTGCACGGCCAGTGCCTCCGGCACGAAATCCCTGAGGAAGGTCTTCAACTCGGCGAAGACCGGGGTGATGTCGGCGGCGCGGTTGCCGGGATCATATTGCTCCATCAGCGCGTCATACGGATCGAGGCCGAGCACGTCGGCGCGAAGCGCTGCTTCCTCGCGCACCAGCGCCACGACGCCTTCGAGCGCCGGCAAAAACCCTGCCCAGTCGTTTTTCGCGCGCAGGTCGCGCCAGAGCTGCTCGGAGCGCATGCGCGCCGTCGTTTGGCGCTCGACGAATTCGACCGGCAGGCAGGTCAGGTTGGTGTATTGCCGCCGGAACTCCTTGACCGCTGCCTGCTGTTCCTCGTTCAGCGTTTCCTGTTCGGCCGCCGCGATCCAGTCGGCGATCTCCGGCGCGGTCGCTCTGGCGTGATGCATGCCGGCCAGCGCCGACATCGCCTCGGCGCGCTTCTCGCCGCCGCCGACGGCCATGTGGGTCGCCTCGTCAGCACCGAGAATGGCGAGCGCATGTTCCAGCGCTTCGAGCTTGTGGCCGAGGTCGTCGAGTTTTTGAAAGGACATGGCAGGTACCGCTGAATTTGAACGGCGGGAAAAGATACCAATGCGCGGGCATTGGCAACCCTGAAGGCCGTTTTGCGACGGGCGCTTTGATCGCGCCATACCTCGACGTGATCTGGCGGAAGCAAGGGGCATCCTGCGGAAGCGAGGACGGCGTGATCAATATCGCCTCGCCGGCCTTTGCGCGTCCCAAAAGGATGCGCGGCGCTGTCATGAAAGAGGCGCCCGCGGGGCAAAAGCCCCGCGGGCGCCGGGCAGTCCATTCCTCGATATGATCAGCCGTTTGGATTTCCGCCATCGGTGTAGTCGCCGATGTTGAAGGCGTTACCAGTGTCGAACAGCAGCGCCTGGTCGACATTATCGAGCCGGCGCAACAACTGCCGGTATTGCGCGCCCGGTATCCTGCCATGGTCTGTCGTAGCCACTCTCTCGGCGGCCTGGCTGATATGGGCCGCCCGCATGTGCAGCCTTTGTGCCTCGGCCGGCGTGATCGTGTTCTCCTGTCTCGCGTCCGCGATGCCCTTGTCCACGCCCTGAACCTGATCGATCAAGCTTGTCACGCGCGGACCGTAGAAAACGGTCGGCGTCGCCTCGTCGAGGGCGCTTTTGTGATGTCCGGCAGCGTAGGCGCCCGCGAACGGAACGGCGATGAGAAATGCGGTGAGGGTTGCAGTCCTGAGAGTTTTGAAAGAGCGCACGGCGGCGTCTCCTTTTATCGGGGAAGACGGCGGCTTGGGTCGCTCCACCTTCCGGTCACGGGCCGTCCGGTTCCGTCGCGTCGCGATGAGGGAGGGCATCGCCGGCGGTTCTCGGCCTTGCAACGGAAGTTAGGAGCGGGCCGCAGCAAAGTGTAATTAAAAAAAGATAATCTTTTCAGGCCTTGTTGACCACGAACCGGCGCCCTAGCTGGCGCCGCTCCGCCACAAATCGCCCCCCGGACCGATGTCTGGTGTCCCGCATTCCCCACAGCATTCGAGATAAAAGCCTGCCGACAAGCAACGAAGGCCCGCATCAGCGGGCCTTCGTTGCGGAAGGGATCATGCGCAAAATCAAAGGGTCGTGCGCAAGATCAAATTGCGGCGCTGTAATGGATGATTTCAGCCCCTTGGATAATTTGGGCCGTAGCCGTTTGGATAATATCCGCCATCGGCGCCGTTGCCGATAAGGAAGGCGCTGCCGGTGGCAGCCCGCAGCTTTTGGCTCACATCATCGAGCTGCGCCAGCAACTGCTGATATTGCGTGACCGGTATCGTTCCATCTCGCGCCGCCCTCTGGGCGGCCCGATCAAGTTGGGTGATCTGCGTGCGCAAGTCACGCGCCTCGCCCGGCTCGAGCTGGTTCGCCTGCATGGCGGCCCGGATACCCGTATCCACGCTCTGGATCTGATTGATCAAAGCTGTCTCACGCGGGCCGGCGTAGGCGCGAGCAAACGGAACGGCGACGAGAAGTGCGGCAAGCGTTGCAGTCCTGAGGCTTTTGGGCCTGAGGGTTTTGGGAGTGAAAGAGCGCATGGTTGCGTCTCCTTTTACTGGGGAAGGCGGCGGTTGGGACGCTCACCTTCCGGCCGTGGGCCGTCCGGTTCCGTCGCGTCGCGATGGGCGGTTCCACCGCCGGCGGTTCTCGGCCCCTTGGTACAACCTAGGAGCGGTTCTCTGCAAAGTGTAATCAAAAAAAGGTAATCTTTTCAGACCTTGACGGTCTGCGCTGGCACGCTAAATCCGCGCGTTCGCCCTGAGCCTGCCCGGTCTGGATCAACGCTCGGTCAGTTTCAGCTCGATGCGGCGGTTCTTGTTGCGCGCGTCTTCGGTGTCGGCGGGGTCGAGCGGCTGGAATTCGCCGAAGCCGGCCGCAACCAGCCGGTTGGCCGGCACGCCGTTCTCGATCAGGAACTTCACCACCGAGGTCGAGCGCGCAGTCGACAATTCCCAATTGTCGCGATAGCGGCCGGTGCCCGATAGCGGCTTGTCGTCGGTGTGGCCGTCGACGCGCAGCACCCAGCTGATCTCCGGCGGGATCTCCTTCTGCAGGTCGATAATGGCGTCGGCGAGCTTCTTCATCTCGACCTTGCCGGCGTCGTTGATCACTTCGGAGCCTGTTGGGAAAAGCACTTCCGACTGGAAGACGAAGCGGTCGCCGACGATGCGGATGTTCTCGCGGTCGGCGAGGATTTCGCGCAAGCGCCCGAAGAAGTCGGACCGGTAGCGGTTCAGTTCCTGCACACGTTGCGCCAGTGCGACGTTCAGGCGGCGGCCGAGATCGGCGATCTTGGTGTTGGACTCGCGATCGCGCGTTTCGGACACGTTGAGCGCTTCTTCGAGCGCTCCGATCTGCCTGCGCAGCGCTGCGATCTGCTGGTTGAGGATTTCAACCTGGCTCAGTGCCTGCTGGCTGATCTGGCGCTGGCTGTCGAGTTCGCCCGAAAGTGCCGTGGCGCGCTGGTTGGCCGCGTCGCCGGCACCCGCACCTTGCGCCAGCAATTGCTCGAGCCGGCTCTTTTCCGCCTCCGACGCCGACAGCGACGCCTGCAAATTGGCGAGCGAATCTTCCTTGTCCTGCGTCGTCGAGCGCTCCAGCGCCAGAAGCTGGGTCAGTTCGTTGATCTGCAAATTGAGGCGGTTGAGCACCGTGTCCTTGCCGGAGATTTCGCGACCGAGCAGGAACTGCGCCAGCACGAAGACCGTGAGCAGGAACATGATCGCCAGCAGCAACGTCGACAGCGCGTCGACGAAGCCCGGCCAGTAATCGATGCGGCGATCGTTACGCCGGCCCCTGGCGAGAGCCATGCTAATGGACTCCAGGCTTCTTCAGGGCGTCGGCGATCTTCTCCAGCGTGGTGCGCATCGCCTTCTGCTCGTCCGATTGGGCCTCGACCCAGTCGCGCATGATCTGCTGCTCCGAGCGCATGTTCTTGACCAGGCCCGAAATGCCGTCGGCAAGGTTGGCCATGGCGGTGGCGACGCGCGGATTGGCGCCGCCGCCATTCTCCTGCATGTTGCGCAGTTTTTCAGACAGGACGCGGATCTCGTCGGAGGATTCGGTCTTGGCCGGATCGGCGACGACGATGTCGGACGACAGGTCGGTGACCGAGGACAGCCAGTTTTCGAGCTCGGTGTAGAAGCGCGTCTGGGCGCGGCCAGCCTGCAGGTCGAGGAAGCCGAGCACCAGGGAGCCGGACAGGCCGAACAGCGAGGACGAGAAGGCGGTGCCCATGCCGGCCAGCGGCGCGGAAAGCCCCTGCTTCAGCGATTCGAGCACGGCGGCGGCATCGCCGGTGCCGGGATCGAGCGACTCGATGGTTTCGCGGATCGAGCCGATCGTGTTGAGCAGGCCCCAGAAGGTGCCGAGCAGGCCAAGGAACACCAGCAGCCCGACGAGGTAGCGCGAGGTGTCACGGGTCTCGTCAAGGCGGGTGGCGATCGAATCGAGCATGGTGCGCATCGAGCTGGTCGAGAAGGCGATCGTCGACGAGCGGCCGATCATCGCCTTCATCGGCGCCAGCAGCACCGGTTCGGTGGTTTCGGAGCCGGCCCGAAATGAGTTGACCCAGCGCACTTCGCGAAACAGCCGGCCGACCTGCACGAAGGCCAGCAGGATGCCGACGACAAGCACGCCGATGATCAGGCCGTTGAGGCCGGGATTGGTGACGAAGGCGCTCGAGATCTGACGGGTCAGGATGGCGGCGATGAAGGCGACGATCATCAGGAAGATGACCATGGTCAGGAGAAAGACCTGCGGGCTCGACAATTTGTGCGGGTCGTACATCAGAACGTCGGAGCGTTTGCCCATGCCGAAAGATTTGAAAAAAGTCATCCGTGTGCCGTTTCCGATGCCGCCGATCACGTTGAGCGCGACTCTAAACGGAATTATGACGAAATTGAATGGCGTGTGGCAATATTGCCGACCGGATCATTGGCGTTAGAGTCGATTGATGACCAGGCAGTCGACCATGGCTGCCAGATGCAGGCCGGCGCCGGTGACGACAAAGCCGTGCCACAGCGCAGTGTGGAAGCGCAGGCCCTTCCAGGCGAAGAAGATGACGCCGCAGGAATAGACGATCCCGCCGGCAACGATCAGCGCGATCGATGTCGTCGGCAATGTCTGGACGAGCGGCTCGACAAGAACGATGCCGCTCCAGCCGATGGCGAGATAGAAGACGATCGCCAGCCGGTCGAAGCGGCCGGGAAGAAGCACTTTGATGGCGATGCCGATCGCTGCAGCAGCCCAGACCAGGACGATCATCGAGATGGTCAGCGGCGAGCCGTCGAGCTGCGCGAGGAAGGGCGTATAGGTCGCGGCGATCAGCAGGTAGATCGCGGCATGGTCGAAGCGCCGCAATATCCACTTGGCTGGCGACGACACCGGCCACAGATTGTAAGCCATCGACACCGACAGCACGGTGAGCAGCGAAACCACGTAGAAAGCGGCGGCAATGTATTCGCCCGGACCGGTATGGAAGGCGGCCAGCGCCAGCAGCGCCGAGCCGGCGGCAATGGCCAGCACGATGCCGACCGCATGGACGATGCCGTCGGCGATCATTTCGGCGCGCGAATAGTGCCAGCGTCCCATAAAGGGGATTTCGATCTGGGATTCTGGCCCGATGTCCGTCATGAACAATCCTGCATCACCTCTTATCTGGGCGGATGCAGGACAGTATTTCAAGCTTTGGTTGCGGTTTTGCGACTGCGGCGGTTCAGCGCGCCAAGTCCGCTAGAGCCCGATCCGATAGAATCGGGATGGGCTCTATCTTTTTGATCTAGCGCGGCGCCACCGGCTTCCGGACGGTCTTCAACAACGCCCGCTGAATGATCTCGTTGCCGGCGACGACCGAGCCGCCATCCAGCATGTTCTGCCCGCCGGCGAAGTCGGAGATGAAGCCGCCCGCCTCGCGGATCAGCAGGATGCCGGCGGCAACGTCCCAGGCCGACAGGCCGGTTTCCCAGAACCCGTCCATGCGGCCGGCCGCTACGTAGGCGAGATCGAGCGAGGCGGAGCCGAGGCGGCGCACGCCCGAGACTTCGGCCATCACGTTGCGCAGCTCGACCAGGAAATTGCCGTGCTGGCCGCGGCCGAGATGTGGCACGCCGCAGCCGATCACAGTATCGATCAACTTGGTGCGGCCGGCGACCCGCAGGCGGCGATCATTCATGAAGGCGCCGCCGCCGCGCTCGGCGGTGTAGAGCTCGTCCATCGCCGGATTGTAGACGACACCGGCAACGATCTGGCCCTGGCGCTCCAGCGCGATCGAGATAGCGAACATCGGAATGCCGTGCAGGAAATTGGTGGTGCCGTCGAGCGGGTCGACGATCCAGCGGTGCTGGCCGTCATCGCCTTCGATCAGGCCGCGCTCTTCCATCAGGAAGGCGTAGCCCGGCCGCGCCTTCGACAGCTCGGTGAAGAGGATGTCTTCGGCCTTGCGGTCGGCCTGGCTGACATAGTCGCCTGGGCCCTTCATCGAGACCTGCAGGTTCTGCACTTCGCCGAAATCGCGCGACAGCGAGCGGCCGGCCTTCATGGCGGCCTGGACCATGACATTGAGGATCGCGGAACGCGCCATTGTGCTTCTTCCTGCTGCGCTTCTTCCTGCTGCCGGCGCCTTAGTCGGCGCGGCGCACGTAAGTGATTTCGTTGGTGTCGACGATGATGCGCTCGCCCGAACCGATGAAGGGCGGCACCAGCACGCGGATGCCGTTCTCAAGTATCGCCGGCTTGTAAGACGAGGCCGCGGTCTGGCCCTTCACCACCGGATCGGCCTCGGTGATGGTCAGCGTTACCTGGTCGGGCAGCGAAATGCCGATCGGCCTTTCGTCATAGAGCTGGACCGTCACCATCATGCCGTCCTGCAGGAAGGCGGCGCGGTCGCCGACAAAGTCCTTCTGCAATTCAAGCTGCTCGTAGCTTTCGGTATCCATGAATACCAGCGCTTCGCCCTGCTCGTAGAGGAAGGAAAAGTCCTTCATCTCCAGCCGGATCTGTTCGACGGTTTCGGCGGAGCGGAAACGCTCGTTGAGCTTGGTGCCGTTGATCAGGTTCTTCAGCTCGACCTGGTTATAGGCGCCGCCCTTGCCGGGCTTGACGTGATTGGTCCTGACCGCCACCCAAAGGCCGCCATCATGCTCGATGACGTTGCCGGGACGGATTTCGTTGCCATTGATCTTGGCCATGAGGATGTGATCCGGGATGAGATTTTCGCAATGAAAGCGATTTGGTGCCTCCAAGACCACAAATCTCCGGGAGAGGCAAGGGAGTGGCGGGCGCACAGCCATCCCGTGGCGCTCTACGGCAGGCGGTTGGCCTTCTGCAGTGCCTGCTTCGTCTGGTCGTCGGTCAGGCCCTGCAGAAAATCGTCCATCTGCGGGTCGATGAGCCCGGCACGGCGGGCGACGACGTACCAGGCGCCGGCAAGGATCGGATCCGGATCGGTGCCGATGCCGCCCATGTAAAGCTTGGCGAGGCGGTTCTGGGCAGCGACATTGCCGCCTTCGGCGGCCTGCTTCATCCAGCCGAAGCCGGACTTCAGGTCGCGGGCGCCACCACGTCCTTCGATCATCCAGGCGGCGAGATCGATCTGTGCCGTATCGTAGTTCTGCCGTGCTGCCTGTGCCAGCAGGCCTCGCGCCTGGACATCGTCGCGCGGCTTGCCGCCGACGCCATTGGCATAGACCTGCGCCATCGCATACTGCGCGTCGGCAAGGCCGGTAGCGGCGGCGCGCTGATAGTAGGACACGGCCTTTGCGATACCGGCATCGCCGGGATCCTGCTGGACCAGCAGCTGCGCGAAATTGAACTGCGCCAGACGATTTCCGGCCTCGGCGGCGGCCTGCATCAACGCGTAGGCCCCCTTTTCGTCCTTCTTGACGTAGCGGCCGTCGAGCAGCATCAGCGCATACTGGAACTGCGATTCCGGTACGCCCTGCTCGGCGGCAAGCGCGTACCACTTTGCCGCCTCCGCCGCGTTGACCGGCATGCCAAGACCGCGCGACAATATCTCGGCGACTAGCGTCTGCGCCGCCGGATCGCCGTTCTGGGCGCGGGCCAAGGCGAGGTTGTAGGCCGTCTTGTAAAGGCCGCGCTGGAAGGCGCCATAGGCAGAATCCGACGGCTTTGCACCAAAGCGATCCGGATTGATGGCGTCGGCCGACGGCAGCGGGGCCGTGGTGGCAGGCTGCGGCAGCGGCGTGGCGATCGGCTTGTCCGTCTTTGCACCGACGTTGGGTTTGGCTTGCGGCAATGGGACGGTTTCCGCCATGGCGGTCTGCACCGCGAGCGCCACAAGCAAAGCACCGAAAAGGATTGTCCGCGTGGGCACGTCAGTCCTCGAAACGCGGCGCGGCCTCGTCGAGCAGCGTATTGGCGCTGGCGACTGCCATCTTTGGATCGACGCCTTCGGCAAAGATGGCGCTGGACAGCGCCACGAATTCGGCGCCGGTGGCAGCCACCGCTTCCACCGAGGCGATGTCGGACCCGGCCATGACGATACAAGGAATCTGGATCACATCTGCCCACCATTGCCCCAGCGACAGGTTGCGTGGGTGCGGCTCCGGCTTGTTGTCGTAGCCGAAACGGCCGAAGAAGATGTAGTCGGGCCTGAGCTCACCGAGTTCCAGCGCATCGTCGCGGGTCTTGGCGCCGCCGGTGCCGACCATCATTTTTTCCTGAAAACGTTCGATCGTCTCGGCGAGTTCGGCCTTGCCGACCTCGATATGGATGCCGTCGGCCTGAACGCGGCCGGCGATGCGGGTGTCGCCGGCAATGACGACGGCAACGCCTGCCGCTTGCGCCGCCGGCACTATCTGTTCCGCGAAGGCCTGGAAGGAGGCCTCGTCCATGCCGTTCTCGGGCAGGATAAGCGAGGCGACGTCGCCGCCCTCGAACGCCGCAACGATGCGCTCAGCCGACACGCCCGGCGGCGCGATCAGCACGATGCGGCAGCGATTTGGAGGCGTTGCGTCGTTCATTGGTTTTCGATCCCGGTTTTCGCCTATGCCGGGCGAAGATGGTTGCATTGCGGCATAGAGCAAAGTGCCGGCCTTGAACAGGCGGGCGGGGCAGGATCATTGGCGCAGGATTGTCGTCCGGCGACGTTCTTGCCTCACTTGATTGCCTGAGTGCTCCCGGCTGGGGTCTTCGATTTCCACAGCGTCCAGCCAAGATTCATGCCGGCGGCGGCGATCAGGATGGCGGCGGCGCCGACGATCTGGGCCGGATGCAGCCGGTGGCCGAAGGCGACGACATCGACCAGGATCGCGACCACGGGGTAGATGAAGGACAGCGACCCCTGCAGATGCGTCGGCAGTTTCTGAATGGCGCCGTACATCAGGATGTACATCAGACCGGTATGGACGACGCCAAGCGTCGCCAGCATGCTCCAGCTCCACGCATCGGCGGGAAGTTGGGAAAAATTGGCGAAGGGTGCCAGCATGACGACGCCGACGCAGACCTGGATCAGGGCGATCAGGTGCGGTGGCGTGCCTTTGAGCTTCTTGGTGACGATGGCGGCGACGGCCCAGAAGAAAGCCGCACCCAGCGCCATCGCGATACCGGTAAAATAATCCGTGCCGACATTACCTGTATTGGGGCCTGCATCGGAGCCGGCATCAGGCGAGCCTTGCACGATCAGCAGCATGCCGGCAAAGGCGATGCCAAGCCAGGCCAGCTTTGTCATGGTCAGCCGCTCTGAGAAGAAGAGCGCGCCAAAGCCGACCAGCATGAAGGGCTGCGTGTTGTAGACAGCCGTGGCGATCGAGATCGAGGCGCGGGAAAACGAGCTGAACAGGAGCAGCCAGTTGACGACGATGGCAGCACCCCCCAGAGCCGCGATCGCCACGATGCGCAGTGACAGCCTGCCGCGCAGCAGCCCCAAGGCAGCGCAGATGATCAGCAGCGTTATCGCGCCGAAGGCACAGCGCCAGAAGACGACGTCCATGATGGGCTGGCCCGACATGACGACGAACCATCCGATCGTGCCCAGGATCGTCATTGCGGCCGTCATTTCGATCGTGCCACGCACCGTGCTGTCCATGAAATACCCCTGAGATCTGTTGAGACTTGATAATCTCACATGGTTCCGGCGCTTTCCATGATTTGCAGAAGGTGTTATCCCTGCTTTGCCTAATTAAGTGAGGCAAATCTCGTTTTCGATTGAGGATCGTAAAATGCTGGACGACCTGGACAAAAAGCTTCTCGACATCCTGATCCGGGATTCACGAACCTCGCTGAAGGAGTTGGCCCAGCAGGTCGGGTTGTCGTCGCCAAGCGTTTCGGAGCGGCTCCGACGTCTCGAGGATCGCGGCGTTATCAGGGCTTTCACCGTCGAGATCGATCCCCAAGCGCTCGGCTACACCTTGCAGGCGATCGTTCGCATCCGGCCCTTGCCGGGCAAGCTGCATATCGTCCAGAAGCTGATCGAGGAGATCCCGGAGTTTGGCGAATGCGACAAGGTGACGGGCGACGATTGCTTTGTTGCCCGGCTGTTCGTGCGCTCGATCGGCGATCTCGACAAGCTCCTCGACCGTATCGCCGACAAGGCCGAAACCAGCACAGCCATCATCAAGGCGCAGCCGATCCGGAGGCGCCCGCCACCGCTCGACATGCCAAACATCTGACAGGCTCCGGTGGCATCGCGTACATATTTTGCGGTCGCGGCGTGACCATTTCTGGTCTATTCCAGAGCCCGACCTTCCCTCCAACTGCTCCCCTCCGATGTCAGGCCTGCTTCTCGATCCGTGGTTCTATGCCGCCGCCATTCCAGCCGTCATCCTGGTCGGTCTGTCCAAGGGCGGCTTTGGCGGTGCGGTCGGCTTCGTCGGCGTGCCGCTGATGGCGCTGGCCATGCCGCCGGTGCAGGCCGCCGCCATCCTGCTGCCTATACTGTGCCTGATGGACATCGTCTCGGTGTGGACATGGTGGCGTGTCTACGACCGCAAGATGCTTATAGACATGATGCCAGGCGCGGTGATCGGCATCGGCCTCGGCTGGCTGACCGCGGCGCTGGTGACAGCGGAAATGGTGCGGCTGATCGTCGGCGCCGTGGCGATTATCTTCGTGCTTCGCTGGGTCTATCTACAGATGCGGCACGGTGCAAACCACTCAGCCGAGCCCAACCGCGCCGCTGCCGCTTTCTGGGGGACGGTCGCCGGCTTCACCAGCTTCGTCGCCCATGTCGGCGGCCCACCATTCCAAGTGTATGCGCTGCCGATCCGGCTCGATCCGAAAGTGCTGTCGGGCACCGCCGCAATCTTCTTTGCCGCCACCAATGCTTTGAAGCTCATCCCCTATTTCGCGCTCGGACAGTTCGACACCACCAACCTGACCGCGTCGGCGGTTCTGGTACCGCTGGCGCCGCTTTCGACCATCGCCGGCGCCTGGCTGGTGCGGCGGATGCGGCCGGAACTGTTCTACCCCTTCACCTACGCGACCGTGGCGGTCGTCGCGGTCAAGCTTCTGTGGGACGGGATCGCCGGCCTTCTATAGATCGCCGTGGCCGAGTTGCCGTCAGCTTCACGGCAAAGTTCGGGCGGCACTCGGCACCGGCATCGTTCAACGATTGCGCAAGCGCGTCACGCTGTTTTCTGCTATTCTGACAGCGCCGGGAAGGGTCGGGCGCCACGCGACATCGTCCAGAAACATTGCCGATGCTAATGCGCCGATGCCGGGGACCCCGGTGGCGGGTCGACCGCCTGAATTCAACCCATTCCCATAACGGGAAAAGGCAAATCGGGGGATACTATGCAAAAGGTAGCACGAAATTTCTTCACGCTGGCCGTCATCTACGCGATGTTCGGGATGGCGCTTGGCCTTGAGATGGCGATCAGCAAAGACCATGCGCAGATGCCGACCCACGCCCACATCATGGTGGCCGGATGGCTGATGTCGGCGGTGTTCGCCTTCTTTTACCATCTGTTTCCGGCAGTCGGGCAAAAGACGCTCGCTACTGTCCATTTCTGGTTGACGGCAATCAGTGGCATCGGCCTGTTGATCGGCCTTTACATCATGCTTGGCGGAAACCCGGCGATCGAGCCACTGGTGGCAACGTCCTCGATGGGCTTTTACGCGGGATTGCTGCTGTTTGCCTACATCGCACTGCCGGTGGTTTGGAAAGCCGAGCGGCTTCCTGAGGCGCAAAAGGCCTGAGCCCAAAGGGTTGAGCCCGGGCCTGAGCATGTGCTGTTACGGCACAGGCGGGCGGCGCTAGCTCAAAAAATATCCGCGCCGTTAAGGCTTCATTAAGCTTTACAGGCGTTTACTATGTGCATCCAGTGATCTGGATTCTTACCGAGTGGTTGGAGCCACTTTGTTTGACGCCTCCCTGTTAAACTCCTGAGAGCCGCCTTATCCGCGGCTCTTTTTTTGCCCGCAATCCGGATTGCCCGGGCGTCTGCGCCGCCGTTAACCGTTTGTTAAACATGTGCTTGCCTTCACCCGCTCCGAAGCGCATTTTCAAGCCTCGGTCATATAGGGTGCAGGACGTGACGGCGATGACGCCGATTCGGCCGGCTGTAAGGCAAGTGCAGGGCGTATCGATGAACGAGACTTCGAAGGGAAGCGCGAAAACCATCAAGCTGGCGGAGCGCCGGGTTTTCTCCCAATCCTTCAAGCCGCTCTACCAGGAAGGCATGGGCCTGGTCGAGCAGGCGGCCGAATATCTGGACGGCAAGGGCCGGGCCGAGGCGAAGAAATTGTCCAGGCTGGCGGCGACGCTCTATGCGGCCGAGTCGATGCGACTGACCACAAGGCTGATGCAGGTCGCTTCCTGGCTGCTCTTGCAGCGTGCGGCGAATTCCGGAGAGATGACCCGCGATCAGGTTGCTTCCGAAAAATCCAAGGTGCGTCTCGACACCGCTTCCGCCAACAACGATGCCGCAGGCTGGGTCGAATTGCCCAAGGATTTTCTTGACCTCATCAACCGTTCGCTGCGCCTGCAGGCGCTGGTGCGTCGCATGGACGAGGAAATCTACGGCGGCGCCGTGCCTGACGTGTCGCCATCCGGCCGCCGCGTCAATCCGGTTTCCGATCAGATCACGCTGCTCAACACGGCTTTCGCCCGCGGCTAAGAGACTGTTTGGAAACTCTACAGCGCCGCTCGTCCTTTGGACGCGACGCTGTAGCGCTTTTGATTTTGCGCATGATCCTTTCCGAAATCTTTCCGATTTTCGGGGTCATGCGCGGGCTCACGGACCCAAATGTCCGCTGCGCTCCGGTTCTCGAAACCGCCACCATATGACGCGCCGGAGCGACTTTCGAAACAGTCTCTTAGGGGCTCTCCTGGGGACGTAGCGGACCTGTTTCTGGTTTGTTCACATTTCGCTGGCATCGCTGTCCGCTAGGGGTAGACTTGGCGGATGGGGGAAGCGATTCGCATCATCGGCATTGATCCGGGGCTGAGGCGCACCGGCTGGGGCATCGTCGAGAGCCTCGGCAATTCGCTGCGCTTCGTCGCCTCCGGCACCGTGCGTTCCGACGACAAGGCGGCGCTGGCGACGCGTCTTTGCCAGTTGCATGATGGGCTCGCCGAGATCCTGCATGCCGCCATGCCGCACGAGGCGGCGGTCGAGCAGACTTTCGTCAACAAGGATGCGGCAGCGACGCTGAAGCTCGGCCAAGCGCGCGGCATCGCCATGCTGGTGCCGGCGCGGGCAGGCCTGGTCGTTGCCGAATATGCGCCCAACGCCGTCAAGAAGGCGGTGATCGGCGTCGGTCATGGCGACAAGAAGCAGATCCACATGATGGTCAAGGTGCTGATGCCGAAGGCGACTTTCGATACCGACGATGCCGCCGACGCGCTGGCCATTGCCATCTGCCATGCGCATCACCGGCAGAGTGTTGCCTATAGGATGGCGCTCGCCTAGAGCGACGAGCGTCCATTTGGACGCACAAAGCACGTTCTAGCACTTTGAATCTACGCATCGTGCTTTCCGAAAATCGATTCCGATTTCGGAACGATACGATAAGTTTGTTCTTGACTTGTTCTCAGGGTTGGCAATAAGTAATACCTGAGAGGTATTACCATGCGGGTGACAACCAAAGGACAGGTGACGATCCCGAAAGAGATACGGGATCGCCTGGGCATCGGCCCAGGCTCGGAGGTGGAGTTCTTGCCCACTGACGATGGAGTTCGTGTCGTTGCGGTCAACGAAAACATTTCCGAAGAGGAGGCTTCCCGTAGCTTCAGCCGGCTGCTCGATCAGATGGCCGGCACGCTGGATCTGGGAGGGATGACGGCAGACGAGTACATCGAGTGGCTGAGGGGTCCACGTGAAGATCTCGACATTGATTGACACAAATGTCCTGATCGACGTTTGGGGTCCTGCCGGACGGGAGACGAAGTGGTCGGCGTCGGCGATCACCGCATGCCGGCGCGATGGCGCACTCGTTATCAACACAATCGTCTGGTCCGAACTCGCGCCGCTGATAGCGACGGAAGCCGCACTTCGTAAAGCAGTCGAGACGCTCAAGATGGATCGCGAACTCTTGCCATGGGAAGCGGCGTTCCTTGCCGGCGTCACGCATTCCCGCTATCGCCGCGCAGGGGGGCTCCGCGAACGAACGCTGCCGGATTTCTTTATTGGAGCCCACGCCGTCGTTGCGGGACATCGTCTGCTGACACGCGATGCCGCGCGCTATCGCAGCTACTTCCCGGACCTCGACATCATGTCTCCGGAAACCTATCCATGAGGGCCTTGCATCCATGAGAGCCTTGGCATGATCGGCAAGCTCAGAGGCACGCTGGACGAGATCGACGAGGATTTCTGCATCGTCGATGTGCACGGCGTCGGCTATGTCGCCCACTGCTCGGCGCGCACGCTTGCCGCTTTGCCGGCACCCGGCGAGGCGGTGGTGCTGTTCATCGAGACCTATGTGCGCGAGGACATGCTGCGGCTCTACGGTTTCCAGTCGGTGCTCGAGCGCGAGTGGTTCCGGCTGTTGATGAGCAATGTGCAGGGCGTCGGCGCCAAGGTGGCGCTGGCCATCCTGTCGACGCTGGCGCCGGCCGATCTCGCCAATGCCATCGCGCTACGTGATATTGCCATGGTTAGCCGCGCGCCGGGCGTTGGCAAAAAGGTGGCCGAGCGCATCGTCACCGAACTGAAGAATAAGGCGCCGGCCTACGCGGGCACTGCCTCCGGCACCATCGGCCTGAAGCAGGAGCTCGGCGAAGGCGTCGCGCCGGCGCCGATCACCGACGCCGTCTCGGCGCTGGTCAATCTCGGCTATTCGCGCGATACCGCCGCCAATGCGGTGGCGGCAGCGCTGAAAAGCGCCGGTGGGGACGCGGATGCGTCGAAGCTGATCCGCTTCGGGCTGAAGGAACTGGCGCGGTGAGTCTACGCTTGTCCAGCTCCCTGCCCTGTGCAAGGAAGGCGGCATGAGCCTTTCGCCACGCCTCATTGCTCCCGACAAGCGCGGCGAGGATGCCGAGCAGACCTTGCGGCCGCAGACGCTCGGCGAGTTCGTCGGCCAGGCGGCGGTGCGGGCCAATCTCAAAGTGTTCATCGAGGCCGCCAAGGGCCGCAGCGAGGCGCTCGACCACGTGCTGTTCGTCGGCCCGCCCGGCCTCGGCAAGACGACGCTGGCGCAGATCATGGCGCGCGAGCTCGGCGTCAATTTCCGCTCGACCTCCGGTCCGGTCATCGCCAAGGCTGGGGATCTCGCAGCGCTGCTCACCAATCTCGAAGATCGCGACGTGCTGTTCATCGACGAGATCCATCGGCTCAATCCGGCGGTCGAGGAAATCCTCTATCCGGCGATGGAGGATTTCCAGCTCGACCTGATCATCGGCGAAGGGCCGGCGGCGCGCTCGGTCAAGATCGATCTTGCCCGCTTCACCTTGGTCGCCGCAACCACCCGGCTCGGTCTTTTGACCAATCCGCTGCGCGACCGTTTTGGCATTCCGGTTCGTCTCAATTTCTACTCGGTCGAGGAACTGGAGCAGATCGTGCGGCGCGGCGCCCGCATCCTTGCCATGCCGCTCGGCGACGATGGCGCGCTGGAGATCGCGCGGCGGGCGCGCGGCACGCCGCGCATCGCCGGCCGGCTGTTGCGCCGCGTGCGCGATTTTGCCTCCGTCGCCGGCGACGGTCATGTCGATCGCCAGATCGCCGACGAGGCGCTGACGCGGCTCGAGGTCGATGCACTCGGCCTCGACGCGCTCGACCGCCGCTATCTCTCGATGATCGCGCGGAATTTTGGCGGCGGGCCTGTCGGCATCGAGACCATCGCTGCAGGGCTCTCCGAGCCGCGCGATGCCATCGAGGACATCATAGAGCCCTATCTGATCCAGCAGGGTTTTATTCAGCGCACGCCGCGCGGCCGCGTGCTGACCGCCAATGCCTGGCGGCATCTCGGCCTCGACGCGCCGAAGGACCTTGCGCAGCAGCAGATCAGCCTGTTCCAGGAAGAGTAGCGTCCGCGCGGCCCTTCGTTCCTGCGCAAAATCTCCTAATCCCGGTCAGCTTGCCGGCGCATTTGCGGGCTCTAACGCCTCGCGCTGTGGGACCGTCGATCCCACGAACGACGGAGCTGAGCGATGATCACCAGACGTGGCTTCCTGCGCCTCATCGGCGGTTCGTTCTTATCCGCCGTGTCGCTCAGCGCTTATGCGGTTGGCCTGGAGCCGATGTTGCTGACGCATGTAAAGCGCTATTCATTGACGCCGCCAAACTGGCCTGCAGGATTGCGGCTTCGCGTTGTCGCTCTCGCCGATATTCATGCTTGCCGGCCATGGATGACGCCGGAGCGGATCAGGTCGCTTGCCGAACGGGCGAACACCCTGCAGCCGGATCTGATTGTCCTGCTTGGCGACTATGCATCCGGCACGCGCCTGGTGACGGACTGGGTGGATTCCTCTGAATGGGCGCCGGCCTTGTCCGATTTGAAGGCGCCGCTCGGCGTGTGGTCGATCCTCGGCAATCATGACTGGTGGGAGGACCTTTCCGCGCAAAAGGCCGGGTTCGGGCCGACGGTGGCGCGCAGGGCGCTCGAGAGCGCCGGTATCCCGGTCTTAGAAAACGATGTCGTCCGCCTTGAAAAGGACGGGCATGGCTTCTGGGTCGCCGGGCTTGCGGACCAACTTGCGCTGCGGCCGGGCAAAGCCTGGGGCCGTAGCAGATTCAAAGGACTGGACGACCTGCATGGCACGCTGGCAAAGGTGAGCGACAAGGCTCCCGTTATCCTGCTCGCGCATGAGCCGGATATATTCCCGAAGGTCCCGTCACGGGTTTCGTTGACTCTTTCAGGCCATACCCATGGCGGACAGGTGCGGTTGCTCGGCTATTCTCCGGTCGTGCCATCCCGCTTCGGCAACCGTTTTGCCTATGGCCATGTCGTGGAGGAGAGCCGCAACCTGATCGTCTCCGGAGGGCTCGGCTTCAGCATCCTGCCGGTGCGTTTTGGGGTGCGCCCAGAGATTCTTTCGATCGAACTGGGTTCAGCCTGAACCGCTTCAATGAAGCGACTTGATCATCTCCATCACATCCGGCTCGGCTTTTTCTCTGTCAAAAGCGTCGACGATGCCGAAGGCGCCGCCATAGCTCCAGACCGACCAAGAGAAGCCATGAGCTTCGGCGCGCGCGACCATGTCCCTGACATAAGCGGCGCGGTATTTGGCCGGCATCACATAGGCATTGCCGTATTCCTGGAGGATCATGCCGAACTCGCCGAGCGTGATGTTCTCCGGTTTTATCCCATTGGCCTTCGCCCAGGCTTCGATAGTCTTGAACGGCGTGTCCATGACAGCGAGCAGCTTCTCATCCGTGTCCATGCTGGCGACCTGCTCGTCGAGATAGGCAAGCAGACCGCTCTGCCGCGCCCATGGCGCCTCGGCCTTGATCCTTGCCCGGATCGTATCGAGCGTAGCATCCAGCTGGGCGCGCGGGACGGCGCTGAGCGGATAGGGCAGGCCGGTCACGTAGGGGATGAAGTCGCCGGCCCAGGTCGCGCCCTGGTGGGTCAGCAGGAACGGCTCGTAGGAGTGAAAGGTCCAGATGATGTTGTCGTCGGGGATCGCCTTCGGATCGATCTTTGCCAGCGATGCCGCATTGGAATAGCAGGCGCCGGTCAGGATCAGGGTGAGCTTGGTGGCCGACGAACGCGCAGCCGCGAACAGTTTCTGCTGGCGCTCCGGCCAGAGGCTGGTGACGTCGCTGTCGCAGTCGACGACCGGCTCATTCATCGGCTCGAAGGCGACTTGGCGCGGATCCTCATCGGCCAGCGTGCGCGCCATCTTGCGCACCATTTCGACATAGGCTTCGAAGGTTTTCGGCTCGTCCATCACCTCGCCCATGCCGATCTTGCGGCTGCTGCCGCTGGGGATCAGATGCATGTCGACGATCACCTTCAAGCCGGCGCGATTGATCATCCGCACCGAGTCCAGCACGCTGGCATAGAGTTCGTCGCGCAGCGCCGCCGTCTCGTCCGACAGGAACGGCGACGGATCGACCGGCATGCGCAGGAAATCGAAGCCGGCGCCCTTCAGCGCCTCGAGGCCATCATCGCCAAGGAACTTGCGCCATTCCGGATAGGGCAGGATTGCCTGCCGGTCGCCCCATTTGTCCTCGCTCGGCCAAGTCGTCCATTGGTCGAGATTGAGGCCGCGCTTCACCGAAAAGCTCGCCGCCTGGCCCGGCAGCGCCAGCGCGGTCAGCACAAGCAGCGCCGCCATCAAGGTCTTGATCATCGCCGTCAACAGTGCCATCGGGTTCATGCGCCAAGCTAATGAGTGTCGCCCAAAAGTGTGTAGCGGCTTTGGGACAACGACACGCACGGAAACAACTACCTAAAGCGCGTCGCGCTTTAGGTGCCCGGTCAGGCCCAAAAAGGAAAGCGCGATGGACGATCATGGTGAATCGGCGGCGCTCGGCGCCGGGCTTTCCGGCGCGCTGACGGAATTCGGCCACCGGCTGATGGCGCGGGTCTATTATGCCGACACCGATTTCTCCGGCGTCGTCTACCACGCGCGCTATCTCGAATTCTTCGAGCGTGGCCGTTCCGATTATCTCAGGCTTGCCGGCGTCCATCACACCGAGCTCGCCAACGGCAAGCATGGCGAAAGAATAGTCTGGGTGGTGCGGCGCATGGAGATCGACTTTCGCGGGTCCGCCCGCATGGACGACATCCTGACCATCGAGACGCGCACCGAGGACATTTCGGGCGCCCGCATCTTCATGGCGCAGCAGCTGAAGCGCGGTGGCGAGGTGCTGGTCGAGGCGCGGGTCGAGGCGGCGATCATCGGCGAGAATGGCCGGCCAAGACGTTTTCCGAAGGAATGGATCGCGGCCTTCATGCCCACAAATCGATAAGTTCAAATCGGCAAATTACCGACGCCGATGCTCCGCTGACGATGGCTGGCGGCTCGCCCAAGGCGCGGCAATGCGCCGCGCTGTACGTCCTAACCCATCCTTAACCATAACGGTTCATGAAGAGAGTGGTGAAGATTGGAGGAATCCAGCGCCTTCCTTTCACCAACATTTGCCCCGAAAAGGCCGCCAACGGTGCATTTTGGGGTTATTCCGGAAGCTTTGCGCGAACGGACCACAAGGGATGCCCATGGGCCAGCCGCCAGCCGTGCCCGGAAAATCTTAAGGACGTAACCATGGAAAATATCGCACTCGCCGAACCGGGCGCGCATTTGTCGATTTGGGCGCTGTTCATGCAGGCCGGCTGGGTGGTCAAGCTGGTCATGATCGGGCTGCTCTGCGCCTCGATCTGGACCTGGGCGATCATCGTCGACAAGCTCGTCGCCTATGGCCGCATGCGGCTCGCGCTCAATCGCTTCGAACAGGTGTTCTGGTCGGGGCAATCGCTGGAAGAGCTTTATCGCACGCTCGCAGATCGCAAGACCACCGGCATGGGCGCCATTTTCGTCGCCGCCATGCGCGAATGGAAGAAGAGCTTCGAGAAGGGCGCGAAATCGCCGCTTGGCCTGCAGAACCGCATCGACAAGGCGATGGACCTAGCGCTGACCCGCGAAATGGAAAAGCTGGAAGGACGGCTTGGCTTTCTCGCCACCACCGGCTCGGCAGCGCCCTTCATCGGCCTGTTCGGTACCGTCATCGGCATCATGACCTCGTTCCAGGCGATCGCCGCATCCAAGAATACCAGCCTGGCGGTGGTCGCGCCCGGCATTGCCGAAGCGCTGCTGGCCACCGCCATCGGCCTGCTCGCGGCCATCCCCGCCGTCATCGCCTACAACAAGCTGTCGTCGGACGCGAGCAAGATAGCGGTGCGCATGGAGGGGTTCGCGGACGAGTTCTCCGCCATACTCTCGCGCCAAATCGATGAAAAAGTCGCGCAGAAGACCTGAGGAACAATCATGGGAATGTCTGTAGGCGCGGGTGGTGGTGGACGCGGTGGTCGTGGCCACAGGCGGCGCGGCCGCCATCACGCGATGATATCGGAAATCAACGTCACGCCGATGGTCGACGTGATGCTGGTGCTGCTGATCATCTTCATGGTCGCCGCGCCATTGCTGACGGTTGGCGTGCCGATCGACCTGCCGGACACGCAGGCCAAGGCGATGAACGTCGATACGCAGCCGATCACCGTCTCGATCAATCCGGCCGGCCAGATATACCTCCAGGAGACCGAAATCCCGATCGAGGAGTTGGTGGCGAAACTGCAGGCGATCTCGAAGACTGGCTATGACGAGCGCATCTTCATCCGTGGCGACAAGTCGACAGACTATGGCACGGCCATGAAGGTGATGGCCCGCATCTCGGCCGCGGGCTACAAGAACATCGGCCTGGTTTCGCTGCAGGAACAGGATCAGTAGACGCAAGATGAGGACGGGCCTCACCACATCGGTGATCTTGCATACGGTAGCGTTGGCCTTCGGGCTGTTCACGCTGTCGTCGCCGCCTGCCATGCCCGCGTCCGACGTGGAATCGGTGTCGGTCGACATCGTGCCGATGGAAGCGACCGCGCAGATTCTGCAAGGCGACAAGAAGGCTGTGATGCACGAGAAGCCGGCGCCGGTGCCGACACAGCGTCCCGACATCGTTCCCGATGCCCAGAAAGTCGGCGAGAACAGCGTCGACACCGACAAGCCGATAACGCCAGAAGCCAAGCCGAACCCGGTCGATCTGGCCGCCGCGCCACCGCCCGCGCCGACGCCGAAAGAGAAGCCGAAGCCGGAGGACGTGCCGAAGCCGAAGGAGCAGCCCAAGCCTGTTCCGGCGACGGAGGTCGCACCGGTCCCGCAGCCGAAGGAAGAGGTGAAGCCGGAGCCGGTCAAGCAGGCGGAGCCTAAGCCGACACCGGCCAAGGAGCCGGCGCCGACGCCGCCGCAGGACAAGACCGCCGCCATCGACCCGCAGCCTGAGGTCAAGCCGGACGCCGTCGCCGAGGCAATAACGAAAGAGCAGCCCACCGAGACGACGCAGCTTCCGGATTCTGCGCCCGCCCCGCAGGCACGGCCAAAGCCGCAGCCGGCCCAGGCCGAAAGCGCCAAGGCGCCGGAGCGCAAGGACGCCGACAAGCCGGTCAAGGAAGCCTCGTCCAAACCGAAGTCGGAAGACAAGCAGTTCAACGCCGACGAGATTTCGGCGCTGCTCGACAAGCGGAAACCGTCCGGCGGCGGCGCCAAGCGCTCGACCCAGCAGGCGTCTCTCGGGGGCGACAAGGATCAGGGCCAGAAGCTTTCAAGATCGGAGCAGGGGGCATTGGAGGCCCAGCTTGGCGGCTGCTGGACACTGCCGGCAGGGCTCGAGGGTTCCGAGAATTTCATCGTCGTGGTCCGGTTCAACCTGGATGCCTCCGGCAAGCTGGACGGCCGGCCGTCCGTCGAAAAATCGAGCGGAAACCGCCCGTTCGACGAAAGTGCCGTGCGCGCGGTTCAGAAATGCGATGTGGCCGGCCTGCAGGTTCCCGCGGGCAAACAAGACATCTGGGCCGACGTTCGGGTCACTTTCGATCCGAGAGAGATGCTGGGCCTATAGGCTGGGCGCCCCCAAAATCATTGAAGAGAAGCGAGAAGACATGAAATCCATCCTCAAGCCGCTCCTGATGATCGCAGCGATGGCGCTGGGCATGACTGCCGCCGCCACTTTGCCGGCGTGGGCGCTCGTTGAGCTCAACGTCAACAAAGGCAATGTCGAGCCGCTGCCGATCGCCATTACCGATTTCCAGGGTGGCGATGCGCTGGGCGCGGAGATTTCCGGTATCGTCAGCGCAGACCTGAAACGCTCTGGCCTGTTCGCGCCGATCGACAAGAGCGCCTTCATCGAAAAGATCTCGAACCCGGATGCCACGCCCCGCTTCGAGGACTGGAAAGTGATCAATGCCCAGGCGCTGGTCACCGGCAGCGTCAGCAAGGAGGCCGACGGACGCGTTCGCGCCCAGTACAGGCTGTGGGACACCTTTGCCGGCCAGCAGATGTCGGGCGAGCAGTTCTTCGCCAACGACGCCAATACAAGGCGGGTCGCCCATATCATCGCCGACGCAATCTATGAGCGGCTGACCGGCGAGAAGGGTTATTTCGACACGCGCGTCGTCTTCATCGACGAATCGGGCGCAAAGAATGCGCGCAAGAAGCGCCTCGCCATCATGGACCAGGACGGCGCCAATGTCCGCTACCTGTCGAACGGCAAGTCGATCGTGCTGACGCCGCGTTTCTCGCCGAACCGGCAGGAAATCACCTACATGTCCTATGAAAGCGGCCAGCCGAAGGTCTATCTGCTGCAGATCGAGACCGGGCAGCGCGAGCTGGTCGGCGACTTTCCCGGCATGACCTTTGCACCGCGCTTCTCGCCCGACGGCCAGAAGGTGATCATGAGCCTGCTGCGCGACGACGGCAATTCCAACATTTTCGCCATGGATTTGAGAAGCCGCTCGACGACCAGGCTCACCAATTCGGCGGCCATTGACACCTCGCCGTCCTATTCGCCTGATGGCAGCAAGGTGGTGTTCACTTCCGACCGCGGCGGCCGCGCGCAGATCTATGTGATGGGCGCCGACGGTTCGGGCCAGACCCGCATCTCCTTCGGCGACGGCGTCTATTCGACGCCGGTGTGGTCGCCGCGCGGCGATCTGATCGCCTTCACCAAGCAGACCGCCGGTGAATTCCAGATCGGCGTCATGCGCATCGACGGTTCGGGTGAGCGCATCCTTTCAACCGGCTTCCAGCAGGAGGGGCCGACCTGGGCGCCCAACGGCCGGGTGCTGATGTTCTTCCGCGATTCAGCCGGCGGTCCGAAACTCGTTTC
Source organism: Mesorhizobium sp. M6A.T.Cr.TU.016.01.1.1 (assembly GCF_003952585.1). NCBI lineage: Bacteria > Pseudomonadati > Pseudomonadota > Alphaproteobacteria > Hyphomicrobiales > Phyllobacteriaceae > Mesorhizobium > Mesorhizobium sp. M6A.T.Cr.TU.016.01.1.1. Next base: position 2,608,465 of record NZ_CP034452.1, read on the forward strand.
GGTCGATCTCACCGGCCGCAACGAACAGTCGATCCCGACCGCGAATTTCGCGTCGGATCCAGCCTGGTCGCCGCTGCTCGAGTGAGAGGAATTGGAGAAATGAAGAATTGAAGAGATGAAGAAAACGGGATTCCTCAACTCTTCAATTCACTCCTTTCCACGGCTTGGTCGCGTTTTAGCCGCATTTCCGCCTAGGGTCCGCGCACATTGTGGACCCCTTGGGCGGCCCCTGGCAAAACGGCTGCGGACGGCAGCCGAAACCAAATTTTAACCGTGTTTCTTGAACGCCGGTTAACCCAAACGTGGTTACTGGACGATCAACGAAATCACTCGAATTGCGAAGGAGAGGCGGCATGGGCCGTATCGCAGCACTTACCAGAAACCCGGTGATGATCGCGCTGGTGGCGTCGCTCGCCATCGCCGGTTGCGCCTCGAAGAAGACCCCGAACAGCGCCGCCGATCTCGGCCTCAGCGGCGCCGGCGCGGCAACGCCCGGATCGGCCCAGGACTTCACCGTCAACATCGGCGACCGCATCTTCTTCGACACGGATTCGTCCTCGATCCGCGCCGACGCGCAGACGACGCTTTCGCGCCAGGCGCAGTGGCTGAACCAGTATGGGCAGTATGCCATCGTCATCGAAGGCCATGCCGACGAGCGCGGCACGCGCGAATACAATTTGGCGCTCGGTGCCCGCCGTGCCGCCGCCACCCGCGACTTCCTCGTCGCCAGGGGTGTTTCCGGCCAGCGCCTGAAGACCATTTCCTACGGCAAGGAGCGTCCGGTCGCGGTTTGCGACGACATCTCCTGCTGGTCGCAGAACCGCCGCGCCGTCACCACGCTCAGCGGCGCCGGTTCTTGATCGGCAATTCCTGATCGGCAGAAATGCAACACATATGTGCGAAAGGCGGCGACGGCCGCCTTTTTCATGTCCGGCACCCGGATATGAGACTTGAAACAAAATTTGGCCGAAGTCCTGCGTCCTGCTAAGAGCCAAGGCGCCTGACGGTCCCACTCCGATCGGAAGGCATGCAACAGGCAAACAATTTCACGGCGAGAGGCACATGCATTTCAGATCGGTCTTGAGCGGCACGCTTGCGCTGCTGCTCGTATCAAGCGTCGCCGCACTTGCTGCCGGTACCGGGGCAAGCGGCAACGAGCAACAACCGTCGAAAGGCGGTTTTTCTTTCCACCTGCCGACGCTCGGCATTTTCGGTGAAAAGAAAAAGCCGGATCAGGTTCAGTTCGCACAGGATGGCACCGGCACTACCGCACTGCAGGAGCAGCTCCGGCAAATGAACGGCAAGATCGAGGAGCTCAACTTCCAGGTCCTGCAGATGCAGGAGCAGATCCGCAAGCAGCAGGAAGACAACGAGTTCCGCTTCCAGCAGCTGGAAGGCGGTTCGCAAGGCGCGCCGCAACCAGCGGAGCAGAAAAAGTCGGACGCCACCACCAACACCGACAGCAGCGTCGCCGAGGCTCCGGCGACGCATGCGCCGGCCGATACGGGCACACCGCCCGCCGGCGCCCAGGGCGAGGACGTCATCGTCGAATCGCCGACTGGCGAACCCGGCAGGGTGATCCCGGGCACGCCTCCGAAGACGTTCGGCACCATCACCGTCGACAAGAACGGCAATGTGGTCGACGCCGACGGCAACACGCAGGCACATGCACCGGCGCAGAACACCGCCCCAGCCACTAACGATCAAGCCGGCACGCAGGCTGGCAAGTCCGACAATACGGTGGTTGCGGCGCTGCCTGCCACCGACGACCCGGAGGAACTTTACCGCAACTCCTACCAGTTCATCTTGTCGGGCGACTACAGCACTGCCGAACAGGGCTTTCGCGACCACATCGCCCGCTTCCCCAAGGACGCCAAGGCGGCGGACGCGCATTACTGGCTGGGTGAGTCGCTACTCGGGCAGCAGAAATACCGCGACGCGGCCGAGACTTTCCTCGCCGCCAGCAAGGACTATCCGAAGGCCAAGAAGGCTCCCGACATGCTGCTGAAGCTCGGCGTGTCGCTGGTTGGATTGAACCAGCGCGACGTGGCCTGCGCCACTTTCGGCGAGATCGGCAAGCGGTATCCCAACGTTTCCGGCGCGCTTAGGGAACGCGTCAAGCAGGAAAGGGCGCTCGCGGCGTGCTAGTTTTTTTCTTGCATGTCGTTGCCCCGGACCCACTTTTGGGCGACATGCATTGATGCTCGAAACCGAGCCTGACCTTTCGATTTTTTCGCGGATCGACTTTACCAACGGCGCTGTTGCGGCCGTGTCCGGCGGCAGCGACTCCACCGCCCTTCTCCTTCTCATCAAAGATCACCTCGACCGCAGCGCGCCCGCAACGAAATTGCTGGCTGTGACGATCGATCACAATCTGCGGCCGGGCTCGGCGGCAGAAGCGCAAGCCGTGGCCAGGCTTTGCGCCGCGCGCGGCATTGCCCACCGCATTCTGGTCTGGTCCGGGCGCAAGCCGTCGACCGGCCTGCCGGCTGCCGCGCGAGAGGCCCGCTACCGGCTGCTGGCCGAGGCAGCGCAGGCGGAGGGCATCGGCCTGATCCTGACCGGCCACACTGCCGACGACCAGGCCGAGACCGTGCTGATGCGGCACGCGCGCCAAGAGGGGCCGCGAGAGGCAGGGCGAGGCCTTGCCGGCATGGCGCCCGCAACCCTTTACGACTGGCGGATCTGGATCGCTCGGCCGCTTCTCGGCACGCGGCGTGCGGCGCTGCGCGAAGTCCTGCGACGCGCGAACGTCGGCTGGGCCGAAGACCCGACCAATGACGACGAGGCTTTCGAGCGCCCGCGCATCCGCGCAGCGCTTGCCGGCGACAATGGCGCGCAGCGCGTGGCAGATGCGGTGGCGCTGGCCGCGCGGGCTGCGGTGGAGCGCGAACAGCTTGGCCATCGCGCGGCCGCGTTGATCCGTGGCTTTGCCAGCAGGCCGGCTGATGGCCTTATCCGTCTCGATCCGGGGTTTGCGACGGCCGGCGACGAGCCGGCGGCCGTCTACGCGCTGCGTATCCTGCTGGCGACTGTCGGCGGCGTCGCCTTTCTGCCCGACCAGGCGCGCAGCGAGGCGCTGCTCGACCGGCTGAGGGCCGCGCCATTTTGCGCCACATTGTCGCGGACGGTGGTCGATGCACGGCGTGCCGGCATTTTCCTGCGTCGCGAAACCCGCAACTTGCCGCCCGCTGCTCCTGCCGTGGACGATGCTCTCTGGGACGGCCGCCGGAGGATCACATTGGGCGACGAGCTAGGTGCATTTTTGATCGCGCCGCTCGGCGCGGCTCGTGCCGCAAAACGGGAAATTGCCGAAGACGGCACGCCGCCAAGCCTTGTCCGCGCGGCCCTGGCGGCCGAGCCGGCGTTGTGGCGCTCAAGTGGATCTCTTGGCGAAAGCCTTAGTCCGGTGCAGGACAGCCCGGCCTTGCCACGAATGGCGGCATGCCCGGTCGTCGCACCTTTTGCCCGCTTCCTGCCGTCCTTCGACCTGGCGCCGGCCGGAACTGTCGCCGCGCTGATCGGCGCGCCGCTCCTCCCTGCCACGCCTTTCAGCGGCCACACTGCCGGTTGATGATGGGCGAAAGCTTAACCGCGACATGCTGTTCTGCTTGGCAAGGGAGGACGCCATCCCTATGTTAGACCCAAGTTTCCTCTCACGACGCGTGTCCGCCAGCGGACGCCAACGGGACAATTGATGAATCCGAATTATCGCAATCTCGCGCTCTGGGCGATCATAGCGGTCCTGCTCATCGCTCTCTTCAATCTGTTCCAGACGCCGCAGACGCGCGGGGCGGCGAGCGATGTCCCCTATTCGCAGTTCCTGCAGGATGTCGCGGCCGGCCGGGTCAAGACGGTGACCATCGCGGGTGCCCGCATTTCCGGTACCTATACCGACACCTCTACCGGCTTCCAGACCTATTCGCCCGGAGATCCGTCGCTGGTTTCGAGGCTGCAGGACAAGAACGTCACCATCAATGCGCGCCCTGAATCCGACGGCTCCAATTCGCTGTTCGGCTATCTCATCTCCTGGCTGCCGATGATCCTCATCCTTGGCGTCTGGATATTCTTCATGCGCCAGATGCAGTCCGGCTCCGGCCGCGCAATGGGTTTCGGCAAGTCGAAGGCCAAGCTTTTGACCGAAGCGCATGGCCGCGTCACCTTCCAGGATGTCGCCGGCGTCGACGAAGCCAAGCAGGATCTGGAGGAGATCGTCGAATTCCTGCGTGATCCGCAGAAGTTCCAGCGGCTTGGCGGCAAGATTCCGCGCGGCGTGCTGCTTGTCGGCCCTCCCGGAACCGGCAAGACGCTGCTTGCCCGCTCAGTCGCCGGTGAAGCCAACGTGCCGTTCTTCACCATCTCCGGCTCGGACTTCGTCGAGATGTTCGTCGGCGTCGGCGCGAGCCGCGTCCGCGACATGTTCGACCAGGCCAAGAAGAATGCGCCCTGCATCATCTTCATCGACGAAATCGACGCGGTCGGCCGCCATCGCGGCGCCGGCCTCGGTGGTGGCAATGACGAACGCGAGCAGACGCTGAACCAGTTGCTGGTCGAAATGGACGGCTTCGAATCCAACGAAAGCATCATCCTGATCGCCGCCACCAACCGACCGGACGTGCTCGATCCGGCGCTGCTCAGGCCCGGCCGTTTCGACCGCCAGGTGGTGGTGCCGAACCCCGACATCGTCGGCCGCGAGAAGATCCTGAAGGTGCATGTGCGCAACGTGCCGCTGGCGCCCAACGTCGACCTCAAGGTGATCGCACGCGGCACTCCCGGCTTTTCCGGCGCCGACCTGATGAACCTCGTCAACGAATCCGCCCTGATGGCGGCGCGGCGCAACAAGCGCCTTGTCACCATGGCCGAGTTCGAGGACGCCAAGGACAAGATCATGATGGGCGCCGAGCGCCGCTCGTCGGCCATGACCCAGGCCGAGAAGGAACTCACCGCCTATCACGAGGCCGGCCACGCCATCCTGGCGCTGAACGTGCCGTCGGCCGATCCGCTGCACAAGGCGACCATCATTCCGCGCGGCCGGGCGCTTGGCATGGTCATGCAGTTGCCGGAAGGCGACCGCTATTCGATGAGCTACAAATACATGATCTCGCGCCTCGCCATCATGATGGGTGGCCGCGTCGCCGAGGAGTTCAAGTTCGGCAAGGAGAACATCACCTCGGGCGCCTCCTCGGACATCGAGCAGGCAACCAAGCTGGCGCGCGCCATGGTCACGCGCTGGGGCTTCTCCGACAAGCTCGGCCACGTCGCCTATGGCGACAACCAGGAAGAGGTTTTCCTCGGCCATTCGGTGGCGCGCACGCAGAACGTCTCGGAAGAGACGGCGCAGATCATCGACGCCGAAGTGCGCCGGCTGATCGACGAGGCCTATTCGACGGCAAAATCCATCCTGACCAAGAAGAAGAAGGAATGGATCGCGCTGGCGCAGGGGCTGTTGGAATATGAGACGCTGTCGGGCGAGGAGATCAAGCAGTTGATCGCCGGCCATAAGCCCGCCCGCGATCTCGGCGACGACACGCCGCCGAGCCGTGGCTCGGCCGTGCCGAAGTCCGGCAGCCGCCGCAAGAAAGGTCCGGAGCCCGAAGGCGGCATGGAGCCTCAGCCGTCAAGCTAGGGTCCGGCCCAGGAGATTGATTCGAAAACGCCGCGGCTTGGACCGCGGCGTTTTTTTTCAGGAGGTGGAGAGGACTGCGGAATTGTCCGCGACCTGTACCCGACCTGCAACGTTGGCGATCGGCGAAAGCCGGTGTGGCGGCCAATCTCCCCCCTCGTGGGGGAGATGTCCGGCAGGACAGAGGGGGGCACTGTCCCGCCGGCATCTTGGGGCTAGGGCGAACTTCACTCTGGCTGTTAGTTCGAATTTCCCTCATCGCCTCGGTTTCGCCGAGCCACCTCTCCCCATTTTCGGGGAGGCGAGGAATCCAAACTAGAATGAAAGCAGCGATCCTTCGCGCCCCCCTCTGCCCTGCCGGGCATCTCCCCCACGAGGGGGGAGATTGGCAGCGTCGTCGATGGCGCCTCCTTGCAACGCAAGAGTGGCCTCTCCTGAAGCGGCGAACAAAAAAGCCCGCGAACCTTGCGGTTCGCGGGCCTTTCGTCTTTCAGATGCTGCTATCTATTAGCTCTTCAGTGCGGCATTGCACAGGCTGTAGAAGCCGCCGCCCTTCTGGATCCACTTGAGGCCGCCCAGCGCATTGGCGTCCTTGTTGGCGTAGTACTGATCGAGGCAGGTATGCATACGGCCTTTGGCCGGGGTTTCGGTGCTGTATTTCTGGGAGATCGCCTTCGGAAACTTCACACCCTGGGGAGCGCCGACGGTCGGTGTTTCCGGGTCGCTGGTGTAGCTGGCCTCATCGGCAGCCGGCACGGTATCGTCGTCGGATGCACCCGCACCGCACTGGCTCTTGCGGAAGTCGTTCCACTTCATGCCGTTCAGCGTGTTGCCGGTCTTGGCCGCCTGATACTTGGCGCTGCAGTCCGCCATGCTGAGGCCTTTGCCGGCGTCCGCAGTTGCCGCTGCCTTGGTCGTCGCTGCGGCGGGTTCTACCGTCGCAGTGGCGCCGGCGGCACATGCGCTCTTGCGGAAGTCGTTCCACTTCATGCCGTTCAGCGTGCCGGCAGCCTTTGCAGCCTGATATTTGGTGCTGCATTCTTTCGCCGTCAGGCCCGGTGCCGAGTCATCAGTGGCCGCTGCCGTCGCAGCCGGTGCTGCCGCGGCCGGTGCTGCCGCAGCGGTAGCGCCGGCGGTGCATTCAGTCTTGCGATACTGGTTCCAGGTCAGGCCGTTCAGTGTGCCGGCGGCCTTGTCTGCCTGATACTTGGTGCTGCACTCTTTCGCCGTCAGGCCCGGCGCGACGTCATCGCCAGTGGCTGCTGCCGCCTTGGTCGTCGGCTTGGCGGGTTCTGCCGTGGCGCTGGCGTCGGTGCCGCATTCGGCCTTGCGGAACTGGTTCCAGTTCTGCCCGCCAAGTGTTCCGGCGTCCTTGGCCGCGTTATACTTGGTGCTGCACTCGGCCATGGTCAGCGCATTGGCAGGCGCCGCCAGGAACAAGGTCACGACGGCAAGACCCGTCAAAGTGGCAAGTCGATGGATGAGCATGCATTTTCTCCCTACAGCGGTTCATGATATGTCCCAGCAAATCAATAGCGCTCAACGGCTGGTTGCGCCAGATGCCAAGTAGCGTAAAAAGTGCCGGAAAGTGTATTCTTTCCGATAAGGTGATGAAATCGTTGCCGGGCGCTGTCTCGCAGCCAAGTTTTTCCGGGTGCATTTGCACGGAGAGCGCGTATATAGCGGTTCGCAGTCAGGAGACTGCCTCGCATGACAGCCAGTCGAACCGGCTGGTGCGGCGGATCCTGAATTCACCTCGGTCTGGAGCAGAACGACGCGCGGATTCCGAATTCAAAGCCATACTGACACACACATCAAGAATCCAGATGCGGTTTGAGTTGAAGTTCCTGAACGCTGCTGCCGCAATCAGAGCAGGGAACTTGAAAATCAATACAGTGGCGTGACACAAAACACACAAAACAACAATTTTCTAAGGATTGGAGGCATATAATCATGCATTGTGATGATAGGGCTCGGGCCAATTTGTGGCATGACGTGCCGGGAAAGAACCATCGGGAAGCTGACTAGTATGGCAGGAAGTTATTTCGGTACGGACGGCATTCGCGGGCGCGCCAACAGGTTTCCAATGACGGCGGAGATCGCCATGAGGGTCGGCATGGCCGCCGGCCTTTCGTTCCAGCGCGGCAACCATCGCCACCGCGTCGTGCTCGGCAAGGACACCAGACTTTCCGGCTACATGATCGAGAATGCGATGGTGTCGGGCCTCTGCGCCGCCGGCATGGACGTATTCCTGCTCGGCCCGATTCCGACGCCCGCAGTCGCCATGCTGGTGCGCTCGTTGCGCGCCGACATCGGCGTGATGATCTCGGCCTCGCACAATCCTTACTATGACAACGGCATCAAGCTGTTCGGCCCGGATGGCTACAAGCTCTCCGACGAGATCGAGGAGCGCATCGAGGGGATGCTCGACAAGGATATCGACCTGGCGCTCGCCGATTCGGATGGGCTCGGCCGCGCCAAGCGCGTCGACGGCGTCCATGACCGCTATATCGAATTCGCCAAACGCACGCTGCCGCGATCGATGTCGCTTTCCGGCCTCCGCATCGTCGTCGATTGCGCCAATGGCGCTGCCTACAAGGTGGCGCCCGAGGCGCTGTGGGAACTCGGCGCCGAGGTCGTCGCCATCAATGTCGAGCCCAACGGCTTCAACATCAACAAGGAGTGCGGCTCGACCCATCCGGCCGGCCTGCAGAAGAAGGTGCACGAAGTGCGCGCCGATATCGGCATCGCGCTCGACGGCGACGCCGACCGCGTCGTCATCGTCGACGAGAATGGCGCGATCGTCGATGGCGACCAGATCATGGCGCTGATCGCCGAGTCCTGGCATCAGAGCGGCCGGCTGGCCGGCGGCGGCGTCGTCTCGACGGTGATGTCCAATCTTGGGCTCGAACGCTTCCTCGGCGACATGAACCTGCAGTTGCACCGCACCAAGGTCGGCGACCGCTACGTCGTCGAGCACATGCGTGCGCACGGCCTGAATGTCGGCGGCGAGCAGTCTGGCCACATCGTGCTGTCCGATTTTTCCACGACCGGCGACGGCCTCGTCTCGGCGCTCCAGGTGCTCGCCTGCATCAAGCGGCAGAACCGGCCGGTCAGCGAGCTGTCGAAGAAGTTCGAGCCGGTGCCGCAGCTTCTGAAGAACGTCCACATTTCCGGCGGTAAGCCGCTCGAGGAAGCCCCGGTCAAGGCAGCGATCGAAGATGCACGCCACCGCCTGGGCAAGGCCGGTCGCCTGGTCATCCGGCCATCCGGCACGGAGCCGCTCATCCGCGTCATGGCGGAAGGCGACGACCAGCAACTGGTCGAGGCCGTCGTCAACGACATCGTCGAGATCATCTCGGAAACACGCAGCGCCGCCTGATCCTGCAGCTTTTGCCAGTCTGAAGCCCGCCTTTCGGCGGGCTTTTTCGTTGAGCTATGGCCGCAAGTTTCCTCGAATTCTAGAGATTCATGGTTAAGCGATACGGTTAAACGCCTTTTAACTTTTCCAATTCATTATCCACGACTGAAGCCAATCACATTCGGACGCGTTCGCTGTGCCGAGGGTTCTCAGGGGTGACAAGCATGTTCAATACAGCAAGAATGGCCCTCTTTGCCGCGCTGCTCGCGGGCGTAGCCGGACCAGTGTTCGCCGCCGACTTCGTCGAGCCGCCCGTGATCGAGCCGGCCCCGCCACCGGCCGTCTACGAGCAGCCGGCCGAATATGGCGGCTGGTACATTCGCGGCGACATCGACTATCATTGGTCGAAGTTTCGCGGCGCCGACTACATCACCTACGGTGACACACCCGGTACTGGTCGCTTCGACAGCGGCAAGCTGGAGAGCGCCTTCTCGGCCGGTGCCGGCGTCGGTTACCAGATCAACCAGCATTTTCGCACCGACCTGACCGCGGACTGGATGAGCAAATCCGATTTCCGCGGCTCGACCAGCGGCTTCTGCGGCATCAACCCCTGCACTTCGACCGACACGTCGTCTTATACGGCGCTGCTGCTCCTGGCCAATGCCTATGTCGATATCGGCACCTGGCACGGCATCACGCCTTATGTCGGCGCCGGCATCGGCGGCGCCTGGGTCAAGTGGGACAAGCTGCACAACACCATTGACGACGATACGTTTGAGCATAGCGGCGGCAAGGGCTGGCGCTTTGCCTATGCGGCGATGGCGGGCGCCTCCTACTGCCTGACCGATCGCGTCAAGCTCGATCTCGGTTACCGCTTCAGCCATATCGAAGGCGGCAAGATGTTCGACTTCGCCAGCGATGTCGGTCCCGGACATGACAAGGGCATCAATGTGCACGAAGTGCGCGGCGGTCTGCGCTATCAGTTCGGCAACTCCGGCTGCGCCCAGCCGGAACCGATCGCCTATGAACCCGAACCGGTCTACACCAAGTAGTCGCTTCGACAGCAGGTTTACGGACCGCCCGGCAAAGCCGGGCGGTTTTCGTTTGTGTCGGGAAGCTCATCAAAATCAATTCGCTAACGTCCTGTTATCCTTAACCGCCACTTAACCACTATGGTTAACAATGCTCTCAAACGGCGCTTGCGATTGCGATGGCGCCACCTTCGGGAGCCGGATCATGACAGTCAAATCGCGCATAGCGCTGGCGCTTGCAGCAATCGCCCTGACGCCGCTGTCGCAGGCACTCGGCGCCGACTACGACCCGCCGATCTATGTCGACCAGGCGCCGGACTACGTGCCGGTCGAAGTCGGTTCGGGATGGTATCTGCGCGGCGATGTCGCTTATTTACCGGAAGAGAGCTTCGAAAATGAGGATTTCGCCTTCACGCCGGCGAGCTTCAGCGACAAAGAAGATCCGATCTTTGCCAGCATCGGCTTCGGTTACCATTTCAACGACTATCTGCGTGCCGACCTCAATCTCGGCTATCTGCCCGGCAACGAGATTGGCGTCGGCTATGACGATTCAGCGATTGCGGCAGAGGCGACCGTGGCATCAGCATCCCTGGAGAACTACGCCTTTTCGGGCATGCTCAATGGCTATGTCGATCTTGGCACCTATGTCGGGATCACGCCCTATCTCGGCGCGGGTATCGGCGTCGTCCAGAGCAAGCGCAAGCTTTCGGCGAGCTATTTCACCGACAATGATGACCCCGCCGACGATTTCGTTTTGCAGGACAACAAGACCCAGTATTCCCTTGCCTATACGCTGAATGCGGGCCTTGCCTATCGAGTGTCCAAGAATGTCTCCGTTGATCTGGGCTATCAGTATTTTTCCGCGCCCGACGCCGAATATGCCACCGCAGAGGATCTGGATTCGTATCCGATCCGCAAAGGGATCAGCAATCATCAGGTCAAGATCGGGTTGCGTTACGACCTCTGGTAGGAGCCGCGCAGGCGACAATCAAGACGGCGGATCTTCGGGTTCGCCGTTCGTGTTTTTAGGCCATGACATTCTCACCACAGGTGACCAGTATCCTGCCAGCGACAAAAACTTTCCCCTTGACGCCTGACGCCTGAACGCATATCGCCGTCCGTGGGCCACCCCTCCCCAACGAGGGGCCACTATCTGGAAGGATAGACCACGATGACGACGCATACGAAGCCCGGACTCCGTCCGGCAAATCCCAATTTTTCCTCAGGTCCCTGTGCAAAACGCCCCGGCTGGTCGGTCGAGGCGCTGATCAATGCCGCGCTCGGACGCTCGCATCGCGCCAAGATCGGCAAGACCAAGCTCGAGCAGGCGATCGAGCTGACGCGGGAGATACTTCAGGTTCCGGCAGACTATCGCATCGGCATCGTGCCGGCGTCGGATACCGGCGCGGTTGAGATGGCGCTGTGGTCGCTGCTCGGTGAACGCGGCGTCGACATGGTCGCCTGGGAAAGTTTCGGTTCCGGCTGGGTCACCGATGTGGTCAAGCAGCTGAAGCTTGCCGACGTGCGCAGGATCGAAGCCGGTTACGGCGCGCTGCCGGACCTGACAAAAATCGATTTCGACCGCGACGTGGTCTTCACCTGGAACGGCACGACATCGGGCGTGCGTGTGCCGAACGGCGATTTCATCCCGGCCGCTCGCCGCGGCCTGACCATCTGCGACGCCACTTCGGCGGCCTTTGCGCAAAGGCTCGATTTCCAGAAGCTCGACGTCGTCACCTTCTCCTGGCAGAAGGTGCTGGGCGGCGAAGGTGCGCACGGCATGCTGATCCTCAGCCCGCGCGCCGTCGAGCGGCTGGAAAGCTACAAGCCGGCCTGGCCGCTGCCGAAAATCTTCCGCCTGACCTCGGGCGGCAAGCTCATCGAAGGCATCTTCAAGGGCGAGACGATCAACACGCCGTCGATGCTGTGCGTGGAGGACTATCTCGACGCGCTGCGTTGGGCGAAGTCGATCGGCGGCCTCGACGCGCTGATTGCCCGTGCCGACGCCAATGCCGCCGTTCTCGACGGCTTCGTCCGCAAATCCTCATGGCTCGGCCATCTGGCCACCGACCCGGCGACGCGGTCGAACACGTCCGTCTGCCTTTCCTTCACCGACCCGGATGTCGCAGCACTCAATGCCGACGGGCAAACGGCGTTCGCCAAGTGCATCGTCTCGGCGCTCGACAAGGAAGGCGTCGCCTACGACATCGGCGCCTATCGCGACGCACCGCCCGGCTTGCGCATCTGGTGCGGGGCGACGGTCGAGACCGCCTCCCTCGAAGCGCTGCTGCCGTGGCTCGACTGGGCCTTTGCCGCGCAAAAGGCGTCGCTCAAGGCAGCGGCCTGATCCCTCCCCCTTGAGGGGAGGGTGGCCCGAAGGGCCGGGTGGGGTCGCCTCCACCCAGCTCAACGACCCCACCATCCAGAAAGAATCGGCCGCGTCCGGCCGCAACGACCCCACCCCGGCGCTTCGCGCCGACCCTCCCCTCAAGGGGGAGGGGCGCCAATCGCAAAGGATCTAGCCCATGCCCCGCGTTCTCGTCTCAGACAAACTCTCCACCACCGCCGTGCAGATCTTCAGGGATCGCGGCATCGAGGTCGACTACCTGCCCGATCTCGGCAAGGACAAGGAAAAGCTCCTTGAAGTGATCGGTCAGTATGACGGCCTCGCCATCCGTTCGGCGACGAAAGTCACCGAGAAGCTGATCAACGCCGCCACCAAATTGAAGGTGGTCGGCCGCGCCGGCATCGGCGTCGACAATGTCGACATCCCGGCGGCAAGCCGCAAGGGCATCATCGTGATGAACACGCCCTTCGGCAATTCGATCACCACCGCCGAGCATGCCGTCGCCATGATCTTTGCGCTGGCCCGCCAGATACCGGAAGCCAATGCCTCGACCCATGCCGGCAAATGGGAAAAGAACCGCTTCATGGGCATCGAGATCACCAGCAAGACGCTGGGCATCATCGGCTGCGGCAATATCGGCTCGATCGTCGCCACACGCGGCGTCGGCCTGAAGATGCACGTCATCGCCTTCGATCCGTTCCTGTCGGACAGCCGCGCCGAGGAACTCGGCGTCGAGAAGGTCGAGCTCGACGAGTTGTTCGCCCGCGCCGACTTCATCACGCTGCACACACCGCTTACCGACAAAACGCGTAACATCATCGACGCCGCGGCGATCGCCAAAATGAAGACCGGTGTGCGCATCATCAATTGCGCGCGTGGCGGGCTGGTCGTCGAGGCCGATCTGATCGCGGCGCTGAAAAGCGGCAAGGTGGCAGGTGCTGGCATCGACGTGTTCGAGGTCGAACCGGCGGAGTATAATGAACTGTTCGGCCTGGAGAATGTCGTGGCGACGCCGCATCTCGGCGCGTCGACCACCGAAGCGCAGGAGAATGTCGCCCTGCATGTCGCCGAGCAGATGTCCGACTATCTGATCAAGGGCGCCGTTTCCAACGCCATCAACATGCCGTCGATCACCGCCGAGGAAGCGCCGCGCCTGAAACCTTTCGTCAAGCTTGCCGAAGTGCTCGGCGCCTTTGTCGGACAGGTCACCGAGGATCCGATCAAAGAGGTCGAGATCCTGTTCGACGGGTCGACCGCGACGATGAACACGCGAGCACTGATCAGCGCCGCCCTTGCCGGGCTGATCCGGCCGCAGGTCTCCGATGTCAACATGGTGTCGGCGCCGATCATGGTGAAGGAGCGCGGCATCATCGTCGCCGAGGTCAAGCGCGACAAATCCGGCGTGTTCGACGGCTATATCAAGCTCACGGTCAAGACCGAGCATAGGACGCGCTCGATCGCCGGCACCTGCTTCTCTGACGGCAAGCCGCGCTTCATCCAGATCAAGGGCATCAACCTTGACGCCGAGGTCGGCCAGCACATGCTCTACACGACCAATGCCGATGCGCCCGGCATCATCGGCCTGCTCGGCACGGTCTGCGGCGAGAACGGCGTCAATATCGCCAACTTCCAGCTCGGCCGCAACCGGCCTGGCGGCGATGCCATCGCGCTGCTCTATCTCGATGCGCCGTTCCCGGAAAACGTGCTGGAGCAGGTGCGGGCGCACAAGTCGATCGACTCCGCCAAGCGGCTGCATTTCGATGTGGGCGGCGCCTGAATCATGCGCGCCCCGTGTGCTTCCAAAAGCACACGGGGCGTTTCGACAATGACGTCAGAGCGTTTGGATAATCCTTTGACGGCCGTTATTTGCAGGCGAAGCCGGGCGCGATCTTGCATTTGCCGGGACGGGGCCGGTGCGGCTTATGCGGCCGGTGCGGCCGGTGCGGCCGATGCGGACGGTAATGCGGCGGGCGAACGATAATGTGCGGCCGCACGACGATCGGTCGGGAAACATAGACGCGGTCCAGATAGTTTGCGCTGGCCCAGCCCCGTATCCCGGCGGCACGAATTGCGCACCAGCTGCCCTGGCAATCGAGCACCGTCACCCTGTGGCCGGCCGGCAATGTTGCGATCCTTGCATAGCCGGGGCCAGGGCCGCTTCGCACATTCAAGGTCCCGGTTGTATAGGCGGTGGCTGCGGAGGCCGATATGGGAAAGGCTGCCAAGCCAACAAAAGCAAGGACAAGCGCCGCGAGCATTCGAAAATTCATGATCGTCTCCATTTCACCGAGATCAGCTAAACTGGCGCTGGGAAGATGAGTTGCGAAAGCTGAAAAAGTCAATCTCTAGGGAAATGGCGCCGTATATTGTAATGTTCGTATCCTTAATACACCCGTACTGGTTATTATGATTCTTAATACTTTAGTTGTTTTGGATATTCGTCCGGCCACTGTCGTAGGGGCTTGGTTCACCATGAGGCTGCGACAGGCTCTGGATCGCACCATCCGCATCCGGCGCCGAACATTGCCGGCTAAATCGCCATCTTCCTTCCGCTGTATTCGGCGAGGCTGATGCCGCCGAGCACCAGCACGAGGGCCAGCGCCTGATAGAGCTGGAATGTCTCACCGACGATCAGCACCGAGAGCAGCGTGCCGAAGATCGGCACCAGATTGATGAACAGGCCGGCCCGGTTGGCGCCGATCAGCTCGTTGCCCCTGATGTAGAAGATCTGCGAGATGACCGAGGCGCCGATCGCGGTGTAGAACGCGACCGCCCAGCCGCGTGCATCGGGAACGATGACCTTGCCGGCCGCCACCTCCCACAGGAAGAAAGGCAGCGAAGTGGCAAGTGCGGCAATCGACAGCGCCAGCATCAGGCTCTGCCAGCGTATGGCCGGCTTCAGCCGCAGCCCGACCGAGTAGAAGCTGTAGCAAAGCACCGCGATCAGCATGATGGCGTCGCCGAAATTGAGATCCAGCCTGAGGAGCTGGCGCAGATCGCCATTGCTGGCGGTCAGGGCGACACCGATGATCGTCAGCACGACGCCGGCGATCTGCACCCGGTTCACACGCAGGCGAAACAGCACGAAATTGGCGAGGATGATCACGATCGGTATCGCCGCCTGCTCGATCGAGACGTTGATCGCCGTGGTGTAGTTGAGCGCCGTGTAGAAGATGGCATTGAAGAAGGTGAAGCCGCAAGCGCCGAGCCCGCCGAGCAGCAACCAATGCCTGCGCACCACCGGCCAGTCCTCGCGCAGCGTTCGCCAGCCGATCGGCAGCATGATCAGAACGGCCAGAACCCAGCGCAGGAAGACCAGCGTCATCGGCGAAATGTGGTCGACCGCCAGCTTGCCGGCCACGGAGTTGCCGCCCCACAGCAAGGTGGTGAACAGCAGGAATAGATAGGCGGTTCGATGCATCGCGAAATTTTCCAGCCGGGGCGGGCAGGCGAAGGGTCTTTTGCCGACCTATTGGGATGGTTCGTCCAAGTAAATGATGTCAAAGGCGAAAATTGTTGTGCCTGGGGGCGCCTTCGGCGGTAAAGAATGGTCGCGCTCGCCGGGTCTTGACGTTATAGAGCGACGTGCGTCCACTTGGTCGCACACAGTACGCGTCTCAAGGCTTTGAATGTTCGCATCGTGCTCGCCGAAATCGATTCCGATTTTCGGGCCAATGCGATAGAAGCCTGTCGTTTCGAAACCATTTCAAGCCGCTCCGAGCGGCGCCTCAAGGGAAAAGAAACATGGCCAATGTGGTGGTCGTCGGCTCGCAATGGGGCGACGAGGGCAAAGGCAAGATCGTTGACTGGCTGTCGGAGCGCGCCGACGTCGTCGTGCGCTTCCAGGGCGGCCACAATGCCGGCCATACGCTGGTTGTCGACGGTAAGGTCTACAAGCTGTCGCTGCTGCCGTCCGGCGTGGTGCGGCAAGGCAAGCTGTCCATCATCGGCAATGGCGTCGTCTTCGATCCGCACGCCTTCGTCGCGGAAGTGGCGAAATTGAAGGCGCAAGGCGTCGAGGTGACACCTGAGCGCCTGAAAATAGCCGAAAACACCGCGCTTATCCTGTCCTTGCACCGGGAACTGGACGGATTCCGCGAGGACGCCGCCACCAATTCCGGAACGAAGATCGGCACGACCCGTCGCGGCATTGGCCCCGCTTATGAGGATAAGGTGGGCCGGCGCGCGGTCAGGGTGATGGATTTGGCGGATTTGGAAACGCTGCCCTTGAAGGTCGACAGGCTGCTGACGCACCACAATGCTCTGCGCCGCGGGCTCGGTCACGCCGAAGTCACGCATGACGCGATCATGAATGAGCTGATTTCCGTCGCCGACGAGATCCTGCCCTATATGGACCGTGTCTGGAAGATCCTCGACGACAAGCGCCGCGCCGGCGAACGCATCCTGTTCGAAGGCGCGCAAGGCACGCTGCTCGACATCGACCACGGCACCTATCCGTTCGTCACTTCGTCCAACACGGTCGCCGGCCAGGCCTCAGCCGGATCTGGCGTCGGCCCGGGTGCCATCGGCTATGTCCTCGGCATCACCAAGGCCTATACGACGCGTGTCGGCGAGGGTCCGTTCCCGACCGAACAGAAGAACGAGATCGGCGAGTTCCTGGGCACGCGCGGCCACGAGTTCGGCGTCGTCACTGGCCGCAAGCGCCGCTGCGGCTGGTTCGATGCCGTGCTGGTTCGCCAGGCCGTCGCCGTCAACGGCATCAAGGGCATCGCTCTGACCAAGCTCGACGTGCTCGACGGTCTGGACGAGATCAAGGTCTGCACCGGCTACCGCCTCGACGGCGAGGCGATCGATTATCTGCCGGCCAGCCAGGGCGCGCAGGCGCGAGTCGAACCCGTCTACGAGACGCTGGAGGGCTGGAAAGGCACCACCGCCGGCGCCAGAAGCTGGAACGATCTGCCGGCCCAGGCAGTCAAATATGTCCGTCATATCGAGGAACTGATCGGCGCGCCGGTCGCACTCCTTTCCACCAGCCCTGAACGGGACGACACAATACTTGTGACCGATCCGTTTCAAGACTAGATTCTCAGCCGTTCCGGGCATCGCGGCCGATTTGCGGGGGCCGGCCCAGAAACGAAATGCAGGTCGACTGAAGCATGGCAGATTTTGTTGGTGCTCTGAAAAAGACGCTCGATGGCCTTGGCAATCCGACGCCGGAGATACGCGCGAGAGTCTATGAGAAGGCTCGCTCGACCATCGCGGACAAGCTGGCCAAGAACACACCGCCGCTGGCGCCTTCGGTCGTTGCCCAGCATAAGCGCACCCTGGAAGACGCCATCGCCAGCGTCGAGCGGGGCTATGCCAAGCCTGCGCCCGCATCCGATCCGCTGGCGGAACTGGAAGACATCTTCTCCTCCATCGACCGCAACAAGAACCAACCCAGCCATGTCCGGCAGCCGGCAAAGGCCGAGCCAGCATGGCAGCCGGCAAAGACCGAACCGGCATGGCAGCCGACGCCTGCCGCCAAAGCCGCGCCGAACTGGCAAAAGCCGCCGTCCGTTGCTTCTCCTCCAGAGCGCACCGATCCGGTGCCTTCGGACAGGGATTTTCCAGCGGCGGACGAAAAGGGCGACGTCTTTAGAAGCGATGTCTTTTCCAACGAGGAGGAACCGGCGGCGGACACCTTTCCGCGTCTGCGTCCTGCCGAGCGCAAGCGCAGCTATGGCGGGCTGATCGCCGCTGTCGTCGCTCTGCTCGTCGTTGCCGGCGGCGGCTACGGCATCTGGCTGAACAAGGACGCGTTCAGCAATATGCTGGGTCTCAACAGCACCGAGGTCGCAACGATCGAACCGTTGGTCAAGCCTGCTCCGGCCGAGCCGGCTACCGATGCCGCGGCAAGGCCTCCGGCCGCAGCGGCTCCAACGGATGCCGAGGGCGCAAAGTTCACCCAGCGCCTGACGCCCGAGGGCGGTGAGGTCGATCCCGGCCCCGCTGCTTCAGGACAAAGCGGCATCGGAGAGGGCGAATCCGTCGCAGCACTGACCACGCCGCCTCCGGCCGCACCTGCGCCCGCAGCGCCGGGCGGCGATGCGCCAGCCACGAATGCGCCCGCCACGCCAGGTGCAGCCCCTGCAACAACGCCGCCTGCCGATGGAGCAGCGCCGGCGCCGGCGGCGCCTACCGACAGCGCAGCCGCCCCGGCAGCGCCGACCCCGAGTGCCACACCGGCCGCGCCGACAGCCGCGCCTGCGGAAACCGCGCTGGCGGTCGGCCAGAAGGCGATCTTCTACGAGGAGCGCACCAGCACCGCCCAAGGCTCAGCCGAGCCCGGCAGCATCGTCTGGTCGCTGGTGCAGGAATCGCCCGGCGGCAATCTGCCGCCCGAGCCGGCAATCCGCGCCGAGGCGAGCATTCCGGGCAAGGACGTGCAGTTGCGCATGACCATCCGCCGCAACACCGACCAAACGCTGCCGGCCAGCCATATCATCGAAATGATTTTCCTGACGCCCGACGGTTTCGACGGCGGCGGCGTCGACAATATACTGCGCGTCGCCATGAAGGGCTCCGAACAGGATGCCGGTAGTCCGCTGATCGGCATCCCGGCCAAGATCGCCGACGGCTTCTTCCTGGTCGCTCTCAACGACACCAAGGCGGACGAAGATGCCAATCTGACCCTGCTCCGGGGCCAGAACTGGATCGACGTGCCGGTCGTCTACAAGACCGGACGGCGGGCGCTGCTCACCATGGAAAAGGGCATTCCCGGCGAGAAGGTGTTCGATGAGGCGCTGAAGGCCTGGCAGACAAAGACGGCGGGCTGAGCGGCCTCACCAGCCTAACGCTCCCCTTTGGCTCAGAAGCCCTGGAACAGCATGTCGAGTGCTGCCACGATGTCGTCGTGGTGCCTGGTGATATTCAGTCGACTTTCACCCAATTCCTTGGCCGGAACCGTGGCGATCAGATGGGTCGCCATTATCAATTTTCGGCCATTGATCTCGAGGATGGGGTGGAGCTTTCGCATCGGCGGCGGCGTCATTGCTATCGGCAGAAGCGGGATCACCACCCGTGTTTTAAAATCGTCGAGCAGGTGGGATTGAACGTCCAGCAAATAGCTGCCTTCGACCCGGCCCGCGAAGACATCATAGCGTGCCATCAGAACTGCCGATGTTCTTCCAGCGGAATACCGTGCTTTTCGACGTATTCGTTCCACGCCTCGATCGTGGCTCGGTTCTCAAGCTTCCATAGTCGCGCCTTTTCGGCAGCGACAGCCTCTGCGATGCCGGCCTCCGCGGCGCGTGAGACGTTCACGTCAAGCCCCTTGGCTTCCTTCATGAGTTTTGAGTCGATCGACAGGTTTGCCGGCTGGCGAACCGCGTTCAAGGTTAGCTTGCGCATTGTGACCTCCGCAGTGTGCGCATAATGTATGCGCATTTGCCCGGCGTAGCAACGACGAAACGGCGTCTGATCGTGCGCCCAGCCCTCCGCTATGGCTTCGGCGTTCGTCGCTCCAATCTACAAATAATTGTCGATCGATCGGCCCGCGGCCGAACGCTCCTCATCCCTCCATTTCTTCCCTTAACATTTCAAGTTCCAGCCATTCCTCCTCAAGCGCGGCCAGCGTGGCTCTTTCCTTGTCGAGGGCGGCGATGGTCTTCTGGAACGAGGCCGGATCGCGCTCGTAATAGGCCGGGTCGGCGATGTTGTCCTCCAGCCGTGAGATCGAGGCGGTCACCGCCTCGATCTTCTTGGGCAGCGATTCCAGCGCGAATTTCTGCTTGAACGACAGTTTCTTTGCCGGGCCCTTCGGCGCAGCTGCTTCGGTCCTGGCTGCCGCCGTCGCTTCGCTGGTCTCGGCCTTCGTCCGCGCCTTGCGGTCGTCCAGCCTGGTGCCGCCGCGCTGCGCCAGCATGTCGGAATAGCCGCCGGCATATTCGATCCAGCGGCCGCCGCCGTCCGGCGCGATCAGGCTGGTCACGGTGCGGTCGAGGAAATCGCGGTCGTGGCTGACCAGGATGACGGTGCCGGCAAAACCGGCGACCAGCTCCTGCAGCAGTTCCAGCGTCTCCATGTCGAGATCGTTGGTCGGCTCGTCGAGCACCAGAAGGTTTGCCGGCCGTGCCAGCACGCGGGCCAGCAACAGCCGCGCTCGCTCGCCGCCCGAAAGCTCACGCACCGGCGTGCGCGCCTGTTCCGGTTTGAACAGGAAATCCTTCATGTAGGAGACGACGTGGCGCTGCTCGCCATTGATGACAAGGTTCTCGCCGCGTCCGTCGGTGAGGTATTGCGCCAGTGTCTCTTGCGGATCGACCGCCTCGCGCTTCTGGTCGAGTGTGGCGATCTCCAGATTGGTGCCGAGCCGCACCGTGCCTGAGTCCGGTTTCAATTCGCCGGTCAGCATCTTCAAGAGCGTCGTCTTGCCGGCGCCGTTCGGCCCGACCAAGCCGACGCGGTCGCCGCGCTGAATACGGGTCGAGAAGCCCTTGACCACGGTGAGGTCGCCAAAGCTCTTCTCGATGTTCTTGGCCTCGATCACCAGCTTGCCGGATTCGGCGGCGTCGCTGGCCACCATGGTCGCCGCGCCCTCGGCGCCGCGATGGCCACGAAAGCGCTGGCGCATGGTCTGCAACTCGCCGAGCCGGCGCATGTTGCGCTTGCGTCGCGCCGTCACGCCATAACGCAGCCAGTGCTCCTCGCGCACGATCTGGCGGCCGAGCTTGTGCTGCTCGCGCTCTTCTTCTTCCAGCACCGTGTCGCGCCATTCCTCGAAATGGCCAAAACCCTTGTCGAGACGGCGGGTCTGGCCGCGGTCGAGCCAGACGGTGGCGCGTGACACGCGCTCGAGGAAGCGGCGGTCGTGCGAGATGACAATCAGCGCCGAAGAGGTGCGGGCAAGCTCCTCCTCCAGCCACTCGATGACCGACAGGTCGAGATGGTTGGTCGGCTCATCGAGGAGGAGAATGTCGGGCTCCGGCGCCATGACGCGGGCAAGGGCAGCGCGCCGCGCCTCGCCGCCGGACAGATCGTTCGGTCGTTCCTCGCCGGACAGGCCGAGATGCTCCATCAGATAGGTGGCGCGGTAGGGGTCATCGGCGGGTCCAAGCCCCGCCTCGACATAGGCGCGGACGCTGGCGAAACCATCCATGTCTGGCATTTGCGGCAGGTAGCGCACTGTCGCCGAAGGCTGGCGGAACATCTCGCCGTCCTGCGGCTCGATCAATCCCGCAGCGATCTTGAGCAACGTCGACTTGCCCGAGCCGTTGCGGCCGACCAAAGCGATCTTGTCGCCCGCCGACGCTGTCAGTTCCGCCCCGTCGAGCAGCGGCGTGCCACCAAAAGTCAGCTTTATCCCGTCGAGATTGAGAAGTGGCGGCGCCATGTCAGCTTTCAGGTAGGGGAAAAGGATGGGCGAGCAACAGCGCGCGGCCGCTGCCCAGCGCGATTTCGAGCCGGCCCTTGACCTCGTTGGAAATGGTCAGCGATGAGCCGAACGCGACCTCGACGTGGTTCAGCGGCCATTTGGCGCCGGTAACGGTCAAGCCGGAAAGGTCGGAGAAGCCGAGGATCGAAAACAGCGTGCTGTCGGCGTAGTCGAAGCCGGTCTTTCCGGGAAGCAAGGGGATGCCTTCCTGGGCGCCGCTGGTCAAAAGCACCTCTATGCCTGCCTCGGCCAGCCGGATGCTGAGCGCGAGGTGCAGGAAGGCGTGGTCGGTGCGCTTGCCGCCGAACGCGCCGGCGAGCACGAGCCCGGTCGCGCCGCGTTCGAGCGCAGCGGCGATAGCCAGCTCGCCGTCGGTCTTGTCCTTTTCTGCCGGAAACACCTGGCGGGGCACGGCGGCCAGATCGTCCGGCAAGTCCGCCGGCACCGAATCGAAGTCGCCGACCCAGAGTTCCGGCGTCAGCTCCAGCGTCCGGGCATGGCCGATGCCAGCGTCGGCGGCGATGACACGGGAGCCTTCGACCTGGCGGTCGACCAGCGGCGTGCGGATAAGATCGCCGCCAAGCAGGATGGTGAATTTGCTCATATGCGTGGCCCTTACCAGCCCTGCTTGCGAAACGGAAGGCCGCGCTCCAGATGCCCTGCAAACTTCAGCTTGCGCAGCACTTCGGCCGGGCCTATGTGTCGAAACGCTCTAACGGGGTGCTGGACGTGATCTTCGCGGACCAGCTGAGAGGCAACCATGCCAACCCGCTGAACCTGATCCGGTTTGTACCGGCGGAGGGATTAGACGTTTCGGACAGCCCGACGCCTCAATTCCTTTCAATGTGAACGAAGGAGGCGCCGATGCGCACGTTTTCATACTCTCTTGTTTCGGCAATGCTGCTTGCCGCGTCCGTTCTCGGCACCGGGCCAGCATCCGCGCAGGAGAAACTCACCGTCTATACCTATGAGAGCTTCACCGCCGACTGGGGTCCAGGCCCCGCGGTCAAGAAGGCCTTCGAGGCGGAATGCGGCTGCACTCTCGATTTCGTTGCGGTCGCCGACGGCGTCGCGCTGCTCAATCGCGTCAGATTGGAAGGGGCCGCGACCAAGGCCGACATCGTGCTCGGCCTCGATACCAATCTGACGGTGGAAGCCAAGGCTACCGGCCTGTTTTCGCCGCATGGCCCGGTATCGGACGTCAAGGTGCCGGGCGGCTGGAGCGACGATATTTTTGTGCCGTTCGACTATGGCTATTTCGCCGTCGTCTACGACACCGAAAAGCTGAAGACCCCGCCGAAGAGCCTGAAGGAATTGGTCGAGGGCGATGCCGATGAGAAGATCGTCATCCAGGATCCGCGCACCTCGACGCCCGGTCTCGGCCTGCTGTTGTGGGTGAGATCGGTCTATGGCGACAAGGCGCCGGAAGCCTGGGCCAAGCTCAGGGCAAAGGTGCTCACCGTGACGCCGGGCTGGAGCGAGGCCTATGGCCTGTTCACCAAGGGCGAGGCGCCGATGGTGCTGTCCTACACCACGTCGCCGGCCTATCACATGGTCGCCGAAAACACCGAACGCTATCAGGCGGCGTCCTTCGAGGAGGGCGAGTACCTGCAGATCGAGGTTGCCGGCATCACCACGACTGGTGCGAAGAACCCGCTGGCGGAAAAGTTCCTGGCCTTCATGACCGGTCCGAAATTCCAGAACGTCATTCCCGAGACCAACTGGATGTTTCCTGCCGGCAAGACCGACAAGCCGCTCAACCCAGCCTTCGACAAGCTCGTCAAGCCGACCAAGGCCTTGCTGTTCAGCCCCGAAGAGGTCGCCGCCAACCGCAAGGCCTGGGTCGACGAATGGCTGGCGGTGATGAGCAAGTAGCTTCTGATTGACGATGATCACTCTACGGCGCCCCCCTCTGTCCTGCCGGACATCTCCCCCACTTGGGGGGAGATCGGCCATCATGCCGGCTTTCGCCAATCTCCGACATTGCCGGAATGAGCGGAGCGCTGAACCTGCCAATCTCCCCCCTCGTGGGGGAGATGTCCGGCAGGACAGAGGGGGGCGCGAAGGAACGCAATCCTCGCTAAGAATCTCGAATCTGGTGGTCTAGCGTGCAACGCGCGCCATCATCGGATTCCCGCGTCACAGCTGGCATTCTCGCGCTTGCGGCAATAGCACTTTTGATCGGTGGAGCGTTCGCCGGGCTCATCGTCGAAGGCGCCCGCGACCCGTCCGGCGCCGCGTCGGCCTTCGACCCCTATCTCTTCCGCGTTGTCCGTTTCACCTTATGGCAAGCGCTTCTGTCGACACTGCTGTCCGTCCTGCCGGCGCTGCTCGTTGCGCGGGCGCTGTCGCGGCATCCGTGGTTCTTTGGCCGCGGCCTGATCCTGCAGCTCTTCGCCGTGCCGCTGGCGCTGCCGGCCATCGTCGCCGCGCTCGGCATTCTGGCCCTCTATGGCCGTGCCGGCTATTTCGCCGGCCTGCTCAGCGCGATTGGCGGTCAGGGTTGGCCAGGCATATACGGCCTGTCCGGCATTCTCGTCGCCCATGTCTTCTTCAATCTGCCGCTGGCCACGCGGCTGTTCCTTGAAGCGCTGGGGACAGTGCCGGCCGACCAGTGGCGGCTGGCGAGCCAGCTCGGCATGGGCGCCAGACCGGCCTTCCGGCTGATCGAATGGCCGACGTTGCGCGCGGCATTGCCGGGCGTCGCCGGGCTTGTCTTCATGCTCTGCATTACGTCCTTTACCATCGTGCTCACGCTGGGCGGCGGGCCGCGCGCGACGACGCTGGAGGTCGCCATCTACCAGGCACTGCGTTTCGATTTCGATCCTGCCCGCGCGGTGACGCTGACACTGTTGCAGATCGCGCTGACCTTCGTCGTGGTGCTGGCATTGATGCGGCTCGGCGCCAACACTGTCGGCGACGCCAACCTGCCGGTGGCGCCGCGCCGGTATCTTTCGCCCGGCATCGCCGAGACCGTGCTGAACGCCGCATTGATCGTTGTCGCTTTGCTGTTCGTCGCCGGGCCGATGGCGGCCACGGTGATGTCGGGCCTTGGCGCCGATCTCGGCCGGCTGGCGGGCGAGAGCGCGGTGCGGCAAGCGACGCTGACCAGCGCCATGCTCGCCTTGCTGGCGGCGCTGCTTTCGGTGGGGCTGTCGCTGTCGCTCGTCATGGCACGACGGGCGCTGACCTTGCCCCGTCGCGTCGGCGCCAAGACGCTGCTCGAACACGCCACCGATACCGGCGCCGGCTTCGTTCTCGTCGTGCCGCCCATCGTCATCGGCGCCGGCTGGTTTCTGCTCCTGCGCACCGTCAGCGACATCTTCGCCATCGCCCCTGTCATGGTCGTCGCCGTCAATGCGGTGATGGCGATGCCGTTTGCCATCCGCGCCATTCGTCCCGGCTATGATGCGGCTAGCGAACGCCACGAGCGGCTCTGTTTGCTGCTTGGCATCTCGGGCTGGAGCCGGTTCCGTCTGGTTGACTGGCCGTCGCTGCGGCGGCCGCTCGCCACCGGTTTCGCCTTTGCCATGGCACTGTCGCTCGGCGATCTCGGCGTCATCGCCCTGTTCGGCAGCGATTCCCTACAGACACTGCCTTATCTCTTGCTGGCGCGCATGGGCAGCTACCGCACGTTGGATGCCGCAGGCCTAGCGCTGCTGCTCGGCCTGGTCTGTCTTGCGCTTGTGCTGGCCGCGGACTGGCTGGGGCGGGGAGAAAAATCATGATGCTCAACAGCGCTGAAAACGGCACGGCCGTGCGGCTGGAAAAGGTTTCGTTCAGCTATGGTGAAGCGCCGTTTTTGTTCGATGTCGAGTTCGCCGCCTCGAAGATCACCGCGATCATGGGGCCGAGCGGCTCGGGAAAGTCGACGCTGCTCAATCTGGTGGCCGGCTTCGAGACGCCGCGATCGGGCCGCGTGCTGATCGGCGGCGCCGATGTCGGCGCCAAACCGCCTTCGGCGCGGCCCGTGTCGATGGTGTTCCAGGAAAATAATCTCTTTGCCCACCTTTCGGTCGAACGAAATGTCGGCCTCGGCCGCTCGCCGTCACTCAGGCTGACCGAGGCCGACCATGTCGCAATCACGGGGGCAGTCAAGCGCGTCGGCCTTGCCGGAAAGGAACAGCGCCTGCCGCGCGAACTCTCCGGTGGCGAGCGGCAGCGTGTCGCGCTCGCCCGCGTCCTGGTGCGCGACCGGCCGGTGCTTTTGCTCGATGAGCCGTTCGCCTCGCTCGGGCCGGCCTTGCGCGATGACATGCTCGATCTGGTAGCCGGCGTCCATGCGGAGCGGCGCATGACGGTGCTGTTCGTCACGCATCAGCCGGAAGACGCCCACCGTATCAGCCAGGACTTGGTGTTCCTGGACAATGGCACGGTTGCCGCGACGGGGACTGTCGCCGATTTTTTTACCAAGGCTGGACCGGTAGCCTTCCGGCGCTATCTCGGTGCAGGTCCGTTTGGCCAGGGATCACGAGATGTTGCCCGGAAGCGGACATAATTTACGGCCAAACCGGCTTCACGCGACGTGGCGTTTGCTTGCCTTGGTCAAAGTAGTGTGGCTAGGTCCTCCGATACTGGTCCGGCACAGGCTGTGATTTGCCACTACGGTGCAGCGCGTGCTCGTGGGCGCGAAGGACGCTGTGGCAGTTTGATTTTTGCGCATGATCCTTTCTGAAAATCGATGCCCGATTTTCGGGGTCATGTGCCGAGACCCGAAAGGAAGCTGTTCTGCCGACCGGCACCGACAGAGTGAGAAGGAAACCGCTGGCGCGCTTCCTCGCGCTGGCCGGCTTTGCCATGGCGCTGGCAAGCTGCCAGATGTTCACGCCTCCGGACGTTCAGGAATCCGGCTTCCAGCCTTCCAGCAAACCGATCACGGTCGACAATGTCGCCGCTAACAGCAAGCTCGCCGAAATGGCGAAGGCGCAGCATCCGCGTATCCTCGCCACCTATGGCGGTGAATATTCCGATCCCAAGCTCGAGCGCATGGTCGCCAAGGTCGTCGGCCGCCTGACCGTGGTGTCGGCCAACCCGACCCAGACCTACCGCATCACCATCCTCAATTCGCCCAACGTCAACGCTTTCGCATTGCCGGGCGGCTATCTCTACATCACGCGCGGCCTGTTGGCGCTGGCCAACGATTCGGCCGAGCTCGCCGCGGTGATCGCGCATGAGATGGGCCACGTCACTGCCAACCATGGCTTGCAGCGCCAGCAGCTTGAGGCCGAGGAGGGGTTTGCTACGAAGGTCGTCTCGGATGTGCTCGGCGACAGCCCGACCGCCAAGGCGGCACTGATCCGCGGCAAGCTGCGGCTTGCCCAGTTCTCGCGCAATCAGGAGCTGGAGGCCGACGGCATCGGCATCAAGTCGATCGGCGAGGCGGGCTTCGATCCCTTTGCCGCCGGCCGCTTCCTGCAGTCCATGTCGGCCTACACCGATTTCCGCTCGATCAGCGGCGCCACCGACGCCAGCCTCGACTTCCTGGCGACGCACCCCAACACGCCGCAGCGCATCGATCTGGCGCAGCGCCATGCCCGCCAGTTCGGCGCGCCTGGCGTCGGGACGCGCGACCGTGACCCCTTCCTCGCCGGTATAGACGGCCTGCTCTATGGCGACACGCCGGAGGAAGGCTATGTGCGTGGCGAAACCTTCCTGCATCCGGGGCTCGGCGTGTCATTCTCGGTGCCCGGCGGCTTCATCATCGACAACTCGGCCGCGGCGGTGACGGCAACCGGGCCGGGCGACATAGCGATCCGCTTCGACGGCGTTTCGATCGACAAGAGCCGCCCGCTGACCGACTACATCCGCAGCGGTTGGGTGGCTGGTCTCGACGAAAGCAGCGTGCGCCAGGAAACGATCAACGGCAACGAGGCGGCGACGGCGCATGCCAGCGCCGAGGGCTGGCAGTTCGACATCGCGGTGATCCGCGCCGGCGGTCAGGTCTACCGGCTGTTGACGGCAGCCCCCTCCGCCAGCACCTCGCTGGACGCCGTGGCGCGCTCGGTCAGCGGCTCGTTCCGTATCTTGAGCGCGGCCGAGAAAGCGGCGCTGAAGCCGCTGCATATCCGCGTCGTCACGGTGCAGCCCGGACAGACCATGGGCTCGCTCGCCGCGCAGATGGTCGGCGTCGACCGCAAGCTCGACCTGTTCAGGGTGCTCAATGCGATGTCGCCCGGTGCAGCCGTTTCGGCCGGCGATAAAGTCAAGATCATCACCGACAGGTAGGGTGTGTCGATATTCAGGTGATGCCGGCCTGCAAACGGCAGTTTCCTGCGCTTCCGGTGCTCACGTACTTTGAGTACGCTCCGCTCCGGTTCTCGGAAACCACCGTTTTCGGCTCGGCCTAACCTGAATCTCGACACACCCTAGGCGGCTGTCGCCAGAAACTCGGGGTTTTGCTTCACCAGCGCTATCTTGAGCTTTTCCATGGCGCGTGCCTCGATCTGGCGGACGCGCTCCTTGGAGATGCCGAGCGCCTCGCCGAGCGCTTCGAGCGTCGCGCCCTCGTCGCTCAGCCGGCGCTCCTCGATGATCCTGAGCTCGCGGGCGTTGAGCGCGCCGAGCGCCGTTTTCAGCCAGACAGAGCGGCGTTCGACATCGATCGTGTCACCCACGACCTCGTCCGGCAGAGGATCGTCAGAAACCAGGAAATCCATCCGCTCGGTGGCGCCCGCATCGTCGGCGAGCGGCTGGTTGAGTGAGCTGTCCGGTGCCGAAAGGCGGGAATCCATCATCGCCACGTCGGCCTCGGAGACGCCGAGCGCCACCGACACCTCGCGATAGAGCGAGGTATTCGAGATCGGCTCGGCGCCGTTTGCCAAGCGGGCGCGCAGGCGCCGCAGATTAAAGAACAACGCCTTTTGCGCCGAACTGGTGCCGCCACGCACGATCGACCAGTTGCGCAGGATGTAGTCCTGCATCGAGGCGCGGATCCACCATGTCGCATAGGTCGAAAACCGTACCTCGCGCTCCGGTTCGAAGCGGGCCGCTGCCTCCAGCAGGCCAACATGGCCTTCCTGGACCAGGTCGCCGAGCGGCAGGCCATAGTGGCGGAACTTCGAGGCCATGGAAATGACCAGCCGCATATGTGCCATGGCGATTTGGTGCAGCGCCTGCTGGTCGTTGTCTTCCTTCCAGCGCAGCGCGAGAAGATGCTCCTCGTCGCGCTCGAGATAGGGGGCTTTCATCGCCGCGCGGACCATGGTTCGCCCTGCCGTATCTTCCATCATGCCACGCTCCCTGTTCCGGGCGTTGTGGTGCGACCCTAAGCTGGCATCGTGGTTGAATTGGCGACGCCGCGCCCTACAACAGCCAAGAACGTGCCACGCGGGTGAATGGTTCCGCCGCTGAGGTCGCGTGGATTGCACTGTCCGAAAGCTCGTTGCGGCGGTCGCTACGCGGTCGGTTGGCGTGACTCGATGTGGGCTTGAGAATTGGATTTCGAAATCATATCATTTTTGAAATCTTATTCCTTATTTTGCGAGCCTGCATCTGTCAGTTTCCGGCGCTCACAAATGCGCCGGACACCGGCCAAGGACGGGATCACAGAAAAATGAAATGGCTCAAATCGCTTATCGTCGCCGCAACATTGCAGGTTCTGGCCGTCACATCAGGCCATGCCGGCGCCAATCTCGATCAGATCAAGCAGGCCGGTGTCTTCAAGGTCGGCACGGAAGGCACCTATGCCCCCTTCACCTATCATGATGCCTCGGGTGCGTTGGTCGGCTTCGACGTCGAGATCGCCCAGGCGATCGCCAAGCGCCTCGGCGTCAAGGCCGAATTCCTCGAAGGCAAATGGGACGGGCTGATCGCTGGCCTAGACGCCAAGCGTTATGACGCAGTCATCAACCAGGTCGGCATCACCGAGGCGCGCAAGGCCAAGTATGATTTCTCCGATCCCTACATCGCTTCCAAGGCGGTGCTGATCGTGCGCGGCGACAATACCGACATCAAGAGCTTTGCCGACCTTAGGGGTAAGAAGGCAGCGCAGTCGCTGACCTCGAATTTCGGCAAGCTCGCCGAAACGAACGGCGCCGAGCTCGTCGGCACCGACGGTTTCGACCAGTCGATCCAGCTGCTTCTTACCGGCCGCGCCGACGCCACCATCAACGACAGCCTGTCCTTCCTCGATTTCAAGAAGCACAAGCCCGACGCCGATGTGAAGATCGCCGCGCAGGAAGAAAACGCCGACTATTCCGGCGTCATCGTGCGCAAGGGCGATCCGGAACTGGTCGCCGCCATCAATCAGGCGTTGGCCGACATCAAGGCCGACGGGACCTACCAGAAAATCGCCGACACCTATTTCGGCCAGGACGTTTCGAAGTAAGCGCATTTCACGGAGCGGGCCGGGTTTGCCGGCCCGCATGGCAAGTATCGCGGCGAGCCGTCTTTGACGGCCGCCGCTTTTCGCGTGATATGACGATCGTATGGTCGCGCCTCGATGCTGCCGGGCCGGTCTTTGGGCGGCAATCTCGCAAGGAGGGTTTTCGTGCCGCACTGGCTGCAATTGATGCTGGACTCGTTGCCCACGCTGCTATGGGCCGCGCTGATCTTCACCGTCCCGCTGACGCTGCTGTCGTTCGCATTCGGCCTCTTCGTCGGACTGGTCGCGGCGCTGGTCCGGCTGTTCGGCCCGAAGCCGCTGGTCGCGGTGGTTCGCTTCTACGTCTGGATCTTCCGTGGCACGCCACTTCTGGTGCAGCTCTTCCTGATCTTCTACGGACTGCCTTCGGTCGGCATCCTGCTCGACGCTTTTTCAGCCGCGTTGATCGGCTTCACGCTCAACATCGGCGCCTATACGTCGGAAATCATCCGCGCCGTCATAGGCTCGGTGCCGAAGGGGCAGTGGGAGGCGGCCTATTCGATCGGCATGACCTGGAGCCAGGCGATGCGGCGCACCATACTGCCGCAAGCCGGCCGCGTCGCGGTGCCGCCGCTATCCAACACCTTCATCTCGCTGGTCAAGGATACATCGCTGGCCGCCGCCATCACCGTGCCGGAGATGTTCCAGGCGGCGCAGCGCATCGTCGCCACCACCTATGAGCCGCTGATCCTCTATATCGAGGCGGCGGCTCTCTATCTGGCGCTGAGCTCCGTGCTGTCGGCATTGCAGACGCGCTTGGAAAAGCGGCTCAACCGCTATGGCGGCTTCCTGGAGGCGCGCTCATGATCGGCCTCACCGACATCGAGAAGCGCTTTGGCGACAACCTCGTGCTGAAGGGCGTGACCGTCACCATCGAGGAAGGCAGCGTCACCGCCCTTGTCGGTCCCTCGGGCGGCGGGAAAAGCACGCTGCTGCGCTGCATCAACCTGCTCGAGATCCCGACTTCGGGCACGGTGCGCATCGGCGACGACGCGCTCGAATTCCACCCGGGCGGCAAAGTTCCCGGCAGGGCCATCCAGCGCCTGCGGTTGCAGACGGGCATGGTGTTCCAGAATTTCCAGCTGTTTCCGCACCGCACGGCGATCGAAAATGTCATGGAGGGGCTGGTGACGGTGCTGAAATGGCCGACGGCGAGGGCGCGCGAGCGGGCGCTCGCTCTGCTCGAAAAGGTCGGCATGGTGGACAAGGCCGATGCCTGGCCGGCGACGCTGTCAGGCGGCCAGCAGCAACGCGTGGCGATCGCCCGGGCGCTGGCGCCGTCGCCGAAGGTGCTGCTGTGCGACGAGCCGACCTCGGCGCTCGACCCGGAATTGGCGCAGGAAGTGGTCGACGTGCTCAGCCAGCTCGCCCGCGAGGGCACCACGATGGTGATGGCGACGCATGATCTGCGCCTCGCCTCCAAGATCGCGCAGGAGGTGGTGTTCCTCGACGCCGGCGCCATCGTCGAGAAAGGCCCCGCCGCTGTTCTGTTCAGCAATCCGGAGCGCCAGCGAACCAAGCGGTTCATCGCGACGCTGAAGCAGGAGGCAGAGAAGGAAGGCGGCGGCGAAGATTAATGCATGTTGCCCCAAAAGGGCGTAGCGGTTTTGGCATAACGACATGCAAAAAACAAAAAACCCGGCGCGAGGCCGGGTTTTTCTGAATTCTAAGGCGAAAGCGCTCAGGCAGCTTCTTCCTGCTCGGCTTCTTCGTTGTCGGCCTTGGCGCCGCGCTTCGGACCCTTGTTGAGGTTCACCTCGATGAGGCGCACCGCTTCGGTTTCCGACATGCGGTTGACGGCCGCGATCTCTCGCGCCATGCGGTCGAGTGCCGCCTCATAAAGCTGGCGCTCGGAATAGGACTGCTCCGGCTGGTTGTCGGCGCGGTAGAGGTCGCGCACCACTTCCGAGATCGAGATCAGGTCGCCGGAATTGATCTTCGCGTCATATTCCTGGGCGCGGCGCGACCACATGGTGCGCTTGACGCGGGCGCGGCCCTGCACAACTTTCAGCGCGCGATCGACATAATCTTCTTCCGACAGCTTGCGCATGCCGATGGAGGTCGCCTTCGCAACCGGCACCTTCAGGCGCATCTTGTCCTTCTGGAAGTCGATGACAAACAGTTCCAGCTTGTGGCCCGCAACTTCCTGCTCGTCGATCGAGACGATCTGGCCGACGCCATGCGCCGGATAGACGATGTACTCGCCGGTCCTAAAACCGTGACGCGCTGCGCTGGACTTCTTCTGCGGGGTGATAGTTGCCATTACGCCATGAACTCCTTGGTGTGGTACCGGCATTCTGCCGGCCGAACTCGCGCGATCGGGTAACCGATCGTTAGCCGCGCAACGATGAACCCACCGGAAAAGCCGAGGCCGGCAAACCGCATAATTGCGATCGCCTGCCCCAGATCACTCTGGTCCGGATTGAGAAATTCACCTTTCAGTGATTTGGGGCGTTTGCGCCATAAATCGACGTTGTGTCACCGGCATGTTTGGTTGATGTAGCACAAAAAGTCGGAAGAATCAAGGTTTTGCTGCACGCGCGAAGGCCATGCGCCATCGCCGCCTGTCAAGGCGGTTAATGTGCCGTGCCTATTACGCGGCGTTATGCTGGCTGACTCAGCGGTCTTGTCAGTCGCCTTCGCCGGGCTCGGCGGAGAAATATTTCTCGAACTTGCCGGCCTCGCCATCGAAGGATTTGGCGTCGGCCGGCGGCTCCTTCTTGGCGGTGATGTTGGGCCATTTATCAGCATATTCGGTGTTGATCTGCAGCCATTTGTCGAGACCCGGCTCGGTGTCCGGCTTGATCGCGTCGGCCGGGCATTCCGGTTCGCAGACGCCACAGTCGATGCACTCGTCGGGATGGATGACGAGCATGTTCTCGCCTTCGTAGAAACAGTCGACCGGACAGACCTCGATGCAGTCCATGTATTTGCATTTTATGCAATTGTCGGTCACGACATAGGTCATCAGTCGGCTCCGGGACGTCCCGTTTTTGTTGGGCTTTTTTGGTCAGGTAACGCCTTTACCCGCTGCTTGCAAGGGCAGCCATTGCCGCGCGACACCGATGTTCCGGAATGGAATTCCAGAGGGGCGATGCGGCTAAGCCCGGTTATGCGTCAGTCGTCGTCGAACAACCGGTCGGTATCCCGGCGTTCCTTCTTGGTCGGGCGGCCGCTGCCGGCATCGCGCAGCGCGGGAATCGCATCCGGAACGGCCTCGCCTTTTGGCACCGGCGGTGGCGACACATCCTCGTAAAGCAGGCGCGCTTCCTCGGCCGGGCCGCGCCGGCTCCCCGTGCCGAGCACCTTCCAGACGAAGATGCGCCGCTCAAGAGTGATGGTCAGGACGTCGCCGACCCGAACCATATCGGAGGCCTGCGCTGCTTTGTCGCGATGGATGCGGACGCGTCCGGCCACCACCAGCTTCGCGGCCAGCGATCGCGATTTCACCGCACGCGAAAAGAACAGCCATTTGTCGATGCGCTGGCGGGCATCAGTGACCATCGGAGCGAGCGGGGCTTACTTCTTCAGCTGGTCGCGCAACGCGGCGAGCTTGGCGAATGGAGAATCCGGGTCGAAGCGCACAGGACGCTCCTCGCGAGGCTTAGGCTGGAACGCGGGCTTTCCACCTGGCGCGCCACCCTTGCCGTCCTGCCTGCCGCCCTTCCAGTCAGGCCGGCTTTCGCGACGATCGGAACGCTCGCCCTGCGGCTTGCCGTCGCGCCGCTCTCCCGCCTCGCCCTGGGGCTTGGGCTTGAATTTGCTGCGGTCGAAGCGCGGCTTGCCGGCGCCATCGCGGCGTCCCTCATGGGTGGGCCGGCCGCCAGGAGCGCCGGTCGGTTGTCCGCTGGTGGCATCTGCCGGCGCGTCGCCACGGCCGTCGCGCGCGGCTTGCCCGTTGCGCGGGCGATTGTCCCGTGAATTGTCACGGGGCCGGTTGTCATGGTGGCGGTGGCGCGGGCGCTGGTCAAAGCGGCCCTGCCGCCACAACAGAATGGGTTTTGGTTCCTCGGCCTCTGCTGGAACCTCTGGAGCGGCCTCGCCGGTGGCGACTTCCGCCGCCGCGGCGGGTTCCGCCGACACTGCTTCCGTTGCAGGCGAGGCTTCGGAAGCCGGCTCTGCCGGTGCGACCTCAACCTCGGCGGCTTCGGCTTCTGCCTCTGGCTGAGCCGCTGATACCGCAGGCATTTCAGCTGCGGCTTCGGCTGGAGACAGCTCCTCTTCCGTGACCTCAGCCGGAGTTTCCGGCTGAGCTTCTGCGACAGGTTCCGCTTTGGTCGCGGGTTCCGCGGTAACTTCGGCTGTGGCCTCTGCCACGGCAGCCGCTTCCGACTCCGAACTCTCGGCCGGCGCGTCGGCGGCTGTGTCCGCAATCGCAGCTTCCGCTGCCTTGGCCTGCTCGGCTTGTTCTTGCGCCGCCTGCTTGGCCGCGGCGGCTTCACGCGCGGCATTGTCCTGTGCCTCGAGCCGCGCCCTCACTTCGACAGCTGGCTTCGGCTCGGCCCGGTAGCCGAGTCCTTTCAAAATCTCTTCCATGTCGTCGGCCGTGGCGCCGAGGATCGACATCATCGGCGGCGTCACCATGAAGGACTGACCGTCATAAGCGCCGTCGGGGCGCTGACCGAGGCCCGGTTTCCAGTTGGTTGCGGGCCGGATCAGGTCGGCCAACCGCTCGAGGATGTCGACGCGCACCGCGCGACGGCCGAGATTGCGGTAGCCGGCCAGCTTGTAGAAGGTCTTGTCGAAGGTGGGGTCAATGACCACCGAGGTGCGGCCGGAGGCCAGCGCGTGAACCACGTCGCCAAAGCCGGGCTTGTCCTTGCCGTCGTTCCTCAGTGCCCATAACAGCGTCACCAGTCCAGCCGGGGCCGGCTTGATCAGCGCAGGCACGAAGACGTGGTAGGCGCCGAAGCGCACGCCGAGCCGGCGAAGGGCGGCGCGGCCTTCCTGGTCGAGCGACTTCATCTCCTCGGCGATGTCGCGGCGGTTGATGAGGCCGAAATGCTCGACGAGCTGGAAGGCGATGCCGCGGCCGATGCCGGTGATCTGCTCGGCGTTTTTGAGGTCGACCAGCGGCTTCAGCAAGGACTCGATCTGAAAATTGACGAAGCGCTCGGCGCGCGCCGCGACCTTGTCGCGGGCTGGACCGGTGAGCTGCTCGTCGGCAAGCAGCACAAGGCGCGGCTTCAACGGCTCGTCGCCTGCGACCAGCGTGCCGATCGGCGCGCCGATCCAGCGCAGCGTGCCGTCGGAGCCGAGCGCGATGTCGCCGTTGGCCGAGGCGCCGAAGCGCTCGGCCCGCGCCTCGAACTCGGCTGCAAGCGCTTTCTGGGCTGCCGTGCGCACCGCCTTGGCGTCTTCGCCGCCGGCGCTCTGGTCGGCGGTGAAGCGGAACCCCTGCAGCTCGCCGACATGGTGGCCTTCGACGAGGACGGTTCCGGTTGGGCTAATTTCGGCTTCAGGCATGGTATTTTCTCTAAGGCGCCGCATGAGGAC
Source organism: Mesorhizobium sp. M6A.T.Cr.TU.016.01.1.1 (assembly GCF_003952585.1). NCBI lineage: Bacteria > Pseudomonadati > Pseudomonadota > Alphaproteobacteria > Hyphomicrobiales > Phyllobacteriaceae > Mesorhizobium > Mesorhizobium sp. M6A.T.Cr.TU.016.01.1.1. Next base: position 2,644,061 of record NZ_CP034452.1, read on the forward strand.
GGAAGTCCTGCGGTCTACGAAGCGTTTCGTCAACCGCTCATGCAGCGCATCCGACAATCTGTCTTCGATTTCGCGCGTCTTTTCCTGCCAGTGTGCCTGATCGGCCAGCCAGCCGGGCCGGTTGGAGACGAAAGTCCAGGTGCGGATCTGGGCAATCCGGTGCGACAGCGTGTCGATGTCGCCCTCGGTGGTGTCGGCACGGCGGACCTGCTCTGCCATGTAATTCTCGTCGACATGGCCATGCCTGGCAAGGTCCGTGTAGATCGAGGCGATCAGGTCGGCATGCTGGGCCGGCGCGATCTTCCTGTAGTCGGGGAGGGCACAGGCCTCCCACAGCAGCGCCACGCGCCTGGCGTCGGTGGCAAGCGCCCGGATGTCCTCGTCGCGGGACAAATGCTCGAGCGCCTGTGCATCCACTGCCGGCAGCGCACGGGTCAGGCCTTCGACCGGTGCGTTGGTCTCGATGGAGCGCTTCAGCGCATCGAGGCTGGCGAAATCGAAATGCGCGGTGCGCCATTGCAGCACCTTCACCGGGTCGAACTCATGCCCTTCGATCTTCTTGACCAGATCTTCGTCGAGCGGATCGACCTGGCCGGTGACGCCGAAGGTGCCGTCGCGCAAGTGCCGGCCAGCGCGGCCGGCGATCTGGCCGAGCTCGGCCGCCGTCAGGTTGCGATACTGGTAGCCATCGAATTTACGGTTCTGGGCGAAGGCGACATGATCGAGATCGAGGTTTAGGCCCATGCCGATCGCATCGGTGGCGATCAGGTAATCGACATCACCTGACTGGAACAGCGCCACCTGCGCGTTGCGAGTGCGCGGCGATAGCGCGCCGAGCACGACGGCCGCACCGCCCTGCTGGCGGCGGATCAGTTCGGCGATGGCATAGACCTCGTCGGCGGAAAAGGCGACGATCGCCGTGCGCCGCGGCAGGCGGGTCAGCTTCTTCGAGCCGGCATAGGCGAGATGCGACAGCCGTGGCCGAGTCACCACCGACACGCCCTTCAGCAGACGCTGGAGGATGCCGTGCATGGTGGCCGCGCCCAGCAGCAGCGTCTCCTGGCGGCCGCGCAGATGCAGGATGCGGTCGGTGAAGATGTGGCCGCGCTCGAGATCGCCGGCCAGCTGCACCTCGTCGATGGCGACGAAGGCGGCGTCGGTCTGGCGCGGCATAGCTTCCACCGTGCAGACCGAATATCTGGCGCCGTCGGGCTGGATCTTCTCCTCGCCGGTGATGAGCGCCACCTTGTGAGCGCCGACCTTCTCGCAGACGCGTGTATAAACCTCGCGGGCGAGCAGCCTGAGCGGCAGGCCGATAATGCCGCTTTCATGCGCCACCATGCGCTCGATGGCGAGATGGGTCTTACCGGTATTGGTCGGCCCGAGCACGGCAGTCACGTCGCGGCCCGACAGGATCAGCGGCTCAGTGTGTTTCGACTGGATGTTCATCGACCTGGAAATAAGGCTCTCTGCCTCGCGTTGTCGGGAGCGCGCCCCATGGTGGCGCGTGTGACAAGCGACACATAGGGATTTCGGGCGCGAAGCGAAAGCGGAATGTTCCAACGGCAGCTCGAAGGCTCCCGTCTGGTGTTGTCAACCGGTCCTGATTTAACAGTTGGAACGAGTCTGGAACGAATCAGCTACGAATCGCTGACTCTTGCTGATTCAGGTTTTGTTCACGGCTATATCTGGGTTTTTTGCCGGCGAGTCTCACCACATGCTGAATCGCTGAACTGGCCCGATTCATGCAGGGCGGACGTCGTCGTTAACATTTGCCGGTGAACGATCGGCGCAGGCCGGCAGGCGTCACCCAACATTATGAAATTATTGATCTTTCCTAACGCGCCTTAACGGTTCGAGGGGTGTTTTCAGCCTTTGTCGTTAACCTTCCGGTCAAAGCCGGAACGAAACGGCGACGAATCAGCGCTGGCGGAAGTTTCCCCGTTTGTTCACCCCAACATGTTGTGTCGTGAACAGGTTTTCCACCGAGAATCCACAGGCGGGAACAGGGTTTTGCACAGGGCTGCGCGACCGCCGTTAACCTTTGCGTGCCGCTTCGGCACAAATCGGCCTCCCGCAATCGGTCGGCAGCAGTCGTTGCAGGACCAGACTCGGCCACCCGCTGAGCGGCAGGTTCAAGATACGTCCTCTCCCACGACATAGCGCTGCAAAGTAGGGCCGATGTTCTGGATGATCTCGTCGTGGGACAGGGCGACGACGGGCGGAAGCCGCAGCAGGTATCGGCACATCGCCAAACCCAGCAACTGGCTCGAAACGAGCCCCGCCCGTCGGCCGGCGTCGGCGGGGTCGGCGGGGTCGGCGACCGCCGCGACCACCGGCCTCACCTGGTTGCCAAATACGTCGCGCAACTTTTCGGCAGCGAATTCGTTCGACGTCGCCGAACGCAGCAGAATGGCCATGCCAGGACCGCTGGCCGGGCTCTCCCAGATTTCGAGAAAACGCCTGATCAACGTTTCGCCGACGGCGTTTCGGTCGAGCACCCGCAGTGCCGGCAATTGCAAGTCGATTACCGCCGCCCTAGCGAACAACTCGTCCTTGCTGCGGAAATAGCGGATCACCATGGCCGGATCGATCGAGGCATGCGCGGCGACGTCGCGGATGGAGGCGCCGTCGTAGCCGTGCTCGGCGAACAGAAGCCTCGCGGCCTTAAGGATTTGGGCGCGCGTGCGGTCCGACTTGCTGGGTTTCTTCGGCTGATTCTCGGTCATGAAAATTCATATGCCAACGACCGTTGACAAATGCAATAGGTCCAACTAGAAAGTCAACGATCGTTGACAAATGGAGAGAGAAATGTTGCCCGATACAACAGAAGTCCTGATCATTGGCGCCGGCCCGACCGGCATGGCGCTGTCCATCGTGCTGCACCAGGCCGGTGTCGATCATGTTCTGATCGACAGACTGGCGCAGGGGCTTCAGACCTCGCGGGCTGGCGTCATCCACGCCCAGACGCTGGAATCGCTGGAGCCTCTCGGCGTCACACAGCGGTTGAGCGAACTTGCGCTGAAGCTGCAGAATTTTGCTATTCGCGACCGCAATCGGGCGCTGCTCAAGCTCGATTTCGGCAAGCTTCCGTCAAGGCATCCCTATTTGACGATGCTGCCTCAGAACCTGACCGAGCAAGTGTTCGCCGAACGGATTGCCGCCCTGGGCGGCGTGATTCACCGCATGGTCGAGGCTAAGGCGGTCGTTCAGGACGTTGATGGCGCGCGTGTGACGGTGGTCGAGAACGGCCGCGAGAAACTAATATCGGCGCGCTATGTCGTTGGTGCCGACGGCATGAACAGCCTGGTGCGCAGCTCGACCGGCCTCAGTTCGACGGCGCGGCCTATGACGCTTCGTTCGTACTCGCCGATGTTCGTCTCGACTGGCCGGTTGGGCCGACCGAAGTGTCGCTGTTCTTTGCACCAGCCGGGCTGGTGGTGGTGGCACCGCTTCCGGACGGATCATACCGGGTCGTCGCAGCCATGGATGATGCGCCGGAAAAGCCCGAGGTCGCCGACATCCAGGCGCTGTTCGACAGCCGGGGGCCGACCAAAGACGGAACCCGGGTGCTCGACCTGTCGTGGAGCTCGCGTTTTCGCGTGCATCACCGCTTGGTCCGGTCGTACCGCAAGGACCGGTTGTTTCTGATGGGTGATGCCGCGCACGTGCACAGCCCGGCGGGAGGGCAAGGCATGAACACTGGCATCATCGACGCGGTCGTGCTTGGCCAGTTGCTTGGCGACGTGGTGAATGGCGCGCGCCCGGAAGCCGAACTCGACCTCTACGAGACGCTGCGGCGCCCGGCGGCCCAAGAGGTGCTTGAACTGGCGGGCACGATGACAAACATGGCGCTTACCCGCAGTCCGGTGAAGCGGTTCGTCCGCAATCTCGTGCTTTCGGCACTGGACCTCAATCCATTCCTGAAGCGTCGCATCGCCTTGAAATTGTCAGGCCTCAGCCGGGCGCCGCTTGCCCGCCTGCCGGCACCTTCGCGCGAGCCAGGTCCGATCGCCCAGACCAAGCCTGCAGCCGAACCAGGGCTGAAGCTTGTCGCCTGACAGCGTCACGGGCGTGTATGCCCGTACCGGGCTGGCTCAGTTATCGGCGAGGGGCTGACGCCTCAGGCGATGTACTGACCGCCATTGGCGGTTAGGGTTGAGCCGGTGATGAAGCCGGCATCGTCGGAAGCGAGAAAGACGACGCAGCGTGCGATCTCTTCCGGTTCGCCGAGGCGGCCGACCGGGATCTGCGGAATGACGCGCTCGTTGAGCACCTTCTCATCCATCGCCCTGACCATCTCGGTGGCGATGTAGCCGGGACAGATGACATTGACGGTGATGCCGGCCCGCGCCCCTTCTTGGGCGAGCGCCTTAGTGAAGCCGATGTCGCCGGCCTTTGACGCCGAATAGTTGACCTGGCCGGTCTGGCCCTTCTGGCCGTTGATCGAGGAGATCGTGATGACGCGGCCGAACTTGCGGTCGCGCATGCCGCCCCACAGCGGGTGCGTCATGTTGAAGACGCCCGACAGGTTGGTGTCGATGACCTCTTTCCACTGCTCGCGCGTCATCTTGTGGAACATGGCGTCGCGGGTGATGCCGGCATTGTTGACCAGCACGGAAACCGGGCCGAGATCGGCCTCGATCCGCTTGATGCCGGCGGCGCAGGCATCGTAGTCGGCGACCGACCATTTGTAGACCGGGATGCCGGTCATCGCGTTGAATTTCTGCGCCGCTTCGTCATTGCCGGCGTAATTCGCGGCAACCTTGTAGCCGGCGTTTTTCAGGCCGATCGAAATCGCGGCGCCAATACCGCGCGACCCGCCGGTGACGAGTGCTACCTTTGTCATGCTGTCCTCCCCTTTTCAATTCGTGAGCGGCGGGCGGGATCGCTCTGACGGCGATTGAGCCCCGTTCGCCAGCGACTATTTCATGGCTTGCCTGGTGTATGAACCCCCAAAATCGAATTCGATTTTTCGGAAAGGATTCTGCGCAAGCTCAAAGTGCTACAGCGTCTTTTGCGCGCCCCAAGGGATGCACGGCGCTGTAGTCTGTCTTCACAGCGCCTCCACGCACATGGCAACGCCCATGCCGCCGCCGATGCACAGCGTGGCGAGGCCTTTCCTGGCACTTCTGCGGCGCATCTCGTAGACCAGCGTGTTGAAGACACGGGCCCCCGAGGCGCCGACCGGATGGCCGATGGCGATGGCGCCGCCATTGACGTTGACGATGGACGGGTCCCAGCCCATGTCCTTGTTGACGGCGCAGGCTTGCGCGGCGAAGGCCTCGTTGGCTTCGACCAGGTCGAGATCGCCGACCGACCAGCCGGCCTTGGCCAGCGCCTTGCGCGAGGCGGGGATAGGCCCGGTGCCCATGATTTGCGGGTCGACGCCCGCGGTTGCCCAGGAAACGATGCGCACCAGCGGCGTGATGCCGCGCTTTGCGGCTTCGGCTTCGGTCATCAGCACCACGGCAGCGGCGCCATCGTTGATGCCAGAAGCATTGGCGGCGGTCACGGTGCCTTCCTTGTCGAAGGCGGGCTTGAGCTTGGTCATCGCCTCGATCGTGGCGCCGTGGCGGATGTACTCGTCCTGGTCGACAATGGTGTCGCCCTTCTTGCCCTTGACGGTGAAGGCGACGATCTCGTCCTTGAATTTTCCGGCCTTCTGGGCGGCCTCGGCCTTGTTCTGCGAGCCGACGGCGAATGTGTCCTGGTCGTCGCGGGTAATCTGGAACTGCCGGGCAACGTTCTCCGCCGTATTGCCCATGTGGTAGCCGTAGAAGGCGTCGGTCAGGCCGTCCTTGATCATGGTGTCGATCAGCTTGAAGTCGCCCATCTTGACGCCGCTGCGCAGGTGCTGCGCATGCGGCGCCATCGACATCGATTCCTGACCGCCGGCGACGATGATTTTTGCATCTCCTATAGCGATCTGCTGCATGCCAAGCGCGATGGCGCGCAGGCCCGAGCCGCAGAGCTGATTAAGGCCCCAGGCGGTCGCTTCCTGCGGCACGCCGGCCGCCATCGCCGCCTGCCGTGCCGGGTTTTGGCCTTGAGCCGCGGTCAGGATCTGGCCGAGGATCACCTCATCGACCTCCTTGCCGTCGACGCCGGCACGGGCGAGCGCTTCCTTGACGGCGACGGCGCCCAGTTCGTGGGCCGGTGTGTTGGCAAAGGCGCCGTTGAAGGAACCGACGGGCGTGCGCGCCGCACTGGCGACGACAATGGCATTGGAAGCGGACATGTTCTTTCTCCAGACTTCAGGGGTCGAATTTGGGGTGCGGTTAGGGACTTTTCTTGCCCTTTCCGTGACCCAAGTCAAACCGGAAATGGGCATGCCGCCCATGCGCGGCAAGCAGGTTGCGCATCGCCATGGAAACAGCCCGCCCGTTGCTGCGCAGCATATTTAGGCTGCCGTGCAGCATTAATCGATCCCGCACTGCACAAACCACTTGGAATTGTGACGCTTTTGCGCATATCCTTGAAAAGCGCAATCGTTACCGGCCGCTTACTCAAGTGCGCCGGTGTCCCGGGAGGATACTGATGGCCGCGAAAGACGAACCGATTATCATCAAGAAATATGCCAATCGCCGCCTCTACAACACCGGCACCAGCACTTATGTGACGCTCGAGGATCTTGCCGACATGGTCAAGAAGGGCGAGGAGTTCACCGTCCAGGACGCCAAAACCGGCGACGACATTACCCATCCTGTGCTGACCCAGATCATCTTCGAGCTGGAGAACAAGGATGGGCAGAACATGCTGCCGATCCCGTTCCTGCGCCAGTTGATCGCCTTTTACGGCGACCAGATGCAGATGATCGTGCCGAGCTTCCTCGAGCAGTCGATGATCGCCTTCTCAAAGGAGCAAGAACGCTTCCGCGAGCAGATGAAGGGTGCCTTGGGCAAGTCGCCGCTGGACATGATGAAGATCGCCACGCCGATCAAGGCGCTGGAAGAGCAGACGCGCCGCAACATGGAGATGTTCCAGAATGCCATGCGCCTGTTCACGCCCTTCCCACCCGCAGGCTCGAATGGCTCTTCCGCGGCGCCGGCAGAGCCGGCCAGGAAAGAAGCATCGGAAAAACCCGATGACCTTCAGGAGTTGAAGGAACAGATCGCCGCCATGCAGCGCAAGCTCGACACCATGTCGTGAACGCCGGCCGGACAAGGTCCGGCCGAAACCATCCTCTGTAGCCCTTGTCAGAACATCTCCGCCTCGAATGAGGCAGAGATGCCAGCCGGCCCACGCTATTTCGTCGTCACGGTCACCAGGGCGGTAACGGGTTTGCCGTCCACAAGGATGGGCTTGTGATGATCATCGGCAAGCAGGATGCCGATCACGTGCTTGCCGTCGGCATCCGGGCAATGGCCGAAACGAGCCTTGATAAGATCGCCGCCAAAGTCGCTGTTCATGCTGTTGTATGGCCTGCCGGGGATGTTGCAGGTGTCTCCGTCGGGATCGATCTTCATATGCACGTGGCCGCAGTGGCTGTTGTCGCCGCATTCGCCCGCAGGGAGCAGCGTGAAGTTGCTCCTGACGATGACGCCTATCGCCTTCTCGGCATCGTTGCCGAGCTCGATGACCGAACCGGCCGCCGGCCAAGCGATTTCCAGGGTGGGCCGATCTTCGGCCTTGGCAGACACGAGCGACAATAAGGAGAAAGCGAGGGCAGTCGTTGTGATGATGCGAAGCATGGTAACCTCCGTTGGGGTGTAATCACTGATTACATATGAATCGCTCAGGCGCAAGAAAATAATCAGTGATTACATTTTGACCTCGTGTTACTGGGAAGGCATGACCTACACCACGGATTCCGGCGAAGCCGCCAACCCCAAGCGCTATCATCACGGCAATCTGGTCGAGGCCTTGATCACTGCAACCGTGGAGATCATCGAGGAGCGCGGCGCAGAGCATGTGTCTGTGCGCGAGGCCGCAAAGCGTGCCGGCGTTTCGCCCGGCGCGCCATTCCGGCATTTTCGGTCGAAAACAGCATTGCTGACCGCGGTCGCCGAACAGGCGATGAACCGGCTGACCGAGGCCGTTGGCGATGCACAGTCAAAAGTCGACAGCGCAGATCCCATTGCGGTCTTCGAAGCAATCGGACAAGGCTATCTGGAATGGGCGATCAGCAATCCCACGCACTTCCAGATCATCAGCTCCCGAACGCTGATTGATTTCCACGCCTCTGATAGTCTTCGTGATCAGAATGAAGCCATTCGCCGGAAAATGATCGACCTGCTGACCCAAGCGCAACAACAGGGTCGGCTTGCTCCGGATACCGACTTCGATCATCTGGTGCTTGCCGCACGTGCCTTTGTCTATGGGTTGGCGCGCATGGCGATTGATGGCCATTTTCCGGAGTGGCATCCGTCCGAGCCGCCGTCCCTCGCCGTGCGGAGGACTCTCCATCTTTTCATGAGCCAGATGACAATTTCATCCAAAACGCAATCTTAGGAGCACCCTGAAGTGGCCCCCCGGGATCGCTGACGAAACTGTTTTCACAGGGCCTGTCAGGCGCACAACTTCGACAGAAGCCGGCCTCTTCATGACAAAAATTTCATGTCATCGCCAATCCGTGCCGCTGTTCTTGCGCCGCACGAGACATATATGCTGCACTGCAATATGCATCCGTTAGCACCGTACTGAAGGATTTCGCCTTGCCCAGCAGAAAAACCGCCATCGTCACCGGTTCCACCTCGGGCATTGGCCTGGCCATCGCCCATGCGCTCGCGGCGGAAGGCTGCAGCGTCGTCGTCAATTCCTTTTCCGACACGGCCGACGACCAGGCCATCACCGATGCGATCGCCAAACATCACGGAGTGAAGACCGTCTACGTCAAGGCAGACATGTCCAAGCCGGCCGAATGCCGGGCGCTGGTTGCGAAGGCAGCCGAGACATTCGGTTCCGTCGACATATTGGTCAACAATGCCGGCATCCAGCATGTCGCGCCGGTGGAAGAATTTCCGATCGAGAAGTGGGATGCCATCATCGCCATCAATTTGTCGTCGGCCTTCCACACCATCGCCGCCGCCATCCCGCTGATGAGAGAAGCCGGCGGCGGCAGGATCGTCAACATCGCCTCGGCCCACGGGCTGGTCGCCTCGCCGTTCAAGTCGGCCTATGTCTCGGCCAAGCACGGCATCATGGGGCTGACCAAGACGGTCGCTTTGGAGCTGGCGCGCGACAAGATCACCTGCAACGCCATCTGCCCCGGCTATGTGCTGACGCCGCTGGTCGAGGCGCAGATCCCCGACCAGATGAAGGCGAACAAGATGGACCGCGACACGGTGGTCCGCGAGGTCATGCTCGAAAAGCAGCCGACCAAGGAATTCGTCACGGTCGAGCAGGTTGCCGCTGCCGCGGTGTTCCTGTGCTCGGATGCGGCAGCGCAGATCAACGGCACGCATATCTCGGTCGACGGCGGCTGGACCGCCCAGTGAATTGGGAGCGCAAAACAAGTCTGACCGACAAATCAAGGGCAACGCCATGACGACAAACGGCAAGGCGGAGGAGCCGAAGAAGATCAACGTCGCGCTGCAGGGCGGCGGCTCGCACGGCGCCTTTTCCTGGGGCGTGCTCGACCGGCTGCTGGAGGACGGACGGCTCGAGATAGCGGCGGTTTCGGGCACCAGCGCCGGCGCCATGAACGCCGTGGCGCTGGCCGATGGCTTCGTCCGCGGCGGCGTCGAGGGCGCGCGGCGGAAACTCGACGATTTCTGGCGCGCAGTGGCGCTGAAGGGACGGTTCAGCCCGGTGCAGCGCATGCCGTGGGACGTGGCCTGGGGCAACTGGTCGATCGAGAATACGCCCGGCTATCTGTTCTTCGACACCATGTCGCGGGTGTTTTCGCCCTATGTCGCCAACCCGCTCGGCCTCAACCCGCTGCGCGATGTGATCGAGCAGGAGATCGATTTCGGCAATGTGCGCGCCTGCAGGTCGATGGAGCTGTTTATCTCCGCGACCAATGTCGAGACCGGGCAGTTGCGCGTCTTTTCCGATGGCGAGATCGACCTCGACACGGTGATGGCGTCTGCCTGCCTGCCGCAGCTGTTCCGCGCCGTCGAGATCAAGGGCGTGCCCTACTGGGACGGCGGCTATGGCGGCAATCCGGCGCTGTTCCCGTTCTTCAAGACGGCTGCCACCGAGGACGTGCTTTTGGTGCAGATCAATCCGGTGGTCCGCGAAGGGACGCCGAAGAGCGCCAACGAAATCCAGAACCGCATCGACGAGATCACCTTCAACGCCGGGCTGCTGCGTGAATTCCGTTCGATCGCCTTCGTCAAGGAACTGATCGCCGCCGGCCGGCTGCCGCATGGCGAATACCGCGACATCCGCATGCACCGCATCGATGCCGACGAGGCGTTCAAGGATCTGTCGGCATCGTCCAAGGTCAATGCCGAATGGGCGTTCCTGACCTATCTGCGCGACCTTGGCCGCACCGCCGCCAGCGACTGGCTGGAGGAGAATTACGACGCCGTCGGCAAGCGGCCGACGCTTGATCTCTCAGGCGAGTTCGACGACGGCTTCAAGCCGGTGCGTGGTCCGGCACCGGGCCGGCGGGTCAAGGAGTTCCTCGCGGCACGCAAGAAGCCGGAGGCGGCGCACCGCCAAGCCTGAGGCATTTGGAGACGTCAGCCTTTTTTCAAGGCTAGATCGATCACCCTGATCAGTGCGGCCGCCGCTTGCCGCTGTTCGTCAGGATCGCTGATGCGCGTCTTCATGCCTTCCAGCCCGTCGAGCAGCATGTCGGCCAGCAATTTTGCCGACAGGCCCTTGGCGGTGAGATCGACGCCATTTTCGATGGCCTCGTCCTCGATTGCGGTTGCGACATGCTCGACAAGGCCGCCGCGCCAGCATCCGACCAGATCGGCCACGCTCGATTTCATGTCGAGGAGTTCAGCGCCGTGCGGCGAGGCGTGGACGGTGCGCATCATCGAGATCAGCGCTTCGTCGATGGCCCGCGTCATGCGCTCGGCGAAGGCGCTGTCGCCGGCAAGCGCCGCTTTCGCCTGCTCGATCGAACGGCCAAGCAGCATCATGGCGATGGCGCGGTAGATGTCGGTCTTGTTCTTGAACTGGAGATAGAGCGCCGGCCGCGACATATCGGCGGCACGCGCAATGTCGTCCATGGTGGTGCGGGCGAAACCATAGGCCAAAAACACCTTCATCGCGCCGTCGAGGATACGGGCGCGTTTGGGGTCTATGTCGGCGATGTCTTCGATCTCGATCATGGTGCAACTTTATCCTGCAAAAGCTCTGTTGACAAAATAACGAAATTTGTCAAGATGTTTGAGGCACGAAGCGAGCGCTTCTCCCCTGGGCTGTAGACGACAACGAAGGGTATCCCCATGCGCCTCACCGTCGACGGGCAGGCATTCGATATCAATGCCGATCCCGAAATGCCGCTGCTGTGGGCGCTGCGGGATCTCATGGGCAAGACCGGGCCGAAGTTCGGCTGCGGCATTGCCGCCTGCGGCGCCTGCACGGTGCATGTCGACGGCCAGCCCGTGCGCTCCTGTTCATTGCCGGTCGGTGAGGTCACCGGCGCGGTCATCACGATCGAAGGCATCGGCACCGAAGGCAGACTGCATCCGGTACAGCAGGCATGGCTGGAAGAGCAGGTCGCTCAGTGCGGCTACTGCCAGGCCGGCCAGATCATGAGCGCGGTGGCGCTGCTCGACGAGGTTGCCGACCCGACCGATGCCGACATCGACAATGCTATGGGCGGCAATCTCTGCCGCTGCGGCACCTACCCGAAGATCCGCGCGGCGATCAGACGAGCGGTCGTCCTCAAGACGGCGGGGATCTGACCATGGCCAGTGTCGGAAAGACCGCCCGCCGCACGTTTCTCATCGGCGCGGCTGCCATCGCGGGTGGCGTCGCCGTCGGTTATTATTACTATCGCAAACCCTATCCGAATCCGCTGGAAGGCGATCTCGCCGCTGATGAAGCGACCTTCAATCCCTATGTGAAGATCGGCGCCGACAACACCATCACCATCGTTGCGCCGCGTGCCGAGATGGGACAAGGCATCTCGACGACGCTCGCCGCCATGGTTGCCGAAGAGCTTGATGTCGGGCTCGACCAGGTCAAGGTCGAGCACGGCCCGGCCTCCTACGCCTATTACAACTCAGCGATCCTGGAAGAGGGCGGTCCGTTCGCCTTCTTCGACGAAAGCATGACCGCGGAAGCAGTGCGCGCCGGCATGGGCGTGGTCGGAAAATTCCTCGCCCTCCAAGGCACAGGCGGCTCGGCCTCGACGCGCGACGCTTTCCTGAAGATGCGGCAGGCAGGTGCCGCCGCGCGGCAGATGCTGATTGCAGCGGCCGCGCAAAAGCTCGGCATAGCCGCCGCCGAGCTGGAAACGGCCAATGGCAGGGTCCTGCACAAGGCGTCGGGCAAGTCGGTGACCTATGGCGCTGTCGCCGCGACCGCTGCGACGATGGCGCCGCCTGCGGATGTCAGGCTCAAGGACAAAGCTGACTGGAAACTGCTCGGCAAACCGCAAAAACGCATCGACATGCCGGCCAAGGTCACCGGGGCGCCGATTTTCGGCATCGACGTGACGTTGCCGGACATGCTGTACGGGACGATCAAGATGAGCCCGCGCTTCTGGGCCAAGCCGGTCAAGGCGGACCTCTCCAAGGCCGGCAAAATGCCTGGTGTGATCAAGATCGTGCCGATCGAAACGAATTACGGCCACGGCTTCGGCATCATCGCCGAAAACACCTGGGCGGCATTCAAGGCGGCGGAGGCGATCGACGCTGAATGGGCGGATCCCGAATATCCGTTGGACAGCGCCGCGATTTCCGACGTGCTGAAGCAGGCGCTTGGGACCAAAGGCTCGGTGATGCGCGACGATGGCGATGTCGATACCGCCTTCGCCGACGCGCCGCGCGAAAGAATAGTCGAGGCCGACTACGCGGTGCCCTATCTGGCACATGCGACGATGGAGCCGATGAACGCCACGGCGCGGTTGAAGGACGGCGTCCTCGACATCTGGTGCGGCAACCAGGCGCCGACCTTGGTGCGCCAGCTTTGCGCCAGTGTTGTCGGCATCGAGCAGGACAAGGTCAACGTCCACACCACATTCATGGGCGGCGGTTTCGGTCGACGTGTCGAGGTGGATTATGCGCTCTGTGCCGCGCTGATGGCGAAGGAGACCGCAGGCCGGCCGATCAAGGTGATCTGGACGCGCGAGGAGGACATGCGCCACGACGCGTACCGGCCAGCCGCGATCGGCAAATTCCAGGCGCGGCTTGGCGGCGACGGCATGCCGGTCGCCGTCGACATGACAATCGCCTCGCCATCGCTGATAGCCAGCACCTTGCGCCGGCTGTTTCCCTCGATATCGCCGCTCGGCCCCGACAAGTCGATCGTCGACGGAGCCCATAACCAGCCCTATACGATCCCGAACTACCGGGTGACTGGCGTCGCCGCACCCGTCTCGATCCCTGTCGGCTCCTGGCGATCGGTCGGCAGTTCAATCAACGGCTTCTTCCATGAAGGATTTCTGGACGAGATCGCCGTCGCCGGGAAAACCGATCCGGTCGAACTGCGCAAGAAGCTGATGGCTGCCTATCCGGCAGCGGTGAAGGTGGTCGAGAAGGTCGCCGAAATGGCAAAATGGGGCGAGGCGCTGCCCGCCGGCAAGGCCAAGGGCATGGCGTTCACGCTGTCCTTCGGCAGTTGGGTCGGCGAGATCGTCCAGGTCGCCGACACGCCGGCCGGAATCCGCATTGAGAAGGTGTGGATCGCCGCCGATGTCGGCACCGCACTCGATCCCGGCATCATCGAGGCGCAGCTCATCTCCGCCGCCATCTATGGCCTGTCGGCGGCGATGGCTCAGGAAATCAGCTTTGCCGACGGCATGGTCGAACAGTCGAATTTTCACGACTACGATGCCATGCGCATCTCCCAGTGTCCGGCGTTCGAAGTCGCAATACTGGAGAATTTTCACAAGATGGGCGGCGTCGGCGAGGTCGGCACGCCGCCGGCGGCACCGGCACTCGCCAACGCCATCTTCGCACTGACCGGCAAGCGCATCCGGACACTGCCCATGTCGAGGGAGGTGACCTTCGCATGAAACTGGTTTCCACCATGCTGACAGCTGCTGCCACGCTGTTTCGATGGCGCCTTTCCCAACGGCACCGGAAAGCCGAACACAGAACCGATGATGGTCGACGCAACCAAGGGTTTGCCCGAGGAATGCGGTCTACACGGTACTCTTGCATCCGCGTTGCGCCGAGTGCGATGTCGCAGACGAACGGCCGCGCTGGTCCGGCGCGCCTCATGGCGGCGAGCGCGTCCTGCCCAGCGAAGTAATAACCCATCAACTTTTCTGACTATATTGCGGTGCAACTTTGATGTAGAAGCTCGTTCGTCGATCACGGCAAGTTGAACACGGCCTTGCGCGCACCCATATCGGCGACGCGCCGAGTTAGAAGACGCGGCCTGGCCGATTCCCGCGCACTGGAAAAACGATGATGCCGAAATACAGGTTTCACAAGCTTGCAGCCATTGTTGTGCTTGTCGGGTTCGCTGCCTGGATGGTGACGGGCGAGTTCTCGTCCGTCGGGAGCGCGTCTGCCGACAACAAGCCCAAGGCAGGCGAAGTCGAGCAGCCAAACACGGCTGACGCGGGTAAGCCCAAGCCCACTGAGGCAGAACAGCCAAAGGCAGCCTTACGCACCGTCGCGGTCATTACCCCGCCGCGGCGCACCTATGCGCGCGCCATCCGGATTTCCGGACTGACCGAAGCCGATAAGCGCGCGGTCCTGGCGACGCGTGTCGCCGGCGTCATCGACAAGCTGCCGGTCAAGCAGGGACAGCGCGTCAAGACCGGCGACCTCGTGCTGATGTTGGCAGCCGAGGAAAAGCTTTCGGCGGTCAGCAACGCCAAGCAGCTTTTGGTTCAGCGTCAGGCCGAACTCGATGCAGCGTTGCGGCTGATGAAAACCGGCAATCTGCCCAAGCTGCAGCTCGACACGGCCCGCTCCAACCTCACGCTGGCCCAGTCGCACCTGGAAGCCGCGCAGGCCGAGCTCGACCGCAACGAGGTGAAGGCGCCGTTCGACGGCGTCATCGACCGGGTGCCGGTGGAGCTTGGCAGTTCCGTGATGCAGGGCGGTGAGGTGGCGACCATTCTGAAGCTCGATCCGGTAATTGCCCGCGGCGAAGTCAGCGAACGTGATCTCGGCTATCTGAAGATCGGCGACAAAGCGAATGTACGGTTGGTCAGCGGCCAGACCGTCGAGGGCACCGTGCGCTATATCAGCCGCGACGCCTCCTCCGCCACCCGCACCTTCCGCGTCGAGATCGCGATCCCCAATCCCGAGGGCACCATTCCGGCCGGGATGACGGCCGAGATCGCGCTGAGCGCGCAGCCGACCGACGCCGTCATGCTGCCGCGCTCGGTGGTCACGCTCGGCGACAAGGGCGACCTCGGCATTCGCGCCGTCGACAAGGACGACAAGGTCGTGTTCTTCCCGATCGACCTCGTCGACGACACGCCAACCGGCCTGGTGCTCGGCGGCATCCCTGCCGATGCGCGCATCATCGTCGCCGGCCAGGAACTGGTGAAAGAAAGCGAAGTGATCAAGCCGGTCGAGGCCGACCAGGCGACCATCCAGAAGCTGTTGGGCGAAGCGACGGCCGGGACGCAATAATCATGGATATCGTCAAGCTCGCAATCAACAATGCCCGGCTGACCATTTCGGTCCTGATCTTCCTCATCCTTGCGGGTGCGGTCGCCTATCAGTCGACGCCGAAGGAAGCGGAACCCGACGTTCCGATTCCGATGATGTATGTCAGCCTGATCTATCAGGGCATCTCGCCCGAGGATTCGGAGCGCCTTCTGCTGCGGCCGATGGAAGCCAAGCTGAAAAGCCTCAAGGGCCTCAAGGAAATGCGCTCGGCCGCCTTCCAGGGCGGCGGCTATGTGCTGGTCGAGTTCCAGCCGCAGACGGACCTGGCGACGGCGCTGCAGGATACACGCAGCAAGGTCCAGGACGGCAAGGCCGACCTGCCTCAGGCAGCCGAGGAGCCTGTGGTCACCGAAGTCAACATCTCCGAATTCCCCGTCCTGGTGGTGACGCTGTCGGGCGAGGTGCCCGAACGCGTGCTGACGGCGGCGGCGCGCGAGTTGCGCGATCGTATCGAGGAAGTGCCGGGCGTGCTGGAAGGCTCGCTGCAGGGCGCGCGCGACGATCTCGTCGAAGTCGTCATCGATCCGATGAAACTATCTTCCTACGGGCTGCAGCTCGAGCAGCTGATCGGCGCCGTCGGCAATTCCAACAGTCTTGTCGCCGCCGGCAACATCGAAGGATCCGAAGGCAAATACGCGGTCAAGGTTCCCTCGCTTATCGAGACTCCGGAGGACGTCGCAAACCTGCCGGTCGTGGCCACCCCCAACGCGGTGGTGCAGGCCAAGGACATCGC
This sequence comes from Mesorhizobium sp. M6A.T.Cr.TU.016.01.1.1, assembly GCF_003952585.1. Lineage (NCBI taxonomy): Bacteria > Pseudomonadati > Pseudomonadota > Alphaproteobacteria > Hyphomicrobiales > Phyllobacteriaceae > Mesorhizobium > Mesorhizobium sp. M6A.T.Cr.TU.016.01.1.1. The sequence goes on from NZ_CP034452.1 coordinate 2,660,501, forward strand.
CACCATCCGCTCCACCTTCAAGGATGCCGAGACGGTCACCCGCCTCGACGGCAAGCCGGCGATTGCAATCGAGGTGAAGAAGCGCATCGGCGCCAACCTGATCGATACGATTGCCAAGGTCACGGAAGTCTCCGACGCCTTCATAAAGACCATGCCGGAAGGCATGCATGTCACCTACACGCAGGACAAGTCGGTCTTCGTCAACCAGTTGCTCGGCGATCTGCAGAACCACGTCGTGATCGCCGTGATCCTGGTGTTCATCGTCATTCTCTACGCGCTGTCGGGCCGGGCCTCGGTGCTGATTGGCCTCGCCATTCCATCGTCTTTCCTGATCGGCATCCTTCTGTTGGCCATGATGGGCTACACGATCAACATGATCGTGCTGTTCAGCCTCATCCTGGCGGTCGGCATGCTGGTCGACGATGCCATTATCGTCACCGAATTCGCCGAGCGGCGCATGAGCGAAGGCATGCCGAAGGCAGAGGCCTTCGAGCTTGCCGCCAAGCGCATGGCCGGTCCGGTCATCGCCGCGACGATGACGCGCATCGCCGCCTTTTCGCCTCTGCTGTTCTGGCCAGGCATCATCGGCGACTTCATGAAATACATGCCGATCACGCTGATCGTCACGCTTTCGGCCTCGATGCTCTATGCGCTGGTCTTTGCGCCGACGCTGGGCGCCTTGTTCGCCAAGGCGCCGCCCCATGACGAGGACGACAACCGTGATGGCTGGTACATGGCCGTGGTCAAGCAGGCGGTGCGCTTTCCCGTCACCGTGCTTCTGCTCACCGTCGCGCTTTTGTTCGGTGTCGGCTTTGCCTATTCGAAATACGGCGCAGGCGTCGAGTTCTTCCCGAATGTCGAGCCTGACTACGGCCTGCTCTATGTGCACGCCCGCGGCAACCTTTCGCTCGCCGAAATGGATGCCTCCACAAAGATCGCCGAGGACCGGCTTCTCGGCTGGCCAGGCGTGAAGTCGGTCTATACCCGTGTCGGCAAGACGCAAGGCGGTGGCCAGGACATACCTGAAGACGTGGTCGGGGTGATCCAATACGAATTCGTCGACTGGCGCGAGCGCAAATCGGCGAATGCGATCCTGGACGAACTGCGCGGCGTCATGGCCGGCATTCCCGGCGTCGACGTCGAGGTTCGCGTGCCCGAGGCCGGCCCGCCCACCGGCAAGCCGATCCAGATCAGGCTTTCGGCCGTCGATCCGAAAGGTCTCGACGACAAGGCACGCGCGGTCGCCGCCCGCATTGCCAAGGTGTCCGGTGTGATTGACATTTCCGACGGCCTGCCGCCGCCCGGCGTCGACTGGGCGCTTGAGGTCGATCGCGCCAAGGCGGCACAATACGGCATCAGCCCGACCTCGGTCGGAACGGTGGTGCAATTGGTGACGAATGGGCTGAAGCTCAGTGAATACCGGCCAGCCGGGGCGGATGACGCCGTCGACATCAGGCTGCGCCTGCCGGAAGACCGGCGCACGCTGTCGGCGCTCGACGATCTCAGGGTGCAGACCTCGCAAGGCTCGGTGCCGATCTCGAATTTCGTCGTGCGCAAGCCGGAGCCGACCGTCGGCATCCTCAACCGCATCGACGGCGCGCGCACGGTGGTCATCCAGGCCAATGTCGCCGCCGGCGAACAGGTCGCTGCTGTCCAGCAGCAGGTCACCCAGGCCGTCGCCGACATGGACCTCGGCAGCGGCATACGCTGGAAGCTCGCAGGCTCGAACGAGGACAGCGCGGAGGCCAGCGCCTTCCTCAGCAAAGCTTTCGGCGCCGCGATCTTCCTGATCTTCATCGTGCTTCTGGCGCAGTTCAACAAGTTCACCAGCGTCTGGCTGGTGCTGTCCTGCGTTGTCATGGCAACGGTCGGCGTGTTCCTGGGACTCCTGATAACGGGAGAAACATTCGGCATCGTCATGTCGGGCATCGGCGTCATCGCGCTGGCCGGCGTGGTGGTGAACAACAACATCGTGCTGATCGACACCTATGACCGGCTGCGTGAAGAGGGCTGGGACAAGGTCGAAGCGGTGCTGCAGACCTGCCGCGAACGCGCGCGCCCCGTCGTGCTGACGGCGGTGTCGGCGATTCTCGGCGTGTTGCCGATCGCCTTCGGCCTCGGCCTCGAAATCTTCCATCACGAGACGACGATCAACGCGCCGTCGACGCAATGGTGGATTTCACTGTCCTCGGCGATCGTCTTCGGCCTGTCGTTCGCCACCGTGCTGACGCTGGTGGTAACGCCGTCGATGCTGATGGTGTTCACCCGGGCCAAGGTCAAGCCCGGCGCACGGCGCGGCTGGTTCAGCCGCTTGTTTGGGCGCGGCAAGGGTGCGATCTCGCCGGAGGAGTCGACACCAGAGCTGGACGCCGAACCGGCGATCGCCTTCCCGAAGGCCGCCGAATAGGCCGATTTTGCTTGGAGTGCCGCGCGTCCATTGGCCGCTCAAAGAAGAGGCCGCTCGGGAACAACCGGGCGGCCTTTCGCATTGTAGCGGTATAGTAGCACCTCATGGCGAGGAATCTCTCATGACGCTCAGCACCATTCTCATCATTATTTTGATCCTCATCCTGATCGGCGCAGTGCCGACGTGGCCGCATTCGCGATCCTGGGGCTATGGCCCTTCCGGTATCGTCGGCGTCATTCTGATCGTGCTGCTGGTGCTGCTGTTGATGGGCAGGATCTGAAGCCTTGTGCCTACGGCAAGCCGCGGAGGCCTATCGGCCGCCGCTGCTTCTCCTGATCAGGCATCTTCTGTCAGGCGGCGATCCGGTTGCCTGCTGCACCGGCGGTTGGAATGCCGATGTCGTTCAGGGCATCCGCGATGGCTTTATCCAGCGGCGTATGCGGGATCGTGCCGATGATGCCCTCCAGCCTCGCCGAGGTTAGCTGGTGTGGCTCGAAGCGAAGGTAGGACATCGAGACGAGCTCGCGCCACATCGCCACGAACGGGCTGCCGGCGCGCAGCACCCACCACGGCATCGACGTTAGTTTCAGCGTGCGCCCCAGGGCCTGTTCCGCGGTCGCCTTGATCTCCAGATCGGTGACGGCGTGGCCCGGAAAGTTCAGCGCCTCGTAGGAGCCGAGCTTGTTGAGGTTTTCGGTCAATCCGACGAAAGCCTTGGCCAGGTCTGGCAGATAGGCCCATTCATGCACGAGATCGGCCGGTCCGGGGGCCGTATAGACGCCCTTGTCCATCTTGGCGGCCACAATCAGATCGAACCACGAGCCGGTGCCGGTGCCGCCGAAAAAATCGCCGGCTCGCAGCAGAATGGTGCGCACTCGACCCGCTTCGGCCTCGCGGCGAAAGAGGTCTTCCATGGCGACGCGGATGCGGCCCTTTTCGGTCGTCGGGAGAAATGGCGTGTCTTCGGTGATCACCGTCGGCATCGGTGAGCCGTAATTGTAAACGTTGCCTGGAGCGAGGTGCAATGCGTCGTTCGCCCGGCACGCGGCCATGACGTTCTCGGCCATCGGCAGGCACTTCCCCCAGTCGGTGTAGATCGGGTTGAGGCCGTTGAAGATGATGTCGACGCCTTCGGTGGCGCGGATAAGCGCCTCGCGATCGAGGCCATCGCCGGCGGCGGCCGTGGCGCCGGTGAGCTCTGCCGGTATCTTGCCGCTGCGGGTGACGGCGCGGACATCATAGCCGGCGTCGATAAAGGCCTTGGCCACCACGCGGCCGAGCCGGCCATTGGCACCGAGAATTGCAATCTTGGTCATTTTTCGTCTCCGTGTTTGCGTTACGCTCGCAATATGACCCGCTCGAAAATGAATGGAAATTGACTGAATTTGGCGATATGATATTCAGTTTTGAATGGAAATCGACTGGAACCTGATTAAGAGCTTCGTCACCGTGGCGGAAACCGGCAGCCTGTCCGCTGCCGCGCGTAAGCTGGCCGCAAGCCAGCCGACGCTCGGCCGCCATATCGCCGAGCTGGAGCAGGCGCTCGGCGTCACCCTGTTCCGGCGCGGGCGGCGCGGCTATGCGCTGACCGAAGCCGGCAGCACGCTCTATGAACGCGGCCGAGCGGTGAGCGAGCAGGCAAGCGCCTTTTCGCTTTTGGCACTGGGATCGGTCGAGGCGATCGAGGGCACGGTGCGGATTGCCGCCAGCGAGGTGGTGGCGGCCTATGTCCTGCCCGAGATGACGGCGCGGCTGGGTGCCGAGGAGCCCGGCATCGAGGTCGAGATTGTCGCGTCGAACCAGGTTGAGAACCTTTTGCGCCGCGATGCCGATATCGCCATCCGCATGGTCAAGCCGGCGCAGAACGAGCTGGTGGCGCGCAAGGTGACCGACATTCCGCTCCGCGCCTGCGCGGCAAAATCCTATCTCGACCGACGCGGTCGTCCGCTCAAGCCCGGCGATCTCGTCGGCCACGACCTGATCGGCTTCGACCGCAGCGACGAGATCATTCGCGGCTTTGCGCAGTTTGGCGTCCCGCTCACCCGCAATGCCTTCCGCTTCAGGACCGACAACCAGATTGTGCTGTGGGAGGCGGTGCGGGCGGGAAACGGTATCGGTTTTGGCCAGGAACCGCTGGCCGACCGCGATCCGTTGGTGGAGACATTGCTGCCGGGCCTCGCGCTGCCGACGCTGCCGGTATGGCTGGCCATGCACCGCGACGTGCGCACCAGCGTGCGCATCCGCCGTGTCGCGGATTTTCTCTATGAGGAGTTGAAGCGCTATTCGGCTGGCGCTGCGTCGGGAGCGAATTCGGCGCGGTGAGCGAGCCCGGCCATCAAAAATACGACGACCAGCAGCCCCGACAAAGCGACGAAGATCGGACCGAAGCTTGAGTGCTCGGCGATGAAGCCGATTGCCGACGGCGCCACCAGAATGCCGGAATAGCCCATTGTGGTGACGACACTCATGCCGGTGCCGGACGACATGCCTTCCTGGTTGCCGCCAGCCGAAAACAGGATCGGCACCATATTGGCGATGCCGAAGCCGCAGAAGGCAAAAGCCGCGATGGCGAGCCAGGGCGAGGGCGCCAGCCCGGCCACCAGCATGCCGGCAGCGGCGACAAGGGCCGAGACGCGCAGCGTCGTCACCGCGCCGAAACGGTTGCGCACGCCGTCGCCAAAGAAACGCATCACGGCCATGATGCCGGAAAAGGCCGCGTAGGCAAGGCCAGCGATGGCAAGATCGGCGCCGAGTTCCTGCTGCAGATACAGCGCCGCCCAGTCGAGCACCGCGCCCTCGGAGATCATCGTCATCAGCGCCATCAGCCCGACCAGATAGACCAGCGGATTTCCAGGCAGGGCAAATTTGCGCTGCCCGGTGCCCCTTGATGGTCCTCGGAGCGGCTTGTCTTCGGCGATCAGATAGCGGACTGCCACTGCAACCAGGGCGAAAGCGAACGCCGTCACTACGATCGCATGGGCGAGATGACCATAGTTCTGGATGGCGAACCCGCCGAGAGCGCCGCCGGCGAAACCGCCAAGGCTCCAGAAGCCGTGGGAGGACGACATGATGGCGCGGGACAACCGCCGTTCCACCACCACCGCATTGGCATTCATGGCGACATCCATGCCGCCGATCGAACCGCCGAAGATGAACATGGCGATGGCCGCAAGCGGCACATTGGGCGCGAGCGCCACAACCAGCAGGCCGAAGCTTCCGATGAGACCGAACCAGCGCAGCACGGTGCGCGATCCATGCCTGGAGATCAGGTGGCCGCACCAGGTCATCGCCGTGACTGCGCCGGCGCCGAACAGCAGGATCAGCAGGCCGAGCGTGAACTTCGAGATGTCGAGCCGGGTCAGGAACACCGGGATCTGCGGCGCCCAGGCGCCGGTCAGAAAGCCGTTGGCCAGGAACATGGCCGCCACGGCCCATCGTCCACGAATGGCGGTCTGCATGATTTTTAGCGTGTCCATCGTGTAGAATCCGGTGCGAAAATAGCTTCGCGCGGCAAATTAGATCGATTCAATTTCCAGTCAAGCGCTCCCGGTTGAAAGTGCTTGGGCCAAGCCAAAAGGTTCCGTCATGGACCTCCGGTCCCCTCGCGTCGGCGAACCATCTCGGCGATCCACATCGGTGCATAAGGTGGCGTGCAGCCAGGCGATGCAGGATAGTCGATGAGGACAGCGAGCCGTTCGCCAATCCCGATTGCTCGCGTTCGAAGTTTCGGGTGGTGAATGCCGATCTCGGCGAGGCAATGGTTCATGGCCCATTGTTTCAGGGCAGGCGCCTCTCTCATCTCCTTCTCAATCTGGTCGAGCAGGGCATCGAGATCGAGGCACTCGGCGTTCTTGACGACCCTTTCGGTCGTCAGGCTCCAGCCTGCGCGACCGACAAGGTCGTCGCCGTCCTTCCAGCCCGGACGAAGTTCTTCGGCGTGGCGGCCGGGCTTCACCACGTTCACGATGAACCAATCGAGCAGCTTGGGAGAGCGAATGTCGCTTATCATCGTGTCGAGCTCGGCCGCAGAGAAGGCCTTCGGCCTGCACACCAGGGTCGCGACAAGGCGCGCGGCGGTGTCTCCTGTAGCCCAGAGCTGAAGTGCGAGGTCATGCTGGGTCTTCAATCGCTTGGCGAGAGCGCGAAGATGGGTGAGGTTCACACCGTGATCGTCGCCACGGCGTTCATTGGCCTCGCGCATCTTCGGATCTTCGAGCGCGACGAGCTCGCGCAAGACGTCCTTGACTGTTGACATGATGCTCTCCTCCCTTCGCAGCGTTCCTCTCGGTTTGCGCTGACCGGCTCGGGCCGAACTCGGTCGTTCAGCGATCCTAATGATCCCTGGGGCGTCTTGCCTCGAACTCCGCCTTCTTGGCATCGGAGGCGTCAAGCTGATTGAGCGTCTGCCATTCGGCATAGGGCATGCCGTAGATGATCTCGCGCGACTGGTCCTTGCTGAGATCGACGCCCTCGGCCTCGGCGGCGTCGCGATACCAGTTGGAGAGGCAGTTGCGGCAGAAGCCAGCGAGGTTCATCAGGTCGATGTTCTGCACGTCCGTGCGTTCGCGCAGATGCGCAACCAGCCGGCGGAAGGCGGCGGCTTCGAAATCGCGTTTTTGCTCGTCGCTGAGTTCGGTCATGTGTTCTTGGCCTCCTTGGGCCCTCCCTTACAGCGGCCCGGTGCGCGAGCCGAATCGTTTGACCTGATGTATATCGGGACGGCTGTTGATCGCGTCAACGATCGGCGCCAGCCGTTCGGCCCAGGCGACCGCATTCTTCCCATCGGCGATCAGATCCTGGCGGATTTCGATCAGCGCATGGGCAAAGCCGTTGACGATGGCATGCCTGAACATGGTGTCGCCACGTAGCGCGCCGTCATAAGGCTCGTTATCACCGACGACGAGGTCTTTGTCGGCGGCCAGCATATCGATCAGCGGTCGCGCCACTCGGTCGTCGCGATCCCACAAGATACCGACATGCCAGGGGCGCACGAAGCCCTGCATGAACGGGGTGAAGGAATGTACCGAAAAGATGAAGGGCGCACTCGCGGAAGCCTGGGCCACCGAGGCAATCATGGCGCCGACCGCATCGTGATAGGGCCGGTAGAAGCGATCGAGCCGCCTTTCACGTTCTTCCGGGGCGAGCGGATAATTTCCCGAAATGACGGTGCCGTCATAGAGTTGGCGGATCAGCGTCGGATCGTCCTCGCCGCGATTGGGGTCGATCAGAAGCCGCGAAAAGTTGGTGAGCACCGCCGGCACGCCGAGCAAAGCCGCCAGCTCGCGCGTCACTGTCTCGACACCGATGTCGTAGGCGATATGGCGGTCGAATTCCACCGCCGGCAGGCCGAGGCTGCCATAGTCCTCCGGCAGGTCGCGACGAGCGTGATCGGCCAAGAGCACGACGCCTCGCTTGCGGTCGCCTTCGACGATGTCGAATGGCGCGAAAACTGTGGATCGGGTCATCGGCGGGAAATGGTCTGTTCGCTGGCTTCCGGGGAGGGTGGTATCGTCATTCCACGAAGAGGACGCGTGCGCAATGCCGTCGTTTGGCCACGGTTTCTGCGGAAATCTGGCGGAAGGTGACAGACCATGCGCCGGAGCCTTTCTAAATCGATTGGAATTGAGCAAAAGGGCGCGTTGACATGCGCCCGGACTTTTCCGAAAAGGGGCGTTGAGAGATGCAAATGTGGTTCTTGAAGGGTTTCAGGATGGGTTCCGCCGGCAAGTCGCGCGTGCGCTACGGCTTCGCCATGCCGCTCCTGACCCTTGCCGTGGGCCTCGCCGCGATGGTTGCTGCCTCGCCCGCGCGCGCCGATTTCCGTGTCTGCAACGCCACGCAGAATCTGGTCGGCGTCGGCATCGGCTATCGCGCCAAGGCCGGCTGGATCACCGAGGGCTGGTGGCATATCGAGGGATCGAGCTGCAAGACGTTGATCGAAGGGCCGCTGTCATCAAGGTTTTACTATCTTTATGCAGAAGACGCCGAGCGTGGCGGGCGCTGGGATGGCCCGATCAACATGTGCGTGGCCGAAAAAGAGTTCAAGATCGCCGGCGTTGCCGATTGCGTCGCTCGGGGCTTCCAGCGCGCCGGATTCCAGGAATATGACACGGGCGAGCAGGCAAGCTGGATGGTCCAGCTGACCGATGACCCCGCAACGGGGGGCGCTCCAGCCGCCCCGGGAACAAACAGTCAATGAGACGCAGCCGCAAGGTCAAGATACTCGCCACCATCGGTCCGGCCTCCTCCTCCGAGGACATGCTGAAGAAGCTCTTCGAAGCCGGCGCCGACGTGTTTCGCATCAATATGAGCCACACCGATCATGAATTGATGCGCACACTTGTCGGTCGCATCCGCAACGTCGAGAAAGCGGTCGGCCGGCCGATCGGCATTCTCGCCGACCTGCAGGGGCCCAAGCTGCGGGTCGGCAAATTCGCCAACGGCAAGGAGGCGCTGACACGCGGCCAGACGTTCACGCTCGACGACAATCCCGAGCCCGGCAATTCGACCAGGGTCTATCTGCCCCACCCCGAAATCCTGAGATCGGTCGAGGCCGGTCACCGCCTTTTGATCGATGACGGCAAGCTCGAGCTGAAGGCGGTGAGGAGCGACGGCAAGGCGATCGTCTGCACCGTCGTGGCCGGCACCACCATCTCCGACAAGAAGGGCGTCAGCCTGCCCGACACCGACCTACCGGTCGGCGCGCTGACCGAAAAGGACCGCAGGGACCTGGATGCGGTGCTGGCCACCGGCGTCGACTGGGTGGCGCTGTCGTTCGTGCAGCGTCCGGAGGATCTGGCGGAAGCGCGCAAGATCGCGCGCGGCCGGGCGCTCATCATGGCCAAGATCGAAAAGCCGCAAGCCGTCGCCCGGCTGGCCGAGATCATCGAACTTTCGGACGCACTGATGGTTGCTCGCGGCGATCTCGGCGTTGAAATGCCGCTCGAAGCCGTGCCCGGCATCCAGAAGCAGATCACCCGCGCCGCGCGCCGCGCCGGCAAGCCGGTGGTGATCGCCACGCAGATGCTGGAATCGATGATCACCGCGCCAGTGCCGACCCGCGCCGAAGTGTCGGACGTCTCGATCGCCGTGTTCGAAGGCGCCGACGCCATCATGCTTTCGGCCGAATCCGCGGCCGGCTCCTACCCGGTCGAGGCGGTGGCGATGATGAACCGCATCGCCAGCAAGGTCGAAACCGACCCGACCTATGCCGGCATCATCAATGCACAGCGCTCGGAGCCTGAAGCGACCGGCGCCGACGCCATCTCGCTCGCCGCCCGCGAAATCGCCGAGACGCTGAAACTGTCGGCGATCATCAGCTATACGGCGTCGGGCACGACCGGCCTGCGCGCCGCGCGCGAGCGGCCGCAGGTGCCGATCGTCGCGCTGTCGCCGATTGTCAACACGGCGCGGCGGCTGTCGCTTTTGTGGGGCACGCATTGTGTCGTCTCGCCCGATGCCATCGACCTCGACGACATGGTCGACCGCGCTTGCCGCATCGCTTTGGACGAAGGGTTCGGCAAGCCGGGCGACCGGGTCATCATCACGGCCGGCGTGCCGCTGAGGACGCCGGGCTCCACCAACATGCTGCGCATCGCCTATGTCGGTTCGGACGCCCAGATCAGGCGCTAGAGCAAATCACCCAAAGATGCGCAGCGATTTGGGTAAAAACAAAGACTTAAAGCGCGTCGCAAGAATCCATTCAAACGCGACGGCTTTAGGCCGCTCACGCCGAATTCACCAAGCTGAAGCCTCGCCTCGATGGGACTGGGAGCGTAGCGACTTATTGCCGATCAAGAAGGTGAGGCGACGGCGAGCACGATCGCGATTATCAGCAAGAGCGGTCCCATCCATTTGAAATGGCTGGGAAGGCGTGCCAGCCAAGTCTGTTGTCCGGTTTGGGGTTGGTTCGGCAGCTGAAAGAACCCGTAGCCGACGCCCGACATCCATAGACCGGCGCAAAACATTATGAATTCGTCGATGTAAGCTGCGATCATGATTGCCGAACCGCTCCAACCCTAGACAGGAAACCACACCTCGCGCTCACCGACAAGCAGCACTGCAAGAACGGCAGCAATGTTGAAATTGCCGTGGAGCGTCGCAGCCAGGCGCACTGGTCCACCGGCATCAAATCCCTTCGCCGGCAAGTTCTTCCGAAAGCGTGCCGACCTGATCCTGGGCGCTGCGCAGCATCGGATAGATGCTGAGCACGCGCTGCCAGGCTTCCAGCGCCGATTCCTTGTGGCCGGTTACGGCCATGATCTGTGCCAGGCCGGACAGCGCGCCGAAATGGCGCGGCTCGAGCTGCAGCGTGCGGTCGATGTCCGCCATCGATTTCCCAAAATTATTCATCATGAAATGTACGGTGGCGCGCCGGTTCCAGCCTTCCGCATAGGCCGGTTGCAAGGTCACCACCTGGTCGAGGAAGTCGAGCGCCACGTCGAACTTTTTCTCTTCGACCGCCTTTTGCGACCATTGCATCATCAGGTCGATCGAGGCGCTGCCGGATTGCACCCACTCGTTCGAGATGCGCGCGGCGATGCGCTCTGCGGCTTTTTCGTTGCGCTCGCGCTTCAGGTCGACAAACAGCTGGTCGAGCCTTGCCTCCCTGGTCGTGGCAATCGGAGGGGCGACCGTGTCCTCCGCTTGAGCCGGAGGTACGGCGGAGCCGAAAAGAAAAAGCGCCGCGAAGAATGCAAAACGAATCCGCATGGCCGAGAATCTAACCCCGGACGGCAGATCGTCAAACTGAATTTAGCGTGAGAGGGCCGGGAGGCCAGCAATTACATCATGCAAGCGTGGAGGCAGGCCTCCACGCGAAAAGACTCAGCCCTGGCGCGCCTTGTAGCGCGGAGCGGTCTTGTTGATGATGTACACGCGGCCCTTGCGGCGAACCAGCTGGTTGTCGCGGTGACGCGCCTTGAGCGCCTTGAGCGAATTCTTGATCTTCATGGTCTTGCCCGTCGGTCTGGGCCCGCTTGGGCCGAATTATTAAGGCGCGCTCGGAAAGCGCGCCTCTCAACTTGTGCGTGGCTCATAAACGAGGAGCCTTGCCCGTGTCAACCGCAGCATGCTTCATGGTGCGGCGGATTTTGAGTTTCTGCTCTATCGACGGCGTTAGAGCGGCGCCGTCCAATAGCCTCAGCGGCGACGGCTCATTCGCGTAAAATGGCCCATTTTGCGGCCGGGACGCGCCTCGGCCTTGCCATAGAGATGCAGCATCAGGTCAGGCTCGGCGAGCAGCGCTGGGACGCGCAGGATGTCGTCGCCGATCAGGTTTTCCATGACGCAGTCAAAATGGCGGCCGGGATTTCCCAAGGGCAGGCCGGCGACAGCACGAATATGCTGCTCAAACTGCGAGACGATGCAGGCGGCTTCCGTCCAGTGGCCGGAATTGTGAACACGCGGCGCGATCTCATTGGCCAGCAGCGCGCCGTCGGCAAGGACAAAGAACTCGATGCCGATGACGCCGACATAGTCGAGTGCGGCAAGTATCTCTGCTGCTGCTGCCTGCGCCGCAGCGGCGGTTTCGGAGCCTATCCTGGCTGGCAAGGTCGAGCTGTGCAGGATGCCGTCGCGGTGGACGTTTTCTGCCGGGTCGTAGGCTGCGAGCGAACCGTCTATGCCGCGCGCCGCGATCACCGAAATCTCGCGTTCGAAGGCGACGAAGGATTCGAGGATCAACGGCACGTTGCCCATCGCCTCGCAGGTGCCGGCAAAGCCGCCCGTTTCCATGTTGCGGAAGACACGCTGGCCCTTGCCGTCATAGCCCATGCGCCGCGTCTTCAATATGCCGCTGCCGTCGAACTTTTTCAGCGCCGCCGTCAATTCGTCGTCATTGTCGACGGGACAGAAATCCGCCGTGGGAATGCCGATGCCGTTGAGGAACTTCTTCTCCGCCACCCGGTCCTGCGCCACTTCCAGTGCGCGTGCCGGCGGATAGACCGGGACCGTGACGGCAAGCGCGCTGGCGGCCACGACCGGCACGTTCTCGAACTCGTAGGTGACGACCGCGCTGACTGCAGCCAGTTCGGCGAGCGCGGCCGTATTGTCATAGGCGGCGGTGATCTGCCGGTTGGCGACCTGTGCCGCCGGGCAATCCGGCTGCGGTTCCAGCACGACCGTGCGGTAGCCGAGGCGGGCGGCAGCCATGGCCAGCATGCGGCCGAGCTGGCCGCCGCCGATGATGCCGATGGTCGATCCCGCAGGCAGGCTCATGGCGTGTCCGTGGGCTCGGCGGCGACCTTGGCGGTCTGGGCGGCGCGCCAGGCATCGAGCCGAGCAGCGAGCTTTTCGTCGGTTAGCGCCAGCACGGCCGCAGCCAGAAGCGCGGCATTGATGGCGCCCGCCTTGCCGATGGCCAGCGTGCCGACCGGAATGCCTGCCGGCATCTGCACGATGGAGAGCAGCGAGTCCTGTCCGGAAAGCGCCTTCGATTCCACCGGCACGCCAAAAACGGGGAGCGGCGTCATTGCCGCTGTCATGCCCGGCAAGTGCGCCGCACCGCCGGCGCCGGCGATGATCACCCGAAAACCGGCCGCCTTGGCGCCCTTGGCGAAGTCATAGAGCCGGTCGGGGGTGCGATGGGCCGAGACGATCAGCCGCTTATGCGGGATGCCCAGCGCCTCCAGCGTTTCGGCGGCGTGGCGCATCGTCGCCCAGTCGGACTGGCTGCCCATGATGATGGCGACGTCGGCGCGTTGATCGTCCAAGCTTCTGCTCCCGGCGGCAAAGGCGCGCATTAGCGGAATTCGGGATCGACGGCAAGGATGCGATGCCTCTGCGTCCATTCGGGCGCATGGCGCCATCGTCACCTAATCCGGCCAGCGCAACGCGCCGGCGGTGTCCTTGCGAGCCGGCTTCATCGCATCCGCCGGGCGGTCGGTTGCGTTCAACACAGCCTGCAGGCGTTCGGCGACGATCTCCGCCTCGCCGGGATGGAGATTGCACGGGTCGAGGAAGAAGTGACCGCGCTCGACCTCGTGGTTGCGCACGATAATAGGAGGCGAGCCTGCCGCCAGCGCCGAGGCAAGGCCGGCGGCGCTGAACCTGCTCTCAGGCGTAACAAAAACCTGCAGGCGGTCGAGCGGATTGCCGGTCGGATCGGGAATGACATGCGCGGCGATGCCGGGCAGGCTCTGCAATGCGTCCTCCCACAGATGCAAGGCCGCATCCTCCCGCTTGCGGATGCCGGCGTGATCGCGACGCTCCCAGGCCTCCAGCGCCGCCATGGTGCCGGCGACGCTTTCCTTGCCGACCTTCATCGCCCGCGCAACGCCACGATTCTGGAGATAGGCGGCTCGCACCAGATCCTTGCGCCCCGTCACGATGCCGCTAGTCGGCCCCGAGAGGAATTTGTGCCCGCTATAGACGACGATGTCGGCGCCGCGTGCGAGAAAGCCGCGCAGGTCGTATTCCGAGGCGGCGTCGACGATCACCGGGACGCCCTTGGCGTGGCAGATCTCGCAGAATTCCTCGAGCGAGAGCATGCCGTATTGCACTGTGTGATGCGCAACGACGTAGAGGCCGGCCGCGGTGCGGTCGCGGATCGCGTCGCGCACATGATAATCCTGCGTCACGCTGACCGTGCCGGCCGGGACGGCCTTGGCCCCGGCAAGCCGGATCGACTGGTCGATCGGCGCGCCGTAATTGACGATGTGGCCGAGCTGGACGATGACCTCCGACTTGAGGCCCTCGGTGTCGTCCGGCAGCCGCTCGATCGCCAGAAGGTTGGTGCCGGTCATCGTGCCGGCAATCGCCATGGTGATGCCGCTGGCGCAGCAAGCGGTGACGAAGCCGGCCTCGCCCCCTGTGAGGCGCGCGACGACCGTGCTTGCGGCGCGTTGCAGATCGTCCATCTCCACCCACTGCGAAGCGATTTCCGACATCGCGGCGATCGCTTCCGGGACGATGATCGAGGCACCGAGCGCCGTCATCGTGCCGGAAACGTTGATGATCGGGCGAAGGCCGAGTCGTTGACGAATTGTCGTGTTGGAGCCGTTTTCGGAATAGGTTTTCATCTCTAGAGGTCCCGTTGGTAGACGTCAGGCGGCGGTCTCGACGACCGCCTCGATTTCGACCGTGATGTTTCCCGGCAAAGAGCCAACACCGATCGCCGAGCGGGCGTGCCCGCCGATACTATCGAAGACTTCGGCGAAAAGATCGGAGCAGCCGTTGACCACCTTCGGATGGTCGCTGAAGGTCGGGATCGCGTTGACGAAACCCAGCAGCTTGACGACGCGCACGATGCGGCCGAGGTCACCCGCTGCGGCATGCATAACGGCAAGCAGGTTCAAGCCGGTGAGACGGGCATGCCCATAGGCCTCCTCCACCGTGACGTCCTCGCCCACCTTGCCGGTGCAAAGCGTGCCATCGGCGCGCAATGGCCCCTGGCCGGAGAGGAAGATCAGCCGTCCGCTTTCGGCGTGGGTGACGAAATTGGCGATCGGCGTCGGCGGCTCGGGCAGCGTCAGGCCCAGTTCGGCGAGCCGGGTGTAAGGCGACATGAAAAGGCTCCTTGCGACAGCTTTCGCCGTCCGATGTCAGAAATGCGAGGCGCGGAACCGCGCCAAAAAGCTGCGAAGACGTTCGTTGTCGATCTCCTCGCCCAGAATCTCGGCAGGCGGGCCTGCGGCACTGACGCCGCCATCCGCCATGAAGATGATGCGGCTCGAGGCGTCGCGTGCAAAGGCCATCTCGTGCGTGACCATCACCATGGTCATGCCGTCTTCGGCCAGACTGCGCACGACCTCAAGCACTTCGCCGACGAGTTCCGGATCGAGCGCCGAGGTTATCTCGTCGAGAAGCAGGATTTTTGGCTCCATCGCCACCGCGCGGGCGATGCCGACGCGCTGCTGCTGGCCGCCGGAAAGCTCGGCCGGCAGGCTGTCTGCTTTGTGGGCAAGGCCGACCCGGCCGAGCCAATGCTCGGCAATGGCACGGGCTTCGGCGCTGCTTTTGCCGCGCACCTTGCGCAGGCCAAGCATGATGTTGCCGGCCGCGGTCAGATGCGGGAACAGATTGAAACTCTGGAACACCATTCCGGTCTCGGCGCGCATCTTCGCCAGGTCGCGCTCGCTGCGGCGCTGGCGTGTTCCCGTCTCGCGGAAGCCAACCTCCTTTCCGTCGATGCGGATGGAGCCGCTGTCGTAGCTCTCCAGGAAGTTGACGCAGCGCAGCAGCGTGGTCTTGCCACTGCCGGAAGGCCCGATGACAGTCACCACCTCGCCGCGTGTCACCTGCAGGCTGACCGAGCGCAGAACCTCGACGGATCCAAAGGATTTGGAAACGTCGCGGATATCGAGAAGCGCCGGATTGGCGGGCGGGGCGATGGACATCTTGCTATTCCCGGATGAAGGAGAAACGCCGCTCCAGCCGTCGGCTGGCCAGGGAGAGGGCGTAATTGACGGCGAAGTAGATGACTGCGCCGAGGATGTAGAGCGGCATCGCCTCGTAGGTGCGGCCGATGACCTGGTTGATGGCGTGCATCAGGTCGGTGATGCCCAGCAGCGAGACCAGCGCGCTGCCCTTTACCGCATCGGTGACGCCATTGATCCATGGCGGCAGGAAGCGCCTGAACGCTTGCGGAAAGATGACGTAGGCCAGTCGCTGGCGAAAGGTCAGCCCGATCGCCATCGCCGCCTCGGACTGCCCCTTCGGTATGGAACCGACCGCGCCGCGCAGATATTCGATGACCTGGGCCGTCTTGAACAGGGTGAGCGCCAGCACGGCGGCCCAGAAGGACTCCAGATGGATGCCGATGGCAGGCAGGCCGTAATAGACGAAGAAGATGAGCACCAGGATCGGAATGCCGCGTATGGTGTCGCTGAAAATGCGCACCACCCAGCGCAGCGGCGTAGGGCCGTAGACAAGGCCGACGCCCATCATCACGCCGGCGACGAGCGACAACACCACGACAAGCAGCGACACCCACAGTGTCACGGCAAAACCCTGGGCTAGGAAGGGCAAGGCATAGGCGATCTGGCCAAGCATGTTAGTGCGCCGCCCTGAACCGGCGCTCGACAAGCCGAAGCGCATAGAGAAGCGCGTAGCCGGTCAAGAGGTACATCGCCGTCACCACAAGGTAGACCTCGACGATCCGGAAGGTGTTGAAGTTGATCCATTGGGCGCCGTAGGTGAGCTCGGGCACCGAAATGACCGAGGCGACGGACGTGTCCTTGAAGAGCGATATGAACGTGTTGGAAAGCGCGGGCAGCGTTATCCGCAGCATCGTCGGTAGGCGCACATGGAGCAGCCGCTGCCAGGGCGTCAGGCCGATCGCCTTGCCAGCGTCGATCTGTCCGCGCGGCACGGCTTCGAGTCCCGAGCGAAACACCTCGACCAGATACGCGCCGCTATAGAGCGACAGTGTCGCGACAAACGAGGTCTGGGCGCTGTAGGCGAGATCGACCACGGTCGGCAGGCCGTAGAAAACGAGATAGACAAGCAGGATCAGCGGCACGTTGCGGATGAATTCGACATAGGCGGCGATTATGGACCGGACGACGCGCCCGGCCGAGACGTACCAGACCGCCAGAACGAGCCCGATGACGATGCCGATGGCTATGGAGATCACGGCGAGCTCGAGACTGAGCAGCAGGCCGCCCCACAGCTTGTCGAAATGCCGCCAGATCAGGTTGAAATTGAGGGCGTAGCCCATGCGTCTGCCTCAGTGCCGAGGGCCGTCGAGGAGAAGGAGGCGGAAGGGCGCCGATTGCTGCCCTTCCGCCAGCTGCATCAGATGACCGGAAAACCGGGATGCCGGGCCGGCGGCTCCAGCCCGAAATAGTCCTTGAACGCCGCGTCGTAGAGCGCCGTTTCATGACCGAACATTGCCGTCGCGAAGGATGCGTTGACGAAGGTCAGCCAGTCGAGATCGCCTTGCCTCAGCGCCGCGCCGTAAAGCATGCTGAACCAGCTTTTGCCGGCATCGAAGTAGCGGTCCGGGTTGCGTGAGGCGAGCCAGCGCACCGTGGAAAGATCGACGGCGGCCGCGTCGACGCGCTTCGACTCGAGTGCCTGCAGCACGTTGGCCTGGGTGTCTATCTGCATCACCTGCGACTCCGGCAGGACAATGTGCACATTTGCCTCGGCATCGACATTCTGCAGGATGGAAATACGCGTTGCCGAACCGCCGGCAAGCAGCTTGTCGAAGGTCTTGTTCTCGGCGGTCGGAAGGGTCAGCAGAGCGATGCCTTCGACGTAATAGGGCCGCGAGAAGTTGATCAGCTGCGAGCGCTGGGCGGTCATGGTCATGAACTGGATCGAGATGTCGACCTTGTTGGTGGTCACATTCGGAATGCGCTGGGCCGGATCCTGCATGACGAAATCGACCATGGTCGGATCGTCGAAAAGCCCCTTGGCAAGAATGCGCCCCATGGTGATGTCCATGCCGACGAGTTCGCCGGCATCGTTCTCGAAGTGCCAGGGTGCGTTGGTGCTGCCGGTGCCGACGATCAGCTTGCCGCGATCGAGAACAGTACGCAGCAGGCTGTCCGGCGCCGCTTGCGCCGCCGCCTTCTGAACATCGACCGTTGCTGCTGCGCCCATCACTCCGGCCGTTGCAAGCCCGGCCATTTTCAGAAATTCACGTCTTTTGGATGTGTCGTTCACGGCGACCTCCTTCGTGTTGTGTTCCCCTTTGGATGAGCAACATGCGTCGTTGCAATGAACGTGATTGTCCCTTACAAGAGACGCATGTACTCTATACAAGACAGATACTAACATCAGGAGCCGGTAATGCAAGATGGCAATGCCTTGGCAGTTCGACCGGACGCCGGCCTGGACGAAGACAGGGCATCGGGCTCTCGCGAGAAGGGTCTCAACCGGGTGCTCCAGATCCTGGAGTTTCTCCACACGACCCAGCGTGCGATCGGGATTGGCGATCTCGCCAAGGCAGTGAATGCGCCTCGCTCGACGACCTACACGCTTGTGCGCTCGCTGGTCGATGCGGGCCTGCTGGAAATGGCCGGCGACGGCAATCGCGTCTATTTCGGAAAAAAGCTTTACCTCTACGGAATGGACTATGTGCGCGGCAACGACCTGCTCAGGAGAGGGCGGCAGGAGGTCGACAATCTGTCGCGCGAGACAGGCGAGACCTCTGAATTGTGCATGCTGCAAAGCGGCCGCTACACAATCGTCCATTCAAGTCCGGGCACCAGGCCGTTCCGGATCAGCTCGGCCACAGGTCTGCAGATCCCGCTTCCCTGGACCGCTTCGGGGCGGTTGCTTCTCGCCGGTTTCGAAAGGGCCGTGATCGAAGACATGGTGTCCGAAGACGATCTCGTCCTGCCAGACGGCCGCAGATTGCTGCTCGACGACTTCATAGAAGATATCGCCGTGGCTGGCGGTGTCGGCTACTGCGTGACCTCGGGTCTTGTCGACGCCTACACAAAATGCCTTGCCGCGCCGGTCTTTTCAGCGCCCGGCAAGGTCGAGGCGACGATATGCCTGGTGGTTCCCATCGACACTTCCGGAGAAAAGACCGACGATCTCATCGCCATGCTGCGCGAACGCGCTGCGAGGCTTTCGATCACAGGATGAGCAGGTTTGCCGAGTCGCCAAGTGGGAATTCGCTCACGCGATGATGTCGGGGATGATCCGGTCTTCCAGCGCCATCAGCCGGTCTTTCAGGAATAGTTTTTTCTTCTTCATGCGCTGGATCTGCAGCGGGTCGCAGCCCATGGCGATCATCGCGTTGATGGCCGCGTCGAAATCGGCGTGCTCTTGCTTCAGCCGAGAATATTCGAGGCGGATATCGGCCTGTTCCTGTTCGGACATTATCTACCGTCTGCACGTCTTGCGGCGCCCAAAAATGGGCCTGATTGGGCGGGGCCGGGGGCTCTCTTGCACCGGCGCGCAGCCAATATCACATTTCACATTGTCGTGGAATGCTACCACGCAGCATTCGACATCGCTGCCCGATGGTGGCACACTGTCATTATGCCGTCACAGAAGCGAGCCTGCGGTGGACACGCCTTGACGGCTGCAATCGAGGAAACCATGAAAGGGAGAACCAATCATGTCTCTTGCATCCCATCTTGATGAGTTGCAGCGGAAACACGGCGACATCGAACGCGAAATCGATGACGCGATGAATCATCCATCAGTGGATGACCTCGAAATCGTGAATCTCAAGCGGCGCAAGCTGGCACTCAAGGACGAGATTGAAAAACTGAAAGCGAAACCGACCACGCATTGACGCTTTTCCTCGAATAGCTGCGCCGGTTTCGGCGCACGAGCATCTTTCCGGTGGCGGCCATGCCGCCGGAGCGCTGCTTCACACGACTCGGAGATGGTTCCGGCCGCCAGCGGCACGGATACGATGGGCTGTTTGTCTCCTCTCCCGTTATCGATTTGGTAGGTCTGCCTGCCTGTCGCCATTGACAAGCCATCTTTGCTCCTCCACCTCATGCCCGGACCTTCTACAGCGCCGCGCGCCCTTTCGGGCGCGCAAAGGACACTGTATTTTGATTTTTGCGCGTGATCCTTTCCGGAAACCGATTCCGGGATTCGGGGTGATGCGCTAACAAAGGGCAGCCGGCCATGACCGGATATTTTTCCTCTCCCTTCCCTCGCCGCACGTCGGTCGGTGTCGATGTCGGCGGCGTGATGGTCGGCGGGGGTGCCCCTGTCGTCGTTCAGTCGATGACCAACACCGACACCGCCGATGTCGACCAGACAGTCGCTCAAGTTGCGGCGCTGCATCGTGCCGGCTCCGAGATCGTGCGCATCACCGTCGACCGCGACGAGAGCGCTGCCGCCGTGCCCGCCATCCGCGAGCGGCTCGAACGGCTCGGCATCAACGTGCCGCTGGTCGGCGATTTCCACTATATCGGCCACAAGCTGCTCGCCGACCATCCGGCTTGCGCCGAGGCGTTAGCCAAGTACCGCATCAATCCCGGCAATGTCGGCTTCAAGGACAAGAAGGACCGGCAGTTCACTGATATCGTCGAGATGGCGATCCGGCACGACAAGCCGGTGCGCATCGGCGTCAATTGGGGGTCGCTCGACCAGGAGCTTCTGACCCGGCTGATGGACGACAACCAGCGCCAAGGCTTTCCGCTGACCGCGCAGGAAGTGACGCGCGAGGCGATCGTGCAGTCGGCGATCCTTTCGGCCGAAATGGCCGAGGAGATCGGTCTTGGCCGCGAGAAAATCATTCTGTCGGCCAAGGTTAGCGGTGTGCAGGACCTGATCGCCGTTTATACCGAGCTTGCCACCCGCTCCAACCACGCGCTGCATCTTGGCCTCACCGAGGCCGGCATGGGTTCAAAAGGCATCGTCGCCTCGTCCGCAGCGATGGGCATCCTTCTCCAGCAAGGCATTGGCGACACGATCCGCATCTCGCTGACACCGGAGCCGAATGGCGACCGCACCCGGGAGGTGCAGGTATCGCAAGAACTCCTGCAGTCCATGGGGTTCCGGCAGTTCGTGCCGATCGTCGCCGCCTGCCCCGGCTGCGGCCGCACGACCTCTACCGTGTTCCAGGAACTCGCCCAGAACATCCAGGCGGATCTGCGCAAGAACATGCCGGTGTGGCGTGAAAAATATCCCGGCGTCGAGAACCTCAAGGTCGCGGTGATGGGCTGCATCGTCAACGGTCCAGGTGAATCCAAGCATGCCGATATCGGCATTTCTCTGCCCGGTACCGGCGAGACGCCGACGGCGCCGGTATTCGTCGACGGCAGGAAGGCGGCGACGCTGCGCGGCCCGTCGATTGCTGCGGACTTCGAGAAAATGGTCGCCGACTATATCGAGCAGCGGTTTGGGCAACTTGGCAAGGCCGCGGCGGAGTAGATCTATGCGGCTCCCTTGGGCGACGCCGGTCTTGCTTGGTGGGTTTGTCTTGCTTTGTGGGCTGGGCTGGGTGACAGCCGTCCAGGCCGATCCGCCGCGCCCCGCCAAACAACGACTGCTCGACCGGGTTTGCAACCTGATCGAGGCTCATGCGGACCAAAACGGCCTGCCCAAGGACTTCTTTGCCCGGTTGATCTGGAAGGAAAGCCGCTTCGATCCCAGTGCGGTCAGCCCGGTCGGCGCCGAAGGCATTGCCCAGTTCATGCCGGGTACAGCCAAGATACGCGGCCTCGCCAATTCCTTCGATATCGAGCAGGCCATCCCGGCCTCGGCAAAATATCTCGCCGAAATGAAAACCGGCTTCGGCAATCTCGGCTTGGCCGCCGCCGCCTACAATGCCGGTGAAAGCCGGGTGTCGCGCTGGCTGAGTTCTGGCGGTTTCCTGCCGATGGAGACCGAAAGCTACGTTCTGGACATCATGGGCGAGCCAGCCGACAGGTTCACCGACACCGCCTATGCCGGCACCATCCGGCCGCTCGACAAGAAAGCGAGCTTCGCGGTCGCCTGCCGCAAGCTGCCGGTCATCAAGTCCCAAACCGTGGCCATGGCGTCGATCAACATCAAGCCGTGGGGCGTGCAGGTGGCCGGCAATTTCCGCCGCGCCGCGGCGCTCAGTCAATGGAATGGTGTGAAGCGCCGGTTTCCGGCCTTGCTTAAGGGCCAAAATCCGGTGGTCAGCCGGGTGCGCTCGCCGATCGGCAGGCGCGGCATCTATGCGGTCCGGATCGGCGCCGACTCCAAAGCCAAGGCCGACAACATTTGCCAGAAACTGCAAAGCGTCGGCGGTGCATGCATTGTGGTGCGGAACCGGTGATGGGTACCGACCGATTTGCCCGACAAACCATCGAAGCTGCGCTTTGATTCCACGAATTCTGCTGCTCCACGGCTCCAACTCCAGGCCTTCCATGACCGACCGTCTCTACAGCGATCCCGACCTCGCCCAGTTCTACGATATCGAGAACGAAGGCGGCGTCGACTTCGACTATTGCGTCGGCTTTGCCAAGGGTGCCGGATCGGTTCTCGACCTCGGCTGCGGCACCGGGCAATTGGCCGCCGCGCTCGCCGATCGGCGTAATGTGACCGGTGTCGATCCGGCGCCGGCGATGCTCGACATCGCGCGCCGCCGAGCCGGCGGGCAGAGGGTCGACTGGGTGGAGGCCGATGCGCGAACCGTCCGGCTCGGACGACGCTTCGATCTGGTTCTTTTGACCGGGCACGCCTTCCAGGTGTTTCTGACGCCGAAAGATCGAGAGGCGGTGCTTGCCACGATCGCTGCTCATCTGGCTCCCGATGGGCGCTTCATCTTCGACACGCGAAATCCAGCCACCGAGGAATGGCTCGAGTGGACGCCGGAAAGGTCCGAACGGGACCTGAGTCATCCCGGATTGAGCACCGTAAGAGCGTGGAACGATTTCCGGCGCGATCCCGCTACCGGTGTCGTCACCTACTCGACCCATTATGAAATCCCCGACAGCGGGCGGGTGCTCAGCGCCGAATCGAAAATAGCCTTCCCGACAAAGGAAAGCCTTGCGGGGATGATGGACCAGAGCGGGCTGGTCGTCGAAGAATGGCTCGGCAACTGGCAGGGCGAGCCGTATGGCCCGGCCTCGCCGGAAATCATCCCGATTGGCCGGTTGCGCTAGCCCGGACGTTGCTTCGCTCTGGGCGTTTTCCCATCTTTTGCGGTGACCGGTTGAGCACGCCGATAATCCGGAGACACCACCGCCCGATTGCGGCGCTGCGCTGACGACGTGCCCACCGATGCAGCTCGTGACCATCGCGCAGGTTTGGCTGTTCTGAACGCATCGCACTCTCCTCACCAGCATTTCGGATGCTGAGGAGGGAATCATATTATGTATCGCAAATACTGATAATTGGTGATAATTTCCGTTCATCTGTGACGAATTGGAATAGATATCATGGACCGACAGGAAACGATGGGTGTGTTCCTGTCAGTTGTCGAGGAAGGCGACTTCTCGGCAGCGGCACGCCGGCTGCGGATGACCCCATCGGCCGTCAGCAAAATCATCGGTCGCCTTGAGTCCCGCCTTGGCGTGCGCTTGTTGCAACGCTCGACGCGGCGCATCAGCTTGACAGCGGAAGGCAGCAGCTATGCCGATAGCGCTCGCCGGATCCTGAACGACATCAAAGAGGCTGAAATCGCGATTCAACCCGGCGCAGAACCGCGCGGCCGGCTGCGCGTCAGTCTTCCGAGCGCCTTCGGCCATCGTCTAATCGTGCCGATGCTACCGGCTTTCATCGATCGCTATCCGGCCATTGAGCTCGAGCTGATGTTCACAGATGCGATTGTCGACCTGTTGGCTGAGGAAACGGACGTCGCCGTGCGCGTTGCCGCCCAGAGCGATTCCAGGCTGGTGATGCGGCGGCTGGCGCCCAATCACCGTGTCATTTGCGCGTCAGCTCAGTATCTCGAAAAACACGGCATACCGATGACGCCAGGCGACCTTCAACATCATACTTGCCTCGGCATCACATCACGCGGCGGCCTTAACATCTGGGAATTCGATGGCCCGGACGGTCCGCAAAGCATGCGTATCCGCAGCCCGATAGAGGCCAACAGCACGGAAGCCCTGCGCCGGCTGGCGCTCGCCGGTGTCGGCATCATCCGCATGTCGGAGATATTGGTCGGACCGGATATCAGGATAGGCAGGCTGACCGCACTGCTCACCGGATACGATCATCATGACGGACCGCCAATCTGCGCTGTTTATCCGCCTGGCCGGATCTTGTCGCCGCGTGTCCGCGTGTTCGTGGATTTCCTGGCCGAACAGTTCACCAACCCTCCTTGGCTACGCAGCGCGCCACAAGACGTCGGGCATACAGTTTAGAGCAGCATCAGCTGTTGCGGGTCGCCACGAATGTCGCCGCTTGCTTCAGAAGCACGGCGGCTTCGCCATAGGGATCGAGCAGCGCGTGGGCCTGGTCGACGAGGCCTTGAAGCTGGTCCTGCGCCCAGTTCGCGCCGTGCAGCGCCACCAGCGTCGCCTTGCCGGCTGCTGCATCCTTGCCGGTCGCCTTGCCCATCTGGTGCGCGTCCGCCGTCAGGTCGAGCAAATCGTCGGCAAGTTGAAAGGCAAGCCCGATCGCCGAGCCGAACTCGGCCAGCCTTTCGCGGTCGACCGGTGGCGCGCCGGCAATGATTGCGCCCGCCTCGCAGGCGAAGCGGATCAGCGCGCCGGTCTTCATCGCCTGAAGCCGGATGATGCCGGCTTCGTCCGGCCCGATGCGCTCGGCCTCAAGGTCGAGCATCTGGCCGCCGACCATGCCGCCGGCTCCGGCGGCGCGGGCCAGCGCCAGCACCAGCGCCACCCTTCGCTCGGCCGGTAGCATCATCGCTTCGTCGGCAATGATGTCGAAGGCGAGCGCCAGCAAGGCGTCGCCGGCGAGGATGGCGGTCGCCTCATCGAAGGCCTTGTGCACGGTCGGCTGGCCACGGCGCAAATCGTCATCGTCCATGGCCGGCAGATCGTCATGGATCAGTGAATAGCAATGCACGCATTCGAGCGCCGCCGCCACGCGCAGCGCCGCCTCGCTGTCGGCGGAAAACAGCGCGGCGCTTTCCATCACCAGGAAGGGGCGCAGGCGCTTGCCGCCGTTCAGCACGCCATGGCGCATCGCCGCCATCAGACGTTGCGGCCGCGCGATCTCGCCCGAAAGCGGGCGGTCGTCGAGGAGCCGCCTGAGCAGCGCCTCGATCGGACCTGCGCGCGCGAGAAGCGCTGCCTCGAACGGAATTTGGTCGTCTTTCGTCATCGCCGGGACCGGTAGCCGACACTCAGACGTTGCGCAAGAAGCCAAGCGCCATTATGCCGGGGCAGGGAGCAGCATGGATTGGGCGGCTTGGCGGAACCGATCGTCGATCACGAAACCGAAGGGTTGGACATGGTGAGGCCGAAACGCGGCAACCGCATCGGTCTCAAACGCTGGCCCCGGCTCTGGGTCCGGCGCGGCATCACCGTCGCCGTCGTGCTGGCGTTGATGCCGGTGGTGTTGACGTTTCTGTATCTGCCGCCGTTCGTGCATCCGGTGTCGACATTGATGCTGAAGGATCTGGCGACGTTTTCCGGCTATGACCGGCGCTGGGTCTCGATCGACGATGTGGCGCCGGCGCTGGCGAATTCGGTCATCATGTCGGAGGACGGGCAGTTCTGTTTCCATCGCGGCATCGACCTTGGCGAGTTGAGGGGCGTCGTCGACGACGCGCTGGCCGGCGAGATGACGCGCGGCGCATCGACCATCACCATGCAGACCGTGAAGAATCTCTATCTGTGGTCGCGGCCGCTGGGCTCGGTCCGGAAAGTCGTCGAGCTGCCGCTGTCTGTCTATTTTGACATGGTGATGTCGAAACGGCGCATCATGGAAATCTATCTCAATATCGCCGAATGGGGGCCGGGCATCTATGGCATCGAGGCCGCCGCCCAGCACCATTTCGGGGTTTCGGCAAAACGATTGTCGCGTCGCCAGGCGGCACTGCTTGCCGTCACCTTGCCGAACCCGATCGCGCGCAACCCGGCGAAGCCCGGACCGGGGCTGAGGCGGCTGGCTGCGCTGATCGAGCGGCGCGCAGGCCGGTCCGGCGCCTATGTCGGCTGCCTGCGATAGCTTAAAAAAATTCGCGACGGCGCTGGCCAAAACGGCGCAGGGCGTGTATAGGCACCCGACTTTCTCAGATTCCGGCCCTGACGCGGCCCTTTCACGAGGGCAGCCGGGGCGTTTTGACCATGTAGTGGAGCATATCCATGGCCGTACCGAAACGAAAAACCTCTCCGTCGAAGCGCGGCATGCGCCGTTCGGCCGACGCATTGAAGGCCCCGACCTATGTCGAGGACAAGAATTCCGGCGAGATGCGCCGCCCGCACCATATCGACCTGAAGACCGGCATGTATCGCGGTCGCCAGGTTCTGGAGCCGAAGGAAAGCTGAGACAGCTTTCGACGGTTTGTGACTACCGAAGGACCGGCCATCGCGCCGGTCTTTTGCATTTTGGCGCTGAGGATCGCTCACCGAACCAATTTCAGCCATCCAGCAACCGTTTAGGATGTCAGCCGGGCCGGCTGACATTGTTATTTCGCACCGTCTTTGTCCGTGTTCGCGGTCGCATACGAAAATTCTTGACGGCGAACGCCGGGCGCATACTACAGAGGGCAGTCCAACCGGAGCCGCCTGATGTTCGGTGCCATCCCGCTGCTGATCGTGCCCTTCGTCCTCTATAATCTCGGGCTTCTGGGAATATTCGGCGGTGGCGACGACCCCTGGGCAAGCGAACTGGTCTCGATCCGCATGATGTCGGGCGGGGTGTTCTCGCTGACGCTCGGCGATCTGATCGTGCTGATCGGGCTAATCCTCTTCTTCGTCGAAATCGTGAAATCGACGCGCACGACGAGCGCCTCGATCATGGACCACCTGCTGTCGACCTTCGTCTTCGTGGCGTTCCTGGTCGAGTTCCTGCTGGTGAAGGGCGCGGCGCACTCGGTTTTCTTCACGCTGATGGTCATCGCGCTGGTCGACGTTCTCGCCGGCTTCTCCGTGTCGATGCGAGCGGCCACCCGTGACATAAACATGAACTAGACTTGAGGCCGGCCTTAGCCGGAGGCGGCGGTGAAGCCAGCCGCCTCGATACCGGCGATGGCCGCCGCTTCATCATTGTCGGAAATGCCGACAGCGCCGACGACGGCGCCGGTCGCGAACCAACTCTATTTTTTCTTGGCGCGCGCCGGCTTCTTCACCGGAGCAGCCGGCGCATTGGCGAGGTCTTCGGCTTCCTTGGCGAGGCGCAGCGCCCGCAGTTTGTTGGTCTTAATCTGGCGGGCGTCGCTCTCGGCGACATATTCCGCCATCGCCTTCTGACGAACCGTGGCTGCCTCTTCCTGCTTTTTGAAACGCAAATCGGCCCGCGCGCGGGCAGTATCCTTAGAGTTCTCAACCAAGGGCTTTTCCAATCCCGTAAATTATAGTTTTCAATGCCTTTAATAGCAGAGCCGGCCTGCGATGGGGAAAAATAAGTTGGTCAGGCGCGGGGATCGCACCCGGTGCCCGGCGCCTTTCGGGCGACAACCGCCTCGTATCCAGCCTGCAAGGTCGCACGCACGGTGGCGTCCGGCGGCGTGTCGGAAGGTGTGCCCAGATGTTCGTGGCGCAGCTCGTCCATGAACTTCTCCCACATAGGCGGGCCGCCCTTTTCCAGGAGCTCGGCGCGGATCGAGAGTTCCTCGCTGACCGGCAGCCAGACGCGACCCCAGGCGCCGAGATGCGCCAAGATCGGTACCAGCGTTATCGCCATTTCGGTCAGGCTGTAGATCGCCTTCTGCTTGTGAGTGGGGTCGTCGGCCCTGGTCAGCATGCCGAGCTCCATCAGCCGCTTCAGCCGATCGGCGAGGATGTTGGAAGCGATGCGTTCCAGCGATCCGTTGAGCAGTTCGCGAAAGTGGCGTTTGCCGCCGAATATCATGTCGCGAAGGATGATCAGGCTCCACCGGTCGCCAAACACTTCAAGCGACAGGTTGATCGGGCACCCAGACCGGTGATCGATGCTCATGCGATTCTCCAAGAAACCGGTTGCATAATTATATCGGTTTTATTATCGTGCAACTGATTGCAAAATGCAATCGGTTTCGCAGAAAGGAGACTACGATCATGATGAAGGTTGCGGAACCCGAAATCGCATCCCAGACGTTTGGCGATCCCGCGCATCCACCGATACTGCTGATCATGGGCGCCATGGCTTCGATGCTCTGGTGGCCGGAGGCGTTTTGCCGGAAACTGGCCGGCAAGGGTCTGTTCGTGATCCGCTATGACAATCGCGATACCGGCCGTTCGACCAAATATGCGCCGGGCGAACCGCCTTACACATTCGACGACATGGCGGACGACGCTATCCGCGTGCTCGACGGTTACTGCATCGCGAAAGCGCATGTGGTCGGCATGTCGATGGGCGGCATGATCGCGCAGCTTGTGGCGCTGAAGCATCCATCGCGGGTCATCTCGCTTACGGCGATCAGCACTTCTCCCGTGGGAACCGACACGTCGCATCTGCCTGGGATGACCGAGGTCTATAGGAAACATTCGGCCGAAGGCGCTGATGTCGATTGGTCGGACCGTGACCAGGTGGTCGACTTCATCGTCAAGGACGCGCACGCGATCGCCGGCACCGCGCATCCCTTCGACGAGAAGCGGATGAGGGCGTTTGTCGAACAGGATTACGACCGATCCGGCGGCTTCTTGAGCGCGACCAATCATTTCATGCTCAAGAGCAGCGAGGATCGGGGCGGCGAGGACGGGAAGGGCCGCCTGCACGAATTGAAGGTTCCGCTCCTCGTGATCCACGGCACCGATGATCCGATCTTTCCGATCGAGCATGGCGCCGCTCTTGCCGAAGCAGTTGCCGGCGCGAAGCTTGTCCGTATCGAAGGCGGTGGCCACGAACTGCATCCCGACGATTGGGCCGTGATCGTCGATGCCATCGTCACCCATACCCATGCCAGGTAGGTAGCAGGCCGAACCTCGATACCGCCCGTCCGCGAGGCGAACCACCAAAGGAACGAACAAAACAATGTCCCTGACGATGCATCTTCATCCGCTGGCGTCCTTCTGCTGGAAGCCGCTGATCGCGCTCTATGAGAACGGCACGCTGTTCACGTCGGTCGTCGTCGATCTCGGCAATGAACAGTCGCGCGCGGCGTTCCTGAAATTGTCGCCGGCCGGCAAGATGCCGGTGCTGCGCGATGAAGCGCTGGACCAGACTGTGCCGGAATCGACGATCGTCATCGAATATCTCAACGCGCATTATCCCGGACCGGTCGAGCTGATCCCTGCCGATATCGATCTCGCCCGCCAGACCCGCCTCGCCGACCGATTTTATGACTTCTACGTGCAGCACCCGATGCAGAAGATCGTCGGCGACCGCCTGCGGCCGGAAGGCATGACCGATCCGTTCGGCGTCGAGGAGTCGCGCGCCCAGCTGCGCAGCGCCTACGCCATCATCGAGCAGGACATGCAGTCGCGGACATGGGGCATGGGCGAAGCCTTCACCCTGGCCGACTGCGCCGCCGCCCCGGCATTGTTCTATGCCAACAAGGTCGAGCCGTTCGGCGACAGATATCCCGCGGTGAGGCGCTACCACGACCGGCTGCTGCGGCGGCCGTCTGTCGCCCGCGTGATCGAGGAAGCGCAGCCCTATTTTAAGCTCTTCCCCTATAACAACGGTTAGGCCCGATGCTGCACGATCCCGCCCAACGACGCCCCTGGCGCTTCGCTGGCCAAGACGTGACGGCGCATCTCCGGGTCAACCCAGCTGCTCTGCGTCCCAGAACTGGTCGAGCCAGATGTTGAGCTTCAGGAAGCCGGCACTGCTGACCGTGTAGACACGCCTTGTCCCTTCCGGCTTGGCATTGACCAGCCCGGCGTCGAGCAGCACCTTCAGATGCTGCGAAACAGCCGGGCGCGAGACCGGCAACCCGGCGGCAAGTTCGTTGACGGTCTTCGGGCCGCGCCGGAGCTCTTCCAAGAGATAGCGCCGGTTGGGATCGGCAATCGCCATAAAGGCGTCGGAAAACATCATGCCTTATTTGTGAGGCAAAGTTTTCCAAATCTCAACCGTTGGTTTCAGGCTTTCTGCGCGGATCGAGCCGCAGTGCCTCCGGCGTGATCGAGCGCTCGGCCGGTTGTGTCTTGAAGGCGTCGCGGTCTTCGATCGGCACCGGCGCGCGCCGGCTGATGCGCAGCAGCGTATAGCCCGCCAGGCAAAGATGCGCGAAGGCAGTCGCAAGGAACAGGGCTTCCGGCCGCATCCAGCCCATCAGGCCGGCGGCCAGCAGCGGCCCGATCATTGTGCCGAAACCATAGAGCAGCAGCAGCCCGCCCGACACTTTGACGAAATCCTCGGCCCGGGCGTGATCGTTGGCATGGGCCACGGCGATCGAATACAGCGTGTAGGCAAAGGCGCCGTAGGCGGCAGTGCAGACGATGACGAAGACGCCGGAGCGCGGCTCGAACAGGAAGACCGCGACGGCGAACAGTGCCGCGCCGAAGGCCAAGCCCGCAAGCACAAAGCGGCGGTCGGTCTTGTCGGAAAGACGCCCGGCCGGAAGTTGCATGGCTGCGCCGGCGACGACCACCAGGCTCATCATCAGCGCAATCTCGGCCGTGGAAATGCCGATGCGGGCGCCATAGACGGCGCCGAGCGTGCCCCAGGCGCCGTTGGCGATGCCGATCAAGACGCAGGCGATCGCCGACACCGGCGAATTGGCATAGAGCCCCTTGACGTCGAGCGAGACGTCCTGCAGCGGCTTGGGGTGTGACGCCGTCGACACCGCGGTCGGGATGAGCGACAGGCAGAACAGAATGCCGGTGATCATGAACAGCGAGGCCGACTTCACGTCGCCGCCAGCAACGATCATCTGGCCGCCCATGATCGAGGCATAGGTGACCATCATGTAGAGGCCAAAGACGGCGCCGCGGTTCTCGTTGGTAGACTTCTCGTTCAGCCAGCTTTCGATGACCATGAAGGCGCCGGCCATGGTGAAACCGGTGAAGGCGCGCAGCAGGATCCAAAAATATTCGTCGATGATCAGGCCGGTGAGCAGTGCGACGATGGCTCCCGATGCCGCAAAGGCGCCGAAAGCGCGTACGTGACCGGCGCGACGCACGATGCGCGGCGCAAAGAAGCAGCCGGTGACGAAGCCGCCGGCCCAGGCCGTGCCCATCAGGCCGAGCGATGCGGTCGAGAAACCCTCCAACTGGCCGCGCAGCGGCAATAGCAGCCCGTGCAATCCGGTCGCCGCCAGCAGGAAAGCGGTGCCGCGAAGCAGCGAGAGGATCGGTCGGTAGCTTGCAAACATTTAGCTGATCCGGCTGGAATTAGGGAGGATCTGAAGACAGTCGCATTCGGGCTTTTCGGCGGCGGGCGCTTCGGCTCTGGAGACTATCCGCGGCGGAACAGCGCCTCGGCCGCTGATTTGGTGGTGCCCTTGGACTTGAGCTCGGCTTCCAACCGGGCGATCTCGTCGCGCAGGATGCCGATCCGCTCGGACAGTTCGTCGACCGAAAGCAGCGACAGATCCTGACCGATCTCGTGCGGGCGCGCTTTCTTTTTGGGTTCGTCGTCGAAGATCGCCATCGTCGCTCCTCCCTGATGCGCAAAAATTAGACTGCTACAGCATCCATAGCGCGTCCAATCGGACGCCCGGCGCTGCAGTGGCCATTTGCCTGATTTGGCAATCAGCATACATAGGGCAGGGGCATGGATGCAAATAGTCGGCAAGAAACTGGCCGCTGGCAAGAAACTGGCGAAGCGAGACGGGAAAATTCATGGCGAATGGACAGAACAGAATTCCAGCGACGATGATCGCCATTGCGATCTCGGAACCCGGCGGACCACGGGTGCTGAAACCCGAAACGCGCGACGTGCCGGTGCCGGGTCCCGGCGAAATCCTGATCCGGGTGCGCGCCGCCGGCATCAACCGGCCGGATGTGCAGCAACGCAAGGGCGTCTACCCACCGCCGCCCGGTGCGTCGGACCTGCCGGGTCTCGAAGCGTCGGGCGAAGTTGCAGCCCTTGGCGATGAGATATCGCGCTGGCGCGTCGGCGATCGGGTCTGCGCGCTGACGCCCGGCGGCGCCTATGCCGAATATGTCAAGGTCCATGCCGGCAGCGTGCTGCCGCTGCCCGCAGGCTTCACCCACACCGAAGCGGCGGCAGTGCCGGAAAACTACTTCACTGTCTGGCATAATGTCTTCGAGCGCGGCGGCCTTAAGAGCGGCGAGACACTGCTCGTGCATGGCGGCTCGTCGGGGATCGGCACCACGGCGATCCAGCTCGCCTCGGCCTTCGGCGCCTATGTCATCACCACTGCCGGCAACCAGGAAAAGTGCGACGCCTGTCTGAAGCTCGGCGCCGACCGGGCGATCAACTACCGCGAGGAGGATTTCGTCGCAGCGGTTAAGGACGCGACCGACGGCCGCGGCGCCAACGTCATCCTCGACATGGTCGGCGGCGACTATGTGGCGCGAAACTACGAGGCCGCGGCGGTGGAAGGACGCATCGTCCAGATCGCCACGCAGACCGGGGCGACAGCCAGCGCCGACTTCTCGAAGATGATGGTCAAGCGGCTCACCCACACCGGCTCGACGCTGCGGCCACGCACCGTCGAGTTCAAGGCGGCAATCGCCGCGGCGCTGGAGGCGCAGGTGTGGCCGCTGCTCGGCACCCGCAAGGTGGCACCGGTGATGGATATGATCTTCCCGCTCAAGGAAGCGTGGCGGGCGCATGAGCGGATGGAGGAGGGCGAGCATATCGGCAAGATCGTGCTCGACGTCGGCTGACGGGCGGTAAACAAGCTGAACAAAAGCTTAATTGTGCAATGCAACAAACGCATTGCGGCCATGCAAAAGCGTCTGTTCAACTTTTCATCAACGATGCCTATTTGAGCGGCATCGAAACGATGGAGGACTACCATGAACCCGATCCGTGCTTTCCGTAACTGGCGCATGTACAATGAAACCGTGCGCGAACTGAACCGCTTGAACGCCCGTCAACTCAACGACCTCGGCATCAACCGTGCCGACATTGAGAGGATCGCCCGCAAGGCGCTTTGATCTCGAGTGTAATCTCGCCCGAAAGCATCAAGCCGCCTTTTTGTGCAGCGGCGTTTCGGTCCGAGATCATGCTTTAGAAGCCAGAGCCGCAACAGACGGGTTTTCCCGTCGCCGGTTCCGAGCCCGCTGGACCCTGTCTGGCGGGTTTTGTCGTTTGAACTCTGTGTAACAGCGGCGGCTGCGCGTATCTTTCTCAATAACCAAGTGCGGCAAAGCCGAGCGCCACCAGGGCCCCTCCCAGCACGATGTCCGCATGCTTTCGGAAACGACTGTAAAATCGCCGTGTGGCCGGTTGGGAGATGGAAAGGCCGAGAAGACCAAACCAGGCGATCGCAATGGCAAACACCAATGCGACCACGGACAGGTGAGTTGCCCCGCGAGCATTTAAATTCAGCGTCGAGGATGCGAAAAACAGCGCGGTGGCAGGATTTGCCGCTGCCGTGATAAATCCCAACCGGAAGTATCGAACGATTGGAACCGGCTTCGGCGCGTTGGCGCCAGCCTTGATCGACAGCGCCCGCCGCATCGAATTCCAGCCGATGAAGACCAGCATTGCGCCGTAAAGGCTGGCGGCCATCTGGTGTGCGATGCCCCCCGGCGGCAGCGCGCTGGCTCCCGTTGCGACGATCGCCGCCAGCGAACTCGCGCCAAGGGCAATACCGGCGGCAGCCGAAAGCGCCGTGGCGCGCGAAGCGGTTAGCCCGGCCTGCGCGACGACAGCGAAGTTGGCGCCCGGCAGCATTGCCAATAGCGCATAGGAAATGGCGAACGGAAACAACCCCGCCGCGACAGCGTGCCCGGTTTCCAACATCGATCAGCCCACATCGGCGGCGTCAGCTCTCCCAAGGGCAGATCGCCGCTACCGAAGCGAAATGTGGATGAAACACTTCCCCTCTAACAGTCGGCAAATGCCGACATGAGGACGTTTTGTTGGTGGGTTACGGGCCGCGCCCGCTGAGCGGCTCCGTGTTCTTGAGCAATGCAACCAACTCGCTCTGCTGATGGGTGCGGGTTTTGGAGAAGATCCGTTCCAGATAAGTGCGGCAGGTCTTCACGGTTATGTTCGAATTCGCCGCGGTTTCCTTCAGCGACCGCCCCGATGCCAAGGCTGTTGCAAGCTTCGCCTCAGCCGCCGTCAGATCGAACAGGTAGCGGATATGGGTCTCGAAACTGTCGGGAATGCGCCGGGCGACCTCCGTGACCATGATCACCGCGCAACGCTCCGACGCCAGGCCATAGGCGCGGGCGTCGACGAATGGGGCAACCGTCAGCACCAACCGTGTCAGGTCAAATCGCTCGCGGTCCGATGGCACCAGCAGCGTTCCTCCGGTCCCGAGCATGGCGCCGCCATGGAGCGAGCAGGCATTCGCGACCAGCCGCTGAAGCTGCTGCGCATCCCTGAGATTGGAGGCGACGATCGTGCCGCCATTCAGTGCCAGAGGGCTGTCGGGCCGTGCCAGCATTGCCTCGGCGGCCTCGTTCATTTGGGCGACACGCTGAAAGCCGTCCACCAGAAACACGCCGAAGGGCAGATGCGAGAAGGCCGATGCCAGCGCCGACGTGTTCTCCAACTGCCGGCCGATCTCCCCAGCGCGCAGCATATGCGGCACGATCTTCTGCAGCAGATCGATGTCGTCGGCACCGAATGCGCCCTGCTTCGAGCCGCGATGGATATCGAAAAACCAATAGGAGCCGTTGGAAGCCAGAAGATTGGAGGCGAGCCCGTGATGCATGTCGCGCGGCCTCATCCAGTCTTGCCAGAGTTCGCGGCGACGGAACGCCGCCACGTCTCCAGCTATCCGCGTCCGATCATAGATTTTGCCCACCGGCAGCGCTGCCGCGACCGTGCTGATGGGGTCACGCATGTGTGCCGCTGCCGCCTCGGGAGAACACAGCCCCGGGTCATCGACAGTCCCGACCGCGCTGAACGCCTGCTGATCGAGCCGCGCGATACAGCTTCGCGATGCCTTGAACAGGTCGCGCAGCCCCACGACCACATCAGGCCAGCGCTCCTGATCATAGGCGGCCTCGTAGATCTGACCAACAACGGTGGAGACTGATTCAATGGTGACCTCAGTCATGATGGCCTTCCGTTGCTGCGCACATTTGGCTGATGAAGCCTAGCACACGGAAGCTCTCGCGCAAGTTGCATCGCCGCTGAATAAGGCGATCCTGCCCTCAATCCCATCTCGCCGATGGTGTGCTGATCCTGAGCAGGACTACTCTTCTGGCGCTCGGCCAAGCCATAACCTGCGGAGCCGAAACGCCGATGCACGGCGCCGAAGCTGAAGGGCTGCCTTGACAGGTTCGATATCTCCCGCCGTCCTCGCCGCCACGCGCCAAAAACGTTGCGAAATGGCGAGAGAGCGGTTATACAGACCGCGAATTTCCCATTTTGGTGGCTCTAAAACCACCGCCCGCGCGGGAACGCGGGCGAACGAGAAGGATATTTTAAAATGGCCAATACGCTGCTGATGCCCAAGGCGACCGCCGTCTGGCTGGTCGACAACACCGCGCTGTCCTTCGAGCAGATCGCGCAGTTCTGCTCGCTGCATCCGCTCGAGGTCAAGGCGATCGCCGACGGCGAATCGGCGCAAGGCATCAAGGGCATGGACCCGATCATGACCGGCCAGCTGACCCGCGACGAGATCGCACGTGCCGAGAAGGATGCGAACCATCGGCTGAAGCTGTCCGACCCCAAGGTGCGGGTGCCCGAATCCAAGCGCAAAGGTCCGCGCTACACGCCACTGTCGAAGCGCCAGGACCGGCCCAACGCCATACTCTGGCTGGTGCGCAACCATCCCGAGCTGAAGGACGCGCAGATCGCGCGCCTCGTCGGCACCACCAAGTCGACGATCGACCAGATCCGCGACAGAAAGCACTGGAACTCGGCCAATCTGCAGCCGATGGATCCGGTGACGCTGGGTCTCGCCTCGCAGATCGATCTCGACATGGAAGTCAACCGCGCCTCGCGTGGCCGCGAGCAGGCACAGCCGGCCGGCGACACGCTGCTGCCGGCTGCATTGACCGAGCGGCTGGTGCCGGCGCCGGAGAAGCCAAAGGACGAGGATGCGGAACTCGACGCCAACGCCGTCTTTGCCAAGCTTTCGGCGCTGAAGTCGAAGGACGAGGATACCGACGACGAGGATTGAGGAACGGCGCCCCGTCCTTCTCCCCTTGTGGGAGAAGGTGGCCGAGCGAAGCTCGGTCGGATGAGGGGTGCCGGACGGATCGCGGCGTTGGAGTTTCTTCCAACACCCCTCATCCGTCTTGGCGCTGCGCGCCAATCCACCTTCTCCCACAAGGGGAGAAGGAAAGGCGCCGCGCCTAAGTTCGCGCGGCTCGGTCCGGTGCCATGCCGTAATCCTCGCTGCGCTCAACCGCACGATAGAAATCGGCGAGCTGCTTGCCGCGCTCCGGCTTGAAGACGCGGCCGGCTATGACCACCGAAGCGATGCGATCGATACGGAAAGCGCGGAAATCGTCGCGCATCTCGCACCATGCGACCAGCGTCCACACCTTGCCCCAGAACCATAGGCCTAGCGGCCTGATGTCGCGCGCGGTGCTGCGGCCGGCCTCGTCGGAATAGTCGATGGTCAGCACCTGGCGTTTTTCCACCGCGCGCTCGATCAGGTCGATTGCCTCGCGGGCGGCGTCGCTCACCACCCACATCGGCGTGTGGATCTCGGTGCGGGCGATGCGGTCCTTCTCGGCGTCGGGCAGCACGGCGCCGATCTTGACCAGCGCCTCGTCGGCGGCCCGCGCCATGGCAGCGCCGCCAAACGCGCGCACCATGCGGGCGCCGGCGACCAGCGCGACGATCTCATCACGCGTGAACATCAGCGGCGGAAGGTCGAAACCCTCCCTCATCATGTAGCCGACGCCGGCCTCGCCGTCGATCGGCACACCAGTCGATTGCAGGTCGGCGATGTCGCGGTAGATGGTCCGCTCGGAAACCTCGAGCCACGTGCCCAGCTTCTGGGCGGTGACCAGACGGCCACCGCGCAGATGCTGCACGATCTGGAAGAGCCTGTCGGCGCGGCGCATCGTATGGTCCCTCGGTGTTGTTTCTATGCATGTCGTGGTCCCAAAACCGGTTCCCACTTTTGGGCGACATGCATTATGGTTCGAGCCCTTCGCGCTTGCGCTGCGCGGCGACGAATGCCGCGCCGAAGGACAATTTCCCTGTTGTCGGCGTCTTTGCATCCAGCACCCGCCAGAACGGCGCGATGTCGCTCAGCGGCATGCCGCGTTCCAAATCCTCGTTGGCGGCCTCGGCGACAGTGCGCAGATGATAGCCGATAGTGACCGGACATGTCACTTCGGCACCGTGCTCGATGGCGAGCGCGGTGCGCAATGCACGGACGTCCATGTCCACGCCCTTGGGGATGGAGCGGATGAAATCATCGACCTGCCGTGCCGTCGGCACCAGCATCGGCTGGCCCTCGACGACGTCGCCAACAGTGCGCGGCGTCGGCTTGATACCGTTGATGCCCGGTGCGTTCAGCCTGTCGTTCCAGCTTTTTGCCATGCGGCACCTAGACGAAGAGCCCAAAGCTGTTGCCGTCCGGGTCGAGGCAATAGGCGAATGTGCCGGCCGGAATGGAGATCGCCGGCGAGACGACCTGGCCGCCGTTCTGCCTCACCCGTTCCATGGCATCTTCGATCGGTGCGGCAACCGACAGATGGATGGTCGGGCCGGTTCCCGGTGCCGCGGGTTTTCCGGGGTAGACGTGACCGGATGCCATTCGGTCCTGCGTGGCGAACATGGCCAGTGGGTTCGGGCCGCTCTCCTCCAGAGCGAGATCGTTCTGAAGCACCGATCCATAAAAGGCGCGCGCCCGATCCATGTCGGTGACGGGGATCTCGAACCATGCCGAGGCTTTTGCAGGGATGAAGGCCATGTCAGTCTCCTGATACTGTCGCACTATTGCACGCCGCTCCTGACACCATACTGTCAGGAGACTTCAGCATGTTCCCCTTCGGCATACTCCCTGGCGAACAGCGTGCGCATCTGCGCGAGGTCGCTTGTTCTCTGGGGATAGAGCGTCTTCAAATAGGCAAGAGCGAAGGTGCCGGGAGCCGAACCCGGCGCGGACACGATGCGGCCGTCGGCGACGGCATAGGGCACGTCCTGATAGTTCTGGGCGCCGGGGTAAGCCGGTTCCTTTTCATTGATCCAGTCACGACCATTGCTGGTGTGTTTGGCCTTGTCGAACAGGCCGGCACGCGCCAACGCCAATGTGCCGGCGCAGATGCCGCCGATCACGCCGCCGCGTGCCGCAATTGCCGTCAGCAGTCCGGAGATATCAGGCGGTGCATCGACCCATAGGTCGGAGCCGATGACCGCGACGGCGTCGAGATCGGTGTTTTCATCAACCTCGGTGGAGCGATCGGGCGTCAGCATAAATCCGCTGGCCGAGGTCACCGGCTTGCCGTTCGGCGTCAGCGACACCGCGCGTGCGCCGAACCATTCGACCGCCGAAGCCGCCAGCAGGCCGTATTCCCAGTCGGCGAAGCGATCGATGAAAACGACGCCGATGGTTTTCTGTTCGGACATTTCCTGCTCCGTCCTTCGGCCCGCCGGATCTATATCTGGGCGCCTTGGCGTCCGCATCCAGCCGCTGCCGCGAAAAATCACCCGCGACCGTGGCGGCCTTCGTAATTATCCGGCCAACCGATGTCCTTGCGGATGCTCTGCGGCAAGCCATTCATGAAACGCCGGGTGCGGATCTCGTTGCGCATCGTCCGGATCTTGCCGACATAGCGCTGCACGCTGTGCAGAATGGTAAAACCGTTCATGGCTGGTCTCCTCTCTTTCGATGGAGACACTATCGCACACCCCTCCTGACAGCAGTCTGTCAGGAGGCTGAGCGGTCTTTGGCGAGCGTGCCAGGTTTTGCCGGTTCCGATCCCGCCTGCACGAGAGAAGCAGGCTTTTTTGTCGCTCTGCCGGGGTTGAGTCGTTTAGCTTTCAACGACGGACGGTTGGAATTCGCAGCAGCGATAGGGCCGGCGTTCTGATATTGAGGGAGAAAATTCCTCGGAGATCAGGGAGATGACCATGAGCCTGCAACTGACAGGAATTCACCATCTGACCGCAATCACGGCCAATGCGCCGGGAAACCTTCGTTTCTACACCGGCACTTTGGGGCTGCGGCTGGTCAAGAAGACGGTCAATCAGGACGACACGTCAGCCTATCACCTCTTCTATGCCGATGCAGAGGCGACGCCTGGCACTGACATCACCTTCTTCGACTGGCCGGTCGGACGCGAACGGCGCGGCACCAACAGCATCGTGCGGACGAGCCTGAGGGTCGCCAGCCCCGAAAGTCTTGCCTGGTGGAAGGATCGCCTGGCCGGCGAGGCCGTCGCGACGGGAGAGATCGGCGACATCGGCGGCTATCCGTCGCTGGATTTCGAAGATCCAGAGGGCCAGCGCCTGCGCCTCGTCAGCGATGGCGGCAAGGGCGACAGCCATCCCTGGTCTCAAAGCCCAGTCCCAGTCGAGCACCAGATACGCGGGCTCGGGCCTATCGTCATCAGCGTTCCCGACATCACCAACACCGAGGCCGTGCTGACCCGGGTGATGAACATGCGCAAGGCGCGTGATTATGCGTCGCCAGATGGCGAGGGTCTGGTTCATGTCTTCGAAATGGGAGCAGGCGGGCCGGCGGCGGAGCTTCATGTCGCGGTGCAGCCGGGTCTTGCGCCGGCACGTCAAGGCGCCGGGGCGGTCCACCACGTCGCGTTCAGGGCGCCCGACCAGGAGACCTTGCATCAATGGACGGCGCGGCTGGCCGAGTTCCGTCTGCCGTCAAGCGGTGAGGTCGAACGATACTACTTCCGCTCGCTCTATTTCCGCGAGCCGAACGGCATATTGTTCGAGATTGCCACCGACGGCCCCGGGTTCACCGCCGACGAGCCGCTGGAAACGCTGGGCGAAAGGCTGGCCTTGCCGCCGTTCCTCGAACCGAACCGGGCTGCGATCGAGGCCGGCCTCAAGCCGCTGGCATAGCAACTCTATCGCGAGCGAGCGAAAGGAGCGCTTTGACAGCCGCTTGTGATGCTGGTCAAAGGCGGCATGTCGAAACTCCTCGCGCTCGTCATCGTCGCCATGATGGTCATCCAGCTGATCAAGCCGCTCGGCTGGCCGGGGCTGAAGCGGCGCAGCGATTTCTGGAAACTGGCGGTGCTGGCGATGGCGGCGATTTCGATCACAGCGGCGCTGGGGCATTGGACCTAAAGCGCGTCGCGTTCGACCGACCTCACGCGACGCGCTCTAGGTTGTTGTTTTATGCATGTCGTTATCGCAAAACCGCTGCACACTTTTGCGCGACATGCATTAGGACCGGCGACCCGCTACGCGACGCGTGGTTCGTTGGCGAGCACCAAGCCGACGAGATGTTCCGCCCAGGCCCGGTAGCCGGCTTCCGAGGCATGAAATCCGTCGGACGCAAAGCCGGCTTCGGCATCGGTGATCGGCAGGCGCGGCGCCGGCACCGCGCCGCGTTCGAGGCAAAGGCGCTCGCCCATCCGGTTCATCTCGGCGGCGCGGATTTCCAGGATCTTTCCGAGCAGCGGCGGCATTGCCGGTGCCCGGGTGAATTCGAGCACCGGCGACCACACCACGCGCGCCTCCGGCCATTTGGCGCGCAGCGCGTAGAGCAGGCCGCCAAAATCGCTCTTGAAACGCGGCACCGAGTGGAAGTTCTTGGTGTCATTGGTGCCGATGGCGAGCACGATATGCGTCCAAGGATCGGCCGACAGATTGGGCAGCACATGGTCGCGGATCTGGCCTGAGGTCGCCGAGTTGAAGCCGGCTGCCCGCCAGCGCACCGCACGGCCAGTGCGTTTCGAGATCAGATCAGCCAGTTGCGCGGCCAGCCCATACTCGGAATTGCCGATGCCGACCGAAGCGGCGGAAGAATCGCCAAGCATCAGAAGCGAGACCGCCGGCGCCTGGCCTGATATCTCGTGCATGACCGGACCCTGCGCCGGCAGCATGCGGGTGGTGCGGCGGCGCACGCCGAGCCCCTGCCAGACATAGACCGGAAAGGCGAGCCAGGTGAGGAGGGCAAGAAAGCGCTGCATCGCAAACCGTTAATGGGCAAGTCCGTTAAAGGGCATAGCGAGCAGCACTTAGCGCATATCGGGCTAAAGGCGAAAGACCTTGCGTCGACGGCCCGTCGTCAATGGCAACAGGCGTCCGGCATCTCGGGCCGGTCTGCATATTCATCGTGCAGCCGCACCCAGTCCATCAGGCTGTGGTAGGGGCCGGTCTCGTTGCGGCCCTTCGGCGTCAGGTCGAGATAATGATAGGCGCCGATCAGCGGATCGCCGCCCCTGGAGCGCGACATGAAGGTTAGGAAGATGTCACCGTTGTCATCCCTGTAGAACACGCTGATGCCGGGAAGGTCTTTTGATTTGCGCGCGCGCTGCTCGAAATTGTAGGTCGTGTCGCCGGATGCGATCTGCTTGTCGGTGAAGGAGACCTGCATGTCGAAGTTGAAATCCGAGGCGTAGGACGACACCCAGTCGAATTTCCAGCCCATGCGCTGTTTGTAGGGCAGAAATTCAGCCAACGGTGCCCGCGAGATCACGACAAGCGACACATCGTGGTGCTTGAGGTGCTGGTTGGCGCCGTCGATGTGGTCGGCAAGGAAGGAGCAACCTTCGCAACGGTAATCGGCGCCCGGCCCGAACATGAAGTGGTAGACGATCAGCTGGCTTGCGCCGGCGAATAGTTCGGCCAGTTTCTTCGGGCCCTGTTCGGTCTCGAAGACATAGTCCTTCCGGATCTTCAGCCAGGGCAATTCCCGCCGTTCGGCAGCGATGCGGTCGCGAAATCGCGTCAATTCCTTCTCGCGGGCCAGATGCGCCTTGTGCGCCTGGAACCAGTCTTCCCGTGAAACGATCTTGTTGCTTGGCATGGGTCTGCTCCTCGTTGAGCCCCAAGGACGTTTGGGCTCGACGCAAGCCGACACGGTCCTCGCATTTTTGGAGCGATTTCAGAGCACATGGAACCCGGCACATGACCCGGGTCCGGATGAAGGCAAAAAAACCGGTCAGGCGGCCTGTTCCAGTTCCGGCTGCCATTTTCCAAGCGCGGCCAGATGGTTCATGTGGGCGCGGTGGGCGAAGGCGGCCTGGGCAGCGGCGACGTTGGCCGCCTTGCCGCTCCACGCCTTCTGTGGCGCCGCCTGCAAGGCGCGGCCGTAGGAGAAGGTCAATTTCCACGGATGCGGGCCGATGGCGTTGATGGCATTGAGGTTGGCGGTCGCCTCCTCGTCCGATTGTCCGCCCGAGAGAAAGGCGATGCCCCCAATTGCGGCCGGCACCGTTTCGCGGAACAGTTTTATGGTCTTTTCGGCGACTTCCTCGGGGCTGCTCACCTTGCCCGACTTCTTTCCGGCGAGAACCATGTTCGGCTTCAGGATGGTGCCTTCGAGGACGACGCGGGCTGCGTAGAGCTCGGTGTAGAGTTTCGTCAGCGTTGCCTTGCTGATCTCGTAGCAGGTGCCGATGTCATGGGCGCCGTCCATCAGCACCTCCGGCTCGACGATCGGCACGATGCCGGCCTCCTGGCAAAGCGCCGCATAGCGGGCGAGCGCATGCGCGTTCGAGCCGATCGACGTGGCGGAAGGCACGCCTTTCGCGGCGTCGATGTCGATCACTGCACGCCATTTGGCGAAACGGGCGCCAAGTTTGTAATAGTCGGCGAGCCGCTCGCGCAGGCCGTCGAGGCCTTCGGTGATCGTGTCGCCGGGGTAGCCGGCCAGAGGCTTGGCGCCGGCATCGACCTTGATGCCTGGGATGGCGCCGGTCGCCTTGATAATGTCGACCAGCGGCGTGCCGTCGGCGGCCTTCTGGTGGATGGTCTCGTCATAGAGGATGACGCCGGAAATGTATCTGGTCATCGCCTCCTTGGCGCGGAACATCATCTCGCGATAGTCGCGGCGGCTGTCGGCGGTCGATTCGACGCCGATCACGTCGAAGCGCTTCTTGATGGTGCCGGAGCTTTCGTCGGCGGCCAAAAGACCCTTGCCGCCGGCCACCATCGCGGCGGCAATGTCCTCGAGACGTTCGCTCATTGTGCTTCTCCCTGAAACGGTTGTTCCAGCCTAGCAGACCACTAGAGCAAGGCAGGTTCAAGTCGAACCATTCCAAGCGGAAAGCTCGAATCGATTGAAACGCGCAAACGCCCCGTTCGCTTTCTCGCCTCAGCGCTTCAGCACATCGACGCCGGGCAGCGGCTTGCCTTCCATCCATTCCAGGAACGCGCCGCCGGCGGTCGAGACGTAGGTGAAGTCGTCGGCGACGCCGGCGTGGTTGAGTGCGGCCACCGTGTCGCCGCCACCGGCCACCGAGATCAATTTGCCGGCCTTGGTGCGGGCCGCGGCGTGCTTGGCTGCCGCCACCGTCGCCCGGTCGAACGGCTCGATCTCGAAGGCGCCGAGCGGACCGTTCCAGACCAGCGTCGCGGCGCGGTCGATCCAGTCGGCAACGGTCTTCACGGTCTTTTCGCCGACATCGAGGATCATGCCGTCGGCCGGCACCTCTGATATGGCGACGGTTTCGCTGGCGGCTCCCGCCTTGAATTCCTTGGCGACGACACCGTCGACCGGCAGGATGATGGCGCAGCCGGCTTCGGCCGCCTCGATCATGATCTGCTTGGCGGTGTTGGCGAGATCATGCTCGCACAGCGATTTTCCGACATCGGTGCCGCGCGCGGCC
Source organism: Mesorhizobium sp. M6A.T.Cr.TU.016.01.1.1 (assembly GCF_003952585.1). Taxonomy (NCBI): domain Bacteria; kingdom Pseudomonadati; phylum Pseudomonadota; class Alphaproteobacteria; order Hyphomicrobiales; family Phyllobacteriaceae; genus Mesorhizobium; species Mesorhizobium sp. M6A.T.Cr.TU.016.01.1.1. The sequence continues at coordinate 2,704,115 of NZ_CP034452.1, forward strand.
AGGAAGGTGTTGGCCATGCCGCCGCCGATGACCAGCGCGTCGACCTTCCTTACCAGGTTCATCAGGAGGTCGATCTTGCTCGAGACCTTGGCGCCGCCGACAATGGCAACGACAGGGCGGACGGGATTGCCGAGGCCCTTTTCCAGCGCGTCGAGCTCGGCCTGCATGGTGCGGCCGGCAAAGGCCGGCAGCAGGTGCGCAAGCCCTTCCGTCGACGAATGGGCGCGGTGGGCGGCGGAAAAGGCGTCGTTGACGAAGATGTCGCCATTGGCGGCGAGCTTTTCGGTGAAGGCCGGGTCGTTCTTCTCCTCGGCCTTGTAGAAGCGGGTGTTTTCGAGCAGCAGCACGTCGCCGTTGCCCATGGCGGCGACGGCGCTCGCGGCTTTGTCGCCGATGCAGTCGGATGCGAAGCCGACAGGGCGGCCGAACACCTCCGCGGTCGCCGTGGCGATCGGCTCAAGCGAGAATTCAGGCGACGGTCCGTCCTTTGGCCGGCCGAAATGGGCAAGCAGGATGACCTTAGCGCCCTTGCCGGAAAGCTCGGCGATGGTTGGCGCGATGCGCTCGATACGGGTGGCGTCGGTGACCTTACCGTCGGCGACGGGAACGTTGAGGTCGACGCGCACCAGCACGCGCTTACCATCGATATTGCCGATGTCATCCAGTGTCTTGAAGCTGGCCATGCTGTTCCCTTTCGCGAAAAATCGCCGGGACCTTAACCCGCAACAACGACGATGCAAGACCTGCAATGGTGCTACGCGGAAAATGACCACAGCCCGTATCGGGAGCCGTCAGCCCTCGTCGGTTGCCTTTTCCACCACCGGCTGTGGAGCCGGTTCCGCGTCCGTCAGCGCCTCGCCACTCTGCTTTTTGACCCGCTTGCGCCAATTGCGCGCAAAGGCAACGATACGGTCGCCGATTTCGCCGGCACTCAGGAACACCGGCACCCGTGCCACCGGCGCGGTCGGCTCGAGGGAAAGACCAAGGCCGGTGATCTTGCCTTTGTCGTCGACGTCGCGGACGATCAGCTCGATCGGACCAATCAGCACGCGGTCGGCATATTCGGCATGGCCGCCGAGCCGCTCCGTCACCAGGTCGCCGACGGTCAGCTTGCGTTCCTCCTCGGTCAGGCCCGGCGTGTAGGCCGCTTCCAGTTCCGCGGCGGAGCGCGCCGGATCGACGGCGAAGGCGCCGAAGAAGTCCGCATCCTCGGGATCGACCACGGCGCGGCTGGCGAACAGCTTGTCGAGCAGGGCTGGATAGCGATCCGGCACGAAGATGTAGACATGGTCGCCGGCGGCGAGCCTGCCCATGTCCTGGAAGCGCATCGAGCGCCCGTCGCGCAGCACCAGCGACGGCCGCGCCCAGCGCGGAATGCGCTCACCGCGCGCCACTGGGCTGCCAGGTGCTACGCGATAGGCGAGAAGCTCGTGATGGGCGGAGCCGGGCAATTCGAGCTCGACCTTGTCCAGTGGCCCCAGGCGGGCCGGCACGATCAGGCCGAGGCGGCGCGCCAGCGGTCCGACAGTCCATCCCTGGATGACCAGCGACACCAGCACGACGATGAAGGCGGTGTTGAAGATGAGGCGGCCGTTCTCAAGGCCGCCAAGCAGCGGCGTGATGGCGAGCAGGATCGACACCGCGCCACGCAGGCCCACCCATGAGATGAAGGCGACTTCCGGGCGCGGCAGACGGAACGGCATCAGGCAAAGCCAGACGGCGATTGGCCGCGCCACGAAGATCAGGAACAGGCCTAGCAGCACCGCCGGCAGCAGGATCGCCGGAAATTGCGAGGGCGTCGCGAACAGGCCGAGGATCAGGAACATGATGATCTGTGCCAGCCACGACATGCCGTCCTGGAAGCGCTTGAGGATGGTGACGGCGCGGATGTCGGAATTGCCGGCAATGAGGCCGGCGAGATAGACCGCCAGAAAGCCGGAGCCGCCAATGGCGCCCGCGGCGGCGAACACCATCAGCGACAGTGTCAGCACGAAGATCGGCAGCAGCCCGTGGTCGAGATTGAGCCGGTCGACGAGGCGCACGATGGCAAGGCCGCCGAAAATGCCGACGATAGCGCCAAGCCCCATGTTGAGAAGGAAACCGAGGACGAGGTCGGTAGCCAGCACCCCGGCCTCGAGATTGGCGTTGACGGCGATGATTTCGACCAGGGTGATGGTCAGGAAGATGGCGATCGGGTCATTGGTGCCGGATTCCACCTCGAGCGTGGAACGCACGCGCTCGCGCAAATTGATCTCGCCGGCGCGCAACAGGAAGAACACCGCTGCTGCGTCGGTCGAGGCAACTGCGGCACCGAGCAGGAAGGATTCCAGCCAGCTGAGATCGAGCAGGTAGTAGGCGACGACGCCGAACAGGCCAGTGGTCACAAGGACGCCGATCGTTGCCAGCGACAGCGCCGGTCCGGCCGCCTGGCGCAAGACATTGAGCGGCGTGCCGAAACCAGAATCGAACAGGATCACCGCCAGCGCCAGTGAGCCGGCAAAATAAGCCAGCCGCGCATTGTCGAACTGGATGCCGAGGCCGTCGGTGCCCGTGGCCAAGCCGATGCAGAGGAACAACAGCAAGAGAGGAGCGCCGAAGCGGAAGGCGATCAGGCTCGAAAACGCGGCTGCAACGACAAGTGCGGTGCCAACCAGCGTTACGAGATAGATCGCATGCTCCATCCGAAAACCGCCCCCTCAATTTCGTGTACCTCTCGCTTTACGGGAGAGTGAGGCGAAGACATGACCGGTGCAAGGCGGGAGGGTGGTTTTTTGCCCTATGCCGCCCAACTTCGTCATCCTAGGGCGAAGCAGCCGCGAAGCGGCGTCGCGCAGACCCTGGGATTCATGCCGTGACATCAGCCGGAATGCGGCGGAACAGAATTCTGCACGGCCGCAACGCTCCAACGGCACGGCATGGATCCTGGGGTCTGCGCCGCGTCGCTTCGCTCCTTGCTCCGCCCCAGGATGACGAAGCGCGATGGCCGTCAGGCCAATCTCCAAGACGTGCGATCTGCCGACACAAGAACGCGGCGCTCCAATGAAAAACGCCCGGACAGAGCCGGGCGTTTCCAAGTCGCGAGAAGATGGTCCTGTGATCAGGCGATGGTCTTGCCGAATGCAACGGCTGTGTCGGCCATGCGGTTGGAAAAACCCCATTCATTGTCATACCAGGACAGCACCGAAACGAAGTTGCCGTCCATGACCTTGGTCTGGTCGAGCGCCATGATCGAGGAATGCGGATCGTGGTTGAAGTCGATCGACACGTTCGGGTGATGGGTGACGGCGAGAATGCCCTTCAGCTTGCCCTTGGAGGCGGCGATCACCGCCTCGTTGATCTCCTGCACGGTCGTTGGCCGCTTGGCGATGAACTTGAAATCGACAACCGAGACGTTCGGGGTTGGCACGCGAATGGAGATGCCGTCGAGCTTGCCCTTGAGGTCGGGCAGCACGAGGCCGATCGCCTTGGCCGCACCGGTCGAGGTCGGGATCTGCGACAGGGCCGCGGCGCGGGCGCGGTAGAGATCCTTATGCATGGTGTCCAGCGTCGGCTGGTCGCCGGTGTAGGAGTGGATCGTCGTCATCATGCCCTTCTCGATGCCGACGGCCTCATGCAGCACGGCTGCCAACGGCGCCAGGCAGTTGGTGGTGCAGGAGGCGTTGGAGATGACGATGTGGTCCTTGGTCAGCTTGTCATGGTTGATGCCATAGACGACGGTGAGGTCGGCGCCTTCCGCAGGCGCCGAGACCAGGACCCGCTTGGCGCCGGCGGTCAAATGCGCCGCTGCCTTGTCGCGGGCGGTGAAGATGCCGGTGCATTCGAGCGCAATGTCGATGCCGAGCTCCCTCCAAGGCAGCTGCGTCGGATCCTTGATCGCGGTGACCTTGAACTTCTCCGTGCCAACAGTGATCTGGTCCCCGTCAACCGTCACTTCGTGCGGGAAGCGGCCGTGCACGCTGTCGAAGCGCAGCAGATGCGCATTGGTCTCGACCGGGCCGAGGTCGTTGACGGCAACCACATCGACGTCCTTGCGGCCGGATTCGTGGATGGCGCGCAGGATGTTGCGGCCGATGCGGCCGAATCCGTTGATGGCAACTCTGACGGTCATTTTTTTCTCCCTGGGAGTTGGAGGCCGAAGATCAAGTCCGCAGCTTCATAACGGCGGGCTGCCAAAGAATCCAGCCGTCGATGGGTTGGATTTAAGTCCACCAAACTGAGGCTGCCCGCAAAACCGCTACGCGCGTTTTCGCGGGCGCCAAGCTTTATTCGCCGTGCAGGCGGGCTTCCGCCGCCTTCACCGTCGCTTCGGCGGTGATGCCGAAATGCGGATAGAGCTGTTCGATCGTGCCAGAGGCGCCGAAGCCGGTCATGCCGATGAAGATGCCGTCGGTGCCGATGAAATGATCCCAGCCCTGGCGGATGCCGGCTTCGATGGCGATCTTGATCGGCGCGTTGCCGATCGTCTTCTTGCGATAGTCGGCGCTCTGCTTGTCGAACAATTCGAAGCAGGGGACCGAGACGACGCGGGTCGGATGGCCGTGCTTTTCCAGCGCCTCGCGCGCCGCCAGCGCGATTTCGACCTCGGAGCCCGAAGAGAAGATCGTCACCGCCGCATCGCCATTGGCGGCGGCCAGCTCATAGGCGCCCTGGCGGCTGAGGTTTTCCGCAACGAAGTCGTTGCGCACCGTCGGCAGGTTCTGCCGGGTCAGCGCCAACGTTGAAGGCGTCTTTTCCTGCTCAATGGCCAATTGCCAGCATTCGGCGGTCTCAACCGCGTCGGCCGGGCGGAAGACATTGTGGTTCGGAATGGCGCGCAGTGCGGCCAAATGCTCGACCGGTTGATGGGTCGGACCGTCTTCGCCGAGACCGATGGAATCATGGGTCATGACGAAGATCGAGCGGATGCCCATCAGCGACGCAAGCCGCATCGCAGGACGGGCGTAGTCGGAAAAGCACATGAAGGTGCCGCCATAGGCGATGAGGCCGCCATGCAGCGTCAGTCCGTTGAGCGCGGCCGCCATGCCGTGCTCGCGAATGCCGTAGTGGACGTAGCGCTGGCCGTAATCGTCTGATGCGATGTTCTTGGTCTGGCTGGTCTTGGTGTTGTTGGAGCCAGTCAGGTCGGCCGAGCCGCCGATGGTTTCCGGCACCGCGCCGTTGATGATCTCGAGCGCCATTTCCGACGATTTGCGGGTGGCGACCTTTGGCTTGTCCGTGGCGAGCTTCTTCTTGTAGTCGGTGATGACGGCGTCGAAATTCGCCGGCAGCGTGCCGCTGATGCGGCGCTCGAATTCGCTGCGCAAATTGGCATCGGCTTTGGCGAGGCGGCCTTCCCAGTCGGTGCGTGCCTTGACACCCGTCTTGCCGGCGTCGCGCCAGGCATCGAGGATGTCGGCAGGGACATCGAACGGCGCCGAATCCCAGCCGAAGAATTTTCTCGCCCCGGCGATTTCATCAGCGCCGAGCGGCGAACCGTGCGCCTTGTTGGTGCCGGCCTTGGTCGGCGCGCCGAAGCCGATCGTGGTCTTGCAGGCGATCATCGTCGGCTTGTCGGAATGGCGGGCCGCCTCGATGGCATAGGCGATCGCTTCTGGATCCTGGCCGTCGATGTGGCTGGCGTTCCAGCCGGACGCCTGGAAGCGGGCGACCTGATCGGTGTTGTCGGCCAGCGACACCGGGCCATCGATCGAGATGTTGTTGTTGTCCCAAAAGACGATCAGCTTGTTCAGCTTGAGATGTCCGGCAAGTGCGATGGCCTCCTGCGAAACGCCTTCCATCAGGCAGCCGTCGCCGGCCAGCACATAGGTGTAATGGTCGACAAGGTCATTGCCGAAGGCGGCATTCATGATGCGCTCGCCGAGTGCGAAGCCGACCGAATTGGCAAGCCCCTGGCCGAGCGGGCCGGTCGTCGTCTCGATGCCGGCGGCATGGCCGTATTCGGGATGGCCTGCCGTCCTCGATCCCAACTGGCGGAAATGCTTGATCTGGTCGAGGGTGATGTCCTCGTAGCCGGTCAGGTAGAGCAGTGAATAGAGCAGCATCGATCCATGACCGGCCGACAGGATAAAACGGTCGCGGTCGGCCCAGTGTGGAGCCTTGGCGTCGAATTTCAGGAAACGCGTGAACAGCACCGTGGCAATGTCGGCGCAGCCCATGGGCAGGCCGGGATGGCCGGATTGGGCCTTCTCGACAGCGTCCATGGAAAGAAAACGGATTGCATTGGCCATCCGGTCATGTTGTTCACGCGAGGTCATGCTTCCTCCAGTGTGGGGGTTTGGGGCCTTGGGAGAGCCCTGGAAAGGGGTGCGCGACACATAGCAGGCGCGGCTTTTTAGTCAATAAACCCGCGCGCTTTTGCCGGTCTTGTGATGGCGCCAGAAGGGTCTTGGAGGCCCTACATTAGCGTTAGCAGGGGACAGTCGCGAGACCTTTATTGACGTCGGCTTCACACGGCGCGTAATGTTTCAGACATAACGCGTTCTGAACGTGGATGATTCGGTGATGGGCAGGGCGCAGGACGAAAGCCATGACCGGGGAAACGACACTCAAGGAAGTCATCGCGAGGCTGGGTAAGGCCATCGAGGGGCTGGAAAATGCCGTCGCGGCCAAGCTCGAGCACGAGCGCGACTATACGGAAGCCGAGGCGGAGGTGCAGCGCATGAACGCCGACCGCTCGCGGCTGGCGCAGGAACTCGACAATTCCGAAGCGCGCGCCGAACGACTGGAAGACGCCAACAAGGAAGTGTCGCGTCGGCTGGTGACCGCCATGGAAACCATCCGCGCCGTGTTGGATAGATAGGGGCTGGCCCAATGGCACAAGTCACGGTTTCCATAGACGGCAAGCAGTATCGCATGGCTTGCGACGAGGGCCAGGAAGAGCATCTGATCGACCTCGCCGAGCGCTTCGACCGCTATGTCTCACATCTGAAGGATTCTTTCGGCGAGATCGGCGACCAGCGGCTGACCGTGATGGCCGGCATCATGGTCATGGACGAGCTTTCGGAACTGCAAAAACGCGTCAAGGGCATGGAAAGCGAAGTGCTGACGCTGCGCAAGACGCGTGACGACGCGCTGACCAAGGCCGATAAGAACGATTCCGTGCTGACGAATGCGCTTGGGGCGCTCGCCCAGCGCATGGAAGATCTGGCCACGACGCTGGCGGTGAACAAGGCCTGAGCCAGCGCAGCGGAAATTCCTGCTGCATTTGCCGAGAAGCAATGAAAATTTTTCGCCGCCGGCCTCAATGCCGGTGGCAACAGGCGTTTGAAGGATGACACCGGAGTGGTAGAAGGGCAGAGCAGCGCCGGTGGGTGCCGGCTGCGATCTGCAAATCTGCAATCACAGGGTAGGGACACGTCATGAGCCTTCGTATCAACGATATCGCGCCGGATTTCTCGGCCGAAACCACGCAAGGGACGATCAGCTTCCACGAATGGATCGGTGACGGCTGGGCGGTGCTCTTCAGCCATCCGAAGAATTTCACGCCGGTCTGCACGACCGAGCTCGGCACGATGGCCGGGCTGGAAGGCGAGTTCAAGAAGCGCAACGTCAAGATCATCGGCATTTCCGTCGATCCGGTCGAAAACCACGCCAAATGGCAAGACGACATCAAGACGGCGACCGGCCATTCGGTGAACTATCCGCTGATCGGCGACAGGGATCTCAAGGTCGCCAAGCTTTACGAGATGCTGCCGGCCGGTGCCGGCGAAACCTCGGAAGGGCGCACGCCCGCCGACAATGCCACGGTGCGCTCGGTCTATGTCATCGGCCCCGACAAGAAGATCAAGCTGGTGCTCACCTACCCGATGACCACCGGCCGCAACTTCGATGAGATCCTGCGCGCCATCGATTCCATGCAGCTGACCGCCAAGCACCAGGTGGCGACGCCGGCGAACTGGAAGCAGGGCGAGGACGTCATCATCACCGCCGCCGTTTCCAACGAGGATGCGATCAAGCGTTTCGGCGCCTACGAGACGATCCTGCCGTATCTCCGGAAGACCAAGCAGCCCGCTGCCTGAGCAGGGCAGAGGCGGCACAGGAGATTTTTCGGTTTTCTCGCCTGCACGAGCATGGGGTGCTTGACGGCGTGGCGCTGGCGAATGACCATGCTCTTCTTTTGCCCCGGCAGGGAAAACCATTCCTGCCGGGTAGGAGTTGAGGGAGCCGGGATTGGACGCGACATCGGCCAAGCTGCAGGTGGCAGGCTTTTACGACAAGCCGAGCGGGTCCATCCAGTATGTCGTCGCCGACCCGCAGACGCGACGATGCGCAATCATCGATCCGGTCCTGGATTTCGACGAGAAGTCCGGCGCCACGGCGACGAAGAATGCCGACGCCCTGCTCGACTTCATTAGAGATCAACGGCTGGTCGTCGAATGGATCCTCGACACCCACCCGCATGCCGACCATTTCTCGGCGGCGCACTATCTCAGCGCGAAGACCGGAGCGCCGACGGCGATTGGCGAGAAGATCATCGACGTCCAGAAATTGTGGAAGGTGATCTACAACTGGCCGGATTTTCCTGCCGACGGATCCCAGTGGAACAGGCTGTTTGCGGATGGCGAGACCTTTTCGGTCGGCGGCATTCCGGCAAAGGTGCTTTTTTCGCCGGGCCACACGCTGGCCTCGATCACCTATGTGATCGGCGACGCCGCTTTCATCCACGATACGCTGTTCATGCCGGACAGCGGCACGGCGAGAGCGGACTTTCCCGGCGGCAGTGCCGCGCGACTCTGGCGCTCGATCCAGGACATCCTCGCGCTACCGGACCAGACACGTCTTTTCGTCGGCCATGACTACCAGGCGGAAGGGCGCGAACCCCTGTGGGAGAGCACGGTCGCGGAACAGAAATCCAAGAACACCCATGTTGCCGCCTGCAGGACAGAGGCCGATTTCGTGGCGTTGCGCGAGGCGCGCGACAGGACGCTGCCCATGCCCAGGCTGATCCTGCATGCGCTGCAGGTCAACATGAATGGTGGACGCTTGCCGGAACCGGAATCCAACGGCCGCCGGTATTTGAAATTTCCGCTCGACTGCTTGTGATGAGAGGCGGCGCAGACGCCAGCTAGTCTAGCTTCAGGGTTTTGTTCGGCGGGCTAAATGTTCATACGTGATTTTCCAAGGGTCGCTCTCGGAAGATCTTTCCTCGCCGATCCAATGGAAGCTGTTGGCAGTGATCTCTATGAAACGCCATCGAGTTTTCAGACCGCGCGAGTCATTGCCGAGCTGGACAATGTCCTTACCTTCGGCCCGCCCGATCTGGCGCGAGTGATCTCGGTTGAGCGGGTCGTTCCATATGATATGCCAGCCATCGATCCCGGGATCGAAGATGCGCAAAGTCGTGCCATACATCGTGGACGGCGCAGGGCGCTTGGGCCTGATCCAAACGTCCTGAATCGCGCGGCCTTCAAGCACCCAGCCAAAATGACATTCTCCATTCCATTTCTGGATTGTGCCGTCGTCGAGGTAGTGGACCGTGTCCATTTCCCAGCTTCCAATCAGCCATCCATACAGGGCCATGTCTTTCGCTCGGTCGGCTGGGGGACCTTCGGCTCCGAGAGCGGTGAGAAACTGAGAAATCGTCATCGTCATACTGCCTTTGGTTTCACAACTTGCAGCGTTGCGGTTTCCAGGGCTTGGGGAAAATTGCTATAATGCCGCTATGAATAAGATCGTTTGCGAACGCGATGGCGAGGCCGAAACCGCCGGCATCTTTGGTGGAGCGGTAGCGCGTCGCATGGGCGGGCAATAACCAACCCTAGCTAGAATATGGCACCAAGGTACAGCTCTCCCGGCAGTCGGAGGACCCATAAAAAACGGCGGCGCCAGTTACCTGACGCCGCCGTTATTTGTTTCCGTCGGAAGCTTTACGCCGCCGGCTGCGCCTCGATGGTGCGCAGGGCCTGCATCTGGCGCTTGGCCGCGGCCTTGACCGCGTCCTGCACCTTCTCGAAGGCGCGCACCTCGATCTGACGCACGCGCTCGCGGCTGATGTCGAACTCGGCCGACAGCTCTTCCAGCGTCAGCGGCTCCTCGGCCAGGCGGCGCGCCTCGAAGATGCGCCGCTCGCGCTCGTTGAGCACGGCAAGAGCGCCGGACAGCATGCCGCGCCGGTTTTCCAGCTCGTCCTGCTCGATCAGCGCCTCTTCCTGGCTTTCGTGGTCGTCGACCAGCCAGTCCTGCCATTCACCCGATTCACCTTCGCTCGCCCGGATCGGTGCGTTGAGCGAGGCGTCGCCCGACAGGCGGCGGTTCATCGAGACCACCTCCGCTTCGGACACGTTGAGGCGGGTGGCGATCTCGGTGATCTGGTCGGGCTTCAAATCGCCGTCGTCGAGCGCCTGGATCTTGCCCTTCACCTTGCGCAGGTTGAAGAACAGGCGCTTCTGGTTGGCGGTCGTGCCCATCTTGACCAGGCTCCACGAGCGCAGGATGTATTCCTGGATCGAGGCCTTGATCCACCACATGGCGTAGGTGGCAAGCCGGAAGCCACGCTCCGGTTCGAATTTCTTGACAGCCTGCATCAGGCCGACATTGCCTTCCGATATCACCTCGCCGATCGGCAGGCCGTAGCCGCGATAGCCCATGGCGATCTTGGCGACGAGCCGAAGGTGGCTGGTGACGAGCTTGTGCGCAGCCGTGGTGTCCTCATGCTCAGCGTAACGCTTGGCGAGCATGTACTCTTCCTGCGGCTGAAGCATCGGAAAGCGACGGATTTCTTCCAGGTAGCGGCTGAGGCCGCCTTCGCCGGAAACGATACTGGGTAATGACTGGGCCATGATAGCGCCCCCTCTCTCTTGGAGTGGTGCCCCCGAAACGCGGCGGGCATATATCGCGAACGCCAAAAGGCTCGTCGCGACAGCGGATGTATATAGGAACAAAACCAGAAAGGACAGCATTGGTTCAACACGAAACAGTGTGTCACGCCAAAGTGAACAACGCCGGTCAGGTTTTTGCCGATCAGGTTTGAATGGATGGATGGCGGTTCAGAGTTTGCGAAAGCCGTCGGCGAGTGCCTCCATATCCCTCGGTACCGGCGCCTCGAAACTCATCGTTAAATGGGTTGTCGGATGCCGAAATTCAAGGAGGCGGGCATGCAATGCCTGTCGCGGAAATGCCTTCACCCGGCCTTTCAGCGGCTCGGGCAGCCGGTTTGCCTTGGTGCGAAAGGCCTGGCCGTAATCGGGATCGCCGATGACCGGATGGCCGATATGGGCCATGTGGACGCGGATCTGATGGGTGCGGCCGGTCTCGAGGCGGCATTCGACTAGGCTTGCCGTGGCAAATTCCTTTTGCTGCTCGCCAAAGCGCTCGATCACGGTGAAATGGGTGATTGCGTGGCGGGCATCGTCGCGGCCCTCCGGCACCACGGCACGGCGCACGCGATCGGCGGCGCGGCCAAGCGGCTCGTCGACCGTGCCTGTCGGTCTCATCGGTATGCCCCAGACCAGCGCCAGGTAGGCGCGTTTGAGGTCGCCGGTCAGGCCATGGTCGGCAAAGGCCTCTGACAATGACTTGTGGGCGCGGTCGGTCTTGGCGACGACCATGACGCCGCTGGTCTCCTTGTCCAGGCGGTGGACGATGCCCGGCCGCCGCACACCGCCGATGCCGGAGAGACTGTCGCCGCAATGGTGGATCAGCGCGTTGACCAGCGTGCCGGTCCAGTTGCCGGCGCCGGGATGGACGACCAGCCCCGGCGGCTTGTTGATGACGATCAATTCGTTGTCTTCGTAGAGAACGTCGAGCGGGATGTTCTCGCCTTGCGGCGCCGCCGGCTCCGGCTCCGGCATGTCGACCGACACGCGGTCACCGGCCGCCATCTTGCGCTTCGTCTCGTTGACCGGCTGGCCGCCAACCTTGACCGCGCCCTGCCTGATCAGCATCTGTACCCGGCTGCGCGACATGTCCGGACCGAGCTTGCCCGCCAGCCATTGGTCGAGGCGCTGGCCGGCCACATCGGGACCCGCTTCCAGCACGATCGATCGACCATCTGGCGATCCGCCCTCCATCAATCCATCGCCTATCAATCCATCCTCTATCAATATGGGGGCCTCTTCGTTATGAGCGCTCATCGAAAATCGTTCCGGAATGTTTGCCATGGCTGTTGCCGACGAAGACGAGGAAAAGCCGCTCGACCCCGAAGTCGAAAAGGTGCGCAAGAAGCTCGTCCGCTTCGTCGCCATCAATCTCGGCCTGCTGTTCCTTGCCCTTATGGTGGTGATCGCGGCCCTTGTCTACAAAACGCGCACCGCGCCGCCGGCTAGCCCGCCGCTGGCCGGCGACATCCAGGTGCCATCAGGCGAGCCGCTGACCGGCGACATCGTGCTGCCGGTCGGCGCCAAGGTCATCAGCCAGTCGCTCTCCGGCAATCGCATCTCCATCGATGCGGAACTTGCCGACGGCAGCCGCGCCATTTTTGTCTACGACATTACTGAGCGCCGCATCATCGGTCGCTTTTCGATCCGCAACCGATGACTGCGTTTGCGGAAAATCGCCGCGTTGCCACCGTCGCGCTTGTCGTCGCTAACTACGACGAGGCGATCGCCTGGTATGTAGGCAAGCTAGGTTTCTCGCTCACCGAGGACGTCGATCTGGGCGGCGGCAAGCGCTGGGTCACGGTGGCGCCGGCGAATGGACAAGGCGCACAGCTGCTCCTGGCAGAAGCGTCGGACGAGGCGCAAGCAAGCTGCATCGGCAACCAGACCGGCGGCCGCGTCTTTTTGTTTCTCGAAACCGACGATTTCGTCCGCGACCACGCGACGATGCTCGCAAAGGGCGTCGAATTCCGTGAGGCGCCCCGACACGAGGCCTATGGCACTGTGGCGGTTTTCGCCGATCTCCATGGAAATCTCTGGGACTTGATCCAGCCAAAACGCTAAGCCTGCAACGGATATTTCGCCGGTGTGATCGACTGTCCGAAGCCCAGTTGCTTTTTCTCGGCCGTCAGCCTATATCGCCGGTTCTTGAACGCGCCCATCGTCTAGCGGTCAGGACACCGCCCTCTCACGGCGGGAACAGGGGTTCGATTCCCCTTGGGCGTACCAAGGATTTCAAGGACTTAGCCTCCACGGCCTGATTTCATCGAATATCCACCGAATAAACCCCAGCGAATTTCAGCGAACAGATTCGGCGTGAGCCGGACCCGCCTTGTTGCTTTCCAAAGGTTTCCTGCGACTATCGCTACGTGCGCGTTGTCGCTCGGAGAGGGTGGGGAGTGGGATGGATATCGTCGGCGGGTTAGCTGCGGTCGGACAAGCGCTGGAAATCGCCAGGCAGCTCCGAGAGTTTGAGAAAACGTTCACTGACGCTGAGTTCAAACTAAAGCTCGCAGAATTGTATTCAGCCTTAAGCGACACAAAGATGGCGCTGGCTGATGCACGTGAAGCCATCCAGGAAAGGGACTCAGAGATAAGGCGCCTGAAGGTGCTCTCCGACGGCAAGGTGAAAACGGTTCGGGTTGGCCAGTACAACTATGGGATCAAGCCCGACGGAAAGCCATCCTCATTGCCCTTCTGTCCAACCTGCGAACAGACCCAAGGGCTTCAAATCCAGATTTCACACGGACTCGGAGGGCACAATCTATGCCCTAAATGCCAGGGCATTTACAACGGGCGCGACACCGCACTTCCGGTGGGGTTCCAAATGCCGAACGCCGAAAACGGCTGATCGTGTTGAAGTTGTCAGAGTTCATTCCAGATGCCGAAGCTCTTATTGCCTTCGAAGTTGATGAGCTGGGATTGCGGCTTCTCCCGTATTTGGCTCGATGGCCAAGGCACGAACATATCCAGCTCAGCACGTTGCTCATTCTGGTGAATGGCAATCCCCAAGCTCCGGCGCACGGCGAAGGAACGTATCCCAGAACGTTCAAACCGGGGATCGAAGAGGCACTTCGCGAAGCATGGGCTTGGTTGGTTGGAGCCGCGCTGTTGGTTCCTCATGCCGGCTACAATGAATCAATAATGTCACTGAGCCGACGGGCAAGAAAACTGGCGGCAGAACCGGCAAACCAGTCTGCTCATAGCGCGCGCCGTGTCCCCAAGGAATCGCTCCACGCGACTATCAGGGAAGATGTCTGGGCACTGTACCACCGCGGAAAATACGACACCGCAGTGTTCGAAGCGATGAAGGCTGTTGAGGTCACGGTCCGAAATGCCGCAGCCCTGCCTGCAAGCCTGCTTGGGGTCAAATTGATGCGCGCTGCCTTTGCTCCGGAAAATGGCCAACTGTCCGATATGACGGTTGATGCGGGCGAGCGAGTTGCGAGGATGGAGTTATTTGCTGGCGCGATTGGCTCGTATAAAAACCCACAGTCGCACAGAAAGGTGGCACTTGATGATCCCGACGAAGCGGCAGAGATCATAATGGTTGCAAACCACCTTCTACGTATCGTCGATGCGATGATGAAGAAAATATACCCGTAAGAAAGCCCGCCACCGTGAGGCAGCGGGCTCTGGCCCTCATTTGAGCGTGATTAGATCCAGCGATCCCGGCGCTGGTCGCCGGCCACAAGAACAAGGCCCAACAGCAAGCCTACAGCCGCGCCCAGCATGAAGGCGGACGATACCGTGCCAGGATTTTCTTGAACGACACCGGAAGCAGTAGACGCCCTTTTGCGAAGCGCTTGCGTTGTCCGAGACACGCTATCCGCCGCGCCCTCATACCAACCAGTGGCTTCCTCGACCACCTCTTCAGCGCGCTCCGCGAGCGTTCGATTGATCCTGCTGATCTCGCGCTTCAGCTGCGCAACTTGCTTCTCCAAGGCTTCCTGAACTTCCCGCTGCGTCTCCGTCGGCTTTGCGGCTTCGTTTGGGTCGTCGGCCATTGTGATCTCCCTTTGGGTGGGGCTCAACGGCCGCAGCAGTGTATGGTTCCTCAGCAACAAAAAAGGCCCGCCACCGTGAGGCAACGGGCTTGTTTGATTTGCCAGTTGAGGGGTCAGGCCGCCGGCTTTCTGGCTTTGGCGTCGGCGATTACTTTGTCATGGCAGGCGTCCACCGCCTCCAGCATACGCTCTGTAAAGTCGCGGGCGATCGCCGTTAGCGCGCATATCTGGTCCGCCAATGCGACCCTCTTCCCCTCGCGCTCGAACTCTTGTTCCGTGGTCTGTTCATAGAGCACTTCGAGTAACTGGTGCAGGTTGCCGATATCGGATTGGAGGTCGTTGAGGTCGTTAGAAGGCGCGTTCATGACAGTTCTCCTGCCATCCGCTCGACCTCGGCAAGAAACCTGATCAGGCACTCATCGTCCCAATCGGCATCCTCCAGCGGCATTGCCAGCGCATCGACAGTCAAGCAATCGAACCGTGTTGCCTTTGCCCATACAGCCAAGCCAGCCAGCGTGGTCGGCTGTATTGTCCGAATGAGCTTGTTGATTTCATCGATGCGACGATAGGCGGCGTGTTCCGCATCAATGGCTTCGTGTGCCCCAGTCTCTCTGCTGATTTTCCAAGTAGCGTTCAAGGCGGTCCTCAGACCCTGCCACCGGTTCGTCGTTGTTCTGCGGCGACACGCCTTCCTTGTCTGCAATGGCGTGCCAGATTTCGCATTTGTGTTCGCAATCCTCGTGGACGTGTCGCCATTCGGCAATGAGGCGATCAAGTTCGTTGCCGAGTTCAATTAGGGCTGGCCCACCAAGGCGTATCGTCTCGGCATCGCCGACCGCCGGGAGCAAAAAGGCTGCCGTCGCAGCGGTGCCAGGCCGGACTGAGGTGTTTGTCATTGGTATCCCTCCTATTTTTGTGCTAAGTGCACCGATATGGTGACATATGCACTATACAGGAACGTTTCATGGTGACAAGCGCACAAGTAAGGGCCGCACGGGGCTTGCTGAACTGGACTGTCCGTGATCTCGCCGAGCGGTCCGGCGTGCACAGGAACACCGTGACCAGAATCGAGACTGAAGCGACACCGCCCGGACATTCCATCTCGGCGGTTCAAGCGGCCCTTGAAGCAGCTGGCGTTGAGTTCATTCCAGAGAATGGCGGTGGCGCTGGGGTGAGGTTAAGAAAGTGACCGACGTTTCGCCCTTTCAAGACCTTCAATACCTAGCTTCCCTTTTCGGTCCCCAATGGGCTCGGATCTCGCTGGGAATTGCTCTCGATCTAAGCGCCTTTGTCGTGCTGGCTTTCGATATACGCCGCTTGCACCGTGAGGTGAAAACGGAGAAACAACCGGGCGTGGCGTGGAGCGAAAAGGAAGCGCGCCGCCGGATCGCCGACAAGCAGGAAGAGCTTGCGAAATGGGTCGATGCGAGCCGGGGGCTGATCTTAGATCGAACAGTCACATTCGACGATTTACGGCGGCAGCTTGGAGATCAGATCGCAATCCAATTAGAGATTTTGAACCTGATCGAAGCCATTCGCTTGTGGCCAATAATCGAGGAGAAGGCCACGACCGGAAAATCTGTAAACGCCGTTGGCCTTGCGGCAGTACTGTTCGTAGCGGGCATCACTTTGCAGGCCTTGGGGCTTGTGCCAACCTAGCGATCTGCATCTTTTGAAAATCGCTGCGAGGCCTCAGCACGGGGCGAAGCCGGCATCATCGAAAACAACGAGATGTAGGGAGCGTCGCAGCAGTGGCCTACACCGTCAAGCACGCCCGACCGCCAAGATCACCAGCGCCATCCCAGGCATCGCGAAACGGATGTAGAGGGAACGCAACATGCAGCAACCCAACAACCCGCCGCACATCGTGCCGATGCGGAGGCGTGCATGAGCGTGGCCCTACTGATGCCGCGCGAGCCGGTCCATGGGTGCGTTTGCTTCGGCCAACCTAGCCAGCGCTTGCTCGACTTTTTGAGCCGAGGCGTCAGTGCGCTTGATGTGCCGGATCACTTGCTGCCTTAGCCTCGTGAGCCTTGCGGCGCGATAAACGTCGCCGTATCTCGCAGTTTCAAGGTGGAGGGTCGCGAGCCTCATGGCTACCAGCTCAAAGTGACTATCTGGGACAGCTCCGCGATGTCGCCATAGATCATCGAACCTTTGACGAGAAAACACTTGTCACCGAGGACTTCGAAGAGTGAGCTTGACGCGGTGCAAACCGGCAAATTCTTCGAATTGGCGTACGTACCGAGCGTCGCGGTTTCGACCTTACGGTCCGCGGCTTCGGCATAGCTGACGCTGATCGCGAAGATAGCGATAGCAAGGTGGCTCGGGGCTAAGTAAGGTCGCGACATGCATCAAATTAGCACCGGCCTTTGATGGGCTTCGTCCATCGATTGGATGAAGCGTCACCTATATTAGCAATCTCTTGACTAAGCAGATCATCCTACGTCGCGCTGCATTGATGCTTAGAAACGTCTCCGGCGTGCCGCTGGAGCCCGCAACTGAGGACGCCCTCAGTTCCATCGCGGCTGAAATGAAAATTGGCCGGTCGGAACTCATTCAGATCGTGCTGCGCGAATGGCTGGAAACCAACGCCTATCTGCCAGTCCGAGCGATCGACGAGGAAAGCGAACCCGGCAGCGCGTAGGCTGGGACGCGACCTGTATGTAGATAGACCCGCCGCTACATTTGCGAAGCGACGGGCCCCATGAGTGCCGTGCATTGGGGTACCCGGCATCGCTGACCGTGCAATTGGGGTGCCAGACGTATTGACCCATTGCGGGGCACCTTTATGGCTTCTACACAGCGGAATTACCGCCACGTACTTCGTTCGCATGTTTCGATTCCATTAGCTTGAGCGCATGTATTCTCCCAGCTAGGTGAGCGCCCCCCGAAGGCTCGCTGGTCAGGCCCAGCGGCCTCCCCCAAGCCGCTGGGCCGTCCCCGCCAGAGCGAAGCGCGTTGTCTCGCACATTAGCGACCTTCAAAACTGCCTGGCGCTATGCCGCGTTAATCTTCTGAATCGGGAGATAGCTGTGCAAAAAAAGACTATCGAACGAACAGAGCCGACTATGCGATTGCCGCGAAGCATGGCCGCGCGACCGCTGAGGGCGATGAGCTGCCGGCGAGAAAAAAGAAGTCCCTGTTGGCAAGGGATCGGCGATCTGAAAAGTTGACTGAAAATCCGTCGGAAAGCGCGCCAGAACCGAAAGCCAGAACGCGCGGTTAGAGCTTTGAAAGCGCCGCCGACCGCATTCACTTCCCTACTCGTCATGACGAACAGTGTTCGTTCGAATGATGCTATTCCGTTGCCTTGAGCGCAAGTTTTTGGTCAGCCAGCACAGCGCCTCCTCTTAAGCTCGCTGGTGGTCAAGGCCCGCGATGAAACGGCCAATCAAATACGACCTTAAGCGCCACGTGCGCTACGATCCGGACCTGCTGCCCCGCACGGGGCACAGGTACAAGCCAGCCAAACCGGCCAACGATGCCTTATGGCCCAATGTCATCTCGGCAATTGCTATTGCCGGTTTCTTCCTCGCGTTCATCTGGAGCTAAGACGATGCTACCTTTTGTGAAGGCAGATGGCTCTCAGGCAGGCCGTTGCTCAGCCATTTGTGCAAGAAGTTCGTACCGCGGGTGCTCATTCCGTAGTTCCTTCGTCCCTGAAATCCTGCAACGACGCGTGCCGCAAGTCGTCCTCGCCGCGTAGGTGCTTGACACGGCCGATCAGCCCCGGCTTGACCCATTGCGTAGCCGGCCGCTTCATGCCCTTCGGCGGCGGCCCGGCATGCTCCTGGACTCGCTTCCATAGCCGCTCGCGGGATCGCTCGGCTTGAATTGATGAAAGCCGACCCGACATATTTGCGCGTGCCGATCTCCCCCATGAGGGCGAATGCTGGCTTGCCAGCCTCACGCTCGACGCCCAGCAGTTCATATTCGTCGACGGTGCAGCACTTCACCTTCAGCCAGTTGATCGACCGCCCGCTGCGATACTTGCTGCCACAGCGCTTCGAGACCATCCCCTCCAGACCGGCTTGATCAAGCAGATGAAAGATTGCTTTGGCTTCCCCCGGAAGAGACTGACTGAATTGGATGCGACTTCCCGCCGAAATCAAACCAGCAAGCAGCTCGCGCCGATGCTCCAGGGCATGTCGCGCAGGTCGTGGCCGTTAAGGTGAACTGGCTTGGTCTCAGTAGACGCCCTCTCACGGCGGGAACAGGGGTTCGATTCCCCTTGGGCGTACCAAGAATTTCAAAGCATTTGCGTCACGGGTATCGCCGTCGGTCACGGCCGGAGTCGCCACTTCTGGCGCGGCGCCCTCAATTGAATTAGCATCGCGGCATGTAATGGGGCTAAAGGTCCAGGACGGTGCGCAGAACGCCGCCGGGACGAATCTGTCGCGCAGCGAATAGATCGACGCTCGTCGGGAACGAGAAGATCTAGGGAGAGGGCCAATGCAAAAACTGCAATCGCAGGGCGTCCATCACATCACGCTGGTCGGCGCCGGGCGTCAGACCTCCATCGATTTCTGGGAAGGCGTGCTTGGCATGCCTTTCATCTTCGAGCAGCCCAACCTCGACAAGGCCAGCGAAAGCCACCTCTATTTCGATCCGGGCGATGGCCGGCTGATCACCATCTTCACCGACGAGAGCCGCACGCCGGAGAAACGGCGCACGCCGACCGATCTGGGCTGCGTCCATCACATCGCGTTTGCGGTGTCGCGCGTTACCTTTCTGCAGGCGGTCGCCCGGCTCGACGAGCGCGCCATCAAGCATAGCGGCGTCAAGGATCGCGGTTTTATGGATTCGATCTATTTCGAGGATCCGCTCGGCCTGCTGATCGAGCTCGCCTCCTACCGTTTCGAGCCGCCGGCGGGCTTCACCCACGCCGACGTTCTGATGCAGGCGCACAAAATCCGCGTTGGGCGCGGCGACTACGCAATAGCCGAAGTGCATCTCGCCGACGCGATCCAGGCGCTGGTCGAGCGCTCCCGCGCAACCTTGTCGGACGACCGGACACCGAAAAATCCATACTGACGACAGCAACCCCGAGGGAGGAACTCAATGGCAAAGACGACAACGAAGAGTGCGAAGAAGCCGGCCGCCAAGGCCGCTACGAAACCAGCTGCCAAGGCCGCAACAAAGCCTGCAGCGAAGGCGTCGAAAGCTTCCGCCAAGTCGGCAACGAAAGCCGCCGCAAAACCTGCAGCCAAGGCATCCGCGAAGTCCGCGCGGATGGCCGTAGCGAAATCAGCGAAGAAGCCCGGACTGACGCTCAGCATGCTGAAGCCGAGCGTCAATAATATGAGCGTTCGGGTGTTTGCGCGGGCGGCGGGGCTGGATCATTCCGAGACCGACGTATGGGGCCACACGCGCTCGCCTGAATACATGGCGCGAAACCCAGCCCATTTGACGCCGATGATCGAGGACAAGGGCCTGCCGAGAGGCGTCTTGTGGGAAAGCTGCGCCATCATGCAGTATCTCGCCAACAAGCATGGGCTGGAGAAACTATATCCGAAGGCGCCGGCCAAGCGGGCAATGATCGACAGCGCCATGTTCTACCTGATCGGCACGCTCTACCCCTATGTGGCGCGCGCCACCTATCCTGCGCTGAACTTCCCGCAATATGCCGGCGAGGTCGGCCACAGCGACGCCCACCCCGACAGGAAATCGGAGGCCCAGAAGGCCGCGGCGGCCGCAATTGCCGAGCCGCTGGAGGTCTTTCACAGCTTCTTCAGGAACGGCAAGCCGTTCATCGGCGGCAAGAACCCATCGATCGCCGACATTCGTCTAGCGGCGACGCTCGAATTCCTCGCCGTCATCGACTACGCGCTGCCCCAATGGGCAAAGGAATATATGGCGGCGATCGAGAAGAAGCTCGGCAAGGCCTACGCGGAGCCGGCCAGCGACGTGCGCGGCTATATCGCCTATGTGAAGTCACAGGCCGAGGCGTGAGGCTTTCGCTCTAACGGTTGCTTCCTAAGCCGACCTAAAACAGAGGTCGAAAGCCCTGCCTTTTACTGGACGTAAGAATGTTTGAAGCGTCGACGAAGAAGCGACGGTTGACCTGGGGGCATGGGTCCCGATGATGGGGCCGCGCGGGTGGCGTCCATAGAAGGGACTGTACATGACCCGCAAACTACCTTTATTCGCCGCGTTCGGTTTGGCGCTTGCTGCCCTGGCGGCGTGTGACCAAACTCAATCAGGAGGAACGCAGGCGACGACCGCTGGCCAATTGCCGCCACCTCCAGCCGACACGATGACGCCGGCACCCGCAACCCCGCCAGCTCAGACCGCCCCTGTTCAGTAGCAGATCGTAGCTTCAAAAATGGAACCCTCGCCCAAGGCGGGGGTTCACTTTCGGCATCGCCAGAGCCCAACAGGTTGTTGCGCTTGTCGTTCAGGGACCGAATATCACAAGCTCGGTGAACGTCAGATCTCCAAGCGAGGGTGGTTTGGGGCCCTTGAAATATTTCAGCCCCCTGTTGTGGCGGTACCGCCCGTGCAGACCTGCAATCGGCTCCTTGGCGTCGACCACGCAAAGCAGGATGCCGCTTCGCAAGAGAAAGCGCCCCACAGCGCCGGCGCACCGGCTCAAATCCGCGAGGGAGCGGCAATAGATGACCTGATAGCACGGGACAAGACCACGCAATATTCGGCGCGGCATCAATACGAAAGGAAACGCCACGCCGTCGCAAATGCAAATCAATGACATGCAGCCCAGCGCGGAGTGTTCCGAGAGTATGTATCTCTCACTGTCGGGCAGCATCGCCATTTCCGCAAGATCGGGACGAGCCTCGAGCACGCGATATGACCGCGGCACTGAATTCAAAGCCGGCAAGAAGGCGAATTGTCCGGTGGAAAGGGGGCGAAAGCCGAGCGCCCAGTTAGCCTTTAATGTCGCGGGCGCCGGCGAAATATTCGTGTAGGTCACGTCCCTTTGCTTGAGAATCGTCGTAACCAATTTGGCGCCATAGGGACGGGATTCCGCGTCGACGGACCAGCTTGAAAGGTTGCAGCGGACTTCGTCGCCTTCCTGCCCGCGATAACGGGTATATAGGGTCAGCACAACGCCAACGATCCGACCAGCCTTCTCCAAAGCCAAGCCGTATTGTGGGAACTCGGCGACGGCAGGCCGCTGCGACAAACGGGTCAGCGCCTGTATCCAGTAATTCCGGTCACGCTTCGGAAAGCCCCGGCACAGGCAGTCGACCACCCCTTCCCAATCAGCTTCGCGAATTGGTCGACAGAGAACGTCGGGAGGGAGGGCGCCAAGCACGGCCATAAATCGACTTCCAGAATACGATAGTTACTTCGATATGTCTCACGCGCCAACATGTTGGTGCACAACGATTAATAGTCTGTGCTGGTTTTAAAAACGACTTTCCGCATTCATCACGAAAACGCCGATCAGGGTTGGCCAGGACGCGTCGGTGAGCAGCCCCGCCAGCTAAGGATTTGTTAATCAAAGCCCTATCTACTGATCGGCAATTCACCCCAACTCGTGACCACGGATGTACTGGCGCGGGCGAGGTGGGAAGGAAAGGTCGGCCATGTGCCGGCCTTTTTGCTTTCAAGGGCCATTGCGCCCGGGAAACTGCGGCCTGACTTCGCGGTTGCCGGGCATCAAGCCCTTGCAAAACATATTGTCATCGTCGCCATTGTCCGTACCATATCGCTGTGGGGCAAGGCGGAAGGACGAGGACTTGCAATGAAACGCGCTGCAGGGCTGTGCGTGATTGCGGGCGCGATATTGGCAGTCGCCACCTGTCAATCGAATGCCGCATCGCTCAACACCATGGATGATGTCGGGGCTGCGATCCAGGCGTGCTGGACCCCGCCGGCAGATGCCGGGAATTCAACCGTCACGTTGAGCTTCAGCTTCAAGCGCAATGGCACGCTGATCGGCCCGCCCAGGCCGGCTGCCATCAACGTGACCGGCGACGCGAAGGCACGGCAATCCTTTGTCGATGCCGCGATCGCCGCCGTGGAAGACTGCTTGCCGCTGAGCTTTTCGCCGGCGCTCGCCCAAGGGATTGCAGGCAACATCTTCACCCTGCAATTCAGCTCGCCCAAACAGTAATCGGGCGTCACCCCCAAGCAAAGGCCCGCTCGTTTCCGGGCGGGCGCATTCAGCCACGCGTAGTCCGGTGGCGCCATCCCAAAGCGATCGGGCCGAATTCCGGTACGAGATGTTAAAGCGCGTCGCGTTGAAACGGATTCAATCGACGTGCTTTAAGCCTTTGTTTTTATGCATGTCGTTATCCCAAAACCGCTGCGCACTTTTGGGCGACATGCACTAGTGCTGCCCGCGCCTCGCGTTGACATGGCGTGCCAATTCCGGTGTCTCGAAGACGTAGTCGCTCCAGGCCGATTCCGGAATCTGGCCGGACAGATAGCATTCCAGCAAAAGATTTTGCTCAGGACTGAGAGGTCTCGGCGCGCGCTCATGGTCCAGTCCAAGCGAATGAAACAGATTTCTGGTCAGGCCCGAGACAGTGAAGTGAATCGACATGCGCGTCTCCTTTGACCGTCCAGCGCATGGCCCAAGACCGGAAAGGACCATGCGCCAAATCAAAACGTTACAGCGGCCTTTCGCCCAAAGGGACGCGCGGCGCTGCAATGGCCATTTAACGCCGAAGACAGGACAAAGGTTTCAGTGCGAAACTGCCGGTAACGCCGGATTGATCGGAAATTCACCGGTCGATCGAGGAGTCCGAAACCTGCCAGTCTGGTCAAATTTTCGGCAGTGGCGCGGGTAGCCGGCGTTGTTTTTGGTTTCGTCTCAATCTTGAAACAAAGTGCAATATTGAATTTACGCGAATACATGTAATACACTAGTATTAAAGTCTCTTGAAACTGCAATCTCGCTGGAATTAGGTGGTGCTCATTTAGAGAACCCTTATTCACCATCAACAAAGAATGCGGTTCCAGGTTATCGGCAGAAACAATGGCAATGGTCGCTCCAATGACACGCTTCTGGTCTGACATGTTTCTTGTGCCGGTATTGGTGACGGCATTTATGCTCGGCACTTTCTCTTCATACGCGGATAGTTGCAGCGCGATCAAAAGCCAAATGCGTTCGGCCGAACGCGGCGGCGGGTCGAGCCCGCAGCTTGCGCAGTTTCGCCGGCAGCTTGTTGCGATCCAACGGTTGGAGAAACAGCGCCAATGTTCGGCCAAAAGTTCGCTGGTCGGGTTCTTCTTCAACCCTTGTGCCGATCTCGTCAGGAGCAAGGCAGAGGTGCAACGCCAGATCGCGGCCGCATCGAATGCGGGCAGGAATACAGCCGGCCTGCGGGCCAGGTTCGCCGCCCTGGGCTGCGCGCCCACCGCCAAGCAACAGAATCGGCAGAAAGAGCAGCAGCAGGACCAGCGTTCGGCAGCCAAAACCCAGTCCGCTGGCCTGAAATATGCTGGCAGCCCGATGCTGTTTTGCGTGCGCCTGTCGGACGGATATTTCTTCCCCGCGCCAAAATCGCAGTTCGCCAAAAGAGACGATCTGAAGGAGACCGTCGATCAGTGCCGCTACATTTGCGACGATCCCGGTGTCGACCTCTATACGCTGGAGGATGCCAGCCTCGAGACCGAGGCGATGGTCGCTCTCGAGACGCGAAAACCCTATACGGAGCTTGCGGCCGCTTTCCGGTACCGCGACGACGCCAATTTCAAGGCTTGTAGCGTCAAGCGGTATTCCCGGCGGGTCGCCGAACTCAGGGCGCGGACGGTAACACCCGCCAACATGGCCAACGCCATCATTCCATTGCCGACGACAAAGCCGGATCTTGGCGCCGTTGCGGAAATTCTCGGACCCGATGCCAAAGCTCCGGATCTCGGGGCTCCCACTGCCGAAGCCAAGGGCGCCGCCCAGCATCAGTCGATCGAAAAATTGACCGCAACGCGGCCGGTAAGGGTGGTCGGACCGGCTTTCTTCCCCGAAAACTGACCCCGTGGAGTTCAGGTCACCGCAATGCCGGTCGGCTATTCGCAGACCATGCGGACCCGTTTTCCGGGTTGGCTGATATTCCTGCAAGTGAGCGGTTTTGCCGGCTCGGATGACGGCGTCGGCGGATCTTTGGAAATCCTGGTGATTTGCCTTCTCGGCGCCACGGGGGCGTTGGTTCTGCGGACCTCGGCTTTTTTCGGCGTTTCGGGCGCCACAGGAAACACATCGGTCTGCAACTGCGGCTGTTCGGCTTGCGCCTGCTGCGGCGGCCTGTCCCAGAACCGCCGGACATCGAGCGGCCTTGGAATGACGACGGTGCCGTCATAACTGCGCGAGCAGCCGCTCCCGAACAGCAGCATCGGGCACAGCAAAAAAGGCAGAATCCGTCCCAACATCGGCAACACCCTTGCGGGATTGTAACGCCGCTTCGGTTCTAGCGGCAACCGTCGGAATATCGCGGGCAAAATCAAAGGGCCGCAGCGTCCGTAGCGCGCCCGAAACGAGGCGCGGCGCTGCAGTGTGGCGAATGCGAATTCGCCCCAGCTTGGAGCGGCGCAACGAGCGAATTCCAAATCCGATGCACTGGTCACGGTCCGTTAAGGTTAGCGGAACGTTAATGCTTGTGGGGCACATTCCGGCGCGCCGCCGGCCGGCGGTTCCGAGAACGACATGGCGCAGTCATCGCCGGTGCAACCGCCGCTGCCCGTATACGGAGCCGCGTCCGGGCGGGCGCTGCTGCAGCCGCCACCGGTTCGTCCCCGCACCAGCACGCCGGCAGGCCACCGGGCATCGGCTGAACATCCTCGTTGCCGAGGACAACGAGGTGAACCAAATGGTTTTCACTCAGATTCTCGGCGAAACCGGCTACGGCTTCGAGATCGTCGGCAATGGCCGCAAGGCGCTCGATGCCTTCGGCAGGCTCAATCCGCGCATGATCCTGATGGATGTTTCGATGCCTGAGATGAACGGCCACGACGCGACCGCCGCTGTTCGGCGGCTGGAAGAAGAGACCGGCACGCACGTCCCGATCGTCGGCGTCACCGCGCACGCGCTGAAGAGTGATCGCGAACGGTGCCTGGAGGCGGGCATGGACGATTACCTGCCCAAGCCCATCAGCCCCAGGGCCTTGCTCGAAAAGGTCGAGCGCTGGCTCGGCGCGGACGGAGAAATCCAGCGCAACGCGGGATAGGCATCCGGTCAGGCTGCAAGAAATTCAGCTGAGATTCGGCGACGCATTGCGGACGAGACTATGGTGCGATCGCACCATACCAAAGCGTGCGCCGGGTTGGGACAATAAGCACATTCGAGTTCCGCCCTCCAGTTACGGGCGGGAGCAGCGACCGCCGGCAAGAAACAGGATCAGATTTACCCCAACGGACCTGTTTCGGCGATGGCGCGGCCATGACCTCCTTTGGCCGCATGCAACGCGCTCCCGCCCGGATTTTCTTTTTCGACGCAAATTTGCACCGCCTGTCCGAGGAAATGCCGGCTGGAAACCGTGCAAGCTGCTGATTCTAGCGGCAAACCACGGCTGTGCCGGCGAGACCCGCGGCGCTTCCCTTTCGACATGGCTGTGCGGCGTTACCGGGCTGACATCAAACTGTCATGCGACTGTTATAATCGGGGGCTATTGGCCTCAGCGGGCGCCGAAGGAATGGCGCCGAGAGACCATATTCCGAACAGGAGCAGGCCACATGAAGAAATTCCTCCTTACGGCGTCGGCCGCGGCGCTTGCGCTCGCCGCGTCGGCTGGTTATGCCGCCGCGCGCGACCAGATTCAAATCGTCGGTTCGTCCACAGTGTTCCCCTTCACGACGGCTGTCGCCGAAAAGCTCGGCCAGAGCGGACAGATCAAGACCCCGGTCGTCGAATCGACCGGCACCGGCGGCGGCATGAAGCTGTTTTGCCAGGGCGTCGGCGAAAATACCGCCGACTTCACCAATGCCTCGCGCGCCATCAAGGACAGCGAGCTTAAAACCTGCAAGGCAAACGGCGTGACGCCGGTCGAGATCAAGGTCGGCTTCGACGGCATCGTGCTCGCCAACTCGAAGGCAGGGACTGTCGTTGATCTGACCAAGGAACAGGTTTTCAAGGCGCTCGCCAAGAATGTCGCAGTTGACGGAAAGGTCGTCGCCAACCCCTACAAGAACTGGTCGGATGTCGATGCGTCGCTTCCCGCGACAAAGATCGAAGTGCTTGGCCCGCCGCCCACGTCTGGCACGCGCGACGCGTTCGTTGAACTCGTCATGGATGCGGCCTGCCAGGAAGAGGTGAAGGCGGCTAATGAAAAGGGCTGCGGCGAAATCCGCGAAGACGGCGCTTTTGTCGAGGCCGGCGAAAACGACAATCTGATTGTCCAGAAGCTGGAAGCCAACCCCAATGCGTTCGGCATCTTTGGTTTCTCGTTCCTTGACCAGAATGCCGACAAGCTGCAGGGCCACAAGGTCGACGGCGTCGAGCCGACCTTCGAAAACATCGCATCCGGCAAGTACGGCGTTTCCCGCTCGCTCTTTATCTATGCCAAGAAAGAGCATGTCGGCGTCATCCCCGGCATGCAAGAGTTCATCGCAGAGTACACCTCGGAGGGTGCATGGGGTCCTGAGGGTTATCTGGCCGACAAGGGCCTGATCCCGCTGCCGGACGCCGAGCGCGCCACGTGGGCCGAAAACGCCAAGGCCCTGAAGGGCATGGGCTCCTGATTTTTTCGGGGTCCGGGCAAATATCCGCTCTGACCCTCATGCTCTAAAGCACAAAGCGCGGGACCAACGTCCCGTGCTTTGAGCCGGTGAATGGCCGGCGGTCGAGGGGACGTCCTGAATCATGGTCGGTTATCTCGTTGTTCTTCTGTTAGTTCTGGCTGCTGCGGCCTATTGGATAGGCCGCACACGCGCCATTGCCAGTGTCAATGGCGACGTCGCCCGGCTGCATTCGCTGCCTGGCCAGCATGGCATGTTCCTGGCGCTTTTTGCCGCCGGTCCCGCGCTGCTTGCGATCGTGCTGTGGTCGATGGTGACGCCGGGAATTGAATCGTCGATCATTGCCGACCGCTTCTCCGCCGAGCTGTCGGGAATGGGCATTCCGCAGGTCGAAGCTTTCATCCGCGACGCTCGCGCGATGGCCTTTGGCGGGCTTGTCGGCTTCGCCGATCCCACGAAAGAGGCGGCCGCGGCCGTCTACAAATCGATCCATGCGACCAGCGCCTGGATCATCTGGGGGATCGCGCTCATACTGTCCGCGTCCGGATTTTACTGGGCCTATTCGCGCATCGCACAGGCCTACCGGGCGCGCCACGTGGTCGAGCGCGTTCTTCGCGCATTCTTGATCACCTGTTCGGCGGTCGCGATCCTGACGACGATCGGCATCGTCTTGTCGCTCATCTTTGAATCCTTGCGGTTCTTCCAACAGGTGCCGCTCTATAAGTTCCTGTTCGGCACGCATTGGTCGCCACAGAGCGCCTTCACCGGCGCCGGAGCGGAAGCCGGGGCGGTCAACCAGGACATTTTTGGCATGGTGCCGCTGTTTGCCGGCACGTTGCTCATCACCTTCATTGCCATGCTGGTAGCTGCGCCTATCGGGCTGATGGCTGCGATCTATCTTTCGGATTACGCCTCCAAAAGCGTCCGCGCGGTCGCAAAGCCGGTATTGGAAATCCTTGCTGGCATTCCGACCGTCGTCTACGGTTTCTTCGCTGCGCTGACGGTTGCGCCCTACTTCCGTGGTCTGGGCGAAAGCCTGGGTCTCAACGTTGCGTCAGAATCCGCGCTCGCCGCAGGCGTGGTCATGGGCATCATGATCATTCCCTTTGTTTCCTCGCTTTCCGACGATGTGATCAACGCCGTTCCGCAATCCCTGAGGGACGGTTCCGCCGGCCTCGGCGCGACCAAGTCTGAAACCATCCGCAAGGTGATCCTTCCGGCGGCCCTTCCGGGCATCGTTTCGGCGATGCTGCTCGCAGTCAGCCGCGCGATCGGTGAAACAATGATCGTGGTCATGGCCGCAGGGCTGGCGGCAAACCTCACGGCCAACCCGCTCGAAGCGGTCACAACAGTGACGGTGCAGATCGTGACGCTGCTTGTGGGCGATCAGGAATTCGACAGCGCCAAGACGCTTGCAGCCTTCGCGCTCGGCCTGGTGTTGTTCTGCATCACGCTTACCCTCAACATCGTCGCTTTGCGCGTCGTCCAGAAATACCGAGAGCAATATGACTGATGCGATCGCGTCATTCGGCGCCGGCAGACGGCCGGTCAGCATTCATACCGACGATGCCGCGAAGGCACGGCTGAAGGGCCGTTACCGCGCGGAAACGTGGTTCAAATGGCTTGGCGCCGCAGCCGTCGCGTTGGCCGGCTTGTTCCTTGTGCTGCTCTTGTCGACGATCGTCACGCAGGCGATCCCGGCGCTGCGGCAGAACTATCTGACGCTGCCGATCGATCTTTCGGCGGCCAAGGTAGACCCGGCGAAACTCGACGCCGTCAACTACGACGCCATCGCCCAGGAAGCGCTTACGGCAAAATTTCCGGATGTGACGAGCCGTCAGGACAAGCGCCTGCTGCGCGGACTGATTTCCACGGGCACAGGCGTGTTCCTGCGCAAAGATATCGCTGCTGATCCGGGGATGCTCGGAGGAACTGTGGACTACGCGGTTCCACTTGACGATTTTGCCGACCTTTATCTCAAGGGTTTGCTTGCCGACGTCGGTTCGGACGAGGCGATTTCGACAAGCGTCACGCCTTCGCAAAGCAGCGGCGACATCGATCTGACCTTCGGCGACGATGCCATGCTGGCGTTGGCGCGCGGCCATGGTGCGACCGAGGGCGAAAACGGCATGCTCACGCTGACGAGCGGCGCGTCGTCGCTGCTGGTCGCGTTCAATGGCGGCACGGTCAAGCTGACCGCGCTGTCGCCTGGGGCCAACGGAACGGCGGTCGCAAAGGGCACGGTGATCGAGGCGCTGGACAGCACGGCGCCAGCCGCGAGCGGCCAGGCATTCCTGCGGGTCATCGACACGCCGGAAGCATCGCGAAAGATTTCGGACAAGGTGATCGTCTGGCTCGATACGCTGAAGAGCGCCGGCCTGATCGAAAGCCGGTTCAACTCGATCTTCTTCTTCACCGGCGCAAGCCGCGAGCCGGAACTGGCCGGTATCTGGGGCGCGGTCGTCGGATCGTTCCTGACCATGATCGTAACGCTCGCCATCGCCTTCCCGATCGGCGTTTCGGCGGCGATCTATCTTGAGGAATTTGCGCCCAAGAACCGGCTGACGACGATCATCGAAGTGAATATCAACAATCTGGCGGCGGTGCCTTCGATCGTCTTCGGCCTGCTTGGACTTGCCGTATTCCTGAATTTCTTCGGCCTGCCGCGCTCGGCCCCGGTGGTCGGCGGCATGGTGCTGGCGCTGATGACCCTGCCGATCATCATTATCGCCTCACGCGCTTCGCTGCGCGCCGTGCCACCGTCGATCCGCGAGGCGGCGCTTGGCATCGGAGCGTCCAAGGTCCAGACCGTATTCCATCACGTCCTGCCGCTGGCGATGCCGGGTATCATGACCGGCACCATCCTCGGAATGGCGCATGCGCTGGGTGAAACCGCGCCGTTGCTGATGATCGGCATGGTCGCCTTCATCGTCGACATTCCCGGTGGCTTCACCGATCCCGCGACGATCCTGCCGGTGCAGATATTCATGTGGGCCGATTTTCCTGAAGCGGGGTTCCAGCAGAAGACTTCGGCGGCGATTTTGATTTTGCTGGTATTTTTGGTCATCATGAATGCCATCGCGGTGATACTGCGCAGGCGCTTCGAGCGGCGCTGGTAAGGAGTAGAGGATATGAACATCATGACGGAAGCCAGCGTCGAGCAGAAACTGAGTAGCGGAACCAACGAGCCTTCGATCAAGATGAAGGGCGAAAAGGTCTCCGTTCATTACGGCGAGAAGCGAGCTCTGTTCGACGTGGATCTCGATGTCCGCGAGAACCAGGTGACGGCGTTGATCGGCCCATCGGGCTGCGGCAAGTCGACCTTTCTGCGTTGCTTGAATCGAATGAACGACACGATCGACATCGCGCGGGTAAGCGGCAAGATCACGCTCGACAACGAGGATGTCTACGACCCGAAAATCGATGTCGTCGAGCTGCGAGCTCGCGTCGGCATGGTGTTCCAGAAGCCGAACCCGTTTCCGAAGTCGATCTACGAAAACGTCGCCTACGGTCCGCGCATTCACGGTCTGGCCAGGAGCAAGGCGGAGTTGGACGGCATCGTCGAATCGAGCCTGAAGAAGGCCGGCCTGTTCAACGAGGTCAAGGATCGCCTGCTCGAGTCGGGCACTGGCCTTTCCGGTGGCCAGCAGCAGCGTCTGTGCATTGCGCGCGCCATCGCTGTGTCGCCGGAAGTGATCCTGATGGACGAGCCTTGTTCGGCGCTCGATCCGATCGCCACCGCCCGTGTCGAGGAACTGATTGACGAACTGCGCCAGAACTACACGATCGTCATCGTCACCCATTCGATGCAGCAGGCAGCGCGTGTGTCGCAACGCACGGCGATGTTCCATCTCGGCTATCTGGTCGAGGAGGGCGCGACCGACAAGATGTTCACCAACCCCGACGACAAGCGCACCCAGGACTACATCACCGGCCGGTTCGGCTAAGCGGTCCGGCGAATTTTCGAGCACGAGGACAGTATCATGGGTGAACATACCGTCGCATCTTTCGACGAGGAATTGGAGCACATCGACAGGCTGATCCGCGACATGGACGAGCTCGCCGCCGCGATGGTCGCAGCGTCGATCCGCGCGTTGCTTGCGTCAGACAATGCGATGGCGCAGCGCGTCGTCTCGGATGACGCCATCATGGATGCGCGGCAGCGCGAACTCGACGACAGCGCGATCACGCTGATCGCCAAGCGGCAGCCGATGGCGCAAGACCTGCGCGCCGTGGTTGGCGCAATCCGGATGGCCGGCGATCTCGAGCGCATCGGCGACCTGGCCAAGAACATAGCCAAGCGGGTCAGCGCCGTCGGGCAGAGCGCCACGCCGCGTAATCTCTCGCACGGTATCGACGCGATGGCGGATCTCGTTCTCGAGCAGCTCCGCGGCGTGGTCGAGCACTATGTGTCGCGCAACGCCGGCGCGTTGAAAGAGCTGCGCGCCGCCGACGAGAAGATCGACGTGAAATACACGGCGGTTTTTCGCGAACTCCTGACCTACATGATGGAGGACCCGCGCAACATCACCGCCTGCACGCATCTTCTGTTCTGCGCCAAGAATCTCGAGCGTATCGGCGATCATGTCACCAACATCGCCGAAAACGCCTACTATGTCGTGACCGGGCAGCAATTGCCGGCGGATCGGCCGAAGCTCGACGAAACGACGATGTCGGCGTCGGCGACATGACAGGGGTAACCGGCCGATGATCGCGCCGCGCATCATGGTGGTGGAGGACGAAGAGCCGCTGGGCGTCCTCCTTCGCTACAATCTGGAATCCGAAGGCTATCAGGTCGAGGTGGTGACGCGCGGCGACGAGGCCGAAATCCGGCTTCAGGAAAACGTGCCCGATCTTCTGGTGCTCGACTGGATGGTGCCGGCGGTTTCGGGCATCGAGCTTTGCCGTCGCCTTCGCGTGCGTCCCGAAACCGAGCGGCTGCCGATCATCATGCTGACCGCGCGCGGCGAGGAAAGCGACCGGGTGCGCGGCCTCTCGACCGGGGCCGACGACTATCTGGTCAAGCCGTTCTCGACACCGGAATTCATGGCCAGGGTCAAGGCGCTGCTGCGCCGTGCCAAGCCCGAAGTGCTGTCCAGCGTGCTGAAGGTCGGTGACATCATGCTCGATCGCGAATCGCACAGGGTCTATCGCAAGAAGAGCGAGATCCGGCTCGGGCCGACCGAATTCCGGCTGCTCGAATTCATGATGCGGCACCCGGGTCGGGTGTTCTCGCGCAGCCAGTTGCTCGACAATGTCTGGGGCGAGACGATCTACATCGACGAGCGCACGGTGGACGTCCATGTCGGCCGGCTGCGCAAGGCGGTCAACAATGGCCGCATGCCCGATGTCATCCGCACCATCCGCGGCGCGGGCTATGCGATCAGGGAAGACTGAACAGACTGCCTGAATTCAAGCTGCGTTCTTCCATTCAGGCCACGTGCTTCCTGGCCGTGCCGGACTTCCCTTGCGCGCCCGGCGCGAAAATCTCCTGGTCGACGAAGCTCAGCGCCCGCATGGCGCAGCCTTCGCGGATCAGCGGCAGCTCGTTCGGCTCGGTGTCGAAGGAAATCGAACCCGAATACTGACCGCCGGCGGTCTGAGCGATGGCCTCGCGCAGGGCCGGCTCGATCAGGTCGAAGGCGGCAGCGCTGGCGCCGACCATGGCGACCGGCGCCGGATCGATCAACGCGAACAGGCTGCCGAGCCCGAAGCCGAGCGCTTCGCCGGCCTTGCGGTAGGCTTCGCGCTCCGGTCCGTCCGTCTGGCGCGCCCGGGCCGCCAGTGCCCGCATCTCGGCGTCGCTGACATCGGCGACCGGCTCGGCGTTCTCGCTCAACTGCCTTGCATTGCGCCAGATGGCGTAGTTGCCGGCATAGGCCTCGACGCAGCCGCGCCGCCCGCAGCGGCAAAGCGCGCCGCCCGGCCGGTGGATCATGTGGCCGAATTCGCCGCCTGAGGAATGGGTGCCGGTGAACAGTTCGCCCTTCAGCACCAGTCCCATGCCGATGCCGTGGGAGAGCAGGATGGCGATGAAATCGTCGCGGTAGCGATCCGGGTCGCGCCAGCGCAGCGCCACGGCCATCATGTTGCAATCGTTCTCCATGATGGCCGGGATGCCGAACTCACGTTCCAGAATGTCGGCGAAGGCAATGTTCGTCTGCGGCGTGATCGGCGACCACAACATGGCGCGCGCATGGGAATCGGTGATGCCCTGGATCGCCAGCGCGATGCGGGCGACGCTTTGGACATTGAGATCGGGATCTTCGAGCCGGCGCCGGACGATGGCGACACATTCGTCGATCAGCTCGTCGCGCGACATGGTCAGCGTGTCCAGCCGGCGCTGTTCCTCGGCGACCACTTGTCCAGCATAATCGATGACGGCGACCGAAAGGAAATTCAGCGACAACACGACGGCCAACACCGCCGCCGCTTCCGGATTGAGGCTGAGGCCGACCTGCGGCCGGCCGCGTTTCAGCGAAACGGTCTCGCTCGCCTTGCTCTCGGTCAGGATGCCTTCCTGGATGAGGTCGGAAGAGATCGCCGATATGGTCGAATGGCTGAGGCCGGTGGTCGCGGCGATCTCGGTTCGCGACGGCTGGCCTGCCCGGCGTACGGCCGAAATCACCATCGCCCGGTTGCGCCGACGCAAATCGTCATGACGGATTCCAACCGACATTCTTTTGCTTCCTCCCTCTTGCCGCGGCCGCTCATGAACCGGAAGCCGTCGGCAGCGTCCGACAAATACTGGCAGAAGCAGAAGGCCCTGTCATTGTTTATTCCGGGGCTCGAAAAAAGTCGGCAGAGACATCAAAATCCATCAGAATTGATGTTGACAGCGCTTCGGCGTTGGACCAGTATTTTTTCGAGGCTCGAAAAAATAGAGCCTTTGTGCCGGCCTTCGGGCCAGTTTGGTCGCGCCGTATCGCGGCGCAGGGAGGACTATCATGAAGAGATTCGCAGCCGCCATCCTGGCGGGGGTCGCCATGTCGCTGACGCTCGCGTCGGTCGCACAGGCGAAGGACAAGGTCATTGGCGTTTCGTGGTCGAACTTCCAGGAAGAGCGCTGGAAGACCGACGAAGCCGCCATGAAGACGGCGATCGAGGCCGCCGGCGACAAGTATATTTCCGCCGATGCGCAGTCCAATCCCGGCAAGCAGCTGACCGATGTCGAGAGCCTGATCTCGCAGGGCGCCAACGCGCTCATCATCCTTGCGCAAGATGCGTCGGCCATCGGGCCGGCGGTGCAAAAGGCGCTGGACGAAGGCATCCCGGTCGTCGGCTATGACCGGTTGATCGAGAACAAGGACGTGTTCTATCTGACCTTCGACAACCAGGAAGTCGGCCGCATGCAGGCCCGCGAAGTGTTCAAGGTGGCGCCGGAAGGCAACTACGTCTTCATCAAGGGCTCGGGCGCCGATCCGAATGCCGATTTCCTGTTCGCCGGCTCCATGGAAGTGCTCAAGGATGCCATCGACAGCGGCAAGATCAAAAATGTCGGCGAGGCGTATACCGACGGCTGGCTTCCCGCCAACGCCCAGAAGAACATGGAACAGTTCCTGACCGCCAACGACAACAAGGTCGATGCGGTGGTTGCCGCCAATGACGGCACTGCCGGTGGCGTCGTCGCGGCGCTGACGGCGCAAGGCTTGGCCGGATCCGTCCCGGTGTCCGGCCAGGACGGCGACCATGCAGCGCTGAACCGCATTGCGCTCGGCACACAGACCGTATCGGTGTGGAAGGACGCGCGAGAGCTCGGCAAGAACGCCGCCGAGATCGCCTCGCAGCTTGCTGATGGCAAGCAGATGACCGACATTGCGGGCGTCAAGGACTTCACCACGCCGGGCGGCAATGCCGTCAAGTCGCTGTTCCTGACGCCGATTGCCATCACCAAGGACAATCTCAACGTCGTCATTGACGCCGGCTGGATCAAGAAGGACGAAGTCTGCGCGGGTGTCGCCGCGGGCAGCGTTGCGGCCTGCAACTGATCTGGATCATTTCGCAAGGAAACGAACGCCGCGGCTGTCATGCCGCGGCGTTTTTCGAGAGGCTTTCCGCTTCAAATGACCGTGGAAAGCAAATAGCATTCTGTTCCGGCATCCGCGCCAGACGGCAACCCGGTCGGAGGACATCATGACCGACACGGCATCCAACCCACCGGTCGCCCACACGGCCGAAGATCGGGCGCGCGAATCCGAGCTCAGCGCCATCGGACGGTTCCTCAAGGCAACCGAGCTCGATATACGCATGCTCGGCATGGTCGGCGCTCTGCTGGTCATCTGGGTTGGAATTCACATCCTGTCGGGTGGGCTTTTCCTCACGCCGCGCAATCTCTGGAACCTGTCGGTGCAGACCTCCTCGGTGGCGATCATGGCGACCGGCATGGTGCTGGTCATCGTGATGCGCAACATCGATCTTTCGGTGGGCTCCGTCGAAGGCGTGATCGGCATGGTGATGGGCGTGGCGCAGGCCGAATTCCTGATCCGCGTCATGGGGCTCCAGGTGGGAAATCCCTGGATATGGATTATCGCATTGGCTGCCGGTGTGGTGCTCGGCCTCATGATAGGCGCGCTCCAGGGCTTCATCATCGCTTATCTCGAGGTTCCGGCCTTCATCGTGACGCTGGGCGGCTTGCTGATCTGGCGTGGCATGGCGTGGCTGATGACGAGCGGGCGCACCGTCGCGCCGCTCGACGCCACCTTCCAGCTCATGGGTGGCGGGCCGCGTGGCTCGATCGGGGCAACCGCAAGCTGGATCGTCGGCGTTCTCGCCTGTGCGGCCGTCGCTTTCATGCTGCTCAACGGCCGGTCGCAGCGCAAGCGGTTCAAGTTTCCGCTGCGTCCCGTCTGGGCGGAGAGCTTGCTTGGTGTTGTCGCCTGCGCCGCCATCCTCGGCGCCGTGTGGATCGCCAATTCCTATCCCTGGCCAATCGGCATCGTGCGCCAATACGCGCAGCGGAACGGCATCACCGTCCCCGAAGGCGGGCTGTTCATCGCCCATGGCATCGCCATACCGGTGCTGATTGCGGTCGCAGTGGGCATCGTCATGACCTTCATCACCAGGCGCACCCGTTTCGGCCGCTATGTCTTTGCCATTGGCGGCAACCCGGAAGCGGCGGAACTCGCCGGCATCAACACGCGCTGGGTGACCATGAAGGTGTTCATGATCATGGGCGTATTGGCCGCAATCAGCGCGGCGATTGCGTCGGCTCGCCTCAATGCCTCGACCAATGCGCTGGGTACGCTGGACGAGTTGCTGGTCATCGCCGCAGCCGTCATCGGCGGCACGTCGCTGGCCGGCGGCTCCGGCACGGTGCTCGGCGCCATGCTGGGCGCACTTCTGATGCAGTCGTTGCAGTCCGGCATGGTGTTGCTCGGCATCGATTCACCGCTTCAGAGCGTCGTCGTCGGCGCCGTCCTGGTGATCGCCGTCTGGCTCGACACCGTCTACCGCAAGCGCGTTTAGGGAAGGGCGATCATGGTTGACACAACTGCTCGCACAGGCACGCCGTTGATCGATATGCGGAACATCTCGATTGCCTTTGGTGGTATTCGCGCGGTCGACGACGCGTCGATCGACCTTTTCCCGGGCGAGGTGGTGGCGCTGCTCGGCCACAACGGTGCCGGGAAGTCGACGCTGATCAAGATCCTGTCCGGCGCCTACAAGCGCGACTCGGGCCAGATATTCGTCAATGGCGAGGAGGCCTCGATCTCCAATCCGCGCGATGCCAAGAAATACGGCATCGAAACGATCTACCAGACGCTGGCGCTCGCCGACAATGTCGACGCCGCCGCCAACCTCTTCCTCGGCCGCGAGCTGATGACCGGCTGGGGCACGCTCGACGATGGCGCCATGGAGGCCGAGGCGCGCAAGGTGATGGGCAGGCTCAATCCCCGCTTCCAGCGCTTCAAGGAACCGGTGGTCAAGCTTTCGGGCGGCCAGCGGCAGTCGGTGGCGATCGCGCGCGCCATCCTGTTCAACGCCCGTATCCTGATCATGGATGAGCCAACGGCGGCATTGGGGCCGCAGGAAACGGCGCAGGTCGGCGAACTGGTCATGCAGCTCAAGGCCGACGGCATCGGCATCTTCCTGATCAGCCACGACATCCACGACGTGTTCGAGCTTGCCGACCGCGTCTGCGTGATGAAGAATGGTCAGGTCGTTGGAACGGCGCGCACCAGCGACGTGACCCAGGACGAGGTGCTCGGCATGATCATCCTGGGGAAGTGTCCGCCCGGTGCCATTCCGGGGCCAGGTGCGCTGAAGATCGCAGCCTGAGGCTTTAAATAGCCGGCTAAATATCTCCGACATGATATGCCAGCCGTCATGATGGTTTGGCCGCGCCATTGTGTTGGCGCGGGGACTTGCCCATAAAGGTCGGGAACCGTTCATGGGCCGCAGCAGCAATTGAAGAAGTTCTTTCCGACCGTCGCTTTCATCGCCGTCGCGCTGATCAGCCTGACGATGGCGGGATTCGCCTATTTCGCGACGCAGGAAGCGGCGCGCATCAAGTTCGAGGCGACGGCGGACGACGCGCTCAACCGGATCGATAGCCGCATTGACCTGCATCTGTCGCTGCTGCGATCGACCCAGGCGCTGTTCGACGCTCGCAATGGCGGCATTTCGCGGGGCGAGTTCAAGGCGTTTTTCGATGCGCTTGGCATTAACGACAATTTCGCCGGCCTGCGCGGCATAGGCTTTCTCAGACTGGCGAGAGCCGGCGACGAGGCAGCGGTCGAGCGTGCCATCCTGCACGACTATGGCACCAGCCATGCCGTCTATCCGGATACGACATTGCCGTGGCGTACGCCCATCATGCTGTTCGAGCCGCTCGACGCTTCCAATCAATCCAGCATCGGCTACGACATGTTCACCGACCCGGTGCGGCGCGAGGCGATCGAAAAGGCGATGGCCGACGACCAGCAGCACGCGACCGGGCGCGTGCAGCTAGGCCAGGAGACAGGTGCTGCGCAAACCTTCACCGGCTTCCTGGTTTTCGTGCGGCTCAACGTCGAAACCGCGCCGGACGGCATCGATGCGTCCAGATCCTCGACATCAGGCTTTCTTTATGCGGCCTTCCGCGCCCGCGATCTGTTCCAAACCGCGCTCAGCCGGACGCCGCTGCTGCCGGTGAACATCGAAATCTATGACGGCAAGGTGGATGCCGACCATCTTTTGTTCCAGTCGGAAACGCCGCCGGTGTCGACCTTCGGCGACAGGCTGCTGGCTTCCCGCAAGATCACCATCGCCGGACGACCGTGGACGATCCTGTTCAGGCCGACAAGCGCCTTCTCGCAACCCTCCTCGCGCGCCATTCCGGTGATGCTCGGCCTGTTCGGGCTGTTGCTCGCAGGCACCATCGCGCTGGTGGCACGCTATCAGGAGCGGGCCTATGACGCGGTCTCGCTGCTTCACGAGACGACGGAAAAGAGCCTGCTCGAAAAAGACCTGATGCTGCAGGAAATGAAGCACCGCATCAAGAACTCGATCACGCGGGTGCTGGCGATCGCGCGCCAGACGGCGTCGCACGCCACCGACGTCCACGAGTTCTCCTCCTCCTTTTCGGCCCGGTTGCAAGCGATGGCGGCCTCCCAGGACATGCTGACGCGCTCGCGCTGGCAGAAGGCCGATCTCGGCGATCTCTTGCGCATCGAGCTTGGCCAGGTGTTCGGCAAGGAGCTTCCCGAGGGGATATTGTCGGGGCCAGAGGTGCTGCTCGACGAGACGACAACGCAAGCGCTCGGCCTGACCTTTCACGAACTGGCGACGAATGCACTGAAATATGGCGAAACCGGCAACTCAGTCGGCTCGCTCAAGGTCGACTGGTCGGTCGAAGGTCGCAGGCGCGATAGGACGCTGGTTCTCAACTGGCGCGAAGTTGGCCAGAAGAAGCTCGAAGCACCTGTCAAAACCGGTTTTGGCACCAAGCTGATCGATTTGAACGTGACACGCGAATTGCGCGGTACGATCAATCGCGATTTTCACGATGGCGGATTGAGCGTGGAAATCAGGATTCCACTGTCGGGCTGAAACGCTGCCGCAAACCGACCGTTTTCGAAGGCGCAAGCAAGCAGAGACCGGACGAGCCGGTCTCTGCTTCTATTGCCTCATGCGTTTGAACGGATCAGCAGCGAGCCGTATAGAGACGGCCACGGTTGTCGCGGTACTGGCAATAGCCATTGCGCAGGTTGCGCACCAGCAAGCCGGAACCGGCACCGATGGCTGCGCCGACAAGCGCACCCTTGCCTCCGTCAATCAGGCCGCCGGCCAAAGCGCCGACACCGGCGCCGACGCCGACATCCCGCTCGGTGGTGCTGCAACCGCTGACTGCGACCACGGCAACCATGGCAATAATCATCTTCCGCATAGAGTCACTCCTCGCTTTGGCCTCACTTGTAGCTCCACCCGTCACTTATCATGCGAAAAAGGGTTTTGCCTGCTCGATTTTATTGTTGGCTAAGAGAATCTTTTACGGGGCGCGCGCCGTTCGAAACAACCTCGACGTTGGAAATCTCAACGGAAGCGTCGAGCGTGCCGTCTGGACGCACATTCCAGACGATCTGGTCGTAATCATCCTCCAGTGCCGGATCGACGGGCAGGCATTTGGCAATTACGCGCGGGGCCTGGCCTTGCACATCGCCCAGGGCGAACGGACGCTCGGCGGTGCATTCCTGAGCGGTTTCGAACACGCTCATCGATGCGGGCAGTTCGCGGCATTCGGTCATTGTGTTCGAACAACCAATGACCAGCAGCACGGCAGCGATGTGTTCCATGGCGACGGTCCTCTCGCCATAAGAAACGGGCCACATTCGCCAAAGTTCCTGCGATGCAGGCTGGCGCGCGATTGATTCGAGAAACAGGTCAACATGAGGCAAGCACAACCCGCCGGCCACTTTGGTTCCGATGCTCTAGATCAACTGGAACGCGGCGGCCAGGACGACCGCCGCGGCCAGCGCAATTGCGGCGACGCCGAGGGTCGGGAGGGAAGCACGGGGCGATGGCATCGCGGATGCTTCGATATCCTGAAACCCGCCCATCGAAACGCGTGCGGCCTGTTCCAGCCTGTTGATGTCGGCAACCGTCAAAGCCACTCCTCCCGTGCTGCGCAGCAAACTGCGATCGAAAACGTCATGCGTAGCGGTGCTGGGAAAAACAGCATCGGACTTTATGGTGAATAGGTGGTTAAAGCCGGGGCGGCCGTGATCAGTCCACTTTGGCTCGGCTGTTGTCCGTTCAATCGGTCTCGAAATTGCCGCGAGGAACAATAAGGCGATACTCGAGGCGGTCCCTGGTGATTTCAAGTGTCGCCGTGCCGTTCAGCGACGCAGGGACGACGCGCTCGAGCGCGACACTGCCAAAACGCTTCTCGCTGGGCTGATTGTCATTGGCTCCGATGGCTTCGGCCCATGTCAGCGACAGGGCGGTCTCACCAGCGGAAGCAGCCGTCAGATCGGCCGTCACCTCGACGAATCCGTCGGCTCGCGACAGCGCGCCGTAGCTGACCGAATTGACGGCTAGCTCGTGCATGGCCAAGCCGATATGCAGGGCGGCATTGGGGTTGAGGTATGGATTTGCACCCTGGAAACGCAGGCTGCGCGAGGGGTCGGCTCCATAGCGGCCAACCTGACCGGACACCAGTTCGCGCAGTGCCGCTCCCCGCCAGTTGGACGAGGTCACCAGATCCTGGGATGAGGCAAGCGACTGCAGCCGGCCGCGAAAGCGTGTCAGGAAATCACCGAGCGTGTCTGAATAACGGCTGGTCTGGGTGGCGATGCTCTGGATGATGGCCAAAAGGTTCTTCGAGCGGTGGCTGACCTCGCGCAGCAGCGTCTTCAGGGTCTGCTCGCGACGTTTCTGCTCGGTCGTTTCGACCATGGTGGTGACGACGCCCTGCACGGCGCCGCCGTCGTCGTGATCGGCATCCACCCATATTTGGAACCAGCGAACGCCATCGTCGGCGGGAATGCTGAGCTCAAGATGTTCGGGATTGCCGGATGCGATGACGTTGCGTTTGGCCGCACCGATACGCTCCGCCTGCGCCAGTGGCAGGTTGCCGTTGCTGTCGGCCGTATCGGAGGCCCATGGCGGGCGCATGTTGCGGGCCCAGACGGTTTTCATCTCGCGATCCTGATAGAGAACCGAGATGCCGGCATTGTGCAGCGCATGGAGAAGGGCCCGGCCAAGCTGCATTCCACTCTCAGCGGAATGCAAAGCGATGATCTCATCACTTCGTCCGCTGTCTTTCATGTCTCCGGCTCTGGATTGCATCGCACTTCACCCGCCCAGTCCAGGCTGAACGGATGACGGAAAAATGGGTTCCCAAAACAGGTCCGCCGAGCGACGTCCCGTTGAAGGACACCGCCCGGCGGTAGCTGGAAACCGCTTGAGGGGTGCGGCTCCCAGTGTCTGATCGCACCTAGCGTTCACGACGCCCGTTTGAACAAGCCCGCGATAAGCGAAATGATCAGGAAAGCGAGAAAGATGAAAAACAATATCTGCGCTATACCGGCAGAGGTGCCGGCGATGCCGCCGAAACCAAGAGCGCCTGCAATGATCGCGACGACGAGAAATACGAGCGCCCAGTAAAGCATGATCCATCTCCTTCGAATGGTGTGGCAAAAACGCCTTTCGCTGCCGTTTGTTCCACCATTTCCCGAAAAAGACGATCCCTGGAAATCTTTCCGGCCCGAATTGAATCGTCACGAGCAGGGAAAGTTCTAGGCGCAAAGGACGTTTGCCAGCCGCAAAGGGCCAGCGTCGTTTGATCTGTGGAAAACAGAGCGGCGCTAGGCTGGGCCTATCCGGTCCTATGCAGCGGCTTTCGCATGCCGGTCGAAGAACAGCGCCTGGCTGATCAGGGCCTTGACCATCTCCGGATTGAACGGCTTGGTGACGAGGAAGGCCGGCTCCGGCCGCTCGCCGGTCAGGAGACGTTCGGGAAAGGCGGTGATGAAGATCACCGGCACCGGCGTGGACGACAGGATTTCGTTCACCGCTTCGATGCCCGAGCTGCCGTCGGCAAGCTGGATGTCGGCCAGCACCATTTTTGGCCGCGTCTTTGCGAACATAGCCACCGCCTCGGCGTGGGTACGCGCAGTCCCGACGACGCGGTGACCCAGGCTTTCGACCATTTGCTCGATGTCCATGGCGATCAGCGGCTCGTCCTCGATGATCAGCACATCGGTTGCCACCTGGCGGGAAATCTCGTTGCTGGCCTCGGTGAGAAGTTCGGAGAACTCCTCATCGTCGACGTCGAGAATCTCCGCCGCCTCGTCTTCGCTGAAACCTTCGACGGCGACCAGCAGGAAGGCCTGGCGGGGGCGCGGTGAGATCGCGTTCAGATTGGCGGCGGCGCGCTGTTCCCACGCCGACTGCGGGTGCTCTTGCGGAACGCGGATGGCGACCGAGGTGAACAGCCTGGCGAAGACTTTGTAGAGCGCGATCCGGTCGTTCGACGCGTTCGGAAAGATGTCGACGTCGGCGATGATGGCTTCGAGCATCGCGGCGACCAGCGCGTCGCCACTCTCCTGCGATCCGGAAACCGCCCGCGAGAAGCGGCGCAGGAACGGCAGGTGTGGAGCGATGGTTGCGGATAGGCTCATGACGGACGTCTCCCTCTGACGTAAATGCATAGATTGCAGGCTAAGCTGATTACAAGTCCCGAAAATAGCCCTGAAAACACAAACGCCGGATTTCCGAAAAAGTTCCGATGGTTGTGGAACTAATATAATGGGTCGGCGTTTGAGGTCGGGATG
Organism: Mesorhizobium sp. M6A.T.Cr.TU.016.01.1.1; assembly: GCF_003952585.1. Lineage (NCBI taxonomy): Bacteria > Pseudomonadati > Pseudomonadota > Alphaproteobacteria > Hyphomicrobiales > Phyllobacteriaceae > Mesorhizobium > Mesorhizobium sp. M6A.T.Cr.TU.016.01.1.1. The sequence goes on from NZ_CP034452.1 coordinate 2,747,333, forward strand.
GGGCAACCCGACGAGGGGGCCGCTTGCTTTGCGTCTTGTGTTTAGGGGCGGCCGGGTGCTGGGAACAAAGGGCGAAATGAAGACATGACGAAAAATACCACGGCTGGCGCTGCAAACAGGCGCCGGGCTGCTTCCGGCGACCCGCTCGGGCCAAATTCGGAAATCGGCCGCAAACTCAAACAATATTACGACGAGCTGGTCTCCGACAATGTGCCGGATCGCTTCGCCCAATTGCTCAGCCAGTTGGAACGGGCCCAACCTGCACAGAAAAAGGACTGAGGCATGGCGGCTGTCTCCCAGAGCTTCAAGACCGATCTGCTCGGCTCGATTCCGAGCCTGCGGGCCTTCGCCGTATCGTTGACGCAAAACGCCGACAAGGCCGACGATCTGGTGCAGGAAACGCTGGTGAAGGCCTGGGACAAGCATGAAAGCTTCGAGCCGGGCACCAATCTCAAGGCATGGCTGTTCACCATCCTGCGCAATGAATTCTATTCGCAGATGCGCAAGCGCGGCCGCGAGGTGCAGGACAGCGATGGCATCATGACGGCCAGGCTAGCCGTCCATCCGGCCCAGCACGGCCAACTCGACCTCAAGGACTTTCGTAGCGCGCTCGAGCAATTGCCCGAGGACCAGCGCGAAGCCATCATCCTCATCGGCGCTTCGGGCTTTTCCTACGAGGAAGCCGCCGAGATCTGCGGCTGTGCGGTCGGAACGATCAAGAGCCGCGTCAGCCGCGCCCGCACGCGGTTGCAGGAAATCCTGAAGATTTCCGGCGATGACGAGTTTGGCCCGGACGCAATCTCGGCTCAGGTGACGGGGTCGAACGCCGCCTGAACACTGACCCGGCAATCCGCGCCCCCGTTTCCGGACCCTCAAACAGGAGGTCCGCGCCCGCACGCCGCCGCCACTGCTTGCACGAGATCGTCTCCCGAATAGGGCTTTGTGACCAATCTGATATCGGGAAAGGACACCTTGATTTCGTCCATGTCGGAATAGCCCGAGGCGAAGACGAAAGGCACGCCCGATTCGCGCAGCCGCGAAGCGAAATCGAGCGTCGAAGCGCCGCCCAGCATGAGATCGACGATGGCTGCGTCGAATCGCAAGGCAACGTTCTTGCGATCGATCTCACCCAGATCGCGGGCGATGGTCACGTCGCCGGCGCCATAGTCGCGGCAAAGCTGCTCGACATCCATGGCGATCAGGAATTCATCCTCCAAAACAAGAATCCGCAATCCGTCAAGCAGGGGTGGCACGTGGCAATGTCTCCGTGGCGCGCAGGGAAAAGGGGAAGCGCAGGGAACAGAGGAGTCATGATCGCTATTTGGTGTCCTGTCATCTAAAGTTATTTGGCATTCTGTTATGTAAAAAAACACGTCCGTCGCAGACGACGGAATCTCGATCCTTCAACAGACGATCCGCAGGTTTAACTCGCGCTGGGAGGGTTGAGCGAGGAACGCCGGCTGCTGATCTGACGCCGGTCCTGAGATGTTCGGATCGGGCTGGACTCATACGCGGAAACACCCTTTCATGGACCTTGTTCCGATTTCGGAACCTTGGCGTGTATCGAGCGTTTGAAACCAAGCAAGCGCAAGGAGTTAAGCAATGGCGACTGCCGCAGGAAAGACCGCGAACGCAAGCCGGGCGAATTCGGATCTCGAGGCCGACATCAGGCAATTGAAAGCCGATATCGAAAAACTCACCAAGCAATTGGCCAAGACCGGCGAACATGGTTACGGGACGGCCCGCCGCGCCGCGACCGAAGGCGTCGAGCAACTGCGCGCCCAGGGCGAAGCGGCCTTCGACACCCTGCGCAGCAACGCCAAGGACCTCGAAGCGCAAGTGGCGGCGAGCGTGCGCGAAAAGCCGGTGACGTCGCTGGCGATCGCCGCCGGCGTCGGCTTTCTGTTCGCGCTTCTCGCGCGCCGCTAGCCTCAGCCCAGATGGGAATGCTGGCATCGCTGATCTCGGGCCTCGCCTCGGGTGAAACCGTTGCAGCCGTGCGTCGCGCACGCACGGCTGCAATCGTCTATGCGCTCGCGGCACTTGCAGCACTATGCGGCCTCGGTTTCCTCGTCGGAGCGGCCTATATTTGGGTGGCGGGCCGCTACGGGCCGATGGCAGCCTGCTTTGGTTTCGGAATCGGCTTCCTGGTGATCGCAGGGGTCCTCCTGCTTATTTATCAGCTGTCGGCCGGCGCGCGCGCCCGACGCAGGGCGCGGAGGCGCAATGCCGACATGAAGGCGATCGGCATCACGGCTGCGCTCGCCATACTGCCGACGCTGCTCAAGGGGAAAGGTGGCCTGGGCACCATTCTCGGTCCGGCGATCGCACTCGCCGCCTACGCCATCTACCGCGAGAATATAAAGCCCGATGCCGACGATCCGGATGCCGGCGAAGCGAAATAGCTCGAAGCGATTCTTCTTCTTGTTCGACCATGATCTTATCCGAAAACCGGACCCCACTTTTCGCTGACGAGGACCTTCGGTTCGGGATCAGGGTCGAGCCATCACTTCGACAGATCCTCCAGCGGCATCGATATTTCGGCAAACACGCCTTCCGGTCGGAATTCGTGGGTCACTTCGCTGGAGATGACCTTAGCCAGGCTGCGGCGGATCAGGATCGAGCCGAAGCCGTGGCGTTCGGGCGAGGCAACTTCAGGCCCGCCGCTTTCGCGCCAGGTCAGCACAAGACGCCGTGCGCCTTTCCGGCCCTGTGCCTTCCAGTCGAGATCGACCTTGCCCGCAGCCGCCGACAGCGATCCGTATTGCAGCGCGTTGTTGGCCAGTTCATGCAGGATCAGGCCGAGCCCGACCGCCTGGTCGGGCGAAAGCAGGAGATCGGCGCCTGAGATCGTCATGCGCGGCTGTTGGGCGGTGTCGAATGGCTTGACCTCGATCTGCACGAGTTCGCGAATGCCGATGCCGCGCCACTCGCGGTCGGACAGCAGGCTGTGGGCGGCGCCTAGCGCCTGAAGCCTGGCGCTAAAGGCTTCGAGGAACTCGCTCGGCTGGCGGGCATGGCGAACGGTTTGCGTCGCCAGTGCCTGCACGGTCGCCAGCGTGTTCTTGACGCGATGGTTCAGCTCGCGCAGCAAGAGCCGTTGCCGCTCGTCGCCGAGCTTGCGTTCGGTGACGTCGTAATTGACGCCGAAGATCAACGTCGGCTTGCCGTCGCCGTCGCGCTCGATGACACGGCCGCGCGTAGCGAGCCAGCGCGGCGGACTGAAGCCCTTGACGCGGTATTCGCCAAAATAGTCGTCACCGCTGGCCAGCGCGTCGCGAAAGTGCGTCTCGGTCTGGTAGACATCGCGCGGGTCGATGGCAGCAAGGATATCGCGCGCCCTTAGCCGATTCGAGCGCGGCAGGTCGAACAGCTCGGACAGCCGGACATCGCATTCGATCATATCGGTGGGGATATCCCATGCCCAGCTAGCGAGCGAGGCGGCGTCGAGCGCTATGGCGCGCCGCTTTTCCTCACGCGCCAGCGCCGCAGCGGCGCTGGCGCCGTTGCGGGTGGCGTCCTTCAATGCGAACAGGCTGGCGGCGAGACTGGCGAGCGCCGTCAATTGTTCGAGCTTGGCTGTAGACGGCGACGCGCGCGGCTTGCGGTCGAGCACGCAGAGCGTGCCGATCCGGGCGCCGGCTACCACAATCACCGCACCCGCATAGAAACGGACATGGTGCTCGCCGGTGACCAGCGGGCTGGCGTTGAAACGCGAATCCGTGCTCGCATCGGTCACCACCATCGGCTCGTCGCCGGCGGCAATGGCGTGGGCGCAGAAAGATGTATCGGTCGCGGCCTCGGTCTCATCCAGGCCGACACAGGACTTGAACCATTGCCGCTCGACACCGAGCAGCGTGACGAGCGCGATAGGCGCTTGCATCACCGCGGCGGCAAGAGCGCTGATACGGTCGAAGTCAGGATCGGCCGTCGTGTCGATTGCATCGAGACCGTGGAGCACGGCAAGCCGGTCCGCGGCGCCAACCGCGCCAAGCACATCGACCGGCAGAGTCGGCTTTTTCACTACCCTGCTATCCACAAGGCCCCCAAATGCATCGGCTTGCAGCCATTCGCGCTAGGCCAGTTGCCTGGCTCTGAAACCGGAACCTTCGCCTTGAGGAACCGTTACCCAACCACGTTTTGCCAGCCGCGCCCGCCGGCGCCAAACGACATGCTTGCGCCAAACAACATGGAGGCCGATCATGCCCAAGATCGTTCCTGAAGACAAAGCCCGCCAGGGACGCTGGGGGTGGCACACTTTCCGTATCTTGATCGCCGCGCTGCTTTTGGCGTTTATCGCCTGGGGCATCGCGGAGATTTACGGCAACATGATAGACAAGACGTCGACAACCGAACAGGGCGAGCTTCCCAGGAACGAACAGGGCGAGATTCCCAAAGGCTGAAGCCTTCCGATCGACTGTGCCGGCCTGCATCACGCGGCCTTCGCTTGGACAGCGCGCGCCGGGACGAGAACGTTCAGCGCGCCAGGACGGATTTCGATCGTCGTTTCGCGGTCAAGCCTGACCAGTTCGCCATCCATGACGGCTCGGAATTTCTTGGTTGCCGAGTGGACTTTCAAAACGGCCCGGTCGGCCTGGTGGATTTCGACGTGCTCGCTGTCGCGCCATTTGCCGCGCGCCATGTCGAAGAGGAACCTGATCAGTTCGCCACGCCGCCGCGCCACCGTGACATAGATGCCGAGCACGCCGCCGGCGGGATTGTCGGCATAGGGTAGATGACCCTCACCGAACAGATTGTTGGTGATGCCGATGCCGGTGGTGCGCGTCACGATCTCGGCTTCGCCGATAGTCAGCGTCACCTTCATTGCCGACGGATTGTTGATCGCCGCCCAGGCAGCCTTCGCCGAGGCCCGCATCTTTCCCAACCGCGAGCCAAACTCCATGGTCTGGCGAAGTTGAACCATCCTGGCATGCATGCCGATCGAGAACTGGTGCACGAATGGCTGGCCATTGGCGGTTGCCATATCGACTGCGATCACCTCGCCGTCGGCAAAGGATTTCACTGCCGCGTCAAGGGTCTGTGGGATGCCGAGCCCGCGCGCGAACAGGTTCATCGTGCCAGCCGGCAAAATGGCAAGTGCCTTCTTCTTGCCCATCAACCGAGCCGCCGCGGCCGAAATGGTGCCGTCGCCGCCACCGGCCAGAACAATGTCGATGCTGTGCTTCGAAGCGATGCGGTCCAGCGCTCTAACGATGTCATTGCCGGCAACGATGTCGATATCGATGGAGTGACCTGCTGCCTCCAATGTCTGGCGCATCCGGTCGGTGAACGCGGAAAGATCAATCGTGCGCAAGGTGCCGCCCTCCTGGTTCAGCACCGCCGCAAATCGCATCCCCCCGCTCCGTTTTTTCTTGTCAGCCATTGGGTAATCATCGACCAGGACAGACCCAGCCATAGGCTGAAACGGGGCGGCTGAAAAAAAGTTCCGCAGCTCTAACGAAAATACAGGCGCGAATCTCACCGGCCGACTGCCTGATTGGCGCGGTTCGGAGGGTTTTTTCACGACGCTCGCCATGGTTTCGGAACAACGGCGCGGTCACGACGTTGTGAATATGTAACGCCGCGACCAATCTCCCACCGGCGGCCCGTGGCGTGAACGAAATAACGCACGAGGAGATTACAATGATCCGCACCCTTTTAACCACCACCGCACTCGCAGCGTTGATTGCGACCGGCGCATACGCGCAGACGGCCACAACCCCGGCGCCGACGCAGGATCCAGCAGTCCAGGATACCGCTCCGGCTGCTCCCATTCCGCGCGCCGAAGGCAGCTTGGTAACCAATATCATCGGTGAATCTGTCTATAATGGCACAGCCGACGATGCCGAGAACATCGGCAATGTCAGTGATGTCATCTTCGATGAAAACGGTCAGGCGAAATCCGTCGTCATCGGCGTCGGCGGCTTTCTTGGCGTCGGCGCCAAGAATGTCACTTTCGACTACAGCAAGCTGCAGTGGGCCGAACGCAATGGCGACCGCTGGCTGATTGCCCAAACCACAAAGGATGAATTGACGGCTCAGCCGGACTTCGATCGCAAGCCCTATGATCCGGCTCCTGCGGCCAGCGACACCACGGCCACGGCTCCTTCAGCCCCTTCTGGCGCGACCGATACCACCGCACAGAACGCTCCGGCGGCTCCGGCTGAACCGGCTCCTGCCGAACCCGTGAAGCGCGCCGATGGGAACCTTGCCACCAACATCATCGGTGAAACCGTCTACAACGGCACTGGCGACGATGCTCAAAACATCGGCGACGTGAACGACATCGTCCTGGCCAAGGATGGCATGGCCGAGTCGCTAATCATTGGCGTCGGCGGCTTCCTTGAGGTTGGCGAAAAGAACGTGGCCTATCAGTTCGACAAGGCTAAGTGGGCGGAGAGGGACGGTGATCGCTGGCTGGTGGCCGAGACCACGAAGGAGGGGCTGGAGGCGTTGCCGGAGTTCGACCGCAGGCCCTATGATCCCGCCCCGGTGACTACCGCATCCACTGACGCGGCGGCGCCGGTAGCTACCACCCCTACCGTCACTCCGGCTCCAGCACCGGCGGACAAGACGGCGCAAGCCCCCGCGGCAACGCCTGACACCGCTGCTCCGGCCCCAATGGACAAGACAGCCGAGGCTCCGGCTGCAGCAACGCCTGACGCCTCCGCCCCCGACCAGACGCAGACCGCTGCGATCGACAAGTCGGCGCTGACCGAAATGCCGGTCGACAAAATCCGGTCCGAGGATCTGGTTGGAACCACCGTCTATGGCGCCAATGATGTCAATGTCGGTGAAATTGGTGACGTCGTGCTGACGGGCGACAAGAAGGTCGACGCCGTCATCATCGATGTCGGCGGTTTCCTTGGCGTTGGCGAGAAGGAGGTGGCGATCGGCATGGACAACCTGAAATTCATGACCGACAAGGATGGCAAGCGCTATCTCTACACGAACTTCACCAAGGAACAGCTCGAGGCGCAGGTCGCCTATGACAAGGGCACCTATGCCGAGAAGCGCGACGAGCAGCGCATGATCATGCGGTAGTTCGCCCCAACAACGAAAAAAGCCCGCGCCGGCAACGGCGCGGGCTTTCTTCACGACTGGAAAGGTGGCAGGCCTGCGACGTGGCCGGCAACGCCATTCTCCGTCAGTTCGGCAAGCGCAGCGACTGGTCGAGATGTTCGGCCCGCCAGGCAAGCAGCCTTTCGGCAAGCTCCAGCCGGATTGGCAGATAGGCCGGGTCGCCAGCGACATTGGTTAGCTCGTCTCGATCCTTCTCCAGGTCGAACAGCAGCGGCGGCAGGCCACCGCCGAAATGTACATATTTGAATTTTTCCGTGCGGATGACGGCCAGATTGCACTGGCGCGGACCGATGCCGAAGTGGCGCTCGGCATCACCGTCGGCTACCGAGCGGAAATCGAACTCCCAATGCGCGGCCTCGCGCCAGTTGTCCGGCTCCCCGGCATCCAGGAACGGCTTCAGCGATTGTCCGTCGAGATGCGGCGGCGTTTCCTCACCAAGCAGATCGAGCAATGTCGGCGCTATGTCCACCGCCTCAGTGAAGCGGTCGACGCTGGCGCCGGCCGCTTTGCGGCGACGCGGGTCGCGAATGATCAGCGGAATATGAAAACTGCCGTCGAAGAAGCCGCCCTTGCCCAGCATGAAATGGTCGCCCATCATCTCGGCGTGGTCCGAGGTCAGCACGATGATGGTGTCATCCCAGGCATCCGCCGCCTTGACCGCCTGCCAGATCCGGCCAAGCTGCGCGTCGACCTCCGAGATCATGCCGTAATAAAGCGCGCGGATGCGGCGAAAATTATCGTCGCCCCAGTCGCGCACCTTGCCCTCGGCGCCGGGGCGGAATTTTGCCCGCTGCTGCTGGTCAAGATCATAGGCAAGGTAGGGGTGGCTCTCCGCCTCGGCCTGCCAGCTCGCGGCGCGGCGGAAGGCTGTGCCGTCGGCCGGATCATACATCCGGTTGTAAGGTTCCGGCACGATGAAGGGTGGATGCGGGCTGAGGAAGGAAAGATGCGCAAACCACGGTGTGTCGCGCTCCTGTTCGCCAAGCCAGCGGACGAATTCACCAGTCAGGAAAGCGGCTGGGGTCGCGTCCTTCGAATAGACGGGCGGCGCGCTGGTCACCGCGCTTTCGATCCTGCCTCCAATCTCGTCCGCTGGGCGATGGATGTCGGGAAAGCCGGCGCCGCTATCGACGCCGCGCGCCTTGAGCCAGGACAGCCACGGTTTCTGATGCTCCGGCAGGAGTTGGCGCACGGTGAAGCCGGGCAGCACGCCTTCGTAGCTTTTCAGCCGCGGGTCGCCTGGCGCCAGGCCGCGCGGGTCGGGCGACACGTCGGTGTAGCCGAACAGCGTCGGATCATAGCCGAGGCCGCGCAACGAGAGCGCGATGTTGCCGTGGCGGGCGTCGAGCGGCGTGCCGTTGCGGCAAACGCGGTTGTTCATCTGGTATAGGCCGGTGTAGAGGCAAGCGCGCGCCGGCGAGCAAGGTGCTGCCCCGCCATAATGTTTTCTGAACAGTACGCCCTCGGCGGCGAGTGCATCGACATTCGGCGTCTGCACCACCGGATGACCGACAGCCGACAGGCAGTCGCCGCGCCACTGATCGCAGGTGATCAGGAGAATGTTCTGGCGTCTGCCTTTTTCGGCCAACCGCTGTATCTTTCCCAATCAGTATCCCTCAGTGAAGCGTGCCGCTCTTTTGGCGATGACGCAAGCTTGACGGGTTTTCTGAATAGTGAACAGAAATCGCCGTATTGTTCACTTTTACAGCACAGTCTATTCTGCGTTTGCGGCCTTTGCCGTCGACGGCGGTATCCTCATATTGGCGTGGACCGCGGCATGGGCCGCACAGGACAAGGGAAGGAGCAGGAAAATGCTCGACCAGATCAAGGGCCTGCATCACGTCACCTCGATGGCCAGGGATGCACGCCAGAACAATGAATTCTTCACAAAAAAGCTCGGCCTGCGCCGGGTCAAGAAAACTGTCAATTTCGATGCGCCGGATGTCTACCATCTCTACTATGCCGACGAGGTCGGCACGCCCGGCTCGGTGATGACCTATTTCCCCTTCCCCAACATCGGCAAGGGCCGTCACGGCGTCGGCGAGGTCGGCACCACGGTCTATTCGGTGCCCGAAGGCACGCTCGCCTATTGGGAAAAGCGTTTTGCCGATGAGGGCGTCACGGGACTGTCGCGCGAAGAGATATTCGGTGAAAAACGGCTTGCCTTCGCCGGGCCCGATGGCGACGGGTTTGCGCTGGTGGAAGACAAGGCGGACACCAGAGCGCCCTGGGTAAAAGCTGGCATTCCCGCCGACGAGGCGATCCGCGGTTTTCACTCGGTGTCGCTCAGGCTGAAGGATGGAGGCGCCACCGAAGAGCTGCTGAAATTCATGGGCTATGAGGAGATCGACAAGGCAGGCAATGTCAGACGGCTGGCGGTGAGGAACGGCAATGGCGCCAATGTCGTCGACATCGAGTCGCTGCCGGGCGCTGCTTTCGCCGATCTCGGCGCTGGCTCCGTTCACCATGTCGCCTTCGCCGTCGAAAACCGCGCCAAGCAGCTCGAAGTGCGCAAGGCGCTGATGGACACCGGTTACCAGGTGACGCCGGTGATCGACCGCGACTATTTCTGGGCGATCTATTTCCGCACGCCTGGTGGCGTCCTGTTCGAGGTCTCGACCAACGAGCCGGGCTTCGATCGCGACGAGGATACGGCCCATCTCGGCGAGGCGCTGAAGCTGCCGACGCAGCACCAGCATCTGAGGCCCTATCTCGAACAGCATTTGCAGAAGCTGGAAGACTGAGGAAGGCCATGAGCAAGGACGCTTACATTCACAAGGTGCTGCCCGGTTCGCCTGATGGACCGCTGCTTTTCGTCTTCCACGGCACTGGGGCCGACGAGAGCCAGCTTCTGTCGCTCGGGCGCGATCTCGGGCCGCAGGCGACCATCATTTCACCGCGCGGCGATGTTTCGGAACACGGTGCGGCACGCTTCTTTCGCCGCACCGGCGAGGGCGTCTACGACATGGGCGACCTGGCGCGTGCGACCGACAAGATGGTGGGTTTCATCAGGGCACATGTCGAGGCGGCAAAACCCTCGTCGGTGCTTGGCCTCGGCTATTCCAACGGCGCCAACATCCTGGCCTCGGTGGTGTTCGCGGCGCCGACGCTTTTCGATGCGGCGGTGCTGATGCATCCGCTGATCCCGTTCGAGCCGCAGGTGCACGGCAGCCTTGCCGGCCGCCGCATCCTGGTCACCGCCGGCAGGCGCGATCCGATCTGCCCGCCCAACCTGACGTCGCGGCTGGAGGCGTATTTGCGCGCCGATGGCGCCGATGTCACAGTGGAGTGGCATGACGGCGGCCATGAGGTGCAGTCGAACGAGATCGAGGCGGCGCGGCGGTTCCTGTCCGCTACGCCGGTAGAAGGAGCGTAAGCAATGCTTGACCAATTGCCGGAGATCGAACTGGAGGACCGCGGCTCCAAGGGCCGTTATCTCTTGCGCGGGCCGAACGGCGCCGAGGCGGAGATGACCTTCACCAAGGTCGGCGAGCACCAGATCATCATCGACCACACCGAGGTGCCGGACGCATTTCGCGGCCAGGGCGCCGGGCTTCGCCTCGTCACCCGCGCCGTCGAGGACGCGCGCGCGGCGGGCAAGAAGATCATCCCGCTCTGCCCGTTCGCCAATGCCCAGTTCCATCGTCACAAGGAATGGGCCGACGTGCTGAAACAGTAGGTTCGGCTCAATTCGGCCACCTGAGCGCGCGGGATGACGGTGCAAGAGCGGACGGCCACAACGGGTAACGTCTCTGGCATTTGCGCAGTTCGCACATCTTGCCTAATTAGGCGTATCGCCTGCAGACTGGCTGCGTCTGAGGCACACCCCCTTAACCGAATGGCTCCCTGATGACCGAATCCGATCTCGTCCCTGTCTTCGACGGCCACAACGATACGCTGCTCCGGCTCTATCAGTCGAAAGACACCGATGTCGAAAAGCTGTTCATCGAAGGGACGCAGGGCGGCCACATCGACCTGCCGCGCGCGAAGAAGGGCGGCTTTGCCGGCGGCATGTTCGCGATCTTCCCGCCGCCGGCTGAGAAATCCAGGCGCAGCGCGGTGCCGCCGGCACCCAGCGACAACGAGCCGTTGCCGCCCGAACTCTCCCGTGCCGATGCGCTCGATTCCACCATCGCCATGGCCTCGATCCTGTACAGGCTGGAGCGGGCGTCGGCGCTCACCGTTTGCCGCAGCGCCGGCGACGTGCGAAACGCGATGGCGCAAGGATCGATCGCTGCGGTGTTCCATATCGAAGGCGTCGAGGCGATCGACCCCGAACTGACGATGCTCGACGTGCTGTATGCCGCCGGCTTGCGCTCGCTCGGCATCGTCTGGAGCCGCCCGAACGCCTTCGGCCACGGCGTGCCGTTCCGTTTTCCGTCGACACCCGATACCGGACCTGGCCTGACCGATGCCGGCAAGGCGCTGGTCAAGGCCTGCAACCAGCTCGGCATCATGGTTGACCTTTCGCATCTCAACGAAAAGGGGTTTCGCGACGTGGTCGAGATCAGTGATGCACCGCTGGTCGCGACCCATTCCAATGTCCATGCGATCTGCGGCCATTCCCGCAACCTCACCGACTGGCAGCTCGGCGCGATCCGCGACTCGGGCGGCATGGTCGGGCTGAATTTCGCCACCGGATTCTTGCGCGAAGACGGCAGGATGAATGCCGACACCAGTCTCGACATCATGGCGCGCCATGTCGATTCGCTGCTGCAGGCGCTGGGCGAAGACGGCGCCGGCCTCGGGTCCGATTTCGACGGCGCCATGATCCCGGCTGTGATCGGCGATGTCACCGGCCTGCCGAAGCTCATCGATGCGCTCGCCGCGCGCGGCTTCGGTCGCGCGCTGATCGAGAAGATCGCCTATCGCAACTGGATCAGCATGCTGGAAAAGACGATCGGGTAGGGTCTGCTGATATTCAGGTGATGCCGGCCTGCGAACGGCGGTTCCTGCGCTTACCTACAGCGCCGCGCGCCCTATTGGGCGCGCAAAGGACGCTGTAGAACTTTGATTTTGCGCATGATCTTTCCGAAATCGATCTCGATTTCGGGGTCATGCGCGGGCTCACGTACTTTAAGTACGCTCCGCTCCGGTTCTCGGAAACCACCATTCTCGGCGCGGCCTGACCTGAATCTCAACACACCCTGGGGCGAGCTATTCAAAGCTCATGCGCTTCAGCCAATCCTGGCCGACGCCGCGGTCGCGGATGATCGGCAGCGGATCCGTCGAATCCAGCCGCGCGCAGATGCGGTAGACTTCGAGCGTCTCGGCGCTCATCTCGCCGCGCTTGTAGAAGAACATGGCCGCGGCATAGCGCGTGCGCCCCGACCATTTTTCGCCGAGCGGCGTGTTGACCAGCTCCCACTGCTCGCTGGCTTCTGCATCGACGTCGTGCTTGTTTGCCTCATCCGTCATGGTCAGAAATCTGCCGGCGGATTGGCGGTGCGCCGGTCGAGCTTGATGAAGGGTCGCTGCACCACCTTGGCCCGCTTCATCAGCTTCTGGTATTGCAACTCGCGCATGGCGTAGATTTCGACCCAGAGGTCGTCGACGACCGTGTCGCCAAACGGCCGCGCAAGAGAGGCGATGGCGATGTTGCGCTTGGCCATCGGTGACCACATGGCGGCACTGACCAGCCCGACCTCCTGGCTTTTCCTATAGTAGACGATGGCGTGTTCGGCGGGAATGTTGCCCTCGATCTCAAGCCCGACCAGCACATGGCGAAGACGCCTCTTCGCCCGCGCGCCTTGAATGGCGCGGCGGCCATTGAAATGACCCTTTTGCAGGTCGACCATGAAGCCGAGACCGATCTCATCCGGCATGCGCAAGCGGTCGGCGCGAATGGCATGCTCGGACGTCGTGAAATCCGCATTGGCAACGATCAGCCCAGCTTCGAGCCGGGCGCGATTGAGCGCGGTGTAGCCGATGGCGCGGATGCCGCGTAATTCGCCGGCCAGTATCAGCCGGTCCCAGAGGCTGAGCGCCTTGTCGGCCGGCACGAACAGTTCGTAGCCGAGATCGCCGGTGAAACCGGTTCGCGAGATGGTGATGGTGCCGTGGTCATGCGGGAACTCGGCTAGATCAAAAACCCTCAGCCTTTCGACGCCGGCGAAACCGGCATCGCGCAGCACGGCAAAGGAGGTTGGGCCTTGCAGCGCCAGACCGGCGACGGCCTCTGTTTCTTCCTCGACCGTCACGTCGAAGCCTGTGGCGCTATCCAGCAGCCAGGGCAGATGCCGTTCCTGCGAGCACAGCCGGAACCGTGTTGGCGACAGGCGGAACAGCGTGCCGTCGTCGAGGACAAAACCGTCGTCGTCGCACCAGGCGGTGTAGTGGACGCGGCCCGACTTCAGCTTGGTCACGTCGCGCAACGTGACGCGATTGAGGAAGGCCTCGGCGTCCGGCCCGGCGATGCGGTATTTCGTCATCGGCGAGATGTCGAACAGGGCCGCTTGGCTGCGGATGGCGAAATATTCGAGCTCCTCGTCCCACAGCGAATGTGGGGCACGGTAGCCGGCCCAATTGTACCAGTCATTGGTCCTGGCCAGCGCGTCGATGCGCGGCTGGAACGGCGTGCCGAGCCGCAAGGTACGGAAATGGGATTGTGCTGCGGCGCGGGCTGCTGAGGCGTCGAGGGTAGGTAGCTGATTCATGACTGCATTCCTTCGCGCCCCGCTCTGTCCTGCCGGACATCTCCCCCACGAGGGGGGAGATCGGCAGCTTGGGCGCCTCCTCTTGTTCCTCGGGCGTTGGTGATTGGCGAAAGTCGGGATGGCGGCCAATCTCCCCCTAAGTGGGGGAGATGTCCGGCAGGACAGAGGGGGGCGCCGTAGAGCACGGCCTTGGCCGATTGAGTATTCATGCCTACCCCTTCATCCCAATAATGCGCCGCGCGGCATTCAGCCCTGGCGCGCCGGAAACGCCGCCGCCCGGATGCGAGCCGGCGCCGGCGAGGAACAGCCCGTCGACCGGCGTGTCGTAGCCCGACCGGCCGGAGACGGGGCGCGACATCATCATCTGGTCGGCCTGCAGTTCACCGTGATGCCAGTGACCGCCCGGCATCCGGTAGCGCGCCTCGATGTCGGCCGGTGTCAGCAGCTCTGCATGAAGCACAGTCTTGCCGATTCCCGGCGCATAGGTCTCCAATTGAGCCATGATCGCCTTGAGGAATTTCGGCTTGCCAACGCTCCAGCCTTCTTTCAGCGCATAGGGCGCATACTGCACGACCGCAGACAGCACACAGGCGCCGTCCGGCGCCAGCGACGAGTCGGCAAGGCTGGGCAGCGTGATCTCCATCACCGGCTCGGGCGAGAACTCGCCGTACTTCGATGGATTGAAGGCGCGCTCGATATGATCGGGCGAGGGCGCCATCACCAGACGGCCCTTGTGGCCGGCGGCATCGACGCTGGTGAATTGCGGCGGCCGGTCAAGCGCCAGATGCAGCTTCGCCGCATCGCCCTTCATGCGGATGTTCTTCACTTTGCGGACAAAGCCGGTGTCGATCTCGCGCGGTCCGATAAGGTCGAAAAAAGTGGTCGCCGGATTGATGGCGGAGACGATCGTCTTGGCGCGGAGCATCTCGCCGCTGGCCAGCACAACGCCGGCGGCGCAGCCTTTCTCGACGATTATCCTTGCCACCGGAGTCGCCGTGCGGATGGTCACCTCTGCCTTTTCCGCCGCTGCGCGGATGGCTGAAATGACAGCACCCATGCCGCCCTTTGGCAGAACCTGCGCGCCGGCAGTGCCGCCTGCCTCGCCTGCCAGCCGAAAGTAGAGACCGAGCAGCGAGGTCGGCGAGCGCGGGCCGAGATGGCTGCCGAGCGTGGCATCGAAGGCGAGCAGCCCCTTCAGCCTGATATCGGCAAGCTGCTCATCGAGCAGGTCGGCAACGTTCATCAGCAGCACGCGCAGGAAATCGCGCATATCCTCCTTACCAAGCTTCTTCAATGCCAGCGCGGTCTGACCGAGCGATGCCGTCTCAAGCAGCGACATGCTGCCGAGGTCGGGCGGCCGGCGTGCAAGGAACGGCTTCAGGATGCCGGCGTAGCGCAGCAGTTGCGCACGCAGCTCCTTCCAGGCGGTCTGCTCGGAGGAACTGGCGCCGGTCAGCACCTCGCCATAGGCGCCGTGCAGGACAAGCGACGGGCCGTCTTTCGACAGCGCCACGGACGGCACGAAGTCGTCGCGCGCGAATTGCAGGCCGTGCTTCTCCAACTCCAGCGTCTTCACCACTTCGGGGTGAAGACGGTTCAGCAGGTGAGCGATTGAGGAGACGCGAAAACCCGGCGCGAACTCCTCGGTGCGCGCCGCGCCGCCGACGTCTCGGGCGGCTTCCAACACCAGCACCTTGCGGCCGGCTTTCGCCAGCGTGGCGGCAGCGACGAGGCCGTTGTGGCCGCCGCCGATGACAACAACATCAAATAACGTCATGGGCCGGGCTCATATGCTTAGTCGGCTTGGCAAGGTCGCGCAGGATTTCGGCCGCTGCATTGCGACCGGGCGCGCCCATGACGCCGCCGCCGGGATGGGTCGAGGACCCGCACATATAGAGCCCCGTGACCGGCGAGCGGTATTGCGCGTAGCCCGGCACCGGGCGGTTGAACAGCAGCTGGTCGAAGGTCAGCTCGCCCTGGAAGATATTGCCTTCGGTGAGGCCGACCTCGGCCTCGATCTCACGCGGCGTGCGCACCTCCATATGGACGATGCGGTCGCGGAAGCCCGGCGAATACTCGGCGATCTGCGAAATCACGCTTTCGGCAAAACCATCGCGGTCGGCGTCGGTCCAGTCGCGGCCGTTCACCTTCGGTGGCGCGTACTGCACGAAGCAGCTCATGAAATGCTTGCCGGGCGGCGCCATGGTCGGGTCGAGCGTCGTCGGAATCACCATGTCGAGGAAGGGGTCGGCCGACCAGCGTCCGGCCTTCCAGTCGTCATAGGCGCGCTCCATGCGCTCCATCGAATCGGTGAAATGCATATCGCCGCGATAGACCGGCGAATCCTTCGGCAGCGCCGGGAATTCGGGCAGCGAATCCAGCGCGATATTGACCTTGCCCGACGAGCCGCGAATCCTAAAATTCCTGACTCGGCGCAGGAAGGCGTCGGGCAGCTCCTTTTCCTCGACCAGCTTGAGGAAGGTGCGTTTCACATCGGCGTTGGAGACGACGAGCTTGCCATAAATCTCCTCGCCGTCGGCCAGCATGACGCCTTTGGCCCTGCCGCGCTGGATCAGCACATGGTCGACCTCGGCGCCGGTGCGGATGGTGCCGCCGGAGGCCTGGAAGGAGGCGGCGAGCGCCTTGGTGACGGCGCCCATACCGCCGCGCGCATAGCCCCAGGCGCCGACCGAGCCGTCGACCTCTCCCATATAGTGGTGCAGCAGCACATAGGCCGTGCCGGGCGACATCGGGCCGAGCGCAGTGCCGATGATGCCGGACAGCGCGAAATTCGCCTTGATGACATCGGTCTCGAAATATTCGTCGAGGAAGTCCGAGATCGACATGGTCCAGAAGCGCAGCGTCAGCGCCATTTCCTCAGGCGTGAGCCCGGCGAACTTTCTGCCCAGATACAGAAGTTCGCCGAGATCGCGCGGCCGTAAACTGGTCGGATCGGGCGCGGTGCGCATCAGCAATGGCTGGATGAAGCGGCATTGCCGCGTCACGTCGCGGGCGTAACGGTCATAGGCTTCGGCGTCGCGCCTGGAAAAGCGGGCGAACTCGCGCCGGTGGGCATCGTGGTCGCGGTAGTTGGCGAGGTAGTCGCCGTCGCGGGTGAACACCGCGCCGCCCTCGTAGGAAATCACCTGCAGGCCGAAGCGCGGCAGTTCGAGGTCGCGCATGATCTCGGGGCGAAACAGCGAGCAGACATAGGAGCAGTTGGAATAGAGGAAGCCAGGCGTCAATTCCCTGCTGGTGGCGGCGCCGCCGACCCAGCCGTTCTTCTCGACGACCAGCACGTCGAGCCCGGCACGCTGTAGGTAGCAGGCATTGACCAGACCGTTGTGGCCGCCACCGATGACGATCGCATCCCAGGATTTCATCTTGGCTCAGCCTTCATTTCTGCCCGACCGCTTCGTGTGATCGATCCCGAATGCGCGAAATCTGGCATGGCTGTCGCCATATTGTCCAGCCATTTTGAATGAATGTTCAACAAATGATGTTGCGTTTTCGCGTTAATCCGCTAGGCTTTGCCAACATTCGGTATGGGCTTTGGACTGAGGTCTGATGATCGAAACGGTAGATGCCGAGCCGGAGTATGACGACACTGCCATCCGCTTCCTCGAGGCGCTGTGGGGCGACGGCTATCTGTCGCCTGGCGGGCCGGATGAGGTCGACCGGGTTGTCGAGGGCCTTGCGCTCAAGGGCAAGACGATCCTCGACATAGGTTGCGGCTCGGGCGGCATCACGCTGCATCTGCTCGAGCGCCATGGCGCTGCCCACGTTACAGGCTTCGATGTCGAGCCGCCGGTAATCGAGATGGCCAGGCAAAGGGCGGCCGCACGCGGGCTTTCCGGTCGCGCCAATTTCGTCCAGACGCCGCCCGGGCCGTTGCCCTTCGCCGACAGTTCCTTCGACGTCGTCTTCTCGAAGGATGCGCTGCTGCATGTGTCTGACAAGGAAACCTTGCTTGCCGAAATCTTTCGCGTGCTGAAGCCGGGCGGTGTCTTCGCGGCATCGAACTGGATGATCTCGCGCGACGGCGAGCCGTCGCCTGAGATGAAGGCCTATGTCGCCGCGGAAGGCCTGTCCTTCGCCATGGCATCGCCGGCCCGCTATGCCGCGGCGATGCGCCGGGCAGGCTTTGCAGACGTCACGGTGCATGACCGCAATCCCTGGTATCGCGACGTCGCGCGGGAGGAATTGAAGCGCCTCAAGGGCCCGCTCTACCCGGCGGTTGTGGCTGCGGTCGGTGCGGCCTATGTCGACAAGAACATACGAACCTGGGAAGCCATGCAGAAGGTTCTTGACAGCGGCGAGCACCGTCCCACTCATCTTCGCGGTCGAAAGCCGGTTGGATAGCTGGCGATGCTGGAGACCATCACGCCCATGAAGACAGCCGAGGCCAGGGAGGCCCTCCTCGAATCAGCGCGCAGACACGAGCCCGAAAAGCGCGGTCGCAAGGCGTCGAAGGAGGTCAGGCAGCTGCAGCTGATCGAGGCGACAATCGATTCGCTGGCCAAGCGCGGCTATTCGGAGACGACGATGGCCGATGTCGCCGATGGCGCCGGCCTGTCGCGCGGGATCGTCAACTTTCACTTCGAGAGCAAGGAGAAGCTGCTCGTCGCCACGTTAGCATACATGGCCGACGAATATGCCGCGCACTGGCGCGCTGCCCTCACCAAGGCTGGCGACGATCCTGCCCGCCAGTTGCAGGCTCTGGTTGCCGCCGATTTCGACCGCTCGATCTGCAACAAGCGCAAGCTGGCCGCCTGGTGCGCCTTCTGGGGCGAGGCAAAGTCGCGCCCGACTTATCAAGCGCTGTGCGGCGCGCGCGACGCGGCCTATCAGAAAGTCTTCATCGATCTTTGCGCGACGCTCAAGCAAAGCGGCGGCTATGCCTTCGAGCCGCAAGTCATGGCGCTGGCGCTCAGTGCCATGCTGGAGGGTCTGTGGCTGCGGCTGATGATGGGCACCGAGGACGTCACCCGCGAAACCGCGCTGCAGGCGGCGAACGAGTTCCTGTCGGCTGCATTTCCAAAGCATTATCCGTGGCCAACAGCCGGCAGCGACAAGACTGCATGAAACAATCAAAAAGAGGATGGAACAGCAATGAAGACCATGACCCGACGGCTGACACTGACATTGGCACTAGCCGGAACCTTGGCGGCCTCAGTCGCAGGGCTTGCGATCGCTGCCGACAAGGACCTGGTCGTGTTCGACTGGTCCGGCTACGAGGATCCCGGTTTCCACCAGAAATATGTCGACAAGAACGGCGACTCGCCGACCTTCACCTTCTTCGGCGACGAGGACGAGGCGTTCGAAAAAGCCCGCTCCGGCTTCAAGGCCGATCTCGGCCATCCCTGCTCGCAGAGCGTGGTGAAATGGCGCGACGCGGGCCTGCTGCAGCCGCTCGACACCTCGAAGATATCGGCCTGGAAAGACCTCAATCCCGGTATCATGGCGATGAAGGATCTCGCTACCAGCGCCGACGGCAAGGCCTGGTTCATGCCATGGGACTGGGGCAACTCGCAGCTGACCTATAATTCCGACAAGGTCGATGAGAAGGACGTCCAGTCGCTGAAGGCCTTGGCCAATCCCAAGTTCAAGGGCAGGGTTTCCATCGGCGACAATGTCGACGACGCCTATGCGCTGGCCTCGCTGGCGATCGGGCTCAAGGACTGGACAAAGATGACCGACGACCAGTTCAAGCAGGCGTCGGACTTCCTGCGCCAGGTGCACAAGAATGTTCGCTCCTACTGGACCGATTCCACCGATATCGTCCAGCTGTTGAGCGGCGGCGAGGTCGACCTTGCCTGGGCGTGGAACGACGCGACGGTGCAGTCGGTCGCCGCCGGCGTGCCGATCAAGGCCAAGAAGGATACCGAAGAGGGGATTTCGACCTGGGTCTGCGGCTATGTGCTGTTCAAGGATGCGCCGGGGAATACCGACAAGGCCTATGATTATCTCAATGCCGTCAACGATCCGGAAGTCGCCAACATCCTGGTCAAGGACTGGGGCTATGGCCAGGCCAACGCCAAGGGCATGGCCGCTGTCGATCAGGCCGTGCTGAAGGAAAAGGGCTACGACGACGTGCAGAAATTCATCGACAAGACGCTGTTCCAGGCGCCGGTTCCATCGGATATCAAGCTCAAGATGATCGCCGAGTTCGAGAAGATCAAAGCCGGCTATTGAGCTTGTTTTACCTATCTCGCCTGCCCACCAAACCGGCGGGCAGGCGGGCTCGCCAAGGTCACTGAAATTCCGTAACGTCGCTGCGCCACTTCCCACGATGAGGAGTTTCGCGCCATGGGTTCCATGCTTCG
This sequence comes from Mesorhizobium sp. M6A.T.Cr.TU.016.01.1.1, assembly GCF_003952585.1. Classification (NCBI taxonomy): domain Bacteria; kingdom Pseudomonadati; phylum Pseudomonadota; class Alphaproteobacteria; order Hyphomicrobiales; family Phyllobacteriaceae; genus Mesorhizobium; species Mesorhizobium sp. M6A.T.Cr.TU.016.01.1.1. The sequence goes on from NZ_CP034452.1 coordinate 2,767,398, forward strand.
CCGCCTTGCCGTTGCTGCCGCATGCACGATCGGCCCAGCTGCCCTCGCCGTTGCGGCGGACGGGGGCGACCTCGTCGTGTTCGACTGGTCGGGCTACGAGGATCCGCTGCTCCATCCGGCCTACGTCGTCAAATACGGCACTGAACCGACCTTCGCTTTCTTTGGTGACGAGGACGAGGCCTTCCAGAAGATGCGGGCCGGCTTCAGGGCCGACATTGCGCACCCCTGCTCGCAAAGCGTGGTGAAGTGGCGCGAGGCCGGCATGCTGCAGCCGCTCGACACCCGCCGCATCGCCGGCTGGAAAGACCTCAATCCCGGCATCATGGCGATGAAGGATCTCACTACTGCCGCCGACGGCAAGGCCTGGTTCATGCCTTTCGACTGGGGCAACACATCGCTGCTCTATCGCACCGACAACGTGACGGCGGAACAAGCGCAGTCGCTGCGGATCTTCTCTGATCCGAAATTCAAAGGGCGCGTCACCATAGGCGACAATGTCGACGACGCCTATGCACTGGCAAGCCTCGTCATCGGGTTGAAGGACTGGACCAAGATGACCGATGCGCAGTTCAAGGAGGCGTCCGATTTCCTGCGCCAGGTGCACAAGAACATCCGCTTCTACTGGACCGACGATACCGACATCAATCAGGCCTTCTCCGGCAACGAGGTCGACCTGGCCTGGGGCTGGAACGAGACGTTTGTGACGCTCAAGGGCCAAGGCGTGCCGATCGCCATGAACCGCAACACCAAGGAGGGCCTGTCGACCTGGGTGTGCGGTTATGTGCTGATGAAGGACGCGCCGGGCAATCTCGACCACGCCTATGATTTCCTGAACGCCGTCAATGCGCCTGATGTGTCAGGCTACATGGTCACGACATTCGGCTATGGTCATGGCAACGGCGCCGGCATGGAAGCGATCGAGCCCAAGCTGCTGGCCGAGCGGGGCTTCGACAATCTCGACAAATTCCTCGACAAGACCTTGTTCCAGCAGCCGGTGGCGCCGGAGTTCAAGCAGCGGATGATCGAGGAGTTCGAGAAGATCAAGGCCGGCTATTGAAGAGCGGGATCGAACGAACCGATGTCGTCATCGTCGGCGCCGGTTTCACCGGCCTGTCGGCGGCGCTGGAACTAAAGAAGGCCGGCGTCGATTTCCTGCTGCTCGAAGCGCGCGACCGTGTCGGCGGGCGGGTTGAGTCAATGGAGATCGGCCTCGGCGAGCGCGTTGACAGCGGTGGCCAATTCCTGTGCGAGGACATGCCGGAACTGATGGCGCTGGTCGAGGCTCGCGGCAAGACGCTGGTTGAGACCTATGTAAAGGGGGAATTCATCACGCAACCGCGGATGAGCGCTCAGCAAGCCGACCGAGCTTACCTGGGCTCGATGGCGATTCGCGACCGGATGAATGCGATCGCGCCGGACGAGCCTGATATTGCCGGATTGACCGTCGCGGAATGGCTCGACCGTCAGCCTGATCCCGACCAGGCCAAGGCGGCCTTCCGTTCGATGATCGAGGGCTTGTGGTGCCAGGCGCTCGAAAAGCTGCCGCTGTGGCACCTGATCGACAATGACCGTCGCATCACCAACGAGGTTTCGGAGCTGCAATATTTCGTGCGTGAAACCATGCAGTCGCTGGCGGACGATCTGGCCGGCGACCTCGGTGATCGCGTGCGGCTGAACACGCCGGTCGGAACCATCGAGCACGGGCCGGAAGGGGTTCGTCTCGCCTCGGCGATGGGTGTGGTCGAAGCGCGGTCGGCCCTGGTCGCGGTGCCGCCGATGACGGCCTCGAAGCTGGACTTTGCACCGCCGCTGCCGGCTGGCCTGAGAAGGGCGCTCGGTGTCTGGCAAAGCGGCGCGGTGATCAAAGTGCTGGTGCGCTATCCCAGCGCCTTCTGGCGTGCAAGAGGTCTGAGCGGCGTGGTGATGTGGCGCGACCTGCCAGGGCTGTTTGCCTGCGACGTGAGCAAGGACAACGACCATGCCGCGCTGGTCGTCTTCGTCGGCGGGCCGCTGGCCCTGCGCTGGCGTGAGCTCGGCGACACGGCATTGCGCGCCGAGGTGACGACGAGGCTGAAGGATGCGCTCGGCACGGAGGCCGCCGACATGCTCGATTTCAGCTATCGCGACTGGACGCATGATCGCTGGAGCGGCGGCGGCTACAGCGATCTTATCGTCGATGCGACGGCGACCGATGCCGAACGCATCATCCTTGCCGGCGCGCAGCCACTGCATTTCGCCGCGTCCGAACTGTCGCCGTCATTCCCGGGCTACATTGAGGGCGCTGTTATGGCTGGGCGCATCGCTGCACGAAAGATCATCTCGGGCCTTCAGTCTGCCATCGCCACCAGCGCCTCGGGATCGTAGGCGAGGCGGATCGAGGTGCCGACCGGTATGTCGTCGGCGCCGAAATCGTTGGTTTCGGTCACCGAAAGCGGCTTTTCCAATCCCGGGATCTCGACGATCAGATGGGTGATCTCGCCGAAGTAATGGCGCTCCACCACCTTGCCGGCCACCTCGAACTTCGCCGTGGCGTTGTCCCACAACACGCGCAGACGCTCCGGCCGGATGCCGAGCGTCGCAGCGCCGCCATTGCGGACGAAAGCCCTAGGCTTGTCGGTTTTGACGCGGCCGAAGCCCAGCGTGTCGAGGACCAGCGAAGCGCCGTTCTCCTCGACGATCTCGGCCTTGACGAAATTCATGCCGCCGAGGAAGTCGGCGACCTGACGGTTGACCGGCCGCTGGTAGATCTCCTTGGGCGAAGCGACCTGCGCGATCCTGCCGCCGAACATCACGGCGATGCGGTCCGACATCGCCAGCGCCTCATACTGGTCGTGCGTGACCAGGACGAAGGTGATGCCAACCGCCTGCTGCAGGCGGCGCAGCTCGACCTGCATCTGCTCACGCAGCTTCTTGTCCAGCGCCGACAGCGGCTCGTCGAGCAGCAGCACTTTGGGCCGCATCACCAGCGCGCGGGCCAGCGCCACGCGCTGGCGCTGGCCGCCGGACAGCTCGGTGGCGAGGCGCTTGCCGAGGCCGGTCAGCGACACCTGGTCCAGCGCCTCTTCGACGCGGCGCTTTTCTTCCGACCGTTCGAGCCTCAACCGCTTCAGCCCATAGGCGACGTTCTGCTCGACATTGAGATGCGGGAAGATCGCATAGCTCTGAAACACCATGTTGGTTGGCCGGCGATTGGCCGGGATGCCCTCCATCGACTGACCGTCGACCGAGATCAAGCCGCTGGTCGGATTGTCGAAGCCGGCGATCATGCGCAACAACGTGGTCTTGCCGCAGCCTGACGGGCCGAGCAGCGAGAAGAATTCGCCCTCCTTGATGGTCAGCGAGGCGTCGTCTAGCGCCTTGAACGACCCATAGTTGCGGGTGACGTTGCGAATCTCGATCATTGGTCGTTCGGTTTGGTGGGATCGTTCGGCTTGAGGCGGCTTAGGCATGGAGGCCTCCCTCGTTCTGGGTGCGCCTTGCCGCGCGGCGGCGCAGGATTTCAGCGATGGTCATCAGCAGGAAGGAAGCAGCCAGCAAGAGCGTGCCCAGCGCCAGCACGCCAGGCAGCTTCGAGGCGAAGCGCAACTGGCCCCAGATATAGATCGGCAGCGTCGCCTCGGTGCCGGTCAGGAAGAAGGCGATGATGAACTCATCGAGCGAGATGGTGAAGCAGACGAGCAGGCTGGAAATGATGGCCGGCGCCACCATCGGCAGCGTCACCCGTCTAAAGGTGCCGAAGGCGCTCTCGCCGAGATCGGCGGAGGCTTCCTCCAGGCTGCGGTCGAAGCCCTCGAAGCCGGCGGTCAGCACGGTCATCGAATAAGGAATGCAGATCAGGACGTGGCCGAGCACGATGGTGAACAGCGACAGGCTCAAACCCAGTTGCAGTATCACCAGGAGCATAGAGATGGCGACGATGATTTCGGGCAGCACCAGCGGCGCCATGATCAGGCCGTTGATGGCGCGGCGGCCGGGGTAGCGATAACGGGTGATCGAGCGGGCGGCGAGAATGCCGAGCACGGTGGAGAGGATGGAAGCCGATACGCCGACGACCAGGCTGTTCCAGGCAGCGTCAAGCAGCGCCGGCGTGCGTGGCAGGTCCTCATACCATTTGAGGGTGAAGCCGGAGAGCGGGAATTTCGGCGTCGCGGCGCTGTTGACCGAAAAGATCGGCAGGAAGATGACCGGCAGGTAGAGGAAAACGACATAGAGGAACGCATAGGTCGACAGCCAGCCGCTGGCCAGGAAGCGCCGCATCGCCGTCATCGCGCCAGCCTCATCGTGCCAGCCGTCATCGTGCTAGCCTCTGGGCGGCGCGGATGACCAGCACGGTGGCGCCGGCCATCAGGGTCACGATCAGCATCGTGGTGACCGAAAGCGCGGCGCCAAGCGGCCAGTTGGAGGCCTTGCCGAACTGCGCCTGGATGGCGTTGGCGATCATGACGCCGTCCTTGCCGCCGACAAGCTTCGGCGTGACATAGTCGCCGACGGTCGGGATCATGACGATCAGCGCCGCCGAGATGATGCCGGGCGTCGACAGCGGCAGCGTCACGCGCAGAAAGGAGCGAATGGGACCGTCGCCGAGATCCTTGGCCGCTTCGACCAGCGTGCGGTCGATTTTTTCCAGCGAGACGAAGATCGGCAGTATTGCGAAGGCCGCCCAGGCGTGGGTCAGCGTGATGATGACGGCGCTCGAATTGTAAAGCAGCGCGGTCGACGGCTCGTCGATGACGCCAAGACCCATCAGGCCGGAATTGAGCACGCCATTGTAGCCGAGGATGACCTTCCACGACATCACGCGCAGCAGATAGCTGGTCCAGAACGGTATGGTGATCAGGAACAGCCACAGGCTCTTGTGGCGGCCGCCGTGGAACGAGATGAAGTAGGCGATCGGATAGGCGAGGACCACCGTGAAGAAGCTCACCATCAGCGAGATGTAGAGCGAGCGCCAGAGCAGGTCGCGATAGATCGGCTCGGTCAGCGCAACGCGGTAGTTTTCCAGCGTGAAGGTGCGATCGATGGTCAGGTAGTTCTGCGTCCAGAACGAGTGCGCGACGACGACCAATATCGGCAGCACCAGAAGCACGAGCGCGTAGAGAAAGGTCGGGCTGATCAGGGCAAAGCCCTGGACGGGTTCGGATTGCAGAAGGGCGTTTCGCCTGGCCCGCGTCATGCCAAACGTGGGCGATCCTTCTGCAGCCGCCGTCATTGCGGGCCCTCGGGCAGGGCCCTGGGCGTGATCTCGGTTGCTGGCGCGGATTGTCCTGCCATGCGGCGTCCCATTGCTAGCGCACCGGCTGTTTGTTCCCAATTTTATGCCCAGGGCGCAATCACTGATCGCGCTCCGAGCTTGCCGGCTTTCTTTCATCATGCGCGCATCCGTGGATTGAAATCAAGCGCTATTTCTGCAATGTTGATTGAACAGACATTCAAAATGGAGCCAAGAAAGCCGGCTTTTCCGGTGCTTGGCGCCGAGCTTTGTGTCCGATGAAATTTGCGATGAAACGATGCGAGGCGACGATGGCGGCTGCAAGAGATTTGAAGGCGACTGAAACGGCTGGGTCTGGCGATGCCGTCGAGCTGGCCAAGCGCCACCTCGTCCAGCCCTGGCCGTTCGCCGGCTCGGTCGGCGCAGAGGCGCGCGCCCTGATCGGTGAGGGCGACGGCATCTACATCACCGATGGCACCGGCAAAAAGCTGATCGACGGGCCGGCCGGCATGTGGTGTGTCAATATCGGCCACCGCCGCGAGGAATTGGCGCGGGTGATGTACGATCAGGCGATGGCGCTGTCCTACAACACGCCGTGGTACACAATGAACGCGCCGTCGGCGGAACTCGCCATGCGCATCGCCGGCTATGCGCCCGGCGACCTCAGCCATGTCTTCTTCACCACCGGCGGCTCTTCGGCCGTTGAGACGGCGCTGCGCTTCATGCAGTTCTACAACAATGTCCGCGGCCGCCCGGAAAAGAAGCTGATCCTGAGCAGGGGCGGCGCCTATCATGGCTCGACCTATCTGTCGGCCTCGCTCAACGGGCGCCCGCGCGATCGCGACTGGATGGACGGCGCCGACGATCTGGTCGTCAAGCTGTCGTCGCCCGATCCGTTCCGCCGTCCGCGCGGCATGAGTATTTCAGCCTTCACCGATGTCCTGGTCGACGAATTCCGCGATACTGTCGGCCGTGTTGGCGCCGACAGGATAGGCGCGTTCGTCGGCGAACCGGTGCAGGCGTCCGGCGGCGTCATCGTGCCGCCTGACGGGTATCTCAAGCGCATCCGCCAAATCTGCCGCGACAACGACATTCTCTATGTTTCCGACGAGGTGGTCACCGCCTTCGGCCGGCTTGGCCATGTCTTTGCTTCCGGCGATATGTTCGGCATCGATCCTGATATGATCACCTTTGCCAAGGGCGTCACGTCAGGCTATTTCCCGCTTGGCGGCGTCATCATCTCGGAACGGCTTCTCGAGCAGCTGCGCCGCTCAAACCATCCGGACGCCATGTTCGGCCATGGATTGACCTACACCAGCCATCCGGTCGGTTGCGCAGTGGCGCTGAAGAACCTCGATATCCTGGAAGAAAGCGTGCTGGCCCATACGCGCGAGGTCGCGCCCTACTTCCAGGCGCAACTGAAGACGCTGGAAGAGCTGCCGCTGGTCGGCGAGGTGCGCGGCCTGGGGCTGATGGCTTGCGTCGAATGCGTCGCCGATCGCGAAAGCAACGATCCGCTGCAGCTCGACAAGGATGTCGGCAAGCGGATCGATGCGCATTGCCATGAACTTGGCCTGCTGGTCCGGCCGCTGATCAACATGTGTGTGATGTCGCCGCCACTGATCATTACGCGAGAGCAGATCGATGACATGGTGTCGATCCTGCGCGAAGGCATTTCGCGCACGATGGACGATTTGCGGAAGGAAGGGGTGTGGCAAGGGTGACAGCCGATCTCCCCCCTTGAGGGGGAGATGTCGCCGAAGGCGACAGAGGGGGTCGGTTCGACCGGACGCGACCTACTGCGGTAGATGGAGGTTGGCGCTCTATGTGGGGCGACCCCCTCTGGCCTGCCGGCCATCTCCCCCGCAAGGGGGGAGATCGGCAGCTTCTCCGTCTCGCCTTTACATCTGCGACCGCAGCGCGTCGTTCAGCGCCCACATATCCTTTTCCTTCGGCGCCGTTTCCAGCCCGAGCACGGGGATTTGCTTGCGCAGATGGTCGTGGTGGGTGCGCACGCCATATTCGAGGTCGGAGAGATAGAAGCCGCCGAAGGCTTCCGACAGCATGGATTCATTGGACCACACGGAAAGCTGCACGTCCTCGTTCATGGTGTCCCGATCGATGCGGTAGGCGAGATAGCGTGCCGCTGCCTGCTCCCTGGTCTCGTCGGGGTAGCGGTAGATGGCGCCGCGCAGCAGCGTCTCGCCGGTCGATAGCGGAAACTCCTGATAGAACTGCACGGATTCCGGCATGATCGACAGCGCGTTGTTAGGGAAGATGCCGTAATAGATCCAGGCCTTGCGCAGGTGTTCCGGCAGACGCGTCGCCTCGGGCGCGATCTTGATGTATTGCCCGACGCTCCAGCGCCGTCCGGCATGCGGATTGTAAGTGGCGAAGGAACGCGACACGCCATTGATGAACGGCTCGTCGAAATAGGTCGCGCCGTAAAGGTCCTGCAATGCGGGATGCGCCATGGCAACGTGGTAGCCTTCATTGTCGACATCGCGCACCGACTTCCAGTTGACCGGGCTCTTCTGGGTCCAGATACCCCAGGACGGCACCATCTCGGCGACATTGTAATGGGCGATCTCGGTCTCGATCGGTTTCAGCAGCTCTGCCACCGACGGCTGCGGGCCGCCCTTGCGGAAGCGGATGAAGATGAGGCCCATCCAGATCTCGAGATCGAGCGGCATCAGGCCGAATTCGGTCTTGTCGAGATCCGGGAAAGAGCGCGGACGGGCGGCGCCCCGCAGCGTGCCGTCGAGATTATAGACCCAGCCATGAAAAGGGCAGACCAGAGCATTCTTACAGGTGCCCTGGCTGTCGGCGACGACGCGGCTGCCGCGATGGCGGCACATATTGTTGAAAGCGCGCACGACGCCGTCCTTACCGCGCACGATCAGCGCCCGCTCGCCGACTACGTCCATGGTCAGATAGTCGCCGGCGTTCGGCAGGTCGGAGACGTGACCGGCGATCTGCCAATGATTGCGGAAGACGTATTCTTTCTCGAGTTCGAGCAGGGCGTCGGAATGATAGCTCCAACCCGGCAGACCCCGCCGGTCCCATTCGTTGGGGATCGCCACGTCACGGAGGTGTGGGTTCATAAAAGACTCATCTTTTGTTGAATGCTCATTCAATAAAAGCATATTTTTCATTGAATTGCAATGGCTTGTCGGAATTGGTCCAGTTCTTGCTGCGAAATCTTCCGACGTTGTTTGTCGGAAGCCAAACGCTCAAGGCTTGAGAAATCTCGAAAATTCCGGGTGTTAGCCAAGGTTCGCATAGACGTCTTATCTCGGCTTGAGCCATGAGAGCCGCGTGGAAAACATGGCTCCCGAAGATGGAAAAAAACCGCCCAGGGCTCGCCTGTTTTCAGGGCAATTCCGATGTCCGCCGATGCTCGAACCGGTTTTGTCCAAGATGCCGAAAAATCGGTTTCTTGCCCGTTACATTGCCGGATGCGCGTCATCGTTGGCTTGTTACAAAGCGCGAGTACGTTCGTTTCAACAGAAAAAGAAAATCAACGAAGGGAACGGCGATGTATACGAAAATCCAGACTGCCTACAATGACCGCCGTGTGCAGGCGCCGGAGCGCAACGACCGCCGGCCAAAGCTGGCACTGCGCCAACGCGCCAACGACCATCCGATGGCGCTGTTCGCGGTGCTGGCTGCCGCCGCATTCGTCGGCATGGCGTTCGCGCCGACTGTTGGTCCAGCCTTCGCCTCACTCAATCCACCGGCAAACATCGTCGACGGCGCGCCGACCACGACCAAGACCGCGCGCCTGCCGATGCCGGAGATCGATTTTGTCTGCAAAGGGCAGGCCTGGGGCGCCGAGAGTGCGGACTGCCTGCGCGTCATCGCCGAGCAGTCCGGCATCCACAAGGCTCGCACGGTCCGCGTGATCGCCAATGCCGCGCCAGCCACCGATACGCCGAACGTTTTTTGATGCCCCCGAGCGACCCTCCAGCGCTCCAGGCAGGCTCCCACCGCATCGTCGGTCGGGAGTCTTTTTTCTCCGGGCGCTAGCTCTTTGTTGAGAATCGCATTTTCCAAAAACCGGTTTCCACCGGTCCGAAGTTCTAGCTGCCCAAGGCGGCCTGCTCGGCAATGGCCGAGAGCACGCCGCGCACGTCCAGTGTGCTGAACGGCTTTTCCAGGATCTGCGGCCGCTGCGGCGCAGGCAACCCCTCGATTTCGGCTTTCGCACCGATCAGATCGCCGGTGACCAGCACGAAACGCCGCGCCAGATCAGGTTTTTCGGCGAGCAGCTCGCGATAGATGGCGATGCCGCTGATGCCGGGCATGCGCAGATCGGAAAAAACGATGTCCGGCGGCATATGGCCGTTCAAGGTCGCGGCGGCCGATGCCCAGGCCGGCACGATCCGCGACTTGATTCCCATCAACTCCAGAATGTCGGACAGCGACGCCGCGACATCCGGCTCGTCGTCGATGATCAGGGCATGACGCAATCCGCTCGAGCGCGCCGGGCTTTCGCCGGCGATGGCCGCGCCGGCGGAGATCGCCGGCAACTGGACGACGAAACGGGCGCCCCTCGGCAGAACTTCTTCGAACCAGACATTGCCATTGTGCCGTTCGATGATCGATTTCGAGATCGACAGGCCGATGCCGGTGCCGACGCCGACCGGCTTGGTGGTGAAGTAGGATTCGAAGATGCGGGAGCGTATCGCTTCCGGCACGCCCAGCCCGTTGTCCTCGACCGAAAATCCGGGATTGCCGTGGTCGCCGCGAAACGTACGGACCTTGATCAGCCGGTCGCCGGCGATGCCGGCCAAAGCATGCTGGCTGTTGATAAGGAAATTGGCCGCCACTTGCGTCACATGGTCGGCGTCGGCCATGGCCAGCAGCGGACCGCTGGCGAAATCGGTGTCGATGATGATGCCGCTCGACCTGGCGCCGTAGGCGGTCACTTCGAGTGCCGCGCGGACCACCTGGTTGAGGTCGGTCTCGGCCTGCGACGCGGGATGCAGGCGGACCATCGAGAGAAAGCTCTTGACGATACGGCCGCAGCGCTCGGCGGCGGCGCGCACCTTCTCGGCGCGCACCTTGGTCTGCGGGTCAGATGCGAATTCATGCAACAGCGTCGATTGGGCGACGACCACGGCAAGCGGGTTGTTGAGCTCGTGTGACACGCCGGCCAGCAGCGAGCCCATCGCCGCCATCTTCTCGTTCTGGTGCAGCTTTTCACGCTGGCGGCCGATCTCCTCCTCGGCACGCAATTTGTCGCGAAGGTCGCGGATCGAGCCGAAGATCAGGCGGCGATCGGCGACCCGCATCTCGGTCGCTGTCAGTTCGATCGGAAAGACCTCGCCGGCCGCATTCTGGGTGACGGTCTCGATCCGCTGGCCGACCATCGGCGCGCCGCGGCCCGACATGTATTCGGCGCCCGACACATAGCCCTTGCGATAATATTCCGGAACGACGGTGTCGAGCAGGTCCTTGCCGAGGATGCCGCTGCGCTGGTAGCCGAACATCTTTTCGGCGGCCGGATTGAATTCGATGATAGAACCGGTCTCGTCGATGACGATGATGGCGTCGAGAGAAGCCTGCAGCATCGTGCGGCGGATCACTTCGCTGGCATGGGCATCGGAAAGCGATCGTTCGATGGCGTCGCCGATGGCCAGTGCCACGATGTGCAGCGTCGCCTCTTCCTCGTCGGTCCATTCACGCTCGTTCACGCAGGCGTTGACCGCCAGCGTGCCCCACAAATGGCCATGCGCAAAGACCGACACCGACAGGAATGACTTGATGTGCTGCTTTTCGAAGTCGGTCCTCAGAAAGCCTTCGAGGTCGCGCGTGTGTCCGGCGAAGATCTTGCCTTGCCGCTCGTCCTCCGCCAACCGTTCCAGCAGCGGGTCCGAATTGACGACCGACTGCATGATGATCGTCGGCGACGCCAGCTCGTCGCCAAATCGGGGATCGATCCAGTAGGCCGCGACCGACTGGGCAAACCCCTGGCCGGGCAGCTCGCGCAACCGGAACAGGATGCCGCGCTGGCAATCCATGGCCCCGCAGAGCGTTTCAAGAATGCTGTCCATCTCGCGCTGCCAGTCGCCAGCTTCGCGAAGCCGGCGAACGACATGGACAGCGGCCATCGCCGCGCCCTGCCTGACGCCGTGCATATCGCTGGGTGCTGCTTCAACCGTCATGGTCAGCCATCATTTCAGAATCGTACCAAGCCAGAGTGACGCCGGGCTAGATGATACCAGGCGGTCGCTCCGCTCAGTTGCTTTCGCCGGTCGGCAGCGAGAAGATATAGCCTTCGCCGCGCACCGTGCGCAGGAATTTCGGATTGGCCGGGTCCGCCTCGATCTTCTTTCTCAGCCGCATGATGCGGATGTCGACCGCGCGCGACGATTCAGGATCTTCCACGAAGCCGATCGCCTCGGAGATCGCCGCACGCGTCAACAATCGGTTGGCGCGTGTCAGGAAGACCTCCAGCACGTCGAACTCGCTCTTGGCCATGTCGATGACCGTCCCATTGGTGCCGGTGACAAACCTGCCGTCGAGATCGGCATGGAAGGGGCCAAAGCTCATGTAACGGCGATTGGCTGTTGCTTCGGCCTTGGCGCTCTGCGGCTCGGTCGGCTGCGGAACGCGGCGCAGCACGCTGCGGACCCTCGCCAGCACCTCGCGCAATTCATAAGGCTTGACGATGTAGTCGTCGGCCCCAAGTTCCAGCCCGACGATGCGGTCGAGCGCGGTGCCGGCGGCGGTGGCATAGATGATGCCGATCGGCATTTTCGAGCGCAGCCAGCGGCCGAGTGACAGGCCGTCTTCGCCTGGCATGGCGATGTCGAGGATGGCCAGGTGAAACGACTGCGTTTCCAGCAAGGTTCGCGCGGCACTGGCACTCTCGGCCGTGGCGACATCATAGCCGCTGGCGCCGAGATACTCGGCGACCGCGTCCCTCAGATCGGGCTCGTCCTCGACGATGACAATTCGTGCCCGCACTATGCTCTCGCTCCCGCTTTCAGTGGAAAGTAGATTGGGTATAAACATCATGTCCAGCGCTCATCTTGGGTTGCCGGTTGCAGGGTGGGAAAAAAATGGCTGCACGATCCATTATCGCGCTTGTTTCCGTCGCCGAAGTGGTCGCGACCGATCTCGCCGACCATCTTGAACGGCGCGGTCATGACGTGCGCGCGGTGCGGCAGCCGTGGGAGGCCGAATCCCTGCTTTCCGGAAAGGGCATCGATGTCGTCGTCGTCGGCGACAGCCTCAGCCAGGCGGAAGGGCGTGATCTGCTCAGGCGCCATGGCGGCGAGGGCGGGCCGGATTTCATCCTGATCTGCCGGCCGGCTGATCTCGTCGACAAGGTGCTGGCGCTCGAACTCGGCGCCGCCGATGTCGTCGAAAGCCCGCTCAACGTCAGGGAACTCGCCGCCCGTATCGGCGGCTTGCTGGCAAGGCGCGGCAGGAACGTCGGGGAATTGGTCGTGCTGGAGAACGCGACGGTCGACCTCCGGTCGGCCATGGTGATGCATCGCTCCGGCACTGAAGAACAATTGTCGCCGGGTCAGGTGGCGCTGCTCAGACTGTTTCTGGCCAGCCCGCGCAAGGTTTTGACGCGCGACGACATCATTGCCGCCGCGCCCGCCGAAAATGCCGATGCCTTCGATCGCTCGATCGATTCGCGCATCGTGCGGCTGCGCCGCAAGCTCGACACCGAAACCATCACCACCATAAGGGGGGCGGGTTACCGGTTCGATCCGCCGACGCAGTTCGCCGACTGACGGCTGGCCCACTTCGCAAAGGATACTGTAGCACTTCAATTTTGCGCATGATCCCCAGCGAAAATCGTCTCCGATTTCGGGGGCATGCGCTTGCAACTCAGCGCACCACGAGGAGCGACGGCCCTGACGGCCTTTCGTAGGCCGTGCCGAGTTCGCTGGCATGGGCCCGATCTTTCAGGAGCACGGTGGCGAGGCCGGCAAAGCCGAGCAGGCCCTGCGCGTAGAGCAGTGCGGAAAGCACCGAAGCAGCAAATTTCGTGTTCATCGGTTTTGTTCCCCAAATTCGGTTTCAGGTTCGCTTCAGGGAAACCCCCGAAGCGCCCGCGCCGCCAGCGGAGCCCCCCGTCGCGGCGCGGGCCTTCGGTCCTCTCGGCTGCAAGTTGCCGGAGGGGCCGCGCATCTTCTTCAGCCCAAAACCGACCCGCCAGAGGGCCTTGAGCCGGTTGATGCGCAGGCTGGACACAATCCAGACCGTGGCGAAAAACAGTGCGGCATGTAGCGTCGAAACTTCGCTTGAAGTCATCCCCGCAAGCTTCGTCGTCGGGCCGCCAGCGAAGGTGCCGACGCCGCCAAGGACCGCTGCGGCTATGCTTATCCTGAAAACCCAGGACATCGCGTTCGATTGCAGGTTCATCTTCGTTTGTGCCGGCTGTTTTCGTTGGGTCAACTCTGCGGGTAGCCTGTATCCAGATCATGCCGCTAGCGCGCGCGCTTTGTTGCAAATTGGTTTCGATGCAAGTCAAATTTCTTTCATATGAGGCAATATTACTTTCGTTTAGCAATGACTGCGCCTTCTGCTTCCGCCGGTCAAACGAGGGCGTCATGTCCTCCGGGTTCCGCCTTTCGGATGTCCACGGATAGGCTTCCGGTCGTTAACCAGAGGAAACAGATTCGAAACAGAAATGCCTGCCACACGAAATCAATTCGAAACATCGCACGACGATAAGCCGGTCATCGAATTGGAGCCGGCCATGTCCGGCAGACAGGGGGATCTCATGTACACTGCCATTTCTGCCAAGCTCATCAACGTCGCTGCCGCCGCCCTGACGGGTGCAGCTCTTCTGTTCGGCGCCGGTAATGGCGTCGCCCATGCCGCCAATCGGGCCGCCAATCAGATCGTGGCGCGGATTTCGATTTCGCAACAGACGATGGAAGTCCTGGTCGACGGGCGGCCGACCTTCGCGTGGAAGGTCTCGACCGGCGCCAAGGGGCATGTCACCCCGACCGGCTCGTTCAAGCCGACCCGCATGCACCAAATGTGGTATTCGAGGAAATACGACAACGCGCCGATGCCGCATTCGGTCTTCTTCAAGGGTGGCTACGCCGTCCATGCGACTAATTTCGTCAAGCGCCTGGGACAGCCGGCCTCGCATGGCTGCGTGCGGCTGCATCCGGCCAACGCCGCCGATTTCTACCAGCTTGTCGAGATTTTTGGCCCGGCCAATACCCGGATCGTTATCGTCAAATAGCTAGCCGAGACGATCGGCCTGACGAGTATGACTGACTGCCCAAGAAAAAGGCCGGAAGTTCCGGCCTTTTTTCGTCATTCAATCAATCGGCACCGGCATCAGCTTCGGGTCCGGCTTCTCGGCATGATGCGGCAGGTCCTTGCTGGCGATGAAGGTGTAGAACATCGGCACCACGAACAGGGTGAACATGGTTCCCACCAGAATGCCGGTGAAGATCACCAGGCCCATCGAGTAGCGTGCCGCAGCACCCGCGCCGCTGGAGATGATCAGCGGCACCACGCCGAGCGCCATCGCCGCCGTCGTCATCAGGATCGGCCGCAGCCGCACCTTGGCCGAGGCGATGATGGCATCGCGGCGCCGCATCCCGTGGTGCTCGCGCTGCTGGTTGGCGAACTCGACCAGAAGAATGCCGTGCTTGGTGATCAGACCGATCAGCGTGATCAGGCCGACCTGCGTATAGATGTTGAGCGTTCCCAGCCCCAGATTGAGCGGCACGATCGCGCCGAAGATCGACAGCGGCACGGACATCATGATGATCAACGGATCGCGGAAGCTTTCGAACTGCGCCGCCAGCACCAGATAGATGACGAGAACGGCTGCCGCGAAGGCGATAATGATCGTGTAGCCCTGTTCCTTCTCCTGCCGCGACTGGCCGGTATAGTCGATGAAGAACGTGTCGGGCAGGCTTTCCCTGGCGATATCCTCGATGGTCTTCAACCCGTCGCCGGTGGTGACGGTGGGCAATGGCAGAGCGGAAATCGTGGCGGAGTTCAACTGGTTGAACTGCTCGATCACGGCCGGCGAGGCATTGGTCGAGATCTTCACCACCGCCGAGAGCGGCACCATCTCGCCCGACGCGCTGCGCACGAAATACTCGGCCAGCTTTTCAGGGTTGTCGCGGAATTTCTGCGGCACCTGCGGGATGATGTCGTAGCTGTTGGATTCGCGGTCGAATTGCGCCACTTCGGCGCCACCGACCAAGAGGGTCAGTGTCCGGCCGATGTCGGCGATCGGCAGGTTGAGCGCCGCAGCGCGGTCGCGGTCGATCGTCACCGTCACTTGCGGCGCGTCGAAGGTCATCGAGTTCTGCACGACCATGAAGCGGCCGGAGGCCTGCGCCTTGTTCTTGATGTCCTCTGCCGCCTCGTAGACCTGGGAGGCCTCGCCGGTCGAACGCACCACCATTGTGATCGGCAGGCCGCCGCCCGAGCCTGGCAGCGTCGGCGGTGCGAAGACGAAAGCTTCGACGCCCGCCACCTTGCTGAGGCGACCCGTGATGTCTTCCTGGAGTTCCTTCGAGCTGCGCGTGCGGTCGGCCCAGTCCTTGAACGCAAAGCCGACGAAAGCGGTGTTCGTCTGGCCGCCGCCGAAGGCGACCGCCGAGAACCGTGCCCGCGTCTCAGGCAGGTCATCGACCAGGCCAAGTATCTGATTGACGTAGCTCTCGGTATAGTCCGACGTCGCGTAGCGCGGCGCGGTCACCAGCGAAAGCAGGAAGCCCTGGTCTTCTTCCGGCGCCAGTTCGCTCGCGGTCCTGGTGAACATGAAGCCGGTCGTGGCGACCAATGCGATGACGATCATCAGCGTCACCGGGCGATATTTCAGCGAGCCGCTGACCAGCCGCTCGTAGAGGTTTTCGACGCGCCCGAACGTGTTGTCGACAATGCGCTGGAAGCGGCTGTGCGAGCCGGCCCTCAGGATGCGTGCCGACATCATCGGTGTGATGGTGAGGGCGACGACACCCGAAAGCACCACCGAGCCGGCAAGCGTCACCGCGAATTCGCGAAACAGTGCGCCGGTCAGGCCGCCGGTGAAGGCCAGCGGCGCGAACACGGCGGCCAGCGTTATCGTCATGGCGACGACGGCGGAGGAGATCTCCCGCATGCCGTTGAAGGCCGCCTGCATCGGCGACATGTTGTCTTCTTCCATGTGGCGGTGAATGTTTTCCACCACCACGATGGCATCGTCGACGACGAGGCCGATCGCCAGCACCATAGCCAGCAACGACAAAAGGTTGATCGAATAGCCCAACGAAAACAGCAGGAAGCAGACGCCGATCAGCGACAGCGGAATGGTCACGATAGGCATCAACACCGAGCGGAATGAGCCGAGGAAGAGCAGGATGACGACGATGACGATGATGACCGCCTCGCCGATGGTCTTGAACACCTCCTCGATCGAAGCGCTGATCTGCTCGGTCGAATCGTAGACGATCTCGATCGTCATGCCGAGCGGCAGCGTCTCCTGGATGGTCGGCACAATTTCGTGGATCGCCTCCGCTGTCGTCAGCGGATTGGCGGCCGGCGTCGGGAAGATGGCGAGGAAGATGCCGGGCTTGCCGTTGAAGCTGACCCTGGTGTCGGTGTTCGCCGCGGCGAGCTCGACGCGCGCGACGTCACGCAGCCTCACCACATTGCCGTTGTTGGAGCGGAGCGGAAGGGCGGCGAAAGCCTCCGGCGTCTGCAGCGTCGAGCGGACGGTGATCGAGGAAGCCACGTACTCGTTTTCGGTATTGCCGGGCGCGGAGAGGAAATTCGATTCGTTAATGGCGGTCAGCACTTCCGCCGCCGTCACGCCGCGCGCCGCCAGTTTGATCGGGTCGATCCAGACGCGCATCGAATATTCGGCGGCCCCGAAGATCTGCACGTCGGCAACGCCCTCGACCGTCGACATGCGCGGCCGCACGACTCGTTCGATATATTCGGTGAGCTGTTCCGGCGTCATGTTCGGATTCTGCATCGAGATATACATCATCGCGAACTGCTCGCCGGTGCCCTTGACGATCACCGGGTCTTCGGCCTCGTCCGGCAGCTCGCCGCGCACGCCTTGTACCTTCGACAAGACTTCATTCAGCGCGATGTCGGGGTTGGAGCCGAGTTTCATCTGCACCGTCACGGTGCTGGAGGACGGCCGGCTCGCCGACGTGACATAATCGATGTTTTCGGTCGAAGCGACGGCACGGGCGATCGGCGCGGAAATGAACCCTTGGATCAAGTCGGCGCTGGCGCCGGGATAGGCCGTGGTGATGGTGATGGCCGTTTCTTCAACTTCCGGATACTGCCGGATCGAAAGGTTGAAGATGCCCTGGAAACCCAGAAGCAGGATCATCAAGGCGAGCACGGTCGAAAGGACCGGACGGCGGATGAAGAGGTCGGAAAAGCTCATTACTGGGTTGCCTGCTGGTTTGCCGGCTTGGTCGGGTCGATCGTGTTGTCGACGGCAACGGACATGCCGTTGGAGAGCCGGTTCTGGCCGGCGGTAACGACTTCGTCGCCGGGCTGGATGCCTTCCAGGATCTCAACTAGGCCGGCGTTGCGGCGGCCGGGCTTAACGAACACCTGGGCAAGCACGAGCTGCGGCTTCTGTTCTTCCGCTTTCGGTTCGGCCGGGGTAGCAGCCGGTTTTTCCTCCGGTTTTGCCGCGGGTGCTTCGGCCGCGGGCTTCGCGGTGTCCGTGGCGGGCTTTTCTTCCGGCTTCGCAGCAGCAGGGGCCGCGCCACTGGCCGCGGCCGGCTTCGCCGGACGCACCACAAAGACAAAGTCACCGTACAGGCTGGACGTCAGCGCGGTCTGCGGCACCGTCAGCACGTTGTTTTCCTCGGGCAATTCGACGCGCACCTGCACGAACTGGCCAGGGGTCAGCTTGCCTTCGGGGTTAGCGACCTCGGCCCTGACCGTCACCAGCCGGCTGGTCGGGTCGATCTTCGGGTCGATACCGCGGATGGTGCCGGCGAACGGCAGCTCGCCGTCGCCAATGCCCAGCCGCAGCTTCTGGTCGATCTTCAGTAGCGGGAGCTGCTGTTCGGGAATCGAGAAATCGGCCCGCATCGTCTCCAGGTCCTGCAGTGTCACTACGGAAGTGCCGGGTGAGAGATACTGGCCGAGATCGATCCTGGGAATACCGACCGTGCCGCCGAAGGGCGCTGTCAGCAGCTTCTGATCGAGCACCGCCTGCAGCCTGTTGACCTGCGAAGCGGAAGCCGATGCAGTTGCCCGCGCCGTGTCGAGCGTCGATTCCGAGCCGACACCGCGTTTCTGCAATTCAAGGGCGCGTGTCAACGCCGTCTGGTCGAGCGCTGCTTGCGCCTTCGTCGCATCGAGATCGGCGCGCTCGGCGGCATCGTCGAGCTGAAGGAGAACCGCGTTGGCTTCAACCTTCTGATTGGCGTGAAATAGGATGTCCTTGACGATGCCGGCGGTTTCGACGGTCAGGTCGACGCCGCGTACCGCGCTTACCGTGCCGATCGCTTCGACGCCCGGCGTCCAGCTGGTCGGCTTGACGATTGTCGTCGACACCGTCGCGGCCGGCGGCTTCATCGTGGCGAAGAATTGCTGGATCGCATTGTCGCGGAACAAATTGAAGCCGACGATGCCGCCGCACACCAGCACGAGCAGAATGAAGGCGATGATGAAGCGCTTGATCACGAACAGTCCCCTTGGCCATGGCCCGGCATAACGGTCGGATGACCGAAACACATACCTGTGACTGGTCCCGATTTCAAATGACGGCGATCTTACTGTACCGTCTGGACGGTCTTGTCAATTCCGCATAGGCTAATGTATGGGGAGGCGATTGATGAAAGCCCGCAGAGCAAATTCGCGTGAGAAGATTCTCGCCGCCGCCGCCGATGTGGCACGCGAGACAGGGCCCGGCAGCCTGTCGCTGGACGCCGTCGCCAGCCGTGCCGGCGTGTCGAAAGGCGGCTTGCTGTACAATTTCCCGACCAAGGCGAAACTGATGCAGGCGCTGGTGGAGGATTACCTGCGCGCCTTCGAGCAGGCGCTGGAGTCCGCCCGCACGGCCGGCGTCATCGGCGAAAGCCCGCTTGCGACTTACATCAAGCTTTCAGCCGAACATGCCGAGGAGTCGAAACCGTCGGCTTCCTGGATATTTTCGGCGATCGCCGAGGATCCCGATTTCCTGACACCGATAAAATCGTTCAGGCGGCAGGTCTTCGAGCGGCTCAAGGGAGAGACGCCGGACCTCAAGGCGCTGCTGGTCTGCTATCTCGCCATCGAAGGGCTTCGCAGCATGAACCTCTTCGATTCGGACGTCCTTTCACGGGACGAACGTCGATTGCTGGTATCGTCCTTGCTGGAAATTGCGGGATAGATCGAGGATGCCATCAGAGCCGGCCAACGGTTTCTCGTCCGATGCGGCCCAGCGCAGCCTTTCCGTCCTATCCAAAACCGGTGCGCACCCTCGGGTCAGGTCGATAGCAGCGCTTTTGAGCGCGCCAACGTCACCATCAACGGCCTGGGCCGAAGCAGCCGCCATGGAGCGGGAGCGCGCCGGCATCGAAGCGGATTCGGCGTCAAATGCCGTTACTCCGGCGCCAACATGATGGATGCGGCAGCAGTGAGCGCCATGGTGCGCGAGGCCGAAGAGACCTTCGGCAGTCTCGACATCCTGGTCAACAATGCCGGCATCCAGCATGTCGCGCCGATCGAGGAATTCCCGGACGACAAATGGGAAGCCATCATCCGCATCAATTTGCTCGCCGCCTTCTATGCAATCAAGGCGGTGCTGCCCGGTATGAAGGCGCGCAAATGGGGCCGCATCATCAACACTGCGTCGGCGCACGCGTTGGTCGCCTCGCCGTTCAAGTCCGCCTATGTGTCGGCCAAGCACGGCATAGCGGGCCTGACCAAGACAGTGGCGCTGGAGGCGGCACTTGACGGCGTCACCGTCAATGCGATCGCGCCCGGCTACGTCTGGACGCCGCTGGTCGAAAAGCAGATTCCGGACACGATGAAAGCGCGGCATGACCGTGGAAGAGGTTAAGCGCGACGTGCTCCTCGCCCCCCAGCCGACCAAGGAGTTCGTCACCGTGGACGAGCTTTCCGCACGGGCGTTGTTCCTATGCACGGATGCGGCAAAGCAGATCACCGGCACAACCTTGCCGATTGATGGCGGCCGGACGGCGCAGTAAGCACCGGCGCCATTGCCGCAGCCATCATTGTCACGGCCGGATTTCCAACGTATGCCGACGCCATGCCGCACCGGTTGCGTGAACAATCGGCGGGACACAATGATATGCCGATTGGTGAAGCATGAGCGAAATCAAGGTGGAGCGTCTCACCAAGCGGTTCAATGAAACCGCCGCGCTTGATGCCGTTTCGCTGGACTTCGCGGCGGGCTCGTTCACCGCGCTGCTCGGCCCGTCCGGGTGCGGCAAGACCACGATGCTGAGACTGATCGCCGGCTTCGAGGCGCCCAGCCAAGGCCGCGTGCTGTTTGGCGACGAATTGATGGCCGATCCGCAGCGGCAGGTGCCGCCGGAAGCGCGCGGCGTTGGTGTCGTCTTCCAGTCCTATGCGCTTTGGCCGCATATGGATGTCGCCGAAAACGTCGCCTATCCGCTGAAAGCCCGGCACGTCAAACGGGGCGAGATCGCTGGCCGTGTCGGCGCGGTTCTCGATATCGTGGGACTCAATGGGTTTGAAAGCCGCCGCATCGAGGAACTGTCCGGCGGCCAGCGCCAGCGCGTGGCGCTGGCGCGCTGCCTCGTTGCCGACGCCAAAATTATCTTGTTCGACGAACCGCTCGCCAATCTCGATATGCATTTGCGCTCGTCGATGGTCGACGCCTTTCGCGACATCCATCGCCGCACCGGCGCCACCATCGTCTATGTCACCCACGACCAGGCCGAGGCCCTGGCGCTGGCCGACCGCGTTGCCATTATGAGCCGAGGCAAGGTGCTGCAGGCGGCGGCGCCGCAGGAGGTCTATCGCGCCCCGGCCAATGCCACGGTTGCCGGCTTCGTTGGGCGCGGTTCCATCGTTGGGGGGACAGTCATCGATCATGCCGAAGAAACCGCGACGGTCGACATAGCCGGGCATCGCCTCGTGGCGCGAAGTGCCGGGACATCGGCAGGGCCGGTGAAAATCCTGCTGCGACCGGAAGCGCTGCGGATTTCACCTGAGGGCATGCCGGCGACGGTGCTCGACAGCGTCTATCGCGGTCCGGTGCATGAGGTGCGGCTGGCCTTGCCGATGCCAGGGCCAGGGCCAGGACCAGGACCAGGACAGGAATTGCTGATCGACAGCACCGAGGCAGTGGCAGTCGGCCAGAGCGTGAATGTCGCCGTCTCGGACGCCTGGATTATTCCAGGCGCCTAACGCTGCTTACCGCCAGGGCAAGACGCCTGCCGGAAGCCGCCGGCCGAACCGGTCGAGCACAAGCAGCAGGACGACGACAACGGCAATCGTGGAAACGGCGATCGCGGCGGCCTGCGTTCCCAAGCCTGCTTCCTCGAGGCTGAACAGCACCACGCCGAGCGTCTCATTGCCGCTCGACCAGAGCAAGGCCGAGACCGTCAGCTCGTTGAAGGCGCTCATGAAGACGAGCAGCCCGCCTGCCACTGCCGCGGGTGCGGCGAGCGGCGCGGTTATCGTTGCAAGCCGGCGCAGGGACCCAGCACCCGACACCGCCGCCGCCTCGTCGAGGTCGCGTGAAATCTGCCCGACCGCGGTAGCCACTGGTTTCAAGGCGAGCGTGAAAAACCGCATCGCGTAGGCGACCACGATGATCGAGGCCGTTGCATAGAGGCTGCCGACCAGCGGCAGCGGGCGCAGGAACAGGAGGATGCAGGCTATCGCAAGCACGACGCCGGGGACCGCATAGGGAAGGTCGACGATGCCGCTGAGGAGACGCTGCCAACGCCGGCCGAGCCGTTCGAGCACAGCGGTCACCGGGATGACGCCGATGGCGAGGATCAGTGCCGCAGCACCGGCAAAAAGAAGGGAATTGCGGAAGGCGCGAACGGTCGAAGCCTGGCGGACAAGAACCTCGGCATAGTTGGACGCGGTCAACGTTTGCCAGCCAAGCGGGACACCGAAGGACGGCACGAGCGACGTCGCCAGCAGAGCGCAAGCCGGAAGCACGAGGATGAAGCCGATCGCCAGCCAACCGAGACCGGCCAGCAGCAGGCGGTAGCGCCCGAGCTCGAAACGCGCCGGCGTGCCTGAAGTAAAGCGGTGAGCGGCGCCGCGCAGAGCCAGCGACTGGCAAGTGACACCGGCCAGCGCCAGCACGCCGACCAGCACCGACAGCGCGGTGATCTGCGGCAAGACGCCAGGTCCAAAACTCGACAGGTCCTGATAGATCAGCGTCGGCAACGTCAGATAGTTGACCGGCATTCCAAGCAGGGCCGGGATACCGAAATTGCCGACGCCGGAAACGAAGGCGAGTGCCGCCGCAGCCACGATATAAGGACGCACGATTGGCAGGACGATGGTTCGCAGCACGAAGAGCGGCCTGGCGCCGGAGGCCCTGGCTGCTTCGACGAGATCGCGAGGAATCCGCGAAAGCCCCGCCCGCAACGTGATGAAGACGATCGGCGCGTGCTGGACTGCGTAAAGCAGGATGATGCCATTGCGGCCGAGCATCGGATTGGGTGTGCCCGGTGGCGGCGCCATGCCGACCATGCCGAGAAGCGTGCTGGACGGGCCAAACAGATGCAGCCACGACAAAGCGGTCACCTGCGGCGCGATCATCAGCGGCAGCAAAAGCAGGAAACCAAGGGGCTTTCGCCCGGGCAGGTCGGTCATGGTGACGGCGATGGCGACGGGGCCACCGAGGCAGACCGCCAGCACGGCGCCGAAAAAGGCAGTATCCAGCGTATGCCACGTCGCCCGTAAGGCGGCGGGCTTGGCCAGGCGTTCGGCGAATGCGCCGAAATCGAGCTCACCGCCCGGCGCGACGGCCGCGACGAGGAGCCTGACCATCGGCAGCAGACTGAGCAGGGCGATGACCAGCAGAACGGCGAGCGCCGACGCGCGAAACCCCGATGTGGTCCGCACCCCGGGCCCGCGCCGTGCCGGCACGGACTGCCCGGGGAGGATATACTGCGCGGACGATACCACTGGCGGCTGGACTCGCTACTGGCTCATCACGGCGCCGAACTTTTCCTTGTTGGCGGCGTCGTTGGCGAGCGCGGCGGCCGCATCGTAGCGCAGCACCTTGATCGACGAGCGATCGGGATAGCCGGCGGGCAAGGCAATATCGGCGCGCGCCGGAATGTAGCCCATCTTCGCGGCGGCTTGCTGTCCGTCCTTGGACAGCAGGAAATCGACGAAGGCCTTGGCCGCCTCGGTGTTCTTGGCCGTGGACAGTATGGCGACAGGCTCGGTGACGGCCGAGACGCCTTCCCTCGGGAATACGAACTCGACGGGCGCGCCCTTGGCCCTTTCGCGGATGGGCATGTAGTCGACAATCATGCCGAACAGCTTGTCGCCGCCGCTGACGGCCTTCAGCACGTCGCCATTGCCGCCGCTTGCCTGGGCGCCGTTCTTGGCGAGCGCGTTGTAATAGTCCCAGCCTTCCGGCAGGTTTCCGGTCAGCGTCACGGTGTGGATCATCGCCGCACCCGAGGTCAGCGGGCTGGGCATCGCGACAAGGCCCTTCGCCTCCGGCCTGGTGAGGTCTTCCCAGCTCGCCGGCACGAAGGGCGCCTTGGTGTTGTAGACAATGCCGGTGGTGATCAGCTTGGTCGAGAAATAGGTCTTGTCCTTGTCGTAGAGGGTGGCGTCGATGCCGGAGACATCGGCCTCGGGATAGGCGAGCAGCCTTCCTTCCTTCTTCAGCCCTTCCATGGTCACAACGTCGGCGATCAGAAGCACGTCCGCCTGCGGCTGGCCGGCTTCGATCTCAGCACGCAGCTTGGCCAGGATCTTCGGTGTTCCATCGCGCACCCATTCGACCTTGACTGCGGGGTATTTCGCCATGAAGGCATCGACGGTCTGCTGAGCGTCGGTGTTGGGCTGGCTGGTATAGAGGACCAGCGTGCCGTCGGCAGCTGAAGCGCCTGCGATGGCGGATGCCAAAAACATGGCGGCGAGAATGATCTTGCGCATGGAAAACCCCACTTCGTGTGAAGAGACGGATCCGGCTGAGCGCCGGATGCGAGAACGCTCTCCCTAGCGCCGCAGGATAAACCTATTGTGACAGGCGGGGATCGGCAAGGATGGCAGGTTTTTCGTCGCCTCGGACGATCCGGGGAACTTTTGCTCGGCTGGCGATTTTGGATGTATGGTGAGATGCTGAACGGCCAGAAGGTGATTGCCGATGACGACAAGACGCTTTGCGATCCGCGTGCTCGCTCTCGCGATAGGCTGTAGCCTATCCGCTTCCGCCTTCGCGGGCGACAAGCACCGCGACCACCGGGTTCAATCCGAACGCTACGTTCCCGCCGAAGACGATATCATCGACATCCTGTTTGGCGGCTCGCGCTACTATGACCAGCAGTTGGTCACCACAGCCGCAGGAGCCTGCTCCTACCACCGGATCGGACCCGACGCGAATGCGCTAAACAAGATCAACGATCACCATTGCGGGAAGTAGGCGCGGGCACTCAGCGCCCGCCAGCCTCCTTCATCCGCGCGATGATCTCGGCCATCAGCGCCAGGTCGCGGCGCGAATCCGCCAGGTCCGTCAATGGCCTGGTGCCATCTGAGATGTGGCGGTGGAAAGTCTCCAGCTCGTTGGAGAAGGCGTCGCCATAGAGCGGCCCGAAGGTCCGCGTGACCGGGCCGAGCGGTCCGGCTTCCGTCACTTCGAGCCGTGTCGGCAGGCTGCGGATATAGGGCGTGTCGTAGACGATGCGGATGCGTTTGGTGTTCGAGCGCACCTCGATCATGGCATCGAACAGGCCGAGATCGTCGACCACCGCGTCATACTGGCAGGCGAAATGGCCGTAGTCGAAGGTCACTGAGGTGTTGGCGCCGCCATTGGTCCGGTGCGCGGCGAGCACGCGAACCGGTTCGCCGATGAGCCCGCGCATCGCTGAGATGTGGTGCGACGACAGCGCGGTCAGGCCGCGATAGGCGCGCACGAGATCGGCCGGCGCATCGGCACCCACGATTTCGCGGATCAGCGTGTCGCGCTCCCTGGCGCCGCGTGCCAGTAGCGCCGAGTCGATATCGCTGGGATAGAGGATGTTCTGGCTCCTCTTCAGGAAATGCCGGCCTTCGGAGATCAGGTCGAAGATGCGCACATGAGTGATGTCGGCGAAGGCGGGTAGTTCGTCCCTGGCAGCCAGATAGGCAGGTGCATAGCGGCGCATGTAGCCGACGAAGATCGTCTTGGCGTAATTCGTCGTCAGCACCAGCAGTTCGTCGATCTCGCGCACCGTCAGACAAGCGGGTTTTTCCAGAAGGACGTGCTTGTCGGCTGCTACGGCAGCTCGGACGAAACGGCTGTGGGTGTCATCTGATGACAGAACAAAAACTGCGTCGATGTCGGGCGAATTGATCAGCGCTTCTGCCGTTTCGAAGGCCTTGGCGGTTGGGTATTCGGATGTGCACAGCGCCACCAGGCTCGGCGAGACGTCATAGACGCCCGCTATCACCCAGCGATCGCGCTGGTCGGCCAGCACCGGCAGATGGATCGACTGCGCGACCTCGCCAAGACCCACAAGTCCGACACGGATTATCGCCACTCGCAAACTCCCTTTGTATCATTCAATTCGTAACGAGATGGCCGGATGGGTTGCCTCTACGCCGCGCCGGTGACAAGTGCGACGAGTTCGTTGCCGGTGGTCTCGGACGATCGGACCGTTGCCACCATCCGTCCCGCCCGCATCACCCAGATCTGGTCGGACAGGCGCCGCACCTGATCAAAATTATGGCTGACCAGGATGACGCTGACGGCCTGTTCGCGCAGCCGCCGGATCAGGGCTTCGACATTGGCCGTCTCCTGCACGCCGAGCGCTGCCGTCGGTTCGTCCATCACCACCACCTTGGCGCCTGAACCCGCGGCGCGGCAGATTGAGATCGCCTGTCGCTGTCCGCCCGACAGGCGCCGCACGCGCTGGCTGACCGAAGGCATGTTGATCGACAGGCGCGACAGCATGGCGCGCGCCTGTTGTTTCATGGCTTTGCGGTCGAGCAGGGCAAAGGGGCCGATCCGGCGCACGATCTCGCGGTTGAGGAACAGGTTCTGAGCCACGGTCAATTCGTCGATCAGCGCCAGGTTCTGGTGCACCGTCTCGATGCCGGCCTTGCGCGCCTCGTCGGGGTTGGCGAAGGGATGCGGCTGGCCGTCGAAGAAGATTTCGCCGCCATCCGGCACATGCACGCCGACCAGACAGCGTATTAGCGTCGACTTGCCGGCGCCATTGTCGCCGATGACAGCGGTGACCTCGCCGCGGCGGGCCTGGAACGCGACGTCGGTGAAGGCGCGAATGCTGCCGAAATGCTTGCTCAGCCCTTGGCAGGCGAGGATCGCCTCGGATGGCGGGATATGATGGACCGCGCTCATTTCTGGTACCGCATGATCAGAGCGGCCAGCACCACGATGGCGCCCACGGCGAGCGGCTGGTAGAACGCCGAAACGCTGAGCAGGGTCAGTCCGTTGACCAACGCGGTGAGCATCAGCGCGCCGATCGCCGGCCCAAGAATGCTGGCGCGGCCGCCGAACAGGCTGACTCCGCCGAGCACCACCGCCGCCACCGAATTCAGGAGAAGGCTGGTGTTGATCTGCGGTTCGGCCGAGCCGATGCGCGCCACCAGGAGCAGTGCGGCGATGCCGGCGCAGAAGCCTGAAATCGTATAGGCGGCGATCTTGACCCGGTTGGTGCGGATGCCGAGCGCGCCGGCGCTTTCGACCTGGCCGCCGGTCGCCAGCAGATGCACGCCGAAGCGGGTGTGGTAGAGCGCTATATGCGCCACGATGACGGCTGCGATCGCCACCCAGACGGGATAGCCGAACGGCCCTAAGGAACCCGAAGCCAGCCGCAGCAGGAAGGTCGAGCCGACCATTATCGGCTCGCCGCCTGACAGGATTAGGCCGAGGCCGGTGACGCCCGAAAGCGTGCCGAGCGTCACCACGAAGTCGGGTATTTTCCCGGCTGTGATGAGCACGCCATTCAGGAAACCGACCGCGCTGGTGGCGGCGACAGCCAGCGCGCAGGCGAGGAAGATGCCATAACCCGCGGCGTCGACGAGGCCGAGGATGATGGCGCCCAGCATAACCGCGGCAGCCAGCGAGAGATCGATGCCGGCGGTCGCCACGACGAAGGTCTGGCCGATCGACAGCACGACCAGGATCGCCGCCGCCAGCAGCAGGGCCTGCAGATTGGCGATGCTGAGAAAGATCGGCTGGGCGATGCCGAAGACGATGACGAGGCCGACAAGGCCGACGACCGATGCCCAGTCGGCCCAGAAGGAAGGATCCAGGAGGAGAGCCGACAGGGAGGGGCGGCTCTCCTCCGCCGCGCCCGCGGTATGCACGGGCGCGTTTTGTTCAGGAGTGCTCACTTCAACATCTCGCGGAAGGGATCGGGATAGTCGCCGCCCGGGCGCGGGAAGTTCTTCAGCGAGGCTTCGGCATTGTCTTTGTTGATCAGCAAGACCGGCGCCGGCACGTTGGCGGGCAGTTCCTTGCCCAAGGCCGCCGCCTTACAGGCCTCCACGCCCATGGCGCCGACGACATAGGGATACTGGGCGACGGTGGCGGAGAGTTCGCCGGCCGCGACCGATTTCAGCGCATCGACGATGCCGTCAAGGCCGATCACCTTGACGTCCTTGCCCGAGGTCTGGACGGCGCGCTGGACGCCGAGCGCCATGATGTCGTTGGCGGCGAAGAAACCGGCGAGATCGGGATGCGCGGCCAGGATATCGGTGGCCGCGGTCAGCGCCTTCTCGCGGTCCCAGTCGGCGCTGACCATCACCACGACTTCGAGCTTGCCTTCGACGGCCTGCTTGAAGCCCTTGATGCGGGCGTTGCTGCCGACATCGCCGACGATGCCGGCCACCAGCGCGACCTTGGAGCCCGCAGGAACCAGCTTCAGCATCTCCTCGCCTGCCAATACGCCGGCGGCAACGTTGTCGGTGCCGATATAGGTTGAGATGGTGAAGCCGGCGGCCTTGGCCTGCTCGGCGTCGATGGTGCTGTCGATGTTGATGATCGGCTTGTTCTTCTGGGCGACAGGGACCAGTGCCTGGACGAGGTTGCTGACACTGATCGGATTGACCAGATAGCAATCGAAATCCTGCATGGCCATGGCGGTCAGCCGATCGGCCTGCCCGGTGGCGTCGCCCATATTGGCGGCTGCCTGGATAGTGACGGCCACGTTGTCGGCCTTGGCCTGCTCTTCGATGCCCCGGTGCATGTACTGGAAGAAGGGATTGTCGAGACCTTTGACGATAGCGGCGACCTTCGCCGCGTCTTCGGCTTGGGCGGGCATGGAAATAACGGTTGCAAACAGACCTGCGCCAAGCGTCAGGCAATTGAACATGCGCATGCTCTTCCTCCTCCTAATTGTTGGTTGTGTCGCAATCGAACCGTTGTACGGCTAACGGAGTGCCTGTGCCGGCGAAGGCCAGCCCGGCGCTTGCGATGACAAGCTGCCGACCGATCAGCGATTGCCAAACGGTTTGCGGGTTCCGCGCCCGGTTCGGGCCACTTTTCGTCAGGCATTTCTCCTCCCAGAGCGCTGACCGATGCCTGTCAGCATTTCCGCATGTTTTAGAAAAATTTGACACGCGTCAAGATTTAAAATGGTATGCAGCGGCTTTTGATGTGCTGCAGCGCAGCAGGGAAAGGGAGGAAGAACGCGGCGATGAAGGACAGGCGCTGGCGCTGTCCCGCCAACGTCTCCCGAATGTCGAGGAATTCAACTCAAGACAGCGAGGCCAGCGCCGGGCCATCCCTACGAAACAGATGGCAGACCGCGGGAGAAATATCGAGCGCGATGGGGCTGTGCAGCGGCGTGGTGTCGCCACCTTCGGCCTGCACCACCAGGGTGACATCGGGCGCGACCTCGACATGCAGTATTGTCAGGCTGCCCAGCCGCTCCGCCAGCACGGCTTGCCCCTTGAACTGTCCGTTGGCCGAGATGCGGAGATGCTCCGGCCGCATGCCGAGCAGCAACTCGTCGCCGGGTCGGGTTGCGCCCGCCGCAACTGGCACGGACAAGGCCGAGCCGTCCGGCAATGTGACGGAGACGCCTTTGGGACCAGTCGCGGCCACTTTCAGCCTCAGCAGGTTCATCTTCGGCGAGCCGATAAAGCCGGCGACGAAGATGTTTGCCGGCTTGTTATAAAGATCGAGCGGCGAACCGACTTGCTCGATGTTGCCGCCGTTCAGCACGACGATCTTGTCGGCCATGGTCATGGCCTCGGTCTGGTCGTGGGTGACATAGATCATCGTCGCGGCCAGATGTTCATGCAGGCGCATGAGCTCAAGCCGCATGCTGACCCGCAAGGCGGCGTCGAGATTGGACAGCGGCTCGTCGAACAGGAAAACTTTGGGATTGCGCACGATGGCGCGGCCGATGGCGACACGTTGGCGCTGGCCGCCCGAAAGCGCCTTCGGCCGCCGGTCGAGAAGATGCGAAAGCTGCAGCACCTCGGCTGCCTCTCGCACCTTGCGTTCCTTTTCCGCGGCGGAAACACCGGCGATCTTCAGTGCAAAGCCCATATTCTCGGCCACCGTCATGTGCGGATAGAGCGCGTAGGACTGGAACACCATGGCGAGCCCCCGCTCGGACGGATCGATGTCGTTGGCCCGCACGCCATCGATCAGCAAATCGCCGGCGGTGATCTTTTCCAGGCCGGCGATCATGCGCAGCAGCGTGGACTTGCCGCAGCCGGACGGGCCAACGAAGACGACGAATTCGCGGTCCTCGACGTCCAGGTCAAGGCCCTTGATGATTTCGACGGATCCGTAGGACTTGCGCGCACCACGCAGCTTGAGCTCAGCCATGGCTTGTCTCCCTGGCATTGGCACGTTCGGTCGCGCCGTGTTCGTTGTCGTCGTCCTGCGCCATCGCCAGTGGGGCGCCCGGTTCGCCCTCCCACAGGATCAGGCTGGCCGCGCCGATCAGTCCTGCGCGGTCGCCGAGCTGTGCCGGCACGATCGGCACATCCCGGTAGGCCGGCATGGCCCGTAGCTCGACGGTTGCCCTGATGGTTGGAGCCAACAGGTCGAAACCGTTGGCGAGGCCGCCGCCCATGACGATCAGGTCCGGCGAATAGAGGTGAAGCAGGTTGGTGAAGCCGATGCCGAGCCACTTCGCTTCCGCCTCGGTCAATTCGAGCGCACTGATATCGCCGGCACGCGCGGCGTCGACGACGTGCCTGGCCGAAACGTCGCCGTCAGCCGAAAGGCGCCTGAGCAGGGAGCCATCGCCCGGCGCTGTCAGCGCCGTGGCGCGCCGCCCGAGCGCGGTTCCGGAGGCGACCGCCTCGAAACAGCCGACAGCGCCGCAGAAGCAGCGATCGCCCTCGCCGGTGATGGTCATGTGGCCGATCTCGGCCGCCAGACCGCGCCGGCCGTGATAGATATGGCCGTCGGCAACCACGCCGCCGCCAATGCCGGTCGACACGGTGACGAACACCAGCGAGCCGCTGCCACGGCCGGCGCCGAGGCGCCATTCGCCGAGAGCCGCCGCATTGGCGTCGTTCTCCAGCCGCACCGGCAGGCCGAATTGCCGGCCGAGAATGTCGATCAACGGCACGTCGTGCCAGCCGGCCAGGGTCGGCGGGGCGATCACGATGCCGGCCTTGGGATCAAGCGGCCCCGGCGCGCCGATGCCGATGCCGACGACATCCGCCTGTGGGCGCTGTGTCAGAAGAGCCCCGGCCAGTGCAATGATCTGGCCGATCACCGCATCGGATCCCGCGATCGCCATCGTCGGCGCCGAAACTTGCGCGACAACGCGGCCGCCGCTCTCGACCAGCGCGCCGCGCAGCTCCGTTCCGCCGAGATCGAAGGCGAGGGCTAGTCTTGTCATCAGGCGGCGACCTTCAGCCCATGCAGCCAGGCCATGCGTTGCGCGAGGTCGGGGTCGCCGAATGCCAGCGATCCGAGCACCACCGTCTCGGCCCCGGCGGCGCGCAAGCGCGGCACCGTCTCGTGGCGGATGCCGCCGTCGGCAGCCAGGATGATGTCGGTTTCACGGCCGGCTTGCCGCATCAGCGTGCGCGCCTCTAACAGGCGTGGGCAGGCCTGGTCGGAAAGGCTCTGGCCCTTGATCCCGATGGATGTGCCGAGAAGCGTCACGAACGCGACTTGCGACAGGAAAGGCGTGACCGCAGCGACCGGCGTTTCCAGCCTGAGCACCACACCGGCCTCGGCGCCGAGATCATGCGCCAGCCGCACGGCGCGCAGGCCGGCTTCGCCGTTTTCGGCATGGACACTGACCAGGTCGGCGCCGGCCTCGATGAACTGGCGCGTCTGCTCCTCGACGATCTCTGCTTCGACCATCAGGTGCACATGGATCGGCTTTGCCGTCAGCCCGGCGATCCGCGACACCAGATCAGGAAAGAACAGGAAGCCGGGGGTGAAGCGGGCGTCTGCGACGTCGATATGATGCAGGTCGACATGAGGTTCTATGCGCTTCAGGTCGCGCTCCATATTAGCAAGATCGGCCGACCACAGCGAAAACTCGCCGAGCAGCCGGTTGCGTGGCAAGGCGGCGATGGCAGCGGGGCCGGACAGGGATTTGATGGTCATGACGGAACGAGGCTCCGGAAGTTGAAGTGAGCGTGAAGGAAGGTCGTGATCTCAGCCTGCAGCTCGGCGAAATGCCGGACGCTGTCGAGCGCCTTGGGTGAGATTTCCGCAAAGGTTGCACCGGGAATCGCCGCGGCAAGCGTGCGCGCAGCCGGCAGCGGATGCACCGCATCCATGGCGTTGCCGATGACCAGCGTGGGGATGCCAAAGGCCGCGGCGTTGTTCGCTGAAACACCTGGGCCGTCGGCGGCGATGTCGGCGAGTACCTGCGCGAACGCGGCGGCATCCGGCCGGTCGAAATAGCCGAACAGCGAAGCGAGATTGTCGGGTGCGTCGCGCTGAAGGCGCGCTGCCGTCTGCGATTGTGCGAAGATCGTTCTCGCCTTGCCAGGGCCGTGGTCGAGGATGAGGCCGGCAACCTCGGCGATCGGCCGCATGTTCACGGGTGCGCTGCCGAAAATCCAAGCCGGACGCACAAGCATCAGGCCCGCGACACGGTCCGGATGACGGCAGGCAAGGCGCATGGCGATCGCGGCGCCCATGGAAATGCCGCCGGCGACGAAACGGTCGAGACCGGCTTGATCGGCGGCGGCAACAACATCGTCCGCGAACATCTCCAGGGAAAACGGACGGCTGGTGCCCAGTCCAGAGGCGCCGTGTCCGCGGCATTCCAGCGTGATGCGCCGCAATCCCGACCCGGAAGGGAAAGCTTGGGCGACCTGCGCCTCGCCACCGCCCAGCCCGTGCTGGAACACGACCGCCAGCCCGTCGCCTGTGTCGGAAACCCGCAGCGCGGCGTCGTCGCGAAGCAAGGTAGTCGGGCGGGTCATCACACCAGCCCCTTGAGGAAACGGGCGACTTCGGGCGCTTCCTCAGCCGAAAGCCCATGTGTCACCAGCGGCCCGTCAAAGCCTGATGCCTTCAGTCGGGCGACAAAATCCGGGAAATTGACGACACCTTGCCCGGCGGTGGCGAAGCGTCCGTCGGCGAAACGGTCCTTGGCATGGGCCATGGCGACATGGCCGGCCGTGGTCTCGACCGCAGCGGCCACGATGGCGCGTGCTTCGGCGGGGCTGGCCTGCTCGAACAGGTTTGCCGGATCGAGCACGATGCGCAGCCGTTTAGAGCCCATCGCTGCAATGAGGCGCATCGCGTCTCCCGCCGAGGTGACGATGTTGGCCTGTTCGGGTTCGATGCCGAGGTCGACACCGTGACGTTCGGCGAGATCAAGCGCCTTTTCCATTTCGCCCGCCATGTCGGCCCATGCCGAGGGATCGGGATTGTCGGGATGGTGCGCCCACTGGTCGTCCGGGTTGCGGGTTCCTGTGCACAGCGTGACCAAGGGAACGGAAAGATCTGCCGCGGCCTCGATGATCACGCCAAGCCGGCGCAGGCCGTCGTCGCGCACAGTCCTGTCCGGATGGGCCATGTTGTAGGTGCCCGAGAGCGCCACCAAGGCGACACCGCAAGCATTCGACGCGGCCGCGATGGCGCTGATGGCGTCGTCAGGGACCGCATCCGGCATCGAGGGCAGGCCGGCGCAGGCCAGGTTGAACTGGGTGACGGCAAATCCCGCGTCGCGCACCGCCGCCAGCACACTGGCCGGCTCACGCCCCGGGAAGGTCTTGGCGAACACCCCGATCTGCATCAGACCGCTCCCGTCACGCTGGCGATCTCGACGCGCTCGCCGCTCTCGACCGAACGGGCGATTGCCACCATGGCGCGGATCGAGGCAAGGCCGTCCTCGACGTTGGCGCCGCGCATCGGCTTGTTGTCAAGGACTGTCTCGGCGAGGCCTTCGAGCTGGCGCCTGAAGAAATGCCCGTCGGCGCCCAGCGGCTTTCGTGATGTCGCATCCTTCTCGTGAAAAATATCAACCTCGCTCGCCCGGAAATACCAGGGATTGAAGGTCTTCGCGATCACCGAGCCGTTCTCGCCATAGAGCTGAAAACCCTCGTGCCAGTCCATGCGGACGGCCACGGTGAGATCGAGATGGCCAAGCGCGCCGTTGGCGAACTCCGTTTCGACGAACCAGCAATAGGCGCCGAAACGCTCGTTGAGGCGGGCACGCACGGCGACGATCTCGCCGCACAGGAAGCGCGCCGTGTCGACGAGGTGCGAGCCGTGCGCGAGCATGAAATACTGCCTGAGATCGGCTTTCGGATTGCCGCCAGGTTTCCTTGCCAGCTTGCTGGTGACGGGAAGCGGCTGGACCGCATCAGTGTTGGTGTAGCGATGGGTGGAATCGCAATACCAGGCCTTCAGCGCCAGGATTTCGCCCATCTCGTCGCGGACGAAATCGCGCGCCGCTTCCAGCGTCGGATCGAAGCGCTTCATATGGCCGACCTGCAGCACCTTGCCGGAGCGCCTGACCGCATCGGCGAGCATCTCGCCTTCCTCGACCGAGACGCCGATCGGCTTCTCGCACAGCACGTGCTTGCCGGCCTCGAGCGCCTTGATCGACATCGGAACGTGATAGGCGTCCGAGGTCGCGACGATCACCGCCTCCAGTTGCGGGTCGGCGAGCATCTCATCGTAATCGCCATACATCTTTTCGGGTTCATAGGTCGCGCCCATGCGCGCCAAGAGATCGGGGGCGGCATCGCAGATCGCATAGAGGTCGGCATTACTGGCCTTCACGCAGGATTCGAGATGGGCGAATTGCGCGATCGGCCCGCAGCCGAGCACGCCGACACGAAGGCGACGGTCTTGCTTCAGGATCATGGTCTCTTCCTCACGCGCCGTAGCCGCGCATGGTCTGGCGGTTGGTCTTGACGGCGGCCGCTGGATCGGCGGCAGCGGTCTCGGATTCCTCCTCCAGCACCAGCCAGCCGTTGAAGTTGGGCGCGGCACCGGCGATGTCGATCACCTTTGCCGTGTCGCAGACACCCTTGCCGAGCATAGCCCATGTACCGCTGGCGTCGACGTCCTTCAGATGCACATAGCGGATGCGGTCGCGATAGGTGGTGAGCGTATCCGCCATATCAGCGTGGCCGCGCAATATGTGGCCGGTGTCGGGCACCCAGCCGACGAGCAACGGATCGACCAGCCCGAAAATCCGGTCATAATCGGCACGGTCAAAGAGCAGCGTGTTGTGATGGGAACTCGGATGGACGGCGACATTGACGCCGGCCCTGCGCCCGAGTTCGCCGGCCTTGTTGTAGAGGTCGGCCGCGATGGCGAATTTGTCGTCGCGCGGGCCGTCGGACACGACGGTGGCCGAGCCCATCGAAACCAGCGCGCCTGGAAAGGCGGCGGCGAAGTCGATCCAGCGCTTGGCGGTCTCGAGGTCGGTGCCGATCTTCTCCTTCAGCGTGAAGCCGCTTTCCGAGCCGAAGGCGAAGGAAACCAGGGTGAGGCCGGCCGACTTCAGTGCCGTGGCGAATTCCGCCGGCCTGTCGACATAGCGGCCGATCATCGTGTCGGTGATCTCGATGCCGGCATAACCGCCATCGGCGATCGCCTTCAAGAGATCGTCGGGGCCACCGGAAAACCGGTCACCGAGCATTTCCCAGGTAAAGGTCTGGCATCCGACTTTCAGGTCTTTCACGTTCATCCTTTCATTCCTTGATGCCGCTCATTCTTTGATGCCACCTTGGGTCAGCCCTTCGATGATGTGCCGCTGGAAGAACAGCACCAGCACGATCAAAGGAACGGTGACAACGGCCGAAGCTGCGGCGATGTCGCCCCAGGGCACGTAATAGAGGTTGGTGAAGTTGGCGATGCCGACGGGGATCGTCTGGCGATCGATGTTGGAGGTGAAGGCGAGGGCGAACAGGAATTCGTTCCAGGCGGTGATGAAGGCAAGCAGGCCCGTGGTCACCAGGCTCGGCAGCGACATCGGCAGGATGATGTGCCAGAGCAGGCCGGGAACGCTGACGCCGTCCATGCGCGCCGCTTCGTCGATCTCGCGCGGCAGCGTCTCGAAATAGCCGAACAGCACCCAGGTGACGAGCGGCAGCCCGAGCGCGAGGTAGGTTATGATCAGCGCAGTATAGGTATCGAGCAGGCCGAGATTGGTAGCCACCAGATAGAGCGGCCCGACCAGCGCGATCTGCGGGAACATCGACACCGAAAGGATGACCATCAGGATGCCGAAGCGGCCCTTGACGTTCAGCCGCGATAGCGCGAAGGCAGCCAGCGATCCGACGAAGAGGCACAGGAATGTCGTGGCCAGCGAGACCACCAGCGAATTCCAGACATAGCGGTGCAGCTGCTTCTCGATGAAGGCGTTGTAGTAGTGCTCAAGCGTGAAGGGCGCGGGGATCAGCGATGGCGAGCCCGAGGTCAGCGCCTTGTCGAGCTGGAACGAGGTCGAGAATTGCCAGATGAACGGGCCGCCGGACCAGACCAGGATCAGCAGAGCGCCAAGATAAATGGCGATGGTCTGCAGCGGCGAGCGTGTGTCGTTCATTGCGCCCTCCTGATCTGCCTGATGAGATAGAGGCAAAACGCCAGTGCGATGATGCCCTCGGTGACGAACATGGCCGTCGAAACGGCTGAGCCATAGCCGAATTGCAGCGTCGAGAAGAGCACCTTGTAGGACAGCGTCGACAGCGTCTCGGTCGAATCGGCCGGACCGCCACCGGTCAGCACATAGACGAGGTCGAAGACGCGAAACGCGTCGAGCGCGCGAAACAGGCCGGCAATCAGCAAGGTCGGCATGAGCAGCGGCAGGCGGATGTACCAGAAGGTGATCCAGCCTTTCGCACCATCCATGCGCGCCGCCTCGATCAGCGAATTGGGCACCGTCTGCAGCCCGGTCAAAAGCAGGAGCGCCATGAACGGCGTCGTCTTCCAGACATCGGCGATGATGATGGTGGTCATCGCGGTGTCGGGAGAGCCGTACCAGTTGATGTTCTGGTCGATCAGCCCGGCATGAAGCAGGATATAATTGATGATGCCGTTCTGACCGTCGAACAGCCAGCCGAACATTTTCGAGGTGACCACCGTGGGCATCGCCCAGGGAACCAGCATGGCGGCGCGAACCAGGCCGCGTCCTTTGAAGGCCTCGCACAGGATGAGCGCCATGCCGAGCCCGATGACCGTCTCCAGTATCGTAGATGCCGTGGTGAACCACATCGTGTGCCACCAGGCATTCCAGAATTGAGCGTCGCCCCATAGCTGCACATAGTTGGAGAAACCCGAGAATTCGTTCTCCTGGGTGATCAACGAGGTGTTGGTGAGCGAGAGATAAAGCCCGTTGATGATCGGGTAGAAGGAAACCGACGCCAGCGACACGAAGGCCGGCGTCAGCGTGAGCAAGGCCCAGACAGCGCCCGGAAGCGCCTTGCCAAGCCGCGGCCGGCCAATGCCAGAAACAGTGGCCGCCGCGGTCATCGGTTCAGCCGACGATCTGGTCGATTTGCGCCGCCAGCGCGTCCATCTCGGCCTGGACATTGCCCGAGACCAGCGCCTTGGAGATGCCCGACTGCAAGGCCAGGGTGACCTTCGCATATTCGGGTGTGATCGGCCGGGCGGTTGCGCCGGTGAACACTTTCTCGAGGCTCGCCATGAACGGCTGTTCGGTCTTGATCTTCTCGTCCTGGAACAGCGCCGGGCGCGTCGGTGCGAGGCCGAAGTTTAGGGCGATGCGGTGCTGGGTTTCGGTCGACGACAGCCATGTCAGCAACTCGATCGCGGCTTCGCGCTGCTTGGAGTTGGCGTTGACCCCGAGCTGATAGCCGCCGAGACAGGCCGAGCTCTTGCCGCCGGGGAAGGCCGGTAGCGGTGCGACACCGACCTTGTCCACCACCTGGGAGGCCTTGGCGTCCTGGGCGATCGGATAGACATAGGACCAGTTGCGCATGAACATCGCCTTGCCCGAGGTGAAAGGCTGGCGTGACGGCTCCTCGTCCCAGGACAGGACGTCCTGCGGGCTGATCTTGGTCCCGTTGACGGTGTCGTGCAGGAACTGGATCGCGTCGACCGCCGCCTTCTGGTTGATCAGCGACGACTTGCCGTCGGGCGCCAGGATCGCGCCGTTGTTGGAGGTGATGATCTCGACGGCGTCGCAGACCAGAACCTCGGCCTGCTTGCCTTGCCAGAGATAGCCGAAATCGACGTCGCCGGCCTTCTGCGCGGCGGCGGCGATGGTCGCCATGTCGGCCCAGTTTTCCGGCACCTTGCCGCCATGCTTTTCCAGCACGTCCTTGCGGTAATAGAACATGCCCGAATCCATGAACCAGGGAAGGGCGGTCAGCTTGCCGTCATAGGTACAGGCGTTGAGGGTTCCGGAGAAGTAGGCGCTGCGCTTGTCCGCGGGAAAATACTCGTCGAGCGGCAGCGCCCAGCCGGCGGCGGCGAAGCCGGCGATCCAGATCACGTCCTGGCTGAAGACGTCGGGCGTGCCAGTGCGCCGGGCGAGCTGCTGGACAAGGCCCTGGTAGACTTCCGTCGATGAGCTCGGCGGCGGCAGCTCGATGTTCTTGACCAGAATGCGGTCCTGCGATTCGTTGAAGGCCTTGATCAGGTCGCCGAAAGTCTCCTTGCCGAAGAAGGCGGCACTGGCGAAACTGATTTCGGCGCGCGACTGTGCGCGAGCCCGGCGAACGCCCAGCCCGGTGCTCAGCCCAAGTGTTGCCGCGCCCAGCAGTCCGGCGCTGCCAATGAGAAACTGCCGGCGGTCGGCGATCGTCACATGCGCAACCGGCTTCGAGCAGGAGACCGGCCCTTTTTTGATGTCAGTCATTTTCTCTCCTCCTTGCGCTGGCAGCCTCCCCAGCCAGCATTTGCGCATGTTCCAGAAAAATTTTACGCGCGTCAAGATTTAAAATGCTGTAAAGCGGCTTTCGAATGTGATCCGTTGCCGGTGCAATGATTCACGGCGTTGGGAGGTGGAAAAAAATGCGAGGACAATCAGGCGCTAAGCTCGGCATCGGCGTAGTCGGGTGCGGCAACATCTCGATGACTTATTTGCGCAATGCGGCTCTGTTCGGTGAGGTGGAACTGCGCGCCTGCGCCGATATATCGCCCGATATGGCGGCCCTGCGTGCCAGCGAATATGGCATCCGGGCAGTCAGCGTCGATGCGCTTCTCGCCGATCTCGAAATCGATCTCGTCCTCAATCTGACCATCCCGGCGGCGCATTTCGACATCTCGTTTTCGGCGCTTTCGGCGGGAAAGCACGTCTTCACCGAAAAACCGCTGGCGACCTCGGCTAGAGACGGCCGCCGCCTTGTCACCGAGGCGACGGAGCGCGGGCTGCTGCTGGGCTCGGCTCCGGACACCTTCCTCGGCGCCGCCGGACGGCGGGCACGCCGCCTCATGGACGACGGCGCGATCGGCCGCGCGGTGACCGGCACTGCCTTCATGATGGGGCGTGGCATGGAGCACTGGCATCCCAATCCGCAATTCTACTACCAGCCCGGCGGCGGACCGGTCTTCGACATGGGCCCCTATTACCTGACGATGCTGGTCAATTTGCTCGGGCCGGTGGCTCGCGTGATGGCGATGGCAACGCGGGGCCAGGAAGAGCGGTTGATCACCGCCGAAGGCCCCTACAGGAACACCAGCTTCAAGGTCGGCACGCCGACCAACGTCCTGTCGCTGCTGGAGTTTCGCTCGGGCGCCACCGTCACCTTCGGTGCCTCGTGGGACGTCTTCAGGCACTCCAATCATCCGATCGAGTTGCATGGGACCGAAGGCTCGCTCAGGCTGCCCGATCCGGATACGTTCGGCGGCACCGTCTCGCTGTCGGAACGTGGGGCCGACTGGGCCGATTTTCCCAGTGACAGCGAACTCTACGGCGCGCGCAATTGGCCCTTCGCCGCGCCCGACCGCGCGAATTACCGCATGCTCGGCGTTGCCGATCTTTCGCGCGCGCTGATATCAGGAAGAAGGCCGCGGGCGTCCGGCGACCTTGCGCTGCATGTGCTGGAGATCATGGAGGCGATCCTCGCTTCGGGAGAGAGCCGCGAGTCCGTCGCCGTCAACGCAACGGTCGATCAGCCACCGCTCCTCCAGGAGGACGAAGCGGCCAGCCTGCTTGCCTGATATCGGAGGGCACTTACGATGACGACCTCGCTTTCGCCCCTGCTCGATCCAGAGGCCCGGCATGTGCTCGACCTTGGGCGAGAAGCGGCAGCCCCGCCGTTCGAAAGCGGCACGCCTGAAGAGGCGCGCCGCGCCTATGAGCAGGACTTTCCGGCACTCCAGGGCGAGCGCGAGCCGGTCGGCTCACTGACCGAGCGCACCATCGCCGGCCCTTGCGGCTCGTTGACGCTCAGGATCTATCGCGGACAGGGCGCGGTCGGGGCCGCTGCCCCGGCGCTGCTCTATCTGCATGGCGGCGGCTGGGTGATCGGCAATCTCGAGTCGCATGACGAGATCTGCCGGTGGTTTGCCAATATGGCGGCGTGCGCCGTCGTCTCGCCCGACTACCGGCTGGCGCCGGAGCACAAATTCCCGGCGGCGATCGAGGACTGCCGCGCTGCACTTTCTTTCATGCAGAACGGCGCGGGCGATCTCGGCATCGATGCAGGAAGGATCGCTGTCGCCGGCGACAGCGCCGGCGGCAATCTCGCCACCGTGCTTTGCCTGCTTGCGCGCGGCGACAAGAACCCGCCGACCGCGCAACTGCTGTTCTATCCGAACACGGACGCCTCGCAGGCGGCAGACAGCTATCGCCGCTTTGCCGAGGGCTACGGTCTGACGTCGGCGACCATGGCCTGGTTCCGCGAACACTATATCAGGGATGCCGGCGATATCGACGACTGGCGCGTGTCGCCGCTCAAGGCCGCAAGCCTTGCCGGCATAGCGCCGGCTTTTGTCGCAATCGCCGGTCATGACATCCTCGCCGACGAAGGCGAGGCTTATGCCAAGCGTCTGGTGGATGACGGCGTGCGGGTCGTGCTGCGGCGCTGGCCCGGCCAGATACACGGCTTCGTCTCGATGGGCCGCCACGGCCCGGCGGCGAGGCAAGCGGTTGGCGCAGCGGTTGCCGCATGGCGCGGCTTCGATCCTGCCTTTGGAACGCTCAGGCCGACTGACGCATGACCAGAGTCGCGTCGAGACTGACCTTGGGGGCAACTGCCGCGTCGTCCTCGTCCAGCAAGGTCAGCAGCGTCTCGACGCTGCGTCCCGCCATGGACGCGAAATCCTGCGCCATGGTGGTGAGGGCAGGACAGGTATAGCGGCTTAGCGGATGATCATCATGGGCCGCGACCCGCAGGTCGCAATCGCCTCTGCGACCGACTTTGCGGCCTTGCGAATAGGCGGCAGCCATCACGCCGAAGGCGAGACGGTCGTTGGCGCACAGGATGGTCTTTCCCGGCAGGCCACCATTGCCGAGCATCTTTTCCATCTGCTCGTAGCCGATCCGCTCGAAATCCCAAGTATAGTCTTCGGTATTGCCGATGATGACTGGCTCATGGCCGAGCCGCTGCATGGTGGCGACATAGCTGTTCACTCGTTCTGGCGAGTTGTGGTTGACATGCGGGATGTCGAAATAGACCGGCGCGTCGCCGGAGCGGGTGAGATACTCGACGATCGTCGAGACGCTCTGGGCATTGTTGTTGCCGACGAACGGCGTGCTGCCTTCGAGATAGGTATCGAAATAGACGATTGGGATCGCCTGTGTAAGCTTCTCCAGCGTGCGGTGGTCCGAACGCAGCCCAAGCGGCGCAATCAACGCGCCGGAAACTTTCAGCGAAAGAATGGTTCGTGTCGCTTCCATTTCGAGCTCGCGCGAGCCATGCGAGGAGATCACGATCGGCCAGTAGCCCTCATCGCGCAGCCTGAGTTCGATGCGGCTGACCATTTCGGAATAGAAGGGATCGGCGACCGTCGGCACCACGATGCCGATGCTGCGGGTCCGCTTTCGGTTCAGGTTGCGCGCAAAGAGATTGGGCTGGTAGTCGGACGCGCGCAGCGCAACCTCGATCCGCTGCCGTGTCGCCGGCTTGACACTGGTCGGATCATCGAAATATTTCGACAGCGTTGGCCTGGAGACGCCGCAAGAGCGGGCGAAATCCTCCATCGTCTTGTGTGTCATCGACATCAAATCCCTCGCGCCGCTCCAGCGCTAGCCCGGTCCCTACATACGGCGCGCCAGCGTGCAACCGCAAGTCGAAAGTTTACGAACAAATTCATCTGTTTTCATGCGTAAATTTATTAATTGACGCGAAAAAGCACAAGTCCTATCACCTCCGGTAAGGCGAATTCGAAATTCGTATCACCCGAAAAAACGCCGGGAGGAGTTCAGCGGGATGAAGACACTCGTCAGCGCCGGCGAGATCCTCGTCGAGATCATGGCCGAGCGGATCGGCCAGAGCTTTCTCGAGCCTGGTCCGCTGCTTGGACCCTACCCGTCCGGAGCGCCCGCCATCTTCATCGGCCAGGCGGCGGCGCTCGGCCAGCCGGCCGGCCTCATCGGCGCCGTCGGCGACGATGATTTCGGCAGGCTGAATATCGAGCGGCTGCGGGCACTAGGCGCCAACGTGTCGGCGATCGCGGTTCACACGGGCCATGCGACGGGCACGGCCTTCGTCACCTACCGGGCCGATTCCAGCCGGCATTTCGTCTTCAACATCCGCAACAGCGCCTCCGGCCTGATCGAGAGCGGCCCGGCGGCAACAAAGCTGCTGGCCGGTGCCGATCATGTTCATGTCATGGGCTCGTCGCTGTTTTCCGACCGCGCCATCGCGGTGGCGCTATCGGCGATCGAGACTGTCAAGGCCGGGGGTGGAACCGTGTCCTTCGATCCGAACATCCGCCGCGAGATCATGCAGGCTTCCGGCATGCGCACGGCGCTCGACCATGTGCTGGCGCGAGCCGATATCTTCCTGCCGAGCGGTGAGGAGCTCTTCCTGTTTTCATCCGCCAAGGACGAGAAGGGCGCGGTCGACGAATTGCTGAACCGTGGCCTGTCCTGCATCGTCCTGAAGAAAGGCGCCGCGGGCGCCACCTATCATGATCGCCACGGCACGGTCGCCTCACCCGGCTTTGCCGTCGACGAGGTCGATCCGACCGGCGCGGGCGATTGCTTCGGTGCTGCTTTCGTCTCGTTCTGGTTGCGCGGGGCGGCTCCCGCAGACGCAATGCGGATTGCCAATGCCTGCGGTGCGCTCGCTGTCACCCGCAAGGGACCGATGGAGGGCATTTTCCCGCTTGAAGCGGTCGAAGCCTTCATCGCCACAGGGAAGAACATGCAGTGAGTGCCGCGACGCAGAGGTTTGCAAACATTGCGGCGAGGCGCGCTGCAGGCGAGAAAAGCGGCATCGCCTCGGTCTGCTCGGCGCATCCGCTGGTGATCGAGGCCGCCTTGCGTCATGGCGCGGCGCGGCATGCGGATGTTCTGATCGAGGCCACCTGCAACCAGGTCAACCACGAGGGTGGCTACACCGGGATGACGCCGCCCGACTTCCGCAGCTTCGTCGAGGCGCATGCGAAGAAAGCGGGTTTCCCGGTCGATCGCCTGATCCTTGGCGGCGATCATCTTGGACCCAATCCGTGGAAACACATGGCTGCTGCCGCCGCCATGAAGAACGCCGCGGCGATGATCGATGCCTATGCGAGCGCCGGCTTCACCAAGATGCATCTGGATACGAGCATGGCCTGCGCCGACGATCCTGCCGTGCTTGCCGACGAGACCATCGCCGCGCGGGCGGCCGAACTTGCCGCAATCGCCGAGGCGGCGGTCGAGCGGGCAGGCGGCGAAAGACCGGTCTACGTCATCGGCACCGAAGTGCCGGTGCCGGGCGGTGCGCTGGAGGCGCTCGACCACCTGCATGTGACGGCGCCCGACGATGCTTTGCGCACCGTAGAGGTACACGCCCGAGCGTTTTCCCGCGCCGGCCTCGACGACGCTTTTGGCCGTGCGATCGGCGTCGTCGTCCAGCCTGGTGTCGAGTTCGGCAACGCCGAGATCGTGCCCTATGCGCCGGCCAAGGCGACTGAATTGGTGGCGGTGCTTGACCGCATGCCGCAATTCGTTTTTGAGGCGCATTCGACCGACTATCAGCCGGCCGAAGCGCTCAACGCTCTCGTGCGCGATGGTTTTGCCATCCTCAAGGTCGGCCCCTGGCTGACCTTCGCGCTTCGCGAGGCGCTGTACGGGCTCAGCCACATCGCCGATGTGCTCGCGCCTGACCCTTCGCGTGAAAGCCTGCCTGTCGCGATGGAGCGCATCATGCTGGCGTCGCCGGCCAATTGGCAGAAATACTATCCGGCCACGCCGGAAGAGCAGCGCGTGCAGCGGCATTTCTCGTTCAGCGACCGCATCCGCTACTACTGGCCGACGCC
Source organism: Mesorhizobium sp. M6A.T.Cr.TU.016.01.1.1 (assembly GCF_003952585.1). NCBI lineage: Bacteria > Pseudomonadati > Pseudomonadota > Alphaproteobacteria > Hyphomicrobiales > Phyllobacteriaceae > Mesorhizobium > Mesorhizobium sp. M6A.T.Cr.TU.016.01.1.1. The sequence continues at coordinate 2,811,536 of NZ_CP034452.1, forward strand.
GGACGCGCAGCGCGCCACGCAAAAGCTATTGGATGTGCTGGGCGAAAAGGACATTCCCCGGCCTCTTGTCAGCCAGTATCTGGGGCAGCTCGACGCCGAGGTTGCGGCAGGCCGGATCAAACCTTTCGCGCACGACCTTCTGATCGGCAGCATCACCCGTGTCCTCGACATCTACGCAGGCGCGACGGGACAGTAGGGCGGATCGGCCCTGGGCGGTGTGCTGGTCGCACCGCCGAAAAGCGTCACGCGCGAAACCTCTCTGTTCATGTCCGACTCTCGATATCGCCAGCGTTTCGAAAAAGACACTGCTGCAATTTACAACTAACATGTTAGCATGTTAGCAGTGCTTGCAGATCGACATCTGGAGAAAATAGCAGTGGCTTCGCGCTTTGGTCTTTCGGTTGCCCTCACCACGCCTTTTGATGCGTCCGGGCAAATCGCCATCTCTCCAATGGTCGCGCAAGCCCAGGCTTGCCTTAGCGCCGGCTGCAGCAGCGCAACGCTCTTCGGCACCACGGGGGAAGGCGCCTCGGTGGGGACTGGAGAGCGGCGGATTGTCACCGAAGCCATGCTTGCCGCCGGCATTGCGGCGCATCAGCTCGTCGCCGGCGTGCTGGTCGATGCGGCCGAAGACGCCGCCGAACAGGCGCGGCACGCCTTGCAGCTCGGCGTCCGCAACATACTGCTGGCCCCGCCGAGCTACTTCAAGAATGTCGGCGAGGACGGGCTGTTCGGATGGTTTTCCGCCGTCTTCGCCGCGCTCGGCCCGCTGGCTCGCGGTGTCCTGCTTTACAACATCCCTTCTGTCACCATGGTGCCGCTCCCGCTTAGCCTGATCGGTCGGCTGCGTGCGGCCTTCCCCGGCGTGATCGCCGGTGTAAAGGATTCGGGTGGCGACTGGAGCTATAGCGAGGCGTTGCTAAAGGCCCATGGCGACCTGGTGATTCTAATCGGCGACGAGCGGCATTTGGCGAGAAGTGCGCGCCAGGGCGGGCAAGGCGCCATTTCCGGCATGGCCAATTTCGTCACCGGTGAAATCCGCGCCATGGCCGAGGACGGGCGCGACGACGCCCGCGTCGAGAGCTTCGTGCTCGAATTGCTCAAATATCCGGTCACCCCGGCGGTGAAGGTCATGGTGGCGCGCAAGACCGGCGACGAGCGCTGGCTGGCGGTCCGTCCGCCACTCGAGCCGATCGCTGCGCAGGGGCGGCAACAGCTTACTGCTGCCTATGACAGGCTGTTTGCGACAGAGCCGGCCTGACCGGCAAGGAAGAAACCGCTGAAATGGACGACAGCAGCGAACCGGCCACCCTCAGGGAAAAAGCCTATGCCAGCTTCACGCGGCATTTGCTGGCTCGTGATCTGCGGCCGGGACAGTTCGTGTCGCAGCGCGAACTGGTTGCCTTTACCGGGTTGCCGCTTGGCGCCATCCGCGAGATCGTGCCGCGGCTCGAAGCCGAGGGGCTTCTGATGACCATCCCGCAGCGCGGCATGCAGATCGCCCATATTGATATCAGCCTGATCCGCGAGGCTTTTCAGTTCCGCCTGTTCATGGAGCGCGAAGCGGTGGCGCTATTCACCGTCAACGCGTCCGACGCCGAGCTCGCCCGCCTGCGGCGCGAACATGAGGACATGCTGGCTCAAGCGCTGTCGCAGGCGCCGACGCCGGAAATGGAAGCCAAGGCCCAGAACATCGATTGGGCGATGCACGACACCTTCATCGATGCGCTAGGCAACGAGATCATCGCCAAGGCGTATCTGGTCAATTCGGTAAAGATCCGCCTGATCCACCAAGAGCGCTTCCGTATCGATGGGCGCGTCGTGCCGGTGATGCATGAGCACCTGACAGTGATCGAAGCGCTCGAGAGCCGCGACCCACAAAAGGCTGTCGAGGCGATCAGCCGGCATATCGACAATGCGCGCCGGTTGGCGCTCCAGATCTGAGGACGTATGGTTCGCGGCTGCCGCGACGCAATCCACAACGACAGCAACCCAAGGGAGGAAGAAATGTCGTCCAATCCGTTCAAGCCAACAAGAAGGCAAGTCCTTGCAGGAACCACGGCGCTCGCCGCCGCGGGCCTGGCGGGCCTTCGCCCGAGCTTTTCCGCCAGCGTCGACTGGAAGCGTTTTGCCGGCACGACGCTCGACGTCAATCTGGTCAAAAGCCCGCGCAGCGACACCATCCTGAAATATATCGCCGAATTCGAGGAGCTGACCGGCATCAAGGTCAATGCCGAGGCGACGCCGGAACAGCAGCAGCGGCAGAAGACCGTGATCGAGCTCAGCTCCGGCAAACCGAGCTTCGATGTCGTGCATCTGAGCTATCACGTGCAGAAGCGCCAGTTCGAAAGGGGTGGCTGGCTGGCCGATATCGCCGGCTATCTCGCCGACCCGACCTTGACCGATCCTGGGCTGGTCGAAGGCGATTTCGCCGAAGCCGGCATGCTTTTCGCCAAGGACAGTCAGGGCGTGCTGCGTTCGCTGCCCTTCTCGGTGGACTACTGGATCGTCTACTGGAACAAGGAGCTGTTCGAGGCCAAGGGCCTAAAATATCCTGAAACGTTCGACCAGCTGGTGGCCGCCGCCGAAGCGCTGACCGATCCATCGACCAACACGTTCGGTTTCGTTGCCCGCGGCCTCAAGAATGCAAACACGCCGGTGTGGACGTCGCTGATGCTCGGCTACGACATGACGCCGCTCGACGACAAGGGGAAGCTACGCACCGAGGCTCCCGAGGCGATCGAGGCCGCCGCCCTCTACCAGAGGCTGATGACCAAATCCGCTCCTCCGGGCGTCACCGGCTTCAATTGGGCTGAAGCGCAGTCCGCCTTCCTGCAGGGCAAGATCGGCATGTGGTTCGACGGCGTGGGTTTTGCTCCGCCGATGGAAAATCCCGAAAAGTCGCGCGTGGTCGGCAAGGTCGGCTATGGCGTGATGCCCAAGGGTCCCAAAGCGCATGCCTCCGGGACGTTTGGTGACGGCCTCGGCGTGACCGCCTCCAGCGAACAGAAGGAAGCTGCCTATCTGTTCTGTCAGTGGGCGGTTTCGCCGGCCATGGGCGCGCGCCTGCTTCAGGCCGGCGCCGGCGTGCCTTTCCGCAAGTCGATACTGGAAGACCCCAAGGTGCGCGAAGGCGTCACCATGCCGGCAAGCTGGCTCGATGCCGTCGTCGGCTCGGGCAATATCAGCCGGCTGGCGCTGCCGGTGATCATCCCGGTCACCGAGTTTCGCGACATCTACGGCGTGGCGTTGACCAACATGATTGCTGGTGCTGATCCTGCCGAAGAGCTGAAGAAGGCCACCGAACAGTTCCAGCCGGTGCTCGACAGGAGCGAGCAGGGCTGATGTCTGCCATCGCCCCTGAACGCACCGGGGTAGCGACGCAAGCCATTGAAGGGAGCCAGACGATCCGGCTGGCTCCCAACTACTGGCCCTTCGTCGTTCCGGCGCTCGTCGTCGTTGGCGCCGTGATAGTCTTTCCCTGGGCTTTCACGCTCTGGATGAGCGTCAACCGCTGGACGCTCGGCCAGTCGCGGAGCTTTGCCGGGATGGAAAACTATCTCCGTCTGGCCAGCGACCCGCGATTCTGGGAATCCCTGGTTCATACGTTGACCTATACCTCCCTGTCGGTGGCAGCGCCAATGTTCCTGGGCACTGTCGCCGCCCTGATCTTCGACGCCAAGTTTCCGCTGCGTGGGCTGCTGCGTGGCGTCTTCGTCATGCCGATGATGGCAACGCCCGTTGCCGTCGCGCTGGTCTGGACCATGATGTTCCATCCCCAGCTCGGCGTGCTCAACTATCTTCTATCGCTGGTCGGCATCCCGGCGCAGGAATGGATATTCAATGCCAAAACGGTCATCCCTTCGCTGGTTGCGGTCGAGACCTGGCAGTGGACGCCGCTGGTGATGCTGATCGTGCTGGGCGGGCTGGCCTCGGTACCGCGCGAGCCCTTCGAGAGCGCCGAGATCGATGGTGCCAATGCCTGGCAGCAGTTCCGCTACCTCACTCTGCCGATGATCGCGCCGTTCCTGATGATCGCGTTGATCATTCGCACCATCGATGCGCTGAAGAGCTTCGACATCATCTTTGCAATGACTCAGGGCGGGCCGGGCACGGCGTCGGAAACCATCAACATCTACCTCTACAACACCGCCTTCTCCTACTACGACATTGGCTATGGCTCGGCGATGGCCGTGGTGTTCTTCATCGTCATCGTGGCGCTGTCCTTCATCCTCCTGATGCTGCGCCAGCGCTCGCAGTGGATCGACGCGGAGGGCAAATAGATGAGCTCACGTCTGCTCAACCAGATCGGGCTGTTTTTCGCGGCTCTGGTCATTGTCTCGCCGGCGATCCTGTTCTTCCTCTGGATGATCTCGCTTTCGCTGAAATTCGAGATCGACAACGGCGCCTATCCGCCGATCCTGATTCCCGAACGTTTCGCCTGGTCAAACTATGTAAAGGTGTTCGAGGAGAACAATTTCCTGCTCTATCTCTGGAACTCGGTTCTGGTGACCGGCACGGCGACACTTCTGGCGCTGCTGATCGGCGTGCCGGCCGGCTATGGCATAGCGCGGCTCAAGGCCGAAAAATCGGCGGTCGTCATCATGATCGCCCGCATGACGCCCGGGCTATCCTATCTCATCCCGTTGTTTCTGCTGTTCCAGTGGATTGGGATCCTCGGCACGCTCTGGCCGCAGATCATCATCCATCTGGTGGTGACGGTGCCGATCGTGGTCTGGGTGATGATCGGCTATTTCGAGACCACGCCGATGGAGCTGGAAGAGGCGGCCAACATCGACGGCGCCAGCTCCTGGCAGGTGTTCCGGCTGGTCGCTCTTCCCATCGCCAAGCCGGGCATCGTTGTCGCCTTCATCCTGTCCGTCATCTTTTCGTGGAACAACTTCGTCTTCGGCGTGGTGCTCGCCAGCCGTGAGACACGCACGCTGCCGGTCGCCGTCTACAACATGCTTTCCTATGAGCAGGTGAGTTGGGGGCCGCTCGCCGCCGCAGCACTTGTGGTGACGCTGCCGGTGCTGGTCCTGACCATGTTTGCGCAAAAGCAGATCGTCGCGGGGCTGACCGCCGGAGCGGTCAAGGGCGGCTGAGGCCGCGATCTAGCTGGACATCACTCTTTTCCCCCGGAGAAATCCAATGGCATCGGTAACAATCAACAACGTGCAGAAGGCTTTCGGAGCCACCAAGATCATTCACGACGTCAGTGTCGATATCGCCGACGGCGAGTTCGTCATCCTGGTCGGCCCGTCGGGATGCGGAAAGTCGACGCTCCTGCGCATGATTGCGGGACTTGAAACGATTTCCGGCGGGAAGATCGCCATCGGCGATCGTATGGTCAACAATTTGCGGGCGCGGGACCGGAACATCGCCATGGTGTTCCAGAACTATGCGCTCTATCCACATATGACGGTGGCCGACAATATGGGCTTTGCCCTCAAGATCAAGAAAGCCGATCCGGCCGATACCGCCGGCCGCGTCAGGAATGCCGCCAACATCCTTGGGCTGGAAAAGCTGCTTGAGCGCTACCCGCGTCAGCTCTCCGGCGGCCAGCGCCAGCGCGTCGCCATGGGTCGCGCCATCGTGCGCGACCCGCAGGTCTTCCTGTTCGACGAGCCGCTCTCCAATCTCGACGCCAAGCTGCGCGTCCAGATGCGCGGCGAGATCAAGGCGCTGCACCAGCGGCTGGGCACCACCACCATCTACGTCACGCATGACCAGATCGAAGCCATGACCATGGCCGACAAGATCGTCGTGCTGCATGACGGCCTGGTCGAGCAGATCGGCGCGCCGCTGGACCTCTACGATCAGCCGGCCAATCTCTTCGTTGCCGGCTTTATCGGCTCGCCCGCCATGAATTTCATCGCCGGCCGCATCGAAGAAGGCGTGTTCCGCAGCGCTGGCGGGCTGATCCTGCCGCTGCCGGAAGGCGCCCACCCGGCTGATGCTGCGGGACGCGAGCTTGTCTATGGCATCCGCCCCGAACACATCCGCGCGACGGCCCAGGGCATGCCAGGCACGGTCACGCTTCTGGAGGCCACGGGTTCGGAAATCTTCGCCAAGGTCGACTGCGCCGGCGAGGAAATTTCCTGCCTGTTCCGCGAGCGGCTGCCGCTCAAGCAAGGCGCGCAGGTACGAATCGAGATGGATCGCGCATGCGCCCACCTGTTCGACGCGAAAACCGGCCGGCGTATGTGATTGGCGTGGCCTGCGCGTCATACGCTAGAGCCAGATACCGTCTTTACGGTCGAGCGGGCCAACGCTCTCGGGTCCCGGATCAGCTTCTGCGGCTTCTGCGCCGTAGACCGTCCAGAGCATGTAGACAAAATACCCGACCTGCAAAACTATCGGGCTAATGATCGCCCAGCCGATTGAACCCGTTGCCCAATAAATCGAGATCGACACAAGGCACGACGTAGTGAGTATCCCCACCAGAACCTGAGAAACATTCATCAGTCTCTTCAAAGCGTCCCGGCGCTGACAACAGCCGAGAGGCCCTCCCAATCCAATACTCGGTACTCAATACCCCGAACCAACATCCCATTATTTTAGAGGTTGCGCAAGTACCACGTCGGGTAGCGGCCGCGACATGCAATCTTAAGTTTAAAGTTGCTTATTCCGGCGGTCTGTGGGCTGCCAACGAAGGGTGTAAAAGCTAGTGGAGGCGACTCTCGCGGATGGCTCCGCCTAGGGCGATTGGGGTGTGTCTTCGTCGTCGTTCGCCTTGGAAGGCGGAGCGAGTTCCCGTCCTGCAAGCGGGGAACCGATTGGCCACGACGGCAGCACGGCCTGGGCAGATCGGTCAGCCTCCCATCATCCCAGCGGATGACCTAACCTTCCAATCGGCCGCGGTCCAAAGCAGGTGCAGATATCTGGTTAGAGGAGATCCATAGACCAAAAATTCCGATTGGCGTCCCAGCCCCTCTGTGATCGTCAACTGGGCAGACGAGACAGTTCGAAGTCGGTTCCATTTCTGGATAGCAGCTGCTCGGCGGACCGGAACATGTCGTCAAACGCGAGTTCATTCTCGAAGACTACCCCTCCGACGCCTATGCTCAGGACATCCTCCGCCCCTTTTGGCGCGAAATAGACTTGCGCAACGCGCGCCCGGATACGTTCACCGACCTCCTTGGCGTCTTCTTCGGTGGCACCAGGTAGAAATACCCCAAAGATCGATATCCCTATGCGGCCGATCAGATCCTCCTCGCGCACTGATGACTTTATGGTCGAGGCTATGAGCCGCAAGGCCTCGTCGCCCCATTCAATACCAAATCGCAGGTTGATGGATCGAAGGTGTTCGGGATGGATGACCAGGAAGGCACCCGAACGAGAGCCATGCTCAGATGGCTTCTTTACTCTGCGTTCGATGATCGAAGTAAAAGCCGTTCCGTTCAAGCAGCCCGTCAGGCCGTCGTAGGTCGCTGACTTGTTCAGCTCTTGCCGATAGCGGCGGATCTCAACCCGACCCCAGCCGATCAACAGGAAAAGCGGTAGCCCAATGGCGAGGGGGACGAGCGTTGCCGTGACAACGCCGCGTCCGAACGGCGTGAGCCCATCGGCGAACAGGAGCAGATAGTTGAGGGCCAGCGAAAAACCCAAACTCCCGGCGGTCCCCAGAAGCGTCAGCCATGCGATACTCTTCCACGCCTGGGCAGAGCTGTTCGCCGTCGATTTTGTCACTAACCGATCTCCTGTCAGATAGGCTGGCATAAGGCCGGCAAGTTACAAATTCGGTCTCAAAAGCCAATACAATTTGATCGATCGGGCTGAACGAGCTCTGGCTGACTCACAGATGAAGCTGGAATTGCCCGCGAGAAAGATGGAAGACAACAGTTAACAAACCAAGTGTCGGCGCAGGCTGAACAACCAGCAGCGCAGGCAACCGCCTGTATCAGCATGCCGCTCTAGAGCCTGCCCCGATAAAATCGGGATGGGGCACTTTCTTTTTTGTTTGAGCATGATCGTTTCCGAAAACCGGATTCCGCTTTCGGGGATCGTGCTCCAGCTTCGGCAAGTACGGTTCCGTGAGGGCTCAAAAGGCGAGCTGACTATCGAGGCGGGCCGAATATACCCATCTCCGTATCCATCGCTGTCATCTCCGCCTTGCCGTAGATCCCGCTCGGCAATGACAAGGCCCAGCCATTGGAGACCAGCCAGGCGCCGACATCCTGCCTGCCGAGCCTGCATGGGGCGGCGATAGCGAAACGATCAACTTCCGGTCGCACGAAACATTTCAGCGCGCGCCCGCGCAACCATGAGTTGAAGGCTGCGCGCGCGCGTTGGCCGCAAGGCCAGACGACGTCATGAAAGGAACAGGTCTTATCCATGTCAATGCTCTGGACCCCGCTGATGACCACCGTCCGTCCCATCGATTCGAAGATCGCGGACGAACTCGCAATCGGAGCGTAGAGCAGGACCTCCCGCCAGTCTTGCGGCATCGGCGTTTTCGGGGGCACGGCGAGACCGAGTTCGCTGAGTGGCGGACGGGGCTCGATCCGTTCGATTTCCGAAGAATCAAGTTGTGGCGGAGCGATGAGGTCCTGAGCAATCTTGCGTGCCGGCACTCGCCATTGAGCGTCGAGAACGGTTGCGCCCGGTCGGGTTGGCCGCTTGCCGCGAATATCAGGAGACGGCGCAGGAACAGGCCGGTCGACCGAAAGCAAAGCCCCGCCCTGAATGATCAGGAGGAGCCCGGCCAGAAGCTCCAGGCTTGCGAGCGCGACAGCCAAACGGATGCGGCTCGGCCTGTCCATCAGCTCGATAAGGTCCTGCGGGTTCGCGCCGGGTCAAAAGCCCGACGTCGATCTGGCAACCAATTTGAGCGCACCCTTTTCAACTCGATAGAACGGCATCGATCGCTGGCTGGATCCGTCGGCGCGAAACCGGAATAGACCTGTGGATCCGCGAAACCCGCTCGGATTTTCGAGTACCTGTTTGCTGAAGCCATCGGGTCCAACCGCGCTGGCGATCCCAGCAGTCAGCGCAACCATATCATAGGCGTAGGCGACATTGACGTCGGGCTGATAGTTATAGGTAGTCTTGAAGCGGTCGGCGATTGGTCCGGTTTCGCGCGGATCGAGCGTGGCGATATAGGCCCCTTCAAACAGCGGCTCGATGGGGCGTTCCAGCCAGCGGTTTGTTCCCACCACAGCGATTGTTCTTCCCGGGATACCCTTGGATTTCAGGGCGGCAAGGATTTGCAGCGGGCTGTCGTCTCCGCTGGCGACAATGACGGCGTCCGGAGCATCCACGAGTGAGCCCATGTCGGTGACCGCTTTGGTGCCGCCGTCGCCTGCCGAGTACGGGATAGTGACCGCCAGCGTTGCGCCATAGATGCTTAGGCTGTTCGCGACCCGCTTTTCAACGGCACTGCCGTTCGAGCCAGCTGCGACAAGCAATACGAACTTCTTGCTGCCTTTCGCCGCGATGCCTGCGGCGCCCGCAGCCGCGCTGTCTGCCTCGCTGAGGCGCACGGCATAAACGCCGGGACCGCCTGTGAAATTGTTGGCAAGTGCCAACACTGGCGGCCGTTTCGGTCCCGACAATTTGGCGATATGCTGCGCCGCCGGTAGTTCGGTCGGACCGATGACGACTTTCGCTCCCGTCGTGATCGCCTTTATCGACAATTCGCTGGCGTGTGCACTGTCGCCCTGCGTGTCCTCGACCGTCAGTGTGAGCAATCCATTGCCAAGATCCGCCATTGCGAGTTTTGCGGCATCGAGCATCTTCCTGCCGGTTTCCCCCGTGGCTCCAGGGGCGGACAAGGGCAGCAGCATCGTGATCTTCGTCGAACCACTGCCGATCGATTGCGTCGCCTGGGATCGGCCCGCAACTGCGGCGTCATTCTGCACTCCGGGTGCGGCGATTGCAGCCGGATCGAGCGCTTCGGAAATGCTGGCTTTCGACTGGCAACCTGACAATGTCACGGCGAGCGCAAAGGCGATTGCCCTCGTCCGCAGCCAGAGGACCTGTCGGCCAGCTTCCATGATTTTCCACCCTATGTGCCGCCGAGTCACTTCCCGGTCTGATCTTCCAGTCATGTCACGGCTGAGTTGCGCCGTCTTGTGGTTCTTTAGCCTGCAAAAAGCCGGGCTCTGAGCGTCCTGATCTGTCTGGCTTGCCTTGCATTTCGATAGTCGGCGCATTTCATGTATCGCGGCCCAGGCACGAACACCCGCCGCACGCACACGCGTTTTCCTGCGGCAGGGGCGCTGTCTTCCCCTCCTGCTGAAAATGTGGAAAAGCCGAATGTTGCCACCGGCAATGGCCCGTCAACCTCGAACCCTTCCCTTGCCAGGATCGAGCGCGCGCGCTGGCAGTAGCGGACCGAAAGTGCCGAGAAACGGCTTTCGTTGTGCCCGGCGCGATACTTCATGACGGTGGTGCACAGGTCGCCGTCGGCGAGCCTGTTCGCCTGAGCGAGATATTTGACGCCCAGCGCGATGTTGGTCTTCGGCGCACTCAGCTCTTCGAGCGGGCCTTGAAAGCCAAGCATTCGTGCTGTCGCGGGCATGACCTGCATCAACCCGACTTCCCCGTCGGCACCGCGCGCCTCGGGATCGAACCCGCTTTCGATCTCCATCACGGCGTGTGCGAGCCGCGGCTCCAGGCCGTAGATCGACGACTGGCAGGTCGCGAATGCCTTCAGCGTTTCTCTCGTCCATTCCTGGGTGGCATCGCAGCGCGTCGGCCGCAACCGTTCGGGCAAAGCATTTTGTATTTTAGTGGATTGTTCCGACGCACCCGCGCCGGCATGCATGGCAAGCAGGTCAAAACCGGCCAAGGCGATCGTTCCGACGATCGCCCGCAGCAGTGTTCGGTCGGCCATCATTGTCAGCCAGCCGCGCGTCGCCGCCTTTTTGGTCAGTTCATGTACTCGACCATGCGGTCGTGGAAACACTCGCATTTATTCAGGTAGTCTTCGTCGCGATAATTTGTCTTCAAATAGCCGTATGCCTTGCCGCAGGCGACCTTGGCCTCGGAGGCCCAGACGAAGACAGGCCGTGACGAATGGATCCATTCCGAGCTGTTGGCGACGGCGACAGACTCGTCCATCAGTTGCACCACCTGGTTCTTGAGATCGACGATGTTGTCGGTCTGCACCAGGTTGGACGTGCCGACGACGCGACAATAATCGACCGACGGACCTTCGATGATGTCGGCGGCATACCCCGTCGATCCAACAGCCAGGAACAGTGTTGCACCGGCAGCCAGAAGTCTTGCAGACTTTTTCATGATGAATTCCCCTCTACCATTCGAATCTATAGCATAGCACCTAGCCCTTGCACTATTCCCCTAAACCGCATTGGCCGTGGTCGTATGCTGGGTTATTCCGTCGTCATAAAGCAGCGTGATTGTGCTGGACACCGGCACGTTCGTTAGCGTGGCCACATCCACGAAATTGGTGCCGTTGGCCGTACCGTCGGCATCGACGCTTAGCGTGCCGGTTCCCGCATCGTAGTTCACGAACTCGCCGATATTGGCTCCCCCCGGGGCTGTGTCGAACAACGACGTCAGGTCGATCACGTCGCCCTGGCCGCCAGCGCCGCTGTAGTCGGAGATGAGATCCTTGATGTCCAACTGGTCGAGTTTGAACGTATCAGCACCGTTTCCTCCAGTCATTGTGTCTTGGCCGAAACCTCCAACGAGGAGATCGTTGCCGTCGCCACCGCTGATAAGATCGCTGCCACCACCGCCGCTGAGGAAATCATTGCCTCCCCTGCCTATGATGACGTCATTGCCGCCATTGCCATTGAGATGGTCGATACCGGATGTGCCATAGATCTGGTCGGCCAAGGTGGCATCGCCATTCACCGTTATTCCAGGATCGCCTGGATCATGGGAGAAGAATTCGAATCTGACTGCGCGGGCCTGGTAGTTGCCGCCATCATTGTCGAAATAGGAAAGTGTCCATGTGTCGCCGGCGGCCGGTGGATTTGCGATCAGATAGTCCGCGAGCGTCGTCGTCGTTGCGACCCCGGCGCCGTCGAGAAGGAAGATATGGTCATAGTCGACGGTCGCCTTCATCAGGCCGGTGGCCGGGTCGTAGGTCCAACTCTGCTCGAATGTTCCGGCAGTCAGATCGTCTTCAACAACTGCAAAACGGTTCGCTCCGATCCTGATCTCGACTTGAACTTCCTGCTCGCGATGCGATCCCGCACTGCCGTCTCCGAAGACGCCTGGATTGCGTTCCCCTAGCGGGATCGGAGTTACGAAGGGCGACTCCTGGAAGTCGGTGTAGATTACGACTGTCGAGCCGTGAGGATCGGCCGTTATGGCGCTTACCGTGGCTTGGGACAGGCTCAGGTTCTGGGTCTGGTCGTTTCCGGAGGTGAGCGGGCTGTTACCATTACCCACCTGTGCGGTATCGCTGGGCAAGCTGGTCGGCGGGACTTCGTGGATGCCGACAGTCTGAGTGACGTGGGCGGTGCCGTCGAAGACGTCCAGCGACAGATTGACGTTGACGGTGTCGGTTACCGTTGCGGTCGGCCTGTAGACCAGGTCGTCCAGCAGGTTGATGCCGCCGGCCGGATCGTAGAGCACAGTGCCGGCCGTCAGGGCGACGTAGGTGACGCCATCGAAATAGAACGTGCCTGTGGGGATCGTCCCCGTCGCGGTGACGATGAGGTTATCGCCATCCGCATCGGTCGGGATAGTCACCAGCAAGGGATATCCGTCGGGATAGCTCGGCGTGCTCAAAGTTTGCTGTGCCGGATCGCTCGACATCCAGTTCTGGGTGTTTGCGGCAACCGGCGCATTGTTGACGTCCGACAGGGTGATGGTCAGCGTCGTCGTCGACAGGTCGCCGTCGCCGTCCATGATGGTGTAGACGAAGGTGTCGGTGGCGCCGCCGGCCGGCACGGCGTTGGCAAAGCCGTCATAGCTGTAGCTGCCGTTGGCGTTGAGCGTCAGCGTGCCGTAGGTGCCGGCAATGCCGGCGCCCAGCCCGCCGCTCACCGGGCTGGCGGTGTTGCTGCCGGCGGCCACGCCGACAACGCCGCCACCGGCGGCCGCACCGTCGGCGCCGAACACGTCGTCGGTGGCGTCGCTCAGCACGTTGCCGGTGGCGATGGCGCCCTCGGCGACGCTGTTGGTGTCGGCGTTCGCCGTCGGCACGTCGTCGACGACGTCGATGGTGATGGTGCTGGTGATGGTGTTGCCGTTGGCGTCGGTCGCCTGGTAGGTGAAGCTCTCGACGTTGTTGACCGTGTTGGTGCCGTTGTCGGCATCGGCGCCGTCGACCGGTGCGGTCAGCGTGTAGCTGTAGGTGCCGTCGGCATTGAGGGTCAGCGTGCCGTGCGAGCCGGTCGCGCTGCCGACCAGCGCAAAGGTGTAGGGGCCGCTGCCGCCGGAGAGGTTGTCGGCGACCGTGCCGGTCACCGTCTCGGCCGGGCTGGCCGGATTGCTGCCGATCGCCAGTGCTGCTTCATTGACCGTGGCGTCGTCATTGGCGGCCGCCAGGCCGCTGTCCGACAGGGTGATGGTCAGCGTCGTCGTCGACAGGTCGCCGTCGCCGTCCATGATGGTGTAGACGAAGGTGTCGGTGGCGCCGCCGGCCGGCACGGCGTTGGCAAAGCCGTCATAGCTGTAGCTGCCGTTGGCGTTGAGCGTCAGCGTGCCGTAGGTGCCGGCAATGCCGGCGCCCAGCCCGCCGCTCACCGGGCTGGCGGTGTTGCTGCCGGCGGCCACGCCGACAACGCCGCCACCGGCGGCCGCACCGTCGGCGCCGAACACGTCGTCGGTGGCGTCGCTCAGCACGTTGCCGGTGGCGATGGCGCCCTCGGCGACGCTGTTGGTGTCGGCGTTCGCCGTCGGCACGTCGTCGACGACGTCGATGGTGATGGTGCTGGTGATGGTGTTGCCGTTGGCGTCGGTCGCCTGGTAGGTGAAGCTCTCGACGTTGTTGACCGTGTTGGTGCCGTTGTCGGCATCGGCGCCGTCGACCGGTGCGGTCAGCGTGTAGCTGTAGGTGCCGTCGGCATTGAGGGTCAGCGTGCCGTGCGAGCCGGTCGCGCTGCCGACCAGCGCAAAGGTGTAGGGGCCGCTGCCGCCGGAGAGGTTGTCGGCGACCGTGCCGGTCACCGTCTCGGCCGGGCTGGCCGGATTGCTGCCGATCGCCAGTGCTGCTTCATTGACCGTGGCGTCGTCATTGGCGGCCGCCAGGCCGCTGTCCGACAGGGTGATGGTCAGCGTCGTCGTCGACAGGTCGCCGTCGCCGTCCATGATGGTGTAGACGAAGGTGTCGGTGGCGCCGCCGGCCGGCACGGCGTTGGCAAAGCCGTCATAGCTGTAGCTGCCGTTGGCGTTGAGCGTCAGCGTGCCGTAGGTGCCGGCAATGCCGGCGCCCAGCCCGCCGCTCACCGGGCTGGCGGTGTTGCTGCCGGCGGCCACGCCGACAACGCCGCCACCGGCGGCCGCACCGTCGGCGCCGAACACGTCGTCGGTGGCGTCGCTCAGCACGTTGCCGGTGGCGATGGCGCCCTCGGCGACGCTGTTGGTGTCGGCGTTCGCCGTCGGCACGTCGTCGACGACGTCGATGGTGATGGTGCTGGTGATGGTGTTGCCGTTGGCGTCGGTCGCCTGGTAGGTGAAGCTCTCGACGTTGTTGACCGTGTTGGTGCCGTTGTCGGCATCGGCGCCGTCGACCGGTGCGGTCAGCGTGTAGCTGTAGGTGCCGTCGGCATTGAGGGTCAGCGTGCCGTGCGAGCCGGTCGCGCTGCCGACCAGCGCAAAGGTGTAGGGGCCGCTGCCGCCGGAGAGGTTGTCGGCGACCGTGCCGGTCACCGTCTCGGCCGGGCTGGCCGGATTGCTGCCGATCGCCAGTGCTGCTTCATTGACCGTGGCGTCGTCATTGGCGGCCGCCAGGCCGCTGTCCGACAGGGTGATGGTCAGCGTCGTCGTCGACAGGTCGCCGTCGCCGTCCATGATGGTGTAGACGAAGGTGTCGGTGGCGCCGCCGGCCGGCACGGCGTTGGCAAAGCCGTCATAGCTGTAGCTGCCGTTGGCGTTGAGCGTCAGCGTGCCGTAGGTGCCGGCAATGCCGGCGCCCAGCCCGCCGCTCACCGGGCTGGCGGTGTTGCTGCCGGCGGCCACGCCGACAACGCCGCCACCGGCGGCCGCACCGTCGGCGCCGAACACGTCGTCGGTGGCGTCGCTCAGCACGTTGCCGGTGGCGATGGCGCCCTCGGCGACGCTGTTGGTGTCGGCGTTCGCCGTCGGCACGTCGTCGACGACGTCGATGGTGATGGTGCTGGTGAT
Organism: Mesorhizobium sp. M6A.T.Cr.TU.016.01.1.1; assembly: GCF_003952585.1. NCBI lineage: Bacteria > Pseudomonadati > Pseudomonadota > Alphaproteobacteria > Hyphomicrobiales > Phyllobacteriaceae > Mesorhizobium > Mesorhizobium sp. M6A.T.Cr.TU.016.01.1.1. The sequence continues at coordinate 2,826,806 of NZ_CP034452.1, forward strand.
GGTGTTGCCGTTGGCGTCGGTCGCCTGGTAGGTGAAGCTCTCGACGTTGTCGACCGTGTTGGTGCCGTTGTCGGCATCGGCGCCGTCGACCGGTGCGGTCAGCGTGTAGCTGTAGGTGCCGTCGGCATTGAGGGTCAGCGTGCCGTGCGAGCCGGTCGCGCTGCCGACCAGCGCAAAGGTGTAGGGGCCGCTGCCGCCGGAGAGGTTGTCGGCGACCGTGCCGGTCACCGTCTCGGCCGGGCTGGCCGGATTGCTGCCGATCGCCAGTGCTGCTTCATTGACCGTGGCGTCGTCATTGGCGGCCGCCAGGCCGCTGTCCGACAGGGTGATGGTCAGCGTCGTCGTCGACAGGTCGCCGTCGCCGTCCATGATGGTGTAGACGAAGGTGTCGGTGGCGCCGCCGGCCGGCACGGCGTTGGCAAAGCCGTCATAGCTGTAGCTGCCGTTGGCGTTGAGCGTCAGCGTGCCGTAGGTGCCGGCAATGCCGGCGCCCAGCCCGCCGCTCACCGGGCTGGCGGTGTTGCTGCCGGCGGCCACGCCGACAACGCCGCCACCGGCGGCCGCACCGTCGGCGCCGAACACGTCGTCGGTGGCGTCGCTCAGCACGTTGCCGGTGGCGATGGCGCCCTCGGCGACGCTGTTGGTGTCGGCGTTCGCCGTCGGCACGTCGTCGACGACGTCGATGGTGATGGTGCTGGTGATGGTGTTGCCGTTGGCGTCGGTCGCCTGGTAGGTGAAGCTCTCGACGTTGTCGACCGTGTTGGTGCCGTTGTCGGCATCGGCGCCGTCGACCGGTGCGGTCAGCGTGTAGCTGTAGGTGCCGTCGGCATTGAGGGTCAGCGTGCCGTGCGAGCCGGTCGCGCTGCCGACCAGCGCAAAGGTGTAGGGGCCGCTGCCGCCGGAGAGGTTGTCGGCGACCGTGCCGGTCACCGTCTCGGCCGGGCTGGCCGGATTGCTGCCGATCGCCAGTGCTGCTTCATTGACCGTGGCGTCGTCATTGGCGGCCGCCAGGCCGCTGTCCGACAGGGTGATGGTCAGCGTCGTCGTCGACAGGTCGCCGTCGCCGTCCATGATGGTGTAGACGAAGGTGTCGGTGGCGCCGCCGGCCGGCACGGCGTTGGCAAAGCCGTCATAGCTGTAGCTGCCGTTGGCGTTGAGCGTCAGCGTGCCGTAGGTGCCGGCAATGCCGGCGCCCAGCCCGCCGCTCACCGGGCTGGCGGTGTTGCTGCCGGCGGCCACGCCGACAACGCCGCCACCGGCGGCCGCACCGTCGGCGCCGAACACGTCGTCGGTGGCGTCGCTCAGCACGTTGCCGGTGGCGATGGCGCCCTCGGCGACGCTGTTGGTGTCGGCGTTCGCCGTCGGCACGTCGTCGACGACGTCGATGGTGATGGTGCTGGTGATGGTGTTGCCGTTGGCGTCGGTCGCCTGGTAGGTGAAGCTCTCGACGTTGTTGACCGTGTTGGTGCCGTTGTCGGCATCGGCGCCGTCGACCGGTGCGGTCAGCGTGTAGCTGTAGGTGCCGTCGGCATTGAGGGTCAGCGTGCCGTGCGAGCCGGTCGCGCTGCCGACCAGCGCAAAGGTGTAGGGGCCGCTGCCGCCGGAGAGGTTGTCGGCGACCGTGCCGGTCACCGTCTCGGCCGGGCTGGCCGGATTGCTGCCGATCGCCAGTGCTGCTTCATTGACCGTGGCGTCGTCATTGGCGGCCGCCAGGCCGCTGTCCGACAGGGTGATGGTCAGCGTCGTCGTCGACAGGTCGCCGTCCCCGTCCATGATGGTGTAGACGAAGGTGTCGGTGGCGCCGCCGGCCGGCACGGCGTTGGCAAAGCCGTCATAGCTGTAGGTGCCGTTGGCGTTGAGCGTCAGCGTGCCGTAGGTGCCGGCAATGCCGGCGCCCAGCCCGCCGCTCACCGGGCTGGCGGTGTTGCTGCCGGCGGCCACGCCGACAACGCCGCCACCGGCGGCCGCACCGTCGGCGCCGAACACGTCGTCGGTGGCGTCGCTCAGCACGTTGCCGGTGGCGATGGCGCCCTCGGCGACGCTGTTGGTGTCGGCGTTCGCCGTCGGCACGTCGTCGACGACGTCGATGGTGATGGTGCTGGTGATGGTGTTGCCGTTGGCGTCGGTCGCCTGGTAGGTGAAGCTCTCGACGTTGTTGACCGTGTTGGTGCCGTTGTCGGCATCGGCGCCGTCGACCGGTGCGGTCAGCGTGTAGCTGTAGGTGCCGTCGGCATTGAGGGTCAGCGTGCCGTGCGAGCCGGTCGCGCTGCCGACCAGCGCAAAGGTGTAGGGGCCGCTGCCGCCGGAGAGGTTGTCGGCGACCGTGCCGGTCACCGTCTCGGCCGGGCTGGCCGGATTGCTGCCGATCGCCAGTGCTGCTTCATTGACCGTGGCGTCGTCATTGGCGGCCGCCAGGCCGCTGTCCGACAGGGTGATGGTCAGCGTCGTCGTCGACAGGTCGCCGTCGCCGTCCATGATGGTGTAGACGAAGGTGTCGGTGGCGCCGCCGGCCGGCACGGCGTTGGCAAAGCCGTCATAGCTGTAGCTGCCGTTGGCGTTGAGCGTCAGCGTGCCGTAGGTGCCGGCAATGCCGGCGCCCAGCCCGCCGCTCACCGGGCTGGCGGTGTTGCTGCCGGCGGCCACGCCGACAACGCCGCCACCGGCGGCCGCACCGTCGGCGCCGAACACGTCGTCGGTGGCGTCGCTCAGCACGTTGCCGGTGGCGATGGCGCCCTCGGCGACGCTGTTGGTGTCGGCGTTCGCCGTCGGCACGTCGTCGACGACGTCGATGGTGATGGTGCTGGTGATGGTGTTGCCGTTGGCGTCGGTCGCCTGGTAGGTGAAGCTCTCGACGTTGTTGACCGTGTTGGTGCCGTTGTCGGCATCGGCGCCGTCGACCGGTGCGGTCAGCGTGTAGCTGTAGGTGCCGTCGGCATTGAGGGTCAGCGTGCCGTGCGAGCCGGTCGCGCTGCCGACCAGCGCAAAGGTGTAGGGGCCGCTGCCGCCGGAGAGGTTGTCGGCGACCGTGCCGGTCACCGTCTCGGCCGGGCTGGCCGGATTGCTGCCGATCGCCAGTGCTGCTTCATTGACCGTGGCGTCGTCATTGGCGGCCGCCAGGCCGCTGTCCGACAGGGTGATGGTCAGCGTCGTCGTCGACAGGTCGCCGTCGCCGTCCATGATGGTGTAGACGAAGGTGTCGGTGGCGCCGCCGGCCGGCACGGCGTTGGCAAAGCCGTCATAGCTGTAGCTGCCGTTGGCGTTGAGCGTCAGCGTGCCGTAGGTGCCGGCAATGCCGGCGCCCAGCCCGCCGCTCACCGGGCTGGCGGTGTTGCTGCCGGCGGCCACGCCGACAACGCCGCCACCGGCGGCCGCACCGTCGGCGCCGAACACGTCGTCGGTGGCGTCGCTCAGCACGTTGCCGGTGGCGATGGCGCCCTCGGCGACGCTGTTGGTGTCGGCGTTCGCCGTCGGCACGTCGTCGACGACGTCGATGGTGATGGTGCTGGTGATGGTGTTGCCGTTGGCGTCGGTCGCCTGGTAGGTGAAGCTCTCGACGTTGTTGACCGTGTTGGTGCCGTTGTCGGCATCGGCGCCGTCGACCGGTGCGGTCAGCGTGTAGCTGTAGGTGCCGTCGGCATTGAGGGTCAGCGTGCCGTGCGAGCCGGTCGCGCTGCCGACCAGCGCAAAGGTGTAGGGGCCGCTGCCGCCGGAGAGGTTGTCGGCGACCGTGCCGGTCACCGTCTCGGCCGGGCTGGCCGGATTGCTGCCGATCGCCAGTGCTGCTTCATTGACCGTGGCGTCGTCATTGGCGGCCGCCAGGCCGCTGTCCGACAGGGTGATGGTCAGCGTCGTCGTCGACAGGTCGCCGTCGCCGTCCATGATGGTGTAGACGAAGGTGTCGGTGGCGCCGCCGGCCGGCACGGCGTTGGCAAAGCCGTCATAGCTGTAGCTGCCGTTGGCGTTGAGCGTCAGCGTGCCGTAGGTGCCGGCAATGCCGGCGCCCAGCCCGCCGCTCACCGGGCTGGCGGTGTTGCTGCCGGCGGCCACGCCGACAACGCCGCCACCGGCGGCCGCACCGTCGGCGCCGAACACGTCGTCGGTGGCGTCGCTCAGCACGTTGCCGGTGGCGATGGCGCCCTCGGCGACGCTGTTGGTGTCGGCGTTCGCCGTCGGCACGTCGTCGACGACGTCGATGGTGATGGTGCTGGTGATGGTGTTGCCGTTGGCGTCGGTCGCCTGGTAGGTGAAGCTCTCGACGTTGTTGACCGTGTTGGTGCCGTTGTCGGCATCGGCGCCGTCGACCGGTGCGGTCAGCGTGTAGCTGTAGGTGCCGTCGGCATTGAGGGTCAGCGTGCCGTGCGAGCCGGTCGCGCTGCCGACCAGCGCAAAGGTGTAGGGGCCGCTGCCGCCGGAGAGGTTGTCGGCGACCGTGCCGGTCACCGTCTCGGCCGGGCTGGCCGGATTGCTGCCGATCGCCAGTGCTGCTTCATTGACCGTGGCGTCGTCATTGGCGGCCGCCAGGCCGCTGTCCGACAGGGTGATGGTCAGCGTCGTCGTCGACAGGTCGCCGTCGCCGTCCATGATGGTGTAGACGAAGGTGTCGGTGGCGCCGCCGGCCGGCACGGCGTTGGCAAAGCCGTCATAGCTGTAGCTGCCGTTGGCGTTGAGCGTCAGCGTGCCGTAGGTGCCGGCAATGCCGGCGCCCAGCCCGCCGCTCACCGGGCTGGCGGTGTTGCTGCCGGCGGCCACGCCGACAACGCCGCCACCGGCGGCCGCACCGTCGGCGCCGAACACGTCGTCGGTGGCGTCGCTCAGCACGTTGCCGGTGGCGATGGCGCCCTCGGCGACGCTGTTGGTGTCGGCGTTCGCCGTCGGCACGTCGTCGACGACGTCGATGGTGATGGTGCTGGTGATGGTGTTGCCGTTGGCGTCGGTCGCCTGGTAGGTGAAGCTCTCGACGTTGTCGACCGTGTTGGTGCCGTTGTCGGCATCGGCGCCGTCGACCGGTGCGGTCAGCGTGTAGCTGTAGGTGCCGTCGGCATTGAGGGTCAGCGTGCCGTGCGAGCCGGTCGCGCTGCCGACCAGCGCAAAGGTGTAGGGGCCGCTGCCGCCGGAGAGGTTGTCGGCGACCGTGCCGGTCACCGTCTCGGCCGGGCTGGCCGGATTGCTGCCGATCGCCAGTGCTGCTTCATTGACCGTGGCGTCGTCATTGGCGGCCGCCAGGCCGCTGTCCGACAGGGTGATGGTCAGCGTCGTCGTCGACAGGTCGCCGTCGCCGTCCATGATGGTGTAGACGAAGGTGTCGGTGGCGCCGCCGGCCGGCACGGCGTTGGCAAAGCCGTCATAGCTGTAGGTGCCGTTGGCGTTGAGCGTCAGCGTGCCGTAGGTGCCGGCAATGCCGGCGCCCAGCCCGCCGCTCACCGGGCTGGCGGTGTTGCTGCCGGCGGCCACGCCGACAACGCCGCCACCGGCGGCCGCACCGTCGGCGCCGAACACGTCGTCGGTGGCGTCGCTCAGCACGTTGCCGGTGGCGATGGCGCCCTCGGCGACGCTGTTGGTGTCGGCGTTCGCCGTCGGCACGTCGTCGACGACGTCAATGGTGAGTGTATCGTTGGCGCTCTGCCCGTCCTGGTCGGTCAGCACCACTGCAAAGTTCTCGAACAGGCTGTTCTCACCGAGGGCGGTGGGATGCGCCTCATTGTCGAGGAGCGTGTAGGTGTAGCTCACCTGACCTGTCGCGGCATCGTAGGCAGTCACAGCCAGCGTGTTGCCCTCCGGCGTCGTGAACGAGCCCGCCGTGAACACGCCGTTGGTGATGAAGGCCTGACCACCGATCGTCAGCGAGGCAATGCCGTCGGGCGAAGAGATGGTGAAGGTGCCCGTACCGGTCTCGGCCGTGCTTGACGGGTTCGACCCAGGCCCGCCCGGCGTACCGACATTTAACGCCTCTTCATTCACCGTTACGTCGCCGCCACGGGCCTCGGGCGTCAGGTCGGTGATCACCGGCGGTGCATCGCCGATCGAGATTGTCAGTGTCGTGTGCGACAGGTCGCCGTCGCCATCCTTGATGGTGTAGGTGAACACGTCGTCGACGCCGCCGGGCGTGCCGGCATCGCGCGCATAGCTGTAGGTGCCGTCGGCGTTCAGCGTCAGCTTGCCGTAAGTCCCCTGGATCTGCACGCCAAGCGTGCCGCCGTCGTCCAGATCGGAATTCGTCGTGCCGCTCGTGACCCCGACCACCGTCGCACCATCGGCGCCCTGCGTGTCGGCCGCCCCATCAGTCAGGTTGACGTCAACGCCGTCTGTCCCGCCAGCAAGCACATTACCCGTCGCGGGGCCGAACTGACCCGCCGCGATGCTGTCCGTGTCGGCAATCGCCGTCGGCGCGTCGTCGACGATGTTGATGGCCAGGTTGCCTGGCGCTGCCGGATCGCCATCGGCGTCCGTCACCGCGACGGGGAGGTTTACGCTGGTGGTGTCGCCGGAGGTGTTGTCGATGAGCGTATAGGAATAGCTGATCGTGCCCAAGCCGGTCGCGGGATCATAGACATAGCTCGCTGTCAGCGAGCCGGTCGCGTCGGTGAAGGTCTGGGGCACGCCGGTCAGCACATGGCCGCCCAGCGAGACTTCCGACACGCCGTCCGGCGAGCTGAAGCCGATCGTGCCAGAGGTCGTCTCCGAGGTCGCAGGCTCATTCGAGCCATGTGACTCGCCGCTGCGTGCCGGCAGGCCAGCCTCATAGACCGTGGTCGAGGCTACAGGATCAATCGAAGGGGTAGAGTCTTTCTCCCTGACGCCAATCGTCAGTTCGCGCGGCTCCAAACGGCCAAACTGCAAGGCCGTCGGCGGCAGCAATGCCGATAGATCGAACCCATTGCCGATCCCACCGACTGGAACCGCGAAGTTTCCGCCGGCGCTGCCCGGCGTCCCGTTTCCCGGCCCCGCCGAGATCGAGCCGTCGGCGCCGAAGGCAATGTCGACATGGCTTGCTTCAAGCGCCGCCAGCAAGGCGACGCGCGGCACCTCAATGTCGCCGAGAATAAAGGTCGGCACGTTCAGGGCACCGTCCTTGATGACGACCACCGAGCCGTCTGGTTGTTCGAGCAGAAGGTGGCGGCCGTCGACTCGGATATTGTCGATAGCGACGTTGGCCGGAAATCTCACGGTGTTGCCGGCGTCGGCCACATATTCATTCGGCGCCGCAGCCGCTGGTGCATTGGCCGCTGCCGGCGCTTCCGTTTGCACTGCTGCGCCGTTGCCCACATCCGCCGGCACCGGCTCGGCTGCTGCCGGTTGCTCGGTCGAGGCTGCTTGCGCGACCTGGATACCTGCCGCCGATGCCAGGCCGCTGTATTCATTGGAAGCAGAATGTTCGTCCGAGGAACCTGAAACACTGTCCAATTCGATAATGGTCGCCATAGCTGAAACCCCTCCGGTATTTCTCTGGAAGAGACAGCGGTAATCTCGGCTTTGCAACAGTCTGGTAATCTATTCCATATATCCTAATATGCATTTGCCACTATTTTTTACGCATGGTAAATCATATTTATATAACCCTATATATGTTGCCGCAGCAGACCAATTTGCTGGCAATCCTTACGACAATGACGCGGAAAAATAAGTATAAATGTATATAAAAGTTTATACAAAATAGACGTAGCCCTTTGCGATAAAGTTATCCACCTTCCTTTCCAATAATTTGAGACAAGATTGGTAGCGTCCACATTCAAAGGTGGGCGTTATGAAAAAAGAAAAGGCTGGCCTGGCAACCGGGCTCAAAATGCTCCTGCTAGCGGTCGGCCTTGTCGGCCTGTCGCAGCCAGCACTCGCGAATGCCATTGTGGCGGATGTCGCTGCGACCGGTGAGCAGCTGGAAAAGTTGCAGGCGCCGCCATGCCTCGGCGGCGTTTCGCTGGCGAGATTTCAGCCTTGGCGGCCTGCTGAAGCTTACCGCACAGATATGTTTCCCGGCAGCTACGGGCTAGCCGTTGCTGATTACGGGGAGGCTCATTCGACGTCGCGAGGCGATGCCGGCATAGATCCTGTGCAGACGGCGGCGATAATCCCCGGTGTGTTCGGATCGGTTGCCTTGTCGATGCGCAACTCTCCCGTCTCGGCGCGCTGGGCACCTGTCTACAGGGCCATCGCCGGCTGCTTCGCGAACAGTACGTGCGAGCGCAAGAGCGCTGCTTTTGCCGAGATCGTTAACGCGGTCAAAGACCGGGGGTTCAGCGACAAGCTGTCCTTCGTCAACAGCAGCATAAACCGCGCGATTGCCTACAAGAAAGACAGTGCAGTTTACAGCAGGCTCGACTATTGGGCGAAGCCTTCGGAAATCCTCGAGCGGCGGGCTGGCGACTGTGAGGATTTTGCCATCCTCAAGATGGCGGCTCTGCTGCGGGCCGGTATCCCGGCGCAGAGCATGTCGCTTGTTGTTCTCCAGGATCGCCGCAGAAAATTCTTTCATGCCGTACTGTCGGTGAGTACGGACAGCGGCACATTCATCCTCGACAGTCTCAACAACACTGTTTTGAAAGACAGCGAACTCCCTGATTATCTGCCGCTGTATTCCTTCAGCACTGACCGGGCGTGGATCCATGGCGCAAAACCAGGGGGCGCGCAAATAGCCGACATCAAGGGCGCTTTCGCAACGGTTGCTCCTGGCGAAGGTTCGGAGCCGGATATGTCCCTGTGAAAATGACGCGAAGCATCGTCAGGATTGAGCTGCACTTGCCCGGAGCGGCAGCTCTAAAGCGCGTTGCATTTGAACGGATTCATGCGACGCGCTTTAAGTTCTTGTTTTTATCCATATAGCAAAACTGCTGCGCACCCTCGGGTCAAGCCCGAGGGCAAGCTTTTGCGCGACATGCACTAGCCGTTGACGAACGCCATCAGCAGCTCCGGTTCGGGTACGGGCGCCCGCACTGCATTCAATTGACCCCGATACCGACGTTCGCCGGCGCCGATGACGAAGCCGCTGGCGATCGGAACTTCGCCATTGGCATCGAGTCGGGCAAAAATGTCGGCGACATTGAGATCCAGCGCCAGCTTGAGATCTTGTCGTGCATCGTTGTTCGGTCCGGTCGGCAACTGACGCTTGACCAGTTGCTGGAACGGAGCATTGAAAGTCAGGATCTTCTTCGATGACGCCAAGGCAAAAGCGGGCGAGGGGCAGGCAACCAATATGGCATTGATCGTTCTGATCGATGCAAGCTTTCGCAGGATCAGGTTTTCATCCGCCAGCCCGAGTATGCAGGCCACCCGTATCGCCGACGTCAGATTACCAGTCTTGGTTTGATTTTTGGCGATCTCGTCGATCAGCATGCCGATCGTGCATTTCCTGTTTTCAGCCATCTGCTTCAGCGACATCCAGAAAGCCTTTTCCAGACGAATGCCGCGGCGTATGCCGCCACGCGCGACAACCCGGAACTCCAGCCCGAAATCCTCTCTGGTGATCGGCAGAAGCAACCGATCATGGGTGCTGGGAGGAGAGTTGGCGCTAGCGCTCACTCATCGCCTCCTGACGCGCCTTGTTGATCGGCTTCAAAAGGTAACTGAGGATCGTCTTGCGTCCTGTCTTGATGTCGACTGAACAGATCATGCCGGGGATGATCGAATAGGCCTTGCCGTCCCGTTCGAGGGTGGACTTGTCCGTCGCGACACGCACCTGGTAAAAGGGCTCACCCGTTTTCTCGTCGACCAGGCTGTCGGCGGTGATGTTGGAGACCTTGCCTTCGATGCCGCCGAAGATCGAGAAGTCGTAAGCGGTGACTTTTATCAGCGCCTCCTGGTCGGGACGAATGAAAGCGACATCGCGTGGCGAGACGCGCGCTTCGACCAGCAAGGTTTCGGAGGTGGGCACGATGCCTGCCACGACCGAGCCAGGCTGGACGAAGGCGCCAACCGTGTTTAGCTCCAGTGTATTGACGATGCCGTCCACCGGCGAACGGATATCGGTGCGCGCTACCTTGTCAGTGGCCCCACGAATGGTTTCGTCCACGACCGAAAGCTCGGCCAGCGCCTGCGTCAGTTCATCCAGTGCTTCCTGCTGCAGCTGGAGGCCGAGTTCATCAACCTGGAGTTGAGCTTCAGTGATCGTTGACCTGATCTTCTTGACTGTCTCGCCGGACAGGTTCAGCTGACCGTTGAGTTCAGTCTGCTCCCGTTCAACCCGGATTTGCTCTGTCCTGGCCATCAGCCCCTTTTTGACCATTGATCCAACCAGTTTTGCCTCTTGGTCACTAACGGCTAGGTTCCTTGTCAGGCGGTCGGAATTGGCGGCTGCTTCGTCCAGTTCCTTCTCGCGCTGGTCGAGGCGCGATTTGAGAACGGACAATTTATTGTCGAAGTTTTCGCGCCGGGCTGTGAGAAGCTTTTGTTCATTCTCGCAGATTTGCGGAGCGATCGACTGAATGTCGGCCGGGCACGGAAAAGGCCCTGTGAGATTGCCGCTTTGTTCGTATTTGAGCCTTGCGATCCGCACTTCAAGCGCGCGTGACTTGGCCTGCTGCTCGCCAAGGCTGGACGTATTCAGCGTGTTGTCGAGGCGAATGATCAGGTCGTTTTTCCTGACGACCTGCCCAATCTTGACGGCGATTTCCTGGACGACGCCGGCTTCGCTGGCCTGTATGATTTGGGTCTTGGACGCCGGGATGACCTTGCCGTCGCCGCGTGCGATTTCATCGACTTCGGCAAAAGCTGCCCAAGCAACGAAAACGACGAAGAGCGCTCCTATGATGAATATGGATGCCGACGCGAAAAGCGGCGGACGGTCTTCTCTGGCAAGCATTTCCCCACGCCCCATTATATTGAACTCGTTCAATATAACCTATTTTTGATCAGCCACTTTTCTGCAGTGCCTTTACGACTTGTTCCTTTGGTCCGTCTGCAACTATCCTGCCTTGTTCGACAACGATAAGCCGATCCGCCAGCTCAAGCATGCTGTAGCGGTGGGTTGACACGATCAGCGTCGTGTTTTCATCGAAGGCCACTTTGAGCTGTTTGATCAACTGTCTTTCCGAGGCGAGATCCATTGAGCCTGACGGCTCGTCCAGGAAGACGATTTTCGGCTTGGTCAGCAGCAGGCGCGCAATTGCCACCGTCTGTCGCTGCCCCCCGAGAGATTGGTACCCCGCTCGCCGACATTCATGTCATAGCCGCGCGGGTGGCGAGAGACGAATTCGTCGACGCCGGCAGCCTTTGCGGCGTCGATGATTTCCTCATCGGTCGCTTCGGGGCACGCCATCAGGAGATTTTCCTTGATGGTGCCTGAAAACAGATCGCCGGCCTGGGCGACGATTCCTACCGCAGCGCGAACCTCCGACGGGTGGTATTGGCGGATGTCGATGCCGTCGAGCAAAAGCTCTCCCGAGGTCGGAAGGAAAAGCCTGCCGATCAGGCGACCCATCGTTGTTTTGCCGGACCCTATGCGACCGATGATGCCGATCCGTTCTCCCGGTTTCACCGAAAAATTGAGGCCGGTCAGAACCTCGTTTTCCGATCCGGGATAGACGAACCCGACATTCCTGAACACCATCGCACCGTTGCGGATGGGGCGATTGACGAAGCCCACCGTGTCCGGCCGGTCTTCCGGTTGAGCCATGATCGAATTGATGATTCTCAACGAGAGCATGGCTTGCCGCAGTCTCGAAAGGGTGATGGCGATCTGGCCAAGCGGAGCAACCGCGCGGCTTGCCAGCATGACCGTGCCTATTATTGCTCCCGTAGAAATATGACCTTCCGAGAAGGCATAGGCGCCGGCTACGACCAGGGCGACGGTCACAAGCTGCTGTATGGCCTGGGTGATGTTGCCGGCGGCGGCCGAAAGTTGCTTGATCTTTTCCGACGTGTTGGCAGCGTTCTTGGAGTGCTCGCCCCATCTCCGCAGCAGATACGCTTCGGCCCGCAGCGATTTGATCGTCTCCAGCGTCGAAATGGATTCGACCAGCAAGGCCTGGCGCTGAGAAGCCTCGTTCATCGAGGCGGCGACTCGCTTGCCGATACGTCGCTGCGTGATCAGCCCGACGATGACCGACGCCACGAAGGCCAATGCCGGTATGACCACCAGCCAGCCGCCTATCGCATAGATGACCAGAAGAAAGACGAACACAAAAGCCGTATCGATGAAGACGCTGATGGTGTTGGAGGTGAAGAACTCCCTCACGAATTCATATTGAGTCACGCGATTTGCGTATTCACCGGTCGAGCCAGGGCGCGCTGACAGAGACGAGTTGAGGACTTTTTCGAACAGAAGATATGATATTCGCAGATCTGCTTTGCGCCCGGCATAGTCGATGAGAGATGCCCTGGCGGTCTTCAGAAGCAGATCGAACAGAATAACGGCGCCGATGCCGATTGCCAGAACCCACAGCGTTGATGTTGCCTTATTCGGCAGGATTCTGTCGTAGACGTTCATGGTGAAGATCGGCGAGGCGATGGCCAGCAGATTGATGAATATCGCCGACAGGACCACCTTCGAATAGGTGTGCCAGAAGGCGCCCATCGTTCCCGTCAGCCAGTGGCGCCTTTCTATCCTCGCTGCCGAACCGACGTTCATCCCTTCGGCGGCATTGGCATAGGTTATCGAAAAGGATACGCCGCCACTGATGACACTGGCGGCAAGCTCGGATTTGGCGATGATCGTGCGGCCATCCTCCTGCGGGGCGGTCGTATATGCGCCGTCTTGCATCTCCGCCAGCAGAGCAACAGGCAACTGGCTGACGCGAAAGAGAATGGCAGGAAGATCGACACGACCGCGCAGAAAATCCCGGTGGCTGAATTCCTGGACCTCGAGACCGATCCGTTCGGCAAGATGCCTGATGTCCTCCACCTCTATTCGCGTCTCTGAAAGCGGAATCCCGGCGAACAGGACCGTTTCGGCGCTCGGTCTGCCGAGATATCCGGCAACAGCCGAAAAGCAGGCCTTGAATGCCTCTTTGGGGGAGAGGATGTTTGGTTGCTGGTTCACGATCTGCCCGCAAGGACTCTCGATCGATCCTTAAACCGAGCTATTTCTTCCTGACCGGGGCGAGGATGTCGAAAGGCAGATCATTTTTCTGTTCCGACGGGGTGCGCGCATAGGTTTCGGTGTCAGCAGTCTCCGGCGTTGCAAACTCGGTCCTGGCATAAGCCGCCGCCTGTTTTGCCGGCTGAAGGTTCATCGTTTTCAGCAGCTGCCCGGTCGCCGCCAGCAGCCGATACTCGGCGAACAGCGATGCGTAGGAGGCAGTATCCGCCAGCGTTGCTGTGTTGAACCGCGTATTTTGCGCATCAAGCACGTCGAGCAGCGAACGCTGTCCGACCTTGAATTGTTCGCGATAGGAGGCGACGAGCCTTTCGCTTGCGGAGGCTTGCTGTCTCAACGTCTTTGCAAGTTCGGCTTGCCGGAAACGGCGATCCCACGAGGTGCGGACGGCTTCCTCGATTTCACGCAGGACCTGATGCAATCCAAGTCGCTGTTCGCTGGTGCGGCGGATCTGTTCTTGTTCGTTGGCCTTATCGATACCTCCGCGATAGAGGTTCCAGCGCAGCACGAGCCGCGCTTGCAGGTCGCTGGCGTCGCCGTCGTCGCCATCAATATCATATCCGGCCCGCGCACGGCCTTCCGCAACGATAGCGGGTCCGAATTTGGCCCGGGCTGCATCCACCAGTGAAGCAGCGGCATCTATATCGCTGCTGGCCATGTGAACGCGCGGATTGTTCTCGCGCGCCAGTCCCAGCGCCTCATCAAGCGACCTTGGCAGCGCGCCGCCAACACTCCCTGGCCTTGAGGCGTTCGTCAGCGGCTTGCCGACGGTCTTGAAGAACCGTATTTTGGCCTGTTCCAGCTCTTCGGTGGCTTCCTGCATGCGCGCCTTGGCGGCGAAGAGGCGCTCCTCGGCCTGTTGCCGATCGGCCTCGTTCAACGCACCACCCGCGATGCCTTGCCGGATATCGCCGAGAATCCCCTGATGGAAGCCCAGGTTCTTTTTCGCCTCTGAAACGATCGAGGCCTGCAGCATGTATTCAAGATAATCCTGAACGACGGAGAGCCCGATGAATTCAGATCGCTCCAGTACCCTGAAAGAAGCCCCATCGACCCGCGACGCCTGATGGTTCAGTTCGGCCCGTCGTGCTCCACTGTCATAGAGCGTTTGCGATATCACGACACCCGCTTCCGCCGGATAGAGCGCGTCATCCTCTGTGGAGAGCGCTCGTCGGGACGAATTGTCGAGGCGACGGGCTCCCGCAGATGCCTCGAGATCGATACTGGGAAGATAGAGCCCTTTCGCTTGACGCAGTTCGAATTCGATTGCTTCGCGGTTTTCGATCGCTTGGCCGATCTCCGGATTGGACTCGACGGCTACGGCCATCGCTTCCTTGAGCGTGAGGGCACTAGCGCTCCCGCAAGCCAGCATCGAAAATGTGAAGAGCAGGCCAAGGCGCTTGCCAATGGCCACTTTGATTGTCGTATTCATGGTCTACCCCACCCACGCTTCTTGCCTGGTGCTTTTTGTACGGCCAAGCCTTCTCACCGAAGCTTTGACAAGTTATCCGATAAATTCTTCGAATACGTGAGTGTTTATTGATTTAGCACCGGCTTTAAATAGGGTCTGGGCCATAAAGTTTCGGGGATGTAGCAAAAATGGCACATAAACGGGCGGCTCGCCACGGTTGTGGGCTGCGCCTGCGCCTGTGATCAATGCTGTTCGCCGCCTTCCTTAAGCTTCGCGCAATCTTTGCAGCCTATTCTGCTTATCGATTGGCGAGGGAACATGACGCGCAAGTCGCTACTGCTTTTTGCCTTTCCGGCTCTCATTCTTCTCATTCTGGCAGGGGAGCGAGCAGCGACGTTCCTGCTGGGAAGCTATCCGGCCAGCCCTGCCATGTGGCGGATCTGGCTTGAACTGCGCCCTTTGGCGACGATGTTCTGGCAGCAGGTCGACCTTTATCTGGGCGGTTCAATGGTCCTTGATGCCGCCATCCTGACCGCCGCATCGATCCTCTGCTGGATGGCTTGCCGGACGCGAAAATCGGCCGCGTTCTTCTTCCTTGCCAACCACGCCGCTCTGCTTTTCGCCGGGTTGATGATGGCTTCGAGCAGCCATTCTGAAACGGCGAGCACGATTGCGGCATTCACCGCACCCAGCGGCCACCCATTCTCGCTGATCCTCGATTTCACCTGGCAGAACAGCCTGGTACTGTTTCTGGGCACTGCAGCCTGCGCCTACTGTCATGTTGCGTTTCTCGGCGAAGCGCGACAGCGTTCCCGAGCCCTCGCCGTACGGCTTATTGCTCTGCAGCGGGATTTGTAGGACCCGGGGCACGCCGGTGCCTTCTCGATTAGCCGAACCTTCCCTCCACTTCGTCATCCTAGGGCGGAGCAAGGAGCGAAGCGACGCGGCGCAGACCCTGGGATCCATTCCGTGACATCAGCCGAAGAATGCAGCGGCCCAGAACCGAACCCTACCACCCCGTTCCGCGAAAAAGCTCGAACCACTCTGGATTGGTCTTCTCGATCAGCTCGATCTTCCATTGGCGCGGCCAGCGCTTCAGCGACTTCTCGCGCTGGATGGCGTCGCGAATGTCGAAATGTTCCTCGTACCAGACCAGCCGCTGCACGCCGTAGCGGCTGGTGAAGCGCGAGCCTTGGCCGGATTTGTGCTCCGGCATGCGGCGGCCGAGATCATTGGTGACGCCGATGTAGATCGTGCCGCGCTTCTGGCTCGCGGTCATATAGGCATAGCCGGTCATGGCTGAAGGGTAACGAGCGCAGTTGCGGATACATGCGCCGTTCTGAGCCGTTGCATTGTTCGGCAGAGGTAACGGCATGGATCCTAGGGTCTGCGCCGCGTCGCTTCGCTCCTTGCTTCGCCCTAGGATGACGAAGGCGCGGGGGCTTACGGCTAATCGCCAGCGTCAGAGAACGCGGCTGAAGGCTGGCCTACAGCGACCGTCCACGGTCGCTTTCAGGCTAAGAACCAAATCCTCTGTGCAGAGGAACTAGTTGATTTTCTTGTAATGGACCTTGCCGTCAGGCTGCACGATGCGCTGGTAGGACGAGTTTGGGGGAGGGGGCGGCGCCGCGATCCTCTTTTTGGGCGGGCGCGGCGCTTCGACGATACTGGGTTCGGTCGCTTCTTCGAGATCGGTGGCTGCTTCCGCCATGGTGCTGGTCGTGATCACGGAAGGCTCCGCGATGCTCGACATGTCGTCGTCACTGTCCAGGGGCAGCTCCTGTTCAAGCCGGGCAATGCTGCCTTTGACTTCGTTGAAGCTGCCCTGCAGTTGACTGTCCAGTTTTTCAAACCGGCTTTGGAAGCCGTTGTTGACCGTATCGAGCCGGGCCGCGATCCGTTGCTCGAATGATCCGAGCTGTTCCAGCCGCCGTTCGACAAGGCGCAGATCGTTGATGCCGCGGTAGAAATAGACCGCGGCCGCTATGTTCACCGCCGTGATCAGCAAGGCGCCGACGGCGACAACGCCGAGCATCCTTGCATTGCTCGGTTTCCCAACTGCAGCTTGCTCTTCAGTGTGGGTTGCCGGCCCAATGTCGATTGCCGGTATATCCGGGTCGCTGATCATCGTCATTGGACCACCACCTTTGCGCCGACCGAGACGCGCTTGAAGAGATCGATCACATCGGTGTTGGTAAGACGGAAACATCCCGATGTTCCGTCGAAGCCGATGCCCTTGGGATCGTTGGTGCCGTGGATGCGGTAGAGCGTGTCGCGCCCGTCCCGCAGCAGATAGAGTGCCCTGGCGCCGAGTGGATTGTAGGGACCGGCGGGCACCATTTCCGGCAGCTCCGGCTGGCGGGCGCGCATTTCCCTGGGCGGGCGCCATTCCGGCCATTCCGTTTTCGCCCCGACCTTGACGATGCCAGTCCAGCCAAAGCCGTCTCGTCCGACGCTGATCTGGTAGCGCAGCGCGTGGCCCTGCCGGGTCACCAGATAAAGCGCCTTCTCGTCCTTGCGGATGATGATCGTGCCGGCCCGTTCCGCGGTTTGGAGAGCAACCGCCTTGCGCAGGCTGGGGCCCATTGCCGGCAGCGGCGGCCGGTCCGACAGCGCGGATCGGGCATGGGCGAATTCCCAGGCCGGCATCCCCAAGGCCAGGCCGATGATGCAGGCGCCGGCAAGCCTCGGGACGATGCGGTATCTACCGGGCTGGGTCATCGAGCCGCTCTTTGAACATCCGCTTCAGGTCCTTGTTGAAGCGCGCCCGCCCATCCACTTCGGAAGGCAGGATGGCCCGGTTCAGCGCGTCGGTCAGCAGCGCATTGTCCAGGCCGACCGACTTGATGTGCGGCGCCTTGAAGATCTTCTCGAGTTCGCTGCGCGAAAAGTGGTTGCCGAACCATTTGCGCTTATGCTTGTTGGCGACCAGCGTGATGCTCACCGAATTGCCGCGCAGCTCGCGGATCTTCGTGTAGAGCCGTTTGCCCTGCCGCAGCGAGGCGACGTTGAGCTCGAAGACGATGAAGATCTCGTCGCTCGTCGAAAGCACGGAATTCTGCCAGGGGGTTTCGATATTCGGCAGGTCGATGACGATGTCGTCGAACCGGTAGGCGACGAGGTCCAGCAGCCGGAACACGAAATCGCCGCCCTGCGGCTCAAACGGCAGTTGCGGCCTCTCGAAGGAATAGAGTGTCAGGCCGGACGGGCGCGAGAGCTTGATGACGTCCATCAATTCGACGTCGAGCCTTTCCGGCTGGCCGATGATGCCGGCCAGGTCGAACTGGTTGAACAGGTTGAGATAAGCGCCACAATTGGCGCTCTGGAAATCGAGGTCGACGAGGCAGGTCGAAGCCGCGCGTTCGGTGGATTTCGACGCCAGGAACTCTGCCGCCGACAGAGCGAGCGTCGTGGCGCCGGCGCCGCCGCTGGCGCTGATGAAAGTGATGATGCGGCTCTTGGTGCCCTGGTTGCCGGTGTCGTGGAAGGTGACCGCGTTCAGCAGTTCCTTAGCGTCGAGAGGCTTGTGCAGCCAGTCAGAAGCGTTCATGCGAACCAGGATGCGCGTCTTTTCTGAGGTCAATTCGTCGGAGACCGCGATCAGCGGCACGGCCGCCCACAAGGCGCGCGCCGCGACTATTCCAGGCTCGCCGAGCAACTCGCCATTGGCCAGGTCGAGGATGACGATGCCCGGGCGCGTCTCAGCGGGCGGGCCCTTGAGGAAGTCAGCCGTGTCTGAAATCCT
This sequence comes from Mesorhizobium sp. M6A.T.Cr.TU.016.01.1.1, assembly GCF_003952585.1. Classification (NCBI taxonomy): domain Bacteria; kingdom Pseudomonadati; phylum Pseudomonadota; class Alphaproteobacteria; order Hyphomicrobiales; family Phyllobacteriaceae; genus Mesorhizobium; species Mesorhizobium sp. M6A.T.Cr.TU.016.01.1.1. The sequence continues at coordinate 2,844,986 of NZ_CP034452.1, forward strand.
GACATCGTAGATCGCCAGCGCGTCGAGCCGCGTCGCCACCTCGCGCTTGAACTGTGGATCCGACGAGAATAGGGCCACTTGCTTTCGTTTGGTCGGCAGAACCTTGGTGTTGATGGCATTCATGACGCGGTACTCTTCAGGTCTTCGCCCGTGACCGTGCTCAGCATGGAGGGCATGGTGATGTTCGCAAACCCCATCAGCCCTTGCAAAAAGAAGAACTGGAAGGTCCGGTTCTGAAGGCTGACGGTGATTGTCGGCACCGGTCCGCCGAACCGAGTCTGGTAGCCCAGGCCGGTGGCGGAATAGGCGATGACGACATTGTCGCGCCGCAGGCCAGGAAAGAAATGACACATACCCGGCCGCTGGTCTGTCGCCAACGCGGGACAGGCGTCGTCATTAGTGACTGCCGTATCGCCGCGGAAGATGCGACTGAAATTGGCAGCATTGAATGTGCCGCCATTGCTGCAAGCCCCTGTGCCGGCGGTATATGCGCAGACGAAGGGTCCATAAGCGGCGGCCACCACCGGCGCGCCCGGTGTCGTCGTCGGTGCGGCTGTAGCTAGCGCGGTGGCAACCGGATCGGAAATAGACGCCAGGCGCGCGCCTAACTGGACGGCCTTGGTGGCGGCGTTCCATTGATAGAAGGCATGGCCGAAATCGACGAAACCGAGAACAAGGGCAAACAGCAGCGTCGCCACGATGGTCATTTCTACCATCGCCGCGCCGTCTTCCGATTTCGCAAAACGCTTGATCATGATCAGAATCGGATCAACCGCTCCTCGTGAGAGCCGGTCAGCGTGATCGGACCGATTCCGATGAACGACAGCATGCCGACGCCGGCATATGGATAGTTGCCGGCCGCTCGGACGATGCAGACTTGTGCCGTGGTGGAGCGATATTGGGTGACGCCATTGACGACGGCGGGGCGACAGGAAGCGGGGGCGGCGATGGTCACCGTAACATCCGATGTCCGCCAGCCGCTGACGCGCGGAACGTCTGTCACTGTTACCGCCGCCTTGCCGAACACAGCGATGTTGGTGGCGATATCCGCGCAGTTGATCGCCGCCAGCCCGGCCTGGGTGTACAACTGGCTGTTGCAGCGCGCGGCAAAGCGTGCCGCGTCCGACAGGCCGGCCTCCATCAGCAGCTTGTTATGGATCAGATTGCCGAACTCGAACACGCCCGCCGACAGGATCAGCATCAGCGGCGTGATCAGCGTCATTTCGACGAGCACCGCACCACGGCTGTCGCGTCGAAATCTGTCGAGGTGGCGGCATAGCGTTCGGATCATCGCCATCACCGATAAAGCTGGGCTTCGTCGCGAAGGAAATTGTCGAGGGTGCCCTGGCCGCCGCGACCGGTAATGTCGACAAGTTCAACCATCACCGACGCATCATCCGATGGTGACGCAACCGGTTCAGTGAGGAAGAAGCTGCCGAAGGCTTCGACCGGCAGATTGGTGCTGTGGCCCGAGAGATCGTTGTTTCGTTCGAGATCAGTGCAATTCAGGATCGCGCCATAGATCAGGCGACGATCAACTGTCGTGACCGGCGGTTGGCACGCTGCGGGCGGCGTTCCGATCTCTCCACCGGTCGACGCGGTGCCCACCAACCCGGCCGATATCTCGTAACGGTAGACCTCATAGCGCGTCGGCTTGGTTGTATCCCATGACGATGGATAGGAGGCGGAACCGAAGTTGGTGCTCCAATAGCCGGAAAAATTCCAATCTCCGTCGCCCATCCTGCCGCCCTGATACGGCGTTGTCGCATCGCGCGGAAGGCCCATTGTTCCAGCTTCGGTGAACGAAAGCTGGTTCATGGCGGCGCATTGATTGACGCTACCTGTGGTCTGTATAGCCCCTTTTCGGACATTGGCGGCCGGACCGTATTCAGCACTATCGAAGTGGTTACCGTTGGCTCCAATTCCGAAACGAACGTTGAAGGCGTCCTGCACCGGGCCGGCGTTCTGACCGGTCTTGGTGGTAACGTTCGCGGAGTTATAACAGCCAATCGGCCTGGATGTCGCGATCGTCTGGGCGAGGGCTTGAGCGCCGTTCCCCACATCAGCTGGGGGCTCGAGGAAGCCGAAATTACCTGGACCAGCAGCAGCCCCATTTCCAACTTTCCGCAGTTCGATCAACCGACGATGGACAGCCGGATTGGAAACAGCCTGCTCAAGTGTGTACCCGCCAGCCGCATTGGTCCCGTTCACCATCTCATAGGGGTTGCACATGAAGACCGGCGTAAAATCGCAGACGCCGGAGGTGAAGCCCGCCACGGCGACTGCCCCGACATTGAAACTGTTGCTGGCGCCGGATGACAGGAAGGAAGCCGGAAAGATCGCGGCAAATCCGACCGGGGTTACCGTGACTTCCACAAAACGGGCAAGTCTGGCGTCGTTCAGTTCGTCGGTGATCACATTGGCCGCCACGATCGGGAGATTGTCGGTGGCCGGCAACGAGCGAAGATAGCGACGCGTTACTCCGCCGGCAGCTAGCGTTTGAGGCGGGCCGGAGGTCGAGAAGGTGTATCGATTGCGTACCAGCGTAGCGATCGCCCTGTCAGCACGGGTGATAGCGCTCGACGTCCCATCCAGTTCAGCCGCGCCTGCTAGGGCAAACGCATCAGCTCCCTTCTGAAGATCATTGTGCAGGTTGTTGACCCGGCTCATGTCAATCGCCAGCAGGGAAAAACCGATGATTGCCGGCAGCATGATGCTGACCAGTATCAGCGCTATTCCTCTCTGATCGTGCCAGAACGCGCGAACAATCCGCAGCATGGCCTTACTCTTAGCTCCCCTGACGCCAGTCGCTTTGCCTGGCGCTGAACCCGCATCCTTTTGTTTAATCCGCGGTGTCGCCGACATTGACCGTTATGGCCGGTGGTGGCGGTGGTGGTGGTGGAAATTTGTAATTCTGGGCAACAGCGGCAGCGCGCGCGCCATCGCCTTCGATCGTCGTGTTCCTGGACGCCGGATTGAGCGGGTCGACCGTCTGCAACAGCGAATTGTATTTCTGCGTGTCGCCGGCAGCCAGTGTCACCGTTTCGTAATTGTTCAGGTAGTCGGCGGCGCAGCCCGTCAGCCCGCCGGCGCACAAAAACAGGATCAAGGCGCTATTTCTTGACATAAATCATCTTGTCCTTGGATTTCAGATCGAGCATGTGGCCATAGGGGCCGACCACGCCTTCGCCGAGTTCATATTTGCGAACCATGTCCTTGGTCACTTCGAGCTGACCGAGAATGAAGAGCTCCGGGTCGTTGGCGGGCCGTGTCTTGTCGAACGGCGTCGCCAGCTGCTCGCCAGGCTTTACCGGCCGCACGATACGCGGCGTCACGATGACGACCAGTTCGGTCTCTTCCTTCTGGTTGCTCGAATTCCGGAACAGCGTCCCGACGATCGGCACCTGGCCGAGCCACGGCACCTGCCTCTGGATCTTGGTGTTCTTGCTGGACAAAAGTCCGCCGACAGCGAAGCTCTGGCCGTCGCGCAGTTCGACGACGGTCGACAGCTTGCGGTTGGTGAAGATCGGGTCGCCGGCGGTGGTGAAACCGGTCAGGTCGCTGACTTCCGGCGCCAGCCTGATGTTGATCTTGTCGTCGCTGAGCACGACCGGCGTGAACAGCAGATTAACGCCGAACTGTTTGTATTCGATACTGATCTCGCCATCACCGTCGTCGACGCGGATAGGTACTTCGCCGCCGGCATTGAAGCTGGCAACCTCACCGGAAAGAGTGGTGAGGTTGGGTTCGGCAAGCGTGCGCACCACGCCCTTGGCCTCGAGCGCCTCGATGATCAGGTCGACCTTGATGTTGCTGTCGATGACGCGAGTGATCAGCGCCGCGAACGGGGTGGTGTTCGAAAGAAGGCCGGTAAGCAGATTGCCCGGCCCCAGCACCACATTGTCCTCGTCGACGGCGGCTATGCCCGTTCCTGTGCGGGTCGTGCCGCTGCCGTTGGTGCTCCTGATTGAGACGCCAAGATCGCGGCCGGCATTGCGCTTGGCCTCCAGCACGCGCACTTCGAGGTTTACCTGCTGGCTGTCGTCGACCGTCACCGCGTTTATGATCGCGTCGGGGCCATATTGCTGGGCGACCTGCATGATCGCCGCCAGCGTGGCGCCGTCCTTGACATGGCCGCCAAGCCTGATCTTGCCGTTGATCGAACCGATATCGATGCGCGACCTGGGCGCGACCTGCCGGATCGCTTGCGCCATGTCGCTCACGTCGACGCCGACCTCGATCTGGATCACGCCAAGCGAGCGCTTGTCTTCTGAAAAGAGATTGACGGTGGTGGTGCCGGCGCTCTTGCCGATGACATAGAGCGTTCGGTCGGTCATTGGCTGGGCGTCGGCGATCTTCTCGTCGCCGACGACGATGTCGCCCAGCGTGGCGTTCACCTGGATCGTCACCGACTGCGACATGGGCAGGAAAACACGATGGACGCTGGGGTTCGATACATCGATTCTGCGGTCGGCTGCATGAGCAGCAAGGTCGATCGGCAGCAGCATGACCGAACAGGCCAGCGCAGCAGCCGCCAGTGGTCCCCGGAACATACGCATCTAGACTACCCCCTTGCCGACTCGTTCGGCAATACCCTAGCGTTATTTTTGTCGCGGCACGTCGTAAGATTCGAGTTTCACACCCCTGAAGACGCCGATTGTTGCACGCGCCGGCGGTTCCGGCTGCACATATTTGATCACTTCCTTAACCACCTCTTGCATCTGGGGTGCTGAGGCCACTGCCGGTGCAGGTTTTGCGCTGCTCAACAGGTCGAGCCTGCTTCCCACCCGTTCCACGGCCTGGGTCAGCCCATTGATCTTGTCGTCAGCGCGCTTGCGCTCGGCTGCGGCCTCAGCCTCGGCTGCTGCCTGCTTGGCGAGTTCGGCCTGCCTGGCGGCGACGTCGTCCGGCGTATCACCGGTCAAGTCTGAAAGCGTGATGCGTTCGGTCGTCTCGCCCTTGCTGGCGGCAGCCTGGCGAAGCGCCAGCGACAACTGGCCGGCGTCGGCAGCCAAGGTAAGCTTCTGGGCGTCCCTGGTGCTGGCTTCGAGCGTTACCGATTTCACCACTGTCGGGCTGTCCTTGCTCTCGTCGGCAACCTGGTCGACGGCGAGCACCTTCATGCTCTGCAAAAGCACGTCGACGAAACTCTGGTCCGCCCCCTGGGAGGTGCGCACCTTGCGCGTCAGCAGCACATCGACCCGGTCGCCGGGGAAAACAAACCCGGCGACGCCAAGCACGTCGTTGACCCTGATGGAAACGGCCTTCATGCCTTCGCCGAGCACCGCCGAAAGTGTGGCGCGTTGGCCGGGGCCAGTGATCTTGGTGGCGAGAACAGGCTCGTTGACACCGATCGCCTGCAGCGCCTGCTTGGTGCCTTCGCCCTCCAGCATTTCTTTCGTTGTCTTGAAGGCTCCCGTCGGGACCGCACCTGAGGGCCAGGCGACTTCGCGCAACTTATCCGCCGAAAGCGTGTCGCCGAACTTCAACGGCATCGCGGCCACCACGACCGTGTCGCGCTGGACATCATCCGTCCGCGCCATTGCACTGCGCTGACTAGCCAGCCAAATATTAGCGAGCACCACCGCCAGCACGCCGAACACGCCGGCGAGAACGATCATGATGACACTGTTTGCGCGCATTTCTTGCCCCACCCGACTGCGTTTGCACAGCTCACTGCATTATTCTTGATCATCGACGCCGGGATGTCACCGGCGTCGATGATTAGATCAAGATATCACGGCAGCGCCGCCTGAAGCGTCGTCCACTGGCCGGTGACCCACGTGCCGACAAGGATGATGGTGGCGATCACCGCCACGGTGATGATGCCGAGCAAGATGGTGTATTCGACCATGGCAGCGCCGTTTTCGTCGTCGCGGAACTGCCGGGTCATCGTCATGAGCTTCTTCATGCCAATTTCTCCCTTTGGAGGTTTGAACCCGACGAGACGAGCCAAGGATGAAATCCATACCCAAGCATCCCCCGTCATCTCGATCTAAGTCCCGGCGAAAATCAGAGTCAAACGGGATTAAGGGTTTCTTAACTTTCCTATACATGGTTTGGCAAGAATATTGCCGATCTCAGGCGGACCAAAACATTGATTCGGCTCATTTTTCAACCCATCTTAACCATTCGTTCATAATTTGGCCGTGGGTATGGCGGAAATGGGGCGATATTAGCGATAGTGCATATTCCTTTATATCTAAGGCCTTAGGGGGGCTCCATGACGCCTTTGTGGCAAAAAAAGCACTTGGCATTGAAAGCGAGTCCTCGTGTTCGATTAGGACAGCGCCGCTGACCAAATAAACATCGCGTTTTCTGATCCTTGATCTTAACTATGTCTGAAGTATTAAATTGCATGGTGCGCGGCTGGCGCTTGTGCCCTGCGTGGTTAACGTTTAGTTTCCGTGGCGACGGATTCTACGGGGGAGTATAACGCGATATGCTGGGGCGGTTCACCAAAGGACCAAGCGAGTTGCGAGTCGAGCCAAAGCTCGAGCCGATGGCGGTTTTGCCCGCCACCCCGACGGTTTCTCCTGTTGTCGACCTCCAGCCGCATGGTGACGATTTCCTGTCGCTCAAGGTCGAGCTCCACCGCCACCTCATTGATCGCTTCAACCTGACCGCCCTTGAAAACGCGTCCAAGGATGAAATCCTGAATGAGATCCGACCGATCGTGCGGGAATTTGTCCGGGCTCGCAACGTGCCGCTGAATGCTCGCGAGCTCGATCAATTGACCAGCGACACCGCCGACGAGATGCTTGGGCTGGGACCGATCGAGCCGCTGCTGAAAGACGACTCAATTTCCGACATACTGATCAACACCCACAGTCGCGTTTTCATCGAGCGGCGCGGCGTGATCGAGGAGACCTCGATCCGTTTCCGCGACGAGGCGCATCTGCTGCGTGTCATCAACAAGATCGTCTCGGCGATCGGCCGACGCGTCGATGAATCCGCGCCGATGGTGGACGCGCGGCTAGAAGATGGCTCGCGTGTCAACATCGCGGTGCGGCCGATCTCGGTCGATGGCCCGCTGGTGTCAATCCGCAAATTCTCCAAGAATCCCTATTCGCTCGAACGCCTGTTGGCGTTCAATTCGATCCGCCAGCCGATGATCGACCTGCTGCGGATCGCGGTGCAGGCGCGCAAGTCGATCCTGGTTTCAGGCGGCACCGGCAGCGGCAAGACGACCTTGCTCAACGCCCTGTCGAGCTACATCCCGTCCAGGGAGCGCCTGATCACCATCGAGGACGCGGCGGAACTGCAATTGCAGCAGCCGCATGTCGGCCGCCTCGAAACCCGCCCGCCCAATGTCGAGGGCAAGGGCGAGGTCCGCCAGCGCGAGTTGCTCAAGAACGCGCTGCGCATGCGGCCCGACCGCATCATCGTCGGCGAGGTCCGCGGTGAAGAAGCCTTCGACATGCTGCAGGCGATGAACACCGGCCATGAAGGTTCGATGACCACCATCCATGCCAACACACCGCGCGATGCGATATCGCGATTGGAACAGATGGTCGGAATGGCGGGCATGCCGATGAGCCATGAATCAATCCGGGCGCAAATCGCGTCGGCGATCGACATCATCGTGCAGACGCAACGCCTCTCCGACGGGGGAAGGCGGGTCGTTTCCATATCGGAACTGACCGGGATGGAAGGCAATGTCGTCCAGCTTCAGGAGCTTTACCATTTCGTTCGCCGCGATGTGAATGCGGAGGGTCAGATCGTCGGTGAATTTCGCGCCACCGGCATCCGTCCACGCTTTGCCCAGGAAGCGGCGACGCTCGGCCACCACTTCGCCAAGGATGCCTTCAACCCGCAGGTTGCGCTTTGATGCCGTCGGGCCAGACTTTGCTTTACCTCATTTATGTGCTGGCGGCGGCGTCGGTTATTCTCGCGGCCGAGGCTCTATACGTGAGCTACGCCAAGCGCCGCTCAACGGTCAGCACGATCAATCGTCGGCTGAAGCGGCTCGCTGACGAGGTTCCGGCCGAACAGACCTTGCAGGGATTGCTGCGAGAACGTGGGCTTACCGGCTCGGGCGATTTTCTGTTTAATACCGTCGGGCTGAACAGGCTATACACTCAATCCGGCATTACCGGGAATCCGCTGTCGTTTGTCGCGATATTTATTCTCGCTGGACTGGTACTGGCACTGGTATTTGCGTTCCTGCTGCACTTTTCCGCGGTGGTTTCGTGCATCATCTTTCTTCTCGTCGGGTTCGTCCTGCCGTTTCTGTTTCTCCGCCGCGCGCGCGCCAAGCGAATCCAGAGATTCGCGAAGCAATTGCCGGATGCACTTGACATGATCGTGCGTTCGCTGCGCGCCGGTCATCCGACTTCCGTGGCGATAGGTCTTGTCGCCCGTGAAATGCCTGATCCGCTCGGCACCGAATTCGGCATCGTTTCCGACGAAATCACCTTTGGCCTTAGCCTTGAAAACGCGGTGCGGAAACTCTCGCAACGCGTCGGCTTCGAGGGCCTTCAACTGCTGTCTGTGTCGCTGTCGATTCAGGCCAAGACCGGTGGCAATTTGACTGAGATTTTGTCGAACCTCTCATCGGTGTTGCGCGAACGGCAGAAACTGCGGTTGAAAATCAGGGCGCTCTCGGCTGAGGGCCGAATGTCCGCGTGGATAATTTCCCTGTTTCCGCTCTTGATGTTCGCCATCCTCACAGGCCTCGCCCCGAGCTACTACGGTGATGTATGGGACAATCCGCTGATCATGCCTGTGTTCCTGATTTTCGGGCTGTGGGCGCTGCTGGGTGACTTCATCATGTACCGTATGGTCAATTTCGATTTTTAAAGGAGCGAGGCTATAGACCTGTTTTCGTATACCGAGGATCTGAGCCTTCTGGTTTCCATTGCTGTCTTCCTGGCGGCCGTAGCGCTTTTCCTGGTTGGCTCGCTCGTGTTCTTGCCGGCACTGCAGACGAGGAAACTGGTTGCGCAAAGCCTGCTGGCAGAGGGTATTCCCAACCGCCGCTCACTTGTCGGACAGGAAGAACTGGCCAGGATTTCAGCGCAGCGGCCAGTCGAGGCGTATTTTCGATCGCTCGAAAAGGAGCGGGACGAGCCCAGCGCCCTCGACGCGAAGCTCTTTCGCGCCGGCTTCTACCAGTCAAGCGCGCCGCTCATTTATACCCTGTCGCGGCTCGGGGCAGTCTGCGCCGGCTTTATTGCGACCTATGCATTCCTGTCCCAGATTTTACCGCCCCACTTGCCCAGTCTTGTCGCTTTTGGAGGTTCAGCCTTGCTTGGGCTGGCATGCATTGTCATACCAAGTATCGCGCTCGACCGGTTCGAGAATGGGCAAAAGCAGATCTATCGTCGTGGCTTTCCGGATTTCATGGATATGATGATCACCTGCGCCGACGCGGGCATGAGCCTCGAGGCGGCAGTCGAGCGCGTCAGCAACGAACTGGCCGGCACCCATAAATGGCTTGGTATCCAGCTTTCGATCATGACTCTGCAGTTGCGCGCCGGCAAGCCATTGCGCGAGGCGCTACGCGAACTGTCTGACCGAATCGGGCTTGAAGAGGCGCGGGCGCTGGCGGTGTTGTTCCGGCAATCCGAGGAACTCGGTACAAGTTTGACAGAAGCCCTGCGTGTCTACAGCGACGAAATGCGTGGACAGAGAATCCTTCGCGCCGAGGAACGCGCCAATGCCTTGCCGGTGAAGATGATGATTCCATTGGGGCTGTGCATCTTTCCGGTGGTGATGATGGTCGTCATGCTACCTGTCATCATTCGAATGAAGGGCATTTTCTTCTAGGCAGGTATATGCTTTGGTCGAAATACAGAGTCAGAGAACTCTTTTGGGGGACGAAATGACAGGGCCAATGCGCCTCGCAGCCGTAGCCGGTTTGCTGCTTATCGTGCTTTCCGGCTGTCAGACGGCTGATACCAGCGGCGTCGTCCGCACCAACGAGCCCTCAAAAGGTGATGTGACAGCCTTTGGCGATGCCTTCGACGGGCTGAAGACGGTCAGCGACGTCGAATACTATGCCTCGGACCAGGCTGTTGCCGAAGCCAAGAACCAGTTCCGCGCGGAAAACTACGGCAATGCCGGCGCCCTGTTCTACAAGGCGACGCAACTGGCGCCCAATGATGGTGGTGCCTGGATGGGCCTGGCCGCCTGCAGCGATCGGATCCGCCGCTTCGACCTCTCCGACCACGCCTATCGCCAGGCCTTCCGGCTGGTCGGCGGGACGCCCGAATATTACAACAATGTCGGCTATTCCTATCTGCTGCGCGGCAAGCTGCAGGACGCACGCAGCAATTTCCTCAAGGCTTATGAACTGGCGCCCAACGATCCGACGGTGGCCAACAATCTGCAGCTCCTGTCGTCCAGCGTGAAGAATCTCGAGCGGTAAGGCGACAGCATGTTGGTCGCCGCATCGGTGCTGCTGAAGGGACTAGCCATTCCTTTGCTGGCAAGGATCGCCTGGCTCGACTTCACCACCCAGAAGATATCCAACCAGAATGTGCTGCTGCTGCTTTGCTTGGGTTTGGGCTCGCTGCAGCTCCTGTCGGTGCTATCCGGGTCGTGGTGGGACATGGGCCTGAGTGCGCTTGCCGGTCTTTTGCTGTTTGTTGCGCTCTTTCCGTTCTGGGCCATGCGCAAGATCGGGGCTGGCGACGTCAAGCTGATGGCGGTGGTGCCGTTGCTGATCGGCGGCAGCGGCCTCCTTGTGTTCTCCGCACTGCTGCTGGGTTTCGCACTCGCCACAGCGTTGATCGTGAAAAATCCGTTCATGCTGCCCGCGGGCGCTTTCCGCCTGTATGTCCAGCACCTGGACCGCAAAGGCGTTGTGCCGTTTGGGGTGCCGATCTCGCTCGCAGCGATCTGCACGATAGCATTTCAGGTCTATAGCAACTTGACGGTGCTAGGCGGCCTCTCGGTCTGACACTCGTGGCGCGCAAATCACCTTCTCAATTAACCTTTCGGAAACCATTAACTTGCGCTCAAATCGGCGAAGTGCTTGGATTGGATCTTGCCGGCGGGGCGCCGTATGGACATTTTCAATCTCAAAGCGCTTTTGATTGCGGTTCTGATCTTCGTTCCGATCGAGCGCCTGTTCGCTCTAAGGCCAGGTCAAAAGATCCTCAGGAAAGCCTTCTTCAACGATCTCATCTACGCTCTGTTCAATGGCGTTCCTATAAGCCTTGGTCTGATCGCGGCTGTTACACTGGCGACAGGCACGGTGGGGCAGTTGATACCAGTCTACATCAGTAGCTCAGTTTCATCACAGCCATTTTGGCTCCAGGTTATTGAAATCATAGTCATCGCGGATATTGGCTTTTACTTGGCGCATCGTATGTTCCACGCCGTCCCGTTTTTATGGCGCTTCCATGCGATTCATCACAGTATTGAAGAACTTGACTGGCTGGCGGCGCACAGGGTTCATCCTGTTGATCAGGTTCTGACGAAGGGCGCGTCACTCGTGCCAGTTTACCTGCTGGGTTTCAGCAGCCCGGCGATCGCCCTGTTCGCGTTGATGTATCACGCCCACGGCTTGCTGCTGCACGCCAACGTAAAGCTAAACATCGGACCGCTTCGATGGCTGATCGCCTCGCCCCAGTTCCATCATTGGCATCATGCTCATGAGCGAGCCGCATACGACAAGAACTTCGCAGGTCAACTTTCATTCATCGACGCGCTCTTTGGAACGATGTACCTGCCCGGTAAGGCTGTGCCGGAGCGCTATGGCGTCGATGATCCCATTCCACCAACTTACGTCGAGCAACTCGCCTATCCATTTATTCCGAAGGGCAAAATCCATGAATCTCCCACCAGCGGCGACGCGTGATTTCATCGGGCGCGCAATGATGATACTTTACTTCACGGTCTGCGCGACTTTGAAGGCCGGAGCATTGGTTATAGCTCTTCGCGGCGCTGAATGGCCAATAGCGCGAATTATCGGGCTCGTAGCAGACGTTGCCGCTCTCGGCTTCCTCGTTCTCGTTGTTGCAACGACAGTGGCGCGTCTTCCGCCGCTGAAGACAGCGCAGGGACTGGAGCCCCGAATCTCGGCGCTGATCGGATGCTTTGCGACCGTAACATTGATCGCCGTCCCTCGAGTCGCGATACTTCCGCAGCTTGAGTTCACTGCGGACCTGATTACCATCATCGGCTTCGCTCTTTGCGTTTGGTGCCTATGGTGGCTCGGCAGATCGTTCAGCATCGCTGCCCAGGCCAGACGGCTCGTCACCGCAGGCCCCTATCAAATCGTGCGCCACCCACTCTACGCCTGCGAAGCGATCGTCCTGCTCGGCATTCTTCTCGGTAATCCGACATGGGCGACGGTCGCAATCTGCGCGATCGCCCTCGCTTTTCAATATCGGCGGATTATCAACGAGGAAAGGGTATTGCGAGCGACGTTTCCCGAATACGCCGCCTATGGGCAGACCACGCCAATGCTCATACCATCCATATCGTTCTTGGTCGGGTTGAATACACCTCATGCTGCTCCTCGAGGCAGGACGCCGGACCGTTTCGGATGATCCCGCACGGCGTTACTTCATTCGCCAATGCGGGCGCAGCGAGTCTAAATCACCTTGTGATCATCGCCTCCGTCACAGCTCTTTTCGGGCTGATCGACCTTATTTGGTTACCATTTTCTACGGTCAATTTTTCACCGAGGAACTGGATCGACATAGGCAAGGTCGCCATGGTCCTCAGCGCATCCTGGATGGCATCCGCAATTTCGCTCCATAGACTGCGATCTGACACAAGCCCAATCGCCAACGTCATCAAATATCTTTGCGGCTGCCTGCGGATCGTGGTCGTGTCGGCAGCGGCATTCATTCCGCTCGCCATCTCAACGACCGTATTCATGTACTTGGCGTCAGCCACCTCAAGGCCTCTGGCGGACCCGTTTCTAGCCTCTATCGATTCCGCTCTCGGTTTCGACTGGCAGTGGTTCCTGGCGACGACCAACAAGCCAATCACGGCATCCGTCCTGGTCTTTGCCTACCACGCGCTCGCGTTTCAGATGCCGCTTGTTTTGCTTCTCCACGCCGTGAGCAACCGACGAGACCGAGCACTGGAGTTTGTCGCTCTTCTGGCGGTTTCCTCGGTCTTCACTGGCGCAATGATGGCTCTGGCGCCAGCAGAGGGCGCTTATGCCTATTTCAAGCCAGCGCGGGGGCTATTTTCGAACTTCACCGCTGATGCCGGAATGTGGCACCATCATGTGCTTATGGCGTTGCGATCAGGCGAGCCGTTTGGTCTTATTATGACCAATGGTACAGGGCTCGTCACGTTCCCGTCGTTCCACACGGCACTTGGATTGATAGTGGTCTATGCCGCGCGGGACATCCGGGCGCTTTTTGTCGTGTTGGCCCCGCTGAATGCCGCCATGGTCGTGGCTACGCTGCCGGAGGGCGGTCATCATTTAATAGATGTAGTCGCCGGCACAGTCATTGGCGTTCTCTCCATCATTGCAATCAGAATTCCGAGCTATGTCCGCAGAAAGGCTGACAGCGTCGCGAGATCAACGGTGGGTTCGGAAGCGGGCCGCTGAATCGGAAAGTTCGCCGTACATCAATCACAGACAAAGTACGGCGGAGGCTCTCTAAGTGCCTGAAATATGGTGATCCCGACAAGAATCGAACCTGTGACCTACGGATTAGGAAACTTCCTACAATCCTTGCAGCGCAAGGGCTTTGTCTGGCCAATGTCGCGTCCATGTCGCAGTCACTGCAGCAGAGCCGCCTCGGCGTTGGCCAATTCTGCGGCGTCATCGGCCCGAGGAAACAGGTGGCCGTAGGCGTCCGTCGTCAGGCCGGGGACATGATAGATGCGCTCACCGGTGTCGATTGAAATATTGCCCTTGATGTCACAGCCAGCAGACGAGACGAATGCACTTACCGCATTCGCCAGATTGGATGAGTTCGACCACAGGTAATTGCCCGCTGCAGCGCCGCCCATGGCAGCGACAAGTATCCAGCCATATGGAATGCTGTTGCGGGGCTTTGCTTTGCCCCATGGAAGATCGGCCATTGCCATCTCTCCCCCAGGGGAGAATGCGTTGGGCCGGCGGCTTCGTCAAGCGGCTGCCAATGCAAGGCTTGACCTTGGATCGAGGTCGTGGTCCCTTTACCAAAAAGGGAGGGAACCAACCCCCATGAAGAAGAAGCTGAAATTCAATTCAGCCAAAGTCCGAAGCGAACTGGTCGAGATCCAAGGCGGGAAATGCTACTATTGCAGGGAACCGTTCACCGAGACCGGACCGAAGCAAGCCACCCTAGAGCACAAGAAGCCCAAAATGCTTGGCGGCACGAACGAGCGGTCCAATCTGGCCGCCGCTTGCCGTAAGTGCAATCAGAGTGCCGGCCGGCGAATGAACGCTGCCAAGCAACGAAAAGCTATGGGCGCCGAGCGCTCGAATGCGCCCGGAGTCTGAATGCGCGACAGCGAACTGACAGATCGTCCAGGCCGCGGCTGGACGCCCTGGGCGGAAGGCACCGGCGAGAGCGCCATCGATAAGATCTGGTGGGCGGCAAGGGTCTTGCACTTCCCCAAGCTGAACGTTTTATGCTGGTTCGACGGTTCCGATCGCGTCGGTATCGAGTACTGGGGATATCGCCAGCCTCAATGGTGTATGCGGAAGAAGCCGGCCGACTGGCAGCCTTTGCCCGACGTCTACCGATTGGCGCGCGAGGAGGAAAAGCTGGCGGGGATAGAGCGATTCCAGGCCGGAGTTCAGGCCAGGGCTTTGCAGCGCCTCATTCAGGCCAGCGAGAAGCGCCGGCGTGCGCGAGGCGCTGAGAGCGGCCAGCCGGAACGCGCGCTGGTGGGGCTCCTAAGGGCTAATCCAAGGGGCACTGGCACGCGAGCTTCCACTCTTCAGCCTGTATGATTCAGTAGTCTGGTGGAGGTGTCACGACGATGTTCGGTATTGGCGCGATCGATGCCTTCTACGGTAATCGCGAACATCCCGTTTTCGACCCTTCCTATCCAGCCTTTTGCTTTTAGATACCAGAGATGAAACTCCAGATGTTCACGCGGACAGCCCGACATGCGTTCGAGTTCTTCATCGCCAATTCCAGGATTGTTGACGTCTTGTCGGCGTTTGACATAAAGTAGCGAGAGCAGTTTGGCTTGAATGACGCCGTCCCGTTCGATTCCTTTAGTGTTGCTGACTTCCTCAATCAACTCGCGGCGAAGTTTCAAATTGTCTTTATACTGAATGTCGTACTGCACGCGCTTGAGAGGATCTTTGAGAGTATTATGGGCCTCCGCGATTTCACTGAAGCGTGATGCATCGCCGGTATCCTGATTGTCGGGATGGTAGCGCATAGCAAAATAACGAAATACCCGTTCTATCGTTTCCGAGTTGGCGTTCGGGCTGATTTCTAGGAGTTCGTAGTAGTCAATGAACAAAGTGGTGCTCCCACAACATCGCTATTGCGCACACAGTCGAGAGACCGTCGCCGGAGTGTCTTGCGGTCATAGCTAGTCGATGATGCCCATCAACACGTTGAAGGCCAGAAATCCGCGCTTGCGGGTCTCTACTCGCTCAATTCGTGGCATTAGTCCCCCCTCCCGTTTTGCAGATACTAGCGCGCAAGCTTCGCCCCTGCAAAGGGTTGCCCTCATTCCGGTCATCCGCCGATATACGTCGGCTCGCGTCAGACGCCAGTGTTGAGGTCGATGGACCGTAGGTTCAGTTCAATGACGCCCAAGACCGTTTTCGGGTGCTGGGATTTATCATCATTGGTGGAATTCTGGGGATTCTCGGTTTCTGGCTGGTCCCGATCGCGTTGTCCGTTTTGGTTCCTTACAACAAAGAGGTGTTCGGCTCGTCGCTGTTCCTCTTCATAGCGTGGATATTCATCAACGTGCATCACTACTTTCTGGATAACGTTATGTGGAGACGAGGCAATCCAGAGGTATCAAAATATCTGTTCCGCTAGTCATTTGCCGCGGTGATCTTGGTGATGGCCCAGATAGGCGCCGGCCGAGCGCAGCCACATCGAGCGTAAGCAGTATGATTTGCACGGCTCGGGCTACTCGCGCGTTGGCGGCGCGCGCCCACGGCTACTGCCAAGGCGATCGGCCCGCGCCTGGCGGCAACGCGGATCTTAACCTCACCGATCGAACCGGCTTCATCACAATGAACGGCGACAATCTCAATGAGTCAGGGCATGACCGGGGCATCGGAATTCTACTGGATCGAATAGATGTGTTGGCTGGGAAATAGCACAGTTAGGCGCTCCGCGAAGGTGATGGCTGAGGCTGAGCGCGCCGAACGCGCCGCGAAGACAGCAAGATTGAGGTCGCTTCGTATGGCGACTCAGAGTGACTTAAATGTTTCGTTTCCGGAGGAGCTCGATTGCTCGCTCCTCATCGCGGCACTGATTCAAGGCGAATCATCGGGCCAGCCTTTCAACCGTCTCAATGATGGCTTTGGCAAGGGCTTCGCCTTCATGGGCAGACTCGCGGCCGTAGGGCAGTAGCACGGCTTCCGCGCTCGGCAGCACGCCGGCCGGCAGGTCTGTTCAATAGCCATGCGAACCAGCTTGAGGAGGCCCAGGTGTTGTAGATGTTCTCCTGGGCTTCCATGCTATTCCGCCATGTCGCGCAAGGGTGTCCTGCGCTTCTGCGGCCGGCATTTCTCCACTCGTACTTGGGGCATGCGCGCCCAAAGTCTGAAAGCCTATGAAATTCGTCGCACTTAATTAGCAAAAAAGTACGGCGATTGGTCGCAAAGTAGTTGAAAACTATGGTGATCCCGACAGGAATCGAACCTGTGACCTACAGATTAGGAATCTGCCGCTCTATCCTACTGAGCTACGGGACCACGCGGCCCGACACATAGCCGCTTCGGACCGTTTCGCCAAGAGGCGCTCTGCACCCAATCGGTCGGTTTCGACGATGGCCGTTGAAGCACAGCCGTCGAGAGGCTTCTGCTCACAATTCGAAATTGATCCTCACCACTCTATAGACTGATCCGGGAGGGTTGGACCGCAAAGATAACCTGGGGATGGCGGAACTTCGGACCACCGCTGCGATTTAGTGTGCCGAAGGAGATACCGCATGAGCGCCACAAAAGAGTTCTTTGAAACCTGGCTCCGGGAGAACGTCGGCGATCTGCCCGCCGAGAGCGAAGTGAGCGTGGCCGTCCTGGTGCAGCAATTCGAGCAAGATGCCGACGCGGCCGGCTATGGTCACGAGGTACGCGAAGACGAGATCGGCGACATCGAAGAGGCCATTGAGAAAGCTCTGCACAAGGCCCGGACAGGCGAACAGCCGCAGGCTACAGAGCCAGTCGAAGAGAGTGATCTGGCGCCCGTCATGGAGGCGCTGAAGGTCGACGACTCGAAGAGCGGCCCGTAGTGATCCAGGCAACACCGGTTGGTAGCCGACGGATGGCCTGCGGTTGCGGCTCTCCCCTTCCACTCTACATGACCCGGCATGATAGATGCCAAACACATCACACTCGGTGTTGTGATCGGCGTGGCAATCGGCGTCGCGTTGGACAACATCATTGCAGGCATCGGGATCGGCATTGCGCTAGGCATTGCCTTCGGTCTTGCGCGGAAGCCGTCCGGTCGGAAGTGACGATCGGAGCATCGCCACGTCCTGAGCTCGATGGCCTTGTCGCCATCTCAAAATCGCAGCGCACCCTCAGGTCAAGCCGAGGACGGGCTCAGGCACATTCATCAGGCGGCCAGCGCCGTCTCCGCCAGCTTCACCCAATAGCTCATGCCGTGCGGGATGACCTCGTCGTTGAAGTCGTAGGCCGGGTTGTGCAGACCCGCGGTGTCGCCATTGCCGATGAAGATGAAGGCGCCCGGCCGCGCCTCCAGCATATAAGAGAAATCCTCGCCGCCCATCACCGGCTGGATGGCTCGGTGCACATGGGCGTCGCCGGCGATATCAGCCGCGACGTCACTGGCAAAGACCGTCTCTTCAGCATGGTTGAAGGTGACGGGATAATTGGCTTTGTAATCGACCTCGATCGTTGCGCCGAAGGCCGCGCCTACTCCCTCGCAGATGGCGCGCACGCGCTCTTCCGCCTTCCTGGCGACCTCCTTCTTCAGCGTGCGCACGGTGCCGGCGATCTCGGCGCTCTCGGGAATGATGTTGTAGGCGTCGCCGGCGTGGAATTTCGTTACCGATACCACGACAGCTTCGACCGGATCGGTGCTGCGCGAGGCGATCGTCTGCAGAGCACCGACGAGCTGGCTGGTGATGACGATCGGGTCGATCGTGCCGTGCGGCATCGCCGCATGCCCGCCCCGGCCCTTGACGGTGATGGTGAATTCGGCGGTCGCCGCCATGATCGGGCCCGGCTTGATGGCGAACTGGCCGACCGGCAGGCCCGGCATGTTGTGCATGCCGAATACTTTGGAGATGTCGAAGCGCTCCATCATCCCATCCTTGACCATCTCGTTGCCGCCGCCGCCGCCTTCTTCGGCGGGCTGGAAGATCACAGCAACGGAGCCGGCGAAATTGCGTGTCTCGGCGAGATATTTGGCAGCACCCAACAGCATCGCGGTGTGGCCGTCATGGCCGCAGGCGTGCATCTTGCCCGGAACGGTCGAGGCATAGGGTTTTCCGGTGATCTCATTGAGCGGCAGCGCGTCCATGTCGGCGCGCAGGCCGATGGTCGTGCCTTCGCCCAGGCGGCCGCGGATGATGCCGACGACGCCTGTCTTGCCGAGCCCGGTCACCACGTCGTCGCAACCGAAGGCCTTCAGCTTCTCGGTGACAAAGGCGGCGGTCTTGAAGACGTCGAAATTCAGCTCTGGCGTCTGGTGCAGATGGCGGCGCCAGCCGGCGACCTCGTCTTGCATTTCGGCGGCGCGGTTCAGGATCGGCATGATGGTTCCATCTCGCTGTTGGAGCAGACGGGTTCTGCCTGCTGCTTTTGCAATTGTGCCTACTGTTTTACAATTGTCATTCAGGCACTTTGCCATCTTGACGTCACATAGGGTAAATAGCACCGCAAGATCGGGATCCGGATAGAGGGCCGGATCACTATGCTGGCGATCGCGTAACAAATCTTACGGAGCCAGAGGCGACTGCGGCAAGAGGCGATTTCGGATTCCACCATGCGGTACAGGCATTTCCCTAGACTATTGCTGGCGGGCGCGGTGGCGCTTCCGGTGCTGGCCGGGCCGGCTCTCGCCAATCCGACGATCGTGTTCGACCTGGAGAATGGCAAGATCCTCCAGCATCAGGAGGCTTTCAAGCGCTGGTATCCTGCCTCGCTGACCAAGCTGATGACCGCTTATGTGGCATTTCGTGCGATTGCCGCGGGCGAGGTCCAGCTCGATTCGCCGATCAAGGTCACGAAACGTTCCGCCAGCGAGCCGCCGAGCAAAATGGGCTTCAAGCCGGGCTCGGTCATGCGGCTCGACAATGCGCTGAAGATGATGCTGGTCAAATCGGCCAATGACGTCGCCATGGCCGTCGGCGAGAACATTGGCGGTTCGCAAGCCGCTTTCGCCGAACGCATGAACACCGAGGCACGCCGGCTCGGCATGACCGGATCGCATTTCGTCAATCCGAACGGGCTCTTTTCGCCGGACCAGTATACGACGGCGCGCGACCTCGGTTTGCTGGTGATGGCGATCCGCACGGAATTCCCGCAATATGCCCCATGGTTCTCGATCGAGGGCCTCGCCGTCGGCAAGAAGCAGATCTCGAACTACAATCTTCTGATCGGCCGCTATCCGGGCGCCGACGGCATGAAGACGGGCTTCGTCTGCCCCTCGGGCTTCAACATGATTGGCTCGGCAACGCGAAACGGCCGCACGCTGGTCGCCGTCGTGCTTGGCGAACAGTCGACCATCACCCGCGCCGAGACCACGGCGAGACTGCTCGACCAGGGCTTCACGGCGCAAGAGCCGAACTGGGTCACGGTCGAGGCGCTGCCTGCCTATGGCGACACGACATCGGTCAATGACCTGCGTGACGAGCTTTGCAAGAAGAAGCCGGCTAAGGAGCAGTCGGAAGCTGCCGTCCCCGTCGGCGATAAGGATGCGCCAAAATCGCCCTATCGGGAAAAGCTCGACCATGTGCCGACATTGGTCGCCGTCGGCCTTGGCGGCGCCACCGGGCCGAAGCCGAAGGCGATGCTCGATACATCGGGCCGGGAATATGCCGACGTGCCGTTGCCGAGCTGGCGCCCCGACCTGCCGACGCCGCCCGGTGCCGAGCCCACAGTTATCGGTTCCGCCACGGCGGCCAAAGGCGGCCAGCCCGCCAAGGCCTTGAACTAGCCTGATGAGCAGCGGCTTCCCAATCCCTGTCTCGGTGCTGACCGGCTTTCTCGGCGCCGGCAAGACGACGCTGCTCAACCGGCTGCTCAGGGATCCAGCACTCGCCGATACCGCCGTCATCATCAACGAGTTCGGCGAGGTGGCAATCGACCATCTCCTGGTCGAACAGGCCTCCGACGGCATCATCCAGCTCTCCGACGGCTGTCTCTGCTGCACGGTGCGCGGTGAGCTGGTCGACACGCTGGCTGATCTCGTCGACCGGCTGCAGACCGGCCGCATCGCCCGGCTTGCCCGCGTCGTCATCGAAACCACCGGCCTCGCCGATCCGGCGCCGGTGCTGCAGTCGATCATGGCGCATCCGGCGCTGGTCCAGGCTTTTCGGCTCGACGGCGTCATCACGCTGGTCGACGCGGTCAACGGCAATGCGACGCTGGACGCCCATGTCGAGGCGGTGAAGCAGGTGGCCGTCGCCGATCGCATCGTGCTGACGAAAGCCGATCTGGCCACCGATCCGCGCGACGTCGAGGCCTTGCGAGCCCGGTTGCGACAGATCAATCCGGGTGCCGAGCTGCTCGACGCCGGTGACAAAAGGACCGATGTAGCGGCGCTGTTCGATTGCGGCCTCTACAACCCAGCCACCAAGTCCGCCGACGTGCAACGCTGGCTCGGCGAAGAAGCCGCCCATGATCACCACCGCCATGGGGACCACGACCACGGCGACCATGACCATGATCACGACCATCGGCACGATTCCCGCGTGCGCTCCTACTCGCTCGTTCATGACGGGCCGGTGCCGTTTTCGGCGATCGAGATGTTCCTCGACCTGTTGCGATCGGCGCATGGCGAGCGCCTGCTGCGCATGAAGGGCGTCATCGAATTGCTGGAAGACCCGGCGCGGCCGCTGGTCGTCCACGGCGTGCAGAAGATCTTGCATCCGCCGGCGCGGCTGCCGTCCTGGCCGGACGGCCAACGTGGCACGAGGCTGGTGCTGATCACGCTCGACATGCCGGAGGACTATGTCCGCCGGCTGTTTGCCGCCTTCACCAACCGGCCGTCGATCGACACACCCGACCGCGCAGCGCTGGAAAACAACCCGCTGGCCATCGCCGGGCGTTGATTTTAACCTATTGGTTAACCACGATCTTTTCCGAAAACCGGATTCCACTTTTCGGGATCATGGTCTAGCGACTGCTCGCCGCGCTCGACCAGAAAGCGATGGGCGCCCGAAACCGCTGCCGTTTCGACCAAGCGATGGCCGGCATCGGTGCAGAAAGCAGGAATATCGATGACGGCCAGCGGGTCAGTGGTTTCCAGCCAGAGCCTGCTGCCCGGCCGCATCGCAGCCAGCCGCTTTTTTGCTTTCAGCACAGGCAGGGGGCAGTTCAGGCCCTTGAGGTCATAGACGGAACTAGGCTTGGCCAAGCGCGAGAACCTCAGCCGCCGAACATGCCGAGCAGTTTGTTCTTCAGCTTTGTCACCCTGCTTTGATCGGCATTGGCCGCCTGCGTTTCGGCCGGGGCGGCAGCTTGGGGCGACGCGATTGTCGCGGTGGCGACAGGCGCTTCGGCCGCGGCCATGGCATCCCCCTCTTCGGCCAGTGAATTAATCTTGGCCGCTTCCGTTTCGGCCAGAGCCTGAGCCTTGGCCGCCTCTTTCTCGGCTTTGGCCGCCTCTATGGCGGCAAGCCTTTGCTCTTCGGCCTTCTGCTTGGCGGCTTTCTCCGCATCCAGCGCGGCCATCTTGCGGCCGGCCGGCGAATCGATGCGGCCCATGCGCGCCGTCTCTGTCACCGAGCCGTCGGCGTTGAACGACGGCGGCTCGATCGGCACGCGTTCGCCACGGGCGCGCTTTTTCGACCACTCGGAAACGATGCTGGCTTCCTTGATGCCGGCGATGGTTGGCTTTGGGGCCGGCACGCTGGCTTTGACCGCGCCGTTGAAAGCCGCTTCGTAGGTGCTCTGGTAGGCATTGAAGGCGCTCTTCAACGAATCCGGCTGCGTCGTCGTGGGGCAGGCGCCGGCCGGATCGAACGTCGTGCCGTCGGCCGCGACCTGGTTGAAGACGTAGCGCTTCTCGCAGACGTCGACCTTCGGCGGCACCTTGGTGATCTCGAAATTGTCGTAGCCGACCTTCAGCATCTTCCAGAATTCGTAGTTCGGATCCTTGCGATAACGCGCCATGTTGGCGGCGGTCATACGGAACGGAAAGGCCTGGATCTGGAATTCGGTCTGCCCGCCCTGGAACGCATCGCGGCCGAAGGCGTAGATTTGCTCGATCTGCGCGTCGGTCATCGAATAGCAGCCCGACGACGAGCAGGCGCCATGGACCATCAGATGAGAACCGGTGCGGCCATTGACGCGGTCGTAGGCGTTGGGATAGCCGATGTTGAAGGCAAGGTGGTAGTTCGACCGCGGATTCATCTGCGCCGGACGGACCGTATAGAAGCCTTCCGGCGCCTGGCGGTCGCCTTCGGTGAATTTGGGACCCAGCTTGCCCGACCATTTGCATATGTCGTAGCTGGCGACCAAGTCGTAGCGGCCGTTGGTCTTGGCCTTCCAGATTTCGAGCTTGCCCTCTTCCTTGAAGATGCGGGCCATCACCGGCGAGGTGCGGGTCATGCCCTTGGCCTTCATGCCGGCCAGGATCTTGTCGGGCAGCGGCTTGTTGGCCTGGGGGGCAAAATCCTTCATCGAAGAATCATTGCAGCCGGCGACCCCTATCGCGGCAATCAGAAGTCCGGTGCGGGCGAGCTTGGCAAACATGGGTATGGCTATGTCTTTTCTTTCGGACCGCAGGCATCAGCGCCGCCAGGCCCAACCCTAAGCCCGTTAACCTTGAAAATTCCTTACCGCAAGCGCCGGGCGCATCCCCTTACGGCAATTTGATTGAACCGAATGCCGCGGCATTTTTGTGGCGGACGTGCTCAATCTCGCCACATTGCGGCGCCGAACCTCGTCTTGCTAAAGGTTTCGCCCCATAGCCAGGTATTTCTCGCGGCGCTGCTCACGAAAATCGGTGTTGGCGCCGGAGAACTCCTTCATCGTCTTGGCGATGAGGTCGCCGGTGGCGGCGATGACCGCTTCCGGGCCACGATGGGCGCCGCCCAGCGGTTCGGGAATGATGGCGTCGATGATCTTCAGCTCCAGCAGATCCTGGGCGGTGATCTTCATATTGGTCGCTGCATCCTTCGAGCGGGTGGTGTCGCGCCACAGGATCGAAGCGGCGCCTTCCGGCGAGATCACCGAATAGATGGCGTGCTCGAGCATGTAGACGCGGTTGGCGGTGGCGATGGCGATGGCACCGCCCGACCCGCCTTCGCCGATGACCACCGAGATCGACGGCACCTTCAGGCCGAGACAGGCCGATGTCGAGCGGGCAATGGCTTCCGCTTGGCCACGCTCCTCGGCGTTGACGCCGGGATAGGCGCCGGCCGTGTCGACCAGCGTCAGCAACGGGATGTTGAAACGGTCGGCGAGTTCCATCAGCCGCACCGCCTTGCGGTAGCCTTCCGGTCGCACCGAGCCGAAATTGTGCTTCAGCCGGCTGGCCGTGTCCGAACCTTTTTCCTGGCCGATGATCGCCACCGGCTCGCCACGAAAGCGGGCAAAGCCGCCGACGATCGCCTGATCCTCGCCGAAATTGCGGTCGCCGGCAAGCGGCGTGAAATCGTTGAACAGGCCTTTGATGTAGTCGATGCAATGCGGCCTGTCCGGATGGCGCGCCACCTGCACCTTCTGCCACGGGGTCAGCGCCTTGTAGGCGTCGCGCAGGGCGTCGCGCGAACGCTTCTCAAGACGGCGGATCTCATCGCCGACATCGACCGCCTCGCCATTCTCGGCGAGTTTCTTCAGCTCGAGGATCTTGCCCTCGAGATCGGCGACCGGCTTTTCGAAATCGAGGTAATTGTACATTCTTGAGCGGACCGATAGACCGGGAGGCAATGACTGGCGGAACCCAGGAAATAGAGGCTCCGGGCGATGGAACGTGGTCCTCACATAGCGATATGACGCCTAGTCGGCAAGCGGATGATGATCGTTGACCAGCCGCACCAGCCGCTCCTCCAGCACATGCGTGTAAATCTGCGTCGTTGAAATATCGGCATGGCCAAGCAACTGCTGCACGGCCCTGAGGTCGGCGCCGTTCTGCAGGAGATGGCTGGCGAAAGCATGGCGCAGCACATGCGGCGATATTTTCGCCGAGGCGATGCCGGCCCGCGCCGCAAGGCCCTTCAGGTCGCGGGCGAAGACCTGCCTGGAGAGATAGCCGCTATCGCCTGCTGCCGGAAACAGGAATGGGCTGTCTGCGAGAGCCGGCACCGTTGCCCGGGCAGAGAGCCAGGTCCGCATCGCCATGCGCGCCTTTGCCGACAGCGGAACCAGGCGTTCCTTGTCGCCCTTGCCACGCACCATGAAGAAACGATCGTCGCGCAGCGCTACCGTCACCGGCAGGCCGACCAGTTCGGAAACGCGCAGGCCGGTGGCGTAGAGCACCTCGACCAGTGCATGCAGGCGCAGCGCCGCCAGGCTGTCGCCATCGTTCAGCGAGGCGTCAGCTGCCTCTTGCGCCGCACGGTCGATCAGCCGGCCGGTGTCGGCCTCGCTCATCGTCTTCGGCAGCGGCCGGCCCTTCTTCGGGCTGTCCAGGGTTCCGGTCGGGTCGTCGCGGCGCAGGCCTTCAGCGTAAAGGAACTTAAAGAACTGGCGGATCGCCGACAGTTTGCGTGCCTGCGAGGTGGCGGCAAAACCGCGCGCGGCGATATCGTCGAGATAGGCGCGGATATCGCCAGCGGCGGCGCCCGCAAGCCCGCCATCGATCTCGGCCGAAGCGTCTTCGAGGTCGCGGCGATAGCTGGAAAGCGTGTTTTCGGCTGCGCCCCGCTCGGCGCTCATCATTTCCAGAAAGGCTTCGATGCGGGCTGCGCTGTTCATTTCTTTGGGTCAGTTTTCCTGGGATCAGTTTTTCTTGGGATTGAGCTTTTCCGGAGGAATGCGCACGCTCATTTCGGCCTTTCTCGGCTCGACGAACATCGCCAGAGCGAACATCGCGCCATAGACAATGCCGGCCAGAATCGTGAGCGTCACGACAAAGCGGAACAGTGTCGGCATCAATTTTCGCCCGTCTTCTTGTTCTGCGTTTCCAAACCCTGTGCCCTTATGAGACGCCAATCCGGCCAATTCAAGGACGAAGCTCGGCGCGCGCCACGCTTGACGCAAACAGGCTTTTGATGTCGATACGCCGGCAACGAGGTCCGTATGAACGCGCTACCAGCAAATCCTCCTGATGAGAGCCATGCCGCGCTGCTCGGCCGGCTGGGCAGCCGTTCCATCGTCTTTGTCGGCCTCATGGGCGCCGGCAAGACGGCGATCGGCCGCAAGGTGGCGGCGATCCTGGGACTGCCTTTCATCGACAGCGATCA
Organism: Mesorhizobium sp. M6A.T.Cr.TU.016.01.1.1; assembly: GCF_003952585.1. Taxonomy (NCBI): domain Bacteria; kingdom Pseudomonadati; phylum Pseudomonadota; class Alphaproteobacteria; order Hyphomicrobiales; family Phyllobacteriaceae; genus Mesorhizobium; species Mesorhizobium sp. M6A.T.Cr.TU.016.01.1.1. The sequence goes on from NZ_CP034452.1 coordinate 2,870,639, forward strand.
GGAGATCGAAAGCGTGTCGCGCATGAGTGTCCCGGAATTGTTCGAACGCTATGGCGAGACCGAGTTCCGGGCGCTGGAGCAGCGCGTCATCCTGCGCGTGCTGGAGCACGGCCCGCAGGTGCTGTCGACGGGCGGCGGCGCCTTCATGAGCGCGCAGACGCGGGAGGCGATCGCCGGCCATGGCCTGTCGGTATGGCTGAAGGCCGATATCAACCTCTTGATGGACCGCGTTTCCAAGAAGCAGAACCGGCCGCTCTTGAAAAGCGCCGATCCCCGCGCCGTGATCGAGCGGTTGATGGCCGAGCGCTATCCGGTCTACGCAGGCGCCGATGTCACCGTGCCGACCCGCGACGATCGCAAGGAGGTCATTGCGGCCGAGGTGGTGAGTGCGCTTTGCGGGTATTTTGGCGTTGCGGCCGCGACAGGCGAGGTGCGGTCGTGAGCGTCAATGCGACAGTCACCGTCGAAGTCGGGCTTGGCGATCGTGCCTATGACATTTTAATCGGCTCCGGCCTGCTTTCGCGCGCGGGCACCGAGATTTCGCGTCGCCTTCCAGGCACGCGCGCCGCGGTGGTCACCGACGACAATGTCGCCGCAGCACACCTCGAAACGTTGAAGGCCGGCCTCGAAAAGGGCGGCATTCAGCCTGCCGTCATCACGTTGCCGGCTGGGGAAAAGACCAAGAGTTTCGCGCATCTCGAGGAGGTGGTGGACGGCGTGCTGGCAGCCAGACTTGAGCGCGGCGATGTCGTCATCGCGCTCGGCGGCGGTGTCATCGGCGACCTGGCCGGATTTGCCGCCGGCATCGTGCGCCGCGGCATGAACTTCGTGCAGATACCGACTTCGCTGCTCGCGCAGGTCGACTCTTCGGTCGGCGGCAAGACCGGCATCAACAGCGCGCGCGGCAAGAACCTCGTCGGCGTCTTCCATCAGCCGAAACTGGTGCTGGCCGATACCGAAGTGCTTGACACGCTGCCGATCCGGGAATTCAGGGCCGGTTATGCCGAACTCGCCAAATACGGGCTGATCGATCGCCCCGGCTTCTTTGCCTGGCTGGAAGAAAACTGGGGCAAAGTGTTTGCCGGCGGCCCGGAGCGGGCCGAAGCCATCGCCGAAGCCTGCCGCGCCAAGGCCGATGTCGTCGCCCGCGACGAGTTCGAGACCGGCGACCGCGCGCTGCTCAATCTCGGCCACACGTTCGGTCACGCGCTGGAGGCCGCCACCCGCTATGACAGCGCCCGTCTCGTCCACGGTGAAGGGGTCGCCATCGGCATGGCGCTGGCTTATCGCTTTTCGTCACGCCTCAATCTGGCAAGTCCCGACGATGCGGCGCGCGTCGAGACGCATCTTCGCGCCGTCGGCCTGCCTTGGCGCATGGCCGATATTCCGGGCGAATTGCCTGATGCCGAGGCGCTGCTTGCGTTCATCACCCAGGACAAGAAGGTGTCGCGCGGCGCGCTGACCTTCATCCTGACGCGCGGCGTCGGCCAAGCCTTCATCGCCAGGGATGTGCCGGCGTCGGAAGTGCTGTCGTTTCTGGGGGAGAACCACCCGGGTCAGCAAAGCCGCCCGGGTCCGCAAAAAAGCCGCCCGGGATGAACGAGACCGGCTGGATTGTCGCTGCTGTCCTAGCCGGGCTCGGCTTGCTCGCTTTCGCCTTTCGCGCGCGCCTGCTCGCCGCCTTCGGCTATGAACTGCAGCGCGTCGAGCCGCAGCATTCGAACCATGATGAATCGCGTGGCGCCGTCGATGATGTTCGGCGCAATGGCCAGGCGATGCGCGAGGAGCGCGCCCGCATCGGCCGCCTGTCCGATCTCGACGAGCTCGAAGTGTCCGATGTCATGGTCCACCGCACCAACATGCGCTCGGTCAACGCCGACAATCCGCCGGAAGCGGTGGTGCGCGAGATCCTGCAGAGCCCGCATACCCGCATGCCCTTGTGGAAGGGCTCACTCGACAACATCGTCGGCGTGCTGCATGCCAAGGACCTGCTGCGCGCGCTGAACGATGTCGGCAACGACTTTTCCCAGATTGACGTGATGAAGATCGCGACAAAACCGTGGTTCGTGCCCGACACCACGACGCTGCAGGAACAGCTCAACGCCTTCCTGCGTCGCAAGGCGCATTTCGCCATCGTCGTCGACGAGTACGGCGAGGTCGAGGGGCTGGTGACGCTGGAGGATATCATCGAGGAGATCGTCGGCGAGATCGCCGACGAGCACGATATCGACATTCAGGGCGTCAAGCAGGAAGCCGACGGCTCCGTCGTCGTCGACGGCACTGTGCCGATCCGCGACCTGAACCGGGCGCTCGACTGGGACTTGCCGGACGAGGAAGCCACCACCATTGCCGGTCTCGTCATCCACGAGACGCAATTGATCCCGGACGAGAAGCAGGCTTTCACCTTTCACGGCAAGCGCTTCGTCGTCATGAAGCGCGACAAGAACCGGATCGCAAGGCTGAGGATCAGGCCGGCCGGCGACATTTAGCTTCTTGTCCCGGCTAACCAATCCTTGACTGGACGCTCGCCGCGCTCGCGTGCACTTTCGACTGGGCTGTCTGGAGATGACGGTGATCGATCGACGAACCCTGCTTTTGATGTCTATGGCTTTGCTGCCGGCCAGCGCTTCAGCGTCATCGCGCCGGCGCTCGCCGTCTCCGCAAACCTTCGACTACGGACCGGCCAAGCTCGACATCTACTCGCGCGATGGCGCAAGCGGCCTGCCTGTGGTCATTTTCATCCATGGCGGTGCCTGGCGGGCCGGCAACCGCACCAACGTCGACGTCAAGCCGGGCTTCCTGCTCGACAATGGCTTCTGCTTCGTCTCCATCGACTACCGGATGCTGCCCAAGGCCGATGTCGCCACCCAGGCCGACGACGTCGAGCAGGCATATCGCTACGTGCGCGCCAACATCGCCAGACACGGCGGCGATCCGAACCGGATAGCGGTCATGGGCCATTCGGCCGGCTGCCATCTCGCTGCGTTGACCGGGCTGCGCGGCGGTCTGCCCGGCGTCGCGGCGCTGGTACTGAACGATACCAGGGCCTATGATTTGGAGGCGCTTGCGAGAAGCGGCGACATGACACGCGCCTATGCCCGGGCCTTTCCCGATCCGGCGCAATGGCGCGCGCTGTCGCCAGCCTTCCACGTCGGGAGCCGCAAGCATCCGCCTGCCTTCGTCGCCTATTCGCGCGCAGCGGGTCGTGCGGCAGCCTCACAGGCCTTCGCCGAGCGCCTGCGGGCAACCGGAACGGAAGTCATTTTGTTCGACGGCAGCGCCTATTCGCACATGTCGATCAATCGCGATTTCGGCGACGAAGGCGACGCCTTGACCCGTGCGGTGATGATTTTCCTGAAGGCAGCGCTCGGCTGATGCCTACCACCTGGTCTTTTCGTCCGGCGCGGCCGGCTCGATCGCCAGCGCATGGACACCGGCCTTCAGCTCGTCGGCCAGCAATTCGTTGACCGCGCGGTGGCGCTCGATGCGGCTCATGCCGGCAAAGGCTGAGGAGACGATGCGAACGCGGAAATGCGTCTCGCCGGTGCCGTCATAGGTGCCGTGATGGTCGGAGTCCTGATGGTGATGGCCGGCATGGAGATGGCTTTCGTTGATGACGATCAGCCGCTCCGGCGAGAACGCCTTCTTCAACTTGCCTTCCATCGTTGACTGTATGGACATTCGTACTTCCCTTCACCACATATGGCTGGCGCATGACCCCCGAAAATCGGTGCTCTTTGCGTGTCCAGGAGGACGCGCAATGCCGTCGCCGCGACAAAATTCGCCAATCGCCCGCTTTATGCCGCGATTCAGCGGTTAGGGCGATCATCGCGAAAATGTCAATTCTTGTTTCGCACCGGCGAACAGCCCATAAATGGGTGAGATGAAACCGTACCCCAAATATTTCGAGAAAATCCGCATCCGCCCGGAGAAGGATGCGGAGCTGAAGTCGCGCTCGCCGATCTGCCAGTGGGACGGTTGCAAGGAGGCCGGCACCCATCGCGCGCCGGTCGGGCGCATGAAGGAGGGCGAATATTTTCAGTTCTGCTTCGATCATGTGCGTGAGTACAACAAGGGCTTCAATTATTTCTCCGGCGTCCCCGACACCGAGATCGCCCGCTTCCAGAAGGAAGCGATGACCGGCCACCGGCCGACATGGAAGATGGGCGTCAACGGCGCCTCGACGCGCTCCTCGCCGGATTTCGCCCAGCAGCGTTCCGGCCGCGCCGGCTACTACAACCGCATGCGCGATCCGTTCGACCTGTTCAAAGGTCCGAAGGATCCGCGCGAGGTGCGCGAGCGCAAGGCCAAGCCGCTTGAGGCCAAGGCGCTGGAAACGCTTGGCCTTGATACAAAGGCGACTGGCAAGGATATCAAGGCGCGCTATAAGGAACTGGTGAAACGCCACCATCCGGATGCGAATGGCGGCGACAGAGGTTCGGAAGACCGGTTCCGCGATGTGCTCCAGGCATATCGCGTGCTCAAGCAGGCAGGATTGTGCTGAGCGACCTTACGGTTCGTGTCGTTTTCCAACTTTCATAAGGTTGGAAAAGGCTCTAAGACCGCCCCCGGACAAAATAGATTGCCGGCGAAATCAGGCGTTTCGCCCGTGGAGACGTTGATAGTGATGAACAAGGTCGATCGCGACATCGCCAACCTGCCCGACACCACGGTGTCGGTGAAGGAGAAATTTGGCTTCGAGTCCAAGATGGTGGTGCCGGCCTACTCGGTGACGAGCGAGCATGTGCCCGACATCGATCCGGACTATCTGTTCGACAAGAACACGACGATGGCGATCCTCGCCGGCTTCGCCTACAACCGCCGCGTGATGGTGTCGGGCTATCACGGCACCGGCAAATCGACGCATATCGAGCAGGTCGCCGCCCGTCTCAACTGGCCGTGCGTGCGCGTCAATCTCGACAGCCATGTCAGCCGTATCGATCTCGTCGGCAAGGATGCGATCGTCGTCAAGGACGGGCTGCAGATCACCGAGTTCCGCGACGGCATCCTGCCCTGGGCCTACCAGCACAATGTCGCGCTGTGCTTCGACGAATACGATGCCGGCCGTCCGGACGTGATGTTCGTCATCCAGCGCGTGCTGGAATCGTCCGGCCGGCTGACGCTGCTCGACCAGAGCCGGGTTATCCGCCCGCATCCGGCGTTCCGGCTGTTTTCCACCGCCAACACGGTCGGGCTGGGCGATACCACCGGCCTTTATCACGGCACCCAGCAGATCAACCAGGCGCAGATGGACCGTTGGTCGATCGTCACCACGCTGAACTATCTGCCGCACGACAATGAGGTGAACATCGTGCTGGCCAAGGCCAAGCACTACCGCGACGGCAAGGGTAAGGAGATCGTCAACAAGATGGTGCGCGTCGCCGACATGACGCGTTCGGCCTTCATCAACGGCGATCTTTCGACTGTCATGAGCCCGCGCACGGTCATCACCTGGGCCGAGAATGCCGAGATATTCGGTGATATCGGCATGGCGTTCCGGCTGACCTTCCTCAACAAGTGCGACGAGCTGGAACGCTCGCTCGTGGCCGAGTTCTACCAGCGTGCCTTCGGCGAAGATCTGCCGGAATCGGCGGCCAATGTGGTGCTGGGCTAAACAGAGTTCTCGATGGCGGGTCCGGGCGACAACACGCGCAACAAGTCGAAGACGGGGTCTGAAGCCGACAGCTTCAAGCGTGCCGTCACCGTCTGCATGCGCGCGATTGCCGGCGACAAAGAACTCGAGGTCGGTTTCGCCAAGGACCGGCCGGCGCTCGCCGGCAGCCGCGCCCGTCTGCCTGAACTGCCGAAGAAGGCGTCGAAGGCCGATATCGCCATCACCCGCGGTCTCGGCGATTCCATGGCGCTGAAGCGCGCCTGCCACGACGCGCGCATCCACACCAGGCTGGCGCCGGAAGGCAAGCAGGCCCGCGCCATCTACGATGCGGTCGAGCAGGCCCGCGTCGAGGCGATCGGCTCCCGCGCCATGCAAGGTGTGGCCGACAATATCGGCTCGATGCTCGAGGACAAATACGCCAGAGCCAACCTCATCGACGTCAAGGACAAGGCGGATGCTCCGATCGAGGAGGCGTTGGCCCTGATGGTGCGCGAAAAGCTGACCGGCCGCACTGTCCCGAAGAGCGGCGAGCGGCTGGTCGACCTCTGGCGCCCGTGGGTCGAGGAGAAGGCCAGTGCCGATCTCGACGGGCTGTCGGCAAAGCTCGACGACCAGCAGGCCTTCGCCCGTGTCGTGCGCGAGATGCTGGCTTCCATGGAAATGGCCGAGGAGCTCGGCGACGACCAGGAGACCGAAGACTCCGAGGACAATGATGACAACCAGCCGCAAGGCGAGGAGCAGAGCGAGGAGGGCGGCGAGGACGATTCCGGCTCCGAGCAGTCGCAGTCCGACGACACCGAGGCGTCGTCCGACGACGAGCAATCGGCCGAGACGGAGGCGTCAGATGCCACCGCCGACGACCTGTCCGACGATGACGACGCCGATGCCGAGACGCCCGGCGAGGCGCGCCGCAACGACAATCCCTTCGCCAATCTGTCGAAGGAGATCGACTACAAGGTCTTCACCACCGCCTTCGACGAGACGGTGGGTGCGGAAGACCTGTGCGAGGAAGAGGAGCTGGATCGGCTGCGCGCCTTCCTCGACAAGCAGCTTGCCAACCTGTCGGGTGTTGTCGGCCGGCTGGCCAACCGGCTGCAGCGCCGCCTGATGGCGCAGCAGAACCGGTCCTGGGATTTCGATCTCGAAGAGGGTTATCTCGATCCGGCGCGGCTGGTGCGCGTCGTCATCGATCCGATGCAGCCGCTGTCCTTCAAGCAGGAACGGGACACCAAATTCCGCGACACGGTGGTGACGCTGGTGCTCGACAATTCGGGCTCGATGCGCGGCCGGCCGATCACGGTCGCCGCCACCTGCGCCGACATTCTGGCGCGGACGCTGGAGCGCTGCGGCGTCTCGGTAGAGATCCTCGGCTTCACCACCCGCGCCTGGAAGGGCGGTCAGGCACGCGAGAAATGGCTGAAGGAAGGCAAGCCGCCGAATCCCGGGCGGCTCAACGATTTGCGCCACATCATCTACAAATCCGCCGACCATCCGTGGCGGCGGGCACGCCGCAATCTGGGCCTGATGATGCGCGAGGGCCTGCTTAAGGAAAACATCGACGGCGAGGCGTTGCTGTGGGCGCATAACCGCCTGATCGCCCGGCCGGAGCAGCGCAAGATCCTGATGATGATCTCGGACGGCGCGCCGGTTGACGATTCGACACTGTCGGTCAATCCGGGCAACTATCTCGAACGGCATCTGCGCGCCGTTATCGAACTGATCGAGACGCGCTCACCGGTCGAGCTCTTGGCCATCGGCATCGGCCACGACGTCACCCGCTATTACAGGCGCGCCGTCACCATCGTCGACGCCGAGGAACTGGCCGGCGCCATGACCGAGCAGCTCGCGTCGCTGTTTGGCGAGGAAAGCGCGCGGGACACGCGACGCGGCGGCATGCGGCGTGCCGGATGATTTTTTTGCGGGGCGGCTTTCGGCAGACGCTTTTCGCCGCCACAGCGCTGTTCGTTGCCGGCATCGCCTTGTCGCCTTCCATCGCCCTCGGCCCGGTTTCGGTCGAGCCGATCGAAATCTCGGCACGGCCGATAACCCGGTTTCACATCGGCCGTGACGAAAAGCGGTTCGGTCCGCTCGAATTCGTCGGCGGGCTGGAAATGACTTCGCCGTCACGCGATTTCGGCGCGCTGTCGGCGTTTCGCTTCCTCAAGCCCGGCAGTGATTTCATCGGCGTCGCCGACACCGGTTTCTGGTTCTTCGGCACGGTCACTCATGATGCCGACAAGCGCCCGTCGGGCATCCAGAATTTCCGCATGCAGCAGATGATCGACGCATCAGGCCAGCCGATCGACGAGAAATGGGAGGTCGACGCCGAAGGCCTTGCGGTCAAGGACGGCATTGCCACGGTCGGCTTCGAGCGCAACCACCGTGTCGCCCAGTTCAAATTCGATCCGCACGATATGAAGGCGCCGTTGAAGCAACTGGACTTCCTGATTCCGGCCTGGGAGCTTCGTCGGAATCGCGGCTTTGAGACAGGCACCCATGCCAATCCTCACGGGCAGCACGAGGGCGGGCTGGTCGTGGTGTCGGAAAAGAGCCTCGACAAATCAGGCAATATCTATGCGGCTGTCATCGAAGGGCCGCACAAGGGCGTCTTCACCGTCAAGCGCAACGGTGAATTCGACATCACCGACGGTGCGTTCCTGCCGGACGGCGACCTTCTGCTTTTGGAGCGCAGCTTCTCGATGGCCGGCGGCGTCAAGATGCGGCTGAGGCGCATCTATGGTGAAAGCGTCGAGAAGGGCGCCGTCGCCGACGGGCCGGTGCTGATGGAAGCCGACATGGCCTACCAGATCGACAATATGGAAGGGCTCGACGTCTGGACCCGCGACGATGGCGCGCTGATGGTGTCGCTGATCTCGGACGACAACCACTCGATGCTGCAACGCAACCTCTACCTGGAATTCGTCCTGCACGAGGATTGAGAGGCGGTCGGCGAGGGATGGCCGATAAGCCGAAAAGAAGTCTAAAGCTTCGCGCTGGCTGCCGCAGGCCGGAGTCCGTTGATCGCGACCCAGACGACGTGGCGCGCGCCACGCTTGCCGTTGGCGCGGACCTTGACTTCCTCGACCGCGAAGCCTGCCTGCTTGAGCCTGCGGGTAAAACCGCTGTCGGGTCCCTGCGACCAGACCGCCAGCACGCCGCCGGGCTTGAGCGCTGCTCTCGCGCTGTTCAACCCGGCTAGACTGTAAAGAGCATCGTTGGCCTTGTGGACGATTCCTTCCGGCCCGTTGTCGACGTCGAGCAGAATGGCATCCCAGGCAGAGGCTTCCGATCGCATGAGCTGCCCGACATCCGCTTCGCGAACAATCACACGCGGATCGTCGAGACAGCCGCCGAACACCGAGGCCATCGGGCCGCGTGCCCACGCCACGACGGCGGGCACCAACTCGGCAACAACGATACCGGCATCGGCGCCAAGCTCGGCAAGGGCAGCGCGCAGCGTGAAGCCCATGCCCAGCCCGCCGATCAGGATTTTCGGCTGGCTACGGCCGGCAATCCTTTGGCAAGTCAGGCTGGCCAGCGCTTCCTCGGAGCCGCTGAGGCGGCTGTTCATCAGCTCGTTCGAGCCAAGCATGATCGAGAACTCGGCGCCGCGCCGTTTCAGGCGAAGCTCCTGGCCGCCGTCAGGCGTTTTTGCAGTGTCGAGCTGGACCCATGGGATCACTGCCTATGCCGCCAGTGCCGGCTGGCTCCAGCGGGCGGCAAGCAGCCGATAGGGGATCAGCGCCACCACGGCGATGATCAGCTTCACGCCGAGGTCGCCGAGCGCCCATGACACCCAGCGCATGGTCTCGACCGGCAGCACGCCCATCAGCGGCGCGGTTTCGAGCGCAAAGCCATCGTTCGGGCCAGCGAAGGCGAAGGCCGCCGAAAAGGCGACGGTGAAGAACACGGCGGTGTCGAACACCGAGCCGACCAGCGTGCCGACGATCGGCGCGCGCCACCAGCTCTGCCGGCGCAGCCGGTTGAATACGGTCACGTCGAGCAATTGCGCGATCAGGAACGCGGCGCCGGAAGCCGCCGCAATGCGCACCAGCCGGTCGGCGGCCGTCTCGAATTCGATCAGACCGTGGTGGAACAGCAAGGGCGGGATGAGGATCGAGCAGATCACCGCCGCCATGAAGCCGACAAAGACGATCCGGCGCGCCACGGCCGGGCCGTAGCGGCGATTGGCAAGGTCGGTGACCAGGAACGAGAAGGGGTAGGTGAAGGCGCCCCAGGTCAGAATGTCGGCCAGCGACAGGCCGCCGATCGCACCTTGCACCGGGAACTGCACGAGGATGTTCGACGCCACGACGACAAGCGCCATGGCCGCAACAAAGGGTAGATATCGGGAGAAGAAACTCATTTTTTTATCCTGGGTAATGGAACCAGCGGGGTGTCATGCCGAGTTCGGACGACACTCCTTGGAAGGCAGCCGCTTGAAAAATTAAGCGGCCGGCTGTTCGGCCAGCTTCTTGGCGATCTGCTTCTTCAGCAGGCGGGCGCGCTGCGACAACTCCTTGGCGTCGGCCTTGGCCAGGAACGCATCAAGGCCGCCGCGATGCTCGACCGAACGCAGCGCGTTGGCGGAAATGCGCAGGCGCACATTCTGGTTCAGCGCTTCCGAGATCAGCGTCACATTGACGAGATTCGGCAGGAAGCGACGCTTGGTCTTATTGTTGGCGTGGCTCACATTGTTGCCGGACATGACTGCCTTGGCAGTGAGTTCGCAGGTGCGGGACATGGTTCTAAACCTTCAGTTCTCGGTCTGGCCAAACCTTTGAGCCCGCGCCGGGTGGCGCGCGGTTTCGGTCAGGCGGCCTTATGGAAAAGTTGGCGTTCCTTAGTTGCATTTCGCCGATGCGTCAAGCTCCGGCTTGCGCATGGTGTGACGGCGCCTTTCACATAAAGGCCGGAATTCAGCCTATAAGCGGTCGCACAGGGACATGCCAGGCCGGAGTTGCCATCTCCGGTCAAAAATCGAGGACCGATCCCGCCATGCTTCGTTCGTCTCATGCTCTCCTTGCCTCGCTTGCCGTGGCGCTGCCGACGGCAACGTCTGCCGCCACGCCGCAATCCTTCAAGGGCGAGTATACGGTGTCGATCCTCGGCCTCTCTGTGGCGAAGGCAACCTTTTCCAGCAGTTACCAAGGCGACACCTATTCGATCGATGGCAGCGTCTCCAGCGCCGGCCTCGCCACAATGTTCGACGACACGCGTGGCACGATCTCATCAAAGGGCAAGATTTTGGGCAAGCGATTGCAGCCGCAGGCGTTCCGCGCCGACTACAAGTCGGGCGAGAAGGCGTCGATGATCGATATCCAGTTCGCCAATGGCACTGTTACCGCGACAAAGGTCGTGCCGGCGCCGAAGAAGCGCAATCCGAAGAATTGGATACCGCTGGGCGCCGGCGATCTCGCGTCGGTGCTCGATCCGATGGCCGCCACCGTGATCCATGCCGATAGTCTCGACGAGGTCTGCGGGCGCACGGTGAAACTCTACGACGGCGAGATGCGCGCCAATCTGACGCTGACCTACGATTCGAAGGGCTCGACCTCGGTGCGCGGCTACAAGGGCGATACCGTCACTTGCAGGATGGGTTTTGAGCCGGTGGCGGGTTATCGCAAGAACCGCAAGGCATTGAATTACTTGAAGAAGCGCAGCCGCATCATGGTGACGTTTGCGCCGCTTGGCCAAACCGGCGTATATGCGCCGATCCACGCCACGGTCACGACGAAAATCGGCACTCTCACCGTCAGCGCGGAGCGGTTCGAAGCAACAGAATAGGCGCGATCGCGCGCCGCCGGAGACGGACATGGGGCGCGCAACACTGATCGGCTTCTCGGCGGTCGCCATGTGGGCGCTGCTGGCGCTGCTTACGGACGCTTCCGGCGCGGTGCCGCCGTTCCTGCTCTCGGCGATCACCTTCACGATCGGCACCGGCGTCGGGCTCGTCGCGCGGCTGTTCATGCCGGCCGCCGACAGGAGCGAGAAGATACCGCGCCGAGTGTGGATGATCGGCATTGCCGGCCTGTTCGGCTATCATTTCTTCTACTTCACCGCGCTGCGCAACGCGCCGGCGGTGGAGGCGAGCCTCATCGCCTATCTATGGCCGCTGCTGATTGTGCTCGGGTCGGCGCTGATGCCGGGCGAGCGGCTGGCCTGGAACCATGTCGTCGGCGCGCTGCTCGGCCTTGCCGGCACTTTCCTGATCGTCACCAAGGGCGGCGGGCTTGCCTTCGACGCACATTATGCCTTCGGCTATGCGATGGCCGGCATCTGCGCCGTGCTGTGGTCGTCCTATTCGCTGTTGTCGCGGCGCTTCCCGTCGGTGCCTACAAGCATCGTCACCTGGTTCTGTGCGGCTACGGCCGCGCTTTCGCTTATCTGCCATCTCATGCTGGAAGAGACGGTGCTGCCCGTCGGCGCCGGCCAGTGGCTGGCCGTGCTCGGCCTCGGGCTGATGCCGGTGGGCGCGGCCTTCTACGCCTGGGATATCGGCGTCAAGCGCGGCAACATCCAGGTGCTGGGCGCGGCGAGCTATGCCGCGCCGCTGCTGTCGACGCTGGTGCTGATATCGGCCGGTTTCGCCGAGCCGTCCTTGCGCATCCTCGCTGCCTGCGTGCTGATCACCGGCGGGGCAGCCCTTGCGGCGAAATCGCTGTTCTTACGCAAGCAGACAACGAGCGAGGCCGGGGCGTGATGCCGTTTCCCGGCGGCATCGACGCCAACGCCAATGCGACGCTGCTGTTTTCGCTGGTGGCGGCCGTGATCTACGCCTTCACCATCGACATGTCACCAACGCTGGCGCGCTCGGCGGCAAAGACGCTGGCCGTGGCGATGCTTGCCGTGCTGGCATCGCTGCAGGGCGGTCCCTGGCTGCTCGTCGCGGCGCTGGCGCTCAGCGCCACCGGCGATGCATTCCTGTCGCGCGACGCTGAAAAGGCTTTTCTCGGCGGGCTGGCCAGTTTTCTCGTTGCGCATGGGCTTTACATCGCGCTGTTCCTGCGTTCCGGCGGTGGGATCGGCCTGCTCTCGGCCGAGCCGTGGCGTGCGGCGATTGCCGTGGCAATGATCGTCTTCGCGCTCGCCATGCTTTTTGCGCTCTGGCGCCGCGTCGGTCCCGCCTTGCGCCTTCCCGTCAGCGTCTATATCGCGGCAATCCTTGCTATGGGGATTTCAGCACTCACCCTGAGCAATGTCTGGGTTATCGGCGGCGCCGTGCTGTTCATGGCGTCCGACGGGCTGCTCGCCTCGGAAAAGTTCCTGCTGTCCGCCATCTCGCCGCACCGCGCCTGGATGCGCTACGCGGTCTGGGCGCTATATTACGCCGCCCAACTGGGGATCACGATGGGTTTCCTGCTGGGTTAGGACTCCAGCCTGGTGCGGCCAGCTCGAAGGCCGCGAAATCGAAGCCCGGCGCCACGGTGCAGCCGACCAGCGTCCATTCGCCCAGGCTATGTGCCGACTGCCACCAGCCTGCCGGCACGACGATCTGCGGCCGCTCGCCCGCCGCCAGTGCCGTGCCGAGCACCTGCTCGACCACCGGGCCGTCTTCCTCATGCATCGACAGCGCCAGCGGGGCGCCGGCATAGAAGTGCCAGACCTCGGCCGCATCCTTGACGCGGTGCCAGGCCGACAGTTGCTCTTGCTCCAGCAGGAAATAAATCGCGGTCGAATGGCCGCGCGCACCCTCCACGCCATCGCGGAAGGTCTCGGCATACCAGCCGCCTTCCGGATGCGGTTTCAGGCCGAGCGTTGCGATGATTTCGGCGGAGGTGGTCACGGTTTCCAGACCATCAATGGCGCTCAGAAATTATCCTTGCGCTTGCGTATCTCGGCGAACACTTCGACGTCGGATGCTTTCTCCATGCCGAGATGCTTGCGGATTGCCGGATCATGCCAGCGCAGGAACGGATTGGTCGACAGTTCCTCGCCGATCGTGGTTGGCAGCGTCGGCTTGCCATCGGCGCGCAGCGCCTCGATTTTCGCGGCGCGTTCCTTCAGTGCCGAATTGGTCGGGTCGACGGTCAGCGCGAAGCGGGCGTTGGAAAGCGTGTATTCATGGCCGCAATAGACGACCGTCTCGGCCGGAAGTGCCGCGAGCTTCTTCAACGAATCGTACATCACCGGCGGCTTGCATTCGAACAGTCGGCCGCAGCCGAGCGCGAACAGCGTGTCGGCGGTGAACGCCACTTTCGATGCCGGCAGATGATAGGAGACATGGCCCGCCGTGTGGCCGGGCGTGGCGATCACGTCGATCCTCTCCTCGCCGAGGTGGATGACCGAGCCTTGCTCCACGGTTTCGTCGATGCCGGGGATCTTGGCCTTTTCCGCCTCCGGCCCGACGATGCGCAGCTTGAAACGTTCCTTCAGCGCCAGATTGGCTTCGACATGGTCGACATGGTGATGGGTGGTCAGGATCATCGTCGGCGTCCAGCCGGTACGCTCGATCGCAGCCAGGATCGGCGCCTCCTCCGGCGCGTCGATAATCGCGGTCTGGCCGCTTTTGGGGTCGTGCACCAGCACACCGAAATTGTCGCTGCGGCACATGAACTGTTCGATTTCGACCGGCATCGCATCTCTCCTTTATCGCCGCAGACATAGGGCGCTTGCCCGCGGATGTCATCCGCCTTTGTTGAACTTGGACTGCATCGAAGATACCGTCCCGCGCATGCATTCCGATATCGTCGATCTCCGCTCTTTCTATTCGACCACGCTCGGGCAATTGGCCGAACGCTCGATCACCATGGCGTTGTCTTCGATATGGGCTGTAGTGCCCAATGAGCGGCTGGTTGGCCTTGGCTACACCTTGCCGTGGCTGGAGCGATTCGGCACCGATGCGGAGCGTGTCTTTGCCTTCATGCCGGCGACGCAAGGCGCGGTGGTCTGGCCGGCCACGGGGCCGACCGCGACTGCGCTGGTCTTCGATGAGGAATTGCCGCTGGTCGATGCTTCCATCGACCGCATGCTGCTCGTCCATTCACTCGAACATGCCGAGAACCCGCGCGAGACGCTGAACGAAATCTGGCGGGTGCTGTCGCCCGCCGGCCGCGTCGTCATCGTCGTGCCAAACCGGCGCGGTGTCTGGGCCCGTTTCGAGCATACGCCGTTCGGCAGCGGCCGGCCTTTCTCGCGCGGCCAGCTCACCGAATTGCTGCGCGAAGCAAACTTCACGCCCGCCGCCTGGTCCGATGCGCTGTTTTTCCCACCATCGCGGCGACGCTTCATGATGCAGCTCCACAACGTGCTGGAACGCGCCGGCCGCAGGCTCTGGCCGATCTTTTCCGGCGTCATCGTGGTCGAGGCGCAGAAGCGGCTCTATCAGGGCGTGCCAGTCGTCCAGCGCGCCTCTCGCCGCGTCTTCGTGCCGGTTTTCTCCCCGCACGGCGCCACAAGGCTCGGCCGGTTAGCGCGGGCCGGGACCATAACATTGCCAGTCCGTCGATGACATTTTCGTGATCGGAATCGCGCTTTTTCTCACCTATCTGTCGAGGACGGGCTCGCTACCCGATAGAGTCGACTTGTTCGCCGGTTTCAGCACCGCTTTTCGAATTCAAGGACTTCATCAATGGCTGATCATCCGGATGTCGAGGCCAGGGCCAAGCCGGTTGCCGCGTCGATCGAGGCCAGCAGCCTGCGCGACCAACTGGCGACAATCAAGCTGGCGCTGGGTACCTCGCCGATCCGCAAGCAACTGCACTGGTCCTGCATCGGCATAGTCGCCGTCATTGTGGCAACCTCGATCGGGCAGGTCCTGCTCAATCGTTGGAACGAGCCCTTCTACGACGCGCTGGCGCGGCGCGACATGCAGGGTTTCCTACACCAGCTTATGATCTTTGCCGCCATCGCCGGCGGGCTTGTGGTGCTCAATGTCGGCCAGACCTGGCTCGACCAGATGATCCGGCTGAAGCTGCGTGAGGCGTTGACCCTCGACCTGATCGGCGAATGGATGCGGCCGGCGCGCGCCTTCCGGCTCGCCAACGCCGGTGCCATCGGCGTCAACCCCGACCAGCGCCTGCAGCAGGATGCCGGGCATCTCTCCGATCTTTCTACCGGTCTCGGCATCGGGCTATTGCAGTCGTTCATTCTGCTTGTTTCCTTCGTCGGCGTCTTATGGTCGCTGTCTTCGGGCTTCGTTTTCCATATTGGCGGCTATTCGCTGGCCATTCCGGGCTACATGGTGTGGGCCGCGATCCTCTATGCCGGCACCGCCTCCTGGCTGAGCTGGCTGGTCGGACGGCCGCTCATCCGCTTCAACAGCGACCGCTATACGCGTGAAGCGGAGCTGCGCTCCTCGGTGGTCCGCGTCAACGAGAATGTCGATGCCATAGCGCTAGCGCACGGCGAGGCCGACGCGAGACGACGGCTGGAGTTCGACCTCGGCACGGTGCTGGGCGCGATGCGGCGCATCTACAGCGCCCAGATCAATCTTTCCTGGGTGACCGATACCTATGGCTGGATCACCGTCGTCGCGCCGATCCTCGTCGCCTCGCCGGTCTATTTCGCCGGCGATATCAGCTTCGGCGGGCTGATGATGGCTGTCGGCGCCTTCAACCAGGTGCATTCCTCGTTGCGCTGGTTCATCAACAATATCGGCGGTATCGCCGATTGGCGCGCCACGCTGATGCGCGTCGCCGATTTCCGCATCGCGCTTGTTGAAACGGATGTGCTGCACGACACCGAAGAACGCATCACGATCGGCGAAAACCCGAATGGCAGGCTGACATTCGAGAACCTTGAGATTGCATCGCGGGATGGATGCACGAAGCTGGCCGAGGCCCATGTCGAAATCCGCGCCGGCGAGCGCGTCATGATCACTGGCGATCCGCGCGCCGGCAAGACGCTGTTCTTTCGCGCCATTGCCGGTCTGTGGCCGTGGGGAAACGGACGGATCGGCATGCCGGCCGGAGAGGTGCCCGCCTTCGTTCCCCGCAAGCCCTATTTTCCGCTCGGCACACTGCGCGAGGTGCTCGACCACGCTAATGCCGCTGTCAGCGATGCCGAGATCTCGGCGGTGCTCGCCGACGTCGGCCTCGAGCGTCTGTCCTCCTCGCTCGACCGCTCCGCGCGCTGGGAGCGTGAATTGAGCGATGACGAGCAGCGCCTGCTTGCCTTTGCCCGGCTGGTCCTGCGGCAGCCGAAATGGGTGATCATCGACGAGGCTTTGGACACGTTCGACGGCGCGACGCTGAGGCGGGTGCTGTCGATGCTGGAGGCCCGTCTTGCCGACGCCGCGATCCTCAATATCGGCCGTGGCCAACATAACAGTGAATTCTTTCCGCGCTCTTTGGCGATCGTGAGAGATGTCGGCCGACCAGCCCTCAAGCCAGTCCGTGTCAGGGCCGGCGCGATCGAGCCTCCCCCGGCCGTCGCCGCAGCCTACCAAGAGACATAGCCGGCCATCCCAGCCAAGCTTTATTTCGCCGTGATCGCAGCGAAAGATTGCCGGTATCGCTCGGAGGTCTGCGGCGTTGAACCCATGCTTGACGCGCTTAAAGCGCGTCCCGTTGAAGAGATTCATGCGACACGCTTTAAGTCTTTGTTTCTATGCATGTCGTTACCCCAGAACCGCTGCGCACTTTTGGGCGACATGCATTAGCCTGCTTGCCTGCCTTGCCTGGGCTCAGGCCGCACCACTGGCCGCGCCTGCCGATACCATTGCCGTGGACGTCGAACTGGTGCTGGCGGTCGACATTTCGCACTCGATGGACGAAAGGGAATTCGCCCTGCAGCGCGCCGGCTATGTCGAGGCGCTGCGCCATCCCGACTTCATCAAGGCGGTACGCTCGGGTGTGAAGGGCCGCATCGCGCTCGCCTATTTCGAATGGGCAGGCACCGTCCGCGACGATGCGCTCATTGCCTGGCAGGTCATCGACAACGCCGAGAGCGCCAGCGCTTTTGCCGACAAGATCGAGGCCCGCCCGTTCAGGAGCTTTCGCGGCACCTCGATTTCTGGTGCGCTCGCCTTCGGCGCGAAGCTTCTCGGTGGAACCGCTTTCGACGCGACACGCAGGGTGATCGACATTTCAGGCGATGGCCCCAACAACATCGGCATGCCCGTCACCACGACACGCGACGCCGCGGTGGCAAACGGCATCGTCATCAACGGCCTGCCGATCCTGATCAGCCCATCGCCCAGCTTCAGCCATCTCGACCAATACTATGCCGAGTGCGTTACCGGCGGGCCTGGCTCTTTCGTGCTGCCGGTCTACGCCGCTTCCGAATTCGTGACCGCCATACGCCGCAAGCTGGTCCTAGAGGTAAGCGGTGTTGCCGACCCTTGGGCTGATCCCAAGGCCGGTCCCGGAACGATCCGGATCGGCGCGGCAGCACCAGTCGACTGTTTGCAAGGCGAGCGCGGCCGGCGGTTTTTCTCCGATCCGTATTTTCCGGAACTTAACCGATGAGCTTCTGGTTGGCTCTGGAGCAATTCCAGGAAAAGTGCGGAGCGGTTTTCCGTCCGGAATTGCGTAAAAACAAATACTTAGATCGGTTCGGCGTTTCCGTGAAACGAGGAAGCGCTCTAGGCTGGCCGTGCGCCATATTTGGTGCGGAACTCATCGTAGAGATCACGACGCCAGCGCCGGCCGCCGACATAGCCGCGCAACAGTTGCGGCAGCGAGTAGCCGAGCGCTTTCGACGACCGGTTGGCCAGATAACCGGCAAATGCCTGCGAAATCCTGCCCTTAATCGTATCGGCGATGATCTGCCGTGCGATCATGTAAGGCGGAATGTCGGGATAACGGTCGATGATGTAGGGGTGTTTGCAGATCAGGTTTGCGTAGGCTTCGACATAGCCGTCGCGTTGTCGCGAAATCGAATTCTCCGAATTGTACTTTTTCCAGTCGACCTCTTCGGACAGTTGCGCGCCACTGCGCCCGGCGAAGCGCAACAGCAACTCGCGATCCTGCATCCGTGCTATGTCGCTGTCATAGCCGCCGATCGCCAGCAAGGCCTCTCGCCGGGCGGTAATCGCCGATCCGGCTATGAAGATCGTCTGCGCGACCAACGCCCTTTCCAGCGTGTT
Source organism: Mesorhizobium sp. M6A.T.Cr.TU.016.01.1.1 (assembly GCF_003952585.1). Classification (NCBI taxonomy): domain Bacteria; kingdom Pseudomonadati; phylum Pseudomonadota; class Alphaproteobacteria; order Hyphomicrobiales; family Phyllobacteriaceae; genus Mesorhizobium; species Mesorhizobium sp. M6A.T.Cr.TU.016.01.1.1. The sequence continues at coordinate 2,889,283 of NZ_CP034452.1, forward strand.
CCGTGTCAGGAACGCGCCGCGGTTGATGCATTTGCTGCTGCGGTCGCCCTTCAGGGACACGAACGAACTGATGAGCACTTCAAGCGTCGGATTCTCCTCGAACCACGCCAGTGTCCGCTCCAGCCGGTTCGGCAAGTAGACGTCGTCGGAATCCAGGAATGTCACCACAGGCGCCCGCGCCCGTTCAATGCCGGCATTGCGGGCGGCGTTGGCGCCTCGCCATTTCGCGCCGACATAAATAAGGCGAGGGTCGCGGATGGCAGCCAGCGCCGCTTCCGTGCCATCGGTCGAGCCGTCGTCGACGACAATGTGCTCGAAGCGGGTAAGATTCTGCGCAAGCACGCTCTCCACGGCGCGCAAGACCGTGCTACGCCGATTGTGGGTCGGCGTGATCACCGTGATGAGTGGAGCAGGGTCCATCTCGGGCATGTCGCCTCAGCTACGCCCCGCGTTCCACAGCCATCGAATGGATTGGATGTTCGTTTCCATGCCCGCCCCCAGGATTGCGTTCGATTCGACGCTACAAAAAAGAAGCGATCATGTCATCACAAGTTATTGCGGCGGAACTCGTCGGGCATTGGCGAATTCTTGATGCCACGCTAAAGCCGTTTGGTGGCCGCTTCCTAATCCATTCAAAGAAACGACCGAAACCACGAACGCAGCAGCGCCTAACTATGTCCGACATAATCAGGCACGACTTCGATTTCATCGCCAACGAGACCCGCAGCGAAACTGAGTTGGCCCCAAAACGCCAAGCTGTAGAATGCCAGACCGACAATCAGGGAAAATGGAATTTGCCAAAGCGGCATGCCTGTCTGGCGGGCATGGCCAGTTACGCGTCGCATTGTGCGCCACGACATGGTGAACCATCGGCTGAACGATTTCACAATCCGCTGCGTGCGGCTGGGCGACTTCAGCTCCACAAACTTCCGGTCGGCATCGCGGCCTGTTACCAACGCGCGCCAGAAAAAGAACCGCCAACCACGTGGCGAGTAATGATAGACGCGTGCGTTGACGTTCAGAATTTTGTGGCCTTCACGTCGAAGCTCATGCGTCAGCAGAGTGCAAGAAACCTTGAATCCATTGTGTTTCGCAAAGGGATGGCTGACAATCCAGTCGCGCCGAAAGGCACTGTTATTGGCGTTGATCGCTCGCTTGTTAGCAAATCGTGCATCTGCCTCAGGCATAGGGAAAAACCAAAGCAGCGCGAACGTCCTGGAAAAGAAATCATCGTACGAAAGATATGTATATCCGTTCACGCAAATAATTTCAGGATCTTGAAACGGGTCAAGCAGAGTTGGGAGCCAGCCCGATTCTGCCACGGTATCCGAGTCGACGAAGATGACGATATCTCCATTGGTTGACAGGATGCCGTTGTTCTTGAGGTCGTAATATCGACCGCCTGGGCAAGCGGTGAAGATCAGGTCGGCAACCCGTTCCAACTGCGGCGCTTCAATTGTGATACTGCTACGCAGCGAGGCGGCGTCCTCATCTCGCCCGCCGTGGGAGATGACAACCTGCGGTCTTGCAAGACCAGCTGAGGAAACCACGGCGATTTCTCGAGCCAAGGCAGTCAACCCAACGCCGATCTCGTCCCAGTCGATCGACTTGGCGTTATCCATTTCCACAACGAGGGAATAAGTTGGCTGTTCTTCAACCATCTTTACACCGCAAAATTTATCAGAGGTCACTTTGTTCGACGCGGCTCGCGACGATACCGGTTCAGGTTAGTTATACATAGCAACGCCTGCTGATCAAGAAACACTGCAATCCTTGGAGCGAGCTACCGTTTCAGCAGGAACACCGCTTGCTGGCCGAAGAAATTCCAGAACCAGCACGGCATCGACAGACCGATTTTCTGGCCATTGGCGTCGAGCGCGGTTACCTTTTCCACCGTCGCGCCGAGCTCGTCGCAGAGGTTGACGAAGTCGCTTCGTCGCCTGCAGCAATTCGAGCAGTAGGCCATCACCGGAGCCGACGTCCAGCACCCGTGCCTGCGCCGGGATGAGGTCGGCGACGACTTCGAGGTCGACGCGCTGGGCGTGATTGACACTCATGATCGTGCCTTTGGCTAGCGCATGATGCCGGTCCGAAAAGTCTGCAACTTTTCGGAGTCACGCGCGAATGCCTGGCGCATGATGCCGGTCCGGAAAGCCTACAATCTTCAGGGGTCATGCGCTGAGTTGGTCCTGTATGCATTCTTATAACTTCAGAGGTAATCGACCACCGTAGGGCGCATAGGCAATTGTCGTTCGTGAAGCCGCCTATTGTTGGCTTCGATCAGCAAGGATCTCAGCCATGACCGCTTACGCCGTTGCCCATATGCACCAAGTCACGTTAGGGCCGCAGATTGTCGAATATTTGCAGAAAATCGATGCAACGCTGGAGCCGTTTAGCGGGCGCTATATTGTGCATGGCAGCGAGGTGGAAGTGGTTGAAAACACCTGGCCGGGGCACCTCGTAATCATCGAATTTCCGGACATGCAGCATGCGCGCGGATGGTACCAGTCGCCCGCCTATCAGGAGATATTGCCCCTGCGCACCGAGAATTCCCAGTCCGATGTGGTCCTGGTCGACGGCGTCCAGCACCCGCACAAGGCCACCGACGTGCTCGGATAGGATGAAATGCGGCCGTCATCGTCTCAACAAGAACACCGCTTGCTGGCCGAAGAAATTCCAGAACCACCACGGCATCGACAGACCGATTTTCTGGCCATTGGCGTCGAGCGCGGTTGCCTTTTCCACCGTTGCGCCGAGCTCATCGCAGAGATTGACGAAGTCGCGGATGGTGCAGAAATGGATGTTGGGCGTGTCGTACCAGGAGTATGGCAGGTCCTTGGTCACCGGCATCCGCCCGTCGAGGAACAGCGAAAGGCGCACCCGCCAGTGGCCGAAATTGGGGAAGGAGACGATGGCGTGCTTGCCGATCCTGAGCAACTCGTCGAGCACCAGCTTCGGGTTGCGGGTCGCCTGCAAGGTCTGCGACAGGACGACGAAGTCAAAACCCTTGTCGGGATAGAATTTGAGGTCCTTGTCGGCGTCGCCCTGGATGACGGATAGGCCGCGCGCCACGCATTCGTTGACACCACGTTGCGACAGTTCCATCCCGCGGCCGTCGACCTGCTTCGTCGCCTGCAGCAATTCGAGCAGCAGACCATCGCCGGAGCCGACGTCGAGCACCCGCGCCTGCGCCGGGATGAGATCGGCGACGACTTCGAGGTCGACGCGCTGGGCGTGGTTGACACTCATGATCGTGCCTTTTGCCTGGCGCATGATCCTGATCCGAAAAGTCTGCAACTTTTCGGCGTCATGCGCGAATGCCTGGCGCATGATCCCGGTCCGGAAGGCCTGCAAACGTCAGAGGTCATGCGCCGAGCCCCCTGGCGCGGGCCGCCGAGGCGATGAAGCCGTTGATTGCGGCAAACAGCTCCGGCTCGTCGAGCAGGAAGGCGTCATGGCCGCGATCGGTCTCGATCTCGACAAAGGACACCGAGGCGCCGGCCGCGTTCAGCGCGTGAACCACCGAGCGGCTCTCCTCGGTCGGGAACAGCCAGTCGCTGGTGAAGGAGACCAGGCAGAAACGGGTCTTGGTGCCGGCAAAGGCGTCGGCCAGCCGTCCGCCATGGTCGGCGGCGAGGTCGAAATAGTCCATCGCCCGGGTCATGTAGAGATAGGAGTTGGCGTCGAAGCGGTCGACGAAGGTCATGCCTTGATGGCGCAGATAGCTCTCGATCTGGAAGTCGGCGTCGAAACCGAAGGTGAGCGCTTCACGATCCTGCAGGTTGCGGCCAAACTTCCGGTGCAGGGCCGCTTCCGACAGATAGGTGATGTGAGCGGCCATGCGCGCCACAGCCAGCCCCTTTTCCGGGCGCTTGCCCTGCTCGAAATATTTGCCGCCATGCCAGTCCGGATCGGCCATCACCGCTTGCCGGCCGACCTCATGGAAAGCGATGTTCTGCGAGGAATGGCGCGCGCCGGTGGCGATCGGCAGTGCCGAGAAAACGCGCTCCGGGTAGCTCGACGCCCATTGCAGCACCTGCATGCCGCCCATCGAGCCGCCAAGCACCGAGAACAGTTTTTCGATGCCGAAATGGTCGACCAGCATCAACTGCGCCCGCACCATGTCGCGGATGGTGATGATCGGCAGGTCGAGCCCGTAGGGTTTGCCGGTGGCGGGATTGGTCGAGGCGGGGCCGGTGGAGCCGAGGCAGCCGCCGATGACGTTTGAGCAGATGACGAAGAAGCGGCTGGTGTCGATGATCTTGCCGGGGCCGATCAGCACCTCCCACCAGCCCGGCTTGCCGGTCACCGGATTGGTGCTGGCGACATGCTGGTCGCCGGTCAGCGCATGGCAGACGAGGATGGCGTTGGAGCGGGCGTCGTTGAGCGTGCCGTAGGTCTTGTAGGCAATCTGGAACGGTGACAGCAGCGTGCCGGCGTCGAGCTTGAGCGGCTTGTCGGCACCGAAACGCAACACGGGGCTCGACGGCTCGTCGGCCTCGTTGTTGGTTCTTTTAGTGCGTAGCGCGACCATCGCATCCTCTTACATCAACCCATCGCGCTTTTCCGAAAATCGATACCGATTTTCGGGTCGATGCGATTGTCCGGCCGGCTACGGACAACAAAAAACCGGCATCGCCTTCGCAAAGCCGGTTACAGGATGCAAACGGCCCTTTAGCGAGTTGTTTAACGTGGCTGCAAGCCGACCGGCCAAATCACCACGGGATTTCGCCTTTCTTCTAGGACCGGCGCGGCCCGGCGTCAACGGCCAGTCGCTCACCCATGCCAGTCGTTCACCCATGATAGCCGCCTCTCGACATTCCAGGCCACGGCTTGTATTTCCGCTGCGGCTTCCCCAGGCGGAAGCGTTCTCGACGGATTTTTGCAATATGAACCAGGCATCGGATCAGGCACGTCCAACGCCCCGCGCGGGGATCATTGACATCGAAGCCTATGTGCCGGGCAAAAGCACGGCGCCGGCCGGCGTTGCCAAGGTCCATAAATTGTCGTCGAACGAGAACCCGCTCGGCCCCTCGCCGAAGGCGATAGAAGCCGCGCGTGACGTCGCGGCCAAACTCGACATATATCCCGATGGCACCGCCAGGCGCCTGCGGGAGGCGATCGCCGAGGTGCATGGCCTCAACCCTGCGAACATCGTCTGTTCCAACGGTTCCGATGAGATTCTGGGCCTGCTTGCGCAGACCTACCTCGCGCCCGGCGATGAAGCTGTCATCACCGAACACGCCTTCATGGTCTACAAGATCTACATCCAGTCGGCAGGTGCTGTCCCGGTGTCGGTCCAGGAAACCAATGAGCGCGCCGACGTCGATGCGATCCTCGCTGCGGTGACGCCGCGCACCAGGATCATCTTCCTCGCCAATCCCAACAACCCGACCGGCACCTATTTGCCGTTCCAGGAGGTGCGCCGCCTGCATGCCGGCCTGCCTCGAAACGTGCTTCTGGTGCTGGATGGCGCCTATGCCGAATATGTCCGCCGCAACGACTATGAAGCCGGCGTCGAACTGGTGGCTGGCGCGGAAAACGTGGTCATGACCCGCACCTTCTCAAAGCTCGGCCTCGGCGGCGCGCGGATTGGCTGGATGTACGCGCCGATGCATATCATCGACGCGATCAACCGCGTGCGGGGTCCCTTCAACGTCAACGCGACGGCGATCGAGGCCGGCATTGCAGCGATCCGCGATCGTGCCCATGTCGAGCGCAGCGTGGCGCATAACGAGACCTGGCTGTCATGGGTGAGCGAGGAATTGACCAAGCTCGGGCTACGGGTGACGCCGAGCGTCGGCAATTTCGTCCTCATCCATTTTCCCGAGGACAAAAAACATTCGGCGGCAGCTGCGGACGATTACCTCTCCGCGCGCGGCTACATTTTGCGGCGCGTCTCCGGCTACGGCTTCCCGAATGCACTGCGCATGAGCATCGGCACCGAAGAGGCCAATCGCGGCGTTGTCGCCGCACTCACGACATTTCTGAAAAGCTGAAACCCCCGAAAAGCTGAAACAATGACATCACCGATGTTCGAAAAGATCGCGCTGGTCGGCATCGGCCTGATCGGCTCGTCGCTGGCCCGCGTCATCCACCGCGAAGGTCTGGCCCGCCACGTCGCCATCTCGACACGCAGCGAAACGACGCTGGCGCGGGCAAGCGAACTCGGCCTCGGCTCCTCCTACACGATGGACGCGAAAGAGGCGGTCCGCGATGCCGACCTGGTTATCGTTTCGGTGCCGGTCGGCTCTTCGGGCGAGGTCGCCGAGGAAATCGCACCGGCGCTAAAGCAGGGCGCCATCCTCACCGATGTCGGCTCGACCAAGGCATCGGTCATTGCGCAGATGCAACCGCATGTGCCTGATGGCGTGCATTTCATCCCCGGCCATCCGTTGGCCGGCACTGAAAAATCGGGCCCGGACGCCGGCTTTGCCGAACTGTTCGAAAACCGCTGGTGCATCTTCACGCCGTTGCCCGGCACGGATCCCGAGGCGCTGGAAAGACTCTCGGAATTCTGGCGCCGCTGCGGCTCCAACATCGACACGATGGATCCCCAGCATCACGACATGACACTGGCCATCGTCTCGCATCTGCCGCACATCATCGCCTACAACATCGTCGGCACTGCCGACGACCTGGAGTCGGTGACGAAATCCGAGGTCATCAAATATTCAGCCTCCGGCTTTCGCGACTTCACGCGCCTTGCCGCTTCCGACCCGACCATGTGGCGGGATGTCTGCCTGCACAACAAGGATGCCATCCTCGAAATGCTGGCGCGGTTCTCGGAAGATCTGGCCTCGCTGCAGCGGGCGATCCGCTGGGGTGACGGCGAAAAGCTGTTCGACCTGTTCACCCGCACCCGCGCCGTCCGTCGCTCGATCATCGAGGCCGGCCAGGACATCGACGTACCGGACTTTGGCCGGCAGGCGGTCGAGCATCCAGCCAAACAGTAGCCTGTCTCGACCGCCAGGCCGTTAGTCCGCCGGCCAGTGAGCCGCCATCATGGCCAGCGTCTCGGCCCTGTCCGGCGCGCCCAGCCTGCCGCCGAAGCGCAGGCATTTGAGCGCGGCGGCGGCGCTGGCAAAGCGTAATGTCCGTTCGATCGGCATCGCCTCCGCCAGCCCGACGGCAAAGGCGCCGTGAAATACGTCGCCGGCGGCAAGCGTATCCACTGCCTTGATCCTTGGCGCCGCGACATGGCGCACGGAACCCGCCGAGCGGTCGAACCACCAGCTTCCCGCAGCGCCGCCCGTCACCGCGACAAATGCATCGATGCGTCTGGCCAGCGCTTCACAGGCCCTTTGCGGGCCTTGCTCCTCGCCGCAGAGGATGAACGCTGCCGGCTCCGACGCGACGACGTGCGAGGCCAGCGGAAACAGACGTTCCAGCACGTCCCGTGGCGCGGTGTCGGCGTCCAGTATGGCCGGACGGCCGATTGCGCGCGCCGCCGCCAGCGCCACAGCTGCTGCGCCCGGCCAGCGCACGTCGACCAGGACGGCGTCGAATGCGGTGAGATCTGGGTGGGGAGCGCCTCGGGGTCGGCCTGGGCGAGCTTGTCATAGAAAGGAACGATGATGCGCTCGCCATGCGTGTCGACCAAGATGGCCGACAGTGCCGACCGCGCGCCGCTGACGCGCCGGACAAAGCTGCAATCGACGCCCTCGGCCTCGATCCCGGCGACCAGCTGATCGCCGACGGAGTCGTCCCCCGCGCTCGCCCACAGCGATACGTCCGCGCCGAGGCGGCGCGCGGCGCAGGCCGCGCTCGAAGCCATGCCCGAGGCGATCTGGACGCCGTCGGACGCGATGAACTTGCCCTGACGTGTCGGAAGCGTGTCGACGCGAAGGATCGTATCGAGCGTCAGCGCGCCAACACTCAGGAGCTTCACCGGGCTGTTCATTTATCTTCCTGTTTGACCGTGATCTTTTCCGAACTGGAGGATTCGCAATCATGGGTCTAATCGACCGGTTTGATCCTGCCCAGCGGGATAAAACCGAGCGAGGCCTTGCCCTTGACGATCTTGAGGGGCATCGACGGTTCGTTGCCAAGCAGCGCCAGCCCGGCAAAGCCGGTTTTGATCTGGCTCTTCTGCTCGGGAATGGCCTTGCCGAGGATGGCCGCCACGGCCTTCGGGTCACTGAGCTTGATCATCAGGTCGGCGTCGATCAGCCCATCGGCATCGACCGAAACTGGTCCGGAGACGGTGACGCGCGCGGTCCCCGACGATAGATCGAGCTTGCCGATATCGACCGCCTGGCCGCGCAAGCTCCTTGGCTGCGTCTTGATCAGCGCCACGCCGTTCTTCAGCGTCACGTCGCCGCTGCCGTCGAGCGGCGGCAACACGCGGCCATCGATCGCCCCTGGATCGATTTCGAGATCGGTAAAACTCCCGGCATAGTCGATGTCCTGACCGTTCGGACGCAATTGTCCGGCCGCCGTCCCGGCGCTGAACAGCTCGACCGGATCTGTGCCATCCGCCGGATCGGTCTGGCCGGACAGGCCCTCTGCCTCCAGTGAAACGCCCCGGGGCAGCGGCCAGGACAATTTCAGGTTCGCTCGCAGATTATCCCAGTCGATCCACAGCGGCGTCATCCCCGGGGCTGAGGTCCTGAGCGGTCCGCGCAAGTCGGCGCCAGGCGACAGGATTTGGGTGATGTGCGTAACCGCGTTGAGACTGCCGAGCGAGGCTGCGACGTTCCTGGTGTCGTCCTGATAAGCCAGACTGTCGCAGGAAATGGCGAAGCTCGAGGGATAGCCGCTAACCGTGAGATTGGCGCAGTCCGCCTCGATGCCATTGCCGTTGAGCTCGGTGACTGCTTTGGCGGCTTCGCTCTTGACCTTGTCTGCCAGGTAGAACCAGCCGGCGCTGTAGAGGCCGAACAGCACGACGATGAAAGCGCCAAGCCAGAAGAGGCGGCGGCGAAAATTCGGCGGGCGCTCGTCACTTGACGTCATGCTGCGGCTCTCGTTAACGCGTGTTGCAGAGGGGACTGTCGTTTCCGGCAACATCGGGTAGACGGAGACGGATTTTAAAAACACCGATTCCAGTGCGGTGCTGCAACCAGGCTTGGCGATATGGGCGATTTTTGGGTTTTTGGCTACGGCTCGCTGATCTGGCGGCCGGGATTTGCGCATGTCGAGACGCGGCGCGCCCGCCTTCACGGCTATCGCCGGTCGCTGTGCGTCTACTCCTTCGTGCATCGCGGCACACGCGAACGGCCCGGCCTGGTGCTCGGCCTCGACCGTGGCGGCTCCTGCATCGGGCTGGCTTTCCGCGTCCCCGGCGATCTGCGCAACGAGGTCATCAGCTATCTGCGCGAGCGCGAGCTGGTCACCAATGTCTATCTCGAGCGCACACTTAGCATTCGGCTCGACGGTGGCGGTATGAACGGGGGCGATACGAACGGCGGCGAGACGGTCTCGGCGGTCGCCTATGTCGTCGACCGTGCCCACGAGCAATATGCCGGCGCGCTCGATGCGGCTGATGCGGCGACCGTCGTTTCCGGCGCCGTCGGACAGTCGGGAAAGAACGAGGATTATGTGCTCAGCACGCTGGAGCACCTCGAGGCGCTGGGGATCCGCGACCACTGGCTGGAAGAGGTGGCGAAACGGATCGGGTCGTGATCGCTTTCGCTGTTGACCATGATCTTTTCCGAAAACCGGTTCCCACTTTTTCGCTGACCTTCGGTTCGGGTGATGGTCCGGGCTACATCCTGAAAATCTGTTTTCCGAGATCGGTGCGGTCCAGGCTGTTTGTCACGGCGAGCTTGAACTCCGACAGCGGATGGATGCCGCCGACAGGGACATGGAAATCGGGTTGGCCGAAGGTATCGACAATCTCGTGCAATACTGGCCGGTCGGCTTCGACAGGCGGCGAAAAGAAGTAGCGGTAGATATTTGCCCTGATCTCGACGCCGCTCAGCAGCACGTCGAAATTGTGCAGTTCGAAACGCTCGGCGCTCATGCCGCCATTGATGACCATCTGCCCGCCCATCGCGAGGGCGCGGATCAATTCGCCACTGACGGGTCCGCCGACATTATCGATGATCCCGTTCAGCCCGGCGCCATCGGTCATTTCCATGACTGCTTCCCTGATACCGACCTTCAAACCAGACAGATCGAGGATGGCCGTAGCACCAAGCCGCTTCAGGTCCAGCCTGTCGTGAGAGCGTCGCACGAGCGCGATCACCTTGATGCCGCGCCGTTGGGCAAACTGCATCACCATCGTCGAAACCGATGAATAGCCGGCCGTGACGGCCAGCCACTGTCCAGGCTGCACGCGGGAGTCCGCCAAGAGGTCCCAGGCGGTGATGGGATTCACCATCTGCCCGGCGCGTTCGAGCGGATAGTCGGCGGGCAGCGGGATCAGCCATTCGGCCGGAACGGCCGCATATTCGGCCCAGCTGTCGTAGTAGCTGAACGCGACAAGCGTGCCCGGTTTCAAAGCGACGTTCGCGCCAACGGCCTCGACAACGCCGGCGCCATGGTTTCCGGCCACCTGCCGGGGGAAATGCGGCTTCTTCGGTTCGGGGTAGAGGTTCTGGATGAACAGGAAGTCGCCAGGGTTGACCGAGGCGGAGACCATCCTGACCAGCACCTCGCCGTCGCCAATTCGCGGCATGGGCACGTCGCCGAGATAGAGCACGTCCCGCGGCGAGCCGATTGCGTCGAATACAATTGCTTTCATGTTGGTCTCCAGTAACGGGCGATCTGGGGCAAGCAGCCTGGACGTCACCAGATTGCAGCACCGGTGTTTGCATCGGTGTCGCGGAACCTAAGGTGGCTGGCAAAAATCGGAATTGGCAGATTTGACAATCTATATGCTAAACTTGCCATAGCTGTTCAAAGGAGGCATCTTGGACAACCGCCCCCTCCATGCCGTGATCTGGCTGCCGTCGACCTTCTATTCGGCCGTCGCCGCGACACTTGTCGAAATGTTCGAGCTGGTGAACACCATTCGCGGCGCGCCGGCGATTTCCTTCGAATTCGTGGCGCGGCAGGCTGACGCCACGACGACGCCTGGGATCTCCTTTCACACCAGACGCAAACCCTCGCAGCGCATGGACCTGCTGATCCTGCTGGCCATGCCCGGCATGCAAATCCCGGAGCTTGTTGCCGCGCTGGAGGAAGAGAGCCGCCACGCCGCACCGCTTATCGCAAGCGCGCAGCGCGACGGCGCCATCATCGCCGCGCATTGCGGGGCCGGTTACTTCCTGGCAGACGCCGGTCTTCTCGACCGAAAGCGCGCGACGATCTCCTGGTGGCTGAAGACGGATGCCCAGCGCCGCTTTCCAAAAGTGCGGTGGGACGCTTCACGTGTGCTGATCGGGGACGGACGGATCTACACTTGCGGCGGCGGCTTTTCAGGCCTGGAGCTCGGCAAGGCGATTCTGCGCGATCTTGGCTTCGCCAGGGAGGAGCGCCTGGTTCGCAAATTGCTGGTGCTGCCACCGTCGCGGCAGATCCAGACACCTTACGAGTTCCCGCTCGCCGATCTGCCGCCTACGCAAGAGGCGTTCCGCGACCGGCTCGAAGCCTTGTCCAGAAAACAGCTCGGAGCGCTCGACCTTGCGTTCCTTGGTGCGCAACTCGGTCTGTCGCCGCGAACGCTGGCGCGCCGGTTTTTCGATGAATTGCACACCACTCCCGGCCGATGGATTCAGGACCGGCGCCTTGAGGCCGCGAAAACACTTCTTGAAAGCACCAAGCTCGGCATTGCCGAAATATGTTACCAGGTCGGATACCGGGATACGGCGTCATTCAGCCGGCTTTTCAACCGCGTGGTCGGGTTGCCGCCTGGTGAATACCGGCGCCAAAGCCAGTAGACATCGGCTGGAACGTCGAGCGCGGCGGTCGCGCCTTTGTGAAGGCTGGCTGGTCGGAAAAGTTGGCCAGGCCTTTGACGTTGCCACGCCGCGACATAGGTTAAGCGAGGGCTTCTCGCCCCCATTCTTTCCATTCCCCACGGAGATCAGTCTTGCAGAAACGTCGTCTCGGTCAAACCGACCTGTCCATCGCGCCGCTGGTTCTGGGTGGCAACGTCTTCGGCTGGACCGCCGACGAGAAAACCTCTTTCGACCTGCTCGACCGCTTCGTCGGCGCCGGCCTCAACGCCATCGACACCGCCGATTCCTATTCGCGCTGGGTTCCCGGCAACAAGGGCGGCGAATCCGAAACGATTATCGGCAAATGGATGAAGAGCCGCGGCAATCGTGACAGGGTCGTGGTGATCACCAAGGTCGGGTCGGATATGGGGCAGGGCAGGAAAGATCTCTCCGCCGCCTATATAGAAAAGTCCATCGACGCGTCGCTGAAGCGGCTGCAGACCGATGTCGTCGATCTCTATCTGTCGCACTGGCCGGACCCGACCACCCCCTACGAGGAAACGCTCGGCGCCTACGAAAAGCTGCTCGAAAAAGGCAAGATCCGCCACGTCGGTGCCTCCAATCTCGACGCCGGCCAGTTGCGCGCCGCGCTCGACGTGGCAAGCCTGCGGGGCCTGCCGCGCTACGCGGTGCTGCAGCCGGAGTACAATCTCTATGACCGCGCCGCCTTCGATGGGCCGCTCCGCGATTTGTGCATGGCCGAGGATATCGGCGTCATCACCTATTTCAGCCTCGCCAAGGGGTTTTTGAGCGGCAAGTACCGCAGCGAAGCCGATCTCGGCAAAAGCGCGCGTGGCGACGACGTGAAGTCCTACCTCAACGCACGCGGCATGCGCATCCTGGCGGCACTCGACGCGGTGTCGGCGCGTCACGCGGCCAAGCAGGCGGACGTGGCGCTCGCCTGGGTGATCGCGCGGCCCGGCGTCACGGCGCCGATCGCCAGCGCCACGACGCTGGACCAGGTCGACAGCCTCGTCCGCGCCGCATCGTTGAATCTCAGTCCTGACGATATCGCCGAGCTCGACAGCGCGAGCGCATAGAAGCTAGCGCGAAGCGGCGGCCGGCTCAAACGCCAGCCAAGGATCGTGCGCGGCCTGCGCCGGATGGCTCCGCACGATCGTTCAAGACGCCCTGGTCTGCCCTGCCATACGATTGGTCGCATCGCGTCGGGATACTGGTATACAGATGGCCGAACAGGTCTTTTCCCATCCGGAACTATGGCAGCAATTGCTGGCGCTTGTGCTGGCATCGACGGTCGTGATGGGCAGTCCGGGGCCGGCGACGATAAGCGTCACCGCTGTTGGCGCCGCCTTCGGTCTGCGCGGTTCGCTCCGCTACGCCTCGGGCATCATCCTTGGCACGGTCGCAGTGCTTTTGGTCGTGGCGACGGGCATCACGGCCATGCTTGCCTCTGCGCCGAGGCTCACACCGCTTTTGGCGGTGGCGTCCGCTGCCTACATCCTCTACCTCGCCTTCAAGATAGCAACGGCTCCGCCTCTGGCTGCGCGTACCGGCGGGGCGGCACTTCCCACCTTCCTGGGCGGCTTTCTTCTGGCCGTCGCCAACCCGAAAGCCTATGTGGCGATTGCCGCCGTGTTCGCCGGCACGTCGGCCGCCGGTGAGCTCGATGCAGGGCTCAGGCTGGCGGTCCTCGTCTCGATGATCGTCGCCATCCATGTCATTTGGCTTCTCGCCGGTGCCGCGTTTGCGCGCTTTCTGCGCAAACCGCTGGCCTCGCGGATCATCAATCTGACGTTTGCGGCGACACTGGTTCTGACCACGGCGCTGGCTGTGATTCCCTAGGGACTTGCCGGTCAGACGGGCGGTTCAAGCCGGGTTGTCGGGGCCAATTCCCTCAGCCGCTTCACTGCCGTCGGCGGCATGGGCGGCGGGTTCGGCGCACGGGACGCATCGACGAGCAGCTGGTCGCAGGCGGCTTCCGTCTCGCCGATCAGCCGTTCCATGAATTCCTGCTTGTCCAACCCCGGCGGGATCGGCGGCAGGAACCGGGCCTTGATCGTGCCGGGATAGCGCAGGAATTTCCGCCGCGGCCAGTAGAGGCCGGCGACATGGGCGACCGGCACCACCGGAATGCCAAGCTGCGCATAGATTTCGACGATGCCGTATTTGTAGGCCGGCTCGTCGCCCGGCGCCCGGCGTGTGCCCTCGGGATAGATGATCAGCTGGCGGGGATTGCGCGCCAGCTCCTGTTTGGTCGCGGCGACCACCGCTTTCAACGCCTTCGAGCGGCTGCCGCGGTCGACCGGGATCATCCGCATTTTCAGGATGTACCAGCCGAAGAACGGGATCCAGGTCAGTTCCCGTTTCAGGATGTAGATCGGATCCTGCAGGAAGGGGAAGAAGGCGATCGCATCCCAGAAGGATTGATGCTTGGGCGCCAGGATGAAGGAACCCTCGGGCAGGTTTTCCTGGCCGGTGATCTCGCTCTTGGTACCGGCGATCTTGTCGTAGAGCCACATGCTGGTGCGCGACCAGAATTTCGGCACGAACCAGGCGCGGTGGCGCGGCGACAGGAAATAGTACGGAGTCCAGATGATCATCTGGACGATCAGATTGACGTAGAAGACGAGGTTGAACGCCAGCGAGCGGATATGGAGCATGTGGGAAGTGCCCGGTGAGGAAATGTGCGTTGGTTACACCAAGCGCCGGGAAAAAGGAAACGGTGCGATGGCCCCCGTTCGTCAGGCCTGCCACGTCGCCTGCACGAGCCGCGTCTTCAGGCGTGGGGCGGCGAAGTCGAGGAACGCACGCAGTTTCACCGGCAGCAGACCTTGGCCGGCATGCACGAGGCTGACCGGCCATCGCTGCGGCTCGAATGGCTCCAGCACGGTGCGGAGTGTGCCGGACCGCACCGCAGCAGTGATCTGATAGGAAAGCACCCTCGTTATGCCGACGCCGGCAATCGCGGCATCGATCGCCGCTTCCGCGGTGTTGACCCGAAGCCGTGAGCGGATCGGAACAGGGAGTTCGGTCTTGCCGGTGGCAAAGGTCCACGTGGCGGGAGCGGTGAGCCCCTCGAAGGTGATGCAGCTGTGTGACGCAAGGTCTTTCGGGGTCTCCGGTGTGCCGTGCTCGGCCAAATAGGCCGGCGTCGCGCAAACAACGCGCCGGATCGAGCCGATGCGGGTGGCCACCAGGCTCGAGTCGGGAAGCTCGCCTATGCGGACGGCGAGATCGATGTGCTCCTCGGTCAACTGGGTTATCCGGTCGGCGAGCATCAGGCGAATAGCCACGTCGGGGTAGACGGCGAGGAAGCCGGTGACGACCGGCAGCACATGCAGGCGGCCAAAGACGATCGGCGCCGTGATGATCAATTCGCCCGTCGGGGCGCTGTATTCACCGGCGGCGGTCCGCTCGGCCTCGCCGACCTCGTCGAGAATGCGACGGCAGGCAGCGAGGTAGGCGTGACCGGCGTCGGTCAGCGTCAGTTGCCGCGTCGAGCGGTTCAGGAGACGCGTCTTCAGATGCCGCTCCAGGTCGGAGACCTTGCGGCTGACCGTTGCAAGGGGAATGCCGAAACGGCGTCCGGCGGCCGAAAGGCTGCCGGCCTCCACCGCGGCGACGAAAAACGACATGGCCTCGAGACGATCCATACTTCTCCCGAAAAATGGAAGGATCAATTGCAAATATGCCAGCTACATCCAAAACATGGAAGGGGCCATGTTTGACGGCGAAGCTGATCAACGAGAAGGAATGCCGATGCCCCGTATCCCTACACCCGCGTCCATAGAGGCCGCGCCTGCTGCGTCGCGGCCGATGCTGCATGCCGTCGAGAAGCAACTCGGCGTCGTCCCAAACCTCTTCAGGCTCGTTTCCAATAGCCCGGCTGCGCTTGAAGGCTATCTCGGTCTGTCCGGAGCGCTTGCCAAGGGCCGCCTGCCCGCGCCGACGCGCGAGCGCATCGCTCTGGCGGTCGCCGAGATCAATGGCTGCAGCTACTGCCTTTCCGCCCATACCTATCTCGGCAAGAACCTCGCCAAGCTTGACGATGCCGAGATGGTCGCCAATCGTGCGGGCGGGTCCAACGATCCCAAGGCCGCCGCGGCCGTGCTTTTCGCCGCCAAGATTGCGCGCGACCGCGGCCATATCGGTGACGAGGATCTCAGCGCCGTCAGGCTCGCAGGCTACGACGATGCGCAGATCATCGAGATCGTCCAGCATGTCGCTCTCAATGTCTGGACCAACTATGTCAATGAGGTTGCCAGGACGGAGATCGACTTTCCGGTCGTTTCTGTCCGCAAGGCAGCCTGAATTTCAGCGACCAGTGTGTCGGTTTTGGAAAATCCGATGCTCAAACAAAAGAGATAGAGCGGCGGTACGGTTCGACTTGAAAGCCCGCCGCTCTAGCCCCCATCACAAGGAGTTCCCATGTCTGAAAGCCGCCCGCCGCTCCCGCCATTCACCGCCGAGACTGCCGCACAGAAGGCACGCATGGCGGAGGATGCGTGGAACTCCCGTGATCCGACACGGGTCGCGCTTGCGTACACAATCGACAGCCGCTGGCGCAATCGGGCCGAATTCCTGCAAGGGCGCGACGCCATCCAGACCTTCCTCACACGCAAATGGGATCGCGAACGCGACTACCGGCTCATCAAGGAGGTCTGGGCGTTCCGCGACAATCGTATCGCCGTGCGTTTCGCTTATGAATGGCACGACGACAGCGGCTCGTGGTTTCGAAGCTACGGCAATGAGAACTGGGAGTTCGATGAACATGGATTGATGCGCTTGCGCATCGCCAGCATCAACGACCTGCCGATCCACGAGGCCGACCGCAAATATCATTGGCCGCTTGGCCGCCGGCCGGACGATCATCCCTCTCTGTCGGAGCTCGGCCTTTGAAGGAGGCTTTTCCATGAATGCTCACGTCTTCACCAGCGATGTCGCCTTTACGCCAACCGTCAAGGCGATCCAGGCCCGCAAAGGCTCACGTGATGCCTATGCCCGCGTCGAGGAGCGCGGCGGCTGGCAAGCTGATATCACGCCCGATCTCGCCGCCTTTATCGAGGCGCAGACCAGCATCTTCCTGTCGACGGCCAATGGTGACGGCCAGCCCTACATCCAGCATCGCGGCGGGCCGGCCGGCTTCCTCAAGGTGCTCGACGAGCGGACGATCGGGTTCACGGATTTCTCCGGCAACAGGCAATTCATCACCCAGGGCAATCTGGACGACAACCCCCGCGCTTTTCTGTTCCTGATCGACTATGCCCACCGGCAGCGCATCAAGATCTGGGGCAGTGCGCGCGTCGTCGAGGACGACGCCGACCTGATGGCGAAGCTGATGCCGGAAGACTACAAGGCGCGCCCCGAGCAAATCATACTGTTCACGGTTTCGGCCTGGGATTCCAATTGCCCGCAGCACATCCCACAGCGTTTCGAAGCGGCCGATGTGGCGGCGGCGCTGGCCGAACGGGACAATCGTATCGAACGTCTCGAACAGGAGATCGCGCGCCTGCGCGGAGCCTCTAGCGCCAAGGAATGATACCGCTGCCGGTTTCAGATCGGCTCAGCAGCCTCGGCCAGCGCGATGCCGGTTGGCGTTGGCTTCACCGGCACGATGCCCCGCGCCAGCGCCAGCAGATATTTGTTGTATTCGGTGAACAGCACGCGCAGCGCCCTGGGCTTGGTCAGCCAGCCGCCATTGCCAAGATTGCTGTTGACCACCGGATAGGGTTCGAGCTTGGCCTTGTGCAGCAGCCGGCCCATTTCCAGCAGGCTGCGCGGCATGTGATAGTTGTTGGTGACGAGGATCACGGTGCCATAGGCGTGGTCCTCAACCCATTTGGCGCTTTCCTCGGCATTGCCGATCGTGTCGAGCGCGGCGCGGTCGATGTCGACGCAGCAGGAAAACAGTTTCTTGTCGCCACGGGTCGCGACCTGAAGCTGGCGGCGGCTGGCGGAAGGATGCACGCCGCTGATCAGCAGCCGCTCGCCCTTGCCGGACGCAAGCAGACCCATGGCGGCGTCGAGACGCGAATGGCCGCCGGTCAGCACGATGATGGCATCGGCTTTTGCCGGATTGGTAGGCGTCGCGAGACGGCTGACAGTGTTGGCGAACCAGCCGAAGCCGCCGGCAAACAGCGTTGCCAGCACGAGCAGAAAGAAAGCGGAGATGCGAAACGCGCCCGCCAATCGGCTGGGCTTGGCGCGCTCACGGGAACGCGTAATCACCAAGGGCAACTGTCCAGCCATTCCGCTCGAGTCGCGCGCGTCCATCATCTTATCGTTAACCCTGAAATGCGGCGTTTAGTAGGTGAAAAAGCACACATTACGTTACGCTAATTCTCTATCCGTGATCACCCCGCGTCGGGTTGGCGGACATCGATGTCGCTGAGATAGGTGACGACGGTGACATGGGAGGTTGCCGCCGTCAGCGCACCGATAACCAGCACCATGAGGACGACGCCGAGATAACCTGCCGAACCGATGGCGAAATTGCCGAACAGTGCGGTTGCCTGATCGGCCTGCGGTGTTGCCATGTTGCGCGACGACCACCATGAGAAGACGATGAAGACGAGCACCGCCGCCGCACCCCCGGCGGCTGCGCCCTTCATGCCGGTAACAAGAAAGTGGTGGCGGAATTCGCGCGCGATGAAGCGCGCTTCGGCGCCGACGAAATGCAGCACCTCGATGATGTGGCCGTTGCCGGCCATTGCGCCGCGCGTCGCAAACACCACGGTCAGCACGGTTGCCGACAGCATCAGCGCCAGCACGGCGATGCCGATGGTCACCGTGGTGCGGGCCATGGCCACCAGCCGGTCGACCCAGGTGCGATGGTCGTCAAGCGAGGCACTAGGCAGTTTCGGCGTGATCGCGGCGCGCATTGCGGCGAAATCGGGCGGGTTGCTCTCGTCTATGGTGACGATGATCAGACGCGGCACCGGCAAGTCGTCGATATTGAGACCCGAGCCGAGCCATGGCTCCAGTAGCCGCGCCGTGGCGTCGCGGTCGACGATCCTGGCGCTCTTGACGCCAGGAAATTCGCCGGCGATCTGCGAGGCCTGGGCAAGCGCTGCCTCCATGTCGAGGCCGTCTATCGGCTTGATCTGGATCGTCGCCTCGCGTGAGATCTGGTTCTCCCAGACCGAGGCGGTATCACGCACCAGCGTCACCGCGCCGAAGGTCAGACAGGAGAGGAACGTCATGATGGCGATGACCAGGACCAGCGCCCGGCCGGCGATGTTCTGTGCCGGCACGATCGGCGCCATCTTGCGCTGAACGCGCTGCGTCGTCCCCGCCCTCTCGGCGTGTTGGTCTTCGGCGTGTTCAACGGAAAGGTTAGTCATAGATATCCAGCCTTCCGCCGGCCAGGATCATGCGCCGTGCATCGACCTGTTCCATCAGGCCGAGGTCGTGGGTTGCAATCACCACTGCGGTGCCCAGCCGGTTGAGTTCGATGAACAGCCGCAACAGGCGCCGCGCCAGCGGCGGGTCGACATTGCCGGTCGGCTCGTCGGCAAGCAGGATCTCGGGCTGCTCGATCAGCGCCCTGGCGATTGCGGCGCGCTGCTTCTCGCCGCCCGACAGCACCGGCGGCAGCACATGCATGCGCTCGCCAAGGCCGACCCATTTCAAGAGCTCGGTCACGTCGGTGCGATAGCTCGCTTCCTCGCGCCCGCGTACCCGCAACGGCAAGGCCACATTCTCATAGGTCGTCATGTGGTCGAGCAGGCGAAAGTCCTGGAACACCACGCCGATGCGCCGCCGCAGATGCGGCAGCTCCGTGCGCGAGATGCGCGAGCGGTCCTTGCCGAAGATGGTGATCAGCCCGCGCGTCGGCTTGAGCGACATGAACAAAAGCCGCAGCAGTGTCGTCTTGCCGGCGCCCGAAGGGCCGCTCAGGAACTGGAAGGAGCGCTCCGGTATGTGCAAGGAAATGTCGCGGAGGATTTCCGGACCCATGCCATAACGGAGGCCGACATTTTCGAAGCGGATCACGTTCGACGACCTGAAACTTGCGGCGGCGACGAGCCAGCCTTCTCTGAGAAAAGACCATCGGCCGGCATGGTTAACCGGCGGTTAATTCTGGGTTTTTTTGGGCGCGTCACAAGGGTTCCGATGGGGAAGCGTTAACCATTTCCGTTTACGCAAAAGAAACGAAGAGCGAACAAGTGCCGTAGTGCTGGGGCCGTGATGGCTGAGGATCGAACCGCGCGCCCGGTTTCCGGCGAAATCATGGCCGACACGGCCGCCGCGCCGGAACGCATCATGCGTGATCCAGCCGATGACATCGTCGACGCCGACTACGAGGTGCTGCCGCGCTTTACCAGCAGCATGGACCTTTCCCCACCGCTTTCGCGTGTGGTGGCCACGCCGTCGATCGAAGGCATGGAGATGCTGCGCAAGCCCGAAGCCGCGACGGGACGGTTGCGGATATCGCGCGGTGGACCGATCTTCTGGATCGCCGGCCTCAGTGCCGCGTTTGCAGCCTTCTGGATATCGGGCGGGCACGCGCTTATGCGCCAGGCGCCGCTTCTTCTCGCGGCCCAGGAAACAGGCACTGCCCTCACTATTTCAGGCGTCACGTCGCGTATCGATGCGTCCGGGCCGGAACCTGTCCTGTTCGTCGGTGGCGAGGCCGCGAATGACGGCGCCAGCCCGTCGCCATTGCCGCCGCTGGAAATCCGGGTCACCGGCAATGACAGGCGCACGACCCGCTATACGCTGGGGACATTCAACCGTTCGCTGGCGCCCGGCGAAAGATTTGGCTTTTCCAGCCGGCTCGACGTGCCTAGAAACGGGGTCAAGACCGTTTCGGTCACCTTCGCCGATTAGGGCGATCATTTCTGGAAGGGCGGCCAATGCCAGTCGTGCGCGGCAAGGATATCGAGGTTCTGTTTTCGGCGTCGGCGATTGCCCGCCGCAATCTCGAGCTCGCCAAGGAGATCGCCGGGCACGACTATCACGACCTCTTGGTGATTTCGGTGCTGAAAGGATCGTTCATCTTTGCCGCCGATCTCATCCGCGCCATGCACGATGTCGGCCTGTCGCCCGAGGTTGAGTTTATCTTCATCTCCAGCTACGGCGCCGGCACAACCAGCGGCGAGGTGAGGGTGCTGCGCGACATCGACAATGAGGTCGCCGGCCGCGACGTGCTGTTGATCGACGACATCCTCGAATCCGGCAAGACGCTGTCCTTCACCCGCGACCTGATGTTGTCGCGCGGCGCCAAAAGCTGCGCTATCGCCGTGCTGCTCGACAAGCGCATGCGCCGCCAGACCGCGCTCAACGCCGACTATGTCGGTTTCGACTGCCCCGACTATTTCGTCGTCGGCTACGGCATGGATGTCGCCCACGCCTTTCGCGAGCTGCCCTTCGTCGGCATCGTCAAGGGCGACGCCTAGATTTTTCTTCGATGCTGTTTGCGGTTCAGGAAAAGTCAACTTTTCCCCGCCAAACATTCCGCCATGGCAAAGCTCCTGATCGTCGAGGACGATGAATCCGTCCGCACTCTCGCCGCTCGTGCGCTCGAACGCGCCGGGCATATGATCGACATCGCCGCCGACGGCGCGCAAGGGCTTGCCCTGATCCGCGCAGCGCGTGGCGGCTACGACCTTGTCGTCTCCGATATCCGCATGCCGGAGATGGACGGCATCGCGATGGCCAAGGCGGCGGCGTCGCTTTTCCCGGCGATGAAGATATTGCTGATGACCGGCTATGCCGACCAGCGCGAGCGCGCCGAGGAATTGAACGGCGTCATTCTTGACGTCGTGCAGAAGCCGTTCACGCTGGCCGAAATCCGCGCGCGTGTCGAACAGGCGCTCGCCTGCTTTGCCTAGAGCCTAAGGCCTGACAGTGGTCAGGCCGGATCGCAGGTCGCCGCGATTGCCGGACCGCTGCTCCGGCGCCGACTGGCGTTGAGCGCGAACAGACCGGCGCCGATGATGAGGGCCGCGCCGATGACGGTGGTCGATCGCGGCACTTCGGCAAAGAATAGGAAGCCCCACAGCGGCGACCAGATGATGCCGGTGTATTCGAAGGTGGCTACGCTGTTGGCGGGCGCCAGCCTGTAGGCCTGCGACAACAGGATCATCCCGGCCGAGGCGACGAAGCCGCAGGTCGCCATCTTGAGGAAATCGATTGTCGTCGGCCAGATCCATGGCCTGACCAGGAATTCGAGGCTCGGATGTGTGGCGTGAGCTATTCCTGCCAGCCAGAACAGCCCGGCGACCGCTGCCGCGCCCAAGAGGTAGACGCCGTTTTGATAGAACGCCATGACCGTGGACGATTCGGTGTCGCCGATCTTGCGGGCCATCAACTGCGAGAAACCGTACAGCACCGCCGAGGCCAGCGACAACAGTGCCGCCCAGTCGAACAACCCGGCGCCGGGCCGCAGCATCACCAGCACGCCCAGCATCCCGACCATGACGGTGACCAGCGTCTGCCATGCCACCCGTTCGCCGAGATAAGGGCCGGCAAGCGCCATGATGAACAGCGGTGCCATGAAATAGAGCGCCACCGCGTCGGCAAGCGGCAGGGCGGCGATCGCCAGGTAGTAGACCGTGTAGGAAGTGAACAGGATGAAGGCGCGCGTCGTCAGCATGCGAAATCGCTTCGAAAAGATCGCGCTGAGCCCGACATCGACATGAACGAGCACGAGAAGAATGGGCAGGGCGACGATCGAGCGGATCGCCATCACCTCGGTCACCGGGTAAGTGCCCGATACGGCCTTGATCAGCGGATCCTGGAGCGAGAACACCAGAACGCCGAGGCAAAGACTTGCCATGCCGAGAACGATCCGGTTCTGCATGTGGTTTGACGGCTCCTTGCTGTGCGGCCGAGAACCGGGCCTGGTAATTTTTGGTTTATGCATGTCGTTGTCCCAAAACCGCTGCGCACCCCCGGTTCAAGCCCGAGGGCATGCTTTTGGGCGACATGCATTAAAAAGAACCCGCCACCGTTTCGGGCAGCGGGTACGAGTGAGGACTCTAGATTGGTCCGCGGCCGATTTCGCAGCCGCATATCCAATGGGTGAAGCAACTATCATCCGGCGTTTGACATGTTGCAAACGAATTGGAATGATGCCAGCAATCAGATTTTCTTATGGCGGCAAATGAAGCCCACGCTCGACAGCGATCT
Source organism: Mesorhizobium sp. M6A.T.Cr.TU.016.01.1.1 (assembly GCF_003952585.1). Classification (NCBI taxonomy): domain Bacteria; kingdom Pseudomonadati; phylum Pseudomonadota; class Alphaproteobacteria; order Hyphomicrobiales; family Phyllobacteriaceae; genus Mesorhizobium; species Mesorhizobium sp. M6A.T.Cr.TU.016.01.1.1. The sequence goes on from NZ_CP034452.1 coordinate 2,912,268, forward strand.
GCTGCGCACCTTCGTCGCGGTTGCCGATACCGGCAATTTCACCAAGGCAGCGGAGCAGGCCGGCCGTACCCAGTCGGCGGTTTCGATGCAGATGAAGAAGCTCGAAGATGTGGTCGGCGACAGCCTGTTCGAGCGCGGCTCGCGTGGTGTGGCGCTGACCCGCCGCGGCGGCGAACTCATCGTCAACGCCCGCCGGATCATATCGCTGCTCGACGAGACGGCGGCATCGATGGTCGCGGCGCCGCTTGGTGGGCCGGTGCGCATCGGCATCCCGGAGGAATATGGCCACGCCATCCTGTCGCGCGCGCTCGGCGCCTTTGCCAAGCGCCATCCTCAGGTCGAAGTCACTGTCCGCTACGCGCATTCCGGCGCGCAGATCGCGGCGCTCGCCGCCGGCGAGCTCGATCTGGCGGTGGTGTTCGAATGGCAGGATCTCTTCGGCGGCGAGGTGCTGATGCATGATCCGACCGTATGGGTGACGTCGGAGCTTCACCACATGCATGAGGAGCGGCCGGTGCCGATCGCGCTCTACAACCGTGCCGGCTGGTGCAAGGATTTCGCGATAAAGTCGCTGGAACAGCGCGGTCTAGCCTATCGTGTCGCCTATACCAGCGATACCAATGGCGGACTACGGCTCGCCGTCACGTCCGGGCTGGCGATTGCGCCGATCTCGCGCAGCAATATCCCGGCCGGTTGCCGCGAACTTACGGCCGCCGACGGGTTCGGCGACATCGATTCCTCGAACGTGGTGCTGCGGCGCAATCCGAACGCCTCCGGCGAGGCGATCGACGGCATGCAAGAGGCGATCCGCGAGGCGTTCACCAATCGCTAAAGCCTGGCAGCCGCTATGCGACGTCTTCGTAGAAGGTCAGCCGATTGCCGAACGGATCGCCGACGGTGACCTCCCTTGTCTGCCAAGGTGTCTCTTCCACTCCCGGCCTGGCAAAACGGTACTTCTTCGCTATCAGTTCGCGGTGCAGCGCCGCGATGTCGCCCGCTTCGATGCGGATATGAGCGCCCGTCGCGCCGTCGCCGTGATGCTCGCTCAGATGCAGCACGCAGCCATCGCGCGAAATTCCCATATAGAGGGGAGCGTTGTCGTCGAAGCGGTGCTCGAACTGCACTTCGAAACCGAGGAAGCTGACATAGAATTCATGCGCCTTGGCGATGTCGAAGATGCGCAGGATCGGGGTGACGGCGCCGAGTCTCACCATGGCGATCTCAATGTTTGACGTTTGAGGCGATAGGAGAGGTTTACTTCAGCTCCAGCAGCCGCTCCAGGTAGCTGCGCTCGATGTCGGGGCTGAGCGCGTTGCCGAGCCGCTTGCGGATCGCTTCGAGGATCTGGCGCGCGCGCTGCACGTCGATCTCGTCCGGCACTCTGACCGAACTTCCATCATCAGGCCCCTCGGTGGAGCGTGGCCGGCCGAGCGGATCGCGGTCGGCGTTCTGCTGGCGGCCGCCCCGCTCGCCTTCGCCCTCGTCGCCCTGCATGGCCTGCAGTTGCTTCATCATGTCCTTGGCGCCCTTGCGCAGCGCTTCCAGCGCGCGGCCCTGGTGGCCGACGGCCTGGTCGCCATCGCTGTCGCCAAGCGCCTGTTCGGCACTGCCCATGGATTTGCCGGCGTCGCCAAATCCTTCATTGGGCTCGAGCCCCATACCCTCAAGACCTTTCCTCAGCTGGTCGAGGTCGCCCTGCAGCTTGCCCTGACCTTCCTGCAACTGCTTCAGCGCGTCGGCGAATTCCTCCGGCGTCATCGGCTTCGGCCGGCCGAGCGGATCGCGGTCTTCACCTGGACCGGGCTCGCCCTGTTCGCCCATTTGGCCCTGCTCGCCATTCTCGCCGAGCTGCTCGTCGCGGTTCTGCCCGCGCTGTTGCTGGCCGCGCTGCATCTGGTCCATGCGGAAGGTTTCGTTCATCATCTCCTGCTGGCGCCGCATGATCTCGCCGAGCTTGTCCATCTGCTGGCGCATCTCGCTGTTCTGCTGGCCGCCCTGCTGCTGACGTCCGGCCTGCAGGTTGTTCATCATGTCCTGCAGTTGCGAAAGCAATTGCTGCGCGCTGTCGCGATCGCCTGACTTCGCCAGGTTTTCGATCTGGTCCATCATGCGTTCGATGTCGCTCTGGCGCAGTTCCTGGCCGTTCTGCTGCATCTGCGGCGCGTTCGGATTCTGCTGCGCACGCTGGGCGAATTCCTGCAGGAACTGGTTCATCGCCTCGCGCAGTTCCTTCATCGCCTTGTCGATTTCCTCGTCGCTGGCGCCGTTCTTGATCGCGTCCTGCAGCGCCTGCTGCGCCTGGCGCAGCCGCCTCTCGGCCTCCGAAAGATTGCCTTCCTCGATGCCGAGCGCGATCTCCCAGAGATATGCGACCTCATCGCGCAACTGGTCGTCGCTGTCTGCGATCTTCAACCGCGTGCGCGCGCTCATGATGGCGAGGTAGTGCGCCATGTTGTCGAACGTGTCTTCGGGCCTGAGCGTGATCGCGTCCATCAGGTCGAGCACGCGGCTCTTGGCGTTGGCGTCAAGCGCCAGCACGCGGCGCTGCTCGATCACAGCCCTCGCCAGCGGGTTGGAGAAAGGCCGCTCGGGCATCACCAGCGTCTTGGTTTCGCTGGTTGCCGTATGTCCGGCATCGTCGGTGGCGACAAGCGTGAGGTTGATGTTGCCGCCGGCCCAGACATGCTCGGTCAGGTCCTTCGTGGTCTTGGCGGCATTCCCCTTGGCGCCGCGGCGCGGCAGCGACAGCGGCATTTCGGGCGGGCCATAGAGCGGATGCGCATTCGGCGCCGGCGGGTCGGCCAATACGAAATCCGCCTTGGCGGAGGCCGCGCCATAGTCGTCGTCGATCTGGTAGTTGAGCTCGAAGGAGCCATTGACGGCGCGTTTGGGCTCGCCGACGAAGCGGATCTGCGGCGGCTTGTCCGGGATCACCGCGAAGGCCCAGTTGCCGAGTTCGTCATTGCCCGAGTTTAGCGTCAACGTGCCGTTGGCCGTCAGCTTTCCGGTGAACTGGCGCACCGTGGAGGGCGTTGCCGCCGCCGGCTTGGCCTTGTCGGCCTGTTGTCCGGTCGGCTCGATGGTGCGGGCGTTGCCGTCGGCGTCGGCATAGCTCAGCGTTTCCTCGCCCGACCCGCCAGTGACGCGCAGCGAAACATCGCTGCCTTCCGGAACGGTGAAGGCGGGCGGCGCCTGATTGCCATTGTCGGCGAGGGCAGGGTTGGCGAGGGCTGGGGAGGTGAGGAAGACCGGCGGCCTGCCGGTGTAGGCCGGCGGCGTCACCCAGGCGTCGATGCGCGGCGGGACAGTGTCGCGCGCCGCGTGGGCACTGAACCCGTCTGCTATGCGACCGCCCGACGGTCCGAAGGAGAAGGCAAAGGCGGTGACCAACAAAAGCGCCGCCACGGCGCGCAGCCCCCACGGGTCGCGCTCCGGAACCCGGGTGCGTGGCAGGTCGCCACCGAGGTCGCCGAGTTTTTCGGCCATGCGTTTCTGATGCTCGCGCCACAGCGCTTGCGAAAAAATGCTTTCCCTGCCGCTCGGCCGGTCGGTCTGCACCAGCACCGGGCTGTGCAGCAACTGGTTGGCCGCCTCGATGCGCCGATCGATCTCGGCGCTGGTCGGCACCCGGAAGAAACGCAGGGGATAGAGCGCGGCAAGGGCTGCGATGCCGAACGCCGCCACGAGACCGATGCGCGCCGTGTCGGGCAGCAGATGGAAGAGGCCGAGCCACGAGATGCTGAGGAACAGGCTTGCGACGATGACCAGCGGAAGCAGCAACGGCCAGCCACGCTCGACCGTCATCGAGACCCGAGTCGCCAGCCGGCTCAGAGCAAGGCGCCCGGCCAGGCTGCGATCGCCAGTGAAGGTGGGTCGTTGCGTCATCGGCCCTTCCTGATTCGGGCGGGATAACCCGAACCTCACAAATCTATCGCACCGGCCCGAAAATCGGATGCGAAGGACTCAAAGTCTTAGATGCTCGTCGCTCCAAACATACCAAGAAACACGGCGAAGGCGAGGCAGTTCCCTAAAACGTGAACAGGACTGCCCCTGTTATCGTCAGAATTTAGCCGGATTGGCGTTTGCACCGCAGACCAGCACGGCGACACGCTCGCCTGCAGCCGGCGCGTAGCGGCCGGACAGGACCGCCGCGAAAGCCGCAGCGCCGCCCGGCTCGGAGATGATTCGCACCCGGTCCCAAAGCGCCACCTGCGCGGCGATGATCTCGTCGTCGCTGACCAGTATGGAACGCTCGACGAAAGCCTCGGCGATTGGAAACATCATTTCGCCGACGCGCTTGGGCGCCAGCGAGTCGGCAGCGATGCCTTCCGCCGGCGCGTCGACGGGCCGGCCGGCCTCGAAGGCGCGATAAAGCGTCGGCGCACCTTCGGGCTCGACCGCGATGATCCTGATGCGGCCGGCAAACCAGGCGGCAATGCCGCCGATCAGGCCGCCGCCACCGACGGCGACCAGCAGTGTGTCGAGCTCGGGCAGGTCGGCCTCGATCTCGAGGCCAAGCGTGCCTTGACCGACCAGCGTTTCCTCCTGGTTGAAGGCGTGGATCTGCAGCGCGCCGGACCTTTCGGCAAAGTCTTCACTGGCGGCCAGCGCCTCGGCATAGCGCGCGCCGCCGACGACCAGCTCTGCGCCGTAGCCGCGGATGCGTTCCAGCTTGGCCGGCGGGCTCACTTCGGGAACGAAGATGGTCGCCTTGTGGCCGAGCCGCATGGCGGCATAGGCGACCGCGGCACCATGATTGCCGCCCGATGCGGCGACGACGCCAGCCTTGGGAACCGGCCGCTCGAGAAGATTGGTGAACGCGCCACGCGCCTTGAACGAGCCGGAATGCTGCAGGCATTCGAGCTTCAGGTCGAGGCTAAGAGGCGGACGGCCGAAATCGGCCATGTCGACACGCAGCACCGGCGTGTGGCGCACGAATGGCCGGATGCGCGGTTCCATTGCGGCGATGCGTTCGCGTGTGATCATATTGCCGTTCAGCATGGCCTGCTCCCAAGGGTTGACATCACTTAGTAACTTAGCAAAATGGCTAAATGCAAGAGGTCGATGTCTTCAAGGCGATCGCCAACGAGCGCAGGCTGCAAATCCTCGATTGGCTGAAGGACCCGCGCGCGCATTTTCCACGCCAAGCGGATGGCGACCTGGTCGAGGACGGCGTCTGCGCGCTGCTGATCGCCGAAAAGCTTGGGATCACCCAAGCGACGCTCAGCGAGCATATGCGGGTGCTCACCCAGGCCGGCCTTCTCAGCAGCAAACGCATCAAGCAGTGGACATTCTATCGCCGCGACGAGGGCAGGATTGCCGAGACCAGGGCGTTGATTCAGCACCGGCTGTAGCGCTGCCGGCGCTCTATTTTTGTTTGACCATGATCGTTTCCGAAAACCGATTCCCACTTTTCGCTGACGCGGACCTTCGGTTCGGGATCATGATCTATTCCAGCCAATCTGGCAGCGAATCCAGCCCGATCAGCTCGTCATACGTCTGGCGCGGGCGCACGACATGGAAACGGTCGCCGTCGACCAGGACTTCGGGCACCAGCGGCCTGGTGTTGTAGGTGCCGGCCTGCACCGCGCCATAGGCGCCGGCGGTGGCGATGGCGATCAGGTCGCCGGCCTTCAACCGGGGCAGGTCGCGGTCGAGGCCGAGATAATCGCCGGTCTCGCAGACCGGGCCGACGACGTCGACCGTCATGCGCGGTGCCGCAGGCGGCTGCTGCACCACCGGCTTGATGTCATGGAAGGCGTCGTAAAGCGTCGGCCGGATCAGATCGTTCATCGCGGCGTCGACAACCAGGAAATTCTTGGCGTCGCCCTCCTTCACGAAGATCACTTGCGAGACAAGGATGCCGGCATTGCCTGATATCAGCCGGCCCGGCTCGAACATCACCTTCAATCCCAGCTTCGTGACGTGCTTCTTGACGATCTGGGCGTAAGCGTCTGGCAAGGGAGGCGGGCTGTTATCGACGCGGTAGGGAATGCCGAGGCCGCCGCCGAGATCGATATGCTCGATGGCGTGCCCGTCAGCGCGCAGCACGCCGACCAGCTCCACCAGCAGCGCGAAGGCGTCGTCGAAGGGCTGCAATTCGGTGATCTGGCTGCCGATATGGGTGTCGATGCCGGTGACCTTGATGCCAGGTAGTTCGGCTGCGCGGGCATAGACCTGGCGCGCCTTCTGCCAGGGGATGCCAAACTTGTTCTCGGCCTTGCCGGTGGAGATCTTCTTGTGGGTCTTGGCATCCACATCCGGGTTGATGCGCAGCGAGACCGACGCCACCTTGCCCAGTGCCGTGGCGCGGGCCGACAGCAATTCAAGCTCCGGCTCGGATTCGACATTGAAACACAGAATGCCGGCCGAGAGCGCAAAATCCATTTCGCGCGCGGTCTTGCCGACGCCCGAAAACAGGATCTTGTTGGCCGGAATGCCGGCGGCTAGCGCGCGGCGCAGTTCGCCTTCCGAGACCACGTCGGCGCCGGCGCCGAGTTTTGCCAGGATCTTTAGCACCGCTTGGTTGGAATTCGCCTTCATGGCATAGCAGACCAGCGCGTCGAGCCCGGCAAAGGCCTGCGCAAACACGCGGAAATGCCTAGTCAGCGTCGCCGTCGAATAGCAATAGAACGGCGTGCCGACGCTTGCAGCGATATCTGGTATCGCCACGTCCTCGGCATGCAGCACGCCGTCGCGGTAGTCGAAATGGTTCACAAGAGTGGTTCCGGAAGTTGGAGCACGATGAGATCGGCCGATCTCATCGTCTCTAGATCTTGTTTTTTCGCGTGATCTTGTCCGAAAAGTCTGCAACTTTTCGGGATCACGCTAGAGCAGCGGGTCGAGGATGAACTTCTTGTCCTCGACCGGTTTTTCCGGCTCGGGCGGCACGGGCTGCTTGGCCTTTTCGGCGTCCTTGCGAGCCTGCACGGCCGCCTCATAGGGCGTGTCGAGCCCGGACTTCCGGCCGCAGGCCGTAGCAGCTGCCATCGCCGCCAGCAGCGTCAGCGTCACCAAAATCCTGCTTGCGGTCATTCGTGCCATCCGTCCGAAACTTTTGCCCGCCGCTTTTAGCTGAGTTTTGCTGGCATTGCACCTAGTGTGGTGGATTTGAAGTTCCTGTCTTTGATGGCATTCGCGTTAAGGAACTTCAAATCCAAAACCACACTAGAATTCATAATTAACTCGTGCGGCTTTTTGAATCCGAAATTCGCTCGCCGCGCTGCTCCAACGTGATGCGAATTTCGGATTCGCCGCACGAGCATCACGCCTTGGCGATGCGCTTTTTCCAGTACCGGATCTGCTTCCTCACTCCCGACGGCGCGGTGCCGCCAAAGCTCGTGCGGCTCTTCACCGAGTTCTGCACGGCAAGCACCGAAAACACGTCCGCCGTGATGCCGGGGTGAATGGATTGCAAGTCTTCCAGCGGCAGCCTGTCGAGCCCGATCTTCTTCTCTTCGGCCAGGGCCACCGCGCGGCCGGTGACATGATGCGCCTCGCGGAACGGCAGCCCAAGCGTGCGCACCAGCCAGTCGGCAAGGTCGGTCGCGGTCGAATAGCCTGACCCGGCGGCCTTCTTCATGGCGGCGGCGTTCACCGTCATGTCTCGCACCATGCCGGTCATTGCCGCCAGCATCAGGTCGAGCGTCTCGGCGGCGTCGAACACGGATTCCTTGTCCTCCTGCATGTCCTTGCCATAGGTCAGCGGCATGCCCTTCATCACCGTGAGCAGACCGACCAGATGGCCGGTCACGCGGCCGGTCTTGCCGCGCACCAGCTCGGCCGCGTCGGGGTTCTTCTTCTGCGGCATGATCGAGGAGCCGGTGGAAAAACTATCCGATAGCCTGACGAAGCCGAATTGCGGCGTCGACCAGATGATGATCTCTTCGGCAAGCCGCGACAGATGCGTCGCGCAGATTGCCGCCAGCCCTAAGAATTCCAGCGCGAAATCGCGGTCCGAAACGCTGTCCAGGGAATTGCGCATCGGCTCGCGGAAGCCGAGCGCCTTAGCCGTCTTGTGCCGGTCGATCGGAAAGCTGGTGCCGGCAAGGGCGGCCGCACCGAGCGGGCTTTCGTCCATCCGCTCGATGGCGTCGCGTACACGCGACAGGTCGCGCGAAAACATCTCGACATAGGCCATGCAGTGATGGCCGAAGGTCACCGGCTGCGCCGCCTGCATGTGGGTGAAGCCCGGCATCACCGTCGCCGCATGCTCCTCGGCCCGCTCCAGGAACGCCGCTATCAGGCCCTTCAGCGCCTCGGCGACGCGAAAGCACTCGTCCTTGACCCACAGCCTGAGATCGACCGCCACCTGGTCGTTGCGCGAACGGGCGGTATGCAGGCGGCCGGCGGCCGCGCCGATCAGCTCGGCAAGGCGAGCCTCGACATTCATGTGGATGTCTTCCAGCCTGGTCGAAAACTCGAACTTTCCCGCCTCGATCTCTGCCAGGATCGTGTTCAGCCCGTGAGCGATTTTTTCTTGATCGGCCGCCGAAATAATGCCCGTTTGCGCCAGCATCTCGCTATGGGCGATCGAGCCTCTGATGTCCTGCGCGTAGAGTTTGCGGTCGAACGAGATCGACGCGTTGATCGCTTCCATGATCGCGGCCGGACCCGAGGCAAAACGTCCGCCCCACATCTGGTTGCTGGCCTTCTTGTCGCTCATCGCTATAACCCGTGCTCCGGAGCAGTTTTTAGAAAATGGCAGACGGCAATAGATTTTTCCCGGCCCCGCGCCTCATCCTCGCCGCTTTGGTGGCGGGCGTGCTGGTTGGCGCGGTCGCGGTATATGTCAGCGAGAGCGGTTCTGGCAACAACGCGCCCGCTCAAGTTGCCGTTGGCGACAGCGAGGACGATGCCGCCTGCACTGCCAAGGCCGACCGCGCCAAGACGGTTGCGGCGGCTGCCACCGGCCAGGTTGCAGCACTTTTGCCGGCCGATCCGCCGCAATCGCTGAAAAGCCTTGCCTTCAACGATCCCGCCGGCAAGCCGATGACGCTCGCCGACCATGCCGGCAAGACGGTGCTGCTCAATCTGTGGGCGACATGGTGCGCGCCCTGCCGCGCCGAAATGCCGGCGCTCGACGCGCTGCAGAAAGAAATGGGCAGCGACGCCTTCGAGGTCGTCGCGGTCAATGTCGATGTCGGCGACGACACCAAGCCGAAAAAGTTCCTTGAGGAAACCGGCGTCACGTCGCTCGGCTACTACCGCGATTCGACGATGGCGCTGTTCAACGATCTCAAGACGCGCGGCCTGGCGCTCGGCCTGCCGGTCACCATGCTGATCGACGGTGAAGGCTGCCTGATCGCCCATATGAACGGCCCGGCCGAATGGTCGGGACCGGACGCCAAGCGGCTGGTCGAGACGGCACTCGCCAAGTCGGACTAGGCGCCCATGGGCGCACGGCAATCGCAACGGATTTCGGTCTGCTCTACCCGCATATGAGCGTCGCCCAGAATATCGGCTATTCGCTGAAAGTGGCGGGTGTTGCTAGCGCTGAACGTACAGAGCGCATCCGCGCGGTCGCCCGTATGCTGGAGCTCGAACCGCTGCTCGACCGCAAGCCGGCGGCCCTTTCGGGCGGCCAGCGCCAGCGCGTCGCCATGGGGCGCGCCATGATCCGCGAGCCGAAGGTCTTTCTGTTCGACGAGCCGCTCTCCAATCTCGACGCCAAGCTGCGTGTGCAGATGCGCTCGGAAATCCGCAAGCTCGCAAGCGGGCTTCGGCAGCTTGATCTGCTCGGCCTCGAGAACCCCGGACGGTTCCTGGACCTGCTCAAGCGCCATGGAAATGTCGGCCATATCTTCTTCGGCCATGTTCATCGCGATATTGCGGGCACGGTCGCCGGCATTCCGTTTACGGCGCAACGCGGCCTGCACGCCAGGTTCGTGCTCGATCTGGTGGGCGATGAGGTGGTCGAGCAGGCGCCCCCGTCATACGCGGTCATCCTCGTCGACACTGCCGGCCGACGGGTGGTGGTGCATGGCTGCGACTTCCTCGAGCAATGGCCCGTCTATTCAAAGGCGACCGGTGAGATCGTCACGCCGGATGCCCGCGTCGCCTGAGCGCGGGAACCGTTCCGGCGGGCCGGGGCGCCCGTTCAGGCAAACACATGCGCCTTTCCTGACACAGTCAGCCGGACGATCTCGCCAACCACCGGCGTGTCCATGCCCGGCTTGCGCAGGATCAACGGCGTGTTGCCGATCGCGGCTGCGTCCGGCGGATCGGGACTGTTCAAGAGCCGCACCGCGATAGTGCACATCGAGCCGGCGAATTCGGACTCCATGACCTCGCCGAACAGCATGTCCGGCGTGCCCGACATGCCTTCACGCGACGTCCGTTTCAACAGCACCTGTTCCGGCCGCAGCATGATGCGGGCGATATCGCGCCGCTCGGTGCTGTCGACGGCGATGCGGCCGAGCGGCGAGCTGGCGAAGCCGTCTGATATCTTTGCCGGCAGGATGATGGCATCGCCGAGGAACTCGGCAACCATCCTGTCTTTCGGCTTGAGATAGAGCTCGCGCGGCGTGCCGATTTGCGAGAACTTGCCGTCGCGCATCACCGCGACCTGGCTGGCAAAGGACAGCGCCTCGGCCTGGTCGTGCGTGACCAGGATCGTGGTGATGCCGGCGGCCTCCAGAAGCTCGGCCACAGCTTTGCGCATCGAGGCGCGCAGACCCGTGTCGAGCGCCGAGAACGGCTCGTCGAGCAGCATCAGCCGAGGCTTCATGGCCATGGCGCGGGCCAGCGCCACACGCTGCTGCTGGCCGCCGGAGAGCTCGTGCGGCCGGCGCTTCAGGATCGCCTTGTCGAGCCCGACGATATAGGCGAGCTCGACGATGCGCTCGGCGCGCTTGTCCTCGTGACGTCCCATGCCGAAACCGATATTGGCGGCGATGGTCAGATGCGGGAACAGGGCGCCGTCCTGCGCCACCACGCCAATGCTGCGCCGATATGCGGGCACGGCGGCGCCGCCATTGGCCAGTACCTCGCCGTCGAGCACGATGCGGCCCTGGTCCGGCGGCTCGAAGCCGGCGATCAGCCGCAGCAAGGTCGTCTTGCCGCAGCCAGACGGCCCGACGATCGCCGTGCGGCTGCCACTGGCCACGCTGAGATCGACGCCGGCCAATGCGGCCACCGGGCCGTAGTGCTTGTGCACATCGGTGAGTTCGAGGAAGCTCATCGTCCGGCCATCCGCTTCGACTGGACATAGAGCAGCCAGGTCAGGGGCAGCGACATCGCCACCATGATGAGAGCGTAGGGTGCGGCGGATGCATAGTCGATCTCGCCGCTGTGGGCCCAGAACGCCATCGCCAGCGTGCGAGTGCCGTTGGGCGCCAGCATCTGCGTGGCGGTCAATTCGTTCATGATGCCGAGCGCCACCAGCGCCATGCCCGCCGCGGCACCCGGCGCCGACAGGCGGATCGTCGTCGACCATAGCGCCTTGAGCGGTGATCGGCCGAGACTTGCGGCGGCGCGTTCGAGCTCGACCGGCGCCTGCGCGATCGACGCCCGGAGGCTGATCAGGGCGCGCGGCAGGAACATCAGCGCATAGGCAACGAGGATCGTGAACAGGGTCTGGTAGAGCGGCAGAGCGATGCGCACCGTGATGGTGACCAGCGCCAGCGCCACGACGACGCCGGGCAGCGAGCCGACGATATAGTTGCAGCCTTCCAGAAGACGCTGCAGCGGTCCCGGCGCGCGGATCGAGATCCAGGCCATCGGCATGGCGGCGACGGTAGCGAGCAGGGCGCCGGCGAGCGCCAGGAACAGGGTCTGGCCGAGCGCCAGGCCGATCTCGTCGAACCGCCAGACATCGGCACCGCCGGCCACAAGCCAGCGGCCGATGGTGACGAACGGCACGCCCAGCGCCAGCAACGCTGTGACCACCGGCAGCAGCAGGCACGGGATGGTGGCGCGGCCGAGCCTTGTGCGTTGCAGGGGACGCGCTGCGCCCGAGCCGACGCGGGCATAGCGCTCCTCGCCGCGCACGAGCACTTCGATCCCGAGCAGCACGAGACAGCATGTAACCAGCACCGCCGCCAGCATGTTGGCGGCCGGTCCATTGAAGGTCGACTGGAACTGGTCGACGATTGCCGTGGTGAAGGTGTCGAAGCGGATGAACACGTAGAGGCCGTATTCGGCCAGGAGATGCAGGCCGACCAGCAGCGAGCCGCCGCAGATGGCGAGCCTGAGCTGCGGCAAGACCACCCGCCGGAACACGCGCCACGGCCCGAGGCCGACGGCTGCCGCAGCATCTTCGAGGGCAGGATCGAGCCGGCGCAAAGCTGCCGCCACCGGCAGATAGAGGAACGGGAAATAGGCGACGACGGAAACCAGGACGCCGGCCCACAGGCCGTGCAGTCCCGGGACCAGGGTGATCCAGGCATAGGAGTGGACGAAGGCGGGGATGGCGAGTGGCGCCACCGACAGCCAGGCCCACAGGCGGGCCCCGGGAAGATCGCTGCGTTCGGTCAGCCAGGCCAGCGCCACCGAGAGCACGATGCAGATCGGCACGGCCAGCACCACCAAAAGAAGGGTGTTGACCAGGAGCTCGCCGACGCGTGGCCGGAAGACCAATGCCGATACGGTTTCCCAGCCGGTCTGCACGGCAATCCAGATGATAAAGGCGAGCGGCAGCAGGGAGAAAAGTGAGACCAGGATGGCGGCGAGCGAAATCCAGGATACGGGCCGCCGGCGCGTCCATTGCCCAGCCACCATGCCGGTCGGCGAGCCTGAACGTGCAAGATCGGCCGCAGACTGCATCAGCTCAGACGCCGCGCCGCTGCCGCCCGGTGGCGGAAACGATCGAAGGGTCGCAAACGCGGCCAAAAACGCAGTCTGTCGTCATGGACGAATGCCATCTCGAAAAACAGAGCGCTCCTGCGGAAAGCGAAGTCCCGCAGGAGCGCAGTCGGTTGCCCTTTTAGGACGAACGCCGACTAAAGCAAGCCGGCTGCCGTCATCAGATCGGTCACCTTCTTGGAGTTCAGTGTCGTCGCGTCGACCTTCGGCGCCTGCAGATCGGCTAGCGGCACCAGCGCCGGATTGGACTCCGCACCCTTGCCGACCGCGTATTCGAAGGAATTGCCGGTCTTCAGCACCTCCTGACCACCCTTGCCGGTCACCCATTTCAGGAATGCCTGGGCTTCCTTCGGGTGCTTGCTGGAGGCCAGCACGCCACCGCCGGAAACCGAGACGAACGCGCCCGGATCCTGGTTCTTGAAATAGTGGAGCCCGATGTTCTTGCTGTTTTCACCGGTCTTGGCCTGGTCGCCGTAGTAGTAATAGTGATAGATCACGCCGCCTTCGACCTCGCCGGCATTGACCGCCTTCATCACCGTGCTGTTACCCTTGTAGGCGGTGAAGTTCTCCTTCATCGCCTTCAGCCAGTCGGCCGTTGCGGCCTCACCCTTGAGCTGCAAAAGTGCGCTGACGATCGCCTGGAAATCGGCGCCGGAGGGCGAAGCGGCCCAGCGTCCCTTCCAGCTTGGATCGGCGAGATCAAGCAGCGACTTGGGCAACTGCTCGGCGGTCAGCTTGGTCTTGTCGTAAACAAAGACGGTGCTGCGCGCGGCGACGCCCACCCACTTGCCGCTGGCCGGCTGATACTCCTGCGGAATCTGCGCCAGCGTGTCGGCATCGACCGGCGCGAACAGGCCTGATGCCTCGACCAAGGCCATAGCCGGCGAATTCTCGGTCAGGAACACGTCCGCCGGCGAGGCGGCGCCTTCGGCGACGATCTGGTTGGAGAAATCGCTGTCGCCGCCGTGGCGAACGGTGACCTTGATGCCGGTTTCCTTGGTGAAACCTTCCACCCAGGCATTGGTCAGGCTCTCATGCTGGGCATTGTAGACGACGATGCCGCCGTCCTGGGCGATCGCTGGGCCGGCGAGCTGGCTGATTGCAAGTGCTGTGGCACCGGCAAGGGCGGAAAGAGCATATTTCATGGACGTCATCCCTCTCGATCTCGATGGTCTTGATTTAGCAAGGCTGCACCTATCAATTCCTGACCGGTGTAGTCAACATTGGCCGCTGCGTTAATCAAGCGTCGAAACGCGAAAGCCACGCCGGACGGACAATTTTGTGTGAGCAGGCACGTGTCTGCACTGGCCGCAGCAAAGCGTCGCCGCGAAGGGATCGTGTTCCCCGGCGTTTTCTACGCGAAAATCAGGGGAGCGGTTTGCAGGCCGTAAAGCAGCACCGAGGGTCGTCTGACAACCCTGGGAAGGTCCAGGCGCCAGCCTCCAGCCTTTGTGAACAGTGCCTCCAGCAGGGCGGCTAACTCCAGTCGGGCGACATGTTGCCCGAGACAGACGTGCAGGCCAGTGCCGAAGGTGAGGGTAGAGGGGATGGCGGAATTCAGATCCAGCTCGTCGCCTGCCGGAAAAACCGCCACATCGCGATTGGCGCTGGCAAGCACCGGGACGACAGCCTGTCCGGCACGGATGGCGACACCGTCAAAATCGAAGTCGTTCGCAGCGATGCGTGCTCCGGCATAGTGAACCGGAGCGCAATAGCGAAGCAGTTCTTCCGCTGCGGACAGCCAGCTTACGCGTCCGTCTTCAAGCAGTTTCCTCTGGTCGGGGAAGCATTCAAGCGCAACAAGCGCGTTGCCGAACGTGTCGACAACCGTCGCCTGTCCGGCAAAAAGGAGAAACACGATATTGGCAACGGCGTCGTCGCGTCGCCAGCGGGCGGCTTCGACCTCTGCAAGCATCTGCGCAGCCATGCCGTTTGGCCGTATCGCACCCTTGTCGATTGCGGACGACACCCAGAGTTCCAGCCGGCGGCAGGCATCATTGGCGTCGGGGTCCACGCCTCCAGGTCTCATCTCCAGTGCTTTGGCCATGCATTGTGCATTGTCTCCCATCGACCACGGGTTATCGATGTCAATGCCGAGGATGTTCTCCAGAGTTGAGAACGACAAAGGGATGGCCAGATCGCGCACTGCGTCGAAGTCGGATTTTTCCCTGGCCTTTTGCGTCAAATGCAACGCTGTGGACAAGAGGCCGTCGAAGAGACGGGCACTGAGGAACGGCGTCAACGATCCCGCGAGCGGGCGGCGAAGTTGTAGATGTTGCGGAGGATCCGACAACATCATGGATTTCGTCAGCAGATCGAGCGCGTAATTAGCGGTGATCTTTTGCCGGGTCGCCTGGTAAGCGCCGGGCGGAGCTTGCAAAAGCGACGGGTGTTTCAGCGCCTTCGAAACCAGAGCATGGCTGAACACGTAATACGCTTGGCCCACTTCGGGGTAAGGTGCTTCGCCCCAAGCTGCTCCCCCCGTCGCCCTGCGCCGCGCGAATTCTGGAAACCGATCGTTGCCGAGAGCGAAAGGGTTGAAAAGCTCGGCTGATATCATTGGGTGACATCCACGGCAAAGATAACGCGATAGCCCCCGGAGCTTGCATCCTCCGGCAGAAATCCAGGCGCCAGATGCAGAAATTCGCAGTTCAGTACCCGTCGGTAGAATCGCAGCAGCGGATCCCGGATTATGGATTTCACTTGAGGCGTCACGCCGGTGCGGTGCCAGTCGTCGATGGTCGCACGGAACTTCTGATCCGGAAGGACCTTGTCGGGGGTGTCGTGCTGCGCGCCTGCGTAGGACGGGCAGCGTCCGTCTCCCACCAACCAGCGTGCACCGACCCGGCGTCCGTGCTCGATCAATTCGGAAAGCAGACGACGCGCGATATCCGTTCCCCTGAATTCCGGACGCACACCGAGGTTATAGACATAGAGCGAAAGCGCAGGCTCACTTCGGGGCATCGAAGAATAGGCGGAGAAGGTCTTTGGAAACTTTGCAGTGTCGTGCGGATCCTGATTGGTCTCTACGAAGCAGATTGCGCCCGCGACGAGATTATCAACGGACGCCGCGATCATCGTATGCCCCAGGGAAAGTCGACGACGGATAGTGTCCGCTCCAGCGCCAAGCGGTCCCCATGCGGCATTCTCCATCTCGGCCATCCGCGGCACGTCTTCTTTGTCGAGGGAATGAAATCTGATGTTTTTCGTTGTCATGGAGGGCAGCCCGCCAATGCCGTATAGAATGCATGATCCCTATTTGCTAGTCGTGCATGCGCGACCCCGCAACGGCTGATTTTCCCATGATTTTTTATGTTTGCCATCGCCTGCATACCTACACCCAGGCGAGCTTTCTTCTCTACTATCGAAAAGATATGCAGAACTTTTTTCGCCTGGTCCCCTATGAGCAGGCAACTCTTCTAGGGGCGCTTTCTGCGGGAACGGTAATCTGGTCCGATATGGACCGACTGAGTGAGGTTGAAATCGATGCGGCCTCGGAGCTCGGCCGCAAGATGGAGCTGGAACAACCTCACGTCGTTCAGCTCAATCATCCGCGCGAGAGTTTTCAGCGTTTTGACTTGCTGCGCAAACTGTTTGCGGACGGCATCAACAATTTCCAGGTCCACCGGCCAGATGCTCTGCCCGACGATATACGCTATCCCGTTTTTCTACGCGACGAGACGGGCGCTGCTTACAAGGCGCCAAGGCTATTGCAAGCGCGTCGCGAACTGGACGATGCTCTCGCCGCCTTGCCTGACATGAAGTTCGTCCGGCCAATGGTGGTCGAATTCGGATCGAAGGCCAGCCCCGATGGCCTGTACCGAAAATACGCGGCCTATCGCGTCGGCGACAGGATCTACGCACAGCATTGTTTTGCCAACGAAGGATGGTTCATCAAGGATCCTGGAAGGGGCATGCTGCAAGCTACAAGAAAACAGCACCTGGATTATGTAAGGGACAATCCCCACGCGCCGAACCTGATGGCGATTTTCGAAAGGGCTTCGATCAGATATGGCCGGATCGACTACACGATCGTCGATGGCTGCATTCAGGTTTTCGAAATCAACACCAACCCCACCGTCCTTAGTTATCCGCCAACACCTTTCGACAAATACGATTCAATGCCCTACGCCAACATGCATGCCGATGCTCTTTTGGCATTGCCGCATACGCGCGACCCGTCATCGACGGCGGAAATCGACAGAACGCATTTCGAGTTTCTTGCCGCGCTGCGGCGCGAGTATCGGAAAAGGCGCAGAAAGCTGGTCGTTCGCAAAGGTCTGAGGTTTGTCCGGGATTTCGTGCTCGGCTCGAGGCACTGAGCCGCCCGCAAACTTCCGTATTCCCATAGTTTGGCTTGGACATTATTTCGCCGGCCACGTAACAAACCAGCGCCGAGGCGCGAATATCGGGAGTGAACTCTTGTGACCGGCAAGGACGAGGCCGAGCTTTCCCGGCTGATGCGGGCCGCGATCGCGGGAGATGAAAGGGCTTACGCCGACTTTCTGCACCGGACGGCTGCTCTCGTTCGCGGCTTTGTCAGGCGCAAGATCGTCCACGGCGGGGTCGATCCCGAGGATGTCGTGCAGGAAACCTTGCTGGCCATTCATGTGAAACGGCATACCTGGCGCCAGGATTTGGCTGTGCTGCCCTGGGTCTACGCCATAGCGCGCTTCAAGCTGATCGACGCCTTCCGGCGGCGCGGGCGGCGTGTCGAGATCGAGATCGACGAGATCGCCGAGACCTTCGCCGAGCCGGAGGCCGAGACGGTCAGCGAGCGCGACATCAATCGGGCCCTGGACGGACTGCCGCCGGCGCAACGTTCCGTCGTCTCGTCTGTGTCGGTCGAAGGCCGTTCCATCGGCGAGACGGCAGCGAAGTTCGGCATCAGCGAGACGGCGGTGCGCGTGTCGCTACATCGCGGACTTGCCGCCATTGCCAAACGGTTCGGGGCCAAACAATTCGGGCGGGAATGACATGAGGACCGACGATCTCATCAAGGCGCTTGACGCCGATGCCCGCAGCACGGCGATGCCGCTTGGCTCGGCCTGGTGGGTGGCCGCCGGTGCGGCTACCGTGATCGCGGCGGTGGTTTTCTGGCTGGCGATCGGCCCACGCGCCGACATCGCGACCGCCATGCACACGATGCGCTTCCTCGCGAAGTTCGTCTTCACGACTGCTCTGGCCGTCAGCGCCTTCGCCTTGATCCGAGCCCTGTCCACACCCAGTGCATCGACAAGCAGGGCGGCGGCCTGGATGATTGCCGCACCGCTGCTGGTGATCATTGCGGTGGTTCTGGAGCTCCTTTCCGTGCCTGCGGCCGACTGGGGCACACGGCTGGTCGGCAGCAACATGGTTATCTGCCTGACGTCCATTCCGCTGATCGGCATCGGTCCGCTTGCCGTCTTCATAGCGGTGCTGCGCTATGGCGCGCCGACGCGGCCGGTGCTTGCCGGAACGGTGGCGGGCCTGCTCGCCGGTGGGCTGGCGGCAACTTTCTATGCCGCACACTGCTTCGACGACTCGCCGCTTTTCGTCGCCACCTGGTACACGATGGCGATTGCCGTCCTCGCCGCGCTCGGCGCGCTCGGCGCCCGGATTTTCGTGCGCTGGTAGCGACGGCCCGCGAGCGGAGACCGTGATGCTCTAACGTCAAAACTCATTTCATTTCTGAACGACCTCGTTCGACCCCGTTGCGGCCCTTTCGCTCGGAGAACTTCTACGGCAAGCCCTGACCCGAACGAGCCATTCCGGCAGGTAAGCTCGAATGTCTTGAATGTGGTAGAATACGAAATTGGTCAACCGTCGCCGCATCAGCCATCAAAGAACGCGCGGAAAGTAGCGATTTGCTGAGTACTGGTGAGGTCAGCTTCTTATCGGAACAACCAATACATGATCCGCCGGGGCCAGGCCAACAATGGACCGCAAGCTTGCCGCGATTCTAGCCGCAGATGTAGTGGGCTATTCGACTTTGATGGAGCGCGATGAGGCGGGCACTTTCGAGCGCCTTCGTGCCGGACGCAAGGATCTGTTTGAGCCGGAGATTGCCCGCCATCACGGCCAGATTTTCAAGCTTATGGGCGACGGGATGCTCGCCGAATTTGGCAGCGTGGTGGACGCCGTGGAATGCGCCGTCTCGCTGCAGCGCGGGCTGGCGGAACGGAACGCCGCCGTTCCCGAGGACCAGCGGATCCGGGTCAGGATCGGGATCAATCTCGGCGAGGTGATCGTCGAGGGCGAGGACCGGTATGGCGAGGGCGTCAATGTCGCGGCCAGGCTCCAGCAGCTGGCGGACCCAGGCGGCATCTGTGTCTCGGCAAAGGTCGCCAGGGAAGTTGAGAGGAAGCTGGCGTTCGGCTTCGAGCCGATGGGCGGGCAGAAGGTGAAGAATATCGCCGAACCGGTGCAGGCCTTCCGCGTAATCCTTGAGGGACAAGCCCCACGCCAACCAGCGCGGTCATCGCCTCCGCGCTGGGTTTGGGCAGGAGCAGCGGTGCTCGCCCTTATTCTGGTTTTGGCCGGGACGACCTGGCGGTTCTGGCCGTCGGCGACAGTGAGCGACATGCCGAGGATTGCGGTCCTTCCCTTCGATGACATGAGTGCCGGCGCGGATCAGGGATATCTCAGCGACGCCGTCGCCGAGGGGATCATCACCGAGCTTTCGCGGAGCAAGACTTACGCCGTCATCGCCCGGAACTCGAGTTTCAGGTACCGCGACAAGCCCACCGACGCCAGGCAGATCGGAGATGAACTCGGCGTCGACTACCTGCTTGAGGGCAGCCAGCAGAAGGTGGGAGACCGGCTGAAAGTGACCGCCCAATTGCTGAATGCGCATGATGGATCGCATGTCTGGGCCAACACCTACAACCGGGAGATCGGTGATCTTTTCGTCGTCCAGGAGGAAATCATCCGCACGCTTGCGGATCGTGTCGGGCGCAGGATCCAGCGCCCGCTGCCAAAGAGCGACGCCGCGCAGGTCAGCGCGCTCCACTATCACCTGATGGCGATTGCCGAGATGCGCAGCAGTGCTTTCACGGCCGCGGGGAACCAACTGGTGCGGCAACTGAGCCTCAAGGCGATCGAAGCGGATCCAAACGCCCAGTTCGGCTATATCGGGCTGGCCTGGTCCTATCGCCATGATGTGACATTCGGGTGGCACGAGCAGGAACATAACCGGGACGAGGCGTTGAAGCGCGCCGCCGAGTACGCCGACAAGGCAATCCTGCTCGCTCCGGACGACGCCGAGGCACATCATATCCGCGCCCGCATCCATACTGAAGCTGGAGAGATCGAGCAGGCCCTTGCACAGTTCGATCAGGCAATTGCGCTGAATCCCAGCAATTCAAGCATCCTTCACGGCAGTACGGACCCGCTGCTGTATATTGGCCGCATCGACGAAGCGATCGATCGGATCGAGCAAGCCAAGGGCATCGACCCTTTCCACTCTGATTTGCTCCACTGGCAGATGGGCTGGGCGCTCTGGCAAAAGAACGATTGCCGGGCTGCGCTGGCGGCGATGCGGAAAATGTCCAGAATCCCGACAGGCGCACACCGAATGCTTGCGGGGATCCACGCTTGTCTGGGAAACGAGCGGGAGGCAAAAGAAGCCCTTGCGGTTTTCCTCAAAGACTCTCCCGGCCAATCCATCAGTAAAGAACGCAGGAAGTGGGAGAAGATATGGACCGCCCCCGGAAGCCTCGAACGCTGGATCGAACACATGCGGTTCGCGGGCTTGCCGGAGTGACAGCTGCCCGTGCACGGCCCGCAGAAGACCGACTAGGCAGCTAAGGGTGATGAATGCTGGTTGCCCTCAAATGCCAGGAGGATTCGGGGAAGGCAATTGGGTCCGGGAAAGTCGGCAATGAGTCCGACTTGCGCCATAGTGCGCTCGACCCGAACCTCTGGAACTGGCGCTGCCTACTCGTTCCGATTGGCGAGGCGGAGGGCAGAAACCACCCATCTCGGCTATTGGCGCCATCCCGCTGATTGAGTTTTGACTCTAAAGCGGAATGCGTTTGGATTGATCCGGCATTCCGCTCTATCTCTTTGTTTTAGTCGCGATTGTGCGACGCCAAGTGGTTCCAGTTGGCCGCAAAATGCTCGACGTGAAACGCTCTGCCGGGCTGGTTTGAGCCAAATCCATCGGGCTTCGGGCAAGGATCAGCCCGACGCGGTCTTCACTCAGCGCGACCGCGCGCGATGTCCGTTGGCTCGTATCGCCGGTCAGCGCGTCGGAACGGGATGCTCGCCGCGATAGTCGTAGAAGCCGCGCCCGGTCTTGCGGCCGAGCCAGCCGGCCTCGACATATTTCACCAGCAGCGGGCAGGGGCGATATTTCGAATCCGACAGGCCGTCATGCAGCACCTGCATGATCGACAGGCAGGTGTCGAGGCCGATGAAATCGGCGAGTTGCAGCGGTCCCATCGGATGGTTGGCGCCGAGCCGCATGGCGGTGTCGATCGCGTCGACCGAGCCGACCCCCTCATAGAGCGTGTAGATCGCCTCGTTGATCATCGGCAGCAGGATGCGGTTGACGATGAAGGCCGGAAAATCCTCCGAGACGGTGATCGTCTTGTCGAGATGGTTCACATAGGCCTTTGCTGCTTCGAAGGTCTGGTCCTCGGTGGCGATGCCGCGCACCAGTTCGACCAGCTTCATCAGCGGAACCGGATTCATGAAATGGATGCCGATGAAACGCTCCGGCCTGTCGGTCTGCGCGGCGAGGCGTGTGATCGAGATCGACGAGGTGTTCGTCGCCAGGATGGCTTCGGGATTGAGCTGCGGACAGAGTTGGGCGTAGATCTTGCGCTTGACCGTCTCGTCCTCGGTCGCTGCCTCGATCACCAGATCGGCACCCGCAAGGTCGGCCATGGTGGGCGCTGCCGAAATGCGCGCCATTGCGTCGTTGCGCAGCTTTTCCTCGAGTTTGCCGGAGCCGACCTGACGGGCCATGTTGCCGCTGATCGTGGCGATGCCCTTTTCGATGCGGTCGGGTGAGATGTCGTAGACCAGCACCTTGTAGCCCGCAAGCGCGGACACATGGGCGATGCCGCCGCCCATCTGGCCTGCGCCGATGATGCCGATCGTCTCGATCTTGCTCATTACACCGATCCCGTCAAAAGGCCTTTGCGGCCTGCTTTTTGTGCGGTGCAAACTAAAAGGGCGGGGTGACTTCGTCTACCCCACCCCTCACTATTTAATACGCTTTGCCAGATAGCGTCAAAGCGCCTTTTGCAGTTCCGGCATAATGACGAAAAGGTCACCGACGAGACCGTAGTCGGCGACCTGGAAGATCGGCGCTTCCTCGTCCTTGTTGATGGCGACGATGACCTTGGAATCCTTCATGCCGGCGAGGTGCTGGATGGCGCCGGAGATGCCGACGGCGATGTAGAGATCGGGGGCCACCACCTTGCCGGTCTGGCCGACCTGCCAATCGTTCGGCGCGTAGCCGGCGTCGACAGCGGCACGAGAGGCGCCGACGGCGGCGCCGAGCTTGTCGGCGACCGGCAGGATGACTTCCTGGAATTTCTCCGAAGAGCCCAGCGCGCGGCCGCCCGAGATGATGATCTTGGCCGAAGTCAGCTCCGGACGATCGGTCTCGGAAAGCTTGTTCTCGACGAAGCTCGACAGGCCGGGATTGGCCGCCGCCTGGACCGTCTCGACCGGGGCGGAACCGCCCTCGGGTGCGGCCTGGAAGGAGGCGGTGCGCACGGTGATGACCTTCTTGGCGTCACTCGACTGCACCGTCTGGATGGCGTTGCCGGCATAGATCGGCCGCTTGAAGGTGTCTGACGACACCACTTCGATGATCTCGGACACCTGCGCGACATCGAGCAGAGCCGCCACGCGCGGCGCGACATTCTTGCCCGACGAGGTCGCCGGCGCGATGATCGTGTCATAGGCACCGGCTAGGCTGACGACGAGCGCCGCCAGCGGTTCGGCGAGGTGCTCGGTGAGCTCGTCGGCTTCGGCGAGCAGCACCTTGCCCACGCCCTTGAGCTTGGCGGCGGCGTCCGCTGCCGGCTTGGCACCCTTGCCGGCGACCAGCACATGCACGTCCGAGCCGACCTGCAGTGCTGCCGAAAGCGCCTTGGCGGTCTGGTCGGAAAGTGTCGCATTGTCGTGTTCGGCAATCAGAAGAATTGTCATCTCTCTATTCCTTGATCCACTTCAGTGGGACGTCTCAAATTCATGTCAGGCCGAGTCGAAAACGGTTGGGTTCGAGAACCGGAGCGGAGCGTACTTCAGTACGTGAGCACCGGAAGCGGAGAACCCTGCCGTTTGCAGGCCGGCATCACATGAATTCCTACAACACGCCGGCTTCGTTCTTCAGCTTATCGACCAGCTCGGCGACGCTCTTGACCTTGACGCCCGCCTTGCGGCCGCTCGGCTCCTCGGTCTTGATCACCTTCAGCCGCGGCTTGACGTCGGCGCCGTAATCGGCGGGCGATTTCTCGTCGAGCGGCTTCTTCTTGGCCTTCATGATGTTGGGCAGCGAGGCGTAGCGCGGCTGGTTGAGGCGGAGATCCGCGGTGACAATCGCCGGCATCTTCAGCTCCACCGTCTGCAGGCCGCCATCAACCTCGCGCGTCACCTTGGCCTTGTCGCCATCGATAACGACCTTGGAAGCAAAAGTGCCTTGCGCCCAGCCCAGAAGTGCGGCCAGCATCTGGCCGGTCTGGTTTGAATCGTCGTCGATCGCCTGCTTGCCGAGAATGACGAGACCGGGCTTTTCCGCCTCGACCACGCCCTTCAGCACCTTGGCGACACCCAGCGGCTCGGTCTGCTCGTCGGTCTTGACCAGAATGGCACGGTCGGCGCCCATGGCGAGCGCGGTGCGCAAGGTCTCCTGCGCCTGCTGCGGCCCGATCGAGACAACGATGATCTCTTCCGCCTTGCCGGCCTCCTTCAGCCGGATCGCCTCTTCGACCGCGATCTCGTCGAACGGGTTCATCGCCATCTTGACGTTGGCGAGTTCCACCGCCGAACCGTCAGCTTTCACACGAACCTTCACATTCGCATCCACAACCCGCTTCACGGGCACAAGGATCTTCATTTGCCTGTCACCTCTTTCACGATAGCAACCTCTTCCAAGATAAATTGAGCGCGCTATAGCAGCGTGCGCCCCTTCAGAGTTGTCGAAAGCCGACATTCCGGGCGGAATTCTAGTCTCCGACCGCCTAGTGTGGGAAAGCTTCCGTAGTTGCGGCGACCTCGCACGTCAATATCTGGGGCGCGCCCAAATCACCCGCGACGCACTCAAACTCGGTTCAGTCCGGATTGGAGGCGCTTCCCCGTCCCCAGCGCGGCGCTGGCTCTGCCGGCAGCGGGTCGCTTGGCGCCGGCTCTGCGGCAACAGGCACCTGGCCGGCGACCACCACGGCCTCTTCGTCCGCGCCGGCAAGCAGTGGCACGGCGCGGTTGCGCAAGATGAGCACCAGCACGGCCCCGGCGATGATACCGCCGACATGGCATGCCCAGGAAACCTGATCCTCGCCGCCGGCGGCGAACATCACGATCTGGAACAAGATCCACAGGATGAGCGGTATGAAGGCCGGGATGCGCAGCGGGATGCGGGCGAAGGCCAGCACCCATACCTTCACCCTGGGATATAGGATCAGATAGGCGGCAACCACACCGGCAATGGCGCCCGAGGCGCCGATCAGCGGAACCTGCGAATCCCACGCGATCAGGCCCTGGAAGAAGGCACCGGCGATGGCGCAAAGCAGGTAAAAGGCGAGAAAGCGGACATGGCCGAGCGCGTCCTCGACATTGTCGCCGAATACCCAGAGGAACAGCATGTTGCCGCCAAGGTGGAAAATATCGGCATGCAGGAAGGAATAGGTGACGTAGCTCAGGCTCTCGGGGATGACGACAAACTGTGGGGCGAGTTCGAGGCTGTCGTGGACGACCGACGGGATGAAGCCGAGGCCCAGCACAGCAGCGTTGGAAAACTGCTCGCCGCCAAGCGCGGTGGCGAAGTAGATGAGCGTGTTGAGCGCGGTCAGGCTGATCGTCACATATTGCAGCTTGATGTGGCGCAGCCTGTTGGTGTCGTAAAGCGGGATGAACATCGGACCCCCTCCCGCCTCGGCAGATTCAGCGGTTCTTGCCGGGAACCCATAGCACGTCGGCGTTTCCATTGTCATTGACCGCGCGCGCGGCGACGAACAGAAAGTCCGACACGCGGTTGATGTATCTTATCGCCTCGCGGTTGACATGCTCGCCTGGGTCCTGCGTCAACGCCACCATGATGCGCTCGGCCCGCCGGGCCACCGTGCGGGCGAGGTGAAGGGCAGCCGCCGCCGGCGTGCCGCCGTTGAGCACGAAGGATTTGAGCGGCTGCAGATCCTTGTTGAGCAAGTCGATGTCGTTTTCGACACGGTCGGTCTGCACTGCGGTGATGCGCAGCGGCTCATAGCCGAGCGGCTTGCCGTCGTCCGGCACGGCCAGATCGGCGCCGAGGTCGAAAAGATCGTTCTGGATGCGGCCAAGCATCGCGTCGATCGCCGGATGTGTTGCCGCGGTGTGGATGCGGGCCATGCCGATGCAGGCATTGGCTTCGTCGATCGTGCCATAGGCGTCGATGCGCAGATCGGATTTCAGCCGCCGTTCGCCGGTGCCAAGGCCGGTGGTGCCGTCGTCGCCGGTGCGGGTGTAGATCTTGTTGAGCTTGACCACGCTCAGCCTCCTGAAATCGCGGGTCGCCTTATTTGCGGGTGAACCAGACGGCCAGCATGATCAGCACCAATGCCACGAACTGCAGCAGCACGCGCGTCTGCATCAGCTTGTTGGAGGTCATGCTGGAGCCGCCGCGCATCATGTTGATGAGGCCGCGGATCAGCACGATCACCACGGCGACCATGACGAGGACAGCGAGGATGTTGAAGACGGTTGCCATAGTGTGTTTCCAGTCGATTGCGTTCAGGCGCGTTTGGCAAGCAGGCGGTAGAGCATCGCTGCCGGCAGAATGCGTTTGAGGATCACGCCGATCCTGGCGGGCACCGTTACCACATAATGCGGTCGCGGGCGCCGCGACAGAAGCGCATGGCGCAAGGCCACATGAACCACCTCCGGCCCGGGCTTCAGCCGTGATGTGCTGCCGCCGGCCCGCAGCCGCTGCAGCTGCGCCTCGTAGGCGAGGCGGTGCACGGAATTCTCATGATCGATATTCCTGAGAAACCACACAAGCCCGTTGCTGGCGATCTTCGATGTCACCGGCCCCGGCTCGATCAGCGAGACATGGACGCCGCTGCCCTGGAGTTCCTGATGCATGCACAGCATCAGCCCTTCGATCGCGTGCTTGGATGCCGAATAGGCGCCGCGAAAGCGCAGCGGCGCCAAGCCGAGGATCGAGGAGCAATGGACGAGACGGCCATGTCCCTGGCGGCGCATCACCGGCACGACACGACGGGTGAGGTCATGCCAGCCGAAGACATTCGCCTCGAATTGCTCCCTGAGTGCTGCGACCGGCAGGTCCTCGACGGCGCCGGGCTGTGCGTAGGCGCCGTTGTTGAACAGGGCATCGAGCCGTCCGTCCGTCCGCTCCAGCACCGACGCCACCAGCGTCTCGATCGATACGGGTTCGCGGTAGTCCAGATAGAAGGCCTCGATGCCATCGGCTTCGAGGGCAGCGATATCCGCGGGCTGGCGCGCCGTTGCGAACACCCGCCAGCCTTCCGCCTTCAGCGCCCGGGCGCAATAGGCGCCTATCCCGGAAGAAGCACCGGTGACGATGATGGTGCGCGACGCTTCTCCAGGAGGAAGCGTGGTTTGACCTAGCCTTGCCATTTGCCGCAATCCCTTCCCATATTCGCGGCGTCGAGACAATCGAAGGGAACGCGGTTCTTGTTGCGGAAGATCGTAGCCCTCAAACGCGTGCTCTATGACGCGCTCGGCCATTTCAACGCGGACGATGGCTGGGCGATGGCCAGTCATCTGGCGATCACGGCGCTGATGGCGCTTTTCCCCTTTTTGATTTTCGCCACGACACTGGCCAGCTTTTTCGGCGCACAGGCTTTTGCCGACACGGCCGTGCATCTCGTCTTCGACACCTGGCCCGAGCAGATCGCCAAGCCGATCGCGCGCGAAGTGCTCAATGTGCTTACTGTGCGGCGCACCGACCTGCTGACCTATGGCGTGCTGCTCGCCGCCTTCTTCGCCTCGAACGGCATCGAGGCGCTGCGCACCTCGCTCAACCGCGCCTACCGCGTCTCCGAAACGCGCGGCATCATCTACCGCCGGGTGCAGAGCATCGTCTTCGTGCTGATCGCCACGGCGGGTTTTCTGGTGATCAGCGTGCTCGTGGTTTTCGCGCCCTTGCTGGCGCGGCTGGCCGAGACCAATTTCGAATGGATAAAACCCTATATGGGCACGATCACGCTGTGGCGTTACATCATCGCCTCCGTCGTCATCGTCGGTGGGCTGTTCGCGGTGCATTACTGGCTGCCGGCGGGCAAGCGCCGCTTCGTCTCGATCATACCGGGCATCATCTTCACGCTGATTGCTTGGCTCATCGGGTCGACCATCTTCGCCGCCTATCTCGACCGTTTCTCGTCCTATGTGACGACCTATGCCGGCCTTGCCTCGATCATGATCGCGGTCGTCTTCCTCTACATCGTCTCGGCGATCTTCATCCTCGGTGGTGAACTCAATGCCGCGATCAGCCGCTATCTGGAGGCACGCGCCCGAGTTGGCTGAGCGGTTGCCAGCCCGACGCCGAGCGTCGCGATCGCCATGCCGACGATCTGGACCAGGCTCAATTGCTCGTCGAACAATACCCAGGCGATGACCGCGGTGACGGCCGGGACCAGATAGAACAGCGAAGCGACTTTCGACATCTCGCCGTCGCGGATCATCACCATCAAGAGGAAGATGGCACCGATCGACAGAACCAGCACCAGCCATGCCATGGCAAAGATCAGCTCGCCATTGATGACGACGGTGCGTGTCTCGAAGGCGAGCGAAGCCAAGGCCATGACCGATGCACCGCCGACATATTGCCATTTGGTGGCCGCCACGAGATCGCCGCCGGAGGCGAAGCGCTTCTGCCAGATCGTGCCGGCGCTCATTCCAAGCACCGAGACAAGCGCGGCAGCAAGCGTCTCAGTCGTCACGCCGCCGCCGAGCGCGCCGAGCTTCGGCCAGAGCACGATGACCACACCGATCAGGCCGATGCCGAGACCGGCCCAATGGCGCGGCAGGATGGCTTCGCCGAGGAATCTGCCGGCGAGTACCGCCGTGATCAGCGGCTGCAGCCCGACGATCAGGGCGGAAAGCCCGGCCGGCATGCCCCTGTGAATGGCCCAGAAGACGCCGCCGAGATAGACGCCATGCATCAGGATGCCCGCGCCCGTGGCGTGCAGCGCCTCGGCGCGGATCGCTCTCTTCGAGCTGAGAACGATCATCAGAACGGCCAGCAGGATCGCCGCCAGAACGAAGCGCGCGGCGAGGAAAGTGAAGGGCTCCGCCCATGGCATGGCGTAACGCGCGCCAATGAAGCCGGTCGCCCACAGGACGACGAAAGAGGCGGGGATGAACCGCTTGATGCTGTGCATTTTCGGAAGGCTGCCGTGTGGTCGGTGAGGGGTTGAGTGTCGCGATTGCTGTAAAGTGGTTCAACCTGGCAAGCAAAACCAAACGGTTGATCCATAGGCTCATTCGAATTGAAGAGGCGCTCGTATTTGTGAGCGTGTGCGCTGATCTACATCCCAATCAGCCGCCTGACATCGGCCGGAGATGTGCCGGCCTCGCGCAAGGCGGCAAGGCCGGTATCCGCAAAACTCTTCGACAGCTTTCGTCCGTCCGGGCCGAGGACGAGGCGATGGTGGAAGTAGCTTGGTTGCGGCAGGCCGAGAACCTCCTGGAGCAGGCGCTGCACGCCGGTGGCGGAATAGAGGTCCTGGCCGCGCACCACATGGCTGATGCCTTGCAGCGCGTCGTCGACGACGACGGCGAGATGATAGCTTGTCGGGATTTCACGGCGCGCCACGATCACGTCGCCCCAGTCCTGCGGTCGGGCGTCTACCGCGCGTGTTGCGGAAAGCCTCTCATTCGAAAATTCCAGCCATGACAGATCCGTGCCGATGCGCGCCATCGCAGCGCCAACGTCCAGCCGCCAGGCGAAAGGCGCATTCTCGGCGATCCGTCGCTTGCGTTCCCTGGTCGGCAATGCCTTGTCGATGGCGGGATAGAGCGGCACGCCGTCCGGGTCCCGCGGCCAGTCACGACCACGCTTTTCGCTGTCGGCAATGAAGGCTCTGATATCACCACGGCTCATGAAGGCGGGGTAGACGAGCTCTTCGCGAATCAGCCGATCGAGCACCACCTGATAGTCCGCGAAATGCTCGGACTGACGGCGCACCGGTTCTTCCCAGCCAAGCCCGAGCCATTTGAGATCGCGAAAAATGCCAGCCTCGAATTCCGGCGTGCAGCGCGTCGTGTCGATATCCTCGATGCGCAGCAACAGGCGTCCCCCCGTTGCCCTCGCCAATTTCTGATTGAGCAGCGCCGAATAGGCATGGCCAAGATGCAGTTCGCCATTCGGGCTCGGCGCGAAGCGGAATGTCAGGAGTGTCATCCTTGGGCGGCAATCGGGTTGTGCGGCGCTTTCGCCAGTTGCTATTTTGAGCCTGATTACGAATTGCCATTTTGCGCTGGGAACAAGCAAGCATGCAACGCATCGCCACGCTCGACGACATCTCACAAGGGCTTGACGCGCTTTGCCTGCTCGACCCGCGCCTCACAAAGGTGCGCGGCATGGCCGGCGAGGTGCCGCTTCGGCTCTCCGAGCCGGGGTTCAGAAGCCTTGCCTCGATCATCGTCTCGCAGCAGGTTTCCCGTGCCAGCGCCGACGCTATCTTCGGGCGGCTGACAAAACTCGTCGATCCGCTGACGCCACAAGCGATCCTTGCTGCGGACGAAGCCATTTTTCGCGAGGCCGGACTGTCGCGGCCAAAGCAGCGCGGCCTGATCGCCGTCGCCCAGGCGGTGGTCGATGGCCTCGACCTCGATCATCTCTGCTTGCTCGATGCCGCGGAGGCGATCACAGCCATGACCAAAGTGTCGGGCATCGGCCCGTGGACGGCGGAAGTCTATCTTTTGTTCGCCGCCGGCCACCCCGATGTCTTCCCGGCACGCGACGTTGCCCTGCAGAGCGCGGTCGGTCACGCGCTCGGCATCGACCCGCGTCCGCCCGAGAAAAGACTGATCCAGCTCGCCGAATCATGGAGCCCGTGGCGAGGTGTCGCATCGCGGCTTTTTTGGGCCTATTATCGCGAATTGAAGGGCAGGGACGCTGCACCCCCTGCCTAAATCCGCAAAAAAGCATGAAAATCATCCAGTTTTGGCACTTCGTTTGATCGACAAGCCGCTTCACATCCCTGTCATGTCGGGCTTACAGTATCCGCGCCGACCGGTTGTAGAGCCAAGGAGGTCAATGACGTGACGGTTGCCGTGTCTCCGGATGGGCTTCCAGCGCTGGTGCTGAACGCGGATTACCGTCCGCTCAGCTATTACCCCCTGTCGCTCTGGTCGTGGCAGGATGCCATCAAGGCGGTGTTCCTCGAGCGGGTGAATATCGTCGCCGAATACGAGCACGCCGTGTCGTCGCCGACCTTCTCGATGAAGCTGCCGAGTGTCGTCAGCCTGAAGGCCTATGTGAAGCCATCGCGGCATCCGGCCTTCACCCGCTTCAATGTCTTCCTGCGCGACCGTTTCCAGTGCCAGTATTGCGGCACGCCGGAGGATCTGACCTTCGACCATGTCATCCCCCGCCATCGCGGCGGCGCGACGACGTGGGAAAATGTCGTCGCCGCCTGCTCGCCCTGCAATCTGAGGAAGGGCGGCATGATGCCGGCGCACGCCAAGATGTGGCCGCTGCAGAAGCCGTTTCAGCCGACGGTGCATGATCTGCACAACAATGGCCGCCTGTTCCCGCCCAACCATTTGCATGAAAGCTGGATGGATTATCTGTACTGGGATGTCGAACTGGAACCGTAGAGTTCGGCACAAATCCGCCATGCCGGCCGCCTGACGTCATGCGTTCCGGCCTGACGAATTTTTGCGCGAACTCTGAGTTGCGGCAGCTCAGTCGCGGGCAAAGGCACCGCGGAACGCTATGACTGCCAGGACAAGGCTGGCGATGGCGTTCCAGCCGGCGAGCGACAGGCCGAGAATGCGCAGTGCCGCCTTGTCGCAGGAGGGGGGCACGAATTTGTCGAGCGCGTCGAGCACGCCCTTGCCGCCTGTGTCCACCGGTCCGGCAGCTGCCGCACAATCGGTCGGGCCAGCCCACCACGCCCATTCGACGCCGGAATGATAGACGCCGAGATAGACGCCGTAGACCATCAGCAGGCCGCCGACGGCCAGCAGGCTACGGGTAACCCATGGGGGGGCGCGGAGTGTCGACGCTAGCGCCGCAAGCAGCATCAGCGGCACGCCGATGTAGTAGGGGGTGCGTTGCTCCAGGCAGAGCTTGCACGGGATGTAGCCACCCAGATACTGGAAGGCCAGCGCCGAGCCGACGGTGGCGGCCATGGCGACGGCGAGGAACAACGCCGTCCGCATGCGCTGGCGTCCAATGTCGGCATTCACGGTCGCTGTCATCGATCTATCGTCCGTTCTCGCTCAGAGCAAAGGATTTGAACATCCCTGCTCTAGAAAGCGTATTTGACGACGATATAGAGCGAAATCAGGGCGGCGGCAGCGGCGCCTGCGATCAGGCCAAGGCGCTTTTCGATGAACTCGCGGATCGGTTCGCCATAGCGGCGCAGCAGCCAGGCGAGAAAAAGGAAGCGGGCGCCGCGCGCCACGATCGCCAGCACGATGAACAGCAGGAGATTGACGCCGATCACGCCGGACAGGATCGTCACCACCTTGATCGGCGGCAGATGGGCGAGGCCGGAGGTGATCAGCATCAGGATGATGAAGCCGATGCCCGACGAGACGCGCAGCGCCTCGAAGTCGTCATACTTGCCGTAGAATTCGAGGATCGGCCGCGCCACCGTGTCGTAGGCATAGTGGCCGATGTACCAGCCGGCGATGCCGCCCAGAACGGATGCCAGGGTGGCGATCAGCGCGTAGCGATAGGCGCGGTCCGGCCGCGACAGCGCCATCGGCAGGTACAGCACGTCGGCCGGCACCAGGAACACCGAGCTTTCGACGAAAGCGATGAAGGCCAGCCACCATTCGGCGGATTTCTTTGCCGCCAGCGACAAGGTCCAGTCGTAAAGTCCGCGAAGCATTGGTACCCCTATGACGTGCGCTGCCTGTCTAGAAAGATTTTTCGCGCCGCACAATGGCCGCAGCTTCACGAAATCGAAGGCTGGGGTTGAGCGAAGGCCGGGATGCCGGGAATTGGCCAGTTGACGAACAGGCCTCCAACCGTATAGTCCGCGCCCATCCAGGCCGCCCGGCCTGAGCCCCTATGGCGGAATTGGTAGACGCGCTCGACTCAAAATCGAGTTCCGCAAGGAGTGCTGGTTCGATCCCGGCTAGGGGCACCATTTGCCATCCGAGCACCTTGAAAGCTCGGTTCGGCGCTGCTGGGGTAACCACCATCGAGGCGCGGGCCTTCCCGACACCATCGGACCGCGTAGCTCAGGTCGCTATTACATCGGCCCCGGTACCATCTTGGTCGGCTGCTCCGGCATCGGAAACGCGTAATTCTCGCATTTCACGTCGGGGTTCGTCGGGCTGAACATTCCGAGCGGGTTGTCCTTGAACAGCCAGGCGTGAAGATCGTAGTGATGGAACTCCGCCGGAATAAGCGGATAGTGCCCTTCCATCGGCCCCTGGAACGTCTGTCCAAAGAGTTTCGGCGGCTCCTTGGTGTCAGGCGTCAACGGTACAAGCCATTCCACGGCCACCAGGCGCAAGCCGCCGTCGACCGGCTCATAGATAAGGACATTGGGGCGCGTCGGATCTGGTGTCGGGCTGACGCTCCCGACGTTGACGAAATGAATGCCCATCGCGCCCTTCGGGTAATCCATAGCCCCAGCCACTTTTTCGCCGCTGTAATAAACGCATCCGACCGTCGACAGATAGAGGTCGCGGATGGCGGCCTTGTAGTCTTCGTACTTGGTTAGCGATTCTTTCAGGGCATCGATCTCGGCCTTGTCGGGCTCGGCGGCCTGAGCCGCCGCGGTCAGACAGCCGCCAACAAGGCCGATCAATGCGAGAATACTGCGACGCCTGAAGTGAGTTGTTTTCGTCATGCATTCCTCCCAGTTTTTTTGTTGGCCATGCAGACCGAGGCGGCAATGATGCTGGTTGCGCGGCCGAGATTATCGCCGATGCTAATCCTTTCCGCTGGTTGGGAGAATTAACCCTCATGACCTAGGTCGTCTGCACAGGGATTTGGCTCTTTGGCGGAGCCTCAAAGGGACTGCGGACGGGTCGTTGGCGGCCGGCCTACAGCCGCCGATCGCCAACGTTGGCGATTAGCCGTAATCCCCCACACCTTCGTCATCCCAGGGCGGAGCAAGGAGCGAAGCGACGCGGCGCGGACCCTGGGATCCATGCCGCGACCTAGCGGTAGTGCTCCTGCGGACCAGAACCGAACGCTCCTCCACCCCGTTCCGGTGGTGTTGGAAGGGTAGCTCGCACGTTGCGGATACAAGCGCCGTCCCGAGCCGCTGCATTCTTCGGCTGAGGAAACGGCATGGATCCTAGGGTCTGCGCGACGTCGCTTCGCTCCTGCTCCGCCCTGGGATGACGAAGGCATGGTGGCTCATAGCTAATCGCAAGCCTGGAGATTGGCGGCTGCAAGCCTACCGCCGTCCCAACAGGCTCTTCATCCGATTGCGCAGGAGGCGCGCCATGTTGCGGGTTTCGCGGTAGAGGTGAAGCTGCGACGCCGCCTGGCGGGCGAGGCGGTCGGCGTCCGGCGTCAGGCCGATGACCAACGTGCCGATCGGCCGGCGTTCCATCCATAGCCGGCTCATCACCGGATGGTCGGGCACCGCGCAGGAATCGCTCATCATGATATTGGGATCGTCGAGATGCTGCCTGGTCACCTCGATCATCAAGAGCGTGCCCGGCGAATAGGCGGCGAGCGTCTCGTCATAGGCCGTCTTCCAGGTGTAGGCGACGCCGGCCTCGACGAAGACGACCAGGCAAGCGATGGTGCGGCCGTCGAGCGTCAGCGAATGGATGCGGCACAGATCCTGTTCGGCCAGCCGGTGCACGGCTTCGCGGGCAAAGGCGGCGCGGTAGCGGTCGATGGCCATGGCGGTGCGCTCGCGGCCTTTCCAGCCGGCAGCCTCGAGCGTCAGGAAGCGTTCGATGGCATGACGGATCTCGTCGGGTCCGCGCGCCACGAGATGCTCCAGCTGGCCCAGATCGGCAAGGCGGCGCTTCAGGCGGCGGAACTCGCGATAGTGGTGCGAGCGCAGCGAGGCCTTCAGATACTCATCGCCGTCGATCTCGCTTTCGAGCATCGGGCGTTCGGCCTTGCCGGTGGTGACCAGCGTCAGGCCACGCGTCTCGGCGACCGTGGCCAGCAGGCTGGCCACCGGCCCGTCGAGCCGGATGTCGGGCAGGACAAAGACTTTCGGCAGCTTGAGATGCGGCCGCGACAGCATCGAGAAGAAATCCTCGACGACGCCGACCGGATCGTCACGGTCGACCAGCGGCGTGCCGATCGGGCCGAACGGGCTCGACCATGTACGCATGACCCGCACGCCGAGCGGCACCGCCGGCCGCTCCACCGAGAACGGCACCAGCAAGCGCAGCCGGTTGCGGTATTCGTCGCCGTCACGGATG
The DNA here is from genome assembly GCF_003952585.1 of Mesorhizobium sp. M6A.T.Cr.TU.016.01.1.1. Lineage (NCBI taxonomy): Bacteria > Pseudomonadati > Pseudomonadota > Alphaproteobacteria > Hyphomicrobiales > Phyllobacteriaceae > Mesorhizobium > Mesorhizobium sp. M6A.T.Cr.TU.016.01.1.1. The sequence continues at coordinate 2,946,837 of NZ_CP034452.1, forward strand.
ACCGCCAGCCGCACCTCGCGGTCTTCCAGCCTCGGCATGGCGGGCGCCAGGAAGCGCGGGTTGAAGAAGACGTTGGGCTCGATCGTGCGGGTGCAGAGATAGTCGAGCTCCTCGACCAGATCGAAGCCGGCGGAGGCCGGGTAAATGGCCAGTTTGCGCTCGGGCCGGTCGTTGGCCAAGAGTTCGATATGGGCGGGATCGGCTTCGCGCGCCAGCCCTGCGAGCCCGATCACCATGGCGCCGGCCGGGCCGCCGCTGGTTTCCTCGAGCAACGGGACAGCGGCCATCACGCGGCTCCTTCGGCGGCTGCGAAAATGGCCATGACGATGCCGAGCTTGCGCCAGACCGTGAAGGACAGCGCGCCGGCCTCGAAGATCATCGCAAAGGCGGTGGCCATCGCCGCGCCCCACAAGCCGAAAAGCGGGATCAGCACCAAATTGAGGCCGATGTTGAAGGCCAGCGTCATGGCGTAGACGGCGGCGCAGATATTCTGGTTGCCGCTCATGGTGAGCAGGCTTTCGCAAGGGCCGACGGCGGCGCGGGCGACGACGCCGAAGACCAGCAGGAACAACAGCGGATAGCCGGCGCTGAATTCAGGCCCGAACAGGCTAAGCATCGGCTCGCCAAGCACCAGCACCATCAGCGCCATCAACAGCGACGGCCAGAACGTCCACGACACCGTTTCGCGGGCGAAGGCGGCGAGTTTTTCCGGCTCGCCATGGGTGAATTGCGCATAGCGCTGGGCGACGCCCGCCTTGACCGCGAAATAGACGAAATGCACCAGCGCCAGCGTCTTGACCGTGGCGAAATAGACGGCGACGTCGTTGGGGCTCATATAGGCGCCGACCATCAGCACGTCGGCATTGGTGAGCAGGAAGAAGAAGCCTTCGACCAGGAAGATCGGCAGCGACACGAGGAACCACTGCGCGAAATGCACCTTCCTCGGCCCGGCCGGAATAGTCCTGTCCATCCGCGCCGTGACGCCGATGAGCTGACCGAGCGTGGTGGCGTAGGCGGCGGCGATCGAGGCGAAGATCGCGGTCCTGGCGTCGGGCGCAAAGCCCGCCAGAAGCATCAGCGCCATGAGCGCCAGGATCAGCACCGGCCGCACCAGATAGGTCGGCGCCAGCGCAAACAACGCCCATGAGTTGGCCCGCGCCAGCCCCTGCAACAGATCCGACATTGCGATCATCGGCATGCAGATGAGGCCGAGGATGAACGGCACGACATAGTAGTTCTCGATAAAGGGCGAGAGCAGCCAGACGCCGAGCGCGCCGAGGCCGGCGATCGCCGTCGAGGCAACCAGCACGAACAGGCGGCTGGTCAGCACGATGCCGCGCGATTCGGCCAGCATGTTGCGCTCGCGATATTCGGGAATGAAGCGGATGACCGAGGTGTGAAAGCCGAGGCAGGCGACATTGCCGAGGATGACCATCGTCACCCAGACGAGGACGAAGATGCCGTATTCGAACGAGCCCATCCAGCGCGCCATCAGCACCTGGCTGACGAAAGCGATGACGGCGCTGATGATACGGATGGAGAAGGCAATGAGCGACATGCGGCCGGCCTCGCCGCGCTCGTCGGCGGTGAACAGCACGGCATCGACGCGGCCAAGCAGCGGCTTTACGCGCAGCGCAAGGCGCTGCGGCAGGAACCGCCCGGCTGTCGTCGCCGCGGAAAAGCGCACCCTGATTACACTCCGTTTTCCGCCTCTTTTCTGGGTTTGGGTCTAGCGAAGACAGATTAAGAAACGGTTGGGTGGGGTGGAGTGCTCCCTTCTCCCCGTTCACGGGAGAAGGTGCCGGCAGGCGGATGAGGGGCGGCGCGCTGCTTCATCATCATCATTCGCACACTCCTTCACCCTGCTCGGTAGTGTCTCAGTTTGAAATACGCGGAAACGCCCTATCTCGTTTGCCCCATATGCGAAAACGCCTATATGCTTAGCGGAAAGCATGGCAGCAACAATGGTCTACACTGTCATCTGGTATGGAAGGCAGGGCATCGTCGACAAGGTGATCTTCGACGACGAGAAGACCGCGAAATATCATGCAACCTCCATGTTCCAAACCCGAAAGGGTGACGATGGAATCGTGTCCGTTGAAGTTCGTAAGGACAACGGCGCTGTCGTCTTTAGCCATGCGGAGAACTAGGAATGCCCACCGGATCTAAAGGCCAGAAGCGCCCCGCCGACGTGATCGGCACCGCCGTCGGCGTCATGCGCATTGTGACAGGCGAGGGAAGCTGACGACGTGATTGATGGCAAAGACCCCGCTGCCAAGGAGCCTCGGCGCGAAGGGCGGAAAGAAGCGCGCCCAGAACATGAGGCCAGAGCGGCGCGCGGAGATTGCCAAGAAGGCGGCAGACACACGTTGGAGAAAGGGGGCTAGTTCGGCCCCTTTTCCTCTTCGAGCAAATCGATGCGCTTTTGTAGTTTGCGCATTAGCTCCTTCGCTCCTTCCAGGTCTACATCGGCGGTAATGCGGATGCGGTCGTTGTATAGTACGAGCGATGACGTGCCCTCCGCGACAACGGCTGGCGCTACAGAAACACCCTCTCCACCGCCAAAGAACCTGTGCGCCGGCTGCCGACGCATTTCGGTGAATTTCTTCTCCATCGACGCCTCCTCTTTAGGCTCGTGCGGCTCAATTATGTCCGCGTCTTGAGGAGGCAAACTATCAGAATCGAGGAGTCCTGCATAGCCAAGAGTGGCTTTGTACTCGGCAATAAGGTCGCGGGCACCGTTCTCATTGAAGTCCCGGTCGAATATCAGATAGTGCCGAATTTCTTCATCAACTGGTAGCTCCCGGTCCCATCGCTGCCACATTTCCTGATGCATTTTGGGCGTGATAGCGCACCTTTTGATAAGGTCGGCGCGGTCCGCCGAGTTGGGTCGCTCATCAAGCAAAATTCGCAACGCGCGTTCGGTTAGCTTAACCCGCCGGTCTTCGCCGCTTCCGCTGTCCTCAAGAAGCCCGAAGTGCTTGAGAGCGGCGACAGTCTGGATCCCCCCGCTGCTCTTCGGCCCATATCCCCAATGGTGCATTGCGCTGAGCATTCGAGTGTCAGACTTGCCGACAGCCTTGCGCAATTCGCCGGCACGCTCCACAGCCTTGCCGAGCGGGATGAATGGGTAACCGGCGCTCCGCCCGGCTGAACGCTTTGTTTCTTCCGTAACTGTAGCCATATGGCACCTCCTTTCCTGACATATATGCGGAAAGAGGTATTTGGTCAAGGTATTTCGCTTGACCGAATCAGACATATGTCCCATATATGTCTTGGAAGCAGCGAGGTAACCAATGACGACGAGAAGATTCCCGGGCCAAAGCGTAGCGCCGACCGGCGGCTGCGGCCCTTCCAAATAGAAAAGCCGCTGCGCACCGGATCAGGGGACGCAACGGCTTTAGGTCGGCAACATCGGGCGGCGGCTTTCGGGCCGTCCGCTTCGCGCTCGTAGCTCAGTTGGATAGAGCTGGAGTTTCGTAGCTTCCCGGTCGCAGGTTCGAGTCCTGTCGAGCGCTCCCACCAAATCACTACGGCTGTCGCTGCTTAACATAGTGACAGCCGTTTGTGAATCAATGATTGATGTGAATTCAATGCTTGACACTAAGCATGTCGGCGGGACAGCGCCCCCTTCTGGCCTGCCTGATATCTCCCTCAAGTGGGGAGATTGGCTGATCGCGAACGTTCGCGCCGACCCTCATCCGCCCTTCGGGCACCTTCTCCCCGTGAACGGGGAGAAGGGAAGTGGGTGCTTACGCAAACGCTCCATGACAATGCTTGTACTTTTTCCCCGAACCACACGGGCAGGCCTCGTTGCGGCCGACCTTGCCCCAGGTGGCGGGGTTGTTGGGGTCGCGGTTTTCGGGGGCGACGATGGTGTTGGTCTCCTGGCGAACCAGAAGCCCGGTCTCGCCGCCGTTAAAATCGTCCTCGCCGGTGGTGCCGTCGATATGGCTGCCGAACATGTCGGGCGTCTCGGGCGGCGGCGCTTCGGCGGCCTGGCGGACCAGCTCGACGCGCATCAGCTGCGCGGTGACGGCCTGGCGCAGATTGCCCAGCATTGCCTGGAACAGCTCGAACGCCTCGCCCTTGTATTCCTGCAGCGGGTCGCGCTGGGCATAGCCGCGGAAGCCGACGACCGAGCGCAGATGGTCGAGGTTGACGATGTGCTCGCGCCACAGATGGTCGAGCGTCTGCAGCACCACGGAACGCTCGACATAGGTCATCACGTCGGGGCCGAAGCGCTCGGCGCGCTCCTTGGCGGCAGTCTCGGCAGCCTGGGCGATGCGTTCGCGGATGTCGTCCTCGGCGATGCCCTCTTCCTTGACCCAGTCCTCGATCGGCAGGTCGAGATTGAGGAATTCGGCGACCTCGGCCTTGAGGCCGGCGACGTTCCACTGCTCGGCATAGGCGTTTTCGGGAATAGCCTTGGCGACGATCTCGTCGATGACGCCCTCGCGCATCTCGGCGATGGTCTCCGACAGGCCTTCACCGTCCATCAGCTCGAGGCGCTGCTCGAACACCACCTTGCGCTGGTCGTTCGAGACGTCATCATACTTCAGCAGGTTCTTGCGGATGTCGAAGTTACGGGCCTCGACCTTCTTCTGCGCCTTTTCCAGCGCCTTGTTGATCCAGGGGTGGATGATCGCCTCGTCTTCCTTGAGGCCGAGCTTCTGCAGCATGCCGTCCATGCGCTCGGAGCCGAAGATGCGCATCAGATCGTCCTGCAGCGACAGGAAGAACTTCGACCGGCCGGGATCGCCCTGGCGGCCTGAGCGGCCGCGCAACTGATTGTCGATGCGGCGCGATTCATGGCGTTCGGTGGCGAGCACGTAGAGGCCGCCGGCGGCCAGTGCCTTTTCCTTCAGCCGCTGCACGTCCTCGCGGATTTCCTTTTCCTTGGCTTCGCGCTCGGGACCGGCCGGCATGTCGCCAAGCTCCTCGGCGATGCGCATGTCGGCATTGCCGCCGAGCTGGATGTCGGTGCCGCGGCCGGCCATGTTGGTGGCGATGGTGATGACGCCGGGTTTGCCGGCCTGGGCGACGATCGCGGCTTCGCGCTCGTGGTGGCGGGCGTTCAGCACCTCGAAATCTTTGAAGCCTTCCTTGCGCAGGCGCTCGGCGAGCTGCTCGGATTTTTCGATGGAGGTGGTGCCGACCAGCGTCGGCTGGCCCTTGGCGCTCGCCTCCCTGATCTCCTTGACGATCGCCTTGTACTTCTCCTCGACGGTCCGGTAGACCTCGTCGTCCTCGTCAATGCGGACCACCGGTAGGTTGGTCGGGATCTCGGTGACTTCGAGGCCGTAGATGTTGCCGAATTCCTCGGCCTCGGTCAGCGCCGTCCCGGTCATGCCGGCGAGCTTCTTGTAGAGGCGGAAATAGTTCTGGAAGGTGACGGAGGCGAGCGTCTGGTTCTCCGGCTGGATTGCCACGTGCTCCTTGGCTTCGAGCGCCTGGTGCAGGCCTTCCGAATAGCGGCGGCCGGGCATCATGCGGCCGGTAAACTCGTCGATGATGACGATCTCGCCGTTGCGCACGATATAGTCCTTGTCCCTCTGGAACAGCTGGTGCGCCTTCAGCGCGTTGTTGACGTGATGGACGATGGCGACGTTCTCGACGTCGTAGAGCGACTCGCCCTTGAGCAGGCCGGCGTCGCGCAAAAGGTTTTCCAGCTTCTCGGTGCCCTCCTCGGTGAAGATCGAGGTCTTCTGCTTTTCGTCGATCTCATAGTCGGCCGGCTCGAGCTTCAGCATGAAGGCATCGATGGTGTTGTACATTTCCGAGCGGTCCTCGAGCGGACCGGAAATGATCAGCGGCGTGCGCGCCTCGTCGACCAGGATCGAATCGACCTCGTCGACGATCGCGTAGCTATGGCCGCGCTGCACCATCTGAGCGCGCTCGAATTTCATGTTGTCGCGCAGATAGTCGAAGCCGAGCTCGTTGTTGGTGGCGTAGGTGACGTCGGCGGCGTAGGCGGCGCTGCGTTCCTCGTCGGACAAGCCATGGACGATGACGCCGACGGTCAGGCCGAGGAATTTGTAGACACGGCCCATCCATTCGGAGTCGCGCGTGGCAAGATAGTCGTTGACGGTGACGACATGGACGCCTTTGCCGGCGAGCGCGTTGAGATAGACGGGCAGCGTGGCGACCAGCGTCTTGCCCTCGCCGGTGCGCATCTCGGCGATGCCGCCATTGTGCAGCACCATGCCGCCGATCAGCTGCACGTCGAACGGGCGCATGCCGAGCACGCGGCGCGCTGCCTCGCGCACGGTGGCGAAGGCCGGCACCAGCAGATCATCGAGGGAGGCGCCGTTGGCGACGTCCTGGCGGAATTTTTCCGTGCGGGCCGTCAGCTCGGCGTCGGAGAGCGCCCGCATCTCGTTTTCCATGGCGTTGATCGCCTCGACGCGCGGCCGGGTCGATTTGACCCGACGATCGTTGGAGGAGCCGAAAACCTTACGGGCGAGACCGCCAAAACTGACCATTCAATGGCCCTTTCGATAGCATTCCAAGTCGTTGCGACGGGTGCCGGCCGGCCCCATCAAATCCACGTGAAACGCGGACAAACGCAAGTAGCGCCCGGAAAACGGTTCTGGACGCAAAGTCGTTGGACAGATAAGAGGGGGCTCAATCGATGTCAACGCCGCGCTCGCCCTGTCGACCGCGCCAAATTCCGCCACAATCTGGCTGGTCTTGAAGCCATCCCGCTCTAGCTATCCCCCATTGGAGTTAATCGTATGTCCTTATTGTTCCGCCGCGCGTCGCTCGCCAGCCTCGGCCTGGCATTCGGGCTGTCGGCCCTATCGCTGTCGCCGCTGATGGCGCAGGACACCGCCCCCGCCCAACCGGCCGCCCCCGCCCAGCCGGCCGCGCCGGTCGATCCGAACGCCGTGGTCGCCACGATCAACGGCCAGACGCTGACCGAGGCAGACCTTGCGCTTGCCGAAGGCGAGCTGTCGCAGCAGTTCGCGCAGATGCCGCCCGAACAGCGCCGCGCCGCCGCGCTGTCGGCGGCGATCGAAATCAAGGTCATGGCAACCCAAGCGGTCACCAGCGGCCTCGACAAGGATCCCGACTTCCAGCGCCGCATGGCGTTCCTGCAGCAGCGCGCCCTGCATGGCGAAATGGTCGAGAAGGATGTCGTCGACAAGGTCACGGATGCCGAGGTTCGCGCCCGCTACGACCAGGAAATCGCCAACACACCGCCGACCAACGAGGTGCATGCCCGTCACATCCTCGTGAAGACGAAGGAAGAGGCCGACGCGATCATCAAGCAGCTCGATGGCGGCGCCGATTTCCAGAAGCTCGCCAATGAGCACACCAGCGATCCGAGCGGCAAGACCAGCGGCGGCGACCTCGGCTGGTTCGGTCCTGGACAGATGGTGCCGGAATTCGACAAGGCGGCCTCCGCGCTGGCGGTCGGCAAATACACCGAGCAGCCGGTGCAAACGCAGTTCGGCTGGCACGTCATCAAGGTCGAGGACAAGCGGACCAAGCAGCCGCCGGCTTTCGACGCTGTCAAGGATCAGGCCCGTCAGGCGGTCATCCGCGACAAGTATATCGCGCTGGTCAAGACGCTGCGCGCCGACGCCAAAGTCGAGATCCCGGACGAAAAGCTGAAGAAGACGGTCGACGCGCTGGAAAACACCAAGTAGTCCAACGTGAGGCTAGGGTAAGCAGGGCCGTCGGTTTAGGGTTGAGTTGCCCGCCACCTTATGGGGCGTTGGCGTCAGGTCTTCCCTTCTCCCCTTGTGGGAGAAGGTGGCCGAGCGAAGCTCGGTCGGATGAGGGGTGTTCCAGCTTGGCACCAACAGCGCTCCGTCCAACACCCCTCAACCGTCTTGGCGCTGCGCGCCAATCCACCTTCTCCCACAAGGGGAGAAGGAAAGGAGCGCGGCGCCGAGATCGCTTTACCTATAGTGCGTCGACGCCTTGAATGCCGCCGGATCGCCGGCGGCGAGTGCGCCGGCGAATTCCGGGATCCGCACCAGAAGCATCATTGCCCAGAACAGCGGCCAGTCCGTCCATCGGCAGAACTCATTGCCCACGGCTTGCGCGGTCTGGCGGTTTTCCTTGAACGATGTCGCCACGGCGCGAACGGCCAGGCCGAGCCTTGAAAAGCGACGCTTCCTGCGCAGCAGCATCCGCGCGAACTGGTAGCCCTTGTTGCGCCGGACATCCCAGATGAACCCTAGTCCCTCATAGGCGTGGATCGAGACGGCTTGAGCGGCAAGCTCCATCGCCACGCCATCCCTCAGCATAGCGTGCTGGCGCAGATGCGAGCTGATGAAGGGTCCATGGTCGGCCTCGAAATGATATTGCTCAAGCACCGACCGTCGATAAAGCGCGCCATTGTTGCTGGCATGAATGATCTGGCCAAGTCTGTTGCGGCGCTCGATGAAGCCGCGGTCGAGCAGCGACATCACCCTTTTCATCATGCTCTCTTCGCCGTAGCTGGTCCGTCCTGAAACCGCGTCGAGCTTCGGGTTTTTCTCGACGGTCTCGTTCAACGCCGCCAACCATCCCGGACCGGGCAGGCAATCGGCCTCGACCACCGCAACGAGGTCATGGCGGCAATATGACAGCGCAGCGTCCTTCAGTTGCGAGGATTCGTCGCTGTCATGCGTGGCTACGATCACCGACGGGCAGAGATATGCCTTGCCGGCAAGCTCGGCCTCGATTGCGGAGGCATGTTCATTTTTTGAGGTAGGCCCGCTTTCTGAAGCAGGGCCGCTGGGCAGCATGATGACAATCTCGGCCGGCACGCCGTGCGTGTCCTGCGCGTAGGCGCGCAGCGAGCGCCGCAATTCCGCGTCGCCGTCGGCCGTCAGATAGTCTGACACGATGATCAGGCTGACGGGCAGCACTGGAGATGTTCTTTCAAGCAAGCCGCCGATCCCCCTGTCAACGCTTGTGAGCGATGCCTTGTATCACATAGCGGACCGCTTTGCGTATGGTCGTTTCGTCTTCGTCGAGGCGATTGGTCAAAAGATGCGTCCAGGCAAAGGAGGCGACCAGGTCGGCGACGAGCATGGGATCGACGTCGGCCGCCACTTCGCCTCTTGCCTTGGCGCGTTCGATCATCCGGCCGGTATGCGCGTGACGTCCTTTCGTGTATTCGACTAGGACGGCGGCAACAGTCGCATCCGACTGCGCCTCGGCGATCAGCGACCTGAAGACGCTGCCTGACGATGTTTCACGCCAGTGTGAGAACAGGTTCTTCAGGAAGCCGACAAGATCATCCTCGAGGTTTCCGGTATCGGGATTCTCGACGCGCTTGAGCCGCTGATAGACGTCGAAGAGCAAAGCGGCCTTGCTCGGCCACCAGCGATAGATCGTGGGCTTTCCAGCACGCGCCCGCCGCGCCACCGCTTCGATCGAGAAGCCGGAATAGCCGGCCTCGACCAGCACCGCCTCGGCGGCGTCGAGAATGGCGTCGGCGCTGTCGGGGTTGCGCCGCGCGCCAATTGACTTGCGGGCCTGATCTGCGTCTTCACCCATCCACCATTTTCCTTGCCGGCAAGTTTCCCCTCAGCATTCATATACGACCGCTTGACGAAACGAAACGGTTCGTTTTATATAACGGAACGTTTCGTAACGATAAGGAGAGAGCAATGACCTCGACTGCTGCCGCCAGCCGCTTCTCGCGCCCTCGCTTTGCACTGCTGGTGCTTGCTGGCGTCTATCCGCTGATCACAGCCATCCTCTATGCGGTGTTCCCGCTGACCGAAGAGTGGGAAATCTGGCAGCGCACGCTGGTCATCGCCCCCTTGATGGTCTCGATCATGATCTGGGGGCTCATTCCGGGCGTGCAGAGGACGTTCCGGAGGTTCCTCAATCCTGCCCAATAAAGCAGGCGAGCCGCCGGCAGTTTAGCGCCGCCCGCAACGGTCGGGAAAACGCCCTTGCGCCGGCGCCCGCTATCGGGCAAACCGGCGTTCCCTTGCGTTTTTCCCGCCCGAGGTCTTCATGTCAGCCACGATTTCGCCGCTCGCGCCGAAGAAATATCCCAAAATGCCTGATATCGAGGGCGCCCGCATCGCCACAGCCGAGGCCGGGATAAAGTACAAGAACCGTACCGACCTGCTGACCATGGTCTTCGATGCCGGCACCACGGTCGCCGGCGTGTTCACCACGTCGAAATGCCCGTCGGCGCCGGTCGATTTCTGCCGGCAGAACCTTGGGCAGGGCAAGGCGCGCGTCCTGGTCGTCAACTCCGGCAACGCCAATGCCTTCACCGGCAAGAAGGGCCGAGCCTCCACGGCAATGACCGGCGAGGCTGCAGCCAAGGCTGCGGGCTGCGCGCCGGAGGAGGTGTTTCTGGCCTCGACCGGCGTCATCGGCGAGCCGCTGGATGCCGGCAAGTTCAGCCATTTGCTCGCCGGACTGGTCAAGGACGGCAGACCGGATCTGTGGACCGAAGCCGCCAAGGCGATCATGACCACCGACACCTATCCGAAACTGGCGACCGCGACGGTGAAGCTCGGCGACGCCGACGTCATCATCAACGGGATTGCCAAAGGCGCCGGCATGATCGCGCCCGACATGGCGACGATGCTCTCCTTCATCGCCACCGACGCGCCGATCGCGGCGCCTGTGCTGCAGGATCTTTTGTCGCGCGGCACCGCCAAGACCTTCAATGCGGTCACCGTCGACAGCGATACCTCGACCAGCGACACGCTGCTGATGTTCGCCACCGGCACGGCCGCCAGGCGCGGCGCGCCCGATATCACGGATGCCGGGGATGCGCGCCTCGGCGCCTTCCGCCGCGCGCTCGGCAAGGTGCTGAAATCGCTGGCCCTGCAAGTGGTGCGCGACGGCGAGGGCGCCCGCAAGCAGGTCGAGGTCACCGTCACCGGCGCAAAATCGGCCCGCTCGGCCAAGCGCATCGCGCTGTCGATCGCCAATTCGCCGCTGGTCAAGACGGCAGTCGCCGGCGAGGACGCCAATTGGGGCCGCGTCGTCATGGCCATTGGCAAGGCCGGCGAACCGGCCGACCGCGACCTTCTGTCGATCTGGTTCGGCGACAACAGGCTGGCGCATGAGGGTGAGCGCGATGCCGCCTACTCCGAAGAGGCGACATCGGCCTACATGAAGCGCGACGAGATCCGCATCCGTGCCGATATCGGCATCGGCCGCGGCAAGGCGACGGTGTGGACTTGCGACCTCACCAAGGAATATGTCGCCATCAACGGCGATTATCGGAGCTGATGGCGTTGGTTTCCAGACATCCGGCAAGCGTGCTTGCCATCGTGCGGCGCTACGAGGCGGCCGGCTTTCGCGCCTGGCCGGCGGCGGCCGTCCATTATGACGGCACCTGGGTGGTGCGGCTGACGGCGGGCCACCCGGCCAAGCGGCTGAATTCGGTCAACCCGCTCGATCCGGGCGACATCCAGCACATTGCTGAGCGCATCGGCCGCGCCAGCCGCCGTTTCGACGCCTATGGCCGGCCGCTGACCTTTCGCATATCGCCGCTGTCGGGGCCGGTTCTTTCCAAACATCTCGACAGCGAAGGCTGGAGCACATTCGACGAATCGCTGGTCATGCGGCTGCCGCTCGCGGACGCCCAGCTCGACGCCGCCATGGACCAGATCCCGCTGAAGGACATCAGCCGCTTCATCGGGGCGTCGCTCAAGGTGAGCGGCTCGGATGTGTCGTTGCGGCCGGGCCTGTCGGAGATCATCGGCGCCATCCAGCCGGAAGCCGGGCTGTTCGCGCTCGAAGAGGGCACCGAGCCGCTGGCGACGCTGATCTGCGTCCATGATGGCGATCTTGCCGGACTGTTCGAGATCGCCACCGACAAATCGGTGCGCAACAAGGGCCATGGCCGCCATCTCGTCCTGTCGGCGCTGAAATGGGCACGGCTGCGCGGCGCCCGGGAAGCCTGGCTGCAGGTCGAGGCCGACAATGCGCCGGCGCTGGCGCTCTATCGTTCGCTCGGGTTCGATGAAGTCTATCGTTACCACTATCGCCGGCCGCCCGGCGCATGACCGACGCGAACCCTGCCGGCAAGCGCCTGCTCCTGGTCGCAGCCTGCGCGCTGGTCGATGCCGACGGCCGCGTGCTTCTGGCGCAGCGGCCCGAAGGCAAGCAGCTCGCCGGCCTGTGGGAGTTTCCGGGCGGCAAGGTCGAGCCCGGCGAGACGCCGGAAGAATGCCTCATCCGGGAGTTGTACGAGGAAATCGGCATCGAGACCGATATTCCCTGCCTGGCGCCATTCACCTTCGCCAGCCACTCCTACGATGATTTTCACCTGCTGATGCCGCTGTTCGTCTGCCGCCGCTTCCGCGGCATCGCGCAGCCGAAGGAGGGGCAGGTGCTGAAATGGGTGCGGCCGCGCCAGATGCGCGATTTTCCGATGCCGCCGGCCGACGCGCCGCTGATCCAGTTCCTCATCGATCTTCTGTGATTTGCGCCGTCACTGCCTGATTTTAGACAGCGTTAATGCAAGATTTATCTTGCCGTGAAAAATTGACGGCATGGAAATCGAGGGAAGGCCATGTCCAGGCCTTCGCCGGAGAGCGACTGCATGAGCCTCGACAAGGACTGGGATTCGATCCGGCCCGACCGCCGTGATAGCGCTGTTCATGCTGGCATGGGCATATTGCGGATCACGCTGCTGTTCGGCTCGGCTGCGGTGGCGCTGGCCTTGATCGCGACGCCATTCCTTGACAGCCGGACGCGATTGCAGTCCGCCCGCGATGGGTTTGCCGGCGGCCTCGACAGGATGAGCACGGGGTCGATTGGAAGCACGGGCTCGATCGCCCATACCTACACACTGCGCAGGAGCGTGCTGCAGCCGTTGCCCAGTTCGGTCTGCGTGATACGCGACAATGGCAAGCGCAGCGGCGACTGCTGACATCCCTTAAAGCGTCGTTTCATCGCCTGTTAAGCCTGTGCCATTAACCTTTCTTAACAGGTCGGCACTAGGGTTCCGGCAGGCGGGATCGACGGCCATGAAAACATTGTTGCAACGGTTTTTGGAAGACGAGACCGGCGCGACGGTCATAGAATACGGCGTCATCGTGACCGTGCTGTCGCTCGCCATCGTTGCCGGGGCCGGTCAGGTGTTCGATGCCCTCAAATGGCTGTTCAGCGACAACAACAGCAGGCTTGTGAACGCTTTCGCGCAGTGATCACGACCGGGCACCCGCATCCGAAGATCCGGTCAGTGCCCTTCGGGATTTTCCAGTATGGTCTTCAGCGAGATTTTCGCCGAGCCGGGCTTCAGCGGCTTTTGCTGCGAGGCGTCGGGCGCCCAGCCTGACATCCAGACGATCGGGAAACTCGCCCTGACGCGGCCATCGGCATCCGAAAATCGCTCGGCATAGATTTCGGCGGCGCGGGCAAACAGCCTTCGCGTCCCAGGTCGCCTGCTACGGTCGATGAGCGCGCTGGTCTCGCCCATCGCCCGCAGGTCCGCCATCACGCCGAACAGGGAATCGTAGCGCACCGTCACCGTCTCGACGTCGGCGACCGGCAAAGCCAGGCCAGCGCGTTGCAGAAGCGCCCCGGCGTCACGCACGTCGGTGAACGGGATGACGCGCGGGCTGGCGCCGCCATAAAGCTCGGTCTCGGCGGCGAGCAGGCTTTCGCGCAGCTCGGAAAGCGTACCGGCGCCGGCAAAAGCGCCGAGGAAAAGACCGTCCGGCTTCAGCGCGCGGCGGATCTGCACCAGCATGCCGGGAATGTCGTTCATTGCCTGAAGGGACAAAAGAGACACGGCGAGGTCGAGGCTTTCCGGCTCGAACGGCACGGTCTCCAGCGGCGCCACCAATCCCGCGGCATTGTCCAGGAACGCCGCATCCGCCTCCACGCGCGCGATGTCCGTCACTTTGCCGCTTGTCGCGAGCACGTCGACGGCCGCCGGCGTCTGGCAAAACAGCACGGCCGCTCTGTCAAATTTACGCTCCACGGCGCCCAGCCGGTCGGCAAGCTCTTCGGCTGCCCGCCACATCAGGAAATCCGCACCCGCAGCCGGACGGGCAAGGGCCCGGCGCTTGTGCGTCAGCCAGAGAGAGGTGTCGACTATGGGCTGCAACGGCTGGTTCCTGGTTTCCGCTCTCTGATATAGGGTGGCGGAGAACCAATCACGTGGCCGATCCAATGCCAGATATCAAGAGTATCGCCCGAAAGGCATTGGACTGGCCGGCGCGCATCCTGTTTCCGCCGGTTTGCGCCGGCTGCCGCCGGCATGTCTCGCAGCCCGGCGTGCTGTGCGGCGCCTGCTGGCCGAAGCTCAGGCTCCTGGAACGGCCTTGGTGCCCGGTAATGGGCACACCGTTCATCCATCACATGGGCGAGGGGTTCCTGTCGGCCGAGGCGATCGCCGACCCGCCGCCCTTCGAGCGCGCGCGGGCCGCGGTCGCTTACTCCGGTGTCGCCCGCCAGATGGTGCAAGGGTTGAAATACCAGGATCGCACCGATCTGGCGCCGTGGATGGCGCGCTGGATGCTGCGCGCCGGCGCCGAACTGATCGCGGAAGCCGATGTGGTTGTGCCGGTGCCGCTGCACTGGCGGCGCTTTTTCAGGCGTCAGTTCAACCAGTCGGCGGAGCTGGCAAGGGCGGTATCGCAGCTTGGCAGCCTGCCTTTCGCGCCCTCAGCGGTCAGGCGCGTCAAGCTCACCCGTCAGCAGGTCGGGCTGGAGCGGCGGGAACGCGAGGAGAATGTGCGTGCCGCATTCAGAGTGCCCGAGGAGGCGGAGATCGAGATCGCCGGCCGCCGGGTGCTCTTGATCGACGATGTCTATACCACCGGCGCCACTGTCCGCGCGGTCGCCAAGGCGCTGAAGAAGGGCGGTGCCGGGACCGTCGACGTGCTGACCTTTGCGCGCGTGCTGCCGGGGGACTTTCGGGCCGACGAGTCCGCGACTATATAAGATTTTGAGACAAGGCAGGATTGCTGACCGATGGTCGACGTGACGATCTATACACGGGTGATGTGCGGCTATTGCGCGGCGGCCAAGCGGCTGCTCGAGCGCAAGGGCGTCGCCTACACCGAGCACGACGCCTCCTTCTCCCCAGAACTGCGCCAGGAAATGATCTCCCGCGCGAACGGCCGCTCGACCTTTCCGCAGATATTCATCGGCGACACACATGTCGGCGGCTCCGACGATCTCCACGAACTGGAGGCGGAGGGTCGGCTGGACCGTCTGCTCGCCAATGGCTCGACGATTTAAGGATATGACGATGGGTGCTTTCAAGGCGGCGGCGATCCAGATGCGTTCGGGCACCAGCCCCGAGCACAACGCGGTCGATCTCGAGCGGCTGGTGCGCGAGGCGGCAAGCCAGGGCGCGACCTATATCCAGTCACCGGAAATGACCGGTGCCCTGGTCCGCGACAAACAGGCGCGGGCCGCCTCTTTCACGTCCGAGGACAAGGACATTATCGTCTCGACGTCGCGCAAGCTGGCGAAAGAGCTTGGCGTCTACTTGCATATAGGCTCGACCGCCATCCTGCGCGCCGACGGCAAGCTCGCCAATCGCGCGCTTCTGTTCGGGCCGGATGGCGCGACATTAGCCACCTACGACAAGATCCACATGTTCGACGTCGATCTCGACAATGGCGAGAGCTGGCGCGAATCCGCCGCCTACGAGCCGGGCACCGAGGCCATCGTTACCGAGGTCGATGGCGCGAGGCTGGGTTTCGCCGTCTGCTACGATCTGCGCTTTCCGCAGCTCTTCCGCGCCGAGGCACTGGCCGGCGCCGACCTGCTTTCGGTGCCCGCCGCCTTCACCCGCCAGACCGGCGAGGCGCACTGGCATGTGCTGCTCAGGGCACGCGCCATCGAGAACGGCGCCTATGTCGTCGCCGCGGCGCAAGGCGGACTGCACGAGGACGGCCGCGAGACCTATGGCCATTCGCTGATCGTCGATCCCTGGGGCCGTATCGTCGCCGAGGCGGCGCATGACGAGCCCGCCGTGATCGTCGCCGAGATCGACCCAGCGCAGTCGGTCGCCGCGCGCAAGAAGATCCCGAACCTGAAAAATGCGCGGGATTTTGCCGTCAACGGCGGATCGGCCGAGGCGCTGCCGCTTAGGGGTGCAGCATCTTGATCCGCTTTTCCCTGATCTGCGAACACGAGCACGAATTCGAGGGTTGGTTTCGCAGTAATGACGATTTCGACACCCAGAAGAAACGTGGCTTCGTCGATTGTCCGACTTGCGGCTCGCACAAGGTCGAGAAGGCGTTGATGGCGCCGGCCGTCTCGACCGGGCGCAAACAGGAAAAAATCGCGCTCGCCATGGGCGAGGCCCAGAAGCAGGCGCTGGCGCAACTGAAAGCCATGGCCGAGAAGGTGCGCGAGAACGCCGATTATGTCGGCGACAAGTTTGCCGAGGAAGCGCGCAAGATCCATTTCGGCGAGAGCGATCCGCGCGGCATCTATGGCGAGGCGACGCTGGAGGAGGCGAAGAGCCTGATAGAGGACGGCGTCGAATTCATGCCGATTCCAAGCTTTCCCGACGAGCGGAACTGACAGGTTATCTCACGCTGCCGATCAATTTCTCAAGCAGGCGAGCAAGCGTATCTTGCTCCTGGCGCGTCAGGCCAGAGAGTATCTCGTGCTCGTTGGCGACATGGGCGGCGACCGCCTCATCGATCAATGTCAGGCCCTTGTCGGTCAGTTGCACGACAATTCCGCGCCGATCGTTGGGATGCGGCCCGCGCATGATCAATCCTAACTTTTCGAGCCGATCGAGCCGGTTGGTCATTGCGCCCGACGTCACCATCGTCGCTTCATAGAGAGCAGTTGGCGTCAGCGCGTAAGGTGATCCGGAACGGCGCAGCGTCGCCAGCACATCGAATTCCCCGGTCTGCAAACCGAAACGAGCAAACAGCGGAGCGAGGCGTTCTCGTGCTATCAGCGAAGAGGCCTCGTTCAATCGTCCAAGCACGGCCATCGGCGAAACATCCAAATCCGGCCGTTCCCTTTTCCACTGCTCGATGGCGTTCGCTGCGCGATCCATCTATCTCACCATTAAATATCTTGACGTTAAGAATCTTTGTATTATCTTATCTGAAGATGCAATGCCGGCCAAGAGCCGCAAATAGGCGAAAGGGCTACGAAATGAAATTTCTCTGGGATTCGGCGCTCGGCCTATTGATCGTCACCGGCGGGCTGCTCGGCCTGACGCTGCCGTTCGGCAAGATCGCGACGGCAGCCGGCGTTTCCGCCATGGTCTGGGCCCTCGTCATATCGCTCGGCGCCGGCGGCGTGCTTCTGTGCGCCTTGCTGCTGCGCGGGCAGCGCATCCGGCTTACCCCGCACAGACTGCGCTACTTCTTCGTCACCGCGGCAGTGTCCTACGCCTTCCCCAATCTCTTGATGTTCTCGGCCATTCCGCATCTCGGTGCCGGCTATACCGGCATCATGTTCACGCTGTCGCCGGTGATCACGCTGGTGTTTTCGATCCTGCTCGGCGTTCGCCGTCCCAACCTGCTCGGTGTTGTCGGCATTGCCGTCGGCTTCGTCGGTGCTGTCATGGTGGCGATGACGCGCGGCGAGGCCGGACAGCCGGCCGAATTTTTCTGGGTAGCGATAGGGCTGCTCATCCCGGTCAGCCTTGCCGCCGGCAACATCTACCGCACCGTCGACTGGCCCGAAGGGACCGGGCCGATCGAGCTTGCCGTCGGCAGCCATCTGGCAGCGGCTGCGCTGCTTTTGGGCGGTATCCTCATGCAGCAAGGCGGGGGGTCGCTCGCCCTGCTCGGCGGCGTGCCGCTGGTGGTCGTCGGGCAGATCGCGTCGGCCGCGGCGATGTTCGCCTTCTTCTTCCGCCTGCAGGCGGTCGGCGGCCCGGTCTATCTTAGCCAGATCGGCTATGTCGCGGCTGCGGTCGGGTTGTTTGCCGGGACGATCGTTTTGGGCGAGCACTATCAATTGCTGACCTGGGCGGGTGCTATCATCATCACCGCCGGCGTCTTCATCACCACCAAAGCGCAAAGCCAGATCACCACAAAGGCGCAGAACCAGACGGGTGAAAAGGTGGCGGCGTGAGAAGGTTCAGGCATTTCGTGACAAAGTTCAGGCGGGTGCCTTCTCCGCCAGCACCATGTAGTTGACGTCCATGTCTTTCGACCGCTGCCAGCGGTCGGCGAGCGGATTGTAGGCGACGCCGGTGCGGTCGATGATGCTCAGACCAGCGCCGGCAAGCGCCTTTTCCAGCTCGTCTGGCCGCACCAGCTTACCGAACTGGTGGGTGCCGCGCGGTAACCAGCGCAGCACATATTCGGCGCCGATGATGGCCAGGCCCAGCGCCTTCAGCGTGCGGTTGATGGTAGCGACGAACATGATACCGCCGGGCTTGACCATCTCGCCGCATTTGGCGACGAACAGGTCGATGTCGGCGACGTGCTCGACCACTTCCATATTGAGGATGACGTCGAATTTCTCGCCGGCGTCGGCCAGATCCTCCGCCGTCGTGGCACGGTAATCCACCGTCACCCCGACCTCCGCCGCATGCAGCTTGGCCACTTCGATGTTGGTGGCGGATGCATCGGCGCCGACCACCTCGGCGCCAAGCCGCGCCATCGGCTCGCACAACAGCCCGCCGCCGCAGCCGATGTCGAGGAAGCGCAGGCCCTCGAACGGCCGCGCCGCACGCGGGTCGCGGCCGAAGCGCGTCGCCACCTGGTCGCGTATATAGGCAAGCCGGATCGGATTGAACTTGTGCAGCGGACGGAACTTGCCGTTCGGATTCCACCATTCGGCGGCAAGGGCGGAAAAGCGCTCCACTTCTCCGGCATCGATCGTCGACCGTCGGGGTTCTGGCATGGCGTGTCTCCCGCAGACTCAAAAGTTCAGAGCGCGATCGGGTGCAAAACCGGATACGACTTTTGCTGATCGCGCTCTGGTGCGCTAGGAAGTCGGTCGCGAGGCAGCGAATGTCAAGGCAGCAATTTCGCCTGTCGACAGGCCAGTGCTCATGATGCCAGGCGGCACTGACTGCGATCTGCGCCTCGTCACCCAACCGGCAACTGGCGGCATGCCTTGCGAAACCCTAAGCATTTGGCTAAGGAGGCCGCGAATTCAGCGACCGGCCCGGCCGGACGCTCCCTTTCCGCTTTTCGGCCGTCGGCCCGGCATCCAGTCAAAGGCATTTCGCTTCCATGGCGCGCATCGTGATGAAATTCGGCGGAACCTCCGTCGCCGACATCGCCCGCATCCGCAATGTGGCGCGCCACGTCAAACGCGAGGTCGATGCCGGCCATGAGGTCGCGGTGGTCGTCTCGGCGATGGCCGGCAAGACCAACGAGCTCGTGCAATGGACGCGCGAAGCCTCGCCCATGCACGATGCACGCGAATATGACGCTGTCGTTGCCTCCGGCGAGCAGGTGACTGCCGGCCTGTTGGCGATCGCGCTGCAGAACATGGGCGTCCATGCCCGTTCCTGGCAAGGCTGGCAGATCCCGATCAAGACCGACAATGCGCATGGCGCGGCGCGCATTCTCGATATCGACGGCGCGTTCCTGATCAAGCGCTTCGGCGAGGGCCAGGTGGCGGTGGTCGCGGGTTTCCAGGGCATCGGGCCGGACAACCGCATCGCGACGCTCGGCCGTGGCGGCTCCGACACCAGTGCCGTCGCCATCGCGGCGGCGGTCAAGGCTGACCGCTGCGACATCTATACCGATGTCGACGGGGTCTACACCACCGATCCGCGCATCGAGCCGAAGGCGCGGCGGCTGGCCAAGATTTCCTTCGAGGAAATGCTTGAAATGGCCTCGCTCGGCGCCAAGGTCCTGCAGGTGCGCTCGGTCGAGCTTGCCATGGTGCACAGGGTGCGTACTTTCGTGCGGTCGTCCTTCGACGATCCCGACGCGCCCGGAATGGGGGATTTGCTCAATCCGCCCGGAACGCTTATTTGCGACGAGGAAGAGATCGTGGAACAGCAGGTCGTCACCGGAATTGCCTACGCGAAGGACGAAGCGCAGATTTCGCTGCGCCGTGTCGGCGACCGGCCGGGCGTCGCCGCCGGCATTTTCGGGCCGCTGGCCGAAGCCAACATCAATGTCGACATGATCGTCCAGAACATTTCCGAGGACGGCAAGTTCACCGACATGACCTTCACCGTGCCGTCCGGCGATGTCGACAAGGCGCTTGCCGTGCTCGAGCGGCTGAAGGCCACGATCGGCTACGACGTCGTGCAGTCGGAAGCCGGCATGTCGAAGGTCTCGGTCATCGGCATCGGCATGCGTAGCCATGCGGGCGTTGCGGCCACCGCCTTCAAGGCGCTGGCCGACAAGGCGATCAACATCCGCGCGATCACGACCTCCGAGATCAAGATTTCGATCCTGATCGACGGTCCCTACACCGAACTTGCGGTTCGTACTTTGCATTCCGTCTACGGTCTGGATAAGCAGTAGCAGACTGCATCGGCCCGAAAATCGGAGTCGATTCTCGGAAAGCACGATGCAGCAGATCGAAAGTCTTAGAGCGTCCTTTGTGCGTCCAATTGGATGCATGGCGCTCTAATTGAGTTGTTGCGTGAGCGCCGGCCGCGGGAGAAACTGCGGCGGGCAGAATGTCCATTGGAGAACAAGCCGCGATGCGTGATACGGCCAGCGGCCCGCGCGTTTTGCTGAAACGGCTCCGCGAGCTCATGCAGGAGCCGCTGGAGCCGCAGGAGCGGCTCGACCGTATCGTGCGCGACATCGCCTCCAACATGGTCGCCGAAGTGTGCTCGCTTTATGTGCTACGCGCCGATTCGGTGCTCGAACTCTATGCCACCGAGGGCTTGAACCCGAAAGCCGTCCATTTGGCGCAGCTCAGGCTGGGGGAAGGCCTCGTCGGCACGATCGCGGCCTCAGCACGGCCGCTCAATCTCTCCAACGCGCAGGAACATCCCGCCTTCGCCTATCTGCCGGAGACAGGGGAAGAGATCTATAATTCCTTCCTTGGTGTGCCGGTGCTCAGGGCAGGGCGCACGCTCGGTGTGCTGGTCGTCCAGAACAAGACCATGCGCCACTATCGCGACGACGAGGTCGAGGCGCTGGAAACGACGGCGATGGTGATCGCCGAGATGATTGCCACCGGCGACCTTGCCCGGCTGACCCGGCCCGGGCTCGAACTCGACCTGCGCCGCCCGGTGAGCTTTACCGGCCTGTCCTTCAACGAGGGCGTCGGGCTTGGTCATGTCGTGCTGCACGAGCCGCGCATCGTCGTCACCAATCTGTTCAACGAGGACAGCGAAGAGGAGATCAAGCGGCTCGATGCTTCCCTCGGTTCGCTCAGGCTCTCCATCGACGACATGCTGGAACGCCGCGAAGTCGCCTTCGAGGGCGAGCATCGCCAGGTGCTCGAAGCTTATCGCATGTTCGCCAACGACAGCGGCTGGGTGCGCCGGCTGGAAGAGGCGATCCGCAACGGCCTGACGGCAGAAGCGGCGGTGGAAAAAGTGCAGAGCGACATGCGTGCCCGCATGCTGCACATGACCGATCCGTATCTGCGCGAGCGGATGAGCGATTTCGACGATCTGGCCAACCGGTTGCTGCGCCAGTTGATGGGGCGCGGGCCGGACGATGTCGCGGCCTCGCTGCCGAAGGACGCTATCATCGTAGCCCGCTCGATGGGCGCCGCCGAACTGCTCGATTATCCCAGAGACAAGCTGCGCGGCGTGGTGCTGGAGGACGGCGCGGCGACCAGCCATGTCGTCATCGTGGCGCGGGCTATGGGCATACCGGTCGCCGGCCAGATGAAGGGCGCCGTTTCCATGGCGGAAAACGGCGACGCTATCATTGTCGACGGCGAAGAAGGCGCGATCCATCTGCGCCCTCAGCCCGACCTCGAAGCCGCCTATGCCGAAAAGGTCCGCTTCCGGGCGCGGCGGCAGGAGGTCTACCGCGAACTGCGCAAGAAGCCGTCGGTGACCAAGGATGGCGTCCAGGTCGACCTTTTGATGAATGCGGGCCTGGCCGTCGATCTGCCGCAGCTTGCCGAGGCGGGCGCCGCCGGCATCGGCCTGTTCCGCACCGAGCTGCAATTCATGGTCGCTTCGACCTTTCCGCGTGCGGAAGCCCAGGAACGGCTCTACCGTGACGTGCTCGACGCGGCGCGCGGCAAGCCGGTGACCTTCCGCACCATCGATATCGGCGGCGACAAGGTGCTGCCCTACTTCAAGGACACGATCCAGGAAGAGAATCCGGCGCTCGGCTGGCGCGCCATCCGCTTGACGCTCGACCGGCCGGGCCTGTTGCGCACCCAGATCCGCGCGCTTCTAAAGGCCTGCGGCGGGCGTGAACTGAAGCTGATGCTGCCAATGGTGACGGAACTCGGCGAGATCGCGCAGGCGCGCGAAATCGTCGACCGCGAGGTGCGGCATCTGTCGCGTTTTGCCCATCATTTGCCGACCAGCCTGAAGCTCGGAGCCATGCTGGAAGTGCCTTCGCTGCTGTTCCAGCTCGACGAGCTGATGAAGGCCGTCGATTTCGTCTCGGTCGGCTCGAACGATTTGTTCCAGTTCGTCATGGCGGTCGATCGCGGCAACACGCAGCTCTCCGACCGTTTCGACACGCTGTCGACGCCATTCCTGCGCGTTCTGAAACAGGTCGCCGACGCCGGGGTGCGCAATAATACCCCGGTGACCTTGTGCGGCGAACTGGCCGGCAAGCCGATCTCGGCGATGGCGCTGATCGGCCTTGGCTACCGATCGATCTCGATGTCGCCGGCCTCGATCGGTCCGGTCAAGGCGATGCTGACGGAACTGCCGCTAGCCGAGCTGCAAGCGTTTTTCGACGACAATCTCATGGCGCCGTCCCAGAAAGTGCCGATGCGGGCGCTGCTGCAGGCCTTTGCCGACGACCGCTCAATTCCGCTATAGACTTTCACATGATCAACCTGCCCCGCGACCGTATGGATCAAGTCGTCAAGCGTTTCGACATGCTCGAAGCGCAGATGTCGGCCGGGCCTGCGGCGGACGCCTATGTCAAGATGGCGTCGGAATATGCCGACATCCAGGAGATGGTGGCAAAGATCAGGGCGCTGCGCACCGCCGAGCACGAACAGGCCGATCTGGAGGCGATGCTCGCCGACAAAAGCACAGATGCCGAAATGCGCGCATTGGCCGAGGCCGATCTGCCCGAGGTCAGGGAACGCATCGAAGCGCTGCAGAAGGACATCCAGATCCTGCTTCTGCCCAAGGATGCCGCCGACGACAAGAACGCCATCCTCGAAATCCGCGCCGGCACCGGCGGCGATGAGGCGGCTCTCTTTGCCGGCGACCTGTTTCGCATGTACGAACGCTACGCTGCGGCACGCGGCTGGCGTTTCGAGACGGCATCGGCAAGCGAGGGCGAGGTCGGCGGCTACAAGGAAATCATCGCCACCATTTCGGGCAAGGGGGTCTTTGCCCATCTGAAATTCGAGTCCGGTGTGCATCGCGTGCAGCGCGTGCCGGCGACCGAGGCCGGCGGGCGCATCCACACCTCGGCGGCGACGGTTGCAGTGCTGCCCGAAGCGGAAGAGGTCGACATCGACATCAGGGCCGAAGACATCCGCATCGACACGATGCGCGCCTCGGGTTCGGGCGGCCAGCACGTCAATACCACCGATTCGGCGGTGCGCATCACCCATCTGCCAACCGGCATCATGGTGGTGCAGGCGGAGAAGTCGCAGCACCAGAACCGGGCGAAAGCCATGCAGATCCTGCGCGCCAGGCTTTACGACCTCGAGCGCGGCAAGGCTGACGAGGAGCGCTCCGAATCGCGCAAATCGCAGGTCGGCTCGGGCGATCGCTCGGAGCGCATTCGCACCTATAATTTCCCGCAGGGCCGCGTCACCGACCATCGCATCAATTTGACGCTCTACAAGCTCGACCGGGTAATGATGGGCGAACTCGACGAGATCATCGACGCGCTGATGGCCGATCACCAGTCGAAGCTGCTCGCCGATATCGGCCTCGATGGCTGACAATCTGCCCGGTACGCTCGGGTTGCTGCTGAAAGCGGCGCGGGCACGCCTTGCCGCGGCCGCAGTCGCCGATCCGGCGCTGGATGCCAGGCTGATCGTCGAACATCTGTCCGGTACCACCCGCACACAAGCCATCGCCGATCCCGAATGCAGGGTCGATGCCGGCGCGATTGCCGCGATCGATGCAGCCTTGAGACGGCGCATCGGCGGGGAACCGGTGCATCGCATCCTCGGCCATCGCGAATTCTACGGCTTGCGCCTGTCGCTTTCACCGGAAACGCTGGAGCCGCGACCAGATACCGAAACGCTGGTCGAAGCGGTGCTGCCCTTTGTGAAGACGACAGCAGAACGGCAAGGCGAATGCCGCATCCTCGATCTCGGCACCGGCACCGGCGCTATCGCACTGGCGCTGCTCAGCGCCGTTCAGGCGGCGGTCGCCACTGGGGCCGACATTTCGCAAGACGCGCTGGTCACTGCCATGCGCAATGCCAGGGAATTGGGGTTGGCCACCCGGTTCCAGGTGCTCAAATCCGACTGGTTCGAAAAAGTTTTTGGCCGATACCATGTAATTGCCGCCAACCCTCCCTATATAGCGTCCATAGACATCGAAAATCTGCAGGACGAAGTCCGCGATTTTGATCCACGCCAAGCCCTCGATGGCGGCGTGGACGGTCTTAGTCCCTACAGGATCATCGCCGCCGAGGCGGCAGGTTTTTTGGAAGCCGAGGGCAGGATTGTGGTCGAGATCGGCCACACGCAACGCCAAGAGGTCATCGACATATTCTCCGCAGCCGGCTACGGTTCGGCCGGGGTTTTTCGCGATCTTGGCGGAAACGACAGGGTTCTGATCTTTGAACTGACAAAGCCGTGATGCAGTGCGAAAAAACGCTTGGCAATGCCGGGGAATGCGGCTAGGGTCGCCTTAACCGGATGAGACGAAGCAGGCAGTGCTCTTAGCGATTCGGTTTCCTTGGAAATAGCTGCCTTCTTGCGCAAACGACGCCCAAGCTTCGTGCGGGAATCGTCCGATAAGTGATGTAACCGGAACAGGATGACACGTGGCGCCAACGCAATCGATGCGGGCGAACGCCGGTGAAGAGACGAAACGGCTGGCTGCATGAGCGCCTCCGTTCGTGAAGAGTTTTCGAAAATTTCAAAATGAAGAGAGTCGAATGAGGCCACAACAGCAGAACAGGCGCATGCGCGGTCGCAACAACAGCGGCGGCGGCGGTAACAACAATAATAACAACAACCGCAAGGGCCCAAATCCCCTGACGCGCAACTACGAGAGCAACGGTCCGGACGTGAAGATCCGCGGATCGGCTCAGCAAATCGCCGAAAAATACGCAACCCTTGCCCGTGACGCGCAAAGCTCCGGCGACCGGGTGATGGCGGAAAACTATCTCCAGCACGCCGAGCACTACAATCGCATCATCGCTGCCGCACAGGCGCAGATACCAATCCAGAGCGCTCAGCAGAATCGCGACGATTTTGACGATGACGGCGACGAAGATCGCGACGAGTTCGACAATGCCGGCAACAGCAACGTCGGTGAGACGGCGGCTCCGGTGGTCAACCACGGTGCCGGCCCGCAGCCGGTCATCGACGGCACGCCAGCCGAGTTGGCGTTCAACCAGGAAAACGGCCGTGACAATCGCGACAACGGTGGGCGCGACAACGGTGGACGCGACAACAGTGGGCGCGACAACAGTGGCGGCCGCCATCGTGACCGCCGCCCCAATGGCGGCTACGGCCAGAACGGCCAGCGCGGCGAATATGGTGCGCGCGGCGAGCAGGGCGGACAGCGCAGCGACCAGAACCGGCGCAACGAGACGCCGGTACAGAATGAAACGCCCGTGCAGGCGCAAGCTGTGTCTCCGGTTGAGCCTGCTTCTGTGGCCGAACCCGCGCCGCAGTTCGAAAACTTTTCGCCGGCGGCTCTCGCTGCCCAGGCCGAGATGAACGAAGCAGCCACTGAAAGCGGCGCTGCCCGCCGCCCCAGGCGTCCGCGCCGTCCGCGCGTCAATGCTAACCAGGTGGATGGCGGCAACGACAATGCTGGCGCCGATAATGGGAATGCAGCGCCGGCGGAAGACGCCGGTGGCGAGCCCGCCATCGTCGACGTCAACAACTGATCGAGCAAGGCTTTCAGACATTCTTGGGCGGCGGAGAGAAATCTCCGCCGTTTTTGTTTGTGCGCCCGTGGAATATTATGCGTTCGCCATTACCGGACGTCTTGAGGGGCCGTGGCTTGCGCACCATATCTCGCGTGAACAGGACCCGGCTCGAACGGGCGGGTCCGTCACCGCAATCTGATCCGGTGCCGCAAAGCGGGCCGGTGACGGAAGGAGACAGATATGAATCTTGAAAAATACTCCGAGCGCGTACGCGGCTTCATCCAGTCTGCGCAAACAATGGCGCTCTCGCGCAACCACCAGCAGTTCACCCCCGAACATATATTGAAAGTGCTCGTCGACGACGACGAGGGCTTGGCCGCGTCGTTGATCGAGCGCGCCGGCGGCAGCGTTCGCGACGCCAAGCTTGGCGTCGAGACAGCACTTGAGGCAATGCCCAAGGTGGAAGGCGGCAACGGCCAGCTTTATCTGGCGCAGCCGCTGGCCAAAGTGTTCTCGACCGCCGAGGAACTGGCCAAGAAGGCCGGCGACAGTTTCGTCACGGTTGAGCGGCTGCTGACGGCGCTGGCGGTCGAGAAATCCGCCAAGACCGCCGATATCCTGACCAAAGCCGGCGTGACCCCACAGGCACTGAACCAGGTGATCAACGAGGTCCGCAAGGGCCGCACCGCCGACTCGGCGAGCGCCGAGCAGGGATATGATGCGCTGAAGAAGTACGCGCGCGACCTCACCGCCGACGGCCGCGCCGGCAAGCTTGACCCCGTCATCGGCCGCGACGACGAGATCCGCCGCACCATCCAGGTGCTGTCGCGCCGCACCAAGAACAATCCGGTGCTGATCGGTGAACCCGGCGTCGGCAAGACGGCGATCGCCGAAGGGCTGGCGTTGCGCATCGTCAATGGCGACGTGCCGGAATCGCTCAAGGACAAGCAGTTGATGGCGCTCGACATGGGGTCGTTGATCGCCGGTGCAAAATATCGCGGCGAATTCGAGGAGCGGCTGAAGGCGGTGCTTTCGGAAGTCACCGCTGCCGCTGGCGGCATCATCCTGTTTATCGATGAGATGCACACGCTGGTCGGCGCCGGCAAGGCGGATGGCGCCATGGATGCGTCGAACCTGTTGAAGCCGGCGCTGGCACGCGGCGAACTGCATTGCGTCGGCGCGACGACGCTCGATGAGTACCGCAAGCATGTCGAGAAGGACGCAGCCCTTGCCCGCCGCTTCCAGCCGGTCTTCGTCAATGAGCCGACTGTTGAAGACACCGTCTCCATCCTGCGCGGCCTGAAGGAAAAATACGAGCAGCACCACAAGGTGCGCATCTCGGATTCGGCGCTGGTCGCGGCAGCGTCGCTGTCCAACCGCTATATCGCCGACCGATTTCTGCCGGACAAGGCGATCGACCTTGTCGACGAGGCCGCGTCGCGGCTGCGGATGCAGGTCGATTCGAAGCCCGAAGCGCTGGACGAGATCGACCGCCGTATCATGCAGCTCAAGATCGAGCGTGAGGCGCTGAAAGTCGAGAAGGACGACGCGTCGAAGGACCGGCTCGCCCGCCTCGAAAAGGATCTTTCCGCTCTGGAGGAGGAATCGACCGAACTGACCTCGAAGTGGCAGGCCGAGAAGCAGAAGCTCGGGCTCGCCGCCGACCTGAAGAAACAGCTCGACGAGGCACGCAACGAGCTCGCCATTGCCCAGCGCAAGGGTGAATTCCAGCGCGCCGGCGAGCTGGCCTATGGCAAGATCCCGGAACTCGAGAAGAAGCTGACGCAGGCCGAGGCGCAAGACGGCAAGGTCGGCATGGTCGAGGAAGTGGTCACTCCCGATCATGTCGCCCATATCGTGTCGCGCTGGACCGGCATTCCGGTCGACAAGATGCTGCAGGGCGAGCGCGACAAGCTGTTGCGCATGGAAGATGAGATCGGCAAGCGAGTCGTCGGCCAGGGCGAAGCGGTGCAGGCCGTGTCGAAAGCCGTGCGCCGTGCCCGCGCCGGCCTGCAGGACCCGAACCGGCCGATCGGCTCGTTCATGTTTCTCGGACCGACGGGCGTCGGCAAGACCGAGCTGACCAAGGCGCTCGCCAGCTTCCTGTTCGACGACGAGAGCGCGATGGTGCGTATCGACATGTCGGAATTCATGGAGAAGCACTCGGTCGCCCGGCTGATCGGCGCGCCTCCCGGCTATGTCGGCTACGAGGAAGGCGGCGCGCTGACCGAAGCGGTGCGGCGCCGGCCCTACCAGGTCGTGCTGTTCGACGAGATCGAGAAGGCGCATCCCGACGTGTTCAACGTGCTGCTGCAGGTGCTCGATGACGGCCGGCTGACCGACGGGCAGGGCCGCACGGTCGATTTCCGCAACACGCTGATCATCATGACATCGAACCTCGGCGCCGAATATCTGGTCAATCTCGGCGAGAACCAGGACGTCGATGTCGTGCGCGACGAGGTGATGAGCGTCGTCAGGGCGTCGTTCCGGCCGGAGTTCCTCAACCGCGTCGACGAGGTGATCCTGTTCCACCGGCTGCGCCGGCAGGATATGGGCCGCATCGTCGAGATCCAGCTCAAGCGGCTGGAAAACCTACTCGTCGATCGCAAGATCACGCTTTCGCTGGACCAGGATGCGGTCGATTGGCTGGCGGCCAAGGGCTACGACCCGGCCTATGGCGCGCGGCCGCTGAAGCGGGTGATGCAGAAGGAGTTGCAGGACCCGCTGGCGGAAAAGATCCTGCTCGGCGACATCCTCGACGGCTCGACCGTCAAGGTCACCGCCGGTTCCGACCGGTTGAATTTCCGGTCGAAGCCGACGGTCGTGGCGACCGAGGCGGCGGCCTGACTTCGAGTCTGCTTGCATAAAATGGCGGGGGCGCAGATGACGCTGGATGACTACAACAGCTTCTGCGCCTCGTTGCCTGCAACGAGCCATGTCGTCCAGTGGGGCGGCGCCCATGTCTGGAAGGTCGGAGCCAAGGTCTTTGCGATCGGCGGTTGGAGCGAGGGGAAGGAGCCGTTCGTCACCTTCAAATGCTCCGACATCGCCTATGACATCTTGAAGGAACAGCCGGGCCTTCGGCCCGCGCCCTATCTTGCGTCACGCGGCATGAAATGGATCCAGCGTCAGACAAGCCAAAGCGTGGACGATGACGCGCTGAAGGACTATCTGCGCGAAAGCCATCGCCTTGTCGTGCTGAAGCTGACCAAACAGGCGCGCAAGGAATTGGGGCTCGCCGCCAGCTAGTGTTCTTACTCCAGGCCGCCAGAAATCCGCCATCTTCATGCCCGGTTCATGTTGGAACCTTATGGTCGCCAACTGATTTGCTGGCGAAGGGGTTGATCGATCGCGTCGGCCCGAAAATCCAATTCGATTTTCAAAAAAGCGCGATGCGGAGATTAAAGTGTTAGAGCGTCCTTTGCGCGTCCGGAAGGACGCGCGGCGCTCTAAAGAGACAACGCCGGGCGGCGGCAATTACGGACCGGAGAATTTGGCCAACATGTTCCGCACGATCTTCACCCTTTCGGCGCTCGCCGCCGGGCTGCTCTCTTCGAGCGCAATGGCCGCGCCGACGGAAGACATCGCGCCGCGATCTGCCCGTGCGGCCGATGCCGGTGGTGTGCTGGTCGCCCAGAACGGTGATTTCGACGTCTATTACGACGCCAGGGGAAACCGCGTCATCGTCGATGCGGAAACCGGCAAGGTCCTCGCCATCCAGCCACCGCAGACCAGGTTCGATCGCCGGGCGCTGCGCCAAGAGCGCTTGCGCAATCTCGGACCGGTCGAGGACGACCGCTATTATCTCGACGATCCGGAAGACACGGCGCGCCTGCGCCGCAGGCAATTGGAAGAGGAAGGCCTGATCGTCGTGCCGCCGGTCGATGAATACGACCCCTACAGCGACAATCCGGTGGAAGCTTTTCCCGAAGCCCCGCGGGATGACGGCAGCTATGGCAATAATTATCCGGAAGCGCAGCAGCCGGCAAAGCCGCGCACCGTCAAGCGCCAGCCGCTCAACGAGGCTTCGATCGAGCCAGTCGAGCCGACGGCGCCGGGCGACCAGGCGGCGCTGCCGCCAAAGATCGGCGGCGAAACGGCGGTCGACCCGTCGCTCTCGCTCGGTGCGCGCCAGGATGTTGCTGCGTTGCAAGTGCTGCTCGACCGCGCCGGCGCTTCGCCCGGCGTCGTCGACGGACGCTTCGGCTCCAATGTCGACAAGGCGCTCGCCGCCTATAACGAGATCACCGGCAGCAATCTGAGGTCCACCGATGTGGTCGGCATCCAGGCGGCCCTTGAGCAATCCGGCGGCGATGCCTTCGCCTCCTATAATATCACGCCCGAAGATGCGGCCGGCCCCTATGTCGCCTCGGTGCCGGAAGACTACAGCCAGAAGGCGCAGCTCGACCGGCTGAGCTACACATCCGTCACCGAAGCGCTCGCCGAGCGATTCCACATGGACGAGAACTATCTGAAGGCGCTCAATCCGGAAGCCAATTTCAACCGTCCTGGCACGATCATCAAGGTCGTCAATTTCGGCAGACTGGTGGCGAAGCCGGTGGCAAGCATCATCGCTGACAAGGGCAAGAAGCAGGTCCGCGCCTATGACGCGTCGGGCAAGCTAATCGCGGCCTATCCAGCCACCATCGGCTCGGCGGACACGCCTTCACCCACCGGCACGCATGCGGTGTCGCGGGTCGCTCTCGACCCGAACTACACCTACAACCCGAACATCAATTTCAAGCAGGGCGAAAACAACAAGATACTGACCATCCCGCCGGGCCCGAACGGCCCCGTCGGCTCGGTCTGGATCGCGCTGGACAAGCCGACCTACGGTATTCACGGCACACCCGACCCCTCCAAGATCGGCAAGACCGAAAGCCATGGCTGCGTGCGGCTGACCAATTGGGACGCACGCGAACTGGCAAAAATCGTGTCGCCGGGCGTCACGGTGGAGTTCATCGACTGAGCGCCATATCCCAAATCCTTCGCACGACAAGGAACCGCGGACGGGCGACTTAGAGGTCTCGATCCTGTTCTGGTTTCAACGACAGCAAGCCTCTGGCCGGTTGTTGCGGGCGCGTAGGAGGTCTAAGCAGGCTTCATGCGTTCTCCATGCGAAGTCGGCGCCGACGCCGTCCCCCTGGTCAGGCCGCTCCCGGCCGATACGTTTTGCCCGCAATCGCGGCGCAGGTTCGTGCTGATCGCGGCGATCCTGGCTTCCGCGCTCGGCTTCATCGACGGTTCGATCCTGGCTATCGCCACGCCGGCGATCCGCTTCGACCTCGGCGCCAGTTTCGCCGAGGCGCAGTGGATTTCCAACTCCTATGCGCTGACGCTTTCGGCGCTCATCCTTGTCGGCGGCGCTGCCGGCGACCGTTTTGGCCTGCGGCATGCTTTCGTGGCAGGCATCGCGCTGTTCATTGCCGCCTCGCTTGCCTGCGCGGTGGCGCCGAATCCGCCAGTGCTCATTGCGTTCCGCGCCGTTCAGGGCATCGGTGCTGCCATCATGGTGCCGGGCAGCCTCGCCATTATCGCCAAGGCCTATCCGAAGAAGGAGCGCGGCAGGGCGATCGGCATCTGGGCGGCGGCCTCGGCGCTGACGACGGCGCTTGGCCCGGTGCTGGGCGGCGTTGTCTTGTCGGCCTTCGGCGACGGCATCTGGCGGGTGATCTTCGCGGTCAATCTGCCGCTTGGACTTGTCTCGATCTATCTCCTGCTCGCCAAGGTCCCGGCCGACGCTCCGACGGAAAAGCGCAGCCTCGATCTCGGCGGCGCTGCCCTCGCCACATTGGCGTTCGGGGCGCTTGCCTATGGCTTGACCTCGATGAGCGCAGAGGGCGAGGGGCAAATGTCCGGCCCGAGCATTGCCGCCGGCGCGGTGCTGCTCATAGTGTTCATTGTCTTCGAGCGCCGGCAGAGCGAGCCGATGATCGATCTCTCGCTGTTTCGGGTCGGCGCTTTCGCCGGCGCCAATGTGGCGACCTTCTTCCTCTATTTCGCGCTGTCGGCCAATCTGTTCTACCTGCCGATGCTGCTCATCGCCGGATGGGGGCTGAGCGCGGCCGAGGTCGGCTTCATCTTCCTGCCGTTGTCGGTCTTGATCGCGCTGTTGTCGGGGCCGATCGGCCAGTGGTCCGACCGGATCGGTCCGCGTTTTCCGATCGCCAGCGGCAGTCTTGTCGTCGCTGTCGCCTTTGCCGGGCTTGCCTTGCTGGCCTATGCCGGGATCCACAGTTTCTGGTGGGGAGTGTTTCCGCTGATGGCGCTGATGGGGCTCGGCATGGCGCTGGTCGTGTCGCCGCTGTCGACGGCGATCATGACGGCGGTCGAGGACAAGGATACGGGTGCCGCGTCGGGAATCAACAATGCCGTCTCGCGCATTGGCGGCCTGATCGCGGTGGCGGCGATGGGATCACTGGCGGCCTGGGTCTATGCGGCAGCGCTGAACATCGGTCCCGCATCCGGCGTTCCGGGTTTCGGCGAACCGGCGCCGGCGGGCTTGGCACCGGACCTCGATGCAGCAAGGCTTGCCGCCAGCGACGCAGCGTTCGCGGCCGTCGCCTTGGTGACCGCGCTGCTTTGCCTGCTCTCGGCGATCGTGGCGTGGACGACTGTTTCCGGCGAGCGACTGCCCTGGTCGCGTCGAGCCGAGAATCCGCAGAGCTGAGAAGCCCAGAAAGGCTCAGAGGTCGGCTCAGCCTTCGATTTTAGCGCTCGCGACCTTCAGCGAATCACTGTCTTCCTGCTTGAGCAGGTCATCAATGCGCCCGCGCTCACGCTTGAAGGCGACGAGGTCGTCGCCCTTCAGCACCTTGCCGACCGGCAGGCGAACACGCATCGGGTCGACCTTGGTGCCGTTGACGATCAGCTCGTAGTGGAGATGCGGACCGGTGGCGAGGCCGGTCTGGCCGAGAAAGCCGATGGTCTGGCCTTGGCGGACGCGCACGCCCGGCGCGATGCCTTTGGCAAAAGCGCTCTGGTGATTGTAGGAGGTCTCGTAGCCATTGGCGTGGCGGATGATGATCTGCTTGCCATAGCCGCCGGCCCAGCCGGCCTTCTCGACGACACCGTTGCCGGCGGCAATGATCGGCGTGCCGATGGCGGCTGACCAATCGACGCCGGTATGCATGCGCACAT
>NZ_CP034452.1:2985000-3017228 GCF_003952585.1 Mesorhizobium sp. M6A.T.Cr.TU.016.01.1.1
CCATAGTGGGTGACAGCCCCGTACGCGTAATGCAAATCATCGTCCTCGAGTAAGGCGGGACACGTGAAATCCTGTCTGAAATTGGGGGGACCACCCTCCAAGCCTAAGTACTCGTGCATGACCGATAGCGAACTAGTACCGTGAGGGAAAGGTGAAAAGCACCCCGACAAGGGGAGTGAAAGAGTACCTGAAACCGATTGCCTACAAACAGTGGGAGTCCAAGGTTCGTCCTGGGTGACCACGTACCTTTTGTATAATGGGTCAGCGACTTAGTGTGACGAGCAAGCTTAAACCGCTAGGTGTAGGCGCAGCGAAAGCGAGTCTGAACAGGGCGTTCAGTTCGTCGCATTAGACCCGAAACCGAGTGATCTAGCCATGAGCAGGTTGAAGGTAAGGTAACACTTACTGGAGGACCGAACCCATAACTGTTGCAATAGTTCGGGATGACTTGTGGCTAGGGGTGAAAGGCCAATCAAACTCGGAAATAGCTGGTTCTCCGCGAAATCTATTTAGGTAGAGCGTCGACCGAATACCCCAGGGGGTAGAGCACTGGATGGGCTAGGGGTCCTCACCGGATTACCAAACCTAACCAAACTCCGAATACCTGGGAGTACTAGTCGGCAGACACACGGCGGGTGCTAACGTCCGTCGTGAAAAGGGAAACAACCCTGACCTACAGCTAAGGTCCCCAAGTTATGGCTAAGTGGGAAAGGATGTGAGGATCCCAAAACAACCAGGATGTTGGCTTAGAAGCAGCCATCATTTAAAGAAAGCGTAACAGCTCACTGGTCTAAATAAGGGTCTTTGCGCCGAAAATGTAACGGGGCTCAAGCCATACACCGAAGCTTAGGGTTCGTGAGCAATCACGAGCGGTAGCGGAGCGTTCTGTAAGCTGATGAAGCCATACCCGTGAGGGGTGGTGGAGGTATCAGAAGTGCGAATGCTGACATGAGTAACGTAAGGGGAGTGAGAGACTCCCCCGCCGAAAGTCCAAGGGTTCCTGCTTAAAGCTAATCTGAGCAGGGTTAGCCGGCCCCTAAGTCGAGGCAGAAATGCGTAGACGATGGGAACCACGTTAATATTCGTGGGCCTGGAGGAAGTGACGGATCATTGAGGTAGTCCAATCTTATCGGATTGAACGGGCTGCTGCGTGGTTCCAGGAAATAGCTCCTCCTTATAGACCGTACCCGAAACCGACACTGGTGGACTGGTAGAGTATACCAAGGCGCTTGAGAGAACTATGCTGAAGGAACTCGGCAAATTGCACGCGTAACTTCGGAAGAAGCGTGACCCTTTTCCACGCAAGTGGAGGAGGGTGGCACAGACCAGGGGGTAGCGACTGTTTATCAAAAACACAGGGCTCTGCGAAGTCGCAAGACGACGTATAGGGTCTGACGCCTGCCCGGTGCTGGAAGGTTAAGAGGAGGGGTGCAAGCTCTGAATCGAAGCCCCAGTAAACGGCGGCCGTAACTATAACGGTCCTAAGGTAGCGAAATTCCTTGTCGGGTAAGTTCCGACCTGCACGAATGGCGTAACGACTTCCCCGCTGTCTCCAGCATAGACTCAGTGAAATTGAATTCCCCGTGAAGATGCGGGGTTCCTGCGGTTAGACGGAAAGACCCCGTGCACCTTTACTATAGCTTTACATTGGCATTCGTAGTGGCATGTGTAGGATAGGTGGTAGGCTTTGAAACCTGGGCGCCAGCTCAGGTGGAGCCACCCTTGAAATACCACCCTTATCACTATGGATGTCTAACCGCGGCCCGTTATCCGGGTCCGGGACAATGTATGGTGGGTAGTTTGACTGGGGCGGTCGCCTCCTAAAGAGTAACGGAGGCGCGCGATGGTGGGCTCAGAACGGTCGGAAATCGTTCGCTGAGTGCAATGGCATAAGCCTGCCTGACTGCGAGACTGACAAGTCGAGCAGAGACGAAAGTCGGTCATAGTGATCCGGTGGTCCCGCGTGGAAGGGCCATCGCTCAACGGATAAAAGGTACGCCGGGGATAACAGGCTGATGACCCCCAAGAGTCCATATCGACGGGGTTGTTTGGCACCTCGATGTCGACTCATCGCATCCTGGGGCTGGAGCAGGTCCCAAGGGTATGGCTGTTCGCCATTTAAAGCGGTACGTGAGTTGGGTTCAGAACGTCGTGAGACAGTTCGGTCCCTATCTGCCGTGGGTGTAGGAATATTGAAAGGATCTGTCCCTAGTACGAGAGGACCGGGATGGACGGATCTCTGGTGGACCTGTTGTGGCGCCAGCCGCATAGCAGGGTAGCTATATCCGGACGGGATAACCGCTGAAGGCATCTAAGCGGGAAACCCACCTTAAAACGAGTATTCCCTGAGAACCGTGGAAGACGACCACGTTGATAGGCCGGGTGTGGAAGAGCGGCAACGCTTGAAGCTTACCGGTACTAATAGTTCGATCGGCTTGATCGTTCTCATTCCTTATGCCCATCACCAGCGCAATCCTTTGGATTGCGCCGAGATGGATGGCACAGAAAACAGCTTCTCGAGCAACGTGCGCTTTGCCGACCTGGTGGTTATGGCGGAGCGGCTGCACCCGATCCCATTCCGAACTCGGCCGTGAAACGCTCCAGCGCTGATGGTACTTCGTCTCAAGACGCGGGAGAGTAGGTCGCTGCCAGGTCTGCAAAACGCACGTCGCAAAAATCCAATCTTCTCCTTACATAACAGGCCCGCCATACGGGAGCTCGGGCCGCGCAAGCGGCCCTTTCATTTGGCGGAACCAACTAAGCGCTGACTTGTTTCAAAAGTTGACGCGGGGTGGAGCAGCACCCGTCCGCCCACAAAGGCCAAGGCCTTGAGGACGGACAAACCAACAAGTCCGGGCTGCCCGGCCGGCATTCGCCGTTAAGTTGACGCGGGGTGGAGCAGCCCGGTAGCTCGTCAGGCTCATAACCTGAAGGTCACAGGTTCAAATCCTGTCCCCGCAACCAAATCAAAAACGGCCCGCATCGCGCGGGCCGTTTTGCGTTTGCGGCCCGGCACGGTCGAGACCCTGTTCACGCGGCCGGCGCATGAGCGCTGAGCAGGCGTTCCAATTCAACGGTAGAGTCGCGCAGACAGAATCGACAATTTAACCCGCAGCTCATCCCGCAACAATTGCGGTTTGGGCAAGCCCGCCCGTCCGCCGTCCGTCGGCGGTCTCAGAGCTGCGGACCCTTAGTCGAAACCTGCCGCGGTGCTGCCATAAGGGCGTCGCTCAATTCACACGGTTTTCCGACCCCGCCATCAGCGGTATCTCAAGCCCTCGCCGCAATCCCGTCGCAACGACCGACACCCTGAATTTTCCTGCGAGCGCCTTGTCGAAAATGGCGCCGACGATGATATCGGCGTCGGCGTCGACCTCCTCGCGTATGCGGGTGGCAGCTTCGTCGACCTCGAACAGCGTCATATCAGTGCCGCCTGATATCGAGACAAGGACGCCCTTGGCGCCCATCATGGACGCTTCGTCGAGAAGCGGGTTTGCGATTGCCGCCTCGGCCGCCTTCCTGGCGCGGTCCTCCCCGGTGGCTTCGCCGGTGCCCATCATCGCGCGACCCATATCGCGCATCACCGACTTCACATCGGCGAAGTCGAGATTGATCAGCCCTTCCTTGACGATGAGATCGGTGATGCAGCCGACGCCCGCGTAGAGGACGCGGTCCGCCATGGCGAACGCGTCCGCGAACGTCGTCTTGGCATCGGCGATCCTGAAGAGGTTCTGGTTCGGGATGACGATGACGGTATCGGCGCTCTCGCGGAGCCGCTCGATGCCCTCATTGGCCGCATGCATTCGACGGTTCCCTTCGAACACGAACGGCTTGGTGACGACGGCCACCGTCAGTATTCCCGCGTTGCGCGCGGCCTGCGCTATGACCGGTGCCGCACCGGTTCCAGTTCCGCCTCCCATGCCTGCGGTCACGAAACACATATGCGTTCCCGCGAGATGGTCCATGATTTCGTCGATCGATTCCACGGCAGCGGCATGGCCAACTTCGGGCAGCGATCCTGCACCCAGGCCCTCCGTCACGTGAGCTCCCAATTGGATCAGCCGCGTTGCCTTCGACATGGTGAGCGCCTGAGCATCGGTGTTGGCAACGATAAATTCGGTGCCCTGCAAGCCTTCGGCGATCATGTTGTTGATGGCATTGCCGCCACCGCCGCCAACTCCGATGACGGATATTTTGGGCCTCATCTCGGAGATTACCGGCCTCGTTGCAGTGTTCATTTGCCGTCTCTCCCGTTGAATGCGCAAGCGCAGGGGTCGGTGGAAGGCTTGTTCCCGACGCACTCCAAGACTTTGGACAGTGAGCGAATCAGGACAGCCCAGCGTGCCTAAGGGAATCAGACGGTTGACTCGGCTGCAAGTGTACTATGCAAACTCGCGCATGTTACGCGCCATTGGTTCGCCGTCAGTGCTTCGAAAGTTGTCTGATGTCAGCGTCTCTGGGTAGGGCCGGGGCGATCTTCCTGTTCTACTTCACGCCGATGCCGGCCGTCAGGCCTCCGTCGATCCGGTAGTCCGCACCGGTGCAGAACCCGGCTTTCGACGAACACAGAAAGGCGATGAGTTCCGCCACTTCCTCCGGCTCGCCGATGCGTCCGATGGGGTGGGCTTCGCCGAAGCGCCTGTAGGCGGCCTCGACATCGGCATCGGTGCCATTCTCGCCGCGGGCCGCCTTTTCCAGGATTGGCGAGCGGATCGAGCCAGGGCTGACGGAATTGACGCGAATGCCGGAGCGTGCGTAGTCGAGCGCCAGAGAGCGCGTCAATGTGTGGATGGCACCCTTGGTCGTGGCATAGGCGGCGACGTTCTGCTGGCAGGCAAAGCCCTGCACCGAAGCCACGTTGACAATGGCGCCGCCGCCCCGCTTGATCATTTCCGGGATGCCGAAATGCGCGGTCAGGTAGATCGAGCCGACATTGACTGACATCGCCTGGTTCCAGGTGTCGAAATCGGTGCTGACAGCGGTTCCATATGGATGGACCGCCGCGGAATTGACGATGATATCGAGGCCGCCGAACCGCTCGACACCGGCCGCGACCGCGTCGCGAACCTGATCCGGCACCGAGACGTCGACGGCCATGACCAGCGCCCCGGCGCCGGATCTGTCCAGTTCCGCCGTCATCGCTGCGTTGGCCGCGCGGTCGATGCCGCAAGCGATGATCGCAGCACCCCCTGCCGCAAGACGTCGGGCTGTTGCCAGGCCGATCCCGGTCGTCCCCGTCACCAGAGCGATCTTGCCGTCGAAATCCTTCATTGCGGAAAACTCCTTCATTGGTCGTCGGAAGCCGGCTTTAGTTTGACTTCCATTGTGGCCCAACAATACCTTTCTGTTCTGTTTTTATCGCAAAGGGAAAGTCTCAATGGAACAGTGCTGGCGCTGGTATGGACCGGACGATCCGGTGACGCTCGATCATGTTAAGCAGGCAGCTGCGACAGGCGTGGTGACGGCCCTGCACGACATATATGACGGGCGTGCCTGGCCGCTCGACAGCATTTTGGAGCGCAAGCGGATCATCGAGGCGGCAGGGCTGACCTGGTCGGTCGTCGAGAGCATTCCCGTTCACAACTCGATCAAGATCGGCTCGGCGGAACGGCTTCGCTATGCCGGCTTCTACAAGGACACGATCCGTGCGCTCGCCAAGGCCGGCATTGCGACGATCTGCTACAATTTCATGCCCGTGGTCGACTGGACCCGCACGGATCTGGCCTATCGGCTTCCGACAACGGGTTATGCGCTGCGTTTCGATGCGATCGATTTCGCCGCCTATGACCTGTTTGTGCTGAAGCGCAGGAATGCCGAGGCCGGCTACAGCGCCGCCCGTATCGCCGAGGCGGAATCGCGACTGAAGGAACTGAGCGACGAGCAGATCGACAGGATAGAGCGCAATCTCATTGCCGGCCTGCCGGCGACCGAGCGCAGCTATAATCGCGAAGGCTTTCGCGAGGCATTGGCGGAATATGACTCGATCGGGCCGAAGGAGTTGCGCGACAATCTTGCCTGGTTTTTGCGCGAGATCATTCCGGTGGCCGAGCAGGAGGGAGTGCGCATGTGCATCCATCCCGACGACCCGCCATTCTCGCTCTATGGCTTGCCACGGATCGTTTCGACCGCCGAGGACGCGCGTTTCATCCTTAACGCCGTCGACAGCCCGGCCAATGGGCTGACGTTCTGCACCGCCTCCTACGGTACGCGCGCCGACAACGACATTGTCGGCATGGTCAAGGAATTCGCCGACCGGATCCATTTCGTCCATCTGCGCAATGTAACCATCGAGGATGACGGCTCCTTCTATGAGGCCGAGCATCTGGAGGGCGGCACCGACATGGCGCATGTCATCCTCGCTTTGATGCAGGAAGAGACGCGCCGTCGCAGGGAAGGTCGCGCCGACTGGCGGATTCCGATGCGTCCCGATCATGGCCATCTGCTCGCCGACGATATCGGCAAGACCAGGATCAACCCCGGCTACTCATTGATCGGCCGCCTGAAGGGCCTCGCCGAACTGCGCGGCATCATGCGCGCCGTGGAGCGTTTTGGGCTGGCCTGAGATCGCCAAACAGGAAGCCCAAACGTAGTTTTCCTATGTGAAAATGTCTTGCGCAGGTAAAAATACCTGCTAGTAATCTCGGATCGGGCTAGCGCCCGGTTCGGGAGGAATTTTTCAGGAATGACAAGGCTGCGCGGTCTGGCGTGGGATCATCGACGCTGCTGGGGTCCGCTCGACGCCAGCATCGAGACGTACTGCTCCGACAATCCCGGTCTGGAAATCGAATGGGACCGCCGCAGTCTCTACGAGTTCGGCGAGGGCGTGCTTGGTCCGGTGCTAGGCACCTACGATCTGATCGTATTCGATCATCCCTTTATCGGCGACATCGCCGACGGCGAGTTGATGGTGCCGTTCGACGGCTATTTGTCGGTGGAGCAGCGCCGCTTCTTCGAGCACGACTCGGTCGGCGCGTCCTGGCGATCCTATGCACGGAACGGCCGCCAGTGGGCACTGCCGATCGATGCCGCCTGCCAGGTCGCCTCCTATCGCCCGGATCTCCTGGAGCGCTACGCAGCGGTGCCCACTACTCATGAAGAGGTGCTGGAGCTTGGCCGTCGCGTGCGCAAGGACGGCAAGTGGCTTGGCCTGCCGTTCGTGCCGACGGACGCCATGTGCCTGCTCTTGACGCTCGGCCATCCGCAGGAGAACGGCGAGGAGTTCATTGCAAGGGACAAGGTCGAGCAGGCTGTCGCGCAGTTGCGCCAGCTTGCCGAGCTGTCGCATCCGAATTCGTCGAAATGGAATCCGATCCGCTGCTATAACCACATGATCGCGCATGACGATGTGGTCTATGTGCCGTTCGCCTTCGGCTATGTGAACTATGCCTCGAAGGCCGACAGGCCGTATCTGCGTTTCGCCGATGTGCCGACCCCGCGATCCGCTGGCGCCTTGCTCGGTGGTGCCGGCATCGGGGTCAGCGCCCAATCGAAACACAAACGGGCGGCAATCGACTACGCGCTTTTCCTATGCTCGCCCGGCTACCAGCGCGGCGACTATGTGAAGTCAGGCGGACAGCCGGGATCGCTGGCGGCGTGGAAGGACGCCGAAGTCAACGATCTTTCCGGCAATTTCTTCAGCTCGACGCTTGCGACGATCGAAGCGTCCTACCTGCGCCCGACACATCCGGGCTTCATCACCTTTTTCCGCGAATGCGCTCCGCATGCGGCCGCTGCCATCGCCGGCGGCATGCCCGCGACCGAACTCGCGGATCGGCTGAACCGCCTCTACCGCGAGACCAGACGAGGCCAACCGGAACGGAGCGTCGCATAATGGCCGCCGACATAGCCCAGATCGTCGAAGAAGGCGAAAGCGGCCGCAACGGCTATCGCGTGCCTGCGGTGGAAAAGGCGCTCGATGTCCTGGAGTTCATGGCGTCCAGTGCCGAGCCGCTGACCCAGACCGAGATCGCCGCCGGCCTGGGGCGCTCCATCCATGAGATATACCGCATCCTGCTTCTGCTGGAGAAGCGCGGCTACATCTTCCGGACGCAATCCGACCGCTTCCGCCTTTCGCTAAAACTGTTCGAGCTGGCGCATATGCATCCGCCGGTAAACCGGTTGGTCGAATGCGCGCTGCCGGTGATGCGCGAGCTCTCGGCCAATACCGATCAAAGCTGCCATCTGGTTGTTCGCGAAGGCGAGAGCGCGCTGGTGGTGTTGCAGATCGATTCGCCTTTGCCGATGCGCTACTCGGTCGCGCTCGGCTCGCATTTCCCGATCCTAGAAACGAGCTCCGGCGCAGTGCTGCTCGCACATTCGAACCAGGCCGAGCGCGACCGCATCGTCGAGCGGATTGTGGCCGCCGGCGAGGGGCAGGGCACGCGGGCGGAAATCGAAGCGCGGCTGAACGAGGTCGCAAGGCTCGGCTATGAGATGCGCCCCTCGCTTGCCGTCGAGGCCTGCACCAACGTCTCAATGCCGGTGCGCGATCACACCGGCGCGGTCATTGCCGCGCTCACCGTCCCGTTCCTGCCACAGAAAGCCGCGCGCTTCGATCGCGAAACCGTCTTCGAACGGACGAAAGCGGCAGCCGAGACGATATCGGCGGCGCTGGGCGCAGGTGAAATCATCGCTTCGTCACGTGCCGACCCGGAACGGCGGGACTATCCGTTCAGCAACTAAAAAGATGATAAATAGGGAGAAGAAGATGAATTGGTCCAAATCAATCCTGTTTGCCTCGGCGGCCGCGCTGGCCCTGAGCGCCGCTGCCGCGCAGGCCGAAAACATGCCGAAGCGCATCGGCTACGTCACCAACTACGCCACCCATGAGTGGTATCAGAATGTCATCAAGGGCATGCAGTCTCGCGCCAAGGAACTCGGCATCGAACTCGAGGTGCAGGACGCCAATCTCGACATCGCCAAGCAGGTTTCTGCCGCGGAAGACTTCATGGCCAAGGGCGTCGACGTGCTGATTGTCACGCCTGTCAACGAAGAGGGCGTCGTGCCGCTGCTGCGCCAGGCGAAATCCAACGACGTCCCCGTCGTTCTGGAAGGCAATCCGGTCAAGGGCATGACGACCATGGTCGCGATCTGCGACTATGATACCGGCTACACGGCTGGCGTCGAAGCAGGCAAATACGCCAAGGAAAAGCTCGGCGGCAAAGCCCAGGTGATGAATGTCGGCCTGCCGCTCCTGTCTGCCACCGTCCTGCGTTCGCAAGGTTTCATGGACGGCCTGAAGACCATCATCCCTGACGCGGTCATGGTCCACGATCTCGACGGCGGCGGCAATCCTGACCGCGCGCTCGAAGTGTCTTCGGCGGCGCTTGCCAAGAACGCCGACATCAACATCATCTATGGCATCAACGATTCCTCGTCGCTGGGCGGCCTGCAGGCCTGGAAAGCGGCCGGCAAGTCGCAGGATAATTTGTTGACGGTCGGCACGGGTGGCGAAGGCCTTGCCTTCATCAATGCGATACAGAACGAGCCGTCCTACCGCATCGAAGCCGCGATGTTCCCGGAAAAGGAAGGCTACACCGCCATCGATGCCGCAGTGAAGCTGTTCAACGGCGAAGAGGTGCCCGAGCACATCGTCAGCCCGACCGCGCCGATGAACGGCGACGATTGGAAGAAGTACTACGATTACGACGGCACTGTCCGGACGATCAAATGGGATGCCGTCAACGCGCTTCAGCCGCCGGAAAAGTGCATGAAAACCTCCGCCGACTTGAAGAAGTAGGATCCCAAAATCGCCCTTCCCGCCGAGCGGGAAGGGCAGCGGATCGGATGCCGCCGACAAAACAGGTCAACCGCCCGGTTTAGGCGGCAGGTTTCCAATTGGCGACGGCACCCGATGCCGCCCCGGAAATGAAATGGAAATGAGCGAGCTTACGCAATCTTCCGCGCCAAGGCGTTTCATCGGCGGCCAGCTGCTGGGCAGCAGCCAGCTCGTGCTGGCGATCATCCTTGCCGTGCTCTGCATCGCCATCTCGATCGCGGCTCCACAGTTCTATTCCGAGGCCAATATCATCGCCATCTTGCGCCAATGCGCGCTGGTGCTGATCGTGGCCTCGGGCATGACCATGCTGATCATCACTGCTGAGGTTGATCTCTCGGTCGGGGCGTCGCTCGCTTTTGTCGGCTGTATCGGCATGGCGGTACTCAATTCGACGCACAGCCTCGCGCTCGGCATGCTGGCAGCGCTCGCCTTTGCCGGCGGGGTCGGCCTGTTCAACGGTCTGGTCGTCACCAGGCTCAAGGTGAACTCGCTGATCGCCACCATCGGCACGATGATGATGCTGCAGGGCGGCGTCTACCTGTTCACCCGTGAGGCCGTGCAGAACCATCACCGGCTGGTCAGCTTCACCGATCTCGGTGCCGGCTACATCGGCGCGATCCCGCTGCCCGTCGTCATCGCCGTGGCCATCTTCGCCATCGCAGCCGTGACGCTGCGCTTCACCACGCTTGGCCGTTACCTCTATGCGGTCGGCGCCAATGAGCGTGCGGTTCGTCTTTCCGGAGTGCGCTCGGAACGCCTGAAGCTATTCGCCTTCGTCGTCACCGGCCTGTGCGTCGGGGTTGCCGGCATGATCCTGTCGTCGCTGATGAATGCGGGTCAGCCGACCGCCGGACGCGGCTTCGAGCTGACGGTGATCGCCGCTGTCATCCTTGGCGGCACCAGCCTGCTTGGCGGGCACGGATCGCTGTTCGGCACGCTGCTCGGCGTTCTGGTGCTGAAGGTGATCGACAACGGCATCATCATCCTGGGCTGGAACCAGGACCTGCAGATGGTGGTGCCCGGCGTGGTCATCATTCTGGCAACCTATCTCGACATCATCCGGAACAGAGCCAATGTCCGTTGATTTCCTTCACCCCGGCGAAGGCGCGGCCGTCGACACAAGCATGCCGGCGCTTGAGATGCGCGGCATCGATAAACGCTTTCCGGGCGTGGTGGCGCTGGACAATGTCGACCTCACCCTAGAGCCCGGCAAGATCCACGCCTTGATGGGTGAGAACGGCGCCGGCAAGTCGACGCTCATCAAGATCATGGCCGGGGTCTACGGCAAGGATGCCGGCACCATCCGCATGCACGGTCGCGAGCTAGACATCAAGTCGCCGCGCGACAGCCTGAAAGAAGGCATCAAGGTCGTGTTCCAGGAGATCGCGCTGATCTCCGAATTCACCGTCGCCGAGAACATCTTCCTCGATGGTTATCCGACCGGCAAGGGCGGCTCCATCGACTGGAGGAAAATCCGCGCCGATTCCGCCGCGCTGTTCAACCGCATCGGCTTCAACGTCGATCCGGCGGCGCGGACCGGGTCTCTGCCGGTCAGCCAGCAGCAGATGGTCGAGATCGCCCGCGCTCTCGCCCACGAAGCCCGCGTCGTGGTCATGGACGAGCCGACGTCGTCGCTGACGCCAAACGAGATTTCGCTGCTGTTCACCGTCATCCGCCGGCTGGCCGCGCTCGGCATCGCGGTGCTCTATGTCAGCCACAAGCTCGACGAGGTTT
This sequence comes from Mesorhizobium sp. M6A.T.Cr.TU.016.01.1.1, assembly GCF_003952585.1. NCBI lineage: Bacteria > Pseudomonadati > Pseudomonadota > Alphaproteobacteria > Hyphomicrobiales > Phyllobacteriaceae > Mesorhizobium > Mesorhizobium sp. M6A.T.Cr.TU.016.01.1.1. The sequence goes on from NZ_CP034452.1 coordinate 2,996,513, forward strand.
TCGAGATTGCCGACACGGTCACTGTTCTGCGCGACGGTCGGCACGTCTCGACCAAGCCGATCGGCGAGCACACCAACGACACGCTGATCCAGGACATGATCGGCCGCCGCATCGAAAGCCTGTTTCCCCGCAAGCGCGGCGCGCCGGGCAGCAAGGTCGTCCTTTCCGTGCAAGGGCTCAGCACGGCGAAGAAGCTGAAGGACGTGTCCTTCGAGGCGCACGCCGGCGAAGTCCTCGGCTTCTTTGGCTTGATGGGAGCGGGCCGAACCGAGCTTGCCAAGGCGATTGTCGGCTTCGATCCGATCACGTCCGGCACGATTTCCGTCGACGGCCGCCGCTTGCTGCCGCACGACACCCACACGGGCGTCCGGCTCGGCATCGGCCTGCTCACCGAAGACCGCAAGAGCGAAGGGCTGATGGGCGAATTGCCGGTGTACCAGAATGCCAGCCTCGCCTCGCTCGGCGCTTTCGCCCGTATGGGTTTCATCGACAAGGCCGGGGAACGCAAGGCGGTGCAAGACTATGTCGACCGTTTCCGCATCAAGACCCCCAGCCTGTTCCAGCAGATCAAGAATCTGTCCGGCGGCAATCAGCAGAAGGTGCTGATCTCGCGCTGGCTGATGCGGGGCCTGAAAGTGATCGTCGTCGACGAGCCGACCCGCGGTATCGATGTCGGCGCCAAGTCGGAGATCTTCGCGCTCATCGACCGGCTCGCCGGTGAAGGCTTGGCCGTTGTCATGATGACGTCGGAAATGCCCGAGTTGCTGGGCCTTTCCGACCGTGTCGCGGTGATGTGCGAAGGCCGGCTCACCGCGATCATGTCGCGCGACGATGCCACGCAGGAGAAAATCCTCAATGCAGCGATCGGATAAGACGATGACGCTTCGCGGCAGCATTCCCTGTCATCCGGCCGGCGCCTTCGAAGGGAGCAAGCGATGAGCCTGGCAAGCACGGACACCATGAAAGCCGGGCCGTCCATGTTGGCGCGGCTCTTCGCGCGGCAGGAACTGGCGCTGCTCCTCTGCCTCATCCTGGTGATCGCGTTCTTTTCCTTCACCGCCGAGAATTTCTTCTCCGTGCGCAACATGACCAACGTGCTCGGGCAGGCGTCCCTGGCGCTGACCGCCGGCATCGGCTGCGCCATCGTCTTCATGTCCGGCGAGGTCGACATTTCGATCGGATCGCTGCTGGCGACCATCGCCCTGCCGCTGATCATCATCATGAACGATACGAACTCGCTTGCGCTCAGCGTTGGCGGTGCGCTGCTGTTCGGGCTGATCATCGGTGTGGTGAATGGCTATCTCACCGCCTATGCTGGCATCAACTCGCTGATCGTCACCCTGGGCACGATGTTCATCATGCGCGGCGGCGTCTATCTTTATACCGGCCAGCGCGCGATCCCCGACGATGCCGCTCTCGACAGCTTCATCGCGCTGTCGGATGGCCGCCTGTTCAATGTCGTTCCCTATTCGGCGGTGATTGCGATCGTCCTGCTCGCCGCCTTCGCCTACATGATGCAGCACCGGCCGTTCGGGCGGCAGATCTATGCCGTCGGCGGAAACCCGGAAGTGGCGCGGCTCGCCGGCTATGATGTGCGCCGCGTCAAGTTCATCTGCTTCATCATCAGCGCGCTGCTGGCGACGGTTGCCGGCATCATCCTGGCGGCCCGCGTCGGCTCGGCGCAGCATACGGCGGGACTGAATTTCGAGTTCCAGGTTGTTGCCGCGACGGTGCTCGGCGGGGTGAGCCTTGCCGGCGGCATCGGCAGCCTGACCGGCATGGCGCTCGGCGTGCTGATCCTGCAGTTCCTGTCCAACGGGCTGCGCGGGCTCGGCCTGCCGACCGAGTGGCAGCTGGTCATCACCGGCATGATCATCATTGCCGCGGTCGCTTTCGACGAAGCGAAGCGCCGGCGCATCATTGGAGGCTGACATGGATCGTCTCAAAGGGAAAACCGCCGTCATTACGGGTGCCGCCGACGGCATCGGCCATGCGATTGCAGAGGCGATGGCAAGGGAAGGCGCGCATGTCTTCCTGAGCGACATCGCCGACGAGAGGGGTGAACATTTCGCAGCTGAACTGCGCGCCGCCGGCCACCGTGCCGACTACCTGCATTGCGACGTGTCCAAGGAAGCCGACATCGCCGACCTCATCGACACGGCCTTCAAGAAGGCCGGCCATCTCGACGTGCTGGTCAACAACGCAGCCATCGCCATCGGCGGCATGCCGGTGCATGAGATGACCGACGAGCAATGGCACCGGCTGATCGCAGTCAACCTGACCAGCGTTTTTCGCGGCTGCAAATACGCTCTGCCGCACATGATCGCGCAGAAATCGGGCTCGATCATCAACATGGCCTCGGCGCAGGGGCATATCGGGCTCGATGGCTGGACCGCCTATGCCGGGGCCAAGGGCGCGGTGATGGCGATGACACGCCAGATGGCGGTCGAGTTCGGCCCGTTCAACATCCGCGTCAACTCGATCTCGCCGGGCACCATCAACACGCCGATGAACGATAAGCTGATCAAGGAGATCGGCGGCAATCTCGCCAAGGCCTGGGTCAAGATGCATCCGCTCGGCCGCATCGGCAAGCCCTCCGAAGTGGCCGAAGCCGCTGTCTATCTGGCTTCGGATGCCGCCGGCTTCACCACCGGAACCGACCTGCGCGTCGATGGCGGGCTCACAGCCGCGCCGCGCTATGTTCCCGATCTGCTTTGACAACACGAAACGAGACATGAAATGAACAAGGCCCTCGAAGGCGTCCGCATCCTCGATTTCAGCCATCTGCTGCAGGGGCCATTCGCCACGCAGCTGCTCGGCGACATGGGCGCCGACGTCATCAAGATCGAGCGCGCCGGCGCCGGCGATATGTTCCGCAGCATGACCTTCTTCGCCAAATGGGTCGGCGGCTCCGAGAGCCCGAACTTCCTCGCCTGGAACCGCAACAAGCGCTCGATCGCGCTCAATCTGAAGAGCCGCAAGGTGCATGCGATCGTCATGGACATGGCCAAGAAGGCCGACGTCGTCGTGCAGAATTTTCGCCCCGGCGTGCTGGCCAAGCTCGGTTATGGCTACGAGGACTTCAAGGCAGTCAATCCCGGCATCATCTATTGCTCGGGCTCCGGCTATGGTGAGGAAGGCCCTTATGTCGAGCGCCCCGGCCAGGACATGCTGATCCAGGGGCTGTCCGGGCTGATCTCCAACACCGGCCGTGGTGACCAGGCTCCTGTTCCGGCGGGTGCCGGTCTCGCCGACCAGATCGGCGCGATGAACATGGTCTACGGCATATTGTCGGCGCTCTACTATCGCGAGAAGACCGGCAAGGGCCAGAAGATCGAGGTCAATTTGCTGGCCGGCCTGCTGGCGCATCTCAACCAGGAATATGTCGCCGTGCTCAATCTCGGCGAGGACTTCGTGCGCCCGAATTCCGGTATCGGCCATCCCGGCATGCAGGCGCCGTTCGGCATCTACGAAACGAAGGATGGCGGCTATTTGTCGATCGCCATGAGCCCGTTCAAGACGCTGTATCAGACGTTGGAGGCGCCGCAGCTTGCAGTCTACGACGATCTGAAGACGCTGTTCGACAAGCGCGACGAGGTGTTCGAGAAGGTCAATGCCGAGACCAGGAAGTTTGCGACGCAGGATCTGCTGGCGCGGCTGCTGGCAGTCGACATCTGGTGCGCCGAGGTGAAGGATATCCGCCGCGCGGCGGAGGATCCGCAGGTCAAGCACATGGGCATGATCACCAGCTATGATCATCCGCGCGGCGGTAAGGTGAAGGTGGTCGCGCCGGCCGTCAAGATGAGCGAGACGCCGGCAACCATCGAACGGCCAGCCCCGCTGGTCGGCCAGCATGGCCGCGAGATCCTGGCCGAGTTCGGCCTGTCGAAGGACGAGATCGCCGCCCTGGAAGCATCCGGCGACATGACCGTGGACGCTGCCTGACGATGCCCGTCTATCAGACACTTACGGTCGAAATCTCGGGTCGCGTCGCGGTCGTCACTTTTCGGCGCGCCGACCAGCTCAACGCCATGAACCGGCTGATGCAAGGCGAGATCATCGATGTTTTCGAGGCGCTGTCCGGGGATGACGATGTCGGTGCGATCGTTGTGACCGGCGAAGGACGCGGCTTCATGGCTGGCGCCGACATCAAGGAATACGCCGCCCAGACGGCTGCCGAGTTCGACGCCTTCCAGGCCGCCGGCACGCGCATGTATGCGGCGATCGAGAACAACCGCAAGCCGGTGATTGCGGCGGTCAATGGCTTTGCGCTGGGCGGCGGCATGGAACTGGTGCTGTGCTGCGACATCGTGATCGCCAACCAGTTCGCGAAACTCGGCCTACCGGAGATCAAACTCGGACTGATCCCCGGCGGCGGCGGCACACAGCGCAGCGTCCAAAAACTCGGCCGCAACCGCGCCAATCTCCTGCTGATGACCGGTGCCATCGTGCCGGCTTCCGAATTCATCGACGCTGGACTGGTCAACGAGGTCGTCGACGTCGAAAGGCTGATGCCGCGGGCGCTGGAACTCGCCGAGATGATCGCCGCCGAACCGGCTGCAGCGATCGAGGGACTGAAAGCGTTGACGGCGCATGCCGTATCGGGCGACCTGGCCGATGGCCTCGCCATGGAACGCGACATTCTGGGCGGGCTTTATCGCAGCGAGATCGGCCAGCAGCGAGTGAAGGCGTTCGCCGAGAAAAGCGCCGCGCGGGCGAAGGCTGCGCAATGATATCCCTGGTCAAGCCGAACCGGCCGCGCTTCACCGATGTCGAAGGGCTGGCTGCTTTGGTTGAAAGTGGCGACGTCATCGGCGTCGGCGGCCACCATTTCGCCCGGCTGCCGATCGCCTTGCTGCGCGCCATCGCCGGCTCTGATATCAAGGATTTGCGCTACGTGTGCTGGGCCGGTGGGCTGCCGCTCGAGTTGCTTCTCGAAGCGGATGCGGTAGCGGAAATCGACCTCTGCTTTTCCAGCCTGGACATTTTCGGCCTGCCGCCGCGTTTCCGCGCGGCTGCCGAGACGAATGCCGTGCCCGTTCGCGACTGGACGGCGCTGGCGATGATCCAGGCCTTGCGGGCTGCGCAGCAGAACCTGCCGTCGATGCCGTTTCAGCTTCCGCAGGGCTCGGACATGCTCGCGCGTGTGCCGGGCGCACTCGCCGCTCCCGATCCCGTTGCCAAGACCGAGACCGGGTTCATCCCGCCGCTGTGGCTCGACACGTTCGTCGTCCATGCCCAGCGCGCTGACGAGAGCGGCAATGTGCAGATCATCGGGCCGCGGGCGCTGGACTTCGCGATGGCGGGCGCGGCGCGCCAGGTGCTGGTCACGGTCGAGGAAATCGTTCCGGTCGGGGCGCTGCGGCATGACGGCCGCCAGAGCATTCTCACCCGGAACCAGGTTTCGGCCATAGCGCTGGCGCCGAGCGGCGCCTATCCGGCCTCCTGCCTGCCGTTCTATGTCACCGATTATCAAGCGTTATCGGCGGCGTTCGCGTCTAGGGAAACACCTTTGGCCGACAGTCTGCGTCTACCTTCCGAAGGCATACCGGAGCTGGTTCAGGATGCTGCGAAAATCCGCGCCGAAACGGCCCTCGCAATGCCCGCTCTCGCGCAGGGCGAAAAGAAAGCGTCGATCGACGAGATCATCGCCGCCCGTATCGCCGCCGAGCTCGACAATGAGAGCTTTGCCAGTGCCGGCGCGGTGTCGCCGCTGGCCAACGTCGCCTACCGGCTGGCCAAGGCGACGCACGCGCCGGATATGATCATCGCGACGATGAGTTGCGGCCATCTCGACATAGCGCCGAGCCCGATGATCCTGTCGCTGATCGAAAGCCTCGATTGCGAGATGGCAGTGGCGCATGCCGGTGGCGACGACACCTACTCGACCTACTATCAGGCCGGTGCGGTGACCCATGAGATCGTCGGGGCCGCGCAAGTCGATCGACGCGGTCGCGTCAACACCATCGCGCTGCGCAAGCGCGACGGCAGCCTCATCCGGCTGCCCGGGCAGGGCGGCATGGCCGATGTCGCCAACATGCATCGCGACTATTTGCTCTACGTTCCCCGCCATTCTGTGCAGTCGCTGGTCGAGACGGTCGAGATCGCCAGTTCGGCGCGCGGCTTGCTCACCCAGAATGAACGCGAGCCGATGGGCTATCGGACCGGCGAGGCGCTGGTGTTCACCGATCTTTGCGTCTTTCGGCTCGACCGGTCGAGCCGGGAATTGATCGTCATCGAAATCATGCCTGAGATCACGCAGCAGCAGATCCGTGATGCTACCGGTTTTCCCGTGACATTCGATGCGGACTGCCGGGAAATTCCGCTCCCCTCGAACGACACACTTGGTGTCCTGCGAAACCGGATCGATCCCCTCGGCCTGCGCCGCCTGGAATTCGTCAGCGCCAAGGAGCGTGGCGCGCTGATCGCCGAGATTCTTGCCGCCGACAGCATCATGGTCGAGCGCTGCATCGCCGCGCAGACCGCAGGAGGCTGAGGCTCCCATGGCAAAGCCGTTGCTTGAAATGGCCGCCGCCCGGGTCTTCTTCGACGGCATCTTCACAACTCCGCGCGTGGCCCATCCGGAGGGCGTGGCCGTCCACCGCGACGGGTCCGTCTGGTGCGGCACCGAAACCGGCGATCTCTTGCGGCTGGCCGCCGATGGCGGCTCGGTCGAACGCGTGGGTGGCACGGAAGGTTTTCTGCTCGGTATTGCTTTCGACAGCGTGGGAAACTGTTTTGCCTGCGATTTGAAGCATTCTGCGATCTTTCACTGGAATGCCGGGACGGGCCTTATGGAACGCTTCGCCTCGGCCGGCATCCGCGTGCCGAACTATCCGATCGTCGACGAGACACGAGGCTGGCTCTACGTGTCGGACAGCGTAGGCGAAGACAATCGCTCCGGCATCTTCCGCTACGACCTCAAGACGGGCGACGGCGGCCTGTGGTGCCGCGAAACCATGGCCTTTGCCAACGGCATGGCGATGGCACCGGACGGCAGCGGGCTTTATGTCGTGGAAAGCAATGCAGCGTGCATTAGCTATGTGCCGATCCTGGCTGACGACACGGCTGGCGCCAGGCAGCTCGTTGTCGAAGGCGTGCACAATGTCCCTGACGGAGTGGCTTTTGCGCCCGACGGCTCGCTTTTCATTTCATGTTACGAGCCAAGCCGGATCTATCGCTGGTGGCCGATGGCTTGACGATACAAGCTCGGCCTTGCGCCGTGACGTCTCCAGCCCGATGGCGATGAAGCGGCGTGCATGCCGGGCCAGCTCCATATTGTCGGCCCACAGATTGCGCCAGATGGCGGTCTTCTTCGACAGGTTCTCGTCAACGATTTCCGACGAGAAGGATTCGAAGCTGAGATCATCGCCATAGCCGATTGCGGTCAGCGCATCGAAGATCGCGGCAAAGTCGATGTTGCCGGTGCCGAGGAAGCCGCGATGGCTCTCGCCTATATGGACATAGCCGATCTTCTTCGCGGCATGGCGGATGGCCAGCCCGACATCGGCCTCCTCGATGTTCATATGGAAGCTGTCGAGATGCAGGAAGATATTGTCGGAACCGGTGTCCTCGATGAAGGCCAACCCTTGCGCCGCGGTGTTGAGCAGATTGCTCTCGAAGCGATTGACGATCTCGAGGTTGAGCGTGACGCCGGCGGCCTTAGCGGTCTCCGCGACCTTGGCGAGCGTTCCGGCACTGCGGTTCCATTGATCGCGCGTCGGCGCCTGCGTCTGCAATCCATGGCCGGTGCTGAGGATGCCGGCGACCTTCTGACCACCCAGATCGCGGGTCAGCGAAATGGTATCATTGAGGATTTCGACGCCGCGCGCGGCAATCGTCTTGTCGGCGCTCGAAATGTCGCCGTCGGCCGGCAGTCCGATGCTGATCGCCACGCCGAGATTGAGGTCGGCGATGCGCTTGGCCAGCCCGCCAATGTCGACATTGGCAGGGTCGAGATAGGAGAATTCGATCAGGTCGAAGCCGGCCTCTTTGGTGTTGGCCAGCGTCCGTTCGAGGTCGCCTTGCGCCGAGCTTGCCGACCAGACGAAAGAATGGATTCCAATGCGCGACATAATCGTCTCCGGTTGCGCGGGAGCATCGGACCCAAAAGTGGAAATCCGATGCTCAACAAAAAATGGTGCGGCCGGTCAGCCCGGCCGCACCAGCCTTGGGAGGCTTAGCGGGCTGCGGTCCAGCCCTTGTAGTCCTTCAGGTTCTCGGCTGTGATCAGCTGCGGGTCGAGCAGCACCGTCGCCTCGGCCGGCTTTTTGCCGGCAAGCACTTCAGCCGCCATCTGCAGCGACTGGCCAGCCATCACATAGGGGTCCTGCGAAGCCGAAGCCTTGATCATCGATGTGCCGGACGAGAGCTCCTTCTCGATGTCGGGCGCGCCGTCGACCGCGGTGAAGATGAACTCCGAGCGGTTGAGCTGCTTGGCCGCAAGCTGGGCGCCGATCGCCGTCGGATCGTTGATGGCGAACACCGCGTCGATCTTGTCGAAACGGGTCAGCAGCGACTGGAACACCTTCAGGCCGCCGTCGCGCGAGCCTTCGGCATTCTGGTCGTCGGAGAGGATCTTGATATCCGGGTGCTTCGCGAGAACGTCCTTGCAGCCCTTGACCCGCTCCAGGATCGACGACGATGCCGGGCCATTCAGGATGACATAGTCGCCCTTGCCGCCGGTATGGTCGACCAGATACTGGCAGGCCGCTTCGCCGGCCTTGACGTTGTTGGTCATCACGGTGACGTCGGCGCCCGGCGCCGAAACGTCGAACGCGGCAACCACGATGCCCGCCGCCTGCGCCTTCTTCACCGCCGGCGCGATCGCCTTGGCATCGACGGCATTGAGCATGATCACGTCGACGCCGGCGGCGATGAAGGAGTCGACCTGCGAGACCTGCTTATTGAGGTCGTAGTCGGCCGACACCGACGTCACCTCGACATTCGGGTTGATCTTCTTGGCCGCGTCTTCGATGCCTTTGATGGTGGCGACGAAGAACGGGTTGCCGAGCAGGCCGACCGAGATGCCGACCTTGTTCAGATCCTTGGCCGAAGCCGGTGCGATGGCGACTGCCGCAAGGGCAACGCCGCAGAGCAGTTTAGCGATGGTCTTCATTCTTTCCTCCTGATGCCCCGCGCCTCTCACGGTGCGTTACATGAAACCGGGTCGTTGACGCCGGCGACTAAGGTCAATCACGTTCTTGCTCCGGCCTGGAGCCTGTAGCGGTCGAGGGCGACCGCCACGATGATGACCAATCCCTTGATGATGTACTGCCAGATGTCCGAAACACCGGCCAAGATGAGCCCGTTGGAGAGCACCGCGATGATCAGGCCGCCGATCAGCGTGCCCCAGATCGAGCCGACGCCGCCGACGAAGCTGGTGCCGCCGAGAATGACCGCGGCGATGGCGTCGAGTTCGTACGACTGCCCAAGCTGCAGCCCATTGGCCGCGTAGAGCCGGGCCGCCGACATGGCGCCGCCAAGGCCGGCCAGGAGACCAGACACGCCATAGACGAAGAGCAGCACGAGCGGCACCTTGATGCCGGTGAGGCGGGCGGCCTCGGCATTGCCGCCGACGGCATAGATCCAGGTGCCGAGCACGGTGCGCTTGAGCACCAGCCAGGACAGCACCACGACCGACAGAGCGATGATGACGAGCCAGGGGATGCCGAACAGCGAACCGTTGCCGATGAAGTCGAACGGCAGGTCCGAGTTGAACACCGTGGTGTCCTGGCCGAGCAGGCGGGCGACGCCGCGCACGGCTGTCAGCGAACCCAGCGTGACGATAAAGGGCGGCAGCTTGATATAGGCGACGAGCAGCCCGTTGATGATGCCGAAGCCGAGGCCGACCAGAATGGCTGCCGGCACGCCGAGCATGCCCCATTCCGGCACCAGCGACACCATCACCGCCACCATCGCCGAGGCGGCAAGGATGGCGCCGACGGACAGGTCGATGCCGCCGGTCAGGATGACGAAGGTCATGCCGGCCGCGAGCACGATGTTGATCGACGACTGCTGGGTGACGATCAGCAGGTTGGTCTCGGTGAGGAAGCGCGGGTTCATGAACTGGAAGCCGGCCGCCAAAAGGATCAGGACCGGCAGCATGCCAAGGGCGGCGAAGGCGGTGCGCAGCCGCCGGCTCCTGCCGACAGCCTGGTCGCCGGCGCTCATCTCGGTTGCCTTGTCGATCATCCCTTGGCCGCTCCCGTTGCAAGTTCCATGATTGCCTCCTGACTGAGCGGCTGGCCTTCGGATGACGTCACCTCGCCAGCGATGGTGCCGTCGCGCATCACCAGCACGCGGTCGGCGACGCCGATCACCTCCGGCAGTTCGCTGGAGATCATCAGGATGGCGATGCCCTTCTTGGCGAGATCGTCGATCAGCCGGTAGATTTCCGACTTCGCCCCGACATCGACACCGCGGGTTGGCTCGTCGAGGATGAGGACCCGGGGCTCGGTCTCGAGCAGGCGGGCCAGCAGCACCTTCTGCTGGTTGCCGCCCGACAGCGAGCCGGCATTGGCCTGCACCGATCTGGTGCGGATGGAGAGGTCGGAAACGGCCTTGGCGGCGCGCCTTTCGGCCGTGGCGAAGTCGCGCAAGCCTCCGGCCCGCGCGTCCCTTGCGAGCACGCCCATGCTGATATTGTCGGAAATCGACATGTCTAGGAACAGGCCGAGCTCCTTGCGGTCTTCGGTGAGATAGGCAATGCCGGCATCCAGCGCCTCGCGCGGCGAGCCGATGGCTATCGGCTTGCCGTCGAGCTCCAGCGTGCCTGATGTGTGCTTGTCGGCGCCGAAGATCAGCCGCGCGAGCTCGGTGCGGCCCGAGCCGACCAGGCCCGCCAGCGCCAGCACCTCGCCCTTGTGCAGGTCGAAGGAACAGTCCTTCAAAAGATTGCCGTCCGACATGCCCTGCACTGATAGCGCGATCGCGCGCTTGCTGTCCGGCGGGCGGTGATCCTTCTTGTAGAAGGCGGATAGGTCGCGGCCAACCATCATCGAGACGAGGCGCGAGGCGTTCAGATCGGCGCGATCGAGCGTGCCGACATAGCCGCTGTCGCGCAGCACGCTGACGCGGTCGGCAAGCTGGTAGACCTCTTCCATGCGGTGGCTGATGTAGATGATGGCGATGCCTTGCGACTTCAGCGTTGCAATGACCTCGAACAGCCTGTCCGTCTCGCGCGAGGTCAGCGACGTCGTCGGCTCGTCCATGACGATGATGCGCGCGCTGGTCGACAGCGCGCGGGCGATCTCGACCATCTGGCGCTCGCCGAGCGACAGGCTAGAGACAAGCGCGCGCGCCGAGAAGGAGACGCCGAGCCGCGCGATGATCTCGTTGGCGCGCCGATTGCACTGGTCGCGGTCGACGATGCCGAACCGTCTCGGCTCGTTGCCGAGGAAGATGTTCTGCGCGACCGTCAGGTTGGGCGCCAGCGACAGCTCCTGATAGATGACGGCAATGCCGTTGGCGCGTGCCTTGATCGGGTCGCCGGTGGCGACCGGCGCGCCGTCGATCAAGATATCGCCGCCGGGGTCCGGCCGGTAGGCGCCGGATAGCACCTTCATCAGCGTCGACTTGCCGGCGCCGTTTTCGCCCATCAGCGCGTGCAGTTCGCCGGCGTGAGCGGTCAGCGACACATCCTGCAAGGCGCGGATCGGACCGAACGTCTTCGAGATATGCCGCATCTCCAGCACCGGCTGGCTCACTGTTTCGATCCGGGCCGCGGCGGTCATCGTGCACCTCCCGCTGCAGCATCAGCGACGCCTCGGTCGGTGGCGAGACTACGCCAGCTGTCGCGATAGCCGGCAAGCCCGGCGAAGCTTGAAGCGCGGACAGGCTCCGGCGCCTCGGCGGCGAACTCGCGTCCAACACTCTCGAACGCAAGAGCCGCCGCTCCGGTGGCGCTGCCCTCCAGCGTGGCGCCCTGCATGAAGGCCTGGCCGGGACGCAGCTGCGCCAGCAGGCTGGCGAGCAGGCCACCACTGTTCAGCCCGCCATCGACGATCACGGTGTTGTTCGAATGGATCAGGTCGAGACACAGGTCGACCATCAGCGCGACATAGAGCAGCGCCACGGCCGCGCGCTCCTCCGCGTTGGGCGTGCGCCCGACCAGTTCGCCGGGATGGCCAGGCATCGGCCCGCCTGGCGCGAAGCTGGGCAGCGCCATGATGCCGGCGTCGATCACCTGCTGTAGCGTGGAGCGGTCGATTGCGCCTTGCCAGCCGGCGCTGATGACAGCGAATTCACGCCCGCCCATGAAGCGGATGGTGGGCACCGGGCCGCCGTCGACGTCGACATTGACCAGCATGTCGCGGTCGCGATCGAGCGCGTCGAGCGGGCAGTCCGGGTTGAGCACGATGACCCAGGTGCCGGTCGAGACGACTGTGACCGGGCCAAGCTCCTGCCTGCGATAGGCATAGAGCGCCGCATTGCTGTCATGGACGCCGTTGTGGATGGCGATCGGCCGCGCTTTATCGCCGAAGCGCTGCTCGCCGATGACCGCGCCGGCACGCTCGAAGGTCGGCATCTGGCCGCGCCAACCCTCGGCGTCGACCAGCGACGAGAAATCGCGCTTGCGCGGCGCCCACAGATGCGAGTGACAGCCGAGATAGGACACTTCCGAGGCCGCCCGGCCGCCAAAGCGCCAGCTCCAGTATTGCGGATAGCCGAGGATTGATTTCGCGGCAGCAAACGCGCCGGGCTGCACTGCCTTCAGCCACAGCATGTGGCGGCCATAGTTGAAGCCGAGCGGCAGATGCGGCGAGAAGGTCTCGGCAAAATCCGGAATGCGGCGATCGATTTGCGCGGCAATCTCGGCCGGCGGCTCCTGCTCGTAGTCGAGGATCGGATGCGTCAGCGCCGCATCGTCAACCAACGCAAAGGTGCAGCCATGGCCCGAAACCATCAAGCCCTCTATGCCATGATTGTCGACCGCGTCGTCGACGGCGCGAGCCGCCCAATCGTGAAGCGCTGGCTCGTCGAGCACGCTGAAGCCGCCTTTGCGTGTCCAGTTCGGCTGGGTCCGACGCTCGTCGAGGATCCGCCCGTCCTGATCGAAGACGAACAGCTTCGAGTTGGTCTTGCCGAAGTCGAGGACAGCCACCTTCACTGGAGGGCTCCCGAGGCAGAGGCGATCCGCACCGTGACGCCGGCGTCTTCCAGCATGCGCGCGTCAGCGTCGGACAGGCCGTCATCGGTCACCAGCGTGCCGATGCGGGACAAGGGCAGCGCGACGTTGCGCGCGTGGATCGACAGTTTGCGGCTGTCGGCCAGCACCACGATCTGGTCGGCGCATAGGCTGAGCTCGACGATGGAGCGGACCAGCAGCGGATGCGACTCCAGCAGGCCCTCCTGGCCGATGCCTTGCGCGCCAAGAAAGAACTTTGATGCATAGAACGGCACGGCCTGAGTGAGCGAATGGATGATGCCAGGCTCGCGATGAAGCTCACCCCCGGCAACGGTCAGGCTGCAATGGCCGTGGTCGCTCAGATAAGCCACGAGCGGCATCGAGTTGGTATAGAGCCGGATGTTGCGGTCGGCCAGCTTGGCGCCGAGATGGAAACAGGTCGAACCGCCATGCACGATGACGGCGTCGCCATCGCGCACCATGGTCGCGGCGAGAGCGGCGATCTGCCGTTTGGCTTCGACCGCGAGATCGCGGTTTTCGTCATAGGGCCTGGCATAGGCGACGCCGGCTTGAGAAGCGCCATCGAGCGCCGAGATCCCGCCATAGACCTTTCGTGCTTCACCGGCCTCATCGATCTTGTCGATGTCGCGCCGCACCGTCGCAGCCGACACGCCGAGCCGCTCCTGCAGCTCGCGCACCGAGGCGAAGGGGCGATCCCGCAACAACTCGACGATCTGACGCTGGCGGCCGGAGTCGCTCAACGGTTTACCTCCCGAAATGCCATTTTGCCACGGCAATTGGTGCAACTTACTCAACACGTGTCGGATTGCAAGCTCGATTTGACGAGATAAGATCACTATTGACGCAACTTACTCGCATCTGCGATACCAGCGTGAACCATTATCCCGGCAGCGGGACGTCCAAAGCCGTGGCCACGCGGCCGGTTTGTGGAGGAGTTTCGATGGCAAACTATGCGGACGCGCAGGAATTGGCTGCTTTGCGGTCGCTTTCGGCCAGCATCGGGCGCGACCCGCATTTGACCCAGGCCGCGGGCGGCAACACTTCGCTGAAGGCTGGCGACACGCTCTGGATCAAGGCTTCCGGCACCTGGCTGAAGAATGCGCTCGCCGAAGACATCATGGTTCCCGTGGCGATCCCCCCGCTGCTTAGGGCTGTCGAGCAGCGCGACCCGGCCGCCGATCAGCCACAAGGTTTCGCCATCGAGGCGCTCAATGCCCGCAGGCTGCGTCCCTCGATCGAGACCACGGTTCATGCGCTGATGCCGCAGCGCGTCGTTCTGCATGTCCACTGCGTCGACACCATTTCGCTTGCCGTGCAGGCCGACTGCGAGGCTCAAATCGCCAAGCGCCTGGATGGCATCGAATGGGCGTATGTTGCCTATCGCCGACCGGGCCTGCCGCTTGCCCAGGGCATTGCCGAGCGCCTTCGGCCAGGCGTCGATGTGCTGATCCTTGGCAATCACGGGCTGGTCGTCGCTGCCGAGACCGTCGCTGACGCCGAGGCACTGCTGCGTCGCGTCGCAGGGCTGCTGGCGCGGCCGCCGCGCGAGGTGGTGGAGCCGAACGTTGCCGCATTGACAGCGCTCATCGGACGCACCGGTTACAGGTTGCCGGCGGATATCGAAGCGCATGCGGCCGCGATCGATCCGGAAAGCTGCCGCATGGCGTCGGGAGGCAGCCTCTATCCCGATCACGTCATCTTTCTCGGCCAGGGTTCGGTCGTGGCGAGACCTGGCGAGGATGTGAAGCGTGTCACCGAACGGTGCGGCACGGCACCCGCGGCAATCCTGTTTCCCGGGCTTGGCGTGCTGATGCGCGGCGACGCCAGTGCCGGCGCCGACGCCATGCAACGCTGCCTCGCCGACGTGACGGCGCGGGTCGACGTCGCGGCGAGCTGAACTATCTGACCGCCGGAGATGAACTGATCACTGGACGCGAGCAGTATCGCCAGAACTCAATGCCGCCGGCGGCTGACATGGCGCGCAATCGACCAGCTTCGATCGCTCGATCGGCACCAGTGCGCGCGCCGCGCATGCGGCCGGACTCGATAGCGCGCGTCGCCGTCCACTGAATGATCGACCGGTGGGTCACTGGGCGCCGAGCAGAGCGTTCCGATCGGCATCGATCGGCCATCGGTCGCCGGTCGCTATGCGGCCGGACTTTCGATAGCCGCGCGTTCCGCCGTCCACTCGACAGATTGGCCAGGATGCCGCGACCTCGGTGGTGGTCAGCGGTCGGCGCGGCGCTGACGGAACTGCTTCAGGCATCGATCGCGCGGCGGTCCGGTCGATTGCCGTCGACGGCACTTCGGGCACGTTGCTGCCGGTCGACGGCGCCGGGCGGCCGCTGGTCGAGCCGCTGATGTACAACGACAAAGTCGACGACGACGCGATCCTCGCCGTGATCGCGCGCGAGGCGCCGGCAACGAGCGCAGCACTTGGGCCAACGTCCGGTCTCGCCAAGGCGCTGTCGTTCCAGCGCCTGCCCGGCGTCGCCGCGGTGCTGCATCAGGCCGACTGGATCGCGGGGCAGTTCTCCGGCCGCTTCGATATCAGCGACGAGAACAATGCCCTGAAAACCGGCTACGACGTCGAGGGCCGCCGCTGGCCGGACTGGATCGCGGCAACTGGCATGCGCATGGAATTCCTTCCCGATGTCGTCAAACCGGGCGATGTGGTCGGAACGCTCACCGCGAGCGCTGCGGACCTGTTCGGCCTGGAGCGTGACGTCGCCGTGGTCGCCGGGACGACGGACGGCTGCGCGTCGTTCCTGGCGACGGGCGCTGCGGCAGTTGGCGACGGCGTCACCGCGCTGGGGTCCTCGCTGACCATCAAGATCCTCTCCGACCGGCCGATCTCGGCGCCGCAGTTCGGCATCTATAGTCACCGGTTGGGAGATGCCTATCTGGCGGGTGGTGCGTCGAATTCGGGGGGCAAGGTGCTGGCGCAGCATTTTCCCCTCGCGCGCATCATCGAGCTGAGTGCGGCGATCGACCCCACGACGGAGACCGGCCTCGACTATTATCCGCTTCCGGCGGTCGGCGAACGCTTTCCGATCGCCGATCCTGCTCTGCCGCCACGCCTGACGCCGCGGCCTGCGGACGACGCCGACTATCTGAAAGCGATGTTGGAGGGCATTGCCGGGATCGAGGCGCTCGGCTATCGCCGGCTTGCCGAACTCGGCGCCCCGCGATTGACGTCGGTCAGAAGCGTCGGCGGCGGTGCGGCAAATCCCGCCTGGACCGCGATCCGGCAGCGCAAGCTGGGCGTTGGTTTCTTGCCGGCGCTTTCCGACGAGGCGGCCGCCGGCACGGCGCGGCTGGCGCTGATGGGCGCAATCGAAGCGGGGCTTTCGTGAGCACGAAAACAGTTGAGCATCTAGACGGCATCGGCGCGCTGGTTGAGCGCTATCAGGTGTTCCTGCTCGATCAGTTCGGCGTGCTGCACGATGGCACCAATCCTTATCCGGGCGCCGTGGAGGCATTGTCGGCGCTGAAGCGCGCAGGCAAGACGATTGTGCTGGTCTCGAACTCCGGCAGGCGGGCACCGCCCAACGAGGCCCGCTTGCTGAAGCTCGGCTTCGAACCAGGAAGCTGGGATCAATTTGTCTCTTCCGGCGAGATCGCGTGGCGGTCGTTTCATGAAATGGCGGCATCTGGAAAGCTGCGTCCAAACACCAAGTGCTTGCTGATCAGCAGGGAAGGCGACCGCTCGGCGATTGAAGGTCTGTCTTTCGCGTTGACCAGCGACGGCGACGATGCCGAGCTGGTGCTGATCGCCGCCAGCGAGGGCGATCGCTACGACATCGACCACTATCGCAGACTTTTTGCACCGGCAGCAGCGCGGCAGGTGCCATGCTTCTGCACCAATCCCGACAAGATCATGCTGACGGCAGTAGGCCCCCGCTTTGGCGCCGGCCAGCTTGCGGACCTCTACGAGAGCCTCGGCGGCAGCGTCACCCGCATTGGCAAGCCCTACGCGCCGATCTTCGATGCCGCGCTGGCGCTGGCGGGCAACCCGGACCGAAGCACCGTGGTCTGTGTCGGCGACAGCGTCGAACACGATATTGCCGGTGGAATTGGCGCCGGCGTGGCGACTGCGCTGGTCTTGTCCGGAATATTGGCAGACACCCCTGACCTGGCCGACCTTTTCGATGGGCTGAACGCATACCCGGATTACACGACAGATCTTTTCAAGTTTGCGGATTGAGCTCGGCGATCTCCCAAGGTTGAGCGCTGCACGGTGATTGTGGTGTCGGTCGTGGTGCTTTCGGTGGCGTAGCTCTTTGGCCGCCGCTGCCAGTTCACATCTGATTCGTCGGAGGCTATTGATCCTGCATGCGTGATTTTCAACTCCCCGGGCGGTCGCCGGTTCGTGCGACGGAAGCGATGGCCGCGACATCACATCCGCTGGCGACACTGGCGGCGGTCGAGATGCTGCGGTCCGGCGGCAACGCAATGGACGCAGCCGTGTGCGCGGCTGCGGTGCAGGCAGTCGTCGAGCCGCAATCGACCGGTATCGGCGGCGACTGTTTCGTCCTTTACTGCCCCAACGGCCAAGGCGAGGTCCTGGCCTTCAACGGCTCGGGCCGCGCACCTGCAGCAGCGACGGCTGAGTGGTATCTGGACAGGGGGCATGACGCACTGCCTGAATCAGGTCCGCACGCGGTTACCGTGCCGGGGGCCATCGACGCCTGGTGCCGGCTGCTCGAGGATCACGGCAGAAAGGGCATCGACGCCGCGCTGGCGCCCGCCATACGTTACGCCGAGCAGGGCTATGTCGTCCAAGACCGCGTCGCCTTCGACTGGGCTGACAGTGCTGCCTTGCTGGCCGCCGACGAACATGCCGCGCGGATTTTTCTGCCGGATGGAAAGGCGCCGCTGGCCGGCGAGCTGCACCGACAGCCTCAACTGGCCGACACCTTACGCATCGTGTCGCGCCGCGGTCGTGCCGGCTTCTATGAAGGCGAGGTTGCCGACGACTTGGTGTCGCGTCTGCGTGCTCTCGGTGGGCTGCATGCGCTCGACGATTTTGCGGCCACGAAGGGCGACTATGTCAGGCCGGTCGGCACGTCCTACCGGGGCTACGATATCCATCAGATGCCGCCGAACAACCAGGGGCTGACGGCACTGATCATGCTGAATGTGCTGTCGGGCTTTTCGCTCGGCTCGCTGGAACCGAACGGCGCCGAGCGCTTTCACCTCGAGATCGAGGCGGGGCGGCTTGCCTATCAGGACCGCGACAATTTCATCGGCGACCAGAACCAGGTCCATGTCCCCGTGCAGCAGTTGTTGTCCAGATCCCATGCGGACCAGCTTCGCGCCGAGATCGATCCGGCGCGCGCGATGACGCATCTGCCTCGGCTTGAGCTTCAGCCGAGCGATACCGTCTACATCTCGGTGGTCGACCGCGACCGTAATGCGGTCAGCTTCATCAACTCGACTTTTCATTCGTTCGGCAGCGGGTTGGTTGGCCCAAAAACCGGGGTCGTGCTGCAGAACCGCGGCAGCAGCTTCTGCCTGGCGGCGGACCACCCAAACTGCATCGCACCGGGAAAACGCCCCATGCACACCATCATGCCGGGCATGGTGACAGCCAAGGGCCGGGCGATCATGCCGTTCGGCGTGATGGGTGGCGGCTACCAGCCGTTCGGCCATGTCCACCTGCTCACCAACATGATCGATTTCGGCATGGACCCGCAGGAGGCGCTGGATGCGCCGAGGGTGTTTTACAGACAAGATACTGTGGAGGTGGAGCGTGGCGTTCCGGCCGATGCGATCGCCGGCCTGCGCGAGCGGGGCCATCAGCTGTCCATCGCGACCGAGCCGCATGGCGGCGGCCAGCTGGTGCTGATCGACTGGGACAAGGGCACGCTTACCGGCGCGTCCGATCCACGCAAGGATGGTTGCGCGCTGGGTTACTGACGATTGGACGCGTCTGAGCCTTTGCTGGTCCTGTTCAGTTTTGGCGCTGCCGCCACCAGCGCCTTGCCGATCGCCGACTGCGCGTCGATGACGGCACGGGCGTCGCCGCTCTCGGCGGTGCGGCCGGCGTCGAGGATGACGACACGATGGGCGATGGCGCTGATAACGCCGAGATCATGCGAAATGAACAGATAGGCGATCCGCTCCTCGCGTTGCAGATCGAGCAGCAATTGCAGGATCTGCCGACGCACCGATACGTCGAGCGCGGACACTGCTTCGTCGAGCACGATCAGCGACGGGTTTGTCGCGATGGCGCGAGCGATCGCGACGCGCTGGCGCTGGCCGCCCGAGACCTCGTGGATGGCGCGGCCGGCGAGATCGGCGCTCAGGCCGACGCGCTCCAGCAAAGCAGCGATGCGGCGCGGGCGCTCCTTTCGAGAGGCGATGCCATGGATGCGCAGGGGGTCGTCGAGCACGCGTGCGACGCTGGCGCGGGGGTTGAAGGCGGCAAGCGGGTCCTGAAACACCATTTGCAGACGCGCACGCCGGGCGCGCAAGGCAGCGCCGTTCAAGGACAGGAAATCGCCGCCTTCGAACTCGATGCGGCCGGCGTCGGGCTCGATCAGCCGCAGCATCAGCCGCGCGATCGTCGACTTGCCGCTGCCGGAAGGCCCGGCCAGCGCCAGCGTCTCGCCGGGCTCGATGTCGAAGGAAACGTCATCGACGGCGGCAATCGTCTTGCCGCCGCGACGATATCGTTTGGTCAGGCCGGAAACGGCCAGCAATGGACTGCTCACCTCGACGCTCCTGCCCGCTCCAACAACGGTTCGGCGTCGAGGCCGAGATGAGCGTCGAGCAGCGCTCTTGTGTAGGCGTGGCGCGGGCTAGCGATGATCTGCGCCGTCGCGCCGAGCTCGACCAGCTCGCCGTGCTGGAATACGGTGATGCGCTCGGCCAGCTCGGCGGCCAGCGCGATGTCGTGGCTGACGAACAGCAGCGTCATGCCGTCCTCCGCTACCAATTGTCGGATCAGGGCGACGATCTCGGCCTGCACGATGGTGTCGAGCGCGCTGGTCGCCTCATCGGCGATCAGCAATCTCGGACCGGCCGCGATCGCGGCGGCGATCGCCACGCGCTGCTTCTGGCCGCCGGAAAGCTGGTGCGGATAGGCGCGCAAAGCGGCGTCCGGGTCGGGCAGCCGGACGCGTTCAAGCAGGGTTTTTGCCCTGGCATAGGATTGCGACCAGGTAAGGCCGAGATGCGCGTGCGCGACTTCCGCGATCTGCTCGCCGACCGCCATCACCGGATCGAGGCTGGCCGACGGGTCCTGGAAGACGAAGCCGATGTCGCGGCCACCGAGGGGGGGGTGGGTGGGTTTGGCGACGGATTTTTGAGCTTTGCGTTCCATGAGGCCCCCCTCTGTCCTGCCGGACATCTCCCCCTCAAGGGGGGAGATTAGCAGTTTCGCTGTTGGGTCCCTTCCTGCAACCTTGGAGATCGGCGAAGGCGGAGATGAGAGCGCAATCTCCCCCCTTGAGGGGGAGATGTCCGGCAGGACAGAGGGGGGTGCCTTGGCGCCCCAGGATGACGGCGATCGCAAAAACCAGTCAATACGGCCGCCAATCCTGGCGGAAGCCGGCAGCA
>NZ_CP034452.1:3021792-3646792 GCF_003952585.1 Mesorhizobium sp. M6A.T.Cr.TU.016.01.1.1
AGGATGCCTCGGCCAGCGTCTCCACGACCTTGCTTGAGATGAAGAACACGCCGTTGGAAGCGACGATCGCCGGGTTGAGGTTGCGCGGCTCGGAATCGGCGGCGACGACCAGCCGTCCGCCTTTCCTGGGCGTCTGTGCCAGACCGATGGTCGGCAGCGCCGTCGAGGCCAGAAGCAATGCCGAACCCGCAAGCACGGTGCGTCTGGAAATCGTGACATCTGACATGATCGAACTCCGTCCCTCTCAGCCACCCGGCCGGGTGGGCCAATACCCTCGGACGCCGACGGCATCCTTGCAAGGCTGATTATGAGCCTTGTCGAGGGTTTCGCCAGAGAGGGAATTGGCGCATCCTGGCGTGGCTTTGAAAATTTCGTCCGCTGGACCAGTTACCGGGAAGCGGTTCAATCCGAGCTTATCTGGTAGGACCAGATCAGGTTTAGGCATCGAGATATACGACGACGAACTGTGCCGAAACGGCCGTTTCACCTATTCTGGCTGGACCAGACTGGACAAAATAGTGCAGATTTGACCGATCATGACCAAAACAGCCGGCGATGCGACCGGCCGGCCAGGGAATTCAGGGAGAGAGAAAGATGAACGTCGCCCCGGGCAAGAATGCCGTCAGCACCATTCCGTTCGATCATGCGAGGGTCGATCGGCTGATGGAGGAGGCCGGCATCGATGTGCTGCTCGCCACCTCCAAGCACAACACGCAATATCTGCTTGGCGGCTACAAGTTCATCTTCTTCGCCGCCATGGATGCGATCGGCCACAGCCGCTATCTGCCTGTTGTCGTCTACGAGAAGGGTGGGCCGGAGCATGCCGCCTATATCGGCAACCGCATGGAGGGCGGCGAGCACCAGAACAACCCGTTCTGGACGCCGACCTTGCACGCCGCGTGCTGGGGCACGCTCGACGCTGCCAATCTTGCGGTTGAGCACCTGACGAAAATCGGCAAGGGCAACGCCCGCATCGGCATCGAGCCGGCTTTCCTGCCGTCGGATGCCTACACCCTGATCCGCAAGGCGTTGCCGGACGCCAAGCTGATCGACGCGACTGATATGCTGGAGCGGATGCGTGCCATCAAGACGGAAGCTGAGCTGGAGAAGCTGCGCATCGCCTCCGAACTGATCACCGATTCCATGCTGGCGACCATTGCCTGGGCGCGCGAAGGCACGACCAAGACCGAGATCATCGAGCAACTTCGGCGCGAGGAGACCAATCGCGGCGCGCATTTCGAATATTGCCTGCTGACGCTCGGCTCCAGCCACAACCGCGCCGGCTCGTCACAGGCGTGGAAGAAGGGCGAGGTGATGTCGATCGATTCCGGCGGCAACTATCACGGCTATATCGGCGACCTTTGCCGCATGGGTATTCTGGGCGAGCCAGACGCCGAACTGGAGGATTTACTGGCCGAAGTCGAGACGGTGCAGCAGGCCGCTTTTTCCAAGGTCAGGGCGGGCACTCTTGGTGGTGATATGATCTCCTATGCGGAGGGCGTGCTGAAGAAATCCAAGGTCGCGCCCTACACCGATTTCTTCGCCCACGGCATGGGACTGATCACGCATGAAGCGCCGTTCCTGATGACCAACCATCCGGTGACATATGAAGGCACCTATGCCGAAAAGCCGCTGGAGAAAAACATGGTGCTCTCGGTCGAGACGACGATGCTTCACCCGACGCGCGGCTTCATCAAGCTGGAAGACACCGTGGCGGTCACCGATAGCGGCTACGTCATGTTCGGCGACCGGGGCAGGGGTTGGAATAGAGGTGGGGTGGCTTAGCCGCTACCCGGCGGCAGCAGCCTGAAATCCGGCAGGTCGCGCAGCGTCAGTTCCGGTCCGGCTGGCGAATAGACGACGAAGAGCTGCATGGGCGCATCGCCGGTGTTCAGCGTTGAGTGGAAGCGGCTTTCCGGCACATAGATGGTGCAGCCGGGGCCGACCTTCGCAACAACTGGATTGCCGTTCTCGTCCTCGACCATCTGCTCGCCATTGCCCGATATGACGAAGATGATCTCCTCCGCGCCCGGATGGTTGTGGCGCGTGTGGCCCTTGCCGGATGGAAGGTCGACGACGCCGCCGGAAAAGCGTGTCGCGCCGTTCACCTCGGGCGCCACCGTCAACGACAGCCTGCCCCAGTCGAAGCCGAAGGCGCTGACATCCTTCGGATAGACAAACACCTTGCTTTTGTCGGTCATCGTCTCATCCCTTCTTTTTCTTCGCAGTCGTTTTGGCACCGCTTTTTTTCGTTTGCGCATCGGATTTTCCCAAAACCGGTTCCCACTTTTGGGTCCGATGCTCCAGCGTGACCGCCTTGAAATCGGCGGTCTGCCTGGCGATCGCCGCTTCTGCCGGCAGCCGTTCCATGGAGCTCGCGCCATAGAAGCCATGCAGGCCCTTGCAGCGTTCGAGGATGTATCGGGCGTCGTCCGGCATCGAGATCGGCCCGCCATGGCAAAGCAGGATAACGTCCTTGCGCACCGAGCGCGCAGCGGCTGCGATCGCGTCGATCTCCGTCACGCAGTCGTCCAGCGACTTGGCCGACGTGGCGCCAATCGAGCCGCCGGTGGTCACCCCCATATGGGCGACAACGATGTCGGCGCCGGCCTTGGTCATGGCGCGCGCCTCGTCGGAGTTGAACACATAGGGCGTGGTCAGGAGGTCGAGCTCGTGTGCCGCGGCGATCATGTCGACCTCGAGCCCGAAGCCCATACCGGTTTCTTCAAAACTCTGCCGCATCTGGCCGTCGAACAGGCCGATGGTCGGAAAGTTCTGCACGCCGGAAAAGCCCATCGTTTTCAGCTCGGCCAGCAGCAGCGGCATGATGACGAAGGGATCGGTGCCGTTGACGCCGGCCAGCACCGGCGTCTTCTTGACCACCGGCAGCACCTCGTAGGCCATTTCCTTGACGATCTCATTGGCGTTGCCATAGGCGAGAAGGCCGGCGGCCGAGCCGCGGCCGGCCATGCGGTAGCGGCCGGAGTTGTAGATGATGATCAGGTCGATGCCGCCGGCCTCCTCGGCCTTGGCCGACAGGCCGGTGCCGGCGCCGCCGCCGACGATCGGCACGCCGCCGGCAATCATCTTGCGGAATTTTTCCAGGATTTTTTTGCGCGGTATGGCGGCCATGTTTTCTTCTCTCACTGTCCGGCGATGTCGAGAAAGGCCGCTGTTGCCGCCTTGGCGAATTCGGGATCGTTGATGTGCAGCGGCAGGCGCGTCACTCGGCGCATGCTGTTCGGCATGATCGTGCGCTCGATGGCCTCGAAGAGTGCTGCATCGGCCTCGGGGTCGAAGAAGGCGCCGCCTTCGATATCGAGCGCCGAGACGCCCTTTTCGGGAATGAGGAACCGGACCGGTCCCTGACAGAGGCTCAGCCTTGCGCCGATCCATTCGCCGATCTTGCGGCTTTCGTCAGGTGTCGTGCGCATCAGCGTCACGTTCGGATTGTGCTCGTAAAACAGCCGCCCGCTATAGCGTTCCGGAATGGTCGGCGGCGCCCAGAAATTCACCATGTCGAGCGCGCCGACCGAGCCGACATAGGGCAGTTTCGTGCGGGCGATCGCGCCGAAGCGGTCTTCGGTTGCAGGCAGCACGCCGCCGAACAAGAGGTCGCAGACCTCGGTCGTGGTGATGTCGATGACGCCGGACAGCAAGCCGCTGTCGGCCAGCTTTTCCATGGTGCGGCCGCCGGTGCCGGTGGCGTGGAAGACCAGGCAGTCATAGGTCGAGCGAAGCTGCTCGGCGATGGACGTCACGCATGGCGTGGTGACGCCGAACATGGTGAGCCCGATCGACGGCTTGCCGTCGGGCGGCGCCGCCGGTTTTGCAGCCATGCCTGATATCGCCTGGGCGGCATTGTGCAGCACGACACGAGAAAGCCGGTTCAGGCCGGCCATGTCGGTCACCGACGGCATCATGACGATGTCGGAGACATCGACGTAAGGCGCGGTGTCGCCCGAGGCGAGCGTCGAGACCATGATCTTGGGCAGGCCGAGCGGCAGAGCGCGCATGCCTGATGTGATGATCGAAGTGCCGCCACCACCGCCGATGCCGATCACACCTGATATATCGGTGCGCGATTGGATAAACCGGGTGAAGGCGATGGCCATTGCCGCGACCGCGGTGCCGCGGTCGTCGATGCCCAACACGGCACTGCTGCCACCGGGATGGTGGCCGGCGACCTCTTCGGCCGGGACATCGACCGGCACGGTGGCATCGCGCGTTCCGACATCGACACGGGCGACAGCAGCACCGGTGGCAGCGACCGCATCGGCCAGAAAAGCTAGTTCCTCACCCTTGGTGTCGGCGGTGCCCACCACATAGACGCGCTTCATGGGCGTGCCTCCCTGGGGGCTGGCTGAACGGTGGCCGCGTTCAGTACATGAGAACGGAGTGCTCTACGGCGCCCCCCTCTGTCCTGCCGGACATCTCCCCCACTTGGGGGGAGATCGGCAGTTCGCTCGATCGGCGCCTTCCATGCGATGTTGGAGATTGGCGAAGGTGCAGATGACAGCCAATCTCCCCCCTCGTGGGGGAGATGTCCGGCAGGACAGAGGGGGGCGCCGTAGGGCTTCAACGTAACCAGAGGGATGGCCATTGCAATTTTTTGAGACGCGCGTATCGTATTGACATGAATGTCTCACGTCAACAAGCGGCAGTGTCCGAGGACGCCGGCTCTGCCGCGCGCGGACCGCGGGCGCGCACAAGGCGGTTGATGCTGGAGACGGCGACAAGGCTGATGCAGGCGGGCGCCACGCCCTCGGTCAGCGAGGTCGCCGAAGCGGCGGAAGTCTCGCGCGCCACTGCCTATCGGTATTTTCCAAGCCAGGCGGCGCTGGTGCAAGCGGTGGTCAACGAAGGCCTCGGGCCGATCCTCACCTGGAAATCAGCCTCGACCGATCCCGAGCGCCGCGTCGTCGAACTGTTCGATACGGCCATGCCTCGCATCGAGGCCTTCGAGGCAACCTTCAAGGCGGCGCTGAAGCTGTCGCTCGACCAGTGGGCGCGCCGGCAGGCGGGCACGCTGGGCGGCGAGCCGGCCTTTACGCGCGGCCACCGCGTCGATCTGCTCAAGGACGCGATCGCACCGCTCAAGGACCGGCTGCCGCCACGCGAATTCAAGCGCCTGGCCCAGGCCCTGTCGCTGATCTTCGGCGTTGAAGTGCTCATTGTGCTGAAGGATATATGGGGGCTGGACAGCCGCAAGAGGATGTCGGTAGCACAATGGGCAGCCGGCGCCCTGGTACGAGCTGCAGTGGTGGAATCGATGGCCAAAGGAGACAGAAGCGCGCCGGCGATAGCCACGAAATAGTATCGATCTGGTTCGACCAGATTGGGATGTCAAGTACCGACAATTATCGTAGCGCCGTAGCCAAAACAAGGCTCTTGCGTATCAAGGAGTAGGAAAATTTAAGAAAAACAGGCAGATGTTGCTGGAATCCGCTTGTCTGAGGGCCTGCCATCGTCCAAGAAAGAGCTTGACGTGCGCCGGAAATTGGTAATACCAGATCAGGACAATAAAGCGGATTAAAAGTGAGGGCTGCGAGCCATTTCTGGCTGGGCGAGGAGGCTCAAAACCGGAACGCTGCCGTCACGGGAGGAACTACCAGGGTCGGCTCGCCGCCGGCTCGCATGATACGGTAGAATGCGCACAAGGGAGGAAATCATTATGCGCAAGACAATGACCAGTATGCTTGCTGGTATCGGCTTAGTGCTCGCCTGCGGAACGTCCGTCTACGCGCAGGATAAGGAACTCACCATATTCTGGGCTGAATGGGATCCGGCAAACTATTTGCAGGAACTCGTCAACCTTTACGAGGCCGAAAGCGGCGTGAAGGTCACGGTCGAAACCACGCCTTGGCCCGACTTCCAGACCAAGGCGTTCACCGAGTTCAACGCCAAGGGCAGCGCCTACGACATGGTGGTCGGCGACTCCCAGTGGATCGGCGCCGCCTCTGAGGCCGGCCACTATGTCGACCTCACCGACTTCTTCAACAAGCACAATCTGAAGGAAGTGATGGCGCCGGCGACGGTGAAATACTACGCCGAATATCCGTCCAACTCCGGCAAATACTGGTCGATCCCGGCCGAGGGCGACGCGGTCGGCTGGTCCTATCGCAAGGACTGGTTCGAGGATCCGAAGGAGATGGAGGCCTTCAAGGCCAAGTACGGCTACGATCTCGGCATACCGAAGGACTGGAAGCAGCTGCGCGACATCGCCGAATTCTTCCACCGTCCCGACGAGAAGCGCTACGGCGTCGCCATCTATACCGATAACTCGTATGACGCTCTGGTGATGGGCGTCGAGAACGCCATCTTCTCCTTCGGCGGCGAACTTGGCGACTATGCCAGTTACAAGGTCGACGGGATCATCAACTCCGAGCAGAACGTCAAGGCGCTCGAGGCTTACAAGGAGCTCTACTCCTTCACTCCTCCTGGTTGGGCCAAGAGCTTCTTCATCGAGGACAACCAGGCGATCACCGAAAACCTGGCGGCGATGAGCATGAACTATTTCGCCTTCTTCCCGGCGCTCATCAACGAAGCCTCGAACCCGAATGCAAAGGCCACCGGCTTCTTCGCCAACCCTCCAGGACCGAACGGCGACCAGTTCGCCGCGCTCGGCGGCCAGGGCATCTCCGTCATCTCCTATTCCCAGAATCAGGAAGAGGCGATGAAGTTCCTGGAATGGTTCATCAAGGAAGATACGCAGAAGAAATGGGCGGAACTCGGCGGTTACACGGCAAGCGCCAAGGTGCTCGAGTCGCCTGAATTCCAAAACGCCACGCCTTACAACAAGGCCTTCTACGAAACCATGTTCAAGGTGAAGGACTTCTGGGCGACGCCGGAATATGCCGAGCTGCTCATCCAGATGAACCAGCGCGTCTATCCGTACATCACCGGCAATCAGGGCACGGCCAAGGAAGTGCTCGATTCGCTCGCCGCGGATTGGAACGCGACGTTCAAGAAATACAACCGCGTGAAGTAAACGGCATTAACGCTCGGAGGGGGCGGTAGCCTGCCCCTTCCGTTTTCTTTTCCGGACAAGGAAGGAACGGGCCTTGGCCACTGCAGTCATGACCACCCTGGATCCCAACTCGCGCTCCGCCGCCCGCGGCATGAGCGATCTCACGATCCGCAATCTCTTCATCATTCCGACGATCGTTTTCCTGATCGTCTTCAACATCTTTCCGCTGATCTATTCGCTCGGCTATTCGTTCACCGACTTTCGCGCGTCGAGCCCGGCGGCGGCCAATTTCGTCGGACTGCAGAATTACCGCGAGTTGCTCAACGACCCGTTCATCTGGTCGAACTTCGCCATCACCGCCAAGTATGTCGTCGTCTCCGTCGTCGGCCAGGTCATCGTCGGCTTCGGCGTGGCGTTGCTGCTCAACCGCGATATCCCGTTGAAGGGCCTGCTGACGACACTGCTGCTGTTGCCAATGATGCTGTCGATGGCCGTCGTCGGCCTGTTCTGGAAACTGCTCTACGATCCGTCCTTCGGCATCATCAACTATACGCTCGGCCTTGGCTCCTTCGAGTGGCTGTCCAACCCCGACATGGCGCTCTACGCGGTTGCCATCACCGACATCTGGATGTGGTCGCCCTTCGTGATGCTGCTGTCGCTCGCCGGCCTGTCGGCAGTGCCGAAGCACCTCTACGAGGCGGCGGCGATCGACCGCGCCGGCTCGTTCTATACCTTCTTTCGCATCACGCTGCCCTTGGTCGCGCCGATCCTGATGATCGCGATCATCTTTCGCACCATGGAGGCGTTCAAGACCTTCGACCTTGCCTACATCCTGACCAGCCAGCCAACCACCGAGGTGATCTCGATCCGGCTCTACAAGATGGCGTTCCAGGAATGGCAGACCGGGCGCTCCTGCGCGCTCGCCTACATCGTGCTGATCATGATCCTGGCGATCACCAACATCTACGTCAAATACCTGAACAAGGTGAAGGAGCGCTAGAATGGCCGCTGTCACCACCTCTACCGAGCGTTCGCTTAACAAGCTCGCCATCGTCGGCGTGCTGATCATCACAATGATCTTCCTGGCGCCGATCTACTGGATAGCCTCGACGGCCTTCAAGCCGCGCAACCTTGCCACCACCATTCCACCGACGGTGATGTTCCAGCCTGAGATATCACCCTTCGTAAAGCTCTTCACCAAGCGGTCGCAGTTGCGCACTGCGCCGACGCCGGAACAATACGCCGCCGCCCCGTGGTGGGAGCGGCTGGTGTTTGACGGCGGCGAGAAGGTGGTGCGCTCGGGCAGGGGCGAGGTGCAGTGGTCCGGTTATCCGAGCCGCTTCATGAACTCGCTGATCGTCGCCATCACCTCGACGATCCTGGCCGTCGGCATGGGCACCTTCACGGCTTACGGGTTCTCGCGCTTCAAGATAAAGGGGGAACAGGACCTGCTGTTCTTCATCCTGTCGACGCGCATGCTGCCGCCGGTGGTGGTGGCGATCCCGATGTTCCTGATGTACCGGGTCGTCGGCCTCAACGACACGCATTGGGGCCTGATCATCCTCTACACCGCCTTCAACCTCAGCTTCTCTGTATGGCTGATGAAGGGGTTCATGGACGAAATTCCGAAGGAGTACGAGGAGGCGGCGCTCGTCGACGGCTACACGCGCATGGAAGCCTTCTTCAAGATCGTGCTGCCTGAGGCCGCCACCGGCATCGCCGCCACCGCCGTGTTCTGCTTCATCACGGCGTGGAACGAATATGCCTTCGCGCTGATCATGACCAACCGACGCGCCCAGACGGCACCGCCCTTCATTCCCAGCCAGGTCGGCTCCGGCCTGTCGGACTGGACGGTGATCGCCGCCGGAACCTTCCTGTTCCTGCTGCCTGTCGCGATCTTCACCTTCCTGCTCCGCAACCACCTCTTGCGCGGCATGTCCTTCGGAGCGATCCGCAAATGATCCGCCATGCTACAATCCAACGCACGGCCGAGATCGTGATGGTGTGCGGCATCATCGCGCTCTGCCAGCCGTGGAATCTCTTCCTGCATCGCTACGGGCTGACGATCATCATCGTCGGGCTGGTGACGTTCATGATCACCGGCTGGATCGGTCCAAGGCAGAAGCCGCAGGCGACCGGCACCCCGGAAAAAGAAGGTCACGCATGACCCAGATCGAGCTTCGTGGCGTCCAGAAATTCTTTGGCGCCGTTCAGGTCATCAAGGACCTCAATCTCAAGATCGACGACAACGAGTTCATCGTGCTGCTCGGACAGTCGGGCTGCGGCAAGACGACGACGCTTCGCGCCATCGCCGGGCTGGAGACGATCGACGGCGGCGATGTCCTCATCGACGGCAAGCCGGTTCAGCATCTCAAGGCTGCCGACCGCGACATCGCCATGGTGTTCCAATCGTTCTCGCTCTATCCGCATATGAGCGTCTACGAGAACATCGCTTTTCCGTTGCGCGCCATGCGCAAGAGCAAGGCGGAGATCGACGGCGAGGTGCGCTCGGTCGCCAAAGTGCTGCAGATCACCGACCTGCTCGGCAAGAAGCCGTCGGCGCTGTCGGGCGGCGACATGCAGCGCGTGGCCATCGGCCGGGCGCTGGTGCGGCGGCCGAAAGCGATGCTGATGGACGAGCCGATCGGCGCGCTCGACGCCAAGCTGCGCGAGGAGATGCGCGCGGAGATCAAGCGGCTGCACATCAAGCAGGGCTCGACCACCATCTACGTCACCCACGACCAGATCGAGGCGATGAGCCTAGCCGACCGCATCGTCATTATGCATGAGGGCGTTCTGCAACAGGTAGGCAGCCCATCGGACGTGTATACGCACCCGGCCAATTTGTTCGTCGCGCAATTCGTTGGCTCGCCTGTGATGAACGTCGCCAACGCGGCGGTGACGATGAACGGCTCCGGCGCCAGGGTCACCGTCGACGGGGCCGCGGAAGGGTTCCTTTTCCCGTCCGAGCTGGTCGGCCAGCTCAACGCCGCGAACGTCGGGCAGGACCGTCTTGCGCTCGGCATCCGCCCCGAAGGAGTGATGGTCTCGCGCGAGGCAGCGGACGGTTATCTGCCGGTCGAGGCGCACATCATCGAACCGCTTGGCTCCTACGACATTGTCGACCTCAAGGTCGGGGCACAGATGTTGCGTGCCCGCACCCGTTCCGGTTTCGTCGGCAAGCCCGGGGTCCAGGTCTTCGCCAAGCTCGACCCGGCGCAGGCGCACTTCTTCGACACGACAAACGGCAATTCGCTGGGGGTGAGACTCTGATGGCCCATATCCAGCTCAAGAACATCTCGAAGACATTCGGCAATCACACCGCATTGACCGGGCTTAATCTCGACATTGCCGACGGCGAGTTCTTCGTCCTGCTCGGCGAGACCGGAGCCGGCAAGACGACGACGCTGCGCATGATCGCCGGCCTGGAAAAGCCGGACGAGGGGCAAATACTCATCGACGGCGCTGACGTCGCTGACTGGGGTGCGGCCGAGCGCGACGTGGCGCTGGTGCTGCAGCAATATTCGCTTTATCCGCGCTACACGGTGCGCGAAAACCTCGAATTCCCGCTGAAGCCAAAAATCCGCCGCATCGAGCCGGACGAGATCAAGACGCGCGTCGACCGCGTTGCCAAGACCTTGCGCATCGAGCATCTGCTCGAGCGCAAGACGGATCGCCTCTCTGGCGGCGAGATGCAGCGCGTCTCGATTGGTCGCGCCATCGTCAGGAAGCCCCGCGTATTCCTGATGGATGAGCCCCTTTCGGCGCTCGATGCCAAGCTGCGCGAGGCGCTGCGCACCGAGCTGAAGAACATCCAGATGAACCTTGGTCAGACCTTCCTGTTCGTGACGCACGACCAGATCGAGGCGATGTCGATGGGCGACAAGGTCGGCGTGCTCAACCATGGCCGCATCGTCCAGACCGGCACGCCGTATGAGATCTACAACAATCCGCGCGACACCTATGTGGCGAGCTTCGTCGGCTCGCCGCCGATGAACCTCATCGACGGCAAGCTCGTCAACGGCCGCGCGGTGATGGCACCGCTGAATTTCGAACTGCCTTTTACGGGGGGGGCCAAGACGAGCGGTGCGACCGACGGTCGCCCGCTCGTCTTCGGTATTCGTCCCGAGGATGTCTATCTCGAGAGCGGGGCGCCGGTGGAGGCGCGCGTCCACGATGTCGAGAACCATGGCGTCGAAAAGATCCTGACGCTGCGCGTCGGCGACGCCATGCTGCGGGCCACGGTGCCGGCCAGAACCGATGTCGAGATCGAGCAGCCGGTGCGCTTTGCCTGGGATCCGGACAAGGTGGTGCTGTTCGACAAGGCTAGCGGGATAAGCCTCCGTCACGCGGGCTAGAGCGCGTCTGTTCGGCGGAGGAGATACTACGCGGCTTGAAGCCTCTGGCCAGGCTTAGCCGGCTTGACGGGTCTCGGCCTGTTCTTCGGCCCGGAAATGGCTGGGAGCCGATCCGATGACGCGCTTGAACGCCCGACTGAAGGACGCGTCGGATTCATAGCCCAGGCGAGCGGCGACGACGGAAATCTTCAGCCGGTCGCGGACCAGCCATTGCCGTGCCTGGTGCATTCTCACCTGGGTGACATATCTGGCCGGGGTTTCGCCGACGATCGTCGCGAAGCGTTCCGCAAAACCCGATCGCGAGGCGCCCATCATCCTGGCGAGCGTTTCCACGGTCCAATCGCGGTCCGGTTCGAGGTGGATTGCCGCCAGCACGCGGCCGATCTCGCGGTCTCTCACCGCCGCGATCCATCCGGACGAGTCGCCGCAGCCGCGCTCGACCCACGAGCGGATGACGGTGGCGGCGAGCACATCGGCAAGCCGTGCAAGGATGCCGCCGGATCCGACGCGCTCCATCGTCACTTCGCGGGCCATGGCCTCCAGCAGATGCGGGATGCCGGGTTCATAGGCTTCCAACTCGTGCGCGCGCATCACGTCCGGCATCATGCCGAGCAATGGGTGCAAACCGTCGAGATTGAAATACATGCTGCCGAAAAAAAGCAGCGTCCCCGGCCGGCGACCTTCATTGGACATGCAGTAAACGTCCTTGCAGACCTCGGCGACCTTGTAGCCCTGGATCGGCGAAGCCTCGATACCCGGCTCGCTCGCCAGGACGTGTGCTGCACCACGCGGCAGCAGCACCGCGTCGCCCGCCTTGAGCTCCACCCATTCGCCGGACGGCTGCAGCAGCCAACATCCCTTGCGGCCGATGAAATGAAACCGTGCCGCCGTCTGGGCCGGAAACTGGAGGCCCCAGGGCTCCTGCATTTCACAGCGGCCGTATTCGACGCCGTCGAGCCGTAACCCGCGCAATATGTCTGTCAGCGGATCGCCGGTGATCGGAACTTTGGACGAATAGTCAAGCATGATGGTGTTTCTAGCATGGAAACTCCAGGCGGTCACTCCCTATGTTGCATTGCAGCCAAATGCTGCGCTGCAACCAGACCGGAGATTCCATCATGACCGAACCCGCGACAGGCGTCATGGACGCCGTTCTTGATCCCGCGGAAACCGACGAACGAGCCGAGCCGGCGTGGGGGGCGGTCGTGTCCCTTGCGCTTGGGGTGTTTGGGCTGGTGACCGCAGAATTCCTGCCTGCCAGTCTGCTGACGCCGCTGGCGCAGGACCTCGGCGTGACGGAAGGGACTGCGGGCCAAGCGGTGACAGCGACGGCCGTTGTCGGCGCGATAGCCGCTCCGACCATGGCCATCATCACCAAACGCCTGGACCGCAGGCTGGTCATGTGGGGACTGACGGTGCTGCTGATCCTGTCGAACCTGGTGGCGGCGTTTGCCTCCTCGCTTCCCGTTCTTCTGATCGCTCGCATCATGCTCGGGATCAGTCTCGGCGGCTTCTGGTCGATGTCGGCGGCCATGGCGATGCGGCTTGTACCGATGCGGCTGATGCCGCGCGCCATGTCGATCATCCTCACCGGCGTTTCGGTGGCGACGGTCTGCGCCGCCCCGGTCGGTGCCTATGTCGGCGACATCTGGGGATGGCGGACGGCCTTCATGATCGCAGCTGTTGTCGGCGCCCTGGCGCTGCTCGTGCAGATCGCCACCCTTCCGAAGCTGCCGCCGGCGGGCGTGGCAAGCGTTCGGACCTTGCTGGACGTGATGAAGCGCCCGATGATCAGGATTGCGCTTCTGGTGGTCCTGCTGGTCGCTTCGGGACACTTTGCCGGCTTCACCTATGTCCGCCCGTTTCTTGAGAAGGTGCCTGCGCTGGACATCGAGACGATCTCTCTGGTGCTGCTCGCCTATGGCATCGGCGGGTTTTTCGGCAATTTTGCCGGTGGCTTCATGGCCGAGCGCAGCCTCAAAACCGCCGTCGGCCTGGCGCCTCTGCTGATTGCTGTGGCAGCCGCCTTGCTGCTCACTCTCGGAGCCTCGCCAGTCGTTGCGGCGATAGCGGTTGCCGCCTGGGGCTTTGCCTTCGGCGCGGTGCCGGTCGGACTGCAAACCTGGCTGGTGCGAGCCGCTCCCGACCAGGCTGAAAGCGCCGGCGGGCTGATGGTCGCCACGTTCCAGGTGGCCATCGCGCTGGGGGCCGTTTTCGGCGGCCTGCTGGTCGACAACGCCGGCGTTGCCAGTGCGTTCGCCTATTGCGGAATCGCGACGTTGCTGGCGGCCTTGGCGGCGTTCCTGCTTGGTCCGAAGCACGCAGACTAGCCCGTCCGCCCTTGCGGATTCATCTTTGATCGGCCCGGAGATCGGTTACGCTCTTCGGGCCGTTATCGCCGTTACGAAACGGGTCAGGCTGTTTTCGACATAAGCGGCCACTTCGACCTTGGGGTCGAAGCTCCACCACAGCAGCGAGCCCTGCCAGTGCGAAGCCATGAGCAGTCCGACGCCTTCGGGCGCATCGGCTGCTGAGGCAAAACAGGCGTCGAGCACGGTACACAGCGAAGCTTTCCACGACGCGCCGCGTGCGCGAAGCAGCGGATCGCGCAGATCCTCGCGCAGCACCAGAAGGCCTTCGGCATAGGATTCGATGCCCCCGTAGTCCTGCGACAGCGCCACCATCAGCCCGATCGCTCCACCAGGGGTTCTTGGGATCGTCTTCGACAGCCTCGCCGTCTTCTCATCAAGCCGGTCCCATGCCTGCAACAGAGCCCTCTGCTTCAGAGTGGCCTTGCTTTTGAAACGCTGCACCAGCGTCGAGCCGGACAGCCCGCAGGCTACGGACAGCCGCTCAAAGGTGAGCGCTTCCGGGCCATGCGCGTGGATCAGCCGGTTCGCCGCTTCGAGCACGTCTTCGTCGGACTGGGTTTTTGGCCGGGGCATCTTGACATCCATTTATAACTGAATGATCATTTATATATTATGGCACCGGCAGAGGCCAGCACCTCCTGGTCGAATCGAGCTTTGGGAGAGCCTAATGAGGCTTCGTGGAAAAGTCGCTCTGGTCGCGGGCGCCACGCGTGGCGCCGGCCGAGGCATTGCAGTCGAACTGGGCGCTGCCGGCGCGACTGTTTACGTCACCGGCAGGTCGACGCGCGGGCATCCGTCCGAATATGCGCGTCCTGAAACCATCGAGGAAACGGCGGAACTGGTTTCGGCGCTTGGCGGCAAGGGCATTGCCGTGCAGGTCGATCATCTGATTTCGGAAGACGTGCGCAAATTGGTCGACCGAATCCGTGCGGAGCAGGGCCGTCTCGATATACTGGTCAACGACATCTGGGGCGGGGAGAAACTGTTCGAGTGGAACAAGCCGGTTTGGGGGCATGATCTCACGAATGGTTTGCGCATGCTGCGGCTCGGCATCGACACGCATCTGATCACCGCGCATTACGCGCTGCCGCTTCTGATTGAGCGCCCGGGCGGGCTGCTTGTCGAAGTCACCGACGGCACAGCCGAGTATAATGCAGACCACTATCGGCTTTCCCCGTTCTACGACCTCGCCAAAGTGTCGGTGACCCGCATGGCCTGGGCCCATGCCCAGGACCTTGCCCCGCACGGTGCCACCTCGATTTCGCTGACACCCGGCTGGCTGCGTTCGGAAATGATGTTGGAAGCTTTTGGGGTGACGGAGGATAACTGGCGTGATGCGACAGCGAAAGTGCCGCATTTTGCCATCTCGGAGACGCCGCGCTTCGTCGGCCGCGCGGTGGCGGCGCTTGCGGCGGACCCGGATCGTTCGGGCTGGAACGGACAGTCGCTGTCAAGTGGCGGCCTGGCGCAGGTCTACGGTTTTACCGATCTCGACGGCTCACGGCCCGACGCGTGGCGCTACGTTCCCGAGGTTCAGGACGCCGGCAAACCAGCCGATGTGACGGGGTACCGTTAGACCGCTCGAACGCTGGGAGCCGGCAATAGTTTCGGTTTCAGGCCGCGCGGCCGTCGAAGTCGAAAATCGACACAGCGTCCAGATCGAGATCGTCTATGCAATGGATGTTGACGTAGGCGCTTCGTTCGCTCCCTTCGCTGACATCCTCGGCGAAGGGATGGATGCCGCAGGTCCGGCAGAACCGGTGGGCGATGACATGGTTGCCGAAAGTGTACCGGCCAAGATCGTCACCCCAGGCAAGCACCCGCAATGCCTCATGCGGCACGGCCCATAGCAGCGCGCCCTTGCGCGAGCAGATCGAGCAATTGCATCGCACGGCTCCGGTCAGATCGCCTTCGACCTCGAAGGCGATCTTCCCGCAGTGGCAGCTGCCTTTGTAGAGCATCAGGTCTCCTCCTTCCGTTCGACAGGGTGCAAATGTGCTTGTGCCGGGTTATGTCTCTGCAGGTCACGCACCAGTCGTTGCCTGTAAGACGTTGCAGGCGTCCGGAGTCCGACACCGAAAATGCAATCTGCCCGCGACCGCCTCGAAGTCGTCCTTTCGCGTCTCGCCGTCCGCGCGGACAATGAAAGCGTATTCGTAAAACTCTATCCGGAAGCCGGGCGGCCAGCCGCCGATGCCGCCGATATCAGGCGCAGGGCTGGCGTCACACTTGGACCGCTCGACGGAGCGATTGTGTCGATCAAGGATCTGTTCGACGTCGCCGGCGAGCCGACCACAGCCGGTTCGTTGTTGCTCGGCACCGCGGCGCCGGCGCTGCGGGATGCCGTCATCGTGCAACGATTGCGGCAGGCGGGTGCCGTTATCTTAGGCAAGACCAACATGACCGAATTTGCCTTCACCGCGATCGGCGTCAATCCGCATTACGGCACGCCTGGCAATGCGACCGACACCAGCCGGATTGCGGGCGGCTCGTCCTCAGGCGCCGGCGTTTCGGTCGGCGAAGGCACGAGCGAGATCTCGATCGGTTCCGACACCGGCGGTTCGGTCCGCATTCCGGCGTCGCTGAACGGTGTCGTCGGCTTCAAGCCGACCGCACGGCGTGTGCCACGCGATGGCGTTTTCCCGCTGTCCAACACGCTCGACTCCATCGGCCCACTCGCGCGCACCGTTGCCGAATGTGCCGCAGCCGACGCGGTGATGGCGGGCGAGGAGCCTGTGGCACTGGTTCCGCTTCCGCTTGCCGGGCTGCGCATCGGCGTTCCGCGCGGCGTGCTCTTCGAGGATATGGAAGAAGAGGTCGCGGCGGCGTTCGACCGATGTGTTGGCAAGGTAGAGCTTGCGGGCGCGCGTCTCGCCGATCTGTCCATCGATGACCTCCTTGCCGATTTGCGCGCGGTAACCAAGCGGGCCTCGATCGCGGCAATGGAGGGCGCCGAGGTCCATGCAGATTGGCTGGCGGCAGGTGCGACGACACCGGTCGATCCGCGGGCGAGCGAGCCGCTGTCGCGCGCTGCCGCCGTTCCGGCCACAGCCTATATAAGGGCCATCCGCCGCCGCACGGCGCTTGTCGCCGCCATGGACGAGCGGCTGGCGTCTGTCGATGTGCTGGCCCTGCCGACCACGCCGGTCACCGCCCCGACCATCGTGTCGATGACCAGCGACGAAGTTCTATGTGAACGTACGGAAGGCCTTCTGCTGCGCAACACGCAAGTCGCAAACCAGTTCGACCTCTGCGCGATCTCGCTGCCGATGCCGGGAATGGCGCGCCCGGCCGGGCTGATGCTGGTGGCGCGCAACGGCCACGACCACCGTCTCCTGCGCATCGCTGCGGGGGTCGAGGCACTGCTTGGCCGTTGAAGATATGAACGTAAATGCGACGAACAGTGGCCGCGTTCGCTGTCCCTGGAGGCGCGTTCGATACCGGTCGCGACCAGCCATGGCAGAGTGTATCGCTTGCCGTTGAGGGTCTGGGTCCGGTTCTCGATCGAGCCGAAAACCACGACCTTGCCGGCGTAGAGTTTGTCCGAGAGATCGAGCGCCTTGTCCTCCCCGCGGCAATTCATCGATGTCGATCGACACGCCCTTGATGATCTTACCCGTGGCAAGATCGAGCGCGCTGTTCGATGGACAGGGCGCCATCACGCAGCGCAAGCCGTTGTCGCAATAGACATAACTGCTCTCCGCCACAGCGAGCGAGGGCAGGACGCAGATCGAAAAGATGGCAGCAAGCAGCGCCATGCGGCGAAGAACGAGCATGGGTCCAGCGTCGTGGAGAAATAGGGCGAAACGGCGGTGACGCTACGCGTCGGCCGGAAACCGCCGCCGGTAGTGCTCGACCACTTCGGGATTGCGCAGGTTGACCGGCAATTTGTTGGCCAGCACCAGCAAGGTTTCATCAGCCGACCCCACGCCCATGCGCATCATCGACTGCTCGGTGATCCCTGCCATATGCGGGGTGACGATGACATTGTCGAAGCCGAAATAGGGATGATTGGAAGGCAGCGGCTGCGTCGCGAAGACGTCGAGCGCGGCACCGCCGATACGGCCCTTTTGCAGCGCTTCGATCAGCGCGTCGTCGTCGATCACCGGCCCGCGCGAAATATTGATCAGCAGCGCATGTGGCTTCATGCGGGCGATGCGCTCGCGGTTGATCAGGCCGCGCGTCTCCGGTGTCAGCGGGCAGCACAGAACGATGATGTCGCTCTGCTCGACCAGCGCGTCGATCGACAGAAAGCCTACCCTGTCCAGCGCCGGCCCCATGCTGCGCGTCGTCGCCACCACGTTCAGGTCGAAACCATGCGCCGCTATGTGGCCGACTGCCTGTCCGATGGCGCCAAAGCCGACAATGCCGATCGTCTTGCCGGCGAGCTCGCTGGCGAGAGTGGTGTGGTCGCGGCCGGCCAGCCAGCCCTTCGCCCGCAAGTCGCGGTCCACCAGGCGGAAACGCCGAAGCAGCGCCAGGGCCGCGAACATCACGTATTCGGCGACCGACCGTGCATTGACCGCGGGCACGTTGGCGACCAGCACGCCGGCTGCAGTGGCCGCTTCCATGGGGACCATGTCGAGCCCGGCACCGTGGCGGATTGCGGCCCGGAGCTTCGTCGTGCCCTCGAAAAGCGCTGATGGCAGCGGAGCGCGAACGATGATGATATCGGCGTCCCTCGCCTCAGTCGCCAGCGTGTGCGCATCGAGGGCGGAGGCGACAACGAGTTCACCGGCACCGGTCAGCATGGCGGAGGCGCGCGGGTGCAGCGTGTGCGTCGACAGGATTCTAGGCATATCAGACCTGTTCGAGCGCTGGGCTTTGAGTTTCTTCGCGGCCTTCGATCAGGCCTTTCCAGTAGCTCTCCGCGCCTTGCAAATGGGCGCTCATCAGCGCCTGGGCGAGGTTGCCGTCGCGGCGCAGCAGCGCCTCATAGATCTGGATGTGCTCCGCATGCGAGCGCACGCTGCGTTCGGGATCGTTGAAATAGATCGGCAGGCGTTGCTCGCCCATCATGTAGTAGACGCTGCATATGTTGTGAAAAACGCTGTTCTTGGTTGCTCGCACGATCTCAAGGTGAAACTCGCGGTCCTCCTTGGCGAGGCCTTCGCCCGCAGCAATGCGATCCTCCGAAGCCTTCAGGATTTCGCGCAGCCGCTCGAAATTTTCCTCGGTGGCACGCGAGCAGGCAAGCTCAGCGGCCTTGATTTCGTGGATCTTGCGCAACTCGACCGTCTCGTAGATCATGATCGGGTCGAGCGGCAGGCCGGCCCGCGCAAACAGGGCCATCGCCTCGACGCTGGGCTGCTTGGTGTCGATATAGATGCCGGATTTGGCCCGGCGCTCGACGATGCGCATGGCTTCGAGGATGGCCAGCGCCTCGCGGATCTGGCCGCGACTGACGGCGAAATGCTCCGCCAGTTCACGCTCAGACGGCGTTCGGCCCGTCGCCTTGTCGGAATGGGAGAACAGATAGGCGGCGAGTTCCGCGAGGAGGTTCTTTTCTTTCATGATCAGCCGCGTAGCGCGTGCGCCTCCAGGAACCGTTCCGAAAGGGTGAATCCCAGTCCGGGCTTCTCGGGGATCGCTATCATACCGTCCTTTGCTTCGACAGTCTCTTCGATAAGATCGTGGATCATCGGGTTGGCGCCGAGCGAATATTCGACGGTAAAGCTAGCCGGCGAAGCAGCGCAGACATGCAGCCCGGCAAAGAAGCAAGGGGCGCCGGCCCACAGATGCGGCGCGAAGCGCAAATTGAAGGCGCTGGCGATGGTGCCGATCTTCATCGCCTCGCTGATGCCGCCGCAGAAGGCGGGATCCGGCTGGAAAATATCGGCCGCTTTGAGCATGGCGAGGTCGCGGAACGCGTAGCGCGTCGCTTCGCTTTCGCCGGTGGCGATCGGGATGGAGCCGGACGCCCGCACTTCGGCCATCCCAGGCTTATCGTCGGCGATGACCGGCTCTTCGAACCAGGCCAGATCGAGATCGCTGGCAAGATGGATGAAGCGCTTGGCCTCCGCCACAGTGTAGGTGCCATGCGCATCGACCATCAGGTCGACTTCGGGGCCGAGCGCCTGTCTGGCGGCGCGGACGCGGGCGGCGGAATTGTGCGGGGTGCCGTCCATCGCGCCGATCCGCATCTTCAGCGCCTTGAAGCCGCCCTTGGCGATATAGGATTTCAACTGGTCGCCGATCGCTTCGGTGGAGGCCCAGCCGCCGGAAGCGTAGGCCGGCATGCGTTCGAGCTTGCGGCCGCCGAGCAGCCGCCAGACCGGCACCCCCAGCGACTTGCCCAGAATATCCCACAATGCGATGTCGACGGCACTGATCGCCGCGACACTGATGCCGCGCCGCGCCAGTTGCGGCATGGCGTGGCCGTTTTGCGCGGCGCTGTCGTGGCGCACGCCATTGTAGAGCATCTCCCAGATCACCCCGATGTCAGCCGGATCGCAGCCAATCAGCTGCGGGCCGACCTCGTGGTTCAGCATGTGGACGAGGGCGCCATAGCTGCCGGTGCTGCCGGCGGCATTCTTGCCTTCACCCCAACCGACCAGCCCATCGTCGGTCTCGATGCGCAGGATGGCGGCGTCGAACGTCGTCACCTGACCGAAGTCGCTGCGGTGCTGCTTCGCGGCTTCGATCGGTACGCGGACCCACCAGGCTTGGACCGTCTTGATGCGCATGTTCATCCTCTGCCTTGCCGCCGTTAGGGGCCGCCGTCAGGGCGGAAAGGCTCATTTCCAGACGATCGATTACTTGATCAGCGGCAGCAGCGTTTCAGCGTTGATGCGCATCTGGTCGGTGTAGAATTTCTCCGTCAGCACGCTGGAACCATGGTCCTGAATGAACTTGAGCTGCTCCGGCGAGATGTCGACCGGATTGCGCTCGACCATGTCGGGATAGGGAGCGGCCGGCGTGCGGTCGACAGGGGCGACGAACTCGTTGGTCAGCGCGCCGTCGTAACCGACTTCCTTCAGCGTGCCGACGATCTTCGGCCAGTCGATCTGCCCGAGTCCGGCGGCGAAACGGTTGTTGTCGGCGACATGGAAGTCGAACAGGCGCTTGCCGACCTGCCGGATGGCATCATAGACGTTAAACTCTTCCATATGGATGTGGTAGGCGTCGAGGCAGACACCGCATTCGGGGCTGACCGCATCGGCCAGCGCCAGCGCTTGGGCGCCGCGGTTGAACAGATAGGTCTCGAAGCGGTTGAGCGGCTCGACCGCGATCTTGACGCCGACCTTCTTGGCATGGGTGAAGCATTCTCTGGTGGCGTCGACCACCCATTTCCATTCTTCTTCCTCGGTTCCATCAGGCACCACCTTGCCGACGGTGGCGGGAACGAGCGTGATGATCTCGCCATTGAGCTCGCTGACCATGGTCAGCACGTCCTTGACGTACTGCACGGAGCGCTCGCGCTGGCCCTGGTCCTTGGCGGCGAGGTTGCGCTCGCCCAGCATCAACGTCACCGCCCCCAGCAGCGGATGCTGTGCTCCTTCAGGAGCGCACGCGTCTCGTTGGTCTTGTATTGCTCGGGCTCGCCGGAAATCTCGATCGACTCATAGCCGAATTTCTTGATGCGCTTGAGCGTCGTCTCCAATGGTTCCGCCCGCATCCAGTTGTGCGTCGAAAGATGCATGGTCTGTCCTTCCCAGAATTCGCCTGTAACAGCTCGCCTGCAACGCACCCATCGGAGCGCGCAGCACGATTCCTCCCCAAGGCGCTCCAGCGTTCTTCGTGAACTGGTTCGACCAATTGGGCCTGAAGCGAGGTCTACAGCAATTTGATCTGAACGGCAAGAAGTGCAGGATTTTCGCTCTGGTGGCCGGTTTACCTCATTGATTACATTGCAATATGTCGCGAAACTCGGCATGGTTGCAGGCTTCGGACGGCAAGCAAGGTGGCTTGACGAGATTTCGACATTTGGTAATACCAGAATAGCGGTGCGTAACGCACTGTGCGAAAAGACCAAAGAGGCTGGCCCTGCTTTCAATCGGCGCTATGCTTGGTCGTGGAAAAATTAGGGAGGATGCCGATGCCGTCGACAATGAAGGGGCCTGGGCTGTTTCTGGCGCAGTTCGCGGGCGATGCCGCGCCGTTCAACTCGCTGCCGTCGATCACCAGATGGGCGGCCGGCCTGGGCTACAAGGGCGTGCAGATCCCGACCTGGGACAGCCGGCTGTTCGACCTCGAGAAAGCGGCGTCTTCCCAGGCGTATTGCGACGAGGTGAAGGGCATCTGCGCCGAGGCCGGCGTCGAGATCACCGAGCTGTCGACCCACCTGCAGGGGCAGCTGGTGGCAGTGCATCCGGCCTATGACGCGCAGTTCGACGGCTTCGCGCCGCCTGCGGTTCACAACAATCCGAAGGCCAGGCAGCAGTGGGCGGTCGAACAGATGAAGTTCGGCGCCAAGGCTTCGAAAAATCTTGGGCTCAAGGCGTCGGTGTCATTCTGTGGAGCGTTGGCCTTCCCCTACCTTTATCCGTGGCCGCAACGGCCGGCGGGATTGATCGAGGAAGCATTTTCTGAACTCGGCAAACGCTGGAAGCCGATCCTCGATGTCTATGAGGACAATAGCGTCGACCTTGGCTACGAGATCCATCCGGGCGAAGACGTGTTCGACGGCGCGACGTTCGAGATGTTCCTCGACGCGGTGGGCGGCCACAAGCGCTGCAACATCAATTACGACCCGTCGCATTTCCTGCTGCAGCAGCTCGACTACCTCGAATTCATCGACATCTATCACGAGCGGATCAAGGCGTTCCACGTCAAGGATGCCGAGTTCAATCCGACCGGCCGGCAAGGCGTCTACTCCGGCTATCAGAGTTGGACAAACCGGGCCGGGCGTTTCCGCTCGCTCGGCGACGGGCAGGTGGATTTCGGCGGCATCTTCTCCAAGCTTGCTCAATATGACTATGATTCATGGGCGGTGCTGGAATGGGAGTGCTGCCTGAAGCATCCGGAGGACGGCGCGGCCGAAGGCGCGCCCTTCATCGAGCACCACATCATCCGGGTGACGGAAAAGGCCTTCGACGATTTCGCCGGCGGCGCGACCGACAAAAAGGTGCTGCGCGCCATGATGGGAATTTAACGCCGCTGTCCCTCCCCCTCGAGGGGAGGGTGGCCCGAAGGGCCGGGTGGGGTCGGTCCATGCCGAGATCCATGCCCGGCGACCCCACCCGATCCGCTGCGCGGATCGACCTCCCCTCAAGGGGGAGGTAAGCAACGACGAGGGAGAAAATCATGGTCGGCGCATCGAAGTCGGAAACGGGAGGCGGCCCGATCCGCTACGGCATGGTCGGCGGCGGGCAAGGCGCCTTCATCGGTGCCGTGCACCGGATCGCGGCGCGCATGGACAATGAGTTCGTGCTGGTGGCAGGTGCCTTATCGTCGGATCCGGCGCGTGCGAAAGCGTCCGCCGCGGAACTCGGGCTCGATCCTACGCGCAGCTACGGCTCTTTCGCTGAGATGGCCAAGGCCGAGGCCAAGCGACCGGACGGCATCGAAGCGGTAGCCATCGTCACGCCCAACAATGTGCACGTGCCGGCGGCGAAGGCATTTCTCGAAGCCGGCATTCACGTCATTTGCGACAAGCCGCTGGCGACGACGTTGGCGGAAGCGAAGAAGCTGGCGGCACTGGTTGAAAAGACCGGCAAGGTCTTTGTGCTCACCCACAACTACACCGCCTATCCGATGATACGGCAGGCGCGCGAGATGGTGGCCAAGGGGCAGCTCGGCGACATCCGGATCGTGCAGTCGG
Source organism: Mesorhizobium sp. M6A.T.Cr.TU.016.01.1.1 (assembly GCF_003952585.1). Taxonomy (NCBI): domain Bacteria; kingdom Pseudomonadati; phylum Pseudomonadota; class Alphaproteobacteria; order Hyphomicrobiales; family Phyllobacteriaceae; genus Mesorhizobium; species Mesorhizobium sp. M6A.T.Cr.TU.016.01.1.1. The sequence goes on from NZ_CP034452.1 coordinate 3,045,256, forward strand.
AATATCCGCAGGACTGGCTGACCGAAGACCTCGCCGCCACCGGCCAGAAGCAGGCGTCCTGGCGCTCCGACCCCAAGCAGGCAGGTGCTGGCGGTGCGCTGGGCGACATCGGCACGCATGCCTACAATCTCGCGCGCTTCGTCTGCGGGCTGGAACTCGATTCGCTATCGGCAGATCTCGATGCCTTCGTGCCGGGGCGGCAGCTCGACGACAATGTCAACGTGATGCTGCGCTTCAAGCCGGTCGGCAAGTCGCACCCGGCCAAGGGCATGATCTGGGCGAGCCAGGTGGCGCCCGGCCACGAGAACGGGCTGAAGCTGCGCATCTATGGCTCGAAGGGCGGTCTTGAATGGGTGCAGGCCGACCCGAACTATCTCTGGTACACGCCGTTCGGCCAGCCGAAGCAGTTGATCACCCGAAATGGCGCCGGCGCGCTGCCCGTCGCCGGGCGCGTCAGCCGGGTTCCGTCAGGCCATCCGGAAGGCTATCTCGAAGGCTTCGCCAACATCTACCAGGAGGCCGCCCGCGCCATCCGAGCGGCGCGCCGCAAAGGCGGCAAGCCGGCTAAGGATGTCGTCTTCCCGACCATACAGGATGGCGTCGAAGGCATGGCCTTCATCGAGGCCTGCGTGAAGTCGTCGAAGAAGAATGGAGCCTGGACGAAGCTTTAATCGCTGCGCCCGGTTAACGGGAAGCCCCCTCACCCGGATTGCCAGCCGAATTGCAAGGGCAATTCGGGGCAATCCGACCTCTCCCCGAGGGGAGAGGAGATCGCCGGCGCTGGCGTCTGCCTCTTCTCCCCAGCGGGGAGAAGGTGGCCGCGAAGCGGCCGGATGAGGGGGCTTGTGGCGAAGTCGGCGGAGGAGCCAGCCGGCTGTCAAAGGGGAGGGAGCGTCGATGAAAATCGGCATGTGCATGTTTTTGTGGACGACGGCCGTATCGAAGAAACACGAGTCATTGCTCAGAGATATCAAGGCGACCGGCTTTGATGGTGTCGAGATTCCGGTCTTTTCCGGCACGCCCGACGACTACACAAAACTTGGCGCGCTGCTCGACCGCATCGGACTGGAGCGCACCGCGGTTTCGGCAATGGGCGATCCGGCGATGAATCTGATCTCGGCCGATGGCGGAACGCGCAAGGCCGGCATCGATTATATGAGATGGGCGATCGACTGCTCCGCTGCGCTCGGCGCCAGCACGCTGAGCGGCCCGCTGCATTCGACACTCGGCGCCTTTTCCGGCAGTGGGCCGACGGCGGCGGAGAAGAAGCGCTCCGTTGCCTCGCAACGCGCCATCGGCGACCATGCCGGCAACAAGAACGTCACCATCGGGCTGGAAGCACTCAACCGCTTCGAATGCTATCTGCTCAACACGATGGACGACTTGTCGGAGCATGTCGACGCAATCGACCGGCCGCACATCAAGGCGATGTACGACACCTTCCACGCCAATATCGAGGAAGCCGACCCGATCGGCGCCTATACGCGCAACCGCAGGAATATCGTCCATATCCATATTTCGGAGAACGATCGCGGCGTGCCTGGGCGCGGCCACATTCCGTGGAAGGAGACGTTTTCGGCCATCCGCAAGAGCGGCTATGACGACTGGCTGACGATCGAGGCCTTCGGCCGCTCGCTCAGAGATTTGGCGGCGGCAACCAAGGTCTGGCGCGACTTTTCGGAAAGTCCGGAAGCCGTCTATCGCGACGGCTACAAGCACATCAAGAGCGGCTGGAAGAGGGCTGGTGCTTAGCACGCAGCTAAGCCTTCCTCTCAGGCGACCCGAGCTGCCGGCGGCAGGCCGGCGGGCGCTCGCTCGCGCCGCTCCTCGTTGCCGTTTCCGACCGATCCCATCAGTTTGCGGCGGAGAAAACTGGAAATGTTGTCGAAGATAAAGACGACAACCAGGATCAACAGAACCATATAGAAAACATTGGCCCAATTGGTGTTGGTGCGCATGGCCTCCCACAATTTCAGGCCGATGCCGCCGGCGCCGACAGCGCCTATGATCGTCGCTGACCGCGTGTTCGATTCCCAGAAATAGAGGGATTGGCTAAGGAATACCGGCAGAACCTGGGGCAGCACGCCATAGCGCTGCACCATTGCCGGCGTGGCGCCAACCGAGCGGATGCCCTCGCGCTGCTTGTCGTCGATGTTTTCCAGCGCCTCGGAATAGAGCTTGCCCAGGGTTCCGGTGTCGGTGAAGAAGATCGCCGACATGCCGGCCAGCGGCCCCGGACCGAAGCCACGCGTGAAGAACAGCGCCCAGATCAGCATGTCGACCGAGCGCAGGAGATCGAAGAAGCGTTTTGTTGCCTGGTTGGCAATCCGGCTCGGCGTGACGTTGCGCGCAGCCAGGAAGGCGAGCGGAAAGGCGACGATCGATGCCAGCACCGTGCCGACGAAAGCCATGACGACGGTCTGCAAAAGCTTCAGCCAGACGTCGCCGTGCTGCCACTCGGCGTTGTTGAGGATGTTGTCCCAGGCGAGCGCCGCGTTTGATCGCGACGGATCGATGCGTGCTCCGGAGATAATCAGTGAAGCGACCTCGCCGAACGGCTTTCCCCAGAATGGCGAGTTCGTGTCGAACACGAAATTGGCCCAGCCGAAGAAACGCCTCCAGGCAACGACTTCGTCGTTTTGGACTTCAGCGCGACCGAGAAATCCGAACGAGACATAGGCTGTCGAGCCTGGCCTGCGCTGCTCGATCCAGTCAGGCAGCGGTGTGCGCGGCGTCACAGAGCTGTCCTTGGCAATGTCGAAAATGACGCTTTCGGCGCCGCGCGTCACGGTGACAAGGTCTGGCGCGATGGCGATCTGACCATTGCCAAGAGTGACAGTCGCGGCCACGACGGCGTTTTCGCGCACCGTTTCAGGCACAGCCGGAGCGGATTGGCCTGACGGGACGGCTGGATTCTCGGCGGTCGGCGCGCCAGGCGCCATAAACGAATCCTGCGACGACTTGCCGGTCGCGCTCGCCGGTGCTGGCGCTGCGTCGACCCGCCGCTCGATCACCGCCATCTGCTTGGCCACCCAGTCGGGATTTGGATTGGATCCCAGCTTGGAAAAGCGGGAGTAGTCGATCGTCAGATGGTTGTCTTTGAATTCGATGTCAGGCCGGATTTCGTAAGACACCCAGTCGGCGAGATACGCGCCGGCAAGGTTCCAGTTCGCTTTTTCGAGAACGGTGACGATCGAGAAGAACCACGCGCAATAGAATGTGTAGAGGATGCAGAGAACGATACCGAGCGGGGTGGCGTAGCGCTTCCATAGGGATCGCCGGAACGCATTCGGATGGCGAGTGGCGATGTCGTTGATGGCGTCGGCGTTCATCGCATTACTCTCCGCGCCCGTATGCGAACGCTTGCCGGCCGACAAGACGATGTCTCAGCCACGCCGAAAACTGATCGACGGCGACAATCGTGCAGAACAGCAGGAAGACGATGGCGATGGTCTTGGCCTCATGGCCCCGGCTGATCGAAAGACGCAGGGATTCGCCGATGCCGCCGGCGCCGACGGCGCCGAGAATGGTCGAAGCGCGCACATTGATCTCGAAGCGGAGCAGGAAATAGCTCATGAAGTTGGGCAGAACCTGAGGCACGATGCCGAACCACACGCGTTCGACCCAGTTGGCGCCAACGGCTCGCAAACCTTCTTCAGGCTTCATGTCGGCATTCTCGACCACTTCGAAGAACATTTTTCCGAGTGCGCCGACGGTGTGGATGCTGACCGCGAGGATCGCCGGAATGGGTCCTAGCGAGAAGACCGCCAGAAAGAAGCCGGCGATGACGATTTCCGGAAAGGCGCGGACAATTTCAAGGAAGCGGCGCGTGGTGAAACGGAGCCAGCGGCTGGCCGTGATATTGCCCGCAGCCAGGAAGCAGAGCAGGAAACCGAATGTGGAGCCCACCAGCGTCGAAAACAGGGCAATGTTCAGCGTCTCGATCATCCGGTAGAAGTATTCCGGAACGTAGATGCTTTGGGTCAGGTAGACCCGGCCTTCGGGGTAGTCGAACTTGAGGCTGCCATCGTCGTAGGGGGACGGCAGGTCGAACAGCGCGCGCACCGGATCGAACCAGTCGCGCGGCTTCAATTCCGTGAAAAAGTCGGCGATATATGGAAGGCGGTCGAAGAACTTTCCGGCGTTGGTTTCGTTGGCGAACCAGAGCGAGCCAGAGAGCGCGAGAAACAGGAAAACCAGGCCTCCGATCGTGTAAAGGCGCCGGCGGGCGGCGAGGTCGCGCCAGTGCCGCTCGACAGTGGCTCCCTCCGGTGAAAGCGCAGGCGCACGGTAAACGTCGGTCGCACTCATTTATCGATCCTTGGCCCATGATGCGGCAACGCCGCCGGCGGCACATGGCCCCGGCGGCGTTGTGGCAGTTTACTTACGAGCCGATCTTCGCCTTACGGGCGTCGATGATTGCCTGATAGAATTCCGGGGTGACCGGCGAATAGCCCTTGAAGTCGCCGCCCTGTATCGCCGAGAAACAGGCTGGATCGGTTTCCGGAAGCTTGGTCAGGAAATCGGTGACCTTCTGTTTGGCGCCGGCATCGATCGACGCACGCAGCACCAGCGGGCCGTTCGGGATCATCGGCGACTGCCACAATTCGACAAGATCGTCCATCTTGAGGACGCCCTTGTCGACCATCTTGCGCAGATTGCCCGAGCTGTAGCCGTCCTTGAAGTCGCCGACGCCGGAAGCCCAGGTGGTGCCGGCATCGAAGGTGCCCTTCAGGACCTCGAGGACGAGCTGTTCATGGCCGCCACCAAAACCGGTCGACGCGAAGTAGCTCTTCACATCCATGCCGATGTCCTTGGGCAGTGAAGTGACCGGGATCAGGTAACCCGACGTCGAATCGGGATCGGCGAAACCGAGTTTCTTGCCCTTCATGTCGGCGAGCGTCTTGATGCCGGAATCGGCACGGGCGACCATGACCGAATGATAGCCGGTCGAACCGTCGGTCTGGACCGTCGTCAGGATAGGCTCAACCGCGTCCTTGTTTTCGAGATAGATCTTGGCATAGGCGGAAGCGCCGAGCTCGGCATAGTCAAGCGTGCCGCCGAGCAGGCCCTGGATGACGCCGTCGTAGTCGGCGGCCGGGAACAGCGAGACTTTCTCGACGCCCAGCACTTCCTTGATGTGGTCGGCGAAGCACTGGTAGTTGCGCAGACGGTCGGCTTCGTTCTCGCCGCCCAGAATGCCGACGCGGAATTCCTTCAGGTCCTGTGCCTGAACCGCGCCCATCGCCATGGCGATGATGGAAACAGCACCGAAAAGCATCTTTCTAAACATGTCGCGTCTCTCCTGTTGGTTCCGGCATCGCGCCGGTAGCGTTCGAATTTTGACAGCGCCCTTGACGTGGGCCGGCGATCCAGGCGCTCTTTTGCTTGTCCATGATCGTTTCCGGATACCGGTATCCACTTGTCGGGATCATGGAACTAGTAGCCCGGAAATGCGGGCTCGAGCGGTCCGGCGGATGCGGCGATTTTTTGCTTGATGGTGACGCTGGTCGAGGTGATGGCCTCGGAGATTTCGCCGCCATTGCTGTCGGCGCCGTAGACCATGCGCACGGCTTCGCGGTTGAGGTCTTCGGGTGGGCCGTCGAACACGACCTTGCCGGCGGCCATGCCGATGATGCGGTTGCAATAGGTGCGCGCGGTATCCAGCGTGTGCAGATTGGTGACGACGGTGATGCCCTCGCGCAGATTGATGTCCTGCAGCGAATCCATAACCACCTTGGCGTTGAGCGGGTCGAGCGAGGCGATCGGCTCGTCAGCAAGGATCACCTTCGGCTGCTGCATCATGGCACGGGCAATCGCAACGCGCTGCTGCTGGCCGCCGGACAAGGTGCCGGCCGGCTGCAGCGCCGTGCGGGCAATGTCGAGACGCTCGAGCGCCGCGATCGCCTGGGCCCGTTCGTCGCGAGAAAAGACACCGAGCAGATTGACAACGGTCGAGCGGTGATTGAGCCGGCCGAGCAAGACGTTGGTCAGCACGTCGAGACGCGGCACCAGGTTGAACTGCTGGAAGATCATGGCGCAGTCGCGCTGCCAGCGCCTGAGCAGCGAGCCGCGCAGGCTGGAGACTTCGGCGCCGTCAAAGAAAATCGACCCTTGGCTGGGATCGATGAGGCGGTTGATCATGCGCAAAAGCGTCGACTTGCCGGCACCGGAACGGCCGATGATGCCGACCATCTGACCATGCGGGATCGAGATATCGACATTGCTGACGGCGGTGTTCTTGCCAAACCGGCGGGTGACGCCGCGGATTTCAAGCGTGGCTGAGGTTGCTGACATGGGGCAGGTTCCAGTCCAGTCGCAGTTGAAGGTCCGTTGACCCTCGCTAGCGCAGCCGCATGAACCTGCGGTGTCGGATTGATGTCAGTTTTGTTACTGCCCACAGGCAGAGACGTCGCGCCGTCAGCCCAGGACAAGAAGCTCCTCGAAATACTTCATGTCCTTGAAGCTGCAAAATGCCGGAGGCCGCAGCTCGATCACTGGAGCCTGAAGGGCGAGCAGCGAGAGGCAGTCATCGAATAGCTGTTGCCATTGCGAGGCCCTTTCGTCGTCGAGGCGCCGGATCTGGTAGGCGAAAGTTATGTGGAAAGTGTAGCTGTCGTGATCGGGATGCCGGTATCCGAACGGCACCGACAGGGCATCGCGCCACGCGCGCATGATGCGCTCGTCCTGGTCCGACACGCCGGTAACGGTAAGCCCGGTCGGCACGACATCGACAACCCTGACTTTAAACGCGCCATGGTCCCCGACGCCATTCAGGCGCTCCAGATAGAGCCGAGTCATGTCGTCGATGCTTGTGTCGAGGGGCACATCCTCAGGCCAGTAGGGAAGCCGGCGGCGATATTCGATGATGCCCTGGAACAGCGTCATATGCAGGCTGGAGATCGGCGTGAAGGCCAGCCTGTCGGCATCGGGCATAACGCGCATCCGCTCACGCACTTCGATGACCGCCGTTTCGGAAGCTGAGCCGCTGACGAGATGGCAGACGACCGTGTTGCCGGGCTCGGTCAGGAAATTGCCTGACGTGTCGTAGCGCGTGCCGAGATGCACGGGAGGGTTCGGGTTCGAGCCGGCAAAGAATCCGGCGAGCGAAGGTTTGATGGGCATGGCGATCTCCAGGGAAAGACCGCCTTTGTCCGAGTCATGTGTCAGAGGTGTGAAACGGGCGGGTTCGTCCTGTGGTCAGCCGTACTTTTCCAGAAACGCTTCCGCCGAAAGCGCGCGAAAATCGTCGAGCGCGGCGCGCAGCCTGATATGGTCCCAATCCCACCAGGCGAGCGCCTGATAACGTTCCGCCGTGCGGCGGTCGAAGCGTTCGCGGATCGGTTTCGCCGGCACGCCGCCGACAATGGTATAGGGCGCGACGTCCTTCGACACCACGGCGCCGGCGCCGACCGCCGCGCCATCGCCGACGGTGACGCCGGGCAGGATGGTCGAGCCGTGGCCAAGCCAGGTGTCATGGCCGATGGTGACGCGCTTGGCGCGACGCTGAGCGAAGAATTCGCTCTCGTGCTCGGCGTCGTCCCAATAGTCCGAGGCGCGGTAGGTGAAATGGTGCAGCGTCGGCCGCCAGATCGGGTGGTTGGTGGCGTTGATGCGCACATTGGCGGCAATGTTGGCAAATTTGCCGATCGTCGCGCACCAGACGCCGCAGTCCTGCATCATGTAGGAATAGTCGCCCAGCGTGCTTTCCGAAACCCGGCAGCGGTCGGCGATCTCGGTCCAGCGGCCAAGCGTCGAGTTCTCGACTTCCGCCGTCTCGTGGACAAGCGGCGCTTCCGACAGTTTTCTGGTCATGCGGCGATTTTCCCGGCGGCAAAAGCGGTCACGTCGATGACGCGGTCGGCTACCGCCTCGCGCACGTCGTGGTCGTGGAAGATGCCAAGCAGGGCGACGCCGGCCGCCTTCTTGGCCGCGATCAGCGCAATCACCACGTCGCGGTTCCTGGCATCGAGCGAGGCGGTCGGCTCGTCGAGCAGCAGGATCGGATGCTCGGTGATGAAGCCGCGCGCGATGTTGACGCGCTGCTGCTCGCCGCCGGAAAAGGTCGCCGGCGGCAGCATCCAGAGTTTTTCGGGCAGGTTGAGCTGCGCCAGCAAGGCGCGCGCCTTATTGCGCGCGACCTCACGGTCCGCGCCGCGCTCGACCAGCGGTTCGGCGACAACGTCGAGGGCGGAGACGCGCGGCACGGTGCGCAGGAACTGACTGACATAGCCGATCGTGAGCCGGCGCACGGCAAGCACGGTGCGCGGGCTGGCCGTTGCGAGATCGATGAGCCCATCCTCGTGCTGGACGATGATCTGGCCTGCGTCGACGGCGTAGTTGCCGTAGAGCATCTTCAGGATCGAGCTCTTGCCGGCGCCAGAGGGGCCGCCGAGCACTGCGCATTCACCGCTCCTGATCGAGAACGAGACGCCGGCGACGACAGGCAGTTTGATGCCGTCGCGCAGATGCATGGTGAAGCTCTTGGCGACATCGGAGACGACGAGAGGGGTTGCCATCAGAAGGTGCTCCAATCGTCGTTCGTTGGCGGGACAGCACCCCCCTCTGGCCTGCCGGCCATCTCCCCCTCAAGGGGGGAGATCGGCTGTCGTATTCGGTTTCGCCATTCTCCTGCGTTGCAGAAGGGGCGAGGCATGAAAGCTGCTAATCTCCCCCCTTGAGGGGGAGATGGCCGGCAGGCCAGAGGGGGGTGACTTGGCGCCATCGTCAAACCTGCAAAATCGAGGAAACCAGCAATTGCGTATAAGGCGCGCGCGGATCGTCGAGCACGCGGTCGGTGAGGCCGCTTTCGACGACGCGGCCATCCTTCATCACCATCATGCGTTGCGATAAAAGCCGCGCCACCGCGAGGTCGTGGGTGACGACGATGGCCGCGAGGCCAAGATCGGTGACCAGCCCGCGCAACAAATCGAGCAGGCGTGCCTGCACCGAGACGTCGAGGCCGCCGGTCGGCTCGTCCATGAACACCAGCCGCGGCCCGGTGACCAGGTTGCGGGCGATCTGCAGGCGCTGGCGCATGCCGCCGGAGAAGGCGCGCGGCTCGTCGTCGATGCGGTCTTCGTCAATCTCGACGCGCGACAGCCAGTCGACGGCAGTGGCGCGGATTTTTCCATAGTGACGGTCGCCCACCGCCATCAGCCGCTCGCCGACATTGGCGCCGGCGGACACCGTCATGCGCAGTCCGTCGGCGGGGTTCTGGTGGACGAAGCCCCAGTCGGTGCGCATCAGGAAGCGGCGCTCGGCCTCGCTCATCCGGTAGAGCTCGCGAAACTGGCCGTCGCGCATGCGGTAGCTGGCGGCGCCGGAACTCGGCAGCAGCCGGGTCGACAGGCAGTTGAGCAGCGTCGTCTTGCCGGAACCGGATTCGCCGACCACCGCCAGCACCTCGCCCGGCCACAGGTCGAAGGTGACGTTCTCGCAGCCGACGCGCGAGCCATAGAATTTGGAGAGCGCTGAAACGCGCAGCAGCGGCTCGTCGGTCATTGCGCCGGCTCCGTTTTTTCCAGGGCAAGAGGGGTTTCAGGCGCAAGGCGGCCGCGATGGCCTTGTTCGCGCCGCTTCTCGCAATGATCGGTGTCGGAGCACACGAACATGTGGCCGCCATGATCGTCGAGGATGACCTCGTCGAGATAGACGTTCTCAGCCGCGCACAACGCGCAGGGCTGGTCGAAGGTCTGCACCTCGAACGGATGGTCCTCGAAGTCGAGGCTGACCACATCGGTGAAAGGCGGCAGCGCATAGATGCGCTTTTCGCGGCCGGCGCCAAATAGCTGCAAAGCCGGCGAACGATGCATCTTCGGATTGTCGAATTTCGGCGTCGGCGAGGGATCCATCACATAGCGGCCCTCGACCTTGACCGGATAGGCGTAGGTGGTGGCGATGCGGCCGTGCCTGGCAATGTCCTCGTAGAGCTTCACATGCATGAGGCCGTATTCCTCCAGCGCATGCATTTTCCGCGTTTCGGTCTCGCGCGGCTCGAGGAAGCGCAAAGGTTCGGGAATCGGCACCTGAAAGACCAGCACTTGGCCTGATGTCAGCGGATGTTCTGGGATGCGGTGGCGGGTCTGGATGATGGTCGCCTTCGCCGTCTCGGTGGTGACGGCGACATTGGCGACCTTCTTGAAGAAGGCACGGATCGAAACCGCATTGGTGGTGTCGTCGGCGCCCTGGTCGATGACTTTCAGCACATCGTCCGGGCCGATGATCGAAGCGGTGACCTGGACGCCGCCAGTGCCCCAGCCATAGGGCATCGGCATTTCGCGTGAGGCAAACGGCACCTGGTAGCCGGGAATGGCGATGCCCTTGAGGATCGCCCGGCGGATCATCCGCTTGGTCTGCTCATCGAGATAGGCGAAGTTGTAGGTGGCGATGTCGGTCGGTTGTGCGGTCATTCCGCTGCCTCCCTTTTCTCCTCGGCTTTGCCGGCGTTTTCGCGAGCATCATGCTCGGCGCGCATGCGGCGCACCAGGTCGAGCTCGGCCTGGAAGTCGACATAGTGCGGCAGCTTCAGATGCTCGACGAAGCCGGTCGCCTGGACATTGTCGGAATGCGAGATGACGAACTCCTCGTCCTGGGCTGCGGCGACGACATCTTCGCCGAATTCCGAAGCACGTAACGCCCGGTCGCACAGCGCCATGGCCATCGCCTTGCGCTCGCTCTGGCCGAAGACGAGGCCGTAGCCGCGGGTGAATTGCGGCGGCGCCTTGGCTGAGCCCTTGAATTGGTTGACTATCTGGCACTCGGTGACACGCACGGAGCCGAGCGGTACGGCGAAGGGCAGCTCCGGCACGTCGAGTTCCAGCTCGACCTCGCCGATGCGAACCTCGCCGACGAAGGGATGGTTGCGGGCATAGCCGCGCTGGGTGGAGTAGCCGAGCGCCAACAAAAAACCCTCGTCGCCGCGTGACAGCGCCTGCAGGCGGATGTCGCGCGCCATTGGAAATTCTAGCGGCTCGCGGGTGATGTCGCCGGGGACATGGTCCTGCGGCATGTCGCCGTCGGGCTCGATCAGGCCTTCGCGGGCGAGGATGGCGGAGACACGGGGCATGGCTTCCGCCTCGCTGGCACGCTGCTGCGGCTCGGCGACGTCGCCGCCCGCGGCAAGCTCGGGATCGAGCAGCCGGTGGGTGTAGTCGAAGGTCGGGCCGAGAAGCTGGCCGCCGGGAAGATCCTTGTAGGTCGCCGAGACACGCCGCTCGACCAGCATCGCGCCGGTGTCGATCGCCCGTGTGTAGCCGAAGCGCGGCAGCGTCGTGCGATAGGCGCGAACCAGGAAGATCGCCTCGATCATGTCGCCGCGCGCCTGGACGATGGCGAGCGCCGCCAATTCCCTGTCGTAGAGCGAGCCTTCGCTCATCACCCGGTCGACACCGAGCGCCAGTTGCTCGACGATCTGGTCGAGGCGAAGCGCCGGCACGGAACGGTCGCCGCGCCGGCGGTCGGCGAGCAGGCTGTGGGCGTTGGCGATGGCCGCTTCGCCGCCTTTTACCGCGACATACATATCACGCCTCCATCGTCTTGATGCGCGTCGTGCGCGGCAGGCAGGCAACGCCGTCCGGGGTGGCGAGGACGATGTCGACGCCACGCGGAAAGCGTTGGTTGTTCTGCTTCCACTGTTCGACGAAATGGCGCGGCATCTGCGCCGGCGCGATGCTTGCAGTCTTTTCGATGCCGGGACCTTCGAGCAACAGAGGGGCACCTGAAACGAGATCGCCGACTTGCAGGATCAGCGTCGTGGAGCGGTCGGGATAATCCTGGGTGCCTTGTGAGAAGCCGTCGAGCGCCATCATTTCGGCCGGCGTGGCGATCAGCGCGAAATGCGCATCGGCCGGCGTGTTGGCCAGGGGCGCGCCGGTGTGGAAGCCGAGCCAGGATTTCACCGCTGCCGGGGCCTGCAAAACGGGGTCGAGCCACAGCGGCGTGTCGTTGTCGCACAGCGCCAGCGCAATGGCGCCCGCGGTGGCTGACAGCGGCGCCGGCGGGCGGGCAAAGACCGGCAGAGGCTGCAGGGTGCCCGGCCGCGCCATCGCATCCATCACGGCGCGGAACACCGTCTGGGCGTTGAACACCGGATCGGCAAAGCCGCCTTCGATCGCTTGCGTTACGATGTCCATCAGTCTTCTCCGCGTACCATGGTGAAGAAATCGACCTTCGTTGCCGCCGTCTCGGCGCGACGCCGTTCACGTGCGCTGGCCAGTGCGGCCTGCAGCGGCGCAATGAGTTTGGTCTCGACCTCACGGCGCAGGGCAGGGTCCTGCCAGAGCGCGTCGGCGATCGCCGCCAGTTTTGCTTTCTGCCTGTCACGGCCCAGCGCGTAGCAGTGGCCGACCTGTCCGGAGGCGAGCCGGACGGTAGCGCGGGTGACCGTCGCCTCGCCAACGTTGAACGGCGCGCCGCCGCCGCCCATGCGGCCGCGCACGGTGACCAAGCCGGTTTCGGGGCCGCGCAGGAGTTCCGCCTCAGAAGGCAGGCCGGCTTCGTTCCACAGACGGACGATATCGTCGCCGGTCGATTGCGCCAGCGTTGCCATAACGGCCTTGCGCTGAGCCTGATCGCGCGCTTCCTGTCCTCGCATGGTTAACATTCCCTTGCATCGAAAGTTTGTCTATTGATATAGACAACTATACAAATTATACCTATTATCTAATGCGTGTCTATGACGGGTGCATGACACGGGCGAAAAAGATCGGGGCAAGACATGATCGGGCAGCCCGGCAGCATAGAGCGGCGCAGCGGCGTCTCGCTGTGGCGGCAGATCGCCGACCAGATCCTGCATTCGATCGCCGTCGGCGACTTTGCCGAGAATACCGCGCTGCCGCCGGAAGTCGCACTGGCCGAGCGCTATGGTGTCAACCGCCATACGGTGCGCAGCGCCATCGCAGCACTGGTGCAGGATGGCGTGCTCAGGGCCGAGCAGGGGCGCGGCACTTTCGTGCTTTCGCGCAAGCGGCTGTCCTATCCGATCGGCGCCCGTACCCGTTTTTCGGAGGGCTTGCAGGGGCAGGCGTCCGAGCGCCGCAGCGTACTGCTCGAATCGGCGGTCGAGCCGGCCAGCCGGCGCGTCGCCGAAGGGCTGGGGCTTGCCAAGGGTTCGAATGTGATACGCCTTGAGACACGCGGCGAAGCCGATGGACAGCCGGTCTCGCGTGCCACCGGCTGGTTCGAGGCGGGACGCTTCGCCGGCATCGATGCTGCCATGGCTGAAACAGGATCGATCACCGCCTCGCTCCAGCGTTTCGGCATCAGTGACTATCTCAGGCAATCGACGGTGCTGTCGGCGCGCCATGCGGATGCCGCCGACCTTGCCGATCTCGATCTGCAGCCCGGCGCCATCGTGCTGGTCACGGTCGCCGTCAACGTCACGCCGGACGGCCAGCCGATCCAGTTCGCCGAAACGCGGTTTCCGGCTGAGCGCGTCGAGCTCAAACTGTCGGCGCTGTAGGTAGTGCCGGCCTTATACGAGACCGTGATTTATCTGACCCACGCTGATATCATACCAGCTCGGTCGCGCTTACATGTCAGCGGCTTGGCGTTTGAGGACCGCCTTCCCCCACTCCGTCTCGGCTTCGCCGAGCCACCTCTCCCCCCTCCGGAGGGAGAGGAAGGGAGCCCGCTGACGGCGAGAGAAGTAGGGAGTCTGGTTGAGGAGCGTTGGCTGCAATAGGCTCGCACCCTTCCTCTACCCCGTCGCTCGGGGGAGAGGTGGCTCGGCGAAGCCGAGACGGAGTGGGGGTCGACCTGCGCGGGGCGTTGTCATTCGGGCCGGGCTCACCGCCTGCCGTGTTATGACCCGACTTCGATCACCGCCTTGATCAGGCCGGATTTCTCATGCGCCCAGCGGGCGAGGTCGCGCGGCGTCTCGCCCAGCGTCGTGCGATGGGTGACGAGCTTCGCCAGCGGCACGGCGCCATCGCGGATCGAGGCGGCGACATGGTCGAAATCGGCGCGCAGCGCGTTGCGGCTGCCGATCAACGTCATCTCGCGCTTGTGGAATTCGGGATCGGAAAAGACGATGTCGTCCTTGACGACGCTGACCAGGACCAGCGTCCCGCCATGCGCGACATGGGCGAAGGCCGACTGGACGGACTGGGTGTTGCCGGTGGCATCGAAGACAACGTCGAAACCTTCGCCGCCGGTCGCCTCCCGCACCCGATCGGTCGCAGACGCCTGCGAACCGTCGAGGGTCGCGAAGCCGAGTTCGTTTGCGGCGAAACCCAGCCTCTCCGCGCTCATGTCGAGCAGCGTCACGTCGAGACCGGCGATGCGAGCAAACAGCGCCGTGCCGAGGCCGATCGGCCCAGCGCCGATGACCAGCGTGCGCGCGCCTGGCTGCGCCAGCGAGCGCCGCACGGCATGCGCCCCGATCGCCAGGAATTCGACGGCGGCGGCATCCGCCAGCGACAGGCCGTTTGCCGGATAGAGATTTTGCGCCGGCACCAGGATCCGTTCGCACATGGCGCCGTCGCGGTGTACGCCGAGCACCTCGATCCTGACGCAGCAATTCGGCTTGCCTTGCCGGCAGGCGATGCATTTGCCGCAAGCGAGATAGGGGTTGATGATCACTGGTTCGCCGACGGACAGATCGACGCCTTCGCCGGCCTCGATCACAGTGCCGGAAACCTCATGACCCATGATGCGGGGATAGGCGAGGAACGGATGCTTGCCCTCGAAGATATGATAGTCGGTGCCGCAGATGCCGACATGGCTGACCGCGACCAACGCCCAGCCAGAGGGCGGAGTGCCTGGCGCCGGGCGGTCTTCCAGAACAAGCTCACCGGGCGAGCGGCAGACGACGGCTTTCATGCTTTGATCCAGTCGGTTCTTGGCACCGCGGCCCGTCGGCTATCGCCGGGCCGGCGGTTGTTAAAGATAGTCTACTTGCCGCGGCGACGCAGGCCGTCGAAATAGACGATGACGATGATCAGCACGCCGGTAATGATGCGCTGCCAGAAGGCGTTGACGTTCAAGAGATTGGCGCCGTTGTTGATGGTGGCGAGGATGAAGGCGCCGAGCAGCGGTCCGTGCACCGAGCCGACGGCGCCGAACAGCGAAGTGCCGCCGATCACCGACGAGGCGATCGCCTGCAACTCCCAGCCCTCGGCCTGCGTCGGATTGCCGATGCCGATGCGCGACGCGAGCAGCACGCCGACGAAAGCCGCACACAGGCCCGACAGCGTATAGGCCATGTAGATGGTGCGCTGGACATTGACGCCGGACAGACGCGAGGCCTCGGCGTTGGAGCCGACCGAGAACAGATACCGGCCCCAGCGGCTGTGATGCAGGAAGATGTAGGCGGGGATGCCGACCAGGATCACCATCCAGAACAGATTGGGGACGCCGAGAAACGAGCTGCGCGAAAACAACTGGAAGGCGTCGTTGTTGATCGAGATCGAGTTGCCGTTGGTCATCAAAAGGCCAATGCCACGCAGCGAGGTCAGTGTCGCCAGCGTGATGATGAAGGGCGGCAGGCCCATCCTGACGATGCCGAAGCCGTGGAACATGCCGATGGCGACACCGACCAGCAAGGTGACCAGGATGGCGAGGAAGACCGGCACCCCGGCGTTGATCAGCATCGCCACGATGACGGTGGCGAAGCCGACCACGGCGCCGACGGAAAGGTCGATGCCTCCGGTGATGATGACGAAGGTCTGGCCGACCGCTAGGATGGCTATCATCGAGCCCTGCCGCAGCAGGTTCGAGATATTGTTGGCGGAGGCGAAGCTCGGCGTCGCCACCGACAGGATGATCCACAAAAGAACCAGCAGCGACAGCAGCGTCAGCCCGAACAGCGCGTTATAGTTGCGTTTCGGCCTTTCGGCCGGGATCGCCTCGGTGCTCATATCTGTCCTCCCGGTTTTTCTTGTTTCTCGGCGAGCGCCTGATTGAGAATGTCCTCATGATTGGCGGTGCGGAAACCATGCGTGGCCACCAGCTTGCCGCGCCGGAATACATGCAGCGTGTCGGCCAGTTCATAGACCTCGGGCAGATAGGACGAGATCAGGATGATGCCGGCGCCCTTGGACAACAGTTCGCCGAACAGACGGTAGATCTCCGCCTTGGTGCCGACATCGACGCCAACTGTCGGCTCGTCGAAGATGAACAGCTTGGCGCCGTGCGCCAGCCATCTGCCGATGACGATCTTCTGCTGGTTGCCGCCGGACAGGCTGGAGGCGAGCGCGTTGCGCGTCGGCGTCTTGATCCTGAGATTGGCGATCTGGCGATCCGCCTCGGTCTTCTCCTGTGCGCTGGAGATCAGCAGATTGCTGGAGATGCGCTTGTAGATCGGCAGATTGAGATTGAGGCCGACCGGCAGGTTGAGGCAGAGGCCCTGGTCACGGCGGCTTTCCGGCGCCAGCGCCATGCCGAGCCTGATAGCGTCATGCTCGGAGTTGACCTGAACCTCCTTGCCCTCCCAGAGGATCTGGCCGGCCGACTTGCGATGACGGCCGTAGAGCGTGGTGACGAACTCGCTGCGCCCGGCACCGATCAGGCCGTAGAGCCCGACGATTTCGCCGGCCCGGACCGTCATCGAGACATTTTCGAAGCCCTTGCCGGAGAGATTTCTGGCTTCGAGGAGCGTCGCGCCCGGGGTAAAATGCTCCTTGTGGTAGACTTGCTCGATCGAGCGGTTGATCATCATCTTGACCAGCTCGGCGTCGTTGGTCTCGGCGATGTTCCTGGTGCCGACAAGCGTGCCGTCGCGCAGCACCGAGACGCGGTCGGCGAGCTCGAACACCTCTTCCATGCGGTGGCTGATGTAGATGATGGTGACGCCTTCGCCCTTCAGCCGGCGGATCAGCGTGAACAGCTGGTCGGCTTCCTTCCGGGTGAGGTAGGCGGTCGGCTCATCGAAGATGAGGAACTTGGTGCCGCGCACCGTGGCGCGGGCGGCGGCGATCAGTTGCTGCTGACCGATGGTGAGATCGCCGAGCACGACATGCGCCGGCAGGTCGAAGCCGAGATCGTCGATGATGTTCTGCGCCTGCCTGACCATGGCCCGCTGCTGCAGGATACCGAAGCGGGAATCCTCCTCGCCAAGGAACATGTTGGCCGCGACAGTGAGATGGCGGCACAGAACGACCTCCTGATGCACGGCATTGATGCCGAGCGCCATCGCCTCATGCGGCGTCGCCAGCGCTGCCGGCTTGCCCTCCCAGATGACGTCGCCGGAGGTGCGCGGCATGACACCGGTCAGAAGCTTGATCAGGGTCGATTTGCCGGCGCCGTTTTCACCGACGATGGCGTGGATCTCTCCGGCCTTGAAGGCGAGGTTCACCGGCTTCAGCGCGTGCGTGCCGGGATAGCGCTTTTCCAGCCCCTTGAGTTCGAGGATCGTCCTCCCGGGCTCCAGCGTTGGGGCCGGGTGCAATTCCTGCGCCGTGGACGTCATGACAATCCTCCCAGATTGGCCTCACGATTGACGCGAGTGTAGGTCGTTTCCGGGGCAAAGCCCCGGAAACAGTGCGCCTGTGGCGATGCTCAGTCGAGTTTCGGATTGAGCAGCGCGTCGATCTTCGGATCCTTCATATTGGCCTTGGTGACCAGGTTGGCGCCGGTGTCGACATTGGCCTCGACCTTCTCGCCCTTCGAGGCGGCGAGCGCCGTCTTGATGCCGTCATAGCCCATCCGGTACGGATCCTGGACGACGAGAGCCGAAATGACGCCGTCGTTGAGGAACTTGATCAGCTTCTCGTCGCTGTCGAAGCCGACGAGCCCGACCTTGCCGGCCAGGCTGTTCTCGGCGATCGCCTGACCGACGCCCTGCGCCATGATCAGGTTGGAGGCGAAGATGCCCTTGAGGTTCGGATTGGCGGTGATCAGGTCGGTCGCGATGTTGAGGCCGGTCGTGGCCTGGCCGTCGGCATATTTGTCGGCGACGAGCTTGAGGCCCGGATATTTGGCGGCAAGCTGCTCCTTGAAGCCCTGGGCGCGCTGTTCGAGCGACCCGGCACCCGGAAGTGCGGTGATCAGGGCGACGTCGCCCTCGACTTTGCCGCCATTGGCCTCGCCGATGGCTGCCGCCAGGCCGTCGGCGGCGACGCGGCCGCCCTGGATGTTGTCGGTGGTCAGGAACGAGGTGAAGGCCTTGGAATCGGCGCCGGAGTCGATGCCGATGATTTTGACCTTGCTGGCAGCCTCATCGATCGGCTTGCCGAGCGCCTTGGCTTCGGTCGGTGCGATGACGACGGCGGCCGGGTTGCCGGCGACGGCGTTTTCAAGGATCGAGATCTGGCCGTTGACATCGGTCTCCGCCTGGGCACCGAGTTCCGGCACGTTGACGCCGAGGTCCTTGCCGGCCTTGCGGGCGCCGGCCAGAACGATCTGCCAGTAGAAAGAGGTGGTGTCCTTGACGATGATCGGAATGGTCACGTCCGCCGCCGAAGCCGGCGCCGAATGCATCACGCCGGCAAGCATCGAGGCGGCAGCGAGCGCCACGAATGCGCGGCGGTTGAGAATGCTGGTCACGAATTTCATTAGGTTTCCTCCCTAAGTCGCCCGGTGAACGTTGCGGAAGCTCGGTTTGGATAGGCGCTGCCCAAACGGAACTTTATCAATAAAAAACATTTACCGCATTTTGATAGTGCATAGGATGGGCCGGCGCAAGCGGTGTTTCGTATCGGTCTCCAGATGGTTAGACCGGAAGGGGCCTCCTTGCCGATCCTCATTTCCAACCCTACAGATCCTCTTCGAAAGGTATGGAATATTAATTCCACCAACCAGTCAATATGGAATATTCATTCTTTTTTGAGGCGTACGATTGTGACGCCTCCTGATCGCACCGTCCGCCGTTTAACCGGCGAACGGCGAAGGCCGCAGCGCATCAGCCAAGTTTCTGTACGACCGTGTAGGGATCATATTTGGCGAACTCTGTTTCGGGCACCGGGATGTCGAGCAGTTGGAGATTTCGCGCCAGATTGGCCGGTTTGGCGGTGCCCGTCAGCACAGAAGCTACCACAGGCTCATGCAGTGGAAACTGGAACGCCGCCGCGGCAAGCGGGTAGCCGCCCTCGGCGGCGATTTTTTCCATGGCGCCGACGCGGTCGAGAATGTTCTGGGTGGCCGGCAGGTAGTCGAAATGCGCACCCGGCACCGGGCCGGTCGCCAAGATGCCGGAATTGAAGACGCCACCGATGATCAGCGAGGTCTGCCGCTGTCGGCAAAACGGCAGCAATTCGGCTTCGGCGGTGCGGTCGAGCAGCGAATAGCGGCTGGCAAGCAGGATGCAGTCGAGCGGCGCCTGGCGCAGCACATCGAGACAGATCTGCACCTCGTTGACGCCAAAGCCGTAGGCGGAAATGACCTTGGACGACTTCAGTTGTTCCAGCGCCTTCAGCCCGCCGTCCATCAACTGGCGGAAATGCAGCTTCGTTTTCTCGACGCCATGCGTGTAGACGCCGATGTCGTGGACGAACAGGATGTCGATTCGATTGAGGCCAAGCCGCGCATAGCTGAACTCGACCGAGCGCATGATGCCGTCGTAGGAATAGTCGTAGTCGAGCGCAAAGGGCAGCGGATCGACATAGGAGTGGTCCGGAACCTGGTCTTCCGGCACCGGCCGGAACAAGCGCCCAACCTTGGTCGACAGCACGTAGGAGTCCCGCGGCTTGTCGCGCAGGAAATCGCCGAAGCGGCGTTCCGAGAGGCCGAAACCGTAGAAGGGCGCCGTATCGAAATAGCGCAAGCCGGTGTCCCAGGCGACCTGCAGCGTCTGCATCGCCGCCTCGCGCGGGCAAGCTCGGTAGAGGCCGCCGACCGCCGCGCCGCCGAAGCTGACCTCGGTTATTTCCAGCGCGGTGCTGCCGACACAGCGTTTCTTCATGCAAAGCCTCCCACCGGCCATTTGCCTGGCCGTCTATGTCGTAAGTCAGTTAGTGGCTGGTCTAGAGGGTCGCGCCGAGGTGCCAGGGCACGAACTCGTTGTCGCCGTAGCCGAACTCCTCGCTCTTGGTCTTGCGGCCGGAAGCCGTCTCGACGATCAGTTCGAAGATCTCGCGGCCCATGCCGGCAATGGTCTTTTCGCCCGAGGCGATGACGCCGCAATTCACGTCCATGTCCTCTTCCATCTGATGATACATGGTCGAATTGGTGGCGACCTTGATCGACGGGGTCGGCCGGCAGCCGAAGCAGGAGCCGCGGCCGGTGGTGAAGACGATGACGTTGGCGCCGCCCGCAACCTGGCCGGTGGCCGAAACCGGGTCGTAGCCGGGCGTGTCCATGAACACCAGCCCGTGCCCGGTGACCTTCTCGGCATAGCCGAAGACGCCGTTGAGCGGCGTCTGGCCGCCCTTGGCGACCGCGCCAAGCGACTTCTCCAAAATGGTGGTCAGGCCGCCGCGCTTGTTGCCGGGCGAGGGATTGTTGTCGATGGAGGCTCCATGCTTGGCGACATGGTCTTCCCACCACTTCACATAGCCGTCCAGCTTGGCTGCGATCTCCGGGGTCGCCGCGCGATAGGCGAGCAGATGCTCGGCGCCGTAGATTTCCGTGGTCTCGGAGAGGATGCCGATGCCGCCGACGCCCGCCAGGATGTCGACCGCGGCGCCCAGCGCCGGATTGGCGGTTATGCCGGACATGCCGTCCGAGCCGCCGCATTGCAGGCCGACGACGATCTCGCTGACCGGGATCGGCTCACGCTCAAGCTTGCCGATCTCCTCGGCGATCTCGGCCAACACCAGCATCGCCTTCTCGACCGATTTGCGCGAGCCGCCGGCTTCCTGGATGTTGAAATGGCGTTTTCCGGCGGCGACGCCCTTCTGGCCATAGAGGGTGAGCTGATTGACCTCGCAGCCGAGCCCAACCATCAGCACGCCGCCGAAATTCGGATGGCGGGCATAGCCGGCAAGCGTGCGGTGTAGCACCATCATGCCGTCGCCGGTGGCGCTCATGCCGCAGCCCTGGCCGTGAACGATAGGGACAAAGCCGTCGATCCCCGGATATCTGGGCAGGAGCGTGCGGTTCGCCTCATCGGCGATGGCGTGGCAAACGGTGGCCGAGCAATTGACGCTGGCGAGAATGCCGATGAAGTTGCGCGTGCCGGCACGGCCGTCGGCGCGACGATAGCCCATGAAGGTGCGGGTGCGATCGGCCTCGGTCGCGTGCACGGCTTCGCTCGGCGGCACCACCGGCAAACGCCCGGACTCGAAGACCAGATTGTGCGAATGAACATGCTCGCCAGGCGCGATGGCTTCAGTGGCGCGGCCGATCGCCTGAGCGTATTTGACCACGGCCTCGCCAGCGGCGATCGGCTTGATCGCAACCTTGTGCCCGGGTTCGATCAACGCTGTGGCAACGGCGCCGCCCGGCAGCACCGCGCCGATCTCAATGCGGCCATTGGCGACCGCGACATTGTCAGCGGGAGACAGAAGAATGCTGTTTGCGGCGTTCACGGGCAGTTTCCTGGGTGTTCCTGGGATGTGCGAGCGGATTGACACGCGCCTGTTAAAAGATAATGTCTTTTATCGTGAAAAAACAGTTTTGCGTCAATTGTTTTTTCGCGAAAGCGTCGTGCGTTCTTAATGGATGTGCAGAGGGCCGGACACTGGAACCTGGGCTGACTTCCGAAAAGCGCTTCCGCTTCTTGGGGGCCTGCGCTAGCAACGTTGTCCATATTGCGCTTCAAGCCGGCCGCCGCAAGCGCTGGCGCAATGAGGCAGGGGATGTCAAAGAGCAACAACGTCTACAAGGACGCCTACAATCGCGGTCTGCGGCTGCTCGATGAAACGAAAAGTCTGCCGTCGGAGCCCGAACTGGGCACGCTGCTCGGCGTCAGCCGCACGACGATCCGCACCATCCTTGCGCGCATGGAAGAGACGGGGCTGATCGCCTGGAACAAGCGTAGCAAGACCGTTTTGCGCGTGCCGCGACCGGACGATTTTTTCCCCGAGGAAGAGACCGACACGCTGTCGCAGATCATCGAGCGCTCTTTCATGCGGCGGCTGCTTGCCGGCGGCGCCGAGCCCGGCATGCAGATCAACGAGCTCGAGCTGGCGCGCGAGATCGGCGTCGGCACCACCAGCGTGCGCGAGTTCCTGATCCGCTTTTCCCGCTTCGGGCTGATCGAGAAACGCCGCAACAGCCATTGGGTGCTGAAAGGTTTTACCCGCGCTTTCGCGCTGGAATTGACCGAAATCCGCGAGATGTTCGAATTGCGCTCGGCCGCCGCCTTCGCCGCCCTGCCCGAAGACAGCCCGGTCTGGGCCGACCTCGACCTCCTGGAAGGCGAGCATCGCCTGCTGGCGCGCGAGATCGCCACGCGCTTCAATGAATTCTCGGAACTCGACGAGCGCTTTCACCGGCTGATCCACCGCGCATCGCATAACCGCTTCATCGTCGATTTCTACGACGTCATCGCCATGATTTTCCACTACCACTACCAATGGAACAAGGCGCAGGAGCGCGAGCGCAACGAGGTGGCCGTCACGGAGCATCTGGCCTATATCGCGGCGCTCAAATCGCGCGATCTCGGCAAGGTCGACGCCGCCTGCCGCAAGCATCTGAAGTCGGCGCGCAATACGCTGCTGACATCGATACCGGAAGGCCAGCAGCCGCACCGGGCTTAAAGCGCCGCGTTGCCGCAGCAATGATTTGGCGATTTTCCACCTGCTAAGCCCGTGCTAGATATCTGGCCGTTGCTGGGTGAAGAGGCAGGTCTTTGAATATCCGGCGGAGACGATGGAGCATGCCGGCCGCGTTCGCCGCGGCCTATTTGCTCGTGCTCCAGTCGGTGCTTGGCGCATTCGCCTTCGGCTTAAGCCCGAATGCCTCGCAACTCGACGCTTTCGGCAATGTCATCTGCACTCAGGAGGGCGCCGCCCAGCTTCCGGGCGGCGATCCGCACCAGCAGCACATGCCGGCCTGCTGCATGCTTGGCTGCGGTGTGGCCTCGGCTGCTTACGTGCCGCCGCCCGCTGCCGGGATGGTGCCCGGCAATTTTCCCGTCGAAACCGTCGCGTTTGTGCTGCCGGCGTTCCGGCACCTCGATTTCAGCCGCGACCGCTCGCCGTCGAATCCGCGCGCGCCGCCGGCGTCGGCCTGATCCGTTCCAGATCGCCTTGCGAAAGCCTTCGCAAGCGCATTCATTCAACATCGAAACTGTTCGCGACCGGCCGACGGCGCGATTTCTCAGTTCTTGGAGCTATCATGTCTCATTCTTTCCGCGCGCGGTTCGGCCGCAACAGCCTCTTCCTGCACAGCTTCGAGGAGCGGCTCGGTATCACCGTGTTCGTCCTCGCCCTCCTGTTCGTCAGCGCCCAGGCCGTTTTCGCGCATGAGTTCAGGGTTGGGGACCTCGAGATCGGGCATCCCTGGTCGCGCGCCACACCGCCCGGCGCCAAAGTGGCTGGCGGCTATTTCACCGTCACCAACACCGGCAGTTCGCCGGACCGGCTGCTGTCGATTTCCTCGGAAATTTCGGCCAAGGCCGAACTGCATGAAATGGGCGTGAGCGATGGCGTCATGACCATGCGGCCAGTCACCGGTGGCCTTGAGATTCCGGCCGGCGGCAAGGTCGCGCTGGCACCCGGCGGCTATCATCTGATGTTCGTCGGGCTGAAGCGGCAACCGAAGCAAGGCGAAGCGTTTCCAGCCACGCTGACCTTCGAGAAGGCCGGCGCCGTCACCGTCGACTTCGCCGTGGAAGGCATCGGCGAAACGGGCGGTATGGACAATCACGCTAACTGATCCGGCACGCCAACTGACGCGGTCAGATCCGGATAATTCGAAATTTGAGGGACCATCATGAACAGATATCTTTTGTCGGCCGGCGCGTTTTTTGTCTTGGGGACAAGCGCGGCCTTTGCCCACATCACACTCGAAACGCAGGAGGCGGCGGTCGGTTCGACCTACAAGGCCGTCCTGCGCGTGCCGCATGGCTGCGACGGCAAGGCGACGACCGCCGTGCGCGTGCAGATCCCGGAAGGGGTGATTTCGGTGAAGCCGATGCCGAAGCCGGGCTGGACGCTGCAGGTCAAGAAAGGCAGATACGAGAAATCCTATCAGCTCCATGGTCAAGAGGTGAGCAACGGCGTCAAGGAAGTCGACTGGAGCGGCGGCAGCCTGCCGGACGAATTCTACGACGAATTCGTCTTCCGCGGGACTCTGGCGGTAGACCTGCCGGCCGGCCAAATGCTCTACTTCCCGGTGGTGCAGGAATGCGACGGCGTTGCCGAGCGCTGGATCGAGATTCCGGCGGGCGGCCAGGATGAGGATGCGCTGGAATATCCGGCGCCCGGCCTCAAGCTTTCGCCGAAGAAATGATTTTTTGGCGGCGCGCTTTGTTCGAAAGAGCGCGCCGCCGCCTTTGTGACATTGACATGAGCCTGGCATCTTTTCGGTGGACGACCTGCAGGTTCGGCAAGCGCGCCGGTTGGCTTGCCATTGGCCTGCTGGCCGCGATCGTGCTGCTCGCCGTCATTACCGCGCCAAATCAGGCTTTTGCCCACGCAGCGCTGGTCACAGCCGACCCGGCCGACGGCACGGCGCTGGCACAGAGCCCAGCGCAGTTCTCGCTGACTTTCAGCGAGCCGGTCTCGCCGCTGGTGCTGACCTTGGTGCGGGCTGACGGGACGCCGGTTCCGCTGACATCCTTTCGGCTCAATGGCCAGACGGTCGAGATCGACAATCCGCAGACGCTTGGATCCGGCACACATGTGCTGAGCTGGCGGGTGATTTCCGCCGATGGCCATCCGGTCGGCGGCTCGGTGCTGTTTTCCATCGGCGCGCCGAGTGCTGAGCCGGCCGTCCCCGAAGCTGTCGACCGGGGTCTGAGGTCGGCGATCTGGATCGGCAAGGTCTTTCTCTATGTCGGCCTCTTTCTCGGCGTCGGCGGTGCCTTTGCCATCGCCTGGCTGGCGAAGGGCGGGCGTTCCGGCCAGCGCTTCGTCATCGCCGCAATCCTGTGCGGCCTTGTCGCGGCACCCTTGTCGCTCGGCTTGCAGGGACTGGACGCGCTCGGTGCGCCGCTCGTCCGGCTGGCGCAGCCCGGCGTCTGGCAGGCCGGGCTCGGCACAAGCTTGGGCTGGACCGTGCTGGTCGCGCTGGTGGCGCTCGGCCTTGGCCTGCTGTCGCTGGTCGGGCCGCGCGGCGGGGCAAAACTCTCTGCCCTTGCCGGCTTGGCCGGTGTCGGTGCCGCTCTCGCCGCCAGCGGGCATGCAAGTGCCGCCGAACCGCAATGGCTGACAAGGCCGATGGTGTTTCTGCACGGTGCCGGCATTGCCTTCTGGGCCGGGGCGCTGGCGCCGCTCGGTCTCGCCATCAGGTGGAAGCCGGTCGAGGCCGCGCCTTTCCTGCGCCGGTTTTCCCAAGCCATCCTGCCTGTCGTGGCCATGCTCGCAGCGACCGGCATCGTGCTCGCCATCATCCAGGTGCAGGCGCCCGCAGCTTTGCTCGAGACCGCCTATGGCCGGTTGCTGCTGGTCAAGCTGGCGCTGCTGTTCTTTCTGTTCACGCTCGCTGCGACCAACCGCTGGAAACTCACCGCTCCGGCCGAAGCGGGAGAGACGGAAGTGCAAAGGAGGCTGGTCCGCTCGATCGGCGTTGAAATGCTGATCATTCTGGCGATCTTCGGCGTTGCCGCCGGCTGGCGCTTCACGCCGCCGCCACGCGCCCTGGCGATCGCAGCAGCGCAGCCGGCATCGATCCATATCCACACGCCGAAGGCGATGGCCGACCTCAGCATCACGCCCGGCCATGTTGGGCCGGTTGCGGCGTCTATCGTCATCATGACCGGCGATTTCGGTCCGCTCAACGCTAAGCAAGTGACGTTGGTGTTGTCAAAACCCGATGCCGGCATCGAGCCGATCAAACGCGCGGCGACAAAGCGCGGCGATGGCACCTGGCGTGTCGACGATCTCGTCGTGCCGGTCCCGGGCCGATGGACGGCGCGGCTCGATATTCTCGTCTCGGATTTCGAGATCGTGAAGATAGAGGCCCCGATCGATATCAGGCGATGAGGACCAGCCGGCAGTCTGCGCAACACATTTCGGCGAGGCGGTTGACGCAGGCTTGAAGGCCCGTCATTCATTTTCGACAAGAATGGCATCCCAAGAAGAACGGGCATCGCTACAAATCGCGGCCTCAACAAAAGATCCGAAAGCAGGGAAGAAACGATGGAAAAAGCCGAAATCGGCCTGATCGGCCTTGGCACGATGGGCTCCAACCTGGCGCTCAACATCGCCGAGAAGGGGCACCGCATAGCCGTCTTCAACCGCACCGCCGCGCGCACCGACGCCTTTGTCGAGAATGCCGGCGCGCTGAAGAACATGGTCGTGCCCTGCTACAGCCTGGAGGAGCTCGCCGCCGCCATCCGGCCGCCGCGTCCGATCATCATCATGGTGCTGGCCGGCAAGCCGGTCGACGAGCAGATCGCGGCGCTGCGCGGCGTGCTGTCGGCCAACGACATCGTCATCGATGCCGGCAACGCCAATTTCCGCGACACGATGCGGCGCTTTTCCGAGCTTTCCGATTCGGGTCTCACCTTCATCGGCATGGGCGTGTCCGGCGGCGAGGAGGGCGCGCGCCACGGACCGTCGATCATGGTCGGCGGCACGGAAGAGTCTTGGAAACGCGTCGAGAAGGTGCTGACCGCCATTTCGGCCAAGTTCAGGGATGAGCCCTGTGCGGCATGGCTTGGCACCGATGGCGCAGGGCATTTCGTCAAGACCATCCACAACGGCATCGAATATGCCGACATGCAGATGATCGGCGAGATCTACGGCATCTTGCGCGACGGCTTAGGCATGGGGCCGAAGGAGATCGCACAAGTGTTTGCCGGCTGGAACAAGGGCCGGCTCAACTCCTATCTGATCGAGATCACCGCCAAGGTGCTGGCCGCCGACGATCCGAAGACCGGCAAGCCGGTGGTCGACATCATCCTCGACCGCGCCGGCCAGAAGGGCACCGGCAAATGGTCGGTCATCGAGGCGCAGCAGCTCGGCATTCCCGCCACCGCGATCGAGGCGGCGGTGGCAGCGCGCGTCTTGTCGTCGATAAAGGACGAGCGCCTGGCCGCCGAAAAGGCCTATGGCAATGGCGGTGTGACCAAGATTTCCGGAGACAAGGACGCGCTTCTCAACGATCTCGAACTGGCGCTGTTCGCCGGCAAGATCGCCGCCTACGCGCAAGGCTTTGCGGTGATGAGCGGCGCGTCGAAGGAATTCAACTGGAACCTGCCGATGCCGACCATCGCCAAGATCTGGCGGGCCGGCTGCATCATCCGCTCGCAAATGCTGGACACGATGGCGGAAGCTTTCGGTACGGGCGGGGCGGCCACCAATCTGCTGATGGCACCGGCTTTCATTGCGATGATGCAGGAGGCGCATCCATCGCTTCGGCGCATCGTGGCAAGGGCATCGGAGGCTGGCTCGCCAGTGCCGGCGCTGTCGTCCGCGCTGGCCTATTTCGACAGCTACCGCCAGGGCCGCGGCACCTCGAACCTGATCCAGGCGCAACGCGATTTCTTCGGAGCGCACGGCTTCGAGCGCATCGACGAGCCGGGTGCATTCCATGGCCCGTGGGGGAGCGGAGCGGCGGGTTAGCGCCGCGACTTGGACCTAGAGTCCAATTTTGCGGTTGCCAGAAAGCAGACATCTCCAGCGACCAACTGGGTGTCGGGTCGCGCCAGGAACCTGCTATGCCGGTAGAGACGATTGACCGTCTCATCGGTATCGGCGGAGCCGCGAATCTGTGGTAAGCCGCCGCTCAACCAACCAAAGGACGACACCTGTGAGCGAACCGACCGTGGCCCAGGCGACCGAAAGTATCTATGCCTCCCTCCGGGCGGACAATGCCGACATCGACGCACATATCGCGACGCTTAAAGCGGCGCTGACACGAGAAGGGATAAAACAGGCGGTGTTCGATCCGACCAAGTTGGCGCAGAACAACCGCTCGGGGCGCAAGTTGATGCAGGCCTATTTTCGGCAGCGCGGCGTGAGCGTGAGGTTTTCGGACTAGTAGAGCCGCGCGCGGGTGATCTCAAGCGCGCCGTTGGGAGTTCTCGGGCCGGTCCGGCGGTTCGCCATCTGGACGTCGGGACTGCGCTACATTTCGGCCGGTTGGGTCGCCTTGAGGCTGCCGTGAAAGCTGCCGGTGACCTGCCGACATGCAGCGTGGTGCAGGCATGGCCGGCCTTGGGCGCGGTCATCGGAGTTCCGTTCAGCCGCTGTTGAGTGCTTCGTCCAGTGCCGTCGTCTGGGCCTTGACGAAGGCCTGGGAGATGGCGGCTTTCGCTTCGATGGCGTCGAAGTTGTGGTAGGCGCCGGGCACTACGTGCAGGGTGCTGGCGACGCCGGCCTGCTGCAGTCGCCGGGCGTAGGTGACGTCCTCGTCGTGGAACAGGTCGTTGGTGCCGACGCCGATCCATGCGGGCGGCAGGCCGGAGAGGTCGTCATAGCGGGCCGGCGCGGCTAGCGGGGGCACGTTGCCGTCCGCGGTGGCTGGGCCGAGGTAGGAGCGCCAGCCGAACCGGTTGCTGGCCGGGCTCCAGAGGCGGAGCCGCCGCGGGTCGATGTCGATGCGGGTGGTGGTCCGGTCATCCAGCATTGGGTAGGACAGCAGTTGCAGGACCGGACGGATCTCGCCGCGTTCCTTCGCCAGCAGCGCCAACGCGGCGGCCAGACCGCCGCCGGCGCTGGCGCCGCCGATGGCGATGCGTGCGGGGTCGATGTCGGGTTGGCCGGCGAGCCATTGCAGCGCGGTGTAGCAGTCTTCCAGCGGCGCCGGGAACGGGTGCTCGGGCGCGAGCCGGTACTCCACCGAGACGACGACGATGTTGAGCTGATCGGCGATCAGGCGGCAGAAGGCGCTGTCCTGCGCCGCGTCGCCGAGCACCATTCCGCCGCCGTGGATCCACAACAGTGCAGGAGTCCGAGGCCGGGCCGAAGCCGGGCGAAAGACGTGTACCGACACGTTGGCGTCCACGGATACGACCTGCGCGTCCGGCCGCCGGGTGATCCCGGTGAGCTTGGTGAGGACACGGAGCGCGGGAAGCGTTCCGGCGGTGATGATGGTGCGGGGAAGGAACCGCGCGGCTCGCAGTTGTGGGTTGAAGGGTTGCTCGGTCATCGTGGTTCCTGTCTGATGGAGGGCGACGTCGCCGGGTGTGCCGGGGCTTGTCACAGAAATGAGGGTCATGGTCGGAGCTCGGCGTCCACCAGGGCCAGGGCGTTGCGGAGGCCCTGCTCGAGGAGGTCGTCGGAGAGTTGTCGGTCGGTCAGGGCGCGGCAGAGTTGTAGCGTCCCGGCCATCAGGCCGAGGAGGCTGAGCGCCTTCACGCGGGCCGAGGGCGGATCTTCGGGTGCCATGCGGGCAGCGAGGCCGTCGATGACGACCAGCACGCCGTCGGTGTACGCCTGCCTGATTGCGTCCGCGCTGCGCCCGATCTCGTCGAGCAGGGCGGCGTTGGGGCAGCCGTCGCCGGGGTTGTCCCGGTGGTGGGCCGACAGGTACCAGCGCACGATCTGTTCGAGGCCGGCCAGGCCGGGCTCCGCCAGCTCGACGATGTTCGCGTGCAGTGTGTGCAGTTGGTCGGTGACCGCCTCCGCGACGAGGCTGTCCTTGGATTCGAAGTGGGCGTAGAAGGCGCCGTTGGTCAGCTCCGCGTCCTTCATCAGCGTCGCGACTCCGGAGCCGTCGATACCGTCCCGCTTGAGCCGTCGACCGGCCGTCGCAATGATCCGCTGCCTTGTCTCCTGCTTGTGTTCTTTCGTGTAACGCACCATGCGTTCCTCCATCTCAACCGGGTTTCGCGCTCCGGATACCGCTATGTCCTGGTCAGTTGTCAGTGGATCTAAGCAGCGATCAGCTCGGCATCCGGTTGAATCTGCGGATGACGCGGTCGAAGATCCGGGCCGGGGCGACGCGGTGCACCGCGTTGATGATCCGGGCGGTCGTACCGGCGGTGCGCCGTAGTTTTGGGTTCCGGTCGGTGGCCGCCGCGACGATCACCTTGGCGACGACGGCGGGGTCGTCGCCGCTGCTGAGGTTCTTCTCCAGCAGCTCGTCGTAGTTGCGCCGTCCCGCCGCGTAGAGCGGCATGGGGGTGTCGGCCTCCACGCTGTGGCCTGCGAACGGAGTGTTGATCGGGCCGGGCTCGACGAGCAGGACCCGGACGCCGTAATCGCGAACCTCGTGGTCCAGCGATTGGGAGTAGCCTTCGACCGCGTGCTTGGTCGAGACGTAGAGGGCCATGAACGGGCTGGGGACGAATCCGCTGAGGGAGGAGACATTGATGATGCGTCCGCGGCCTTGGACGCGCATGTGCGGCAGGACCGCCTTGGTCGTCCGCATGATGCCGTAGACGTTAATGTCGAAGATGTCCTGCGTCTGGGTAATCGAGAACTCCTCGGCTGCGCCGGTTGTGCCAACGCCGGCGTTGTTGACCAGGACGTCGATGTGGCCGAGCCGATCGATCACCTGCTTGACCGCTGAGGCGACCGATTCGTCGCTGGTCACGTCGAGGTCGAGGTAGGTCACCCCGGCGGGCGCGGTGAGTTGCGCGGTGTTGCGGCCGGTTCCGATCACCTGGAAACCTGCGGCGGCCAAGGCGATCGCTGTGGCCTTGCCGATGCCTGAGGTGGCACCTGTTACGAGCGCAACCTGCGGAGTTGTTGTCATCATGAGCTCCTGAAGTTTTGAATTACGTTCGTACGACAATAGCCGTTTGGTAGTCGCAAAGCAAGGATTAAATTATGCTCGTACTTTCATGGAGGGCGAGACGAGGACCACAGCGGGCCGGACGGGCGAAGGTATGCCGGTCTCGCATGAGCCGGCCTTCGTGGCCGACGTGGATTGCATCTGCGATCCAGCGACCGTGGTCGAGATCCTAGAGGGCTATCTGGCGAGGCTGATCGTCGATGGCCGCAGCCTCTGTTGAAATCATTGATGTTGCAGCTGATTTGCAATCCGGTGCGTGTGCCATCCGAACGGTGGTCCCGTCGGAGTGACCGCTATCCGCGTTTCGACGCCAAAAAGCAGACAGGCGCTTTCGGCCCCAAGGCTGCCAGTCAGCAGCGTGTTTTTTGCAGGCAAGTGGAATCACTGGCGTCGCAGAAATGCGGCTAAGGCAAATAGATGGAGCCGGATGCCCAGTTCAATTTGAACGTATCCCGCTCTAGTCGGGACGGCGATAGGCCAGGACTTCGGTCGGCACGCTCAGGCTCTGCAGTGAGCCAGGTGCCGCGCCGCCGATCCAGCCCAGCACGGAACGGGCCAGCTCGGCGCCGGCCAGCCGGAAGTCCTCGTTGACGACCAGCAATTCCCTGCGGAACAGATGCAGCAGGTCCGACGACTGCTTGGACACCACGTCGACGTCCCGGCCGAGCTTGAGGCCGGCGTCCTCGATGCCGGCGACGATGGCGAGTGTCGCGGCGGCGGCGCTGCTGACGAAGCCATCCGGCCTGACGTCGCGACGCATCAGCTGCGCGGTCCTCATCCTGATCTGCTCGATCGAGTGGTCGATCGAAACGGTGTTGAACGGGATCTCGCTGGCGCCGACCTCGCTCAGCGCATCGGTAAAGCCGTTCAGCGCATGGCGGTGATAGGTCAGCTCGACTGGTGGTGCCAGCAGAGCCAGCCTGCGGCGGCCGATGCCGGCCAGGTGGCGCACAGCCTCGGTCGCGAACGCGTAGTTGTCGAAATCATGATAGGGGTGGATCAACCCCATATCGGTGCGGCCGTGCGTGGCAAAGGGGATGCCACGCTCCAGCAGGTAACGGGCCCTGGGGTCATTCGGCTGGGTTCGCGAAATGATGACGCCGTCGGCGGAGCCGGTTTCCACCAGATAGCGTATCGGGTCCAGGGGATCCTGCGAGCGTGAGTACGGCGTGACGATCAGGTGATAGGGCGTGTCGGCGATGACTTCCGAGACACCGTAGATGATATCAGAGACAAAGCTCATGATCTCGTGCTCGGTGTTGAGCACGAGACTGATGACGTTGGTCTTTCCGGTCCGCAGGCGCACGCCGGCACGGTTGGGGCGGTAGCCGATCTGCTTGGCGACGAGCTGGACGCGCCGCCTGGTCTCGGCGCCGATTTCGGGCGCGTCCTTCAGCGCCCGCGACACGGTGGTGACGCCCAGCCCGGTCATGAAGGCAAGCGTCTTCAGCGTCGGCCGGCCCTGTCCCGACGCCTCGTCGTCCTTTTCCGTTCGATGTCTGTCCATTCACCCCGCCCGTCAGGCGCATAGCAGTTGCCGTGCAGGCCGGCAATCGGCGGATTGCGGCTCGCCAGCGACTCTCCGCCTGGTGAACATCCTATACACTGAAACGTTACAGATTGTCACTTGCCATCGCGCAGCGGTTCGGGGCAGGTTCTCTGCACGCGCGACGTTTCATTCGAGGCAAAGTCGTTGGACGTTGGCAAGGGCGTGCCAGCGGGAACAGAATTTGGCCGAATTTCATGCGTGCAGCGTCATTTTTTGCAGTGCAACCTGTCTTGCTGCGACGCAACGGCAGGCAATTGGCATGCGGATTTGTTCGCGGCTCGAAAAAATGTCGGGCCGCTCCTATTTCGGGGGTTGCACGCCCAACGCAATTGCCGTATCGAAAATCTGTAACGTTTCAGATTCTGGGAGGAGCCGAAATGCGATACCAAGTCATGACCGCTGCGTTGGCGGTGACAACCGCGCTGCAATTCGCCGGCCCGGCGGCAGCGACGGATCTGGAAGTCACCCATTGGTGGACTTCGGGCGGCGAAGCGGCGGCGGTCGCCGAGTTCGCCAAAGCGTTCGACGCGACAGGTAATCATTGGGTCGACGGCGCTATCGCCGGCTCCGGCGGCACGGCACGGCCGATCATGATCAGCCGCATCACCGGCGGCGATCCGATGGGCGCCACCCAGTTCAACCATGGCCGGCAAGCGGAAGAATTGGTGCAGGCCGGTCTGATGCGGGACTTGACCGATCTCGCCACCAGGGACAAGTGGGCGGAAATCGTGCAGCCGAAGAGCCTGCTCGACGGCTGCACCCTCGACGGCAAGATCTATTGCGTGCCGGTCAACATTCACTCCTGGCAGTGGCTGTGGCTGTCGAACGCGGCCTTCGAAAAGGCCGGTGTGCCGGTGCCGAAGAATTGGAATGAATATGTTGCAGCTGCGCCCGCGCTGGAGAAGGCAGGCATCATACCGCTCGCGCTCGGCGGGCAGCCCTGGCAATCCTCGGGCGCCTTCGATGTGCTGCTCACGGCGGTCGGCGGCACGGACACTTTCTTGAAGGTTTATCGCGACAAGGATGCGGAATTCGCCGCCGGGCCCGAGGTCGCCAAGGTGTTCAAGGCCGCGGACGATGCCCGCAAGATGGCAAAGAACACCAATGTGCAGGACTGGAACCAGGCCACCAATCTTGTCATCTCCGCCAAGGCCGGCGGCCAGATCATGGGCGACTGGGCGCAGGGCGAGTTCCAGGTTGCCGGCCAGACCGCCGGCAAGGACTATACGTGTCTTCCCGGCCTTGGCCTGAACGAGGTCATCGCCACCGGCGGCGATGCCTTCTATTTCCCGCTGCTGCAGGACGCTGAAAAATCCAAGGCGCAGGAAGCGCTGGCCGAAACGCTGCTCGATCCCAAGACGCAGGTCGCCTTCAATCTCAAGAAGGGCTCGCTGCCGGTGCGCGGCGATATCGACCTCAAGGCCGCGAACGACTGCATGAAGAAAGGGCTCGACATCCTGGCCAAGGGCAGCGTGATGCCCTGGACGGACCAGCTGCTGTCGCAGGACACCCAAAAGCAGAAAGAGGACCTTTTCTCCGAGTTCTTCGCGAAGCCGGACATGACCGTGGAAGAAGCGCACAAGCGCTTCGCCGACATCGTCGCCTCAGCGGACTGACGATCGACGAACCGCTCGCTCCCGGCCCGCCGCGGGGCCGGGAGCTCAGGGTCAAGGCCCTAACCCTTCGGCCTTGACCCTCCCGCCCTTACCCGATCCAGCCCGGCTGTGCAGATGAGCAAGAGCGAACGTCCCAATCAACTCTTCCGCAACCTTAACGCCAAGGTTGCCTCTATTCCGATGGTCCTCACCGCACTGGTGATCT
This sequence comes from Mesorhizobium sp. M6A.T.Cr.TU.016.01.1.1, assembly GCF_003952585.1. Lineage (NCBI taxonomy): Bacteria > Pseudomonadati > Pseudomonadota > Alphaproteobacteria > Hyphomicrobiales > Phyllobacteriaceae > Mesorhizobium > Mesorhizobium sp. M6A.T.Cr.TU.016.01.1.1. The sequence goes on from NZ_CP034452.1 coordinate 3,079,298, forward strand.
TCGTCGGCGGCAGCGCGTGGACGGTGCTCTATTCCTTCACCAATTCGAAGCTGCTGCCGCGGCTGAACTTCGTCGGGCTCGATCAGTATTATCGACTGTGGTCGACGCCGCGTTGGCTGGTCTCGATTGAGAACCTCCTGGTCTACGGCGTGCTGTCGCTGGTGTTCTCTCTCGTGATCGGCTTCCTGCTGGCGGCGCTGCTCGACCAGAAGATCCGCTTCGAGGACACGTTCCGCACCATCTTCCTCTACCCCTTCGCGCTCTCCTTCATCGTCACCGGTCTTGTCTGGCAATGGCTGCTCAATCCGGAGTTCGGAATCCAGGGGGTGGTGCGCGGCCTCGGCTGGGAGAGCTTCAACTTCGATCCGCTCTACAATTCCGACATCGTCATCTACGGCATATTGATCGCCGCGCTCTGGCAAGGCACGGGGCTCATCATGTGCCTGATGCTGGCGGGCCTGCGCGGCATCGACGAGGATATCTGGAAGGCCGCGCGAGTGGATGGGATACCGACCTTGAAGACCTACCTCTTCATCATCATCCCGATGATGCGCCCGGTCTTCATCACCGCGCTGGTCATCATCGCTGCCGGTATTGTCAAGGTCTATGACCTGGTTGTCGCGCAGACCAGCGGCGGTCCCGGCATCGCCTCCGAAGTGCCGGCCAAATATGTCTATGACTACATGTTCTTCGCCCAGAACCTGGGCCAGGGCTTCGCCGCCTCGACCATGATGCTGCTGTCAGTGGTGATCGTCATCGTGCCGTGGGCCTATCTCGAATTCGGAGGCAAGAAGCGTGTCTGACCATGCCGTTTCCCTGCCTGCCGGCACGGGCTCTATCGGGCTTGAGGCATCCGGGCCGCGAGGGCCGAAGCCGCGGCATGTGTTCTCGCGCCGCAATATCTTCCTCTATGGCACGCTCATCGTGGTGGCGCTGTATTATCTCCTGCCGCTCTATGTGATGGTGGTGACGTCGCTCAAGGGCATGCCGGAGATACGCCTCGGCAACATCTTCTCACCGCCGCTCGAGATCACCTTTGAGCCTTGGGTGAAGGCCTGGTCCAGCGCCTGCACCGGCCTCAACTGCGACGGGCTGTCGCGCGGCTTCTGGAATTCGGTGCGCATCACCGTTCCGTCGGTCATCCTGTCGATCGCGATCGCTTCCGTGAACGGATATGCGCTTGCCAACTGGCGCTTCAAGGGAGCCGACACTTTCTTCGTCATCCTGATCGTCGGCGCCTTCATCCCCTATCAGGTGATGATCTATCCGATCGTCATCATCCTGCGCGAAGTGGGCCTCTACGGCAGCCTAAGCGGCCTGGTGATCGTCCATTCCATCTTCGGCATGCCGATCCTGACATTGTTGTTCCGCAACTATTTTTCTTCCATGCCGGAGGAATTGTTCCGGGCGGCGCGCGTCGATGGCGCCGGCTTCTGGGGCATCTATTTCCGTATCATGCTGCCGATGTCGCTGCCGATCTTCGTCGTCGCTATCATCCTGCAGGTGACTGGCATCTGGAACGACTTCCTGTTCGGTGTGGTCTACACCCGCCCCGACACCTATCCGATGACGGTGCAGCTCAACAACATCGTCAACTCGGTGCAAGGCGTGAAGGAATATAACGTCAACATGGCCGCCACCATCCTGACCGGCCTGGTACCGCTCGTCGTCTATTTCGTTTCCGGCAAGCTCTTCGTGCGTGGCATCGCCGCCGGCGCGGTGAAAGGATGATGATGACAAGAATGGAAAATCCCATTGGTTCAATCCAGAATCCCAGCGTCTCGATCCAGGACCTGTCGCTGAATTTCGGCGCGGTGTCGGTGCTGGAGACGCTCAACATCGATGTCGCCGAGGGCGAGTTCATCGTGCTGCTCGGGCCGTCCGGCTGCGGCAAGTCGACCTTGCTCAACTGCATCGCCGGCCTGCTCGACGTTTCGGACGGCCGCATCTTCATCAAGGGCAAGAACGTCACTTGGGAGGAACCCAAGGACCGTGGCATCGGCATGGTGTTCCAGTCCTATGCGCTCTATCCGCAGATGACGGTGGAGAAGAACCTGTCGTTCGGGCTGCGCGTCGCCGGCATCGCCAAGGACGAGATCGCCAAGCGCATCGCGCGGGCCGCAGAAATCCTGCAGATCGAGCCGCTGCTGCAACGCAAGCCGTCGGCGCTGTCGGGCGGCCAGCGCCAGCGTGTGGCCATCGGGCGGGCGCTGGTGCGCGACGTAGACGTTTTCCTGTTCGATGAGCCGCTTTCCAATCTCGATGCCAAGCTGCGCGCGGAGCTGCGTGTCGAAATCAAACTGCTGCACAGCAAGCTGCAGAACACCATGATCTATGTCACTCACGACCAGATCGAGGCGATGACGCTGGCCGACCGCATCGCGGTGATGAAGGGCGGCGTGATCCAGCAGCTCGACGCACCGCAGACCATCTACAATCGCCCGGTCAACCGTTTCGTCGCCGGCTTCCTCGGCTCGCCGGCGATGAATTTCCTCGACGGCCGGCTGGAGAAGGACGATGGCAGCTGGCACTTCGTCGTCGAGGATGTGCGGATCCCGCTTGCCACCTACGCTTTCGAAAAGGAGCCCGTGCCGGGGGCGGCCGTGTTCGGTATCCGGCCCGAGCATGTCGCGTTCAACAGCGGCACTGGATGGCCGTTCACAGCCACGTCAAATGTCATGGTCGTCGAGCCCATGGGTTCCGACACGCTGGTCTGGCTGAAGCTCGCAAATCAGAATTTCACGGTGCGGGTGACCTCTGAGCGCACGCCAAACAATGCCGACGCGGTGAGCATCGGTTTTGACCCGATGCGCGCTTCGCTGTTCGACGCTGCAACCGGCATCCGCCTGTAACTCCCCAAAACCTCATTCCCAGAATTTCACCTCAAGCACATCCATCCCCAGAGAACGGACAGAGACGATGAATTGGTCATTCCAACTTTACAGCGCCCGCAATTTCCAACCCTGGGAAGGGGTGCTCAAGATGCTGGGCGAGCTCGGCTACGCGCAAGTCGAAGGGTTCGGCGGCGTCTATGACGACCCCAAGGCATTTCGTGCCGAACTCGACAAGAACGGCCTCACCATGCCGACCGGTCATTTCTCGATGGATGCGCTCGAGAAGGATTTTGACGGTGTGCGCAACATCGCTGACGCGCTCGGCATCACACTGCTCATCTGCCCCTATTTGGTCGCCGAGAGCAGGCCGACCGACACGGCTGGCTGGCGCGGCTTCGGCGCACGCCTGGCCAAGGTCGGCGAGACGGCTGAGAAAGCCGGCTACGGCTTTGCCTGGCACAACCATGATTTCGAGTTCAAGAAGCTTGCCGACGGCTCGGTGCCGCAGGACCATATCCTGGCGGCAGCGCCCGATATCGGCTGGGAGATGGACGTGGCCTGGGTGGTGCGCGGCGGCGACGATCCGCTGCCCTGGATCGAGAAATATGGCAAACGCATCGCCGCCGTCCATGTCAAGGACATCGCCAAGCCCGGCGAGGGCCTCGATGAGGACGGCTGGTCGGATGTCGGCCATGGGACGATCGACTGGACCGGCCTGATCAAGGCGCTACGCGCCAAAAGCGCCGCCAAATACTACGTCATGGAACAGGACAATCCCAACGACGTCGAGCGCTTCGCCCGCCGCTCGATCGCAGCCGCCAAGACCTATTAGGAGCAACCAGCATGGCAAAAAAACTCGGGGTCGGCGTCATCGGCTGCGGCAACATCTCGAAGGCGTATTTCTCGTTTGCGCCGCTGTTTCGCGGCATCGAGATGCGCGCCTGCGCAGATATCAACATGGATGCGGCCAAGGCGCGGGCGAAGGAGTTCAAGCTGCGTGCCGAGACGGTCGAAGGGCTGCTCAAGGCCGGCGACATCGACATCATCGTCAACCTCACCGTTCCGGCCGTGCACTACGAGGTGTCGAAACAGATCCTCGAGGCCGGCAAGCACGTCTATTCTGAAAAGCCGTTCGTGCTGTCGGTCAAGGAAGGGCTCGACCTGAAGAAGCTGGCGGAGAGAGATGGACTGCGCATCGGCTCTGCGCCCGACACTTTCCTCGGCGGCGCGCATCAGCTTGTCCGCAACCTGATCGACACTGGCAAGCTCGGCAAGATCACCAGCGGCACATGCCATGTGATGAGCCATGGGATGGAGCATTGGCACCCCAATCCGGACTTCTTCTTCCAGCCTGGCGCTGGTCCGGTGCTCGATATCGGACCCTATTACATCACCAATTTGATCCAGCTGATCGGGCCGGTGAAGCAGGTGGCAGCCTTCGCTTCGATCCCGAAGACAGAGCGCACGATCTCGTCCAAGCCTCGCGCCGGCGAAAAAATCCTGGTCGCAACGCCGACGACGATCCACGGCGTGATGGAGTTCGAGAATGGCGCCGTGGTGACGCTCAACACCAGCTGGGACGTGTGGAGCCATGGCCATGCGCCGATGGAGCTCTACGGCGAGTTGGGCACGGTGTTCTTGCCGGATCCGAATTTCTTCGGCGGCGACGTTCGCGTCACCGACGCCGCCAAGCCGGTCAAGAAGCTGCCGAAATGGAAGCATCCGTTCGGCGTGCCCAACCAGATGCATTCGCATGGCATGATGGCCAACTACCGCACCGCCGGTCTCGCCGACATGGCACTGGCGATTGCGGAAGGCCGGCCGCATCGATGCTCGATGGAACTGGCGCTGCATGCCGTCGATGTGATGACCGGCATGTTGCGGTCGGGCGCGAGCGGAAAGTTCGTTGCCATGCAGACCACCTGCGAACGGCCTGCGGCACTGGGCGTCAAGGATGCGGAAGGGCTCTTGGCAAAGAAGAAAGGGCTCTTGGCGAAGAAGAAATAGGGTAGCGCTTCAGTGATTGCGACACGTGCTGTTTACCGTCGACCCCTCTCCCCTTAGAAACGGGGAGAGGCTAAGGGTGAGGGGCAGAGCCGACTCACCCTTTTTCGCGGTGGCAATTGCCGGGCTCGCTTTTGATTTGAGGATCTCCCATGCCCTATGTGCCCGCCGAAAACCGCTACGAGAAAATGATCTACAATCGCTGCGGGCGATCCGGCCTGAAATTGCCGGCGATCTCGCTCGGGCTCTGGCACAATTTCGGAAACGACACGCCGCATCGGACCAAGCAGGCGATCGCGCGCAAAGCCTTCGATCTCGGCATCACGCATTTTGACCTCGCCAATAATTACGGCCCGCCGCCCGGTTCGGCGGAGACGGCTTTTGGCGAAATCCTGCGGACGGATTTCTCCTCCTATCGCGACGAGCTGATCATCTCGACCAAGGCCGGCTATGAGATGTGGGCCGGACCCTACGGCGAATGGGGCGGGCGCAAATATGTGCTGGCCAGCCTCGACCAGAGCCTGAAGCGGATGGGGCTCGACTATGTCGACATCTTCTATTCGCACCGCTTCGACCCCGATACTCCGCTGGAAGAAACGATGGGTGCGCTCGATCACGCGGTGCGCTCGGGCAAGGCGCTTTATGCCGGCATCTCCTCCTACAATTCGCAGCGCACGCGCGAGGCCGCCGACATATTGAAGCAGCTCGGCACGCCTTGCGTCATCCATCAGCCGAGCTATTCGATGCTCAATCGCTGGGTCGAGGACGACGGTCTGCTCGATACGCTGGAGGGGCTCGGCGTCGGCTCGATCGTGTTCACGCCGCTGGCGCAAGGCATGCTGACCGACAAATATCTCGGCGGTATCCCGCAGGGCAGCCGCGCCAGCCAGGGCAAGTCGCTGAAGGCGGCCTTCATCAACGACAAGACCATCGCCAACATCAAGGCGCTGAACGCGATTGCCGGCCGACGCGGGCAGACGCTGGCGCAGATGGCGCTGGCCTGGGTGCTGCGCAAGGGCCGGGTGACCTCGGCGCTGATCGGCGCCAGCCGGCCGGAGCAGGTCGAGGACTGCGTCGGCGCGCTGAAGGTGCTCGACTTCAGCGATGCCGAGCTCGCCGAAATCGACATCTACGCACGCGAAGCCGACATCAATCTGTGGGCCGCCTCCGCCGAGCGCCAGGGTCCGCCACGCAAATGATCCACCACGGAAGTGATCCACTACGGAAGTGATTGGCAACGCATAGCCGAACAGGTACGGCGGGAATTGCTCCCGCCGTTTTTTTTTACTCGGGCCCGCCAATGTCTGCTTCGAAATTGGCCTGCCCGGAGTTGGCCGACTTCTGGACCATGCCGGCACAGAAACAGTAGCAAAAATGCCCGTTCGTCGCTATCTGGATAGAATTGAAGCCGCTTGCATGCGGAAATGACGTGCGAGCGGCGCGAACGGGTTGGATACAGAATCATGGCGGCAAGGGATGTGCTGACGAAAAACCAGTTGTGCGTGCTCGAGAAACTCGAGGCCGCCAGCGGTCCGCTCAGCGCCTATACATTGCTCGACCAGCTTCGCGAGCGGGGCTTCCGCGCACCGCTGCAGGTCTATCGCGCGCTCGACACGCTGGTGAAGTCCGGTTTCGTGCACCGGCTCGAAAGTCTCAATTCCTTTGTCGCCTGCGCCGAGCCGCACGATCACAGCCATTCGATGACCGCCTTTGCAATCTGCGACACTTGCGGGCAGGTGACCGAATTTTCCGACCATGATGTCGGACACCGGCTCGACGAATGGGTGCGCTCGACCGGCTTTGCCGCCAAGAAGGCGGTGATCGAGTTCCGCGGCACCTGTGCGAAATGCCTGGCCGAGGCGGCTTAGGGCTGGACTAACCTATTGATGCTGGCGGGACAGCACCCCCCTCTGTCCTGCCGGACATCTCCCCCTCAAGGGGGGAGATCGGCTGTCATTTCGGCCTTCGCCAATCGCCAGCGTTGCAGGATTGGATGCGGCGCTGCAGCTGCCAATCTCCCCCCTTGAGGGGGAGATGTCCGGCAGGACAGAGGGGGGCGCGAAGGATCGCGGCGTATCCAGTTGTTGGGCCGCTAATGCGCCTCTTCCCAATTGTTGGCGGCGCGGGCGTCGACATGCAGCGGCACCGACATCGAGACCGCCGGCATCGCGGCGTTCTCCATCACATGGCGCACGACGGGGATCGTCGCCTCGACCTCCGCTTCCACCGTCTCGAAGACCAGCTCGTCATGCACTTGCAGCAGCATGCGGGCGGAAAGCTTCGCCTTTTCCAGCGCGTCGTCCATACGTATCATGGCGCGGCGGATGATGTCGGCGGCGGTGCCCTGCAGGCGTGCGTTGATCGAGGCGCGCTCGTTGAAGGCACGGATTGAAGGGTTCGACGACCGTATCTCCGGATAATGGATGCGGCGGCCGAAGATCGTTTCGACGAAGCCGTGCTCGCGGGCATAGGCCTTGGTTGCGTCGATATAGTCGCGGATGCCGGGGAAGCGCTCGAAATATTTCTTGATGTAGGCGCCCGCCTCCTCGCGCGGGATCGAGAGCTGGTTGGCCAGGCCAAAGGCGGAAATTCCGTAGATGATGCCAAAATTGATCGCCTTGGCGCGGCGGCGTATTTCCGAGGGCATGCCCTCGACCGGCACGTTGAACATCTCCGACGCGGTGATGGCGTGGATGTCGGCGCCGTCGGCAAACGCCTGCTTGAGCTGCGGGATCTCGGCGACATGGGCGAGCACACGCAGCTCGATCTGGCTGTAGTCGGCGGAAACCAGCTTGTTGCCCTTGTCGGCGATGAAAGCCGTCCTGATCTTCCGCCCCTCGACCGTGCGTACCGGAATGTTCTGCAAATTGGGATCGGAGGACGACAGCCGGCCGGTCGTCGTCGCGGCAAGGGCGTAGGAGGTGTGGACGCGCTTCGTATCGGGATGGACGAAACCGGGCAGCGCATCGGTATAGGTCGATTTTAGTTTGGTCAGCTGGCGCCAGTCGACGATCTTGCGCGGCAGCTCGTGGCCTTCGGCGGCGAGGTCTTCCAGGAGCTGCGCCGAGGTCGACCACTGGCCGGTCTTGGTCTTGGAGCCGCCGGGCAGGCCCATCCTGCCGAACAAGATGTCGCCGAGCTGTTTCGGCGAGCCGATATTGATGCGCTCGCCGACGAGCTGGTAGATTTCATCCTCCAGCCGCGCGGCGCCCTGTGCCAGTTCGCCGGAGAGCCGCGACAGGATCTGCCGGTCGACGGAGATGCCGCGCTGCTCCATCCTTGCCAGCACCGGCACCAGCGGCCGTTCCAGCCGCTCGTAGACCGAGACGAGGCCCTTGGCGGCAAGCCGTGGTTTCAGCACCCGCCAGAGCCTGAGCGTCACATCGGCGTGCTCGGCGGCATAGGCCGTTGCCTTGTCGATATCGACCTGGTCGAAGCCGACGAAGCTCCTTCCCGAGCCGGCCAGTTCCTTGAGCGGAATGGTCGAGTGGCCGAGCCATTTTTCCGAGAGAGCCGCCATGCTGTGGCCGCCGGACGTGCCTGCATCAAGCACGTAGGAAATCAGCATGGTGTCGTCGAAGGGGGCGATATCGATGCCGTGGCGGCTCATGACGACGAGGTCGTATTTCAGCTCCTGAACGATCTTGAGAACCGACCTGTCCTCCAGCAGCGGCTTCAGAATGCCAAGCGCCTCACGGATCGGAATCTGGTTTTCGACCACTCCGCCGCCGAGCAGGTCGCCGTTGCCGCTTTTGTGGGCGAGCGGCACATAGGCGGCGCGACCGGGCGCGGTGGCCATGGAGAGGCCGATCAGCTCGGCCTGCATTGGGTCAGCTGAGGTGGTCTCGCTGTCGAAGGCGACGATGCCGGTCTCCATCGCCTCGGCCACCCACGCCTTCAGCGCTGCTGTGTCGCGGATGGTGACGTAGGCGCTGGTGTCGATCTTGCTGGCGGTGGCGTCCTCGAAGCGAAGCGCCGAGAGAAGCGAAGGGGTGTCGCCTTCCTTGGGTTCCACCTTGACGGTGGCCGGCACCGCTTCCCCGGCTTCGTCTGTCACTGCGCCTGCCGCGCTTTCGGCGGCTGCCGGCACTCCAAACCCGACATCGGGACCATGCGCGGTGTCGGCGCGCTCGATAATGACGGGAACGGCCTTGACATCAGCCGCATCCGTTCCGGTCGCTTCCGCCACGCGGCGGGTCAGCGAGGAGAATTCCATCGTCTTGAGGAAGCCGATCAGCTTTGGCCCGTCGGGCGGGTGCAACACGAAATCATCGAGCCCACCGATCCCCGGCACGTCGTTCTTCAGCGTCACCAGTTCACGCGAGATGCGCGCCTTGTCGGCATTGGCGATGATCGATTCGCGACGCTTGTCCTGCTTGATCTCGCCGGCGCGCGCCAGCAGCCCGTCGAGGTCGCCGAACTGCTCGAGCAATTGCGCCGCCGTCTTCGGCCCGATGCCGGGCACGCCCGGAACATTGTCGACCGAATCGCCGGTCAGCGCCTGCAGGTCGATCATCTTTTCGGGCGGCACGCCCCATTTCTCGACGACTTCGGGAATGCCGATCTGGCGGTCCTTCATCGGGTCGTACATGCCGACCGTTGCGCCGACCAGCTGCATCAGGTCCTTGTCGGAGGAGATGATGGTGGTGTCGGCGCCGGCTTCGCAGGCAAGCCGGCAATAGGTGGCGATCAGGTCGTCGGCCTCGAAGCCTTCCATCTCGATGCAAGGCAGGTTGAAGGCCCTGGTCGCCTGGCGGATCAGGCCGAATTGCGGGATCAAATCCTCCGGCGGCGCCGAGCGGTTGGCCTTGTATTCGGGGTAGAGATCGTTGCGGAAGGTTTTCGACGAATAGTCGAAGATGACGGCGAAATGCGTCGGCACCACGCCGACATCGGTGTTGCGGGCGTCCTGCGTCAGCTTCCACACCATGTTGCAGAAGCCGAGCACGGCACTGGTCGGCAGCCCGTCGGATTTGCGGGTCAGTGGCGGCAGTGCGTGATAGGCACGGAAGATGTAGCCGGAGCCGTCGACAAGGAAGAGATGATCGCCTTTTTTCATGGGACGAAGGGATAGCGCGGCGCAGCGCCGTGGTCCATGCCAAAGGCGGCCTCAACCACCGGTTCCCGCAACATCCCTGACAAGTCGATCGGATCACGGGTATGTTACAAAAGTGTAATCTTCGTGCCCTTGAATCGCCACGTTCGGAGACACAGATAAACGCCATCGGCATTTTTCGCCGAAGTCCGGAGCAAGGCCCGTCCCCCGCCTATCCCGGACACTTGCGGCAGCCTATCCCCCCTCTCCGGGCTGCCGCATCGTTTCGAGTAAAGGCCGCCGTGGTTCCCCCTCCACCACGGCGGCATTTTTTTTACCTTTCGACGCCCGTGGTCCAACGACCGCCGGCTTTTCGTTTCTGCCTCGCAGCTTTAGGGTTGCCGCTCAGAATCGAAAGGCTGATAAAATGTCCGCAGTTTCCCCCGTCCTAGACCGCCTCGACAAAAACCTCGACGAGAGCCTGGAGCGCCTGTTCGGCCTGCTCAGGATCAAGTCGATCTCCACCGATCCGGCCTACGCCGCCGACTGCCGCAAGGCGGCGGAATGGCTGGTGGCGGAACTCAAGCTGATCGGGTTCGATGCCAGCGTGCGTGACACGCCAGGCCACCCGATGGTGGTGGCGCATCATGACGGGCCGGCCGGCGCGCCGCATGTCCTGTTCTACGGCCATTACGACGTGCAGCCGGTCGACCCGATCGAGCTCTGGGAAAGCGATCCGTTCGCACCTTCGGTGAAGGAGATCGAGCCCGGCCATCAGGTGATCACGGGACGTGGCTCGGCCGACGACAAGGGGCAATTGATGACCTTCGTCGAGGCTTGCCGCGCCTGGAAGCAGGTGCATGGCGGGCTGCCATGCCGCATCACGATCCTGTTCGAGGGCGAGGAGGAGTCAGGCTCGCCCTCGCTGAAGCCGTTCCTCGAAGCAAACGCCGCCGAGCTCAAGGCCGACTTCGCGCTTGTCTGCGACACCGGCATGTGGGACCGCAATACGCCGTCGATCTGCGTCGCGCTGCGGGGGCTGGTCGGCGAGGAGATCACGGTGAAAGCCGCCGACCGCGACTTGCATTCCGGTCTCTATGGCGGTGCTGCCGCCAATCCAATTCGCGTCCTGGCCAGGATCCTGGCCGACATCCACGACAAGGACGGCCATGTCACCATTCCGGGGTTCTATGACGGTGTCGAGGAGACCCCTTCGCAGATCCTGAAGTCATGGGAGACGCTCGGCGAGACCGCCGAGACATTCCTTGGGCCTGTCGGACTGTCGATCCCGTCTGGCGAAAAGGGCCGCTCGGTGCTCGAGCTCACCTGGGCGCGACCGACGGCCGAGTTCAACGGCATTACCGGCGGCTATACCGGCAAGGGGTTCAAAACGGTGATCGCGGCGGAAGCCTCGGCAAAAGTGTCCTTCCGCCTCGTCCACAAGCAAGACCCGGAAAGGATCCGCGCCGCTTTTCAGGCCTTCGTCAGGGAGCGCATCCCGGCCGACTGCTCAGTCGATTTCCACCCGCATGGGGGCTCGCCGGCGATCCAGCTTTCCTACGACTCGCCGTTTCTCGCCAAGGCCAAGGACGCGCTGTCCGACGAATGGCCGAAGCCGGCGGTGACGACGGGAAGCGGCGGCTCGATCCCGGTGGTCGGCGATTTCCAGACCTATCTCGGCATCGAGTCCTTGCTGGTCGGTTTCGGGCTCGACGATGACCGCATCCATTCGCCGAACGAGAAGTACGAGATGAGTTCCTTCCACAAGGGACAACGCTCCTGGGCACGCATTCTCGATACGCTGACACGCTGACAGGGCAAGAATTCAACTTTCTGTTGATTTTTCATCGGATCGCGGCGAGGACGGCTAGAGCGACGTGCGTCCGGTTGGCGCACAAATCACCGCACGGGCTGCGACCGGAGAATACGATGAGCGATATCCGCTTCCATAAGAACGACCTGCCCGGGCTCTTGCACTACGACGTCGGGGCGGTCGCTATCGACACGGAGACGCTGGGGCTCAATCCGCATCGCGACCGGCTTTGCGTGGTGCAGATCTCGCCGGGCGACGGTTCCGCCGACGTCATCCAGATCGCGCCCGGCCAGAAAAAGGCGCCAAACCTCGTCAGCCTGCTCAGGAATCGCAGCATAACCAAGCTCTTTCATTTCGGCCGTTTCGATCTCGCCGTGCTCTACAATGCCTTCGGCGTCATGCCGGAGCCGGTGTTCTGCACCAAGATCGCCTCGCGGCTTACCCGAACCTACACCGACCGGCACGGGCTGAAGGACATCTGCTTTGAGCTTCTCGGCGTCAGCCTATCGAAGGCGCAGCAATCGTCGGACTGGGCGGCGGAGACGCTGTCTCCCGAACAACTCGAATACGCAGCCTCCGACGTGCTCTATCTGCACCAGCTGCGCGATGTGCTGACGGCCCGGTTGGCGCGCGACAACCGGACCAAGGAGGCCGAGGCCTGCTTCCGCTTCCTGCCGACGCGTGCGAAACTCGACCTGATGGGCTGGGATGAGGCAGACATCTTCGCCCACAGCTAAGGTGGAACCAGATGTTCGCCGCGACGTTCTGTCGGTCCACGGAGAGGATGAAATGGCTGCCCGGAAACCAATCGAAACGGCACCCAAGGATGGTTCCAAGGTCACCGTCTACTGGAAGGACAGCGACGGCGTGATGAACGAATCCATCGCGCAGTACCGGTCGCTCGACCGGCTGAAAGCGGCCGGCGGCGACTGGGACGAGAACGACACCGGCTGGTGGGCCTATACGGACGGTCATACGCAAAGGAAGATCGAGCCGATCAGCTGGCGGCCTGCATCTGGGGACGACGACGAATGACGCCGCTGGCGGGGCCGTCTCGTTTCCAATAGTTTGGGCCTGTTGCAATCGGGGGTCGATTCGGAGCTTTCTGCTCCACGACCGTTCGCTCAGGAGGGATCTGCAATGGGCACTGAGAGCCTGCTTGTCTTCATCGTCATCGGTGCGATCGCCGGCTGGCTCGCCGGCCTGATGGTCAAGGGTTTCGGCCTCGGCCTTGTCGGCAATATCGCCGTCGGCATTGTCGGTGCCTTTATCGCTGGCTGGCTCTTCCCAAGGCTGGGGTTCGCCATAGGCGGTGGCATATTTGCCTCCATCGTCCACGCCACGATCGGCGCGGTCATCCTGCTCGTGCTGATCAAACTGGTGAAGCAGGCCTGATCCTCGAAGCACATCAAGGGCGCGCCATGAAACAGAACATGCTCTATCTCATCATCGGCGCGCTCGTCGTCGTGGTCATCGCGCTCGGCGTCTATGTCTATCGCGAGCAAACCAGGCCGAAGGGCGTGGAACTCAAGATCGACGAGAAGGGTATTTCGATCCAGGAGAACTGAGCGTGTCGGGTGCTGCCGCGCAAGGGTGCCGATGACCTATCCCCATCCTGTCCATCGTTCTCGCCCTTCAGGCCAGGCTCTCAGGTGATATCCCGAATCGACTTCAAAGCCAGCGAGGCTGTACGAGCCGCGCTCTCGACCATCGGACGCACGGAAGACCTGCGCTTTTCGCCGGACAATCGATTGCTGGCAATTGCTGGATATACGCGAGAGCGCTGTCTGATCCTGCGGGTCGACGTCGAAGCGGCGCCGAGCGGCCCACGAGTCACCGTCCATGATTTCATGGAGCTGACGTCGGAAAGCATGGGCGAGGTCCATGGTCTCGATTTCATCGATGACCGAACCCTGGTGATTGCCAATCGTGATGGGCTGGTTGCGATATTTGCCCTGCCCTCGGGAGAGCCAGCCGGCCGCCAGTGCCACATTGTATCCATTCGCGAGATCAAGGGCGGGCTGTTTTGCAAGCTGAAAACACCAGGGTCGGTCGCGGCCAGGCATGAGTCGCGTGGCCGGGTCAGCCTCCTGGTCTGCAACAATTACAGAGACCGGGTCACGCGGCATGTCGTCGACCGGTGGGGCTACCGCGCGTGGAAGAACCAGGCGCTTCTGAAGCGCGGCCTGAACATACCCGATGGCATTGCGCTCAGTCATGATGGCCAATGGATCGCCGTCAGCAGCCACGGCACCAACGATGTGAAGCTCTACAACATGTCCGCGCGGCTGGGGCCGGATACCGAACCCGCCGGAATCCTGCAGAACGCCAATTACCCGCATGGCCTGCGTTTTACGGGCGATGACCGGCAGATCCTTGTCGCCGATGCAGGCAGCCCACTGCTTCACGTGTACGATCGCGACGCGGGCTGGAGCGGCAGCCGCACGCCCTCCCGCTCTGTTGCCGTCCTTGACGACGAGACTTTCGGGCGCGGCAGGGCCAGTGTCGAAGAAGGCGGCCCGAAGGGTCTCGACATCGATCGCTCGAACAGCGTTGTGGCGGTGACCTGCGAAGAGCAGACGCTGGCCTTCTTCTCGCTGACATCGATAACCGGTCGACCACCGAAGTGTGAGCCCAGTTAATGCAAGTCATTGGTTTTGTTGCCGCTATTGCCGACGAGACCAAAAATTGACGCCAAGGCAGGGCCGCTCCATCCTTCGATGCGCCCGGAGAGAAAAGCCAGGCCGAATATCGAATGAGAGTGACGTATCGACACATCCGCGGTATGATCTTGGCACAGGGAGTTTTGGGGCCAACCCACCTACTTTTAGGAGGTTGCCATGAGGCACCAAACACTGGACCAACTGCATACGGTGGCAAAGGTACACAGAGACCCAACACCTCCTGGAATGGACCGAACCCAGCGTCTCGAACGTTGGTCAAAACTTCTCGAACGGCAGCCCAATCGGCTCCTTACCGCACTTACCGGGACCGAATATCGTTCGTCGCCCGAGCGCGACGTAATGCGTGGCGAAGGCTCGCCAATATCGGTTGCCTTCGACGATCCGATTCTGCGCGATGAGGGGTTGAAAGACGACACTTATGGCGAAGCAAAGCGTTTCTTCGAACTGACCGACGATCAGCTCCACGAAATCGTCTGCTACTGCCATGTGGGCGAGACGATGCAATCATCCCGGGCAGCGCTTTGCGTTCGTGATGCGATCGACTAACGGATGATCCACCAAGGTGAATGACTTTGGTGACAAGTCATATGCAGATTCAATTGTTTAGAGCGCGATCGAATGTAAACCCACTTTACCGGTCGCGCTCTAATGACGGCATAAATTACGGCTACCTTGCTATGAGCGGTTCCCGCCGAACGACGGTGGCTGAGCAGTTGACGCCGAATGCGAGAAGGCGCCGCCGTCTCGCCAGGGATTCCGTTGTTGCAGACCGCCAGAAGCAAGAAACGCAGCGGTGACATGCATAACGCATTGAATTAACTTTGAACCATTTAACCCGCCCTTAAATCGCCGCATCTACTCTCCACCCCGGACGCCATGGAGCGACGTGCGACCGTTCGGACGCACAGAGTACGCTCTTGAAGCTTCGCATCGTGCTTTCCGAAAATCGATTCCGATTTCGGGCCGATGCGATAGGCATCGGGATAGACAGCACAGCGCATGGCGAACCGCAGAGACAGCCGCATCGAACCCAGCTTCGAGGGACCGCCACGGGCGAAATCCTCGGCCGGTTTTTCGGTGAGCGAGGAGGATCGCGTCGTGCCGAGCAACCGGAAGACCTCTGCAAAGCGCCAATCGGCCAAGACAAAATCGTCGCGTCGCGGACGCGGCAAAAGCCGGCGCGGTCTGTTCGGCGTGCTCGGCCGGTTGTTCTACTGGTGCTTCGTGCTGGCCATCTGGGGCGGGATCGCGACTGCCGGCATCGTCGTCTACTACGGTGCTAAAATGCCGGCGGCCACCACCTGGGCCATTCCCGACCGCGCGCCCAATATCAGGATCGTCTCCGTCGATGGAAAGCTGCTCGCCAATCGCGGCATGAGCGGCGGCGAAGCCGTCGGCCTGCATGAAATGTCGACCTATATTCCCGAGGCTGTCATCGCCATCGAAGATCGCCGCTTCTATTCGCATTTGGGCATCGATCCGATTGGTCTGTCCAGAGCCATGGTGGCCAACGTTGTCGGCGGGCGTTTTTCGCAGGGCGGCTCGACGCTGACCCAGCAATTGGCGAAGAACCTGTTCCTGACACCCGATCGCACGCTGGAACGCAAGGTGCAGGAAGTGCTTTTGGCGCTGTGGCTCGAGCACAAGCACACCAAGGACCAGATCCTCGAAATGTATCTCAACCGGGTCTATTTCGGCTCCGGCGCCTATGGTGTCGAAGCGGCCTCGCGCCGCTATTTCGGCAAGAGCGCGCGCGATGTCACGCTGCCCGAGGCCGCACTTCTCGCTGGCCTGTTGAAGGCGCCGTCGCGACTGTCTCCGGCGCGTGACCCGAAGGCGGCCGAGCAGCGCTCGCAGCTCGTTCTTGCCGCCATGCGCGACGAAGGCAAGATCAGCGCCAAGGAACTGACCACGGCGATGAGCGCACCAGCGACGCGGGTGGCATCCTACTGGACGGGCTCGGAAAACTATGTCGCCGACACAATCGTGGAAGAACTGCCCGACCTGATCGGCGATGTGCGCAGCGACATCATAGTCGACACCACCGTCGACCTCACGCTGCAGAAGCTCGCCGAACAATCGATCCGCCGGCTGATCGACGGGAGCGGCAAGAAGCTCAATGCCAGCCAGGGTGTGCTGGTGTCGATCGACAATTCCGGCGCGGTGCGTGCCATGGTCGGCGGCTATGATTATTCGACCAGCCAGTTCGACCGTGCCTCGGAGGCGCGCCGCCAGCCGGGCTCGGCGTTCAAGCCCTTTGTTTACATGGCGGCACTGGAGGCCGGCCGCACGCCCGACAGCGTGCGCAATGACGCGCCGATCAGAATAGGCAAATGGACGCCAACCAATTACGGCGGCAAGTATTTCGGCAAGGTGACGCTGGCGACGGCGCTGGCGAAGTCGCTGAACTCGGTGGCCGCCCAGCTGACCATGGAAGTCGGACCTGACGCCGTGGTCGAGGCGGCGCATCGCATGGGCATCCAGTCCGACCTCACGGCCAACACCTCGATCGCGCTCGGCACATCTGAAGTGACGCCGCTGGAATTGACGTCGGCCTATGTCCCCTTCGCCAATGGCGGCTACCGGCCGGAGGTCCATTTCATCCGCCGCGTGACGACAACCGGCGGCAAGGTGCTCTACGACAACAATGGCGGCGGCGCCCCGCGCGTCGTCAAGCCCGAGATCGTCGGTATGATGAACTCGATGATGACCGGCACGGTCGAAATCGGCACTGCCAGGAAGGCGGCCTTTGCCTGGCCGGCAGCCGGCAAGACCGGCACCAGCCAGAATTCGCGCGATGCCTGGTTCATCGGCTATACCGCCAATCTCACCACCGGCGTCTGGTTCGGCAATGACGATGGCAGCCCGATGAAGAAGGTCACCGGCGGCGCGCTGCCGGCGCAGGCCTGGCATGAGTTCATGGTCGCTGCGCATGAAGGCGTGCCGGTGCGGCCGCTGCCTGGAACTTGGCGGTCGACGCCTGCGGATACGATCGTGCAGGACGAAATACCGTCCAACACGGCGCAACCGGCGCCGGTGCCGTCCGCTTCGGTTGGCCAATCCGCGCCGTCCGCCCAAAAAGCGTCATCGCCTCGCGCTGTGCGTCCCGCCGAAACGATCGATGGCGGCGGCTTCGGCATCCCGGGCGGTGACAGCGCCACCGCATCGATCAAGCGCCCGGTGCCGCCGGGCGATGTCGGCGGCCCGGTCAAGAAGCGGCAGACCTCGATCCTCGACATCCTCACCGGCGGCTGACCCCTCGTCATCGCTGCCGTGTTCCGCTACATCTCCGGGTTAAAAGTGCTAGAGCGTACTTTGTGCGTCCAAAGGGACGCACGTCGCCCTAGAGAGATCGCGAATGGCCGAAACCGACACCAGAAAGACAATCGTGCTGACCGGCGCCAGCCGCGGCATCGGCCATGCCACGGTCAAGCGCTTTTCGCGCGAAGGCTGGCGCGTCATCACCTGCTCGCGCCAGGCCTTTGCCGAGGACTGCCCGTGGCCGGCCGGTCCGGAAGACCACATCAAGGTCGATCTCGCCGACCAGGAGGATGTCGGCATCGCGATCTCGGAAATCCGCCATCGGCTGGAGGCGCATGGCGGCCAGCTTCATGCGTTGGTCAACAATGCCGGCATCTCGCCGAAGCTCAAGGACGGCAACAGCCGCATGAATTCGATCGACACGCCGATGCATGTCTGGCGCGACGTATTCCAGGTCAATTTCTTCGCGCCGATCATGCTGGCGCGAGGATTGTTTAGGGAATTGGCATCGGCCAAAGGCTCGATCGTCAACGTCACCTCGATCGCCGGCACCCGCGTGCATCCCTTCGCCGGCACCGCCTATGCGACGTCGAAGGCCGCGCTCGGCTCGCTGACGCGCGAAATGGCGCATGATTTCGGCCCGCACGGCATCCGCGTCAACGCCATTGCACCCGGCGAGATCGACACGGCGATCCTGTCGCCGGGCACCGAAAAGATCGTCGAGACGATTCCGCTGCGGCGGCTGGGCACCACGGCAGAAGTCGCCGACATCATCTTCTTCCTGTGCTCGCAGCAGGCTTCCTATGTGACGGGCTCGGAAATCCACATCAATGGCGGCCAGCACGTGTGAGACTTGAGGCTAAGGACTGCTCATCCGGTTATGGTGAGAACAGCCTTGCCGCTAATGCTGCGCCGTCGCAGTGCGTCCAGGGTTTGGGCGATGTCTGTCCACTGCACGGTCAAGGCCACGCGGGTTTCTAGCCGGCCAGCCGCGACCAGAGCGAGCAGCGAGGCGATGTCCGCGCCAATGCCCGGGCCAGAGGCGTAGTAGGCGAAAGTCTGAAGCCTCGCCCCCTCGTGACCCGGAACGAACTGACGGAATCCAACTGATGTGAGTTCGCCGCTGCTCGAACCGAACATGACGATGATCCCGCCAGGTGTGACACGTTCGATCGCGTGTGCGAGGCTTTCACCGCCGACTGACTCAGTGATCAGCGAAAACGGCCCCTCAGCCAATTCGATCGACTCGACAACTTGCTCGGCTCCAAGGCCGCGGAGATCGTCAGCATGCCGGGCGGCGGCGATCGCGGTCACAGACGCGCCCTGCTGACGGGCGATCTGGATCTGGAAACGACCGACCGCGCCGCTTGCGCCGGTGATTAGGATCTGCTGGCCGGCCAGGTCGCCGCCATGGCGCAAAGTCCTTAGCGCCGTCGTGCCCGCGACCGGAAGCGTGGCTGCGGAAACGAAGCTGACTCCATCCGGCAGGACGGCGAGACGATCGGTTGAAACGGCAACACGTTCGGCCCAGCCGGCCTGGTCGACCAAAGCCGCAACCCGGTTGCCCACGGCTGGCCCGGAGCCATCGGCTGCTGCCCGTTCGACAACCCCAACGATGTCCTGGCCGGGTATCCAGCCGTTCGGACGTATGGTGAGCAGGCGCAGCTCGCCGCGGTTCAACGAGGTTGCGTGGACCGAGACAAGCGCCTCGTTCGCGAGGGGCTGAGGTTCCTCGGACTCGGCGAACCTCAGCCCGGTGGCGCTGTCGGGAGACGTGACTAGGGCGAGCATGGGGATCGTACCTTCTTACTGGTTTGTGGACGCCAGCTTCCTCCTGGAAAGCACGGCAAGCTGGCCCACTCAGAATACTCATCGAGATCGCAAGTCATGCCGGCGATGGGCGCGCGCGCAGCGTCAACGCGATCAACTGCTGCCTGCCATATTTTTGACCGGGGGGCGCAAACCGAAGCCTATCGACTTTCCCGGTTAAAGAATTTAGCTATCATGGCGTTTAATCGCTAAAAGCCGTCAATCATGAGACAGCCTCTTCGCTGGCCCTGGCCCGATCTCGATGTGGATGATGTGCTCGCGCCGGCGATTGCGGTGCGCGTTGACGTCACCGAAACCAGAGCGGAGGTGCCCGTCCATCGGCACCGCAAAGGCCAACTCGTCTTCGCGCTCGGAGGCGGCGTCACGTGCCACGTTCCAAGCGGCCTATGGATGGTCCCGCCTCATTGCGGGGTCTGGATTCCCGGCGACATGGAGCACAGCAATGTTGCGACGGCCAACGCCCTGATTTTTTTCGTGTACGTTGAGCCGGAAGCCGCCGATCTGCCGGACCGGTGCTGCACCCTTTCGATCTCGCCGCTGCTCCGCGAACTGATCATCGAGCTGTCCGATGGCGTGCAGGAAGACCGCGCGAGGGATGAGCTTTTGACCAAGACCCTGCTTACCGAACTGCCGCGTATGCCTGTCCAGCGGCTGCATCTGCCGATTTCATCCGAGCCACGCTTGAGGAGGATCGCCGAAGCGTTGGCGCAAGACCCTGCCGATCGTAGCACATTGGCGGAATGGGCCAACCGCGTCGCGCTCAGCGAGAGCAGTCTCGCTCGCCTCGTGGTTAAGGAGACAGGGCTGAGCTTCGGGCGCTGGCGCCAGCAATTGCACTTGATCGTCGCAATTCGAGAACTGGCCTCCGGTGCCAGCGTCCAGCAGGTCTCGGGTGATCTCGGCTATGGTTCCGTCACGGCCTTCATCACCATGTTCAAGAAGGCGCTTGGGAAGCCGCCGGCAAAATACCTCGGCAGTATCACTCAAAATGGTGGCTCTGCATTCGTGGCGTGATCAACTCGCTGCGGGCGGACGGTTCAGATCGACTGTGCGATCTTCCGCCGGCCATCGGCCGGTGGCGACCAGTACGCATGATCGTGCAGGATCGACTCAGGCAGCGGACGGCTCAGCCGCCTCTGGCTTGCGGCCAAGCACCACTTCGACGATACCACGGGCGATCTCGCGCTCGCCCATGATCACCGTGTCGGCACCGAGCCCTTTGAGATGCTCGACCTCGGCATCGGAGTGGGCGCGGGCGATGACGTTGATCTTCGGGTTGGCGGCGCGTGCGCGCAGCACGATCTGTCCCGCCTCGAAGGCATTGGGGATGGCGAGGATCAGCCGCTTCGCGCCCTCGGGATTGGCAGCGGCGAACACCTCGTTGTTCGCGGCGTTGCCGGACACGGTTTCGATGCCGTCGTCCCTGAGCTTCGCCAGCGTCTTGTCGGCATCCTCGATGACGAGGAAGGGCAGGGCGGCCTCCTTCAATGATGCGCCGACGAGGCTGCCGACGCGGCCATAGCCGACCAGGATTGAATGGCCGGTAAGCGCTGTCCTGGGCGGCGGCCCGTCCTCTTTCACCGGTGCCGCAACCGAAGCCAACTGGCCTGGCTCCGTCGCGGGGCCAATCGGCTTTGCCTCGTCGAGCGGCGCCGTCTTGCCGGCGCGCCTTTCCAGCCACGGTTTCATCCAGTCGATGGCAAGGAACATCAGCGGGTTGAGAACGATCGACAGGATAGCGCCGGCGAGGATGAGGTCGCGTCCTTGTTCGGGCAGCAGCTTCAGCCCGACGCCAAGCTCGGCCAGGATGAACGAGAATTCGCCGATCTGGGCAAGGCTTGCCGAAATCATCAGCGCGGTCGGTATCGGATAGCGGAAGGCGACGACGATGACGAAGGCCGCCAGCGATTTGCCGATGACGATGATGGCCAGTGTCGCCAGGACCGGCCAGCCATTGCTGATCAGGCTGAACGGGTCGAACAGCATGCCGACCGAAACGAAGAACAGCACGGAAAAAGCGTCGCGCAGCGGCAGCGATTCCTCGGCCGCCCGATGGCTGAGTTCGGATTCGCTCATGATCATCCCAGCAAAGAAAGCGCCCAGCGCCAGCGACACGCCGAATAGCTTGGCCGCGCCAAAGGCGACGCCGAGCGCGATGGCAAGCACCGCCAGCCGGAACAATTCACGCGACCCGGTATGGGCGACGTAGTGCAGGATCCAGGGGATGACCCGGCGGCCGACCACCAGCATAACGACGACAAAGGCCGCGACCTTGGCCAGCGTGACGCCAACGACGCCCCAGATGCCGTAGCTGGCCGGCAGCGACAGCAGGCTGCTATGGGCCTCCACTTGCTGCTGGCCGCCCAGCACGCCAGCCAACGCCGGCAAGAGCACCAGCGCCAGCACCATCGCCAGGTCCTCGACAATCAGCCAGCCGACGGCGATGCGGCCGCGCTCCGTCTCGATCAGCCGCCGTTCCTGCAAGGCACGCAACAGCACCACCGTCGAGGCGACCGACAAAGCCAGGCCGAATACCAGTCCGGCGCCGATCGACCAGCCGAGCAGCCAGGCAAGACCGGCGCCAAGCGCTGTCGCGAAGCCGATCTGCACGATGGCGCCGGGCACGGCGATGGCGCGGACCGACAACAAATCCTTCAACGAGAAATGCAGGCCGACGCCGAACATCAACAGGATCACGCCGATTTCGGCGAGTTCATTGGCGAGGCCGGCATCGGCGACGAAGCCCGGCGTGTTCGGCCCGACCAGAACGCCGGCGATGAGGTAACCGACCAGCGGTGGGATGCGGAAGCGATTGGCGATTGCGCCGAAGACGAAAGCCAGCCCCAGACCGGCGACGATGGTGGCGATAAGGGGCGTGTCATGCGGCATG
This sequence comes from Mesorhizobium sp. M6A.T.Cr.TU.016.01.1.1, assembly GCF_003952585.1. Lineage (NCBI taxonomy): Bacteria > Pseudomonadati > Pseudomonadota > Alphaproteobacteria > Hyphomicrobiales > Phyllobacteriaceae > Mesorhizobium > Mesorhizobium sp. M6A.T.Cr.TU.016.01.1.1. The sequence goes on from NZ_CP034452.1 coordinate 3,101,649, forward strand.
GTCTATGGAGCGCCTTTCAAAAATCACGATGTCGGATATGCGCCGCCAAAAAAAGCCGCCGCTTTGGCAATATGGGGGCTCGGGCGGCCGCGAGGCAACCCATAATGCCATGAAATCGATGACAAGAATGGCAGAAGGCAAGCCGCCTCGAGGCTGGCAATGGTTGCTGCAAAAAGGAGAAGGCTTGCGCGGCTGATGCCTGCGATCAGGCCGCCTGCAGCAGGTTCTCGATGTCGACGATGGTGTGGTTGGTCAGCGTCTTCGGAATTTCCACTGTGATCTTCTCGGCAACTTCCTTGTGCAGTTTTCGGCGCATGTCGCCCAGCACCTGCGGCGGTGCGATCAGCACCATTTCCTTGAAGGCGCCGCGGTGCGCAAGCTTGTACAGCCGCTCGGCAATTTCGTCGGCGAAACGCTCCTTGCCGAGGCGATGCCAGTCAGTGTCCTCGACTGCGCTGCGGTGGACGGAAGGGCCGTCGCTGTAGCGGCCGGGGCGGTCCGAACCCTGCTCTCGCGTCGCCGGATTTGCCTGCTCCATCTCCTGCACGACCTGGAGGTCGGGATATTGGGTGTCGCCACGGTTCTCGAGGAACAGCGCCTTCTCGCCGTCGGCCACCACGATCCACAGTCCGCGTTTCAGCTTGAGGTTGTTCACGGAGCGCTCCTTTTTCCTGTTTTTCATGGTTTCTAGGCCCTTCTCTGGAGCCATTGCCGCAGCTGAACAGCCAGGCTCGGATTCGCAGGGCAAACGCGCGTCGAGGCAGGAATGTTCCGATGACGACAACAACAGCGAGCGAGCAAGCCGACCAACGAGGATGACGGTGTTCTGCGCGTGTCGGCTTTAATCTACTAGATTGGTAGAATTTAGAAAAAATTGTTTTGCGATACACCTCGCTTGCCGCTAGAACGGCCGCAGATCAAGGCCCGCAACAGCGGCTTGGATCCGCTCCATTCGTGGGTGTGGAATTTTTTTCTCCTGCCTTTGGTGCTTGCAGAAAAGCGATTGCTTCGCACGAAGCGATGCGCGAGTGCTTTCCTTCTGCTTTTTCGCTCCCGCGCGTAGAACTGACAGCGTATTCAGGATTCCACTCGCCATGCCGCAGGCCACACCCAAGCTCAACGCCTTTCCCGTCTTCATGCGGGTCGAGGGCGAAGCCGTGGCCATCGTCGGCGGCGGCGAGGAGGCTCTGGCCAAGGCCCGGCTGATCGGCCAGTCGAGCGCGGTGCTGCGCATCGTCAGCGATGCCGCCGAGCCTGAGTTGCTGGCCTTCATCGCCACAAATGGCGCAGCCATTCACATCGCTGCTGCCTATGATGCCGCGCATCTCGAAGGCGCGGTGATGGTGTTTGCCGCCAGCGGCAATGAGGCGCTCGACCGTCGCGTTGCCGAGGATGCGCGCCGGCTGGGCATTCCGGTCAATGCCGTCGACCGGCCTGAGCTGTGCGATTTCTTCACCCCGGCGCTGGTCAACCGCGCGCCTGTCGCCATTGCCATCGGCACGGAAGGGGCTGGCCCGGTGCTTGCCCAAATGCTGCGCAGCCGCATCGACCGCATGCTGTCGCCGTCGCTCGGGCCGCTTGCTTCGCTTGCTGCCTCGTTGCGCGGTACCGCCGAGAGATTGCTGCCGAAAGGCAATGCCCGCCGCCGCTTCTGGAGCGACTTTTTCGGCGGCTCGCCGGCCCGCGCCATGGCGGCCGGCCAGCTTTCGCAGGCGCATGATGCCGCCGTCGATCTGTTGCTTTCGAATGCGCCGGCATCGGGCCGTGTTGCCTTGGTGGGGGCTGGTCCGGGCGCCGAAGACCTGCTGACGCTGCGCGCTCACCGCCTGCTGATGGAAGCCGACGTCATCGTCCATGATGCGCTGGTGCCGGAGGCGATCGTCGCCATGGGCCGTCGCGACGCCGAGCGTCTGCCGGTGGGCAAACGCAAGGGCTGCCACACCAAGAGCCAGGCCGAGATCAACGCGCTGCTGATCGAGCTCGGCCGCGACGGCAAGCGCGTCGTGCGGCTGAAGTCCGGTGATCCGCTGGTGTTCGGGCGGGCGGGCGAGGAAATGGCAGCGCTGCGCGATGCCGGCGTCGCCTATGAGGTGGTTCCGGGCGTCACCGCGGCCTTCGCCGCCGCCGCTGATTTCGAGTTGCCGCTGACGCTGCGCGGCGTGTCGTCATCGATGGTGTTCACCACCGGCCACGACCTCAAGGGAAATTCGTTGCCCGACTGGGCAAAGCTCGCCATTTCCGGCGCCACGGTCGCCGTCTATATGGGCCGCTCGGTCGCGGCCGAAGTTGCCGGCCGGCTGATCGAGGCCGGACTGTCACCGGACACGGCGGTCGCCGTGGTCGAGAATGCCAGCCTTGCCAACCGCCGCCGTTTCCACGGCACGCTCGCCGACCTGCCGTCGCTGGAGGTCCGCGCCGATCTTACCGGCCCGGTCATGACGATCATCGGCGATGCGGTCGCCGGCGCCAACTTTGAACGTTCCGAGCCGCTCGCGGCACACAGGCATGAAGGCGCGGCCCAAACGGCCGCCGAAGGAGCTGAACGATGAAAGTTCTGACCGCAAACCGCCTCGCCGATGGCGAAGCCGTCTGGTACGCCAATGGCGGCTGGGCCGAGACCATCGACCATGCCGACGTCGCCCATGACAAGGGGGCTGAAGACCGGCTGGAGGCGATCGGCGCCACGGCCTATGCCAACAACGAAGTGGTCGACGTCAATCTGATCGACGTGACCGTCGCCAATGGCGTGGTCGAGCCGGTCCGGCTGCGTGAAAAGATCCGCGCCGCCGGCCCGACCAACCGCAACGACCTGGGCAAGCAGGCGCGCCCGGAAGCCGCTCGGGCGGCGTAAACGACCACATTGATGAAACGGGCGGACGCGCCCGGAAAGACCAGACATGTACCGTTACGATGAGTTCGATCACGATTTCGTCCAGGCCCGCGTCGCCGAGTTCAGCGACCAGGTCGCGCGGCGGCTTGCCGGTGAAATCACCGAGGATCAGTTCCGGCCGCTGAGGTTGATGAATGGCGTCTACCTGCAATTGCACGCCTACATGCTGCGCATCGCGGTGCCTTACGGCACGCTGAACAGCAACCAGCTGCGCATGCTCGGCCATATCGCCCGCAAATACGACAAGGGCTACGGCCATTTCACGACGCGCCAGAACATCCAGTTCAACTGGCCGGCGTTGTCGGACATTCCGGCGATCCTGGCCGATCTGGCCAGCGTCGAGATGCATGCCATCCAGACCAGTGGCAATTGCATCCGCAACGTCACCGCCGACCACTTCGCCGGCGCAGCCGCCGACGAAGTCGCCGATCCGCGCCCCTATGCGGAAATCCTGCGCCAATGGTCGTCGGTTCATCCGGAGTTCTCGTTCCTGCCGAGAAAATTCAAGATCGCGGTGACCGGCGCCGAGCGCGACCGCGCCGCCATCCAGACGCATGACATCGGCCTGCATTTGAAGAAGAACGCGGCCGGCGAACTCGGTTTCGCCGTCTATGTCGGCGGTGGCCAGGGTCGCACGCCGATGATCGCCAAGAAAATCCGCGACTTCCTGCCCGAGGCCGACCTTCTGTCCTACTGCACAGCGATCCTGCGCGTTTACAACCTCTACGGCCGCCGCGACAACAAATACAAGGCGCGCATCAAGATCCTCGTCCACGAGACCGGTGTCGAGGAGATCACCCGCCAGGTCGAGGCCGAATGGCAGGAGCTGAAGGATGCGGACCTGAAGCTGCCGGAAGCCGACATTCGCGCCATCGATGCCTATTTCGCGCCGCCGGCGCTGACGGACCGGCCGGAAGGCGACGAGGCGGTCAAGCTTGCCCGCCTCGATTCCAAGAGCTTTTCGGAATGGCTCGACCAGAACGTGGTGACCCACCGCCATCCCGATTATGCCGCCGTCACCATCTCGCTCAAGGGCATCGGCGAAGCGCCGGGCGATGCCTCCGACAGCCAGATGGAAGCGATCGCCGACCTTGCCGAAAAGTACGCCTTCGACGAGCTGCGCGTCAGCCACGAGCAGAATCTGATCCTGCCGCATGTTGCGCGCGCCGACCTCAAGGCGGTCTATGACGCTCTGGTCGACATCGGACTGGCGACGGCCAATTCAAACCTGATCACCGACATCATCTCCTGCCCTGGCCTCGATTATTGCGCGTTGGCCACGGCGCGTTCCATTCCGGTGGCACAGGAAATCTCGCTTCGTTTCGCTTCGCTTGAGCGGCAGCGCGAGATCGGTGAATTGAAGCTGAAGATTTCCGGCTGCATCAACGCCTGCGGCCATCACCATGTCGGCCATATCGGCATCCTCGGCGTCGAGAAGAAGGGCGCCGAGCTCTATCAGGTCACGCTCGGCGGCTCGGCCGACGAGAACACATCGGTCGGCGAGATCATCGGCCGCGGCTTCTCGTCGGCAGAAATCACCGACGCCATCGAGCAGATCGTCGAGACCTATCTCGGCCTCCGGCTCGACAGAAACGAAAAATTCATCGACGCCTACCGCCGTGTCGGTCCCGCGCCGTTCAAGGAGGCGCTCTATGCTGGCGAAGCCAAGGCCGCTTGATCGTATTGTCGACGTCGAGGCCGGCATCGCTGCCGAAGCGGCGGGGCTCGATGCGCTCTATGGTCATCTGAAGCCGCTGGAGATCATCGAGCGGTCGGCCCAGGAATTCTTTCATGGTGAAATCGCCGCGGTTTCCTCCTTCGGCGCCGATTCAGCCGTGCTGCTGCACATGATCGCCAAGATCGACCGGACGCTGCCGATCATCTTCCTCGACACCGGCAAGCACTTCGAGGAGACGCTCGGCTATCGCGACGCGCTCGTTGCCGATTTCGGGCTGACCGATATAAGGGTGATCACGCCCGAAGAAGCGGCGCTCGAACGGATCGATCCGACCGGCAATCTGAACGAGACCGACACCGACGCCTGCTGCGATGTCCGCAAGGTCGAGCCGCTGGCGCGCGGCGTTGAGCCGTTCCGCGCCTGGTTCACCGGCCGCAAGCGTTTTCAGGCGACGACGCGGGCGGCGCTTCCGGTGTTCGAGGCGGTCGGCTCGCGCATCCGCATCAATCCGCTGGCGCATTGGACGACCGCTGACCAGGCCAACTACATGCGCGCCCATGCGCTGCGCGAAAACCCGCTGGTCGCCTATGGCTATCTCTCGATCGGCTGCTTCCCGTGCACGCAGCCGGTGCAGCCGGGTGAGGACGCGCGCAGCGGCCGCTGGGCAGGGCATGCCAAGACCGAGTGCGGCATCCATCTGTCGGGGCTGGAGAAGTCACTGACCGACGCGTCGCTTTAGGGTATGTTGATATTCAGGTGAGGTCGGCCTGCGAATGGCGGCTTCCTGCGCTTCCGGTGCTCACGTACCCAAAGTACGCTCCGCTCCGGTTCTCGGAAGCCACCATTCTCGGCTCGGCCTGACCTGAATCTCAACACACCCTCGGGCGTTTTGAACTTTAGAATTTTGTGGACTTGGGAATTTCTCGATGAGTGAATCGATAGCGGAAAGCGCCACCCGCCTCTGGACCCCGACAGGTTTTAGCGAGGACGAGTGGAGCCATGCCGAGAGCGCCGACGCACTGTCCGGCAATGGCCGCTTCATCCTGCCGCTGCAGGTGTTTCTCGACCTCGACCCGGTGGTGCGCCGGTCGGCGAAGGAACGCATCGGCGTGCTGCTTCAGCCCGGCGACCAGCTCGAAAAGATCGCCGACCTGCTCGACCAGACATCGCTGGTGGCGTTGGCCTTCCCGGCTTTCAGTGACGGCCGGTCTTTCTCCAAGGGCGAATTGCTGCGCAGCCGCCACCGTTTCGAGGGCGCGGTCCGCGCCACCGGGCAGGTTCTGGTCGATCAGCTACCGCATATGCTGCGCCTCGGCTTCGATGAGTTCGAGGTGTCGCATCCGGTGCTCTTGAAAAGGCTCGAGGCCGGCCGCACTGGCGGCCTGCCTCTGCACTATCAGCCGACCGAGAAGCCGGAGGCCAAAGGCCCCAAATATTCCTGGCGGCGCGTGCGCGCCGACTGATCGCCTGCGCCGGCCACGGCGAGATCCTGACGCGCGACGAACGCAAAGCGGCTTGAGTCGGCTCTTGGGAAACCGCCGCACTTAGAGCGGTTCAGCTTTTGATAGAATCGCCGAACCGCTCTAAGTATTTATTTTTACGCAATTCCGGACGGAAAACCGCTACGCACTTTTCCTGGAATTGCTCTAGGTGCGGCTGCGCGTTTTATGCAGTCATCCGCGCTTCGCGAAACGACACCAGCTTGCTGCGGCTCTCGTCCCACAGTGCGAGCTTGACGCAGCGCAGGCTGTCGAGAAGCGTGACGCGGCCGATTTCGCGCAGTTCCGGATAGTCCCTCAGGACCTCCTGGAGCCGGTAGCACGGCACCTTGGCGGAGAGGTGATGCACGTGATGGACGCCGATATTGCCGGTGAACCAGTTCAGCACCGGCGGCAGGTCATAGTAGGACGAGCCGTGCAGCGCCGCATGCTGGAATTCCCATTCGGAATCCTTCGCCCACTCGGTCTCTTCGAACTGGTGCTGAACGTAGAACAGCCAGATGCCGGCGGAACCGGCGAGGACGACGATGGGCAAATGGACAACCAGGAACGCTTCGAGGCCGACGAACCAAATGAGGGCAGCGGCGGCAACCGCGATGGCCACATTGGTGGCCATTGAGGAGACCCAGGGCGTGAGGCCGCCTCGCATCATGCCGACCGGCAGTCGCTGCTCAAAGATGAAAAGCCAAATCGGGCCGAGGCCGAACATGACCAGCGGATGGCGATAGAGACGATAGGCAAGGCGGCCCCGCCAGGACATTTGCCGGTATTCGGCAACAGTCAGCGTCCTGATGTCGCCCGTGCCGCGCTCATCGAGATTGCCGGCGCTGGCGTGATGGGTTGCGTGGGCGCGTCGCCAGCAATCGTAGGGGGTCAAGGTCAGGATGCCCAGCCCGCGGCCGATCCAGTCGTCGGCAGTGCGGTTGGCGAAGAAGGAGCCGTGGCCGCAATCATGCTGGATCATGAAGATCCGCACCAGAAAGCCGGCGGCCGGTAGGATGAGGATCAGACCCCACCAATGACCATGGGCATAGGCAGCCGTGGACAGGGCCCACAGCGTGGCAAAGGGGATAAGTGTGATGGCAAGTTCGACGGCGCTGCGCCGCCTGTCAGGCGTCTTGTAGCGCGCCAGGATCTTCAACCAGGCACGTTTGCTGTTCGCCACAGCTTCGGGGGAAATCATGTTCATCAGGAAGCATAGACGGACCATACCGTCGCCGCAAGGCAGGGATCACGCCAAGTTACTGCGCGTAATTGTCGCGCGACACGCAAGAGGCTGCAATGTGGAAGGGCATGCTTGGTTCCGACGGCACGCGACGACAGGCGAATGTGCTCGTCTACCGCCGGCGGCCACCGGCGGCTACGCTGCTCTCGATACCGTCCAGGCGGTCGAGCAATTCCTTAAAACGATCGGGAATATCGTTCTCCATCCGAAACGCCGGCAACGCACGCAGAAAGCCCATCGTTGCCTCGGTGCCGAACTGGCGCCTGATGCCGGCCGCGAGCCTTTCACGTCTTTCATCATTGTTGCGGTCGCCATTCTTGTTGCGGTCGCCGTTGTTGCGGGTCGTCATCTCAAAATCCTGTGTCGGCTTCGAAACTCTTCCAGCAGACGAATGGTTCCCCCATCGCAGCATCTTGGCAAGCAAAGCCAGCGGTTACAGTAAAATTTGAATTAATATCGAAAGGTCTTCATGATGCGTCGTCAAAGCGCGAGCGGCCTCTCCAGTATCGCTTGCCCCTTGATTTTTGGCCGCCAAACCTCGATATCGGGCACAAAATCCACATCATTCGAAATGACGGGAAACGGCGATGAGCGACCAGGCAAAAGACGAACGCGCGCCCGATGAAGCCGAGACGGTCGGGGCTGCCACCGAACACACGGAAGGCAGCGTCGACGGCGACTACGAAGCGCTTGTGCGGCTGTTGAAGGAAAACGACGAGTTGAAGGACCGCGCGCTCCGCGTCGCGGCCGAGATGGAGAATCTGCGCCGCCGTACCGCCCGCGACGTGCACGACGCGCGTGCCTATGCCGTTGCCAATTTCGCCCGTGACATGCTGTCGGTATCGGACAATCTGCGTCGCGCGCTGGACGCGATCCCAGCTGAGACCAAGGCGTCGGGCGATGCCGGCTTCAAGGCGCTGATCGAGGGCGTCGAGCTCACCGAGCGCGCCATGCTGTCGGCGCTGGAGCGGCACGGCGTGAAGAAGCTCGAGCCGGAAGGCGAGAAATTCGACCCGAATTTCCACCAGGCGATGTTCGAGGTGCCCAATCCAGAGGTGCCGGCCAACACGGTGGTCCAAGTCGTGCAGCCAGGCTATTCGATCGGTGAGCGGGTGTTGCGGCCGGCCATGGTCGGCGTTGCCAAGGGAGGCCCCAAGCATGTGGCTGGTGAAGCGCCGGTCGAGCCAGGGCCGGTGAATGAGCAGGCTGAGAAGGATGCTTAAATTAGGGGAGTAGGGGAATAGGGCAGTACGGGAGTAGGAATAACGCTACGCACGGCAAAGTAGAGCAATTGCCTACTCCGGCCGTTGCCTTCTCTCCCCTACTCCCCTACTGCCTTATTCTCCTACTGCCCTACTCAGGCCGCGAAGCGCTGGGCTTCCCCGCCATAATAGCTGACGTAGCGGGCGCCGATCTCCTTGACCGGCATCACCACGAACACGTCGACCGTCGAGAATTCGCGGTCGATGACGCAGCCGTCGCCGATGCGCGCTCCGACGCGCAGATAGCCCTTGACCAGCGGTGGCATAGCCGCGATCGCGGCCTTGGCGTTGACCGCCTCGATCGGCATTAAATCCATGGAACAGTAGCGGCCGGCGACCGCGCGCACGTCCCAGGCCGAGTTCGTCCGGCAATGATTGGCGAGATAGGTCAGCGCTTCGGCGTGCGCCGCCGGCACGGTGCCTTGGAAAGAGGCGCAACCGGTCATCACGCCGATGCCGTAATGGTTGATATAGGCCCAAATGCCTTGCCAGAGCGCCTCGATGGTGCGCTTCGAGCGGTATTCCGGCAAGACGCAGGAGCGGCCGAGCTCGAGGAAACGCTGGCCGGGGTGACGGGCGATAAGATTGGTCAGCTCGAATTCGCCCTCGGAATAGAAGCCGCCGGCCGCTGCCGCGATTTCCTGCCGCAGCAGGCGGTACGTGCCGACAATGCGGCGGTGCTCGGGACCCGACAGCGAGGTGTCGAAGACGAGCAAATGATCACAAAGCGGATCGAAATGATCAGCATCGCGGCGGTCCTGCGCCTGGAACAGGTTCTTCCTGGCGCCAAGCTCGTCGTAGAAAACCCGGTAGCGCACTTCCTGCGCGGCAGCGACCTCGGCCTCGTTGCGGGCGAGCCGCACTTCGAGGTTGCCTATGCGGCCGAGCGCTTCGCCTTTTATGACGGCATCGACGTTCCGCCCGGTGAGCAAAGCACCGCTGGCGTTCGGCCGAGCGTCACATTCCGGCATAACTGTATGCACGAGTGATTCTCCTTCGAGCCATCCCTCTTGGCACGGGGATACGGTGTAGGTGCAACAGGATTGTGACAGTACCGTGATACGGCGTTGCCGGCAATACTTCGTCGGCTGGGTAATCCTTCAACCGGCTATGTTACGCCGGGAAACTTGGTAGGACAGCTCGGCGGATCACGCCGCCACCTGGCCTTCGACCGCATGGACAAGCGCGTCGGGGTCGAGCGGCTTGGTGACGAAGCCGCTGGCGCCATGGGCAAGCACGGCGTGGCGGGTCTTTTCCTGACTATCCGCCGACAGCACCATGATCGGAACCGGCGGCACGGCGGTTTCCTCCTCGTGGCGGCGGATTGCGGCGATGGCGTCCAGCCCGTCCATGACAGGCATGTGCAGGTCCATCAGCACCACGTCGAAGCGGTGCTTGTGGCTGGTGCCAGTGACGGCCTCGACGGCGGCCTTGCCGTTGCCGACCACTTTCACGCGGTGCCCGGCCTTCAGCAGCGTGGCCCGGGCAAGCATGGCGTTGATGTCGTTGTCCTCGGCGATCAGCACGGACAGGCCCTGCCGGCGGCCGGCAATGGCGCGGACGGATGGCGCGCCGCGCTTTTCCGCCTGTGGCTGGGTGAGGGCGGGTACGCTGCTGGTCAAAAGCACGCGCAGCAACGTCTCGCCACGCACCGGCCTTGCCAGGAAGGTGGAGTAGCCGCTGGCGCGGAACTCGCCCAACATGCCGCGATCGGTCGGTGCGATCAGCGTGATCGCCTCGCAATCGGCAAAGCCGCTCTGGCGAAGGCGCTTGAGCAACCTGCCGTCACTGTCCTCCATGGCCGCGTCGACCAGAAGCACGTCGCAGCCTTCGGCGAAGGGTTCTGCCTGGGCGGCGGTCGCGGCCAGATCGACCATGCCGCCATTGGCGCGGATGGTGCGAGCGATGGCGTCGGCCTCGATGGCGTTCTTCGACAGGATCACGGCGCGCCGGCCAGACAGCGCATTCTGGCGCATCTGCGGTGCTTCGATGGCCGATATTACGGGGATTTCGAAAACGAATTCGGAACCTTGGCCGAGCCGGCTCGACACCGAAATCGTGCCGCCCATGGCGGTCACCAGGCGCTTGGAGATGGCAAGACCGAGACCGGCGCCACCATGCGCGCGGGTTGACGAGCCATCGACCTGTTCGAATTCCTCGAAAATGCGCTCCAGGTCGTCCTCGCTGAGGCCGGGACCGGTGTCGGTGACGCTGAAGCGTATGCGATCGGTGGTTTCGGTGCGGGCACGGGCGACGGTCACCAGCACGCCGCCGCTGTCGGTGAACTTGATGGCATTGCCGATCAGGTTGAGCAGCACCTGCCTGACTCTTCCCGGATCGGCTGATATCATTTGCGGCACGTCGGGCTCGACATGGCAGCCAACGCCGATATTCTTGGCGAAGGCGCGCGCCGCTAGGAGTTCGATGATGTTGTCGGCGATCTCGCGCACGGACATTGGCTGCGGTTCGGGATCGAAGCGGCCAGCCTCGATCTTGGAATAGTCGAGCAGATCCTCGATCAGCGCCAGCAGCGCGCTGGCCGAGGTCGATACGGCGCCGACATAGGTCCGTTGTTCAGGCGAGAGATTGGTGTCCGCCAGCAGCCTGGCCATGCCCATGATGCCGTTCATCGGCGTGCGGATCTCGTGGCTGACGGTGGCGAGGAAGCGCGATTTGGCCTGGCTCGCATATTCGGCTCGCTCACGGGCGGTGATCAGCGACGATTCTGCGTGCTTGCGGGCGGTAATGTCGCGGGCGATGGCGCGATGCGAGACGGCGCCGCTCTCCTTGTCGCGCACGGACAGTTCGATCCATGAGAACCAGCGCGGGCCGCTCGGCATGTTAATGGCGACGTCGGTGGAACTCAGGCATTCGTGGTCGGAAAAGGCGGCATCGGGAACGATGCCGACGTCGATGCCGAGCTCGGCCAGAGTCCTGCCGGCAAGGTCGCGCTGGTCGCTTCCGACAAGATCGGCGAAAACCTTGTTGGCATAGACGATGTGGCCGTCACGGTCGCGGTGGACGACGAGATCGCCAAGCGCGTCGATCAGCCCGCGAAAGCGTTCCTCGCTCTCCTGCATCTCCCACATGCGGTCGGCCAGGGTCTCGACCTCGGCGCGGCTGCGAGCTGCGGTCTCGCCAAGGAGGGCAACGGCGCGACGATCCGTGCGCCTGGCACGCAAATGCACGGCAAGACCGGCCATGCCAGTCGCCAAAAGCCCGACGGTGATGAAGATCGGCGCTCCGGTCAGATGCGACAGGCCTGCCAGCACGACGATGGCGACGAGCGTCAGGAACGGCAGGCCTTCACGATTGGCAGCGGGCAGTTCGGGCGCTAGTGGCGGCGCTGCAATATGCTGCCGCCTTGGCGCCTCCGGGCCGATCCCATCGACGCTTTCGGCGCTCTCCGTTTCTCTGATGCCGGATTCCGTGACCATGCGAAATCCTTGCCAGACAGAGATTATGGAAAATTGCGGCCGTTCGTTCGAATTTTATCGGTCGCGCGGTTTTTGCCCTCCTTTCTTGCAAAAACGGCAGACGACGGAACTCACATGTCCACCACCACGCGGCCACGGATCTTGCCGTCGACAATGTCGTGCGCGGCGTCGATGATGCCGTCGAAGCCAATGGTCGTGGACAGGCTGGCGAGTTTCTGGAGGTCGAGGTCCGTGCCGATGCGGCGCCACGCCTCCATGCGGACCGCTTTTGGCGCCATCACCGAATCGATGCCGAGCAGACAAACGCCGCGCAGGATGAACGGGGCGACGCTCGCCGGCAGATCCATGCCGCCGGCCAGGCCGCAGGCGGCGACGGCGCCGCCATAGGAGGTCATCGAAAGGACGTTGGCCAGCGTATGACTGCCGACCGCATCGACGCCGCCGGCCCAGCGTTCCTTGGCGAGCGGCTTTGCCGGCTGGGCAAGCTCTTCGCGCGAAATCACTTCCGCAGCACCCAGGTCGATCAGATAGGGGCTTTCAGCGCTGCGGCCGGTCGAGGCGATAACGTGATAGCCGAGGCTGGACAGGATCGAGACCGCGACCGAGCCGACGCCGCCGGCCGCGCCCGTCACCACCACCGGGCCGCGATCGGGCACGATTCCGTGCCGTTCCAGAGCGATGACGCAAAGCATGGCGGTGTAGCCGGCGGTGCCGATCGCCATGGCATCATGGGGGCTCATGCCCTGAGGCAGCGGCACCAGCCAGTCGCCCTTGACACGGGCGCGATCGGCATAGGCGCCAAAATGCGTTTCGCCGACGCCCCAGCCGTTCAATATGACCTTGTCCCCCTTGCGCCAGTCGGCATGGGAAGACGAGATGACGGTGCCGGCGAAATCGATGCCCGGCACCAGCGGCCAACGGCGGATCACCGGCGCCTTGCCTGATATGGCGAGGCCGTCCTTGTAGTTCACCGTCGTCGCCTCGACGGCGACGGTGACATCGCCTTCCATCAGGTCGGCTTCGGTGAGGTCGGTCACCGCGACCGACTGTTTCTTCTCGGCGTCGCGCGAAACGAGGATGGCTTTGAAGGTTTCGGGCATGTCTTCTCCTCGGGCTTTTCGAATGGGCACTGTATGGCGACGGAAGGCCAGGTCAATCGTTTGAGGCCTTGGCCTCGCGCCGCCAACCGATGAGTTCGTCGAAGACGACCAGCACCGCGCCGACCGCGATGAAGGCGTCGGCGAGGTTGAAGATGGCGAAGGACCATACCGGGGTGTGGAACAGGATGTAGTCGATCACGTGACCATAGGTAGCGCGGTCGTACAGATTGCCGAGCGCGCCGCCGACGATCAGCGCAAAGCCGATGCGGGTCAGCACGTGGCCGGGCGGAGTGCGGGCCGCGAGATAGAGCACGAAAGCGACGACGAAAGTGGCGATGACCACCAGGCCAGTGTCGCCGAAGGACGAAAACATCGAGAAGGCAATGCCGGTGTTGTAGGTGCGATACAATGCCAGGAATGGCACAAGATCGACCTTTTCCTGAAAGGCGAGACCGGTCTCGACCAGGTATTTCACCCACTGGTCGAGCGCTACCGCGGCGGCGACCAGCAGGACGTAGGGGAACCACGATTTTGCCGTTTGGGATGTCACCATTTGGGATGTCACGGTTTGGCGTCCTCCGTGGCAAGTTTCAGCGCGCCGCGCCGGATCTCGAACAGCATGACGCCGGTGGCCACCGCCAGATTGAGCGAATCGGCCCGGCCGGCCTGTGGAATCCGCAGCAACCTGTCGCAGCTTTCGGCCAGGCTGTCGGGCAGGCCCTGCTGTTCGTTGCCCATCATCAGCAGCACCGGGCCTTTGGAAAAATCGACCGAACGGTAGTCAACGGCACCCTTCAGATGCGTGCCGGCAACGAGGCCAGGAAAGCTTTTTCGCCACGCGAGGAAGGTTTCCGGCGTCGCCTTGGCGACCGGCACCGCGAAGATCGAGCCCATGGTGGCGCGCACGGTTTCGACGGAAAAAGGATCGGTGGTCTCGCCGACCAGGATGATGCCCTTGGCGCCGACGGCATCGACGGTGCGGATGACGGTGCCGAGATTGCCGGGATCGCGCACGCGATCGAGCGCCACCCAGACATCGCTGTCTTGAGCGTGGATGTCTTTCAGCGGCAGGAACTTCTGCGAAAAGACGCCGACCACCATTTGCGGGTTGTCGCGACGGGTGATGGCGACGAGCACTTTTTCCGAAACTTCGAGCACGGTGCCGCCGGCGGCGACCGTGCGCGCCGCGACCTTTTCGACTGCCGCATTGCCGCGTCCGGCCTTGGCGAAGACCAGCGTCCGGATCGCCCAGCCGAGGTCGAGCGCGTCGATGACCAGCTTCAGCCCCTCGGCCATGAAGGCGTTCTGCTGGTCGCGGAATTTCTTCAGCGCCAGCGCCTTGATGTCCTTGACCAGCGGGTTGGCGAGGCTGGTGACCTCTTTCACCTGTCCGGGCGCGCCTGCATGCCGCTCGCTCATTGTCAGGCCACCCAGCGCGAGAACAGCGAGGTCGACAGCGCCCGGCCGGCGGATTTCTCGCGGATGATCAGCTCGCCGGATTCGACCGTGCCGCCCATGCCTGCGAAAGTGTCGCGCATCAAGGCATGGATGGCGAAGAAGGAAGCGCGGATCGAATAGGCGGTCAGCACCACAGCAATCGGCTTCGGCGTCAGGATCGAGCGGCAGAGGTCGGTCAGATCAGGCAGATCCTCGAACAACTGCCAGACCTCGCCCTTGGGGCCACGGCCATAGGCGGGCGGATCGAACAGGACGATGTCGTAGCGGCTGCCGCGGCGCTCCTCTCGCTCAGCGAATTTCATGGCATCGTCGACGATCCAGCGGATCGGCTTTTGCGACAGGCCCGCGATCTCCTGGTTCTCCCTGGCCCAGCCGATCGCCTTCTTGGACGCATCGACATGGGTCACCTCGGCGCCGGCACGCGCCGCCACCAGTGAGGCAAGGCCGGTATAGCCGAACAGATTCAGCACCTTGACCGGTCGCTTCGCCGCCGCGATCAGCCCGGCCATGTGGTCCCAGTGCGAGGCCTGCTCGGGGAACACGCCGACATGGCGAAACGAGGTGAAGCGGCCGAGATAATCGATGCCGTCATGCTTCATCGGCCACGTCTCGCCGAGCGGCGTCCTCGGGAAGCGCCAGCGGCCGATGCCTTCCTCGTCGGTGTCGCCGGTGAAAATGGCGTCGACGCGGTCCCAGTCCTTGGCCGGCAACGCTTTTTGCCAGATCGCCTGGCCTTCGGGCCGGACGATGCGATAGGGCCCGTACTGCTCGAGCTTTTGCCCGGCGCCGCTGTCGAGCAGCGCATAATCGGCGTTGGGCGCCACTTCGAGGATCAGCGGCAGGTGTTCGACCGGCAGGGCGCCGTCGCGGCGCGAAAGGACGCGCGGCGTGGGCTTCGGAACAGACCGGTCGTCCGGTTTTGTGCCGGTTCCGCGCGGCTGTTCCGCCCCGCCCTTTGCGGGGTGATGCGAGCGGCTGTCGCGGCGTTTGTCGCGAAAAGGTTTCAAAAAGAGCATCTCCGGGGCGACTTGGCCCGCTTCTGCCACAGCACATTCACCGGTGCAACAAACGCGGTCGCTGGAGATTTCCGAAACGATCAGCCGCGCTTGATCCAAAGCAGGGCGATAACCAACGATACGAAACCGACGGCCTTAAAGCCGGCGACGACTATATGGCCGGTTTCCCAGCGCAGCCGGATCGCTTCGAAGTTTTCCGGGATCGGTCCAGGCACCCAGGTGGCTAAAACATCGTTCGCCGGTTTGACGAGAGCGGACCACGTCGCAAGAGACACAGCAAAGAGCACGGCGGCGGCCAAGGCGAACCAGAACGCCGGACGGTCGTTGCGCAGCATCCATGCGAGAAGTGCCGGGCAGGCGATCGCTGCCACGTCAAGTGGCGCGCCAATCACGGCAAACAGCTGGAACTGGGCGTTGAAGACAGTCGTCTCGCGCCAGAGAGAAGGCGGCCACTTCAGTCGAGGAGCCGATTCCAGGACATGGGCGAAGGATGGTCCAAGGCTGAGCGCCGCGACGACAGCGGCCAAGATGGACCAGAACAACAGGAACCCGCGTATCTCCATAACGTCCGAACAACGGCGTGACGCCGGAGACGTTCCCGTCCGAACGGGAGTAGGGGAGTAGGGGAGTAGGGGAATAAGGGAATAAGCGAGTAATGGAATAGGGAAAGTATGACTAGCACGAAGCCGTACGGTTGGTATGGCTCCCTACTCCCCTACTCCCCTACTCCCCTACTCCCCTACTCCCCTACTCCCCTACTCCCCTACTCCCCTACTCCCCTACTCCCCTACTCTTGAGCGCCTTGTACACGGCAATGCCGGCGGCGAGGTCTTCAAGGGCCGCGCCGACCGATTTGAACAGCGTGATCTCACCGGGGCTCTGCCGGCCCTTCTTCTGGCCGCGCGCCAGTTCATGCAGATCGGCGACGATGGCTTGCGCCTTCAGCACGCCCGAGGCCAGTGGTTGGACGATGTCGCCCGCCTCCTTGGTGGCGCCGGCCCGGGTATCGACATAGACGCGGGCACGCGCAATCGCATCGTCGTCGCTCTCGCGCATATCAGGCGTGAAGCCGCCGACCAGATCGACATGGGTTCCCGGCTTCAACAGCGCGCCCTTGATCAGCGGCGTGGTCGTGATCGTCGCCGACGAAACGATGTCGGCCTGGCCGAGTTCGGCGTCGAGATCGCTCGCGGCGGTGGCCGCAAAACCCTCGGCGCGCAATTTCGCCGCGACCTTTTCGGCATTGGCCGGCGTGCGGTTCCAGATGCGGATCGTCGTGATTGGCCGCACCGCCGAATGCGCCTTGGCGAGGAACGGCGACAGCGCGCCGGCGCCGACCACCAGCAGCCGTGAAGCGTCCTCGCGGGCCAGATAGGAGGCGGCCAGCGCCGAGGCGCAGGCCGTGCGCCACTGCGTCAGCCGCTGGCCATCGATCATGGCTTCGGGCTCGCCCGTCGCGCCGTCGAGCAGGAGGTAAAGCCCCATCACCGCCGGTTTGCCTACGGCGTTGTTGTCGGGCGACACCGTGACGATCTTGACGCCGATATGGCCGCCTGCCGAAGTGCCGGCCGCATTGAAGTCGGTCCAGGCCGGCATCAACAGAAGGGTCGAAGCCGCGCCGTCGGGCCGTTCGACCGTATGATGATGCCTGACCGGTTGCACCGCGCCATCGCGAAAGGCCGCGCGCAGCGTCTCGACCAGTCCGGGAAACGTCAGTGCATGATCGACCTCGGCCGCCGAAATGGTCAGCATGGGGAAACTCCGTAGAGAGAAATGCGCCTCGGCATGATCTCGAAAATCGGAACCGATTTTTCGGAAAGGATCATGCGTAAACCAAAATGGCACAGCGCCCTTTGCGCGTCCAAAAAAGACGCGGCGCGTCATTGGCTCAGCTCGTCGGCTTCGGCAAGGCCGGGCCCTGTGGTGCAGCCGGTGCGCGGCTGACCGCCTGGCGCAGGTTCTCGGCTTCGACACCGCGCTGGCGCGCCAGCTTGCGATAGCGGCCCTGCTTGACCCAGGTCGCCAGGCTGCCGACGACCATGCCGATGGCGAGAGCCAGGAACAGGAAGATGAAAAGCGGCAGTGTCATCGTCAGCGCCGGATTGCCGGGGTTGAACGGGTCCAGGGTGAAGGCAACCGGATCGCGGTTGGCGACCGCCAGCGCAATCAGGATGACGGCCAGCGGCACGAAGACCACGATGAGCATGAAGCGATTGAACATGGATTTTCCTGTCGAAGGCGGGCTCTACCGAGGGCCGACTCTGCTGAAAGGCCGGCATGGCGCATGAGCCCGCGCGGCGCCTATTTGCCGCTGTTCAGCCTTTCACGCAATTCCTTGCCGGTCTTGAAGAACGGCACCCATTTCTCCTCGACCTCGACGGATTCGCCGGTGCGCGGATTGCGGCCGGTGCGGGCGGGGCGGTTTTTCACTGAGAAAGCGCCGAAACCGCGCAGCTCGACCCGGTTGCCTTCGGCAAGCGCGTCGGTGATCTCGTCGAAAATCGCGCCGACAATGTTTTCGACGTCGCGCAGAAAAAGGTGCGGGTTGCGTGTGGCGATGATCTGCACAAGTTCGGATTTGATCATGAGAAGGCTCCCCGTGAAAACATTGTGGTCAAAATTATGAGGATGATTTTATTTGCTTTTTCACTCGTCTCAAGGGTGCCAGACGGAAACGAGACCGTCAAGAAACAAGCGGTCGGCGCCAAGTTCGTGAATGATGTCGCCGCCATAGTCGGGCAGGCCGAGCGCACTGCCGATAGTTCGCGCCATCGCCTTGGAGAACAGGAAGCCGCCGCTTTCGGTATCCTTCCACTCCACCACCTTGAGCTTGGCGTCGACGCCCTTGGTTGCGAGCCAGTCGATCGCTTCGGTCTCGCCGCCGACCGCATCGATCAATTTATTGGCAAGAGCCTGCCGGCCGGTGAAGATCGAGCCGTCGGCCAGCGCCAGCGCCTCCGGCTTGGTCATGTTGCGGCGTTCGGCGACGATGCCGACGAACCAGTCGTAGCTGTCCAGGATGAGCTTGCGGACCATTGTGCGCTCGTCATCATTGGTCGGCTTGAAGGGCGATGGCGAGGCTTTCAACGGCGACGATTTCACTTCCTCGAGCTTGATGCCGAGCTTGTCCATAAGGCCGCTGACGTCCGGATACTGGATCAGCACGCCGATCGAGCCGACGATCGACGATTTGCGCGCGACGATATGATCGGCTCCGGTGGCGATCATATAGCCCGCCGATGCGGCCAGCGTGCCGACTTCGGCCACGACCGGCTTCTCGGCGGCCAGCTTGCGCACTTCCTCGTAAATCGATTCGCCCCCGACGGTGGTGCCGCCCGGTGAATCGATCGACAGGATCACAGCTTTCACCCTCGATGATTGACGGATGTCATCCAGCCGTTTGATCAGGTCTTCGTCTTCGGTGATGGTGCCCTCGATCTTGACCTTGGCGATGTGGTCGACCGCCGTGCCGGTGAAGTCGTCACCGTAGATCCAGGTCGAAAGGGCAATCAGCCCGGCCGCTGCGACAACAAGCGCTGCGACGCGCCAGAATGTCAGCTTGCGGCGCAAGCGGCGGCGGTCGATCAGGTCGTCGGCTCTCAGTGCCATGGTCAGCCTCATAGTCGGTGGGAGCAGATGCTTTTAAAGCAACCATCCGCGCCCGGCTACCGATTCCTGACGAGTTCGCTCCAAGGACAGGGTGTCGACGTTCGCGAGCCGGCGTTTCAAGTGACATCAAGACCAATCCACAGGCCCTAACGCTGTCCCGCTGTATCTGGTATGACGTGCAAGTTGTGGCGGTTTCATTTTCGTTTGTGCCACAGCAACCGTCACACTTTTGCGGTTTTCCTCCGCTTGTGCTTGCTTGAGGGCGCCGGCATCCCACCTATAGGGTGCTTGGCGGCAGGGGTTTAAAAGAAAGCAGTTATGTTAGCGCGACCGATCGAACCGACCAACACCGAGACGGAGTTGGCCCCCCCGAACGTAGGCCCGACGCGGGTCGACGCCTTCGGCATTGCCCAGCGCCATTCGCGCCGCGTGCGTATCTTGAAGCTGGCGGTGCCGCTGGTCGCTGCCGTGATCGCGGTCGCCTTCCCGGTCTATTCGTATCTCGCGGCGCCTGTCTCGATCCAGGTCCAGGCCGACGGCAGCGCCTTCGCCGATGGCAAGCTAGTGATGGCCAACCCCAAGCTCAACGGGTTCACCAAGCAGAAACTGCCCTATTCCATGACCGCCTTGCGCGCCATACAGGACGTGAGCAAGCAAGGCATCATCGATCTGGAGGGCATCGACGCCAAGCTGCCGATCTCGGCCGACAATGTGGCGGCCGTCAATGCCTCGCGCGGCACCTACAATCGCGATGGCAACACGATGAGCCTGACCAGCGATGTCACCATAACCACCACCGACGGCTTGGAGGCAAAGTTCAAATCGGTCTTTCTCGACATGGGCAAAGGCACTATGAAGACGAGTGATCCGGTCGACGTCAGCCGTGGCGGGTCGCGGATTACCGCAGATTCGATGTCGATCCAGGACAACGGCAAGATCGTGGTTTTCGAGAACAGAGTGCGTGTCAACATCGATCCCGCCAGCTTGAAGGCGGCAGAGGCAATGAGCGGAGCATCCAATGCGGTTCAGTAGTTCGGCACGGCTTGTGGCCGCGGCTTCGGCGTTGCCGGCCCTAGCGCTGGTTTTGGGGCTGGGCTTGGGGATGACGCCGGCTCTGGCGCAGTCCAAGGCCACCAGCCAGCTGTCGGGCCTCAAACTGTCCGGCGACAAGCCCATCCAGATCGAAAGCGACAAGCTCGAGGTTCGCCAGGCGGATAGCGTCGCCGTGTTTACAGGCAATGTAAGCGTCGTCCAGGGTCCGACCGTGCTCAAGGCCGGCAAGATGACGGTCTATTACGTCAAGGATGCCGGCGCTGCCGCCAAGGGCACGGAGGCCGCCGGTGCCGCGATGACCGGCTCGGCCAACATCGACCGCCTGGAGGTCGCCAACAAGGTCTATATCAAATCGGATGACCAAGTCGCCACCGGCGACCGCGGCACTTTCGACATGAAGACGGAAGTGCTGGTGCTTTCAGGCAGCAAGGTCGTGCTTTCGCAAGGCGACAATGTGCTGGTCGGCTGCAAGCTCACCGTGCAGATGAAGAGCGGCCTGGCCCAGGTCGACGCCTGCGGGGGCCGCGTCATGATGTCGATCACGCCGCCGAAGTCGGGAGCGGCGAAGCCCTGATGGCCGACGTAGCATCGCTGATGGCGCGTCTCTCAGGACGCGCCGCCGGCAAACTTGCGGCGCCGGCCACGGTCACTGTCGACACGGTAAAGTTCAAGGGAACCTTGATCGCGAAGGGCCTGACCAAGAGCTACAAGGGCCGCAAAGTCGTCAGCGGCGTGACGATCGGCGTGCGCGCCGGTGAGGCGGTCGGGTTGCTCGGCCCCAACGGCGCCGGCAAGACGACCTGCTTCTACATGGTCACCGGCCTGGTGCCGGTCGACGAAGGCACGATCGAAATCGACGGCTTCGATGTCACCTCGATGCCGATGTACCGCCGTGCCCGCCTCGGCATCGGCTACCTTCCGCAGGAAGCGTCGATCTTTCGCGGCCTGACCGTCGAGCAAAACATCCGTGCCGTGCTCGAAGTGGTCGAAAAGAGCCGCAAGGAGCGCGAACGCAGTCTCGACGAATTGCTCGAGGAGTTTCACATCAGCCATCTGCGCAAGGCCCCGTCGCTGTCGCTTTCCGGCGGCGAGCGGCGGCGCCTAGAAATCGCGCGCGCACTGGCGACCCGACCCGCATACATGCTGCTCGACGAACCTTTCGCCGGCATCGATCCGATCGCCGTCGCCGATATCCAGCAACTCGTGCGCCATCTGACGGCGCGGGGCATCGGCGTGCTCATCACCGATCACAATGTCCGCGAGACGCTCGGCCTGATCGACCGCGCCTACATTATCCATGCCGGCCAGGTGTTGACCCATGGTCGGGCCGACGAAGTGGTCGCAAACCCGGATGTGCGGAGGCTTTATCTCGGTGAGGGATTTACACTCTAAGCGTGAATATTTCTGTCCAAACGCGTTTTTTGACGCGAGACAGGCCTTTTTCTCCGATTTCTCGTCCGAATAACGCGACGATAGGCGAGTTTTGATCGCCATCGCCTTGACAAGCAAAAGCCGGGCCAGTTTCTATGCCCAACTCCTTCCGGCAGTCCGGATGCGTAGACAGGGCGTTTGAAACCGAACCATGGCGTTGGCGGCAAAACTACAGCTACGACAGTCCCAGTCGCTGGTGATGACGCCGCAACTCATGCAGTCGATACGGCTGCTGCAGTTCACCCACATCGAGCTGGAACGCTTCATCGACGACGAGATCGAGCGCAATCCTCTGCTCGAGCGCGCCGAGCCGCAGGACGATGCCGTAAGCGACCAGGCGCAGAAGGTCGACGTCGCGCCGGAAACGGCCCCCGGCGGCGACTGGTTCGAGACGGAAACGGCGTGGAGTGCCGAGGCGATCTCGGAAAAGCTCGATACTTCGCTGGAAAACCTGTTTCCCGATGACCCCGGCACCAGCGAGCGGCTCGGTCCCGACCTGACGGCCCAATGGAAGTCGGCCTCCGGCAATGGTTCCGCGTCCTCGTCCGACGGCTTCGACGTCGCAGACATGGCGGCCGCCGCCATCACGCAGCGCGAGCATGTCGGCGAACAGGTCGCGCTTGCCTTCGCTGACCCGGCAGCACGACTGATCGCCAGCGAACTGGCCGATGGCCTCGACGAGGCCGGCTATATGCGCGCCGACATGGCCGAGATCGCCGCCCGTCTCGGCACCGACAAAACAGCAGTGACGAATGCGCTCGCTGTCTGCCAAACGTTCGAGCCGGCCGGCATCTTTGCCCGCGACCTCGCCGAATGCCTGTCGCTGCAGCTCGCCGTGCGCGACCGGCTCGACCCGGCGATGAAGGCTTTGATTGCCAATCTCGAGCTCCTGGCGCGGCGCGATTTCCAGACCCTGAAACGGATTTGTGGGGTCGACGAGGAGGATCTCCTCGACATGCTGGCCGAGATACGTGCGCTCGACCCGCGCCCGGGGATGGCGTTTTCGGGCGGCGCCAGCGACGCGATCGTCGCCGATGTCGAAGTGCGGGCGGCCAATGACGGGAGCTGGGTGATCGAACTCAACTCCGAAACGCTGCCGCGCGTCCTGGTCGACCATATCTATTTCGCCCAGGTTTCACCGCATGCGAAGAACCAGACGGAAAAGGATTTCCTGGCGGAATGCCTGCAGAACGCCAACTGGCTGACGCGCAGCCTCGACCAGCGGGCGAAGACCATCCTCAAGGTCGCCTCGGAAATCGTGCGCCAGCAGGACGCTTTCCTCGTCCACGGCGTGCGTCACCTGAAGCCGCTCAATCTGCGCACGGTGGCCGACGCCATCGGCATGCACGAATCGACGGTCAGCCGGGTCACCGCCAATAAATACATGCTGACGCCGCGCGGCGTGTTCGAACTGCGCTATTTCTTCACCGCCTCGATCGCTTCGTCGGGTGGCGGCGAGGCGCATTCGTCGGAGGCGGTGCGCGACCGCATCAAGCAGTTGATCGACGAGGAGAAAACCGTCGACGTGCTTTCCGACGACGCGATTGTGGATATGTTGCGGGAAAGCGGCGTCGATATCGCCAGGCGCACGGTCGCCAAGTATCGGGAGGGCATGAATATTCCCTCGTCGGTGCAGAGGCGGCGTGAAAAACGCGCCTTGGCCAGCGCCGGGCGGTGATCTCCGACGGAATTTCCACAGCTTTTGCGCTTCATTGACAAGCCGCAACGAAGTGGCTAGAAGCCCGCCCGCATGAGACGGGCTACTGCCCGCATGCGGATGGTCCGTCACGACGTTGGCCACGGGACGGTCAAAGAAGGCGGCTTGTGATCAACCGGAAAGTTCGGATTTAAAATCGGCGCAAGTGACGCCGCAAAGCTTGTGCGCACAGATCACGGGTATAAACTCGGGACAGTTTGAAGCCTGAGCAAGGAAGGTCAGTTTTCAGATGACACTGCGCATATCAGGAAAACACATGGATATCGGCGATGCGTTCCGTACGCGCATCAACGACCGTGTCGGGGAAGTGATCGGGAAATATTTCGATCGGGGCTTTTCAGGTCAAATCGTAGTCGTCAAATCGGGGTCGCGCTACACGGCCGATTGCATGATCCGGCTGGATTCCGGCGCTTCGCTGCAGGCGACCGGTGAAGCCCAAGACCCGACGCTCGCTTTCGAGGCCTCGGCGGATCGCCTTGAAACCCGCCTTCGGCGCTACAAGCGTCGGCTGAAGTCACATAATTTAGGCAATGCCAATGGCGAGCTCACCGACATCGCCTATACGGTGATGGCGCCGCTTGCCGACGACGATGAGGAAATACCGGAGAATTTCGCGCCAGCCATCGTTGCCGAATCAACCATGACGCTGCGGACCATGTCGGTGGCGTCAGCCGTGATCGAGCTCGACACCAAGGACACCCCGGTCCTCGTCTTTCGCAATGCCGGAAACGAGCATCTCAATATCGTCTATCGTCGGCCGGACGGAAATATCGGCTGGATCGACCCATCTACGACCAAAGTCGCGCAGGGATGACGACCCAGGGTCGCACAGAGATGACGACCCAGGGTCGCACGAGATGACGACCCAGGGTCGCACAGAGATGACGGCCCAGGGTCGCACAGAGATGACGACCCAGGGTCGCACAGAGATGACGGCCCAGGGTCGCACAGAGATGACGGCCCAGGGTCGCACAGAGATGACGACCAAGGCCGCACTGGGATAAGCAGCCAGCCGCACGCGAGAGTGAGGACTGGCGACGGCAGGCGAACAAGGGATTTCAAGTATGGATCTGAGCGATCTTATCAACGTTCCGGCGATTTTGCCGGCGTTGAAGGCGAACTCCAAGAAGCAACTGCTGCAAATGCTGTCCGAAAGGGCGGCGGCGATTTCCGGCATTCCGGAACGGGAGGTGTTCGACACCATCCTGCAGCGTGAACGGCTGGGCTCGACCGGTGTCGGCAACGGCATCGCGATTCCGCATGGCAAGCTGGCCGGGGTGAAGCGGATCGCCGGCGTTTTCGCACGGCTGGAGACGCCGGTCGATTTCGAGGCGCTGGACGACCAGCCGGTCGATCTGGTGTTTCTGCTTTTGGCGCCCGAAGGCGCCGGCGCCGATCACCTCAAGGCGCTGTCGCGTATCGCGCGGGTGCTGCGCGACGCCGACACCGTAGCCAAGATCAGGGGCACCCGCGACGCCGCAGCGATCCACGCGCTTTTATCGGATACACAGGCCTCGCACGCGGCCTGAGCTTTTTTTGATCAGATCCGTTGAAGGGCCGCCGTGGGCGGCCCTGTCCGTTCCAACCAGATCGCTGTGCCGTATTGTTAATTTAGTGGATGGCGACGGGGGTCAGGTCGTTTTCCAGGGCGCCGGCCAGCGCCCGGTCGCGAGCGTCCGAAAGCAGGATCGGCTGGCCATTGGCGGCAAACAGGGCCCACAGTTCCAGGCCGGGCGCGATTTCGCCGAGGCCCGGGAAACGGCCGCGCAGATCGTCGCTCGACACTTTCCTGAGATAGGCGACCGTGCCTTCGCCGAGATGGGCGAATTCGCCGCTGGTCATGATGAGATTTTCGTCAGTTCTGGTCATTTAAGCCTCCTTGGCGCGAGGACGCCGCTCAAGGCCGCCTCGCATGAGAGCCATCGGTGAAGATCAGTCTTTCACCGATATGTTTATTTTCCGTACCAGCCGTTCGGACTCGGGCCGATCGAGATCGATCGACAAAAGGCCGTTCTTCAGCTCCGCCGCGATCACCCGCATGCCGTCGGCCAGCACGAAACAGCGCTGGAACTGGCGCGCGGCAATGCCGCGATGAAGAAATTCGCGCTCGGTATCGTCGTTCTGACGGCCGCGCACGACCAACTGGTTCTCCTCCGTGGTCACATCGAGATCGTTTTCGGCGAAACCAGCGACAGCGAGCGTGATACGCAGCCTTTCGGCCTTGCCGTCGGCACCGCTGAGGCGCTCGATGTTATAGGGAGGGTAGCTGTCACCCGACTTCGCCAGACGTTCCAGGGTCTTTTCCATGGCGTCGAAACCCAGAAGAAGCGGGCTGGAGAAAGGCGTCATTCGGCTCATGTTACACTGTCCTCTCAAGAGCGACATAAAGCGGAAAAACCCGGATGGCATTTTTCCCGATGGTCTTGATATGGTCCGCCCCGCGGTCAAGTTCAAGCCGTCGAAAGCCCCGCCCAAAAAGACTCCCCAAACAAGGAATTGAAATGTCCCAATCCCGCAAGATCATCATCGACACGGATCCCGGCCAGGATGATGCCGTCGCCATATTGCTGGCGCTTGGCAGCGCCGAGCTGGAGATCGTCGGTATGACCGCCGTTGCCGGCAACGTGCCGCTGAGGCTCACCGAAAAGAATGCACGCAAGATCTGCGAACTGGCCGGCAGGCCTGACATCAAGGTCTATGCCGGCGCCATCCGGCCGCTGGCGCGCGAACTCGTCACCGCCGAGGAGGTGCATGGCGAGACCGGCCTCAACGGGCCGCAATTGCTCGAGCCGACAATGAAGCTGCAGGACCAGTATGCGGTCGATTTCATCGTCGAGACGCTGATGAAGGAAGAGAGCGGCGCGATCACGCTCTGCGCGCTCGGACCGCTCACCAACATCGCGCTGGCGCTGATCCGCGAGCCGAAGATCGCGCCGCGCATCAAGGAAATCGTGCTGATGGGCGGCGGCTTCTTCGAAGGCGGCAATGTCACCCCGACCGCCGAATTCAACATCTATGTCGACCCGCATGCCGCCGATGTCGTGTTCAAATCCGGCATCCCGATCGTCATGATGCCGCTCGACGTCACCCATAAGGCGCTGACCACGGCCAAGCGCACCCAGGCCTTTCGCAAGCTCGGCACAAGGGTCGGCACGGCCACGGCGGAGATGCTGGAATTCTTCGAGCGCTTCGACGAGGAGAAATACGGCACCGATGGCGGCCCGCTGCATGACCCTTGCGTCATCGCCTATCTGTTGAAGCCGGAACTGTTCGGGGGCCGCGACTGCAACGTCACCGTGGAAACCGCCTCCGAGCTTACCATGGGTATGACCGTGATCGACTGGTGGGGCGTGACCAAGCAGCCGAAGAACGCCATGGTGATGCGCGACATCGACCATGATGCGTTTTTCGCGCTGCTGCTGGAAAGGCTGGGGCGGCTTTAGGGCCGCTCACTCATTGAGCAATTGGTATGTTTCGGTGCCGGTCTCGCGATGCTGTCGCTCGATCGAAACTTCCGAACCAATCATATGGGGCCTCCCAACCTCACCATCGACAAATACCGGTGCATCGCGGTCGTAGAGACGGATTTCATATCTATAACGAAATCCCCGGCCGATCGAAAGTTTCGGATTTATAGGCGTCGTCCTAGTGCTTTGGACGACGCCTTTCACACGTTGGGTATCAACAATCGGGCTGTTCGGCCTTGTCAGAAACGGTATAGCGGCCATAAGAACGAGCGCGCAAAAGAAAGTTACGCCAACTATTTTGTCGCGAAACTCCTCTTGAAGTAGAAGCAGCCGATTTCTAAGAGAAAGCCTCGTTGGACCCATCCACTATATTTGGGTACAGTAAATGCCTTCTTCAATAGCATCTTTCTCCGAAAGGAAGGGTGGCGCTTACTTCGCCTTTGAAAACGCCAGCCACAGGCCGCTGCTCAACTTGTAAACCGGTAGGAGATCGAACCGTTGTCGCGCGTGACGCGTTCAATGCTGACGCGCGAGCCGATCAGGTGCGGACGATCGTCATCGATAAGAACCGGCGAACCGTTTTCGAGAAAAAGTACATAAACAGCGCCGCGTCCTTTGCCCCACTGAACACTTTTGATCGTAGCGTCGATCGGGTCAACCGACCGGATCGGGCTTGCGTCATTCGCCCATTTGTTCAGAGCCGACGGAACCATCACCGCGAACAAAGTGATGAGCAGGATTACGCCAAACGCGTTCCTTTTCAAATCCGCATAAGTCCACGGCATAGACATGAATCCCTCAGTGCAGATTCATGTGGTGGCACGAAGGCTGACTTTCAATCAGCCTTTTTGCTCCGGCGATATTACTGTTCGTGACGCCGGGCTCGCGGCTGTTACTTCGCCTTTGAAAATGCCAGCCACAGGCCGCCGCCGACCAGGAAGCTGCCGCTGATCCTCGACAGCAGCTTGACGCGGCCGGCCGAGAGCAGGCGTCCGGCACGACCGGCGGCCAGCGCGTAGGTCGAATCCGACACGGCGGCGAAGATCATGGCAGTGAGACCCATGACGCCGATCTGCAGCGCGTAATTGCCTTCAGGGGCGATGAACTGCGGAAAGAAGGCGCCGAAGAATACCAGCGTCTTGGGATTGCTGATCGCCACCAGCAGGCCCTGCAGGAAGAAGCCGCCGCGCGGTGTCTTCGCCGATCCGTCGGCGTTCAGCTTGCCCTTGGAGCGGAACATCTGCACGCCCATCCAGATCAGATAGGCGGCACCGATCAGCCTGACCCACTCGAACCAATGGCCCATGCCCGCGATCAGCGAAGTCAATCCGATGCCGACAATGGCGATCATGATGGCCAGCCCGGCCTGGGTGCCGGCGACGTTGGCGAGGCCGGCGCGGGAGCCGTGGCGGATGCTGTTGGCGATGATCAGCGTGACCGTCGGTCCAGGCACCAGGATAATGACGATGCAGGCAACGACATAGGTGGCGTAGAGTTCCAGCGACATGGTTTTCCTCGACAATATCCGGCTTGCGACGCGGCCGACCGTGATCAATGCATGACAGCAACGCCGGTGCAAGCCGGGAACATATGTCGTTGGCAGCCTTGACCTGGATTTAGGCCCCGGCCTGCCACGGCAGCGTCGTCTCATAGGCCGCTGCTGCTCTCAGCACGGCCATGTCGCCGCGCGGCCGCCCGATCAATTGCATGCCCATCGGCCTGCCTCTGGCATCGAAGCCCGCCGGTACGTTGACCGCAGGGCAGCCGCCCAGCGTGGCGAGCGCTGAAACCTGCATCCAGCGGTGATAGCTGTCCATGGCACGCCCGGCCACTTGTGTCGGCCAGTGGGTGGAGACTTCGAAGGGGAAGACCTGCGCGGTCGGCAGCGCAATGAGGTCGAAGCGGTCGAAGAGCGACAGCAGGGTTTTGTGCCACGACGAGCGCCTCACCGTGGCAGCGTGGATCTGCGGCGCCGTGAGGCGCAGCGCATGTTCCACCTCCCACACGGCCTCCGGCTTCAGAAGTCTGCGTTTCAGGGGATCGTCGTAATGCGCCTTGAGCGCACAACCGCCGCTCGCCTGGCGCAGCGTCACAAAGGCCTGCCATAGGGCTTCGAAGTCGAAATCCGGCACCAGCGCTTCGGTCTGAAAGGATATTTCGGCGAAGCGGCCGAGAGCGGCCTCGCAAAGATCAAGGATGCCGGGTTCAACCAGCAGATGGCCGCCAAGATCGCCGAACCAGGCGATGCGGCCGCCGGCCGCCGCCGTTTGCAGCCCTTCGAGGAACGAGCCGTGCTTGTGATGTGAGAGCGGCGCGCGAGGGTCGTAGCCGGCCTGCTCGTCTAGCAGCAGCGCCATGTCGCGCACGCTGCGGCCCATCGGCCCTTCGACGCCCATCTGTGCGTGAAAGACGTCGAGGTCCGGGCCCGCCGGGACCAGTCCTTGCGACGGGCGAAAGCCAAAGACATTGTTGTAAGCCGCCGGGTTGCGCAGCGAGCCGCCAAAGTCGCTGCCGTCGGCGACAGGCACCATGTCGAGCGCCAGCGCGACCGCCGCGCCGCCGCTCGAACCGCCGGCGGTCAAGGCCGGGTCGAAAGCGTTAAGCGTCGGGCCGAACACGGCGTTGTAGGTGTTGGAGCCAAGGCCGAATTCGGGAACGTTGGTCTTGCCGATGATGATGGCGCCGGCCTTGCGGACGCGTTCGACGAAGAAGTCATCCTCTTGCGGCACGAAATCGGCGAAGATCGGCGAGCCGAAGCTGGTCCTGAGGCCCTTGGTCTGTGCGAGATCCTTGATGGCAATCGGCAGGCCGAACAGGGGTCCGGTATGCCCTGCATGCGCCAGATGCGCGTCCGCCTGGTCGGCCTCGCGCAAGATGTCGGCACGGTCCCGCAGCGAGACGATGGCGTTGACCAGCGGGTTCACTGCTTCGATCCGGTCGAGGAATGCCGTCACCACCTCGCGCACGGACAGACGCCGGCGCCGGATCGCGGCGGCAAGGTCCACGGCGGACCGGCGGCAGATATCGCCGGCAGGCGGCGCGGCGTGTTTCGTGGCAGGACGCATGGCTCTCACCTAGCTGGCGGATTTTTGTAGCGCCGCGTCGACTTCCTTCGCCTGCGGGATCGACGGCTGGGCGCCGGGCTTCAGGCAAGCGAGCGAACCAGCGGCTGCAGCACGGGCGAGCGCCTGTTCGAGCAGCAGGCCGGACGACAGGCCGGCGGCGAAATAGCCGCAAAACGTGTCGCCGGCGCCGACCGTGTCGACCGGAGTGATCTTCAGCGCCGGAACCATCAGAAGATCGGCTGGCGTGGCAGCCAGAACGCCGTCACCGCCGAGCGTGACGACGATTGTGCGGCCGGTCTTCCCGGCGTAATCGCGCATCCGCGCCGGGCGATCGCGACCGCTCAGCGACAGCGCCTCGCCATAGAGATCGAATTCGGTTTCGTTGGCGACGACATAGTCGGCCTTGCCGAGGAAGGCGGTCGCCTCTGCACGGAAGGGTGCCGTGTTGAGCACGGTGATCGCGCCTGCCGCCCGTGCCGCGTCCAGTGCGGCATCGACGGTGTGCAGCGGGATCTCCTGCTGGAAGAGCACGACATCGCCCTTTTTCATGAAAGCCTTGGAAAGATCGCCCGTCACGACCGAATCATTGGCGCCCGGCACCACGGCAATGACGTTCTCGCCGTCGTCGGCGACCATGATCAATGCCGTGCCGGTCGAGGCGAATGTTTCACCGACACCGGACAGGTCGATCTTGCCCTCTCTTAACAGAGCCAGGGCTTCAGTGGCGAAGTTGTCCTTGCCGACCGCGCCGACCATGCGCACCTTGGCGCCGGCGCGTGCGGCAGCCAGCGCCTGGTTGGCGCCCTTGCCGCCGGGAGCGGTGGTGAATCCGGAACCCCGAACCGTCTCGCCAGGTGCGGGCAAGCGGTCGACATTGGCGATAAGGTCGAGGTTGATCGAGCCGACAACGATTATCAAGTGGTGCCTCCCTGCTGACTGCGCGGGAAGCTAGCCCGGAAGACAGCTGCTTTCCAGAGCGGGCAGTCATTTCGCGGGTTAACGAAAAACACCGGCGAAAGCGTCTCGCCGGTGTCGCAAGGTCTGTTCGGGTATCAGCGCACGAGGCCGTGAACTATTTCAAGGCGCGACCTGTCCCGCTTCCCAGCCAAGGATGGCGCGTTTGCGAGTCAGGCCCCAGTGGTAGCCGGTGAGCGCGCCGGACTTGCCGAGAGCCCGGTGACACGGCACCACAAACGACATCGGATTGGCGCCGACTGCGGCACCCACCGCCCGGCTGGCGCTCGGTGCGCCGATGCGGGCGGCGATCGAGGAATAGGTGCAGGCCTTGCCCATCGGGATGCGCAGCAGGGCTTCCCAGACGCGAACCTGGAAGTCGGTGCCGATCATGACGACGCGCAGCGGCTGGTCGGCGCGCCACAGCGCCGGATCGAAGATGCGCGCGGCATAGGGCGCGGTCGCAGCCATGTCCTCGACATAGTTTGCGTTCGGCCAGCGGCTGGACATGTCGGCGAAGGCCGCACGCTCGCCGCCGGCATCGTTGAAGGCGAGGCCGGCAAGCCCGCGGTCGGTGACCATGATCAGGGCGATGCCGAAGGGCGAGATATGATAGCCGTAGCGGATCGTCAGCCCGGCGCCGCGCGTCTTGTAGTCGCCCGGCGACATCGCCTCGTGGGTGACGAAAAGGTCGTGCAACCGTCCGGGACCTGACATGCCGACCTCGAAAGAAGCCTCGAGCAGCGGCATGCCGGAATCGAGCAGTTTGCGCGCATGGTCGAGCGTGACGGCCTGGAGGAAGGCCTTGGGCGACAGGCCGGCCCAGCGGGTGAAGAGCTTCTGCAGGCCGGTCGGCGTCTCGCCAACTTCCTCGGCCAGTATTTCGAGCGACGGCTGGTCGCGGTAGTCAAGGCTGATCTTCTCGATCGCGCGCCGAACAACTTCGTAGTCACCGCCTTCGGGTGTGATGTCTTTCTTCAGAATAGCTGTCTGTGCGTTCATGGGACTATCTCCTTGAGCGCGAATATCGTCCTTCGCGGCGCCGATCACCACCCGAAACTTGCCTTCTTTCCGCACATCCCCAGATAGAGTTGGCTTCGGGAAAGGAGCCGATGATGGCTGGCGAAAAGGTGCATCTCACCAAGGAGAAGGAGACGTTGCTGATTACCGTGTATGGCAAGGCGTTGGAGAGCCGGTCGCCGCAAGATCGGCGGGATGTTGAGGTGGCGGTTTTAACGCGCCTTCGCGGTCGCCAGTGCCCTTGAAAAAGCAGTGGCAAAGCTCTCCCGGTCGTCGGGATTGAGGAAGCCGCCGATCGGCACATTCTGACCTTGTGCTTCCACCGCCATCCTGGTGATGCCGATCTCGGCGTGCCGGGCGACCGAAAAACGCGCCCAGAATGGATTGAAGCGATGCGCTTCCGATTTGCCTGACGGCGCCGTCTTGCGGATATCGAGACTGGTGCGTGAGACCGACACCTCCTCGCGGGCGCGGGCGGCACGATAATTGGCGCGAAAGGCGATGTAGACGGCGAGGACGTCGAGACCGAGGAAGCCGAACACCGGCCAGGCGCCGCGCGACAGGAAAAACGCTCCGGTGACCAACGAGCCGAACAGCAGAGCGCCCATCAGGATGGCAAAGCCGGTTTTGCCGAGCGACCGATGCGGTATCAGCAACGCCTCGAAGAATGGCTCGTCGGCCTGAAATGAGGCGTTTGTGTCGCTCATGGCGGGATATTATAGGAAGGGGATGACGAACCCCAAGTCCAAAAACTCCTCCACGCTCGAAAATCAACTGCCCCCCGGCCGACGCGACGGCTCGAACGCCAAGCCGCGTGCCCGGCCGGTGCGGTCCCATTCGCTTTACAGCCCGGCCGAGGTGCACGAGATTTTCCGACGCTTTTCCGTTCAGCGGCCCGAGCCGAAGGGCGAGCTCGAACACATCAACGCCTTCACGCTGCTGGTGGCGGTGGTGCTTTCGGCACAGGCGACCGATGTCGGCGTCAACAAGGCGACGCGGGCGCTGTTCAAGGTCGCCGACACGCCGCAAAAGATGCTGGCGCTCGGCGAGGCCAAGGTCGGCGATTATATCCGCACCATTGGGCTTTGGCGCAACAAGGCCAAGAACGTCATTGCGCTGTCGGAAGCGCTGATCCGCGACCATCACGGCGAGGTGCCTGACGACCGCGACCAACTGGTCAAGCTGCCGGGCGTCGGCCGCAAGACCGCCAACGTCGTGCTCAACATGGCCTTCGGCCAGCATACGATGGCGGTGGATACGCATATCCTGCGCATCGGCAACCGGCTCGGGCTGGCGCCCGGCAAGACGCCGGAACAGGTCGAGCAGGGGCTGTTGAGGATCATCCCGGACGAATACATGCGCCACGCGCATCACTGGCTGATCCTGCATGGCCGCTATGTCTGCAAGGCGCGCAAGCCGGATTGTCCGGTCTGTGTCATCGCCGACATCTGCAAGGCCGAGGAAAAGACGACCGATGTGCCGGCGCCGCTGGTCGAGATCGCCCCACTCGAACCGGTAGGCGAAATTCAGTAGCCGTAGCCGCGCGCCATCGCCGCCGCGAAGACCGGGATCAGCAGGAAGATGAACGCTTCGGCGCGGACATAAGTTCGAACGGATGCAAGTTGCGCAGCAGGCACCTGGAAGCCGGGGCTGGCCGAGGCCTGCCTGCTCCAGGAGCCGAAGCGGACCGTCGGGACGATCGACAACAGGCCGACGATGACGAAGGTCGCCATCTTTGCCCAGAACACCCAGTTGTAGACGTAAAACTCCCAACCCTTCAGGCCGTAGATGACGCGGGCGATACCGACGATGATGATCAGCATGGCGATGATGCCATAGTGGCGATCGATGCCGACAAGCCGCCGGAGCGTCGCGGCGGGCAGATCGCCGCGGATCAGGACAAATTCGGCGCCGATGATGCCTGCCAGTGAAAACACCAGCAGATGATGAAAGATGGCAAGCAGAAGGTCGGTGGTATCCATGCCCTTTTCCCTCCGTCGGATGGCACAGCGGACGCTGAATCAGCTGCTGGTGAAAAGTAGCACCGCTGGGCAGGATTCACATTGGGCTGGAAGATGATCTGCACAGGCTTTGGCTCTTGTTTGGTGCAGGCGATTTGGATCTCTGTCGCATGTCGTTATCCCCAAAACCGCCGAGCAGTCTTGGGCGACATGCACTAAGCACACAGGCAACCGCAACCGAAGGCATGACACATGGGTAATCCACAGGCGCTCGTCGCTCCCGTCATTGAAACCCCGCGCACCGTGCTGCGGCCGCACCGGCTCGATGATTTCGACGCCTATGTCGCCATGTGGGCCGATCCGGCCGTCACCCGCTTCATTGGCGGCAAGCCGCGCACGCGGGAGGAAAGCTGGATGCGCTTCCTGCGTCATGCCGGCCTGTGGTCGCTGCTGGGCTACGGCTTCTGGGCGATTGAGGACAAGGCGACCGGCCGCTTCATCGGCGAGGCCGGCTTTCACGATCTGAAGCGCGATATCGTGCCGTCGATCGAAGGCGTTCCGGAAGCCGGTTGGGCACTGGTCTCCAGCGCACACGGCCAAGGGTTCGCCAGCGAAGTCGTCGGACGGGTTCTCGCCTGGGGCGACGAGGCATTCGGGCGCGCAAGGACTGTCTGCATCATCGATCCGGAAAACACCGGTTCGCTGAACGTCGCGGCAAAATGCGGCTACAGGGAGGTGTTGCGGACCATTTATCACGACAATGCGACGATACTGCTGGAACGGCAGTGTTGAGAGTGCTGCCTGTCATTCCGTGGTTGCGGTCAGGTCGAATCGAGGCTTTCTACGCCTTTCGCTTCAGCACCGGGCCTTCCACTTCGGCCTTGCGGGCAGCCTGTTCGAGCATTGAGGCGTCTTCGCCGAAAGCGCGGGTGGCGCGCGCGGCCGCCTCGAGCAAAGGTTTTTTCATGCGCTGGAGAAAGGCCGCGTCGACGCGCGTGCTCGGGCCGGAAAGCGTCAATGCACCGAGCAAGGTATGCCCTGGCCCGAACACCGGTGCCGAGACGCCCGCCGTCTCGGGGTCGCGATCGCCGACCGACAAACAGTGGTAGGTCTTGCGGATCGTCTCGTAAGGCTCGTCCTGCTGACCGGAAAACGCCGCGAGGACACGGCCGCCCGAACCGGCCAGCAAGGGCAGCACGTCGCCCTCCCGTATGGTGTAGCGGATGGGATGCTTGGACTCGATGCGGTAGAGACAGGTCCGCACGTCGCCCGAGCGGACATAGAAAGCGACGCTTTCCCAACTTCGCTCGGCCAGATCGCGCATGATCGGCAGCAGGATGTCGATCGCCACGACCGAACGCTGGTATAGGGCGCCCAGCCGGAAGGCGGCAGGGCCAACACGGTAGCGGCCGTCGTCGAGACGCTCCAACAACTGCCCGCGCAGCAACGATTTCGCCAACCTCAGGATGGTGCTCTTATAGAGGCCTGTCCGCGCCGCGATTTCGGCTAGGCTGAGCGACCGGTCGGCGGTGGCGAAAGCATCGAGGATGGCAATCGCACGATCGAGCGCGGCAACGCCGGCGGTCGAGGCAGGCTTGGATTGTGTTACGGTCATCTGCTTGACCACGTCGTTCCGTTCCCCCGTTTGGACAGAAGGGCCGATCGGGACAATTGTGCCGCACGTAATCAGTTCTGTCTAGTAGAACGCCGTTCCTGTTGACAGAACTAGGCAAAGACTGCATGAATTTTTGTCGAGCGGGTCTGAATTCAGGCTACGTTGCTGGCAGGCACCGGAGGAGGTGTCGTGATTGGAGGAATCCCCATGCTGAACAGACGCAGATTTTTAATGAGCACCGCTGCTGCCGGCGCCGCCGGTTTCGCGGCGTTGCATCTCTCGCCCGCTTTCGCGCAGGATGCACCGCAGATCCAGATCTTCGTGCCGGCAGCCCCCGGCGGCGGCTGGGACCAGACGGCGCGCACGATGGACCAGGTGCTGCGCAGTGAGAAGCTGATCTCCGGTTCGCAGATCACCAATGTCGGCGGCGCCGGCGGCACGGTCGGCCTTCCGCAGTTCATCAGCCAGTGGAACGGCAAGGGCAATTCGCTGATGGTTGCCGGCATGGTCATGGTTGGCGCCATCATCGCCAACAAATCGGCCAATAATCTCACCGAAGTCACGCCGATCGCCCGCCTCACCGGCGAGTTCGAGGCGCTTGTGGTGCCGGCGGCCTCGCCGTTCAAGACAGCAGCGGATTTCGTCGCCGCCCTCAAAGCCGATCCGACCAAGGTCCCGGTGGCTGGCGGTTCGGCCGGCGGCTCGGACCACATATTGTTCGGCCTTATCGCGAAGACGGCCGGTGTTCCGGCAGCCAACCTCTCCTATGTGCCGTTCGCCGGCGGCGGCGAGGCGCTGTCGGCGCTTCTCGGCAACCAGGTCGCGGCCGGTATCTCCGGCTATGGTGAGTTCTCCGAACAGGTCAAGGCAGGCGCGCTTCGGCTGCTCGCCATTTCCGCGGACAAGCCACAGGAAGGCATCGACGCACCGACGCTGAAGGAAGCCGGCATCGATGTCGAACTGTTCAACTGGCGCGGCGTCTTCGCACCGCCGGGCGTTTCCGACGCCGATAAGGCGGCGATGATCACGCTGGTCGAGACCATGGCCAAAAGCGATGCCTGGGCCACCGAATGCAAGAACCGCAACTGGACGCAAATCCTGCTCACCGGCGACGACTATGCGAAATTTCTCGCCGAAGACACGACCAGGATCGCGGCCATCCTCAAGGACCTCGGCCTTGCCTGATACCCTCGGAAGGGGGTGGCCTGCGTCGCCCCTTTCCGATGTTCGCCAGCCGCATGGACATACGATCCAGCGCGGGTGAAACTGCGGTGAGGTCGGCTGTGGGAGACCGGCTATCCAGGGAGGACGATCATGAGCACCAGCGACCAGCAGGCGGCGCGGCCGCGCCTTGCCGCGCCCGAATTGCTGATCGGCATCGGGCTTCTCGCTTGCGCCGGCGCGGTAGCCTGGCAGACGCTATCGATTCCTGTGTCGCCGCTCTACTCCAAGGTCGGCCCGACCGTCTTTCCCTACATCACCATGGTTGGCATGACGATCCTCTCCCTCTTGCTGATTGTCGCCGCCCTGCGGGGCGGCTGGCAACCGGACGAAGAAAAGGAAACGCCGACCGACTGGAAGGCGATGGGCATCGTCGCCGTCGGGCTGGTCGCGAACCTTGTGCTGATCCAGCCGCTTGGCTTTACCGCGGCCTCGGTGATCATGTTCGTTCTCATCTGCCATGGGTTCGGCAGCAGACATCCGCTGCGTGATGTGATGCTCGGCCTTATCCTGGCGCTTGCCGCCTATTTCGGCTTCGCCAGGGCTCTCGGCGTCAATATCGGCGCCGGCTTCATCGAGAACCAGCTGAACACGGTTCTCGATTCGGCTATCCGTTTGTTGAGGGCGTGACGCCATGGAAACGCTTGGCCATCTCGCGCATGGATTTTCGGTCGCTTTTACGCCGGTCAATCTCATGTGGTGCCTGCTCGGCACGACGCTGGGGACCGCGATCGGCGTGCTGCCCGGCCTCGGACCGGCGCTGACCATCGCCCTGCTTTTGCCGATCACCTATCAGGTGGCGCCGGAAGCGTCCTTCATCCTGTTTGCCGGCATCTATTACGGCGCCATGTATGGCGGTTCGACGACATCGATCCTGCTCAACACGCCGGGCGAAAGTGCTACCATCGTCACCGCGCTGGAAGGCAACAGGATGGCCCGTTCCGGCCGCGGCGGCGCGGCGCTTGCCACCTCGGCGATCGGCTCCTTCGTCGCCGGCACGCTCGGCACGCTGGGCGTCGCCTTCCTGGCCCCGGTCGTGGTCAAATTCGCGCTGTCTTTCGGCCCGGCCGAATATTTTTCGCTGATGGTGCTGGCGTTCATCACGGTTTCGGCGGTGCTCGGCTCGTCGTCGGTGCGTGGCCTCACGAGCCTGTTCGTCGGCTTCGTCATCGGCCTAGTCGGCGTCGACCTGCAGACCGGCCAGCCGCGCTTCACCTTCGGCATGAGCCAGTTGCTCGACGGCGTCGACGTGATCGTCGTCGCCGTCGGCCTCTTTGCGGTCGGCGAGACGCTCTACATGGCCTCGCGCCGCTATGCCGGCAAGGACGAGATCGTGCCGCTGAGGGGATCGCTCTACATGACCGCCGCCGAATGGGCACGCTCGTGGAAGGCTTGGCTGCGCGGCACCCTGCTCGGTTTCCCGATCGGCGCCTTGCCGGCCGGCGGCGCCGAGATCCCGACGTTCCTGTCCTATGCGATCGAGAAGAAGCTCTCCAAACACAAGGAGGAGTTCGGCACGGTCGGCGCCATCGAAGGCGTTGCCGGACCGGAAGCCGCCAACAACGCATCGGCTGCCGGCGTGCTGGTGCCGATGCTGACGCTCGGCCTGCCGACCTCGGCGACGGCCGCGATCATGCTGTCGGCCTTCCAGAGCTATGGCATCAATCCCGGGCCGATGCTGTTCATGACGCAGGCCAATCTGGTCTGGGGGCTGATCGCCAGCCTGTTCATCGCCAATGTCATCCTCGTCATCCTCAACCTGCCGCTGATCGGTCTGTGGGTGCGGCTGCTGAAAATCCCGGCGCCGCAGCTCTATGCCGGCATCCTGGTGTTCGCCACGGTCGGCACCTACGGCATTTCTCAGTCGCCGACCGACCTCGTCATCCTCTATCTGCTCGGCGGGGCCGGATTCCTGATGCGGCGCTTCGATTTCCCGACGGCGCCGGTCATCATCGGCATGATCCTCTGGCCGCTCGCCGAAGCGCAGTTCCGCCGGGCGATGACCATCTCGAATGGCGACTGGTCGGTGTTCTACAAGCATCCGCTGTCGCTGACACTGCTGACGCTGGCGTTCATCGGGCTGATTGGGCCGCATATCTGGGCCTACGTCGAGCGCAGGCGCACGCGTGGGCCGGAGCATGTGCCGGGCGATGCCTGACCTGTTTGTGACATCATGACCGATCTGCTGTCCGGTGTCCGCGTCCTCGACCTGACCAATGTTCTGGCAGGTCCTTACTGCGCCTATCAGCTCGCGCTACTCGGGGCGGACGTGATCAAGGTCGAGGCGCCGCAAGGCGGCGATCTGGCGCGCCAGCTCGGCGGCTCGCCGGAACTCAACAGTGCCGGAATGGGCGCTTCGTTCCTGGCGCAGAACGCGGGCAAACGATCGGTGGTGCTTGATCTCAAAAAAGAGGCCGATCGCGAACGCTTCCTCGATCTGGTCGCCTCCGCCGACGCTCTGGTCGAGAATTTCCGCCCCGGCGTGATGGACCGGCTGGGGCTTGGCTACAAGAAGCTGAAAGAGGTCCGCCCCAGCCTGGTATATTGCGCGATTTCGGGTTTTGGACAGACCGGGCCGATGCGCGACAATCCGGCCTACGACCAGATCATACAGGGACTGTCCGGCATCATGAGTATCACCGGCACGCCGGAGACCGCGCCGCTGCGTGTCGGCTATCCCGTTGCCGACACGTTGGGCGGGCTGGTTGGTGCCTTTGCCATCACTGCTGCACTTGTGAAGCAGAAGACGACAGGCGAAGGCGCTTTTCTCGACGTGTCGATGCTCGAATGCACGCTTTCCGCACTGGGCTGGCCGGTCTCCAACTATCTGACGGCTGATGTCGAGCCGCAGCCGATGGGCAATGAGAACATGACGGCGGCACCTTCTGGAACGTTTCGCACCGGCGATGGCTTGCTCAACATCGCTGCCAACAAGCAGGAGCAATTCGTGGCGCTCTGCCGGCTGATCGGGCTGCCCGATCTGGCGTCGGACCCGCGCTTTGCCGAGCGCGAGACGCGCAAGCGCAACCGCATCGCCTTGAAGGCGCTGATCGAGGATGCCCTGGCGAGCGGCTCGGCCGCGGCCTGGGAGGAGACGCTCAATCGCGAAGGCGTGCCGGCGGGCAGGGTGCTGACGATCCCGCAGGTGCTGGCGGAGCAGCAAGTGATCGGGCGCGACATGACCACCCGTTTCGATGGCATGCCGAACATCGACCGGCCGCTGACCGTCGTGCGCGGCGGGTTCATGGTCGATGGCACAGCACCCTTGCCGACCAAGCCGCCGCCAACGCTGGGCGAGCATACGGACGAGGTGTTTGCCGGCTTGCCGCCCCGGGCAAAAACGAGAGCGCGGGCATGAGCGACGCGAGACCATGAGCAACGTTGGGAAAAAAACCGGCCGCGAGCGCGGCGAGGAATGGTGGCAGACCGATATCATCGAAATGCGCCCCGGCGTGATTCGGCTGCGCGGCTACGAGATCCAGGATCTGATCGGCCGCGTCAGCTTTCCGGCGATGATCTGGCTGATGCTGCGCGGCGAACTGCCTGGTGAGGAGCAGGCGGCGCTGCTCGGCGTCGCGCTCGGTGCCGCCGTCGACCACGGCCCGCAGGCGCCGTCGATCGCCATTGCCCGGATGGCGGCTACCTGCGGCGTCGGCATCAATAGCGCCATGGCCTCAGCCATCAACGTCCTTGGCGACGTGCATGGCGGCGCTGGCGAGCAGGCGCTTGCCTTCTACGGCGACATCGCCGCGGCACTGGACGGAGGCATGACGCTTGCCGATGCTGTCACGGCGCGGCTTGATCGCTTCTTTGCCGAAGAAAAATCCTATGTGCCGGGGCTTGGCCATCGCTTCCATCCGGTCGATCCGCGGGCGCCGCGCCTCATCGAGTTGACCCGAGATTTTGCCGCGCGCGGCATCATCAGCGGACGTTTCGCCGACATCGCCGAGGCTGTTGAGGCCGAGGTCGCGCGGCGCAAGGGCAAGAAAATCCCGCTCAACATCGACGGCGCCACCGCCGTCATCTATGGCGAGCTCGGCTTTCCGCCGCCGCTGACGCGCGGCCTTTTCGTGCTGTCGCGCTCGGTCGGCATTCTGGCGCATGCGTGGGAGCAGTCGCAGCAGAGCGACCGCAACAAGGGGCCGCTGCCGCGCGAATGGTTGTGGGCCTATGCCGGCACGCCGGTCCGGCCTTTCCCTCAGGGAGACGACGATTCCAAATGAGGCCCCGGTTCAAGCGGGCGCAGGTTGGGGAACCTTCAAGTTCTTCAGCAGCGTTGAAAGGTCGGGCTCGTCGATAAGCACTGCTGCGTCTTCCGGCGTCAGCCATGCTCGCTGCCGTCTGTTGGCTTCCTGCCAGTTGGGCAGCTCCTCGGTCACCGCCAGCAGATAGACGGTGACGTCGACGCGAACGAAGCGGTTTGTCAGCCGCTTCCAGTAGGAATAGGTGCCGGCCGGCTGCTTCAGCGTCTTGCCGAGGACGCCGGCTTCCTCCTGCGCTTCGATGGTGGCGGCCTTGCGCCCACTCTTGCCCTTCATCGGCCAGCCCTTGGGCACGATAAAGCGCCTTGTCGATATCGAGGTGACCAGCATCACCTCAACGTCCCCGTGTTCGCTCAGCCGAAAAGGAATAGCCGCGACCTGACGGACCCGCTCCCCCTTCCTTGCCTTGCGTACGGCCTTCTTCTTGGTGGCTGCCATTCCCGACGATCCAATCAGGGCAGTGCCCAAGCACAAAGGCACGTTGCGAAATCAAAACCGCCTTCGATGCTACTTCAAGTAGAGCGGTGTTCAAGGCTATAAGTCGGCTAAATAAATGAAAAGTACCGGCTCATCAGCGGCAGGTGCTGATAAAGCGGCTGCCCGACCGTCGCAACTGGCACGTAGGCTGCATCTGCTGCACATCTGGCCGTTGCGGCGCGACCTCGCGATCCTGGGCACGGAACTGCTGTTGCTGCTGCTGATATTGCTGGCGCCGCAGCCTGTTCTCGAGCACCTGCAATTCGTTTTGCCGGACCAGCGCGTTGCGGTCGGCGGGGTTGAGGACCTGTGCCAAGGCGGCCGGACTTGCGCCCGGCAAGATCGCTGTTGCCAGCAATGCCGACGTGAAAATCGTTGAAAGACGAGACTGCGACATCCGTTCATTCCCGCGCGGAGGAGACACCCTCCTAATATAGGATGTCTGCGTGGCGATGCCATCGCCAAGGCCCCGATCGTAGTGGAATCGATGCGCCTGCCGCCAGGACATTATATTCGTAATCTCTAATATTTCGGCAGGCCGATTGAAGCATTGCCGTCATATGACGACTATGAAACGTCAGACGTTTTGGCCAGTGTCCTTCACGCAACACTTCGATTCCATCAAGCGCAAGTTCAACAATTCGAATTCCATTGGGCAGAAGTTAATGTATTCTAATCAAGCCAGCGCTTCACAACGAATTGGGAGCGCTGGCCTTAATGCGTTGAGTTCTATTACGAATATCCAGCATTTTTTACTGCCTGAGTAGATGTGGCGGCAGCGGCGGATCCAAGTAGGGATTGGGAACGTCGCACTCTAGGGGGTAGTGCATGGCTTTGTTCTCAAGGCTCTCCGTGTCGGATTCCGTGCGGCGGACCGTCATCGGCAATAAGGCCGTTTCGACGGAACGCCCTGTCGATATCAGATCGAGCAAGAAAGCCGGACCCGCGCCGCAAGCCGCGTGCGGCGAGAACCGGCGCATTTTGCCCGGCCGGGCCATTCTGCCAAATCGCCTGGCGCTGCTGCTCGGCGCCACGGCCTTGGCAGGGCTCCTTCCCGTTTCGACAGATGTCGTTCATGCGCAAGTCCTCATCAATCAAAATGGAGGCAATGGAGGCAACGGCAGCGGCTATGACGGCGACGGCGGCAATGGCGGCGCGGGCGGCAACGCAGTGCATGTCAACAACACCGACCAGAGCGTGCCTGCGCCGGCTCTGCCCCATGTTAGCGCCTATGATGTCACGGCGGACGGCGGCAATGGCGGCAATGGCGGATACGGCTTTCTGTTGCTCGTAGGCAATGGTGGCGAGGGCGGCAATGGCGGCAACGCCGGAAGCGCCAGTGCCACCAACACCGCCAGCCTGTTCACGGAGGGCAATTTTCATCACGGCATGGTTGCGACAGCCACCGGCGGTCAGGGCGGTGATGGCGGCGGAAGCGGCGGTCTCGTTTTCGCGGATGAAGGTGACGCTGGCCATGGCGGCGCCGGCGGCAACGCCAGTGCAACCGCCACAGCCTCGAGCATCATCGAAACGACCGGTGAAAACTCGTTCGGCATCATCGTAGACGCCAGCGGTGGCAATGGCGGCACTGGTGGTAACGCCGTCTCCGCCGGTTATGCAAATGCCGGCGAAGGCGGCAATGGCGGCAGTGCCGGCACCGCGAACGGCAGCAACGCCGGGCAGATCACCACAGGCGGTCGATTTTCATATGGCATGATTGTCCGCTCCGCCGGTGGCCGCGGCGGCGACGGAAATCAATCGTCTTCGATTTTTGTCGGATCCGGCAGCAATGGCGGCTCACCCACCAGCGGCGGCAATGCTTCGGGTGAAAATTCCGGTGAGATAACGACCCATGGCGACTTCGCCTCCGGCCTGGTCGTGCAATCCGTCGGCGGCGCCGGCGGCAGTGGCGGCGGTGCTTTCGGTCTGTTCGGCGGCGGTGGAGCCGGCGCCGATGGCAACAACGGTGGAAACGCCACGGCGACCAATACCAACAGGATCACGACCAACGGCATTGGTGCGATCGGCATGTTGGTGGAATCGATCGGGGGTGGTGGCGGTGACGGCGGTGGCGCAGCCGGCATCGTGTCTGTTGGCGGCATTGGCGCTGGCGGCGGCACTGCGGGAACGGTGACCGCCAATGTCGGCGGCGAGATAATCACCGGCTTCGATGGCAGCGGCGACGGCGCGCATGGCGTGCTCGCCCAGTCGGTCGGCGGTGGTGGCGGCAATGGCGGCTTCGCGCTGTCGGTCGGTGCGATCGCGGCGGTTGCCATCGGCGGCGGCGGTGGCACAGGCGGCAATGGCGGGATCGTCAACGTCAATCAGGCTGGCGCCGGTGCGACGGTCAGCACGCATGGCAGCTCAGCGATCGGCATCCTTGCCCAGTCGGTGGGCGGCGGCGGCGGCAATGGCGGCGGCAGCTTCGCCGCCGGGGGCATCGCTTCGGTTTCGATCGGCGGCAGCGGCAGCGCCGCGGGCGACGGCGACGAGGTCAACTACAACATCGGCAATTCGCATGTCACGACAAGCGGCGCCGATTCTATCGGCATCCTGGTGCAATCGGTCGGCGGCGGCGGCGGCAAT
Organism: Mesorhizobium sp. M6A.T.Cr.TU.016.01.1.1; assembly: GCF_003952585.1. Lineage (NCBI taxonomy): Bacteria > Pseudomonadati > Pseudomonadota > Alphaproteobacteria > Hyphomicrobiales > Phyllobacteriaceae > Mesorhizobium > Mesorhizobium sp. M6A.T.Cr.TU.016.01.1.1. Next base: position 3,145,652 of record NZ_CP034452.1, read on the forward strand.
GGCGGATTTGCCCTAGGTGGCGCGGGCGTCGTTGCGGTCGGCGTGGGTGGCAACGCAGGCGCGGGCGGCATCGGCAAGAAAGTCGATATGACGACCGGCGGCACGGTCGAAACCAGCCAGGCACGTTCGGCCGGTATCATCGCGCAATCGCTTGGCGGCGGTGGCGGCAATGGCGGCTTCGTCGTTGCAGGCAGCCTGGGGGTTAGTGTCGGAGTCGGCGGCAGGGGCAGTGGGGGCGGTGACGGCGGCCAGGTGTTCTTCCGCACTGCTGGCGGCGGCCAATCGATCATCACGCATGGCACCGATTCCGCCGGCCTGATCGTGCAGTCGGTGGGCGGCGGCGGCGGCAATGGCGGATTTGTCGGAACGTTTGGCGCCATCGCCAATCTGGGCATCGGCGGCGGCGCCGGCGCGGCAGGCCGGGGCCTGGCGGTCGATGCGACCTATAACGGGTCCGTGGAAACGTGGGAGCAGCGCTCGGCCGGCATCATCGTGCAGTCGATCGGCGGTGGTGGCGGCAATGGCGGCGGCGTCATTGGTGTCGGCCTTGGCCTCACAGTCGGCATCGGCGGCAATGGCGCCGGCGGTGGCGATGCCAATGCTGCGGAATATAGATCCGCGACAACCACGATCACCACTCATCAGGCCGATTCGGCAGGCCTTGTCGTGCAGTCGATCGGCGGCGGCGGCGGCAATGGCGGCTTTTCCTTCAATCTGTCGGCGGGCGCGGCGGTCGGCGTAGGCGGCCAGGGCGGCGCGGCCGGCGAAGCCGGCACGGTCAGGGTCACTGTCGACAGCGGCTCCATCCACACGATCGAGGACCGTTCGACCGGCATCATCGCCCAGTCGGTCGGCGGTGGCGGCGGCACTGGCGGCGGCAGTGTCGCCGGCAGCTTTGCCCTTAATGTCAGCATAGCCGGCAAGGGCGCGGGCGGCGGCGGCGGCAAGACGGTCGATGTGACCAATGGCGCCAGGATCGCCACCGAGGGCGTGCAGTCGCATGCGATCCTGGCGCAGTCGGTCGGCGGCGGCGGTGGATCGGGTGGCTTCTCGATCGCCATTGGTGGTCCGTCGCTGGCCATCGGCGGTGCCGGCGCTGCCGGCGGCTCGAGCCAGAAGGTCACAGTTCGCAACACGGGAGAACTTTCCACCGCAGACGACCTCTCGGTTGGCTTGCTGGCGCAGTCGATCGGCGGCGGCGGCGGCGACGGCGGTTTTGCCGGAGCAGGCGGTCTGTTTACCGCGGTTGGTGTCGGCGGCCATGGCGGCGGCGGCGGTAATGGCGGCGAGGTCGAAGTCATCAGCAACGCCAGGATCACCACCACAGGCGACCTGTCACACGGCATACTCGCCCAGTCGGTCGGCGGTGGCGGCGGCAATGGCGGCAGCGCCGGTGCGGTGTCCGTCGGCGCCTTTGTCGGCGTCGGCGTGGCGGTCGGCGGCGACGGCGGCGTTGGCAGGGACGCGATGGCGGTCAACGTCACGCATACCGGCGACATCACGGTCAGCGGCGCGGAATCCAAGGCTATTCTGGCACAGGCGATCGGCGGCGGCGGCGGCAATGGCGGCAAAGCGTTCTCCGGCGCGTTCAGTGCCGGTCTCTATGCATCCGCCGCCGTAGCGGTCAGCGTCGGCGGCGGCGGTGGCAATGGCGGCTCTGGCGGCGCTGTCACGCTCAAGGCGGACGGCAACCTCATTTCACTTACCGATGCCACGGGTTCGGGCGGCATCGTGGCGCAATCGATCGGCGGCGGCGGCGGCAATGGTGGCCGCACGACCTCGATTGCGGGTGCCGTCAGCAACGGCGTGGCGGTCAATCTCGGCGTCGGCGTGGGCGGCGGCGGTGGCGGCGGTGGCGAGGGCAAGACGGTCCGCGTCGAGACCGGGCTTGCCGGCGGCGGCAGGATCGAAACCCAGGGCTTCCAGGCCGTTGGCATCATGGCTCAGTCGATCGGCGGTGGTGGCGGCAACGCCGGTGATACGTTCGGTGGCGCCGGCGGCTACGGCAACAATGTGACGGTGAGCGCCACCGTCAATATCGGCGGCGGCGGCGGCAATGGCGATTTCGCCGGTGACGTCCATGTGACCAATGCGATGTCCGTAACGACCACCGGCGATTCCAGCAGCGCGATCGTTGCGCAGTCGATCGGCGGCGGCGGTGGCAATGGCGGCACCAGCACCGGCGGATCGGCCAATGTCGGCGGCGGCAGCGGTGTCAATGTCGCGGCGAATTTCGCCATGGGTGGCGGCGGCGGCACCGGCAGCTACGGCAACACAGTCGACGTCATCAATTCGGGCACGCTGACCACCACCGGCGCCTTCTCGTCGGGCATCATCGCCCAGTCGATCGGCGGCGGCGGCGGCATTGGCGGCTCCAGCACCGCCAAGTCCTACAATATCGGCGGCAGCAGCCAGACCAGCGTCAACGTGAATATGGGCTTGGCTGGACATGGCGGCGGCGCCAGCGAAGCCAGAAAGGTGACCGTCATCAATTCCGGCCTCATCACCACGCAGGGCTTCGGTTCGTCCGGTATCATGGCGATGGCGGTCGGCGGCGGCGGCGGCGCGTCTGGCGCGGCTTCAGCTTCCGACGAGGACGTCGGTGGTGGTGCCGGCGACAACGGCGAGACGACCGTTTCGATCGGCGTGGCCCTGTCTCTCCCGGGTGGCACGGCCGGCGACGGCGGCGAAGTGTCGGTCACCAACAGCAACTGGATCATCACCGACGGCGCGTTCTCCTACGGCATCAGCGCCAGCTCCATCGGCGGCGGCGGCGGCGTCGGCGGCTCTGCGTCGGCCGGTGCCAAAGCCGAATACGCGATCGGCGGCGCGATAGCCGGCTTCGGCGGCAGCGCCGGCGAAGGCAAGCTCGTCGAGGTCACCAATCAGTCCACCGGCCTGATCTGGACCAGGCAGGAAAATTCCATCGGCATTTTCGCGCAGTCGATCGGTGGTGGCGGCGGCGCCGGCGGCGCCGGCAAGAGCACGGGCAGCGACGGCGGCACCGTGGACGTCAAGTTCTCGATGGGCGGTCTTGGCGCCGGCGGCGGCGATGGCGGCGAGGTCCATGTCACCAACAGCGGAATTGTCCTGACGGACAAGGCCAATTCGCACGGCGTCATGGCGCAGTCGATCGGCGGCAGTGGCGGTGTCGGCGGCGCGGCCGGTTCGACATCCGCCGACGCCTCTGTTTCCATTTCGGCGGCTCTTGGCGGCCTTGGCGGCAATGGCGGCATCGGCAAGTTCGTCCATGTCATCAACAATACGACCGGAACCATCATCACCCAGGGCGACAATTCCTATGGCGTCTTCGCGCAGTCGATCGGCGGTGGCGGCGGTGCGGCCGGCAGCGGCTCGACCGAAACCGGCGAGGCCGAGTCGGTGGCGGTCAATTTGTCGATCGGCGGCATCGGCGGCGCAGGCAGTCGCGGCGGCGACGTGACGGTCGACAATCATGGCCTGATCCAGACCACCGGCTATCTGTCGCACGGCATCTTCGCCCAGTCGGTCGGCGGCGGCGGCGGCGCATCAGGCGCCGCGGCCAGCGCCTCGACAGCCGACATGTCGATCGGCGGCGCGGTTTCGCTGCCGAGCGGCGACGGCGCTAATGGCGGCCATGTCATCGTCAACAATGACGGCGTCATCGAAACCACCAAGGACGGCGCGATTGGCATCTTCGCGCAGTCGATTGGCGGCGGCGGCGGCTATGGCGGCACCGTGTCGGCAGACACGGCTGGAGACAACTCGATTGCGCTGCAACTTGGCGGCTTCGGCGGCAATGGTGGCAATGGCGGCGCGGTGGACGTCACCATCTCAGGTGCGATCATCACCCATGGTGAGCGCGCGCATGGTGTCGTCGCGCAATCCGTCGGTGGCGGTGGCGGCTATGGTGGCGACGCCAAGGGCAAGAGCTCGAATGCGCTCGCCATTGGCGGGCTCGGCGGCAATGGCGGCGATGGTGGCGACGTCACCGTGATCCGCACCGGCACGATCACGACGACGGGCAAGGATTCGATTGCCATCATCGCGCAATCGGTCGGCGGCGGCGGCGGCTTCGGTGGCGCCGGCTTTGGCCGTTTCGGCGCCGACGACGATGGCGGCGGCCCGAACGCCATCGGCTTCAACACCCCTGGCGGCACCAAGGGCACCGGCGGCAAGGTCACCATCATCCAGGACGGTGAGATCGAGACGGACGGCGACCGCGCCCATGGCATTATCGCGCAAGCCGTCGGCGGCGGTGGTGGCGCTGGTGGCATGGCCTCACTGGCGATGGGCCAATCGGCTGCCGGTTCTCAGGGCGGCATCGGCGACGCAGCCGCTGCCGCTGCGACGGCGATGAGCCAGGTCTGGGTCAAGGGCGCAAGCTCCTACGCGCTGTTCGGGCAGAGCGCCACGGGCCAGGGCAATTCCGGCGCCGTCGATTTGATCGCAGAGGGCAGCCTGTTCGCGCAGGGTGCCGACTCGGTCGCGGCCTATGCCGAAAGCACGGCCAGCGGATTGAAGGGCAACATCAGCTTGGACCTGAAAGGCCAGTATGCGATAGGCGGCGGCGGCACCGGCGTGGCGGCGATGCTGGTCGGCGGTCAGAACAATACGCTGAACAATAACAGCCTGACTTATGCGATGGGGCTGACGGGATCCTTTTCTTTCCAGAATGAGGCAGACCTGGCCGAATACCTCCAGGAGCTTGCGGCCGGTGGACCCGTTGCCCCGAAGAAGGCGATCCTGGAATCGCTGCTGGACGATTTCAGCCCGTTGTCGATCACCGGCACCTCGGGCAACGATCTGGTCAACAATCAAAGGACAGCCAGCACGCTTGGCCGCGTTATCGGCAATATCGATCTCGGCGGCGGCATAAACGGTTTCCACAACTTCGCCAATTCCTCGATGGTCGGCCTCAAGACCATCGACCTCGGCGGCGGCACCTTCCTCAACGACGGCCTGATGACCAACAAGGGTATCGCGGTCGTGGAGACAGTTGATGTGACCGGCGGCTTCACCCAAATGGCCACCGGCGATTTCGTCACCGACGTCGATCTCAACAATCAGATCACCGACGCCCTTGCCTTGACCGGCGCCGGCGACTTCAACGGCGAGGCGCCGCTCAACTTCCTGTCGATCGACAAGCTGTTTACCGAATATCTGCTGGCGAAGGGCTCCTCGATGGTCGATTCCGGCATCACGCCGACGACCTTGCATCCGGCGGTCGGCTTCAATTTCCTGACCAGGGTGGACGACGGCACCGATCTCGTTCTCTACGCCGACAATCCGACCTTCCTGGAACTGGCGCAGGAGCCCAACTCCGGCACCAACGACCCGGGCGTGTTGGAGATGGCGCAGTATCTCGACGATGTCGAGGCGTCGTCGAGCCCGGACAATCCGATGGCGCGGCTGATCAATATGCTGCGGTTCCTGCCGGATGAGGCGTCACTCGGCGCAGCGCTGACGCGACTGACGCCGCATTACGCGGTGCATGCGTTCGAGATGGTCAACCGCTCGGCCGACATCATGCTGGAAACGGCGCGCGAATGCACCGGCGTTCCCGCATACAGCAATCCCGACGGGCGCTGCGTCTGGGGCGTGATCAGCCCGCAGGCCGACTACAACCGGGACGCCGGGGCGGGAACGACCAGCCGCGACGATGTGTTGAAGACGATGTCGTTCGGCGCCATTGGCGAGGTCAACCAAAACTGGTCGCTGGGCGGCACGATCGGGCGGACAGAGTTCGATTCCGAGACCCATTTCAACCAGGATCTGCTGTCGACCACCCAGGGTGAATCCTGGCAGGCCTACGCGTTGGCGAAATACGAGAACAAGAACTATTTCGTCGACTTCGCCGTTGGCGGCGGCACCGGCATGTTCGACGGCCAACGCGACACGCATGTCGACCAGGTCGGCTATATTCCCGGCGAAACGCTCGAAGGCGTCTATCTGCCGGAACTGCTGCTCGAGGGCATCGGCAACAGCGTCACCTATACGCAAAGGACCGCCCAGTTCGGCGGCTCGGCACGGTTCGGCGTGACCCAGCAGATGGGCGCGTTCTACCTGCAGCCGACCTTGCAATTCGATGCACGCTGGCTTCGCGTCTCCGGCAAGGAAGAGGGTTCGGTTGCCGCCTTCAATTTCGACGACAGTTCCAACACCTATTATTCCGCGACGCCAGGCCTCGAGCTCGGCACCGACATCGCGCTTAGCGACATCGCCAGCCTTCGCGTCTACGGAAAGGCAGGCGTGGAGTTCTCGAACAAGAAGTGGGAGATCGAGGGCCAATTCGCGGCCGCGGAAGATCTGCCCGGCAATCCGGCGCTGCACTTGACACAGGAGGTCGATTCGCCGCTCTATCGCGTCGGTGCCGGCCTCGAACTCAATGGCGTGAACGGCGTCGGCATGGCCGTCAGGTACAATGGCGCCTTCGGGGAAACAGTAAAACAGAACGCGGTCAGCGCGTCCCTCAAGGTCAGCTTCTAGCTGGCTTGAGGTGGAGGGCAAGAGGGGGGTCTTCATGAGAAAGCGGGCGTATTTCGCGGCTGTGCTGGGCATCGCCTTCATCGCCGGCCTGCCGGCGGCAATGGCATTGGCCCAGACCAAGACCGACAAAGCCGTGCCGGCCGACGTGGCCAAGCCGCCGCAACTGCCCGGTGGCGCGTCGGCCCTGTCCGAGACGCATGGCGACTGGACGGTCAATTGCCAGATCATTGGCAAAACCAAGGCATGCAGCCTGTCGCATCAGCAGTTCAACAAGCAGAACGGCCAGCGCCTTCTGGCGATAGAATTGGCGACCAAGGCCGCAGAGCAAGCCGACGGCACCTTGGCGCTGCCGTTCGGGCTGGCCCTGGCCAAGGGCATCAATCTCGAAGTTGACGACAAGAAGCTGGAGGGCATCCTGCAGTTCAGCACCTGTCAGGCCGTCGGTTGCCTGGTTCCCGTGACATTCGACGCGAAAATCACGCCGCTGCTCAAGGCCGCCACCATTTTGAAGATCAACGCGGTCGCGGTCGATACGGGCCAGCCGATCAGCTTTCCCATCTCGTTGGCCGGCTTCAGCGGCGCGCTTGCCCGAACCGCGGAACTCTCGGCAGACTGAGCGTTGTCCACCCGGATTGTATTCAGTCAACTTCTCGCAAGCGGTATCCGACGCCGGTTTCGGTGGTGATGTAGCGCGGCTGGTCGGGCGTTTTCTCGATCTTCTGCCGGAGCTGCCGCACATAAACCCTGAGATACTGCACGTCGGTCGAATCGCCCCAGACCTGGTTCAGCAGAAACCGGTGGGTAAGAACCCTGCCGGCGTGCTGGACGAGGATGCGGAGGATGTCATATTCCTTCGGCGAGAGCTTTATCTCTCTGCCCTCGACGGTGACGATCCGTTTCACCAGATCGACCGTGAGATCGCCAGTGTGGAAAACAGGCTTCTCGCCCTGCTGCTGTAATTTGTGGCGAAGCGCCACGCGAATGCGCGCGACAAGCTCGTTCATGCCGAACGGCTTGGTGACATAGTCGTCGGCGCCCAGTTCAAGTGCCGAGACGATGCCGGCCTCATCGGTGCGGCTGGAGAGGATGACCACGGGGACGTCAAGGCCATCATCTCGCCATTTGCTCAGCAATTCGTGGCCGCCCATGCCGGGCAGGCCGAGATCGAGCAGGATCAAGTCCGGTTTTTCCGTCTCCATGAGCTCGATCGCCGCCTTGGCGTTCGGCGCCTCGCTGATCGCATAGCCCTGGCTGCCAAGGCCGACGCGAAGCAGCTTGCGGATCGGCGGTTCGTCATCGACGACCAATATCCTGACGTCCAGATTCGTCATGCCAAATCATCCAGATCGGGGCCGCCCACATTTTGGTCATCGCCGTTGGGGTCGTCCACGGCGGGCAATTCCGTCGGCACCGGCATTCTGATGGTGAAAACCGCACCCGAGCGGTCGGTCCTGCTGGCCGCCGAAATTGTCCCGCCCATCGCTTCGATGAAGCCGCGGCAGATCGACAGCCCGAGCCCGGTGCCGGCACGGACCTGATCGCCCTTGCGCACCCGGTAGAATGTGTCGAAAACGCGTTGCAGATCGGCCGGCGGAATGCCCGGCCCCTCGTCCATGATCTGCAGGATGACGAAGCCATTGTCGAGCCAGCCCTGCAAGCGGATCGTCGAACCAGGCGGCGCATATTTTGCGGCATTGTCGAGGAGGTTGAACAGCACCTGCTCGAACAGGACGGGGTCAAGCCTCAGCATCGGCAGGTCAGCGGGAATGTCTATGTCGGTCTTGTGTTCGCCGATGATTTTCCTGGCTCGGTACAGCGCGGAGCCGACAATATCGCCGACATAGTGGAACGCGTAGTTCGGCTCCATCGCTCCGGATTCGATCTTGGTCATGTCGAGCAGATTGGCGATGAAGCGGTTTAGCCTTTCCGATTCGTCGAGCACGGTCGAAAGCAGGTCCGCACGGTCCTGTTCGGGAAGTGCCGGCGCGAATTCCCTTAGCGTGCCGGCCGCGCCCATGATGGCGGCAAGCGGTGTTTTCAAATCATGGGAAATGGAGGTGAGCAGCGCAGAGCGCAGCCTGTCCGCCTCGGCGGCGAGCTTGGCCCGGTCGACGTCGGCGACAAGCTGGATGCGCTCGATGGCGACCGCCGCCTGGTCGGCGAGCGCATCGAGCAGGCGCTGCTGCTCGGGCGTCAGCAGCGGGCCTTGCTTGTCGTTGTCGAGGCCGACGACACCGACGGCGGTGCGCCCCGTCCGCAGCGGGAGATAGAGGCGTTTTGCCCCTGGCAGCGTGTCGGCGCCGCGTCCCGCGGCGCGGTTGTGTTCCCAGGCCCAACGGGCGGCCGCGATGTCGGCCTCGGCCAGCGTGTCGTCGGGCGGATAGCCGGCCTTGACGGTGATCGAGCCGTTTTCGGGCAGAAGCAGCACGACCCGCAGCTTCAGCATGGAGGCGATCTGGAAGGCAGTCGCCCAAAGCACGTCATCGAGCGTGGCAGTTCCCGCTAACTTCTTTGAGAACAGATAAAGGTCCTCGGTGGTGCGAGCGCGAGACTGTGCCGCCACGGCCTGGCGCTGCACTCGTGCCGTCAAATTGCTGGCGATGATCGCGACGCAGAAGAGGAAGCCGAGCGCGACGACACTTTCCGTGTCGCTGATGTTGAAGGTGTAAAGCGGGTCGAGAAAGAAGAAATTGAAGGCCAAGGTGCTGAGAACAGAAGCGAATATCGCAGGCCACAGACCCGCGGTGACCGCAGATACCAGCACCGCCATGAGGAAGACTAGGGCGATGTTTCGCACGTCGAGCACACGCGACAAGAGCAGCCCGAAAAGTAGCCCCGCGACGACGTAGCCGGTAACGATCACGTAGGGCTTGATGTCGAAACGCGCCGGGTGGGCCGGGGTGATACCGCGCGACGGCTGCGCTTGTGCCTGGACGTCGCCGGAGACGACATGGACACTGATCTTTCCCGCGTCGCGTATCAAATCATAGGTGACGGCGCCGTCAAACAATTGCCGCCAGCGCGGCTTGCGCGGCTTGCCAGTGATGATGTGGGTGACGTTGTTCGCGGCCGCGTAGCGCAGAATGTCGGCGGCGACGTCCTGGCCGGGTATGGTGACGGCAGCGCCGCCCAATTGTTCGGCAAGGCGAAGCGTCGATGCTAGCCTGTCGCGATCCTGCTCGGACAGGCCCGTCGAACGCGGCGTCTCGACGTAGAGCGCGAGCCATGATGCGCGCAGCCGCTCGGCCTGGCGGCGAGCATAGCGCACAAGGGACGCACTGCGCGGATCCTCGTCGACCCAGACCAGGACACGTTCGCTGGCCGCCCAGGGCCCCGGTATCGCGTGGGCCTGCATGTGGATCAGCAACTGCTCGTCGACGCGCTGGGCGGTGCGGCGGAGCGCCAGTTCCCGAAGCGCCGTCAGATTGCCCGGCGAGAAATAGTTCTCGATGGCGCGCTGGGCGGTGCTGGGGATATAGACCTTGCCTTCCTCGAGCCGCTTGATCAGGTCGTCGGGAGTGAGATCGATGATCTCGATGTCGTCAGCCTGGTCTATGATAGAGTCTGGGACCGTCTCGCGTACCCTGACGCGGGTGATCTGCGCCACGACATCGTTCAGGCTTTCGACATGCTGGATGTTGAGCGTCGTATAGACGTCGATGCCGTGCGTCAGGATTTCCTGAACGTCGAGATAGCGCTTGGGATGGCGGCTGCCCTGCGCGTTGGTATGGGCAAGCTCATCGACGAGGACCAGCGCTGGACGCCGGGCAAGGATGGCATCGAGGTCCATCTCCTCGAGGATGCGCCCCTTGTAGTCGACCTGACGACGGGGAATCAGCTCATAGCCGTCGACCAGCGCCTGGGTTTCTTTGCGACCGTGCGTTTCGACGACGCCGATCACCACGTCGACCCCGTCGGCCAATCTTGTACGGCCCGACATCAGCATTTCATAGGTCTTGCCGACACCGGGCGCTGCGCCCAGGAATATTCGCAGGCGACCGCGCGCCTCCCGCTCCGCATGATCAAGCAGCGCGTCGGGTGAGGGTCTGGTTTCGTTGCGGCTGTCGTCCGGCATCAGAATCGATCATGAATGGCGCCGGGGATGGTGTCGATCCCCGGCCCACCATTCATTGCTTGGTGGCCTCGTCCAGTGCCAGATTGAGCGCCAGCACATTGACCACCGGCTCTCCCATGAAACCGAGCTCGCGGTTCTCGACATGGCTGTCGACGAGGGATTTGATCCCGGCTTCATCCATCCCCCTGGCCTTGGCTACCCTGGCTACCTGGAAATAGGCGGCTTCTGGGCTGATATGCGGATCGAGGCCGCTGCCTGAAGTCGTGACCAGATCCATCGGTACCGGCTGGTCCGGATTTTCTGCCTTCAGCCTGTCGGCGTCGCCCTTGATGCGGTCGATCAGCTTGGGATTGGTCGGACCGAGATTCGAACCGCTCGAAGCGCTGGCATTGTAGCCGTCGCCGGCGGCCGATAGGCGACCGTGGAAATAGCGGTCGCTGGCAAAAGCCTGGCCGATCAGTTCGGAACCGATGACCTTGCCGTCTTTCTCGATCAGACTGCCATTGGCCTGGCGCGGGAACACAGCTTGAGCAATGCCGGTCATGCCGATCGGATAGATCAGGCCGGTTAGCACGGTGAAGAAAACGATCATGACGATCGCGGGTCTGATTTGCTTGAGCATGGACGTAATTCCTTATGCGAGGCCAAGCGCGGTGATGGCCATGTCGATCGCCTTGATGCCGACGAAGGGGACAATGATACCGCCGAGGCCATAGACAAGAAGGTTGCGGCTGAGCAGCGCGCCGGCGCCGATGGCGCGATACTTGACGCCTCTCAGCGACAGCGGGATCAGCGCGATGATGATCAGCGCGTTGAAGATGATGGCCGAGAGAATGGCGCTCTGCGGCGTTGCCAGATGCATGATGTTGAGCGCCTGCAGCGGGCCTGACGTCTGCCCCGGCGCGATGTAGAAGACGGCGAAGATGGCCGGGATGATGGCGAAGTATTTGGCCACGTCGTTGGCGATCGAGAAGGTCGTCAGCGAACCGCGCGTCATCAGCAGCGCCTTGCCGATTTCGACGATCTCGATCAGCTTGGTGGGATCGCTGTCGAGATCGACCATGTTGCCGGCTTCGCGTGCGGCGACCGTGCCGGTGTTCATGGCAACGCCGACATCGGCCTGGGCAAGGGCGGGCGCATCATTGGTGCCGTCGCCGCACATGGCGACCAGCTTGCCCTTGGCCTGTTCGTCGCGGATCAGCTTCAGCTTATCCTCGGGCGTCGCCTGGGCAAGGAAGTCGTCGACGCCGGCTTCCGCCGCGATCGCCGCCGCCGTCATCGGATTGTCGCCGGTGATCATCACCGTTCGGATGCCCATCTTGCGCAGTTCGGCGAACCGTTCCCTGATGCCGCCCTTGACGATGTCCTTGAGATGGACGACGCCGAGCAGGCGGCCGTCGCGCTCGACCGCCAGCGGCGTGCCGCCGGATTTGGCGATGTCGTCGGCGATTGCCTGCAGGTCGCGGACGGTGTCGCTGCTGGGGCGCGTGGCATGGGTGGCGACGGTCGACTGATTGACATGGGCGAGCACGGAATCGACCGCGCCCTTGCGAACCGATGAGCCATCGATGTCGACGCCGCTCATGCGGGTTTGTGCGGTGAAGGGCACGAAAGTGGCATGCAGTGTTGCCATGTCGCGGGCGCGGATGGCGTATTTCTCCTTGGCCAGCACGACGATGGAGCGGCCTTCCGGCGTCTCGTCAGCGAGCGAAGCGAGCTGCGCCGCGTCGGCCAATTCCTGCTCGGTGACGCCTTTGACCGGACGAAATTCCGTCGCCTGGCGATTGCCGAGTGTGATCGTGCCGGTCTTGTCGAGCAGCAGTGTGTCGACATCGCCCGCCGCCTCGACGGCGCGGCCCGACATGGCCAATACATTGAACCGCACCAGGCGATCCATTCCGGCGATGCCGATCGCCGAAAGTAGCGCGCCGATCGTCGTCGGGATCAAGGTCACGAACAGGGCGACGAGCACGGTCACCGAGATGTAGCCGCCCGAATAGGAGGCGAAACTCGGGATCGTCGCCGTCGCCAGCACGAAGATCAGCGTCATGCCGACGAGCAGGATGTTGAGCGCGATCTCGTTGGGCGTCTTCTGGCGCTCGGCGCCCTCGACGAGCGAGATCATGCGATCAAGGAACGTATGGCCGGAGGCCGCGGTGATGCGCACGCGGATCCAGTCGGACAACACCTGAGTGCCGCCGGTCACCGCGGAACGGTCGCCGCCGGATTCTCGAATGACCGGGGCGGATTCGCCGGTGATCGCCGCCTCGTTGACCGAAGCGACGCCTTCGATCACCTCGCCGTCCGACGGAATGATGTCTCCGGCCTCGACGAGCACCGCGTCGCCGACCTTCAGGCTGGTGCCGGGCACCAGCTTGAATTTGGTGCGGTCGTCGCCGGTCAACAGCTTGGCCTGAGTCTCTGTGCGCGCCTTGCGCAGCGAATCGGCCTGCGCCTTGCCTCGGCCTTCGGCGACCGCTTCGGCGAAGTTGGCGAAAAGCACGGTGAACCACAGCCAGATGATGATCTGCAGGGAGAAGCCGAGATCGCCGCCGCCGGTGACGAGATCCTTGACGAACAGGACTGACGTGAGCGCCGAGACGACAGCGACGACGAACATCACCGGGTTCCGCATCAAGGTGCGCGGGTTCAGCTTCCTGAAGGCGCCGCCGATGGCGGGCAACAGGATACGAGCATCCATGATAACAGCGGATTTGGACTGGCTCATTTGGTGGCTCCAGTGTCGATGTTGTTGGATGGCACCGACCGATCGGATGCCGAAAGCAGATGCGGAAGCCCGTAAGCCAGCAACCAGATCACGATCATGACTGCCGCGATGCCAAGGAAGGTGGACATGGTCGGGAAAGGAGGAGGGGTTGCCTCCCCCTTCCGATCGGCGCGATGCCGGGTCTTGCGACGAATAGTTTCGAACCAGGACATGACATTGATCCAAGGTGGGGATCCAAGGTGGGGCGGTTTCAGAATGTCTGCCCGTGGATGCCAGCCAGGTGCTCGACGATCGGTCCGACCGCCAGCGCCGGGAAAAACGTGAGGCCGCCGACGATCAGGATGACGCCGACCAGCAGCCCGACGAATAGCGGCCCGTCGGTCGGGAAGGTGCCGGCTGAGGCAGGGGCCGTCTTCTTGGCGACCAGCGAACCGGCGATTGCCAGAGCCGGGATGATGACCAGGAAGCGGCCCATCAGCATGCCGATGCCGAGCGTGATGTTGTACCAAGGGGTGTTGCCGGTCAGGCCGCCAAAGGCCGAGCCGTTGTTGGCGGCAGCCGAGGTGTAGGCATAGAGGACCTCGGAGAAACCGTGCGGGCCGGCATTGGCGATGGAAGCGACGCCTGTCGGCAGCACCACCGCAATGGCGGTGAAGATCAGCATCGCCAGCGGCAGGCAGAGAATGGCCAGCATTGCCATCTTGATCTCCTTGGCCTCGATTTTCTTGCCGAGATATTCGGGCGTGCGTCCGACCATCAGCCCGGCAACGAAGACAGCGATCACGATGTACATCAGGATGCCGTAGAGACCGGCGCCGACGCCGCCGACAATGACCTCGCCGAGTTGCATGTTGATGATCGGGATCATGCCGCCAAGCGCGGTGAAGCTGTCATGCATGGCGTTAACGGCGCCGCAGGACGCGGCCGTGGTGATGACCGCAAACAGCGCCGATAAAGCGATGCCGAAACGTGTTTCCTTGCCTTCCATGTTGCCGCCGTCGATACCGAGCGCATGCACCAGCGGATTGCCTGCGGCTTCCGCCCAGTAGCAGACGGCGACGCCAGCGATGAACAGGACGCCCATCGCGGTCAAGATCGCCCAACCCTGGCGCTGGTTGCCGACCATGCGGCCGAAGACGTTGGTCAGCGCCGCGCCGATGGCGAAGATCGTCACCATCTGGATCAGGTTCGAGATCGCATCGGGATTTTCGAAGGGATGCGCGGCATTGGCGTTGAAGAAGCCGCCGCCATTGGTGCCGAGCATCTTGATGGCGATCTGTGAGGCGACAGGCCCGACTGCGATCGTTTGCTGCGCGCCTTCCAGTGTCGTTGCGTTGACATAGGTGCCGAGCGTCTGCGGCATGCCGAGATAGACATAGATCAGCGTCAGCACGATGCAGAGCGGCAACAGCAGGTAAAGGGTGGACCGGGTCATATCGACCCAGAAATTGCCGATCGATTTGCCGGAAGCCTTGGCGAAGCCGCGGATCAGCGCGATCGCGATGGCGATACCGGTCGCCGCTGACAGGAAATTCTGCACGGTGAGGCCGGCCATCTGCACGAGATAGGACATCGTGCTTTCGCCGCCGTAGTTCTGCCAGTTGGTATTGGTCATGAAGCTGGCGGCGGTGTTGAAGGCGAGCCCGGGTTCGACGGCGGTCATGCCAGCCGGGTTATAGGGCAGGCTGCCCTGCAGCCGTTGCAGGAAGTAAAGCACCAGGAAGCCGGCCAGGTTGAAGAACAGCAGGGCCGCCGCATAGGAGGTCCAGTGCTGCTCCTCGCGCTCGCTGGTTCCCGAGATGCGATAAAGGCTCCGTTCGAGAGGCCCCAAAATCGGCGACAGGAATGTGCGTTCGCCGCTGAAAACGCGATACATGTACCCGCCGAGCGGCTTCACGAGCAAAATGACGATCCCGCAATAAACGAGGATCTGTATCCATCCGTTGAGAGTCATTGAAATAGCTTTCCGTGCCTGGCCAGTTGCTGTCAGAAGCGTTCTGGCCGAACGAGGGCGTAGGTGAGATAGGCGAGCAGGAACAAAGTCACGCCGCCACCGAGGATGTAGTCGAGAAGCATGTTGCGATCCTCCCGCTTAAAGACTGTCGCAGGCTTTGATGTAGGCAAAAGAAAGGGCGAAGAACAAAACCCCTATCCCGAGAACGACGATGTCCATCGTGCATGTTCCTTATTTTCGTTTGTTTTCGCGTCTCCTGCAGGCGGCAGGCCGAAATCATGCGGAAACGTCCTGCCACAACGGCAGAATGACCGAGATGTGTATTTCCGGTAGAATATGGCTCGAAACACCATAAAGGTTCGAGACGTGGCGAGCGGGAAAGAAATAAAAATCCTATAGGGATTTTGCTGTCGCGATCTCAACAGAGGCACGGCGTTTGAAAACAAGATGGCCCGGACAGGCCGTGCGCCGGCGCGAGACGCTGCTGAAAATCAATGATCGCGCATGTAGATCACAGCATAGTCGTCCGTATATGCCCGCTTCCAGCCCAGTTCGTCGAAGAACGGAATGCGGCTGTCGTCCGCCGTCAGCAAGGCCCAGTCTATCGCATACTTATCGAGCTGGGCTTGGAGGACAGGCTTTCCGCCGCTGCGCCCCATTTGCTCATCTGCTTTCGCGAAGCCATTCAGAAAGAGCTGGTCTGTGCGGCCATCGATGAACGTCTTGATGCCATGGAAAATCAACGTGCCGCCGAAATCGTAGGAGTTCAGCAGATTGGCTGATAAATTGCGGGTCTGGGCGAATGCGAGCGCATTCTTGGCCGAGGTCTTCTGGCTCGGCGCGACCGGATAGGTGGCAATGAAGGCCGCCGATGCCAAAACCAGCAAGACGGCAATTCCACCCCAGACTTGGCGGAACCGCCGCACGAAAAATTGTTCAAGCCCGTCGCGCTTTTCCTCCGCCCATTTCCGGGCCGAAAGTGCTGGATATTGCTGCGCAACCTCCACGGCGAGGACGATCGGGACAAGCAGAAAGAACAGGTAAATGAAACGTATGTGGGTGAGATAGATATGCAAGGTGAAGACAAGGAACAACGCCTTGGCCCAGCCGATCTGCAGTCTCGAAACCAGCAGCCCGAAAAAGACAATCAGCAGGGCCATCTCCTGGAAACCATGCTCAGAAGCGTTGAACGGCCGCCACTCCATGATGTAGGGCACCGCTTCATTGCCATAGGCCACCGTGAAGGTAGCCAGTATGGCCTTGACGCCATAGGGATTGAGCAGGCTGACCAGCGGACATAGCAGCCCGAAGGCAACCCATTTGGCAAGGAGCGCGGGGTTGGACAGGCGTATGCGCATGAGAAGATCGAGGCCGGCAAAAGCCGCGATGACGAAGCCGAAGGTGAACGTCGCGTGGAGGTTGGCCCATAGGCAAAGCAGCGGCAGCAGCCATAGAGGCGGGGCCTGCTCGTTGCGCGCGGCGCCGAAAAGATACGCGGTCCAGACGACGATGATGGGCAAGGTGAAGATGTGCGGCCGCGCGATATAGACGGGGTCGATCAGGAGCGCCAAAACGATCGTTAGTCCCGCCCCCAGTGTCGGCTTCAGCCAGACGCTGAGATGCCACGACATCAAGAAGACCGTCAGGACGACCATGGCGATCGTCAGCAGCGCCACACCGCTCCAGCCAGCTGCGTCATAGGCAAGCGCTAGAAGAACCTGCCCGAGCCATTCCTTGGCGATCCATGGATGGCCGGCAAAGGTGTAGGAATAGGTATCGATCGTCGGGAATGCGCGGCTTGCCAGGATATCCTGCCCGACCTTGATATGCCACCAACTGTCGGGGTCCTGGAGCAACGAAGCGGCGAGGGCAAGGAGCGCAGCCGCCATGACACCCGCGGCGACCAGGCAAAACACCAGCCTTGCGCGCCGGGCGTCGTCTATCAACGGCGGTGCTTCACGGGAAGCGTGTATCTGGAGCATAGAATATCCCTGAGCTGCTTGCTGCCGAGCATCTCTATTGATGGTCAGACGGCAGGCTTGATCGCATGCACGAAATACTGGGCTCCAAGGGGAACCGTGGCGAGGAAGCGCTCGAACGGCCGCAATCTTGCGAATAGGCGCGGGAAAAAAATCCGGTAGACGATATCGGCCCTGGAGAAGCCCGCCGCGGCCACTCGCGCACGCATGTCGCGGCCGTTGATCAGAACCGCGTTCTCGTCGAAAGCACAGCTTCGCACTGCGTGCGTCGTCAGCGGATTCAAGGGATTGTGCTCGAACAGAAAGAAGCTGCCGCCACTGGCCAGCACTCTCTCGATCTCCTTGATCAGGCCGACATGGAGGTTTTCAGGGATGTGATGGAACACGCAGGCGGCGAAGGCGAGATCGAAACTCGCGTCCTCATATGGGATCGTTTCGCCGTCGAAGTGCCTGAAATGAGCCTGGCCGGGAAAGCGCTTGTGGGCGATGTCGAGCGACTGCGAGGACGGGTCGAGCAAGGTGATTTCGCTGTCGGGAAAGGCGGCGCGCATGGGTCCCAGCGAGTTTCCGACGCCCGCGCCGAAGTCGAGTATCCGCCGCGGCTTCACGCCCGAGCGGGCGAGCCTTGCCGCGACGTCATCGATTTTGTACTGCGCAAAGAAATCCGGCGTCTCGCCGCTCAGCCGGATGCTTGCGGCATGCTGCTGCTGATATTCCTGCGCGAATTGGTCAAATTCTGCCTGAAGCACGCGCGGCTCCCTTCGTCAGCTCCCCGGCCATCTCCTGCAGGCGATGGACGGGCAGCTTCTCGGAGGCGGGATCGTGGGTGGCAATCTCGTTTACCAGGTAGAGGGGCCGTCGCTTGGTCTCCATATACATGCGCCCGAGATACTCGCCGAAAATCCCGAGGACCAGAAGCTGAACGCTGCCGAGAATCAGGACGATCGCAGCCAGGCTGGTCCACCCCGGCAACACGCTGCCGACGAACCACGAGAACAGTGTGTAGCCGAGAGCGGCAAGCCCGAGAAAACCGAAGATCATGCCGAGATGCGAGGCAAACCGCAGGGGTACGGTGGAGAAACTCGTCATCGCATCAATCGCCAGCAACACCATCTTCCTCAGGGGATAGTGCGTGGCGCCGGCGAAGCGCTGGTGCCGTTCATAGGGAAAGGCCACCTGTTTCAAGCCGATCCAACTCACCATGCCGCGAATGAAGCGGTAGCGCTCGGGCATCGCATTGAGATGATCGAGCGCACGGCGGCTCATCAGGCGAAAGTCCCCGGAATCGAGCGCCATGTCGACATCGACCATCTTGCGCAGCAGGCGGTAGAACACGGCCGCGGTCGTGCGCTTGAACCAGCCTTCGCCTTGCCGCTTCAGCCGCTGGCCATAGACGACGTCGAATCCCTCATCCATCTTTGCCATCATGGCTTCGAGCAATTCCGGCGGGTCCTGAAGGTCGGCGTCGAGAATGAGAATGCGCTGGCCGCGACAAAACTCCAGGCCGGCGCTGAGCGCAATCTGGTGGCCGTAGTTGCGGGCAAGATCCAATCCGACGACGTGGCTGTCCTGTCTGGCGAGATCGAAAATGGCCTCTCGGGTACCGTCGGTTGCTCCATCGACGACCAAGATGATCTCGTAAGAATGCCCCGCTTGTTCACGGCAAGCGGCTGTCACGCGCCGGTAAAGCTCGGCGATTCCGTCGATTTCGTTGTAGCACGGCACGACAACAGACAGCGCGATAGCGCGTCGCGTGGCGATTTTCTCTGTTTGCGCCAAAAGCCCAGCTCCCGTTACTAGAACGGGAATAGGCCGAATTTGTTAGAAAACCGATAAACCGCTCAGGCCGGCCCGCGACGTCAGACAAACGACGCGTGACGGACACATGCGACGGGGATACGGAGAGGGCGGACGCTCCGCCAAATCGGCCGTTCAGCCTTCGGCCTTGAAGTTCTTGGCTTCCTTCTCGACCTTGGCGCTGTCCTTGCCGTGCTTGCGCATCAGATCCTTCGCTTGGTTGGGAGAAACGTCGGTGGTCTCGGCCAGGCGCAGGGCCTCCTTGTCGTCCGGCTCGCGCTTCTTCCGGTCGGCCATCGCGGTCTTCTTGTCAGCCATCACAACGCCTTTATGCTCTCGGCGATTTCGTTCAGCACCTTGCGGTCGGTGCCGTGGCGCTTGATCAGCGTGCGTGCCTGGTCGGGAGTGATGCCGGCTTCCTCGGCGAGATGCCTCACCTCATAGTCTTCGTCGCCGGCTACTTGTGAGCGATCGCGGTTGTCGGTCTTGGTCTTGTCGTCGGCCATGGCAGTTCTCCTCGTTTCGACCTTGAGCATAACGACGGAGATTTCGTGAGGTTCCTTAGTGCCGGCCTTCGCGCACGAACACATCGGCTTCCTTGGCGGCGGCCGCGAATGCCCGCCGCGCACTGCCAACCGCCCGCCGCTGCTCCATCGCATCCATCATGGCTTTCAAGGCCGCGCGATATTTCGGCCCGCGCTTTTCGTCTGGCCACTTGTCGACCAGAAGCGAGGCTGCCTGGACCGTCCTCGTCACAGAGAGGGGGCGGCCGATCCGTTCGCTCTCGATCGTCACGGGAATGTCGAATTGTTCATCACGCATTGACGCCGCTCCTTGACTCCGAAGACAGCAACGGCGCAGCGGGTTATACGTTCCGATGACGAATTGCGTGATCCATCCCGATCACAATTCATGGTTACTGAGTGGCTTACGTCGCCGGTAGTTCAGACAGTGCACAAGCTAGGGGCGGCATGCACTAGCGGGACCGATGGTCGAACACGACCCCCATGGTCCTACCAATTGCGGTCATGACGACAAGCTCGACCAGATGGTCGTCGCTGTCCTCACAAGCTGGGTCTGCTCGGCGGATGGCATCTATTGCGGCTCTGGTCGATATGGTGTCGCCGGCGCGGAATTTTGAAAGCGCAGATGAAACAAGTTCCTGGACGGTCAAGTCAACGGCAGGCGCTCTCGAGACGATGTTCATTGGCCTCCTCCGCCCCTCTCCCATGAGAATATTACGCCGAATGGCAGTTTTCGCCAGCGAAATAGTGGTCAGACCAGAGGCCAATCGGGCCGGGGATGCTCACCTTTTTGCAGGGGTCAGCGCGACGCTGCCGATTTCGATTTCTCTCGGCTCCTCGCAGCTGGCTTGATCCTTATGCGCACCGCCCCACCCTCGGGATGATCGATCTCAAAGGCATTGGTTTTCCGCACGAGATCGCTCAGCTTGCGAAAGCCGAAGGTTCTGGGATCGAAGTCCGATGCCAGATTTGCGAGCTGATTGCCGACAATGCCGAGCGGCACCCAGCCGTCCTCGGTTTCCATCTGTGAAATGACCTTGGTGATGATCGGCGTCGCGGCGCTGGGCGGCTGCAAAGATTTCGTCGGCGCCGCATCCTGAGCGTTGGCTGGCGCAGTCGGAAGCAGGTTCTCGGTGTATACGAACCGGCGGCATGCCTGCCGAAAACTCTCCGGTGTCTTCTGCTCGCCAAACCCATAAACGTCGATCCCATGCTCCCGGATGCGAGCGGCAAGGCGGGTGAAATCGCTGTCGGAGGACACCAGGCAGAAGCCTTCGAACCGCCCGCTGTGGAGAAGGTCCATCGCGTCGATGACGAGCGTGATGTCGGATGCGTTCTTGCCGGTGGTGTAGGCGAATTGCTGCTGCGGGATGATCGCGTGCTTCGACAGCACATCGGCCCACGCCTTCGAACGGGTGCTGGAGAAGTCGCCATAGATGCGACGAACGCTTGCCTCGCCAATCTTTGCGATTTCCTCGAACAGCCCGTCGGCAATCTTGGCCGAGGCATTGTCTGCGTCGATCAGCACAGCAAGCCGTGGAGAACGCGGTTCGGTTGGCACGGTGGGCCCCCTGTTCTGGCTTCGCACCAAATGACATAATGCCATATGGTGCAGCGGTAACCTTTTTATCGAGATTCGACGAACGTCACCTACTTCTTCCGGTACAAGATCATACCTGCGTGGTGGAGCACGCCGTCAATAAATTCGCCATCGGCGGTAAAGCCGGTGTCGTCCCAGTAGTCGATGTGGTTGCCCCGGATTTCATAGCGCCCCTGGTATGCGCTATCACGGTTTCCGCGCGCTTCGTCATAACGACCGTTTGGAAGCAAGTTGTGACGGATATGGCCATCGGCCGTGACCCACATCCCGACATAGGGGTGGCTTTTCGAAACCTGGGTAGCTGTGGTTTGCTCGATATTCATCTGGGTGAAACCTTTCTGCATGGGTAAGACGGCTGCGCCGGCAAGAAGCCCGGCAGCGGTAAGCATCGAAACCTGTTTCATGGGACAGCTCCTCAGGGTTGTTTGCCGGGAGCGGCGCGACGCTCAGCGAACAGCTCGGAGAGCGCTTGCGATGCTGCGATCGCGCGGGGAAATCCGGCCGGAACCGTCACCATGTACATGACTTCCTTCAGCTCACCCTCGGACACGCCGATATTCAGCGCATAGCCGGCATGAATCCTCATGAAGGCGGCCTCACCCATGGCTGCGAATACCGCGACGGCGGCGAGTTGGCGTGTGCGGCTGTCGAGCCCCGGGCGGGACCAGACGTCGCCGAGCGCATAGCCCTGGGTTGCTGCGGCCAGAAACGGAAACTCCTGTCTCATGCGTTCCAGCGTCGGTTGCGGAGCGCCACTGTTCAGGCTCCTGACGACAGCGTCGCCGCGTTGCAGCCGCTCTTCCATCGTCTGCGATTTGGCCGTTTGAGGAACCGCGCCGAGCAGCAACGCTGCGGCAATCACGATGTACGCGCCGTGAAAACGAAAATCCATTTTTGCCTCCCTATTTGTTGGCTGTCGGCCGGATGACGATCTCGTTCACGTCGACATCGTCCGGCTGTTCGATGACAAAGCGCACGGCGCGGCCGATGGCGTCGGGCTGCAGCGCAATGGCGCGATAGGTCTTCATCGCTTCCGCCGCCACCGGATCGGTGATCGTGTCGGCGAGCTCGCTCTCGACCACGCCGGGATGGATGCAGGTGACGCGGATGTTGTCGTGCTCCTGCCGCAAGCCATCGGAGATGGCGCGGACCGCGTATTTGGTTGCGCAATAGACAGCGGCTGTCGGCGATACCGAAAGCGCGCCGATAGAGGCGATGTTGACGACATGGCCGTAGCCTCGGGCCGTCATCTCCGGCAGCACCGCGGCGATGCCGTAGAGCACGCCCTTGATGTTGACGTCGACCATTCGGTCCCACTCGTCGACCTTCATCGAGGCCATCAGCGACAACGGCATGACGCCGGCATTGTTGACGATCACGTCGACGCGTCCCCAGGCCTGGCGCGCCGCCTCGGCAAAGGCGGCGACATCGGCGCGGTTGGTCACGTCGAGGCGGCGTGTCATTGCCTCCCCGCCCTTTGCCCTGATCTCTTCCGCGAGCGCGTCCAGCCGATCGGTGCGGCGCGCACCGAGCATGACCTTTGCTCCGGCAGCACCGAGCTCCCGGCCGATGGCGGCGCCAATGCCGCTCGAAGCCCCGGTGATGAGCACGACTTTGTTGAGGGACATGTTTCGTCTCCATCTGGTTGATCTTGCAAACTGCGATGCAGCGGTTGCCACGAAGATGGATCTGTTTCACTGTTGCGATAAGACGGCCATTCCTTCCCAAGATGGAAAGCACAGCTAACCAATGCAGCCGGACCTCAATGCGCTTGCGGTCTTTGCCCTCGTGTGGCCGAGGAGCGGAGCTTTCGCGCGGCTGCGGACCGCATGGGCGTCACCCGCTCGGCGGTGAGCCAGACGATGAAGAGGCTGGAAGAGAAGCTCGGTATTGGCCTTGTCCGGCGCACGACGCGAAGCGTCAGCCTGACCGAGGCTGGCGAACGCCTCTACGCCGAGATAGCGCCGGCCATTGCCGACATGCGCGCCGCAATGGAGACCACCGGGGACCTGCGCGGTCGTCCGCGCGGGCAGTTGCGGCTCGCCGTCTCGTCGATCGCCGAGCGCTTTCTTTCAGGGCCGTTCCTGGCGACCTTTGCCGAAGCCAATCCGGAGGTTCAGATCGACATCACGGTGACGGACGAGGAATTCGATATCGTCGCAGAGGGATACGATGCCGGCGTCAGGCTCGGCGAGGTGATAGAGCAGGACATGATCGCGGTGTCTGTCGCCGGTGACGAGCGGCAGCTGGCCGTCTGCGCGCCGGCCTATCGCGATCGGTTTGGGGCGCCTTCGCATCCGAGGGAGCTCGCTGGCCATCGCTGCATTGGCTGGCGCCGCGCACCGAAGGTCGCGCCCTATCGTTGGGAATTCGCGGAGAACAGCAATGAGTTCAGCGTCGCCGTTGCGCCGGAGATCACGACCAACGACATGGCGCTGATGATAAAGCTCGCCATCGCCGGCGCCGGCATCACCTTCGGCATGGAGGAGAGTTTTCGCCCGTGGATCGATCAAGGCGAGCTGGTGCCGGTTCTCGAGGATTATTGCCCGCGCTTTGCCGGCTTCTATCTCTACTATCCGAGCCGTCGCAACGTAGCGCCGAAGCTGCGCGCCCTTGTCGATCACCTGCGGCGTCTCGGTTAGCGTTTTCGGCGCGGACGCTGATGAAGGCATGGCAGGACGCCGTGCTGACGAGCATGTTCTACAAGACCTACGAGGCGGCACCGACCAGCCCACCATCCTTTTGGGGCGGAGCCCAGATCGTCAACCCCGCTGGACGCACCGGCATCTCGATGTTGCAATTACATTAGCGTAAGCGCATGTTTTCATCAGCCGGCGCAAGCCGGTTAGGCCCGGTAGCCGGCCGGTCACCCCCAATAGGCTGCCGGGCCGCCCGCCTGCCGCGTTTTCGCGATATCACGGCTTTTCCGGTTTGCTCGGCAATCCGGTCCGGAAGTGCTTCGCTGCCCATCGGCCGCGCAGATGCCGACATCGGCGGCGCGGCAATGCAAGTCGAGCCATGCGTTCAATTTACACACAGCCGAGCAAACATGGCAAAAAGTGCACTGTCACCGTAATTCGCAAACCCTTGCGCTATAGGGGATAGAATCAATTCGCGACGAAATGACGGTCGTTTGCGACCCCGCGACGCAACAGGTCACGCGCAATGGGCGGGATCCCACCACAGGGCGCCGCACAGGGTCAGCGGCACCTCGGTCGGGGGAGCGGCTGCTAGTCCCCATGGACGGCGACGTAACTGGACCCGCAGGATTGATAGCAGGTCCCGCCACATCGCAATTACGTGGCGGCCACGTAACTTACACACTGCTGCTGGAACACCACGAATGCCGAGCCTAGGCTGCTTTGACAGCGGGTGGCGCAATGGCAGCGAGTACCAGACTAAAGGGCAGAGAGAGCGCATTTTCAGCGGCAGCACGACGGTTCCCGCAGTCCGAATTCTTGATCCGTCGGCTGATGGATCGAAGCGAAGCTTTTTGTGACATGTGCGAAGAACTTGCTGAAGCGGAAGACGCATTGTCGAAGGTCTACACCGTTGCGGTGGAATTGCGTGAGACGAGGGGGGCCGAATGGCAAGAATTGATAAGCAGGTTGACCGAGGAAGTCGGAACCGCACTGCAGGACAAGGAGGGGCTCGTGAAGCCGCGCCCGAACGGCTGATTGGTCGGCGCCTGCGAGCGTCATCCTTTTTGGTCCCAGCCTTGCTCTTTGCAGGCGCAGCGTCAGCCCAGGACGACACGCAGGAACTCGCCAAGAAACTGTCGAACCCGATTGCCTCGCTGATCAGCGTGCCGTTCCAATTCAATTACGACAGCGGCTATGGGCCGAACGACGGCGAGAAGGCCTATGTCAACATCCAGCCGGTCATCCCCGTCTCGCTTAATGCCGACTGGAACATGATCTCGCGCACGATCGTGCCCGTGATCTGGCAGAACGACATCGCCGGGCCATCGGGCGAGCAATTCGGCCTCGGCGACATAACCCAGAGCCTGTTCTTCTCGCCGTCCCAACCGACGGAGTCCGGCATCGTCTGGGGAGTCGGCCCGGTGTTTCTGGTTCCTACCGCGACCGACGAACTGCTCGGCGGCGGCAAATGGGGCGCAGGCCCGACCGCCGTCGTGCTGAAGCAGAGCCATGGATGGACCATCGGCGCGTTGGCGAACCACATCTGGTCGTTCGCCGGCGACAGCGACCGCCGTGACATTAGCTCGACCTTCCTGCAGCCCTTCGTTTCCTACACGACGAAGGACGCCTGGACGTTCACGCTGAACACCGAGAGCAGCTACAATTGGGAGGCCGAGACATGGTCCGTTCCGGTCAATTTCCAGGTCTCGAAGCTGGTCGTCGTCGATAAGCAGCCGATCAGCCTCTTCGCCGGCGTCCGCTACTGGGCTGAAAGCCCCGACAGCGGCCCGGACGGGTGGGGCTTTCGCACCGGAATTACACTTCTGTTCCCGAAAAAATGAGAAGACCGGCGCAGCCTGCCGGCGCGAAACTTATGAAACGAACGAATTCGATAACTCATCGAACAATAAAGGATTACAACAAATGTTGACGAAGCGAGATCTACTTCGCTCAGCCGCGGCGATTGCCGCTGGCGCCGCGATTGCGAACCCAAGCCTGCTGATGGCGCAGAGCTACCCCGGCATCATCGAGGCCAAGGACATCGCCGAGGAAGGCTTCATCTACGGCCTGCCGCTGGTGATGAATTATGCGGTGATGAACGAGTTCGCCGTTGACCCCAAGTCCAGCCAGTTCAAGGCGCCGTTCAACAAGATCGACAACCTCAACCATGTGGCGACCTACGAAGACACAGCGGTAGTCACGCCGAACAGCGATACGCCATACTCAATACTGTGGCTGGATCTGCGTGCCGAGCCGATGGTGATCTCCGTGCCGGCGGTGGAGAAGGAGCGCTATTATTCGGTGCAGCTGATTGACGGCAACACATATAACTTTGGCTATATCGGTAGCCGCGCCACGGGAAACGTTCCGGGTTCCTACCTCGTTGTCGGACCCGACTGGAAAGGCGAGAAGCCTGCCGGCATCGGCCAGGTCTTTTCCTCGACTACCCCGTTCGTGTTCGCCAACTTTCGGACCCAGCTTATCAACGCCGAAGATATGCCGAACGTGGAAAAGGTGCAGGCCGGCTACAAGGCGCAGCCGCTTTCCGCCTTCCTCAAACAGCCCGCGCCGCCCGCCGCGCCGACGATCGACTTCCTTCCCGCCACCACCGCCGGGATCAAGGAAAACTTCTTCCAGTATCTCGATACGGCCCTGCAATTCGTCCCCGAGACGCCAAGGGACAAGGAGATCCGTGCGAAACTGGCGAAGATTGGTATCGGTCCCGGCAAGACTTTCGAGTTGAAAGATCTATCGCTCGAGCACAAGGCAGAAATGCTGATAGGCATGAAGCAAGGTGACGATAAAATCAACAAATGGCTGACCAGCGGAAACAAGCCCATCAACGGCTGGAACGTCAGCTCGCTTCTTGGCGACGAAGCCTTCTACAACGGCGATTGGTTGATGCGGGCAGGAGCAGTCAAGGCCGGCATCTATGGCAATGATGCCGTGGAAGCCATGTATCCCTTTACCCGTACGACTGCGACGGGCGATACACTCGACGCCAGCAAGCACAACTACACCCTCACCTTCGCACCCGGACAGCTCCCGCCGGTGAACTCTTTCTGGTCGGTGACGATGTATGACGGCAAGAGCCAGCTGCTGATCAAGAACCCGATCAACCGCTACCTCATCAACTCGCCGATGTTGCCCGGCATGAAGAAGAACGAGGATGGCTCGCTCACCCTCTATATCCAGAAAGACAGCCCCGGCGCGGACAAGGAAGCTAACTGGCTGCCTGCACCCAACGACACGATCTATCTCGTCATGCGGCTGTACTGGCCGAAGACCGAAGCGCCTTCGATCCTGCCGGCTGGCAAAGGCACGTGGCAGCCGCCCGGTATCAAAGTGGCGCAATAGTTATCCCGACTGTGCGATGCGTGGTGCCGACTAGGCACCGTCAACGAGGAGAGAGTAATGATACAAGCGACGAGACTGCTTTGCGCCACCGCCGCGGTGGTTCTGATGGGCTTGGGCACTGCGTCCGCCGAAGCGCCCAAGATGAAGATGACGACGCCGATACCGGATTCGATCATCACGCCGGAGAGTTTGGACACCAGGCTTGGCAAGCTGAACTTTTTCGACGGCTTCCCGGATGACGCCACTTCGGAGAAGCTTTACGACAACCTCGACTTCATGCGCGGCGTCGATGCCTTCCTCAACGCCATGCCCGGCGCATCGGTTGAAGCCCTGCGGGTTGGATTGGCCAGCCAGGGCGCCGACAATAATCAGACCATCCTGATCTTCGAAAACCTGATGGATTCGCATTCGTTGTTCCTCACCGGCAACACCGAAAGTATCTACAATCTGATGTGGCTGGACACCAAGGCGGGTCCGCTGGTCATCGAAACACCGCCCAACATCCTGGGCATGATCGACAACCACTGGTTCGAATATGTCGGCGATGTCGGCAATGCCGGCCCGGACAAGGGCAAGGGTGGAAAATACCTGCTTTTGCCGCCGGGCTATGAGGGCGAGATACCTGAAGGCTATTTTGTATTGCGGACGTCAACCTACGGAAACCTGTTCTTCTGGCGCGGCTTCCTTGAGAATGGCAGCACTGCAACCGCGGTCGAAAACACCAAGAAGTTCGCCAAGGTGTATCTTCTTTCGAAAGCCGACAACCCGCCGCCGATGAAGATCATCAATACCTCCGGCAAGGAATACAATACCATCCATGCCAATGACTTTCATTTCTACGAGGAAGTGAACAACATCGTTCAATACGAGCCGAACGAGGCCTACCATCCGGAAGTGCTGGGACAGCTCGCCGCCATCGGCATCGAAAAGGGCAAACCCTTCGCACCCGACGAGCGGATGAAAAAGATCCTCACCGAAGCCGTCGCCGTAGGCAATGCGACAGCGCGCACCATCACCTTCAAGACCCGCATGAAGGACGCCTATTATTATCCGGACAGTGCCTGGTTCACCGGCTTTGTCGGCGGCAGCTACGAGTTTCTTCTGCAGCCCGGCGTTCGCTATCTGGATGCTCGTGTCCTGTTCCACTACTATGCGACGGGCATCACGCCGGCCATGGCGATAAAGCGGGTCGGCATCGGTTCGCAATACGCCGGCGCCACCACCGACAAGGACAGCAAACCGTTCGATGGCGGCAAGACCTATAAGATCCACCTGCCGCCAAACATTCCGGCAAAAGAATTCTGGTCGTTCGTTGCGTATGACAATCAAACGCGTTCGATGCTGCAGACGGACCAGCAATTCCCCAGCATCGGCAGCGACAAGAAAGACATTGTGATCAACGCGGACTCCTCGGTCGATGTCTGGTTCGGTCCGACAGCGCCGGAAGGCCATGAGGCCAACTGGGTCCAGACAGTTCCCGGCAAGGGCTGGAACGTCCTTCTTCGCCTCTATGGCCCGCTGGAGTCCTGGTTCGACAAGAGCTGGAAGCCGGGCGAGTTCGAACTGGTGCAATAGGGAAAACAGTCGAATCGAGCGGATGGTTCTCTACCCGCTCGATCGATCTTCAGGCGAAGGTTCAATGACTTCGGTAAGCGATTGCCGCTCAAAACCGGCAATTCAGATTGTTCGTCGCTGCGTTGATGCTTATCGTGCGCAACTGGCGAACCCTGATGAAAACCATCACCGCGTTCACCGTCGCGCACTCGATCACACTCACGTTCGCCACGCTCGGGTGGGTCGCCCTGCCTTCGGGGCCAGTCGAGATTATGATCGCCTTCAGCATCGTTTTGATCGGCGCCGAGATCATCCGGATGGACCGGCCGAACCAGTCTCACGATAGCGTGGCCGGGGCTCTTCAGTTCGAAGCGTGCTTCTTCTTTGGCGTTATGTACCGTTCGCGATCGTTGTAGGAGACCGCGACGGCGCCAGTGGCCTTTGTCGAGAGCCTGTTCAGATAGTTGTCCATATGGTGATCGGCGAGGTCAGCAAAGCTGATCGAACGCCAGAACTCTCCAACGGAAATGCGGTCGGCATTATGGCTTGGCAGGAACACATAATGAGGACCGTCCAGCAAGATCACTTCCGGCCCGACATGCTCGTAGGATCCGTGCAGGCGGTTGATTAGTGCTGTCACAGGCGGCAACATCGGCACCATATCGTTTTCGTCGACGACACGTGTGATCGAAAGGGACCCTATTCGCTCGACGCCTGCCGCCGTGGTGAATTTCGGCTGGCCAAAGGTGACGACCCGAGCAACGTCGTAGCCATCCCGAGCAAGGTATATCGCAAGGATCGCTGCGATCGCGCCGCCAAGCGAGTGTCCTGTTACGAACGTTTTGTAGTTCTGTTTGAGGGAAGGCTTCATGTCGGCGTAGAGGGCGTGCGACGTGGCGTCGAAGCCTGAGTGGATCGGCAGGCCGAGTTCGAGGTCCTGGCGGATCCTGATCTCGATGTCTTCGAAAATATTCTTCCTGTTGGCTGTTCCCCGGACCGCGATGTATTGGGTCCGCGTCTTGTCGTCCCGCTCCACGAAATACTGGGCATCGGTGGCGCCGGGCGAGCCGACGCGCACCGTGGCCGGATACTTGGCGCGGATGACTGCTTCCGTCGCATAGGCCGTCTTCGCTCTGCCGGCATAAGCCAAAAGCTCTGTGAAATCGACATCGGCGGGCGTCACCGTCGATCCCAGCGCCTGCAATTCTTTCGATGACACGCCGACGCACGCCGTCAGCGCCATCGCGCAAAGGGCGATCACTGCGAGCAGTTCAAAGCGACTTTTCACGCGAACCATCTCGTGGCAATTGCTGTGCGATCATGCTGGAGCCGCCGCATCGCCGGTCAGGGGGCTTGGGCACGGCCCGAATTCCGTTTCGCGGACTGCCTTGTGCACCGGCTTCAGCGCCGCGAGGCGGATCATCGATTGCTTTCCTGGCTCGGCTGTGAATTTCGTCTGGATGATCAGCGTCCCGTACTCGACGTCCCCGATCCTGGCTCTTGAACGGGCGATGAGATCGGGCGCCAGTTCGGGGTCGGCGGCAATCTCCTCACCGATCTTCTTGAACAGCTTGCGGATCGGTTCGACATCCGTGTCGAAGGCGACACGGATGGCGACGGCGCAGGGTTTTATGAGTTGGACCGCTTTCAATTGCATCAGTAGCAGGGCGGGTAGGGATAGTAGCCGCACGCCGGGGGCGGGTAATAGGGCGCAGCAGCAGCGGCTGCGCCAATAGCAGCCCCGGCAACTGCGGCTCCCGCGACAGCGCCAGCACCATACCAAGCTCCATGATAGACGGGAGCATGCCAGTAGGCGCCGCCGCCGTATCCACCACCATGCCAGACCGCACCACCGTAGCCGCCCACATGGGCGAAGCCGCCGCCGCCCGGTCCGCGAAACGCAAAGGCGTCAATGAAAAGTGCTGCCGGACCACTCGCGTTGTTCAGACTACCTTCCAGGACGGCAACGTCGAATGTGAGCGTGGTTCCCTCAAGCTTCGGAGCCTTGAGCGTAACCACGGCATCGTTCACCTCTGAACCGTCTCCCCCAAGGACTGAGAGCGTTGCGTTCGGGGGATCGATAGCGAAACTGTCCTTGCCTTCATCCCATTGCATGATGAATTGCTCGGTGGTGACATGGCCGGCGGCCCGCACCGGCCGATCGGCAAACACGATCGAGTTTTTCGAAACGCCGGTCAGGACGAGCTTGCCGCCGTCAAGCTTGGCACTCTGCGAATTTATGACGGCGAGGGATGGGACGGCGCCTGTCGCCTTGACCTGGCCGATGGTCTTTTCCAGCGGCACGTGAGGCTTCTTGGCGGTTTCTTGCGCCATTGCGCCCGCAGTCGCGAGGGCAAGGCCTCCAGCAAAAAATATTATACTCGTTATGCGATTGGCGTTCATACTGAAAAATCCTCCTTAGAGATGAGAGCAAGCCGCGTCGCAGACTACAGCGCATCTAGAATGGGCAAATGAAATCCGTGCGGGACGGCCCGTGCCGGGTCAGCTCACCTTCTTGACGGGCGGTACAGTCCAGCTTCCGTCGTTGACGAGACTTCCCTTCGATACATCCGGTGCACGGGATGAACCCGCCCTTCTTGGGAGAAGTTATGCGCATTTGGCCTACGACGTGAAACGTAACTTACAGTATCCTACAGGCAGATTTTTGCGGCTTCCCGTGTGGCCAAGCAGCTTGTCCTCGATGGCGAGGGCGACCGCCGCACGCTGAGCGCCGGCAAGCTGCTAACGTCTCAAGTATCTGAGCAGATAGCGCCGTTACGCAGGAACTGGTCCATGCTCTGTGCCGCACGGTGCATCCGTAATCATCTCTTCGTCGCCGCTGTTATGACGGCGTTTCTTATAACCGATAGCCTGATGGGCGGTTACTTCATTCCGGCAGGTTCGATCGTTTCCAGCGCGGAAGCGCGCGTCGGCAGGCCGCTTACGCCCGGCAGCGTCGCCGGCGTAGCGCGGCGCACAACGCGCCGGGCCGTTCGCCGTTCGACGATATACGTGGCGGCGCTTCCTCCCGCCTGCGTTAGGACTAGCATCAACGGCGCTACGGTTTGGCAGTGCGGCGGGACATACTACCAGCCCTCTGGCGGCCGTTACGTCGTCATTTACGTGAACTGATCGTAGCCGCCGGCGGAGCGTCAGGGAAGGGTCATGGCTTTTCGCAAACCTTCTCTCAGAGAACGGCTGCAATGGGGTCAAACCCGGGCATCCTGCCGTCGTTGCGGACGTTTTGGCGAACGTAGTCAGATACCAAGACATCGACCCTTAGGTGGCGTTCGTATGAGATGCCAACGGCCATTTTAGCGTCAAGGACTGAACGGTCCGCAGTGCGCTGGCCAGTATTAGCCCGTAGGTTACAGTTAGTTACGTTCCCTGACGTGAGCCGATCGGCCAAGGTCACTCACAGCCGTCATCCCATCGCCCCGCAAGAGGACAGCAGCCTCTGGAGCAAATGGTGCCCGTAGCCAAAGAACAATTCAGCCTGCACACAAGGGGAATAGCAATGCGAAAATACATGACACGCATCGCGGCAACGTCAGTAGCACTTTCGACTGCGATGGCAGCCTACGCACAAGATCAAAGCCCCCTTCCAAAGGCCAGCGATGTGCTTGTCCGCTACGGGGACGACGTCGAGGGCTGGACCGTCTATGCCAATCAAACCCGCGGTGATTGCTTGATCGTGCACTCAGATGGCCCAAGTTCGGTGCAAATGGGTGTTACCGCAAATCGGGAGGTCGGCTATCTTGGCGTGTTCACCAAAGAGGATATCGGCCTTCAGAACGGGACCAAGTCGGACATCTTCGTCTCCATTGACGGCCATCTCTATCGTGGTGTGGCCACTAGCACGAGCGGCGAACTCAAGGGCGGATACTCTGGCGGCTACATCTTGACAGACGACCCGAAGTTCAAGCGCGACGTAGCGAAGAAATATAAAATGACCGTGTTTCCGGAAACCAAGGGAGCCTTTGTCGTCGATCTGAAGGGGACCTACAAGGCAATGGCAATGGGCCACAAGTGCCTCACGCAGTGACTCCGGCGGTCAAGGTCTATAACGAAGTTTTTGAAAAATAACGACTTTCATGGAAGTCAGTTGGCGGAGAGAGCGTCCTCCATACTTATGTCCTCCATCGTCTTCTGATGTCCACCAAGCTATTGTAAATAGGTGATTTTCTTTGACCAACTGTCGTCCATTGACGTGACGCCAGAATACTCCATAAGTACTACGCCTTCTGGATCCACCGCAGGACATTGTCCTCTATATCCACTAACCTTTCCACGCATTATAGTGCTCTAAACGCACGCGATCATGGTGTGCGGGTTGGGAGGACTATTTCATGGCAAAGCCAGTGTTAGTACCAGTCGGCCCGGATTTCTCGCTGTCGGCAGCAAGTGTCGACCTGAACCTGAAAGCACACAGAGTCCAACTCGAAGAGAACGTCCCGCCGAGCGCGACAGTCACCGACGAGGGCGCTTATTTCGCCGGCGGGACCGCGGTGACAACAGATTTCACGTACACCGGTATCTGGTTCGGTTCGAACTTCTCAGACCGAATGATCGGTGACGACTTCGGCAACCTTTTTTTCAGTGGCCTCGGCAACGATTTCCTGCACGGCGGGGCCGGGGATGACTCCCTCAGCGGCGGTCTCGGCGACGACACCATCAACGGCGGTGACGGCAACGACACTATCAGTGGCAGTGACGGTAATGACATCTTGAACGGTGGGGCTGGCGATGACTCCATCAGCAGCAGCGATGACAGCGGAGGTCACTCCTCTCCCGGTGACGACACCGTCAACGGCGGGGCCGGGAACGACACTATCAGGGACGGTCGTGGGAACGGCATCCTCAACGGTGGGGCCGGGAACGACATCATCGGCGGCGGCGAGGGTAACGACACCATCTACGGCGGTGCCGGCAACGACACCATTCGCGGCGACGGCGGCAGACCCCTCAATAGTAACGGCACCGACATCATTCACGGCGGTGCCGGTGACGACATCATCTACGGTGATGAATTCCTTCCATCCGGCCGGGATAACATCCTATTCGGCGACAAAGGCAACGACACCATATTCGGTTACCTCGGGAACGACACCATCGACGGCGGTGCCGGCAACGATATCATCGACGGGGGTGATCCCGTCTTCGGAGATTCCGGGAGTGATACCTTGACAGGAGGAGGCGGCAACGACACCTTCATCTTCCACGACTGGGTAAAGGACACGATAACAGATTTCAAGCACGGCCAAGACAAGTTCGACCTAAGGGACACCCACGCCACCTCGTTTCTGCAAGGTGTCGATTTCAACTCAGCACAGTCGGCTCTCGATTACCTCGACGCCAACGAAATATCCGCCGAGGGCATGGTAGTAAAGGTCATCGACGGTTCTGCCGGAACCCTCATCGGTTTCAGCGACGACGCCGGCACAATCGACCTCGACGTGTCAGTGGGTGCGAAGGCAGCAGCTCTCATAACCGATTCAGACTTCATCTTCTAACCCAGAGTGAGGGGCGGCGCACAGGTCGCCCCTCACACCTGAGATACACGGAAATGCGGACAGAGCTAGGGAGTGCGCGGCTTAGGGGACGCCCAAACCGGTATCAGAGCCAACCTGACCGCTCCACACACCTCGGCTTCCCCGGGCGGCGGTAACACAGACGGCTTCCAAGTCTCCGACGGGCTCGGCGCCACGACCGCCTGAGCATACGCTCCGCTGAAAGCTTCACGGCTCCCGGAACTGAAGCAAGACCATGCCCAGCTATTCGAAGCGGCGAGCGCGGGCGATTGCTGCAGCGCGTCGGCATCCTTATTTTTAGCAAAATTTTTGATCACCCTTTGCAGAGGGTAGTCTGCATCTTTGCTAGAAGCCGACCGGTCTACCGCGGGGGTGGTGGGTAGGTTCCACAGGCTTCGCAGGCAATCGAAGGGCAGGTACCTGCTCGGAGGGGCATAGTGGGGAAGGAAATGGGGAAAGATCACAACCAAGCCGTAAAGCCAAACGTTTTCAGCTGGATAGGACGATAGTTGGCGGAGAGAGCGTCTTTCGACTTGACGCTTACGTCCTTGAAAATATTGAGCTTTTCGCGGCATTTGTTACACAGTCTGTTACACGGCTACAGCGTTAATTTAAGCTCTCGGCATCTGAGCTCGCGCGCCCGAGCATCGACCTAATCCGATACTGACTCGGGCATCGTTGCTCCCGGAGCTTCAGCATAGTCTCGCAAAAATTCCCAAGCCGCTTCGGGGCTGACGAGTCTGCGAAGCCGACGAGCGATAGGCAATACCGAGACGCAGACATTACGTGACGGCACTTGATATTGCAGTGCAGCAAGCGTAGAGCACCGCCCGCTTATCGGAGTGTCGTCCATGGCCCTTACCAATGCTGGTAACGAGGCAGAACCTGTCGAACAATCGAGCCATTCTGAGGTCGAGCAGCACAGCACCAAGGTGCTGATGCTGGGCGCGTTGGGCGTGGTTTACGGCGATATCGGCACCAGCCCGATCTATGCATTCCGAGAGGCGTTGCACGCATCGGCCGGTGGCAACGTCGCCAACCGTGGCGACATCCTCGGCGTACTCTCGCTGATTATCTGGTCGCTGACGATCACCGTCACCATCAAATACATCATGTTCGTGCTCCGTGCGGACAATCGCGGCGAGGGCGGGGTGCTGTCGCTGATGGCGCTGGCGCGCAACAGTTTCCCGACGCGCTCGGCGGTGATCCTCGGCATCGGCATTGTCGGCGCGGCGCTTTTTTTCGGCGACGCAGTCATTACGCCGGCGATCTCGGTGCTGTCGGCGGTCGAAGGTATGAATGTCGTCACGCCGACATTCCAGCCCTATGTGGTGCCGCTGACACTGGCCATCTTGGCGATCGTGTTTGCGGTACAGCGGTTTGGCACCGGTGGCGTAGGATTGGTGTTCGGGCCCGTTACCGCGCTGTGGTTCCTGGCCATCGGCCTTTCCGGCCTCAACCACATCATGGACGACCCGGAAATCCTGCTGGCAATCAGCCCGCATTACATCGTGTCATTCCTGATCAACTCGCCCGAAGTCGCCTTCGTCACGGTTGGTGCGGTTTTTCTCGCCGTCACTGGCGCTGAGGCGCTCTATGCCGACCTCGGCCATTTCGGGCGCAAGCCGATCGTGCTTGCCTGGCTGGCCATCGTGTTTCCTTGTCTGTTGCTCAACTATGTCGGGCAAGGCGCCTTCGTGCTGGCAAATGGCGGCGTTGTCGGTCATCCATTCTTCGAGATGAACCAGGGCTGGACGCTTATTCCGATGGTCGTGCTGGCGACGGCGGCGACCGTTATCGCCAGCCAGGCGGTGATCTCCGGCGCCTTCTCACTGACCAGACAGGCGGTGCAGCTCAATATGCTGCCGCGTTTCGTCATCCAGCACACGTCGGAAAAACAGTCGGGCCAGATCTATCTGCCGCGCATCAACCTGATGCTGGCGCTGGTGGTGATGTTGCTGGTGGTCGGCTTCGGCGAATCCAGCCGCCTGGCCTCGGCCTACGGTATTTCGGTGACCGGCAACATGCTGGTGACGAACATACTGCTTTTTGTTGTGATGACGCGCATCTGGAAATGGCCGCTCGGCGTCGCGGTCGCCCTGATGGCGGTGTTCGCCTTCGTCGATACCGGCTTCTTTGCAGCCAACATAGTCAAGGTGTTTGAAGGGGGCTGGTCCTCGCTTGCCATTGCCGCGGTTATTGTGCTGACCATGTGGACCTGGATCCGCGGCACCCGCTATTTGTTCGAAAAGACCCGCCGGAACGAGATCCCGCTGGATTTCCTTGCAGGCAATCTGTTGAAGAGGAAACCGCAGCTGATGTCCGGTACGGCCGTGTTCCTGACCAGCGATCCCGCCAGCGCGCCGACCGCGTTGATGCACAGCCTGAAGCACTACAAGGTGCTGCACGAACAGAATGTCATCCTCTCGGTGGTGACGGCGCAACAACCCGTCGTGCCCGACAGTGACCGGGTCAAGATGGAAACGATCAACGAGCTGTTCATGCGGGTGACGCTGACCTTCGGCTATATGGAGCAGCCCAATATCCCGCGCGCGCTGGCGATCTGCCGCAAGCAGGGCTGGAAGTTCGACATCATGACGACCTCTTTCTTCCTGTCGCGGCGCTCGCTCAAGGCCTCGCCCAATTCCGGCATGCCGGTCTGGCAGGACAAGCTGTTCATCGGGCTGGCGCGCACGGCGGCCGACGCAACGGAATATTTCCAGATCCCGACCGGACGTGTGGTTGAGATCGGAACGCAGGTGGCGATTTAGTGCATGCCGCAGTTCAGCAGCTGAGAAGCCACTTGAGCGTGTCCATAGAAAGCGCCTCACTGAATACCAAACATCCCCATCCTCTGTTTGGTACGTTTCCAACTCTTGATATCTTTAGGAATTGACCAAGGATCGCTGCTTGGGTTCTGTCTCGGGAGGCGCGACTTCGGTGAGCAGAACTCCAGCAGCCCTTTCCCAGACTCTCCGCATGAATCGGAGTAGCCTGCTTCCATCGGCGATTTACATCATGGGCATCGCCGTTGAGCGACGGCCACGCTTCCGCCCTAATGGGAGGAACAGCTATGGTCAGTAACACCAGCTCAATGAGTGGCATTGCCTATCCCAGCGACCTGGCTTTGTTGAAGCAGGTCTTTGATCGTGTCTGCGCCGAGGCAGGTATCTCCGTTAGTAGCATGCAGGCGGAGCGCCTGAGCGTGAGCGTAATGGCACTGTTCTCGGACGGCGAGTTCGATGAGGCCGTTCTTTATGAACGCCTTAAGCTTGATGCCCGCTCCTTGCCCAGAACGGGCAGCGTATGACCTCCGATCATCAGGAAGTCCTCACGAGCCTTGTAGCTCGTTATGAAACCGTAGTGTCGATACAGGACCGGATCGTTGAGCACGACCGGGCGTTTCGGGCCTAGCATCCGAATTGGATGAAGGCCTACTGGAGCGGCTGCTCGTCTCGTTACGGAAGGCCCGCGTCGCCCTGGAGCGCGAGATTGGGCCTACTTTTTAGTCCCGCTGTAACTATCGTTGGAGGTCCGCCACCGAGAGGAATTGGCGACGGACCTCGACAGTGGCTGCACCGAGACGGATCGACCGCTGCAAGTCTTTAACCGACGTGGACCTGCATTTGTTCCCCTAATGCAACCATCCCTGATCTGCGGGTTACGCAAAAGGCGGGGAACCTCGGCCGACATGATAAAGCGCGACATAGCTGGGCATAAGTCCCTTGCAGACGCCGTTCGGGAGTTGATCGGAACCGAAGACAATCGTCGTCATGTACAGAAGCTGTTTGGGCCAGTCGACACAGAGCTAAGCCCAACCCTAGCTTCATTACTTGAGGCGATTGGTAAGGCCAGAGACGACGAAGCTCTATAGCCGCCCTACATTCCCCTAATGGTTACCTATTGGTTCTCCCCTCCGGTGTACGTCAAGACCGACCGGCCTGGGACGACCTACGGAGTAAACCACCTAGAGAGTGCAGCCGAGGAACTCATGAAGTGGTCCAAGCGTGGACCTGTGGAGGAAGGCGGTCCAGGCCTGCGTTGACGCGTTTGAGAACCGGGCGACCCCGATGGATGTCCGTCAGGCCTTCGAGGCTGCTGCCAAGGAGGAGGGGGTGCTACGGTCCCGTGAGTAGCGCTCCGGGTTTGTTTCCGACCCGGCCCAATCACTGGAAGGGCGTCAGGAGCATGTCAGACCGGCATCTAAGGACATCAAAAAACGCGTACGTAGCTTCGCAGGGCCGTTCAGCCGTGCGTCAAGGCTGTGTGAAGGATTTGAAGGGCGAGAAGACCTAGGCCCGCTTCACTAGGAACAATCTCACAGTTCGGCAGTTCTCTTTTGTCACAAAAGAGATTTCAAATGTCAGAGTCGCGAGAATGGCTGGTGCAATGGCTTCGGGACGCTCATGCCATGGAAGAGCAGGCCGAAACAATGTTGAACGGGCAGCTAAGCCGTATTGAGAACTATCCGGAACTCAGCGATCGAATGCGTCTGCACCTTGATGAAACGAGGGAACAGGCTGCTCGGCTGAAAGCCTGTCTCGACCGGATGGATGAGGGTTCATCCACTATGAAGGATGCTGGCGGAAAGTTGACTGCCCTGGCGCAATCCTTGAGTGGCGTCTTCGCAGGCGACGAGGTGATGAAGGGCTCCCTTGCGAGCTACACGTTCGAACACATGGAAATCGCCTCCTACACGATCCTCATTGCCGCCGCTGAATCGCTGGGCGAAACCGAGGTCGTGCGGGCTTGCGAAGAGAACCTGCGAGAGGAGGTCGCCATGGCGGAATGGTTGAAAGACCATCTTCCGTCGACAACCGAGGAGTTCCTCGCGAGGGCCGAAACGGACAGCGACTCTGCCAAGCGCTGATCTGCTGCACCTGGCTGAGCGGTGCCTGGCGTCGGACGCGCAAGCCCGTCACTCCAGTCGGGCACGTCGCCTCGAACAAAGAGGGTCGTCGGCTCGCCCCATTCGCCCCGCCGAGTTAGCATCATGGGACCACGCAATAGCCGCGGCATGTTTGCTCGCAAGAGCGTTCGCGGTCCTTACTGCCCGATCTTCCGACTGCTGCTCTGCTGGACCGAAGACAGCCTGAAGGTGCCCGGTCTCGTCGGCGTCGAAGGCGGTGACCACAATGAATTGGGAGCCTTCTGCTGCGGCAGGAGCTGTCTCGCATGCTGACTGCCTTCCTCTGCCGCGAACCTGTTCGGTGTCGCTGGGACCGTCTTCGGCGGTGCCATCCCTGCTAAACTCATGACTCTAAGTAGCGGCCGCTAGAGCCAGCCCACGCTCCAGGGCAGCGTTAGCGAGGAGAAGCGCCTTGACTACTTCTCTGGCCCCACGATGGGCAGCTATGGCCTCGTTGGTCGCGAGCTTCCAGTCGGCAGCATCAAGTTGCTGTTCCTGCGATCTCCGCTTTGTTGTCCCGTGCCTGTTGTTCTCTCTGGGCTGTCCAGCCGCACGTGTTGGGTGGAAGACGTTGGCTCGGCACCGAATGGAAGCTCAGCAATGCCACGGGGCTGGGCAGCTTCTGATATTCAGTGCTGGGTTCTGCAAAGCAAGCGCAGCTTCCAGCGGCGTGACCTGAAGGGATATTCGGGGACATTGAGCCGGAATTCGCGGGGAATGAGCTGCGAGCGAGCGAAGGTTTCCATCATCAAGGCGACAAAACTGCATGGCCGGCCGTGGGCAATTTAAGCACTGGGTCCGCCGTTTTACGTGGCGCGCTAACCCATTCACTTTCTTGGCGGCCCCGAAGCGGCGTCGGCGAGCGCCTGGCTTGCGAGTTTTGCTTTGATGTCGCGCGCCATCCGCAGATGCTCGAGCACAGTCGGCAAAGTATCTGAGCCGAAATGCTGGAGGTCGGCATCCTGGCCCGAAACGATCTCCCATTCGAGCAGTTGCACGGTCCTCTGGTGATCGGTGATCTGGCCGCTGATATAGGCAAGGTCGAACGCAGCCCCTTCGAGCTTTTCGAGTTTGGCACGCAGCTGCTTGTGCTCGTCGTCGAGCCCTTGCGGCAGTGGGATCTTGTCGCTTTCGGCAAGCGATTTCAGTTTCTCGTTTGCCGCTGAGTGGTCGTCGACCATGCGGCTGGCAAATTCCTTGATGGCGGAATGGCTGGATTTTTTCGCAAGATTACCGAAATCGACTTCTGCCGTGCCGCCGGCCACGGCGAGCTGCGCGAACAGCTGGTCCTGATAGTTCGCCTGATGCGGCATGGGCTGACCCGGCGAGTCCATCAATGTGTCCGGGGCGTTGCCGGCCGGATTTCCGATCTGCGCAAAGAGAGGCGATGCGCAGAGTGCCGTCAGGCCCAAGGTCGTTGCAAGAACACGCATGAAAACCTCCACCGAAGATGTGCCGACCGGTCGGCCTGCCGCGTGTCAAAGTGCGAGCATATAGGCGACGAGATCATCCTTCTCGTCCTGGGTGAGCTTGACGCCGAGCACCAGGTTGAAGAACTCCACCGTATCGGCCAGCGTCATCAGACGGCCGTCATGCAGATAGGGTGGCGTGTCCTTGATGCCGCGCAGCGTAAACGTCTTGATCGGCCCGTCGGGCAGTTCCACCATGTCGTTGACGGTCCGCCCGGGTTTGTAGAAGCGCTCCAGTTTCAAATCGTGCATGTTGTTGTCCATGAACGATGTTTGCGGGTCATGGCATGCCGAGCAGCGGCCCTTTCCCATGAACACCCGCTCGCCCGCCAGCTCCTTTTCGCTGGCCATGGCGGGATCGAGCTTTCCGAACGCATCGAGCTTCGGCGCCGGCGGAAAGTCGATGATGTTCTGCATCTGCGCCATCATCGCCACCTGATTGGTGCGGTCTGGTAGGTTGACGCCTTTCCTGGTAGCGCTGACATGGTCGCCGTTGAAATAGGCGGTGCGTTGCTCGAATTCGGTGAAATCCTCGACTGAACGCAGCGACCGTTTCGACCCGTGGATTTGTTGGTTGAACAGGCCGCGCAGGCTGGTCGGATCGAGGCGGAAGCGCGCTGCCTGCGGCCTGACATCGGGCGTCAGATGAAAGGCGGCGTTGGTGCTGAAATTGGCGTGGCAATCGAGGCAGGCGACGCCCATGCTTTGCGCGGCGACCTTGCGGTCCTCGGATTGAATTCCTCCTGTGGGAACGGCGTCAACAGAAGCCGCAGACCCTCCCGGTGGGGCCAGCAGCTTGGAGCGGGGATCTTGGAGGGCCGCTAGGCCTGACTGGCGAGCCTTTGACTAGGGTGCTCGCCTTCGAGCGAACTCGTGCGCTCAAGCAAATGGGAACGAGCCATGCGAACGAAGTACGTGGCGTACTGCCGCAGTATCCAAGCCACAAGGCGCCCCGTAATCGGTCAATGCATCTGGCACGGCACTGCACTTTTATTTCTGAGCTTGGGCGGCGCGGCTACCCTATGTATTCGCCTCTGTCCTCAGCTTTTGCGCCGCTTGGACACTTCTTCTCCCGACGTTGCCTTCCCTGGCAGGGTGTTTTCGCCAATGCCGGACTTGGCTGCAAAACTATAAAGAAGGCCTGCAGCGACGAGCACCAAAAGCGTGCCGAGCGCCGCCACCTGCCACAGACCAGCCCCGCCACGCCAATTGCGCCAGACAGCCACATGCCCGCACCGGTCGTCAGCCCGTGGATCTCGCCTCTCGAAAACAAAATCGATCCGGCAGCAAGGAACGCGACGCCAGCGGTGACCGCTTCGACGACGCGAATCGGATCGACCTTTACCGAATCCTGCAGAAATATCGGCGCGTGAACGATTTCAATCGTCAGAATGCCGAACGTAGCCGCTGCGACGCAGACCAGAATATGCGTGCGAAGCGCTGCAGGCCGATTTCGCCATTCGCGTTCGAAACCGATCGCAGCACCGAAAATCGACGCCAGTAGAAGCCTCGCCGCAATGACCGGAAACGGGACGTATGTCGGATGGCCGAATTCTTGGAGAAGTTGTTGCATGAGTAATCCAGGCTGCCCGACACAACGTGATCGGGACGGCCCGGTTCCCCAAGCGCTGCGGGTGCTGCGGCTGTGCGCTGTTTTGACATTTCGACCTTGCGGTGTCGGATTATTTGCATGCAAATTTGCGACGCTAATCCTCCCCTTCTCAACGTACCATTCTGGGAGGAATGCATGGCTGCGCATGTGCAACATGCCGTTGAAATAATGAAGGGCAAAGGGTGGTCGGTTCGCGTGACGGTCAATGGTACCACTACCACGGTCCCTTTCACAGCTGAGAGCTACGCGCGCTCGTTTGCAGACGGTCAGGTCTTCCGGCTGGGCGTTCAGGTGGCGGAGCTCAAAAGGTCGGCTTAGCAGCGGGTTTTTGTCCCAATCGTTCATGCGGGCTCCGACCTGGTGCTGCCAGGGGCCGGGCGGCCTCAGCGGCCCGAATGGCGACCCCAGCACGCAACGTGCATCCTGGCACCGTAGAATCGCTGAAGAAAGTCGCGCAGCGAGCTCTTTAATTGGTGGCTTCGGCTGCTGCCACAGGCTGCAGGCTAGTTCGTCGCGTTCGGCAGGTCACTCAGGAGTACGCTGGCACGAGCCTCGTTTCGCGCAATGGCAACGCCATAGTGAAACGCAGGCCGCCGGGATTGTAATGCAGTTGACCTTCGCATTGCATTGCACTGTAACCACTCTTTCCAGCAATGTCGTTCCAAAGCCTCGTCGACTCG
The DNA here is from genome assembly GCF_003952585.1 of Mesorhizobium sp. M6A.T.Cr.TU.016.01.1.1. Classification (NCBI taxonomy): domain Bacteria; kingdom Pseudomonadati; phylum Pseudomonadota; class Alphaproteobacteria; order Hyphomicrobiales; family Phyllobacteriaceae; genus Mesorhizobium; species Mesorhizobium sp. M6A.T.Cr.TU.016.01.1.1. Next base: position 3,188,531 of record NZ_CP034452.1, read on the forward strand.
GCGGCTGCACAATGGGGCCGTCCCGCTCCTGCCAATGAAGATGCAGGACCTGCTCACCTGCGGAATCCGGTATCCACCATTGCACTTCAAGGCGGCCTTGCGGGCGCGACAGGGCGCCGATTTTTGCTGAGTTGGAGGCAAGTTCATGAAACGCCATGCCGACAGGTATCGCAATATCGGCGACGAGGGCCACATTCGGACCATGCAGTGAAATTCGCGGCTCGCCATGGATCTCGTAGTGGCTCAGTTCCGCCTCAAGCAACTTCTGTAAAGAGGCCGTCTGCCAATAGTCGTCTGTAAGCATTGAGTGCGTGTCGACAAGCGACACGATTCTTGCGTATATATTGTGCTCGCCACGGAGGTGCTTGACGCGCAGCTTGACCTCCCCCGGCTGCACCCACTGGGTCGCGGGTCGCTTCACGCCGCAGCGTTCGTCGTGTTGACGGCCATCGGCTCGGTTGGCCAGAGCGCAGGGCAAGACTGATAATTTTTCTCGCCCTTACCGGCGCCGGGATCGAGATCCTGCAGGGCACGCAAATAATAAGTCGCGACATGGACATATTCGACTGGTTTGCCGATTGTGTCGGCATCGCGTGCGGGCTCGCGATTGCAAGCTGGACAAAGAAGTTAGTTAGCGGATTCTCCTAGGTCACGACCTGTCAAGCTGGGGCTAATTGGCCGCGTGAAGCACTTGCCTGCTAGGAAAATCGCCGCGCCGGTCGGCCGCGTGTTCGAAGTGCTTGAAGCCTTGGAGACCCGCAAAGTGGCATACTCGCCTAAATGTCGTGGTCGCGGGTCAGTCGCTCGACCGTTTCGATGATCGCCTTGGCCAGCGCCTCGCCCTCGTTCACGGGTAACGGGCCATAGAGCACGTTTACCGCCTCTTCGCTCGGCAGCACCCCGGCCGGACAGGTGAGCTCGATCGCGATGCGCACGAGCTGCAGGCCGGTTCTTTCCCCATAGATGTAATTTCTCATCCATGGCCAGCATACTGGCGCTGGGCTGGCGATCGTCAAGGCCTGCGGAGTTTGCGCGGATATAGAACGGCGGACGGACGACGCTATTTGGAATCACGGAGCCAACCGACGATCTTGCGTGCTTCTCCCTCGGCCACGTCGAGCCGCGCAAAATATCCAGATGGGATATGGTTGGTGGGTCCCCATTCGGGGTCCGGGTGACCGAGGTCTGGGTCTGGAGGAATGATCCCCTGTTCTCTCCATTGAAAAAGACCATTATCGTTTTCATAGAAGACTACGCGTCGCTTGCCGTCTGCGGATAAGAGGACCTTGGGTGTTTGTTCCATTCTTGCCCCACAGATTCCTTTGAAAAATAATCAATCAGAAATCAATCACGGCGCGTGGTGGCAATAGTGCCCATTCAACGCCGCGAGTCTGGCGTGGCTCCCTCCGCCATACAATCGATTTTATCCGACGTGTCACATCCGCGTGATCTAGCGGTGCCCAATGAAACCGGCTAAGGAGAATCGCGGGTTTGGGGGAAAATTCTCGTGAATAGCCAAAAAGACGCAGAGCGTATCCGTGCCGAAATGTCGATCGCACAGGCGATTTATGACGCCATTTGCGAGATGAACGGATCTTCGTACAGGCAAGACAAAGAACCTATGCGGTGGGACACTTCGTCGGGCACACCGTTGAGCCTGATGAGTATTGACGGCTTTTTCGAATTGCGGGAACTCGCCCGGCGCATAGCGTCGAAAATCGACACGCCTGCGCTGATCAGTCTGAAAAGCCACACCGCGCAACCGCCACAAAAGATTGACTTCCACTAGGATAGATTTGCCATCGTGGGCCAGATGAACGTAGCCTCGTCGGCCAGGATCATTATCCCGCGTCTTCGTGCGCTCTTTCGAGCCCCGCCTGAACGATTCACAGCGTCCTCGAAACATCGACGCTGGTATAGAGTTCGGATTCGCCGGAGCTAACGGCGACGCCAAAGCCGGCCGTGTTGCTTGTTGTCGTGCAGAAATGCTCAATGGCCCGGCGACAGCGGTTCCCCATCCAACCGAGTCAGTTTGGGCGTGAGGGCTGGTGTCCGCCACGGAACGCGAGCCCGGATGAGACGACCACTCGGGTTTTGACGTGTGCTTCCCGCCGCAACAGAAACTCGGGTGGTCGCTGATGTCTTCGCCCGATCTCGCGAAGGAAGCCAACGGCTGGTAGGCGTCGGAGAATCATGGTGGAGCAATAGGCGTTAGGAGCCCCTAGATGTTCGGCCCTCTAGGTGCTCTGGTTCTGGCCGATAAACTAGGCCCAGAATGCGTCTTTCGAGTTCACGCCTATGACTATGAAAACATTGGACTTTTCGCGCTGTTTGTTACACAGTTTGTTACGCGCTAGAACGACGGTTTAAGCTCTCGCCTCTGAGCTCGCCCGCCCAATCCACCCCGACCTGATGGAGCCGAAGCCTTGTCGATCACTTGGGGGTGTACGTGAGGGCTTGGGTTCAGAAGGTGATGCAATGCTGACACGCGCGGCGATGGCCGATTTGCGCGCTCCAAGTCGGCCGTTCAGACTGTCTCAATCGCAACCTAATGCCGACTTTCCGGCGAGCCTTCTCATCGTGTGGTTACGCCATCTACCGACCTTCCGCAGGTCCGCAGGGCAATCTGAACGTCTTCATCGGTGCCGACTGCGGACTGCCAATACGGCGGTGCTCGGTCTGTCGAAGCAAGGCGTCGCCGTCCAGGAGATCGTCCGCCGCCGCGCAGCCCCCCGGGTTAGCGGAGCGGCGGACATTCCTGCCGGTCAAGTCAATGTGCCCCCGAAGCGAGGATCCCGCTCACAATATCACGGACACGGTCGGCCTCCTTCGGGCTGGAATTCTGGTTCCCGCTGTGCTGCACCGCGATATAGCACAGGCCGCTCCCGCCAAATGGCCGTCCATCCGGATTTCGAGGCGCTCGAGGACCCAGGGCTGCTGTCGAAGGAGAAGCTGCTGGCCGGCGGTATTCTAGCCGGCTCGGCTAACAGGGAAGACGAGGACGATGTCGTTGAGGACCAGGTGTCGTGAGCGGGCGTTATCGCGTTGCGACCACAAAGACAGTCGATGACTCAGGACCAGGACAACTGGTCGTGCGGTAGCCGGTGATCGGAATCGTGAACCCACGGCTTTATCGCGGTCTACAAGATTGGCAGGAAAGATCACCAGATTGGTGCCGCCGGCGTGACGCAGCGACGGGAAAAGGATGCCGCGAAGCCCGGCCGTAATAACCACGTCCGCGAGCTTCCACGATGGCGGGTCTTTCTTGTCGATGCGATCGATCTGGCGCCAGGCACAATCCCATTCCTGCCAGGTGCTGTCCCAGATGTCCGGGTCGAATCCCTGCGAAAGTCGGCGACCTCAGAAGCGTGATCTTGTAGGCCGCAAGGGCGGCGGGCGGGGGATGCTAGCGCCCTGCTTGTATTCCTCCAGCGCTGTCTGCGTCGAACGGGACAGATAGAGCGCTTCGACGCCGGGTCGATTGAAGCGCCCGCCGTCGATCGCAGCTCCTTCGCCTGGTGGGCAGGAAAGCCCATTTGGGTGTCAGATAGCGATGGAAGATCTCGTCTGGACCGCCCCGGGTGACCCTCACCCACGCGCTCCATTCTCGAGATCCCGGACTGCTTCGACCTGACCGTCGGCCACGAGTTCGGCCGCCGTACGATGGCTATAGTCAGCGATCGGTTCGTTGCGATACCAGTAGATCGCCTTGTCGACGTCGCCAGTGAGCTCCGTCGCGGCCGAGATCACCTTCACCATCTCGCGCATCCGACCCTGCAGCCGCTCCGATGACGGGTTACGGAGCGTGTTGCGGTGGACGCCGGTCAACTGCGCCAAATTGGCAACCTTCACGCCTAGCGCCTGCGACAGGCGCTTCGGCGAGATATAGGGCGTGCGCGGCTCCTGCAGGCTATCGACAAAGCCTGAGACCACCTTGGAGTGTGCGAGCTGTGCGTGGGTCATGAGAAATCTCCCACCTCTCATATGCATAATATATGCACACCTCAACGCGTAGCAAGTGAACAGCCTCACGCTGTCCTTCCTCATCCACGTAGCGGTTGTTAGCTCGCTGCAGCAATGCGCACAATGTCGGTCACGAAACCCGCTGGCTCCATAAAAGCGGACGCTACAGGATCCGTTACGGAATGTGATACTCGGGCCACTTCCCGACATTCGAGTTGCCTAGCAAATAGCCGGCCTAGCAGCCTGCTCTAGCAGGCTTGTCGCGTACCTCGGCGGCCCACAATCGGAGACCGCTCCTACGCCATGGAGCCTCTACCGATTCTCGTGAGCGACCACAGTGAAGGATTCGATGCGCAATTGCGTCATCCATGCGACTTATTCGGCGTCGAATGGAAAGCGCTCCAGTAAGTGCGCTTCCATCCGCGTAACGGCTGCCGTAATGCTTCGGAGCGCCTATTTCTGATGCGCACTATGAATAAGTCATTGACAATCATATGCTTATGCATAGATTATTTAAAATTAACCAATAATCAGATTTTCATTGGCAAACTCTTCTATCGGGCAATGCCTGTGTCGGAGGGGACGCGTGATGAGTCTGGGTGCCGCAGGGCTCGTGCCCATAACGCCGACTGCGTTTATCAAGAAATGGCGGAAGTCGGATCTTAGCGAGCGACAAACCGCCCAAGAACACTTTCTCGACATCTGCTCGCTGATCGGCCATCCATCTCCGGTGCGTGAGGACCCGAGCGGGGAATTCTTCGCGTTCGAGAAAGGTGCGAACAAGCTCGGAGGCGGAAAAGGCTTCGCCGACGTGTGGAAGAAGGGGTATTTCGCCTGGGAGTACAAACGTAAGAAGGGCAACCTCGACCAGGCCCTTCTGCAGTTGATGCGGTATGCACCGGCGCTCTCAAGTCCACCGCTCCACATCGTGTGCGACATCGAACGGCTTCGCATCCATACCGCTTGGACCAACACCGTCCCATCTATCTACGAGATCACTCTGGATGACCTCGCGGAGCCTGCAGCACGCGAGATACTGCGCAACGTCTTCTTCAATCCGGAGAAGCTGAGGCCGACCAGAACGCGCGCCGCGGTCACGAAGGAGGCCGCAGACAAGTTTTCCACAATCGCCCTCCGGCTTCAGGGACACGGCACCCCGGATGAGATCGCTCATTTCGTAAATCAGCTCGTGTTCTGCTTCTTCGCTCAGAGCGTGAACCTCCTGCCAGACGGGCTGTTCACCAAGCTCCTAAGGCGATGCGCCCGCGTTCCAGACCGGGCGATAGGCTACCTCAACAAGCTGTTTGAAGCGATGGAGCGCGGCGGCGAGTTCGATCTGGCCGATATCGCATGGTTCAACGGTGGTCTGTTCGACGGTCGCCGAGCGCTGCAGCTAGATGACGGCGACATCGATTTGCTTATCGCCGCAGACAGCCTCGATTGGGGGCTCATCGATCCGACGATCTTTGGAACTCTGTTCGAGCGATTTCTCGACCCGGAAAAACGCGCCCAGATCGGCGCGCATTACACTGATCCAGAAAAGATCATGCGCCTTGTCGACCCTGTCATTTTGAGACCTCTACGACAGGAATGGGAACAAGCAAGGCAGGAGATCGTCGAGTTCCTGAATGGCAGTCGCAAGCCACCAATGCGCAAACAGCAATCCCGCCGGATGACGCGGGAGGAAGCGGCCGCTGAAGTGCGATCCCGTTTCACGGAACGGCTGCGAAAGCTCCGCATCTTGGATCCGGCATGCGGTTCCGGGAACTTCCTTTACCTCGCTCTCCAAGGGGTGAAGGACATCGAACACCGCGCCAACCTCGACTGCGAGATGCTCGGCTTGCCCGCGCAGCTTCCGCTCACAGGGCCGGAAATCCTGCGCGGCATCGAAATCAACACGATGGCCGCCGAGCTTGCACGTACGACCATCTGGATCGGCGATATTCAGTGGCAGATCAAGAACGGGATTCGCTCGAAATCGATTCCAATCCTGCGCAAGCTGGACGCAATCGAAAAGCGAGACGCCTTGGTAAGGCAGGCCGAAGACCTTGATACAGCGCTTGACGCACAAGGAGACCTTCTGGCTGCCCTAGGGCCACCCACGGGAGATGCCGAAGCTGAATGGCCGGAAGCAGAATTCATCGTTGGGAATCCACCCTTTCTTGGCGTGCGCTTGATGCGACAAGCCTTAGGCAATTCGACGGTTGAACGCCTTTTCGACGTTTACGACGGGAGGGTCCCTCGCGAGGCTGATCTCGTCTGTTATTGGGTTGAGAAATCCCGCGCAGCCGTGGCAGCAGATCGAACGCGCCGGGTGGGGCTGGTCACGACGAATTCCATACGCGCTGGAGCGAATCGAAAGGTGATGGATCGGATCATTGCCGAAAACCGGCTATTCGAAGCCTGGAGTGACGAGCCGTGGGTCGTCGATGGCGCGGCCGTGCGGGTATCCCTAATCTGCTTCGGCCACGGCGAGGACCCGTTGTGCCTCGATGGGAGGTCGGTTGCACAGATAAACGCAGATCTTACCGCGGGCGTGACCGACTTGACCAAGGCGCGCCGGCTCTCTGCAAACCGGAACGTAGCATTCATGGGCGATACGAAAGGCGGCGCCTTCGATGTCCCGGGTAGCTTGGCGCGGAGTTGGCTCTCCATGCCGATGAATCCCAACGGCAGGCCAAACTCAGATGTGCTCCATCCATGGCGCAATGGAATGGATATCACTCGCCGCGGCCGAGATATGTGGATCGTGGATTTCGACTGGGAGATGTCCGAGCAGGAGGCTGCACTTTACGAGGCGCCGTTCCAATACATCAGAGAGCATGTGTTTCCGGAGCGCTCACAGAACAGGCGCGATGCATACCGCGAGCGTTGGTGGCGACACGTGGAGCCGAGACCGGCTTTCCACGCTTCCTTGCAGGGCCATTCGCGCTACGTGGCCACACCTCGCGTCGCAAAGCATCGGACATTCGTATGGCTTGATCAATCGATACTGCCCGATTCCCGTATCTTCGCGTTTTCTCGGTCAGACGATGTCTTTTTCGGAATTCTTCACTCCCGATTTCACGAGGCGTGGAGCTTGCGAACTTGCTCGTGGCACGGCGTCGGCAATGATCCGACCTACAATAGTGCGGGAGTGTTCGAGACCTTCCCGTTCCCCGAGGGCCTCACTCCGGACATCCCTGCAGTTCGATATGAAAAGCATTCACGCGCCATCGCTATATCAAGCGCGGCCAAGAGACTTGATGACATACGAAACGCATGGCTCAACCCGAGCGACCTGGTCCAGATTGAGCCCGAGGTGGTGCTCGGCTATCCGGATCGAATCCTTCCGAAGGACATCGCATCGGAAACGATCCTGCGTGAGCGTACCCTGACCAGCCTCTACAACCGGCGTCCGCAGTGGCTAGTCGATGCCCACTCGGACCTGGATGCCGCCGTTGCCGCAGCCTACGGGTGGCCTGCCGATATCCCTGAAGATGAAGCCCTGGCGAATCTCCTAGAACTCAATCTGGCGCGTGAGGCATTCAACGCGCGCGCCAAATCCGGTTTGAAGACAGGAAAGCCACGTCGTCGTCCAACGCCGGAAGAGGTTCGACGTGCGCCGCAGATGAAGTTGCCCATTGCAGGTGGCCGCAAGTCAGTTGTCGGTCCGCAGCAACTGACCACCGAGGATCGCGAAAACCAGCCGACGTCAGCAGAGCGTCCGGGGAACACCAAACGCCGAAGAATCTGATCCAGGTCAGCCAAGTTGTGCGAGACGCCCTTGCTCCAGGATTGATGACCGACCCATTCCGGTCATTCCCGTTACACTTCATCAAGGACTGCTATGCGCCGCATCACGAACATTGGCGAGCGGCCTGCAGTTTCCCGGAAGCTGACCTACATCACACATACACTAGGAGAATGCCCTCCTACGCCGAAGTTGTGATTTCAATCCTCACCGACGGCAGGCCAGCCGCAACTTCTTCGTCGATTCAATTGCGTCTGTGACTTGATCCTGATCTTCTGGCGAGCCATCCTGTCATAGACAGAACATGTGGGGGAGGGGATGAATTTTGGGGCTTTCAGGTCAAGAATTACCGTAACATCATTGACTCCGGCTGGATCAATGCCAATCGGATCACGGCGTTCGTGGGCCAAAACGAGGCTGGCAAGAGCAATCTCTTTGAGGCGCTTTACACGCTGAATCCTATTATCCCGGGCGCCGAGTACAGTCTTGACGAAGACTGGCCGGTAGACCGATGGGAAGGTCGCAAGGAGGCGAATGGCAAGCTCGTCTGCAAGGCCCAATTTGTTCTGTCACGCGAGGAGATAGAAGAGCTTGCCTCGGCGGCACTCGTCACGCCTAAGGTGGAGCAGGGGGAGGAGGCCCCCCAGGTGCCACCGTTGTCCGGGTCGTTCTCTGGCGCAACTATGGCTCTCAGACCAGCTTCAAGGTGCACGACTTCGCCGAAGGAACCTTGGACGAGAATAAGGCCGTCGCTTGGGCCAAAGTGAACGTTCCCAAATTCGTCTATATCCACGACTATGAGATGTCCGGCGCGCAGATGGAGCTTGACCAGCTCAAGCAGCGACTGGACGGTGTCGGCGGCGATAAAAACCGGCACAAGCTCAGCAACGAGGACCAGACCATCCTCGTCATCCTCGACCTCGCGAACATTGACCTTAATGACTTCATTCAGAAGGGGCAGTCCGCCCAGGGACGCACCGTTCGCTCCTTCGGCAAACGATCTGCCTCCAAATACTTGACTCGCCAGTTTGCCAACTTATGGCAGCAGAAGGAGGTGAATTTCGACATCGAGATCGACGGGCCTACCCTCAACATTTTTGCCGAAGACACAGCTATCGGAATGCCTGTGCGCCTCCACCGCCGTTCAACGGGCTTCCGCTGGTACGTCTCCTTCGCTTGGAAGTTCACCCACGCCACCCAAGGCGAATTCAAGGACTGCGTGCTGCTGCTGGAGGAACCGGGGGTGCATCTGCACTTCTCAGGACAGCGCGACCTCCTGAAGGTTTTCGAGCGGCTCGCCGAGCACAATACCATCCTTTACACCACGCACCTCGCCTCAATGGTCGAGCTTGCCCATCCGGAGCGGGTGCGGATTGTAGAGACGAGGGACTGCCACCTCGGGATCACACAGGGCATCGTTAGCGCACACCGGGAGCCGATGGCAGTCATCGAGCGGAGCCTCGGCCTCACCGGGGATCAGAGCGGGCTGCTCGGGAACCGGCAGGTGCTCATTGTGGAAGGCGGTGACGATGCGATCATCCTGCACAAGCTATCGGGCCTCTCGGGGCAGCTGGCAAAGAGCGGCTGTCGGACCGCATCTACATGTGGCCGGCGCATGGTGCTTCGAAGACGCCGATGTATGCGGGCTTTGCAATTGGCCAGGGTTGGGACGCCGGTGTACTTCTCGACAGTGACACAGCCGGACAAGCAGCCAAGGCAAAGATCGACGAGTTGTATGTCTCTAAGCTCGCGGCTGAAAAGGCCAAGCGCTTCCGGACTTTCATGCTAGGTAAGGCAACGGGTTCGAAGAAGACCGATTTTGCTGTTGAGGACCTATTCCCGGACAAGTTCTACTCGATTGCGTAAACACCGCGTATGGGCTGGCAATTAAGCCCGAGGATCTGCCGGTGGACGGGTCGGGTATGATTACTAAGCGCGTTGAGCATGTGCTCCAGGTCCGGTACGGAATGTCTGAACTTGATAAGCGACGTGTCCTCGGCGAATTGGAACCGCTTCGACAGGTGGACTACGGCGTCCGACCTTCCCACCGGAACCGCGGCCAGCGCGGAGAAACTCTTCAAGGCCATCAACGCCGCGTTCGTTGACGAGGTTTAGGGCCGATAGGATTCCCTCCGACACCTTCAAGCGCTCCTACCTAGCACGATGTTGCGATCAGTGCCGGCGGCCACTGCGGGCGCGATGAAAGAGTGGGTCATCGGATGGCGGCTGTTCCCTAAACTCGTCACAATGGCAGACAGTCTCTTTCGGCCCCAAACCGGTCATCCGTTGTGTCGCCGACCACCGGCGCTATTGGGTCCAGCGTGTTTGCAACCGGCGCGGGAGGGGTGGCTCAGTGTGAAACCAGTTCCACACTGAACGGGCGGTGCATTTGTTCTTGGTTCTTTTAGGTGCGAACCGATCCCTCGGTGCTGGCCATCACTTGCGCTCCACATCTTGCCTCGAATTGCGCGGTCGCTCGCCGGGGAGACTGATCATCTAGTCTACCACCATCATTTGGAACCCAGTTTAGCGTTGCCGGCACTACCAAGTGGACAGTTGTGAATGTCAGTTGCCCTTTGGCTCTACTCTGCATAGAAGCACTAGGCCGGGGTTATAAGGGTTGGGTGCTAGGGCGTGGGTTCTAAGTTCGAAAAGCTAAATAGGCTGCGCGAGTCGCTGCGCGAGTCTAACCATGATTTCCGTGCGAGTACCCAGTTGTTCAATAGCTTGGACGTCGCCAAGATTGATCGCGACATGGATCTCGCTGGTCGCGGGAAGGAACGTGGCGAGGCGAACCAGCCGCCAAAGAACGCCAAGAATCTCGACGATGTCGAACATGCTATCATTGAACGGGTTGAGGACGAGAAGAAGGCTTCCTATCACACGCTGGAGGACAGCTTGCAGCTTCTCGGCGGGCGCCTTGCCGGCCTAGATTTCGAAGAACAGTTCGGTCTAATCCGCCAGGCTAATGCAGCCAGCGTGTCGGACTTCAAGGCTTCGGTTGCCGTCGGTTTGGATGAACTCCATGGACTGAGAAGGGCTCTTAACGACGCTGAGAAAGAGCACGCTTGGTTTAAGGAAAAGCACGGTTTGGCTCGTGCTGCGCGGGTTCAGCACGGCGCGGCTCATCTTTTTAGGCTCTCGCTGCTGCTGTTCCTATTTCTCATCGAGACAGCAATGAACGGCAGTTTCCTTGCCAAAGGAAACGAACAGGGGCTCTTTGGTGGCATCTTGGAGGCCGCGGCATTCTCGTTCATCAACATAGGCGCCGCGTTGCTGCTTGCGGTTTTTTGCGCTCGCCTGGTCACCCACCGGTCGATCTTTGCAAAGCTGGTGGGGATTGGTTCGATCGTTTTTTATGTCGCCCTGGCTGTGACCATAAACCTGGCGCTGGCTCACTATCGCGAGGTGACAGGCTCGCTCGCAGACGGCGCAGGTGCAGAAGTTGTCCGCAATTTACGCGCCAATCCGGCCGGGCTGACAGACGTGAAGTCATGGCTGCTCTTTGCGATTGGCCTCATGTTTTCGATTTTCGCATTTATCGACGGTTGGTTCGTGTTCGATCCTTATCCAGGGTACGCGGGCGTCGAGAATCGATTGGTCGGCAGGCGCGAGGACTATATCGATCGCAAGAAGGAGCTGATTGAAGAGCTTCAAGACGTTCGCGATGACCACAACGAAAAGGTTGAGGACATCGTCAAGGATCTCGGCAGTCGTCGAAGAGAGCATCGCGCGATCGTCGATCACCGGACCAGGCTGTTGGCCCTTTTTGCTCAGCATCAGGACCAGTTGGAGCGAGCCTGTAACCAGCTTCTATCAAGGTACAGAGAAGCGAATATCCAGGCTAGGACCGAGCCTGCGCCCAAGCATTTCGGGGCATCGTACAAACTCGATCGGATTAAGCCACATATCTCGGGGGATGACCTGTGGAGCGAGGGGGACGTTGGCGCATCGATCCGCGGTGCACAAGAAGAGCTCAACGCGCAGGTTCGCCTGATCGGTCAGGAATGCGAGCGGGGGATTGAGCAGTACCGCGACCTCGACAAGCTTCATCCGGACGGCGTGAATGGCTAGGCGGGCTCGCAGACGTAAGAAGGGCCGTGCGGGCACGATCGCCGCGGCTGTCGCCCTAGGGGTGCTATCGGTTTCGATGTTGGCCGGTTTTGGTTGGATGTGGTCAAGATCTGGCAACGGTCAGATCGACCCTAGCACGAATTGCCCCTTGGGCGGGCCAACCAGTCTAACGGCGGTTCTCATCGACGCCACTGATCCTATTTCGGCAACTACGATGGCGGATCTGAAGAACGAGTTCCGCAAGACCATCGGTCGCGTCAAGCCAGGCGGTTATGTGAGAATTTATACTCTGAACTCTGAACCCGGCGACCTGACCGTGATGTTCGACGGGTGCAATCCTGGCGATGGGTCGACTGTGGATAGTTGGACGAACAACCCGGCGCGTCGTCAAAAGAAGTGGGAGAACGCCTTTGGCGAACCTTTGAGCAAGCTTCCTGACGCAATTCCGAATGGAGACTCCGCAAGTCAATCTCCAATAATCGCCGGCATCCAGAAAATCAAATTGTCGCTCTTCGATAGCGGCCTGGCGAAAAAGGAAAGTGCGAAGCGCTTGGTGGTCGCCTCGGACATGATCGAGCATACGAGGCTCTATTCACAGTACCGATCGGGGCTCGATTACCAGAAATATCTCTCTAGCGCTGCCGATCGGACCTACGGAACGTCGCTCGACGGGGTGGGCGTCACAATTCTCTATATTGACCGGGCAAAGAAGCCATTCAAGTCGCTCGAGCATGCCGAGTTCTGGACGCAATGGGTCCAGAGCCATCATGGAGAATTCGAGAAGCTAGTTGGCTTAGAGGGATTAAACTGATGGCCAGGAAGCGCGACAATGCCCTCTTGGGCCATCCAGGCTTTCCGCTCGTTGTCTTTGCGGCGCTGACCCTAGGCGGTTGCGTGTTCATCGCTGTCGCCAAGCTGTCGGGCGTGAACCCTATTGTTGCGGCGGGGGTGCCTGTCTGCCTCATGTTCTTCTATCTCGGCGTGTCGGCTTTCACGGGGAAGCTGCGGCTTCACGACGAGCAGACCGGAGACAATCTCTACTACATGGGCTTCCTATTCACGCTGACGAGCCTCGGGGTATCGTTGTTTCAGTTTGGCTCGGAAGGCTCAACTGAAACCATCGTCAGGAACTTCGGTATCGCCGTTACCTCAACGATCACCGGTATTGCGCTCAGAATTTTCTACAATCAGATGCGCCGCGACCCTGCCGATATTGAGCGGACGGCGAGGCACGAGCTCGCTGATATGACGCGGCGGGTGAGAGCCGAGATGGAAAGCGTGACGCGGGAGTTTGCCGAGTTTCGCCGCGTTAGCCATCAAATGCTCGAAGAAGGGTTTGCGGAGATTGCCGTCCAGGCGGAGCGGAATGGCGAGCACATCAGATCCGCACTGGACAAGATCGCGATGGAATCGATCAAGCCCGTCCAGGAAGCGTCAGGCAAATTGAGCGACGCGCTTAGAGACAATTTCGGTCAGGTCGAAAGTCAGTTCTCTTCTATAGCGCAGCGCGTAGAGGCGGCCGCCGATTTGCTCGATAAGGCCAATAGCTCGATGTCCTCGTCAGTGAGCAAACTTGGCGCGCAAGCAGACACCGTGGCCGCGAAGCTGGAGAAAGTTGTCATTCCAGACGAGGTACTGAAGAACGACCTAGCGCCCATGGTGAAGCTTCTGGGCAGCGCAGTGGCGCAATATGTCGTGAAAACCGAGACCGCCTCACAGGAACAGCAAGCGCGTATGATCGGTCTTGCCGATGCAGTGGCCAAGGTGACGACTGGCGTGGAGCGGGTGGCAGCTGCGGCCGAAAAGACTGCAGAGACTGTTCAGGCAGGGCAACGATTGACCGAGGCACTTGGCGCAGTAGTGCAAAAACAAAGTAGGGACACGAGCGAACTCATTGCGATGCTCGCGGAAAAGAGCCTTCAAGTCTCGCGCGCGAACCACTCCGTCAACGGACCAATAGCAATCGATCCGGCACGCTCTGGGACAGCTGCTGTTGCCGGCGTCGGCGAGGAGGCCACAATCAAGATCGCCGACACGCAAACCGAATCCTTCCAAACCTTGGGCGGAACATCGCAGGCGGAAAAGCCTGAGCCGCCGAGAAGAAGCAGTTGGTGGGGCAGATGAGCGAGGTCGGCGCAACATCAGTTGCTTTCGAGCGCAAGGGCTATGGCCGTGGCCTGATCCTTGGTCTGACAATGGCCGAGACAATGCTCCTTTTGGTGTTCTGCCTTTTGTTGGCGGCCGGTGCGATGATCGCCAAGAAAGAGAGAGAGACTGCGGAGGCGCAGAAGCTTGTCCAATCCGTCCAGGAGAAAGCTCGCAAGCTCGATGAGGAGAACAAGCGGCTGCTCGCCCAGCTGAATGAAATGGCAAAATCGCCGACGGGAGGCAACGTGCCTGACCAGCAATGGCGTGAACTAGTGCTGGCCAAAGACGCTATCGATAGAATCAAAATGGCAGGACTTACGGCTGAAGAAGTGATCAAAAGAGCCCCCGTCACCAAAGTCCTTTCCGAGAACGATTTCGACGTCGCCCAAGCCAAGGTGATGATCGAGCACATGAAAGTGCTGAAGGAGTATGGCTATGTCGGCGCTGGCAAGACACCTAAGGACCTCTCGGATGCCCTGAAGAAGGCAAACGCGTCTGCAGTTACCGCCAAACCCCACGATTGGCCGCCAATCATTAATCTCAGCGAGCTTGATGGCTACAATTTCGATACTGGAAGCGCGGAGCTTTCCGATCGCTTCAAGACGAGGCTGCGGGATCTCTCGAAGACGATTGCGGGCATTGCAACGTCTTACGGCGTCGACGTCATCGAGGTGATTGGACACACGGACGAGCAAGCAATGTCCGGCCAGTCATCGAATATGGACAAAGGTCTCCAACCGGTGTTGGCAGGCAAGGTGGCGGTTGGTGCGCTTCATCCAGCCGACAATGCGGGCCTTGGGTTGGCACGAGCAATCTCGGTTACTAGCATCCTTCGTGATATGCCCGAATTGCAAGGTTTCACTATCCTGCCTATGTCCGGTGGACAGCTGATATTGCCTGGCGATCGTCTGACCGACGGGGCGCAGGCCGGCGACGTGAAGGCAAGAAGGCGAATTGAAATTAGGGTAAGGCAGCGCTCCCGCGAAACGGACCTCGCGCCGGCTCAGGGATTGAAGTCATGAATGGGAAAAGAATGCTGGTGAGCTAGCGCTCACAGCATTGAGTTGGGGGACTCAAAGGATGGGGTTTTACGTTCTAAAATCGATCAGCGCGGGACCGTTCCGCTTCAATTTTTCGTCGGGCGGGCTTGGCGTCTCGGTTGGCGTAAAAGGCCTTCGGATCGGGACGGGCCCACGAGGCCACTATATCCACGCTGGGATCGGCGGTTTGTACTACCGCGGTACCCTCGGAAAAGCCGGCGCGAGAAACGTTGCCCGATCGCAGGCGCCAAAGGCACTTCAAGCACAGCCGCAACCGTCCGGGTCAGAGTATGTCGCTAATGGCGTCCTGATGAGGGAGATCGAGTCCGGCGACGTGATGGACATGCGCGATGAAACGTTTGCCAATGTCCTGGATGAAATCAACGCCAGGCAAGCGCAGACGCGGCTCTCCGTGATACTGGCAGTTTTATTTGGTATCGTGGGCTTCCTTATCGGGAAGGCGATCGGCGGTGTCGGGCCTGTGGTGGGGGTAGCTGCATTTCTACCGGGCATGCTGATAGGGCAATGGTTTGACGGCTATCGCCGCGTGAGCGTGCTTTATTACGATCTTGAGCAAGATGCCGAGGCCGCCTATGGGAGGTTGGTTGCCGCGTTCGAAACGCTTAATCGTTGCGCGGGACGGTGGCACGTCGCGGCCGGGGGCAAGATCCAAGATCTAACAACTTGGAAGCGCAACGCCGGGGCCAGCATGCTGGTCGACAAAAAGCCCACGACACTTGCAAGCGCCCTACCGAACGTTGTTCGCAGCAATGTTACACCGCCTTCGCTTCACGTGGGCCGGCAGGTGCTCTATTTCATGCCCGATCTCGTCCTCGTGAAAGACGGCAACCGCTACGGGGCTGTCCCTTATGGCGACCTCCAGACCCAATTTGCGCCAAGCAATTTCATCGAGACTGGCCAAGTTCCATCCGATGCTCAGGTGGTGGGGCATACTTGGGCGCATCCCAACAAAAGCGGCGGCCCCGACAGACGGTTCAAAAACAATCGGCAGATTCCCATCTGCCGATATGAGGCGTTACGGCTATCCAGCGCGAGCGGATTGAATGAACTCGTTGAGTTCTCGAAAACGAATGTCAGCCAGCCGTTCTGCCAAGCGATAACAGCGCTGGCCCAAGTACATGGGGCATCCCGATCGTTCCTCAAGCGAAATAGCTTCGACTGATCTTCTCGCCTCGGCAATTGCGAAGGTCTCGCCGTCGCGGAGGGAAGTCTCCTGCTTTGGGTAGCTGTAGCGATGAATGATGAATGAGCGCGCGAGTGCTTCGAAAGTCGCATAGGAGGGCCGCACTATCCTTGCGCTTCTTGACATCGACGGTCCGCGCCGATCGCCATCTATTCCACAGCAACTTCGAGCTTCGAGCCCCGCCGATGCGCCGCGCGGCATGGAGTTTCTATACAGCCTCAACCGCTTGAATGTGGCGACGTCCCGGGCGAAATGCGTATGCGTCCTAGTTTCGTCGCCAATGCTTTTCCAGGCCGAGTGCCGAACACCTCGCCAGATGCAGCTTGCAAACGCACTTTGCCGCTACTTAGAGCTCGCAACATCGCTTTAGCTCGATGTGCACACCTGCTAGAAGAGGCAAGACGACGGTAGTCTCTGTGGAGAGCTAGAATTGAATAGTAGTCGGCAATCCCTACGACGCCGATCGCGTCTACGATCCGATAGAAAAAACACTTTTGGCCGGATGCCCAGAACCGGAGCGATCGCCATCATATCCTTAGCAATCGCTGCCCTAGCGGCTTCAGCGTACGCCGCTTTTTCTCTCACGGAAGGCAGCCACAACGAACTTGGCACAGCCATAGCCCACTGGACTGCGGTAAACGCACCGGCTATCGTGGGAACGGCGTCGGTTGTGGACGGTGACACCATCGAGATCCACGGTCAGCGCATCCGCTTCAACGGAATAGACGCGCCTGAAAGCCGCCAACTCTGCAAAGATGTCAATGGCGTAGATTATCCATGTGGACGTCGGTCCGCCGAGGCCCTGGACACTTTTTTGGCCGCGTCTCGGCCGGTACAATGCACCTTCGTGGCATGGGATAGGTATCACCGCTTCGTCGCCGATTGTCGCCGAGCAGACGGCGCCAGCGTCACCACCTGGATGGTAGATCACGGCCAGGCGCTAGATTGGCCCCGCTACAGCAACGGCGCGTACGCGCAACTCCAGGCGCAAGCAAAAGCTGCCAAGGTTGGACTATGGGCCGGTGAGTTCGAAGCGCCATGGGATTGGCGCGCTGATCACGCTAATGACCGGAAGCTAATACACAACCATAAACTCGGCCTTGTAACGCATGGTCAGCTAGCGCAGAGCTATTCGTGCCAGCCTCGCCGCTATTGCCTCTCAGATTTCCTCTTGCGATGAAGCGCATTGGTACCTGAACAACTGCTCCTGGGGCAGCAAGCTCGACCGAGATGGCGACGGGATACCCTGCGAGGGCCTCTGCTGATGCAGCAAAGCGCCGAATGTTTCCTCACGCCCCGGCCTTGAGCCCCTGCCCATTCAGAATCTAGCCGTTAGAGTACTCTTATCGCCGAAGGCGGCGACGTGACGAGGACGACTGATCTCGTCGCTCAATCACGATGACGCCGCCAACTCGCCATCGTGAGAAAGCCGGGAAACTCTACCTTCCGGCGGTCCAGAGAATCGGATCGGAGCCGCCGATCGGTTGATCTCGCCGGCGGCAAAACACGCGGTCGTTGAGAAGTCGCGAGAGTTCACGCTGGTCCCGTGGCGACCAGTGCTTGATCGGCACATTGGCAAGGAGGTATGGGGAGAGGATTTCGTTGACCATCGGCCGGCAGAGGAGCGGGCCGAGCGTTTCGTGACATGACCGAACGGAATTTTCGTCCGGCTGCGCAAAAAGGTGCCCTGTCGAGACTTACTTGTTGGCCGGATGGCTTAGCAGGGACGAACACGTGAAGAGTTAAACGACTGATAATGCAACATTATCGGTCATTTTGTCGCTCCGACAGGCTGTGCGTTTCAGCGTGAAAATCATGGCGCAAAGCGCACGCCCACTTTACCCTCGAAAGCATGATTCGTCTCGATCCCGCAACCGCAGGCTCCCCGCCTATCGCGCTGCCGACCGTCCCGGCCTGGGCGCTCACCCACGGCGGCGCGCTAAGCGATGCGGACGCCGCCTTCCAGGCCGGCGCCGCCTTGGCTTCGCTCGACACGCTGGCCCGCGCGCAAGCCAGCTGGGCCGGCGCCTGGCGCCAGCGGCTGGCGCTTCGCTGTGCCGCCGCCAGCATGCGGCTCGCCGGCCGCGCCGAGGACGAAGCCGCCTTGCGCGATGCCTGGCAGCTTTGCCCGGCCGGCACCGATCCCGGCCCCGCCGGCGCTGTCTTTGGCGCCTGGCGGCAACTGGCGCTGCAGCCGCCCGCCGCCAGCGCCGATCGGCTCGAAATGATCCTCGACCAGCTAGGGCTCCATTGGGACTGCGCGGCTCTCGCCGACCTCTGCACGGAGATCGAAAAACTGGCGGGGTTGCAGCGGCCGGCGCCGTTCGCCGCCGCGGCGATCGCCGCTCACGTCGTCACCGTGCGCCCCGACTGCGAACTTTTTGCCTGGTGGCTCGCCGACCTGGCGCTGGCGCAAAAGCTGCGCTGGCCGCGGCCGGTGCCGCTCTTGATGGCGCAGGCCTTCGGTCCGGCGTTCCGCGCGGAGGCCGGCGGCCGACGGAAAAAGCTCGGGGAGCAAAATTTTGAGCGCGCGGTTTGCGTCGCGCTGGCGCATGCGGCGGCGGAGGCCTGCCGGCTGGCCGGCGAGCTGTCGCGGCGCGCCGAAAAGCTCCTCGCCATTGCGCCGAAACTGCGGGCCAAGGGCGCTGGCGACGTGGTTTTTTTGCTGCTCAACGAAGACGCCGTCTCCGGCTCGCTGACGACCAAAAACCTGTCGCGTTTTGCGGCGCGGCGCCTGTTCGAACGGCTGCAACAACTCGACGTCGTACGCGAGCTGTCGGGCCGCCCCACTTTTCGGCTGTTTGGGCTCTAGCGATGGCCGAAGTCTCCGCCCGCCGCAAGGCAAGCGATCAGCCGGCGCTGCTCGACACCGAGCTGGACCACCTGCCGCCGGAACTGCGCTGGCGCGAGTGGATGGGCCGGGTCGAAGCGGTGGTCTTTGCTGCCAGCGAACCGGTACCGCGCGAGGTGCTGGCGCGCGTCGTCGGCAAAAGCTGCAATCTCGAGCTGGTCATCGACGACATCCGCGCCGAGCTCGCCGGGCGCCCCTATGAGCTGGTCGCGGTCGCCGGTGGCTGGCAGCACCGGACCAAAAAGGCCTTTGCCGACGTCATCCGCGGTGCATTCGGCACGCCCGCGGGGCAGGGGTCGAAAGAATTGTCGCAATCCGAAGCGCTGGTTTTGATGTGCATTGCCTATTTCCAGCCGATCACCCGTGGCGAACTCTCCAGCTTCTTCGGCAAGGAAGTGTCGCGCGACCTGATCGGCGTGCTACGCGCGCAGGAGCTGATCGCCTCGGGGCCGCGCTCGCCGCAGCCCGGCGCGCCCTACACCTATGTGACGACCAAAAATTTTCTCTCGCAGTTCGGGCTCGACACGCTGCGCCAGCTGCCGGATTTCGAGGCGCTCGAGGACGCCGGGCTGTTGTCGAAGGAGAAGCTGCTGGCTGGGGATATACCGACCGGTCTTGGCCGGGGGGAGGGCGACGGCGAAGAGGGCGAGCCAACGACAGGCGTCGTTGAGGATGAGGCGCTCTGAACTGATCGAAAAACGGGTTGCTTACGACAGCTAGCAACTTAGGGCCATGATGACTGATCGTGCGGCAGCCGGTGATCGGGATCATAGACCGCGACCTTGTCGCCTTCGACAAGGTTGGCTGAAAAGATCACCAGGTTGGTGCCGCCGGCGTGGCGCAGCGACGGAAACAGGATACCGCGAAGCCCGGTCGTAATGACCAGGTCCGCAAGCTTCCACGATGAAGGTATCTTCCTGTCGATGCGAGCGATCTGGCGCCAGGCACAATCCCATTCCTTCCAGGCACTATCCCAAACATTCGGGTCGAACCCCTGAGAAAGATCGGCGATCTCGGAAAGCGTGATCTTGTAGGCGGCAAGGGTGGCGGGCGGGGTGATGCTGGCTCCCTGCTTGTATTCCTCCAACGCTGTCTGAGGCGCGCGGGACAGGTAAAGCGCTTCGACGCCGGGCCGATTGAAGCGCCCGCCATCGATCGCCGCGCCCCCACCACTGGTGGGCAGGAAAGCCCATTTGGGTGTCAGATAGCGATGGAAGATCTCGTCTGGACCGCCCCGGGTGATCCTCACCCACGCGCTCCATTCTCGAGATCCCGGATAAAGGCCAGAACCGCCTCGACCTGGCCGTCCGCGACGAGTTCGGCAGCCGTGCGATGGCCATAGTCGGCAATCGGTTCATTGCGGTACCAAAAGATCGCCTTCTTGACGTCGCCGGTGAGTTCCGTTGCGGCCGAGATCACTTTTACCATCTCGCGCATTCGACCCTGCAGTCGCTCCGATGACGGGTTACGGAGCGTGTTGCGGTGGACGCCGGTCAACTGCGCCAGGTTGGCCACCTTCACGCCCAGCGCCTGCGACAGGCGCTTCGGCGAGATATAAGGCGTGCGCGGCTCCTGCAGGCTGTCGACAAAACCTGAGACCACTTTCGATTGTGCGAGCTGTGCGTGGGTCATGACAAATCTCCGACCTCTCTCAAACGCATAATATATGCACATTCCTAGGCATAGCAAGTGAACAGAGCCTGACGCCATTCCAGCGCACTGCTTGTGCTTCCCCATCCTCGTAGCGGATGCTAGCTAGCGGCAGCAATGCGCCGATATCAGATACTCAGACCAACTGCGCCCGTTCCTAGAAGCCGGCATTAGACGATTAGAGACAGAACCCAATCAGAGCATTGAACGCGTGTAGTGGCGATTTGGTCCTGAGCGTTTCGACGGCCGCTACAGGTTATCCGGTAAGCCATCACGGCCAAAAGCTAGTTGTTTCTGGAACCTCTGCTTCCGCCTGTCCCAGTTCTGCAGCGGACGCGCATACGCGACCCGGAAATATCATGCGGAATCTACTTCGTAGTAATCGATTAACCGCTTATCAGTCACCAGAATGTTGGGTCGTTGATCTCCGGCAAGAATGTCATTGATTTCGGCAGCGAAGATGTCAGCATGGCCCTCCAAAAGACCATTCCTTCCGTTGCGCCAGCCTCCGTCCCGCCTCTTGTCGTCCATGTCCCGGTCGAGGATGACATATTCGACTTTCATGTCTTCCGGTATCAGGTCCACGATTTTCAGGCGGTCGCGCTTTTTGATATTGGTCGCATCCAGGACCGCGCTTTCTCCTCGTGACAGTTTGGCGACCAGTCGCTGCGTGACCACTTCGAATATCTTCGCTTGAGGTCCGGCGACCACAGAGGTGCCGAAAAGCTCTTCCCTGACCGAGTCGGCCGATACGATCTCATCTGGTGGATAGTTCGTTTTCGCATAAGTGCTTTTGCCAGCACCGCTTGGCCCGACCATCATGATGAGTTTCTGGCCACATCTCGGCCAATCCCAGCCGACCGTCTCCTTCCTGCTGCTGAAGGCGTAGGTTTTCCACGTCGCCGAGAGAGTGTTCAGCAACGTGCCTGCCGGGATTTCATTATGGGCGATATCATTGCGCGCTTTTGCTGTTTGCCTGAGAAACGTCATTTCCCGGTATTCGAGGGTATCGCCGAGACAATCCCGCAAATATTTGTTTTCCATGTCATATCGATTGGTGATCATCTTCTCGCCGAACGGCAACGCGACGCGCCACGGCAGCTTGGCATCGATGGAGCTCGCATAGGTGTCGGCAAAGTGCCTGCACACGGTGGCGTTGAAGTCGAGCACGGGGCCGCTGACCGCGCGCCAGCGCCGGATGTCGAAGGCCTTCCTGTCGTCTGCCGCGATCAGGCTGGCAGTGTGAACGAAGACATCTCCGTCAATCGTATCGACCAGTCCGTTGCCCCAGCACGGCCTGACGTCGGCATTCCCGCCATATGCCTTCTTCAGCGTTTCCCATGGATCGATTGCCGAGACGGGGTCGAGGGTGACCAGATATTCTGCTAGTCTCGGATCGTAGCCGGAAAGCCGTATAGCGACCTCGATCGCCACCTTATCCAGAAGCGCCAGGGCCGCGAATCTGCCCGTCCGTCTGGAGATGTAGGTTCTCATGTCAAAAGAAGAAACGCGGCCGTTCCATTGGACAAATGCGCCAGGGAAGAGTCGGTCAAGGTCGGCCTTCGGGACATCGGGAGGAACGAGCGCTGCCAGAACAGGCTTCAGGGCCTCATTGGAGCGCCTGCGCCATTCCGCGGAATATGACCTGAAGAAGATGCTCCAGCTGTCCCATTCGTCGTTATCGATATCTTCGATTAAGAATCCGGCACCTCTGAACTCGGGTTTGTCGATCAAAGACCCGGCGGTGCGCATCGACATGCGCATTTCACCCGCAGCAATGGCCAGCCGATGAATGATCGGCCCGCCCGCTTTGCTCGGGACCGTGAAGACGGGAACGTAGCCGTCGTTTTCCAGCCTCTCGATGACAGCTTCGGAGAGGCCCGGCGCACGGTAGAGGGGTGCCTGGATGGCGACGATACCATGTTTCGTGACGGCTTCGGCGATGTCTTCGATGAAACCGGAGGGGCCCGGAAGGGACCAGAATAAAGCCTTGTCGATCATTCTGCGGCCAGCAGCGTCATGCCGAGAAGTCCTGCCGTCAGGGGCGTCGGCAGGTAGGAGCTTTTCTGGCGTTCGACCCCGGGCTTGGCAGGCGCAACGGCCAGCAAGCCCATCAGCGTGCCGTATTGAACGAGAGCCTCTCCGGTCATGCCAGGGGCCCTGAGATCGTCGTTGAGGTCGAGGAACGCCTCGACGTCGTTGACGCTGAAGGCGGTCGGCCCGATCAATTCGAGGACTTTTCCGAGCACCTTTCCGTAATCCCCCGTCAGCCCGGTCGCCGCTGCATCGACGGCGTCTGGCATCTGCTTCGGTTTGACCCTTTGCGCGTAGCCGACATATTGGGACATCGGCTCATTCCAGCCGCCATATTGGGCAAGCAGGTCCTCGTAATGCTGGATCGAGGGACCGGGGTGTTCCTTGTCGACCATCTCGGTGAAGAATGCCGTCGACCATGGTTCAAGGACCATGATCTCGACATGGGATGTCAGCCCGGCCAGTTGGCCATCGGCGGCAACTGAGGCAGCGTGTTGCGGGCCACCGACGAATATCACCCTGACATCCCCCTTGGTTACGGGTTTCGCGTTAATAGCCGATTTGACCCATTCGGCGGTCCACGGTGCCGATGGCTTGATGACGGCGATGGCCTTTTTGCCCTGAACTACGCGCTGGTCGCGAAGGGTGTTCGCCATTTCGGCCGCGGTGTTCACGGATAGGATTCTTACGTCGTAATTGTCGCCGTCCGAGAAGGAGTCAGGAACCGTCTTCAGCACAGCGGGGACGATGTCGTAATCCGCGAGCTTGTTGCCGAGAATGACGGTCGCCCTTGAGCTGGAAAGCAGGATGTCGCGCTCCTGGCTCAATGTGAGCGGCGACACGGACCGCTTCTGCAGGACGTGTTTTGCAGCTTTGATCTCCCTCCTGTGCGATTTCGGATCGAAACCGACAGGGGCTTCCATCTCCGTGAAATCGAGCAGAACAGTGTCGATCTCGTCGCGGGTGCCGAGGAGGCGGACGACTGCGGTCGAGCGGAGTGTCCATCTGTCGGTGCCGATCCGTCGGACAATGCCCAACCCTTCCATTTCGTCGAGCAGGTCGTCGAAGAGGGAGAAGCGGTTCTTGTCCTTGAAGCCGGCTTCCCAGAAGCCGATCGAGTGTTCGCGAATTTCACGGGTCGTGAACCCGTCGTCCATCCGGCCTTCTGCCTCCGCCTCGAAGACGAGGCTCGCCACGACGTAGGCGATCAGCTTGTACCGCAGGTCGATGCCGAGCGTCATGTCGAAGATCGTCTTGATCTCCGATTTGGTCGTCTGGTCGTCCAGCACACTTGCGATCTGCTCCGACGGTATCTTGCGGATGGGCTTTTGTGTGGACTGTGTGATGTAGAGCACCTTCTTCAACAGATGCTTCGCATAGGTTTGGATCAGGACAGGATAGTAGTTGGAATGAGACAGTATCCTCCAGATGTCCTGCCTTTCCAGTTCGAGGCCAAGAGCTGCGAAGGGGCGAAGCACGAGGTCCTCGGCCGCCGTGCGTTCTTCGCCAGTGAGGCTGCCGATGCGTCTCGGGTCAGCAGAAATCTGCTTGAGTGGCGGATTGCCCGTCTGAACGAGACGGGTGACGTTCGACAGTCCTGCCAGCACGAATTTGAAGCGCCTGTTGGTGTCGGTCATCAATTGCTGGAGCGCCAGGAACTCGGCATAGCCGTTCGCAGCATCGCTAACGATGAACTGGTCGCACTCGTCCAGCAGCAGGTAAATCCGGCGGCGGTTGTCATCGGCCAGCCACCTCTTGATCACCTGGGTTACCCGTGTTGCGTCGATCGGAGTATTGAGCTGGAAAATCTCAGGCAGCGCCCTCGCGATCTCCTGCCAGATAACCTTGGTCGCCAGATGCCCCTTGCCGATCTGATGGGCATCGACGAAGCCGACAAGTCTGCCCATTTTCGGGTCGTTGTTCTCCAGCTCGATATGTTTCAGGAGAGCGGTCTTGCCCATGCGGCGGCCGCCATAGACGATGTTCGAGCCGCTATCGAGGAGGATCGCCCGAATGTCCTGCGAGCGTCCGACGAACATTTCACGGGGGACAGCACTCCTCCCCCAGTCGGCATAGGGTTCGGCGAAGCTGTAGGGCTGAGCCAGTTCGATCAGCGTCAGCGCCCTGATCTGCGGTTCGCTGACAGCGTAGGAAATTGTTGCTGAATCGATCAGCAATATGCGGCGATTGGCTGCCAGGTTCCTCATCAGGAACTTCCGGCGCTCTTCGGGTGTGACGATGTCGCTGACCATCAGGATCAGGCCGTTGCCCGTCGTCAGTTTCTGCAGAGTGCTTTCCGCAGGGAGGGTTTGGCTGACGGCCACACGGTAATTGCCCTCGGTTCGGGAGCCGAAATCAGGTAACAGCAGGCTTTCTGTGTCGGTCGGGATGTCGAGCTTGAAATCGCCGACATACATTTTTCCCTTGGCGATCGGAGGCACAGGGATGTTGGCTACGTCCTTAAACTCGGCCCTTATGCCGAATTTCTCGAGGAAACTTGCCGCGAAGGGGGCGAAGTCCTTGACATGGAACTTGCGGAACAGCTCCCGCCATTCCGTGACGATCTCGACAGATTCCTTCCGGCGGGTTTCCGAAAGCTGGTCGTAGGCTATCCCTTCAAATGCATCACCGTTCATGATTGCGTGGGACACGTTGCTGGCGATGTCGCCGCGGTAATGTTCCAGAGCGGGAAGCACTTCATCCCGGAAGGTCTCGAACCTCCAGTTGCGGCGGCGCGATTCCGGCAGGCGGCCTTCGTTCCTGACTTCCTGGATATGCTCTTCAGCTGTCAGGAGGTCGTCAGTTTCGCAAAGCGCCCGAAGCTTCTGGCAGATTTTGGGGTCGATGCCATTGGATGACAGTTCGTCAATGTCTTTCTGGAGGCGGATGCGCGGTTCCTCCAGCAGTGCTTGGGCCCCTTCTCGGATCGTTTCGATTTCGTCCTGAGCCACGCTGACATCGAATATGCCGTCAATTTCCTCTTCGATGCGAGCGCCCGGCTCAAGGGTAATGGGGACGTCTACGGCCTCGATCTTTTCGAGACGGTCGAGGAGGGAGGCGGCCTGTTCGGCATCGGTGCCTTGCCGCAACGAGCCGAACCGCATGACGCGTTCGACAACTTTCCGAGCCTGGCCGATGTCGTCTTTCATGGATGTCTTCGCGGTGAGGATGTTTGCTCCGACTTCCTTTTCGAGGTTTTCAGCGAGTTCCTGGCTGATTTCGAGAAAATCGTCGGCATCGAGAAGCATGCGTGCGCCGACGAACGAGCCGCGGTCCATGCGTTGGCGGACGATGTTGTCGAAGGCCTCGTCCCGCTCCTGCCCCTTTTCAGGGAGCAACGGGAGCTTTGCATTGCAAAGAAGGCCGACCATCTCCGCGGCGGAATACGGACTTGGAAACCAGGAGCGTCCGTAATCAAGTTCGGGAAGGAGGGCGATCTCGGCGTGGCAGGCCTGAAGGTATTCGTTGCTGTTGGCGGAGGGAACCTGCTCCCCCGAAACGATGGCCGACAGTTTCTTCAGGCGCAGAGCGACGTGCCGTGCGGCTGTTCCGATCAGGCCCTCGTCCTGAGAGGCTACTTCCACGGCCGCGGTCATATTGTTCAGGGACCGCGAAATCTTTTTCGCCAGGTCGCGGGCTTTCGGACGTTCCGCCGAGCTGGTTTCCCGCATTTCGGATTTGAGGTCGATATAGTTGTTGGCGGCATCCCGGAAATTCTCAAGGAAGGAAACCAGGCGGTTGCGCACGACGCCGTCCAGCCCCTTCGAGCGGTCCTGATGCATCGCATGCGTTTCGTCGAGCAGTTCTATGATGGCCGAACGGTCCTTGAGGCTCTCGGCAAAGTTTTTCACGACGGCCAGCGTCGTGTCGTCATCCCTGCCTTTGGTGATCTGGGTCCGCAGTTTTCCGATGAGATTGTCGCTGCGGGACAGCTCGTTCTTGATCTTGTTTCCGGGCTGGTAGTTGAATCGCAGCGCCTGAAAGCCTTCGATTTTTTGGAACAGGTGCGCCCGGCTTTCGCTCAGGGCTTTCGTCAGATCCATTTCATCGGCGACATTGGCGAGCATGGCCCGGGACAGGACGATCGTCGTGTGCTTGAGGGAGTCGAGGTTCTTGAAAACCTCACTCACATTTTTCCCGAGGTCTCCAGGCAACGAGTTTAAGGAACGCAGGATTTCGGCGCTCCCGTAAGATGGCGAGAAGATAGCCAGTTCGATCGCAAGCGGCATCAATGAAAGAAGCCGCGCCGACGCGCGTTCCTCCTTGCTGTCCCGGCCGATTGCTTCGACCGAACTGAATGCCTCGCTGACCCATGACGAAACGAGAAAGGGGTTGGACTGAAGGGCGGTGTGGTTGAGGTGGCCCGCGATTGCCGCAAGCTTCGCTTCCTTTGAAGTGATGACAAGCGGCCGTGACGGGTCTTCGGCCTCGGAGGCCCGTGCAAGATGGTATGCAAGCGAATAGCTTCCCGAAGCCATGAACCTGTCGAGGGACTGGTTTATCCTAAGGGTTTCAAGGTCTTCCGCTGGCGGAGTTTCAACCTCGGCTTCAGGAACCGCCACGACGGAACCGCCATCTTGCGGCAAAGGTTCTGCCATTGGCACGACGTCGTGTTCGGCTGTTTCAGGGTCAAGGATGTCGTCTTCCGGGATGACTTCCGCGAAAACATCGTCCGCGTCATCCGGATTGTCTTCCGCTTCCGCGGTTCCAGCCGCAACAGGTTCGGCGGCTGGAACCGCTTCCCGGTCACTGCCTGCCGCCTCGGGTGTTTCTCTTTCCTGTTCCCGGACTTCGTCGGATTGAAGCGTTCCTTTCCCGGGGCAGTCTCCACCGTCAGGGGACGGCAAAGCGGCCGGTGCCAGATAAGACAGGGCGTTCGCCAGCGCTACGGCAATGGAGCCGATGCCGGATTCGGCTTTTCCGACCTCCTCGTTCATTGAGGGGGCGAGTAGGATTTTTTCAGCTGGCTTGGCCGCCGTCATTTTCTCATCGAGTTCTGTGTAAGCAGCTACGGCGAGCTTCGTGCCGTTAAGTGCCTCCTCCCCTTCACCAAGGCACATTTCAGCCAATTCAGCGGATGACGGCTCGATATTGCCCTCCTCCGGCAAGAAGAGCGCTGTATGTTCAGACCCGAGGAACTCGCAAATTTCAGCGGCTTCCTTGTCCAGAATCTGCACCCGGGCGAGCAATGCGGCATTCGACACCTGACGCGGCAAGGCGGCAACAGCCGCCTGTGCCTTGTCCAGAAGGCCGGAAATGACCGACAGAGAGGCTGAAAGGCTATCCCAATCGGGTTTATTCAGCTTTTCAACCCCGTGTTCTGCTTCCACCACAATAGCGCGGAAGATGTCCTCGATGCCCATGTCAGCCCCCCTTGCGTGCCCGGCTCCGGCTTCTTGTCCGGCGTCCTGCGACGCTATGTTCCCGATCTCGATTTCCGCCTGTACTTCCGGCTCGCTCCGTGCTTCCGGTGCGTTCCCGGTCGTGCCTGACTGGCCGTCTTCACCGGGGACGGCGACCTCTCCGTTTTCGAAACTATCGAGATAGGCTTCGTACAACGGATTGTCGGAACGGTCGTCATTGGCGAAGAACCAAAGCGACGCCTTGCGTCTCGCTTCGATAAATTCCGCAGCTTCCCTGAATTCCTCTCCGGCAGCTTTCACTGCCCGTTCGAGAGGAAGCGACGGGTTTTCGATCGCGCGGATTTTCGCGAACTCGTCGGCGAACTGCCTGTATCCGCCTTCAGACAAGCGTGCGAAGATTTCAGGTGAGGTGCCATCGTCCTCCCAGTTGGCGGCCGACAGCCGCTTTTCCTCGGGGCGGCTTTCGTCAATCGCCCGGACGGTCGTCTCGATCTTGCGGTAGAACGGCCTGAACAGGCTTTCCTTGTCCCGCCTCGATATCGCCGCCAGGATCGGCTCGGGAACCGAGAAGAGCTTCGCGACACAATCGGCAATCACTTCACTGGATGGCTTGTCTTCAGGCCATGCCTTCACATCGCCAAGCACTTCCCTGATCTCAGTGCGGTGGTTGTGGAGATGGCTTCTGAAAGCACCGCTGAGCGACATCCTGTCCCGCAACCAGGCTGCGTTCACTTCAGGCGCGGAAGGGCGTACGGGTTCGGCTTCTTCGGCTATTGTCTGGTAGTCATCCATGCCCAGACGGCCGATACGAGGCGACGCCTTCTTCTGCTCCTGCTCCGCCAGGATCGATTTCAGGTTCACATAGTCTATCAAGCGCTCTTGGAATGCCGCCATCCGGTAGCAAAAGGCCTCGGTGTCGGCATATTCGATGCCGAACTCCTGCCTCAACTTTCCGGCTGCCTCGGCATAAATGGCAGCCTTCTCCGGCCTGAACATGGATTCGACGGTCATGAACTGCCTGGCAAGCAGCCCGTCTCCGCCCTCATGCAATTTCTTCAATGTGTGGATGGGGGACTCATAAAGCGTATCTACGATCGAAATCCCCGTTTCTGACTTGGCCCCGTTCTTCCCTTTGCGGGCAATTTGCTCGTAGACCGGATTGAAAATCCATCTCCTCCTGTTCTTGTCGATGGTGCGGGGGATCGCCGTTTTGGCAAAAACTATTGAATCCCCCAATTGGAGCAGAGCCATCAGGAACCGGGCAAAGGACCGGTCGTCCTTGACGTCGGTCTCAGGCAGCACGAGTTTCATCGGCACCTCTACCTTCATGGCGAGATCGTACAGTTTCTGCCTCGGCTTGACCGATGAATGGGCGCTGAGAAGCAACACCATCCAGTCTTCCGTGATGCAGGAGGGCAACGGCCCCAGCCACATCATTTCCAGAAGGGCTTCGATTTTCAGGTCACCGTTTGCCTTGGCGCGGATTTCAGCAGGAAGCGTCGTCGTTCTCGATTTCGAGAAGGAATCTTTCGGAATGGCGGTAGCACCGTGCGTTCCGTTTGTTCCGTTCATGAACGACAGGTCTCCCAAATATGCCTGCGGTTCCGGCCGCGTGTTGCCAGCATCATCCGTGCCGTCCCCGTCTTCGGGAGATGCAAGTCCATCAGACTCATCCGGCTCCTCTTGGTCTGCGGGTTCGACGGTTTCCGCCGTATCTTCGCGTTCGTCCTCTTCCGTCAGGATGTATGCGGGAATGTACTCGGCGACTTTCTTGGCGTGGAAAAGAGGTGCGGGCATTTTGACGGGCGAGCGTGTGTGGCCGAACCCGAAGCGCAGTCCATGACAGAGAGCCGCTATCCTGTCCGGGTCATCGCCTTCGAGGCAGTGGACAGCCAGAATGCCGATGGTGCCCGGCAGTTTGTATGGCTCTCCGGTGAGATCGCGCTCGCCTTCGATCTTGACCTTCATGAAAGCCAGCGCAGGCGGAAGGTCCGCAGCCACAGCTGCCTTCATCTGGGGGATCGGCCTGTAGACGGACAGCCCCTTGGGCAGTTTCTGGGTTCCGTCCAGATGCCCGGTGGAGATGTAGTTGTCTGCAGGTCCGGCCAAGCGCACGAGGCGTCCAGGCTCGGTCAGGGTGTGTGTCTTCTGGGTCTTCGTCCCAGTCTCCGCGCCAGTTTCGGGGTCGAGAATGGCGAAGGTCTGCTCCTTGCGGGTGATGACGGTCGGCTCGATCTGGTCCTGGATGCGCACGATCCGCGCTCCCGGCCACTCGGACGGATTGAAATCTGTGCCGACAAGCTTGCACGGTTCGTCCCATCCCTTGTTGGAAAGGGCTGGCCAGAGTTTCCTGGCATGGTCTCCTTCGAACATGACAAGGGGCCTGTGACCGCGGTCACATTCGTAACTTACGATCTCGGCGACGAACGTCTGGAAGTCCGATTTTTCCGTTTCACCGTTCCCGGTGTCGGCTTCATCCCAGCCAGCCACTGTCTTCAGCAGGTCGAAGAACGGAAGCGGATCGGTGATGTCTATGGTGCCGTTGACGGGCCGCCCTGCCCTGGCTGTCGTGCTCCCGCTCTCGATATCGATGGAGACCGACAGGAAGAAGGATGACGCCTGCCGGGTGCGGGTCCGGTTCAGGGAAACGACGGAAATCCCGGTGATCGTCTCCGGCCGGGTCGCAGGATCCAGGAATGCTTCGGCGACGTTGTCCCTGACCGGGGAAACAAGCGCGGAATGGCCGAACATGAGGTCGAGTACGGCAGCCTGTATGCGGAAGAACCAGTCATCGACTTTCGGGCCCTTGGTGTCGAGATACTGGACGTTGCAGTCGCCGTAGCGGGCCAGCGCCACGCGACCCGCGATCTTGTTCACGCCATCGTCGGCGAATTTGCGGGCATGGACCAGGACGCGAGTCGGCCCGAACTCCTCGGCCAGCGTCTGTGCGAACGGCTTCCAGAGGGAAACCCGGTTTTCATACCTGTTCCGTGCTTTACCGCCTGGAACGGCAAGAGACTTGCGGGGGCCGTGCACGCCTTCGGGCATCAGCCTATATTCGATGCGCAGACGGCTGTTGAAGAGTGTCCGTACGGCCATCCCGATATGTTCGGCATCGGTTGCGCTTGCGGAAACGATGATCAGCACAGGCAGACTGCTGCCGAACACCTGACGGAGCCTCGCCGAATTGTCCTCCCGCAACGCATCGAAGCGTTCCCTCTGGCTTTCAAGATCGGCGGGGACTTTCACTGACGGAGGCAGATCGCCATCGGCAAGCATTCTCCAGGTTTCGGCGATCGCCTTGTCGTCGATGTCGTTGTATCCGAGCGAGCGTGCGATCTCTTCGAGAACCATCACGGCTTTCATGGCCGGAATGTCTTCGTCGCGGCGCTTGACGCGCTTCGCCTTGTCGACAGGTTCGACAGAAAGCGGCTCGAGAACACCTTTCATGGCCTCGGCGATCCGGTCGAAGCAATCGACGCAGTCAAGCTCCGTCGCCCCCGTTGCCACGGAAGGCGTCGTTTCATATGCGGTGGAATAGGCGATGCCGACGAATGCCCCGTCCCGCGGCCCCGACATCACGAGCAGTGCGAAGCCAAGGCCCGTATCGACGCCCGATTTGAGCGCGCCGAGCACATAGGCCGGGTCTTCAGGCTCGCTGACGGCCCCTTTCAGGATCGGAACATGGAAGGAAACCGCCCGCCTTTCATCCTCGCCGAAGACGGCTGCCGTCAGTTTCCTTTGTCGGGGCAGGAATTTGGCAGGAACATCCGGCGTCCAACGCTTGCGCGATACATCGAGCCTGACGAAAGGTTGCGGCCTGCCGGGGTGCGTTTCGACGGTAAGCCGGGCCTGCATGGACCACGATCCGGCGGCGGCCGCCCTGGGGAAGGTCACGAAGCAGATAGAATTTTCACGGGAAGAAGACCGAATCAGCACACGGACAGGCCCCATTCCTGGAAACAGCTCCGTCCCGGCAATGCGTCGGAATGCTTCTGCATGGATGATGTCCCGGACATCCGTGAAGTCCTTGCCCTTGCCATCCTCGGTCTCGAGCGTTTTCCGGAAAGCGATTGCGGCAGATCCCTCTATGGCGAGACGCGTGATGTCTTCGACGAAGTCGGCAGGAAGCCCTCGGGATTCCGCCCACGGAGCCAGCACTTTCGCCGCCCACATGCGGACTGCATTCGAAACAGCCTTGAGGCATTCTTCTTCAGACGCAACGCATTCGGCAAAAGACCGCGGACCCTTCTCGCTGTCGTGCCAGCCGATCCCGCCCAGTTCGGAGTCCACATAGATCGGATCCGGAAGCCCGGCGGAGAGCAAGGCTCTCAATGTAGCATAAGGAAGGCGGTTTCCTGCGGCGTCTCCTGTGTTCCTGGCTGCCGTGGCCACAGCGGCGAAGGCCTGGGCCATGTCGGAATGCCAGCTTACCTTCACGCAATCCTGGGTGGGCATTTTGCCGCCAAGGAAGGACAATCCCATGACGGAGATACTTTCGGTCTTCTGTTCGGGCTTCGCCAGATAAAACATGCAACTTCCTATTGTCCGTCATTTCCCTTGACCAGCAGGCCCTGACATTGGGAAAGCGGCTCGAGGTATGGCCTGTAGAGGGCTTCATATATTTCGGCGTGCACGGCATCCTTAGAGTTCACGAGGCGGTCGAGAATGCGCTGCATCGCAACGAGGTAGCTTGTGGCGGCTGTGTCTTCGGACGGGCCTTCAGGCCGGGTTGAGTTCGGTGCCCAGGCCGCATCCACGAACAAGACGCGTGTCTTGCATCCGTTGCGCATCGACCGCCCGATCGTCTGGATGACGTCAATCATCACATCGGCGACGAAAGCCTCATTGAGATTGCCAAGCCTGCCGAACCTGACTGAGTGGCGCAAAAGTCTGCGAACGTCGGTCATCGTTTGGCGACGGATGGTTCGCAGCCGTTCCGCCAGTTCCCGCGGATCTACTTCCCGGCCGAACCTTTCGCGGTCGAACTCCATGGAGCTTCGGCCGACCATCCCGGCGACAAAGTCGAAACTCTCCTGTGCCGGATGCGGCCTCGTCAGGAAAGCGACAGTGCCGATGGCCGCCTTGTCCGCCAGGTCCGTTCCGGCATAAAGCGGCCCGCCGAAAACGATGTTCACGCCGCGTGAGAGTGCCTTCATCGGAAAGACGACGGCATCCCAATCATCTCTTTCACCGAGCTGTTCGACCTGGGCGGCGGTGACATAATCGCCCATGTTGCCTTCGGGGACTGCATTGACGACGGCAATCAGCCTGCGTCCGTTGCGTTCGGAAACGGACATCGCGTGATCTTTGACCAGCCGCACCTGTTCGTAGCCGTTGACGACGAATGCAACTTTGCGGCCCTTGGCGAACGAATCCGCCAGCAGGCTTTGCAACAGGCCGCCTTCCCTGACGAAGTGATTGGTCATCGCACGCATAATGCGTTCCCGGTCTTCGTAGGGCGCTCCGGAAAATCGGAGGGCCTTCTTTGGATTCTGCGGGTCTGGAACAGTTTTCAGGAGGTAGCGGCTCTCTTTCCATGCAGTGTCGCTGTCCGCCCGACGCAGGATATAGTCCGGGCCGACTGGCACGTGGAATGCGGGGCTGTCTGCAAGGAAGGATGTCGCACTGGTGAGCAGGACATTCGGCCCCCGCTTTATGCCATCATGCCGCAGCAATTCGTGCAAGCGGTAGAGGAGCATTCTTGGTGCTCCCTCGAATGTTACATAATGGAGCTGGAGGCTGTTGCGTCCCCTGCGCTGCTGGAAGAGGAAGCGAACCCCGGCAAGCCGTCCGATAATCGAATCCGGGACGAGGCGACCGAAATCCATGCTGATGCCGTCAACGAATATCGGGGAGCGGTGCACCCCTTCCGCCGCCATCACATGCTGTGCCGGCAGCAGGGAAAGGAATTGCATGACCACGCTGGAGACGTTGACCAGAAACGTGAACAGGGCCGCGGATTTGGCCATGCCGAGTTCGGGATTGGGAGAAACGAATGCCATCATGGCTTCCCGCGCCTGCTCGATGGCATCGGCTTTTTGGACGCTGGAGGGATAAGACAGCCAATCCTGCAGGAAATCGGCGATCTTGCGGAAGGCCTCTTGTACCTCCTCATCCGATTTCGATAGGGTGATTCCCGTGCGCCGGATGTCGAAATCCCTTTCTTCGCCGTCGGCGGTATCGAGTGTCCTGAACAGCACCTGCCTTATGCAGGCATCCCAGAATGCCATGATTGCCCCGACGCGTTCATCCTCGGCTGAACGTTCCGCATCGGTACCGCGGCTTTTGGCGGGGTCTCCGAAAAGATCGGCGACTACCCTGTTGCCTGTGACGAAGGCATCGTCGTAGCTGGCGAAGAATCGGTTGCCTGATGCCGCGCGATCGTTCTGCAGTAACCGGACCAGAAACCTGTTCAGGTCGATGAAACGGGTCGCCTTAGACGCGTAATCGGCGACATTCGTTCCTGTTCTGTCGTTCTCTCCAAGAGCGATCGGCTTCAGGAGATCGTCGAGTAGCCTGTTTTCATATGAGGACTTCGCCCCGGATATCGTGATCTCGCCGATGGCCCGGCCGTCGAGGACGGATTGGATACCGTCCACCTCGTCCGCAATAACAACATCCGAAGCCCGGGCAACGGCTTCTATATGGCGGATGTGCTCTTCAGCGAAATGCGGCGGCATCCTTGTGTCGAGCGACATTACATGGCCGAGCCAGACATGGCGCTCGGCAAGTTGCCGTGCCGCCTTCATACGTCCGCACCATGAGGAGACCGGGCAAAATGAGGTCGACTCCTTATCTCGAGGCGTTCCGTCGGCCTTCAGCTTTGCTTGGGAAATGCGCGTGCAAGGTGGATCGAGATGCGGAAATGGCTGCTCGTCGTCGTACCTGTCGTCGAATCCGGCCAGCGCGCAATTCACGGACATAAGGTCGGCGAACGGAACCGTGCGGCCGAAACCTCTGGCATTGTCCAGGGAACCGATGCGTTCGGCCAGCTTGCGGGCATGGTTGAGACGGGTGTCGGGAGATTGGCCCATCAGCAGGCCGACATCGACACCATAACCTGATAAATCCGCCATGAGATTGAAGCTGACTTCAATTGACGGAAGCAGAACGACGGTGCGGAGTTTCCGTTCGTACAGCCAGGCGACGATAAGAGTAACAAGCGTCGTCTTGCCTGTACCGGGCAGGCCGATCATGTGCTTGAGTCCGTCAAGGGTGATTGTATCGGCTGGCTCCAGTCGTGACCTGTTGGCCGCGGGGGTCAGAACCTCCACCTTTGCCGCCCCGTTGGCATCCAGAAGACGCCTCGACCATGCTTTGGATGTCCTGTTGGCATCGGCGGCATCAATGGCGTCGAAATGCTCTGCGATGGCCTGCAGATCGGCTAGCGGTATCAAAACGGGGCTGCGTTCGCGCGCGGAAATGTTGTGGTACGGGCGTTCCGGCAGGTGTTCCGCAGCTTCGGCGAGATCGACGGTAATGCGCCGCGCTCCTGCTTCGCGTGGGTCGACGCCCATCGGCCTCCCCTCGCTCGCGGGCAACATGCCATGCAATCGGATGGGAACGCCTCTCTCAAGGGCTTGTGCCCATTGTTCGATCCTGGGATCGTTTCCGGCCCTGCGCATGAAGGTGATGCGTCTCGAGCGGGGGTCGATTTTGTATGGCTGGTCGACATAGTTATCGTCTTCCTCCCGCCTCATTTCCTCCCAGGTAAGGAAGTCGTAGACAGCCTGGCGGAGCTCGTTCTCGGAGGTGTAGCTCACACCGAGCTGGCGCAGCGAGAAAGCGGCCCTTGCGAAAGACGACAGCGAGGGATGGTCTGTTATCGAAGAAAAGCCGGAGAGAAATCCGGGCGTATCCGCCAGATCGTTGGTTCCTATGAACTGTTCGACCGCGGCACAGAGCCACTGGACCGCAATGACGTTTGAGTAGCCTTCGGGACGCTCTCTCACGAAAACGCCTCCGCCACCTGGGAAACGGACTTGAACTCTATGCCGTCCTTATTCTTGGACACGGCCGAAGCCGTACGCAGGTAATCGCGGTCGGACTGTAACCAGAAATCCGGCACGGCCACGATCCGGCGTCGGAAGGAAAGCAAGCCGCCTATGCCCGCAGAGAAGCGTTTCCCGAGAACGGCAGCGCTCGAATAGGACTTTACATCGATCCCGATTTTCGTTCCGTCGATCCCGATGTCGGCGAGATCGCACATTGGATAAAGAACGACATCGGACCTCTTTTTCCGGAGTGCGTCATAAAGGGCGATCTCTGGCAGGCCTGGACCGACCCAGAAAGTCATGATGGCAGGGTTCGCAATGCGCCAGTCGTCGTGGACAGGAACGTCGTGCTCGTCGCCCACGGCAGTGTCAGGCCACGACATGCGGCATTCCCTGACGGCACAGCGCCCCAGTGGAAAAGTTGAGCGGTCGGCAGTGGCGAAAAGGGGAGCGTTGCAACGGGCGCACAGTCGCAATGTCTTGCCATGGAGTGCCGAAGCCGGCAGCGGAGAAAAGAACGACGGGATTTCCGAAGCAAGCTCGGGATTCTGGCTTGCGAAGGCCAGGACTTCCCTTCTTGTCCGGCAAGGTCCCCGGATTATGTTCTCGCGCACCGCTCGGTAAAGGCTGTCCGCATTCTTTCCGACTCTCGACAGGGCAGTTCTCAGCTTATCGTGAAAAACGTCTTCTACGATCGACCCCTCGTCTCCCATCTCTGCCAGATCGATACAGTCGGCGGTGGGTATGCCGTATCCCTCGTCCACAAGGATGGCATTACGTTCTTCGCATCGCGCGAAAGAAACCGGACCCCACTCCCGGATGGGTCGCGTCGCGAGTGTCGTGAAATCATTCACTTGGCTAGCGATGTCCGAAGGAAAACAGTCCCGCAGCGCTATTGCCGAGACAAGGGCCATTCCACGCCGCAGAGCGGAAGACATTCCCGGACCTTGAGATAAGACCTCACGGCTGGTCAGGGACGCACGGTGCGTTTCGACCAGTCCTCTCGCCGCCATGCGAACTGCGATGCTCGCTTGGTCCATATCCCCATTCGCCGAATCGATGACGCCACCCCCCTTTGTAGACTGGCGGTTAAACCCACCAAGTCAACACATCATCTGTGCGGACGAGGATGATCAACTGAAACGGCCCACAGAACCCGAAAGTAGACTAAAAAATGCACTGTATTCGAACGTTCACCCAAGCGCGTGCAGGTCTCTTCCGGTTGTTAGCCCCAGATTTCGGTTCTGCTCCGGACGAGCCAATCTGCTAGCGAACGGCAGCTATCAGCATCGCCACTCTTGAAAACATCCGATCCGCAATCGGCGCCATGGCTCATGCTGTTCGACGCCTGCTTTCGGCTAACGAGGGTTGTGGTCCGGGCCGGTGAGCTTCAATTCGCGGGTAGGACAGGCACGATTTCGCCGGTAGTCATATATACGATCGCGCCGCGTGGCGCCGACGCTGCCTCAAGGTAGCGCTGCAACTGCTGGACATACGCAGCGCGGTTCAGGCTTGTGTCGCGATCACTCTTCCAGTCCAGAACTTCCAGGACTTTGCCGTCCTCGATTGCGATCGCATCAACGCGTCCGGCGAGAAGATTGCCGACCCCTATCTCGCCCCAGATAGACAGTTCAGGCGCAAGGACAGGCAAGAGACGTTGCACATACGGCAGCCGATAGGTCTGCAGCGCGGTCGTCGCGAGTGCGCCTGGAGCAGGGAGCGCTCCCTCCGCGGGGTCGATGGCAACAAGCTCGTTGAGAAGACGTTCAGCGCGGGCGGCAACGTCATCCTGCGGTGAAAGTTCGCCCGTCAGAAGTTCCTCCATAAGCTTATGCAGAACCAGCCCGCGAGTCCTGCCGGCCCCAATGGGCTCGATGTATTCGAACGCGCCGCTCGGGTCGGCCGCCATAGTCGGCGCGAGGATTTCGGCACGATCCGCATCGTGGGCACTGGGATTGACCCAGCGCAGTACTGGTGAGGCTGCCTGAACGATTGCGGCTTGCCGTGCGAACGTATCTGCGTCCTGAGGTGACGCGGCCGCGTCGAAATTGGCGGTCGTGCGTGGCTCGAGTTGGTTGAACTTTAATTCCTCAAGCAGGTCGAATCTCAGGTTGAGCAGTTTCGACCACGCGCCTGGCTTGGCCGACGAAAGATTGGGAACGACCAACAGGTCGCGGGCGCGTGTGGAGGCGACATACCACATGCGTTGATTTTCCAGCGCCTGACGCTGCGCTTGCTCTTCGCGAGCACGCTTGAGCGCAGAGGAACAGACGCCGCCGATGATCCAGTGCAGCGTGTTGTCGGATTGACGATGAACGAAACGCTCGGAGGGTCTTGCACGCGTGCCCATGTTGATGGGGATCACCACCGGCCACTCAAGGCCTTTGGCGCTGTGAATGGTCACGATCTCGACCGCGTCCTTCGACGCGTCGATCCGGCCCTCCTGCCGCGAGGCGCGACGGTCCCAATCGAGCTGGAGATGACGGACGAAAGACCGGAGCCCCCGGACGTCAAATGGCCGCGCGAGTTCAACGATGCGATCAAGATTGGCGAGTGAGCGCGCGGCACGGTTGTTGCCGCTGCGCGCAGACAGTGCGACGCGCAGTTGAAGCTGCTCGATGGCCTCGGCCAACAAAATGCGCGGCGTCGTGACGTTCACCCGCGCGCGAAGTTTTTGCAGGATCTCGAGGATGGAACTGGCGATGCGATGGGACACCAGAGCGGGTGGTGTCGTGATGTCAAAGAGGCCCGTCAGTGAAGCGTCTGGTCCGGCCTGATGGACTTCTTCGGCGATGTCGAGCAACTCTTCGTCGTTGAGACCGACCATGGGCCCGCGCATGAAGGCACCGAAGGCAAGCCGGTCGCGCGAATCCGCCAACGTACGCAGCAGCGCCAGAACGTCCTGGGTCTCCTGCTGGAGCAACAGCGTCTTGCCGGCCTGCGATGCGACGGCAAGCCCGAGTGCCTCGAGTGCACGTTCGTAGCGCCATAGGTCAGTGCCGGTTGGAGCAAGCAGGGCAATGTCGCCCGCTTCAAGGAGGCGGCGCCTGCCATCGTGCTCGTCTTCGATCTCGATTGCGCCAACGAGTTTGGAACATATCCGCGCAATGTCGGCCGCCTCGACGTCGCGCTGCTCGGGCATGCCCGCCGTTCGACCGTCGCCAATGGTCACATGGGACGCGGAAGGCAGTCCATGGAAGGCGCCCTCGCGTGTGGCAGTGAGTGCGCCATAGCTCGGCTGACCGTCGGCATCAAGAACCGGTTGGAACGCGGCGTTCACGTAGTCAATGATGCCTGGCTGGCAGCGAAAGTTGGCCCCGATATGGACAACGCGATCGTCCCCCAGGCGTGCAATCGTCCGCTTCGCCTGATTGTAGCTGTCGATGTCGGCGCCACGAAAGGCATAGATGGATTGCTTGGGATCGCCGACCACAAACAGCGCCCCGTCGCGAAGGTCGGCATCCTGCCAGCGATCGGGCATGGCGCGCGCCGCGATCGAAAACAGGATGCTGGCCTGGATGGGATCGGTGTCCTGAAATTCATCGACCAAGATATGCGTAAAGCGTCGACCCACAGCCTCGCGCACGACATCGGTCTTGGTCACAAGGGCATGTGCGCGCAGCAGAAGGTCGTCGAAATCGAGGACAGCCGCGTCGCCCTTGCGCTCAACATAGAGGTCGGTGACGGGGTGCGAGGGCACGTGACATCTGATCGACCATGGCATCGCCGATCTGGCCGAGGAGCTCTGCGAATTGCGTTTCACAGTTGTGGGAATGCGTCTCGGCCTGCTGATCGAGTTCCGGTCCTTTGTCCTTGCCATAGGCTGATTTCCAATAGCCGAGATTGCGCTGCTTCTTAAAAGCGAACTCGTTCCATTTCATCGAAGCAGTACGCGGCGGGTCGGCAAGTTCCCATAGCCGAGCAAAGGTTGGCTGCGTCTCGAAGCAGTTCTCATAGAATGCGGCGAGGGTTTCGAACTCTCCAACCAGGGTCCCGGTGCGGCGTTCCTTGGGATAGTCCGCTTGCCAGCGTCTGAAAGCACGGACGCTCTCGACAAATTCGATATCCTTTCGCAGCGAGAAGTCGACCGAAACCGTGCCGGCCCCCGGATGCTCAAGCTTGAGCTTGGCCAGGTCGAAGCTATCCTTGACGACCTTCAAGGGCTCGAATCTGGAGAGGACCGCGACCGGATCCTCGCCCTCCCTTGTATGTAGGGAGAGACGCTCGAACAGCCATTTGGAGATGACGCTCTCGAACATCGCGTCTGCCGCAGGCCCATCCATCATTCTCGACCCGGGGTCGAGTCCCGTTTCGACGGCATAGGCCATGATAATCTGCTGGCAGAACGCGTGAATCGTGCACGCGGTTATCTCGTCGAAGGCATCGATTGCCGACCTGAGGACAGCCTTCCGTTCGTTGAGCAACTCAAGGGTCACAGCCCCGCGCAAGACCTTTGGGATTTCTCCTGCCAGCAGCTGGGTTGCGTATTCGCGAATGCGCAGCGACAGCTCGCTGGCGGCCAGTTCGGTAAACGTAATCGCGGCTATGCTGCGGGGCGGCGTACCGTGCAACATCAGCATGACGACGCGGCCGGCAATCAGCGACGTCTTGCCCGTGCCCGCGGCCGCTTCGACCAGCAATGTCCTGTCGAGTTCCGTGAGAACGCGACTGCGCTCGAGAGCATCGCTCAGCATCACCGCTCCCTCCAAAGGGGCGCGAGCTTGTGCTGCGCGGCGTTGAAACCTTCATCTTTGCGCCGCTGGTAGCGGTCGAGCGCCGCAGGCAGCGCGATCCTGAGTTGGTTGTAGCCTGCGAACGCATCTGGTCCGGGATAGGCGATCCCAGCTCTGAGCCCTTCGACCGCGATATCGATGAAGCGCAGCAGTGTCTCTTCCGCTTGCTCGAGCATGTCGCCTTCAAGACGCGCCGGAGGTTCCATGGTGTCGAGGTAGACGAGGCGGGAGATGATCGTGCTCGCCTCGGGGATGAGTTGTTTGATCGTGACGGCGTAGAGTGCGCGCTGAACTTCCGTTCCGCCGCCGAGGATGACGTTGCGCAGATCGCGCGGCGTCTTCCCGGTCTTGTAGTCGGACATCCGGACGCCACGGCGGTCGGGCTTCACGTCGACACGGTCAATGCGGCCCTTCAAGAGGATGCCGAAACGGCCGATCAGCACCTCTTGGTCTTCGCGCCAGGGATCGGAACGCTTTGCCTGCGATTCAGGCGTGCCGAACGGCACCTCGCTGAAGCTGTGGGTACCAGGACCGAAGCGGTCATCGACCGTGAGTCCGCGGCGGGCCCGTCGCCGTGCCTCTTCGATCGTGTCCAGCCAGAGCAACCTCGGCGGCACTGCCCGGGTCAGCGGCCAGTGCTCCGCGATGCTGTTGGCTGCTGCCTCAAGCGCGCTATCGATTTCTGCTGGCGTTGCGCTGACAAGGCTGGGCATGCGCTCGACCGCGAGGCGCAGCAATTCATGCACGAGCTCACCGAAGGTCACCGCATCGAGTTGCAGCGGCTGAACGGCCAGCTCAGGCGCGGTCATCCCCAACACTCTTAGCCAAACATAGCCCAAGGGATCCCGCAGCAGCCGCCGGAGCGAGGTAGCGGATTGCGGCAAGCTCAGCGCGCGCAGAACAGCCGGATGGTCTTTCCTGAACCCACCGTCATGTGGCGTTGTCTCCAGCGTGCGCGTCCAGTTCGTCCAGCAGGAAACGACGCTCTTCATGCGCGGCAAAGCGATCGCATCCTCGGCACGAGCCAGCAGACGATCACCCTCGCTGAACGCATGCTCCGGCGCTCTCGTCCGGGAAAGAGGACGCTCGGCAACTTGGCGCTGCAGCAACCCGCTCTTGGCGAGGAACGCGCCTTCGGCCGATCGCCTGCTGCGCGACAGCGTAACCTTCGAAGCAGGATGACCGGTCAGGATCTCGAAGGCCAACCTATCCCGCTCGAGCCGGGGCAGGTCAACCAACTCGCGCTCGTTGAGCACATGCTCGGGCAGGAGCGGGTCTGCGTTGTCGCCACGCGGCCAACTTCTGCTCGAAAGCCCAAGCAGACGCATGTGCTTGCGTGGCGCACCAACCAGGTCCGCCGCCCGCGCCCAGACCACATTGTTGGCAGGGTCGCTCTGATCCGCAATGCGCAACGACGTTAGGGTCATCTCCATTGCTGCCGCCGGCGCCAAACGAAGGGCCTCCTGCCAGAGCCCAAGGCTGCTGCCGCGCAGGAGCAACTTTCCGAGTTTGACCGCAGCTTTTGCGCCGTCCACAAGGCCATAAAGCACCGGCATAACGACCGTTGCGATCGGGGAACCATCGGTCCGGGAGAGCGTCTCCAGACTTCGCGCCCAATGCTCCGGCTCAAAGAGACCCGCCTCGGTGGGAATTCCTTTCATCCAGTCAGGCGGAAGCGCCTCCGACAGGTAAGGAGAGAGCAGGGAGAGACGGCGAATGCGATCCTGCGACAGGCCGTTGATCATCGCATCGGCGAGCGCCGCGCAGGTCTGGCCGGCGCGCGTGCTCAGGGCTGAAACGCCGCTGGCGAAATGGATCGGGAGAT
Organism: Mesorhizobium sp. M6A.T.Cr.TU.016.01.1.1; assembly: GCF_003952585.1. Lineage (NCBI taxonomy): Bacteria > Pseudomonadati > Pseudomonadota > Alphaproteobacteria > Hyphomicrobiales > Phyllobacteriaceae > Mesorhizobium > Mesorhizobium sp. M6A.T.Cr.TU.016.01.1.1. Next base: position 3,231,146 of record NZ_CP034452.1, read on the forward strand.
CCGCGTCCGCCGCGAGGACCAGCATGTGATCATCCCAAGTGCTCAAGTCAGCGCTAGCGATCGCGATGTCGGATGCTTGCGTCACGCCGTCGCTCAACAATTCGCGCGCCCAGCGAAGCGCTTCAACCACCTCCGCGCGGGGATCGGCGCAAACCTCACAGGTCAGATGTTCACGAGGCTGCAAGTTCGTCGCCAGGATCGTGCCAGGAAACCAGCTTTTGTCTTGCGTGCCTGGCGCTTCCCAGGTGATTTCGATGACCGAGGCAAGGGCTTTGACGAGCGGCCGCCAGAGCGGGTCGACGGAAATAAGACGGTGGAGATGAAGAGGGCCGACGACAGCGCGCGCATGAGCGACGCGCGCAAGCGCGCGATCGCGCAGATCCACAGGCAACAGCGCGCCGATTGGAAGATGCTCGCGTAGATAGGCTTCGATGCGACCAAGGTCGTTCAGCCGAGCGCTCGGATAGAGTGGATCGTCAAAGCCAATGTCGGCCGCCCACACACGCTCCAGACTCGAGAGGACCGCCCGTGCCATGCCAGGCCTTGTCTTGACCTTTTCGAGCTCTTCAAAAGTAATCTCTGCGAGTGCTCGAGCAACGATCGGCACAAGGGTTGGGTGATCGGCCAGTCGGCTGAAACCACCTGCGAGGCGCGCAGCGAGCAGCGGGACTGTGGCGACGTCGAGACCGTGGTCACCCGCTTGCGCGGCTGCGACACGCTGCATGCGAAAGGCTAAGGTGCCCTCGACGACGACGGTGTGACGTTCCATGGTGAAAAGGACATTTGTTGCGGCGCTGCAAGCCGGTAATCCGACGGTAGATTCGGACGTATCCTAGATCAGGGACCCCGAACTACAAGGCTGCCCTGTACAAAAGCAGTGAGAACCTTTTCAGATTGCGAGCGGTCGCAGGACCGTAGCAGCGATGCGGGAGTCTCCTCTAGCGTGGTCAGCGATATCAACCTTCGACATCGGGGAGGCGAGCAGAGGTGGCTTGATGATTTATTTTGGAGTGGCAGCTTAGTGGTAGTTCTGCTCGAATAGCGGACTGACAGCTTCCGGCCCCTTCCAGGCATTCACAATGCCGGCCGGTCGCCGAACTGACCCAGAGCTGTTGACGTCGAAAACACATAAGCCGCTAGATGTTCGCCTTTTGTGCTTCCAAAGTCGCATAAAAGGGCAGTGTGGAACACAGCGTTGTAAGGATGGCATAGAGAAGCAGTAGCCCCTTCTTTAGTCTCGCTACGGGAAAAATTCTGGAAAATGGGTCTGCTTGGCTGGACGCAGAACGTTGTGCTTATTCAGCCGGCATTTCTGAAGCTTCTCGAACACAAACAGCTTGCCTTCGCGCACGCCGTCTTCGAGCGGCTTCGCCTTCGCCAGATGCGCCGCAATCGCGCTGGCCAGCATGCAACCTGTCCCGCGCATCGATGTGGCAAGCCGCGGTGCATCGAAGCGGATTGGTTGTTGATCGGAACGCAACAGAATATCAGTCGACCGGGGTCCCGACGCATGCCCACCCTTGATCAGCAGGGCTTGAGGACCGGCGGCCAGCAATCTTTGTCCTTGTTGCAGCGCTCCGTGCTCATCCGATGCCAGTTCGGAGCCAATAAGGAGCGCCAGTTCAGGGAGGTTGGGCGTGACAATGCAGCAAAGCGGCATCAGATCGCGCTTCATGGCGGCGATAGCGCCTGCTTCTAGAAGTGGGCGGCCTGAAGTGGAGGCCAGCACAGGGTCGAGTACTGCCGGCACTTGCGGAAATTTGCGCAGCATTGCGGCAACGGCAACAATGATCTCGGCAGTCGCCAGCATGCCGATCTTGATTGTGGCCACGTCGTTGGCCTGCAGCGCGGCGCACATCTGATTGGCCACCAGGCTGGGAGGCGAATGATGGATTTCGATCACGGCGTCGTGCGTTTGCACCGTTAGCGCTGTGACGGCGAGACAGGTGCGCACGCCAATGGCAGAGATCGTCTCGATGTCGCGTGCTATTCCAGCACCCCCGCTGGAATCTGATCCGCCAACGACAAGCACATGCGGTTCTCGTCTCATCGCCATCGGTCCGTCTTTTCGATCCATTCTCGCGTGCGCGCTTCAGGGTCGGAGCTCAACGTGATGTCCGTGACCACTGCGGCGCTGTTGGCGCCGGCCTCAAAGACGCCGTCGAGGCGGTCGGGGTTGAGGCCGCCGATGGCGACCAATGGGATCGGCGCCACCCGCCGCTTCCACTCGCTGATCCGCTCTAGCCCTTGCGGTGCCCACTTCATTTTCTTCAAGATGGTGGGATAGATCGGACCGAGCGCGACATACTCGGGCTCGGCAAACATGGCCGTTTCCAGCTCGACATGATCATGCGTGCTCAATCCGAGCCTGACGCCGGCTGCCCGTATCCTCGAGAGGTCGGCCGTTTGCAAATCCTCCTGGCCGAGATGCACGAAATCGCAGCCTTCCTCGATTGCCAGGCGCCAATGATCATTGACGATGAGCTGGCTTTTGTGTTGGACACACAAGGCCTTCGACTTGCGGATCTCCGCGCGCAGCCCGGGTTCATCCATGGCTTTGATGCGAAGCTGAACCAGCTTGACGCCGAGCGGCGCCAACCTTTCGATCCAGGTGGCGCTGTCGACGATCAGGTAGAAGGGATCGAGCTTCATGAAAAAACCGCTCTGCCGAATGTCGGCGTCGACGGCACCGCGACCTCGCGCGGTTCGAGCATTCCGGAAAGAAAGGCTTCACGACCGGCTTCGACCGCCTTGCCGAATGCTCGCGCCATGCCCACCGGATCGGCCGCCTTGGCGACCGCCGTGTTCAGGAGCACGGCGTCAAAGCCCAGTTCCATGACGGTCGCCGCGTGCGACGGCCGTCCGAGCCCGGCATCCACGATCAGCGGGACGCCAGGGAAATGTCTGCGCATCGAGCGTAGCGCCATGATGTTGATCGGCCCGATGGCGGAACCGATTGGTGCGCACCACGGCATCAAGACCTTGCAGCCCGCCGCAAGCAGCCGCTCGGCGGCAACAAGGTCGTCGGTGGTATAGGGGAATACCGAAAAGCCGTCCTCGGAAAGAATGCGGGCGGCTTCAACCAGGCCGAACACGTCCGGTTGTAGAGTGTCGTGGTTGCCGATCACTTCGAGCTTGATCCAGCTCGTCCCAAACACTTCGCGCGCCATTTTCGCGGTTGTGACCGCTTCCTTGACGGAGTGGCAGCCTGCCGTGTTGGGAAGGACTCTCGTGCCAAGCGAGCGGATCAGCGACCAGAATTTTTCGCCGGCCCTACCGCCTGCCATCTCACGTCGCAAGGAGACGGTCACTACCGACGTGCCTGACGCCGTGATCGCATCGGCAAGGATGGCCGGCGAAGGATACTGAGCCGTGCCGAGAAGCAGGCGGGAGGGAAGTGTCGTCCCGAGAAGATCGAACATGCTAGCCTCCCTGCATGGGCGAGAGGATTTCGATCCGGTCACCGTCGCTCAATCGAAACTCCGCCCGGTTGGCCTTGTGCACGAGGTCGCTGTTGACGGCCGTTGCCAGCCAATCGCCCTCATAGTCGAGCGCGGCAAGTAGCTCCGCCAGCGTGGTGGCGGCAACCTCATGCGCTTCGCCGTTGACCATTAGTTTCATGGGCAAGCTCCTTGGTTCTGTTTTGACTGAAAACCAGGTCGGCAGCCTGGCGCGCCATGGCGGGGGCGAGGAGAAAGCCGTGACGATAGAGCCCGTTGATTGCTATGATCTCGCCGTTCGTTTCGACGCGCGGCAGGTTGTCGGGAAAGGCCGGACGGACGCCGACACCGGTTTCAACGATCTCGGCCTCGCTCAAGGCCGGATAGAGGGCATAGGCGGCACCCAGCAGCTCCATCATCGATCGCGCCGTGACCGGTCCTGTGGACTGGCTTTCGATCATCGTCGCGCCAACCATGAAACGGTGATCGGTACGCGGCACCACGTAGAGCGGAAAGCGCGGATGAAGCAGCCGGACCGGGCGTGACAGCGAAATGTCCGGCGTGCGCAGGATCAGCATCTCGCCGCGAACGCTGCGCAGCCCGTCGTCTTCTGCCGCCATCCCCGTGCAATCGATCTGACGATCGAAGCCGGAAACATGCCGGGCGTCGGTGCCGAAGTGGAATTCGACACCCATGGCTGCAAGCTTGTCATGAAGTGCCGCCATCGCCTGGCGCGGGTCGAGATGAGCCTCATCGGGGAAGAACAGTCCGCGCCGGAAGCGGCCGGCGAGATCGGGTTCCAAGAGTGCAATCTCGTCTTCATCGACACGCCGATGGCCGGACGTGCGGCTGGCGAACCGGTCAAGCTCGCCCGCATCCCGCGGTGCAGCAACAACCAGCGTTCCGGCCTGTGTCAACTGGCCGGACAGAACTGCATCCCACCAGCCGGCGGCATCGCGTCCGAGATCCAGCACTGGCTGCTCGGCGCTTTCACACTCGCACCATGGCGCCAGCATGCCGCCCGCGAACCACGATGCATTGCCGCCAAGGCCATGCCGGATCTCGGCGACTGTGACCGTCGCGCCGCGGGCGGTGAGTTCGAAGGCCGCGGTGAGGCCGGCAACGCCGGCCCCTTTGACCAGCACCCTCATGACGCTTCCGGCGCCTCTGGCATGACCCGTACGCCGGTCTCGTCTACCGGCAGGTAGAGATCGCCGCCATCGCGATATTTCGCCGCCATTGCCCCCATGCCCTCTTTCTGTGCCTCGGCGCGGATGTCGTGAGAAATACGCATGGAGCAGAATTTCGGCCCGCACATCGAGCAGAAATGTGCCATCTTGTGCGCCTGCTTGGGCAAGGTCTGGTCGTGGAAGGAGCGCGCGGTTTCGGGGTCGAGCGACAGGTTGAACTGGTCCTCCCAGCGGAACTCGAAGCGCGCGCGGGAAAGGGCATCATCCCTGACTTTCGCGGCCGGATGGCCCTTCGCCAGGTCGGCTGCATGGGCGGCGATCTTGTAGGTGATCACGCCAATCTTGACGTCGTTGCGATCGGGAAGGCCGAGATGCTCCTTCGGCGTGACGTAGCAGAGCATGGCGGTGCCAAACCAGCCGATCATGGCGGCGCCGATGCCCGAGGTGATGTGGTCATAGCCCGGGGCGATGTCGGTCGTCAGCGGTCCAAGCGTGTAGAAGGGCGCCTCGCCGCAGACGGCGAGCTGCTTTTCCATGTTCTCCTTGATCTTGTGCATCGGCACGTGGCCGGGGCCTTCGATCATTACCTGGCAATCCTTCGCCCAGGCGATCTGCGTCAGCTCGCCAAGCGTTTCCAGCTCGGCGAATTGTGCTGCGTCATTGGCGTCGGCGATCGAGCCGGGACGAAGACCGTCGCCGAGCGAAAAGGACACGTCATAGGCCCGGCAGATGTCGCAGATTTCGGCGAAGTGCTCGTAAAGGAAGCTTTCGCGGTGATGGTGCAGGCACCATTTGGCCATGATTGAGCCGCCGCGCGAGACAATGCCCGTGACCCGGTCGACGGTCAGCGGGATGTAATGCAGCCGCACACCGGCATGGATGGTGAAGTAGTCGACGCCTTGTTCGGCCTGCTCGATCAGCGTGTCTCGATAGACCTCCCAGCTCAGATCCTCGGCGATGCCGCCCACCTTCTCCAGCGCCTGGTAGAGCGGCACCGTGCCGATCGGCACCGGCGCATTGCGCACGATCCAGTCGCGGATGTTGTGGATGTTGCGGCCGGTCGACAGGTCCATCACCGTATCGGCGCCCCAGCGGATCGCCCAGACCATCTTTTCGACCTCTTCGGCCATCGAGGAGGTGACCGCCGAGTTACCGATATTGGCGTTGATCTTCACCAGGAAATTGCGGCCGATTATCATCGGTTCGCTCTCGGGATGATTGATGTTGGCGGGAATGATCGCGCGTCCGCGTGCCACCTCATCGCGCACGAACTCCGGCGTGACGAAATCGGGGATGGCCGCGCCTAAGGCTTCGCCGTCGCGCTGCAGCTTGCCGCGCGACATCTGACGGCCGAGGTTCTCGCGGATGGCGACGAACTCCATTTCGGGGGTGATGATGCCGGCGCGCGCATAGGCAAGTTGGGTCACCGCCTTGCCTGCCTTGGCCCTGAGTGGCCGGCTGCGAATGGGAAATTCCGGCGTCAGGCGCTCACCGGTCACAAATCCGTTGTCCTCCGGCCGCACGTGGCGGCCGTCATAGGCCTCGACATCGCCGCGCGCGGTGATCCATTCGTGGCGAAGCCGGGCAAGACCGTTTTCAATGCTGGTTTCGACAGCCGGGTCGGTATAGGGGCCGGACGGATCGTAGACGGTGACGGGCGGCTCGCCCGCTGTCGGATGGACGGAGATTTCGCGCACCGGCACCTTGATCTGCGGGTGGAGGATGCCGGATTTGTGGATCTTGCGTGAGGCGGGCAGCGGTCCCGTCGACACGGCTGGGGTGAGGGCATTCATCTTGAGGCTCCTTTGCTCATGCATTGGAGACCCAGTTCTGTGCCGGAAGGATGAAAAGACGCTTCTGTCGACCTGCCGAAACAGGACCTCGGGCATAAATTCCCGCAAAGCGCTTGCACCGTCCCTACGCCAGTATGAACTGGATCAGGTTCAACGGGTCACTGCGCCGCGAAAGCAAGCAGTATCTCAGCCCCTTGCCGGGACTCCCCTGGTGAATGCGTCAGGTTGGACGGGCCGACGCTATCTTGTCAAGCGCATTCGGGCGCCTTCGGCCGGTGGCGATGACCGGCGGCCTGTCAAAACCGGGCGGAGAGCTCGCGCATGCATCGGGGACAAGTCACGCCCCGGAGACCAGGGCTGGAATGGCCAAAGCCTCTTTCGCTTCGTGAAGGATGGAGAAACTGTATCGGCCATGTGCGTCGGATCGACCGAGTAGCTCAGGCGGTCACGGATGTGGTTATCCTGGTCGAAGGTGACGATTCGCGGCTTCAGCGAGGTGATTTGCACCTCGTCCAGGTAGATGGAGTTGCAGATAATGATCTGGTCGTCGGGCTGGCAGGTGCGGGCGGCCGCTCGATTCAGGATGCAGCATCGGCGGCGTTCCCGATACCAATGACATCTTGCGGGCAACTTATGCAATCACCGGCTTCGTAAAACCCGACGGCGGCGGCCGTGTCCTGGCGCTGAGGATGTGCCGCTGTTCCAGCAGAGAAATCGCGTGGGCCGCGGAGTTTTCGCTCTGCGAGGAAGAGTTGACGCAATCGTTTAGCTTGCTTGCAGATCGTACGACCGCCTTTGAAAGCAACTAAGCTATTGCATTGACATGTTGGTGCGGCGATCGATCGCTACATATCCGGCCGCCATTATCCGAGTATTGATCCGCCTGCTGTTGGCGTTGCCGTACATGGCAATCCCTGCGGGGTCGTTGGCGGCCGGGTCGGCCGTGCCCTCCAGTCTGAATTCCCCTGCCGAAAACTTCCCTGGCTTGGCTATGCATGCGGTAGATGAGATCGCCGCCTACCGCGACCTGGTCGAGGAAGGCATCGACGCGAAGAATATCGCCGCCCAGTTCGGACAGTCTGGTTATCGCCATGCGTCAGCGGCTCAGACTTGCGGTCTCGAGAGCGGCCTTGCGGGTCACCTCCCTTATGATTCAGATGTTGGAAGACGGCTTCTCGTTACCCAATAGAAATGGCGACTACGGAACGCGATCGCGGCCATCAGGAAACACCTGTCTTCGGCTCAACCTCGACATGGCGTCCGATCGACCGCAGATATACAGCTATCTCGTCCATGAGATGATCGCGTTGGCCGTAGATTTCAGCAATCCTACGCAGCTGTGGCTCGACGGCCCTCCGTTGCGCCGGCGTCAAATCAGCATCGCCAAAGACGTATCCCAAGTTGCCAATCGCGCAAATGTTGCAGCCGGCGTCCACAACTGCTTGCACGAATGCGGGAATGTCTTTTTCTTGCATGGTCTTCATGTCGAATCTCTCGTGAATGGCGTGCTCGCGCCCCCATGCTGCCTTTTCAGCGTGTCCTCTGGGCGGCGCAAGCCTTGAGCGTGATTGTGCCCGGGCAACCTCGACTATCCCGTCTGCCACGCTCTTTAGAGTCGGTGGGGTCTGGTGATCGCAGGCTGGGCCACTCAAAAGCCTGCAAGAAGAAAGTCATGGCGACCATTGCTCAAGATCGCAAGGGTGCGTGCAAGACCTTCCGTTGGCAGTCATGCACGCCCACTCAGAGAGAGTCCGGCCGCGGAAATTCTCCCTTATTCGTAAGAAAGCTCATTGAGCAACTGGGCATTGAGCAACTGGGTCTCACGTCGCGGGTCTCGTGTGCTTCACAGCCGAAAATAGGGTACCGCCGTGGCAATTCTCGAAAAGTGCAGGTTACCTCGTTCAGGACACGGCGGATTGCCTTCCGACGGCACCCTTGCTGCAACGTGCGACCTAACGAGACATATCTCGTTCGCGTTCCCTCGACCTGTCTTCGTATTGCTGCTTGCCCTGCGATTTCAGGCCCTCTGCTAGCTCCTCGGCCGCTCTTTGGCCTGCAATGTCACTATTCAAGATCATGTCCGGCATCCCTGGATGGTCATAACCGTAACGCGCATGCAGTTTCCTCAAGCGCAGCGCGTATCTGTCGATTAGTTTCGTCGTCCGGAACCCGAAGCCCTTATCCGGCCTGGTGTATCCATCATTCAACCGGTATACCGTTCCAAACTTTGGCGGACCATTTACCTCAGGCATGATCATCTCTCGTGACATTGTTTTTTGGCGGCGCCATCATCGCACGTGGCATTTTCTAAAAATCAAGACGTGTTAATTTGTAAAATCAGGGATGTGGCCGCGCCCGCTGCGAGGATTTGCAGGTAGCTCTTCAGCCCCAACACGATGTGTGAGGCGGCGATGGAAAAAGGCAACCGACTTTTAATTGGCGGTACTTACTTCGGAAGCGCTGCAATCGATCCTGAGGATACTATTGATCGCGAGCGCCTAATGCGTCCGCCGTTGGATCCAGGTGACCTCGCCGCTCGCTCCGCGTTCGGCGCCGGTCGCAGAAAGGTAATCGCGCAATTGCTGCACATGCGCCTCGCGGACCGTAGGCGTGGGATTCACGTCCGATTTCCAATTGATCGTGGCGTCGACCCGTCCTTTCATGATCGCGAAGGCATTGGCCCGTCCGGCGATATGCTTCGTCGCGAGCTCAGATTGCGATCTCGGGCACAAGGCGAGATCACAGTTCTGCGATCTGTGGTAACGCGAGCCCGCGAAGCGCCGCTGCGGCCTCTCTTTGGAATCTGGCCGAGATTCGTCGTCGTCTGAGATCAGTTGATCGAGCAGTTCGCGCGCGCGGGACGCGCTTGCGTCTAGTCTCTCCCGCGAGCTCGCCCGTGAGAAGCTCCTCCATCAGCTTGTGAAGGATGACGCTCCGACGCGCTCCGGCACCGACCACCTCCGGATGCTCAACGTGGCTCTCTGACGTCACGACAACATCGAGAGGGTCGCCCAGCCGATCAGCGTCGTGCTAACTGGGCCGGCGCCAGACGACCGGTGGGGCACTTTCCTCAATGCACCGCTGTTCGGCGGCAAACATGTCGGAAGACTGCTCGTTAGGCCGGGAGGCCAGCGGCTGCGTTTCCCGACGCGCAAAGGACGAAGCTCCAGCTCGGGAATTTCATACTGACGCAGATCGATAGAGCTGAACCAGGAGTCTTTTGACGCCTGAGGGTGTGGGGGACAATCAGAATATCTCGCACCCGTATGCAGGCCACATACCAGGTACGCTCACGCTGATTGGCATCTCGCCGGTTCACCGCCATTGCCTCAAGATGGCGGCCCCGCGACACGCTGTGTGGGGTTTGTCAGGTCCGCGCCACAGGCTTGGTAAGCCGATGTGTTGTTTGCCGTCGGCTAAAGAGCTGAACAGCAAGCATAAACTTCTGTCGCCGGCTCGATCCGTCAGATTGGAACGAGATTTGCACCCTTGAGGGTGAGACGACGGCAGCAGCCGACCGGCTCTCCTGTCGCGGACCCCGCGATCGACATAACCAAGGAAGGAGCCCAGCATAGCACAGGCACCGCCAGCCGAGAACTCCCCGATGGCCGGCGCGAGCCATGGGTCGGTCGTAGATCGGCTGGTCGGCATCGACCTCGCTCCGGGCCTGGCTGTCTTCGGGATGTGTGCCGCCCATCTCGGTCCCGACCCCGGCGAAGGAGGACTAGTCGGGTTTCTGATGGAACCAACCCATGGGCGGTCGTCCGCCCTGTTTGCCGTATTGGCTGTTTTTTCGATTCTCCTGATTACCGGTCGCAAGGCGCCGAAGTCGGGGGTTGCAGGTAGACAGGCCATTGCCAGAGTCGCAATTCGTGCCCTTGTTTTGGTCGCGCCTGGCTCAATCCTGAACTACCTCGGTGCGCCAGTCCAGGTCATCGTGGCATACTACGGAATCTGCTTCTTGTTGGTCCTGCCGCTCTGTCAGCTCAGCGAACGCGGGGCCTTTGGAGTGCGTCATGATGTGCGATCAAGGTCCTGGGTGGTATTCTGCCGGGGGGCGAGAGCTACGCTTTGAAAAGCGGAGTCATACCCGTCCTCGCCATGAGGGTCACCGTCATCGGTCAGGTATTGGTTGGTGGTCGCCTGATTTCGAACGAATTCGGTTCCATTCACAATTAAGGTGAGGTGTTGTTGTGTATAGCTTCCTGCTTGCGTCCTGGGGGACGTCGGGTATCTGAGTCCGTTGCTGACTGCGGCCCGAAGACTGCAACGGCGCGGCCATAGCGTCCGCATCATGGCTGATCCAGTGATGCAGAGTGAAGTGGCTTCGGCGGACTGCGAATTCGTGTTCTGGCGGCGCGCCCCGACAGGCATCGACGCGGATCCGACTGACTCTTCGGACATCCGTGACTGGTTTCAAAAGGCGGTGTTCGGCCCCGCGCCAGCTTATGCGGCCGATATCCGGGATGAGATCGGCCGCATCCCGACGGATGCTGTCATTGCCATCGATCTATTGTTCGGTGCGGTATTGGGCGCCGAAGCTGCGGGCGTGCCTATCGCAATGTTGGCACCCCATGTTAGCCTTCGCCCTCTCCCAGGGACTCCGCCGATCACCAGCGGGTTCGTGCAGCCGCAAACGCCAAAAGAGCGGATCGCGGCCGCTGCGGCGAGCGAAGGCTGGGCGTGCTTTTTGAACCAGTTCCTTCCACTTTTAAACGAGGCGCGCGCCGGCCTCGGCCTCTGCGGCTTAGACAAGACGGTGGATTTGTTCCAGCGTGCCGATCGGTACTTGCTCGCGATCAGCCAGACCTTCGACTTTGCAGCCGACTCTCTGCCCGATAACGTTCGTTATGTCGGGCCGCTGCTCGATCAACCGAATTGGTCGAAGGGTTGGGAGGCTCCCTGGCCTATGGACTCCGGTCGACCTCGTGTGCTTGTCGCCTGCAGCACCGGGGCTCAGGGTCAAGACGAATTGGTTCAGCGGATCATCAGCGCACTGGGTACGCTGGACGTGGACGCAGTAGCGACCATCGGCCCCCATGTTGACTCGAGAAAACTGGCGGCCCCCAGGAACGTGCATCCGCTGCACGGTGCACCGCATGACCTAGTGATGAAGGAAGTCTGCCTCGTCGTGACGCAGGGCGGCCACGGCACCGTCAGCCGCGCGTTGATAAACGGTCTGCCGCAATTGGTGCTCCCGAAAGGGCGCGACCAAGGGGATAATGCCGCACGAGTTGTGTCGAAGGGAGCTGGTCTACGCCTACCGTCGAGTGCTCGTGAGGCCGAGATCGCCGACGCCGTCACTCGGCTACTTCAGGAACCGTGTTACCGGGATGAGGCCCGACGCTTGGGCGGTGCCATGAAAGATGAAATGGCCGCCTCCGGTCTCGTTGACGAATTGGAGGCTATGGTGGCAAATAGGCGCGTTGTCTGATCGCCGCTTTGATACTGGCGGTCCGATCCTGCTCAGACATTTAGATCCTTCAAGTTCACCTTCGGCCGCGTCGGCATCTTGCCGACTGGCTTTACGCATCCACGTCATTCCGCCGATGCTTCTGCACCGGGCCAAGTCGACATTTATCCCCACTTGGTGCCTCTTACAGACCATCGTGTTTCAGCATCAGTCGGTTCCTATTTTGCCGAGACTCAGGACCGATTGATACTGTGCCGTTAGTGAACGCTACCCGGGATCTCGACTGGCTAAAGGCTCGTTGTTCGCAGCTCATCCTGGCCAAGACGTTGTTAGCTGGCCATTTCAACACCATCGAAGTGGCTGACCAGGTGAATGCAATGCTCGACCGCTTCCTAGCAGTCGGCCTCCGACGCCGCGCCACTACGCGTAAGTAAAATATGTGCGCAGGACGCTGCATACACGTTAGTGGTGGGTTTGGTCGGGTTACGACCGTCGATCAGCTGACCAGCTGTTTGATCGGGAGCTGGATCATCTGCCGCCGGAGGCGCGGTGGCGCGAATGGATGCAGCGCGTCGAGGCGACGATCTTTGCAGCCAGCGAGCCCGTTGGCCGTGCGACGCTGGCGCGGATCGTCGGCAAGAACTGCAGCATCGATCTGCTAATCGACGATATCCGCGAAGAGTTGCGCGGCCGGCCCCTATGATTTGGTCTCCGTCGCCGGCGGCTGGAAACACCTGACCCGCCCGGCCTATGCCGACGCCATCCGCAGTGCATTTGGCAAGGCCGTCGGAGACAGCGTGCGTGGTGTAGACCTGACCCAGTCGGACGTGCTGGTGTTATGTGCATCGCCTATTTCCAACCGATCACCCGTGGAGAGCTATCGCCATTCTTCGGCAAGGAGATCAGCCGCGACCTGGTCGGCCATCTGCGTGGTGCGAAGCTCATCGCCTCCGGTCCACGCAGCCCGACCCCAGGCGCGCCCTACACCGACGTGACGACAAAAGAGTTCCTGGTGGAGTTCGGGCTCGACACGCTGCGCGACCTGCCGGATTTCGAGGCGCTCGAGGATGCTGGACTTCTGTCGAAGGGGAAGCTGCTGGAGGGCGCCATAGTGCCCGGCTTTTCCTCCCATCACTACAACGCCGACGTCGAGATCGAGGATTAGCTGCTCGCTGCCGCGCAGCAGCCGACCGCCGGCGCGTGATGCTGTTCAAATCTCCGCCGTCGGGATCTTCGGTACGCATAAAGAGAAGCGGGTCTAATCAAACAATGAAGCGACACCCTTCGGTAGCAAGCGCCTCAAGTTGCGAGCTTGGCGTCCTTGGAAAACGGTAGGCGAAGGAGACGTGTACGTCAGTCAGTTATTACTGTGCTCAGGTGCTCTCTGGCTTGGCGCGAAGTCACTTCTTTGGTCTCATCTGCGGTCGAGCTGCCTCTGCGGCGTCACTTTGGATCTGCGATAAAAGTCTCAAGCTCCACGATATCTGCAGTGAATTTATGAGAGACGGACCGCGATAGGTACCGGCAGCTTGATTGTCGTAACTGTGGGTTTTAGCCGATCGTTAAAGATTCCACCCCTTTGCCATGTGGGTAACAGCGCCGTTTTTCCCATTGACGTCAAAACATCAGAACAAAGTACCTTAGCTCTACAGATTTAATAGAATATCGTTTGATCTGGTTTGGTGCGGCCTAGCGCGCATGCAAAGTGTGGGAGATTGATGACTTGGCACGATTATCGGTTCTCGGAATATCGGGCGGCGTAAGCAACCCGTCCCGCACCACGGCGGTGGTCAATGCGCTGGTCAAGGCGGTCGCGTTGCGCGTGCCTGCAGACACCGGTCTGATCGAGATCACGGAGGCGGCACCCTCACTTTTCGCCGGACTATCCCGCGGCGCACTTGGCGCATCTGGAGAAGCGATTATCCAGCGTGTCGAGAAGGCCGATTTGCTCGTGGTCGGAACGCCTGTCTATAGGGCTTCCTACACTGGCGCCCTCAAGCACCTGTTCGACCTGGTCGATTATCGCGCGTTGACGGGCAAGACCGTGCTTCTCGCCGCGACCGGCGGGAGCCCATACCATGGCCTGGTCCTCGAACATCAGCTCCGGCCATTGTTCGGCTTTTTTGGCGCTGTCACCGTCCCTACGGGCGTCTACGGCGCGCCCGACGATTTCGTCGATGGCGAAATCGTCGGCGCAGCCATCATCGAGCGCATTGCAAGGGCTGCCACCGACGCGGTCTCCTTGCTCAACTCCAGTCACGCAAATGCTGCCGTCGCCACCCGCGTCGGCTGAGCCAATCAACAGGGGAAACGACGACATGAGTTCGCATTCCGACGCCATCAAATTCGCCTACTGGGTCCCGAATGTTTCCGGCGGCCTGGTGATCTCCAACATTGAGCAGCGGACAGGTTGGGATATCGACTACAACCGCAAGCTCGCCCAGATTGCCGAGGCCAACGGGTTCGACTATGCGCTGAGCCAGATCCGTTTCACGGCCGGCTATGGGGCCGACAACCAGCACGAATCAGTCTCGTTCAGTCATGCCTTGCTTGCCGCGACCACAACGCTGAAGGTTATCGCAGCGATCCTGCCCGGCCCGTGGAACCCTGCGCTGGCGGCCAAGCAGATCGCTACCATCAACCACCTGACCAATGGCCGCGTCTCCGTCAATGTCGTCAGCGGCTGGTTCCGAGGCGAGTTCGCCGCGATTGGCGAACTCTGGCTCGATCATGACGAGCGCTATCGCCGGTCGGAGGAATTTATCCGAGCGTTGCGCGGCATCTGGACGGAAGACAGTTTCACGCTGAAGGGCGATTTCTACCGCTTCACCAACTATTCCATGAAGCCGAAGCCGATCGAGCCCTTGCCCGAGATATTCCAAGGCGGCTCGTCGCGAGCCGCTCGCGACATGGCGTCTCGTGTCTCCGATTGGTATTTCACCAACGGCAATACCCCGGAGGAGATCCGGAAGCAGGTCGACGACATCCGCACCAAGGCGAAAGCCAACGGCCACAAGGTTAGGATCGGCGTCAACGCTTTCGCCATCGCCCGCGAGAGCGAGCAGGAAGCGCGCGCCGTGCTCGACGAGATCATCGCCAAGGCGAATCCGGAGGCGGTGCAGGGCTTTGCCGATCAGGTCAAGAATGCCGGCAAGGCCTCGCCGGAAGGCGAAGGCAATTGGGCGAAATCCTCCTTCGAGGATCTCGTGCAATACAATGACGGCTTCCGCAGCAATCTCATCGGCACGCCTGAACAGATCGCCGAACGCATCCTGAAGCTCAAGGATGCCGGCGCCGACCTGATCCTGCTCGGCTTCCTGCATTTCCAGGAAGAGGTCGAGTTCTTCGGCAAGCGCGTCATCCCATTGGTGCGCGAACTGGAAGCAGCTCGCGACAGGGAGCTTGTCGCCGCGGAATAGGTCAGGCGCGGCCTTCGGGCCACCGCCAGCTCTCCTTCAAAAACAGGGACGTTTCATGATTGGTGCTTCGCTGGGAGCCGCCGCATACGAGCGCGCGCCCGAAATTTCCCGCATTCTTGCTGGTGTTGGCCCCGTGGAGGACACGCGCCGGGCGCGCCTGTCGGCAAAGGCTGATGCGATCCTGACGCTGAATGGGATCGGTATTTCCTTTGGCGGCGTCACGGCATTGAGCGATGTCGACCTTGAGGTCAAGAGCGGCGAGATCCGCGCGGTGATCGGCCCCAACGGCGCCGGCAAATCCTCGCTGATCAACATCATCAGCGGCCTCTACCACGCCGACCACGGCACGATCACGATCGACGGACAGCCATTTGCCCGGGTGCCGGCGAACCGTCTGGCGCGACTGGGCGTTGCACGAACCTTCCAAAACCTGGCGCTGTTCGGCGGGCTTTCGGTGCGTGACAACATCGCGTCCGGCCGCGTCCACACCAGGCGCGCCAGTTTTGTCGAACACATTGCAGGCCTGCCACGCGCCCGGCGCGAGGATGCCATGATCGCCGAAAAGACCGATCAGATAGTCGCCTTCCTGCATCTCGAAAGCGTCGCCGACCGCCTCGTCGCCACCTTGCCTTACGGCCTGCAGAAGCGGGTCGAGCTGGCGCGCGCGCTGGTCGCCGAGCCGAAGCTGCTGCTGCTCGACGAGCCGATGGCCGGCATGACGGCGACCGAGAAGGCCGAGATGGCCGGCTTCGTGCGCGCCGCGCGCGACCGGCACGGCGTCACCATCATCCTGATCGAGCACGACATCGGCGTCGTCATGGGCCTCTCCGACCGCGTCGCCGTGCTCGACTACGGCCGCAAGATCGCCGACGGCACGCCGGCCGAGGTGCGCGCCGATCCTGCGGTGATCCGGGCCTATCTCGGCACCGCCGAGGGCGAAGACGGCGAGGGCATCTGATGAGCTACTATGATTTCCTCTTCGTCATCGAGGTGCTGGTCGGAGGCCTGCTGTCGGGCGTCATGTACTCGCTCGTCGCCATCGGATTCGTGCTGATCTACAAGACCTCGGGCGTGCTGAACTTCGCGCAAGGCTCGATGGTGCTGTTTGCAGCACTCACTTTCGTCAGCCTGGTCGAACGCCGCGTCCCTTTCGCGCTTTCGCTGCTCATCACCTTCGCGGTCATGGTCGCGCTCGGCTTCACCATCGAGCGGACCGTGCTCAGGCCGCTGGTCAACCGCTCGCCGATGACGCTGTTCATGGCGACGCTGGGCCTCTCCTACATCATCGAAGGTGCCGCCCAGCTTATCTGGGGCACGCAGGTGCACGGGCTCGACCTCGGCATCGACGACACCCCCTTCGAGGTCGGCGGCGTACTGATCTCGTCCTTCGACCTGCTGGCGGCGGCGATCGCCGCCGCCATGGTCGCAGGCCTCAGCGCCTTCTTCTATTGGACGCGGATCGGCCTTGCGTTTCGCGCCGTCGCCGACGATCAGTTCGCGGCCCTCGCCGTCGGGCTGCGGCTGCCTCGCATCTGGGGCACCGTGTGGACGGCGGCCGGCTTCGTCGCGCTGGTCGCCGGGCTGTTGTGGGGCGCGCGTCTCGGCGTCCAGTTCTCGCTGTCGCTGATCGTGCTGAAGGCGCTGCCGGTGCTGGTGCTTGGCGGCTTCGATTCCATCCTCGGCGCCATCGTTGGCGGCCTCATCATCGGCGCCAGCGAGAAGCTGGCCGAGGTCTATCTCGGCCCGTTCGTCGGCGGCGGCATCGAGGGCTGGTTCGCCTATGCGCTGGCGCTGGTGGTGCTTTTGGTGCGCCCCTCCGGCCTGTTTGGCCAGAAAACCGTCGAAAGGGTCTGAACCATGGCCGTGCAAGCTCTCGACACCGCAAGGCTTCCAGTCGACTGGGCGAAACTCGTTCAGAAGCTGGCATTGCCGACCGCCCTGTTCGTCGTCGCCTACGGCGTGGTCCCTGCCTATGCTTCGGGCTATCTGGTCGAGGCGATCCTGCTGCCATTCCTGGCGCTCAGCCTGGCGGCGGTCGGCCTCAATTTGCTGACCGGCTATTGCGGCCAGCTCTCGCTTGGCTCTTCCGCCTTCATGGCGGTGGGCGCGTTCGGCGCCTACAATTTCAACCTTAGGGTCGAAGGCCTGCCGCTGGCGGTGACCATGATCCTGGCCGGAATTTCCGCCGCCGGCTTCGGCGTCGTGTTCGGCCTGCCCAGTCTCAGGCTGCGCGGCTTCTACCTCGCCGTCTCGACGCTCGCCGCCCAGTTCTTCGTGCAATGGGCGCTAACCAAGTTCGGCTGGTTCTCCAACGACAACCCGTCCGGGGTGGTCTCGGCGCCGCACCTGGCCGTCGCCGGTCTTTCGCTCGACAGCGCGACCGGCCGCTATTTGCTTTCGGTGACGACGGTGATCCTGATCACAGTGCTCGTGTCGAGGCTGGTCAACAGCGCCACCGGCCGCAACTTCATCGCCGTGCGCGACAACGAGACCGCGGCACGGGTCATCGGCGTTCCGGTGCTCAAGACCAAGCTGCTCGCCTTCGCGCTGTCGTCCTTCATCATCGGCGTTGCCGGCGTGCTGTGGGCCTTCACCTATCTGCGCACCGTCGAGCCGGCCGGGTTCAACCTCGACCGCTCGTTCCAGATCCTGTTCATCATCATCATCGGCGGGCTGGCTTCGATACGCGGCGCCTTTCTGGGCGCGGCGTTCATCGTCGTCTTCCCGCTCTTTCTGTCCCGGCTCGGCGCCTTCGTGTTCGGCGGCCTGTTCGATTCAGGTGTGCTCGACATGAGCCAGCGCATCGTGCTTGGCGCGCTCATCATCATCTTCCTCATCGCGGAACCGAACGGGCTGTCGGCCCTCTTCGACCGCCTGAAACGACGGATCGGCTCGAGGTCCAGCTGAGCGCCGCTCGACATCCTCTCACGGACCACAACCTCAGGAGATGCAACCCATGACCTTCTTCAGTCACCTACGAAAGGCGGCGATCGCCACGGCCTTCGTCTTCGGCGCGACGGCGGTTCACGCCGACGAACAGTATTTTCCTCTGCAGAGCTACCGCGTCGGCCCCTATGCCGCCGGCGGCACCGGCTTCTTCGGCGGCTTCATCGACTATCTCAACCTGATCAACATCCGAGACGGAGGCGTCAACGGCGTCAAGCTGACCTGGAGCGAAGGCGAGACGCAGTATGAGGTCGAGAAGGGCGTCGAGGTCTACGAACGATTGAAGAGCAATCCCGGCATCGCCGCCTGGAACCCGCTTTCCGTAGGCATCGCATACGCCATGATCGACCGCATCACCGATGACAAGGTTCCACTGATAACCATCAACCACGGCCGCACCGACACGACAGATGGGCGCGTGTTCCCTTACGTCTTCCCGCTGCTGCTCAATCCCTACAGCGAGACCTCCGGCATCGTGAACTACATCGCCTCCAAGGAAGGCGGCCTCGACAAGCTCAAAGGCAAGAAGATCGTGGTGCTCTATCACGGCTCGCCCTACGGCAAGGAGACGATCCCGATCTATGAATTGCTTTCGCAGAAATACGGCTTCGAGCTGTCGCAGATCGAGGTGCCGCATCCCGGCAACGAGCAGCAGGCGCAATGGCTGACGATCCGGCGCGAGCATCCGGATTACGTGGTGCTGCGCGGCTGGGGGGTGATGAACCCCGTTGCCCTGAAAACCGCCCAGAAGACCGGCTTCCCGGCCGACCATATCGTCGGAAACGTCTGGTCCAACTCCGAGGAAGACGTCATCCCCGCCGGCGATGCCGCTAAGGGCTACACCGCCATCACCACCCAGGCCTCGGGCGAGCAGTATCCGGTGGTCCAGGAGATCGTCAAAACCGTCTACGGCGCCGGCAAGGGCAATCTCGAGGACAAGAGCCGCATCGGCTCGGTCTACCATAATCTCGGCATCGTCAATGGCATCCTTAATGTCGAGGCGGTCCGCATCGCACAGGCGAAGTTCGGCAACCGCACGCTGACCGGCGACGAAGTGCGTTGGGGCTTCGAGCATCTCAAGCTCGATCCGGCGCGCGTCGAGGCACTCGGCGCCAAGGACCTGTTCCACTCGATCAACGTCTCCTGGGACAATCACGAGGGTGACGGCTACGTGACCTTCCAGCAATGGGACGGCAAGAAGTGGAATGTCGTCTCCGACTGGATCGCTCCCGACTGGAAGCTGCTGCGTCCGATCATCGAGAAGTCGTCCGAGGCCTATGCCAAGGAAAAGGGCATCAAGATCCGCACGGCCGAGGACGCCGACGCGGTGGTCAGCAACTGAATTTGGTATGGCGCGGCCGACAAATCTGGCCGGCCGCGCCATCCACCTTCCCGAGCGGAGTCATCGATGTCCATCCCGGAATACCCGATACTGTCAGTTAGCAGCGTGGAAGCTGTCTACAACGGCGCCATCGCCGCCCTACACGGCGTCGACTTGTTGGTTGGCAGGGGCGAGATCGTCGCGCTGCTCGGCTCCAACGGTGCCGGCAAGACGACACTGCTGCGCGCCGTATCCAATCTCCTTCATGCTGAGCGCGGCGCCATTACCGCCGGTCGGATCACCTTCGGTGGCGAGGATGTTTCAAGGGCAAGCCCCTCGCACCTAGTCCGCAGCGGCCTTGTCCAAGTCCTCGAGGGCCGGCATTGCTTCCGCTCGCTGACGGTCGAAGAGAACCTCTTCACCGGCGCGCTCGGACGCTCGTCCTCTCGCACTGGCGTCAAGGCCGACCTCGATCGTGTCTATTCACTTTTCCCAAGGCTCGCCGAGAAGCGGCGAACCCGGTCCGGCCTCACTTCCGGGGGCGAGCAGCAGATGACGGCTATCGGCCGGGGTCTGATGTCGCGGCCGAAACTCTTTGTTCTGGACGAGCCGTCGATGGGGCTGGCACCGCTGATCGTCGACGAGATCTTCAGCGCCCTGAAATGGCTCAACCGCGACGAAGGCCTTTCGATCCTCGTTGCCGAACAGAATTCGGCGGTCGCGCTGAAATACGCCGACCGTGCCACCGTGCTCGAGAACGGCGTCAGCGTGCTGGAAGGATCGGCTGCCGACTTGCGCCAGCGCACCGATATCAAAACCTACTACCTCGGCGGCGCGCCGCTTCCACCGCAACATTTTCCCAAGGAGACAGCAGCATGACCATCCAATCCAGGCAGGCGTCGGATAGCCGCAGTGCCGTCCCGCCGGTCGAACGACCCTCTGCCAAGGCGCATGTGATCAAGGCCGATGCCGAGGCAATCGCTGTCGCCGAAAAACTCGCCGCCGAATTCGCCAGGGATGCCTCCACGCGGGATCGTGAACGCATCTGGCCGAAGGAAGAGCTCGATGTGTTTTCGCAGAGCGGCCTGTGGTCGATCAACGTGCCGAAAGCCTATGGCGGGCCGGAGCTCTCCTATGTGACCCTGTCGAAGGTGATCACCATCATCTCGGCGGCCGATCCGTCGCTCGGCCAGATTCCGCAGAACCATCTTGGCGTCGTCGCCGCTATCCGCACCGTCTCCGACGAGGCGCAGAAGAAGCTGCTTTTCGCTGAGGTGCTGTCCGGCACGCGCTTCGGCAACGCGTTCTCCGAGTTCGGCTCCAAGCGCGCGGCCGACTTCGAGACAAAGTTCGTCGACGCCGGCGACCATGTCGTGGTCAACGGCCAGAAATTCTATTCGAGCGGTGCTCTGCTTGCCCATCTGGTGCCGATCGTGGCCCTCGATGACGAGGGGCGTGCCTGGTATGCCATCGCCGATCGCGGCGCGCCCGGGCTGACGGTCATCGACGACTGGTCGAGCTTCGGACAGAAGACGACTTTGTCCGGCACGGTCCTGCTCGACAATGTCAAGGTGCCCAAAACGCATCTCGTCCCCGGCTATAAGGGCTACGACAGGCCGACGGCCGACGGCGCCATCTTCCAGATCATCCAGGCCGCGGTCGATCTCGGCATCGCCAAGGCGGCGATCGACGAGACTGTCGGCTTCGTGCGCACCAAGTCGCGCGCCTGGATCGACAGCGGCGTCGATCATGCCTGGCAGGATCCTTATACGATCCAGGCGATTGGCGACCTTCGCCTGCGGACCAACGCGGCAGAGGCGGTTCTGGAAAGGGCCGGGCTTGCGGTCGATCGCGCCGTGGCCGACCCGAACGAGAAGACCGTCGCGGAAGCGCAGATCGCGGTTGCCGAATCCAAGATTCTCACCACAGAGATCGCCATCATTGCCACGAACAAGCTGTTCGAGCTCGCCGGCACACGCTCGACGCTGGCCGAGCACAATCTCGACCGGCACTGGCGCAACGCCCGCACCCACACGCTGCACGATCCGGTGCGCTGGAAATACGCGATCCTCGGCAACTACTACCTCAACGACGTAAATCCGCCACTCCATGCCTGGAGCTAGTGAGCGCCTCCAAATCACAGAGGACCATTCATGAGCATTGCCACTCCCGACCGGATCAAGGTCCTGTGGTTTCTGCCGACTCATGGCGACAGCCGCTATCTCGGCACCTCAGAGGGGGGAAGGGCGGTCGACTTGCCCTATCTCACCCAAGTCGCGAAAGCCGCCGATGCCATCGGCTACTATGGCGCGCTGCTGCCGACAGGACGCAGTTGCGAAGATAGCTGGGTCGTGGCGTCGGCGCTGGCACCGCTGACGCAGCGGCTTCGCTTCCTTGTCGCCGTCCGGCCGGGCCTGCAATCGCCGACGCTAGCCGCGCGCATGACCTCGACGCTCGACCGCATTTCCGGCGGACGCCTGCTCATCAACGTCGTCACCGGCGGGGATCCGGTCGAGAACAAGGGCGACGGCATCTTCCTCAGCCATGACGAGCGCTATGAGGTGACGCGGGAATTCCTCGACATCTACAAGGCGGTGCTTCGCGGCGAGACCGTAGCGTTCGCAGGCAAGCACTTCCGTATCGAGGACGGTCGCCTACTGTTTCCGCCCGTGCAGACGCCACATCCGCCGCTCTATTTCGGCGGCTCGTCCGATGCCGGTAACGCGGTCGCCGCCGAACAGATCGACAAATATTTGACCTGGGGCGAACCGCCGGCGGACGTCGCGGCAAAGATTGCCCATGTGCGCGGTCTTGCCGAGAAAGCCGGGCGCCAGGTGACTTTCGGCATCAGGCTGCATGTCATCGTCCGCGAGACCAATGATGAGGCCTGGGCCGATGCCGACCGCCTGATCAGCCGCCTGGACGACAACACGATAACCGAGGCGCAGAAGGTTTTCGCGCGCATGGATTCCGTCGGCCAGTCGCGCATGAGCCGGCTTCATGGCGGCCGCCGCGACAAGCTCGAAATCAGTCCGAACCTGTGGGCTGGCGTTGGCCTGGTGCGCGGCGGCGCCGGCACCGCCCTGGTCGGCGATGCGGCGACAGTTGCGGAACGGATCGACGAATACCGGCGCATTGGCATCGATAGCTTTATCCTGTCCGGCTATCCGCATCTGGAGGAGGCCTATCGGTTCGGCGAACTGGTGTTGCCGTTGTTGCCGCTCGATCATGAAATCTCGACCCGCCCGACGGCTGTCAACATGGGACCGTTCGGCGAAACGGTGGCCGGCGACCATCGGCCTTCGGCACCGCGCGCGAGTCAGTCTTGAGCGCCAGAGACTTGGGCAGGGGACCGGTCGTAGCCATCATCGGTGGCGGCTTTTCCGGTGCGGCGACCGCGTTTCATCTTGCGCGGCTGCTGCCCGCCGGTGCTGCCGATATCGTGGTCGTCGAGCCCAGAGACGGGCTCGGCTATGGTCTGGCCTACTCGACGGCCGATCCTTCACACCGCATCAACGTGCCGGCGTCGAGAATGACGCTGATCTCCGGCCAGGACAGCCACTTTGCCGATTGGCTGGAGCAGACCGGCGCGATTCTCGACGATGCCGAGGCTATTGCCGCAAATGGAGCACTCTACCCACAGCGACGCGTTTTCGGGCGCTACGTGGAATCTTATCTCCAACCCTTTCTCTTCGGCAAAGTGATCCGTCATGTCAGGTCCGCCGTCGCGTCAGTCGAGCTCAGTGGCCAGGGCTACATCCTGATTCTCGCTGATGGAAGGACGCTCGCAGCCGACGCCCTAGTGATTGCGGCGACGCATCCGCCACCCGCCTTGCCATCGGCCCTGCGGTCCGTGGCTGCTGCAGCCCGGCTGTTGGCCAATCCCTATGATCTCGGAGGGCTGCAAGCGATCGGCCGCGACGACCATGTGCTCGTAGTCGGCACTGGACTGACGTCGGCGGACATCATTGCCACGCTGGACCGCAATGGGCATCGTAGCCGCATCGTCGCGCTGTCACGTCATGGTTATCGTTCGCGCAGCCACGCGGTGCTCCCGGTCGACCCGATTGGTGATTTCATCAGTCTGCCTTCACGCAGCGCAACAGTGATGCTCAGACGCATCCGGGCCACGATCCTAGATGCCAAGCGTCGGGGCGAAGACTGGCACCCGGTGCTCGATGCCGTCCGACGTCAGGGACAAATCATCTGGCAGGCCCTGCCGCTCGACGAGCAACGCCGCCTCGTGCGCCATTTGCGCACGCTGTGGGATGTGCATCGCTTCCGCATCGCGCCACAGGTCGCGGACGTGCTCGATCGCCGCGTTGCCGAAGGCATGCTCGCCTATCGCGCCGCATCGATCGTCGGCGCCGAGCAGGTCGACGGGCGCATTCGCGTCACGATGCGGCCAAGGCGCCAACCCACTCAGACAACCGAGACGTTCGACAGGGTGGTCGTCACGACCGGGCCGGCGCATGCCGATATTTTCCGGACCAACACAGCAATTGCCGATCTCGGGCGAATGGGACTGGTCCGGCTAGACCCGATTGGCCTTGGCCTGGCGACCGACAGCCAAGGCCGTGCGCTCAGCACTTCCGGCCGACCGACCGACAGCATTTTCGTCAGCGGGCCGCTGGCGCGCGGCAGCGTTGGCGAATTGATGGGAATTCCCGAAGTCACCGCGCATGCCGAGCGTATAGCCGCTGAAATCCACCAATGGCTTGGATACCAAACGGCGTTGCGTCGTAAGGCGTCGTGAAGCTGCAAACACGATGAGGCTATCCAGATGACACTCACCGAGCGTATTGCGAAGGTGGAAGCCCATCGTGTCGTAAATAGGCCACTGGTCGCGTGCCGCTCCTGGCGCTTTTAGCAGATCCGCTCGACCTCGGAGGTGCCGATCTCCATGCCCAGACTTCGCACCGGCGTCCACCGCTTTGATGACGATCCGAGACGATCAGCCCACCGCGGCGGGTCGAGAAAGCACTGGGCGGGAAGACGCCTACAGCGAGGCTGCTCGCCTTGTGGCCGCAGAGAGGGAAAGAATCTGCCGCCGGACATCGACTTCAGTGGTTTAGAGAAGGCGGCTCGGCAGCGACCTCTGCGTGAACCCAGACGCCTTGAAAAGCCCTATGCGTCCGGATTTTTGGCGGTGATCTTCATCAAATGCGATGAGCTGCAATTTCTGGCGACGGCCACGCTAAGGGCGGGCCTCCAGCACCATGTTGAACGGTGTCTCCGCGGCGCGACGCAATCGCTTGAAGCCGCCGCCGGTCACCACCTTGCGCAGCCTCGCCTCACCGGCCTGGGCTCCAAGCGCGAGCCCGACTTCCTGCGACACGGACGCGGGCGTGCACACGAACGTGGAAGCGGCATAGTAAACGCGTCCGACGGGATTGAGGTTCGCCGCCAGATGATCATGCGCGAACGGCTCGACGATCATCCACGTGCCATCCGGCTTGAGCGATCCGTGGACATGGGTGGCGGCGCCCGTCGGGTCGCCCATGTCGTGAAGGCAATCGAAGAATGTGACGAGGTCGTAGGTTCCGGGATAGCTCTTGGCGGCCGCGACGTCGAACCGCGTGTTGACGCCGACGCCGGCTACCTCGGCCGCCTTGCGGGCGCGCTCAATCGAAGGGGCATGATAGTCGAAGCCGACGAAGCGCGAATTGGGGAAGGCCTGTGCCATGAGCACGGTCGATGCACCATGACCGCATCCAACATCCGCGACGTCCACGCCGCGTTCGAGCTTCTCGACGACGCCCTCCAAGGCCGGCAGCCAGGAGTCGATCAGATTGGCATTGTAGCCTGGACGGAAGAACCGTTCCGTACCGCGAAACAGACACGCGCTATGATCGTGCCACCCGACGCCATTGCCGGACTGGAATGCCTGCCTCACCTTTTCTTCATCGAGCCACAGCGCGGACAGGAACTCGAATGCGCCTGCCATGAAGGCCGGGCTGTCTTCATCGGCGAACACCAGCTCTTGCTCGGCGTTGAGATAGAATTTGTCGCTCGCTTCGTCGTAGTCGACGTAGCCCGCCGCCGCCTGCCCGGAAAGCCATTCCCTTACGAGGCGTTCCTGGGTGCCGGTGCGTGTCGAAAGTTCGGCGGCCGTCATCTTGCCGCCTTCGCGCAATGCCTTGAACAGGCCGAGTCTGTCCCCCAGCAGGACTCCCGCGCCCGTTGCGATCGCACCGAGATCGCCGACCATTTTCCCCAAGAATGCGTCCAACTTTTCCTGATTCGCTTCAGACATCTGAATCTCCCTTTGGGTTCAATCTCTCCAGGCGACGGAGCCGTGCTCGTCATGAGGCGCCTTGAGCATCAGATGCTCGAAGACATGCAGATATCCCCGGCGGCTCATCCGCGCTGCCGATCCTGCACCAGACCATATGGGTGACGACCGGCGCGGTGGTCGGGAATGACAGCCACCTCCATGCCGTTGAAAAGCAGGAAATCCGTCATTTGCCCTCGTCGGTAACCGGCGGAGCCGGAGTGGTCGTCACCAGGGCAAGCCCTGTCGCAGCAGGTATCCTTGGGCAGCCCGTCAGAACATCGATGACTCCGGTTGTGGTGCCGGGGCCGGCGATCAGGAGCCAAGTGATTGTTCCGCGGCGGCTGTATATTCTGGTAAGGTGATCATGCGAATTCTTGTTAATCGGTCACGTGTTTGCGGATGACCCGCATGTACTGTGCCAAATGAGAAAACCATTCAAACGCAATCCAGTAGATCTGACTGTATCCGACATTGTCGGAATTTGGACATTGCCGAACGCGAAGCGCTCGGGGCTTGTGACGATACTTGAGCGTGCTGCTTCGGAGGAGGGATGCGCCTCGAACCGGCCGCGAGGCCTTCCTCTGGCAACGGATATTCCGGCCGGGTTAGGCCGCGAGGAAAGCGACGGTGAATAAGAGGTAGAGGACCAACCGTTTTGAGC
The DNA here is from genome assembly GCF_003952585.1 of Mesorhizobium sp. M6A.T.Cr.TU.016.01.1.1. Taxonomy (NCBI): domain Bacteria; kingdom Pseudomonadati; phylum Pseudomonadota; class Alphaproteobacteria; order Hyphomicrobiales; family Phyllobacteriaceae; genus Mesorhizobium; species Mesorhizobium sp. M6A.T.Cr.TU.016.01.1.1. The sequence goes on from NZ_CP034452.1 coordinate 3,257,606, forward strand.
AGGTAGTTGCCGTGTTGCGCCCCCAGGCAAAGGCCAGCACCACGGAGCAGTATTTCTGGTGGCGATACTACAACGCCTTTAAGTGCCGGTTACCCGTTTTTACCCAGTTGGCCTGGTGCATTCAGAGCGAGGTGGTTGGAAACCGCTTATTGTGGCTATGGGCGAACTCGGGATGGAGGAGTGGACCCAAAAATTGGCAAAATGCCCCAGGGAGGATTACATGGGTCGCTCATTCCCCGTACTCGTTACAGATGCGCGTCGCTACGCAAACAGCTTGCTTTTGACTTGGCGTTTTTTGCCGTCTCGGCATCGCTCACTAATTCGGCCGCTGCCGATACCGTGAACTGGCGTCAATTCGAAGGGACCAGCATAACTTGGGCCTACGACATCCACCCCTATGCGGATGCTCTCGCTGCGCAACTTCCGGAGTTCGAGAAGCTGACCCGGCATCAAGGTCACGCCGGAACTCTACCCAGACAATTCTTACTGGAACAAGATGACGATCCAACTGACGACGAAGTCGCCAGCATGGGATGTGTTCGGCACTGGCATTCAGCCCGCGTGGGACCTCGCTTCGAGTGGCACCCTGGAGCCGCTGGACAAATACCTGAGCGATCCGAAGCTTACCGATGCTGGATACGACTACAACGACTTCTTCCCGAGCCTGCGTGCGGCGCTTACCTGGAAGATGGAAGCCGGTCAGATCGCAACGGGGGAGGGCGGCCAGATCTGGGCAATCCCGCATGCATTTGAGAACATCCAGCTGTTCTACCGCAAGGATACCTTGGAGAAGTATAACATCGCGGTTCCGACGTCTCCGCCGGAAATGGCCGGCCGCACCCCGATGGCGATCGACTCAAATATGTTCGGCTTCTGGAACGATGTTGCGGGGAAGCCGGCATCTGGCGAAGATCGCCTTCGCTCCGCCGCTGCACGCACCGAACGCCACGAGCTTCGATTCTAACATCTGGATCTGGGCTCTCGCCATGAACGCGGCTTCCGAAAAGAAGGGCGCGGCCTGGCTGTTCATCCAGTGGGCCACCTCCAAGCAGGTGGCGCTCAAGGGGTGGTCGTCCGCCCAGATTAATTGTCGCTCAACAACTCCAACAAGGAGCATCGTGATGCCTGCTCCTTATCCTTCGGTCGCTTCGGTCGCGCCGGCAGAACGCCGACACCGTAGTGGGAAGCCATCATGCCGAAGCTGCGGTTGATCTCCGGATCGTAAAAGCTTGCGCGGTTCACACCGGACTTCAGGTTGTCGGGAACAATCAGGCGCGGGACGCCGCCAAAGAAGCGGAACATGCGCACATGCGAGCCAATCCAGTCCGGCAGGGTCTGGCTCCAGGTCGCCTCGGCGAGGTCAGAGCGGAGCAGTTTCAACAACGCCATCCGACATCTTTTGTCGGGTTTGTCGAGTTTGCGATATGGCCATTTTCAGTCGATCTCTTGCTTTGCCTCGGGCTAATCAACTGAAAAGCAATCACAAAGTTCCTTCTTCAGCTCAATCAAGCAAACTGGCATGACTCTTGAGAGCCTTCGTTGCCGGGCGGGCAACAGCTGCCGGCCATAACTCGTGTCACGGGTAGCCACGATGAACAGGCGAAGGACCGCAATGCTTCAGGCTCTCGATCTAAGGAAACGTATTCCTTCGACCATGACAATGGTCGCACCAAAAACGCGAATCATATTTGAATACATAATTTATCTTCATCCTGCCCGACGCAAAGTACAATTCCACGGCCTAACAAAATGAACGCTCGCAGCATCTCGATCATTAATCGCCGTTTGTGGTACAGGCGCATGTTCATTGCTGAACGATCTCTGATTTCCTTCGCGATGGGCGTTTTTGCGCTGTTTCCAGTCTACCTGTTGTCGGTTGATCGCGACGAGATCTTTTTTGGTTCGATCTCAGCAGCAGGCATGGCGGTCGCTATATTCATAGTTTTGATCAGTCCTACGCTGACACGCCAGTTTAGTGTGCGGAGGCTCGCACCCATCGGCGGGCTTCTCTATGCAGCAGCCTGCGCGACCATACTCTTGAACGAATTGTCGGGGGTGCGCGCGACATTCCCCTACTTCCTCAGCTACATGCTGCAATCAAGCGGATGGGCGCTGCACTTCACTATGGGCTCGATATGCATTTCCGCCCTCTCAAGCGATGCAGACCGGCCATCGAGCTTCATGGCCTACTCTGCATTCTCCACCTTAGGGTTAACCTGCGGACCGCTGCTGAGCAGCCTCCTTGCCCGGTACGCCGGCTTGGGCACGCTGGATATGTTCATTCTGGCAATGCTCGCGGCGACGGCAGGGTCAGCGTTGTCATCGTGGGCAGCGCAACGTGCGGCGAACATCCGCGAAGCCGATATTCCGAATAACGCCTCGATTGCGCGCGACCTTTTCGGTCTCCTCTTCAGCAAATCTGCTCTGTTTTTTGTTCTTGTACTGTTGTCGGGAAGCATTTACACTACTTTGATAAACTTCCAGGCTCTATTTGCTAACAATTCAGGTCTTCCGTACGAAATATTCTTTGGCTTTTGGGCCATAGGAGTAGTCGGCTCCAGATTTGCAATTGGTCCGCGCGTAACCCGCAGTGCGGCCGACCGCACGTTGCCGCTACTCCTGGGCGGGATGGTCGTTTCGCTTCTCGTTTTTCACTACTCCCCGGGCCACCCCGTCGTTTACGCAATGGCATCGCTGGCGACCGGCATAACTTATGGGCTATCCTATCCCCTGATGCAGGCAGAAGCCGTCCGCGTGACTGCGCCGCAGTCCCGGACTTTGGTGCAGATCATCTTCAGCCTTTCCTATTTTCTTGGCCTGTATTTCTTCCCCTTCGCCGCCGGGCTCGTCTCAGTCCAGCTGGGATACGACACGCTGACGCTGTTGATTGCCGGCTTGGCTCTACTGCAAACGGCTATCGCTCTCCTTGGCTATCGCACGATCCGGCGCAAGCCGACCCCGACCGTAGTTGGCAGAAAAGGCTGAAGCAGGGCACTATGCACGGGAGATCACACGTCGTCATCGGAGCCGGGCCGGTCGGTCGGGCAGTGGCGCTGCAACTTGCGGACCAGCCGGACTCGTTCGTTGTCCTGATTGACAGGAGCCATTCTGCGCTTGCCGTGGCGCAACGGCTTCTGGGCAATCTCGAAAACGTCCGCTTCGACGTGTCGTTGGGTCCATCCGCTCTCTCGGTTCAAGCCCGATCGCTGATCATGGCTACGTCTTGGAGAGATTCCCGAGTTTTGGTCGGCAAGCTTTTGCACCAAACGCACGAGGCAGGTCTACACACCCCTATTATTTGCGTGGGCAGGCCGAGCCCTGGGGATCCTGACATTCTCCGGGTACCGCCTAACGGTCCGCCCGTAGTCTTGGGAGCGGGTCTCGAACCAGGACTGGTTGAATCTTTAGTCTCGCTGGTTGCGGCTGAAATAAAGGACATAGAGAGCATAGTAACTCATTGCGGAGGGATTCCCATAATTCCGGAACCTCCGCTGAACTATGCTCTTGCTTTTGGGCGTCGGCTGCCCATAGAGCAGAGGCTCGCGTTGGCTCGAATCGATGGCCAAGCCGTAACGCGAAATCGATTCGAAAGCGTATCTCAGCTGTTCGTGGATGGCGTCGGCCTTCTCGAAGCATACGATGATGCAATGGTTTCGTCGACGGCTGAAGGCGCTCATCCTAGCATTCCAACGCTTCGACAATTGACTGTGCGGTGGCCTGGCTTTGCGGATGGCGTTCGGATGTTGCATCGCCTCGGGCTGCTGTCCGATGAGGAGATCGAAATCGGGAGCGCGCGCCTGCAGGTTAAGGAGGTCACGGAGGCGCTTTTAAGTCGCCAGAGCCCAAATGACGATGGCGACCAGGTCGTCCTTAACATCGCCATTGAGGATCGCCAAGGGCGGGTTGGCCGCTGGACGTGCATCCTGCGCTCCGAGCTTCAGGAGCGAGGCATCTCAAGCATGGCTATCGCCACCGCAGTTCCGGTGGCCGCAGCCGTGGAATGCGTCACGCGTCAACAGTTGCGGGGTCCCATACACCCCGGCAAAGCCGCGCTCGCCGATGTCGCCGCGATGGCCCTCGAGCAACTGAGGAGAAGCCGGATCGCTGTCTTAGCCGAGCGCGCGACCGGGCTGTTGGAAACAAGCACGATTTTGGGAGCCGGGCATGCAAAGACGAAAGACACTGCTCGTGGGGAGCGGACCAGCAAACCTGGCACTGCTGACCTGCCTCAAGGAGCGGGGATCCTCAGTTCTGGATTCGCTGGAAGTCCTTGAGCGCCGCGACAGCGCAGAATGGCACCCGGGCATCGCTTTCGAGGATTCGATGCTCCAAGTATCGTTGTTCAAGGACCTGGCGTTCCTGAGGAATCCGGCAAGCCCATTCACTTTTTTCTCGTTCCTGCGTGAGAAGGAGCTTCTCTATCACTTCATTCATACGAACAATCTGTATCCTTCAAGGAAGCTGTTTTCCGACTATCTGGTCTGGGTAAGCCGGTTCTTTGCGAACAAGATTTCTTTCGGCAAGGAGGCGGTGGCGGTCAGGTTGCACGAGAAGCCGTCGGGAACCCAAACCCTTGTCGTCATGACCAGGGATGTCTCGAGCGGAGATGTTTCAGAAATCGAGGCAGACGACGTGGTCGTCAGCCTTGGGCATGAGCCATACATCCCCGAAGAACTGGCCGTCGACTCCGGCCGCGTGGTGCATTCAAACTTCTTCCTATCCCATGCGAACGAGGGAATGATCAACGCTAATGCTCGCGTTGCGGTCGTCGGGTCCGGGCAAAGCGCCGGCGAGATAGTCAGATTCCTGCTCCAACACCGGGAAGTGTCGGAAGTTATCGTCGTTGGTCGGCGCCACCTCTTCGAACAGACGGATGACAACCCGTTCGTAAATGATTTCTACACTTATCCACACTCACTGAAGTTCGCGGAGTTGCCATTCGAAGATCGCAAGAAGTTTCTTTCCGACACGAGGAACACGAACTTCTCCACCGTCACCAAGGACGTCCTCAAAAGCATCTACGATCTTCGATTCGAGGACCAGGCGTGCGGGCGCGACAGGCTCAGGCTGTTCCCGTATACTGAAATCACGGCGGCAAAGCGTCTCGAGAATGGTCTTCGTCTTGACCTTCGCGGAATCGGAGGCAGGCCGGACTCGACGAGGCTTGAAATTGAACTCCTGGTATGCGCGACGGGCTTTTCAAACCGTCGCCATCTATCATTCTTCCAACTGCTGCAACCGCGAATGGAAGATGCCGACGTCGTTGTCGACGAGTCCTTCGAAGTGGGACTCGATCAGATGCCAGAATCGTGTCTCACCGGTCCGAAACCTCGCGTTTTCTTGGTGAACCACTCTTTTGGCCTTCGGGGCCCAACGGAGCACACACTCGGCGGTCTGGCCGAACGGGCTGCGGTGGTGGCGAGGGCGCTGGAAGACGGGCACGTGCTTCAACCTGCTCAAGGTCGCCCCGAGACCTTGCCAGCGGCATGGCCAACCCGAAATTCGAGAGAGGAAACGAAATGATGTGTTCGCAAGTAATAGATCTCAAAAATGAAACACGCGCGGTCCCCATCTCGATCGAAGGGGGCATCGTCATGCATGATCCCTTCCCGGAAGGGGGCGACGTTTCCATCCGACTACTGAAGCTCAGTCCAGGCGCGACCACTTGCCGTCACAACCATACGGAAGTCGAATTTTGGACGGTGATCTCTGGCGGCGTTCGAATTCATCTAGACGAAAAGACGTTCCTGCTGCTTGGCGGAGAGAGCATTAGGATGGACCCGCTGAGCAGGCACAGGATTGAGGCTTTGGACAGCGGTGCAGTCATGCAGACAGTGTGGTGGCACAGCCGCGCAGCCTTCGAAGAGGCGACTTCCACGACCGAAGCGATAGGAAAGAGCAGACCGCTGCTGCTGGTGCCCGCAATGCTTACCCCGAATGGGAACATGCATATAGGTCATGCCTCAGGACCGTTCCTCTACGCGGATGTGTTGCGCCGAATTGCCGAAACCGGCGGCCGACAGGTTTTCGTGCTGCAGGGCACGCACGGTCACCTTGAGCACATTGCAATTGCGGCCGACGCTGCTGGACTGGAATACTACCAGCTGGCCGAGAAAAACACGGCTTCTTTCCAGGAGGCTCTGCATCGGCTCAATGCAGTTTCGGATATTTTCCTTGGGACAAAGCCTGACCGCCGCGGCAAGGCGGTCGTTCTCGAGGTCTTCAAGCGACTTTGCAGCAAGGGCCTGATCGCTGAAAGAGAGCATTTGGTCCCGTATGACGTCCAAAGTGGGCGCTTCAAGGTGGACGCCTTCGTCCACGGCAAATGTCCATATTGCGGCGGCTATTCCTCCGGTCACGAATGCGAGGATTGCGGCGCGCTGGTCCTCGATGCCGAACTCCAGGATCCGGTCGATCTCGACGGGCGCTCGCTGGAACGTCGTCCCCTGAAGCGCCTTTTCCTGAACCTCGCTCCATTGCATGACGCACTCGAATCCTTCGCCTCGCGGAACTTCCTGCCCATTTACGCCAAGCTCTACATCGAGTCCTGGCTGTCCCGGGGGCTTCCGGCGGTCTGCATCTCAAATCCAAACCGGGAGGGAATTCGGATTCCAATCCCAGGATTTGAATGCCAGCGGTTTACCATCACCATGGAACACGTGCCTCGGCACTTGCTCGCCTTAGAAACGATAAGAGAAAAGAGCGGATGCCCCGCCTTCTGGTACCAAATCCCACGGGACGAGATGCCGGAGCTGGACATTCTCTTCGGGGCGGACAACGCCTTCGGACGTCTGTTGGTTATTCCCGGGGTACTTTCGGCGCTTGATCTCCATGAGATGCTCCCCCGACGGATTTTCGTCAACCAGATGCTCACGCTTGAGGGGAAGAAGTTCTCAACATCACGAAAACACGCAATCTGGGTGAACGACATCGCTGCGGAAGAAACTGCCGAGCCGCTTCGCTTCTACTTGTGTCGGTGTCGTCCGGACGGTTCTGTCGAGGACTTCTCCATGGGTGCCTACGAGAGCTGGAAACGGGACTTCTGGGACGGACGGCTGTCGAGATCGGTCGCGAAGGCTAACGAGGTCATCGGGCGGGTCGCGACAGACGAGCTCCCGTGTCCTGGCCAGTGGTCAGCCACCGACATTGCGTTCCTCGCGGACTGCAGACGCTTCAACGCGGAAGTGCGGGCGCGATTCGAAGCGGATTACCCGGACGTACGTCAGCTGACACGCGCAATCGAGGCGTTCGTCGACGCAATTGACCACTATTCATGTTCAGTGCTGCAAGTTCCGGCTGCGCCGAAGGTGAAGGAGGCGCTTGCCCGGACTGCGGCCCGCGCGGTGACCTTCGCGCTCGTCGGACTCTGTGTCGCGACATACCCGGTCGTACCTGATTTCGCCATCTCCATCGCAAGGAGTCTGGGGCTAGGGGTTCCCAAGCTCAGCTGGTTCGACCGCGACTGGATGGCCGAGCCAGTCCGTCTGTCTGCAAGCCATGACGCCGGAGGCCGTTGAATAACCGATCAAAGACTTCGGGCGTTCACCGCAGCCACTTTTCGAGAATCAGCCCGGAGGATGCGGGCAAGCCAGGAAGTGCATCGTGGACGTCGTCTTTGATCAGCCTTGTCACCGAAACGACGCCGATGTCGTCCGGCTCGGGCGAAGTCTGAAGTGTTGATGGCTTTTCAAAAGCGCGGCTAAACGACGACAAGAGTTGGTTGTGTTGCAACGTTTTTTTCTGTGTCATGAAGGTTGGTCGAGACAGGCCGCTGTCATGCCGCCAGTATGGCGAACTGCTCGGCCAGGGAGGGATTTGGGTTGAACGCGTATCTCGCCTGTCGCTTGAGCATCAGGTGAAGCATTTCGATCCCCGACAGGGTGATGCTGGCGGTGGCCGGCGACTTGAAACCCAGCATCGGCCGCACACGGCGCTTGATGCGCCGGTGGTCCTGCTCGAGATCCTGTTGTCAAGTATCGACTTTTCCTGATCGTGATCGGGTTCAGCAAGCGCCGGGAACGATCCTGCAACCGATTTGCCGCATCGCAGGAAGTGATGGCTTCATGATTGGTCTGGCTGCCGTCGATGACGATGCGATCGGGCCGGTTATGGCGCTCCAGGGCTTTCCTGAAGAAGCGCTTGGCCGCCAGCAGGTCGCGGTGCTCGCTGAACCAGAATTCGACCGAGTCGCCGACACTGTCGATGGCGCGGTAGAGATACATCCACTCACCGCGAACCTTGACGTAGCTTTCGTCGACATGCCATTTTGCCGGTGATGGCACGCTTGCGGCGGTTGAAGCGCTCCAGCAACCGCGGCGCGAAATGAATGACCCAGCGATGGATCGTCGAATGATCGACGCCGAATGCCGCGTTCGGCCATCATTTCTTTCCAGTCGCGCAGGCTCAGATTGTAGGCCAGATACCAGCGCACGCATAACAAGATGACGGACTGGTCGAACTGACGGCCTTTGAACATCTCGAACCTCGCGAAAATTGATGCAGGGTTCTCCCACGCGACCAGTTACCAAAGCTTTGCAACACAACCTGGCGGCTGCCATCCAACTGGGGCAGCAGCGACGTCACGGTCCGATCGTTACGGTAGCGCGCCAGCAGATTGTAGACTTGGCGGGTCGAGAGGCGCAGCTCGGCCGCGGCCCGGTTGATTGCCGCGCGTCTTGGCCCCGAACCGTCGAGAATCCTGTCGAGCTCGCGAGCGAGTCGACGTGCCGCCGACCATGCTTCGTCGGAATGCGACGTGCCGGGTGCGGCTTTGCGGTCGTGCAATCGGTGTGGCAAATCGAGCAGTCAGTGAAATCGTTAGCGAAAAATCGAGGCTGTCGTGGCGCCTAAACCTAAACAACACCTGACTTTCCCTGTTGAAATCGGGAAGTAAAAGCGACAGCCGAAGACCTCCTCGCCCGCCTCGACGAGCGCGTGGCCAAAAGCCCGGTCCGCGAAGGCTGGCTCGAACGCGAAACTTTGCCGACGCCGCCGCCGCGCTGTGGCTCGACGGCGAGCTCGTCCATGCCGAAGACCTCCTGCTGCACGACGCCCACATGGACATCCGCACTCCGACCCACGAGCTCACCCGGGCGCACGCCGTGCTGCGCGCCCGCCGCCGCATTTTCACACAAAAACGAGACTGGGCGCTGTCGCGGCCCGGCCTTTTGGCGCTGCGTGGCCGCGAAGGGCAGGGCGGCAACGGGGCGAGCGCCGGCCGAGTTGGCTCCGGACTCGATGCCGCGACGGCCGCCGTCAGTGCGGACGACGATGCCGGCGAAAACCTTGCTGAAGACACGGACCAGGAGGACGCGCTGAGCGAAGAGCTGGCCGAGATCGATGCTGTGCTGGCCCGCTCCAGCCGACTGCTGGCCGGCGAGAATTTGGCGCCGCGCGCGGCAGACGGCCCGGAGGTCGACACGGCAGGGCAGGGGGAAAGTGCGCCAGGTCTTGCCGGACAATCTCAGGCCGCTGATCCGCGACCTCGACTGGGACGAGGACCAGCGGCTGGCCGACTGGCTCGCCATCGTCGACCGGCTGCGCGGCGAAAACATGCCGGCCGCGCTGGCAGCGGCGATCGCCTGGGACGCATGGCAGACAATCGAGCCGCTGCAGCACCAGCATTGGCTCGGAAATCTGCTCGTCGCGGCGCTGCTGCGCCAAACCGGCAAGGTCGGCTCGCATCTGTTTTGCCTTAATGCCGGGCTGCGCATCATTTCGCGCGACCGGCGGCGCGCCCGCGACCGGACCACCCGGCTGCTGGCCGTCCTCCATGCCTTCGCCGAAGCCGCCGCGACCGGGCTCAAGGAGATCGACCGACTGGCGCTGGCCAAAAGCCAGATGGAGCGCCGGCTCAGGAACCGGCGCAAAAACTCGAGCCTGCCGGCGCTGATCGAGCTGGTGCTGGCGCGGCCGCTGGTGTCGGCAGGTCTGGTCGCGGCCGAGCTGAAAATCAGCCAGCGCGCTGCGCTCGGGCTGGTCGCCGAACTCGGCATCCGCGAGGTGACCGGCAGGGGGCGCTACCGGGCGTGGGGCCCTTTAGCTGCGGCGGGCTTTGGCGAAAGCGACAGCACTGATGATTTTTGCTGTACGCTCATTCTCCCTCATCTGCGCGTTGACAGAAAACCAGCAGCCGAGGGTCACAGCACGCTGTGCTCCCGCGATTTCCGGAAAACCAATGAAGAACGACTTTGATCGATCGCGCGGGACGTATCATTCAACCATGTCGAGAACGGGCGTGACGGCACGTACACTATGGACCGAGAGAACTTTGTCTGGGGACTTTGCGCACGCCTGCAGAACTCTTCGGAAAACTTCCTTCTGTTGATCCAATGATCGTAATGAGCTGGAGTGGCATCGCCGCTCTCCCCGGTTCTTGCTCTCTCAGTTGAACTTGATGCTAGCCTGCACGAACACGCCGTAGCGCTTTGCCTTCCAATCGTCGGCCTGCGGGGAACCACGACCGCCCATTGCCTCTTCGAAATGAGCGGTGCCGTTATTCGCCACCGCCCAGTAGCGGGCGCCGACGCCGATGTTGAACAAATCCGTGACCTTGTAGTTCAACACCGCCTCGAGTTGGACGCCATGCCCATCGCCGTCTTCGGGAATTAGCTTGATCTTGGGGCGCATGTGGTGCTGATCTTTGCCGTCGAGCCGCGTGAAGAGGAACGCCACGTCACCAGAAAGGCTGAGTCGCGCGGTGAGTTGCGTCTGCCCGGCCAAGCCGAGTCGCAGCGAATGCTAATCGTTGTCCTGGCTGATGAGGTTGACGTAGGTCGGGACGGTTGGCACACAGGTCCTCCAGTTGGTCGCCTGCTGCGTGCAACCGAAAGCGTCGTAGCTCTCGTGCCGGAAATTGTTGCCAACAAAAGCACCGATGCGGTAGCGCGGCGCGTTCAAGAAATTATATCCAAGATCGGCGGTGAAATAGCTGACGCCGCCCCCGCGCTGATCACTGAATGTGTTTGAGTAGCCCCCCCCATTTCTGTAAGAAGTCCTCGTCATGAGAAAACCCTCCCTGATGCCGCCCGCACCGAGGAGGCCTTTACGAAAATGCCAGTCGGATTGTGGATCGCGTTGAAGAAGACTTCACTCGAATGCGCGTCTAGATCGTCATAGGTGAGCCGCGAGACCGGTGACGTACCTTTATGATTGTAAAGGTCCTTCGATGCTTGCCGGTACTGGGCCAGTAGCGTAGTCCACCCTCGAACGAAAAGACTGAGGCCGCCGCCCCGGCTACCGACGCCGACTCGAAATCACCGGCACTCGACGGCGGTTCGGAACTCCTCGGTGCCGCAGCGCCGGCCAAGCCGGACGGGCCCGGTGAAAAATTCGTCGTCGAGGGCAAGGCGCCCGCTGCTTCGCCCGGCCGCGCCGACGATTTTTCTTGGCCGCCAAGGCGGCAGCCTGCGGCCGCGGCCACAACCGAAACGACCACGGCGATCAGTCCGTAAGCTGCCCGGGGCAGCGGAAGGGCGGAAAGCGCCTTCAGATGCCGCACAAGTAGGGTCTCGAGACAGACTCAGCGCGGCAGCACGCTCGATCCCATCAGCGCCTCGTCGATCGAACGCGCTGCCTGCCGGCCCTCGCGGATCGCCCAGACGACCAGCGATTGACCGCGGCGCACATCGCCCGCCGCATAGAGCTTTTCGACGCTGGTCTTGTAGTCGCGGTCATTAGCCTCGACGTTGTTCGAGCGGCGGCTGTCGATGGCGATCGTCATCTGCCCGTCGAGTTCCGACACCGGCCCTCGAGCGGCCGGCCCGGCAAAGCCGATGGCGATGAACGCGAGATCGGCGCGGATGACGAATTCCGTGCCGGCGATCGGTTTGCGCTTTTCATCGACCTCGCAGCATTTGACGCCGCTCAGCTGGCCGTCTTCGCCGATGAATTCGAGCGTCGCCACCTGGAACTCGCGCTCGGCGCCTTCGTCCTGCGAGGATGACGTGCGCATCTTCGTCGCCCAGTAGGGCCAGACCGAAAGCTTGTCTTCCTTTTCCGGCGGCTGCGGCCGGATGTCGAGCTGGGTGACGCGCACGGCGCCCTGGCGGAAAGCGGTGCCGACGCAGTCGGATGCGGTATCGCCGCCGCCGACGACGACGACATGCTGGCCGCCGGCGACGATCGGCTGGGAGGGCCACGCCACCGACTGGATCGGCTCGCCGCCGACGCGCTTGTTCTGCTGCACCAGATAGGGCATCGCGTCATGCACGCCGTCGAGATCGTCGCCGGGAATGTTGGCCGGGCGCGGCGTTTCGGAACCGCCGCAATAGAGCACCGCATCGTATTCGGCGAGCAGCTCCGCCACCGGTTTGTCGACGCCGACATTGACGCCGCAATGGAAGCTCACGCCCTCGCCCTGCATCTGCTCGATGCGCCGGTCGATATAGTGCTTCTCGATCTTGAAGTCGGGGATGCCGTAGCGCATCAGCCCGCCCGGCCGGCTCTCGCGCTCATAGACGTGGACGTCGTGGCCGGCGCGACCAAGCTGCTGGGCGGCCGCCATGCCGGCCGGCCCCGAGCCGATGATTGCGACGCGCTTGCCGGTCTTTTTTTCCGGCGGATAGGGCCGGATATGACCGGTTTCATAGGCCTTGTCGGCGATCGCCTGCTCGATCGTCTTGATGGCGACCGGAATGTCCTCGAGGTTCAGCGTGCAGGCTTCCTCGCAAGGTGCCGGACAGATGCGGCCGGTGAATTCCGGAAAATTGTTGGTCGAATGCAGGTTGCGGATCGCGTTGTCCCAGTCGCCATTGTAGACGAGGTCGTTCCAGTCCGGGATCTGGTTATGGATCGGGCAGCCGGTCGGTCCATGGCAATACGGAATGCCGCAATCCATGCACCGCGCGGCCTGTTTCTCGACCTCCTTGTCCGACATCGGCAGCGTGAACTCGCGGAAATGCCGGATGCGGTCGGAAGCCGGCTGGTACTTGTGCACCTGCCGGTCGATCTCGAGAAACCCTGTTACCTTGCCCATAGTCCAGTCCCTGCTGTCCGGAAGGCACGCCTGACGACGCACCCGTTAACCTCATAAGGCAGCCGTGGCAACCTTCAGTCCGAGGTCAGGATTGCTGATGAAAATGGTTGCCGGGACGCACGGCCTCCCGGCAATTTCCAAATCTATTCCGCCGCCACGTTCATGCGCATGCGTTCCATCTCGATCAGCGCGCGGCGGTACTCGACCGGCATGATCTTCCGGAATTTCGGCCGGAAAGTTGTCCAGTCGTCGAGGATTTCGCGACCTCGTACCGAGCCCGTGTAGTGGACGTGGTTGGAGATCAGCTGGTAGAGCCGCTCCTCGTCGTGGCTGGTCATATCGCCGGATACGTCGACACGGCCCTTGTGGTCGAGGTCACCGCCATGATGGAGCAGTTTCTCCATCAGGTCGTCCTCTTCCGGAACCGGCTCCAGCTCGACCATCGCCATGTTGCAGCGCTCGGCGAAATCGCCCGCCTCGTCGAGCACATAGGCGACGCCGCCCGACATGCCGGCGGCGAAGTTGCGGCCGGTCTGGCCGATGACGACGACGATACCGCCGGTCATGTATTCGCAGCCATGGTCGCCGACGCCTTCAACGACCGCGGCGACACCCGAATTGCGCACGGCAAAACGCTCGCCGGCAACGCCGCAGAAATAGGCCTCGCCCTCGGTTGCGCCGTAGAGCACGGTATTGCCGACAATAATGGACTCGGCAGCAACGATTTTCGTGTTCTCCGGCGGACGGATGACGATGCGGCCGCCCGACAGGCCCTTGCCGACATAGTCGTTGGCAGCGCCCACCAGTTCGAACGAGACGCCGCGCGCCAGGAAGGCGCCAAAGGACTGGCCGGCGGTGCCGGTGAGCTTGACCGAGATCGTGTCCTCGCGCAGGCCCTTGTGCTTGAAGCGCTTTGCCACCTCGCCCGACAGCATGGCGCCGGTTGAACGGTCGACGTTGCGGATCGGCAGTTCGATACTGACCGGCTGCCTGGCTTCGAGCGCCGGCTTTGCCAGTTCGATCAGCTTGCGGTCGAGCACGTCGTCGATCGGATGCTTCTGCCGCTCAGTCCAATGTACCGCCTCGTGCGGCGCATCGGGCTTGTAGAACATCTTGCTGAAGTCGAGCCCGCGCGCCTTCCAGTGCTGGATCAGCTCGCGCTTTTCCAGAAGGTCGGTGTCGCCGATGATCTGGTCGAGATGGGTGTAGCCCATCTCGGCAAGCAGCGCCCGCACCTCTTCCGCCACATAGAAGAAGAAGTTGATGACGTGTTCCGGCGTGCCCTTGAAGCGCTTGCGCAACACCGGATCCTGCGTAGCGACGCCGACCGGGCAGGTGTTGAGATGGCACTTGCGCATCATGATGCAGCCGGCCGCGATCAGCGGGGCGGTCGAGAAGCCGAATTCGTCGGCGCCGAGCAACGCGCCGATGACGACGTCGCGGCCGGTGCGCAGGCCGCCATCGACCTGCAGCGCGACGCGCGACCTGAGGCCGTTGAGCACCAGAGTCTGGTGCGTCTCGGCAAGTCCCATTTCCCACGGGCTGCCGGCATGCTTGAGCGAGGTCAGCGGCGAGGCACCGGTGCCGCCGTCATAACCTGATATGGTGATGTGGTCGGCACGCGCCTTGGCGACGCCGGCCGCAACCGTGCCGACGCCGACTTCCGAGACCAGCTTGACCGATACGTCGGCCGCCGGATTGACGTTCTTCAGATCGTAGATGAGCTGCGCCAGATCCTCGATCGAATAGATGTCATGATGCGGCGGCGGCGAGATCAGACCGACGCCCGGCGTCGAATGCCTGACCTTGGCTATGGTTGCATCGACCTTGTGGCCCGGCAGCTGACCGCCCTCGCCCGGCTTCGCCCCTTGCGCGACCTTGATCTGCATCATGTCGGAATTGACCAGATATTCCGCCGTGACGCCAAAGCGTCCCGAGGCGACCTGCTTGATCGCCGAACGTTCGGGGTTCTTGCCGCCGCCCGGCAGTGGCAGATAGCGGTCGGCCTCTTCGCCGCCCTCGCCGGTGTTCGACTTGCCGCCGATGGCATTCATGGCGCGCGCCAGCGTCGTGTGCGCTTCCCTTGAGATCGAGCCGAAGGACATCGCCCCGGTCGAGAAGCGCTTGACGATATCGGCTGCCGGCATGACCTCGTCGAGCGTGACCTTCTTGCGCCCGGTCTCTTGCGCCAGCTTGATCTTGAACAGGCCGCGAATGGTCTGCGCCTGCGCCGTCTCGCTGTCGATCTGGGCGGAATAGTCCTTGAACGTCTCCCACGAGCCTTGGCGCACGGCGTGCTGCAAGGTCGCCACTGCGTCGGGCGACCAGATATGGGCCTCGCCGCGCATGCGGAACATGTATTCGCCGCCGACCTCGAGGCTGTTGCGCAGCACCGGGTCGTTGCCGAAGCCGTCGGTGTGGCGGCTGACTGTTTCGGCGGCGATCTCGTCCAGCCCGACGCCTTCGATCAGCGTCGCCGTGCCGGTGAAGTACTTCTGCACGAAGTCCGACTTCAACCCGATCGCGTCGAAGATCTGCGCGCCGCAATACGACTGATAGGTCGAAATGCCCATCTTGGACATCACCTTGAGGATGCCCTTGCCGATCGACTTGATGTAGCGGGTGACGACTTCATAGGCGTCGACCTCCGCCGGCAGCTCGCCGCGCTTGTGCATGTCGAGCAACGTGTCGAAGGCGAGGTAGGGGTTGATCGCCTCGGCGCCGTAGCCGGCAAGGCAGCAGAAATGATGCACCTCGCGCGGCTCACCGGACTCGACCACGAGCCCCACCGACGTGCGCAACCCCTTGCGGATCAGATGATGGTGAACGGCCGCCGTCGCCAGCAGCGCCGGAATGGCGATACGGTCCGGCCCGAGCTGACGGTCGGACAGGATGATGATGTTATAGCCGCCGGCGACCGCCGCCTCGGCGCGCTCGCATAGCCGGTCGATGGCGCCCTGCATGCCGGCCGCGCCTTCGTTCGAAGCGTAGGTGATGTCGATCGTCTTGGTGTCGAAGCGGTCCTCGGTGTGGCCGATGGAGCGTATCTTTTCGAGATCGCCATTGGTCAGGATCGGCTGGCGCACTTCGAGCCGCTTGCGGCGCGAATTGCCGACGAGGTCGAAGATGTTGGGCCTCGGCCCGATGAAGGACACCAGGCTCATCACCAGCTCCTCGCGGATCGGGTCGATCGGCGGGTTGGTGACCTGGGCAAAGTTCTGCTTGAAATAAGTGTAGAGCAGCTTCGATCTGTCCGACATCGCCGAGATCGGCGTGTCGGTGCCCATCGATCCGACCGCTTCCTGTCCGGTGGTCGCCATCGGCGACATCAACAGCTTGGTGTCTTCCTGGCTGTAGCCGAACGCCTGCTGGCGGTCGAGCAGCGAAACGTCCCTGCGCAGCGCGCGTGGCTCGACCGGCTTCAGGTCTTCGAGGATGAGCTGGGTGTTGGCGAGCCAGCTCTTGTAGGGATGCCTAGTCGCGATCTCCGACTTGATCTCCTCGTCGGAAACGATGCGGCCCTTCTCCAGGTCGATCAACAGCATGCGGCCGGGCTGCAGCCGCCACTTCTTGACGATCCTTTCCTCCGGCACCGGCAGCACGCCGGCCTCCGAGGCCATGATGACACGATCGTCGTCGGTGACGATGTAGCGTGCCGGGCGCAGCCCGTTGCGGTCGAGTGTGGCGCCGATCTGGCGTCCGTCGGTGAAGGCCACCGCCGCCGGCCCGTCCCACGGCTCCATCAGGGCAGCGTGGTATTCGTAAAAGGCCTTGCGGTCCTGTCCCATCAGCTTGTTGCCGGCCCAGGCTTCCGGGATCAGCATCATCATGGCGTGGGCGAGCGAATAGCCGCCCTGCGTCAGGAACTCGAGCGCATTGTCGAAGCAGGCGGTGTCCGACTGCCCTTCGTAGGAAATCGGCCACAGCTTGGAGATGTCGTTGCCGAACAGTTCGGAATCGACCGAGGCCTGCCGTGCCGCCATCCAGTTGACGTTGCCGCGCAGCGTGTTGATCTCGCCATTGTGGGCGACCATGCGGTAGGGATGCGCCAGCTTCCACGACGGGAACGTGTTGGTCGAGAAGCGCTGGTGGACCAGGATCAGCGCCGTCTCGAAACGCGGGTCGGTGAGGTCCTTGTAGTAGGCGCCGACCTGATAGGCCAGGAACATGCCCTTGTAGACGATGGTCCGCGACGACATCGAGACGACATAGAAGCCGTTGTCGACGCCTTTGGTCTCCTCGTGGATACGGCCGGAAATGACCTTGCGCAGGATGTAGAGCCGCCGCTCGTAATCGTCGTCGTTCTCGATCTCGGCGCCGCGGCCCAGGAACACCTGCCGGTGCACCGGCTCGGAAGCGGCGATGTCGGGCGCCTTGGACAGCGATGAATTATCGACCGGCACGTCGCGAAAGCCGAGCAGCGGCTGGCCTTCGAGCTGCGCCACCTCGGCGATGATGCCTTCGATATGCGCCTGAAGCTCAGGATCGCGCGGCATGAACACATGGCCGACGGCGTAATGGCCGGGCTTGGGCAATTCGACGCCTTGGCTGGCCATCTCCTCGCGGAAGAAGCGGTCGGGAAGCTGCACCAGCACGCCGGCGCCGTCGCCCATCAGCGGATCGGCGCCGACGGCGCCGCGATGCGTCAGGTTTTCGAGCACGGCGAGGCCGTCCTCGACGATCTGGTGCGACTTCACGCCCTTCATGTTGACGATGAAGCCGACGCCGCAAGCATCGTGCTCGTTGCGCGGATCGTAGAGGCCTTGCGCGGCAAAGCCGCTATGGGTTCGCCAAATATTGGTCAGGGACGGATTTTTGACGGCTGCCGCTTTCGTCTGCGCGGCCTTCGTCGCAGATGGCGTCATGTCCGTCATCGTCCTGTCCTCGGTTCTTGCCTGGCGCAGAGACAGGCGGTCGGCTGCGTCCCCCGTCTTCCCCGCCTGTGGGCGCAGGTGGATCGGTGGGCAGCGCCGAGCTTCATGTTGCCAGCCTTACTCCAGTGCCATCTTTGACGGGTCCGGGAGACCCTTAGCGGCAGTATGTTTTGGTGAGTTGATCAGGCACGTCTTCTCCTTGCTCGGTCACGTGTTTGCGGATAACGGCGAGGCTGGGCTGGACGCCTGGGCCGGCCTATTTGTACAACCACGTCAGGGAAATGGACGAATTGGCCAGTAAGCCATTCGACTATCGCCCCTCTTTGGTTTCCTCCTTGGCCGCCCCCTTTCACCTTTTGGGAAAATCCTCTTGCGGAGCCACACAGAGAGCGCCGTAACAAACCTTCTCACCCTTGTAGTTGGCCAGAGCCTGCAGCAACTCGGGTAGAAGGTGCTGTTTCAGGTCGTCCGAGACAGGCTCCGGACCTTCCAGCGCTTTCAGTGTCTGCTCGAGCAACTCGATGGCGCGATCTTTGTTGCCGCTCTCATGATAGTACTGAGCGACCACCGGATAAGACAGGAACTTAGAGCCGCCGCCTTGCGGCAGTGCCACGATGTGTTTGGACAGCTCTTCGCCCATCGCGAAGCGCTCAGCAGACGGAAAGCCGGAATAATCAAAGCCCGGCGCGAAGAGTTGGTATAGCGCCCAATACATCCATTCCTCGGACTTTCTGTCGATCGCGTCGCGAACGAATTGGCGCATTACGGGCAAGCCGGCCTGCATGTCGCGCATTCTGTGAAGCAACAGATTGACATGACTCACTCGGAAGTTGAGTTTGTCCGGTATCAAGGCGATGCCTTCTTCAATCGCCGAGAGCGCCGTCTTCCAATCCTCGGCCTCCATTGCCGGCCGAAGTTTGTCGTATATGGGCTTGGTCAGCGCTTGTTCGCGCGCTATGGTTTCGCCTTCCGCAATCCGCTCCGTATCGGCGGATTTTGCCTGATCGCTGGTGCGCCAGCTGCCGTTAAGCACCTTCGGCAAAACCTCATCGAGTTGCGTGGGATGACCGATAAAGGCGATGTGGCCGTCTCGGTCGACCACGAACGAGGTCGGGACCCCGTAAGAAAAGCTGGGCCCCATCCAAAGCTTGTCCATTTCGCCTGTGGAGTCGAATGCGATCCGATAGTTCAGATTCGGGAATTTTTCGGTCAACCAAGCGTCCAACGTGCTTCGGGCCTCGTCGGCCGTTGGAGCGTCTTCAGAAGCCGCGACTCCGACGATCTCAACGCCGTTGTCCTTGTATTTCTCCTGCAGCTGGATCAGATGGGGCATCCCGTCCACACATGGGCCGCACCAAGTTGCCCAAAATTCGACTATGCACACTTTGCCGGGCTCAAAGCTGGTGAGGGGCTCGCCACGCAGCCAGTTCTCGACTTTAATCGAAGGAGCCGGGGACTCCATCTGCAATACCACGTTGCGGTCCAAAGCTATTTCCAAAGGTTTCTGCACGAGCTGGTTTCCTCTCAGAGACGGCACACGGGTTCAGGGAGGAGCGGATCGCTCGTCTTGCCCCATTGAGTGCAGTCACAGTCACTCAGTGTCAAAAACCATGCCAACGCGCTCAGCGCGCAGTTAGCGCCCATTGCTTCGAAAAACCTCGACAGTGCCCAGATGTTGGTTGTAATGAACCTGACATTTGTCTGACGCTGTCAGCTTTTGGACACGCGATCACGCGCTTCGTGCCGCCAGAAGGCCAGGCCGAGCCCTGTGTTGCCAGCGGTCGCTTCGATGATTGTACCGCCCCGCGCGAGCTGGCCACGCTGTTCGGCATTAACGATCATCGACAACGCAATGCGATCCTTGATCGATCCGCCGGGATTCTGGCTTTCGAGCTTGACGAAGAGACGACACCTGCCGGTATCGAAGCTCTTCAGTTCGACGACCGGCGTCTCCCCAATCAGATCGAGCACTGACGCAAATGGCGGACGCAGGCGAGAGGACGCCTTTGTCGACGGTCGGCGGAACGTCTCGAGGCTCATGCGGCTGCGGTCTCCAGAATGTCGGCATAGTGCCATTGCGCAGCATCGGGATGCGAGCGCAGTCGGCTCTTCAGCAGTTGCGGAACAGTGGATTGTCGGGGTCGCTGGCGGGGGACCCGCTTCGGCAGCCGTTCAGGCGGCAGGTCAAGAAACCGTATGTCGGCATCAAGCAGCGCGCCGAAGAAGAAGGGAATCGAAACAGTGCCCTTCGAAAGACCCAGGGCAACGGAAATCATTGCATCGGGCGAGTTCATGCGCCTGAAGCAGCGCTGCCTGCAACTGCTTCATAGCGACAGGCGGGCGAGACTCTAGCGAGGCTTTCGCCGCTTGGTTGATTGAGGCTCTCGACGAAGCCACCAGATTCGGCGGCCGATAATAGCTTGCTGCTCATTGGGACGTCGACCAACGCCGGGATTGAGAAAGGCAACCCTGCCCCACAAGGCGGGTGTCACACGTGCGGTGCGTCCGCTCGTCACGCCGGATGGTTTTTGAGACCTGGTTTCACGGCTAATCAGATGCACCCCTGTCGTCGTTTCGGTGCAGGCCGCCAGGGGGGCGTGTTGCAGCAGCTTGCAATTAGTTTCGCCACTACGGGGCGTGCGAGCACGGGGCTGCACAATGAGATCATATGCCGGCGTGGGGACCAAAGTGTGGCGCAGCCTTAGAGAACTCAACACCGAGACCGGAGCAACGGAGACTGCTCTTTCGTCGAGCCAGTTTAAATTAGAACATTCTTTCTATAGTTTACGTCAATTATCCTGTTCGATAGCTCTGTCGACTAGCGATGAGACTTTTCAACGCAGCGCGGACATCCGCTGGCCGGATGTGACTTGCTATCCTTTCAAGATCAAACAGGAGAACCCATGAGCAATCCACTCCTTGTCAACCGGACCATTCTTGACTCCGACGTTGTACCGCTGACCAGCCGTGTCGGAGCTGAAATCAGAGGCGTTCGCCTTGGCGGAGACCTTTCGGATGCAGCGATAGCAGCCATCAACCAGCTTCTTCTAAAACACAAGGTGATCTTCTTCCGCGGCCAGGAGCATCTCGACGATGCGGAGCAGGAATTGTTCGCGCGGCGTCTGGGTGACCTTGTACCTCATCCCACGCAGGGGCCGGCAGCCGGCACGGCCTCAATCCTCAATCTCGATTCCGGCCGTGGCGGTGGCAGGGCAGACCAGTGGCATACCGATGTGACTTTCGTCGATGCCTATCCGAAATTCTCGGTCCTACGTGGCGTCGTCATTCCGGCGGCGGGGGGCGACACGATCTGGTCCAACACGCACGCCGCGTACGAGAATCTGCCGGCGCCGCTCAAAATATTGGCGGACAATCTGTGGGCTATTCATAGCAATGCCTACGACTACGCAGCCGTGCGCCCGCGCGCCACAGCCGAAGAGAAGAGGCACTTCGAGGAAGTCTTCACATCGACGATCTACGAGACCGAGCATCCGGTCGTGCGCGTCCATCCCGAAACCGGGGAGAAGTCGCTGCTGCTCGGCAATTTCGTGCAGCGCCTCGTCGGCCTTTCCAAGAGCGATTCCGCCAAACTCTACGAGGTGTTCCAGTCCTACGTCACTGCCCCGGAAAATACCGTGCGGTGGCGCTGGCAAGTAAGCGACGTCGCTATCTGGGACAACCGTGCTACCCAGCATTATGCGGTCAACGACTATGGCGACCAGCACCGGGTTGTGCGTCGCGCTACGGTTGACGGTGACGTTCCGATCGGCGTCGACGGTCGCCGCAGTATAACCCGTGTCAAGGCAGCCAAGCCGGCGGCGAAGGCAGCCTGACCGTCTGAACAGGGTAAAGATGAAAACTTCGTATCGCCGCGGCCATATCGCGCTGCTTAACCGCCCCACAAAGCCTTATGATTTCCGAGAAGCAAGGCGAGTTGCGGGCTCGAGGCTTGGCCCGAAATCGAGGTCCTGCAGCGTAGCGCATGGCTCGAGTCGCTGCTCGTGGCCCCGCTGCAGCGGTACAGGTCCCCCACCGCCCCACCATCTCGCCCGCCCTGCACCTCGGATAGCGATCATTCACCGTTTGTTCATTATGATAGCGCACGATCATAACTGGACATGCTGGTAGCTCGTACATGCCTGAAGGCCCTGCGCGCCGACCCAGCGCCGGGGCCTTTTTACTTCCGCAAAATCGATTCCAGCAACGCGGGCACTTCGCAGGATGTCGCAATCCCGCGCTTGCGATGATACGCCGTACAGCGAATTGCGCGAACCAAACGAATTTGGGTTCCTCAAATATAGAATCGTCGATACCGATCCTGATGGATCGAGCCTCGACGACGAAGTCAACCATCTTCAAACGGAATTATTCAACATTGCCGAGAGCTCCCGGTGTGCCGTCGAAGCCGACATTCGGGAGGTCAGCGGTCACCAACGATCATGGTGATCGCCAGCATCTTTCGTATTCACATGACCGTCGGCCTGGTACTTTCCCGAGGCATGACATGAGTGGGTCTTCCTAGCACCGATTTGGCCCGGTAGGATTTGCAGGGGGCGCGGACAAGCGGATGAACAAACGGAATGATGCTGGAAAACTGCGCGCCTGCTGGGATTTAGCCGACCGTCGATAGGAACATAGCCCTGGTCGACGGCTTTCTGAAGGGCAAGAGTTTCGCCGACCTGGCTCAGGAACATGGCTTGTCGACAACGAGGGTGCGCCAAATCATCGAGAAGGCCGATCGGCTCGTGGGCGGCGGCATTCAGACCAAGACTGAAACGTCCAACGCCTCGCCTCGATCCGATTTCATGGTCGACTATCCCTATGTGTGCAAATTGGCCGAGAAGCACCGGCTGGGTAGCGTCACGCCGCATCATTCTTTGCGGAGCTGGAGCGCGCGGGATCGCTGGAGCGGCTGGTGAAAGCGGTTGCCGGGGCGCACGCCAACAACAACACGTGAGCTGGCGCCTCGTGTGGCAAAAGGAGACGAGAGCCCATGGCCTGCAATGAAGCGATCAAGCATTGCGATCGTGGAACCAAGCTGCCCAGTCGACCATCCGAACCGCGGCCTTCAATGCCAGCTCGCCTTGGAATCGGCCTTCCAGGAATTGGCTGAGCGCGCAGCGGAATCCGGCTGGACCGAGGAGATAGCCACGCGCTCCTCGAACTCGCCGGCGCGCGCCTTAGGAGCGACTCCGCCAATGACGAGACTGAGAGGACGATTAATCGTGCCAGGGCAACGAGAGAGCGGCAGGTTCAAGAAGCTTCGCCTGACCCGATAGGAACGTCGCTGCGCCAAAATTGGCGGTGAAGGCTGACCGCGGCCGAGTCGGGCAAGCGAGCGAAGTGCTGAAATAAGGGCGTGAGAATCCAAGACATCGTTTGTAGAGAGCATCGAGCTTCGCGAGATTGTGGTATAGGATCGACCGCAGGTGTTCTCGGAGCGCTCGCAGAACCCGGGATTCTTCCGCGGCACCCGCCAAGGCGAAGAACGATCAGAGTTGCACGATAACGCTTAAAAGCGAGCCTTCCTCCGAAAGTCTGCGCGCGCAGTTCCACGGTCCGATGCGCTTTCATAGCTATTCCAATCGCCGCGCCCATTCTCTCCCGGATCAGGTCCAGCGGGTCTGCAGTGCATGCGCCCCCAAAGTGGACGCCATTGGGCCGGGTGAACCGGGCTCGATTGCGCGCCGAAGGCCCGTTCCAGGCCCGGAAATCCGGGTCCGTCAGGGCGAGCGCGTGCGGGTCGAGGTAGAGAACGGCCTTGCCGAGAAAACGACCGTGCACTGGCATCGCGTGCGTGTGCCACATGCCATGGATGGCGTGCCTCACCTCACGCAGAAGCCGATTGGAGCGGGCGAGCGCTTCGTCTACGAGTTCGACGCCGTCGACGTCGGCACCTTCTGGCATGACCCGCACCAGAGGAGCTTCGAACAGGTCGGGCGCGGACTTTATGGTCCGCTGATCATCGAGGAACCGGCGGCGGTGCGGGCCGATCGCGAGGTGACCTGGATGCTCGGTGACTGGGGGCTGACGAAATCTGGCGCAATCAGCGAGGATCTCGGCAACCGGCACGACATTCACCACGATGGCCGCGTCGGCAACACGGTTACCATCAATGGCCGCGTGCCGGATACCTTTGCGGTCAGAAAGGGCGAGCGCATCCGGCTGCGGCTGATCAACGCCGCCAATGCACGCATCTTCAGTCCCGACTTCACGGGTTTTCGGCCGGCCGTCATCGCGCTCGACGGCCAGCCGGTGACGCCACACGCGCCGGAGGCGGGTGGTGCTGGGTCCCGCAATGCGCACCGATCTGATCCTCGACATGACAGGCAAGCCGGGCAGCCGGATTTCGATCTTCGACCGGTTCTACGAGGGGCTGGAATATGAGCTCGTCGATCTTGTTTATTCCGACACTCCGCTTAGGGCACGTGTGCTTGATTGGCCGCTGAACCTGCCGACCATTCCGCTGCCGGAGCCGGACCTCGATACAGCGTCCCGCAACGAAGTCGTCTTCACCGGCGGCATGATGGGCGAGATGGTGGCGCAGGACATGGGTGAAAGCATGGGTCCGGGGACGATGAATTCCGGCACCGCCTGGTTCATCAACGGCGTCGCCGCCGACGAGGCCAATCACGACATGAAGCCGGGGCTGACGCTCTTGCGGAATAAGAGCCACGTCATCGCCACGACCAACGCAACCGCGTGGCATGATCCGATCCATCTGCACGGCCATTCCTTCCGGGTGATTTCCCGCAACGGCCAGCCCACCCCACGTCGCGAATGGCAGGACACGGCGCTGGTTTCGCCGCGCGAGAAGGTCGAGATCGCCTTCGTCGCCGACAATCCCGGCAATTGGATGTTCCACTGCCACGTTCTCGAACACCAGGCGGCCGGTCGCCTGACCAGTCCACAAGCCGAAGGAGAAGCAAAAATGTCCAATACCCTGATAGCTCTTGTCCTCGCCTCGATCCTGTCAGGCGCCGCTCCGGCGTTCGCCGGCGAAAGGACGTCACGCTCTACAAGAACCCGCAATGCGGCTGCTGCGAAGGTTATGCCGGCTATTTGCAGGAAACGGCTTCGCTGTCACCGTCAAGGCCGACTCACGACCTTTTCGCCATGAGCCGCGAAGAGGGCATTCCGCCGGAAGCCGATGGCTGCCTTCTCTCGTTCATCGACGGCTATGTGGTGAGCGGCCATGTGCCGGTCGGCACGGTCAACAAGCTCTTGACCGAGCGGCCCGACATCAAAGGGCATGACGCTGCCCGGCATGCCGATGGGCTCCCCCGGCATGAGTGGCACGAAGGAAGCGCCCTTCGAGATTCTCGAAATCCGGAAGTCTGACGGGACCGGCGGCGTCTACGCCACGGAATAGGAGGCTTCGATGATGGAATGCATGAGCGGCATGATGATGTTCGGCATGGGCCTGGTGTGGCTGCTTGTCGTCGTCGTGCTCGTCCTCGGGACGGCCGCGCTGATCAAGTACCTGTTCTCCAGCGGCGGCAAAGGAGAAGGGCGTCGGTCCTCTTATGGATGCGTGGCCGCGGCAGGCCTCGGATTGGTCTGGACATTGCCTTGGCTCGCCAACCGGATGGCCGGTGGCGGCGCCCCGGCCGCGGCGATAGCGCTAGGCAAGACGGTTTTAGCCAGGCGAAGGTCAGCGCGATTGGAAAGCCCGCTGCCTTCGGGACGCATGCCGGCGCCGGGACCGGCCGCGGTCGTCGGCGGCGGCTACCAGAGCGACATGCCGGGCTTCGGGAATGTCCTCACCGACGAGGAGATCCGGGCCGTTCTGGCCTTCATCAAAAGCACATGGCCCGAGCGGGAACGCGCCTATCAGGCAGATGAGCCGCCGGGAGCGGGAGCAGACACAGTGAGACCAATCCTAGCCGCGGAGCCCTCGAACGCCCCCAACCGGAATGCATTGTCCATGAAAGCGAAACCGTCGCTTGCGATTCAATTTCTGGCGCTGATCCTCGCGACCTCCGCGCTGGCCCACCATCCGGGCGCCGATCTCGACAAGATGAGGGACAGCGCGGAGAGGTTCTTCCAGGCGATCGACGAGCAGGCCGCGCCGCCTTTCGAACTGGCCGACGCGGACGGAAGGGCCGTCCGCCTTTCCGATTTCTCCGACAAGATCGTGGTGCTCTACTTCATGACGAGGTAACCTTGGAAGAAGAAGGCGACGGCCACTGGCGGCAGGATGGCAAGCACGCTGGCCGCAAAAAGCGGCCCATACTCATAGAAGCGGGCCGGTTCTGTCGCAAATCGTGCTTTTGGCCACAACTGGACGCTTTCGCGCGCTTATGGACCAGCTCACATGTCCAACAACGCAAGCAGATGACAGGGCTCGACGTGCCCCGGGGTGGCGCCCTACTTCCACGCTCGCACTGTCACACTCCCGCCGAAAGGCGGGTTTAGTGAGTTATGGCAGTGACTGTGCCACCAGTCCAAACGTCGAGTTTCGCGGCAACTTCGACACTTTCCTTAGCTGACTTGCCCAAAACCAGCGCGGCCAAAGCATACTGCTTGCCGCTCCCGATGGCATAATATTCACCTTTCACGGGATCACTTGGCAGCCAATTGCCGTCCAACAATACGGCTTCCCCATTTTTGCGCACTATCAGCGCCTCAAATTCAAAATTGTCGTCGTTGCGCGGCACAGGAATATCAGAAACATCCATGCCCTTCTCAACCCAGTCTCGAACGGCCTTTGGAATACCCAAGGACGAAGAGGAAACGCCGATGAGTGTGCCGTCGCATAAGCGAAACACCTTCGTTTTCTCACCGACGGATACTGAGTCAAAACCCAAGGCTCGGCCGTCGCCAGCCATGGTTCCGTTCCTGTAAGCTATTGTTGTCATTGGCACCCTTCTATCGCTACATCAAACTTCAGGACCTTGCGCATGTCCCCTGTGTCAAGGTCACTGACCGACGGCCTATTTGCCTGATACACGATACAGGCTGCGCTCCTTGAGTTCGCGCACGGGTGGCCGTCATCTTGCCGCCTTCGCGCAATGCCTTGAACAGGCCGAGTCTGTCCCCCAGCGGGAATGACAACCACCTCCATGTCGTTGAAAAGCAGGAAATCCGTCACTTTGCCTCGTCGGTAACGGGCGGAGCCGGAGCGGTCGTCACCGGGCAAGCGCGGTCGCAGTAGGTATCCTGGGCAGCCCGTCAGACATGGATGGCTCCGGTTGTGGTGACGGGGAGGGCGATAAGCAAGTTCGGGCCAAGTGATTGTTCCGCGGCTGTATGTTTTGGTGAGGTGATCATGCGACTTCTTGTTGGTCGGTCACGTGTTTGCGGATAACCAGCATGCGCTGTGCCAAATGAGAAAACCATTTAAAGTCAATCCAGCAGATCTGACTGTATTCCGACATTGTCGGAAATTGGACATCGCCGAACGCGAGCGCTCGGGGCTTGTGATGATACTTGGGCGTGCTGCTTCGGAGGAGGGATGCGCCTCGTACCGGCCGCGAAGCCTTCCTGCATTTAAGGCGCCAGATCAATTGAACGCGCATACCAGTCAGCCGTCCCGTCGTTTAGTCCAAATGGCGATCCATCTCAGCGCGCTCACGCCATCCACCTTTCTGCGCGACCCAAGCTAAACACGCTCGGCGATGATTAGGATACCGACTACATCTGGACCCGCCCGGCCCTGCTCGCCTGCGAGACTTGAGGCGTTCGTCGATCGGATAGAGGTTTCGATTCAGGAGACGTGCTTCGTGATGCGGCCATGATAGGCCGGTCCCTCACCGACTGCCGCACGCTCGGAAGAAGCCAAGGTAGGCGACAAGCCTCTGTGGATCGCTGAAGCGCCGAATGTTGCCGATTGCCGCGGCAACGTTCGCACCCACGGTGACGTCGGAGGCAACGTCATCAGGCGACGGATTGTCGGATCTAGTGGGCATGCACCGCGATATCCGCCTCGACCACCGTCAACGCCTCGTTGATCTGATGATCAAGCCGAGGTGGCACTCGATGGCGGCGCGCTCAAGGAGCAGCATGCGAACACCTACTCCTAGCGCCGCTCCTGGAGTCCTATTTCCGCCGGCGCCTGACGAAGCAGCGCAATGCGACTCCCGCGACCGTGGCCAGCTATCGCGATGCCTTGCGCATGCTGATCCTCTTTGCCGCCGCCCGATTGCGGAAGAAGCCGGCGGCGTTGGCGCTCGAAGAGCTGATCGAGATCTCGTTCTCGCTTTTCTCGACGAACTCGAGGAGAAGCGGAACAATTCCGTCACCACGCGCAACGCCCGCTTGGCCGCGATCCGATCTTTCTTCCGCCACGTCGCTGCCGCCGACCCGGCATCCTTCGGCGTCGCCCAACGCGTGCTGACGATTCCCATTAAACGGACGCACATTGACGTGACGTACCACCTCACCACGGCCGAAGTGGACACCCTCATCGCGGCGCCCGATCCAAAGACGCCCCGTGGTCGGCGCGACGAGCCTTTCTGCTCTTCTTGGCACGGACCGGCGCCCGGGCCTCCGAAGCCACCGGCGTCAACGCAAACGACCTTCAGTTGGAGCGGCCGCACCCACAAGTGCTGCTGCGCGGCAAAGGGCGTAGAGACCGCGTCGTCCCCATTGCTAAGGACCCGGCTGCGGGCGCTGACATCCTTGTTGAGCCAGCGCGGGATCGCCCATCACGAGCCGCGACCGATATTCCTCGGCGCCCGCAACGAGCGCCGGGCCTACCAGACCGGCTTTGGCCGACAAGCCCATATCGCCGCACATCTTCCGGCACTCCCTCGCCATGAAGCTTCTCCAGTCCGGCGTGGACCTTTTGACGATCCAAGCCTGGCTCGGGCATGCACGGGTCGCCACGACCCACCGCTATGCCACAGCGGATGTAGAGATGATGCGCAATGGACTCGAGAAGGCGGGCGTCACCGGCGATCACGGCGTGCGTTTCCGACCAAATGACTCCGTTCTGCAACTGCTGAACTCCATCTGAATCTTTATGTGGCGGAGGCAAGCTGGGTTTGGCCGGTCCGAAGGGGTCAGGGCGGCTCCGCCACATAATCTCGCCCGACGCATAAATGCGGATCCCGGCCCGATGTCTCCTGAACCTGCAGAGCGAGACCCTGCATTCCGCGACGCATATCGGTCCGGCCCACCGCCAACCAGATCCGCACCTGGCTCGGGACCGGGATCATGACACGCCCCGCGCCTTCACCATCGCCGCTGCCAGTGTTGGCGGCGTGGTCAGTGGAATCCGCAGCCGCACCTTGCCGGCGACCTCCAGCTCGATCACCACTGGCGGCGGGAGCGGCTGGGCGCGTTCGTCAAGAACGTCTTCAGTTGCCGGCTGCCCGGTCTCAGGTCGAAACAGCTCGTTGCGCCAGTATCGGCTGCTGGGGCGCGACGCTGTGTCACAGGAAGAAAGGAAGGTCACCTTGGAGCTCAGGTCAGTCGCCCCTCGGGCTTTTTGCCTATGGCGGCAAAGGGCTCAAGCAAGCCCGAGCTTTTTCCTGAGCTCGGCGTTTTCTTTCCGGAGCCGGTCAGCGAGGAGCTTCTTCAG
Source organism: Mesorhizobium sp. M6A.T.Cr.TU.016.01.1.1 (assembly GCF_003952585.1). Lineage (NCBI taxonomy): Bacteria > Pseudomonadati > Pseudomonadota > Alphaproteobacteria > Hyphomicrobiales > Phyllobacteriaceae > Mesorhizobium > Mesorhizobium sp. M6A.T.Cr.TU.016.01.1.1. The sequence continues at coordinate 3,286,983 of NZ_CP034452.1, forward strand.
ACGGGCGTTCTCTTCTTCAAGCTTCACAAGATCCTTGAGCTCATCGCTCTGTGTTGTCTGCCCAGCAGCCCTTTTCCAGTGATAGTACGTCTGTTCCGATATTCCAGCGTTCTGAACGGCTGCCTTGATACTCTCTCCCCGTCCGATCTGCTTCTCGATCTCGCCGAGCTTCTGGGCACGCTCGTTCTCAGAGTAATTTCTCCGCGCTGCCCGGACTGTAGGCGAAGCGATCGCTTTAGATGAAGACGCCTGAAGAGCCGAGCTGGCGGCGCTGGTTCGTATAGCACCTGCGCGCTGCGCGGTCCGCTTCCGCGTCTTCGGCGCCTTTATATCGGGTGTCTGTTCCTTCACGGGCACCTCGCCTGCTGCCTGGGTTGCCTCAGTTTCCTTAAGGTTGGACATCAGAAACTCCCTGCGATTTCAAACATCTATTCTAGCACGCAGCATCTAGAACTTATGGGCTTTGTCAACTGCGGCCACAAAACCGTGCTCGCCAATGTCGCCGTCCGACGCGTTAACATGATGCCAGTAACTGCGGCAATGCAATCGGTTCGCAATCCGCAACAAAGAGTATCGGCTGGATGTGCACGACGCCCCAGTCTCTGAAACAGCGTAGCCGCCCGGTAAGAGCCGCTTTCAGTCTGCCTTAGAAACAAGGTGGTCGGTCGCCACTCCCGCGCATACTATCCGTCTACTCTTGCTCCTCGCACGGCGCCAGGTCCTCGTCATCGATGCCGGGCAGCGTCGCAGCGGCTAAGCCAGCCACTCGCATTGCTCCCTGACAGGATGGTGCCGATCCTGCTGAGATCGCATGCTGGCGCGACGTTGCTTTGCGGCCACCGTCGCGCCTGCCCGTGAACTGTTCGCGCCTGTGCTCATGCTCGCCTTGACACCCTCGATGGGTCCATCCGGGATGGTCAACCATCCGGAACATAGCGGGCAGGCGGGCATCTTCACCAGCAGTCTCTGTGTCGCTCTCGTGGCGGCAAACAAGATCGAGGCTGGCGGGGTGATGATCAACGGTCCTCGAACCATCGATTTCGATCGCGGTGGCCGTTCAGTGCGTTCAAGCACGAGGCGCCGTTAGACGGCACCGCAGCATCATAGCGAAGTGCCATGCAGGACGACTCCCTGCAGCATCGTCTCGCGCAGCCAAACACTTGCCGGATCACTGTTGTGAACGGCCGGGCGTTTGACGGCCTGTGACGCGAAAAGGCAACGGAAGATCTAGCATTTATGGGGGAAATGTTTTTTCGGAGTGCTTGACCCGCAGGAAGGGCAGGGCATGACTGCCTATCGCCCGACCCGGCAAGGCCGCACTCATGACCGGCTGGGCTCGGATCCTGCATGCCGCGCCCATGAGGTTGCGCTCTGTCGGGAGTGCGTCGAGCACAACGAGGAGATGTAGTTCACGACCTTTGAAACGCGTGGTCAACTATCCAAAGTGTGGATGCCTTTCATCGAAACAAACGATTTCATCAATGTTCTGGAATCCTGCATGGGCAGAAGCACCTGACGCACACCGATGCCCCCACTGCCTCATGGCGTGGCGAGCGTCTTAAGAAACCGCCCGAAAGGAGATTTTTCATGCGCTCTACCGGGCAGTGGAGTGCTGGGAAAGGGAGTTGCAACTGACCGGCCATGTCAAACTGTCCGACTTCTTCCGAGCCTATGGACAGACTGGAAACCTTCCAGCCATTCGAAAGCAGGCCGCAGTTGGGCCGGCGCGAGACCCGAAGCCCGCGCAATCGGCTACGACGCGCACGGTGTAGCGGCTCACATCGTCATACTGCACCTACGCCACACACCGGCCGGACCTGATCCGGCTTTATGAGCATTGGGCTTTGTCAGACGCACAAGCGTCGTGGCTTTCGCGACGCGGCGCGCCTCAGGAACTGAGCCGCGTCCAGGTCGAAACGCGGGAAAGAAAGACAGGAAACAGAATGGCCGATCAATTCGCAACGGACGTCATTGCCCTGATCAAGAAACGCGCCGAGTCGGAGAGCGGTGAGGGAATGCCTGCGTCATTCGTCGGCGAGATAACAATCGCCACGGAACTGGACGCGCTCGGGTTCGATTCGCTGGGTTTGGCGGACGTCCTCTGGGATGTGGAGCAGGCCTACGGCATCAAGATCGACATGAACACGGCCGATGCCTGGTCCAATCTCAAGAATGTCGGCGACGTCGTGGAAGCCGTCCGCGGCTTGCTTGCGAAGGAGGCTTGAATGGACAGGCGCGTCGTTATCACCGGAGTGGGCGGCCTGTGCGGACTGGGCACCGACGCCGCCTCTATCTGGAAAGAGATGCGCGAAGGCCGCTCCGCCATCGGCCCGATCGCCAATTCCGAGCTTCATGACCTGGAGGGCATGACCGGCGCTGAGATCAAGGCGCTGCCCGAGCACGACATCAACCGGGGGCATCTCATCTCCATGGACCGCTTCAGCTTGCTCGCCGTGCTTGCAGCGCGCGAAGCCATGCGGCAGGCCGGACTTTCCTGCGACGAAGGGAATGCCCATCGCTTCGGCGCTACAGTGGGCGTCGGATTTACCGGTTCATACGCAACAGAACAAACTTACCGCTCACTGCTTTTGGGTAGCGCAATCCGTGCTGAACTCTTCACTGGAGTAAAGGTGATGCCCAGCGCCGCTTCCGTCCATCTTAGCTTGAGCCTCGGCTTGCGCGGGCCGGTCTTCGGGGTGACCTCCGCATGTGCCTCGGCCAACCATGCGATCGCCTCGGCGGTGGATCAGATCAAGCTGGGCCGGGCCGACGTAATGGTTTCCGGGGGCAGCGACGCGCCGTTCGCATGGGGCGTGCTGAAAGCATGGGAAGCAATGCGCGTGCTTTCACCCGATACCTGCCGGCCCTTCTCCGCCGATAGGAAGGGCCTGGTGCTGGGCGAGGGTGCGGGCATGGCCGTGCTGGAAAGCTACGAGCATGCCACGAGGCGTGGTGCCACAATTCTTGCCGAGATCGCCGGCGTCGGCCTTTCCGCCGATGCCTTCCACATCGCCGCGCCATCTGTCGAGGGGCCAGCGTCGGCGATGCGCGCCTGCCTTGCCGATGCCGGGCTGAATGCCGAGGACGTCGACTACCTCAACGCGCACGGCACCGGTACCAAGAGCAATGATCAGACTGAAACGGCGGCGATCAAGCGTGTGTTTGGAAACCACGCTTATTCGATGTCCATCTCTTCCACCAAGTCCACGCACGCGCATTGCCTCGGCGCAGCGAGCGCGCTTGAAATGATCGCCTGCGTGATGGCAATCCAAGAGGACGTCGTGCCGCCGACCGCCAACTATCGCGAGCCAGATCCCGCTTGCGACCTCGACATCACACCCAATGTGCCGCGCGAGCGCAAGGTGCGCGTCGCCATGAGCAACGCCTTCGCCATGGGCGGCACGAACGCAGTTCTGGCATTCAGGCAGGTGTAGAAGCCATGCAAGACGCCTCATTTGAGGTCACCTGTCGTATCTAGCTGCTTGCCGGACCACTATGTGAAGCGAGCGCTATTGGCTGCCTCTGCGATGCGGGAATTGGCAGCGGACGTCTCACGATCAAACAGGCATCTGCTTGTAGAATTCTTTTAATCGTGAAGCGGCGCGAGTGCGCTATCCGTTGAGGTGAGCAAGGCCGGCGCCCTGGGTGAGCGCTGGTGTCGGGTGGTGGAAAGTACAGGGGGAGCTGTGTGGCCCCCTCTTTCTCGGCCTCGACGATGTGCGAAGGAGCCTGTGCGGCGAACGGGCCGACGCCCCAGGCTCAGAACCTGGGCGAACCTAACTCCCGCCAAAGGACAGCCCAGAGCTGGATACACGAAAGAGATACTGAACCCGCGAATCAGATTCTGATCAATCGTCGTGTCTGAGCTCCGCTCGGCTCTTACGGAGATAATCGCGCGGCCCGGCAACGGCCGCGCGTGCCGCGGGCGTGAGCTTTGCGCTTCGTCAGAAGTGCCTCGAGCGTGACGACGATAATTGACCAGCCATATGGAACGCATTCGCCCAGTTATCCAAAGCGTGGATACCTTTCATCTAAACAAAGGATTTTACCGTTTTTGCTGCAGGTCCCATAGAAGCGCTTCAAGTTGGAAAGATAGGTAGTTCCGATGGTTGCGTTGGATCCGAGGAGCATCATCTGGTGTGCGGGGCGTACAAAGTCAGTCGCATCTGCATTGCGGCTTGGTCTTTCGGCGGTCTCCACAAGTTACGCCCCGTTGGCGCGACGCCAATTATTTAACCAATGCTTGGACATTTATCTCAACCAGACAGCTACAAGGTGAGGTCTTCCATGCGCCCGAATGTCGAGTGGAAGTTGTGCTGGGAAAATGAGTTGCAACTGGCCGACCATGTCGAACTCTCCGACTTTTTTCGAAAGACCTATGGACGGACTGGCGCCTTCAACGCGGAGCCATTCGAAGGCGGCCGCAGTTGGGCCGGCGCGAGGCCGGAATTCCGCGCAATCGGCTACGACGCGCATGGGGTAGCGGCTCACATCGGCATGCTGCGGCGCTTCATCAAAGTTGGCGAGGTCGACTTGATCGTCGCTGAATTGGGCCTGTACGCGGTTCGTCCGGATCTTGAAGGGCTCGGAATCGGTTTTTCGATGCGCGTGGCGTACCCAGTGCTCCATCAGTTGGGTGTTCCATTCGCTTTCGGCACGGTTCGGCACGCGCTGCGAAACCATGTCGAAAGATTCTGCAGAGCCGGCCTCGCGAACATTGTGTCGGGCGTTCGCGTACGGTCGACCCGTCCAGATGTGCATCCCGACCTGCCGCCCACGCGCCTGGAAGACGTACTCGTGTTGGTTTCGCCGATCGGACGCTCGATGGACGAGTGGCCGTCCGGTACCCTGATCGACCGGAACGGTCCGGAACTATGAAGCCTCTGGACTACATATGCGAAGGGCAGAGTGACAATGCCGATGGCATTGCAGAGCGCAGCGTCTATCTGACGTTTGACGACGGTCCCAATTCATTTTTCACACCGCAGATACTCAATGTGCTGGCGCAACATCAGGTGCCGGCGACCTTCTTCGTTGTTGGGGCCTACGCGGCCGACGAGCCGGAACTCGTTCGCCGAATTATTACAGACGGGCACGGTATAGCCAACCACACGATGACTCATCCGGACCTGGCTAAATGCGGGCCCGTCGAAGTCGACCGCCAGATAGTTGAGGCAAACAGAGTCATAGGGATGGCTTGCCCGCAGGCCATGGTTCGGTACTTTCGTGCACCGTATGGCATCTGGACCGAAGAAGTAATCGCTGCATCAGCGGGTGCGGCATTGGCGCCCGTCCATTGGTCCATTGATCCACGCGACTGGTCTCGCCCCGGCGTTGACGCCATCGTCGACAGAGTGCTCGCCGATATCCGGCCGGGCGCAATCGTGCTGTTGCACGACGGGTGCGCTCCCGACGAATTGCAACCAGGCAATCAAGCCAGTCTGCGCGACCAGACGGTGACAGCGTTGTCACGCCTAATTCCAGAATTGCACGGCCGCGGATTTGTAATCCGATCACTTCCTCAACATCCCTGAACAAACAGAGATCCTATGGACCTTCTCACCACAGCCAGTACTGTTGCCGTTTCGTCTTATGCGGTGCTCTCGACTGTTTACAGAGGCATGCAAGCGGTCTACTCCCAACCGGAAAATGTTACGCCGCCGTCGGAAAGCTTGTTCGGATCCGACCGTTGGCCGAGCGTGGATGTCATCATCCCCTGCTACAATGAGGACCCGCGCACACTCGCGGCGTGTTTAGCTTCCATTGCAATTCAAGATTACGCCGGAACATTTCAGGTCTATCTGGTTGACGACGGTTCTGGAAATCGTAATGCCGTCATCCCGGTACATCACGCCTACGAGGGCGACCCGAGATTCAATTTCATTCTGCTCCGCGAGAATGTTGGCAAACGCAAGGCGCAGATCGCCGCCATCCGCCGCTCATCTGGAGATTTCGTGCTCAGCGTCGACTCTGACACGACACTTGCGTCCGACGTCATCACGAAGCTTGCAGTAAAAATGCGGGATCCCATGGTCGGAGCGGCCATGGGCCAGCTGACGGCATACAACCGCAGCGACACTTGGTTGACCCGATTGATCGATATGGAATACTGGCTGGCTTGCAATGAGGAGCGCGCGGCACAAGGTCGCTTTGGTGCGGTCATGTGCTGCTGCGGCCCATGTGCAATGTACCGCCGGTCTTGTCTCCTTTCTCTGCTGGATCAATACGAGACGCAGCTGTTCAGGGGGAAACCAAGCGACTTCGGTGAAGACCGTCATCTTACGATCCTCATGCTGAAAGCAGGCTTTCGAACCGAGTACGTTCCAGGTGCCGTCGCGGCGACAGTCGTTCCGGACAAGATGGGACCTTATTTGCGCCAACAACTCCGCTGGGCACGAAGCACTTTCCGGGACACGATGCTTGCGCGAGGTCTACTGCGTGGCCTGGATCGCTATCTAACTTTGGATGTGATGGGAGAGAATCTCGGCCCATTGTTGCTCGGCATCGCGGTAGTAACGGCGCTCGGTGAGCTACTATTTTCACATACAGTAAATTGGTGGACGGTGCTGGCTATTGTCACGATGACCATAATCAGATCTACAGTGTTATCTTTCCGCACTCGGCAGCTTCGATTCATCGGCTATTCAATGCACGCGTTAATCAGGATATTCCTGTTGATCCCCTTGAAGGCTTACGCCCTGTGTACATTGAGCAATAGCGATTGGCTGTCGCGTAAAAGTGTTCCCCTGCCCAACAGGAGCACAAAGGAAATCACAAGCGCGATGCCGCTTGCCGGAGCAAATGCTGCGGGCAATTCTGGAATTGCGGAGTCACTTCATACTGCAGATCTTTCGCTCACAGCTGGTGAAGTCTGACGGCCTTGCAGCGCCGAGTGACCGAGTAAGTTGTGTCAGTCGACACGGGGTGAAGCTTGTCGAGTTACCTATGGTCAGATCGGGAACTATCTGGAAGCGACACCTGGCACCTTGACGTTAATTCTTTGGCGGAAGCGATACACGCGTCGCTCCGGCCGCGACTTTCCAAAGGTGCCATCTCAAGGCGGTGGCCTGCTCTGAACCAGAATTCGTAAGTAAGCTGCCGGTGGCCAATCGGACTCACTTCCGCTTGAGATAGACGCATGTCCAATGTAGCAATCGACCTTACCGGCGTAACCAAATTATTCGGGAACAAGCTCGTTGTGGACGGGCTGTCCTTCACCGTTGCATCGGGAGAGTGCTTCGGTCTGCTGGGGCCGAACGGCGCAGGCAAGAGCACGATTGCGCGTATGCTCCTCGGTATGACCCGGCCTGACGCGGGTGATATAACAGTCCTCGGTCTACCAGTGCCGGCACGCAGCCGCTTGGCCCGCAAGGGCATAGGCGTGGTCCCGCAGTTCGACAATCTCGACCTGGAATTTACGGTACGTGAGAACCTGTTGGTGTTCGGGCGCTACTTCGGCATGAGTACAAGAGAGATCAACGCCGTCATCCCACGGCTCCTCGAGTTCGCTCGCCTTGAGAGCAAGGCGGATTCACGTGTCGGCCTGCTATCCGGCGGGATGAAGCGGCGCCTGACGCTGGCACGTGCTCTGATCAACGACCCCCAGTTGCTTGTGATGGATGAGCCCACGACCGGCCTCGACCCGCATGCCCGCCATCTGATCTGGGAGCGACTTCGTTTCCTGCTGGCGAGCGGAAAAACGATCATTTTGACCACCCATTTCATGGAAGAGGCTGAGCGGCTTTGTGATCGGCTGTGTGTTCTCGAGCGGGGACGCAAGATCGCCGAGGGCAGTCCTCATGCGCTGATCGACGAGTACATTGGGTGCAACGTGATCGAGATCTTCGGCGGCAATCCACAGGAGCTGATTTCGCTGATCAGGCCGTACGTTCAGCGTATCGAGGTAAGCGGCGAGACGCTCTTTTGCTATGCGCCTGATCCGGAGGATGTGCGCATCCAGCTTCGCGGTCGAGCGGGTCTGCGTATTCTGGAGCGTCCACCCAGTCTGGAGGACGTTTTCTTGCGGCTAACCGGACGTGAGATGGAGAAGTGAGCAATGGGTGAACGTCTTGCGGCCGCTCTACCCGCCAACGCCTGGAACTGGATCGCGGTGTGGCGCCGCAATCATTTGGCATGGAAGAAGGTGGCATTTGCTTCAATGCTCGGCACCCTTGCTGATCCGATGATTTACCTTTTCGGGCTCGGCACTGGCCTTGGACTGTTGGTAGGCCGCATCGAAGGTGCATCCTACATCGCTTTTCTGGCAGCCGGCATGGTTGCGACAAGCGCGATGACAGCATCGACCTTCGAAACAATTTACGCGGTTTTCGGTCGAATGCGGGATCAGGGCACTTGGGAAGCAATCTTGCACACACAACTTACCCTCGGCGACATCGTTCTCGGTGAATTGACCTGGGCAGCCACAAAGGCCTTTCTGGCCGGTACGACAATTGCGATTGTTGCCGCCGCGCTAGGTTATGCCGCGTGGACGTCGGTTCTCTACGTGCTGCCGGTCATCGCTCTCACCGGGTTCGCCTTTGCGAGCCTGGCCATGCTCGTCATCGCGCTCGCGCCCAGTTATCACTATTTTATTTTCTATCAGACGCTTGTCATCACACCCATGCTGTTCCTTTCGGGCGCGGTTTTTCCAGTCGGCCAATTGCCAGGAGTGTTTCAGCAGATTGCGGCCTTCTCGCCGCTGGCGAATTCTATCGATCTAATCCGTCCGGTGATGCTCGGCCGCCTGGGCGACAATGTAGGGCTGCATATAGGCGCACTTTGCATGTTCGCTGTATTGCCTTTTTTTCTGTCGGCTGGACTGTTTCATCGACGACTAATGCGTTGACGCTTACCTACGCCCATCAACGAGAAGGAGGTCCGCAATGCCCGATTGCAAACTGCCCACAGCGGCCCGGAGGCATGCGTGTGCCAGGAATCGCGAGTGGTACAACAACGCCGAAGCCGGGCGCCACCCAGCCGCTGCAGGCACGCGCCCATCTTCGCGACCACACCTCGGAGTACAGGCTGAGTGGTGAGGCGCGGACCCACCCGGAGCGTTCAAGCGATAGCAGCCAAGCTTCTTGTGCGCGTCCCCAGACCGTCGCGGCCATTATTTAGTTGGATACACATGCAATGACCCACAACGAACCAACTCCTGAGCCTTTTGTGATCCTTGCTATGCCAAGGACCGGAACACACTATTTAGAAGAATTGCTAAACGAGCATCCGACCGTTTTGAGTAACGGTGAGTTGCTAAACGAATATGATCCCAATTGGCCCAGCACGGATCGCCTGCTAGGCACGGATCGCGAGCTTCTTGAGCTTGCCTATGTGCGCTGCCCTATGCGCGACTACAAGAATGTGACGCATCTTGGCTGCAAGATCAATGAACCTCAGTTTCGCGAGCGTCCAGCATTCTTTGCGGAATTAGCTCGTTGGCCAGCACTCAAGGTCATCCTCGTTGTTCGCCGAAACGTATTGGAATCGCTCCGATCCTTTGTGCAGGCCAGGGAAAGCGGTCAGTGGCTGAAGTTCAGGTCGGACAACGATACCGCTCGGCCACCGAGCGTCAGGTTGTCAATCGCTGACTGTGAGGCTTATTTCAAAGCCGCCGACGATTTTCACGCTCGCGTTATGGAATCCTTCACGTCGACCAACCTGCTTGTAATGGAATACGAGAGCCTTCTTCACGGACCTGCCCAATGCTTGGGAGCGGTTTGGGATTTCCTGGGCGTTCCAGCGCTTGAGCCATCAGATAACGCCATCCTGCAGCGCCAGGAAACGCGACCGCTGGATCAAACGGTGGAGAACTTTGACGAGTTGCGGATTCACTTCGCACGGGGACCTTATTCAAGATTTTTTGACCTCGGAGATTCAATGCGCTCCTACGCTTAATCGCTTGTACCGCGTGCTCTGATGGGCGTGTAGGATATCCTGCAGTTTGCGCGCATTCCGTCGCAAAACTGACAAACCAAAGTCACCAAGACGACAGAGATATCGGCCGGCAGTCGATCTGCGGCAGACATCAAAGACACGGCCGCAAGGCGACCTGGTCAATTCCCTCTCTGGCGAAGCACTTCTTCAGACGCGATCTTTGGCGAGCCTTGAGTGCAAATTCCGGCAAAGGTGGAGGGTTCCAGTGCGCAACCCGCACCAATCTCGCTGGACGGGACAGGCCTCCAGTTGGCACGGCGCTTGCTCCGAGATGACAGCAGCGCTCGACCGGAGCGCAGCATGGGAGAAGGAGGAGCCCCCACCCCGATCCGGTCAGGGAGAGAGAAACGGTGTTGGTTCCAAGAGTCCCCCGCGCGATCGCAGCGCCCCGCAAGCCCCATTTTGCCCGGACCTACGTGCAGGTGCTTGCCGCCATAGTCCTGGGAGCCGCAATTGGCTACCTCTATCCGGAAACCGGCCAGAGCCTGAAGCCGCTCGGCGATGCCTTCATCAAAGTCGTCAAGATGATTATCGCACCTGTCATCTTCCTGACAATTGCGACCGGCATTGCCGGCATGAGCGATCTGCAGAAGGTCGGCCGAGTTGCCGCCAAGGCGATGGTTTATTTCCTCACCTTCTCGACACTTGCACTCGTTGTCGGACTGATTGTCGCGAATATCGTTCAGCCTGGCGCCGGCCTCAACATCGATCCGGCCTCGCTCGATGTCCAAGCCGTTAAGGGCTATGTGGCCACGGCTCACGAGCAGTCCGTGACCAGCTTCCTGATGAACATCATCCCATCAACCATTGCCAGTGCCTTCGCGGAAGGCGACATCCTGCAAGTCCTGTTCTTCTCGGTCCTGTTCGGCATTGCTTTGGCGATGACCGGAGAGACGAGCAGGCCGGTCGTTACCTTTCTCCAGGCGCTTACCGCCCCCATTTTTAAGCTCGTCGGCATTCTGATGAAGGCTGCACCCATCGGCGCCTTCGGCGCAATGGCCTTTACGATCGGCAAATACGGAATCGGTTCGGTGGCCAACCTCGCGATACTGGTCGCGACGTTCTATCTTACCGCCTTCCTCTTCGTGTTCGGGGTTCTCGGCGCGGTCTGCCGCTACAACGGCTTCTCGATCTTTTCTCTCGTCCGCTACATCAAGGACGAGCTGCTGCTTGTCCTGGCAACGTCCTCCTCGGAGGCCGCGCTGCCCTCGCTAATGGAGAAGATGGAGAAGGCCGGCGCCGCCCGTTCGGTCGTAAGTCTCGTCATCCCTACTGGATACTCATTCAATCTGGACGGTACCAATATCTACATGACGATCGCCGCCCTCTTCATCGCCCAGGCGACGAACACAGATTTGTCAATTGCCGATCAGATCCTCCTGCTGCTAATTGCGATGCTTTCCTCGAAGGGTGCGGCAGGCGTCACCGGCGCCGGCTTCATCACATTGGCCGCTACTCTCTCTGTCGTGCCGAGTGTTCCCGTTGCCGGAATGGCTCTAATTCTTGGCGTGGACCGCTTCATGTCGGAATGCCGCGCGCTGACGAATTTAGTCGGTAATGCGGTGGCATCGCTCGTTGTCGCTCGCTGGGAAGGCGAATTGGACCAGTCACGGATGGAAACCGCTTTCCGCGGTTAGGGTTACATCAAACTGGCTCCCCGCAAGCAAGATCGCAACAGCGCGACGTGTAAGTAGCGGCCTTGACACAACAGTCGAATTGCCAGCCTCCAAAGAGCGCTGGAAATAGAGTACTAACGCAGTGAGTAATACAACATCATGAAGCCCCTAAGCAAACGAACGGTTCACGGAGACTCATCTGGGTGCGCATGGAGCGCTGTTCGTCGAATGCGCTATCCGCGGGGTGGGGGAACTATTTCAGCTTGCCGCCCCAAGCCGTCGCGGGAGCGCACCGGATGATGGAGGACCGGCCGATCAGAATCGCTAGGGGAAAGCGCGTCACAATAGCCGATCTCGCCCGCGAAGCCGGAGTCAGCGTAGCAACAGTCGATCGGGTTCTGAACGTCCGCCTTCCGGTGCGAGAGGAGACCGCCCAGCGGGTCCATGCGGCCGCGCACGCGATCGGCTATCATGCTGCCGGTCTCATCAAACAGCGCTTGCAGCAGCACCTGCCGCACTACAAGCTGGGCTTCATCTTGAGAAAACCTACCCACGATTTCTACCAAGATTTCGCTCGCAAGATCGAAGAGTCGGTCAGTATGGCTAAATCCTTCCACGGCCTTCCGATCATCGAGTTCGCGCAGTCACATTTGCCGCGTGACCTGCTCCCGCTTCTTAAGGACCTTGGGAGCCGCTGCCAGGCGATCGCCATGGTGGCGGCCGATCACCCGAAAATCACAGCATCAGTCGAGGAGCTCAAGGCGAAAGGTATCCCGGTATTTTCGCTGCTATCCGACTTCGCCGATGGCGTGCGCGAGGGCTACATCGGCCTCAACAACAGCAAGGTCGGACGGACTGCCGCTTGGGTGTTTTCCAAGGCCGCAAAACGGCCCGGCAAGGTGGCGGTGTTTGTCGGAAGCCATCGCTTCCAGGCGCATGCGACGCGGGAAACGGCCTTTCGTGCGTATTTTCGTGAGAACGCGCCAAAATTCGAGGTGCTTGATGCGCTCGTGAACCTTGATGAACGGCAGCTCACTTACGAAAAATTGCTGGATCTTATGCAGCGGGAACCAGAGCTCGTCGGCTTCTATATGGCCGGCGGGGGGATAGAGGGGGCAATTTCCGCGCTCCGAGAAGAGGGGAGCGGTCAGGATCTCGTCGCGATCGTGAGTGAAATGACGCCGCAGTCACGTGGGGCGCTTGCGGATGACATCTTGACGATGGCGGTCGGCACGCCAATGCGCCGACTTTGCCAGGAGCTGATAATGGCAATGGAGCGGGCCATCAAAGCCGGCGTCGCGGAGAGCCCGGGGCAGACATTTCTGCCGTTCGACATTTATCTTCCGGAAAATATTTGACCTTGATGGATTTCTATCATGAGCGCCCATTTTCCTTTCACCGATGAAAGGAAAGCTCGATTGACTCGGCCGTCTCTGTCCGATCTGTGAACCGGCGTGGTTCCGTCTTGAAAGAAGCCGGATGCCGAAATGGCAGCCGCGCTTCATGGAAGGAAAGTCAAGCAATGCGCCAGGTATCGCCCCGCTTTGCACTCGATCACATGGCGGCGCCCCGCCTTGACGTCAGTGCGCTTTTCGCGCTTGCCCGTGACCAAGGCCTGACCGACGTCCAAATCCGTTACCCTCATTTCAGCAATCCTGTCGCACGCGGCATTCCGGCTGCGGACGTTCGGTTTGCCGCTACCGAAGCGGGCGTCACGATCATCTCTGTCAACGCCTTGCAGCGGTTCAACGACTGGACTCCAACGCGTCAGGCCGAGGCAAGCAACCTCGCCGATTATGCGACGGCGTGCGGGGCGGAGACGCTCGTGTTGGTGCCGGCCAACCGCAGCTCGTGGCCCACCAATAGCGAGCGCCAGGACAATCTTCGTTTCGCTCTAAACGAGATCAAGCCAATCCTCCAGTCGCGGGGTCTGATCGGTCTCATCGAGCCGCTGGGTTTCCGAACCTGCTCGCTTCGATCAAAGAAGGAAGCGGCCGAGGCCGTTGCCGCGGTTGATGGCCAGTCCGTCTTTCGCCTCGTGCACGACACGTTCCACCACACCCTGGCCGGGGAGACATGCCTGTTCTGCGAGCTTACCGGCCTGGTGCACATTTCAAGCGTAAACGACCCGACCTTCTGGATTTACCCCGATCGCTTTCTTGCAGGTTCCGACAATGGCAGCCAGATTCAGGCGCTGCTGGATGGCGGCTACGCGGGACCTTTCTCGTTCGAGCTGGTCGAGGAAGTCCATTCTCTGGACGATCTCGCAGGCGCACTTGCCGCCAGCATCGACTTTATCCGGCGAGGGCTATTGTCGTCAGAGTAGATGGTGACAGCAGTAGTGACTATAGGTGCGCCTGAATTTTCCGTGGGTTCACAGCGGGGCAGCCATCCGAGATGCCTCCTGTATCATTATTTCCCGCATCCAGATGCTTGCCGGATCGCTATTGTGGAGGGCCGGCCATTGGAGGGTCTCGGTGAATGTGGGAAATGGCAGCGGAAGTTCGATAACCCGCAGGGGGAACGTTTTTTCGAAATGCCTGACCAGCCGTAAGGGCATGGTCGCTATACGAGCTGTGCCGGACACCATAGGTGGAATCATGCTGAAGCCCTGCACGGCGACCTCGACACGTCTCTTAAGGCCATGCTCAAGCAAAAACCATTCCTCGATAGACGGCTTCATCGTACGCCCGAACCTGACCGCGACGTGCCTCATCGACATGTATCTCTCGAATGTAAGCTGCTGTGGCAGCTGCTTGTTTGTGGGACAGCCTACGCACACGAGCTTCTCGTCAAACAGCGCAACGCTTGAATGCACACTCGACGTGAACATATCCGGTAGAATTAGAAAATCGACGTCACCGCGCCGGAGAAGCTCATCGGGGCTATCGTCGACAGGCAGCAGTTCGAAGCTGACGGCGGGGGCTTCCCGTGAAATACGCTCCACAAGCTTTTCGAAAAACACGAGCGTGACGAAATCGGAAAGAATGATCCTGAAGAGGCGATCGGCTCGAGCTGGGTCAAACGGATCCGAAGAAATAATCGAGCACTGGATGTGCTGGAGAGCGTCGCGAACTGCGGGGGCAAATGCTGCCGCACGCGGGGTTAGAAATCGTTCGCGACCTCTTATCGTAAACAGTTCATCGCGGAAATAATCGCGCAGTCGGGCGACGGCCGCACTCATGGCGGGCTGACTCAGGTTGATCCTGCGTGCCGCCGCCGAGAGATTACGCTCCGTCAGGAGTGCGTCGAGCACAACGAGGAGATTTAGATCAAGTCCTTTGAAACGCATGTCATCAGCCATCCATGGGATGGATGCCTTTAACCGAAACAAACGACTTTAACAATTTAGCATTCTTGCAATCTTTTGTCGCAAAAAGTTTATGATGGATGACGTTAAGGTCCGACATATGAGCCGCGTGATCTGCCGAAGCGAGCAATCGTTCGTACTGTGCAGGTCAGAGATTGGCAGTTTGAAACGCCGGGCCGATGGCGCCGGGCTATCAACCAGCGTCTTCGGCGGCCCCGACCTAGCTAGGCGTGGAACCTAATAGGGTGCACCCTTCCAGTCCGAGGCGACTGATGGGCGGTTTGATCCTAAGCTGCCGTGAGGCCTGTGCCAATTGTATCGGCGAAGCCAATGCAGCAGTCCGGCAGCGTTTTTGAGAGCTGTTGTAGGCTCGGCCTAAGCCCATTGGCGCAAGCCTGTCTGAACGAAGCGCTTGGCCTTGCCGCTATCCGGTATGTGATCTGTGGTGCCTTTTCGTCCTGCTGTTCTGGTTTTGGACCCTTATGGTGAGCCCATCCGGGACGTGGGGCACCGGGAGCACAAAGGTGCAGGCAGGCCGTCAATAGACCGTGGGCTGAGAGCCCGAACTCGTTACATGGCCACCCCTCGCGACTTTCCCGGATGCGCTGCGAGCGCGGATCAGTAGATGTCGTGTTGCCCGCCAGCTCCCGTCTTTGACCGAGCCAAGAAGGAGGAACGGGCATGCTTATCATCGGACTGGATATTCACCGCGCCTTCGCCGAAGCAGTGGCATGGGAGGAGGGCAGGCTCAGGCGACTCGGCCGCGTCGACATGCGGCGCGATCTGCTGGCGGCGTTCGCCGCGAAGCTGTCGCCGAACGATGTCGGGGTGATCGAGGCCACCGGTAACGCGACGTCCGCTGCAGCTGTGGTTGCGCCGCATGTGAAGAAGGTGGGGATCGCCAACCCGAAACAGGTGTTTATCGTTGCCTATGCCAAGATCAAAACGACGATCGACGCCGACGTTCTTGCGCAGCTCTATGCCAGCGGCTTCTTGCCAGAAGTCTGGATTGCGGACGAGCCGACGCAGGCTCTGCGTCGACAGGTGACACGGCGCAATCAGATTGTCCGACAGAGATCTCGATTGAAGAGCGTCATCCAGTCGATCCTTCATAGCCACCTGATCCCGTCCTGCCCGCATGCCGACCTGTGCGGCGCCAAGGGTCGGACCTGGTTAATCGAGCAGGTCGTACCGCAGGACGAGCGCCTCGCGATCGATAGGCATCTGCGCGAGTTCGACCGATTGGGCGAAGACCTCCAGGTCATCGAACGCGATCTTGTCCGCTCGGCTCTCGAGGATGAAGGCGTGAAGCGGCTGATGACCATTCCCGGCGTCGACATCACCGTCGCGCTGGCGATGAAGGCGGCGATCGGCGACGTGTCGCGCTTCGACGATCCGCAGAAGCTCGTGACCTATCTCGGGTTGAACCCAAGCGTCCGGCAGTCCGGCCAGGTCCGGCCTACCATGGGCGGATCACCAAGCAGGGCCGTGGTCATGCGCGCGGCATGCTCGTCGAGGCGGCCTGGGCGGCCGCTCGTGCTCCCGGACCGTTGCGAGCCTTCTCCCTGCGGCGTGCGAGCCCGGCGCGGACAGCATGTCGCGGCCGTGGCAACCGCACGCAAACTCTCTGTCGTGATCTGGCATCTGTTGAGAAGGGCGAGAGTTACGCGTGGGCTCGACCCTCCCTGCATGCCAAGAAGCTTGCGCGATGTGGAACTCAAGGCCGGGAGCAAGGCTGTGCGCGGCCAAAAGGGAGCGCACGCCTACAACATAAAGAGCCACCGGGAAGAAGAGCGCCGCTGGGTGGAGCAGGCCGAGGGCGCCTATGCACGCCTCGTCGCCGGTTGGAACCCACGAGGTCCGAAGAGGGTAGGCACGGATGCCGCAAACGAGGCGCGACGATAGAAGCTGCGCGGCAGGGCTCTCATCTCGGACCCTGCTCTTCGCCACGCGGTCGTCCGTGCGCGACAGGAGAATAGCGCAGATTTATCAAAAAGGCTCTTGTCGATCACATCAGTGGTCTTGGGCGCTGTACGGCCGGGTGAAGACTTTGCAGGTGGCCCGGAAAGCGTTTGACCTGTAGCGAAGCA
The DNA here is from genome assembly GCF_003952585.1 of Mesorhizobium sp. M6A.T.Cr.TU.016.01.1.1. Lineage (NCBI taxonomy): Bacteria > Pseudomonadati > Pseudomonadota > Alphaproteobacteria > Hyphomicrobiales > Phyllobacteriaceae > Mesorhizobium > Mesorhizobium sp. M6A.T.Cr.TU.016.01.1.1. The sequence continues at coordinate 3,303,932 of NZ_CP034452.1, forward strand.
ATTGTCGTCATTACGCGCTCGACCCGGGCGCCCAGCTTGGCATAAGGGCTACGTGGCCTCAGGAAGCGTCGCCAATGCAGACCATGGACGAATTCCCAGCCGATGCCGAGATGCCGGTCGACCGTGCCTGTCGCCGTCCGGTGATGCGATGCCCCCGAGCGGATGAGTTCGCCCCGGTTGCTCCCGGTCACGACGCACGGGTTCGGGTTCCAAGGCGCTCAGTTTTGTTCGCGCCCAATCGGTGTAGGACGCGGCAGAAATACGAGCGTGACGAAATCGGAAAGAATGATCCTGAAGCGGCGATTCGGTAGAGCCGGGTCAAACTATCCGACGAAATAAACGAGCACTGGATGGGCGGGAGAGCGTCGCGAACTGGAGGGCAAGAGCTCCCGGACGCAGCGTTAAGTTTGAATACCTCCGCGGACATGGTCGCGAGCTCATCGCGCAAATAATCGAGCAGCCGAGCGCCGGCCGCACTCATGACCGGCTGGGCTCGGTTAATCCTGCATGCCGCGCCCATGAGGTTGCGCTCTGTCGGGAGTGCGTCGAGCACAACGAGGAGATGTAGTTCACGACCTTTGAAACGCGTGGTCAACTATCCAAAGTGTGGATGCCTTTCATCGAAACAAACGATTTCATCAATGTTCTGGAATCCTGCATGGGCAGAAGCACCTGACGGACACCGATGCCCCACTGCCTCATGGCGTGGCGAGCGTCTTAAGAAACCGCCCGAAAGGAGATTTTTCATGCGCTCTACCGGGCAGTGGAGTGCTGGGAAAGGGAGTTGCAACTGACCGGCCATGTCAAACTGTCCGACTTCTTCCGAGCCTATGGACAGACTGGGAGACGCGCACGGTGTAGCGGCTCACATCGTCATACTGCACCTACGCCACACACCGGCCGGACCTGATCCGGCTTTATGAGCATTGGGCTTTGTCAGACGCACAAGCGTCGTGGCTATTTTCGCGACGCGGCGCGCCTCAGGAACTGAGCCGCGTCCAGGTCGAAACGCGGGAAAGAAAGACAGGAAACAGAATGGCCGATCAATTCGCAACGGACGTCATTGCCCTGATCAAGAAACGCGCCGAGTCGGAGAGCGGTGAGGGAATGCCTGCGTCATTCGTCGGCGAGATAACAATCGCCACGGAACTGGACGCGCTCGGGTTCGATTCGCTGGGTTTGGCGGACGTCCTCTGGGATGTGGAGCAGGCCTACGGCATCAAGATCGACATGAACACGGCCGATGCCTGGTCCAATCTCAAGAATGTCGGCGACGTCGTGGAAGCCGTCCGCGGCTTGCTTGCGAAGGAGGCTTGAATGGACAGGCGCGTCGTTATCACCGGAGTGGGCGGCCTGTGCGGACTGGGCACTGACGCCGCCTCTATGTGGAAAGAGATGCGCGAAGGCCGCTCCGCCATCGGCCCGCTCGCCAATTCCGAGCTTCATGACCTGGAGGGCATGACCGGCGCTGAGATCAAGGCGCTGCCCGAGCACGACATCGATCGCAAGCAGCTCGTCTCTATGGCCCGCTTCAGCTTGCTCGCCGTGCTTGCAGCGCGCGAAGCCATGCGGCAGGCCGGACTTTCCTGCGACGAAGGGAATGCCCATCGCTTCGGCGCGACAGTGGGCGTCGGCGGCTTGGGCTGGGATGTAATGGAGGAAACTTACCGGGCCCTCCTTTTGGACGGCGCGAGGCGAGTTGGCATCCTCGCTGTACCCAAAACGATGCCAAGCGCCGCCGCCGGCCAGGTGAGCTTGCGCCTCGGCTTGCGCGGGCCGGTCTTCGGGGTGACCTCCGCATGTGCCTCGGCCAACCATGCGATCGCCTCGGCGGTGGATCAGATCAAGCTGGGCCGGGCCGACGTAATGGTTTCCGGGGGCAGCGACGCGCCGTTCGCATGGGGCGTGCTGAAAGCATGGGAAGCAATGCGCGTGCTTTCACCCGATACCTGCCGGCCCTTCTCCGCCGATAGGAAGGGCCTGGTGCTGGGCGAGGGTGCGGGCATGGCCGTGCTGGAAAGCTACGAGCATGCCACGAGGCGTGGTGCCACAATTCTTGCCGAGATCGCCGGCGTCGGCCTTTCCGCCGATGCCTTCCACATCGCCGCGCCATCTGTCGAGGGGCCAGCGTCGGCGATGCGCGCCTGCCTTGCCGATGCCGGGCTGAATGCCGAGGACGTCGACTACCTCAACGCGCACGGCACCGGTACCAAGAGCAATGATCAGACTGAAACGGCGGCGATCAAGCGTGTGTTTGGAAACCACGCTTATTCGATGTCCATCTCTTCCACCAAGTCCACGCACGCGCATTGCCTCGGCGCAGCGAGCGCGCTTGAAATGATCGCCTGCGTGATGGCAATCCAAGAGGACGTCGTGCCGCCGACCGCCAACTATCGCGAGCCAGATCCCGCTTGCGACCTCGACATCACACCCAATGTGCCGCGCGAGCGCAAGGTGCGCGTCGCCATGAGCAACGCCTTCGCCATGGGCGGCACGAACGCAGTTCTGGCATTCAGGCAGGTGTAGAAGCCATGCAAGACGCCTCATTTGAGGTCACCTGTCGTATCTAGCTGCTTGAGGGGCGGGGCATTGTGAAACAGGGGGAGCTATGTGGCCCCTCTTTCTCGGCTCGACGATGTGGAAGGAGCCTGTGCGGCGAAACGGGCCGACGCCCCCAGGCCCAGAACTTGGGCGAAACCAACTCCCACCAAAGCACAGCCGCTTTAGTAGCCGAACAATGAAGCCTCGCTCGACGAGCCGCCGCCTCTACTGTCACGCGGTTGAAGCGAACAGCGCAGCGGCTACTGTTTCCCGCACAACTCGGACGGCAATTGGGACAAGTCCGCACATGTCGTCACGTACGCTGAACGCCGCAGGTACAGCCAAATTGGGGGCGGGGCGTTTCTGCCGTTTTGATAGAATTCTATCAAACTGACAATTTTCCTTGCACGAATGCAAGGAGAGCTCGATTGACTCCCCTCCTTTCTTGTCAAGGATGGGTTTGCAGGCTGCGGTGCGGCAGAAGCCGGACAGAACGGCGACCGGTCGAGTAAAGGCCTGCGCAAACAAGCGCGCATATTGCGGGCGCCCGCACGGAGGAGAAGACGCTCGTCCTGGTGAAAGACAACGATGCTCAGGCGCCATTGCCATTTGCCGAGGGCGTCCGCGCGCCGGAAATTTCGAAGCAACAAAGGTGAGATCGAGAATGATGATGGCGAAATACAACACAGCTCACCGTCCAGTGCAGTTCTACCGGCGGGTGGCGGAGTGGGATGGGCTGCCAAATGGAACGTAAAAAGATCAGCAAGGAGATGCTTGGCGATAGCCAGGCACTGCGCAAGCTGCGTGAGCACCTTGTCAAGGTGGCCAAGGCGAAGACTACGGTCCTGTTGCGAGGTGAATCCGGAACCGGCAAGGAGCTGGTTGCCAAAGCCATTCACGAGCTCTCGCCTCGCGCCAAGCAGCCCTTCATCAAGGTCAACTGCGCGGCGCTCACCGAGACGCTTCTGGAATCTGACTTGTTCGGTCATGAGAAGGGTGCCTTCACCGACGCGAGCAGTTTGCGCAAGGGGCGCTTTGAGGCTGCCGACAAAGGCACATTGTTTCTGGACGAGATTGGCGAGATATCAGGTTCGTTCCAGGCTAAGCTGCTGCGTGTCCTGCAGGAGCAGGAGTTTGAGCGCGTCGGCAGCAACCACACCATTAAAGTTGATGTTCGCGTGATTGCCGCAACGAACAGGGACTTGGAAACGGCAGTTCAACGCAAGGAGTTCCGGCAAGACCTCTATTATCGCATCAACGTCGTCACTTTACGCGTGCCGGCATTGCGCGAAAGGCGAGGTGATATTCCGCTCTTGGCCGCTCAGTTTCTCAAGAATTTCAATACTGAGAATGATCACACGCTGACCTTCGCTCCCGAAGCGATTGAGGTGCTAATGAACTGCGAATTTCCAGGTAACATCCGAGAGCTCGAAAACTGCGTTCAACGGACGGCAGTTCTGGCGACGGGTCCATCAATCCTCAGAACTGACTTTGCCTGTTATGCGGATCAGTGCTTGGCCGCGGCGCTGTGGAAGAACGGACCGCCGACGTCAGAGAAGTCGACTACGATCGAGCCTTCCGCCGCCTGTGCCGCCCCGCCCGTCGGCGACGGGCAAGCGCCGATAGGCCCTGCCACGACTCGTGGTAGGGTGCCCGATGCCGATACGGTCATTGCTGCCATGGAAAAGTGTGGCTGGGTGCAGGCAAAGGCGGCGCGCCTGCTCGGTTTGACCCCGCGCCAGATCGGCTACGTGCTGAGAAAACGCGGTATCGAGATCAAGCGTCTCTGAAACAACCCGCCGAGCAAGAGCTGGAGCAGGTCAAGCATTGGTGCTCTGGCGCCGAGCCCATCGGCCAGGCTTACGAAGTGGGTGTGAACAGCGCTGCCAAGATTCCGGCCGTGTGCTTTCTACCACCAGTCGTACTGGGGCTCTGCGACTGACAAACTAAAAAGGAGTAATCCTATGGCTAGTAACTTCGCTCTACACCGCAAGGGCAAATCAATTCGACGTGCCTGAAATCCAGAAATAATCGATGTATCATTGGTGACACGCCAGCATGCGTAGAGGCGACGCGCAGATCTCCGCTGGCGGGACCTGATCGATACATTAGCTGATGGCTTACCGCTCGATATCACGCAATCTGAGATGGGCATGAAAGTGAGTTCGACCGCTGGACAGTTGCCGACTTCGTCAGGTATTGGCCCCTGCGACCGGTTGATCTGCGATATCCAAATTCTTGGAAGTTGGTCGAGACGAAACTGTCGCCCCGGCTCGTGACCGACCGCGCGCCCGGCAAGACCGAGTTACAAAGTTGCCGAGGCAGTTTGATGTGCGTTCCTGCATCACTGTACGGGACACAACCTGACGGGAGACTATGATGCGTAGCCAAAAAGAAAAGATGCTCGCAGGCGAGTTTTACAATGCGGCGGATCCGGAGATCCAAGCTGACCTGTTGGCCACCGGGGCTTGGCTCAAGCGGTACAATGATACGCTGGGGCAGACCACGGGGCATTGGCATGAGCTTTTGTCCGAGCGGCTGGGAGAGGTTGGGCGCGGAACGGTCATCCGTCCGCCCTTTTTTTGCGACTACGGATTCAATATCCGCATTGGAGCCAATGCCTACATCAACTTCAACTGCGTTATTCTTGACGTGGTAGAGGTCAAAATCGGGCAAGGAACGGCAATTGGGCCTGCTGTGCAGATTTATACCGCCGATCATCCACATGATGCCGAGCAGCGGCAGGCCGGCCTGCAGGTCGGGCGTCCTGTTCGCATTGGCAGCCGTGTCTGGATCGGCGGTGGAGCAATCATTCTGCCTGGCGTCACGATTGGTGATAATGCAGTGGTAGGCGCTGGCTGCGTTGTCACACGAGATGTTCCCGCCGGGGCAAAGGTAGTGGGAATTCCTGCTCGCGTGGCCGACCCACATAAACAGGCATAATCAACCTCGTTGACCCTGGAGGTGCATGCGAACTGTCGAAACTGTGCCGAATTTTTGTCGAAGCCATTGAGCGCTGCATATGTTGTCGCGACTCGGGCGCTTCAGTTCTTTTGCCACGGGGGTCACAAGATCATGTGCATAATGCCGCCGCAACGTGCTCACGTCCCGCAGCAGCGGACCCTTTCACATGGCCCAACGAATTCAGAGCCTCCGTTGTGCTGCCACTAGCATTACTGCTCACGAATGTATTCCCAACTGAGTTTTCGCCCTTGGAGGCAAGCAGCGACTCACCAGCAATCGCCGGCCATTAATCCTGGCTAGCATCGACCCCGACGAGGCGAGCCGCGGCGTTGCGGATCGGCATGTCGATGACCGTGATTGCGCCTTCGGCAAGGAAACGACGTTCGTTTCTGGTCAGCGTAGCCGAATCGATCACCGCAAAATGTGGGCCAGTGGAGCGCTTCATCAGCTGTCTGGCATATGTGCGCAGCATCTGATCGTTGAAGCGGCAGCCCACGAAGAAAAAACCCCGGTTGACGCGCCGTTGCTTCACCGCGTCCGGGATCGGCGTCTGGATATCAATTTCGGTTAGGACTTCGACGTAATCGGAATCAGCCACGAGGAAGTTTGCGGCCGGCCTGACGCTGCCGTGCGGCGCATAGAGCACCGTCCTAGCCACTTGTTCGGCCTCGAGTTCTGTTCCTGACAAATCGTAAGTTCTCGTCCAGATGTTACCGATTCCGGTCGCGCGCGTCGTTCCTTGTATCTCGACAACGTCTGTTTGGCCGGCCTCTGCAAGGGCTGCTCGCATGGCGCCATCGTACCAGCTGTCGATGATGACAGACAGTTGAAGGGTTGCGAGCCAGGCGTGAAAAACGGTCGGCTCGGCGGGGGCTGCGAATATCTCCGCCATCCACGTTTGGAGAGTCCGACGATGTCGGCGCTGCTCGATAAACTGCGCGACCGACCACATATTGGTGCGAATCCTGGAAGGGGCAGGCGCCCGCTTGTTGAGCGCCGCGGCGACATCTTCAGGGGTGCAAGGTACAGGTGATTCCAGTGCGTTAAGCTGCAGAAGACCAGGACCGAGATAGGGGATCACTCGATCGGCCTTGAGAGCGCCGTTCAGCAGGTCAATCAGCTTTTTGGCAAAACTGCCCCGGACGACGACGAGATGGTCCCAGCTCAGCATCGTGTTCATACGCGTTTCCTCTCCGCCACTGAACCCACCGGCATCAGGCCCCGTCGGAAATCTTCATCGCCTCGACGGTGATCGGCAAACGCGTATCGCGCGGAAGGTCGGGCAGCATGAGCCGCCAACCGTTCCTGAGCGTCACGGTCCCGCCCCATAAGTCAGCGTTCTCAATCTCGGTGATCGGCTCTTCGAGATCCTTCTTGGGAACATAAGCCGACAAGCCAGTAGCGGTCCTGCGAATCATTACTTTCATCCGGCTGTTCCTCCGTTGGAAATGCCTTCAGCTCCGCAGGGAACCTCGACTTTGTCGAGGCTAATGAGTTCGCGCGCTCGCATGCCGACGACCGTGCCACGATCGATCCATTCGACTGCATAGATGAAGAATTGCTGGAGAAAGGTTCCAATGTCGCGCACGTAGCCTTCGTCGCCCTTCCGCACGAGGTTTTCGCCGATCTCCTTGCCGGGATAGGTGCCGTCGTTTTTTATGTGGCGTATCGCACGGACCCGCTCACCCTGCATGAACCGTGGCGGTCTGCCGATTTCGACCTCCTGTTCGCGTCTGGACCACATGCTGTCCATTCCTTTCTCGAGGCTTTTGGTGTGGTCGCGGGTTGCAGGCGTCCTCGTGCGGCGAACCCGACCGTTTCGGTAGGAATCAAGCGGGAACGCAGGTTTTCGGTACCGGACAGACCGACACGCATTGCTGCGTATCGAAGGCCTCCTTGCATTCGGTGCACTTGATTGGATCGATCACATAGGCGTCGCCCTTGAACTTGATCGCTTCCGAGGGACATTCGAACTCGCAGGCCCCGCATTGGGTACATTGGGATGCGATGATCTTGAAAGCCATTCTAACTCCTGGTTATCGGACGAGACGGCTCAGGCCGTCGCCGCTAGTGGTCTGATCCCAAACTCTGCCGCGTAAAGTGCGCTGACTGCGGTCTCGATGTAGTCATGGCCATAGGCGTCGGTTACGCGCAGTCCAGCTCGCGAGAGTTGTTCCTTCGGGCGATTTCCGATCTTGGCGCATAGCACTATGTGTATGCCTTCGAGCGCAGCGATGACGCCCTCGAGGATGGCGTCTTCGCCCCCGCCTCCGAGGCAATACCGCTCGACCTTCCGATGCCCGACCAAGCTGATCCCTCTAGGCGAGACTTCATAAACCTGGAATTCCTTCGCGTGGCCGAAGTGTTCGTTGACCCGTCCACCTCCCTTAGTGGCCACCGCAACCAGAAGCGACTTTTCGGAGTCTGTTGCCTTGACCATACCGATGGCTTCGCTCCTCGCCGCCTCATGATCACGGCGCTCGTGTGCGACCACCTGCCGATAGGCCTGACGCTTGCCAGCCTCGTAGGTGACACCGTCGGGAATCCCGTCCAGCGTGAATTCCTGGCCACGATCTTCACCGAGCAGGCCGACAGCATCTGCCCGGCACTGCCGGCAGTGGCGCATCAACTTGGCGCCACCTTCAAGTCGATCCTGAAGGGCCATCATCTCCATTGCCGTTGGGCCGCGCTGCCCGATGAGTCCGTAGTGTGTGCCGTGCGCCGGGTCCGAAATCAGAGGCATCACGTTGTGCAGGAACGCGCCCCGCTCCTTGACCATTTTGTTCACCTCAAACAGGTGCTGGTCGTTCACTCCAGGAATCATCACCGAGTTGATTTTGGTGAGGATGCCGCGCGCGCTCAGCATTTCCAGGCCCAACATCTGCCGCGCGTGCAAGATTCGAGCGGCTTCGATGCCGAAGTAGCGGCGATTTTCATAAAAGATCCAAGGATAAATCTTTGCGCCGACTTCCGGGTCGACCATGTTGATGGTGATCGTCACGTGGTCAACATTCATTTCGGCAAGCTCGGCGACATGGTCCGGCAGCACGAGCCCGTTGGTGGAGACGCACAGCTTTATGTCGGGGATTTCCCTGATGACGCGGTCGAACGTTGCCTTCGTTTTCTCCCAGTCGTAACAGGCATCCCCCGGCCCAGCGATGCCAAGAACCGAAAGCTGCGGAACTTTGTTGGCAACCGCGATGACCTTGCGTAGCGCTTGGTCGGGCGTCAGCTTCTCAGACACAACACCAGGCCGGCTCTCGTTGGCGCAATCGTATTTGCGATTGCAGTAGTTGCACTGGACATTGCAAGCCGGCGCGACCGCCACATGCATACGCGCGAAATAGTGATGCGCTTCCTCCGAAAAGCAGGGGTGATCCTTGATCTTGTCCCAAATAGCCGGATCCACATCGCCCGGGCTGGTCGGCGACGAGCCGTAGGAGGACGGTGCGCAGCCACCGGATTTCGCGGCTGCCAGAAAACCCTCGGATGTCGTGCTAGTCGGCCCCTCAATCGAAATTATCGGTGAGGACATCAAACGGCTCCGTTGCTGGTACGTCGCGGTTCAAGATGCAAGAGCCATACCAACTTAAAAAAGCGGCTTCAGTTCACTATTTGGGTCGATGTCGGGTTGTGTGAGGCCGGCGCGACACAATTTTGTCCTGCTTGCGACAGTGCAAGTCCAAATCCGTTCAGAAGCACAAAGCACTCCTTGTCGCGCAGAGGGCGCGCAAGACCACTGGCCTGACGATTGGCTCATCCAGGCTCTTAGAATTTCCTTCACCTCGATGCTATGCCGGCGTATCGCCTAGCCGACTTGTCGCGGCGTGAGGCCGAGAATTCGAGCCGCATTAGCCTGAACCCAGCCGGCCTTCTCCATTGTGTCGATCAGCCGGTCACGCTCCGTCCGCCGCGGACCCAGCGCCGGTCCGGCCGTATCGTTAGAATCGCAACCGGCTATCTCGTGTTCAGGGGCGCCGATGCGCCGAACCGGCATCGTGCTGGGCCGTGAGAGCTCGTCGATGACATTGCCACGTTCCGAAAGATTGGTTCCTTCCAGAGGAGAACGCGCAAGTGTGGCTGTTCTTTACACGCAGTTCTCCAGCTCGCGGACGTTGCCGGGGAAATAGCATTGCGAGATCAGCTCAACTGCCGACGGCGTAAAGCCATGGTTCTCCATATTTCAAGGGTAAGCGCTGTGTCCTTCCAGGAGTGCCCGCGATCTGTGGGCCTGCCATTCTGAGGTGGATCGGAGATCGGCTTGTGTCTGAACTTGAACTTACGATTGACCCTGAGCGGCAGCCTCGGCGTTTCGAGGTGATCAACGGCGCTGTTAGTCGACGGCATTGGTCGATGGACGACAAGGGACGGAGTCATCGCCGAGACCCTGGAGCCGAACGCGGTGATCTCGGAGGTTGCCCGGCGCTACGGGCTGCGGCCGCGGCGGAACGCTCGCAAGCTTGCTACGTCCGCAGGACAGGCCACTCCCGCCTTTGTTCCGGCAGTGGTTTCGGTGGCGCCACCGGAACGACCCGTTGGGCCTACATCCGTGCACCAGAACTCAAGGCCGCGGCCTGAGAATCGGCCGCCGCTCACCCTTTACTTGGTTCCTCAGCCGACAGCGCTAAGAAGGAGAGCAACTTCCGTCGGTGCGAGGATCATTGCGTCGTGGCCAGTGGCGAGTTCCTGCCACGCCCAGCCATCCTGCTTCGCGACCCATTCTCGCGCTCCCGCCATCGGCGGGTGGAGTGGATTAGTGCAGACGACATAGGTTCGGGGCCTGCCGTTGCCGAGCGGGTGCACGAGCTTAAGTCCGCTTTCGTAGGTGCCTGCCGGATGCGGTGTTATCCGGCGCCGCACCCAGTCCGTGAGCGAGTGTCCCTCGGGAATGCCGAATGCTGTTGGCGGCGGAGTCGGCATGAAGATACCCCGTCCTTCCTCCGCAACCAATTTTCGACGGGCGGCGACGATGTCGGGGGGCATGGTGCTGAATACACTTTGACCGCTCTCGACGATGGCGCCGTCGAGATAAACGAGATGGCTGATATGGTCGGGTATCCGGTCGGCGGCGCCGGTGATGCTGATGCCGCCTAGACTGTGACCGACAAGGATCACATCGCTCAGCTCTTCCGTCACAATGTGATTGACGATGTCGGTCACGAATGTGTCGGGCGTGATGTCCTTGCACAGCAAATGTGCGCGTTCGCCGACACCTGTCTGGGTCGGCGTGGTCACGTGGTATCCCATCTTGCGAAGATTGGCGGCCACGTCCCGCCAACACCATCCGCCATGCCAGGCACCATGCACTAGCACATACGTCTTTGTCATGGGTTGTGCCGTTCCACTTGCTCACCGGCCGTTGTGGCTGCCATCCGGCACGATGGCCGGACGTTGTCCCAAAGGGGCTCGACCACGTGACCGGTGGTAAGTCCGGCGCACAGGGCACCGCCGTGGCCTGAGGACACCGCTAACGAGTCGAGGAAATTTGAATTGCGAAAGGCCAATATTCACTAGCTCTTTGCAAGTGGATGGAGAGGCTCATGGTGTGCCGCAGTTGCTCGCTGCCGGCATGCTCTTGGCACGGTCCCGGCTGATCATCCGAACTTGAACAGGACACCAAAGCCGCCGCGCGGATAGTTCCACTCGATGTCGCCGCCTTTCTCGCACAATATCCGGCAGGTGCCGCATTCCATGCAGCCGTCGGCGGTGATCTCGACTTGACCCTTGTCATTCAACTCATAGCATTTCGCTGGACAGACGTAGGTCAACGCAAGCAAGTTCGCGCTTGGCTTGTCGTGCGGTCGCACTATAATATGGGGGCGGCCGGAATCGACCAGATAGCGGTTCTGGTAAAGCTTGTCCTCGACACGAACCTTCGTCACTGCGATCGTCATCTTGTACCCTCTTCAGCGCCATGCCAATGCCAGGCGGACCGCGTCGCTGACCAACCCCCAGCGCGAGCGCGCGTTGATGAAGGCGGCCGTGGTGTTCTTTTCCTTCTCGATCTTCGGCGTGCCGTCGACACGCATGAAGTTCTGAGCGGCATGCGACATCAACCGCGGATAGCTGTCAAAAAAGTTGCTGGAATTGGTGTGGAGTAAGGCTGGCATGTCCTTGTATTTCTTAAGATCCTTGATCACAAAGGAGTCATCCAGCATCGTCTTGTAGAGCGCAAGGTTCGCTTTGGTCATAGGACCGTTGCGGCTTTTGACTTTGAGGATCGCCTCAGCCGCGACACGACCCGAGGTCATGGCAAGGTTCGAACCCTCACGGTGAATGGCATTGTTCAGTTGCGCTGCGTCGCCGACGATGACCCAACCGTCGCCGAAGAGCTGCGGAATGGCCCTGTAACCACCTTCGGGGATAAGATGGGCGGCATATTCTTTCACCTCCGAGCCAGCGATCAGCGGCCGGATCGAAGGATGGTTTTTCATCGCATCTAGGAGGGCGGACGGGCTCTCCATCGTCGCGGCGAAATCCGAGACCAGGCAGCCGATGCCGAGTGAAATCGACTCCTTGTTGGTGTAAAGGAAGCCGAGCCCGGCCATGCTGCGAGAGATCGTGCCCACGGCCTCGATTACGCAGCCTTCATCGCCCTTGACACCGAACCGCTGGCCAATGACCTCTTCGGGCAAGAAATGCATTTCCTTGACGGCAAGCGCCACGGTCTCCGGCTTCGGCATCTCGCGCAGGCCTGCGCGAGTGCCAAGCAATCCCGACACCCCTTCTGCGAGAACGACCACATTCGCGAAGACCACTCCGCCAGCCCGGTCTGTGCGGACGCCGATCACCTTGCCATTGCCATCACGGACGAGTTCCGTCGCGGTCGTCTCACACAGGACCGTCGCGCCAGCCTCGCGCACCTTGCGGGAAAACCATTTGTCGAACTGGGCGCGGATGATCGTGTAGCGGTTGGGTTTCGCCTCATTGAAGTCGTCCGACCGGTAATGAATTCCGGTGTGAGACGTGTCGTCCATCACCCAAAGTCGCTGTTCGACCAGGTGCCGCTCGAGGGGCGCATCATCCCGGAAGTCCGGGATGATCTTCTCCAGCATGTTCGCGTACATTATGGCACCCTGGACGTTCTTAGAGCCCGGATATTCCCCGCGCTCCAACTGCAGTACCTTCAGCCCCTGGCTTGCCAAAGTGTAAGCAGCTGCGTTTCCGGACATGCCGGCTCCGACCACAATGGCATCGAATTGTTCAATCATGTCCTCTCCCTCAACTCGCAAGCTTGTCTCGACTGTGCGGCGACAGCCGCCGGGTGAAGGCTTCCGTCAGTGCGGGCAGGAAGCGGATTGCATCCGTGACGATCCCGAGGTGGGCGAACTCGAAAATCGGCGCGTTCGGATCGGTGTTGATCGCGACGATGAGATCGGCCCCCTCGACCCCAACTCGGTGCTGGATGGCGCCGGAAATTCCGGCCGCGATGTAAAGCTTCGGTCGAATGGTCTTGCCAGTTTGGCCAATCTGCCGATCAGCCGGCATCCAGCCCTTCTGGACCAAGGGGCGCGAACAGCCATGCTCGGCGCCGATCGCTCGGGCAAGATTCTTCACAAGCTGAAGGTTCTCCGCCGCGCCGAGACCGAGGCCTCCCGCAACCACGACATCCGCATAGGCAAGATTTGCCATTGCCGACTGGTTATCCGGCAGGAAGCCGAGGACTTTGGTGACGATATCGTCCTCAACGAGCGACAGCTTGTGCCGCATGACACGCCCGACCGGCTTATCCACCCGCTGCGGCATAGGCATGACCCTTGGTCGCACCGTCGCCATTTGCGGCCGGTAGTTTAGTGTATAGATCGTACACAACAACGAGCCACCAAAAGTCGGACGGGTCGCGGCGAGTGAACCGTCGGAATCTACATCAAGTTCTGTGCAGTCGGCCGTGAGCCCCGTCTGCAGGGTCGTCGCTACCGAGCCCGCAAGATCCCTGCCCAGTGTGGTCGCGCCGAGAAGGAGGATTTCGGGTTTATGGGTATTGACCAGATCCGTGAGCGCCTTGGCGAACGGCTCGTTCCGGTAGTCGGCGAGCGGCGGCGCATCGACGATGTAGACAAGATCCGCCCCGTAAGCGAAGGCCTCGGCAACAGCGTCCTCGACCATCTCGCCCGGCGGTCCCAGCACGACGCCCGCGAGCTGGACTTCAAGCTTGTCGGCTAATTTGCGGCCTTCACCCAGCAGTTCGAATGATACAGGATGCACATTGCCGCGTTCGAGCTCGAGGAAGACCCACACGTGCCGGTAGTCTTTGAAACGGTCGGGAAGTTCTTTCTTTACACCGGCACGGCCGGGGGCAATGCGAGGGGTAGTTTGGCTTGCGGTCGACATTTTCTGCTCCTGGCCGTCACGTGCCGCTGTTGAAGGCCAGCTCATGTTCCAGCGCCGGCCGGCGGGTTAAGATATCGGCGATGAGTTCATCGGCTATGTCCTGCAAGCCCCTTTCCGCGGTGTCGATCTGCGCCGCGCTTTCTGCCCGTGCGGTGGGGGCGAAAACACGCTTGACGACTGTCGGCGAGCCACGCAGACCGCACCGGGTGAGATCGTCAATGCCGGCGTCGGCTGCAGTCCACTTCACGACTTGGCTGCGCGCCGCGCAAAGAGCCTGCTGGAGCGAGCCCCGGCGGATTTCGTTGGTGTCTTCCAGCATGGTAATGAGGCAAGGGAGTCTGCTCTTCAGCAACTGGGTGCCGCCTTCGGCGCGACGCGCGACTTCGATCTCGCGCGTTTTGAGATCGATGGAGGCAATCTTCGCGACATAGGTAAGTTGCGATAGATCCAGGCGCTTGGCTATGCCGGGTCCGACCTGGGCGGTATCGCCGTCAATCGTCTGCTTGCCGGTGAAGACGATGTCCGGCCTGCCGAAAGTCTCCCCAATTTTTGCGATTGCTTGCGAAAGAGCAAAGGAGGTCGCCAGCGTATCGGATCCGGCAAAATAGCGGTCCGTCAAGAGAACTGCTCGGTCAGCACCGTAACCGAGCGCCTTTCGCAGCGAGTCCTCCGCCATGGGCGGACCCATTGTGAGCACAGTAACCTCGCCACCATGAACGTCGCGCAGTTTGAGCGCTTCTTCGAGGGCGAACAGGTCGTAAGGATTGATGATGGTCGGCACACCCTGACGCATGATCGTGTTCGTCACCGGGTGGACGCGGATCTGTGCCGAATCCGGCACCTGCTTGATGCAGATTACGATGTGCATTGGCGATTTCTCTAAGCTCCCAGTCCGGATGCGTGCTTGGCGGTTCACCTCATGCCTGCATCGTTCATGCCAAGTCTTCTTCCTGCCTCTATTCCAGAAGGTGGCTTCGTTTGCTTCCGAGGAGCGTCATGAGGACTGGATTTGTCGACTTCTCGACATTGTCGCGTCGCAGCCGTGTCGGGCTCATTACTTTCCGAACCGCTTCAGTGCAGAGTCGAGCGGGACGAAGGCGCGGCCAGGTGCGGGACATATGTTTGGATCGTGGTCCCTTAGCACCTTGAACACACGTTGCGTGAGCGGCGAGGAAGTCGCGAAATCTTCGTAGGCGCGTTCCAGCTTGGCGCGCACCCGCGCGGCGATTACCTGGTCAGGCAGACCGGAGAAATCTTCTTCGGCAAGGTATTGGCCCACGCGCTTCATGATATGGAGCCGCGAGACATTCATCACTTTCGGGTCGTAGGAGACGCCAAGGCAGGCGAAGAAGTCCTCCGCAGCCGACAGGCCTTTCAGTCGCGCCAGGATATCGGTGCGATCGATCGGGCGGCTGTCAGCGGAGCAGTTCATTGTATTCTCCCGGCGCGAAATTGTGGTGTCGATGCGTTGGTGACATTGCTGACGGCGTGCCGACCTCTGACACGGCGGCTGGGGCAAGAGACTTGGTGATCTCAAGCTTTTCTGAAGTGGTGAAGGCGACCCCGGGTTTGACCGCTCTCCATTGCGCAGGGTCGTCACGTTGAGGAAGACCTCACGGCTCGTCGGCTATTGTGCCGCTCGGACCCGGGCCGGAATGAAGCTGTTCTGCACCTCGCCCGCACAGTCCAGCACTGGGAAGGGCCCGTAGCTTCTCGGTGATCGCAGGCAGGACCTCAAGCACGCGGTCTACGTCATCTTCGCCGTTGTCACGCGAAAAGGAGAAGCGGACTGCCCCACATGCCGCGTTCATAGCGATCAGAACATGGCTCGGTTCCAGTGAGCCAGAGGCACAGGCGGACCCGGCGGAACAGGCGATTCCCAGCCGGCTCAGGACAATTGGGATTGCATCGCCTTCGATACCTTCGAATCCAATGTTTGCAGTGTTTGGCAATCGCTCTTGCGGATCGCCGTTGATGGATGTGTTTGGGATGCGCTGGATGATCCCGTTCTCAAGGCGGTCGCGCAACCATTTTATTCGTTTTGTCTCGTCCATGAATTTCAAGGCGAGTTCGGCCGCCATGCCCAGTCCGACTATGCCGGGTGTGTTTTCAGTGCCTGCACGCCGGTCGCGCTCTTGGTGCCCACCCTTGATCATGGAGGAGAAGCGCACGCCACGTCTTACATAAAGCGCGCCTATCCCCTTTGGACCATGCAGCTTGTGGGCGGAGAGCGACAGCATGTCGATCGCGGTCGATTTCAGCTCAATCGGAAGCCTTCCGACCGCCTGCACTGCATCAGTGTGGAAAAGCGCGCCGACTTCCCTGGCTAGATCGGCAAGCTTAACCACGGGAAAGATCGTACCGGTCTCATTGTTCGCCCACATTATCGAGACGATTGCCACTTGTGGGGTGAGGGCGGTTCTGTAGGCGTCCAGGTCGAGCCGGCCGTGGTGATCGACTGGGATAATGTGCACCTTGACGCCGCGCGTCTTTTCAAGGTGCGCGCACAACTTCAGAACGGCCGGATGTTCAACCGCGGAAGTCACTATTTCCGTTCGGTCGGGCATCACCTCCAGCGCCGAAAGGATGGCTGTACTGTCGCTTTCAGTCCCGCCCGAGGTGAAGATGATCTCGTCCTCGAATCCCGCGCCGATGAGGGCTTGCAACTGTTGCCTCGCCTTTCTCACGGCTTCAGCAACCGATGCGCCATAGGCGTGCATGGACGAATGATTGCCAAATTGCTCCGTAAAGAAAGGCAACATCGCTCCAACGACTGCAGGATCAACCCGCGTCGTTGCGTTGTTGTCGAGATAGACAGGGCTCATGGGAGTGATCCTTCAACTGCTGAAATGATTCAAGGGTAGGCGGGCCATTGAACCTCTGGCGCATATCGTATCTGGTAAGGTGGGCGGCCGGGCGAGCGATGGCTTGGCTGACCGGTCGCTGTCGACATTGCCCTTTGGTGGCGGCATCCGCCGGGAATTCAGCTGTTTCGGGCAATTTTGTTTGCTTGCCCACGGCAACGATCGATGATCGCGATTTCGAGCATCACCGAACGCAATTGTTCCGGGCCGACAGTGCGTGTCGGCCGGTTCCAGAGCGCCGGCGGTTACCGGTTCGACGCAGTATTCCTTGGCGTCGCTATAGTCGAACATAGCCTGTTCCCTCGCAATCATTTGCAGGACTTGCCGCAGCCGCACGTCTCACGCGCATTAGGGTTATCGAAAACAAAGCCGGATGTTTCGAGCCCAGTGACGAAGTCCACGGTCATGCCGGCGGCATGGGGTTGGGAGCCTCTATCCATGAACACCTTGAGCCCATCTCGCTCGATGATCGCATCGCCCTCACGTGAGACGCTCTCCAGGCCCATTGAGTATTGGAAGCCGGCGCAGCCGCCGGCATGGACCATGATGCGAAATCCTTCCGCCGGCTCGCTGGCGCGGTAAAGAGCGGCCTTGATGGCGGCAACAGCGTTGTCGGTGAGCGTAATCATGGCTCGATTTCTCCTCGGTCCGACGTTTTCGCGGATCATCTCGCATGGACCGTGCCAAAGGGAAGACGTGTCAAAAACCGTAGGACATCCCGACGTCTCTTATGCTCGATTGCTGGGGAGACGTCCGACAACCGACACTTACTGTCGGGTTTGTCGCGTCCGCGTCACAGGAAGGGCGCCTGAGTTCGCGATGCACTCACGCGTAAAGCAATGAACAGAGCCAAAGATGTTCAGAGCTTGCCGCGGAGCAACTGGCACGATTTTTGTGAAGCCTTCGTTGCGGCGGCAAAATTGCCGGCCGATTCACCTTTGGGTTGCCCTCGCAATCGAAGAACGAAGGAAAGCAATATGATCCATCAGACCCGCCTTGAGTGGGAAAGCAGCACCGCCGGTGGTACCCGAATGCTCGATCGGCCGATTGGCGCCGACCACCCAACAATCGCTCTCTACCGGCGATTGGCCGCTGACCGCCCGGAGACAGGATTCGACTGGCATGTGCCTGACGATCGATCGCGTCCGCCGTGCACACCCCTGAGGCCCGTTTTTCGATCGATCGTCAAAAGAAGAACGGGGCGGGGGTAAAAACATGGATCAGCGCAAGAAGCGGTCGCCCAACGAAATCCGGCGTGCGTGGGAAGTCTGTCCGAACATTCCCGCGCGTGATTTCGCCGCCCAATTGGCCATTTCGGAAGCGGAACTGGTCGCGGCCCATTGCGGTTTCGGCGCGGCACGCATCGACCCGCGCGTCAATCACCTTCTGACGGGCCTCGAATTCGTGGGCGAAGTGACGGCGCTGACCCGCAATCAAGGTGCCGTGCACGAAAAGATTGGCGTCTTCAACAGAGTGATAACCGGCAACAATCACGCCATGGTCCTTGGTGACGAATTCGACCTTCGCGTCTTCCCGCAGGCTTGGAGGTATGGTTTCGCTGTTGAAAGGCGCCATCGCGGCGGAATCCAGCGCAGTTTGCAATTCTTCGACGCCACCGGCGCAGCAGTGCATAAGGTGCATCTCAGGCCGGTCTCCAACCTTCATGCCTATCGAAAGCTGGTGGCCGAGCTCGTATCCGCCAACCAGGAGCCGACCATGTCGCTTAAGGCGAGAGTAGCCGACCTGGGCGCGAGGACTGCGGACTGGGCCGGCACGGTGGACGACCTACGCGAGCACTGGAGCCGGCTGACTGACGTCAACCTTCTAAAGACGCTCAAGCTCAGCCGCTGCCAGGCTTTGCGCATGGTCGGCCAGGATTACGCTTGGCTGCTCGACAATGCCGCAGTTGGCGCCGTGCTCCAGCGTGCGGCCGAAGACGAATTGCCGATCATGTGCTTCGTCGGCAACCGAGGTTCTATCCAGACCCATTCCGGCTTAATCAAGTCGGTCAAGCAGATCGGGCCGTGCATCCATGTGCTGGATGAAACGTTCCGGCTGCATCTCAGGACCCACCAAATCCGTGAGGTTTGGGCCGTGCGCAAGCCGACCAATGACAGTCACGTCACCTCGCTCGAAGCATATGGGTCCGACGGCAAGATCATCATCCAGTTGTTCGGTGCGCGCAAGGAAGGCGAACGCGAGCGCGACGACTGGCGGGTTCTGGCGGAAAACCTGCCTCGTTTCCCCGACAGCTACATGAGAAAAGACCGATCGTCGTCGGTGGGACGCCGGCGCCCATCTGCCTCCGCAGCCAGTAGCCGGGCATTGAAGCCGAGACCGGGGACACGATGACGCAATAAGCGCGCTGTATTATCGCAACGCGATGAGCAGGAAGCAATTTGGCGCTGCCCCATCGACCGCATGGTTACGACGAAGCCGCGGCCTTTGGGCCGAGCTCAGAGGTGACAATAGCGTGAACGCCGCCGACCGTCACTCCCCACCAGGCGGTCAGGTTTTGCGGTTCGGGCCGAGCAAAAATACTGTCAAGACAGCGAGGAACGTGGCAACCGCGCTGTAGACAAAGACACTGGCAATACCCGTGTGATCCACCAATAGGCCACCGAAAGTTGTGCCGGCTGCGATGGCCACTTGGAAGGTTATGACCATCAGTACACCAGCGCTCTCGGCCTGTTTCGGAGCGGCGCGTAGCACCATCCATGTCTGCAATCCGACCGGGACCGCGCCAAAAGCAAAGCCCCATACGGCAACTGCAATTGCCGAGGTCAAGGCCGATGCTCCCATAGTCAGGAGCGAGACAGCGGCTACGGCAATGAGCAGGGGCGGCAGGGCCGCGACCGCCTTGAGACTGTGTTTGGTGAGGAATGCGCCGGCTAAATTGCCGAAGACGCCGGCCGTGCCAAAAGCAAGGAACACGAGCGGGATCGACTTCTTGTCGAGCGCAGGAACGCTCTCGAGAAAGGCGCGGATGTAGGCGAAGCTGGCAAAATGGCCGGAAGCGACCAATAGCACGACTAGCACCGCAACCTTCATCGCCGGATTCTTCGCGACATCCAGCGGACTGCGGAATCTGCGCACTTCGATCGGAGGCAGTGGCGGAATGGTTACGAGTTGCACGAGCAGCGCAACGGCACTCACGATTGCGGCGACCTTGAACGAGGCTCGCCATCCCCAAATGTCACCGACATAGGCGCCGGTTGGAGCCGCGCAGACGGAGGCGACAGAAACGCCGGTGAGGATGATCGACATGGCGCGCGGCATGAGGTGACTTGGAACCAGCCGCATCGCCAACGCTGCCGAAATTGACCAAAAACCACCAAGCGATATGCCAAGGACGACGCGTGCCGCCAGCAAAACCGGCAGCGACCCCGCAACCTCCGCCAGAACGTTCGACAGGATCAGCAGGAGCGTCATCGCCCAGATGACGACCCTGCGGTCCAGACGCTTTGTCACGATGGCGATTATCGGTGCCGAGATCGCCGCGACGATTGCGGTCGCTGTTAGCGCCTGTCCAGCCGTGCCCGTGGTGATACGGAGATCATGCGCGAGCGGTGTCAGAACGCTGGCGGGCAGAAACTCTGCCGTCACAAGCCCGAAGGTGCCGAAGGAAAGCGAAATGATGGCACCCCATGCAGGGCCAGAACGTTGATAGGGACTTTCTGGGTCAAGCCGATCTCGGTCGAACAAAGCCGCGTCCACTAAATCTGTCGCCGATTCGGTCATGAATGAGTTCTCCGGCTAGGAGCTGTTGCAGCAGGGGTGGCTACATCGCCGGGGATCAAAGCCGCGAGATCTTCCGGCGGCGGCCAGTCGGCATCAGTCGAGGCCTCGGCGCCCGACGCATCCGAGGCCTCATCGGAGGGCCGACGGACCCAACCGTCGACAATGCGGGAGAGTTCTCGGCGCGGTCGCATCGATCGCATTCGTCGAAGTGCGGCCTGTTCACTGCGAACCAAGCAAGCCGAACGCGGTGTCCTCGATCGAGGCCTTGATGGGGGGATGATCGACGATATCTATATTGCTTTGAAGCAGGAAGTTCCGTCGCCATATGTGGTTATCCTGGCAGCCAGAATTGAGCGGTTGTCGCAAGCACCAAGGCGGTCGCAATGAGTGCAACGAGGCGGAAGTCTGATCGATGGCTGCGGTTCGATGGCCGCGCGATCGACAAAATTGAGGTGATGAGTTATCCCTTTTGAAGCCGTTGCTCCCAATTTTGGGATAAGGTAATTGCAGGCGGTCCCAGCAACGTCGGGCGGCCTTTTTGGTGATCGAATTCATGGGACGACACTCTCGGTCCGTGACGCATCTGCGAATGACTGCGCAAGTTCCGTGCCATCAACGACAAATCTGGCTCTGCTGAGCGGGTGGTGGAGGCACGAGCGTGGGCTATCCCAAGAGCTTGCCGCAAGGTTGTTCGAAGTTGAGGTGCCGGATAGACCGCAAATATGTCGGGCGGCCTGGGGTTGGCCAACACGAAGATGCGCAAGTTCAAAAGGACGAGCTGAACCCTTGCCGATATCCGTCCGAGGCTGATCTGGAGAAGGTCAAGAACTGCGTCTTGAAGGCTTCCGCCGCACCGGCAAATGCGAAGCCAAGGTGCTGGGCAAGATGGACAGGGCCATCCAACCCGTCGACTGGACGCTCATTAATGGCGTCGGTGTGGCTCTGTAGCTGGCGAGAAAAACGCCCTGCTGAAAGACAAAAGCTCGTGTGGCCGGCTCTGAAGGACGGCCAATGAGGCAGGCGAGGAGAGGCTATAGTCCATTCGTGTAGACTGATCTTGTCCCACGGAGGCGGCTAACCACCCCGCCAGACATCATCGAGGGGAGCGCCACTAGGCTCACCCCAAGTGTTGGTCATTTCCACCTGGGTGACCTCGGCCAAGTCACCAAGCCGCTTAGCGCAACCTTTCGAACTGGATGCTCCCCGGGCACATGATCGGCTAGCGATCCCACCAGTTGAGTAGCTCCAAGTCGGTGTCTAGCTTTCTACATTCTGTGTCCGACGCTGGACAAGAATGTTGCAATCCCGACCAGTAAGTCAGCACAGGCGCCACCTGTTGCCCAGCAAACGGCAAGGATTATCGAAAGACGAATTCGGCACGGAGCTTGCACCAACGATTGCATGCAAATGCCGACAGCATCTCATGAACGGTCTCTCGATTCTGGCGCGGTTAAATCGCGGCCGGTTCCAGATCATGTCCCGCCCGAAATGGTGAGGGACTTCAACCTGTTTACGTCGCCCGGCATGTTGCCGACGGCTAACGGGGATCCGCATGCAGCGGTTGCTTGCGTTCATGCCGGGCCTCCGATCTTTTATTCAACCAGCAACACGCGCGACGGTCGGGGTACCTGGGTCATCACTCGCGCGAGCGACCAGCGCCGGGTGCTGCAGGACACCGAAACGTTTTCCAGCCATCGCAGCATCTTCGCCTCTGTGCTCGGCGAGAGCTGGCCGATGATCCCGCTTGAGCTCGATCCGCCATTCCACGGTGTTTTTCGCTCACTGCTCAATCCGCTGCTTTCGCCAAAGCGGGTAATGGCATTGGAGCCGGCTGTCCGGGAACGAGCGATCAAGCTGATCGACAGGATCGCCGCATCAGGCACGAGCTGCGACATCATGAAGGATTTTGCAGTTCCGTTCGCGGTCAATATCTTCCTTCGCTTTATTGGGCTTTCGGACGACGGACTAGAAACATTTGTCGGCTGGGCTAGAGATCTGCTCCACGGCGATAAGGAGCAACGACCACCCGCAGCCCGGGCGATCGTGGCCTTCATCGACGAACTTGCCACCGAGCGCCGCAAGGAGCCGGTCGATGATTTCATGACCTTCATCGTGAAGGCAAAGGTCGAGGGCCGTCTGCTCAGTGACGAAGAAGTCCGTGGCATCGGCGTGCTTGTGTTCGTCGCGGGGCTCGACACGGTCTCAGCAGCCATATGCTTCGACTTGGCCCATCTCGCGCGCAACCCCAAAGATCAGGAATTGCTACGAAGCGAACCGGACCGGATTGCCGTCGCCGCGGAAGAATTGCTGCGCGCCTATTCGACCATTCAGATGATCCGAGTGGCAACGAAGGATGTCGACTTCAAAGGCGCGCCGATCCGCAAGGGAGACTATGTTTCCTGTGCCACGATGATTGCCAATCGTGACCCGGCGGAATTCGAATACCCGAATGAGATCGATCTGGCGCGCGAGGACAACCGGCACGCTGCCTTTGGCTATGGTCCCCATCGTTGTCTTGGCTCACACCTTGCCCGGCGGGAGATTGTCATTGGCCTGGAGGAGTGGCTGGCGCGCATCCCAGCCTTTCGGATCAAGACAGGGACTGAACCCATCACCTTCGGCGGCCATGTGTTCGGGATCGAGAATCTGATCCTGGACTGGTCCTGAAGTTTCCGCCAACGACATTGGAGTTCGCTATGCGTGTCATCGTACACAAAGCCAGATGCCAGGGTCATGCGCGCTGCTTGGCGCGGGCGCCGAGAGTCTTCAAGCTTGATGACGACGGCTACATCTTGCCCGGTGATATTGATGTTGCCGATGGGGAGCAACTGCTTGCCTCACAAGGGGTAAGAGCGTGCCCCGAACAAGCTCTGGAAGTTGACGAGCCCCCCGCTAACTCAATTGTAGAGAGAGACACCCGCAAAGTGCAGACTGGCGTCGGGAAGGACAAAACAATCATACAATTCGCGACAGACCCTGTCGACCACGCGAAAATTACCGAACTGCGTGACCGAGAGGCGATCCGCAACTGCCTGTATCGGTACTGCCGCGGGATAGACCGCGCCGATGAGGCGGCGCTGCGTAGCGCATACTGGCCCGAAGCGTATGACAGGCACGGTCCCTATTGCGGACCGGCAGAGGACTTCATCCAATTTGCTCTCGGTCTGCCGGGGCACCGTAACATCCATCAAATCACGAACAGCCTGATCGACTTCATCAGTTCAGCAGAGGCCGCGGTCGAGAGCTATTTCACCGCGCTGCAACGCGGACCGGATACAGACCAAGAAATACGTCAGACGCTGCTTTGCGGCCGTTACTGCGATCTGTTTCAGAAGAGGCAGGACGAGTGGCGAATTGCGGAACGGACAGTCGTCTACGATTGGGTTGAGGAGCAAATCCCGCCAGCGATTCTTGAGGCAGATAGGTTCGGCCGGCGACAGCCGATTGGAGCACCACATCCAGACGATCCCATCTACCAGTTGCTCAAGGGTCACATCCCCACCGACCAAGATGGCGTCGAGGGTCCCCAACTGGGAGCTGCATAAGTGGGTAGAAATGGAGGATGAGCGCCTTACGGGAACGACATCTGTGTGGGGCCGCAACTGGCGGTCACTGCAACGATTTGGCTCGACCCTTCATTCCGCCCAAGGTTGATGGGCTGAGATCACAAGCGGTCATCGTGGAGAAGCTCTCGTGAAACTGGCAGCACGCACCGTAATCATCACAGGCGCTGCGGGCGGGATCGGCCGTGCCCTGGTCGATATCCTTGCCGCGGACGGAGACACTGTAGTTGCGGTGGACCTTCCGGGCAGTGGTGTGGTTGAACTGGCTCGGGATCTCGGGTCGCCGCACGTCGGTCTGGAGTGCGATGTGTCGCGAGAGAAGGACATGCTCTCACTTTTCGGCCAGGTCGAAGCACGGTTCGCGCAAATCGATGTCCTCATCAACAATGCGGCGGTTGGACCCACGATGGATAGGATCATCGACACCGCTGTCGATACCTTCCGACGCGGCGTGACAGTGAACCTTATTGGGCCATTCGTTATGGCCAGGGAAGCGGCGCGGCGAATGAGGCCGGGCGGTGCGATCGTCAATGTGGCTTCGATGGCGGGCGTGGTCGGCAATCCCAGGCGCAACGCCTACGCAGCCTCGAAAGCTGGCGTGATCTCGTTGACAAAGTCCCTTGCATGCGAGTGGGCTATGCGAGGAATCCGCGTCACGGCGGTGGCGCCGGGCTCCGTCCGCACCCCAATGGTCACAGAGCTGGCACGCGCTGGCAAAATGGACCTCGCGGCGATACGCCGCCGCGTGCCGATGGGGCGCTTGGCTCGCCCCGACGAGATCGCCAGGGTCGTGCGTTTTCTGAGCAGCACGCAGGCGCGCTACATCACCGGCTCGGTGCTGGCAGTCGACGGAGGCTGGATGTCATTCAACCAGCCGGGGGATGCTCACCCGCCGGTGGATGGTGCGCTCCAAGCCGAGCTCTCCTGTCCGGCCGAATGCACAGATGCGCGAATCGTGCTCGTCACCGGTGGCGCAAAAAGCATTGGCGCGGCCGTCGCTCGCCGCTTTGCCGCGAACGGCGACACCGTCGTGATTGCTGATAAAGATGGCACTGCAGCGGCAGAGCTGGCTACATCGCTCCCCGGCAAGCATCTGGCGAAATCGCTGGACGTGGCCGTCGAGAGCGATGTGGTGTCGGTGTTCGAAGAACTGAGGGGACGCTTCGGGTATATCGATGTTCTGGTCAATAGTGCTGATACCGCCGACAGGATTGTGCCTGCGATCGAGCAACTGTCGAAACAGCTCGAACACGTCCTGGATGTCAACCTTACCGGCGCTTTCACCTGCGCGCGCGAAGCGATCAAGGCTATGCGCCGGGGCGGCGTGATCCTCAATCTCGGGTCGATCGACAGCTTTCTGCCGTTCGCGCCGCGCCATGCCTACGGCGCCTCCAAGGCGGGGATGGATATGCTGACCCGTTGCATGGCGGCCGAACTCGGGCCGGTCGGAATTCGGACAGCCACCGTCGCTCCTGGCCACATCCGCACGCCCGCACTTGCTCAGTTGGCCAAAGCCGGCCGCATCGACCTGGCAGCAATCGGACGACGCATCCCCATGGGCAGGATGGGACGGCCAGACGACGTCGCAGATGCATCGTTCTTCCTTGCTTCGTCTGACGCCTCATACATCAACGGCTCGATCCTCTACGTGGACGGCGGCTGGACCTCGTTCGGTGATGCGGGAAACGCCAGCGAACTCTATGACGAATGTTTTGCGGAGGCCGCAGGTTAATTGCCAGGCCTTCGCAGGCGACCGGCCGAGCATTATGAAGCCTCGGCTCCACGACGCACCCGAGGTGCTTGAGATCCAAGCATGTGCATGCCGAGCACATTCCCGGTCGGCTGACGTGTCTATAACGAGGAGAAATCATGGAATTTGCCACTTTCATTCTGGCCGCCCAGCGTGGCTATCACCAATCCTCAGAAAGCGTCATCCGCAACTCCATCGAACAGGCCGTCGCTTCGGAGCAGGCTGGGTTCAACACCGCGTGGTTTGCTGAGCACCACTTCAACAATTACAGCCTCATACCATCCCCGCTGATGATGGTGGCGCACTGCGCCGGCTTGACAAGCACGATTCGCCTGGGCACTGCCGTCTGCGTGCTGCCGCTTTACCAACCGCAGCGCCTGCTGTCCGAGATCGGCTTCGCCGACATCGTTGCGAACGGCCGTCTCGAGCTCGGCGTAGGCTTGGGATACCAGCAGTTCGAGTTCGAACGGTTCGGCGTGGACATCAATGAGGCGCCGGCCGTCTTTTCGGAATACCTGGACATCATTCTCAAGGGCCTCAACCAAAACGTCTTCGAACACGACGGCCAGTATGAGAAGATCCCCCCAACAGCGATTTCGGTCCGCACAGTCCAGCAGCCGACGCCGCCTATCTGGATCGCTGGCGGAGCCGCACGGATGGCTCGGGCCTACCGCGAGGGGCACAATTTTTTTGTCACAGCCTTCCACGACGGCTTAGAGACTTTGACCACACTGCGTGAATCAGTCGAGAGGGCGGCGGCATCCGAGGAAAAGAACGTCACCGACGTCAAGATATCGCTGCTGCGCTGCTGCTATGCCAGCCACGACGAGTTGGAGATCAACAGCTATCTCGACAATGCCCGCTTCCAGCGCCGGCTTTCTGAAGCCCTGCATCAGCGCCGCCAACAGAGCCACGATGGCTACCTGCTGCAGGAGACACCGACCCAGCAGGATCTGTCCTTCGAGACCATGCGCAAAAATTTGCCGATTGGCAGCGTAAATCGCGTGATTGATCGCCTGCTGGAAGAGATCGATATCTTGAAACCGGACCAGATCGCAGTTCAGACTCAATTGGGCGACTTCGACCAAAAGACGATGCTGCGCCAGATCGAGCTCTGGGGCGACAAGATCATCCCTGCGGTCAACAAGGCGCTTTGTCATGCCGGAAGCTGAAGCCGGCCGTTACGATGATGGCTGCCTATCCAGCGCGCAATGGCGTGGGTCCGAGCTAGGGAGGAGCTTCGATCAGCATGTGCTGCCCTGCGTACATTCACGTTCGCTTGAGGAGGTCCAGGCGGGCGAGGTGTTGGCGACGGAGGGGACAGGCCTTTCGTCTGTCGAATTGCGTGATGTCTTGGCCGCAACTTTCCCGTCTACCTCCAGCAGCGTATTCGCTTTGGAGGAGTTGAGCGAGCCCGAGCCGGAACTGGAAGAGGAACTGCTACGCCGGCTGCTGCTAGCGCATGCTGCGCCGGCCGACCCGGCGAGCGCCCGCTTGGCCAAGATCATCGCCCGGCGTGCCATGCGCATGGACCATCTTTGGCGGGATCTTGGCCTCTCAAATCGCGCTGAGCTCAGCCGCCTGCTTGCCAGACATTTTCCCGCGCTGGCGGCAGGCAACACAGAAAACATGAAATGGAAAAAGTACTTTTACCGCAAGCTGTGTGAGGCCGAAGGCTTTTCGTCATGCACTGCACCCAGTTGTCGGGAATGCCAGGACTTCGAAAGCTGCTTCGGCCCGGAGGAAGTTGAGAGTCGCCTCTCGCCGACCAGGAATGCCGGTTAGTCACTTCGCTTGATCGCAGCTGCGGACAAACGCTTATCGCGGCGCCGTCGTATGGAGGAAGGGATGTTCATCGCCTCGCGATATTTGGTGACGGTACGGCGAGCGACATCGATGCCGGTCTCCTTGAGTTGAGCAACGATGTCTTCGTCGGAATGTACCTTGTCGAGCGATTCTTCGGCTATGATTGCCTTGATCCGATGGCGGACAGCTTTGGCGGAGTGCGCGTCGCCGCCCTCGCAGGATGCGATTGGCGCAGCGAAAAAATACTTCAGCTCGAACACCCCGCGCGGAGTCAACATGTACCTGTTCGAAGTCACCCGGCTTACCGTCGACTCGTGCATGCCGATCTCGTCAGCGACATTTTTGAGACAGAGAGGCCGCAGATGGGCGGCGCCGTGTGTAAAAAAGGCATCCTGCTGGCGCACGATTTCGGTCGCAACCTTAAGGATCGTCTTAGCGCGCTGCTTGAGACTGCTGATCAGCCAGTTCCCTTTTTCCTGGCAATGGTCGAGAAACGCTTTGCCTTCCGGATTTTGCTTGGTCAGCTGCGAGATTTCGGCGACATAGGTGTGGTTGATCAACACTTTGGGCAGCGTGGCCGGATCAAGCTCCACCCGCCATCCACCTTCGGACTTGGGCATTACCCAGACGTCCGGTACGATGGTTTCCGGCGTCCCGGACTGGAACCGGTCTCCAGGCTTGGGATCGAGCGCGCGGATTTCGTTCCTCATGTCGAGGAGATCCTCCTCGTCGACTCCGCAACGCTGCTTCAATCCCTGAAAATCCCCCCGTGCAAGCATCTCGAGATTGGCGACCAAAGCTGCCATAGCCGGGTCGAACCGGTCTTGCTGGCGCAGCTGAATCTCCAGGCATTCGCTGAGAGTTCGCGCAAAAATGCCCGGCGGATCAAATTGCTGCAAGATTCCGATGACCCGTTCCACATCAGCTTGCCGAACGTTTAACCTCCTGGCCAGATCGAAAAGGTTTACCTGAAGATAGCCAGTGTCCTCCAGATGGGCGGCGAGCTGTCCGGCAATCAGCCGCTCCTGGGGGGTGAACGGGGTGAGGGCGACCTGGCGGGCGACATGGTCGTGCAATGTTTCGGTGTGGGCGGTAAACTCCTCGACGGCAGGTCGATCGTTGCCGCTACTGCGTTGCGACTTCCATTGCCCGCGCCCGCCAGACGGCCCGCCAATGGGCGATTCGCCGATTTCGCTTCTGCTTTGACTGCTCCGCTGATCCACCCCTGACAGCGGCGAATCGTCGTCAAACGGGTCAGGCTTCAAAACGGGGTTCTTCTCGAGTGCCTGCTGCACGAGCTGATGGAGTTCAGTATGCGTCAATCGCAGCAAGCGAATAGCTTCAATGGCTTGAGGCGATAAGACCATACGTTGCTTCTGGCGTTGAACCAGGCTTGCTGAGAGATGCATGTTGAACCGTAATCTGCCGAGGAGGCTCTAGTGTGTGCTTGGGTTGTGTGAGACTTTCCACTTCTGGGTCATGCCGCCGCCTTCAATTTGTCGAGAACGTTTTGCGGGGATGAAACGCCATAGGGGTCCGTCTCGCAGTTGTCACAGAAGCCTTCCTCCTCGAACCACTGCTCCACCACGCCATCGTCGATCAGAGCGGCGTATCGCCAGGAGCGCATGCCAAAGCCCAGATTGTCCTTCGCGACCAGCATGCCCATTTTGCGCGTGAACTCGCCCGACCCGTCTGGGATCAGCTCGATCTTCTGCAGCCCCAAGGACTTTCCCCACGCATTCATGACGAAAGCATCGTTGACCGAGACGCAGTAGATCGCGTCAATTCGCAGTTCCAGAAATTGATCATAGAGTTTTTCGAAATCGGGCAGTTGGAAGGTCGAGCAGGTCGGGGTGAAGGCGCCAGGCAGCGAGAACAGGATGACGCGCTTGCCCCCGAAATAATCGTCGGAGGTCTTGTTCTCCCACCGATAAGGATTTGGCCCCCCGATCGACTCATCGCGAACACGCGTGCGAAAGGTCACGAGAGGAACGTTCTTTCTATAGGTCATTGATTTGCTCTCAGGCCAAAGTGGTACGGTGCATTTTTCGGTTAAACTGAAGCGGCATCGACTTCGGTCGACAGTTCCGGCAGCCTCGCGCCTTGGCGTGGTTGCCTCGGACCGGTCTTGTGCAAGACCGCCCCCGAGCAGGCACGTTTAACGGCGACGAGCTTCCGCGGAGACGGGGAATTTTGCTCGCGTGCTTTATCGAGCTTTGAGAGGTAGGCATGGTCTGCAACCGTGATTTTGACTGCGTTCTATCGACCGAGTCGCAAGCGCCATGCCAATTGACCCGATGCCTTGAGTTCACTTCGGTTTTTGCAGCAACTTTCGTGTTGTGCAGTAATGCCGGTCGATATTATTGCTCAAGCAGCACTGGAAATTGGGTGCGACTCCGTTCGGCAAACCCGGCCTTTGTCCGAAGCCGGACACGAATGTCGCAAATAGCCAAACGCCAGGATCTGGGGCGGGTTAAGAAACGTTGCCGTGGGCACCGGCTTCAGCACAATTGCGCCACGCGAGCATGGCTCCCAGCGTCAATGCCGTGCAGCAGCGAGACGAAGTCACTGCAGAATATCAACCTCTGCGAAGTCGTTGAAACCCAGCATGTGCGAGCCGTTCGAGGCGCAGATCAAGGCATGCTCGAGGAAGAGCTCGTGCTCTCGGCAGCAAGTGTTGCGACGTCTGACAAGGATCGTCGCGCTTCAAGGAAAAGAACCTGAATGGTGCACGGCTTGTGAAGGCCGGCGCATGGAAATGGCTGGGCTGATCATCCTCCATGAGGGTTGAATGAAGAGCTGGCCCCTATCTCCCTCAGCTGCAACGGGGGGAAATAGGGCATGTCCGTCTATCGCGCTGGGTAACATTCCTCGGTGAGGCGATAAGGGGGAGCAATTTCTCATTTCGGCAGACACGACCCAGCTCTCCTTTCATGCGCTGATTCCCCCAAGGGAAATCGCGACTCCAGGCTTCCTATGCAGCGAATCGCGGTGCTGTCCGATGTCCGACAATGTCGGATGCGGATCGTAGCTGGGCTAGATCCGTCACTTTGCCTCGATGGTTTCCCACTGGCCTTATATCTGCTTCGCCCCAAATGCGGCGACATAACCTGTGCGGCATCTGTGAATGGATCGACTTCAATCGAGACCTCGGAGGTCCCGATGCGCGAAGGGAGCTTGCCGATATGACGGCCACCATAGCGAACCACGGTCCGGACGACGAGGGGACTTGGATCGGCGGGCCTGCGGCGCTGGGACACCACCGCCTGGCAATCATCGATATCCAGGGCGGCCGTCAGCCGAGGATGCTCCAGGAGGATGGCCGACCTGACTTGGTGCTCGTCTACACGGGTGAGACTTACAACTACCGCGAGCTGCGTCAACAGCTGGCCGGCCTAGTCCATCGCATGAACACGAGCAGTGACACCGAGGTGGTGCTGCACCGCCCCCGCGAGTGGGGCTCTTCGGCGGGTACACTTTTTTCACGAAATCCGTGAATGTTTCTCGCGACATCATCCCGCAATCGGTGGTGCAGCGGGTGAAGAGCCCGTATCCGGCTATCCAGAATGCCGCCTACGACAAAATACTACGTACGCGGTTCACTGTGATGCTGGACGACCTAGTGCCGGCAGTGGCACCGCTGTTGTCCGTCGACAGGTCCCGCGCTTGCTCGGTGCGACCAACAACCTTAAGCGCTAGGGCGTAACCTGACCCTGCAAGATCTCCTCACCGACTATAAGGTGCGCCTCACGATCTGAGACGATGGGACAGGATGGCTAAGGAGGTGCGCCGTCTTGCATGCCCCGCCAGCGAGGCGAACCCTCTTGGCTACGCGCGCCACCAGCGACGCTCCATATCGTCAGGCCTGCGTCTCATGCTCAGATGAGCCGGTATTTGGCTCTCTCATCAGCAAACCGAGAGAGCCCATGCCAAGACGGAAGCAAGCAAGACGAACGAGCGTCAGAGATATCCTGCGCCTGACCCATAAACAGGGCAGTCCGGTGGGCCAGGTGGCAGAGCAACTGAGGTTCGGCAAGACTTCGGCTTCCACCTATCTGCGGGCGCTGGAGACGGGCTGTCGTGCAGGCCCTGCATGCGGCTTTGAGGACGATGCGATGTTGAAACACCGTCTGTTGCGCCGAATCGGCCGTCGGCCACACGTTGGGTCGTCATCAGGTTCTCGACAGCTTCCCGGTGTCAAATCCAAACCGTGGTCGGCGATCCGTGGGAAGGCAGCGCTGATATAGCCGAACGTCGATCAAGTCACGATCAACGATTGCCTCATGTCACATGCCCTGCGGGACTGAAAAACGGAGAAGAACATGTGCGATGCAAAACTGAAGACCGTGCTTTCGCTTTTTTCGCCGGTGGCCAGCAAATTAGATGCTCTCTCGTCCAACGGACCAGCGACGGATGCAAATTGCGTTAAGCTAAATACGAACGAGAACCCGTTTCCGTTGCCGAAGAGCGTAATGCAAAGTGCAATTGCTGCGATCGAACACCAGTATCTTTATCCGGAAGACGACAATCTCAGCTTAAGGGCAGCTGCCTCCGATGCTTACGGATTTTCCAAAGATCAGGTGATTGCCGGCAACGGTTCGTCGGAGCTGCTCGGACTCATCTACAGAGCTTTCCTCGCCCCAGGAGATAGAGTGGCAATGCTGTCGCCCGGATTTTCGTTCAACCGTAAACTTGCCATGTTGCAGGGTGCCGAGTTTCTCGAAATCGCATCGAGCGAAGCTCATCCCCTGCCGATAGAAAAACTGCTGTCCGGCCCCGCAAAAGACGCGAAGTTCATTCTGTTGGCTAATCCGAACAATCCGACCGGAACATTCGTGCCGGTGGCCGAAATCGAACGCCTTGTGGAGCAAGCAGATCGCTTGATCGTCTTGGATGAGGCCTACGTTGACTTCGCACCCGACCATGCCCTGCGCCTCGTCAATAGACATCCGAATCTTTTGATCTTGAGGACTTTTTCAAAGAGCTATGCTGCCGCTGGCGTGCGAGTCGGCTTCGGTTTCGGTCACCCAGAAATCATTGGCAGGCTGCGCAACATCCAGAATGTCTTCAACATGAACGTGATCGGGCAGGCGGTCGGGAAAAGCATTCTTGCGCATCGCCACGCCTACGAAGAGAACCACAGGCACATCAAGCATGAACGACAGCGAGTGACCCTGGCGCTGTTGCAACTTGGCTTTTCCGTAACACCCTCCCACGCAAACTTTTTGCTGGCCCGTGTGCCGGCGGGACAGGAGGGCTCATGCTGGCAAGCCGCGTTGAAAGAGCAGGCGATCCTCATCGCCAGCTTTCCCGACGTAGATTTGAAGAACTGTATTCGCGTCAGCATTGGCACCACAGAGCAGATGGACAAATTCCTTGCTGCCGCCAAACGAGTCTGTATGAACTTTAAGAAGAAACGCGGTGTGCACAAGCATGAAGTCAATTCACATTAAGCATCAAGTAATAGGTGTCGATCTGTAGAAAGCTATGATGTTTAGTGAATAATAACAGGTAATTTGGAGAACAATTAATTGAAGAAAATTTCCGCTTCTGGCCTGACCTTCGGCATCTTCGATCATCTGGACGAAAACGGCGATGACATCGCACAACAATATGCAGATCGGCTGAGCCTAGCAGAAGCGTGCGATGGCTATGGCTTTTATGCGTATCATCTCGCCGAGCACCACTGTACGCCGCATGGCAGAGGTCCATCACCGAATTTGTTCTTAGCGAGCGTCGCCCAGCGAACCCGCAGTCTTCGTGTTGGTCCCATGGTAATGCTACTTGCGCTCTATCATCCGCTGCGTGCCTTCGAGGAGATCTGCATGCTTGATCAGTTGAGCGGCGGCAGGCTTGAACTCGGCATAGGGCGCGGCTCTGCTCCCACAGAATTGGGATACTTCGGGGTTGCTGTAGAAGCAGCACCAGAACAGTATGCGGAGGCCAGCGAGATTCTCATCAATGCGATGAAAGGCGGGACGCTTTCTTATCAGGGCCGCCACTTTGAGTTGAAAGACGTTCCGCTGACGTTGAGACCTCACCAATATCCCCATCCGCCGACATGGATCGCCACCAATCGACCCGAGCCGGCTAGCTGGGCCGCCGCAAATGGGGCAAACATCGCCTGCGTCGGACCTTCCACTTCTGTTCGCAGCGTTACCGACGCGTTCCGCGCCGCCCGAATTCACGATGCTGACATTGGCCAGCAAGCGCCATTTCTTGGATTGCTCCGAATGGTGGTGATAGAGCGTTCTGAAACAGATGCGTATTTGCTCGCAGCACCTGCCTATGAACGATGGCTCAAGAGCTTCAAATTTCTATACGAACTAAATGCCATTCCCACTCCACCAAACTTGCCTCTGAACTTCGATGCAGCAATTGAAAGTGAATTGTGCGTCGTGGGAACGGCAGCTTCTGTCCGAAAAGCTCTCCTTGATCAGTTGGAAGAGGCAGGTGCTAATTATCTTCTGTGTCAACTGGCATTTGGGGATTTGCCGCTGGATGCGTCCCTATACACCGCATCGACCATTCGATCCGAAATCATGGCTCGAGTTGGCGCATCGTGAAATCCGTTGCGTGATTGGAGGAGCAGCGGCAGCGCTGCTCCTCATTCCGAAACGGTTGTGGGGGCCGAACTCTTGTGTCAGGCGTAAA
This sequence comes from Mesorhizobium sp. M6A.T.Cr.TU.016.01.1.1, assembly GCF_003952585.1. Taxonomy (NCBI): domain Bacteria; kingdom Pseudomonadati; phylum Pseudomonadota; class Alphaproteobacteria; order Hyphomicrobiales; family Phyllobacteriaceae; genus Mesorhizobium; species Mesorhizobium sp. M6A.T.Cr.TU.016.01.1.1. Next base: position 3,338,146 of record NZ_CP034452.1, read on the forward strand.
CCACTAGAGCACGTCCTGTTTGATCCAGTTCATATCCTGCGGCTTTGAAGTAGTTGGCACATTCGGCTGGGGTGAAGAGGTCGACGACCGCGCCGACGCGTCTCATAGAGCCTTGATGGTTCTCTCGGCTTTGCTCGCAGCAGCGCCTTAAGTTTGGCGAAGGCGTTCTCAATCGGATTGAAGTCGGGACTGTAGGGCGGCAGGTAGAGCAGGCTCGCGCCTGCGGCCTCAATCGCGTCGCGCACGCCGGCGGCCTTGTGGGCGGGCTGGTTGCCCATGACGACTACGTCGCCCCGCGACAATGTCGGTGAAGGCCGTGGTCTTCCAGTGGCATGTGGCACGCCGGCGGTCGGCGGGGTGTGCCGCCCCACAAATAGAACATCAATTGTCGTGCCAACCGCGCAAGCGAAGGCCAGAAAGCCAACCTGTGTTTCTACGGCTTAATTGAGAGGCAGCCGATGTCGGCCGAACATCACCTTGTCTCGAAGTCGACGAATCCGACAGCAGGTTGCGAAAGTGCGCGCGACACGAACAAACTGCTGAAGCGCTCAACTCTTATTGATCACGCGTGTTGGACGCGACCCATTCTCGTTCCAATCGGGCTGAGCGCAAATTCTCCCGGTTCACAAAATTGCGTCGCTGGAGTAGTGGGGGCGCAGAGAAATCTCCGGTCGCAGCCTTACCCGGTCAAAACAAGGATACCAATGATGAAGACTCTCGCCGTCTGCTCTGGCGGATTGGACTCCGTTTCCCTTGCTCACATGGTGGCAGCGGAGCATGAACTCACCGGCCTTCTATCTTTCGACTATGGCCAACGGCACAGGAAGGAATTGGGCTTCGCCGCTCTTTGCGCGCAGCGACTGAAGGTCCCGCACCAGATAATCGACATCGGCGAAATCGGCCGTGGCCTTTCCGGCTCAGCGCTGACCGACGTCGTCGACGTGCCGGACGGCCACTACGCCGAAGACACGATGAAGATTACGGTGGTGCCGAACCGCAATGCCATCATGTTGGCAATCGCCTTCGGTCTCGCCGCCGCCCACAACGCCGAAGCGGTGGCGGCGGCCGTGCATGGTGGGGACCATTTCATCTATCCCGATTGCCGTCCGGCCTTCATTGAAGCTTTCCAGACAATGCAAGACCGCGCGCTCGACGGCTATGCGCAGATACGCCTCTATGCACCGTATGTGAATCTCGGAAAAGCTGACATTGTTGCGGATGGCGCAAGATACGGCACCCCGTTTGCTGAGACCTGGTCCTGTTACAAGGGCGGCGTGCGTCACTGCGGGCGATGCGGGACCTGCGTCGAGCGGCGCGAAGCGTTCCATCTCGCCGGGCACGCTGATCCCACCGACTACGAGGACGCCGATTTCTGGCTCGAGGCGCTGCGCAGGAGGCGCGCGTAATGTTCCGCATCAGCAAGGAATTCCACTTCTCGGCCTCGCATCAGCTCAACTCCTTGCCTCCCAACCATCAATGTGCGCGCCTGCACGGGCATAACTATGTCGTCGTAGTGGAGCTGTCGGCCAAGGAATTGGACGCCCACGGCTTCGTGCGCGACTATCACGATCTGGCGCCGCTCAAACGCTACATTGACGAGAGCTTCGACCATCGGCACCTCAACGACGTGCTGGGACATGAGAAGGTCACGGCGGAATGCCTGGCCAGACATTTCTATGAATGGTGCAAGGCACGTCTGCCGCAGACCGCGGCCGTGCGCGTTAGCGAAACACCGAAAACTTGGGCGGAATACCGTCCGTGACCGACATGCATCCCTTTATCCGTGTGAGCGAGATATTCGGGCCGACGATCCAGGGCGAGGGCGTGCTCATCGGCTTGCCGACGGTGTTCATCAGAACCGGCGGATGTGATTATCGCTGTTCATGGTGCGACAGCCTTCACGCGGTGGACAACCAGTATCGCCATGAATGGCTACCGATGCCGATCGATGCCGTGTGGCAAACCGTCCATGCGCTTTCCGGCGGCAGGCCGGTTATGGTCTCCTTGTCAGGCGGCAACCCGGCCATTCAGCCGTTCGGTCCCCTCATAGAACGAGGCCATCGCGAGGGCTATCGTTTTGCACTGGAAACGCAGGGTTCCGTGGTGAGGGAGTGGTTTGCGGATCTTGACGTGCTGATCCTTAGCCCAAAGCCGCCGTCCAGCGAAATGACGACCCGTTGGGCTGCGTTTGAGGCGTGCCTCGAAGCGGCGCAACAGAAGCCGCAAATCGTGCTCAAGCTCGTCGTTTTCGACGAGAGTGACTATGCCTACGCCAAAGAAGTCGCGGCGCGATATCCGCACCTTCCGATCTATCTGCAACCCGGCAATCACACGCCGCCGCGCCCCGGCAGTGAAGACGCCTCTGTCGACTTGGACGGAATAATGATGCGAATGGAATGGCTTGTCGAAAGGGTGACCAGCGACAGGTGGTTCGAAGCCCGCGTGTTGCCGCAGCTGCACGTTCTGCTTTGGGGTAACAAGAGGGCGGTCTAGTCTGCGGCTTGCGTCGCACCGGAAGGCCGGGCTCCGCCGGCTTGGCAGGCTCTCTTCGCGTGCCGAGTACAGCCGAGCTTTGTTCGCGCCAGCGGTCTCGCGATTGTGCGGCTGGAAACCGCCCGGACGCCCGCTGCCGGCGTGTGTCCTTGACTCCGATGAGCGGTCGTCACGCAAAGTTGAAATCCGCAAGAACTGGCCTTCTCGCCCCAGCTGCTTGACTGTTTCCTCCGTCGCAAGCACGTCATCCCTCTCATCCTTGTCCAGCCCTTATCGATGTATCTCATGGTCCGGCCTGACGCTCGACTGTCAGACACCAGAACGCCAAAGGGGCTGGCCCGCCGGTCAACGGCAGCTGCTAAACAGAACGGCGATGTGCATGGGAATGCATCCGTTGCTTAAATGCCTTCCATAAAGAAGATCGATTTCCTCACTGGCCCAACGATCTCATGGATTTGTTCACGCAACAGGTGAAGCCGTCCGAGATTACGGCGCAACTCGGCTCGGCTTCGTTCCGGTCGGGGCATACGCTACCCCACCGTCGGACCCTTTGCCCGCGCGTGTTCGATTGCCGCTCACTCGTCATCTTCTGGCGGTTCTAGTTTGCCAACCGAAACCTCTAGCCTCGTGGTGCACTCAATAAGGTTAGCTAGCAATTTGGCATCAATGTCTGTGTGCCCCTCGTACTCGGAGAGGTTTCGCTCGTTGTGCGCCTTTAGAAAAATCTGAATGTCAGCCTTGTCGGTTCCGACGGTATGAACGAGCGCTTGAAACACCGAAGTGCGATTGTCCGAGCGATAGCCTTCGCGGCGTAGGGCTGCCAGGGCAAGCCGATGCGCAGCTCCATATAAGAGAGTGAATTGGCTGTCGGGGTCGAGACCTTTCTGTGCGTCAGTTAAATTCTTGCGCGCGCCACCCAGCATGCCGTCATATTCGGACAGCGATGGGGGCTCACTTTTCATCAGCCCAATCTTTACGAGGTTGTCTAGTTCTTGCTTGCCCACGCTTGTAAATCTTTCTCCGAGCCGATGAGGAAAATCTTTGGAAGGGTACTTACCTTGCGGACAAACGACCCTTTCTGCGACGCCTTTCGTTGCCATTCCTCCGGCGACAGAAATGTCGGACTGACCTTTCGGCCTAGTCTCAGTTCCGCGTTTTGTGCGGCTGAATAAAGTTCAGAGAGGTTCAGGTTATCGCCGACCACCATCAAATCGATATCGCTGCGTTCTGTGTCCGTGCCTTTGGCGACTGAACCGTACACGAAGGCAGATTTGATCGAATGAAAGTGCGACAGCAATTCCCTTAGTGGCTCGGTTGGTATTTGGTTCTTAAGTGAAAAGTGCGCCGTGCTCTGCAAAGCAGGGGGGGCTGCGTTCTCAGGCCCCGCGCTAGTGCCGTCACGATGCGCCTTTAGGCGCTGGTATTCATCGACCGAAAGCAGCACAAGCCGTTCGCGGCCATTCTTGCTGATGATCACGGGTTCCGCTAGCGCCTTGTCCTGATACACCCCAAAGTTGCGCTGAAATTCAACCGAGCTAATGACCGACATAGAATTGTCCCGATAATCCGTCATATCCGTATAATACGTATCTTTTTGAAAATATCAATGATCTCGTGCTAAGGTACTGAATTATTTGCCTTCGGCGGAACCAACTCGTAGACGGGCTATGAAAGGTTAAGCGCGGATGTCTATCGGCCGCCGGCGTTCCCGCTCCGCAAGCCTGCCTGAACTATTCCGCGCGGCGGTCAAGCCCCAGGCTCCTGCTCATCCAGCGACCGCCCGATCAATAGCAGGCCGGAAAGACAATAGCCGACGTCTTCCGATGGTCTCGCCATCAGCTTTGGGCTAGCTCCCCATTATCCCGCTTCGAGCTCGACACAGGGCGGTTTCGATGGCGCACGACAATCTGTGTCGGCTTTGTCGTGTCCGTGACAGAGGCCTGAAAGGCCCGCTCGCGCGTTTTGCCGCCGTCTAAGTGGCTGGAATTTAATAACAAAGTTTCTTCTCGGATCGGCCGATCACGCTGGTACGCTTTTTGCGATGCTTGGTGTGAGGCGGCACGAGCTGCCTATCGGCACTTGTGTCGCGGGCAGTCGCGATGATTAGAACGAAGGAAGGAAAGCTATTATGTCAGGTCTGCGTCAGATCGCCTTTTACGGCAAAGGCGGCATCGGCAAGTCCACCACCTCCCAAAATACGCTCGCCGCCCTTGTCGACCTCGGGCAGAGAATCCTCATCGTAGGATGCGACCCCAAAGCCGATTCCACACGCTTGATCCTGAATTCGAAAGCTCAGGATACCGTCCTGGATCTCGCCGCACAGGAAGGTTCGGTGGAAGACCTCGAACTCCAGGACGTGCTCAAGGTCGGCTACAGAGGCATCAAGTGCGTGGAGTCCGGCGGCCCCGAGCCGGGTGTCGGTTGCGCCGGCCGCGGCGTCATCACCTCGATCAATTTCCTCGAGGAGAATGGCGCTTATGACGATGTCGATTATGTCTCCTATGACGTCCTCGGCGACGTGGTATGCGGCGGCTTCGCCATGCCGATCCGCGAAGGCAAGGCCCAGGAGATCTACATCGTCATGTCCGGCGAGATGATGGCGCTCTATGCCGCCAACAACATCGCCAAGGGCATCCTCAAATATGCCCATTCGGGCGGTGTGCGGCTGGGCGGGCTGATCTGCAATGAACGTCAAACCGACCGTGAACTCGATCTGGCCGAAGCACTGGCTGGCCGATTGAATTCCAAGCTCATCCACTTCGTGCCCCGCGACAACATCGTCCAGCATGCCGAACTCAGGAAGATGTCGGTGATCCAGTACGCGCCGGACTCCAAGCAGGCAGGGGAATACCGCGCTCTGGCCGAGAAGATCCACGCCAATTCGGGCCAGGGTACGATCCCGACGCCGATCACCATGGAGGAGCTGGAGGAGATGCTGCTCGACTTCGGCATCATGAAGACCGACGAGCAGATGCTTGCCGAGCTTCACTCCAAGGAAGCGGCGAAGGCGGCGGCCCAGTAGTGACATTAGCGCTGCCATGAATCGGCGCGCCTTGCAGAGAACGGCGCCTATTCGTTGAGGCGTCACCCAACCTTGAAAGGGGACTCATGAGCCGGGAATACGAGAATGACGGTGCTCTTCATGCGAAGCTTATCGAAGAGGTGCTGTCGCATTATCCCGACAAGGCGGCGAAGCGCCGCAAGAAGCACCTCAACGTCGCAAAGAGCGGCAACGAGGCTGGCGGGGAAAGCGAGGTCCTTTCCGAATGCGACGTCAAATCGAACATCAAGTCCATTCCCGGGGTGATGACGATTCGCGGCTGTGCATATGCGGGTTCGAAAGGCGTGGTGTGGGGGCCAGTCAAGGATATGGTCCATATCTCGCACGGCCCGGTCGGCTGCGGCCAATATTCTTGGTCGCAGCGCCGCAACTACTACGTCGGTACGACGGGCGTCGACACGTTCGGGACAATGCAGTTCACCTCCGATTTCCAGGAGAAGGACATCGTCTTCGGCGGCGACAAGAAGCTGGAACAGATCATTGACGAGATTGAAGTCTTGTTTCCGCTCAACAACGGCATCACCGTGCAGTCCGAATGCCCTATCGGCCTGATTGGCGATGACACCGAGGCCGTTTCTCGCAAAAAGACCAAGGAGTATGACAAGACGATCGTGCCGGTACGCTGCGAGGGCTTCCGCGGCGTCTCGCAGTCGCTTGGCCACCACATCGCCAATGATGCAATCCGGGATTGGGTCTTCGACAAAAAGGATGTCAAGTTCGAGGCCGGCCCCTACGACGTCAACGTCATCGGCGACTACAATATCGGCGGCGATGCCTGGGCCTCGCGCATACTGCTTGAGGAGATAGGGCTGCGCGTGGTTGGCAACTGGTCGGGTGACGCCACACTCGCAGAGATCGAGCGCGCCCCGAAGGCTAAGCTCAATCTTATCCACTGCTACCGGTCGATGAATTACATCTGTCGGCATATGGAGGAAAAGTATGGCGTCGCCTGGATGGAGTACAATTTCTTCGGTCCCTCCCAGATCGAAGCCTCTCTGCGCAACATAGCCAAGCATTTTGGGCCGGAAATCGAGGAGAAGACCGAAAAGGTCATTGCCAAGTACAGGCCGCTTGTTGATGCGGTCATCGCCAAGTACCTGTCGCGCCTGGAAGGAAATACCGTGATGCTCTATGTCGGCGGCCTGCGCCCCCGCCACGTCGTCACGGCCTACGAGGACCTCGGCATGGTCATCGTGGGCACCGGCTATGAATTCGCCCACAGCGACGACTATCAGCGCACCGGCCACTACGTGAAGAACGGCACGCTGATCTACGATGACGTGACCGGCTATGAGTTGGAGAAATTCATCGAAGGGATTCGCCCAAATCTGGTCGGCTCGGGAATCAAAGAAAAATACCCGGTGCAGAAGATGGGCATACCGTTCCGCCAGATGCATTCCTGGGATTATTCAGGCCCGTATCACGGCTACGATGGCTTTGCCATTTTCGCACGTGATGTGGATCTCGCCATTAACAACCCGGTCTGGGACCTATTCCACGCGCCTTGGAAAAGAAGCCGGGGCGATGAGCGGGCGATGGCTGCCGAATAAACATTTGCTTCAGCCCCAGTCTCCCACTGAGACGGTGAACTCCCGCGGCCTCTGATCCGCCGGAGCCTGGAACGTCTTGACGTCCTGAGCTGCCGTCCCGCGCAGCCAGATGCAAAAGAGGTAATCATCATGCCGCAGTCGGCTGAAAAAATTCTCGATCACGCTCCCCTGTTCCGCGAGCCGGAATACAGAAAGATGCTCGCTGAGAAGAAGCTAAACTTCGAATGTCCGCACCCCGATGAAATCGTTTCCGATCAGCGCGATTTCACCCAGACGTGGGAATACCGCGAAAAGAACCTCGCCCGCAAAGCGCTTGTCGTGAACCCGGCCAAGGCCTGCCAGCCGCTGGGTGCGGTATTCGCTGCCGCCGGCTTCGAGCGAACCATGTCCTTCGTCCACGGCAGCCAAGGTTGCGTCGCCTATTACCGCTCGCACCTGTCGCGCCATTTCAAGGAGCCTGCCGCGGCGGTCTCCTCCTCAATGACCGAGGATGCGGCGGTGTTTGGCGGCCTGAAGAACATGGTCGACGGGCTCGCCAACACCTACCAGCTCTACGACCCCAAGATGATTGCCGTGTCGACGACCTGTATGGCAGAGGTCATTGGCGACGACCTGCACAGCTTCATCCAGAACGCCAAGGACGAAGATTCAGTCCCGCGCGACTTCGACGTGCCCTTTGCCCACACCCCGGCCTTCGTTGGCAGTCATGTCGACGGCTATGACAACATGGTCAAAGGCATTTTGGAGCACTTCTGGAAAGGTCAGGAGCGTACGCAAATCGAAGGAACCATCAACATCATTCCGGGCTTCGACGGCTTCTGCGTCGGCAACAACCGGGAGCTCAAGCGCCTGCTCGATGTAATGGGCGTGTCCTATACATTGATCCAGGATGCCTCTGACCAGTTCGATACGCCTTCGGACGGTGAATACCGCATGTATGACGGGGGCACGAAGATCAACGAGGTGAAGAAGGCCCTCAACGCCGAGGCAACGCTTTCGCTGCAGCATCACAACACCCGAAAGACACTGGGCTATTGCGAGGAGGTCGGGCAGGCGACGGCCTCGTTCCACTATCCGCTCGGCGTTCAGGCGACGGACGAATTCCTGATGGAGGTCGCGGCGATTTCCGGCAAGGAGATTCCCGAGGCAATTCGCCTCGAGCGCGGCCGACTGGTAGACGCCATGGCGGACAGCCAATCCTGGTTGCATGGTAAGAAATACGCCATCTACGGTGATCCCGACTTCGTTCACGCAATGGCCCGCTTTGTCATGGAGACCGGCGGCGAGCCAACCCATTGCCTCGCCACCAATGGCACCTCGGCATGGGAAGCCGATTTGAAGAAGCTGCTAGCATCCTCGCCTTTCGGCAAGGCTGCCCAGGTTTGGGCGGGCAAGGACCTGTGGGCGCTGCGCTCACTGCTCTTTACCGAGCCGGTGGACCTTTTGATCGGCAATTCCTACGGCAAGTACCTGGAGCGCGACACCGGAACACCGCTGATCCGGCTGATGTTTCCGATCTTCGATCGGCACCATCATCACCGCTTTGCGCTCTTTGGCTACCAGGGAGCGTTGCGCGTGCTGACGACGATCCTCGACAAGATCTTCGACAAACTCGATCGCGAGACGAGCGAGACGGGTGTGACGGATTATTCCTATGACCTCACGCGCTAAGAGCCGTGGCCGGCTTTTCGCCGAGGCCATTTCTTGCCCAATGGACTGGGGAGGCTGAGCAATGTCCTCCCTCAGCGCCAAAATCAAGGACGCCTTCGATGAGCCCGCCTGCGATAAGAACCGTGGCAAAGATGCCAAGGCGCGCAAGGAGGGCTGCTCGAAGTCGCTGACACCAGGGGCGGCAGCCGGCGGCTGCGCCTTTGACGGAGCCAAGATCGTCCTGCAGCCGATCACCGACGTTGCGCATCTGGTCCATGCGCCGCTCGCCTGCGAGGGCAATTCTTGGGACAACCGTGGTGCGGTTTCGTCAGGGCCGACCTTGTGGCGGACAAGCTTCACGACCGACCTCACCGAACTCGACCTTGTGATGGGGCAGGGCGAGCGGAAACTCTTCAAGGCGATCCGCGAGATCAAGCACACATACGCGCCGCCGGCGATCTTCGTCTACTCGACTTGCGTAACGGCGCTGATCGGTGACGACATCGAGGCCGTGTGCAAACGCGCCACGGAAAAGTTCGGTTTGGCCGTGGTGCCGATCAATGCGCCTGGCCTGGCAGGCTCCAAGAACCTCGGCAATAAGCTCGCCGCCGAGGCGTTGCTCGATCATGTCATCGGCACGGTCGAACCCGACGACCCCGGACCCTACGACATCAACATCCTTGGCGAATTCAACCTCTCGGGCGAATTCTGGCTTGTAAAGCCGCTCCTCGATCGGCTCGGGATCCGGGTGCGCGCCTGCATTCCCGGCGATGCGCGTTACCGCGACATTGCTTCCGCGCACCGCGCCCGGGCGGCAATGATGGTGTGCTCGACCGCGCTGATCAGTCTTGCCCGCAAGATGGAGGAGCGCTGGGACATCCCGTTCTTCGAGGGCTCCTTCTATGGCATCTCCGACACATCGCAAGCTCTTCGAAACCTTGTCAGGCTGCTGGTGAGGAAGGGCGCCGATCCGGAGATCCTCGAGCGCACAGAGACGCTGATCGCGCAGCAGGAGGCGATCGCGTGGAAGAAACTCGAATCCTACCGGCAAAGGCTCCAAGGCAAGCGCGTGCTGCTCAACACAGGCGGTGTGAAGTCCTGGTCGGTTGTCCATGCGCTGATGGAGATCGGAATCGAGATCGTCGGCACCTCGATCAAGAAATCTACGGTGCAGGACAAGGAGCGCATCAAACAAGTTCTCAAGCACGACAAGCACATGTTCGAATCCATGGCTGCGAGCGAGCTGTACGCCATGCTCTCTGAACACAGGGCCGATATCATGCTGTCGGGCGGTCGCACGCAATTCATTGCGCTCAAGGCCAAGACGCCCTGGCTCGATATCAACCAGGAGCGCCAGCATCCTTATGCCGGCTATGACGGCATGGTGGAACTCGTACGCCAGATCGACCTCGCCATTCACAATCCGATCTGGTCTCAGGTGCGCCAGCCGGCCCCGTGGGATTGCCAGCCTGAGCTGATAGGCGAATTGCCGTGCACGAGGAACGAGACCGCGTACCTGTTTGATGAATTCGCCTGCGCGACGGCACACGAGTGTTGAGGCGACCGATGGCCCGCATCCTTCCCCAGAGCAAATCGGCGGCAGTCAACCCGCTGAAGTCGTCGCAGCCGCTGGGTGCCGCCTTTGCCTTTCTTGGCGTCGACGGTGCGATGCCGCTGTTCCACGGCAGCCAAGGCTGCACAAGCTTTGCGCTCGTTCTCTTCGTGCGGCACTTCAAAGAAGCGATTCCCTTGCAGACTACGGCGATGGATGAGGTGGCGACCATCCTCGGCGCAGCCGACCATCTGGAAGAGGCGATCCTCAACCTCAAGAACCGCACGAAGCCAACGCTGATCGGGGTGTGCACGACCGCGCTGGTGGAGACGCGTGGCGAAGATTGCGCGGGTGATATTGCCAACATCATGCGGAAGCACACGCAACAGCTTGCGGGTACGGAGGTCGTGCTGGCCAACACGCCGGATTTTGACGGCGCGATCGAAGAGGGCTGGGCCAAGGCAGTCACCGCAATGATCGAAGGGATTACGCGCTCGGGCGAACGGGCGCGGCACCCGAAGAAGATCGCAATCCTGCCCGGATGCAACCTCTCTGTCGCCGACATCGAGCATATGCGGGACATGGTTGAAAGCTTTGGGCTCAAGCCGGTTATTCTGCCCGACATTTCAGGCTCGCTCGACGGTACGGTTCCTGACCGCTGGGTAGCGACCACATACGGCGGCACCAGCGTCGAAGACATTCGCGAGTTGGGTACGGCCATGCGATGCATCGCCATCGGTGAGCACATGCGCCGCCCGGCGAAAGCGCTGCTCGGGTTGACCGGCGTGCCTTACGTGTTGTTCCAGTCACTGACTGGGCTGCAGGACACGGACCGCTTCGTGTCGCTGCTGTCTTCGATTTCGGGCGCGGCGGTACCGGCCCGCGTGCGCCGGCGCCGGGCGCAATTGCAGGACGCGATGCTCGACGGACATTTCCATTTCGGCGGCAAGAAAATTGCCATCGCTGCCGAACCAGACCAGCTGTTCCAACTTGCAACCTTCTTTGCTGGTCTCGGCTCCGAGATAGCCGCGGCCGTCACAACGACCGACAGGTCTAAAATTCTCAAGAAAGTCCCGGCGGTTTCGGTTCAGATCGGCGATCTCGGCGATCTGGAAAGTCTTGCCGTCGGTGCTGACCTGCTTGTCACGCATTCGCACGGGCGCCAAGCATCGGAGCGGCTCGGAATTCCGCTCATGCGCATCGGGTTCCCGGTCTTCGATCGACTAGGCAGCCAGCACAAGCTCGCAATTCTCTATCAGGGCACCCGCGACATGATCTTCGAGGTCGCCAGCATCTTCCAGGCCAACCAACACGCGCCCACTCCTGAGGCGCTTGATCCACTCCGTAATCGAGAAATATCACGATGAACGCTGTTCGCCGCCTCTCGCTGGTCAGTAATGAGGTTTTCGCCCCGATGCCTGAACGACGTAAGGGCGCATTGCGCGTTGCGATCGCCACTCAGGACATGCAGGACCTCAATGCCCATTTCGGGTCGGCCAGGCGCTTTGCTGTCTACGACGTGACGCGCGAGGAATGGAATCTCGTAGAAGCCGTGGCCTTCGATGACGTGTCCGATGAAAGCGGGGAGCATCGGGCCGAGCGCGATGATCGCATCACGCCAAAGGTGGATGCGCTCAAGGGCTGTCAGATCCTGTTTTGTCTGGCAATTGGCGGCCCTTCGGCAGCCAAGCTTGTCGCGGCAAAAATCCACCCGATCAAAGTGGCGGAGCCCCAATCGATCCCACAGGTGCTCTTGCGCACGCAGATGATGCTCAGGACGTGTCCTCCGCCTTGGCTGCGCAAGGTGCTGGCGCGAGCGGGCATTGCCGAAAAGAAACCGTCCTTCGAGGACGAGGACTGAAAAGAGGAGGACGCCAATGCCTGACCCCGCAATCCCCCCAGCTGTCGCCGAAGACGAGGCGGCTCTTTGCACCCCGTTCGTCAAATGCCTCGTGCGGCTGATCCGTTCTCAGGATTCCTATGGCTCGTGGGAACGCAAAGCGGACGCTGAGCTGCTGGGCGACTTCATCATTACCAAGGAACAGCGCCGAGGGATCCCAATCATCGGAGATCCCGATCCCGACGTGCTGTGGAGGCTCGACAAGTACTACGCCGCCATCGGGCTTGCGATCGAGGAGCGCTGCGGCCTTATGGCATCGCCGATGATCCAGGTGAGCCATGAGGGTTTTGGTCGGGTGCTTTTCACGACCGGACGGCTGGTCGTTTTGTCCAAAACGCTGCGCGATGTCCACCGGTTTGGCTTCGAGACGCTCCTGAAGCTCGCCACGGCCGGTACGAAGCTGGTCGACGATGCGATTTCAGTCATCGAAACCTTTCCCCACGTGGCGCTGGCATGATGGGCGCGATTTTCGAGAAAGGCCATCATGACGGACCCGAGAAACTATGTTGGCCAGTCCCCTCGATCCAGGGACTCGAGGCCGACCAGGTTGTTGGGGTATCGCCGATGAAGAAGCCGCTGGTCCTGATCTGCTCGCAAGATGCCGAGTTCTATCTGCTCTACAGCCACATACTGGAGGTTGACGGTTTCAGCAGTGAGACGGCAGACGGCGCGAAGGCTGCGCTGGCCTTGGCCGAACAACGGGAGCTTCAGGCCGTAGTGCTGGATTGCGACCCAGCCAGCATAAACGGGTCCGCAATTTGCGCCCACCTCAAGCGGGAACCGCGCACCACCGACCTGCCTATCATCGCCCTGATCGCGCCTGGCGCCGAGCACCAGCACCTCGATCTCTTGAAGGCAGGCGTTGAGAGCTTTGTGCGGCCGGTGGCTCCGGCCAAGCTGCTCGACTGCCTGCGGGCGAGGCTCGGGCTGACCAAGCGTGGTCCGAACGGGGTTGAAAACGACAGTTGGATTTGTTGTGGAGGCCTGGAGATGAAGCTCGATGCCCATCGGGTTCGCGGTAATGGCCACGACATCCATCTCGGACGGATCGATTTCAACGTGCTGCGGCTTATGATTGAGGCCCCCGGCAAGGTCTTCAGCCGGGACGAGCTTATCGGGGCGGCCTGGCTGCCCAACATTCATGTCGGTGCACGCACCGTCGATGTCCATATCAGCCGAATCAGGAGGGCGCTGAAAACGGCCTTGCCCGGCAGCGTCATTCGCACCGTCAGGTCGGCCGGCTACTCGCTCGAGAAGCCGGACGACTGAAATCGGTGATCGAACGTGGTGCCGCTCTCTCTTCCTCCTGAGAGCGGTGTTGCCGCTTTGAGGCGCTCCTAACGAAGACCAGGAGAAGCAGGCAAATGGAATTTAAAAGCATATTCAGTGTGACGGGTGCTGATCATTCTGATGAGGACCTCACAACAGCTGCCGGACTGTGTGCCGAGGTCGGCGCGCACCTATCGGTACTCATTATACCGCCTCCATTGCTCTTGATGTCGTCTCCGCCCCCCGAATGGAATACAGGACGTGCACAGGCAATTGCAGTACCGAACTATCGATTTCAGCAAATCGAGAAATTTTCACAGGACGTGACCAGAATGGAAAGACGGTCCGCGGATATCCTCAAAAGGCTGAAAGCTATGTCGCTTTCCTGTGACGTTGACACCGACTATTGCGATCCGGCTAGCCTCGGTGAAGTGGCACGACAGCGGGCGCTCTGCGCTGACCTGACGATCGTTGGAGGAGACCTCCTCAACGATGAGACTCTCGGACCTCCTGTTGTCAACGGCTGCTTGTTCGATAGCGGAAAGCCGGTGCTCATCGTGCCGAAGGGCGTTAAGGCGACGCTGTCGCCTCGACGCGTGCTGGTCGGCTGGGATTCGCGTGTAGAGGCCTCGCGTGCGGTTCGGGAAGCTCTTAGTATCCTATCCGCTGCCAAGGAAGTCTGTGTCGCTATGGTCGATCCAAAGGCGCAAAACAACGGGAAAGGCGCGCAGTCTGGAGCTGACATCGCTGCCTATCTTACTCGGCACGGTGCTCGGGTCTCCGTTGACCTGCTTAAGAGCGCCGGCAAATCGGCGGGCACAGTGCTGACCCAGCACGCGAACGACATCTGTGCTGACATGATGGTCATGGGTGCTTATGGCAGCCGTGGGCTGCGTGAGCGGATTTTCGGCGGTCCGCCGAGCTGGAGCTTTGGGAAGACCACATTGCCGCTGTTTTTGGCTCGCTGATCAGCTCCGTAGGAACACCGATCAGGTCGTAGGACCGCCAACCAGTCCGAAGTCGTCGTCGGTTACCGGTCGGATTGCGGAGACATGGCTGGATCCGCGAACATCTTGCGACGCTTGTCAGAGCCAAACCGGACGCCTCGACTGCTTCACGACGCTCTCGTGAACCAACTCGTGCGAGATCGTCCGCAACGGGCAGTAAAGACGAACGGCTGCAGCAGACCGCAGCCAAGCCACAGGGCGGGTGTACCAGGAGACCCCGCCTCGTGCGCGAACCCTGTTGGAAGGCCCCTTATCAGTACCCGGACGCGCGTCAAATCGGCGGCTGTCCCTGTCAGCCTGCGGTGTGCAAGGGCCGCTGCCGCGGAGCTTCCCCTGCCCGACCGTCGGGCGTGCGACAATGTCGGATTCCAGACGAGCTGGAACTGCGCGAACTCGTTGGTTTGACAGGTCTTTATCCGGCACGCCGCATGCATGGGAGTCTCCGAAAGCATTAAGAGCCGTTATCCATGGTTACGCCCCTCGAAAGAAAGAGCCGCTTCCGTCGTGGCAGGGAAACAGCCACTCCTGGGGTGGAGGCCGGCGCTAGAAGCCGCCGTAAGATCCGGAAGAGCCGCGCGACAGCATCGCACACTTTCCTTCTGCTCTTGGGTTCGGATCACGCCGCGCCGCTGTCGATGCCGCCGACATTGAGCCCAAGACCTGGAAGGCGGCACACGCTTTTGCTGTCCTCTCAGTCGGGACCGCGGCTCAAGCATGCTTGTGAGGTTCGCATTGCTCAATGCCCGGCGATCGACGTCAACATGCCGCTGAGTTGGAAAACACTCCTAGAGGAGTAAGGATAAGTGGACCTCTTTTGTATTGGTGTGGGTGCTGGACCATCTAATTTGAGCCTTGCGTGTCAGATACAGGAAGAGATTGCGCAAGGGGCACTGTTCCTGGACCGGGAGGTCGATTTCCGAGGACATCCAGGCAGCGCTTTCGATTGCGCGGAGCTCCAGGTCGGCCACTTCCAGGATCTGGTTACTCTGGTCAATCCGCGATCAGCCTACACATTCGTAAACTACCTCCACGAGAACGGGCGTCTTTACAATTTCCTCAATGCGCAATTTCACGGGGTGCTTAGAGCCGAGTTCGCCCAATATCTCAACTGGGCGTTCCAGAAGAATCCGCTTGTCCGTGGCGGCGAGGCCGTTCGCGAAATCCGCTTTGACGGCGAGTTTCGCGTGCGGACGGACAACGCGGTCCTTGATGCAAGAAACCTCGTCATCGACATAGGCAAGCAGGCGCAAATTCCGCCTCAGTTTCATGGCTGGACTGGACCCAACCTGTTCCACTCATCTGAGTTGGCCCACATCAATCCTGAGGTGCAAAAAAAGCATGTCTGCGTTGTTGGCGGCGGACAGTCGGGAGCCGAGCTGCTACTGCACCTTGTAAGCCGGCCGAAAGAACGGCGGCCCGCGGCGATCACATGGGTCTTGACGCGCGAGATGCCTTTCGACGACCACGCGTTCACAAACGGGCTGTTCACGCCATGCTTCTCGGATCGTTTTGCTGCGATGAGCGAGGTGCATCGACAGCTGTTCCTGCGGCGTTTCGCGCTTGCCTCCGAGGGCATTTCAGAAAGCAAGTTGCGCGCGGTCTATCAGGCGCTCTACCACCACGCCTTTCTCGAGCCACACCAATGCGAGATCACATTGCGGCCAAGTTGCAACGTGTCGCGCTGCATCAATGCCGGAGCAGGGCACAGGCTCACGCTGCAACGCGGCTTGGACAACATCGGAGAAGTAACCGCCGATATCGTCATCCTGGCCACCGGGTACGAGAAACCGCTGCCGGGTTTCCTAGAACCGATCGCAGATCGCCTCGAACAGATCGGCAATGAGCTCGCCATCGGCGAGGATTTTTCGGTGTACTGGGACGGACCGCGAGACCGACGCCTTTTCGTTCAGAACGCCTGCCTTGGACAGCGCGGGCTGGCTGATCCGAACTTTGGGCTGCTGGCCTGGCGAGCGCGCCGCATCCTTGACAGCCTTCTGCGGCGCGCGCCATGCGCCAATCCCGAGCATCTAGGGTTCATCAACCGTCCCTTGACGGAGTGCTGGCCCGACCTCGGAGTCGAACAAATGGGCAGCGGGATATGATTCGTCGATATTGATGATCGGCGGTGGCATTCAGGAAAGATTTCCGCCTCTGGCGGCAAAAGCGGGACGAGCAATATTCCTACGGCGTCAGATCGCTCTGCTCGCGCTTGAGCAAGGTAGCGTCGCGCGACTCCTGCTCGGCGTGAAACAGCAAAGGGCATTCAATCACGATGCAGCTTTACGTGCTGTCGGGCTCAACGCCACGTGGATCGAGCCCAACGCCGCCGTTGGCAACCGCGACGCGAATTATGACGCCGGGCCACATGCGGCGGTGGCTGCAAGGGTACCGAGCCTCTCCCGCACTTTCGACCCCATCGCCGAAGTGCGACTACTCCAGGACGCCGAAGCCGGTCTTATCGCCAGCGGGCCAGCCAAACTCTCACCTTCCTAAACGGCAGCCGCTAAGGTGAGCCGTCGAAAGCCGACATTCAGGTTAACGTCAGCTGGCCATGTTAGGGCTCGCTTATTCAAGGCGGTACCGGCGCTTGCCGAAGCTAAGAAGGGTTGGCATGCCCTTTGCCGTGCTTGATGTGCGGCAACACGGTGAGAGCTTCGCTGAAGCAAGCGAGAGGGAGCAATGCCCTCGAGACCGTGTCCGATTTTGACTGGAAAATATTCCGCGACAAAAGAGACGAAAGGTGTGGAATGACTTTGGACACCAAGATGGAACTGCGTATGGGGTCCCCGGCTCCTGCGCTGAAAGTGGAGAACTGGCTGCGTGGCGAGCCCCTCACGAGCCTTCGGCCCGGCAAGGTCTACCTCGTTGAATTTTGGGCGACTTGGTGCCGACCATGTGTCCACGCCATGCCCCATTTGATCGAACTGCAGGAGAAATATAAAGACAGCGGATTTGAGATTATCGGAGTCGCAGCTTGCGAAAAGGCTGCAACCGCGGACGAAGCGCGGACCAACGTGGATGCCTGGCTGACCGAGAAGTTCCCGAATCTGAATTATCGGACAGCGTTCGATTGCACTGGCGAAATGAAAAAGCTCTGGCTGGAACCCAGCTCTTCGTTCGGGATTCCCACCTCGTTCGTGGTCGACCGCGACGGCCACATCGCTTATATCGGCCACCCGGCACCTCTCGATGACGTTTTGCCGAAAGTCCTTAACGGCAGCTGGCGCAGCAGCTATGAAGCGAAAGCCGTCGATGCAAAGCGAATCTCGCGTGTGCGCGAATCGTCGCTGAGTCGGCCGATATACGCCAAACTTGGGCCGGCGATGCAGGACGAGGATTGGGCAGCGGCACTATTGGCCATCGAAGAAGGCCTCGCCGTGATGCCAGACTCTTTTGATTTTCGGCGGGTTCATGCGGATCTTCTGCTTCACAAGCTGCGCGACATCAAAACCGGCTTGCCGCTTATGCGCGAATTGGTCGAGGACGCGATCAACAAAAAGTTCGAAGCGATGTCTTGGGTGGTGATGGCGCTGAACCAACTCTTCCATCCCACGATCGACAACTCCCATCTTCCGCATGATGATCGCTTTGCGATGGGCAAGGAGCTCTCCGAACAGATCCTGGAACTTAATCCTCCGCAAGGCGATGGACCCTTTAAATTCGGGTGTTACTTCCCGGTCGCTCAGTATTATTACGAGAGCGGCAACAAGGACCGGGCGATCGAGTTGATCGAGGTGGCAATCAAATCGCTGGACCATTCGGAGCCAGTGCCGGACCAAACCAAACAGCGCTACCTCACCTCGTTGCTCCAAGCCCTGGCCAACTACACGGGTGAGCCTGCCTGTCACGCGGGTCTCTGTGTGGCTCCGCAAAACAAGACTTCCGAAACTCAAAACGCTGTCACTTCCTGAGCAAGGATCGCGAAGGGCATGACAATTGGAATTGAACACCGGCAAATCCGCCCGCCCAGGCGCACTTCGCAGCAAGAACGTCGATGCCGCAAAAGTGCGCGGCTTGCGGCAGGTGGAATTTCCATTGCGTTTACCTCGGGTCGAACCGCGGCGCAGGCGTTCGCGCCGCGGTGAAAGGTCTCGCACTGGTGGACGTGCTCGAGGTCGGCCACGGGACACTGTTGCGTGGGATCGGCTCGCCCAAGCCATTCCCCGCCCACGCAAGCGCCCGAACCACACATCGCAGAAAAAGAGATCGTCCTTCAAGAGGAGTACTGAAATTGAGGAAAAGCGAAATTCCTCATGAACCGGTTGGCCCTGCTGTCCACAAGGACGACGAGGCCCTTGCTTCCCCGTTCGTCAAATGCCTCCTGCGGCTCATTCGTACTCAGGATTCCTTCGGCTTATGGGAAGGCCATTCGGATGCCGAGCTGCTGGCCGAGTTCATCATCACCAAGCAACAGCAACGTGCGGTACCCTTTGGCGGCGATCCCGATCCTGACGCGCTGTGGAGGCTCGACATGTTTTACACCGCCGTAGCGCTTGCGATCGAGGAGCGCTCCGGCGTGTCGACGTCGCCGACAATAGAAATGAAACCCGTGGGGGCTTCCGGCGGTTGGGCGTTCTGTCGAGACGTCCACCGGTTCGGCTTCGAGACTTTCCGCAAACTTGCTGAGGCCGGTACGAAACTGGTCGACGATGCGACTGCAGCCATTGAAGCCTAGCCCGAGATGGAGCGCATCAAGAAACCATTGTTCCAGGAAGGATCTATGTCAGACCTAGATAGGATGAGGAAAAAAGTCTGAAAGCTCCAGTTGCGTGCAGCTATTGCCAAGATGGCATTGCAGGACCTCGTCGAGGGTCTGCCGGGCAAGTGGGCCGACATACAGGAAGTCGCCGAGAAAACCCAAGCCGTTTATGCCGAGTTGGATGTTGCCAAGAGAGAACTCGCTTCAATGAAGAATTTAGGATGATGCGCACATTCACCATCACCACCCGTGACGGCTCCATTTGGATGCCGTCGTACCTGACCTCCATCGATAGCAAGACCTGCATCGGCTGCTGCCGTTGTTTCAAGGTCTGCTCGCGCGATGTCATGCATCTTCACGGCGTTGATGATGCGGGTGAAATCCTCGGCCCCTGCGATGACGAGGACGATGATTTCGACGGCAAGCTCAATCGCATGATCATGGTTGTCGATGATGCCGGCCGCTGCATCGGCTGCGGAGCCTGCGGCCGCGTCTGCCCCAAGAACTGCCAGACGCATGTTGCGGCCGACGGGCTCGCAACATGATCTGGCGAAAACCAGGGGAGCGGCGTGCACTTCATCTTTTTGTCGGCTCGTGGGGCTGGTCCTGTGCAGCAATGCGTCGATGGTTTACTTCGCTTTGGATTCGCTCCGTGTGGCAGTCGTCACGACGCTGGCCTGTTCGCTGCTGCTTCAGGCCGGCTACTTCGGCCGCGTGCTCTTTCTGATCTGGCAGTCCTCTAGCCGCGCTCGTGGAACTCGCCACAGGGGCCAGCATGCCGATGGTTACAGGAAAGCTCGGGTACCAGTCGTCTGACTCTGATCAACTGCGGAATGCAATTTTCAGCTGTGTCCCGGCTTGGTCGAATGCCCAGCATGTGCTGCTGCTTTGATGCGCGGATGACAGGATCAGTGCTCAGACCCACACCAATTTTGGTCACCCTCTGATGACTGAGCTGATCGTATAGGGAATCTGTGTTCGGCTAACACGCGACCACATTCGGTTTGTCCTTAGGCCGGGAGATGCGGGTGGTTGGTCGATTAGGCACATAAGAGTCATCGCAGCACGCTGGATGCGGTGTGCTTGTCGCAATGACAAACTCGGTGCTGCACTACCGGACTTCTGCACCCGCTTCGAAAGACGGGTGTCTTTGATCACACATACCCCTGGGCTGACCGGTGCGCAGCCGGTTCAGGTACTTTTTTGCTGGAGATAGCATGCTGGAAAAATTCGAACGTTATCCGCTCACCTTTGGACCCACGCCGATCGAGAGGCTCGACCGCCTCGGCAAGCATCTGGGCGACAAGGTGGAAATCTACGTCAAACGCGAGGACTGCAACTCCGGTCTCGCGTTCGGCGGAAACAAGCTGCGCAAGCTCGAATACATTGTGCCCGACGCGATCGCGTCAGATGCCGATACGCTCGTCACAATCGGTGGCGTGCAGTCCAACCATACGCGCATGGTCGCTGCGGTCGCCGCCAAGATCGGCATGAAATGCCTCCTGGTCCAGGAGAGCTGGGTCCCACATGATGATGCTGTCTACGACCGGGTCGGCAATATCCTCTTGAGCCGCATCATGGGGGCAGAGGTGCGCCTGGTTGACGAGGGCTTTGACATCGGCATCCGCCGCAGCTGGGAAAAGGCACTTTATGAAGTCAAGGCAAGGGGTGGCAGGCCATATGCGATACCTGCCGGCGCCTCTGTCCACAAATACGGCGGCCTGGGCTATGTGGGGTTCGCTGAGGAGGTGCGTGCCCAGGAAGAGCAGCTTGGGTTTGCCTTCGACTATATCGTCGTCTGTACGGTGACTGGTTCAACCCACGGCGGCATGCTCGTCGGGTTCGCCAAGGATGGTCGACAGCGCAACGTGATCGGTATCGATGCCTCCGCCATGCCCGCCAAGACCAAGGCTCAGGTGCTTGGCATCGCCCAAAATACAGCGAAGCTCGTCCACCTCGGAGCGGAAATTGTCGAGGCAGACGTGGTGTTGTTCATGGACTACGCGTACCCGGGTTATGGCGTTCCATCGGAGGAAACCAAAGAGGCAATCCGTTTGTGCGCGCGGCTCGAGGGCATGATTACGGACCCCGTTTACGAGGGCAAATCGATGCAAGGGATGATCGACCTCGTCCAGAGGGGCTTCTTTCCACAGGGATCGAGGGTCCTCTACGCACATCTAGGCGGCGCGCCGGCGATCAACGGGTACGGCTACACCTTTCGCAACGGCTGACGTTCGGCAGTCTGCGATTCCGCGGTCGCGCTCGAACGTGGGTAGGTAGCGTCGTTCGAGCGCTTGGCTGGAGAAGTGGAGGCAGCGACGGGCATCCACTAATTGGTACCATTACGTGCTGTCGGGGCTCAACGCCACGCGCATTGAGCGCATGCCGCCGTTGGCAACCGCGAGGCGAATTTTGACTCCGGGGCAAGAATCCACAGGCGGCGGTGGCGGCACGAGGACCAAGCCGGCGAGTTCGCGCTTTCGAACTGGCGCCAAACTGCCACTGCTCGAGGACCGAGGCCAGTCTAATCACAGGCGAGCCGTCCAAGCTCTCAAGAGTGATAGGGCGAAACCCGACAGCGGCAGAAGACATGTCGGGTTCACGACAATCGGCCGCATTTGGGCTCGTGGAGAATTTCAAAGCATTTCCCGCCGCTTACCGGAGCTGAGGGAATTGGCACCTCCGTTGCAGCTTGATGTGCGGCAACACGGTGAGAGCTTCGCTGAAGCAAGCCAGAGGGAGCGATGCCCTCGAGACCGTGTCCGATTTTGACTGGAAAATATTCCGCGACAAAAGAGACGAAAGGTGTGGAATGACTTTGGACACCAAGATGGAACTGCGTATGGGGTCCCCGGCTCCTGCGATCAAAGTGCAGAACTGGCTGCGTGGCGAGCCCCTCACGAACTTTCGGCCCGGCAAGGTCTACCTCGTTGAGTTTTGGGCGACTTGGTGCGGACCATGTGTCGACGCCATGCCCCATTTGATCGAACTGCAGGAGAAATATGAAGGCAGCGGATTTGAGGCGGTCGGAGTTGCCGCCTGCGAACAGGGTCCTACCGCAGACGAGGCGCGGACCAACGTGGATGCCTGGCTGACCGAGAAGTTCCCGAATCTGAATTATCGTATCGGGTTCGATTACATTGGCGAAATGAACAAGCTCTGGATGGATCCCAGCTCTTCGATTGGGATTCCCACCTCGTTCGTGGTCGACCGCGACGGCCACATCGCTTTTATCGGCCACCCGGCGGAACTAGATGACGTTTTGCCGAAAGTCCTTAACGGCAGCTGGCGCAGCAGCTATGAAGCGAAAGCCGCCGATGCAAAGCGCATCGCGCATAACCAACTTGCAGCGCGCGAAATGTCGCTTACCGGGCCGATATACGCCAAACTTGAGCCGGCGATGCAGGCCGAGGATTGGACGGCGGCGCTCTTGGCCATCGAAGAAGGCCTCGCCTTGATGCCAGACTCTTGTGAGTTCCGGCAGATTCATGCGGATCTTCTGCTTCACAAGCTGCGCGACATCAAGACCGGCATGCCGGTCATGCGAGAATTGGTCGAGGACGCGATCGACAAAACGTCCGACGCGGTGTCGTGGATGGCCTTGGCCCTCAACCAACTCTTCGATCCCACGATGGACAATTCCCATCTTCCGCGCTCGGAGCGCTTTGCGATGGGCAACGAGCTCTCGGAACAGATACTGGCACTCAATCCCCCGAACGGCGATGGCCCGTTTAAATACCGCCGGTACCTCCCGGTAGCTCAGTATTATTACGAGAGCGGCAACAAAGATCGCGCAATCGAGTTGATCGAGGTGGCACTGAAATCGGTGGACCGGCTGGGGCCAATTCCGGACCACACCAAACAGTACTATCTTACCCCATTGCTCCAAGCCCTGGCCAACTACACGGGTGAGCCTGCCTGTCACGCGGATCTTTGTGTGGCTCCGCAAAAGAAGGCACCCCAAACTCAAAACGCAGTCACTTCCTGAGCAAGAATCGCGAAGGGACTGACAATTGGAATTGAACACTGGCCAATCCGCCCATCGAGGCTCTCTTCGCAGCAAGTATGTCGATGCAGCAGGGCGGCGGCTTGCGGCAGGTTGGATTTCAATTGCGTTGACCACCGGTCGGATCGCGGCGCAGACGATGTGCGCCGCGAATTCGCGCCGCAGGTCTCGCACTCGTGGACATGTCGAGGTCGGCCACGGGGCACTCTTGGGGTTGGCCCGCCCAAGCCATTCGTCGGCCACGCAAGCCGACCCGGAGTGGGCATCGCAGGAAAAGGAAATCGTACCTCGAAGACGAAGCTGAAATGACGAACAACGAAATTCCTCCGGTTGGCCCTGCTGTCAACAATGACGACGAGGCCCTTGCTTCCCCGTTCGTCAAATGCCTCCTGCGGCTCATTCGTACTCAGGATTCCTTCGGCTTATGGGAAGGCCATTCGGATGCCGAGCTGCTGGCCGAGTTCATCATCACCAAGCAACAGCAACGTGCGGTACCCTTTGGCGGCGATCCCGATCCTGACGCGCTGTGGAGGCTCGACATGTTTTACACCGCCGTAGCGCTTGCGATCGAGGAGCGCTCCGGCGTGTCGACGTCGCCAATAATTGGAATGAAGCCCCTGCGGGCTTCCAGCGGTTGGGCGTTCTGTCGAGACGTCCACCGGTTCGGCTTCGAGACTTTCCGCAAACTTGCTGAGGCCGGTACGAAACTGGTCGACGATGCGACTGCAGCCATTGAAGCCTAGCCCGAGATGGAGCGCATCAACAAAACCATTGTTCCAGGAAGGATCTATGTCAGACCTAGATAAGATGAGGAAGAAAGTCCGAAAGCTCCAGTTGCGTGCAGCTATTGCCAAGATGGCATTGCAGGACCTTGTCGAGGGTCTGCCGGGCAAGTGGGCCGACATACAGGAAGTCGCCGAGAAAACCCACGCCGTTTATGCCGAGTTGGATGTTGCCAAGAGAGAACTCGCTTCAATGAAGAATTTAGGATGATGCGCACATTCACCACCCGTGACGGCTCCATTTGGATGCCGTCGTACCTGACCTCCATCGATAGCAAGACCTGCATCGGCTGCTGCCGTTGTTTCAAGGTCTGCTCGCGCGATGTCATGCATCTTCACGGCGTTGATGATGCGGGTGAAATCCTCGGCCCCTGCGATGACGAGGACGACGATTTCGACGGCAAGCTCAATCGCATGATCATGGTTGTCGATGATGCCGGCCGCTGCATCGGCTGCGGAGCCTGCGGCCGCGTCTGCCCCAAGAACTGCCAGACGCATGTTGCGGCCGACGAGCTCGCAACATGATCTGGCGAAAACCAGGAGAACGGCGTTGCACTTCATCTTTTTGTCGGCTCGTGGGGCTGGTCCTGTGCAGCAATGCGTCGATGGTTTACTTCGCTTTGGATTCGCTCCGTGTGGCAGTCGTCACGACGCTGGCCTGTTCGCTGCTGCTTCAGGCCGGCTACTTCGGCTGCGTGCTCTTTTTCGCGGACGTCGATGATCTGTAGAACTGCTCATTCGCTCCGCAGAGGGCCGGCGAATCCAATCTCTTCCTAAGCCCGTTGGCCGTAATCGAAAGACACGGGGCCGGCGAGTTCGTGCTCAGCTGCCACTGTGCTAGCAAGGGAACGGAATCCAATCCCGGAGCAGATGGCCAGAGTTGAGCGAAGACTGCGGTCGGAGCTCCTGCGCTTCCGGGTCTCCAAGGGGACGAATTTGCGAACCGAAGGGACTTTGAACCGTTGACGTGGCCGGCGTGCGGTAGGTTGGGCCAGCGACAGGGATCCCAGCCGGCCGGGAAGCACCGCCCTCTCAATGTGCGTTGACTTCGCTTCCTTTGGCGAAATGTGGGTAACGGCGAGGGCCGCACTCTTCCCGGGCCGTCGACATTCCCGCCCTTTTGGTGCGTGCGCCGTTAGGCGCGACAATTCGGTGCCCGCGTGTAACTGCGCGCATTCGCCGAAGCTTAGACGTGGTGCATTCCCGCTCGCCCGTTTGGCGGACAGTTCCGGCCGTGCTGGTTTTGCCGGCCTAACGCCCGCCGCTCGTCACTGCCACACCCCTCTCCGGCAACGGCTCGGCGCATCGCGCAAGCCGGTTTAGCGATCAGGCCAGGCCCTTCGCGAGTTCCAACGCCTGCCGTTCGAAGAGGCGGCGGTAAATGCCACCATCGAGATTGATCAGGGCGGCATGATCGCCGTCCTCCATGATGCGGCCACGGTCGAAGACGAGCAGCCGATCGAGCGAGCGGACCGTCGACAGCCGGTGTGCGATGACGAGTGTGGTTCGGCCCACCATCAACCGATCCACCGCTTGTTGAATGAGCACCTCGGATTCCGAATCGAGGCTCGATGTGGCCTCGTCCAGAATAAGGATCGGCGCGTTCGCGAGGAAGGCGCGCGCGATCGCCACGCGCTGGCGCTCGCCGCCGGAGAGCTTCAAACCCCTTTCGCCGACCAATGTCCCATAGCCCTTCGGCAGGGGCGCGATGAATTCGTGGGCACTTGCCAGTCGTGCCGCTTGCTCGATCTCGGCCTGGCTCGCGCCAGGCCGGCCATAGGCGATGTTCTCGGCAAGCGACCTGTGAAACAGGATCGGCTCCTGCTGCACGATCGCGATCTGCGAACGAAGGGACTCTTGGGTCACCTCGGAGACGTCCTGACCGTCTATCAGGATCCGGCCGCCGCTCAGGTCGTAGAGTCTCTGGATCAGCTTCACGAATGTTGTCTTGCCGGAACCGGAGGGTCCAACCAACCCAACCCTTTCGCCAGCTTCAATCGACAGCGAACATTCGCTATAGAGCGGCAGGGGATGGTTGGCGTAGCGGAAGTGGACGTTCTCGAAATCGATACGGCCGTTCGTGATCCGGATCGGCTTGGCCTCTGGACGATCGGCAACATCCACCTGCTGATTGTGGATGGCCACCAGTTCTTCCATATCATTAACCGAGTGCTGCACGTTGCGGACATGCATGCCGGCATCACGCAGATAGCCCTGCAGGACGATGAAGGACGTGAGAACATATGCTATCTCGCCCGGCGTTGCCTGTCCATGCGACCACAGAAGCAGGGCATATCCGACCACCGCCACCCTGAGCGCAACCAAAGTTACGCCTTGGGTTGAGCCGATGATCGTTCCGCGCACCCAGCTCCGGCGCGCGCGGTGCCGCCATTTCGTCATGATATTTGCAAGCCGCTCGTCTTCGCGAACCTCTGCGCCGAAGCCCTTGACCACAGCGTTGCAACTGACCGCGTCCGCAAGCGTGCCGCTGAGCCTTGTGTCCCATCGGTTGGCAAGGCTCGCCGCTGGCGCGACATAGCCGAGCGACAGCGAAATCGAAAACGCAAGGTAGACGAGAGAGCCGCAAGCAAAGATCACGCCCATGACCGGCCAGTGCCAGCCGAGCAGCACCGTCGAGCCGATCAAGATGACAAACGACGGGAGCAGCGTGACGAGTATCGTGCTGTTGAGGAGGTCGAGCGCCCACATGCCGCGCGTTATCTTGCGCACTGTCGAGCCGGCGAAGCTGTTTGCATGCCAGTCTGTTGAAAAGCGCTGCACATGATGGAACGCTTCGGTCGCGACATCGGAAATCATTTTCAACACCAAGTCGTTCAGGCCAATTAAGGCGACGTGGCGCATGGCAATGGAACCGAGTGCCAATGCAATCGGTACAGAGAATGCTACAACAGCTGCCGAAGCTGGTGCTGCCGCATTAGCAGCACGAGAAACAGCGTCGATAAGTCGGCCAGAATAGAGCGGCATCAACACGTCAGCCAGCGTGGAGGCGAGCATCGCGGTCATGATGATCGCGAGCCGGGCCGGCTGCCGGCTCCAGTGGCGGACAGTGAAGGCGAGTACTTCGCGACCAGTGGCGCCGCGTCCATGGACGGGTAAACGTTTCATAGTTTCCAAGCGGGCGCATCAACACGCTCGGTCCCAAAGACGTTAAAAGACAAAACTGGAATTTTCGACCTCCCCCATAACAGCATCAATTTTGGCGGGCAGCTCCTGCCGCCTCACGACGGTGATGTTCAAAAGTCGTGCCAACTGAGCGGGAACGTCCGAAGGACAAATTCAGCAGGTTACCGAGCCTGGAGAAAGTCAGCCGCGATTCAGTCGAATACTATTGCTTCGGCTGCCCAACTCGGGAGATTGGAAAAGAAGGTCGATGTATCGATTGAATTCTAACTTGTTCTTGCCTCGATCAAATAAGTACAGGCAATGCAGCTCTCTCAGGCCCGAGACTTAGGTGCTGATTTCAAAAGCGCGCCGCGAATACTTTCCTGCCCATATTCCGTCAATCGAATGCTCGACTGTCGGATTGTGCGCTCCCCGACACAGTGCTGTTCGGTTCGCCTCCTGGGTACCTCCCCAGTCGATTGACAACCTGAAGAAGAAGCTTCGCTCGCAAGCTGGCACGACTCTTGAAGGTACTCCAGGTGGCGGAAGGAACTCCGGCTCGGTCCCGTTGACTTCGCATGTTGCGAGGCTGGGCTGGAGCAAACTTTGCACCAATGAGAACGCAATGAAGGAGGCATCATGGAACTCCCGCGGGTGGAGTTAGACCTATTCCTCGAGATGACTGATGATATCGCTCAATCCGAACAGTTGTTCGAACGGATATCTGCGTTTGCGCTGAAGTTCGATTGCCCGTGGATTGCCTATGGCCCGCTCGCATCAAAACAGGGGGTTTTCAAGCCGAACCGAGAGGGTTCTGTGATGATGTGGAATTATCCTGCTGAATGGCAGGAGCGCTACTCGACAATGGGCTATGCCAAAATAGACCCACTCATCAAGAAAGGTCGAAAGGAGGCGGGGCCCTTTCGATGGAGCGAGGTGTATACCGATGAAAGCATAACTGAAGATGGACGCCGCGTCTTGGACGAAGCAGCAACATTCGGCTTGAGGTCAGGCGTTACCGTCCCATTACATGGCCCTGGTGACAGCTTTAGGTTTGTGAGTTTTGCTCAATCCTCGGACTGCGAATTGCAGAATAGAACGATCGCCTACCTGCAAACGGCCGCGCTGCGGTTTCATCTGATGGTTACGAAGTTCGACACTACGACTGCGTCGGAACGAGTACATAACCTGTCTCCGAGAGAAATACAGTGCATTGATTGGGTGTCGAAAGGAAAATCGTCATGGGAAATAGGAACTATTTTAGGCAGATCACGAAATACGATAGATTTCCATTTAAAAAATGTAATGCGGAAGTTGGATGCGACCAGCAGAACGGTAGCTGTTGTAAAAGCTTTGAAACTTGGGATTATCCAACCGCCGTAGGTGCGCAGCTAGTTCTCCGCCCGTAGTAGCGCGCGTGATAGCCGAGACGCTCCGGCGTGCGCTCGCTCTTCGAAGCACCCAGCGCCTCGTCCATCTCGGCCTCGAGCACCTCCTGCATCACGGCGCGAATCACCTCGTGCAATCCATCCGGGTTCGAAAGCAAAATGTCGTTGACGCTGCTATGGCGGATTTATCTTCAGGCTTGGTCCTGGTGGCGATGCTGAGTTCGCTTCGCTGAGATTGGGCGGTCATGACAGGGTGGTGTTCAATGTCACCGATTCCTGGAAGAAACTACCATCCGTATTAAGCGACTGACGATGAGTGATGTGTGTCCAAAATCTGACAGCCGTCAGAAAACATGTCGGGTTCAATACAGCGGAGCGTCTTAGCCCTGTCGGGCTTTTCGAAGCCTATCTCGCAGTAACTGCGCGCCAGGCGCACTAGCTCGGCCTTTGCTGGTCGATGTGCGGCAATATAGTGTGAGGGCTGACCCGCATGAGAACACGGAACTCGCTCGATGAAGGATGATCGACGGCATCCAGAAAGCTTCTCTCCGGCGGGTTCGAGGGTGCTGCGCGCGCATCTCGGCGACGGGCCAGCGACCAACGGTTGAGGCTACATCTCCGGAGCGAGTGATGCCTCGAAAGATGCAATGCTGTCTCTGGTCCGACGCGCTGGAAGTTTGTGAAGGGTCGGCCCGGCAAATCGGTGAACCGGGCGGCTTAGGCTGCCAAAAAGGGTAGATGTCTGCGTTGCCTCGGTAGATCAGCAGGCGGTATCAGAAAGCCAAAGGCACACGCACACCATCGTGGCGCTTCGCAGGAAGTAGATGGGAGTAATCACCAGTGATTTTACCGGAACTTCGCTCAGCAAACACAGCCGGCAGGGTTTTGGAGATAACGACGACCACGGGATGCGTCGTAGGATGTTCATATTGTCCCCAGGACAAGTTCGCGGTCCGGCAAAGAAAAGTGTCTCATGCGAGTCATCTGGATCTTGAAGATTTCAAGCGGTGTCTGGCCCGCGTACCGACTTCCGTCGACATTGGTTTTGCGGGATACTCCGAACCTTGGCTCAATCCGGACTGTACCGAAATGGTGGAGCACGCCTTCGCCAAAGGCCATGGCATCAGGATTTTTACGACGCTGGTGGGAATGAACGGGCAGGACCTGCAGCGATTGCAAGCCTTGCGCATAGGCGTATTCGTGGTCCATGTTTTCGATGACGGCACCTACATGAACAGCCGCCTGGTCGGAGACAAGTATCGCGGTCTGGTTCGTCAACTCGTCGACGCGGACATCCCCTTGATCCGATTCGTGGCCTTGGGCGAGCCCCACCCAGATATAGCCGACATTATTCCTACCGAAGCCCTGATAAAAGCGCGGCCGGTGAGCAGTAGGGGTGGAAGCGTCGACCCTAAGATCGTTGCACCACGTCAGCCAGTGGTCGGAGCCCTAACCTGCGTGGACGCACGACAGTATCGGAATGTTCTTCTTCCAAACGGCGACGTTACCCTGTGCTCTATGGATTTTGAACGGCGTCACGTATTGGGCAACCTTTTATATGAGGGTTACTCCGCTCTGTTTGAAAAGCCAGTTTTTCGCGAAATCGTCGACCGCATGAATGGAGCAGATGGTTTTCTGCTTTGCAGGATGTGTGAATTCGCCGACCCAAACGACCGGAACTGAGTGCATGCCGGCCGAGAGGGCGTGCCTGGCAGTGCGGATGGCCCCACGACAGATGCACCTGCCCGCGACGCCATCGTGTTTTCACGTTACGCCAGTATGTTCCTGTAGGCGCGGCAGTGGGCCTCGAGCATTTCGGAGACGAGCTCATCGAAAGGTCTTCGCCTTCCAACCGAGCTTGTCGGCCTGCCTAGCTTGAGGTAACGCCGATCACAGGTCAACCATCGGTCGGATGGAAACAGTGTTAGTCGATCCCGATCAGAGCTTGATTGCTTACTCACGGCTCACCTCGTCAACGCCTTCACCCTCCCGGACGATCTCCTTTTCGACTCGCCTGAAGGCAGCAGCCCAGCTGCGGCCGGGGATGGTTGCCGTCGCGGTAGTGGACGTTCTCGAAACCGATGCGGCCCTTCGCCAGCGCGTCTCCCGGTTGCTTCCGCCTGGCCTACGAACGGGCTTTCCGTCAAGGGGGTCCACGGCGGCCCCGCCCTCTTGATCCGGCGGCTCGGGCCAGTCATCGCGCAAGAGATCGGAATCCGCATTCTTCTCAAAGAGAGCGTGGCTTTCGCTGTGTCATCGGTCATCAAATAGTTTCTTGAATCAGGTTGGTGTCCGCAGCCCGAGGTTGAACGGCGAATATTGATGACCGCCGCGAAGCCGCTCGCTCGCTACGGCGCTATTGAGGAGCGCGCTCGCGAGCGGCTTCGCTACCGCCGAGCGACACAACCTCTGGCGACGCGACCCTGCTGATCTCCTTGGACATTTGTCCGGAGGCGCTATGGGCAGCGATGGGTGGTACGTCAACTACCTGATGCCATAGTAGCGATGCTTTCGCGGAAGCTTTAGAAGCCATCCTGTTGCAGCACATTCTCCGAAAGCATCCGAATGGAGGGCAACGCAACCCAACAATATTTGATGAGGATGCCGGCATCACCAGACTAACCAAGGCTGCCTCCGGCATTCTGCTCTCAATGTTAGATGACGAACATCTACCGCGAGCAACCAGCGATTAATCGCTCTCTTCTTTGAACGACCCAAGTGCAGAGGACTCAATATGAACACCGACCCTTTCACGGCCCATGAGTCCAACGTTCGTCGCTACGGTCGGTCGTTTCCCGCCGTCTTTGCGAGGGCACTTGGGGCCACCATCTGGGACGAGACCGGTAACGCATACATCGACTTCCTCGTTGGGTCCGGGGCGCTCAATTACGGGCACAACAATCCGGATATCATGGCGCCGGCGATTGAATATCTCGTCGGTGAGAACATTCTTCTGTCGCTTGATATGCATACGGCGGCAAAGCGTGACTTCATTGAAGGGTTCGTCGATTGGATCCTGAAACCCAGAGGCCTTTCATACAAGATTCAGTTTCCTGGGCCGACCGGCACGAACGCCAACGAAGCGGCTCTGGCGCTGGCGCGAAAATACACCGGCCGCTCGAGCGTCATGGCCTTTACGAATGCGTTCCACGGCATGTCGCTCGGCTCTCTAGCGGTGTCGGGCTCGGCCTCAACCAGGGAACTGGGAGGCGTCGCTCGCCACGATGTGATCCGTGTTCCCTATGACGGCTATCCGAGCCAAGCTTTCGATTCCGCCAGTTACATCGACAGCGTTTTGAGCGACCCGGGGAGCGGCATAGAAAAGCCTGCCGCAATCATTCTGGAGACCATCCAGGCCGAAGGCGGCATGAACGCCGCATCCGCAGCTTGGCTCACGGAAATTCAGCGCATTTGCCGTACTCACGGCATTGTTTTTATCGTCGACGATATTCAGGCGGGTGCGGGCCGAACTGGCGATTTCTTCTCATTCGAGTCCGCGAAAATCGAACCGGATATTGTGTGTCTTTCCAAGTCACTAAGCGGTTCAGGTAGTCCGCTGTCCATCGTTCTGATTCGACCCGACTTGGACATATGGAAGCCCGGAGAACATAGCGGGACCTTCAGAGGCAACAATTTCGCCTTCGTGACGGCAGGAGCCATGTGCAAGATGTGGTCGGATAGGAAATTTACTGCAGGTGTCGAGCGGACAGCCGTCAGGCTGCAAACGCACCTCGATCGCCTGGTTGCGAAATTTCCAAGATACATCGAACAGAAGCGCGGCCGCGGTCTGATGGCCGGCCTGAAATGCCGTTCACCGGCAGTTGTCGGCCGCGTGCACGATGTCGCATTCGAAAATGGCCTTCTTATCGAATCCTCGGGGCCAAATCGCGACGTTATCAAAGTCCTCCCACCGATAACCATCACCGATGCCGAACTCGATCGTGGCATCACCATCCTTGAACACGCACTACAGGAGCAAGACAATGCCTAGTCAGATGTCTCAAGTGCCAGCCATCTCGCCGGTTTCGATCAAAGAACGGACCGGCTCGATCAACACTGCGGAAATCATCTCGGTCCTGAAAGGTGAGCTCACCGCTCTGCACATCAAGCAAGCTTTCAGCACCGAAGTAGCCGAGGAGATCACTACGAACTTTATTGGAAGCTCCGGTCTCAGAGAGCGTAAAGATGGTGTGCCCGGACAATATGTCGGCGCATCTCACTACAGAAAGGATGCAGCCACCTATTTCGCAGACGCCGAAAACGCGCGGCCGTACGTCGATGCCCTTTTTAAGAATTTGGTTGACCCGGTTCGAGCGGTATTCGGGGCGTTGAAGCGAGAGCTTCACAACCAGGGCATCGAATTGCGGCTGGCGCGTTCCGAACACGGCCAGGCCAATGTTTGTCGCGGCCTCAGTTGGTCGGGCACAGGCACGTTTTCCTTGGATCCCCACGACGACGTCGCTCAAGTCTTACGTGCTGGCGATGATTACGAGCTTTCTGCGGTGGCGCACAATACGGTCGCAGCGCTCAACCTCTATCCCAGCATGCCTGAGGAAGGCGGCAATCTGAAGCTCTGGAGCCACAAGCCGACGGTTGCGGACCGGATATCGCAAGGTGTGGAGACCACTGGATACCCCTATTCGGCAGCCTATCTGGAGGCCGTCCCTTGCCGCGAGTTCGAGCTCAAAACTGGGGATATCGCCCTAATCGATGGCGGCTTCGTTCACGGGGTTACCGGTCAATCAGGCAACGGAAAGCGTCGCGTGCTGCTGAATTGCTTTTTCGGATTTGCGCGGCCTGATCTTGTGCTCTGGTGGACCTGAGATGGATATCGAAGCGACTGACCGGGAGTTGTGCGGCACACTCTTTAAATCCTCAGCGAGATTGCCAGTATAATCATTGTGCAGCCTGGCTCTAGCGCCTGGCCTGAGGCTGGAGGCGTTGCCGGTAATTTTTCGAAGCCGCGTCGCGATCAGCTCACGAGAGACTTCGCCTGTAATATCGCGATCAGATTGAACGCACGTCAATCAAACAATGCTAAAGGAAGTGAAATGAGCACGTAAAGTGCATTCAACTGCGGCGGTCTCATTCGCCTCCATATCATTGACCTTCTCCTGACCGCTGCTTTACTTAAAAGCCGATTCGCCTCGGCTACTTGGCCGGGAGCGCAACTCTCGAGGTGATCAACGGTGCTGGTGGCCGGCGTCGGGTGGTTGTCGGTGACAAACCACGGATCATCGCAAAGGATATGGAGCCAGATGCAAGCATTTCCCTGACGTCCGCCGTTGAGCTGACCGGGGAACCTCTTCTGGACCGCCGCGGGGCGACGCAGTCGTGGATCCGGCCGAGACGAATTTTGGTTGCTCTTTATGACGCGATGTCCGGTAGGCCAGCCCTCGTAGTAGAAGCCGCGAAGCAAGGCTGGCAGTTGTGCTCCGATCTAGACGCTCGTCGCGATCCACAGGCAGTCGCTGAGGGCGTGCAACGTCGCAATCAGGGCTTCGTAGACCAGCTCACGATTATGCCAGAGCTGCGGGCGATTACCGGACCAAGGTCGCCTACCCGGCCTCGCCGCGCTCGATGCCCTCGACCCGGCTACTGGGCAAAAGGTTATCCGGCGATTGCTCAGAGATGGCGGCGCAATTGGCTTCCTGCCCGAAGCGGCCGCGGTCACTTTCCCAATGGCCACGCCGCAATGAAGCTGTTTATCTGGTTCTCAACCACGCTGCCGAGGAATGGAAACGCGCCCCGCACAATTGATCGAGGCTAGATGTTTGATCCCAGGCTCACATGACGATGCTGAGCGAAGGCAGGTCGCCGCCTATGCTGGTCTCGCCGCATCGCCATGGCAGAGTGGTACTATTGATCGTGAGCAGGGCGTCTCAAAAGTGGGCAATCCGCGGCTGCGAACGACGATGGTCCAGCTTGCTGGCTATGGCCGCGCGCCAACCAGATGCGATGCTGGCCCGCTGGTTTAACGAACGGGTCGCGCGTAATGGCAGGCGGCTCAAGAAGGCAGCGATCGTGGCGCTCGCCCGCAAACTCCTGGTCGCGCTCTGGAAGTAAGTTACGACAGGCGCCGTCATCGAAGGGGCGTCGTCATGAATCCTGCCCTGACTGACGATATGTGCCACCCAATTCTACCAATCCTCAGGACCTGATCAGTCTTGACGGATCCGGGTGAACCACAATCCAAATCAAGGGCCGCAATGACGGCTTTTGCCGCTTGTTCGGCGAGAAGCGATCTAGAAGACGAAGCACCGTTCAAAGCAAGTCTATCTCGCTTTGAGATGACAATAATATGGAAACTGCATTTGACGGAAGGCCGCTGGGCGGCCGATCAGATTGATTGAACAAGTTCGGCCGTGTGCGTACTCGTAGCGGACCGCGGCCGTCAAATGTGTTGCAACTTATTGAGGAAAAAAATGGCCACCAAATGTTCAGCGATTCCTCTGACGGGTTTCCCGTTCCCGAGATCAGAGTACGAGCGTCGGCAGCATGAGGTTCTCGAAGCAGTGGCGAGCGCCAGGTTAGATGCCCTTGTGGTGAGCGCTCACGGGCATCTTCGGTATCTCAGCGGATATGATGGAAGTGGTGGATACTTCGCGCCATTTCCGTTGATCGTGGTGCCGGGTCGACCGCCCACGTATGTCATTCGAGAATACGACGAGCAGGCAGTTCGCGCGTATAGTTGTGTTAACGAGATCGTTACTTATACCCAGCAACACGATTTTGGTAAGGTTTGTGCCGAAGTCCTTCGTCGGCATGGACTGCAGAGCAAGCGAGTCGGTTTTGAGCTTGGCTGCTGGAGCCTTGCACCGGCCGATGTGGGTGCACTTCAGGCGCAGCTTCCCGAGTTGAAGATTTGCGACGCGACTCGGCTGGTCTCTTCGGTTGCTGCGGTCAAAAGTGGGTTAGAGCTAGAGTTTATGCGCGACGCTATGCGCATGACTGACGTGGCAGTACGAACCTTCCAGAACTCGCTGCGTGAGGGCGTTACCGAATTGGAAATGGCGGCGGCAATGGCGGCGGCAATCGAGGCGGAGGCCAGCAAAGCTGGTGGTGAAGTTTCAATGACTCCCTCTAACATTCTGTTCGGGGAACGAACGAAGTTACCGCACGGCGCCCCGACCCAGCATCGGATAAAGAAGAACGAGCCCGCCTTCTTGGAAGTCGGCGCATCGAAGCACGGGTATATGGTAGGACTGGTCCGGTGCGCAGTGCTTGGCAGGCATGCCGAGACCGAATCTCTGCACGGATTGGCCGAAGATGTCATTGAGGCCCTAGTCGCAGCGGTCAAGCCGGGTGCCTCCGCGGGTGCGGTGGACGCTGCCGGCCGCGAGGTGCTCAAGCGCTCGGGGCGGCAGGGCGCGTTCCGCCAACGGAGCGGATACCAGACCGGGATTAACTGGACTGAACGCGGTGACCTGAGCTTGGAACCAGGCGCGGAGGACATCCTCAAAACAGGCATGACATTGCACATGCCAAATATTTTGTGCAGCGAAAGCGGCTACTTGTTTGGAACCGGCGCTCACGTCTTGGTGACAGAACGTGGCGCGGAAATACTGAGCCGCACACCACATACGCTCTATCGAGCATAGTCACGTTAGCAAGTGCAATGACCGGGCCGGCCGATAATAAGACTTGGTGCGAGTTCAATCAACAGAGCGGCTGGTCCGGCGCCGTCAGCCCTTTCCGAACGCAATCGAAGGAGCTTGGTATATGAGATCACGAACTCCCCGTTCACTTGGAATTCTAAGCCTTGACTATGGGTTCCCGCCTGGCGCTATTGCGCCCACGCCGGAGCCCGGGTGTATGCTGAATCCGGCGACCTACCATTTCCCGATCATCACCGAGACGATAGAGGGAGCCTGGGCGGAAACCGTCATCAGAGGCGATCCAACCCTTGAGCCAGCCTGCATAGCAGCTGCCAAGACCTTAGTTGAACGAGGCGCGATCGTAATAAGCGCAGACTGCGGTTTTTTTATCCGGCACCAGGCGGCCGTTGCTGTGGCGGTGAATGTCCCTGTGGTGCTCTCAAGCCTGCTCCTGGTGCCGGCGCTGCTCCGAGAGGTGCCTCGCGGTTCCAAGCTCGCCGTCGTGACCGCCGACTCAAATAACTGCAGCGAAGATTTGCTCGGGGTCGACGACCCCACCGACCGGGCGAGGGTGGTTGTCGGCGGGATCGAGGGCGGCAAGCTGCTGCGAAACGAGCTCGTGCGGCCGCCAATCCCGACCGACATCGCCGATATCGAGCAAGAGGTCGGTGCCTGCATCGCTCGACTCCGTGCAGCGCATCCCGAGATCTCTGCGATCCTGTTCGAATGCACGGCATTCCCCGTGGTAACGGCGGCGATCCGACATGGTACGGGGCTACCCATCTACGATATCACGAATCTCTGCCGGCTCACCCTTTCGTCTGTCGCTGGAGGCGTTCCATAGCTCGGCCTCTGGAGAAAGCGACGTCTCTTTTGCTGCCGAGACGTCCAACAGCAGCAGTCCTTGGTAGGAACACATTTACTCCGCATTTCGTACCGTCGTGACCAGGAATGGGGCCGGCGTCGGAGGAAGCAGGATAATGGAATAGCTCAAGTAGCGGCGGCGCAGATCGCGTTCGTTTATGCGGTGGGAGGCTTTTGCGGGAGGGGTGTCATCCGGACGCGAGATTCCACACGGAAGAAAAGCAGCCGTTCCGTCAGCGAAGTTCATGTGGCGAAAGGACATTTGGCATCGTCCGGACGTCGCGCCCAGCCTGCGCACTTCGGGGATCGACAGGCAGCCCCGCGTTTTGCGCCACGCTTGGCGGCCGGATGCACGGAGCCCCATACCCATCGTCGCGTAGAACAAGCCGCTCTTCAATCTTGCGGCTGCCCCAGATCGCCAAAGAATACCCTACCATTCAGATCGCCCCGTTAGCCCAGTTTGGGCATCGTGGCCATAAGGACATGTTCCCGATGCAGGTATCGTAGGAAGACCCGCAGGATGCTGGCGAGACTAATCATCGCGGTGCGGCCGAAATGACAGGGCCTGTGTCGTGATGAAGGCCGTCACCACCGGCAAAGTAAGCGACTTCGGATCACAACCTATGGGACCGAGATGCCGCTCAACGACGCGTAGGTAATGCCGGTAAATGCGCGATGGAGCTTTGCCGCAACCCTCGCTCATCGCGGAGATAATCGAAGAACCCGGGAACTTGTATCGCAAATGGATCGGGCAGCGAAGGTCTACTGCGATCGTCCCCTGTCGCCTCGTGCATCAGCCAATCGATTGGGATGACGATTTGACAGCCAGTCTGCGATGAATGATTCGAAGAGCCTTTCCGCTTGTTCGATAGGTTCGACATTCTGGCCGGCAGTGAATGCCGCGAACTTCACGAGGACGGGAACACGACGATAGATGCTTCGAGGCGTATAGGCACGTTCGCACAGAGCCTTCACATACTTGCTCGATGCGGCCCGAGGCAGCAATCCAATCCGATCGACAGTTTTTGGTTGGACGAAAAAAGCGTTCCAACATGGCAACCTCCATGCTGAATTAGGAACAGTTGGAGGGTATGCTGCCACAGCAATCAGGTCGTCTCATCACAGATACTTATGCCCGCCGGGGCATATAACCGCTCGGGACACAAAAGTGCGATTACGATGCCCAGGCACGTAATCGAGCACGATCGCTCTGGTGACGCCGCCGAAGAAGGCGAGCGCTCGCACCTGGCCCTCGATCTAGTCCGGCAGCTTCTGGCTGGAGCTGGCAAAGGCGAAGGTAAGATCGGACGCGCCCAGCACCGCGACAAAATCTGCACCGGGTAAATGACGCCGGTCGCCGTATCGATCATCGGCACCGTGTGCCCGGCATAGTCCGTGTACATCACCGCGCCCGCCGCATGCCGATTGCGGAATGTCCCGCTCGTCCGGCGCTCGAAAGCGGCGAAGTGCTCGCAGAACCAGGTATAGCCGTAGCCGCCGGGATGGGCGGCGCGATACCTGCCACAACAGCGTCAGCGTCACCCCCTTGCGCTTCAGCTCCCTGGCGATCAGCGCAAAGTCCGGTTCGCTCAGGTCTTGCGGCGGACGACCGGCACGGCCAAACAGCAGCCGCTCAAGTGTCGCGTCGTCGTGGCCCGGCGGCAGAGGCCAGCATGACAGCCCGGCCTCCCGCGCCCTAGCAAATAGGTCGATACTGTCGTCTTGCTGATCTTCAGCCGTTCCGACACTTCACGCACCGAAAGACCCTGCTCATGGGTCAGGCGCAAGATCGCGTATATGGCCCTCACGCTCGTTCGTCTCGCTTGCTTCCGTCTCGGCATGGCCCCTCGGAACATCATCGTGGGAGGCCAACGCGCCACGACCTTCGCTGTGCCGCATTCGATGCCATCTGGGTTTGGTAAAGGCTTGCCAGCTGGAACGGTGAGCTGGGGCCAAAAGGAATTGGATTGCTCGGTTAAACCGTGAACGGGTTCAGTATGGTATGAACCGGGACCATTCCAACTCCTATGAACCGACGAACCTTGAAAAGAGTCCTATTTTTCTCGGGAACCGCCCTGGGTTTTCTTGAAAAAGGTATGGTGCGCAGAATCCTGATACGATCAAGGGATGATCGCGAGGCAACTTGGAGAAGCCTCCAGCTGCCCCTCGGCAATTTTTCGATGAGCAAAGGCACACTTGAACGGCGATCGACTCGAACTCTGAGGTAGCATAATCCCAGGTTAGTTCGCTACCAGAAGAGATCTGCTTGATGGCCACGAAGTCGTAGGCTCCGAAGCGGTTAGGCACAATCGCTAAATTTGGGTCACAAGAATGGTTAGTGAGCGAAGCCGGCTCTTGAAATAACGCATGAACATTCCAGTCCAATTGAATGGAGTATGTCGTCCGAATCGTCTCGATACGATCGAGTAAGCCAATTATGACAATTTCCCCTGGCAGGAAACTCTGGGCGGCGAATACGCCGCGTCCCTTTTCGCTGCCTGTGTCGAGCACTGTGACGTTGCGGGCGTTCAGTTGTCGTGCACAGGCGAGATCGTCAGTTAAAATGGATAAGCTTTTGTTTATTTGTGGACTTGACACAGCCAGTTCCTTTCTTTCGATGGCACAGGATTGCGGGCGCGCAGCTGCGCTTGCAGCGACACAAGGAGGCCTTTCCCGTTTGCGGAGCTTCATTCCCCGCTACTCACTCGGCAGTACAGCTGCCTGACCTCGAACGTATCAAACGTCGTGCCAATTTGACTGGAACGCTAAGAGACAAATTTGTGAGTGGTTTCAGCTATTTGACTCGAGAAAATAGCTAATAAGCTTGCGGCGCAGAACCGACAAAACATACGAGAAGTCGATGCTGCGGGGTCCTGCAACGCCAAGAGAGGGCACGAAACGATTCGTCAGCGTCCGATGTGCTTGGGCGGTTAAACGTATGCCGCGGCTACGCTGTGCGCTCTACAGTTTGTCCGATCAGGTGATTTAGGTCGGGGTCACCAAGCAGCCCGCGAGCACGCCGTTAGTAGTGAGTGAGCGGCGTCGGTGGCATGAGTGCTTTCCGACATTTGGTGTTGATGCCAACCCATTTCGGAGGACCACCCTTGACCGATGACATGATGAACCTGCGCATGCTCGTGGAGAACGTCCCCGGATACCGACCTCCTTCGCGAAAATGGCTTTCCCCCGAGTGGCGATGGAGCTGGAGGTGGGGGCCAGAAGGCGCTGGTCCGGCTCGCTCAACGCAGCTACGGGATTGGGAGAGGGAGCGGGGAACCTACTGAGCATTCCCAAGCTCAGGGTATGCTTCTTACTTCCCAGGTTTTCTCGACCAGCGCCCATGGCCGAAATGGCGCTCACCGCCGTCATCCAGGAAGCCTATGTGCAGGGCATCTCGACGCGTTGCTCGACGACCGATCAAGGCGATTGTCCGTACCTGTGAATCGGTGCCACTTACCTTTCCGCCGCTGTGGCCAGATATTCTCGCCGCCGTGGCCATCAATGCTGACGGCGGGCGCTACGTCCTGCGCCTGGAGATCGGCTCGGCTGAGGCCAAGCTATCTGGGCCGAGTTCCTGCGCAAGACAGCTTGCAGCCTGCGGGGCGACAAATCGTAAGCTCC
Source organism: Mesorhizobium sp. M6A.T.Cr.TU.016.01.1.1 (assembly GCF_003952585.1). Taxonomy (NCBI): domain Bacteria; kingdom Pseudomonadati; phylum Pseudomonadota; class Alphaproteobacteria; order Hyphomicrobiales; family Phyllobacteriaceae; genus Mesorhizobium; species Mesorhizobium sp. M6A.T.Cr.TU.016.01.1.1. The sequence continues at coordinate 3,378,709 of NZ_CP034452.1, forward strand.
GATGGGCAAGAACACTCAACGCAGCCGTTACCAAGATGCTGTGCGCGACATAGCAACGCTGCCGGGTCCGCTTTATGAGGAACGCACTTGCTGCGCCGCAGGTTTTTCTCAGCCTTCACCATTCGACAGGATTCGCAGAGGCAACGCGGGTACAATGGCGCGAAGTCGCCGACCAGATCCAACCAAAGTGCCGAAGCTGGCGACAATCAGGGACGACGTTCAGCCCGAGGTGGCTGCCCTTACATGAGCTTCCGGAAAGAACATCGCGCCAAGTCCCACTCGACGAATCCGATCGGGCATCTGAACGGCGAGGTTAGCGGCGTACCAGTCGGAATCTTTCCAAACGACGATGCCATCGTGCGGCGTCGTCGCCGCAATCCTGCTGAGCACAACAATAAGGTGGGCAGTGCAGCGGCAAGATATATGGCCTTTGGAAACGGTCAGCCAAATGAGCGGTGATCCCCTGATCAGCCCGGCCCCTGCCGGAGAGCACGGCGACTAGATGTTGAGCCTCAACAGGTTTCCCTTTCCGGACCGAGTCTGCTGATGGGCGTATTTGCTTTGAGGCTACCATGAGGCCTGTGCCAATAGTAGCGGTGGAGCCAAAGCCGGAGATCTGCGGCGGGTTGGTCTGAGGTGTCGTAGGCCTTGGCATATCGCATAGCAGTCTGAATGAGGCGCTCGACCTTGCCTTTCTTTGGAGTTCAGGACTGCAGTTCGTGCTGGCACTCAAGCGCGCAAAATAGGCCCGCCGCGGCACCCGCAACCCTTCGCTCTCGTTTAGGGTCCTTCTCTTCGTTTTGGTCCTTCGGACGCGGTCCGCCTGGACGGCGGCCTTCCGGTCGCAACTCGCCGCCCCCCCGCTTCAGTCCCACTTCCGGGCAAGCCGTGATTGTCGGCAGAAACAGAAGGTTGTGTGCGTCAAGTTCTTGTGTGGATGCCAGCCATTTTGCAAGGAAGAACCTGAAGCATTGGACGTGTGATCGAGTGCGGTCATGTGTCAGGCCTTGATTTGCGGTCGTTCCATGTGCCGCGGGCCGGTATGGTGATGCGCGGATCAGGTCCAAATCAGCAAAGCGAGCTTGCGTGGGCTCTCAACTTGACTCTGGTTTTCCTGACCCCGATCTGATCGATCATTTGCCCCTGCAGTTCATGCCTTCCTCACATCTCCGACGTCCCGGTCTCAGGTGCGTTGTTGCAAATCACGCAGGCGCCGTCGCCGGATTCCGGTAGTCCTCCTGTTTCGTCAGCATGGCCCAGATGCCACGCGCCATCTTGTTGGCCAGCGCGATTGCCACCAGCATGCGCAGTCAAGCGGGCAAGCTAGGAACCGTCGGGCGCGCGCCTCCGAGACGCCCATCGAACCACAGCCATGGACGCCGATGATGAGCAACCGCCGAATATCTCGCTGGCCCATCTTCGATACCTTCCCTAATCGTTGCTTGCCGCCGCTCGAGTTCTGCCGAGGGACCAGCCCGAGCCAGGCGGCGAAATCGCGACCGCACTTGAAAGCCTCCATCGCGCGGCGCAAAGGTTTCAATGGCAAGGGCAGCGATAGGGCCGACACCGGGCATGGCTTGCAACCGCCGAGATGTTGCAGCTTGCTTGGACAGCGTGTCCATCGTCTTCTTCAATGCCGCGAGCCGGCTGCTGAACTGGTCGATTTGGTCAAGGAGAGCGCTGCAGATGTCGCGGACCAGATCCGGCAGGTCTGCGCTCTCGTCCTCGACGATCTCTGCCAGACGTGGCAGGTGGCCGATGCCTTGCGGAGCAACATAACCGAACTCATAGAGCTGCGCGCGCAGCGCATTCACCAATTCGGTTCGCTGATTCACGAACTGCTCTCTGGTGCGAAACACGATAGCCCGGGACTGCTGCTCCTTGGTCTTCGGTTCGACAAAGCGCATTGTCGGTCGTTGCGCTGCTTCGACGATCGCCTCCGCATCTGCGACGTCGTTCTTCTGCCGCTTGACGAACGCTTTGACATAGGCCGGGGCAATCAGTCTTGGCTCATGGCCAAGTCGAGCCATCTGACGGACCCAGTAGTGCGAGCTGCCGCACGCTTCCATCGCCACGACACATGCCGATTGACTCGCCATGAACTTGCAAAACTGCAGGCGCGACAGCTTCTTGCGGAACACAACCGATCCATCAGCTGCCGCCTCGTGCAGCTGAAAGACGTTCTTTGCCAGATCGACCCCAACCTTTTGCATGGATGCCTGCCTCTTCTTTGCGTGGCGCTAACACCACAAACTTTGGCACATTGCGATGCCGTCGGAGAAGGCTGGCATCCGCCCCATCAGCAAAAAGGGGCGGCCATGGTGCTGGTCATGCGGCTTGGCGCAGAGCGAGCTTCTTGTGCTCGCGCAGGTCGTCCATGTTGATGTAGCGCCTTGGCCTCCATCCAGCTTTCGTTGGTTTCGACGGCCAGCGCCCTGACGAGGCGCAGGCAGCTCTGTGAGTTTGGAAAGATGCGCACGACATAGGTGCGCCGTCGGATTTCCTCGTTGAGCCGTTCAAGCATGTTGGTGCTCTTGAGATGCTTGTGGTGCTGGTGTGGCAGACGAAAGAAGGTCAGCGTGTACTCGATGGTCTCCTCCACCCATGTCGTCAGTCGTGGGTAGCGGGCCGACCATTTGGAAAGCCATGCGGCGAGATCGGCCTTGGCCTCGGCGAGATCGCGCCGGTCGTAGCGCCAGCGCAGTTCGTGCAGGCAATCGTCGCCATGCTTTCTCGGCAGGTGATCGAGCGCGTTCCTGGGGAAGTGTACGTAGCAGCGCTGCCATGCCGCTTCCGGGATCACCTCGCCGATCGCCGCGACCAGGCCGGCATGATCGTCTGACACGACAAACTCGACGCCCTTGAGGCGGCGCGCCTTCAAGCCCGACGAGAAAGTCCCTCCAGGCCGAGCGGCTCTCGCGATTGGCCATCTCCACGGCCAGGATCTGCAGCCTTCCGTCCCAGCCGATGCCAACCGGCGATCAGCACCGCCTGGCTCATGACGATGCCGGTTTCGCGCACCTTCTCGTAGCGAGCATCAAAGGTAGGCAAGAAGCTCTTGAAGCGGGCGCTCGGCAAACGCTTTCAGGCTCTCGTCCAGGCGTTTGTTGATGGCCGAGATTTAGCGGAGGCGGCGCCCGGCGCGAGGCTCTGCCAGGGGGTCACAGACGCATCTTCGCGCGGCTGGAGCCCGGCACCTTCAATTTCGGGCGCTGTGGCAAGACCCCTGCGCCCTTTTGGAGGATTAGGTGTTCAAGGGCCGCCAGTTCGAATAGTTAATGATCCTGCTTGCGTGCGCTGGTACCTGTCCTACAATCTCAGCCCTGCGTGATCTTGAGAAGATGATGGCCGAGCGGGGGGATCGCCGTCGACCACACGACCATTCACCGCCGGACGATTTCGTTTCCCACCGCTAACGCTGGAGAGCATTTCAACCGGCGCAAGCGTAGCGTGGGGAAGTGGCATGTCGACGAGACGTACATCAAGGTCCGCGGCCCCCGCCCTCTGCCAAGCGGTTCTTCAGAAAAGCGCCGGCACGTCATGGCCGGCCCGACCGCGTCGTGATCGATGGTAGCCAGACCAACCACGAGGCTATCCTTTTCTGTGACATCACAAATCGCTTGCAGGATCGTTCCCGGCGTCGGCTGAAGCCGATCCGCAAGAGTAAATATCTAGATAGCCGGATCGAACAGGACCATCGGCGCAAGCACCGCAGCCGATCAATGCTCAGCTTCAAATCAAACTGCCGCGATTATCCTAAACGGCATCGAAATGGTTCGCTTAATGCGTACGCAACACGCGAGGGTCGCCTTCCCGTTCCCAATTCCGCAGCTCGGAAACAGCTCATCGAAGTTCTACACCCAGAATACAACTACCACGTTTGGCAGGTTCGTTGCTGTCGGTTCTTAAGTAAGAGAGTGACGGCACTTTCGGAGACAGGCGCCGTAAACGGAGATGGAGATGCGAGATGCGACGCAATGATGAAATGAAGCTGGGACTGTATCTCGCTCGGGCGGGATATCACGGAGGTGCATGGCGCGATCCGAGCGTGCCAGCGGATGGCGGAGTCGATATCGATCAATATGCTCGTCTGGCAGCACTCGCCGAAGATGCGGCGTTTCATTTCGTATTTCTCGCCGATCACCAAGGCATAATATGTGATCATACGGCCATCGCTCGTGAAAGCGGTAGCGATGATTTCGAGCCAATTACGCTGTTGTCGGCGCTTTCATCCAGAACACAGGACATCGGCCTTGTCGCGACGGCGACCACGACGTACTACCAACCCTATCATCTCGCGCGTATGTTCGCGTCACTTGACCACTTATCCCGGGGACGGGCGGCATGGAACATTGTCACGTCGGTGAGTGATCTTGAAGCGCAAAATTTTGGTGAAAAGGAACTTCCAGATCATGACACACGCTACGCTCGAGCGAGGGAATTCGTGGAGGTTGCCAAAGGTCTTTGGGACACGTGGCAAGACGGCGCTTTCATTCACGACAGGCAAAGCGGAATCTACGCCGATACTGCGAAGCTGCATTTGCTTGACCACCGAGGGAACCACTTTTCAGTCAGAGGCCCACTGAACATCGGGAGGCCGCCGCAAGGCTATCCCGTGTTGGTTCAGGCTGGCGCATCCCATACCGGAATTGCGTTCGCTGCAGAAGTTGGCGAGGTCGTGTTCACGGCCGAACCGTCTTTAGAGAACGGCAAACAATACTACAGAGATCTCAAAGAGAAAGCGCGCGCACTTGGGCGGGAGGATGATCAGCTGCTAGTCATGCCGGGCATTGTCCCGATCGTTGGGAGGACCAAGCAAGAAGCGTCTGAGAAGCTCCAAAAACTACAATCGCTTACGCACATCGACGTTCTAATTGGGAATGCCCATCTTTGGCTCGGGTCTGTTGTCGACCTGAGGTCAATAGATCTCGACTCATTAGTCCCCGAGGCTTTACCGCAGACGAATTTCATCCAAAGTCGTCAGAAACTGCTCCTCGACTTGGCCGCTCGCCGGAAATTCACTTGGAGACAACTAATCCGGTCGGTATCGGACAGCCTTGGCCATCTAATGGTCGTTGGAACGCCAGACGAAATTGCAGGCACCATGGTCGATGTATTTGATCAGTATGCGGCCGACGGATTCAATGTATTGCCGGCGACCGCTCCTAGCGGGCTCAAGGAATTTATTGAGCTCGTCGTTCCCGAATTGCGCCAACGAGGAAAATTCAGGTCCAAATACACCGGACAAACGCTAAGAGAGAACCTCGGGCTCAGACGGCCAGCCAATCGGTTCACGCGGGCCGATTTAAGAGGCCGTTTGTAAAATCTGAAAATCGGGTTTCCGGCGGAGGTTGGTTTGTGATTTCAAGCTGTGGATGTGGACCGAACCGAGCCCTAGCCGGATGGCCAAGAGGACTAAGCGCTACCGGTCCGGCGAACAGATCCTCCGCTGATGCCCAAGCCTGGGGGTCGCGGCCGTCCGCGCGAGGTTGATTTTCCGTGAGGTGATCAACGCGGTGAGCTACCTTGTGCGCTCGGGTTGCGGCTGGCGGATGCTGCCGATCCATTTCGGTGCCTGGCAGACGGTCTGCGGCTGGTTTCGTGCGTTGGCGCGGCGCTTTCTGTTCCAGACCATCCACGACGTGGCGCTGAGTGTGGCCTGAGCCGACGCCTAGAGATAACCCTGGAATTGGTCCGATCACCGCAGCACGATCGCCGCAACCGTCACAGCCGCGTTGCTCCTCTTCGGCCTACAATCGGCTGCGCGGCTAGGTCTTCGCCGCGGCAAAGCTTGACAGAACAAGTTTGGTTGGGTGCGTGCTCTTCGCGGAATCGATCGTCAAATCTGCTGCAACTTATTGAGATGATATTAAGACCGTATGTCCGCTTCTGCCGGTGAGGTGGCTCGCCCTACACTGCGCGTCCGAGGGTTGCTCGGGCGGGCCGAGCCGATCCTCATCACAGGAGGACGAGCCGTGTCAGATTATAGGGAAGCATTTGTCGGAATCGATGTCGCAAAGCTTAGGAACGCTATCGCGATTGCGGATGCCGGCCGGGAGGGAGAAGTTCGCTTCTTCGGCGAGGTCAACGCCTCGGATGAGAGCATGCGCCGAGGGAACGTCAGGAATTCTGTGCGCGAGGCCGGTTTCGTCATTGGCTAACGAACCTTTCGCCGAAGACGACGGCGAACTGGGTTTTGGCCTCGAACCACTCGCGCGGCAGTCGTTTCCAATCCTCGGCGGCGTGGTTCAGGACCAGATATAACAGTTTCATTGCCGCGTCGTCATTGGGGAAATGGCCTTGGGTGCAGACGGCGCGGCGCAGTTTCGAGTTCAGCGCCTCGATCGCGTTCGTGGTGTAGATGATCCGGCGCACGCTTTCGGGGAGGCGAAGAACGGCACCACGTGTTGCCAGTTGCGCCGCCAGCTCTGGCTGATCGCCGGATACCGCTGGCCCCAGTAGCCGGCTTCGAATTCCTCCAGGGCCTTCATGCCGGCTTCGGCATCCTTTGCCCGGTAGATCGCGCGCAGCGCCGGCACGACCGGCTTGCGATCCTTCCACGACACGAACTCCAGCGAATGGCGGATCAGATGCACGATGCAGGTTTGGACCACGGTCTGGGGGAAGACGGCGTGATCGCCTCGGGGAAGCCCTTCAGGCCGTCGACCACGGCGATCAGGACGTCGCCGACGCCACGGCTCTCCAGCTCGTTCATGACGCGCAGCCAGAACTTGGCGCCCTCGGTCTGCTCGATCCAAATGCCGAGGATCTCCTTCGTGCCGTCCGGCAGGATGCCGAGCGCGATGTACGGCCTTGTTGCGCACGAAGCCCTCGTCCCTGATCTTGACCCGGATCGCATCGAAGAAGACGAGCGGATAGATCGCATCCAGCGGGCGGTTCTGCCACTCGGCCACTTCCTCCAGGACGGCGTCGGTGACGGCCGAGATTAGGTCCGGCGACACGTCGGTGCCGTAGAGCTCCTCCAGATGGCCGCGGATCTCGCGCACCGTCATGCCGCGCGCGTACATGGAGATGATCTTGTCGTTGAAATCGGGAAAGCGGCGCCGGGTATTTGGCGATCAGCTTCGGATCGAAGGTCCCGGCCCGGTCGCGCGGGATCGACAGCGTCATCTTCGACGTGCCCGTCAGAACCGACTTCCTCGAATGGGCATTGCGGCGATTGGCGCTGCCGTCGGTGCGGTCGTCCTCGAGGTGCTCGTCGAGTTCAGCGTTCAGAATCCGTTCCGAAAGCGCCTCCTTCAGGTCGTCGAGCAATCCATCCTTGGCAAACACCTCATTCGGATCGCGGCCGGCAAGCAGTTGGTCCAGAAGTTCCTTCTCGATAGCCATGTGATGATTCTCTCCTTTCCATCATCATGGCCTCGCGCACAGAATTCCTGACAGTCCCTGCGCCGATGCACGCGGCCGCCTCCCTCAAGCCATCGAGTACGATCAGACCACTAATGCATGAGACCCTGTTCGGCTTGCACGCCGCCACTGGCATGCGCATCTCCGAAGCCTTGACGCTTCAGATCGATGACGTGACCACCGATGGCTTGATCATCCGACAGACCAAATTCCAGAAGAGCCCGATTGCTGCCGCTCCACCGCACGACATGGGTCGTCCTGGACCGGTATTTGGCGGCCCGTCGCCGCGTCGGGCCCTTAAACAGCGCGCTGTTCGTCTCGCCCGCAGGTACACCACCGTCCTACCATACGGTGGTCGCTATCTTCCTTTGCCTGGCGCGATCGATCGGCCTGCGCGGAGACCTCGGCCAAGCGGGACCCCCCCTTTCATGATCTGCGGCACACCTTCGCCGTGCGCTCCCTGGAGCAATGCCGGCACGATCGCGATGCCGTCGGCCGCCATATCGTCGCTCTCAGCACTTACCTCGGCCACGCGCACGTCACCGACACCTACTGGTATCTGCAGGCGACGCCGATCCTGATGAGGCAGATCGCGGCGGCCGGCGAAGCCTTGCACCAAGGAGCCGTAGCATGACCGCGCTGGCACCGCATCTCACCGCCTTTCTGCGCCAGCACCTGCCGCACGAGCGGCGGGCCAGTTCGCACACCTGCGCGGCCTACGCCTACAGCTTCCAACTGCTACTCTCCTTCGCGGCTGACCGACTGCGGACTACGCCATCCGGCCTCGACATCGAGCAGCTCGATCCGCCACTCCTCCTTGCCTTCCTGGAATACATCGAGGAAGGACGCGGCAACTCGGCGCGCACTGTCTTGCCGCCATCAAAGCATTCTTCCGCTTCCTCGAGTATCGGCTCCCGTCCTGTCTGGACCAGGGCACACCGGGTCCGGGCGATCCCAATGAAGAAGGTCGACGAGGTGGGTCGTGGTGACCCGTGCATGCCCGAGCCAGGCTTAGATCGTCAAAAGGTCCACGCCGGACTGGAGAAGCTTCATGGCGAGGGAGTGCCGGAAGATGTGCGGCGATATGGGCTTGTCGGCCAAAGCCGGTCTGGTAGGCCCGGCGCTCGTTGCGGGCGCCAAGGAATTTCGGTCGCGGCTCGTGATGGGCGATCCCGCGCTGGCTCAACAAGGATGTCAGCGCCCGCAGCCGGGTCCTTAGCAATGGGGACGACGCGGTCTCTACGCCCTTTGCCGCGCAGCAGCACTTGTGGGTGCGGCCGCTCCAACTGAAGGTCGTTTGCGTTGACGCCGGTGGCTTCGGAGGCCCGGGCGCCGGTCCGTGCCAAGAAGAGCAGAAAGGCTCGGTCGCGCCGACCACGGGGCGTCTTTGGATCGGGCGCCGCGACGAGGGTGTCCACTTCGGCCGCGGTGAGGTGGTACGTCACGTCAATGTGCGTCCGTTTAATGGGAATCGTCAGCACGCGTTGGGCGACGCCGAAGGATGCCGGGTCGGCGGCAGCGACGTGGCGGAAGAACGATCGGATCGCGGCCAAGCGGGCGTTGCGCGTGGTGACGGAATTGTTCCGCTTCTCCTCGAGTTCGTCGAGAAAAGCGAGAACGAGGTCTCGATCGAGATCTTCGAGCGCCAACGCCGCCGGCTTCTTACGCAACCGGTCGGCGGCAAAGAGGATCAGCATGCGCAAGGCGTCGCGATAGCTGGCCACGGTCGCGGGAGTCGCATTGCGCTGCTTCGTGAGGCGCCGGCGGAAATAGGACTCCAGGAGCGGCGCCAGGAGCAGTCGTTCGCTCATGCTGCGCCTCCATCGAGGGCGGCACGCTCAACCGCGATAGCGAGGAGCTCCGCCGAGCCCGTGGGGTAGTAGGCCGTGTCGCTGTACTAACGTGGCCGAGATATGTGGCGAGCAAAGGCAATAGCGCCTGAACGTCGGCGCGCTGTTGGTGCCAGAGGCTGAGGCGGGTCACGGCAAACCGGTGCCTGAGATCGTGCGGCCCTAACGGCTTACCGCCATCAAAGTCGGCGAGTTTAGGGTCCTCGGCAAAGCCGTTTTGCAGGCCGGTCGCCGAGAGGCGGTTGCCCCGGGAACTGAGGGGAAAAGCGGCGTCGCGCTCACGGGCATAGCAACCAAGGGCACCCTGGGTTGTCGTGTGAAGTGGAACGAGACGATCCTTGCGGAACTTTGTCTTCCGAATGAGGAGAACCCCGTTGGTGAGATCAACGTCGGAACGATCAAGCCCGACTACTTCCCCCGATCGCAGCCCCGAACTCGCCAACCATCCGATCAGCGTCGCCAACGTCCGCCCTCGGGATGCTAGGCGAAACGCGGGCGCATGCTTCGATAAGTGACGTCAACTCAGCCTCGCTGAGAGCCCGTCGTGGCGAGTAGCAGCAGGACGGCTCGATCGCGGACGTCGACCGGCATCGTTGCGCCGATCGCATCGATTGCGCGCCGAAGGTCATCCCATGCAAGGCGCGGCGGCAAATGCGCCAAACGCCAATGAGGCGTCCTTAGGACGACGCGTTCGAGATCCTGGTCATGGTGGCCAGCCCAACATAAAAACTGAAGAAATGTTCGGATGTGAGAAGTCGCCGCCGTGCGGGTGCCGGTGACCGCTGACCAGCTTCCCGTCGATCCGGATGCGCTGAAGGGCGATGGTCCTGGCGCGCGATGTCGAGAATGCCCCGGCTGATCCAGATCATCAAGGAATTGCAGCGTCACCGCTTTGGCCGAAGAGCTGAGACGCTTCCGGCTCAGTTCCTGCTGGGGCTCGAAGAAGCCGAACAGATTAATGCCGCCGGCGAGGAAGAGCAGGAACAGACCGCTCCTTCCGAGAATCAAGCAAAGGCTGCGAAGTGCCGGACGAACCGTGGAGCGCTGCCGGTCCATCTTCCGCGCGTGGAGATGGTGGTCGAGATAGAGGACCATGTCCGTGCTGTCGCAATGGCCTTCACCGGATCGGCGAGGACGTGAGCGAGCGGCTCGACATCGTTCCGGCGGTCTGACGATGCCTATCCTGATTTTCGTATCGGGCTGTTAAGTTTTCCTTTCTGCCACTCGCGGTCATCCAACGGATGGAACATATCCCGGACTACGATCGGCAACCGCCGCTATACTCGTTTGCGATCGCAATTTCAGATGAATCACATCGCAAAATTGTATTTGACCGCCGCCGAGCCGGGGCTGATTGTGGATGGCGGTTAGATTGAGAGACGAGGTACGTTTAGAACTACCGCTGCGTGATGTTCAGAAGGAAGACGGGACCGTGACGAAGCTGGCCCACGGCCCAACTCCCCAGGCCGCTAGCGTGTTTGCCCGCCACACGCGCGCATCAGGGATGGTCCTCAAGCCGCGGGCTTTGCGAGCAGTCGCTGAGCGCTCGGGCTGGATCGCCACAGTGATATAGAGGACGATCAGCGAGAGGACGGGCAGCAGTCTAGCAGTGAGGACACTGCGGCAATCGTAGGGTCGATTTGATGTCGAATGTCCTCCCACATCTTCAGCGGGAGGGTGCAGATCGCGAATCCGCCTACCAGCGATGTAACGACGACCTCATCGAAGGAACTGAGGAATGCAAACACGGCATCACCGATAATGCCTGGCGGAATTATCGGTAGCGTTACCCTTACAAAGGTCTGCACTGGCCTGGCGCGCATGCTCTTCGCCGCCTGCTCCGCCGCTCATCCGCGCGGTAGAAGATCTGCTGCCGCTCTCAGGCTCGATGGCGAAGAATTCTGCCATGGCGGATGGGTATCGAGTCGAGAATGCGCTTAAGGGCGCTAACCGAGGGGCTGGTCTGATTAGATTCGATCAACGAGAGGGTGGAATTTGTAATGCCGACACGCTTCGCCAATTGCCTTTGAGAGCCTATGGAGCTGCCGAATGTATCATAGTCGCGCGCCAAGATCATCCATTACCAGTCTCCGACAGTGTTGCGGCTGTTGTAGGAGACGCAACATTCTCCTGACCAACGACATGAAAATAGATAGTTAGCCGGTTTGAGAAAAGGACTCGTTCGGCTTTTTATGCGCCCCATGTACAGAAAACGAGGGGTTCAAAGCCAGAGCTATCTAACACCTTACAGTCAGCCGGAATTGTTGGACACGGGTCGTGGTGGCCGAATTGGAGGGCATAATGACGTCGACAATCTGGAATCTACCGATCGCGGACACCCACAATTTGTCCGCCAGCGCAGGCGTGTTGAGCTTCGTCGGCGGCGCTGGCGACTTTGATGATGCTGGTCGTATTCGCAACCCGGGGGACTTCGACAGGCAGATCGAGGGCGCGATGGCGAACATAGCGGAGGCCCTTGCCACCGAAGGGTGCGCCCTCGATGACGTGGTGCGGCTGAAGGCGCATTACACCGCCGAGCGCGACGACTGGGAAATGATCGCGGCCTTGGCCCGCTTCTTCAAGGCGGACCCCATGCCTGTGATCAGCACTATGCCAGAGCCCTTGCAGCCTTTCTCCGGCCAGACGATCCAGATCCAGGCCATCGCCCAGCGCGGTTGGCGAGCGCACTCCGACGTGCGAGCGGTGCCGCGGCCGGTGCCACCCGAGAGACGGGCTCTCTTCGACGGTCGGACGGCCATCGGGGGCTTGCGAGCGGGCGAGTTCATCGCCCTCGCCAACCGCACAGCGGAGGACGCCGACGGCGCGCTGCGCCATCCGGACGACGGAGTGGCCCAGAGCCACTTCATTATGGAGAGACATGCCGAGACGCTGGCCGCGCTCGGCGCGTCCTTCCAGGACTGCGTCAAGTTAGAGGGCTACTACTTTGGCTCCACGCATGAGGAGTGGGCGCCGCTCGCCAAGGCGCGGGCGAGCCACTTTCGCGAGCCGGGACCGGCTGGGACCGTGGTTCCCTGCCACCACCTCAACCCAAAGGGGGCCTTGACCAAGGTCGAGGTTATAGCCATGCGCGAGGTCCGGAATGGCCGAGACAAATACATCCCGCGCGAGGACCATTGGCCGACGCGCGTGTGGGACTGGGCGATCCCTGTGCCCTACCGTCAAGCCATCCGGCTGCGCGATACCGTCTGGCTCGGCGGCCAATGGCCGGGCCTCCCCCACGACAACACAGGGCTGGCCGTCATGAAAGGCCAGCTCATCCCCCAAACCCGCTTTACCATGAGCTTAATCCAAGATCTCTTGCGTCCTTTCGGCCGAACCCCGGCAGACTTGAAACTCATGGTCTGCTATTTCGCTTCGACCGGAAGCGAAGCCGAGACGGCCGCTTTCGTCAATACCGTCGCCGATTGCGTGGGTGGAACGCTTCCGCCGCTGACGCTCGTACCGAAGTCAAAGACGGACTCTGGAAATATGGACGGTGAGGCAACAGTGGAGATTTGGGGCGTTGCGCAGGGGTGGTGAGGGCGCCTTGGTGCGCCCCGAAAGGAGAATCGCTATGCCTTTCGTCGCCATGATGCAGCGCGAAACCAACTCGTTGTCGTCTTTCCCGGCGCCCTCTCCGCCTTCGCGGTAGGCGGTGTACCAGTGGTGGGCGCCAAGCGATCGAAAAGTACGTCTGCCCGCACCATGCATGATGTAACCAAAATACAAGTAGTCCCGCTCTGAACGGGAAATCAACGGAGGGAGGAATAGATCATGAATGCTATTGTAGACCGCGTGAACCGCCGAGCCTTTATCAAGGCCGGCGCCGCGTTTGGTGGCGGCATCATCGCTGCGGGCCTGCCATTGTCGCAGGCGATCTGGGCCGCGGAAGGCAAGGTTCTCAAAGCGCGTTCCGTTACTGCGTTCGGAACCCTTGACCCCGGCTTCTACCAGAATTCGGTCGATGTGGACGTATCGAACTGCTGCTATTCCAAGCTCACGCACTTCAAGCCGGGTTCCGAGTGGGGGTGGGAGTTGGAGTCGGCAGAAAAGATCGAACAGGTCGATCCCACCCATATCCGCTTCCGTCTCAAGAAAGGCATCAAATTCACCGGCGGCCATGGCGAGTTGACTGCGAAGGACGTCAAGTTCTCGTTCGAGCGTGTCATCAAGCATAACTCGCCGGTGAAGCCCGATTGGGGTCCGCTCGATCATGTAGAAATCGAGGATGAGTATACCGGGGTCATCGTGCTGAAGACGCCGTTCGTTCCGGTCTGGAACATTTCCCTCCCTTACGGGGTGGGACACATCGTTTCCGAGGATGCGGTCATGAAGGCCACCAAGGATGGCGGCGATTTCGGCATGAAGCCGCCGGCCTTTTCCGGCCCATATGTGCTCGCTGACTGGAAGCCGAACCAGTATCTAATCCTGACGCGCAATCCGGATTGGTCAGGCCCGAAACCGGGCTTTGACGAAATCCGGATCGTTCCTATCCTCGACGACAAGACGGCGGAACGGGCTTACCAGGCGGGCGACGTCGATTTCACTGTTTTCAGTGTGGATTCGCTTGCGACCTTTAAGAGTAATCCGCCCGCCAATACCAAGGTCGAGGAAAAGGCCGCGCGCTATTACTATTGGATTGGCATGAACGTGGATCACCCGAAGCTCAAGGATGAGAATGTGCGCAAGGCGATCCAATGGGCGATCAATGTGCCGCAGGTCCTGGATGCCGCCTTTGCCGGTCAGGCAACCGTCGCGACGGGGCTCATTCCTCCAGGTATGGTGGGCCATCGCGACAAGGCGCTCGTTCCACCGGAAGGCGATCTCGCAAAGGCTAAGGAGTTTCTGGACAAGGCCGCTGTGAGCGATCTGACCCTAACCATCGATTGCCTGAACGAGAGCATCTTTACGACCATTGCCCAAACGGTACAGGCGCAATTATCCCAAATCGGCGTTTCCCTTGAAGTCAAAGTGCAGGATTCCGGCTCGTTTTGGACGCTTGGAATGGAATCGGATGGCGAGCGCTGGAAAGATCTGCAGCTCATCATCAACTACTCATTCATCATGCCGGATCCGTATTTTTCAACCACCTATTTCGTGAGCGATCAGGTTGGTGTTTGGAACTGGGAGCGTTTCCACAACGAACGTTTTGACGAGCTTAACGCAAAGGCGGTCACCGTCAGCGACCCCGTGGAGCGCGCCAAGCTCTATCATGAGATGCAGGATCTCATGGAAGAGTCTGGGGCCTACCGGTTCCTTACCACACTCGGGGCGCCGATCATGTATCGAAGCACGAAAACGCGTGCCGCATGCCGCCCCGACGGGGTCCCATTGTTTCTAGAGTTTACGCCGGTTTAGGTTAGAACGACCTGGTCTGAGAACATGTGGCTATATATCCTCAAGCGGATCGTCCTCGGGGTTGCAATTATTGTGATCGCGGTGACGCTTGTGTTCCTGATGATCCATGCCGCGCCGGGCGATCCTGCCGCAGCTCTGCTCGGCCCACGCGCGACGCCAGAGATGATAGCCCAGCTTCACCAGCAGATGGGGCTGGGTAAGCCGTTTATCGTACAGCTCGCCACCTTCTTCGGAGGGCTGCTCAATGGCAATCTCGGTTACGACGTGTTCAGCCAGCGACCTGTTGCGGATATCGTGTTCGAGCAACTGCCCTATACGATCGAACTGATTTTGGTCTCGATCTTATGGGCGGTCGTGATCGCGGTGCCACTCGGCTGTTACTCGGCGATGCGTCGTAACGGTGTGATCGATCAGGTTGTCGGCGTAGTCGCGGTCGCCACGATCGCTATTCCTTCCTTCGTCATGGCAGTCTACGCACTTCTGATATTCGCTGTTACGCTCCATTGGTTGCCAGCAATCGGGGCCGGGGAGGGTTTGGGGGAGGGACTCGGCCACCTTATTCTGCCGGCCTTCGCCATCGGCATTGGCTGGGTTGGCTATATCTCCCGACTGGTACGGGCATCGATGCTCGAGATCCTGGGGGAGAACCATGTACGCATGGCTCGCTCCTTCGGGATTTCCGAATGGCGTATCGTTTCGCGTTACGCGCTACCGCTTGCGATCCTGCCGACCGTGACCATTATTGGCGTAGGCATAGCGTGGCTGCTCTCGTCGGCTGTCTTTATTGAGGTGGTTTTCGCGAGACCTGGCATCGGTGCCTTGATCGTGCAGGCCGTTAATACGCGTAACTATCCGATCGTTATGGGGGTTGTGCTCGTAACCACCTTTCTGACAGTCGTCGCCACCACGGTCTCCGATCTGATCGCGGCCTCTCTCGATCCTCGAACCCGCGAGAAACTTTAACATGACGGAGGTTGAAGCCATCCGCGGCGAATCCGATGGAGAGAAGGACCCCGGCGCCTTTCGCACGTTTCTCGAACAATTGCAAAAGAACCATCTGGGTGTGCTTGGAGCCGCGCTCGTGGCGCTCGTGTTCGCGAGCGCGATCTTCGCTCCGCTGATTGTCACGCATGATCCGACCCGGATCATGGTCGGGCCGCGTCTGGCTGCGCCTTCACTGGATTTTCTGCTGGGCACGGACCAACTGGGCCGCGACACATTCTCGCGCGTCATAATGGGCGGCCGGATTCCGCTCCTTGTCGCTTTCGCCTCCCTTGGCAGTTCGCTGTTGATCGGCCTGGCGCTTGGCCTTATCGCAGGCTTCGGACCGAGGTGGTTGGACAATTTGCTCCTTCTTTTTTTCGATACCATCCGCTCCTTTCCCGGCATTATCTTTGCATTGGCCATTATCGGGCTGCTTGGACCCAGTCTGGCCAGCGTCATTTTCGTCATCGCAATAACCTCGATGCCCATTTATGCGAGAGTCGCACGCACCCAGACAGAGGCGCTTCGCAACAGTGAATATATATCCGCGGAGCGCAGCATGGGCGCCGGCACGACGCGTATCCTCACCGTCCACGTACTGCCCAACGTCATCGGGCCGCTGATAATTCTCGTGAGCATGGACGTGCCAGCCGTCATCGCCATAGAGGCAGGTCTCAGTTTTCTTGGATTGGGCGTACGTCCACCGACGCCCGATTGGGGAGCTATCCTCAACGATGGTTACAATTTTATCCAGCAGACGCCTTGGCTGGTCGTTGCCGGCGGCATTCCGATCGTCCTCGCAACGCTAGGCTTCACATTCCTGGGGGAGGCGCTACGCGACATATTCGATCCAAAGCTGCGGAGTGATCTATGATGATACCAGACGATCAGTCATCGCGTCCGGCTTCTCCGCTCTTGGAAATCCGTGGGCTCAATCTCGACTTCGGTACGCCACGCGGGCGCGTTCATGCGCTGCGAAACGTTTCCCTTGATATTCCAGCCGCACAGGTGGTTGGTATCGTCGGCGAGAGTGGATCTGGAAAATCAACGCTTGCCTATGCAGTGATGGGTCTGCTTTCAGAAAATGCCGAGGTCACAGCTGGCAACATCCTGTTTGAAGGACGAGACCTGCTCGACATGCCCGCTCATGCGCGTCGGGGCCTGCTCGGCGATCGACTTTCCATGATCTTCCAGGACCCGATGACTGCACTCAATCCCGTGCGGTCCATTGAGAACCAGATGATCGATATCCAGCACCACGAGCAAAGAAGCCGAAGCGAAAAACGTACTCGTGCTATCGACATGCTTCACCGGGTCGGAATTCCCGATCCGCAAAGCCGCATCGGCGGATATCCGCATCACTATTCCGGCGGAATGCGTCAGCGGGTATGCATCGCAATGGCGCTTCTTGTAAGACCGGCGCTCCTCATCGCCGACGAGCCAACCACTGCACTAGATGCAACGCTCGAAGTGCAGATCATTCATCTCCTCAAAGATCTGCAAGGAGAGTTTGGTTGCTCGGTCCTTTTCGTATCCCATCATCTTGGCGCTGTGGCTGAGTTGTGCGACCGGGTCGTCGTCATGTATGCGGGCGAAGTGGTGGAGCAGGGGACTGTACGCGACATCTTCCACAATCCTGGTCATCCCTACACCCGCGCGCTGCTTGAGTGCGATCCGGGGCGGATCAGGCAAAAGACGCGCACTTTGCCGACTATTTCCGGCGAGGTGCCCAGTCTCCTCGGCTACAAAAAAGGGTGCATCTTCAGCGCGCGATGCCCGCAGGCGTTCGATCGCTGCCACCGTGAGATACCAATCGAGTACTCCATCGGCCTGGAGCAGACCGCGCGATGCCATCTGCTCGATGAAAAGCGGGTGGTTTTGGTATGAGTGCCCTTCTCCGCATTCAGGACCTCTGCGTCCGCTTCCGCACCATGGGTCCGCTGAAGGCGCTCGCGACCGGCACAAAAGCACCTTTCATAGATGCGGTGTGCGGCGTCTCGTTTGAAATCCACAAGGGCGAGACGCTGGCCCTTGTCGGCGAAAGCGGCTCGGGCAAATCCACCATCGCGCGCACGATTATCGGCTTGCAGCGGGCGGTGAGCGGCACCATCAGCTTCGAGGGACAGGAGCTCACGGCGCTCCGCGCTGCCGAACGCAAGCCCTATTTGCGGCGCATGGCGATGACGTTCCAGGATCCGATCGGTTCACTCTCGCCCAGGCTGACGGTGCGATCGCTCCTGACGGAGCCTTTCCGCATCCACGGGCTAATGGATCGCGACGCAGGAGCCGAAGCGACGCGTCTGCTGCGTATGGTGGGCTTGCCGGCAGATTTTGTTGGCCGCTATCCCCATCAGCTTTCCGGCGGACAGGCCAGGCGCGTCAGTCTCGCGCGAGCCCTCGCGCTCAAACCCAATTTGATCATCGCCGATGAGCCGACCGCCGGCCTCGATGTCTCTGTACAGGGCGAGGTGCTCAATCTTCTCGCGCGGCTTCAGGACGAACTCGGTATGGCGATCCTGATTATCACGCATAATCTTAACGTTGTGCGCCACATGACCGATCGCATGGCAATCATGTATCTCGGCCGCTTTATTGAGGTCGGCTCGACCGAGCGTATCTTTGAGTACCCGCGTCATCCCTACACCGAGGCGCTGCTTGCGGCCAATCCCGAGCCAGATCCCGATGCGGTGCTCAATAGGATCGAGCTCAAGGGTGAGGTGCCGAGCCTGTTGCGGCGGCCATCCGGCTGCGAGTTCCACACCCGTTGTCGCTACGCGCAGGATATCTGCAGCCGCGTCTTCCCTGAAACTTCACCAAGCCTAGATGGTACGGAGCACAGCTTCAGATGCCACTTCCCGCTGGAGCGCGAAACCGCGATGCCATTTGAGCAGAGACGGCTTTCTTCAGGCGGACCAACCCTGAAATGAAAAAAACACCATCGCTTTTTCCAGGCGTGCAAAGCGCGGCGAGCGCTGGTTGTTTGCTCTTTGATGAGTCCCACGAACACTTGTTTTGGAAGGTAGCCCATGACGCTCTCCTCAATCCCCAATCCCGACCTCGTAACCCTGTTCGCTAACAAGCCGCGCTGGAACCTGCCCGACTACCGCCGGCGCGGCTTCCATAACCTCCACACCACGATGCGCTACGCGATGTCGTTGCGGGCACCCCGCGTCCTGCCACTCAGGAAGGAGATCGACTGGACCATCGGTGAGCGCCCCGGCGTCGCACGTTTCCTCGCCATGCCCCATTTCTCCGCCTTCATCATGGTACGCGGCGATCACATCCTTTACGAGGCCTACTCGCCGGACTTCGGACCGGAGAGACCACATCCCATCATGTCTATCACAAAGACGACACTCAACCTGATGCTCGGCCGCGCGGTGGCCGACGGCCTGGTTAGTCTCGATGAGCGAGTAGGCACCTATCTACCGGAGATTGGTGCGGGCTATGCCGAGGCGACTGTCAAAGCGGTCGCCGACATGAACGTCGCCAACGACTTCAGCGAGGATTACAGCGACCCTCAGGCGACGTCCTACGATATGGAGGCTGCCATCGGCTGGCGCCTGCCGCCGGAGGGGCAGAAAGAAGAGATGACCCGTTCCTTTACCTGCGGCATCACCGGCGGCGACTTGGCGAATCGCACTGGAGAGGCTCTCTATAAGTCGACCAACAGCGATGTACTTGGCTGGATCATCGAACGCGCCAGCGGCCAGCCACTACGCGACTGGCTGATCGAGATTGTCGAGGCGGCAGGCATCGAGGGATGCTTCCATATCACATGCGACCGCGAGGGTGTGCCGCTAGTCTCCGGCGGCGCCTGCCTGACCGCCCGCGATCTCGCGCGTTACGGCCTGTTGTTCGCGCGCAAGGGCGAGGGTATCGACTGTCGCCGCGTCGGCGATGCCGCCTTCATCGAAAAGACGCGCCTGAATCCCGGCCCGGCCTTACAGAAGCCGCGTGACTGGATGCGCTATAGCAGCCATGCGTACACCGACGGGACGTGGCTCGGTCACGGCGGTTACGGCGGGCAATTCATGCTCGCGAACCCCGACACCGGCACCGTCGTCGTCTATTTCAGCGTGCTCGAGAACCGGAGCGCCTTCGACGCCGACTTCAGCGGCTCTCTGGTGAGGATGATGGCCGAACTCGCAGCACAACTATGATTTGGTCGCCAGGCGGCCGAAACTGAAGGATCACTGTCAGATGTCAGAAAACAACGAAAGAACATCTAACTTCCAGAATCACCAGCAGATGAAAGCCCGCGTTGACCTGCCTGCGGCGCATCGCTAGGCGGTCAACGACGGGTTCATGAAGGGATCGACAACCACTTCACGCTCACGGTACCATGTTACCCAGGTCGTTTTATCTGAATGCATTCGGGCTGCATTGGTCAGAGGTAAAGGCTTCGAACCTGATTGAAGTGTCTCTTGAAGGACAAGTTCTCAGGGGTGAGGCGCCTGCAAACTTCTCGGCCGTCTGCATCCATGCGCCCTTGCACCGGCGTGGCATTGCCTGCGTCCTCCATACCCACATGCCCTACACAACAGCTCTAACCCAGCTGGAAGACATGAGGCTGGAACCGTCAAGTCAGAACGCAATGGTTTTGCATGACATGATTGCCTATGATCTCGAATACAACGGCTTTGGCAACGAACGAGAAGAGGGCGAGCGGATAGCGGATGTGCTCGGCGACAAACAGATTCTCCTGCTTGCCTATCATGGTGTCGTTGCCACCGGCGAAAGCGTAAGTGAGGCTTATTACCGGCTGTACTTCCTCGAACGCGCTGCGACGACCCAAATGCTCGCAATGGCTGCAGGTAAACGCAAATTGATCTCAGAAGCCGTACTCGACAAGTCGCGGAGTATCCTGCAAGCGGGGAAGGCGGAATTTCGGGCCGATGTGGACCTGTATTTCGAAGCTGTCAAGCGCGTGCTGAACGCCCAAGGGTCGGATTACGCGAGCTGAGAATGTAAGTGTTCGTGAGCTAAGGCCGTTCTGGCGCAGCTTAATGCGAAGCTCCATCATCTCTTGTCAAGTCGGCCGTGAAGAATACGTAATGCCTGGGATCGGCCGCCGCCACCCTCAAGGCTTCGGATGCGGCCTTGAACAGGATCGCATAGAACGCGGCCTTGTTCTGAAAGGCGATCTCAACGCGCCGCCTCGGCGGCGCGTGAGCCCACCGTATAGGTGGTCATCAGAGCGACCCGGTTCCTCGTCCCCAACACGGCCCGCGAAAGCCGACCACGCCGCGTGACACCGGCCATCAAGCGCCAGATGCGGCGGCTATCGCCCGTCGGGCCGGTGATCGGCTACATCAAGAACGAACACAGAATGGGCCGCACTTTCCTCGCTCACACCCAAGGCGATGCGATCAACGCCATCCTGGCCGCAGCCGGTTACAACTTCTCCCTCCTGCTCAGGTGCCTGAGGCGTTTTTGTGGCTCTTGATCGCCGCGATCCTGAACCGGCCGAAGCAGCTTGCCGGTTAGCGGTCAAGATTGTTCACGGTCGAATGTCAACATCATCTTGGTGCCAATACCATTTCTCGCAGTTTAGAGCGGGAGCACGTCCGTTTCATGATTTTTTAGGGGATCCACATGGATCTGTTGCAGACTCTTTGGTACGAGGCGCATGGCATTGGGCACCGGTGTTCCCCGGAGAGTTGAGATGTTCAAAGGCCGCCATTTCGACCATCTTTTGATCTTTCTTTGCATGCTCTGGTATCTGGCCTACGGACTGAGCTACGCGACCTTCGAAAAATGATGGCGGAGCGTGGCATGAGTGTCGATCATTCAACGATCCATCGCTGGGTCATTCATTTCGCGCCGTTGCTGATGGAACGCTTCAACCGGCGCAAGTCGCCGTGATCGGCAAATGGCATGCGGACGAGAGTTACATCAAGGTGCGCGGGCGATGGATGTACCTCTATCGCGCCATCGACAGCGTCGGCGACACCGTCGAGTTCTGGTTTAGGGAATGCCGGGATTGCCGGCCGCCAAGCGTCTGTTCACAAAAGCGTTGGCACGCCATGGCCGCCCCGATCGCATCGTCATCGACAGTCAGACCAACCGGGAAGCCACGTTTCCTGCGATGCCACAAGTCGATTGCAGGATTGTTCCCGGCGCCGGTCGAAGCCGATCCGCATCCGCCAAATACCTCAATATCCGCATCGAGCAGGATCATCGGCGCATCAAGCGCCGGGTGCGGCGATGCTCGGTTTCAAATCGACGCACGCTGCTGCAGTCACGCTGTCCGGCATCGAGATGGTCCCCATGATGCGCAAACGACAGGCGCGGTACGCCTTCAATCCGAACCCGTCTCTCGCCGAGCAGTTCGAACTCCTTGCTGCCGCATGAGGTTGTCATCACTCTGGCAAATTCTCTGACCAGACAAAACTTGGAACGGAACCGATCTCCCTCGGGTCGTCCCAAGGACGCCCTATTGGCGTTTGGCCCATTTTCCGGCTCGCTTTGCATGGAATGACGTTCGGCACGCGATCGTTGCAATCGGCGCAACGACGCCCGTCGACATCCGCGATCGAGGCGTCCTGCTGCCCAAGGGCAAGCGTGATCGGGTGGTGCCACTCCTCGAGGAGACCGGCGCCGCACTCGCCGATTTATCCTGCGCGCTCGACCGCAGGTGGATAGTCCGTATTTGTTCCTGTCGTCACGCCGCCGGTGGGACGGTTCAAGTATGCGGCGCCTGTTTCAAGGATCGTGCGGAAGCGGTCGCGGCATGTCGGGTTGAACTCGGGCGGGTCGCCGGTGCGCATCTCCTGCGCCACAGCCCTACTACCCATTTTTGCAAAGGCCGATCGACGACGATCCACCAAGGGGCCAATTCCATTAAGTCGACGATTCGCAAGAGCGATCGTCCGTTGCGCATGGCGACTTCAGGATCGGGGAGTCCATTGCGGGGGACCACTCGATGCAGGTACGTGCTGCCCGCTTGTGATGCGTAGCGGGTCGTGCCGTCCGCACCTTTCTCTTCTCCGCATACACTGAGGCATCCCCTGAGGAATCCGCGCCAACGCGCTACGCTGCGGCTACCGATGATCGGCTGCTGCCAGCCGTACGGGTCAAACGCGGGATCTGGCCCATCTTGATCAAAGATGGCGGAAATCTAAACACGGTATTGGACCAGAAGGAACGACCTACTTACTGAGAGCTGACGAACGAGCACGCTCTTAACTTAGCGAGGAAGTCGAAATGAAGGTTCTGTGCCTGTGGCATGCGACGAGCGGCGAAATTAAGTACATTGAGGATGCAATGCCGCGTGGTACCGAAGTCGTGGCCCCGGAAGGTGAATATTTTTCCCGCTTCGAAGGGACATATCAGCAGTTGAAAGATCATGCAGTCGACGCGGATGCCTTCATCGGCTGGACTCTCCCTCAGGGAATCCCTGAGATTGCGACGAAGCTCAAGGTACTGTCGTGGCTACACTCCGGTGTCGACGACCTTGGTCAAAATGGGGTGCTCTCACTTGCGAAACAGCGTGGCTTCAAAGTCACTAACATTCGCGGTGCCAACGCAATCGCTGTT
This sequence comes from Mesorhizobium sp. M6A.T.Cr.TU.016.01.1.1, assembly GCF_003952585.1. NCBI lineage: Bacteria > Pseudomonadati > Pseudomonadota > Alphaproteobacteria > Hyphomicrobiales > Phyllobacteriaceae > Mesorhizobium > Mesorhizobium sp. M6A.T.Cr.TU.016.01.1.1. Next base: position 3,401,811 of record NZ_CP034452.1, read on the forward strand.
GCCGAGCAGGCGATGATGTTTATGCTCGCCCTCGCAAAGAAAACTCTTTTGAAGCATGAAGTTGGGCGGGAGATGGGCGCATTCTTTCCTCTCTTCGGAGAAGAGCACCGATCTGCCATGTTGGACGGGCGCACGCTCGGTTTGATCGGCGTTGGAAGCATCGGCAGTCAGATCGCCAAACGTGCAAAAGGATTCGGTATGCGCGTTCTTGGAGTGCGTCGAAATAAGGAGCGCCCAGCCGAGTTCGTGGATTCTGTGCACGGCATGGACGAACTGCATGCGGTTCTTGGACAATCCGACTATGTCATTTTGGCGACCCCCATTACCGGCGAGACGGACAATTTCTTCGGTGATGCTGAACTAAAGGCCATGAAACCGACGGCTTTTCTAGTGAATATCGCTCGTGGGAACTTGATCCAGGAAAAGCCGCTATACGACGCGCTCAAGTCTGGGAGCTTGCGCGGCTACGGAGCAGATGTGTGGCCGGTTTATGAGTACGGGAAGACGTTTCCGGCAAACTTCACTCCGCGTTTGAACATTCAGAAGCTTCCAAACGTTGTTTGCTCGAACGATCAAAGCCATGATGCTGACGGACAGCTAGAACGATACATCGAATGGGGCACCGAAAATTTGGCCGAATTTGCAGCGGACAAACCGCTTACGCGTCAAGTCAATTTAGACCTCGGATACTAAATCCGCGCTGACAGCTAGATGGGCTCACAGCGTCGCGAGGAACAAGTTGGCTGCGCGTGATGAACCAATTAAAGAACCGCTGCGTCGGCGACATCCTCATTGCCGTCGTCGAGGGCCTGAAGGGCTTTCCCGAGGCGATCAGCGCCGTCTTTCCCCAGACCGTGGTGCAAACCTGCATCGTGCACCTGAACTGCCATTCCTTGGAGTTCGTCTCCTGGAAGGACCGCAAACCCGTCGTGCGGCGCTGCGCGCGATTTATCGTGTCAAGGACGCTGAAGCAGGCATGAAGGCTCTTGAGGACTTCGAAGTCAGCTACTGGAGGCAGCGAGCGATCACGCAAAGCTGGCGGCGCAACTGGCAGCACGTCCGGGCTGGCATCCAAGCCAGCTTCGTCCTCGGCCGCCAAACAGGTCGGCATGCGGGCACTTTGGGATCATATGCGTGTCGTGTTGCCTCTCCTAATTTTGTTACCGTTTGCCTCATCGAGAGTGTTACCTCCTCGCCCGGCATGCGGGATTCAGAGCAGCATATGGCGCTAGGCTACTGGCCTCGCCGATGAGCCGCTTCACTGCTAGTTGTCGCCATGCCCTTACTCGCTTCTGCAGCGTGCAAGCTGAATCGTCCCGGGTAACGGGCCTGGAACTCGACGAGCAGTTCAAGTGCGGTCTGATCCGGGAATTCCTCAAGGCACTGTGTCATCTCCTCCCAATCGTCCTTGAAGATATCGGGACGTCGGCCACGCGGTTTGTCGCTGAGCAGGCGATACGTTTTAGGCCCGATGACAACGCCGCGCACTCGAGCTGCCTGGCGCCAGACACCGACCCGTCGGGCGAACGTTTTGTATTGCTTGCGGGTAAATCGACCTGGAAACTGGATGCACAACTCTTCGAAGAGCTGCATGGCGTTGATCTTGGGTCGGATCCAGGCGCTCCGCATGGCTTGGCCGATCACGTTGGCCAGGTTCGGCGTAGACCGGCTTTGGCTTCTCCGATGTCTTCGCTGGCGGTGCTGCGGTCGTGGTTGGGATCGCCACCATGGGTGCGGCAGACGGACTCGAAGTAGGAGCTTGCGTTGAGACCTTTTGGAGGCTTCGCAGATAAAATGGTTGCTTCGGAGGAGAATGTCGGACGGATCTCGCCGGCGTGGCAGGCCCTTGATAATTGCCACGAACGCCGCCAAGTTAGGCGGCTCGGATGTCGTCGGGGGCGGTATTTCGCCGTCAGCCAATGCTGCCAGATAAGCCTGCACAGCACGCAATCTCCTCCAGAAGCTTTAGCGGATCGAGGTCGGCGGCGATCTCGCGCAACTTGCTCTTGCTGGCCATGGGGACACCCTCCGCTTGTAGAAGACGCTCGCAGGGCGTCTGGCGGATGATAGCGCGTAGCCATCTTCGCGCCGTCAGAGCGAAGGGTAAGCCTGCGCGGATACCCTCGAGCGTTTCAACCACGAGGATGCCTTCTCGAACGATGATGGGCGCAGCCTCCGTCCATTCGCTGGCGATATCGGTCAGAACCAGGCTATGAACGTAGCTGCCGCGGGGACCTCCCCGCAATGAGCCACCAGGTCCATTTCCATGCTGCCGGGAAGGGGCTCATTCCAGTAAGCAAAGGTGCGCATTTTGATGCGCCGCCGCGGCTCTGACACAACTCTCGGCTTTTTCGTACGGCCCGTGCGCCTCGGCATCTGGAGCAAGCGGTCGATCGTGGCGGCGCTCATCGACAGAATTTCCGGCGTATCTCCTCCTCGAGCTTCAAATGTCCATAAAACTGCTTGGTGACTTGCGATCGCGGCTTAACCTTGCCCAACCTTGATGTGGTGGCTGAGGCTTGTGGTCGCGTCATGATCATGTATTCCGGCCGCATCGTCGAGGACGCACTGTCGCTGAGATCTTCGCCAGACCTAAGCACCCGTACACCAGACTGCTGATAGACTCGATCCCGAACCCGGCGAACGGCAAAAAGATGATCCGGCCAATGCCGGGTGATCCCCCCAACCTGGTGAATCGACCCTCGGGCTGCGCCTTCCATCCGCGTTGCCCGTTGGCCATGGGGGTTTGCGCGACCGAAGTTCCCACCTTCGATAAGTTCGGGCAGGGACATTTGGCTTGTCACCTTCACTGGTCCTCGCAAGAAGACAAGGTCGCAGCTCATGCCTGACACCGCCGACATGCTGCGTCTTGAGGGATTGGAAGTTCATTTTCCTATCCATGGCGGGCTGTTCGCCCGTGTCCTGGGCCGACCTGCTGGCGCCGTGCACGCGGTGGATGGTATCGACCTCAACATCGGACGGGGGGAGATCATCGCCCTTGTTGGGGAATCGGGAAGCGGCAAGACGACGGTGGGCCGCGTCATCACCAAACTTGCCCAGCCGACGGGCGGCAGAAACTTGTTCGAAGGCCGCGACATGACTGCGAAGCGAGGCTCCTCGGCCTTGCGTCCTTACCGGCATCGCGTGCAGATGATCTTCGCTTATCAGGCACTCAACCAGTGACGCACCGTGTTCGATATCGTGGCGGAGCCATTGCGGTCACTGCGGCTGGTCGACAACACCACAAAACTCGCCGACGGGTGAGCGAAGCGCTTGCGTCCGTCCTCCCGGTGATTTCTTTACCCGCTTCCCACATGAACTATCCGGCGGGCAGCGCCAGCGGGTCGTAATTGCTGGAGCACTTGCCGTGAAACCGGAGCTCATCGTTGCTGACGAACCCGTCTCGATGCTCGATGTCCCGATACGCGCACAGATTCTTCAGGTCTTGGTGGACGTACGCGAAAAACACAAGATGGCGCTTCTGTTCATCACCCATGACCTGCCGCTTGCCTGGTTGATCGCGGACCGGATTGCGGTCTTGTATCTTGGTCGATTGGCTTTGAACTTCTTCTTGGCCGGCTTGTCAGCGTCCACTTCCGGCAGACTAGAAATGCCAGGACGCTGAAGGCAACGATGCAATGACGAGCGCGTCAGACGCGGGGATTGTCGGGCTAGGGCATAGAGGCAATCATCGAGCGGCAAGAGCGTATGCCTGCGGAAGGCGACGACGGTCGCCTCTTCCTCCACAGACAATACCGTCGATTTCGGCTCTTTGGGACCGTGAGAAGATCGGCAACCGACGTCCGGTTCCTCCACTTCGCAACCGTCTTCTGATTGATTGCCGTAACGCTTGGCCAGCGTCCTCAGGCTCTCTTGACTATTCTGTATTGTTCGACGCACTGCCTCTGTCGTTGTGGCGCGGCCGTGTAGAACCTGTCCCATAGCGCATCCTTCCATTCGGAAGAAAACATCGCACCATTAAAACGCTGGACATCCATCTCGCTTCTAGATGACGTTAATATACAAACTGCATTTGACGAAACTCGCTGGGTCAATGATGCTTGATCGAATGCATCGGCCGAAAGAATATGTGAAGCACAACAAAGATGTGGGAATAAGATGCGCGTCGAGGCCATTCCGGCATCTGCGCACCAGGCAACGAGTGGCGCCGCTACCTGCATAAAGTCCCGGGACTGCGCTAGATAAAACGGCGCGGTTTGTGGCCAGAGAGACCGGCTTCAATCACAACAAAACGGGATCAGCTGAGAGACTGATATGAGTCGACATAACCAGGGCGAAGGCGAACAGCGAAATCCGCCTATGGAAGCAACAAGAGGGAGAACAATCAATGAGAATGTTGCTAGACCGCAGGCGTTTCATTCAGGCGAGCTCTGCCGTCGCTCTAGGCGCAGTGTCTTGCAAAACCAGCCGTGCCACTGCTCAATCCTTGGGGGAACTGAGGGTCGCGCTCAATGGTGGCGAGTACGCGAAGGCGTGTATCGAAGCCTATGTCAAGCCGTTCGAAGCCGAGATGGGAATCAAAGTAACTCCGATCAGCGACGAAGTCAGCGAAACACAACTTAATCTAATGATTTCGACCAATAGCGTGTCGATTGACGTGATTCCCGTGAGCGCGTCCATGGATGTACAAGCTCAAAAGAAGGGTTATCTTGAAAAGATCGATTACTCCATCTATAAGAAGCACGAATTAGACGGTATCCTGGACTTCACGAGGAGCGAGTACAGTGTCGGGTCAATTGTGTACGCGTGGTGTTTAGTCTGCAACTCTGAGAAGTACCCGGCTAGCAGGCCTCGACCGACTTCTTGGTCAGAGTTTTGGGACGTCAGCAAGTATCCTGGCGTTCGTACGTTATATTCGGGTCAATACGGAAGCGAAGGTCCGTGGGAGCAAGCTCTGCTGGCGGACGGTGTGCCTGCTGGCGGACTCTATCCGATGGACATCGACAGAGTTTTCGCTAGCCTGGACAAGATCAAACCGCATATCCGCAAATGGTGGTCAAGCGGGTCCGAGATTCAGCAGATGATGCACGATAAGGTTGTGGATCTTGCGCAGGCCTTCGACGGCCGTGCGACTGTATTGAGCGATGAAGGCGCGCCTATTGAGATTAATCGAAATCAATCAGTGGTGACTTGGGAAAGCTGGGGCATCCCGAAGGGCAGCCCGAATAAGCAGAACGCACAAAAATTCATTGAGTTTATCACCCGCGCTGATAGGCAGGCCGCCTTTGTGCAGCTCATGCCTTACGGGCCAGCGAACCAAAATGCGCTCAAACTGATGCCGGAAGATGTCGCACGAAAATCCGCCAGTCACCCTGCCTATCTGGCATCTAGTATAACAATGAATCACAAGTGGTACGCTGAACAGGGCGCTGACGGTACTACAAACGCCGACCGGCTTATGCAGCGTTGGAACGAGTGGGTTCTTCAGTAGGTCCGTGTTTCGCAGATTGAGGGTTGAACGCGGCCAGGAATATTGGCCGTTGGTTCGACTCGGACAATGGATTGAGCCGCCTTGATCGACGCCCCACGCTTCTTGCAAGCAGTTAGGTCGGGGTGGCCGTTTGTAGTCTACTGGAGCACTATTCGTGACCTTGCATTTTATAAGCACCACCCTTCCGATTGCCGAGGATCAAGACTTGAAGAAAAGTTCCGGTCCTGCGCGGATTGAATTCTGCAACGTGACAAAGATGTATGGTGCGGTCGCTGCGGTCAAAGCCCTATCCCTTATAGTTCCTCGCGGTGAGTTCTTGACTATTTTGGGTCCAAGCGGTTCGGGCAAGACCACAGCGCTGATGCTGCTGGCGGGGTTCGTAGCGCCTAGCGAGGGAGACATCCTGATCGCTGGGAGGTCGGTCGCCTCGGTGCCGTCCTACAGGCGCGACCAGGGCATCGTTTTCCAAAACTACGCGCTCTTTCCACACCTCACGGTGCACCGCAACCTGGAATTCCCGCTTGAGATGCGCGGGATCAAGGCCGCTGGGCGGGTAAGGCAGGTTGATCGTATGCTTGAGCGTGTGCATCTCAGTGGCTTTGGTGGACGCATGCCATCGCAACTGAGTGGCGGCCAGCAGCAGCGTGTGGCGCTTGCCCGAGCACTGATCGCTGATCCTCCGTTTCTCCTGCTCGATGAGCCGTTGGGTGCACTCGATCGCAACCTTCGCGAGCAGATGCAGGGCGAACTCAAGAGCCTGCACAGGGAGTTTGGCACGACAACTATATGTGTCACCCACGATCAAGAGGAGGCGCTCACGCTGTCGGACCGCATCGTCGTGATGCGAGCCGGAATAATCGAGCAGACCGACACACCGGCGGGCCTATATGACCGGCCCGAAACGCGATTCGTCGCGACTTTTCTAGGGGAAGCTAACATCCTCGATAATGCTAGGTTCAGGATCGAATCCGATGCTGCGCCGCCATCCGGAACAGTCGCGATGCTGCGGCCGGAACGTATCTGCGTCGCGTCCGACGCCGCCCCAAAGCGCGCCGATGACGCCCTAAGACAGTTTATCACCGGCACGGTTGAGGACATGATTTATGCTGGTCCGTTCCGAAAATACCATGTGCGCGTCGGCAATGACCTAATCGTCGCGCGCGAGCAGGCCGCCTCGGGACAGCAGATCTTCTTGTCTGGCGACAGGGTACGTCTTGACTGGCTGCGGTCCGACATTCGCTTTGTCAGGACGTGAGGCGCAGAAAGGAACGCGGATGAAGCTGCTTCGGAAAGTGGGCCGAATGCCCATTGTGCTCACTGTGCCTGCCTTCGCAGTCCTACTCGTAGTATTCGGGATACCGCTCATACTGCTGTTCCTGACTAGCATCAATGCGCCAGCCTTCTCGCTCGCCAACTATCAGATGTTTTTCGGACAGCCGGCCAATGTCCACGTGCTATACCAAACGATCGAGATTAGCGTCGTGGCTACCGCCATCTGCCTGCTCATAGGCTATCCGACGGCCTATCTGATCGTGGGCGCCTCGAAGCACCGGCGAGTGGCGCTCATCGTGCTCGTCATCATCCCATACCTGACCAGTGGATTGGCACGGACCTATGCCTGGATCGTGATCCTTGGCGATCGCGGCCTAATCAACAATCTATTACTCGACCTCGGGATTGTTTCTAGTCCGCTGCCGCTAATTTACAACCGCACGGCCGTCTATATCGGGATGGTGCACATTATGCTGCCCATGATGATCTTGCCTCTAATCAGCGTGATGATGGGCATTGACAGGTCGCTGATGGCGGCGGGCCGCAGCATGGGTGCACGGCCTTTTGACACGTTTTGGCGCGTTTTCTTCCCGCTCAGCATGCCGGGTGTTCGAAGCGGCTCCCTGTTGGTCTTTGTAATATGCCTCGGCTTTTACATTACGCCGGCCGCCCTGGGCGGGTTGGGAGACGCCATGCTGTCAACCTTCATCGCGTCGCAGGTCCAGGCTTCCTTTAATATCGGGCGCATTGGCGCAGCGGCCTTTATCCTCTTGGGAGTCGCCGTTGTCGTGCTCTCGATGTTCGGTGTCGATCTTTCAGGCACGCAGGGCCGAACGGCCCAATCGACGCGGAATGCTTGGCGAAGTCGGCTCCCTTCATCCTTCGTGATGAAACTCCATCCGGGCGAGCTTCTCACTACCCTCCGGGCGAAGCGCTGGACGGCACAGCTCTACCAGGCGGGCGGCGATAGCAACTGGTCGAACATCGTCGGCACAATTTTCCTGGTGCTCGTCATGTTCTATCTGCTGTTTCCGGAACTCCTCGTCGTCGTCATGTCGTTCAGCGCCGGGAGGTTTTTGGAATTCCCACCGTCCGGCCTTTCACTGCAGTGGTACCGCTCCTTCTTTGGCGACCCGTCATGGTACAACGCCGCCTGGGTCAGCATACAGATCGGCATCGTGGTCGCTATCCTGTCAACCATTGTGGGGACGCTTGCGGCCTACGGCATCAACCGCACCCTTCCGCGGCTCCGAAGCTCCCTAACCATGGTTATTTTGACGCCAATAACCGTGCCCGTTATCGTCGTTGGTATCGTGGCCTATCTCGGGCTGCTCAAACTCGGACTGCTGGGCTCGATGGCTGGTATCATCCTGGCGCATAGCATTGGCGCTCTCGGCTACGTCGTCGTGATCGTGGCTGCTACTCTGGCAAATTTTGACCAGCGGCTGGAGCAGGCGGCGAAGAGCATGCGGGCCAGGCCGTTGCAAACCTTTGTAAGGGTAACGCTACCGCTGATTCGGCCAGGCATAATCGGCGGTGCCGTGCTTGCGTTCCTCAGCTCCTTCGATGAGGTCGTCGTTACATCGCTGGTAGGCGGATTCGCGATCCGCACCCTCCCGCTGAAGATGTGGGAAGACATTCGCCATCAGATCGACCCGACAATTGCTGCAGTGTCGTCGCTACTAATGCTCCTGCCCGTTCTCTCGCTGATCGTCCTCTATGTCACCTGGTGGCGGTCGAGTCCGGGCGCTCAGCGACTGCTCGCAAATCCCCCGACTTGAGCGTCGGAGTTGAGCAAGCATTTGCCCAACAGCATGTCACGTCAAGCAACGCTCAGAGGTTCTGGCAACGTCACGGCCACAAGGGTTGGCCACAGAATGATAATACTGCGAGAGTAAATATCTACTGTGCCGCATGGGGAGTCTTCGAATTATTGGAGATCTCAACGTTCGAAGGCGGAGATATCTCCTAATGAGAGCGGAATGAAAGTTGGGTTTTGGCGCATACCCATTGAATTCGGCTTCGCGTTCATCTTCATCCTGCACGAGCTGGGCTTTTAGAGCAATCACTGTATCTTGCCGCTGATAATGTAGGGCCAGGATAGGGCACGGTAACGGGCAATATGCTGTAGGCGCGTGAACTGGCTATTCGTCACGGTTCCCTTGTTTCCTCATGAACGTCGAGCGGCTGTAGTTCGAACAAACCAGGCCGCGGGCCATCTGAAAACGCGATGGTACCATCCGGGACATTATATTGGCGATTTGCATACCGCGTGGCGCATACTTCCAGAGCGGGAGAATGCAGTGCGCAAGAGCTACCGTAACCCGGCGCCAGGTTGCCTGCGATAGGTTGGACAATGAGCGAAGCACCACATCTTACATTTGACCTCGATTCGCGCGGCGCGAGCAGGGGGTACCTTGTTGTTCCGGGAGGTATCGACCGCGGAGAGCTATCGCTCCCGGTCTTCAGTCTCAATGAAGGAGAGGGGCCGCGCCTTCTTGTTACGGGCGGGAATCATGGCAATGAACTGGAGGGGCCACTTATCGCGCGACGACTTATCGATTGGCTGCCAGAAGCGCAAACTTGTGGAAGGGTCATCGTCCTGCCGGTGCTCAATCCATTGGCCGTGCAGGCATGGAGCCGCAATACTCCGCTCGACGGGTTGAATCTCAATCGTGTGTTTCCGGGCCGCGCCGACGGGTCAGTGACCGAACGAATCGCGGATGCGGTTTCGCGCATATTGTTGCCAGCGGCCGACACGATATTTGATCTGCACAGTTTCGGACCAACGTGGAATTTTCCAGCCGCCGCCACGACGCACCCCATCTCCGATCCCGATCTCATGGCCAGGACGGTAAGAATGGCGGAAGCGTTCCAATTGCCCTTAACATTGGTCTGGCAACACAACGAGACGGCTGGAATGTTCGATATGGTGGCCCAAAACCAGGGCAAGGTATTTGTTTGCGCTGAACTCGGAGGCGGTACAGTCGGCGCGAATAGTCTCGCGATCTATGAAGCTGGTGTACGAAACGCACTCCTCGCGCTCGGGCTGGTCGATGGTGAACCCGAATATCCAACGTACCGTCAACAGAAGTCCGGCAAAACACTCGAAACCCGTCCGTCAGACGAGTTGAAATCGCCGGCAACGGGCATTTTCGAACCTCGCTGCTCGGTGTTGGATGAAGTGAAGCGGGGGGATATCATAGGTGTTCTGCATCCGATGAATTCGCTGACCGCTGAGTCCATTAACATCCGCGCGCCCGAGCCAGCGATCGTGCTAGGCATAGGATCGGGGGCGCATGTCGAAATCAACGAAGGGGTAGCTCTCCTTGCGCGGCCGTTAACGATTCGATAATCAGTTGCAGACCCCCCCCAGCACCTCGCGTGTCATTACCGAAATCTCGCCAGGACGCATAGTGTGCACTGAATTGCAGATCAAAGGCGTTGTCGTTGCTCTTGGTGCCGGCGCTTTTCTATGACGATTAAGCTGCCATTAGGTCCGGCGTGCCCCAAGACGCGTGCATTTATGTCGGCGAACTGAATCGCCGCGCTTCTGCGCTTTCGAACCTAAACGAGAAGGAATTCCTGAACTGGATCGAATCCTTTTGCTTAGCCAGATACCTGCAGCATTGCAAAGTCTCTCGGCCATTGCGCCGGCTCATCCGGGGGGCGGGCAATGGCGGCTCTCGACCAGCATATGACGAACGCGGCCATTCCCTGCCTTGGTGATACCGCCCCGTCTGACTGTCTCTCCGGTCGACCGCTCACCAGGAACAAGGCCAAGATAGCCCATGAGCTGGCGCGGGCTTTCGAAGCGGCGCACGTCGCCATTCTCATCACGCAACGATTTTCGTGATGAATGTCGAGAGCTACAGCAGACGGTCCGCGCTCAAGAAAACGCTAAAGAGGATCACCGGCCGATGCAGCTGGAGGTGGGGCCGGAAGACGCTGGTCCGAGTCGCTCAACGCAGCTACGCGATTGGAGATGCCAGCGGGAGCTGTCGAACAGAGCGCTCCCAAGTTCCGGGAGATGCTTCTTACTTCCCAGGTTTGCTCGAACAGCGCCATGGCCGAATGGCACCCACCGCCGTCATCCAGGAAGCTTATGTGCAGGGCATCTCGACGTGGTTGTTCGACGGCCGATCAAGGCGATGGGACATGAGAGCGGTTATTTCCCAGAGTCGGGTCTCACTCCTGCCTTTCTCGATCTGCGATCCTAGCCGATTGGCACCGTGAATCGGTGCCACGTAGGTCCGTCGCTGTGGCCGGATCGTCTCGCTGCCCGTGGCCTTCAATGCTGACGGCGGGTTTTACCCCCTCGGCCTGGAGATCGGCAGGGCTGAGGCCAAGCGTATCTGGGCCGAGTCCTGAGCGAGACAGATTTCAGCCTGCGGGCAGACAAATCGTAAGCTCCGATGGGCACGAAGGCTCAAGGCAGTCGTTACCAAGATGCTGTGTGCGCGACATAGCAACCCTGCCGGACCCACTCATGAGGACCGTACTTGCTGAGCAGCAGGTTTTCTCAGCCTCCATTATCAACAGGATACGTAGAGGTAACGTCGGTACAACGGCACGGAGTCGCCGACCAGATCCAACTACAGTGCCGAAGCAGGAAGCTGGGCGACAGTCAGGGAACAGTTCAGCCCTAGATGGCTGCCTTGCATGGAGCTTCCCGAAACAACAACGAGGATGCCATCGTGCACCTCGTCGGGGCGCAATCCTGGCTGAACACAACAATAAGGTGGGCAGTGCAGCGGTAGTAATATGGCCTTTGGACACGATCAGCCAAATGAGCGAGGACAACCTGGTGCGCGGCCGTGCCGGAGAGCACGGCGACCAATGCCGCCATACACAACGCCCCCGCGATGATACTCTAAAATCGTATCGCGATTAATCGGCCTCATATCCGGCCGCTTTGAAGAAGTTTTCCTCATTCGGTTGGCTCGAACAGATGGCAGAGATCGCCGAGAGCCTCGCGGAGTGCATCGAAGCTTCTGGCCGCCTTCTTTCGCAGCCTCGCCTTGAGTTTTGAATAGGCCATCTCGATCGGGTTGAGGTCGGGCGAGTATGGCGGCAGGAACAGGAGCAAGCCATGCGCCCCTTTGGCGAACCAGTCGCGCGGCGCGCTCGTTCTTGTGGAAGCCGACATTGTCGAGAATGACGACATCGCCGGGCGACAGTTCGGGAGCGAGCTGCGTTTCGACGTAGTGTTCGAAGATGGCGGCATTCATCGGCGCGTTGACGATCCATGGCGCGACAAGACCATGGTATCGCAGCCCGGCGATAAAGGTCTGCGTCTGCCATTTGCCGAATGGTGCATGCGTCCTGAAGCGCTCGCCCTTCGGCGCCCAGCCTGTGCGTTTGGTCAGCTTGGTGCTGGTCGACGTCTTCGATGAAGATCAGCCGCGCCAATGCCTTGTTGAAGAAGCGCTTTCGCCGCCCGATCCACAGTTCACGCGCCTGGCGCACGTCGGCCCGCCGCTGCTCGCTGGCCTGTAGAGTTTTTTTTATGACTGAGCCCCAGGCGATTGAGCAGACGCCCGACATTGGAGCGGTGCACGCTCACACCGCGCCCCTCCAGTTCAAGGCAAAGCTCGTCCAGCGTCAGTTCGCCGGTCTCGGCCAACCGCAAGCGGACAAACTCGGCATGAGCCTCAAGCTTCCCGCCGCCCACATGGCCCTGCCGGCGCGCTTCAAGCGAACCGGTCGGCCGGCGCAGATTGATCAGATTGTTCACAAAGCGAGGCGAAACGCGGAAATGGCGTGCAGCATCGCGGTGACCATGTCCCTCATCGACATACGCAACAACACGCCGACGCAACTCAAGCGGTAGCGGCTTGCCCATCGCGGTCTCCTTTCAACCGCAATGAATCACGAACCCAAATCAAAGGGAATCCTGAATCCCTTAAATCGCGACACGCTTTAGAGCTCCCGCTCGCCACAACTCCGCAGGCCGAGTGCACGAACCTACGGCGTGGGAGTTGCTTAAGCAGCCCCATCTCCAGTAAACATAGCTAGCATAGCTTAGTCGCGGCGAAGCTTCATGCAAATTTACAAATTCTTGACGAAAACACACCCTAGACAGTGGTACTTTTATCGTGTCCGAGCCCGGCCAGCAAGAGTTGCCTATTACGCTCGGAGTGTACAAATGCATCGATGGAGTCCGCAGCCAATGTCAAGAAGAGCGCTCGTTCTGGTGGAAGGTCATAGGGGTAATGGTCCGCTCTACGTCCAAGCGGCTCGGCATCTTGGCCTTCATCCCGTTACCTTGTCGACAGATCCAGCTCAGTACGAATACCTGGCGGAGGATAGAAATGAAACAGTTCGTGTCGATACAGAGGATCTCGATGCGCTGATTCGCGAATGTTCCCAGCTGAGTGCGACTTATGAGATCGCTGGCATCACTGGCTTTGCGGGCAACGACGAGTCGATCTCTGCGACAGTTGGCAAGCTCTGTCAGTATTTCGATCTACCTGGACCGAACCCTGCATCGATTGAACGATGCTGTGACAAATTCGCTCAACGCCAGGTCCTCGCGGAGGCCGGCATTCCAATACCTGCTTATCGCTTGGCAGCGAATGCAGCGGAGGCTGAATGCTTTGCCGCTGAGATCGGCCTGCCTGTGGTGCTTAAGCCAGCCATCGGTAGCGGCAGCATCGGTGTCCGATTGTGCCGCAATGCCGATGAGTTGGCGGAACACACGACCTATCTTTTGAGCGGGAAGCATGAATGGCGGTCCTCGCCTAGGATATTGGTCGAAGAGTTCGCACAGGGTCCCTTTTTTAGCGCCCATACTATGGAAAGCCGGTTCATTGGTATCGAGGTTTCTGAATTCGGCCCACCACCGCATTTCGTATTTCGTGAGAGCATCTTCCCGGCTCCGCTCAGTGGTGACGAGCAAGAACGGATTGCCGATGTTTCGTCGAGTTGTCTGCGAGCTCTCGACCTTGGCTGGGGGCCGACGACGATCGAACTCCGGTGGACCAAGCGTGGTCCAGTTGTCATTGAAGTCAATCCGCGTCTTTTTGGCGGCCCTGAACCGGTTCAGCTGGCTTACGGGATCGATCTCGTTACCGAGCACATCAAGCTTGTCACCGGCGATGAATGTGATTTGCGAAGGAAGCACTCCTGGACTGCGGCCACTCGGTCTCTACTTCCTGATCGCGATGGCATCCTCGATTGGATTGATGTTAGTCGTGCGGCTGCTGCGACAGGTGTTGCCGAAATCAAATTGTTTATTAAACCCAAGTCGCCGATTGTCAGAAGGGGCGATTACCGAGACACAATTGCGGATGTTTTGGCCGTTGCACCCACGCTTGCCGAGACTGCTGCAGTTCTTCAGCATGCCGTAAGTCTAATCTCCTGGTCGATCGTTCCATCTCCGACTCAAGGCGAGTAGGAAAAGTAATCTTCGCCATTCTGTTTCGTACGAGCGTCAAGATTCGGCCATTCGAGGAAGGTGCGACGACGGGGTAGCGGCGTAGCCTTGATCTTAACTGTGGCGAGGCTTGCGATGGACTTGCAAAGGGAAATGCCTGTATCGCAGGGCTCCTTGGCACTGTCACGTCAAGCGAATGCGGAAATCACTTGGTCGAGGCCGGCTATGCGCCAACTTAAAACATGCCGCTTAATACTAAGTTGCGGATATTGTTTGTAATGACGGATGATGGCCGCGGCCATAGCGACCAGGCGATAATGAAGGGCTTTGTGTCGATAAGAAGATGAGGATCAGGGCGAGGAGATAGCGGATCGCGGGGACGCTCGGGACGAGTGCAGTCATTCGAATCAGGCGGCGATTGGCTCCTTTGGGCTCGTTTCGTTCGCTTTGCCCTATGCGCTGCGCCGAAGTCAGCCGATAGCTTGGAGAGGAACGCCTGGGCGGCCATGCACAGGCTCATGTAGCGATGCCATCCGCCAGGACCGAGCCGCGCAAAGATCAAGTCCGAGATCATCCTTGGAGCGCTCAAAGCACTAGGCCAGCCACTGCCGCCAGTTCGGCCAAGGAGGAACCGAGCGGGGCAAAGACCCAGTAGTACGCATTTTCTGCGGTTGTCGATCGCTTGCGGCGGACCAGAAGCCAATGCTCGAAGCCAGCTCCCTCAAACGGACGATCCTCCACGGCGCATGAAGTGAGCGCCTCGAACCGCCAGGACATAGGGCTGCTCGCGAGCTTCCAGCATCCGGCGAAGGCTACTGTCGGCCATAGACAGCGTCGTCAATAACGTAAGCGCATGGGACGCCCGCATCGAGCGCCGCCTTGACCATGGCGCGCCATCCTTGGCTTGGTCGCAAATTCGACCGTCGCCGGTATCGGGGCCTTGGCACATCGCGCTCGATCCTTTGTCCAGCTCTCCGACAGGTAGTCGATGATCGACCAGAGCTTGACCGTAGCGTACGCCGATCTGGCTGTTCTCAATCCGACCCGCCGTCCCGGAGTATTGACGCGCAACACCGGTGGAACGATCGCCTTATGCGCAAATCCTGTCTCATCGAAGATCAGGACGCCATCCTCATCGCCCAACGCCTCCACTACATAATCGCGAACCTCGTCTCGCAGCCGATCCGCGTCCCAGTGGCTGCGCCCCAACAGCGATTGCATCCGATAGGATGCGCTCCGCTCCGGACTGGTCAACCAGCCCGTCTTGCGTTCACGCCCGAAAGAAGACCGTCAAGGAACTTGCGACCGTCTCTGGCAGCTCACGACGAGGAAGCACCCGCCCAACCGCGCCTTCAGGGCAGCGAGCTCCTGCTCCCAAGACAACAATGACCCCGACCACGGAGCGACGGACCTGACTCCCTCCATAGGATCGTGTCCCAGGGAGGGGTGTAGCTGACGACTTGGTCGCTGCACTCTCCGGCATAGCGCCGGGCTGATCAGCGTGCCAGGGCTGGCAGGCTGATGAGAGGATCATCGCTCATTTGGCTGATGGTTTCCAGCGTCATGTATCTGGCGCGCTGCACGGCCGATCGTCGTTCTGTTCGAGCAGGATTGGGCCAACCAGGCAGACGAGGCGTCATTCTTTGGGAAGATCAACGACCTGGGTGCGCCGCTTGATCTCGCTGCGTATTCCAATGATTCCGGACAGTGATTCCGAGACGAAACCGGACACCTATTCCGATAGAATACCGGACGCGATTCCAAGACGAAGCCGGACGGCTTAGGGCGCCTCTGGGTCTTATCGATATTTGTCGACGAACTCGTTTTCGGTCAAGCGGGAGTTGTGTCTGGGACTGGCAGGACCTTGTGTTTGCGCATGCTTTCGCGGGAAAGTTCGATGCGATAGGCGTTGTGAACAAGGCGGTCCAGAACGGCATCGGCGATGGTCGGATTGCCGATCATGTCATACCAGTGATCCACGGGAATTTGACTTGTGACGATGGTGGAACGCTTCTCGTAGCGACCCTCGACAATTTCCAGGAGATCGCGGCGTTGTTCGTCGTTGAGCTTCTCCGGCCCCCAATCGTCTAAAATAAGCAAGTCCGTTTTGGCCAGGCTCTTGAGCAGCTTCGCATAACGGCCGTCTCCGCGGGCAAGGGCGAGCGAGGCGAAGAGGCGCGGCACACGGTGGTACGCAACCGAGAGATCCTCGCGGCATGCCTTGTGGCCGAGCGCGCAGGCCAGCCAGCTCTTTCCGACGCCGGCTGGTCCGATCAGGAGCAAGCTATGGCGCTGCCTGATCCAGTCGCATGTCGTCAGCTTCATGAAGAGATTGCGATCGAGACCGCGAGTTGCGCGGAAATCAGCGTTCTCGATCTGGGCGTCATGACGGAGTCTGGCGGCTCGCGCTCTGGCCTCGAAGCGCTTCTGACGGCGCGTTGTCGCTTCCCGTTCGAGCAAGAGGGCAAGCCATTCGCCATGCTGGAGCGCTCTTGCCTCCGGCTGCGTCTCCAGTTCCTGGAACGCGTTTGCCATGCCGGAAAGGCCGAGTTCGCGCAGCATGTCGATGGTGGGATTGGTCAGCATTTGTTGATTATCTCCTTAATGAAAGTAGCCAGGGCCGCGAACATTGGCGTGCTCGCCGACGGCGGCAGGTTCGGCGGTGTGCCTCGAGGCTTTGTGGGATTTGATGAGGGCGCTGTTGCTTTTACAGTTCAGGCCGCCGATCTCGAGAGCACGGGCCGAAACGGCTTCGGCCTGCGCCGTGTCGATCGCCTGGTAGAGCTTGAGAACGCCGAGGCATGTTCTGAATCCCTGTTCCGGATGCGGCCGGCTGGCAAGAATGGCGATGACGAGCCCCTCGGTCTGTGGACCGATCGAACGAGCCCAGCGCCGGAAGCGCTCGGGCGACCATTCCGCGTAGCGGCGGTGCGAACTGGGCATGTGGTCCGGATCGGTTCCAAAACGGGCCCCGCCATAGCGCCGCTGATGGACAGCGACGCGTTTGCCCTTGAAGAAGACCTCGATCGTTCGGCTCGTTGCCCGGACATCCACCTGCTCTCGGATGAGGCTGTGTGGCACGGAGTAGAAATAGCGTTCGAACTCAACATGATAGTCTGTCGATACTCGCGCCAGCCGCCACTCGGCGAACTCGTATTCCTCGGCTGGTAGTGCGGCGAGCGCTGGCCGTTCCATCGTCTCGAACAGGTCGCGACGGCACTGGTCCAGTCGGCGCATGACGTGGGTGTTGATCCGCTCGACAGCCTCTCGGACAGCGGCATTGGCTTCGTCCAGGGAAAAGAAGGTCTGGTTCCGCAGCCGGCCTAGAATGCAGCTCTGCGCGAAACGGACTCCACTTTCGACCTTGGCTTTATCCTTCGGTCGCTTCGGTCGCGCCGGCAGAACGCCGACACCGTAGTGAGAAGCCATCATGCCGAAGCTGCGGTTGATCTCCGGATCGTAAAAGCTTGCTCGGTTCACACCGGACTTCAGGTTGTCGGGAACAATCAGGCGCGGGACGCCGCCAAAGAAGCGGAACATGCGCACATGCGAGCCAATCCAGTCCGGCAGGGTCTGGCTCCAGGTCGCCTCGGCAAAGGTGTAGCTCGACGCGCCGAGCACCCTGAGAAAGATCTCGGCCTCGCGGATCTCGCCGGTCTTGCGGTCCACGATCGGCAGCTTCTTGCCGGAATAGTCGACGAACACCTTGTCTCCGGCGACATGCACCTGGCGCATCGTCGGCGTCAGCCGCCGCTCGAAGCCTCTAAAGAGATCACAGAATTTGCTATAAGCGTAACCATCGGGATGAACGGCCCGATACTCCTCCCACAGGATCGACAGCGTCACGCCCGGCTTCTTCAGTTCGACGGTCAGCGCGCCCCAGTCAGGCTCGATGCGTCGGCGTATCCCTTGCTTGACGCCCTGACGGGAGAAGAGCCGATGTTCGAGAACATCTCAGTCAGCTCCGCCGGCAACGGCCAGGAAAGGCCAGCGGCAGTCGCTCGCTCTATGTTGTCCTGCACCGTGGTGCGGGCAATCCCAAGCATGGTGGCAATGTCGCGAACGCTTATGCCGTCCGCGCTTAGTCGAAGCAGTTGTCTCAATTGTCTCATGGTCAGCCTTCTTCTCTTCGGCATGCGTCTCTCCTCTACCGTGAGGAAATGCATGCCCAGGTTGCTGACCCAAAGGCACTATCCAGGCTTCAAAACTGTCCGGTATTTAATCGGAATCGCGTCCGGCTAATTCTCGGAATCGCGTCCGGTTTTTGATCGGAATGCCGTCCGGTAAATCATCGGAATCCGCAATCTCGCCATTGAGGCGCTCGATCGGGTTGGTCGAAAGCAGCTTGGCGCGGTGCTCCTTAGGGAAAGGTGTCGTCCATGATTGTCGCCAGCTTCGGCACCTTCGCGGCACCTTCGGTCGGATCTGGTCGGCGAAGGCTCGCCACTGCGTGCTTGCGGCCTCGGGCGCTTCCTAGGCGAAGGCGTGGCGACGACGCGGCGCCCGCTCTACCCGCATGGCCAACACGTTCCTCACTGAAGTGGACGCGGCAACCTCTGCCACGTCGCGCACAGCACCTTGGCACGGCCGCCTTGATGACTTCATAGGCATCGGAGACAACGAGCTTGACGCCGCGCAGGCCGCGACGGGTCAGCTTGCGCAGAAACTCCGTCCAGATCGGCTCGGCCTCAGAGGTGCCGGCCTTCATGCCCAGCACCTCGCGCCGGGCGTCTGCATTGACGCCGACAGCGATGAACACGGCGACTGAGACGATCCGACCGCCGCGGCGCGCCTTCAGGTAGGTAGCGTGGATCCATAGGTAGGGCGAGTCGCCCTCGATGGGGCTTTGAAGGACGCTTTGACCTTGCCGTCGATATCTTCGTACAGCCAGCTGACCTGGCTCTTGGAGATGCGGCTCATGCCCATGGCCTGACCAGATCGTGACCGAGCGGGTCGAGATACCCTGGACGTAGGCTCCTGGATGACGGCGGTCAGCGCCTTCTCGGCCATGCGGAGGCGTGGTTCGAGGAAACCCGGGGAAATAGGAGCCATTCCTGAGCTTGAGGATGCGCAGACGATTCCGGCGCGCGTCTGCCAGTCGCGCTCGCGATAGCCGTTGCTCTGGGCCGTGCGCAACGGGCTCCTCTCGCCATAGGCGGCGCCGGTGGCAGCCGCAACCTCCAGCTCCATCAGCCGCTCGGTGGCAAAGCCAATCATCTCGCGCAAGAGATCGCAGTCCGGAGTCTTCTCCACGAGCGCGCGCAGTTCATAATGTCGTCTGTCATCGATGGTTCCTTCGTACCATGTTGGCCAGCAACCCCGACCTTACCGGCGAACCGTCGATGACTACCGCAAAGCCGCTCGCTCGCTACAGCGCTATCGAGGGAGCGCTCGCGAGCGGCTTCGCTACCGCCGAGCTACACCACCTGGGGGACGTGGAAATTAAAATGATCCGCAACTTAACTACACAACACGCGGACCTATTCTGTCCTGGCGTTAGGAGGGACGTCGAGCGCGCCAAGCTGGCTGTACCACCGGCGCATGGAGGCGATGGTCAGGGGTTCTGATAGCGGCGTCTGCTTCTGGCACTACTCCGCGCGCTTCAAAAGACTGCTGCAGAGCTCCATGGAGCCGTCGGCCATCTGAGAACGCGATGGTACCGCCCGGAACATTATATTGGCGAACTCAAGGGCAGAGGCGCATACAGAACTGCACCCCACGTCAACGCCGTCCGACAAATCGAGGGAATAAAGTGCAGATCAAAGAAGTGCTTGTCGCGCTTGGCAATGGAGCATTTTTCTATGACGATCAGGCCGCCATTCGGTCCGGCGCGGTGCAGGACGGCTTTTTGTATGTCGGCGAACCGATAACGCCTGGTTTCGATTTCATTCGGCATCCAGCATTGTCGCTCAGCATTGGGCTTGTCCTGTCCGAAGACAGCGTTGTCTGGGGCGACATGATGGGCGTCCAATACTCTGGTGCTGGCGGACGCGATTCGCTGTTTGACGTCGATCAAATTTCGGATTTAACGTCACGCGTCGTTGCGCCGCGGCTTCTCGATGTTGATGCGTCTCGCTACCTGGAAGCATGCGGCCATGTATTCCAACCTCACAAACATAAACGGCTACCCCTCGCGGTTGAGTATGGGGTCAGCCAAGCGCTGCTCCGAGCGGTGGCCCATCTTCGCCGAAAGACGATGGCAGAGGTCATATGTGCCGAATTTGATTTGCCGCTGCCGACGCGTAGGGTCCCGATTTACTGCCAGAGCGGCGATGTTCGCGAAATTAACGTCGACAAGATGATTTTGAGAGCCGTGGATGTGCTTCCCCACGGCCTGATCAACTCACGGCAGAAATTCGGCGTCGAGGGCCAGGCCTTCATGGAGTTCGTGAAGTGGGTTGCGGCGCGGACGCGCCAAATTGGCCGCCCGGGGTATCATCCGGTGCTGCATTTCGATGTGTATGGCTGGATCGGCCAGGAAATCGGCCTGGAGCCGCAACTCATCGCCGACTTTATCTGCAGGGTCGCCGATACTGTTCCGGGTTTCACCGTCAATGTCGAGTCCCCGGCGGATTTTGGTTCGACGCAAGCTCAAATTGAGAACTACGCCAACATCGTATCAATTTTGGACAACCGGGGTTCCACCGCTCGCATTGTCGTGGACGAAAGGTGCAACACGCTTGAGGATATTCGGCTCTTTGCCGAAGCGAAGGCCGCGCATCTCATTCAAATCAAGACGCCTGATGTCGGCTCATTGGCTGACACGGCACGTGCTGTGCTCCTGTGTAAGGAGAACAAGGTAGGCGCGTACGTTGGAGGAAGCTGTACGGAGACAGATCTCTCTGCCCAGGCTTCCGTCCACATATCGGTGGCGACCCAGGCAGACATGATGCTTGCGAAGCCTGGAATGGGAGTCGACGAGGCATTCTCGATCGTGGGCAATGAACAGAATCGGTTGCTGGCGATGCTGAATCGTCGTCGGGCTCAAAACGAAAATGTTGGATGAAGAGCGCGGTGTTGCATGCAGAACTCTCTTGAGGGGATCAACGTCGTAGCTGTGGAGCAGGCCGTTGCTGCACCGTATGCATCGTCTCGTCTTGCCGATGCAGGCGCCCGGGTGATCAAGGTTGAGAGGCCTGAGGGAGACTTTGCCCGGAAATACGATAAGTTAGTGCGGGGGCAAAGCGCCTATTTCGTTTGGCTCAACCGAGGTAAGGAGTCAGTATGCTTGGATTTGAAGTTGGAGGCGGACCGTGCCGTGCTGGACACGCTTGTTGCTGCTGCTGACGTCTTTATCCAGAATCTGAAGCCAGGCAGCATCGAAAAACTCGGCTTCGGATCTGCGGATCTGCGTCGCCGTTTTCCGCGGCTAATCACCTGCGACATTTCGGGATTTGGGGAGGGTGGGCCATTTTCTCACCTCAAGGCTTATGATCTCATCGTCCAAGCCGAAACTGGTCTGTGTGCGATCACCGGTACGCAACAGGGTCCCGCCAGAGTAGGGGTGTCGGTTTGCGATATCTCGGCAGGTATGACAGCACATAGCGCCATACTCCAGGCTCTGTATCATCGCGAGGTCACTGGCGAGGGGGCTAGCATTCAGGTGTCCCTGTTCGATGCCGTCGCAGACTGGATGAATGTGCCGGTTCTTCAGCACGACTACAGCAGCTACCAGACGGTACGCGCGGGCGTGAAACACCCCTCACTGGCGCCGTATGGTGCCTATCGCTGCTCCGATGGCAAAGACGTCATCTTCTCCGTCCAGAATGATCGGGAATGGGTGAATTTCTGCGAGAAATTCCTGAAGCGACCTGAGCTCACTCGTGCACTTGGTTTCGCCGACAACATGGAGCGCCTGGGTCACCGTGAGGAACTTGATGAGATCGTTGAAAGACGATTTTCCAAATTGTCCAGCCACGAAGCAATGCAGGAGCTTGAGGCGGCCGGTTTGGCATATGGGCGACTGAACGAAGTGGCGGACATTTCAAGGCATCCACATGTTCGCAGGGTTGAGATTGGCACACCTGAAGGAACGGTAGAGACGATCGCCCCGGCGGCGATCTTCAACTCTGAGCGCCCCTCGCTGCGCCCAGTTCCGGGCCTTGGTGCGCATACGGAGGCTGTCCGCGAGGAGGTTCGAGCAGGTTTGCGCGCAAGAGCCGCGTCAGCATGAGCGTGCCTGTTGTCGGGAGGGGAGCGCGATCACGATTTACGGAGTGCATACCTAGTCTGGGCCGCTCCGAGTGCCACGGCCGCCCAGCAAGCTCACTGACTGCGCCCGCGCTAGAATCGACCGCAAAGGCGATTTCATGAATGACGCCGTTCAGGCCGTTGAAAGCCCGATGGCTGCTCCCCGCTGGAGATCTCTGCTCTTCGTTCCCGCTCATGTTCCGCGCTTTGTGGAGGCGGCTCATGAGCGCGGGGCAGATGGCGTCATACTCGATCTCGAGGACTCCGTTCCCCAGGATCAAAAAGATGAGTCACGGCGCCAGCTTTCTGCGTCCGTGGCAAAGGTGGGCGGCAGGGGCGCATGTGTTTTAGTTCGCGTGAATCGCGGTTTGCGTGCCTTGGCGGCCGATCTCGATGCAGCCGTAGTGGCGGGTGTTGATGCACTTGTCCTTCCGAAGACGGATTCGGCAGCGTGGGTAGTAGAGATCGCGAATGCGGTATCGGAACTTGAACGAGAAAGAAACCTTGCGCTGGGTCGAATCCGGTTCCTTGCCCAGATCGAGGCTGCGGCAGCATTGCAAAGTCTCTCAGCCATTGCGTCGGCCCATCCTAGGATGGTTGCAATGGCGCTGGGTCCTGAAGACTTCAGTGCCTCTGTTGGCGGTGCCCCGGAATTCGACCTTCTTTTGACACCGAATCTTTCCGTTCTGTTTGCGGCTCGCGCCGCTGGCTTGCTACCGCTTGGTTTCATAGGAAGTATCAGCGAGTTCTCAGACAATGATAGACTTCGTGAGGCCGCGGCCCATGCGCGGCGGCTTGGCTTTACCGGAGCTTTGGCGATCCATCCAAATCAGGTTGCCATATTCAATGAGGCTTTCTCACCAAGCCCACAGGAACTCGAGTGGGCCCGTCGTGTCCTCGCGGCGGAAAAAGATGCGACGGCGCAAGGCAGAGGCGCGTTCGCATTGGACGGAAAGATGGTCGATCCACCGGTTATTCGAAGGGCCCGAGAAATCATCGCGACGGATCCGGGCGCCGAGTTGACCGTTTGAGTCCTCAGCGGGTTGATCAACAAGACTGGGACGACGACAGCAAGCGTCAGCAGCTCGGCACAATTATTGCTGTCGCGCCATCATGTTTCAAGATAGATTACGTCAATTGCAGTCCGCCCTCGGAAGAGTACCCGTGGAAATCAGGCAGTTAAGATACTTCGTTGGCGTGGTCGAAGCAGGCAGTTTCACGAAGGCCGCTGGCTTTCTGAATGTCGCCCAGAGTGCGCTGAGTCTGCATGTACGCCAATTGGAGGAAGGCTTCGGCACTCAGCTGCTGATACGCGACAGGACCGGCGTGAGCGTGACGGCGTCAGGAGCCAAACTGCTCGAGCGGGCGCGGGCAATTCTCAAAGAAATTCGACTTACCGAGGTGGAATTGACCAACACAGCCGCTTCCCCTGCCGGGGAGGTGACTATTGGCATTCCGTCTGGAGCTGCTCGCGTCCTGAGCGGTCCGCTGCTTGAGACGGTGAGAAACGAACTGCCCAAGGTGTCCCTCAAGATGGTCGAGGGTATGACGGGACCGCTAGAGGAATGGATGGCGGCTGGACGCTTCAATCTGGCGGTTCTGTACCGCACCGCAGACAGTGTGGGGCGAATGACGGTGCTAGCGCGCGAAGACCTTTGTCTGGTGGTTCCGTCCGGCGAGCCACCGTTTGAAGATGCGATATCTCTGGCCGACCTGCATGCATTCCCCCTGGCGGTTCCCATGCGCAACAACAATGTCAGGCGTTCGGTGGCTGATGTCGTCGCACAACACGGTTGCGCGCTGGACGTCAAGTTTGAAGTGGACTCCCTCTCAACGATCATCAACATGGTCGTAGAGGGAAAAGCGCATTCTATTCTCGCCCCGTCTGCGGTTCAGAAAGAAGCTTCCCAAGGGCTGGTCCGGACCGTCAAGATCGTCGATCCGGTGATTACCCGCTCCGTGGTGCTTGCTGTAAATCCCAAAGATGAGCGCTCTGCGGCCGTTTCTGCGGTCCGCAAGCTCATTCCGAAGGTCGCCAGAGAATTGATTGAGAGCCGGGGCTGGGTAGCATCGGCTCCTGACGCGACCTGAGAACCATCGATCTGTAAACAACGGCATGACTTCCATGCCATCGGAACATTCGATCTGGATTCCAGATGGATTTAGGCGCTAATCGATATTTGACCCGCCGCGACCATCGCGATGAAACTGGCTCAAGCGAGTTCAGCAGTTTCGATATCGAAACCGCGCTCGTACGGCAAGAAACAGTCAAGTGGTGCCCGCGATGTCCGACGCCAAGAGCTACGAGCTCTTCATTAATGGCAAATGGCGAGCCGGTGGTAGCCTAGCCACTTTGCCGGTGATCAACCCGGCGACGGAGAAGGTATTTGCCTCGGTAGCCTCGGCTACGCTTTCGGACTTGGATGAAGCTCTTGCTTCGGCAGAACGCAGCCGCAAGGCGTGGTCTTCCCGATCCGCCAAAGAGCGTGGCGAGATCCTCGTCTCTGCCGCTAGCATTCTGGCAGAGAAGGCTGGCGTCGCAGCCAGGGACCTGTCGTCCGAACAGGGAAAGACGATTGCCGAAGCGACAGGGGAATACGCTCGCGCAGTCGAAACGCTGGAATGGAACGGCCGGCATGCCGATGAGCTATCGGTCCCGATTCCGTTAGGCCCGAACAGGATGATCGTCCCGGAGCCGCTCGGTGTCGTCGCTGCCTTTACGCCGTGGAACTATCCGGCCGTTCTCATCGCCCGCAAGCTCGCCCCCGCGCTGGCGGCAGGCTGCCCGGTGATCCTCAAAGGGGCCGAGGAGACGCCAAGCGTGGCTGTCCATATCGTGGAATCTTTGCGTCAAGCAGGGATACCGGAAGGCGTGGTCAACCTGGTGTTCGGTGTTCCTGTGCATATATCGCGGCATCTGCTCAGTTCGCCAATTGTGAAAGTCTTGACGTTCACGGGGTCGACCGCTGTTGGAAAACAGCTGGCCACGCTGGCCGCGAATAATCTGCAGCGCTGCATCCTTGAGCTCGGTGGACATTCCCCGGTTATTGTGTGCGAAGATGCGGATCTGGCAAAGGCGATACCGGCTATTTCGGAATACAAATTCGAGTGCGCGGGCCAGAGTTGTAATGCGCCCAGCAGGATTCTTGTCGCCCGATCCCGCTATGAGGAATTCCTGTTCCGGATTACGGAGGCGGTCCTAAAAATCAGGATCGGACCACCGGATGACCCTGCAACGCAAATGGGGCCAATGGCAAACGCGCGGCGAATAGAGGCCATGCAGCGCCTGACCAAGGATGCGGTAGAAGGCGGCGCCCGCATCGAGATCGGTGGCATCCCCCTTGACCGACCGGGATTTTACTGGCCGCCAACCATCCTGACGGGCGTACCGAAGGAAGCGACAGTGCTTCATGAAGAGCCGTTCGGACCGATCCTCACTGTGGCGCCTTTCGATACGATCGAAGAGGCGATCGATGAAGCCAACGCCACGGAGTACGGTCTGGCCGCCTACTTGTTTACTGGCGCGGCCGATACGCAACAGAAGCTTGTCAGCGGTCTTTCTGCGGGCGCTGTTAGTGTGAATTACCTGAAAGGGGTTTCCGCGGATGCCCCTTATGGAGGCGTCAAGCAAAGTGGCTATGGATATGAAGGCGGCGAGCAGGGGGTGCGAAGCTTCCAGATTCTGAAAATGGTCAATGGCCTCGGTTCATTTGGATAAAATCCGGTGGGAAACAGAACACGGACCATAGCCGGTAGCGACATCACAAGGAGCGTCGCCGACGCCCTTCAGTACATCTCGTACTATCATCCTCCAGATTATATCCGGTCTCTTTCTCACGCATACACGCGAGAACAGAGCCCGTCTGCGAAGAATGCCATAGGTCAGATTCTGCTGAACTCCCGCATGGCGGCCTTTGGGCGGCGCCCGATTTGTCAGGACACCGGACTTGTGGTTGTCTTCGCAAAGGTCGGCATGGATGCCCGCATTAAGTCAACGGCCAGTTTCGCTGATCTTGTGAATGAGGGCGTACGTCAAGCCTATCTCGATCCGGACAATCCCCTTCGGGCATCGATCGTTGCGGATCCCCTCGCTAGACGGGTCAACACCCGAGACAACACGCCGGCAGTTGTCCATGTCGACCTGGTGCAAGGTAACCAGATTGAGATCACCATCGCCGCAAAAGGCGGCGGGTCGGAGAACAAGGCACGTTTTACCACCCTCAATCCCAGCGCGTCCGTTTCCGACTGGGTGGTCAATACCGTTTCGACTCTTGGCAGCGGGTGGTGTCCACCTGGACTGATCTCTGTCGGCATCGGTGGTAGCGCTGAAAAGGCGATGCTGCTGGCCAAGGAGGCCATGAACGAGCCCATCGATATGGCGGAACTGATCGCAAGGGGGGCGTCAAGCGCAGAGGAGGGGCTGCGGATTGAGCTTTATGAGCGGATCAACGCGCTTGGTATCGGCGCCCAAGGCCTTGGTGGTCTGACGACAGTCGTTGACATCAAGGTTGCGACCTATCCTACTCATGCAGCGTCCAAGCCTGTGGCGCTCATCCCGCAATGCGCCGCCAACCGGCACCTGAAGTTCACTTTGGACGGCTCTGGACCCATCAGCCTCCAGCCGCCCGATTTGCGCGAATGGCCCGACATCGGAGCCGACGAATTGAACCCAGCCGGCGTCCGGCGGGTCAATTTAGATACGCTGACGAAGGAAGAGACGGCATCGTGGCGCTGCGGTGAAACGCTCCTGCTGTCTGGAAAGATGCTGACGGGCCGTGACGCTGCCCACAAACGAATGGTCGAACTGATCGATGCCGGCAAGCCGCTTCCAGTCGATCTGCGGGGACGCGTGATCTACTACGTCGGTCCCGTCCGGGCAGTGAGAAATGAGGTCGTTGGACCTGCCGGTCCAACAACCTCCAGCCGCTTGGACGATTTTACGGACAAGGTGCTCGCCGAAACCGGCCTTTTCGCGATGGTGGGCAAAGCGGAGAGAGGACCGGCGGCCATCGCGTCGATTGTAAGACACAGAACGCCATACCTTGCTGCAGTGGGTGGCGCTGCTTACCTGATTTCAAAATCGATCAAGGCGGCGCGGATCGTTGCCTTTGAAGACCTGGGCATGGAAGCCATCTATGAATTCGAGGTGCAGGACATGCCTGTCATCATGGCTGTCGATGTTGAGGGAAACTCCATTCACAATTCCGGGCCTCTTGAATGGCGGAAGCGTATGGCGGCAGACAGCATCGCACGCAACATCGGCGTTTGAGTCTTTCCGTTGAGCGATTTCGGCCAGACTCCCGCGCCAAATTGTCGGGCAAGCCGTAAGACGAGCGGCATTTGCGGTGCCATGCGCCTCGGCGAGCCGGACGAGCAAGGCCTTCAATTCACTCCAATAGCTGAATGTGCCAGTGAATACTGCATTGAATATGCCGTACACGCGATCGAGGCTCGAATGCCGTCGCGGCGTCTATCAAGTACGGCAGCGGAGTTCAGTAAATGGGTTATCTATTCTATCAGGAGGTCTCCGCCGCGGCCGGCTATCCTCTCCAGCTGCATCATTGCCCCGTTAGGCGTCGGGGCGATAGCCAAACTACTTCTGCAGCTTTTTTCAGCTGATCGCCCTCCCTCAGCTGATTTTCGTACCCCATTCTGGCACATCTCGGGCCTGGAACGGATGCCTTCCACTGCTACATTCGGTCGTTTCAATTGATGATAGAATTGATCGGCACACAACGCGATCTCGATCGCTGCTTGAGAGCATAGGTTATGAAGTCGAAACCCGATCCCGTGCAACTCGACAGTTGGGACGTCCGGATTCTCTCCGAAATTCAGGCAGACGGTCGGATTTCAAAAAGTGAGCTTGCAAAACGAGTTCATCTTTCGGCGTCCGCCTGTTCGGAGCGGCTCCGAGCACTCAAGGCCGCAGGGATTATTGAGGGATTTTATGCGCGACTGAGTCCTGCCCTCATCGGCGGCATGATCTTTGTGATGGTGGAGGTCGTGCTGGATCGTCATCGTCTTGAGGACCAACGACTCTTCGAAACTGCAATCCAAGAGGTTCCGGAAATCCTGGACTGCTGGGCAATTGGGGGGCGCGTGGATTATCTGATGCGGGTCGCATCTCGTTCTATGGCCGCCTATCAGGATTTCATGGAGGGACTGCTGCAGGCAGGCTTGGGGATTGATCAATACTATAGCCTTGTCGTCACGAAACCAGTGAAGTCCAATTCACCGATACCTTTGTCCGCCCTGAGGCAACGGTGAAACCGAAATTTTAAGTTTCAACGGTGTTTGGCACGGATCCCGTAGATTCGTCGGCAAAAGGCGCCCATTCCGACGAAACTCAAGGGACATTTGCGGTATAGTAATTGCTGGAAAAACGTGGCCGAGCGCTATGATGGCGAGGAAGGACGATGCGCTTGAGCAATCTGGAACCGATCATTCCAGGAGACGGATCGAAGCAGCCATCGGACGCACTTGGCCAGCACGGTTACGGCGAGAAGCCAAACCGGATCGTGCCTGGTTGAGGAGGCGTCCATATCTAAGATGCGAAGTGCCGAAAAATGCCTCTACCGCTACTTCAAGGGGGGAACTTTCGCCCTGGATTGGCGATCAGTGGCGATTGAGCTTAGTCGCGGTCAGCGCATCCGTGTAGGGGGCGAATCTACAGCGAGGGTTTGGCAAGCCGACGGGTAGCGGGAGTGCAAGCTGGCCCGCTCGGCCTTGGCGACCAACCCGGCCCTCGACGCCTGCGGACATTCGGAGATCGCTCCATCGCGTTTTTACGTCCTAAGTTCGTTGCTGATCGAGATTAGGAGATCGTCTGTCCTGTTTGACATTGCTGGTCTCCGCAGCCTTCTAAGCGAAGAGCATGGCTGTGCCGGGGTCGCGTAGGTGGGTGACAAGGCCCGTCACTCCTGCCACCCGACGTGGTCTTTGAGAAGGTGGAGGTTGCGCTACCGGCTGGAGAGCATGGTGCCAGTTTTCACAAGACAAGGGTCGCTTAATCGAATGGGCGTCAAGTTCATAGATTGCGAACAGATCATGGGGGGATTTGAATAGTGCTACTGACCGAGGCAGAGCTGAAAAGAGTTGCGAATGCCAGTCGAGGACATAGAGCCGCATCGATCGTTCTAAAGGAAGAGACGGCCGCAGCTACAGCCAGATCGTCATTCGACGTTTTTCTGTCACATTCTTTCAAGGACGCAGAGATCATTCTCGGTGTGAAGCGAATTTTCGAGGAGCTTGGGTTCACTGCTTACGTAGATTGGGTCGAAGATTCACAACTGGACCGCACAAAGGTCTCCTCGGCCACCGCCGAGTTGCTGCGGACCCGTATGAGGCAGTCAAAGACGCTTATCTATGTGCATTCAAACAATTCTCCAGGATCCAGATGGATGCCTTGGGAGCTTGGCTTTTTCGATGGGTTTCGGACCGCGGTAGCGGTTCTGCCCGTGGCAAAAAATTCTTCGGAAACATTCTCCGGGCAAGAATTTTTGGGCCTATACCCTTACATTGATGGGACAGGACCTGCATTCCTGTTTATGAACAGAGGGACCGCGCCTCGCTCAAGAATAGGCTCTGTAAGCTCGACTGCTAACCTCACGTTTGCCAAATCCTGGCTTAAAGAATTTACCGCCACAAAATAGACTGGTGTGCTTCAAAAATGAAATATCCTGGACTCTATAATAGCGCCGACGTGGCATCCAACGAGCAGCAGGCGACGTTTCTCCGCCTGATCCGGGCAGAGTACGTTCTTCTTTTTTTAGCGTCGGTGCTCTCTTTGGACTTGTCGTCATCAAAAGCCTATTTCGGTGTCTATGCTGCGGTATTTCTTTGCTCAATGGGAGTCCTCATTTTCCGGTCGGTCACAAAGCCCGAGCAGGTCTGGTATCAGGCTCGAGCTCTGGCAGAGTCGGTGAAGACATTGACTTGGCGCTTCGCGATGCGAGCACAGCCGTTCGATGACGCGCGCGCGGCTGACGCCAGAGCTGATTTTCGAAAGCTCATGGAAGATATCCTTGATAGCAATCGTCACCTTGGTAGCGCGTTGAGCGGCACCGATTCAGCATCGCCCCAAACAACGGACGAGATGATGTCGATAAGGGACTCCCCGCGAAAAGAACGAAAAGACCTATATCTGCAGAGACGAATCTGCGACCAACGGAAGTGGTACGAGAAGAAGGCGCGCTCGAACAAGAGGTCCGCGAAAGTCTGGATGGGCCTTGGTATTTTTGCATACGCTCTGGGATTCTCGTTCATCGTAGTACGCATCGCTGACCCCGCGATGCCAGGCTGGCCGACCGAGCCGCTAATTGTCATCGCCGCCTCCCTTATCGGGTGGACCCAGATCAAGAAATTTAACGAATTGGCATCGGCTTACACGTTGACAGCTCACGAGATCGGCTTGACTGCCGACCTTATTACGGACGCCAACTCGGATGAGGCATTCTCCGCCGCGGTGAACGAAGCCGAACTGGCTTTCTCACGGGAGCACACCCAGTGGGTTGCTCGTCAAAACAACTAAGAGACAACAATGGCATACAGCGATCCGACCTATGTAATATTTGACGGCGATGAAGACGCTTGGGCATACCGCTTTATGAAAGGGTGGAACGCCAGCGAGAATGTGAGTTTTGAATTCGCGAACGCTCACGATCTGGACAATATGACGAGCCGAGCACAGGACGAAGATTATGTTAAACGCAATCTTCGCAACAGAATGAATGGATCGAGCCAGGTACTTGTCCTGATCGGTGAGAAGACGAAAAACCTTTTTCGCTTCGTGCGCTGGGAAATGGAATTGGCTCTTGATCTAGGTCTGCCGATAATCGCAGCAAACCTTAACGGCTCGCGGCAACAAGATGTGAGCTGTCCGCCTATCATCAGGGACAAATGTGTTGTGCACGTGCCGTTCAAGATGAAGGCCATCAAGCACGCGCTAGCCAATTGGCCGAGCGAATTTCATCGGCTTTCAAACGCTCAGCGTGGCGATGGCGCCAGGAGCTATGGCGAAAGCACCTATCGCGATCTCGGCTTATAATCGCCCACCTAAAAGCACTTAGCCGCCCAAACATCCTCGCCATCCGCTGGCGGCGACTAGCCTTAGCAACGTCCGCCAGCGTGTTCCGAGCTTGCCGAGCGATGATAAGAAGAGACGTCCGATTTGCTGAGTTTGGCTGAAAGCTGCAGGTCATGTGCAACCTATTAGAGGAGCCCCGCTCGAAGCGTCGGATCGTCAGACAAGATCACGTCGCGCGAGGGCGCTGGTTTCGCGAGGAAAAGGAGCGGCTGTTCGACGTTTGAGGCTTGATCCAGCGTTTCGAGACTGCACGAGCGGCCAGCATTGATGGAGGCATGCTGCCGCCTCCTGCGAGCCGCAGCTCGGCTCGCCCTGCGCAGCAACCACGAATTTGCGATCGCAAGAAAGGCAACACGCTGACGATAGAACTTGGCGGCGCTGGTCGGCTGCGAATCAAGATGTCGATGGCAAGGAGCTCTCGCCGCGCGTCTTTGCCGGGCCGAACCTTCTGGCTATGCTCCTTCGAGAAGTCTGCCGAGCACCAGCCGCCGCACCGCCAAAGCGATCAATATGCGCGAGGGCACGACCTCAGCCTCTCAGCGCTGGCCAACCAGGTTGGAGCCTGTGCCGCGGCACGGAACCCGCTGCCTGCTGATCGAGGCGAATGTGCTTTGCCCCTGATCACCTGCATTACCACCCTTGGAAGGGCAAGACCGATCCGGACCGTCAGAATGTAAGGGATGACCGGCAGTTCGGCGGAACATGGCCGCCGGCGCTCTATCGTGCCTCGCGCGGCCGGCGGGAACAGCGTCCCGAGCGCTATTCATCCGTCAATATCGCCCGCTAATCGGGCACTATGCTGGGCGCATGCGCGTCGTAAGCTGTTCGTGTTTGCAGGACGCGCCCCCGACCCTCGGCTAAGGCGAAGGTGACGCCTTAGTTTTCACGGCAATTCGGGCCGATCCCGCGAATTCCACGGCGAATAACCTGCATTCCCGAGAAACTCAAGGGACGTTTCCGGTATGCTATTTGCTAAACAGGTGGCTGGCCGAGTGCCCTCCGCCAATTTATCGCGAGGAGAGGGACATGCGCTTGAGCAATCTGGGAACCGAGCAACTCCGGGAGAAGGATAGAAGCTTCGTCTTCCATCCTTCTACGCATTTGGCCAAGCACAGCCGAGGCGAAACGCCAAATAGGATTATGGCCGGTGCGGAAGGCGTCTATATCTGGGACACCGAAGGCCGAAGGAGCCTCGACGGTTTCGGAGGACTCTACTGCGTCAACATGGGATATGGATGCACGGAGATCGCCGAGGCCATTGCCAGGCAAGCACACGAATTGCCGTTCGCACACGTCTATGCCAGCCAAGGTACGGAGCCGGTCGCCCTGTTGGCAGAGGCCGTGGTCGAGTATTTCGGTCAGAACATGCGAAGGGTCTATTTCGGCCTCTCCGGTTCCGATGCTAACGAAACCAACATCAAGCTGGTCTGGTACTATAATAACATTCTTGGCCGGCCCGAAAAGAAAAAGATCATCTCGCGAAATCGCGGCTATCACGGGTCTGGATTGGTCACGGGTAGCCTAACTGGCCTTCCCTTCTTTCACAATTTCTTCGACCTGCCTCTGGATTTGGTGCGCCATACAACCACGCCGCACTATTACCGCCAGGCGCGTATCGAGGAGAGCGAGGAAGCGTTCTCCCGGCGCTGTGCCGATGAGCTTGAAGCCTTGATCCTGGCCGAAGGACCGGAAACGGTTGCAGCTTTTATCGGAGAGCCGGTACTTGGGACAGGAGGTATTGTGCCGCCCCCCACAGGGTACTGGACGTCCATTCAAGCGGTGCTCGACAAATACGATATCCTTCTAATCGCCGATGAAGTGGTGTGCGGCTTCGCGCGAACCGGCGAGAAGTTCGGTTCCCACCTGTATAACATGCGTCCGGATTTCGTGACCATCGCAAAGGGTTTGAGTTCCGCCTATCTCCCCATCTCCGGGTCAATCATTGGCGACCGTGTCTGGTCGATTTTGGAACAAGGAACTGAGAAGCACGGCGCACTCGGCCACGGCTGGACATATTCGGGGCACACGCTTTGTGCCGCAGCCGCGCTCGCCAATATCCGACTGCTTAACGAAAAAAATATTTTGGAGCATGTCCGCAATGTTGGACCGTATTGGCAAGACCGGATGAAGGCCGAGCTGGCGGGACATCCCATCGTTGGTGAAGTTCGCGGAGTGGGTATCCTGTCGGCCGTAGAGATGATGCGGGACCCAAAACAAAGGATACCATTCGAACCCGACCTTCAGGTCGGGGTGCGCACTGCAGCTGCTCTGTTTGAGAATGGTGTCATCGGACGGGCCATGCCACATGGCGACATCCTCGGTTATGCACCCCCCCTGATCATTACCCGAAAAGAGATCGACATCATTGTCGACGCGACGGTAAAGTCGGTCGATACCACCTATCGCGCGCTGAAGGCCGAGGGTGCCGTATGATTTTGCGATCGCGAAGGAGCGAGTCCGGAGGCAGGCATGTCCCTGCGCGCTACTGCGCCGAGCAGACCCAAAACTGTTGAATTCCAGATATCTGATCTTGAGCATGCTCCGGGCTATTTCAGTCACGATTTGTAACCGAATCAGTTCTGCCGCCGCTGTCCTGTTGCCCAACGACCAGGACCTCTGTGCGGCGCGCCCTGCGGGTGTACCTCCCCGCCGGCAGGGCGCCCTTTTTGACCCACGTAATCAGTATCATTATGGCCCGTGCGGAATCGAGGGTCTGGTAAAGGTCATCTGCACGTTCCGATGCAGATTGAGCTTAGACGTGCCCTTTACATCATTGCAGCGGGCCACGGTCGCCGGTTCCAAAGTGCGGCAATGCCGAAGATATCTTCCTTCACATCACAAAGAGCAGAATAATCATTGCGGTGAATATTATCACGTCAGGTATATAAAAGGACGACACTCACACGCCACCCTGTTCACAAGGAAAGGCATTTTAATATTGTTGAGACGACTTGCCTACAAAGAAAAGAAAGCATCGCAACACTTCTTTGCGGATCACGGCGCCCCGGGTGGGGGATGAGCGGCCATCCGAATTGTTATGCTAATGCCGACCCAAATTCCTGCAAAAGCTGGGGTCAATGATGGCTTTTGGTCAGCGCAGGATGATTTCTCCTGATTTGGACGGTGCAGGGGCGGTCATGATTTAATGCATGGAGATTCTCTGATTGAGCTGTTGAGATCACGAGGCGTCTGCCAGACGCCCATCGGGTGAGCCCAGCATGATTGGGATGACCGACGAAGATCGAAGTGTGGCAGCATTCTGGAGCCCGGTCAGCCCAGCGACGCCCGCGAATTCAATCACGTTTGTCGGGACATACACGACGCAGCCGGAAGGCGTGCAGAAAGAGGAAGAATCGAGCGCGACGATGACGAGGGACATGCCACTTGTTTTCGAGACATTCCTTGAAAGACTGTCACAGAGTATCGATGAGGCAGATTTCCGGGATGCCATGGCTGAGGCGGCCGGACGACTTGACCTAATCTTCTTTGCCTACCTCTCCTTGCCAGCACGGCCTTCCGGCAAACCGAGGTTAATTTCAAACTATCCACCCCGCTGGACCAGACAGTATCTGGAAAATCAGTATGAGAAACTCGATCCTGTGGTCTTGCGTGCTCGAAATGGCGGCTGCCCGTTTCACTGGGGATCGAATTTGGGAGGCGATAAAATGTCGCCGGCTCAACAGCAGCTATTCGATGAGGCGGCTCAATTCAGCATCTGCTGCGGTTTGACGATCCCAGTTGTCGATCTCCGCGGCCGCATCGCTGCGGTTACTTTTGCCGCCGATGAGCCTCGTCCAGTATTTCTTCGGGTCGCTGAGCGGTACGAACAAGCTCTTCAACTGATGGCGGCCTGCTTTCATCGTTGCGTTCGCCGCAAATTGCCGAGCGATCGAACAGTGGATGGGATTTCGCTGACATCCCGCGAATATGAGTGCCTGAGGTGGGCAGCGCGGGGTAATTCAGCCTGGGTGACCGGCCGCATCTTGGGCATCAAGCCACGCACGATCGCTTTTCATTTGGACAATGCCAAGAAGAAGCTAGGCGTGCGAACCCAAAATCAGGCTATAGCCCTTTTGGGGTCCGAAGGGTCCTCAATTCTCTGAGAAGCTTTTTGATCCCCTTGTGCTCGGGCCATTCGATCGCGCGCTTTGTATCGAGCGTTGACTGGATGCCGAGATCTTCTGTTCCGCCGGCTCGGGCGATGCAGCCGTATTCTTCCAGTCCGCGCCGGTGATCATAGTCTATGGGTGCTCGAGCGGGTGTTTCGTCGCTGACGAGCTAGTCGTGCGGTTATATAGTTTCCGAGGATGGCCCGCTTGCATACCTGCCTGCCGGTAATCTCTAACCCTTGACTTAGGGCGATGGCTATCGGTTATGCGGCTTGAAAGCGAAGAGGTGGACCCTTCGTCGAGCGCCGGTACGATATGGAGTGCTGCTCCGGGCTAATACCCATCCAGACAGAGCGGAACCTTCTATCACGTCAGACGCTCGGACAATTGCCAAAACCCGATTTCCTGGGAACTGAATTGTGCTCGCCACCGGGTCCATTTTGCCGGCGCGTCTGTGGTGCAGGCCCCGATCAGCCTGACCAATGGCACAGGAACTGCCTGCTTCTATGACCGAGCACTGCGAATTTGTCAGCTGGCGAACAATTCCTTGTAGCCGCTCGTCACCATCCAGTTCGCACGGTCGAGATGACTACGAAGCGCCTTCCTGGCGCGCTCCGGTTCAAGTGCCGGATCAATGCCGAGGATCAGTTGGGCCATTTCCTCTTCGGGCGCCTCATCGGCTGAGGCGTCCAGGAGCCTCATATAGATGGTAAAGTGCGCCCTGTCGTAGGCGGTAAGACGGTCAGACCAAGGGACTTCGTCGAGCAGTGTTGAGCTTTGAGTCCTATCTGTTCCCGTTGATCGATTCATGTCTGCCGCGAACCTCGCATGTTGATCGCTGGATCCAAGGCAGAATATCCCAAAATGGGATAATCCGAAACGGGGATTAGTCGCTGAGCCGGTCTCTACCTGACCGGTTCACCTAAATGCCCAAATCTCTTCGATCTCCCCGCCACCAGCGGTTTCTGGCCCAGTTGATCTCACTGCGCAATGTCAAAGGGCTGACGCAGGCGCAGGTGGCTGAGAAGCTTGGTCGTCCGCAATCTTTCGTGGCGAAATATGAGGGTGGCGAGCGGCGTCTCGATATCATTGAGTTTCTCGACGTAACTGCGGCCCTCGATGCTGATCCGTGTGAGATTCTGTTGAGCCTGCGCACGTAGTGGGCGCCCGCGCCCATCACCGCGCGTGCCGTGTGCCGGTGGGTCGAGCCCCGCTTTTCTTGGCTCTGGCGTCTCGACCATTCCGCTGCGCCTCCTAGCGCGTCGTTAGACTCTCGCAATTCGCTCTATTTGTGCCTTTCCCAGCAGGTGGCGCCGCATCCTTCTAGGCCCGCCGCGGCGTCCCGCAACCCTTAGCCAGCTGTGAGCTTTCAGTAGGTTGTCCATCCGGCCCTTCGGATGCGGTGCGGCTCAGACGGCGGACCCGTTCCTGTCATGATTCGCCGACGCACCCATTCCTGGGAAGCAGCCATTGGCGAGCGGAGGACAAAATGATGAGACAGCGAAGCGCTGGGCCATCCGCGCTGTGGTGATACGTCGATGCATGGTGTTACGCGACTTCGTTGCTTGAAGCGAAGCGACCGCACCGCCCATTTCGTCAACTGGCGAACAAATCCTTGTAGCCGCTCGTCACCACCCAGTTTGCACGGTCGAGATGACTGCGAAGAACGTTGCGTGCGCGCTCAGGTTCGCGTGCCGGATCAATGCCGAGGATCACTTTGGCCATTTCCTCTTCAGTGGCGTTGTCTGCCGAGGCGTCCAGGAGCCTCATATAGGTTGTAAAGTGGTCCTTGTCGTAGGCTGTAATGCGGTCCGACCAGGGGACCTCGTCGGCGAACGGCGTGTTCGATCTGGGCTGCAACATCGCTAATTCTATCTCCGGCCAATGGACCCGCGAAGCCCTGTGCCTGCTAAATGTGGATTACATATTATAGTTGATAAACTCAAGCCGCCTGATCCGCTGGCTTGCGTGCATGGATATGCGCAAGTTGGTCGGACGGAATGTGCAGAGGATCAGGCAAAGGAAGCGCCTGACGCAGGAGCAGCTTGCGGAGATTTCCGGGTTCAGTCAGCAGTACATCAGCGGCTTGGAGAAAGGCCGAAGAAATCCGACAATTATCACGATCTATGAACTGGCATTGGCCCTCGGCGTCAGCCACATGGATCTGGTTCGGCCCGACAAACAGGGCTGATGCACCCGCCCTCCAAGTAGCTGGCGGCCTGATGGCGCGCGCCGGGTGCTTGTGAACCCACGCTTTTCTTAGGTCCCCCGGCAGCCCCTGCCATTTAGCTCGCCCTCGCGCGGGCGCACCCTATTGGACAGTCGGACGCTGCGTTTTTGTCAGCTTTTCCTGGGACGTGGGGTGGTCGGCATTCCCTTTTAGGCCCGCCGCGGC
Organism: Mesorhizobium sp. M6A.T.Cr.TU.016.01.1.1; assembly: GCF_003952585.1. Lineage (NCBI taxonomy): Bacteria > Pseudomonadati > Pseudomonadota > Alphaproteobacteria > Hyphomicrobiales > Phyllobacteriaceae > Mesorhizobium > Mesorhizobium sp. M6A.T.Cr.TU.016.01.1.1. The sequence goes on from NZ_CP034452.1 coordinate 3,439,692, forward strand.
CTGCCGCAACCTTCGCTCTCGCTTCAGGTCCTTCTCTTGTTTACGGTCCTTCGGATGCGGTCCGCCTCTTTCAGCGGGCCTAATCGCTTTCTGTTGCCCGCCCCACGGGGACAGGCACGCGAGACTAGTATGGAGCGTTGCGGTTAGCGCGCGAACAGCAAAGGAACCGAAAAAACCGGCAACTGTCGCAGTATGGCTGAACCAGCCATCGTGTCGGCATCTAGGAGCCGCGTGTTCGCCTTGCGCTGACACGAAGCTCAGACATGACGTCCGGGAGACGATGCTGGCAAATAGTCTGGCTGAAGCATTCCACCCACAATACCAAAGCCCGTCCCGATTCAAAGCGCTTCTGAGCACTCCATCTCAGGCGCGGGGCCAGCTGGCCAGTTCACCTTCTTGGTCCGCCGGAAGAGAGCCCCGCCCTCTCGACAATCGGCTTCATGAGGTCTCGCCCTGCAGTGTCGACCGTAAAAAAGGGCGCGCGAGGCGCCCTTCATTTAAACCGGCAGTCGGGAAGCAGACTTCACTCTGATATTCAAAAGCGGTAGGTGACACCTGCGCCTATCAGCCAGGGATCGAGCTCCGCCTTCCCCGTCAGCTTCGCGCCGGCCACCGTGACGTCGAAGTCCGGCTTCAGGAAAAGCTTCTTCACGTCGAAGTTGAGGCCCCAGTGCTGGTCCACCATGTAGTCGAATCCGACCTGCAGCGCCGTGCCGAACGTGTTCTTCACCTTGAGAGCATCAGCGCTGCCAGTGTCCTGGTTGTAGAAGATCGTGTAGTTCACGCCGGCGCCGACATAAGGCTTGAACGCGCCGAGATCGGTAAAATGGTACTGCAACGTGAGCGTCGGCGGCAGCAGCCAAACTTTGCCGATGTTGCCCAATCCTCCGATCGTCCCTTGGCCCGCGATGTTGGCATAAGTGGTACCGAGTATGAGTTCGGCGGCGATGTTGTCGGTGAAGAAATACGAGATATCGAGTTCCGGCGTCACCGTGTCCGAATACGAAAGACCGGAGCCGGGAAGCGTATCAACGTAGCCCAGATCTTTCGTAACGACGCCCAACGCCCGCAGGCGGACCTGCCAAGGGATTGGCGCTTCGGTGACCGAGGCTCCCGTCTCCGCCAGGACGGTCTCTGCTTGCGCAGGCTCCGCGGCGACGGCCTGCTGTCCCACCATGATCAGGGCCACCGCCGCTGCTGTTGCCCGCGCTACGCCCATTCGCGTTCTCGCCATGAGATTCACTCCTTGATGTTCAGAAAGGATGCACTGCACTATTTCGTCTCCTGCTCGAATGAATTGTTGATGGACCTCAAATGCCCCACTTGCGTTGCAACGCGTTCCGCCGTCTCCGGAAGGTGATCGTTGAAGCCGATTGCGCTGCGGAGAAAATTGGTGCCTAGACTGATGAATGCGGCTTGCTCCCGATTGTCCTCGCCGCAGCCGTGCCCGCCTGCGCTGGCCTCGTAGAAGTAAGCGGGATAGCCAAGAGCCTGCAGTTTTGCGGCCATCTTGCGCGCATGGCCCGGATGGACGCGGTCGTCGCGTTTCGTGGTGGCGATCAGGATAGGCGGATAGGGCTGTCCCGGCGCTGCGGCGTGATAGGCGGAGATTTCCTTCAGGAAAGCCCAATCGTGAACCTTGTCCGGATCGCCATATTCGTCGATCCAGCTCGCGCCCGCCAAGAGCTTGGTGTAGCGACGCATGTCGATAAGCGGTGCTGTGCAGAACAGAGCCCCGAAATGCTCAGGATAGCGGGTCAGCATGTTTGCGATCAGCAGGCCGCCATTTGAGCCACCCTCGGCGGCAATCCGCCTCGGCAGGGTGATGCCCCTTCGCACGAGGTCGGCGGCAACGGCGGCGAAATCGTCATGGGCGAGACGCTTGCCCTCCCTGCGCCCGGCTTCGTGCCAGCGGGTGCCGAACTCGCCGCCGCCGCGGATGTTCGCCTCGACACACGTGCCGCCGCGCTCGAGCCACAGCTTGCCCAGCGGGGAGTTGTAGTAGGGCAGGAGTGATACGCCGAACCCGCCATAAGCGGAAAGGTGAATCGGAGCATCTCCGTTCCCGTTCGCCGGACCAACCTGCGTATAGGGGATCAGCTCATGATCGATAGAGACTGCCTCGTGGCGCGTGACCACCAGTCCGGATGCATCGAAATTCTCCGGGCTGCGCTTCAGGATTGCTGAAGCGCTGAGAGACGGCGCGGCATTCAGATCGAACAGCAAGAGCTGCGGCGGCGTGATCGGATCCTGAGCACAGATCAGGACCTCTCCATTGGTCTCGTGAACTGCCGCATCGAATGACCAGACGTCGACAGTACCTTCGGCGGGCAGGGTGTTCAGGACTCGGCGCGTCCATTCCTGGTGGCCGGGAGTGAACATCTCGAAACGCGGTGCGAGATTGACGAGGTAAGAGATAATGAGCTTCCCGTCATTCCAGAAGAATGACTGCATGGAGCGCCTTTCCCCTGGTTGAAACAGGGTCTCAAAACGGCGTCCGCCAGCGAGGAAAGAGGAAAGCGAGATGACGATCAGCGCGTCGGCGGGATGGGTGGTGCCTCCCACCGTCCAGGGCTTGCGCGGCCTTACCGCCAGCCAGTCGCCGAAGACCCGCCACGACGCGTCGCGAGGAAGATCGATCTGCCTCCTCGGCCCGCTCCTATCGCCGATCCAGCTGATCTTCTCGAAGAAGGCCGGCTGCTCGATGAACCAAAGGCGCTCGCTGCGGCCGGTGCGGTCCGAATGACCAGACACTTGGAAGCTTTCGAACCCGGCCTCGAAGATTGCCGGCGTGGTGAGGGGATCCGCGTCACGCTTCCACAGTCGAACGGTGCGCGCATAGCCGGAGCGGGTGGCCATGCAATTACCAAGCGCACTGGAAAGCAGAAGCGTGTCAGGGTCCAGCCAATTAACGTAGCCTTTGGCCTCGGGGAGGTTGAAGCCGTCGGCGACAAAGCTCAGAGAGATCAGGTCGAATTCGCGATGCACGACCGCGTCGCTGCCGCCGCGCGACAGGCGCAGAACGGCTCTTTCCCGTCTCTCCGGCTCGATGGACGCGCCGTCCCAGATCCAGTCCTCTCCGTCGCTAGCCGCGAGAGCATCCAGATCGAGCAGTAGCTCCCATTGGGGATCCGCCTTCATGTAGGCGGCAAGGGTGGTCCGGCGCCACAGTCCGCGTGGATTACCGTCATCTCGCCAGTAATTGTAGAGGTACTGACTACGGCGCGCGATCAGGGGAAGATTGTCGCGATTGTCGAAAATGGCTGTCAGAGCCGCGCGGTCGCGCTCGAATTGCGCTCCACCGAAGTGCTTCAGGGGCTTTGCCGATTGGCCGGCGGCCCAGGCAAGTGCCCGCTCGCCCTCTACATCTTCAAGCCAGACATAGGGATCGTCGTCGGGAGCATCCAGCGTTGGACGGACATCAAATGCGTTCATGTCCGGACAGCCTTCAGAAAGAAGGGATAGAGGCTTCCGTCGGCTCGGGAACGCTCAGTGCTGGTAGCGGCGCCCACATGTTCGAAAAGCGTGATCATTGATGAGTTCTTCCAGTCGGTGCGGCATCGCAGTGCTTTTGCGCATAGGGACCGCAACCGTCGTGCCAACTGGGAAAATCGTTTCGGAACAACGCGATCGCTCTGGAAGCGTTGTGTCACATGTCCGACATCGTCGAGAATCCGACAACGAGTGCTCCTCCTAATCACCGGATCAACCTCCGGCGCCAGGCGGTGACACCGTGCAGAACTCGAGCAGTGAAGCTCATTGGTGAACCTGGTTGACGCCCAACATCTTCGCTCTGGAGCGCTTCACGCACACGGATTCATGGCAGACACCATGATGCGATCGATGCGGTTAGAGACCAAGCTGGCTGCGCCTGTGAGTTTCAGCCGCCAGCTGGAAGCAGCTGAGTTCTGAGGAGAAGGGTGGGGCACCCCTTGGGCGACCTGATGGTTGCCCAAGCCCTGCCGCAATCTTGGCCTGCACCGTCCCCTGGATTGCTGTCGATCAAGCCAGGAAGCTGCATTCGGGCGAACGCATGGGGCTGGTCCCCATGGCAACTTGGGCTGATGTGGGGCCGTCCGATATGCGATACGAGGGTCTAGGATAGGGGAGCTCGGGCTCGGTAGTATCTCAGCGCGACGGCTAATGGTCGACGAAGTCTTCCTGACGCCACGCATTGGTATGCCGCAGCAACAGGGGCAGTGCGGGCGCAAGTCTGGTTGTGAAATCGGCTGCTACAGGGGCATGCCGCGCTTCATCTCCATACCGTCAGCGAAGAAAGCGCGGCGCGAGCATCACCAAAGAGAAGCGGCGCGCCTTTCGTTTTGCGGTCCACTGACCAGTCGGCTTCACCTGTACAACTACGGGCTGGCATAGCGTGAAACTTGGCCCCCAATGGCGGAAATTTCCCCCAGGAGACCTAGATGACTAAGCTTATTGCACCCGGGCTACGACAACCTGCCCACCACCAGCGTCGAAGCCACCGCCACGCCACCAAGTCTTCAGGGAACGTCCTGAACGGAACCCAGCCGGGTACTCCTATCAAAGCGACTCCCTTCGCATGCTCAGGCCGCGCTTGCTGTCGCTGCGCGGGACCGACAGCCTGCTTCTGCCCTGCACAGTGCCGACGACACATGCTTCGACGAAATGGCGTCATCGAGGTCGGGTGGCTTCGGCGCCGGTGCTTTGCCAAATTGCATGTTTGGACGTCCGTGGGGGCGGGCAAGGGGGCACAGTCGTGCCTGCAGTTCTCGTGACTGGCCCAGCAAGTCGAGTTCGCAACCGCGCACCACATTCGGTCGACGAGATGAAGGCTTTTGCCGCCAAGTTCTCTGCCTGGTCCGGCGAAAGCTATCCGCTCGCCGCGTAATGGCTGGACATGATAGCCGACGCCCGTCCGAATGGCGGCGGCTTTTTCGTATTATATCGACCTGATCGGCCAGCTTCGCGGGAATGCCGGGGCTACGACTTTGAATGGTCATTTGGCGGCGGAACGGCTATGATGATCCAGATCGGCCATCGCGAAAGCCACGACATCGATATTTTCCTCGACGACCCTCAATTGCTCGGTCATCGACCATCCAAAAGCCACCTGCACTTTGAAACGATGCCGTCCGACTATTTGGGGGACGGGCTTCGGTTCCAGAAATTCGCCTTCGAAGACGTTGGCGAAATCGACTTCATCGTTGCCGGAGCGCTAACAACGAAGCCGTTCTAGACCCGCGTGGTGGAAGGCAGGACCGTGCGGCTCGAGACCATCCCGGAAATCATCGCCAAGAAGGTCTATTACCGGGGATTTCGGAAGCCAACCCGCGCGACATCTTCGACATCGCCGCCGCAGCCCGGTCGCAATTGGACGAGGTCGTCAACGCTCTGCGTGCGCTCCCAGAACAGGTCGCTCGAACCAGACAGCGGATGGAAAAACTCAACAATGAATTCGTCGGCCGCGCCATTGCACAGCTGATGATCATGCCCTGACTACGAAGCGTCGGCCGCCGACAGTCTGGACGCAGCGTTCGCTGTGCTCGACGAGGTGTTGTCATCACTCAAAGAACCTGACCCCCACGACCTAGCGACCAACCGAGGGAGGGGAGGGGTTTCTCAGAGCCCGGACGCCTTGGTGAGGTTGGTCCGGAATCTGCCGCGCCTCCGCTGATATTTGCGGGTCATCTCGGCCGAGGCATGGCCGAGCTGCTTCTGCACGTGACGCTCCTCGACGTCGGCCGACGAGGCAAGTCCGGCGCGCAGCGACTGGCCCGAGAACAGCAGCGCCCGTTACCCTTCCGGGAGATCGGAGGGGACGCCGGCGGCGATCGTCACCTGCTTGACCAGGCGGGCGACGTGCTTGTCGGAGAGCCGTTCGACGTCGACGGTCTTGTTGTCCTTGAAGATGCGGCGGAACAGGGGTCCACGTGCGATGCGGCCAAAGCGGATCCAGCTCTCGAGCGCGACTACGGGGTAGGTGTGGTCGCTGGAGCCGCGGCCGACCTCGACCTCGCGCCAGCCGGTCTTGCCGCGCAGGGTGACCAGCAGCCCTTGCCGTCAAAAATCTCGATCCAGCCGGCGCCATCGCTGTTGTCGTCGCGCATGACGTCGAGACCGACGATCTCGGAGCGCCGCAGGCCGCCGCCACAGCCCAGGAGCAAAATAGCGCGGTCGCGCAGGCCCTGAGGTCGTGGCCGAGCGTGGCGATCATCGCCAGCAGATCGTCGCCAGGACCGCCTCTTTCTGCCGCGGTGGCTTTTGCGTGCTTGCGCGGCGAATGCCGGCAAGAACCGTATAGATATGCCGCTCCGCGCGGTCCAACGGCCGGCCGCGCTGGGTAAAGTTCCAGGCGAGGCCGGAAAGCCGCCGCTCGATGGTCGCAACCGAAAGGGCAGGGGCGCCACGCTTCGGATCGCCGGCGGCGGTGCCCAAGGCACAGGCGCTGATATTGAGCCTGATCACCTTCGAGCCCGGAGGCAGGGGATCGAAGCCAGCGCGCCGGCACCAGGAGGAAAAATGCCGCCAATCCTTGGGGTAGGCGTCGCGCGTGTTCTCCGAGGTGGCGTTGTAGCCCCTCGCGGTCTCGACCAGTTCCTGGACATGCGCCGGGACTCTTTGAGCCGGGTCTCCATCTCCTTGTAGAGCTTGTCAAGCTCGCCATCGACTGGCTTCAGGTCGTCGATTGAACATTGCGTCATCATAGGCTTTGTGCCTTGTTGTAGCAGGCATCGTCCGTTCGCGCGGCGGACACAGACATCACCGTCGCTGAGCCGAGAACGACGGTAAAAGAAAATGCACTCACTGACTTCATAACCAATCTCTTTTGCGGGTGATTTAGAAACGGACGCCGAGCTTGGCGCTGAACCCGTGTGTCTGGGCATCCGAGGCGATCTGTCCCTGATAGGCGATGCCGAACGTCGCGTTCTCGGTGATGTTTACGTCCAGCCCAGCTTCGAGCAGAGCTGCGTTCTTTGCGATCGGCACGCCCTTGATGGCGAAGGAGGAACCGCCAGCAGAGGCAAGAGCGGTATCCGGCCTGACGTCGCCGAAGGCGTGGCGCCAGCCAAGACCGCCGCGCGCGGTAGCAGTCACGGTGCCGAGGGTCAGTACCGTCGACGCACGCAGACCTAGAGCGGTTCGCGTTTTCTCTGAATCGGGATTCCCAAGAATGAGCAAATCAGATTCGATGTCCTGACCGTTGGAGGTCGGGACTGATGACGAAGCCTTATTCGATGGATCTGCGGGAGCGGGCGCTTGCCCGCCTTGAAGAGGGTGAGACGAGCCGCGAGGTGGCTGCGGCGCTGAAGGTGGCAGTGTCGAGCGTGATCAAGTGGGCAGCGCGCAAGCGTCGGTTGGGCAGTGCGGCACCTGGCAAGATGGGCGGTCACCGGCCCTATCTGATCGATGGGGAGTATCGTGCTTTTGTCCTGAGCGAGGTCGAGCGAGATGCCAACATGACGCTTCATCAATTGACGGCGGCACTGGCTGAACGTGGCCTCACCATTCACCCTGCGAGCGTCGGGCGCTTCCTGCATCGCGAGGGCAAGAGCTTTAAAAAAAACCGTTCTGCCGGCCGAACAGCTCAAGCCAAAGCTGATGCGCCGTCGTGCGCAATGGATGCGCTACCAGATCCGCATTGACCCTACGCGCCTAGTCTTCCTGGATGAAACATGGGTCAAGACCAACATGGCGCCATTGCGTGGCTGGGGTGTGCGCGGCAAGCGACTGATGGCCCACGCGCCGTATGGTCATTGGAAGACGATGACCTTCATCGCTGCGCTCCGACATGATCGGGTAGAGGCGCCTTGGGTCATTGACGGCCCCATCAATGCGCAGGTCTTTCGCGTCTATGTCGAGACCGAACTCATCAAAACACTGAAGCCGGGTGACATCGTCATTCTCGACAATCTTGGTTCTCACAAGGGTCAAGCCGTCCGCGACATCGTCAGGACCGCTGGCGCAAGGCTCTTCTTCCTGCCGCCCTACAGTCCAGACCTCAACCCGATAGAGAAACTGTTCGCCAAGCTCAAACACTGCATGCGACGGGCCGCCAAACGAAGCGTCGAGGCCGTGCACGACGCCATCGCCCAAACCCTCGACGAGGTCAGCCCAAACGAATGCAACAACTACATCGAAAGCGCAGGCTATAAGTCAACCTAAATGCGAAATGCTCTAGCGTGGTAAACGCCGTGTCGCTCGAGCGATCCCCGCTCGACAAGGCGGCTGCGCCGCCATTCTCGGTGAAGCCATCGGCGTCAAAATTCACATAAGCGAGATTAGTGTAGGGCTCGAAGGAAGCCGAAGCCGTATTGATACGGTAGCCGAGCTCGCCAAAGGCCTGGAACGTGCCGGCGTCGTAATCGGCCGAAAGGCTGTCGGCGAAGCCTGGAAAGACCACGGACCTGCCGGTCTCGATGCTGTGCCAGGTATAGGCAAGGCCGGAACGAAAACCGAGATTGCCGTTCTGCGTGCCGGCAAAAAGACCGAGATGGTAATTCTCGCTCGAGCCCGACGACGCGCGATCGTCCGCCTCCAAGGAGGTATGGCTGTAGCCGCTGATGAGGCCGAGCCGCCAGCTTTCGCCGACAGCCGCGTCACCGCCAGCCAGAAAGCCGCCTGTCGAGTGATCGAGACCGGCGGCATTGCCGTCGCTGTCGAGATGACCCCAGGCGCCGAAGCCACGGCCCCATACGGCGAAATTCTCACTCGTTGCAGGGGCCAGTTCCAGACCACCCAGCCCATAAGTCATCACCGGAACGCTGGAGGCACCGACGCCGTCGAACGCCGCACGGATCCGTTCGCTCGCGGCATCGCGTACAGAATGACTGTCCTCGATGAGGCCGCTATGAATGGAAGCATGAACCTCGCCTGATAGCATATCGAAAGCGTTGCGGGCTTCCGGCGCCGTCAGGAACAGGATGTTGTCCTGGATCGGATTACCGCTTCCAAGCGCCTGAGCCGCTGCGGCGACCGAGCGTTGATTGAAGGTGCTGGCTACATCGGCAAACGCCGTCGATGTGCGGCTGATATCGAGATAGACATTGTTGGCATCGTAGACGAGCTGGAAATCGACGAAGGGCGTCGCGTCTGTCGCCAGAGCCCCCGTCAGCCCGCCATAGGTGCCGCTTACGCCGCCTGCTGCGGAGAGCAGAGTATATCGGGCATCGACCGATAGCGTTCCCTGCCGCAGGAGCTCGATCTGCGCGCCGCTGTCGATCGCCGCTGCTCCGCCAACATCGATGAGATCGGACGACCTTGCGAGGTCGACCTGATAGATCGATCCGGACTGCTGCGCGAAATCGCCCGTGACAGTCATTGTGGTGACGATCCTGCTCAGATCGGTCGCATTGCCAGGAGCGACCGTGCCGCCCTCGGAAATGGTGACCGCACCGTAGGTGCCGCCGCCTGCGACGACACCGCCGCTGTTTGCGATAGCCGTGCCCCCGATCTGCCCGTCATTCCCGAGAAAGCCGGACGTGGTCGCATCATGGGAAAGCACACCTGTATCGGCAAGCAGCAATCCCGCGCCGGAACCGACCGTCGTCATGCCGGAAAAATTGTTCTTTCCGCTCAGCGTTTGCACGCCACCGGCAACGAATAGTTTGCCGCCCATATTATTGTTATCAACGTCGAGGTCGTTGATGCTGCCGGCGAAAGTGTCGTTCGAAGCCGTTAGCACCAGGGTACGCTTGCCCAGTTCGACCGTTCCGCTGCCACTCAGGCTACGAATACGGGCATCGTTGTAGGCGTCGGAGATTCCCCAATAGTCGCTGCCATTTCCATGTTCGGAGATATCGAGCGTGCCGTCTGCAACGACTTTCGCTGACCGTTGGATGTTGCCGAGCCCCGCAAGCGAGAGATAGGCATCCTGAGCAATATTCGTCTCGCCGGTGTAGGTGTTGACATTCGTCATCCGGACCACCGTCTTTGTATCAAGCGTCAGCGATCCGGAGCCGGAGACGACACCCGCTATGCCGACCCCGCCCTCATTCCCCATGCTCGTCGTGATCCTGCTCAGACCGGTCCCTTCGGGTGCGGATGAATCGGTAGAGAAGTTGCTGGCAGTGACGAAATGTGACGTATAAGCGGTATACTTCTTCTCCAGATCGAAAATGACCGATCTGTTTTTGAAGAAGTCAAGACCGGCAACAAAACTGGTCTGGTCGTTGGGTTGTTCCGTCGTGCCGCTGGTGTAGGTGAAGTCGATATTGTCCAGCCTTACCGGATCGCCATCCGTTCCTGCGATTGTAACGCTCGGGATGTTGCCCGATGCGCTTACGATCTCGCGTTGCTCATTTCTCCGAACATTTTTAAGTTCGACGCCCGCATCCTGAAATTGCTTCAGCATCGCATCACTGATCTCCAGACTGCCACCGCCCGGTGTGCCGGTGTCGAGCAATACCGCGGTCTTGTTGGGGTCGGTGATTGGTGGGGCTCCATCCTTAACCGTGTACTGCAGATTGTAGCTGCCTTCGTATTCGGTCGAGGCATTGGCGCCAGAGCCAGGAAAATTCTGATAAGAATCCTGATCTTTTTCCTCGGGTTCTCCCCATGGCATGGCATTAGTATATTGGGCCCGGAGGCTTGGATTGAGGTTGACAATCGTGCAGGGGGAACAGCCAGGCGTTTGGTCGCTCTCGGAATCCGGATTCACATTGGCGGAGACCACGTAGCCAGACCTGGTGACACTGCCCATCATGCCCCAGACACTTGTCTTGCCAAGAAAATCGCCGGCCCCGAATGTACCTGCGAAATCGCCGCCTTCGTCTGCCATCTTGCCAGCGGTCATTTTCGCCCGCTGCTCCTTATCGGCGTGATAAGGTTCTTGGAGATCCTGACCATACATATCTTTAAGTCCATCCGTCACGGATCCCGGCGTGCACTTAAGATTGTTGTCCTTGCAATACGCATGGGTATAGACAAAATCGAGAATGCGAGCAGCCCGGTATTTCTTATCGCTTACAGATGGCCCGTCGATTGTTATCTTTTGATCTGGATCGACATATGTAAATTTATCAATTTCCACGTTCTGAAGCTTATTACCATACGTTCCGTCCCCGTACGTATATACGTAAGGCGTGTCGGCAATCGGGCGGACCCCGGTCACCTCTGACCCGATCTGCGTGTTGAGCTGGTCCGAGCCCGTGTCGAATACGTATCGCTGCGCGTTGCCATTGTTGATCTTGGCCCAGATGCCCAGGCGGTCATGGCCTTCCCCGACATACTCCAGCGGGATCGAAATCGGGTCGTCGGCCAACGCTTCTCCAGTTGGAAATGCTACCAGACCCACCCCGAGAGACACAGCCGGCAGGAATACCGTCGTCATCGCGGTGGTTGCCGCCAGAAAGTTCTTTGTCCTGAAACAAGCCTGCATACCTGGTCCTCGAAAAAGTCTCGCAAACTGATTGATCATTGGAACGGCCTCCTGAATGTTGTTTAACGAGACCCTTTATGGCGGCCCTGGCTGACAACAGCCTGAAAGCTGCAAGCGGCCTGCGAGAATGGGGCGATCCTGAATGACGACAGGTGCTGTCAACAATGGATGAGTGCTCGGCCTGAAAGCTGAGCACGCGTTATGCTCAGGCTGCTGACAAGGCCAAAGCAGCGTAAGTGCGGAGTGAAATCCAGGGTCCACATGGGTCGTCGCGCTTCCCGTGCGCCTGGGAAGGCGCCGGCCCGGCCAAGCTTTCCCAGATCGTCCGGATGGCGCACAAGATACCGGTTCAGGTCGATCGAGATGGAGGCCGAGGCGTATGCCAAGGCGGTCGACTGCCTGACGAAAGATCAGAATGCGTCGCTGGCGCTCTACGATTTCCGCCGGCAGCGAGCTCAGTCTCCTGCCGGGCATCCGTGTTTACTGGCGACGAGACACAAGATGTGCCCAAATTGCCACCAGACCGTCACCTGCGATGAGTTTCGGCAACTGATTTTGTCCTTTCAATCGTCGCCACTTCCTGGCCGCGGCCAACATGGGCCACTCGAAGGCAGCAGACTGGCGGCTATATGGACGGGCTGTGAGCCCGCACCGGAGACATTGGCGAAATCTACGATCTCTATAGCAACGTCAAGGAGAAGCGCGAGGTGTTGCAGATGTGGTCAAATCACATCGAATGGCTGATCAAGCAGGCTGCGGATGACGCTCTGGCGGCGTAGCTGCTGGCATGGGCGGAAGATGCGGCGCAACAATCGTCAGAGCCTCATCGAATTGGAGATCATGCTTGACCAGCAAATGCGCGGCCAATGCTTCGATGGCTGACCAGTGATCGAGTACTAGCCGGGCCGTGCGATCTTCGATCCGCCTCCAACGGGGGCGGCGCGGCATCAGGAACCGCAACTCACCATAGATTCGCTTGGCATCCGCGTAGTCGCTGCTCCCCTCATTCCCATCGGACGCATTCATCGCCATATCGCGCGGGTCCAGATAGCCTTCGAATGCGGATTCTGCAAAAGGACCTGCCAGACACGCAACTATCTCTTGGATCGCTTCATCGCGTTGGAAATGTCGATCCATATCGTTCTCGAAAATCGGCTTTAGCTCCGAGGTGAATCCTTGCGCTGAATAGAAAACCGTGCCTTCGACAAAACCACCGCACTCTCCGTCACCGGCGTCGGGGTAAATACTAACACTTGAGAAAGCAGGGAGTTCACGGTCGTCGTCGAACATCTGACGGTGCAAAACGATGGCGGCCACCGCGTGCCCGGCTTCGTGATGCGCCACAGACGGGAGAAGATATTGGGAGGCTACATTCATGCGGTGCGGCTCTCAGATCTAGTTTCCATCCAAGCCCTGATATCGGATTCAAGCCATGCGACTCGGCCGGGGGAGATGCGACGCCGCTTAGGGAACAGGCCTGCCTTCAGAGTCGCGCGGTCGCGCTCGAACTGCGTTCCACTGAAGTGCTTCAGGGTCTTTGCCGACTGGCCGGCGGCCCAGGCAAGTGCCCGCTCGCCTTCCACATCTTCAAGCCAAAGATAGAGATCGTCGTCGGGAGCATCCAGCGTTGGACGGACATCAAATGCGTTCATGTCCGGACAGCCTTCAGAAAGAAGGGATAGAGGCTTCCGTTTGATCGGGAACGCTTAGTGTTGGTAGCGGCGCCCACATGTTCGAAAAGCGTGATCATTGATGAGTTCTTCCAGTCGGTGCGGCATCGCAGTGCTTTTGCGCATAGGACCGCAATTGTCGTGCCAACTGGGAAAATCGTTTCGGAACAATGCGATCGCTCTGGCAGCGTTGTGTCAGATGTCCGACATCGTCGAGAATCCGACAACGAGTGCTCCTCCTAATCACCGGATCAACCTCCGGCGCCAGTCGGTGACACCGCATTCCTCTGTCTTTCCAGGAGACGGCGTGGACATCAATGCCGTTCCTCACCGAACCCGCCTCCTAGCCCTTCGCCCATACGTCACGGCCGCCCCCCGGTTTGGCTTCAACCTGAAGGATTACGGCGTCCTCTTCGCAGAGAAGATCGGGTTGTTCGTGGCGCGCGCAGCGGAGCCCAAGGAGCTTTTCTGGGTTGCGGATACTGGCATGTCGATATTACGACCGTGTGTCCTTCGACAAGCTTGGTGGCTTCTTCAACCAGAATCTCGCCGCGGAGATCGAATCGTTATCTGCGCCGCAAAGTGCGGCCGGTGAGCGGCGTGGCCCTGCGTTCCAGTTGGCCACGGTCCTCGCTGGGACGAGCAAGTAAATGGCTTGCGCAGCAACGGTGCGATCACACCTGGAGCACGGCGTCATCAGGAAAGCGCCATCCTTGTGCGCCCACGACACCCTGGTCGCCATCGGCCGCATCGCGGGGGGGCACTGTGGGCGATAACCATTCATTGATCTGGGCGATTGAGGGTTCTGCCGGGGCGCTATTGCTGCTCGGTAGGGCTGCGGGCTGGCGAGTCTACCAAGGCGAGCAACGACAGGCGAGACGGCAGACATTACGTAACGGAACTTGATATTGCAGTGCAGCAAGCGTAGAGCACCGCGCGCTTATCGGAGTGTCGTCCATGGCCCTTACCAATGCTGGTAACGAGGCAGAACCTGTCGAACAATCGAGCCATTCTGAGGTCGAGCAGCACAGCACCAAGGTGCTGATGCTGGGCGCGTTGGGCGTGGTTTACGGCGATATCGGCACCAGCCCGATCTTATGCATTCCGAGAGGCGTTGCACGCATCGGCCGGTGGCAACGTCGCCAACCGTGGCGACATCCTCGGCGTACTCTCGCTGATTATCTGGTCGCTGACGATCACCGTCACCATCAAATACATCATGTTCGTGCTCCGTGCGGACAATCGCGGCGAGGGCGGGGTGCTGTCGCTGATGGCGCTGGCGCGCAACAGTTTCCCGACGCGCTCGGCGGTGATCCTCGGCATCGGCATTGTCGGCGCGGCGCTTTTTTTCGGCGACGCAGTCATTACGCCGGCGATCTCGGTGCTGTCGGCGGTCGAAGGTATGAATGTCGTCACGCCGACATTCCAGCCCTATGTGGTGCCGCTGACACTGGCCATCTTGGCGATCGTGTTTGCGGTACAGCGGTTTGGCACCGGTGGCGTAGGATTGGTGTTCGGGCCCGTTACCGCGCTGTGGTTCCTGGCCATCGGCCTTTCCGGCCTCAACCACATCATGGACGACCCGGAAATCCTGCTGGCAATCAGCCCGCATTACATCGTGTCATTCCTGATCAACTCGCCCGAAGTCGCCTTCGTCACGGTTGGTGCGGTTTTTCTCGCCGTCACTGGCGCTGAGGCGCTCTATGCCGACCTCGGCCATTTCGGGCGCAAGCCGATCGTGCTTGCCTGGCTGGCCATCGTGTTTCCTTGTCTGTTGCTCAACTATGTCGGGCAAGGCGCCTTCGTGCTGGCAAATGGCGGCGTTGTCGGTCATCCATTCTTCGAGATGAACCAGGGCTGGACGCTTATTCCGATGGTCGTGCTGGCGACGGCGGCGACCGTTATCGCCAGCCAGGCGGTGATCTCCGGCGCCTTCTCACTGACCAGACAGGCGGTGCAGCTCAATATGCTGCCGCGTTTCGTCATCCAGCACACGTCGGAAAAACAGTCGGGCCAGATCTATCTGCCGCGCATCAACCTGATGCTGGCGCTGGTGGTGATGTTGCTGGTGGTCGGCTTCGGCGAATCCAGCCGCCTGGCCTCGGCCTACGGTATTTCGGTGACCGGCAACATGCTGGTGACGAACATACTGCTTTTTGTTGTGATGACGCGCATCTGGAAATGGCCGCTCGGCGTCGCGGTCGCCCTGATGGCGGTGTTCGCCTTCGTCGATACCGGCTTCTTTGCAGCCAACATAGTCAAGGTGTTTGAAGGGGGCTGGTCCTCGCTTGCCATTGCCGCGGTTATTGTGCTGACCATGTGGACCTGGATCCGCGGCACCCGCTATTTGTTCGAAAAGACCCGCCGGAACGAGATCCCGCTGGATTTCCTTGCAGGCAATCTGTTGAAGAGGAAACCGCAGCTGATGTCCGGTACGGCCGTGTTCCTGACCAGCGATCCCGCCAGCGCGCCGACCGCGTTGATGCACAGCCTGAAGCACTACAAGGTGCTGCACGAACAGAATGTCATCCTCTCTGTGGTGACGGCGCAGCAGCCCGTGGTGCCCGACAGTGAGCGCGTCAAGATGGAGACCGTAAACGAGCTGTTCATGCGGGTGACGCTGACCTTCGGCTATATGGAGCAGCCCAATATCCCGCGCGCGCTGGCGATCTGCCGCAAGCAGGGCTGGAAGTTCGACATCATGACGACCTCTTTCTTCCTGTCGCGGCGCTCGCTCAAGGCCTCGCCCAATTCCGGCATGCCGGTCTGGCAGGACAAGCTGTTCATCGGGCTGGCGCGCACGGCCGCCGACGCGACGGAGTATTTCCAGATCCCGACCGGACGTGTGGTCGAGATCGGAACGCAAGTGGCCGTTTAGGTATGCCCGGTTAAGCAGAATCAATCGGCATTTCGCGAGCCGGTGAATGCCTGACCGGACGGAGGCCACGATGCTTGCGCAAAACTGGGGTCCGGTTCCAGGTCCGAAGCTTCCGGCCCCGAAAGCCGTCCTTTACGCCTGCGATCATTTCCGTTCCGCATTGTCTTGCCGACCCACCAGTCGAGATGCGCTGAAACGACCTCGCCGGGCAGCAACTTATCATTTGAACGTAATCGATGTGCCGCAAGTCCGACCTTCATTCTTCAGTTCACAGGCTAGCGTTGCCAAAATCGGCGTGCCGCCTAACCGGCGCCGCACCGTGACTTGTCAGGATGCTATGCAGGCGCGAGGCAGAAGCTGGCTCGAGGCCGCCGGCCTGGTGCTGGTCCGGCAGCGGCCGGGCTCGGCCAAAGGCTTCATGTTCCTCTGGAGGATGAGACGGGGTGCGGCAAACGTCGTCGTCTGGGTCAAGATCTTCGAGAAATTCCGGCGCGTGCTTCTTGCGTCGGCCATGCTCGGCGTCCGCGGACGCGTCCGGCGGGAAGAGGAGGTGGTGCACCTCGTCGCCCACGAGCTGACCGATCTGTCGGCTGGGATGGCCAGCGTGGGAAACCGCAAGACGCCGTTTCCGTTGCCGCACGGCCGAGGGACGAGGCTCATCACGGCGGATCGGGCATCGATCCGCGCGGCATGCCGAAGGGGCGCGACATCGTCGATGCAGTATGACCATATCGACCCTATCAAGTTCAAGACGCGTAACTTCCGGTAGCGCTTCCGGAGGCCACTTCAGCAGCATGTTGTGCACACTTTTGTCGGACCCTGTTAACTGCCGATTGGCAGCAGGTCACCCCGTGCCGGATCCCAAATGTCGTCGCTCTCAAGCGCAACGACTGCCCGCACCTTTTTAAGTCAGCGAGCACCTCCACCGCCGGACGCCGCCACGTTTCCTGAGCCGCGGCGTAACGGGTGTATTTGTGACTGTCCGGCTCAAACCACTTCAACGATTCCAAAGTAGCCATGGCGTCGCCCTTGCGGCTGCGCGTGATGCGAATGATCGTGATCCCATCCTCAGCGCTCGCGTCGAATGGAGACACGCTGCCAACGCTTCATCTGCTCTACCCCATCTTTGTTCCAAGGCGGTCGGATCATCTCAATGAGCCCTGCCTCGGGGTGGCCAAAGCATGCATATTTATCGTTCGGCCCCGCATCGAATTATCATCTGCGATTTGGGACTCGATCTTCGGTTGGCGACGGCTTCGCTCCGGGAGTAGACGTCGGACCACTGATAAGTGCCGGACCTTCTCCACAAATTTCTCGGCGGACTCATCGTGAACGCTCGATTGGACGTAAATGCGGTTCGCGGAAACGCAGGTCTGGCCGGCATTGCGGAACTTCGCCTGGACCGCACCGTCAACAGCACCGTCAATGTCGGCATCATCGAAGATGATGAAAGGTGCATTGCCGCCGGGTTCAAGGCTGACCTTCTTGATCTGGTCAGAGCACTGACGCATCAGCAGCCGTCCGACCTCGTTCGAACCGGTAAAGCTGATCTTTTGAATCTTGGAATTGGTGCAGAGTTCACGGCCCACGCGATCACCTTCGGACGCATAGATCAGGTTGACCACGCCATCGGGAAAGCCGGCCTGATGGGCGAGAGCAAACATTGCACCTAGCCACGCCACGATAAGATCGAGCGCGGCTTCGTTGCGTGCGGGTCTGTGGTCAGTGGAGGGCGGAGGAAAAGCGCTCGGCGTGCTCGCCCTCGCGATACCACTGGTTCGCGCCGGCAAGCGCCAGTTTCTGAGGCAAATCGCCGAACAGCTGGTAGAGCCTTACTCTCAGGGCTTGGCATCTATGTCGCCTACGACCGCCACATGCAGCCCGTCGCGTGCGAAAGCGGCTTTGTGGAAGGCGCTTAGATCGGAGGGCGTTACGCTAGTCAGGCTCCCTTGGGCGGTCTCGAATACGGATGCGTGCCGTAGATTCCGCGCCGCCAGGCCAGCTCGGCGATCGCATGAGGTTCGCGCTCATTGGCAATGATTTCGGAGAGAAGCTGGGCGCGTATGCGGTCGAAAAGTGCTGGTGTAGCCGGCTGCGGGTCCCGCCACCGAGAATGTCGGCCAGCAGTCGAGCGCCGCGGCCTCGCACCAGGGACCGCCCATGAATGACTCATGCGAGGCGTCTCAAGGCTGTCCGCGATCCAGCGCCAGATCTCCGCCTCGCCCGAGGGGCGCAGAGCTGGCCGGTTGTGCAGGAGCCGTAGGCAATATCCGCCTTCCTCGTTCGGATGGGTAACGCTTGCGATACGGAGTCTTGACTTTGGGAGTCGCTCTGTGACATTACCTATATAAAGTTCGAAAGAAGGCGATATGGATCATGCATAGGTCACAGAGACCCGAATGAAGGCAACGTATAAACGCACCTATTCGCGCTACGCGATGGAAGCGCTTGGCCTTTTCGGTAAGACCATCCGGCTTGGCCGGATGCAGCACCGGTTAACCGCACAGGAGTTAGCCGAGAGAATCGGTGTTTCACGCAGCACCCTGCAGCGCATCGAGAAGGGCGATCCCAAAGTCGAAATCGGACTGATGTTCGAAGCTGCTGCCATTGTCGGTGTGAAGCTGTTCGATGCCGACGGCAATGGCATCACAGCCCTCACAGGCCGCATGGACGATCGCATCGCGCTGCTGCCGAAGCACGTCTACAAGGCCGGCAAGCAGATCGTCGATGAGTTCTAAGGTCCCCAAGTACGACGAAGCCTATGTCTGGGTCTGGCTGCCGGGCGAGACCGCGCCGGTTGTCGCCGGGCGGCTATATGCCCATGACGGACTCGTCAGCTTCAACTATGGCAGGAGCTTTCGTGAACTGGGAAGCGCGATCCCGCTTTATCTCCCGGAACTGCCCCTGAAGGCAGGCGAATTGCCTTTGCTTCCTGGCCTAACCATGCCGGGATGCATCCGCGATGCTGCCCCTGATGCCTGGGGACGACGGGTTATCCTAAACCGCAAATTCGGTGTGAAGGGCGATGAAATCGCGCGGCTCGATATTTCAGAACTGACGTTCTTGCTGGAATCAGGCTCGGACCGCATCGGCGCGCTCGATTTTCAGTTTTCGCCCATGCATTACGAGCCGCGCGCACTGGCCAATGCCACTCTCGAAGAGCTTGTCCAATCGGCGGAGCGGGTAGAGAAAGGTATTCCGCTCACCCCCGAATTAGATCAGGCGCTGCATCACGGCAGCTCGATCGGCGGCGCAAGGCCAAAGGCGCTGATCGAGGATGACGCCGTCAAGCATGTCGCGAAATTTTCCTCGTCTGCCGACCTTTACAGCGTCGTCAAAGGAGAATTCATAGCCATGCGGCTTGCCGCCTTGTGCGGCATCAGAGCGGCATCCGTCTCGCTCGTTCGCGCCGCAGGCAACGACGTGTTGCTCGTCGAGCGATTCGACCGGATCAAGGTCACGGGCGGCTGGCAACGCAAATCCATGGTCTCAGCGCTGACGATGCTCGCGCTCGATGAGATGATGGCGCGTTACGCCAGCTACCAGGATTTGGCGGAGATCATTCGCCACCGATTCACCGCGCCGTCGGAAACTCTGCGCGAGTTGTTCAGCCGCATTGTCTTCAACATACTTTGCGGCAACACCGACGATCATGCCCGCAACCATGCGGCATTCTGGGACGGGGCTAAGCTCACCCTCACGCCTGCGTACGATATTTGTCCGCAGGCCCGCAGTGGTCAGGAGGCCAGCCAGGCCATGCTCATCAGCGGCAATAACCGCATGAGCCGGATAGCGTCCTGCCTTGAAGCCGCGCATCACTTCCTGCTCAGCGCGCCGGAAGCTCTTGCGATTGTTGAAGGCCAGCTCCGATGCATTGCGGAGAATTGGCCGCGTGTCAGCGAGGAAGCTACGCTATCCGGCATAGATCGCAATCTGTTCTGGGGCCGACAGTTCCTCAATCCCTACGCTTTTACGGCGCTGGAAGGAAGCGCCGACGTTCTCCGCGCTCTGGCTGACGAACTACGCAACAGTGTTCACGCCTGATCCGGCGCTGGATTTCGGACAAGCTCGGCAAGCGCAAGACGCCCACAATATGGACAACCCTTGCCGTGCCAGGACGAAGATTGAACAAACGGCTCTTCAACAGTGACAACGTGCACTGCGGAGAGATGTGGAGCTGACACCGCAAAAGCCCAAGACGCGCGACTTCCCGCGATACAACTCCACATAACTGAGCGTCTACAAGCGGTGCAGCCAGCCAAACATCCAGCCATCAAAGCGATGATCGTCTGATCTTTTGCCGATGACATCACGTCGGGGACGACTTGTTCGAGCGCTTGCCGCTTCATATCGATACCGGCCTGGGCGTAGCGCATCGTTAGTTCAGCCCGAGTGGCCTGGCCATCGACTGATGGTGGCGATGTCAACACCCGCCTTGACGAGGTGGATGCCGTCGTGTCCCGCAAAGGGCGATGATGGATGCTTTTTTCAGCCAGGGTGGTTCCTTCGCCCGCAGCCATGTGTGCGCAGCAAGTATCGAACACCGAACCGGGTGAGCAGTGTGGGGCGGTCGTTGCTTTGCTCGGCGGGACAGGGCGATACCAGACGAAGGTCACAATCGAAGATTCAGGATCCCAGAACTCGTGCATCCGTATTGAACATCAGCGAAAACAGAGCGTAATCCCGCTGTCCAGAAGGCGTGCGGCGGTCGATACGCGCCAGGACGCTCTTGATTTCCGGGCTCATCGAGATGTTCGACAGGTGCCACCCACGCGCCCTCTTGAAGGGAAGTGTCACCACCAGTTGCAGCGTATCCATATATTCGGGGTGCTCCGAAATCAGGAACCGCGCAAAGGCATGCATCGCCGCCAGCCTTGCATTGCGGGTCGCAACTGCCACGCTCGACCTCAAGTGATGTGAGAAAGCTGCCCATCCTGTCGGTATTGATGTCGGAGACCGCTTCTTTCAAGAATATCTTCCCGCTCTCCCGCGGCATGAGCCCGTGGCATGCTTCGGCCCAATGCTGTGGATTGATGTTTCTTCATGCCACAACCTCGCTGACGAGACCGCCGAAAGCCCCTTCAAAGCGGTCGGTGGCGATCTCTCGCAGCTTTGGAAGGTAGTGCATTGATTTTTCGTGGAATGGGGACCCTGTTTAAAGGGTGATTTTCGTCCAAACGGGACCCCTTAACGATGGGGTCATCAAGATGCCTCCGGTTTGTGTTTTGGATGTTGGTTTTGGAGACGATTGCAAAGATACGTCGGCTGTCGCTGGTCCAGCGGAAGTCGATCAAAGCGATCTGCCGTGAGCTGAAGATCTCGCGCAAGGTGGTGCGCAAGGTCCTGCGTTCTGAGGAGACGCAGTTCCGCTACGAGCGCAAGCACCAGCCCTATCCCCGCATGGGAGCTCGGCGTGAGACGCTGGACCGGCTTCTGTCGGCGAATGCGGCCAAGCCGCAGCGGCAGCGGCTGCCGGTCGCTTCGACGGCTTCCATTGCATTCCCCCGTCGGTGTCGAAGACCTGCACGGTGCGCTTCGACAACAACAAATACTCGGTGCTGTCGAGTGCCGTCGGTCGGCCCGTCGAGATCCATGCTTATGTCGATCGGATCGCATCCGCCAGAGGATGGCGTGGTCGTGGGAGAACACGTTCGCTCCTTTGGCCGCAACGAGGTCGTCTACGATCCCTGGCACACGGCGCGCGCCGTTCCTTGGCTGGGTCCTGCGGTCGGCAATGGAGAAGGTGCGGCGCAGCTCAAGGCGGTTGATGACGTCGACCGGCAGATGGTGTTGATCCTCACCTGGGTGCTGACCGACGGATTGAGCGCGGTCGAGGCCGCCTGTCAGGAAGCCATCGAGCACGGTGCATCGTCGGCGCCGGTGATCCTCAACATCCTGGCCCGCAGCCGCGATCCGGCGCCGGGCACGATCCTTTCCATTCCCCAGGCGCTGGAGCTAGCTCACGAGCGGTCGCCGACTGCGCCCGCTATGACAGTCTCAGGAGGACAAACAGCCATGGAACGCACCGAGGTACTGGAACTGATGGGAGCGCTGAAGCTGTACGGAATGCGCAGAGCCTATGACGAGATCATGGGCGCGTCGCCATCAAGCGACGGCACGAGCCGCCCAGGATTGTCGGTGATCTCTTGCAGGCCGAGATATCGGAGAAGCAGGCCCGCTCCATCAAATACCAGTTCGCTGTCGCCAAGTTGCCGCTGGCCAAGGACATCGACGACTTCGACTTCGCCGACACGCCGGTCACCCCCTGATGCGCGATCTCGCCCGGCGGCGCCTTCGTCGCCGATCAGCGCAACATCGTCCTGGTCGGCCGCCTTCACGGGTCACCCAACTCGCGCGGAAGGTCGACCGCATTGCGACGGGCGCGTGTCGACTTCCCAACAATGTCAGACAGGAGACACAACGCTATCGGAGCGATCGCATTGCCCGAAATGATTTTCCCAGTTGGCACGACAATTGCGGTCCTATGCGCAAAAGCAAACTAGACCTGAGAGCCGCACCGCATGAATGTAGCCTCCCAATATCTGCCGCTTGTGGCGCATCACGAAGCCGGGCACGCGGTGGCCGCCATCGTTTTGCACCGTCAGGTGTTCGACGACGACCGTGAACTCCCTGCTTTCTCAAGTGTTAGTATTTACCCCGACGCCGGTGACGGAGAGTGCGGTGGTGTTGTCGAAGGCGCGGGTTTTTATTCAGCGCAAGGATTCACCTCGAAGCGAAAGCCGATTTTCGAGAACGATATGGATCGACATTTCCAACGCGATGAAGCGATCCAAGAGATAGTTGCGTGTCTGGCAGGTCCTTTTGCAGAATCCGCATTCGAAGGCTATCTGGACCCGCGCGATATGGCGATGAATGCGTCCGATGGGAATGAGGGGAGCAGCGACTACGCGGATGCCAAGCGAATCTATGGTGAGTTGCGGTTCTTGATGCCGCGCCGCCCCCGTTGGAGGCGGATCGAAGATCGCACGGCCCGGCTAGTACTCGATCACTGGTCAGCCATCGAAGCATTGGCCGCGCATTTGCTGGTCAAGCATGATCTCCAATTCGATGAGGCTCTGACGATTGTTGCGCCGCATCTTCCGCCCATGCCAGCAGCTACGCCGCCAGAGCGTCATCCGCAGCCTGCTTGATCAGCCATTCGATGTGATTTGACCACATCTGCAACACCTCGCGCTTCTCCTTGACGTTGCTATAGAGATTGTAGATTTCGCCAATGTCTGTCAAGGACGCCGCCTTGTGTTCACTATGTGCTCGATGACGTGTGGCAATACCTGCCGCCTGCCGAGATTTGTCGCGAGCGTCCTGCGCAGATCGTGAAGGGTCCAGTTCTCCAAAGCCACCCCGTCAGTATTGACCTTGCCGTCTAGAGCCTTCTTGCCCTTCGCGTAGCCTGAGAAGTGGCTTCTTTCGTTGCCCCTCGCAGGGAAAAAAACGTGTCATTGGTCTTCGGTACCGACTGGGGGACCGACACCGCCAGTGTGGACAGCGGAATAAGCGTAGGCTCTTCGTTCTTCGTGCGGTCACCCGATAGTTCCATGTTCCGGCTTCAAGGTTGAGGACCAACGCATCGCGGCAACTTCCGTACGCCTCTGTCCGGTCAGAATGAGCAGCTTGACGATGGAGCCGAACGAATAGCCGATATCGCCCGGTTCGGGCTCACAGCCCGTCCATATAGCCGCCAGTTCGGCATCGTTCACCACTCGCTTGCGCTTGACGATCGGGGCCGGATCCGGATTTTCCAATCCCTCGCGTTGGAAACCGCGATGAGCCGTTGCGGCGGTTTGCGACACCAGTTGAAAAATGCCCGCATACACCAGAAGGCCGTGTTAGCCGCTTGCGGGTGACCCCCGGCGACGATCTTCTTGGTGATGTTAGCAATGTCGGTGTCGATCACATGGTGGATAGAGCGACTCCCGAGGGCAGGCACAAGATACCGGTTCAGGCTGGCCTCGACCAGTGCGGTGTTTTGAGGGTCGTTACTCGGCGGCCTGGAGGTGACCGCCATCGCCGTCCTCGGTATCGTCAGCGCTGATATGCGCCTGATCGGCAAGGAAGGCTGGCAGTTCCGATGGAGCTATGCTGGAATTTGGGTGACGAGGCTGATCAAGCGGCGCTCTGCGGCTTCGTTTCGATGACCTCGATTCCGTCCAGGAACCTGGCACCTGCGATGAGTTTCGGCAACTGATTTTGTCCTTTCAATCGTGCCACCTCCTGGCCGCGGCAATGACCAGCTTGAAGACCATCAGCTGGGCGATTTTCCAGGATAGCGAGCCCTTGCTACGCACCGTGCGATGGCGAACGGTTGCAAAGACGCTTTCGATGGGATTGGACGTTCGCAGATGATCCCAGTGTTCGGCGGGGAAATCGTAGAGCGCCAGCGACGCATTCTGATCTTTCGTCAGGCAGTCGACCGCCTTGGCATACGCCTCGGCCTCCATCTCGATCGCATGCGCAAGCAATTTGCGCGCGCCGCTGCGAAGTACATCCGTCGGGGTATCATCGATTTCGTCGGGCTGACGAAAGGCGAACAATGTGTTGATAGTCTCGTTCATGGCGTATCACTCTCCTTGAGAGGTACTGGCAGGCTTCATCACCCGCCTCGATACGCCGCTCTCCTCAAGCCGTCATCATCCAGTTTCCGCCATGGCTCCCCCTGATTGATCCGCTTCACCTGTGCAACTGCACAGGCTGCCCTAGCGGGGAGATTGGCCTCCAATGGCGAAAACTTGCCGCAGGAGACCCTCCGATGACCGTGCCTATGGCGCCGCCGCTACGACAACTTGCCGACAAGCAGCGTGCGATCCACTGCCGCGCTACTGCGCCTTCAAGGGACGTCTGGATCGCGACGCAGGAGCCGATGACCGTTACGGAATCAATTCCAGGTCGCGCTGGCCGTCGCTGTGCCCGTTCGACGGTCTGGTGGCAATTTGGGCACATCTTCTGTCGCCGACAGTGGCGATGGCTGACGCTTCAACGAAACGGGGTCTTCGACGTCTGCTGCCTTCGCCGATGCTTTGCGAAGTGGCATAATGTTTCGACGCACGCAGGCGCGGGCAGGGGATGTCAGTCATGAATCTCCTGACTGGCGCGGATCAGGCCGATTGGCGGGATGAAAGATCATACGACTACACCGCTGGCCTGACGCTGCGGGAATGGGCTTGGGAGTTCTTACGCCGCAATCCAGCGTTCCAGCGCGATCTGACCGCTGCGCGCCAGCATTGCAAGACTTGGTCTCTCCAATCCTTTCTCGATATGGTCGCGTCGGCCGGCGACCTGTCACGCTGGGGTGTTCTGTTTCGCGGAGTCTTGTGGCCGCGCTTCGGTCGTATTCTGGTGTCCGCTCTGGTGCGTCCATGTGCTGCCGGTCATTGCGGAACGGTTGCCTGCCTCGTCGCCGACACCGCCGTTCGAACTCTCGGCATTGCCCTGTCGTGCAACCGTCCTGCTGGCGCCCGACAAGAGCCAGCATGTTCTTCTTCGCAATGCGGACCACGCGCTGCAGCTCGCCGTCTCGGGCGCGAATATCCTCCACCCTGTTTGCCTGCATACGCAAGCCATCTGGCCCGCGGTGCTTTTAAAGCATCGACTGAGGGGACTGGAGTGCCTCAATGCTCTCAGTCTAGGGCAACAGTTGCCCCCCCGCTTGTTTGCGCCGGAAAAGCGCGGCGTCCGTTTGTCCTTCGTTCTTCGTGCGCTCGACGGTTCGCTCGCCGGAGCACCTCATCGCGAGCTCGCCGAAGTTCTCATCGGTCAACGGCGCGTCCATGCCGACTGGGCGGATCCTCGCGATCATCTGCGCGACCGCATCCGTCGGGCCGTCTCGCGTGGCCGCGCGCTCATGAATGGTGGCTACAGAGATTTCCTAATTTGAAAAGCGACAGTCCGCGCTGTGCGTCGGTGGATGAACGTTCGCTCGCAGCTGTACCCGTCACCAACAGTTCGCCCGCCGACAGGACTGCATGGCGCCTTGCAAGTGCGCTCTGGTCTAGCTTGTCGATGCCGAAATGAGATGGGCGAGGGTGGTTCATTAGGGCCGGCCTCGACCTGGACGCACATCATTGGTCGGAAAGCGGCGTGCACCGCAATGTCGCCATAGCAGCCAAGATCCTTTGAGTCCGGACCTGCAGTCCTGTTGGACCGGCGGGTGCAACAATATGGAGGGATTTGAGGCCTCACACCGTTCCCTGGTCGACAGCTCGGTCAGACATAGCACCCACCGCTTGATTATGGAAATGGTGTGCCTGGAGTGCAGCGAGTAGCGGCTTGCTGCGCACTGTCCTAAGAATAGCAGTCATGACCCGTCTGGGGGTCTGCAACACGACGATTCAACCGCTTGGGCATTGTCGCATATCCCACAATGTAGAATGCGCAACAGGGCAAAAGCTGATCCATCGGCGGTTTATCAATGCTTTTTGGCTTGGCACGGCACATGCAACGCAATCGGCAAAAGGCGCACGAACTGAGTGGCCCATCGGCCCTAGGAGCGCTGACTTATGCCCTCCCAAGGCATGTCCGGCCCGGCAGCGAGCTCAGTCTCCTGCCGGGCATCCGTGTTTCAGGTCAACGGCGTTTGGAACTTCCAATTAGGTGGCGGCATTGACCGCAGGCCGCCCCCCGGTGGGGCGGAGAGACAGTGCAGCAGGTTTCAAATCCCGCCCATGCAAAGATATTTCATTTCCAGATAGTCCTCGAGGCCATGACGGGAACCCTCCCGCCCGATGCCGGATTGTTTGATCCCGCCAAACGGTGCCGCCTCCGAGGACATGCGTCCCGTGTTGATGCCAACCATGCCATATTCCAGAGCCTCTGCCACACGCCAGACCCGCTTCAGGTTTGAGGCATAGAAGTATGCGGCGAGGCCGTAGATCGTGTCATTGGCCTCGCGCACGACCTGATCCGCATCGTTGAAGCGAATGATCGGCGCGAGCGGCCCGAATGTCTCCTCTTGCGCGACTGCCATGACGCTGGAAATCTCGGTGAGGACCGTGGGTTCGAAAAACGTGCCATTCTTGCCGATACGCTGGCCGCCGCATCGTATTGTGCCGCCTTTCGCAATGGCATCTGCGATGTGAGACTCGATCTTGGCCAGAGCATGCTTGTCGATGAGCGGTCCGATGTCCACTCCGGCATCGAATCCGTCGCCAACCGACAAGTGCCGGATTCTTTCCACGAATTTCTTGACGAACTCATCGTGAACGCTCGATTGGACGTAAATGCGGTTCGCGGAAACGCAGGTCTGGCCGGCATTGCGGAACTTCGCCTGGACCGCACCGTCAACAGCACCGTCAATGTCGGCATCATCGAAGATGATGAAAGGTGCATTGCCGCCGAGTTCAAGGCTGACCTTCTTGATCTGGTCAGAGCACTGACGCATCAGCAGCCGTCCGACCTCGGTCGAACCGGTGAAGCTGATCTTTCGAATCTTGGAATTGGTGCAGAGTTCACGGCCCACGCGATCACCTTCGGACGCATAGATCAGGTTGACCACGCCATCGGGAAAGCCGGCCTGATGGGCGAGGGCGAACATTGCGCCAGCCACGAGCGGCGTCTGTTCAGCGGGCTTGAGCACGATTGTGCAGCCCGCAGCCAAGGCCGGCGAGATTTTGCGCGCCACCATGGAGGCCGGGAAATTCCATGGCGTGATCGTGCCAACAACGCCGATGGGCTGCTTGATCACTAGCATTCGGCGGTCTGTCGAGGGTGCCGAGATCGTCTCGCCATAGACGCGATTGGCCTCCTCGGCATACCATTGCAGATACGCCGCCGCATGCGATACCTCTGAAATGGCTTCGGCAAGCGGCTTGCCCATTTCCGCAGTCAGAATCGCGGCGAGATCGCCTGCATGGTCGATGATCAGCTGATGCCATCGCCAAAGAACGTCGCTACGTTCTCGGGCCGTCAACGCGGCCCATCCCGACTGCGCAACATAGGCCTTGTCTACCGCAGCACGTGTCTCCTCCACGCCCATATCGGGAAGCTCTGCCAAAACTTCGCCGGTCGACGGATTGACGACCTCGAACGTCTTATTGCCAACTGGTCTGCCGAGTGCCGGCAGGCGGTCGATGGCTCCAAACAGGTGCGGGGATTTCAGACGGCGGATCATCGGCAGGCACAGGGGCAATACCGGATTCCTCCTCAACGCAGCGAACATCCAGGTCGACAGGCCGTCAGTGTGTATTCTGCACCAGTGGGTTCGTCGTAGGGCCTCGGCAAAGCAGCTGGTAGACCACGCTAGCCCGATGAAAAGACAGCAGTTTCGTTAGTTTGAGTGCCCGCGGTTCATCAATTGATGGATTAAGCAGTCGGATGTTTGCTTCATCCACCATGCCTGCTGGTGGCATGCGACTGAATTCTGCAAAAAGGCGGCATACATGCTGAGGAGCGCCATTTCGGCGAGAGGCCGCCGGACCGCCAATGCCGCCCAAGGTCGGCGAAAACGACTCCGCGCGTCTGCATGATCTGCTTGGCCCACGGGCCTCCACATTCGCTCTTCCCACGAGAAGCCCCGATGAAGAAGGAAGGTGAGATGAGTTTCTTTACTCATCCTTGCCGCCCAGCGGCGGGCCGACCACCAAAATGGCGGGCTCGGCCGAAAGCAGCTTTTTGGCCGCCGCCTTGACCTGTTTGAGCGTCACCCGACCGATGCTGCGGGCGCGACGCTGGTTGTAGTCGACGTCAGCCTTGTGAATCTGCAAATCCAGGAGCCGGTCTGCAATCGAGCGGGTCGAGCCCAGTTGGTCGATGGCATAGGCGCCGATCAGGTGCTTCTTCGCCGCCTTGAGCTCGGCCCCGGTCGGTCCTTGCTGCGCCATCTGCTTTACCACATCTCGCACGATGCTCAGTGTTTGGGCAGCGCAGTCCGAGCGTGTCTCTGTCGTAACCAGAAGCGAGTCAAGGGTTAGTTCAGAGCTGACGTGATAGGCAAGGCCGCGTTTTTGACGTACCTCCTCGTAAAGGCGGGAAGTCAAGTATGAGCCGCCAAGGATGTCGTTCAGCAGCACGGCCGCGTAGAAATCCGGCGCGCTAGGCTTCACGCCAGGCCAGGCCAACGTCAGCGAAGTCTGCGGCAGGTCGTAGTTCTCCTCCACCAGTTGACCGAGTTTCGGCGCGACATCGTAGACGGGGACGAGGGTTTGTTGCTCAGGCAAATCACCAAACAGCTGGTCAAGCCTTTCCCTCAACGTGTTCGCGTCAATGTCACCCACCACGGCAATATGGAGCCCGTCGCGAGCGAAAATGGCCTGGTGGAAGGCGCGGAGGTCGGACGGCGTGATGCCGGGCAGGCTCTCTTTTGTGCCTTCTCCCAGCCTTGAACAAGGATGCGCGCCATAGATCGCGCGCAGCCATTTGCGCTGAGCGATGGCGTTAGGGTCTCGCTCGCTGCCGACGATGCGGGAGACAATCTCGGCGCGGACGCGATCGATCGGCCCCTGCTCGAAGCGCGGCGCGTTCAGCGCGAGCCGAAGCAGGCCGAACGCCGCGTCCTGCTTTTTGGAAAGCATGCACACCGATCCGTAGATGTCGTCGCTTTGCGCGTCCAAACTCATTTCGGCGCCGGCATGGTCGAGCTTCACCTGGAAGGCATCGCTGTCGTAATGGCCAGCGCCTTCGATGAACAGGCCGGCCATCAGTTTGGCCATCCCCTCCTTCCCGACCGGGTCCTGCTTGGTGCCGCCCTTGAAGGCAAAGCCGATGTTGACGATTTCCACTGTGTGGTCCTCCACCAGCCAGGCGATGATGCCCTTTTCGGACTTCACCTCCTGGATGTTCATCGCAGCATGGGGCCGAGCGCCGAGCGTCATCTCTTGATTCTGCGTCTTGGGCAAGAGATAGCCCGTGGTCGAACGGTCGAACGCGAGATAGCGGGCGGCAACTGCTTTGATTTGCTCGGGGGTAACCTTGCGGATGCGATTCGGCCGTTCCTCGACATCCTTCACGGTACCGCCGGTGGCCAGCGTCGAGCCGTAGATGCTGGCGAGCCAGTCCAGGTTGTCTTCCGCAAAGATCATATTGCGCAAATAGTGGTCCTTGGCCTTGCCTAGTTCCTCGTTGCTGACACCATCCTCGGCAATGCGGGCGACTTCGGCAGCGGCCGCCGCTTCGAGATCAGCCAGCTTGGCATCGCCGCGCGGTGCGCCATAGATGGCGAACTTGGTGTCGTCGAGCATAGTGCCCTGGAAATAGACGCGGGCGCTGGAAGCGATACCTTGCTGGACAGCGAGCGCCTGGTAGAGCCGGCCGCGGTTACCGCCGCCGAGAATTTCGGCCAGCAGGTCGAGCGCTTCGGCCTCGCCCGGCTTGGCGGTGTGGTAGGACGGCACCACCCACTGCGTCGAAAAACTGGGCACGCTGACGCGGGCGTCTGAGAGCGTGACGGTGCGCCTGGTGTTCTGCTCGGGCTCAACCGGCCGGATGCGCGGCGGCAGGTCAGGTCCGCGCGCCACCTTGCCATAGGTCTTTTCGGCCAGCGCCCGCACCGTGTCCGGTTCGACATCGCCGGCCACGATCAGCACGGAGTTGTTGGGCCAGTAGTACTTTTCATAGAAGACGGTGGCGTCGACGCGGTTCAGCTGCTCGATCTCCTACATCCAGCCGATGATCGGGATGCGATAGGGGTGGTTCTGCCACAGCGTCGCGTCGATCTCCTCATGGAGAACGTCCTGCGGGTTGGTGTCGGTGCTTGAGCGGCGCTCCTCGATGACCACATCGCGCTCGGTCTTGACGACATCGTCGGTCAGGATGAGGTTTCGCATTCGGTCGGCCTCGAAGCTCATCATCAGCTCGAGCGCCGACGGCGCCACTGTCTGATAGAAGGCGGTGTAGTCGGAGGAGGTGAAGGCGTTGTTGGAGCCGCCGATCTCGAACACTGCGCGGTCGAATTCGCCGCCCGCATGGTTGGTCGTCGCCTTGAACATCAGATGCTCGAAGAAATGGGCGATGCCGGATTTGCCCGGCGGCTCGTCGGCGCTGCCGATCTTGTACCACACCATGTGGGTGACGATCGGCGCCCGGTGGTTGGGAATGACGACCACCTCCATGCCGTTGTCGAGCACGAAATCCCTCGCCTTGCCGTCCTCCCATGCGACGGGGATCGGAGCCGGCCCCGCGCCGACCAACTCGGACGCAACGGACGTCCTGCGAAGCCCATGAGTGCGGGGCTTGCTTGGTAGTTCTGATAGGGAGAGTGGGGTTATGGGCTGCGTTCCTGGCAAAGTGATCTGTTCCTCATTTTGAAGGATCTATGTCTCCCGAACGCCTATTGGGAGAAAGTGGATCGGCACGCGACGCCGAGCCACATGAGCCGTCAGCGTGTTGCTGGGCCTGACGCGAGCCTCATCTTTGGATGCGTCCGGGAAACTTTCGGCATGGTGAGGCCATGGGAAGTCTGCTCGTTATCCATTGGGTGTTTGCGGATACCTGAGCATGCCCCGTGCCAAGTAAGAAAGCCCCGATTCGCAAGGTTTGATCCAACCTTGATACTTGCGATATCCGACATTGTCGGGCATCCGACAGAAAGCGCCTTTCGCCGGCGCGCCGGCTATGACGCTCGCCTCCTCCGGCGTGACGACGATCCTTTGGCGGGCGCCGCGCACACCGATCTGCCCGCCTATCAGCACCGCGACATCGAAGGACAGCGCGATCGTGACTGGATGGGTCTTACGCAAACATGCAGCAGTGCCACCGCGATCAGGACTTCATCCGCCCCACAAAGACCCGAGCGCGAGGGACGACGTGTAAGGCAACATGTCATCCTCGATAATGATGCCGCGCATAAAGAGGTAAGGTCCCTCGTCGTACCGGCGAGCCCCTTCGCTGGGTCTCGCGAGGGTCTGGTTTGCGAACGTCGACCGACAGCATCACGGCATGGGCGGCCCCATCGGTAGGCAGCATTGACCGTGCCACCAGCGTTGAGGCAGCGCAGAGCCCAATTTCCCGGTGCCAGCCGGTACGTTGGAGCTTCAACTGTGGCCAGCCAAGCGGGCCGAGGCCGTGAAACTCCTGATACCCTGGACCGTCCGGATTGCAACGCACGACGCCTTGGTCTCGCGCCAACGTCCATTGACGCTCAGCGAAGCATCATGCGGACGATCTGGGAAAGCTTGGCCGGGCCGGCGCCTTCCCAGGCGCACGGGACGCGCGACGACCCATGTGGACCTTGGATTTCACTACGCACTTACGCTGCTTTGGCCTTGTCAGCACCCTGAGCATAAAGCGTGCTCAGCTTTCAGGGCGAGCCTCTTTCATGTTGATAGCATCTGTCGTCATTCAGGATCGCCCCATTTTCGCATGCCGCTTGCAGCTTTCAGACTGTTGTCAGCCAGGGCCGCCATAAAGGGTCTCGTTTAACGCATTCGGGAGGCTTCATGACTCGACCACATTAATTTCGGGCGGTTCGCCGGCGCTCCGAAATGGCACTTAACACCAGATCCTCTCCAAACCCGTGATGATCCAAGAGGAAAACGAAAATCCCTAAATCAGGAAAAAGCACCGATACGGTCGGCTCCAGGCTGATGAAATTGCGGTCTCACTGGCCACGCACGATACTTGCGATGGCGATGGCCATTGCAAAGGCCGGTCAAGCACCCAAGACGCTGACAAGCACGCCTCCGACCAAAGCTCGATCGTTGGCAGCCTTTCTAGCCGTATACTTGGGGCATTTTGGGACGGCGATCCGGACGCCGATTAAAACCTGCCGGTCGTCTAAATGGAATGGTTGGTCCGGGTCCTTACTGGACCTGCGCCAACCCGATCGGGCCGGCGCACAGGGGCACCCAGACAATTGGACACGTCGCCTTTGCGCGGCGGCTTGCACTTTCTCGGATGGCCTTTTTTCTCCCCGGGCGAAATCGAGCGAGCGGTGAGGCGGAGCCTTCGATTTTGCCGATCATGTCGTGTCGCTTCGATCGAACTGCTCAGACGATGATAGCGGCATTGATTGCCGCGGCCGAAATGCGTTGTGTGAAGTACGATTTCTACGCCGTATACATACTGCCGTACAGTTCGCCATGTCAGCAGCCTTGCCAGCAATCCGCCCTGTGTCCAACTGTCGTCGAATTCACCGGTGTCATTGAGGAATTCGTATGATCGCCTCGAAACCATCATTGCGACCGCGGGCGGGCGACGCAAGCTCTAGACTGCCACCGATCCGCTGGATAACCATGTTAGCGATATGTAGACCAAGGCCTGAGCCCGCAGCAGGAGTAGCACCACGACTAAATCGCTTTGTAAGCCCTTCGAGGTCGGGGAGGGGCACCACCGGTCCGGCGTTTGCAATAGCGATGGTTCCATCAGTTTGGACGGAAACTGTTGTCGGAACAGTGGCCAGTCCATGTATCAGCGCATTCTCGATCAGGTTACGAAGGAGGATCCCAAACGCATCGACATCCACTTTGCGCATCAAAGTGGGGCAGCCGTCGACGTTAAGATGCAGGCGTCCGGCATATTGCGGCTTTTTCCTCAGGTCGTCGATTTCCAGCCGAACCGATCGGACAAGATCGATCGCGTGATCCGCCATGCCAACCCCCGATTCAGCTTGAGCGAGCTGAAGCACTTTTTCGACAAGGCGGCCAAGGCTCGACAGCGCTTGCTCGATGCCGCGCGCACGCATTTTGGCCGACCCATTGGGGAGCTCGGCCACTAATCTCTGCATCTGAGCGATTGAACCTGCGATCGGCGTGCGCAGTTCATGCGCACTGTTTGCGGCGAACTCGCGTTCGGCCTCGAGAGCCGCCCGCAGACGATCGAGAAGCCGATTGACGGATGCCGCGATTGGAGCCAACTCTGCCGGGAAATCGCTCAAGTCCATTGGTGACAGATTGCCGCCGTCGCGCGATCCGATCTGCTGTCGCAGTACCTCGATTGGCCGCAGCGAGCGCCGGATCACGATCCACCAAACAGCTAAGCTAAAGGGCAGGAGCACGAGTGTCGGAAGGAAGACAAAAAGTGCGCCCTTCGCGATTGTGGTACGGCGGCCATCAAGCGGTTCGGCCAACTGATGATACACGCCGTCTTGGATCTGCTCTGTGTAGACGCGGTAATCAGCGTTTCCCCAAAAGCCGTTACTCAGGGGAGCATCAGGGAAGGGCTGCTGACCCTCTTCCGGTTCAGAAATAAGCACTACCCCGTACTTATTAATAACCTGCTCACGATAGGTCAAGTACTTTTCGTAAGTTGGCAAGTGGTTATTGTATTGATCAACGTGTTTTCCATTCAAGACCTTGATCAGCTCTGGTTGTCTGTACTTTGCGCTCGCCTGGAGCAAGTCATCCGAACTTTCGTTTACAATATTGCAAAAAATGAACGCAGCAATGGTTGGGGCGGCGATCCAAACCAGGAGCGTTGCCCCGCCTAACCACGATATCAGCTTTCTCGTCATGCTGTTCGAGTTCGTCATGTGACCACGAGCCTGTATCCGAAGCCACGCACGGTTGCTATTCTATCCCCGCCGATCTTCTTGCGGAGCCGGCTGACATAAACCTCCACTGTGTTGCTCTCGAACTCCGAATTGAATGAATAAAGCGCGTGCTCGATCTTCCCCTTTGAAACGACCGAACCGGGCTGGCGTAGAAGGCAGTCGAGCACCGCCCATTCGCGTCCAGACAGGGAGACCTCCTGCCCGTCGCGGAAGAGGCGTCGCTCGGCTGCCTGTATGGAAAGCGTCCCAACCGAAAATTGCGGCTCCGGAAAATGCCCTTGGCGACGTGCCACTGCACGGATGCGTGCCGAGAGTTCCCCCAGATCGAACGGCTTGACCAAATAGTCGTCGGCGCCAGCGTTGAGCCCCTCGATGCGATGCGAAATCCGATCGCGGGCTGTCAGAATGATGACCGGCGTTGTATCAAGCCCCTTGATCAGCTCCCGCAGATAGTCGATGCCATTGCCGTCCGGCAGGTGAACGTCGAGCAAAATAAGGTCGTAGCCGGCCACAGCTGCATGAGCGCGCGCTCCGGACAGGTTCTTGGCCCAGTCGACCGCGTGGCCACCAGCCACCAAATGATCGCGCACAGCACTTCTAAGGTCGTCGTCGTCTTCAATGAGCAGTATTCGCATCAGGCTGCCGAGCTCCGGTATGAGGGCAAGGCTCCTGCCTTATTGATCGAAGCTGACAGTAGGCTGAACCGGCGCCAGCGAATATCTGGCGGCTTTCAGGCTGCTGTCAGCTACAATTGCAAGAAAGGGGTCGTTAACAAAGCCAAACGAAGAGGCCTTATGAAACCCCTCCTGATCTCAGCACTTTTGCTCAATGTGACCACCGGCGGCTGTACACTGGTTGGCGGGCAATTCGACGTGGCGGTCAACGAATGGCAGCCGCGCCACGCGTCAATGTCCAGGCTTGAAACTGACAGGTGTCTTAAATACGAGGGCACCGTAGCGGGTGCCTCCAGTTATCGAACAGTGCCTAGCAGGTCAGAAGTGCACTTTGACCATAGGGGTCGTCCGTATTTTCGGCGCTCGCGAACAGAGTCGACGGTCAATCGATGCGCCACTGCCAGAGTCTGGAACGGTCAAGTGTTCGTTATCCCCCGTCCGGGCCATATTCTCAGCCGAGGACCAAGAAGGCCCTATTTTCGGTGCCCACGAACAGAGCCAACGGTCAATCGATGCGCCACTGCCAGGGTCTGGAACGGTCAAGTGTTTGTGATCCCCTGTCCCGGCCGTGTTCTCTGCCGAGGACCAAGAAGGCCTTATTAGAGCATTTCGCATTTAGGTTGACTTATAGCCTGCGCTTTCGATGTAGTTGTTGCATTCGTTTGGGCTGACCTCGTCGAGGGTTTGGGCGATGGCGTCGTGCACGGCCTCGACGCTTCGTTTGGCGGCCCGTCGCATGCAGTGTTTGAGCTTGGCGAACAGTTTCTCTATCGGGTTGAGGTCTGGACTGTAGGGCGGCAGGAAGAAGAGCCTTGCGCCAGCGGTCCTGACGATGTCGCGGACGGCTTGACCCTTGTGAGAACCAAGATTGTCGAGAATGACGATGTCACCCGGCTTCAGTGTTTTGATGAGTTCGGTCTCGACATAGACGCGAAAGACCTGCGCATTGATGGGGCCGTCAATGACCCAAGGCGCCTCTACCCGATCATGTCGGAGCGCAGCGATGAAGGTCATCGTCTTCCAATGACCATACGGCGCGTGGGCCATCAGTCGCTTGCCGCGCACACCCCAGCCACGCAATGGCGCCATGTTGGTCTTGACCCATGTTTCATCCAGGAAGACTAGGCGCGTAGGGTCAATGCGGATCTGGTAGCGCATCCATTGCGCACGACGGCGCATCAGCTTTGGCTTGAGCTGTTCGGCCGGCAGAACGGTTTTTTTTAAAGCTCTTGCCCTCGCGATGCAGGAAGCGCCCGACGCTCGCAGGGTGAATGGTGAGGCCACGTTCAGCCAGTGCCGCCGTCAATTGATGAAGCGTCATGTTGGCATCTCGCTCGACCTCGCTCAGGACAAAAGCACGATACTCCCCATCGATCAGATAGGGCCGGTGACCGCCCATCTTGCCAGGTGCCGCACTGCCCAACCGACGCTTGCGCGCTGCCCACTTGATCACGCTCGACACTGCCACCTTCAGCGCCGCAGCCACCTCGCGGCTCGTCTCACCCTCTTCAAGGCGGGCA
Source organism: Mesorhizobium sp. M6A.T.Cr.TU.016.01.1.1 (assembly GCF_003952585.1). Classification (NCBI taxonomy): domain Bacteria; kingdom Pseudomonadati; phylum Pseudomonadota; class Alphaproteobacteria; order Hyphomicrobiales; family Phyllobacteriaceae; genus Mesorhizobium; species Mesorhizobium sp. M6A.T.Cr.TU.016.01.1.1. The sequence continues at coordinate 3,476,226 of NZ_CP034452.1, forward strand.
AGCGCCCGCTCCCGCAGATCCATCGAATAAGGCTTCGTCATCAGTCCCGACCTCCAACGGTCAGGACATCGAATCTGATTTGCTCATTCTTGGGAATCCCGATTCAGAGAAAACGCGAACCGCTCTAGCCCGTCGATCTCGGCTCCAATCCGTTGGGTGCGTCGATAGAGCTTGCCTGCTGATCACGCGCCTAATTCGCGTCTTTTGGCACTTACGGAGTAGACCCATGCAGAATACCCCCATCGCCGATCGTCATGCGCTGTTGCCGACGATGGCAGCCGGCAAGAACTTTCTCCTCGCAGCTGCTCGCCGTTGCGGCAAAACTAAGGACTTCCGAGTGAATCGCTGCACACTATCATTCCTCATTGTCGACCGTCGCTTTAGGGGCGGATCGTACGATCTATTCGGCGCCCGACAAGAGCGTAGTGTTTCTTGGTGGCATCGGTTACACATGGCTCATAGCAACGAGCTTGTCTACGAGGGCGGTAAGCGTGCCAGCCGAGCAGCCGGTTCATCTGAGGTGTGAGGCTCGATGGGACGTACCAGTTATCGGCCTCGCAAAGCACGAGATTGCCGCAGGCAAGCTGCACGCGGCGGTAGTCCACGGGGTTCCTCGGCGCTTATGCCTAACGCCTGGCGGGTTTATCGTCGCGTATGCCACCGGCGCCACCCGTGGTCAATACACCATCGTTCCAGCGTGGAGCGTGGCGTAGGTGTCTGAGCGGGCCGGCGTTAAGGGTTTCCAGCCAGGGCCAGGGCCAGGGCCTGGGTTCGGGAGGCGATGTGATCTGTAAATGAGTGCGGATCTTGCAGGGCAAGGAGACGGTCACCATGAGAGCGAGCGATGCCGCGATCAAATGTCAATCCATGCAAGCTCTAGACTGCCACCGATCCGCTGGATAACCATGTTAGCGATGTTTGGACCAAGACAAAAGCACGCGCCCGTCCCGGGTGCGAATCTGCCCCGGCACTCCAAACATCGGTCATGGCCAAGGCAACTGGAAGCCGAATTTTCTTTTAGAGTATGAATCAGCGCCGTCTGCCGAAAAGCGCGTCCACGATCTTCCCTTTTGAAACGACCGTGCAGGGCTGGGGCAGACGGTAGTCGAGCACCGCCCATCCGCGTCAAGTCAGGTAGACCTCCTGCCCGTCGCGGAAGAGGCGTCGCTCGGCTGCCTGTATGGAAAGCGTCCCAACCGAAAATTGCGGCTCCGGAAAATGCCCATGGCGACGTGCCACTGCATGGATACGCGCTGAGAGTTCCCCCAGATCGAACGGCTTGACCAAATAGTCGTCGGCTCCAGCGTTGAAGCCCTCGATGCGATGCGAAATCCGATCGCAGGCTGTCAGAATGATGACCGGTGCCGATTCAAGTTCCTTGATCAGCTCCCGCAGATAGTCGATCCCATTGCCGTCCGGCAGGTGAACGTCGAGCAAAATAAGGTCGTAGCCGACCACAGCTGCATAATCGCGCGCTTCGGACAGGTTCTTGGCCCAGTCGACCGCGTGGCCACCAGCCACCAAATGATCGTGCATAGCACTTCCAAGGTCCTTATCGTCTTCAGTGAGCAGTATTCGCATCATGCTGCCGAGCTCCGGTATGAGGGCAAGGCTCCCATCTTATTGGTCGAAGCTGACAATAGGCTGAACCGGCGGCAGCGAATTATTTGGGGAGCTTTCAGGCTGCTGTCAGCTACAACTTGCAAGAAAGGGGTCGTTAACAAAGCCAAACGAAGAGCCCCTATGAAACCCGTCCTGACCTCGGCACTTTTGCTCAATGTGACCCCCGGCGGCTGCATCAGCAAATTGATTTGGGAAACAGGCGCGCCGGTTCTAACGACCGACGCAGGCCGAGGTCTGGAACAGCTGGACCAGCGAACGGCGTCTTCGGTTTTTCAGGCAACAGCCACATGGAAGAATATGATTGGCTCGACCATGCGCCGAGCTTTGTCGAACGGATTGGTCGCGGGCGCACCACCACAGATTATGGCAGGTTTACGCCCTGGCCTTGACACCCGGGGTGATCGTCACCGGCGGAGCCGCGGCGTACTGATCGGATATCCAACGTCGCTGAGTCTCTCGTCGGTGCAGTGGATCTCTCGGCTTAGCCATCATGCAAAAAACGACGGTTCCGCGACACCACTTTTCAGGTCCGTGACACAGGCTTTGTGAGCCGATCTGTTGTTCTTACCCCAGGCTAATGGCTGAACAGCTCTGTCGCCGGCTCGATGCGCCAGATGGCGCGATGTTTTGAACCCTTTCACGAGGCGACGGCAGCAGCCGACCGGCTCTCCTATCGCGGCTCCCGCGATCCACACACCCAACAAGGGAATCTACCATGGTAATGAAGGCACCGGTTGCCGACGCTAGGAATGGGTCGGTAGTAGATCGGCTGGTCGGCATCGACCTCGCTCGGGGCCTGGCTGTCTTCGGGATGTATGCCGCCCATCTCGGTCCCGACCCCGGCGAAGGAGGACTAGTCGGGTTTCTGATGGAACTAACCCATGGGCGGCCGTCGGCCCTGTTTGCCGTATTGGCCGGTTTTTCAATCCTCCTGATTACAGGTCGCAAGGCGCCGAAGTCGGGGATAGCCGGTAGACAGGCCATCGCCAGAGTCGCAATTCGTGCCCTTGTTTTGCTCGCGCTTGGCTCAATCCTGGGCTGCCTCGGTACCCAGGTCGAAGTCATCCTAGAATACTACGGAATTTGCTTCTTGTTGGTATTGCCGCTCCATCGGCTCAGCGCATATCAGCTGGGCTTGATCGCTGCCGCTACGGCATTAGTTCTCCCGCAAGTCCGTTCCTCCCTTCTGTCGGTTGCCCCCAACCTCCTCGACCCGGTCTTCAACCTCATGGTCAACGGCTACTATCCCGCGGTGACCTGGGTTCCTTTCCTCATCGCTGGCATGGCCATCGCGCGCCTTAATCTTAATACGCTAGCAGCGCATTGGCGCCTTGGTCTGGCGGGGGTCGGGCTGGCCGTGTTGGGCCATGGGGGATCCTTGCTCGCGCTGAGTTCCCGCGCTTTGACTGAAACCTCCTTGTGGTGGTCTGACGTTGACGGCGCTTTTGAGCCTTCCAAGTCGTCATTTATAGTCAAGTCGTCATGGATAGCCGCACCTCATAGCGAAACGACGCTTTCGATCGTGGGCAGCACCGGTTGCGCAATGATCATCTTGGCGGCTTGCATGCTCGCTGTGGATGCGCTCCCGCGTCTGCGAAAGCTGGTCTGGCCAATAATCGCAGTCGGCTCGATGTCTTTGACGGCCTATGTGCTGCACATTGCGGGAATAGCCTATCTTATGAAGATAAACATTTTCAAAGACGAGAGCCTGTCCACGCTCTTTGGCTTCGTTGTGGTTATCAGCACTTTTGCGGTGCTTTGGCTGCGCGTCTTCCAGCGAGGACCGATGGAAGTGCTGATGGGTAGGGTCGCAGATCTCGCGCGTCACATCCGCTGAGCACCGCCGCGCCCCGGCCTCCCGATCACATTACGGACAAGGCGGGGCTTTGTCCAAAGCTTGTTCGCGGCAGGGGAGGGTACTTCCTCCCACCCTGCCGCCTTGTTGATGGAAGCTAAAACGGTCGCGCAGGCGCTAGAGTTGCATCGGCATAATCAGCTTAAACTCGCGAAGTTAAACCCGCGGTTGGTCTATCTCGGCCCGCCTCACCTGAAAGGCTAAGGTATCCGTTTCGGTCAAGGGTTTTAGGGGCCATTTTCGCTGCGCCTTGAGGAGAGCGTTTGCTAGGATGAGGAGCTTTCGCAACAAGATGATGACCTTTGCGGGTTTGCCTGCCGCCTTTAGCGCCTGGTATTTTGCCTTGAGGTCGGGGTTGAAGCGCAGGGCGAAGGCCGGGCATGTAGAGGGCCTGGCGAACATTGGCCCGGCCGCCCCGGATGAAGGCGCGGCCGCTCCATTTTGCCGAGGCCGGCGAGGCTTGCGGCCTTTGGTTCCGAGTTCCGGCATGTCGATGGTGAGTGTGCAGGCGGTGGCATCCGATGCGCCATATGCTGGTCAGGATTTCGCGGCGCTGGACAGCGTCGGGATCGGCTTTCATGAGGGTAAGCATCGTCTGATCGATATCGCTGAGTTCACGTGGATCTGCTCCAGCCACTCGTTGTTGTGGCGCCTGAGCAAGGCAAGCGGTCAAGGTCTGGCTCTGGTGCTGGCTGCGGTGCGATCCCCGCACGGGCCAGGTGCCGATCGTGTCGACGATCCACCTCGCCGCGACCAGAGAGCTGCTACTCTCTTCCGCTGTTCATTCTGGCCTCTTCGCAATGAATGTCATAAAATCACCTGTCGCAATTAATGGTTTTTGATTTGGCTCCAACAGCTGGCAGATATCGCCGAGAGTTCCGCAGAGAGCGTCGAAAGTTTTGGCCGCCTTCTTCCGCAGCCGCGCCTTGAGTTTTGAGCAGACCTGTCTTGATCGGGTTGAGATCGGGCGAGCATGGCGGCAGGATCAGGAGCCAGTGCCCCTTTGGCCAACCAGTGGGCGGCGCGTACCTTGCCGACAATCTGGGGTTCCGAACCCGACAGTTGGTTTTCAACCCGACAGTGGCCCGCCTCAGAGCAGGCTACCGCCCTTCGGAGCAGGCAGAAGCTAATCGAGGTTCGCGGGTTCCGGTTTGAGTGTGCAGGTCGCTGCGCGCCTGATCTTTCGGTCTGGCGGCACATGACAAAAACCCTCATTTTGGCCGACGATACCCGGTCAGGAGCGGGTATCGCAGTCGAGAAGCGACCCGAGCACGTCCACAAGATGTGCCGAGTTTGCAAGGTGTGTCATTGTTTCTGTCAACGTTCGAGCGACAGCGCACGACGAAACGTCTGGCATACGCCTCGTCTGGCACGCGCCTCGCATATGTTGCAGTTGCTGCTGGAGATCAGGCGATCGAGTGGGCCTTGCAATTTTCCGATTTTGCTGCGCCTAAAGTCTCGTGTACAAATCAGGCTGGCGTGAATGGCCTGCCTAAGTTGCGACTTATTACAAAGGAATGGATATGGCGACTGGAACGGTGAAGTGGTTCAACAGCACGAAGGGTTTTGGTTTTATTCAGCCTGACAACGGCGGTCAGGATGTCTTTGTCCACATTTCCGCTGTTGAACGAGCGGGCCTGTCGACCCTTAATGAGGGCCAGAAGATCAACTACGAGGTGGAACAGGATCGCCGCACGGGAAAGTCCTCTGCAGGCAGCCTCAGCAAGGCTGGCTAACGGTCCGGGAAAGCCTTGGCAAGGTTCGTCATCGCCGGAACGCATTGACGGCTCGAAACCCGGGCCGGAGCATGCAAGTTAATGCCGCGGCAGGGATTGCTGGAGCCATCATGAATTACTCTGGAAATGAGGCTCTTGGACGGGAAAGGCGGGGCTCATCCCCGCCCTTTGATTCCGCGCAGATTGGGCCTACGGCTGCTGCGCGTCCGAACGACTGTTGATACGGATTTAGGCTGCGACCTTCTTGCGGGTCCGTTTCGCCGGCGCCGTGGCTGGGGCTTCCGGCTCTTTCGGTTTGCGGCCGAGTCCCATGGTCTTGGCCAAGGCGGAGCGCGCAGCGGCGTAATTCGGCGCCACCATGGGATAATCCGACGGCAGACCCCATTTGGCGCGATATTCGTCTGGGGTCAGACCATAGTGCGTCGCCAGATGGCGCTTTAGCGATTTGAATTTCTTGCCGTCTTCAAGGCTAATGATGTAGTCCGGTTCGATCGACTTTTTGATCGGGACAGCAGGTTTTTTTACAGGCACAGGCTCTTCTGCCGGTATGAGTCCGGCCGTGCCGTTTAGAGCCCCGTGCACTTGGGCGATCAGGGCAGGAAGCTCCCCCGCCGGGACGGGGTTGTTGGAGACGTAGGCTGATACAACATCGGCAGTGAGCTCGATGAGGATGTCGGTCTTGTGGGGTTCTTCTGTCATAAACTTCTCCGGGCAGCTTGAAACACAGTTGGGCGAAGTGTCGCTACATAGTGGCGGTTGCCGCTGAAAGCAAATGGATCGACGGTGCGCTGCTCCTCCACCATTGAAGTCTCGGCGACGCATCCCGTCATCGTCCATCGCTAAAGGCAGCGTATTGAATTATGGGAGCGGTCGCGCCCGCCCCACCATAGCGATACAGCAAGACAATCAAAAAAGCCGGTCTTTGCTTGGCCCCAAATCTTTTCTCCTTTCGTGAACGCTGAGCTGCCAAGCTGCTACAGTTCACCTCGCGGGGCAACCGTGCACAACACAGGAGTCGCCCGAGCGATACATTCTTCACTTGCCGCTTATCAGCGCTGGTGATTGCACTTTGCAGCCTGCCTCCGGACCCGCAGCGCTCACGCTGTTGGTTTTGCGCCTGCAGGCGTCGGAAGTCGGATCGCCGCAGCTAATTTCCTCAGGCGGACGAATTCAACAAATCGATTGTTTGGATCGAAGGCATCCACACCATCGATGCCTCTAGAATAGGATCCAGCTACAATCACCGTGCTGTAATGGCAGGGACGGCCAGCACAAGCGCGACACGCTCCGGCGGGTCCATCGCTGCGTTACGTATTCATGGCTACTGCATCGGGCGCTCGGTCGACCGCCTTAAGCCAGGTCGCCGCATTGCGAGACGGTGACCGGCGAGGGAGAGGGCGCTCTGGCAACGAAGCGAGGCGGGTGGCCTTGCGGGTGGCCGCGTGATGTCATCCGGCTCTCCTGCCGATCTCTGCCGGCCAGATCTGGAGCAACTGTTTTGCATAGATATGGCTCTCTTCAGGGGGCCATCTATGATGGGAGCCGAGCGCGTGTTCGAGCCGGGGAACAGGCTGCGCATGCACTGTGCCCACCTATTGCGATCGTGCTAACCTTGGTTGTTCGGACTTGCCGTTAAAGGCAAGCGACAGATTGAAGTTATGCTGCACCATCTGATTGCCTGGCTCGTTTTCGAGAGCTCGCCGATACAGGGCCTGTGCCGCGTCATGCCGCCCCTCAATGTCCAAAATCACGCCCTTCGCATTCAATGCACGTACGTTTCCTGGGGCTGCAACCAAGACGCTGTCGAGCACCTCAACCGCTTCGTGCGGGCGCTTCTGGCCCACCAAGGCATTTGTAAGTCGTATCGCCGCATCAACATTGTCCGGGTGCTGCTTCACCTCATCCCGCAAAGCCCGCTCTTGAACATCCTGACCAACTTCGCGCAAAATGCGTTCGCGCATAGCCGGATCGATTTGATCGGCGCTGAGCAACTCGGGGGAAGATGTCTCCTGCACGGAAAGAGCCGGCTTTTGCCAGCTGGCGCAACCGCCCAAAGGCAGAATGGCGAGTACGGCAAAAAGAAGTGAGTTCCGGCGCAGAAACATAGGCGATGGAGAAACTGTATTACTATTCATATTATCTCTCGGTTATCAGGGAGGCGCGTGGCGTTCAGTTAGGAAAGGTGGAACTACTCTAACAATCCGCTGTTCGATCCGTGCGGGAGTTTGACGGATCCTGCGGGGCGAATTGTAAAGTCGGAGGCGAGGTCTTGATAAGACAGCACGGCGAGATCGATCCCGTTTCGCGTCAGAAAGCCGCGGACGAAACGTCGGACATCCATTGACGTCAACAGAATAGGGCGGGTTTGACCCGGTTCTGCGTTCGAAAGGACCTGACGTATCTGTGATAGCATCGCTTCGCTTTGCCGATCCTCCAGTGCGAGATAGGGGCCTGCATCCGAATCTCGAACCGCGCCACGCATCACATCCTCGCTCTCGCGCTCGACGACCAAGGCGGACACGATGCCCTCCGTGTTGGCATGGCGGTGGCAGATCTGTCGCTTCAAACCAGAACGGACATATTCCGTCAGCAGGGCAACGTTTTGCTCACGCTCGCTCCATTCGGCCAATGCCTCCAACACGAGACGGGTGTGGCGGATTGGGATACCTTCCTCCAGGAGGCGGCGCAGAACATCGGCAATCCGAGGAATCGGCGTCGTGCGTAGCACCTCTTTCACAAGCTCAGAATATTCCTGCTCCATTCGGCCCAGGAAATGTCGGGTCTCTTGGATGCCCACCAATCGCGGTGCGTAGCGGGTCAACGCTGCATGGGCGCGCAAGGCGAGGAGTTCGCCGGGAGCCCTATGCTCCGTGCCGGCGCCCGTAAGGGCCTTTGCAGGGGTATGTTCAACCGGGAGTCTGTCCGTTTTCGGCTCACGTCTAAGGGGGACACCGCTCGAGTCGACGTGCGCTACATCGGCTCGGAGCGTCATCTGGTTTGGATCTAAGGCGTCCTGTTCGACTGGCACGCCCTCGACATCAATCCGGAATTGCGATGCAGGCAGCTGCTCGTCAACCAAGACAGGGATGCGAGGAACGATAATGCCCAGATCGGCTGTGACCAGGAGCGAAACGCGCCCAATATGTTTTTGCAATTCGGCTTGATCGACCGCCTGCATAAGATCTGGCGCTAGAAAAAATGCGATCGGGAATTCCTTCGCAGGCGCGGCTTGCTTAGGCTCCGCTGCAGTTCCACCTTTCGCATCGGCAGTGCCGGCGCCCAGCACATCAGCCTTGACAATGCTTACCGCAGCGAACACTGCGGCCAGCATCAGAAAGACGGGGAGGGGAAACCCAGGAACGAACCCCATTACAACCAGGACGCCGGCCGCCAGTCGCAAGGCTCGAGTGCTGGCCGTGAGCTGACTGACCATTTCGGTACCGAGGTTGATCCTCGCCGTCCCAGCCACACGGGTGACGATGGTCGCCGCAGTAATGGAGAGCAGAAGGGCCGGAATCTGCGATATCAATGCATCGCCTATCGTCAGCAGAGTATAGTGATGCAGTACCTCGCCGAAGGACATGCCCTTGGAGAGCAGGCCGATCGAAATTCCACCCAGCATGTTGATGCAGATAACCACCAGCCCGGCGATGGAATCGCCCTTCACAAATTTCATCGCGCCGTCCATCGCGCCATAGAGTTGGCTTTCCTTCTCCAATTCGGCGCGCCGCCGGCGGGATTCGTTGGCATCGATGTGGCCGTTGCGTAGCTCTGCGTCGACCGCCATTTGCTTGCCCGGCAGAGCATCCAGCGTGAAACGCGCCGCCACTTCTGCCACCCGTTCGGCACCCTTCGCGAGGACCATGAATTGCACCATGGTGACGACCAGAAATATGACGAAACCCACCACGATATTGCCTGAAATGACGAAATCGCCAAAAGTATGAATAATGCTGCCGGCCTCCCCCTCGGCCAGGATCAGTCGCGTCGTTGCGACCGTGAGCGCGAGACGGAATACAGTGGAAATCAAAATAACGCCGGGCAAAGAGGAAAAATCAAGTGGAGTACTGACATACAGGGCAACCATCATCAGCAGTATGGCCAACCCCATATTGAATCCTATCAGGGCGTCGACCACCACGACCGGGATAGGCATGACCATCATCGCGACAGCCAGAAGCAGCATCAACGCAACCATTAAATCCGGGCTGGCCGGCGCACGCTTGATGAAGTCACGCAGGACGTTGGCCATCGAGACACCTTTGCAATCGGTTGAGACTTACTCTGCTGTTACGCCATGAAACGTGGCTTTCGAACTCCGAAGGCGCCTCAGCCTTGGCCAGCGCGTGACCCTGCATGAGAGCCACAAGCAGGCGCGAAATGGCTGGGCAGCAAATGTTTCCAACGCAGCCAGCTTGTCAGCACCGAGCGCGACAGGATGTTTGGCTGGCCATAGAGTGCTGCTTGATGGGGCCTGCGAGCTTTCAATATTGGAGAGCAGCAATGCGGCCATTCCTGCTCAGCAGCACACGGCTGTCCTCAATACGATCGACCACCCATCCATCAGCCAAAATGGCGCCGACAAAATACTTCTCGCTGTCGATGACAATATATGGTTGGACCCCATGCCACACAGCTTCGACCGCGATTGCGGATGGCGCCTTCTCCTCTTTGATGAGCACTCCGTTCACCAGTGTTAGAGTACCCTTGGTGCGACGATCGAACGATTGCTGAAGCTTCTGCCAGCTGATGACCGATTCAGACGTGACGGTGCCTTCGGCGGTCACAACACCCTTTGCCGACCCAATCTTGACGTCGAGAAGACCCGCTCGATCGACTTCCTCCTGCAGCTCTTGGGCCGCTGCCTCCGTAAGTTCATTGTCAGCGCGGTGACTGATCGTTCTGGACGCGACTTCAGCCCGAAGTGAATTGGGGCTCGATCCACTTGCATCGCCAAGATAGGAGATCGTGCCTGAAAGCGCGCCGATCCCGAGTGAGCTGATTATGACCATGGCGAGCACACCGATCGGTAGGCGCGGTATGCCGGTCGAACCAGGCGGCTCTGCATCCTGCACGGACAAAGCAATGGACATCTCGCCTACGAGCAGGACGACAGGAAGGGGCACAACAACGGACTGGCCTGCGGCGATATTCCGGTTGCCCTCGATACTGAGTCCGGGTGCAAGCGCCTCGAGTTCGATCGACTTGCCAAGAAGAGTTACACGAAGATGATGCGGTGCCAGTCCTTGCTCGACAAAGACCAAATCGGCATCGAAGCCGCTGCCGATTAAACACGTTTGAAGATCCGTCTTGCCGGTCAGTCCGCAATAGAGCCCCGAAAGCACTTCGAAACGGAGGGAAACGGCGTCATCCACAGAGCATCTCTCAAACAGGATAGAAGCCGCATGGCAATTGCCATGCGGCTCATTTCGGGACTACGTCGCGTCAATAAGGAGACGCGCTAGGGGCAGTCTAAAAGCCGCTTCCGACATTACGAAACGCGTTCGTCGGCGGCCTTCTTGATGGTCTGGAGATTGGTCGTTAGAGTGCGCAACTGGACACTCCTTTTCGTCGCCTCCAAGCTAACATTGGTTAGTTCCTGCACTTGCGCCTGAAAAGCAGTAGCATCAGCTCCGCTTGTATTGCCGGGAGTGCCACTGTTAGTTTTATCGGTATTGCCGGCGCTACTGGTATTGGTATTGCCTGATTTTTTATTATTATCAACTGCAGCCATGATCATTCCTTTTTCTGTTGGAGTTGTGCCGTCAATAACGGCCTGTATGACCTCACGCCGGATTTTCCCGCGTCAGGCATCTTCTGTGTCATCCAAAGCTTCATCGGCCTCAGCCATCGCATCGTTCGCGAATTGGAACGCGAACGATCGCAGGATACTTTGGAAGGCTTCACTTTGTGCTGCAGACTGTGAGTTGTCTTGAAGTTGATCATTTGAAACGGTCCGGTTATCCGCCCGATCGTTCCCGCCAGCTGGCTTGCCATCATTCCCACCAGCTGGCTTGCCATCATTGCCACCAGCCGGCTTGCCATCACCAGAATGCTCGGATTTCGAATCCCCATGGCCCTTTCGGATCAAGGAAGTCCCGAGGTTGCCAACTCCACTCCCAATTGCTGCTATCATCAGGTACTCCGGCATTTGCCATTGGCGGCGACGTGTTAAAGGTTAACCTCGATCAAGCTAAGGGCGGGAGCTTTCGAGAACCTGACGGCTTTTGACAAAAACCGGCCAGCGCAAAAACGTATGCTCTGCAGGATGTTGCTCTCGCATCGAACAGTCGACCACGATCTCGGCTGTTCGGCCAATCCCGCCGTCCACGCATGCCGCGACCGAATGGCAGCCGCAGCAGCTCGTTTGTATCCTCGATGCTGTGGTGTCGAACAGGAGACACGGTCCACGTGCTGCATGACCGCAATGACCGTATTCTTGCTGGCTCCACGGGCGCACGCAACGAGCAGGAACTCGGTCTTTGCATCACCATTCTCTCGCCTGCACATCACGGCCCGGCGCGGTGAGCTCATTGGCTTCGAGAAGGTCGGCGACCGTACGAACATGGGATGGTCTGCCGGCTTTGGGAGGCCGGTGCGGATCCTCTTCTCACCATATCGAAAGCTTGAAGCGGTCGGATTTTCTTGCCCTGTTCGTGAGAACTCCCATCGTCAGCTAATCGTCAGCCAAGCGGTCTATCTAGGCCGGCCGTGCCTGACCTTCGGATCCAAAGGTCCCGTCTCGACACTTTTTGTAACTATAGATCGAAATGGTTTCCCGCGCGATACGCAACGCACACGCTTCTCTGAAGCAAATGTGTGACTTTGTCGGTGGCGAACGAGAGGAGTGACGCCTCAATAAAATCGTCAGGCACGTGTCTAGGAAGGGGAGCTAGCCGAGTTGGTCTGATTTCATTCGCTGTTCCTGGAAATCGGCGGACTGAAGCGCTGATAATCTCAGGACATCGATGGCAACGTTGCGAAAGTCCTGTGAGCTCGGGCCAATCTTGGCCTGCTACTGAGAAGCACTTTGGCGGGAACATTACGCCGTCGCGGGTCTGGCTGACCGTGACGTTAACCGAAAGATGCCGCTGGTCTCGTCAGCCGCCAGCACAATAGCAGCACATTCTCGCCTACTACGGAGACGCAATATGAAGGGCATTGGCCGACCACGGAAATCGCAGGCTGAAACTGGAGCCAGCCGCGCGGGGCGGGCGAGCAGTTCCCTTTCGCAATCAAGTCTTGCTGCGGGAGAAGGTGGACAGTCATTCGATTCCGTTGTGGAGCAGATGCGCTCTGGGGACGCCGATAGGAGGCCCTCCTCCCTTCCAGTTGCGCGCGGTCCAGGCGATGCCCGCGAAAGTCTGCCAGGCGCCTCGATTGGCGAAGATCAAATCCTGAACGCACCGCCACGTGGAGCCGCTGCGCCACCACGCGGAACCGTAGCGCCACGTGGCGCAGCCGCAAGGCGGCGCGGTTCTCCCTCCATGTCTGAGGGCGAAGCCATGGCGCCGGTCGGTAGCCAACTATCAACCGCGCAGGTGGAAGGCACCAGCTCATCGTCAAATCAAGATATCAGTCCGACACAGCTCAGAATGAACAGTCTTGTTCAACAACTGACTGATTGCGAGGCTGCGGCCAGGAAAACCGACGTCCCCGAGGAGGCGGTGGAGCTGATCAGTCGGGTCGTCGATGCAGCCTCAGCAATTCTGGAGTACCGCGCTAGCCTGCCTGCGGCTGAGGCGCAGACAATTATGCCAGACGACAAGGTGCGTAGATGTTGCCAGATCGTGTGCGACGCCGCGAATGAAGTAGACAAACTTGGCCTGTCGACGATCACGAAATTGGACAAAAAGACCAAGAAAGCGGCAGGTATGGTCGATAAACTCTACTCCTACTCCCAGGCGGACCGGCAGGAGCTGTTGATTTTAAATGTGGAGAACCACCATACGGCGGCAATTAAGTGGTGGGAAAAAAAGGCATGGCGCTCCGAACGGCAGCGATCCGCCTGCGCTGCCACCGCTAGCCTATCCAGTGGAACGCCCGTGATGCGGGAAGCCGAGCGGTGCGCACTGCGGCTGCGTGCCGGCTCGGTACTGAGTGTCAGGATCTGGCTGGTCCGTGAGCGGATCGGTCTTGCGCGGGCCAAGATTGAACTGCGGGCGAGCAGGTTCGAGCCAGATTTGAAGGAACTCCTCGTCGGTCGAAATGGAGTGGTGCAGCTGATGGCAAGCGCCGTTCAAGAAGCTCTTCGCGCCCTCTCTTTGGCGAAGGGCATAATGGATGATGGCAAAGCACTCAACGCTCATGATTGCGCGGTTGTAGAAAAAATCATGGAGCGGCTTTCGGATTTTGGATTGGCGTTGCACGAGGTGCATACCAAGCTAAGCCATACCTACCCAGATGCCGGCCTCCCATTGAAACTGTTCGAACGGATCGTGGACGATGCATGGATCACTGCGCACGATGCCATGCACTTGTTGAACCTGCAGTCTCCGCCGTCAGCCATCATGGCGCCACAGGCCCAGGCGGGCGCTGCGATGCCGGCCAGGGCAGGCGCTGCGATACCGGCTGACACTGCTGGTACGGCTGCAGTGTCAGAAGGCACTACAGCGCGAAGGAAAGGGAAGTCAAAGCATAAGTCGGCAGCTCGCGCCGGGACTTCTGCCGCCGGGCAGCCATCAACACCAGTCGCTGCGAACGCCGGCACAGTGCCAGCAGCCAAGGTTCTCGCGCGCTCGGATCAAGTTGCGAGTACACAGGTGAGAGCGCAAGAGGTGGCTGCGAGTTCGTCGGGGGCAGGCTCGACAATCGGGGGCGCCGCGTTGTCAATGGAGGTATTGACGGAGCGGCTCAAACGATTGGACGAACTTTTGCAGTTCGATCTGGCCGGTCAGCAAAGCGTCGTCTCCCAAGTGCGCCAGATGAAGCCTGAGGAGGCCGGTAAGGTCGTGGACGATGTGGCCCAGTACCTGCGAGCCCAGGCCATTGAGATGCAAACCTGTCTCGCCGGGTTGCAGGGGCGTAATGTACGCCTGCTACTCACCTCCACCCAGCTACCCAAAGTGCACGAACGCACAGACCAGCTCAAAGGGTTGCTGAACATGGTGCTGGGACAGGCCAACGCATTGAATGAAGGAAAAGCCGGCATTACGACTGATTGCATGAAGACCTACGCATTTCCGGCGCAAAAATACCTGGAACATTTGTGCAATGCCGACGAATTGATGCCGCCGGAGGCACCGGTCGCGCTGCGTGGCGAGCCAGGAAAGCTGTTTGAGATGAAGCTGCAGCCCAAGATGCTGGTCAATGGTGCGATGCCGAGCCCGATGTGGGTGCACATCCACACGAGTCGCCCCGTCATGGCCAGAAACTTGGAAGGGCTGGCTGATTCCGAATTCACCGCTTGCCACGTTAAATCCAACGAACAGCGCGGCTACAATCGAGAGCGAGAGGAAGCCGATGCTAGGTCCGGTCGCGAGAAGGTCATAATTCATCGCGGCAAACTCACCCCCGCTTTCTGTAAGTCCTTGTTGACCTCGGGGCTTGGCCGCCAACCACGCCATTCGCGTGCCGAGCTCCCGTCGGCGCAGGCTGCATGACAGGGCACGTACTTTGGGGTCTAGGGCAGAATGCGGCCGGCCACGCTGTGAGTCAGCGAGCATTTCTCCTGGCCAAACCGCGAATGCCGCTGCGCGAGTTGCGGTCCGGCGATTGGAGTCGATCGGCTACCGTCAGGGCCGATTTGCGATGTCGCGTTACCTGCTGTTGACGTGGCGGCGTATCTTGCCTCCCATCCAACTTATCGCCGAGATCGCGCCGCCAAGATCGAGGCGGAAGGTCTTCCTGCGAGCGCGGAGCAGGCATAGCCGATCCGATCGGGATCGGCGCATCGCAACGACCCAACGGTGTGGTGGAGAAAATTGGATTCGGGAGAGCTCGTATCCAAGAGGCGGAGTTCCGGCCCGAATACAATCCGCTCGCAAGCACCCACGATGCGCATCCGCAGTTTATTGTCTGGGAGATGGGCTGGATTGCTCGGCGGCGCTGGCGCTAAGGCGGGGCTGTCGCCGGACAATTAGCATTCACTGCCAACAGCCTTGCAACCGTCACCAGTTGCAAGGCTCGGCGGCGGGTCGACAAATCACATGAAATCGTCGTCGGACCCGCTATCGCTGCTGTCGCTGTCCTCGGTTTTGTGGAGATAGAGTGGAGGTTTGCCTGCACGCTGCCACTCACCGGCACTGTTCTTCGTCCATTTGTCGGGATGCTGCGTAGGGTCAAGCACCAGGTCGCCATGATCCACTTCAACAAACCCCATCGTCTGCGCGCGCGCTTGTGCTTCCGGATTAGCCGCACGCCAATTCAGCAACGGTCGGTCGCCGTCTATCCGAAGTTGATGCTCCAGCAGAATATCGCCCGCATTTTCGACGAGCGGATGGGCGACTTGAAGATCCACTATGGAAGTGACCTCAGTTCGACCAGGAAATTGTTCCCGCCAACTTTCCGATTCGAACTCGTTCATGCTGAATCCGCCTTCCATTCTCAGCAGTCCGGCACTCCGGTCTCCCAATTGGTAACTGAAATATCGCGCGTGCTCCGTATCTCGACGGATGCCATATTGCTGAGCAACGTCCGCGGTGCGCCTGGCTCGTGACGATACGAACTCCGAATACTCTTGAGGATTGTCGGCGATGTGCGTGATTTCATCACCATGAAATTGCCTCACCTGTCTCCTGAAGGAAGTCCTGTTGATCTCCACCACAGGAGGTCGGGAATTGAGGGAGTATGCTTGGGGAGCCGCCGATGATGAGGCGCCGCTACCTTCCGATCCGGATAAGTGCATTCGGGCAAATGTGTCCGCGAACCCTTCGCTTCCTGCATCCGATTGCTCGCCGGCATTATGCGCGCGGTAACTATCGGATGAGCCACCAATTCGACCATACATGACGATTCGTACTCCTATGTTTCGCAACCGAGCTCAAGTTAGCACGGCTGTTCAACATAGGGCGCTTAGTTGACGACTAGCTGACGAGGGCATTCCAACGGCTGCACCAATCAAATCCGCACTGCCGGCCTCAAAACCTCGGACTGCGCCACGCACCGGCCAGCAGAGGCTGAAAGGTCATGCCCGGAGGACTTGCCGTAGTTGCTGGGTGGCAGATCCGAGGGGAGTGATTGCCCCAGGCCCGCGGTTGCGCGGTTGGCCTGACAGAGACACTGGGGCACGGATGGCCAGCCGACATTTGCCACTAGCATGGAACCAGGTCAGTTTTGAACTGGGCAGTCGTGGACTTCCAATGACTAGGCCAAGCCTGCGGCAAAGAATGCTTTCGCGACAGGCTGGAAATATTGCATAGGAACCGCGTGGCCGAGTTTTGTAGTGCTTATCAGCTGACGCGCTAAGACATGGTCATGGACGATCGTCAGGCGTAGTGCCCGCGCCTCACTCAACACATGTGAAACGCGCTCACCTTCGGCACGGCAAACTAAGAACGGCACCCCGGTTTCACCGCGAACGTAACGCAGACCGATCAGGACCGCCCTTCCTGTTAAGACCAGCGTGGCGCGATGCACGCCAAGCGCAGGCTCGTCGGCCGCCTCCTCGCGGATGCGACGCTGTTCACCTTTCAACTCTGGCGCTCCTTGCTGATCCTTCGACTCGCGCGTCACTTCGGTATTGGTCATGCGCATTTCGCGCAGATACAACGCGCGCTGGAGCAGGAGATCGATCAGTCCGCCGACCAGCAGTGCGCCGGCGCCAATTCCCATCAGCAATTTTGTCTCCATAAAGATGAGGCCAACACAGCCCATGCCGCAGATCGGCAGAGGGACCATTGTCTTCCACATCCCGAGAAGGACAATGGAAAAGGTTGCGCTGAGAACCAATACCTTGAACATGGTCTTGCAGACTTCGACCATGGAACGAGCAGACCCCAAGCGCTTCAGCCCTTCAAAGGGGTCAATTTTCTTAAAGCTGAGCTTCATCGGCTCCAGAGAGAAGACAAATCCACCATTGGCTAGCAGGCTGGCCAAAATCACCGCGGCGACGAGGGTTCCAAGCAGCGGGCCAACAGCCGCGACGGTGAGTTGGACGAGCACAACCAATGCCTGCGGCACCGCGGTATCGAAAGGTAGGCTCTGCAACTTGGTGGCTAATAGGAGCGCTTCCCGGCATTTGTCCTCGATCACGCTGCCTCTTAGCCAAAGGTAGCCGAGCCCAGCGCAAGTCCCGACCGCGCGGACGAAATCGGAGCTACGTGGCAGCTGTCCTTTTTTGCGCGCTTCACTTAACTTCTTCGGGCTGGCGGCGTGTGTCTTCTCTTCACTTGTGTCGCTCATGGCAGCAATTTGTCGAACCACTCCAGCACGCCGTTGGCACGTGTGACCTCCAGTTTCATGCTCTCCACCAGATAGGCAGCGTAGGTGACCATGAGAACTGGAAAGACAATGTTCTTGATTGCCGGAGACAGTTGGCTCGCCTTAAATTGCGGGGCAAAGCGACGCAGCAGCATCATCGATATATCAATCAGTATCAGGAAGAACACGACAGGCCCCGATACCAATAATGCCGTGCGCATTATGCTGTCGAGAAGCCCCAACAACTCCATTGCTCCTGGCCCGCTCAGTGTCGGGTGAAACTGATACACCGGCCAAATCAAGTAGCTGCGGTACAGGACACTGATCAAAGTTTCCAGGCCTCCTGATCCGACGAATATGGCAATCGCAGTGATCCCCAGAAAAACGCCCATCGCGGAAGCCTGACTGTTCGTCGCGGGATCGGCCGAAGCGGTCGGGCTGCTGATGCCGCGTTGGTTGTCGATAAGCTCCCCGGCAGCCTGAAGGCCCCAAAGCGGAATGCCAAGAAAAGTGCCAAGGAGTACACCGACAAAAACTTCCTTGAATCCGAGCAGGGTTAGCTGGATCAGGCGTGTATCAGAATCCAGCGCCGGCAATCCGCCGCTGACGTGTGCCAGGCATGGTAGTGCGAAGCCAACAGCCAAACAGCCCCGGATCAGCCCACTGATCTGCGAGCGTGTGAATACGGGAAAGATCAGCATGATGCCCATCGCGCGGGCTGCCCCAAGACCTGCCGCAACGACGAGTTCGAGAGCCGTCTGGATCAGAATTTGAATATCGGCCGATAGCGCGTCCATGGGAGGACTAGTAGCTAAGTGTCATTGCGGGAAACTCGGTGAAGATCTGATCGGCTAGCTCTATGAGCGGGGCGCTTAGCACAGGAGCAAACAGCCCAATCACCGCGACAACGACCAGAAGCTTCACGGTGAGCGGCAAGCTTTCATCCTGGATCTGCGTCGCCGCCTGGAGGATGCCGATAACGAGGCCGACAACCACTGATGCAATGAGCGGCGGTAGAATCCAGATCATGAAAACCACCAGTGATTGGCTCATAAGAGTAATGATGCTGGATTCAGTGATGATCAGCCTCCCGGTAACGTATAACTCAGCACAAGCCCATGCATCAATTTTGACCAACCATCAATGGCAACAAACAAAAAGATCTTGAACGGGACAGATATAACAGTTGGTGAGACCATCGACATACCCATTGCCATCAAGATAGTTGTCACTATCAGATCTATAACAATAAAAGGCAGATAAAGTAGAAATCCCATCTCAAATCCGCGCTTCAATTCTGATAGCAAGAAAGATGGTACAAGTATTGCAAAGTCATCAGGCGTGGCTGCAGCGTGCATTTCCTCTGGCCAGACCTTTTCTGTCGAAGATAGGAAAAATCGCCGCTGCTCTTCATTTGTGAATTTCTTGAGATGCTCGCGCAAGGGCTCACTTCCGGCTTTAGCGGCGCTTACCCAGTCGTCGAATGTCTGATAGTGGAGCTTGGGATCCGACATGCGGTCATAGGTCTGCTCAGCAACGGGCGCACTAACGAACATAGTGAGGATCATCGCCGCGGCGTACAGCACCACATTGGGTGGTATGGTCTGGGTCCCGAGCGCATTGCGGACGAGGAAAAGAACAATTGATACCTTTACAAAGGCCGTTGTCGTGGCAACTGCTAAAACCAGCAGACCGAGTCCGGCGGTAACCGCAAGAAGCGCCAGGATTGTCGGCTGAGCTTCACTCATTGCATGCAAACCCGCCACGGAGCCTGATGCCCAGCTCTTCTCCGATGCGGACAATGTCGCCACGCCCGATACGCTGACCATTGGCCACTATGTCGACCGGGCCGTCGATCGGCCATCCAAGTTCAAAAATATGCCCTTCGCCGGCACTTCTTAATTCCCCAAGAGAAATAGGCCAGCGGCCGCATTCAAAGACAAGCACGATCTCGACATCGTCGAGATCCTTAGTAAGCTCCAGTTGCGATCCGGGTTGTGTCATATGCGCACTCTCCAAAGGACACGGTCGCGGGCGGAAAGGCCCCCGCAAGATTAATTCATCGCCGTCAAGATCCGCCTCGGCGCACAACTGGCCGACAGCTAGGGTGATCTGGCCGCGGCCGAACGGCGCAATATCGGGCAACAATGCATCACCGACACATGCGCTTCGAAGAAGCGCCGCAGGAAGGCGAAGCGTGCCGACCTCTCCTGCAACAATGAGCGGGAGCTCTGGAGGCAGCCCGCCCAGCTGCCGCGGCAACTGGGCAAGCAGTTCGCCTAGCGCGCGAAACGCAGGCGGTACTAAGCCGTCAAGAGGCGTGAACAGGAATAGACGGCCCTTGCCCTTGACCGCGCCGAAAATGATGTCGAGTTCAAGATGAGGAGCCAGCATCGTGGCTTCGCATACCCGCACGAGTTGCACGTTCAGACGCGTCGTCTCCTCCAGTCGAGTGACAAGCGGCTCCAGAGCGAGTTCGAGAATTAGCGAAGCAGTTGGCTCGGAAGGGAAGGCCAAGCCGTTCTGCACTGTCGTGATGAACTCCTCTACGAGCGGGCGCGACAGTGACAAGATGACCGTTTCGGCTCCCACTCTCCAGACGCAGTCAAGCATCGGAATGGCAGCAGGTTCCTGCTGCCAGACAAGCCCTGCCGTTCGCACCGATAGCGGCACCTCGTTGATCCGGCTTTGAAACGGCGTGCGCGGCGCTCCTGTATCATTGAGCCACGAGACAACCGTGCGGGACAGTTTCAGAACTGGTTCGAACATGGCGGGTGTGACCGCAGCGCCTATCAAAGACTGCACGGTCGTGTCATTCGGACGACCTCTTGCGACCGTCGGATCCGGTTGCGCGGCATTTAGGCAAGCGACCCCCTCGCATATTTCAGCAGTATCTCATCGTCGGCCTCGATCTCGGCTGCGGCCTCCGAATGAGTCTCGACGGCGCGCCGCACGTCGTCCTCGATTTGTTGCCATTTGTCCCTTGCCGCCGAACATATGACCCATAGCTCCCTCGTCCTGGACGCCGCCATCTCAGCCTCCTCTTGAGCGATTTGGGTATCATCAAGCATCTGCCGTCTGGAATTGATCTCAGCGGCAAGCTGTTCAGTGTGAAGGCGGTGACGGTCGAGCGCTGCGCTAGACAAGTTGTCGAGTGACATCAGATGCTGATAGAGCGCTGCTTCTTTTCTTGAACAATGTTGCTGTATCATTGCAAGCTCCCTAGAGGCATTTTGTACGGCTGAGGCGGCCACATCGCGCTGGGCTTCCTTCTTGGACAGCTCGCCAAGGGCACGACGCTCTTGCATTTCCTTCAGAAGCCGTAACCTCGAAGACTGAACCCAGTTCACGCGGTCAGACGCGACATCCATGCGACCGTCTCCTCGAAATCTGACGCGTCATCTTCGCTCTGGCGCAGAAACTCCCTCAGTTCGTCGATTGACGCGACGGCCCGGTCAGTCAGGGGATCTCCACCTGGCTTGTATTCGCCAACATTGATCAAGAACTCGGTCTCGGCATAGCGCGATAGGAGCTCGCGGAAAATGGATGCTGCCTTGCGATGTGTCCCCGAAACGACTGCATCCATGACGCGGCTGCGACTCTGCAGCACATCAATAGCGGGGAAATGCGATCGCGCCGCAATAGCGCGTGAGAGGATGACATGGCCATCGAGAATACCACGCGATTCCTCGGCGATTGGATCACCCGTGCCATCACCCTCTACAAGCACCGTATAGAAGGCCGTGATTGAGCCCCGCTCACCCATGCCGGCGCGCTCGAGCAGGCCTGGCAGCATGCCAAAAACGGAAGGAGGAAAGCCCCGTCGCGTCGGCGGCTCACCCGCAGCAAGGCCTATTTCGCGCATAGCGCGGCAGAAGCGCGTCAGCGAATCCAGCATGAGAGCAACGCGTAGGCCCTGATCGCGAAAATATTCCGCGAGCGCAGTCGCCATTGGAGCGCATTGCGCACGCTCCACCGCCGAGCGGTCGGAGGTTTCAACCACGACGACCGTACGGAGAAGGCCCTCTTCACCAAGATTCCTTTCGATGAATTCACGAACTTCCCGTCCACGTTCGCCTATGAGCGCCACTATGACGACGTCAGCGGCGGCACCCTTTACGATCTGTGACAACAGCGTCGACTTGCCACCACCTGGCTCGCCATAAATCCCGATCCGCTGGCCCTCGCCGCACGTCAGCAGACCATCGAGGACACGGACCCCAAGCGGGAATGGCCGCTCAATCATGCGCCTCGTCATCGGATTGGGGGCTCTGCCATGCAGGGGCCGAGTTTCGACGGTCTTGATTTCGCCTTTGCCGTCCAATGGGCGGCAACGACTGTCGATCACGCGACCGAGCAAATCGCCGCCGACGGGCACCTCACGCATTCGGCCAGTGGCCACGACCTCTGCGCGGCTGGATAGGCCCACCAAGTCCCCGATCGGTGTCAGCAATACACCATCACCCGACAGGCCGATCACCTCGGCCTCGAGCGACAGCCCGGTTCGCGGGTCCTCTAGGAGGCAAAGTTCCCCAATACGAGTATCTGGCAAGACGGCATGAACCAGTGTGCCGATAGCCCGCGTGATCCGACCGCGCACCGCACGCGTGTCAATTCGCTTGGCCGCAGCCCTCAAAGACGAGATTGCTGGAACGAGAGCTCGAGTGTCGGCGTCAGCGTTATGTTCTGGGACGGGCTTTCTCATAGCTCGCCTTTTTCACATAGCGTCCCGAAACCAAGGCGCAGCGCGCGCATCTGGGCGTCAAGTCCCAGGTCGACATTGCCGTACTCGCTCCACAGCACGCACCGTTGCGGCGACAACGTCGGGTCGGGCTCGATCCGCACCCTTGGTCGACCATCCTGGCCGTCGCATCGAGCAAACTCTCGTGCAAGCATGTCGACTTGCATGGGAGAAACATGAAGGCAAACTTCGGCGCCGCTGTATTGACACTCTATGGCGTGACGAACAGCCCTCACCAGTAGCTCGCCCGGATCGAAAGCGCCGATAAGATCGCTCAATATTTCCATCACGAGCTGCGGCAATTCCTGCTCCAGAGCCGCCTTTCGTCGCGCGATTTCGGAGATTGTCTCCGCAATCAGCCCTGCCATCTCCTCGGTGCCTGCATTCGAGCCCTCCATGTGGCCGCGCACCCACGCCCGCTGGTAAACGGCGCGTGCCCAGTTTCGAACGCGCTGCCGATGCCGTTCTGCCGCGGCAAGCGCTTGCGCGGCGCTGTGCCAGGTTTCGAGCTCGCTCGCGGGTATCAGTGGTCCGATTGGACGCATCTGCGGCGCTATTGGCCCCTCGGAAAGTTCGGCTGTCATTTCACCGGGGTCTCTGTCTCAAAATGAGCTAGTACAAGTGAAAGCAATTGGCCGGCGGCGGTCCAATGCTCAGGTGCTGGAGTCTCCGCGGCAGTCCCCTCGGGCAACCGAAGAAGCACGCGGTTACGCTCGGTCGCTGAACTGTCCTGGAGCCAAACCCCAAGACATGCATGTCCATCGTATTCGATTTGCTGAGCGAGTTTTTCTGGGTCCGCGATCAGTCTGTTCTCAACGGCATGCAGCAGGTGTCGGATTCCGAATGCGTGTGCATCCACGCCGATGCGTTTAACAAGGATGGCAAGCTCAGGCTGAGAGACAAACGCGACCAGCGAACGGGCATGCCAGATACTACCAGCAAGAAGGGCAGCTCGATATGGATCGTGCCCGCGTAGAAGGTCCGGCCTGCAGCCGATGTGGTTCAGATCCACGTCATAGTTGCCCAGCAATTCTGCCAGCCTTGGATGCAGTCTGGAACACTTCTGCAACTTCACTAACGTTTCTGCCGATAACGCTGGATCAAGACGCGCCGCTAGACGGGTCGGATGGGCCGAAGCCGCAAGCTCGCTCGCGCCCGGAAAACGCAATTGGTGCGGACCATCAGGTCGGGCGGTCTGTATAGGCATTGGCAATGAGATGTCACCCACGTCCAATTGCAGGCATTCTTTTGCGAATGGCCTCGACAGCAGAAGCATCCCGGCGCCCCTCGACCTTGGAAACGCCGGTTGATTGCTTGCGCCGACGCGTAGCAACGCTGCCCAAGAGATAACAGGCCACTGCGAATACGGCTGCGGCAAAACCTGTCACGGTCGCCAGAATTGGCGCAGGAAGAGGTGTTGATGCTTGTGGCAAAACAGCAGTCGGATCGGGCCGTTGCTCGTGTGCGGACCGTTCTACCGGCACCAAAACCACTTCCACCTTATCGTAGGACAAGCCTTCGATGCTGTCGGCTACCAGCATCTTTATCTTTGGCAGCAGAGCCGCGACATTTGTTTTGGCGTCGTGCCTGATAAACACCGCGGCCGAGGATGGCGTGGCGCCGGCTCGCACAAGGTCGTTATGCGGCAGCACGACGTGAACACGTACAGAAAAAACGCCATCGATATCGCTGATCGTCCGCGACAACTCTTCGCTCAGGGCATACACGTAACGGGCACGCTCCTCGGTCGGCGAGGCAATCAGGCCTGATCCTTGGAATATCTCACCGAGGTTCTTGAAGGATTGGCGCGGCAACCCCTTGGCGTTCAGAAGGTTGATTGAGAAGGCGAGCAGCTTTTCGTCAACCTGGATCGTGCTGGTTCCATCCTTGGCGACCACCCGGATCGCGGCGACCCCGTTGTCTTCAAGAAGTGCGAGCATTTCATTTGCCTCACGCTCTTGCAATTGCGTGTAGAGGTCGGCTTTGCAAGCAGTGAGGGCGACGAGAACTGGCAGCATGACAAGTCTAACCGACCGCCACCCTGACAGGCCACGCATGATTTCGCCCTCGGCCAAGCCAATCATGCGCGCGGTTCAGCCTTCCTTCAAAAGTTTATTCACGGATGATGTGACGCCGCTGACGCCTTTGGAGATAAGCGCCACCTGGGTGACGCCGTTGTAAACATCCCGAAGACCAGCCATCATCATTTCGAAGTCTTGCCCTTGTTGAGGAATGCCCGAGATTCCGGTTCCCGCCTCACCTGGGACGGGAAGCTTCTGCGCCGGTCCCGGTAGAGCGCCCTTCGAAAGGGCTATGTCATGGTCGAGCGCGGGGAAGGAAACAGTATTGTGTGGATATAGGGAGGAAATCGTCTGCAACACGCGATCGCCCATGCCGCTCGTCGGCGCAGCCGCGCGCTGAACATCCATCGCCGCAGCAACTGGCGCCGCACTCGCTGGCCCCGCGGCGGCATCGTTTTTCAGCGAGTCGGCTGCATGCCCTAAGGCGCGCTCAAACTGGGCCTGCTCGACAATCGACGGTGATCCGACCCTGGGGAGGCCAGCCGTTAGAGTGGCAGAGATCGACGTGACAGGCATCATCATGTAAGGACTCGGTTGCTCTCTCTGACCGGGCGAGCCCCGCCCATTCATCACCCGGTGTCGGCGCAACACTCCTAGGGGGGCAAGCTGACAACAAGCTGACTAACGGCGGCGTCATTTCGACAATCTAAAATCTCTTCGGCAATTTAGTCACTTGTGATGATTTCAGCGTTTGGTTTATCAGTGCGACATGCCGAGAACGCTTATCCAACCCGTCACCCTGCATGTTTTGAGACTTCTTTGTGCCGGGTTTTTTCTGTCCACCGGGATTCAACCGGCGCACGCAGTCCCGCTGTCCCTTCCGGCGACACCCTATAGATACACGGTTCTGGATCAGGAACTCGCTGCAGCGTTGCAGGAATTCGGCAACAACCTGAATATCAGGGTCAACATCAGTCCTGCGGTGAAGGGGCGAATTCGCGGACGTATGCCTGATTTGCCACCGCGCGCGTTCCTCGACCGCTTGACGAACCTTTACGGTCTCCAATGGTACTATGACGGCCTTGTACTCTATGTGTCTGCTGCACAAGAATCGCAAACTCGAATGCTTTTGATGACGTCGATTCGCTTCGATGCGTTCAAGGGGGCTCTCGACAAGCTTGATATCTCCGACGAGCGCTATGTGGTCAAACCCGTGCCAGGCAATGGCCTCGTCTTCGTTTCCGGTCCACCGCGCTTCGTCGCACTCGTGGAGCAGACCTTTAACGGCTTGGTGGCGGAGGCGCAGGCGCAGACTCACATAGCGGCCACGCCAAAGGAATCAGTGCTGATCTTGTTTCGTGGCTCCTCCACTACGGTCGTTCGCGACGGACGACCGGATGCTTCTTATTCTTCTGACATCCCACAACAGGATAGCGTTGGCGGGAAGCCTGAGCTGGGCAAGAAATGAACATTGAGGATTTCCCGCAGCTCTGAAGAACATGACTGCGGCTACCCCTTTGTGAACTCTTCGCAAACTCGTCAGTTTCTCGAAAGCTAATCCGCTCATGATGAGTCCCGGCAGCTCTCGCGGTGACTCCGGCCATTGTGTTGGACCGAACCTTGGAGCCGGCCCGGAACACAGCAATTGAAGGCAGGGCAGGCGCATTCGTGACCTGCCGACGCTTGGAATTGTCGAATTTTGTGAAACGCAAGGGATCTTCTGTCGGGGTCTCTTGTGGGGATTTCAACGTCACGTCTGAGGATGCATAATGTCGGCCAGCAATCTTTCAACTTTCTACCGCTCAAATTCGCTACAGTCCGCAAGGGGTTGGCCGGGCCTGAAAGTTTCCCATTTTGCGACCCAGCATCAGCAAAGTGCATCGTGCTTCGAAGCGATGCTGTCCACTTGTGTGCTGGCAGACAAGCCCGGCTCTTTCGCGCAAGGGGATCTGCCAGCGTCGAATCTTGATTCGACAATGGATAACTTGCGGCAGGACCCTTTGGGCCATCTGGCACCGGATGTCGAATTGACATTGAAGGGCTTGGAGCAACACCCACTGGATCTGCTGCCGCCAAATATGAGGGCGGCTCTCAAGGAGGACCAATCGCAACGCTCCAAGGCGACTGAAGCCCAACATCTGCTCCGCGTCACCCCGAAGATCGAGCCGGCTCCCAGGCCGAGCCCCGGAATCACGTGGAACGGTGGGTCGCTGACCACGGCTGAGTTGCAGATTGTTGCGGTACTCAACCGTCACAAGGACCAATGCCCGCTTACTTGGAAGTCGTTGACCGACAAAGCCAATGATCCCTCTACGCCACCGGATCTGAAAGCGGCGATCCAGGGACTGCAGCAGGATTCGGGACTTTTTTATGCGATTGGCTCGCAGGGCGACGGCCGCTGTGGAGGCAAGATCAACGCCAAGGACTTGGCCGGATTTTCAAACCACCACCCACAAGTTGCTGCATTTCAGGAAGCCCAAGCGCAAAGCTACGAGCAGAACTACATACCATCCGACGGCAGCGGAGGTTTGCAGCCTTCGGTCATGACTTTGAGCGATGCCTTGCGGGAGTTTTACCGGTACTCCGAAAATCTGTCCAAGGACCTGAGTCTGGATGAGTTCAAGAAAATGGTCGGCGGCGAATCGAAAAACGGCAAATTTCCGCCCCAGGTCATTGCGGCGGCGCAATATTTCCTCGATCACCCCGATGCTTGGAACCAGTTGTGCGGTGGCTCGAAAGGGAAGATGCACAAAGAGGATTTCCTGCAAGTCGCCTCATCGTCGATGAGCCTCACGCAAACTGAGCTGAATACGGTCGAGATGATCAAGGACCATCAGGACACGTTCTTTGGAAGCGGTGTTCTGACTCGCGACAAACTGGCGAAAATGAAAGACGACAAGAGCCTTGATCCGAAAGTGCGGGAAGCAGCCTCTCAGCTCCTTTCAGATCCTCTTTTGTTTGGCCTCCTGAACAATTCGATCACGGGCTATAAGACCCATCATAAATTCTTCGACTTTGGCGGCGGGCATACGGTTGATTCCGGCAATATCAGCAAAAAAGACTTTGCCCATTTTTGCACAAACATGTCGTCTGCGAACCGCAACGTTCAGCAGCCAATCACCCACGGCGCCCAAACCGCAGAAGAGCAGAATGCCGTCGCGGACATGAAGATGGGCCTGATGGACCAGCCTGACATTAAGTCAGCCAAAAAGAACGGCGGGGCCGTCATGCACGTCGTCGACTCCGTGCTCAAAATCGAGACGAAAGTGCTCGACTTGGCGGCAACGGCGGTGGGACTGCTCAGCTTCATTCCGGGCCTCGGACAAGTAGCCGATCTTGCCTCGATGGTTCTCGAGGCTGAGTCGCAAGCAGCCAATCTCCTGCGTACGGCCATTAACGGAGGCGATATGAAGCGAGCGCTGGAGGAAGCTGGCCTCAATATGGCCGCGCAGGCGATCGGCCTTATCGCAGGCCCCGAGGTCAAGCTGGCCATTCGAAATGGGCTCGTAAAGCACCTGATGGAAGAGGCCTTGGCGGCAGGCATTGATCTTTCGGTCTCGACGGCGCAGGACTACGCAGAAGGCTATGTGAATAACCTCAAAGCGCGCCTTGCAGGCGGCCCTGAGCAAAACCTAGGCCTGCCGAGCATGCCATCATTCCAGAGTGTGGCAAGCAATGTGCCCTTCGTCGGCATTGCCTTATCCTAGCCGTCGCCTTGCGCGGAAGCTTTGGCTCGCGCGCTGACATAAGGGTCATTGTGGCACAAGCAGGGGTTCATCCGCATCAACGCAAGCGGTGTTCCTGACGCCATCTGGATCGGACTGTGAGGGGGATGTCCGAAGTCTGTGAAGGCTTCGGTATATGACGACTTCAGAGTTACGCTGAGCCCAGCCATCTCGAGCCGGTGCGCCGGGTCGAGGTTTTCACGGGCGCCGGCCGGCAGCGGGAATGGTCTCCGGAAGGCACGGCGCGGATGGTGGCGGAGCGGCGCAGCCGAAGGAACGGCTGTCGCGCGCCCAGGGCGGCCTCCCGAACAGCCAGACGATGATCTCCTGCCTTGGGCCTATATCCTTGTGCCCACGCTCAAGGCAGTCGGCTGAAAACAGCGCTGATTTAAAACAGCATTATCCTGCACTGCACCCTCGATCCTTGCGCTCACCGATCGCTCGTCGACACGCACGCGGTCAAGTCGTTATCGGCGCTATGCCGATGGGCTTCGAGAGCAAGGTGGACGCTGAGCGGTGCGTCAGCCTCAGGGCGCGGCTGGCCAGCTTTGCGTCTCACGCTCTATGACGGCAACACCCGGCTGATCCACTTGGCCTGTTCGCGGGCTCCCGGCAGCGGCGCGGAAGCCACGGTCCGCCTTCCTCGGCTTCAGGCCAAAGACACCGCAGCATGCTCCAGAGCTATGTCTGCCGCCTTCGCCCCATCGTCGCTGGTCATGTGGAAAGGACAAGTAGGCTACGCACCCCATAATCCCGTCGGGCAGGATTCGGCAGTCGACGGCGAGACATTCGCCAAACCTCATTCTTGATTCTCAGCAACGTTAAAAAAAATTCACATAATGTTCGTGAGCGTAGTCTCCTGTCAGGTGGTACATTCGCCACAATATCTGGCGTCTTAGTCGTAGAAAGGACTGTGATCCATCTTCCATTAGCATCCATACCAGCGGATTTACAGCAAATGACGAGAGAGGTCTCATGCGGATTGATGGGGATAGAAGGGCTAGCGGCTTGCTGCATCCCGTCCGGGTTGATGCCAACCAATGTTGACACTGGTAAATCGCCTAAGGACGGCAGCGCATCTTGATCGTCTTCGAATCCTGGGCCTTTGCGCGCATGCGGATCTAACCGTCGGCGAGCTGGCCGATATTACCAGTCTGCCTCGCGAGCAGGTTCGACGCCACGTCCGGCGGCTGGTCAGAGCCAACTTTCTTTGCTGCAACGAACAACGTCCGCAGTCTTCGTACCATATGCAAGCAGGAGGCAAGGATGGCGGGCTGGCTCAATTGGTGGTCGATCTCCTGCCCCACGATGATGGCCACCATAAAAGAGACCTACAACGCCTAGAAGCAATACAAGACGCGCGGTTGAAGGGACCGCCTGCTTGATCGTGAAATAGATCAGTCCAAATGGAGCGCGACTACCATGGATAACTCCGCCGGCGGCGCCATCGCGCAGCCCGACACTTACGGGCGGCCTCACTTAGCCGCCGTCGACTCCCGCGTTCACGAACTGCTTCTAAGACAGGAGCGCCAGGAGCGGACAACTCTCAAACTGATCGCCTCTGAGAACTTTGCCTCCTCGGCGGTGTTGGAAGCCACCGGGTCGATTTTCACCAACAAGTATGCCGAGGGATACCCCGGTGCGCGCTACTACGCCGGAAACGAGATCGTCGATGAGCTTGAGATCCTCGCGATCGAGCGCCTGAAAGCGCTATTTGGCAGTGAACACGCCAACGTCCAGCCTTATTCAGGCTCGCCAGCCAACCAGGCTGTCTATCGCGCGCTTTTGAGCCCCCGTGACAAAGTCATGGGCTTGCCTTTACCCGAAGGCGGCCATCTGACTCACGGTTGGTCCGTCAATTTTTCCGGCAGCGATTATCAGCGCGTCCCGTACAGGCTGCACGAAAAGACACAGCAAATTGACTATGACCACTTGCGCGAGACCGCCAAGGGGGAACGCCCGAAGCTAATTTGGGTCGGCGGAACTGCTTATCCGCGTATTTTTGACTACGCGGCAATGGCCGAAATTGCTTCGGAGGTGAACTCGTATCTGGTGGCTGACATCGCCCACATCTGCGGCCTGGTTGTCGCAGGAGTGCATCCGAACCCCGTGTCCCATTGCGATGTGGTCACCAGCACCTCTCACAAGTCGATCCGCGGTCCCCGGGGTGGCTTCATTTTATCAAGGAATGAAGACCGTTATCAGCCCCTCCATCATCCGAAGAGCAAACACAATCTGGCCAAACGTATAGACCGCGCCGTGTTCCCTCTTCTGCAAGGCGGACCGCATATGAATACTATCGCCGCGCTTGCCGTCGCTTTGCAGGAAGCAGCGAACTCGTCCTTTCGTGTCTACGGTCAGCAGATCGTCCACAACGCCAAGGCTCTGGCCCAGGCGCTTCTGGAGCGAGGTTATGAACTCGTCACCGGGGGCACTGACAATCACATGCTGATCCTTGATCTTCGGGACCGGCCGCTGTCAGGCAAAGCCTATGCAGAGCGCTTATCGCGTGCAGGCATCATTGCGAATTTCAATATGGTCCCGGGCGACCGACGGCATCCGGCGCTGACAAGCGGCATCCGCTTAGGGACACCAGCGGTGACGTCCATGGGCATGCGCGAAACGGAGATGGTGCAGATCGCCGCTTTCATCGACTCGGTCTGCCGCCAGCCCGATGACCAGGAAGTTCATGCGAGCGTACGAAGAGACGTTGCCGACTTCTGCACTGCGTTCGATGTTCCCGGCATCACCGACCGATAAGCCACCCCAATCCAGAAACTCCTCACTAACTCCAGCACTTGAAGCGAGGGCATTTTTATGACCAGGCAGTTCGTGTTCTCTTCCGAATCCGTCGGCGCGGGACACCCCGATAAGATGGCAGACAACATCTCCGATGCCATTCTCGATGCGGTCCTGCGCACCGATCCGAAGGCGCGCGTCGCCTGTGAAGTGTTGGTGAAGACGGGGATGGTCGTTGTGGCTGGCGAGATCACCAGCCATGCACACATCGATTACAGCCAAGTCGCCCGCGATACGATACTCGATATTGGCTACGACGATGATGCGATTGGCTTTGATGGTCGACGTTGCGCCGTCGTTCTGGCCCTCACCGAGCAGTCGCCCGACATAAGCCAGGGCGTTGATGAAGGACGAGGGCAGGATCTCGGGCAAGGGGCAGGGGATCAGGGCATCATGTTTGGATTCGCATGCAACGAGACGGATACATTGATGCCCCTGCCGATCCAACTCGCTCACCATTTGACGAAAAGACAGGCCGAGGTCCGGAAAGCGGGACAGCTTGGCTGGCTGCGTCCGGACGTGAAATCTCAAGTGTCCGTACGCTACGAAGGGCTCCGCCCGGTGGCGCTGGATACCATAGTCCTGTCAACGCAGCATGACGAAGCGGTCTCACAAGCCACGGTCCGCGAAGGCGTCATTGAGGAGATCATAAAACCGGTCCTGCCGGCCCACCTGGATACTTCGGGGATCAGATTTCTGGTCAACCCAACAGGGCGGTTCGTGGTCGGTGGGCCTGCCGGCGACTGCGGCCTCACAGGACGGAAGATCATCGTCGATTCCTACGGTGGGACCGGGCGTCACGGCGGCGGTGCCTTTTCGGGCAAGGACCCATCCAAGGTTGACCGCTCGGCGGCCTATGCCGCCCGGTATGTCGCGAAGAACATCGTTGCCAGCGGCCTTGCGGAGGTCTGCGAGGTTCAGCTTGCCTACGCGATCGGCGTGGCCAGTCCGGTTTCTGTCATGGTCAATACCTTCGGAACCGCAAGGATCGAGGAAAAAAGGATCGAGCGCCTTGTTCTCGAGGTTTTCAATCTCCGACCGAAAGGCATCATCAAGATGCTTGATCTCTTACGGCCGATATACCGCAAGACGGCGACATACGGACACTTCGGGCGTGAAGAGCCTGAGTTCACTTGGGAGAAGACGGACAAAGCTGACGATTTGCTGCGTGAAGCCGGACCGGCAGCTGCGTGAGGGCGGCTGGATCAAGCGCATGCGGCAACCCATTTCAACTCGCGAGACCACGCCCGGCCGGCGTGGCAAGAAGCCGGCTCGGGTTATGGCGGAGATTTTGATGCCGGATTATGACGTGCTTTGCATCGGCAATGCCATTGTCGACATCATCGCCCAGTGCGACGAGGAATTCCTCGAGACGAACGGCATCATCAAGGGCGCGATGAACCTCATCGACACACAACGCGCCGAGTTGCTCTACAGCCGCATGGGCCCGGCGATCGAGGCCTCCGGCGGCAGCGCCGGCAACACGGCGGCCGGCGTCGCCAGCTTTGGCGGCCACGCCGCCTTCTTCGGCAAGGTCTCCAACGATGCGCTGGGCGAAATCTACGCCCACGACATCCATGCGCAGGGCGTCGCCTTCGACACCACGTCGCTCAAGGGTGAGCCGCCGACGGCGCGCTCGATGATCTTCGTCACGCCCGACGGCGAGCGCTCGATGAACACCTATCTCGGCGCCTGCGTCGAGCTTGGCCCTGAGGATGTCGAAGCCGACAAGGCGTCTGGCGCCAAGGTCACCTATTTCGAAGGCTATCTGTGGGACCCGCCGCGCGCCAAGGAGGCAATCCGCCAGACGGCGAAGCTGGCGCACGCGGCAGGCCGCGAAGTGTCGATGACGCTATCGGATTCGTTCTGCGTCGACCGCTACCGCGACGAATTCCTCGACCTGATGCGCTCGGGCACGGTCGACATCGTCTTTGCCAACAGCCACGAGATCAAGTCGCTCTACCAGACATCGTCGTTCGACGAGGCGCTGGCCCAGATCCGCAAGGATTGCCGGATCGCCGCCGTGACACGCTCTGAAAAGGGCTCCGTCATCGTGCGCGGCGACGAGACCGTGGTGATCAAGGCGACCGCCATCAAGGAACTGGTCGACACGACGGGCGCCGGCGATCTCTATGCCGCCGGCTTCCTGCATGGCTACACGCAAGGCCGCGACCTGCAGACTTGCGGCGACCTTGGCTCACTGGCAGCCGGATTGGTGATCCAGCAGATCGGCCCCAGGCCCCGTCAGAATTTGCGCCGCGAGGCCGAGCAGGCGGGGCTGACCATTCCGGACGTTCAAACGAGTTAGTGGCCTACCTTCCCGTTGTGCAGGCTATCTCGCCAGAAGCGCAATCACGGAATAGGGAAATCCTGATGTCGAACATGATGAAGGCGCTGGTCAAGGCCAAGGCCGAGCCGGGCATCTGGATGGAAGAAGTGCCGGTGCCGGAAATCGGCCCGAACGACGTTCTGATTAAAATCAAGAAGACCGCGATCTGCGGCACCGACGTCCACATCTACAATTGGGACCAGTGGGCGCAGAAGACCGTGCCGGTGCCGATGGTGACCGGTCACGAATTCGTCGGCACGGTCGCCGACTTCGGCGCGGCGGTGACCGAGTACAAGGTCGGCCAGCGGGTTTCGGGTGAAGGCCACATCGTCTGCGGCCATTGCCGCAACTGCCGGGCGGGCAGGGGGCATCTGTGCCGCAACACAGTCGGCGTCGGTGTCAACCGGCCGGGCGCCTTCGGCGAGTATCTGGCAATCCCTCAGCACAATGTCGTGCCGATCCCCGACGACGTGCCCGATGAGATCGCCGCGATCTTCGATCCCTTGGGCAATGCCGTCCACACCGCATTGTCCTTCGATCTGGTCGGCGAGGACGTGCTGGTGACTGGCGCCGGGCCGATCGGCATCATGGGCGCGCTCGTCGCGCAATGCGTCGGTGCGCGCAAAGTGGTCATCACTGACATCAACCCGGTGCGGCTGGCGCTAGCCAAGAAACTCGGCGTCCAGCATGTCGTCGACGCCTCGAAGGAAAAGCTGCGCGACGTCATGCCGGTGCTCGGCATGACCGAGGGGTTCGACGTCGGGCTCGAAATGTCAGGCGCCGCCCCCGCTTTCCGCGACATGATCGACACCATGAACAATGGCGGCAAGATCGCCATTCTGGGCATCGCGCCGACCGGCTTCGAGATCGACTGGAACAAGGTCATCTTCAAGATGCTGCATCTCAAAGGCATCTACGGCCGCGAGATGTTCGAAACCTGGTACAAGATGATCGCGCTGGTGCAGGGTCCTCTCGACGTGTCGGGCCTGATCACACACCGCATCGGGGTCGATGACTACCTCGACGGTTTCGAGGCGATGAAGAGCGGCAATTCGGGGAAGGTGGTGATGGATTGGTAGGGATCGCCTTGGCCGCTCTTCAGGAAAAGCTGACGGGACAGCACCCCTCTGGTCCGCCGGACATCTTCCAACGAGGGGAACATGGCTGGGTGGAGAGCTATGGCTCCGCTAGGTGCGCCCCCTAATCATGATACGGCGACGTATCGCGGCCCATCCGATAACGGTCGATGGTGGCAATTCGCCTCAGCCGATGACGGAAATCCGGTGAACGGATGCTCACAGGCCCCCACGCGATCGTCTATTTCCTAAGATCTGCGATTGAGGTCGAGGTGTTGCCGCCGTTTCAGCGGGTAAGATGCGTTAGACGACTTCCGGTACCTTTCCGGTCAGCGAATTAAGGAAGGCAACGAGCCGCATTGGACAGGTCGTGCCATTCCGGTTCGGGGGAAGTATGGCGCGGCTCAGCATGGCGACACGGTCGGAACTGAAGCGGCGATCGTGGAGCGTTATCGCGGCGTTGACAAGCGGCGCATTCTGAATGAGTTCGGGGCGGTAATCGGCTATTATCGCAAGCGCGCGCGATCCGTCTTATGAACCGTCGTGAGCAGAGGCCGTCTGCGGGCAAGAGCCGCAGCCGCTGTTACGGCAGCGATGTCCGCGAGGCGCTCATCGTGTTGTGGGAGGCTTCGGAGCGGCTGAGGTCCGCATCGTCGCTCGCGGCGGCCAGCGCCGCCGGGCAGGAATGAGTTCGGCAGTTCGCCGCTCGGTGCAAGCCCGCACCTTCGGCGATTGGAAAGATCCGCCGCCCGGCTTGGTTGAGCGCATTCGGGCACGTCTTGGTCGGGGAGCTTCGTGCAGACGATGGTGCTGACCGAAATTGCCACCGGCTGGACCGAATGCATTCCGGTCCGCACGCGCAACAGCGGCAATGTGATCATGGCGATCAAGCAGGCCCGCTCGCGGTTTCCCTGACCCTGTGCTGCTGTTTGCCGGCATCCGCCCGCACAGGAAGAGCTTGGAAAGCGGTCGATCGTCGTGGCCTGAATGCGGAAATCGAGGACGTTGGTCGTCGATCTCCAGCCTGAACGCGGTCGTTTCCTGGTGCCGCAAATCGGCTGTTGCATACACATCCCTGTCAGACGTCAGTTTTCCTCGCCCATTTTGGTGTCGAGACGCGAAGTGCTCTTTTGGACCAGCAAGGCTTTTTGGAAATCTGAGAGCGGCTTTCCGCGGGGCGCTCCATTTTTGAGCATCAAGCTACCACAGCCAATGACGCGCAGGTTCCACCAGACTCGCCAGCCTTGAAGGACAGCGAAAAAAGCAGAGCACGACAGACACAAGAATCCATCAGGACGCCGCAGTCGTTGAAGATGCGGCGCTGCATCCATACCGTGGATGCATTTGATCCAAATAATCGATTTGTTCAATCAGTTTCTCGAAAGCTAACCCTACCCTCTGTGGGAATCGGGCTCTGAGCCGCGACGCTGCCTTGCGAGCGTAGGGGCTGCACGTAGGAGAGATGATGCAACGAGAAATCGCACGCGGGTTGCTGGCGTCGTGGGTTCGCCGACCGGCGTATTTGAGCCCGCCAGTTGGTCCTCACCCGCGCCTATTGCCACCGAGCGACTTGCATGTCCCTCCGACTCGGACCAGTTCCGAGAGCTGCGACGAGTTGCGCGCCGTGTGCTCCGATCAGATGGCCGCCGGTGACGCGTTCGATGGGCCGTCCCTCTTCGATAGGAGATGAAATGCGAACGCTGCTCGTGGATCATCATGCGGATCTTGCGCGCGCCATGCGACTTGCGCTCGGGGATGGCGGCTTCGTCGTTGATGTCGTTGGTACTCTGGAACTGGCCTCGAGTGCATTTTCTTGCGCCAGCTATGAAATTCTCCTGCTGGAATTGGCTCTGCCAGATGGCGATGGCTTGGGTTGGCTGAGGCAGTTGAGGACCCACGGGCATTCAGTTCCTGCCGTCATTATGAGCAGCCTCAACGATCTCGATAAGCGAATTGCGATCTTCAACGGTGGTGCGGACGACTTTCTGCTCAAACCCGTCTCTACCGATGAGCTTATCGCCAGAATGAGAGCCATTCTGCGCCGGGCGACACAAATGACCGACCTGAGGCTCGTATTTGGCAATCTCAACTTCGATCCGGTCGCCCGACAGGTTTTCGTTGCTGGGCACCCAATGATGATCGCACGTCGCGAACTCTGTATTCTAGAGCATCTGCTTAACCGGGCAGGCCGCATCGTGCCCCGTGCGCAGTTGGAAGATCACCTCTATTCGTTCAACGACGACGTGTCTGCCAACGCGCTTGAAGTCGGAATCTATCGTTTACGTGGACATCTGACCAGATCAGGTGCAACGCCACGGATCAAGACCATCCGTGGCATTGGTTACATTCTAGAATTGACTGACGCGTCATCCGCATAGTTTGTCGAATCGAAAGAAGATCTATTTTGCTGATCCTTCAACATCCTTGCCCTGCGCTCAATTGGCGGGCGATCGCCATCAAGGTTCCTAGACCTGCAGTGCCCCGTTACCTGGGCCATCTCCTCTGTGCGCTTATTGTGACTTTCCCACTTGGTGTCGCGGCGCAAAACAAGCAGGACAAAGGCGCGCCGCGTGCGGCTTCGAATAGCATCAACGCCACGCTGACCCTTTCCTCTTCGCTCGGGGAGACCGTTCATCTGCCCGCGCCAGCCACGACCATCTTTGTTGCTGACCCCACGATCGCGGATTTTCAGGCACCATCGAGCAAAACAATCTTCGTCTTTGGCAAGAAATCGGGGCGGACCAGCCTATTCGCCTTGGATGGCAACGGCGAGCCTCTCGCCGAATTGCGTATCGTTGTCACGCAACCGATCGGGGATTTACGCGCCATGTTGCGGGAGCAGGTCGGCGACTATCCCATCCGCGTCAACTATACGCCGCGCGGCGCAATCCTTAGCGGGACAGCGCCCGACGCAGAGGTCGCCGACACCGCAAAAAGAGTCACTGAGCAATATCTGGGCGACGGAGCGCAAGTCGTCAACAACATCAAGGTCACTGGATCCCTGCAAGTTAACCTCAGCGTGCGCGTAGCCGAAGTCTCACGCAGCGCCATGAAGTCACTCGGCGTCAACCTGTCCGCCTTCGGTCAAATCGGCAATTTCAAAGTGGGCGTTCTAAGCGGAAGCGGTGCAAGCGCTGGGTCTGGTTCAACCCAGGGTGGCGGTACAGCAGAAATCGGATTCGACAACGGTGCCGTCAACGTCAGCGCGGTTCTCGACGCGCTCGCCAAGGAGCATATAGCTTCCGTCCTGGCTGAGCCGAACCTCACCGCCATGTCGGGTGAAAAAGCCAGCTTTCTCGCTGGCGGCGAATTTCCCATTCCTGTCCTGCAGGAAAACAGGCAGGTATCGGTTGAATTCCGTCACTTCGGCGTCAGTCTGGAATTTGTGCCGACAGTTCTCAGCAACAATCAAATCAACATTCACGTAACGCCCGAAGTCAGTGAACTGTCGACGCAAGGTGCCGTGCAAATCAACGGAATTTCCGTGCCGGCAGTTTCCACGCGCCGAGCCGATACGGTCGTCGAACTCGCCAGTGGGCAGAGCTTCGCAATCGGCGGTCTAATCAGGCGGAACGTCAACAATGATGTCAGGGCCTTTCCCTGGCTCGGAGAAATGCCGATCCTGGGACCGCTTTTTCGCTCGTCCTCGTTTCAAAAAGAGGAGTCAGAACTGGTCATTCTAGTTACGCCTTACATTGTAAGACCAGGCTCCAACCCAAACCAGATGAGCGCACCTACCGAGCGGGCGGCACCGGCTTTGAACGGAGGGGGCGCTCCGACGAATTCCGTGGCAAGTCCCCCGCGAGACCGCGCTGCTATCCGTGCGGGCGCGCCAAGCGCCCAGGGCGGTCTCGGCTTCATCATCGAATAGTGTCGTCCAATGATGTTGCGTTTTATAATCCTCTTTGTCGCTCTGGCACCAAGCGTAAGTGGCTGCACCAGCACTACGCCAGTTGATGTCGAACCATCGGCACCAATGCTTGTCCGAGAGGAGACCACCGTCCTGACGTTGCAAAGCCTGCGCGCTTCCGAACGGCAGCGTTTGCGTGTTTTCCTAGACAAGGCCAGTCGCGGCCGGTTCGATGCCCTCCACCTCCTGATCAGCGGTTCGCCCCAGCTCAGCGCACGGGTAGCCCATCAGGCCAGGCAGTTGGCAATCGAAGCAGACAACATTCAATTGCTCGATCAACACGACGCCGGCTCAGTGCGAATTGAGGCGATTGTCTATCACGCCCGTCCGCCGGTCTGTCCCTCATATGGTGCTTTACCCAATGAAGAATCCTTCAAACAGCCGCTTGGTTGTTCGACAGGATATAACCTGGCCGTGATGGTCAACGATCCGCGCGATCTGCTCGACAATCAGGCCGTCAAGTCCGGCGATGGCGATCGTGCTTCTATACCAGTTGCCACTTACAGAACATTCGGGACGGATAAAGGTGGCTGATACCGTCCCTTATCTTGGCAGCACTCCTACCGGGGATTGAAAGCTCCAATCTCGCCCTGATCTAAAATCAAAGGAACCGCTGGATGCAATATAGGCGCGATATCGAGGGCCTTAGGGCTGTTGCTGTACTTCCGGTCGTACTCTTTCATTTCGGAATTTCGGCGATCCCGGGTGGCTTTAGCGGGGTCGATATCTTCTTCGTCATCTCCGGCTACCTAATCAGCGGAAGCCTCTTGGATGACCTTGAACGCGGCCAATTTTCGATCGTCAACTTCTACTGGCGCCGTGCCCGGCGCATTCTGCCGGCTCTCGTCTTTGTGATGCTTCTCACCTGCATTGCGGCATTGTTCATTCTTCTGCCATCGGATCTGCGCGAATTCAGTCTTAGCATCATAGCTGCCTCGACTTTCTGGTCGAACGTTTTTTTCTGGAAAACGTCAAGTTACTTCTCGATCGATGCCGCGCTTCGACCACTGTTGCACACCTGGTCGCTTTCCGTAGAGGAGCAGTACTACATCTTCGCCCCAATCCTGATGTTCCTAATCTATCGCTACATCGGGAAGCGCTGGCTGACGACACTTCTTCCGATAATTCTCTGCAGCTTCGTAGTGGCGGTGATGGCGACATCGCTGGCGCCCACCGCCGGATTCTATCTGCTGCCGACCCGAATCTGGGAACTCATGTTGGGCGCCCTGCTCATGCTCAAACGCCCCCCGCCGTTGGGCAACCGATTCCTGATGGAGTCGGTGGGGTTGGCCGGATTTGGCCTTCTCGCCATCGGGTTCTTCGCGATTTCGGAGAGTGATCCGTTCCCAGGCTACAACGCCTTGTATCCATGCATCGGAACGGCCCTTCTGATCTATGTTGGCCAAAATTCCCCCTCGACGGTCGCCAGCCGCATGCTCGAAGTCCGGCCGCTGGTCTGGATTGGGCTCATCTCGTATTCGTTGTATCTTGTTCACTGGCCGCTCAATGCGTTCGCGCATTATCTTTCGTTCCAAAAACTCGATCCGTTGATGACCGGTGCGATGTTGGTGGCAAGCCTCGCATTGGCTGCATTCTCCTGGAAGTTTGTAGAGCAGCCGTTTCGACAGAAGAGGACCTTCACCGCCCCGGGGCCTATCTTCGCCTTTTCAGCGCTCGCGATCGTTGTTCTTTGTGCCGGCGGAGCGGCGGGGGCGCTCGGCAACGGCTTTCCGCAACGGTTTCCGGACTATGTCCAGCGGCGCATTTCCGTCGGGGACTGGAGGAATGGCATCTGTTTCAACGAGGGCACCAGCCGGATCGAAAGCTGGAATATGGAGGATTGCACGCGCACTCGCGGTTTTCCAACAACGGTTTTTTTGTGGGGCGACTCCTTCGCCGCGCACTATGTTTCCGGCCTGGGTGCTAACATAAATCGGTTGCAGGCGAACATCGTGGAATATACGTACGCCGGCTGCCCGCCGATACTCTCTTACTACTCTTACGCTCGTCTTGATTGTGTCCGGTTCAATCGCAAGGCCTTGGACATCATCTTGGAAGCGGACATCAAGACGGTTATCCTCAGCGGTAAATGGAGTGACTATGAGGTCAGAGGCTTCGACGGTCTTCAGCAAACAATCGATACGCTTCGTGCCCTGGGCGTGCGCGTGTTTGTCATCGGCCAGTCTCCGCAGTTCCCAACTGACGTCCGGAAAATTGCGTTCTTCGCCAAGCGCCAAAATCTGGACGATACGTCCTGGCCGATGGCGATGGACCCCGGCATCAACGAACGTGTGCGCTCATTTACCAAAGGCGCCACATTCATCGATCCGCTGAAATTCCTGTGCAGCGCAGGACGCTGCCCCTATTCCGACAGAGGAGAGTTTATGTATTTCGACTATGGTCATTTCTCTTCAGCCGGCGCCACACTGGCAATCTCGAAATACTGGCCGGCTTTTGGCAAAGACAATGCTCTTCCTAAGACGAAGTAGCGGGTCAGACGGCTGACAAGCACCAGTGCGGGTCCCTGTGATTGCTCCTGCTTCGGCAGCAGCCGCGACGATGGAGCTGTTCAGGTTTAAGGCCACCCGATAGCGACCTAGGATGGGTGCTGCCACGCGGATCGGACTAAGCGTGCATTATCACGTAAATGTTGAGAGAATGAATGGCGCCGCGAAGGGCAATTCCAGCCATCCACAGCGACAGGCGTGTCGCGGTCCCGACATAGCAGTGGCACTTACCTGACACGGCCTCACACTGCCCTCTAAACGGCCCCGAATTTGAACTGACCACCCCTGGCCGGTTCATTGGGCAGGTCAAGGGCTAGGCTGTATTACACAGGGCTCACCCCTTTCAGTCTCAAGTTGGTACGATGGGCCGTGGACGGTCGATGCAGACTTCAAGGATGGCGAAAGAAGCTCTCCATACGTGCGTTGTCGAGGCAAGTGCCTTTGCCAGAGATGCTCGCGGCTGGAGAGATTTCAAAATGAGCGTTGCAGGCGGAGAATGCCGCCGACGCTGTTCGGCTTGCTCGTGCCCTTGACGGTCGTAGGGTCGGCAGGGCCGACGCCAAAGTTGCCGTAGTGGTCGTAATCGACCTCGGCTGTGACCGTGAGGCCAGGAACGACCATATAGACGACGTTTGCAGCCACACCAGAGTCCTTGAGCTGATCACCCGAGACCTGAAGGTTGAACGAAGTTTTCTCGTCAAACTCGTAGGTGGCGCCCGCCCAGAAAGCCCACTGGCCGTTCCAGATTTTGTACGAGCCGCGCCCATGATTGGCGATTGCGCCGTTTGAGTCCTCGTTGAGACTGCCATTGGAACCGTAGCCGAACAGTCCAAACAGCGACAGCTGGTTTGTGACAGCGACGTCGACACGGATCTTGCCGGCCAAAGCTTCGTAGTTGCTGTCATAAGCCGCGACGCCGGTGATCGAGCCCCAGCCTTGCGTGTATTTCAAGCCGGCGACAACGTGCGGAATATAGCTGTCGATAGTACCGGCTGAGCCCGATCCTTGTTCGAGCGAAATCACGGTCGAAATGCCGTTGCCGGCGTCGAAGTAGGACTGAGCCACATTGGTGTCGAAGCCGGCCGACCGAACGAGCATACTATCGAGAACGTTGCCAGCGTAGCTTACAAACGTATCGAAGGCCGACCCGTCCTTGCCAACTCGCAGGCCCCAGCTCGACCCAGGCAGAAGCCAGTGCGAGGCCGCTGTTGAAATCATAGTTCTGAGGACTGTCACGCGAGTTAGCGCTATTGCCAAAATTCACGTGGGTTTCGGTATAGGTCGTCAACGCGCCGAGCTCGGTCTGCTGGCCGCTCCAAGTTTTGAACGTGAAGCGTGTGTTGTTTCGCCAAGTGCCTTGGTCCTCGCCAGTTCTCACATCCGAGGTTCTTGCGCTGTCATAGGATCGGACATCACCCAGGCCGATATCATAACGGACATAGCCGCCGATGCGCAGGCAGGTGTCGGTGTTGGGAATATAGAAATACCCCGAGCCGAGGACGTCGCAGATCTTGATGTACTCGGCCGGTTCCCGCTCGGCGCCAGCTGCTCGAACGACGGAGGCGGCGATCAGAGCAGTTAAGCCGAGAAGACGATTCTTGATGTACATGCCTAGATCTCCATGAAGGAATAAAAAGGATAGAGGCGTAAGAGAAAGCTTTACTCTAAATTTTGTGCGTGTTGTCTCCAATTTGTGGACGTAAAAGCGCTTGACATGGGAGGTTATCCAGCGTAGAAGCCACATGTACTTAGAATAGTGTTTTCTGCTAGGAGATTCATTATCGTTTATATGTGAAACACTTCGGTCAGACCGCTGCAGCCTCGGAATAGAGCAGCAAGCGACATGCCAACCTGAAGCGTAGATGCGGCCGACACCAAAATTGGGCCGACGCGCCTTCGTCTCGCTGGAATCACTTTTTTTGAGGGTCACTGCGAAAAGCAATGTGCGACACGGTTCGCCATGTTCGATATGTGACAGTCTCGTTTAACAGCGACGGCTTCCCGTCTGACCGCAACGGAGGCCGCTTCATGCGCTACCGAGAAGGATTACTGCGCGCGTGCGGTCCGCAAGGGCTGCGCCAGGAACAGAGGGCGTCCACGTCCGATGTGTCGCATGGTGGCCGAAGCACCTTTTCGCCGCTGTAAGTTCGCCGTGCAGGTACATTGCGCGGCCGATAGCGAGAAGGGATCGCACCCTGAAACGGTTGCCTACGGCTCGCCTCGAGTAATTGGCGATGAACAGCATTCTCGAGAACTTAGTCTCGACGGAAAGAGCAACGAAAGGAAGCCGCTTGGACGAGCACGATCCGAAGGAAGAACTGATCGAGACCATTTTCCGCAACGGCACAATCACTGCCGTGGGTATCCTGCTTGCCTTTTCGCTCGGCTTCCTCACTCATTGGGCGGCGAACCCCTTGCCATGGCAACTCTACGATCTGTTCGCCGTAGTGCCGATCCTGCTCGGCATCGCACTGCAGATGAGAGCGCTGTCCATGCTGCTCGACATGAGTTCCTTGCGCCGCCCCATCTACGAACGCGCCAATCGCATTTTCATGGTCGGCCTCATCCAGACCGCGTGTGGCGTCGGGATGGCGATCTTGGTCGATCTTTTCGGGATATCGGTAGGGGGCACGCTGCCCGGCGCTTGACGACAAGCCACACCGCCGCTCATCGCTCGAAGCGACGTCAAGCTGGGGAGCCTTGTGCACCCCCTAGCGGCGCCTTCCTTTCATCAAATGAGCGGACGTCAGCTTTAG
The DNA here is from genome assembly GCF_003952585.1 of Mesorhizobium sp. M6A.T.Cr.TU.016.01.1.1. Classification (NCBI taxonomy): domain Bacteria; kingdom Pseudomonadati; phylum Pseudomonadota; class Alphaproteobacteria; order Hyphomicrobiales; family Phyllobacteriaceae; genus Mesorhizobium; species Mesorhizobium sp. M6A.T.Cr.TU.016.01.1.1. The sequence goes on from NZ_CP034452.1 coordinate 3,519,664, forward strand.
AGCGTCTCGGTGGCTAAAGCCGGTATGGTTTTTCGGCCGGCAGGGAAGGCCGCTGGCTGGACCTGGATGGCGTCTGAACGAGGCTTGACAGGTGCGTTGCGACGTTTGGCGTCGGACATGAATTTCGCATTGCAAAGTTCTTCCGCAGACGCCTCAAGCACACTGCATCGGCGTCACGTACTCAAACGTTGAATGCGGCACCGCACCATCACCTCAGGCGGACCATGGCACGCGCGCTCGGTTGATACCGTCCTGTCCAAGCGAGACTGCGACATCGCCGCCTCCGCCTTGAAAACGCGGAGAAAGCGGGACGCACTGACTTAGGTCAGAGACAGGACGAGCGCGCAACGAAACAATGATGGATCAGCGACGTGGGACGACAGCTCCTTGCACACCTCAATCCTGACAAAGTACCGGGACCCCCGGCCGCCTTGGTATACCATCTATCCGACTGTGCCAGACTTCTCTGCGGCGGTTGGTGCTGACGATTATGAGGAATGGCTGAGGGGCCTCCCGGCCGACGAATCGGTGTCGCTCTATTTCCACATTCCGTTTTGCCGATCCATGTGCTGGTATTGCGGCTTCCCTACCGCGGTCACCCGTCGCAACGGCCCGATCCTTAATTATTTGGCGGTGCTGCGTCAGGAGATCAGTTTGGTGTCGGAGCAAGCGCGGCAAGGGCTGCCGGTGAGCGATGTGCATTTCGGCGGCGGAACGCCTCACCTTATCGGGCCAGCCGAGTACTTGGCGCTGATGGAATTTCTACGCCGCCACTTCGCTTTCAGCAAAACTGCTGCGATCGCCGTGGAGATCGATCCCCGAACGTTCACACCGGAAATGGCCGAAGCCTTGGCAGCTACCGGTGTCAACCGCGCGAGCATCGGCGTGCAGAGCTTTGATCCCGATGTGCAAAAGGCGATCAATCGGATCCAGAGTAAGGTGCAGACGGCCGCTGCCGTCGAAAATCTCCGCCGGCATGGCGTTGGCCATATCAACTTCGATCTCATCTTCGGTCTCCCGAAACAGACTGTGCAGTCCTGCATCCAGACCGCGATGGCTGCGGTCGCCATGCGCCCCAACCGGTTTGCGGTGTTCGGCTACGCGCATATTCCTTCCGTGATAAAGAATCAGCGCCTAATCGAGCAGGCAGGTCTACCGGACGGCGATGTTCGCGCCGAACAGGCTGCAGCTGTCGCCGAGACACTGGTTGGCGCCGGCTACCGGGAGATCGGGCTCGATCATTTCGCTTTGCCGGACGACGAACTCGCGCTAGCGCAGAAGACCGGGCGTCTGCGGCGTAATTCGCTGGGATACTCGGCCGATACTTGCAAGACCGTGATCGGCTTCGGCGCGTCGGCTATTGGCCGAGTCGGCGAGGGGTACGTTCAGAACGAAGTAACACGGGATTCTTACGCCCGGCACATCGCAAGTGGACGTCTGGCGACATCAAAGGGCCACCGTCTGACCGACGATGACCGGGTGCGCGCAGCAATCATCGAGCGACTGATGTGCGATTTGGAGGCCGACGTGCCGACCATCTGTGCCGCCCACGAAATCGAACCAGCTCGTTTTCTCGATTCAGTTGAGCGTTTGGTGACGCTGGCTGAGGAGGGGATCGTGGACGTCGAAAACGGCTTCATCCGCGTGCGGCCGGAGCACCGCTTTGTTGTTCGCGCCGTTGCTGCTGCATTCGATGCTTTTCTCGCGAATCGATGAGTTGAGGCCACGACTCGGAAGGCATCAGACCTTGTTTGGCGCTCGTCGGCATGGGCTCTCGCAGAAGACTCCGCAAGCGCATGCAGGGGACTTCCACTTGACGCCGCGTTTCCCATCATCTCGCCTGGGTGCGCTCGAAAGCGCACAACTCGGAGCACGCTGCTCTCGGTGTGAGGCTGTGCTCTGCAAAGCACCGGTGATCCACCCTGTCCTTGGATAGCAGCTTGCTGGCGTCATCTTGGAGGACGAGAAAAGATTGTCGAGGTACGGGTACGAATTGCCTCGGTCGTTCGTTCAATCGAAAGCACTGTCTGCGGAGGCAGCTCTCCTTCATGCAGTGACAGGAGATGCTGGCCGACTTCCTTATCTGCTGCGGTGAGTCGATGATTTAGGCGGAGAAAGTCCATCCAGGTGGGGGTGCGGAATGTCTCCGTCCAAAGTGACGGTGTTTGCAGATTTCGCTGGAGCGTCCAGTTTCGTGCACCGGCACGGCTCTGGACGTGTCGCCGCGTGCGCATGTAGCCCAGAAAGGCCTCGATATTTTCCTCCGATATCAAATACTCGACCTTGGCCACGATAGGGCCACTTCTGGGTTTCAGATCGAGAGCCACGTCCGGCGGATGAAAAACTGAACTTTCTTGATCCGTTTCTTCCCAGGGACGGACCGGCAACACGATCCCCGCTGCTGCAACCAGCAACAGAGCGCCCGCGGCGCCCTCCAATGCTGAGGTCAAGGAATAGTTTTGCGCGACAGAACCCCAGATCCAGCTGCCAGCAGCCATACCGCCTGCGCTCAAGGCGTAGTAAATGGAGAGCGTGCGGCCTACAACCCACCTTGGGCTTGCCAACTGCACCGACACGTCAATGCCCGTCCAGGTGATAAGCCAACCCGCTCCGCCGAGCGCCAGCGAAATGGCCGCCACAGGAACCGACGATGTCAGGGCAAGGGAGAGGCAACAGACTGCACAAGCCACAGAGGCGAAGGCCACCAGCCTGTTTTGAGACGTGACCTTCCTCAAGAAGCCGTTGCCCATGCCCGCTATGAAAGCACCCATGCCGAAGCCGGCCAATAAGATACCGTAGACAATTGGCCCACTCTTCAACTGATCCCGGACGACGAGAGGGAGCAACGCCAGAATGGAGATGCTTGCCAATCCGAAAAGAGCTGCTCGGGCGGTCGCTGCCCTGATCTCCAAAGACATCGCCGTAAAGCGCACTCCGTCATGAATTGCCGTCGTCATTCTCTCACGAGGGAGAGGCGAAGAGCGGACCTCCCATTTGGTGCGCCATATCGCGCTTATAGGCGCCAGATCACTCACCGCAGCCAAGGCGAAAGCGGCCAGCGGCCCAAAGACGGCCAGGATCACGCCCCCCAAGGCCGGACCAACGCTGCGCACAATGTTGTATCCGACGGACATAAGCGTCACTGCGGCCGGAATGTCGCGTTTGTGAAGGATATCGCCGACCGAAGCGTGCCAGGCCGGATCATTCAAGGCAAAGCCGCAGCCGGCCAGGAAACCTAACCCGAGAATCAGCCAAGGACTGACAAATCCCAGACCCACAGAAATCATCAGCGTCGTCGACGCCGAAGCTATCAGGCAGTGTCCCGCAAACATCACCCACCGGCGGCTGAAGTTGTCGGCAATGGCTCCGGCGAAAACTGAGAGGAAGAACACCGGCAATGTAGATGCGGCCTGGACGAGTGCAACCATAAGGTCGGACGCAGAAATCGTTGCCATAAGCCAGCTGATGGCGACCGTTTGCACTAGCCAACCCAGGCTGGAAATCTGGGTGGCCGTCCAAATTGAGCGAAACACCTTGTTTCGAAATGGAGCCAGCGTCTTTGAAACGGGCGGTTGAGGATTTTCGCTCTGCATGAGGTTTTGCTGGCCTTCGATGAGCGCTGCGATTTGAGCAAGCGGTTCGGTACTTAGACATCGCGGAGCACCGCACGGAACCAGCTCTATGGAGCTTGCCGGCGACTATTTACGTATTGAGCCATTCTCATAGTCTCATTCATGAGCAGTCCTGTGCGCAAGCGTCGCTTTACTAAATTCCCACGACAAGCGCGCCGCCGCTGAGACCCGCACCCGCTGCCGCCAAGAGGACTTTCTCGCCAGGCCGAAACGGCTGCGCCCGATGGGCGAGCGACAATGAGAGCGGGATCGTCGCGGCGGAAGAGTTGCCATACTCGGCGATCGTCTTGACGATCGAGTGATCTGCGATGCCGAGATTCCCGCCGACCGCCTCGAAAATGCGAGCATTGGCCTGATGCGGCACGAAACGATCGAGGTCTTGCGGCCTCAGTCGGGCAGCAGTGAGCGCATCTCTCGAGCAGGCGGTCATCATCTCCACGGCCTTGCTGAACACTTCACGGCCGTCAGTGATCGTCATCCGTGTCTGCTCGAGGTCGAGGTCGCCATGGAACGGGGTGTTGCTTCCGCCGGCGGGAATCTGGATCAGCCCGTAGCCCGAACCGTCGGAATCCACCGAAGCGCCAAGAATGCCCCGGTCAGTGTCGTCGCACGAGCCGATCACCACGGCGCCGGCGGCATCGGCAAACAGCACGGCGCTGGCGCGCTCGGCCGGATTGATGCGGCGGCTGAGGATGTTGGCGGCAATGACAAGGGCCGCCCTGCCGTGCAGGCGGGTGAAGCCGTCGGCGAACATCAGCGCATAGATGAAGCCGGCGCAGGCGCCGGTCAGGTCGATCGCGCCGGCGCGACCTAGTCCCAGCCGATGTGCGACCAGGGGCGCGCTTGGCGGCAGAAGATGATCGGGTGTGGAGGTAGCGAGCAACAGCAGGCCGATGTCGCCGCGGTCGATACCGGCATTGGTCAGCGCCATGTCGCCGGCGTGCGCGGCAAGGGCCGACAGCGTGTCTTCGTCCGCTGCCCAGAAGCGCGACCGTATCCCGGTGCGCCGCTCGATCCAGCCGGGTTCAAGCCCGAGACGATCTTCGATTTCCGGATTCTCCACCTTGCGCGCGGGCGCATGATGGCCAAGCCCGAGAATGCGCGATGATCGGCTCATGGCTTTGAGCCGAAGCGTTCGCCGGCCTCCTCGATGGCGTCATAGAGCCCATCCAACTCGTTGCCGGTAATGCAATAGGGCGGCAGAAGGTACAGGACATTGCCGAGCGGGCGCACGAGCAGGCCGCGCTCAAGAAAAAAAGCGCGCAGTTTTGGCCCGATCTCGGCCAGATAACCGGCTGAGCCGGTGCGTAGGTCGATTGCCGCGATGGTGCCGGTTGTCCGGCAATCGGTGAAGCGAGGGTTGTCGCGAAAGCGTCGAAGCCCGGCGGCCTGTCGCTCGCTCAAGGCCGCGATCCGCTCGGCCACCGGCTCGTCGTGCCAGATCTCGACATTGGCAAGTGCCGCCGCGCATGCAATCGGATTGGCGGTGTAGGAGCTCGAATGGAAAAACGTCTTCTTGCGATCCTCGGAATAGTGAGCCTGGAAGATGGCATCGGTGGCGATCGTGGCGGCCAGCGGGATGGTACCACCGGTCAGACCTTTCGAGGTGCACAGGATGTCCGGCGAGACGGACGCCTGTTCGCAGGCGAACATGGTTCCGGTGCGCCCCCAGCCGGTCATCACTTCATCGGCGATCAGCAGCGTGCCGGCGGCCTCAGTGATCCTCTTCAATTCGGTCAGAACCCAGGCCGGATACATGAGCATGCCGCCGGCGCCGAGCACGAGCGGCTCGACGATCAGCGCGGCGGCGCGCCGGTCGCGGGAGAGTGCCTCGAACCGATCCAGCGTTTCCTGCTCGCGCCCGGCGGCCGGGAAGGGGATGGTGTCGACCTCGAACAGCAAGGGCTCGTAGGCGGCGTTGAACACGCCACGGGCGCCGACGCTCATCGCCCCAATCGTGTCACCATGATAGCTGTGCTCCATGACGACGATGCGCGAACGCGGCGCGCCGATGTTGCGGAAATAGCCGAGCGCCATCTTCAGCGCGACTTCGATGGAGGTCGAGCCACTGTCGGAATAGAACACCCGGTCAAGGCCGGCGCGTGCGAGGCCGACAAGCGCCTCGGCCAGGCGCTCGGCCGGCTCGTGGGTGAAGCCTGCGAAGATGATCTGGTCGAGGCTCGACGCGGTCGTCTCGATGGCCTTCATGATGCGGGGGTGGCGGTGGCCATGAGTGACGACCCACCAGGAAGAAATCGCATCCAGGATGCGGGAGCCGTCGGCCTTGTGGAGATAGGCGCCTTCAGTCAGCACGATTTCAGGGATCGAGGGCTCTAGCGCGTGCTGCGTGAACGGATGCCAGACTCGAGACTGCGCCATCAGTCGCCTCCGGCAATCATGGCCAGGTCGAAGCCGGAAATCATTGCATCTCTCAACGTTTCACCCGTCAGCGGACCGAGGTGCGGCAGCCTGCCCAGCTGCGGCACGCCGCCGAATTCCACGATTGTCCTTTGTGTATCGGCCACCTCTTCGCCAATGAAGGCAATGCCGATGAGCGGGATGGAGCGGGCTCTCAGGGCCTCGATCGACAACAGCGTATGATTGATGGTGCCAAGCGCGGTGCGGGCGCACAGTATGACCGGCAGCCGCCATTGTTCGAATATGTCAATGAACCTTGTCTGTCGATTGAGCGGCACCATCAGCCCGCCGGCGCCTTCGATGACGAGCGGTGTCGGCAGGACCGGAAATGAAAGATCGTCGGCCTCGATCGCGACGCCGTCGATTTCGGCTGATCGATGCGGCGACAGCGGCATCGTCAGTCGATAGACTTCGGGCAGCACGCGTCCGTCGGGCAAGCCGGAAAGCCGGGCGACGACCTCGCTGTCGCTCTCCTCGTCGAGGCCCGATTGCACCGGCTTCCAGTAGAAGCCGTCGAGCAGCCCGGCAAGTCCGGCCGAAAACACTGTCTTGCCAATTCCAGTGTCTGTTCCGGTGACGACGATGCGTTTGGTCATGCTGTGGCCAACACTCCGACGAGAGCCTCGACCATGGCGGAAATGTCGGCTTCGTCGACGTTGAGAGTCAGCGAAATGCGCAGGCGCGACGTACCCTCAGGCACTGTCGGCGGGCGAATGCCGCGTATGTCGAAGCCGCGTGCCTGCAGTCCTGCCGCCACCGCCATGGTGCGGCTGTTATCGCCGATCACAAGCGGCTGGATCTGCGAGCCGCTGGGCATCACGCCGCAGCGTTCGGCCAATTGCCGGCTCGCGAAAGCGACACGCTCGTGCAACTGAGCACGACGCATAGGCTCGTCAGACAGAATAGTCAGCGCCTCACGTGCCGCGACTGCCATCAGCGGCGATGGTGCGGTCGCATAGATGAATGGCCGGCACCGGTTGATAAGATAGTCGCACAGTGTTCGCGGTCCGGTAACGAGCGCGCCGGATGCGCCAAGCGCCTTGCCGCATGTGTGGAGCGTGACGATGTTGTCGCGGCCTTCATACGCGGCGGCCAGTCCCCGGCCGTCCGGTCCCCAGACGCCGGTGGCATGCGCTTCATCGACGACGATGAATGCCTGGTACCGATCAGCCAGCGCGACCAGGCTCTCCATCGGCGCACGGTCGCCATCCATGCTGTAAAGGCTTTCGAAGGCGATCCACACCCGCCCCATGCCGCCTTCGGCGCGCCAGCGGGTGATTGCGTCCTCGACAGCGTCGACGTCGTTGTGCGCGGCCAGCTTGAACTCAGCGCGCCCGGCCTGGGCACCCTCATGCATGCTGGCATGAGCGAGCTCGTCGAGGACCAGCAGGTCGCCTTTCTGCGGCAGGGCCGTCAGCAGAGCGAAGTTGGCGATATAGCCGCTGCCGAAGAACAGTGCACGCTCGGCTCCGAAAAATGCCGCTGCGTCCGCCTCCAGTTGCTCATGTTCCGGTGCATTGCCGCGCAACAGCCGCGATCCGGTGGCGCCCACTGGCGTGCCCCGCGCAATCGCCGTCGAAACCGCATCGCCCAGTCTTTTGGAGGCGGCAAGTCCGATATAGTCGTTCGACGAGAAGTCGAGCCCGGCGCGCGGTGCGAGCGTCCGCAACCGGTCCTTGCGCCCCAGTCCCCGCAAGGTTGCGTCATAGCGGGCAAGAATTGCCTCCTTCATTGCGTGGCGAGTTCCATAGGCTCAATGCCGAGGCGCCGGAACAGAAGGGTATCCTTGTCCTCGCCGGGATTTCCCGCCGTCAGCAGCGTGTCGCCGACAAAGATCGAATTGGCGCCGGCAAAGAAGCACAGCGCCTGCGTTTCGTCGCTCATCGCCGTCCTGCCGGCGGACAGCCTTACAAAGGATTTCGGCATCATCACCCGCGCGAGCGCAACGATGCGGACGAAATCGATCGGATCGATGGCGTCGGCCGCGGCAAGCGGCGTGCCTTCGATGGGAATAAGCATGTTGATCGGCACGCTTTCCGGCGGCTCGGGCAGGTTCGCGAGCGTGACCAGCATGTCGATGCGATCGGTCTTTTCTTCTCCCATCCCGACAATGCCGCCGCAGCAGACTTTCATCCCAACCGCGCGCACGTGCCCAAGCGTTTCCAGCCGGTCGGCAAAAGTCCTGGTTGAAATAACCTCGCCATAGTAGCGCTCAGAGGTATCGATGTTGTGGTTATAGTAGTCGAGACCGGCCTGCTTCAGGCGAGCAGCTTGCTCAAGATCGAGCATGCCGAGTGTCATGCAGGTCTCCATGCCGAGCGCCTTGACGCCCTCGATCATGGCGACCACGACGTCCATGTCGCGCTCCTTGGGACTTCGCCACGCCGCGCCCATGCAATAGCGCGTTGCGCCGCCATCACGCGCCTTGGCCGCTTCGTCGATGACATGCTTGGCGTCCACCAGCTTCGACGCCTTCACCCCGGTTTCGTAATGCGCAGACTGGCTGCAATAGCCGCAATCTTCGGGGCAGCCGCCGGTCTTGATGTTAAGGAGCCGCGACAGCTGCACTCGGTTTCGATCGAAGTTCTGGCGGTGGATCGTCTGAGCTAGCAACAGCAGATCGTTGAACGGCATGCCGTAGATGGCCTCGGCCTCTTTGCGGTTCCATCGCGGAGGCGTTCCATCGAGCGATTGCATGGTCTGGTTCACGTCGAACTCCGAGTTCATTCCAATCGTCATCGTCAAACCTTTTGTTGCTAGTCCGGTACGCCTTAAGGAGTCTGTCGACCGGCAAGCCCGGTCCGACTTGGCTTTGGAGCACACTCGCTAAAGGCGAGCTGCGGCACGTCTTTCCAGCACCTCCTACGTCTGCCGAGCTGATGTTGCTCCTCACGCCGTAATCCTCAGTTCAAGTGCTTGCAGATGTTCTGGTGGTCCGGCATGTCCAGGCCGATGTCGAGGATCGGGGCGCTGTGCGTCAGCCAACCCATGGAGATGAGATCGACACCGGTCGCCGCAATCGCCGCCGCCGTTTTCGGCATCACCCGACCGGACGCCTCGGTGATCGTACGGCCATCCACTATAGAAACCGCGCGGGCAAGATCCTCGACCGACATATTGTCGAGCAGCACCGCGTCAACACCAATCGCGAGCGCTGCATCGAGCTGCTTCAGCGTGTCGACCTCGACCTCGACCTTCACCATATGCCCTGCTGCGGCGCGCGCCCGCTCTATTGCTGTGCGGATATCGCCGGCGATCGCGATGTGGTTGTCCTTTATGAGCACGCCGTCATCGAGGCCGAACCGGTGATTGGCACCGCCGCCGACGCGCACGGCGTATTTCTCCAATGCCCGCAGCCCGGGCGTCGTCTTTCGCGTCGATACAATCCTCGCCTTGTGACCGCGCACGGCCTCAACCATGGCCGCTGTGGCAGTGGCAATGCCGCTCAGCCGGCATAAGAAATTGAGGGCCGTGCGTTCGGCCGTGAGCAGGCCTCGTGCGGGTCCGGACAATCTTGCAATGGTTTCCCCGGCCCCAACCTCGCTGCCATCAGGGCGCCAGATCTGGATGTTGATCGCCGGTTCCACGAGAAGGAAGGCATACGAGACCAGATCGAGCCCGGCAACGACGCCCGCCTGCCTCGCTTTGAGCACCAACGTGGCAGTGCAATCATACGGGATAACCGCATCGGTGGTCAGGTCGCCGGATCTGCCCAGGTCTTCGAGGAGCGCAACGCGCACAATCGGTTCGATCAGGGTCGCGGGGAGGGGGGAGAATGAAGTCATATCAAGTGCTCCGTATGGTAGCCCGGCAATCGAGTGCGGCCGCGGCCCGCATTGCGCTGTGCAGTGTCAGCCGTGATGGGCGCACGTTGGCATCGTGGAGCGGGAAATCGGACCGACAGTGCGCGCCTCGACTCTCTTCCCGCCTCAGGGCCGCCGCGGCGATCATCAGTGAGACCAAAGCCGGACCAGAGGCAGCGACACTATTGGCTGCGATCGGCAGCAGGGTCGCCACCGCTTCGCGCATTGCCTCGCCGTCGCGGATGATACCCAGGGCGGCGGAGACAATCGGGCGGACCACGGAAGCGTCTGGTCGTGGAGGGACGAATGTGGAGCATCTGCGCGGTCGCCGGGTATACGACGTGCCGGCAACGCTTTCGGCAACCCAGCTCGCGGTGACCGCCGCTTCGGTGAGCGAGTTGCTGGCCAGGCGGTTGGCGCCGTGCAGGCCGGTACAGGCCACCTCACCGCAGGCCCACAATCCCTCGATGGAGCTGCGGCCGGCGCTGTCTACGGCGACGCCGCCCATGTGATAATGTGCCGCCGGGCGCACCGGGATCAGGTCGGTCGCGGGGTCGATTCCTGCGCTCCGGCACAATTCGGCGATGCCTGGAAAACGCTTGCCAAATCTCGGGCCGAGACTTTGCCGTGCGTCCAGGAATACGCGGCGTCCAACGGCAAGCTGGTGCCAAATGGCGCGCGCTACGACGTCGCGAGGCGCAAGTTCACCGCCAGGTGTGTCGGCGAGGAAGCGCTCTCCTCGCTCATCGATGAGCACCGCGCCTTCGCCACGCACGGCTTCGCTCACCAGCGGCATCGGCCGGCGCGGACCGTCGAGCGCAGTTGGATGGAACTGTATGAATTCCAAGTCGGCGAGTTCCGCCCCCGCCCATGCGGCGAGCGCCAGCCCGTGACCCCATGAGCCAGCGGGGTTTGTCGTGTCGCAAAACAGCCCGCCGACGCCGCCGGTCGCCAGCACCGCGCGACGCGTGGGCAGAGCGAGCGCGCCGGCTCGTCCTGCTGCGACCACGGCGATGACCGACCCGTCCTGCACGACCAGCCGGCGGACCTCCACATTTTCGATAATGGTGATCGAGGCTGTACGCCGAACCGCGGCGACGAGCGCGCGCACCAACTCGCGACCGGTGGCGTCGCCGGCTGCATGCACAATCCGCCGTCGCGAGTGTGCCGCCTCGAGCCCAAGTCGCAACGCGCGGTCAGGGTGCTGGTCGAAGTCGACGCCGAACCTTTGGATCGTCCTAATCGCTTCGGGTGCAGCTCGTACCACTCGCCGCACCGTGGCCTCATCGCAGAGTCCGTCGCCGGCAGCTATCGTGTCGCAAAGGTGAAAATCTGGGCCGTCGTCGCCCCCGAGACTTGCCGCAAGACCGCCCTGGGCAAGTTCACTGCAGGCTCCGGTTCCAAGCGGCGCGTTGGTCAAAAGCACGACCGGTTCCGGCGCCAGATGAAGCGCCGTCATCAGGCCGGCAATGCCGCCGCCGATGACGACCGGCGCCCCGGCGATGTCGCGAACCTCCAGACTCATAGGGAAAGCATGCGCTCGACCGCGCGGCGGGCGGGGCCGGCAATTTCGGGATCAATCCGGACCTCATGCCGGTTCTGCTCGAGTGCGGCGCGAATGTTGGCCAGGTTGATGCGCTTCATGTGCGGGCACAGATTGCATGGGCGAACGAACTCGACGTCGGGATGCGCGACCGCGACGTTGTCGCTCATCGAACATTCGGTCAGAAGGACGACACGCGTCGGTTTCTCACGCTCGACATAATCCGACATCGCCGCGGTCGAGCCGGAGAACTCCGCCTCCGCGACAACGTCTGGTGGGCATTCTGGATGGGCCAGCACGATGACGCCTGGATGGGCATCGCGCAGTTCCCGGATGTCTGCTGCGGTGAAGCGCTCATGCACCTCGCAATGGCCTTTCCAGGCGATGATCTCGACGTCTGTATCGGCTGCCACGTTCCTCGCCAGATATTCGTCCGGGAGCATCAGCACACGCGCCACGCCAAGCGATTCCACCACCGCCTTGGCGTTGCCGGACGTGCAGCAGATGTCGGACTCCGCTTTTACGGCGGCGGAAGTGTTGACGTAAGTAACAACGGGGACCCCCGGATACCGCAGCCGCATTAGCCGCACGTCGTTTGCCGTGATCGATTCGGCCAGCGAGCAGCCGGCGCGGAGATCCGGGATGAGCACGGTCTTGTTCGGATTGAGCAGTTTTGCCGTCTCGGCCATGAAATGAACGCCGGCAACCACGATGATGTCAGCGTCGACCGTCACCGCCTTGTGGGCCAACGCCAGGCTGTCGCCGACGATGTCTGCCACGCAATGAAAAATTTCGGGCGTCTGGTAATTGTGCGCCAGCACCACCGCATTGCGCTCACGCTTCAGCGCTAAGATGGCTTCAATATCGCCGGCGAACGCGGGCCATTCAACGGGTGGGATCACCCGCCGGACACGCTCATACAGGGACGCAGCCATAGGTAACGCCCCAGTCATTGGCGCCTCGATTATATTCGGTTTGACAATAAGGGAATATATCTACCTTGACTATAAGTATGTCAAGCCCGCGCCAGCGGTAATTTTGTCCCGGCGATAGCCCTGTCGTCGAGGACGGCATGCCGGAAGCGATAAAGCTTCGCCGGTCGGCCGCCCGTGTCGAGGGAGGTCTCCCCGGTCTCCTCAACAAGTTCCTGCTGCTCGACCAATCTCCGGAAGTTCGGCTTGTTGATCAGCCTGCCAGCCAAAGCTTCCACGGTTCGCTGCAGTTGCAGCAGCGTGAAGGAAGGCCGCATAAGCTCGAACACGACCGGCCGGTATTTGATCTTCGAACGCAGCCGCGCGATACCGGTTGCCAGAATACGACGGTGGTCAGCGACCATTGGTTTGCCAGCCGCGGCCGCAATCGCGTCCCTGCCGCCACCGGCCTCCTCAATCAGAGCAGCTTCATAGAGCAACTCGTAGCGTTGGAGCGTGAGTTCCTCGTTCCAATGGCGGTCGTCGAAGCCGAAGGCTATCGCAGCGCGCTGCCGGCGCTCGCGTTGAGTGGTCGGCTCGCTGGCGCCGCCGGCCCACTCAATCAGGCGGGGCCGCAATCTATCGAGCAGCACAGGCGGCGTGCCGAAGCGGTGGTCCTCCCAGGGAAAATATTCGTACCAACTTTGCCAGCCGCACGCGGCCGAGTTCGTTGCCTGTTCCTTCCTGGTCAATGCGAGATAGCTGATTGAGATGACGCGCTGGTGGCGCTCAGTGCCGATGCGATCGCGATCGGCGAAGGTGTAGAGTTGCTCGATGTATCCAAGTGCATGGCCGGTCTGCTGCTCCACCCACCCCCTCAAACCCGACTGCAGTGATCGATGCTCTAGGGCAAAAGGTCCAGAAGGGAGGGTGTCCGCATGACCGACTGTGAGGACACAGGGCTCACTGTCGTTTACGGCGACCACGACGGCAGTCAGGTCCACTTTGGCTTCGTCAGCTTTGACGGCGGCTTTGCCTTTCTTGGTTCTTCTTGTCTGAGGATCCATGTTTGCGAAAGTGGGTTGGCCCAACGGAGCGCCTTAATCGATTGAATGTAACCTTGGCAGCCAGCACGTCAACACCGTACTACTCAAGCACTGTTTTTAGCTCTTCGCAGTCGCACAAAAATATGCCAAACGCGACACCCGCTGTTGGTAACGTAAGGGAAGGGGCCTCGGTTGAGCGCGGCTGGTGAGATAAAAGGGATGACTCCTCCAGATATTCGATCGCGAAAAGGCCAGACGCCACTTGTATGCTTGACGGCCTACACCACGCCGGTCGCGAGGCTGCTCGATCGCCACTGCGACATCGTTCTTGTCGGCGACAGCGTCGGCATGGTGCTGCACGGCCTGTCGTCGACGCTGGGGGTCACGCTCGACATGATGATCATGCACGGACAGGCCGTTCGCCGCGGCCTTGAACACGCGCTGATGGTCGTCGACCTGCCCTTCGGTTCCTACGAGGAAAGCCCAGAGCACGCTTTCGGCAACGCTGCGCGCGTGATGGGTGAGACCGGTTGTTCAGCGGTGAAGCTCGAGGGCGGCGAGACCATCGCGGAAACCATCCGCTTCCTTACCGCGCGCGGCGTACCTGTCATGGCCCATGTGGGGCTGACGCCGCAGGCGGTAAACACGTTCGGAGGCTATCGTGTGCAGGGCCGGGGAGCCGATGCAGAGCGGATCAGGCGCGACTCCAGGGCGGTAACCGAGGCGGGCGCCTTCTCCTTGGTGCTCGAAAAGATACCGGAGCAGCTTGCACGGCAGATAACCGCCGATATCGACATACCCACCATCGGCATCGGTGCCTCGCCAGCTTGCGACGGCCAGATTCTGGTGAGCGACGATATGCTCGGGCTCTTCACCTCATTTCGGCCGAAGTTCGTCAAACGCTATGCCGAGCTCGGTGAGCAGGCTGAGGCGGCAATCGCCGCTTACGCCACCGATGTGCGGAACCGGCACTTTCCGGCGGTCGAACATCTCTATGTCAACGCCTTGAAGGCCGGAGACTTCACATGAGCGTGCCGATCGCTCGAACCGTGAGCGAGCTGCGCGCCGTCGTTGCGCAATGGCGTCGCTCGGGTGCCACGATCGGTATTGTGCCGACCATGGGAGCCTTGCACGACGGGCATCTGAGCCTTGTGCGGAAGGCGCTTGAAAGGGCCGAGCGGGTGATCGTGACGCTGTTCGTAAACCCCAAGCAGTTCAACAGCCCCGCCGACCTGATTGCCTATCCTCGGACGGAAAGCGAAGATGCTGCCAAGCTCGCGCCGCTGGGCACGCATCTGCTCTATGTGCCGGACGCAGAGGAAATGTACCCGGTGGGCTTCGCCACGGCCGTTTCAGTGTCCGGCATCAGCGAATGCCTTTGCGGCGCATTCCGGCCCGGCCATTTCAGTGGCGTGGCGACGGTCGTGGCCAAGCTCTTCCTGCAGGCCGGCGCTGACTTCGCCTTTTTTGGCGAAAAGGATTTTCAGCAACTCCAGCTTGTCAGGCGCTTGGTCCGGGACCTCGACATTCCGATCACTATTGTGCCCTGTCCGACAGTCCGCGAAGCCGATGGTCTTGCGCTATCGTCGCGTAACGTGCGGCTCTCCCCAGCCCAACGCGCCATTGCCCCAAAACTAGCATCGGTCCTGCTCGATACGGCCGAGCGGCTTGCACGCGGCTCTCCCATCCTGCCTACGCTTGATGAAGCGCGTGCAACAATTCTGGCTGGCGGCTATCGCGAGCTCGAATACCTGGAGCTTCGCGGAGAAACAGACCTGCAATCGTTAGCAAGCCTTGACCGACCGGCACGCTTGCTTGCTGCGGCTTGGCTTGGCGACACGCGGCTCATCGATAACGTCGCAATATCACCCATCGGTAGTTGGTCAGGTGCGCGGAGCTCTCTCCAATCGGAAGCAGCACAGCAATTGCGGTGATGACGGCGGCGCGTCGTACGCCCTGCAGGGACAGGCCATCATTTAGAACCACGTCTCCGCCCGGCTTCCAGCAACCTCCGCGAGGTACGCAAAGCGCAGATGCATCGCGTATTTGAAACCTTGGTCGAGCAACTCTCTGCAAGCGTCGATGCCGTCGATCTCCATGAGGCAATGGCGTCCGCCGCAGCCGGGTTCGACTTTCCGTTCTTCGCTTATTTCACCTACCCATCCGCTTCCGGCGACACGCCGCGATTGATCTCGAATTATCCATCATCATGGACATCACATTACCTGCAACTGCGCTACCACAGCGTGGATCCCGTGATCCTGCGGGGACTGCGAGGCTGGGATACCTTCGACTGGGGTGTGGACCGCGATCACCGTTATTTGCCGACCTCGCAGCAGGAAGTCCTGGAAAAAGCAGCTGAGTTCGGCATTCGCGGCGGACTGACCATGTCGATGCATGATCATCGCGGCCGGTTCGCCGCACTGACCTTCGCCTCCAACGAGGCGCATCCGCCACTTTTGAGGTCGCTGACGCGCTACGAAAAAGCAATGCAGTTGGTTGCGATCAACGTTCATATCCATGCCCGGCGCAGGCTCGCCGAAGATTGCGTGGTAGATGGCATAACGCTCACCCCGCGGGAGTTCGAGTGCCTGAAATGGGCGGCGTGCGGCAAGTCGGCCTGGGATATCAGCCAGATTCTCGGTGTCTCGAAACGCACCGTGACCTTCCATCAGGAAAACGCCAAGGCGAAGCTTGGCGTGCGAACCATCAACCAGGCCATAGTGCGGATGGCTGCTCGGGCGAGATCCTGATCCTCTCCAAGGCTAGCTGTAAAGGTCTACAGGCTGCATTCATGACGGCTTTGCCCTTCGATTGCGTGGACACATCCCGCACGGAGACGACAATGATGCAGCTGATAACACCCGACTGCTACGCCGAGTTCGCGAGCGAACTCAGGGAAATGCACGGGCTTAGGTATCGGGTTTTCAAGAAGCGGCTCGATTGGGAAGTGCAGACCGAAGGCGAAATGGAAACGGACCCGTTTGACAGCCTGAACCCCGTCTACCTACTTCTCAAGGGGTCCGATTGGCGAACTTGCGGCTGCGTCCGCCTTTTGCCGACCACCGGACCGACTATGTTGCGCGATACGTTTCCGGCGCTGCTGGATGAGATGGTGGTCCCTGCGAGTGCCGATATCTGGGAGAGTAGTCGTTTCGCGCTCGATCTCCCTGCGACAGCGCCGAAGGCTGCTGGCGGCCTGGCACAAGCAACCTACGAGCTCTTCGCGGGCATCATCGAATTCGGCTTGGCCAACAATCTCTC
Organism: Mesorhizobium sp. M6A.T.Cr.TU.016.01.1.1; assembly: GCF_003952585.1. NCBI lineage: Bacteria > Pseudomonadati > Pseudomonadota > Alphaproteobacteria > Hyphomicrobiales > Phyllobacteriaceae > Mesorhizobium > Mesorhizobium sp. M6A.T.Cr.TU.016.01.1.1. Next base: position 3,536,281 of record NZ_CP034452.1, read on the forward strand.
CGGGATCGTAACGGTGACAGATACGCGCATCGAAAGGATCCTTCGTCTCGCGACCTGGCCGTTGTCACGTATCGGACAGCCCCAGCAGGTCGGCAACACCGAGGCAGTCGCCGGCTTCCTCGAGATTTCCTACGCCAGTCTCTTGCGCATCCGCTGGAGGGGACGCCTGAACGGGCCGGTGTTGTGGCAACCAGTTCTCATCCAATCGGCATAGCGCCTGCGGATGCTCAGCCGTGACCTGGGTTAAGTCTGCTCACGGCCGCCACCGCCCGCCGTCAAGCTGAGCGGACCCGGCCCCACGAGCATTCGACTGTTCCGGTCGATCGACTCGCGCGGCCGGACTTCGGATTTCCGTAGGCGCAACCCGCAGTCCAGCGTGAGCACGCCAAAATGGCGCCCGTCCGCTTGGAAAGAAGCCAATGTGGCTTCTGAGATCGCCTTGGAATATTGGACCGGCCGCCGTGAGCGATCCCAACCTCAAACCTTTGCCGGTATGCCGGTTTGGCCGGACCGTCGGCCAGTCGGAGCAGTTCCCCGATAAGGACCCGAGCTGACGCGCGATCCAACAGCGCCCAAGCCTATGCTATGTGCATTACCGTTCGGTTGGCCATATCGTCCAAGACCGCATGAAGAAGGCTTCCAACCTCCTGCGCAGCGAACTCTGGCGCAATTCCTACATCGGACAATTGAATGAGCATTTTCTTGGCAGCACAGCGCCAGAACGCACTCGCCGCCTCGCCGTTCTTGGTCTCGAGGGCCTGGGCGATACTTTCGACCAATGTGCGTCGCCGATGCAGCGGAAATACGCAAATGTTTGAGTCATGCATCAATCACCTCACAGTTTCAGTTCCACAAAGAAAACACCGGCGTCTTCAAAAGCGCCGCGCTAGCGCGGTGACGGTTCGAGGCGACATGACGAGTTCCACTTCCCCTCGACAAGCCATTGGGCGATGAGCCGCCGGACCGCACATCCGGACCGCACACAAGGTGAACCACCATTGCTGATCCGGCTGCGTTTCCTGTGCCGTTCCGCGACGAGGCGTTCCAGCCCGAATTGACGTCCAATGACTTGATTTCTGAAAGGGCAGGGCGGTACGAATCACCCGATTGTTCCGCCGCTTACATTCCTGCGAGCTTGTGTATGAACGATTAAAGCGTGCCCGAGCCGTTCTTGGTGGCCGCAGAAGGGAATCATGTCATCCGCGCCTATCGTAAGGCCGCGCGACTTCTAGCATGGCTGCACTGCCCCGATAGGGCTTTGCAATCGCGCGTTTCGAAGCCTATGCTTTGGCATCGGCCGTCAGTTACTTCGGATGCAGCCGACAGTAAGAGGTACGCGCTCTTGCCCGCATGGGAGAGAGCCTTGCCCGAATCCCTTTTTCGCAACCGGGTGCTGAAATCCCTTTCGCCGGAGGACTTCGCGCTGTTGCGACCTTCGCTGCATCGCGTCGAACTGGACATCAAGGCTCAGTTGGAGATCGCGCATCAGCCGATCAGGAATGGATATTTTCCCGAGAGGGGCGTCGCCTCGGTGGTCGCCACCATGACCGGCGGACGGCAATGTGAAGTCGGCATTATCGGATATGACGGGATGACAGGAATTGCCGTCATTCTCGGACAGGACAGCTCTTCCAACGAGACCTATATCCAGGCCGCAGGCAATGGCTGGCGCCTGCCGGTTGAAATCCTTCGTCCTGCGGTTGCGGAAAGCCCGTCGCTGCGCACGTCAGTGCTGGACTATGCCCGCGCGTTCCTTGTCCAGTCGTCCCGGACGGCACTGGTCAATGGCCACTCCAAAATCGAGGAACGGCTGGCCCGCTGGTTGCTGATGATCCATGACCGCTCTGACGGAGACAAGATCTACCTGACGCATGAATTTCTGGCGACCATGCTCGGCGCCCGCCGTCCCGGGGTCACCACGGCCCTGCAAATGCTTGAATATCGAGGACTTGTCCGTGCCAAGCGCGGCGAGGTCACGATTATCGACCGCGTCGGATTGATGGAACTCACGCATGGCGCTTACGGCGAGGAGGAGCAACGTTATTTCGGCCTGGCCACCGCTGCCTGATTGTCCGGTATCGGACATAGGCTTGAAGGCTGCCGAACTCCCGTCCTAGATCGTGTCAGTCAGAGTTTCAGGGAGGCGGGTGAAAAGCCGCCGAAGCCTATGTTCTGTCCAGAGGCAAGGCCCGGTTCCTCTCCACCGCCCAGGCGATCCGCGCCATTCGAACGCTTATGCCGGCGTGCAAAGCGACCGATCGCGAGTTGAGGAATTGGTGGCGGCGACGTCCATCGTTCACGGTGTGCCCGTCGCCTTCGACGCAAGGACAGCCGATGGAGTAGAACCACGGCTGCATTCCTAGGAGGGAATGCCGCGCCGTCCAGACTGTCAGATCGGGCATTCGTCAGATGGTTGTCCGCTAACTTAACTGGCAGAGTCTACAGGACGTGTCCAGCATTGCGAACTCACCGATCGCTTGGCGGCCAAAGCTGCCGGCAAGCGATCGCCTCATCCAGCCGTCTGCACCATCTCATCACAGACATCATCGGCGATGCTACCTGCCCAGCATATGTCCAGCATTTCGCAGGGCGGCCAGAAGGAGCCTCGCATAGCCTGTGACATCGATCTGGGCCTGCATGGACAGGGGCATGCTGGTCCAGTTCTCCAACGGTGCAATGAAAGGTGAGAAGGTGCCATTGACAAGGCAACAGCAGCTAACAAGGCCCTCTCGGTCCAATGCCACCACACCGATCTTGTCGCCTGGATATCCAATGGCTGCGACTCGCTGGACCTCCAGGTCACCGTCAACCCGCACGTCGAAAAGAAGGCTACCACGGCTCCTCGTGGCTATCTCAGCCGCCTTCTCATCAAAGCTTGAAGAGAGCAAGCGGACGCTTTCCACCGCCATCTGGAAAATCACCAAATCCAGTTCATTCACGGCCATATGGGCAATTGCGCGCAATGGGTGGTGATTGCAATGACACACACTGCTTGTTCACAGATGTCGGTCACGAACGATCATTCGTCGGGTTCCGGTTCCGACCAACGGTGTGGCCACCTGATCGTGCTGCGGTTCGAACATTCCTAACGCGAGCCGAGCGCTGTTGATGAGGATGGAGTCTAGGTCTCGGGCCCTGCCTCGCGGCTTGCTCATCCTTGGCAGACCCCTTGCAACGCCGCCGCGAACGCCAGATGACGCTGATCCATCGCTTAATCGTGAACTGAGCTTCTGAACACCCTTGGTGGGACAGCAGGGTGGAAGGGCTTGACCAACGCTGCCGCCGTTTTCGAAGAGGGCCCGTCCTCGATTGAATCTTTGGAGCCCCGTGCGGCGCGCAGGAAAATGTTGACCATCTGGACGCAGGTCCCAGACCCCAAGGCAAACAGGGAACCTTCCAGCCAGCCAAGCTGCGCCGAAGCAAAGAGCGACCTTTGGAATTCCCAAGAACGGACCCTTCCATAGTTGACTGGCAACCGCAGCGCGAGTGCGGGAGAGCGAACAAGCACTGCGTGAGAGGTCCTGCGCGTTTTCCCCTCTTTGCTATTTGGCACATCGCTTGCGCCGAAGTGGGCGCAGCGTTCGACCGGAGCACTGCATGGGAGAAGGAGGAGCCCCACCCCGATCCGGTCAAGGAGAGAAACGGTGTTGGTTCCACAAGTCCCCATAGCGAACGCAGCGGCCCGCAAGCGCCATTTTGCCCGGGCCTACGTGCAGGTGCTTGCCGCCATAATCCTGGGTGCTGCAATCGGCTATTTCCATTTGGAGACCGGCCAGAGCCTGAAGCCGCTCGGCGATGCCTTCGTCGATGTCGTCAAGATAATCACCGTACCTGTCATCTTCCTGACAATAGCGACCGGCATTGCCGGCATGAGCGATCTGCAGAAGGTCGGCCGAGTTGCCGCCAAGGCGATGGTTTATTTCCTCACCTTCTCGACACTTGCACTCGTTGTCGGACTGATTGTCGCGAATATCGTTCAGCCTGGCGCCGGCCTCAACATCGATCCGGCCTCGCTCGATGTCCAAGCCGTTAAGGGCTATGTGGCCACGGCTCACGAGCAGTCCGTGACCAGCTTCCTGATGAACATCATCCCATCAACCATTGCCAGTGCCTTCGCGGAAGGCGACATCCTGCAAGTCTTGTTCTTCTCGGTCCTGTTCGGCGCGGTCTGCCGCTACAACGGCCGCTCGATCTTCTCTCTCGTCCGATACATCAAGGACGAGCTGCTGCTCGCAACGTCCTCCTCGGAGGCCGCGCTGCCCTCGCTCATGGAGAAGATGGAAAAGGCCGGCGCCACGCATTCGGTCGTGGGTCTCATTCCATTCAATCTGGACGGCACGAATATGATGCTCGCCGCCCTCTTCATCGCCCAGACGACGAAAACTGATCTGCCGATCGGCTGCCGGATCCTCATGCTGTTCGTCGCATTGTTCCCTTCGAACGGAACAACCCGCATTACCGGTGCAGGCCTCGTCACAATGGCTGCAACGCTCTTTCTTGTTCCGGCCGCACCGGTCACCTCCGTGGGTCTTATTCTTGGCGTCGATCAGCTTATGTCCGAATGCCACGCGCTGACGATATTTCTCCGCAGCGTAGCGGCAACGCTGGCTGTCGCCCGGTCTGGGGCGAGCGGGATAAACGACGATTCGGGGAGCGCCTCACTAGCGGACCGTTCAGCGCTCTGGCGGTGGACGGTCAAGTCGCCCGGCGTGGTGAACGCAGTTCCCCGCGCGAACGACGCTCAGCTATTGGGGTGGGCCCGATGGCGCAAAGCCGTATTTGAGAAACCGCCAGATCGCACCCGCACCTGTGCGCCTGTAGCAACTGCGGGGCACGATCAAAAGCGACCCATTTTACACCGAAAAGGCGGGCCGTTGCTGCCACGCCGTCCATGGATTGGAGCCTCGTGTCTAAGACAACGGCCACCACTCTCGCGGTTCTCCTTTTTCTCCTCGCCGTGCTGCTTTCCGTGCTGGCGAGCCATAATAGCGCGCACCCGCCGCGGGAAAGGCCGCCCCCGCCCATGCAGTCGTGCCAATGGACAGTCAAAAGTGGAGCGGCGCACTCGTCAACGACCCCGCTTCGCCAAATCGCCGGCAACCCGGAAGGTCCGGGGACCCTTCAGCGCTCTGCCGGGCGGACGGTCAGTCGCCCGGCGTGGTGAATGGCGGTCGCGGTTGCCCGGCCCGCGCGAACGACGCTCAGCTGGTGGGGTGGGCCCGATGGCGCAAGGCCATCTTTCCAGAAACCGCCAGAGCGCACCGGCATCTATAACTGTGCGCCCTCGCGACTGCGCCCTGTGGCAAGTGCGGGGCTCGATCAAAAGCATTTTACACCAAAAGGCGGGCCGTTGCTGCCACGCCGTCCATGGATTGGAGACTCATGTCTAAGCCGACTGCCATCACTGTCGCAGCTCTTCTTTTACTCCTCGCCGTGCTGGCGAGCCAATATAGCGCGAACCTGCACCGGCAGGCGTGGTCGATCGACAGGCAAAAGTGGAGCGGCGCATTCGACAACGACCCCCTTCGCCAATCGCCGGCAACCCGCAAGGCGATGCCGTTCTGGTCATATTCAATGACTACCACAACTGTCCGCATTGCAGACTGGCAGATCTCAACTACCAAAAAGCCTTCAAGAATGATCCCAATCTGAAGCTTGTGATCAGACGGTTCCCGGTCCTGGGACCGGATTCCCAATCGCACTCGCCTCGAGAAAACAGGGAAAGTTCGACGAATTCCACCGCGCCCTTATGACTTCCCCCAGTTGGATCATTGAAAGGATCACTCTCAAGATCGCAGCGCGTGTGGGCCTTGACGTGGAGCAGCTCAAGCGGGAATGCAAGATCCGGCCATCGCAGATGAACTTGCGCGCGTCCGCGCACTCGCGAAAGGTCTGCACATCGACCGTACGCCCGCGTTGGTGGTCGGCGATATAGTGATCGCCCACCTGGTCGACATGGCCAGCTTGCAACGCTTGCTCGCCGATGCGCGCTCAAAGCGTGCAGGCTCTCGTGCGGGGCAGCATCTGTAGATCGGCCACGCTGTTGTTGCCGGAGCGTGCCGTTTGTGGCAGCTGGCTTTGCTGTTGCTCCTCGGCATCTTGTTGCGGTCATCCAGCTGCCGTGGGCGCCAACAACAATCCTGAGCGCCCGCGCCTGAAGGCGCTGGCCGGGTGCTCGTGAACCGAGCCCGCTTATCTTCGCCAGGCTCAGGCGGTCTTGGCCCTGCGGCTTCGCCCCCTGGCGCGGGGCAGCCTTCGGCTGCTGACGGTCGCCGGCCTGTCGGCCGGCGTCGTTTTTATCGTGGCCTTCCCCGGTGGCGCAGGGCGGGCAGCACTCCCTTCTAGGCCCGCCGCGGCGTCCCGCAACCCTTCGCTTTCGCTTCGGGTCCTCCACTCCGTTCCGGTCCTGCGGATGCAGTCCGCCTCCGACGTCGGGCCTTTCCGGTCGCTTTCGCCGCCCACCCCGCTTCCGGGGAGGGCGCGATTGAAGAGCGGAGGACATCACGATGCGTGCAAACAACAAACGTTGCGGCAGCCGACAGGCTGGCGCAGAGAGTGGCGGGCGCACCGGCGCCAGCCTTTATCAGGAAATCACCGACCGCATCATTGCCGAACTGGAGCGCGGCACCGTGCCATGGGTCAAGCCGTGGGGCAGGGCAAGGACAGGCCTCGGCCTGCCGCGGAATGCGGCCACCCAGCGCCGATATTCCGGCATCAATATCCTGATCCTGTGGGGCGGGGTCATCGATCGCGGTTTCCCCAGCCAGAACTGGCTCACCTTCCGGCAGGCGCTTTCCCTAGGTGGCAATGTCAGGAAGGGTGAGCACGGCACCACCATCGTTCACGCTGACCGCTTTGTTCCCAAGAACGAAAAGCAACGCGCCGACACCGATGGCGACGAACCGCAGGCGGTGCCCTTCCTGAAGCGCTTTAGCGTCTTCAATGTCGCGCAGTGCGATAATCTGCCCGAATATCTTTACGCCGCCGGCGAGCCTCTGCCTGAGCGCGAGATGGTCCCGCAGGCCGAGGCGCTCATTCATGCAACCGGCGCTGATTTTCGCATCGGCGGCGAGCGCGCTTTCTACATGCCCGGCAGCGACACCATACAGGTGCCGCCGCAGCCGGCTTTCTTCCACCAGATTGACTATTACCGGACCTGCTTTCACGAGCTTGGCCACTGGACCGGCCACCCGACGCGACTCGCGCGCGACCTGTCCGGCTCCTTCGGGTCCAAGACCTATGCGCGCGAGGAACTGGTCGCCGAAATCGCATCAGCCTTCATCTGCAGCAGTCTCGGCATCGAGCCGACCGTGCGCCATGCCGACTACATCGGCTCATGGCTGACGGTTTTGCGCGAGGACAACCGCGCCATCTTCCGCGCCGCAAGCCATGCCTCGAAAGCCGCCGATTTCCTGCTTGGCCTCAATGCCGATGTCGAAGGCGAGGCACATGCCGAAACCGCCCATGGGAGCGCGCAATCCTCACACGCGACCGCCTTGCGCCTCTGATGACGCAAAAGTCGCCCGCAATCAACTCGACAGTTCTTTTGAGGTTGCGCTAACGCCGATGGCCGGCGTTGGCGCCGATCGTTTATCGGACCGAGGTTCGCAAAAAAAGGGCGGCATTGCTGCCGCCCTCTCGTTGCGAAAGCTGCCAGAGCTGGATTAGAAATCCATACCGCCCATGCCGCCCATGCCGCCCATGCCGCCGCCACCCATGCCGCCAGGCATGCCGCCGCCGCCAGCCGACTCCTTCTTCGGAGCCTCCGCGATCATGGCTTCGGTGGTGACCAGCAGGCCGGCCACCGAGGCCGCGTCCTGGAGAGCGGTGCGGACAACCTTGACCGGATCGACGATGCCCATGGCGATCATGTCGCCATATTCGCCGGTCTGGGCGTTGTAGCCGAAGGTCGCGCCCTTGTTCTCGAGGATCTTGCCGGCAACGATCGATGCTTCCGCACCGGCGTTGGCCGCGATCTGGCGGGCCGGAGCCTGCAGCGCACGACGAACGATGTTGATGCCGGCGGCCTGGTCGGCATTGACGCCGGTGGCCTTGATGTTGGCCGAAGCGCGCAGCAGCGCGACGCCACCACCAGCAACGATGCCTTCTTCGACGGCCGCGCGGGTCGCGTTGAGGGCGTCATCGACGCGGTCCTTCTTTTCCTTGACTTCGACTTCCGTCGCACCGCCGACGCGGATCACCGCAACGCCGCCGGCGAGCTTGGCCAGACGTTCCTGCAGCTTCTCCTTGTCGTAGTCCGAAGTGGTCTCTTCGATCTGCTGCTTGATCTGGGCAACGCGGCCCTGGATCTCGGCCTTCTTGCCGGCGCCGTCGACGATGGTGGTGTTCTCCTTGGAGATCGACACCTTCTTGGCGCGGCCGAGCATGTTGAGGCCGACATTCTCGAGCTTGATGCCGAGGTCTTCCGAGATGACCTGGCCACCGGTGAGGATGGCGATGTCTTCCAGCATGGCCTTGCGGCGATCACCGAAGCCCGGCGCCTTGACGGCGGCGATCTTCAGGCCGCCACGCAGCTTGTTGACGACCAGCGTGGCCAGAGCCTCGCCTTCGACGTCTTCCGAGATGATGAGCAGCGGCTTCGAGGTCTGCACGACGGCTTCGAGAACCGGCAGCATGGCCTGGAGGTTGGACAGCTTCTTCTCGTGCAGGAGGATGTAGACGTCCTCGAGCTCGGCAACCATCTTGTCGGCGTTGGTGACGAAGTAGGGCGAGAGGTAGCCGCGGTCGAACTGCATGCCTTCGACGACTTCGAGTTCGGTCTCGGCGGTCTTGGCTTCCTCAACCGTGATGACGCCTTCGTTGCCGACCTTCTGCATTGCTTCGGCGATCATCTTGCCGACCGAAGCATCGCCGTTGCCGGCGATGGTGCCGACCTGGGCAACCTCTTCGGAGGTCTTGATCTTCTTGGCGTTCTTGATCAGCGTCGCAACGACGTCGGTTACCGCGAGGTCGATGCCGCGCTTCAGGTCCATCGGGTTCATGCCGGCGGCAACGGCCTTGTGGCCTTCCTGGACGATCGACTGTGCCAGAACGGTCGCGGTCGTGGTGCCGTCGCCGGCGATGTCGTTGGTCTTCGAAGCAACTTCGCGGACCATCTGCGCGCCCATGTTCTCGAACTTGTCCTCAAGCTCGATTTCCTTGGCGACGGTGACGCCGTCCTTGGTGATGCGCGGTGCGCCGAACGACTTGTCGATGACGACGTTGCGGCCCTTGGGGCCGAGCGTGACCTTCACCGCGTCGGCGAGGATGTTGACGCCGCGCAGCATGCGCTCGCGGGCATCACGGGAGAATTTTACGTCTTTGGCAGCCATTTTTAGCTCCTGGCAGGGGCTTCAATCGAGCCCGGGAATTCAGTTGACGAAAGGGCCTGATATGAGCCGATGATGCCCATGATGTCGGATTCCTTCATGATCAGAAGGTCTTCGCCATTGAGCTTGACTTCCGTGCCCGACCACTTGCCGAACAGGATGCGGTCGCCAGCCTTGACGTCCAGTGGGACGAGCTTGCCAGCTTCGTCGCGGGCGCCGGAGCCGACGGCGATGATCTCGCCTTCCTGCGGCTTTTCCTTTGCCGTATCCGGGATGATGATCCCGCCAGCGGTCTTGGATTCGGATTCGACCCGGCGAACGACCACGCGGTCATGCAGCGGGCGGAACTTCGACTTTGCCATTTTCGGATTTTTCCCTGGTGCGGATGTTGAGGGGTTTTTGTTAGCACTCGCGATGGACGAGTGCTAACGCGATAGTGAGGTAGGCTGTAAGCGGGCACTCGTCAAGACGGACGAGGGCAGGCGAGGAGCTCTGGCCCCCTCCCCGGTGGAACCCAACGCATACGCGCATCCGCGTTGATGGCTGCGAGCCCCACATTTCCATTGAATTCGGCGTCATGACGCCAACTTGCGCGCGCCGCTTCCAAGTCGTCAGTCGTGCTGCCGTCAGCACGAACATAGGGCTGCGCTTCACTTCCCGTCGAAGCCGCGGCAAGCAGCGTCGCCGTCAGCACGCTCCTTTGCAGATGCTTGCCAAAGGTGGACAGTGAGCGCACCTGCGCCGGGCTGTTGGTGCGAACGTAAGACGTCATTGACAACTCCTTTTTGCAAGTCGAGCCCTTCTCCACCTTCGGCCGCCGTCGACGCGAAGAAGTCCGCATCGCGTTGATGACGAGCTGCGAAAAAGAGAAAGATGTGTTTGATGGCTGCGGCCCCAACGGTGCCTTCAGATTTGAGATCACTTCCGCCGCGAGCGGCTGAAGCTCCTCGCAACGTCACAATCGAATCTGCTGCCAAGCCTCCAGGAAAGGAGAGCATTGCTCATCTCGCGCTTGTGCATGCAGTCAACCTTCGATCCGTGTTGCCACATCTCAAGTGCAAATGCCGTGCCAAAGCTCACTGGGTAGTGAACGCATGGCTCTCCCTGAAAACCTCACAAATCCAGCATGGTCAATTGTGCGGAACCCGACATGCGTCTTCTGCCACTGTCAGCTTTCGGACAGGCATGACGCGTTTCGCGCCGACCACCGGTCGATCGGTTTTGGGGCCGGTCTGTTCGCCTCATAAGAGCGCGTCACGTTGCGTAGCGGTTTCCCGAGCGCCGCCACATGACACTGGACCTGCAGGTAGCACCGGCTTCTCATCCAGCCTTGCTTTGGCCCCTTCGCGTATCAAATTCCCGCTGGCGAGCCCTGCTTTCATAGATCGCACCATGCCGGATGTCTGCTCTGGCGCCCGACCCGCTGGCACGATCTCGATCCGGCATAAGGGCGCAGCATCTTTGCAGGCCGTTTCATCCCGGCGTCCTGCTTGGCTGAAAGACCGCACTTGGCGAGCGGTCTCCATGCTCTCTCCAAGGACCATCCCTGCGGCTGGCTTGTCGACCTATGGGCGGGTCCGGCCGCCCGAAACCCTCGCCATCAGCTTTTTTCCCCGCCGCCTGCGGCGGCTTCCTCGCGCCGCTTCGCTCACAAAAAAGCTGCCCGCTCGGATCCTTCGCTGTCGCTGCGGCCCTGTCGGATTCAGGCGGTCCTGACGCGCCCATTACGGTGCGCCATCGCAGGGGATGGTCCCCGGCGAAACCACAAAAGGAGACTTCGAAATGACCGCGATCGGTTACGTCAACAAGCAGGAAAACGGCGCCTACAAGGGCCAGCTCAAGACGCTCAGCGTCCGCGCCGACATCGATATCGTCCCCAACCAGGCCAAGAGCGCCGACAACCATCCCGACTTCCGGGTGCTTACGCAAGGGGTCGAAGTTGGCGCCGGCTGGATCCGCACCGGCGAGACTTCCGGCAAGTATTATGTGAGCCTGTCGATTGCAGCGCCGGAGTTCGGACCGCGCAAGCTCTACGCCAATCTCGGCCGCGCCGCCGGCCAGGACGATCACGACACCTACGCCATCATCTGGAACCCGGCCGACTGACCGGCCGAGATAGAGCCTCGCGCCGCAGCCCCGGCGCGGGGCTCATTCCCAGGAGTTCCACCCAAACCCCGTCCGCCCTAAAGGGCGGCGAAAACTCTCCCCCGACTCTTCGCCCGTCCCCGAGACGATCTCCCTCGCCCATCCTCGCCCTCGCTTGTCCGAAGCGAAACGAGGATCATCATGGACGACGAAAACGAACGCGCGGCCCGCGCGAAAAAGGGCAGCCCGTTTCTCAGCACAGCCCAAGCCGCCTTCTATATCGGGCTCTCCCAGCGCACGCTCGAAAAGATGCGGCTCAAGGGCGGCGGCCCGAAATTCCGCAAGCACGGCCGCTATGTCCGCTATCACATCGACGAACTCGACCATTGGTCGAAAGGACACCCGCAGCACTCCACCGCCGGCGATGGCAAGGCCGGTTCCGGCCAGGGCGGCACGGGAGGCCGTTCATGAGGCGGCGCCCTTCCATCCATCTGATCGGCAGCCGCCTGAGGCGTGTTCGAGCCCGTAAGACGGTCGCCTTGGCCGCGGCCGGTCTCGGTCTTTTGGGCTTCACGGCGCTGGGAAAGCCCACCCCTTGGCTGGTCTGGAACGCCTCGGCCAGCGCGCCGATCGGCCTTTACCGCATCGCTGCGGGAGCGCTGGCGCGTGGCGATCTCGTGCTCGTGCGCCCGCCTGAATACGCGGCGTATCTCGCCGCCGAGCGCAGCTATCTGCCTCGCAATGTGCCGCTGGCAAAACGTCTTGCAGCGCTGCCGGACGATAATGTCTGCGCCTTCAATGACGCCATCATCATCGGCGGCGACATCGTCGCGCGCCGGCTCAAAATCGACGCCGAAGGCCGACCTTTGCCATGGTGGAACGGCTGCCGAGCGCTCGGGGATAACGAGGTTTTCCTGCTCGGCAGCGACAAAAACCGCTCCTTCGACAGCCGCTATTTCGGGCCTGTTCCCACTCAAAATGTCATCGGGAGGCTCGTACCACTATGGACCGAGTGATCCTCCTCTTGTTGGGCATGATCGCCATTGCGCCATGCGCCTGTTCCGCCTCGACCGGCGCTGAGCCGGTCGCCATCTCCCAAAGTCCGCAGCTGCGAAAGTGGCAGACGTTGGTATCGGAAGCAAGCCGGCGCTTCCATATTCCCCAAGCCTGGATCTATGCCGTCATGGCTGCCGAAAGCGGCGGCAAGACGATGCGCGACTGCCGCCCCATCACCTCCCCCGCTGGCGCCATGGGCCTCATGCAGGTGATGCCCGGCACCTATGAAGAGATGCGGGTCGAACACGGCCTTGGGCCTAACCCCCACGATCCGCGCGACAATATCCTGGCCGGCACGGCCTATCTCAGTGCCATGTATGACCGCTTCGGATTTCCTGGCCTGTTTGGCGCCTACAATGCCGGTCCCGAGCGCTACGACGAGCATTTGAAGCGTGGCAAACCGCTGCCAGAAGAGACCGTCGAGTACCTCGACCAACTCAAGGCGGCCGGAGTTTCGGCGGCCGACATCGAGGCGTTCGAAAGCCAATCTGTCGCTCCAAAGGCGCAAATCGCTCCTCTCGGACGGTCGCTGTTCTTCATTCATGACGGTGTTCACTCAGGCGTGCGAAACGGCGATCTCTTCGTGCCGCTCGGCAAGGACGGCGCGCAGCCGAAGGAGCCGGTGCGTTAGCCATGGGCGGACGGGGGCGCGTCTGGCGGGGCTGGGCGCGTAAGGCAAGATAAAGGTACCGCCTCCAGGAGGCGGTTAAATCTTTGTCTGCACATCGTTTTTCCGGGAGGCTGCCGCCGGTGCCAAGAGGGTTGGACGTGTAAGTATCTGATTTTGCTTGATATGTCTGGGAGGCTCGCATTAAGGATGACGAGTTCAGGCCGAAGCTCGGCAAAATCGGGTCGCGCGGCTCGAAGGCCGGCAAACGCTATGCCGGCCAGGTTCGTGCGGCGATCAACCGGGCTGGCGGCCGGCCGCAACGCGGTGGTCGCTTCACCGGAAGCCGGACAGGGCGCGGCGGGGCGGCCGCCGCACTGCTGAAATCGCGCGACCGGTATGCCGCCTTCCGCCAGCGCCGGGTGATCGTCAAGGCGCGGGTCGTCAAGCTCGCCGGCAAGGGCGCGGACGGGGCGCGTGCCCATCTACGCTATCTTCAGCGCGACGGCGTCACCCGCGAAGGTGAACCTGGCGAGCTCTACGGCGCCGACAGCGGCCGCGTCGACGGCAAGGCGTTCATCGATCGCGCGGACGGCGACCGCCATCAGTTCCGCTTCATCGTCGCTGCCGAAGACGGCATCGAGTACGACGACCTCAAGGCGCTGACGCGGCGGCTCATGGCGCAGATGCAGGAAGACCTCGGCACGAAGCTCGACTGGGTCGCGGTCGATCATTTCAACACCGGCCACCCGCACAGCCACATCATCGTCCGTGGCAGGGACGACCGTGGCGAGAACCTGGTCATCGCGCGCGAATATATCTCATCTGGCATCCGCGAGCGGGCGGCCGAGCTGGTCAGCCTCGATCTCGGTCCGCGAACCGACCGCGAGATTGAGCTTCGCCTGCGCCGGGAAATGGAGCAGGAACGCTTCACCAGCATCGACCGTCGGCTGCTCAGCATGCGTGATGATGACGGCCTGGTCTCGCCGGGCGGTCCCGACGCCATTCGCCAGACGCTGCACCAGGGACGGCTGCGCAAGCTCGAGCGGATGGGTCTGGCCGCGGAGGTCGGCGCTGGCTCCTGGCGCCTCGACGATGAGCTCGAAGCCACGCTGCGCCGCACCGGCGAACGCGGCGACATCATCAAGACCATGCACCGCGAACTGACCGGCAAGGGGCTTGCCCGCAGTGCCGCCGACTGGGTGATCCACGATCGAGCCGGCGAGCCCGTCCAGTCTCTCGTCGGTCGCGTTGTCGCGCGTGGACTGGCCGACGAGATCAATGACCGCCATTACATGATCGTCGACGCCGTCGACGGTAAGAGCCATTGGATCGACATCGGTAGAGGCGAGGCGATGGAAACGATGCCTAATGGCTGCATCGTGCGTGTCGCGCCAAGGAACACCGAGCCGAGGCAGGTCGATCGTACCATCGCCGAAATCGCCGCAGCGCATGGCGGCCGTTACGACGTCGATATGCACCTGAAGCATGACCCATCCGCCACCGAGAGCTTTGCGCGAACGCATGTGCGGCGGCTGGAGGCGATCCGCCGCGCGACCGGCGGCGTCGAGCGAGAGCCGAACGGCACCTGGCTCATCGCGCCGGACCATCTCGATCGCGTCGCGAATTATGAGGGCCAGCGGGCCAGGGCCGAGCCTGTCGTTGCCGACAAGCTCTCCTCAATGGCGCTGGAGCGACAGGTCAGCTTCAACGGCGCCACCTGGCTCGACCGGGAGCTGGTTGCCGATAGACCCGAGCCTTTGCACGGATCCGGCTTCGGCCGCGACGTGAGAGAGGCGCAAGCTCGCCGGCGGCAGTGGCTGATCGCGCGAGGCCTCGCGCATGAAGAACAGGATCGGATCGTCTATCGAGCCAACATGCTTTCGATCCTGCGCCAGCGAGAACTGAACCGTGTTGCTGGCCAACTGTCGGAGGAACTTGGCCTGCCCTATGCCGAAGCGCGATCCGGAGGACGAGTAGAGGGTACGCTCCGCCGCTCCGTCGAGCTTGCCAGCGGAAAATATGCCGTCGTTGAAAAGTCGCGCGAGTTCACGCTGGTGCCATGGCGGCCGGTGCTTGAGCGCCATGTGGGCAAGGAGGTCTCCGGTGTCGTGAGTGGGGAGGGGATTTCATGGACCGTCGGCCGGCAAAGGAGCGGACCTGGTGTTTCGTGAGATGGTGTACAGCTTTTTTAGCCAGCGGCGCGGGCAGCCATGCGAGCCCGCGTAGACCTTATGGCCGCACGCCCGCAATCGGTCGCATGGACCTGCCAGGCGGGGCGGCTTTGGAGCGTTCGGACCCGACACGCTGCGTGAGTGGCCAGACTTCGAGCGCTCGAAGATGCGGACTGTTGTCTGCTGGCCGGCGTTATTCCGGCTGGCCTATGACCGCGGCGCAACAGTTCACCGCTGAAGTTGCCACGGGCGAACATCGGCAAGAGAAAAAACACCATTGCGCGATACAAATCGCCGTTGAAAGCGTTTAGGTTGCATGCGCTTCGCCAAGTAAACGGATACCCCAGAAGAGAGCCATGACCACGGCCCGCCATATCGTGACGCTGCTTAAAAGCCACATTGCCGGCGACGAGGATCGTTTCCTCTCTATCGCGATGCAGCTTGCTGCGCATGAGGCACGTCAAGGCCATGGCAAGCTTGCTCAGGAGCTCAAGGATCTGGTCGACGCAGCCAAGAGCAGGGACGCCCGGATTGCCAAGAGCAGTCGGCCGGTTCCCCTTTTTCAGCCAAAGGGCGAGCTCGCAGGGCTCCTGCATGTGCGCTATCCGGACCTGCGACTGACCGACATGATTTTGCCGGACAGTCTGCGCTCGCGCCTGCACCGCGTGCTGGGAGAGCAGCGCCAACAAGCAAGCTTGCGCGAGCACGGGCTTGTTCCCCGTCGCAAACTGCTTCTGGTCGGCCCGCCAGGATCAGGCAAGACGATGACCGCATCGGCATTGGCCGGGGAGCTTCATCTGCCCCTTTTCACGATCGTCCTCGATGGTTTGATCACCAAGTTCATGGGAGAGACTGCCGGAAAGCTGCGGCTTGTTTTTGATGCAATGCAGGCGACGCGGGGCGTCTACTTCTTTGACGAATTCGATGCCATCGGCGCGCGTCGAGGCGAACGCCAGGATGTTGGCGAGATTCGGCGCGTGCTGAATTCGTTTCTGCAGTTTCTCGAGCAAGACGACAGCCACAGCCTGATTATTGCGGCAACAAATCATCCCGAGCTGCTCGACAGAGCTTTGTTCCGCCGTTTCGACGATGTCATCGAATACGCCGTGCCCGATCGGCCGATTATCGAGGCGCTGCTTCGGGCTCGACTCGACCGCTTCGACACCAGAGGGCTTGCCTGGAACGAGGCGATCTCTCAGGCAGAGAGACTGTCGCAGGCCGAGATCACCCGCGCGGCCGACGACGCTGCAAAAACCATCATATTGCGGGGGGGGAAGCGGATCACCTCGGAAGCGCTCATCGACGCTCTGAAGGAACGCCGGCAGGCTTCGCTGTCTGAGTAGCGACAGCACAGATCATAATGGCAGACGATTTTCCGCGCGACCGCGCCCATATCCACCTTCGCAACAACGGCATTCGGGAAGCCTATCGGCGGCCCAACCAACTTATACATGCACCGCCGCTGCCGGCGCGTGATCGGGCGTCGCATGCTGCGGCCTTGACGCAATCCATCGAACAAGCGGTCGAAAGTGCACGCCAGCAGATTGCGGCGCGTGACCCCCAGCTGTCGGTCGGCACGCCTGGCTTTTATCTCGAGATCGATCTGCCCATGTCCGGACGGGCGGCCCTCGACCAGTTGGCCGATCGTCGCCAGCACATGGAGCTGGTCGCCGTCCATGAGCCAACTCAACCCGGTGCTCCCATCACAGCGTCGGTGTTCCTGCCGCAAAGCGCGCAAGCCTATTATTTGCGGAAAGTCGAGGCGTATCGAGACGTTGACACTGACCGCGGCAGACCGCGCAACGAGCCGCTCGTCTCCCGCATGGAGACAGTCAGGCTGGCGACTGCACGATCGTTGTTTACCGACCACGACGACCTCTTCCCCCAGGCCGCTGACGAGCAGGTGTGGTGGGAAGTCTGGCTGCGCGACGGTCGCCGCGAGAACTTCGAGCACATTGCCGAAGCCCTGAACATCACTTTGCGCACGCATGCGGTCAGGTTTCCGGAGCGGGTGGTCATGCTGGCACTCGCCAGCACGGCAATGCTCGACCGCATGATTGCGCACAGCGATGTCGTCGCCGAGCTGCGGCGCGCGAAGGATACGCCGTCCTTCTTCATGGGCCTTGGCGGCGCGGAGCAAAGGGACTGGAGCGACGAGCTTCTCGGGCGCGTCAGACCGCCTCAAACCGATATTGCGGTCTGCATTCTCGACAGCGGCGTGCGTCGCACCCACCCGTTGATCGAACCCGCACTTGCCGTTGAAGACTGGCACACCGTCAAACCGGCATGGGGCAGCGACGACACACCTGCGTGGAGCGGCCACGGGACGCGAATGGCAGGTGTCGGCCTGTACGGTGATCTGGTCCCGCTCCTGGTCGGAGGCGATCCAGTTCCATTGCCCTTTCGGCTGGAGAGTGTTCGTATCCTTCCGCCAGAAGACGAGGCAAACGATCCAGAACTCTATGGCGCGATCACCGCGGAAGCGATCGCCCGCGCCGAGGTGCAGGCGCCGGAGCGCCGCCGCGCGATCGCAATGGCTGTGACAAGCGCCAGTCCGGCGCGTGGAAGGCCCACATCGTGGTCTGCCGCTATCGACCAACTCTGTTTCGAAGAGGAACAGCGACGCTTGATCGTTCTCTCTGCCGGCAACATCGGCGATGACCTCATGCCCGCCGAGCATTTGACGCGCAACGATCTGGAAGCAGTCGATGATCCTTCTCAGGCCTGGAATGCGCTGACGGTCGGCGCTTTCACAGAAAAGGTCGATATCATTGACACCGACTTTGCGGGCTACGCTCCGATCGCGCCGGTCGGCGAGCTCTCGCCGCGCAGTCGCACTTCGGTCGTTTGGGACAGGCAGTGGCCGGTGAAGCCCGAGGTCGTCTTCGAAGGCGGCAATCTCGCCCATGACGGTGTGTTGCCTGGCGAGCCGATCGACGATCTGCAGATATTGACCACTTTCTATCGACCCGAACTGCGCCACTTCACCACCCTCGGAGATACGAGCGCGGCAACGGCCCATGCCGCACGGATGGCGGGACTAATTCTATCAGCGCGCCCCGAGCTGTGGCCTGAAGCGGTTCGCGCCCTGATCGTCCACTCGGCCGAATGGACTCCGGCGATGCGCGCACGCATCGATGCGTGCAACGGAGCGAAGGGCGAGATCCAGGCGCTCGTGCGGCGCTATGGTTATGGCGTGCCAGATCTTGGGCGCGCGCTTCTGTCAACGGTGAACGACCTCACGCTTATCGTTGAAGATGAGCTTCAGCCTTTCCAGCGCGAGGGCGGCGCGGCTGCCAAAACGCGTGACATGAAGCTGCATCGCCTGCCTTGGCCGAAGGAGCAGCTCGCGGCGCTCGGCGCTGCCCAGGTCGAGCTCCGCGTCACGCTGTCCTATTTCATCGAACCCAACCCCGGTGAACGCGGATGGACCCGCCGGCATCGTTACGCGTCCCATGGTCTTCGGTTCAGAGTAAAGTCAGCGACCGAGACAGTCGACGAGTTCCGAGCCCGCATCAATCAGGCCGCTCGGGACGAGGAGGAAGGGGCGCCTGCTGGAGGCGGAGAAGAGTGGCTGCTCGGCACCTTCCGCGATCGCGGCTCGTTGCACGCCGATTTCTGGTCGGGCAGCGCCGCCGATCTCGCCGAGCGTGACGCGATCGGCGTGTTCCCGGTCGGGGGCTGGTGGAAGGAGAAGCCTTACCTGGAACGCGTCGACGCTCTGGCTCGGTACGCCCTGATTGTGACGATTCGGGCGCCTGGGGTCGATGTTGACATCTTCACACCCGTCGAAGCAGCCCTGACTGTCGAGACGTCGGTCGAGACCTGATGCAGCACTGTCCAAACCGGCCAACAACGGAGGTTTGACCAGCCTCTGGTGCCATGGCGGCTGGTGCTGGATCATCACGTCGGCAAGGAGGTGTCAGGGATCATGCGCGGAGGACGATAGGCGGGCAAAGGAGCGGGCCAAGCGTGTCATAATGGCGCCCATGGTCACGCCCACAAGCCGCGCCCCCTGCGTCCACGGAGAGGTGCGCGTCTGCTTAGGCGGCCGAGACATCGCTTACCTGATCAACGGGCTCGCCGTATTTGCGCCTGTAAGCGGCAATGAAATCGTCGTCGCTACAGATGCAGCGGCCGCTGGAGTCCTTGGCCTTCGGATCGTGCAAGTGAGAGCCAAGGGGGCGCAGAAGATTCACCCGAGTGCTCGTCGTCGGGCTCATGGGAAACCCCGCACTATGTTTGACCAAATCCGCGGCAAGCATAATCCCGGCAAGCACCGACTGAAAGGCCATCGGAACGACAGTTCGAACGCGGCGACTTCCTTCGCTAAGCTGGAACACCAGACCGCCGCAGATAGCCTGCTGATAAAAGGAGCGCAGGGGCTGGCCGACAAACGGGGCTAGCGGTTCAAACGGCACAGCCATCGCTGTAGCCACGCGAACTACAAAGTCGTTGGGAACTCCGGCATTGGTCTGCAGGAGCGTTTTCACCTGCTCGTGTGCTTCCGGTATTCCGAGTTCCTCGGCAATCAGCTGGTGCTCGTCCTTGGATTTTCCGGATGGCAGGTACATGCAACAAAGGCAAGCCTGGCCGTCATCGAAACCATGCCGGGAGATACCGAGATCGTGCTCCTGCGTCCAAGCGTTTGCGATCCATCGCGGCAGTGCACCTTGGACAGCCAGACGGTCGGCGGCGGTGTCAAGCGCCACACCCACTTGGTCGAAGACCCAATTGCCCCGGCGCGCAACATATTCTGCCCACGTCAGAGGGTGCGCCTCGACCTCAAGGGCAGTCGATCTAAGGGCGGTGGCTGCAAGAACCGCCTTGGACATACCAATCTCCGCCTGGCCGGCCAATGCGTAGCGCTGCAGGTTTGAGAGTTCGATCGCTTCGTGATCGATTACATGCAGACGACCCTTGAGATCGGGTTGTCTCGCTAGCGCCCAAAGCGAGCCATGGCCTATCGCACCGAGCCCAACGAGGTGGGTTTCGCCAAGGTCGACTGGAAAGTCGATCGGGCCAGCCTCCCCGGCTTTGGTCTTGTCGTAGCTGCATAGCGAGAGGTCGATGGTTTCGTCCAACTCGGCGCCGGTCAACTGGGCGGCGAAGGTAGTTCGAAAGACGTTGGCGGCGCCGAAGCAACTGGCGGCGCCAGCTCCATAAGGCAGCAGACTTGGGCCAGAGCCCACCGGGTCCGTACGCGACAGCTTTGCCGCCCAACCGTCCGATCCCACGAAAAAGATCGGGCACCGGAGTGATGGGCGCGTTACCCCTGCAACGACGCAGACGGTGGCAGACTTGCCGGAACGCCGGATGCCGACTTTTGGATTGATCGACTTTGCCAAGCGCTCCAGCGCTTGGGCTTGAGAGCTCGCCGCGCTGTCCAGCGGGAGTATCGTCAGAACCGGGTAGAGCCTAGCGAGCAATCTCACCGCAAGATCTAATGTCGCCTGGCCTTCGGCGCAGGAAGCGGCCTGATGGTCGAAGGCGACTGCCACGACCTGCTTTTCAAGAGCTGCTTTGAAGTCTCCCAGATGAAAATCGGCCAGGACCTGAGATGCCGCCGTGGCGGCGCGATCGATGAAGTTAGCGAATGCCATTGTTCAACTCGATATCATGATCATTCGCGACAGTGCCGCGGGAGGGAGCGCATTCCATTTGGCCTTTTCGTCAAGCCGATAGGCGGCGACCCGAGCAAAATCGAAAGGCTCGCGGGCGAAATTCGGCACCACCAGCGACAGACACCCAACCGTGGTAGCAACCGCATAAGCGTCGTCCGTCGTCGAATGGTAGGCGCGGCCCGGATGGCTGTGAATCTGGGCCAAGAGTTTCAGGCCGCTTTTGTAGAGCCAGACATTGAGCCGGTGCAGTTCTTCGGCCGCAACGATCACGCAAACGCCATCGTTTGTTCGAATGTGACGCTGCGCCGGGATAACCGTCTCTGTTACGGCAAAGTGCCGGTCTTCCTGAACGCCGACCCAAAGTGCCATCCCCTCATTGCCCTCGCGACCAACTGAGCGCAGATGCCCATGCGTGGTCGAGATGCAGCCGCGCGGGAGAGTCACGATCGTTACATCTCTCAAACCAGTCATTCTTGTATCGCCTGAGGGGATACCACCATTCCTACGATTGTCGGTTGGAGTTGAATCTGCAACTGCTCTATAGGAACGATTCCGTACTTGATGATCTTGTCCAGGATGAAGGCCAAACAGCCTTCGCCAGAACCCCGATGAAGTAGCCATGGATCACCTGAATGGGCTGGATTGTCGTGGTATTCCCGGACGCCCGCCATGCACAGGAATGGTTCGTCCTCGGGACTGTTGGCCTGGATGAAGTCCGTCAGCGGCACGGCGTTCTGCTGGATGAGAGCTCCTATCATCTCCGGCGGCGTTCCGGGCAGCGGCGGACGTCTAAGCATTTTCAGGTATAGATCTTTCCGGGCAATCGGATCACGCGTAAACGGATCGACGAAGACCACGGACGGTGGTCTTAAGTCGTAGTCGGTGAAGTCGACCTCGCTCGCTGCGCTGACCACCCGTGGCTTTAACTTGGGGCTGGCGAAAATGAAGAAAGCGCGCGGAAAAGTCGCCTCGATCAAGAAGCAGCCCTGAGCCCGATAGACATCAGCATATGGCCGGAACCGGCCGATCTTCCGATCAAACTTCGCTCGGGAGACCTCCGGATCCACACTTTGGGGTTTAGGCACCTGCGACGCCCGCCTTCAGGCTGAGGAACAGGGTCACAGTATTCGGGAAACCGAAATCGCCAAGCTTCTTGTCGACGTCGAGCAAGTTGCCGGCCTCATCCTTGAATTCCCAATTCTCGGCTGGTTGGGCGACATTCTGCGTGTTCTCAAGGGCTTTGGTACGAATGACGTGAAGCGGCTGGTTGGGATTGGCTTCGACCTGCGTGGGCTGGCCGTTCACCACCAGCGTGATCTCGATCTTGCCCGGTCCGCCGCCGTGATTATCGCCCTTACCCGAATCCTTCGACATTGTCCTACTCCTGTGGCTTGCCAACCGCCCCACGCCCTGGCACCCACCTGCGAGTGAGACCGGCGGTCTTCAATCGTTCACCCGGCGCCACGGCCGCGAGTACGCGAAAGACAGGGGATAAGCTACCGAATCGGTGCTTGCCTTCTTTTATGGGTGACTTGAGCCGCAAGTAAATGGTCTCAAATTGCTCCTCACAACTATAATCGATTAGAGCAATGCGAAAATATTGGCGACACGCCTATTCATCTGCTCTCTCACTCGCCTGCTCCGTGCTCGGCAAGGGGAGCTTTGATCTGCGTCACGCGTCCCCAAGCAGCTGATTGCGCCGGCAGCGCCATAGGAACCGTCGTTCAGAGTCTTCACCACTCAAGCACCCGCATGGATGCATGCCGACGCTCGTCTCCACAAAACAGCGCAAGTGGTGCCTTGTTGGATAAGGTCGCCTCGTACCTGGTGCAGCATCTCTCGGAACGCATGCCGCTGCGAGACCAGGCCTCATCATCGCGCATGCGCAGCAGCCGGCGGTCGATGTTCGTAACGCGTTCTGCTCATTTCGTGGCGCAGGCGCTGCTCGACTCGCGGACATATGCGGGCACCGAGGCGGAGGCTGACCAGTCGGCGCCGCGTTCGCGGATGTCGCTTGCAATGTGCTCGCGTGCGTTTGCCGCCGGCGACCTTCGTCCTCGCCTGCTAATGGCGAGCCGGCGCAAGCGGCTTGCTCGATACTGCCGGCGGGGCTGCGGGCCGGCTCCAAACGGCCGTTCACAAGAGCTTGCATCAGCAACTGGCAATCGGATCGATAACTTCGCGATCGCCGTTATGGCGCGGAGATGCGGCCTGATGGTCTGCAAGCCGCCTGGGGCGCCCTTGCCGAGCGTGCTCACGGGCTTGGGTGGGCGGCGCGCGAAACGCGTCATGCGTGAACGAAAGCTGACACTGGCAAAAGCCGACATGTCGGGTTCCGCATAGTCGACATGCCGGGATCGTGGAGGTTTTCGGGGAGAGCCATGCGTTTACTGCCCAGTGAGATTTGGCGCGGCCTTTGCAATTGAGATGCTAGCAACACGGATTGCCCTTCCATCGGTTAGAAAGTGAAGTGCCACGATGTCCGAACAACCGCTGCCGACGCTGCCGATGTGGCGCGTAGATCATATCGAGCCCTCGCCCGAGATGTTGGCGTTACGCGCCAACGGTCCGATCCACCGCGTGCGCTTCCCGTCCGGGCACGAAGGCTGGTGGGTGACAGGCTACGACGAGGCCAAGGCGGTGCTGTCCGACGCGGCGTTCCGGCCCGCGGGAATGCCGCCGGCGGCTTTCACCGGATTCGGTGATCCTCGGTTCGCCGGGGTGGCTGGTTTCACACGAGGGGAGCGAGCATGCCCGGTTACGCACGATCGTGGCACCGGCCTTCAGCAACCCAAGGGTAAAGCTGCTCGCGCAGCAGGTCGAGGCGATCGCCGGGCAGTTGTTCGAGACCCCGGCGGCCCAGCCCCAGCCCGCCCACCTCTCCTTTCCCCTTCCGACCATGGTCATCTGCGCGCTGATGGGCTTGCTCTACGAGGATCACGATTTTTTTGCCGGGCTGTCGGACGAGGTGATGACGCACCAGCATGAAAGCGGCCCGCGCAGCGCGTCGCGCCTTCCTCGAGCGCCAGCCCGATCCGTACGCGCATGCCGTGCCAGAAGACGCGCCGATCGGCGCTGAGCTGATCCTGCCGCAGTTGTGTGGCGAGGCCGCATCCTTGCTGGGCGGCGTGGCGTTTCCCCGCCACCCGGCGCTGTTGCCATTGCGGCAAGCGTGCCTGCTCAGGCTGGGTGCGGTGGCGACGTTGCCGAGCGGCCATCCGTTGCTGCACTCCTGGGAAGCCTGGGGGACGTCGCCGGCCACCCTATGCCCGGATGGCTACGGTAGCATCGGCATCAGTCCGGCGGCCACCGCCGCGTGGCGTGCGCACGCCGTGAAACAGGGGAGCACGCCGCAGGTCGGGCGCGCCGACGCGTATCTGCAGGCGGCATCGCGGGCGACGCACAGCGGCATCGAAGGCGTCGTTCCCAACGTCTGGCCTATCAATGTGTTCGAGCCATGCTGGGCGCTGTACACCTTGCATCTGGTCGGGCTGTTCGCGCATCCCGCGCTCGCCGATGCGGTGCGCGTGATCGTCGCCCAGCTCGACGCCCGCCTGGGCGTGCGCGGTCTGGGGCCGGCCTTGCACTTCGCGGCCGATGCGGACGACACCGCCGTTGCGTTGTGCGTCCTGCGCCTTGCAGGCCGCGCCCCGGCGGTCGATGCGTTGCGCCATTTCGAAATCGGCGAGCTGTTCGTCACCTTTCCCGGCGAGCGCAATGCCTCGGTGTCGACCAACATCCATGCCCTGCATGCGCTGCGACTGTTGGGAAAGCCCGCCGCCGGCACCAGCACCTACATCGAGGCCAAACGCAACCCGCATGGTCTTTGGGACAACGAAAAATGGCACGTTTCGTGGCTGTATCCCACCGCGCATGCGGTCGCTGCGCTGGCGCAAGGCAAGCCCCAGTGGCGCGACGAGCGCGCGCTGGCGGCGCTGCTGCAGGCGCAGCGCGACGACGGCGGCTGGGGCGCCGGTCGCGCGTCAACATTCGAGGAAACCGCCTATGCGCTGTTCACGTTGCACGTGATGAACGGGAGCGAAGAGCCAACAGGGCGCCGGCGGATCGCGCAGGCGGTAGCGCGTGCGCTGGAGTGGATGCTCGCCCGCCATGCGGCGCATAAAATGCCGGAGGCGCCGCTGTGGATCGGCAAGGAACTGTATTGCCCTACCCGGGTCGTGCGCGTGGCCGAACTCGCCGGGTTGTGGCTGGCGCTTCGTTGGGGGCGGCGCGTCGTAGCCGAGGGAGCAGGAGCGGCGCCATGATCCAGACCGAACGCGCGCTGCAGCAGGTCCTGGAGTGGGGGCGTGCCCTGACCGGTTTCGCCGATGAGCATGGTGAGGAAGCGGTAAGGGGCGGCCAGTATATCCTGCAACGCATTCACCCGAGCCTGCGCGACACCAGCGCCCCCACCGGCCGCGATCCGCAGGACGAAACGCTGATCGTGGCGTTCTATCGCGAACTGGCGCTGCTGTTCTGGCTAGACGATTGCAACGACCTTGGCCTGATCGCGCCGGAGCAGCTCGCCGCCGTGGAGCAGGCGCTGGGGCACGGCGTACCGTGCGTGCTCTCCGGATTCGAGGGCTGCGCTCAGCTGCGCGCTTCGCTGGCTGCGCTCGCCTACGATCGTCGCGACTATGCTCGGCTTCTCGACTATACCCGGTGCTACTGCGCGGCGCTGCGCGCCGGACACGCGCAGGCGGCAGGGGCGCGACGCTGGTCTTACGCCGAGTACCTGCACAACGGCATCGATTCGATCGCTTACGGGAACGTGTTCTGTTGCCTGTCGCTGCTGTGGGGGCTGGACATGGCGACCTTGCGCGCGCGTCCAGCGTTTCGCCAGGTCCTGCGGCTCATCTCAGTGATAGGGCGCCTGCAGAACGATCTGCATGGACGCGACAAGGACAGGTCGGCCGGCGACAACGCGGCGATCCTGCTTCTGCAGCGCTATCCGGCTATGCCTGTGGTTGAGTTCCTCAACGACGAGTTGGCCGGCCATACGCGCATGCTGCACCGGGTGATGGCGGAAGAATGCTTTCCCGCGCCGTGGGGACCGTTGATCGAGGCGATGGCGGCGATCCGCGCGCAGTACTACCAGACTTCGACCAGCCGCTACCGCAGCGACGCTGCAGGGGGAGGCCAGCGTGCGTCGGCCTGAACGCGCCGGAGGCGGCGGCTTGGGCGCGCTGCCGTCGGTTCGATCCGACGCAACGCCGTCGCCCGCTGCTACGGATGGAGCGAGCATGAGCGACACCGCCCTGAGCCGGCGAAAGGACGAACATCTGGACATCGTGCTGGATCGGCGAACGGCGCCGGCCACGGTGGCCGCTGGCTGGGAGTACATCCGTTTCGAACACTGCGCACTGCCCGAGTTGGACCTGACGCAGATCGACCTGCGCGCCTCGCTGCTGGGCAAGGCTATGCGCGCGCCGCTGCTGATCAGCTCTATGACCGGCGGCATGCCACGGGCCGAGGCCATCAACCGGTATTTGAGCGAGGCAGCGCAAGCCTTGGGGATCGCCATGTGCGTCGGTTCGCAGCGTGTGAGCCTGCAATCCCGCAACTCCCAGGGGCTAACGCGCGCGCTGCGCCGCCTGGCGCCAGACATTCCCTTGCTGGCCAATATCGGCGCCGCGCAACTGCGGGAGGCCGACGGCCTGGACCTGGCGCGTCGCGCGGTGGACGCGCTGGAGGCCGATGGGCTCATCGTCCATCTCAATCCGCTGCAGGAAGCGGTACAGCCGGAGGGCGACCGCGACTGGCGCGGCGTCCTGGCGCTGATCGCTGGCGCCGCGCGCATCGTGGGGGTGCCGATCGTGGCCAAGGAAGTGGGGGCGGGCCTGTCCGCCTCGGTGGCCTGTGCGCTCGTCGAGGCGGGCGTGGCGGTAATCGATGTCGCCGGCGCCGGCGGCACCAGTTGGGCCGCAGTGGAGGGCGAGCGCGCCCGCAATGCCGCCGACCGTGCAGTGGCGATGTCGTTCGCCGATTGGGGGATTCCCACCCTGACCAGCGTGCAGGCGGTGCGCCGGGCGCTGCCAACGGTGAAGCTGATCGCGTCGGGCGGGATCCGCGATGGCGTCGACGTGGCCAAGGCCATCCGCCTGGGCGCGGACATCGCCGGGCAGGCGGCCAGCGTGCTGGGCGCGGCGACAGTGTCCACCGAGGCGGTTGTCGCGCATTTCGAGATCGTCATCCGCCAGTTGGCCGTCGCCTGCTTCTGCACCGGCTCGGCTGATCTGGCGGCGTTGCGTCAGGCGCGCTTGTTGCCCTCGGCGCATTTGTCCGCCGGTTGATGTCGGCGTCGTCCGCACGCTAGCAGCAGGCTGCTGAAATACCTACGCCAAAGACAGACTATCGATCCCCCTGGCGAGACGGCTCGATGCACGGGAGCGATGTGTTCATGGAGCAGCTGTTCACGATGAAGCGGTTGGAAGATTTCGTTCCAGCCGATCATCCTTGTGCCCGCACCGGCTGATGATCAATGGAGCGCTGGTGCGGCTAGACGGCATCCTTTCCGGCATGTACGCCTGCAGTGCCAAAGGCGGTCGCCCCAGCGTTGCGCCGGAGAAATTGCTGCGGGCCGTGTGTTGCAGGTGTTCTACAGCGTCCGTCGGAATTGATGCAGCAGCTGCTGCTGTGGCAAGGCCAAGACCCGGGAATGCCGTCAGCTTTGATCAGGCGCTTCGGGTCGCCGGAAACGCGCGAAGAGTCCGGCTCTCGAAAAAGGCCGAACGCCTCAGATAAGGCCAGAACTCCTTGGGTCACCATCAAAACCAATTTGACGCCCCGGGACAATTTCGTCCGGCATTGTCCGGTGTACGACGATGTTGGGGATGCGACATAGGCGGATTGCCGTGTATTTAAACCGCTTTTCCTTTGGCACGCATATTGCGCCCTATCGGTAAACCTCGTCATGGGCCGGCGGCAATCGCTCGGAGATTGTCGAAATAGCACAATGATTTCTGCCGGGGTGACATCCGGCCCGACTAGAGCAGGACCTTTCAGATGATGTAGAAAAGCAAGCGGCCATACTCGCGGAGGAAATAGTCGCGTCAGGGCTGCATGGACGCTCTTTCCTGGTTGTTTCGGCGGCGGACGCCAACTCTTCAATCGGCACCCGACCAGTGCCTGGATGTCCAAGGAGCGCCCCTGTTGCGCGGCCTGGCTGCACCCGCGTGCTGGCTCTCCTCCAAGGCGACGCTCGGCGCTGCTGCAGACCGGCGACGAGAACCCAACTTCAAAATTCGCATTCCGAAAACCGAAAGAAGTGAACAGGTATGTCCAGGATCGGCGCTTTGACGCGCGCGGCACGGGGATCGGCAACTCAGACGCTGGCCAAGGGTTCGAAAAGTTTACACCCGCCGCTAGCGCCGGCCGATTTCAAGCGCGCACTTACGATCAACGATCGATATGGCGGGCTCACTGTCAATGTCCCCAAAATGCCTTTCTGGCTGACCGGGGGTGAAGCCTTAGTCTACCGCCGGACTAGCCACGGCGAGCAGCAGTTCATGCAGGTCGATGCTGCCACGGGTTTCAAGCGGCCCGCTTTCGATCAGGCGCGTCTGGCGGCAGCGCTAAACAAGGTGAGCCATGAGAGCTATCAAGCCGGCAATCTTCCGTTCGACCGTTTCGAACTGAGTGAGGATGGTCGCAGGCTCGACTTCCAGATTGAAGACACCCGGTGGAGCTGCGACCTTGCAAGCTACGACTGTACCAGCACCACGTTCGATGCAAGGAAAGGGGACCCTAGGGAGCTCAGCCACCGCTACACGCCGCCAGCGGAGAACAACCCCGACAAGAGCAACGCGTCGCCCGACGGCAAATGGATCGCCTATATCAAGAACTGCAATGTTTTCCTGCGCAGCGAGGACGGATTGCAGGATGTTCCTCTGAGCCGGGACGGAGCCGAAGGCAATTGCTACGTCTTTTCGACGCTGAGCTGGTCGCCGGACTCGCGCCACCTCGCCGCTTACCTTGTTCGCCCCGGCTATAGGCGGGAGGTCCGCTATCTCAATTCTTCGACGGACCAGTTGGAGCGGGAATATTCAACAATATTCTATCCCAGGCCGGGCGATGTCCTTCCGCTGCCCCAGCCGGTCCTGTTCGACATTGCCGGCCCGCGCCAGACCGTGATTGACGATGCCCTCTTCTCGAACGTCTTCGAACTTTCCCCTCTCCGGTGGTGGGCGGACAGCCGCGGCTTCACTTTCGAATATAACCAGCGCGGGCATCAGCTCTATCGCCTGGTCGAGGTAGACGCCGCCACGGGCCGCGGGCGCTCCCTGATCGATGAGACCAGCGAGACATTCGTTGATTATTTGCCGCTGGGGAATGGCCAGGAGGATGCCGGAAAAATCTTCCGTTTCGATGTCGATGACGGGAAGGAGATCATCTGGGCATCCGAGCGCGACGGGTATGAGCATTTGTATCTTTTCAACGGCCGGACAGGCGCGCTCGAAAACCAGATCACCCGAGGTGAGTGGGTCGTCCGGAGGGTCAACCATGTCGATCCGGTCAAGCGTTCGAGGCGAGCGGGATGAACCCGCAGGAGGACCCCTATTGGGTCCATGCTTACCGCATCGGCTTTGACGGCAAGGGACTGACTGCACTGACGCCCGAACCGGCCAACCACCATATCGAGTTCTCGCCTGACAGGCGCTATTATGTCGATCTCTGGTCACGCATCGATCTGCCCCCGCGCATGGCACTCTACCGCGCCAGCGACAATGCCAAGCTCCAGCAGATCGAGACGGCCGACATTTCCGAGCTCGTCGCCGCAGGCTGGCAGCCGCCGCTCAGTTTCCATTCCAAGGGGCGCGACGGCAAAACTGATATCTGGGGCGTGCTCCACCTGCCAGCCAACTTCGACCCGACGAAGAAATACCCGGTTGTGGAGAATATCTATGCTGGACCCCACGGCTCCTTCGTCCCGAAATCCTTCTCGCGGCGGACAGAGCCGCTCACGCAGCTGGGCTTCGTCGTTGCTCAGATCGACGGCATGGGCACCAACAACCGCTCCCGCGCCTTCCATGATGTTGCTTGGAAGAATCTGAAGGACGCAGGATTTCCCGATCGCATTCTGTGGCACAAGGCGGCGGCCGCGCAATATCCATGGTACGACATATCCAACGTCGGCATTTTTGGCGCATCCGCCGGCGGCCAGAGTGCAGTCAGCGCGCTGCTCTTTCACCCCGATTTCTACAAGGTCGCCGTCGCCAAAAACGGCTGCTACGACAACAGGATAGACAAGACCTGGTGGAACGAACTGTGGATGGGGTGGCCGGTCGGCATTGAATATTCGCAATCCTCCGCCGTTGACAATGCTCACAGGCTGCAGGGCAAGCTGATGATCGCGGTCGGCGAAATGGATGATAATGTCGATCCGTTTTGCTCGTTCCAGCTTGCCGATCGACTCATCAAGGCAGGAAAAGATTTTGACATGGTCTACGTTCCTGGTGCCAATCACCATACTCTAGGCACCTACACCGAGCGCAAACTCCTAGACTTCTTCGTTCGCAACATTCTCGGTCAGACCCCGCCCGACTGGAACACCAAACCGATCGAGCTGGAATAGCTTGTGGCTCTTGCAATTGTTAGCTCGCCTTATCGGCTGTAATCAGGGCGAGGCGCGAGCAAATCTTCACCGAAGGACGATCGTGGAGTCTAGGACTTGCGCTGCGTATTGAGGATCGGCTCGCCGCGACGTTGGTCTGCGCAAACTGCTTGATGGGCACGCCTGCAGACCGCGTGTGTGCGATTGCAAGATCCACTATCAGCCTCGTGTGAAGCGTTCAGGGGAAAAGCCGCACACCAACGCCGCTTCCGCTCGCCGTAACGCTACGGCGGTGCCGCCCACCCGATCCGCTCGACGAGCATTGGAACACATAGGTCCCCGAACGGACGATTGCCTTGGCAATAGAAGACCCTCGTCGGTCATCGCCGGTGTCGGTGGCAGCCCGCCGGTCTGGAGCTGCCACGATTCTCATCCTCGCGTCACATAGGAGCTGAAGCTTTCCGGATCGGGTATCCAATCGGCATCCAGTTGCTCGGCGATATGGTTGAATTCTGCCCTCAGGACAAGAGTGAGTAGAGCAGCCCCGCTACGAAAATCCCATCCTGGTTCGTTTGATGCATCGACTATTCAGATTGATTGGCGTGATACCCGGCGCGGCCGCAACACGCGAGGCCGTCAACCGCTGAGCAGAAAACCAGCCTTCGCCTTCCGCGGCGGCGGACCTCGTCAGCCTCTCGAAAGCTTGCCTGAGTAGGTTGCTCATGTGATCTGTGGAAGTGAGGATAGCGTGCACCCGTACAAACTAGACATTCATCGTGGCAGCTTGGCTGCAGGTGCAGCACGCCGTACCGCACGAGCAAGCGGACAGGCCGGCCAAGCCGGTTTTGAGCAGCACTTGGGCGAACTGCAGGCGGCGGACGAGTTGATGGGTGCGCCAGGCGAGGAGGTCCTCGTCAATGGCTCGCATGGTAAAGGTGAGTTGAGACCAACGAAGAGGCAGAGGATCCAAAGCAATCTGCAGCATGCTGTCACTGAGCGGCAACCAGGTGAGGTTGGCAACTCAGGCGCTCGCGTGATGATGCAACTCCCCACCCATCAGGTGGGTACATCGGAACGGGAGGCGCAACTTGTGATGCAGGGGGACGAGCACGAATACACCCCAGCACCGCATCTCGACGGGTCGATGCCCTCGACAGTGCAGCCGGATCGTCCAATTGTGGTCCCCGACGGTGCCGACAAGCGTCCTGTTTATTCCAACGATGCCACCGCCATCGAAGGGCTGAAGTCAGCACTCCTTGCGGGTAAAGCCAGGCCGGACACGGTCACTCGCAGCACAAATTCTCTTTTCGGCTTTAGTCGTTGGCTCTTTCAAAACAACAAGCCAGGGCTTGCTGCTCGGCTTTACCATCCGTCGCTGAGCCAGGATATCGAGGAGTACGAGAGTAGGGGTGGTTCCTCCACCGTGGCTGGCGCACTGCGTCAATTGATGAAGTCGATGGGCGGAGCCGGCCCGATTGTGGGTCGCGCTGTCCTGAACCCCCATCCTGACGACGCCGCGCTCACCAGACATTTCAGATCCGCGAGCGGCTACGCAACTGCTCTTAACCATTTCAGTCATTACCTACGTCAAAATGACAAGCTCGGAATTGCGGGTCGCATTTACGATAAATCGCTGGATAAAGATGTTGAGAGCTACAAGGCCGCCTCCTCTAATGGTGGAGCTCCGATCGAATCTGCGCTGGTTTATCTCCGCAAGAACCCGCCGCGCGTTATACTCGGGAATCATCTGGAAAACGCGGTCAGCATGGAGGCTCGTCCCCGTGGCGACGCTGCTCAGCATACCGCACCACAGCAGGGATTCGATTGGCCAGAGGAGCTCCTGCCGGTAGGTTATAAGGAGGGCACCGATCTACCATTGTCTCTCGCCCCAACCGCGCACCAACACCAAGCGCCCGACTTTGGAGAGGCCGTCCCTCACTTGAACTGGCGCCACGGCGACCAGGGCGCCCCGGAGGAGCTGGTAGCTGCACGGGACAGGAGCAGTCCGCTGCCAAGCGAGGCGGTGCCACATAAATCTGGACGGGGACTCGCTACGCAGCCCAGATTGTGGGCGGAGAAATCCGCCTCGCCAGAGCTCTTTCGACGGCGGGCGGAGCAGGCTCTGCCGGCGTCCGCCAGAGGTGTGGAGACATCCTCCGCGGTTGATGAAGCCGCGCAGGCCGCTCGCCAAGCTTTGGCTTGGTTGCAGCAGGAGATGGAGGGGATCGAACCGATGCAGGATCCTCATAAGGTGGCTACACCGGAATGTGAGGCGCAGCTCGTCAGGCAGAGGGATGAGCACGAATCCACCCCAGCACCGCATCCCGGAGGTGGTGGGTCGATGCCCTCGACAGTGCAGCCGGATCGTCCAATTGTAGTCCCCGACGGTGCCGACAAGCGTCCTGTCTATTCCAACGATGCGACCGCTATCGAAGGGCTGAGGGCAGCATTCCACGCGGGTAAGGCCAAAGCGAACACGGTTACTTACAATGTAAATTCTCTTTTCGGCTTTAGTCGGTGGCTCCTTCAAAACAACAAGCCAGGGTTTGCTGCTCGGCTTTATCATTCGTCGCTGGATCAGGATCTCAAGGAGTACGAGAGTACGGGTGGTTCCTCCACCGTGGCTGGCGCACTGCGTTACCTCAAGAAGTCGACAGGCGGAGCCCCGATTATGGCTCGCCCTGTCGTGATCCCCTATCCTGACGATGCCGAGCTCATTAGAAATTACAGAGCCGCTTCGACCAAGGAGTACCTGGCAGCGCCTGCGACCGGACGGAATCCAGATACCGTGGGCGGCTATACAAATTTTCTTAGACATTTTAGTCAGTACCTGCGTCAAAATAACAAGCTTGGGATTGCGGCTCGGATTCACGACAAATCGCTGGATAAAGATGTTGAGAGCTTCAAGGCTGTCTCCTATGGTAATAGGCTAAGTATCAGTTCTGCATTGGCTCACCTCCGGGATATCCTGCCGCGCATTGTGCTCGGGCGCGAAACTGTCCTTTCTGCTCATCCGGCAGACGCAGTCACCAGGCGCGTTGGGGCCGCTGCTGAAGCTGGGCCAGCGGCACCGGCAAGAGCTCCCCAACCCGCCTCGCCAGCAACCGCTAGGCTGCCAGGCACCTACCGCGGCCTTCCACTGGTTGATGTGACCACACTGACTACCAGTTCCTCTGGGGCTCAGATCGGGGCGCTCGATCCGACAGCCCCGTCCAACGTTGCAACGGGGCGGGTGCTCGGCGCCGCCGAATGGCTGAGCGACGCCCATATCCAGAGAGATTACAATTTGCTGGAGGGGCAACTGCAGGGGATCAATCCGGCGCTCGCTGCCCGGACTCGGCTGGTGGATCCTTCCGTATCCCATCTACTGCGACACACGTCGCCGCAAGACGCTCGAGGCATATTGCAGTCCATCTATAATCAAAACAACGCCACAGCCGACTTCCTGTTCTTGCCAGTGAATAATGGCACGGCTACTAGCCCCGGCACCCATTGGTCGCTGCTGCTCGTTGATCGCCGCGACCCGGAAAGGCGGTTCGCCTATCACTACGACTCCCTCCAGCGAGAGGGATATAACGACGTGCCTGCAAAACAGCTCGCAGGACTGCTGAATGCCACCTTGGCGCCAGCCCCCATGGCCAGACAGACGAACCATTATGATTGCGGCGTATTTGTCCTGGAGGGCACGTGGGCGCTGGTTGAACGATTGGTGAAAGGGCAGCGGCCAGACCACGAGCCGCTGCCCCTCGACAACCTCGTTGCCGATCGGCAGGCGCTGCAAGACCGGCTAAGGAGGCGCTTGCCGCACGAGGAAGAGCCGCGGCAGCTGCTGGAGGATGAACCCGCCTCCCCACCGATGATGGCATTGGAGCCAGGGGAACTGCGGCAACTGTTGGAAGACGAGCCTGCCTCCCCACCAATGATGGCGTTCGAGCCAGGGGAACTGCGGCAACTGTTGGAGGACGAACCTGCCTCCCCACCAATGATGGCGTTCGAGCCAGGGGAACTGCGGCAACTGTTGGAGGACGAGCCTGCCTCCCCACCAATGATGGCGTTCGAGCCAGGGGAACTGCGGCAGCTGTTGGAGGATGAACCCGCTTCCCCACCGATGATGGCGTTCGAGCCAGGGGAACTGCGGCAACTGTTGGAGGATGAACCCGCTTCCCCACCGATGATGGCGTTCGAGCCAGGGGAACTGCGGCAACTGTTGGAAGACGAGCCTGCCTCCACTTGGGCACAAATCAATTCGACCCCACATGCGCGAGCGGACGGTGTTCATCAGCCAGCCCAGGCGCCGTGGCTCCCTGAACGCAGAAGATAACTTTGCGGAGGAGCGGTCACGCAACTGTCGGCGGCGCCGGGCCTCAGGGTGAATGGAAAGGATGGAGTGGCGGATGGTGTCGCGTGAAGGCGCAACACGCGTGCTGACCGACCTGCATACGTAGGAAGTCGTTCATTGCTCCCAAATCGTATGTGAGGAACATTCCTGTCCCGGCTGCGCCGCGCGATGCTAGGTCGCGTTGTTCAGCGGGCCAAGCCGATGACACCTACGAAGCTACTGATCGGGCAGATCGCCGTTGTGTGCGCAATTGTCATTATCGGCGTATGGACGGCAACCCAATGGTGCGCTCAAATGCTGACCTACCAGACGCCTCTCGGCGCACCATGGTTTCTCTTCGCCGGCTGGCCAATCTACAAGCCGTGGAAGCTGTTTGAATGGTGGTTCCACTTCGATGCTTATGCGCCGGAGGTCTTCGACAAAGCCGGTACGCTTGCAGGCGCCAGCGGATTCCTGGGCTGTGCCGCCGCAATCGCTGGCTCGCTTTTGCGCGCGCGACAGCGCGGGTCGGTTACGACCTATGGGTCTTCACGGTGGGCCACGACTCATGAGGTCGAGACGGCAGGGTTGTTACGGCCGGCGGGCGTTTTCCTCGGTAGGCTGAACGATCGCTATCTGCGCCATGACGGCCCGGAGCACGTCATGGCATTTGCGCCGACGCGTTCGGGCAAGGGCGTGGGGCTGGTTGTTCCAACGCTACTTTCCTGGACCGGGTCTGCCATCATTCATGATATAAAAGGCGAAAATTGGCAGTTGACCTCCGGCTGGCGGTCGAAATTCTCGTACTGCCTTCTGTTCAATCCGACCGACCCGAGATCGGCACGCTACAACCCGCTGCTGGAGGTGCGCAAAGGCCCAGATGAGATCCGGGACGTTCAAAACATCGCCGACATCCTCGTCGATCCCGAGGGCGCGCTGGAGCGACGGAACCACTGGGAGAAGACCAGCCATTCACTCCTAGTTGGCGCCATTTTGCACGTGCTCTACGCTGAAGAGGACAAGACGCTGGCCCGCGTCGCCACCTTCCTGTCGGACCCGCAACGCTCGTTTGCCGCAACGCTACGGCGGATGATGACGACAAACCATCTCGGGACGGGGCATAACCCTCAGGTCCATCCCGTAGTGGCCTCGGCGGCTCGCGAACTCCTGAACAAGTCGGAAAACGAGCGCTCAGGCGTCCTCTCGACCGCCATGTCCTTTCTCGGGCTTTATCGTGATCCAACGGTCGCGGCGGCCACTTCGTCCTGCGACTGGCGCATCGCTGACCTAGTGGATGGAGAGCGACCGCTGTCGCTCTATCTGGTCGTGCCGCCTTCGGATATCTCGCGCACCAAGCCTTTGGTGCGACTGATCTTGAACCAGATCGGCAGGCGGTTGACGGAGCGTCTGGAGGGGGACCCGAAGAAGAGCCGTAAGCATCAGCTGCTCATGATGCTGGACGAGTTTCCGGCGCTCGGTCGCCTCGACTTCTTCGAAACGGCGCTCGCCTTCATGGCAGGTTATGGCATTCGCTCCTATCTGATCGCACAATCTTTGAACCAGGTTTCAAAGGCCTATGGCGAGAACAATGCTATTCTCGACAATTGCCACGTGCGAATTGCCTTTTCCTCCAATGACGAACGCACGGCCAAGCGCATCTCGGATGCCCTCGGCACCGCAACCGAACTTAGGTCGATGCGCAACTATGCGGGCCATCGGCTTGCGCCCTGGCTTTCACATGTCATGGTGAGCCGCCAGGAAACCGCGCGCCCGCTCCTGACGCCAGGCGAGGTGATGCAATTGCCGCCGTCAGACGAATTGGTCCTGGTTTCTGGGTTGCCGCCGATCCGCGCCAAGAAGCTGCGCTATTATCAGGATCAGAATTTCACAGATCGGGTGCTGCCTGCGCCGGTGCTGCACGACGGGCCCTATGCGGACTGCCCTGCATCACGCCCGGACGGCTGGACTGGACAAGTGTGCAGCGTCGATAGCCGACTTGCTGCGGACGAGGAAAGCGCCGACGCGCCAGTTGAAGACGAGGGAGGCGTTCAGCAGCAACGCCATCCAAGCCTGCCCGAAGAAGACGTTGTTGTCTCTCAAGAGCCCGATCAGGCCGATCTGTACAAGCCCGCAGACGATGACAGCGAAGCGCTCGCGGACAAGCGTGTCATGGATCGGATTTCCACTGCGGCCCGCGCCTACGGTATCAACGAGGGCAGGGGCGACGATGTCATTCCCGGCTTCTGAAGTCCGCTGAGTTGCAGAGCGCACCTCAGCGTAGATAACGGCCATAAGCAATTTTGAGCGTCTGGCCGATGCTTCTCCCGTCGCCGGCGCAACGCCGGGCCGTCGGAACGAGCCGCATGAAGCCGCACCGCATTCGCCATCAGTTTCTGCTTGAGCCGGAGCTCAGCGAGAAACTGGACAACCTCAGTCGCGATCCGTCAACGACCAAATCAGCGATCGTGGCGAAGGCGATCGAGGCGTTCATCGAGCGGCGTGGCGAGAGCGAGTTCGATCGGCGCTACGGCGTAAGGCTTGACCGGCTCTCCCGCGATCTTGCCCACGTCAGGCGCGATTCCGAGGTGATCCTGGAGAGCCTGGCGCTCTTCATCCGCTTTTCGATCACCCTTCATGCCCACACGCCGGTCCCGGATCGGGCAACGCAGGCTATTGCCCAAGAGCGTTTCGAGAAATTCGTTGAGAAGGTCGGCCGCCAGATCGCTTCCGGCAAAAAGTCGCTTAGCAAAGACAATGGTGGGGGAGGGGAAGGATGAGCTCTCATCCCGAGGCCGACCACCGGCGGCGTGTCATGCTACGCACCGCCATGGGTCCGGCAATCACCGAAGCCCTGGCCGATCCGTCCGTCATCGAGGTGATGGTCAATCCCGACGGCGCGCTGCGACTCGACCGGTTAGGCGAAGGTCGGGTCGATACCGACGTTCACATGCACCCGTCCGAGGCAGAACGTATCATCCGCCTGGTTGCTTCGCACGTGCGCGCCGAGGCGCACGCCGACAACCCGATCGTCAGTGCCGAATTGCCGTCTGGCGAACGCTTCGAAGGCCTGCTGCCACCTGTGGTGTTGGCGCCATGTTTTGCCATCCGCAAGCCCGCCGCGAAAGTCTACACCCTGGCCGACTATGTTGCCGAACGCATCATGCTGCCGCTGCAGGCCGATGCGCTGAAAAAGGCCGTCCGCGAGCG
The DNA here is from genome assembly GCF_003952585.1 of Mesorhizobium sp. M6A.T.Cr.TU.016.01.1.1. Lineage (NCBI taxonomy): Bacteria > Pseudomonadati > Pseudomonadota > Alphaproteobacteria > Hyphomicrobiales > Phyllobacteriaceae > Mesorhizobium > Mesorhizobium sp. M6A.T.Cr.TU.016.01.1.1. Next base: position 3,574,234 of record NZ_CP034452.1, read on the forward strand.
GCGCAACATGCTGATCGCCGGCGGCACTTCCTCGGGGAAGACAACACTCGCCAACGCTCTGCTGGCTGAAGTCGCCGAATGCGACGATCGGGTGATCCTGATCGAGGACACACGCGAACTGCAGTGCGCGGCCAGGGACTGCGTTGCCCTGAGAACGAGGCGGGGCTCGGTCACCCTTGCCGATCTCGTGCGCTCGACGCTGAGGCTCAGGCCGGACCGCATCATCGTGGGCGAGGTGAGGGGCGCGGAAGCGCTCGACATGCTGAAGGCATGGAACACCGGGCACCCAGGCGGCATCGCTACCGTACACGCCAATTCCGCGCGCTCGGCTCTCTATCGCATTGAGCAACTCGCCCAGGAAGCGGTGGTCACCGTTCCCCGCCGGCTCATCGCTGAGGCGATAGATCTGATCGTCTTTATAGCGGGACGCGGCTCGTCGCGCCACATCGACGCAATCGCCGAGGTCACCGGTCTCGACGGCAGCGGCGATTACGCCGTTGCCCCGCTCACGCTTTCGCAACTCCAGCAGCTTTGAAAGGCCTTCCTCATGCGCAAGAAGCTTCGCTTTCTTTCGTCCACAGCGCTCGCGTTTCTTATCACGGCCCCGGTTTATGCGGCCGGCTCCGGCATGCCGTGGGAGCAGCCGCTGCAGCAGATCCTGGAGTCCGTGCAGGGACCGGTCGCCAAGATCGTTGCGGTGATCATCATTATCACCACCGGCCTGACGCTTGCCTTCGGCGACACCGCCGGTGGTTTTCGGCGCCTGATTCAGATCGTCTTCGGTCTGTCGATCGCCTTCGCGGCATCGAGCTTCTTCCTCTCCTTCTTCTCCTTCGGTGGTGGGGCGCTCGTCTGATGGCCGCCGGGGAGCAGCATATCGAGGGCTTCGCAGTACCGGTCCACCGGGCGCTGACCGAGCCGATCCTGCTCGGCGGGGCTCCGCGCGCGGTGGCGATCCTCAACGGTACAGTGGCCGCGGCCATTGGCTTCGGCTTGCAGCAATGGATTGCTGGTCTGGTGCTTTGGATCGCGGGCCACTCGTTAGCGGTCTTTGCCGCAAGACGCGATCCGGACTTCGCCAGCGTGCTTGTGCGCCACCTACGTCTGAAGGGGTGGCTTGCATGCTGAACCTTTCGGAATATCGAAGCAAAGCCGACCGGCTTGCCGACCATCTACCCTGGGCTGCCTTGGTGGCGCCCGGCATCGTGCTCAACAAGGACGGCAGCTTTCAGCGGACGTTGCGGTTCCGCGGCCCGGATCTCGAAAGTGCGACGGAGGCTGAACTCGTCGGCATTTGCGCCCGGGCGAACAATGCTCTCAGACGCCTTGGCTCTGGCTGGGCATTGTTCTTTGAGGCCGAGCGCATAGAAGCGCTGGGCTATCCGAACTCGCATTTTCCTGACGCCGCGTCGTGGCTGGTCGACGAAGAACGCCGCGCTGCTTTCGAGGGGAAGGTAGCGCACTACGAGAGCCGCTATCATCTGACCTTGGTGTTTATGCCACCGCCGGACGCCCAGGCGCGCGCAGAAAGCGCGCTCGTCGACTCTCATTATTCCCAAGGAGAAAGAGACTGGCGCCAGGATCTGGCGAGGTTCCGTGACGAGACCAACCGCGTGCTCGATCTCTTCTCGGGTTTCATGTCCGAAGTACGCGTCCTCGATGATGCTCAGACGCTGACCTACCTCCACGGCACGATTTCGCCTCGCCGCCATCCTATCATGGCCCCCGAAACGCCGATATATCTGGATGCAATACTGGTCGATGCGCCGCTTACCGGTGGCCTGGAGCCGATGCTGGGTGAGCAGCATCTTCGCACACTGACCATCCTCGGCTTTCCGAACCTCACCCGGCCCGGGATCCTCGATACCCTCAATCATCAGGATTTCGCCTATCGCTGGATGACGCGCTTCATTCCGCTCGAGAAAACGGAAGCCACGAAGACGCTGACGCGGTTGCGCCGGCAGTGGTTTGCCAAGCGCAAATCGATCGTGGCAATCCTACGCGAGGTCATTACCAACGAGCCGGTCCCGCTTGTCGATAGCGATGCCGACAACAAGGCGCTCGATGCCGACGAAGCCCTTCAGGCATTGGGCGGCGATCATGTGAGCTTCGGCTATCTCACCACCACCGTGACGGTGTGGGGCGAGGATCGCCAAGCCGCTGCAGAGAAGCTTCGCGCGGTCGAGCGCATCATCAATGGGCTCGGCTTCACCACGATCCGAGAAGGCGTCAATGCGGTCGAGGCTTGGCTCGGCTCATTGCCTGGCCATGTCTACGCTAACGTTCGCCAACCGCTCGTTCATACATTGAACCTTGCCCATCTCATACCGCTGTCGTCGGTTTGGGCCGGTCCTGCGACAAACGAGCATCTCGCTAAAGTCACCCAAACCGAAGCGCCACCGCTTTTCGTTGCCGAGACCAGTGGGTCGACACCGTTTCGGCTTTCCACCCACGTCGAAGATGTCGGCCACATGCTGGTTGTTGGTCCGACCGGCGCCGGCAAGTCGGTTCTGCTTGCTCTGATTGCTCTGCAGTTCAGGCGCTATGCCGGCGCCCAGGTTTATGTCTTCGACAAAGGCAATTCGGCCCGTGCTGCAACACTTGCCATGGGTGGAGAACACCACGCGCTAGGAGCGGACGGTTCCCTTGCCTTTCAGCCACTGCGCAGCATCAACGACCAGGCTAGCCGAAGCTGGGCGGCCGAATGGATCGCCAGCCTTGTTGCCCACGAGAACGTCACCGTCACGCCGGAGGTGAAGGAGGCTATTTGGTCAGCGCTGGCCAGCCTTGCCACCGCGCCGGCGCAGGAACGCACACTGACCGGTCTTTCGGTCCTGCTTCAATCCAATGCGCTGAAGACCGCATTGATGCCCTACACGCTCGACGGTCCCTTCGGCCGCCTGCTCGATGCCGATCATGATGGGCTGGCCTTGTCGGATGTGCAGTGTTTCGAGACCGAGGAGTTAATGCACAGCCAAGGCGCTTTGCTGCCGGTGCTTACCTATCTGTTCCAGCGACTTGAGGAACGGTTCGACGGACGGCCCACGCTGATCATGCTCGACGAGGCGTGGGTCTATCTCGACAATCCGCTGTTCGCCGCCCGCATCCGCGAATGGCTGAAGGTGCTGCGAAAGAAGAACGTGTCGGTTGTCTTCGCTACGCAGTCGCTGGCTGATATCGCGGGCTCTGGCATAGCGCCGGCAATCATCGAAAGCTGCCCGCAGCGCATTTTCCTTCCCAATGATCGTGCCGTGGAACCCCAGGCGCGCACAGCCTACGAGCGCTTCGGTTTAAGCGAGCGGCAGATCGAATTGATCGCCCGCGCCACGCCGAAGCGTCAGTATTATCTGCAATCGCGCCGCGGCAACCGTCTGTTCGAGCTCGAGCTTGGCCCCATCGCTCTTGCGCTTTGCGGTGCTTCCGATCCGGCCACGCAGACTCTGATCGACAGGATCATGTCCGAAGACGGGCAAGGCAGCTTTGCCTCGCAGTTCCTGATCGCGCGCGGCCTCGATTGGGCCGGCGAACTTCTCAAGCAATTCCCTCAACCAGACAAGGAGCAATTAGCATGATGCGGCGACGCCTTCTCTCCGGCCTGATCACCGTTTCCCTGATCGCCAAGCCTATGGCCGACTATGTGCAGCCCGCCTACGCCCTTATCGTGTTCGATCCGTCCAATTATGCGCAGAACGTGCTGACGGCCGCGCGCGCATTGGAGCAGATCAACAACCAGATCCAGTCGCTGCAGAATCAGGCGACCATGCTGCAGAACATGGCGCGCAATCTTCAGCGTCTGGATTTCTCTTCCGTTGGCCAACTCACCGGTTCGCTCCATCGCATCGACGGCTTGATGGACCAGGCGAGTGGCCTCAGCTTTGATCTGGGCAAGCTTCAAGACCAGTGGCGCAGCCAATATCCGGAAAGCTACGACGCCACGATCAAGGTCAGCGATGTGGCGAGTGCTGCGCGCGAGCGTTGGCAAACCGCCATGCAGGCGTTCCGCCAGACCATGGGGGTCCAGTCGCAAATCGTCGAGAACGTCCGCGCCGACGGCGATCTGCTCGCCGATCTCGTCAACCGCAGCCAAGGGGCGGCCGGTGCGCTTCAGGCAAGCCAGGCCACCAACCAGCTGATGGCGCTTTCGACAAAGCAGCAGATGCAGATCCAGACGCTGCTCGCAACGCAGTTTCGAGCTGAGGCCGAGGATGCCGCCCGCAAGGCCCAGTCAGAGGAAGCCGCCCGCGAGATGACGAAGCGATTCTTGGGTACCGGCTCGGCTTATCCCGGCAATTAATCACGAGTTCATCACGACGAGGAAGGCAGCGGCATGAACGACCTTGGCGTCATCGATCGCTTCATGGAGACCTTCATCCGCTACATCGACAGCGGGTTCGGTCTGCTATCGGGCGACGTCGCCTTCCTCACTACCATTCTGATCGGCATTGACATCACACTTGCCGGCCTGGCGTGGGCGCTCGGCGACGAAACCAGCGTTCTCGGCCGGCCTGTCCGCAAGGTGCTCTATGTTGGCGTCTTCGCCTTCATCCTGAACAATTTCAAGAACCTCGCCGATATCGTTTATCGTTCTTTTGCCGGTCTCGGGATTAAGGCGTCGGCCGGCAATCTGTCGGCAGACAATCTCTTGCGCCCGGGCCGCATTGCCGCGACCGGTTTCGAAGGTGCTTGGCCAATGCTTGACCAAGCCAGTCAGCTCCTGGGCTTCCCGGAAATCTTCGGCAACGCACTGACCATCTTCGTGCTGCTGATGGCCTGGTTCCTGGTCATCATCGCCTTCTTCATCCTTTCCATCCAGCTTTTCATCACCATCCTTGAGTTCAAGCTCACCACGCTGGCAGGTTTTGTTTTGGTTCCATTCGCACTTTGGAACCGTTCAGCCTTCCTAGCCGAACGCGTGCTCGGCCATGTTATCTCGTCAGGCATCAAGGTGATGGTGCTCGCCGTCATTGTCGGCATCGGCTCCACGCTCTTCGGGGAGTTCGCTTCCGCATTGCAAGGCAAGGAGCCGGATCTGGCCGCTGCCATGTCCCAGGTACTGGGCGCACTGGCACTGCTTGGCCTTGGCATTTTTGGGCCGGGGATCGCGTCGGGTCTTGTCTCAGGCGCACCGCAGCTTGGCGCGGGCGCCGCCCTCGGCACGACCGCGGCGGCAGCGGGTGTATCACTCGTTGCTGGAGGCACGGCATTTTCTGGCGCGCGTATGGCAACCAGCGGCGGTCTCGCCGCCATCCGCGCCGGCACAACAATGGGATCGGCTGCTTCCACGTCCTGGCAGATCGGGCGCGCAACCTCGCCCGACGTTGGCCTCTCCGGTGTGGCTGCTGGAATGCATGGTGTAACCAGTGCCGCTGGCGGCGCCGCTATACGCGTAGCGCGATCCGCCACTGCAAGTGTTGGGCGCAACGCCGATGCCGGGCGCGATGCCGCGTGGACCGCGACCGGCGGCACGCCGACCGCGTCAATGACCGAACGCTCTGCCGGTTCGGCCACTGTTTCGGCGCCGACGTGGGCAAGGCGCCTACGTTCTGAACAGACCGCCCGTGCACATCGCCACGCTGCCATGCAAGCTGTCCGAGACGGAGACCGGCCGGGAGGCAGCGCCAACCCCTCTCTCAACGACAAGGATGACTAGATGCTCTTCAAGCGACCCGTGCACCGTTACGGCAAAACACCCGAACCGGTCACGCCCTATCAAAAAGCCGCCCAGCTGTGGGACGAGCGCATCGGCTCATCTCGACTGCAGGCCAGGAACTGGCGGCTCATGGCCCTTGGGTGCCTGGCCTTGGCGACCGGACTTTCCGGCGGACTCGTATGGCAGTCGATGCAAAGCCGTGTCGTGCCTTACGTCGTCGAGGTCGATGGCTTCGGCGAGACGCGCGCCGTCGCGCCGGCAATCCGGAATTATGAGCCCTCGGATGCTCAGATCGCCTGGCATCTCGGCCGCTTCATCCAGAATGTCCGTTCCGTTTCCACCGATCCGGTTTTGGTACGGCAGAACTGGTTGGCAGCTTACGACTTTGCTAGCGATCGCGCAGCGCTCTTCCTCAACGAATACGCCAAGGCGAACGACCCCTTCGGTCAGATCGGAACGCGCAGTGTCTCGGTACAGGTCACCAGCGTGGTCAGGGCCTCCGAAAGTTCATTCCAGGTCAAATGGACCGAGCAGGTGTTTGAGCGCGGAAGCCTTGCCAGCACGATGCGCTGGACTGCGATCCTCACGATCGTGATCCGCTCGCCAAGCAATACGGATCAGCTGCGCAAGAATCCGCTCGGCGTCTTCATCAACGCCATTGACTGGTCACGCGAGCTCGACAGCGCCGTCCCACCCCCCCTTTCTCCGACGGAGTCCACCAATGAAAGATAAAATGTCACCGATTCGTGCCGTGCTGATCCTATCGGTGTCGGCAGCGGTCGTTTCCGCTTGTGCATCGAAGAAGGTGCCGCCGCCTGAGATTTCCTATGACGCTGCTGACTTCAAACCGGCCGCGATCGAGAAGGCGCAGGAGAGGCCGATTAGAATTGTCGAGGTGCCAAAACCACTGCCGCTGCCTGGCCAATTGCAGCCCGAGCCCGGCAAGGCCGAGGACAAGCGCCCCCCTGAAGAACGCGTCGCTGATGCCAACAAAGCCGCGACCCAGCAACCCACCAAGTACGGGTATGTTAATGCCGTGCAAGTCTACCCCTTCACCGATGGCGCGCTTTATCAGCTCTATGCCGCGCCGGAGCGCGTGACCGACATCGCTCTGCAGCCGGGCGAGAAACTAACCGCCGTGTCGGCTGGCGACACCGTGCGCTGGGTCATAGGCGATACTGCAAGCGGCACCGGTGACAATCAGCGCACCCATGTTCTGGTGAAACCCTTCGCGCCGGGTCTTGCCACCAATGTCGTCATTACGACGGACCGGCGGACCTATCATTTGCAGCTTCAAAGCACCGAGAAGACAGCAATGGCGGCAATCTCCTGGACCTACAGCCAAGACCAGATCATCGCGCTTCGCCAGCGCAATGCTCAAGCCGAGGCAGTTACACCGGTCGCGTCGAATATCGCGCTCGAAAACCTTCGCTTTCGCTACTCGATCAGTGGCGACACACCGCCCTGGAGACCGACGCGAGCCTTCGACGACGGCAGCAAGGTCTATATTGAGTTCCCTCGTCGCATAGATCAGGGCGAGGCGCCACCACTCTTCATCGTCGGCGCAGATGGGAGCAGCGAGCTCGTCAACTATCGCGTGCGCGGCAACTATTACATCGTCGATCGGCTCTTCGCCGCGGCCGAACTTCGCCTCGGCACCAAGCAGCAGCAGGTGATCCGCATCAGCAGGATTGACGACAGGCAACCGCTACGGCGGATCTCGCTCTTTTCGCGTTCCAGCCGGTGAGGTGAGGGCTCATGATCGAAAATTCCCGCTCTGGCATCCCGCCGAAACTGGATCCCGAGGAACTGCAGCTTCGGGCCTCTCCCCGCCGCGTGGTGCGGTTCAGGCGCGGTGTGATCATCGCGATCGCAGCGCTCGGATCCGGCGCTGTGTTCGGCGTTGCCATGATGGCGCTCCAGGGGCCGGCCCTTCGCATCAGGGATCAGGCGGAAGATCTCTACAGCACTGAGCGCAAACCAACCGTCGAGGGACTCGATACGCTTCCCCATGACTATTCCGGCATGAAGCCGAAGTCTCCCGTCCTTGGGCCACCTTTGCCGGGCGACCTCGGTCGCCCCATCCTCGAGCGGCAGCGCCAGCTCGGCATCGTGCCGGGCCAAGACATCTCGGCCGAGGAGCAGCGTCTAGCGCAGCAGGCGATCGAAGCGCGTGAATCGCAGGTGCTTTTCCGCGTCGAAAATCGAGCTCAACAGACAGATGTCGGTGAGAGCGTGCAAACTGCTCAGCATCCATTTGAGGCACTTCCCCAATCCGAAGCAGCACGCGCGTCAGCCTCGGTGGCGCCGGCGGAAAGCGACCACAACAATCAGCAGCGAAAGCTTGATTTCCTCAGCCAGCGGAGCACTGGCGGGATCTACAATCCGCATGCGCTGCAGACGCCGATCTCGCCGTATCAACTGATGGCTGGCAGCGTGATTGCCGCCAGCCTGATCACCGGCATCAATTCCGATTTGCCGGGCCTTGTCGTCGCGCAAGTCACCGAGAATGTGCACGACACGGTCACGGGCAACATATTGCTGATTCCGCAGGGCTCACGTCTTATCGGCGTCTACGACAGCGTCGTCGCGTTCGGGCAAAAGCGAGCGCTGCTGGTCTGGCAGCGCATTCTGCTGCCCGACGGCTCGTCGGTCGAAATCGACAATCTGCCCGCGAGCGACACCGCCGGCTACGCAGGGCTGGAAGACAAAGTCGATTTCCACACCTGGCAGCTGATCAAGGGGGTGGCGCTTGCCACATTGCTCGGTGTCGGCACGGAATTCAGCCTCGGCGAAAACGAGAGCGATCTGGTCAAGGCGATCCGGGAATCAGCCCAGCAGAACGCCAGTCGAGCCGGCCAGCGCATCACCGAAAAAAACCTCAATATCCAGCCCACCATCATCGTCCGCCCAGGTTGGCCACTGCGCGTCATCGTGCACAAGGACATCGTGCTGCGGCCATACGCGAGTTGAGCAGGAGTTACCATGGCTGACCTGAAACTTGGAAAGCTTCCAGACCGAACAGCTTCGAAGATCACCATTACCGTCAGCGCGGAGCTGGGCCAAACACTCAAGGAGTATGCTGCACTTTACCGTCAGACCTATCGTCAGTCTGAAACCGTGGCAGAACTCATCCCTTTCATGCTGGCGGCGTTTCTGGAAGGCGACCGAGCCTTTGCCAAGGCCCGAAAAGAAGGTCTGCCGACGGAGCTTGCCGAAAAATCGTGACTCCTCCGCTAGAGGCAGCTGGAACATTGCCTAGCTGTCGCGGCCTACCTGCCCCTCGCGAAGCATAGGATCAAACACCTTGGAATGCAGGTATGCGTAAGAGAGGATGTGGAAGGAAATACCGCGCAACAGCCTAAGTTTGCATTTTCGATTGGATGCGGTAGTCGCCTATGAGCGGTCAAAATGAAACGCAGCTGGTTCGCGATCGACCAAACGGCGAGCGCACTGTGCTTTGCTCAGACCGCCACCGAGTGCCTCGCCGTTCCCCCTTTGAAATATGTATCGAACTTGGCCGCGATGGTTCGAACGAAGGGGCGACTTTCAGCCCGTACGACGAAACTGTCGCCATCGAATTCAAGCGCTCGGGCAGGATCGTGGAGGGCGATGGACCTCGAGCGATGAAGGAGCTTCTCGCCGGCTTTGCCGAACCGCTCCACCAGATCGACTGCCGAGAAGGCAAAATCACACATCAGCCGCTCGATTATCCAGCCACGGACGCGATCGTCGTCGGAAAGGGCAACGCCCCGGACGGCAGCCAACCCGCCATCCGCAACCATGCGCCCGTACCCGGCAGTCGAAGCCATGTTCTGCACGTAGCCTTGGCGAAAACGACCGATGGACGAAGGGCCAAGTCCGATCAGTGTCGGGCAGCGATCCTCGGTGTAGCCCTGAAAATTGCGATGCAAAACCCCTGCGCGGGCCGCTATGGCCAGCGCATCGTCGGGCTTCGCGAAATGATCGAGTCCTATTGCCTCATATCCCTTGGCGACAATTGCCCGCGCCGCGAGTTGAGATTGGGCGAAACGCTCGGTGGGACTCGGCAGCCATGCCTCGTCGATCATCGTCTGATGCTTCTTGAACCAGGGCACATGTGCGTAGCCGAACAGAGCCATCCGGTCTGGTTCCAAGGTCAGTGCCTGCGCCACCGTGGAACAGATCGTCTCGCGTGTCTGATTCGGGAGCCCGTAGAGCAGGTCCAGATTGACCGATTCAACGCCCCGCGAACGAACCCCGTCGACGACTGCCTTGGTCTGCAAAAAACTTTGCTCACGATTAATTGCTTTTTGCACTTGCGGATCGAAATCCTGCACGCCGAGGCTCGCCCGCGTTACGCCGATTTGAGCAAGCGCATCAAGGCGCGCCTTGTCCATGTCGTTGGTTCCGATTTCGATGCTGACCGTAGCATCCGGGAGAAGGTCGAAGCTGTCCCGCAAGGCCGCTCCAAGAGCAACCATGTCATTGGGCCTCAGCATCGTTGGCGAACCGCCACCGAAGTGGATTGCACGGACATGTGCCTTGCCGCTCACCAGACCGGCAATCGTGACGATTTCGGCATTCAGCGAGCGCAGATAAGCGGCCACCGGCTCATATTGGTGCGTCTGCTTGGTGTGGCAGGCGCAGAACCAGCAGAGCTTGTCGCAGTAAGGAATGTGCAAATACAGCGAGATTTCGTCGCCACTTTCCAGCGCCTCCAACCAGCCACGGTAAATGGCAGCATCGACCCCGGAATGGAAATGCGGCGCCGTCGGATAGCTGGTGTAGCGTGGGACGTTCTCGCTGAGTTTGACAGCTATTTCCGATTGCATCTCGCGTTCACCGTGTTGCCCGCCGAACACTGCACGCATCGCTGAAGCAGACCCTGATCTCGATCAGCCGCGCGCATGGACAAACCGCCGCAGGACTTCTCTACCCTGGATGGGTATCCTGCCGGCAGTTAGGATCGGGTAAAGCGAACGCATGACCTTTCGGCAAGACATTCATACTTCCGGCATTCCTGTTCTTTGCCTCCCTTGCGAGGCACGGCGTCGCGGTGTCTGCGGTGCGCTCGATCCAGACAATTTGGTTGGGCTCGCCAAGACTTGCTCGCGTCGCCGGATCGAGTCAGGAATGGAGTTGACCGGCGAGGCACAGAACGTCGACAGCTACTCGAACGTGCTTTCAGGCGTGGTAAAGCTATCAAAGAGCCTGTCGGATGGGCGCCAGCAGATCGTCGGTCTCCAGTTTGCACCGGATTTTCTGGGACGTCCTTTCAAGGTGGAAAGCTCGATCAATGCGGAAGCGGCAACAGCAGTCACGCTGTGCTCGTTTCCGCGAGCGGCCGTCGAACGGATGATGAAGGCGTCACGGGAATTCGAGCATCGCCTGCTCAAACAGACGCTGAATGAACTCGATGAGGCGCGCGAGTGGATGGTGACGCTGGGGCGCAAGACAGCTCCGGAAAAGGTGGCGAGTTTTCTCCTCATGATGGCCCGGAATATCGATTCCAGTCTCGACGCGGCTTCCAGGTCAGCGTCCTTCGATCTGCCGCTGACGCGTGCCGAAATCTCTGATTTCCTTGGAATTACCAACGAAACCGTGAGCCGCCAACTGACGCGATTGCGGGCTGACGGGGTGATTCGGATTGAGAACGCACGCCATGTGACGGTGGACAGCATAAGCCGTCTGGAGAAGCGCTGTGGCGGCGGACGCGAGCGGCCCTAAGCGGCGAGGCCCATGTCGCATGGCTCCGGGGCGGGCCGTGTTTGCCTTCTAATGCGATCTCGCCGCGCCTTCGAAGAAGCGGCGTCACGGTCGTGACAGCTTTCGGGCTTTGATAGGGACGATGACCAATCGCCAGGTGTATTTCGGCACATACCGGCGAAGCACGGTCCTTAAGCTGCCACGGCTCGGCCGAACGATCGCGTTCGTTTCCAATGGGATTCGAACAACGTTTGGTAGGGCATCGGCAATAGCATCCAACGCGTCGCAGAGCCTCAGCTTTCGCCTCAATCGATCGCGTCTGCGCCCGCCCAACCCAGGGAACGCCTCCCTTGTCCATGAGGGGGTGAGCCCGCGCTGCGTTCCTCGTTCATTCGCCACCTGCTGATTGCGCCGCCGACACAAAATCGTGCGGCCTGACATAGATCAGGGCGAGGGGGCGGCGGCTGCGCAATTAGTGCGCTGCGGATTTGGCATCCACCAGATTCGAGATCGGGATCTGCAATGAAATTCGGCACTGAGATCGTCCTTCTAAGCGTGTTCGCTTTTGCGGCCCTGGTGGCCGCCGGCTTCGGCGTGGATGAACCTTTCCGCCGACATATGTGGGTGTTGTTCTTCGCAGTGGCTGGTTTCACTGCGATCCTGTTGCGCAACACGGAGTTCAAGCCAGCAGCTCCGATCGACCCATCCGCTCACATGGACGGTCCGATCCGCTACGGCGCGATCGCCACCGTGTTCTGGGGTGTCGTCGGCATGCTGGTCGGCGTGGTGATCGCGCTTCAGCTCGCCTATCCCGATCTCAACATCCAGCCCTGGTTCAATTTCGGCCGTTTGCGGCCGCTGCATACATCCGGTGTCGTCTTCGCCTTCGGTGGCAACGCGCTGCTTTGCACGTCTCTGTATGTCGTGCAGCGCACCTGCCGCGCCCGCCTCTTCGGCGGTGATCTCGCCTGGTTCGTCTTCTGGGGCTACCAGCTTTTCATCGTCATGGCCGCGACCGGCTATCTGCTCGGCATCACCGAGGGCCGCGAATACGCCGAACCCGAATGGTATGTGGATGTCTGGCTGACCATCGTCTGGGTCGCTTACCTTATCCTATTCCTTGGCACGATCCTGAAGCGCAAGGAACCGCACATCTACGTCGCCAACTGGTTCTACCTCTCCTTCATCGTGACCATCGCGATGCTGCATGTGGTCAACAACCTGTCGATGCCAGTCTCGTTCCTGGGCTCCAAGAGCTACTCCGCCTTTTCCGGTGTCCAAGATGCGCTGACGCAATGGTGGTACGGCCACAACGCGGTCGGCTTCTTCCTCACCGCCGGCTTTCTCGGCATGATGTATTACTTTGTGCCCAAGCAGGCGAACCGGCCAGTCTATTCGTACCGGCTGTCGATCGTCCATTTCTGGGCGATCATCTTTCTCTACATCTGGGCTGGCCCGCATCACCTGCACTATACCGCCTTGCCCGACTGGGCGCAGACGCTCGGCATGGCGTTCTCGATCATGCTGTGGATGCCGTCATGGGGCGGCATGATCAACGGTCTGATGACGCTGTCCGGCGCCTGGGACAAGCTGCGCACCGATCCGATCATCCGCATGATGGTGATGGCCGTCGCCTTCTATGGCATGTCGACCTTCGAAGGCCCGATCATGGCGATCAGGGCGGTTAATTCGCTGTCGCATTATACCGACTGGACCATCGGCCACGTCCATTCGGGCGCGCTCGGCTGGGTTGGCATGATCTCGTTCGGCGCAATCTACTACATGGTGCCGAAGCTCTGGAACCGTCACCGGCTCTACTCGCTGCGGCTCGTCACCTGGCACTTCTGGCTGGCGACACTCGGGATCGTCGTCTACGCCTCGGTCATGTGGGTGTCAGGCATCATGCAGGGCCTGATGTGGCGTGAATACGACCAGCAGGGCTTCCTGGTCTATTCCTTCGCCGAAACCGTCGCTGCCATGCACCCATACTACGTCATGCGCGCCATCGGTGGGGCCATGTACCTCTCCGGCGCCCTGATCATGGCCTGGAACATCACCATGACCATCCTCGGCCACCAGCGCGAGGAGGAGCCGATGCCGAGCCCCGTCGCCATCCGACCTGCGCGATCAGGAGCCAGGTGATGGGCTTGATGGACAAACACGCAATCATCGAGAAGAACGCCACGCTTCTTCTCGTTGGCTCGCTGCTCGTGGTGACGGTCGGCGGTATCGTCGAGATAGCGCCTCTCTTCTATCTCGACAATACGATCGAGAAGGTGGAAGGGATGCGCCCCTATTCGCCGCTCGAACTTGTCGGGCGCAACATCTATATGCGCGAGGGCTGCTTTCTCTGCCATAGCCAGATGATCAGGCCGTTCCGCGACGAAGTTGAGCGCTATGGCCACTACAGCCTGGCTGCCGAGTCCATGTACGATCACCCCTTCCAGTGGGGATCGAAGCGCACCGGGCCGGATCTCGCCAGGGTTGGCGACCGCTACTCGAATGCATGGCATGTCGCGCATCTTACCGACCCGCGCTCGGTGGTGCCGGAATCGATCATGCCGAGCTATGGGTTCCTGAAAGACACGCCGATCGACGTGAAGGATTTCTCGACGCATCTGATCGCCAACAGGCGTGTAGCCGTCCCTTACACCGATGACATGATCGCGCACGCCAATGCCGATTTGGCGGCGCAGGCCGATCCCAATGCCGACACATCAGGCCTTGAGGCGCGTTACCCCAAAGCCAAGATCGGCGACTTCGACGGCAACCCGCAACAGGTCACCGAAATGGATGCCCTGCTCGCCTACCTGCAGATGCTTGGCACACTGGTCGACTTCAAAAATTACGACGAAGCCGCCGGCTACCGCTGAGGAGAACGCTGATGACCTACAATTTGATGCGGGCGTTTGCCGACAGCTGGGGCCTGGTTGCGATGGCGCTGTTCTTCGTCGGGTGCATCGCCTTTGCCCTACGCCCCGGCAGCCGAAGGCTGGCCGACGAAGCTGCCCGCATTCCGCTCGAGGACGAGTGATCATGAGCGACGAGCACATCGATGAGGTCTCCGGCGTCTCAACCACCGGGCATGAATGGGACGGCATCAGGGAGCTCAACAATCCTCTGCCGCGATGGTGGGTGATTACCTTCTACGTCACCATAGCGTGGGCGCTCGTCTATACGACCGCATACCCGGCATGGCCGATGCTGACCTCGGCAACCAAGGGCATGCTCGGCTATTCAAGCCGTAAGGACGTCAAGAACGACCTTGCCGCGGCCGAGGCCGCCAATGGCAAGTATGTTGCAGCCATCCAGGCAAAGAGCGTGTCGGAGATATTGACTGACGATGACTTGCGCGAATTCGCGGTCGCTGCCGGGGCTGCCGCGTTCAAGGTCAACTGTACGCAATGCCACGGCTCCGGCGCTCAGGGATCGAAGGGCTTTCCCAACCTGAATGACGATGACTGGCTGTGGGGCGGCAGCCCCGACCAGATCCAGCAGACGATCACGCACGGCCTCCGCTTTGCTTCCGATCCGGACACGCGACTGTCAGAAATGCCGGCCTTCGGCGACATCATCGCCGCCGACCAGATCGCACAAGTCAGCGCCTACGTGGCCAGCCTTTCCGGCAAGGTCCGCGATGCAAGTCTGATCCAACCCGGCGCCAAGGTCTTTGCCGAGAACTGCGTCGCCTGTCACGGCGACAATGCAAAAGGCAACAGGGAATTCGGCGCCCCCGACCTGACCGACGCGATCTGGCTTTACGGGTCCGGCGAGACGGCCATCGCCGCCCAGGTTCGTGCGCCAAAGCAGGGTATCATGCCGGCCTGGGTTGGCCGTCTCGGCGAAATCAAGGTCAAGGAACTTGCAGTTTATGTCCATTCGCTTGGCGGCGGAGAATAGGAATGGAAGCCCTATTCTTCGGTCCCCCCTGCCAAGCGGACGAGGCCCGGCGTGAGCCGGGCCTCGACACCATTCCTAATGCGATCTGCACAACCCGCCAAGGCTGTCCTACCGCGAGGCTTTTCGACAGGTGCCCCTGACATTGGCTGGGAAAGTGGAGTTGCACGTGCGTGACAAGACGCAGTTGACACGGCTCGAAACAGAAACTGTCAATTCCGCCAAAACCCGCAAGCCCCTTTATGCCGCGCGTCAAAAGATCTTTCCGAAGCGCGCCTCGGGCAACTTTCGTCGCTTCAAATGGCTGGTGATGACGATCACCCTTGGCATCTATTACCTGGCTGCGTGGCTGCCTTGGGCTCGCGGTCCATTTGCCCCGGACCAGGCCGTGCTGCTCGATGTCGCCAATCGGCGCTTCTACTTCTTCTTCATCGAGATCTGGCCGCAGGAATTCTTCTATGTGGCCGGCCTATTGGTCATGGCCGGCGTTGGACTTTTCCTGATTACCTCGACTGTCGGCCGTGCCTGGTGCGGCTATGCATGTCCGCAGACCGTGTGGGTCGATCTGTTCCTTCTCGTTGAACGTGCGATCGAGGGGGACCGCAACGCCCGAATGAAACTTGACGCTGGTCCCTGGACCGCCCGCAAGCTGATGCTGCGCGTATCGAAGCATGCCGTCTGGCTGGTCATCGCTGCGGCGACCGGCGGCGCCTGGATTTTCTATTTCGCTGATGCACCGACACTTATGGGCGAGCTTTTCACCGGTACCGCCGCACCTGTCGCCTACATCACCATCGCCGTGTTGACGGCGACCACCTACACGTTCGGCGGCCTGATGCGCGAACAGGTCTGCACCTATATGTGCCCATGGCCGCGCATCCAGGCAGCCATGCTCGACGAGAATTCGCTCACCGTCACCTACAATGACTGGCGCGGCGAGCCGCGATCGCGCCACGCCAAGAAGGTGCAAGCCTCGGGGCAGTCCGTCGGCGACTGCGTCGACTGCAATGCCTGCGTCGCGGTCTGCCCAATGGGAATCGACATTCGCGACGGCCAGCAGCTCGAATGCATTACCTGCGCGCTGTGTATCGACGCCTGCGACGGCGTCATGGACAAGCTCGGCAAGGAGCGCGGGCTGATCTCCTACGCGACGCTCTCCGACTACAACGCCAACATGATGCTGGCGACCGCAGGCGGCTCCAGTTCAATCAATCCGTCGCTGGTCAGGACTGCTGTCGGCACCTTCTCCGATCAGGTGGCGCATTTTCACATTCGCAAGATCTTCCGGCCGCGCACCTACATCTACATGGGCCTATGGTCGCTGATCGGGCTGGGCCTGCTCTATTCGCTGCTGACGCGCGATCGGCTCGAACTGAACGTGCTGCATGACCGCAATCCGCAATTCGTCACGCTATCCGATGGCTCCATCCGCAATGGCTATACCGTGAAGCTGCTCAACATGATCCCTGAGCCAAGGACAATCGTCGTCACCATGCAGGGTCTGAAGGGTGCCGACATGGTCGTCGTCGGCGACGACATCCCGGCGGGCCGGTCTTTCGCCATCCCGGTCGAACCCGACCGCCTGAAAACGTTGAAGGTCTTCGTTCGCCAGCCCGCGGACCAGATCCACGCCCCGGCACAGACCTTCAAGTTCCGTGTCGAGGATAAGGCGAGCTTCGAGTCGAACGAATACACCGCCACATTCAACGCGCCAGAGGCCGCCAAATGACCGCCAATGCCCAAAAGCTTCGCGAATTCACCGGCAGGCACATGCTGGCCATCATTCTCACCTTCTTCGGGGTGGTCATCGCCGTCAACCTGACCATGGCCACGCTCGCCAATACGAGCTGGACCGGCCTCGTCGTCGAGAACACCTATGTGGCCAGCCAGCAATTCAACAAGGAGGCCGAGGCCGGCCGCGCCCAAGCAGCGCTCGGTTGGACCGGCAAGCTGACCATCGCATGGGGCGAAGTCCGCTACAGCCTCACCGACGCCGCCGGCAAGCCGGTTCCTCTGCACGGCGTCAAGGTGCTGTTTCGTCATCCCGCCTACGAGAAAGAGGACAAGTCCGTCACGCTCGCCCTCGCCTCCGGCCAGGAGTTCGCCGCCCAGCATATGCCGAAGGACGGCGTCTGGATCGTCGAAGTCGACGCCGATGCCGGCCTGACACGACCCTATCG
The DNA here is from genome assembly GCF_003952585.1 of Mesorhizobium sp. M6A.T.Cr.TU.016.01.1.1. Classification (NCBI taxonomy): domain Bacteria; kingdom Pseudomonadati; phylum Pseudomonadota; class Alphaproteobacteria; order Hyphomicrobiales; family Phyllobacteriaceae; genus Mesorhizobium; species Mesorhizobium sp. M6A.T.Cr.TU.016.01.1.1. The sequence goes on from NZ_CP034452.1 coordinate 3,591,649, forward strand.
CGACGTCCGCAGGATTATGATTTCCCATGGAGCGCTGCAATGAGCTGTTGTGCACCGGGCGCTGAAATGGCGCTGGATCTGAACGGCGCCACGTCGGTCCTGCCATCCAGCCAGGAGATCAGGTTGGCGAGCCGATCGCTTGGCGACAATCTTCGGCAGACCGATCTTTCAGTGCCGACGGTTCATTGCGCCGCCTGCATCCAGACGATCGAGGCGGCACTTGGAAAGCTCGATCACGTCGAAAGCGCGCGCGTCAACCTGTCGACGAAGCGGGTCGCGGTCCGGTGGCGAGGAGACGAGGTGCCACCCTTCGTCGCCGCGCTTGGCAGGCTGGGCTACGAGGCGCATCTGTTCACACCCGAGGTCGATGACAAGGACAAGACGCTTGCCGAACTGATCCGCGCCGTCGCTGTTGCCGGCTTTGCGGCGGGCAACATCATGCTGCTTTCGGTCTCTGTCTGGTCCGGCGCCGAAGGTGCTACCCGCGACCTGTTTCACTGGGTCTCGGCGCTGATCGCCATTCCTGCCCTCGCCTTCGCCGGCGGAATCTTCTTCCGTTCGGCCTGGAATGCTTTGCGCCATGGTCGCATGAATATGGACGTGCCCATCGCGGTCGGTGTTTCGCTCGCCTATGCCATGAGCCTCTATGAGACGATCAATCATGGCGACCACGCCTATTTCGACGCGTCGGTATCGCTGCTGTTCTTCCTTTTGATCGGGCGCACGCTGGATCATGTGATGCGGGAGCGTGCCCGGACTGCCGTGAAGGGCCTGTCTCAGCTGGCCGCGCGTGGCGCCATGGTGATGCGCGGCGACGGCGCGCGCGACTATCTGCCGGTCGGCGAGATCGAACCAGGCATGCGGTTGTTGATCGCGGCCGGTGAGAGGATCCCCGTCGACGGCAAGATCATCCAGGGAACGTCGGATCTCGACTGCTCGCTGGCCTCAGGCGAAAGCACGCCGAAAAACGTGGCGCCGGGCGAAGCAGTACAGGCCGGCGTGCTCAACCTTACCGGCCCGCTGACGATTGAGGCGACAGCCGCCGCAAAGGATTCGTTTCTCGCGGAAATGGTCCGGTTGATGGAGGCCGCCGAGGGCGGCCGCGCGCACTATCGCCGTATCGCCGACCGCGTTTCAGCGCTTTATGCCCCAGTGGTCCATCTCACCGCCTTTGTGACATTCCTGGGCTGGATGGCGGCGACCGGCGACTGGCATCGGGCGATGACGATCGCCATCGCCGTTCTCATCATCACATGCCCGTGCGCGCTTGGCCTCGCGGTGCCGATCGTGCAGGTGGTCGCGGCGCGGCGGCTTTTCGAGAGCGGCATCATGGTCAAGGACGGTTCGGCCATGGAGCGCCTCGCGGCGATCGATACTGCCGTGTTCGACAAGACCGGCACGCTCACGCTCGGCCAGCCCCGGCTGGTCAATGCGGACTCGATTGATCCGGCGATGCTGGCAATCGCCGCCGACATGGCTGCGCATTCCCGCCATCCGTTTTCAAAGGCCATAGCCGGTTTTGCCGCTCCTGGCGGGCAGCACAAATTCGATACTGTGACCGAGCATCCCGGGTTTGGAATCGAAGCCACTGACGCGGGAAGCACCTGGCGACTGGGTCGACGCGGATGGGCCGGCTGGAAGGCTCGAACTGGCGGTGAAGGCAAACACGGCTACGGCGGAACGGTCCTGACGAGAAACGGGATGATTGCCGCATCCTTCGTTTTCGAGGATGCGTTGCGCGCCGACGCTGGAGCGGGCATCCAACAGTTGAACGGTGACGGGGTGTCGATCGAAATGCTGTCGGGCGATACCGCCGCAGCCTGCGCCGAAGTGGCAAAGCTGCTGGATATCGACGACTTCGTTCCGTGCCTGCTGCCATCGGGCAAGGTCGAGCGCATCGAGACCCTCGCGAAAGTTGGGCACAAGGTTCTGATGGTTGGCGACGGCCTCAACGATACGCCGGCGCTGAGCGTGGCGCATGTCTCGATCGCACCGGCCACCGCCGTCGACATTGGCCGCAACGCGGCAGACTTCGTCTTCCTGCGCGAAAGCCTCCTGGCGGTGCCGCTCGCCCTGGGCGTCTCGCGCAAGGCAGGACACCTGATCCGGCAGAACATCGCAATCGCAATCGTCTACAATGCGGTGGCAGTACCAATCGCCATCCTCGGGCACGTCACGCCCTTGATAGCGGCGATTGCCATGTCTGCCTCATCGCTGCTTGTTATTGGAAACGCATTGCGCTTGCACGGCTTCATGGCGAATGCGACGGTGCAAGTTATTCAAAAAGTCAGACGCTCCGCAGTCAGCTATTCGGCACAATCCTCGTGACGACCTTACTCTATCTCATACCCGTGGCCCTTTTTCTGGGTGCATTGGGCCTGTCCGGCTTCGTCTGGGCATTGCGAAGCGGTCAATACGAAGATCTCGACGGAGCCGCCGAGCGGATACTAATTGATCGGGACGACAAACCGGAACGCTGATTTCAATCCGCTGTGCATAAGATGCGCGGATCGCGCTCGTCAGTCGAGCCGGCTCGGTCGGGAACAAGCTGTCCATGCTCCATGACCACCTTGACCTAAGCTGCGCACTACATCGATTTGTGAAAAGCCTCTGTCGTGCGAAGGACTGCCTCCCATTGCACCAATATGAGGCGGCTGATGCCACGAAAGTACCTCGCGTGGCCGACGAGAGCTTGGCAATGTGCGCACGGGTTCCAAAGTGGAACGTCGCGATCGATCACCCGACCGAGAACCGACAGTGCCGGTTGGTCATGTCTGGCTGATCCAGATCAGGGTCATACTCATCGGTGTGGTCTATAGACCAGTCTTCGAGGGAGAAATGCATGACTCACGGAAAGTTTGGTCGTCATTATCAGCACCTTCACGGTGCCGGGTTTTTCTGTCGTGTGGTCGGCTATGCCTTGTGCTTACGGCGCAGCCATTTACCTGACCAGGGTCGTGTGTATCTCGCTTGCTGGCTGGCCATCAGCGTGGCTGCGCGGAAACGGGGGCCGATCAACAGCTTTCGCCTTTGATGGGTTGTGTGCGTCGTTCCCGATCCATCCGGATTCCCGGCCCGCGCCTTGAGGCTATGCGACGGCACCGGAACTCAGCGTACGTCACGCGGTTCCGGGCGCGTGGTGTCCGCTCGTCACGACGATCAACGAACAAACGGCTGGAGTGCCATGAAAACCGTTCACATCATCGACTGCCACTACGCGAAAGACTACTACCACGACAAGCACGAGGGACCGATCCTGCAGCAGTTGTTAAAGGCTTTCAACATCCACTCGGACTATCGCATTACTTTGGACCGAAAGCATTTTCGTGAGGCTGTAGTCCAAGCGAACAAGGCGAAGTGCGACGTGCTTCACATCGCTGGGCACGGCAATGGAGACGGGATCGCTTCATCCAGTGGGCGAGGTAGCCTACTTTGGGCTGACTTCGTAGAAATGTTCCAGGGCTCGGATCCAGCGCCGAAGATCCTCGTGATGTCAACGTGCTGCGGAGCATCATCGGGGTTGGGACGTGCGTTTTCGAGATCGACCAACCGTCCGAAGTTGATCATTGGTTCGAGTGACGCGCGCTATTTCGACGACTATGTCGCCGCGTGGGCTTTGCTCTATCGGCGACTGAATTGCAAGGACATCGACATCGAAGCCATGCAGCAGGTTCTTGCGAAGATATGCGCGGTCGTGCATAAAAGTTTCCGCTACCTTGGCTGGGATGACGAGAGAGAGCGCTACGTTCGATACCCTAGCAAGAGAACCCGCTTCGACGTCGTGGAGCGTGAGTAGCTATGCGCACGGGTTCCAAGTGGAATGTGGCCATCGATGCGGCGCGGCCGTGGCTGACCAGCGTCGCGAGTGTCTCGCTTGCTGGCGGCGATCTGCGCGGCTGCGCGGCGAAAGGGCGGGTTCGGTTAGCCGCATCCACCTCTGAGCGGGTTGCATGCTTCGTTGCCGATCCATGCGAATCCCGCGGCCCAGCGCCTTTAGGCAATGCGGCGGGCACGGAGCTCAGCGGATGTCACTCGGCTCAGTTCCACCGTTACACGAGGATAGCCGACGGGATGGCGGCACGCTGATGGGCTCTGACGAGAATTTTGACATCGTTGTCGTTGGAGCCGGGCCGGTCGGCCTTTCGTTCGCTGCGTCGCTTGCCCAAAGCGAACTCAAGGTGGCAGTTGTTGAACAGAACACATTCTATAGTCTGGCGAATCCGGCTTTCGATGGTCGCGAAATCGCGCTGACCAACGCTTCGATCAGAACCCTTCGCGAGCTCGGCGCCTGGGATGTCATCCCGGCTTCGGACAAATCAGCACTTCAAGGCGCGCGCGTGCTCAACGGCTCGAGCGCATTCGCTCTTCGTTTCGATCCTCCCAGCAACTCTGGAGAACCGCTGGGGGTTTTGGTTCCAAATTGCCGGATCCGGGAAGCGCTGTTCAAAATCGTCCGCTTGCAGGATCGCGCCCGGCTGTTGTGCGGCCATTCGGTCGTCGATGCAACAAACAGCCAAGAAGGAGCAGTCGTAACGCTCTCTAATGGCGCGCGTTTAACTGCTCGGCTTGTTGTTGCCGCGGATTCGCGTTTGTCCGCCACGCGTGATCTGCTGGGCATCGGCGCCGATATCAACCGGCTTGGCCACTCGATGCTGATTTGCCGAGTGAGGCACGAGCGCGCCCACCACCAGATCGCCATCGAATGGTTCGATCACCATCAGACGATAGCGATATTGCCCCTCGCGGAGGGCATGTCGTCGCTGCTGCTCACATTGCGCTCAAACGAGGCCTATAGACTGCTTGCCTTCGATGACGATTTGTTCCTGTCGGAGTTGACGAAACGGTGTCGAGGGCGCCTTGGAAAAATGACCTTGGCAAGCAAGCGCCATACCTATCCGCTGGTCACGACGTGGGCGCACAAATTCCGGGCCCCGAGCGCCGCACTCATCGGCGACGCTGCCATCGGCATGCACCCGGTGACCGCTCACGGATTCAACATCGGCCTCAGCAGCCAGAAGCAGCTCGCCCGTGGAATCATGACTGCGTGCCGCGACGGCCGCAATGTTGGCGACCCCGACATGCTGCACATATACGAAAGGCGGCTGCGCCTGTCGGCGGCGCCGCTCTACCATGCAACGAACATACTGGTTGGACTCTACTCCAGAGACCACCTGGCGGCACGGCTTGCAAGGCATCTGGGGCTTCGCTTTGCCCAACATGTTCCCCTTGTCCGGCATGGGATTTCGGCGGAGCTCCAGCGGTGATACTGCACCAGCAGTTGCATTTTTGCGCGATGTGCTGGCCGAGCGATGGGAGAGAGTGCATCATGCGCCGGAGTAATCCTGCTCCCGACGCTGATCTCCGATTGAAGAATTAACCCGTCCTTCAGGGGGGCTGCGTAGGCTGCGGACAAGCAGGAGTAAGCAAGCTGACCCGTCCAGCCCTGGAAAAAGAAGATCCGCTGGAGGCGAGAATCCTTCAGGACCAGCTCGCTGATCTGAGGGCAGGCCTTTTCGTCTCAATGCCGATAAGCATTGTGCTGTCCGGGCTGATTTTGACCGTGCAGGCCCTTTCCGGGAACGGTCTTGCTGGCGCGGCCTGGTTTTCGGTCGTTAATGCGATAAATGCCGCCCGCCTTGCACTCGCCCGTCATCAGCTGAAGGAACCCGGAGTCCAGGATGATCTGACACGGGTTTGGCTGCGGCTTCGCTGGTTTGGCAGGCTTGCTCTTCTGGCGGGATTCACCTGGTCATTCCTTGCCATCCTAACGGCTGGGTACACGACGTCTCAAGCATCGCTGCATCTAATAATTCTGGCGGGCATTTCAGCTGGCGCGGTCACGTACGGCAGCTCATATGCTGCGGCAGCGATATACTTCATCACACCGCCACTCCTCATTGCCGCCGCATGCTTGCTGACGAAGGGAACCCTGGAAAACTACATTCTGGCTTTTGCCGTCCTGCTTTTCGAGGGCGGCCTGGTTCGAGCCTCGTTCGTTGGACAAGCGCGCTTCCGTGACGCGAGCCGCCTGAGACATCAAGCCGAGCGGCTTGCCGCGGAAATGGAGCGCAATTCCAGGGAGGACCATCTTACCGCGCTCCTCAACAGGCGCGGCCTCGAACATGCAATCGATCAGTTTGAGAACACTGATGGGCCCTTGGTCGCCATGCTGATTGATCTGGATGGGTTCAAATCTGTCAACGATACCTACGGTCACAGAACGGGTGACGAGCTGCTTGTCAGGATCGCCCGCCGAATAGAGGAAGAAGCACCGGAGGGCTCAACGCTCGCCCGCATCGGTGGGGATGAATTCGTGCTGGTTTTTTCTTCGCGAAAGAATTCTCCTTCTCCCACCAATCTCGCGTCCAATCTCATAGCCAAGCTTGCTCGCCCCTATCCTGGGATCGCATCGGTCCGCATTGGAGCGTCTATAGGAATCTACTTGGCTGAAAACCCCGGACTAACGGAAATGTTGTTGCGGGCCGACATCGCCCTTTACACAGCTAAGCGCCGCGGCAGGAATGAATTTCGTCTGTTCGATGCCGAGCTAGCCCGGGAACTGCAACGCCGCCAGTCAATCGAACGCGATCTTCATTCGGCGATAACGATGAGAAGCTTGGTCCCTTGGTTCCAGCCAATCGTAAGACTCGAAACTGAGGCCGTCGTCGGTTTTGAAGCCTTGCTAAGGTGGTCTCACCCGCTTCACGGTCCCATTTCTCCGCCCGAGATCATGACAGCGGCACGCGAAACTGGAATGCTTCAGCTGCTAACTCAAACGGTATTCGCCGACTGTTGCGCTCTTATCGAGGGCTTGGTCAAAGCTGACTGTCGTGATGTTCGTGTGGCGATGAATGTTTCACCGCGCGAATTGGAAGCTGGCGATATTGACGAGATGATTCTTAATGGTCTGGCGGCAAAAGACCTCCCTGCAACGATGTTCGACATCGAGATTACCGAAGAAGCCCCGGTGGATCCGGACAGAGTGGATGAAAAGCTCGGCCGGCTTTCACATGCTGGCATTTCTATCGCGCTCGATGACTTCGGCACCGGTTTTTCGACGTTGGCATCGCTCAAGGACAGTCGGATCAGGAAGGTGAAAATAGACCAGGGCTTCATTCGCGGCTTAGCCAAGTCCCGGGAGGATCGGCTGCTTGTCAAAGCGGTGATTGATCTTGGTAGGACGCTCGGGATCGAGGTCATGGCCGAGGGCGTTGAAACAGAGGCAGATCGGCAAACTCTGTACAAGCTTGGCTGCAGAACCGCGCAGGGCTTCCTGTTCTCTAAGGCAGTGCCTCTCCATCTGGCACTTGATTCGGTAGTAAAAGAGCACGCGAAGGAGTTGTGACCGGCCTCTCCGTCCGTGCTGCTCGCGGAACTTTCATGTGGGGTGGACCTGGCGCGCGAAAGCCGTTTCGGACGGTAGAGTTATTGCGGGGGCGGAACTGAGCACGTGGTTTGGATGCAGCAATCCGGTCCACCGGCGCACACGCAGCGGCTTGATACAAGCGTTCAAGTTGCGAGATGAGCTTGAGTGAACGACGTCGGAGAATTGCGTCCCTTGGACGCTCGTTTCGCGGTTCCCGTAGGATTCGAATACAGGCAAGCGTTCTTGGCCGCTTCTCGGCTCAGCGCTCATCCGGATGAACAACGTACCCGCGGTCAAGGTCTTCGCGACCTCAACGCAGTCACCATCCCGCAACTTCACGTCCAGAACAGCAGCGGCCGGGGCTGTCCTTGATCAAGCGCTCAGCCTCAGCACAGGTGCTGGAGCAACGGTATAGCCGGCTTCGCAAAGAGCGCACTCTTGATCGAGTGGGATCAAAGCTTCGTCCGTCGACAACGAGAACCAGAGGCTTCTCAAACCCTGCCACGAGATCAATTGGCGCAGCGGTCACGACCGTCTCACGCCTGACGAATTGAAGAGCGCGGAAAACGTGTATCGGAATGCGCTGGCTCACCATAGCAAGCTGCCACGGCATGTCGAATGTCCGCAAGCGGTCGGACCGTTCCCTTGCATTTGTGTCGATGACGGGCTCTCAAAGCTAAAGCCAGGGGAGCTCTATAAAATCGCACCCCATCGGGCTGCGCAACCACGACCAGCTGAGGCCCGATCGGGTGCTAAGGTCGTGCCAAAAAGACGCGTCACTGTCGCATTTCTAACTGGCTTGCGGTGTCGCGCCTCTAAATCGCTTTGACACACAGCGACCGGCTAAGGCTGGATGTGCGGTCGAACATATGGACGCCAGCGTAGCCATATCGCGTTTTCATCCCTTGACCGTACCCAATTCTATCCGCTCCTCGCAATTAGAGATTGCCTGTCGGCTACTCATATTGAGCGATGTTTGTCGCCTCGATTGCCTCGCCAATGCCGATCATGCAGCCTGCCGGATGAACGGACGAACATCCTCGAGTCGAATAAATGGACCAGACCGACGAGAGTTCAGAGTGGGGCGACAAGCGACGCGCTAGAGTTCTTGGGACGTCATCTCTTGGCGATCATGCCCCTTCTCTCAAGTGCGCTTAGCGGCGCCGATGGCGAATAGCGCAAGCTTTTCCATCCGTTTCTACTCCACTACCGAGACTCGTCACCAACCTCCTTTTATTCGCTTCCATATGGCCCATCCTGTTTCCAATCGAGGAGGAACGCGAACATGAGCCAAGCCGTAGAACGTCTCAGTCTCGGGAATTCTTCTGCTCGCCAAACTGCCGTTGTCGCCGGCACCAGGTTTGGCACCGTGACAGTGCACGACAAGATATCAGGCGTTCCTGTCTGGGCTGAACTTTTGAATTCGAGCCGGAGGGACGGGTGTTTCAAAATTTTTGTCGGTTTTAGGCAGAGCGGAATTGTCCCTCCGATGGCCTGCGCACCGGTCAAGCTTCGTGAGCACTTCAGGTTCGTCGATCAGGCATAGGTTTCTGTCACGATGCCACGTGCTGGCCGTTTGCCTAGTTCGGAAGCTTTCGAGAGGCGTTGCGCGCCTTGCTATGGCGTCGCCCCTTTTTCCGATCCATCGGCCACGGAGCTCGAATGCTGTCTAGCTGTTGCGGCCTACTTGGTCATCCGTCATGGAGATGCCTATACACCGACCTTCGAAAGGCTGGAATACGAGGTCGAACAAATGCGGCGGAAGCTCGGAAATCGCGAGCGAGCGCAGCGCGTGCTGGTCACGCTCAACCTAAATGGCTCGGACAGCTGGAGCCGTGAGGTTGGTTCTCACGGCCTGGATGGCGCAATCACATTCGCCCGGGCGGGGTAAAAGCGATTTTTTGGAGCCACTCGCGCTTTTGCGCTAACGAAGGTCCCGCGCCGTATTTCGGCCGGATCCATTTGTGGCCCATCAGAGAGGCAATTACCTTCTCCGGCGCCTCAACTGCCGTCAGCCGGTCCTCGAAAGTGTGTCGCAGGCTATAAAGACTATGCTCGGAAGTCGGCAGAAGTTCCTTGCTGGCGAGCACCTTGTTGACGAGCGCTGAAAGTGAGGCGGCCTTGTCGCGATAACGAGGAAAGCCGTCCGGATGGAGCTTGATGGCTGCAAGTGCGCCGCCAACCAAGGGAATGTCACGGGCTGAATGACCGGTCTTTAAGCGACGGCCATTGGGGCGCACCCGCACATGCGGGATTTCTTGATCGAGGTGGATTGTTTCGGTGGTGAGGTTTGCCGCTTCAGAAAGCCTGAGTCCGGTATCGGCAATTACATAGATTAGATGGCGGGCTTCGTCATTGAGTCCGTCGAGCGCGCCTTCAGCGAGTATCTTCTCCTGAATGAACTCCGCTGGGAACGCAGCGCGTTGCCCGGGGACGGCGCCGGAAAGACGGAGGTTGCGAAAAACCGGCTCCAGCTTGAGCTGGTGAGTCAGATCGACGACGCGCAGCATTTTCGAAACATGGCCGATGTCCTTGTTGGCCGTACCGATATCAAGTCCGTCCTCAACGATCCGCTTTTGCCACCACTCGCGGAACGCGACTGCGTCGTCCCGAGTGAGGCTTGCGATCTCCTTGTCGCCAATGACTCCAACCAGATTAGCAACTGCGCGCTTTTTGGGGTTACGCCATTTCTTGATTTGGTTGGGCGACATAGTCAGCAAGTTCTGTTGCTCGATCGTCTCGAATTCCTTGATAAGACCGCTCAGGCGGACCGCTGGCCGCTTCTCCCCACCCATCACCGCCGAGACGTCCTCCGCGTCCTCGATCGATTTTTTGTCGAGAAGCAGCTTGATGCGGGCCATGAGTTCGTCGAGCGGCCCCGCTGCTAGTTCCTCGTTAGTGCGATAGGCCAATCCAAATGACCGCGCGCGCTTCCTCGCGGCTTCGAAACGCAGCCCCGCCTCGGCGGATTGGCCTTCCCGCAGTCTACGCCAATACGCCTCCAGCCCTGCGCCGAGGCTTTGCACTGCATCTCGCGCCCGTACACCGCGGGGATCGTCAGCCACGGCGACCCCCGTGGAAATGCGTACCAGGCAGCGGCGATCAAACGCCGCGAATTCCTTCGGCACCCTGCGAACGAGATACCAGATGCCTTCACGTTTATGCGGCCTTGGCGCTGCGGAACGTCGCATTATCTTTCTCTAATGTTACACAGTTTGTTACACAGTCTGAGATAGGTTTCGCTTCGCACTGGTCAAGCGCAACAAGGAAGTTTTTGAAAAGAAAGGATTTTATGGAAGCTGGATGGCGGAGAGAGCGGGATTCGAACCCGCGTTACGGTTTCCCGTAAACACACTTTCCAGGCGTGCGCCTTCAACCACTCGGCCACCTCTCCGTCTTGGCATTTCGCGTCGGCCGGTTTCGCCGCGCGGGTTGGGGAGATGCGTCTCCCTTGGGGGATTCCGGTCCGGAACTCGGTACCGTGGGCGCCGTCAACCAACGGACACCCTTTCCCCGCACCTGAGCCGTCAAAGCAACAGGCGCGGGGCTCATCTAGTCGATCCGGCATCGAATGCCAAGCCATAACGGCACTCTATTCGCTTTGCCGGGTACAGATGGTTTTGTCGTGCTACCGACGCAATGCTCCCGATGCGGCGACTGTCGAACGACGTGCACGGGAAATGCCGAAAAAAACCTGCCGCGCTTGACTTCGCTGTTGGCCGCCTATCGAGTGTCCGTCAGCTTTGCGGGGGCGGCATGACATCGAGCAACGAGCAGCCGGCCAGCGGACGGTCGGCCAGGCGACCGGACAGCGGGCTGTCCTACATCCCGCCTGCCTGGCTCGCCTTGGTCATGGCCTGGTCTGTTTACGGCATGATCTCGGGATGGCCGCTGACCAGCGACTACGGCCTGCCGGACAGCGTTTACTATCTCATCTATGGCAGCCTCGCCGCCAGCATCGTCATCTTTCTGTGGGGGCTTTTTGTCCTCGGTCTCGCCTTCAACCGCTCGGCGCGTTTTCCCAGGCATTTCACGCTTTGGCAGGTCGCCACCATACTGTGGCTGCTGGCGAGGCAGTGCTACATCCTGGTCACGCCGGACTTCGTTTTCTCGGCCAGAGGGCTGGCCATCACCGGCGCTGAAATCGCCATCGGCTTGCTCTGCATCTACCTTCTGCGCCGCGGCTCGGGCGCCGATGCAGTCTATGCCAATCCGGGAACCGAACGCCCGCCGGTGCTGGCCTCGATCATCGCCACCTTGCTCGGGGTCATTCTCGGCGCCGCGCTCGGCGCCTGCGCCGGGTTTTTCGGCGGCTTGATGGTCGCGAATCTCACCGACATGAGCTGCTTCGAGGGTGCCTGCGCCTATTTTGCCCTGTTCGTCGGGCTGGCCGGGCTGGTTGTCGGCGCGGTGGCGGGCGGTGTGCTCGCTGTCTGGCGCGTCAATCGGCGAAAGCTGAAACCGGCAGCGTAGCTTCAAATTCGCGTGTCGCGATTGCGAACAAAGCGCGCGCACACTATCTCTCTGTTCGAAACAGACGTGCAGTCTGTCTGCTAAGGTCCTGGGGAGGAAAGGTCTGCATGTTTCGCTTTCTTTTCCGTCTCGCGGCAATGGTTGCGCTTTCGGTTTCCGTCATCATGGCGGTGCTCGATACGACACGCTCGGTGGCGGCCTCGGCGCTGGTCATGACCCCGCTCAACACAAGCTGGCTCGCCGTCTCGCCGGATACGCGAAGCGCCTTCGAAAGCTTCGTCCGCGACAAGGTCAGTCCGCTGCTGTGGGACGGCGCCGTCGCCTGGGTGCTCAACCAGCCCGGCTTCGCCGTGTTCGCGGTGCTTGCCTTCATTCTCTACATGATCGGCTACAGGCGGGAGCGGCCGACAGGGCGGTTCGCCCGGACTTGATGACTTGTTGCTGATGGCCTTCAGGCGTCCCCAAACGAAGAGAAATCCCAAATCAAAGAGAATCCCAAATCAAAGAGAAAGGGAGACCGCGCATGTTTTTTCTCAGCGACATGCTGAACAAGAAGCTCAATCTGCCGAAGCCTGCCGAGGCGCTGCCGGGTCGTGCCAAGCCTATCCCGACGGCATCCAAGCACTTTGTCTCGAAGCGGCCGCTCAAGGGGCCTTATCCCGAGGGGCTGGAGACAGCGATGTTCGGACTGGGCTGCTTCTGGGGCGCCGAGCGCATGTTCTGGCAGGTCGAGGGCGTATGGGTCACGGCTGTCGGCTATGCGGGTGGCGTCACCCCCAACCCGACCTACCAGGAAACCTGCACCGGTTTGACCGGCCATGCCGAAGTCGTGCTCGTCGTCTACGACCCGAAGATCGTGTCCTATGCACAGCTTCTGAAGCTGTTCTGGGAAAGCCATGACCCGACGCAGGGCATGCGCCAGGGCAACGATGTCGGCACCACCTACCGCTCGGCGATCTACACGTTCGGCGATGCGCAATACCAGGCGGCGATCGCCTCGCGCGACGCCTATGAAGCCTCGTTGCGCGGTGCCGGCCGCGGCAAGATCACCACCGAGATCGCGCCGGCGCCAGAATTCTACTTCGCCGAGGAAGACCACCAGCAATATCTGGCGAAGAATCCCTACGGCTATTGCAATCTGCAGGGCACCGGCGTTGCCTGCGCCATCCCGGCTGCCGTCTCCGCCTGAGGCCGTTGTCGAGGCGATGATCCGTGGCGCCGGGATGCGGCGCCACGCTTTTCCAAAAGGTCAAAATTCCGCGTGAATTTTGTTTCGGGCCGTGCCAGATTGGCCCGAAGCGGGAGGAAGACACTCCTGTCTGATGTCGCATGCCTGCCGGAGAACCGGGCGGGCAGGCGGTGCGTAACGGAAAAAATAACCGACAGGGTGTGGATCACATGAAACGTATCGTTCTCGGCCTCCTGGCCGCAACTGCGATGGTTCTTCCGGCCTTCGCCGCGGACATTCAGCCCGCGCTTCTCTACGATCTCGGCGGCAAATTCGACAAGTCGTTCAACGAAGCGTCCTTCAATGGCGCCGAAAAGTTCAAGGCCGAAACCGGTATCGCTTATGTGGAATTCGAGGTCAGCAACGCGACCCAGCGCGAGCAGGCGCTGCGCCGTTTCGCCGAGGATGGCCGCAATCCGATCGCCATGGCGGGCTTCTCCTGGGCGGATGCGCTGGAGAAGATCGCCGTCGAGTTTCCCGACACCAAATTCGCCATCATCGACATGGTCGTCGACAAGCCCAATGTCCGCTCCGTCGTCTACAAGGAGCAGGAAGGCTCCTACCTCGTTGGCGTGATGGCGGCGATGGCCTCGAAGTCGAAGAAGGTCGGCTTCATCGGCGGCATGGACATTCCGCTGATCCGCAGATTCGGCTGCGGCTATGTCGGCGGCGCCAAGGCAGCCGGCGCGACCGATGTCATCCAGAACATGACCGGCGATACGCCGGCAGCCTGGAACGATCCGGCCAAGGGCGGCGAGATCGCCAAGACGCAGATCGACCAGGGCGCCGACGTGATCTATGCGGCGGCAGGCGGAACCGGTGTTGGCGTGCTGCAGGCAGCGGCGGATGCCGGAAAGCTCGGCATCGGCGTCGATTCCAACCAGAACGGACTGCAGCCCGGCAAGGTGCTGACCTCCATGGTCAAGCGCGTCGACGTTGCCGTCTACAACACCTTCATGGACGCCAAGAACGACAAGTTCACCGGCGGCATCAACGACCTCGGCCTCAAGGAAGGCGGTGTCGACTACGCCATGGACGACAACAACAAGGCGCTTGTCGATGACGCGATGAAGGCGGCGGTCGAAAAGGCCAAGGCCGACATCATCGCCGGCACCGTCAAGGTGCACGACTACATGTCGGACAACGCCTGCCCTTATTGATCGACCGACATCGCGGATCTGATCAAAGCCGCCGGGGTGAAAACCCGGCGGTTTTGCGTTATGGATGGCGGACCGCAAAAATAATATCCGGCAAGAGGAGGTAACGGCCGATGGCAACGGTGACGGGAATAGGCGGCTTCTTCTTTCGCGCCAGCGACCCGCAAGCGCTGACCGCCTGGTACGAGAAGCATCTGGGCATTGTCGACATCGCCAAGACCGTCTGGAAACAGGAGGCTGGCCCGACCGTCTTCGCACCGTTCCGTCGAGAGAGCGACTATTTCGGTCGCATGGATCAGCAGTGGATGATCAATTTCCGCGTCGATGACATCGATGCGACCGTGGCCGATCTCAAGGCGGCGGGCATCGCCGTCGAAACTCGCGCCGAATGGGATTCAGAGGCCGGCCGCTTCTGCCGCATTCATGATCCCGAAGGCAATCCGATCGAACTTTGGCAGCCGTCGAAAGCCGCTGCCTGACCTGAGAACCGCGTGGGCCGGCTGCACGTATTCGCGGCCGTCCAGCTATGCGGTCGCTTTCACCGGCCACGCTCGTTGCTCTTCCTCAGTCGCTCACCAATGCGGCGGCTTGGTCACCGGCACGTCCGGTGCGGCCTGTTCCTCCAACGCCAGGAAGCGGTCGGTGAGCGCATCGAGCTTGCGCTGCATGCGCTCGATCACCTTCCACTGCTCGGCGATCTGGCCGGACAGTTCCTCGATGGTCTTCTCCTGCTCGGCGGCGCGTATTTCCAGCGTTGTCAGCCGGTCGGCGGGCATGGTCATTTGAAAAACCTCGGGTTCTTGCTGCGCAACTCCCAAGAGATGCGAATTTTCTGGGTCTGCCACATTAGAGCGACGGGCGTCCAATTGGACGCACAAACTACGCTCTGACACTTACAATCTTCGCATCGTGCTTTCCGAAAATCGAATCCGGTTTTCCGGCCGATGCGACAGCGAATGTGAAGGCTGCGGCCACGTTCGAAATTGACAAGCGCGCGGGGATTTGTCGAGAGTGAACGCTGCTCCGGCCAATTGGCACAGACGGGGCGTCATGCTAGGCGTTTTGACCAAGCGATAAAAAAATAAGAGTGGGACAGGCTGCATGGCGCAAGCCGCAATCGAGCTGATCGGCATCAACAAGAGTTTTGGCGCCGTGCGCGCCAACCGCGACATCAATCTGGAGATCGTGCGCGGCACCATCCACGGCATTGTCGGCGAGAACGGCGCCGGCAAGTCGACACTGATGTCGATCCTCTATGGCTTCTACCAGGCCGACAGCGGTGAGATCCGCGTCGGCGGCCAGCCGGCGTCGATCAAGTCGCCAAACGACGCCATCGCGCTCGGCATCGGCATGGTGCATCAGCACTTCATGCTGGTCGACAATTTCACGGTGCTGGAAAACGTCATTCTCGGCGCCGAAAGCGATGCGCTGCTGAAGAAGAGCATCGCCAAGGCGCGGTCCGAACTGGAACGGCTCGAGCGCGAATACGGGCTGGAAGTCGATCCCGATGCGATCATCGAAGAGTTGCCGGTCGGCCTGCAGCAGCGTGTCGAAATCCTCAAGGCGCTGTATCGCGGCGCCGAGATCCTGATCCTCGACGAGCCGACGGGCGTGCTGACGCCCGCAGAAGCCGACCATCTGTTCCGCATCCTCAAGCAGCTGAAGGAGCAGGGCAAGACGATCCTGCTGATCACCCATAAGCTGCGCGAAATCATGGCGATCACCGACACGGTCTCGGTCATGCGCCAGGGCACGATGGTGGCGACCAGGGAGACCAAGAAGACGACAGTCGAGGAGCTGGCCGAGCTGATGGTCGGGCGCCGTGTGCTGCTCAGGGTCGAGAAGGGCGAGGCGGAAGCCGGCGGCGTCAAGCTCGCGGTCAAGAACCTGACGGTGAAGGATTCCCGCGGCGTCACCATGGTCGACGACATCTCCTTCGATGTGCGCGCCGGCGAGATCGTCGGCATCGCCGGCGTCGCCGGCAACGGGCAATCCGAAATGCTCGAGGCGATTTCCGGCATCAGGCGCGCCGTCTCGGGCTCCGTCATGCTCGACGGCAAGCCGATCGATCTCACCGGGGCCGCCGATCCCGGCGAGCTGCGCGACCGCGGTCTCGCCCATGTGCCGGAGGATCGCCATCACGTCGGGCTGGTGCTGGCCTTCGAGGAGAACGAGAATTCGATCCTCGGCTATCACGACGATCCGCGCTATCTCCGGGGGCCGTTCCTCAATATCGATGCCATCCGCGACGACGCCAGGGACAAGATCACCAAATACGACATCCGCCCGGCGGACTGCCGCCTCAAGACCGCCAATTTCTCCGGCGGCAACCAGCAGAAGATCGTGTTGGCGCGGGAAATGGAACAAGACCCAGGCGTGCTCATCGTCGGCCAGCCGACGCGCGGCGTCGATGTCGGCGCCATCGAATTCATCCACAAGCGCCTCATCGCCATGCGCGACCAGGGCAAGGCGGTGCTGGTGGTCTCGGTCGAGCTCGACGAGATCCGCTCGCTGTCCGACCGCATCCTGGTGATGTTTGCCGGCCGCATCGTCGGCGAGCGCGGCCCGGATGCGAGCGAAGGCGAGCTCGGCCTGCTGATGGCTGGCGTCGAGCGCCAGGAGGCGGCGGAATGAGCACTCCCTACGCCAAGCTGCCGGCCTGGGCCGATTACGGGCTGATTCCGGTGATCAATCTCGCCGTTGCCTTCGTCGTCGCCGGCTTCGTCGTGCTTCTGGTTGGCGAAAATCCGTTCCGCGCGGCCGCCGTCCTGGTCGAGGGCGCGTTCGGCCGTGGGCAAGGCATCGCGTTCACGCTTTTCTACGCCACCACCTTCATCTTCAGCGGGCTTTCGGTGGCGGTTGCGGCGCATTGCGGCCTGTTCAACATCGGTGGCGAGGGCCAGGGCTATATAGCCGGTCTCGGCATCGGCATCGTCTGCCTGGCCTTCGACAGCGTGCTGCCCTGGTGGCTCACCTTCCCGCTGGCGATCATCGCCGCCGCGGCAATGGGGGCGCTGTGGGCGCTGATCCCGGCCTATCTGCAGGCCAAGCGCGGCTCGCACATCGTCATCACCACCATCATGTTCAACTTCATCGCCGCCAGCGTCATGGTCTATGCACTGGTCGGATTCTTGAAGCCGGCCAATTCGATGGCGCCGCAGACGCGCACCTTCCTCGAAGGCGCGCAACTGCCGAAGCTCAACTGGGTCATCGAATTGTTCGGCGCCAAGATACGCTCGGCGCCGTTCAACATCAGCTTCCTGCTGGCGCTGGCCATGGCCTTTCTGGTCTGGGTGCTGATCTGGCGCACCAAGCTCGGTTACGAGATGCGCACCTACGGCCACAGCCCGAAAGCGGCGCGCTATGCCGGCATTTCGGAGACCCGCATCATCATCGTCGCCATGATGATCTCGGGCGCGCTGGCCGGCATGATGGCGCTCAACCCGACGATGGGCGACCAGCATAATGTCGCGCTCGAATTCGTTTCGGGCGCAGGTTTCGTCGGCATCGCCGTGGCGCTGATGGGGCGGCTGCACCCGGTCGGCATCGTGCTCGCCGCAATATTATTCGGCATGCTCTACCAGGGCGGCGCCGAGCTCGCCTTCGAGATGCCGGCGATCAGCCGCGACATGATCGTCATCATCCAGGGCCTGGTCATCCTATTCGCCGGCGCGCTCGAGCACATGTTCCGGCCCTATGTCCAGGCGCTGTTCGCCTCGCTCAGTCCGAGATCTGTCGGCATGGAAGCGATCAAGGGGAAGGGTGCCTGAGATGGATTTGTTCAACGCCGTTATCCAGGTTCTGGACTCGACCATCCGCCTGTCGGTGCCCTTGCTGCTCGCTTGCCTCGCCGGCCTCTATTCGGAGCGGGCCGGCATTTTCGATATCGGGCTCGAGGGCAAGATGCTGGTCGGCGCCTTCGCCGGTGCCGCCGCAGCCTCCGTCTTCCACTCCGCCTATCTCGGCCTCGGCATGGCCATCCTCATCTCGGTCGCCTTCGCGCTGATCCACGGATTTGCCTCGATCACCCATCGCGGCAACCAGATCGTCTCCGGTGTGGCGATCAATTTCATCGCCGCCGGATCGACGATCATGCTCGGCCAGGCCTGGTTCCAGCAAGGCGGGCGCACCCCGGCTTTGGCCTCGGACGAGCGGTTCGGAGCGATCATCTGGCCCGGCGCGGACGCGCTCAGGGGCGTGCCGATCCTCGGTCCGATATATTCGGAACTCATCTCCGGCCATTCCGTGCTGGTCTATGTTGCGTTCCTCGCCGTGCCGTTCACCTGGTGGGTGCTGTTTCGCACCCGTTTCGGCTTGCGGATGCGCGCGGTCGGCGAGAACCCGGCCGCTGTCGACACCGCTGGCATCTCGGTCGCCTGGCTGCGCTACCGGGCGCTGATCTGCACCGGCGTGCTCACCGGCATTGCCGGTGCCTATCTGTCGATGGTGCAGAACGGCGGCTTCGTCAAGGACATGACCGCCGGCAAGGGTTATATCGCGCTGGCCGCGCTGATCTTCGCCAAGTGGAAGCCAGTCAACGCCATGTTCGCCTGCCTGTTGTTCGGCTTCCTCGACGCGCTGTCGATCCGCCTGCAGGGCACGCCGCTGCCGCTGATCGGCAAGGTGCCGGTGCAGCTCATGCAGGCGCTGCCCTATATTCTCACCGTCATCCTGCTCGCCGGCTTCATCGGCAAGGCGATCCCGCCGCGCGCCGGCGGCGTGCCCTATGTCAAGGAACGCTGAGCATGGGCCCCGAAAAGTGGAAGCCGGTTTTCGGACCGGGCCATGCGAAAAGGAAAATATGAGCATGGCCCCGAAAAGTGGAAGCCGGTTTCGGACCGGGCCATGCGAAAAGGAAAATATGAGCATGGCCGCGAAAAAGTGGAAGCCGGTTTTCGGACAGATCATTCTAGGGAAAAACTAAATGTCGCATGACCTGTTCGAAGCGGCCAAGGCCGCCATGGCCAAGGCCTATGCGCCCTATTCGAAATTCCCGGTCGGGGCGGCACTGCGCACCGAGGACGGCCGCGTCTTTGCCGGCGCCAACATCGAGGTCGCGTCCTATCCGGAAGGCTGGTGCGCCGAAACCACCGCGCTCGGCCACTACATCATGGGCGGCGGCGGCAGGATCACGGAGATCGCGGTGATCGCCGAGCGCATGGCGAAATGCTCGCCCTGTGGCGGCTGCCGGCAGCGGCTGGCCGAATTCTGCCGGCCGGAAACCAAGCTTTATCTCTGCGACAATGGCGGCGTGGTCGAGACTGTGACGATGGGCGAGATGCTGCCCTACGGCTTCCAGGGCGATATTTTGAAATGAAGGAAGCGCTCGATCATCTCGTCGAAAGGCTGGACGGGCTGGCGCCCGCCACCGCGCTCGTGCTGGGTTCGGGCCTCGGCGGGCTGGTCGACCAGGTCGAGGACGCCGTCCGCATTTCCTATGCCGAATTGCCGGGTTTTCCCAGAAGCGGCGTCACCGGCCATGCCGGCGAGGTGGTGGCGGGACGTTTTGCCGGCACGCCAGTGCTGATGCTGTCCGGCCGCGCGCATTATTACGAGCAGGGCAACGCGGCGGCGATGCGGCCGGCGCTGGAGGTGCTCGCCGGCCTCGGCATCTCGCAACTGATCCTCACCAATGCCGCCGGCTCAGTCGATTCGGACATGGGGCCAGGCTCGGTGATGCTGATCACCGACCACATCAACTTCTCGGGCTCCAACCCGCTGATCGGCGAGCCAAGCGACCGCCGCTTCGTCGGTCTGACCGAAGCCTATGATGCCGGCCTTCGCTCGGCGATCGAGACGGCCGCGAAGGCGACGGCTACCGCGCTGCATAGGGGTGTCTATATGTGGTTTTCCGGGCCCTGCTTCGAGACGCCCGCCGAGATCCGCATGGCGCGCGTCATGGGCGCCAATGCCGTCGGCATGTCGACCGTGCCGGAAGTCATTCTCGCCCGCTTCCTCGGCCTGCGCGTCGCTGCCTGCTCGGTCATCACCAACCTTGCAGCAGGGATGACCGGGGCGGAGCTTTCGCACCAGGAGACCAAGGACATGGCGCCGGTTGGCGGCGCGCGGCTGGCGACCATTCTCCAGCGTGTGTTCGAAGACGGGCTGCCGGAGAGTAAGGTCTCGGCCTGATGCTTCCCCAGGAAATCATCCGCAGCAAGCGCGACGGCCATAAGCTGTCGGCGCAGGAGATCGCCAGCTTCATCGAGGGCGTGACCACCGGCACCGTCTCGGACGGGCAGGTCGGGGCGTTCGCCATGGCGGTGTTCTTCAACGGCATGAGCCGCGACGAGGCGGTGGCGCTGACGCTGGCCATGCGCGATTCCGGCGACGTGCTCGACTGGTCGGACCTGCCGGGCCCGGTGACCGACAAGCATTCGACAGGCGGCGTCGGCGACAATGTCTCGCTGATGGTGGCGCCGATCGTCGCCGCCTGCGGCGCCTATGTGCCGATGATTTCCGGCCGCGGCCTCGGCCATACCGGCGGCACGCTGGACAAGATGGATGCCATCCCCGGCTATATCAGCCAGCCGGATGTTACGCGCTTCCGCAAGGTGGTGCTCGAAACCGGCTGCGCCATCATCGGCCAGACCGCCGATCTCGCGCCCGCCGACCGCAGGCTCTATGCGATCCGCGACGTGTCGGGGACCGTCGAATCGGTGCCGCTGATCACCGCCTCGATCCTGTCGAAGAAGTTGGCCGCCGGCTTGCAGTCACTGGTGCTCGACGTGAAGGTCGGCAACGGCGCCTTCATGGAAAGGTCGCGCGACGCAGCGGCACTGGCGAACAGCCTGGTCGAAATCGCCAACGGCGCAGGCCTGAAGGCCTCGGCGCTGGTCACCGGCATGAACGAGCCGCTGGCATCGGCAGCCGGCAACGCGGTCGAGGTGCAAAATGCCGTCGACTTTCTCACCGGCCGCGTCCGCGATCGGCGCCTGGAGGATGTGACGCTGGCATTGGCCGCAGACATGCTTCAGTCGGCGGGGCTGGTATCGTCCAACCAGGACGGCATGCGGCGCGCCGCCGAGACGCTTGCCGGTGGCCGCGCGGCGGCCGTCTTCGCGCGCATGGTGGCGGCGCTCGGCGGTCCGGCCGACTTCATCGAGAATCCGGAAAAATACCTGCCGAAGGCGGCGACCGAGTTTGCGGTCAAGGCGACCGAAAACGGCTTTGTCACCGGCATCGCCACCCGCGACATCGGTCTTGCCGTCGTCGGGCTTGGCGGCGGGCGCATACGGCCGGACGACAGCATCGATCATGCGGTCGGCATCACCAGGCTATTGCCGGTCGGTGCGGAGGTACGCGCCGGCGAGGCGCTGGCGCTGGTCCATGCCCGCAACGCCTCCGATGCCGAGGCGGCCGCGGCCGCCGTGCTTTCGGCCTATACGATCGGCGCTTCGAAGCCGCCTGCGGAAAAAGCCGTCATCCGGCGGATCCTGCCGCGCGGGTGATCACTGGACGAGCAACAGCGCGCCGTTTTCGACCTGGTATTTTTCAAGCCGCTGGAGAAAACTCAGACCGATCAAATTGGTGCGCAGTGCCTTGTCGTCGAGCACCACCGCCTGGACGCCGTCGACCGTGATCTTGCCGATCTGCAGGCGATCGACGGTCACCAGGGCAGCCTTGATCGCCCCGTTGGCGGTGTTGACGGTGTGGCGGAAGTCAGACGCGTTCAGCGAAATGCCGATCCTGCGTGCGGTCGAACTGTTGATGGCGACGAGCGTGGCGCCGGTGTCGATCATGCCGTCGACCTGACGGCCGTTGAGCTTGAACGCCGACGTGAAATGCCCGCGCGCATCCGCCGTGACCACGACCTTGCGGCCGAGCGGCTGCGGCGTCGCCGATCTGTCGGGAACCCCGGCCAGGTTCAGGTCCGTTTGCGTTTCGATCGTGGGCCTCGCCCCGACCGCCGATTTCAGCAGGCCATCGAGCATCTGCGGATTCGATTGATAGAGGATCGGGAACGACGCCGATGTTACGGCGAGCACGCCAAGGATGAGAAGATTGCGCAGCAGCATGGACCGGCCTTCGTGAACGCCCATGCTTATCGCGACATGGTGTTTGCCGCTTTAACAGATGCGGAAAGCGGCCGTTTGCGTAAACGATCGGTAAACGAGTGGCACGGTCATTTAGTGCCGTACATGCGGTCGCCGGCATCACCGAGGCCGGGCATGATGTAGCCTTTCTCGTTGAGCTGGCGATCGATGGACGCGGTGAATACCGGGACATCGGGATGCGCCTTGATGAAGCGCTCGAGGCCTTCTGGCGCAGCCAGCAGGCAGAGGAAGCGGATGTTGGTGGCGCCGCGCCCTTTTAGCTTGTCGATCGCCGCGATCGCCGAATTGGCGGTCGCCAGCATCGGGTCGACGACGATCACCAACCGGTCGGCGAGATCGCTCGGCGCCTTGAAGAAATATTCGACCGCTTCCAGCGTCTCATGATCGCGGTAGAGACCGATATGGGCGACGCGCGCCGCCGGCACCAGGTCAAGCAGGCCCTCGAGCAAGCCGTTGCCGGCGCGCAGCACTGAGGCGAAGACCAGCTTCTTGCCCTCCAGCGTTGGCGCTTCCATCGTCTCGATCGGCGTTTCGATCGTTGTCGTCGTCAGTTCGAGGTTGCGAGTGACCTCGTAGCCGAGCAGCAGCGAGATCTCCCGCAACAACCGCCGGAAGCCGGCCGTCGAGGTTTCCTTCTTTCGCATGATGGTCAGCTTGTGCTGGACAAGCGGGTGGTCGACGACGGTGACGCCCTTCATGGTGTTCTCCTGAAATTCCGGCTGCTTACGTGAACCCTATCGACAATGCGCCGGCCAAGGAACTGCTTGCGATCACCTACCACAGTTTTTGCAGGAGGAGAGAGTTAGCGGGCGGCGTTGAGGCGGGCGAGAAGCGCCGTCCTGGTCTTCTTATCGACGAAGGCGGCCTCGATTGCGGTTCTGGTGACGGCGGCGAGCGCCTTGTCGTCCATCGAAAAATGCTCTGCGGCAATGTCGTATTCGCGCTTCAGCGACGTCCAGAAATAGGGCGGGTCGTCGGAGTTTAGCGTCACCTTGCAGCCCGCCGCCTGCAGCGCCGGAAAAGGGTGATCGGCGAAACTGTCGAAGACCTTCAGCGCGATGTTGGAGCCGGGACAGCATTCGAGCACGACGCCTTCGTCGGCTATGCGCCGGACAAGGTCGGGATTTTCGATGGCGCGCACGCCATGGCCGATACGGGCGGGGCGGATATGGTCGAGCGCCGCCTTGACGCTTTCCCAGCCCATCAGCTCGCCGGCGTGGACGGTGATGCCGAGGCCGGCCTCGCGCGCGATCTCGAAGGCCCTGACATAGTCCTCCAGATCGCCCATCCGCTCGTCGCCGGCGACGCCGAAGCCGGTGACCAGCGGATGTCCGCAGCGGGCCGCGAAGCGCGCCGCCTGCTCGATCGAATAGACGCCGGCGTTGCGCACGCCGGTGACGATCATGCGGCCCTCGATGCCGGTCTTGGCCTTGGCACGCGCCATGCCTTCGCCGAGCGCGTCCGTATAGGCCTTGGGCGACAGGCCGGCCTTGCCGGCATGGTCCGGCGAGGTGAAGATCTCGGAATAGATGGCGCCGTCGCGGGCGAGACTGGTCAGGTAATGATCGGCCAGCCGCGCATAGTCTTCTTCCGTGCGGAACAGGTCGGAGGAGAAATCATAGGCGGCGAGGAAGGAGGTGAAATCGTGCCAGACGAAGGAGCCGTCCTGAATGTAGGGCGAGGTGTCCTTGCCGTATTTCTGCGCCTGGCGGATGACGAGTTCGGGCGCCGCTGCCCCTTCGATATGGCAGTGCAGTTCCGCTTTCAAAGGCATGCAGTCATCCCGTCAGGTCAGCCCAGTTCGCGGAGCCATAAGCATGATTCCACAACCGAGAAGCGCGGCCGAACACCGCGCCTTAAACAATAGCGTCGGCACCATCGATCGGCTATGGTCCCGCCGGTTTTATGGCGGATCAAAAATAATGTCGGTTGAGAGAACCACGGCCGTTGGCGGCATGGAGACCTCCTATGGTTTCAAGCGTGTAGGGGCAGGCGAGAAGCAGTCCCTGGTCAATGACGTTTTCCACAAGGTCGCGAACCGCTACGATCTGATGAACGACCTGATGTCGGCCGGCCTGCACCGGCTGTGGAAGGACGCTATGGTCACATGGCTCAATCCACCGAAACGACCGCGCTGGAGCGTTCTCGACGTTGCCGGCGGCACCGGCGACATCGCCGTCCGCATCGTCGAGGCGAGCGGCAGGAACGCCCATGCCACCGTTCTCGACATCAACGGCTCGATGCTCGCCGTCGGCCGCGACCGGGCCGAGAAAAAGGGACTAACGGCAAACACCGATTTCGTCGAAGCCAATGCCGAGGAGCTGCCCTTCGCTGAGGCCACGTTCGACGCCTACACGATCGCTTTCGGCATTCGCAACGTGCCGCGCATGGATGTGGCGCTTGCGGAAGCCTATCGCGTGCTGAAGCCCGGCGGACGCTTTCTCTGTCTCGAATTTTCCGAGGTCGACATGCCGTTGCTCGACAAGGTCTATGAGGCGTGGTCGTTCAACGCCATCCCCAGGATCGGCAAGGCGGTGACCGGTGACGGCGAGCCCTATTCCTATCTGGTCGAATCAATCCGCAAGTTTCCCAATCAGCAGAATTTTGCGGCGATGATTTCCCGCGCCGGCTTCGACCGCGCTTCTTTTCGCAATTATTCCGGCGGCATTGCTGCGCTTCATTCGGGCTGGAAGCTTTGAGGCTAGCGCAGTCATGAGCAGGGTCGGCGCTGGTTTCAGGCTCGTGCGGGCCGGCTGGGTGCTGGTCCGCGAAGGCGTCGTGGCGGCCTTGCCGGGCGACGAGCTTTCCGGCCTGCCGAAACTCGGCTGGCGGATGGCACGGCTGTTCACCCGCCGCCGCGCGCTTGCCTATGAGCGTGGCGACCGGCTGGCCAAGGCGGTCGTCCGGCTCGGGCCATCCTATGTCAAGCTCGGGCAGTTCCTGGCGACACGGCCCGATGTCGTCGGCAACGACATGGCGCTCGACCTCGCCATGCTGCAGGACAAGATGCAGACCTTTCCGCAGACCGAGGCCATTGCGGCGATAGAGGCTTCGCTCGGGCGCAAGGTCGGCGACCTCTACGCCAGTTTCGGCGATGCCGTTGCCGCGGCTTCGATCGCTCAGGTCCATATCGCAGAAACCCTGCACGACGGCGTCGGTTCGCGGGTGGCGGTCAAGGTCATCCGGCCAGGCGTGCGCCGCCTCTTCTTTCGTGATCTCGAGAGCTATTTTCTCGCTGCCCGCCTGCAGGAGAAGTACATCCCGTCGTCGCGCCGGCTGCGGCCGGTCGAAGTGACCGAGACGCTGGCGCAGACCACCAAGATCGAAATGGATCTGAGGCTCGAGGCGGCAGCGCTTTCGGAGCTCGGCGAGAACACCAAGGACGATCCCGGCTTTCGCGTGCCGATGGTCGACTGGGAGCGCACCGGCCGCGACGTTCTGACCATGGAATGGGTCGACGGCATCAAGATGAACGACATTGCCGGCCTCGCTGCTGCCGGCCACGATCTGAAGGCGATCGCCGCCAATCTGATCCAGTCGTTCCTGCGTCAAACGCTGCGCGACGGCTTCTTTCATGCGGACATGCATCCGGGAAACCTGTTCGTCGAGGCCGACGGCACCATCGTTGCCGTTGATCTCGGCATTGCCGGCCGGCTCGGCAAGAAGGAGCGCCGTTTCCTCGCCGAAATCCTCTATGGCTTCATCACCCGTGACTATCTGCGCGTCGCCGAAGTGCATTTCGAGGCCGGCTACGTGCCGCGCCAGCACAATGTCGCGGCGTTCGCCCAGGCGATCCGGGCGATCGGCGAGCCGATCCACGGCCAGCCGGCCGATACCATCTCGATGGCCAAGCTCTTGACGCTTCTGTTCGAGGTGACCGACCTCTTCGACATGGCGACGCGTTCCGAACTGGTGCTGCTGCAGAAGACCATGGTGGTGGTCGAGGGCGTCGCCCGCACCCTCGACCCGGCCTTCAACATGTGGAAGACGTCCGAACCGGTGGTCAGCGGCTGGATATCGGGCAATCTCGGCCCGCGTGCTCTGCTGGCCGACGCGCGCGACGGCGCCAGCGCGCTGCTGGCGCTGGCCCGCCAGGCGCCGGACCTCGCCGCCCGCACCGAGCGGCTGTCGCGCGAGATCGATTTGATGGCCGAACATGGGTTGCGCTTCGACGAAAGGACAGCGCACGCGATCGGCAAGGCCGAGGCGCGCTACACCCGCTCCGGCCGGCTGGCGCTGTGGGTGATCGCGGTGACGCTGGTGTATATCGCGTGGAAGCTGCTTTGAATGCAAGCAATGACAGCAGTGCTGTCGGCGCTGTCATTGAAAGCATTCCTTTCATCAACTATGTTGGATGAGAAGGAGCAATGCCATGGGTACGCTCACCATCCGCAATCTTGACGACAGCGTGAAGCAGGCCCTTCGCGAGCGCGCCGCCGCGCGAGGTGTTTCGATGGAGCAGGAGGCTCGGGAAGTTCTTGCGCGAGAGGTTAAAAGCCCTGCACGACGAAGGATCGACGTTGACAAGGTTCTGGCGCTTGGCGTGAAACCAGCGGAGCCTTTCGACCTGAAGAAACTCGCAGATGAAATGTGGGACGAAGGCCTCCGGTGAGCGCTCTTGTCGTCGACACGTCGGCATTGATTTCCATTCTGGGGCGGGAATCAGACAACGTGTTGTTCGCCAACGCCATCGCCCGATCGGAGCTGCCGTCGATCAGTTCTGGCACGCTATATGAAGCATATTGCGTCGCCTTGCGAGGCAGATATCCGGAGGGAGCTGCCCGACTTGAAGCGATAGTTTCGGAGCTTCAACTCGAAATTCTAGCCTTCGATTTGGTGCAGCTTTCTGCAGCTCGCCTTGCCTATTCAACCTATGGCCGCGGCACCGGCCACCCGGCCAACCTCAACATTGGGCGACTGCTTCGCCTACGCTCTCGCCAAGACCCGAGATCTGCCATTGCTTTTCAAGGGCGATGATTTCATCCATACCGATATCACGCCGGTACTGAAGCCGGCATGACTTTGGACAAGGACTGGTCTCGGGCATGATCCTTTCCGGCAAGCGCATCCTGCTCATCATCGGCGGCGGCATCGCCGCCTACAAGGCGCTCGACCTGATCCGCCGGCTGCGCGAGCGGGGCGCTCCGGTGCGTGTCGTCATGACCGCTGCGGCGCAGGAGTTCGTGACCACGCTGTCGGTTGGAGCGCTGGCTGCCGACCACGTCTTCACCGATTTGTTCGACCGCAATGACGAGCACGATGTCGGCCACATCCGCTTGTCGCGCGAGGCCGACCTTGTCGTCGTGGCGCCGGCCACCGCCGACCTGATGGCGAAGCTCGCCAACGGCCACGCCAATGACCTTGCCTCGACCGTGCTCATCGCCACCGACAAGCAGGTTTTGATGGCGCCCGCCATGAACCCGAAAATGTGGTCGCACCCGGCGACCCGGCGAAACCGCGCGACGTTGCAGAAGGACGGCATCGCATTCATCGGCCCGGCGAAGGGCGAGATGGCAGAGAGCAACGAGGCAGGCGAGGGCCGCATGGCCGAGCCGCTGGAGATCGTCGCCGCGATCGAGGCGCTGCTCGACATCAGGCCGAAGCCGCTGGCCGGCAGAAAGATCATCGTCACCTCAGGGCCGACGCATGAGCCGATCGACCCGGTGCGCTACATCGCCAATCGCTCGTCCGGCAAGCAGGGCCACGCCATTGCGGCGGCGCTGGCAAGGCTCGGCGCCGATGTGCGCCTCGTGTCCGGTCCGGTCGGCATTGCCGACCCGACTGAGGTCACCACGCTGCATGTCGAAACCGCAAACGAGATGAAGGACGCGGTCGAACAACTGCTGCCGGCGGACGCGGCCGTGTTCGTGGCTGCCGTTGCCGACTGGCGTAGCGAGACTTTGGCCGGCGAGAAGATCAAGAAAGTGGCAGGCGAGGGGCCGCCAGCGCTGCAGATGATCGAAAACCCCGATATTCTTGCCGGTGTCGGTCATCACAAAAGGCGGCCCAGCCTGGTCGTCGGCTTTGCCGCTGAGACGCAGGACCTCGTCAAGAACGCCGAGGCCAAGCTCAGGAAGAAGGGCGCCGATTTCATCGTCGCCAACGACGTGTCCCGCGTAGGCGGCGTGATGGGCGGCGATCGCAACCGGGTGCGGATCGTCTCGAAGGCCGGTGTCGACGAATGGCCCGAGATGAGCAAGGACGAGGTGGCGACGCGGCTTGCGGCACTGATCGCCGAGCGGCTGAAGACAATTACTGTCTAGCCCGTTGCTTCCTGTGGCCGGGCTGCCGGCCCCGAGATCCTCAGGGCTGCAAGGCATCCCAGAAGGCCGAGTGGCACGAAGGCAAGGAACAACCAGGTGGCGACATTCGCTGCCGCCTCTCGGTTCAGGCCTTCGGAAAAACCGCTGGCGTTGGCGACGATGCCGGTCAGTGCTGCACCGACCGCATAGCCGATGCGCTGCATGGTCGGCACGGCGGCAGAGGCGATCGTCTGCTCACCATCCCTGGCCGATGCCACGATCACGCGGGTGACGAAGGGCCAGGCAATGCCGAAGCCGCCGCCTTGCAGCAAGGCGCAGAACAGGATCAGCGGAATCGAACCCGCCGGCACGGCATAGGCGAAACCAGCGATGCCCATCGCGATCATCAGCGCGCCGCCGGTGATGATCAGCCTCTCGCGCTCCGGCGGCGCATTGGCGACGAGGATCGACAGGATCGACCAGGCGATCGATTCGGCGGCGATGATGTAGCCGGTGGTCAGGATCGGAATGCCGTGCAGGCTGGTCAGAAGCAGCGGTCCGTAGACGGCGAAGGAACAGGTCGCCACGGAGAACGCGGCGACCATGGTCATGCCTGCGCCGACCGGCGAGCGCCAAGAGAACAGCCGCGACGGGAACAGCCGCGAGCGCGGCTTCAGCGCATCGATGCGGACAAACAGCGCAAGCCCGACCAGGCCGAGGGCCAGCAGCAGGGAGGAACGCAGCAGGGCAATGTCGACCCCGGCCGTGGCGATCAGCACGACGCTGACGGCAAGGCAGCCGAGCGCGGCGAAGGGGAAGGGCGGCGCCGTCCCAGTGATCGCCTGCGGCTTGGTCGCCTCAGGCGTGTCGAGCACGATGAAGCTCGCCAATGCCATGGCCGTGCCGCCGAGCGTGAAGACGCCGAAAGCCCAGCGCCAGGAGAGCAACTCGGTCATCAACGCGCCCAGCACCGGGCCGCTGAAGGCGGCGACGCCCCAGATCGCCGACATGACGCCGAAAAGCTGTGGCCAGATGGCGCGTGGAAACAGCCGCTCGACCGAGACGAAGGCCAACGACACTAGCGCGCCGCCGCCAAACCCCTCGATCAGGCGCCCGGTCAGGAACAGCGGCATGGAGGGCGCGATGGCGCAGACCAGTGCGCCGGCCGCATAAAGCAGGGCGGCCACCACCATGTTGGTGCGCAGCGCGACGTAGCTCACCAGCCGCCCGGCGGCAGCGCCGGCGACGATGGCGCCGAGCTCGTAGATCGCCAGCGACCAGCCGACCAGCTGAACGCCAGCGAGTTCGCCGACCATGGCCGGCATCACCGTCGCCACCATGGTTTCATTGGTGGCGTGCAGCAGGATGCCGAGGCTGATGAAGCAGAAGCGCGCCAGATCGCCGCTCGCCCACAGCGCGCGCCAATCGACCCTGTTTGTGCTGGTTTCGGTCACCCCGCCCTCCGAACGTTCTTATACGCCGATTCAAAAAATGGTGGAGCGCCCTTCGTCTCCAAAGGGCAAGCGGCGCTTCGGGGGTTGTAAAACCTCAACTGCAGTTGAGCTCAAGCGGTTTTTTGCGGGTGCGCTGAGAATGCTGATGAAGGCGGGAAGTCAAAATGATCGTGCGTCCCGGCTCCATCGATCCGCCGTGCTGCGCATCTGGTACTGCTGACGCCGATGGCGATGTTGACGCCGCTCTACCGAATCGATTTAGCGGCACGTCAACCGGTGGATGTAGATATTTGTTGCCAACTTCCGCAGGTACGGTTAATATATTAGCAATAGCGAATATTATTCTGCTTGCGGTCGTACTGGAGCGCGACAATGAGCGTTGCCGATTTGCACAGGCCAAGTATCGCGGCGGTTCTACGCGCCGCAGAGGGACCTTCACCCGAAAGAGTCTTGGGAGGCCCGGCGGCGTAACCCGCTACTGGCGGCCTCATAACTTCCGCATCTCCCACAGCATAATCGATCGAGCCGGATCGAGGGCTCTCTTGCGCCCTCATGCTGCCGACCAGTGCCAGAGATGGCCTGCGCAGCACCCTCTAGCTCTGGCAAATTCGGAGGAGAACATGATTGTTGGACATAGTGGTTTAAAGGTAGCCGCGGCTGCGGCTTTCTGGGGTGGGACACTGTTGCTTGGAGCAGGCGGCGCGCTAGCGCAGAACGCCTGTCCTGGCGTGTCGGCGACGCAGTGCACAGACTTCTGCGGCGCCGCTGGCGTGGCTACTTGCACAAAGACAGGGTCGGTTCCGGACTGCCAATGCAATGAGACCACGAAGGATGTGAGTGGCAATGCGTTCGGCACGGCAACGCAGGACACGGCTGAAGGCAAGGGCAACATCGACAACAAGACCGAAACAGCCTGCGAGGGCAATCCGGGGCAATGCAAGCAGTAAGATCCGGAACTTTCGAATCGATCTCTGTGCGGTTTGCTGTGATGGATTTCTTCAATAGGTGAAATGAGTTCCTCTACGGCATTGCCGATCACAGATTAAAGAGCCGGAAGGGATTACCTTTCCCTTCCGGCTCGGAGGTGGTCAGAAAATGATGCGCAGCGTTCTGTTCGTTACGGCAATCCTCGGCGCCGCGGTGACGCCAGGGAGTTCGATGGGACCGACGCCATCGGCGACTTCCGGCCAGGTTTTGTCGGCCTTCAATAACCTCTCAGCTCTCCTCAAGCCGTCCTCGATCCGGCCCGATACCCCCGCCTATCGCTCGCAAGCCGTGGAGCGCGGCGATATCATCACAACAGTTCAGGCGGCTGGCACGCTGAACGCACTGGTTATGGTGGAAGTCGGTTCTCAGCTCTCGGGTCGGGTGAAGGAACTCTATGTCGACTTCAACTCCAAGGTCACCAAGGGTCAGGTCATCGCCCGGGTTGACCCGGAGATTTACGAAGCAAGACTGGCGCAAACCCTTGCCGAACGGGAGATGGCCCAAACGCAGGTTTCCGTACAGCGAGCCCAAATCGAGCGGGCCAGGGCAGAGATGGAGACCGCCGCGGCCAGATATGATTCTGCCGCAGCACAGACTGCACGCGCCGAAATCGCGCTCGATGGTGCGGCGCAGGAAGTGAACCGCAAACGCTCGCTGGCTAAGCAGAAGATCATCGCGCAGGGTGAATGGGAGCGGGACAACACTGCGCATAACTCTGCCAAGGCGCAGGCGACTGCTGCCCAAGCGGAGGAACTGTCGCAATCGGCAGCCGTTCGAGCCGCCAAGGCGACACTCAATATGGCCGAAGCCGAGCTCGCCAACACGCTTGCCCAGGTGAAGCAGAAGGAAGCGGTGCTTCAGCAGGCCCAAATCGATCTTGACCGCACGTATGTACGCGCGCCGGTCACCGGCACAGTGGTCAATCGCGCCGTTAGTGGTGGTCAGACCCTCGCGGCTAGCCTGCAGACACCGATCCTGTTCACCATAGCTCAGGACCTGACTGAGATGCAGGTGGAGGCTTCGGTGGTGGAAGCCGATATTAGCCGTTTTGCGCTTGGCCAGCCAGTTACTTTCACCGCCGATGCCTATCCCGACCGAATCTTCACCGGCACGGTAAAGCAGATCCGCAAGGCACCGCAGGTCGTCCAAAATGTCGTCACATACATAGTGGTGGTCGGTACCGAAAATTCCGATGAGCTGCTGTTGCCCGGCATGACCGCCAATCTGAGTGTGGTAGTGGCCAAGCGACAGGGCGTCTTGAAAGTGCCGAACGCTGCCCTGCGTTTCCGGCCGCCGAATGATACCGGGGACAAGGCGCGTTCAACCGCGCCGGCCATTGCCGAAACGGGCGCAGAGGCAGGAAGCCCGGGCGAGGTCTTTGTAGTTGGGCCAGACCGCGAGCCGAAGCTGGTTTCGCTCCGGCTTGGAATCACCGACGGTCGTACAACAGAGTTGCTGGCAGGCGACCTGACCGAGGGGCAGCAGGTCATTACAGGGCTTGCCACTGCTCCGCGTCGGGACGATGACGCGTCTTCCGTCCTGGTCAAGTTCCGGTTGCGGTGAGGCATCCATGGCCCTGATCGAAGTCGATCGGCTGCGCCATTGCTACCGTGTTGGCGGAGGACCGGTGTGGGCGCTCGAAGGGGTGACCATGACGATTCAAAGAGGCGAATTCGTCGCGGTGATCGGACCTTCTGGGTCAGGCAAATCTACCTTCATGAACATACTGGGCTGCCTCGACAGTCCCAGCGAAGGCCGCTACCGCCTGAACGGGGTTTACGTCGGTGGTCTCCATCACGATGAGCTCGCTGCAATCCGCAATCGCAACATCGGTTTCGTGTTTCAGTCGTTCAATCTGCTGCCGCGGGCCAGCGCACTAGAAAATGTGGAGCTGCCGCTTGTCTATCGCCGCATGTGGGCTGGAGAGCGGCGGCGCGCAGCCCTGGCGATGCTGGCCAGGGTAGGGCTCGCCGATCGGGCCAGACATACGCCTGCCGAACTCTCGGGCGGACAACAGCAGCGCGTTGCGATTGCCCGTGCTCTGGTGACGGAGCCTTTGCTTCTGCTCGCCGATGAACCCACTGGTGCGCTCGACAGCCAGACCGGGCTGGAGATCATGGCGATTTTCCGCCGCCTCAATGTAGAGGGCCTGACCATTGTGCTGGTCACCCATGAGGCGCAGATTGCTGCCCATGCCGATCGCATTGTGGCCTTTCGAGATGGTCGCGTTGTGTCCGACACCCCTGTCGCGCAACAGGCACGGTCTCTAGGTAACGCTCGCCATCTATCGCTGGCTTACAACAATGTCCGGTAGCACAAGAACTGCCCTGCGATCATTACGCTCCCATCATTTGCGCAGCGCGCTCACCATGTTGGGCATCATCATCGGTGTGGCCGCTGTCGTGGTGATGATCGCGATCGGGGTTGGTGCGCGCGAACGCATCGCAGCTCAGATCCGCAGCCTTGGCGCCAATCTCATCAGCATCAGTCCGGGCAGTGCGAAGATGGGCAGCGTCCGGCTTGGGGCCGGTGGCGCGCCGCGGCTGAGTGAAGAGGACGCGGCGGCGATCGGAATGGAAATCCCCGGCGTCGTGGTGGCGGCGCCACTCCTCCACGCACGCGAGCAGTTCACGATCGGTTCCAGCAATTGGCAAGGCGTGGTGCGCGGCGTGACGCCGGAATATTTCTCGGCGCGCGAATGGCGGGTTATCGTCGGGCAGGAGATGACCCCGGAGGACAACAAGCGCGTCGCCAATGTGGTGCTCCTCGGAACAACGATGCGGGAGAAATTGTTCGGAAGAGCCGATCCGGTAGGCGCCGCGATTCGCATCCGCGACGTGCCGTTCACGGTGATCGGACTGCTGGAGCGGAAGGGTCAGAGCGTATGGGGCGATGACCAGGACGATGTGGCACTTGTGCCGCTAAAGACGGTGCGACGTCAGTTCATCGGCACGAGCCGCGCCAATCCGACCTTCGTACACAGCATCACGGTCAAGTTCGCCAATTGGGCCTCGGCAGAGGACACGATGGCAGCTATCCGCAACCTTCTGTGGCAGCGCCACCGGTTGCGGACGGGTCAGGAAGACAGCTTCGTGGTGAGCAACCTCGCCGAAGCTGCGAATGTCGAGGGTTCGACCACGCGCGTGGTGTCGCTGCTGCTTTCGGCGGTGGCCTCAATTTCGCTGGTGGTGGGCGGGATCGGCATCATGAACATCATGCTGGTGACGGTGACGGAGCGGGTCCGTGAGATCGGACTGCGGCTTGCGGTCGGCGCGCGACGGCGAGATATCCTTGCCCAGTTTCTCGTTGAGGCAGCAACGCTGGCCTTGCTCGGCGGTATTCTGGGTGCCGCTATTGGGATTGCTACGGCAATCGCCGTTGGCTCTATCGCCCAATGGCCGGTGATCATCGACCTCAGCGCCGTCCTGCTGGCTATCGGCTTTGCGGCGGCTGTAGGCGTCTTCTTCGGCTATTATCCCGCCCGCAAGGCCGCAAGGCTACAGCCAATCGAAGCGCTGCGCACAGAATGAGGTTTGGCGCCACCGCGCGATAATCGGTTAATTTCGAAGCCGCAAAGCGCCTAATCAAAAGGCTACCACGCGCCGGGGACCACGCGGCGCGGAACAGTTCAATCCTGTTCCGCGCCGCAGAGCCACGCTATGCCGCTTATTTGAAAGAGTGGATCAGCTCCAGCGAGGTTACGGCGACTGCCAGATTGACGCCGGTCTGCGCCTGTACGTTGAGAGGCTGCAGCGAGAAGGCGCTGTTCAATCCGCCGACCAGAAGGTTGGCGCCGCCGCCGGTCACCAGGCTGGCCTCGGCGTTGACGCCATAATAGCTGCCGGCAAGATCGCCGGAATTACGATCGCGAGTGGCCGCCAGAACAGCCCATATCAATTCGCCTTGGTGCGTCTTGCCGACGTCGACGCCGAGCTTGGAAATGACCCCGGTATAGGCTTCGGGCGGGCCGCCATGATGAGGGCGAAAGGTGCAGGCCACGCCTTTGTTGGATGTGACGATATAGCCGGTGCCGCCATCGATGGTGCAGTCGAGCACGCCGAGCTCCAGCCTGCCCGCGCTGGCAGGGGCAGCGAGCACCGTGGTGGCGAGGGCGGCGGCACAGGCGAGTTTCTTGATCATGGGAGGGGTCCTTTTGCGAATTGCCTTGAACAACGGCTGAGCATCGCGAGCGTTCCGCCGAAAACTTGGCGCGATCAAGGCGGGCGTTAACGCACAGTGATTGAAGGCTTCGAAGGCATGCCAAAAACGGCAGGCCTGCCATATCAGGCCCAACGTCGCCGTCGGTTAGCCGGCGCTGGTGCGCGCCAGGCCGTCCTTGGCCGGCTGGTAGGTGGGATTAAGACGCACTGCCTCGCGGTAGGATTTCGCCGCCTTGGCCTTGTCGCCGCGCCGCTCGTAGATCAGCGCCTGGTTGGACCAGGCCTCGGCATTCTTGCCGTCGAGCTTGATCGCCATGTTGATGTCGGCGAAGGCATTATCCTCGTCGTTCATGGCGAGGTAGGAGAGGCCGCGGCCATTGTAGGGTTCGGCGGCGTCCGGCGCCAGCGAGATGGCGGTGGAGAAATCCTCGATGGCGAAAGCGTGCTGGCCCTGGCTCTGATAGATCAGGCCGCGATTGTGGTAGGCGCGGGCATCGGTCGTGTCGAGCTGGATCGCCTTCTGGAAATCGTTGAACGCTTCCTGGATGCGGCCGGCTTTGCGGTAGAGATTGCCGCGGCCGATATAGGCGGCGTCATAGTCGGGATTGATCTGGATCGAGCGGTTGTAGTCGGTAAGCGCGGCCGCCTGGTCGCCGAGGAAGCGCTGGATGAGCGCGCGGTTCGAATAGGCCTGGTAGAAATTCGGATTGAGCTGGATGGCGGTGTTGAAGTCCTTGAGCGCTGCCTGATACTGGCCGCCGCGGCCATAGGCCGAGCCGCGCACATTGTAGCCTTCCGGGTCCTGGGGACTGCGCTGGATAACGGCCGACAGCGAGGAGATGTTCTCGGCCGACCCTTGTGCCTTGTCGATGTTGGTGAATTCGCCGGTCGGGGCTGTCTGGCAGCCGGCGAGCGCCAGCCCGGAAAGCAAGGCTGCCGTCAGTGCAAAGCCGCGCAATGCGGTTCTGCGCTCCACGCTTATTGCATTCATGTCTGCTCTGTCCTCACTGCCCGCCGCGCCGTCAGGTCTGTTCCCTTCCGAACCGGCCTCTCCGAATCGAGGAATTCAAAACAAAAAGGTGGCGGCGATTACGCATCGCGCCACCTTGGATATCCTTCGAAAAGGACGAAAAATTGGCGTCAGAACCGCGGCGGACGCGGAGCACCGGCACCAGCAGCACCACCAGCCGCCACCGGGCGCGGGGTCATCGGCAGCAGGCCTTCGCGCTGGGCGCGCTTGCGGGCCAGCTTGCGGGCGCGGCGAACGGCTTCCGCCTTTTCGCGGGCGCGCTTCTCGGACGGCTTCTCGTAATGTCCGCGCATTTTCATTTCGCGGAAGATGCCTTCGCGCTGCATCTTTTTCTTGAGCGCGCGAAGCGCCTGGTCAACATTGTTGTCGCGGACGAGTACCTGCACGGGCAATCCTGTCTTTCGTGTTTGATATCAACAGGCAAGCGGCCATAGCCACTAGCCTCCGCGGCGATTTACACCACGAATTGTGGCGGCTGATAGCAGAATCATGCCGCTCTGTCCACTGCCGAAACGAAAAACCCGCCTCCGCGGCGGGTCGTCGGCGCAAATCAGCACCATGCCCAAGTACTTAGCATAACTGCCGTCAAAAAGCAAGAATCACGACCTCGGGTGTGTGCCTTCGCGACCGGGGTTCTGT
Source organism: Mesorhizobium sp. M6A.T.Cr.TU.016.01.1.1 (assembly GCF_003952585.1). Classification (NCBI taxonomy): domain Bacteria; kingdom Pseudomonadati; phylum Pseudomonadota; class Alphaproteobacteria; order Hyphomicrobiales; family Phyllobacteriaceae; genus Mesorhizobium; species Mesorhizobium sp. M6A.T.Cr.TU.016.01.1.1. The sequence goes on from NZ_CP034452.1 coordinate 3,628,442, forward strand.
CGCGCGGATGAGCGATCGTTGGCATTTCCGCCACCGATAAATTTCTGCTGCCCAATCCGGCAAAACGGCCCGCCTGGCTTGATCGATGAAGGAACCAACTTCGCTCCGCGGTGGTTGTTGCGGCGACGCAAGCAGAGGAGAAAACCGATGTCAGACACCCGTGAATGGCTTGTCCAGTGGCTCAGGGACGCGCATGCGATGGAGGAGCAGGCCGAAACCATGCTGAACGGACAGCTAAGCCGGCTGGAGAGCTATCCCGAGCTCAGTAGGCGCATCAGCCAGCACGTCGACGAGACGAAGGGGCAGGCCGCACGCCTCAGAACCTGCCTGGAAAGTTTAGACGAGGATACATCCACGCTGAAGGACGCCGGCGGCAAGCTGATGGCGGCGGCGCAGTCCCTGAGCGGCGTCTTCGCAGGGGACGAGGTGATGAAAGGTTCACTCGCGAGCTACACTTTCGAGCATATGGAGATTGCCTCCTACAGGATCCTCATCGCGGCCGCCGAATCTCTTGGCGAAACAGAGGTCGCCCGCGTCTGCGAGCAAAACCTGCGGGAAGAGGAGGCGATGGCCGAGTGGCTGAAAAACAACCTGCCCGCGACCACGGAGCAGTTCCTGGCTCGCACGGCGTCGGACAGCGACGATGCCAAGCGGTGAGGACAGCAGGCCGTCGGGCAAAGTGAAGCCATCTTCGGTGTGGCGGGCTTACAGCTATGCCTGGATTACCCTCGGCTTCTTCATCATCTCGCTTGTCGGCCACTGGGTCTTCGGCTGGTTCGCCTATCTCGACGAGCAGCGAGCGCTTGGCCAACCGCCCGAGTTCGGCGGCTATCTGATCGAGATGGGCCGCGACACGCTCGAAAACTGGCAATCGGAATTCCTGCAACTGCTTTGGCAGGTCGGTGGCCTGGCGTTCCTGCTCTTCGTCGGCTCGCCGCAATCTAAGGAGGGTACCGACCGGATGGAGGCCAAGATCGACGCGCTTCTCACCCTGGTCGATCCGCAGAAAGGCCAGGAGGCAATTCGCGAGTTGGACCTGCAGTATGACGGCCGGCATACCGACGAGCCGCACGCCCAGCGAAACTAAAGCTGGGGGCTGGAAATTTGGCCCGGAGCCGATCATCGCTCCGGGTTTTCTTCAAACGACGCAACCAGATCGCTATGATGCCGTGGCCAAATGAAGTCGCTCGAAATCCTCGAAGAACTCGCCGTAGTCGCAGGTTATTTCCTCGCCCGCCGCTATGTCGCGGATCGCGGTTGCCCCGCCATACCGCGAAAAATCCGTGTTCGGCATTTCGGCGTGGTTCATGAAGCGCCCATTGTCGACTTCATAGACCATGAATCCGGGCCGGTCCGGGCTTGGATAGGCATATCTGTCGAGCAATTCCTTGAGATGCGGCGGCGCGGCCTCATATTTTTCCATCGGGATCAGCCGGTCGAAATCCGGATCGAGCTGCCAGATCGACGTTCCCTTCCCGATCGGCTCGGCGGCGAAGACGCCGACGCCCTCGATTGCGCTAGCAGCGATGTAGGTCCTGATCAGCAGCATGTTTTAGGCCCGTCTTCGAACAGCATTCTTCGAACAGAAAACGGAATCGCCAAATCGCGCCAAGAAAGCAAGCGCGGTTTTACGACATGCCCTTTTCCATCGTTCGCCGACGCGAAACGCCTCACGTCCGATTGATCGAGACGCCGCCATCGGCAAAGAGCGCCGTTCCGGTGGTGAAGCTCGACGCATCCGACGCCAGATAGAGCGCCGAGCGGGCGATCTCTTCCGGCTGCGCCATCCGCTTCAGAGCGTGGATGCCTTCGACGAAAGCCCGGGCTTCGGGTGTGGTCGTCGTCGCGCCCGGCGTGTCGGTGCCGCCGGGCAGCAGTGCGTTGACGCGCAACCCTTGTGCTCCGTATTCGGCCGCCAGAACCTGAGTCAAACCGATCAGCCCGGCCTTGGCCGCAGCGTAAGCGGCCATGCCCGGCATGCCGGCGGTGCGACCGACGAAGCTGGAGGTGAAGATCAGCGAACCGCCACCGCGCTCCAGTAGCGCCGGCACCTGGTATTTTGCACCGATAAAGGCGCCGGTCAGATTGATGTCGATGGTCTCGTGCCACGTCGCCAGCGACATGTCGGGAACCGGTCCCATCTGGCCGACGGAGCCAGCGTTGTTGAAGGCGATGTCGAGACCGCCGAACCTGTCCACCGCAAGATCCACAAGGGCATTGGCATAGGCTTCGTCTCGGACATCGCCAGCAAGGGCGATCGCGGTGCCGTCGGCTTCCTCGATTTCAGCGACGAGCGCGTCCAGCTCTGCCTGGCGACGGGCAGCGACGACCACCTTGGCGCCTGCCTCGGCAAAGAGTTTTGCCGTGGCGCGGCCGATGCCGGAACTGGCGCCGGTGACGATGGCGACCTTGTTGGTGAGTGCGAACATTTTTTTGCATCCTTTTTTCGCGCCAGCTTGGCCGGCAATCGGGGTGTTGATCGCAGGTCGAGGCGGCGCGAGCCACCCGATACCTGCGAAGGTGCCCGGATGCATCGTCGTTCGGCCCGCCGCTTCGGACCGGTCTTTTTTGTCGCGGCGCAAAACGGCAAGCGCCGTCGCAAACAGCGCAAGGCTGGCAGCGCTGTTTCGCTAGTGATACACCTCGCGCGCCGGCGCTCGATTGGATGCCCGGCCGCTATCTGCGAGGCTGGAACGTTGAAGAAATACTCGGTATTCGCCATCGCCCGTGAGGCCATGCGCGGCCACAAGGGCTGGGAGGAACAGTGGTCCTCGCCAGAGCCGAAGAAGGAGTACGACGTCATCATCGTCGGCGCCGGCGGCCATGGCCTGGCCACCGCCTACTACCTCGCCACGGTGCACGGCATCACCAATGTCGCGGTGCTGGAAAAGGGCTGGCTCGGCGGCGGCAATACCGGCCGCAACACCACCATCATCCGCTCCAACTATCTCTATGACGAGAGCGCCGGCATCTACGACCATGCGCTGAAGCTGTGGGACGGGCTCAGCCAGGAGCTCAACTACAACGTCATGTATTCGCCACGCGGCGTCATGATGCTGGCGCATAATGTCCACGACATCCAGGTGCTGAAGCGCCATGTCCACGCCAACCGGCTGAACGGCATCGACAATGAGTGGCTGACGCCGGAAGCGGCGAAGGAATTCTGCCCGCCGCTCAACATTTCGCGCGATGCCCGCTATCCGGTGATGGGCGCGACCCTGCAGCGTCGCGGCGGCACCGCCCGTCACGATGCCGTTGCCTGGGGCTATGCGCGCGGCGCTTCGGCGCGCGGCGTCCACATCATCCAGAATTGCGAGGTCACCGGCGTCAAGCGGGCGCCGAACGGTGCGGTCATGGGTGTCGAGACGACGCGCGGTTTCATCGGCGCCAGGAAGGTCGGCGTCGTTGCCGCCGGCCATTCGTCCGTCATCATGAACATGGCCGGCGTGCGCATGCCGCTGGAAAGCTATCCGCTGCAGGCGCTGGTGTCGGAGCCGGTCAAGCCGGTATTCCCCTGCGTGGTGATGTCGAACACCGTGCATGCCTATATCTCGCAGTCCGACAAGGGCGAGCTGGTCATCGGCGCTGGCACCGACCAGTATATTTCCTATTCGCAGACCGGCGGCCTGCACATCCTGCAGCACACGCTCGACGCCATCTGCGAGATGTTCCCGATGTTCACCCGCATGAAGATGCTGCGTTCGTGGGGCGGCATCGTCGACGTGACGCCCGACCGCTCGCCGATCCTGGCCAAGACGCCGGTGCCCGGTCTCTATGTCAATTGCGGCTGGGGCACGGGCGGCTTCAAGGCAACGCCCGGATCGGGCCATGTCTTTGCCCACACCATCGCCAGGGACGATCCGCATCCGATCAATGCGCCTTTCACCATCGAGCGCTTCCGCACCGGTCGCCTGATCGACGAGGCGGCTGCGGCGGCGGTGGCGCACTGATGATGGCCGAGATGGCTGTCGCCATGCCGCTGATGCTCGCGGGAGAGCAAGGCCTGTTTCATTTTCCGTCGCCGGACGAGGTGCGCGTGCAGCCGATCAGTCGCGCCGAAAACGAGGCGGAATGGCCGTTTGCTGTCGATGACGGCGTTCTGGCCTGCGTCTGGAGCGGCGGGCAAAGAATCGTTTCCTTCTTTGAAGGCCGGCCATCCGATCTGGACGAGGACGAGCCATTCGAGCCGCGCGGCCTCATCGTCACCACCGATCCGATCCAGCTCACTATCGGCAACATGGCGAACCGCGCGCTTTTTCGCCCCGCGGCAAGCATCGAGGAGCGCATCCGGCTCGTCGCTCCTTTCGTGACGTTGGGCCAGAGGCTTTGCGATCAACCTGCCGGCGCTCGCGTCGGCCACGGCGAATTGTAGGAACAATCATGCTTCTCATCCGCTGCCCCTATTGCGAGGAAGAGCGTCCGGAACTCGAATTCCGCAACGCCGGCGAGGCGCATATTGCACGTTCGTCAGATATGGCCGCGACAAGCGATGACGACTTCGAAAAGTTCTTCTTCATCCGCTCGAATCCCAAAGGCATCATCTATGAGCGCTGGCGGCACATGCATGGCTGCGCGCGGTTCTTCAATGCCGTGCGCGATACCGTCAGCGACAGGTTCCTGATGACCTACAAGGCCGGCGAGCCGAAGCCCGCGAAGCTGCCGGGAGCCTCCAAATGATCGCAGCGTTCCGCATTCCCGGCGCTGGGCGCCTCAAGCAGGCAGAGACGGCCAGCTTCAGCTTCGACGGCCGGCCCTATGCCGGTGTCGAGGGCGATACGCTGGCCTCGGCGCTGCTTGCCAACGGCGTCCATCTGGTCGGCCGTTCGTTCAAATACCACCGGCCGCGCGGCTTCCTGTCCGCCGGGGCGGAAGAGCCCAACGCGCTGGTTGAAGTCAAGCGCGACGCAGCGCGCAAGACGCCGAATGTCCGCGCCACCGTGCAGGAGCTCTATGACGGGCTGACGGCACAGTCGCAGAACCGCTGGCCGTCGCTTTCCTTCGACGTCAGCGCGGTCGGCGACATCGCCTCGCCGCTGCTTTCGGCGGGCTTCTACTACAAGACCTTCATGTGGCCGAAGTCCGCCTGGAAGAACCTCTACGAGCCCAAGATCAGGGCTGCGGCCGGCCTCGGCGTCGCCCCCGACCAGCCGGATCCCGACCACTATTCGGCGCGCTATGCCCATTGCGACGTGCTGGTGGTGGGCGGTGGCGCTGCCGGCATCGCCGCCGCACTTGCCGCGGCCGAAACCGGCGTGCGCGTCATCCTTGCCGACGAACAGGCGGATTTCGGCGGCAGCCTTCGTTTCGAGAGTGGCGCCAGGATCGACGGCCAGGATGGTTTTGCCTGGGCGCAAGGTGCAGTCGCCAAGCTCAAGGCCATGGACAATGTCCGCGTGCTGTCCCGCACGACGGCCTTCGGCTATTACGCGCAGAATTTCGTCGGGCTGGTCGAGCGCGTCAGCGATCATCTGCAGAGCCCCGGCCGCGACCTGCCGCGCGAGCGGCTGTGGCAGGTCCGCGCCAGCCGCGTGGTGCTGGCAACCGGCGCCATCGAGCGGCACATGGTGTTTGCCGACAACGACCGGCCCGGCATCATGCTGGCGTCGGCGGCGCGGACCTATCTCAACCATTACGGCGTCGCGGTCGGCAGGAATGTCGGCGTCTATACGGCCAATGATTCCGCCTATGCGGCGGCGATCGACCTGAAGAAGGCCGGCGTCGGCGTGGCGGCCATCGTAGATCTGCGCGACAACCCGACCGGACCGGTGATCGATGAGGCGAGGGCGCTCGGCATCGAGGTCAATTTCGGCCGTGCGGTGATCCGCGCCGGCGGCAAATTGCGCGTCTCATCGATGACCGTGCAGCCGAAGAATGGCGGTGGCGAGCGCACCATCCCGGTCGACGCGATCCTGATGTCGGCCGGCTGGACGCCGTCGGTGCATCTGTTCTCGCAGTCGCGCGGCAAGGTTGCCTTCAACGACGAGACCAAGCGCTTCGTGCCCGGCGCCTATGCGCAGGACTGCGTCTCCGTCGGCGCCTGCAACGGCACGGACGGGCTGTCGGCGACGATCGACGAGGCCTATGCGGCGGGCGCCAAGGCGGCCAAGGATGCGGGCGTCAAGAATGCCGGCGCCGACACCCTCAAGGGAGCCAAGCCGAAGGTCGACGCCAGCGAGAGCTGGTCGCGCGGCATGCTGGGTGCGGCGCCCGGCGCCGGTGCGGACACGACGGTAAAGGCCTTCGTCGATTTCCAGAACGACGTCACCGCCAAGGACATCCGCCAGGCGGTGCATGAAGGCATGCGCTCGATCGAGCACGTCAAGCGCTTCACCACCAACGGCATGGCGACCGACCAGGGCAAGACCTCCAACATGCACGGCCTGGCCATCGCAGCCGAGACGCTGGGCAAGCCGATCCCGCAAGTCGGCCTGACGACGTTCCGCGCGCCCTACACGCCGGTCACCTTCGGCTCGATCGTCGGACACGCGCGGGGTCCGCTCTTCGACCCGACCCGCAAGACGGCGATTCATCCCTGGGCCGAGCGCCAAGGTGCCGTGTTCGAGGATGTCGGCCAATGGAAGCGCGCCTGGTATTTTCCCAAAGCGGGCGAAGACATGCATGCCGCCGTCGATCGCGAGTGTGTCACCGTGCGCAAGACCGCCGGCCTGTTCGATGCCTCGACGCTGGGCAAGATCGAGGTGGTCGGGCCGGATGCGGCCAAGTTCATGGAACTGCTCTACACCAATCCGTGGGAGAAGTTGGAGCCCGGCCGCTGCCGCTATGGCATCATGCTGCGCGAGGACGGCTTCATCTATGACGACGGTGTCGTTGGAAGACTGGCGCCGGACCGTTTCCATGTGACGACGACGACGGGCGGCGCGCCGCGGGTGGTGAACCATATGGAGGATTACCTCCAGACCGAGTTCCCGCATCTCAACGTCTGGCTGACCTCGATCACCGAGCAGTGGGCGGTGATCGCCGTGCAGGGACCGAAGTCTCGGGACATCATCGCGCCGCTGGTCGAAGGCATCGACATGTCGGACGACGCGCTGCCGCATATGTCGGTGCGCGAAGGCAAGATCTGCGGCGTGCCGACGAGGCTGTTCCGCATGTCGTTCACCGGCGAGCGCGGTTTCGAGGTCAACGTGCCGGCCGACCACGGCCAGGCCGTCTGGGAAGCGCTGTGGGCCGAGGGCCAGAAGCATGGCGCCTGCGCTTACGGCACCGAGGCGATGCACGTGCTGCGCGCCGAAAAAGGCTACATCATCGTCGGCCAGGACACCGACGGCACGGTGACGCCTGGCGATGCCGGTCTCGACTGGGCGGTCGGCAAGAAGAAGACCGATTTCGTCGGTATCAGGGGCATGGCGCGGCCGGATCTCGTCGCCAAGGGCCGCAAGCAGCTTGTCGGCCTGAAGACCAAGGACCCCAAGGTGGTGCTGGAAGAAGGCGCGCAGATCGTCGGCGATCCGAAGCAGGCGATCCCGATGACCATGATCGGCCATGTCACCTCCAGCTATTGGTCGCAAAATTGCGGCCGCTCGATCGCCCTGGCTCTGGTTGCCGGAGGCCGTGATCGGATGGGCGAGACGCTTTACGTGCCGATGCCAAACGGGACGATCGAGGTGGAGGTCACCGGCATGGTGTTCTTCGACGAGAAGGGGGAGCGCCTCAATGGCTAAGGCCGCCGCGAAGAAAACTGCCGCCACTGCGCCATCGGCCGAACGCCGCCCGGCGCTCGCCGGCCAGGAATTTTCCGCCACCGGCGTCACGCTTGCTGTGTTGCCGCCGGCGGAGCGCATTTCGCTGCGCGCGCCGGAGGCCTCGGTCGCGGCGCTTTCGAAGGCGCTCGGCGTGACCCTGCCGCGAAAGCCCAAAACCTCGGCGGCAAAGGCCGGGCGCACTGCATTGTGGCTAGGGCCGGACGAATGGCTGGTCATCGACGAGGCGGCAAAAGATCCGCTCGCCGACTGTGCCAAGTTGACAGTGCTGCATTCGGCGGTCGGCATCTCGCATCGCAACGTCGCCATATCGGTCACCGGCCCGGCAGCCGCGGCAACAATCAATTCAGGCTGCCCGCAGGATCTGTCGCTTGACGCCTTTCCGGTAGGCGCGGCGTCGCGCACCATTCTGGGCAAGGTCGAGATTGTGCTGTTGCGCACCGCGGCCGATGCGTTCCGGGTCGAATGCTGGCGTTCCTTCTCCGATTATGTCTTTACTTTCCTGTCGGAGGCGGCAGGCGACGCAGCGGCTTAGGAACATTCGCTGCGCTCGACCGTTTGCCGGAGCAAGTCGAGGGAGAATGTCGATGCCGTCGAAATCCGCGCCGAATCCAGCGGTCCAGAAGACGTCGGCCGTGCGCTCTCTCGAACACGAGAAGCACGAAGAATCAAACATCGAAGAGGAGCTCGAGGAAGGGCTCGAGGACACGTTTCCGGCCAGCGATCCGGTGTCGATCACCGGGACTTCCATTTCCGGCGCTCCCGCAAGGCCCGGCAAGGCCAAGATCGTGGCTGGAATGAAGAAGCGCAGGAAATGACTTCCATCTGGCTTCGGTGAAGCCGGGCTGAAATGGCCACGAAAACGGGCGGTCAGGATTTCCTACCGCCCTTTTGCTTTCGAACCTCAGAACGTGCTGGGCACGATCCACGGATCGATGTCGATGCCGAGTCGCGGCTCCCTTTTTTCAGTAGAGCCATCGCGAGTGGCCGAGCCTACCTTTTCGACCGATCCGGTCGCGCCGCAATCGAGCTTGATGTTGGTGTCGGCGCAGGCGGCCGGCGCCTGCTTGCCGGGCTGACTCTGGCCGGCGAGGGCCGCGCCCGACAATGCCAGGACGGCCGCGAGGGTGAGGATTGTCTTTTTCATTGTCTGTCTCCGGTTTCGGCGGCTGAACTTTTTTGTACATGTACGGTATGGCGTACATATACGCCCGACAGTCGCGGGGCTCAAGCCGGAAGTCGTACATGTACGAACAATTTTATTTGAATGTTTGGAATTGCATCGCGTCGGCACGCACCGAGTTGCGCCGCCCGGCGCCGTTCACCAGTGCCTTACGAGATATTCAGGTCTTCGAAACCAAGATTCCTTCAGCAGTTGGCCGGCGTTCCGGTCAGCGGCGGCACGTCCTGAGTGGCCAGCCCGGCAAGCGTGAAGTCGCACATCCGCTTCACGAAAGCCTGCTGATCGCCGAACGGATAGAAGGGAAAGGTGATCAGCAGCGAGATCGTGCCGTGGCCGACTGCCCACAGCATGGTGGCGATGGCGCGTGGGTCGCCCTTGAGCCTGCCGGCGGCAACGCAGGCCTCGACTCTGCTGATCAGCACCTTCATCAACGGGTTGCCCTCTTGCATCTCGGCGAAGGTCCTGCCTTCCGGCGGTCTGGTCTTTTCCGTCATGAACACCGTGCGGTATTCGTTGGGATTGCCAAGGCCGAAGGCCGCATATTCGGTCATCACCACCTGCAGCGCCTCGATCGGATCGTCGGCCGGGTGATCCTCGATACGCTTGGCCAGAGTCTCGAACGCATCCTCGGCCAGCGCGAACAATATGTCCTGCTTGTCGGCGAAATAGGAATAGACCGACATTGGCGCATAGCCGACGCGCTTCGCCAGCTTGCGGATGGTGAGGCCTTCATAGCCTTCCTCCTGCACGAGCTTGTGCGCCGCATCGACAAGCTCGGAGCGCAGTTCGGCCTTTTGTTTCTCGCGGCGTGTCTGGACGCTGAGCTGCAATTTGCCTGCCTTTATCCGTTGGCGGTTGGCTAAATTATATACGCTGTACGGAAACGGACAAGGCGCTGTCAAAACCAGCTTGAGCATTCCGACATGTCCGTTTTCTTCTCACGTAGAGTGTTACTCTGGCCCAAACGGGCAACATCGGGCCGTTACAACCGACCGATAGTTCGCCGTTCTGCAAAAATTCCGTTTGGGGAGGCCAACATGGCCACGACTGAGCTTTCGTCCGGCGTGTCGGACGTGGATCCACTTTCTCATGGTGCCAGGCTGGCGCTCAGGCGAGTCGTCATGGTTGCATGGTTGGCGATCGCACTCGGCTTCGCCATGGAGGCCCTTATTCTGGCTGGCAGATTTGCAGCAGGCTCCCACCCGGCTACCACCCAGGTCCTGATCGAATTGGCGCAAGGCGTGACATGGGCGTTCTTCGTCTGCGCCGGCGTCAGCCTCGGAACGGCGCTCGCCAAGGTGCGAGCCTCGCTCGGCGGCTTGATCAGCGCGATCTCGGCGCCACTGGCGATGGGCATCGCCAAGGGGACGCAAAAGGTCATGGTAAGTGCGCTTGATGCGGCCGCAAAGCCGGCCATCCTCTCGCTCACGACGTTGGGGGTGCTGCGGGCGATCGAATACGGCCTGCTCGGCTGGATACTGGCCTCGCTGGCGTCGAAGGAAGAACCCCGTCCGCTCCATTTCACGCTGGCAGGCGCCTTGATAGGCGCGGTGTTCGGCGGCGGAATCACGGTGCTGACGATCGAGACGGCCGCGGTGAAGGACGTTGCCCTCGCACTGCCGCAGGCTATCGCAACCGGCCTCAACGAGATCGTGTTTCCGATCGGTTGCTCACTGGTCGTCTACATCGCTCTGCAGATCGGCCGGCACATGAAGTTCATCTCCAGCGACGCTAGCTGAGCCGTCTATGCCGCTTCTGGCTGGCGCTCGATCAGGGTCAGCGTCAGCCAGCGCGCGGTCAGGGCCGGCTTTTTCGAACCCTCGATCTCGATGGTCACGTCATGCGCCGTCTGCACCCAGCCCGACGGCCTGACCTTGACGTCGGCCAGCACGAAACGGGTGCGGATGCGCGCGCCGGTCTTCACCGGCGCCAGGAAGCGCAGCGAATCGAAGCCATGGTTGACGCCCATCTTGCTGTTTTCGAGCGGCGGCATGGTCTCGAAGGTCATCGCCGACAAAAGCGAAAGCGACAGGAAGCCATGCGCGATGGTGCCGCCGAACGGCGTCTCGCGCTTGGCCCGCTCCGGATCGCAGTGGATGAACTGGTGGTCGTCGGTGGCGTCGGCAAACTGGTCGATCATGCGCTGCGAGACCACCCGCCACGGCGACACGCCGACTTCCTTGCCGACGCTGGCCAGAAGCACATCGAGACTGATCGGTTCCACGCTGATGTCCTCCATTTCAACCGTCCGGAGCGCGAGCGGCTTCATTCCTTATTCCTTGAACAGTGTCAGCCCATGCTGCACCGACTGCCCGCCATCGATCGGCAGGACGGCGCCGGTGACATAGCTGCCGGCACGGCTGCACAAATAGAGCGTTGCGCCGGCAATGTCATCCGGCGCGCCGATGCGACGAAGCGGAACATGGCCGCCGACATGGTTGGCCTGTTCCTCGGTCGCGGTGGCGAAGGCGGTCATCCGGCTCTGAAAGGGCCCGGGGGCGAAGGCGTTGACGGTAATGCGACGGGCGGCGAACTCGATCGCAAGCGTGCGCGTCAGATGGTGAACCGCAGCCTTGGAGGCAGAGTAGGAATAAGCGTCGTCGGCCAGCGGCTGTGTGCCCATCACCGAACCCAGATTGATCACCCGGGCCGGATCGGCGTCGCTGGCGGCAGCATCGAGCAGCGGCAGAAGCTCGCGCGTCAGATGGAAGACGGCGGTGACATTGACGCCGAACACCTTGGCCCAGGCATGGTAGGGGAAGCTTTCCAGCGGCGCCCCCCAGGAAACACCGGCATTGTTGACCAGGATGTTCAGCCGCTCCGTCCGTGCCTTGACCTCGGCGACCAGCGCAGCGATGCCAGCCTCGCTGGAAACATCCCCGGAAAAACCCTCGGCCCGGCCGGAGCCGCCGAGGCCGTTCAATTCGCCGGCAACGCTGATGCAATCCTCGCCCTTGCGCGAGGCGATCATCACGGTGGCGCCAGCCCTGACCAAAGCGGTTGCCGCCATGCGGCCGATGCCGGTCGCAGCCCCGGTCACCAGCGCGGTCTTGCCGGCCACCGAAAACAGCTCGTCCAGATAGCTCATTGTAGGGTCTCCGCGCCTTTGCTTCGCGGCCCCGGGGGGCGGCGTCGCGTTGACAAGACTATTCGAACTACGATCATCTCTGCCGCGGGTAAAGTGCCAAGGCCGAGGCGACCGAGTGCCGTCTGAGCTGACGAAGCCCAACGGCACGGTGTTCATCGGGATGCAGCTGCCGAATGATTGCGAAACGCCCGCTGAAGGCGGCCTGACCTGAACCTACTCCGCCGGCTCGACATTGGTGTAGGCGGCTTCCTCGAGCTCGCGCTTCAGCCGTGATGCCTCTTCCACCTTGGGTGTGACGAAGCGACCGAGCAGGAGATAGGCGACCGGGGTCAGGAACAGCGTCGAGACGGTGGCCAGGCCCAACCCGCCGACGATCACCCAGCCGAGCGCGATGCGCGCCTCGGCGCCGGCGCCGCTCGCCAGCACCAACGGCACGCCGCCGAGCACGGTGCAGATCATCGTCATCATCACCGGCCGCAGCCGGATGGTGGAGGCCTGCTCGATCGCCTCGCGCACGCCAAGCCCGCGGTCGCGCAACTGATTGGCGAACTCGACGATCAGGATGCCGTTCTTGGCCATGACGCCGACCAGCAGCACCAGGCCGATCTGGCTGTAGGCGTTGAGGCTGGTGCCGCTGAGCAAAAGGGCAAAGATCGCGCAGGCGAGGCCGAGCGGCACTGTCGCCATGATGATGACCGCGCTGACGAAGCTCTCGAACTGGGCGGCGAGCACCAAAAGGATGATGACCAGCGAGAAACCGAAGATGGTGATCATGGCACTGTTGGTTTCGCCCAGCGTCGCCGCCTCGGCCAAGGGGACGATGCGGCTGCCCGGCGGCAGGAGCGGCGTGGCGATTGCCTCGGCGCGGGTGAGCGCCTGGCCGAGCGCGAAATCGCCGCTGAGGTTGGAGGTGATCGCCACCGACGGCTGTTGCTGCTCGCGGGTCAGCGAGGGTGGCACGGCGCGCTCGGTCAGCGTGGCAATGGTCGACATCGGCACGAAGCGGCCGTCGGCCGTCTTCAGGAAGATATTCTCCAGGTCGGTTGGATCGTTGATCGGGTTGGTCGTCGAGACGAGCTTCACCCCGTAGCTGCGGTCGGCGATATAGACGTCGACGACATCATTGCCGTCGAGCATGGCCTGGAAAGTGTCGGCAAGCCCGGTGATGTCGATGCCGAGGTCCGAAGCGCGCTCGCGGTCGATGGCCACGGAAAGCTGGGGTTGCGTCGGGTCGACGGAGAGCCGGGGCGACTGGAAGCGGGGATCCTTCTGCATCTCGGCGATGATCTTCACCGCAGCGTCGCCGAGCGCCGCGCGATTGTTGCCGACCAGCGCGAACTGCAGGCCATTGCCGGCGCCGCGAATGCCGAGGCTGTTGGGCTGCATCGGAAAGACGCGCACGCTCGGCACCTGCCGAGTGAGCCGGCTAATGTCGGCCATGATCTGCTGCTGGCTGCGCGTGCGCTCGTCCCACGGCGCCAGCGTCATCACCATGAAGCCGGCATTGTAGGCGCCGTTTCGGCCGGCGCTCTCGAACGTGTTGCGGATTTCGCCGGAATCGCGCAGCGGCTGGATCAGTTTCTCGATCTTCTCCATCTGCTGCGTCGTGTAGTCGAGGCTGACCCCTTGCGGCGCGTCGACGCGCATGAGCACGACGGCACGGTCCTCGGTCGGCGTCAGTTCCTGGCGGATCGTGCCAAACAGCGTGAAGGCGGTGGCTGCAAACAGCAGCGCGACCAGAAGCACGATCCACGGCGCGTCGAGGCAGATGCGCAGGCAGCGCCGGTAGAGCATGTTCAGCGCGCCGCCGATGCGGGCGCCGATGCCGCTGCCGCCTTCGTGGTGAAGCGGCGCGGCCGACAGCATGCGTGAGGCAAGCATCGGACAAAGCGTCAGCGCCACGACGGCGGACAGAAGCACCGATATGGCGAGAACGAAGCCGAATTCGCGGAACAGGCCGCCGGTCTGCCCGGGCAGGAAGGAGATCGGCACGAAGACGGCGACCAGCGTCAGCGTCGTGGCGATGACGGCGAAGAACACTTCCTGGGCGCCGAGCAAGGCAGCGGCGCGTGGTCCCATGCCTTGATTGCGTCGTCGCACGATGTTTTCCAGAACGACGATGGCGTCGTCGACGACCAGGCCCGTCGCCAGCACCAGGGCGAGCAGCGTCAATATGTTGACCGAGAAGCCGGCGAGATAGATAGCGGCGATCGTCCCGATCATGGCGACCGGCATCGCGAGCCCCGGAATGAGCGTCGCTCGCCAGTCGAGGAGAAACACGTAGATGACGATCAGCACGATGGAGACGGAAAGGCCGAGTGCGATCTCAACCTCATGCACCGCGCCGTTGACGAAGACCGCATCGTCGCTGGTGACCTTGATCGACATGCCCTGAGGTAGATCTGCCTGCAGTTTGTCGACGGCGGCCTTGACGCCGGTCGAAATATCCAGCGTGTTCGATTCCGCCTGGCGGATAATGCCGAGGCCGATGCCGGTCTTGCCGTTCGAACGCAATGTGGTCTGGCCGATGTCGGGGCCAAGCGTGACGGTGGCGACGTCGCGGATGCGGGTCGTGCCGCCGATGATGATGTTCTCGAACTCCTCCGGCGTGGTCACGTCCGCCGTCGTGCGCACGATGAGGTCCTGGTTGGTCGTGGTGATCGAGCCGGCCGGCGAATCGAAAGCAACCGAGGCCAGCGCTGCCCTCAGGTCGGCGACTGTGAAGCCCAGGCTGGCGAGCTTGTTCTGGTCGACATCGATGCGAAAGATCTTGTCGCGGTCGCCATAGACCTGGACGTCGGCTACGCCGGGCACGGCGGCAAGCTCGTCCTCGATCTGGTCCTGGACCAGCACCGTCATGTCCTGCACCGACATGGTGTCGGAGGTGACAGCCAGTCGCATCACCGGCTCGGAATTGGCATCGGCCTTGACGATGCGCGGTGCATCCGCCGTGTCCGGCATCTGGTCGGCGACGCGGCCGACGCCGTCGCGCACATCGGAGGCGGCGACGTCGAGGTCGACGCCGTCATTGAATTCGATGGTGACGCGGCTCGTGCCGAAGGACGACGTGGACGAGATCGACTTCACACCGGAGACGCGGGCGACCGCGCCCTCAATCACGTCGGTCAATTCGCGGTCGACGGTCTCGGCCGCCGCGCCTTCAAAGGTTGTGTTAACGGTGACGACGGCGCGGTCAACGTCCGGCAGCTCGCGGATTTCGACGCCGTAGAAGGCGGCAAGGCCGGCGACCGCGATCAGTGTGTTCAAGACGAAGGCCATCACCGGCCTGCGGATGAATAGCGCGGTAAAGCCTGTGTCGCTGGCGGCGTTGTTGGAAGCGGTCATCAGCCGTCGGCGTCCGCGGCGCGCTGTTCTTCGCCGGCGATGGCGACCTCGCCGCCTTCGCTGACGCTCTGGGTGCCTTCGGTCACCACCATGTCGCCGCTGACGATCGGGGCGTCGATCAGCACGGTCTCGGTGTTGCGCTGGATGATGCGGACGGCCACCCGCTTGGCCTTGCCGTCCGCGATCGCCCAGACATAGGCGCCGTCCGACCCCCACTGGATCGCCAGCGGGCTGACCGCCGGATAGCTGTCGCCGGGGAACTTCATGGCGATCCGGAAGGACATGCCGGCACGCAGCGAATCGGCCGGATTGGCGATCTTTGCCTTGACCAGAAGGGTGCGGCTGGCTTCGTCGATGTGGTTGTCGATGGCGGCAACCGTTCCGGTATAGGCATTGTTGGGATTGGCGATCGGCGTCACCGACAATTGCGCGCCGACCTTGACGGCGGCGGCGAAGCGCTCCGGCACCCAGAATTCTACCAGTATGCTGGAGCGGTCGTCGAGGGTGGCGACCGCCGACTGGCTGGTCACATAATTGCCGGCTGATATTGGCAGGATGCCGACGACGCCGGCGATCGGCGCGACGATCGAGCGGCGCTGCAAGGCCAGTTCTGCATCGCGAAGCGCCAGCTTGGCATTGGCCAGCACCACTTCGGCATCGGCAACGGCGACCGCCGTCGCGGCGTTGGATGCGCGCAGCGATTTGACTCGGACGAGCTTGGCCTGCGCGTCCTGCACGGCAACTTTGGCGCGGTCCTGTGCGATCACCTCGGTGTCGGAATCGAGGGTGGCAATGACCTGCCCCTTTTCGACATGGGCGCCGGACTCGACCACGAATTCAACGAGGCGGCCGGAACTGTAGGGATTGACCGTCACCGAAGCGTTGGCGCGGCCAGTGCCGATTGCCTGCAGGCGATCGTTGATGACGGCCGCGGCCGCCGGCAACGCGACGATAGTCACCCTCTGGCCAGCGGCGTTGCCGCTGCCTGCTTGCCCGGCCTTATCGACGGCGCCCGTTGGCGGCGTTGCGGCATGAGCCCAGTCGATGCCCCAGCGCGCCAGCACATCCGGCGCGCCTTGAAAAAAGCGAACCCAGGCGGCCGCGGCCGCGACCAGGATCACAAGTGCAAAAACGATCTGTTTCCAGGTGGCCATCGGCGCTCCGGTTGGCAAATATACCGTCTACGGCTCCCAAGGTGAAGTAGACGCGACGGCACACTCCGACACGCAGGATGACTCGTCGATATCAAAGCTTTATGGCAATTCTCCCACTTGCTTGCACATTAAATCGGTGTAACCTTGATAAGGCTACGCTTGGGTCAAATTGGATCGGCCGGCTGCCGCCGGCTTCAGATGTGGCTCCCTTTGCTATCAATCTTCTTCAAGTCGAGCCGCGGAATGAGAAAGTCCAAGAATGCTTTAACCTTGGGGGGCTGAACGCCGCCGCCTGGCCGGATCGCATAGAGGGTCGGCTCGGGCCCTGCCCACTCGGGCCCTGCCCACTCGGGCAGGACGCGGACCAGCCTTCCAGCGGCAACGTCCGACTTGACGCGCACATGGTTGGTCATGAACAGGCCAACTCCTTCCAGCAGGAACCCGTGAAGAGCCTCTGGATCGCTGGCGACGGCCACTGCTCGTACTTTGAACTGGGACCGCTCGCCGCCGCTCGATAAGGGCCATTCTACTGCCGGACGATTGAAATAGAACTCTGTCAACAGACAGGCATGTTCCGCTAGCTCCGAAGGATGCTGCGGCGTCCCCGCACGTCCCAGATAGGTCGGGGCTCCATAAATGCCCATCGGCAATGCGCCGAGCCGCCGAGCCGTGAGCGTGGAATCGGGCAGGGTGCCTTCCTGGAGCCGGAAAGCGACGTCGATGTCCTTGGCGACGAGGTCGACGACCTCGTGCCCAAGAAGCAATTGCGGGAACACCTCTGGATAGAAGCGGCGAAACTCGGTGAGCAGCGGCGCGAGGACGCGAGTTGCCAGCCAGTACGGGGCAGTAATCCGAAGCCACCCGCGCGGATGTTGCTGCAACTCGGCCACTGCGTTCTCCGCATCCTCCAGATTCTTCACCACTCGCTCGCAGTGCTGGAAATAGACCGCTCCCGCTTCAGTCAGCTTCAGGCTGCGCGTTGTCCGATTCAGCAATTGTGTGTGCAGTCTGGATTCCAGCTCCTGCACCTTCCGGCTGACCCGTGTCTTCGGCACCTTGAGCACGCGCGCTGCCGCTGTGAAGCTCCCTTCCTGCACCACCTTTACGAAAGCGACCGTATCGCTGAAGTCGCGCAGCATATGGGGCCTCCAGCAAATTCGGATTGTCTCTCATTTCGAGACATTGATGTCCGAATCCGCTCGATAATCAAGCCGTATCCTTGGGGGTAGATCATGATTGTCCTATCAACAGCAAAACCCAACTGGAGAACTGCCATGATCAAATCCCTAGCGATCGCCGTCGGTGCGCTGACGCTTTCGGCAACTGCTGCCGGTGCGCAGAGCGTGCCGCTCCGCAACATCGTTCTCGTCCATGGCGCCTTTGCCGACGGAGCTGGATGGCGGGGCGTCTATGACCAACTGACAAGCCGTGGCTATAAAGTCTCGATCGTCCAGAACCCGCTCACGTCGTTCGAGGACGATGTCGCCGCAGCGCGTCGCGTGCTCGCCCGGCAGGATGGGCCAGCCATTCTCGTCGGCCATTCCTACGGTGGCACGGTAATTACAGAAGCCGGCAACGCTGCCAATGTTGCGGGCCTCGTCTATGTCGCCGCCTTCGCGCCAGAGGTCGGTCAATCCACGCTGGACCAATATGCCGAGGTTCCTCCGCCGCCGAACTTTCAGCCTGACGTGCAGCCCGATGGCTTTGCGTTCTTGAAAGCAGAGACGTTTAAGGACGGCTTTGCTGGGGATACCAACGATGCCGACGCCGCATTCCTGCGCGACTCCCAGGTGCCGATCGCTATGAAGGCGCTTGAGGCCAAGGTGACGACGGCGGCATGGAAGACCAAGCCGAGCTGGT
>NZ_CP034452.1:3651792-6784580 GCF_003952585.1 Mesorhizobium sp. M6A.T.Cr.TU.016.01.1.1
CTTAAAGCTAATCTGAGCAGGGTTAGCCGGCCCCTAAGTCGAGGCAGAAATGCGTAGACGATGGGAACCACGTTAATATTCGTGGGCCTGGAGGAAGTGACGGATCATTGAGGTAGTCCAATCTTATCGGATTGAACGGGCTGCTGCGTGGTTCCAGGAAATAGCTCCTCCTTATAGACCGTACCCGAAACCGACACTGGTGGACTGGTAGAGTATACCAAGGCGCTTGAGAGAACTATGCTGAAGGAACTCGGCAAATTGCACGCGTAACTTCGGAAGAAGCGTGACCCTTTTCCACGCAAGTGGAGGAGGGTGGCACAGACCAGGGGGTAGCGACTGTTTATCAAAAACACAGGGCTCTGCGAAGTCGCAAGACGACGTATAGGGTCTGACGCCTGCCCGGTGCTGGAAGGTTAAGAGGAGGGGTGCAAGCTCTGAATCGAAGCCCCAGTAAACGGCGGCCGTAACTATAACGGTCCTAAGGTAGCGAAATTCCTTGTCGGGTAAGTTCCGACCTGCACGAATGGCGTAACGACTTCCCCGCTGTCTCCAGCATAGACTCAGTGAAATTGAATTCCCCGTGAAGATGCGGGGTTCCTGCGGTTAGACGGAAAGACCCCGTGCACCTTTACTATAGCTTTACATTGGCATTCGTAGTGGCATGTGTAGGATAGGTGGTAGGCTTTGAAACCTGGGCGCCAGCTCAGGTGGAGCCACCCTTGAAATACCACCCTTATCACTATGGATGTCTAACCGCGGCCCGTTATCCGGGTCCGGGACAATGTATGGTGGGTAGTTTGACTGGGGCGGTCGCCTCCTAAAGAGTAACGGAGGCGCGCGATGGTGGGCTCAGAACGGTCGGAAATCGTTCGCTGAGTGCAATGGCATAAGCCTGCCTGACTGCGAGACTGACAAGTCGAGCAGAGACGAAAGTCGGTCATAGTGATCCGGTGGTCCCGCGTGGAAGGGCCATCGCTCAACGGATAAAAGGTACGCCGGGGATAACAGGCTGATGACCCCCAAGAGTCCATATCGACGGGGTTGTTTGGCACCTCGATGTCGACTCATCGCATCCTGGGGCTGGAGCAGGTCCCAAGGGTATGGCTGTTCGCCATTTAAAGCGGTACGTGAGTTGGGTTCAGAACGTCGTGAGACAGTTCGGTCCCTATCTGCCGTGGGTGTAGGAATATTGAAAGGATCTGTCCCTAGTACGAGAGGACCGGGATGGACGGATCTCTGGTGGACCTGTTGTGGCGCCAGCCGCATAGCAGGGTAGCTATATCCGGACGGGATAACCGCTGAAGGCATCTAAGCGGGAAACCCACCTTAAAACGAGTATTCCCTGAGAACCGTGGAAGACGACCACGTTGATAGGCCGGGTGTGGAAGAGCGGCAACGCTTGAAGCTTACCGGTACTAATAGTTCGATCGGCTTGATCGTTCTCATTCCTTATGCCCATCACCAGCGCAATCCTTTGGATTGCGCCGAGATGGATGGCACAGAAAACAGCTTCTCGAGCAACGTGCGCTTTGCCGACCTGGTGGTTATGGCGGAGCGGCTGCACCCGATCCCATTCCGAACTCGGCCGTGAAACGCTCCAGCGCTGATGGTACTTCGTCTCAAGACGCGGGAGAGTAGGTCGCTGCCAGGTCTGCAAAACGCACGTCGCAAAAATCCAATCTTCTCCTTACATAACAGGCCCGCCATACGGGAGCTCGGGCCGCGCAAGCGGCCCTTTCATTTGGCGGAACCAACTAAGCGCTGACTTGTTTCAAAAGTTGACGCGGGGTGGAGCAGCACCCGTCCGCCCACAAAGGCCAAGGCCTTGAGGACGGACAAACCAACAAGTCCGGGCTGCCCGGCCGGCATTCGCCGTTAAGTTGACGCGGGGTGGAGCAGCCCGGTAGCTCGTCAGGCTCATAACCTGAAGGTCACAGGTTCAAATCCTGTCCCCGCAACCAAATCAAAAACGGCCCGCATCGCGCGGGCCGTTTTGCGTTTGCGGCCCGGCACGGGGTCGCCTTGTAACCGCGGTTCTCAGCCCACGGCCTGCTTTCAGCCGATGGCGTAGGCTCACGGCAGGAGTTCGTCGATCTGGCCGTTGGCATGGCCGTTGACGATCCGGGTGAGAATGTGGCGAGGTTCAGGCCGCGTCGCCCTACCGCAGGCTTTCCAGCTCGCGGATGCGTTTGGCGCCGTCGGCCTCGAGCTGCCGGGTGACGGCGCCGATCAGCGTTTCGGCCACGACGAAAAGGGCCGCTGAGGAGTCCCAGGCCGAGGGCACGGCGGTGCGCCCGGCGATGACATGGCGGGCGAAGCGGGCGATCGGCGACAGCCACTGGTCGGTGAACAGCACGATCTGCACGCCGCGCTGATGCGCGGTTTCGGCAAAGCGGATCAGGCTGTCCTGGTAGCGCCTGATGTCGAAGATCACCAGCACGTCGCGCTTGCCCATGTCGATCAGCCGGTCGCGCCAGACGCTTTCCTGTCCGGCGAGGTGAAAGACGTTGGGCTGGACGATGGCGAGGTGGGCGGCCATGTAGCGCGCCAGCGGATCGGTGAAGCGGCCGCCGATCAGGAACGTCTTGCCGCGCCGGTCGGCAAGCTTTGCGACGATGTCGGCAAGCTGTTTGTCGGACAGATGCCGGAACGTCTCGCGCATGTTGTCGAGCGTTGCCTCCAGCATCGGCGATACCGCGCCGCCGCCCAGCGCCGACGGATTGAGCGTCCGCGATGCCGGCGATTGCAATTGCGCCGCCAGTTCGTCCTGCAGCGCCGACTGGAATTCCGGGTAGTTCTGGAAGCCGAGCCGGGCGACGAAACGCAGGATCGTCGGCGAGGAGACGCCGGCGACAGCTGAGAACTCGGCGACCGTCTTCAGGCCGATCAGCGGATAGTTGGCGATCAGCGTTTGCGCTGCGCGGCGCTCGCCCGCCGGCATCGTGCCGATGCGGTCCGAGATCAGTTCGGCGATGCTCGAAATCATCTTTTCCCCACCCTGGCCGCTTTGCCGAAATCGCGTTTGACAAAGCCCGACAAACTGTATGAAATCATCCGCAGGGACGCAATGAGGTAAAATACGTAACATACGATACAGCGCTCCCCGGGGACGACAGGACAATGGAGACAGCACGGCCCGCCAGCCTTGCATTGCCTGAAACCGTGAGGGTGACAAACCCCGGCGGTTCGAGCCCATTCGTGCTGACCTGCGACCACGCCTCCAACTTCCTGCCGCCGGAATTCGGAACGCTCGGCCTTGCTGCCGAGCAGCTTTCCCGCCACATCGCCTGGGACCCCGGCGCGCTGCCAGTCGCCCACCGCATGGCCGAGGCGCTCGACGCGACGCTGGTCGAGACCCGCATTTCGCGCCTTGTCATCGACTGCAACCGGCCACTGGATGCGCCCGACCTGGTGCCGCCGGTCAGCGAGACCACCGCCATTCCGGGCAATGCTGGCCTGTCGGAAAAGCAGCGCGCCGCGCGCATCGCTCTGTCCTGGCAACCCTTCCATGACACGCTCGCGAGCATCATCGACAAAAGGCTGGCGCGCGGGCTCGAGACGCGGCTGGTTTCAATCCATTCCTTCACCCCGGTCTACAAGGGTATGAACCGGCCTTGGCATATCGGCATCATCCACGACGAGGACCGCCGGCTCGCGGCGCCGCTTATCGCCGCGCTGCGGCGGCTCGCCGGCGTCACAGTCGGCGTCAACGAACCCTATTCGCCGGCCGACCGCGTTTATTTCACGCTGGAACGCCACGCGCGCCCGCGGGGGCTACCCTGCGCGATGATCGAAATCCGCAACGACGAGATCTCCGGCGAGGCCGGGCAGCGAAAATGGGCGGACCTGCTCACAGGCATTTTTCTAGATCTGGAGCCCGAGGCGGCCAGGGGCTCCCGAGCAAGCGCAGTGGGAAAGTCAGCACAATCGGCCAACTAAGAACCAGAAGGGGACAAAAATGTCAGCGCAAGACTATTCGGACGTCGACAAGAAGGAGGATCTGAAGGTCCTTCACGGAATGGGCTATGCCCAGGAACTCTCGAGAAGCATGAGCCGCTTCTCGAATTTCGCCATCTCGTTTTCGATCATCTGCATCCTGTCGGGTGGCATCAATTCCTTCGCGCAAGCCACGTCGTCGATCGGCGGCGCAGGCGCCGGCATCGGCTGGATCGTCGGCTGCGCCGTTTCCGGATTTTTTGCACTCGCCATGGCGCAGATCGCCTCGGCGTTTCCGACCGCCGGCGGCCTCTATCACTGGGCGTCAATCCTCGGCAACCGCTTCACCGGCTGGCTCACCGCCTGGCTCAACCTGCTTGGCCTGATCACCGTGCTCGGCGCGATCAATATCGGCACCGCCTTCTTCTTCGTCGGCACTTTCGGCGGAGCCTTCGGCATGACTGGCACGCCTGGCGAGATCGTCGGGTTTGTCGCCTTCATCACCGTGTTGCAGGCGCTGCTCAACCATTTCGGCATCAAGTTGACGGCTATGCTGACGGACGCCTCCGGCTTCCTGATCCTGGCAACGACAGCCGTGCTGATCGTCGCTTGCCTGATGTTTGCTCCAGCGATCGACATCACACGGTTGTGGACGTTCACGAACTATTCGGGTGATGCAGGCGGCGGCGTTTTCCCGCAGTCCGATTCCATGGGGTATCTCTTCCTGCTCTGCCTGCTACTGCCGGTTTACACCATCACTGGCTATGACGCGTCGGCGCATACTTCGGAAGAGACGTTGAAGGCAGCGCACTCGGTTCCGCGGGCGATCGTTTCGTCCGTGCTCTGGTCATCGCTGATCGGCTGGGTGATGCTATGCGCGATCGTATTGGCGATCCCCGATCTGGCGGCCGGCGCCAAGCAGGGCTGGGGCGTGTTCTTCGCGACGATGGACGCGATCTTGCCGTCGTGGCTTAAGACGCTGCTCTATCTGGCCATCCTGATCGCGCAGTTCCTCTGCGGTCTCGCAACGGTCACCTCTGCCTCGCGCATGCTTTTCGCCTTCTCGCGTGACGGTGGCATGCCGGTCGGCTCGGCCTCGCTAGCCAAGGTTAGCCCGGCCTGGCGCACGCCGGTCAATGCGATTTGGACGGCTGCGGTCCTCGAGATCATCTATGTCTTTCTTGCCCAGTTCATTTCGATCGGTGGCACGAACATCTATACCATCGTCGTCAATTCGACATTGGTGTTCCTGTTCCTGTCCTTCATCATTCCGATCGTGCTCGGCATGATGGCTTTCGGAACGGAGAAATGGCCGAATCCCGGCCCGTGGAATCTCGGCGCCGGCCTGTTCAAGCTGTTTTGCATCCTGTCGGTCATCGGCATGGTCATCATCTTCTACATCGCCATCCAGCCGCCAAACGACAAGGTGCTCTATATCACCCTGGGCTTCATCGTGCTGACCGCCGTGCTTTGGTTCGGCTTCGAGAACCGTCGCTTCAAGGGCCCGCCGATCGGCGACCAGATTGCCAAGCGTCAGGCAGCGATCAAGGCTGCCGAGGTAGCCATAGGCGAGGCCGGCGCCTGACACCTCTCCATCGCCATGGCCGGCGCCTGCCGGCCATGGCGTTCCACATCTTCAAGGCGACAAGCCCGAAACGACAAGCACTGGAGTGCCAAAGGAATGGCCGGAAATTTCTCGTTCGATCAGTTGAAGAAGGCGGTCTCCAGCGGCGAGATCGACACGGTGCTGGCCTGCATTGTCGACATGCAGGGGCGGCTGGCGGGAAAGCGGTTCCTGGCACAGTATTTCGTCGAGTCCGCCCATGACGAGACGCATGGCTGCAACTATCTCTTGGCCGCCGACATCGATATGGAACCGGTGCCCGGCTACAAGGCGGCGAGCTGGTCGAAGGGTTACGGCGACTTCGTCATGAAGCCGGATCTGTCGACGCTGCGGCGCATTCCATGGCTGGAAAAGACGGCGCTGGTGATCTGCGACGTGCTCGACCACCATACCCATGACGACCTGCCGCATTCGCCACGCGCCATCCTGAAGAAGCAGGTCAAGCGCCTGAGCGAACGCGGTTACATCGGTTATTTCGCCTCCGAGCTCGAATTCTATCTGTTCAGCGAGACCTATGATTCCGCCCGCAAGAAGCACTGGCAGGGCCTCGACACCGCCTCCCCCTATATCGGCGACTACCAGATCGGCATCACCACCAAGGAAGAAGGCGTCATGCGCCGGCTGCGCAACGAGATGGAAGCAGCCGGCATTCCGATCGAGAACTCCAAGGGCGAGTGGGGTCCGGGCCAGGAAGAAATCAATGTGCGCTATGCCGAGGCGATCGACATGGCCGACCGCCACGTCATCCTGAAGAACGGCGCCAAGGAAATCGCAGAGTCCGAAGGCAAGGCGATTTCGTTCATGGCCAAGTATAATTATGGGCTGGCCGGCAATTCCAGCCACATCCACAATTCGCTGTGGAGCGCCGACGGCAAGACGCCGCTTTTCTACGACAGACAAGCCGAATGGACGCTGTCGACGCTCGGTCAGCAATGGGCGGCCGGCCAGCTCAAATACGCCAAGGAATTCACCTGGTTCCTGGCACCCTACATCAATTCCTACAAGCGTTTCCAGGCCGGCACCTTCGCGCCGACCAAGATCATGTGGAGCGAGGACAACCGCACCGCCGGTTTCCGCCTGTGCGGCGAGGGCACCAAGGGCATCCGCATGGAATGCCGTATCGGTGGTGCCGACCTCAACCCCTATCTCGCCTTCGCCGCGCTGATCGCGGCCGGCCTTGCCGGCATCGATGAAAAGCTGGAGCTGCAGAAGCCCTTCGTCGGCGATGCCTATCAGGCCTCGCAGCTGCCGGAAATTCCCAAAACCCTGCGCGATGCCACCGAGACGCTGGCGAATTCGGAGATGCTGAAGCAGGCGTTCGGTGACGGCGTGCTCGAACATTATGTCCATACGGCACGCTGGGAGCAGTTCGAATACGACCGCCGCATTACGGACTGGGAACTGCACAGGGGGTTTGAGCGGTACTAAACTACGCCAGCGCTGCCGTTCAGCCTTTGGTGCGGAGGCGGGTAGCTCAAAACCGAGATTGTCATAAGCTGCGAGGACTCAAGGAATGACCGAAACGGTCAAGATAAAATCCCCCGTCGATGGCTCGCTCTATGCCGAGCGACCGATCGCCACGGATCAGGCGATCAATGCCGCGGTCGAGCGTGCCAAGGCAGCGCAGGAAAAATGGGCGCAGACGCCGGTCGTCGAGCGCGGCAAATATATGCTTGCCATGCTGGAAGCGCTGGTCGCCATGACCGATGAGATCGTGCCGGAAATCGCCTGGCAGATGGGCCGTCCGGTGCGTTATGGCGGCGAGTTCGGCGGCGTCAGGGAACGCACCAACTACATGGTCGAGATCGCCGAAGCGGCACTGAAGCCGGTGATGGCCTCCAATCCCAAGGACGGGTTTCGCCGCTATGTGAAGAAGGTGCCGCTCGGCGTGGTCATGGTGATCGCGCCGTGGAACTATCCCTATCTCACCGCCGTCAACACCATCGTGCCGGCGCTGATGGCCGGCAGCGCCGTCATCCTCAAGCACGCGGCGCAGACGCTGTTGGTCGGCGAACGCTTTCAGCAGGCTTTCGACAAGGCCGGCCTGCCAAAGGGCCTGTTCCAGAACCTCGTCATGAACCACGCCCAGACTGAAAGACTGCTCGGCTCGGGCAAGATCGACCATGTCAATTTCACCGGCTCGGTTGCTGGTGGCCGCGCCATCGAGAAGGCTGCGGCAGGCACCTTCATGACGCTCGGCCTCGAGCTAGGCGGCAAGGACCCGGCCTATGTCCTGGCCGATGCCAAGATGGACCATGCCGTCGCCAACCTGGTCGACGGCGCCTTCTACAATTCCGGCCAGTGCTGCTGCGGCATCGAGCGCGTCTATGTTCACGAGAAGGTCTATGACGAGTTCGTCGAAGGCTTCATCGCCGAAACCAAGAACTACGTCGTCGGCAACCCGCTCGACCAGGCGACGACGATGGGTCCGATGGCACAGGCGCGCTTTGCCGACCTGATCCGCGAGCAGAAGGCCGAGGCGCTGCGCAAGGGTGCCAAGGCGCTCATCAACATGAAGGTTGCTAACGACGACCCAGGCTCGCCCTATCTGGCGCCGGAAGTGCTGACCGAGGTCGATCATCAAATGAGCGTCATGCGCGAGGAAAGCTTTGGGCCGATCGTCGGCATCATGAAGGTGCGCAACGATGAGGAGGCGATCGCACTGATGAACGACAGCCCTTACGGGCTGACGGCCTCGATCTGGACGCGCGACACCGAGCATGCGGCGGCGATCGGCGACCGCGTCGAGACCGGCACCGTGTTCATGAACCGCTGCGACTATCTCGATCCGGCGCTGGTCTGGACCGGCGTCAAGGACACCGGCAAGGGCGCGGCCCTGTCGGCCATCGGCTACGACAATCTGACGAGGCCGAAATCATATCACCTGCGTGAAACCATCTGATTTTCTGAAAGTCAAAAATGACAAAACTCATTTCCAAATGGAACTACCCGACAACCGTTCGCTTCGGCGCGGGGCGCATCAAGGAATTGCCTGATGTGCTTGATGCGACCGGCATCAAGCGGCCGCTCTTCGTCACCGATCCAGGGCTGGCCAAACTTCCGGTCGTTGCTTCTACGTTGAAGATCCTCGACGACGCCAAGGTTCCCTATGGCGTGTTTTCCGAGGTCAAGCCGAACCCGGTGGATTCGAACCTGACCGCCGGCATTGCCGTGTTCAAGAAGGGCAAGCATGACGGCGTCATCGCCTTCGGCGGCGGCTCGGCGCTCGATCTCGGCAAGCTGATCGCCTTTCAGGCCGGCCAGACGCGGCCGGTATGGGATTTCGAGGATATCGGCGACTGGTGGACGCGCGCTAATTCCGACGCGATCGCACCGATCATCGCCGTGCCAACGACGGCCGGCACCGGCTCGGAAGTCGGCCGCGCAGGCGTCATCACCAATGAGGCGACCCACACCAAGAAGGTCATCTTCCACCCGAAGCTGTTGCCGGCCATCGTCATCGCCGATCCGGAACTGTCGGTCGGCATGCCGGGCTTCATCACCGCCGGAACCGGGATGGACGCGCTCGCCCACTGCCTCGAGGCCTATTGCGCGCCGGGCTATCATCCGATGGCCGATGGCATCGCTGTCGAAGGCGTGCGGCTCGTGTTCGAAAACCTGCCGAAAGCCTACGCCAACGGCAAGGATCTCGTCGCCCGCGCCCATATGATGAGCGCGGCCGCGATGGGCGCCGCCGCCTTCCAGAAGGGGCTGGGCGCCATACACTCGCTGTCGCATCCGATCGGCGCGCTCTACGACACCCATCACGGCATGACCAACGCCGTGTTCATGCCTTATGTGCTGACCTTCAACCGCGACGCCATCGAGGTGCGCATCGCCCGGCTCGCCGCCTATTGCGGCATCAAGGGTGGCTTCGACGGTTTCGCCAAGGCGATCGTCAAGCTGCGCAAGGAGCTGAAGGTGCCGCACGCGCTGCCGGGCCTGATCAAGGGGCTCGAGATGGACAAGAAGCGCAAGGGCCTGATCGCCGACATGGCAGTGGTCGATCCGACCGCCGGCGGCAACCCGGTCAAGCTGACCAGGAAAGCGGCTCTGACGCTGCTTGAAAACGCCATTGCCGGCACCGTCTGAGACGGTTTTCGCACCCGAAAAATTGATCTGGGAATTGAGGGCAAAGAAAGGGGAAAAATGAAAGGTAAGACCGAAATTAATTAGCCGGAAAAATAATCGCGGGGCGATTGCTACAGCCGGTTAAAAAGAGTTTACTTTTTCGTACTGCGGGGCATCGCTTTCACAAAGCTTTCATCTGGCTGTCACACGAAAACGATACCGCATCGCAGGCGTCCAACGGCGTCAGTTCAACGGAGAGAACACATGTTCAAATTCACGGGAAAAGTGCTTTCCCTTACGGCCGTCGCCCTGATGGCGACCTCTGCCATCTCGTCGGCTCAGTCCATGGATGAACTGGTTGCCGCTGCCAAGGCGGAAGGCCAGCTCACCACAATCGCCCTGCCGCATGACTGGTGCGGCTATGGCGCCGTGATCGCCGGCTTCAAGGCGAAATATCCCGAAATCACCGTCAACGAGCTTAACCCCGATGCCGGCTCCGGCGACGAGATCGAGGCGATCAAGGCCAACAAGGACAATAAGGGCCCGCAGGCGCCCGACGTCATCGACGTCGGCCTATCCTTCGGCCCCACCGCCAAAGCCGACGGCCTGCTGATGCCCTACAAGGTGTCGACCTGGGACTCGATCCCCGACAGCGCCAAGGATGCCGAAGGCTACTGGACCGGCGACTATTACGGCGTGCTGGCGATGATGGTGAACAAGGATCTGGTCAAGGAAGTGCCGGCCGATTGGGCCGATCTCCTGAAGCCGGAATATGCCAACGCCGTCGCGCTCGCCGGCGATCCACGCGCCTCGAACCAAGCCATCCAGGCGGTCTACGCCGCCGGCCTTTCGAGCGGCGCCGCGGCCGGTGAAGCCGCAGGTACTGCCGGCCTCGAGTTCTTCAAGAAGCTCAACGCCGCCGGCAATTTCGTGCCGGTCATCGGCAAGCCGGCGACGCTTGCACAGGGTCAGACACCGATCCTGATCAACTGGGACTACAATGCGCTTGCCGGCCGCGACACGCTGAAAGGCAATCCGCCGGTCGACGTCGTCGTGCCGAAGACCGGTGTCGTCGCCGGTGTCTACGTGCAGGCGATCAGCGCCTACGCGCCGCATCCGAACGCTGCCAAGCTCTGGCTGGAATATCTCTATTCCGACGAAGGCCAGATTGGCTGGCTGAAGGGCTACTGCCACCCGATCCGCTTCAACGATCTCGCCAAGAACGGCAAGATCCCGGAGGACGTGCTGGCCAAGCTGCCGCCGGCCGCATCTTATGAGGCCGCAGTGTTCCCAACGCTCGACGAGCAGGGCAAGGCCAAGGAAGCCATCACCAAGAACTGGGACGCCGTCGTCGGCGCCAACGTTCAGTAAGGTTGAAAACCGCCGGGCGGCTTCACTGCCGCCCGGCATTCCACTAGAGCGACGTGCGTCCACTTGGACGCACAAAGTACGCTCTAGAACTCAAATTTTCGCATCGTGCTTTCCGAAAATCGAGTTCGATTTTCGGGCCGATGCGATAAGACGGTAGCCGGCGCATGACCGATCTCTCGCTTTCCGATCACGCGATTGCCGGGAAGACGGCGCCGCCCAGCGAGGCGCGCGCGTTTCGGCTGCCGACGCAATGGCTGGGCGTGGCGCCGTTCTTCATCTTCGCCATCATGTTCCTGGTCCTGCCCACGCTCTATCTGGTGCTGGGCGCGTTCCAGAACGATGCCGGCGCATTCACCTTCGACAACATCGTCGGTATCTTCGACCCACCCAATTTGTCGAACTACATGCAGTGCCAATATGATTCCTGGATTTCCTGGGTCGACGGAAACTGCAAGCTGCCCAGCATCCTTGCCGCCTACTGGATCTCGATCAAGATCAGCCTTGCTTCGTCGCTCATCGGCGCATTTGCCGGTCTGGCCATTGCCATTGCCATCGTGCGCGGCGGCCTGCCGAACTGGATACGGTCGGCGACGCTGACCTTTTCCGGCGTGGCTTCGAATTTCGCCGGCGTGCCGTTGGCCTTCGCCTTCCTCGCCACGCTCGGCCGGCTCGGCCTCGCGACGGTGATCCTGAACACCGTGTTCGGCTTCAACATCTACGCCCACGGCTTCAACATCCTGTCGTTCTGGGGCCTGACGTTGACCTATGTCTATTTCCAGATCCCACTGATGGTGGTCATCATCACACCGGCGATCGACGGGCTGAAGAAGGAATGGGGCGAGGCGGCCGCCACACTTGGCGCCACCACCGCGCAATACTGGCGCATGGTCGTCATCCCGGTGATCTGGCCGAGTTTTCTCGGCACCGTCATCCTGCTGTTTGCCAATGCCTTCGGCGCCATCGCCACCGCCTATGCGCTGACCGGCTCGTCGCTCAACATCATTCCCATCGTGCTCTACGCGCAGATCCGCGGCGACGTGCTGCACAACCCGCATCTCGGCTATGCCATTGCCTTTGGCATGATCGTCATCACCGGCCTCGCCAACGTCTTCTACATCTGGTTCCGGACGCGCAGCGAAAGGTGGCTCAAATGAAGAGCGGACGTTTCTGGGCCTGGGTCGTCTTCGCGCTGGGCGCGGCCTATTTCTTCATTCCGCTGATTGCAACCGTGGAATTCTCGATGCGCATGCGGCGCGGCGTCTATTCCTTCGATGCCTACGAGGTCGTGCTTGGCGACCCCCGCTTCCAGGCGACTTTCGGCTATTCGGTGCTTGCCGCCGTCTTCACCATCATCCTCGGCGTGCTGATCGTCGTGCCCACCGCCTACTGGATCCGGCTGCGGCTGCCGCAACTGAGGCCGGTCGTCGAGTTCATCACGCTGCTGCCGCTGGTCATCCCGGCGATCGTCATCGTCTTCGGCTACATCAGAATGTACGGATCGAACTCGCCGCTGCCGTTCCTGGCGAGCGATACGGGCACCAACGCCTTGCTGGTCATCGGCTATGCGACGCTGGCGCTGCCCTATATGTACCGCGCCGTCGACACCGGGCTTCGCACCATCGACGTGCGCACGCTGACGGAGGCGGCGCAGATCCTCGGCGCCGGCTGGGGCACGATCATCACCCGCGTCATTCTGCCCAATGTGCTGATCGCGGTATTGTCGGGCGCCTTCCTTACCTTCGCCATCGTCCTCGGCGAATTCACCATGGCCAGCCTGCTCAATCGGCCGGCCTTCGGTCCCTACCTGCAGAACATCGGCGCCAATCGCGCCTATGAGCCGGCAGCACTTGCCATCATTGCCTTCGCCATTACCTGGGCGTGCATGTCGCTGATCCAGATCCTGTCGCGTTTTGCGCCGCGATCGGCGAACCGGCCAAACTGATCGAAAAGTACTGACCGAAAGAAAAAAACCATGGCCGAGCCATTCCTCTCCATCCAGCATGTGCGAAAATCCTTCGGCCCCACCACCGTGGTCCAGGATTTTAACCTCGACGTCGAGCCGGGCGAATTCGTCTCCTTCCTCGGGCCATCGGGCTGCGGCAAGACGACGGTGCTGCGCATGGTCGCCGGCTTCGAGGAGCCGAGCGCCGGCAAGATCGTGGTGGCCGGTAAGGACATCACCCGGCTCAAGCCCAACCAGCGCAATGTCGGCATGGTGTTCCAGGCCTATGCGCTGTTTCCGAACCTGACCGTGGCGCAGAACATCGGCTTCGGACTGAAGGTCGCGGGCATGCCAAAGGCCGATGCTGACAGGCGCGTTGCCGAGATGCTCGACCTCATCAAGCTGCCGCAGATGGGCGATCGCTATCCCTATCAGCTCTCCGGTGGCCAGCAGCAGCGTATCGCGCTGGCGCGGGCGATCGCGCCGAAGCCGAAGCTCCTGCTGCTCGACGAGCCGTTGTCGGCGCTCGACGCCAAGGTCCGCGTGTCACTGCGCGAGGAAATCCGCTCGATCCAGAAGAGGTTAGGCATCACCACGATCTTCGTCACGCACGACCAGGAAGAGGCGCTGTCGATCTCCGACCGCATTGCCGTGATGTATGGTGGCAAGGCCGAGCAGGTCGGCACGCCGTTCGAGATCTACAACCGGCCGGCGACCAAGTTCGTCGCCAATTTCGTCGGCACGCTGAACGTGCTCGAAGGCACCGTCACCGATGCCGCTTCGGGCAAAGTGCGCGTCAACACGCAGGAGGTCGCGCTCAAGGGCAAGCTCAACGGCTCGAAAACCGGCGACAAGCTATCCCTAGCGCTGAGGCCCGAGGCGATTTCGCTCGGCCGCCATCCCGGCCGCGATTCCAGCCTTTCGGGCGAGATCGCCGAAGTCCATTTCCTCGGCTCGGTCATCCGGGTTCGCGTCGGCATCGGCGGCAGCACGGTGTCGCTCGACACGTTCAACAGCCCGGCCGCCCCGCCGCCCGCCGTCGGTGAGAAGGCCGAGATTTCCTTCTCGTCGGGCGACATGCTGGTGCTGCACTAGAGCGCTTTTGGTGGAACCAAAACCGCGCTCCAGGTCTTGTTTGACGCATTTTGTCGGACGCCAAGCGAAGACGTTTGGCTGCAAAATGCTCTAAAGCGCGTCGCGTTGAAACGGATTCAATCGACGCGCTTTAAGCCTTTGTTTTTATGCATATCGTTATCCCAAAACCGCTGCGCACTTTTGGGCGACATGCACTAACAGCGGCAGTATCCCGGAAGTCGAAGTCAGGCCGGCGGGATGAACGGCTGGCTCACCGTCCTGAAGACCGGCAGCGCTTCCAGCCGCGCGGCATGGACGGCGAGCGCCGGAAACGCGGCGAGCGAAGCCAGTCCGTGATGCGCCTCGCCAAGGAAGCGGAGCGCGGCGGCAACCGCGATGTCGGCATGGCCGATCCGATCGCCGAACCAGTAGGATTCAGGCCTTGTGCTGCGATCGGCTTCCAGTACAGCCATCACGCCTTCTATCTGCTTGCGGCAGCGCTCGACCCAGAGGTCGGAGATCGGCTCGTGCAGCAGCCTCTCGTAGAACAGGCTGACCGCCTTGTCGCCCAGCCCGGTTGCCAAAGCGGCTATCTTCAGCGCTTGGCGGCGCGCCGGCTCGTCGGTCGGAAACATCCTGTGCTCGGCCGCTACGAGGCTGTCCAGATGGTCCAGCATGGCGTGGCTCTCGATCAGCACCTCGCCATTGTCCAGCACCAGGGTTGGCACGCGCGTCAGCGGATTGTAGGGCCTGATCTTGTCCGCATCGCCGAAGGTCGACCAGGGACGATGTTCAAACGGCAGGTTGTACAGGGTCAGCGCAATGCCAACGCGACGGACGAAGGGCGAGTCATATTGGCCGATGAGGATCATGACCCAAGCTTATACGTAGACAACCGCCTCAACGCATACTGCCAAGTCAGAGCACAACGGCCAATCACAGCAGCTCATGGTTTTTACCGCTGCCAATAATCGCGCTTCGGGCTACGATGAGGCATGGCGCTTTTCGAGCTGACCCTAGTTCTCCTGCTGATCGCCGTCGCGCTGACGGCATTGTCGCGGCGTCTCCAGGTTCCCTATCCTTCGTTGCTGGCCTTGGCAGGCGTAGGTATCGCCTTCCTGCCGTTTGCGCCGAGCATCGAGATCGATCCCGAACTGGCGCTCGCCTTGTTCGTCGCGCCGGTGCTCCTCGACGCTGCCTACGACACGTCGCTGCGCGATCTCAATCGCTACAGGCTGCCGCTTGTCTTGCTGGCGCTTGGCGCCGTTGTTTTCACGACTGCGGCCGTGGCGCTCGCCGGATGGGCAATGGCAGGCCTGCCGATCGCTGCGGCCATTGCCCTCGGCGCGATCGTGGCGCCGCCCGATGCCGTCGCGGCGTCGGCCGTGCTTGGACAGTTCAAGGTGCCGCACCGCATCACCGCGATCCTGCAAGGCGAAAGCCTGCTCAACGACGCCACGGCACTCCTGATCTACCGCATGGCGGTTTCCGCAGCTGCCGGCTCTATCCTGCTGAGCAGTGCGGTTCCGATGATCTTGCTGTCGACGGTCGGCAGCCTTGCCGCTGGTTATGTGCTCGGCCGCTTGTTTCTCGTCACCCTCAGTCGCATCGAAGACCCGGCGAGCGGTACGGTGGTGCAATTCGCCGGAACATTCGGCGTCTGGATCCTGGCCGATAGGATCGGGCTCTCCGCCATCATAACGATCGTCGTCTATGCCATGACCATCGCGCGCACCGCGCCGCGCCGTATGCCGGCCAGGAATCGCGTCAGCTCCTACTCGGTCTGGGAGACGGCGGTCTTCGTGCTCAACGTGCTGGCCTTCGTCCTGATGGGACTTCAGGCGCGATCGATCGTCGGCCGGCTTGCCGAGCAGGGGCAGGTCGAAGCGTTCGTCTTCGCCGCAGCCGTGCTGGCAGTCGTCATCGTCTCGCGTCTCGTCTGGGTGCTGGGATGCGGCGCGATCATGAGGTGGCTTGCCAGCTTCGGTGACGCGGATCGGCAGGCCGAAGCCCCGTCGTTTCGCGGCGGCGTGCTGATCGGCTGGTGCGGCATGCGTGGTCTGGTCACCCTTGCGGCAGCGTTTGCCTTGCCGGCCGACTTTCCCGGCCGCGACCCGATCGTGCTCGCCGCCTTCTCGGTCGTCCTCGGCACATTGGTGCTGCAAGGCATGAGCCTGAAGCCGCTGCTGCGCTTGCTTCGTCTCGATCCGGACGAAACTGTCGACCGCGAGGTCGCGCAGGCACGCGTCGCCATCATGCAGGCCGCACTGGACGCGTTGAGCGGCAAGACATCGAATGCGGCGGCCGCGGTCCGCGAGCAATTTACCGCGCAGCGCGTGATCGCCGAAAATCCTGACGATGCCCAGGCTGCAACCGAGTACGACAGGTTGCGCCTCTATGCCATCAAGAGCCAGCGTGACGCGTTGGAACAGCTGCGTATCGATGGGACGATCGGCGACGAAGCCTATCATCGCCTGGAGGAGGAAATCGACTGGTCGGAACTGGCCGCTTCTCCGCCAGGACGTTTCCAGCCGCTGACGACTTAGCCGCGCGCTATCTGGCCCAAGCTCTCTCCATCCGGCTGCACATTGCAACCGATCCGCCAAACCGCTACTGCCATCACGAAATTGAGCCGGTTAAGCAATGAAGCTGGTCAGCTACAATATCCAGTACGGTTTCGGCAGCGACGGCCGCTACGATCTCGCGCGCTGCGCCAAGGTTGTCGCTGGCGCCGACATCATCGCCTTGCAGGAAGTGGAACGGCACTGGCTGCGCAGCAACGAGGACGACCAGCCGGAAATCCTTTCTCGGCTGCTGCCCGAATACCATTGGGTCTATGGCCCGGCCTTCGACATGGACGCCAGCGAGCGGCGTGAAGGCCGGATCGTCAACCGGCGGCGGCAATTCGGCACCATGGTGCTGTCGAGGCTGCCGATCGTCTGGTCGCGCCTGCACACGTTGCCGCTGCGCCGCACCGTGCGTCCGCTCAACACCCGCAACGCGGCGCTCGAATGCATGATCCGCACCCCTGCCGGACCGGTGCGGGTGCTGTCGCTGCATCTCGCGCATATCGCGGCCGAGGAGCGGCTGGAGCAGATCGACTATCTGCTCGCCGAGCATCGCCGGGCGCCGTCCGACGGCGGCCCGTGGAGTGGCGCCGACGACGAACCCCTGCGCAACTGGAGCAATGGCGAGCCGCAGCCGGAAAACCCGCTAGCCGCGATCTGGATGGGCGATTTCAACATGGAGCCGGGCAGCGCCGAGTACCGGCGCATTGTCGGCAGCACGCCGTATCATCGCGGTGCCGCCTATCTCGACGGTTTTGTCGATGCCGCCGCTGTCGCCAGTGAACCGACGTCGGATTTCCACACCCATGTGAAGACCATCGATGGCAGGCTGACAAAGCGACGGCTCGACCATTGTTTCGTCGGCGGCATGTTTGCCGACCGCGTGCGCTCGGTCAGCGCCGATATCGGCGAAATCGCCTCCGACCACTTTCCGCTGCGGGTCGACATCGACCTGGAAACGCCGTTCGCGACAGGGACCGGAGGCGCATGAGCCACCGATGACCTTGTTCGTCTTCTTCGCGGTGCTTGCCGCCGCCGCCATGCACGCGATCTGGAACGCGCTGGTCAAGGTCCATCTCGATCGTTTCCTGTCGATCACGCTGATGACGCTCGGCATGGGCGCCGTGGCGCTTCTGGCGCTGCCTTTCGTCGAGGTGCCGAAATCGGAAGTGTGGCCGTACATCATCGCCTCGGTGATCTTCCACATGGGCTACAGGACGTTCCTGATTGGTGCCTACAAGGCCGGCGATTTCGCCCAGACCTATCCGCTGGCGCGTGGCACGGCGCCGCTGCTGGCCGCACTTGGCGGCATGGTGGTCGTCGCCGAGGTGCCGGCGCCGCTCGCCATTCTTGGGATCCTTCTTTTGTCGGCGGGCACGCTGGTGCTGTCGTTTCGCGGTGGCGCGCATCTAGAGAGATTGAACCTGCGCGCGGTCGGCTTTGCGCTGGGCACCTCGATCTTCATCGCCAGCTATACGCTGTCCGACGGCAGCGGCGCGCGGCTCGCCGCCACCGCCTCGAGCTATGCGGCATGGCTG
Source organism: Mesorhizobium sp. M6A.T.Cr.TU.016.01.1.1 (assembly GCF_003952585.1). NCBI lineage: Bacteria > Pseudomonadati > Pseudomonadota > Alphaproteobacteria > Hyphomicrobiales > Phyllobacteriaceae > Mesorhizobium > Mesorhizobium sp. M6A.T.Cr.TU.016.01.1.1. Next base: position 3,669,916 of record NZ_CP034452.1, read on the forward strand.
TTCGTCTGCGATGCGCTCTGGGCGCTGGTGCTGTGCCTGATCTTTCGCGGGCCAAAGGCGCTGCCGGTGCTGGCGCGCGACTGGAAGGCGGGCGTGTACACCGGTGTGCTCAGTGGCGCCGCCTACTGGATCGTGATGTGGGCGATGACCAAGGCGCCGATCGCCTCGGTCGCGGCGCTGCGCGAAACGTCCATCCTGTTCGCCATGATGATTTCGGTGTTTGCGCTCGGCGAGAAGATGACGGGATGGCGGGGTGCCGCCGTGCTCAGCATTGTTGCCGGTGTCGTCGCGCTGAGGCTTGGGTAAGCTAAGCGCCTATCTCCAGATCGAACACCATCAGCCCGTCGGTTCCGCCTTCGAGTGCAGCAACCAGCCGGGCGCCGGCCCGCTGATGCGCTTCATGCACTAGATAGGCATCGCGCGCGGCGGCATCGCGAAAATCGATGGTGAAGCCGTGCGTGAAGCCGCGTGCGAACGGTTCTGGGCTGACATTGGCGCTGAATTCGACCTTGCTCATGCCTTCGATCACCCGCCGCAACGCTTCGAGGTCGGCATGGATCGCCGCGCGCTCGTCGTCGGTGACGTCATTGCGGAACCTGATGAAAACACAGTGCCTGATCATTTTTGGGTTCCTATGCAGCCTGGTTGCCTGAAAACACGGCCGGCGGCAACGGCTCGCGGCCAAGGATCAGATCGGCGCCTTTTTCGCCGACCATGATGGTCGGGGCATTGGTGTTGGAGGAGGGGATGCGCGGCATCACCGAGGCATCGCAGACGCGCAAGCCCTCAATGCCGCGCAGCTTGAGATCGGGCGTCACCACGCTCATCGCGTCGTGGCCCATGCGGCAGGTCCCCACGGGGTGGTGGTCGGTCTTGGAACTGCGGCAGGCATAGTCGAACAGCTCGTCGTCGCTGGTGAGCGTCGGTCCCGGCAGCACCTCGCGCAGCACGTAGGAAGCAAGCGCCTTCTGCCGCATGATCTCGCGCGCCAGCCTGAGTCCCTTGATTGACATGTCGCGGTCGTAAGGGTCGGACCAGTAATTCGGATCGATCAGCGGGTGGTCAGCCGGGTCGGCGCTGTTCAGTCGTACCGTGCCGCGCGAATGTGGGCGCAGGAAAGCCGAATTCAGCGTCACCCCTGGATTCCTGAGTTTCTCGACGCCGGCCTCGATGCCGGAGCCGAGGCCGAGATGGAGCTGGATGTCGGGCGAGGCGGCGGTCGGGTCGGCGTACCAGAAGCCACCGGTCTCGAACAGGCTGGAGGCAACCGGGCCCTTTTTGAGCAGCAGATATTGCAGGCCGGCCCACACCGTTCGGTGCAGCTTGGCGTAGTTATCATAGGTGTGGTCGCCGGTGCATTCGGCAATGACGAACAGGTCGAGATGGTCCTGCAGGTTGGAGCCGACGCCGGGCAGGTCATGCACCGGCGTCACGCCGACCGACTTCAGATGGTCTGCCGGGCCGATGCCCGACTGCATCAAAAGCTTCGGCGAGCCGATGGCGCCGGACGAGACGATCACTTCGCGCTCGGCATGCAGAATCTTCGGCTGGCCGCCCGGCCTGTCGACGATCTCGACGCCGACGGCGCGGCCTTTGTCGATGACGATGCGCGTCACCAGCACATCGGTCCTGACGGTCAGATTCTTGCGTTCGCGGATCGGCCGGAGATAGGCGACCGAGGCAGAGGAGCGTCTCGCGTTTTTCTGCGTCAATTGGTAATAGCCGACGCCCTCCTGGGTTATCCCGTTGAAGTCCGGATTGAAGGGAATGCCCATCTCCTGTCCGGCGCGGAAATAAGCCTCGCAGATCGGCAGCGGCGCAATCGGATTGGACACGCCGAGCGGGCCTTGGTCGCCGTGAAAATCGTTGGCGTAGCGCTGGTTGTTCTCGGCTCGCTTGAAATAGGGCAGCACGTCGCGATAGCCCCAGCCGGCAAGGCCCTCTTCCTTTTCCCAGGCATCGTAATCGCGGGCGTTGCCGCGCGTGTAGATCTGGGCGTTGATGGAGGAGCCGCCGCCGATCACCTTGGCCTGCGTGTAACGGAAGACGCGGTCCTTCATGTGCTTCTGCGGCACGGTCGACCAGCCCCAGGCGGCGATGCCCTTGGTCATCTTGGCGAAGCCAGCCGGCATGTGGATCAGCGGATGCCGGTCGTTGCCGCCGGCCTCGAGCAGCAGCACTGAATTCGATGGCTCTTCGCTCAGCCGGTTGGCGAGGACGCAGCCAGCCGGGCCGGCGCCGACGATGATATAGTCGGTCATGGCGTCACCTGCTCACAGCCTCGGCACCGACAGCGCGCCGTCGACATTGACGATCGAGCCGGTCGAAAAGCCAAGCTTGCCGCTGGCGAGTGCCGCCACCGCGGCGCCGACATCGGCGGCTTCGCCCCAGCGCTTTGCCGGTACCAGCCCGCGGTCGATCAGCGCGTCGTATTTGGCGGTTACCCCGGCGGTCATGTCGGTGCGGATGATGCCCGGCCGCACCTCGAACACGCCGACATTTTCGGCGGCGAGCCGCAGTGCCAGGGTCTTCACCCACATCGAAAGCCCAGCTTTGGAGATGCAGTAGTCGCCGCGCTCGGGCGAGGCCATTTCGGCGCTGACCGAGGTGATGGTGATGATCGATTTTGGGTGATCACCCGGCGCTGCAAGCATCACCTTGGCAACGGCTTGGCTGAGGAAGACGGTGCCGCGCAGATTAATGCTGAGGATCCGGTCGAAATTCTCCGGTTTCAATTCCAGCAGGTCGCCGCGTTCGACCGCGCCGATGCCGGCATTGTTGACGAGGCAGTCGATGCGGCCGAAGGCATTCAATGCGGCATCGACCAGCGCTGCATGGCTGTCGAGATCGGCGATGTCGCCGCCATAGTAGGCGAACGCCGCGCCGCGGGCGGCGATGTCAGCGGCAAGCCCGTCGGTCGCGTTGTCGGCGAGGTCCACGACAAGGATGTCGAAGCCCGCATCGGCCAGCGCCTCGGCGCAGGCAAGGCCGATGCCGCGTGCGCCGCCGGTGACGATCGCTCCCGGGCGACTCATGCGACAAGCTCCGTCTTGCGGATATGGTGGGCGACGCGCAATGCCTGTGCAGCGATCGACAGCGCCGGATTGACCGCGGCCGAGTTCGGCAGGAAGCTGCCGTCGACGACAAACAGGTTGTGGTGATCGAATGAGCGGCAGAAGGGGTCGAGCGGCGAGGTCGCCGGATCGTCGCCCATCTTAACCGTGCCGCACTGGTGCGACGGCGTTCGCTTGTCGAAAGGCCGCGACAGGACGATTGGATAGCCGCAGGCGCGGAAGTTTTCACGCATCACCTTGGTCAGCCCGTCGAGCGACTGCATGTTGGAGCGCCGCCACTGCATGACGATGTCCTTGCCATCGACCATGATGCGACTTTCGGGATCGGGCAGGTCCTCGCACATCAGATACCAGTCGACGGCGTGGCCGGCCATGAAGTCCAGCGCGAATTTGGGTGCAAGCTTGACGTTGGCCCTCAAGATATTGCCGTCGATCTTGCCGAGAAGCTGGACGTTGCCGAGCGGCTTGCCGCCCTTGCCGTCGGACAGATAGTAGTCGTTGAGCATCAGCGTCTTCTGGTAGACGGATGTGTTCCTGCGGCGCGGATCGATCGCCAGCATGGCGCTCGAATTGTGGTTCATGAAATTGCGGCCGACCTGGTCGGAACGGTTGGCGAGGCCCTTGCCGCCTCCCTTGCCATTGTTGGGAGAGGGCGAGCGCAGCAGGATGACCGCTGAATTGACGGCGCCGGCCGAGAGGATGACCAGTTTCGGCGTCACTTTCTTCAGCGTGCCATTCTGGCGATAGTGAACGGCGGCGATCGTCCTGGCATCCGATGACGCTTCGAGATATTCGACGTGGGCACTGGTCTCTAGCCTGATGTTCCGGTCGGCCAGTGCTGCCGCCAGCGGCCCTGTTTGGGCGTCGACCTTGCCGGTCCCGGTGTTGGGAAAGGCATCCCAGCCTGTCTTGCCGTCCTTCAGCCAGGCATCGATGTCGACGCCGAGCGGCAGCGATGCGGGGTGCAGGCCGAGACCCTTGAGCTCGGCGCGGGCGCGGGCGATGGGCGGCTCGTCCGGCACCGGCCCGAAGGCATAGGGGATCGAGTGGAACGGTTCGGTCGGGTCTTCGCCGAGTGCGCCGCGCACGCGAAAAAGCTGCTCGGCCCTGGAGTACCATGGCTCGAACGCCTCGTAGGAGAACGGCCAGGCCGGCGAGACGCCGCCATAGTGCTCCATGGCGGAAAAGTCTTGCCTGCGGTAGCGGATCAGCACCGCGCCATAGAATTTCGAATTGCCGCCCACATAGTAGTAGTTGCCGGGGTTGAACGCAGCACCCCCGACCTCGCGCCACATCTCCTTCGGCCGGTAATGGCCGTCGACGAAGATAGCGCGTGTGTCGCGCGTGTGCGTCGTCGTCGGCAGCTTCTCGCCGCGCTCCAGCATCAGGATCGAGGCGCCACTGCCGGCAAGGCCGGAGGCGATCGTGGCGCCGCCGATGCCGGAGCCGATGATGACGATGTCCGGGTTTGTCATGGCTGTCAGAGGATACGGTTCTCGGTCGCCGGATCGAAGAACACCGCCTTGGTCAGGTTGAAGGCGAGCGGCGTGCTGGTGCCCGGCTGGATGTTGGCGTCGGCGCGCAGCCGCGCCACCACCGCCTTGCCGCCCAGATTGGTGACCGCGAAAGTGTCGGAGCCGGCCGGTTCCACGACTTCGATGTGACAGTCGGCGGTGGCGATGTTCGATGCGTTGCGTTCGGCCCCTTCCGGATCGGTCAGGGCTTCGGGGCGGACGCCGAAGATGATCGGCTTGTCGTGGAATGCCGACAGGCCCGACGGCGCATCGGCCAGCGGCAGCGAGATCGGCTCGCGCGCCTCGCGCTGCAGCACCACGGAAAGCGCATTGCCATTGCCGCCGATCGTCGCCGGGATCAGGTTCATCGCCGGTGAACCCATGAAGTCGGCAACGAACAGATTGGTCGGGTTGTTGTAGATTTCGGCTGGCGTGCCGAACTGCTGCACCTCGCCGTCGCGCATCACCGCGATCTTGGTGGCCAGCGTCATCGCCTCGATCTGATCGTGGGTAACGTAGACTATCGTTGTGCCGGTGGTCGCGTGCAGGCGCTTGATCTCGATACGCATGTCGACACGCAGCTTGGCGTCGAGATTGGAAAGCGGCTCGTCGAAGAGAAAGAGCTTGGGGTCGCGCACCAGCGCGCGGCCCATCGCGACGCGCTGGCGCTGGCCACCGGAAAGCTGGCTCGGCTTGCGCTGCAGGAGGTGGCCGATCTGCAGCACCTTCGCCACCTTGTCGATCGCCTTCTGGCGCTCCTGAGCCGGCACGCCGCGCATCTCCATGCCGAAGGCGATGTTTCCGGCGACCGTCATGTTCGGATAGAGCGCGTAGCTCTGGAACACCATGGCGATATCGCGCTTCGAGGGATGAAGATTGTTGATCGTCCGGCCGTCGACGCGAATTTCGCCTTCGGTGATGGTTTCCAGGCCGGCGATGGTGTTGAGCAAGGTCGACTTGCCGCAGCCGGACGGGCCGACCAGCACGAGGAAGCCGCCCTTTTCGAGATCGACGTCGATGCCCTTCAGGATTTCGACCGATCCGAACCGCTTCCTCAGCCCATTGATTTCGAGAAAAGCCATTCGATTATCCTTTGACGGCGCCGGCCATCAGGCCGCGCACAAAATAGCGGCCAGCGACCACGTAGACGAGAAGGGTCGGCAGTGCGGCGATCATCGCCGCCGCCATGTTGACGTTGTATTCGACGACGCCGGTCGAGGTGTTGACGACGTTGTTCAGCGCCACGGTCATCGGCATCGCGTCACCGGTGCCGGCATAGGCGGAGGCGAACAGGAAGTCGTTCCAGATGTTGGTGAACTGGTAGATGACGGTGACGACGAAGATCGGCATCGAATTCGGCAGCATGATGCGCCGGAAAATCTGGAAGAAGCTGGCCCCGTCGACCTGCGCCGCCTTGACCAGTTCGGTCGGGAACGCCTCGTAATAGTTGCGGAAGAACAAAGTGGTGAAGCCAAGCCCGTAGACGACGTGGACAAAGACCAGGTTGACCGTTGGGTTGCCCAAGCCGAATGACAGCCCCGTTGCGTTCCGCAACGTCACGCCGAAACGGCCGAGGCTGCCGAGGATCGTCGCCATCGGCAACAGCACCGACTGGAACGGAATGAAGCAGGCAAACAGCATCAGCCCGAACACCAGCGTGTGGCCGCGGAAGCGCCATTTGGTCAGGACATAGCCGTTGAGCGCGCCGAGCAGCGTCGAGATCAGCACCGCCGGAACCACCATCTTGATGGAATTCCAGAAATAGCCCTTGATGCCGGCGCAGGTGAGGCCGACGCAGGTCTCGCCCCAGGCCTTCAGCCATGGCTCGAAGGTCGGCGCCTGCGGCAGCGCCAGCATGTTGCCGTTCTGGATCTCGTCCATGGTCTTGAACGAGGTCACCAGCATGACGAATAGCGGCATCAGGTAGAACAGCGCGAACAGCGCCAGCAGGCCGTAGATGACAACGCGGTTGACGGTCCTGGCGCTGATGCCGCCAGTGCTCTGGCGAGCGGGAGTGGCAATGACGCTCATCGCGGCTTCTCCCTGAGCTCGGAGTAGAGATAGGGCACGATGATCGCGGTGATGGTCATCAGCATGATCACAGCACTGGCTGAGCCGACAGCCATTTCGTTGCGCTTGAAGGTGTACTCATACATGAAGTTCGACGGCAGCCAGGCCGAGCCGCCCGGTCCGCCACTGGTCAGCGCGACGACCAAATCGTAGGACTTGATGGCGAGGTGGGCGAGCACGATGAAGGCCGACAGGAACACCGGCCGCAGCAGCGGGATGACGATCCGGCGATAGAGCTGGAACGTGGTGGCGCCGTCGATCTGCGCCGCCTTCATGATCTCGCCGTCGATGCCACGCAGGCCGGCGAGGAACATCGCCATGATGAACCCCGAGGCCTGCCAGACGCCGGCGATCACCACGGTGTAGATGACGAAATCCTTGTTCTTGATCCAGTCGAAATGGAAGCTCTTCCAGCCCCATTGGTGCAGCGTCTGCTCGAGGCCGAGGCCGGGATCGAGGAACCATTTCCAGGCGACGCCGGTGACGATGAAGGATAGCGCCATCGGGTAGAGATAGATCGGCCGCAACACGCCTTCGCCGCGGATCTTCTGGTCGAGCAGGATGGCCAGGAAAAGGCCGAGCGCCAGGCAGATGAAGATGTAGAGAAAACCGAAAATGCCCATGTTGGTGATCGACGTGTACCAGCTCGATGGCGGGTCGCTCTCGAAGGTCCAGCGCCACAGCCGCTGATAGGCGCGTGACCCAGTAATGGCATAGGACGGGAACGTCTTGGAGTTGGTGAAAGACAGATAGACCGTCCACAGGATGAAGCCGTAGACGAAGACGATGGTGATCGCAAAGCTTGGCGCCAGCACGATCTTCGGCAAGGCGTCCTGCAGGCGCGAGCGCACCGAGGCGCCCGGGCGCGCGTTATGCTCCGGCGTCAGCTTGATCTGGGTCGCGACCGTAGTCATGGGCTCCTCCCTTTCGGGTCGGGCGTGTTGGTTGATCGCCGGCGCCAGGTGATAGGCATTTCCGACGCGAGGCCGACCATCCTGCCTTGGTGGAACCTTCCCCACCGGAGCAGGGAAGGTCTCTCCATGCCTGGTTTTACTTGGCGTCTTCGATCGCGTTGACCAGCTGGGTCACGGCCTCGTCCGAGGTCTTGATCTGGCCGTGGACGAATTTCGAGACGACGTCCTTATAGGCATTGGCGACCGCCGGAGGCGCGCCATAGCCTTGCGCGAGCGAACCAAACAGCGTGCCGCCCTCATTGGCGGCCTTCAGGTCGGCCATGCCCTTCTTGCCGCAAGCGTCGAAGTCGGTGTCAGGCACGTCGGTGCGCGCTGGGACCGAGCCCTTGACGACGTTGAAGGCCGACTGGAAGCTCTTCGACAAAGTGGCGGTGGCCAAGGCGGCCTGGGCGGCCTTGCGGTCGTCCGGAACGTCGAACATGCCGAACATGTCGGAGTTGTAGACCACGCTGCCGTCGGTGCCCGGGAAGCGATAGCACAGGAAGTCGGTGCCAGGGACCTTCTTGGCGGCGTTAAATTCGCCCTTGGCCCAGTCGCCCATGACCTGCACCAGCGCATCTCCCTTGATGACCATGGCGGTAGCGAGGTTCCAGTCGCGGCCCGAGAAGTTCGGGTCGACATAGGTGACGAGCTTGGCGAGGTTGTCGAACGACTTCTTCATCGTGTCGGACTTCAGCTGCTCCTCGTCGAGGTCGTTGAAGGCTTTCTTGTAGAATTCAGGTCCGCCGGTCGACAGCACGACCGAATCGAACATGGTGGCTTCCTGCCAGTTCTGGCCGCCGAGCGCGAGCGGGATGACGCCCGCCGCCTTGGCCTTGTCGAGCAGCGCGATGAAGTCGTCGAAGGTCTTGGGCTCGGTGCCGCCGATCTTGTCCATCACCGCCTTGTTGATCCACAGCCAGTTGACCGAATGGACGTTGACCGGAGCTGCGACCCACTTGCCGTCATAGACCGAGAATTTCTGCAGGGCGGCCGGAACGGACTTGTCCCAGCCTTCCTTTACCGCCGTCTCGGTCAGGTCGCCCATCACGCCGGCTGCGGCATAATCGAGCACGGTATAGCCGAGCATCTGCGAGGCGGTCGGGTAATTGCCGGCAGCGACCATCGCCTTCAGCGCGGTCATGGCGGCGTCGCCGCCGCCGCCGGCCACGGGCACGTCCTTCCAGGCAAAGCCTTGCTTGGACAGATCCTCCTTGAGCACGTTCAAAGCAGCCGCTTCGCCGCCCGACGTCCACCAATGCAGCATCTCAACTTCCTTGACGTCCTGGGCGTGGGCCGCGAACGCAAGGCCCGACCCGAGAGCCGTTCCGATAAGCAGTTTGCGCAACATGTACTTCCTCCCTTGTTACATCTACACGACCGGCGGTTGCCCGCCGGGTTCTTCCCAACTCAGCCGACCCACCATCCGGTGCGCTGGCCACGATGAAACTGGATTGTCTTTTCCTCGGTATAATCCTCGACGGCGCGCTTGCCGAGTTCGCGTCCGAGACCGGACTGCTTGTAGCCTCCGAAAGGCAGCTCGGGATAACCTTCCATGAACGTGTTCACCCAAACGGTTCCCGAACGCACATTCCGCGCCACCGACATGCAGGTGTCGATGCTGGCGCTCCACACGCCCGCCGATAAACCATAGGGCGTGTTGTTGGCGATGCGCAACGCCTTTTCAATCGATTCAAAGGTCAGCACTGAGAGCACCGGGCCGAACACTTCCTCGCGTGCAATGGCCATGTCTTCGGTTACGCCGCGAAGAATGGTCGGGTCGAGATATTGACCGGCACTGGAGGCGATCTGCTTGCCGCCGCTATAGACGCTGCTGCCGTCGTTTGCCGCCGCCGTCACGTATCCGGTGACCTTGGCCAGGTGCTCGGAAGAGATCATCGCGCCGACCTTGGTGCCGTCATCGAGTGGATCGCCGACGGTGACCCGGGCGGTGAGCGCCTTCACTGCGCCAAGGAAGTCGTCGGCGATCGCCTCGTGGACGATCAGCCGGCTGCCGGCGTTGCAGCATTCGCCGGCGTTGAAAAAGCCGCCGAACACCGCTGCGTCGGCGGCGGCTTCGAGGTCGGCGTCGGGAAAGACGATCTGGCCGTTCTTACCGCCGAGCTCCATCGAAACCTTCTTCAGCGTGCTCGCAGCCGATCCCATGGTCATCTTGCCGACCCGAGTGGAGCCGGTGAACGACACCATCTCGACCAGCGGATGGCTGACCATCGCCGCGCCGACATCGGCGCCCAGGCCAGCGAGGATGTTGACGACGCCATCCGGCAAGCCGGCCTGCATCAGGATGTCGCCGAGCACGAAGGTCGAGGCCGAGGTCATCTCGCTCGGCTTGACCACCGCCGTGCAGCCGGCGGCGAGCGCAAACGGCAGTTTCTGGCTGACGATGAGGAACGGAAAATTCCATGGCGTGATGATCGAGACGACGCCGATCGGTTCGCGCAGCACGACGCCCAGCATGGCGTCGCCGAGATTGGCGTAGGTTTCGCCATGCAGCGTGCGGGCAAGGGATGCCGCATAACGCCAGATATCGACGGCGCCGCCGATCTCGCCGCGCGCCTGGGCGATCGGCTTGCCGGATTCCAGCGCGTCGAGCCGGGCGATCTCCTCAAGCCGCGCCTCGATCAGGTCTGCCGCCTTGAGCAGGATCGCGGCGCGCTCGCCGGCCTTCATGCGCGGCCAGGGGCCGGCCTCGAACGCCTTGTGCGCGGCGGTCACCGCCGCCTCGACTTCCGCCGCGCCGGCTTGCGCATAGCGTGAAACCGTGAAGCCATGGCCGGGGCTCTCGCGCTCCAGCGTACGGCCGTCGCGGGCATCGACAAACTTGCCATCGATCAGCAGCCGATAGGTCTTCGGTGCTGCGGATGCCTCGGCGGGCATGGCGATGTCGAGAGGCAAGTTCATGTGAGGTTCCGCATGTATTCTAGGATCTTGAAAACGCTGGTTTCTGCTTGGCCTTGAAAGCGTCGACACCGGCCTTGAGATCGCCGGTTAGAGCGATGAAGCCGCTGGCCAGCGCCTCTGTGGCGGCAGCACTTTCCTCGCCCTCGGCGACCGCGATCATCAGTTTGGCGGCTTCGGTTGCCAACGGGCCGCGCTCGGCGATCTTGCCGGCCCAGGCCTTGGCCTCAGTGAATGCCTTGCCCGTGTCGACCAGCCGATCGATGATGCCTAGAGCGAGTGCTTCGGCCGCCACGAACAGCTCGCCGCCGATTGCCATGCGCCGCACCGTTTGCGCGCCGAAGCGGCGCACCGCGCGCTGCGTGCCGGACCAGCCGGGCACCACGCCGATCGAGGTTTCCGGGAAGCCCAATTTCACCTGCGCCTCGGCGACGCGGAAGTCACAGGCGACCGCCAGTTCCAGCCCGCCGCCCAGCGCATGGCCTGACAGCACGGCGATAGTCGGCTGCCGCAACCGCGCCAGCCGGTCGAAGACGCGATGGCCGTAGCGCACCCATTGCACTTGGAAGTCGGCGGCACTCATTTGCGACCAGGCTTCGACATCTCCACCCGAGCAAAAACCCTTGCCTTCGCCACACAGCAGCACGGCGCGGACGCCATCCGCAGCTTCCGCCGTGTCAAGCGCGGCTTCCAGCGCGCGCAGCATCGGGATGTCGAGCGCGTTGAACTTCTCCGGCCGGCGCAGTGTGACGATGCCGAGGGTGCCATCGGTGTCAAAGGTGACGAGACGTTCAGCCATGTGCGCCTCCGAGCGATGCCCCGCCATTGAGCGACAGGCCGATCGGCCGCTCCCGGTAGAGTGCGTCCGGTGTCACTTTCAGATCGTTGGCGATACCGAGCGGAATCTCGGCCTGCGCCAGTATATCGCGCTGAAGGTCGATGCCCGGTGCCAACTCCGTCACCATCAGCCCAGCGGGCGTCAGCTTCATAACGCAGCGCTCGGTGACATAGGTGATGTCCTGTCCTTGCGCGACCGCGCGCTTGCCCGAAAACGAGATGTGCTCGACCTCGCCGACCACCTTCTTCACCTTGCCTTCGTGATCGATGCGGATGCCGCCATCGGCCAGCGACAGCTTGGCGCCGGCATTGAAGAACCCGGAAAAGACGATCTTCTTCGCCCGCGCGGTGATGTCGACAAAACCGCCCGCGCCGGCGGTGACATGTGGCCTCGCCGAAAGCTTCGACACGTTGACCGAGCCATGGCGGTCGATCTGCAGGAAGGACAGCAATGACGCATCGAAACCGCCGCCCTGGAAGTAGATGAACTGGTGTGGCGAAGGCATGAATGCGTCGGCGTTCGACGAGCAGCCGAACTTGAAGTCGAGCAGCGGCACGCCACCGACCGCGCCCTGTTCGATCACCCAGGTGACCTTGCCGTGCTGGCCTTCCTCGATAAGGATGCGCGGCACGTTGGCCGAGATGCCGAAGCCGATGTTGACGGCCATGCCGTCGGCAAGCTCCATGGCGACGCGCCGCGCGATGACCTTCTGGACACTCATCTCGGCGTTGCGGAACGTCGACAGCGGCCGGAAGATCTCGCCCGAGATCGCCGGGTCGTAGGGTGTCAGCGTCGTCTGCAACTGGTCGGGCGCCACCACGATGTGGTCGACCAGCACACCGGGCACGCGCACGTCATGCGGCTTCAGCGTGCCGTTCTCGACGACGCGCTTGACCTGCGCGATGACGATGCCGCCATTGTTGCGGGCGGCGAGCGCCTGTTCCAGCCCGCCGAGATAGGCGCCCTCATGCTCATAGGTGAGGTTGCCGCGCTCGTCGGCGGTCGTGGCGCGGATGATCGACACATTGGGCACGATCGAGCGGAAATAAAGCCATTCCTCACCGTCGAACTGCTGCACCGAAACGATCGGCTCGCTGGCCGCCGCATTCATGGCGCAGCCCTGATGGCGCGGGTCGGCGAACGTATCGAGGCCGACCTTTGTCAGCACGCCGGGGCGCTTGGCAGCAGCCTCCCGGTGCATGTCGAACAGGATGCCTGAAGGCACATTGTAGGCGGCGACCGAATTGTCGCCGATCATCTTCCAGATCTGCGGCGGCTCCGAGGATGACGGGCCCGAGGGATAGGAGCCGCACAGCGTGCGCTTCAACAGGCCGGGCTTTGCCAGATGGTCGATGCCCTTGATACCGTACATGTCGCCGGCGGCAATCGGGTGCAGCGTCGTGATACCCTTCGGATGGCCTTCCGCCTCGAAGCGCTCACCGATGGCGGCGAGCACCGCATCCGGGCAGCCGAGACCGCTCGACGACGACACGGAAACGACCATGCCGTCCCTGATCAGGCTGGCGGCTTGCGCTGCGGAGACGAGCTTGCTCACCCTGCGCCCCCGAGTTTTGGATCGATCGCGACTGATTTGCCGGACTTTGCGGATTGCAACGCCGCTTCGGCCGATGTCAGCGACCAGACGCCGTCCTCGCCGGTGGCCGACGGCTGGCCTTCGCCACCCATCGCCGCATGGAACTGGCGCAAAGACGTGACATAGAGATCTTCGCGGTCGAAGCCCAATTCCTCCTCGCCGTTTGCCGTGCGCAGCAGCACAGAGCCGATCGGCTTCTGCGTCATCACATCTTTCGCGATCAGGGAGCCTTCGCTGCCATGCACCTCGAAGCCGGTGCCGGCGAACTTGGTGGTGAAGCCCTCATGCGACTGGGCGATGATGCCCGATCTGAAGCGCCAGATGCACATGGCGCCATCTTCCAGCCCGCCGCTGGCCATGCCTGCGGCCTGCGTGAACGCCGAAACCTCCAGCGTATCGTCGCCGAGCACGAAGCGCAGCGTGTCGGCATCGTGCACGGTGATGTCGAGCACTGCGCCGCCACCCGCTTCCGGCCTGGTGATACGCCAGCCCTGCAGGTTTTCCGGCAGATAGACGGAGTGGAAGACGCGCGCGGCAATCGGCTTGCCGATGCGGCCGGCGGCGATGGCTTCACGCATCGCCCGGTGCGAGCCGGCATTGCGCAGATGATGGTTGGTGCCGAGCACGATGCCGGCTGCCTTGGCTGCGGCGACCATCTTTCGCGCATCGGCGCTGGTCAGCGCGAGCGGCTTTTCGCACAACACATGTTTTCCCGCCTTGATGGCGGCTAATGCCTGTTCGAGATGCAATTCGTTGGTGGTCGAGATGTAGACGGCGTCGATGTCGGGGCCGAGCAATTCATCGAGCGTCGAGACGGCAAGCGGAATGCCGTTCTCCTTGGCATAGGAAGTGGCGCGATCCGGGCTGGAGCTCATCACCGCCGCGATTTCCCCGTCGGCCTGAGCGCGGATGGCGTTGATCACGAATTGCCTGGCGATCGTGCTTGCGCCGATCAGCCCCCATTTCACGGTCATGCCGCGTCCCCCATTCCCGCACGGCGATCAGGACCGCAACTGTCCCTGACGACGAGGTTGACGGCGCCGATATGATCCTCGGCGCGCGTGGTGCGCGACTGGATCATCTTCAGCATGACATGGGCGGCACGCTCGCCGAGGCCTGCCGAATCCACCGCGACGCTGGTCAGCGCCGGCATGTAATGCTGGGCTTCGATCACGTCGTCGAAGCCGACGACGGCGAAATCCGCACCGGGCTCGAGCCCGCGCTTGCGCAGCGCCAGCATGACGCCGAAGGCGACCGCATCGTTGAAGCACAGTGCCGCGGTCGGCGGCTCGGCCATCGCGAGGGCCGTCTCCAGACAGGCAATGCCGCCCTTGCGGCTGGTTTCGCCTTCGACGACGAGTGTATCGCGTTTGGCGATGCCGAGCGCCTCGCAGGCCTCGCGAAAACCGCCCAGCCGCTCGTGATAGACCACCAGGTCCGATGAGCCGCCGAAGAAGACCAGCCGGCGATGCCCTTTGCCGATCAGATGGGCGGTGGCGAGCCAGGCGCCGCGATGATTGTCGGGCGCGATCACTGGGATGCGGCTTTCGGGAAGGCGGCGCATGGTGAAGACGATCGGAAGGCCCGCCATCTCGATGCGGCGGAAAGCACCTGAGGTCGTGCCGCGCGCCGGCGACACGATCAGCCCGGCGACGCCTTGTTCCATCAGCGATTTCAGCACTTCCTCCTGGCGCACCGGGTTCTCCGCGGTGTTGGCGATGAACGGCACGATGCCTGCCGACTGGAAGACCCGCTCCATGCCGACCGCCATTTCGGCGAAAAAGGGGTTGGTGAGATCGTTGATGACCATGCCGATGACGTTGGAATGAGCCTTGCGCAGATTGGCGGCGCCGCGGTTGTAGACATAGCCGACATCCTCGATCGCCTTGCGAACCTTCAGCGCGGTCTCAGGCCGGATCAGTCCGCTGCCCTGCAGCACGAGCGACACCGTCGACTTGGACACGCCCGCCTCGCGGGCAATGTCGAGTATCGTCGCCTTGGGCCTGCTGGCCATCCAGATCCGTCCTCCCGGTATTTTCTGGTCGAATTATTGGAACGTTCTAATCCCTGTGCGGGATTTGAGTCAATCGGGATTTTTTCCGAGCTAGAAAAACGGGAGCTTAGCGGGTGCAGCCGGTGCTCTTCAAGGGTTTGTCGCTGCGATGCAGCATTTGGCGAGACCGAGATCGGGGACATAAAGGTTCTTGATTTATTGGAACGTTCCATTTATAGGCGCGACCAAGGGAGAGATATATGGACATTGCCTTGCCCGAAGAGGGCGGCCGCAGCACTCGCTACCGCCTTGTCGGCCAGCCGGCACAGCCGGTGATCGGCGCACGGTTTTCGCGCATCGCCTATGCCGCCGCCCATGTCGTTGCCGATCCCCTCGCGATGACCGATCCGTGGTCTCATCCCGCGGTCGACTGGGAGTGCACGATGGCATTCCGCCATCATCTGTGGCGTCTCGGCTTCCGTATCGCCGAGGCGATGGACACCTCGCAGCGCGGCATGGGTTTCGACTGGGCAAACGCTAGGGAATTGATCCGCCGCTCGATCGCCGAGGCGCGAACCGTCGAGGGCGCCGATCTCGCCTCAGGTGCCGGAACAGACCATCTGGCGCCAGGCGCCGCCAGGACGCTCGACGATGTCATCGCGGCCTATGAGGAGCAGTTCGGTTTCATCGAAGGCCTGGGCGGCAAGGCGATCATGATGGCCAGCCGCGCGCTGGCGACTGTCGCCAAGGGTCCCGACGATTATATCAGCGTCTATGACCGCATCCTGTCTCAGGCATCCGGCAAGGTCATCCTGCACTGGCTGGGCGACATGTTCGATCCGGCTCTGAAGGGTTATTGGGGCAGCCATGATTTCGAGACCGCGCTCGACACGGTGGTCGCCATCATCGAACGCCACGCCGGCAAGGTCGAGGGGATCAAGATATCACTGCTCGATGCCGACAAGGAAATCGCGCTCAGGAACCGGCTGCCGGAAGGGGTGATCATGTTCACCGGCGACGATTTCAATTATCCCGAATTGATCGCGGGCGATGGCGAAAGGCACTCGCACGCGCTGCTCGGCATTTTCGACGCCATCGCGCCGGTCGCCAATGCCGCGCTGGCGAAACTGGCCGACGGCGACCGCGCCGGCTATGACGCGATGATGGCGCCGACGGTACCTCTGTCGCGGAAAATCTTCGAGGCGCCGACCGAGTATTACAAGGCCGGTATCGTCCTCATGGCATGGCTGAACGGCCACCAGGAGCATTTTTCGATGGTCGGCGGCATGCAATCGGCGCGCGGCATTTGCCACTATGCCGATGTGTTCCGTCTTGCCGACCAGGCCGGATTGCTGGCCGACCCGGAGCTTGCCATCGCAAGAATGAAGAGCCTGTGTGCCGTGGCGGGCGTCTGATCGCCATCCCACTAGAAGAGTTCGCCCAAATCTCCGATTTGCCTTGTCTGGGCAAATCTGTATGCGGTATGCGTCCGACGCAGGCCCATCCGGCGCGCCGCCGCCAGATGGTCATAGCGGCCGTTTTCTGCATAGGGATACGCCAATGAGTTTCGACCTTCAGGGCAAGCGCGTTTTCGTGGCCGGGCATCGCGGCATGGTCGGCTCCGCCATATTGCGCAGGCTGGCGGGCGAGGACTGCGAGGTCCTGACCGCATCCCGCGATGAACTCGATCTTATGGACCAGGCCGGCGTGCGACGCTGGATGGCTGACCACAGGCCGGATGCGGTGGTGATGGCGGCGGCCAAGGTCGGCGGTATCCTGGCAAACGACAGGTTGCCGGTCGATTTTCTGCAGGACAATCTCATCATGCAGACCAATGTCATCGAGAGCGCCTTTCGCAACGAGGTGCAGAAACTGCTATTTCTCGGTTCGTCCTGCATCTACCCGAAGTTTGCGGCACAGCCGATCTCCGAGGATGCTTTGCTCACCGGTCCGCTCGAGCCCACCAACGAATGGTATGCGATCGCCAAGATCGCTGGACTGAAACTTTGCCAAGCCTATCGGCGCCAATATGGTGTCGAGTACATCTCGGCGATGCCGACCAACCTCTATGGCCCCGGCGACAATTTCGACCTCTCCACCAGCCATGTCGTGCCGGCCCTTATGCGCAAGGCGCACCAGGCCAAGCGCGCCGGCGACAAAACCCTCGAGGTCTGGGGATCGGGCACGCCGATGCGCGAATTCCTGCATGTCGACGACGCCGCCGACGCTCTGGTCTGGCTGCTGACAAACTATTCCGGCGACAGCCATGTCAATGTTGGCTCGGGCGAAGACATCACCATTGCCGAGCTGGCCCGCACCATGCTCTCCGTTGTCGGCGCCGATGCCGTGCTCACATTCGATGCGACCAAGCCGGACGGCACGCCGCGCAAGCTGATGGACGTGTCGCGTCTGTTTGCGACGGGCTGGCGCCCACAGTACTCGCTTCAGAGTGGATTGGAGCAGACCTATGCTTGGTTTCTCCGGCATATCGAGAAGGGCGATCTCCGCCTCGGCGCGGCCTGATCTCAATCGACGCTGATTGCCGCCGGAGATAACCGCCTAGGCGGCCCTGAAGCGCGTCGCAAGGCGCCCGGAAGCGAACGACCGTCGCGGACGTTCCAACTGTCCTTCAATTTTTCTTGTGAACCAATACGGGCCGAGAAGCGACCAAGCACTGCGTTTGCAAAGCGCGGACAATCTTGGAGAGCTTCTCATGTCTATTGCGATACGAAACATCTTTCTTGCTGTCGTTTCAGCTTCGGTGCTGGCGGGTTGTCAAACAACGGTGACGAGAGAGTGCGACAAGTTAAATTCGAAAACGGTCTACAGCGGCAAATGCTGCGGTGCAGGCGACGTGCCGTGCCGGGAAGGCAAGGGGGGAGGCAGGCCGGGAAATACGCCAGACCCAACACCACAATGATCCGATCCGATATCGCCCGTCCTGGTTCGAGCCGGGACGGCTTCCCAAGCTTCGGGCGCGCGCTCTCCGACCCGTTCATGGCTTCTCGCCGGCACTAAAGCGCGTCGCGTTTGAACGGATTCATGCGACGCGCTTTAAGTTCTTGTTTTTATGCATGTCGTTATCGCAAAACCGCTGCGCACTTTTGCGCGACATGCATTAGCCGGACGCGACGATCGGATTTGAACCCGAGGCGAAAGCGAAGCAGTTATGAGAGATGGACTGTAGTTCGGATGGTGGGCGTGACAGGGATTGAACCTGTGACCCCTGCAATGTCAATGCAGTGCTCTCCCGCTGAGCTACACGCCCATCCGAAGCCGCGCATACACCATTTTTGCTCCGGCGCGTCAATAGGAGGAGAAGGGAAAGAAAGGCACGCCTTGTCGCGCCGTTGAAGACACGCCGAAGCCTTGCCAAAATTGGCTCAGGCCGCCTGCAGCATCTTTTCGACCTCGTTGACGAGGTCGCGTAGATGGAACGGCTTCGAAAGCACCTTGGCGTCTTTCGGCGCCTTGGAATCCGGATTGAGCGCAACGGCGGCGAAGCCGGTGATGAACATGACCTTGAGGTCGGGATCGATCTCGGTGGCGCGGCGGGCGAGTTCTATGCCGTCCATCTCCGGCATGACGATATCGGTCAAGAGCAGTGAGAAGGGCTCTTCGCGCAGCCGCTCATAGGCGCTGGCGCCATTGTCGAAATCGCTGACCTGGTAGCCGGCACGCTCCAGCGCCTTGACGAGGAACCGGCGCATGTCGTCGTCGTCTTCCGCCAGTAGAATGCGTGCCATCTTATCCCGTCCGAATCACCCACCCGAGACTGCCGTGGGGCAGCCCGTTAACCATCCTGTATATGAGGAGGTGACGGTAAACATCAAGTGAACGATGAAGAGCCCAATCCGCATTTAACAAAGCGGTTCAGCCGCCGAAGTGCTGGACATGCGGCCGGCGAGGTGGCACTTTCCAATCATGATGCATTGGTTTTTTTGGGTTCGTTCAAATTGAAAACGGCAGCCGAAGATTTTTCGGTCGTTCCAGCCTTCGAAATCCGGTCGGGCGCCGAACAGCGCGTCCCCTTCCTCTTCAACTCGCCGCATAGCGGCCGCCACTATCCGGACCGGTTCCTGGCCATGGCAAGGCTGGACCGAAACGCCATCCGCCGGTCCGAGGATTGCTACGTCGACGAATTGTTCGGTGGCGCCGTTGCGCTCGGCGCGCCGATGCTGGCGGCAAACTTCCCGCGCGCCTATCTCGACGTCAACCGGGAGCCTTGGGAACTCGACCCGCGCATGTTCGCCGAGCCCGTGCCGTCCTTCTGCAACATCCGCTCGGCGCGCGTGGCCGGCGGGCTTGGCACCGTGCCCAAGTTGGTGGGAGAGGGGCTCGACATCTATGCCGGCCGCTTGCCGCTGGCGGAAGCCGTCGCGCGCATCGAGGCTGTCTACAAGCCTTATCACGAGACGCTGAAACGGCTTCTGACCAGGACCCATGCACGGTTCGGCTTTGCCGTGCTGATCGATTGCCACTCGATGCCGGCGAGCATCAGGGTCGGTGACAGCGGTCTCAGGCCGGATTTTATCGTTGGCGATCGTTTCGGCATGTCTGCCTCGGCAGCGTTGACCGAGACGGCGATCGGCCTGCTCATCGGCATGGGCTATACCGTGGCCCATAACAAGCCTTACGCCGGAGGCTTCATCACCGAGCATTACGGCCGCCCCGTGCGCCATCTCCATGCACTGCAAATCGAGGTCAATCGCGGACTTTACATGAACGAGCGGACGTTCCAGAAATCCGCCGGCTTCGATGCGCTCGCCGACGATCTGGCGCAATTCTCGGCCGACCTGATGGCGATGCCCGATCACGATTTTATCGATCTGCCGCTTGCCGCCGAATGATGCCAAAAATCGGAATCGATTTTTGCAAAGGATTCTGCGCCAAATAAAGAGATCTTGTGCCAGATAAAGGCGTCAGTGTGCGGGTCGGGAAAGGCGCGTGTGCGCTGGATGCCGCGCTGAAAAAAAGACCGCATCGTTTGCACGACACGGTCGAAGTCTAGGGAGGAAACGCCCAAGGAGGGCATGGACAGGAAAACCTGTCCGAGAACAAATCTATTGTGCGCTGCACAAATGTCAAGCCGCCGAAAGGCGTTTTTAATTCACTGTGATGTGGAAATCGTATTTCGAGGGCGCCAGCGTTGCATTCGAGCAACAGTCGTCGATGCGCAAAAATCTTCGCACGCCCTTGTTTTGGCGGAAAACCACAGGCAAACGACGGTTCCAGCACGCTGCAACGCGGGAGAATCAGTTGGACATCAGCATCGATTTCATGCGGCGCATTGCGCTTGCCGCCGCAGCCGAAACCTTGCCGCGCTTCCGCAGCCAGGGCGCGGTCGCCAACAAGGAGCAAGGCAGCTTCGACCCGGTCACCGAGGCCGACCGCGAGGCTGAGCGAGTCATCCGGGCGCTGATATCAGCGGAATATCCCGATCATGGCATCCTCGGCGAGGAGCATGGCAGCGAGAACATTTCCAGCAGGCATATCTGGGTGATCGATCCGATCGACGGGACGCGCGCCTTCATTTCCGGCCTGCCGGTGTGGGGAACGCTGGTCGGGCTGACGGTCGATGGCGATGCCGTCGCCGGCATGATGTCGCAACCATTCACCGGCGAGCTTTTCTACGCCAACGCTTCCGGTGCTCATTATGAAGGTCCGGGCGGGCCGCGGAGGCTGACGACACGCAAGACGACAAGCCTTGCCGAGGCGACGCTGTTCACCACCACGCCGGCACTATTCAAGGGAGACGCGCGCCTGCGCTACGACCTGTTCGAAAAACGGGTCCAGCTCGCCCGCTACGGCACCGACTGCTATGCTTTCGCCATGGTCGCGGCGGGAAGCGTCGACATCGTCGCCGACCCCGGATTGAAACCCTACGATATCGTCGCGCTGATCCCGATCATCGAGAAGGCTGGTGGCGTCGTCACCACCTTCGAAGGCGGACCGGCGGAAGGTGGCGGCGACATCCTGGCTGCGGCAACGCCGGAGCTTCACGCCGCCGCGATGGCCGCGCTGCGTGGCTGAGCCAGCTGGGCAGTTGGCCATTGCGGCCCAAGGCGCCAAGGCTAGTCCAAGCTCCTGACAGGAGGATGTCAGGAACTCTCTGCTATGGAGATACTGTCACGGGAGGGGTTCACATGCCGACGCAATCAACAACCAGCCGTTCCGAAGATGCTCCGGCAGACGGCCGGGCCGACTTCGATTTCTTCTTCGGACGCTGGAACGTCAGCCATCGAAGGTTGCAGAAGCGCCTGCAAAGTGACACGAACTGGGACGTGTTTGGCGGGACATGCGAAGTGCACTCGATCCTTGGCGGCCTCGGCAATTTCGACGACAATGTCATTGAATTGCCCGGCGGCGCCTATCGCGCCGCCACGCTGCGGACGTTCGATCCTGCGGCGAGACAATGGTCGATCTGGTGGATCGACGGCCGCAATCCGGCGACCATCGATATCCCGATGCGCGGCACCTTCGATGCAGGCGTCGGCACATTCCTGTGCGAAGACGTATTCGACGGCCGCCCGATCCAGGTTCGTTTCCTCTGGTCGCGGATCACTGAAAACTCGGCGCGCTGGGAGCAGGCTTTTTCACCGGATGGTGGTAAGAACTGGGAGACCAACTGGATCATGGATTTCGCTCGCCAGGCGTAAAGCCAAGAGACGCGGCGTTCCAATCAGGCCGCGTCGTCGCTTCCCGGGATGAAGGCATCGAAGGCGGCAAGGAACTGCTCGCGATAGAAGTCGGCTTCCTGCAATATTTCATGGCGCGCGCCATCGATCACCAGCAGCGAACCGAGGCGCAGACGTTGGGTGTAGGTTTCCACCGCCTTGGTCGAGACGACTTGGTCGGCGCCAGCGGCGATCACCAGCAAGGGAACCTGGATCCTGGCGATGAAGTCGGGATCGCTGATGGCCTCGGACGCCTCCGCCGCCGCTTTCAGCCAGCGGATCGTCGGGCCGCCGAGCGCCAGTTGCGGGTAGGTCTCGTAGATAAGCGTGTTGCGCCGATACCGCTCCGGATCTGATGTCACCATGTTGGCGGCAAAGGGTATGGTTTTCCTGGGCCGCGGACCCCAGGCGGCATAAAGCTTGCCAAGGCCCAGCAGACAGAACAGCGAGCAGACACGGCGAACGGTGGTTATCGAAACCGGCAGGTCGGGTACGGTTAGGAATGGGGCGATCAGCACCATGCGCCGTACGCGATTCACCATTGACGGCGCAGCAAGCAGCGTGATCACCGCCCCAGCCGAATGGGCCAATATGTAGTACGGCCCCCGGCAGTCGGGCAGCACGATCTCCTCGAAGAACTGTTCCAGGTCGCTGGTATAGTCGAAGAAGGTGCGGACATAGCCGCGCTCGCGGTCGCCGATCAGCCGGTCGGACCCGCCCTGGCCGCGCCAGTCGAGGGTGGCAATGCCGAAGCCGCGGTCGGCAAGATTGCGGATGGTCTCGAAATATTTTTCGATGCACTCGTTGCGGCCGGTCAGAACGACCACGGTGCCCTTCATCGGGCGCGCAACGGCGGGAAAGAGGCCATAGCGGATATTCTTGCCGTCGCGCGTTGTGAAGAAACCACCTACCGCATTTTCCGGCAGCGGATTGCCCGGAATTTCGCGGAAGTGGGGAATTTCGTTGAAGAGGTCCATTCGGCGCTGCGTTTGTGAGTCGCTGCCTGCATGGCGCAAGCTTTGGTAGGCATAGACGCCCATGCATCAAAAGCAAAGGAATTCTGGACGCGTTGGAAGGGCTGAACGGGGCAGCCAACGAGTGAGGCCGGAAGCAGCTTGCGGCGTGCTTCCGGCCTCTGTCGATCCGGGAGGAAGGGACGTTACACCCGGTCGGCCTCGTTGCGGCACCTCGCGCACAACCCCGAAAATCGGACCCGATTTTCGCTGGGGATCATGCGCAATCAAAGTGTTACAGCGTGCTTTGCGTGTCCGAGAGGACGCGCGGCGCCGTAACCGCCGCCTGTTCCTTGATCCTGGAAGCAGTCTAGCGCCGCCTAGCTGAACGTCCGCCGAAGCCCCGGTTCATCTGCCGTTCATCGAGAAATCTTGAAATGCTTTCACGTGTTCCCCAAATGTCTGTTGCGGCCGCCAATGTCGGGGCCGCTGGCCTATCCGGAACGCCGATACGGGTTTCGCACCGGCCATACGCAAACCTTGTTGCTCAACAGGAGAACACACTATGCGTCACGTTGATTTTTCCCCGCTCTATCGTTCGACCGTCGGTTTCGACCGGCTGTTCACGATGCTCGATTCGCTTGCGCAGCCTGAAAGCGCGCAGACCTACCCGCCCTACAATATCGAGCGCACGGCTGAGGATTCCTACCGCATCTCGATGGCCGTCGCCGGCTTCTCGGACGACGAGCTCTCGATCGAAGCTCACCGCAATGTGCTGACCGTCAAGGGTGAGCGCAAGGAAGAGGGCAATGGCGAAGGCTCCGAACTGCTCTATCGCGGTATCGCCAGCCGGGCCTTTGAGCGCCGCTTCCAGCTTGCCGACCATGTTGAAGTCGTCGGCGCCTCGCTGAAGAACGGCCTGCTCTTCGTCGACCTCAAGCGAAACATTCCCGAGGAGCTGAAGCCCCGCAAGATCGCGATCACCGCGTCTTCGGCCAAGGCCAAGCAGATCGAAGCCAAGACCGCCGCGTAGCTGCGTCACACATACGATCTCAGGGACGGAGGGCGGCGCTTGGCGCCGCCCTTTTTCGTTGGTGAATGAGGTCCCCGTTATCCAGCAATTAGCCGGCCAAAGCGGTCGACCTCTTCGGCCGTGGTCGCAAAGCTGGTGACGAAACGGTAGAGCGCCTCGTCCTCGCCGATATGACCGTCGAAGTCATGCGGCTTGTGCCAATCGTAGAAAGCGGCGCCGGCCATTTGTGCCCTTTCAGCCTCGGCCTTTTTCATCACCGCGAAAACCTCGTTCGCTTGCGGCAGCCAAGCCAGACGCGCCGACGGGGAGTCCTCGATCGCTGCCGCCAGGCGCGCTGCCTTGGCGTTGGCATGCAGGGCCGTGTCGAGCCACAGGCCGTCCTTGAAATAAGCTTCGAACTGCGCAGCGACGAAGCGCGATTTCGAGAACAATTGCGCCGCGCGTTTGCGCAGGAAGGCCAGTTCGCTGGCGCGGTCCAGATCGAACAGCACGACGGCCTCGGCGCACCAGCAGCCGTTCTTGGTGCCGCCGAAGGAGAGGATGTCGACGCCGCGCTTCCAGGTCATTTCCGCCGGCGACGTCTCCAGTGCGACCAGCGCATTGGCGAAGCGGGCGCCATCCATATGCAGCGGCAGGTTATGATGCTTGGCGATCGCTGAAATCCTGGCGATCTCGTTCAGCGTATAGATGGTGCCGACCTCGGTCGACTGGGTGATCGACACCGCCATCGGGCGCCCGGAATGGACGATTTCAGGCGCGAACCGGTTCACCGCTCTTTCCAGGCTGTTCGGATCGATCTTGCCCAGCGCGCCGTCGACGCCATAGAGCCGTGAGCCGCCTGTGAAGTATTCCGGCGCGCCGCATTCATCCTCGATGACATGCGATTCGCGATGGCAGAAGGAAATGCCACCTGATTTGTTGTAGGCGGTCAGCGACAGCGAATTGGCTGCGGTGCCGGTCGCCACGAAAAACACCGCGACCTCGCGCTCGAAGATTTCGCTGAAGCGCTGGTAGACGGCCTGGTCGAGGGCGCCGTCGCCATAGGCGGTGGAAAAACCGCCGGCATGGGCCGACAGGCCTGCGGCGATGCTGGGATGGGCGCCTGCCCAATTGTCGGAAGCGAAATTCATGCGTTTGCCTGTGCTGGGAAAATCCATGCAACCTTGGCCGCTTTCGCATCCTGCTCGCAAGTGCCAAGTGCCGGAAAACCGGTAAAGCCAGGGAGAGACGACGGTGGAGATAAACGACCGAAGGTTACGTGCTGATATGGCTATGCGTAATTTTCTGTCGTGGAATGTCCAAGATTTTCATGAATCGGTCTTGTGCGCGTCCGGAATTTCTGTCATAAAAAATTTAGGACAGTAGTGCTGTCTTATTTTGTCGCACACATCTGGCTGGATTGGCGTATCATTGGGCCTCTCCGGCCGTTGCCGTGAGCGACAGGTAGACAGCCTGGCTCTGGCCTGTACGATTACCGGATGCGAACCAGGTCGCCTGGTTCGCAAGGATTTCGCAAGACGTGCCGCAAGGATGAAGGGGGAGCCAAGCGCTTCCCGACGCAAACCAGCGCCCTAAGGGCTGGGAATGGAGGACAGGATGATGACGGAAATGACGCCATCTGCGACGAACGGCCCGGCCGCGCAGACGAAAGCGCCAGCCGTCAAAAATCCGTCTCTGACCAATATCGGGCGAACCCATACCGGCTTTGCCGCGCAAGGCCTTTACGATCCGCGCAATGAACACGATGCCTGCGGCGTCGGCTTCATCGTCAACATGAAGGGCGTGAAGTCGCATCAGATCGTCAAAGACGGGCTCGCTGTGCTCGAGAACCTGACGCATCGCGGCGCCGTCGGCGCCGATCCGCTGATGGGCGACGGCGCCGGCGTGCTGGTGCAGCTTCCCGACCGCTTCTTCCGCGAGGAGATGGCCAGCCAAGGCGTCGAATTGCCCAAGCCCGGCCACTACGCCGTCGGCTATGTGTTCATGCCGCGCGATCCTGAGCTTCAGGCGCATATCGAAGGCATAATCGCCGAGGTGGCGCAGCTCGAAGGCCAGCCACTGCTCGGCTTTCGCGATGTGCCGGTCGACAATTCATCGCTGTCCAAGGCGCCGGATATCGCTGCTTCCGAACCGATCCAGCGGCAGGTGTTCCTGGGTCGCGGCGCCGAGATCGAGAGCGACGACGATTACGAGCGGCGGCTCTACATCCTGCGCAAGGTCATTTCCGGTCGGATCCATGAGGAGACCAAGGGCGTCGACAATGGCTTCTACGTCGTGTCGATGTCGTCGCGGACCATCGTCTATAAGGGCATGTTCCTGGCCTATCAGGTCGGCGCCTATTACAAGGACCTGACCGATCCGCGCTTCGAGACAGCGCTGATCCTGGTCCACCAACGTTTCTCGACCAACACCTTCCCGTCGTGGAAGCTGGCGCATCCCTATCGCATGGTCGCCCACAATGGCGAGATCAACACGCTGCGCGGCAACGTCAACTGGATGGCCGCGCGCCAGGCCTCGGTCGATTCCGAACTGTTCGGCAACGACATCTCCAAGCTTTGGCCGATCTCCTATGAGGGGCAGTCTGACACCGCCTGTTTCGACAATGCGCTCGAATTCCTGACTCAGGGCGGCTACTCGCTCGCCCATGCGATGATGATGCTGATCCCGGAAGCCTGGGCGGGCAACAAGTTGATGGATCAAGATCGCAAGGCTTTTTACGAATATCACGCCGCCCTGATGGAGCCGTGGGACGGGCCGGCGGCGGTAGCCTTCACCGACGGACGCCAGATCGGCGCCACACTCGATCGCAACGGGCTGCGCCCGGCGCGCTACATCGTCACCGACGACGATCGCGTCATCATGGCCTCGGAAGCCGGCGTCCTGCCGGTGCCGGAGGAAAGGATCGTGAAGAAGTGGCGGTTGCAGCCAGGCCGCATGCTTTTGATCGACCTGGAGAAGGGCCGCATCGTTTCCGACGAGGAGATCAAGTCGGAGATCGCAACCAGGCATCCCTACAAAAGCTGGCTCGCCAACACCCAGCTCATCCTCGAAGACCTGAAGCCGGTCGAGCCGCGCGCGCTGCGCAGGGACGTTTCGCTGCTCGACCGCCAGCAGGCGTTCGGCTACAGCCAGGAAGACACCAAGCTGTTGATGTCGCCGATGGCGACAACGGGCCAAGAAGCGGTCGGGTCGATGGGCACCGACACGCCGATTTCGGCGATGTCGGACAGATCGAAGCTGCTCTACACTTATTTCAAGCAGAACTTTGCCCAGGTCACCAATCCGCCGATCGACCCGATCCGCGAGGAGCTGGTGATGAGCCTGGTGTCCTTCATCGGGCCGAGGCCGAACATCTTCGACCTCGTCGGCAATTCGCGCCGCAAGCGGCTCGAAGTGCGCCAGCCGATCCTGACCAATGGCGATCTCGAGAAGATCCGCTCCATCGGCCACACCGAGGATCGCTTCGACACCAAGACGATCGACATCACCTATGCTTCGAATGAAGGCGCGGCCGGCATGCAGGGCGCCATCGACCGGCTGTGCGAGCGCGCCGAGGCGGCGGTCGCCGGCGGCTATAACATCATCATCCTGTCCGACCGTCAGCTCGGGCCGGACCGTATCGCCATTCCGGCACTGCTGGCGACGGCGGCGGTGCACCACCACCTGATCCGCAAGGGGCTGCGTACCTCGGTCGGGCTCGTGGTCGAGTCCGGCGAACCGCGCGAGGTGCATCATTTCTGCTGCCTTGCCGGCTATGGCGCCGAGGCGATCAATCCTTACCTGGCTTTCGACACGTTGCTCGACATGCACAAGCGCGGCGAGCTGCCAGCGGAGGTCGACGCCTACGAAGTCGTTACCCGCTACATCAAGTCGATCGGCAAGGGCATTCTCAAGGTGATGTCCAAGATGGGCATTTCGACCTATCAGTCCTATTGCGGCGCGCAGATCTTCGACGCGATCGGACTGAAGTCGGATTTCGTGCAGAAGTATTTCACCGGCACCGCGACGCTGATCGAAGGCGTCGGGCTGGACGAGATCGCGGCCGAGACGGTCAGCCGCCATACCGACGGCTTCGGCAACGACCCGGTGCTGCGCAATAGCCTCGAAGTCGGCGGCGAATACATGTTCCGCATGCGCGGCGAAGCCCATATCTGGTCGCCCGATGCGGTCGCCACCTTGCAGCACGCCGTGCGCCAGGGCTCATGGGAGACGTTCAAGGACTATTCCGCCCAGATCGACAGCGAGACGGCGCGGGCGCAGAGCATTCGCGGCCTGTTCAAGATCAGGCTCGCCGAAGAAACCGGCCGCAAGAAGGTTTCGCTCGACGAGGTCATGCCGGCGGCCGACATCGTCAAGCGGTTCTCGACCGGAGCGATGTCCTTCGGCTCGATCTCCAGGGAAGCGCACACCACGCTGGCGCGCGCCATGAACACGATCGGCGGCAAGTCGAACACCGGCGAGGGCGGCGAAGAAGCCGACCGCTACCTGCCGCTGCCGGGCGGCGGCAAGAACCCGGAACGTTCGGCTATCAAGCAGGTCGCTTCCGGGCGGTTCGGCGTGACGGCGGAATATCTGGTCAACTCCGACATGATGCAGATCAAGGTCGCGCAAGGCGCAAAGCCGGGCGAGGGCGGTCAGCTGCCCGGCCACAAGGTCGACGCCACCATCGCCAAGGTCAGGCATTCGACGCCGGGCGTCGGCCTGATCTCGCCGCCGCCGCATCACGACATCTACTCGATCGAGGATCTGGCGCAGCTCATCTACGACCTGAAGAACGTCAATCCGGCGGCGGATGTGTCGGTCAAGCTGGTGTCCGAAGTCGGCGTCGGCACGGTTGCGGCCGGCGTCGCCAAGGCGCGTGCCGATCATATCACCATATCGGGCTATGACGGTGGCACGGGTGCATCGCCGCTGACCTCGCTCAAGCATGCCGGCAGCCCGTGGGAAATGGGCCTTGCCGAGACGCACCAGACGCTGGTGCTCAACGGCCTCAGGTCGCGCGTCGCGCTGCAGGTCGATGGCGGCCTGCGCACCGGCCGCGACGTCGTCATCGGCGCGTTGCTCGGCGCCGACGAATTCGGCTTCTCGACCGCGCCGCTGATCGCGGCCGGCTGCATCATGATGCGCAAGTGCCATCTCAACACCTGCCCGGTCGGCGTCGCGACGCAGGACCCGGTGTTGCGCAAGCGCTTCAAGGGCACGCCGGAACATGTGATCAACTTCTTCTTCTATGTGGCGGAAGAGGTGCGGGCGCTGCTCGCCGAGATGGGCTACACCCATCTCGACCAGATCATCGGCGACACCGACCTTCTGGAAAAGCGCGCACTGATCCAGCACTGGAAGGCGCGCGGACTCGATTTCAGCAAGATGTTCTTCAAGCCCGATGCCCCACACGAGGCGGTGCATTGGACCGAACGGCAGAAGCACCCAATCGACGATGTGCTCGACCGTAAGCTGATCGAACTCGCCAAGCCGGCACTGAACGCCAGGCAGCCGGTCAGCATCGAGCTGCCGATCCGCAATGTCGACCGTTCGACGGGTGCCATGCTGTCGGGCGAGGTGGCAAAGCGCTTCAAGCACAAGGGCCTGCGCGAGGACACGATCTCGGTGAAACTCACTGGCACGGCCGGTCAGTCCTTCGGCGCCTTCCTGGCGCGCGGCGTCTCGTTCGAGCTAGTCGGTGCCGCCAACGACTATGTCGGCAAGGGTCTGTCGGGTGGACGCATCGTCATCCGCCCTCCGGAGAACACGAAGATCGTTGCCGCCGAGTCCATCATCGTCGGCAACACGGTGCTCTACGGCGCGACCGAGGGTGAGGCCTATTTCAGCGGCGTCGCCGGCGAGCGTTTTGCCGTGCGCAACTCGGGCGTCGCCGCCGTCGTCGAAGGCGTCGGCGATCATGGCTGCGAGTACATGACCGGCGGCATCGTCGTCGTCATCGGCCAGACCGGCCGCAACTTTGCAGCTGGCATGTCGGGCGGCGTCGCCTATGTGCTCGACGAGGCAGGCGACTTCGCCGCGCGCTGCAACATGGCGATGGTCGAACTGGAGCCGGTTCCGGAGGAAGACGATCTGATGGAGAAACTGCTCCATCATGGCGGTGACCTCGACCACAAAGGTCGTGTCGACGTGTCGGGCGATATGACCAGCCATGACGAGGAGCGGCTCTATCAGTTGATCTCGAACCACGTCCATTACACGGGTTCGGCGCGAGGCCGCGAGATCCTCGACAATTGGGCGACTTTCCGACCGAAGTTCCGGAAGATCATGCCGGTCGAATATCGCCGCGCGCTGATCGAGATGGAACGCATGCGCATGGGCGTAGCGGCAGAATAGGCTTTGGGAGTTGCCGGGAAGCCTGGCTTCCCGGCACGGGTCTCATCAACAATCCTGACCTCGTGCTGAAGGTTGCCATGGCTGCCTCAAGAGGTTAACGGGTGCGGCGAAAACCGCACCATCTGGACAGCAGGAACTGGACTATGGGCAAGGTAACAGGGTTTCTCGAGATCGACCGGCAGGTGCACAAGTACCAGCCGGCTTCCGACCGCATCCGGCATTTTCGCGAGTTCACGCTGCCGATGTCGGACAAGGAGGTCGAGAAACAGGCCGCGCGCTGCATGGATTGCGGCATTCCGTACTGCCATGGGCCAACCGGCTGCCCGATCCACAACCAGATCCCGGACTGGAACGACCTCGTCTACAATGGCGACTGGGACAATGCGATCCGCAACTTGCATTCGACCAACAATTTCCCGGAGTTCACCGGCCGCATCTGTCCGGCACCTTGCGAGGAAGCCTGCACGCTGAACCTCGAGGACATTCCGGTCGCCATCAAGACGATCGAACAGGCGATCGCCGATAAGGCCTATGAAACCGGTCATATCCGGCCCTATCCGCCGGAAAAGAAGACCGGCAAGCGCGTCGCAATCATCGGCTCGGGGCCGGCCGGCATGGCCGCCGCCCAGCAGCTTGGCCGTGCCGGCCACGACGTCCACGTCTATGAGCGCGAGAGCCGGCCGGGCGGGCTGATGCGCTATGGCATCCCCGACTTCAAGATCGAGAAGCACTATATCGATCGGCGCATCGAGCAGATGCAGGGCGAGGGCGTGAGCTTCCATTGTGGGATCAATGTCGGCGTCGACAAGCCGGTAGCGGAGCTGCTCGCCGAGTACGATGCGGTGCTCTATTGCGGCGGATCGGAAACACCGCGCCCTGCCAACATCCCCGGCGACGATCTCGACGGCGTGCATGACGCGATGCCCTATCTGGTGCAGCAGAACAAGCGCGTCGGCGGCGAGCCGATCCAGTCGGTGGCGTGGCCCTCGCAGCCGATCGTCGCCGGTGGCCAGCATGTCGTCGTCGTCGGCGGCGGCGACACCGCATCCGACTGCGTCGGCACCGCGTTCCGCCAGGGCGCCGTCCGCGTCACCCAACTCGACATCCGGCCGCAGCCGCCGGAAAAGGAAGACAAGCTTTCGGTCTGGCCCTACTGGGCAACGAAGATGCGCACCTCGTCCTCGCAGGCCGAAGGCGCCGAGCGCGAGTTTCAGGTGGCGACGCTCGAATTCATCGGCGAGGACGGCGCGTTGACCGGCGTCAAATGCTGCGAGGTCGATGAAAAGCGCAAGCCGGTCGCCGGCACGGAATTCGTCATCCGCGCGGATCTCGCCTTCATCGCCATCGGCTTTGCCGGGCCGGGCGCCGTCGGACCGGTGTCGGAGCTGGGCGGCCAGATGAAGATCGCCATCGACAGCCGCCGCTCGAACAACGTCGAGGCCAATGACCGGGACTATAGGACCAGCGTCGAAAAGCTCTATGCGGCGGGTGATGTCCGTCGCGGCCAGTCGTTGGTCGTCTGGGCGATCCGCGAGGGCCGGCAGGCGGCGCGCTCGATCGACGAGGCGCTGATGGGATCGAGCGTGCTACCGCGCTGAGACCGTTTGGAAACTCTACTCCTGCGGCCATCTGAGGGCGTTTTCTGCGCTTCCGGCCTTCGCCGGCCGAAGCACTCATGAGCGGTCGTGGCAGTTAAGGCTACGGCCGGCGTAGGCCGGTGCTCACATACTCGAATGTACGCTCCGCTCCGGTTCTCGAAAACACCCTCATATGACTCACAGTAGCGAGTTTCGAAACGGTCTCCGAGCCTCGTATCAAGGATTGATCGCCGTTGTCGTTTCGTTTGCGGCCGCCGCCGCAGGCTGCGCCCTGGGCGGCCAATGGAAGTCGTCGGCGCGGCCGGGCGAAGCATCTGATGCCTTGCCCTCGACGACGAGTTTTTCGCCGAGCCCGTCCGCCTTTGCCGGCGGCGCTGCGCCGAGAAGCTCCGAACCGCCATCGAGCGCCGGATCGTTGAGCAGCATCGGCACGGTGCGATCGACGGCCATGGGTGCCGGTGCCGGCGCCTCGACGGGAGCGCCCGCTGGCGCATAAGTAGCCGGTGTGCCCGTGGGCGCGGTCATTCCAAGCATCTTCATCAAGGGTTTTTCGGCATAGAAGGCGAGCTTGCGTTTGCCGGCTTTCGACACATAGATGCCGTCGTCGGTGCGCAGGCGCACCGGCTGGCCGTTGATGTCAGGCCCGCTGGTGACAAAGGCGCCGTCCTCGTCGACGAAACCGTCCCAGATGTCGACGAATTCACCGCCGTGACTTTCGGCCGTCGAGCGGTAGATGTCGTTGAAAGCCAGCATGTCGGAGGTCATCTTCGGCGCCTTGAATGCCGGCATGCCGACCCACAGATACGGCACCTTGGCCGATGCAATGGCCTTGCCGAACGCTTCGGTCCGGCGTTCGTACTCCTTGTCCCAGCCTTCGGACCGCGGCTGTTCGCGCTCATCGTCCACGCGCATTTGCTGCCGATCGTTGGAGCCCAGCATGACGATTACGGCGGCGGGCTTTTCGGTCTCGATCAGCGACTTGATCTGTTCGGGCCAGTTGTAGAAATCGTCACGCACGAAACCGGACGAACCGTTGCTGCGAACGACGATCCTGATTTTGTTGTTTTCGGCAAAGGCAGTATCCAGACCTTCGGCAAGGCCACTCGCCATGAAATCACCGACCACCAGAACGGTGCGGGCATCCGGCGCCTTCTCGACAATGGGGGTTGTCGGCTCAGCCGGCCGGCGCGGCGCGGCGCGGGGCTTTTTTGCCCTGGCCTTCGGCGGCCTGGCTCTCTGAATTTGTCGCGGCGGCGGTTCCACCCGCTCGCTTCGGCGCGGAAACAACAGGTCGCGCAGCGACCAGCCACGCCTTTGTTCTTCCTGCGCCACGGCCGGCGTATGAAAGGCGGCGGCAGTACTGACGGCCAGAACGGCAACAGCCAGAATCAGGATCGGCACGCGACGAAGGATCACCTGGATACGCGCAGCCGAAACCAATCACCCTCTCCATCCTTAAGAGCGCCGGACCCAAGTCCAACCGTGCCGCCGCTCGAGCATCGGATTCCCAACGGTTTTGGGTCCGATGCTCCAGGTCTTCTCCCTATGCGAGGCTAGTTCTGCCTGAGCCATTTGAGCACTTCCATGCTCGGATGTCCGTCCTGGGTCAAGCCAGCCTTCGCCTGGAAGGCCATGATGGCGGCCTTCGATCCCTCGCCGATCTTGCCGTCGAACTTGCCGTCATAGTAGCCGTACTGGGAAAGCCGCTGCTGAAGCTCTTGCCTCTCCTCGAAGGAGAGCTTCGTGAAAGGCCGCTTCCAGTCCTGCACAAGCCCACCATAGCCGGCGATTTCGTCGGCAAGAAGGCCAACGGCAACCGCGTATTTGTCGGCATTGTTGTAGCGCTTGATGACCGAAAAGTTCTTGATCATCAGGAAGGCCGGGCCGCCGCGGCCGCCCGGCACTTTCAGCGTGGCCTTCTCCGCACCACTCTTGAAGGGCTTGCCGTTGACACGCGTGACACCCAGCGCTTGCCATTGCGACAGCGACTTCGATCCGGCCGGGAACTTCTTCCCATCGGGAAGGCTGACTTCATAGCCCCAGGTCTTGCCGGCCTGCCAGCCGTTCTTCCTGAGCAGATTGGCGGCCGTGGCCAATGCATCGGGAATCGAATTCCAGATGTCGCGCCTGCCGTCGCCATCCATATCGACCGCATAGGCCTGATAGCTGGTGGGAATGAATTGGGTATGGCCCATGGCGCCAGCCCATGAGCCGCTGAGGTGGCTTTTGTCGATGTCGCCCCTTTGCAGGATCTTCAGCGCCGCGATCAACTGGGTGCGGGCAAATTTCGATCGCCTGCGGTCGGCATAGCCAAGCGTTGCCAGCGAACGCACGACATTTCGCATGACCTCATCGCGCTTGAGGATTTCGCCGTAGTTCGATTCCATCGACCAGATGGCCAGCAGGATGTAGCGGTCGACGCCGTATTTTGCCTCGATCCTGTCCAGCCAAGGCTTCCACTTCCTGGCCATCTGCTGGCCGACAGCGACCGACTGGTCATGGACGCGGTTGTCGAAATAATCCCAGGCGGGCGCGGTAAATTCGGGTTGATAACGCGCTTTTTCCAGCACGACCGGATCGGCATCGCTGATCCCCTGGAACGCCTGGTCATAAACGGCGCCGGAAACGCCGCTCTGCACTGCGGTGGCGCGGAAGCTCGCCACCCATTGCCGGAAGCCGGCGTCGGCAAAAGCAGATCCGGCGGGCATCAGTAAGGCGAGCGAAAGGCTGGCGGCCGCAACGACGCTGGTGAAGCGCTTTGCGGCGTTGCGAACGGACATCTTTTCCTCCTTCATCATCACAGGAAGATCATTCATCGCCGAAGCCGGTTAGCAATTGGTTTACCATAGGTGCCGTTGGGAACGAAAAGCCGCGTCGGTGCTTTACGAACTACAAATTTTTTTCTGACCAGCCGTTCCATAATCCTCGATTCCGGCACGAAAATGTCTCGAAGCGGGATTGCCGAACAGGCTTACAAACGGATAATTGACAGCATGAAGAGAGTTCGCAAGGCAGTTTTCCCGGTCGCCGGTCTCGGAACCCGGTTTCTCCCGGCCACCAAGGCCATACCCAAGGAAATGCTGACTGTCGTCGACAGGCCAGTTATCCAGTATGTGGTCGACGAGGCACGCGAAGCCGGCATCGAACATTTCATCTTCGTGACCGGCCGTAACAAGGCGGTCATCGAGGACCATTTCGACGTCCAGTTCGAACTCTATGACACGCTCGCCCAGCGCGGCAAGAACGACGAGCTCGCCCGCCTGCAGCGGCTGCAACCCTCGCCGGGGCAGACCAGCTTCACGCGCCAGCAGGTCCCGCTTGGCCTTGGCCATGCCGTTTGGTGCGCCCGCGAGCTCGTCGGGGACGAGCCCTTCGCGCTGCTTTTGCCTGATATGATCATGCAGTCGGAAAAAAGCTGCATGAAGGAGATGGTCGAGCTTTATGCCGAGACCGGCAACAACATCGTCGCGGTTCAGGAATGCGACCCCGCCGAGGCCCATAAATACGGCATCGTCGGTCGCGGCGAGGATACGCATCACGGTTTCCGCATCACCGGCATGGTGGAGAAGCCGAAGACCGGCACGGCACCCTCCAATCTATACATCAACGGGCGCTACATCCTGCAGCCGGAGATATTCGGGATTCTCGAGGGCCAGGAAAAGGGCGCCGGCAACGAGATCCAGCTCACCGATGCGATGCTGAAGCTGGAGAAGCAGCAGCCCTTCTATGGCTGCCATTACCAGGGGCGCACCTTCGATTGCGGATCGCCGGAAGGCTTTGTTGAGGCCAACGTCGCCTTCGCACTGTGGCGCAGCGACGTGAACGGGAACATGGCGGGCGCCATCCGCAAGCTTCTCGACGAGTTGAAACCGTCAGAGCAGCGGGGTGCGGCATTCTAGCGAGCTGACATTCAGCCGGCCTGCGAACGGCGATTTCTGCGCTTCCGGTACTTGCATAACCCAATGTAGGCCGCGTTCAGGTTCTCGAAACCGCCGTTCCCGCCACTGCCTGACCCGAATCTCGACGTACCCAAACCTTCAACGGCTTGCTTTACGGCTGCAGCGTCACCCCGACGAAGATGCTGTGGGCCGTGTAGTCGCGGCCCTCCAGGTTGCTGGTCTGTTTTTCGGTTCTGGCGCGGGTGGTCAGTCCGGCATACCGGTTCAGCCACCATGTCAGTCCGGCCTCGGCGCTCAGCGTCAGGTCATGGCCGTCGGACCCGATATAGTCGCGCCAGTCCACGCCGAGAGCTGCGTTCCCGATCAGGTTGGCACGGATTTCCCGCTCGCCGGTGAGGCGGCCGGAGTAAAGGATGTCGCCGCTTTCGTCGGGAGTTGTCGTGCCCTCGACGGTGGTTTGGCCGGTGAGGCCGATCGTGGTGCCGCGTTCCGGCGACCATCTGAGGTCGGCGTTCACCGTGGCGCCCGAAATCGCCTCCAGGCGGTCATCGTCGATCGCTTCCCGCAGCCAGCCGGCCGAGAATTCGCCGGCAAGCTTCTCGCCGAGGTCGAGTTCGGCACCGGCCCGTACGCCAAGCCGTGTCGAGGATCGTTCGAAACCATTGGGGTCGACGCGCAAATCATAGACGCGGCGGCCGATTTCGACCTCGGTGAAAGGCGTGATGGCGGGAGAAATCTCATAGCCGGTACGCAAGGTGGCGGTATAGAGCGTCGAGTCGCGGGCTTTCTGCGACACCGTTCCGCCCGTCGAAAGCTTGGCGTCGCCATAGATGTCGCGTTCGACCGCGCCGCTCAGTGCAAAGCGCATCTTGCCGGCATCCTTCTCGACCGCGAGACTGCCGTCAATGGTCTGGCGCACTGGCTGCTCGATGGTGCCTTCGACAACGACCGGCGACGAAGCCGATTCCGGCGCCGCCTCGTAACCGAGCTTGGCGATGGCGCGCAGATCGTTGTCGAGGTCGACATTGAACGTGCCGTCGACTCGGCCCCGCAACTCCTGAATCTCGTCGCCCGATATGGTCTTGAGAAAAGTGCCGTAGCCGTCGATGACAGCCGAATTCTCTCGCCAGTCGGAGACGGCATTGAAGCGCAGCGTCGTTTCCGACAGCAGTGCCGGCTTGCCGTCGGCGCTTGAATCGGCATTCGACGAGGCCGTCAGGCCTTGTTCGAGCGTCGGCCTGATCACGAACGAGCCGAGTTTGATGCCGGTGGCGGCGAACGGGTCGTCCTCGACCTTCCTGTCCCGACCTTCGATGGCTTCGGCGCGCTCGGCGCCCGGATCGAGCTCCTGCCTGTCGGCGGAATCAATTGTCACGGCCCGGCGGTTGGTGGCGTCCTGGTCTGTCCCGGCGGTGTCCGTGTCGTCCGTCGTGGCTGCAGTCGCGGCGGTGGCTTCTGCCTCGGCGGCCTCTGCCTCGTCTTGATCGGCCGCCCGTTGCGTTGCGCTCGATGGTCGGCGTGGCGGGACGGGAGCGGGCGTTTCCGCAAACGGATCGTCGGTGGCTTCCGGCGGATCGAAAATGCTGCCGGTCGCGGGCGCCGTGTCATCGTCCTGTACGGCGCCCGGGCTGGCCGGCTGATAGGTGGGCGCCGGCGCATCGCTTTGGGTGGTTGCGCCGGCCTGTGCCGTCTGATCCTGGGCGCCGGCCAGAATCGCCGATTCCGAAACCTCGCCGCGCAGCTCGGTTACCTGGGCATAGGGCTGCGCTGGTCGCAGCAAGGCGAAGACGCTGGTCGCCAGCAGCAAGGCGCAGACCGCCTTGCCGTTTCGTCTTCTTTTCATTTCAGGCTGGGCCCCGGACATCGCCACCACTGCTTGCGCGGCGCGCGCGCGCCATACTTACCGAACCGTAAACGGGGATGGTTAACGGAGGGTTGAGGCGGCGGTTCATCAGCCCGCACTGAATGGCAATTCCGTTGGACAGGCGCATGGCAAAGCGCTAATCGCATCAGCCATGCATGCGGGATCCCCAGACAAGAAGCGGCTCGACGGGCAAGCTTCGATAGCCTCGGCGCTCAGAACGGTGGCAACCGAGCAGGCCGGTGTCGCGGCGCTGGCGGCTGCGCTCGAAAACGGATTGGCCGAACCGTTCGCGCGCGCCGTCGACATGGTGTCGCAGATCGAAGGCCGCGTCATCGTCACCGGCGTCGGCAAGAGCGGTCATATCGGCTCGAAGCTGGCCGCGACACTCGCCTCGACCGGCACACCGGCGTTCTTCGTCCACCCTGCCGAAGCCAATCACGGCGACCTCGGCATGATCGCCAGGGACGATGCCATCATCGCCATGTCGTGGTCGGGCGAGAGCCTGGAGCTCAAGGGCATCATCGCCTATTCCAGGCGCTTCTCGATCCCGCTGATCGCGGTCACCGCCGGAGAGAGATCGGCGCTGGCGCGCGAGGCCGATGTTGTGCTTCTGCTGCCGCGCGCGTCGGAGGCCTGTCCGCATGGCCTGGCGCCGACGACATCGACGCTGCTGCAACTGGTGATCGGCGATGCGCTGGCCATTGCGCTGCTCGAAGCGCGCGGCTTCACGCCGGATCATTTCCGCACCTTCCATCCCGGCGGGCAACTTGGCGCCAATCTGACGCAGATCCGCGACATCATGCATGTCGGCGACAGGCTGCCGCTGGTGCCTTCCGGCACCGGAATGCGCGAAGCGATCCTCGAATTGTCGCGCAAGGGGTTTGGCTGCGTGGCGATAACCGCCGAGGACGGTGCGCTGATCGGCATCATCACCGACGGCGACATCAGGCGCCACATCGGCAGCAATCTTTTGGCGATGAGCGTCGATCAGGTCATGACCAAGGAGCCGAAGACGGCCGGGCCGGACACGCTGGTGGCGACGGCGCTGCAGACGATCAACAATTCGGCCATCACCAGCCTGATGGTGGTCGAGGGCAAACGGCCGGTCGGACTTGTCCATCTGCACGACCTGCTGCGCATCGGCGCGGCCTGACAGACATCAGAGTCTGCTTGAAAGTCACTCCGCGGAGATGGGTGGGATCAGCCTTGAACCGCCTCGACCGTCAGCTCCAGATCGGTATCGGCCGCGCCCGTCACGCGCACCTGCGTGCCGGCCGGCAGATCGGGGCCGGAGACGCGCCATAGCGTGTCGCCAAGCTTTATGCGCCCGCGCCCGTCCTTGATCGGCTCGGCAAGCGTCGCCATCCTGCCGATCATTTGTGCGCCGCGGCGGTTGAGCAGTGGCTGGTCGGTCGGGTCATGGCGCCCACCCACCAGTCTCTTGCCGACATAGGTTGAAACCAGCGACATCGCGAGGAAAGCGAGGACCTGGACCTGCCAGGTCCAGAAACCCGCGTCCCAGATGAGCAGGGAGACTGCACCGATCAGCAGCGCGGCGATGCCGATCCATAGCATGAAGATGCCCGGCGCGATGACCTCCATTACGAGGAGGACGAAACCGAGAACCATCCAATTCCAGGGGCCGAGTTCGGAAATGATGCGGTTGAACATGGGATCGGCCTCAGGTCTGGCTGGGGCGAACCACGGGCGGGCGTGAAGCTTGCCGCGCGCCGCCGGCAGTGCCTTCGCTCCCGAAGATTTCCTTGGCGATTGCGCCGATGCCGCCGAGCGTGCCGATCAGTGATGACGCTTCGATCGGCATCAGCACGACCTTGCTGTTTGTGGCAGAGCCGATCTTGGTCAGCGCTTCGGTGTATTTCAGCGCGACGAAATAGTTGAGCGCCTGCACGTCGCCCTTGGAGATCGCTTCCGACACCACCTGTGTGGCGCGGGCCTCGGCCTCGGCGGAGCGTTCGCGCGCCTCGGCGTCGCGGAAGGCGGCTTCCTTGCGGCCCTCGGCTTCCAGGATCTGCGACTGCTTGAGGCCTTCGGCGTCGAGGATCTGCGCGCGCTTGTTGCGTTCGGCCATCATCTGGCGACCCATCGATTCAACAAGGTTGGCCGGCGGATTGATGTCCTTGATCTCGACGCGGGTGATCTTGATGCCCCAGGGATGTGCCGCCTCGTCGACGACGCGCAGCAAGCGTTCATTGATGGCATCGCGGTTTGACAAAAGCTCGTCGAGGTCCATCGAGCCCATCACGGTACGGATGTTGGTCATCGTCAAATTGAGGATGGCGTTCTGCAGCCCGGCGACCTGGTAGGCGGCCTGTGCGGCGTTGAGCACCTGGTAGAACGCGACGCCGTCGACGGCGACGGTGGCGTTGTCGCGGGTGATGATCTCCTGGGTCGGGACGTCGAGCACCTGCTCCATCATGTTCAACTTGGCGCCGATGCGGTCGACGAACGGCACGATGAGGTTGAGGCCGGGACTCAATGTCTTGGTATAGCGGCCGAAGCGTTCGACGGTATAATTGTAGCCTTGCGGGATTGTCCGAATGCCTTTGAAAAGCACGAGCACGACAAGAGCGACAAGAACAAGAAGCGCGATATCGAAACCACTGAAATCCATTTGGCTCTCCCTCAGATGCCGAGCACGTTAGAGCGACGCGCGTTCACCGGACGCACAAAGTACGCTCTAATTTTTATACCTGCACATCATGCTTCCCAAAAATCGATTCCGATTTTCGTGCCGATGCGATAGTCGTTTCCATACAACCGACTTCACCAAACACTTAAGTGTGTTTCAGAAATGTTACAATCAGGTGATCGCGGATTGCCGGTGTATAGACAGCCGCGCTAGCTGCGCGATTAAACCCGCTTCAGATCCAGCCTGACAGTTCGCGCCGCACCATCGCCTCGATCACCGCCATGCCCTCGGCACTGTCGTTGAGGCAAGGGATGTGCGCGAACGTCTCGCCGCCGGCGTGATGGAAAGTCTCGGCCGCCTCCCTGGCGATCTCGTCCAGCGTCTCGATGCAATCGACAGAAAAGCCCGGATTGACGATGGCGATCGATCTCACGCCTTCTCCGGCTAATTTCTCGACCGTCTTGTCGGTGTAGGGCTGCAGCCATTCCTGCGCACCGAAGCGTGACTGGAAGGTGGTAATCAGCCTCTTCTCATCCCAGCCGAGCTTTTCGCGCAGCAGCCGGGTCGTCTCCAGGCAATGGGCCTGATAGGGATCGCCCTTATCGGAATAGGGTTTCGGAATGCCGTGATAGGAGGCGATGACCACCTCAGGCTCGAAATCGAGGGTCGCCAGATGGCGCTCGATCGAACGGGCAAGCGCCTCGATATAGACCGGTTCGGCATAGTAGGGCGGCACGCTGCGGATCGCCGGTGCGCGGCGCATCTTCATCAGCGCGCGAAACAACTGGTCGTTGGCGGTCGCGGTCGTGGTCGCGGAATATTGCGGATAGAGCGGAAAAGAGAGAATGCGGTCGCAGCCTTGCGCGACCAGCCCTTTGGCGACGCTCTCTGTCGAAGGATTGCCGTAACGCATCGCCCAGTCGACGACGACATCGGGCAGGTCGCGCAGCGCTTCGGTCAGCTTTTCGCTCTGGGCGCGGGTGTAGGTGCGCAGCGGCGACTCGTTGCGCTGCCGGTTCCAGATCCTGGCATAGTTGGCGCCTGACTTCTTCGGCCGCGTGGTGAGAACCAGCCCATAGAGGATCGGGTACCAGATCGCCTTGTTGAGTTCGATGACGCGCGGATCGGACAGGAATTCCCTGAGATAACGCCACATCGGCTTGAATTCGGTGCCGTCGGGCGTGCCGAGATTGACCAGTATGACACCGATCCTGCCCGCTCCGACCGGCGGCAGCGGGCCGAGGGCCTTCGCAGCCTTGGGATCGACAGGGTTGGAAAGCGTCATAAAGGGATCTCCGGACACCGCGCGAAACTAGCGATGCCACGCCGGTTTTCAATGCAGCGTCTGGCCGCACCTTATCTTAACCTCAGGCGGAAAGCAGAAAACCCGCCCGGTTACCCGGACGGGTTTTCCGACAATGACGGAAGAACTTAGTTTGCGGCCGGCATAGTCAAGGTTGCGCCGACGGGAAGGCGGCGCGGTTCGTAGTTCTTGTTGGCGTCGGAGATCGTTTTCCACTTGGCGCCATCGCCATAGGCCTTCTCCGCCAGATCCCAATAGGTATCGCCGGCAACGATCACATGGCTGCTTTCGGCCGGTGCGGCCTCGGCTGGCTTGGCCGGTTCCGCTGCAGGAGCCGGTGCCGCAGGCGCTGCCTCGGCTGGTTTTGCGGACTCGGCAGGTGCCGGCGTTGGCGGGGCGGGTTCCGCCGGGACCCCCGGTGGCGTCGTGGCGATGTCGCTTGAACCCGCCGGGGGTTCGGGCATCGCCGGCTCCGCAGTTGCGGCTGGAGCCGTTTCTGACGGTTTTGCGGGCTCGGCCGGTGCGGGCGCAGCCTCGGCCGGCTTGGCCGGTTCCGCAGCGGCGGCCACCGCGGCCTCGGTGATGCGGCCATCGAGCTTCGGCGTATAGGGCCGATGCGCGCTGAGATAATCGGCGACCACCTGTTCGAGGCCCGGACCGTAATCATAGGCGTTCTTGGCCTTGTCGGCGAACACCTTGTAGCCGTCGCCGCCCTGGCGCACATAGTTGTTGGTGGCGACTAGGTAATCCTTGTCTGGATTGATCGGGGTCCACGCGCCGCCTTCCATGACCTCGACCGACTTGACGCGCCCGGCATTCGGGGCGGCCGATTTGTCGAATGAATACTTCAGGCCGGCAACCTGCGGGAAGCGTCCGGCACCGTCCTCGATCTGGCTGAGACCGTTCTCGAGCCCGGCAACCAGATCCTTGCCGGAAATCTGGAAGGTCGCCAATGTGTTCTGGAATGGCAGCACGTTCAGCACTTCGCCCATGGTGACGGTGCCCTGATCGATCGAGGCGCGCAGACCGCCGCCATTCGAGATGACGATCTCGACGCCCTGGTCCTTGACGCGGTCGAGGACGGCATCGGAGACGAGGTTGCCCATCTCGCACTCGCGGGTGCGGCAATTCTCACGGCTGCCGTCGATCGCCTTGGTGGTTTCGGCGACCTCCTGGTTCTTCAACGCCTCGATCGGCGCGCCGAGTTCTTTAATGCGGGCAAGCACGGCGGGATCAGGCGTGATCAACTTGTCGAGGTAGATCGGGTCACCACTGGCTTGCTTGACGATGCCGTTGTCGTCGAACACGACCTTGAATTCGCCGAGATATTTCGAATAGGACGCCGCCTGGACGACCGGCACTTGGTAGCCGTCCGGATTGTCGACCATCGTCGGGTAGGGGCCTTCAGCCTTGGGGTCGGTGTTGGACAGCAGCGAGTGACTGTGGCCGCCGACCACCACGTCGACACCCGGGATCTTGGCGATGACGTCGCGCTCGCGCTTGTAACCGATATGGGTGACCGCGATGATCTTGTTGACGCCTTCTCCCTTCAGTTTTTCGACCTCTGATGTGATCGACTTGACGTCGTCTTCGATCTTGACGTTAGGGCCTGGCGAAGCGAGCTCCGGCGTGTCGTTGGTGACCGCGCCGACGATGCCGATCTTCTGACCGCCGACCTCGATCACGACCGACGGTTTCACACGGTCACCGAGTTTGGATTGCGCGTTGGCCTTCACATTGGCGCCGAGCACCGGAAACTGGATCATGTCGAGGAACGGCGCAAGCGCTGCCTCGCCGTCGTCGAACTCGTGATTGCCGACCCCCATGGCGTTGAATTTCATCTGGTTGAGGAATTCGCCTTCGGTCTTGCCCTTGTAGGTTATGTAGAAGAGCGAGCCCTGGAAATTATCGCCGGCGCTGAGCAGCAGCACGTTCTGGCCTTCCAGCTTCTTGCGCTCTTGGGCGATCGCCGTGATCAGCCGCGCCGCGCCGCCGATGCACTCGCCCTTGGTCTCCTCTTCGGCCGAGCAGGTCGATTCATATTTGTTGTTGCTTTCGATGCGGCTGTGCCAGTCGTTGATGTGCAGGATGTTCAGCGTGTAGTCGGCAAAGGACACGCCGGCCGACAGGCCAAGCATGGACGCCGACAGGGCGGCAATGGCGGCGATCTTCTTCATCTTCGTCTCCCCGGATGACCTGTTTAACGCCCTTGCTTGACTGGAACATAACAGCCAGATTTTTGCCCATGTTCACATCGGGTTTCAGCCGATGCAAGCGGAATCGGGGACAGCTTTGCCGGCGCAAAAAAGGACGGCGGCCTCAAGCCGCCGTCCTTTGCAAAAGCAGTTCAGTATAGGGCTCAGGTGCGTCGCGTCAGCACAAAATTCTGCCCGCTCGCGCTGGTGCAATTAAGCTGGGAGGTGGAGATCAACAAGCAGTTGAAGCTGATCGGCGTCTGGCGGATCAGCGAAGTGCCATGGATCTCGACCGAGGTGCCGCCGGTCATGGTATAGCTGCCGTCGGCAAGTTTCTGGCCGGTGTCGGTCGCGACGGTGTTGAAGCTGCCGCTGGCGAAGGTCGAAAGGCCTGTGCCTTGCGCATCAATCCACGAGCCTTCGACCGGGCTCCGCGCGGCCAATGGCGGCCCGCCCGGGCCGGCGGTGGTGCACGCCGCCAAGGCGGCAGCGGCCGCGACAATGCCGGCCGAAAGCAGTTTGCGCTCAATCGTCATCATCAAAACCCTCTCCTCTCGCATCGGCCCGAAAATCGATCCGATTTCGGAAAGCACGATGCGTACATTCAAAGCGCTAGAGCGTACATTGTGCGTCCAAATGGACGCACGTCGCTCTAGGCCACCCTCCTTCAATCGCCCGATTTCCAGGCGATTGCAAGGCAGTGAGACGTTGCTATCGAACGAGGACGTTGCACTATCGAACGAGGATGTTGCGGAATTGCCATGGGTCGTTTTTGTCGAGGTCTTCCGGGAACAGACCAGGGCGGTTATCGAGCGGCGTCCATTCGGTGTAGTAGCCTTTTGTCGGCCCGAGATAGGGGGACTGCACTTCCAGGCAGCGCTTGTAGTCCATTTCGTCGGCCTCGACGATGCCGGCCTCGGGATTTTCCAGCGCCCAGACCATGCCCGCCAACACGGCAGACGTGACCTGCATGCCCGTGGCGTTCTGATAAGGCGCCAGCTTGCGCGCTTCCGCCAATGATAGTTGCGAGCCGTACCAATAGGCGTTCTTATCGTGGCCGTAGAGTAGCACGCCGAGCTCGTCGACACCGTCGACCAGTTCGTTTTCATCGAGCACGTGATGCACGGCTTGCGCCTTGCCGGCGGCGCCGAACATCTCGTGAAGCGACAGCACGGCGTCGTTGCAGGGATGGTAAGCGTAGTGGCAGGTCGGGCGGTATTGAACCTTGCCCTTCTTGCCGCGCAGGGTGAAGAAGTCGGCGATCGAAATCGACTCGTTGTGCGTCACCAGGAAGCCGTATTGCGGGCCGGGCGTCGGGCACCAGCTGCGCACACGCGTGTTGGCGCCCGGCTGCTCCAGGAAGATCGCGGCCTTCGAGCCATGCTTGTGCTTCTTGGCGTTCTTCGGCATCCACGTCTCATG
This sequence comes from Mesorhizobium sp. M6A.T.Cr.TU.016.01.1.1, assembly GCF_003952585.1. Lineage (NCBI taxonomy): Bacteria > Pseudomonadati > Pseudomonadota > Alphaproteobacteria > Hyphomicrobiales > Phyllobacteriaceae > Mesorhizobium > Mesorhizobium sp. M6A.T.Cr.TU.016.01.1.1. The sequence goes on from NZ_CP034452.1 coordinate 3,714,801, forward strand.
GGTGCCCCAGCCGAGCTCGGCCGGTTGCAGCCCTTCCGAGATGAAACCTTCGACCGACCAGGTGTTCCAGAACACGTCCATCGGCTTCGGCTTCTTGGTGCGCTGGGTGTCGCGCTCGGCGATGTGGATGCCCTTGACGCCGGCCTTCTTCATCAGCCTCGCCCAGCCTTCACGATCGTGCTGCGCGGGCTCCGAGAACTCGAGGCCAAGATCGGTGGCGAGGTTGACCAGCGCCTGCTTGACGAACCACGAGACCATGCCCGGATTGGCGCCGCAGGTGGAGATTGCAGTCGCCCCGCCGGGGTGCGCGTGCTTTTCTTCGATCATGGATTCACGCAACGCGTAATTGGTGCGGCTGGCATTGTCGGCCTTGGCGTCGAAATAGAAGCCGAGCCACGGCTCGACGACGGTATCGATGTAAAGCACGCCCAGCTTACGACAGAGCCGCATCAAATCCACTGAGCCGGTGTCGACCGACAGGTTGACGCAAAAGCCCTGGCCGCCATCTTTGGTCAGCAGCGGCGTCAGCAGCTTCTTGTAGTTTTTCCTTGTCACCGCATCCTGCATGAATGTGATGCCGCGCTCGTCGAGCAGCTTGCGGTCGGTATCGCGTGGGTCGATGACCGTCATGCGCGACTTGTCGAACTTGAAATGGCGCTCGATCAGCGGCAGCGTTCCCCGTCCGATCGAGCCGAAGCCGATCATCACGACAGGGCCGGTGATCTCGCCGTAAACGGGCCAGTTTTCATTCGCCATTTATTGATTACTCCCTCAGATAGGCTGAAAAGCCGGGCAAACAGACGCAAAGCGGAGCATTTTTTTGCCCGACCGCCACGCGCTACAACCACAGATCATTGTCATAAACCAGTGAAAAGCGCCAACCGCGGCTACGCCGCGTTGGCGACGTGGTTAAGGCCGAAACCGTGGATGGGCGAAGCTCAAGATCGGCTTTTCTCGCTTCCGCAGCAACCGACGTCCGTTAGGCCGCAATGGCGGGGAGCCTATCCGGGCAACCGTGATGAGGTCGAACGGATGTTCGCGGAGTCCGGAGCTTCATCTTCGCACGCCGGACTGCATTAGGGCGGCATTTCGCCCGCTCCTGCAAACGCCCCGCTCACGGGAAGCTCAATCCATTGGCGCTTGTCCTTCGATCAAAGTCTTGCGCCGAGCAAGCTGGTTGGCCAGGAAGTCGAGAACCGTACGAATCCGGGTCACTCGCCTGAGGTCCGGGTGGGTGAGCAGCCACAAGGCCGCCTCCATGTCCGCCAGAGGTCCACGCACCCGCCTAAGGTCGGGATCCTGATCTGCCAGGTAGCAAGGTAGCGCGGCGACCCCCATGCCAGAATGTGCGGCGGCCTGCAGGGCCAGGAGCGAATTTGCGCGGTGGACGATCCGATCCTCGGCGACGTTCTGCTTAAGCCATCTCGCCGACTGGAGATGGGCAAGGCTCTCCTCAAAACCTATCCAATCGAAGTCCGGCAGGGGTGCGTCAAGGGGGCGCCGCGCCAGATAGGCTGGCGAAGCGTATGGCGCAGTCGCCAGTTTGGCGAGTTTCCTTCCGACCAAGTTGTCGGGCGGTGCGCTAACCGGCCTGATTGCGATGTCGGCGTCTCTTTTCGACAGCGTGAAGAACGAGTTGTCGACAATGAGTTCGATCATGATCTCCGGTCGTTCCTGGGCCAATACGGTAAAGATCGGACCGAGCAGCTCGACCAAAGTGTCCGCGGTGGTCACCCTTACTGTTCCAGACGGCCGCAAATCCTGGCCAGCCAGGCGGCGCTCAAGATCGGTCAGATCGTCCAAGACGCGGGTGGCTGTAATGAGGGCGACTTCGCCGGCCAGGGTGAGCGTGTATCCATCACGAGCACGCTCGAACAGATGCGCTCCCAAACGCCCTTCCATCGCGCCCAACCGTCGAAAAGCAGTAGAGTGGTCAACGCCCAAATGGCGGGCCGCCGCACTCAGGCTGCCGGCCTCTCCGATGGCGCGTATCAGGCGCAGGTCCGACAGTTCAAAGAGTCTTTGAGTCAGCACAGCCAGACCTCCAAGTCCGGAATCCAACGGGATGCCTCATCAAGCCGATTGCCTCTGGCCGCTCGTTCTTGCGGAAACTGCAAGCTCTGCTTTCATTTTTGCCGGGTGTTTTTGCAAAACATGAAGACAAATATAGCTTGTAGCACATAACCACGGAAGGAGATCGACATGGGCGCTCCCTCGCCAGAACTCTGCAATCTGTGGCTGGCACGCGCCTTCAATGCGCACGACGTGAATGCAGCAATAGCGATGTATCATCCTGCCGCATCAATCGTTCAGGTGGATCAGGTCCACGGTGGCACAACGATCGCGCGCGGCGCCGACGCCATTCGCGAAACCATGGCCGCCTACGTCGGCATGAACCCGCATATGGATGTCGTCACACACCACACCACGATTGCCGGCGACTTCGCGATGACGCGATCGCAATGGCTGATCAAAGGCGTGGATCAAAATGGCAAGCCGATCGAAGTGCATCATCACGGTATGGAGGTGCACCGGAAGCTGCCGGATGGCACCTGGGCCTTTTTTATCGACCATCCCTTCGGCGCAGACCCCGATTGGGCGGTCGAAGCGCCACCAAAAACGGACTAGGCTTGCCGCACTTTAAGGCCTCACGCTTGGCACGGACGCGTCCCTTCGGGATCGGGCTCCATTCGCGGCGTGCACAAATGCGGTAACTTCCGTTCGATCCGCCCATACGTTCAAAGCCGCTTGCACAGCACGGCAAAATACAGATCGTCACGCTTGGATGACCAAAAGCGAATGTCGCCAAGGATAGGCTTCAGTCTCGCCAGTGGCTGCGTAACCGCGGCGTGCGCACCACGCCAGCAACGCGCGCGCCCGTTCAGCGGATTTTTGCCCGCGGCGCGGCTGTGGACGCCCGAACCACCAGTTCCACAGGCAGAACGACTTGGCGGGGTGGTTCATTGTCAAGAACCATGCGAGCGGCGAGCCTGCCTTTTCCGATCACGTCGTGCGCAATAGTCGTCAGCGGCGGCGTGGTGCGTGCGGATTCGGCAGTGCCATCGAAGCCAATGACCGATACATGGCCCGGCACCTCTATGCCGCGCCGAACCGCCTCGTCGAGTATTGTGATCGCTTGCCAGTCCGACATGGTCAGGATTGCGGTGGCTTCCGGCACATTGTCGAATACCACTGCTCCAACAGACGGATCGCCCGGCGTCGTCTCGATGATCGGGACATCGTCGATCGACAAATTCGCCTCCGCCAAACCCTGCTTGAAACCGTCGAGCCTTTCGTCGTCGAGCGGGAAGCCGGCCAGAAGCGGGCGCTTTGCCTGTCCGGGCATGTGGACGATCGGAGGGCCCGGAGTCCTCCGTATGGATAAGATGCCAAAATGCCGGTGCCCCAGCCCAGTCAGATGCCGGACGGCAGCTACCGCGCCACTTCTGCCGTCGATCTTTATCGAATTGATGTCGGGACCTGCATCGCTTTCGAGAATGACGAAGGGCAGGCGCCGTCGTTGTGCCGATGTTATGAGACCGATGTCCGCGCTGTGACCGAGGATGAAGCCGTCAACGAGGGCCTCGCGGATGCTGGCGAAGCGCGTGTTGTCGGTGCCGTTCACAAGGCTTAGCGTCGTTCCGGCCTCGTCGCAGGCAAGCGAAACGCCCAGCACCAGCTCGCGGCCATAGGGGCTTCTCATCACCTCGGCGATGGCGTAGGCGCCAGGCGGCATGAAGCCGATGGCATTGAACTTGCCGTCCCGCAGCAAACGTCCTTTCGGGTCGGGGCCGCCAAACCCGAGCGCCCGCGCGGCCGCTTCGACGCGCTCGCGCAATTCAGGCCTGACCAGCTCCGGCCGGTTGAAGACGTTGGAAACAGTCCCCCGGGAAACTCCGGCAGCCTTGCCGACATCGGCTAGGGTTGGCATTGGCGGTTCACTCGTTTCCTTTCAGTTAGACCATAATTTGGAGCGCTCCAAGAATTTTGTTGACTCGAAAGTGGAAAAGGCAGATCGTTTTTCTTGGAGCGCTCCAAATTGGTATATATGGCATTTTTTTGCAACTGAAGCACCGGTAGATTGCAAATAGCCCTTGGTCACAAAGGCCAAGCCAGTGGAGGGAGTCATGGCAGAAACCAATATTTTTCCAGCCTCGCTTATCGGTAAGACTTTCGACTGCGTTTTCGGCGCGTTCGTGCCTCGGCTGACGTTTTTCTCGCCTGAGGAATTGCATGTGCAGGCGTCGATCGGAGCTGCCGAAATTGACGAGGTGGTCAAGATCGACATGACCAGCGTACGCCCGAACCTCGTGCTCATGAGCTGGACGGAACGGAGCGGCAACTTCATTGTGCAGCTGCAGGATCACGAGAATGGGATCGTCCACAATTATGCACGTCTGGCCGATGGGCAGCTTTTCTGTGCCCAAGGCGCCATTCAATCCGTTCCGGCATGACGCTACCCGCGCCGCTGCCCGGCAAGGTGGACGTCGGCCTGCGGCCCGACGTACCGTCGGTTCCCGTTGAGGGCAGTCCGGACGCCAAACTGCTGAAGTGCCGTCATCGATTTCGCCAATGAAGGAGGAAAGTGCGATGGAACTTGCCTACGACAGTCATCTGCTTGCCCGAATTCTTCTAAGCGTTGCGACGGTGGGCTACGGTGTGGTGACAATCAAAGCCGACTTGAACGCAACACACGCCACTAATCCGCTGTGGACTCCGCACGCCCGGTTTCACGTCGTCTGGCAAGTGCTGAGCTACACCGGGGTCGCGCTGATTGCGCTGGGACTTATCTGGATTGCAGGGCCACTCGAAGCCGAGCGGCTCTATCTCGCCGGCGGATTGGGCGCCGTCATGTATGGAGCGTTCTTCGTGGCCATGCTCTCACGACCGATCTATGGCGGCGTGCTCTATGACGAGAACGGCTACCTGCCATTCCGACCGCCGTTCGGACCAGCAGGCTGGCAGTGGGATGTCAATGTCACGGTCTTTACCGCGATGTCGGCGATCCTGCTGCTAGGCCTGGCCGCAATTTAGGACAGCGCCAGCGCCTTGAGCCGAGCGACCAGCCGGTGACGCTCGTCGGTCATGCCCTTCTAGTCGAGTTGGGCAAGGGTCGAGCGCCAGCAGTTGCGCGGCGAAAGATGCGGCGAGCATTGCCGGCGCCGAGAAAACCGGTGAGCAAGAAGACGGGCATCTCATCCATGCGCGCAAGACTCGCATAGACCCGAGAGCTCCACCGTGGCCGACTTGGTTCGGAAGCCCTGCCGTCGGGCAATCCGGCGCAGCACCCGCTCCAATGCCGGATCGTGAACTTCACTTGCTCGCCCGCAATTCGCGCAGATAGCAAAGGCGGCGCGCCCGTGGGTGCATTCGCCATGGACGCAAAGCGCGAACGCGCTCAGGCTCTCGATCCGGTGGATCAGGCCCTCCTCGATGAGCCGATCCAGGGCGCGATAGATCTGTAGCGGTGAGCGGAGTCCTTCCTGGCGAAGGAGCCCAAGCAATTCGTAGGCCCTCATCGGTCTGTCGGAGCGCGTCAGCGCGTCGAGAACCAACTGCTGATTACGTCCAGGCATCCGTTGTTCCTTCGTGTTCCACGCAGTTTCGAGCACAATGGCGACCAATTGTTATAGTATAACGTTTTCGGTTGACGAACGTGATAACATAACACAACGGATCGTCAAGAGCGGGATCGAATGGTGGCTGTGTGACCTTTCAAGACCTGACGCTGAGCTACAACGGTCCCCCGCCATGCATCACCTCGACGGGATCGTCCGGCCTGCCATGTGCGTCCGTCATGTCTCCCACAGAACCGCTTGAACAGAAGGAGTTGATCGAATGTCCAGGACGCTGAAGCTTGCCGCCTTGGTGGGCGTCATAACATCGTTGCCAATCACCCTGTCGGTGGCTGCGGCCGAGAACCTCAAAGTTGTCGCGAGTTTCTCGATCATCGCCGATTTCGCCAGGAATGTCGGCGGCGACCGTGTCGACATCATCGCGCTGGTCGGTCCGAATGGTGACGCCCATGTCTACGAGCCGAAGCCGGCGGACGCGGCCGCCGTTGGTTCGGCCGACGTGGTGCTGGTCAACGGCCTCCAGTTCGAGGGCTTCCTCCAGCGTCTCGTCGAGGCGAGCGCCACGAAGGCGCCGATCGTGGAATTGACCAAAGGCGGCGAGGTGTTGCGCAACACCGAGGAAGAGCATCACCATGATCACGATAACGCCGCCAAGGGCGAGGAAGGGCACGCTGCGGAGGCGGAAGAGGGCCATGAGGAACCGCACCACCATCACGGCGAGTCCGATCCCCATGCATGGCAATCCGTGCATAACGCTGAGGTCTATGTGAAGAACATCGCCAACGCCTTCTGTGCCGCCGATGCAGCCGGCTGTGACACCTATCGGGCCAATGCTGAATCATATGGCGAGCAGATCGAGGCGCTGGAAGAGGAGATCAAGGCTGCTGTAGCCGAAATCCCCGAGGGCAAGCGCACGATCATCACCTCCCACGACGCCTTTGGGTATTTTGAGCACGAATACGGCATAAAATTCCTCGCGCCGGAGGGCCTCTCCACCGAATCTGAAGCCTCAGCCGCCGACGTCGCGGCCCTCATCAAACAGATCAGGCAAGACAAGGCTTCGGCAATCTTCGTGGAAAACGTCACCAATCCCCGCCTGATCGAGCAGATCGCTAGCGAGACAGGCCTGAAAGTCGGCGGTGAACTCTACTCCGACGCCCTGTCGGGCGAGAACGGCCCGGCCGCGACCTATATCGAGATGATGCGGCACAACATCACGACGATCAAAGGCGCGATCCTCGCAAGCTGATCGCCACGATGGAAAGGCGGAGCAATCCGCCTTTTCGTTGACCACAATCGGTTATGTAATAACATCAAGGAGAATATCGTGAGCACAAATTGGGCGTCAGCCACGGCCATCGCGCTGCTTCTGTCTGTATCAACAAGTGCTGCCCATGCCGAGGAGGTAACCGCCTGGCGCCTCTTTATCTCGGACCACGCGGATCCGAAGGTGACCGTAATCGATGCGGTCAATGGCGGAAAGCTCGACACGTTCCAGATCAAAGGACCGGCGTCGCTCCATCGCAGCGAAAGCGGCCGGACCGTGTTCGCCGTGCAGGGCTCGGCCGGCGTCGTTACCGGGATCGCGAGCGGCATTTCCTTCGAGGATCACGGCGAACACGGCGACATCGACGTCGAAGCGCCGAAGCTTGCCGGCGTCGAGATCGTAGGCGAGAAGCCGTCGCATTTCGTCGAGCATGACGGAGATTTCGCCGTTTTTTTCGACGGCGAAGGTGTCGCCCGTATCATCTCCGAGAAGGCCGTCCTGGAAGGCAAATCGGATTTCAGGGAAGTGAAGACGGACGCGCCGCAGCACGGCGTCGCAGTCGCCTATGGCTCCCATGTCCTCCTGTCGGAGCCGAACAGGGAAAAGCCGGACGAGCTCCCGGTCGGCATCAGGGTCGCTGACAAGGCTGGCGCGCAGGTCGGCGGCATCCACGCCTGCCCCGACCTTCACGGGGAGGCATCTTCCGGCAATATCCTGGCTTTCGCCTGTGCCACCGGCCTGCTTGTCGTCACCCAAGGCGACGGCACCCCGGCGATCCGCCATCTGCCCTATGCCGACAGCCTGCCGGACGGCAAAACGACAACTCTGATCGGCGGCAGAGGCCTGCAATATTTCCTCGGCAACTACGGTGCCGACAAGGTGGTGCTGATCGATCCGACACTCGAGAGCGACGCATTCCGGCTGATCGGCCTTCCAACGCGCCGCGTGCATTTCGCGGTCGATCCCGTTCGTGCGAAGTTCGCCTACGTCTTCACCGAGGACGGCCAGCTTCACCAGATCGACGTGGTGAAGGGGGAGATCGCAAACTCACTCAAGCTGACCGATCCCTCTTCGATGGATGGCCACTGGAGCGACCCGAGGCCGCGTGTCGCGGTCGCCGGCGACAGGATCGTGGTCACGGATCCTTTGCAAGGTGTGCTGCATCTCGTTGACGCGACGTCGTTCGAGAAGACCGGTGACATTGCTGTCGAAGGCAAACCCTTCAACATCGTTTCCGTCGGCGGCTCCGGTCAGACCCACGAAGGCGAATAGTCGCTCCTCCCAAGCGGCTGCCGCGCGTCCGGCCCACTCTATCCCGGGCCGGACGCATTTTCCCCGACGCGCAAGGGAAAGCCATGATCGAGACACAGCCATCGGCGTCGTCCGGTGCCTTATCGGTTGCGTTTCAGCCCAGCCGCGCCGGGATCAATCCGCGCAGCGAATTGCCGACAAACAGCGCCTTGGCCGATTTCAAGTCATCCAAGGTGTAGATTGCTTCGCGGGCACGACCTTCATCCAGCAATTCGCCACGCAACACGCCAGGCAGCAGGCCGCAATCGAGCCGCGGCGTTGCCAGCACTCCGCCGCCGAAATCGGCAAAGAGATTGGTGATCGTGCCCTCACAGATTTCGCCACGCTCGTTGGCCAGCAGCACCTCGTCGGCGCGGCTAATCAGATATTCGGCTCGCGCCCGCTGATAGGTATCCCGGCGGCTCGTCTTGTGGCGCAGCAGCGTGTCGCTCGAATCGAGCCGCACCCGCGCTAGTTGCAGTCTCCACACCTTGTCGGCTGCATGCGGCTCATAAGGCAGCGCCGAGACCGTCACCTTGCCGCTGCGCGACAGGACAAGCCGTGTGCGCAAGGCTATGTCCGGCCGGTCGACGGCGTTCCTGAGCACCTCGCCGACCTTCTGCGGATCGCAGGCAAAACCCAGTTCGGCTGCCGAGCTGTAAAGGCGTGCCAAATGGCGGTCGAAACGGAGGAAGCCCTGGCCCGGCTGCCAGCGCATGGTTTCGATCAGGTCGAAATCGGCGGTGTTCCCGTCGCGTAACGCGCTTTCAGCAGGCACTCCTGATACTCCTCCTCGGCCGTCGAATCGAAGACGACGCCGCCACCGATATTGTAGACGGCCTCGCCACTGGAAAAGAGCGATATGGTGCGGATCGCTACCGAAAAGCGCATCGTGCCGCCGGGCGCGATCCAGCCGATGGCGCCGCAATAGACGTCGCGCGGCGTGCCTTCCAGATCGTGCAGGATTTCCATGGCACGGATTTTTGGGGCGCCGGTGATCGATCCGCATGGAAACAGCGCAGCGAAGATCTGGCGGATGGTGAGGTCGGGCAAGAGCTTGGCCCGCACGCGGCTCACCATCTGGTGGACGGTCGGGTAGCTCTCAATGCGGAAAAGCTCCGGCACCTCCAGCGTGCCGACCTCGCTGATCAGCGAGATGTCGTTGCGCAACAGATCGACGATCATCCGGTTCTCAGCCTGGTTCTTCTCGTCATTGAGCAAGAACGCCTTCAGCCGCTTGTCTTCCGCCTTGGTCGCGCCGCGCGGGGCGGTGCCCTTCATCGGATGGGTCTCGATCATGCCTTCGGCATCGATCTCGAAGAACAGTTCCGGCGAACGCGACAAAACGACCGGATCGCCGAGCGCGATCAGCGCGCCGTATTTCACCGGCTGGCGGTCCGTCAGCGCATCGAAGGCGGCCAGCGGGTCGCCCGACCACTGCGCATGAACCGGAAAGGTCAGATTGCCCTGATAGCAATCACCCTTGCGAATGTGATTGTGTAGCCGCGCAAAGCGTTTTGCGTAATCTTCTGAAGACCAGGCAGCCCTTGCGTCGAAGATCGGACCGTTGGTCGCCGGCGCGTGGCTGCGCACGACCGTCTGTTCGACAGGCGCGTCGAAGATCCCCAGGCAGACAAGCGGGGCGCGGCGTCCACCAGGCAGCAGTGGAACGAGCTTCGGCTCGAGCAGGTAGCCGGCCTCGTAGGAGAAATATCCGGCCAGCCATTTGCCGGCGTCATGCGCGGCCTGCGCAATTTCCAGCGCCGGCAGGAAATCCTCCGCCTCATGCGCCACGATGATGCCGGACGGACGGTCGAAAACGAGCTGATGCGCGCGCTCGTCATTCCGGAAAATTGCAGAGGGCAGGGACATGGGGCTCGGATGCTGCGATCGATAACGCAAGCTATCGCTCTATATGGGGGCTCGATCGCGCGCAATCGAGAGAGCGGCGTCTCAAGACGCAAAGGCAGCCTTGGTGCAAAAGCAAACCGGCGGCACCTCGAGGCGCCGCCAGTCTGTGCTCGATGCCGGCAGGCAATTCAGGTGTTGCTCGCAGTCCCCGCGGTCGGGAAGCGGCGCGCAAATTCCTTCTCATCGCCGGCGGCAAGCAGTTTCGCCTGCTCGATCCAGCGCTCACGCTCGATGCGGCCGTCGAACTGGAGAACGTCTTCGATCCGCTTGATATCCGCCGCCGTCCAGGCGGCGATCTGAGCGTAGGTCCTGACCCCAAGGCCGTGCAGCTTCCGCTCGTTGACCGGGCCGATGCCGATCAAGCGACGCAGACTGTCGGGCTTGCCCGCTGGCGCTGTTGCCTTGCCTGCGGTGACTTTCTTTGCCGCCGGCGCAGCCTTGTTGGCTGTGGCGCTCGTTTTCGACGCGGCCGCTTTCGACGCACTTGCCGTTGGCGCGGCTGCCGCCTTGGCGGCCGCCGTTTTCTTGGACGCGGTCTTTGCCGGCGTCGGCTTGGCCGGCGTGGTCTTTGCCGGCGCGGACGTCGACATTAATGCCGACGGTGCCGGGATTGCTGCCTTTGTCGCGCCGGTCTTGGCGCCTTGTGCCTCGGCCAACTGGCGCTCCAGGTCGGCGCGGGCGCCACGGCATACATCCAGCTCACCGGTCAGGCGGTCGGCATCGGCGCGCAGCCTGTCGCGCTCGCTGCGCGTGCGGTCCACGTCACCGCGCAGGCTGTCGAGCTCGCCACGCAGGCGTCCCCAGATGAACCAGCCAACCAACACACCTACCAAGAACGCCAGGAGCATGTAGAAAAAAGTGCCCATTGTCTCTCTCTCCAGTCCGATCCATCTGCCGTGGCCTGGAGTGGTGACCTTGGCACAAGGACCATTCGATGGTGGCTCCGCTGTTCGCGGAACAGCCGGCTTAAATCGAGCTGTCGGCGACCGGCTTTTCCTGCCATGGCCAACGGCCGCTGTCGCATTCGCCGAAGCGCCGTGACCGGCCGGAGATTTTTTCCTGGCCTGAGCCCCGCGCCCGACTGAGCTTGAGGCGGGACGCTATCATACAGCTTCCGGAAAGCTAACGGAAAATTTCACGGAGAGTTATTTAAGAACATATATTTAGGGCAAGAATAGAACGGCCCGAATATGCATTGCGGCTAAACTGTTCTGTCGGCCCCGAATGTTCAGCGCTGTGTGTCAATTGTCCAAAGCTTCGAGCTCATCGATCAGGCCGCCGATCACGCCAAGTCCGATCTGCCAGAAGGCAGGGTCGGTGGCGTCAAGGCCGAAGGGCGCAAGGAGCTCGGAATGATGCTTGGTGCCGCCGGCGCGCAGCATGGTAAAATATTTCTCCTGAAAGCCACGCTCTGCATTCTGGTAGACCGCATAGAGGGAATTCACCAGACAGTCGCCGAAAGCATAGGCGTAGACGTAGAAGGGCGAATGGATGAAGTGCGGGATGTAGGTCCAGAACACCTCGTAACCCTCGCGCAGCTTGATCGCCGGCCCGAGGCTTTCCGCCTGCACTTCCAACCAGAACTGGCCGAGCCTGTCGGATGTCAATTCGCCGTTCTTGCGCTCGGCATGCACCTTGCGTTCGAATTCGTAGAAAGCGATCTGGCGAACGACCGTGTTGATCATGTCCTCGACCTTCTGGGCGAGCATGGCCTTGCGCTCGCGCTTGTCGGTGGTCTGGTCGAGCAGCGAGCGGAAGGTCAGCATCTCGCCGAAGACGGATGCCGTTTCGGCCAGCGTCAGCGGCGTCGAGGCCATCAGCGCGCCCTGGCCTGCGGCAAGCACCTGATGCACGCCATGGCCAAGCTCATGCGCCAGCGTCATCACATCGCGCGGCTTGCCCATGTAGTTGAGCAAAACATAGGGATGCGCCGACGGCACGGTCGGATGCGCGAAGGCGCCCGGCGACTTGCCCGGCCTGACCGGCGCGTCGATCCAGTTGCGGTCGAAGAAAACCCGGGCGATCTCCGCCATCTCAGGTGAAAAGCGCTGATAGGCGGAAAGCACCGTGTTCTTGGCCTCGTCCCAACCGATGACCGCTTGCGGGGTGTCTGGCAACGGCGCATTGCGGTCCCAGTGGTTCATCACGTCCATGCCGAGCCAGCGCGCCTTCATCGCGTAGTAGCGGTGCGACAGGCGCGGATAAGCGTCGCGAACGGCAGAGGCCAGCGCGTCCACCACGCTGCGCTCGACGCGGTTGGCGAGATGGCGCGAATCGGCGATGTCCTCGAAGCCACGCCAGCGGTCGGAAATCTCCTTGTCCTTGGCCAGCGTGTTGGTGACCAGCGTGAACGTGCGCAGATTCTTGCGGAAGGTTGCGGCCAGCGCTTCAGAGGCTCGGCGGCGCACCTCGCCATCGGCGTGCTGGAGGCGGTTCAGCGCCGGCTCCAGGGTGAGCCCCTCGCCATCGATGTCGAAGCGCAGATCGGTCATGGTCTCGTCGAACAGGCGGTTCCAGGCGCCGCGTCCGGTAATCGACTTCTCGTGGAAAAGTTGCTCGACCCGATCCTCGAGCTGGTAGGGTTTGTCCATGCGCAGATCGAGCACCCACGGCCGGTAGTGAGCGAAGGCGGGATCGGCAGCAAGTGCGGTCTCGATCGCGGCATCGTCGATGAGGTTCAGCTCAAGCGCGAAAAACAGGAGATGCGCGCTGGCGTCGGTCATCTTCTCCTGAATGTCGCCATAGAGCTTGGCGCGCTGCGGATCGGCGGTGTTGCCGGCATAGACCAGCCCGGCATAGGAGACGATCCGGCCGATCAGTTCCTCCAGCGCCTCATAGGTGGCAAGCGCTTCGCCCAGCCTGCCACCGTCGCCGCGTTCCGCCTCTGCGGCGAGCGTGCCCTTCCAGCGGCTCTCGAAGTTGATGGCATCGGCTGCCGCCTTGGCGATGTCGCGCTTCAGCTCGGGGGCTTCCATACGCGAATAGAGATCGCCGAGATTCCATTCCGGCAGATCGCCAAGCTCCGCCGCACTCTGACCGGACGACGACGCCGCCGCAAGCTGCCGACCAAAAACCATGCGCATTGCCGATACTTTCCAGATTGCAAGACTCAAGCGGCCAGACTCGAAGATTCAAAAGGGGAATGAGAAGCCGGTCAAATCCTAAGGAATTCGTTCACCGGGTTTTTTGAAACCTTGTTTAGAACCCTGTGCCAAGATGATCCATAGGGCGGATTGCCCCTCGGGTGGGCATATTGGGCGAGCATCGTTGAACCAGTCATGACAGGTTCCATACTCATAGTCGATGACGATCCCGTGCAGCGCAGGCTGCTCGAGGCGGCCGTCACGAAATTCGGCCACAGCGCGATCGTCACAGATGGCGGCGAGGCGGGTCTCGACGCGCTCGACGGGCCGAATGCGCGCGACGTGTCGGTGGTCATCCTCGACCTTGTCATGCCGGGCCTCGATGGCATTGGCGTGCTGAAGGCGATGCGCGAGCGCGGCATCCATGTTCCGGTCATCGTGCAGACCGCCCAGGGTGGCATCGAGACCGTCGTTTCGGCCATGCGTCATGGCGCCTTCGATTTCGTCGTCAAGCCGGCCTCTCCCGACAGGCTGCAGGCATCGATCGGCAATGCGCTCAAAGTCGAGGCGGTCGAGGGCGAAATGAAGCGCACGTCGCGGCGGCGCGGTGGCCATCTGACCTTCAAGGACATGATCACGCACAGCCCGGCGATGGACCGGGTGATCCGCCTCGGCCAGAAGGCGGCCGCGTCCAACATCCCGATCCTTATCGAGGGCGAATCCGGCGTCGGCAAGGAGTTGGTGGCGCGCGCCATCCAGGGCAGCGGCGACCGCCGCTCAAAACCCTTCGTTACCGTCAATTGCGGCGCCATCCCAGACAATCTGGTCGAATCGATCCTGTTCGGCCACGAGAAAGGCTCTTTCACCGGCGCCACCGAAAAACACACCGGCAAGTTCGTCGAGGCGCATTCGGGCACGCTCTTCCTCGACGAGATCGGCGACCTGCCGCTCGACGTGCAGGTCAAGCTGTTGCGCGCCGTGCAGGACGGTGAGGTCGATCCGGTCGGCGGGCGTTCGACCGTCAGGGTCGACATCAGGCTGATCTCGGCGACACACCGCAATCTTCTGCAGCAGGTCAAGGACGGCAAGTTCCGCGAGGATCTGTTCTATCGGCTGAACGTCTATCCGATCTTCGTGCCACCGCTGCGCGATCGCCGCGACGACATCCCGTATTTGGTCGAGCACTTCCTGGAGAAGGTTGCGCCCACCGATCCACGTCGCCGTCTGCACGGCATTTCGGCCGCGGCGCTCGCCATGCTGCAGGCCTATGACTGGCCGGGAAACATCCGGCAGTTGGAAAACGCCGTCTTCCGGGCCTCGGTGCTTTGTGAAGGCGACGTGCTGACCGAGGAGGAGTTTCCGCAGATCCGGGCGCAGGTCGTGGGCACCGTCAACCTCGATGCGCATGACGCGTTGCCTCCCGCATCGCCTTTGATCATCGGGCCGCTTGGCGAGGACGCGCCGGCCAATAACGGCATCGCTGCGACCGAGCTCGATCCGCCGGCCAGTCCGCAGCCCCGCTTCGGCACGCTGCGGGCGCTCGACGAACGCGGCAATGTACGCGCGCTGGCCGATGTCGAACTCGAAATGATCAAGCTCGCCATCGACCATTACAGCGGCCAGATGAGCGAAGTTGCCCGCCGCCTCGGCATCGGCCGCTCGACGCTTTACAGGAAGCTCAAGGAATACGGCATCGATCCGGAAACAGGCCGTGTCGACCGGCTTGCTTCCTGACCAAGCAAGTTCGAACCAGCTTGCCAGCCCGTCATCAGGACGTTTGACATCATCAATGAGGGCGTGACGCGCGTCAGACGACACGATTGCGGCAGTGTTCACGCATTAAGGCGGCCGGTAACAGATCGTGTTCATGGCAAAGCCCGAAACATGATCTAAACCAGCAGTTTACCAAGAAACCCTGCGCAATATTTTTGACGGGATATCGCCACGGTGTTACCGCATTTCGGCTTCAATAAGCGATGATTAACCATTAGGATCGATATTCGGATGCGAACATCACCGCATCCGTTGGTCAAATCCGGGGACAAACGGCAGCCTGCAAGGCCTTTTGATTTGAACAAAGTCGAACGACACACAAACGGGCGGCACTATCACATGAGCGTCTGGCCGAGATGGCTGGCAGCGGTGATTATCGCCTTTGGCTTCCTTGCAGCGGCTGCGACCGGCGCCAGCGCCCAGACACGTTCGCTGAAACTCTATAACCTCCACACCAAAGAGAAGGCGGAGATCGTCTTCAAGCGCGGCGGCCGCTACGATCAGGCGGGTCTGAAAAAGATCAACGTCATCCTGCGCGACTGGCGCCGCAACGAGCCGACCAAGATGGATCCGCGCCTGCTGGACCTGGTCTGGGAGGCTTACCGGCAGAGCGGCGCCCGCGACTATATCCAGGTCGTGTGCGGTTATCGCTCGTCGTCCACGAACTCGATGCTGCGCAGCCGCAGCAGGGGCGTTGCCAAGAAAAGCCAGCATATGCTCGGCAAGGCGATGGACTTCTACATTCCCGGCGTGCCGCTGAAGAAACTGCGCGACATCGGTCTGCGGATGCAGGGCGGCGGCGTCGGCTACTATCCGTCGTCCGGCTCGCCATTTGTCCACATGGATGTCGGCAATGTGCGCCACTGGCCGGGCATCAGTCGCCAGGAACTGGCGCGCGTGTTCCCCAATGGCAAGACGCTGCACGTGCCGAGTGACGGCAAGCCGCTGCCCGGCTATTCACAGGCGCTCGCCTCCTACAAGTCGCGCAAGGGCGCCGGCAGCCCCGCCATTGAACTGGCCAGCGCAGGTGGCGGTTCCAAAAGATCCGGGGGTCTGCTGGCGGCTTTCTTCGGCGGCGGTGAAGACGAGGCGGATGACAGCGCCGATGTGGCAGCCGCGCCGGCGCCGAAGCCAAAGACCGTGAAACTGGCGAACGCGAAGCCGGCGCCGGTCGCCAAGGACAGCAAGCTTCCGGGCATTGCCATCGTATCGCCTGAGGATGCGAAGCGCGCCGAAATCCCGCAAATCGCCGATGCGCCTGCTCCGGAACCGGAGGAGGACACGCCGGAAACGATCATCGCAGCGCTGCCGGCGCGCAGCATTCCGCTGCCTGATTTCGCCCCGCGTCCGAAGACAGATGTCGGCGCCCAGCCCGAAAACGTTCCGTTCGGCGTGGCGGATGCCACCGCTACCACCGAACAGGCGGTGGCGACCGCGCAAGCGCCGGCAAGCGCTCCCTTTGGCATGGCCGACCCGTCTGCTGTCGCCGATCCGGCGCAGGTTGCGGCCAACAACATTCCGTTGCCGACCTGGCGTCCCGATCACTCGCTCCCGGCCGACCTTGCAGCGGCCGACCTTGCGCCGCAGGACAAGGATGTGCTTTTGGCGTTGGCGGACACGGCCGGGCACGGCAAGACCGCTACCGATGCGTTCTCGGTGCTGCCGTCGGCGCGGCCCGACTTGGCTCAACCTGACTTGGCCCAGCCCGATTTGGTCCAGCCCGACCAGGTCCAACCCGACGCGGTCAAGGCCGTCCTCGAGCGGGTCAGTGCAACCGACGAATACCAGGTCGCTTCGCTCTCCCAGCCGAGCTCGGTCTTCAGCGACGCGGCGAACGTCAATGCTGCATCGCCGCGCGAGGCTGTCGTTGCCCGCCCGGCCGGCTCCGATCCGGCTGCGGCGATCGGTGCGGGTGTGAAAACCACCCGCAAGGCAGCCAGGGCAACCGCCCGGGACCTGAAGCCTGGTCCCAAATCCGTGGTGGTCGCCGCCGAGCCGAAGGCTGCGCGTTGGGCGTTGAACAGCGGCGAGAATGTTGCCACTGTCTCCAGCGCAACGACGGCGCCGCGCTATGCCTACAATATCGTGCACACGCCGCCGAGCGAGGTCTACACCGCGGGCTTCCAGCCGAACGATCAGATGGCCGACGCCAACCGGTTCACCGGCAATGCCGTCAAGTTCCTGTCGGTCGCCCGCTTCCAGACCAAATAGCGGATCGACCAAGCATTACAAAAGCCGCGCCGCGCAATCCGCGCGGCAGCCAATCCACTTGGGTTCAAGGTGTCTCTATCGCCCGAGCTTGCTCGCGGCTCGCGCCAGGGCTTCGATTTCATCCCACTTGCCGGCCTTGACCAAATCGTCCGGCGCCACCCAGGAGCCGCCGACGCAGATGACGTTGGGCAGGCTCAGATAGTCGGCGGCGTTCTTGCCGGTGATGCCGCCGGTCGGGCAAAATTTGACGTCCGCGAGCGGCGAGGCGAATGCCTTGAGCGAGGCGATGCCGCCTGACTGTTCCGCCGGGAAGAACTTCAGGAAACGCAAGCCTGCCTCGCGGGCGGCCATGATCTCACCGGGCGTGATGGCGCCGGGCAGCAACGGCACGTCGCTGTCCTTCGCCGCCGCCAGAAGCTCACGGGTGATGCCGGGGCTGACGATGAACTTCGAGCCGGCTGCTGCCGCCTCGCCGAACTGGCGTGCGTCCAGAATGGTTCCGGCGCCGACGATGGCGTCCTCGACTTCGCCTGCCACGAGCCGGATCGCCTCCAGCGCGTCAGCGGTTCGCAGCGTGATCTCGATCGCCGGCAGGCCGCCGCGCGCCAGGGCGCGTGCCAGCGGCACGGCGTCAGTGACATTGGCGATCTTCAGCACCGGGATGACTGGCTGGCCGTTAAGGAGCGACAGGAGCTTTTCGGTCTTGCTGGGCATTTGTCGTCTCTCCGGTATTGATCCGTTCAACCGGTTAGCAGAAGGCCGTTTTTCTGTCCACGAAACGAAGCGTGTCGCGATGTCACGCACTGCCGGCAATGCCGTCAGCCCGACTGTCAAAGCCACCAAGGAGAGGCTGGTCCACGCGTCAGCCTTGAATCGGCTTTCATGAGCGTTTAGTGGCTTCGGCGATGACACTGCCCAATCAAACTTTCCGCGTCGCCGCGCTCTACAGGTTTGCCCGGCTCGACGACTTCGAAGCGTTGCGTGCGCCGCTCGCCGCCTTCTGCTGCGGACGCGGTATCAAAGGCACACTGCTTCTGGCGCATGAGGGCATAAATGGCACGGTCGCCGGCAGCGAAGCTGATATAGCCGCGCTCATCGAGCATCTCGAATCCATCGAAGGTCTCGCCGGTCTCGAGGTCAGGTACAGCAGCGCCGCGCAGATGCCGTTCCACCGCATGAAGGTGCGGCTGAAGCGCGAGATCGTCACCATGGGCGTTAGGGATATCGATCTGGCGGCAAGCGCCGGCACTTATGTCGCGCCAGCCGACTGGAACGCGCTGATCTCGGATGCGGACACGGTCGTCATCGACACGCGCAATGCCTATGAGGTGTCGATCGGCACCTTCAAAGGCGCGGTCGATCCTGCCACCACGAGCTTTCGCGAATTCCCGGCCTGGGTCGATCAGCATCGGGCCGAGCTCGTCGGCCGGAAGGTGGCGATGTTCTGCACCGGCGGCATACGCTGCGAGAAGGCGACAGCCTATGTGAAGTCGCTCGGCTTCGAGGACGTGTTCCATCTCAAGGGCGGTATCCTGAAATATCTCGAAGAGGTGCCCGCCGAACAGAGCCTCTGGCAGGGCGAATGTTTCGTCTTCGACGAGCGCGTCTCGGTGTCACACGGCTTGGTCGAGGGTGAGGCCGAACTGTGCCGTGCCTGCCGGCATCCGCTGACCGGGCAGGACCTGTTATCGCCGAAATATGCCGCTGGCGTCTCATGCCCGCATTGCTTCGATGCCCGTTCAGACGAGGATCGTGCGCGCTACGCCGAGCGCCAGCGCCAGGTCGAATTGGCGCAAGTGCGGGGCAGGGGCCCGCACATCGGCGGTTAGAGCGACGTGCGTCCATCAAGCGCTCACCCGTCATTGTAATGTCAATATGCGGGGCCTACCTCTTCAACGTCCGAAAACCTGCCCGTGCACGTTCGGCCGGGCCAATTCTGGAGGCATTGATGTTCGATCCCAAGAAGCTCCTCGACGATCTGCTCGGCTCGCAAATTCCCGGAACGGGGTCGACCGTCCGCGAAAAAGGGGGGCAGGCTGTGCAGATGGCCAAGGACAATCCGCTGGCGGCCGGCGCGCTGGCCGCGGTGCTGCTCGGAACCGGCGCTGGCCGTCAGATCACCGGCACTGCGGTGAAGCTCGGTGGCCTGGCCGCGATCGGCGGCCTCGCCTACAAGGCCTACCAGAACTACAAGAGCGGCAGTGCGCCGGCTGAGACGCAGGTTGCCGGTGAGCCGGAATTGCTGCCGCCGCCCGCTGACACCGCCTTCCATCCCTCGCAGGCGCCGCAAGGCGAGGACGAATTCACGTTGACGCTGGTGCGGGCGATGATTTCGGCGGCGAAGGCCGACGGCCATATAGACGACGGCGAGCGGCAGAAGATCGCCGGCAAGCTCAGCCTCGCGGGCATCGGCTCCGACGCTGAGAAATTCCTGATGTCGGAGCTGGAAACGCCGCTCGATCTGGATACGCTGGTCGCTGGCGCCCAAACCGACGCGCAGAAGCTCGAACTCTACACCGCCTCGCGGCTCACCATCGATCCGGATACGCGTGCCGAACGCGGCTATCTCGATCTGCTCGCCGGCCGCCTCGGCCTGCCGGACGCGCTGGTCGACCATGTCGAGGCGACGGTGTCGGCGGCAAAGGTGCCAGCGGAGGGCGCCAGCGAGGCAGCAAAGGCGGCTAGCAAGACCGCTCCCAATTCGCGCTGGTAGGCTGCAACCGTAGGGAGCTGACTGGCCAGATTTCGCGCTAACGTCTCGTTAACCCGGCGAGCGCATGATTTTAGGCAGTCGGATCGGCTTCCTCCTCCCAAGCCCGGTTCAGATCAGGGCGGCCGCCAATGGCCGCCCTTTTTGTCGGAGCAGCTAGCGCATAACCCGAAATCGGAATCGATTTTTGGACGCGATCATGCGCAAAATCAAATTGCTCAAAATCAAGGTGCTATAGCGTCCTTGCGGACATACGGCGCTGTAGGAGGACAGTTATGACAGACTACAAAACCGCCATCGTCACCGGCGCCGGCACGGGCATCGGTAAAAGCGTCGCCACGGCGCTGCTCAAGGCCGGCTGGAATACGGTGTTCTGCGGACGCCGCAAGCAGGTGCTGAAAGAGGCGATCACCGAGGCCGGATCGACACAAGCCAAGGCGCTGGCGGTTGCCTGCGACATCAGCAAGGCCGATCAGGTTGACGAGATGTTCGAGACGGTGGCGGCGGCTTTCGGTCGTGTCGACCTGCTCTTCAACAATGCCGGCACGAGCTACAAGTCGACGTTGATCGACGAGATCCCCGTCGAGGTGTGGAACGACATCGTCGGGGTCAATCTCACCGGCTCGTTCCTGTGCGCCCGCGCCGCCTTTGGCGCCATGCGCAGGCAGCGGCCGATGGGTGGCCGCATCATCAACAACGGCTCGGTCTCGGCCTACGCGCCGCGGCCGGGCTCGGTGCCTTATACCGCGACCAAGCACGCCATTACCGGGCTGACCAAGACGCTGGCGCTGGACGGCCGGCCTTATGACATCGCCTGCGGCCAGATCGACATCGGCAATGCCTTGACCGACATGGCGCAGGCTATGACGGTCGGGGTGCCGCAGGCCAATGGCTCCATCGCCGCCGAAGCGGTGATGGACGTCGAGCGCGTCGCCGATGCCGTCGTTCATATGGCCAGCCTGCCGCTCGACGCCAATGTGCTGTTCATGACCGTTATGGCGACGAAAATGCCGTACGTCGGGCGAGGGTGAGCAGCCGCTCTAGGACTGCGTGACCGAAAGCGGCACGC
Organism: Mesorhizobium sp. M6A.T.Cr.TU.016.01.1.1; assembly: GCF_003952585.1. Lineage (NCBI taxonomy): Bacteria > Pseudomonadati > Pseudomonadota > Alphaproteobacteria > Hyphomicrobiales > Phyllobacteriaceae > Mesorhizobium > Mesorhizobium sp. M6A.T.Cr.TU.016.01.1.1. The sequence goes on from NZ_CP034452.1 coordinate 3,735,691, forward strand.
CGGGAAGATATAGCGAGATGGGGCGGATTTCGTAGACGGCGGTCGGATTGACGCGACGAAGGTCGCGTGCAATCGCGATCGCGGCATCACGCGTGGCGCAGTCGACGACGTAGAGTCCCAACAATTGCTCCTTGGTCTCGGCGAAGGGTCCGTCAATGACCATTCCGGCGCCCGGCCCGCGCAAGGTACACGCGTCTTGTGTCGCCCCGAGCCGCGCCGCCGGGCCAAGGGTGCCTTCCCGGTATAGCCGCTCGTTGATCTGGAGCAGATCGGTCATCAACGCCGCATCCTCCTGCGGCGTCAGCGCCGTGATCGCTTCTTCCACGTGATAGGCGAGGATGGCATAAAACATCTGACGTCACCTTTCTTCGGTCGTGAATTCTATCGCCGAACGCGCAAAGAGCGCTGTGGCACTTTGATTTGCGCATGATCCCCAGGGAAAATCGATTCCGATTTTCCCTGGGGATGCGCTAGTCCTCATTTGCCCAGAAACGTCTCGATCCGCTCCAGCGCGCGCTGGATGTTCTCTTCGGAGTTGGCGTAGGACAACCTGATATAGCCCTCGCCGAGAATGCCGAAATCAGGTCCGCCGATCAGCGCCACGCCGGCATCCTCGAGCAGGGCGGACGCCAGCTTCTTGGCCTTCCAGCCGGTCTTCGAAACGTTGGGGAAGGCATAGAACGCGCCCTTCGGCGTGATGCAGGAAACGCCAGGCAAAGCGTTCAGCCCCTCGACCACGACCTTCCTGCGGCGGTCGAAGGCACGCATCATCTCGTCGACGTCGTCCTGCGGGCCGTCGATGGCCGCGATGCCGGCATATTGGCTCGGCGCATTGACGCAGGACCAGCAATTGACTGCCAGCTTGCGCACCTTGTCGTAGAGGTGGGCGCCCTTGTCACCATTCGGCCAGATAGACCAGCCCATGCGCCAGCCGGTCATCGCCCAGGTCTTCGACCAGCCGTTGAGCACGATCAGCCGGTCGCGGATTTCGGGAAAATTGAGCAGCGAGCAGTGCGTCTCGCCGTCATAGGTCATCACGTCGTAGATTTCGTCGGAGAGGATAGCGACGTCGGGGTGCGCTTCCAGTCCCTTGACCAGCTTCTCGATCTCGGCGCGGGGGGTGACCCCGCCGGTCGGGTTGGCCGGTGAATTGAGGATGAGCAGCCTAGTCTTCGGTGTGATCAGTGCCAGCGTCTCCTGCGCCGAGAAGGCAAAGCCGTTCTCCTCGCGCATTGGCACCGGTACCGGGGTGGCGCCGGTGAACTCGATCATCGAGCGATAGATGGGAAAGCCGGGATCGGGATAGAGAATTTCAGCGCCCGGTTCGCCGAACATCAGGATCGCGGCGAACATGGTCGGCTTGCCGCCGGGCAGGATCATCACGGACTCAGGCGACACCTCGACGCCGGTGGTGGTCAGCGTGCGGCGCACGACCGCTTCGCGTGTCGCCAGCAGGCCGTTGGCCGGCGTGTAGCCGTGATGGCCGTCGCGCAGCGCCTTGATCGCTGCCTCGACGATGTGCTGCGGCGTCTTGAAGTCGGGCTGGCCGATGCCGAGATTGACGATATCGCGGCCCTGATGGGCAAGCGCGGTGGCACGCGCCAGCACCGCGAAGGCATTTTCCTCGCCAAGACGGTCGAAGGCCGAAATCGTGTGGAGCATTTTTCCCGTCCGTGTGGTTCTTTCACCGAGCGAGCGTTTTTGTGAGCGTCCTTTCGCAAAAGTCAAACGGATTGGAGCTTTGGGTGTCGGAAAATCTCAAGAATTGGCAACCGCGCCCGCGGCCCGAACGCAAAGTCCTGGAGGGGCGCTACGTCAGGCTTGAACCGCTCAACGCGGAAAAGCACGGCGACGGCTTGTTTGAAGCATCCTCGGTGCCCGATGTAGAAGGCCGCTTCGCCTGGCTGCCTGACTACCCACCGCAGACCCGTGCCGCCTTCCAGCCTTGGCTGGACAAGGCCGAAGCCAGCGAAGATCCGCTGTTCTTCACCGTCATCGACAAGGCCAGCGGAAAAATTGCCGGGCGCCAGACGCTGATGCGCATCGATCCGGCCTATGGCGTGATCGAGATCGGCAACATCTATTGGGGTCCGCTGATCTCGCGCAAGCCGGCGGCGACGGAAGCGCAGTTCCTGTTCATGAAATACATCTTCGACGAGCTTGGCTATCGCCGCTACGAATGGAAATGCAACAACCGTAACGAGCCGTCGAAGCGCGCGGCGGAACGTTTCGGCTTCAAGTTCGAGGGCATTTTTCGCCAGCATCTTGTGGTCAAGGGCGAAAACCGCGATACCGCGTGGTACTCGATCATCGACAAGGAGTGGCCGGCATTGCGCAGAGCCTATGAGGCATGGCTCGATCCGGCCAATTTCGAGGGCGACGGCCGGCAGAAGCGACGGCTCGAGGATTTCCGTGCCGAGTTCGGTGCGTAGCGGGAGTTCGTGAATGGCGCATACCCATGATCACGGTTCGCAGGGGCACGACCACAGCCACGGCGCCGGTCATGTGCACGGCTCTACCGACAAGAAACGGGTGCTGATCGCGGCCTGCCTGACTGCCGGCTTCATGGTCGTGGAAGCGCTTGGCGGTCTCTTTACCGGATCGCTGGCGCTGCTGGCGGATGCCGGGCACATGCTTGCCGATTGCATCGCGCTCGGCCTTGCCTGGTATGCTTTTCATCTGGCTGGCCGGCCGGCCACCGTTCGTCTCACCTATGGTTTCGGCCGGGTCAAGACGCTGGTCGCCTATACCAACGGCATCGCGATCTTCGCCATTGCGCTATGGATCATCTATGAGGCCTGGGAACGCCTGCTGACGCCTGCGCCCGTGCTCGGCGGGCCGATGCTGGTCGTTGCGGTCGCCGGTCTGCTGGTCAATGTCAGCTCCTTCTTCGTGCTGCATGGCGGTGACCGCGACAGCCTGAACATGCGCGGCGCCATCCTGCACGTGCTCGGCGACCTGCTTGGCTCGGCGGCGGCGATCATTGCTGCCCTAATCATCCTGGCGACGGGCTGGACGCCTATCGATCCGATCCTGTCCGTCCTTGTCTCGCTGCTGATCCTGTCCACGGCTTGGTCGCTGATGCGCGAAGCAGCCCATGTCCTGCTCGAAGGCGTGCCGGCGAGCCTCGATCGCGACCTGATCGCCAGGGATATAGAGGGGACAATCAAGGGCGTGCGCGAGGTTCATCACATGCATGTCTGGTCGCTTGACGGGTCAAGCAACATGGCGACCTTGCATGCCTGCCTCAACGATGGCGTCGATGCCCACAAAGCGGTCAGCGCCATCAAGAAGCGGCTTGCCGCCGAGCATGGAATTGCCCACGCCACCGTAGAACCGGAATTCGGCCAATGCGCCGACAGCCATGATGAGCACCACGGCGAGCACGACCATGCGCACAATGTGGCTCCGCATCATGGCCACTATCACTGACACCGGGAGTTCCATGGCATTGGTAACCAAATTGATGAATTTCCGCAGCGTCGGGACCACTTGATGGACCGCGACACGCGCAATGCGGCAATAGGCGCCCTCTGGGTGCTGATCCTGTTCGGCATCGCCGCCTACTATTTGCCAACCGTGATGCTGGCGGTCGGCCGCGTCTCGACCATTCTTGCCGCTGCTATTGCCGCTGTCTTCATGGTGGCCATCTTCGTCGTGTTTTGGCTGCGCGGTCGCAGCCAGCGCAAAAGAGGAAAATGATATGCGTATCCTGATAACCGGTGCGGCAGGCATGGTCGGCCGCAAGCTCATCGCCCGGCTGGCGAAGGACGGAACGCTCAGCGGCCGGAAGATCGCCGCGCTCGACCTTCACGATATCGTGCCGCCACAGGCGCCGGTCCTGGAAGACGTCGATGTTGCTATCCATACCGGCGATCTTGCTGCGCCGAGCGCGACGGAAAGGCTGGTCGCGTTGCGGCCGGACGTGATCTTCCATCTCGCGGGCGTCGTGTCGGGCGAGGCGGAGGCCAATTTCGATCTCGGCTATCGCGTCAATCTCGACGGCACAAGGGCGCTGTTCGATGCCATAAGGCTGGCGGGGTTTGCGCCGCGCGTCGTCTTCACCTCGTCGATCGCCGTGTTCGGCGCGCCGTTCCCGGATGTCATCCCCGACGAGTTCCACCCGACGCCATTGACCTCCTACGGCACGCAGAAGCTGATGGGCGAAGCCCTCTTGGCCGATTACACACGGCGCGGTTTCTTCGACGGCATCGGCATCAGATTGCCGACCATCTGCGTCAGGCCCGGGAAGCCAAACAAGGCGGCCTCAGGCTTTTTCTCCGGCATCATCCGCGAGCCGTTAAGCGGCCAGGAAGCGATATTGCCGGTGCCGCGCTCTGTCGTGCACACCCACGCCAGCCCGCGCTCGGCGGTGAATTTTTTGATCCACGCGGCAGGGATCGACGGCAGCGCCGTCGGGCCGCGCCGCAATCTGACGATGCCCGGCGTCGCCGTCACGGTCGGCGAGCAGATCGAGGCGTTGGAGCGCATTGCCGGCGCCAAGGCGGTGAATCTGATCCGCGAGGAGCCCGACGACACGATCTGGGCGATCGTCAAGGGCTGGCCGACGCGGTTCGAGGCGCGGCGGTCGAGGGAGCTTGGCTTTGCCGCCGAAAAGAGCTTCGATGAAATCATCCGCGCCCATATTGAGGACGAGCTGGACGGCAAGATCGCAAGCTAGAGCGCTGCGCGTCCAATCGGACACGCAAAGCCGTCATCCGCCAGTCGCTAGGCTCGCCAAAAGCAGCAGCAACCCGAACAGGAAGACGAAAGCGGCGCCGCCGATCTCGACGATCGAGTGGATGCGGTTGCCCATGCGGCCGTCGCCGGCGAAATAGACCGCCCAGTTCTTGGCCGTCACCGCCAGCGTCGCCAACACCGAGACCGTGATCGCCGTGCCGAGCGCCATGGCCAGCACCGACAGAATGCCGCCGAGCCACAGCCCGTTGAGCATGGCAAAGCTCAGCACGATCAGAGCGCCAGAGCAGGGCCGGATACCGACCGCAGCCACCGCCGTCCAGGCGGTGCGCCAGTCGAAGCGGTCGCCGGAAAGCAGCGCCGGGTCGGGCGCGTGTGAATGTCCGCACGTCTCGCAGACTTCGCCCGCCGCATGGTGATGATGATCGTGCCCGCCATGGCCATGGTGATGGTTGTGCGCGCCGTGATCGTGGTCATCTTGGTCGCGGCCGGTATGTGCGTGCAGCGCATGGGAATGCACCGAATGCGAATGCGCGGAATGTGCGTGGCTGGCATGCGAACGGCCGGCATGAGCGGCCGAGAGGCTGTAGGCAGGGTTTACCCCTAACAGGCGAAGGATGGCGGTGCCGGCCTTGCGCCACAAAAGCCAGGCGCCGAACAGAGTGACGAAGACATAGCTCATGATTTCGAGGAACCATGCCGCATCGGTCATCGATATAGCGGTGCCGCGCAAGACGAAGTAGGCGAGCATCATTACCAGGATGGCCGTCAGCGCCTGCAGCAGGGCCGAGACGAAGGACAGCATGATTCCGCGCTTGAGCGCGACTTCGTTTGCCACCATGTAGGACGAGATCACCGCCTTGCCGTGACCGGGGCCGGCAGCATGGAAAATGCCATAGGCGAAGGACAGGCCGATAAGCAGCCACAACTTGCTGCCGTCCTCGCGCATCGCCTTCATCGCGCCGGCAAGCGCGCGGTAGAATTCCTGCTGGCGCAGATTGATCCACATCAGGACATGGGCGAACGGGCCGGTGGTGGGAGCTATCCCGTCATTGGTGCCGATGCCGAGCGAGCTTTGGGCGTGGGCGGCGCCGAGCAAGTGCGTCATCACAAGCACGGCAGCCAAAAGGCCGAACGCCAAACGCAGGGACGGTTTCGTCACCGGATTATCCTTCTGGCTGACAGTTCATTTCAAGCTTGGTCGCAAAGATCTTGCTCATATCGGTGCCCGTCGGATCGTTGAAGAAGGCGTCCGTCAGGGTCTTCTGGTTCTCGGCGATTGCCTCGTCGGGGTTCGGACGAACGACTTTGCTCGTGCATTTCGACGGCATGCCATCGACCTGCAGATTGGCATCCTCGGTGAAATCGATCGCCGTGTAGAAGGTCGGGTCGTAGACGCCGATATCGATCTTGCCGGCCAGCTTCATCGGCGCCTTCGGTTCGGATTCGAACAGGATGATGAGTTGGTCGTTCTCGAAATTTGCCATCAGCTGCGGCGGCGGGTTCATCGCCTCGTCCTTGCCGTCGACGGTGACGAGCTGGAAGTAATTGAACTCCGCCAGCGAAGCATGGACGGTGTCGGCGACTTCCTTCAGCTCCTTGTCGTCGAGCTTCAGGTCGGAATTCTTGTCGAATTCCATCATCACCGTGCTGGAAAACAAATCGTCGAAGCGCCAGAGATGGCGCAACGCCTTCACAGTTTGGTGATCCGGGCTGAGAACCACTTCGAGGCGGGCCTCGGCGAAGACGTGGGGATGCACTTCGGCCGGCACGACCATGGCAAATGTCGCCGCCATGGCCGAAGCCATCATGATTGCTTGCCGTTTCAGATGCATTCTCGGTCGCGATTCCATCGACTTCGGTAAATATCGAGAGTTACCAGAAAGGGGGCGAAAATGGGACCGCCAGGCGGCTGAAAGCTCATGCGCTGCCATTCGTCTTGAACCACTGCACGAGGAAATCGACAAAAACGCGAACCTTGGCAGGCAAATAGCGCCGGTGCGGATAGACGGCGAAAATGCCGCTACCCGAAAGGATGCGGTCATCCAGCACAGTCACCAGCCGGCCGCTTTCGATGTCGGGAGCGGCGATGAAATCGGGCAGGATGGAAAATCCCAATCCAGCCACCGCGGCGGCTCTTGCGGCCATCGGACTGTTGACCTCGATCGGACCGGAGACCGAGACGGTTACCGTATCGCCACTGTCGCCCTTGAACGGCCAGTTGGTCAGCCAGCGGCCATTGGTGTCGATGATGCAGGGCACGCGGCCAAGGTCCTGCGGCCGCACCGGCATGCCGTGCTTGGCGATCAGCTCGGGAGATGCGCAGAGCCGCACCGAAAACGGCGCCAGACGCCTCGCGATCAGCGAGGAGTTTTCCAGCCGCGAAATGCGCACGGCGAGATCGAAACCTTCCTCGACCAGATCGACGAAGCGGTCGTCGAGATGGATGTCGAGCACGATGTCGGGATGCTGCTTGGCGAAGTCGATCAGCGATTGGCCGATCGGTGCGTCAGCAAAGGTGCGCGGCGCTGAAAGCTTGATCCTGCCGCGAACGTCGCCGGAGGATTCGCGCACCGCATCGGCCAGGCTGTCGACCTCGCGCACGATTTCCGAGGCGCGGCGATAATAGGTATGGCCGGCCTCTGTCATCGAGAACTGCCGCGTGGTGCGGTTGAGCAGTAGCGCACCGAGCTCGTCCTCCAACTCGCGCACATATTTCGACAGCAGCGCCTTGGAGCGCCCGATCTTGCGCGCCGCTGCCGAAAAACCTTCGGCCTCGACCACGTCGATGAAGGCGCGCATGCGGGTCAGCGTATCCATGTCATGCGCTCCTTTGGCGGGCTGAAAGGATGCGCGCGGCAAGCGCCATCAGCTGCCGGTCGCTGTTCTTCGGTCCAAGCAGCGACAGGCCGAATGGAGCGCCGTTGACATGGCCGAGCGGTAGGGTGATCTGCGGAAAGCCGGACAGGCCGGAAAAACACAACAGTCTCAGCGCGCGTTCACGGTACGTCTGTAAATCGTCGAAGGAATCGGCCTTAAGCGGGGCGGCGCCCGGAACGGTCGGCAGTACAAGAACGCCATCCTCGCTAAGACGCTCGGCGAGTTCGAGGCGGAAGGCGTCGCGGCGCTCCGTTTCATGTCGCGCCGTCGCGGCGTCGATGGTCGCGCCATGCTCGAAGCGTTCCTTGACGCCGGGGCCCAGCATCCGGTTGCTCTGCGAGATCCAGGCACCATGATTTTGCCAGGCCTCGTGCCCCTGCAGCCTGCGGAAGCACCAGTAGAGATCGTCGGTGGAATGCGAGAGCGGCGCGATCATCCGCGGTGTGCCGATCACCGAAGAGACATGCTGGACCATGCCGCGGTACTCGTCCGCCTCCTGCAGGCCGAGCATGAGCCCGTCCAGCGCATCCAGGGCGAGGGGGCGCTGCAATTCGTGGCGGTGCAGATCGTCACCGAGCAGCACCGCGCCGACCTTGTCATAGGTGGTCATGTCCTTGGCAAACCACCCGAACGTATCGAGGGAGGGGGCCAGCGGCATGGCGCCATCGAGCGAGATGCGGCCATGCGTGACCCTGAGGCCGATCAAGCCACAGAAACTTGCCGGGGCGCGGATCGAGCCGCCGGTGTCGGATCCGGCGGCGATGTCGGCCAGCCCGCCGGCGACCGCAGCGGCGGAACCGGAGGATGAGCCGCCGGTGATGCGGTCCGGCGCTGCCGGATTGACCGGCGACGGAAAATGCGCGTTCAGCCCCATCAGGGAGAAGGCTAGTTCATCCGTTTGCGTCTTGCCGACGAAGCGCGCGCCCGAATCAAGCAGCGTCTGAGCGGCCGGCGCTGTCGCGGCGGCGGGTGAAACCTCCTGGTATTTCTGCGGATTGCCGCAGCCGGTGCGGTAGCCGGCCACGTCGTAAATATCTTTGACGGCCAGCCGCAGGCCGGCAAGCGGGCCGGACTGCGCATTGGATACAGGGATATCGTCTAGGTCGAGAAAAGCGTTCAGGGGGCCGCGAGTGCCTGTCATGCGTTCGATATCCGGATACAGCTGTTGCAACATTGTTCGATGCTAGGAATTTTACAACCTGACGTACGATTTTTATTGATTGTGAAATCCTTCGACCTTATATCGCGCTTGCCCAAAGTCGCACGTGCCTGTGGGTGTCCGCCGATCCTCAAAATGGTGAGGGATATCGGTAAGGTAACTGGAGCCAACCCCTCCAGTCGGTTTAGCGGCCAACCGCCAGACCGAGGACACCTTGAAGCAACGACGGTGCGGGCCTTTCTGGTGTTCTGCCGGTCGTCCAAAGACCGGGGTTACTGAAGAGGCACACCTTCATTGCCGGCAGTGCGGACGGGTCTCCCATCCAAGCCAAGGCAGACAAAGCGAACCGAGGCCGGGCAAGGCCAAGGTTCACCGCCGCGAGACGGCGTTTCATGGTTCCGGGGTCTCCACCGGCTGGTTCCATGGATTTGACGTCCCGCCTTTGTCCACCGCGTGTTCGCGAGGTCGATGACCCGCGTCCCGCAGCCTTTGTGCGCGCCGAAAGGCGCTGATGGAGAGACCCCGATGGCTACCCAGCGCATCCTTGACTTCCTCGCCACCCGACGTCCGAACGGCCCCTGCCTCGTCGTCGACCTCGATGTCGTGCGCGATAATTTCCGCGCTTTCGAGAAGGCGCTTCCCGACTCGAAAATCTACTATGCGGTGAAAGCAAATCCGGCGCCGGAAATCCTGCGCCTCCTTGCTGCGATGGGCTCGTCCTTCGACACCGCTTCCGTTGCCGAAGTCGAGATGGCGATGGACGCCGGTGCGCCGGCGGACCGCATCTCCTTCGGCAACACCATCAAGAAGGAGCGCGACATCCAGCGCGCCTATCAGCTCGGTATCCGGCTGTTCGCAGTGGACTGCGTCGAGGAGGTCGACAAGATCGCCCGCGTTGCGCCCGGCGCCCGTGTGTTCTGCCGCGTGCTGACCGACGGCGAAGGCGCCGAATGGCCGCTGTCGCGCAAGTTCGGCTGCGTGCCGGCGATGGCGGTCGATGTGCTGCGTCGTGCCAGGACGCTCGGCCTCGACGCCTATGGCGTGTCGTTTCATGTCGGCTCGCAGCAGACCGACCTGACTGCCTGGGACCGTGCGCTCGGCGATGCCAAGAAGGTGTTCGCGGCGCTCGCCGAGGAAGGCATCGTGCTCAAGATGGTCAATATGGGCGGCGGGTTCCCGACCCGTTATCTCAGGGATGTGCCGGTGGCACAGGCCTATGGCCAGGCGATCTTCTCGGCGCTGCGCAAGCACTTCGGCAACGCCATCCCGGAAACCATCATCGAACCCGGCCGTGGCATGGTCGGCAATGCCGGCGTCATCAAGTCGGAAGTCGTGCTGATCTCGAAGAAGGCCGACAACGACAATGTGCGCTGGGTGTTCCTCGACATCGGCAAGTTCGGCGGTCTCGCCGAGACGATGGACGAGGCGATCCGCTACCCGATCGTCACCGCGCATGACGGCACCGAGACCGCACCGTGCGTGCTCGCCGGCCCGACCTGCGATTCGGCCGACGTGATGTACGAGAAGACGCCGTATCCGCTGCCCTTGTCGCTGACCATCGGTGACGAGGTGCTGATCGAGGGCACCGGCGCCTACACCACGACCTACGCCTCGGTCGCCTTCAACGGCTTCGAGCCTCTCCGATCCTACGTGATCTGACGGCTTCGGCCCTCAGATCACCCGGTGCGGGCGACGAGATCGCCCGCTTCGGTTCGCCTGTGGAACAATCCGCTCGTGAAGGATCGCGGAAATGGAAATGCCAGTTGAAATCGTGGACAGCTCGCCGGCCTTTATGATCGTCGCCGAAACCGCTGCCGACGTTCCGGCGCGCGAGGCCTTGCTCGATCGCGCCATGGGGCCGAAGCGCAAGAAAAAATCATCGGAAAAGCTGCGGCGTGGCCGCCGGCCTTCGGAAGGCCTGGCCTTTGTTGCGCGCGATGCTTCGGGCGCTGTCAGTGGCACGGTGCGGCTATGGGATGTCGTGCTGGGCGAGGGCGGTCGGGCAGCCCTTCTGCTTGGCCCGCTCGCCGTCGATCCCACAATCAAGCATGCTGGCATCGGCTCGGCGCTGATGCGCCATGCAATCACTGAAGCCGCGCGTCTCGGTCACACGGCAATCCTCCTGGTCGGTGACGCGCCCTACTATGAGCGCTTCGGGTTCTCGGCGGAGAAGACCGGCTCGTTGGCCATGCCGGGACCTTACGAACGGCACCGCTTGCTGGCGCTGGAACTGGTGGAAGGCGCGCTCGCCGACGCGCAGGGCACGCTGAAGGCGGCAGGGCGCAAGCTGAAGGCACAGCGGCTGCCGCTCGCGGCCTGACGGATCGGAAACAAGCTGCCGCCCATTGCGCGGCGGCTTGTTTCATCCCGGGTTAGAGTGGATCAGCCGATCAGCTGGCTCAGCGCCATGGCGACGCTCATGTCGCCTTCGACCTTTATCTTGCCGGACATGAACGCCATGGTCGGATTGAGATCGCCTGATATCAGCGACTCCAGATCGTCGAGTGAAAGCTTTATGGTGCAGTCGGCCGGCGCGTCGGTGGTCGAGACATCAGCGCCGTCGATGACGATGACACCGTCGCCGCCGGTATCGAATTTCACGGAACGATCGAACCCGGCACTCGCCACGCGCGCGCTGATCTTGTCGGCAATTTCCTGAACGCCCATGGCCGTTCTCCTCGTCTCGTTGCGTTGTCGCACATTGGTACTGGGCCACATCGATCTGGCCGAAATCGCCACCTTGTGCATTTCGCGATCACGGTCGCTGGCGCATATAGCTTTGGGTTGACGTTTACGTCAACGCGGTTCCCCGAGATGAAGATGGGTTTTATCGCCGCAGCGAAGCCGGCCGTCCACGAGAGGTAGCCGAGAGGGGATGGCGATCCATTGCATTTAGCTGGACACCGCCGGCAAATGACCGCTACCATCGCCATGTTGCTTGAATCAGGTTTCTACCTGGAGATCGAGTGCTCGAAGAACCAAACAGAAATCCCGGATCCCATCGCTATGGGAAGCCGAGCTTGTGGTGGCCACCACCGTTGGGTTGATAGCCTGCGGGCTTGATCCAAGCTGAAAATCAAATTCTGTGTTCAGAGAGACACCGTCATGAATACCATGCTTTCCGTGGAAGCCCGGGAGACCGCGCTTGCCGTAACTTTCTCGTCAGGCGAAACAGTCTGCTATCCTTGGCTCTGGCTAAAGGACAATGCGCCATCGGCGTTTCACCCGCAGACCGAAGAGCGGATATTCGACCTGACCAGGGTGGAGCCCTCACTCAGACCGATCAGCGTGCAAGACAGAGGCGGCACTGTGAGCATTGTCTGGTTGAACGACCAGGCTGAGGAGGAATTCCCGGGCCAGTTCTTTGAATCCTATCGTCCGGGCAGAAAGAGAAACGATCCGGCTGACATCGCTCCAAAACTCTGGGACGGCTCGATCGATCTTGAAACCATACCGCGTCACTCCGCCGGAGACATCTTGCAAAGCGATGCCGATCTGCTCGCCTGGCTGAAGGCAACGGCTGCATACGGGCTCTCCATCGTCGATGGGCTTGACGATGATCCCGACGCCGGGCGGCGCGCGGCCGAGCGGATAGGGTTCCTGCGCCAGACAAATTTCGGCACCATGTTCGAGGTCGTGTCGATGCCGAAACCGAACAACCTGGCCTATACGCCGGTCGCCCTGCCGTTACACACCGATCTTGCGAACCAGGAGGTGCCGCCCGGCTATCAATTCCTTCATTGTATCGCGAACGAAGCTGAAGGCGGTGGATCGGTCTTTGCCGATGGGTTTGCGATCGTGGCCGCGTTACAGGCGGAAGATCCTGAAGCCTACCGTCTCTTGTGCGAGGTCGAGATACCCTATCGTTTTCACGACGAAAACTACGATCTGCGCGGTAGGTTTCCTGTGATCGTAACGCGACGCGATGGAGAAGTGACAGAGTTACGGTTCAACGCCCATCTTGTCGATGTCATCGACCTTCCCTCCGACATTTGCGCGCCCTTTTACGCGGCCTATCGCAAGCTGATGATGATGATCCGCGGCTCGCGTTTCCAAATAGCCTACCGCCTCAAGGCCGGCGAAATGGCGGTGTTCGACAATCGCCGGGTGCTGCACGGCCGCCAATCGTTCAATCCGAACACGGGGCGGCGACATTTGCGCGGATGTTATGTCGATCGTGGGGAGTTTCAGAGTCGTATTCGCGTCCTCTCGCGATAGCGGACGACGACCGCGTCGTCGTCGGGCTGCTGACCGAAGGCCATCTGATGCGGCGCTATGCCGAGGAACTCGACAAGGCGAGGCGGGACCTGTCGGGCGAGGGCTAGGCTTACCGAGCAGCTCGGCCGGCATGTCACGTCGTGAACAACAAGGGAGCACGACGATGGTCGCGGCGGTCAATCTGGAACTCTGGCGGACGTTCCTCCGGTGGGTTGTTTCCAAAGCCGGCTACAATCAGGGCACTTACACGGTTTGCGTCATTCAAACAGACGAGGACAGTGGCCGAGCCTGTCCCTAGCGTGGACTCGGCCCCTGCGCTCAGAGTGGGTAAACGGGCCATGACAGCAGATTCTAGAGCGGTCATCTCACGCGTCGACCGCGTCAGGGGAGATAGGATGAACCCGTATCCGGGAGGCGAGGATCAAGACCCCATGATGGCGCTACACGAGGGGGAGGTTCAGTCATGAGACTCAAAAGTCTGATGAAGCGCGCCGAGAAGGTGGACAGAGCATTCAAGGAGCTTGAAGCCGATTTGGCGGACGCGTTCGATGAGTGCCTCAACCTGGACGACCAGTCGCCGTTGGAGGCCGTCCCGGATGAGAATCTCGCGGCAAAGAATGACAACTCTCAGCCCGAGGACGACGCTGGCACCGCTCGACGCCTGACCTCCCACACACAAACCCGACTGGCTGCGTTAAATGCCGTCGATGGGCTCTTTGACGATGCGCGGGAGTATCTGGAGGAGATCAATACGAAACTGTCGGAGATCGCGACCTCGCATCATCTGACAGGCGAATTCCTGAAGCTGCTTCACGGGGACATTCTTCGCGCCAACGAACTGGAACTGGCAAATGTCGGCCTGACCACCCAGCAAAGAGTGCTGTCGGAGCAGCTCCACGATGCCACCAGAAAGCAGCGCGAGCGTGAAAGCGCTGTCGAGGCCCTGCAGCAGCGCGAGACAGGCCTGATCGAGGACAAGGAGGCACTTCGCCGTGCGCTGGCTGCAGCAAGGCTGGAACTCGTCGTGGCAGGCAATGCGAGCGCAGAGCGCGAAGCCGAGTTCGGTGACCTCGTCACAACGCTTTCGGCCAGAACGGCCGAGGCCAACAGATGCTCGCGCGAGAACGAGATACTGCGGGAAAAACATGTCAGCCTGTCGATCGACCTCGACAAGGCGCTGAAACGGGAAGTTGAGGCGCGGCACAGGCTGGATGAACTCTCGACGATTCATGCCAATGAGACGGCGCGACTTTCGGAAGTGCTGGCTGCGCTTGGCAAGAGCGAGAAAGAGGAAATGCGGCTGCAGAAATCGCTCGATGTCGCGCAAGCGAAGCTGTCGGAAATGACGGAAGCGGCCCGTATCATGGAAGGTGACAGGGAAGCCGAGCGAGCGCGTGGTTTCACGGAGATCGGCGGCCTGCGTTCCGAAATTCGGAACCTCCAATCGCGATTGGAGGTTGCCTTGAACGAGAACAGTGAAGCCGCCAGCGAGATCGCCAAGCTCAAGGCTCAATGGAGCGACGCTGTGGCCGAAAAGCAAATCGCGGAGGAAAGGTTGTCTGCTCTCAGAAAGGAGAACGAAAACGACAAGATGAACCTTTCGACCGTGAACGCGAATTTTTCGCAGCTTTCCCTGCAGCAGGCATCCGAGCAGATACAGTTCGATGTCCAGAGGCAGGAATGCGAGGACCTGCGAGCCGAAGTCGCGTTGCTCGATGCTCGGGTCAAGGAACTGTTGCCCTATGAGCGTCTCCACAAGGTCACAAACGCCAGACCGCGTGAGGACGGCGTGGTCGAGATCACCGGTGTCGTGGCGGAGAAGGCCCGCGCTACAAGCAGGCGGCGTGTCCGTACGAGCCTGCGCGCTGCATCCTAACGCGCAGGGTGGGCTGCCGCTTAGTGCTCGATCGGGCCTTTCGGCATGACGATCGCCGTGCCGGCGGTTGTCGGACGCTCGATCATGCGGCGGACGCGCGGCGGCTCGTCGCCGCTGTGTAGCGCGCGCACGCGCTCGCCGATAACGGCGTCGGCATGGGTGGCCCGCTTATTGTGGCGGATGTATTCGAGCCATGTCGGCGTGTGATAGTGCTCGATCCATATTGCGGGATTTTCGAGATCGCGCGCCAGCGTCCAGTTGCGGGCGCCGTCACGGCGTCGGATGCGGCCGCGTTCGGCCATGGTGGCTAGGAATTCCGGCACGTCCTCTTCGCGGATGATGTACTCGATCATGATAGCGATGGGGCCGCTGCGCAGCTTGAGGTCGAGCGCAAGATGCGGCTCCTTGAAACGGTTGGTCGGATCGAGATTGAGCACCGCCTGCTGCGGCAAGGGCAGCAAGAGGCCGATCGCGCCGCCCGCCAGCATCGCGACAGCAGCCGCGATCAGCGCGAATTCGGCGCCATGCGCATCGGCGACGACACCCCAAATCCAGCTGCCGAGCGCGATGCCGCCGAAGGTCGCCGTCTGATAGACCGACAGCACCCGGCCGACCACCCAGCGCGGCGTAGACATCTGCACCGTGACGTTGAAATGCGACAGCGCGATCACCCAGCAGGCGCCGCCGATGAGCAGCCCGAGCGACGTCTGCCAGGCGTGGTCGCTGACGGCGGCATTGAAGGCGCAGAGCGCGAAGCCGGCGAATGCCATGCGCACCATCGTCTCGCTGGACAGGATCTGCCTCAGCCGGACGCTGATCAGCGCGCCGCCGACCGCGCCGATGCCGAACGCGCCGAGCATGATGCCGTAGGTCAAGGCATCGCCCTTGACGACGTCGCGCGCCACCAGCGGTAGCAACGCCAGAACCGCGCCGGCGCTGAAGCCGAAAGCCGCACCCCTGACCAGCACCTTGCCGATATTGGGCGACATGGCGACGTAGCGCAGGCCGGCGCCCATCGCCGCGCCCAGCGTCTCGCGCGGCAGTGTAGAGGCCGGCAGGTCCGGCTTCCAGCGGGCGAGCACTATGATAAGGCCGACATAGCTCAATGCATTGGCGGCAAAGGCGGCGGCGGCACCTGCGGCGGCAACGATGATGCCGCCGATCGCCGGGCCGACGCTGCGCGTCAGGTTGAAGCCTAACGAGTTGAGCGCGACAGCCGCAGGCAGCTTGGCGCGTGGCACCATATCACCGACCGACGCCTGCCATGACGGGTTGTTGAGCGCCGTGCCGCTGTCGATCAGGAAGGTGAAGGCGAGCAGCGTCCACGGCGTTATCAGGCCAAGATAGGTGAACACGGTCAGCAGAACCGAGACGACCAGCATGAAGGTCTGGGCAATCAGCATGACCTTGCGCCGGTTGAAGCTGTCGGCGATCGCACCGGCAACGAGCGCAAACAGCATGATCGGCAAGGTGGTCGACGCCTGGACCAGCGCGACCTGATAGGACGAGGTGGCGATCGTCGTCATCATCCAGGCGGCGCCGACGCCCTGGATCAAGCCACCGAAATTCGAAACCAGACTGGCGGACCATACGGCGCGGAAAATGCCGTGCCGGAACGGCGCCAGCGCCGAGACGCGTTCGCTGTTCGGCTCGTCGTCGATCATGGATGCTTCCCCGACTTCAATGCTGTCTTCTTCCGGTGAATCGGTCCCTCATACCGTTCCCTCAAAGTAGAGCATCACTTCGCAAAGGGCGAACGCCTTTTCGAAGAAGATCATGGTCCAACAACAGGATAGCGGAGGCCGGAACAGGTCCGCGGACGTCCTTGCAGGCGGCGTGAAGCGCTTCGGTGAGGTGGCCGACTTTGTGCCCGCTGCCTACTAAATTGCCACGAATGTCGTTACCCAAAACCGCTGCGCTCTCTCGGATCAAACGCCCGAGGGCAGGCTCTGGTCGACATGCATTACCGATCCTCGAATCCGGTCAGCACGCCGACGGCGTTGATGCCGATTTCCTCGACGGCATAGCCGCCTTCCATGACGAACAGCGTCGGCAGGCCGAGCCTGGCGATGCGACGTCCGATCTTGGGATAGTCGGCGCTTTTCAGCTTGAACTTGCTGATCGGGTCCTTCTCGAACGTGTCGACGCCGAGCGAGACGACGACGACATCGGGAGCGTAAGCCGCAAGTTTCGCGCAGGCGTCTTCCAGCGAAGCATTCCAGGCGTCCCATGAGGTGCCGAACGGCATCGGATAATTGAGATTGAAGCCTTCGCCGGGGCCGGCACCGCGTTCGTCGGCATGGCCAAGGAAGAACGGATATTCGGTCATCGGGTCGCCATGCAGGTTCAGCACCTGCACGTCGTCGCGGCTGTAGAAGATCTCCTGCGTGCCGTTGCCATGATGGTAGTCGACATCGAGAATCGAGACGCGCTTGGCGCCCTGGTCGCGGAACCATTGCGCGGCAACGGCGGCGTTGTTGATGTAGCAATAGCCGCCCATGAAAGCAGCGCCGGCATGATGGCCGGGCGGACGGCAGAGCGCGAAGGCGGACGTCTCGCCGCCCTTGACCAGGGCGGCCGCGGTCAGCGCCACGTCATAGGACGACTTGATCGCCTCCCAGGTGCCTTCAACGAAGGTGGCGCCGCCGTCGAAGGAGTAAAATCCAAGCAGCGCATCGATCGTTCTGGGGCGCACATCGCCGCGCAGGCCGCGCGTCGGCCAGGTGAAGGGGATGGCCGAGCCCGTCCGGCCGGACGCTTCCCAGAGCGGCCACACGGTCGGCAGGAAATCGATGTAGTCGCTGGTGTGCACCTTCCTGGCGGCAGCGAGATCGTGGGTGTCGGGTGGCAGGATCGGGCCGAGCTTTTCGCTCTCCACCCTCGCCTGGATGAACTCAGCGCGCGAGGGCTTCTCGAAGGCCGGCACGATGGCGCCCGAAATGAGTTCGAAGTTGCCGGCATGACCGACGTGGAGAGGGGAGAAAACAGTCTTCATCTTGCGGGCCCGGCTCGCTCTTCGAGTTGCGTATCTGTCATTGACGGACTGCTTTGTGGCAGAGAGTTTCAGCGCCGCCAAGAGGCGTTCCAGATCGTTGTTGCAAGTAGCAGCGGACGGCTTGCCAGACGCCAATACTCTGCTAGCCTAAGCTCAAACGGGAGAAAATTATGCCGCCATCGGCCGATCTGATCGTCGAGAATGCCAGCATATTGACGATGGATCCCGATAACCCCCGTGCCGAAGCCATAGCCATCAAGGGCGGCGAAATCATTGCGATCGCAGATCGCGCGACCGTGCTGGAGCACAAAGGCCCCGGCACGCGCGTCATCGATGCCGGCCGCGGCTCCGTCGTCCCCGGCTTCATTGAGGCGCATATGCATCTTTTCGGCGGCGCGGCCGAGCTCGATCATCTCCAGCTGATGGGCGTCCACGGTTTCGAGGCGCTTTCCGACGCTGTGCGCCATTATGCCGCAATGCGACCGGACCTGCCCATCCTGCAGGCGCAAGGCGCCGACTACACCATCCTGTCGGCGACTGAGCGGGTCAGCCGCCGTCATCTCGACCGCATCCTGCCGGACCGGCCCTTCGTCATGGCGGCGCCCGATCACCATACAATGTGGGCCAACACCAAAGCGCTGGAACTGGCCGGCCTGCTTAGAGGAAAGCAGCTTGGCCCGGGCAATGAGATCGTCATGGGCGACGACGGGCTGGCCAGCGGCGAATTGCGCGAGGGCGAGGCTTTTGGGCCGCTGATCGCGCTGGCCGGCGAGGATCGCGTGTGGCTCGGCCAGACCACCGGCGGCGAGCCGGACCCGAAGCCGACGCCGGCGGAGCAGGCCTCCGACCGGGCGATCATGCGCCGCGGGCTGGAATGGTGTGCCAGGCACGGCATCACCTCGATCCAAAACATGGACGGCAATTTGCATCAGCTCGAACTCTTGTCCGAGATCGAGGCCGAAGGCGGCTTGCTGTGCCGCGTGCAGGTGCCGTTCCACTACAAGAACTTCATGACGCTCGACATGCTCGACAAGGCGTCGATGATGGCTGAGCGCTACAAGGGCGAATGGCTATCGTCGGGCATGGTCAAGGTGTTCTACGACGGCGTGCTCGATTCATGGACGGCGGTGATGGTCGAGCCCTATGCAGACCGTCCGGATTGGCTGGGCGAGCCGCTGTTCACGCCGCAGCAATTCATCGACCTTGCCGTGGCCGTCGACAGGCGCGGGCTGCAGATTGCGGTGCACTCGATTGGCGACGGCGCCGTGCGCGCCGTGCTCGACGGCTACGAGGCGGCACAGAAACAAAACGGCACGCGCGACAGCCGGCATCGGGTCGAGCACATCGAGGTGATCACCGCCGCCGACGTGCCACGCTTCGCAAAGCTTGGCGTCATTGCCTCGATGCAGCCGCCGCATCCGCCGGGCAGCATGGGCTTGCCGCTGGAGCCGACGGTGTCGCGCATCGGGCCCGCCCGCTGGCCGCTGAGCTATGCGTGGCGGACGCTGAAGAACGCGGGCGCGCGTGTCGTCTTCGCCTCGGATTGGCCGGTGTCGCCGATCGATCCGATCCTGGGCATTCAGGCGGCAGTGCTGCGCAAACCATGGGCAGACGATGATCCCGATCAGAGCTTCTCGCTGCATGAATCACTCGGTGGCTACACGGTGGAAGGCGCCTATGCCGAGTTCATGGAGCATCGCAAAGGCCGTCTGAAGCTAGGCTTCATGGCCGATCTCGTGGTGCTCTCTGCCGATATCGAGGCGACCGCGCCGGAAGCGCTGCATATGGTGCGGCCAGTGACGACGATCTGCGGCGGCAAGATCACTTACCAGGCATGACGATGGCACGGGAATTGCGTTCTGAATCGACATTCAGATGCATGCTTGCCAAGCCACACGCCGTGTGCTGACAATCGAGTGGGAACTGGATCCGCCCTGAAGAGCGGACGCAAGAATGGGGTAATCGTGCCGGAACAACCGGGTAAAAGTGCAATTGAGGTTCGTGGCGTCCGCAAGGTATTCGGTACCGGGGAGTCACAGGTCGCCGCCCTCGACACGGTTTCGGTGTCGATCCGCGAAAATGAGTTCTTCACGCTGCTTGGTCCGTCCGGCTGCGGGAAGACGACGCTTTTAAGGCTGATTGCCGGCTTCGATTTCCCTAGCGCCGGCGAGATACTGCTGCATGGTCAGGACATCGCGCCGCTGCCGCCATTCAAGCGGCCGGTCAACACCGTGTTCCAGAACTATGCGCTGTTCCCCCATATGACGGTGGCCGAGAACATCGGCTTCGGCCTCGAAATGCTCGGCAAGCCCAAAGCCGAAGTGAAGGCGCGGGTCGCCGAGATGCTGAAGCTGGTCAAGATGGAAGCGCTCAGCGGCCGCCGCACCAGCCAGATATCGGGCGGCCAGCAGCAGCGCGTGGCGCTGGCCCGGGCGCTGGCGCCGCAGCCGAAGGTGCTGCTGCTCGACGAGCCGCTGTCGGCGCTCGACTTCAAGCTGCGCAAGGAGATGCAGATCGAGCTGAAGCGGCTGCAGCACGAGACCGGCATCACCTTCATCTTCGTCACCCACGACCAGGAAGAAGCGCTGACCATGTCGGACCGCATCGCGGTGATGTCGTCGGGCAGGATCCTGCAGGTCGGCACGCCTTGGGACATCTATGACAAGCCGGCGGAGCGCTTCGTCGCCGACTTCATCGGCGAGACCAATTTCCTGACCGCGGCCATAACAGGCATCGCCAACGGCAAGGCACGCGCAACACTCAAATCCGGCGCGACGATCGACGCAACCGTGGCTGAAGGCTTTCAGCCGAAGGACAACGCCACCGTGGTGGTCAGGCCGGAACATGCCAAGCTGACCAGCGGCAAGGGCGACCTGTCGGGCACGGTCGAAAACATCGTCTATTTCGGCACCGACACGCACATCCATGTTCGCCTGGACAGTAGCGAGGCCTTCACCGTGCGCCAGCAGAACACGCGCAGCGCAGGCTGCGGTTTCGAGCGGGGAGACAAGGTCGGCATTTCGATCGGCAACGATGCCGCACAAGTGCTGAGGGACTGATGGCGAGCGCGGAAGAAGTCGCCAAGGAAGCCGAACGCCGAGATATCCGCGATCGCTGGCTTCTGTCAGCGCCGGCACTGATCATCATCTTTCTGGCGGCGACCGGCCCGCTGCTGATCGTCGTGATCTATTCGTTCCTGACGCCGGGGCCCTATGGCGACGTGGTGTGGAAATTCTCCACCGACGGCTGGCTGTCGGTGGTGATGCAGCGTGACATCTTCGACGACACGCTGGCCTTCGCCGACGCGCATCTGTCGATCTTCTGGCGTTCGGCCAAGCTGTCGTTCATGACAACGATCTTCACGCTGCTCTTTGGCTTCCCGACCGCCTATTTCATCGCCACCCGGCCCGCGCGGCAGCGCGAGATCTGGCTGTTCCTGATCACCATCCCGTTCTGGACCAATCTGCTGATCCGCACCTTCGCCATCCAAGAGGTGATCCGCAACGAGGGCATCGTCAACACGGTGCTCATCAAGCTCGGCATCATCAGCCAGCCGATCCAGATGATGTTCACCGATTTCGCGCTGATGGTCGGCATGACCTATGTCTATCTGCCGCTGATGGTGCTGCCGCTCTATGCCAGCATGGAAAAGATCGACTTCCGGCTGGTCGAGGCGGGTTACGACCTCTACGCCAACCGCTTCCAGGTGCTGAGGCGGGTCATCATCCCGCTGGTCAAGCCTGGCATCATCGCCGGCTCGATCCTCGTCTTCATCCCGGCGCTGGGCGCCTATGTCACCCCGCGCGTGCTCGGCGGTTCGAAGAATATGATGCTCGGCAATCTGATCGAGCTGCAGTTCGGGCAAGGCCGTAACTGGCCGCTCGGCTCGGCGCTGTCGATCTCGTTGATGGCGATCGTGATGGTCGCGCTGCTCTTCTATGTCCGCTCCGCCGGGCGTCAGGGCGGCACGCATGGGTAGCGGCTTCGACATCCGCCGGCAGACCGGCTTCACGGCCATCGCGATGGTCTGCTTCTTCGCGCTTTACCTGCCGATCATCACGGTTGTCGTCTATGCCTTCAACGCCGGCAGTTCGATCGCGATCTGGGAAGGCGTGTCGCTGCGCTGGTTCTACCAGGCCTGGAACAACAACCAGGTTGTCGACGCCTCGATCCGGTCGCTGCAGATTGCTTCAGTCGCGGCGACTATTGCCACGATCGTCGCCACCATGGCCGCGCTTGCCACGACCCGGACGAAGCCATATCCCGGCCTCGGCTTCAAATACGCCTTCATCAACCAGCCGCTGATGGTGCCGGAAATCGTCACCGCGGTGGCGCTGCTGATCTTCTTTTCGCGCATCAAGATCTGGACCGGCTATTCGGGGCTGGGCTACCTGATGGCCGCGCATACGGCCTTTTGCATCCCCTTTGCCTATCTGCCGATCCGGGCGCGGCTTGAGAACATGGATCTGACGTTGGAGGTCGCTGCGGCCGACCTCTACGCGACACCCTGGAAGGCTTTTCGGCGCGTCACCTTTCCGCTGCTCTGGCCAGGCATCCTTGCTGGATTGATGCTGGCCTTCGTCATCTCGCTGGATGATGTCGTCATCACGGAGTTCGTCAAGTCCGGCGGCCAGGACACGTTGCCGACTTACATGCTCGGCCAGTTCCGGCGCGTTATCACGCCGGAAATAAACGCGATTTCGACGGTGTTCCTGCTGATCTCGATATTGATCGTCACCGTCTTCTTTTTCATCAGCAGGAAAAAGGATCAGGAATGATATCAGCTGTAACAGGAGAAAAACGATGAAGTGGAAACTGGCTGCGACGGCGCTCGGCGCCGCGCTCCTCGCCTCGGCGGGTATTGCCCGCGCCGATGGCGAGCTCAACATCTACAACTGGGGCAATTACACCAGCCCCGACCTCATCAAGAAATTTGAGGAAAAATACAAGGTCAAGGTGACAGTCACCGACTACGATTCCAACGACACCGCGCTCGCCAAAATCCGCCAGGGCGGCAGCGGCTTCGACATCGTGGTGCCCTCTGCGAGCTTCGTGCCGATCTGGATCGAGGAAGGGCTGCTGTTGGAGACAGAGCCTAGCAAGATGGAGAACTTCAAGAACATGGACCCGAAATGGGTCGATGTTCCCTTCGATCCAGGCCGCAAATACACCGTGCCGTGGCAATGGGGAACGACCGGCGTGACGGTCAACACCTCCGTCTACAAGGGTGACGTCAACACTTCGGCCATCTTCCTGGATCCGCCGCCGGAACTGGTCGGCAAGGTCAACGTCGTTCCCGAAATGGCCGATGTCATGCATCTCGCCATCAGATATGTCGGCGGCGAGCCCTGCACCGGCGACAAGGAGGTGCTGAAGAAGGTGCGCGATGCGCTGGTGGCGGCAAAGCCGAAATGGATCTCCATGGACTACGGCACGGTCGAGAAGTTCGCCAAGGGCGACTTCGCAGCTAGCGTCGACTGGAATGGCGCGTCCTTCCGCGCCCGCCTGCAGAACAAGGACATGGTCTATGGCTATCCGAAGGAGGGCTATCCGATCTGGATGGACAATCTTGCGGTGCTGAAGGACGCCAAGAACGTCGAAAACGCCAAATTGTTCCAGAACTTCATCATGGATCCCGAAAACGCGGCGCTGATCTCGTCTTTCGCGCGCTACGCCAACGGCATCAAGGGATCGGAGGCCTTCATGCCTGCGGACATGAAGACGGCGCCGGAGGTCAACATCCCCGCCGAGTTCGCCGACAAGGGCAAGTTCATGCTGAACTGCGCGCCCGACGTCCAGGCGCTCTACACCAGGATCTGGACCGAATTGCAGAAGTGATCGCAGTACCACGGACCCGGCAGCCATGGCTGCCGGGTCCGTGAATCAAAAAAATCTTCGCCAAGGACCGACGTCCGGCTGTCGCCTGACGCACCCGGAGTTTGCCTGCAAATGCCCGATCTCGATCTCTGCTACATGCCGGCACGCGAGGCCCTTAGGCGCTTCAAGGCGAAGACGCTCTCACCGGTCGAGCTGATGGAAGCGGTCATCGGGCGCGCCGAGGCGACGAAGGACAAGGTCAACGCTTTCACCAACACGCATTTTGACGAGGCGATGGCACTGGCCAAAAAAGCCGAGGCGAAATACGCCAAGGGCAAGAAGACGGGCCCGCTCGAGGGCCTGCCCGTCGGCATCAAGGACGAAAGCTATATCAAGGGCAAGCCGACCACCGGCGGCTCGCTGATTATGAAGAATTTCGTTGCCGACATCAGTTCGACCATGAATGAGCGCATCATTCGAGCTGGCGGCATCGTCCATGCACGCACGGCGACGCCGGAATTCTCCTGCGCGGCCTATACATGGTCCAGGTTGTGGGGTGTCACCCGCAATCCCTGGAATCCCAAGTTCACGCCCGGAGGCTCGTCGGGCGGCTCGGCCGCATCGCTCGCATCCGGCACATCGTCGATCGCCACCGGCTCAGATATCGGCGGCTCGATCCGCATCCCGGCGTCGGCCTGCGGTATCGTCGGCTACAAGCCGCCCTATGGCCGCAACCCGGACGACCCACCGTTCAACCTCGACTTCTACTGCCACACCGGACCGCTGGCACGCACGGTGGAGGACGCGATCCTGCTGCAGAACGTCATGACCGGTCCCAGTCCTCTGGATATCGCTTCGCTCCGGCCGAAGCTAACCCTGCCGACCAGGTTCAAGCCGATCAAGGGCTGGAGGATAGGCTATTCGATGGATCTCGGCGGCTTCGAGGTCGATCCGGAAGTGGTGAAGAACACGAAGAAAGCGCTCGACGTGTTCCGCTCACTGGGTGCTGAGGTCGAGGAGGTCGATTTAGGTTGGGGACCGGAGGTCCTGGAGGCCGGGCTCGCCTATTTGAACCATCTGTTCGGCGCGTTCCTGTCGAAGCTGCTGCCCGACCATGCCGACGAGATGACGACCTACGCCCGCAAGTTCGCCGAGGAGGGAGCGGGTTCCAAGGCAACCGATTTTGTCGACAGCCTGGAGGTGGCTGGCCGCATGTATACGACGCTTGGGCCGCTCCTCGAAAAATACAATGTGCTGATCTGCCCGACCACGGCGCTGCCGTCGGTGCCGGCCGACCATGACCAGTCGAAGGACGAAGTCAGGATCAACGGCAAGCTGGTCAATCCCTCGCTGGGCTGGGTGATGACGACGCCGTTCAACATGATGAGCCGCTGTCCGGTGCTGTCGGTTCCATCCGGCCACGCGAAGAACGGCGTGCCGACCGGTATCCAGATCGTCGGCCGCACCTACAGTGACGAAGATGTGTTCCGCGCCGGCATGGCCTATGAAAAAGCAGGTGGTGGCTGGTACGGAGAAAAGGCGCGCCGGCCGAAACTATGACGGACGGCACGACCGCACTGAAAGCAAAAACTGTCGCGACACCGCGGGACACTTCCCGGAGCATAAAATGACATCCTACCGCAACAGCGAACCGGTGCCGCCGATCATGCAGGGCTCGCCGCCCAAGATGGTGCCTCCAAAGCTCGACTGGGACAGGGGGCCCTGGAACCGGTGGGCATTCCAGCACATCCGCGAAATTCTGCCGACCGTCGAAGTCTGGCGCGGCAATGGCCATCGCCGCCGGCTCGAGCGAGCCGAGGTCGATCTCGATGCGCTGCCGGTGGGCGACAGCACGGGTCAGCCTGCGACGCTGGCCGGGCTGCTCGACGAGACCTATACGGACGGGTTCCTCGTGCTCAAGGACGGCAAGATCGCCTATGAGCGCTATTTCAACGGCATGACCGACCGCACGCTGCATTTGTCGCAGTCGATGGCGAAGTCCGTCACCGCTTCGGTGTTCGGCATATTGGTCGGGCGCAGCCTGATCGACCCGGCCTTGCCGGTGACGACGTATCTGCCGGAGCTTGGCGTCACTGGCTGGGCCGGCGCCAGCGTGCAGCATGTGCTCGATATGACGAGCGGGGTGCGTTTTTCCGAGGAATATACCGACCGCTATTCCGATATCGGTCAGGTCGATGTCGCCAGCGGCTGGAAACCGGTGCCGCCGGGCAGCGATCCGGCCTTCGAGTGGCCGTCGCATATGTTCGAGCTGATCCTGGGCCTCAAGGAGAAAAGCCGGCCGCATGGCGCTGCGTTCGAATACCGTTCGATCGAGACCGACGTGCTCGCCTTCATCATGGAGCGGGTGACCGGCCAGCGGCTGGCGCAGCTGGTTTCCGAGGAACTCTGGCAAAAGCTCGGGGCGGATGAAAGCGCCTGCTTCACCGTCGACAGCGCCGGCTACGCCATCGCCGATGGCGGCTTCAACGCCACGCTGCGCGACTTTGGCCGTTTCGGGCAGCTGATCCTCGACAACGGCGGCGGCGTGGTGCCGGCCGACTGGATCGAGGCGACGCGCAGCGGCAGGCATGGACCGGACTTCAATCCCAGCCTGCCGGAAGGCGGCTACCGCAACCAGTTCTGGATCGAGGATCCGGGCTCACGCGCGCTGATGTGCCGGGGCGTGTTCGGTCAGCTGATCCATATCGACTGGAACACGAGAATGGTCGTTGTGAAGCTTTCGAGCTACCCGGATTTCACCGATATCGCCTATTCGGTGGCGACGATGAAGGCCGTGCACGCGATCGCCGCCGCTCTGGCCTAAGTTCCAAAAATCGGAAGGAAACGCCATGACCGGCGAGACTGCGTTCGAGACCGGATATGGCTTTGCCCGAATAGTCTGACCCGATCCAGGCGCCCGTAGCGCCGCAGCTTTCCTGTGGACCTGTCAGGCTGATCGAAAACGCCGCGGTTGGCGGAGCGACGCTCTGCGCCTATGGTCGCCGCTCTTTTCGATAAGGACAGCAGGAACGACATGGCATCCGACATCAAGCGCATCGCAGCAATCATCGCAGCCGAGATCACTGCCCGGCCCGAACAGGCCGCGGCGGCGATCGGACTGCTGGACGAAGGCGCGACAGTGCCGTTCGTGGCGCGCTACCGCAAGGAGGTCACCGGCGGCCTGGACGACACTCAGCTGCGCCTGCTTGCCGAGCGGCTCGCCTATCTGCGCGAGCTCGACGCGCGCCGGGACACAATCCTCGGTTCGATCCGCGAGCAGGGCAAGCTGACCGAGGAGCTCGAAACCAAGGTCGCTGCGGCTGCCACCAAGGCGGAACTCGAAGACATCTATCTGCCCTACAAGCCGAAGCGCCGAACCAAGGCGGAGATCGCGCGAGAGCGCGGGCTGGGACCGCTGGCCGAGGCCATCCTTGCCGACCGTGCGGCGGTGCCCGCCGAACTGGCGCTGGCATACATCAGCGAAGAGGTGGTCGACGCCAAGGCGGCACTCGACGGCGCGCGCGACATCCTGTCCGAACAGTTCGCCGAAAATGCCGACCTGGTCGGCAGACTGCGGGCCTACATGAAGGAACGGGCTTTCATGCGGTCACGCGTCGTCGACGGCAAGCAGGAGGCCGGCGCGAAATTCTCCGACTATTTCGACCATGTCGAGCGCTGGGCCAATGTGCCGAGCCATCGCGCGCTGGCGATGCTGCGCGGCCGCAACGAAGAGGTGCTGTCGCTCGACATCGAAGTCGATGCCGACCACGCGTCGCCGGTGAAGCCGATCGAACGGATGATTGCCGATGCCTACGCCATCGGCCGCCAGCTGCCGGGCGACCGCTGGCTGATGGAGGTTGCTGGCTGGACCTGGCGCATAAAGCTGTCGCTGCATCTGACGCTCGATTTGATGCGCGATCTGCGCGAGCGGGCCGAGGAGGAAGCGATCCACGTCTTCGCCCGCAATCTGAAGGATTTGCTGCTCGCAGCACCGGCCGGCTCGCGCGCCACGATGGGGCTCGATCCCGGCATCCGCACCGGGGTCAAGGTGGCGGTGGTGGACGGCACCGGCAAGCTGCTGGCGACGACGACGGTCTATCCGTTTCCACCACGGAACGATGTGCGCGGCACGCAGGCCGAATTGGCGAAGCTCATCCGCCTGCACAAGGTCGAGTTGATTTCGATCGGCAACGGAACCGGCAGCCGCGAGACGGAACGGCTGGTCGCCGACATGCTGTCCGACATGCCGGCTGATTCCGGGCCGAAGCCGCTCAAGGTGATCGTCAGCGAGGCGGGGGCCTCGGTCTATTCCGCCTCGGCAACGGCGGCGGCGGAATTCCCCGGCCTCGACGTGTCGCTGCGCGGCGCGGTGTCGATCGCGCGGCGACTGCAGGATCCGCTCGCCGAACTGGTCAAGATCGAGCCGAAGTCGATCGGCGTCGGCCAGTATCAGCACGATGTCGACCAGTACCGGCTCGGCCGCTCGCTGGAAGCGGTGGTCGAGGACGCGGTCAATGCCGTGGGCGTCGACCTCAACACCGCCTCTGCGCCGCTTCTGGCGCGGGTTTCGGGTCTTGGCACATCGCTGGCCGAGGCCATCATCGCGCATCGCGATGCGACCGGCCCTTTCGCCAGCCGTCGCGATCTGCTGAAGGTCTCTCGCCTTGGACCCCGCGCGTTCGAGCAATGCGCCGGCTTCCTGCGAATTCCCAACGGCACCGAACCGCTGGATGCCTCGGCCGTGCATCCGGAAGCCTATGGCGTGGCGAAAAAGATCGTCGCCGCCTGTGGGCGCGACCTCCGCTCGCTGATGGGCGACAGTGCCGCCCTCAAGGCGCTTGATCCGCGGGTTTTCGTCGATGAGCGGTTCGGCCTGCCGACGGTGCGTGATATACTGGCAGAACTGGAAAAGCCCGGCCGCGATCCGCGCCCCGGCTTCAAGACCGCGACCTTTGCCGACGGTGTCGATGACATCAAGGATTTGAAGCCGGGAATGCTGCTGGAAGGCACCGTCACCAATGTCGCGGCGTTCGGCGCCTTCGTCGATATCGGCGTGCATCAGGACGGGTTGGTGCACGTCTCGCAACTGGCCGACCGTTTCGTCAAGGACGCGCATGAGGTGGTGAAAGCCGGCGACGTGGTCAAGGTGCGCGTTGTCGACATCGACATCAAGCGTAAGCGCATCGGCCTGTCGATGCGCAAGGATGGTGACGGCGGTACACCGAAGCCGCGCGACAATGGCAACAGACCGGTGTCGCGCGCGCCGGCGCCGCAGCGTCAGCCAGAGCGGCCGGCGCAACAGGGCGCATTCGGTGCCGCATTGGCCGATGCGCTGAAGCGGAAGTAGCTACTTCTCCGGCGGTACATGGCCCAGCAGCCAGTCGCGAAAACTGGCGACTGGCGGATGGCCGCGCTTGTCGTGCGGCACGACGAGATAATAGGCGCTGCGGCTTTGCATTGGCCGGCCCGGCGCCGGCACCAACTGGCCGCGCTGCAATTCGCCTGAGATGAGGACCTGCGGCAGCAGTGCGACGCCGAGCCCGGCCATGCAGGCCTGGGCGGCGGTGCCGAACTGCTCGAACTGCATGCCCGGTCCAGTCGGTGCGCTCAAACCCTGATGCTCGAACCACTCGGTCCATGCGCCGGGCCGCGTCGCCATATGCAGCAGCGGCAGACGGCCGATGTCGGCGGGTGTGGCAATGGCGCGGCCGGCCAGAAATTCGGGTGAAACGACAGGCGCGACCGTCTCGCTGACCAAGAGTGTGGAGTCGGCATCGGGCCAATCGGTCAGGCCGTAATGGATGGCGGCGTCGAGCCTCTCGCGGACGAAGTCGAAGCGGCCGATACGAGTGACGAAGTTGATGGTGATGTCGGGATTGTTTTCGACGAAATCCGGGATGAGCGGCATCAGCCAGCGTGTGCCGAAGGTCGGCAGGATGGCGAGGTTCAAGATGCCACTATGCCGATTGCTCATCAATCCAAGGGCCGCGTCGCGCAATTGACCCAGGGCGGCGCGCACCGCTTCGGCATAGATCTCGCCTGCAGTCGACAGCCGGACATTGCGGCTGTCGCGTTCGAACAGCCGACGGCCGAACTGGTCCTCCAACAACGCGATCTGCCGGCTTACAGCACCCTGAGTCAGATCGAGCTCGCGGGCGGCGGCGGTGAAAGAGCCGAGGCGCGCCACAGCCTCGAAGGCGGTAAGGGCGCCGATGTTAGGCAAAAGGCGGCGCTGGACGCTCATGATCCATTACTAACGCTCATTGATTGGTGATGCAATTTCGTTTGATTTTTTTTAAGCGGGGGTCGATAAGCCGGGCACTTCAAGATTTTGTTCTGGGAACCGAGAGCCATGGCCGCCGATAAGAACGCATTCGTCTGGGACGATCCTTTCCTGATCGAGGACCAGCTTTCGGAAGACGAGCGGATGGTGCGCGATGGCGCGGCGGCATTCGCTGCCGACAAGCTCGCTCCCAGGATCGAGGAAGCCTATCTCGAGGAAAAGACCGACGCCGGCATCTTTCGCGAGATGGGCGAGGCGGGTCTGCTCGGCATCACCATCCCCGAGGAATATGGCGGGCTCGGCGCCAACTATGTCACCTATGGGCTGGTGGCGCGGGAAGTCGAGCGCATCGACTCGGGCTATCGCTCGATGATGAGCGTGCAGTCGTCGCTGGTGATGTATCCGATCCATGCCTATGGCTCGGAGGCCCAACGCAAGAAATACCTGCCGAAGCTCGCCAGCGGCGAATGGATCGGCTGCTTCGGCCTGACCGAGCCGGATGCCGGTTCCGACCCGGGCGGCATGAAGACGCGCGCCGAAAAGACCGCGAACGGCTACAAGATCTCCGGCTCGAAAATGTGGATTTCCAACGCGCCGATCGCCGACGTCTTTGTCGTTTGGGCGAAATCGGCTGCGCATGACAACGAGATTCGCGGCTTCGTGCTGGAGAAGGGCATGAAGGGGCTGTCGGCGCCGAAGATCGGCGGCAAGCTGTCGCTGCGAGCCTCGATCACCGGCGAAGTGGTGATGGAAGGCGTCGAGGTCGGCGAAGACGCGCTGCTGCCCAATGTGTCGGGCCTGAAGGGGCCATTCGGCTGTCTCAACCGGGCGCGCTACGGCATCTCCTGGGGCGCGATGGGTGCAGCGGAAGATTGCTGGCACCGGGCCCGCCAATACGGCCTCGACCGCAAGCAGTTCGGCAAGCCGCTGGCCGGGACGCAGCTTTTCCAGAAAAAACTCGCCGACATGCAGACCGAGATCGCTCTGGGGCTGCAGGGCAGCTTGCGGGTCGGGCGGTTGATGGACGAAGGCAAGATGGCGCCGGAGATGATCTCGATCGTCAAGCGCAACAATTGCGGCAAGGCGCTCGATATCGCCCGCCAGGCCCGTGACATGCATGGCGGCAATGGCATCCAGATCGGCTACCATGTCATGCGCCACGCGCAGAACCTTGAAACCGTCAACACCTATGAGGGCACGCATGACGTGCATGCGCTGATCCTCGGGCGGGCGCAGACCGGGTTGCAGGCGTTTTTCTGAGCCGGCAACTGTCGCTTAAATTAGGTGCACCGCAACATCTGCTTGGAGAATGCCCGCCTGATGTGTCAGGGTTCGGCGAATTGGTTTGAAACGCCGACTTTCGGGGCACCATGGCAATTCTGGCAGCCGTCTACCACCTGACCCATTACAAATATGACCGGCCGGTCGTCCTTGGCCCTCAGGTCATCAGGCTGCAGCCGGCGCCGCATTCCCGCACCAAGGTGCTCAGTCACTCGCTGAAGGTCGAGCCCGCAAACCATTTCGTCAATCTGCAGCAAGACCCCTACGGCAATTTCCTCGCCCGCTTCGTGTTTCCTGAGCCGGTGACGGAGCTGAAGATCGAGGTCGACCTCGTCGCCGACATGACGGTCTATAATCCGTTCGATTTCTTCGTCGAGCCGTCGGCCGAAATCTTTCCGTTCGAATACCCAGAAGAGATCCGCGACGATCTCGCCATCTACCGGACGCCGGAGCCGGCTGGACCGCTGCTGTCGGCGTTCCTGCAGACCATCGTGCGACACCCAACCAACACCGTCAATTTCGTCGTCGACCTCAATGCGCGGCTGCAGCGCGAGATCGCCTATATCGTGCGCATGGAAACCGGTGTCTTCTCACCCGAGGAAACGCTGGCCGCCGCCAAGGGATCCTGCCGCGATACGAGCTGGCTGCTGGTGCAGATCCTAAGAAACCTCGGCCTCGCCGCGCGCTTCGTTTCCGGCTACCTGATCCAGCTGAAGCCCGACCTCGTCGCGCTTGACGGGCCGCCCGGCACTGCCGTTGATTTCACCGATCTCCATGCCTGGTGCGAGGTCTATCTGCCGGGGGCCGGCTGGATCGGCTTCGACCCGACCTCCGGCCTGCTGACCGGCGAAAGCCATGTGCCGCTGGCCGCAACCCCGCATTTCCGCAACGCTGCGCCCATTTCCGGCATGGCGAGCTTCGCCAATGTCGAATTCGGCTTTGACATGCGGGTCGACCGCATCGCCGAGCACCCGCGCATAACCAAGCCATTCTCCGACGAAAGCTGGCAGGCGCTCGATGCGCTGGGCGTCCAGGTCGATGCCGCGCTCGAAGCCGGGGACGTGCGGCTGACCATGGGTGGCGAGCCGACCTTCGTGTCGATCGACGATTTCGAGGCGGAGGAGTGGAACACCGCTGCCGTCGGCCCGACAAAACGTGAAAAGGCCGATGCCCTAATCCGCCGGCTTCGCGAACGGTTCGCGCCCGGCGGCTTCCTGCACTACGGGCAGGGCAAGTGGTATCCGGGCGAAAGCCTGCCGCGCTGGACCTTCTCGCTCTACTGGCGCGCCGACGGCGAGCCGGTGTGGAGCGATCCGTCGCTGATCGCACGGGAAAACAGCGAAGCAGATGTCGGACCGAAGCAGGCTGAAAGCCTGCTGACGACGATTGCCGATGAACTCGGCATCGACAAGACCATGGTCAGCGAAGCCTATGAGGACCCGGCTGAGTGGCTGCTCAAGGAAGGCAAGCTGCCCGACAATGTCGACCCGTCCAATTCGAAGCTGGAAGACCCGGAAGAGCGCAGCCGCATGGCAAAAGTGTTCGAACGCGGCCTGACCAAGCCGTCGGGCTACGTGCTGCCGGTCCAGCGCTGGAACAGCCAGGCGTCGGGGCCGCGTTGGCGTTCGGAGAAATGGAAGACACGGCGCGGCAAGCTGTTCCTGGTGCCGGGCGATTCGCCGGTCGGCTACCGCCTTCCGCTCGGCACGCTGCCCCATGTGCCGCCGGCGCAGTTCCCCTACATCGTGCCGGTTGATCCTTCGCTGCCGCGCGGACCATTGCCGGCGCGCCAGGCTATTTTACCTGAAGCCGCTCCTTTGCCGGACGCTGCCCCGGCCGAATTGGAAGGCGCCGACGAAATGGCGCGCCGCCAGCAGGCGGCGTCCTTCACCGCCGCGACCGGCCAGCAGGGCCGTGTCGAACAAGAAATCACCGAGATCGGTGGCGCGGTGCGCACCGCGCTATCGGTCGAGCCGCGCGACGGACGGCTTTGTGTGTTCATGCCGCCGGTCGAGGCGTTGGAAGATTATCTCGAACTGGTCGCGGCGGCCGAGAACGCGGCAAAGGCTATCGGGCTGCCGGTGCATATCGAGGGCTACGGCCCGCCGCACGATCCGCGCCTCAACGTCATCCGGGTGGCTCCGGATCCCGGTGTCATCGAGGTGAACATCCATCCGGCTGCGAACTGGCAGGACTGCGTGGCGACGACCACAGCGATCTACGAGGAGGCGCGGCAGACACGGCTTGGCGCCGACAAGTTCATGATCGACGGGCGCCACACCGGCACAGGCGGCGGCAACCATGTCGTCGTCGGCGGCGCGACGCCCAACGACAGCCCGTTCCTGCGCCGTCCGGATCTGCTGAAAAGCCTTGTCCTGCAATGGCAGCGCCGCCCGTCGCTGTCCTATCTGTTTTCGGGCCTGTTCATCGGCCCGACCAGCCAGGCGCCGCGCTTCGACGAGGCGCGCCACGATTCGCTCTACGAGCTCGAGATCGCGATGGCGCAGGTGCCGCATCCAGACAAGGGCAATGCGCCATTGCCGTGGTTGGTCGACCGGCTGTTCCGAAATCTTCTGACCGATGTGACGGGGAACACCCACCGTTCGGAAATTTGCATCGACAAGCTGTTTTCGCCCGACGGCCCGACCGGCCGGCTGGGGCTGGTCGAATTCCGCGGCTTCGAGATGCCGCCCAATGCGCGCATGAGCCTCGCGCAGCAATTGCTGGTGCGCGCCATCATCGCCCGCGCCTGGAAAAACCCGCTCGACGGCCGCTTCGTGCGCTGGGGCACGTCGCTGCATGACCGTTTCATGCTGCCGCACTATGTCTGGGCTGACTTTCTAGACGTGCTGGACGACCTCAAGCTGAACGGCTTTGAATTCCGCCCCGAATGGTTTGACGCGCAGCTCGAATTCCGCTTTCCGTTCTGCGGCGAGGTCCAGTATGCCGGTGTCAAGCTGGAGCTGCGGCAAGCGCTGGAGCCGTGGCATGTCATGGGCGAGCAGGGCGCCATCGGCGGGACCGTGCGCTTTGTCGATTCTTCGGTCGAGCGGCTGCAGGTGAAGACGGAAGGGCTCAACCCGGAGCGTCATGCCGTCGTCTGCAACGGCCGTATCGTGCCAATGAAGGTGACCGACACCAGAGAGATCGCGGTGGCGGGCGTCCGCTTCAAGGCATGGCAGCCGGCATCGGGCCTGCATCCAGCGCTGCCAGTCAACACGCCGCTGGTCTTCGACATCTACGATCGGTGGTCGGGCCGGGCGGTCGGCGGCTGCGTCTACCATGTCGCGCATCCCGGCGGGCGCAGCTACGACACCTTCCCGGTCAACGGCAACGAAGCGGAGGCGCGGCGGCTCGCCCGCTTCGAGCCGCGCGGCCATACGCCGTCCGGCTACGTGCTGCGCGACGAACAAGCCTCTGAGGATTTCCCGATGACCCTTGACCTGCGGCGGCCTGCAAGACTCTGATCAGCCATGGCAAAGGGGAATCACAGGAAAATACGCGGCAGACCGCATAACCTGCTGGAGCACTACCAGCCGATCGACGGCGTCGTCGACGAGATGGTCGACGCATCAGGCAATCCTCGTCCGGTCTGGAAGGACTTCATCGAGGCACTGGAAGAGCTGGGGCCTGAAAAGCTCGCCCAGCGCTTCGCTCGCGCCGACCAGTATCTGCGCGACGCCGGTGTCTATTACCGCGTCTACGACAAGGCCGGCGCCAATGAGCGCGAATGGCCGTTGGCGCATGTGCCCCTGCTGATCGAGGAGCAGGAATGGGCTGCGATCAGTGCCGGCCTGGTTCAGCGGGCGGAGCTGTTCGAGGAAACGATCGCCGACATCTATGGGCCGAGCCGGCTGGTCGAGAAAGGCATTTTGCCGGCGGGGCTGATCGCCGCCAGCCCGGAATATTTGCGGCCGGTCGTCGGCACCAGGCCGGCCAGCGGCCATTTCCTGCACTTCTGCGCCTTCGAGCTCGGCCGTGGACCGGACGGCCGCTGGTGGGTGCTCGGCGACCGCACGCAGGCGCCGTCGGGCGCCGGCTTTGCGCTGGAAAACCGCGTCGCCACCACGCGCGCGCTGTCCGACATCTATGGCGAGATGCATGTGCACCGTCTTGCCGGCTTCTTCCGCCGCTTTCGCGACGCGCTGAACGGCATGGCCAAGGTATCAGGCGGCCGTGTCGCCATCCTGACGCCGGGGCCACTCAACGAAACCTATTACGAACATGCCTATATCGCCCGCTATCTCGGCATCATGCTGCTCGAAGGCGAGGATCTGACCGTCTCCGGCGGCCGGCTCATGGTACGCACCGTTTCGGGACTGATGCCGGTCAGCGTGCTCTGGCGACGGCTCGACGCCGCCTTCGCCGATCCGCTGGAGTTGCGGCCGGAGTCGCAGATCGGCACGCCAGGGCTGGTCGAGGCGATCCGCCGGGGAGCCGTTTCGGCCGTCAACGCGCTCGGCTCCGGGCTGATGGAAACGCGGGCGATGTCCGCCTTCCTGCCGAAGATTTCGCGCGAATTGCGCAACGAGGAGCTTCTGCTGCCGAGCGTCGCGACATGGTGGTGCGGCCGGGACACGGACCGTGACCATGTGCTGGCTAACCTCGACCACATGGTGATCGGTCCGGCGCTGTCGACGCGGCTTGCGTTCGAGGATGACGATTGCACCAGGCTGGGCTCGGCGCTGGTTGCCGGGGAGCGGGCCGAGCTGATAGCCCAGATCGAACGCGGCGGTGGCGACTTCGTCGGACAGGAAGCGGTAACGCTTTCGACCACGCCGGTCTATGTCGGCGGCTGGCTGGAGCCGCGGCCAGCAAGCCTGCGCGTCTATCTGGCGCGAACGCCCGAAGGCTGGACGGTGATGCCCGGCGGTTTTGCCCGTGTCGGCTTTTCGCTCGACCCGACGGCAATCGCCATGCAGCGCGGCGGCCAGGCGGCGGATGTGTGGGTGGTCAGCGACAGACCGGTGGAGCGCGAGACGCTGCTGCCGCAGGAGCACGACAGCTTCACCCGCACCTTGCCGGGGAGCCTGCCCAGCCGCGCGGCGGAAAACCTGACATGGCTCGGCCGCTACATCGAGCGATCGGAAGACACGGTGCGCATCCTGCGCGCCTATCACGTGCGGCTGGCCGAGGCCTCCGACCCGGACATGCCGCTGCTTGCCGATATCAGAGACTATCTCGAACCGTTCGGCATCGACGTCGCGACGGCGATCCCGCCGGGGCTGATCGGCACGCTGGACAGCGCCGTCTACAGCGCCGGACAGATCCGCGACCGCTTCTCGCCCGATGGCTGGCTGGCGCTGAAGGATCTGTCGAAGACCATTCATCAATTCGCGACAACGGTGGCGCCGGGCGATGACGCGACGCGGGCGATGACGGTCATCCTGCGCAAGCTCGCCGGGTTTTCGGGCCTGCTGCATGAGAATATGTACCGCTTCACCGGCTGGCGCTTCCTGGAGATCGGCCGGCGGTTGGAACGCGGCATCCAGATCGCCCGCACGCTCGCCCGATTGACCAGGGCTGCGGCGCCGGATGGCGCGCTCGACATGATGCTGGAGATCGGCGACAGCGTCATGACCCACCGGCGGCAGTATCCGGTGCAGGCCGGCCGGCGCACGGTGATCGATCTCCTGGTGCTCGATCCGCTCAACCCGCGCTCCATCCTGTTCCAGCTCGAGCGGCTGAAGGCCGAAATCGCGCTGTTGCCTGCTGTCGGTGAGGGGCATATGTCGCCAGCGGCGAAGGAGATCCTGCAACTCAACACGGCAATCGCCATCAAGGAGCCCTCGGACATGACGGCCAAGGCCCTGGACGATCTCGCCACCGAGATCGGCGGCCTCTACAACAGCCTCGCCAAAGCCTATTTCGGGTGAGCATGCTCTACGACATCAGGCTCAATCTGCGTTACGACTATGATGCGGCGGCTGGCGGCGGCCGCCATCAGGTGCGCGTGCTGCCGCCGACGATTTCGGGCGTGCAGCGCGTGATCGCCGCTTCGCTGTCCTTCGCGCCGGCGCCGAGCGAACGCTCCGACTTTTCCGATTTCTTTGGCAACAATGTCACGTCGATCGCCTTTCGCGATGCCCATGATGCGCTCGACATCAGGATGAGCGCGCGCGTCGCCGTCTCGCGGCCGGAGCCTGGGCTTGATGTGTCGCCCGACATTCGCCGGCTGCGCGAGGAACTCGACGCGGTGCGGTCGCTGTCGCCCGGATCGCCGCATCATTTCCTGGCCGCCAGCGATCACGCGGGCATCGACGCTGCGATCACGGCCTACGCGCGCGGCAGTGCCGGCAGCTCGGCTGTCAGCACTGCGGTGGACCTGTGCAACCGCATTCATCGCGATTTCACCTATGATGGCGAGGCGACCACGGTGCAGACCCGGGCGAGCGATGCCTTCGACCTGAGGCGGGGCGTCTGCCAGGATTTTTCGCACATCATGATCGCCGGCCTACGCGGCCTCGGTATTCCCGCCGGTTATGTCAGCGGGTTCCTGCGCACCATTCCGCCGCGTGGCAAACCGCGGCTCGAAGGGGCCGACGCCATGCATGCCTGGGTCAAGGTGTGGTGTGGGCGCGACACCGGATGGCAGGAATTCGATCCGACCAACGGCATGCGGGCAAGCAACGACCATATCACCGTCGGCCATGGCCGCGACTATTCGGATGTAGCGCCGATCGTCGGCGTCCTGAAGACGACGGGAGGGCAGGTCGGCGAGCAAGCAGTCGACGTCATTCCGGTCGTGCTTGAAAAGGCATGACGGCAAGCGAGGCCACACTCGATCTTGAACATCGGCAGAAGGCTGCTTCTCGAACGCGGATGTGGTGAGCCTGGTATCTTTGTGGAAGCCATGGCGGAACCAGCGGCCGATCCGTCGCTTATCTACGGGAAATTCCGTGGAGAGGACATGCTGGACAAATCCGGGTCGTCGCCTGGCCGGTCGGCTAGCAGGAAGGTTGCTCCAGGGGCGCCGACAAATGGGTCGCAAGCCTCTGCCGATCGAGCCTCACTCACCTACATCACTGACGCCGAGCCCGGTATCCGCCGTCTGAGGGTTGGCAAGGGATTTTCATACAAAGGGCCTGACGGGCAGGGCGTCGACGAGGACACTTTGGCCCGCATCAAGGCGCTCGCCATTCCACCGGCGTGGACAGATGTGTGGATTTCGCCCGTTGCTGACGGTCACATCCAGGCGACCGGCCGGGACCAGCGCGGACGCAAGCAATATCGCTACCATGCGCTGTGGGCGGAGGAGCGTGACGGCGTAAAATATTCGAGCCTGGTTGCCTTTGCAGAAAGCCTGCCCGAGCTGCGACGCCAGATCGATGCCGATCTGCGCCGTCACGGCCTGCCGCTGGAGCGGGTTGTCGCTGCTGTGGTCTGGCTGCTCGACAACACGATGATCCGCGTCGGCAATGCCGCCTATGCTCGCGATAACAACAGCTTTGGGCTGACCACGCTGCGCGACCGCCATGTCGACATCAATGGCTCGAGCCTGCGTTTCGCTTTCAAAGGCAAGTCCGGCAAGGAATGGAAGCTGAAGCTCGTCGATCGCCGGATCGCCAGGATCGTGCGCGGGGCCCAGGATCTGCCGGGCCAGAAGCTGTTCCAGTATCTCGACGAGGACGGAAGCAGGCGACCGATCCGCTCCGACGACGTCAACCGCTACATCAGGGAGATGGCAGGGGCCGATTTCAGCTCCAAGCATTTCCGAACCTGGGGCGGCACCATCCATGCTGCGTCGCTGTTTGCGCAAACCGAACGACCCGAAAGCCAGGCACAACAGAAGCGGGTGATGAACGGCCTCATCGACAAGGTCGCCGAGCGGCTGGGCAACACGCGCGCCATCTGCCGCAGATGCTATATCCACCCGCAAGTTTTCGATGCCTGGTCCGAAGGACGGCTGCTCACCGAAATAGCGGATGCGAACAAGCGGAAACGATCGATACCCGGTCTCGATGACGAAGAGGCTCTCGTACTGAGATGGCTGAAGGCGCAGGAAAGCTGAACCGGACAGAGCAGCCGCAGTTTCGTGATCCGTGCAGGGCGTAATTTTTTGTCGACGTCATGTCGGGATAGGTCCTAGTGTTTCGTCCTTTGACAGAGAAAGGACCACCCATGCTCTACGCGATCCTCTGCTATGCCTCCGAAGACGTCGTCTGCTCCTGGAGCAAGGAACAAGATGACGCTGTCATGGAAAAACTCCTGGGCGTGCAGGAAAAATACGCTCAGGCGGGCCGGCTTGGCCCGGTGGCGCGGCTGCTGCCGACGACCGCTGCGACAACGCTGCGGAAGGTCAAGGGCGAAGCGGTCGTCATCGACGGCCCGTTTGCCGAAACCAAGGAACAATTCCTCGGCTTCTACACGCTCGAATGCGCCGATCTCGACGAGGCCGTCGACTTTGCGCGCGAGCTTTCCGAGGTCAACCCGAGCGGCGGCTCTTACGAGATACGGCCGGTTTCGCTCTTCAATCCCGCCAAGGTTTCCGTATGACCGACCTTACCTGGATCAGCACGGCGATCAGCACCGCCCGCCCACAGGCGATGGGCGCGCTGCTGCGCTACTTCCGCGATCTCGATGCGGCGGAGGAAGCTTTCCAGGACGCTTGCCTGCGAGCTCTGAAGAACTGGCCGACAAACGGCCCGCCGCGCGATCCGGCAGCCTGGCTGATCTTTGTCGGGCGCAACAGCGGCATCGACGCGGTGCGCAAGCGCGCCAAGCAGGCGCCGCTGCCAGAGGAAGACCAGATCTCCGATCTGGAGGATGCCGAGACCGACATCGCCGAACGGCTCGACGGCGCGCACTACCGCGACGACATCTTGCGGTTGCTGTTCATCTGCTGTCATCCCGACCTGCCGGCGACGCAGCAGATCGCTGTGGCATTGCGCATCGTCTCCGGCCTGAGCGTCAAGCAGATCGCCCGCGCCTTCCTCGTCGGCGAAAGCGCCATGGAGCAGCGCATCACCCGCGCCAAGGCGCGTATTGCGGATGCCGGCGTGCCATTCGAGACGCCCGGTGCGGTCGAGCGCTCGGAACGGCTCGCCGCCGTCGCCGCCATGGTCTATCTGATCTTCAACGAAGGCTATTCGACCAACAGCGGTGAGGCTCCCGCCCGCGCCCCGCTTTGCGAAGAGGCGATCCGGCTGGCCAGGCTGCTGCTGCGGCTGTTCCAGACCGAGCCGGAGATCATGGGCCTGACGGCGCTGCTGCTGCTCCAGCATGCGCGTGCGCCGGCGCGCTTCGACGAGAGCGGCGAGATCGTGCTGCTCGAGGACCAGGACCGCAGCCTGTGGAGCCGCAAGATGATCGACGAGGGGCTAGCGCTGGTCGACAAGGCATTGCGCCACCAGAAGCCCGGTCCCTACCAGGTGCAGGCGGCGATCGCTGCCCTGCATGCGCGGGCGGCAAGGCCAGAGGATACGGACTGGAACGAGATCGACCTGCTCTATAGCCTGCTTGAACAGATGCAGCCGTCGCCGGTGGTGACGCTCAATCGCGCCGTCGCGGTCGCCAAGGTGCGCGGGCCGGAAGCGGCACTTGCCATGATCGAGCCGCTGGAACAGAGGCTTTCCGGCTATTTCCATTTCTTCGGCCTCAAGGGCGGCCTGTTGATGCAGCTTGGTCGTGGCGAGGAGGCGCGCATCGCCTTCGACCGTGCCATCGCGCTTGCCAACACGGCAGCCGAGGCCGCGCATATCCGCATGCATATCGACCGGTTGATGAAGGAAGGCGCCGCGCGGGGAACCGCGCAGACAGCGCGCTGAACGACTCGCTGGTTCAACGGTCCGACCTTGGCTTAGACCATGCCGGGGTGGAGATTTTTCCCTGAAACGAGTAATGCCACGCCTTGACAGCGCCTGATGTGCCGATCGGCACAGGGACGGCATGGCACAAGGCTTTAACCGACGCCACATGAGCGACGGCATCTGGAAAGGGACAGAGAATGACGATTGCGAAGGAAACAGCCGGGCTACTGGCGAAACTGGGTGTTGCCGAGGCCGCGCTTTCGGGCGGTGATCTAATCGTGCGCAGCCCGGTCACGGGCGAGCAGATTGCCGCGCTGAAGACGATCTCGCCGGCCGATGCGGCAAAGACCATCGACAAGGCCCATATGGCCTTCCAGGCGTGGCGTCTGGTGCCAGGGCCGAAACGCGGCGAACTGGTGCGGCTGCTCGGCGAGGAACTGCGCGCACACAAGGCCGAGCTTGGCCGGCTGGTGTCGATCGAGGTCGGCAAGATCCCGTCCGAAGGGCTCGGCGAAGTGCAGGAGATGATCGACATCTGCGATTTCGCCGTCGGCCTCTCCCGGCAATTGTACGGCTTGACCATCGCCACCGAGCGTCCGGGTCATCGCATGATGGAGACCTGGCATCCGCTGGGCGTCGTCGGCGTCATCTCCGCTTTCAATTTCCCGGTCGCGGTGTGGTCGTGGAACGCAGCGCTGGCGCTGGTTTGCGGCGACGCGGTGGTGTGGAAGCCGTCGGAAAAGACGCCGCTGACGGCGCTCGCCTGCGAGGCGATCTTCAAGCGTGCGGCAGAACGTTTCGGCGATGCTCCGGAAGGCCTGACGTCGGTGCTGATCGGCGACCGCGCTGTCGGCGAAATCCTGGTCGATCATCCCAAGGTGCCGCTGGTTTCGGCCACCGGCTCGACCCGCATGGGCAGGGATGTCGGTCCGCGGCTGGCGAAGCGCTTTGCCCGCGCCGTGCTGGAGCTCGGCGGCAACAATGCCGGCATCGTCTGCCCGACGGCCGATCTCGACATGGCCTTGCGCGCCATCGCCTTCGGCGCCATGGGCACGGCCGGCCAGCGCTGCACGACGCTGCGGCGCCTGTTCGTGCATGAAAGCATCTATGATGCCTTGGTTCCGCGCCTGAAGAAGGCCTATGAAAGCG
Organism: Mesorhizobium sp. M6A.T.Cr.TU.016.01.1.1; assembly: GCF_003952585.1. Classification (NCBI taxonomy): domain Bacteria; kingdom Pseudomonadati; phylum Pseudomonadota; class Alphaproteobacteria; order Hyphomicrobiales; family Phyllobacteriaceae; genus Mesorhizobium; species Mesorhizobium sp. M6A.T.Cr.TU.016.01.1.1. The sequence continues at coordinate 3,777,796 of NZ_CP034452.1, forward strand.
TCTCGGTCGGCAATCCGCTGGAGACATCAGCGCTGGTCGGACCGTTGATCGACAAGGCAGCATATGATGCCATGCAGAAGGCATTGCAGGAGGCGGCTTCGCAAGGCGGCAAGGTGACCGGCGGCACACGGGTGGAGAACGGCCATCCCGACGCCTATTACGTGCATCCGGCGCTGGTCGAGATGCCCAAGCAGGTCTCACCGGTTACCGAAGAAACCTTCGCGCCGATCCTCTATGTGATGAAGTACTCGGATTTCGACGCCGTGCTCGACGAGCACAATGCGGTCGGCGCGGGGCTGTCGTCGTCGATCTTCACCCGCGACTTGCAGGAATCCGAGCGCTTCCTCGGCGTCGACGGGTCCGACTGCGGTATCGCCAACGTCAACATAGGCACATCGGGGGCTGAGATCGGTGGTGCCTTCGGTGGCGAGAAGGAGACCGGCGGCGGCCGCGAGAGCGGCTCAGATGCTTGGAAGGCTTACATGCGGCGCGCCACCAACACGGTGAACTATTCGAAAGCGCTGCCGCTGGCCCAAGGCGTATCCTTCGACATCGACTGAGAACTCCGATCGTGGCGGTCGCAATGGCCGCCACGATCGCCATGTTGCTCTCTATTCCGGGGTTCCTGGATTGTGAAAGCAATTCTGGAAGGCCGCATCGATGATCGCGAGCTTCACGGCCTGGGCGGTCATGTATTCCTGATAGAAATGGTTCGACACCCACATGACCGAATGGCCCCGCTGACCCAGCCAGCCGATGCTGCCGAGGTTTTCGGCGTCGCGCAATTTGCGTGAAAGATGGGTGCGGGAAAGCTTGAGCCAGTTTGCGAAGTCTCCGATCGAGACAATGCCGGTCGGAATTCGGTCGAGGCCGGCATGGTCGGGATCGACGCCGGACATCAGCCAATCCATGACGACGCCGCCATTGTTAAGCCAGGTGAACAGGGAAAAGGTCTGTTTCGGCTCGCGCACGGCATGGGACGAAAGCAGGCCATCCGCCACCAGCGGCTGCAATCTGGCAAGCGCGTCCGGTCTCGCGGCGAATGTGGTCAGTCGACTTCCGCCGTCGAGACTGTCCAGCGTTCTCAGATGGGCAAAGACCCATCCGGCGAGCGTTTCCAGAGTGGTCGCAGCCGGCTGCAGGGGGCGGACCCTTCTGTCTCTATTCGTCGACAGATCACGAATGAAATTGTAGTGCAGCATCTCCTTTATGAAAGCGTCGGCGGTGTTGCGGCTGGCCACCGAACAGCGGTGTATCATGTCGATAAAACGTGTGGTCGTCAGTCTGGTGCGATCGTCATGTGGTTGCCGTCTGAAGTGCAAGGCAAGACCGATGTGAGCCATCAGCCAGCGCTGCTGCGTAGCGAACACGGAAGCGAGCCGCGGGTTGGCTTCGTAGGCCTGGAGCAGCATCTGCGACTGAGCCCGAACTGACCGACGAAATGCCGGACGGCAGGCAATATCTTCCAAGTTTAGCGCCATCCTCGCCGAGCCCAATCAAGCCTTCCAATGGCGAACACCGATCACGGCTTCAGCCTTCACGGCTATGTCCAGAGGCTGGCGGATAACTGCCATATAGCGCAAAAAGTTGCCAACCGTTATGGCTGTCACGCTAAAACTGATACGCGGGCCGTGAGCACTTTTAATCGGCGCTGGTGGCTCTATGCAGCGGCTGACGTGGCCCACAGTATGTCGTTGAAACGTCACCTGTGCCGACCCATATACCGATTGCGTCGGATGTTTTCCTCCCATTGCATCCGGCGCGTTCCCCTCTGGAGGTTTTGAACCTTCATGCTTGGCCGGACTTTTACAGTCCGGCCTTTTTTCTATTGGTCCTGTGAAGCCAGCGCGCACGGGCGCCCAATCAGCATAATGAGCCCGAAGAGCGAGAAAATGGCCGGGCCATTTTCGTCACACTCGACAGCGACCTAGCCGTAGGTACGGCAACGGCAGCTGCCATTCTGTCAGGAAATCCACTAGGCTCGTCTGGTTTGCGAGACGGCGAGAGATGCCCGACCTGAAACAAATGCCCGATATGAAACAGATGAGATTGCTCGGCATCGTATCTGCGACGGCGATCGGTCTGTATGTCTGCTATCTCTTGGCGTTGCCTTTTTTGCCCGCATTGACCTGGGCGCTGGTGTTGGCAATCATTCTGTATCCGGCCCATCGGCGGGTCGAGGAAAGGCTCAGGAATCGAAACCTGGCTGCACTGATATCGGTGAGCGTCGCGGCGATTGCCGTCGGCCTGCCGCTCATCTTCGTGGCACAGCAGCTTGTTCGCGAGGCGGTAAACGGCGCTACCTATCTGGAGGAGGTCATCCGGGGTTGGAACGCAGACGGCTTCATGTCGAACTATCCCAGGCTTTCGGCCGTTGCCCAGTGGATCGAGAACCAAGTCGATCCAGCCGGTACGGTCGCCGCATTTGTACAATGGCTGACGGGACAAAGCACATCGCTTTTGCGCGGCTCGATCAATCAGGCCGTGATGTTCGTGCTGACATTCTATCTGCTGTTCTATTTCCTGCGGGACCGCGAACCCGCTCTACAGGGGATCGAGGGTCTCTCGCCCCTGCGTGTACCGGAGACGGCATACATACTGTCCCGCCTTGCCGAGACGGTACATGCGATCCTGATAGGCACCGTGTTTGTCGCCGCTGTGCAGGGAACGCTGGGCGGCCTGATGTTCTGGTGGCTGGGCCTGCCAACTCCGGTCTTCTGGGGTCTGGTAATGGGACTTCTTGCCATCGTGCCAGTGCTCGGCGCATTCGTGATCTGGGTGCCGGCAGCGATCTATCTCGCGCTGGAAGGGGCTTGGGCGAGCGCGGCGATACTGACCATCTGGGGCGGCGTCATCGTCGCCGGCATCGACAATCTGCTCTATCCGATGCTTGTCGGGAGCCGGCTGCGGCTCCACACGGTGGTGGCCTTTATCGGCGCGGTCGGTGGCATCGTTCTCTTTGGAGCATCCGGGCTCGTCCTTGGCCCTGCGGTGATCGCGGTCACCATCAGCCTCATTGACATCCTCAAGAAACGATTGAACGACCAACCCGAAGCGGAACCGGCGTCAAAGCGCGACACGAAGCCATCACGTCAGTCCGGAGCCGCGCCTAGTCGTGAGTAGGCACCGCCGCGCGCGACCAGTTCATCATGGGGACCTTGTTCGACGATGCCCGTTTCGGCGACCACGACGATGCGATCGGCATTGCGGATCGTCGCCAGCCGGTGCGCGATCACCAAGGTGGTCCGGCCCTGCGCAAGTTCTGCCAGCGACTGCTGGATCTCCCGCTCGGTCTGCGTGTCGAGTGCCGACGTCGCCTCGTCCAGGATGAGGATTGTCGGGTTCTTCAGGAACATACGCGCGATTGCCAGGCGCTGCTTCTGACCACCCGACAGTTTTACGCCACGCTCGCCAATGATCGTATCGAGGCCTTCCGGCAGGGAAGCGATGAGTTCGTGGAGGCGCGCGCGGCGCGCGGCCTCGACGATCTCGCTTTCGACCGCGTCCAGCCGGCCATAGGCGATGTTCTCGCGGATCGTGCCGCCAAACAGGAACACGTCCTGCTGCACGATGCCGATCTGGCCGCGCAACGAGGCCAGCGTCATGTCGCGGATATCCAAACCGTCGATTGTGATGGCGCCGCTGTCGACTTCGTAGAAGCGCGGCAGCAGTGAGCACAGTGTCGTCTTGCCGGCGCCGGACGGCCCGACGAAGGCGATGGTCTGTCCTGCTGTTATGTCAAGATCGATGTTCTTCAAAACCGGCCGTTCGCCGCTATAGCCGAAGGTGACATCCCGGTAGCTGATATCACCTCGGAGCGTCGGTGCATCAACCGCGCCAGGCCGATCCGCGATGTCGGGCTCAGTGTCGAGGAGAGCCGCATAGCGGCGGAATCCGGCGATGCCTTTCGGATAGGTTTCAATCACCGAATTGATCTTGTCGATCGGCCGGAAGAACACATTGACCAGGAGCAGGAAGCCAACGAAACCGCCACTGGAAAGTTCGCCGCGCAGCACGAGGTAGCTTCCGGCGATCATTACCACCAGCTGGATCAACCGCATGCTCATGTAGCTCAGCGACGTGCTGGCGGCCATGATGCGATAGGCATCGAGCTTGGTCTTGCGGTAGCTGGCATTGTCACGCGCGAAAAGATTACGCTCGTGGTCTTCATTGGCGAACGCCTGCACCACCCGCATGCCGCCGACATTCTCCTCGATGCGAACATTGAAATCGCCGACCCGCCCGTAAAGCGCCTGCCAGTTGCGCGTCATGCGCGCGCCATAGCGGCTTGTCACCCAGGCGACCAGCGGCACAATTGCCGCTGTGATCAATGCAAGCTGCGGATTGACCAGGAACATCAGTGCGAAGGCGCCGAGGAAAGTCATGATCGCGATGAACAGGTCTTCCGGGCCATGATGGGCGACCTCGCCGATTTCCTCCAGGTCCTTGGTGACGCGGGCGATGAGGTGGCCGGTCTTGTGGTTGTCATAGAAGCGGAACGAGAGCTTCTGCAGGTGATCGAAGCTCTTCCGGCGCATCTCGGTCTCGATGTTGATGCCGAGCATATGACCCCAGTAAACCACGACCGCCATCAGTCCGGTGTTCAACACATAGATGGCAAGCAGGCCGGCCGACGCAGCAAGGATCAGCAGCAATTGCTGCGTCGGCAGCAGTTCGTCGACGAACACCTTGACTGCCATCGGGAACCCGAGTTCCAGCATGCCAGACAGAACCGCACAGCAGAAATCCAGGATGAACAGACCCTTCCAGGGGCGGTAGTAGGAGAAAAATCCACGAAGCATTGGGACGCTTTTTCTGTTCGAAGGTCTGGACTGCCAGGAGCATGGCTATGCGAGGGTGTCAATTCCGGCCTTCTCGAAAGGGCGGGACATAACGGTGGAAGCGGTCGACACCGGCGCATTGACCGAGCCGGATTGCGTGGGAGAATCGATGTGGCGATGGACGGTGATGACCTGTAGGCAAAGTAGCGCCTGATGGCTTACGGCGCTCTCATCGACGAACGGGATTGGGTTTGGATTCCAGACCTAGAGACTTGGAAGACCGTATCGCTCGCGAAGTGTGCGCTTACCGCCAGCGTCGAAAACGTCCGAATGCTCCAGCAAAGGCATCACACCGTCGATGAAGCTTTGCAGGTCGCCGGGCATGACGGGCGCCATGACGTTGAAACCGTCGGCCGCTCCGCCCTCGAACCATTGCTGCATCGTGTCGGCGATATCGCGGCCATCTCCAACGGCAAGCAGATGACCGCGGCCAGCTGCGAGGCGCATGAGCAACTGGCCCAGGGTCAGCCTGTCCCGCCTTGCGATTCCAACCAGCACGCCGACCCGGCTCTGGCTGGACTGGTTCGGCCGTGTGTTCAACGGGGGCGGTAGCGGCGCATCGAGATCGGCATTGGTTAAATCCTCGCCAAGGAATTCGCCGAGCTTGGCAAGTACGTGGTCGGTTACGGCAGAGCCGTTCAGTTCTGCCAGCCGCTCTTCGGCTGCTTGCCTGGTATGCGCGACGATCGGCACGATCCCCGGAAAGACCAGGATCGTGTCCGGATTGCGCCCTCTGTCGGCCGCTCGTGATTTGATGTCGCGATAGAAGTCCTGCGCTTCCGTCAGCGTCGCCTGGACGGTGAACACGATGTCGGCGTAACGGGCGGCGAAGGCGCGGCCAGCTTCCGACGAGCCGGCCTGCGCCAGGAGCGGCCGACCTTGGGGCGATCGCGGCACGTTGAGCGGGCCCGCGGTGCGCACGAACGGACCGGCGTGATCGACGGGCCGGACCTTGTCAGGATCGAAGTATCGCCCGGCGGCCTTGTCCGGCGTCCGCGCATCGGGAGCCCAACTTTGCCAGAGCGCTATGGCTGCGTCGACCACGTCGGCTGCGCGGGCATAGCGCTCGTCATGCTCCGGCATGGCGTCCAGTCCGAAGTTACGGGCCTCGAGCACGTTGGACGAGGTGACGATGTTCCAGCCCGCACGGCCTTTGCTGATGTGGTCGAGAGAGGCGAAGCGCCGGGCGAGGTGGAAAGGGTGATCGAAGCTGGTCGATGCAGTCCCGATCAGTCCGATCCTGCTGGTGACGGCAGCGATCGCCGATAGGATCAGCAGCGGATCCATCGCGTCGGAAAGATGCCGATCGGCGCCACCCTGCAAGGCCAGCACATCGCCGAGGAACAGAGCGTCGAAATCGGCAGCCTCCGCGCGCCGGGCGATATCGACCCAGTAGGCCAGGCTGGTCGAGGCAAGCGGGTCGCTTTCGGGCATGCGCCAACCGGCCTCGTGACTGCCGAGGCCGAAGATCACGGCATTGAGATGCATGAGCCGCGGCGGGCTCATTTTTGGTCGGCCAGATAGGCGTTGCTGTAATAGGCTGCGAAATCGGGTCGTTCGCTGACCGGGTTTCCATCGCCGTCGCGCAGGATTTCGGCCTTGAACAGGTAGTCGCCGATAGCCTCCATCTTTGCGGGATCGATCGTGCCGATCGCCCCGGCGGGGCTTTGCAGATAGTGGCCGTCGACCAGCGCCTTCAGTGATGCCTCGATCAACGGACGGTTGGTCAGCACGTCGCTGTTTGCTCCGATCAGCATATCAGCCGCTTCTTTCGGATGTTCGACGGCGAAGGCGTAGCCGCGCCTGGTCGCGGCGATGAACGCGGTTGCCGTGTCCTCGTTTTTCTCGAGGTAGGCGCGGCTCGAGCCAATGAAATTGGTGTGTTGGTCGGGCACGCCGAAATCCGCGTAGCGGAAGGCGCGCTGGGCCTTGCCGTCAAGCTCCGCTTTGATCCCCTCCCAAGTGTAGACTTCGAGCGTAAAATCGACTGCGCCATTGGCCAAGGCCTCATAGGCAGAGGTGCCCAGCGTCACCGTTTCGAATTTGCCCTCGCCTCCATCATGGCGGATGATGGTGCCGATCAGCGCATTCTCCCAGGCGCTGCCGAAACCGCCATAGGTCAGGCCGTCCAGGTCCCTGGGGGATTGTATATCGGCGCGGTCCGCATTGAAGGCCAGCCTGCCGGTTTCCGTCTGCATGATGGCGTAGGTAGCGACGAGGTCGGCGCCGGCCGTGCGTTGGGTGAACAATCCTATGGATCCCAGTATACCGAAATCGGCCACGCGGTTGGCGATCAGCGTACCGGCCGCAGTGTCGGTATAGGGCAGGATCTGCACGTCGAGCCCGGCCTCAGCGTAGAAGCCTTTCGCCCGGGCGACATAGAGTCCTACATGGTTTGTGTTCGGCGTCCAGTCGAGAGCGACGGTGACAGTCTGCTGGGCACAGACGGATGTGACGGGTCCGAGCCCGGTGATCAATGCGGCAGCGATGAAGAGGCGTCTTGAAAGCATGGTCATGTCCTTTGGGCGGGCTGTGGATCGAGAAGCGTATGAAGGATGTCGGCTTCGATGGCGCTGGCTTCCGGCGAGGCAAGATCCTTGCGCGGGCGCGGAAGAGGTATGGCGACTTCGCGCAGCACGCGGGCAGGGCGGCCGCTCAGCACATAGATGCGGTCGGACAGGAAGACCGCCTCGCGGACATCGTGGGTGATCAGCAGCACGGTCCAGCGGTGTCGGTCCCACATCGTCTGAAGCCAGCGCTGCATGCCGGTGCGCGTGAGGGCGTCGAGTGCGCCGAACGGTTCGTCGAGCAACAGCATGGCGCGGTTCTGAACGACGGTACGCAACAGCGCGGCGCGCTGGCGCATTCCGCCCGAAAGCTGCGCCGGATACTTTTGCTCGAAGCCCGCAAGGCCGAATTCGCCGTAGAGCGGCGCCACCTTGTCGCGCGCCGCCTTACGGGACATGCCCTGGACTTCCAGGCCGAGCGCGGTGTTGTCGATAACCGTGCGCCAGGGCATCAGGGCGTCGTGCTGCGGCATGAAGGCAAACGGTCGGCGCGCGTCGGCCAGTGGCCGCCCGTCGAAGTCGATGCCGCCGTCGTGGCCTTCGAGACCGCCCGTCAGCAACCTGAAGATCGTGGATTTGCCGGCTCCGGAGGGGCCGAGGATTGAAACGAATTCGCCCGGCTCGACATGCAGGGTGATGCCGGCAAGCACGTCGACATCGCCAATACTTTTGCTGATCTGGCGCAATTCCAGCCGCCTGTTCATGATTTTCGCGCGGCATCGAGCCGTTCCCATGGCATGGCGGCGCGCTGGATCAGCACCGTGGCGGCAAACAGGGCCAGCGTGAGCAACGCGCTGACCAGCACGGCCGCGAGCACGAGATCGGGCCGGAAATTGTTCTTGGCGTTGAGCATGTAGATACCGAGCCCTTTGGCCGCGCCGGCATATTCCGCGAAGATGGCGCCGACCACAGCATAGGTGATCGAGATGCGCAGCCCGGCGAAGAAATAGGGCAGCGAGGAGGGCAGGCGGGCCAGCAGGAAAATGCGCATGCGGGAAGCGCCCATCGAACTCAGAAGCGCCGAGATGTCCCGATCCGTCGATTCATAACCCTGCACCAGCGCGACCAGCATGGGAAAGAAGGTCACGAGCGCGACCAGCATGATCTTCGGCGTCAGCCCGAAGCCGAACCAAAGAACGACCAGGGGGGCAATCGCCACCAGCGGCAGGATCTGACTGATAATGAATACCGGGAACAGGGCGCGGCGCAGCGGCTTGAAGAAGTCGATCAGCACCGAAAGGATGAAGGCAACGGCCAGCGAGCAGGCGAAACCCGCCAATGTGGCGCTGATGGTCGGCACGGTGTTGTCGAACAGCGCCTGGCGCTGCTGGATGGCTTGGGCGAGGACTCGTGACGGCGCCGGCAGCGTAGTGGGCGAGATGCCCGAGATGCGCGCATAGAGCTCCCAAGCCAAAACCAGCGTGCCGACCGATAGCAAGGCCGGTCCGACCTTGGCGAACAAGGCTGCGATTCGCGGCGCAACGGAGAAAGACTGGGACATGCGAGACCTCCGGCGCGAAAGATCAGCGCGGGGTCGGGCCGTTGGCCGCGACCGTGAGGTCGATCGTGATATGGTCCTCGGGCGGGCCCACGAAATCGCCGGACATCGGAAAAAGAAAAATCTGTGCGCCAGAAAACATCGCCCGCCTCGCTCCGCTGGTATTATCCAGATCAGCTCTAGGGTTTACGGGCTTGCAGCCCATCTCTCAGCCCCGACGATACGGAGCACCCCTGTGGATGGCGGCAATTAAACAGATAAAGGGTGGAGCTGCAAGTATGCGTCACGACCCGTGAAACCCTAGGTCAGAGGCGGCTGCCTCAGCAGTGGTCGCTCAGGTCGTCTCGCTACCGCATGGCATCATCAAAGATAGCATCGCTTGAGCGATTGGCATGGTCTTTCGAGGACGGTAGATTAATGCGCGGCTTCAACTTAAGAGGGTGCTAAACCTGGCAACCTGTTCGAGATCGCTCTCAATATTTTGAGAGTCTACATGACTTTGAAGATATGAGGAAAGGCGTCGGTCGAGCGCACAGTTTCCCGTTCGTCGTCACCATTATCGATGCCAGGCGTTTAGTGAATTGTGGAAGCATGAAGACGCAATTGCATATGTTGCACGCGGCGGGTTCCTCTTCGCCAATTACGACCCGCGCTTTTATCGGAGAGCCAAATGCAAGAATTTCTTCTTTTTGCGTTCGTGGGGTTTGTAGCTCAAGCCGTGGACGGGGCTCTCGGCATGGCCTACGGCGTTGTTTCCTCGACAACACTACTGGGGTTTGGCGTGTCTCCTGCACACGCTTCGGCTTCAGTTCACGCTGCTGAGCTGTTTACCACTGCGGCCTCAGGTTCGGCTCACCTCTATCACCGCAACATTGACTGGAAGCTTTTCTGGCGGCTGATGCCATTTGGCGTGATCGGCGGCGTCCTCGGCGCTTTTGTGCTCACCTCGTTTGAAGGAGCCGTCATGAAGCCGTATGTGACCACATACCTTGCGCTGGTCGGAGCTTGGCTCCTGTTCCGTTCATTCCGGCGGATCCCAAGCAATCCGGTCCCGGCAGGCGTGGTACCTCCCCTTGGGCTTGGTGGTGGATTTCTCGATGCCGCAGGCGGTGGCGGGTGGGGACCCATAGTGACGACCGGGCTTCTCGGTTTTGGCGGGACGCCCCGCTACGTTATTGGCACGGTAAATGCCAGCGAGTTCCTCATCACGTTCTCGGTGTCTCTGACCTTCTTGTTTGCGTTACTAACGGGCCATTGGGAGGAGGCTGGGGGGCTGATGGAAAATCTAATCCCCGTTGCCGGCTTGATCCTTGGCGGCGTGGTCGCAGCGCCGATGGCCGGACTGGTAGTGAAAACAATCGTTGAAAAGACGCTTCTCAGGCTCATTGGTATTCTCATCATACTGCTGGCAGGTTGGCAAACCGCGGAACTCTTCGAATTGGTGTAAACCAACGTCGTGAAACTTCACTTATACACGGAGACTATCGAGTTCTACGCATCACCCGCTTCTCTGGCGGCCGTGCCGGAGACATTCCCAAATGGAACGAAGAGGCCCCGTTGTTGTTTGGGGTCCTTGTACAACCGGAGGCCAACTGATGAAAAATTTGCTTGCAACAACAGGATTGGCGCTGGCGGTCGCGATGCCTGCAGCGGCTCAGGACACCGCGACCGCGAAAGCCGAATTCGTCAACATGGCTGGCGAGAAGAACGGAACGGCCACGCTGACCGAGACAGCGCAGGGTGTGCTGATAGCGTTGGACGTAACAGGACTGCCGGCGGGTGAATGGGTCGCGTTCCATGTTCATGAAACCGGAAAGTGCGACCATCAGACCGGCCATGACTCGGCAGGTGGGCACTTCAATCCGACGAATGCCGAACATGGATATCTCACTGGAAAAGGCCCGCACGCGGGCGACATGCCAAATCAGCGGGTCGGCGCCGACGGCGTTTTGCGTGCCCAGGCTTTCAACAGCATGGTCAAACTGGACGGTGGAGAAACGGCAATACGAGGCAAGGCATTGATGATCCACGGCGGACAGGACGACTACAAAAGCCAGCCTGCCGGTGATGCCGGAAATCGTCAGGCCTGCGCCGTGATCGAATGAGAAACCCAGCGATGAGTAGAGATCCGTCCGACATATGATCTGACCGGCTCTTCAGCCTCGGCGGCCAAGTAGTGGTACATGGTTGGAGCCTCTAGCATGAGGACAAGCCAGACGATAAGCTCGTGCGCCTGCCGAGGAATTGACGACAGCCATCGCGCCGAAATTGGCCTTTATTTCGCGACTGCTGGATGATTGCATGAACGAAACTTCTCCTATGGGCTTGTCCTCCACGGGTCTTGCCCAGTCAGCCATTTCCGCCCGCGGCCTCGTCAAAACGTTCGGCAAGCTGCGCGCCGTCGATGGTATCGATCTCGATGTGCCGCGCGGCATGATTTTCGCCATCCTGGGCCCGAACGGCGCCGATCACCGCACCGGTTTTCGTGGCACCGGGTAAGATAATCGCGGCGCTGAACATCGCCGCCCCGGAAAACCGGGTGCCGGAAGAACGCATAAGCGAACTGGGCGACATGGTAGCCCAGGCCGCCCATCGGATTTCCGCCGCCCTTGGCTTTCGCTCGCCGGCTGCCAATGAGGTAGCGAGTTGAGCCGGTGCCAAACATCATACGACTTCCTCGGCAGATCGCGACGAGGCGTACATCTCCGGAACGGTGAAAATCGACACCTCGCCCTTGAAGCCTTGCAGTTCAAACACACCTGCCTGCACAACTGGCATTGATGCTCCCTGCGCAAATCCGGGACCAAGCACCAGAGGGATCCTCAGCTTTTTGGTCGTTGACTCGAGCCGTGCCGCGCGGTTCACCGGCGAGCCGATCGCGGTGTAATCGAAGCGCCGTTCGGAGCCGAAATTCCCTACGGAGCAGATGCCAGTCTCGATGGCGACGCCGATTTCGATGGAGGGATGCCCGCGCGCGGCGAAACCGGCATTTTCGCGCTTCACCCGTTCGATCAGGGCAAGCCCCGCCTCGAGCGCGCGCTCGCGATGATCTGGCTGATCAAGCGGCGCGTTCCAGAAGGCTAGCACGGCATCGCCCATGAACTTGTCGATCGTCCCGTCGCGCTTGAGTATCTCATCGGTCGCAAGGCCGAGAAAGTGATTGACCACCTTTCCGATTTCTTGGGCACCGAGTTGTTCGCTCATCGTCGTGAAGCCGCGTATGTCACTCAGCAGGATTGTGATCTCGCGCTTTTCTCCGGACAGGATCGCTTCGGTGTCCGAATTTGCGAGGCGCTGCACCACGGAGGGCGACAGATATTGGGAAAACTGCCGTGCCAGGGTGGACCGACGCTGCTCGCTGCGCCTGTAGAGGACATAGCCTTCGAAGCCGGCTACGAGGATCGTCGCAAGCGCCGGCTGCAATGGATCATAGAGTGCACCCTGCAGGCTGTATTCGAGAGCGCCGAACGCGAAGGGCGTGGCAGCCAGGAGCGCCAGAGCGAGTGCGCCGAGCGCGACACGCTCGGCGAGCACTCCTGAAAGCCCGATGAAAACGATGCCACTGAGGACCAACCACAGCCGCTCCAGCGTACGCGCTAGCGTTGGCTCTACAAGATAGCGCCCGGCAAGGATCTGGCCGATTGCATCAGCGTGGATGTCCACGCCTGGTCGCGCCGGACGCGTCGGCGTGGGCAGATACTGGGTCAATCCCACGGCCGACAGATCAACAATGGCGATGGCGTTCCGCAGCAGCGGATTGCCGCGGCCCGAAAGGATATCACTGGCAGATATGCGCGGCGTGTTAGTGTCGGTTTCCCAGAGGCGGATGCTGCCCTGCGGCTCGAGTGGCACAATGGACCCGGCCATCCTGAGCGCGTCAAACCCGGCGGCATTCATCCGAGCCACGTAGCCGTTCTCTCCGGCGTAGAGGCGCAGGAGTTCGAGCGCGAAGGACGGCCAGAGTTGCACGCCTTGAGCCGTATCTCGGAGCCAGAGCAGCGGCACATGGCGCAATACGCCGTCGGGATCCGGCGAAGTGCGAATGACGCCGAGGCCTGCAGCGGCGGTCGAGAAATCTGGAAGCGAGCCTGTCAGACCGGTGAAGCCAGGAAGCGTCTCGGGTACTTGCCCGACGATCGACCAACCGGCTTTGGGCTCTGCTTCTGATACGGTCGCCTCATTGCCCAGGCTGACGGCGAGCGCCGTTCGATGTTTCGCCAGTGCGCTCGCGAGGCGCTTGTCTCCGGCGATACCATCAGGAGAGATGTCAGCCTCAGGCAGCACCAGCGAAAGCCCGATCACCGCGGCACCGGACTCGGCGACACCGTCGACCAGGTCGGCCAAAAGGCCACGGTTCCAGGGCCATCGCCCATATGCCTTAAGGCTCGCGTCGTCTATCGAGACTATCACAACAGGATTGCTCGTCGCCTCGCGCGGGGCGAGGAACTGGTAGAAGTCATACGTACGCTCGCGCAGGCGCGATAGCGGCCCGTCGAAAGCAAAATGGCAAGCGAGCAGCAAGAGTACGACCGCAAGACCCGGAAGCTTGCGCCGGGCAGCCCGCCGCCAATCAGCCAAGGGGCTCATGCCGGCCGGCCGGGCCTACCGGCAGTCGGGATAGCAGTCATCCTCATCCACCCCGCTGCCTACAGGGGGCGCTGGGCTGTCAGGGAACTCCATGGCCACGCCGGGCAATGCCCCGTCGGTGGACTTGCAGGCCTTGAGCGAGTTGCCGAGTGCTGACGCACAAATCGCGTTTACGTCCAGCCCCGGACCCGGTTTGCCTGGGAGGCCGGTGCCGGCTATCCGCTCGATGCTGTCCAATATCGGGAAGGCGTCGATACCGCCGTAGCCGGTCAGCAGTTTGTCATTGTCCGACGTGCAGGCGTGGCCCGGGTTTGTGACCACGAGCTTGCGGCCATTCATCATGCAGGTCATGCGGCCGGCGCGCAGTATGCCTACGGTCTGACCAGCTATCACAAGCACTTCAATGATGCCGCCTCTGGCTCCGAGCACCATGTGTGGCGTCGCAACTCGCATGTCGCCGCCCTTCGAAACCTGACCGCCGTAGAAACGGGCCAGGCCGCTGTTCATCCTGATGTCGATCTTTCCTGATCGGGACCCCGGATTGTAGACGAATTCATCGATCGTCAGGCTGGTGTTCGGACCAATCTTGGCGCTCGACTCGTCCCGGAACACGAGCATTCCGAGACCGGTGACATTGCTACGCAGGTGGTCGCCGAGTTCGACGCCAGCGCCGACGTTCATCGCCTCGCCGTCATTACGGATGATGTTGGTCTGGTAGGCCGTCATGGACCCGACCGTTTCAGCGACAGATGGTGCCGCAAAGGCAAGGCAGGCGATACAAGTGGCTATCTGACGATACAGGGTCCTCATCGCGGCCTCTTTCAGTTGAGCGTCAACGTGTAGCTCACGAGCAATTCGAATGAATTCCGGTCGCCGCTAGCGATATCGAAGTCGGTTTCGCGATAGGCGAGGTCGACACTGACCTTCTGCCAATCAGTGAGCTGAAAATCGCTTTCCGAGGCAATGCGCCAGAAGTCACTTTCTATGTTCGTGCCGATGCCGACGGACAAGTCGGGAGTGTCGCTGTGGCCGGCCGAGACGGCGACCTGGTGAGACCATACGAACAGGTCCGGTACTTCCATCAGTACGCCGCCGTAGCGGACCTCTCCCATATAGCTGCGGCCGATTTCGCCAGATCCGGAGGCGAAGTCATTCGAGCCGACCAGGCGCAGTCCGAGCGCCTGGCCATTGCGGAAGCGGTAGCTGCCGCCTGCCTCATAGAAGACCCTGCTATCGGCGAAGATGCCTTTCGAGCCGCTTAGATCGATGTAGCCAGCACCTGCGAAAAGCGTCGTCTCGACTGTGGGGCGAACGAGGAAGCGTCCACTGAGGCCGACGCCGGTCTCGTGGACATCGTTGTCGAAGCGATCTGTAACGGTAAACGCGGAAAGTAGCAGCCGCAGGGAATCGATCCCGCTGTTGGGCAGCCCCTTGTCCAGGGTAATGGCGGCGTTACCGTGGATAAAAGTCTCCTCGGCACCGGGAACCGACAGGTCTTCTGTGAAAAAGCGCTGTGTCGCCGTCAACGATCCCGAGAGGACAAGTGCATCAGCACTTGGCGTGCCGAGATCCCACCGGACAAAGCCGTCCGCCCGCCCATAGGGCGAGACCAAGGTGCGGTCGTCTTCGGCCCCGCCCGGCTCAAAATCGGTGGATGCGCTGAACATGCCGCCAGTCAGAGCGAGTTCCCAGGTGACGCCAAGTAACGCGCGCTCGATGCGGGCGAGCAGGCGAACGGCGTCCAGCTGCTCATCCGCGGGCAGGTCCCCGACCTCGAGGCCGTACTGCACCTGCCGCCGGGCCAATTCATAGGATCCGACATGATAGTACAATCGGCTGGCCGCGAGGCGCGCGCGCGCATCGCGAGGATATTTGATCAGATACTGCTCGATCGACGAGATCGCCTGATCGTACTGCCCTGCGTTGACGGCAACTGTGACGAATTGAGCTAGCGTCCCGTTGTCGGTCGGATTGGCAACGCGGGCCGAAAACGCATCGTCGTAGGCCGGATAGAGACCTTGTGCGCCGGCCGGCAATATGCTGGCACAGAGCAGCGCCGCGGCGAAGCCGAAGATCATTGAAAACGAGGAATGCATGCCGAGAACCCCACCCAACCCGACTAGTGCAGCGGATCTAGCACGCCTGCACGAAAAAAAGCGACGGAACTGTCACGAGATCTCCGAGTCTTCAGTAGCTGTTGCAGCTGCGCAACAAACTATCGGGTTCATTCGCATTTCGCCTACGCTGGTTGGTCAAACATCTTCTCAGCGTTGCTGGACTTCGATTAAGTATTCGCTACAAACGGCAACTAAGCCAAATCATAATGAGCCGTGGATTGCGCAGCCGACAAGATCAATATTGTTTGCGCGATTCTGCACGTATCTGGTCGCCGCTTGACGCATCAGGGTCGCATGCAGCTCATCCGAAGGTCTTCCGCCGCGTTGCGCAAGCGCTCGGAGAGCTGGCGGGCGATGCTTCTCAGGACGGCCTGCGTAAATGTGCGCCACTACAGCACGAGCGTAGTGGCAAGCCCCAGCATCAGGCCCATGCCTACAATATCGGTAACCGTGGTAAGGAAGATCGCGGAAGCCACGGCCGGATCGGCGCCGACCCGCCGCAGGCCCAACGGGATCAGCACGCCGGAGATCCCGGACATGAGGCACGATCCGGACATTGCGAGCAGGATCACAAGCGCCAGCATGGGCGCCTGGGCTGCCGACTCCGGTTGCCGCGACGCGTAGAACCACATGGCCGCGGCCGCCACGAGACCGACGAGCACGCCGTTGGCGATCCCGAGCACCCCCTCCCTCAGCACCAGGTGCAGCTTTGGTCGTTTGTCCACATCCCCTAAGGCGAGACCACGCAACGTCATGGCCAGTGCCTGGCAGCCGGTGTTTCCGCTTTGCCCGGCCAGCACCGGGAGGAACGCCGCCAAAGCGACGATCTTCTCGATCGTGCCTGTGAACGACCCGACCACGAAAGCGGCTATGAAGGCCGTCAGCAGGTTGAGCTGCAGCCACGGATGACGTTTCAAGAAGGCTGAAACCAGGGGCGTGAAAGAACGCTCCTCCTTCTGGACACCCACCATCTGGCCAGGCTGGGCAGAAATCTCGATGATTTGCTGCTCGAACAGCCGCCAGCCGCGAACCTGCCCGAGCAGCCGGTTCTCCACGTTCACCACGGGATAGACGGGGTAGTGACGGCGTACCGCCGCCGTGCAGGCTTCACCCAAAGGCATATCGACGTGAAGGGCGAACGGTTTCGGCAGCATGATCTGATCGACCGTGGCGGCCGGTTCGCTCAGCATCAGATCGCGCAGGACCACCAGGCCAACGAGTTTATCGCCCGCGTCCGTGATGTAGAGGTAAGTCAACTCGGTCGGCACCTGCGCGCGCCTGACGGCCTCGACCGCGGCGGCTACCGTCGTTCCGACAGGAACGCTGGCGGGGATCGGGTCCATCAGCTCGATGACAGACCCGGGGAACGCGATATCCTTGCCGTCGCCATAAGGCGTGACAGGCCTCATATGCGATGGCAAATGCTCCGCCACCTTCCGGGCGTGCCTATCCGGCAACAACTTCAATAGGTCCCGGATGAACTCGGGAGACTCTCGGGCAAGCAATTCGGCCGCGTCGTCAGGTGCTCGAGCACGCAGCGTGCGCACCCACTTCTCAACGTCGTTCTCTTGCCTCATCTGTGCCCCCAACCTCTAATGTTCCGCCTCTGAACGTGTAGACGGGAGCGGTTCGCCCGCTCTGCCGTGGCGCGCAGTGCCCCAGCGCCTCGATCCGGAAATCTTCGCCTTCTCAGGGCGCAGAGTAGACCGGACCCAAACAATCTGAGCCATTGCGTGGGTGCATACAAGCGGGCTGTAACGTCAGCGTGTCGCCAAGAGAATTTTCGGTTGCCGAACTCGCCCGTCGCTTCGTGGGCTCTGCGAGCAGGTTGCAACCCATCAACGAAGTAAGGTCGGCAATGGGCCGTGGTGGCCCTGCTCATTGGGGTGCGCTCAGCCCGACAATTCGCCGTGTGAACGGCCGTGATTCAACCTGGGAAGATTGTGAAACCGCCATCGACGCGGATGACCTGCCCGTTGATGAAGCGCGCGCGCGGACCGGCGAGGAAGGCCACCGCTTCGGCGATCTCTTCGGGCTCCGCATACCGGTTTAGCGATTTCTTACTCGAATCCATGCGCTCCGGATCGACCACGCGGCTCGCTTGGAAGCGTGCCGTCTTGGTGGCGCCGGGGCTTACCGCATTGATGCGCACGCCATCGTCGATCAATTCCTTGGCGAGGCAGCGCGTATAATGGACGACGGCCGCCTTGAGCGTCGAGTAGACCACCTCCGGCGAGCATCCGATATGCGCTGCCGCTGAGGCTATGTTGATCACCGAGCCTGAGCCGCGCTTGACCATAGGCGGAATGAACGCCTGGCAGACCAGCATCGTGCCGATGAGATTGTTCTCGGTCAGCACCTTGATGTCGTCATAGTCGATGTCGAGCGCGTTGTTGGGACTGGGCTTTACTCCCTTGGCGCCGATGTCGCCGCCGGCGCAGTTGACCAGAACGTGCACATCGCCGAGGTCCGCCTCGATCTTCCGCTTCATTTCGGCGACGGCTTGCTTGTCGCCGATGTTGCCCGTGACCGCGGTCACCCGTGTCCCATGCTTTTCCAAACCCCTTGCGGATTCGCCGAGGTCTGCGAATTCGCCATATTGGGATGGCCGTGTCCAATCGAGATCGTGGATCGCGACGTTTGCGCCAAGCTCGGCCAGGCGTTCGGCCATCACGCGGCCTAGGCCGCGTCCTGAGCCGGTCACGAAGGCAGTCAGGCCGCTGAGTTCTCGGGCAGTCATGCTGATTTCTCCATTGCAATGAAATCGAGCTTCTTCATGTTGGCGGCGCTGCGCCGGATCATGTCGAGCTCATACGAAACGAGCGCGCCGTCATCGCCGCGCTCCCATGGCGTCCGGTAGTCGGCATCGTCCGCAAGGCGGTTCACGTGCGCAGCACTCAGGCAGGCCGCGAACTCGCGCGCAGTCTTCGGCGGATATCCGTTCCACCAGTCGTCGGTAAGACAGCGAACGTGGCGGGCCTCCAGCGCGCCCGGCTCGAGCACGGCCGTCAGCGTGTCGTGGTGCTCGGCGAGGATGGCTGCCAGTTCGGCGAATGGCACGGCGCCGTCGCCGATCGCGCAGCGGACCAGACGGTAGCCCTCATCCGTGAACTGCACGCGATAGTCCTTGAGGTGGACATGGCGGACATGCGGCGCGATCCGCCGCGTGAAGGCAAGCGGTGCCTCGCCGACTGGGAACGTGTTGCCTGTATCGTAGGTGATGCCGACACCGGGCCCGCCGAGCTCGCAGAACGCGACCAGTTCATCGCTGCCGAAGTCCTGATGGTTCTCGATGCCGAGCACCCGGCCCTCAGCCGCCGCACGCGGCCCCCATTCCGTCAAGGCAGCGCGGATCGTCGCATTGAACTCGCTCCATTTCTGGCCGCATGCGTTGCGGTCGCCACACAGGACGGGGGTCAGCGCGATACGGATCGTTGTCGCCTCGAGCAGGCGCGCCGCCCGAAACGCATTATCCAGGGGACCGGCCACGATAAGACCGCCGCTCACCACCGGGACGATGTCACGCGCGGCCAGACGCCTGCGCAGATCGACGACCTCGGCGTCCGGCAAGTCGGTCAACCACGGTTCATAGATCTCGAGCGTGCGCGCGCCCAGTTCCTGCGCGAGCGCCATGAAGCCTTCCAGCCCCGCCCCATCCGGATTGTGCCGCGGCGTGCCGCGACCCTGTAGGCCGAGATAGCAGGTCAGTCCGTAAGGATTGAGGCCGAGACGAAGCATCAGCGTGACAGTCCCGTTGAAAGATGTGGAAGCGATCGCATCAGCGCAGACCGGCATCGACGGCGATGGACTGCTTGGTGATCATGCGGCTGTCATCTGCGGCAAGGAAGAGCACGGTCCGCGCAATCTCCTCGCCCAAGAGGATGCGGCGGATCAATTGTCGCTGCACCGTCTGGTCGATCGCGTCCTGCGTCTTGAACCACAGCTCGCGCTGCCGCTCGGTGATGACAGCGCCGGGTTCGACTGCATTGACGCGGATGTTGTCAGGTCCAAACGACCGCGCCAGTGCGCGGGTCAGGGCCACCACAGCCCCCTTGGCTGTGGCATAAGCCACCATCTGGTCCGCCCCGAAACGCCAGGCGATGGAAGAGAAGTTTATGATCGAGCCGAAGCCGAGTTCCTTCATATGCGGATGAACCGCTTGCGCGGCGAAGAAGTGATGCCGGAGATTGACGTCGAAGCTGCGGTCCCAATATTCTGACGTCACCGCGTCAACGGGATGGCGCTGATCATCGGCAGCGTTGTTCACCAGGACGGCGACCGGACCAAGCTGCGCACGCATGGCTTCGACCGACGCCTGCAGTGCATCGACGTCGGTCACATCGCAACGGAGGTATAATGGGGGCCGCCCGGCGACGCTATCAAGCTCGCGCACCAACGCCTCCGCGGGTCCATCCTGCACATCGAGAAAGCCCACGCGGGCGCCATTCGAGGTGAAGGCGCGGACCATATCGGCCCCGATCCCGGAGGCGCCGCCGGAGATCAGCACGACGCGATCGGTCAAGCTCGGGTAAGTCGCGAATTGCATGGACATCAGATCACAGAAGCGCCTTGGTTGTTGGATCGAACAGACAGGCGCGCGACATGTCGATGCCAAGCGTTATCGTCTCGCCCATGACGGGAGCCTCATCCGGCTCGAAACGGCCAGTGATCTCCAGATCACCCAGCCTGAGGACGGCAAGCGTCTCGGCCCCGGTCGGCTCGACCAATTCGACCGGCGCCTGCATGGACTCCACAGCCGGTTTCCGCGCCTTCAGGTCCGTCGTGAAACGGTAGATGTGTTCGGGCCGAACACCGAGCACCACGTCTTTTGGCGCACCGGCGGGCAGCGGAGCGGCAAGGGTGAGAGTAGCGCCGCTGCCGTCAGCGGCGCGCACCGAGATGCTGGTCGAGCCCGTAAGCCGGGCGGGGATGAAATTCATCGCCGGCGATCCCATGAAACCGGCCACGAACATGTTGGTCGGCCGGTCATAGATCCGCTTCGGCGTATCGAACTGCTGCACCGAGCCCTGGTTCATCACCGCAATGCGGGACGCCAGCGTCATCGCCTCGACCTGATCGTGGGTGACGTACACCGTGGTCTTGCCGACGCGGTGGTGAAGCTTCTTGATTTCGGTGCGCATGTCGACGCGCAGCTTGGCGTCGAGATTGGACAGGGGCTCATCGAACAGAAACAGCTTCGGGTCGCGGACTAGGGCGCGCCCCATCGCAACGCGCTGCCGCTGGCCGCCTGAAAGCTGGCCGGGCTTGCGTTTGAGCAACTGCTCGATCTGCAGGAGTGCGGCAACCCGCTTTACCGCTTCCGCTTGCGCCGCTTTGGGCACGCCCCGGCTTTCCATGCCGAAGGTGATGTTCTCGCGCACCGTCATCGTGGGATAGAGGGCGTATGACTGGAACACCATCGCTATGTCGCGGTCCTTGGGCTGCACGGAGTTCACCAGCCGGTCGCCGATCCAGATCTCGCCCGACGTGACGGTTTCCAAGCCGGCGATCATGGCGAGCAAGGTTGACTTGCCGCAGCCGGAGGGGCCGACGAGCGCGACGAATTCCCCGGTCTGCGCCTCGAGATTGATGCCGGCCAGAATCTCGAGCCCGCCATAGCTCTTGTGAAGGTTGCGGATGGTCAGTGTGGACACGGGCGACGCCTCATTTGATGGCGCCCTGTGTCAGGCCGCGCACGAAGTATTTTCCACCGAACAGGTAGATCAGCAACGGTGGCAGCGCGCCGATCAGCACGGCTGCGCTCATCACGTCGTAAGCGCGGGCGGTCGTGCCGCCGGCAGTGAGCGCGACCAATGCCGCCGTGATCGGCTGCTGCTGGCCGGAGGTGAAGACAACGCCGAACAGATACTCGTTCCAGATACCGGTGAATTGCCAGATGACGGTGACAATCAAAATCGGCGGCGACAGCGGCAGGATGATCTTGCGGAAAATCCGCCAGAAGCCGGCGCCGTCGATGCGTGCCGCCTTGATAAGATCGTCCGGTATGCTGACGTAGAAGTTGCGGCAGAACAGGGTCGTGAACGAGATGCCCTGGACGACATGAATCAAGACCAGCCCGTATGTCGAATTGGTTAGGCCGAGTTTGCCGAGCAGGAACGCCCAGGGCATTAGCGAGATCTGGCCGGGCATGAAGACGCCGAGCAACATCAGATTGAACAGAATTTCCGAGCCTTTGAAGCGCCATTTCGACAGCACATAGCCGTTCATGGCGCCGAGGAGCGTGGAGATGACCGTCGCGGGGATCGCCATCCAGAGCGAGTTGAAGAAATTGCGCTTCATGCCTTCGCAGGTGCCGCTGACGCAATAAGTGCCCCAAGCCTCCGCCCATGCATCGAGGCGGAAGCTGCGCGGCAGGGAGATGAGGCCGTTGCGGGCAATCTCGGACTGCTCCCGCAACGAGTTGAAGACCACGACCAGCAGTGGGGCAAGGTAGATGACAGCAAAAAGCGTCAGCACCGCATAGATAAGAAAGCGGTTCCAGAAATATCGCCGCGTAGCCGCGGCCGCTTCGGGATCATGCCGGGCGGTGAGGGCAATTTCAGCCATTGCGGCCCTCCGCCCGCCTGCGCCAAACGATCCATAAGGAATAGGGCACCAGCACAACCGCAAGGGCCGCGAGCATCATCATCGCCGCAGCGGCGCCCTCGCCGATCTGCCCGCGCTGGAACATGAGGTCGTAGACGTAGATCGCCGGGAAGGTGGTGGACACACCTGGCCCACCCCGCGTCAACGCTGCCACCAGGTCGAACGTCTTGATGGCGAACTGGATCTGAATGACCGCCACTGCCAGAAAGATCGGGGCGATCGTCGGCAGGATGACCCTCCGATAGATCCGGGAAACCGACGCTCCGTCGATCTGCGCCGCTTTGACGAGATCCGGATCGACGGACCTCAGGCCAGCCAGGAAAAGCGCCATTGCGAAGCCGGATGACTGCCAGATACCGGTTATGATCACCGCATAGATCGCAGTGTTGCGGTTGGCTGTCAGGGCGAAGCTGAAGTCGGTCCAACCGAGCCCCCGCACGAAGGCTTGGATGCCGGCGACGGGATTATAGAGCCAGCTCCACACCGTGCCGGTGACGATGAAGGACACTGCCAGCGGGTAGAGGAAGATCGTGCGCCAAACCGCCTCGCCGCGAACGCGCTGGTCGATCAGGATCGCGAGAAGCAGTCCGATGGCCATCGAGCCGACGATATAGAAGCCGCTGAACAGGAAGAGGTTGGTATAGGCGATGTTCCAGCGCCGGTTCGCCCAGAGCGAAGCATAATTGTCCAGACCGACGAACCCATAGGTCGGCATCAGCGACGAATTGGAAAGCGAGAGATACAGCGTCCAGAGTGTGAACACGAAAACGTAGATGAAACTCGCCGCAAGCGACGGCGCCAGCACCAGAATGGGCACCATCGTGCCAAGGCGCTCCCGCCACGGGGTCGCGGGAGCCGCAACTGGTACAGTCAGGTCACGCGTGGACATCGGCTGCTCCAGCGAAGGTCAGGCCGGGCGACGCGCGCCAGGCCATCATCGGCAGCTTCTTCACATCTGCGCTTCGGCCGCATCAGCCATCGCACTAGCTGCGTCCTGCGCGGTCATGTCCGGCGTCGCTACGAATTCGGTGACGGTATCCATGATCGCGCCGCGCACCTTCTGCGGGATCGTCATGTTATGCGCCATCGAACGGACAAGCGTGCCGGCCTCGATCGACGCCTGCAGATCCTTCTGGGAGAGTTGCTGGCAGGGATTGAAGCCATTCGAAAGATCGACGTCGAGACGGGCCGGGATTGAGCCCTTGGTCTGATTGAAAATCGTCTGGAACTCGGGCGACAGGATCGTGCTGGCGAGCAGTTTCTGCCCCTCGACGTAGTCCGGGTCCTTCTGCTGGAAGAACACGACCGAGTCGGAATTCAGGATGAAGCCCGGCTTGCCCCAGTCAGTCGGCGCCTGGGCGCAGACATAGTCGGTGCCTTCCTTGAAGCCGCCGGCCGTGAGTAGGCCGAGCGTCCAGTCGCCCATGATGTGGAAGGCGGCCTCGCCGCGGCCGACCAGATGCGACATGGTATCCCAGTCGCGCCCGTTCATGCCGGGATCCATGTACTTCGTCGTCATGGTGCGGAATTGCTCGAAAGCCTTGACCATGCCGTCGCTGCGCATCGCCTCGACGTCACCCTCGACGAAGGCCTTCTTGAAGAGATCGAGATCCATTCCGTAGACCACGACCTCGAAGACCGTCGAATCGGTCCAGTCGGCGGTCGAGTGCGAGATGCAGATTTTGCCCGACGCCACGACCTTGTCGCAGGCGGCGTTGAATTCCGCCCATGTCTTCGGCACCTCGGCGACCCCTGCGTCCTTCATGACCTTCGGCGATGCCCACAGCCAATTGATGCGGTGGATGTTCATCGGCGCCGCTACCCAGCTTCCGGTTGGCTTCATCACCGGCAGCAATTCGGGAGCGACGACCTTCTCCCAATTTTTCGCTGTCGCCAGTTCGTCGAGATTGGCTGTCATGCCGGTCTCGTTCCATTCGGCGATCTCGGGCCCCTTGAGCTGCACCGCGGGAGGTGCGTTGCCGGCGATCACGTCGGCGCGCAGTTTCGCCAGCGTGTTGGCCGTGTGGCCTGCGATGGAGGTTTGCTGCCAGGTGCCACCTTTCGCGGTAAACATCTCGCCGAGCTTGGCAATAGCCTGGGCGTCCGATCCGGTCGCCCATTGATGCAATAGATTGGTCTTGGGCTCTGCGAATGCGGCTCCCGCAACAAGGGTGTACGCCGTAGCGGCCGCAAGGGCCGTCCTCAGATATTGCATCGTTTCACTCCCAGATGTGAGCACGGTTCGTATCGACCGCTTATGGCTGCGATTTGAGGTCGTGGCCGGTGAGATTCAGGTATCTCTGTTCTTTCCAAGATGACATATTTGAGCTATCAGTCAACGTCCTTTGTGCTCATCATGAACAAACCTTCGCTTAGAAATTGGCTGATCGACAAGCCCTCCGCATCACCGGAGAGCCTGATCGTGCGATGTCTGCGTGAGCGTGGCGTGCTTTCCGCGTCGCAAATCGCGCATATCACCGGTTTGGCGCGGTCGACTGTTTCAACCGCGCTCAATGGCTTGAGAAAGTCCGGAATGGTGATCGAATCTTCGGCCCATCATGACGGGATCAGGGGTATCGGCAGGCCTGCTGCGACCTTGACGCTCAATCCCGCTGCGGGCACCTGCGTCGGAATCCATCTGGGCCTCGACGAGATACGGTGCGTCGTTGCCGACGTGTCGCATTCTGTCATTGTCGAACAAACTATTCCTATGGGGCTGGACTACCAGCCGCAACAGGCGGCCCAGCTCGCCAAGTCAGCAATTGCCCAATGTTACGACGAGAACGGTCTGCCGATGGCGGGGCTCCTGGGGGTTGGGGTTTCCGTCTCTGGCCCTGTCAGCCGCGAAGGAGTGGTGCTGCGTGCGAGTATTGTTCCGACCTGGGCCGGGGTCAACATCCGCAATGTGTTCGGGCCGGTTCTCGAACAGCCGATTTTCGCCGATAACGAGAGCAACTGCTCGGCCATCGCGGAGTTGATGTGGGGCGCGGCGGTCGGCCAAGACGATTTCGTGCTGTTCAAGATCGATCTGGGCGTCGGCGGGGCCATTGTCCAGCATGGCCGGCTGGTGACGGGCATCGCCGGCGGCGCCGGCGAATTCGGGCACATCAGCATTGATCCCGGCGGCGATCTTTGTCGGTGCGGCAATC
Organism: Mesorhizobium sp. M6A.T.Cr.TU.016.01.1.1; assembly: GCF_003952585.1. Lineage (NCBI taxonomy): Bacteria > Pseudomonadati > Pseudomonadota > Alphaproteobacteria > Hyphomicrobiales > Phyllobacteriaceae > Mesorhizobium > Mesorhizobium sp. M6A.T.Cr.TU.016.01.1.1. The sequence continues at coordinate 3,803,161 of NZ_CP034452.1, forward strand.
GCGGATGCCTAGAGCTCTATGCGAGTTTTGCCCAGCCGCTCGAGCAGATTTCGCGCATAGTGCGGCGGCCGGTCACGATGGACGACGTGATCATGATGGCGGAACAGGGCGACGTCGGGGCGTTGCGTATGATCGAGGACACCGCGGAGTTCGCCGGCCGTGGTCTTGGCTTGATCGGCTCGGTGATCAATCCGCCGCTCATCATCATCGGCGGCCGCATGGCTTTGGCAGGCGACATTCTCCTGGCACCGCTGATCGCGTCATATGAACGCCACACGCTCATCAAGTCCCGCGATATCGCGCCCGCCCTGCGGACGCGGATAATTGTTGGCAAGCACACAGAGAACGACGCATTGCTCGGCGCGGTCGGCCTCGTGCTGCGACACAACAGCCGACTACAATGATCTGCCCTTGCTCCCGATTATCTGGAGTAGCGGGGGAGGCGACTATCAAGCATTATCGCGAGGAAATCGACTGATCGTGCTGGTGTAGCCGAGTACACGCGGTCAGCAAGTCCCTACGCGACATGCACTGTGCGCTGCCTGGGCTTGATCGCGGTGGCGAGCAGCAGGCCGGCGACGATGAAGGCAGCGCCTGCGAGATCGTAGTCGTGCAAGCTTTCCCCGAGGAAAAGGTAAGCGAGCACGGCGACGAAGACAGTCTGCAGATAGAGCAGCATGCTGGCGCGCCCGGCGCCAAGCGTCTCGACGCTGCGGTTGTAGAGGTAATACATCAGAGCGCCGCCCGGGCCAGCGACATAGGCGAGTGCCAGAAGGCCGTTCGCATGCAGCGCCGAACGCTCCCCGGAAAACAGCTCCCAGAGATAGAGGGGCAGTGCGGCCAGCGCGCCGGCTGCTAGCAACAGCACCACCATCGGCAGAAGCTCGATAGCGAATTTGGAGCGACGCAGCAGCACGGTGTAGAGGCCCCAGCAAAACGCACTGCCGACGATCCACAATTCGCCGGGATTGAACTGGAGCCGCATCAGCGCGGCAAGGTCGCCGCGCGCCACGATCACCACCATCCCGACCACAGCAAGCAGCGCGCCAAGCGCCTTCCAGACGCCGAGGGGCTCGCCGAGCACGAAGCGGGCAAGCACCATGGTCATGATCGGCGACAAGGCCATGATGATGCCGGCGGTCGTCGCGTTGGTGTAACTGAGGCCTGTGTAGATCATGCCCTGACAGAGGGTCAGCCCGATGGCGCCGATGGCCAGCACCTCGATCGCCCGGGATTGGATCAGCGCGAGCATCGCCCCATGATGGCGATGGACGATAGGCAGCAGGATCGCGCAGGCGAGCGCCAGCCGCCAGAAGCAGAGCGCCCAAGGCGGCATCTCGGGGGCAACCCATTTGGCTGCGATGTAGACGCCGGCGGACAGAAGCCAGCAGAGCGTCGCGGTGGAATAGGCCAGCGGAAGCGATGCGCCGGCTGTCGCCTTCGCTACGCCTGGATGTGCTATCGGCAGCGATTGCATTTCCGTCTCCTCCCACCGCCGACTTTAGCAAGATTGCTGCGTCTTGCCGAGCAGCAGCGCCACCTATTTCACCAATCCTTGTGCGACGGTTTTGTTTTCCGTGTGGAACACAGGGGCGCGGGCTTTCATCCGTTTGACCGATGCGCTGATCATGGAAGGTACCCACATTACAGCTGGATCAGTCCCTCTGATCCCAACAGACCTTTGCCCGCGACCTCTCCCGGAGGCGCGGGCTTTTCAATTCACAGGCTGCGGCCGTTGATGTTCCGGCTGCGCATGATGAAGCACCTGGCCAGGATCGGGCTCGTCTGAACGCCGCCGATAGAGACGCCTTTTATAGGCGACGGCATCATCCAGATAGATGTCAGAGAAGCGTCCCGCTGCCTGTATGATGATGGCAGTATGGAGGGAAGCAACTTGCAACGATCGGGCGCCTGTCCAATCTGCCGGACCAATGCCGGTCCGGTGGCGTTGCGCGAAGGGGAGTATAGCGGCCGGCAGTGCGTGTGCGGGGTCATCTATATCGATCCGTTGCCGGCCCATCCGGTGGACGCGTCGATCGATCATCACCACAGCGTCTATTATTCCGCGCCGGCGCGCGCGCGGGTCGGCTGGGTGAAGGCGTTCACGCAGCGTGGACGGCTGCTTGAGATCGGCTGCGGTGACGGCGAGTTCACCGCGGCGGCGATCCGGGCCGGTTTCACGGTCGAGGCGGTCGAGCCATCCGACGAACGCGCCACGCGCCTGGAACGCACGCTGGGCATCACGGTGGAGCGCGCTCTGATCGAGGACAGCCGTCTACCCGAAGGGCGCTACGACACCAGCTTCCATGTCGATCTGCTGAGTCACTTCCCCGATCCGGTGGCGGCGCTAAGGGCGATCGCGGCGAAGGTGGCGCCTGGCGGCACGGTCTGCTTCGAGGTCGGGCTGTTTTCCAACCTGTCGCCTTTCTGGCAGCGGCTTGTCGGGCGGCCGAACATGCCGACGCATATGTGGTTCTTCGATGCGCCGGCGATCGAGCGGTTGCTGGACGCAGCCGGGCTCAAGATGATCGCGATGCGGCGCTATCCGGTCGGGCTGTCGACCGCGCTCAGCACGGTGCTGGGCAGCCGGCGCGTCGCAGCGGCACCGGACAGCCACGCCCCTCTCGCGCAGGGCTGGGCGGCCGCGCCTTACTACCGGCTGCACATGTTCCTGCGCTACGGGATAGGCCGGTGGCTCCCGATGGGCGGTCCGCAAACCGCGTTCGTCGCCGCACGGCACAAGACCGACAGCGCGTGATGCGCAAGGGACGCCGCATCATCGTCGTCGTCACCGCGTTGCCGCGCTGGATTTCCGATTTCAACCACGTCAGCACCGCGTTGGCCGAGGCGGGCCACGCCGTGGAAGTGTGGTCGCCGGACGACAACGGGCTCGCCACCGCCGGCTGGGATTCCAGGCCGGCGATCGATGCCGCACGCGATGCGCTGGCGCCGGACATCGCGACGCGGACGATGCCGTTCTCGCGCAATCGCGGGCGGCCGAGCCTATTGCGGCTGGCGCGCGCCAGCTTGATGGCGGCGCGAGCGGCGCTGTTCAGTCCGGGCAGTGTGTTCATCCTGTGGTCGGCACTGTCGATCCTGCTGGCCGGGCCGTGGGTCAGGCTCAGCAACCGGCATGCGATCTATCTGGTCACTGGACTCGGCGCGTCCTTCTCGGAGTCGCAGCGCGGCAGCCTGACGACCCGGCTGATCTGCATTGTCTATCGCTTCGCCTTCGCTAGCCGTCGCGCGATCGTCATCGTCCACAATCACGAGGACAAGGCCGAACTGATCAGGCGCACCGGCGTCGCAGCGGACCGCGTGATCGTCACCGGCGGCTGCGGCGTCATGCCGGAGGACTTCCCCTACAAGCAAGCGCGCGCGGTCGGCGCACGGCCGACGATACTCGTTCCCGGGCGACTGTTGCGCGACAAGGGCGTGCTGGACGCGGCCGCCGCGTCGGGCCTCCTGTCCGAGCGCGGCGTGGCGCATCGCATGGTGTTCACCTCGAACCCGATGAGCGGCCGCGCCGACGCGCTGACGGAAGCGGAACTGGCGCGGGCACGCTCCTATCCCGATGTGGCATTCATCGGGTACCAGCCGAGCATCACTGCGCTGTACGCCGGGGCGGACATCGCCTGCATCCCATCGTGGTATCGCGAGGGATTGCAGACCGCCTTGCTCGAATCCGCCTCCTCTGGGTGCCCGATTGTCGCGTGCGACAATGTCGGGGTGCGCGATTTCCTGCGGCCCGAAATCGACGCACTGGTCGTGCCGCCGCACGCGCCGGCGCGGCTGGCCGATGCGCTGGAGCGGATGATCCGCGAACCCGGCCTCGCCGAGCGGCTGCGGACCGCAGCTTATGCCCGATTCCTGTCCGGCTTCACTCGGCAGCACATGGTGGAGGCGACGCTGGCAGCGATGCGCGGCACCGGCATCGAGACGCCGCGATGAGCAGTGGCGCATGGACCGGTCTGATCATGGCCGGCGGGCAGGGCGAGCGCATGGCGCGCTCCGGCGTAGTCGGGCGCAAGCCGCTGGTCGAAGTCGGCGGGGTCAGCCTGCTCGAGCGCAACATCTGGATGATGGCGCGTGGCGGATGCCGGCGCATCTTCATTGCGCTGACCCGTGCCGATGCAGCGCGTGAGGCGGACAGGATCGCCGATTTCGCCGCACGCGCCGCCGGCATCGGCGTGGCGTTAGCTCCCTTGATCGAGGAAGTGCCGCAGGGCAATTTCGGCGCGGCGACAATGCTGTCGGGCGACGCCGGCGACGTGCTGGTGGTGTATGCCGACAATCTCACCACGCTCGATCTGGCGGCGCTGGCCGCCGCGCACCGTGCGTCCGGCGCGGCTATGACGCTGGCGGCACATGACGAGCCGTTCCGCATGCCCTATGGCGCGCTCGAGGTGGACGCGCAGGATCCTGATCTGCTCACCGCCTATCGCGAGAAGCCGGTCTATCCGATCCTGGTCGGCAGCGGGCTTGCGGTGGTGACCGCTTCCGCATTGGGCAGCCTGCCGCAGCGCACGCCGCTCGGCCTGGTCGATGCCGCCAATCTGTTGATAGCTGGTGGTGCGGTGGTGCGGCTATATCGCCACCAGGCTTCATGGATCGACGTCAACGACGCCGCCAAGCTGGCTGCCGCCGAAGCCTTGCTCTTGGGCGATACCGCCTTCGAAGCATGGTGGCCGGGGGAGGTCGCGCGCGAGATCCGGGTCGCGGGCGGCAATGAAGACTATGTCTGCGACGCGATGACGGAAGCCGGCGTGCTGCGGGTCCATGTCGGCGCGGCAGGTGCGCTCAGTAGCGACGAGCTGCCGGAGCCAGTGCGCCGTCGCCTCGCCGCACGGGGGTACGAGGCGTGATCGGCATCACCGGTGCGAACGGCTTTATCGGCCGGGCGGTGCTGCGCCGGATCGGCGAGGATGCGTGCGTGGCGCATGTCGGCCCGATCGACGGGGAAGCGGGAGCGATCGACATTTGCGACCAGCCGGCGCTAGAGGCGTTGTTCGCCGAGATCGACACCATCGTTCATCTTGCCGGGCCAAGTTCCGTTGCGGCTTCGTTCGACGCGCCGGCGGCATTCGCCCGCGCGCATGTGCTGGGCACGGCGACGTTGCTCGCCGCCGCCGAGCGGATCGGCGTGCGGCGCTTCGTCCATGTGTCGTCGGCCGAGGTCTATGGTCGCCCAGACACCGCGTGCGTATCGGAGAGCGCGCCGCTCCTGCCGCTCTCGCCCTATGGCGTGGCAAAGGCGGCGGCGGAGCAACTTGTCTCGGGTGCGGTGCGGCGAGGGGCGCTGGGGTCGGCAATCATTGTTCGGCCCTTCTCGGTCTACGGTCCGGGCATGCGCGCGAATGGGCTGGTCGGCCGTCTGGCGGCGCAGGCGCGCCTGCGACAGCCGATGCGCGTCTTCTCGGCCGATACGACCCGCGATTACGTGCATGTCGACGATCTGGCGCGGGGATTGCTGATGGCCGCCGCGCGCGACGAGCCGGGCCTCCTGACGCTCAACATAGCCTCCGGCATCGGGACCGACGTCGCCGCGCTCGCCGCAACCTTCGCGAGGATCGGCGGCGGATCGGACGCGCTGATCGTTGAGGAACAGGGCGACCGATCGCGCGCCCTCGACATCGCGCATCTTGTCGCCGACGTGTCGCTGGCGCGCGAGACGCTTGGCTGGCGGGCGGAGATCACCCTGGCCGATGGCGTGCGCGATTGCCTGGGTGAGATGGCGTGACGCGGACGATCCTGGTCACCGGCGCGCAAGGGTTCATCGGCCGCTATCTGGTGCGTGCTTTGTGCGATCGCGGCGATTGCCGGGTGGTCGGCGTCGGGCGTTCGCCGGGCAATGCGACGCGCTTCACGCACCACATCCATCCCGGCGGTGCCGAGCGCGCCGCGCCGCTGCCAAATGCTCTGGTGCCCGACGGGCCGAATTATGCCTATGTCGCCACCGACCTGTCGGACGCGGCGGCAGCGGCGCGGCTGATCGCCGAAACGGCACCTGATATCGTCTTCCATCTTGCCGGATCGCTGCGCGACGAACCGTTCGATCGGCTGGTGACCAACAACATCGTCGCCACGCGCCGTCTCTGCGATGCGCTGGCCGGGCGGGGCGCGGTGCTGGTGTTGGGATCCTCGGGCTCGATCTATGGCGACCTCGGCGGTGGGGGCTTGCCGCTGGTCGAAACCGGCGCGACAGAGCCGATCGACCTATATGCCGCGACCAAGCGCACCAGCGAGGACATCGTGCGGATCGCAACGCGCGCGGGAAGGATCGACGGCCGCGTGGCGCGCATCTTCAACGTCGTCGGTCCGGGCCAGGAGGAGCGCCATGTCGCCGGCCGCATCGCCAGCCAACTCACAGAGCTAAGGGTGGGGCGCCGCAATGGCATCGCCCTCGGTCCGCTGACCGCGTGGCGCGATTTCATCGACGTGCGCGACGTGGCGAGTGCGCTGGTCGCGATCGGTTTTGCCGGGGCCGGCGATATTTTCTATAACGTCGCCTCAGGGCGCGAGACGCAGATCGCCACCGTCTACGATCTGCTCGTCGCCGCGGCTGGGATTGCCGATCCGGCGCTGACGCAATTGCCAGGACGGGCGGTGGATATCGGGCGGCAGGTGGTCGATGTCAGCCGGCTGCGCGCGCTCGGCTGGCAGCCCCGTGTCGATCTTCCGCAGAGCCTCGGCGACGTGATGCATTATTATCTCGAACTGGAGACTCAAGCGTGACCGTGGACACGGGTCCACGGATATCGGGGCCTACTGCGAACGCGCCGTGTTGTGTGCCTTGAACGCCGCGCGAAGGCTTAGTGCCTCTGGACTGGCGCTGCCCAGCTTGGTGTCCCCGTTCTGCGATCCCCACGCGTAGGCAAAGTCAAACACGGGATTGGGAGCGTAAGTGGCCCAGCGCGCGAATATCTGGTTGGCCTGGTCCGGTGTCGGCAGTTTATAAACGTCTCTGACCCCGCCGGTATAGGTCCTCCAGTTGCCGCCGCCAAAGGCTTGGAACACAGGCACGATCTTGTTGAGCGGGATGCCCGCGGCAACGGCTGCCTCGACCGTCCTGTCGATGAAGTCCAAATCGAAAATCTTGCCGCGTACCGGATACGGATCGAGGCCGAAGAGATCGATCCCGGTGTTGGCGGGATTGAAGGTGTTCATGAAGTGGGGGGCTTCAAAAGACCCCATGTCCATCAGCGTGACGAACGTCACGGCCCCGGGCACATTGGCCTTGATCCAGTCAGCCTCGGCTTTGAGGGCTGCCGGGCTGACTGCCGGGGAGTGGTACTTGCCGGTGATGTCAGGCTCGTCACAGAGGCGAAAGCCGAACAGCTTCGGGTTGCCGATGAACGGCTTGACCTTGGCGATGAAACCCGGCGTGACGCCGCTGCTCTCGTCAAGCCAGATCAGCCCCTTCATCCCGGGAGGAAGCGCATTGAGTTGCTCGACATATTGCACGTCAGCGAGGTTGAAGCCCGCAGCCGCGATTGCAGCAGCCGAACCGCCAGAGGTGTAATGCAGGGTTATGCCATTCTCCTCTGCTGACAGTTTGGCTTGGCCATAAATCAATAGAATGAGCAGGGCTGAGACGCACAGGATGCCCATGCGAGCAATCATCGAGCCGCCGAAAAAAATCAGCCTGTAGGCGTTCGCAATGGCAGGTTTCATTATACAGCCACCCATCTATCGATACATTGAAGCAGAGACGTGCCGTCGCTCATCTGGGCAGTCCAGGCAGTTCGACAACATCGACCTTCTGATGAGTGTCTTCAGGCGAGCGAGGTCGCGACTGATGCGAGGTCCAGGATCGTCGCTGTAGTCGCCCTCGAGTGTGAAGGATGTAGGCGTCGGCTGGTGCGCGAATGCAATGAACGTAAGCTCTAGTTCGGCTACACCGTCGCCCAGCGGCACATCCCCCTCGACCGACAAAGCATCCTTAAGGTGGACGTCCGGCGAGGCGACGTCAGCAAGTCGCGCCCAATTGGAGGCCGCAGAATGCCCGTAGATAGCGGGATTTCCCGTGTCGAACTGTACGCAGATGCCCGGCTGGCCAACAGCTTGAAGAAGCTGGAGGGTTCTTTCGGAGTCAAGCCCGCTTTCGTATGCCAAAGTAATCCCTGCGGCTTGGGCGGGACCAAGCGCGAAACGCAGCACTTCAGCCGTTCTAGCCATGTCCCGCGACGTCCGAACGAGGCTCTGGCGAAAACCCGGAATGATGATCCTGGGCACCCGCAGACAGTCCGCCACTCTAATTGCATGCAAGATACTTCGCCGGACTTCCAATGCTTCCTGGCTGTCCTTTGGCGCGGTCAGGCCGAGATCGTTGAGCCGATTGACTGCAAGGGCGGTGATCGGAAGCGCGAAACGGCGTGACGTTGTGTCGAAGGCCGCCAGTATTCCGATATCTGTGAGATCGGGACCGCGGTTCGGGCCACCCAAGTCGACGTGAACGTGATCGAGACGCGCAGCGGCGGCGGTTTCAAAGCCGGTCAGGCCCCGATCGCCCACCTTCCACAGCGCAACCCCGATCTGTGGTCGATAGCTACTCTGTGAGACAGTCAAAGGCGCGTTACTCGTCAACGGACGTTCCCCTCAAGTTCGCCACCTCCGAAAGTCGATCCCAAGCTTGGTCCAGGATCTAACCGGCGGACAGCCGACAGCGTCGCGTAATGTATGGATAGCTTCCTCCGGGTTTGTCACGATCGTAAGAAGCGGCCGATAGGTATTGGGGCGGGCGCTGAGTTCGAGCATTGCCCGTGTCAGCATCGCGTTGGAAGAACCGCGGTGCCCCGTGATCGCCACCCGCTTGTGGCCGATAGTTGTCTGGCATTGCTCGGCAAGCGGCCAACCGACACGTCCGCCGGTATTTCGCGCGCGGATCTCGCTGAGATTGACCCCGGGCAGACGCGGGTCCCGACCCTCAGAGGGGAGACCTCCGAAGAGATGGAGGATGCCGCCATCGCACAAGGCGCCTAGCCCGATACTGAGGGCGGCCGCTACATCCTGCCGCGAGGAACATAGGATCACCGTGTCGAATGCTCTGTGCTCAACACCGGCCGTCTCTTTCGTCCCTGTGACGACTACGTCCCGAACCGACGCGCAGGCAGTTTTGAGCGCAATACGAAGCAGTTGGCCGATCGTACCTCGTCCCACCACCAATACACGGATCGGCTCCGCGACCCGCTTGAGAATGTCTCCGCAAGTTAGGACTGATGCGAGCGGCTCAGCGAGAATAGCGAGATCGGCAGCCAGTTCCGCGGGCGACGAAACGACCAAGGGCCGCAACCGAGCAGGCACGAGGAAGCGCTGCTGCATCATCCCGTCGAGAGTATGGCCAAGTTCAGCGGTGCCCCAGTCAGGCGTTGGATTCACTGCAATCGTCGCACCTAGCCAGCGTTGATCCGCTTTCGCGGCCACTTCCTCGACAACCGCTACGCCCTCATGGCCAAGGATCCGGGCTGGATCGTCGCGCACGCCGCGTAGAATCTGGAGGTCTGTCCCGCAGACGCCGGCAATGAGGGTCCGGCAGACAAAATCGCCCGGTAGCGCCACGGGTGTCCGGACCTGCTCCAGTCTTGGGGCACCCATGCCCGACGGCCGCACAAGAGCGAGGTGCGACTTCGATCCGGTCAAGCTGATCCGATCACCGGAAAACATGGATGCTTCGCCCCTCATCCGCCATTTCGGCGAGATGGCCAGCACCGATAAGTCCAGACAGGTCCCCCGGCGCGACGACACGGAGCCGGCGGGCGAAATAGGACGAATCGCATTCAGTGATCTGGAACAATCCATGGTCGCGGAATTGCCGATCAAGGCTGGCCGAATAGGCCGGTTCGAGTGCATCCACGACACCCCCGGTGAGAACAATTGAATCGAGTAGCGGATCGTGCGTCAGGAGCGCCGAGAAAATAGTTGCCAGCGGTCGCGTGATCGTAGCGAGGACGTCTAAGGCGAGGGCATCAGCGGCCGCCACCCCACGCGAGAACTCCGCGAGCATGGCATCATCGTCCTCGTCGCGTGCCGCGGCCATCGTCGAGGCTGCCAGCGCGTCGGGGGAACAAGCTGACAACTCGCGCAGCAGTTTCAACACGCCGCGTCCGGACGAATAGGCGTTCAGATGGTCGCATCCACCGCAATCGCAGGTAAACTTAAGACGCGTGCCGCGGAAGAAAGCCTCTACTTTGATATGGCCAATTTCGCCCTGTATCCCGTGCACGGGATCGACCGGCACGCCGCCTCGCGCGAAATCGTAGAGCCTCGCCCCGATCCCGGTGCTCACCGTGACGAACAAGATACGCGAATGGCTCCCCGGATCGCAGGTCTGTATGTAGGATGCCAGTCCAGCGGTCACGTCATTCGCGATCGTCCAGCGGGTGTCCAGCCGACGGCGTGTCAACGCCGCCTGGAGCTCGAAGGGTCCTGATCTCGGGCCCCAGAGTGGGCCAGATTGCAGCACACGACCGCTACGAGCATTCAAGGGTGCTCCAAGTGAGATGCCGGCATGATCTATCGCGGTTCCGCTCTCCAGTTGCAGACGCTCAGTCTCGGCCACCAGATAGTCGGCCAACGCTTCCTGGAGTTCGACGGGGCTGTGGTGGGCCGTGTTAAGGTAGTTGATCGCAGGTCGTCGCTTTACTGGACCCAGCCTTCCATTGGTCCACAGCGCCGAACGAAAATGCGTGCCGCCGATATCAAAGACAGCAATGTCCTTATTGGTCATTGCTGGCCTCGCACGGTTGGCGGATTGCTGGCGGCATCGCGCCAGGTCCGGAAAATTCGTGCAGCTGCGGTCCGAACTTTGTCGGAAGGCGTGATCCGATCGGCTTCGAGCGCTGCGCCGATCGTGTACGGTGTTGGATCGGCGAGTGCTGCCAGGCACAATCGTTCGTGATGTTCGAACGCCGCTACCCAGTCGCGGAATGGACCGTTGGCCGGTTCGGATTCAAGAATATCGATGCGATCACCGAGGACGAGGGCTCGCCGCTCGCAAACGAGAGGTCCATCCACCGCGACGTTTATAGTGGCATCGTAGCTCTGCGCTCCGATGCGAGCGGCGACGAGCGGCACGACAGCTTGCGCATACCAAGGCATATCACGCTTTGCTATTTGCGCCGGGCATTGCGTAGGGTCCGCGATAAGATCCCCGGCAATCGCATCTCGCAGAGATATCAGCGCGACCGCCCGACCCTTGTTGTGCGAAGCCCCGCCGTCGAAAAGAGCGAAGTATTTCGTGGATATTGCGCCAAGGCGAAGAATATCGTCCCGGTACTTCTGCGTTGCGCTATCTGGGGCCAACCGGAGGACGCGCTGCAGGAGATCCTCCCCGTCACGGGTCCTGGCGATGGGGATAAAGCCTCTGTGATTGAGGCCCTCGTAACTCCAGCAAAGTTCGGTCGGATCGATGCGCAGCGCCCGCGCGAAAGCCTGGAGCGTGGCAAGGGGAAGCTCGCAGATGCCGACCGCAGCCAAGCCGTGGCGGAGCATCATGGCCGTCGTCAGGCTCAGCGGGTTGATCATGTTCACGACGAAGGCACCGGGACATATTGCCTTCATGCGGATCGCGAGATCGTCTACCGGCCGTATTTGACGGAAGGCAGAGAGCAGGCCGCAGGGTCCCAGCGTTTCGTCGGCGATGCATCCCAGCTCGCTTGCGAAGAGTTCGTCATCGGCCCTCGCCTCAAGCCCGCCGAAGCGCGTCTGGACAACCACGATCTCGGCATCGGCCAGGGCCGCATCGAGGTCCGTCGTGGATATGACCGAGGTTCCGAATGCTCCCAGCCGGTGCCGGGCATAATGTGCAACCGCATCAACGTTTTGCACGTTGCGCCCTTGGAGGACTAATACCCACTCGCCCAGCCGGTGGCTTAACGCCTCGCTTCCCTCAATCGCATCGACGAGCGCTACCGTGAAGGGCGAGCTCCCGCCAAGGATGCAGACCCGCGTCATCAGTACGTCCGGAACAAGCCGACGGTCGCGGTGACGTAGGCGATCTCCCCGTCGGGCATGCACGGCCGAATCGGCAGCGCCAGCAGTTCGCCGGCAAGCGCCTCAGCATGAACTGAAATTCGGTCCGGACTTGGCCTTGAAAGGAAAGGCCCTACGCTCATTGCAGGCCAATCCTGGCAGGATTTCCCCCAACAGGAAGTTCCACCCCATATTGAGCCGAACCGCTATTGGAAACAGCTTCCTGCCAGCTCCGAGCGCGCAAATAGCTGAGAACCTCGGGTATCAATCCCGGCGGACACTGATCTTCCCGCTTGAGGAAGCGATAGCGGCCAAGGTCGGTCGGCACCACCATATTTATATTGCCACCTCGATGCTTGGCGGCGGCCCGGAACGACCTCGAAACCAAGTCTTCGTTCAGATGCTCGTGCCAGATCGGCAAGCCAACTGCCACCAACAGATCCACTATGCGCAGGGCCGTTTGCTCCCTGAGCCAACCGAGGTGCCAACCGAGAACACTGGAAAAAGCGAGGTCGATCGCGACGGCAAAGCCGTGGTGGAGCTCGTAATGGGTCGAAGCTTCAAGCGGATGGGCGATCGTGTGACCCAGATCTACCGCCCTCTCGTAGGATGTAATCTCGAAGGGGTTCTTCGAAAGCTCTCCCAGCATGGCGGCGATGGCGCGCTGGATGGGCTCGTGAGCCAACGAGTCGCCGTTTCGGACCCAGGACTGCAGCCCACCTCCGCGAATCTCTTCGATCATCCGGAAGAGATCTGTGTCGGAGGTGCAGGCGACCTTGATCATCTCGGCCACCCCCTGCCTGACCGTATCGACGCCCAGGGTCTTGAGTAATGACGGGATCACCGCGACAGCTTCCGGTGGGTGGAAACAACCAAGGTAGTTCTTGCCTTCTCCGAAATTGACGCCACCCTTCAGTCCGATTCCGGCATCCACCTGCCCAATCAAGGTGGTGGGGATGCGAAGGTGAGACAAACTCCGGCGTAGCATCGAAGCCGCCAGCGTAACGATATCTGAGCAGACGCCACCCCCGATCGCCACCAACGCACCCCGGCGATCGATCTCGGCGTCTGAGGCTGCGCGACAAACGGTCAACACGGATTTCATGGTCTTCGTCCGCTCGGTGCAGTTCAACACGAGCCAGGACGGCTTCAAACCGACGCTTGCGAAGGCTGCACGGATTGCGTTTCCATAGAGCCTTTCGACAGTAGGAGTGGTGACCGCCAGCACAGTCCGATTGCGGGCATGGGCCTCGATCCACCCGCAAAAATCCGACGAGTGGAGACCCTCAAACAGAGTGACATTGAAGGTGTGGTCACTGGAAGACCGGAGGGAAAGCTGCTCTTGGCTGGGTGTCCACATGATCGAGCCCGATGTTCGGGCAGAACAGCTCACCGGCATGCTTAAGAGCAACCCGGCAAAAGTCGTTCCGCATCCTCTACCCGTATACTGTGTAAGAATTTATTAGGCTTCATCCGTTCGACCGATGCGCCAGGTCATTGGGAAGTGAACTTACACCTAGCAAGCACGGCCGTGAGCCTGAGAGCCTGCGCTTTTTAATGAAAGACCGACAAAACCTTTGTCGCATGTAAGATCACATATCGTCACAGCAAGGACTGCTTTTCTGGCCGCGCTGCTAACCCTTTCGCCTGGGTGGTTTTTGCAGATGGTTGGCATCGCCATCACCCTTGGTTATGACAAACTCGATCACGCCGCTGCGTTTGTCGTGCTGGCGACCATCGGATATTTTGCTTGGCCGGATCACAGGGCAAAGCTGACTGTGCTCCTCGTTCTGACCGCCGCCGCGATCGAAGTTCTTCAAGGCTTGCAAACGATCGGGCGCTATCGGGATGCTTGGGACTGGGCTGCCGGCTGTGTCGGCATGGCATGTGGGCTGCAAATCGCGAGCAACGACAGCAGCTTCCAGACGGGCGCAAGGTGTTCGTGAACGGCGGATTTGCACAGCTTTGAGCCTGCGGGCGCGAGGCGTCGCTGGGACAAAGCGGAGAGGCCACGCGCCAGATCTGCACAGGCAAGACCTCAGCGCCTACTCGGTTGAGCATGATCCGCGTGGACGTCGAGCCTGCGGCGTCGCCCGGAGGACTTACCCCTGTGCCTCCCGCCAGTGGGGATAGGTGACATAGGCGGTGACCGCGCCTTGCTCGTGCGAGCAGATCGTGACCTTCTGGCCTTTGGGCATATGGACGATCTCGCCCGGCCCTGCGGTGACGCTGCCTGACTTTCCGGACACCGACAGCCGCCCCTCGAGGACGACCATCACATCATCGACGGCCATTGTCTCCTCGAGTGTCTGGTCCGGCCCATAGCGCCCGTACCCGATGGTGATCGGGGAGGCATGGCGCTGGTCGACCAGATTGCCCACAAACACGTCTCCGTCCTGTCCCGGGGAACGCTCCAGCACTACGTCGGTGATGGTGAACTTGCGGACCTTCATGGGAATTGCTCCTCTAGCGGTGTGGTTGAGTGGCTGGCTTGAACTCCTGCGTGTCGACGCGAAGTCCTCAGCGCGGCCTTGGGATTGTCACGCCGCCATCCACCAGAATCGACTGACCCGTGATGTCAGGCCACGAGGCGTGACATAGAAGCTCGCTTTCCAGGAATAGTTGAGCCACGGGTATGAGTCAGCCGATACTTGCCGGCGATCTGCAAGTATAGATGCAGGCGGAACACGTCTCGCGCCAACTGAGGTAGTCGAGGGGGGGCCACTTGTTGCTCATTTTCCCTGTCTCCATCCAGCATTCAGCCGGCACGCGACGTCGTTCGTGTCTTCTGCGATCGCCCCGGTCGCATATGGGCGATCGACTTGTCCGCACACCGGTCAGTCCGGCAGCGGAATGTGCTCATCCCGGTCATTGACGGGAAGATCGAAACGTCCCTTGCCCCAGTTCTCAGCGCGCCATTCGGCCTTGGCCTCTTCGATGCGCTCCCTGGATGAGGCGACGAAATTCCACCAGATGTAGCGGGGACCCGAAAGGGTCGAACCGCCGAGGATCATCAGCCGCGCGCCTCTGTCGCCGGCCGCGACCGTGATCCTGTCGCCGGGGCGAAAGACCATCATCTGAGATGCCTCGTATTCCTGGCCGGCGATGGAGATCGAACCTTCGACGATGTAGATGCCTCGGTCTTCGTGATTATCCGGCATCGGCAGTCGGCTTCCTGCTTCGAGCGCCACATCGGCGTAGAATGTTTCCGAGAACATCGTCGCAGGGGCCTTTTCACCATAGGCGTCCCCGAGAATCAGCCGGACCGAGACGCCGCGATCCTCGATCACCGGGAGCGCCTCCTCGCCATGATGCTCGAATATGGGCGCCATGTCCTCCTGGCGGTCGGGCAGCGCGACCCAAGTCTGTATTCCGAACAGGCTGTTCGGACCGCTTCGGGCGGCCGAGGAGGTGCGCTCCGAATGGGTCACGCCGCGCCCGGCGACCATCCAGTCCAATTCGCCGGGACGGATGATCTGGTCTGCCCCGGTGCTGTCCCGGTGATGGAAGTCGCCGCGAAAGAGGTACGTAACGGTGCCGAGACCGGTATGCGGGTGCGGTCGGACATCGACGCCTTGCCCGGTCAGCAGCTCAGCCGGGCCGGCCTGATCGAAGAAGATGAATGGCCCGACCATCTGCCGCTTGGGTGCGGGCAGGGCGCGCCGAACCTCGAAGCCGCCCAGGTCGCGAGCGCGCGGGACGATGAGCGTTTCGATCGCGTCGAGGCCAACCTCATCGGGACAGCCCGGTTCGATTGCCGGGTTCCAACTCATGCGCCTCATCCTCTCTTGGGATTCCGGGGGGCTTGCCGATGCGAATGCCCGATTTCGATTAATCCGGACCGCGCGAGCGGGAAGAGCGCTTTCGGCCCGACGAATGCCTAAACTGGCGAGCGACCGTCTGCCCAACTAGCCCTGCGATACGTCAAGCTGTGTCGCAGTAAGTGGAACGTGGGGGCAATGTCGTCGAGCTCAGCGGGCCGCAGTCGAGCGACCGTCGAACGCAATTCTTTAATAAGGCTTCGCCCGTTCGTGTTTTAACGGTCGAGACCCCAAACGTCCGGATTTCGTGCGAAGTACTCGATCAGCATTTCGGTGAGGACCCGGACTTTCCGTGCGGGGTGCTGACCCGGCGGTCGGACGACATACGCGCCTGCCGAAGGTGGGGGAAAGCGTGTCATCACCGGAACGAGCGCGCCGGAGGCCACATATTCGTGTGTGATGCAATCGGGGAGCCAGGCGATGCCGAGTCCTGCCGCTGCGGTAGCAGCAAGCGCCGTAGCGTTGTCGGCCTTGAACCTGCCCTGCGGCTGAACCGTGACGATCTTGTCGCCATCCATGAACTGCCAGGCTTCCGTTCCTTGCATGAGGGCCTGATGGTTGACGAGTTGCTCTACCGTCTCAGGTGAACCGTGCGCTTTGATATAATCCGGGCTTGCGACCAGCTTCCCGTAGATCGGCCCGACACGTCTGGCGACCAGGTTGGAGTCCTGAAGGTAACCAACCCGGATCGCGCAATCGAAACCTTCGGCGATCAGATCGACGAAGCGATCGCTATAGGAGGTATGGATGTGGAGCTGCGGGTGGTGTTGCGCCATTTTCGCAAGCACGGGGGCGAAGTGGGTCGGGCCGAAAGAAAGCGGCATGGCAACCCTCAGGCGGCCGCGCAGTTCACCGGTGGGGAGGATCGTTTCCCTGGCCGTATCGATCTCGGCGCTGGCTCGGGCCGCATGGTCTCTGAACGTGATTCCCGCTTCTGTGAGCGCGGCACCGCGGGTCGTTCGCGCAAGAAGCTGGACGCCAAGCTCCGCTTCAACCCGAAAGAGCCGCCGACTGACGATTGACTTGGAGACGCCGAGCCGGCGCGCGGCGGCCGATACGCCCCCTGCATCGGCCACTGCGACGAATGTCTGTAGATCTTCGATGTCCAATTCGGCGTTCCTCGTTTCGCGACACAGCTTGCCTGACTATGGCACTACCGCATCACCAAAAGGAACAGCAAATTGCGTCCAGGCAACGTCGCCCGCTGGCGCATGTCTCCCGTGAACCCATCGCCGTCCATAGCGGCAGAGAAAGGAAGTCTTGATGACCCCTCGTAACGGCCTCGATTCGCTTCTTCGTCCTGAAGACTCGGTCCTCGTTCTGATCGACCACCAGCCCTATCAGCTCGCAAACCTGAACAGCCACGATCCGCACATGGTGGTCAACAACACGACCGCGCTGGCGAAGCTAGCAAAAGCCTTCAATGTTCCGACCATTCTCACGAGCGTGATCGCGGCGCGCGGTGGACTTCTCTTTAAGCAGATCACCGACGTATTTCCGGACCAGGAAGTCATCGATCGCACCTGGGTGAACACCTGGCAGGACGAGGATGTGGTGAACGTCGTCAAGGCGACCGGCCGCAAGCAGCTGATCATCGCCGGCCTGTGGACCGAGGTCTGCGTCGCAATGCCTGTGATCCAGGCCGCCGGCGAAGGCTGGGACGTGACCGTGATCACCGACGCGTCGGGCGGGATTTCGAAGGAGTCTCACGAAGTTGCCATCCAGCGAATGATCGCGGCCGGCGCGAACGTGATGACCGTGATGGCGCTCGCTGGCGAATGGCAACGCGATTGGGCGCGCACCGAGCATGTCGAGGAGCTGACCGAGATTCTCATCCAGCACTTCGGCGGCAGCGGCATCGCGTATCTTTGGGAGCAGCAGCTTCTCAACACGCCGGTGCCGAGCAAAGGCTGATCCGGGCCGGGATGGCGAGCATTTCTGCGAGGGTCGGAATCGATCCGTTTGCCGGCCTCGCCATCCTCGCCCTTCTGGCTTCACCCTTCGTGGTTGTGAAGCTAGTGGTTCTCGGCGGCTATGCGCTCGGAGCCTGGCACGTCGTCCGACTGCTCCGCAAGCCACCAGAGCTTGCGAGGCGCGGACGGATGTTGACGACCGGCAAGTGGTCGATGGTAGCGGCTGTTTCCATAACCGATTGATCTTATTGATCAAATGGTAGCGGGAGAGGGACTTGAACCCCCGACCCCAGGATTATGATTCCCGTGCTCTAACCAACTGAGCTACCCCGCCAGGGCGGCGAAAGGCCCGAAATCCGCCTTAAATCAGAAGGCATGTCGAAGCGTTCGCCAAGGTCGGGCGGATATAAGGTTGGGAGGCCAAGCCTGTCAAGCATCGATGCAGCCGGCATATTGGCATATTCTATCGCTTCGGGCCGGATATCGGAATCGATTTCGGAAAGCACGGTGCGAAGGGTCAAAGTCATGAGGTGAGAACTTTGTGCGTCCAAGCGGACGTGCGTCGCTCCAATGGGCGAAAAGCTCTACCGGGCAGGAATTTGAGCTGAAATGCCGGGGTTGAGTTCGGCGGAGTGCGCCGCTATGTCTCGGCCACGAAATTCTAGAGTTGGAATTGATGAAACCGCGCATTGCAGTCCTCGGTTGCGGATACTGGGGCAGCAACCACATCCGCACCCTCAAGGCGCTCGGCGCGCTTCACGCGGTCTCGGACGTCAACCCAGCCCGCGCTGAAGGCTTCGCCAGTGAACAGGATTGCCTGGCGATCGAGCCGGAGGCGCTGTTTGCTCGAAAAGACATCGACGCCATCGTCATGGCGCTGCCGCCGCAGTTCCACGCCGATATGGCGGTGCGCGCCGTCCAGGGCGGCAAGGACGTGCTGGTGGAAAAGCCAATCGCGCTGACGGTGACGGATGCCGAGCGTTCGGTAAAGGCGGCGGCCGACAATGGCCGCGTCTTCATGGTCGGCCATGTGCTGCGCTTTCATCCAGCCTTCGAGACGTTGAAGGCGCTGATCGACAATGGCGAGCTCGGCGAGGTCCGCTATATACATTCGCACCGGCTCGGGCTCGGCAAGTTCCACACCGAGAACGACGCGCTGTGGGATCTGGCGCCGCATGATCTGTCGATGATCCTGGCGATCACCGGCACGGAACCGATCGAGGTGCGTGGCGAGGGGGCAGCGCTCCTCGACAATCTCAGCGATTTCGCGCATCTGCACATGCGCTTTCCCAACGGTCTGCGCAGCCATCTCTTCGCGTCGCGGCTCAATCCTTACCGCGAACGGCGGCTGACCGTGGTCGGCACCAAAGCGATGGCGGTGTTCGACGATGTCGAGCCGTGGGAGCGCAAGCTCGCCGTCTACCGCCACGCGGTGTGGCAAGACAGCGGCCAATGGGCTTTCACCACCAACGAGCCGTCCTACGTGGCGGTGGGCGAGGGCATGCCGCTGACGAGAGAGCTCGAGCATTTCATCCAGTGCATCGAGACGCGGGCAGAGCCGCGCACCGGCGGCGAGGAAGCCATCAGGGTGCTGCGCATCCTGACCGCTGGCACGATTACCCACACCGGATCGTCTTCCCGAGAGAACGATGCCGCCGAATTAGAGCCTGATTCATCCCGATAGAATCGGAATCACCGTCTATTCGGCGGGAATCTGCGCCGGCCGGGCCGCCAGCCGCGTCAGCATCGCCTCAGCCTCGGCGCCTCGCTCGGAACGCTCGATGAAGCCGCCGCCGAACACACGGGCCTCGTTGCCGTCGTCGGAATAGAGCACGCAGGCCTGGCCGGGCGCGATGCCGGACTCACCGTCGACCAGCTCCACCGTAGTAATGCCGGCGCAGTGATGCAGCACCGCCGGGCGCGGCGGGCGTGTCGAGCGGACCTTGGCGAAAAGCTCCAGACCGGCCGCCGGGATGTCGGACAGCGCAGCGTCGCCCAGCCAGTTCATGTCGCGCAAATAGATCTTGTGCGTCTCCAGCGCCTCGCGCGGGCCAACGACGACGCGGGCCCGGTCGGCGTCGAGATGGACGACGTAGAGCGGCTCGCCCGAGGCGATGCCGATGCCGCGGCGCTGACCGATTGTGTAGCGCAAAATGCCTTCATGGCGGCCGAGCACGCGGCCGTCGATATGGACGATATCGCCCGGTTGGCAGCAGTCGGCTTCAGCTTGGCGATGATGTCTGCCGGCAGATCCTGCTGGCTGGCGAGTCGCCCATTTCCTCGGCGATAGCGCGAACCTGCGGCTTCGACAGGCCGCCGAGCGGAAAGCGCAGATAATCGATCTGCGCTTGTGTGGTGGCGAACAGGAAATAGCTCTGGTCGCGGTCCGCGTCGACCGGCCGGTACAGTGCGCGATGGGCGCCATTGGCGCCGGAGCGAATGTAATGGCCGGTGGCCAGCGCGTCGGCGCCAAGCTCCTTGGCGGTCGTCAGAAGGTCGGCGAACTTCACCGTCTGGTTGCAGGAAACGCAAGGGATCGGCGTTTCGCCGGCCACATAGCTCTCGGCGAAGGGGTCGATCACCGCCTTGCGGAAGCGCTCCTCGTAATTGAGCACATAATGCGGAATGCCGAGCGTCTCGGAGACGCGACGGGCATCGTCGATGTCCTGGCCGGCGCAGCACGAGCCGGCCCGGTGCGTTGCCGCGCCATGGTCGTAGAGCTGTAGCGTTACGCCGACGACATCATAGCCTTCGCGCTTCAAAAGGCCGGCAACGACCGACGAATCGACTCCGCCCGACATGGCGACAACGATGCGGGTATCTTCGGGACGTCGGGGAAGGTCGAGGCTGTTCATGGTTCTTTCGTTCTGCATGCGCCTGGACGACGGCGCTTGAATGCCAATGGCCGGAATATAGGTCAAGCTTTCCAGGTACGCCAGCTTCGCGAACTGGCCGATTTTTTTGAACGGATGCGGCGCTTGCCGGCAGATATCTCAAATGCCGACGAAAAGACTAACGCGGCGTTCATGATCCTTACCTAGCTATTAGGGTCTGCTTAGGCAATTTTTAAAGCTGTGGCGGTAATGTGGTGGGGATTGGGTCTTTGAGTTTTTAGTAGAGAGTACGATGACCGATCTTGTTAGACCGCGAGTCAAATATGTTATCGGGCCTGACGGCAGCCCTCTTACGATTGCCGATCTGCCGCCGACGAACACACGCCGCTGGGTTATCCGACGCAAGGCGGAAGTGGTGGCGGCTGTGCGCGGCGGGCTTTTGAGCCTCGAAGAGGCGTGCCAGCGCTACAAGCTGACCACCGAGGAATTCCTGTCCTGGCAGGCGTCGATCGACGAATATGGCCTTGCCGGGCTGCGCACGACGCGCATCCAGCAATATCGGCATTAAGGCTGGTTCGAGGACGTCAAAAGGCGCGATAATCCGCGCCCTTTTGTTTTGCCGGAACGGTTTTCTCTGCTTCAGGCCGTCAGCACCACCTTGCCGATCGGCCTGGTGGCGAGAAAGGCATGGGCAGCGCCTGCTTCTTCGAGCGGAAAGGCCCTTGCCACATGGGCGGCAAGCTTTTTCGCTTCGATAAGCTTGCCAAGTTCTACAAGGCCTGCGCGGTCGGGCACGACGGACATCCGCTCGACGCGGATATCTTGCGCCTTGGCTTCTGCCTTTGTGGTGTCGCTGACATCGAGCAATGACACCAGCACGCCGCCGGCCTTGAGAACCTTCAGCGAGCGCTGCGCATGATCGCCGCCAAACATCTCCAGGACGAGGTCGATGTCATGGGCCTTGTCGACGAAATCATCCTTTGTGTAATCGATCACTTCGTCGGCTCCCAGCGAGCGTGCGAAGTCGAGCTTTTCAGGGCTCGCGGTGGCGACGACATAAGCGCCGCGCGCCTTGGCGATCTGCACCGCCAAATGCCCGACGCCACCGGCCGCCGCGTGGATCAATACGCGCTGGCCTTGTTCGAGCCCGCCATGGCGAACCAGACCTTGCCAGGCCGTCAGGCCGGCCAGCGGCAGTGCCGCGGCATGGAGGTGATCGATGCCTTTCGGCTTCGGCGCGATCTCGTCCGCCGGGACGGCGGTCAATTCGGCATAGGCGGCCGCCTGCTTGGGAAAGCGCGGCATTCCGAATACGGCGTCGCCGACCTTGAGGCCGATTACGCCAGACCCCAGCGCCTCAACGGTTCCCGAAACGTCCCAGCCGAGGATGAAGGGCGGCTCGCCGAGCAGCGGATAGCGGCCGGCGCGAACCGCGCCCACCGCGGGTCGAACATGAATTGACCGAGCTCGGCCAGAACCTGGCGGGGCTGCTCAATCAGATCAGATCCTGGTCAGAGCAGCATGCTCCCGACATCAAGGATGCCCGGGCGCGGGCGGTCGCGGAACATGAAGGGGATTTGGTGGCGTAAGCCTGCTGACGGCCCGGTATGAGCGGCGACGTTCCAGATGAGCAACGCCCGGATCGCTGGGCTTTGATTGGCCCTTAAAGCCTTGTTTTCAGCCGATCATGGCGCTGCGGCCGCCGGTCTCGGCGTCGCGGATCTTGGTGTCGCGCGATTCGAGCATTTCCGCTTTGGAAAGCTCCGCTTCGGCTTCGCCGAGCAGTGATTCGGCGACGCTTCGTTGCTGGGCGAGGTCGCTTTGCGAATTTCTGAGGTTGTCGCGGCGCAGGCGCGCTGCCTTGGCGAAGGTCGGATAGGCAAAATGGTTGATGTCGGTGATGCCGGCTTTCTTTTCTTCGGCAGTGATCTGAAGTTCCAGTTCGACAGCCATGCGCTCGAATTCAGCGATCATCATGTCGAGTTGCAGCAATTGCCGCCTCTTCTCGTTCACCTGAAACTGCTTCAGCCGAACGAGGTTTTCACGTGACTTCATGATTCGGTACTCCTGGAAACGCACACCTGCACATATCGCCCAATCCACCTGGCAAACCTCAGGCTTCACCCGTTTTCACCGACTTTACCGGAACTATGGGAAACAAATTCCTAAAGTTTTTTGCCGGCGGTAACCATTCGTTTACGGGCATTGTTAATCATACGGCTCAGGACTTAAGGCCGGGTAAAAATTCCGGCTCTCGATACGGAAACGCGGCCGACGAGTCCCTGGAGTCACTTAGTCTGGCTTTTTAATGTTCTGCATTAGCGGTTTGGTTCTGTGATTCATTATTAGATTCAACAAGGTGTAGAAAGGGGTTAAAAAATCTGGTACCGTCAACGGCACGGAATTAGGTTTTGTTAACCATTCGATGGCAGCCTCTGCTCAGGCAATCACTGCTCCGGTCCTGGACGGGTCGTGAAATGGTCCGGCAGCAGAAAAGGGGAATGAAATGCGTGTTCTGCTGATAGAAGATGACAGTGCGACCGCACAAAGCATCGAGCTGATGCTGAAATCGGAAAGTTTCAATGTCTATACGACCGATCTTGGTGAAGAAGGTGTCGATCTAGGCAAGCTCTACGACTACGACATCATCCTTCTCGACCTCAATCTCCCCGATATGTCGGGATATGAGGTCTTGAGAACACTTCGCCTTTCGAAAGTGAAGACGCCTATCCTTATCCTCTCCGGCATGGCCGGCATCGAAGACAAGGTACGCGGCCTCGGCTTCGGCGCAGACGACTACATGACCAAGCCGTTCCACAAGGACGAACTGGTCGCCCGCATCCACGCTATCGTGCGGCGCTCCAAGGGCCATGCCCAGTCGGTGATCACCACTGGCGACCTGGTGGTCAATCTCGATGCCAAGACCGTTGAGGTCGGTGGCCAGCGCGTGCATCTGACCGGCAAGGAATATCAGATGCTGGAGTTGCTCTCGCTGCGCAAGGGCACCACGCTTACCAAGGAAATGTTCCTCAACCACCTTTACGGCGGCATGGACGAACCGGAGCTGAAGATCATCGACGTCTTCATCTGCAAGCTGCGCAAGAAGCTCGACGCTGCTTCCGGCGGCCAGAATTACATCGAGACGGTTTGGGGTCGCGGCTATGTGCTGCGCGAGCCGGAAGATATCCGCGTCAGCGCCTGAGCCGACAACGTCGATCCGATCGATTTTTCCGACAAAAATCCGGCTTCGGCCGGATTTTGCGTTCATGTCGCAGATATTAGAGCGCCGATTTCCGGGATCATGCGCGAGGGGTCCGGCGAATCAGGCTGCAACGCTCAAGGTGCGGAAGCGCTCGAGAAGTTGCGGCCGATTGAACGGCTTCAGCAGATAGCCTTGAGCGCCGGCGCGCTTTGCCCGCATGATCGAAGCGACATCGACCTCAACCAGCGAAATCAGGATCTGGGGCTGAACCGGGCTTTCCATGGCGCGCACGCGGCGGATGACGTCCACCGCCTGCATGTCCGGCAAGGCGCCGTCGATGACGATGATGTCCGGCATGTCGGCAGCGCACATCTCGACCGCATCAAATCCGCTGGCGGCTTCGATGACCAGCATGTCGGACCCACCCAGGATGCGCTTTGCAACCTTCCTGATGACGCTCGAATCGTCGACGAACATGCAGCGTTTCATTTCCGGGCCCTCTTTGCCATGCGGCAATCCGGCAGCGTCGCGGTACTGAAAGGCACCGTAGGTCAATCCGGTAAAGAAGCCGAAAAGCCATTAGGTAAAATTTTTGCAAGAAAGGCTTATACAGAAACTACTTGATCGATTCTTCGTTCGATCTAAGTTTTAAGACTCAGTTCATTAAACTGTAGTTGTTCAGTAAGTATTGTATAGAAAAATACTTATCTGTTCTTTTCGGCCAGCTTGGCTGCCTCAGGCAACCGAAAGCACGATTTCTTCCGCGGTCGCGTGGATCGATATCGTCATATTGGCCTCGCGCGCCAGAAGCAGTGTGTAATAGGGCTGCACCGAATGCGCGTCGATCGGCTCCTCAGGCTTGTTGCCGGAATGAAGTTCCAGGAATTTGGGTGGCACGCGCAGCATCGGACCGCTCGCGGCAAGCGCAAAGCGTGGTTCGGTGTCGAGGTTTTCAAGCGTGACCGTAAGCTTGCCACCACGTGGGATGGCGGCGTTGGCGACGAGAATGAGGTTGAGCAGCAGCTTGACCTTGTTCTTGGGCAGCAGCGCACGGGTGCCGTTCCAGACCAGTTCCGGCTTCTCGTTCTTCAGGAAGGCGATCGCAACGGCCTCGGCGTCCCCCGTGTCGATCATCATGCCGGCAGAGCCGGCTGCGCCGAAGGCGATGCGGGCGAATTGCAGGCGGGCCGAAGCGTTTCTGGCGCTCTGGCGAATCAACTTCATGGCGTCTTCGTCGGCGCCGCCTTCATCGAGCAGCTCGAGCCCGTTGTTTATGGCGCCGACTGGCGAAATGATGTCGTGGCAGACCCGGCTGCACAAAAGCGCTGCGAGATCGGGTGCGGAAAGGGTGAAAAGCTCGGCCATCGGCGAAAGTCCCTGCAAAATTTCACTAAAAATGGCCGCGCGATCAATGATCACGCCTGCCCACACGAATCACGCTCTCTCCCAAGGCCTACTGAATACACAGCGCCTGAGCGTGCAGCAACAAATCCGGAATTGTCGTTATCGAAAATGGTGTGTTCACGCAGGGTGCGGATACTGCGCGGGCGACGCGAAACCGGCTCGAACCAGCCTTCTAACCGCCATCTTCATGTGAAAGCTTAATGGTTGAAAAAGGATTACGGCATAGTTTGCCCATAACAGTCATCCTTAACGGCCGCCAAAGAGCCGCACGGATGCGAGGCGTCGGCGAAGGTGCTCCCTGACGGAGATTGGAAGCATGTATTCCCGATACTACGACCGGAGCTTTTTCCGTGTCATCTCGATGGCGATCGCTCTCATGGGCCTTGTCATCTTTTCAACCTCGGCTTCGCGGGCCCAGGAGTACACCGCTCAGGAGATCGTCGATTCCGGTCATAAATTCTTCGGCGCGACATCGGGCGGGCTCGCTACCGTCGTCGAGAAGATTTTCGCCTCCTACGGCTTGCCCAATGGCTATTTGCTTGGCGAAGAGGGCTCGGGCGCGCTGATCGGTGGCCTGACCTATGGCGAAGGCACCCTCTACACCAAGAATGCCGGCGATCACAAAGTGTTCTGGCAGGGTCCGTCGCTTGGCTGGGATTTTGGCGGCGAAGGCTCGCGGGTGATGATGCTGGTCTATAATCTCGATGATGTGAACAGCCTCTACAATCGTTTCGGCGGCGTTGCCGGCTCGGCCTATATCGTGGCTGGCGTCGGCTTCAACGTGATGAAGAACAACAATGTGCTGCTGGTGCCGATCCGTACCGGCGTCGGCGCCCGGCTTGGTGTCAATCTCGGCTACCTCAAGCTTACCCAGCGCGCCACCTGGAATCCGTTCTGAGCAAGCGGTTGCCTCGCGATCTCGATTGGTTCCAGGGTTGACGATCTGGACATTGCTGCGGCAGACCCTTGCCGCAGCACTGGAATTCCGTCATGCGAACGTGGCACAGTCCATAACGGTTGTTTGCCGTCCATAACGGATAGTCACCTTGGTTCAGTCGGTCCTGTTCTTTGTCCTCGGCTTTCTCTGCGCCGGCTTTCTGGCGCTGATGATTGCCCCGGCCATCTGGCGGCGGGCCGTGATGCTGACGCGCAAGCGCGTCGAGGGCTCGATGCCGCTGACACTGGCCGAGATCCAAGCGGAGAAGGATCGCATCCGCGCCGAGTTCGCCATGTCGACGCGCCGGCTCGAGATGAGCGTCAAATCGCTGCGCGAGAAATCGGCCGAACAGCTTGTAGAGATCGGCCGCGGCCGCGAGGCACTGAAGGAACTGGCGGTCGAGCGGAAGGACAAGGAACAGGCCCTTTCCGAACTCGAGGCCAAGGGCAAAGAATTTCGGCAGCGCGAAGACCAGTTGCAGCTTTTGTCG
The DNA here is from genome assembly GCF_003952585.1 of Mesorhizobium sp. M6A.T.Cr.TU.016.01.1.1. NCBI lineage: Bacteria > Pseudomonadati > Pseudomonadota > Alphaproteobacteria > Hyphomicrobiales > Phyllobacteriaceae > Mesorhizobium > Mesorhizobium sp. M6A.T.Cr.TU.016.01.1.1. Next base: position 3,829,732 of record NZ_CP034452.1, read on the forward strand.
GATCGGCTCGCTCAAGCCGAGCATGCCCTGGAAAGGCGTGTGCTCGAGCTGAAAAAGCTGGAGCACATGTATGACGACGCCAGCTTTTCTTCCAGCAGCCGTCAGATCGAACTTGTGGCGCGCGAATCCGAGCTGCAAAAGCTGGCCGACGACATTTCGGTGCTGCGCGGCCAACGCAAGGAAGCGGACAGGCGCCAACAGGAGATCGCGGCCGAGAGCAAGGCCGTGCGAGACGCGTTGAAGGCCGAAAAGAAAAGGACCGGCGAACTGGTCAAGAAGGTCGAGCGTCTGCTCGCCACGCTTGCCGATCGCGAGGACAAGCTTGACCGCCGCGAAAAGGAAATCGCGCGGCTTCGCGAAAAGTCGAAAGGCGAAAGCGTGGAAAACGCGTCGGCGGTGCGTCTCGTCGGAGTGCAAGGCAGTCAGGTCGATGCGGCCGTCAAGGGCGACCAAGACATCGAAAAAGCCATCGCCAAGCTCGACAGCGACCGGGAGCGGTTGGAGGCGAGGCTGACGGAACTGGCCCGCGAGAACAAGAAACTGAAAACGGATATTGCCGCCTTCGAGGCGTCCAAATCGGAAGGCGGCAGCGATGCGCGCCGCGCCAGCGCTGCGTTGCGCGAGCAGATGAGCGACCTGGCGGCGCAGGTCGTCGCCCTGACGGCGAAGCTCGACGGGCCGGATTCGCCGATCGCAAAGGTTCTTGCGGCACCCAAGCAATCGGGAAGCGGTGAACGCAGCCTTGCCGATCGCGTGCGGGCGCTGCAGAAGGCCGAGTCGGCGCATTGAACCCAGGCAGTGATGCTGACCTCTGCGGCTCAGGTCCTGCCTGCCGAAAAATGATGCAAGGCGATGGCTGACGCGGCGGCGACATTCAGGCTGTCGAAGCCTTCTGCCATATCGATCCGCACCGTCCGCAGGCGGGCGAGCAGGCTCTCAGGCAGGCCTTCGCCTTCGGTGCCGAGATAGAGCGCCAGCCGTTCGGTCCTTTTCGCATTACGGATCTCGGTTCGCCCGCGTGGCGACAAAGCGAACTGGCCGAAGCCCAGCCGGTCGAGCGCTGCGGTGAAGCCGCCGGTCTCAGTGAAGGAGGCGAAGGGAACTTTCAGCGCGGCGCCGACCGAGACGCGGATCGCCTTGCGGTACAGCGGATCGCAGCAGGTCGTGTCCAGAAACACCGCATCGGCGCCGAAAGCAGCGGCATTGCGAAAGATCGAGCCCATATTGTCATGGTTGGCGATGCCGACCAGCACGATGATCAACGCACGGGCGGGCAGGGTGTCCAGCAAGGCCTCGGCAGGCTGCGCCGCACCCTTGCGGCCGATCGCCAATATGCCGCGATGCATGTGAAAGCCGGCAATCCTGTCCATGACCTCGCTGGTCGCCACATAGATCGGAAGGTCCGCGGGCGCCCGGCGCAGGGTTGCATCGAGGCCGGCCAGCCGGTTTTCGAGTATGAGCACCGATTCGGCCGTGAAGCGTTCGGCGGCGAACAGCATTTCGAGCACCACCTTGCCTTCGGCAATGAAGCGGCCTTGCCGGCCGGCAAGATCGCGCTCGCGGATATCGAGATAGGCGGAGACGCGCGGGTCTTGCGGGTCGTCGATATGAATGGGACGCATGCGTTCCTCGGCAGACGAAATAGGGTCAGCGAGGGAAGAAGAACTTGGGCCGGCCGGTCAAGTCCCGGAGCGACGCGGGCGGTACGCCATCTGCGACAGCTCACCCTCGCCGAAAATCCCGTCCAGCGTGTTGAGAAGTTCGCGCACGGCATCGGATTTACAGGAATAGTAGATCATCTGCCGGTCGCGCCGGGTCTCGACGAGATCGAGCGCCCGCAGTTTGGCCAGATGCTGTGACAAGGCGGATTGGCTGAGCAGAACCTTCTCGGCGATAGCGCCGACCGACATTTCACCATCGGCCAGATAGTTCATGATCAACAGTCGTTTCTCGTTGCCCATCAGCGTCAGAAACGCAGCCGCTGATTCGGCGTTGGCGATTAGCTTTTTCGAGACCATCGATCCCCCATACCTTCCTGCTCATCCGGCGCTATGGGGGCAATAGCGTCTGATTCCATAGGCTCACTCGCGAATGTGCGCTGGCGATTCAACGCTACCGGGAAAGGGTAGAACATTTCACTCAAACCTCAAGACTTGCTTTCGACCCGACGCGATTAACTGTCGGACTGTGTTTCGTCTGCCACTCGGCCGGTCTTTGCCATGTCGACCAGAACATGCCTGAGCTCACGCGCCGTCCTCAGTGGCTCGGGGAAGAAGACCCGGCAGACATCGTCGCCCAACGCCAGGTCCATGCCGTCAGCGTCGAAGCCGGTGATGATCCAGCCGTCGCCTGCGGCCTTGGCGAAATGGCGGGCGTAGACGGCAATTGCATCGCCATGGTCGGCATTCATGTGGTCGAGGGCGGATTGTTCGCCAGCGGCAAGCTCTTCGACGATCGGCGCGGTCATGACCAGATCGGTGCGCTCGAGCAAGTAGGCCTTGCCAAAGCCGCCATTGAGACTGGCGCGCTCCGGCTCGAGGCGGAAGACCGAGAAGTCGCCAAGTCCGGCATAGAGCTTCGCCTTGGGGTTACGGTTGAGATAACGCCGTTCGGTGCGGGCGTGCTCGTCGGATCCGCGCTCAAGCCGTGCTGCCCGACAGACGAGCGTCAACCGCGGGTGCGCCAGCGGGTCGCCCTTGCCGGGCTCGCCGACAAGCAGGGAACAGCGCGGGTCTGCAAGGATCGCGCCGGTGTGGGCGGACAGCATCGATACGAGGATCAGCGGCGTGCCGTCGATATCGGTGGCGACACCAACCCTGCTGGCCAGCGGCGAACCGGTCCCAGGCTCGATCACCGCCAGCGCGCCGAAACGGGCCCTGCGGATCAGCGTCTTCGCCAGCCTGATCGCTTCGGCGTCGGTCTCGCGAATCACGTCCTTCTTTCGGTCGCCCAAAATGCTCACCGTCTTAAGCTGATTTTTGCTCTCCAGTTATCACCCTATCACACCGGATTTGACAAGGGCCTCAGTCTCGCTTGCCGAAAGGCCGAAGCGTGCCAGCACGGTCGCCGCCTGACGATCGTGAACGGCCGGCACGGCGGCAAGCGTCGGCCGGGAGCGCGAAAAGCGCGGCGCTGGGGCGGGGCGCTCAAGCGCACCCGACGTCACAAAGGCGTTGCGAGCGCGATTGTGCGGATGATCCCTGGCTTCCCTCAGCGACAGAACCGGCGCAAAGCAAGCATCGGTCGCAGCAAAGAGCCGGTCCCAGTCGTCCCGTGTCTTCTGCCGGACCCGATCGACAATCGCGGCACGCATCTCTGGCCACAAGGTCCTGTCGTATTGGCCGCGTACAAAACGCTCGTCGAGCGGTAGCAGTCTTGCGAATTCGGCGAAGAACCGGGGTTCAAGGCAGCCGACGGCGACATGCCGTGCGTCCGCCGTCTCATAGGTGTCGTAAAAGGGCGCGCCGGAATCGAGCAGGTTCGCGCCGCGTCTGTCACTCCACAGGCCCGCCGCCATCAAGGCGTGCATAGGTGTCGTCAGCATCGAAGCGCCCTCGGTCATCGCGGCGTCGATCACCTGGCCCCTGCCGGAGCGCGAACGCTCAAACAGCGCGGCCAGCGCGCCGGCAATCAGCATCATGGCGCCGCCGCCATAGTCGGCGACGAGGTTGAGCGGTGGGACTGGCCGGCTTCCTTCCTGGCCGATAGCGTGCAGCACACCCGAATAGGCGAGATAGGTGATGTCGTGACCGGCACGACCAGATAGCGGTCCGTTCTGGCCGAACCCCGTCATGCGGCCGTAGATCAGCGCCGGGTTGCGCGCCACTGCGGCATCGGGCCCGAGACCAAGCCGCTCCATGACATCAGGACGAAACCCTTCGATCAGCATGTCGGCCTTTTCGGCGAGGCGCAGCACCAGTTCGACACCCTCCTGGCGCTTCAGGTCAATCCGCAGCATAGAGCGGCCGTGACGGTCGATGTCATATTCGTCCGGTAGCGACAGAAACGGCTGGGTTGATCCAGCCCGCTCGATGCGCAGCACCTCGGCTCCCATCTCCGACAGCATCAGGCCGGCCAGCGGCACCGGTCCAATCCCGGCCATCTCGATCACCGTCAGACCGGCGAGCGGGCCGGTCTTCGCCAGCGGGGAGACTTCGGCACTCATGGTCGGCTACTTCGGCGCCATGCGGATGGCGCCATCGAGGCGGATGGTCTCGCCGTTGAGCATCTGGTTTTCGATGATGTGCAGCACAAGGGCTGCATATTCGGAAGGCTCGCCGAGACGGGACGGGAAGGGCACCGCGGCGCCCAGCGAATCCTGCACCTCTTGCGGCATGCCGGCCATCATCGGCGTCTTGAAGATGCCGGGCGCAATGGTGCAGACGCGAATGCCCGACCGGGCGAGGTCGCGCGCCACCGGCAGCGTCATGCCGACGACGCCGCCCTTGGAGGCCGAATAGGCCGCCTGGCCGATTTGACCGTCATAGGCGGCGACCGATGCCGTGTTGACGATGACGCCGCGCTCGCCGCCCTCCAGCGGCGCAAGCTTCGCGGCCCGGTCGGCGACGAGGCGGATCATGTTGAAGGTGCCGATCAGATTGACCTCGATCACATTGCGGTACTGGTCGAGCGGATGCGGGCCGTCCTTGCCGATTGTCTTCACGCCGATGGCGATGCCGGCGCAATTAACCAGGATACGGGGTTCGCCGAGCGTTTTTGCCACTTCCGCCACGCAAGCAGCAGCGCCGTCGGCGCTGCTCACGTCGCATTGGACGGCGATGCCGCCGATATCAGCCGCAACCTTCGCCGCACGGTCGATGCCGAGGTCGAGGATGGCAACGCCGGCGCCCTTCGCGGCCAGCGCCCGCGCCGTCGCCTCGCCGAGGCCGGAGCCACCGCCGGTGACGATCGCAATCTGGCCGTTAGGGTTCATGCCGGCGTCCTCCATCCTGCCGGCCATATGCTACGAAGCCCGACAGAACGGCGCAACAGCATCCGGATGGTCACGCCATCGCGGCGACGTGCGCGGCAACCCTTGCCTGATCGGCGTGGCAAACCTCCCCCACCAGCCTTGACACCGCGCCCGGCACGATCTCGTGCGACAAAAGCCGGTCGAGATCGACCGGGCGCGGCATGGAGATTTGCCCACGCGGGATTCTCTTGAAGCCGAGCGGGCCGTAATAGGGCTCGTCGCCAACAAGCATCACGGCAGGCATGCCGGCCTTGGCGGCGGCTTCCAGCGCGATTGCCACCAGCCGGCGGCCGATACCGAGATTCTTGAAGGCCGGCCGCACGGCAAGCGGTCCGAGCATCAGCGCGCGGCCGGCGCCTGCCGCGATACGCGTCATGCGCACCGAGGCGACAACGATATCGCCATCGACGGCCACGAAGGACAGGGTGCGTTCATGCGGGCCGCCCTCGCGGATCTTGTAGGCGCCCAGCACGAAACGGCCCGGCCCGAAGGCTTCGTCGTTGATGGCTTCGATTTCGAGGTCATGCGCCGGAGTTTCCGGCAGGTATTTCACGTCGGCAAGGCTCATGGTCTTTGCGTTCCGGTATACGGGGAAAGGTTTGCTGCAAACGGCAGCGTTCGCCAGTCAGCGCTTTATCAAGCGCGGGCGCCCTTTCGTCGTCGGTCGAACCGGATCAAAGCAAAGTCGAACATGCGGATTGTCCGCTAGCATCAATTTCCAGCCGCTGCAATCGGCCGTTTTCGCCTGCCGTTTCGCCCAAGTGACGGTCTGTTCAGCACATGACGACTTCGGCAGCGCCGCCTTGCGCCTAAATGATGAGGAGGACGCAAGGAGATTTAGTATGGGACTGCTGGTCCAAGGCAGGTGGCATGATCGCGGGTACGACACCGCGGACAGTGGTGGCAAGTTCATGCGGGCACAGTCGCAATGGCGCGATTGGGTCACTCGCGACGGCGCACCAGCCGAGGGCCGCAAGCGCGGCTTCATGGCCGAGCCCGGTCGATACCATCTCTATGTCTCGCTTGCCTGTCCCTGGGCGCACCGGACGCTGATCTTCCGCGCGCTGAAGAGGCTCAAGGACGTGATTTCAGTCTCGGTCGTCCACCACTTCATGGGCGCCGATGGCTGGACGTTCCTGACCGAGGACGGCGCCACCGGCGACACGCTCTACGGGCTCGATTTCCTGCATCAGATCTACACCAAGGCCGATCCCGCTTATTCCGGCCGCGTGACGGTGCCGGTTCTATGGGACAGGCAAGAACAAACAATCGTCTCCAATGAGTCCTCCGAGATCATCCGGATGCTCAATTCAGCCTTCGACGAATGGGGCGATGCCAGCCTCGACTTCTATCCGAAAGCACTGCGCGGCGAGATCGACGCCGTCAATGCGCTGGTCTATCCCTCAGTCAATAACGGCGTCTACCGGGCCGGCTTCGCCACCACGCAAGCGGCCTATGAGGAAGCGTTTGGCGAATTGTTCTCGGCGCTCGACCAACTCGAGGACCGTCTGTCTCGCCAGCGTTATCTCGTCGGTCACCGCATTACAGAGGCCGATTGGCGGCTGTTCACCACGCTGGTCCGCTTCGATCCGGTCTATGTCGGCCATTTCAAGTGCAACCTGCGCCGCATCGCCGACTATCCGAACCTGTCGAACTATCTGCGCGACCTCTATCAGGTCCCTGAAGTTGCAGGCACGGTGAGCCTGCACCACATCAAGGCGCACTATTATGGCAGCCACGAAACGATCAACCCGACGGGCATCGTGCCGGTCGGACCGGAGCTGGACTACGCGGCGCCACATGATCGGGTGCGGTTCAGGAAAGCGGCGTGATCTACCAGTAGGGCGACGCCGCCGCGCCGCCAAAAATCTCGGCAATCCGCCGCAACGTGGCCGGCGTCGTTCCTTCCGGCAGGCGGTCAAGCGGAAAGAAACCGGCCGCGGCGATCTCGCGGTCCGGGAGCTTCGGCGCCGTCTGATTGAACTGCTCGACCAAATAGAGTCCGACATGGTCGCGGCGGCTGGCCCGCCGGTTGAAGTGCATCGATTTCAGCACCGGCGGCGCGGTCAATGCAATATTGGCCTCCTCGGAGAGCTCGCGCGCCAGCGCCTCGATCATCGTCTCGCCCAGCTCGACGCCACCGCCGGGAAGCTGCCAGCCCGGTACATAGGTGTGGCGAATGAGGTAGACGGAATTGGACGTGCGGTCGTGGACCAGGCCGCGCACCCCGAGCGTCATCGGCCGCCGCAGCACGAAATACAGATGAAACAGCCTTGCCCTGAGACCCGGCCAGCCGGTCTGGCGGAAGGCCTGCTTCGGTTCGGGCCGCGTCATCACCCACGAAACCGTGGGTGGAAAGCAGCGCGCGCGTCGCTTATGAAGAGAGGATGTTCAGGCTCGCGCATATTTCCGATATCCATCTGGGACCGCTCCCCGGTGTAACCTATCGCGATCTCGCCTCCAAGCGCGTGGTCGGTTACGTCAACTGGCAGCGCAACCGCCGCCGCCACATGCGCGATGCCGTCATCGACACCATCGTCGCCGATATCAAGGCGAGCGCACCGGATCACCTTGCGGTCACCGGCGATCTGGTCAATCTGGCGCTCGACGGTGAGATCGAGATGGGCAAGCACTGGCTGGAGACGCTGGGTTCTCCCGATGATGTGTCGGTCGTTCCGGGAAACCACGACGCCTATGTGCCTGGCGCCTTCGACAAGGCCTGCCGGTCGTGGACGGCGTGGATGACCGGCGACGGCGTCAATACGCCGGTAGACCGCGACGCCTTTCCCTATCTGCGCGTGCGTGGCAACGTCGCGCTGATCGGTGTGACGACGGCGCGGGCCACGGCTCCGTTCATGGCCAACGGCTTCTTTCTGGAGGATCAGGCGGAAAGGCTGCGCGGAATACTCGATGCCACCGCCAAGCGCGGGCTGTTCCGGGTGATCATGATCCACCATCCGCCGGTGCGCGGCGCCGTTTCGCAGCCCAAGCGGCTGTTTGGCATTGCCCGCTTCCACAAGATCGTTCAGCGGCACGGGGCCGAGCTTGTGCTGCACGGCCACTCGCACGAGCCGACGCTGTTCTTCATCGGCGGGCGCGGCGCCAAAATTCCGGTGGTCGGCGTCGCCGCCGCAGGGCAGGCGCCAGGCGGCAGGCACCCAGCGGCGCAATATAATCTGTTGGAGATCGATGGCGAAAAGGACAACTGGCGGATCAGGCTGACGCGACGCGGCCTGACCGGCCCGGCCATCCCGCCTTCCGATCTGGAGGTTCTGGAACTTGGCGCGAACGCTATGGCCTGAAGCTCAGTCCCATCGCAACGAGGCGGTCCCAGAACAACACGATCGATACAGCCAGTCCGACCAGGGCGCCGGCGGCGATCAGGCCGAGACCGGAGAGGAAGGCCGACCAACCCTTGCCGCGCCGGACGGATTGCAGCGGCGGCTCGGCTTCAGGGACCAAGGCACGTTTCAGTCCGGCGACAGCCTGCTCGACCCCGCCTTCCATCATTCTCTGGCGTTCGACGACGCGCTCCGCGACGTAGCGCGTCACCTGGTCGGCAACCGGTTTCATCTCGGTCGATTCGGCAAGCATCACGCGGCCGATGCGCGTATCCCTGAGGAAGCGATAGGTGCGACGGTCGCGCCCCATGGCGACATGACTGACGGCGTCGATCCACAGGCGCGGCTGCAGCCCGGACGAGACGGCGAAGTCGAAATTGTCCATGTCGGCGGGCACGTCGGCAAAGATGGGCGCGAGTTCGGCGGCAAGCAAATCGAGCCGCATACGATGCGCCTCGCGCATGTCGACCACGACGTCGTCGCGGTCGGCGAAGGCGTTCTTCACGTCGCGGATGGCATCGGACAGTTTTCGCGACTGATCGATCTGTGTGATGTTCTCGCCTGCGTCCTTCATCGGCGTTGCCTCGCGGGTTTGGTTAACATCGAATTAACACAGCCGTTGGCAAAATGCACTTGTGTGATCGATAGGCGTTTAAAGCGCGTCGCGTCTGAAAGGGTTCATGCGACGCGCATTAAAGTCCTGTTTTTATGCATGTCGTTATCCCAAAACCGCTACGCACTTTGGGCGACATGCATTGAGCGGCTTGCCGGACAAACCAGGCTCGAAGCCGCGCTTGGCAGAGACGGATCAGTTCGCCGCGGCGGCGGATTTAGGACGAAACGGCCTGCTGCGGCGTTTCATATTGCGGCGGACGATCTCGGCGATCAGGCCGGGCGCTTCCTCGATCAGCATATGGCCAGCCTCCAACACGTGGTGCAGGTGGAAATGCGTCGGCAGACCGTCTGCCTGGGTGAAGGGCAGCACCGCGTCATCTATCCCCCAAACCACCATCACCGGCATATCAAGCGTTTCGAGCCGTTCGCGCGGGATGACGCCCTGCCGATCGCCCCTGGTCATGGCTGCAGCGATGTCGACAAGTTTCTGCAACTGGCCGGGACGGGCACGCATTTCGCCAAGAACATCCACGATGCGCTCCGAGGGCAGGCTTTGCGGTCCGGACATGGCGGCGAGGCAGGCGCGGATTTCACTCTTGCCGGCAGCGGCGGCATAACGGCGCAACAGCGGCCCATTGATCTCAGTCCCAAAACCGCCCGGCGCCAGAAGCGTCAGCGACGCTATCCTTTCGGGTTCGGCCAATGCCATCAGCACTGCCGCCGCTCCGCCCATAGAATGGCCAACGAGATGCACCCTCTTAATTCTGCGCGCGGCGAGGTCCGCAAGAACGGCCTTAGCGGCCGCCTTGGCCGGACCGCCACCCGGGAAATCGAGTGATAGCCCATGGCCCGGAAGATCGTAGGCCAGCGTTCGTGAACCAAATGCCAGTGTCGAAATCACCTCGTGCCAGTCGTCGTGGCAGCCGCCGAAGCCATGCAGGAAGACAACTGTCCTCGGGCCGGCGCCCCGTTCGGCAGTGTAAAGGGATGAAATCATGAAAATTTATGGTTTTTATGCGAATTGCGAATTGTGGCTGGATTGCGCCTTGTCTAAGGCGATGGCCAGTAAAATTTTTGCGATCTGCCGTGCTATTTTCTAGCTGGCGTTGCCGAGCCCGGCGGCACGCAAGGCCTCGACCAGCCGATCGGTCAGATCGGCGGGGTATCGCCTCTCGACAAAGGTCGCGCGCGGATCGGCAGCGAATTTCGGGAATTTGACAGTCATCTGGTCCACGAGTTCGTGCGCCAGTTGATCGCGGCCGGCTGCCTTCGCGCCGATCAGCCGCGCAGCCAGATAGTGCGATTTCGTCGGCGTCGCTTGTAACGCCTCGCTGGCAAGCGCGGCCTTGTTCATATCGCCCGTCATGAACTGGCCGACGAAAAGCCCGTAGTCCCACCAGGTCGGATGGGCGCTGGAGGTTTCGGCGGCGTGCGCAAGGATCGGTGTTCCCTCCCTGTACCTACCGGCGAAAATCAGCCCATAGGCGTAAGCTGCCGCCATGCTGAGATCGTAAGGGTTGAGTTCGTAGGCCTTATGCATCCAGCGGATCGATTCCTCCGAATTGCCGAGGCGGGAATTGAGATAGCCATAGGCACGGTGCGCATACGGGCTGGTCGGCCCCATCTGCACGGCGCGACGGGCAAGCGACAGCGCCTGTTCGATCGTTGCACCGGCTGGATAGGCGTAGTGATCTGTCGCCGTCTCGAGATGCAGGGCCGCGAGTTCCGAATAGACGAGCGACGATTTCGCATCCCGATTGACCAGGTTTTCGAGACAGCGATAGGCAGCCTCATGGGTTTTGGCGCCCTGGTCGAGATAGTACTTGTCGTTGAGCAGCAGACATTCCGTCAGGCCGGTTTGAAGGCCGCTCTGTTCGATATAGTTGTAGATCGTGCCCGAGGCGGGAATGGCCGAACTCAAAATACCGGCGACACTGTCCTCGACGGTGGTGGGTGTGCTGTCGGCGGCAGTCAAATTGCGTGACAGCAGGACCCGTCCGGTCGCCACGCTTTGAAGCTCCAGGGTGACATCGCCTGCCGTTGGTCCCGGCAAGACATCGAATACGAAGCTGATTGCATCGGTGACCGGATCGGGCGGGCCGTCGGCGTTCCGACCGATGAAGTTGACCGTATCGAAGCCGCTGAGGCCGGCGCGCAGCGATGCCGCGACGCGGGCAGCCTCGGCGCTGTCGGCTTTCACTGCAATGTAGACGAGCGGAAGGGTTTCAATCGGAGCCCATGGCGCAATGCTGCCGGTTGCCACTGCGTTTTCGATCGTCGACGCGGTATCGCTTCCCGCCAGCAATGCGCCGCTTCCCTGACGAAGGATCAGCACTCCCAGCATGGCGATGACCAGAGCGATCGCCAACCAGAAGAACTGGAGATGGCGCAGCAGCGAGGGCGCCGGCTCGCGAACGACAGGGGACATCAACGATGCGGCACGAGCGGCCATACCTGGTTCTTCGAGCGATCCCGACAAGGTGGCCGCCGCCTCGGCGTGTTCCTCCGGCGCCGGCTCGACCGGCAGGCGGATCGCGTTGAGTTCATAGGATGGAACATAGCCGCCACGCGGAATGGCGATGCGGATCGGCTCGGCAACACCCTCATTGGCGAAGTAATGCTGCAGAAGCTCGCGGAGCCTGCCCGCCTGCACCCGCACGACGGCGTCGGTCGACGGATCGAAATCGCCGTCCTTGCCGAAAACATCCATCGCGATGGAAAAGCCCTTGAGCTTGTCGGCTTCGCCTGCCTGCTCGCGCTCGACCAGATAGCGAAGCAGTTTACGCGCTCGCTCGGATCGTCCGAACGTTTCGCTGGCTAGCAATCGTTCCAACGTCTCGCGCACTGCGGGGGCGGCAGGCGTGGCATGCTGCAAGTGTCGATCCTTTCGAAGTCGGCACAGGTTAAGACGCAATCATATAGAGCCTGCACTGCCATACAAGCATGCATCCATTATGCGATCGCGTACCCCACCGGATAATTCTCCGGTGGTTAATGGTGCGAAAGACCGGAGCAAGATGATACCATCTTGGTTCATCTTGCTCCAGCTGTGAGCTTTCGACGCTTGTCTAGTCGACCTTTCGGCCGATGATGCGGTTGGCGGCGGAAACCACGGCTTCCAGCGAAGCGGCCACGATGTTGGTGTTGATGCCGGCGCCGAACAGCTTGCCGTCGGGGTGCTCCATCTCGACATAGGAGATGGCCGAGGCATTCGAGCCGCGCTGCATGGAGTGCTCCGAATAGTCGAGCACCGACATCGGCACGCCGACATGGCGCGACAGCGCGTCGACGAAGCCGTCGATCGGCCCAGTCCCGGAGCCTGATATCGTCACCTCCTTGCCGCTGTCGAGGATGACCGCCTCTACCGCACGCCGGCCCTTGGTCTCGATGTCCGGATAGGTGTGGTGGTCGAGGAACTTCAGCCGCGCGCCGGGCTGGTCGACATAGGTGTCGAGAAAGCGCTCGTAGATGCGCTTGACCGGCACCTCCTTGCCTTCGGCGTCGGTGATCGCCTGGATCGCCTGGCTGAACTCGATCTGCAGGTTGCGCGGCAGGTTGAGGCCGTAGTCCGCCTGCAGCACATAGGCTATGCCGCCCTTGCCGGACTGCGAGTTGATGCGGATGATCGCCTCGTAGTTGCGCCCGACATCGGCCGGGTCGATGGGCAGATAGGGGACTTCCCAGTACGGCGTGTTGGCCTTGCGCAACGCCTTCATGCCCTTGTTGATGGCATCCTGGTGCGAGCCGGAAAACGCCGTGTAGACGAGCTCGCCGACATAGGGATGACGCTCTGGGATCTTCAACTGGTTCGAATATTCGTAGACGTCCTTCATCCGGTTGATGTCGGAGCAATCGAGCTTGGGATCGACGCCTTGCGTGTACATGTTGAGCGCCAGGGTGACGATGTCGACATTGCCGGTGCGCTCGCCATTGCCGAACAGCGTGCCTTCGACGCGATCCGCGCCCGCCATCAGGCCGAGTTCTGTGGTGGCGACGCCGGTGCCGCGGTCGTTGTGCGGATGCAGCGAAATGAGCAGGTTCTCGCGGTTGTCGAGGTTGCGACACATCCATTCGATACGATCGGCATAGATGTTGGGTGTCGACATCTCGACCGTGGACGGCAGGTTGATGATCAGCTTGTTTTCTGCCGTCGGCTTCACGATCTCGGTGACGGCGTTGCAGATTTCCAGCGCCACTTCGAGCTCGGTGCCGGTAAAACTCTCCGGCGAATATTCGAAACGGTAGCCGCCGCCAGCCTTGGCCGCCATGTCGGTGATCATCTTGGCCGCATCAGTGGCGATCCGCCTGATGCCGGCGACGTCCTTCTCGAAGACGACGCGGCGCTGCAATTCGCTGGTCGAATTGTAGAAATGCACGATCGGGTTGGTGGCGCCCTGCAGCGCCTCGAAGGTGCGGGTGATCAGTTCCGGCCGGCACTGCACCAGCACCTGCAGCGAGACGTCGGCTGATACATTGCCCTCTTCGATGCACCAGCGGGCAAAATCGAAATCGGTCTGCGAGGCCGACGGGAAGCCGATCTCGATTTCCTTGAAGCTCATGTCGAGGAGCAGGGCGAACATGCGCGCCTTGCGCTCGTGGCCCATCGGGTCGATCAGTGCCTGATTGCCGTCGCGCAGGTCGACCGAGCACCAGATCGGCGCCTTGTCGATGACCTTCGACGGCCAAATCCGGTCGGTGAGGCCGACGGTCGGGTAAGGTTGGTATTTGCGGGCTGCCTCTGGCATGCCCCGGGCTGCCTCTGGCATGCCCCGGGCTGCCTCTGGCATGGCCTTTGCGGCACCCTTGCCGACCTCCCCACTATCTGCGTGGATTTCTTCTCGTGCGTTCATTGTCGTCTCTCCCGGCGGCTCGCGGGATCCGCCTTCAGACGGATTTGGTGCCGAGCGGCGCCTTTATCAGATGTTCATTCGCTTGATGTGACTTGCCAATTTTGAGACTGGCCAAGGAGCGTGCGCGTGAGCGGCGGTTCGACCGCCGGGCGCTCCTTCAGCGAACCCGGCGATCGCCGATAAGGCCGAGAAGCAGCAGGGTGGAAGCAAGCGCGCGCACGGTCTCGCCGGCAAGGCCGGTCTGACGAGAAGCGACGGAGGTGGCGCGGATAGTCATGGCGGTTTTCATACAGGAGCGACCGAAGAGAGGCAAGTGGCTGTCGTCCTGGCGCGCTCCGCCGTGGCCAAAGAGATCACGGCGTGCTGCCTGCGTGTCCAAGGCGGACGTTTCGCCGTCAACATGCGCCGAGGCCGAGGTCGATGGCTCCGAGACCGGAATCCGCTCGCCACGGGGGAGAACATCGGCATTACCTGGCTTTATCGGCACGGGCGCGAGGCCAGCACTGCAGGACTGCGCCGGCGACGACGGACATCAAAAGCGATAGCGCAAGCTGGCGAACAGCGAGCGGCCCTCGTCGCAATAGCAATAGCCGGCCGAGCAGATGGTCCTCTGATTATCGAACAGGTTCTTGGCGTTGACCTGCAGCTTCACGCCTTCGAGGTCGGGATTGCGGTAGCCGAAATCATAGGAGAGGGAGGCGTCGACGAAGGCGCGCGCCTCGTTCTTGAAAGTGTTGGTGTCATCGCCGTAGCTGCTGCTGGCGACGCGAACGCCCGTGCCCAGCCCCAGGCCCTCCAGCGTGCCGTTCTCGAACTGGTAGTGTCCCCAGAGCGACAAGATGTGATTTGGCGTCGCCGACAGTTCCTTGCCCACGGTTCCCTCGGCGCCGCGTTCGATTTTCACGCGCAGATAGGTGTAAGAGGCGATGACGCTGAAGCCGTTGTCGAGCGAGGCATTGGCTTCCAGTTCGATGCCGCGCGAATTCAGGTCGAGCTGACGCTGCTTGTTGATACCGGTCGAGGCATCGAACACGACGCCATCCTTCTGGTCGATGTCGAACAGGGCGGCGCTGATGGTCGCGTTGTAATCCGGAATCTCGTATTTGACGCCGATTTCCTTCTGCGTCGCTTTGGTCGGGCGGGCGACGCGGGTTATGTCGCTGTTGACGTCATCATAGACGAAACCGATGTTAGGCGAGAACGACGTCGAATAGTTGACATAGGGCGTGATGCCCCATTCCGTCTGGTAGGACAGGGCAAGCCGGCCGGAGAAGGCGCTGTCATCCTGCTTGGACTTGGTGAAGTCGGCGGCGGTGGAAGTGGTGTCGACCCAGTCGTAGCGACCGCTGGCGAACAGGGTGAAATCGTTCCACTCCATCTGGTCCTGCAAATAGACGCCGACCTGGTTCATCTCCTGCCCGCCGACGTAGGGGACCGGAGCGGCCTTGATGTCGTCGATGGAAACGTAGGACAACCCGCTGCCGGCATCATAGTCCGACCAGGCGTAGTCGATGCCGGCTATCGCAGTGTGCTTGACCGGCCCGATGTCGAACTCGAACTGCGCCATGTTGTCGACGACGAAGTTCCTCATGTCCTCGGTATAGTGGCCCCAGTAGCGCTGCAGCGGCTGATCCGGGCCGATCGAATAATTGCCGCTGTATTCGATGTCCGCGTCGACAGCGTTGTAGCGCAGGTTCTGCCGAACCGTCAGCACGTCGTTGAAACGGTGCTCGAACTCGTAGCTGATACGGCCCTGGCTCTGCGCGAAGTCGTTCCAGGCGGGATCGCCCTCGTAGACGTCCGACAGGTTGCCATAGGTCGGATTGTAGAACGCAGCCGTGCCACCGGTGACGGATTTCGAATATTCACCGAGAATAGTGAGTTTGGTGTCCTCGTCCGGCTTGAAAGTGATCGCAGGCGCCAGGTAGATCTTGTCGTCGGAGTAGCCGGGCAGGTCGGTATCGCTTTTGCGGCCGAGGCTGGTGAAGCGGTACAGAATGCTGCCGTCCTCGTTCACCGGCCCGGATGCGTCAAGCCCGGCCTGGAAGCGATTATGCTCGCCCATAAGCATTTCGACTTCGCGGTACTGCTCCTCCTTGGGACGTTTGGTGACGACATTGACGATGCCGCCCGGACCGCTGACGCCATAAAGGGAAGATGCGGGACCTTTCAGGATGGTGACGCCTTCGATGCCGTAAGGCTCCGTCTTGAACCATGCCGATGGCCCATTGTACTGGCGCAGCCCATCGCGAAACATGCCGTTATAGAAGGCTTGGAAGCCACGCAGGAAGAAGGCGTCATAACGGGTGTCGAAGCCGAAGCTGTTGGGGTTGGCGCTGGCTGTATAGCCGAGCGATTCGTTCAGCGTGCGCGGCTTCTGGTCCTCGATCTGCTTCTGCGTCACCACCGAAACGGCCTGCGGAATCCTGACGATCGGCGTGTCGGTCTTGGTGCCGATGCGGTCCTTCTTGGCGACATAGCCATCTTGCAGCAGAATCTCGTCGCTCTCGGCGTCCACCAATATTTTATCGAGGACGGTGATGTTTCCGCCGTCCTGAGCGCGAGCCGGCCCGAACTGGCTGAGCATCGCAGCGCTGCCCAGCAATGATATCCCCAAGCGCCATGTCGTCGGTCGCGTCCGCATCAACTCGTCTCCACTGTTCGGTACAGGATTGCGGTCCCGCGCTCTCAAATTTGAGTATTTTAGTCAAGTATTTTTTGCGGCTCGCGCTCGGGCTGGCCGGTGCTGTCGCCGGGTCGCAAAAACTCGTCCGGTTTTGGTGAAGCCGACTACGAATACAGGGGAAGACGCGGCAGGTCCTTATTCCCTCAGACTTCGCGCCACCAGCCGCGCCAGGCTCGGTCCGATCAGCAGCACGACGAGGAAGCGGGCCGATTGCAGCGCCATGACGAAGGAGATGTCGACGTGCTGTGCGGCGGCGGCGATGATGGCGACGCTGTCCATGCCGCCGGGGCTGGTCGCCAGGTAGGCGGTCAGCGGATCGATGCCGAGCACATGGCTGATCATGAAGCCGAGGCCGCCACAGAAGGCGATGAGAATGATGATCGAGCCAACGATCTGCGGCAGCGCCCGCGTCGCGTGCCGCAGAATCGCCCTGGTGAAATTCAGGCCGATGGTCCAGCCGATCATCGTATAGCCGAGGGCGAGCAGCCAGGGCGGCAACTGCATCGTCACGCCTAATCCTAGATGCACCGCGGTGCCGAAAACGAAGGTGCCGAGGAAGAAGGGTGACGGCAGCCTGAGCAGCTTTCCGATGAGGCTGCCGACGAGCGCCACGCCAAGTGTCGCGGCAAAGGCCATTGGATCAATCGGCGGGAACCAGATGATGGCCGGGATCTCGATGCCCGATGTGTCGACCCACATCTTTGCGACAATCGCCGCAGTCATCGAGACGAAGATGACGCGCAGATATTGCATGAAGGCGACGAGGCGCTGGTCGGCTCCGAAGGCGCCGGCCATCAGCACCATGGCAGTGGCCGCGCCCGGCGATGAGCCCCAGACCGCGGTGGTGCCGGGCAGGATACGCCAGCGGCTGATCAGCCAGCCGAGCAGGCTGGATGCCGCGACGGTCGCCACCACGGTGCCGAGGAACAGCGGCCATTCCTTGTAGAAGACCGGGAAGATGTCGGCGGAGATCGAGCCGGCGACAAGGCAGCCGATGATCGCCTGGGCGGCGCCGAACGAAGGGCGCGGCACACGCACCGTGGCGCCGTTGGTGCCGGCCAGGATCGCCGCCAGCATCGGCCCGATCAGCAGCGCCGCCGGCAAGGCGGCGAATTCCAGCGCACCGGCAAAGAGGATCGAGAAGATCAGGAGGGCCAGCCACTGCCAGGCTTTGGGCATCCGCGCCATGCGTTCGACGGTCGGCTGGTCTGGCAGGGAATCCATTTTTCGGTCTTAGACCTGAAGCGGGGAGATGCGAACCCCGCGATGGCGAAAAATGCGTCCGCTCTCAGGCGTCAGGCGGTTTTGACGGCGGGCAGGCCGAAGCCGCCTACGGGCTGGGTTTCGACCTGGAACTCGAAGCCGGCGATGATCGGCCGCGCCTTGGCGATCGCTGCCTGGACTTCCGGCAGTTGCAGCGAAGCCTTGTGGCTTGCCTGGTCGGTCCACACCTCGGTCACCCAGATTGCGTCGGCATCGGCCGGATCGGTGGCGATGATGTAGCTCAGGCAGCCCGGCATGGAGCCGGTGCTGGCAAGCAGAACGTCCATCATTGCGTCGCGCTGGCCGCGCGTCGCCCGCATCTTGCCGATCAGACCGTACATTGCAGATTCTCCGTTGGCTTCCGCGACAAGTATGCAGGTCGCCGCTCACGGCATCAACTGGCCACCATTCACCTCGATCACCTGGCCGGTGATGTAACCGCTCAACAGAGCGGACGACAGGAACAGATAGGCGCCGACGCAGTCCTCGGGCGTGCCGGCGCGGCCCTGTGGAATGGTGGCCACCATGCCCTTCATTTGCTCGTCGGTCGAATAGCGCTCATGGAAAGGCGTCGCGATGGTGCCCGGAGCCACCGCGTTGACGCGGACGTTGAAGCCGATCAGTTCCTTGGCCATGCCGCGAGTCACATTGGAGACGAAGGCCTTGGCCGATCCGTAAAGGCCGGCGCCGCCGCCGGCGCCATTGCGCGCGGCGATCGACGAGGTGTTGACGATGAAGCCGCCCTGGCGCTTCAGCCATGGCATCGCCTTGCGCGAGGCAGTCAGCACGGAGCGCGCGTTGAGGTCCATCACCGCGTCGTAATGCGCTTCGGTCAGCTCGGCATAAGGCACGCGGCCGAGCATGCCGCCGGCATTGTTGACGAGGCCATCGAGCCGGCCGAAGTGTTGCGCGCTGTCCTCGACGACGCGCTCGACATCGGCGGGGATCGAGAAATCGGCCTGGACGAGGAATACTTCGCCGCCGCCGTTGCGGATGGTCCCGGCCAGGTTTTCGGCAGCCGCCCGACTTGAATTGTAATGCAGCGCCACACGACATTTCTGCGCGGCATAAGCCAGTGCAAGTGCGGCCCCGATGCCTGTCGAAGCGCCGGTGATCAGCACCGCCTTGCCGGCGAGGTCGGGGATGACCAGGGCGGGGGTGACAAGGCTGGTTGTGGTGGCTGGCACGTCTATTCCTCCGGGCGAGTATCTACTCTTCGTAGGGCCTGGCCGCCCTGATGTTCAAGTCCGTAGAGGCTCACGGCCGCAAATAGGCGTAGCCTTGGCGCTGCAATTCGGCGAGCTTGACGACGCCGCCGGTCTCGGCGGCATAGAAGCCATCGAGCAGATCGGTGAGCGCAACATCCATGCCGTGCATTGTGTTGGCGCAAGCATGCGGGGTCAGCCCGTCGCGAACGAGGCCGGAAAAACGGCTGGCAATGCCAGCCGACGCGCTCTTCGACTTGAAAGCCGCGAGTGCCGGTCCATGCACGACCAGCACGATGTCGACCTTGCCGCCGGTGCCGTCATAGTGGTTCTTGATGTTGCCCAGCACAAAACCGACCTTGTCGAGATCGCTGAGGTGGTAGGCGACCTTTTGCCTTTCCTCTTCCACAGCCGCCGCTTCGACCTGGCGCAGCCCGAAAAGGCCAGCGGCTCCGGCAAGGCCTACGCGGAAAATATCGCGGCGTCGCATGGCTTCATCCTCCTGTGCCGGCCCCGCAAATTGCGTGGCTTCGGCCCCGATCCTAGCATAAGTTGAAGCCACGTCCTGTCGGGCGAGGAGGGGCACATGACCTCGAAGACCACTAAGGGCGTCGGACTTGGTGTCGCCTTGCTTGCCGCACTTGCCGGCACGGCCCTTGCCGACGACAAGCTTACCGAACTCAGCCCGGACGGCAAGGATGCCTGTTTCGGGCGCGTCTACGATGCCGCGCATCTCAAGGCGCATCCGAACCAGAAGGTGGCACGGATCTTCTTCTACTATGGCAGCTATCCGGTTAGCCATCCGAACGAGGAGCCGAGTAGCGGTCCGTCCGGCTACAACGGCTTCGTGGCCACGACGGTGCGCGGCGCCAAGAAGCCCGAGTGGGTCGGCGGTTGGTGCGGCAAGGACGATCCGCAGTCGAGCGAGATCCGTTGCGGCATGGAATGCGACCGCACCATGGCCTCGCTCAACCTCGATGAAAAAGGCCGGCTGATCATCTCCGGCGTGCAGCGCAACCTTTATCTCGATGCCGGCGCCGAGGATGAACTTGGCGAAAAGGAGTTTACCAGGCAGGCACTCGGCACAGAAGACGACGGCTTTCGGCTCGACCCCATGCCGGCGCAGACCTGCAAGGTCGAATTCGCGCGCATCGATCCGATCGACCCCGCACTGGGAGCACCGCTGCGTGAGCGGCTGAAGCCGGACCAGCCCTTCTGCTACGGGCGCGACTACCATGCCGCGCATCTTGGCTCGCATCCCGCTCAGTCTACCCAGACTATCCGGGTTTTCCGAGGCCCGATCGAGCTGGCCTCCTTCGCTATGGATGGCGATCCGGCAAGCTGGCCTGATGGTGCCGACATTGCCGTTTCCGTCACCACGCGCCACAAGGCTGCCAAGGTCACGCAGAGCTACAGTTGTGAAGGGGAAGCGGACCAGTGGCGCTGTGTGGCGAGCGCGAAGACGAGCGACTTTTCCTGCGACATCGCGGCCAGGGAGATTTATCTGCGCCGCGGCGCCAACGGCACGATGATGCTGGCCAATCCCAACAGCAGCCTGCCGATCGTCGACCTATGCTCGAAGGCGGCCGAAGGCGAGACCGCATCCGACGACAAGGTCTACCGGCTCGAGCCGATGCCGCAATCTGCCTGCACGCCTTGATTAGGGGTCCGTTTCTCGGTTTGGGGATTGGCGGGATATGACGAGGACCTGGATGCAATCAGGATCAGACCAAAACCGCCATCGTCGCGCGGGTGGCTCAAGCAACACGCAATTGCCTTTAGCGTCGACGGCTACACAGCCCAGGCCGCAGTATTGAGCAGTATTGAGATGTCCACATTGCTTGCCGTGCCTAAAAAAGAGCCGCTCGTCCTCTTCTACACGACTTTTTTCAGCAAGCCCGTCGACGTCGCGTCTATTCAATGCGATCTGCCGGGCGAATTTACCCTAGACAAGCGTAGAATTGCTGAAGCGACAGCGGTCGTCTTCCACATTCCGAACTTCCGCGAAATTGGTGACGCATGGCGATATCCGGGCCAGTACTGGATAGCCTGGTATATGGAAGCCCGCTCAAACTACAAAATCATAAAGGACCAGAAACTCATGCGGCACTTCGACTTCACGATGTCGCACGAGCGCAGCTCTGAGATTTGGTGCCCCTATTTGCCCAATTCCCGGTGGTGGGACGCGGTGCGCGCAAAGCCTATAGGCGCCAAGACAGAAGCGGCTCCGGTGGTAGCCTTCCAATCGGCGCCCTTGAACTATAGCGGCCGGCTCGATCTCTTGAAGAGCCTAGCCGAACACATCAAGATAGATTCATACGGTCGGTATTTCCGCAACAGTACAGTCGAAGGCCCCGATCGCGGCCGCAAGACGAAGATCGAGACAGTCTCCCGCTACAAATTCTGCCTCGCATTGGAGAACTCGACCGAGACCGACTACGTCACCGAAAAGCTGTTCGATGCCTTCGAAGCCGGATCAGTGCCGATCTATCTGGGCACATCGAACGTGCACGAATTCGCCCCGCCCGGCTCCTACATCAACGCTGCAGACTTCAGCAGCTATGCAGAGCTGGCAGCATATCTGAAATACCTCATCGTGACGCCCGAGGCATACGAGGCATACTTTGCCTGGCGCTCGAAACCATTACCTGACGAACTCGCCCGCCTCGTGCAGGATCGCGACCCCCCGGTGTTTTATCGACTGATGCAATTCGTGCATCAGGTGACCGACGAGCGCGGTCAGGAACGGCCCGCCGGCCGGCCGACATTGCCTTTTGGTCCGCGAGCCTACATCAGCACGCGGCTGCGAAAGTGGAGGAAGAGAGTGCCTAGCTGAGCCTGAATTAGGGCGGAACGAACGCAAAGCGGAGCGCAGGCCCGGGATGAGGAAGGGATGGATGTGCGACCAATCCCTAGGATGTGCGATAGTCCCTGAAAGGGGACCATCGACGTCCGCTGCCGCTTCACGCGAATGGCACTGCCGTCGTGCCCTTGGGCAGTTTTGCCTCGTCGTCGGGCTCGACATGGATGGTGACGCGCACCGAGGGGATTTCCGCCTTCAGCGCGTCCTCGATGCGGTCGCAAATGACGTGGCTGGCGCCCACCGACATGCCGGCATCGACGACCAGGTGGAACTCGATGAAGGTGGCGCGGCCGGCGATGCGTGTCTTGAGATCGTGAACCTCCAGCGCTCCCTTGCAATTGGCCGAGATGACGTCGCGGATGTGCATGTGCTCCTGCGTGTCGACGGCGCGGTCCATCAGTCCGTTCATCGACGAGCCGATCACGTGCCAGCCCTGCCATAGGATGTTCAGCGCGACGATGACGGCAAGCGCGGGATCGAGGACTTGCCAGCCGGTGAGTACGGCACCGACCAGGCCAATGAACACGCCGACCGAGGTCGCCACGTCGGTCATGATGTGCCTGCCGTCGGCGACCAGAGCCGGCGACTTCTCGGCGCGTCCGGCACGGATCAGCGTCCAGGCCCAGAAGGCGTTGATCACCGTCGCGACGCCGTTGATTGCGAGGCCGGTCCAGGGCTGTTCGAGCGGGGCGGGATGCTGCCAGTACCACCACACTTCGTTGAGGATCAGAAGGGCTGCCAGCACGATCAGCACGCCCTCCAGAACAGCCGAGAAATATTCGGCCTTGTGGTGGCCGAACGGATGATCCTGGTCGGCCGGCTTGAAGCTGACCTGGATCGCCCAGTAGGCGGCGGCCGAGGCAATGACGTTGACGATCGATTCCAGCGCGTCCGAATATAGCGCCACGGAACCGGTGACGTGCCAGGCCGCCAGCTTCAGGCCGAGCACGACGCAAGCGACGATGATCGACCAGAAGGCGAGGCTGGCGACCCTCTTCTTCGCCGTCGACTTGATTTCAGCTGTGGTCACTGGGGAAGAAATCCCAACACGAACCCCTCGGGCTAAGCCGCCTTTTCCCTGGCCTTGCGCGGCAGATGCGCAACGATGTTCTCGATGATGCGCATGCCGGCATTGTGTCCGAGCGTCATGATCGATTCCGGGTGGAACTGCACCGCCGCGATCGGCTCCTTGGTGTGCTCGAAAGCCATGATGACGCCGTCCTCCGTCTCGGCGGTGACGATGAAGCCGTCGGGCAGGCGGACCGGATCGGCGAAGATCGAGTGGTAGCGGCCGACCGTCACTTCCTTGGGCAGGCCGGAAAAGATGATGCCCGGCTTCGACACACGGATGCGTGACGGTTTGCCATGCATCGGCACGTGCAATTGCCGCAGCTCCCCGCCATAGGCTTCAGCCAGCGCCTGCAGGCCGAGGCAGACGCCGAAGATCGGCAGGTCGCGCGCGCGGGCCCGCTTGATGGTGGCGGCGCAGTCGAAATCCTTCGGCGTGCCGGGGCCAGGCGACAGCACGACCAGGTTTGGCTTCAGCCGGTCGAAGACCTCGTCCGGCACAGGCGTGCGCACCGTCGAGACATTGGCGCCGGTCTGGCGGAAATAATTGGCCAGCGTGTGGACGAAGGAGTCCTCGTGGTCGACGAGCAGGATGTTGACGCCGTCGCCGACGCGCGCGGTGGCGCGCTCGGTGTCGGCGGCATTGCCTGACTTGGCGTCGCGGATGGCGGAGATCATGGCGGATGCCTTCAATTCGGTTTCGGCTTCTTCTTCCTCGGGAATGCTGTCGAAGAGCAGCGTGGCGCCGGCGCGCACCTCGGCGATGCCGTCCTTGATGCGAATGGTGCGAAGCGTCAGGCCGGTGTTCATATCACCGTTGAAATTGACCATGCCGATCGCCCCGCCATACCAGGCGCGCGGGCTCTTCTCGTTCTGCTCGATGAAGCGCATAGCCCATAATTTCGGCGCGCCGGTGACGGTGACCGCCCAGGCATGGGACAGGAACGCGTCGAAGGCGTCCATGCCTTCGCGCAGCCGTCCCTCGATGTGGTCGACGGTGTGGATCAGCCGCGAATACATCTCGATCTGGCGGCGGCCGATGACGCGCACCGAGCCTGGGTCGCAGACCCTCGACTTGTCGTTGCGGTCGACGTCCGAGCACATGGTCAGCTCGGATTCGTCCTTCTTCGAATTGAGCAATTTCAGGATCTGCTCCGAATCGGAAATGGCGTCGTCGCCGCGCTTGATCGTGCCGGAGATCGGACAGGTCTCGACACGGCGGCCGTTGACGCGCACGAACATTTCGGGCGAGGCGCCGATCAGATATTCGCCCTCGCCGAGATTGATGAAGAAGGAATAGGGCGAGGGGTTGATGGCCTTCAGCTTGCGGGAGATGGCGGAAGGCGGCGTCTCGCAGCGCTCATAGAACATCTGGCCGGGCACCACCTCGAACAGGTCGCCGCGCTTGAAACTCTCCATCGCCTTGCGCACCAGATTGGCATATTCGCCGGGCTCATGGTCGCCGCGCGGCGGGATGCGGTCGGCGGTCTTGAACGGCTCGACGATTTCGTCGCGCGGCAATCCCCCGGTCGAAAACCCTTCGCCCGAATAGTCGTAGCGGTCGGTCCAGGCCTTGGTCGAATAGTGGTCGACGACCAGGATCTCGTCGGGCAGGAACAGCACCAGGTCGCGCTGGCTTTGCTGGCGCTCGAGCTTGTAGTCGACCGGATCGAACTGGAAGGCGAGATCGTAGCCGAAGGCGCCATAGAGGCCGAGATTGGCGTCTTCCTCCGTTTTGAACAGAGCGGTGATGGCGCGCAGCACGGTGAAGACGGAGGGAACGCGGCTGCGTTCTTCTTCGGTGAAGACACGGCCAGGCTTGGCCACATCGAGGCGGATCAGTCTCTTCGACGTCTCGGCGATCGTCACGTCGTCAAGGCCGCCGAGCGCCTTGCCTATCACCGGCAGAAGCATCTCGCCACGGCTGTTCAGCGCCTCGATGCGCATGGCGCGGCTGCGCGCCGAGATCACCAGCGGCGGATCGATGATGGCGGTGTCCCAGCGCGTGTAGCGACCGGGATATTCGTAATTCGAGGAAAACACGGCGCCGCGGCGCGCATTCAGTCCATCGATATAGCCGTCGATCGCGCCTTCATAGGGCCGGTCGTGGCGCTCGCGGGTAATCGTCACGCCACCCGCCGTGACGAAGCGCTCCGCCCCGTTCTCCAGAATTTTCGTCGTCATTGCCGTCTCCATCAGCGTCTGGGTATCAGCGTCTTGGGGCAACGGACCCGGGCATGGCTTGAAAAAACAAATGGCCGCCCGGACATTCCGTTGCGGCCACCTTCTATTTTCACGCGCACGCGTTCGAACAGGCCGCTGTCAGCGAGCCCACCACCAAACGGTCTTGATCGAGCGCATGTTCATGGCGATTCCAATAGCGGCGATTGAACGGCCGCGCAACTGGATTCAATGGAGGGCATGGAGAAGGGCATGAGCCCTCAATCCTCCAGCGTTCCCGACCTTGCATCGGCGCTCTTCCTGTCGCCGACCAGCTTCAGCAGATCTTCGCCGGCACGGATGATGCGCCGGGACCGCCGCGTCAGGATGATGCCCGCTTGCGGCGCGAACACCTGCGTGCGGCCACCGGCTTCACCCGGCGCATGGACTATGGTGGCGAGCAGTGCGCCTTTTTCTACACGGTCGCCGGGCTTCACACTATAAAGGATCGCACCCGCCCGGGGCGCCGGCATCATGTCGATGTTCTCGAGCAGTGCGACGATACCGGTGAAAGAATTGGAACCGGTGAAGCCGCCGGGCGCGGGCAAGGCCTGATCCACGATCACGCCACGCGCCACCAGCAGCCGATAGAGCCCTTCGGCATCGGAAGCGGCCAGAGCGCCATCGACATCGAGTATGCCTCGATACTCGACTGTGGTGGCGACGCACCGGTCAAACCGCGCTACATCGGCGGGGACGTTCAGATACGGCGTGATCGAGGCGCCTTCGAAGGTGCCGTCGGTGTCCTCATCCCACAGCACCACCGCGTCGACGCCCATGGCGGCCGCACAATCCGCCATTTCAGGCCACAGGCTGGTGTGGACATAGAGATAGGCGAGGCCCTCGTCGTCGCAGTGCAGGTCGAGCACGATGTCGTGGCCGATCGACAGCTGCAGCAGCCGCGTCTTCAGCCGCTGATCGGCCGTGCCAAGCGTGGTGTCCGGCAAGAGCGTCGTGTCCGGCGCCGCCAGCAGCGGAAAGCCGCGGTTGAAGTTGGTGCGCGTGCCCAAGTGGAAACGGCCCTGATGCTCGCCGAAATGATACTGGGCGCGGCCGATCGGATTGGCTTGGGGCACGACGGTGATATTGCCCTTGATGCGGCCTTCCGCTTCGGCCTTTTCGAGCATCGGCATCAGCGCATCGATGGCGACGACGCCCGGCAGTTCGCCGGCATGCAGCGCGGCCTGCAGATAGGCTGAGGTTGCTGCCTTGTCGCTGCCGTCAAAGCGGAAGGTCGGGAATTCGTAGGAAACGCCCTCGCTGTCGCCGGCGATGCGCTCGATCGATTTCTGCATGATACTCCTCCAGGAAAGAGGCCGAACACATGCCCTTTCGCCGATACGCTGTCGATTGGTCCAGTCTGCTGCGCTATGGGCGCAACTATTGCGCGGGGTGCGTCACCAGCAACTGGCGGTCCAACGTCTGCGACATCACCGCCACGGCGACCGCCAGCAGGGCGAGCGCCGCGCCGACCAGCGGCAGATTGGCATAGGACACGCCCAGCGAAAGTGCCACGCCGCCTACCCAGGCGCCCGCGGCATTGCCGATGTTGAAGGCGCCCTGGTTCAGCGTGGCGGCGAGGTTCGGCGCTTCGGAGGCCGCTTCGACGACGCGGATCTGCAAAGGCGGCACGATGACGAAGACGAGCAGACCCCACAGGAAAACGATGAAGACCGCCACGGCTGCGATGGCGCCGAATTCGGCAAAGCCGACGAGCAGCAGCGCCAGCATCAAAAGCGTGCCGATCACCGTCGGCATCAATTTCCAGTCGGCCAGCCTGCCGCCGATGATGTTGCCGATGGTCATGCCGCCGCCGAATAGCAGCAGCACCCAGGTCACGGTCGCGGTCGACAGGCCGGATACGTCGGTGAGATAGGGCTTTATGTAGGTGAAGACGGCAAACAGGCTGGCCGACGCCAGCGCCGAGATCAGCATCGCCAGCCAAACCTGCAGCTTGCCGAGCACGCGCACCTCGCCAAGCAGGCCGCCGCCGCTCGGTTGGGTGATGCCGGCGGGCACCAGCCAGGCAATGGCTGCGACCGAGATAAGGCCGATCCCGACCACGGCCAGGAAGGTGGCGCGCCAGCCGTAGGCTTCGCCGAGTGCTGTGCCGCCGGGAACACCAAGGATGTTGGACAGGGTCAGACCGGCGAACATCAGCGCGATGGCGCTGGCCCGCTTGTTACGCGGCACCAGGCTGGCGGCGACGACCGAGCCGATGCCGAAGAAGGCGCCATGGCCGAAAGCGGTGAAGACGCGCGCCGCCATCAGCAGCCAATAATTGGGCGCGATCGCGCACAACAGATTGCCGACGACGAACAACATTGCCAGGCCGATCAGCACCGGCTTGCGCGGCATGTGTGCGGTGGCCACCGCAATCACCGGCGCGCCGAAGACGACGCCGAGCGCATAGCCGGTGACCAGCAGGCCGGCCGAGGGGATCGAGACGCCGAGGTCGGCGGCGACCTCGGGCAGCAGGCCCATGATGACGAATTCGGTGGTGCCGATGCAGAAGGACGCAATGGCAAGCGCTAGGATCGGCAGGGGCATGGGAGGTCCGGACTGAATCGGTTCAAAATTGAGACTGTCGGCAGAGCTGCCCCGTGCACAAGCGCGATTGCTGCAATGCAGCATTGCAAAAATGGGCAGCGGATCGCGACTGCGTTGCGCGTTTGCCGCCTGCGGTGAATGCAGAGCGGCCTATGCCAGCGGCTTCAGCTCCTGGGCGATGGTCGGCAGAAGTTCCGAGACATTGGGGTGAATATGGGTTGCCCGCGCGAGCGTGCTGACCGGCGCCTTGGCGTACATCAGGTCAAGGACGCAATGGATCGCCTCGTCGCCACCGGGACCGAGCACCGAACAGCCGAGGATTTCCTTGGTGTCGGCGTCGACCAGGATCTTCATAAAACCTTGCGTCTCGCCTTTCTCGACGGCGCGGCCGACGCGGGTCATCGGCCGCAGGCCGACCAGCGCGCGACGGCCGGACTTTCTGACCGCTGTCTCGGTCATGCCGCAGCGGCCGAGCGGCGGGTCGGTATAGAGCGCATAGGCCTCGATGCGGTCACTCACCTTGCGCGGATCGTTGTCGAGCAGATTGGCGGCGACGATCTCGTAGTCATTGTAGGAGGTGTGGGTGAAGGCGCCCTTGCCGTTGCAGTCGCCCATCGCCCAGATGCCGGGCACGCTGGTGCGCAGCTGATCGTCGACGACGATGAAGCCGCGTTTGTCGACCTCGACGCCGGCCTTGTCGAGGTTGAGATCGTCGGTGTTGGGCGTCCGGCCCAGCGCCAGCAATACATGCGAGCCGACCGCCGGCGCCTTGCCGGCGGTGAAGGTCACAGCAATTTCGTTGCCCTGCTTGGCGAATCTGATTTCGTCGGCGCCGAGATGGACCGTGATGCCTTCGTTTTCGAGGATGGACAGGATGGCGGCCGAGACATCTTCGTCCTCGCGGGCGATCAGCCGCGGGCTCTTTTCGATCACCGTGACTTCTGAGCCGAAGCGGCGGAACATCTGCGCGAATTCGAGCGAGACGTAGCTGCCGCCGACGACGACCAGATGGCGCGGCAGCACGTCGAGGTCCATCATCGATGAGTTGGTCAGGTACGAAATGTCGTTGACGCCTGGCAGGTCAGGCACCGAGGCGCGGCCGCCGGTGTTGAGGAATATTTTTTCGGCGGTCAGAAGATCATCGCCGACGCGCACCGTGTTGGCGGTGACGAAGCGTGCATGGCCGCGATAGAGCGTGCAATGGTCCATGCCGGCAATCCAGCTTTCGAGATTGCCGCGGGCGTCGTTCGACACCTTGTCCTTGCGTGCCTTGATCGCTCTGTAGTCGACGCCGACCAAACCGGAGAGCGTCACGCCGTAGTCGGCGGCGCGGCGAGCGAGATGCGCGGCATAGGCGCTTGCC
Source organism: Mesorhizobium sp. M6A.T.Cr.TU.016.01.1.1 (assembly GCF_003952585.1). NCBI lineage: Bacteria > Pseudomonadati > Pseudomonadota > Alphaproteobacteria > Hyphomicrobiales > Phyllobacteriaceae > Mesorhizobium > Mesorhizobium sp. M6A.T.Cr.TU.016.01.1.1. The sequence goes on from NZ_CP034452.1 coordinate 3,858,728, forward strand.
ACCATGGCCTTGGTCGGCATGCAGCCGGTGTTGACGCAGGTGCCGCCGACCAGTTTTCGCTCGATCAGCGCCACGCTCATGCCGGCCGCCGTCAGCCGGCCGGCGAGCGGCGGGCCGGCCTGTCCGGCGCCGATGATGATGGTGTCGAATGTCTTTGCCGTCATGCCACTGCCGCCACGATCAGCAGGCCGCCGGTGATTGCCACCGCGTCCTCGATAAGGGCGGCTGGCAGGTCCTTGCCGAGGGTGATGGCCAGGCGCTTGCGCAGCTCGGCGCCGCCCAGCGTGCCGATCACCGCGCCGATTGCGCCGGCGATCAGGCCGCCGATGGTGGCGCCGGCGGTCGCGCCGATCACAGCGCCGGTGAAGGCGCCCGAGACGATGCGCGCGCCGAACTGCTGCGGGACCTTGCGGCTCGGCGTCGACGGCAACTGATCGGCGACAAGCTCGACGATGGCCAGGGCGGTGAAGATGCCGACGGCGACCCAGTGACCCATGAAAGCAGCCCAGGTGCCGGCGACCGGCAGCCAGCCGAGCCAAGCGCCCCAGGCGACGGCGGCGGGCGCTGTCATGGTACGAAGGCCCGCAACGACGCCAATCAGGAGTGCGAGAATATACAGCATGATTGATCCCCTCGATGGCCGGGCTCAGGACAACCCTGCCAGAGCAGGCTAGCATAGGCGCGGCATTTGACCAGAGGCCTGCGATCTGTGGCGTTACCCGATCTTTATGGACTGTGCTTTGACACCACGTTGAAACAGCATGGCAAAGGCAGGAGGACATCGCCTTGAACACAAGCGAGCGCACAAAAATGGCGGCGGGCGAGTGGTATACTTGTCTCGATCCGGAGCTGGAGGCGCTGCGGGTCATGGCGCGCGACGCGGTGTTCGAGCATAATTCGCTGCCGCCCCGGCAGCGCGGCGACATCGGACCGGCCCTGAAGTCGCTGCTCGGCGTAGTAGGCCCGGGCGCCCGGATCGAGGCGCCGTTCCACTGCGCCTATGGCTTCAACATTGTTCTCAGCGACGGCGTCTTCCTCAATGCCGGGTGCACCATCCTCGATACCGCGCCAGTCCGCATCGGCAAGGGAACGCTGCTCGGCCCCAATGTGCAGATCTATTGCGCCGAGCATCACAAGGAGGCGGCGGGTCGACAGGCAGGACTGGAGATCGCGAAGCCGGTCGAGATCGGCGACAATGCCTGGATCGGTGGCAGTGCCATCATCCTCGGCGGGATCAGCATCGGCGACGGCGCCATTGTCGGCGCCGGCGCGGTAGTGACTCGCGACGTGCCGCCAAACACCACGGTCGTCGGCAACCCGGCGCAGTCGGTCAGGCGCGGCTGAGCATGAGCGGGTATTAGAGCGAGGTAAGCCCGGTCATTTGGCAGGAGGTGGATGCAATCGTGTGTCGAGCGCAAAGGCCTCCTGGATCTTCATGGCATATGCGCCCTTCGCGACGCTCGCGTCGAAGATCAGGTTCCAGCTATTCTGGGACACCGCGCTCGGAATCACCACGAACCGATGTCGTTGGAGAAGATTATCGCCGAATGCCTGTTGCCCAGAGCTCGGGATGCCCGGACGCAGCCAATTAGGGTTGGGAACGGCGCCAGGGTTGACGATATGCACTTCCGTGACATCGCTGATTATCGCCGCGGTCATCACATGCGCGATCGTGTCGAGCGCCCTGAAGCCCTTATGGACTGCGACTTCGAGAATCGCAGTCGAAGGATCGATTGAGCAGTAGACTGCGCGCACGCCTCTGCTGTTCCATCGACCGCCGACCCTGTATGCGCCCTCGCCACTGTCCCATGTAGGCGCAAACGCAGCCTGATCGAGACGCCAGCCAACGAGATCGGAGCCGCCAAGTGCGGCCGGGAGCGGCGTCATGCATAAACGCCGTATTCAAGCCGCTCGAGATAGTCTTCCACAAGCTCGACACCCGCCGGGGTTGACAGAAGATCGATGGGACGGCGCTGGTCGAGCCCGATCGCCGGGCGCTCCAGCCATTGCTCCGCTTCCGCTTGCGAACCGAACACATCGGTCGCTTTCGACAGGATCTCCGCGAATTTCCAGGTTCGTCCGCTCTGGTCCTGGCTGAGAGGCTTGGAAGGAGCATCCTTACGGCGCTGGTAGGTGCGCAAGCTCATGCCGACGGCCTTCTCGAGCGAATCAGTCTTCTGGATGAAGACGAGCTGCCCAAGGAGATGGTCCAGCGCCGAACCCGGCAGGCCGTGCACAAGCAGCTCATGGGCATCCAATGCGCTCCTGAGGTGCCGCGATAGAATGCGAGTGCCGCCGAGCAATCTGGCCACCTTCTGAAGTTCATTGTTTTTTGCTGCTGGTGCGGCCCTCTCCAATGCCATCGCCACGGCGTGCCTCTTAGCGTCATCTGTCACTTTAATATATGACAGATGACGCAAGCCTTTTCAAGCACGGTAGGGTCGGGAGCAGAGAAAGGCAGCGCAAACCTGAAGCGATTGCCTCACCTCGGCGCGTACGCCACGCGCTCCTCCTGAGTGCTCTTAGAGAACTCTCGCCGGTACTGCGCGGGCGTGGTTCTGAGCCGCGCCGCGAAGTGCTGGCGCAGCGATGTGGCGCTGCCGAACCCGGCTTCGAAGGCAACCGTGTCCATTGATTTTTCCGTCGCTTCCAGCAGCCGCTGTGCCAGCGCGACGCGCTGGTCAATCAGCCAGTCGCCGAAGCTGGTGCCGATCGATTTTTGAAAGCGGCGCGTGAACGTCCGGCGGGTGAGGCCGGCGGCGGCGGCGACGCTGTCCAGGCTATGCGTCTCGTCCAGCGTTTTGCGCACCTTGTCGAGTGCCTGTGTGAAGCGATCCGCGTTGCCGGTCCTAGCGATGGGACGTTCTATGAACTGCGCCTGCCCGCCTTGCCGATGGGGAGAAAGCACGATCTGCCGAGCAAGCCGAAGAGCCGCCTCCGCGCCGTAGCGGGCCCGCACGATATGGAGACAGCAGTCAAGCCCGGCGGCGACGCCGGCAGATGTCATGACATCACCATTGTCGATGTAAAGCACGTCCGGGTCGACGATCATGTCGGGATAAAGCGCCTGTAGCTGCTCGGTATAGGCCCAATGCGTCGCGGCTCGCCGCCCCGAAAGCAGTCCTGTCGCCGCAACAGCGAACGTGCCGAGGCACAGTCCGACAATCAATGCGCCGTTCCGGTGCGCTCGCAGCAGGGCCTCTACCAGAAACGCCGGTGGCGGATCGTCGAGGTCTCGCCAGCTTGGGACGATCACAATGTCTGCGCCATCGAGGCTGCCCAGCCCGTGCGGCGCAGTCACGGTCAACCCTGCTTCGGTATGGATAGGCCCGCTTTCGATTGCACAGATGCGGAAGTCGAAGCGCGGCAAGCCGAGCGCGGCGCGATCCTCTGCGAATACAAGGCATGGCACGGAGAGGTGGAACGGACTGATGCCATCGAAGGCGATGGCGGCAACGATCGGATCGGCCATGAGGAGCACCAATGAGGGTTAGAGCCGGATTGTCCCAATTCTTTCGAATAATGTCAATTGGGACACTTTTTGCAATCCGGCAGCAGGCCTATCCTCGACCAATCGAAGCGAAACGAGAAAGGAAAATTTGATGTCTGAACCAGTCAAAGGCAAGGCGCCACGCCGTGCCCTCATCGTCGTCGACATCCAGAACGACTATGACGGCGGCAACCTCGCCATCCAATATCCGCCGTTTCGCGACAGCGTCGTCAACGCGGCACGAGCGATGGACGCGGCCGCCGAGGCAGGCGTCAAGGTCGTGGTCATCAAGCAACTGGCGCCAGAAACGTCGCCGATTTTCGCCAAAGGCAGCCACGGCGCCGAATTGCATCCCGAGATATCAAGGCGTAGCCGTGACCATTACGTCGAAAAGACCTTGCCGAGCGCCTTCACCGGCACGGACCTCGAGGACTGGTTGCGCTCCAACGCCATCGATACGATCACCGTCGTCGGCTATATGACGCATAATTGCGATCTCTCGACCATCATCCATGCCGTCCACATGGGCTTTGCGGTGGAGTTCCTGTCCGACGCCACCGGCTCGGTGCCCTATGCCAACAGCGCCGGCTATGCTTCGGCCGAGGACATCCACCGCGTGGTGACTGTTATCCTGCAGTCGCGCTTCGCCGCTGTTCTCAAGACAGCCGAATGGATCGACTGCCTGAAGACCGGCACGCTGCCCGAACGCGACACGATCTACGCTTCCAACCAGCGCGCGCTGGCACGGAGCGCCGCTTAGAAAATTTGTCGCGGGCAAGCAAAAGGGCGCCGCAGCGACGCGGCGCCCTTGTCATTCCGGCCTTCAAAATCTCAGAACAGGCCTTCGATCTGGCCCATCTCGTTCAGGAAGATCTTTTCCGAGGACGGCGCCTTGGGAAGACCGGGCATGGTCATGACCTCGCCGCAGATAACGACGATGAAGCCGGCGCCGGCAGACAATCTGACCTCGCGCACCGGCACGGTGTGGCCGGTCGGCGCGCCGCGCAGGTTCGGGTCGGTCGAGAAGGAATATTGCGTCTTGGCCATGCAGACCGGCAGGTGGCCGTAGCCGGCGTGCTCCCAGGCATGGAGCTGGTCGCGCACCGACTTGTCGGCGATCGCTTCGGAACCGCGATAGATGCGCTGGACGATGGTGTTGATCTTCTCGAAAAGCGGCATCGCGTCGGGATAGAGCGGCGCAAACTGCGACGCGCCGGATTCGGCAAGCGCCACCACCCTGCTGGCGAGCTCCTCGATGCCGGCCGATCCGTGGGCCCAGTGCTTGCACAGGATCGCCTCTTCGCCCATCGAGGCGACGTAGTCCTTCATCGCCTGGATTTCAGCGTCGGTGTCGGAGTAGAAATGGTTGATGGCGACCACCGCTGGCACGCCGAACTGCCTGATATTCTCGACGTGACGGCCGAGATTGGCGCAGCCCTTCTTGACCGCCTCGACATTCTCCTTGCCGAGGTCTTCCTTCTTGACGCCGCCGTTCATCTTCATGGCGCGCACAGTGGCGACGATGACGGCTGCCGCCGGCTTCAGGCCGGCCTTGCGGCACTTGATGTCGAAGAATTTTTCGGCGCCGAGATCGGCGCCGAAACCGGCTTCGGTGACGACATAGTCGGCGAGCTTCAGCGCCGTCGTGGTGGCGACGACCGAGTTGCAGCCATGCGCGATGTTGGCGAACGGACCGCCGTGAACGAAGGCTGGGTTGTTCTCCAGCGTCTGCACCAGGTTGGGCTGCATGGCGTCCTTGAGCAGCACGGCCATGGCGCCGTCGGCCTTGAGGTCGCGGGCGTAGACGGCCGACTTGTCGCGGCGATAGGCGACGATGATGTCGCCGAGGCGCTTTTCCAGGTCCTTCAGGTCGGTGGCGAGGCACAGGATCGCCATGACTTCCGAGGCGACGGTGATGTCGAAGCCCCCTTCGCGCGGAAAGCCGTTGGCGACGCCGCCGAGCGAGCAGATGATCTCGCGCAGCGCCCGGTCGTTCATGTCCATGACGCGGCGCCAGACGACGCGGCGGTTGTCGATGCCGAGGTCGTTGCCCCAGTAGATGTGGTTGTCGATCAGCGCCGAAAGCAGATTATGCGCCGTGGTGATGGCATGGAAATCGCCGGTGAAGTGGAGGTTCATGTCTTCCATCGGCACGACCTGCGCATAGCCGCCGCCGGCAGCACCGCCCTTGACGCCGAAATTCGGCCCGAGCGAGGCCTCGCGGATGCAGACGATCGCCTTCTTGCCGATGCGGTTGAGACCGTCGCCGAGGCCCACCGTCGTCGTCGTCTTGCCTTCGCCGGCCGGCGTCGGGTTGATGGCGGTGACGAGGATCAGCTTGCCGTCCTTGTTCGCCTTCACCGACTTGATGAACTCGGCCGAGATCTTCGCCTTGTCGTGGCCGTAAGGCAAAAGATGCTCGCTTGGAATGCCGATCTTCTGGCCAATCTCCTGGATCTGCTTCTTTTCGGCGGCGCGCGCGATCTCGATGTCGGACTTCACTTCGGCCATGGCGGCTTTCCTCTGGATTGGACGGTGGAGGGGACGGGTTTGATCAGTATGGTCGCAAGCCTGTTCGAGACAGCCCGGCACTGCAGGCGAGGGCACGTTCTAGCCCTGTCGCTGCCATGGCGTCAACTTGCATGCAACTATGTTTCCTCTAGAGAAAGGCGTCTGTTTCCCGGGCGATCTGTCCCGGGTCTTCGCGCCCGGTTGTCGCGCCGTATAGAAGCCAGAGCACGCGCCGTTTTGCCGTCTCAAAACAGCCGCGGAATGCACCGAATGCGACAGGGTTCGAGCGCCGGCCTGCGCCTCGAGTAGTTGCGCTAGAATGCGCCGATCTGGTGCATCAGCCCCAAGCCGTCAAGCTGGCCGAAATGTTCGACCACGACGCCGTTCTCAAGACGATCGATGTGAATCACGCCAACCGAGACGCGATTTCCGCTCGGTTCGACGCCATGGAAGATGCCGGTGTGCGTGCCCTCAAAGCGACAGCGCGTGACCACCTTATCGGCATCGCCGACGTAGTCGTCAATGACGTGATGTCCATCCGGGAATCCAACAAAGAACTCGGTCAGGGATTTGCGCCAGTCAGCGAAGCCGATCGGATTGGCGCTGCCGAGATGAACGGCGAGATCTGGAGAGACAAGACTGGACAGTTTATCCCAGTCCTGCGCGTCGATCGTGGCATAGAAATTTCGAGCAACTTCCCGGATATCCATCTCATGTCCTCGCTGGCTGCCGCCCAGCGGTTGAACGACGACGAGACGATCAGGTTCCGGTTCCGCGCGATGCGCAGCCGACCTACTGCGTCAGCACGTTGCTGATCTCGACCAGGGGCAGCGGTGATTTCAAGCCGAGACGCCTTTCAGTATTCGCTTCCTTCATCGATCCAGAACGGACCTGACCTCGACGAGGTTCGATCGCACCCTAAGCACATAGAATCCCATCGTGGTGAGATGGGTGGGCATGATCCAGCCATCCTCGCGGCCGTTGGAGATTATGAACGGCCGGATGGCGAGCGCTGCCTTGAGCTGGCCTTCCACGCTGGTCCACAGCGGTGTGAGGCCGCGATTGTCGAGGATCTGCTGGAAGTCGTGATGCGCCGCCGTGAGGATGCCGTAATAGCCGTAGAGCTGGCCATAGGCGAACCAGAAGCGGTCGTCAGCGCGTGTGTCGAACCAGCCGCTGTTGAAGTTCTGCGAACGGTCGCGGATCATGTCCGATGTCGAGCCTATGTCGCTCGCGATCCGGTCGACGAACTGCATCAGATTGTCGGCGCGCGCGTTGAAGACAACCTCGCATTTCATCAGCCGGTCGTTGAAGGCGCGAAGGCTGGTCGCCGCCGTGCGATAGAAACTCGGCGTCGGGGTTTTCGGACCAAAGGGCCTGAGGCCGAAATACCAGGTTTCCTCGTCGAAGGTGATCGCGCCGCGCGCATCCTGCAGGTTCTGGTCGATCTGGCTGGTGCCGCGGACGCGGCCGAGTGTGTCGACGAGCTCGACCGCAGTGCGCCGGATGGCCTGATTGACCCCGCGCTGGAAGGAGGCCTTGTTGTCGAGAAACGGCGTGCGGTCCCAGTCCATCCCGAAGAACCCGAGCTTGTAGAGTATCATCGACGAGATCCAGGCGTTCTCGTTGACGTTGAAATCGATGAGATCGGCCGCGACCTGGACAATGGCCGAGTTTGTGCAGGTCTTGACCTCTCCCTCGACGCCAGCGGTTTCCCCGACGGCAGGAGGAGCGGGCTGCGCCGGGGCGGTTTCGGCCGGCTGGGTGAAATTATACGCCTCCGCATAGGCGGGATTGAAATTGCTCCAGACCTGCGTGTTCCAGATGAAGTAGCCGTAGAGGCCGACCAGCAAGAGCAGAGCGAGGCCGAGCACCGCCTTCAGGATCCAGCCGCGCTGTGTGTACCAGCGCCCAGCCCACATGAACGGCCACAGGATCACACCGATGGCGAAGCCGATACCGCGGCCGATCCACTGGAAAATCCGTGTGAAGAAATTCACGATCGGATCAAGCATTGCGATGTCACCCCCTCGTCAGTCAGCCAAGAATTCGATAAGGTTAGGCATTCAATCAGTAAGGCCGTAGAGGCGTGTGCGAAACGCCACCTTGTCTTTCAGATATGTGGTTTTCAGAACGTCCACAACATGCGATCGCCAGGCGTCGCTGAAGCCGTCATAGTCGCTGTAGAAGCCTGGTTTGTTGAAGACGTAACGCGAGACGAAATCTTGCGGCACGAAATCCGAGATCAGCTGGTTGGTCAGCCAGGCGTCGGGATGGTCGGGCTTGGCCCGGATCACCAGGAAACGCTGCTGCGGGAAGACGTCCTCAATCTTGAGCCGGCCGAGGTGAGCGATCTCGCGCTTGGCGGCGTTGAGAAAGGGAAAATTGCCGTCCCTGGTGATCAGGTCGGCATGGCCATGGATCCAGGTCTGCAGCCAGACCTTGTCGACGTCGGTCAGATTGCGATCGGGCTCGGCGTCGCGGATCAGCGCGCGCACCACCATCTCGGCGCGATGTTCGAGATAGCCCGATGTTTCGATCCATGAGGCGCGCGGCAGTTCGATGCGGCCGGTCGCGGCAAGGAACTTGAACACCTTGTCGGCATCATTGATCGAGAGGTAGCTCACTTGCCACGGCCGCGAGCGGCGGAAACCGGGTGCTGCCGGGTCGCTGATCACCGTCGTCATGTCAGGATCGATGAACACATAGAGCCCGCCGAAATGGCTGGTCCAATAGGCGCTGTGGCGAAAGATCACCTGATCCGGCACCAGCGCGTTCTCGCGGATGTCGCCGCAGATCTTGGCAAGCTCCACCATGCGGGTGAGCATGGCGTTGTCGCGCCAGGCGTCCGGCTCCTGCTTCAACTGGTCGACGAGCTTGCCGAGTTCGGCGGCCTTGCCCAGCACGTCCTCCGCCGACAGCACCTTGAACTCGACCTGGTTGATCGACAGCAGATCCTCGATGTCGTCGACTTTTGGGACCGAATCCTCGATCTCGCCGTAGATGACATCCTTGATGGTCAGCGCGTCGATGGCGCGCTGGTTCTTCGACATGAACTCGAACATCAGTTGCGAGGTGTTGGAAAAGGCGGTGTGCACCACCGGCAGATCGATCTGCGACGGCGTCAGGATGATGAAACGGCGGTTGATCTCGTTGGGGTCGAGGTAGTTGTAGTCGCCGCATTCCTCGGCCACGTCAGGCGAGAAGCCGGTGCGGTCGATGTCGAAGCTCTTCAGCTTCGTCGGCTTCAGGCCGAAGGCGACCAAAGCCTTGTTATAACGCTGGATGAGATGCGGCTCCTCGATGGTCAACAGCCGGCCGTAGATCAGCTCGTTCTCGCGCAAAAGGTCGGATTTCTTGGCGGGGCTCATCTATCCCTTCTCCCCTTGTGGGAGAAGGTGGATCGGCGCGCCGCGCCGAGACGGTTGAGGGGTGCTGGACGGAGCGCCATCCGCGCCAAGCTGGAGCACCCCTCATCCGTCGCCTTCGGCGACACCTTCTCCCACAAGGGGAGAAGGGGGCGTCGGAGAACCTCACGCATTCCAGTTCCCCTTGGCCTTCAGCTCCTCGATCTCGCGCACCGCGCGGTCGCGCAGGCGGGTGTCGCGGATCATCTTGGTCACCGCCGCGTCGTCGGACTTGTCGGAGTAGCGGAACTCCGAGTCGGCGTAGCGGTTGACCTCCTGCATGACCATGTCCATCGAGAATGGCCCACGCAGTTCCTCGATCATCGCCTTCTTGTCGTCGTAGCCCTGGTGCATGAAGACTTCCGGCTTCTCGAACCATTCGTCCGGCAGCTCGATGTCCATGGCGCGCATCTTGATCGCGTCGGTGACGTTCTTGATGGCGCGGCCGGTGAAACGCGGCTCGGCCTCCTTGATCATGTGCAGATAGGTGCCGATGTCGGCCATCGACTTCGGCGCGCCATTCTCCTTCATGTAGCGCTCGTAGACCTTCATCAGCCCGTCTTCCCTGGGCTTCTCGTGCTCTTCATAGGCTTCCATCACCGCGCGCTTGACCTCCTGGGCGGCGTAGAGCTTGTGGTCGCCGAGCGGGATCTTGTGGTTCTTGCCGGCGAGCAGCACGAAGATGTCGATATAGTCGTCGCGGCTCTGTGGGCCGTCGACCAGCCAGCGGGCGCCGGCGCGCTGGCGCAGCGCGTCGTCGACGTTTTCGGGATAGTTGGAGAACATGCCAAAGGAGCAGTTGCCGCGCACCACGGTGCCGGCGCCGGCAAATGCGTCCATCAGGACGCCGGTGATTTCCTGCTGGCCGGCCGAGGCGCGATCGTCAGAGCGGCGCGCCGCCACCTGATCGATGTCGTCGATGGTGCCGAAGCCGATGACGCGCGGGTTCAGCACATTGTTGATGAACTGACGGCAGTTCTGGCCGGATTTGCCCTGGTAGGAGGAGATCTGATCGACGCCGAAATTCTCGTAGGCGAAGGGATATCCGGCGACCTGACAGTAGCCGTTGACGAGACCGGCGATCATCTGGATCAGCGTCGTCTTGCCGGTGCCGGGCGCGCCATCGCCGATGAAGGTGAACAGGAAGCCGCCGAGCTCGACGAACGGGTTCAGCTCGCGCTCGAAATCGTAAGCCATCAGCATCTTGGCGAGTTTGACCGACTGGTATTTGGCGATGTGATTGCCGACAACCTCCTCCGGCTTCTTGAAGGTCATCACCAGCGGCTTCGACCGCTTGCCCGGCGCGACGTCGAAGCCATCCAGGGTAAAGTCGTCGACGTCGATGCGGATATGCGCGTTCTCGAACGGGCCGATGCCGTCGAAGCGGCCCTTTCGCGCCAAAAGCCCGTCGATGGCGACACGGGCAAAGGCGCGCCCCCGTGTCATCAGATCGGCGTCGTCCTTCGCGCCTGAAATCGCCCTGTCGAGCCCGGACACGATCGACTTCACCGCGTCCTGTGGCGTGTCGAACAAAAAGTCCGGCTCGGGCGTGTCGTTCGGCGCCTCGCCGTCGCTGTCGATCAGCTGGAACAGGTAGGAGGCGAGGCTGAAGGCCGAAATATAGGCCGAGGCCGACAGCAGCTTCTTGAAGGTGGCGGCCTCGTCGCCTTCGAGCGGCGCGCGGGCGTTTTTCGCCTGCAGGCTTTCGAGGTCGGAACCTTCTGCGAAGACGTCTGATATGGCCAGGGCGATCGCCAGCCCGCGCCGGGTGCGAAACAAAAGCATGTGCTGCGCAATGCTCAGCAGCTGATCGCCGGGATGGACGGCAGCGACTGTCTTGGCCAGCTCGACCTCGCGCGTGCGCCTGACCGAGCCGACCGAGACGGTCGAGACGAAGCGGCGGTTGGTGCCGGCAAGTGCGGTGCCGGATTCCCGCGACGGGTCCTCCAGCACGACGATGCGGGTGATGAAGCTCTGCGCCGTGGCGCGGTGCTTTTCGATTGCCGCTTCCGAAATCGTGGTCAGGCCGGTGTCCATGAAGGATACTCCGCGGTTTGACGGTCAGACGTCACTGATGACCTGTCCTTTGGACAGGATGTGGACCTTGTAGCCCGAAAAGATCTTCTGCGCCTCGCCGGCGGCGTAGAGCGCCTGATAGGCCTCATGCGGAATCAGCGCGTGGTTCTCGTAGCTCGACACGCCCTGCCGCGCAGCCTCCAGGTCGTCGGTGTCGATGAAGAACTCCTGCGTCGTCTTCTCGCTTGAAAACAGACCTTTGCGGCCTGGCTTCTCGGCCTTGGAATAGACCTCCTGGATGGTCCAGGTCAGGAGCCAGGCGTTTTCCGGCTTGCGCACCTTGGCCAGAACGTCGGTCACCGTCGAATTGTTCTCGGTGATCCCTGCCGAATAGAAGGGACCGAGCACGACGCGGCGCAGCTGCTTCGGGTGGAGCGGCTCGAAATCCTTGTCGAGGTTGACGGCGATCGTCGCCGGCGACAGCGTGTAGGCGGAATTCTTCTCGGTGAAGTCATCGAAGCGATGGGCAAGCTCGGGATTGAGCAGCCCTTCAACGGGAAGCGGAATGTCGACCTTCTCGTTGAGCTTGCCGTTGCGGTCGACAAGCTGCTCGATCATCTCTTCGGAGGAATCCTCGACCGTCACCATGTAGACCAGCGGCAGGTTGGCGCTGCCGTCGAAGGTGGCCCAATGGACGAGGTAGTAAGGCCGCCCCGTCTTCGGATTGACCGAGACTTTTGCCGTCTGCGCCAATGTGAAGGGCCCGAAGGTCGTCTCGCCCTTGACGCCCTCCAGATAGAGCCGCTCGGCCATCGACTTCTGCAGCGCTTCGGGGAATTGCTTGTGACGCAGGATGAAGTCGGCCATTTCCTCGCGCAACTCGTCGGCCAGCGGTATGTTGGCGAGACGCGTATCGGCCTGGCGGCGGTCGTTCTCCAGTTCGAGCAGGTTCTGGAAAACCGGAAAGCCGCTTTCGGCGCGCGAAATGCGGAACGTCTCCATGAAACCCAGCCGGTTGCGCCAGCAGGCAAAGGAGTTGTCGAGCCGCGCAATATATTCGGCGACGATCTTGGCGACGATGCCGTGCCGGTAGAGCGGCGAGCGATCGTCGCGCATGAACACTTCGAGGCCGCTGAGCGCTGCCGTGATCGCCGAGAAATAACGCGTTGCCGCTTCGTTTTCGGGGGTCATGCAGCCAGCCCTTGGGAGGTATGCGAGCGCAGCAATTACGACTGCACGTAGTTTGCCGCATTGTGCTTCTTCAGCACGTCGTCGAAGCGGCGGGCAAAGGCATCGTCGGCCAGCTTCTTGCGGCGCTGGATGTCGGCGGTCGCCACCATGTTCTTCTCGTGCATTTCGAGGAGATCGCCAATGTGCTTCTGCGAGGCAGCACCAATGCCGGCCATGGTCTCCTCGGCGGTGTTGTCGACCTGGCTGCCCAGCGTGTTGATCTTGTGGGCGACGTCCTGCTGGGCGGCGGTCTTCAGCGAGTCTTCCAGCGCCTTGTAGAGCACGATGCGCTGCTCGGTATCGATGGTCAGCTTGTTGATCAGCGTCGACTGTGCCGCGATCTGGTTGTTGAGCGAATCGACGAAGGTCTGGAACATCGAGGTGTAGCGTTCCAGCGTCTGGCTTTCGGCCAGCAGCTCCTGCTCCTTGGCCTGCTTTTCGTTGTATTCCGTCGCCAGTTTCGAACGCTCGCCTTCAAGCTGCGTGCGCTCCTTCTGGCTGGTCGAGGCGGCGATCTTGTTCTCGATGTCGAGCAGCATCGGGTTGAGCTCTTCGATGCGCTTCTGCACGGTCTCGAGATTGGACATGGTTGTCTTGCGGCGTTCGATCACCTGCGACAGGCTGGCCTCGGAGGTCTTGTAGCGCTGGTCGAGAACCTGCTTCTGCGCCTTGAGGATGCCGACGATGGTATCGGATTTCGCCAGCAGCTCCTGCAGATTGCCGGCCAGCGACATGTTGCGGACACGGTCGGTGCGCATGCGCTGCTTGCTCTGACTGGAAAATATGCCGATGAAGCTTTCCCAGCCGGTGTAGTTCTTCATGCTCTCGAATTCGGCGCCGAAGACGTTGGTGGCGTCCTCCAGCCCGATGATCAGGTCGGCGATGTTGCCTTCCATCACCTTCTGCTGCTTCAGCACATCCTCGATGCGGGCGTTCTCGAGGTCGAAATTGGCGTCGCCGATCTTCTTGTCGGTCTTGGCGAGCGTGTCGAGCACCGTGCCGGACTGCTCGATTTTCGTGCGCATGTCCTGCACGACCTGCTTGGTCTTGGCAATTTCGGCATCGAAATTCTGCAATGTCGCCATAGGGGCCTCCCGCTTCGGCATCTGTTTCGTGTCGCGAACCGCCGCGAATATATGTGTGGCATGGGGGGAAGGGAAGGTGGAAGATTAGCAGGCCGATAAAGGATGGCGCCGAAGCCTGAAACAAAAAACCCGCCTCGCGGCGGGTGGTTGGCGCAATCAGCACCATACCCAAATCAATAGCATAACTGCCGTCACAAAGCAACCAATTGCGTTTCTTCCCGGTCGACAGGCTGCCACTGGACATTTGGTCAGCCGACGCGACAATGGCGCATGGAATCTGGCTGGGCGGCGCCTTGAACTTCGGCAATGGACTGAAACAATTCCGGCGGCGGCTGCGCGCGCAAGTGCGTGGGCTGATGCGGTCAAGGATGCCGGTCGCCATGATCACCGGTTCCGTCGGCAAGAGCACGACGAGCCGGATGCTGGCACGTATTCTCGAATGTCAGGGGCATGTCGTCGGCCTGACGACGACCGACGGCATTTATGTCGGCAGACAGATGATCCAGAGTGGCGACCGCGCTGGCTACAGCGGCGCGCGCACTGTGCTCGCCAGGCCCGACGTGACCGCCGCGGTTCTGGAGACGGCGCGCGGCGGCCTTAACCGGCGAGGGCTTTACCTCGGACGTTGCGACGTGGCGGCACTGCTCAACGTGCAGGACGAGCAGATCGGCATGGACGGCATCGAAACCGTTGCCGATATGGCCAGGCTGAAACGCAAGGTGACAGACGCCGCTCGGCGCGTCGTGCTTGGTGCTGATGACCCGTCGTGCCGTTTGCTGGCGGAGCAATATCGCCCGGGCCGGGTCACGCTGTTCGGCTTCGAGACACAAGACGATCTGGTCAGGCGTCACATTGCTGGAGGTCACGTCGCTTTCGTGGTCGAACATGAAGCGGGCCGCGAATGGATCGTTCGCCGCCAGGGCGACGCACGCCATTTGGTCGTCGACGCCTGGCAACTGCCTTCCTCGATGAACGGAGCCCTGCGCCACAACATAGCCAACGCAATGGCTGCGGCCGCACTTGCCGACGCCCTCGGCGTCCCTTTGGCCGTCATTGCCGAGGCGCTGCTTTCGCTATCGAATTCGGCAGAAGATTTGCCCAGCCGGTTCAACATTTTTGACCAGTATCCGTTCCGGATCGTGGTTGACCGGGCCAACAGTCCGCCCGCCACGCGGGCTTTGGTTGCGGCAGTGGCCCGAATCCCGGTTTCGGGCCGGCGTCTTTGCATGGTCAGCTGCTGGGGCAATCGCCCAGGGTTCAACTACGAGCGGGTCGCCGCTGCGATCACGCCGGGATTCGACATTTTCATATGCTACGAAGAGCCGATCTTCCGGCGCGGACGGCCGCCAGCCAAGATTGTCGAGTTGCTCAAGGCAGGTCTGATGAACTGCGGCGTGGCGGAAACCCGGATCCACAACGCCGGCAGTTACGAGGAAGGGCTGCGGCTGGCGGCCAGCCTCGCCACGGCGGACGATCTCCTGCTGGTGCTCGGCGCGCATGTCGGCGACATCAAGCCGGTCATGGACGACGTCTTCGGCCCAGTCAGGTTGAAGGACGACGCGGGAAGGGCGTGAAGCGCCGCCAGAGGCTCGCGCGTTTTCGTACCGCGCGCAGTTCATCTTTCTCGGCTGCGCGTATCTCCCGATGTTGCTCGAATGGAATCAGGTATTTCCCGCACTCCAGACAGCTTCTGGGATATCCGCAAACCGGCTCCCAGCAGCGAACATCGTGGTCTGCGGCAAGGGCTATGCGTTCGAGATGCAGATTTCGCGAGCCTTTGACCAGAATGACTTCGTCCGGCCGTTGTGTGGCCCTGACGTGCTCGGCGACTTGGCGGACCGAGCGCATTTCGAGGAAGCGGCCACCGTCGCGATCCTCTTGTGCCGCACCCGAACGATGAGCATGCTCGCCGACGAAGACAATCTGGTCGCAAATGGCGCGCGCGGCGCGATAGGCGCTGCCATAGGCCTTTGCCGGCTTGCCGGCATAGTCGGCGATATGACCAAGCACCACGCGCTTGTAGCCGGCATCGGCACGGCCAAGCATGTCGAAGGCCAGCCCGAGCGAATGAAATGGCGTCTTCGCCGTGTCGACGAAGAACGTCGGCCCGCCACGCACCTGCCATACGCCGCACCGGGTCGGCATCGGCTCGAAGGTAGAGACCCTTTCGGCGATAATCCTGGCATCGACCCCGAGCTCCAGCGCCGCTGCGGCCGCTGCGGCCACGGCAAGCCAGAAATGTTCGGCGATGAAGCGTGTTCTGAGCGCAAGTGCGCCGCCTGGCCCGTGTATCGTCATGCTCAGCCGCTGAGGATAAGCGGCATGGATGTCGCATGCGCGGTATCGGGCGCGCTCCGAGCGGCCGAAGGTCACGGACGGCGCAACGGTGTTCAGTGCCATCGCCGCGATAAGATCATCGTCGACGTTCAGGATGGCGAGGCCGTCCGGTGCCAGCGACTCGACCAGCGCCTGTTTCTCTGCGGCGACAGCAGCTCTGCCGCCGAATGCCGAGTGATGCTCGTCGGCAATCAGCGTCATGATGGCGATGTCGGGTTTCAGAACCGAAGCCATCCGCGCCATGTCCCCCTTGGCCATGACCCCTAATTCCATCACCGCATAGGCTGAATTTCGCGGCAAGTGCCAAAGTTTTTCGATCAGCCGGTTGAATGTGTTGCTCACCGTCAATTTGTGGACGGAACCGCTGCCTTCAAGGATATGAGCCAGAAGCTCCGCCGTCGTGGTCTTGGCCGAACTGCCGGTGATGCCGATCACGGTGGCTTTCGTTTGCCTCCGGCGCAGGCGCGCCATCGCTATGCGATATTTGCCCTTCAATCGCCGCAAATTGGATCGCAAAGGCCCGGCGCGGTCGAAACCGAGCAGGCGCTTTGCTCGTGCGGAAAGTTGCTCCATCTTGTCGACACTTCCCCCCTGCGGCCCGGCGGGACGACCGGACAGGCGTTCATCTTCTACCTTGTCCACAGCCCGTTGCAACGTTGCGCCAGAGGGAGTCTGCACCGGCGTTGCCAATGTGAGGTTATGGCTTGGCGGCCGGCCTTCACAAACGCCGCATGATGGCGGGATTGCGGAAGGGCCGATGCTCAATCCGGCAGCCGCGCCGACAGGTCGTCGACGGCCTGCAGGATCGTCCGTTCGATCGCTGCGAAGGAATGCCTGTCGCGCGCGAACGCCCGCCCCGCGGCGGCCATCTTAGCGGCCTTCTGCGGCTCTGCGGCGAAGGTCACGATTGTCGCGGCAAGCTCGCCGGCATCGCTGCCGGACAGAAAGTGCGTGCCTGCTTCCAGGCCGAGCCCCTCGACGGCCTTTTTCGTGGCGCAGACGACCAGTCCTGCGGCCATCGCCTCCAGCACCTTGATGCGGGTTCCGCCACCGAACCTCAGCGGGATCGGCGCATAGCCGGCGGCGGCCAGCAGGTCCGGCAGGCGCGGTGGGTTTTCGACGAGATTGAGCCCGTGCTTAGCGCAGTAGTGGCGCACGATTCCGCGCGGGTTCTTGCCGGCGACGGTGATCGACCAGTCGCGGCCGGACGCCGCAAAGCGCGGCACCATCTTGCGACCGATCTGCTTGACCGCGTCGATGTTGGGGAAGTAACCGAGGTGGCCGATAAAGCAGAGGCGGATTTCCTGGTATCGCCGGTCGGCAATCGGCAGGGAAAGCATGGTCTCGTCGGGGATGGGATTGACGATCACCTTGACGAAGTCAGGGGCAGGGGCCGGTCCCAGTGCCAGCGTCGCCCGGTCCGCTTCGGAGCAGACCCAGACCTGGTCGGCCGTCTTCGCGGCGAGGATATCGGCTTCGCGTGCCTGGGCAATCTTGGCCCGATGCTCGCGAAAACGCCGCAGACGCTGCCACAAGGACAGCGCGCCGATGCGGTCCGCCAGCGTGCGCGAATCGATGTTGTGCAGGTCGACGACGGTCCGACCGCCAAGCTCCGGGGCCAACGCCAGCAATTGCGAAAGTGCGATGTCTTCGACCACGACGAGGTCGGGCGCGAAATTTTTCCAGATCGCGGCCGCTTCGGCCAGTTCGTCGGCCGGGATCAAATGCACGGTCGGATGCGCGCTGCGCTTCTGCCAGGGGCCGCGACCGCGGGCCGCCTCGATGATCCGGTGCCGGATGTTGGGCGGCGGGAAGGGCGCCGGCCCGCCAGTGAAGCTCACGGTCAGAACTTCGCCGAGCGCGGTGAGCGCCCGCGCATTGGCGGCGTTCCTGATTTCGGCGCCCGAAACCGGCGGATATGGACAGTCGACCGTGAATTGCAGAATTTTCATTTTGGCCCCCGCCTGGATCGTAGCTGGGCACCGATGAAAGCGAAATAGCGCTGGTCAGGCTCAATGCATGTCGCACAAAAGTATGTGCGCTTTAGGTGAAGCCGATGAAATCGTCGGGCGAGGCGCGGCCCATTTCCTCTTCCCAATGGCGGCGGCAGAGCGAGACATAGACATCCTTGCCGATCGCCACCTGTTCGCCCTGTCTCGCCACCTTGCCGTCGGCGCCAAGGCGCACGACCATCGTCGCCTTGCGGCCGCAGCGGCAGATGGTGCGCACCTCGCGCAATTCGTCTGATATCGCCAGAAGCGCACGCGAGCCGGAAAACAGCTTGCCCTGGAAATCCGTGCGCAGGCCGTAGCACATCACCGGGATGTCCAGCCGGTCGGCGATGCGAGCGAGCTGCCATGCTTGCTCCTCCTCAAGGAACTGTGCCTCGTCGACGAAGACGCAATGCACCGTCGTATGGTCGTGATGCTCGGCGACCCGGGCGAACAGATCGTCGCCGTCGCGGAACATCTCGGCTTCCGTCTCAAGGCCGATGCGCGACGAGATCAGCCCGGTATCGCCCTTGCGGTAGTGGCCGGCGACGAACAGCATCGTCGTCATGCCGCGCTCGCGGTAATTGTAGGAAGCCTGCAGCAGCATCGTCGTCTTGCCGGCATTCATCGTCGCATAGTGGAAGTACAGCTTGGCCATGCCGCCCTTTTAAGCCGAGTTCGCATGGCGCGGGGAGGGGGCGTCCTCACATTCCACCGGAAAGGCGCATTTCATCGGAAAAGCGGCTGGCCAGCAGAAAAGCGGCTGGAGCAGCAGGCAGCGTGTCGCTGATCGGCCAGTCCGCGCCGTTGATCGCGATTGCCTTATTGCTTGAAACCGCACCAGAATGGTGTTTGGCTGACGAAACAAAGCGGAGATAAAAACCGTAACTTCGCTTCGCCAAAGAATCGAAATGGGAGAATTTTTATGTCGCGTCTCAATTCCTTCGTCGCCGGCCTCGGCCTGGCGGCTTTCCTGTCCACCAGTGCAGCCTTCGCCGCCGATCCGGAAAGCTGCAAGACGGTGCGTCTCTCCGATGTCGGCTGGACCGATATTCAAGCGACGACCGGCGTCGCCTCGGTGCTGCTCACTGCGCTCGGCTACGAGCCGGAAGTGATCCAGCTTTCGGTGCCGGTGACCTACGCGTCGCTGAAGAACAAGGACCTCGACGTCTTCCTCGGCAACTGGATGCCGTCGATGACCGCCGACATCAAGGAGTACACCGCAGACGGCTCGGTCGAGACCGTCAGCGAAAACCTTAGCGGTGCCGGTTATGGCATCGTCGTGCCGGCCTATGTCGCGGACGCCGGCGTCAAGACGCTGACCGATCTCGGCAAGTTCAAGGACAAGTTCGACGGCAAGATCTATGGCATCGAGGCCGGCAATGACGGCAACCGCATCATCCTCGACATGATCAAGGACCCGGCGGCCAATCTCGAAGGCTTCGAACTGGTCGAATCCTCCGAGGCCGGCATGCTCACCCAGGCCGAGCAGTCGATGAAGAACAACGAATGGATCGCCTTCCTCGGTTGGACGCCGCATCCGGTGATGGGCGCCATGAAACTCGCCTATCTCGACGGCATGGGCGACAGCGGCTTCGGCGCCGCCACCGTGCATACCAACGTGCGCAAGGGCTACATGACGGAATGCCCGAATGTCGGCAAGTTCATCGCCAATCTGAAGTTCAATCTGGATATGGAAGGCGAGATGATGGACGCGATCCTGAAGGGCGGCGACGCCAATACGGTCGCGACCGACTGGCTGAAGAAGCACCCGGATGCAGTTACCCCCTGGCTTGCCGGCGTGACCACTTTCGACGGTGGCGACGCGGCGGCGGCGGTCAAGACCGCGCTCGGAAGCTGAGCCGATAACCTTGAATTCGGAATAATCGAAACGAGGGCAGCCACGGTAGAAAGGGCTGCCCTTTTTCATATCCTGTGACAAGATGACCATCCGGCAAGGACGGCGCCGATAGAAGAGGGGCTAGATGGATCCGATTTCCAAATTCCTGGTCAGCTACAAGATCCCTATAGGCGCTTGGGGAAAGGCCTTTTTCACCTTCCTCACCGACAATTTCAACACCGTCCTCAGGGCCTTTTCCAACGGCCTCAATTTCCTGCTCGACGGGATGGTCGACGGACTTCTTCTGTTGCCGCCCGTCCTGCTCATCGCCTTGATCGCTTTGCTCGCCTATGTCCTGCAGCGTTCGAAGGGCCTGGCGCTCGCCGTCTTCATCGGATTGCTGTTCATCCTCAACCAGAACCTCTGGAAGCAGACGGTGGAGACGCTGGTGCTGGTGGTTGCCGCCGCCGCCGCCTCGATGGCGATCGGCGTGCCGCTCGGCATCTGGGCCGCGCACAAGCCGAAGGTCTACCGCATCATGCTGCCGGTGCTCGACCTGATGCAGACGCTGCCGACCTTCGTCTACCTGATCCCGGTGCTGACCTTGTTCGGGCTCGGCAATGCGCCCGGCCTGATCGTCACCATCATCTTCGTCATCCCGACCTCGGTCCGTCTCACCCATCTCGGTGTCGTCTCGGTGCCGAAATCGATCATCGAGGCCGGCGAGGCCTTCGGCGCCACCAGGCGCCAACTGCTCTGGAAGGTCGAGCTGCCTTCGGCCCTGCCCACCATCATGGCCGGCTTGACCCAGTCGATCATGCTGTCGCTGTCGATGGTGGTGTTCGCGGCCCTTATCGGCGCCGGCGGCCTCGGCACCGAGATCAACCGGGCGCTCGGCTCGCGCAGGATCGACCTCGGGCTTGAGGCCGGCCTCGCCATCGTCGTGCTGGCCATCGTGCTCGACCGGATGACCCGCATTGGCGTTGGAGGCAAGAAATGACCGTCGCCGTCGATTTCAAGAATGTCGACATCGTCTTCGGCAGCGACCAGGCCGGCTCGCTCGCGCTCATCGACAGCGGCGCCACCCGCGCCGAGATCCTCGAAAAGACCGGCAATGTGCTGGGCTGCGCCGGGGCAAGCCTCACCGTGCATGAGGGTGAGATTTCCGTGCTCATGGGCCTGTCCGGATCCGGCAAGTCGACGCTGTTGCGCGCCGTCAACCGACTGAACGTCGTTTCGCGCGGCCAGGTTCTGGTCAAGGATGGCGACAAGACGGTCGATGTCGTCACCTGCGACGAGGCGACCCTGCGGCGGCTGCGGCAGAAGCAGGTGGCGATGGTGTTCCAGCAGTTCGGCCTGCTGCCGTGGCGCACGGTGGAGGAGAATGTCGGCCTCGGCCTCGAGCTCGCCGGCGTGCCCGAAGCCGAGCGCAAGGAGCGCGTGCATCGCCAGCTCAAACTGGTCAATCTCGACCAATGGTCGAAGAAATATGCGCACGAGCTTTCCGGCGGCATGCAGCAGCGCGTTGGGCTGGCGCGCGCCTTTGCCACCGAAGCGCCGATCCTGTTGATGGACGAGCCGTTCTCGGCGCTCGACCCGCTGATCCGGACCAAGCTGCAGGACGAGTTGCTGCAGCTTCAGGCCGAGCTGAAGAAGACCATCATCTTCGTCAGCCACGACCTCGAGGAAGCGCTGAAGATCGGCAGCCATATCACCATCATGGAAGGCGGGCGCATCGTGCAGACGGGCGCGCCGGAAGACATCGTGCTGCGCCCCGCCAACGACTATGTCCGCGACTTCATCGCCAATGTGAATCCGCTCTCGGTGCTGACCGCCTGGAACGTGATGCGCGACCGCCGCGACCTCGACCACGGCGAGGACGGCTGGGTGTGGCTCGACCGCCGCAAGACGACGCGTTTCAAGATCGACGAGCACGGGCTGGTGGCGGCGGCCGAGCGCGACGGCAAGCCGGCGTTCTGGGTGTCCTGCGCCGATGTCGAGGCGCAGCCGGAGGAGACGGCGCAGGTGTTCTGGGCCAATCCCGGCACCTCGCTGAAGACGGTGATGCTGGCCATGCACCGCTCGCAGACCGCGCCCGTGGCGCTGTTCGACGATCAGTCGCGCTTCGTCGGCGCCATCGGCATCAGGGATGTGTTGAGCGCGGTGTTGAGGCGGTAGTTTTCTCCTCGGGAGGAGAGAAAAAAACAACTGCCGCGCTCCTTCGCGCCCCCCTCTGTCCTGCCGGACATCTCCCCCACAGGTGGGGAGATTGGCTGTCATTGCCGATTTCGCCAACTACAAACGTTGGAATGTGAGAGCCGTCTGCGAAACTGCCGATCTCCCCCCAAGTGGGGGAGATGGCCGGCAGGACAGAGGGGGGCGCGAAGGAATGCCGGCTTGGCCGATACCGCCAGCTACGCCAGCGGCAATTTCAGCTCGGTCAGCAAGCCGCCGCCGGGATGATTGGACAGGCTGACCTCGCCGCCGGTGCCGCGGGCGATGTTGCGGGCGATCGTCAGGCCAAGGCCGAGGCCGCCGGTCTGGCGGTTGCGGGACTGTTCCAAGCGCACGAACGAGCCGAACACGGCGTCGAGCTCGGCCTGCGGTATGCCTGGCCCCTCGTCGCGGATGGCTAGCGTGATCGTCTTTCCCGATCGATGCAGGCTGAGATGCGCCCTCTTGCCGTAGGTCACGGCGTTCTGGACGAGATTGGTGACGCAGCGCCTGAGCGCGACCGGCCGCGCAAGGCAGATGATGCCGCGCGACCGCGTGTCGTCATTGTCGAACGAAACCTCCTCGTAGCCGTCGGCGACCGATTCCACGAGCGACCAGAAATCGATCCGTTCGCTCTTCTCCTCGGTTACCTCGAAGGTGGCGAAGTCGATCACCGAGCTGGCAATCTCCTCGATATCGGCGAGATCGTGCGCGAGTGCGGCACGAACTGTCGATTTCCGCAGCAGTTCGAGACGCAGCCGCATTCTTGTCAGTGGCGTGCGCAGGTCGTGCGCGAGCGCTGCCGCAAGATGTTCGCGATCCTCGACATAGTCGCGCAGCCTTGCCTGCATGGCATTGACCGCTTTTGCCGCGGTGCGGATCTCGCGACTGCCGGTCTCGGCGATCGGCGGGCTCTTCAGGTCGTTGCCGATCCGTTTCACCGCGGTTTCCATCATCCGGTAGGGCGCGGTCAGCCGGCGCAGCGACCATATCGACATGGCCACCACCAGCCCGGCGATCAAGGCATAGAGCGGCAGGCTGTCGAAACTCAATATCGGCCCCATCGGTGTGTTCGGCTCGGTGAAGTTCAGCCATTGGCCGTCGGCGAAGCGGAGCGACGCTGTCAGCTTGTCGCTCTGGGCGAAATCGGCGGCCAGCACCAGGAGGTCGCGCTCGACCTCGCCGACATCGCGACCCTCGATCGCGCCCCCATCGTCGGCTTCCCGTGTCGCCGGATCGCGCCGGACCCGCGCATCGGTAATGCCGAATTTCGACAGCCGCCCGACCAATATGTCCTCCAGTTCGGCCAGTTCGTCGTCGCCCGCTATCGACGAGGCGACGGCGGGCGTGTCCGAAACGGTAAGCGCGTAGGTCGCGTTGGACAGGCCGGATGCGGTGGCCTTGCGTGCTTCGGGCGAGGCGGCATGCATCAGCTGCACCAGCGAGAAGGCGCGATCATTGAGCCTGTAGAGATCGACCACGTCGTTGGCGGCGGCACGGTCGCGCGAGACGATGTAAAGCGTCGTGATCTGGCTGATCAGCAGGCCGGCGATGACGATGAGCAGCACCCAGACGGGCAGGGTCTGCGGCAGGACGCGTCTCATTCTGAGGTCGTTTCGGGCAAGAACTGGTAGCCGCCGCTGCGCACGGTCAGGATCAGTTTCGGCGTTTTCGGGTCGTCCTCCATCTTGCGCCGCAGCCGGCTGACCAGAATGTCGACGCTGCGATCGAAGCTGTAGCCGCTGTCGCCGCCTGACAGTTCGATGAGCTGGTCGCGGCTCAGCACGCGCTGCGCGCTCTTGACGAAAGTCTGCAGCAGGTTGAACTCCGCCATGGTTAGCTCGACCCTGACATCGCCCGGCGCCATCAGCCGGCGGCGCGAACAGTCCATCGTCCAGCCGGCGAAATGGTAAATCTGCCGCGAGGTGGGCCGCCGCGGCTCGGCGGCGCCGTTGCGCCTAAGCACGGCTCGGATCCGCGCCAGCAGCTCGCGCGGATCGAAAGGTTTCGGCACGTAATCGTCGGCGCCCATTTCCAGCCCGACGACGCGGTCGGTCGTCTCGGTGACGGCGGTCAGCATGATGATCGGTGTCGCATGGTTGGCGCGAAGATCGCGGCAAAGCTCCAGCCCGCTCTTTCCGGGCAGCATGACGTCCAGAACGATAAGGTCCACCTGCGCGCGGCGCAGGACGGCTTCCATCTCGGTGCCGTCGGCGGCGACCGACGTGTGCAGCCCCCGTTTCTGGAAGAACTCCTGAAGCAGGTCGCGAATGCCCTTGTCGTCGTCGACGATCAGTATGTGCGCGTCGGATTTCACTGAGAGCCCTGCTGTCACTGATGGCTGAAACCGCCGTTCGATAATCACCCACACGATAGAATTCAGGCCATATGTTGGCCGGTGACGACAAGCGACCCCGAACAGGTTGCTCAGAAACAATCCAGAAACAAAATTCTACAGTTCGGAAAAACTCCCGAAAAAAATCAAAGGCATAAGTGGTGCCGTGGCGGTCAGGTCATCGGCTGCGGCACGCGTTACGGGATTACGGACAAACCAATGCAAAGGTTCTCGATCAGCTTGATGGGTGTGTTGCTCGGCATCTCGCTTATCACCGCCGCGGTCGAACAATCCTATGCAAAGGTGGCCGATGCAAAGGTGGCCGATACAAAGGCGGCGATCACCCGGAGCGGGCGTTGCAGCGATCTGAGCCGTCAATTCGACGAAGCCCTCGAAACCCATGCCGCGGCAACGCAGGTCACCGCGGCGAAGGCACTTCAAAGGAAGGGAAACCGGTTCTGCGCCAACAAGAAACAGGCACAGGGAATCCGGATGCTCGCCAACGCTTTGAAGCTGCTTGGAGTGACACCGATCGACCCCGTTCAGTGACCCTCAATCCGATCTGCACAACAAGGAAACGAAGCCATGAAAAAGTCCCTCCTCTCCGCTCTCGGTCTCGCCATCGCGCTTGCCTTCTCGATGCCGGTTCTCGGCGCCAGCAGCGCCAACGCCGCCACCACGACCGTGGCTGCGACGACCGCGACGACCGCTGCGCCGGCCAAGATGGTGAAGAAGGTCGCCGCCAAGAAGACCGTCAAGAAGCACAAGAAGCACGCAGTCAAGGCAGCTCCGAAGGCCTGATCCAGCGACATCTCTTGTCCACTAAGAAGACTGCTCCAGTTGCGATGCGCCTGGAGCGGTCTTCTTTTTCGTTCCAGATGGGCGGCATCTGTCGCGGAGCCAATCGAAATTCCCGCCGGGCTTCGCTGCACCAAGCCGTTGAATGGCAACCGGCAGTTCCCACATAGGCACGGACTTGTGAACGGCCGCACCCGCTTGGAAGGCGGTTTGCGCGCGGCTCAAAATGGACGATCGCTTTCGTTCATGTCAGAATAAAAGCGAAATTCTTGCGCGCAACTGCCGGGTTCCGATGCCTGAAATCACGACAAAACCCCGCACCAAGACGCAGCCGAAGATCGAACGGCCGAAGCTCTACAAGGTCATCCTCCTCAACGACGACTTCACGCCGCGCGAGTTCGTGGTGACGGTGCTCAAGGGCGAATTCAAGCTGAGCGAAGACCAGGCGCGGCGGGTGATGATCACCGCGCATCAGCGCGGCGTCTGCGTCGTCGCCGTCTTCACCAGGGACGTCGCCGAGACCAAGGCGACGCGGGCGACCGATGCCGGCAAAGCCAAGGGCTATCCGCTGATGTTCACGACGGAGCCGGAGGAGTAGTGCGGTTCGCGTTCTTCCTTCTCCCCTTGTGGGAGAAGGTGGCCGAGCGAAGCTCGGTCGGATGAGGGGTGCTCCAGCTTGGCACTGCCGACACTCCGTCCAACACCCCTCAACCGTCTTGGCGCTACGCGCCAATCCACCTTCTCCCACAAGGGAGAAGGAAAGACGATGCTGCTACCGCCCTTCGCGGTACCA
This sequence comes from Mesorhizobium sp. M6A.T.Cr.TU.016.01.1.1, assembly GCF_003952585.1. Classification (NCBI taxonomy): domain Bacteria; kingdom Pseudomonadati; phylum Pseudomonadota; class Alphaproteobacteria; order Hyphomicrobiales; family Phyllobacteriaceae; genus Mesorhizobium; species Mesorhizobium sp. M6A.T.Cr.TU.016.01.1.1. The sequence goes on from NZ_CP034452.1 coordinate 3,884,775, forward strand.
CATCGAGCCCAATGCCAGAAGCAGCAGGCCGAGGCCGAGGAATCCGCCGAACAGCGGCACGCGCGAGACCGCCTTCAGCACGCTGTCGTCGGTGGTGCGCAGGCCGATCCAGTCGTTGCCGCTCGCGGCGCCCGAGGCGCGGACCGGGACGACCGAGGGCAGCGTCACGCCGCCTGTGAGGTTGCCGATGGTCGACCCAAGTGCCGATGATGGCGCCAGCCGGCGCACGCTGCCGCCGGTGGCCTCGGCCGGCGCTTTCAGCCGGCCCTCGGTGGAGACGACGTCGGTGAATTCAGGCGCATTGACCGGGCCGACATGGGCAAGCGCCTTCAGGTCGCCATTGCCGACCTGGTAGAGGCCGATCTCATTGGTCTCGATGCTGCCCAGGAAGACGCCGGGCTCGGCCCTCTCGAGCTTGACGGTCAGCGCCTTGCCGGACGGGGTGATGATTTGCGCCGGGCCGGGGTCGTCGCTCATTGTCTGGCGGCGGATTTCCAGCATCATGCCGCGGCCGTCGGCGGTCAGCCGCTCTTCCTCGAGCTCGGGCTCCTTCATCAGCCAATGGGCGATGCGGCGATAGAGCTGGACATGCGGGCCGCCGCCCTCGAAGCCGCGCGCCCATAGCCAGCCCTGGTCGGACAGAAACATGCCAACGCGGCCTTCGCCCTTGCGGTCAAGCAGGAGCAGCGGACGGTTGTCCGCGCCCTTCATCACCGCCTCGCCCTCGGGGTTCTCGACGCCGATGGTGCGGAACCAGCGGCTCCAGTGCGGCGGCTCGGTGGCGGAGCCGTCGAGCCCTCGCGTCACCGGATGGCGCTGGCCGAGCTCGGTGAGGCGTGGATAGAAGGCCTTGTCGACAACTTCGCCGGTCGGCATCGCGGGCAGCGCCGACATCAAAGGCGTGCGGGCGATCGAGCTTTCACCGGCATATTCGGGCCCTGCCGCGATCAGCAGCGCGCCGCCTTTTTCGACATATTCGGCGATGTAGTCGTAGTAGAGGATCGGCAGCACGTCGCGGTGCTGGTAGCGGTCGAAGATGATCAAGTCGAAATCCTTGATCTTTTCGACGAATAGCTCGCGCGTCGGAAAGGCGATCAGCGACAATTCGTTGATCGGCGTGCCGTCCTGCTTTTCCGGCGGCCGCAGAATGGTGAAGTGGACCAGATCGACCGAGGCGTCGGACTTCAGCAAATTGCGCCAGGTGCGCTCGCCGGCATGCGGCTCGCCGGAGACTAGCAACACGCGCAAATTCTCGCGAATGCCGTCGATGAGCGCGATGGCGCGGTTGTTGGTGTCGGTGAGTTCGCCGGGCTCGGGATCGATGGCGAGTTCGACGATGTTGCGGCCGGCGCCGGGAATGGTCACTTGCAGCGGCATGGCCTGGCCGATGATGGCGCGCTCGACCGAAACCTGCTCGCCATTGACCGACACGCGCACATCGACCGAGCCGGCCTCATTGTTGGTGCCGATGACGCGATAGGTCATTTCGAGCGGCTTGCCGACCAGACCGAAGCGCGGCGCATTCTCGAAGCGGATGCGACGATCCTTTTCCTGGTCGTTGCCGGTGATCAGGGCGTGCAGCGGGGCGTGGAAGTCGGGTGTGCCGGCGGGGGCGTCATGCACCTCGCCATCGGTGATCATGATGGCGCCGCCGATGCGCGAAGGCGGCACGTCGCGGAAAGCGCTTTCAAGCGCACCGAAAAGCCGCGTTTCAGTGCGCTCCTCGGCGGCTTCCGACTTGCCGGCCTCAACAACGCGGACGTCGAACTGCTTGAAGCGGCCGAGGCGCTGCTGAAGCCCGGCCAGCGCCTCGTCGGTCTGCTTGGTGCGTTCGCCAATGTCCTGGCTCTGGCTGCGGTCGACGACGACGACGACGACGCTTTTCAGCGCCTCGCGCTCTTCGTCGAGGGCCACAGGGTTGAGCAGGGCCGCACCCAGCGCGAGCAGGGCGGCGAAACGGAAGACCGCGCCGCGCTGGCGAAACCACAGGCCGACCAGTGCCAGCAGCAACAGCGGCGCCAGCACCAGGCCAAGCAGCGGCCAGGAAATGAGCGGTTCGAAGGCGAGCGACCAATTCATGGCTTACTGCCCCAGCCGTTCGAGCAGCACCGGCACATGCACCTGATCGGATTTGTAATTGCCGGTCAGCATGTACATCATGATGTTGACCCCGGCGCGCAGCGCGTAAATGCGCTGCATCGGGTCCGACGGCACGGTCGGCAAAAGCGGGTCGCCATTCTCGTCGACCGCCCAGGCGCCGGCGAAATCATTGGCGGTGATCATGATCGGCGAGACGCCGTCGCCGGTGCGCACCGGGCGGTTCTCGGTGTTGCTGGCTTCGAGCGACGCCGCGACCCAGAGCGGGCTGCCGGCGAAGCGTCCGGGAAACTCAGGCAGGATGTAGAAGGATTTGGTCAGCACATGGTCCGACGGCACCGGTTCCAGCGGCGGCACGTTGAGGTTGCCGAGGATGTCGCGCAGCCGCTCCGTCGCCGGGCTGGTCGAATCCGCGCCGATGCCGGTGGCGAACTGGTCGCGCGTGTCGAACAGCACCGTGCCGCCCTGCTGCATATAGGCGTCGACGCGGGCGATCGCGGCTTGGCTCGGCATCGGCGCGGCAGGGTCGATCGGCCAGTAGATCAGCGGATAGAAGGACAGCTGGTCCTTCGAGATATCGACGCTGGCCGGCGCGCCCGGCTCGAGCGCGGTCTTCTCGATCAGGAAGCGGGTCAGGCCCTCCAGCCCGGCCCGGCTGATCGAATCGACGCTCTGTTCGCCGGTCTGCACATAGGCGATCCGGGTCTTCGAAATGTCCTCGATCGCCCGGTCATCGCCCGGTTTGGCATCGTCGGCGCGGGCGATGTCGGTGTGGCCGCCCAGGGCGCCGAGCGCAATCAGCAGGGCGGCGGTGGTTGCGGCAGCAGTGCCGGCGCGGCGCGGCCGGCGCGAGAACAGGCCGCCCATCCAGAACACGGCCAGCGTGTCGAGCACCATCAGCAACAGTGCTGCCGCCACCAGTGGGCCTTTCAAATTGTGCGATTCGTCGAAAGCGTACTGGATGGTGGTGACCGGCACGGTGATCTGAGGACGGACCAGCGGCGCGAAGCTGCTTTCGGCATTGAGCAGATTGTGGGCGAAGACGCCGGTTTCGGAGCCGTACAGGCCGGGCGGGTTCTCGAACGTCACCGGCAGCGGGCCGGCACCCGGCACCAGCGGCCTTGCATCCGGCGTCGGCGGCACCAGCGTGCCGTCGGCCGATATCATGCGGTAGGGCGCCAGCGAAGTGGCGGCGGCCTCGGCATTGGCGACCGCCGCACCCTGGTTGCGCGACAGTTGCACGATGCGGCGCAGCATCTCGACGAAGCTGCCGGAGATCGGCAGGTTCGACCAGGTCGCCTCCGGCGTGACATGGAACAGGACGAGCGTGCCCTTGCCCTTCTTCATTCCGGTCACCAGCGGCGTGCCGTCGGCAAGCGTGGCCCAGGTGCGCTCGACGATATCGGGCGTCGGCTCAGCCAGAACCTGCCTGGTGACGGTGACCTCGGCGGGCGGAGCGAGGTCGGCGAAGGGGCCGGTCTTCGGAAAATCGGTGACCGCCTGCGGCGTCGTCCACGACAGCGCGCCGCCGAGCGAGCGCTCGCCGGTGCGCAGCCTGACCGGCAGCAGATCGTCGTCATTGCCGCCGGCGACCAGCCGCGAGCCGGCGAACCGCACCAGCGTGCCGCCATTGTCGACCCAGTCGACCAGCCTTTGCCGCACCTGCTCCGGAATGGTGCCGATATCGGCCATGACGATCATCGCCGGCTTCTGGTCGAGAAGCTGCGGGATGGCGTCGGCGAGATCGGCGCTCGACGGCTCAGCCAGATCGGCGAAGGGCTGCAGCGCGCGTCTGATATAGTAGAGCGGCGACAGAAGCGGCTGCGCCTGGTCGGCCTCGGCCTGCGACAGCAGCCCGACGCGGCGGCGCTTGGAATTCTCGTCGAGCACGCGTACGGCGCCGGCCTGCCGCTGGCCGTCGAGCGTGATCGAGGCGAAATCGTTGCGCAGCTCGAACGGCACCGCCATCGTGCCGGTGGCGGTGGATTCGCCCGGCGAGAAGGTCAGCGTGGCGTCGGCGATGCGGCGGCCCTTATCGTCGAAGGCGCCGGCGGTCACCTGAGCCGGCGCCGGATCGCCCGGCGCGCGGATGGCGGTCAGCTCGAAGCCGTCCACCTGGTTGTCGGCGCCGGTCAGGCCGATCAAGGTAGGCCTGTCGGAAACGGCCCAGACGACACGGGCGGCGTTCTTCGACAAAAGCGTGTTGAAGGCGGCCTCGTCACCTTCCGCCGCCAGACCGTCGGCGAGCACGGCGACGCTGGCGCCCGGCAAGCTCTCCAGGGTTGCCGCGACGCGGGCGTAGACGGCAGGGCGGTCGGTCGGGATCGGCCTCGGCTTTGCCGCGCGCAGCCGGTCGAGCGCGGCGGCGGCGTCGAAGGGGCCGATCTCGGCATTCGGCTTTTCGGCGGTGAAGGCGATGATGACAGGCACCTCGTTGGAGCTGGCATCGGCGATCAGCCGTTCGGCCGTGGCGACGCGCTGGCCCCAGTCGGCGGCACTTGCCCAGTCATTGTCGATGACCAGCGCAAGGGCGGCGCCTTCGGCCGGCAGTTTTTCACGCGGGTTGAAGACGGGTTCGGCCAGCGCCGCAACGATAAGGGCGGCCATCAGCAGCCTGAGCAGCGTCAGCCACCACGGGCTCTGTTGCGGCGTCTCCTCGCGCTTCAGCACCCGGGCCAGGATCTTCAGCGGTGGGAATATCTCGGTTTGCGGCTTGGGCGGGGTGAACCGCAAAAGCCACCAGATCACCGGCAGCGCCAGAAGGCCCCACAGCACCATCGGCGCCCCGAAGGAGAGCGGCAGCCAGCTCATGCGCGGATCCTCCCGGCTGAGCTGCCATCGACGGTCATCGCCATATGGACACGCACCAGCGCATCGGAGGCGAGGCGATCGGTGTGGTTGACCGTGAAGCTCCAGCCGAGCCGCTTGCACCAGTCGGTCAGCTCCTGGCGGCGGGCGATGTAAAGCAGGCGGTATTCATCGCCCAGCGTTTCGGCGCGGCCGGCGGTCAGCTTGTCGCCGGTCTCGGGATCGGTGAATTCGGTACGGCCGGCATAGGGAAATCTCTCCTCGGCCGGGTCGGCGACCTCGATCAGATGGGCACGCACGCCGTGGCGGGCGAGCACGTCGAGCCAGGCGATGGTGTCCTCGACCGGATCGAGGAAATCGCTGACGATGACGATGTCGCAGAAGCGGCGAATGCCGGACAGGTCGGGCTTTGCCGGCAATTCGCCGGCATGGGTGAGTTGCGCCGCGATACGCTCGGCGCCGTTGCGGGCGGTGAACGGATCGGTCAGCCCGGGCCAGGCGATACGCTCGCCGCTGCGCGACAGAAGCTCGGCCATGGCCAGCGCCAGCACCAGCGCGCGGGATTCCTTCGAGACGGGGGCTCCGGTCGATTTGTAGAGCATTGAGGGCGAGGGATCTGCCCACAGCCACACCGTATGGGCCGCTTCCCATTCGCGGTCGCGCACATAGATGTGATCGTCACGGGCCGAGCGGCGCCAGTCGATACGTGAGGAATCGCCTTCGACATAGGGCCGGAACTGCCAGAAATTCTCGCCGATGCCGCGCTTGCGGCGGCCGTGCCAGCCGGCGATCACCGTGTTGACGATGCGGCGCGCCTCGACCAGCAGGTCAGGGACCAGCGACGCCCGCAACCGGCCGCGGGCGAGCGCGTCACGCGTCGCTGCCGGTGCCTGGGCCTCGCCTATACGCGCCATCAGATGCCTTTTGCCAGTTTCGCCACCACGTCGCGAACGGTCGTGCCCTCGGCACGGGCGGCAAAGGTCAGCGCCATGCGGTGCTGCAGCACCGGCTCGGCCAGCGCTCTGATGTCGTCGACCGACGGCGCCAGCCGTCCGTCGTAAAGGGCGCGGGCGCGGGCGCACAATGTCAGCGCCTGGCTGGCGCGCGGGCCCGGGCCCCAGGCGACGTGCTTGTCGGTCTCGGCGTTGCCCTGGCCGGGACGCGCCGAGCGCACCAGCTGGAGGATCGCCTCGACGACGCTTTCCGGCACCGGCATGCGGCGGATCAAGGTCTGGATCTCCTTCAGTCGCGCCGGCTGCAGCACGTTCTGCGCCTTGGCGTCCTCGATGCCGGTGGTTTCCAGCAGGATGCGGCGCTCCGCCTCGATTTCCGGATAGAGGATGTCGACCTGCATCAGGAAGCGGTCGAGCTGCGCCTCGGGCAGCGGATAGGTGCCTTCCTGCTCTAGCGGGTTCTGCGTTGCCAGCACGTGGAACGGCGCCGGCAGGTCATGGCGGACACCGGCAATGGTGACGTGGTATTCCTGCATCGACTGCAGCAGCGCCGACTGGGTGCGCGGCGAGGCGCGGTTGATCTCGTCGGCCATCAGCAGCTGCGCGAAGATCGGCCCGGAGATAAAGCGGAAAGAACGCTTGCCGAATTCGTCCTGCTCCATCACCTCGGAGCCGAGAATGTCGGACGGCATCAGGTCGGGCGTGAACTGGATGCGGCGGGAATCGAGGCCGAGCACGATGCCCAGCGTCTCGACCAGCTTGGTCTTGGCGAGGCCGGGCACGCCGACCAGCAGCGCATGGCCGCCGGCCAGCAGCGCCACCAGCGTGCGTTCGACAACGCTTTCCTGGCCGAAGATGACGCGGCCGACGCCATCGCGAACCCTGGAAATGTCGGCCAGCGCCGTCTCGGCCTGGTCGATCATATCCTTTTCGCTGATCGGGCTTTCCTTGATCATCACGCTCATGCAGCATCGATCCTTCTCGTTGGAAATACCGGCTTGCACCTTCGACGCCGCAGAATGCCGCGATTCGGCCTCGCATGGCGCCTGTCTTTGAACTTAAATCACAGACTTAGGCTGACAAGCGGAACAACAGTGACTATTTCGTGACCATGACAGAACGCGCCGAGGATCGTGAAGAGAGTTTGACGGCCGTCGCTGAGGCGCGGGGACTGGAGGCGCTGATCTCGCGTGCCGCCCGCGCAGGTAAGGGGCCGGCGCCGGTGGAGCGCTGGAATCCGGCCTTTTGCGGCGATCTCGACATGGAGATCAGACAGGACGGCACTTGGTTCTACCTGGGCACACCGATCGGCCGCATGCCGCTGGTGCAGCTGTTTTCCTCCGTGCTGCGCAAGGACGAAGACGGCAAGACCTATCTGGTGACGCCGGTGGAAAGGGTCGGCATCCGCGTCGCCGATGCGCCTTTCATCGCCGTCGAGATGGACGTTTGCGGCACCGGCGATGGCCAAGTCATCACCTTCCGCACCAATGTCGGCGATGTGGTCGAGGCCGGGCCGGACCATCCGCTGCGCTTCGTCGACGAGGATGCGACCGGTGGCCTGAAACCCTATGTGCTGGTGCGCGGACGGCTGGAGGCGCTGGTGGCGCGGCCGGTCATGTACGAACTGGTCGAGCATGGCGAAGAGATCGAGGTCGGCGGCAGGAGGATGTTTGCCGTCCGCTCGAAGGGCGCGGTCTATCCGATCATGCCGGCGGAAAAACTGCAGCGGCTGAGCGCGTGATGGGGCAGCGTATGATGGATCAGGTGACGCCGGTGCCGTTTTCCGCCGAGGATTTTCGCGCCCGTGTCGCGGCACAGCCGCTAGCGCATGCCGCAGACGATTACGGCGACCATCGCTTCAATCCCGGCCATCCGCGTTTAAAGCTCGCGAAGGCCCTGCGCGATGCCGCGGTGCTCATCCCGGTGGTCGATCACGGACGCGACGCCACGGTTCTCCTGACCAAACGGGCGGAAAACCTGCGCAACCATTCGGGGCAGGTGGCTTTTCCAGGCGGCACGATCGACCCGACCGACGCGAGCCCGGAGACGGCGGCATTGCGCGAGACGTTCGAGGAGATCGGTCTTGGCCAGGACCGGATCGAGATCATCGGCCGCATGCCCGATTATGTCTCCGGCAGCGGCTATCGCATCGCCCCGGTGTTGGGGATCGTGCAGCCGGGTTTTTCACTGACGCTGAATTCCGAGGAGGTCGACGCCGTCTTCGAGGTGCCGCTGCGCTTCCTGATGGACCCGGCCAACCATGGCCGCGACAGTCGCATGTGGAACGACCTGGAATGGGTCTTCTACGAGATGCCCTATGGCGGCCAGCGCATCTGGGGCGTCACCGCTGGCATCATTCGCACGCTCTATGAAAGGCTCTATACGTGAGCGGCCGGATGTCGCTCGCGGGCAAAGCCGACTGGCTCGGCGAAAAGCACCTGCAGCGCCTGCTGGCGGCGCTGGCGGATGGCGGCGAGGAGGCGCGTGTCGCCGGCGGCGCGGTGCGCAATGCGCTCATCGGCCAGCCGGTCGCCGACGTCGATATCGCCACCACTTGCCTGCCTGATGAAACCATCCGCCGTGCCGAGGCGGCGGGCTTCAAGGCCGTGCCGACCGGCATCGAGCACGGCACCATCACGATTGTCGCCGGCGGCAAACCGTTCGAGGTGACCACGCTGCGCGCCGACATCGAGACCGACGGACGGCGAGCCAAGGTGTCGTTCGGGCGCGACTGGAAGGCCGACGCGCAACGGCGAGATTTCACCATCAACGCACTCTATGCCGAGGCCGACGGCACGGTCGTCGACCTGGTCGGCGGCATCGCCGATATCGAGGCGCGCCGGCTGCGCTTCATCGGCGATCCGGAGGCACGCATCCGCGAGGACTATCTGCGCATCCTGCGCTTTTTCCGCTTCTTCGCCTGGTATGGCGACGGCCGGCCCGATGCCGAAGGACTGAAGGCTTGCGCCCGGCTCAAGGAGGGGCTCAGCCAACTCTCGGTCGAGCGCGTCTGGTCCGAGCTGAAAAAGCTGCTGGCAGCGCCCGATCCATCGCGCGCCTTGCTGTGGATGCGCCAAGCCAGCGTGCTCACCAGCGTTCTGCCGGAGAGCGAGAAATGGGGCATCGATGCGATCCATGCGCTGACCAGGACCGAGAAGGATCTGGGCTGGACGCCGGACCCGCTGCTCAGGCTGGAAGCGATCGTGCCGCCGGATGTCGCGCGAATGAAGACGCTGGCTGAGCGGCTGAGATTCTCCATCAGCGAAGCCGTCCGTCTCAGGCAGTGGGCGCTGACCGCGCCTGTCGAGCCGAAGACGACCGAAACGGAACTCGCAAAACGGCTCTACCGTGGCGATCGTCAGGGCTTTGTCGATCGTTTGCGGCTGTCGCTTGCTTCGGCTCGAGCCCGCGCGGTCGAGGACAATGACGCGTTGCTCGAAGCCGGCGGCTTCTCGCGCCTGCTGGCCTTCGCCGGAAAATGGAAAAAGCCCGACTTTCCGCTCAAGGGCGCCGATCTGACGACGCTTGGCGCGTCGCCCGGGCCGAAACTCGGCGCAACCTTGAAAAACCTCGAAAACGAGTGGATCGAGTCCGGCTTTGCGCTGGATCGCGGCGCGCTCCTCAATCGCGCCGCAGAAGCACTCGAAAGTTAGAGACCGTTTGGAAACTCTACTCTGGCGGCCATCTGGTGGCGTTTTCTGCGCTTCCGGTGCTCACGGACCCAAATGTCCGCTGCGCTCCGGTTCTCGAAACCACCACCATATGACTCGCCAGAGCGAATTTCGAAACAGTCTCTTAGGTAAATCAGGCCGCGTCGCGGGCCTTTTCGATGCGTGAACGGATCGCTTCGATCATCGTCTCGCGGATGATCGTCTCGCCATGCGTCTCACGCATGTGCTCGACCGCGCGACGCATGATCTCGGCTTCCTCGTCGGCGCGCGTATGCCAGTCACAACCCGGAACGAGCGAGCCGCAGTGGAATTCCTTCATCGGATTTTCTCCCTTTTCCTCCTCGGAGCTCCGCGCATTTGCTTGGGCACGGAAGCTCCAGCACCTTTGATCGACGCATGATCCCTGTCGAAAACCGGTATCGGTATTCGGGTCATGCGCTGGCCGAGCAAGCATAACACGATCGACTGGTTTTGGTTGCGTTAGAGCGCCGCGCGTCCGGAGGACGCGCAAAAGACGCTCTAACATTATTTGTTATCTGCGCATGATCCTTTCCGAAAACCGATTCGGTTTTCGGGGTCATGCGCGAAAGATCGAAAAGGCGGAGCAGCGCTGCTCCGCCCTCTTACGCTACCCCAGAGACAAGACTGTGTCTTGCTCCAGCGGGCAGGCCGTCACTTCACGATCCTGACTGCCTCGGCAATTTTGTTGTTGCCGCTCATGTCCCACGAAACGCGGACCTTTTCGCCGGCCTTCAGGCCAGGATCCTTGAAGGCCTTGGGCAGCGTAAAGGTAGATCCGTCATCCAGAACAAGGCTCATGGCCGTTCCATCATAGGTCTTGACCGTGCCCGTGGTGTGCTTGACCGCCGCGAAGGCAGCGCCACCAGAGGCAAGAACGGCAGCAGCCGCAGCCGACATAATAAGCTTGCGCATGGCATGCTCTCCTGGAAAATGAGGGCACCTGATTGGGGAGGTGCCCCACTCAATTATGGGCCGTCCGGTCGCGTCGGGTCGCGGTTCTAGAGGAGGCGAGAACCGCTGGCGCTTCCCGGCCCGGAAACGAAAAATAGTCCTGTTTTTTCAAAGGGATATTGGACGAAAAAGATATCCTGTGCGCCACATTCACCGCCAAAATCAGGCGATTTGGACCTGATTGCGGCTCACGTCCAACTCACCGAGATTTTACGGCCATTTCACCTCTGGCGGCAGACTGGACAGGATCGAGGCGACGTTGCCGCCTGTCTTCAGCCCGAAGATGGTGCCGCGATCGTGAAGCAAGTTGAATTCGACGTAGCGGCCACGGCGGATCAGCTGTTCGTCGCGGTCGCCGTCGGTCCAGTTGTCGTTGAAATTGGCCCGCACCAGATGTCCGTAAACGACGAGAAAAGCGCGCCCGACATCCTGGACGAAGTTGAAATCGGCGTTCCAGCCGCCTCTGTCCTCGTCCGAATGCAGCCAGTCGAAGAAGATGCCGCCGGTGCCGCGCGGTTCGTTGCGGTGCGGGAGATAGAAATACTCGTCGCACCAAGCCCTGAATTTCGCGTGGTCGGCCACCGCCGGATGCTTCTCGCAGGCGAACTGCATGGCACGATGGAAGGCAACCGTGTCCGGGTCTTCCTGTGTGCGGCGACGGTCGAGCACCGGCGTCAGGTCGGCGCCGCCGCCGAACCACTGACGCGAGGTGACGACCATGCGCGTGTTCATATGCACGGCCGGCACGTTGGGGTTCCACGGGTGCGCGATCAGCGAAATGCCGCTCGCCCAGAAGCGCGGGTCCTCCTCGGCGCCCGGCATCTGCTTCCTGAACTCCGGCGAGAACTCGCCATAGACGGTGGAGGTGTGGACCCCGACTTTCTCGAAGACGCGGCCACGCATCATCGACATGATGCCGCCGCCGCCCTTGCCGGCATCACGCTCCCACTGCGTCTTTTCGAAGCGACCGGGCGACCATGAGGCCTGCGGTCCCTGCAGGTCCTGCTCGATCTGCTCGAATGCGGCGCAGATGCGCTCGCGCAACGTCTCGAACCACAGCCGCGCCTTCATCTTCTTCTGCTCGATGTCGGCCGGCAGCCCCGCCGGTATTTCGGGTCGTTGCAAATGCCGTCTCCGGTTGCGGGGCGCACCCCGACAAATGACTCGTCTTTTCCGGCCGCGATCCCTAATCTGTTGGGTGCAAGGGTCAAGTGTGAATGGAGTTCTTTCGTGCGCACTCCGGCAAGACCGCCGCTGGATGGCCTGAAGAAGAGGCTCGACCGTTCGCGCGCCGAGCGCGAGCGCATGCCGCGCGACGGGTTCCTGCGCGAGACCTTCGTGCTGCCACGCTCCGATGCGCGGCTCAAGGCGAAGGAGTGGTTCGAGCGCTTTCCCAAGCAGGCCTACTGGACCGAGATCGAAAGCTGGTTCGAGCGGCCGGGCGACGTCATCGAATTCACCATCAGGCGATTGCCGGCGGCGGACTAGGGTGTGTTGATATTCAGGTGATGCCGGCCTGCAAACGGCGGGTTCCTGCGCTTCCGGTGCTCACGTACCAAAAGTACGCTCCGCTCCGGTTCTCGGAAACCACCGTTTTCGACTCGGCCTGACCTGAATCTCAATACACTCTAGCGCGCGACCAACAACCGCCTTGCGCCCGGGCCTTGGGCGCTCAATCGGTCTTCCTTGTTCCTCAGCGGGCACTTGTCGATCGACATGCACCCGCAGCCGATACAGTCGGTCAGCCCGTCACGCAGCTTTTTCAGCTGGGCAATCTTCTGATCGAGCTGGTCGCGCCAGGCCGTTGAAAGCAGGTTCCAGTCCGCGCGCGTCGGTGTGCGGCCTTCAGGCAGTGATTCAAGTGCAGCACCGATCTCGGCCAGCGAGATGCCGACCTCCTGCGCGATCCTGATGATCGCCACACGCCTCAGCACATCGCGGCCGTAGCGCCGCTGGTTGCCCGATGTGCGGTGGCTGCGGATCAGTCCGCGCGCCTCATAGAAATGCAGCGCCGATACCGCCACCCCGCTTCGCGTCGCCACCTGGCCGACCGTCAATTCCGTCACCGCAGCCATTCGAATTTTCCGCTTGACCTCAAGTTAAGTTGAGCTTGTAACGAAGAAATCCTGGACATGCAAACCGCAGGAGAAGGCGATGTGCGCCTGGGTGAGAATGACAAGAGAGGGTGTGGTCGCCGGCCAGAAAGCGGCGATAATCGCTGCGCCCACTGAGGGCCTGCAAATCCTATCCGAGCTGCCGGATCGCCTCGCCGGCCACCATGGCGACGGAGAGCGCGACGTTGATGCTGCGCGCGCCGGGCTGCATCGGGATGATCAGTCGCGCATCCGCCGCCTCGCGGACAGGATCCGGCACGCCTGCGGATTCACGGCCGAACAGAAGAACGTCGGCGTCGGCGAAGGCGAAATCCGTGTAGGCGGTCGCGGCTTTGGTCGACAGCAGCACCAGCCGCCGCGCTTCGCCTTTGCGCCAGCTCTCGAAGGCGTGCCAGTCGACATGCCGGGAAAGCCGCGCCATTTCGAGATAGTCCATGCCGGCTCGTTTCAGCGCCCGGTCGGAGAGCGGGAAGCCGGCCGGTTCGATGATGTCGACGCCGAGACCGAGGCAAGCGGCGAAGCGCAGGATTGTCCCGGTGTTGCCGGCGATATCCGGCTGGTAGAGCGCGATGCGGAGACGATCGTTCATTTCCACGCCATTTTGATCCGTGGCAGATCGGCCACAGGGGCCGCGCGGTTTTGGAAAATGCTGGACTGGCGGGTGGTCATTTTCTGCGAAGTCGGTTATACGCCGGGCATTGTCAACCCGAACCGATGGAGGGGTAATTCATGATGACCATGTACATCCAGCGCCCCTCTTGTGGGCTTACCAGCCTGCCGGCGGTTTCGGTACGACGATTCTCCTGACCTTTTAGACTTCGATCGCACCGATTCTTAGCCGAAACCTTTTTCGGTCTTCGAAGGAATCCTGCGATGTTTTTCAAGCTGTCGAAGGGGCTGAACGCCCCACCTGAACACGCCTCTGGGCAATCCCTGCCTTTCGCTGGCCATTCGCCCGCGAGCAGGCCGGATTCACCCTTTTACCCGTATTTTCATATGGAGGACGGACCGATGTTCGATCCCTGCAAAATTCCCGGTTCAAGAAGCCTGCACGAGCGCAGGATGGCGACCTGGGCGCTTTTGATCGGCGAAACCTATTCGTCGGCGGTTCACGCCGAGACCCGTCGGCGTCCGCATCGCGGTATGCTGCCGGACGTCGATTTCTCGCGCGCGGTCCCCGACCGCAGCCGGCCGTCGCTGGTGCGCCGGATCATCAGGCTGATCCGCCCTGGCGCAAAAACAGGCGCGAAACTCCGGGTCGTCGACAGAGCGCTGTCAGGATCGTCAAACGAGCCTGTCGGCGAAAAGCTCGCAACACCTTATACTGCGCGAAGCAGGACCGGCGGCCCGGGTGATTCCGGGACGCCGGTCTTTGTCGCCACGCGATCCCATGACGCTACCCGCTCCCGGGACGCTACGCGTTCCCGCGCCGCGTGAGCGAAACCAAGCATGTGAGTACCAAGACAATGTTCCGCTGGTTTGAAAGAAGGCTCGATCCGTTCCCCGCCGAGGAGCCGGTCGAGCCGCCGAAGACGCTGATCGCCTTCTGCGTGCACTATACGCGCGGCGCCTGGCCCTACATCGCTCTCGATGCGGTGCTGGTGACGGCTATCGCCGTCGCCGAGGTCTGGATGTTCGGCTTCATGGGCCGGATCGTCGACTGGCTGTCGGTGCAGAATCGCGAGACGTTCCTGCAGACCGAGGGCTGGAAACTCGCCGGAATGGCCTTCATCGTGGTGTTCGTGCTGCCGGCGACGGTCTGGTTCCATTCGCTCCTCAACCAGCAGACGCTGATGGGCAATTATCCGATGCGTATCCGCTGGCAGGTGCATCGCTACCTGCTCAAGCAGTCGATGAGCTTCTATCAGGACGAGTTCGCCGGCCGCATCGCGACCAAGCTGATGCAGACCGCGCTTGCCGTGCGTGAGTGCGTCATCAAGCTTATCGACGTGCTCAATTATATCGTCGTCTATTTCCTCGGCATGCTGTTCATCGTCGGCTCGGCCGACTTGCGGCTGGCGGCACCGCTCGCCGTCTGGCTTGCCGGCTATATCTTGCTCTTGCGCTACTTCATCCCGCGATTGGGCAAGGTCGGCGAGGAGCAGGCCAATGCGCGCTCGACCATGACCGGCCGCGTCGTCGACAGCTACTCCAACATCCAGACGGTCAAGCTGTTCTCGCATGCCCGGCGCGAGGCGTCCTTCGCCAGGGAAGGCATGGCCGGCTTTCTCGATACGGTCTACCGGTCGATGCGGCTGGTAACGCAGCTCTATGGCCTGCTCTACGTCCTCAACTCGCTCCTGTTGTTTTCGGTCACCGCGATCTCGCTGTGGCTGTGGCTCGGCCAGGCGGTGACGATCGGCGCCGTAGCCCTGGTCATCGGCCTCGTGCTTCGGCTCTGGGGCATGTCGCAATGGATCATGTGGGAGATGTCCACCCTGTTTGAGAATATCGGCACGGTGCAGGACGGCATCAGCTCGATCTCGCTGCCGCGCCTCGTCGAAGACAGGCCCGGGGCCAGGGACATTGCCGTCACCAAGGGCGCGATCCGTTTCGAGGACATACGCTTCCACTACGGCAAGCAGAAGGGCATCATCGAAAGCCTGTCGCTGACGGTGAAGCCGGGCGAGAAGGTCGGCATCGTCGGCCGCTCCGGCGCCGGCAAGTCGACGCTGGTCAACCTTCTCTTGCGCTTCTACGACCTCGAAACTGGCCGGATCCTGATCGACGGCCAGGAAATCGCGGCGGTGACGCAGGATTCGCTGCGCGCCCAGATCGGCATGGTCACCCAGGACACCTCGCTGCTGCATCGTTCGGTGCGCGAGAACATCCTGTATGGCCGGCCGGACGCCAGCAACGAGATGCTGATCGAAGCGGCACGCCGCGCCGAAGCGCTTGATTTCATATCAAGGCTTTCGGACGCCAGTGGCCGCACGGGTTTCGATGCGCATGTCGGCGATCGCGGGGTCAAATTGTCCGGCGGCCAGCGGCAACGCATCGCCATTGCCCGCGTTATGCTGAAGGACGCGCCGATCCTCATTCTCGACGAGGCAACGTCTGCGCTTGATTCCGAGGCCGAGGCGGCCATCCAGGAGAACCTCTACAGGCTCATGCAGGGCAAGACCGTCATCGCCATCGCGCACCGGCTCTCGACCATCGCGGCGATGGACCGGCTCGTCGTCATGGACAAGGGCCGCGTCATCGAAGAAGGTTCGCATGAGGAACTCGTCGCCAGCGGCGGGCTCTATGCGCAGCTTTGGCAGCGCCAATCGGGCGGCTTCCTGCTCGACGACGGTGCCGCCGCCAACGATGCCATGATCAAGGGTCAAGCAGCAGAATGATAGCCGCCGAATGATGACTGCCGTCTATCGCTGGTTCGAGAACTGGGTCTATCCATTCAGGGAGCCCGCGGTCCTTCGGCCACCGGTCAGCGTCAGGGGGTTCCTCTGGCACTATGTCGGCCAGGCGAAATTCGCCTTCTTCGCCATGCTTGTCATCGGCGGCATCGCGCCGCTGGTCGAGGCCGGACTGTTCTACTTCGTCGGGCGGCTGGTCGACATTCTCGACCAGCTCCCCGGCGAGCGTAGTTGGGACGCGCTGTGGACTGCCGCCGGTCCCGAACTTGTCTTCATGGCCGCCGTGGTGCTGGTCATCCGTACCATCGTCGTCGGCCTGGCGGCGTTGGTCGACGAGCAGACGATCACGCCCGGCTTCTACAATCTGGTGCGCTGGCAGGCTCACCGCCATGTCTCGCGCCAGTCCTACGCCTTCTTCCAGAACGATTTCGCCGGGCGTATCGCGACAAAAGTCTGGCAGGCGGGGCAGGCGACCGGCGATCTGATGCAAAGCTTCATCGAGGTCGTCTGGTTCATGGTCGTCTATACGGTGACGACGCTGGTGCTGGTCGCCGGCCTCGATCTCAGGCTGGCAGTGCTGGTGGTGATCTGGATCACCGCCTTCGGCTGGCTGGCCAAGCGCTATCTGCCGGCGATCCGCAAGCATGCCGAGGCAACCGCCGAGGCCGGTTCGATGATCAACGGCCGCATCGTCGATTCTTATTCGAACGTGCAGACGCTGAAGCTGTTCTCCGCCGACGGCGACGACCGCTACATCAGGAGCGGTTTCGATATCTATCTCGACGCGCTGCGCCCGTTCACCCGCCGGCTGACCGGCGTGCGCATGGCGCTGACGACACTTTCGGGGATCATGATCACGGCGATCGCCTGTTTTGCCGTCTATCTCTGGGTCGAAGGCTCGATCACCGTCGGCGCCGTCGCCTTCACGCTGTCGCTGGTGCTGCGGCTCAACATGCTGCTCGGCCGGCTGATGATGCAGCTCAACAGCATCCTGCGCAATCTCGGCGTTCTGGAAAACTCCAAGGCGCTGATCTCGCAGCCGCTCGGCCTGACCGACGCACCCGACGCCAGGGAGCTTGTGGTAGGCGGCGGCCGGATCGACGTGAAGAAGGTCGAGTTCCACTACGGCAAGGGGTTCGGCGTGCTCAACGGCATCGACCTCGTGGTGCGGCCGGGCGAGAAGGTCGGGTTGGTCGGGCCGTCCGGCGCCGGCAAGACGACGCTGGCCAATCTGATCCTGCGCCTCTACGACCTCGAGGCCGGCAAGATCACGATCGACGGCCAGGACGTTTCAAAGGTGACGCAGAACTCGCTGCGCGCCAACATCGGCGTCGTCAGCCAGGATACCGGACTGTTCCATCGCTCGCTTCGCGACAACATCAAGCTCGGCATGCCGGACGCAACCGACGCCGAGGTGATCGCGGCCGCCAAGAAGGCCGAGGCGCACGAGTTCATCCTCGACTTGCGCGACAATCGCGATCGCCAGGGCTACGAGGCCTTCGTCGGCGAGCGCGGCGTGAAATTGTCGGGCGGCCAGCGCCAGCGCGTGGCGATCGCGCGCGTCTTCCTCAAGGACGCGCCGATCCTGATACTCGACGAGG
Source organism: Mesorhizobium sp. M6A.T.Cr.TU.016.01.1.1 (assembly GCF_003952585.1). Lineage (NCBI taxonomy): Bacteria > Pseudomonadati > Pseudomonadota > Alphaproteobacteria > Hyphomicrobiales > Phyllobacteriaceae > Mesorhizobium > Mesorhizobium sp. M6A.T.Cr.TU.016.01.1.1. The sequence goes on from NZ_CP034452.1 coordinate 3,902,347, forward strand.
CGACGTCGGCGCTCGATTCCGACATCGAGGCGGCCATCCAGGAGAATCTGGCGAGGCTGATGGAGAACAAGACGGTCATCGCCATCGCGCACCGGCTGTCGACCATCGCGGCACTCGATCGCCTGGTGGTGCTCGACGGTGGCCGCATCGTCGAACAAGGCACGCATGACGAGCTGGTCGCGCTCGACGGGCTCTATGCGCGGCTGTGGAAGCGGCAGTCCGGCGGCTTCCTGTTCAACGAGGAGAGCGTGCTGGAGGAGACGCGGCCGGCGGAGTAGGGCCAGATTTCAGCAAGAACCGGAGTGGACCATGTCGGTGCGAATGCCATCGAATTTCGGACGGTCGGGAGCGCAGGAGAGCGCGCTCGACCTGCTCGGCAATGAAATCCTCGGCGAAAAGGCGGCGGCGCTCGGCCGCGCCGGCCGGCGCGTGGATGAAACTCTGACGAAGCTGCGTGAGCATGGCGATGACGGCAAACAACGTGCCCGGCTGCTCAAGGACGCGGCGGAGGCCGTCCACGGCTATTTCATCCAGCGCGAATTGTGCGGCTTGCGCAGGCACGACGCGGTGATCCGGGAATACAACATTCCCAAAGCCGTGCTGGCCAGGCTCGGCGCGAAATAGACAATAGTGTTGAAAATCTGACCGAAGACGAAATACCGATTTCGACCCTTTGCGGACCATCCCTGATGGGAGTTCAAGGGAACGTCGTGACCCTTTCGAGACTCTCCGAGGCCGATTTTCCTTCCCGGAACCGGACGTTAAGCGCAACCAGTCTGATGACCCTTCTCGGACCTTCCCGAACTCATTTTGGTGCCGGATAGCGGACGTTCGGCTGAACCAGCCGCTCTGACCCCTTGCTGACCTTCTTGAGCCGGTGCTCTTGGCAGAAAGCAGACATTGGCCGCGACCAGTGCTCATGATCCGTTCCTGAACTTTCCTACGAGGTAGGCTCCGGGGTTGGACTGATAGACTCGTTCACGAAGCGTCGGTACACTGCCGGACTGCTTTCAGATGAGAGCAATCGCCGCACATGACCGACGAACGCATCCAGCGTCGACTCGCCGCCGTAATGGCGGCCGATGTCGTTGGCTACAGCCGCCTCATGGAAACGGATGAGGCCGGCACGCTGGCCGCGCTCAAGTCCCGACGCAAGCAAGTGCTGCAGCCGTTGGTCGCCAGGCACCATGGCCGGGTCTTTAAGGTGACTGGCGACGGCGTGATGGTGGAGTTCGCCAGCGCCGTCAATGCTTTGCAATGCGCCATAGACGTGCAGCATGCGATGGCTGCCGCCAATGCCGCTCTGCCGGAGAAGCTCCGTATCGTGCTGCGCATTGGCGTCAATTTAGGTGATGTGATGGTCGAGGGCAGTGACCTTTATGGCGATGGCGTCAACATCGCTGCGCGACTGGAAACCACCGCCGAGCCAGGCGGCATCCTCATCTCCGGAACGATCTACGACCACGTCCGAAACAAGATCGAGGTTGGTTTCGAGGATCTCGGGGCCCAGACCGTGAAAAACATTGCCCTGCCAGTTCGCATCTACCGCGTTTCCGGCACGCCGCCTGTTGTGATTTCCACATCCAAGGCCATCACCGACAAGCCTTCGATTGCCGTTCTGCCGTTCACGAACATGAGCAGCGATCCCGAGCAGGAGTACTTCGCTGACGGTCTGGCGGAAGACCTGATCACTGACTTGTCGAAAGTGCCTGGTCTGTTGGTGATCGCACGCAACTCCACATTCGCTTACAAGGGGAGGTCAGTCGATGTCCGCTCAGTCGCCAGGGAGCTGACGGTGCGTTATGTGCTTGAAGGAAGTGTGCGCAGGGAGAAGGCTAGGGTGCGGATCAATGCCCAGCTAATCGACGCCACGGACAGCAGTCATCTCTGGGCTGATCGCTTCGACCGCGATTTGGCGGACGTCTTCCTGTTGCAGGACGAGGTCGTCCATACGATTGTAAGTGCCCTGTCCGGCGTGTTGCCGACCGCTGTGACCTCCAGCACACGTAGGACAGCAAGTCTCGAAGCGTATGACCTCTTCGTCCGCGGCCGCGTGCTGGTGGTTCAGTCGCCCGAAAGCAACAGGGCGGCTCCCGCGCTCTTGGAAAGGACCATCGAACTCGATCCCGGCTTCGCCGATGCTCATGCTTGGCTTGCGATGAGCCACCATTTTGCCTGGGCGTATTGGCTGGATGCTCCAGAGCGCCATCATTCGCTGGCTCTGGCGGCAGCCTGGCGCGCCGTATCGCTTGATCCGGAAAATGCCGTGGCCCATGCAATCCTCGGCGACGTGCTGATCTACGATGGCAAGCCGGATGAAGGCGCGGCGGAGCTGGCCACTGCCCTTCGGGTCAACCCCAATCATGCCGATGCCTGGGCATTCCTGGGGCAACTGAAGGCATTCGAGGGAAAGGCTATCGAGGGCATCGGACATTTGCGCCACGCCATTCGCCTCAATCCGCACCCGCCGGGGTGGTACTATTGGCTTCTCGGGCTCGCCCAATACGCAGCGGGTCAATACGCCGATGCCGTCGAAACACTCCGGCATGAGGCCACGCACCGGCTCGGCTCGCAACGTATCTTGGCTGCAAGTCTGGCGCGGCTCGGGCATATGGAAGAGGCCAAGGAGGAAGCAAGGCAATTCCTCGCCTCGAATGGAGATTTCTCGATACAGCACTGGGCAAGCACACAACCGTTCCGGCACGAGGCCGATCGACAGCATTTCATCGATGGCTATGAAGACGCCGGCCTGCCACAGTAGGGCCGGACGTGGCCACAACCCCAACCGTGCAAATTTGGATATCTAGCCTTGCTGACCATTCGCACAGCCACACTTGCCGACGCAGACGCCATTTGGAGCATACTCGAGCCCATCTTGCGGGCAGGCGAAACCTACGCGCTGCCGCCTGACTGGAGCCGATCCGACGCGCTGTCATACTGGTTTTCCCCGGATCACGAGGTGTTCGTCGCAGGAACGGACGAACTGGTGATGGGAACTTATTATCTGCACGCGAACCAACGGGGCGGCGGTGCCCACGTCGCCAACTGCGGTTATATAACCGCGCCGGACTCGGTCGGCCGGGGTGTTGCAACGGCGATGTGCCAGCACTCTCTGGGTCACGCGGCTGCGCGAGGCTTCCGGGCCATGCAGTTCAACTGTGTGGTCAGTACCAACGAACGCGCGGTCAAGCTTTGGCGTCATCTTGGATTCGACGTTGTCGGAACGATTCCGCAAGGTTTCGAGCATCCGGTTCTGGGGTTCGTGGACACGCTGGTAATGCACCGATCGCTCTGACTGCCTTGCGCAGGCGCATAGCTGCCCTAATACGTTACGAAGAGATCTTCGACGCGGATACGACGTTCGATCTTTCTGAGCCCGGTCCGGGTGGCGGCACTCTTCGTCACTCGCTTGTCGACCTTGGAGGCGGCTTTGCCCTTCATCCGTTCCAAATGCCAGAACCGACGGGGTATGAGGGTGGCTCGATGCAGATGGGGAAGAGAGGTCACATAGATCATCTCGCACTGAAGGTAGACGATGAAGAGCGCTTGCAGGAAGTCAGGCGACGTCTAGTGAAGGCCGGCGCTTCGGATGGGACCATTACGGATTTCGGCGCTATCCGTCTTGTCAGCTTCAAGGACCCGGATGGAATGGAAGGTGAGGTCGCACGGTGGACCGATAGCAAACGCGTGCTCGGCTTTCATGAACGCAAGCAGGAGACTTGGCAAGATTAACAATGGTCAGAACTTCCGGCGGAAAATCGCGAAGGTCCGCATCGGGCTGACCCTGCCTCATGCCAGTTCTGCCGTCATCGACTGCAACGGTTCGAATCCTGCGGTTGAGCGAAGGTCGGCAATGGGGAATCCCGCCGAATGACCGGATCTGGCGCGACGGAGCCGGCCGAAGGATTCGGCTCTGCCACACGGCCACCGAGCTCTCCACGTCGCGGTTGGGTGGAAGGCGCGGTCATCGAGCATAGCGGCACCAACGACCCGGAATGTGTCATTAGCAGACAGTCCACGCAGCGTGATAAGCTCAAAGCAGGCACCGGAGCGTGGAGGGTATCTGGATGACAACGTCGTTTCGGGAGGCAGAACTCGCCGGCTGGTCCACCCGCTCAGCAAGCTACGATCAGCACCTATCTCCGATTACCAACCAGGTCATCGCGCCCATCATTGCAGCCTTGGGACCGCTGGACGGAAGGAGGGTGTTGGACGTGTGTTGCGGACCGGGCCATCTCGCTGGATCGCTTGCAACCGAGGGGGCTGCCGTTGAGGGCGTTGATTTTGCAGCCTCCATGATAGCGAAAGCGGGAGAGAACTATCCAAGACTCACCTTCCAGGTGGGTGACGCCGAAGCGTTGCCCCACGCGAGCGACACATTCGATCATGTCGTATGCGCATTCGGGGTGATGCACCTCAGGCGCCCCGAGTCGGCCATTGCAGAAGCTTTTCGCGTGCTCCGCCCCAAGGGCCGATTTGTGTTTACGCAGTGGGGCAAGGACGATGAGGTGCTGAATATCGTACTATCGGCGATCGCCGACCACGGAACGCCGATCTCAGATCTGCCGGATGCACCTCCGCCATTACGATTCAGTGATCCGCGCGAATGCCGTCGGGTGCTTGAAGCCAGCGGCTTTACCGAAGTGCGTGACGATCTCATTGAAACGACATGGACGAACGAGCGACCGAAAGCGCTGCTCGATCTCATTTATGGCGGCGCTGTGCGAGTTGCCATGATGCTGGAAGCACAAGAGCCAGCTCGGCGCGCCCGGATTCATGACGCGATTCTCGGTGCCGCGAAAGCGCATGTCTTCGACGGTACTGTTGTAATCCGAAGGCCCGTGGTGGTGGCTTCCGGTACCAAGCCCTCGAGTGCCTGACGTCTGAAATGGGTGAGAACGCGCCCTTTCTCACACCGGAGAGCCGTCCGCAAAGGGTCGATTCGGGCGGTACAGCGAACGACCAGTTTTGAGACGGGCCATGAATGTCGCGAAATGGCGCTGCCTGTGCGTTCCGATCGGCGATACGGAAGGCAGAAAACCATCCAAAGCGGTTGTCTCACCTCGGGTACCAAGCGTCAGATTTTCACCACTAGTTCAACCATGATCTTTTCCGAAAACCGGTTTCCGGTTTTCGCTGACGCGGACCTTCGGTTCGTGATCATGGCCTACTCCAGCCATTCGGTGATGAAGCTGCCGTTTTCGTGGATGTCGGTGGTCTCCAACGGGCCTGGGCCGAGATTGGTGAACTTGTGCGGCGTGTTCGGCGGCACGATCAATATCTGGCCAGCCGACGCCTCGATCTGCCGGTCACCGACGGTGAACAGCCCGGTGCCGGCGCGGATGATGAAAATCTCGCAATAGGGATGCATGTGCAGCCGCGGGCCGCCGCCGATCTCCGGCAGATAGTTGAAGATCAGGCAGCTTTTGGAGCCGTAGGCGCCGCACTGCAGCTCGCCTTGCCAATGGTCGGGCCAGCGGTCGGTCGCTCCGGCCCATTTGTCGCGGTCGATGACATGCGCCATGGCCGAGGATAGACCGAGGCCGGGCCTCCTGTCGAGGCAAACGCAGGCTCCGATTTTGCCGTTGTTTTCCTGTGGTTTCGCCGTCTTCGTTGCCATGCGGTCCGACGCCGAATTGCGTCCCCGCGACAATCTGCCCTTGTGCCTTCACCCGTCTGGACAAAAACAGGCTTCACGCATAAACCGAAGTCCAAATGCCGGAGGAATTCGCTAGCCTGTTCGCCATGCGCTGTCGGGTTGGCGTGAATGAGCGGGGAATAAGGCTCGGCCACCGGCACGGAAGAGGCGAAAGGATCAGGCACCCGTGAGCGCAACCGACATCCAGGATCCCAACCGTCGTGATTTTCTCTACGTCGCCACCGGCATGGCCGCAGTGGTCGGCGCGGGTGCCGTCGCCTGGCCATTCATCGACCAGATGCGCCCGGATGCCTCGACGCTGGCGCTGGCCTCGGTCGAGGTCGACGTCTCTTCGCTGACGCCGGGAACGTCGCTTGTCGTGAAATGGCGCGGCAAGCCGGTGGTCGTGCGCAACCGCACTGAACAAGAGATGAAGGACGGCGAGGCGGTCAATCTGGCCCAGCTCAAGGATCCGCTCGCCCGCAACGCCAATTTGCCGGCCGATGCGCCGGCGACGGACGCCAACCGCACCATGCCGGGCAAGGAGGCCTGGATGGTGATGGTCCAGGTCTGCACCCATCTCGGCTGCATTCCGCTCGGCCAGGAAGGCGAGTTCGGCGGCTGGTTCTGCCCGTGCCACGGTTCGGTATACGACACCGCCGGCCGCGTCCGCGGGGGGCCGGCGCCGGAGAACATGTCGGTGCCGGTGTTCCAGTTCATTTCCGACACCAAGATCCGTATCGGCTGAGGCTAGGGGACATTTCGATGAGCGAGGGACACTCGACCTATACGCCCAAGACCGGTATCGGACGCTGGTTCGACGCCCGCATGCCGCTGCCGCGGCTGGTCTATGACAGCTTCGTCGCCTATCCGGTGCCGCGCAACCTCAACTATGCGTGGACCTTCGGCGGCATCCTGGCGATCATGCTGACGGCGCAGATGCTGACCGGCATCGTGCTGGCCATGCATTATGCGGCGGACAGCACTCTCGCCTTCGATTCGGTCGAGAAGATCATGCGCGACGTGAATTCGGGCTGGCTGTTGCGCTACATGCATTCGAACGGCGCGTCGTTCTTCTTCGTCGCCGTCTACATCCACATCTTCCGCGGGCTCTACTACGGTTCGTACAAGGCGCCGCGCGAGCTTCTATGGATCCTCGGCTGCATCATCTACCTGCTGATGATGGCGACGGGCTTCATGGGCTATGTGCTGCCCTGGGGGCAGATGAGCTTCTGGGGCGCGACCGTCATCACCGGCTTCTTCAGCGCCATCCCGCTGGTCGGCGACTGGATTCAGCAGCTTTTGCTCGGCGGCTTCGCTGTCGACAACCCGACGCTGAACCGCTTCTTTTCACTTCACTATCTGCTGCCGTTCATGATCGCCGGCGTCGTCGTGCTGCATATATGGGCGCTGCATGTGGTCGGCCAGTCGAACCCGACCGGCATCGAGGTCAAGTCGAAGACCGATACCGTCGCCTTCACCCCTTACGCGACCATCAAGGACGCGTTCGGGATGCTCGTGTTCCTGTTCATCTTCGCCTATTTCGTCTTCTACCTGCCGAACTTTCTCGGTCACCCCGACAACTACGTAGTCGCCGACCCGCTGAAGACGCCTGCCCATATCGTGCCGGAATGGTACTTCCTGCCGTTCTACGCGATCCTGCGTGCCATCACCTTCAATATCGGGCCGATCAACTCCAAGCTCGGTGGCGTGCTCGCGATGTTCGGCTCCATCGCCATGTTGTTCCTGGTGCCGTGGCTCGACACCTCGAAGGTGCGCTCGGCGGTCTACCGGCCCTGGTACAAGCTGTTCTTCTGGCTGTTCGTGATCGATGCCGTCCTGCTTGGCTGGCTGGGCTCGCAGCCAGCCGAAGGCAGCTATGTCTTCATGGCGCAGATGGCGACATTGTTCTACTTCGCCTTTTTCTTGGTCGTGCTGCCGGTGCTCGGCCTGATCGAGACCCCGCGGCGGTTGCCGAATTCGATCACCGAGGCGGTGCTCGAGAAGAACAAGGGTGGCGGTGGCGGACATCCGGCTCGCGCGACAGCCGCACCGGAAACCAAGGGCTGAGCATGATCCCGAAAAGTGGAGACCGGTTTCCGGACAAGATCATGCTCGAGACGACGACCGCGCGGCAGAGAATCTCAAGGGGATTTGGCATGAAGACGATTCTCACCTCGCTGGCGCTGCTCGGCCTTGTTTTGGCGGGTACCGCGGCCGCGACCACCGGGGCCATCGCCCAGGAGGAGGCGCACAGCGAAGCCCAGCCGACGCATTTCCCGATACACGAGCCCAAGGAGATGGACTGGAGCTTCGCCGGGCCGTTCGGGACCTACGACAAGGCACAGTTGCAGCGCGGGCTGAAGGTCTACAAGGAAGTCTGCGCGGCCTGCCATTCGATGAAGTTGGTGGCATTCCGCACGCTGGAAGATCTTGGCTATTCGGAAGCGCAGGTCAAGGCGCTGGCGGCCGAGTATACGATCAATGATGGTCCCAACGATGCCGGCGACATGTTCGATCGTCCCGGCATACCGTCCGACCATTTCCCGGCGCCGTTCCCCAACGATCAGGCAGCAGCGGCCGCCAATGGCGGGGCTGCCCCGCCCGACATGTCGCTGCTAGCCAAGGCGCGCGGCGTCGAGCGCGGCTTTCCGCGTTTCGTCTTCGACATCTTCACGCAATACGCCCAGGGCGGTCCCGACTATATCCACTCGCTGCTGACCGGCTATGACGAGCAGCCGCCGGCGGGCATGGAGATACCGGAAGGCACGCACTACAATCCGTACTTCATAGCCGGCGTGTCGCTGAAGATGCCCAACCCGCTTTCCGACGATCAAGTGACCTATGACGACGGCTCGCCGCAGACGGTCGACCAGTATTCCCGCGACGTGTCGGCCTTCCTGATGTGGGCAGCCGAGCCGCATCTGGAAGCCCGCAAGAAGACCGGCTTTCGCGTGCTGGTCTTCCTGCTGCTGTTCGGCGCGCTAGTCTATCTGACCAAGCGCAAGGTGTGGGCCGGCGTGGCGCACTGAGACTACGCAAAGCGACGAGATCAAAAGGGCGTCGAAAGGCGCCCTTTTGCGTTTCCTACCGCATCCGCCCGAAAATCGATTTTCGAAAAGCACGATGCGTAGATTCAAAAGTGCTAGAGCGTCCTTTGTGCGTCCGAGTGGAGTCGCTCTAAGACCGCCGGCTCCAGTCCTTTGCCGGACAATTTTCTTCAAGGGCGCGACATCGCGGTAGCCGTCGCCGGCCGCCCCGGGTTACGATCGACCCGAGTTCCTTTCACGTCTTCAAGTCGAATCGGACGAATGCCCCGGAGAGCTGCCTCATGAAACCTTCGCTCGAAGACACGCTGCTTGCCGCGATCCGCACCATTCCGGACTATCCCAGGCCGGGCATCCTGTTTCGCGACATCACCACGCTGCTCGGCAATGCGCGCGCCTTTCGCCGCGCCATTGATGAGCTGGTGCATCCCTACGCCGGCCAGAAGATCGACAAGATCGCCGGCATCGAGGCGCGCGGCTTCATCCTTGGCGGCGCCATCGCGCACCAGCTCTCGGCCGGCTTCGTGCCGATCCGCAAGAAGGGCAAGCTGCCTTACGAGACGGTGCGCGTCGCTTACAGCCTCGAATATGGGCTGGACGAGATGGAGATGCACAAGGATGGCGTGTCGCCGGGCGAGAAGGTCATCCTCGTCGACGACCTGATCGCCACCGGCGGCACGGCGGAGGCAGCGGTCAAGCTGTTGCGGCAGATCGGCGCCGACATCCTCGCCGCCTGCTTCGTCATCGACCTGCCGGACCTCGGCGGTCGCGAGAAGCTCGAAGCGCTCGGCGTGCCGGTCAGGACGCTGATCGGGTTCGAAGGGCATTGAGCGGACTGTGAGGCGCGCACTGCCTTCTCCCCCTTGTGGGAGAAGGTGGCCGAGCGAAGCTCGGTCGGATGAGGGGTGCTGGACAGAGTGAGGCGTTGAGTTCCCTCCAACACCCCTCATCCGTCTTGGCGCTGCGCGCCAATCCACCTTCTCCCACAGGGGGAGAAGGAAGAAAGCTCAACCCACCTTCACCAGCACCGCACTTTCGAACTCGATAACCTTGTCGCCGGTCGAATCGAAGGCCTCCGAGCGCAGCGTGAGCAACCGCCAGCCCGGCCGTGATGCGATGGGGCGATGGGCAAGCGCGGTGCGGGTGAAGGTCACGGTTTCTCCGGCATAGACGGGCTTCAGCCATTTGAGGTTCTTGAAGCCGGGCGAGGGGCCAAATTCGGGCGCGGGCCTAGTGCCGGCCCACCGGGCGCCGTTGGCCTCCACGCCGGTCTCGAGGTTCAATTTCATCCAGGTTGCCGCTGTGTGCCAGCCCGAGGCGCACAGGCCGCCGAACACGCTCCTCTTCGCCGCCTCTTCGTCGAGATGGAATATCTGCGGATCGTATTTCCTGGCGAACGCCTTGATCGCCTCGGATTCGAATTTATGCGAACCGAGCGTGACGGTGACGCCGATGCAGAAGAATTCGTCGAGGCTCACGCGTTGGCCCCTCGGGTCAGGAACATGACGGTGTTCTCGAGTTCGAAGACGCCTTCGCCACGCTGGTTGAAAAGCTCGCTGCGCATGGTGACGAGGCCGAGCTGGGGCTTCGATCTGGACAGGCGCTTGGCAAGGACGGTGGTGTTGCCGGTCAACATATCGCCGGCCAGCACCGGCTTTTTCCATTTGACGAGGTCGACACCGGGGGCGCCCTGCGAGGTCGAGTCCAGCAGGAAGGCATCGCACAGCATGCGCATGAACATCGCGCAGGTGTGCCAGCCGGAGGCCGCCAACCCGCCAAGGATGCTGGCCTTGCCCGCCGCCTCGTCGAGATGCATCGGCTGCGCATCGAACTCTTGCGCGAATTCGATGATCTCGGCCGCGCTCACCAGCTTCGTGCCGAGGTCGAGCGAGGCGCCCTCGACGAAATCCTCATAGGCCCAAGTCTTTCCGGTCTGGCCGGTCATGGTCTGGAATTCTTTCCGGTCATGGTCTGGAATCCGGTTCAAGATTGCACGATCGCCACGGATCGGGGTTCCCGGATGCAGGTGGGACGGGATTTGGTCAAGTAATTTCTGGTGCGCCAGGCCATCGCGCGCCCCACGGAACAGTCAACGAAACAGAAGGTCCGAAGGCTTTACAACCAGCCGCGGCGGCGGAAATACCAGAAGGGCAGGATCGCCGACAGGATCATCAAGCCGATGGCGAAGGGATAACCGAAGTGCCAGCTCAGCTCGGGCATGACATTGAAATTCATGCCGTAGATCGACGCGACCAGCGTCGGCGGCAGGAAGATGACCGCGGCGACGGAGAAGATCTTGATGATGGCGTTCTGCTCGATCGAGATCATGCCGAGCGTCGCGTCGAGCAGGAAGTTGATCTTCTGCGACAGGAAGGTGGCGTGGTCGGCGAGCGACAGCACGTCGCGCGACAAGGTCTTGATGCGCGCGCGGATATCCTTGCTCATCTTGGTCTGGGTCGAGGCGTGGGTGAGGAAGCCGGCGAGCCGCTGCAGCGAGATCAGGCTGTCGCGGATCGAGGAGGCGATGTCCTCCTTGCGGCCGATGGCCTTCAGCAATTCCTGGAAGTCGCGGTTGCGCTTGGAAGCCTTGGTCGAGCGTGCCTCGAAGATGTCGCGCGAGATCGTCTCTATGTCGCGGCCGGCGCGCTCCAGAATGTCGGCGAGGCGGTCGACGATCGCCTCCAGCAGGCCGATCAGGATGGTGTCGCCGCTGGTGCAGCCGGTCGCCACCTTCTCGGCGCGCAGCGGAAAGGTCTTGAAGGCCTTCGGCTCGTGGTAGCGCACGGTGATCAGCCTATTGCCGGCCAGCACGAAGGTGACCGGCGACATTAGCGGATCGTCGGCCTCGGTCTGAGCCGGCAGCGTGGCGGTCATGAAATAGGCGCCGTCCTCGATATAGAGGCGGCTCGAAATCTCGATCTCCTCCATCTCCTCGCGCGTCGGAATGGCAACACCGAGCCAAGTCTCGATGGCCGTTTCCTCTTCCTTGGTAGGGTTCATAAGGTCGGCCCAGACGACCTTGTCGCTGTTTGCCAAGAGATCGTCGGCAACGCGCAGGCGATCATTGTCCACGACGAATGCCTTGATCATCGCCGGGTCTCCCTTGCTGAGGCCAAAAGGATGGGTTCGAGCGGGCGTGTCGTTTCGGATTGCACGGGACAGGCTTTCGACGAAAGCGCGGGCCGGTGCAGACGCCCCTTAGACCGGGCATTGCGGGCAGTCAAGCCACGCGGAAAGGGCCCGTGCGGTCTCTCCCTTCTCCCCTTGTGGGAGAAGGTGGCCGAGCGAAGCTCGGTCGGATGAGGGGTGTTCCAGCTTGGCACCCACAGCGCTCCGGCTAACACCCCTCAACCGTCTTGGCGCTGCGCGCCAATCCACCTTCTCCCGCAAGGGGAGAAGGAAGAAGGCGCCGTCGGTCAGGTCAGGTGTTGAACTTGAACAGCATGATGTCGCCGTCCTGGACGACATACTCCTTGCCTTCGTCGCGCGCCTTGCCGGCTTCCTTGGCCGCGACTTCGCCACCCAGCGTGACGAAGTCGTTGTATGCGATGGTCTGGGCGCGGATGAAGCCGCGCTCGAAATCGGTGTGGATGACGCCTGCCGCCTGCGGCGCCTTGGCGCCCTTGTGCACGGTCCAGGCGCGCGTTTCCTTTGGCCCGACGGTGAAATAGGTGATGAGCTGCAAAAGCTCGTAGCCGGCGCGGATCACCTTGTTCAAGCCTGGCTCCTCAAGGCCCAACGTTGCCAGGAATTCCATTTCCTCCTCGTCGCTGAGCTGCGCGACCTCGGCTTCAATCGCCGCGGAAATCACCACGGTGCGGGCGCCTTGCGTGGCAGCCATCTGCTCGACCGCTTTGGTGTGCGAATTGCCGGTGGCGGCGTCGGCCTCGGCGACATTGCAGACATAGAGAACGGGGTGCGACGTCAGCAGGTTCAGCCCCTGCAGGATGCGCAGATCCTCCGCGGAGATACCTTTGAGCAGAATGCGGGCTGGCTTGCCGGCCTGCAGGAGTTCAAGAGCGGCTTCCATCATCGGAAGCACGGTCAACGCCTCCTTGTCCTTGCCGGAAGCGCGCTTGCGGAACTGCACGATGCGGCGCTCGAGGCTGTCGAGGTCGGCGAGCATCAGCTCGGTCTCGACGGTCTCGGCGTCGGCGACGGGATCGATGCGGCCCTCGACATGGGTGATGTCATCATCCTCGAAGCAGCGCAGCACATGGACGATGGCGTCGACCTCGCGGATGTTGGCCAGGAACTGGTTGCCCAGCCCTTCGCCCTTCGAGGCGCCGCGTACCAAGCCGGCGATGTCGACGAAGGAGATGCGGGTCGGGATGATCTCCTTCGACTTGCCGATCGCCGCGATCTTCTGCAGACGCGGGTCGGGCACCGCCACCTCGCCGGTATTCGGCTCGATGGTGCAGAACGGATAGTTGGCGGCCTGCGCCGCCGCCGTCCTGGTCAGCGCGTTGAAAAGTGTCGACTTGCCGACGTTGGGCAAGCCAACGATGCCGCATTTGAAACCCATTTTTATCCGGTCCTATCGGGAAATCGAAATTTGATGAGGGCTATGGGCGAAAGCGGTGACGAACGTCAAGCCCTTCGCTCCGTTCACGCCGAAGCTCAATCCTTGCCGCCAAACAGCTTCTTCAGCATGGCGGCCATCGGGCCGGTTTGCGGCAGCTTGACCGCCGGCTGCTGTCGCGCCTGACGGACGTGGCTTTGCTGTTTCGGGCTCTGCTGTTTCGACCCCGCGTTTTCGCGTTCGGGCGTAGCACCGGTCTTGCGCTGGACGGCAACGCTGACCTTGTTCATGAAGCCGGGCTCATCACCCCTCACAATCATTTCGGCATGATCACCGATGGCGTCGAGCAGCGGCTCCAGCCATTCGCGATCGGCCTTGGCGAAATCGCCAAGCACATGATGCTGGACGAATTCCTTGACGCCCGGATGGCCGACGCCGATGCGCACGCGGCGGTAAGCGTTACCGACATGGCCGTCGATCGAGCGGATGCCGTTGTGACCGCCGGCGCCGCCGCCGGTCTTCACGCGGACCTTGCCGTCGGCGAGGTCGATCTCGTCATAGAAGACTGTGAGCGCCGAGGGGGTGAGCTTGTAGAAGCGCAGCGCTTCGCCGATCGACTGGCCTGAATTGTTCATGAAGGTCTGCGGCTTGATCAGGATGATCTTTTCGCCGCCAAGCGTGCCTTCGGCGATCAGTCCCTGGAACTTCTTCGACCAGGGCGAAAAGGAATGGCGGCGGGCGATTGCGTCCGCCGCCATGAAGCCGACATTGTGCCGGTTGTTGGCGTATTTCGCGCCCGGATTGCCGAGGCCTGCAAACAGCAGCATCGTCACCTCCGGGCGGAAAGGGATTACTTCTCTTCGGCGGCAGGAGCCGCTTCGGGCTCAGCCGCTTCGACCGTCTCTTCCGCCTCCGGCTTCATCGCCGCGGAGCCGGCAATGGTCGCGACGGTGAAGTCGCGGTCGGAGATCACCGGCTTGACGCCGGCCGGCAGCTTGACCGCCGAGATGTGGATCGAATCGCCGATATCGGTGCCGGTGAGATCGACGGTGATGAATTCCGGGATCGCATTGGCCGGGCAGTGGAACTCGACCTCGTGACGCACGATGTTGAGCACGCCGCCGCGCTTGATGCCGGGCGACTTGTCCTCGTTGATGAAGTGGACCGGCACGTCGACATTGACTTCTGTGTCCTTGCCGATGCGCAGGAAGTCGACATGGACCGGGAAATCCTTGACCGGGTCGAGCTGGAAGTCCTTGGGCAGGACCTGGATCTTCTTGCCGTCGACATCGATCGTGGCGATCGTGGTCAGGAACCCGCCGCCATGGATCTTGTAGTAGATGTCCTTGTAGGTCAGCGCAATCGCCAGGGGAGGCTGCTTGTCACCGTAGATTACTGCAGGCACTTTACCGTTACGGCGAACTGCACGGGCGGACCCCTTACCGACCTGTTCGCGCGCTTCGGCCTTGAGCTCGTAAGAAGCTTGGCTCATGGCATTTCCTTTCGCGTTGTTCTGGAGCGTTCGCGGCCGGCGAGATGCCTGGGCCGTAAACGTCGAAAGCCGTCATGGCCTTACATGATCTGGTCCAAAATCTTTTTTGGGATCACGCAGGCCCGGACAGCCTTCCGCCGCGTTGCCTCCAAGGGTGTCTACGCGGGTGGCGGCTCTATAGCGGAAGGCGGGGCGGGGTGCAAGCCGTTGGGGGTAGGCAGTATCTCACCTGAACTTCGGCTTGGCACCAACTGCGGATATGCAAGCACTGACGAACCTGGCAGGTCGAGGCTGAAGGCCACGAACGAGGAGGCGGCGCAATGAAATTTCCGGCTTGGGCGGGCGAAAGAGGTTCGCTCTACCTTCTATGGCTTCCGCTCGACCAGCATGTAGCCGATCCCACGGACCGTCTGAATGCTAGCCGATGCATCCGGTCCGAGCTTGGCACGCAGATAGCGAATGTATACCTCCACGATCTTGGTCCCAGGTTCGAAGCTGTATGACCAGACGTTGTTGAGGATGCGCTGGCGGCTGACCACCTTCCCCGCATTGAGCATCAGGAAATGCAGAAGGTCGAATTCACGTCGGGTTAGGCGGATTTCCCGGTCGCCGTCCGTAGAACGGCGAGCACTCGTGTCGAGGTCGAGGCTGCCTACTCGAAGCAACTGCCCCTCCACTGCGCCCGGACGGCGTCGGCGTAGGGCGTCAATCCTGGCCACCAGCTCATCAAAGGCAAACGGTTTCGTCAGGTAATCGTCGGCGCCGCCCTTGAGCCCATCTACGCGATCTTGAATTGTCTCCTTGGCGGTCAGCATCAGGATGAGAACCGGCCACTGCTCCAATCGCACGATCCGGCACAGTTCAAGGCCGTCCAGATAGGGAAGCAGACGGTCCAGGATCACGAGATCGAATGGGTCCGTGCGAATAACGGCCAGCCCCTCGCGGCCGTCCTCCGCGATACTCACGTGAAAGCCTTCGGCCTCCAGCCCCCGGCGGAGAAAGTCGGAGACACGCCGGTCGTCTTCAACGATCAGGATTCGAATCATCGGTGTTTTACCAGCGGCAGTCTGATTCTGAGGAGGGTTCCTGAAGGCTCCATTCCTTCAAGGCCGATAGTGCCATCGTGCCTGTCTATGATCTCCTTGGCGATCGCGAGGCCAACACCAAGCCCCTCGGCCGTGGATCTCCTGCCGCCACGCCCGCGATAATAACGGTCGAACACGAAGGGGAGATCGTTGGCATCGATCCCTGAGCCGTTGTCGCGGATAGTGATCTCAAGCATTCCATGGCGCTCAGTCATCTCGACTGCAATCGCCTGATATGGCTTTGAATACTTTATGGCGTTATCGAAGCCGATCAGCAGCGCTTGCTTTAGGCGCTGGGCGTCACCCCGAATGAGGAGATGGTCTGGGTTGAGCGACAGATCAACGGATATCTGCTTGGGACCGGCGAGTACGGAAGCCTCCTGAACGGCCGCCTTCACAACCTCACCGGAATCGATGTTGTGCAGGGAGAACCTGAAATCTTCGGCTTCGGAGCGGGCGAATGCCAGAAGGTCC
Source organism: Mesorhizobium sp. M6A.T.Cr.TU.016.01.1.1 (assembly GCF_003952585.1). Taxonomy (NCBI): domain Bacteria; kingdom Pseudomonadati; phylum Pseudomonadota; class Alphaproteobacteria; order Hyphomicrobiales; family Phyllobacteriaceae; genus Mesorhizobium; species Mesorhizobium sp. M6A.T.Cr.TU.016.01.1.1. The sequence continues at coordinate 3,918,605 of NZ_CP034452.1, forward strand.
CCCAGGTTGCGAGCCATGTCTTCAGCGTGATTGCGGATTCGGCTCAGAGCTTCGCGATAAGGTCGAACACGCGGTTGGCCGCGAAGGGCAACGTCTGCCTCTCCGCGGAGGATCGTCAGCGGCGTGCGGAGCTCGTGGCTTGCCTCCGCAAAGAATTGTGTGCGTCGGCTATTGAGAGCCCTCAGTTGCTCATTCGCTTTCCGCAGTTCGCTCGTGCGCAGCTGAACTTCCGCCTCCAGGCGGTCCTTTACCGAAATCAGAGCGGCACGTTCGATCTCAAGGGCCTCGGCCATGCTGTTGAAACTTCGCGACAAGGAAGCGAACTCGTCGCGTCCGGTCGCAGAGATGCGATGGTCGAGCTTACCTGCAGCGATGGCTTTGGCGCTCTCATTCAGCTCACGCACAGGTGTGGCGATTGACCGTCGCAGGACGAGGCCGAACCCGAGACTGCCCAGCATGAGCAACGCAGAGAAGCCGCCGGTCAGTAGCAGCAGACGCCATTGCGCAGCACGGACGCGGGCGAGTTCCTCTCCAACCTCCCTGCGCTCATGGTGCAAGGCGGCTTCGATCATTTCTTCGAAATCGTTCTCTAGTCGATGCTCCACATCGTTGCGGAACGCGTCTACGATGCCGGTTGGCTCCGGCTTTGTTCGCTGACTGAACAGTCGCTGGGCAGCCTGATCGATCGCCTCAAACAGCGCCTTGATGCGGCCTACGAATCTGAGCTCGGCCTCCTCCTGGCGTCGATCGCTCCAATATTGGAGAACGCCGAGCTCCTCGCGCGTCGCGCCCTCCAGCTTTTGGAATCCGGATTTCAGTGCTCGTCGTGCCGCTTCGAAATCCGGCATCTGTTCGGGCCCAAGCAGCAGAACCTCGGCGAGTTGCTCGGTGTAATTGTTGGACTGCCCGTTGAGTTCGGCGAGGGCTTCGAACCGCCCGTGGACGCTGTCGATGCGGCGGACGAATTCCTCTGTCAGATGGAGCGTTGCGAACGCTAGTCCTGAAATCAGGCCGACAAGGGCGAGAATGACGATTTGAAATAGGAGGATGCGGCCTCGAACGGTCATGCGGTGATCCTGCCGGCGATCGGATAGCGTCTCTCACCAGATTCTAACCGGAGCTCTACCGAGCGTCTAATCGGAACATCCTAAGTTCGAGCGTGGGGCCGTGTTGCGCCCCCGCCGCCACATCGGCGACGAGCTCGAAGAGGTTTCGGTTGGCACAAGTAGATTTTCAGACTGACATTGACGCCACGCTTCGGGACGCCACTCCTCGGGAAAGGACACCGCCGGCGCTCTGGCCGATATGGCGAGCCGCACTGATCGGAACCTGTGTGTCCCTCTGCGTGGCCGTCATTGAACTCGGCCTCCCCGCGCTTCCGTCCGACGCTCGGCGAGCGCTCGAGATCCTGCTTGTCGCGATCATCGGATGGACCTTGACGCCGCTAGACGACACCTCCGTTGCAATTGCCGCTGGACTGGCTATGGCGCTGCTTGTCAACCGTGATTCCGCGGCGCTGTTTCATGCGCTCGGGGATGAATTGATCTGGCTGTTGCTCGCCTCCTTCATGCTGGCGGCCGCCTTCAAGGCAAGTGGGGTCGCAGATCGCATCCTCGGCCTCGTGACGGGGCGCATGCGGTCGGTTCGCACAGTCGCCTATTCTTTGACGGCTGTGATGGTCGCCACAGCCTTCATCGTTCCGTCGACCTCGGGTCGCGCAGCTTTGATGATCCCTGCCTATCATGCGATCGCTGGGCGCTGTGGAAGTGCTCGGTTGCGAAGAGCGTTCGCGCTGCTGTTCCCCACTGTTATTCTGCTCTCGGCCATTGCGTCGCCCGTTGGCGCCGGTGCCCATCTGCTGGCGATCGAAATGGTCGGCCGCCTCTCGGGTGTGAAAGTAAGCTACCTGGAATGGATCGCTTTCGGCCTGCCGTTTGCGGTCGTGAGCACCTTCCTTTCGGTCGAATGCCTGCTCCGGCTTTTCCTGTCGCCGGCGGAACGGCGGATGGCACTTTTGCAGCCGACGACCGTCAACAATGCTGGTGCCGGGTTGGCACGGCAGCCGATACTCTGGATCGCCGGCGGCGTTGTCATCGCATGGCTGACCGAACCTGTTCACGGGCTCGATGCCACCGTCATCGCTGTCGGCGGCGCTCTCTTGGCCACGCTTCCTCAGGTCGGCCCCGTGGCGTTTGGCGATGCGATCAAGAGCGCGGAGTGGAAGCTGCTCTTGTTCCTGGCAGCGACAATCTGCTTGGCCGACGGCCTGACGGCATCAGGCCTCCATCGATGGTTGATCGAGACGACGGTCGATCCACTGCGCGGCACTGGCTTGGGGCCGCTGGCCCTTGTCTCGTTGCTAGCCTTGCTAGGCCTTTTCAGTCATCTCGTGATTCACAGTCGCACGGCCCGCGTCTCGGTGCTGCTGCCCCCGGCGCTCATGCTTGCGTCGACAGTGCGGCTCGATCCGCTGCTTGCAACGCTCGTCCTCGTTTCGGCAACCGGCTTTTGCCAAACCCTCATGATCTGCGCGAAGCCGGTGGCGCTTTTCGGGGGCGTCGATGACGAAGGCTACGGCCCGAAAGACCTGGCCCTTCTGAGTTCCATCCTGCTGCCGGTGCAATTCATTCTCATCGTCGTGTTCGCAGTGGCCGCTTGGCCAACCATCGGAGCCCTGCTCACCACGCTCGATCCGCAACTTCCGGGAAGGCCGTAGAATGTCGAAAAAGAAAGCGTCGAAGAAAAGAAGACGGCTTCGAGTGTTGGTCGCACCCTCCGGCTTTAAAGAGAGCCTCGGCGTTCGTGACGTCATCGACGCATTGGCGCGGGGCGTCCGCAATGCCGTTCCGACAGCAAAGATCCTGGGCCTTCCGATGGTCGATGGAGGCGAGGATTTTACGCGGACCCTTGTTGAACTGTCCCGTGGCGAGCTGCATTCCGTCACGGTGACCGGACCGGTGGGCCAACCCGTGGAAGCTACCATCGGTTTTCTCGGGCGAGGAAAAAAGCGGACGGCCGTTCTGGAAATCGCGGCGGCTGCCGGGCTCCGGCTCGTCCCCACGGATATGCGCGACCCGACCCGCACCACAAGTTATGGGGTCGGCGAGTTGGTTCGTTTTGCGCTCGATCTTGGCGCGGAAAGAATTCTGATCGGCTGCGGTGACTCGGGCGTCAACGACGCGGGAACGGGCATGGCCCAAGCCTTAGGCGTGCGTCTGCTCGATGGCGGCGGCAGTCCCATTTCGGGGAGCGGCTCGGCGCTTTCATCGCTTGCTCACGTCGATCTTTCCAGTCGTGACCATCGCCTTTTGAATGTTCGTATCGATGTCGCTGTGAACCCCTATAACATGTTGCTCGGTGAGAGAGGCGTCGCCCGGGTGTTCGGCCCGCAAAAGGGTGCAACACCTGACCAAGTGGCTTTGCTCGAGCAGGGTATGGAAAATCTCGCTCACGTCGTTCGTCGCGACCTCGGCATCGACGTGGCGCCGCTTGTCGGCGGAGGAGCTTCCGGTGGACTCGGCGCTGGACTTCATGCCTTTGCTGGGGCCCGGCTGCATCCGCGCTTCGACCTGATTCTGCGGTACATGGATATCGATCATCGACTGGCAAACGCCGACATCGTCATGACGGCCGAGGGTGGCCTGGATGGCCAGACGAGCTTTGGAAAAGTGCCAGCCGAGATCGCCCGGCGCGCGAAACGTCACAATCTGCCCGTCATCGCCTTGGCCGGAACCGTCGGAGCAGGCGCCGAGGCGACCCACGAAATCGGCATCGATGCCTTCTTCAGCATTCTGTGCCGACCGTGTTCCCTCGAAGACGCGATCCGTGACGCCGACACGCTGCTGGCGAACGCAGCCGAACAGGCATTCCGGCTGATGTGGGCAACGCGCGCATTTAAGTTCAGATAGTGGATCCCGTGCCAAGCAATGGCCCGAATTCATTGCCGGCGCCGGCGGCATTCCGCTCAAAGCGATGTAAGGCAGGAAGTCACCCGCCCGTCATCCGGGCCAGGCGATCCGGTCACAACCTCACCAGACCGAGGCCGGCAAAAACCAAGGCGATTCCTGAGGCGATGGTTCGCGCCTGGTTCCAGAACTGCCACCGTTGCGAATAATCCTGCCAGATCTCTCGCGCAGTCTCGACATCGTTGGGAATGACGGTTGCGGCCAACGCCTCGTTCATCGGCACATTCACCGTCAAGGTGAGGAAGAGGCCGAATGTCAGATAGACAAGCGCCGCCGCAGCGAACCAGAACGCTGGCGACTTGCGGCCATAAAAACGCATCGCGGCAGCCGTGAGCCCCAGGACAACCGGCGTCAGAAAGAAGGCGGGAAAGAACACGGCGTTTCGAACCGATGCGTTCATCGCCTGCATAGCCTCGATTGCCACTCGGGGATCAGTCTGGTCGAGCCCCCACATTGTGGAGCAGACCCAGGCGTAGAAAAATCCGAATATCGCTCCCGAAAAGACGATCGATGTGACCGACAATCCTACCACTATCCCAGGCATTTCGCGGCTTCCATACAACCGTATCGTCGTGTACGCTTTTGCATATACGTACAAATGTGTACGGTTCCGGTCAAGCATTCTTCGAGATTGGCATTTTTCGTGATTGGCATTTTCTGAGGTTGGCAGTTTCGGAGATTGGAATGCGCGAAGACACCAAAGCTGCGCGTCGGGCACAGATCGAGAGGGCGGCCTACAAGCTTCTCAAGGAGAGAGGCTACGGCGGGACTTCCATGCTTGGCATAGCCAAAGAGGCAAAGGCGTCAAACGAAACTCTCTATCGCTGGTATGGCGACAAGAAGGGCTTGTTCAAGACGATGGTCGAGAAGAATGCAAGGACGACGAGAGCGGCACTGGATGCGGCAATCAGGGACGACGCCGATCCTCTGATAACCCTCGAAGATGTTGCTCCGATCCTCCTTTCGATGCTGCTTGGCGAGCGGGCAATTTCCCTTAACCGCGCGGCTGCTTCTGACGAAAGTGGCGAATTGGGTGCGACGATTGCCGCAGGTGGTCGCGATTCGGTATTCCCGCTGATCGAGAAACTGATCCAGCGCGGCTTGGAGAGCAGCGCGCTCGCCGCGCCATCTGCACGCATCGCGGCCGATTGGTTCTTGAATCTGCTGATCGGTGATCTGCAGATCCGGCGGGTCATTAGCACGCTGCCCGTTCCTTCAGACAAGGATGTCCATTCGAGAGTGGTCGCCGCGCTCAGTGCATTTAGAAAGCTCTGCGGTACGTGATGGCAAAAATTGCTCGATCTGTGGTTATGCATAGGGCGAGCAGGAATAGGTCGGTTTCCAAGGCCATGCATGCAGGCTTGGCGCTACGCGGCGACCCTGACCGGCTCGAAGTCTATGTCGAGAACCGAATCCAACTGCCGGTCCATGAAACGCTCAGGGATGCTCTTCACCAGCAAGTTGCGGAGAGGGACGACAATCGGGTTCCGCAATTGCGCAACTCCGGCGTAAAAACGCGATTCGGATGCAACGCGATGCGCCCTTTCGAGGCGACGCTTGTCATATTCGCGGATTGCCTGCCCGATCGGATGCCGTCCGAACAAAGCCGCAAGCACCGCCGCGTCTTCAATCGCGAGTCCCGCTCCCTGTCCCAGATCAGGGGTGACGGCATGGGCGGCATCGCCAAGCAGGACCACCCTGCCGCGGGTGAACGCAGGCATTGGGTCGAGATCGAGAATGTCCGTCCAGATCATCGAGCCGGCAGGTGTCCGATCGAAGATTTCCGGAATCGGATCGTGGAAACCGGAAAACATTGCGCGCACCTCGGCAAGATCGGCCTGCGCCAGTTTGGGATCGCCGACGCGGTCGGCGCCGCTGCAGGCAAACCAGTAGACTCTTTCGCCGGGAATCGCTGCCAGGCCGATCCGTTTGCCGGCCCCCCAGCTCTCAGTCAGGCGGGTGGGATCTATTCCTTGCGGAAGGCCGGGCGCGATTGCGCGCCAGCAGACATAACGCGCGAAGCGCTCCCTCGATTGCGGAAACAGCGCCTTGCGAACCACGGAGTGAATGCCATCGCAGGCGAGCACCAGATCGCTCTCCACGCTCTCCTCATTCGCGAAGCGTAGAACGATGCGATCACCCAAATCACGTGCATCGACGCATTCCATATCGGTGTGAATTGTCGAGTGGGGTAGCTGCGAAAGAAGGGCCTTGTGAAGGTCGCCTCGGTGCAGCACAGCCATGCTGAGATGACCGTATCGCTGGCTAAAACGCTGAAAATCCGTTGATTGAAGAACCTGGCCTTTGTCGTCAAGAAGGTCGAGCCGGTGTATCGCCTGCGCATTGGCCACAACCGCATCGTAAAGCCCAAGCGTGCGCAGAGCCCGAAGCGCGTTAGCGCTCAGGCTGAGACCGGCGCCCAAAGGCTTCAATTCGCTCGCCTGCTCGAAAATCTCGACCTCCCAGCCAAGGAGCCGAAGCCCCTTGGCAATCGAAAGTCCCGCGATCCCGGCGCCAACGATGACTGCCCGCATGACCTCCATCCCAGAGAATTCTGAGTAGCGCTGTGATTGGTGTATCCTGGCCTCGTTCTTAACGAGCGCCTTACAGCGCGAGTTCCCATCGAGTTACCATTTCGCGCGGCCTGACTTGGGGAATGCCGACGTCCAACCCAAGCTTCACCCAATCGTGGCTTCGTCCTCCAGCTTCCTCGCTTCCTTCATGTTGGGAAGAAAAACCGTCAGCAGGCCGAGCAGCGGCAGATACGAGCAGACCTGGAAGACGAAATCGATGCCTTTCATGTCGGCGACGACGCCGAGCACGGCGGCGGCAATGCCGCCCATGCCGAAGGCGAAGCCGAAGAAGATGCCGGCGATCATGCCGACCCGGCCCGGCACGAGTTCCTGCGCGAAGACGACGATGTTCGAGAAGGCCGAGGACAGGATCAGGCCGATCAGCACGGTCAGCACCATCGTCCATTCGAAATTGGCGTAGGGCAGGGCCAGCGTGAAGGGCAGGACACCGACGATCGAGAACCAGATCATCGGCTTCTGTCCGTAGCGGTCGCCGAACGGGCCGCCGAGCAGGATACCCAGCGCCGAGGCGCCGAGGAACAGGAACAGCATGACCTGCGACATCTGCACCGAAACGCCGAATTTATCGATGGCGTAGAAGGTGTAGTAGCTGGCGAGGCTGGCGACGTAGGCGTTCTTGGTCAGCACCAGCAAGGTCAGCACCGCCAGCGCGCCCATCACCTTGCGGCGCGGAAAGGGCGAGACGAAGGCTGCCGCCTTGCGGTTGGCGAGCGAGGCGCGAAGACGGCTGTACCAGCCGCCGACCCGCCACAGCACGATGATGCCGATCAGCGAGCCGACGGCAAACCACGCTATGCTGGTCTGGCCGAAGGGCACGACGATGAAGGCAGCCAGCAGCGGTCCGATGGCCTGGCCGAGATTGCCGCCGACCTGGAACAGCGATTGCGCCAGGCCGAACCTGCCGCCCGAGGCGAAACGGGCGATGCGCGAGGATTCCGGGTGGAAGATCGCCGAACCGATGCCGATCAGCGACGCGCCGATCAGCAGCAGCGAATAATGTCCGGCATAGGCCAGCACGATCAGGCCGATCAGCGAGGCCGCCATGCCATAGGGCAGCGAATAGGGCATCGGCCGCTTGTCGGTGACCATGCCGATCAGCGGTTGCAGCAATGAGGCCGTCACCTGGAAGGTGAAGGTCAAAAGGCCGATCTGCCAGAAATCGAGGCCGTAATTGTCCTTCAGCAGCGGATAGATGGCCGACAGCAGCGACTGCATGATGTCGTTGACACAATGGCAGAAGCTCACTGCCAGAATGACTGTGAAGGCCGTCGCTTGCGCCGAAGTGTGGCTGGCCGTCGCAGGGGTGGCGACGGTGGTGGCTGTCGTGTCGGTCAAAGCATGCTCCGTGGACTTTTTGGCGGGCGCTCCCGCAGGCGTAGCCGGTTGCCTTATAAGTCACTTGCCGGGCGACTTCTTTCGTGGTTTGGTCCAATAGTTTCGCGAGTGGGCCATTACCCAATGCCGCACGGCAATGAAATCTTCAAAGCTGGCGAAACCGATCTCGGGCAGTTGCATGAGCGCCGCTGGCAGTGGCTGGAGCAGGCCGTCGGGCCGGCGGTGGCCCTGCCGACCGAATATCCCGACGGCTACCACGTCCCGCAGCACCGTCACAGTCGCAGCCAGTTGCTGCATGCGCTTGTCGGCGTCGTGATGGTCACGACGCGGCATGGGCGCTGGATGGTGCCGCCCGATCATGCCATGTGGATTCCCGCCGGCACCGAGCATTCCGTCGAGATGCTTGGCGACGTCAGCATGCGCTCGGTCTATGTGATGCCGGACGCTATTGCGGGGCTGCCGCATGGCTTACGCGTCGTCGGCATCACCGATCTGATGCACAGCCTGATTGTGGAATCGGAAAAGTTGCCACAGGGCGGCGAGTTGGAGGGGCGCGGCGGGTTGATCATGAGCCTCCTGCTGCATGAAATCCCGAGCCTGCCGGAACGGCCGCTCGGCCTGCCTTTTCCTTCAGATCCAAAGCTTGCGGCGCTGTGCCGGCGCTTCGTCGCAGCACCCTCGCCGCATGCGACGATCGACGAATGGGCCGATATCGTCGGCATGAGCCGCCGTTCCTTTACGCGTGCCTTTCATCGCCAGACCGGATTGTCGCTATCGACGTGGCGCCAGCAGGCCTGCCTGTTCGCGGCCTTGCCGCGGCTGGCGGACGGCGAGCCGATCACCAGAGTGGCGCTCGATCTCGGCTATGACAGCGTGCCGGCCTTCATCACTATGTTCAAGCGCATGCTGGGAGCATCGCCGCGCGGTTATATGCGCGGCGCGCGGGATGCCGGCGAAGGCGTTCGCCGGCCCAATGTGCCGGCGCGGGTCCTGTAGCCTAGAGCGCTTCATCGTTTCACGGAAACGCCGAACCGCTCTATCTCTTTGTTTTGCGCAATTCCGGACGGAAAACCGTTTCACACTTTTCCTGGAATTGCTCTAGGAGTGGCGCGCCCGATGGTGGGCTTTGATACGTGCGAGAGCATCCCTATCGAGGGCTGAAAATCGTTTCGTGGTCGGTGCGCTAGTCGAACAGGCTCGACACCGATTCCTCGGTCGCCGTGCGCGAGATCGCCTCACCCATTAGGTCGGCGATGGAGATGACGCGGATGTTGCTGGCGTCGAGCACCGCCTGGGTCGGCTGTATGGAATCTGTAATGACCAGTTCCTGCAGCTTCGAGGCGCCGATGCGGGCGATGGCGCCGCCGGACAAAACGCCGTGGGTGGTATAGGCGGTGACGCTGGTGGCGCCGCCGGCAAGCAGCGCATCGGCCGCATTGCACAAAGTACCGCCCGAATCGATGATGTCGTCGATCAGCAGGCAATCCTTGCCGCGCACGTCGCCGATGACGTTCATGACTTCCGATTCACCGGGGCGCTCGCGACGCTTGTCGACGATGGCAAGCTGGGCATCGATGCGCTTGGCGAGCGCGCGGGCGCGGACCACGCCACCGACATCCGGCGACACGACCATGACATTGGCGAGCTGCTTGTATTTCGCCTTCACGTCGCGGGCCATGACCGGCACTGAGAAGAGATTGTCGGTCGGGATGTCGAAAAAGCCCTGGATCTGGCCGGCATGGAGATCCAGCGTCAAGACGCGGTCGACGCCCGCCCGCGTGATCATGTTGGCGACCAGCTTGGCCGAGATCGGCGTGCGGCCCGAGGCGCGGCGGTCTTGCCTGGCATAGCCGAAATAGGGAATGACCGCCGTGATGCGCTTGGCCGATGAGCGCATGAAAGCGTCGATCATGATGAGCAGTTCCATCAGGTGATCGTTGGTCGGGAACGAGGTGGACTGCAGGATGAAGACATCCTCGCCGCGCACATTTTCCTGGATCTCGACGAAGATCTCCTGATCGGCGAAGCGCCTGACGCTGGCTTTGCCCAGCGGGATGTTGAGATAGCGGGCGACCGCTTCGGCCAGCACTCTGTTGGAATTGCCCGCGAAAAGCTTCATGCACCGTTCCTGGTGAAGGATGGAGACTCTGGCAGACTCTCTTGAGCCTCTTAAGTCGGGCTTTTAGCGGCCCGTGCCGGTATTGCAAGCGTCGTGATCGGGAATCCGCCGGCTAATCTCAATAAACGTTTACGGCGAGGGCAGCCTGCAACGTGTCAGCCCGCCTGACCGCCAAGCCATGTGGCAAACTGGTCGATCGTCTGATCGGCGATCGCCTGCATAGTCTCCGGCGCGACAGCAGCCCAGCCTTCGCCACCATTAACCGACGGCGCCTTCTGCTGGCCGTTGATGCGATGCAGCCGGTTGCCTGCCGGGTCATAGACGTCCCAGACATAGATGACGGTGGTATCCTTACCTTCCGACATCGTCGAGAAATAGCCTTTCAGCACGTGCGTTGGGGTCTGCCCGGCGCTGCCTGCCAAGATGATGCCGCGCTGCTTGGCTCGCGTCTGAAGCTCCGCGGTCAACGGTGTGGCGGCTTCTACCGACGCGCCGACGATCGGCGCCACCTGCAGGCGGGTTCGTGCGATGACGGCGGCGCTTTTTGCGGGCGGCACGGTCGTGGTTGCGGGCTGTGCAGGGGCGGAAGGTTGTGCCGTCGTGGAAGGCTGCGGTGCTGCAGCCGTGCCGGCTGCGGGCACGGCCTGTGTCGACTGCGGGGCGATGGCCGAGGGTTCGAGAACATCCTTCGCATTGGTGCAGGCGGCCAACGCCAGCGCCGCGAGCAATGACACGGTCGTCACATGCGATCGCCTCATTTGCCTCAAAACTCCTTGGCGATGAACGCCCTTTGAATCCCTATCATTATGGATTCACTGCACGATCAAGTCGAGATCATGGCGGGACAGCGGCTTCGGCTGCGATTCGGTCGTCAGATAGGTGCGGCCAAGCGTCATCGCGGTCTCGGTTTCGGAGTCCATGATGATCATGTGGGCGAACAGCGTCATGTTTGGCGCGATGGGCTCGGGATTGCCTTGATAAAACATCGGCATGTCCATCCATGACGGGGTGAAGCGGGCGCCGAGCGAATAGCCGCAGGCGTTGAGCCGGTGCTTGGTCAAATTGTGCGCCTCGAGCGTGCGGGCATGCGCGTCGAACACGTCGCCGAAGGTATTTCCGGGCGTCATCGCCTTCTCGACGGCCAGAAGCGCGGCGCGCGCCGCATCGAACAGTTCCTGGTGACGTTTCGAAACTTTGCCGGTCAGCACCGTGCGCATCATCGCCGCATGATAGTGGTGGAAGACGCCGGCCCATTCGAGCGTCAGCTGGTCGTTCTTGGTCAGCTTGCGGCGGCCGGCCTTGTAGCGGCAAAGCAGTGCGTCCACCCCCGAGCCGATGATGAACTCATTGGCCGGATAGTCGCCGCCACCAGCAAAGATTGCGCCCTGCATGGCGGCAAGGATCAAGGCTTCGTCGCCACCCTGCTTGATCAGTGGCAGGGCCGCGTCCAGCGCGTCGTCAGCGAGGCTCGCGGCCCTTTCCGCCTTGGCGATTTCGGCCGGGCTCTTGAACAGGCGCAGCCGGCTCACGATGCCGGAAGCGTCGGCGATCTGGCCAAAGGTCTGCAATTGTTCGTCCAGGCGCCGGCCATTGTAGGCGGTCAGGCCGTGGGTGTCGTATTCGACGCCGATGCGGGCGCCGAGCAGGTCGAGGTCGTTGAGCAAATTGCGCAGGTCAATCGCCGGATTGGCGCCGTCGCGGTCGGTCCACAGCACGATATTGTCGATGATCGAGGTGTGGCGCGCCTGGCGCAGATCGGCCGAGCGCGTCAGCAGGATCATCGAACCGTCTGCCTTCACCACCAGGCACTGGAAGAAGCAGAAGCCGAACGTATCGTAGCCGGTCAGCCAGTACATGCTCTCCTGCGCAAACAGCAGGACGGCATCGAGCTTCTTTTCGGCGATCTCGATCATCAGCCGATCGCGCCGCGCGTCAAATTCCGACCGTTCGAAATGCAGCGCCATTATTCTGTCTCCAAAACGATTGCCGAAATCTGCCGCCCGTAATCCGGCTCGTTGCGATGCGTGGTGCGCCGGTAGGAATAGAACAGATCCTCCTCGGCGTAGGTGCAGCGGCTAAGCCCGTCGGCGGTCACGCCAGCCCGGCTTAGCCGATCGACCGTATAGAGGTTCAGGTCGAACATTGCATGTCCCGACTTCGCCGACGGCGCGAAGTAGCGGATGTTGTTGGCATCGGCCTCGACGAAGCGGGCGACGAATTCCGCCCCGACCTCATAGTTTTCTGGGCCGATGGAAGGACCGAGAACGGCGACGATGCGCTCGCGCCGGGCGCCGAGGCCTTCCATCGCTGCAATGGTATTTTCCAGCACGCCTGACAAGGCGCCCTTCCAGCCGGCATGGGCCGCACCGATGATACGCGCCTCCACATCGGCGAACAGGACCGGTCCGCAATCGGCGGTCGAGGCGCCGACGGCGATGCCCGGCCGGTCGGTGACGATGGCGTCGGCCCTTGGGCGCTCGCCGGGAAAAGGCTCCCTGGCGATGACGACGTCGGGCGAATGGATTTGGTGGGCGGTCAAGAGATGGGTTGGAGGCACGCCCATCCAGTCGGCGACGCGGCGGCGGTTCTCGGCTACCTGCGTCTGGTCGTCGCTCGAGCCGGTGCCGATGTTGAGGCCCTGATAGATGCCGCTGGAGACGCCGCCGACGCGGGTGAAATAGCCGTGGCGAATGCCTTGCGCCCGCGCCTTCTCCAGCAAGTGCGACCGAACGGGATCCGGTTTGGTCTGATTCAGCATGGCCGCGTTGTTGTCCGTGTGGGCGATTTCGTCAAGCTACAGTCCAAAGATGGGCGAAAGTCCAAAGTTGGGCGACAGTCGGAAGTTGGGAGAGTGGGAGAGGCGGCAGCGAAAAGTCAATCCGCTGGTGCAAAGGGCGGAACGGCGATTTCGGCAGGCAGGACGGCAAGCACCTTGAACAGGTCACCCATGGCTTGCGGGCCGGCGAGGCGCTCGACCTCGCCTGCAATCTTTTCGCGAGCCGCCTCATCGGCATTGGCGCCGAGTTGGCCGGCGCGTTCGAGAAGGCCCATTTCCACCAGGAATTCGCCTTGCGTGGAGAGATGGGCATCGAGGCCGTGCGCCCGCACAATCGCGGCAAGGGCGGCGAAATCGACATGGGCGGTGAGATCGGCTTCGCCCGGATTGGCCAGCACATCTTCGTGATCGTGCTTGCGCAAGGCCTGCAACGTGTCGCCGATCCCTGGCCGGAGATAGCCATAGTCGAGGAATAGGCCAGCGCCACCGAGCCCGGCCAATCGCTCAGCGATGGTCGCCATCAGCGCGGCTCGGGCCGGCGCGACTTCGACAATCGCGCCCTGTGGCGCATTTTCGGCGTCGTTCGGCAACAGCGTCGGATCGACCGAGCCGGCGCCGGCGAAGAAGTGCAATTCGTCCGCGCCGTCGAGGCCGATCATCCGTTCGCGCCAGCCTGTTCCGGCGCGGACGAACTGTCGGATGGGCACAGCGTCAAACAATTCGTTGCCGACGATGAAAAGCGGGGTCTGCGGCAGCGTGCCCGTGCTTTCGTGCCAACCGATCGTGGCCGGCGTGGCGGCAAGCGTTTGCTTTTGGACATCTATCAGCCGCGGGCTGGTCTCGACCATGGCGAAGGATGCGCCGGCGGTCAGCGCCGGATCGAGCCGCGAAAGCGTGCGCAGCATGTCCTTCATCAGCGTGCCGCGGCCAGGGCCGATCTCGGCGATGGTGACCGGCATCGGCCGGCCGGTCGCCAGCCAGGCTTCGTAGAGCCAGACAGCGACCAGTTCGCCGAACATCTGGCTGATCTCCGGCGCGGTGACGAAGTCGCCGGCAGCCCCGAACGGCTCGCGCGTCGTATAGTAGCCGTCCTGCGGATCGAACAGGCAAAGCGCCATGTATTGGTTGACCGGGATCGGTCCCGCCGCACCGATCAGCTCGACGATGCGGGTTTTCAGCCGGGTCATATCGGCTGGGGCTGTGTTACCGGCTTTGCAGTCGCCATCGCCCAGACGCCGGCAAGCACCATTGGTAGCGACAGCACCATGCCCATGGTCAGCCAGTCGGTGCCGAGGAGGTAGCCGAGCTGCTGATCGGGCTCGCGGAAGAATTCGACGAAGATGCGCGAGAGACCGTAGCCGGCGATAAAGGCGCCGCCGACGAAGCGCGGGGTCTTCAGCTTGAGCCTGGAATGGGTGAGGAAGCGCAGGACCAGGAACAGCACCAGGCCTTCGAGCAGCGCCTCGTAGAGCTGGCTGGGATGGCGCGCAAATGGGCCGCCATTGGGAAATTCGACCGCCCATGGAACATCGGTCGGCCTGCCCCAGAGCTCGGAGTTGATGAAATTCGCCACGCGGACGAGACCAAGGCCGACCGGCACGCCGGCTGCAACCACGTCGAACAGCGACCATGTGCGGATGCCGCGCGACCAGGAAAACAGCGTCATGGCGAGAATGACGCCGAGCAGGCCGCCATGGAACGACATGCCGCCCTGCCAGACGGCAAGAATGTCGAGCGGGTGGGCAATGTAGCGCGGCAGGTCGTAGAACAGTACGTAGCCACTGCGTCCGCCAAGCACCACGCCGATGGCCGCCCAGACGATGAAGTCGTCGAGATCCTCGGGCTTCATAGGCACGGTGCCGTCGGGCCAGAGCCTAGCATTGGTGACGAGCCGCTTGGCATACCACCAGGCGAAGAGAATGCCGACGATGTAGCCGACGCCATACCAGTGCACCGCCAGCGGTCCGATCTGGACGATGACCGGGTCAATGTTGGGGAAGGGCAGGGCCGCCAGCGGCAGCATAAGATACTCGCTCAACAGGATCTCCCGGTTGCGGATCACGTTCGGGCGCGGACCATGCGGCAGGGTTTTGGCGGGGTCAAGGCGACGTGGATGCTTGCATTCCGGGTCGCGCGCCACTACGTCAAATCGACCAAGCGAGGATTTGCCATGTCGACCGGACCGAACCGCATTCTCGATGAATTCGCCAAGCTGATGACCGACGCCGCGGGTGCCGCGCAAGGGGTGCGGCGCGAAGTGGAAACCGCTTTCAAGGGGCAGGCCGAGCGCGTTCTCAACTCGATGGACCTGGTGCAGCGCGAAGAATTCGAGGCCGCACGCGATATGGCGGCGAAGGCCAGGGAAGAAAACACCCGCCTTGCTGCGCGCCTCGAAGCGCTTGAGGCAAAGCTCACCGAATTGACCGGGCAGGCCGCGCCTGCGGCTGCGGCAAAGCCCAGATCAAAAAAATAATCGTTAAACTTTTCCACAAAGCACAATCGCAAAAAGCGCTTTGTCGTGAATCGCTTACCGGCATTGCGTGAATCTTCGTGACAGAGGCTTTCCACATGCGAATGACGCAGTGCGAAAAATTGGGCTGGTCACGCGACTCCCGATCAATAGACTGAATTTGTTGCATGATTCGAAGCAGGGTCATGCGCCGGGCGGTGGGGTCCGGTCTGGGGTCTTTGCGTTGACGAAGTCCCGGCCGTCCGAGTTCTAGACAAGATTGTTCGTTGTGTGTGCCCGCGGAGCGTGTGGCGCTCACTAGAGCGACGTGCGTCCACTTGGACGCACAAAGTACGCTCTAGAACTTTGAACGTTCGCATCGTGCTTTCCGAAAATCGAACCGATTTTCGGGCCGTTGCGAAGGAACGACAGGAAGCATTCCATGGAACTTCTCGAACTCGACCTCTCTCGCGAAATTCATCCGGTGGATGTTATCGAGCAGGTGGCCCACAACAACGACTGGTCCTTCGAACGGGCCGGCGACGACGAGATTTCGATTTCGGTTGCCGGAAGCTGGACCGACTACCACGTCTCATTTTCCTGGATGGAGGATTTCGAGGCGCTGCATCTGGCCTGCGCTTTCGACATCAAGGTGCCGGAGGCGCGCGCGCTCGAAGTGATGCGGCTGCTTTCGCTGATCAACGAGCAGATGCTGTTCGGCCATTTCGACCTCTGGGAACAGGAAGGCGCGATCATGTTCCGCCAGTCGCTGCTGCTTGCCGGTGGGGTCGAGCCGTCGAGCCAGCAGGTCGAGGTGCTGTTGTCGTCGGCGCTGGAAGCCTGCGAATGCTATTTCCAGGCGTTCCAGTTCGTCGTCTGGTCGGGAACCTCGGCCAAGGAGGCGCTGGCCGGCGTCCTGTTCGAGACCTATGGAAACGCCTGAGCCAGGTCCTGACCATCAATGAGCTCGAGCAGCCAGCGCAAGCCCGAGATCAGCTTCGCCGATTTCGACCGTGTCGATATCCGCGCCGGCACGATTATCGAAGCCGAGCCGTTTCCCGAGGCGCGAAAGCCGGCGATCAAGCTGAAGATCGATTTCGGCGCTGACATCGGTGTGAAGAAATCGTCGGCGCAGATCACCAAATATTATGCGCCCGAGACGCTGGTCGGCCGGCAGGTCTTCGCGGTGGTCAATTTTGCGCCGCGGCAGATCGGCCCCTTCATGTCGGAAGTGCTGACGCTTGGCTTTCCCGACGAGGAGGGCGCCGTCGTGCTTGGCGCGATCGAACGCAAGGTGCCGGATGGCGGCCGATTATTTTAGCTTCGTCATCCACGGGCGAAGCGGACGCGCAACCCCGAGAATCCATGCCGTAGCAGTGGTCGAAGAGTAGGACGGTCCAGAATCGCGTTGTTCTGGCCGCTCCTGTGGGGCAAGTGCGGCTCGTCGCCTCAACCCAACAAGTTCTTCACCGAAGGGGTCGCTCGCAGGTCACGGCATGGATCCTCGGGTCTGCGCGTCGGCTTCGCCGCCGCTTCGCCCGTGGATGACGAAAGGTGGTGTCAGTTTGCGCGTGGTGCCCAGCGCCTCTTCAACCGTCTCCAGAAACATTTCCGCGCAGGCTTTCCAGCTATAGCGCATTGCCCGTTCGCGCGCCTCAGCGCGGTCGACGTGGAGCGCGGCGAGCGCTGCCTCACGCAAATCATTCGACACCGCTCCGCCAACCCCGTCGCCGACAATGTCGATTGGCCCCGTCACCGGATAGGCTGCGACCGGCGTGCCGCTGGCCAGCGCCTCGATGATGACATTGCCGAATGTGTCGGTGCGGCTGGGGAAGACGAAGACATCGGCCGAGGCGTAGATCTCGGCCAGTTCGTCATTCGGGCGGTGGCCAAGGAAATGGGCAGCGGGGTATCTGGCCTTGAGCCTGGCCAACTCCGGCCCCTCGCCGACGATCACCTTGCTGCCGGGCAGGTCGAGATCGAGGAAGGCGGCTAGGTTCTTTTCGATCGCGACGCGGCCGACGCAGAGGAAGATCGGTCCCTTGAGCCCCAGTTCCTTCCTCTTGTCCGGCCGGAAATGGTCGGTGTCGACGCCGCGCGTCCATGGCCTCAGCTTGGTGAAGCCGCGTGCCGATAGATCGTCCGCCAGCGACTGGGTGGCGACCAGCGTGCCCTGTCCGGAATTGTGGAAATCGCGAAGCCAGCGGTAGGCCCAGGCCTCCGGTATAGGCAGCCGCGCGCTAAGATATTCCGGGAAGCGCGTGTGATAGCTCGTCGTGAACGGCCGGCCTGCCTTGCGACAATAGCGCCGCGCCATGATGCCGAGCGGGCCTTCGGTGACGATATGGATATGATCGGCATTGCGCGCTTCGATCAGGCGCGCGACATGGCCCGGCGTCGTCAGCGCCAGCCGGATGTCCGGATAGGTAGGCAGGGGCAAGGTGCGAAAGATGTTCGGGGTCAGGAAGTCCGTCTCGACGTCGAAGGATTTCAGGGTTTCCGAAAGCCGCTCCAGCGTGTGGACGACGCCGTTGACTTGCGGGCGCCAGGCGTCGGTGACCATCAGGATGCGCATAGCAGCCCTTTGCTTGAAATGTCGTCGGTTTCCTTGATGCGAGGCCGCAAGGCCGAATCAATCAGGATCGCACGCTTCATGCGCGCTCTTCAGCATGGTTTCATGACGGGCCGATGAAGGCGCAAACCGGCGGTCGTCCGCAGCTGCCAGAAAAGCAGCGCGTCGTCCCGAAAATCGAATTCGATTTTTGCTGCGCTGACCTTCGGTTCGGAAAGCACGGTGCGTAGGTTCAAAGTGTTAGAGCGTACTTTGTGCGTCCAACTGGACGCACGTCGCTCTAATCAGGCCGGAACCTTGATGACGGCGCGCAAGCCGCCGAGCGGGCTCTTGTCCAGCATGATATCGCCGCCATGGCTGCGGGCTATGTCGCGTGCGATGGCAAGGCCAAGGCCGGTGCCGCTGGCGTCGAGGTTGCGGGCCTCGTCAAGCCGCACGAAAGGCTTGAACACGTCCTCGCGCTTTTCGGGCGGAATGCCCGGACCGTCGTCGTCGATGGTGACGAGCAGCGAGCCGCGGCCATGATTGGCGTTGATTTCAACCGTCTTGGCGTAACGGAAGGCGTTGCCGACGATATTGGACAACAGCCGGGCAAAGGCGTGGGGCCGCACATGCACATTTGGATCGCCGGCGAGCGCGGTCGACAGTTTGCGCTTGCGCAGCGTGGCCTCCTCGCCCAGCTTTTCGAAATACGCTTCAAGATTGAAACGGCCGGCGTCTTCCGTTGCCTCGCCGCGAGCAAAGGCGAGATAGCCTTCCAGCATAGACTGCATGTCATCGATGTCCTGGCCGAGCGCCTCGGTGTCGGCCTTGGTCCCGGTCAGCGCAAGCTGCAGCTTGAAGCGAGTGAGGATGGTTCTCAAATCGTGGCTGACGCCGGTCAGCATAGCGGTGCGCTGTTCGAGCTGGCGTTCGATGCGTTCGCGCATCTGGATGAAGGCAAAGCCGGCGCGGCGGACCTCCTCGGCGCCGCGCGGACGGAAATCGCGCGGCATCGGCCGGCCCTTGCCGAAACTTTCGGCGGCCTCGGCCAGCGTCAGGATCGGCCGGATCTGGTTGCGCAGGAAAGGGATGGCGATCATCAGCAGCACCAGCGAGGTGCCGACCATCCAGATCAGGAAAATGTGCGTGTTCGAGGCATAGGCCTGGCTGCGGCGCACGAAGGCGCGCAGTACCTTGCCCTCGAGCTGGACGCGGACCTCGATGATATTGGAATTGCCGACCGTGTCGATCCAGAACGGCCGGTTGATCTGATGGGTGATCTCGGACGAGAGAATTTCGTCGAGGATCGAGAAGAACGGCTTTGGACCGGGCGCTGGCAGCGGATCGGGCGGAAGCAAGTCGATCTTCAGCTGCATGCGATCCTGCGCGATGCGGATGATATTGGCGTAGTCGGCGTCGTTCGGATAGGTTTCAACCAGGTCGACGATCGCGGCAATGTCGCGGACCGTGGCCTGCGACAGGCGCTGCGTCACAGTCTGCCAGTGGCGTTCCATGAAGACAAAGGCGAGGACCGATTGCAGCAGGATCATCGGTGCGATGACGATGATCAGCGAGCGGGCATAGAGCCGCTTCGGCATGTAAAGCGAAACGAGGCGCCAGAACCGTTTCCAGGCAAGCGGCACCGCCTTCAGCGCCCGCCTGGCGCGAGCGCTCAAGCCGCTATCTTCCGGCCGTTCCAGTTGCGTGGTCGCCATTCGCCCTTTTTGCCCATCTGCAGCTCAACAAGGGACCCGCAAGCGCAGTGCTGCGCTTGCAATTTTCGACTTTATGCATGTCGTCGTCCCAAAACCGCTTCGCACTTTTCGGCGACATGCATTGCGGCAGTCTATTCCACGCTGAGCCGATACCCAATACCACGCACGGTCTGCAGCCAGACCGGGTTGGACGGATCGCGTTCGATCTTGCGGCGCAGCCTGTTGATCTGGACGTCGATGGTGCGCTCGCCGACTTCGGACTCGTCGCCGACAAGTTCATGGCGCGGTATCGTTTCGCCGGCCCGCGCCGCGAAGATCGCCAGGATCTCCTGCTCGCGGTCCGTCAGCTTCAGAGCCTCGCCGCCGCGCTTGAGCTCCCGCCTGGCGATCTGGAAGGTGTAAGGGCCGAAGACCAGTTGCTCGACCTTGGGCGTCGTTGCCGGACCGCCGCGGCGCAGGATGTTGTTGATGCGCAGGATCAATTCGCGGGGATCGAAAGGCTTCGGCAGATAGTCGTCGGCGCCGGCCTCGAGCCCGGTGATCCGGCTGTCGGTCTCGGAAAGCGCGGTAAGCATCAGGATCGGCACGTTCTTGGTCGCCCGCAGCGCCTTGGCGAGGTCGACGCCGGTTTCGCCCGGCATCATGATATCGAGCACGAGCAGGTCGAAATCGAGGCCGGCGAGCTTGCGCCGCGCTTCGCCGGAATTTCCGGCAACGGTGACGCGAAAGCCGTTTTCGGTCAGATATTGTTTGAGAAGATTGCGGATACGGGTATCGTCATCGATCACCAGCAGATGCGGCGCATCATCATCCGGTGCTGCCGGTTGATCAACCCTTTCAATGGTCTCCATGGCTTTTCCCTGACATTTTTGCGGGCACAATGTCGATCTGCGCCCTTAGTTCCGGATTGACCATCGCTTCCAGGAAGCGTTCGATCAAGGCGCGTTCGGTGGCTCCGAAATCTTCCAATGCAGCATGGATGCGGCGCGACTGTGGCCGTGCCAGCGCCAGCGCCAAGGCGCGGCCCTTGGCCGTCGGATAGAGTTCGCGCTGGCGGCGGTCGCGCGGGCCCTGCAACTGGACGACATGATCGGTGTCGATCAGTTGCTTGAGCACGCGTGCCAGGCTCTGCTTGGTGATCTTCAGCACGTCGAGGAGTTCGGCGACCGTCAGGCCCGGCCTGCGATTGACGAAATGCAGAACCCGGTGATGGGCGCGGCCGAAGCCATAATCGGACAGGATCTGGTCCGGATCGGAGGTAAAATCGCGATAGGCGAAGAAGAACAATTCGATGATGGCAAAGTCGATGCCGTCCTCGTCGGTGACCGCCGTCCTGATCGGCTTTCCGGCTGGGTGGCTGCGATCCGTCATCTTTTCTCCGTGCGAAAGGGAAATTATGTCAGTACTATTGACGTAATTTCCCGGCAATGGTAATTTTTGACAAGCTTTTCGGCGGATTGCGAACGAAAAGGCAAGGGAAAGCCGTTTTTCCGGAACTTCCTGTGTTTGCCAGACCTTATATATCCGCCTACGCTTCGAGATACCGGCCGCCCGGTGCGGCTGATAAGAAACGCGCAACGACACAACGATGTGCGGGCGGCCGCCCGCGGGAGGTTACCATGGCATCCGTTCCCTTTGACCAAATGGACGGCTTTATCTGGATGAACGGCGAGTTCGTCAAATGGGCCGACGCCAAGATCCACGTGTTGACC
Organism: Mesorhizobium sp. M6A.T.Cr.TU.016.01.1.1; assembly: GCF_003952585.1. Lineage (NCBI taxonomy): Bacteria > Pseudomonadati > Pseudomonadota > Alphaproteobacteria > Hyphomicrobiales > Phyllobacteriaceae > Mesorhizobium > Mesorhizobium sp. M6A.T.Cr.TU.016.01.1.1. The sequence goes on from NZ_CP034452.1 coordinate 3,939,824, forward strand.
CATGGCCTGCACTACGCCAGCGCGGTGTTCGAGGGCGAGCGCGCCTATGGCGGCGAGATTTTCAAACTGACCGACCACAGCGAGCGCCTGCATGAATCGGCACGCCTGCTCGGCTTCAAGATTCCCTATTCGGTTGCCGAGATCGACGACGCCTGCCGCACGCTGTTGAAGAAGCAGGGCTTTCAGGATGCCTATGTCCGGCCGATCGCCTGGCGCGGCAGCGAACAAATGGGCGTTTCGGCGCAAAACAGCCGGATCAACTGCGCCATCGCCATCTGGCAGTGGCCGAGCTATTTCGATCCGGCACAGAAGCTGAAGGGCATCCGTCTCGATCTGGCCGAATGGCGCCGCCCCGATCCGCGCACTGCGCCGTCGAAATCGAAGGCTGCCGGCCTCTACATGATCTGCACCATGTCCAAGCATGCCGCCGAAGCCAAGGGCTATGCCGACGCCATGATGCTCGACTGGCGCGGCCAGGTTGCGGAAGCAACCGGCGCCAATATCTTCTTCGTCAAGGACGGCAAGATCCACACACCCACCCCCGACTGCTTCCTCGACGGCATCACCCGCCGTACAGTCATTGGTCTTGCCAAGGATCGCGGCTTTGAGGTGATCGAGCGCACCATTATGCCGGAAGAGCTCGAAGGCTTCCAGCAGTGCTTCCTCACCGGGACCGCGGCCGAGGTGACGCCCGTTTCAGAGATCGGTCAATACCGATTCGAGGTGGGTGAAATCGCCAAGACTCTGATGAACGACTATTCTGCGGCCGTTCAACCCAAGCATGCGATCGCCGCAGAATAACGAAAGTCACAGCTTTTTTAACAAGTAGGGGCAGTTTTCGGGCTGCCCCTTTTATTTAAGCACTTCTGCATTTGACTTTCGTCCAATTCGGCGTCTCATGATGGTGTCGGCCCGGGAGGCTGGCAGCTATGGAGGGACTGGTAACATGGACATGAACACGCTTCTTCCGATCATTATTCAGGTGATTACGGGTATCATCGGTGGTCAGGCGGTTGGCGCGGCGATCAAGACAGCGGCAATGGGTCAGCTTCCCAAAATTCTGGGCGGCGCCGTTGGCGGCGTCGGCGGCGCGGCGATCCTCGGCAGCCTGCTCGGCGGCGGTACGATCGATCCGGCTGCAGCCGCAGCGGCAACTAGCGGATTGGGCAGCGCGCTGAATCTGCAAAACATCGTCGGCGGTGCCGGTGGTGGCGCCATTCTGACGGCCATCATCGGCGCGGTCATGAATGCGATGAAGAAGTAAGCTTGGCGGTTTCGGGCTTTCGCATGGGCGGCTTCGGCCGCCCATTTCTTTTGTGTCCGTGCCAACGGTGGACGCCGTTTGCATGTGTCTCTACATCAGGGGCGACACAGCGAAAGGACGATCATGGGTCAGCTCAATGCCAGTATCGTGCCGGTCACGGCCTTCCAGCAAAACTGCACCATCCTCTTCGACATGGACGACAGACAAGGCGTCGTCGTCGATCCGGGCGGCGACATCGACAAGGTGCTGGCGGTGCTAAAGGATAACGCGATCAACGCCGGCGCGATCTGGATCACGCATGGTCATATCGACCATGCCGGCGGCGCCATGGAGCTGAAGGAGGCGCTCGGCGTCCAGATCATCGGCCCGCATGAGGCCGACCGTCCATTGCTTGCTAACCTCGAGAACCAGGCAAAACTCTACGGCATCACCGATCCGGTGCGCAATTGCATGCCCGACCGCTTTCTCAGCGAAGGCGATACCGTCTCGTTCGGCCAGCACGCGTTCGAGGTCTTTCATTGCCCGGGCCACGCGCCCGGCCATGTCGTCTACTACAATCGCGCTGCGAAGTTCGCCCATGTTGGCGACGTGCTGTTCCGTGGGTCTGTCGGGCGCACCGACCTGCCGGGCGGCGACCACGCCGCGCTGATCGCGTCGATCAAGGACAAGCTTTTGCCACTCGGCGACGACGTCGGCTTCATCTGCGGCCATGGTCCCGGCGGTCGCTTCGGTGAGGAGCGCCGGAGCAATCCATTCCTGATTTAAAGCGCGTCGCATCTGAGGCGCCTCATGCGATGCGCGTCAGGCCCTTGTCTTGCGCATGCCGACAACAAAAAAGCGCTGGCCATGCGGACAGCGCTTTTTTAGGGCTGGGGAGGCCTTAAGGCGCTTTGCGCTTTAAGGCCTTTGTCTTTGTGCATGTCGTTATCGCAAAACCGTTATGCACCCTGGGGTCAGGCCCGTGCGCATGCTTTTGGGCGACATGTATTAGTTGGCGGTGCAGAAATGCTGTTCGCCGTCATAGCCGGTGAACGTGCCGGTCCGGGAGTTGAACGAGCGATAGCGATCCGAACAATATTCATACCAGCCACGGGTCCATGGCTCGGCGTAACCATCATTATAGGCGACCCGCGGTTCCGCGTAGTAGCGGCGCACCGGGGCTGGCCGTGGATAACGCCCATAATCATCATAGCCGGGATCGTAATAGCTGGGCTGCGGGTTGTTGAGCGCACCAACGATCAGGGCGCCGGCTGCGAGGCCAAGGACGCCTGCCGCGATCGCGTCGCCATTGCCACGATGGTGGTGCCGGTGGCGCCAGTCGCCGGCGCTGGCCGCGGGCAAGGTCGCGAGCGTGGTCGCGACAATCGCGGCGGACAGGATGGCGGTCTTGAAAATTCGGTTCATGTCGGTCTCCTTCGTGCCGGCCCGGGTAATTTGGGGATGCGGTCCGGCTTATCGAAGACTAGTAGGCGACCGTGGCTGAACGGGGGCTGAACGAAATTGGCGGGCTGGGAGCAGTCGACATTCATCGATCAGGCTTGGCGCGAGCCACAAATATCGCACGCTCAACAAGGAGCGGACTTGCCCTGCGGAATCCGATGCTGTCTCGATTCCGGCTCAGCCGATCGACAGGTTGACGGCTTTCGGACCCTTGCCGCGCTTGTCCGGCTCGGTGTCGAATGTTACCTTCTGCCCATCCTCAAGACCGGGAAGACCCGACGCCTGCACGGCCGAAATGTGGACGAAGACATCCTTCGCGCCATCATCCGGCGTGATGAAGCCGAAGCCTTTGGCATGATTGAAGAATTTGACGGTGCCGGTCTGCGGCATGGGAAGCTCCTTTGATCCCATCAAGTCCAGTCTCGGGCCGGCAAATGCCCGAGTGGAAATTTGTCGTTTATTTTAGCGTCATCGGCAAGAGAAAGTTTTGCGCGCATTGGCTTGCCCACCCGGGCACGAAAAAAGGCGCGACGAAAACCGCCGCGCCTTCGAAAACTCGGATCCGGCGCTGAAAGCCGGCACAAGGCCTGTGGAGACCTCAGGCACAGTCCCTGAGCACGTCCGAGCGGACGTGCGCGACGGTTCAGTCGGCGCGGAGATTGACCGCCTTCGGCCCCTTGCCCATCCGGTCCGGCTCGACATCGAAGGTGACCTTCTGGCCATCAACGAGCGTGCGCAGGCCCGAAGCCTCGATCGCGGAGATGTGGACGAACACGTCCTTGGCGCCGTCATCTGGCGTGATGAAGCCGAAGCCTTTGGTTGCGTTGAAGAACTTAACGGTGCCGGTCTGGGCCATTGGGGAAACTCCTTCACCCGTGTCAGTCTTGTGGTTTGCCCGCCGCCTGACGCCGTGGGCAAGTCCCGGTGGTTGCTTCGGCAGTCATGCATTGGCGCATGGTCAAAACCCCCCGCCGAAAAACGGGGCCGTCAGAGATTCACAGTATCGGGGAAAGGTCGTCCAAAACGTTCCGCTCTCCGGGTCGCAAATGCCCGAACACGAAATTTATCGCACGGAAAGGTGATCGTTGCAAGGTAGCGCCCGCGGGCCTCCCGACGGGCGCATTCCGACGCATGGCACCGATAGGCTGGGGTGCTCGTCCGGTCATCGGCCAGTGCCCGCCCACGCATGGTCCAGCGGGCTGAGAGCTTGCAAACAGGGGTTGCATTTGGCGGTGGAATGGCGAGGATCGGCTTGGAGTAGAGCGCGTTTTGCATTTTCTTGTGCATGTCGTTATCCCAAAACCGCTGCGCACCCTCGGATCAGGCCCGTGGGCATGCTTTGGGCGACATGCATTGGAGCGGGGCTTGAGGGAGGTATAGTCATGAAATTTCTTGCGGCAATCTTCTCGCGGCAGGGTTTTGCCATCCTGTTGCTGTCGGCAGTTCTTGCGGCCTGCACCGCGGTGGTGGTGGACGAAGGACCGGGGTACCGTCCGCCAAGGCCCGGGCCGCAATTCTGCACCAAGCAATATGATCCGGTCTGCGCCCGGCGTGGCGGCGACCGCCAGACCTTCGCCAATGCCTGCCTTGCCGAGCGAGCCGGGTATCGCATCATCCGCGACGGCCAGTGCCGTGACGGCGGTGGCGGTGGTGATGAGGAGCAGACATTCTGCACCCGCGAGTATGCCCCTGTCTGCGCACGCCGCCGTGGCGACCTGCGCACCTTCCCCAACGCATGCGAGGCCCGCGCCGCCGATTATCGCATCGTCGAAGACGGCCCCTGCTAAGGGCTGGTTTCCTCCCCGTCCGGCGACGGGGAGGGGCCCATCTATCAACTGGACATAGGCGGGCGAAGGGCAGCTGGCGCCACTTGCCTCTACGCCGACAGCCTCGCCTTGCGGCAATAGGCGATGAACTCGGCTGCGGGCATGGGTTTGGCAAACAGCCAGCCCTGACCATAGTCGACATCGCGTTCCATCAGATAGTCGGCCTGTGCCTGCGTCTCCACGCCCTCGGCAATGATCTTCAGCTTCAGCGTCTTGGCCATGTCGATGATATGCGGCGTTACGGAACTGGTGGCGGAATCCGTGGCGATCGTGTCGATGAACGATTTGTCGATCTTCAGCGCATCGAGCGGCAGGCCTTCGAGGTGGGACAGGCTGGAATAGCCTGTGCCGAAGTCGTCGATTGCGACCGCGTGGCCAAGCTCGCGGGCGCGAATGACGGTCGAGCGCGCTGAATCGACGTCGACGAAACCGCGCTCCGTCGCCTCCAGCCAGATCTGCCGAGGCTGAATTCCGGTGTGCTGCAAGGCCTTTTCGATGACCGGAAGGACCCTTGCCGTTCTGACGTCGGCCGGGCTGAGATTGATCGCGATGTGGAGGGAAGGATTGGCGACAAGAAGCTTTTTCAGGTCCAAAACGACAAGGGCTATGACCTGATCGGTGATTGCCGCGATCAGGCCGCTCTCTTCTGCCAGCGGGATGAAAAGATCGGCCCGGACCAGCGAGCCGTCGGGCCGTCTCCAGCGAACCAGCGCTTCGGCCCCCACGCAATTGCCGGTCCTGAGCTCGACGATCGGCTGATAGTGGACGATGAATTCGTGCTTGCGAACGGCAATCTGCAATTCTCCCAGCGGCGACAGCCGCCGCCGCGACAACCAGGCAACCATGCCGATGATAAAGGCGGCAATGAAAACGCCGAGAGGAAGCAACAGCAATTGCCGCCTGCGCACGCTGTCCACGATCTGGCTTTCCGGTTCGGTGGCGACGGCGATCCAGTCCGTCCCGCGCGCTGTGGCAAACAGATGACCGTCATCCAGGCCTTTGCCCGGGGTGGCGATGATCTTGGCGATGCGGGCGGGATCAGGCCCGTTCAACGCGCTGAGCAGGACGCCGGTGTCGGTCGCGAGGGCAAGCTGAATGTCGGGATCGACGACAATGTCGACAAAGCGCAGAGGATCGACAAGGACATTATGGTGCTTGTAGTGCAGGGCCATCAGCGGATGGGCCTGGTCGGCCAGGGGCTGTATCCGGGCAGTGACGGCAACGCCGTCTGCGGTGGTGAAATCCGGTGCGGCTTGCGCAACGCGTCCTTCGGTCGAGCCCCAGGATGTGCATTTGAGCAGTCCGGTTTCGAAATAGCCCATCTCTTCGATCGAGCGGGTGTTGATGGTGAGCTGCCGCATGCGGGCAATGTGGCCCACCGAACAGCGGTCGCCGGTGAACCGGTCGATCTCACGCAATGCGTCGGTTGCATCCTTGAGCGATATGCTGGCCCTGGCGATCGCGCGGTTGGCGAACAGATCCAGCCGTCGATGTTCTTCTTGAACCGCCAGAACCCATGAAAAGTGGAACATCGCCGCGATAGGCACGATGGCGCCGAGCAAGGCCAACACCACCGCAGTCACGATGATGCGCGGCCTGTCCATGTGCGCCTCCCTGCCTTCGGCTGCGAGCGACGATTTCGTGCGCGGCCTGCCGGGCAGCCAACCGTGATCGGGCCCGGTTCCAGCGGACCTTATATGGCTTTTGACGTTACGTGATCTTTAATTGGATCCGCTAGAGCAATTCCAGGAAAAGGTGCGTGGCGGTTTTCCCGGGAAAAGCGCGTAGCGCTTTCCCTGGGGAATTGCGTAAAAACAAATACTTAGAGCGGTTCGGCGATTCTATCAAAAGCAGAACCGCTAGTGGCTGAATGAATGCAGTGTTGCTCATCCGTGCGCTGGATACGCTCCATCGGCCGGGCCGGCATAGAGCTCGCTGCCGTCTTCGTCGGAAATGCGCAGGCGGTCCGGGATCTGCGGCATCGCCAGCGAGCGGAACAGCTCGGTGGCGCCCTGCAGGGCGGCGCGCAGGTTCGGCGCCTCGAGTGATACCCTGTCGAGGATCGCTTCGTCGGCGTCGCGCGATCGATAGAACTCGACAACGAAGTTCAAGCACGCCTCCGTGTTGCGGCGACGCAGTCCTGCGGGTGCACCAAAGCCGCTCAGGTGCACAAGCATGGTGAGGCGCGCGCGGCGCTTCGGAGCGCTAGCCCTTGGACTTCGGCTTCAAACCGGCTTCCGCCTGCTTGACGGCCGAGCCGAAGGGCGAGGCCGGCTTTGCCGCCGCCTTGTCTTTCTTGGGCTTGCGTGTCTCGCGGTTGCTGCGCTGTTGACCCTTGGCCATTTCTTGGTCCTCGTGATTGATGAACGTGGTGGTGGCGGTCGACGAGGGCCTAGGCGCTCGGATTGTCGGCCACTTCGAGATTGTCTTCCGTGGTGACCCGCTCATGGGTCTCCTCGTCGCTGCGGATGCGGTATTGCGGCGAGCCGTCCTTGACCGGCAGCTTGCTCTTGATCTGGAACAGCTCCGCGGTCTTCTGGACAAGGCCGGTGCGGCTCTTCATGCGAACGGTCTGGCCGATTGCGAAAAGATGCGCGGGCGTATCGGTGCGCGGGCGCGCGTTCTGCTGGAAGCGGATCATGCGGCATTCTCCTGGTCGCGCCTCAGCGCGGTTTCGAGGTCGGCGAGGTCGATGGCGACCAATTGGCTGGTCTGGCTTTTCACCGTTCTCGCCGGCAGATGGATGAAGGTGGCGACACGGCGCCAGGCAAGCCATGACATGCCATCGATAAGCTCCTCATCGTGGTCGATGTCGTAGTCGCCGGCCGGCAACTTTCCCTCCAGGCCGCCAAGCATGAAGGGCGCCTCGAAATGCGCGATGGAATGGGTAGTTCGGCCAGACATTCTCGTGCCTCGAAGTCTCGTTCCCGGCGTGATTCCGATAAAGTAGTGCCCGCTTTGCGGCATCGGGACTTAAAGTATCGTGCGTCCCTGTATCGGCAATTTGGGTATCGGCGATCTGGAATGAGTTTGGCGGGTCGAGAACCTCTGACGCCGCGAGATGCCAAGCTTGGCCCAAAAAACGATCTCAATTCATTAATCCGAAATTGCGGTTTATTCAAGAAGATTCATGCCCGGTGCCGATCTTGCGGCGAAATTACTTTTCTAGTGATATTTGTAGAATGATGATACGGTCCAAACTCTTCACAAGAATTGTCTGAAATTGTGCTGGAAAATTTCATCCCGGTATTAATTTTTATTTATGTCTGAAAGGAAAATCCATGGTTTCCGTGAAAACGCCTGATGGCTCGACCGTAACAATCAAGCCGATCATCAAGCCCACAAAAGTCATATCCGCGCGGCTGACGATAAGAAGTGACGAGGCAGCAAGGCGCAGGATTGCCGACACCGACGGCACGGTGCGGCGGGCGCGTCAGCTCGCCGAAACCCACCGCCTGATCTGACATGGCCGGCTTTGCCACTAATCAAGGAGCTTGAGTGTGACGCTCAATTTTCCCAACCGCAGCCGCTCCTACGACGCGGCGGCCAAGCGCATTCGTTTCGTCGGCCATGACGGCATGTTCGAAGTGCCGTTCTTTGTGGAGATTGCAGCGCTTTCGGCGGCAACGGCCACGAGCGGAGCCGAAGCCGAGTATCTCAGCGCGTTCGATGCGGAGCGCTCGTCGATCCAGGATGTCGCGCGCGAAGCCTATTCGCACGGCCGCAGGAACATGTATGTATTGACCCGGGCCGATTTCCGGTAAGCTGGCCTGCGACCCCTTGAACCTGTCGCGCCGATGGCCTAGATCGCGGCAGGCGGACAAAACACGGCAGGTTTCCCATCAACAGAGATCCGAGAAGACCGGCAGGCGCGGGCGCCAATTTCGGCTCAGGCGGACAGCCGCCGCTGGGGCTCGACCAGCGTGTGCAGCAGGCGCTGCAATTGCATCAGGCGGGGCGCCGGCAGGAAGCCGAGATGCTCTACCGGCAGGTGTTGGCGCATAAGGCCAATCACGCGGCGGCGGCGCATTTTCTCGGGCTTCTGCTGCACCAGACCGGGCGCAGCGCCGAAGGCCTCGATCTCCTCGAACAGTCGGTGCGCCTGCAACCCAAGAATCCGGATTTCCTCAACAACCTTGGCACGGTGATGCGGGACCTCGGCCGTGTCAGTGCAGCCGTCGATTTCTTCCGTGGCGCGGTGGCGCTGCGCCCGGACCAGCTTGCGGCGCGCGACAATCTCGGCTCGTCGCTAAGGCAGATGGGACAGTTCGAGGACGCAGAGGAGATCTATCGCGGCACCCTCGGTCGCAACCCGTTCCATGTTCGCGCCCGCATCGGGCTTGCCGAAACGCTGCAGGAGGCCGGGCGGCTCGATGAGGCGCTTGCCGTCTTTCGGGAAGCGCTGACGATCCGGCCTAAGGATGCCGACTTGCTGCACGGGCTGGGCGTCGGGCTGATGGAAAAGGGCAAGCTCGACGAAGCGACTGACTTGTTCCGCCAGGCGCTGACCGTCAATCCCGGCATGGCCCGGGCCTGGCTGATGCTGACGCAGGTCAAGCGCCAGAAGGAGCGCGACGCCGAGCTTGCCGGCATGGAGGCGCAGCATGCCAAGGCGCCGCAAGACAGCCTGGCGCGCATGCAGCTTGCCTTCGGCCTCGGCAAAGCCAATGACGACCTGAAAGATTACCCGCGCGCCTTTGATTATTTCGCCGAAGGTAATGCCATCCGCCGCAAGGGCATCGATTATGATCCGGTGAGGACGCGGGCCGAATTCGAGGCGATGAAATCGGTGTTCGATGCCAGCTTCTTCGAAAAGCATAAGCCAAGCGCAACCGCCGACGATGCGCCGATCTTCATCGTCGGCATGCCGCGTTCGGGCACGACGCTGGTCGAACAGATCATCGCCAGCCATCCCCAGGTCTATGGCGCCGGCGAGCTCAGTATTTTGAAGACGGTGGTCGGCAAGCAGTTTCCGTCAACCATGCCAGGTGGCTTTCCCTGGGGCGTATCCGATGTACCCGACACGGATTTTGCCGATGCCGGGCAGGCCTACCTCGATATGCTGCATGCCCGCTATCCGCATGTCCGCCATGTCACCGACAAAATGCCAGGCAACTTTCTGTTTATCGGCTTTATCCGTCTGATGCTGCCGAAGGCCAGGATCATCCATTGCGTGCGCGATGCGGCGGCGACCTGCCTGTCGATCTACAAGGTGCATTTCCGCGGCGACACTCACCGTTATGGCTACGATCTCGGCGAGCTCGCCGACTTCCACAATCTCTACACCGACATCATGGCGCATTGGCACAGCGTGCTGCCCGGTGTCGTGCACGATGTGCGCTATGAGGATTTCGTCGCCGACCAGGAAGGGCAGACGCGGGCGCTGATCGCTCGTCTCGGCCTGCCGTGGGACGATAGAGTGCTGTCGTTCCACGAGACCGACCGTCCCGTGCGCACAGCCTCGGCGGCGCAGGTGCGCCAGCCGATGTACCAGGGCTCGGTCGATCTGTGGAAGCGCTACGGCGACCGGCTCAAGCCGCTGCTTGACCGGCTAGCGTAATGCGTTGCGGGCCTACAGCTCAATGAAGGGCTGAAAGCCGCCAAAGATCATGCGCTTGCTGTCGAAGGGCATCGCCGATAGCTCTCCGTTCAGGCGTGGGTCGGCCATTACCTTGGCCATCACCACATCGCGGCTCTGCCTGGATTCATAGACGACCCATGAGAAGACGACGACCTCGTCGTCCTTGGCCTGCACGGCGCGAGGGAACGAGGTGATCTCGCCATAGGGCACGTCGTCGCCGATGCATTCGACATAGGCGAGCGCGCCATGCTCCTTCCAGACGGTGCCGCCGAGCTGCGCCATTTTCTTGTAGGCATCGAGATTTGCCTTGGGCACGGCGAGAACGAAGCCATCGACATAGGACATTGTGGTTCTCCTTGGGTTGGCTAGGGTTTTCCTTCTCCCCTTGTGGGAGAAGGTGGATTGGCGAGAAGCGCGCCAAGACGGATGAGGGGTGTTGGACGGAGTGCCGTCATTGCAATCTGGAACACCCCTCATCCGACCGAGCTTCGCTCGGCCACCTTCTCCCACAAGGAGAGAAGGAAGGAAGCCGCTACGCCGCCTTCACTGGCGCGTTCATCGCCCACTCCACGCCGAAGGGATCAGTCAGTTGGCCCCAGCGGTCGCCCCAGAACATCACCTGCAACGGCGTGCCGACGGTGCAGCCTGCGTCGACGGCGCGCTGCCACCAGGCGTCGATGTCGTCGCTGCCGAGATGCAGCTGCATTGTGAAGCCCTGCGGCTTCACCGCGGCCATTCCGTGCTCGGGATAGAAGTCGGAAATCATCAAGGTCGAACCGTTGATGTGGAGATGGATATGCATCGTGCGGCCCTGCTCGTCCGGCGGGTAGAAGAAGACCTGCTCGGCGCCGAAGGCCTTTTGATAGAATTCTGAAGCCTTGAAGGCGCCGTCCAGCTGAAGATAGGGCGTCAATCCGCCGAGGACTTTCGCGGCAGGTTGGGTCTGGGGCTGATCGTTCATGTCTTGCTCCTCTTTGGTTGGGCGTTGCGAAACACAGGACGGATGAGGCAGCGGCGATCCTACATGGCCGATGTGCTTTTTTGATGCCGAGCGTGCGACGGCCGGTTCTTGTCAAGGAGCCCCCCTTGTCAAGGAGCCCCCTTATCAAGGAGCCAGGCCAATCCGCGGGCTGTTCTGTGCGTCGATGACGATTTCGGGCCAGCCGATGTCCTTGCGCAGTTCGATCGGCAACGAAAGGATGGCACGCTCGCTGCGGTAACGGGCGCGAGCCGCCGAGTAACGGGTCGCTATACGACCTACGGATGACAGAATAGACATGATGCTCTCTCCTCGATTGGCGCCGGCATCACCGTGTCGGCATCCCAAGGACGTGGCGCGCGGACATGATCCGACAGACCGTTAGAATTTTTTGGAGCAAAGCTTCAACCGCCCGTTTCTGCCACCGATCGGAAGAAATCCTCCGGGCTGTCGACCTCGACCAGCCGCCGCTTCTCGATCAGCCAGAAGCGGTTGCCGATCGCCCTGATGAAGGAGCGGTCATGCGAGGCCAGCACGCAGCTTGCCTGATGGGCGAGCAGTTCCGCCTCCAGCGCTTCCTGGCCGTCGATGTCGAGATGGTTGGTCGGCTCGTCGAGCAGGTAGAAGTTGGGATTGGCGAGCCTCAGCGCCAGCATCATCAGCCGCGCCTTCTGTCCGCCCGACAGCACGCCGATCCTGCGCTCCTGCATGTCGATGCTGACGCCCGCACCGGCGAGCAGCGAGCGGGCGCGTTGCTCGCCGACATCGAAGCTGCGCGAGAGCATCGCCAGCGGCGTGTCTTCGCCGCTGATGCCCGACAGGGCCTGGTCGCTGTAGCCGAGCACCGTCGACGGCGTCACCTTCACGCCTTGCGCGGCCATATCCGGTTCAACGATGGCATTCCTGATCAGGCTGATGAGGCGCGACTTGCCGACACCGTTGCGGCCGAGCAGGACGATGCGATCGCCTTGGCAGATATGGCGCTTGCCGGTCCTGAACAGCAGCGTACCGTCAGGCGTTTCGACCGCCACGTCGTCGAGCGTGATCAGCACCTTGGCATGGGTGCCGCGATTGCCGAGCTTTATCGCGCCCGCGGATTTTTCGCGGTGCGCGGGTGCTGCGACCTCCTCGAGGCGCTGGGCGCGCTGGTTGAGCTGCTTGGTCTTGACCGTCAGCAGGTCGCTGCCCGAGTTGATGCCGATATTGTTGAGCTTGGCCGCCTGCCGGCGCAATTGCTGCGCCACCTTCATGTCGCGCTGGAATTTTCGATCGGCCGAGGCGTCGGCTTCGCTCAAAGCGTTGCGTGCCCTGGAATAGGGTAGCGCAAACACCGGCGACTGTTCAGGGCGCAGGAACAGCGTCCGGTTGGTGGTGGCGTCGAGGAAGGCGCGGTCGTGGCTGGCGATCACCACCGGCACCTCACGCGGCAGCGCGTTCAGCCAGGTTTCGAGCTGGCTGATCTTGGCGAGATCGAGATGGTTGGTCGGCTCGTCGAGAAGCAGGACATCGGGATCGGTGACCCAGACTCGGGCGATCAGCGCCAGCCTTTGCCAGCCGCCGCTCAGCGCCCGCATCGGCCGCTCGCGCATCGGCTCAGGCACGTCGAGGGAGCCGAGCACCACATCGACGCGCCATTGCTCGCTTTCGGCCTGCTCGGCCGGCAAGGCGTCGGCCACCACCTGCTGAAAGCCGCGCTCGGCCAGTGCTGTGGGAACGGCTTGCTCGACATAGCCGACCCGGAGGCCGCGGGTGCGGGTGATGTCGCCTGATGTCGGCTCCATTTCGCCAGTCAGGCACTTCAGCAAGGTAGATTTGCCGCGGCCGTTGGCGGCGACGATGCCGAGCCGATCGCCGGTGCCGATGGTGAGGTCAAGGTTGGAGAAGAGCGGCGCACTCATGGTGACGCCGAGGGATTTGAGGCTGATCAGGGCCATGTTGGTTTCTCTGGTCTGCCCGGAGGAAAACTCCGGTTCGATGCACTTTGACGGTGCGCAGGCCGGCCATTAGAACAGGCGTTGCAGCACCACGAAGGGCACACCAAGAAAATCGAAGCGGGAGAACCCGGACCGTCTCTGGTCAGCCCTGCAAGCAAGCTCGCAGGGCAGGGACAGGGCCGCGCTGACGGTGGTGGTCGAAAGACACGCAGCCCTCCTTTCAAGACGTTCGAGTGTGCGGAGCGATTACACCAAAGGCGGGGCTGGTGGCAAGCGGACTGATTCAAGCGATGACAGTGGAGTCCTTCCCTTCTCCCCTTGTGGGAGAAGGTGGCCTCGCAAAGCGAGGTCGGATGAGGGGTGTTCCAGGGAACGCAAACGTCTCACTCCGCTGGAACACCCCTCAACCGTCTCGGCGCTGCGCGCCGATCCACCTTCTCCCACAGGGGGAGAAGGGAAGACGCTACTTTCCCGGCCGCCCTGTCTTGCCCGGCCGGCGTTTTTCGCGGCGGGCGTCAGCGGGGTCTTCGTAGGAACCGATGCCGGCGCGCTGGCGAACGATCGGCTTGGCGGAATCGCCCCCCACTTGGGGGGAGATCGGCTGCGGCTTGGCCGGTACTTTTCCCTCGACCGGCTTTTCCGTGCGCCGCACCGTCATCTCGTCGAGCGAGTTCTTCTTGAACAGCGGTTTGGCCGGTTCGCCGGGAATACCGAAATCGGAGCCGTGCGCCTCCTGCGCCGACTGCTTCTTGAACAGCGAACGGGACACTGCGCCTGACGGCGTCGTCATGTCGGTGCCAGGCCCCATATCGTCCAGTGACGGCTTCGAAAACAGCGGCTTCTTCACCGGCACGGCGCCGTCGGCGCCCATCTCGTCGAGCGCCGGCTTGTGGAAGAGGTTGGGTCGGGCCGCCTCTTCGGCGGCACGTGCCGCGTCTAGTTTGCGGAAACGCTCCTGTTCCTCTGCTGTACGATGTTTGGCCACGCCCTTGTTGTGCTTGCCCTTCTCGCGGCCCGAAACCGGGCTTTCCATGTCGGCATATTTGGCCAGGGGATCGTCGGAAATGGACAGCTCCATCTCGCGCAGCCGCTTGATCTCGTCGCGGATGCGGGCGGCCTTCTCGAAGTCGAGATTGGCGGCGGCGTCGCGCATCTGCTTGTCCATCGCGTCGAGATGGGCTTTCAGGTTGTTGCCCATCATCGCGCCGGCGCTGTCGGTGAACTGCGAGATGTCGGCGCGGACATGATCCTTCTCGTAGACCGAGTCCAGGATGTCGGAGATGCGCGACTTGACCGATTCCGGGGTGATGCCGTTGGCGGCGTTCCACTCCATCTGCTTTTCGCGACGGCGGTTGGTTTCCGCCATCGCCCGCTCCATCGAGCCGGTGACCTGGTCGGCGTAGAGGATGACCTTGCCGTCGACGTTTCTGGCGGCGCGGCCGATGGTCTGGATCAGCGAGGTTTCCGAGCGCAGGAAGCCCTCCTTGTCGGCATCGAGAATGGCGACGAAACCACATTCCGGGATGTCGAGGCCTTCGCGCAAAAGGTTGATGCCGACCAGCACGTCGAAGGCGCCGAGGCGCAGGTCGCGCAGGATCTCGATGCGTTCAAGCGTGTCGATGTCGGAGTGCATGTAGCGGACGCGGATGCCCTGCTCGTGCAGATATTCGGTGAGGTCCTCGGCCATGCGCTTGGTCAGCACTGTGACCAGCGTGCGGTAGCCGGCTTTTGTCGTGTCGCGGATTTCGCCGACGACGTCGTCGACCTGGGTCTTGGCCGGACGCACCTCGACCGGCGGATCGATCAGGCCGGTCGGTCGGATGACCTGCTCGGCAAAGACGCCACCGGACTGCTCCATTTCCCAGCCGCCGGGCGTCGCCGAAACCGCGACGGAGAGCGGGCGCATGGCATCCCACTCCTCAAAGCGCAGCGGCCGGTTGTCCATGCAGGACGGCAGACGGAAGCCGTATTCGGCCAGCGTCGCCTTGCGGCGAAAGTCGCCGCGATACATGCCGCCGATCTGCGGCACGGTGACATGGCTTTCGTCGATGAAGACCAGCGCATTGTCGGGAATGTACTCGAACAGGGTCGGCGGCGGATCGCCCGGCTGGCGGCCGGTGAGATAGCGCGAATAGTTCTCGATGCCGGCACAGGAGCCGGTCGCTTCCAGCATCTCCAGATCGAAACGGCAGCGCTGCTCCAGCCGCTGCGCCTCGAGCAAGCGACCGGACCGTTCGAGTTCGACCAGCCGGTGCTTGAGCTCTTCCTTGATCGACTTGATGGCCTGATTGAGGGTCGGGCGCGGCGTGACATAGTGCGAATTGGCGTAGATCTTGACGCTCTTCAACTCGCCGGTCTTCTGGCCGGTCAGCGGGTCGAACTCAGTGATCGCCTCGATCTCGTCGCCGAACAGCGAAATGCGCCATGCGCGATCCTCAAGGTGAGCCGGAAAAATCTCGATCGTGTCACCGCGCACGCGGAACGAGCCGCGGACGAAGTTGATATCCTGACGCTTGTATTGCTGAGCGACGAGGTCGGCGAGCAGCGCCCGCTGGTCGAGCCGGTCGCCGATCTGCATCTGAAAGGTCATCGCCGTATAGGTCTCGACCGAGCCGATACCGTAGATGCAGGACACCGAGGCGACGATGATGACGTCGTCGCGCTCCAGCAGCGAGCGCGTCGCCGAGTGGCGCATGCGGTCGATCTGTTCGTTGATCGACGATTCCTTCTCGATGAAGGTATCCGTCCGAGGCACATAGGCTTCCGGCTGGTAGTAGTCGTAGTAGGAGACGAAATACTCGACGGCGTTTTCCGGGAAGAATTTCTTGAACTCGGAATAGAGCTGTGCGGCCAGCGTCTTGTTGGGGGCGAGGATCAGAGCAGGACGCTGCGTCTCCTCGATCACCTTGGCCATGGTGAAGGTTTTTCCCGAGCCGGTGACGCCGAGCAGCACCTGGGTGCGGTCATTGTCGTTGACGCCTTCGACAAGATCCTTGATCGCCGTCGGCTGGTCGCCGGCCGGCTCGAAATCCGACACCATCTTGATGGCGATGCCGCCTTCGGATTTTTCGGGCCGGGCCGGGCGGTGCGGTGTCCACAGCACGCCGTCCTTGTGCAGCGGGTTGCCGGATTCGATCAGCGCCGACAGCGCGGCGACAGTGGCGGTGACACCGCCGGAGGCCATCGTCTCGGCTTCCTCCAGCGAAACATCGAGGCCGGCGACCGGATTGAGGCCGGCCGCGGTGCGCTCCCTGGCCGAAGCCGCGCCGCCCATCGAGGTTCCTCGCGCCGTGCGGCCGGGGGAGGAGGAGCGCTCGGGGATTTTTTTCGCCTTGGCGCCTTCCCTCCCCCTTGAGGGGAGGGTGGCGGCGGAGCCGTCGGGTGGGGTCGGTGCGGCCGGGCTCGACGGTTCCTTATGCTGAGCACTTCCTTTGCCGACCCCCTCTGTCGCCTTCGGCGACATCTCCCCCTCAAGGGGGGAGATTTGGCGCTCGGCTTCCTGCTCTATCTGCTCGGCCCAATCGGCGATCGAGCCGGTCAGCGGCGTGCCTGAGAATTCGGCCTGCGGCGCCTCGGCGAAGCCGCCCTTGTGCAACGGCTCCGATGCATCGAGGAAATCGGTCAGCGGGCTGCGCCGCTTGGGCGGCGAAGCGCGATCATCACGCGCCGGCGGCGGCGTCTTTTTGTCAGGAAGTTTGGCCATGCCCCGAATATGGGAGGTATCGGCCGAAATGGAAAGAGCGGAGTGACGAGGGGCGCGGGACGAACTTAAGCTGCTGACACAAGGGTGTCAGGAGCGATGTTGAAACACGCCCTCAGTTAAACCACAGCGCAAACGTCAAAAACCCGGCGCCGCCGAACTGGCGCTGGATCTGGTCAAATTCCTCGCTGGTGAGGATCTTCCCGCTTTCGAGATAGGGTGCGATCGCCGGGCCGGTGATCGACAGCACCAGATCGAAGGGCTTCGGCTCGTCGAAGAAGCGCTTCATGTCGATGCCTTTGTCGGCGATGCGGAAATGCGGCAGCAAGGTGCGACCTTCGAGCAGATCCTCGGCCATATCAAGCGCGGCGTGCCAGGCTTGGACCTGCTCCTCGCCGACCTCCAGGCCGGTGAGCGGGCTGGCACCTTTCTGTTGCGGCCCGGGCAGCCATTCACGGTCGTTGTCGGTCTCGGCGCGGATCGCCTTCCAGTCCTCGCGCGACAGCCGGATCATCTCCATGAGATGGCGGCGTGCCGCCTGCCGGCGCTCCGGCTCGACCACCGGCCAGTTAACCAGATGCACCAGCGAGATGAAATCGGCCAAGCGCCATTCGGACGATAACATGCTTCCGCCCATGCCGCCGTCCGGCGGAACGAGCGTGTCCTGCAGCGGCAGCTTGGCGCGTGGGAATAGCATGTGGAAGGAGCCGTCGAACATGGTCCTGAAGTCATGCGCCAGCCAGAAGTCCGCCTGCGCCATCAGGAACTCGGCATAGCCCTGCACCCAGTAGCCGTCGGCGCGGTCGAAGCGGAAGGTGAGGGCAGGTGCGGCCGCGTATGGCGCACCGCCGCCGCGTGACAGAGACGCCATGATCGCGGCGGCACTTTCGTCCGGCGCGATCTGGCCGTCCTCGTTGAGATCGATGCCGAGACGCATGAGGTCGACCTCCATGCCGATATCGGCACCGGCAGGCACGGACCCAAGTGTGGCGGCGGATTTCTGCAGCCGGTCGCGGAAGGCGACCAGGATGGCGCGGAAGTCATCGTAAGTCAGCGGTTCGGGATTGGGATTGTCCGGCACCGGCAGCCGCATCAGCGGCAGCATGAACGATTGCGGGCTCTCGAAACCATGGCGATGCAGGCCGCCGGCCAGGATCTCCAGCGCGGTGAAGAATTGGCCGGCGCCGGCGGCGTAAGCCGACGCGGGATCACCGGGCGCGGCGGCTTCGAGTGCGGTAAGCGTGCTGTTGCGGTCCGCTACGGTTTTTGCCTCGAACAGGGCGGCCGGTTCGGGGGATGCGGCATCAGCGGAAGCAACCGGCAGCAGCAGAATAAGGGCGAATGCCAGCAGGCTCGAAAATCGCGTCATCTTGGTCCTCCAGGGCTTCATGCCGACCATACATGCATTTCGCGTGTCGCGCCTGTCGCAGGCGCCTCGCCCATATGAATCCGAACGGAAGCGCTTCGCTATATCGGGCTCATCGTCTACCGTGGCCGTTCATTCCGGTGCAGGCTGCGCGTGTCGAACTATCCGCTTTCCTACAAATTGTCTTGGCTGCCACGTTTCCTGAAGCCGACGCTTAGTGGCGACGGCGATGGTTTTGCGCCAGCGGCAGGAACGATGATCGAGCCGCCACCGGCGCGAACGGTGCAGCTCGCCTTTGTCGGTGATATCTCGGCGGTGGCCAATCGAACAGCGCCGCAATGCGACCCGGCTATCAAGGCGCTGCTCGCCTCCGCCGACCTTGTGGTCGGCAATTGCGAAAGCCCGGTGGTGGAGCGACCGAGCGCGGCGATGGGCACGAAGCTTGGCACCCATCATGCCATGACCGAGCGGTTTCTCGCCGAGGCGCTGGCGGCCGCCGGCATCTCGCATGAGAAGCTGGTTTTGTCGCTCGCCAACAATCATGTGCTCGACCAGGGCGTCGAGGGTTTCGACAAGACCGTGGCGGCGCTGAACCGTCTCGGCATCCGCAGCATCGGTACCGCCGTCGCCGGTCCGGTCGAGCGCCTTGCGGTCGGGCCGCTGACAATAGGCTTTGCCGCTTTCACGCTGTGGCGCAATGCCGGCGCGGCTGCGTTCGCGGGCCGTGTGTCAATGCAAGGCGACCCGGCACAATGGCCGCGCGGCGCCGCCGTCGACCTCGCCTGCGCGGTGCCACATTGGGATTGGGAGTTCCGGCACTTTCCCCAGGCCGCAACACGGGCACTGGCACAGCATTTGGCCGCGCAAGGCGTCGGGCTGATAGCCGGCCACCATGCCCACGTCTTGCAGCCGGTGGAGCGGATCGGCAAGGCGCTCGTCGCCTATGGGCTCGGCGATTTTCTTGGCACCGCCTTTGCGCGCCAGCCCTGGCCCGGCCGCATCGGGGGCATCCTGACCGTGGATATCAGCGCTGATGCTGGCACGCGTGGCGCCATTGTCGCCTACCGGCTGCATACCTTCATGCGGCTGCGGGCTGGTGACCACGAGCGGCTGGTTCCAGTCGAGGCGCTGGAGGGTGCATTAAGGCAAAAGGTTTTGGCGCGTCTGGATACGGTTTTTGGTAACGGGAATTGATGGCTGTGTTGACTGGTGGCTCAGACAAATCGTGCGGGCTCACCATCCCACCGCTGTAGTCGCGCGACTTTCGGCAAAATCAGCTATTGTCCGAGCTGGGTGATCGGTCTTTCGACGGGGATGGCGATGGAAGCAGCGGATTTCATGCCTGACGAAACTGACATCGCCGACATCAAAAGGAATCTCGAGGCCTATGAGGCCAGGCGGGCTTCTGCCTACCGGCAAGTCCGCTGGCGGGTGCCGTTGTTCGTCGGCCTGGTGCTGGTGTTCGTGGCGCTTATGGCTTGGCTCTTCAATATGGTCGCCGATCCCTACGAGCGATGGTTCTCGACGCCGCATGTGCTGCTCTATGTCGTCGGGTTCGTGGCGGCGATCCTGCTCTATTTCCAGGCGGTCAAGCCGACGAGCACGTTGCAGCAATCGTTCCGCAAGACACTGCTGCCGATCATCTTCGGTTTCATCAGGGATATGCGCTACGAGCATGACGTGACTCCGAATTCGTTCGATCGGCTGCCGCGCGAGACGATCGGCACGTTCAACAGCAAGCGCTTCGACGACGTCATATCCGGCCGCTACGAGGGATTTCCATTCGAGCTTTACGAAGCGGATCTCCGGCAAGGCACGGGCAAGAGCGGAACGATAGCATTCAAGGGCGTCGTCGTCGCCTTCGAGACCGTCGTGCCGTTTCCCGGCATATTGGTGGCGGCGCGGCGGGCCAACATGGCCGTCGGCTTCTTCCGCGGCATGTTCGCTAGCAAGATGCAGGAATTGTCATGCGGCGTGCCCGAGCTCGATGCCGCCTACGACTTCCGCACCGACAATGTCGAGGCGGCGCAGCCACTGGTAAGCGGCCGGCTGGCGCAGGCACTGACATGGCTTAGCGAGACACGGCCTGATGATCCGGCGCGGGTTGCGCTCAATGGCAGCGACGGTTTTCTGCTGTTGCCGCAGACGAAGGACTTCTTCGAGCTGCCTGATATGTCCGTGCCGCTCGACTACGCCAAGCATGTCGCGCCGATGATATCAGACATGGGCACGATGCTGGCGACGGCCGCGCTGGTGCGCAAGATCGGCGCAAGGGACGAGGCGGCGAGTTAGCCGCTGGGCATCTTGGCCGCCAGCCAGTCAGCCGACCGCTTCGCCAGGCCGATCGTTGCGGATGCGGCGCGGCCGAGGTCGGTCTTGACCACGGCGTAGCCGGTCTTCGTGCGATAGAGCACGGCGCGACCGCCATCGACCGCCGCTTCATAGGCAACCGGCCTGGCAGCCTCCGTTTCCATCGCCGTTGCCTGCGCCCCGACCGCAACGCTGGGGCGACGGCTCAATTCTGAGGGGAGCGGGTCGGTGGCGTTCTGCGTTGCCGTCGTCAACTCAGGCGTGGAGGCCGTCGTGGCAAGCTGTGACGACGGCGTCTGCGTCGTGCGACAGATGCCGGAGACGAGCGGATAGTTGAAATTACGCTGGTGCAGCATCTGGCTTTTCATGGCCGCTTCGCAATCGGCGATGGTCGACCACTTGGCCGGCGTCTCACCGATATATTCGCAAAGCTTGGCGTCGCAGTCGCAACCGACGATGGTCATCGCGACAAGGGCGGTCTTGATCACGGTTTTATGCCTTTTGAGTTGCTCTGCCAAATATCACTGGGATCGTTCGCGTGGCCGAAAAGGACACGCGACGCTGAAAGCTCATCAATCGCTGTGGATCAAGGCGGGATTTGGCCGCGATTGTGGAATGAGCGTGACGGGCGCCACGCAATTTTTCACGGTCGCCGACTGTGGCCGAAAGGTCTCACCAATCGTAGACGTGTTCGAACCTGACGGCTGGTTCAAGTGAAGCAGACGGTCGGATAGCGACAGGAGCCCAAAAACAGTCGGCGCCGGGATTTCTCCCAGCGCCTCCCTGTCAGATCAGGACACGGTCGCGGCAGCAACTTCCGTAAAGACGTCGCGCCATGCCGGCCTTGATGTTGACGGTCCTGCCAGCCACTGCCCGAGGGCAGCGTCCGTTCGGAACCTCGCCAGTCTCTACCCTTGCGAGCTTCGTCCAGCGCGCCATCGAAGGTTTTTGCCGTCCTTCATGGCAGCATCGGTCCGCCGTAGGCGTTCGCACGCTTTCCGCGGCCCCGTAGGTCTCGGCATCCCTCCTCAAAACAGGCAAGCCTGCCTTCATTCGGGGCCGTACGGGCCTCAGGAAATCCGCCGTTTCGCCTTGCCTTTCGACTTGGCGATCGGTAGCCGCCTGAGATGGGTTTAATATACGGGGGATAAGCGTTCGGCGAAACAGCGACGAGCCTGTGAATAGCGGGATTATCGGGGACTGAGCTCGGCGGCGCAGCGTTTTTTTGGACGAGATGCAGGGGGGCCGGACACGCCCTGATCTGCGGCGAGCAGCATGATCAGACATTCGGCCCTTGCTCCACAGAGCGGCGCGGGCTTCAATGCCGGCAAAGGGCTTTTAGGACAGCAGTGTCGTTGCTGGCCTTTGGGGAGGACGTTCTTGAAGGTCGGGGTGATTCTCAATCCGATTGCCGGCGGCGGCCGGCTCAAACGGCATTGGCCCGAGGTCAATGCTTCGCTCAAGAGACATTTCGGCGATTTCGAGCTGCGCGAAACACAGGCGACCGGCGACGCTGAACGGCTGGCGCTCGTCCTTGCCGCCAGCGGCTTCGACCTGGTGATCGCGGCGGGCGGCGACGGCACCGCCAGCGAAGTGGCCGACGGGCTGTTGCAGGCGTTCGCAGAAAGCGGCCGGACGGCCGAGCTCGGCCTGCTGCCTTGCGGCGCCGGCATCGATTTCGCCCGCGGGCTCGGCCTGCCTGCTGAGGTCGACCTGACGCTGAAGCGTATCGCCCAGGCCAAAGCTCGCAAGGTCGATGCCGGCCGCATCTCCTATGTCGACGATCATGGCGCGCTGGCCAGCCGCCATTTCATCAACATCGCCAGCCTCGGGCTTTCGGGCGCCACCGACCGCGCGGTCAACGCCGACAAGCGCAAGGGCAGGGTGTCGGCCAAGGCGCTGTTCTACTGGCGCACCGTGTGGGAATTCATGCGCTACCGGTTTCAGGACGTTGTGATCACCGTCGACGACGGCGTCCCGGTCGAGGCGCGGGTGGCGCTGGTGGCGGTGGCCAACGGAAGATTCTTCGGCGGCGGCATGATGATCGCGCCGGATGCCGAAATGGACGATGGACTATTCGACATCGTCATCCTGCGCGCGGCGGGCAAGCTGAAACTGATCTGGGACATCCGGCTGCTCTATGGCGGGCGGCATCGCGACCATCCGGCAATCACCATTTTGCGCGGCAAGAAAGTGGTTGTCGAACCGCTCGGCGATGTGCAAAAGAACGCCGCGCTCGTCGACATAGACGGTGAATCGCCGGGGCGCATACCAGCGACCTTCGAGATCCTGCCCGGCGCGCTGACGCTCAGATATTGAATCAACGTGTTGAGAGACTGATTCAAGTCCTTTCGGGCGTGATTCCGGCGATCCGGCCAACATGCTGGAATTGCGTGGCAATTACCTGATGGCAGAACTCGATCTTAGCCGGAAACCCGGCGTGCGATGAAGGCATAGCTCTCGCGCGATCACGGCATCAACGGCGTCTGCATCATCTGCAAATGCAGGTCCGTGCCGGTCCAGGGATGCGCCTCGCAGACGGCCTCGTCGAGCTCGACGCCAAGGCCTGGCTCCTTCGACGGAATGACGTTGCCGTCCTGCCACTCGATCTTCTTCTTCAGCAGCTTTTCGTGAAAACCGTCCCACTGCTTCAGCGATTCCAGGATGAGGAAGTTGGGCAAGGTCACCGCAAGCTGGATGTTGGCTGCACCGACGATCGGCCCGCAATAGCAGTGCGGCGCGATTTGGATGTGATAGGCCTCGGCCATGGCGGCGATCTTTTTGGTTTCGAGAATGCCGCCGGATCGGCCGAGATCGGGCTGCAGGATGGTGGCGGCACGGTTCTCGATGACGCGGGCGAATTCGAACTTGGTCGTCAGCCGCTCGCCGGTGGCGATCGGGATCGACGTGCCGCGCGCCACCTGCGCCATCACTTCTGGCATATCGGGCGGCACCGGCTCCTCGAACCACAGGGGGTCGTAGGGTTCGATGGCGCGGGCCATGCGCAGCGCGCCCGATGCGGTGAACTGGCCGTGCGTGCCAAACAGGATGTCGGCCCTTGTGCCGACCGCCTTACGGATCGCTTTGACCATGCGGACGGAGAGATCGATGTCGACGAGGCGCGGCTGATGACCGTCAAAGGCGGTGTAGGGGCCAGCCGGGTCGAGCTTGACGGCATTGAAGCCCTGCTCGACATATTCGAGCGCGCATTCGGCCGCCAGGTCGGGATCGTTGTAGACGTTCTTGCCGCGCGCATCCTCCGAATGGACGCTGCCGGTGTGCGGGTAGAGATAGGTGTAGGAACGCAGCGTCTCGTGCACCTGCCCGCCGAGCAGCTTGTAGACCGGCTTGCCGGCTTCCTTGCCGATAATGTCCCAGCAGGCCATTTCGAGCGCCGAGAAACAGCCCATCGCGGAAACGTCCGGACGCTGGGTGAAGCCGGAGGAATAGGCACGGCGGAAAAAGTTCTCGATGTCGTGCGGATCGCGGCCGACGAGATAGCGCTCGGCCATATCCTCGACCATCCTGGCGGTGACATGCGCGGAGAAAGTGGCGTTATAGGCCTCGCCATAGCCAACGACGCCGCCGTCGGTGGTGAGCTTGACGAAGATGAAATACTTGCCGCCGATGCCGGGCGGCGGATTGCCGACGACCCAGGTTTTGACGTCGGTGATTTTCATTTTTGATCCTCCAGAACCAATTCGGCGCCCTTCCATCCGGTCATGATCGAGGCGGCGTTGGTGTTGCCGGTGATGTTATCGGGAAAGATCGAGGCGTCGACGACGCGCAAGCCAGCGAGGCCGTGAACCCGCAGGCGCGGGTCGACGACGGCTTGGGCAGCGTCCGGCCCCATGCGGCAGGTCGAGACCGGGTGGTAGACGGTGCCGGAGCGCTTCCTGAAATCCTGAATGAGATCGGCGTCTGAGGTGATTGACGGACCTGGCAACACCTCTTCCTCGATGATGTCGGCCATCGCCGGCATAGAGGCGATCTTCCTCACGAACTTCACTGCCGCCAGCATTTCGGCCACGTCCGCCTCGGTCGAATAGGCGTTGGCGAAGATCTTCGGATAGTCAAGCGGATTGCTGGAGCGGATCATGATCTCGCCACGGCTCGACGGTCGGCAGTTGGACAGGCCGATGGAAAAGCCCGGCCACGGGTCGGGCGTCAGGATAGGGCGCTCACCGCTCTTCGGGATGACGGTCGAGAACGCCTGGAAGTAGAGCTGCATGTTGGGCCGTGCCGCCGCCGGGTCGGTGCGGAAGAAGCCGCCGGCATTGTTCATCGACAGCGACAGCGGGCCGGAGCGCATGAGGATGTATTGCATGCCGACCATGAGCTTGCCCCACCAAGGGCGCAGGATCTGGTTGAGCGTCGGCAGCCTGCCCTTGAAGGTGTAGTTGATGCCGACATGGTCCTGCAGGTTCGCCCCGACATTCTCATTGGCATGGACGACGGGAATGCCGACAGCGCCGAGCAGGGCCGACGGGCCGACCCCGGAAAGCTGCAGCAATTGAGGCGAGTTGATCGAGCCACCCGACAGGATGACCTCGCGGCCGGCGCGCGCGGTCTTCGTTTCGCCGTTCTGGAGATATTCGATACCAACGGCGCGCTTGCCCTCGAACAGGATCCTGGTCGCTAGCGCGTTGATCTCGACGCGGACATTTTTGCGCTTCATGGCGGGGCGCAGGAAGGCGCGGGCGGCCGACATTCGGCGGCCATTCCTGGTGGTGATCTGATAGATGCCGACGCCTTCCTGTGACGCGCCGTTGAAATCCGGGTTGAACGGCAGGCCGGCCTGGCTGGCAGCCGCGAGGTAGCGCTTGGTCAGCGGGTGGACAGCCTTAGAGCAATCGGTGATGTGCAACGGACCGCCGCCACCGCGCCATTGATCGGCGCCGGCCTGATTGTCCTCGAGCGCCTTGAAGGCAGGCAGCAGGTCGTCGAAGCCCCAGCCGGGATTGCCGGCCGCTGCCCAAGCGTCGAAATCCTCGCGCGCGCCCCGGATCCAGACCATGGCGTTGATCGAGCTCGAGCCGCCGAGCAGCCTGCCGCGCGGCCAGTGATCGACGTTGCCGGCGAGGCCGGGGTCCGGCTCGGCCTTGTAGTTCCAGTTGACGGCCGGGTCGAAGAAGGTCTTGCCGTAGCCAAGCGGCATCTGGACGTAGAAGCGCCGGTCGGTGCCGCCGGCCTCGAGCACCAACACCGAGAAGCGGCCCGAGGCCGATAGTCTTTCGGCCAGAACCGAGCCGGCCGAGCCGGAGCCGACGACGATGAAATCATAGGTCTGCATGATGGATGCGCGACGGCTCCGGATTTTTGCTCAACCTAGACGCCGCAAGCCGCCGCGATCACCGGAGCTTCCGGCATCGCTTGTGAAAAAAGCGACCGGCACATCGTTTGCCTTCGGGGTCCTGGCCGAAGCGGCCTTTGCCTCGTGGGCAAGCGGTCCAAGCATCGCACGCCATCATCAAGCATTTAACTTGAAATCATAACGCATGATCGGGCGGGCTGGCACCCTGCGGGCGACGACCCTGAACCCGGCGCGAGCGAAGGTGGAGGCGTATCCGCAGCCGGAAGCGCTCGGCGACACATCGGCATCAAAAGGATAGGCTTCGAGCGCAGGGGCATTTGTGCGCCTTACAACTTCCAGCGCCGCTGCGATCAGGTGGGACGTGACGCCCTGCCGGCGGTATCTTTTTCGCACGTAGAGGCAGGACAAGGACCAGACCGGCGCATCATCCACCCGCCTGAGCTGCCACAGCCGATCGAGCCAAGGCACGGCATCTCGCGGTGTCACCTGGCACCAGCCGACAGCAGTCTCGCCGTCGAAAGCAAGCATGCCTGGGGAGGGACTATTCTCGACGGCTTGCCGGAACGCGGCCTTGTTTTCCTCACCTGGTCGCTTTCGATAAGAACTGCCGATACGCCCATACATACACCAACAGCGACTGCAGACGGCGCTCTCACCGAACAGGTCCCCGAGCGCGGGCCATAGATCAGGCGTCAGAGGCTGAAAAGTAAGCTTCATGTCAGGTGCTTCACGATGAAACCACAGGTTTGCATGATAGACGCGGGCGGGCTTCGGAACTCAGGCTCTATCCTAGACGGCGCATTCGTCCGGCGTCACTGAGCTTCCCAGCGATACTATGGGGTCAAGTCCAAGACTGCTGTCCTGCTCCGCATGTCGACGGGGAGGGAAACGTGCTCGTGCGTGATCGTCCATCTGTCTCCAGATCGACGAAATGCATTGCTCACGCGCACCCAGTAGTCGACTTTCGCGCCTGTTTTCAGGGCGCCATGCGCTCGGATAAGCATCCATGCGGCGGCAACCGCGTCGCCGGCCGCGACATCCAGTTGGCCAAGCTCCTGGCCAATCGGACCAGACCAGCGGGGAAACCAATCTAAGAACCGCTCGCGAAGGGCGTTGGATCCCACATATCGAAGCGGCGGTACGAGGTCGAAATAGACTATGTCGTTGGAGTACAGGGACATAAGCCACTCGATGTCTTTGGCGCCCATGGCGGCCGATCGACGCTCCAGCAGTTCCCTAATCGCGGTTTCAACGCCTGGCATCGTCTCCTCCAATCTCATCGTTTCGCCCGCTTGCCGGGCATGAGGCTGTCCTCCCAAATTGCCATCAAGGTAACCACCGATGGTGCTCCCCGACAACCGGCGTTCACCACTTGAAACAATCACGGAAATCATCCTGGCGGGCGACGCGCGAATCCGGTGGCACAAGCGCCGAGACCTCCCGCGGTCGGCTCCATCCGCTACGCGCTCATTGGCAACGGACGCCAATAGCCGAGCTTCAAACTGCGACATTGCCGGCTGGCGGCGCGTTGACGCACCGTTGCCATCCCGATACGGGATCGGGAGAAGATCGATATCGAGGGAAATTTGGCGCATGGTGCATTATGCGGATGGACGGCCGATCGGCGATCTGACGCTCAGGACGTTGGCCATGCCTTCGGACGCCAATGCGGCGGGCGATATCTTCGGCGGCTGGGTGATGGCGCAGATGGACCTTGCCTGCGGCATCCGCGCCGCCGAGCGCGCCAAGGGCCGCGTGGTGACGGCAGCGGTGAAGGAAATGTCGTTCGCCAAAGCGATGAAGATCGGCGACACGCTGTGCATCTATACGCATGTCGAGCGCGTCGGCCGTACCTCGATGACGCTCAAGGTCGAGGCATGGGCGCAACGCTACCTCTCCGACCTGATGGAGAAGGTCACCCATGCCGATTTCGTCATGGTGGCGCTGGACGGCGAAGGCAAGCCGAAGGCGGTTCCGGCGGAAGGCTGACCGGCTGGATGTAGTCAGCTGGAAGTCAACGGCACCGCCGCTGCCAGCCTCCCGCAAAGAGATGCGAATAGCGATGCTGTGTGATGCTTCGCGTTCGCACGTTTCCGTGACCATGTCCGGCAGGGCATGAGGGAAAAGACAATGCGTCAACGATTGCTGAACGGCGCATTGGGAGGCGCTTGCAGCCTTGTTCGACCTGTTCGCCGCAACCGCCTAAACCGAGATCAAACGAGACGAGGCCGAAGCCAGTGGCGCCTCCGAAAACCACACTCTCAAGCGGCAAGTGATCAGGAGCGGAATCCGCGTTGCAACGACGTTGGACACCGGCGCGGTGACGGCAAAGAGGCGGCCTGCGCCATGCAGGGTGGTCAATCGGGCCCGAAGTCGAAACGCACCGAAAGCCGTCTGCGGGCCGGAATGCAGATGCAGCCGAAGAATTCGTCTGCGCTACGCGCCGCGCGCAAACCCTTGCAGCGCAAGAGTTTCAGGCATGAATCCCATCAAACCTCGCCCGCGCGGCCTTGACGCGATCGGTGTTCTTGCGCGCCCATTCGCCGAGCGCACCGACCGGCACAAGAAGCTCGTAGCCAAGATCGGTCAGCTCATAATCGACGCGCGGCGGAATGGTCGGAAACACGGTCCGGGTGACGAAGCCGTCGCGCTCCAGCCCGCGCAAGGTGGTGGTCAGCATCTTCTGCGAAATACCGCCAACGGCGCTGCGCAGCTCGTTGAAGCGCAGCGGCCCGTCACCGAGCTTGCCGACGACCAGCACGGTCCATTTGTCGCCTACGCGCTGCAGGATTTCCGAGATGGCGCGGCAGTCCTCGGTGCGGTGCGGGTGCCTTGGTAACAAAAAGGTGCCTCCTTGCGCGTCGTGAGCTCGGTCACTCATATAGCTCAGGTATCTAAACGATACCAGAAATTTGCCTAAAGGAGAGCCCCTCTATGTCCAAGCCCAAAATCGCCATTGTCGTCGGTTCGACCCGCGCCGCACGATTTGCCGACGTTCCGACCCAGTGGATCGCCAAGATCGCCAAGTCGCATGCCGACATCGATGTGGAAGTGGTCGACCTGCGCGACTTTCCGCTGCCGTTCTTCGACGAGGTCGCATCGTCCGCCTGGGCGCCGTCGCAGAATGAAGTGGCGTTGCGCTGGCAGAAGAAGGTTGCGGAATTCGACGGTTTCATCTTCACCGCCGCCGAATACAATCATGGCCCGACTGCCGTGCTGAAGAACGCCATCGACTACGCTGCCAATGAATGGAACAAGAAGCCTGCCGGTTTCGTCGGTTATGGCAGCGTCGGTGGCTCGCGCGCAGTCGAGCAGCTTAGATTGTATGCCGTGGAATTGCAGATGGCGCCGGTCAAGTCCGCCGTCCACATTGCGTGGGGCGATTTCCTTGCTGTCCGGCAAGGTGACAAGAAGCTCGAGGAACTAGAGCACCTGAATCAGGCGGCCACCGCGCTCGTCAACGACGTTGCCTGGTGGGCCAAGGTCCTGAAGGCAGCCCGCCGGGCCGATGCCGTGGCCGACGAAGTCAAGGCGGCGTGAGCCGCTGATTCGAGATTATCCTCCCAAGGATATGGGGCGGCGCTTGCGCCGCCCTTTTCAGTTCCTGGAACCGAGATGTACCTGCTGTGCCTGCCGTGGCCTGATGATGCAGTCGGCAAGGCGGTCCACCTCATTTAGCTCATCTGCGTGGTGCTGGCCCCACTCACAGAGCGCCAGAAGGATAGGCTCGAGGCTGAGGCCGAGGCGCGTCGCCGAATATTCGACGCGTGAGGGAACCTCGGCAAAGATCTCGCGTCTGATAAGGCCGTGTTCTTCCATTTCGCGAAGCTGCTGGATCAGCACTTTCTGCGTGATGTTGGGCACCAGCGTCTTCAGCA
Source organism: Mesorhizobium sp. M6A.T.Cr.TU.016.01.1.1 (assembly GCF_003952585.1). NCBI lineage: Bacteria > Pseudomonadati > Pseudomonadota > Alphaproteobacteria > Hyphomicrobiales > Phyllobacteriaceae > Mesorhizobium > Mesorhizobium sp. M6A.T.Cr.TU.016.01.1.1. The sequence continues at coordinate 3,969,416 of NZ_CP034452.1, forward strand.
CCGACAGCCGCCGGGGGCCGTCGAAGAGATGGTAGAGAATGACAGCCTTCCATCGGCCCGAGATCACTTTCAAAGCGCGTTCCGCCGGCAGCATCGGCAGTCTTTTGGTTGGCAGCTTCTTGGTCAGCTTGGCCATGGTCACCTTCTGGTCAGCAGCGGACAAATGAGTGTGTAGTCGCGATCAGGCAGATAGTGGCAAACAGCAGCCGATGCCATAGCGATGGGTGCATGCCATGAGAGCCATTCAACTGAATCGTTTCGGCGCTCCCGACGTCCTCGACGTCGTCGAAATGCCGAAGCCTGAGCCGCAACCAGGCGAGGTGCTGATCCGCGTTCATGCAGCCGGCGTGAATTTCTTCGAAGTGCTGATGCGCGCGGATCGCTACGCGGTGACACCGGACTTGCCGATGGTCCTCGGCGTCGAGGCTGCCGGGATCGTGGAGGCGGTCGGGCAAGGAGTGGACACGTCGCTGACCGGGAGACGCGTCGCGGCGCCGCTGTTCGCTTCAACGCGTCCCTTTGGCGGCTATGCCGACTATGTGACGATCGACGCAAAGCTGGCCGTGCCTCTGCCGGACACGCTCTCATTCGAAGCCGCGACGGCCTTGATGGTGCAGGGACTGACGGCCTTCCATCTGCTGCGGCAAAGCCCGCCAAAGGGCAAGTCGGTGCTGGTCCTTGCCGCCGCCGGCGGTGTTGGCTCGTTGCTGGTCCAACTGGCCAAGCGCCAAGGCGCCGGCGCAGTGATCGCTGCCGCCGGCAGCCGGGCCAAGCTCGATCTTGCCCTGTCGCTTGGAGCCGATGCGGGCATCGACTATTCCAGTGTGGATTGGGTAGCGCGGGTCCGGGAAGCAACAGGCGGCGCTGGCGTCGATATCGTCTACGATACTGTCGGCGGCTCGATGACGGCGGCAACGCTCGCCGCGCTTGCGCCTTGCGGCGAACTGGTGTTTGCCGCCCTGGGCAGATACGCGCTCGGCGCCTCCGATCTGGAGGCGATGATCAATCGAAACCAATCGCTGAGAGGGTTTGCCCTGCTGCCGCTGCTTTCTCCAGACGTGCTCCGCGGTAGCCTGTCAGAGCTTTTCCATCTAGCCGCCAGCGGAGAGCTTTTGGTGACGACAGGCAGCCGCTTCGCGCTCGACCAGGCCAGCGAAGCACACCGGGTTCTGGACAAGCGCCGCTCGACCGGCAAGGTCGTGTTGATACCTTAGTATCGTAGTCAATTAAATTGCCACACGTTGGAATTTGTCTATGTCGGCCGTAAAGATCAGCTTTGCTGATTCCTGGAAGCAGACAGCGCCGGTCACCGCGCTGGAAGTCGTGGTTGCGCCAATACTGCATTGACCTCCCGCTCAAAGAACGCTCTTTGCAGGGCCATAAGCTTTGGCGAGACGGACCATGCCTTTCGTTCGAAGGCGTTGGTACCAATAGAAAAGTATCATCAAGCCGGTTGTTGTGCCGGCACCAAGGCACAGTGCAGGCGCCAACGCTGATCCGATATATAGTGCTAGAAGGGTCACGCCCGCCGCCGCGACAATGCCATTTACGAAAGCGATCATCGTCGCGGCTGTGGTGAGATGCGCCAGGAGCGGCCCGGAACGCAGCGACGGTTCGGCGTCGTTTTCTGGCCAGCGGCCGAACTCTTTGGAAAACTGAAAAGCAGCATCGTCCCCCAGCGTTCGATAGTAGGCTCTGATCCGGGCGATGCCGATATGGGCCTGCATGTTCTCGGCGGCTATATCGATCAACCTTAGGACGGTGAAGCTACCCAGCAAAAAGAGCGATGGCAGCACGGCTAGGAGAAACGGCTGAAGGAATTCAGGCGACTGCGCGACAAAGCCCGTCGCCACTAGAGCGCTCGATAGAGACATGATGTAGATGGTCGTTCGCGACGCCATTTCGCTGATGGTTGCGCTGATCGCCGATTGCTGCACGAAATGCTCTGTCGCGAGGGCCGTGAGAAGCGCGGTATGGGGTGTTGTCGTGTCGGCCATTGCATATATCTCCTGCGGTGAGCATGCCGCCGCTGGCGCATCCTGAGCGACAGAGCCGTCGACACAGGCCTACGCGATTGTGCAGATGTTCAAAGAGTGTGCATCAACTTGGCAATTCCGTTTAAATGGCGCCGGAGACACCATCAGTCCGCCCCAGGGACTGCAGGGAGCGGTCGCGCCTCGATGAAGCGCCGCTCCTGCGTGCGGCCGCCGAAACCATAGGCATCGGCCCTGACCTCATGGACATGCACGTAACTTTCGTGATGGAGGGGTCCCAGCAGTTGGCCCATCGCCTCGAAAATGCCGGTTATGAAGCGCTCCCGCTCTTCTTTGGTGCTGGTGCCTTCAACGATCCGGATCTCTAGCCAGAAGCTCGCCAGCGCGTGCTCTGCAAGGCTTTTGCCAGCAATGAACCACCGAGATTGATCTACGGGCTCGGCGATGACGGCTGTCAGGTCAGCGCGCTTGCGCAAAAAGCTGGTGGATGCTGCCGACGCCGCACTGGCCACGTCCTCGGGTCTCACCTCGTGGCTTGTTGCGTATCGGACGGTGATGATTGGCATTGGTCTGGTCTCCTCGATGGCGGCATATCTGGGCGGAAGTCAGCCACTGGACGCGATATCAGGGGCTAGGAATCCTCGACAGTACCTCCATTGGCTGCCAGCCGCCCAACGGTTTGCGCTTCTCAATTTCAAACTCAAACCAGCACCCGCCACCGCCCGGTCCCTGGTCGAACCGGCGATCAATGGCAAAGCCCGATAAGGCACAAAACAAGAGCGTGCCGATGCCGCCATGCCCGACGAACAGCACATCGCCTACCCCCGGGCTGGAGAGGCAGGTCTCGACCTCTTCCACAATCCTGCGCTGCGCATCCTGAGCCGTCTCCCAGCCGCGAACGCTTTGCGACGGGTTGGCAAAGAAGGCATCTGCGGTGTTCTCGAATTCTTCTGGAGGGAGGAAGCCGGTCGCGCTGCGGTCATTCTCGTGCATGCGAGGGCGCATTTCCAGATCAACGCCGAGAGCATTTGCAATCGGTTGCGCGGTCTCGATCGCCTTGGTTTCGTTGCTACAAACTACCCGCCGTGTCAGGGCGAGCAATCCAGGACGCGATGCCAAGGCGACGACCCGCCCCGCGCCGATCTCGTTCAGCGACCAGTTTGGCACGGTCTTCTCGGGCTCGATCCGAACCTGCGGATGGGTCAAATAGCGAACAGTCCTAGGCATGATGCATCCTGAGTTTAGATGTTGGTGAACCCCCCGCTCACACATTCTAAATCAGGGGTTCAGGACGTGAACCTGGACATTGCTGCCGGTTCGACAATTATTGGCCTTGCGGGTATTTTGCCGCTATCTGCATACAAACTCTCGGCTCCATGGTTCAGACCCGGCGCCGTCAAGCACCGAGCGAGCTAATGAGACGCCGGGCCGCCCTCGAGCGGACGCTCACTCTTTCAGCCGTGTATAGACGCCGCGCGTGGCCAAGGCCTCTTGCTGTCCGGGACGTGTGAAATAGAGCTCAAAGACATGGCGATCGTTGTTCTCGATTTTGATTACTGTGCGCATGCCGACCGACTTGCCGACCGTGTCTTCGCCCGCGACGCCTTGGTCGGTGAAGGCCCCCGACATGCTGATCGGCCTTTGATTTCCCGATCCGGCGGCGCCTTTGTAGTACATCATGGTTGTATTGACAGGATCGATCGTGATCCACTCGTATCGGTCGTCCATGATGCTGTAGCCGAGCCAGCCTTTGCGCCAGATTGGCGCTCCGTCCAGCGTCCCCTCCATCGTATCTTCGATATAACGCTCGCCTGCCAACCACTGCCGACGGCTCATGAGATCGTCCGTCACGAGCGGCGGCTGATCGGGGCTGCGGCCGAGCGTGCCGTAGAAGCTCAACTGGACCCGCCAGGTGCCAACTAGTGGCGCCAAAACCTCATGCGCCTGACCCGGCAATCCGCGACTAAGCCATTTCGGCAACTCGGACTGCGTCGGGGGCGCGGCCGCGGCCGAGCCATCTTGAGCCAATGCGCCGAAAGGAACGGGCAGGGCGAACGCAACGACAAATAGGGCAACGTGTAGTGTCTCAATGATTCTTTTCATCTGCGGTCCATTTGTTTATTTGAAATGTCAGTAACGCGCTTGATTGATGGTCACCGTTGTGAACTTGCCGCATGAATCCGATGGATACTGATCTCTTAACCCCTGAGACTTAATCTGTTAGATCATTCGATGCTGACCAGTGTTTCGCCTCCTGACACTTCTAGAATAGCGCCGGTCACGAAATCATTAGTCATCAGGAAAAGTGCGGCCTTGCCGATATCGTCGACCTTTCCAACCCGACCCGCTGGGAAGCGCTCGCGTACCAACGCGAAAAACGCCTCGCGCTTGGTTTGCGGCATGCCGGCCCACATCTCACTGTCTATGACGCCTGGACGGATTGTGTTGACGCGGATCGGACCGAGTTCGAGCGCAAGGGCTCGTGTCAGCGCCTCCAGAGCAGCGAACGCGACCATCATCATCGAAGCGCCTATGCGAGGCCTGGTCACCAAGCCACCAGTAGTGAATGTGATCGAACCGCCTTTCCGCATCTTGGGCGCCGCGTGCCGCGCGCAAGACCAACTGCCCAGGAACTTGCCAGACAGAACGGCCTGCGCGTCGGCCATCGTTTGGAAGAGGAAGGTTCCTCCAGGACTCGGTGGAGTTGCGGTGATGAGAAGGTGGTCGAGCGCTCCCAGTGTTTCGAACGCTTGCTCGACCGCCGCATCATCGGTCATGTCCAGCGACTGGAACGTGATCGAACCGTGGGCGCTTTGCTCTGCAGACAATTTCGCCGACGGGCGCCGCCCGAGCGCAATGACCTCGGCGCCTGCTTGAGAGGCTGCCCGGGCCGCCCCCATACCCATGCCACTTGTGCCGCCAACGATCACGACGCGCTGATTCAGAAGAGGCTGCGCGTCACCGATCATCGCGGATCTCTGCCGCTGGCATATGGGCTCAGCATCTCGAGCCACTGCGTCTCCATGTCGCCAGGCTCATATTCGCCGGCATCGGCGACGAACCTCTGGACATAGGCCTCGCCGAAGTGACTTTTGAGTGCAGCGATACTGCGCCAGACTTCGTAGATGACGATGAGATCAGGGTCAGATCGATCACGATGGATGTGGAACTGTAGACAGCCCGTTTCTGATCTCGTCGCTTCGAGATCCTCAAGCATCCGGGTAACGAGCGCTTCGCCTTGACCAGGAGCGGCGCGATGCTTGGCGATAATGCAATAGGGCGTGTGTTCGCCAGTGGCTGGTGGGGGAAGATCAGGCAACACCAACGCCATATGAGTCTCCTTCTGGTAGCGGCCTAGGAGGTATTCTGCATTCACGCGTCATGCGTTCATGGCGCATGCGAGTGCCGGCTATTGCTCCTTCGATAATCCACCGCGACGGTCGTTGCTGGCTCGCGAATCGGTCGAAGTGGTTACGGCATTTGGGAATTTGCAGATCCTGGTGCGGCGCCGCTATGGCAGAAACGCTTGAATGTCTGGCCGTTTGTCGCGCCGATTACATCGGCTGTGGGTCGGATCAGGCGATATGCAGGACCGATGTCGTCTCTGTTATGCTCACCCGCGGCCGGAATCTCGGACCGCACCTGGCGAGACGCCTATGAAGCGTTTGAATGCCCTGCTGAAGGATGCATCGGACTCATATCCCAACTCCGACGCGACCTGTGACAGCGACATATATCCGTTCCGCAACCGGGATTCCGCCAGCCTAAGCCTCCATTGCAGGAGATAGCGGGCGGGGGATACGGATAATAGACTCTTGAATCGCTGCGAAAACCTTGATCGCGACAGCCCAGACAATGCCGCCAGGCGATCGACTGGCCAGTCTTCCCCGGGGGAGCGATGGATTCTTGCAAGCGCCGCCCCGATTTGTGGATCCTGCACGGCCGCCAGCCAACCGGTCAGATCGTTCGAACACGTCTCGACCCAGGTTCTGATTACCTGCGTCATGACAATATCGGCGAGGCGCGCCATTACCGTTGCCGAGCCGATTCTTTGCCCTTCAGCCTCGCGCGCCATCATCGCAACGAGGATTGGTAGGTCGGTATCGCCGTGCTCGGCATGACGGATATGCATCACCGGAGGCAGCAGTTCCAGCAGCGGATTTGCCGTCGGCCCCTCAAAGCCGATCGTGCAGCATGCGATCAACGATCGCGCACCGCTGCCGCCAGACTTCAACTCGTAAGTTCCGTTCCCAATCAACGCCGGTTTGACATCCGCAAGCGGCAAGGCTCGCCGTTTGGGCAGGTCGGACATGGTGTGCTCTGTTCCATGGGGCAGAAGAAGCACATCGCCCTTTTCGAGCAGCAGCGGCGGCAAGCTCTTGGCTTGTATCCAGCAATGACCTTCCAGCATCGCATGAAAACGTACACCCTCCCTGAACGGCACGGCGATGCCCCAGGGCGCCGTCAATTCGCTGCGGCCATATCGAGCATGGGCAAGACGCAAGTCGCGCAGAACTTCGCTCAGCAAGTCACTCTCGGCCGGCTGGTAGCCCATCGTTGCACGTCCAAGACCGGGCCGATTCATGGATCTAAGCGGATCGTCCATATGCATTCCTTTGCCTCGAACCTTTGCATACTCTTTATGCATTCCGTTAACTCTCGGTCGGCAAGCAGAAACTGCTGCGAATCGATCCTCTAGGGTCCTAAATCCAATAGGTCTGCATGATGCGGCTGCGCGACCACCGAATTTTCTCCGGCTCGCGCGTTCCCATGCCGAAGCGACGGCGCAATGTCTGGTATTTGGCAGGCTAGGTCGTGTGGCTGATCTGCTCGAACGGTAGAGTTTCAATCAAGTCCAGCTCTTTCGTGCGAGATATGGGAAGTCCGCAATGGAAAGTCCGCAACGGGACATCAGCGCTGGTTGCCGCGAATGTCGGTTATCCGATAGCAAAATGTGTTGATGAAGGTCGACTCGAGTCAAGATTAGGCCCGAGCCTGCGCCGAGCTGAATGTCTGCTCACTTACATCTCACACTAGAAGCTGCCTGTCCGCTATGCGGCCACAGAGCTGACACTCGAACAGGCCTACAATCGTGTTGATTGTTACCGCACGATTTCGCGATGGCCGCCGGGCAGGCGCGTGGCGATGAGCTTGTCGATACGGCGGCCGTCGAGGTCGACGACCTCGAAGCGCCAGCCCTGCGCATCGACGCATTCGCCGGTCGCCGGCAGATGGTGCATGTGCGACAACACGTAACCGGCGACGGTCTCGTAGTCGCGGTTCTCGGGCAGGTCGATGCCGAGAACGTCTGCCATCTCGTCGGCCTGCATGTATCCGGCGAGCAGCCATGAGCCGTCCTCGCGCTTGACGGCGTTCTCCTCGTCGCCGGCGTCGAGATCCGCCCGGAAGACGCCGGTGATGGCCTCCAGTATATCCGCCGGGGTGACGATGCCTTCGAAATGGCCGTATTCGTCATGGACCAGCGCCATCGGCACGTTGGATTCCTTGAGTGTCGAAAGGACATCCAGCGCGTCGGCCTGGTCATGGACGATGGGAGCGGCGCGCACGTGCTGGCGCGGGTCGAGCGCGCGACCGCCAAGCATCGCGGCCAGCACGTCGCGGGTCTGGACGACGCCGATCATGGCGTCGACGCTGCCATCGCCGGCTGGGAGGCGCGAATGCTGCGTCTCCATCAGGAGCTTGCGGGTCGCCGCGTCGTCGGACTGCAGGTTGATCCAGTCGACCTCGGTGCGCGGCGTCATCACCGCGCGGACGGCTCGATCGCCGAGCCGCATGACGCCGGCGATCATGCGCCGCTCGTCCGATTCGATGGTGCCGTGATGTTCGGCCTCGGCGACCAGCATCTTGATCTCCTCGTCGGTGACCTTCTCCTCGCTTTCACCGCGCTGGCCGAGCAGCCACAGCATGGCGCGGCCGGAGATGTCGAGCAGGAACACCAGCGGTGCCGAGACGGTGGCAAGGATGGTCATCGCCGGAGCAACTTTGGCGGCGACGCGCTCGGGATCGCGCAGCGCGATCTGCTTGGGCACCAGTTCGCCGATGATCAGCGAGAAGTAGGTGATGAGGGCGACGACGATGCCGACGCCGATCGGGTCGGCAAGGCTTTCGCGCACACCCGTCGATTCCAGGAACACAGACAGCCGCTCGCCCAGCGTGGCGCCGGAAAACGCGCCTGATAAAACACCGACCAGGGTGATGCCGATCTGCACCGACGACAGGAATTTGCCGGGATTGGAGCCGAGCGCCAAGGCACGGCCGGCACCCGTGACGTTGCGGTCGATCATTGCCTTGAGACGGGCAGGCCGCGACGAGACAATGGCAAGCTCGGACATTGCCAGAAGGCCGTTCACGCAGATGAGGACGACCACGATAGCGATTTCAACGTAAAGCATGAGGGGTCAATAGCATTGCGGCGAGGTCTTCGAAAATAGATGGACGTCATTTTTCATGGCGGCGGGGGCAACCATCTCATGCGGCGTCCCATGTCGGCGACGAAAAATGCTCGATCAGGGCGTCGACGACGACACGGACCTTTGGCGTCAGGCTGCGTGTCACCGGCCAGACGGCATGCACCACGATGTCTTCGACGAGACAGTCCGACAGGACCGTCTCGAGTTCGCCGCTCTTGAGGCTGTCGGCCGCCAGCCAGGTCGGCAGAAAGACGATGCCGCACCCGGCAAGGGCTGCATCCAGCATCGGTTCGCCGTGACCGAGGACAAGCCGCGCCCTTGGCACGAATTTTCCAACATGGCCGTCGGCATGCTTTACGGTCCAGGGCCGGACAACGCCGTCGCGGCCGTAGCCGATGACGCCGTGGTTTGCGAGATCATCAACCGATCGCGGCCTGCCGTATTTTTCGAGATAGGAGGGCGCCGCGCAGATGGCCGAGCGCTGGGCGTAGATGCGGCGCGCGGCGAGCGACAGGCTGTCATCCAGGTCGCCCATGCGGACCGCCAGATCGATGCCTTCCTCGATCAGGTCGACGCGCCGGTCGTTGAACGAGATTTCGATCGTCAGATCCGAAAACCGCTTGGATATCTCGAAGAGCACGGGTGCCACGCATCTGCGGCCGAAGGCCAGGGGCACGTCGACGCGAAGCCGGCCGGAAGGCACCAGCCGGCGTGCGGCAAGCAATGACTGGGCGGCTTCGATTTCGGACAGTGCCCTGACGCAGGCTTCATAATAGCCCAAGCCTTCACTGGTCGGGCTCAGGCTGCGGGTCGTGCGGTTGAGCAGGCGAACGCCCAGTCGCTGTTCCAATTGCGCGATCGATTTTCCGACCGCCGATTTCGTCACATGCAGCCGTCTGCCGGCATCGGTGAAGCTGCCGGCCTCGACCACCTGAACGAATGCGAGAATGCCTTGCAGGCCGGCTGGTTCCAACGCCGCTCTCCGTTTGTATATTTTTTCTCGTCAATCTGTTTCCAAATATGCACTACCGGAGAGTTTTATTCCATAGCGAAACCGCATAGATGTCCGGCGTAGTCACCAAACGCGGAGCACGGAACGAGATGAGCCTCGATATCAGCAGGTCCGGCATCAACAGATCCTGGCAGACGGGCGAATTCGGACTGTCCAGGTCGAAGCCTGTCCGGGCAGGATTCCGGAACGGCCGGTCTCGCGATCCTAACGGCAAAGCCAAAGCTGCGTGAAGGAGAACACCATGCCAGGACAACGCTTCAGGGTCGGTATTGTCGGATTGCAACCGGGCAGGAGTTGGGCGGCACGGGCCCATATTCCTGCGCTCAATGCACTATCGGAGAGCTTCGAGATCGTCGGCGTCGCCAACACCAACTTGGCCAGCGCCGAGAAGGCGGCCGGCGCGACCGGACTGCCGCGGGCCTTCGCCAGCGTTGCCGAGTTGATCGCGGCGCCGGAGATCGACATCGTCACTGTTACGGTGAAGGTGCCTCCTCACCTGGAGATCGTGAAAGCGGCGATCGGCGCGGGCAAACACGTCTACTGCGAATGGCCGCTTGGCAACGGGTTGGCCGAGGCTGAGGAACTCGCCGCGCTTGCCCGGGCCAAGGGCGTCCTGGGCGTGGTCGGAACCCAAGCGCGCGTTGCTCCCGAAATTGAGTATCTGCGACATCTGATCGCCGACGGGTTCGTCGGCGAGGTGCTGTCGACCACCCTGGTAGCGCGGGGCGGCGGCTGGGGAGGCTCCATCTCCGAAAAGAAGATCTACGCCTATCTGCTGGATCGCGCCAACGGCGCCACCATGCTGACGATCCCGGTGGGGCACACGCTGGCGGCGCTCAGGGATGTGCTCGGCGAAGTCGCGGAGGTATCCGCGGTGCTGGCCACGCGGCGGCCCACGGCGCTCGCCGTCGATACCGGGGAAACGCTGCCCGTGTCCGCCCCTGACCAGGTGCTGGTCAGCGGGGTCCTCGCCAGTGGCGCGCCCCTGTCCATCCATTATCGAGGCGGGGCAGCTCGATATGACGACGGCCTGGTCTGGGAGATCAACGGCACGGAAGGCGATATCCTGATATCGGGTCCTTCCGGCCACACGCAGATGGTGCAGCTTTCCCTCAAAGGCGCGCGGAACGGGGAGAAGGTGTTCCGGCCGCTGGAGGTCCCCGCCTCATACCGTTCCGGCTGGCCGGAGGATGTGGAGCCGGGGAACGTCGCCCGCGTTTATGCCAGGATGGCCCAGGATCTGCGCGAGGGTACCCGCTCGGCGCCGAGCTTCGAGGATGCGGTCGCAGTGCATCGCATCATCGCCGCGATCGAGAGAGCAGCCGAAAGCGGAAGCCGCACCGCGCTGACGTGATCGGGCCGGCCAAGGATCGCCAGCGACGCGCCTACGGCAGCTGCCTGAGCACGCCCACCACCGCCTTGCCGTCGGTGAAGTAAGGGTCGCCACCGCCATTGCGCCCAGCCTTTGTCGCACCGATGCCTGGTATCTCGCTGGTCGAGATCAGCATGCCTGCGGCAGACAGGTCGCGGATCAGGAAATCGCGCTCGGCGTCGATGTCGGGACCGATATGGTGAGTGATCGCGCCGGTGTCGTGGCTGAGCCCAACGCCGCGATCGAAGCTTGCCGAACCCAGCCAGAGCGGCCGGCCATCGTCTCCGGTCGCGTCGGTCTGCCAGAAGCGGACGTGATGACGGCGGTCGGCACTGTCGCCGACCGGCTTCTCGAAGGCCAGATCCTGTGCACGGCCTTCGAATAACAACCGGCTGACCGGCGCGTCGGGATAGGGCCGATCGAACAGCACGCTTTCGCCGATCTCGATCGCGGTCTTCAGCGTGATGGCGTCGGCCGTGTCCCATCCGGCGACCGCGAAGGCATGGACCAGCTCTTTTTTGGTACCGACGAGGCCGACATTGATCGGATCGCCCGCAATGCCTTGCGGCGTGTGCGTCACCATCTCGAAGCGCTGTGTGCGGAAGTTGCGGTCCCGCAGGGTCCAGAATTCCGGCGCGGCGAAATAGGCGAGCACGAGATAGCCGGCACAGAATGCTACCAGCCAGGTCGTTGCGCGTCGTCGAAGACTTCGTCGGCTCACGAGGTACCACCCCGGTGATATGGCATCACTTTATGTGGCATCATTCTACGCGGCGGGGCAGACCTTGGGCAGTGGGCATGCGCTCGGTGTCATGTTGTTTGGATCATCGGGTTATCCCAAACCGGTATCCACTTTTGGGTCCGATGCTCTAGCGGCAGGCGCGGTAGCCGTTCTTGCGGTTTTTGATGTCGAAATGAAAATGGTTGCGGTGGTCGTAATTGTAGCCGGGACCAAGCACCGTGGTGAAATACTGACAGCCGTCGGCGCGCACAGTGTTGAGGAAGCCGCGCGTGCGGAAGGCGAACAGCCCGGGCTTGCGCACGTCGATGTCGTTGCCATTGCTGAGCTCGATGCTCATGATGTCGAGGGCGTTGCCCTTGCCGTGCTCCGACAGCACGCCTTCGCCGGCGATCCTGCGGCAGGAATAGCTCGAGCCCTGGCGAATGGTCTTGACGCCGGAGAAATAACGCCAGCGGGCGGACGGAACCAGTTCATTCCTGGTCCAGCCGGCGAAGGTGGCGGCCATGTCGCAGGTCAGCGTCGCGGCAGGCTTCATCCCGATGCTGCCGATGGCCGAGACTTTGACCGGATAGTCGATGCCGCACTGGCCTTCATGGATCGGCGCAAGGTCGGTGTAGACGACGCCCAGGCGTTTCAACTCCTTGCGGCAGTCGATCTCGCTGGCCGGCATCTGTTCGGTCGGCGCCATCGGCTCGTCCATGCGTGGGTAGGCGGCGGTCATGTACGGGTTGGACGGGACGAGGCTCTGCATGCCGGCATATTTCGGGACAGCTGATGTCTGGCTGCCGACATCGACGGCCGGTTCCAGCGAAAGCACGCTGCCTGTGGTGCAGGCTGAGATCGCCGCGATCGCAAGCGCGCCAGCAATCATGCGCGCGCGTCTGGTTTGCCGCACGGCGACAAACGCGGCGCGAAATATCCCGGCCATCGACAAGATCCCTGTCCCAGAGCCTGATCCCGATCAGGCTCTGCCTAATTGTTTGATCCTGATCTTTCTCCGAAAACCGGATCCCACTTTTCGGGATCATGATCAGATGAGACAGAGCTTAACCGCCAAGAGTAAAGGAAAAATCAGCGGCCGCGTTTACGGCTGCGGCCAAATTGCGGCGCGCATGCCGGTCCGGGATCATGTCACTGGCAGAAGGTGCCGCCGTTGCGACGCGGGGCGAGATCGAGATGGAGATGCAGCGAATGATCCGCATCGCTGCCCGGGCCAAGCACGGTCTTGAACGGTCCGCAAGCTGCCTTGCGCACCGCGTTCAGGAATTTCGCGTCCTTTTCCGGCGGCACCGGGCCGACGTCGATCTTTCTGCCGTTCGAAAGCGTGAAGCTGGCGATGTCGAGCGCGTTGCCGAAAGCATGCTCAGACAGTTTCCCTCCGCCGTGGCGCGGCCGGCAGACAAAGGCGGACGCCTGGCTAACCGACTTGAGATTGGCGCCGAGCTCGGCTTTGGCCGCCGGCTGGATGATATCGGTGGCGAAGCGCGCGGCGGCCTCGGCCATCTGGCAGTTCAGCTCGGTTTCGGGGCTGATATCCAATGACTTGCCCAGCGTCTTCAGCGCGATCGGATAGGGGATCGAGCAGCCGACCGCCGCATCGTGCTCGGCCTTGCGTTCCTCGAAGTCGACGCCCATCGACTTCAGCCGCCTGCGGCAGGCAAGTTCCTCCTCCGGCATTTTCTCCTGCGGCACAGAGGCCGAGCGCGGGTCGGGAGGGATTTCTTTCTCCTGCGCTTGCGCCGGCTTCTCCGGCGGTTTCGGGGCGGTGGCCGGCGGTTCCGCCTCGTCCGGCTTTTGGCGCGGCGTTGGAGCGATTGCCGGCGGCTCCGGCCGGGCTTCCTTAGGCTGGTCCGACTTCTGCTGGTTCAGCGTGTCGGTCGCAGGAGGCTTTGGCACATCAGGGCGCGGCTCGGGAACCGGCACGTCGGCAGGTGCGGCTTCTTGCGCCGATTGCGATCGATTGAGCTCCGGGACGGGCACGGTTTCAGGCAATTCCGGAGCTTGGGCCAGCGCCGCTCCTGCGAACAGTATCGCCGCCGCCAAAGGCAGCGCCAATCTGAGTAATCCGGGAAGGGTGAGCGCCGCCATTCGATCTTAACGGCGGGCGAATGCGGAAGTTGCCCTGAATGAGGGTTTGGCCGATCACGAACGGTAACCGCGGCGTTACGCACCGATCGCTTCCAGCCCTTCCTCCAGCCAGTCGGCCAGCAGCGGCATGCCGAGCAGATATTTCGCCGTGCGCTTATTGGCGCGCTCGCGTGCGGCCGTCAACGCGTCCGTCCATTCCGAGGCGTCGTAGTCGCCGCGGCCAACCCAGGCGAGTGCTACGAGTTCGGCCGCCTCATCGACGTTGAGGTCGTTGATCAGCTCGCGCAGTTCTTCTTCGGTGAGGTTTTCGGAGCTTTCCTCGACGAGACCGTCATGGTGGTGGTTGTCGTGCGCCTGGCCGTCGAGCTCTACCTCGTGCTCGGCGCCATCGGCATAGTCTTCGTTGATGGCGGCGCTCAGCGCCTTCGCCTTGAGGATGAACAGGCGCACCGTGTCGGGACCGATCGAAAGCTCCCATTCCTTTTCAAGAGGCCGCCGCACTGGCATTCTCCGTATACTCCGTTTGCCGTTTGCCGTATGTTGGATGATAGCGAATTTGCAGCGCTCGTCACGTCATGTTCGGCTCTTCAATTTTTGCGGCCGGCACGGACCGTTTCCAAAACGTTTCAGCAGGCCACGAGTTTTTCCGGGATGAAACGGCTTTTGCCCGGCGTTAGTCCTGCATTGTCATGCTTCAAGGAGGCTTCGATGCGCAGACGATTGCTGATTCAGGTTCTGGCGGTTGCCGCCTTGCCGCTGTTTGCTGTTCCGGTGTTTTCGGCCGGTGAAGGTGGGGGCGGGAGCGACCAGACCACCACCCAGTGCAAGAAAGGCACGGTCTGGGACAAGAAGCTGAAGAAGTGCGTTGCACCCAAGCAGGGCATGCTGGACGACGACAACATCTATGAAGCCGGCCACGCGCTGGCGATGGCCGGACGTTATGATGAGGCTATCGCCGTGCTCAGCCTGGCCGCCAACAAGCAGGACCCACGCATCCTCAACTATCTCGGCTACTCGCATCGCCATTCCGGGCGCGTCACCGTCGGCCTCGGCTACTACGAGGAAGCGCTGCGCATCGATCCTGATTACACGCTGGTGCGTGAATATCTCGGCGAGGCGCATCTGCAGATCGGCGATCTCGCCGGCGCCCAGAAACAGCTCCGAGAGATCGAAAAGCGCACCGGCAAGGGATCTCGTGAATACGGCATGCTGTCTGAGCAGATAGACCGTTTCATGAAGAGCTGATTCGACCCTCCAACGCTCCTCAAACCGGCTGCGAGCAATCGCAGCCGGTTTTTTGTTACGCCTGCCCTGCGAACCGTGCTGCCGTGACGGCATTTCCACAGATGGCGGGTGAATTTTTCAAAACCGATTTTTTTGGCGTGAAAAACCCGCGAAGATTGCTATATTGGGGGAAATTGCGGTGAGACGGTTCCGTTGGCCCGAGGCTGCCGGACCGTTTTCTTTTTGTACCCATCGACAAGGTCGTTCCCGGAATGCGGGGGCGGCGGCAGGAAAGGTCAGGCATTATGAACAAGGTCCCGATGACAGGCGAGGGGTTCGCGTCATTGAAGGAAGAACTGCGCTGGCGCCAGCAGGAAGAGCGGCCGCGCATCATCGAAGCAATCTCAGAAGCGCGCTCGCATGGCGATCTTTCGGAAAATGCCGAATACCACGCGGCGAAAGAGGCGCAGAGCCTCAACGAAGGCCGCGTCAACGAGCTTGAGGACTTCATCGCGCGAGCCGAGGTGATCGACGTCACCAAGCTCAGCGGCGAAAAGGTCAAGTTCGGCGCCACCGTGGTGCTGGTCGACGAGGACACGGAAGAGAAGAAGACCTACCAGATCGTCGGCGACCAGGAAGCGGACGTGAAGTCCGGCCGCATCTCGATCTCCTCGCCGATCGCGCGGGCGCTGATCGGCAAGGAAGTCGGCGATGCGATCGAGGTCAATGCGCCGGGCGGTGCGCGGGGCTATGAGATCGTCCAGGTGCAGTTCATCTAGGGCCTTTTGATAATTCTACTCCGGCGGCCGGCTAACGCGGCTTTCTGCGCTTCCGGTGCTCACGTACCCAAATGTACGCTCCGCTCCGGTTCTCGAAAACCACGCCATCCGACTCACCGGAGCGAATTCCTAAAAGGCCCTACGTCGGTGCTTGCGATTTGAGCGCCATAAGCCTCTCGGCCTCCGCCACCACTTCCACAGGCGCGACGTGACCGCCGGGCGGGGCCAGTAGCGTTGACGAGAACGGTCCGCGCGGGCCGGTCAGGCCGGGTTCTGTCGCCAGAAACACGGCGACGGTCGGCAGGCCGAAGGCACTGGCGAGGTGGGTGAGGCCGGTGTCGGCGCCGATGACCAGCACCGATCGGCCGATGATCGCGGCGATCTCGGCAAGCGGTGATTTCGGCACCAGCACTGTTTGCGGAACGGCCTGGACGATCGCTTCGGCAACCGCCTTTTCTCTGTCGTTCGACCAGGTGGTGACCGGCGTCATTCCTCTCTCCGCGAGAAGCCGGGCAGTCTCGATCCAGTCGCCGGCCGACCATTTCTTGTCCTCGCGGCTGGTGCCGTGCAGCAGGAAGGCGGTTTTTCCGCCGACAAAGGTCGAAACGCTGGCCGGCGGCACGATGCCGGACTCAAGCCTGGAAAAATCCGGTTCATAGCCGAGCGCCAGCCCGAACAGCCGCCTTGTGCGTTCGATGGCGTGCAGATCGCGCGGCACGGCATAGCGGCGGTCGTAGAACAAAGTCGCCGAAGGCTCGCGGGCGCTCGAGCGGTCGAAGCCTGCGATCGGCGCCGCGGCCAGTTTCGCCACCAGGGCCGATTTCAGCAATCCTTGGGCATCGATGACGAGATCGTAGCGGCAATCGCGCAAGGCGCGACGCAATCTTGCCGCCTCGCGCCATGTGCTGCGGCCGAGCGGACGCGTGCGCCAGCGCCGGATCGCCACAGTGTGGATGGTTGCGATCGCCGGATGTAGGGCCACGATGCCGGCAAAGGCTTCTTCCACGCACCAGTCGAACGATACGTCCGGCCGGTTGCGGCGAGCATCCTCGAGGGCCGGAAGCGTGTGGATGACGTCGCCCATCGAGGATGTCTTGACGATGAGCACCCTCATGCGGCGGCCGGCATTTCCAGCAGCCGTTCCGCTGCCGCTGCGACCTGCGCCACCTCGAGCGTCTTCAGGCAATTGAGATGGCCGAGCGGGCAGATTTTCCGATGGCAGGGCGAACAGGACAGGCCGAGCCAGACCAGTTCGCGCTGCTCGGCAAGCGGCGGCGTGTTCTGCGGCGAGGTCGAGCCGTAGACGGCAACGATCGGCGTGCCGACCGCGGCGGCGACATGCATCAGTCCGCTGTCGTTCGACACCGCAAGCCTGGCCGCGGCGATCAGGTCGATGGCGTCCTCCAGCCGCGTCTGGCCGGCGAGGTCGACAACGCCTGGTGCAAGCGTAGCGATTTCCGCCGTCACCTCGGCGTCGTTCTTCGATCCGAACATCGCGACCGCAAAACCTTTCGCCATCATGTCGCGGGCAAGGCCGGCATAGCGTTCACTCGGCCAGCGTTTGGCCGGCCCGAACTCGGCGCCGGGCATCAGCGCGACGAATTTTTTCGCCTCCAGCCCGAAGCGGCCCAGCAATGTCGCCTGGTTTTCTGTATCGACAGCGAGCTTGGGAGCGCGGAACGTGCCCCCTTGCGCGAGGCCGAAAAAGGCCTGCGCCGTGCGCCGTTTCACATGGTCGGGCAAGGGGACGATATCGGTCAGCAGCCCGTAGCGCATCTCCTTGAGATGGCCGATGCGGCGCGGAATGCGGGCAAAGAACGGGACCAGCGCCGACTTCCAGCTTCCAGGCATGATATAGGCGATGTCGTAGTGGCCGCGCAGCAGGCGGCCGAAGCGCCTTCGGGTGCGGAATTCCAGCGCGCCGGATTTCAGCGGCAGTTCGACCTGCTGGCGTATTTCGGGCATGCGCTTGACCAGTGGCGCCGCCCATGCCGGCGCCAGCACGTCGATCGCGGCGTTCGGGTGAAGGTCCCTCAGCGCCGAGAACAGGCACTGCGCCATCACCATGTCGCCCACCCAGCGTGGGCCGATCACGAGGATCGTTGGGCTTTCAGCCATTCGACATAGTCTCTGACGCCGGTTTCCACTGTGCGAAACTGACCATTGTAGCCGGCGGCGCGCAACCGGGACATATCAGCTTGCGTAAAGCTCTGGTAGCTGCCCTTGAGGTGGTCGGGGAAGTCGATGAACTCGATCTCGCCTTTGCCCAGCGCGCCGATCACCGTTTCGGCAATGGCGCGGAACGGCTGGGCAAGGCCGGTGCCGCAGTTGAAGATGCCGCTTAAGCCGCGTTTCCACAGCCACAGATTGACGTCGGCGACATCGCCGACATGGATGAAATCGCGGCTCTGCTCGCCGGGTCCGAAACCTTCATAGGCGCCGAACAGCTTCGGGTTCTGGCCTTGCTCGACCTGATTGAACAAGTGGAAGGCGACCGAGGCCATGGCGCCCTTATGCGCCTCGCGCGGTCCGTAGACGTTGAAATAGCGCAGGCCCGCCACCGGCGAATGATCGGTATCGAAGACGGTGCGGCGGACATAGTCGTCGAACAGCTTCTTTGAATAGGCATAGACATTGAGTGGGCGTTCGCATTCCGGCTCCTCGCGAAACTCGGCGCCACCGCCGTAGACCGACGCGGAGGAGGCGTAGAGGAAGGGCACCCGCAGCGCGAGGCAGGCATGCAGCAGCCGCTTCGAATAGGCGTAGTTGACCTCCATCATGAACCTGCCGTTCCACTCGGTGGTGGTCGAGCAGGCGCCCTGGTGGAAGACGGCCTCGATGCGGCCAAGGTCCCCCGCCTCCATCCGCGGCAGGAAATCGTCCTTGTCGAGATAATCGGCGATCTGCAGATCGGCGAGATTGGCGATCTTGTGGCCGTCGGTCAGGTCGTCGACGACGAGGATGTCGCTAATCCCTTCGGCGTTGAGAGCGGCAACGATGTTGGAGCCGATCATGCCGGCGCCGCCCGTGACGATGATCATGAAAGCCTCTGGTATCTTGTGCCGATTCCGGCCCTTATAGGGGAGGCTGGCGAGGCTGTCGATAAAGCAGGTCGCAATCCGGCGGCTGGGTGAGCGTCACAGTGCCGCCGCAAAGCAATCGCTTCAGTCGGCGACTCACCGGCGAAGCGCGACAGGAGCAAGGCAATGCCGTCGACCGAACTGCTTATCGCCTTCTTCGCCACCACGGCGATCTTTGCCTACATTCCCGGTCCGGCGATGCTTTACGCTGCTGCGCAAACCATGGCGCGCGGCCGCTGGTCCGGCCTGACGGCGGCGCTGGGCATTCATCTTGGCGGCTATGCGCATGTCATCGCCGCTGCTGCCGGGCTGTCCGTGCTTTTCCACGCGGTGCCGACGCTCTACGTGGCGGTCAAGCTGGCCGGCGCGCTCTATCTGATCTGGCTGGGTGTCTCGCTGTTCCGCGCCAGGGCGCAAGACGATGCCGTCATCCCGGGCATTGTGCCGAAATCGGCCAGCCGCGCCTTTTTCGAGAGCATCACCGTCGAGGTGCTCAATCCCAAGACGGCGATCTTCTTCATGGCGTTCCTGCCGCAATTCATCGACGCGTCGGCGACATTTCCCGTCTGGCTTCAATTCCTCGTCCTCGGGACGATCGTCAATTTGATGTTCTCCTCGGCGGATGTCATGTGCGTGGTATTGGCAGGCGCGCTGATCACCAGGCTGCGGCGCTCGAGCCACGCGCAGCGCCTCATGCGGCGTGCGGGCGGTGCGGTGCTCGTCGGATTGGGCGTTCATGTGGCTTTGCAGAAAAGCTGATCCGCCAACCGGCGTTGACTCTGATCCGCTCGGCGCCCGCCGTTGCGTTGGGCCGAATTGCGGTATATCGGCTTCGCCATGAACGACCAGCCCTGCCAGTCCAGTGCTTTCGCAGCACCGGGACCGGTTCCCATTGCACGTCGCGGATGACATGAGCGAGCAATACCTGCCTTCTCCCGAACCCCTTCACCGTGCCATCTCGCGGTTCAGCAGCGTCACCGTGCTGGTGGTCGGCGACTTCATCCTCGACCGTTTCGTCAACGGCGTCATCGAGCGGATTTCACCTGAAGCGCCTATTCCGGTGCTGCGCGGGCGTGGCGAAACGTCGGCGATGGGCGGCGCCGGCAATGTCGTCTCCAACATCGTCTCGCTCGGCGCTGCGGCGATACCGGTCTCAGTGATCGGCAACGATCATGCCGGGAACAATCTCATGCGAATGCTCGCCGAGCTTGGTGTCGACACCGGCGGCCTGGCGCAGGACGCGAGCCGCATGACGTCGTCGAAAAGCCGGTTCAGCGCGCTCAACCAGCAGGTGCTGCGCTTCGACGAAGAGGAAATCAAGCCGCTGGGCGACGCGGAGCGGGCGACGCTGGTCCGACATTTCCGCACCGCGCTCGCGCAAGCCGACATCGTCATCCTATCCGACTACGGCAAGGGCATGTTGCTAGACGGCGTCGCCGGCGAGCTGATCTCGATCTGCCGCGAAGCGGGAAAGCCGGTGCTGGTCGATCCCAAGGGCCGTGACTATGCGTGCTATGCCGGGGCGACGGCGATCACCCCCAATCGCAAAGAACTTGGCGAAGCGGTCGGACGCGCGGTGTTTGCCGATGACGAGATCGTGGCCGCGGCGCGCGAGCTGATCTCTGCACATGGCTTCGATTTCGTCGTCGCGACGCGCAGCGAAAAGGGCATGAGCGTCGTCGGCGCGGACGATGCCCGGCACATCGCCACGCAGGCGCGGGAAGTGTTCGACGTTTCCGGCGCCGGCGACACTGTCATTGCGACGTTTGCGTTGGCTCTTGCCGCGGGCGCCGACCGCATCATGGCCGCCGCCATCGCCAATGCGGCGGGTGGCGTGGTGGTGGGAAAGCGCGGTACCGCGCGGCTGACGGTCGAGGAACTCACCGGCGCGTTGTTTCGCTCGCACGGACCGATTGCCCACAAGGATGCAATCCTTGATGCCGCCGCCGCCGCCCGGCTGGTGGCGACGTGGAAGGACGAAGGCCTGAGCGTCGGCTTCACCAATGGCTGTTTCGATATCCTTCACGCCGGCCATGTCAGCCTATTGCATGCGGCGCGCAGCCAGTGCGACCGGCTGGTTCTCGGCCTCAACAGCGATGCCTCGGTGCGCCGGCTGAAAGGGCCGGGGCGCCCGGTCAACGACGAGCATGACCGCGCCTGCGTGCTGGCGGCGCTTGCCTCGGTCGATGCCGTCGTCGTCTTCGAGGAAGACACGCCGCTCGGCCTGATCGAGGCGCTGAAGCCCGACATACTGGTCAAAGGCGCCGATTATACGATCGATCAGGTGGTCGGCGCCGAAGTGGTGCAGAAGGCGGGCGGCCGCGTTGTGCTGGTCGATCTCGTCGCCGGCAAGAGCACCACCGGCACCATCGGCAAGTTGCGCGCCGGCAATACAAACTGAGGGTTTCATGTCCGAACTGAACGATTACCTGGTCCGCTCGGCGGCCGCGATCACCGCGATGGTCGAGCGCGACCTCAGCAGCGAGATGGAGCGGGCGGTTACCGCTGTCGTCGCCGCACTTTCGCAAGGGAAGGCGCTGCTGATCTGCGGCAATGGCGGCTCGGCGAGCGACGCAATCCACATCGCCGGCGAACTGGTCGGCCGCTTCCTGAAGGAGCGCAAGGCCTACAACGTGATCGCGCTGCCGGCCAATGCGGCGGTGCTGACCGCCTGGGGCAATGATTACGGCTTCGACACGGTGTTTTCACGCCAGGTCGAGGCGCATGGCGCGGCGGGTGCTGTGCTGCTCGCCATCTCGACCAGCGGCAACTCGGCCAGCATCCTCGCCGCCGCCGAACAGGCGCGCATGATGGACATGACGGTGATCAGCCTGACCGGCGACACCGGCGGCAAGCTCAAGCCGCTCTCCGACATCCTGCTCAACGTGCCCTCGACCTCGACGCCGATCATCCAGCAGGGGCATCTATGCCTCTATCATCATCTGTGCGAAATGGTCGAAGCGCGCCTCTGCGATGGCTGACATCGGCCCTGTCGTGAGGTCGAATCCATACCCGCTCGAAGAGCCGGGCCTGTGGGTCGAGCGGATCGGTACCTCGGTCTTTCCAGCCGGCACGCCGGCGCTGTTCCTCGATCGTGACGGCACCGTCAATGTCGATACCGGCTATCCCAGCGATCCAGCTGACATCGTGCTGCGGCCGGAGATGCTGCCGGTGATCCGAACGGCCAACCTCGTTGGCCTTCCTGCGATCGTGGTCTCCAACCAGTCGGGCATAGCTCGCGGTTATTTCGGCTGGCCGGATTTCGCCGCAGTCAATGCTCGGCTGCTGGCGCTTCTCGAAGCACAGGGTTGCCGGATCGATCTGGTGCTCGCCTGCGCCTACCATTCGAGCGGGACGGGTGAACTGGCAGCAGGTGACCATCCGATGCGCAAGCCAAATCCGGGCATGCTTCTGCGTGCCCGCGATCTGCTGGGCGTGGATATCAGCCGATCAATCATCGTCGGCGACAAGGCCGATGACATGGAAGCCGGACGGCGAGCCGGGCTTTGCGAGGGCTGGTTGGTGCGCGGCAAATTCAATCGAGTCGCTGGCGATAGTACGTTCACGACGCGCAAACTGACGACCGGTAACGATCACAGCAAACTCTGCGACGCCATCGCCGAACTCGGCCGGGATTAAGTTCTCACTTCGCTGAAAGCCACCAAGCCCTCGTCCTTGACGCGGCGGATGGTCAGGGCCGTCCGCACCGTGTCGACATTCGGCGCCGAGGCCAGCTCCTCGATGACGAATGTCTGGAAGGCGCCGAGGTCGCTCGCCACGCAATGCAGCAGGAAGTCGGATTCGCCCGACACCATCCAGGCGTTGCGCACGATCGGCCAACCGCGGGTGCGTTCGGCGAAGGTTTTGAGCTCGGCGTCGGCCTGGTGATGCAGGCCGATGAGGCAGAAGGCGACGACGTCCAGGCCGAGCGCCGGCGCATTGAGCAAGGCGCGGTAGCCGCGGATGATCCCGGTCTCTTCCAGCCGCCTGACACGGCGCAGGCATGGCGGCGCCGAAATGCCGACGCGGCCGGACAGCTCGACATTGGTCATGCGGCCGTCGTGCTGAAGCTCGCGCAGGATCTTCCAGTCGATGGCGTCGAGATCGGCTTTGAGCGGCATGGATACCTTCGGCGCTTCACGCAAGAATCTTTCGTGATTTTGTAATTAAACGACTTTGGTGTCCATTCCATCCCTTCAGCCGGTGATTTTCGGACAGTCACTGCGCAAGATGTTCATGGATCGTCTGTTTGTGCCGAAGCTTTCCGGGGACGAAGGCCAGGTCGTCTTGCTGGCGTCGCCTGCAACACCTAGATTAGGGCCGATATCGATCCCTGTGCCGGACGCTTCATTCGCGTCCGGTTGTTGTGAAAGCCCTGCTATGACCACCAAGCATGCACCCGTTCTCATCATCGGCTCCGGTCCCGCCGGCTATACGGCGGCAATCTACGCCGCCCGTGCCATGCTGAAGCCGATGCTGGTCGCCGGTCTGCAGCAGGGCGGTCAGTTGATGATCACCACCGATGTCGAAAACTACCCGGGCTTTGGCGATCCGATCCAGGGTCCGTGGCTGATGGAACAAATGTTGAAACAGGCCGAGCATGTCGGCACCGACGTCATCAACGACATCATCACCGAGGTCGACCTCAATGTGCGGCCGTTCCGCGCCAAGGGCGATTCCGGCACCACCTATACCGCCGACGCACTGATCATTGCCACCGGCGCGCAGGCGAAATGGCTGGGCATCCCGAGCGAACAGACCTTCATGGGCTTCGGCGTGTCGGCCTGCGCCACCTGCGACGGCTTCTTCTATCGCGGCAAGGATGTCGCGGTGATCGGCGGCGGCAACTCGGCGGTGGAGGAGGCGCTCTACCTTTCCAACCTGGCAAAGAGCGTGACGGTCATCCACCGGCGCAGCGACTTCCGGGCCGAGCGCATCCTGAGCGAGCGGCTGTTCAAGAAGGACAATGTCCGCATCATCTGGGACACCGTTGTCGACGAGATCACCGGCCAGTCCGGCAAGATGCCGCTGCCGCCGTCGGTGGAAGGGCTGAAGCTGCGCAATGTGGTGACCGGCCAGGAGATGCATCTGACGGTCGACGGCGTGTTCGTGGCGATCGGCCATGCGCCGGCGGTCGAGCTGTTCGCCGGCAAGCTGAAGCAGAAGCCGAACGGCTATCTGTGGACGGCGCCGGATTCGACCTGCACCGACATGCCGGGCGTGTTCGCCGCCGGCGACGTGACCGACGACATCTACCGCCAGGCGGTGACGGCGGCGGGGCTCGGCTGCATGGCCGCGCTTGAGGCGGAGAAGTACCTTGCCGGGATCGAAGTTCACCGCGAAGCAGCGGAGTAGGGAAGCGGCCGAGAAAAGCCGCGTAAAAGCCTGATTTTTCATTCAGACGCCAAAAACAGAACGAGGGGCATCATGGCGTTGGACTGGGACAAGCTACGCGTGTTTCACGCTGCCGCGGAAGCTGGGTCGTTCACCCATGCCGCCGAGACACTGCATCTGTCGCAATCGGCGATTTCACGGCAGGTCAGCGCGCTCGAACATGACGTCGGCGTGCCGCTGTTCAATCGCCATGCCCGCGGCCTGGTGCTGACCGAGCAAGGTGAGATGCTGTTCCGCACGGCGCATGACGTGCTGATGAAGCTGGAGACGATCAAGTCGCGGCTGACCGAGGCCAAGGACCGGCCCTCCGGGGTGCTCAGGGTGACGACCACGGTGGGGCTTGGCGCCGGC
Organism: Mesorhizobium sp. M6A.T.Cr.TU.016.01.1.1; assembly: GCF_003952585.1. Classification (NCBI taxonomy): domain Bacteria; kingdom Pseudomonadati; phylum Pseudomonadota; class Alphaproteobacteria; order Hyphomicrobiales; family Phyllobacteriaceae; genus Mesorhizobium; species Mesorhizobium sp. M6A.T.Cr.TU.016.01.1.1. The sequence goes on from NZ_CP034452.1 coordinate 3,993,883, forward strand.
TGGCTGACCGAGCGCGTGCAGGAATTCATCGAGCTCTATCCCGAGATCAGCCTGCAGTTGATCCTGGCAAACGAGGAGCTCGACCTCACCATGCGCCGGGCGGACTGCGCGATCCGGCTGCGCCAGCCGCAGCAGCCTGATCTCATCCAGCGCCGCCTGTTCACCGTGCATTTCCATCTCTACGCGGCGCCCTCCTACGTCAACAAGTATGGCAAGCCGGCGTCGATCGCCGAGTTGAAGGCCCATCGCATCGTCACCTTCGGCGTGCCGGTGCCGGCGCATTTGTCGGAATTGAACTGGCTGGAAACGGTTGGCGATTTCGAAGGCGGGCAAAGGGTGCCGACGCTGCAGATCAACGACATATTGTCGATCAAGCGCGCGGTACAGGGCGGCGCCGGCATCGCCATGCTGCCCGACTATGTGGTCAGCAAGGACTCAGGGTTGGTGCAGTTGCTGCCGGAGACCGAAGTGCCGTCCTTCGACACCTATTTCGCCTATCCCGATGCGATGAAGAACCAGGCGAAACTCCACGTCTTCCGCGATTTCATTATCGCCAAGGCGCGCAGCTGGTCGTTCTAACCCTTCTGCACGTCGCTTCCTGCCTTGCACCGCGGACGATCATCTCTTACTGGCCGCGCCATGGCGTCAGGCGGGGCAGCCAGCCTGGAACGGCATGGCGGTAGGCCTCGTAGTCGGCGCCATAGCGGCGGGCAAGCGTCGGTTCCTCGTAGAGCTTCACGAACGAGACCATGGCGATGGCGGCGATAGCGGCATAGGCGATGAGAGTCCAACTCGAAAACAGCAGTGCCTGGCCAAGGATGATCGACAGCACCGCCAGATACATCGGGTTGCGGACATGGCGGTAGATGCCGCCGATAACCAGTTGCTCGGTCGGCGCGACCGGGGCGGGCGTGCCCAGGCCTTCGAAGGCAAAACGGGCGAAGGCATGAAGCAGCAAGGCCGCTGCGACGACAATCAGGACCCAGCCGACCGGCACCAAGCCGGGCAGGGTAGACCATGGCAGACGATAGCGATCGGTCAACAGCCAGGGCAGCAATCCCGCGACCACGCCGGGCGCTGCAATGAAGAATAACGCGCTGCCGGCGATCGCCTGACGTGTCCTCATTGAGCTTCCTTCTAGAGTGGAGTGCTTCCACTTGGACGCACAAAGTACACTCTAGCGCTTGGAGTCTACGCGTCGTGCGTTTCGAACCGAAGGTCAGCGCAGCGAAAAATCGATTCCAATTTCGGGCCGATACGCGGCTGCTGCAAAAATAAACGCATGCTGCCTGATTCGACGTCATTCGTTGTCTTCTGCATTTGGAGCGAAAATCGGCTCTGATTCGCTATATCGCGTCGATTTTTTTCCTGGCTGTGCATCGCATTTCGACGATTTTGCTGGTCCTACGAGGGCAAGGAATGGATTAGACCACAGCCTGTGTCATTTTGCATGCGTGTGTTGCAAAATAGATGCTTGTTTCTTGGGCATGATGAGCACATATATAGATCATCTCCTGGGCGCGTTCTCCTCCCATTAGCGCCCTCGAGTGTTCCCCTCTGGAGGTTAGCCCTAACAGGCACTTCCAATCAAACTCAGCCGGATCTTCATTGATCCGGCTTTTTTGTTGCCCGAAACCTGCTGGCGCTGAGGGAAAGCCGACCGAAATTGTCACGTAACAGTGACATGTAACCTCAGGTAACCTGTCACAGGCGCCCAGCATCGACTAAGCAGATCATAGGACGCGGTGTGGTTCGTGCGGGAGATGGGGGCATCACTCGGACGATCCGGGCTCAGGCGGCTACCGCGTCCGAACCATTCTTCCGCTGAGGCCGTCAGGCGCTGGCGGCATGTGCGGCGGACCTGCCGTTTCGCCTCCCACGAAGACGGTCCGCAAGAGAGCGGCGTCCGGATCATTCCGGACGCCGTTTCCTTGTGTTCAGCAGCCTGCGATACTGGCGCCAAATCCAGTGTCAGGCGGCCTTGCCATTGGCGTTCAACGCCTCGTCGGCCAAGCGACCGGTGAGTTCGGCCATATGGTCGAAGGCGGCACGATAGCTGGCCACGCCTGCGGTGGCCGAACGCAACTCGATGATCAGGTCGCCGATCTCGGCCTGCGGCATGGTCGCCTCGACCACATCCCATCCCGGCCAGCCAGGCCGCGCATCGTAGCCGAGAATCTGGCCGCGCCGTTGCGGGATCAGGGCGATAATCCTCGACGTCGCGTCGGACGGCGTGACGATCTCGACCTTCATGACCGGTTCGAGCAGCACTGGCGAGCAGGCCGCCATGCCTTCCTTCATTGCCAGCTTCGCCGCCATCTGGAAGGCCATGTCTGATGAATCGACGGCGTGATAGGAGCCGTCGGACAGATTGACGGCGACATCGACCACCGGAAAGCCGAGCGGGCCGGATTTCAGATAATCACGCACGCCGGTCTCGACCGACTGGATATAGGTTTTCGGCACGGCGCCGCCGGTGATGGTGTCGGTGAACTGGAAGCCGGAGCCGCGCGGCAGCGGCTTGATCTCGATCACGACGTCGCCGAACTGGCCATGGCCGCCCGACTGCTTCTTGTGGCGGCCACGCTGCTGCGCCGTTTTGCGGATCGTCTCGCGATAAGGCACGGCCGGCGGATGGCCTTCGATCGGGATCTGGTTCTTGCCTTCCAGCCGCTCGCGCACGACGCGCAGATGCATCTCGCCATGGCCCGACAGCACGGTTTCGGCCGAATCCTGATTGTGGCGCAGGCTGAGTGAGGGGTCTTCCTCGGCAAGGCGCTGGATGGCCGCCGACATCTTCACCTCGTCCTTGCGTTCCTTCGGGCGCAACGCGAAGGCAAAGACCGGTTGCGGCGGCGCCAGCGTTACCAGCGGCTTGATGCCGCCTTTGGCCGAGCTCAGCGTCTGGCCGGTCGTGACGTCGTCCAGCTTGCCGAGCGCGACCGTGTCGCCGGCCTTGGCCGAGGTGAGCTTGGACTGATCCTTGCCGAGCATTCTGTAGATGCCGGAGACTTTTGCCGTGGCGCCATTCGAAAGGAAGAGCTCGGAGGCGTCGGCAAGCTGGCCGGAAAGGATGCGCGAGACCGACAGCTTGCCGCCATGCGCGGTGTGAATGGTTTTCATCACCTGGACCACGGTCGCATTTCCGTCCGGTGCGCCAAGGCGCTTGCGGGTCGCCTCGATGTCGGGCGCATCGTGGCGGATCGTCTTCAACAGGCGCAGCACGCCGTTGCCCTTCTCCGCAGTGCCGATCAGCACGGGGGTGACCGCGCCGTCACGCAGGTCGGCGGCGAGATCGTCGAAGATCGCGTCCTTCGGCGGCTCAATCTCTTCGAGGAGCTGCTCCATCAACTGGTCATCATGATCGGCGAGCGTCTCCAGCATGGAAAAGCGAGCCTCCAACTCGCGCGCCTTGTCGTCGCCCGGAATCTCGGCCACCTCGCTTTCGGCATATTCGCGATAGATGTAGGCGCGCTCCAGAGCGAGATCGATCGAGCCGATGACGACGCCGTTCTTGCGCAGCGGAACCTGGCGAAGCAGCAACGGCACCGAGCTTGCCGGCTGCAGCATCTTCAGCGTGTCGCGCACGCCTGATATCGCCTTGTCGACCTTGTTGAGGAACATGATGCGCGGCACGCCGAGATCGTCGAGCTTGCGCATGATCAGCTGCAGAGCAGGAATCTTCTTCTCGTCGGCCTCGGCGACGACCACCGCGATGTCGCAGGCGGCAAGCACCGGCTCTGCCTCGAAGGAGAATTCGATGGAGCCGGGACAATCGACGAAAGTGAGTTGCTCGCCCATGAATTCGGTGGTGGCAAAGGTTGCCTCGACGCTCATGGCGTGGGCGCGTGCCTCGGGCGAATGGTCGGAAACGGTGTTTCCCGAGGAAACGGGATTCTGGCGGGGAATGGCGCCCGTGCGGGCCAATATGGCTTCGAGAAGTGTCGTCTTACCGCTTGCAAAGGGACCGACTATGGCAATGCATTTCGGTCCCGTGCGTCGTCCTCCGGCGCGAGTTCCCATGACTGACCTCCACTCAGGCGTTTCCCTGGGAGCGGCGGCCGGCCTGTCGACCGTCGCGGGCGGGGCTCTTTTTCAGTTCGCCACCTGCCCAAAAGCATCGTCCCACGGGTTAGCCGGGAGGGCAAGGGATTTGAGGGCTGCCTGACGTTGCGGATGCTGAGCCGTGATCGGTGGGGCCGACGGGTGCGAGCCTAGGTTCCCCATCAAATCCCGCGACCGAGCCGTCACCGAACAGCCGCAAAAGCGGTTGCGCCATGATGGTTATCGGACGAAAGTGCCCGTTTCTTGCGACAAAAAAGGAACGGCCGTCGCCGACCGGTCCGCCATCAGCTTGAGGATTCGCGACGATGAAGATCATTGCCTGCGGCAGCGTGCCGACCGTCATTGCGCCGGAAAAGTACTTCACCGGCCGTGTGTTGCAGACGCCGATCATCGAGAAGGAAGCCCCGGCGCGTCTGCGCGCCATCATGGTCAGTTTCGAGCCCGGCGCGCGTACCCACTGGCACACGCATCCGCTTGGGCAGACGCTCTACGTCGTATCAGGCGCCGGCCTCGCGCAAAGCTGGGGCGGGCCGATACAGGAGATCCGGGCCGGCGACGTTATCTCGTTTGCGCCTGATGAAAAGCATTGGCACGGCGCTGCCCCGAAATCGGCGATGGAGCATATCGCCATGCAGGAGGCGCCCGACGGCGTCCATGCCGACTGGCTGGAGAAGGTGACGGACGAGCAGTATGGCGGCTGAGCCGGGCGCTTTTGATCGGTTCTAAAGCGCGTCGCGTCTGATCATTATAGGTGATTTCAACACTCAGGTTTGGAGTCGTCATGTCGAATCGTCGCTTGCCTCTTGTTGCCGCCGTCTATCTCGGCACATTCGTCGCGCTGCTCGACATCAGCATCGTCAATGTCGCCCTGCCGACGATCCAGATTGCGCTCGGCATCGACTTCGCCGGGCTGCAATGGGTGATCGACGCCTACACGCTTTGCCTGTCTGCCTTCATGCTGTCGGCAGGCCTGATCGGTGACCGCTACGGGCGCAAGCGCTCCTGGCTGGCAGGCATCGGCATCTTCGTGGCTGGTTCTGCCATCTGTGCAATCGCGCCCAACCTGCCGGTGCTGCTGGCAGGCCGGGTGGTGCAGGGGATCGCCGGATCGCTGATCATTCCGGGCGCGCTGTCGATCCTGACGCAGGCGTTTCCCGATGCCCGCGAGCGCGCCGGCGTCATTGGCGGCTGGGCGTCGTTTGCCGCCATCTCGCTGCTCGCCGGCCCCGTCGTCGGCGGCATCCTGGTCGAAGCCGCCGGATGGCAGAGCATTTTCCTGATCAACCTGCCGCTCGGCCTGGCCACGATCGTGCTGGGTGCAGCTTCGATCGTAGAGACTTCCCATCCCGAGCATGCTCATCTCGACCTTGTCGGCCTGGCGCTCAGCATTCTGTGGCTGGGCGCGCTGACCTTTGGCCTGATATCGGCAGGTGAAAACGGTTGGGCAGATCCGCGGACGGTCACGGCCGTTGTTGCCGGCCTGGCCGGCTTTGCAGTCTTCCTTGCCTTCGAGGCGCGCACGCCGCGGCCGATGCTGCCGCTTGGCCTGTTCCGCGACATTCGCTTTGCCGTCGCCAATGTCGCATCGTTCGCGCTCGGCCTCACCTCCTACACCGGCGTCTTCCTTTATTCGATGTTCCTGCAGCAGGCACAGGGCTGGTCGCCGACACAGACCGGCTTGCGCATGGCGCCGCTGTTCCTTGTCCAGATGGTCGTATCGCCGGCGATCGGCAGGCTCAGTCAGCGCTACGGACATTCGGCGCTGATGGCCGCCGGCTATCTTTCGAGCGGGTTTTCTATGCTGGGCATGTGCTGGGTTGGAGCCTCAAGCCCCTATGTGACGATCGGCCTGCTGTTTGCCGTCGGCGGCCTCGGCAACGCGCTGTCGATCCCGACCGGCAGCGCCGCCGCGATGTCGTTTGCGCCGCGCGAGCGGTCGAGCATGGTGTCGGCGGTGATCAACGCAACCCGCCAGGGCGGTACCGCCATCGGCATCGCGCTGCTCGGCGCCCTGATGAGCATGCGGGCAACAACCCTGCTGACGGCGCATCTTGAAAATGCTGGGGTCGCCAATGCTGGAGCGGTGGCCCGCGCCGCCGTTTCAAGACACGATTTCGCAGCCGATGCGGCGATGGGCGAGGACGGCCTGCGCGCTCTGTTCGCAGCCGCCTATGCCGGCGGCTTCCATGCGGCGATGCTGACGGCGGCCATCGTCTCGTTCGTCACGGCCGGGCTTCTGGTCACGGTTCTGGCGCCGGCCGAGGCGCGTTCGGCGCGCGAAACCAATCAGCAGGGATGAGGCTGGTGCCTATCGCCTCGAAAACCCGGCTCGCGGCCGGGTTTTGGCGTTCGGGATGCCCTGATCAGGTCAGCGAGGCGGTGAAGCGCTGGATGCGCGTGCAGGCCTCTTCGAGCAACGCCTCGGATGTGGCGTAGGAGATGCGGAAGTTCGGGCCGAGGCCAAAAGCCGAGCCGAACACGACCGCCACGCCCTCCGCCTCGATCAGCTCCGAGCAGAAGGTCTCGTCGCTGTCTATCACCTTGCCGGCTTTGGTCTTCTTGCCGATCAGCTTGGCGCAGGACGGATAGACATAGAAGGCGCCTTCGGGCGATGGGCATGTGATGCCGCGCGCCTGGTTGAGCATCGACACGACGAGATCGCGCCGCGCCTGGAAGATCGCCTTGTTTTTTGCAATGAAATCCTGTGGACCGTTCAGCGCCTCGACCGACGCCCACTGCGCGATGGTGCAGGCGCCGGACGTCTGCTGGCCCTGGATCATGTCCATCGCCTTGATCAGCGCCACCGGCCCGGCCGCATAGCCGATGCGCCAGCCGGTCATGGCATAGGCCTTCGACACGCCGTTCATGGTCAGCGTGCGCTCATAAAGCTTCGGCTCGACCTCGGCGATGGTCTTGAAGACGAAGTCGCCATAGATCAGGTGCTCATACATGTCGTCGGTCAGCACCCAGACATGCGGATGCTTCAACAGCACGTCGGCCAGATCGCGCAATTCAGCCTCGGTATAGGCGGCGCCCGAAGGGTTCGACGGCGAGTTCATCAACAGCCATTTGGTGCGCGGTGTGATCGCCTTTTCCAGCGCCGCCGCCGTCAGCTTGAAGCCGTTCTCGATGGAGGTGTCGGCAAAAGCCGAGGTGCCGCCGCAGATCGCCACCATCTCGGGATAGCTGACCCAGTACGGCCTCGGGATGATGACCTCGTCGCCGGGATTCAGCGTCGCCATGAAGGCATTGAACAGGATCTGCTTGCCGCCGGTGCCGACGATGGTCTGCTCCGGCCGGTAGTCGAGATTGTTCTCGCGCTTGAATTTTTTCGCGATCGCCTCGCGCAGCGGCACAATGCCGGAAACCGGCGGATATTTCGTTTCGCCGCGGCGGATGGCGTCGATCGCTGCGTTCTTGATGTTGTCCGGCGTGTCGAAGTCCGGCTCGCCGGCACCCAGCCCGATCACGTCACGGCCGGCGTTTTTCAGCTCGCGCGCTTTCTGCGTCACTGCGATGGTCGCGGAAGGCTTAACGCGGGAAAGGACGTCGGCAAGAAAGGCCATGACGATATTGTCTCCTTTGGGATGCAGGCGGTCCATCCAACCGCGGCGCATCTCATGTCGCATCATTCCGCCAAGCGCAAGCACTGTCGGATGAGCCAGATCTCAAATCCCCGGCAAATCCGGCAACAATAAATTCACTTACCGGCGGTAAAACCCCGAGTGGCTGGATCACGACCCATTCCGCCAGTCTCGCAAAGCGAGGAACCGTGTCGCGCAGCATCGGGCTTGCCCATATCGTCCGTCATGACGACGGCACCGCCAGCGGTGTCTGGGGCACCCATACGCTGCAGAGCGCTTTCCAGCCGATCTTCGCCTTCAGCAACGGAAAATTGTCGGTCACCGCATTCGAGGGGCTGATCCGGCCGTTCCGCGATGGCGAGCCGCAGTCGCCGATGAGTTTTTTCAACACCTGTCCGACGGTCGACCGCCTGCATATCGAGGCGCTGACAAGGACGCTGCACCTTCTGAACGCCGGTGCCAGCCTGCCGCCAGAGGCGTCCATCTTCATCAATTTCGACCCGTCCGTGTTCACCGATCGCAGCATCGCCGACAAGGCGCTGCGCGACATGCGGCTGGTGCTGCATGAGGCCGATATCGATGCGAACCGCGTCGTCTGCGAGGTGACCGAGCAGAAATCGGCGTCGCAGGAAACCCTCTACGATTTCGTCGAGGCGCTCAGGGCCAATGGGTTTCGCATCGCCGTCGACGACTATGGTGCCGATGAGTCCGACATCAACCGCATCAAGGAGCTCAGGCCTGATATCGTCAAGTTCGACGCACGCTGGATCATGCAACTGATGGAGTCCGGCGCCGGCTTCGCGCTGCTGACCGCCATGGTGGCAAGTTTCGAAGAGCAAGGCATCCGCACGGTGTTCGAGGGCATCGAGGAGGGCTGGCAGCTTGAATTGGCCGAGAAATCGGGAGCCTCGATGGTGCAGGGATTCGCGCTGGCGCGCCCGGAGCTTGCGCCGACCAGCTTTCACGTTTTCGGCAAGGACAGGCAGATGCCCGCGGCAGTGTCCAATGCCGGCGATGCGCCTGCGACTGTATCGTCCTCGCTGCGGCCGAAACGGGCTTTCGGCCGCAAGGTGGCGCCATGACCGGACGGCACGACAGGCGGCGCAATGTCGGCGAGGCGATCTTCGCCGACGAGGTCGGGATCGAATATGGCGTCTATGGCGCGTTCCGGCTGAGGAGCGCCTACCAGCCGATTTTTGCGCCACGCGGCAGGTTTTTGACGGCCGTAGCGGTCGAAGGCCTGATTGAGCCGCACCGCGCCGGCAGGTCGGTCGCACCACCCGTGTTTTTCGAGGGCGTGCCCCTGCCGGATCGCCTGTTCGTCGAGACGATGTGCCGGGTGCTGCATCTCCGGAACTTCCGCAACATCGGTGTCGACGGGCTCGACCTGTTCTTCAACTACAATCCGCTGATCAATGATGACCCCGGGCGAGCGCTGGCTGAGATCAGGCTGATGACCAGGCATCTCGCCGAGCTCGACCTGCACCCCGGCATGCTGGTCTGCGAGATCACCGAGCAGGCAGCCGACGACAAGGTGCTCGTCAGCCTGGTGCGCGAGATGCGGCGTGACGGCATTCGCATCGCCATCGACGATTTCGGCACCGGGCATTCGACGGAAGAACGGGTCGCCCTTGTCCGGCCTGACATCGTCAAGATCGACGGCACCTGGTTTGCGGAATTCTGTCGCCATGCCGCCGCCGAACGATTTTTCCGGCCGCTGGTCTCCGCGCTGCACGACCGCGGCACCAAGGTGCTGGTCGAAGGAATCGAGAATGCCACTCGTTTGCGCGTCGCGCTGGACGGCGGCGTCGACCTTTTGCAGGGTTACCATCTGGCGCGGCCGGTGTTGGCCGGCACGGTCTTCGACGAGGAGCCGCTGCCCATCGACCGGCTGCTTGGCATGGACAACAACGTCGTGCCGTTGTTTGGGTGATCTATCAGCGGCGCTGATGGTTGCGCCAAAACAAATCACTGGATCAAGTCGTTGACACCGGGATAGAGCCTGGGCTGTCGTTGCACGAGCGATGGGAGCAAAGATGACCATACTTTATGGAATGATCGACAGCGGCAATTGCTACAAACCGCGCCTTCTGATGGCCAAGCTCGGCATGGCCTTCACCAATGTCGAGGTGAGCTCGCATACCGGCGACACGCGCAAGCCCGACTACGTCGCCAAGAACCCGAACGCCATGGTGCCGCTGCTCGAGCTCGACGACGGCAGGCGGCTTGCCGAATCCAACGCCATCCTGCTCTATCTCGCCGAAGACACGCGGTTCCTGCCCGCCGACAAATACGAGCGCGCACTGGCCTATCAGTGGCTGTTCTTCGAGCAGTACAGCCACGAGCCCTATATCGCAGTGCGCAAGGCGCTGCTGACCTTTCCCGAACGGGCCAAGGACGCGACTCCGGAGCGGCTGGCGGTGACGCTGGAGCGCGGCAACAAGGCGCTCGGCGTGATGAACAAGCATCTGGCGGGCAGTGCGTTCTTTGCTGGTGATACATTGAGCGTCGCCGACATCGCGCTCTACGCCTATACGCATACGGCCGAGATGGGCGGTTTTCAGCTCGACGCCTATCCGGCGGTGGCGGCCTGGCTAAAACGGGTCGAGGCCGATCCGGGGCACGTACCGATGGAATGGCTGCCTTAATTCTGTCCTCACGCTCGTCGCCGCTTCGCGGCTCGTTCCGGACGGGGCGCGCCACGAGGCGCGACGCCCGGTCGGCTTTGCGGCCTTCGGCCGCGACGCGTATTCGGATTGGGTGAGGCGCAGTGGGTGTGATTCAGAGGGAGCGGGTCTGGCCGGCGCGATGGTCAGCCAAGGCCTGCTCGGCAAGTTTATCCAGCCTGCCAGCCTTGGCGTCGGCTTCGATCTGCCGATCCCAGATGTCCGCTTTCAGCGCCTCGAACCAAGCGGCAAACGCCTTCAGCTCTTCAGGCTCAGTTCGGCGACGGATTTCTCAATCTGTTCAAGCTTGCTCATAGATTAATGGTACCATAAGTGGGTTAAAAGTACCACGAGTGGGTACTGTTATAGGGCCGAGGCAGCGGTTCACTGGAAAGCACACAGCAAAAAGGCGGGACAAAATCCCGCCTTCCCATGCTTGGTAGCCTGATCGGGAGCGTTCGGTCCGGGCCGGCAGCAATCTGCTGCTTCGGCTTGTCGGGGTCTTTCCGCTCCGGTGCGCTTCTCGCGCGACCGTCAGTACATCCGTGACTTGCCGCGCGCCCCGAGCTGTCGCCCGGCGCGCGCCATTCGCAAAATCAGGCTGCCTTGCTCAGAGACCCAGCGGACGACTTGCCAGTGCGGCGGTCCTGCTCGATCTCGAAGTTGATCTTCTGGCCTTCGACCAGGGTTGAGAGCCCAGCGCGCTCGACTGCGGAGATGTGCACGAAAACGTCCGCGCCGCCGCTGTCAGGCTGGATGAAGCCGAAACCCTTGGTGGAGTTAAACCACTTGACCGTACCTGTTGCCATTTCGATAGTCCTTATTACGTTTGCTTTAGCTTGACCGAACCGAAGTCCAGCCGGTTTGTATCGAGATTTTGGAGATAGACGTCAGCAAACGCGAATATCGCGAGGCCCGGATCGATCGGCCGAAATATCAATGGACCTCATATAGTCCGCTTCTCCGCAAAAAACAAGACTGCGCGAAAAAAGGCGCTGACGCGGCGCTGCCCAACGGCCGCCCCAATCGCGTGAAAGCCTTGTAACGTCGCGCGTTGCGGAGGATCGTATCGCTTATCGCGCACGCTGCGGGGAAGGATCGTGCCGCCTTCGAGCGTCCGGTCCTGTTTTGGGAGAGGACCATGAAAACTGTTCTGCTTGCCGCCTGCCTGATGCTGGTGGCCGCCGAGGCGCAGGCGATCTCGCGCTATGACCCGACCCGCATGAGCTGCGACGGGGTGCAGGCGACGATTGCGCGGGAAGGTGCCGTCATCCTGCGTTACCAGTCGACGCGCACGCAGGGGCTGCCGCTCTACGACCGCTATGTGCGGAGCCAGCGTTTCTGCAACATGGGTGAGGTCAGGGCACGAGCGTCGGTGCCGAGCGCCGACACGAAGTCCTGTATCGTCTACAAATGCAAGCGGGTGGACACTGATCGGCGTTTCCGCCGGCGCATCTTTCCGAACTAACACCCTAGAAGCCGAATGAGACCTGTGCGGGCGGCGGCGGGCCGACGCGCACGCCTTCCATCGCCAGCATCTTTTCCTTGGTGGTCGAGCCGCCCGGCGCGGAAAAACCGCCGATCTTGCCGCCGGCGGCAAGAATGCGGTGGCAAGGGATGACCAGCGGCACCGGGTTGGCGCCGAGTGCGGCGCCCGTCTCGCGCGCCAGACCGGCATGGCCGGCGCGCTTGGCCAGTTCGCCATAGGTGGTGGTCTCGCCGAAGGCGAGCTTGCGCGCCGCGTCGTAGATGGCGAGGCGGAAATCGTCGACGCCGGTGAGATCGACCGGCACACCGGAGAAATCGACGTCTTCGCCGGCTGCATAGGCCTTTATCGATGCGATCAGCTCGGCAACCCATTGCGGTTGGGCGCTTGAAGCGGCGCTGCCGGCATGATGCAAGAGCCGGCGTTCCACCGCGTCGCGGTTGCGCTGAGGCAGGCAGAGCCTTGTCAGTCCGGCTTCGCTCCAGGCGATGCCCATGAAGCCCATCACGGTGTCGAAGACCGCGTGGCCGGCGGTGGCTTGAGAGGTGCTTTCCATGATGTGCTCCTTTCCGAAGAAACGGACGGCAATCCAGTACATATCGAGAACGAGATATCGCATTTTCAGGTTGCTGTTGCCACCCGAAAACCATCCGAAGTCCACAACAGGCTGCGGATTGCCGGGGCAAAGGCGCTGGTGTAAGGATTTTCTTAACAGAGAACCGGACCCGAGCGCGGCTTGCCAGCAAAAATCATCTTTCCCGCGATCGGCGTGATGCTCGCTGCGGCCGGCCTCAGCGGCTGCACCTCGACCTCGCAGACGAAGCCGGTGCCTTCCCTGACTGAAACTGCCGCCGCGGGCGCTGACGCCGGCTTTACGCTGGTGCTGCCCGACACGGTTTCGGTGCTGCCGGAATCATCCGGCGTCGTGCCTGTCCAGACGGCGGCGCTGGCTGTCGACGCCACCGCGACGCCTGCCCAGCCAGCCGCCTTCGCCGGCCCGACCCCGTTGGCCGCAACTGCGCCTGCATCCTTGGCGGGCGACGCCACGCCACCTGTCCATGCGACGGCCGCTGTGGCCATGCCGGTCACTGGCGAAACAAGCAAGACGATGCCCGGCGTGCAGCAGGCCGCCTATGTCGTGCCTGAAGATCCGTCCGCCCTGCTTTCGACCAGCCCTGCCAAGGAGTACGCGACGGGACCGCGCGGCGAGATCGAGCGACTGATCGAGAAATATGCCGCCCTTTATGAGGTGCCGGTCGATCTGGTGCGCCGCGTCGTCAAGCGCGAGAGCACCTTCAATCCCAAAGCCTACAATCGCGGCCATTGGGGGCTGATGCAGATCAAGCATGCGACGGCGCGCGGCATGGGCTATGTCGGGCCGGCGAGCGGGCTGTTCGACGCCGAGACCAATCTGAAATATGCGGTGAAATACCTGCGCGGCGCCTGGCTGGTGGCCGGCGGCAACGCCAACCGCGCCGACCGGCTCTACCAGAGCGGCTATTATTACGACGCCAAGCGCAAGGGCATGCTGGAAGAAACCGGCCTTGGCCGCGACCGCGCTCGGCGTCGCCTGCAGCCCGATGCCTGACCACCATGCCTGAGCCGCGCCCGCCGGCGCCAAACGACATAAGGCTGCGCAAGATCCTCGACGACACGCTTGCTCCACCGCGCTGGCCGGAAGGCTTCGTCATGCGCGGCTTCGAGGCCGCCGACGCGCTCGCTTTGCATGCGCTGCTGACCACCGTGTTCGACGATGGCGCCGATGGGCCGTTCGACGAATGGTGGCCGCGCATTTCAAGCGACGCGGAATTCGACCCCGCTTTGTGTTTCCTGGTCATCGACAGCAAGGGTCGGCTGGCGGGCGCGGCGCTGTGCTGGACGAGGGCGTTCGTGAAAGACCTTGCCGTCCACCCCGAGGCGCGCGGCCGAGGCATCGCCGAAGCGCTGATGTGGCACGTCTTCGCCGCCTTTCACGCACGGGACGCTGCGCATGTCGATCTCAAAACCCACACGGTTGAGAATGCCGCCGCCGTCAGGCTCTACGAGCGGCTGGGGATGTTCGAAGTCGACTGGGAAGGCTAGAGCCCGAGACGAACCTGCTTTGTTTGCCGTTCAGATGTCGGGCGCGTTGCCGATCTTCTGCTTGACGCCGAGCGCCCAGGCGCGGCCTTCGTCGCCACCCCATAAAAGCCAGGCAATATAGCCGGCCGACGGATCCTCCTCATTGCCGGAATTGCGGCCGTTTTTGTCGACCTTATGGCGAGCGAAATAGCTGACCATGCGCCGAACGGTGGAGGGCGAAAGCTTTTGTCGATTCTTGAGCTGGGTGGCCCGCGCCACGCCGATCTCGGTCCCGCCGCGGCCAAATATGCCGCGCAGCCTGAGGCCCATGGCGGCATTGTCTGCGACGATCTGCGGGCAGCACAGGTCGATTTCGTCATTGTCGGCTTCGCGCATGGTTTTTTCCGATATGGACTTATAGTCCTGAACGAAGAATGCAGTGAGATGCATCCCGTCCCCGCAACACTATTGCTTCGCAGCCGTCGGAGCCGGCCTGAAAGGAACTGTCCACCAAGGCGACAGGCTGCGTCTTGCCTGTATTCGTCTCACGGTTAAGCTTTGTTACAGCGGGGGCTTTCGAATTCGGAGAAACACGATGCGGCTTTTGCATTCCAAAACGGGTCTGGCCAAAACCGGCCTCGCCACCTTGCTCCTCGCCGTTCCGCTGCTTGCCAATGCGGCGCGTGCCGACGATTGCGCCAACGCGCAGGACCAGGCGACCATGAACGAATGCGCCGGCAAGTCGTTCACCGAAGCCGACAAGAAGCTCAACCACGCCTACAGGCAGATCGAGGAGCGGCTGAAGGACGATGCGGCGACGAAGAAGCTGCTGGTAGGCGCGCAGCGCGCCTGGGTCGCCTTCCGCGATTCCGAATGCGCTTTCCAGGGCGGCCCGCCCGATATGGCCGGCAGCATGTATCCGATGGTGGTCGCCGGTTGCAAGGAGAGCCTCACCAACGACCGGCTGAAGGACTTCCAGGGCTATCTCAGCTGCCAGGAGGGCGACACGAGCTGCCCGGTGCCGACAGCGCCGTAGCTGAAGCGGCAGCCCAGATTTTATCGCATCGCGACCGGCGCAAATGTCGGAACCGTCCTTCGCCCTGCGTCCTTGAGAGGCAAGGCGCGTTGCCGGAACCTTGGCGCGCGTCGTCAAAATCCCGACAGATGGAGATGACGATGATCACCTTTCCCAACGAATCCCAGGAATACCGCGCCGCCCGCGAAACCCTTTTGCAGAAGGAGATCGAGCTGCGCCGCGCCATGGAGGATGTGGCCGTCGCCCGCCGCGCGCTGCCCAAGGGCGGGCTGGTGCCTGAGGACTATGTGTTCGACGGGCTTGGCGGCGATGCCAAGCCGGCCCGCATAAAACTGTCGGAGCTGTTCTCGCCTGGCAAGGACACGCTGATCGTCTACTCGATGATGTTTCCGCGCCATCCGCAGGAGACGCGCGATGTGGCGACAAGCGGCGGCACGGCCAAGCTCGCGCGGGCCGACCAGCCATGCCCGTCCTGCACGGCGCTGCTCGACCAGTTCGATGGCGCCATTGGCCATCTGGAGGCCGCCGGCTTCAATTTCGCCGTGGTGGGCAAGACCGCGCTCGAAAACCTGATCACGCTTGGCCGCGACCGCGGCTGGACGAACATGCGGCTGGTCTCCTCGGCCGGCAACAGCTTCAAGCGCGACTACCACGCCGAGGCCGACGACGGCGCGCAGTTGCCGATGCTGTCGGTGTTCCATCGCGATGCCGACGGCATCCGCCATTTCTGGAGTTCCGAGCTTGGCTTCGCGCCGTCCGAACCCGGCCAGGACCCGCGCGCTATCGGCACTTGCGAGCCCTTGTGGAACCTGATGGATTTCACGCCGGAGGGCCGGCCGAACTGGGACGAGCAGCTGCAGTATGACGGTGCGTGCTGCCACTGAGGCGGGCCTTCCCTTCTCCCCTTGTGGGAGAAGGTGGATCGGTGCGCAGCGCCGAGACGGATGAGGGGTGCTGGAAGAAATGAGGCGTTGGCAATTGTGCGTCCTCTCGGCGTTGATGGGCGGTTGTGAGTGGGCGTAACGCCAAGCTGGAACACCCCTCATCCGACCTCGCTGCGCGAGGCCACCTTCTCCCACAGGGGGAGAAGGGAGGACGCTCCAATCTCCGCGCAACTTCGCCGCTTGAGTCGCGTTGGAACTCCGAGGACACATGAAACCCCGGAGGTTCCAATGAGACCGCATCTCGCAATAGCTATGCTTGCTTTGCTTGCCGGCGTGCCGGCGGCCTTCGCCCAGTCCACCACGCCGACCGATATACCCGCTGTCGGCGAAACCAAGATCGACACCGAGACCTTCTCCAAAACGGTCCCCAGCGCCAACCGGTTCGAGATTGAAAGCAGCAAGCTGGCCGAACAAAAGAATGTCGCCGCCGATGTGAAGGATTTCGCCTCGCTGATGGTCAAAGATCACACCAAGGCTGGTGAGGACTTCAAGGCAGCTCTCGAACAGAGCCAGACCACCGCCTCGGTGACACCGAGCGGCCCCGCTTTGTTGCCGAAAGACCAGGCGATGCTGGACCAGCTAAAGACCCTCGACGGCGATGAATTCCAGGCGAAATACATCATCCTGCAGACCGAGGCGCACAAGCAGGCATTGGCGCTGTTTTCCACCTATGCGCGGTCAGGCGAAGACCCGGCGCTGAAGGAATTCGCCAAGAAGACGCTACCGACGCTGCGGATGCACGAAGAGCGCATAAAGGATTTGGTGGCCGCCCACAGCTAGTGCATGTCGCCCAAAAGTGCGCAGCGGTTTTGGGATAACGACATGCATAAAACAAGAACTTAAAGCGCGTCGCGACGCGCTTTAAGTTGACGCTGTTCAGCTGGTTTTGATCTGCTCGACCGCAGTCACCAACAGTTCGGCCATGGCGCTGCGAATCTGATGGTCCGACTGGGCGACGCCGGCTGCGTCGAGATCGGCGCGTATCTTGCGGAACACGTCGTCGTCCCCGGCCTCTTCGAAGTCCGCGCGCACCACCTCTTTCGCATAGGCGTCGGCGTCCTCGCCGGTCTTGCCGAGCTTTTCGGCGGCCCATAGGCCGAGCAGCTTGTTACGGCGCGCCATGGCCTTGAACTTCGTCTCCTCGTCCATCGCAAACTTCTTTTCGAAGCCTTCCTGACGGTCTCTAATACTGCTCATGGTTTGCCTCGTTCAGGTGTTAAGTCTCCGACCTTCATCCGATGGAGAAGAAGAGCGGCGGGCCGAACATGGCGTGCATATACGTCATAAGCAAGACCGGACCGTTCATTCCGCGGGACAATCGCTTCCAGGTTGGCGCTGCGCCCTCACATCCGATCTCCCCCCTTGCGGGGGAGATGTCCGGCAGGACAGAGGGGGGTGGGACGGATCTCCAACTTCAGCCATTCCCAGCCGGGAATCAGCCGGAGGGCTTGGCTGCGATGGGCTGACAGGCCGGAGGGACAGCACCCCCCTCTGTCCTGCCGGGCATCTCCCCGGAGATCGGCAGCTCCGCCAACTGCCCTTCGCACCGATGTGATTTGACGTTACCGCGCCGCGACCTACTCTCGAATACTGACGGGATGAGCCGAGGAGGCGAGCGATGCAGTCACCTTTCAACGGGATTCGGAACGTCACGCTGGCAGCGGCAGTGATCCTTGCCGCCGGCACCGCGGCTTACGCCCATCACGGCTGGTCGTGGACCGAGGACGGGTTTTTCGAACTCCGGGGCAAAATCACGGCCATCTATATCGGCAATCCGCACGCCACGCTGGATGTCGACGCAGAGGGAGAGGTCTGGAGGGTGGAGATGGCGCCGCCGTCCCGAACCATTGCCGCCGGCTTCACGGAGGAGGTTGCCAAGATCGGCGACGAGGTGACCGCGATCGGCCACCGCTCGCTCGACGAGGCCGAAAAGCGCATGAAAGCAGCCCGCGTCATTGTCAACGGTAAGGCTTATGACGTCTATCCCGACCGTGTGCCGCCGGCTTGAATGGACGAGTTCCTCGCCGGCATCGAACAACTCGCCTTCGTGCGGGCATTGAAGGCCTCATTCGTCGCCTACCCCATAGTCAATGCGCTCCACATCATGTCGATCGGCGCGCTGCTGACCAGCGTCTGGCTCATGGACCTCAGAGTCCTCGGCGCCTTCCGCTCACTGCCGCAGGCGGCGTTCGTCGCGTTGCTGCGCTGCACCGCATTTACCGCGTTCGCCGGCGCGCTTGTCACGGGATCGCTGCTCTTTTCAGTCAGGGCGAGGGAGTATGCGGCGATGCCGATTTTCCTCGCCAAGATGACACTCATCCTCCTCGCCGGCGCCAACTTCCTCGTCTTCATGCGCCGCGCAAAAGGCGGTGACGAGCCGGCCGGCGGGACCGTCACCATCCTCGCGGTGCTTTCGCTGGTGCTGTGGACGTCGGTGCTGTTCGCGGGACGGTTTATTGGGTTTCTCAACTGAGCCGAGCGACAGCAACGTTAGCTGTTTTGCGGTCAATCTCGGGCGGGCAAGGACGCCTCTTCACCCTCTCGGGGAAGGCGGATCGGCACGAAAGAACCAAGGTGCTATAGGGATCGCAGCGTCGGCGGGACAGCGCCCCCCTCTGGCCTGCCGGCCATCTCCCCCACAAGGAGGGAGATTGGCTAATCGCCTACGCAAAATACTCCTGCAGCGGCCTGACTTCCAAACTCCCCGCTCTCAACGCTGCAATCGCCTCCGCCACCGCAGCCGCGCCAGACAACGTCGTGTAATACGGCACTTTCTGCATCAGCGTCGCGCGGCGCAGCGACTTTGAGTCCGATACCGCCTTCTGGCCGTCCGTGGTGTTGAAGACGATCTGTACCTGGCGGTTGCGGATGGCGTCCTCGATGTGCGGGCGGCCTTCCAGCACCTTGTTTATTTTCTCTGCGGCGACGCCGTTTTCGGCGAGGAAGCGCGCGGTGCCTGATGTGGCCAGCACTTTAAAACCCTGGCCGGCAAGGCGCTTGACCGCCGGCAGGATGCCCTTCTTGTCCTCGTCGCGCACCGAGACGAACAGCGTGCCCGCGCGGGGGAGATCGACACCCGCCCCTAACTGGCTCTTAGCGAAGGCAAGCGCGAAGTCGCGGTCGAGGCCCATGACCTCGCCGGTCGAGCGCATTTCCGGGCCGAGCAATATGTCGACGCCGGGGAAGCGGGCGAAGGGGAAGACTGCTTCCTTGACCGCGATGTGGCCGGGATTTCTGGGGTCGGGCATGGCGCCGTAATGGGCGAAGGCGTCTTCCAGCTTCTCGCCGGCCATGATGCGGGCGGCAATCTTCGCGATCGGACGCCCGATGGTCTTGGCGACGAAAGGCACGGTGCGCGATGCCCGCGGGTTGACCTCCAGCACGTAGACGGTGCCGTCCTTGATCGCGTACTGCACGTTCATCAGGCCGCCGACGTTAAGCGCGCGGGCAAGCGCCGCCGTCTGGCGCTCCAACTCGTCGACAAGCTCCGAGGGCAGCGAGTGCACCGGCAGCGAGCAGGCGCTGTCGCCCGAATGGATGCCGGCCTCTTCGATATGTTCCAGGATGCCGGAGACGAAGGTCGACTTGCCGTCGCACAGGCAATCGACGTCGACCTCGATGGCGCCCGAGAGATAGGTGTCGAACAGCAGCGGGTTCTTGCCGAGCAGCGTGTTGATCTGGCCTGTCTTGTCGTTGGGGTATTTCTGCTTGATGTCCTCCGGCACCAGGCCGGGCACGGTGTCGAGCAGGTAGGATTGCAGCATGCTCTCGTCGTGGATGATCTGCATGGCGCGGCCGCCGAGCACATAGGACGGGCGCACCACCAGCGGGAAGCCGAGCTCGCCGGCGACGAGGCGGGCCTGCTCGACCGAATAGGCGATGCCGTTCTTCGGCTGGCTGAGGCCGAGCTTGTGCAAGAGTTTCTGGAAGCGGTCACGGTCTTCGGCCAGATCGATCATGTCGGGCGAGGTGCCGAGGATCGGAATGCCGGCCTTCTCCAGCGCATCCGCCAGCTTCAGCGGCGTCTGGCCGCCGAATTGGACGATGACGCCGACCAGCTCGCCTGAGGCCTGTTCGGCGCGTAGTATCTCCAGCACATCCTCCGGCGTCAGCGGCTCGAAATAGAGCCGGTCCGACGTGTCGTAGTCGGTCGACACGGTTTCCGGGTTACAGTTGACCATGATCGCCTCGAAGCCGGCGTCGCGCAGCGCAAAGGCGGCGTGGCAGCAGCAATAGTCGAACTCGATGCCCTGGCCGATGCGGTTCGGGCCGCCGCCGAGGATGACGACTTTTTTCCGCGACGAGACCTGCGCCTCGTTGGCGAGCGCGCCGGCGAAGGGCACCTCATAGGTCGAGTACATATAGGCGGTGGGCGAGGCGAACTCGGCCGCACAGGTGTCGATGCGCTTATAAACCGGATGAACGTCGAGCTTGTCGCGTATCTTCTGGATCTCTTCGACGTCCTTCCTGACCAGGGAGGCGAGGCGGGCATCCGAAAAACCCATCGCCTTCAGCATTCGCAGATTGGCGGGGTCCTCAGGAATGCCGTGCTCGCGGATGCGGTCCTCCATGGCCAGGATGCCGGCGATCTGTTCGAGGAACCACGGGTCGATCTTGCACATGGCATGCACGTCTTCCAGCGAGGTGCCCATGCGGATCGCCTGCGCCACCATGCGCAGCCGGTCGGGCGTCGGCGTGCCCAGCGCGGCGCGGATGGCGTTGCGGTCGTCGGCGTGGCTGGCCGCGCCGTGCGCGATGCCGGGGATCTCGATCTCGTCCAGACCGGTCAGGCCGGTTTCAAGCCCACGCAACGCCTTCTGCAGCGAT
Organism: Mesorhizobium sp. M6A.T.Cr.TU.016.01.1.1; assembly: GCF_003952585.1. Lineage (NCBI taxonomy): Bacteria > Pseudomonadati > Pseudomonadota > Alphaproteobacteria > Hyphomicrobiales > Phyllobacteriaceae > Mesorhizobium > Mesorhizobium sp. M6A.T.Cr.TU.016.01.1.1. The sequence continues at coordinate 4,014,552 of NZ_CP034452.1, forward strand.
TCCTGGAACGTTCGGCCGATGGCCATGACCTCGCCGACCGACTTCATTGCCGTGGTCAGCGTCGGCTCGGCGCCGGGAAATTTCTCGAAGGCAAAGCGCGGGATTTTTGTGACGACGTAATCGATCGACGGCTCGAAGGAGGCCGGTGTCGCGCCACCGGTGATGTCGTTCTCCAGCTCGTCTAGCGTGTAGCCGACGGCGAGTTTTGCCGCGATCTTGGCGATGGGGAAGCCGGTCGCCTTGGAGGCGAGAGCCGACGAGCGCGAGACGCGCGGGTTCATCTCGATCACCACCAGGCGACCGTCGGCCGGGTTGACGGCGAACTGCACGTTGGAGCCGCCGGTCTCGACGCCGATCTCGCGCAGCACCGCGATCGAGGCGTTGCGCATCATCTGATACTCTTTGTCGGTCAGCGTCAGGGCAGGGGCGACGGTGATCGAGTCTCCCGTGTGCACGCCCATCGGGTCGATGTTCTCGATCGAGCAGACAATGATGCAGTTGTCGGCCTTGTCGCGAACAACCTCCATCTCATACTCCTTCCAGCCGAGCACGCTCTCCTCGATCAGCACTTCGGTGGTCGGCGAGGCGTCGAGGCCGGACTGGACGATCTCGTAGAATTCGGCACGGTTGTAGGCGATGCCACCGCCGGTGCCGCCCATGGTGAAGGACGGGCGGATGATGGCGGGCAGGCCGACATGGTCGAGCGCCTGCGCGGCGATAGCCATGCCGTGGCTGATGTAGCGCTGCTTGCGGTCGCCCTCGCCGAGGTTCCAGCGCGTTTCCAGCGCGTCGAGCGCTGCGTCGAGGTTTTCGGGCTTCTCGGCCTTCAGCGCGGCGCGTTCGGCCTCGTGCGTCTTGCGGTCGGCGTTCTTGACGTCGGTGGCGTTGGCCAGCATCGATTTCGGCGTTTCCAGGCCGATCTTCTTCATCGCCTCGCGAAACAGCGCGCGGTCCTCGGCCTTGTCTATTGCCGTGGCGTCGGCGCCGATCATCTCGACATTGTAGCGTTCGAGCACGCCCATGCGGCGCAGCGACAATGCGGTGTTGAGCGCAGTCTGGCCGCCCATGGTCGGCAGCAGCGCGTCGGGCCGCTCCTTGGCGATGATCTTGGCCACCACTTCCGGCGTGATCGGCTCGATATAGGTGGCGTCGGCCAGCTCCGGGTCGGTCATGATGGTGGCCGGATTGGAATTGACCAGGATGACGCGAAAACCCTCTTCCTTGAGCGCCTTGCAGGCCTGGGTGCCGGAATAGTCGAACTCGCAGGCCTGACCGATGACGATGGGGCCGGCCCCGATGATCAGGATCGACTTGATGTCGGTGCGTCTTGGCATATCGAGGGTCCGTTCGGCAGGCGGCTTTGCACGAAAAACCGGACGGGAAGACCCGGCCGGTTGTGCTCGCGATTCTGGTATCAGGCTAGGAGGGCCTTATAGGGAAGAGTTTTGCCTGATGTAACCCCCTAAAATGCGGGTTTAAGCGCGGCTTGCTCCAACCGAGCAAACAAGTGCCTCATTCCTTCGCGCCCCCCTCTGTCCTGCCGGACATCTCCCCCACACGGGGGGAGATCGGCCTCATCTTTGATTTCGCCAACAGCCAACCTCGAAAAAGAGGCGCTGTCGGCGAAACAGCCAATCTCCCCCCTCGTGGGGGAGATGTCCGGCAGGACAGAGGGGGGCGCTGTCCCTCCAGCGTTTCGAATCTGCCTAGCCTCCGGTCGCCAAAGCATCAGGAATCTCGAAGCGTTCGGAGACGCCGACACGGATCAGGTTCAGGCTGCCCTCGCGGGTGTAGCGGAATTCGCCTGATGCATCGGAACTGGTCGGCAGGCCGGAGGCGAAGCTGATGACGCGCGTGCCGCCGTCGGGCCAGGTCACCGTCACATTGGCTTTGCCGTCGGCCAGCCGCTCGACATTGGCTCCGCATCTGGTCATCGGCTGGCCGACATAGCGCGCGCAAGGAATCTCGTTGCGGGCACCAGGGACTGGCGGCCCTGGCGGCTGCAGCCGCGCAACGGTTTGGGCGTCGGCCGGAGGCGCCGTATTGGCGGCGCGGCTCTGGACGGGCTCCGCCGCTGCGGACACCTGCATCTCCCCCGTCGAAGGATTTCCGCTGGCAGCGAGCGCCAAGGCATCCTCTATGGCGGCCCTGCCGATTGCCTCAGCCGCCGTCATCGTGGTTTCCTGACCGGCCGCGCCCAGGCGCGCTGTCAGGTCTGGCAGCGGCTGATCTGCAGTTGCCGGGTTCGAGGCCTCGGATGCAGGGGCCGTGCCTTCGCCGGCCGTTTCGGTATCGGCATCCGCAACGGCCGCAGGATTCTCGGGGTTCAGGTAGCGCGCGGGAGCCCATCCGGTTAGTTGCGGGTTGTCGATTTCGGCGACCTTGCACCAGCGGTAACCATTGACGTCGTTGCAGCCGAGATTGTTCACGCTCGTACCATTCGGCAGTCGAGCCTTGATCTTGCCCATCGCCGATGCCGTGGCGCGGACGTTTAGGAGATCGCCTGGAGCGAGGTCGGTCACGATGGAAACGACCGGCGCCTCCTCGGCCGTGGCCGGCAGCGCCGCCGGCAGGAGAGAGGCGGCAATCAGCGCGTACAGCGTCGTTCGGAGCGTAACTGTGCGCCTCATCATTTTGGCCGTGGGCGATAGATGCATTACCGAAGGCGCGGCCAGGTACGGAAACGCCACCGGACGCCAGCTCGATTTTATAAGGGACGACATGGCGCTATGTAAGCCCGAAAATGCGACCCTGGCATGAAGACGGTTCAGCCGGGCATGAGCTCGTGCCTCGCTCAGCCTGAGGCATGAACGCGTTCCGCGTTCAGCCTGGCATAAATCCGGTGCGTAGCGCGTGGGCCCATTCCGGCCGTCCCGCCTGTTCGGCCTGCCGCGCCGCCGCCTCGTGATCATAGTCAACGGCGATGGCCTCGAAGCGGTCGGGGCGGCCCGGCTCGCCCAGTTCTACGATGCCGTAGCGTGCGTGCGGGGAGCCTTGCTCGGAAACATGCGCCGGCGGGGTGTCGTCGCCATAAGCGGGACAGCCGACGCTGCCCGGATTGAAGACGACCGGGCCGTCGGGGATACGGATCAGTTCGCTGCGGTGGCTGTGGCCGCACAGCACGATGCGGCAAGCGGGATCGAGCGCGGTCAGCCGTCGCTTGATGGCGGCCATCGGTGCGCGCACCAGCCGGCCATCGGCTATCGTATCGGTAAGATATTTTTCGTCATGGTCGGGCCGGGCATGGAAGGCGATCACGCCAGGGGTGATCTCCAGCGTGAGGGGCAAGGCGAACAGCGCCTCGCGCTGCGCCGATGTCAGCCGTTCCTGCGCGTAGCGGTCGGACGGCCACATGGTTTCATCGGCGGTGTCGCGGGCGACGCGGCGATCGTGATTGCCGCGCACCGTCGGCAGGGCGAGCGCTTCTAGCCGCTCCATGGTTTCGCGCGGCCAGAGCGGGCCGGAGACGCAATCGCCGAGATTGACGACGAGGTCGGCGCCGCCGCGTTGCCGCAGATCGTCGAGCACTGCGTCCAGGGCGAGGACGTTGCCGTGGATATCGGCGAGGACGGCAATGCGCATGGGAAACTCCGTTGGGTCGAAGCACGGCATAGCAGGAGGACTGCCACGACACCAACCAATCCTGGCGAGTTGTGCTCGGTACTGGCGGGTGCCGGGAGACGGCTATGCTTGGATTTTGGTCTCGTTGGCGCCGACTGCGGGCAGCGCCGTATCGTTGACGGTAGCCGCAATGACGCTGTCGAGCAGGCCCGGAAAACGGGCATCGAGGTCGTCGCGGCGCAGTGTAATCAGCCGGCTGGTGCCGACCACCTCGGCGCGGGTAACGCCGGCCTCCCGCAGCTTGGCCAAATGATAGCTCAGATTGGTCTTCGAGCCGAGATCGAGGAATTGGCTGCAGTTCAGCGGCACGCCTTCCTTGCTGGCGAGATAGCGCACGATGGCCAGCCGCGTGGGATCGCCGAGCACGGCAAGCACGTTCGGCAGGCTGATCTGGTCGGCGGTGGGATGGGGCAAAGTCATGCCCAGGAATTAAGCGCAATCGGGGTTGATTTCAACGCGTCTCCTCCTTGGCGGGCTAGGCGGTTTTTGACGCCATTCATGCCTGTCCTGACATCGGGCTGTCAGCAGGCTTCGATTAGTATGCGAGAACTCATTGACATCATGCCCTGTTATGTTCAATTGTTCAATAACTTTTGAACTAAGGATTGTTGCTATGGACAAGCGCCTCATCTGGCTTGCGCTCGGATCATTCACGATCGCGACCGAAGGCTTCGTCATCTCAAGCCTGTTGCCGGACATCGCAGCCGATGCCGCCATCTCCGTTCCACTCGCCGGGACGCTGATCACCGCCTTCGCGCTCGCCTATGCGCTCGGCACGCCGATCCTGGCGACGCTCACCGGCGAATGGGACCGGCGGCGCGTCATCTTGTGGACGCTGGTGTTTTTCGTGCTGGGCAATCTGGCGGCGGCGCTGAGTTCGTCGTTCGAATTACTGCTGATCGCGCGCATCGTCATGGCGTTGTCGTCCGGCCTGTTCGCGGCAACGGCGCAAGGGACGGCCGTGGCGCTTGTCGATGATCATCACCGCGCCCGCGCCATTGCCGTCGTCGTCGGCGGCACCACGGTGGCGGTGGCGGTCGGCGCGCCGCTCGGCGCGCTTGTCGCGACAGTTGCCGGCTGGCGCGGCACGTTCTTTGCCATCGCCGGGCTCGGCGCCCTGGCCGGCGCCATCCTGTGGTACCGGCTGCCGCGCGGCATCGTCGGCACCAAGCTGCCGCTCAGGCAGCGGCTGGCCGCAACCCTTCGCCCCGGCGTGCCATCGATCCTGCTGACCACGCTCTTGGCGCTCACCGGCGCCTTCACGGTCTTTGCCTTTGTCGCGCCGCTAGCCATCGAAGGCGGGGGCTTGAGCCCGATCGCGCTGTCCGGCATGCTGCTTGCCTTCGGTGTCGGCGCCGTCATCGGCAACATTGCCGGCGGGCAGGCGGCCGACCGCTTCGGCGCGACGCGCACCGTCAGCTGGTCGCTGGCGCTGAGCGCGGTCATGCTGGTCATGCTTTCGGTCATCCCGGCATTCCTGCCGCACAGCATTGCCGGGCCGGCGCTGATGGCGATGATGGTGCCGTGGGGTATCGTCGGCTGGGCGTTCCCGCCGGCGCAGGCGAGCCGCATCATCAGGCTGGCGCCCGACGCAGCACCCATCGTGCTGTCGCTCAACGGCTCGGCGCTCTATCTCGGCGTGGCGCTGGGCGCCGTGGTCGGCGGCGCGGTGCTGCGCTATGGCGCGCCGGTCGATCTCGGCCTGGTCGCAGCAGTGTTCCCGATCCTGGGTCTTGGCGTCATGCTGGCCGGCCACCGTGCCGCCCGGGCGGTGGCCATGCCGGCGGAATAAAGTCTGGGAATCTGCTTGCAGACTCCTAGCGAATGCGGCCTTAGGCTGATTGCGCTGCCGGCGGTATACCGAAATCCAGCGCGGCGATGTCGTCCAGCGCCGCGCGCAACATTGCCGCCTGCTCCTTGCCGACCATGTCCTCAAAACGCTGCTGGGCGACGCGCCACAGCTTCATGGCCTCTTCGAGCTTGATCAGGCCCTGAGGCGTCAGCCGCACGCGCTTGATGCGGCGGTCATCCGGATCAGTGAAAGTCTCGACATAACCGTCGCGGATTAGCGGCTTCAGCGTATGGCCGAGCGCCGACAGGTCCATGACGAGGGCCGCGGCAATGGCGCCCATGGCCGGCTCGTCGCCGATATGGATCTGGTAGAGCAGGCCTTGCTGAGTGGCCTTCAGGCCCGACGGGGCGACCACATCGTCGTAGAACTGACCAAGCTTGCGCGTCGCGCGGCGCAGCACGGCGTTGTTGCAAAGGGTCAGGCCGGGAAGGGCGTCTTTCGACATGATGGGTCCTTGGCGACGGCAACATGATGTCCGTTCGCTGCCTCACAAATAATCCCCGCGTCAATCATTGACAAGATAGTGGCATATACCTACTTCGCAGAAAGTGGCATACGCCACTAATTGAATCGCACGGCTTTGCCGGCAAGGCGAGGGCGGTCCCCACAGTGCCTGCACCGGTTCGAAGCGAAGCAGATCAACCGAAAAAAGGAACAGGACAATGAGTGGACAGAACAACAAGGGCACGGCGGTTGTCACCGGCGCCTCGTCGGGCATCGGCGCTGTTTATGCGGACCGGTTGGCGGGGCAGGGCTATGATCTGGTGCTGGTGGCGCGGCGCGCCGAGCGGCTGGAGGAACTGGCCGGCAAGCTGCGCGCCGAATACGGCCGCAAGGTCGGCGTGATCAGCGCCGATCTTGCCGACGACAACGATGTGCGCCGCGTCGAGCAGGTGATATCGGCCGACGACAGCGTGACGCTACTGGTCAATAATGCCGGCCTTGGCGGTGCGCAACTCGTGGCAACGGCCGACGCCGACGTGGCCGAGCGGATGATCAAGGTCAATGTCGTGGCGCTGACCCGGCTGACGCGCGCGGTGCTGCCGGGACTGCTGTCGCGCAACCGCGGCGCCATCGTCAACATCGCCTCGGTGCTGGCCTTCGACACCTCGTTCGGCGGTATCTACAGCGGCACCAAGGCCTATGTCGTCAACTTCACCGAAGCCTTGCAGCGCGAAGTCACCGGCACCGGGGTGAAGGCGCAGGTGGTGCTGCCAGGGGCCACGCGAACCGAGTTCTGGGAACTTGCGGGCAGCGATATCGACAGCCTCCCGAAGGAGATCATCATGACGGCCGACGATCTGGTGGATGCAGCACTCGTCGGCCTTGCCAGGGGTGAAGCCGTCACCGCACCGGCGCTTGCCGATGCGGCCAAGCTGGACATCTTCCTTGGCGCTCGGCAAGCCTTCTATGGCAGCTTGCATGCTGACAAACCGGCGGCACGCTACGCGGCTTGAGAGCCGAGGAGGGATAGGCGCCCTCGCAAAATTTGGGTTCCTCGCCCCCACGGAGGTGGGGAGAGGAACTCAGGCGTTTAGGCTGTTCGCCACATCGGGATGATCGAGGCGGCGAGCAGCAGGCCGAGCATGATGTTGAGCATTCGCCACTGCCGCTCGGTTCTGAGCAACCGGGCGAGCAGCGCGCCGGCCACGCACCACGCCGACAGTGACAGCGCCGCTGCCAGGCCGAAGACCGCGCCGAGTAGCAGGGCAAGCTGCAGCGGTCCATTGGCGAGCGCGGCAAAAGATGCCGCCGCCCCCAATCCCATCGCCCAGCCCTTGGGGTTCATCCATTGCAGGCCGGCGCCACCGAAAAAGCTGTTCGGCTTTGCCATGGTCACGTCCAGATTGGGTGGACCGCTGCGGCCGATCTTGACGGCGAGCCAGATCAGATAGAGCGATCCGGCTATCTTCATCGCCAGCTGCAGGGACGGAGCCGCCGCCAGCAGGCCGGCGAGCCCGGCCGCACCTGCCGCGGCCACCGTGGCCAGGCCGGCAGCACTTCCGGCCATCAGCGGAACCGAGCGGCGAAAGCCGAACTGCGCCCCCGACGCTGTCGACAAGGTCGTGGCCATGCCGGGCGTGGAGGTCGAGACCAGCGCAAACAGGACGAGCGGAAGGATGGCCTCAAACATGCTGTTTCCTCTGTTGAGAATCCAGCATGCTAAGCATTGTTATGCATCAGTAAATGCAATGTTTGCTATGGTTGGCATTAGAGAATATAATGCAAACCATGATCCGCAATCTCGACACGGCCTTGGTCAGGACCTTCGTCACCGTCGCCGACAAGGCCAGCATGACGGCGGCTGCGAACGCGCTGCATCTGACGCAGGGCGCCGTCAGCCAGCAGATCAAGCGGCTGGAGGAGGTTCTCGGCTGCAGCCTGTTCGAGCGCGACCGGCGCGGGCTGAGACTGACCCGTTCCGGGGAACGACTGTTCGGCAAGGGCAAGCGCCTGCTCTCCCTGAACGACGAGATCTGGGCCGAGATGGCGACCAGCGCGGTCGCTGGTGAGGTGCGGCTCGGCGTGCCGTACGATCTTGTCGGCACCATGCTTGCGCCGGTGCTGAAGACCTATGCCGAGACCTATCCGCAGGTCGAGATTTCGCTGGTCTGCGCCTCGTCGCCGGAGCTTTCGGCGGCATTGGCGACTGGCACGATAGACCTTGCCGTGATCGAGGAACCGGTCGGTCCGTCAGCCGGCGAATGTCTCGTCATCGACCGGCTGGTCTGGGTTGGCGCCAAAGGCGGCATAGCCCGCCGCAAGCGGCCTTTGCCGGTTTCGATGGTGGCCGACACCTGCGCCTTCCGCCCGGCGGTGCTGGCGGCGCTCAACGAGCATGGGCTGGAATGGCGGACCGTGTTCGAGAACGGCAACCTCGACGCGACGACGGCGACTGTGCGTTCGGACCTGGCCGTCACGACCTGGCTGGCCTCCACCGTGCCGGGCGATCTCGACATCCTGGCCGCCGATCCGGAGCTGCCGGCCTTGCCGAATTTCTCGATCAATTTGCATCTGCCGAAGCATGGTGTCGGGCCGGCGGCGCGGGAGTTTGCCGCGTGCATCCGCGACGGGCTGGCGCGGCGGCAACAGGCGGCGTGATCGGCAAAATGGCAAAGGGACGGCCGATGTCGGTCATCCCCTTGTTGTTAACGCAGCGCGCGGTCGTCTATTTCCAGGTTCGGCGTCTCTCGATCTCGGCTTCGGACGGCTGTTCCTGGGCGAAAGACCCGGTCTTGATCTCACCGCCACGTTCATAGGTCGCCATGATGACGCCGGTGGTCGATACCTGTGAGCGGCTCAGCTTGAAGGCCGCCGGAATTGCGCCGCTGCCGAACAACCGCTTACCCTTGCCAAGCACCAGCGGGAAGGTCAGCAGGCTGATCTGGTCGATCAAGTCATTGGCGAGCAAGGTCTGGATGAGTTCGCTCGATCCCTGGATGAGCAGGTCCGGGCCGTCCTCCTGCTTGAGCTGGCGCAGTGCGGCCACGACGTCGTCGCCGAGCCACTGGCTGTTTTGCCACGACAGCGTATCGGGCCGGTGCGTTGCCACATATTTGGTGGCGGCGTTGAAGCTGTCGGCGATCGGACCGCTCTTCTGGTACGGCCAATGCGCGGCGAAGATGTCGTAGGTCTTGCGGCCGAGGAGCAGCGCGAAGGGTTTTGCGAAGGTCTCACCAATAAAGGCGCCTCCGACGTCGTCCCAGTAATGGAACGTCCAGCCACCGAATTCGAAGCCGCCGACCGGGTCTTCTTCCGGCCCGCCAGGCGCCTGCATGACGCCGTCGAGGCTGACGAATGTCGCAGTGATGATCTTCCTCATTGGATTCTCCCTTTTTCATCATCCGTGCCGTCGGGGCCGGAGTTCGGCCAAAGGACGTGCGAGCAGACGTCTGTCCGACAGGAGCCTGAAAAATTTCCGGCATTCCGGTTTCACGAAGGCCCAGTGCTCCGCGACGAGAACCAGACGTCGCCGATGACGGCAGTGGCGGTGTGGTCCGGTGCCTTGTCGGCCGTCAGCCAGATCGAGCGGCTGCGCGCCGCCTTTTCGCGATTGGGGATTTTCGTCGCGGAACTTGCGAGCGAGGCGCCGATGCAAGGGATGAACCATGACCGCATGAACGGATCGCAGGCAAGACCCTGTTCAGTGCGGGTCACCATCACAGCGAGGCCAACGCGCTCGGACGGACGCCACGGAAAGATCATGCGGCCGCCGGGTTTTAGCGCCTTCAGCCACTTGGCCGGTGGTGCCGCGACGCCGGCATTGACGTAGATGATGTCGGACGGTGGCAGGCCGCTTATGACCGCATCGCCATGGATGACGGTCACCCCGTCATAAGCTTCGAGATTCTTTATCGCGCGGTCGGCGAGACTGGGTTCCAGTTCGAAGGCTATGACTGCGCCGCCCGGCGAAATCAACTGGGCCAGCAGAGCTGTGTAATAGCCGGTGCCTGCGCCGACATGGGTCACGATCTCGCCGGGTTTTGGCGCCACCTTGCCGATCCAAATGGCGTGCAGAAACGGCTCGCCATTGTTGATGCCCTTATCGGCGTCAAGCGCTACCAGCACGTTCTGATAGATGTGTACGGGATCGGCGCTCGGCGTTTCGACCTTGCCGTTGCCGGCGACGACCGTCCACGGCCCAGGGCCGAGAAAGGCTTCGCGCGGGACCGCGGCGAACACGCCTTCGAGACGCGGATCGGCCGAACCTGCATTGGCAGCCATCAGTCGCGCGTAGAATTTTCGGGCTTCGGCAATCCGCGTCATGGCCTGGCAAGATAGCGCGGATTGACGATTTGTCGCGTCCGTCCTGGCTGAGAGAAACTTTCAGCCAATGCCGGCGACGGTGTCGTAGAGCAGCTTGAAGTTGAGCACCAGGATGAGAGCGGCGACCACCCATGCAAGCGCGGCGACGCCCCGCGGAATGGCAAGATTGCCCATCTTCTTTTTGTCCGACACGAACTGCACGAGTGGGATCACCGCGAAGGGCAATTGCATCGACAGGATCACCTGGCTGAAGACGAGGAGCTGGCCGGTTCCCTTCTCGCCATAGAGCGCGGTGACGACCACCACCGGGACGATGGCGATGCCGCGCGTCAGCAGGCGTCGCGCCCATTGCGGGATGCGCAGGCGCAGGAAGCCCTCCATCACGATCTGGCCGGCGAGCGTCGCCGTCACCGTGGAATTCAGGCCGGAGGCAAGCAGCGCCACGGCAAACAGGATCGAAGCGATGCCGAGGCCGAGCAGCGGCGAGAGAAGCTCGAAGGCCTGGCCGATCTCGGCGACGTCGTGATGGCCGGTGCCATGGAAAGCCACCGCCGAGACGATCAGGATGGAGGCGTTGACGAACAGCGCCAATATCAAGGCGATGGTCGAGTCCATCGTTGCCCATTTGATGGCATCGCGCTTGCCGGCTTCGGTGCGTTCATAGGCGCGGGTCTGCACGATCGAGGAGTGCAGATAGAGATTATGCGGCATTACGGTGGCACCGATGATGCCGATGGCGATGTAGAGCATCGCCGGGTTGGTGACGATCTCCGACGACGGCACGAACATGGAATGCAGGATCGAGCCGACCGGGGGAGCGGCGGCGAAGATCTGGATGGCGAAGCAACCGAAGATGATGATCAAAAGCGCAACGATGAAGGCCTCGAGGTAACGGAAGCCCCTGTTCATCAGCAGCAGAACGAGGAAAGCGTCGAGGGCGGTCAAGACGGCGCCGCCGATCAGCGGAATGCCGAACAGCAGCTGCAGAGCGATCGCCGTGCCGATGACTTCGGCCAGATCGCAGGCGATGATCGCCAGCTCGCAGGCGATCCACAGCATGAAATTGACCGGCCGCGGATAATAGGCACGGCAGGCCTGGGCGAGGTCACGCCCGGTGGCGATGCCGAGCCTGGCGGCGAGCGCCTGCAGCAGGATCGCCATGAGGTTCGACAACATGATGATGAAGAGCAGGGTGTAGCCGAACTGGGCGCCGCCGGCGAGGTCGGTAGCCCAGTTGCCGGGGTCCATGTAGCCGACCGAAACCATGTAGCCCGGCCCCATGAAGGCGAACAGCCTGCGGAACCAAACGCCGGACTGCGGTACCGCGATCGAGGCGTTGACCTCGCGCAGGCTTGGCTGCTCGTCCTCTTCCGGCCGGGCAAATCGCCACATGGTTCGGGATGCTGTTCCGGCTTCGGCTTCTGACATGGGGGGATTTCCGCTGGATCGGCTACGTTGCCATCCTATCTATGTCAGGGCTGAACATTATGCAATATGCTATGTTTCATTGTTTATGCTTTTGAATAGTGCCCCCTGCTGGCGAAGCGCGGGTGAATCGGAAAGGCTGGTTGCGCCTGCCGTCGAATGCAAATAAAGGGCCAGAAGAATGGAAGCCCGTGCTATGAATGTATAAATGCCGGCCTATCCGCAGACAGTCGAGGAGGAGCGCGTATTGGCGCTGAAGAACAGACCGGTTCCACGCGAAAAGCCGCTGCCTGACGCCGAAAGTCACTCGGCGGGGTTTAGGCAAACGCGCGAAGCGCGCCGCAGCGCGCTGGTCGAAGACTATGTCGAGCTCATCGCCGACCTGATTGAGGACGGCAACGAGGCGCGCCAGGTCGACATCGCGGCGCGCCTCGGCGTCGCCCAGCCGACCGTCGCCAAAATGCTGACGCGACTGTGCGCTGACGGGCTCGTCTCGAGGAAACCCTACCGGGGCGTGTTCCTGACCGATGCCGGTCGGAAGGTCGCGGAAGAGAGCCGCATTCGCCACCAGACGGTGGAAGCCTTCCTGCGCTCGCTCGGGGTCAGCGCCGAGACGGCGCGCATCGATGCCGAGGGCATCGAGCACCATGTCAGCGCCGAGACGCTTGAAGCGTTTCGCAAGGCGATGACGGCGACACGCTAAGTCTACCGCCATTGTCGACAGTCCTGCCGGAACCGCCGCGTTGCCGCTGCGTTTGAGATCGTGCCACGCGATTGGCGCGAGGCCGAGGAGGATACGATGGGCGTTGAACAGGCACCGACACCGAAGGGCAAGCAAGCGGCCAAGGGATTGAAGCAAGCTGCGGCGAAGGACGAGCGCAAGACGGAAGCGGATACCGGTCGCCCGCTCAAAAAGAGTGCGGCCCGCTTCGAGGAGCGCTCGAAAAGCTCGGACGGCAAGAGCACGGGTACCAAGCAGAAGATCTGAGCGTAACCGCCGGGAGGCGGCGAGCAGCAGCAGGGAGCATGGCGACGGTGCTGGCATGGACCTGTACACGAGCACGATGCCGGAGCTGCGTCTCACGGTTACGCTTGATGCCAAGACCCACGATGTTGCGATCCGCCAGCCTTGGCTGCTGCAGCGCTGCGGAGCCGGTGCCTTTGCGAAAAATGCTGTGACTTGGTGCAACCGTTGGGATAATTGTTATTGGGTCTGATCGGCCGAGATAAGACCGATCAACCGGAATTTGCACCACGGGGAGTTGCCATGCTCTGGAAGGGTCGTCGTCAGAGTGATAATGTCCAGGACGAACGCAGCCAGAGCGGTGGCGGCCTGCCTGGCGGCGGGCCCGGCCGGTTCCGTATCCCGATCGGCGGCCGCTCCGGCGGCGGAATGTCATTGTCGACCATCGTCATTCTCGTGGTCCTCTATTTCGGGCTGAAGGCCTTCGGCATCGACCCGCTGCAGATCCTGGCCGGCGGCGACGGCGGTCTGCTGCCGGGCGGTGGCGGCCAGATCACCGACAACAGCGGCGCGCAGGGCACAGGTGCGCCGGCCTCCGACGAGATGAAGCAGTTCGTCTCGACGGTCTTGGCCGAGACCGAGGATACCTGGAGCGGCATTTTCCAGGCCAACGGCCTGACCTACGAGGATCCGAAGCTGGTTCTGTTCAGCGGACAGATCCGCTCGGCCTGCGGCTTTGCCTCTTCGGCCGCCGGTCCGTTCTACTGTCCCGGCGACCACAAGGTCTATCTCGACACCACTTTCTTCCAGCAGCTTGACCGGCAGTTCGGCGCTTCGGGCGATTTCGCCCAGGCCTATGTGATCGCGCATGAAGTCGGCCACCACGTGCAGAACCTCACCGGCATTCTGCCCAAGTTCAACCAGATGCGCCAGCAGATGGGCGAGGCCCAGGCCAACCATATGTCGGTGCAGGTCGAGCTTCAGGCCGATTGCTTCGCCGGCGTCTGGGCGCATTTCACCGGGCAAAAAGGCATCCTGGAACAGGGCGACATGGAAGAGGCGCTGAACGCCGCCCAGCAGATCGGCGACGACACGATGCAGAAGAAGATGCAGGGCTATGTCATTCCGGAAAGCTTCAACCATGGCACGTCGCAGCAGCGGCAGACCTGGCTGGCGCGCGGCTACAGGAGCGGCAAGCTCTCTGATTGCGATACGTTCAACACCCCGATCTGAAGCGCTTGGTTTTCTCGCTGATCTGACGGCGGCATTGCCGTCAGGGGATGTCAGGATGGAAACATCCTCGGCGTTCCCTTATTGTTCCAGGCGATGCACTCACCTATAAGGTGCCTTCGCCCCGGGCGGCCCGAGGAGATATCATCATGATCGATCCCAGAACCGCCAAGCGGGGTCTTGCGCTCGTTTTCACGACGCTGCTGCTCGACATTATCGGCTTCGGCATGATCATGCCGGTGCTGCCGGCCTATCTCAGGGAGTTGACTGGCGTCGACGTTAGCGAAGCGGCGATCGAAGGTGGCTGGCTGTTGTTCGCCTATGCGGCGATGCAGTTCGTTTTCGCACCGGTGATGGGCGGGTTGAGCGATCGGTTCGGGCGACGGCCGATCCTGCTCGCCTCCGTGCTCACCTTCTCCATCGACAATCTGATCTGCGCCATCGCCTGGTCCTACCCGATGCTGTTCATCGGCCGGGTGCTGGCCGGCATCAGCGGTGCCAGCTATTCGACGACATCCGCCTTCATCGCCGACATCTCGACCGATGAGAACCGGGCGAAGAATTTCGGCCTGCTCGGCATCGCCTTCGGCGTCGGCTTCGTCATCGGGCCGGTCCTGGGCGGGGTGCTCGGCACGTTCGGGCCGCGCGTGCCGTTCTATTTCGCTGCCGGGCTTGCTTTCGTTAACTTCCTGATCGCGCTGTTTTTCTTGCCGGAAACGCTTGATGACAAGCACCGTCGCCGCTTCGACTGGAAACGCGCGAATCCGGTTGGCACGCTCATCCAGATGCGCAATTACGAAGGCATCGGCTGGATCGGCCTTGTCTTCTTCCTGATGACGCTTGGGCACATGATGTATCCGGCGGTCTGGTCGTTCGTTTCCAATTACCGCTATGGCTGGAGCGAACAGCAGATCGGCTTCTCGCTTGGCGCCTTCGGCCTCTGCGGGGCGATCGTCATGGCGACGGTGCTGCCGCGCGTGATCCCCAAGCTTGGCGAGTGGAGGACGGCGGTAATCGGTCTGGCGTTTACCGCCCTCAGCGCCTTCGGCTACGCCTTCGCCTGGCAAGGCTGGATGATCTATGCGGTGATCGTCGTCGGCTGCCTCGAAGCGTTGGCCGATCCGCCGCTCAGGAGCCTCGCCGCCGCCAAAGTGCCGCCTTCGGCGCAAGGCGAACTCCAGGGCGCGATGACTTCAATCTTCTCGATCACCTCGATCATCACGCCGCTGCTTTATACGGCGATCTTTTCCTGGTTCACGGGGCCGAACGCGCCCGTGACCTTCGGCGGCGCGCCCTATCTGCTCGGCGCGATTTTCCTGACGCTGGCGCTCATCGTCTTCATCACGAAAGTGGCCAAACCGACGCCGAAGGAAGCCGAGCGCATCCATGCACAGGAAGCGGTGACTGACATGGCTTGAACGGCGCGACGCGCGCTTCGGTCCTTCCACTGCTTGGCTGGTCTGCCGCTAAGCCCGCTCCGCCAGCAATTCCTCGCCGCGCTTTTCGCGGATGAGATTGACGAAGCGGCGGAACAGATAGTGCGAATCCTGTGGGCCGGGCGAGGCTTCGGGATGGTGCTGGACCGAGAAGACCGGCCTGCCTGTCAGAGTGATGCCGCAATTCGAGCCGTCGAACAGCGAGACATGGGTTTCTTCGACGCCGCTCGGCAACGAGTCGGCATCGACGGCAAAGCCGTGATTCATCGAGACGATCTCGACCTTGCCGGTGGTGTGATCCTTGACCGGATGGTTGGCGCCGTGATGGCCCTGATGCATTTTGGCGGTCTTGCCACCCAGCGCCAGCGCCAGCATCTGGTGGCCCAGGCAGATGCCGAAGACCGGGATGTCGGTCTTCAGCAGGTCCTGGATGACCGGAACGGCGTAGTCGCCGGTGGCTTCCGGATCACCGGGACCGTTGGAGAGAAAGATGCCGTCGGGCCGCATGGCGAGGATCTCCTCGGCGCCGGTGTTGGCCGGCACCACGGTGACCTTGGCGCCAAGACCGGCAAGCAGGCGCAATATGTTGCGCTTGACGCCGTAGTCGATGGCGACGACATGCATGGACGGATCGATCTGTTCGCCAAAGCCCTCGTCCCAGACCCAGGGCGTCTCGCGCCAGACCGAGGACTGGCCGGAAGTGACGTCTTTGGCCAGATCAAGCCCGATCAGGCCGGACCAGGCGGCGGCACGGCGCTTCAGATCGTCAATGTCGAAGATGCCGTCAGGCACGTGGGCGATGACGGCGTTGGGCATGCCCTTTTCACGGATCAGCGCGGTAAGCGCGCGGGTGTCGATGCCTGAAAGCGCTATGATGCCGCGTTTCTTCAGCCACTGGTCGAGACCGGCTGCGGCGCGATAGCTGGACGGGTTGGTGACGTCGGCCTTGAATACGGCGCCGACGGCGCCGGCGCGGGCAACCGGGTTGAGATCCTCGATGTCCTCGTCATTGGTGCCGATATTGCCGATATGCGGAAAGGTGAAGGTGACGATCTGGCCGGCATAGGACGGATCGGTGAGGATTTCCTGATAGCCTGTCAGCGCGGTATTGAAGCAAACCTCGGCAACGGCGGAGCCGGTGGCGCCAAGACCGCGACCCTCGATGACGGTGCCGTCGGCCAGCACCAGCAAGGCGGTCGGCTTTTCGGTGGCCCAAGGGGGGGTCGACGCAGCGGTCATCGTTGCCATGGCGGCACTCCTAAAAGGCTGCGCCCTTCAATCGGTCCGGCGGACCACTCTGCGCAGCAAACCGCGCGCAGCTGCGATTTCGCAGCCAGCGCGCGCAACAAAAATTCAGCTCATGCAAGGCCCAGTACATAGGATAAGGCGCCAGAGCGGTCAATGCGGCCATCCCGAACGGCATCGATTTATTTCATTGAACGATATCAGGCATTTGCCGGTCGGTGTCGAATTTGCCTTGGGCTTTGGGCAAGGCTATTGTCCGCGCCGGATCGAAGGAGAAAGCATCATGCGCGGCAAAATCGCTGAATCCCTGAAGAGCGCGATGAAGGCGCAGGACAAGCGCCGGCTGCCGACCTTGCGGCTGATCCAGGCGGCCATTCACGATCGCGACATTGCCAATCGCGGCGCCGGCAAGGAGCCGGCCAGCGATGACGAGATCCTGCAGATACTGGCCAAGATGGTGAAGCAGCGCGAGGAGTCGGCCAAGGCGTTCGACGACGGCAAGCGGCCGGAGCTTGCCGCGCAGGAGCGCGACGAGATGGCTATCATCCGCGATTTCCTGCCGATGCAACTGGGGCAGGCCGAGACCGAAGCGGCGATCCGCGCCGCCATCGCCGAGACCGGCGCCAGCGGCGTCAAGGACATGGGCAAGGTGATGGCCGTGCTCAAGGAGAAATATGCCGGCCAGATGGATTTCTCCAAGGCGAGCGGCATGGTCAAGGGACTGCTGCAGTAGGGATTTTTCCCGCTGGAGCGATGCTCGTAAGGCCTTGAGGGAGGCGACCGCGAGGAGTGAGTCTGGCTGGATGCGGATGATCCTCAAGCGCTCTTTGGTTTCTGAGGGCGGGCGGTAGCTCGCACCGACATGTTCAGTGCCACGGCGGCGCGAATGAGCGCCTTCAACGCCTCTTCATCGATCTTGTCGCCCTCATGGATATCGATGGCGCGCCGGGTGTTGCCTTCGAGGCTGGAGTTGAAAAGGCCTGCAGGGTCTTCCAGCGAGGCGCCCTTGGCGAAGGTCATCTTCACGACATTCTTGTACGTCTCACCGGTGCAGATTATTCCGGCGTGCTCCCACACCGGAACCCCTCTCCACTTCCACTCCTCGACCACTTCGGGGTCGGCCTGCTTGATGAGGGCTCGGACCCGAGCGAGCACCTCGCCCCGCCAATCGCTCAGCTCGTTGATTCTCGCTTCTATCAACTGAGAGGGAGTGTTTTCTCCTTCCTTCGAGCCGCTCTTCTTCATGGCTGTTGTCGCTTTGGTCATGATTGTACTAGGTCCCGGTGGTTTTGTGCAGGCTCGGCGTCTGGCGTCTCTCGACGGCATCGACGTGCAAGCCGTTTGCCATTCCGGCGCGAAACGCCTGGCCTATTCGGCCTGATGCCAATTCCGGCGCCAAACTCTCAACGTCGAGCAGGAACCTTCCTCCCTCCGGGCACGTTTTGCAACGAGGATCATCCGAAAATGGAGCTTCGATTTGGCAGCGCGTTTGTTGAACATTATCGGTGCCGCCACCAGCGCCGGCGCCTATTCGCCGGGGCAGGAACAAGCCCCCGCGGCCTTTCGGCGGCACGGGCTTGCAGAGGCGCTTGCGAGCCGAGGCAGAACCATCACGGATGATGGTGATGTTGCATCGTTTAGATGGCGGCCGGATCCCTCGCGGCCGCAGGCGATGAACCTGGAGGCCGTGCGCGATGCCTGTGATTTGGTCGCAAGCCACGTGGCGACGGCGATCGCAGCGCAGGAAGACGTGCTTGTTTTAGGCGGCGATTGTACTGTGGAGCTGGGAACCGTCGCCGGAGCGAACGCCGCCGGCGCGCGGATTGGACTCGTCTACATAGACTTCGACACCGATCTCAACACGCCCGACACGAGCGATGGCGCCTTGGACTGGACGGGTGTTGCTCATCTGCTCGACATTCCCGGATGCGAGCCTGCGCTCGCCAGGCTCGGCCCGACCCATCCGATGCTCGTGCCTCGGCAGCTTCTCTATTTCGGTGTTGAGAATATCACTGCGCCCGAAGCCATCACGATGAGGGATTATGCGATTGAGGCGATATCGCGCGAGGAAGCGTTGAGCGATATCGACGCGGCGGCGACGCGCGCGGCCGAATGGGCGGCGCGCTTTGACTGCGTGCTCATTCACTTCGATGTCGATGTACTCTCCTTTGTCGATTTTCCGATTGCTGAGAATGTGCGCCGTTGCGACGGTCTCAAACTGGAGCAAGCCGCCTTCGTGCTGAAGCGGTTGACCGCCCTGCCGCGATGGCGCGGCCTGACCATCACGGAGGTCAATCCGGCCCACGCGCCAGACGAGTCCACCGCGTTCAAACGCTTGAATGAGGTGCTTGCGGACGCCCTTGGCCAATTCGCATCTCACAGTCGTTCGCCGGGCAATTGGCTGGCTTGCTTCACCCAGGCCGCGAACTGAGCGTCGTCGAGTTGGTCCTCATAGACGTCGAGGTAGCGCACTTCCTTGTGCTTGGACTCGCCGGAAGGAACCGGGCGCAGCGACGTGCCTCGGAAGAAGGTCACTTTGACGTAGCGGGTGAAGACATGGAACGACAGGAACCAGCCCTGGCCCTCGATGCCGTAAAAAGGCGAGTTCCATTTGACTGCCTTGTGCACGCCGGGGACGGTGCGCACGATGATCGCGTCGAGGCGCCGCCCCACATCGCTTTTCCACCCCGGCATGGCCACGATGTAGGCCTGCACGGGAGCATCGCCGTAGCCCTTCGGGATCTGAGGGTTGCCGCCCGAGAGGAGGGTCGGCTTCGTCGCGACCCGCTCGGCGGCCTTCGCCGACTTCTCAGACGTGTTGCCGGCCATTGTGTTCACTCCAATTGGTAGACCTAGTCGATAATGCTTGATTTTAGAAAGCTGCCTCTGAAGGTCAACTTCCTACTCCGATTGATCTCCGCCCAAATCGATAAGCACGCAGCGGCGGAGGCTTCTCCTCCAAAAAGCAGACGTCGCGGAGGGATGCCTGTCGGCGGCGAGCGGTCTATGCTCTTGCCAGGGAATCGACTTGGATGACTGGGGACGCCCAGCGGATCGGTCGCACGTCATGATCGAACTCGTCAAACCGGCGCTTGAACATCTGCCGTCCTACAAGGCCGCCCTTGAGCGCGGCTGGTCGCCGGACAATGTGCGGCTGATGGAGGCGGTGCGCGAGCAGCTTGCGGCCATCGAAAAGGATCCAGTGGCTTTCCTCGCCGGTTTCGACGACCCCGAGGCCAGGGCTGGTCCGATCACCTTGCCCGATGGGACGAAAGTGCCACGCCTGCCGGGGTTCCGGCGCTGGATCTGGGACGGCGAAGTCGCTGGCTCGATCGGCTTTCGCTGGCAACGCGGCACCGCCGAGCTGCCGCCGCATGTGCTCGGCCATATCGGCTACGCGGTGGTGCCGTGGAAGCGGCGGCGCGGCTATGCGACCGAGGCGCTGCGGCTGATGCTCGGCGAGGCGAGGGCGCTCGGCCTGCCCTTCGTCGAGATCACCGCCAAGCCGGGTAATCTCGCCTCGCAGAAGGTGGTGCTGGTCAATGGCGGCCGGCTCGTCGGGCGTTTCTTCGAGGACGCTGCCTATGGCGGTGCCGAAAGCCTGCGCTACCGGATCGATTTGTAAAATCTGGTCCGCAGGTTTTCAGCCAACGCTGCCGCAGCGTTGGCAAGTCAACCTGACCTCATCCGTCAGCTGTCGAAATCCATCGACAATGCAGTATCCCTCTGGGCTTCGAGTTCGGCGAGCCTGCCCTGGAGCGCGCTGCTGATCGAGGCATAGGCGGCGGCGCCGAACGTCAACCGCGGAGGAGCGAGGTTCTGTTCGACTGAGGCTACCATCGCTTCGACCATCTTCTGCGCATCGCCCTTTACCTCGAAGGAGCCTTCGGCAAAAGCCCGGCGGAGGTCACCGACCGGCGTATTCACATAAGCGTCCGTAGGCTTGGCACTAACCAAACCGGCTGCAAAGTTCGTCCGCGTCGGCCCTGGCTCGACAAGGGTGAAGGTGATGTCAAACGGCGCCACCTCCTGTCGAACGGATTCGACAAAGCCTTCGATACCCCATTTGGTGGCGTGATAGAGGCTGAAACCAGGGTATGCCATCTGTCCGCCTTCCGAGGAGATTTGCAGAATCCGGCCGCCGCTCTGTTTTCTTAGATGCGGGAGCACGGCGCGGATGAGCTGGATCGAGCCGATGAGGTTGGTATCGATCAGATGGCGGATCTGGTCGTCGTCCAATTCTTCCGCCGCGCCAAACAGGCCATAGCCCGCATTGCTGACAATGACATCGATGCGGCCCAGATCGTGAAAAGCCTTGTCGATCGTCCGCCGCATTGCGCCGGTGTCGGTTACGTCAAGCGAGGCGATCCAAAGGCGATCGCCATAATCTGCCTTCAGGCCGGCAAGCGCCTCCGGCTTGCGCACAGTCGCGGCCACCCGGTCGCCGCGGGCCAGAAGCGTTTCCGTCAGGAGCCACCCGAAGCCGGAGGAAGTGCCAGTGATGAACCATGTCCTGGTTGCGGGAGAAATCTTGGTCATGGGAGAAGTCCTTATTCGCCAAGCCGCGTGATCGCGGCTATCTCCACGCAAGATATCCCTTCCAATTCATGGTACTATCCACCCAATCTTGCACGAGCTGATGAAGATTTCCCATGAGTGGACCCGGGCTTCCCGAGCTGACCGCGCTTGCCGCAATTGTCTCCCACCGCAGCTTTCGCAAGGCGGCGGACGATCTCGGACTATCGCCCTCGACGCTCAGTCACATGATGCGGGCGTTGGAACGGGATATGGGCGTGCGCCTGCTCAATCGCACCACGCGCAGCGTGGCACCGACAGAGGCAGGCGCACGGCTCGTCGCGCGCTTGCAGCCGCTGCTGCGGGATATAGATGCGGCTCTTGCGGAGGTGGACAACTTCCGCAACCTCCCGGCAGGTACGCTGCGGATCAATTCCAGCGAGATCGCAGCCCGACTGCTGCTTAAATCCACGGTGCCGGCGTTTCTTGCGCGCTACCCGCAGGTTTCGCTCGATCTCGTTACCGAGGGAAGGCTGGTCGATATTGTGGCCGAAGGCTTCGACGCAGGCATCCGCCTTGGCGAGGCCGTGCCACAGGACATGGTTGCGGTACGCTTAGGCGGGGCGACGCGCTTCATTGCCGTCGCCTCGCCGACCTATCTCGCCACCCGCAAAGTTCCTCGGGTGCCGGACGATCTGAGGAATCACACCTGCATCCGATTCCGCCTGCCGAGTGGCAAGCCCTACCGCTGGGAATTCGAGAAACACGGCCAGGAAATCTCCATCGATGTCCCGGGCGTGCTTACGCTCGACCATATGGAACTGATGGCTGAGGCAGCGGTCGGTGGTTTGGGTGTCGCTTATATTTCCGACAAATCTGCTCAATCTTACATCGAACAGGGAGCGCTCGTCAGTCTGTTGGAGGATTGGTGTCCGGCGATTCCCGGCCTATTCCTCTACTATCCCGGTCATCGCCTCGTGCCGCCGGCCCTGCGCGCCTTCATCGATGTGCTGAAAGAGACGAACTGACGAGGCACGTTTGTCTTCTACTAGGCGTGGCGCCGCCTATTCGGCAGCGGCCGGTAGAGGTGGTGTCGCACTGCTGCGCCACTCCTGGATATGCGAGGCAAACGCGACTACCACAGCGACCAGCATGGCCATGGCGCCAACCACCGGCAGGCTGCGATAGCCATAACCGGCATTGAGCATGGCGGCGCCGAGCGAGGCGGCCAGCGCGATGCCGACATTGAAGCCGGCCGGGATGAGCGATGAGGCGAGGTTGGAGGCATCCGCCGTCCAGGTCAGGATACGGGTCTGGATCGGCGTGCCGATGGCAAAGCTGAGACCGCCCCAGATAATGATCGCCACCACCATCGGCACCGGGTACGGGCTGACGGCGTAAATGACGGCAAGTGTCACCGCCTGCATGAAAAGCATGGTGATGAGCGACGGCATTAGTTTCCAGTCGGCGAGCCGCCCGCCAAGAAAGACGCCGATCGTCGCGCCGACCCCGTTGAGCAGGAGCACCCAGGGCACCAGGTCCTCGTCGAGGCCAGTGATTTCAAGCAGCGTCGGTGTGATGTAGGTGAACAGGCCGAACTGGCCGATCATCAGCATCAGCATGAGGATCAGCGATGTCCAGACCTGCTGGCGTGCGAGCACGCGTACCTCGCTGCCGAAGCTGACGGACTGGCGCGACGAACCCGTCTTGCGCGGCAGCAGGGCGGTGATTGCTGCGATGGATACCATGCCAAGCGCGCACATCACCCAGAACGTCGCGCGCCACCCCCAGACATTGCCGATCGCCGTGCCGGCCGGCACGCCGATGACATTGGAGACCGTCAGGCCCGACAGGATGAGCGCAACGGCCATTCCACGCTGGTCCTGGCGGACCAGGCCGACCGCCACCACCATCGCGACGCCGAAATAGGCGCCGTGCGCCACGGCCACCGCAATCCGCAACAGCAACATGGAGGCGAAGTCGGGTGCAAGTGCGCAGGCGGCCTGGCCGATGGTGAAGGCTGCGGCAAGGCCAAGCAGCAAGGCCTTGCGGGAAATCGCCTTGGTGGCGAGCGTCAGCAGCGGTCCGCCGATTGCGATGCCGCCGGCGTAGCCCGAGACAAGGTAGCCGGCAGTCGGGATGGAAACGCCAAGGCCATCCGCCACCTGCGGCAGCACACCGGCGATGACGAACTCGGTGGTGCCGAACGCGAATGCGGCGATGAACAGGGCGATGAGGGGAAGCATGGCGCGGGAAGGCGATCCTTGGATGGGACAGCCTCAAATCACGAACGAGAGCCGCCGGCAATCCAGAAATTGTCGACGCCGCTTTAGGTTTTCTTGATCGGGGGCGGTTGCGGCGGTTTTTCCTTCTCCCAACAACAAGGGGAGAGAGGAAACAGCGTCAACGCCTATCCGGCCTTCAGCCGCGAGCCGGTGAGCAGGCCGCGTTCCTCGAGCACGGGATAGGCCATCGAAGCGAGCAGCGAGTTGATCTGCTTCAAGTCGCGGATGGTGTCGAGATGGATGGAACTGGTCTCGACACTCTTGGCGGTGCCGTCGCGCAGCCGCACGAAATGGCTGGCGCTGGTCTCCTTCTCGCGGTCGCGCAGCCGGTCCTTTTCCAGCACCAGCTGGCGGGCGGTCTCGGGATCGCGCGAGACCAGCACGTTGAAGGCAAGCCGTGCGTTGGCGAGCACCGAAGCGTGGAAGGCGCTAAGCTCGCGCCAGCCCTCGGGCGTGAATTCCAGTCCGCGCTCGAGCTTCTTCCTGACATGCACCAGCATGTTGCGCACGATGATGTCGCCGACCTGTTCGAGCTTGACGCAGGCGCCGATCAGCTCCTGGCAGCGCAGCGCCTCGTCTTCGCTCAGCGGGTTCTTGGTGACCTTGGCCAGATAGAGCTTTATCGCGGCGTGCTTCTTGTCGACGCGGTCGTCGAGCGCGGCCAGCGCCTTGATCTTGTCGGCGTCGGCACTCTCATAGAGCTCGATGATGCGCTTCAACATGATCTCGACCGTCTCGCAGACCCGCACCACTTCACGGGTGGCGTTGGCCAGCGCTTGGCTTGGCACGTCCAGGGCGCTGTCGTTGAGCGCGGACAGTTCGACGACGTCGAGCGCGTCGGCCGGCGCCGGTTTGGTGCCGAGCGCCACGATCTTTTCCGAAGCGCGGTAGACGAGACCGGCCAGGGGCAGGCCGGCAACCAGGATCAGGATGTTGAAGAGGATATGCGCGTTGACGATCTGGTCGGGCACGGTGGCGCCGAGAAAGGCAACCGGCGGCTTCGACCACAGGAACAGGATCAGCATGGCCAGAGAGCCCATGCCGCGCATCAGGAGATTGCCGATCGGAACGACACGCACACCCGGTTCCGCGTTGCGGGTGAGCAGCGGCGCGATGATCGACGAGCCGAGATTGACGCCGAGCACCAGCACGATGCCGAGTTCGGGCGGGATGAAGCCGCGGCCGGCCAGCGTCACCATCAGCAGGACGGCGGCGATCGAGGAATGGAACAGCCAGGTGACCAGCGCCGCCAGGAGATAGGCGGTGACCGGGTCGCCGGAGAAGTAGTCGACGATAACCGGCATCAGCGAACTCTGGCGCAGCGGCTCCGACGCCTGGCCGATCATTTCCAGCGACAACACCAGCAGGCCGATGCCGACCAGGATACGGCCGAACTGGCGCCAGTCGCGGCGCTCGGTGGCCATGAACATGACAGTCCCGGCGACAAGGCAGATCGGCACGAGCAGCGACAGATCGAAGGTGAGCAGCTTGACCACCAGCGCCGAGCCGATCTCGGCGCCGCGCACGGCAAGCTGGCCCGACATGCCGCTGACGATGCCGGCGCCGGCGAAGGAGCCGACCAGCAAGGTGACGGCGGTGGAGCTTTGCAGCGCGATCGCCAAGCCGCAGCCGGCCAGAACCGCCATGAAAGGATTGCGCATGGTGGCGCGCAGCTTGTGGCGCAGCAGATCGCCATAGGCGCGCTCGACACCTGTCTTCACCAGGCGGGTGGCAAACAGCATCAGCGCCACCGCGCCGGCAAGATGCAGCAAAACGACGGAGCCGCTCATATCAGGCTCGCAATCCGACGCGCCAGCGATGCGGGCATCGTGATGGCAAAGGGGCAAAAGAGGGTGCGAATCAAGGACATTGCAAGGGTTGATACTACTCCGATTACTTTTAGCCGGATAATAAATTTTGCCTAATTCGGGTGGCTGTTGGCGCGCGACAGGGCGTGTCGGAAATGGATGGATCGCAAAATGGTTGCATTGCCGGCCGGCTTGCGGACGGCCGCGCGGTCAAGAGCAGGCGACACCTTCAGATCCAGTTTGAGCAGGGTGTTGAATTAGGTAGTCTAAATATAAGAAATCATTACGAAAACGTAATCTGAACGTTCAGTTCCGGTTCATTCTTCGGGCTCTATTCCTCAGGCATCGACAACCAAGGAGTACCCGTCATGAAACGCATCGTTCTTTCCGCAGTCGCCCTCTCGATGCTGGCTGCCACGTCGCTGCAGGGCCAGGCAGCGCCGCTGAACACGCCGAATGCACCGCAGTCGACCTACAGCCAGGTTGACTGGCAGAAGCCCGGCAAGCATGTCGACGTGAAGAAGCGCGTCGTGGTGAAGAAGAAAGTCGTCGTAAAGAGGAACCATTGGCGCAACGGCCAGAAATATTCCAGCTGGAAGCGCCACCAGCCGATCCGCGACTATCGCCACTATGGCCTGCGTCGTCCGGGCCGTGGCCAGGAATGGATCCGCGTCGGCAACGACTATCTGTTGGTCAGCGTCGTCTCCGGCATCATCTTCGGCGCGATCGCTACGCACTGACTGCGGAACGGCTGACTGGCGCTGTGCCGGACACATGAAAAAAAGAAGGCGGCCCGCAGAGGCCGCCTTCTTTGTGCCCTGTGAAAACCGGGTATGGTTCCGCATTAGGAGTCGTCGGGTTTCTCCGGCGTGATTATATGGAGGCCAAACGAGCCGTTCCCGATGCGCTTTCCACCTGCCTTCCTCGACGAGATACGCGACCGCGTGCCGATTTCATCGGTGATCGGCCAGCGCGTGGCGTGGGACAGGAAGAAGACCAACGCGCCGCGCGGCGACTATTGGGCGTGCTGTCCCTTCCATGGCGAGAAGAGCCCGTCCTTCCATTGCGAGGACAAGAAGGGCCGCTACCATTGCTTCGGCTGCTCGGTTTCGGGCGACCATTTCAAGTTCCTGACTGAACTCGACGGAATGAGCTTTCCCGAAGCGGTCGAGAAGATCGCCGACATGGCCGGTGTGCCGATGCCGGTTCGCGATGCCCAGGAGGAACGGCGCGAAAAGGAACGCGCCAGCCTGACGGATGTCATGGAAATGGCGACCGCCTTCTTCCAGGAGCGGCTGCAGGGCGCGGAAGGCGCAAAAGCCCGCGCCTATCTGCGCGACCGAGGGCTGACGCCGGCGACGCAGCAATCGTTCCGGCTCGGCTATGCGCCGGACAGCCGCAACGCGCTGAAGGAGCATCTTGCCGCCAAGGGCGTGCCCAAAGCCGACATCGAGGCATGCGGGCTGGTGCGCCATGGCGACGACGTTCCGGTTTCCTATGACTGGTTCCGCGACCGCATCATGTTCCCGATCCCGGATTCCAGAGGCAAGATAATCGCCTTTGGCGGGCGGGCGCTGGCAGCCGATGCGCTCGCCAAATACATGAATTCGCCCGACACCGAGCTCTTCCACAAGGGCAGTGTGCTCTACAATTTCGCCCGTGCGCGCCAAGCGCTGGCAAAGGGGGCGCTGGCCAAGGGCGGCACGGTCATCGCCGTCGAAGGTTATATGGACGTGATCGCGTTGGCGCAGGCCGGTTTCGAAAATGTCGTGGCGCCGCTCGGCACCGCTTTGACCGAAAACCAGCTCGAGCTCCTGTGGCGCATGGCCGGCGAGCCGGTGCTGTGCTTCGACGGCGACCAGGCCGGACTGAAGGCGGCATGGCGCGCCGCCGATATGGCGCTGCCGGCGGTTCAGGCAGGCCGCTCGGTGCGCTTTGCTCTTCTGCCCGAAGGCAAGGACCCCGACGATCTGGTCAAGGCCGATGGGCCGGACGCGTTTCGCGCGGTGCTTTCCGAGGCGCGGCCGCTCGCCGACCTTTTGTGGGTGCGCGAAACGGCCGGCGGCATCTTCGACACGCCGGAGCGGCGGGCGGAACTGGAAAAGACGCTGCGCGAACTGACCAGCCGCATCCGCGACGAGAGCTTGCGCTACCACTACCAACAGGAAATGCGCGAGCGGGTGCTAAGCTTTTTTGGTGCCCAGCGCGGGCGCCAAGAGCGTCGTCAAGATGGGCGGCCCGGCGAGCGCTTTCAGGGCAAGGGCTCAGCTCCTGGCGGACAGTTCGCACGCGGCGGCGGTGGACGTACCGCGATCACCGAAAGCCTCGGCCGTTCGGCGCTGGTCAAGCGCAGCAGCGAGGGAATGTCGGTGCGCGAGGCGACGATCATTGCAGCTCTTGTCAATCATCCAGCACTGATCGACGAGAATTTCGCCCATGTCGAGTTCCTCGACCTCGCCAACGCCGATCTGAAGCGATTGCACGCGGCCATTCTCGACGCGATGGCCCATGACATGGCCAACGACCGCAACGCGGTGATCGCGACGATCGAACGGGCCGGCTGCGGCGAAATCTGGGCGCGCGCGGTGGCGCTGATCAAGCGGGCGCGGCAATGGCCGGCGCTGGAAACCGCCGGACTTGATGATGCCCGCGACGCCTTCAGCCAGGCTCTCCACTTGCAGCGCAGCGCGCGCACCTTACATAAGGAGCTGAAACAGGCGGAAGCGGCGCTCGCCAGCGATCCCACGGATGAAAACTACCGGCATCTCATCGAGATCCAGGCGCAATTTCGTGACGTGCAAGCAACGGAAGCGCTGATCGAAGGGTTCGGTGTGTCCTCGGGCAGGGCCGGGCGGGCGTAGGTCGAAGCTTACGAAAGGGTGAAAGTGCAGGACCGTGCTTGCGCGTCGAATCAGCCGGGGCGCTTTAAGTCGGGTAATTGATTCGCTTTTTTCATGCGAATCATGCGAGAGGCGCTTGACCTTCTGGCAGAATGACGGAATCAGGACGATTCGAAACGTTAACCCGCGCCGGCGTCGACGGGAAGTGCAGCGATGTGAGGTACCGGTCACTGGACAGGCATTCGGCCTGCCACAGATACCAGGGTTAATCTGGACTTAACGAGAGATGCAGTTACTGGCCCGGGGAAGCGCGCTCAAGAGCGAGCGCATCTGATTTAACCGGTACGGCAGCTTACGCGGCTTGATACTTAGCCGCTTGGAGAAAATAAAGAATGGCGACAAAAGAAAAGGAAGAGGTCGAGACCGAACGCGAAGGCGCCACCGATGGCCCTCTGCTCGACCTTTCCGACGATGCTGTCAAGAAGATGATCAAGGCCGCCAAGAAGCGCGGCTATGTCACCATGGATGAACTGAATTCGGTGCTGCCCTCGGAGGAAGTGACCTCCGAGCAGATCGAGGACACGATGGCCATGCTCTCCGACATGGGCATCAACGTGGTCGAGGACGACGAGCAGGGCGAGGAGCCCGAAGCCGCCGATGCGGCTGCCGACGCCGAGGAAGACGCCAACGAGCTGGCCGAGCAGACCGGCACCGCCGTTGCCGCGACGACCACCAAGAAAGAGCCGACCGATCGCACCGACGATCCGGTTCGCATGTATCTGCGCGAGATGGGCTCGGTCGAGCTTCTGTCGCGCGAGGGCGAAATCGCGATCGCCAAGCGCATCGAGGCCGGCCGCGAGACGATGATCGCGGGCCTGTGCGAAAGCCCGCTGACGTTCCAGGCCATCATCATCTGGCGTGACGAGCTCAATGAATCGAAGATCCTGTTGCGCGAGATCATCGACCTCGAAGCGACCTATGCCGGTCCGGAGGCCAAGCAGGCGCCGGTGGTCGAGCGGATTGAGGAAGCCAAGACCGAGGAAAAGCCGCGCCGTTCACGCGAGGACGAGGACGACATCACCAATGTCGGCGCCGACACGCGCGGTCTGACTGATGACGACGAGGAAGACGAGGACGAGGCCAGCCTGTCGCTGGCGGCGATGGAAGCGGAACTGCGCCCGCAGGTGATGGAGACGCTCGACGTCATCGCCGACACCTATAAGAAGTTGCGCAAGCTGCAGGACCAGCAGGTCGAGAACCGGCTGGCCGCAGCCGGCACGCTGTCGCCCAGCCAGGACCGCCGGCTGAAGGAGCTGAAGGACCAGCTGATCAAGGCGGTGAAGTCGCTATCCCTAAACACGGCGCGCATCGAGGCGCTGGTCGAGCAGCTCTACGACATCAACAAGCGCCTGGTGCAGAATGAAGGCAAGCTGTTGCGGCTGGCCGAAAGCTATGGCGTGCGCCGCGAGGAATTCCTGAAGGAGTATCAGGGCTCGGAGCTCGATCCGAACTGGACGCGCTCGATCGGCAATCTGACCTCGCGCGGCTGGAAGGAATTCACCAAGAACGAGAAGGATGCGATCCGCGACCTGCGCGCCGAGATCCAGAACCTCGCTACCGAAACGGCGATCTCGATCCTCGAGTTCCGCAAGATCGTCAACCAAGTGCAGAAGGGCGAACGCGAAGCCGCGATCGCCAAGAAGGAAATGGTGGAGGCCAATCTGCGCCTCGTCATTTCCATCGCCAAGAAATACACCAATCGCGGCCTGCAGTTCCTCGATCTGATCCAGGAAGGCAATATCGGCTTGATGAAGGCGGTCGACAAATTCGAATACCGGCGCGGTTACAAGTTCTCGACCTACGCGACATGGTGGATCCGGCAAGCGATCACCCGTTCGATCGCCGACCAGGCGCGCACTATCCGCATTCCGGTGCACATGATCGAGACGATCAACAAGATCGTACGCACCTCGCGCCAGATGCTGCACGAGATCGGCCGCGAGCCGACGCCGGAGGAACTGGCGGAAAAGCTCGCCATGCCGCTGGAAAAAGTGCGCAAGGTGCTGAAGATCGCCAAGGAGCCGATCTCGCTCGAAACGCCGGTCGGCGACGAGGAGGATTCGCATCTCGGTGATTTCATCGAGGACAAGATGGCGATCCTGCCGATCGATGCGGCGATCCAGGCCAATCTGCGCGAAACGACGACGCGGGTGCTTGCTTCGCTCACCCCGCGCGAAGAGCGCGTGCTCAGAATGCGCTTCGGCATCGGCATGAACACCGACCACACGCTGGAAGAAGTCGGCCAGCAGTTCTCGGTGACCCGCGAGCGTATCCGCCAGATCGAAGCCAAGGCGCTGCGCAAGCTCAAGCACCCGAGCCGCTCGCGCAAGCTGCGGAGCTTCCTCGACAGCTGATGCCGGGGTACCGGATAAGCAATTTGAAGGGCGCTGCGGCGCCCTTTTTCGTTCGCGGCACAGAGATTGTCTCGCAGACGGTGCGGTTGTTCTTGCAGCACACCTGCTGTGGGAGGATAATCTCGTGTCGGATGCATTTTCTGGGCGACAAACCCGGATGCCCGCCCCGGCAGTGACGCCGTGCTCCGAGGCCCCGGAGGGAGGTGTGCATGACGAACTATATCGTGCTGATCAACTGGACGGAGCAGGGCGCCAAAAATGTGCGCGAGTCGCCGAAGCGGCTCGATGCCGCCAAGAAGCTGCTGGGAGACATGGGCGGCTCATTCAGGGCGTTTTATCTCACCATGGGCGAATGCGATATGGTGGCGATCGTCGAAGCGCCCGACGACGCGGTGCTCGCTCGTTTCTCGCTGATGCTGGCGTCAGGCGGTAACGTGAGGACGCGGACGCTCAAGGCTTTCCCGGAATTGGCCTATCGCGAGATCATCGCCTCGCTCGGGTGAGACGCTGCGCGGCTACAGACCCGCGCAAGGCCGAGTTCCTGATATCGGAAGGTCGGGCGCCGCTTGACGGCGCCCGATCCGCCGATCATGAGGAAGAATGCTGCTTTCGCTCGAAAAGAACTTCATTTTCATCCATATCCCGAAGACCGCCGGGACCTCGCTCACCCGTGCGCTAAGTCCGTGGAGCTTGAGACCGCAGCGAACGCAATGGCGTCGCCTGCTGTCACATCTTCCCGTGCGCGAAACGCCTCAAAATGCGTTCCTCAGGCAGCATGACAAAGCAAGCTGGGTGAAGCACAAGCTGCCGGCGGAGATCTATGATAGCGCCTACAAATTCGCCGTCGTGCGCAACCCTTTCGAACTTGCGGTCTCGACCTATTATTTCCGCCGCGACTATCTCTCCGGCCGGCGCTGGCACAGAGCCAGGGTCTTGGATTTCAAGGCTTTCCTGCGCTATCTCGAACGCAAGAACCGGCTTGTGCGGGTGGACCAGACGAGCTGGATTTCGGACAGGCACGGAAACCTCATCATCGACGAGATTTTGCGGTTTGAAACACTGGCCGAGCAATTTAATGCGCTGGTCGAACGACTCGATCTGCCGGGCGAGGTGAAGCTTCCCCGGTCAAACGTCAATACACCTTACGATTATCGCGCGGTCTACGATGACGAGGCGAAAAGCATCGTGCGACGGCTCTATTTCAGGGATTTCGAGCGCTTCGGCTACAAATTCTGACTTTTCAGACCGCAATTCGTCGGCAAGATGCCGCGTCACGGCCAGGCTGGTCCGGACGTTGCGGGGCGAGGACATTTCCCGGATAGTCAGCGCAGCCCTTCAGGTCGCTAAACACATGCCCAAGCCTCTGCTGACCATCTGGTACAACACCCGTTGTCCGGTTTGCGATGCCGGCATCGTCAGGCAGAAGCGGCGGCTGGTCGAGGCGATCAAGGCCGGGCGGATAGCGTTTCGCGACATCAATGCCGAGCCGTCGGCGCTGGCCGGATACGGCGTGTCGCTGGAGGACATCCGCCGCCGGCTGCATGCAACCGATGCGGACGGCAAACTGCTGGTCGGCGCCGACGTCGCAATTGCCGTCTGGCTGGCAACACCGGGCGATGGCTGGCTGGCGGCGCTGTTCGGCAACCGCGTCGCGCTGCCGTTGACGCGCTATGCCTATGATCGCTTCGCCGATCTTCTCTATGCCTGGAACCGGCGCAAGGGTCGCTGGTAGCCGGCACAGACATCCTTCATCGAAAGGCCGGAACTGACTCCGGGCCGCAAATGCGCGCCTTCAATCCTGCGGCGCGGAATTAAGTTACATCGTAAGATATATCTTGATTCAATCGTCTCACACGCCTAATTAAGATATATCGTAAGACATAACTCAAGGAGCAGACAATGCACAGACATCATCATTTCGGGGAGCGCGCCGAGCGCGTTTTCATGCATATGGCCGGCAAGTTCGGCGGCCGTGGCGGCGGCTTCGGCCCATTTGGCCACGGCATGAGGGGCGGCGGCCGCGGCGGGCCGGGCGACATGTTCCGCGCCGGACGCATGCTGGCCGACGGCGATCTCAAACTGATCACGCTGTCGCTGCTGGCCGAGGCTCCGCGCCACGGCTACGACATCATCAAGGCGCTGGAGGAGCGCACCAGCGGCGTCTACAGCCCGAGCCCGGGGGTGGTCTATCCGACGCTGACGTTCCTGGAAGAGGCCGGCTATGCCGTCTCGTCGGCGGAAGGCAACAAGAAGGTGTTTTCGATTACCGAGGCAGGGCAGGCGCATCTCAACGACAATCGCGAGATGATCGACCATGTGCTCGACCATCTCGAGCGTTTCGGCCGCAAGATGGCAAAGGCGCGCGACTGGTTCGGCTGGAACGACGATGGCGAGGATGGCGGACGGCGCGGCCGAGGCCGTTCGGAAAAGCGCGACGAATTCCGCGCAGTGCGCCACCGGCTGCGCGCAGCCCTCGGTGACATCGTCGATGCGCCGGCTGAAAAACAGGCCGAGGCGATCAGAATATTGGAAGGGGCCGCCGAAGCCCTGGAAGCGCTGTCACGCGACTGATCTCTGGTAGGCCGGGCCGGATGCGGCCCCTTGCCCGTTTGCCTAAGGACCGCTAGTGAAAATCATCCTGCACCACGCTATGTGATGCAGGATGATTGCGTTGGAGGATACCCCATGTCTTTTCTGAAGCGTCTTTTTGGCGGTGGCGGCAGTGACGTGGGCGAGCCAAAAAGCGCTGCACCGGCAAAGCAGATCGAGCACAAGGGATTTCTGATCAGCGCCACGCCCTACAAGGCGGAGGGCCAATACCAGACCTGCGGGGTGGTTTCGAAGGAAATCGACGGCGTGATGAAGGAGCACAAATTCATCCGCGCCGACCGTTTTGCCGGGCTCGACGACGCTGTCGACATCTCGATCAAGAAGGGCATCCAGCTCGTCGACGAGCAGGGCGAGAAGATGTTCGGTTAGCCTGGCAAATGGCGATGTCGCGCGACTTCGGAGCGACGTCAGAAAAGCCTTGTCGCTGCCCTTGAGCTGTAGGATCTGCCGACGCCTCGTCGGGCATCAGGCGGATGGCAAAAAGGCAGGCGCCGGGCGCCTGCCTTTTTCAATTCTGGTTAGCAGTTGCTCGCGCTCTACGCGGCAGTGGCGACCGCTCCGGTCGAGGCCACCAAGGCATCCACCTTGGCGGATGCCTTGGCCAGAGCGGCCGTGATGGCCTCGGGACCCATGCTGACGCCTTCGATGCGGATGACGTCGACGTCGGTTATGCCGATGAAGCCAAGCACGCTACGCAGGTAAGGGATGGCGTGGTCCAACTGCACGGCGGCGCCTTCCGAATAGATGCCGCCCGAGGCAAGGACAATGTAGACCTTCTTGCCGGTGACGAGCCCCTTCGGGCCATCCTCGCCATAAGCGAAAGTCTTGCCGGAGCGGGCGACGTGATCCACCCAGGATTTCAGGGTCGACGAGATGCCGAAATTGATGAAACCGGTGGCCAGGATGATGGTGTCGGCCGCAAACAGCTCATCCAGCACGGCGTCGGAAACGCCGACGACTTCGGCCTGGCGCTGGGTGCGGGCTTCGACGGGCGTAAAGATGCCGGTCGAATAGTCCGGATCGATATGCGGCAGCGGGTTGGCGACAAGGTCGCGCACGGCCAGCTTGGCCGAGGGATCGGCGGCGAGCAGCTTTTCCGCGAGCTCGGTGGCGATGCGGGTGGAATGTGAGGCAGTGCCGCGCGGGCTCGACGTGACAAGAAGGATGGACATAGCGGGCTCTCCAGGATTGGAATGATTTGTCCCGCCAGATATGGGTCCATCGACCCATTTGAAAAACTGGTATATTTTCTATATAATCCATCTACAATCTGGATAAGGCATTGCAACCCAATCCGACGCTCGACCAACTCCAGATCCTTGTGGCCGTCGCCGATACCGGCAGCTTCTCCGCCGCCGGCCGCAAGCTCAACCGCGCGCAATCGGTCATCAGCTACGCCATCGCCAATCTGGAGGCGCAGCTTGGGCTGAAGCTCTTCGAGCGCGAGGGCACGCGCGAACCGCAGCTGACCGATGTCGGCCGGGCGACGCTGGAAGATGCGCGGCGCATGGTCGGCATGCTGCAGCGCATCCGCTCGCGTGTCGACGGCCATAAGCAAGGGCTGGAGGCGGAAGTCAGTATGTCGGTCGACGTGACGCTGCCATTGCCGGTACTGGTTCGGGTGCTGAAGGCATTCGAGGCGCAGTTTCCGACCGTGATGTTGCGCCTGCATATAGGCTCGCTCGGCCTGATCCTTGACCATGTCGTGGGCGGACAGGCCGATCTCGGCGTTGGCGGCATTTTGGGCGAAGCCGACGTCAACCTTTTGCGGATCGGCTTCACCACTTTGGTGCCCGCTGCCGCGCCCAGCCACCCCTTGGCGCTGCTTCCACGGCCGGTGCCGCTCGAGGAGGTGCGCGAACATATCCAGCTTGTCGTCAGCGACCAGTCGGAGCGCACGCGGGGGCGCGACTACGGCGTCTTTGCCTACCGCACCTGGCGGCTGACCGATGTGCGCACCAAGCATGCGCTGATGCGCGAAGGGTTGGGTTGGGGCGGGCTGCCGCGCTGGCTGATCGCCGACGATCTGGCAAGCGGTCGGTTGGTCGAACTCGACCTAGAGCCCTACAGTGAGGTGCGGGCAGCGCTCTATGCCATGCATCGCGCCGACCGCAATCCGAAACCGGCGGCGGCTTGGCTGATCTACGAGTTCAAACGCCAACTCGGCTGCTTCAACGAGTTCGAGCCGGGCGAGGTGCCTGAAGATGAGTCGGAGACAGTCCGTCGATAAGGGCGACAAGCACCTCGCGATAGGGGCCGGTTTCGGCGCCTGCTTCGACCGCAAGAGCAGCACGGTCGAAGGCGGCGGCGAGCAGCGCGGTCAGCGCTTCCACCGGCAACCTCACCATGGTCTGCGCGCGCATTGCCGCCACAAGGCCCTCGCGAAGCGAGCGGTTGCCGTGGCGGTTGTCGATTTCGTCCATTGCGGCGCGGCCGAGCACGGCCGGTCCGTCGAGCAGCAGCAGCCGGGTGCGGCCAGGTGCGCGCATGGCGGCAAGGTAGGCATCCGAACCAGCGATCAGCGCATCGCGGGCAAACAGCGAGGGCGGTGAGGCGCGCTCGATCTCTTGCGCCACAGCAGCCGCCTCCTGCTCGACCACCGCGGCAAACAGCGCCTGCTTGTCGGCAAAGTGATGATAGAGAGCGCCGCGCGTGACGCCGGCCGCAGCCACGATCTCGGGCGTGCCGGTCTCTGCATAAGACTTTTCGGTGAACAGCTTTCGCGCCGCGGCGATCAGGTCGGCGCGCGTCGCTTCGGTGCGATCGCGGTTGGAGCGGCGCGCGGATTCCTGTTGCATACATGCAGCCTGTATGTTAATTGAACTTACATGCAGACTGTATGTTATTTGACGGGAGAAGGAAAGATGAAGACGACGAGCTATTATCCAGTGCTGATGACGGGCGACGTTGCCGGCACGAAAGCCTTCTATATCAAGCACTTCAGCTTCAAGCCGCTGTTCGAGAGCGACTGGTACGTGCATCTGCAATCCGCCGAGGATCGCCGCGTCAATCTCGGCATCGTCCAGGGCGATCACGAAACGATCCCGGAAGAAGGGCGCGGCCGTACCTCCGGCCTGCTGATCAATTTCGAAGTCAGAGACCCGGATGCAGTCTACGAGCGGATCCTTGCTGCCGGCCTGCCGATCCTGCGAACGCTCCGCGACGAACCCTTCGGCCAGCGCCATTTTATCACCAGAGATCCCAATGGCGTGCTGATCGACGTGATCAAGCCGATCCCGCCGAGCGCGGAGTTTCTGGAGCAGTTTGTTGAAGGGGCGGCGGGCTAAGCGGGATAGCTGCTGGCAGGAACTGTCTGTAGATGTGACGTGAAGGCTCCAGCCGCGTGGCCGGTCATGTCTTTGCGGTCTATGCTGAGGCTCGTCAGCCTTGGACCTATTCCATGCGTGAAATCTGCCTTGTCCGCGCACCCTCAAACCTTGGCCTCCGCCCACTGCGGCCAGGTCATATACCGGGGACGTGGCGTGCGCCGCAGGCGTTGACCGAAGCTGGCTTGATCGAGACGCTTTCGCCCCTCAAAGTGGTTGATCTTGATCGGCCCGCCTATAGCACGGAGCCGCAGCCGGGCACCCGGCTGCGCAACGGCAACGCGATACGCAGTTTCAATCTCGGCCTCGCCGAAGTTGTTGCCGGCGCGCTGGGGCGAGGCGAGTTCCCGCTGGTCGTCGGCGGCGACTGTGCGGTCCTGCTCGGCGCACTGGCTGCTGCACGGCGATCCGGTCCGCTGGCATTGGTCCATGTCGACGGCCACAGCGATTTCCGCCATCCGGGCAACTACGACATCAACGCTTCGCTCGGCTCGGCCGCCGGCATGGACCTTGCGCTCGCCACCGGACGTGGCGAGCCGCTGCTGACCGACTGGCCTGATATCGCAAGCCCGCTTGTTGCGGACGAACATGTGATTCAGATCGGCGAACGCGAGAACCGAAACCCCGACTTCGCCTGGCCGGACATCAATTCGACCGCGATGACGCTGATCGACGTCTTTGCCGTGCGAGAGCTTGGCGCGGCAAAGGTTCTGAAAAAGACCTGGACCACGCTGGCGCGAAGCGGCTGGCCCTATTGGCTGCATTTTGACGTCGATGCGCTCGATCAGACAGTGATGCCGGCGGTGGATTCACCAGGCAGCCCCGGCATCGATCCCGACGATCTCGTCGCCATCCTCGCGGCGCTGGTAGCGAATCCGCGCTGCACCGGAATGGATATGACCATTTTCGATCCGGACCTCGATCCGACCGGCGAACTGGCCGTGCTGCTGGTTTCGCTGCTCGGCCGGATCTTTGCACCGCGATAGAGCGACGTGCGTCCACTTGGACGCACAAACCACTTGGACGCACAAACCACGCTCTAACACATTGAATCTGCGCATTGTGCTTTCCGGAAATCGATTTCGATTTTCGGGCGATGCGGTAGTCAGTTTCGCGCCACCGGCATCACCGTGACCTGAGTGATGCCGGAGCGGCGCACCACCGTGCACAGCGTTTCGCGGCCGATGCGCTCGGCATCGAGGATGCGCACCAGATCGTCGACGCCGGTGACCGGGCGGCCGTCGATGGCGGCGATGATGTCGCCTTCCCTGAGGCCGGCCTTGGCCGCCGGGCTGTTCGCCTCGACGCTGCGCAGGCGCACGGCCGTGCTGCTCGACACTTGCGACAGAAGGGCGGCGCGGCGCGGCAGGTTTGTCGTATCTGCCGAGACACCGATGAAGGCGCGGCGCACGCGGCCGAAGCGGATGATCTCCGAAATGACGAAATTGGCGGTGTTGGAGGCAACCGCGAAGGCGATGCCTTGCGCGCCATGGATCATGGCGGTGTTGACGCCGATGACCTCGCCCGCCGACGACACCAGCGGTCCGCCTGAATTGCCGGGATTGAGTGCGGCATCGGTCTGGATGACGTCGTCGATCAACCGGCCGGTGGAGGCGCGCATCGAGCGGCCGAGCGCTGAGACGACACCTGATGTGACGGTCCATTCGAAGCCGAGCGGGTTGCCGATGGCAATGGCGATCTGGCCGCGCCGCAGGCGCTTGGAATCGCCGAGCGGCGCGATATCGGCAAAGCTGCCGTCGGCACGCACCAGCGCGATGTCGGTATCGGGGTCGCGGCCGAGAACACGGCCTTCCCTGGATGCACCGTCCGGCATGGTGACGCGGACGGTGCGGGCATCGCCGACCACGTGGAAGTTGGTGACGACCAGCCCGTCGGGCGTGATAACGAAGCCGGAGCCTTGACCGCCGGCACCACCGATGCGTTCGATACGGCAGACGGCGGGGCCGATGCGGTCCACAGCATCGGCAACCGTTGCCGAATAATCATCGAGCAGCGCATCGTCGAATTGCAATTGCTGGGCGGGGAGGGACATGGCAGGGCTCCGTGTCTTTAGAGCAAGATGAAGGATGCCTATATGTGCGGAGCGGCCGGATCGGTCGCGACCTGACCAGATGGCCAGTCCAACGCCCAACTAGCCGTCAGGCGAGTACCGGCGAATGCGCTGCCAAGCGATATCTGGGGTAGAGCGACGAGCGTCCATTGGACGCTCAAAGTACGCTCTAAGATTTTGAGTTCTCGCATCGTGCTTTCCGAAAATCGATTCCGATTTTCGGGCCGATGCGATAAAAACCCAGGAGACCATCATGAGCGACTTCAATCTGAGCGCATTTTCCGACGCCATCGCCGATATCGCCGCAGCAGCGGCGCCGGTGACGGCGAGCTTCGCCACGCATCAGCATCGCACGGCGACCGCCTTCCATTGGCGCGACGGCTATTTTGTCACCGCCGAGGAAGCGGTGGAGGCCGGCGAAGAGATCGAGCTGACGCTTTTTTCGGGCGACAAGGTGAAGGTTGAGCTGGTCGGCCGCGATCCGTCCACTGGCACCACACTTCTGAAGCCGACCGGCGCGCCGGACGTGCCGCCGTTGGCCAAGGCAGGCTCGGTGCGGCCGGGTAATCTGGCCATCGCGGTCGGCAATAGCGACGGTGCGACGCTCGCCGCATTCGGCACGGTCGGTGAGGTCGGTCCGGCCTGGCGCTCAATGCGCGGCGGCACGATCGACCGGCGCATCAATCTGGCCGTCAATGCCGGCGGCCGTTTCGAGGGCGGCCCGGTGCTCGACGCCAAGGGCGCACTGATCGGCATGCTCCTGTTCGGGCCGCGCCGGCGGGCGCTGGTCATGCCTTACGAGACGATCGAACGGGCGGTTGCGACGCTGCGCGAGAAGGGCCATGTCGCGCGCGGCTATCTCGGCGCCGGCCTGCACCCGATCCGCAGCGGCGACTCGCATGGCGCCATGGTGATGAGCCTCGACGACAATGGCCCGGCAAAAGCCGCCGGCCTGCATCTCGGCGACATCATCGTGTCGTGGAACGGCGAGGCGGTGCATGGTCCGCGCGAACTGATCCGCAGGCTCGGGCCGGACAGCGCCGGCGCGTCGGTGACGCTCGGCGTGGTGCGCGGCGGCGAACAGCGCGATGTCGTGCTGACCATCGGCGAAAAGCCGCTGAGCTGAGAGGATCGATGGCTGTTGAGGCGATCATAAGGGACAGGACCGCGGATGGCGTGGTGGCGGAGCGGCGGCTAACCGTGCTGATCGCGCTTGGCGATGCGGCGCATGCCGAGCACCTGTCTTCCGCGCTCGCCGCGAGCGGGGATCTGCTGCCTGTCACGGCCGGCAGCAGCGATGGCGGCGAGCGAGCGGACGTCGCTGTCGTCGACGAGCGGAACCTGCAAGGCCTGGCCATCGATCCCGCCATACCTCGGGTGCTGCTGTCCCGGCGGACCGGCCACGAGCCGACAGACGACAATCTTTTCGCCGTCCTGCCGCCGGCGGCTGACGACCTGTTGGTTGCCGCTGCCGTCCGGCTTGCCGCTGCGGGTTACAGGATTTCAGGCGGCGGCCGCCGCGTGCCTGGCCGGCATGATGATGATTTCGCCTTCCATGACGGCGACCCGTTGGACGAGGAGCCGGTCGACGATGGAGCCGCCAGGCCGGCGCTTTCTCCGCGCGAGAGCGAAGTGCTGGCACTGCTGGCCGAGGGCGCGCCCAACAAGGTGATCGCGCGGCGCTTGAATATCTCCGTGCATACGGCGAAGTTCCACGTCGCGGCGATCCTGATCAAGCTCGGTGCGGCCAACCGCACTGACGCGATCGCCATCGCCATGCGGCAAGGCTTGGTGCTGGTGTGACGATGGACTACACAGCCGGTTCGATATCCGTCAGCCGGAAATCGTCGCCTTTGAACAGCAACGGCATGGCTTCGAGGCGAGCCGTGGCATAGGAGATGCAGTCGCCGAAGTTGAGAGCGGCCGGATGCCGGCCCTTGCCATAGCGCAGAAAGGCCTGACGGGCGACGGCTGCGTGGTCGGCGGTGAAGGCGATCGTCTCGATCGAGGCCACGCGCAGGAAGGAGTCGAGGCGATCAAGAATTTCATCCTGCCAGCCGCCGGCGAGAACCATCGTCGTTTCAAGAAACGTTGGTGCGGCCAACAGCCGCCTTTTGGCCTGTGCGATGGCCAGCACGAAACGCTCGTGATCAGGCTCCGCGCGCAGAACGGCGACAAGGGCCGAGGAATCGATGATCATTTCGTCGGGATCCCGAACTCGTCGTAACCGAGGACTTCGTCGTCGGTCATTGCATTTTCTCGTTTGGGGATTTTTCCCGCACTGTCGGAAATCGCCATCAATCGCTGAAAAAGGTCGTCGGCCTCGTGGCGCGGCACAAGCCGCTCGCGCGCAACTTCGCGCTCGAGGCTTTGGCGGATCGCTTCCGTCACCGACACGCGACGGCGGCGGGCAAGTTCCCGCGCCAATTGCTCGACTTCCGTGTTCTTGATCGACAGGGCCATTCTATATTCCACCTCTTTTTACAGAATATATACTCTCCGCTGTTGAGTCCATGGATTCGTCGCGCCTCCGAAGCGTCACCATCCCTCGATGATCCCCGCTCTTGTATCCTGCGACTGCGCGAGCAAGGATCGCTACCAACAGATTTGCAAGGGAGGCGGAAGGATATGTCGCTCAAGGGAAAGACGCTGTTCATCTCCGGCGGGTCGCGCGGCATCGGGCTGGCGATCGCGCTGCGCGCTGCGCGCGACGGCGCCAATGTGACGATCGCGGCCAAGACCGCCGAACCGCACCCGAAGCTGCCGGGCACCATCTATACGGCGGCGCAAGAGATCGAGCAGGCCGGTGGCAAGGCGCTGCCGGCATTATGCGACATACGCGAGGAGGAGCAGGTGGCCGAGGCGGTCGCCCGGACCGTCGAAAAATTCGGCGGCATCGACATCTGCATTAACAATGCCAGCGCCATCCAGCTTACCGGCACGCTGGAAACCGACATGAAGCGCTACGATCTGATGCACCAGATCAACACGCGCGGCACGTTTCTGGTTTCCAAAATGTGCATTCCGCACCTGAAGTTGGCTGCCAATCCTCACATCTTGAATCTGGCGCCGCCGCTCGACGTGAAGGCCAAATGGTTCAAGAACCATGTCGCCTATACGATGGCCAAATTCGGCATGTC
The DNA here is from genome assembly GCF_003952585.1 of Mesorhizobium sp. M6A.T.Cr.TU.016.01.1.1. NCBI lineage: Bacteria > Pseudomonadati > Pseudomonadota > Alphaproteobacteria > Hyphomicrobiales > Phyllobacteriaceae > Mesorhizobium > Mesorhizobium sp. M6A.T.Cr.TU.016.01.1.1. The sequence goes on from NZ_CP034452.1 coordinate 4,056,101, forward strand.
GATGTGCACGCTGGGCATGAGCGCGGAGTTCGCTCGGGACGGCATCGCCGTCAATTCGCTGTGGCCGATCTCGACGATCGATACGGCAGCGGTGCGCAATCTTTTGGGCGGGGCGACGGTGGCAGCGATGAGCCGTTCGCCCGACATCATGGCCGATGCCGCGCATGCGATCCTGCTTAGGCCGTCGCGCGAGGCGACCGGCAATTTCTACATCGACGAGGAGGTGCTGCGCGCCGAAGGCGTCAGCGATTTTTCGATCTATGCCCCTGATGCGACAGGTCCGCTCGCCGGTGACTTCTTCGTGCCCGACGAGGTGTTTGCCAATTCGGAAACCAACATCAAAAGTATCTACTGACGGGCACCGGGCGCCGCTCTCACTCCTCGGCCTTGTTGGCTTTGAGGCGGAGGGCCACCGTGAGGAATTATCTGGGCCTCGCAAGGCTTCAGTTCAACACCGAGCCCGAAACGAAAACCCCGCCGGGGAGGGGACACCGGCGGGGCTCATGTGTCCCGCTGGAGTCGGGACAGGGCAGGGAAGCCCTATACAGAATCTGGGGTGGACGACCTCGCGATTCAATCCCTGGTCAAAATCGCGACCTACATTCTCCTTTACCCTTGGCTCATTCCCGGAAATCGCCCATCCCGGTGAAACCGGGGTGGGCTACGTCTTCCCGTATAGATTCCAGAAACCAGTTCAGGTTTCTGGAATCGTTGCTTTAAAGTTGGCCATGGTCTTTCCGAAAACCGGTTTCCACTTTTAGGGACCATGGCCTAATTCGCGCTAGCGACCGGCGCCACCAGCGAGGTGATGCGGCGGATGGCGACGCGACGGTTCTCGCGGTTAGGCTCCGACGTGTTGACCTTGAGATACTCCTCGCCATAGCCCTGTGTCGTCAGGTTCTCCGGCGGGATGCTGAAGGCATTGGTCAAGGCTTCGGCGACAGCCTCCGCGCGACGGTCGGATAGAGCGAGGTTCGCCTCCGGCCTGCCGACGGCATCGGTATGGCCTTCGATCAGGAAGGTTTCCGCCGGGTTCTTCTCGAGCAGCTTCTCCATCGCGCTGGCGACGCCTTCCAGTTTCTGCACCTCGGTTTCGGGGATCGAGGCTGAGCCGAATTCGAAGTTCAGCGTGTCGAGGTCGATGCGGCGGGCGATGTCGCGCACGCGGGCCGAGCGCTTGACCTCGTCGATCGAGTAGAGGCGCTGCACACGCTCCACCGGCGGCTGTTCGAGGAAGGTATAGTAGTCGCCCGGATCCTCGATGTCTTCGGCGTCCAAAATGTACTCCTCGCGCGGAATGTCGATCCGAATCGGCGGCAGGTCGTCGCCCGGATCGCGCCAGTCGCTATCGTCGTCATAGTACCGCTCGTCGACATAGCTCAGCACATATTCGCGTCCGTCGGGCGCGATGCGTGAACGCTGGATGACGTCGCCGTAGCGGTTGCGGATGGTGACGATCTGGATTCCATTGTCACGCTCGACGATTTCCCGGGTGCGATCGCCCGACAGCTCCTCATAGTAGACGTTCCTCGCGCCACGGTGCATGCGCGGGGCATCGTCGCTTTCCACGATCGTCTGGTTGTTGAACTGGAGGATAACGCGGTCGCCGAGTTCCCTGACGACGTCGACCCCGCGCGGGCGTGGACGGCGGCGAATGTCCTCATCGTCGGGCGCACGCTCAACGCGTTTGCCCTTTTCCTCCGTCACCGGAACCATCCTCTCAAGCTTGAGCTCCTGCTGGGCCGCCCTGTCGTCGGTGGGCGGCGGTCCCTGGTCGACGGGAGCCGGCTTCGGGGCTTCCGCCTGCTCGCCGTTCTGCTGGGTGGGCTGACCGCCCGCGTCCTGGCCGCCCGTCTCTTGCGCGTTGTCCCTGCCGCCTCTGCGCTTGCGCACGGCATCCTTCTGGCTGTCGAACACGGGAGCCTCGCCCTGGGCCGGACCTTCCCCTTCGGCGGGCGCGGCCTGTTCACCCTCGGCGGGCTGCTCGCCGGTTGTGGGCTGCTCTCCCGTCACCGGCTGTTCGCCGATAGGCTTCTTGCCGCGCTTTCTGGCTTGGTCCAAAGGCTGTTCGCCCTCGGCAGGAGCCGCTTGCCGGTCGGTTGGAGTGGGAAGCGGCTCGGCCTGCGGGGCAGGCTCGCCGGCGGGTGTTTCCTTCTTGGCCGGCTGTTCGGATGGTGCGGCTTCGATCTGCTGATCCTGGTCCCGCTTCTTCCTGCGCGGCGTGACCTGCTCGTTGTCATTTGCAGGTGCGGCCTTTTCGCGAGGCGCCGCCTGCCCGGCGGGCTCTTCGGCGGGTGCGGCCTCGATCTGCTGTTGCTGGTCGCGCTTCTTCCTGCGTGGCTTGGGCTGCTGTTCGTCGTTCGCAGGCGCGGCCTGTTCGGCTGGCTGTTCGGCGGGTGCGGCTTCAATCTGCTGTTGCCGGTCGCGCTTCTTTCTGCGCGGCTTGGGCTGCTGTTCGTCGCTCGCAGGCGCCGCCTGTTCTGCTGGCTGATCGGCCGGTGCTGCTTCGATCTGCTGTTGGTCGCGCTTCTTTCTGCGCGGTTTTTGCTCTTCGGCCGGGGCGGCCTGTTCGGCGGGTGCGGCTTCAATCTGCTGCTGCCGGTCGCGCTTCTTTCTGCGTTGATTGCCCTCTTGCTCGTCCCCGGAAGGCGCCGCCTGCTCCATGGGAGCTGATTCGCTCTGCCGCTCGCGCTTCTTGCGAGGCCTCTGCTCCGGTTCCGCCTGCTGTGCGCAGCCTTCCGCCGACTCGCCTTCGGGGCAATTCGATTGCGCCAGGATCAACGGCGTTGCGGCACGCTGCGGCGGGCCGAACGCGGCGTTGCCTTGCAGCGGGAATGCGCCCAACGGCGCGGACGCCATCAACAGGCCAAGTGCCGTGCCTGCCAGAATCCGTGGTTGGCGTTTCATTAGAAATCCTCCTTTTGGCGTCCCATCCCGGCCCAAACTGTTCATCAACCGGATTGGTTCCGGTTAGCGGGCATTAACGGCCGCGAAGGGCGATTGGCCGGCGTTTTGAAGGCGACTTCGTGTCATTCCTATGGTGCTGGCAGGGTTTACGCCTGTCGTGGTGCTTGACCTTGGCGCCAGCGGGGGCCAGATCCCGTCGATGGAAACGCCGTTCTGGAAAACCAAGTCGCTCGAAGCGATGACGCCGGCCGAGTGGGAATCGCTTTGCGACGGCTGTGGCAAATGCTGCCTGTCGAAACTTGAGGACGAAGACAGCGGCGAGATCTACTGGACGAGCGTCGGCTGCCGGCTGTTCGATGCCGAAACTTGCCGCTGCTCGGACTATGCCAACCGGCTGGCGCGGGTCCCGGACTGCGTCGGGCTGACGCCGCAGAATGTGCGCACCATCAGCTGGCTGCCCAAAACCTGCGCCTACCGGCTGGTCGCCGAGGGCCACGATCTCTACTGGTGGCACAGGCTGGTGTCGGGAAGTGCCGAGACGGTGCATGAGGCCGGCATTTCGATGCGCGGCCGCGTCAGCGCCAGCGAGACCGATCTTGCCGAGCCGGACGACTATTTCGAGCACATGCTGGACGATGAGCCCTAGGTTCCGGGCCTTAAGTCCCGGAACCGGCTGCGCGACAGGGCGTTTCTGTCGAGATGGTTCAGAACCGGCCAAATAGTTCAGTTCAGAACCGGCCAAATGGTTCAGAACCGGCCAGATAATTCAGAACCGGCCAGGATTCAGAGCCGGATTGCGGAGAAGACTGCGCAACGATTTCTTGTTGCCACATGAACCCGAAATGAACGGCCGGTTCGTAAAAAGTTCAGATACGCAGGCGCATTCTCCTCCCCATCGGTTCGACCAAGGCGTATTGGTTCTCGGCCCATTGGTTCGATCAGACGGGCGGAAGCCCTGAACAAGGAGAGAAGACAATGTTCAACACGATCAAGACGGCGACCCTTTCGGCGCTTATCAGCCTCGGCACGCTTGCCGCTATCCCCGCCACTGCTCATGCAGATAGCATCTATCTCGGCTTCGGCAATAACGACGATCCGCGCGTCGGCGTCTATACCGGCGACGACGATGGTTTCTACCGCGAACGCCGCCGTGACCGCGACCGCTACTGGCGCCGGTCCTGCTCGCCGGAGCGCGCTGTCAACAAAGCCGAGCGCATGGGCCTGCGCCGCGCCCGCATCATCGACGTCAACCGCCGTACGGTCAAGGTCGCGGGCCGTCAGTATGGCGATCGGGTGGTGATCGTGTTCGCCAACGAGCGCGGCTGCCCAGTTATCTACCGGTAAGTGTTCGGCACGTTGCCGACCGGCAACGGCGGTCTTGTTTAAGGATGATCTTTCCGAATCCGCTTCGGAAAGGATCAGCTCAGAAGCATGATCTTCTGCGAAGATCAGCTTGGACATGACCTTCTGCGAAGGTCGGTCTGGAGACACGACCTTCTGCGAAGGTCGGTCTGGAGACACGACCTTCTGCGAAGGTCGGTCTGGAGACACGACCTTCTGCGAAGGTCGGTCTGGAGACACGACCTTCTGCGAAGGTCGGTCTGGAGTAGCAGAGCCCCTTTCCGCTGAGACGGAAGGGTGCGGCTCGAAAAAACCCCGGAGGATCAGTCCTCCGGGGTTTTTTGATGCAGTAGGATCGATGTTGCCGGTTGCCCGCGCTTCAGCAACGCTGAACTACGGGCCGGACCTTCAGGCGACGGTCACTTCAACTCGAAAGTGACGGTGACCTGCACCGTGTAGGAATTCTCGCCGGCCTCCACCGGAACCGATGCGCGGGCCGCGTCGAAGGCCTTGGCGTTCATCGGTATCGGCGGCGGCGCGACGTTCTGGTCGGTGATTTCCAGCACGCGCCCGACGTTGACGCCGGCGGCTTCGGCCAGCGTCTTGGCCTTGGCCATGGCGTCGGCGACCGCTTTTTTGCGGGCTTCGGCGACGGTGGCAGCCGGGTTCTCGTTGGAAAACGAGATGCCGCCGCCCTGGTTGACGCCGAGCGATACCGCCTTGTCGAGAATCTCGCCTGTTTTGTCGATGTCGCGGATACGCACCGAAAGTGTGTTGGTCACCTGGTAGGCGATGAGTTCGGCTTCCTGGCTGCCGTCCGGCTTGTTGGTATAGTTGTAGCGCGGGCTGATCTGGATGCCGGCTGTCTGCAGGTCGCGCTCCTTGATGCCAGCCGACTTCATAGCTGCGATCACGGATGCCATGGCGTCGTTGTTGGCATCGAGCGCGGCGCGCGCGGTCTTGGCTTCGCGCATGACGCTGAGCGTCAGCAGCGCCAGATCGGGGGCCGCGGTCGCTTCGCCTTCGCCGGTGACGATGATGCGGGGCGGGGGCGGCGAATCGGCCGCGCCGGCCATCGCCGGAAAAGCGATTGCGGCGGCGAGCGCCAAGGGCAAAAGATGTCTGGTCATAAAAATCTCCTCGGTCTGCGATCCAGTCGCGCTTGTCGACTACCGCGTCGGCCCGAAAATCGGAATCGATTTCGGAAAGCACGATGCGTAGATTCAAAGCGTTAGAGCGTACTTTGTGCGTCTAAGTGGACGCACGTCGCTCTAATGTCTGAATATGGGCTGATTTGGGCGATCTCGGCCAGCCAGTTAGGAAAGCCTTGTGCGGCTCGGGGAAAAACATTAATCCAGCCGCGTGTGGGGCCTGTAGCTCAATGGTTAGAGCCGGCGGCTCATAACCGCTTGGTTGGGGGTTCGAGTCCCTCCGGGCCCACCAAAATATTAAATTTACTTACGCTTAATTCTTCGAGATCGAATTGAACGTTGTCGGTTAAGTCCGCTAGTTTTGAAGGAAATGGTTTTGGGCCCGTTCGTCAATTTTCTCCGTCTCGTTGATGGCACCCGTCACACCTAGCTCCAGACCCCTGGTTTCAAAAGACCTTGGAACGATGCATGCGGCAATCGGCGGTAACGACGTGCAATTAGGCGGTTCTGCCTTCGGCCGAAGGCTCAAAAAGACTCCAAAGCGCTCGTCATTCGGCTGATCTCGGGCCGATCGAGTCGCCGATGGCGCTGCAAAGTGGCTTGTCCGCCGGGAACGGCAAGGGGCCCGGGTCGTATTGCTCGAAGCCTATTCGCTCCCCCCATAGCCGCGCGTTTCCTTGCTATAACCAGAGTTGGACTCATTCACTCATAAGGTGCAGCGCGTCCTGCTTAACGATTTCGACGCAACGCAGGTTAATCAAACGAATGACGCCTCTTTCCTTCAGCTTGGTGAAAACCCTCGACACGGTCTCGATGGTGAGGCCGAGATAGTCGCCGATATCCATACGAGACATCGGCAGCTCGACCTGGCGCAGATCCCCTTGGCGCTCCGCCATATCGACCAGGAACGCCGCGACGCGCTCTGTGGCGTTCTGGCGACCTAGAACCAGGAGGTGTTCCTGTGCTCTTGTCAGGCCTTTGAGCGCCAACGGCAGCAGTTGACCAGACATGTCAGCCCCAGCGGCAAGACGAAAGACGCGGATGCCAGTGGCGTTGACCGCTTCGGCGAAGAAATGATGCGTCGTGCCGGCTTCGAAGCCGAAAGTCTCTCCAGCCAGGTGGAAAGCACTGATCTGCCGGCGGCCGTCGGCGAGCAGGCGATAGATGCGCACGGCGCCAAACTCGACCTGGTAGAAGGCCCCAGCCTTTTCCCCCTGAGCATAGATTTCGGCACCAGCGGAGAAGAAGCTGAGTGGCTGCAGCAGTGCCGGATGGAATACCTCCGACGGGTGCGGCTGAGGCGTCCGTGACTGTGCTGCGATTCGCGAGGTCGTGTAGGCGTGCATGGCTGTTTCCCCGGTTAATCCGTGTCACAGCAATCGCCCGAATCCGCAGGCTGCGAAATTCGGTTATGTCCCTACGGGGAACTACCTAGAGCCAAGTCACAGACGTGGTGGAGAATCTGAATGGGCTCAGACGCCACACAGCGCCATGGCGAAATAACCAACTGCGGCAGCTATCAGGGTTGCACCGGCCAAAGGCAACCAGAACCCGATCGGACCGGCAGATACCGCCAATGACAGGCGGCCGATCGCGTTTGCCGCCAACGCCACCAGCACGGCCTGCCCGATCGTCTCGGCGGGAACCGACTGCTTGACCAGACGCAACGCACCGAGCACCGAGACATCAACATCGAACGCACCGGCTAGCGCCGAGGTCGCCAGCAAGCCGCGCCCGCCAAATTGAGCTGCCAACGCTGCACTCGCAGTCGCGACGATTGCAAAGAGCAGAGCGAAGAGCAGCAGCGGACCCAATTCGAATGGGTTTCGCGCAAGCCCGCCACTTTTGCTATCCTCGCCGCTGCGGATCAACAGGATTGCGCCGCAGGCAGCGAAAACAAGCGCAGCAGCAATGGCCGGGATACCGACCGACGTAAACACGCTTGGCTCGATGATCAGAACCACGGCACAAACACGCAGCACCGAAACCATCGCAGCCAGCGAAGCTGCTCCGGCGAGTGGCAGAGCGTCGCCCGCTGACGCGGCGTTGCGGGCAAGCGCCGCGGTCACCGCTGTGGACGAAACGATTGCACCAACGAGCGAGCTGACAAGCAGACCACGTGTGGTTCCGAGAACGCGGACGGCAACGTAGCCGGCGAACGAAATCGATGCCATCAGCACCGTCAGGAACCAGATTTCCCAGGGGTTGAAGCCGCCCCAAGGATCCATCGTCCGGTTTGGCAGTAAGGGCAAGACGATCGCCGTCATCACCGCCAGGATCAGCGCCGAGCGCAGTTCGATCCAGGTCAGTCGCTTCAAGAGCCCGTGCAGGATCTCGCGACTGGCAAGGACCGCCGCAAGTGCAGCCCCTCCGGCAGCGGCAACACGATAGTCACCGGCGACCGATAGCGCACCGAGTGCGAAAACGCCGAGCGCGGCGATCACTGCCGTAACGCTGAAATCCTTGTCATGAGCCGCCTCGCGCGCCTTGTACCACGCAAAGATCGCGGCGAAGGCGACAAATCCTCCCACCAGCACTGAAACCGCGCCAAGCGCTTCCGCCAGAGCTGCGAGAATGCCGCCGAGCAAGCCGGATATGCCGAAAGTGCGAATTCCAGCCGTACGGCTGCGGTCGGGAGCGCCTCGCTCCCGCCAGCCACGCTCCAGTCCGACGAGCAGGCCAATTGCCAAGGCCAGTCCCAGCCGGGCGATGAGTGGATCCATGGGCGGCAGTTTACTCGCCTGCTTCCCTGCCCGACACCTGCTGGATCAGGATTCGGAAGAAAACATGCGGCGCGCTGTCTGAAATCGGAGGTATCACGGGTTTGAGGGCGCCTGGCTCCCACCAGTTCGCGTATTTGCTTAGCACAGTCCATGCATGGTCGCGCTCAGCCTTGTGACCGACCCTATCAGGCAGCTCTTCGTATCGGCCGTCGACAACAACGCTTTTCCATCCTCGACCTTGGCCGTGTTCGTCGACCTGGACGCACACAAGCGGATTGGCTCGCATCCAGTCGATCTTCTTGCCAGGCATCGAGAACGCGTACAGATGGTTGTCTGCATGCGCATAGTATAACGGCACGACATAGGGTTGCCCGTCCTTCGCGCACGCCAGGCGGCCTACACGATTTGCTGTCAGCAATTTCGTACATTCCAGCGCGGAAAGTGTGCGGATCAGCATCGGTGCGATCTCCTACGTCTCGCGGCCTGCTGGGTGCTTTCGGCCCGGCTCGCAGGCGGCGAGGCGCATAGTCGCGCATTCGGCGACTCCGGAAAATGATCCAGATCAAGGCGCGCTTGCTGTCTCTGCGCATCCTAGGCGGATGTGGAAGCCAATCCTAAGCGCTCCGTTTGGTCGCAATCTCGAACTGGCCGTCTTCGACGAGGATGGCGAGCATGCGCTCGTATTTCCCTGCATACGAGGGACGGAGGGCTGGAAGAATGCCGCGACCGGTGCGCGTATCGACATCCGTCCGACCCATTGGAGAGAGTGGGCGCCGGAGCGGGTTGCGGCCGGCAAGAGCGACGCCCTTAGCGACCACCCTTAGGCTTGAGATTCGACAATCAGTGCCATCCGCACGAGATGCGACAGGCTGCTTGCATTCATCTTGCTCATGACATTGGCGCGGTGGATCTCGACTGTTCGTGGGCTGATCCCCAAATCGTAGGCGATCGTCTTGTTGGGCAGGCCCGACACCAGCCCGTCCAGCACCTGCTTCTCCCGCTCCGACAATGTCGACAAGCGAGCACGTATCTCGGCGGATTGAGGGTGAGCTGCATGGACCTGGTTGCGGTTGCCCAACGCAGAGCGGATCGCATCGATCAGAATATCGTCGTCGAAAGGTTTTTCGATGAAATCGGCGGCACCTTCTTTCATCGCCTGAACGGCGAGCGCAACATCGGCATGACCGGTCATGACAATGACCGGGATCGAATGTCCGCGGGATCTGAGCTGTCGCAGGAACTCGATCCCGTCAATGCCGGGCATGCGAACGTCCGTCACGATACAGCCGTCGAGATTGCCCGTCGCTGTGGCCAGAAAAGCCGACGCCGATTCGTAAAGGCGCACGGCGAAGTCCGCCGTCGCCAGAAGAAAACCAAGCGACTTGCGAACCTCGACGTCGTCGTCGACCACATGCACAAGATCGTTACTGGCCATTGGCGACTTCTTCCTTCTGCACGATGCGCAGGGTAAACCGGAAAGCGGTTCCTCCAGCGGGCATTGCCTCGGCCCAGATGTGACCACCGTGCGATTCGACGATAGTGCGGCAAATGGAGAGGCCAACGCCCATGCCCTGCTTTTTGGTGGTGACAAATGGCTGGAAAAGCTGAGCCGAGACCTCCGGCGCCAGGCCCGTGCCAGTGTCGATCACACTCACCTCGGCCATCCCGTCATCCCTGGCAACGGTCGTCACGTGCAACTCGCGGCGTGGGACGCCTTGCATTGCCTCGACCGCGTTGCGCATCAGGTTGAGCAAAACCTGTTGAATCTGGATGCGGTCCGTCAAGACGAGTTCGGCTGCAGGATCGAGTTGGTAGGTGACGCGGACATCAATTTCCCTTGCGCCGACCAGGGCCAGCGAAGCGGCTTCCTCGATCAGCGCCGGCAGACGTTCGATCTGCCGCTCGCTCTCGCCTCTCGCGACGAAGTCGCGAAGGTGGCGAATGACATCTCCGGCCCTCAAGGCCTGTTCCGCTGCTTTTTCGACGGCCTCCCTCAACATCGGCGCGTTCTCTTCCGTGCTCTTTTCGAGAAGCCGCCGGCTGCCTTTGAGGTAATTCGTAATGGCCGTGAGCGGCTGGTTGATTTCATGTGCCAACGTCGAGGCCATTTCGCCGAGCGCGGTAAACCGCGCCATATGGAGAAGCTCCTGCTGCTGCTCCTGTATTCTGGCTTCCGCCTTGTGGCGTTCGGTCAGGTCGCGGCAGAAGCCGGTAAAGAAGCGGCCGGTCCCGGGATGCATCTCACCAACCGAAAGTTCCATGGGAAAGGTCGAGCCATCCTTGCGCATTCCCGTCACCGTGCGGCCGAGCCCGATGATCCGGCGCTCTCCGGTAGTAAGGTAGCGGTGCAGATAGGCGTCATGCTCTTCGCGATAGGGCGACGGCATCAGCAGACTGACATTTTGACCGAGGACTTCGCTGGACTGGTACCCGAACAGTGTTTCGGCAGCCGTGCTGAAGGACTGAATACGGCCTTGTTCGTCGATGACGACCATTGCGTCGGGCACCGTCGCCAGGATCGAGCGCAAATGATCTTCGCGCAATCGAAGGGCGGCGTTTGCATAGGAAAGTTCGCTGACGTCCGTGCCTTCGACAAAAATAGCCGTGATGCGACCATCCTCGGCCTTGATGGGCTGATAGACGAAATCGAGGATATGCTCTTCGGTCGGCTCGTCATCCTTGTTGCGAAGAGCGACTTTCACCCCCCGGCCAATATAGGGTTCACCAGTTGCGTATGCCTGGTCCAGCAGTTCATAGAAGCCTTGGCCTTCAAGCTCGGGCAGGGCCTCGCGTACCGACTTTCCAATGACCTGCCGTTCACCGATCAGGCGCTGATAGGCGGCATTGGTCAATTCGAAGACATGACCCGGCTCACGCATCAACGTCATGAACCCCGGGGCCCGCTCGAACATCAGGGAGAGCCGGTCGTGATCGGCCGTGGCCGGCCCTTCACCGCGAGCGCCGGTTGACAAGTCACGTGTTTGTTTGTCGTCCAAATGAAGTCCTTTGATCCGGGAACCCGCAACGCAGTCTAGTTATCATTCATCGCTTTGCTGCACATCTCTTCCAGCAATGCAAACCGATCAAAACAGCGAGCCGCGGCCGATTGGGTAGGTAGCGTTTTTGACTCGCATCAAGGCGTCGAGTGCCGGCGGATGCCACTTCATTATCGCATTCAAGCGCTCCAGCGATAGGCGACCGCGATGTCCTACAAGTCAATTATTCTAAACCTTGCCGTAGATGCACCTCCTACATCCATGGTGAAGTTGGGGATCGAGCTTGCGGAACGCTTCGGGACTCACCTTATCGGCCTGGCGGCTGCAGACGTCCCGCCGCTCGTCGCGACCGGCGACGGCATGGTCTATGAAGGCGAGATCATGCAGATCCAGCGGACGGAAATCGAAAAGCGGCTTGCCGAACTGCGTGCCGAATTCGAGAGGCTGGTTCCTGCTTCGATCAGCAGCGAATGGGGGCAGGAAGTCTGCAACCCGACCCGCTTCCTTAGCGTCTCCGCCCGCGCGGCCGACCTCATCGTTACCAGCGGCGAGGAGGGAGAAAATGTCTATCGCGCCGTGGATGTCGGGAGCCTTGCTCTCGGCACAGGCCGGCCAGTCCTTGTCGCCGCAAGCAATGTCGAACATGTTTTGGCAAAGACCGTGTTGGTCGCCTGGAAAGACACCAGGGAGGCGCGACGGGCGATAGCGGATGCATTGCCTTTCCTGGCCCGGGCCAATGAGGTCATCGTCGCCACGATCGATACCGACCGCAGCGAAAGCGCCCGATACAGCCTCGCCGATGTCGCGGCTTATCTAGAAAACCATGGCATCATGCCACAAACAGAACTGCTCACTGGCGAGGCGGATGGCGACCATCTGCTGGCGTTTGCGCGCTCGATCCACGCTGATCTGATCGTCTCCGGTGCTTACGGCCATAGCCGCCTCCGGGAATGGGCCTTCGGCGGCGTCACCCGCACGCTGATCGAAGAAAACGGCATCAATCGCTTCCTGTCGTATTGAAGGTCTGTCGAACCCACTCACCGCCCTAATCGACGGGCCGGAATCAACCCCATCCGGCACCCGTTTTCGTCGAAGATGGCGCTGCTTTCGCGCTCTGAAGTTGGCAACCGACAACGCACCCGTTTGCAAGATCCACTGTCGAGTCGGCAACGGAGCATCCTGTTGACCAAGATCAATGTCGTCAGCCGCCAATGTAGCAATGATTGCCAAAATGCAGGAGTGAACGACATGACGTTTCTCGACTACCTGATTTCGATTGACGCCAGGACGGCCTTGATGGGCCGCATGATGCGGAGGCTCGGCGTCGACAGACAATTGAAAGTCGTGGCGGACCATGCGGCCGTCACCAATCGGGCGGTGGATCGCTGCCGCTCCTGCGGCCATCAGGACGAATGCTCGACCTGGCTCGACGAGCACCAGCAAGCCGATGATCCGCCGGATTACTGCCGCAACCGCGACCTGATCGCACGGCTTCAACACGCAGCCGGCCAACGCTAGAAAGGTCACCACAAATGCGTCTGACGAGTGAACGCAAACGGAACTTATGCCGATAGATTTGCATCCCATGGGACCAGGCAGTTTGGACAATCTATTTCTTCTAGAAGCATTTCTGCTCTTTATTGCGCCCGGGCCAACCAATGCTCTTTTGGTGGCGGGTGCGGCCAAGCGAGATAAGGCGATCGCACTCTTGGTCGCACAGGCCTGTGGATACGGGATCGCAGCAGCCTGCTGGTTTTCGCTGCGACCCTTGCTGCCGTCCGGCGCCATCCAGGTACTCAAGCTGGTCGCAGCCCTATGGCTCGTAATTCTTGGCCTGCGTCTGATAGGCCGCGACCAGATCGACGCATCCGAAGACGGGGATGGCCTTTCTGTTATAGTAACTACTGCCCTCAATCCGAAAGCCTTTATCTATTGTCTGGCAATCGTGCCGGTGGACGCGAGGCCGTACGAACTGGGCTTCTTCTGGATCGTACTCTTGGTGACCACAGCCGCCACCGGGTCAATGTGGCTTTTGCTCGGTAGGCGTCTGAACGGAGCCGGAGAGATGGCAGACAGGGTCGCGGGCGCGGTGCTTATCGCATTCGCCTTGTTGCTGCTTCGACCATTAATAGCGGTAGCTGCGACTTAGGTTCAATGCGGACATTCTTCCAATTCGAATGCTGGGGTCACGCAATGCTGCAGTCCGCAACTAAGAGACAAGCACCACCGACAGCGGCTCCGCGCAGAAAAGGTTATCCTTTACGGCTTTGACGCCGGCGACGTTTTCGGCGGCGACGATGGCTGCCTGGCGTTCGCGTTCGTCGAAGATCGCGCCGCTCAGTTCGACCACGCCATTGCCCACCGTGACGCAGATCATTTCCTTGCCGGCCCATTTCTGAGTCGCAAGCTCGGCAATAATTTTCTGACGGATCTGTTCGTCGTCGACGAACGCCGGGCCCGCATCCGGCAGGACGTTGAGCAATGCACGCAAAAGGTCGGTGCGGGTGATGATCCCGACGACTTTTCCCCCATCGACAACCGGAATGCGTTTGACGTGGCGGCGCGTCATGAGCTCGACGATCTCGGCGATCGATGCCCCGGGGGATGCTGTGACGAGGTCTTCTGTCATGACCTCCTCGATCCGTCGTCCGTTGGCTTGAACATATTCATCAGCGGCTCGCCCGGGGCTCACAAGAAGCTCCAGCCAACGCGAGCGCTTACGCTTCGTGCCGAGTTCTCCCCGGCGCAAGAAATCACCTTCGCTGACGATGCCCACTAGCGTACCGTCCCTGCGAATGACGGGCAGGCCGCTGATCTTCTTGGAGAGCATCAGCCCGGCCGCTTCGGTGATCGACGCGGACGGCTCTATTCCGACGACCGGTGTCGTCATTATGGCTTCGGCTTGCATACCTGCCTCCTCAAACATCTTCCCTGATTATCGAGGTCCCTGCGTCGCGTGCCTTGATCTGAGTCACTTTCTGGGAGCAGCAACGTCGGCCGGCCAAACATCCGGTCTGTCTTATATTCGAGCCAGACACATGCAGTGGCGAAGTTTGCGGTACCAGCGGCGTTATCCGCACCTTGGCTCCCGATCAGTTGTCTAGCTTGTCATCCCGATCGATAAGGATCCGCTCGGCGGCTCCGTCGAGATCCTCGTATTGACCGCTCCTCAAGGCCCACAGGAAGCCGGACAGACCCAGCGCGCCGAGAAAAAGAGCTACGGGTATGAGATAGACAAGCGTCGTCATGAGGATCGTGCCAATGCGCCGATACTGGAACGTTTGCCGCGCGTACGAATCGTCTCCGGTGGGCTCGCGGCAGAGCCTTGCAGCCTCAGCGCATTGCCAATGACAAGCAGCGACGAAGCCGACATCGCGATTGCCGCGATCAGCGGCGTGACGTGCCCCAGAATGGCGATCGGCACGGCGATGGTGTTGTAGACGATTGCTATGGCGATGTTTTGCCGGATCAGTCGTCCGGCCCTTCGCGAGACGTCGAGGGCAAGGGGTACTGCAGAAAGGCTTTCGCGTAGGAAGACGAAATCGGCTGCTTTGCGGCCGACATCGGCCGCCGTGGCTGGAGCGATCGAGACGTGTGCCGCGCCCAGCGCAGGGGTGTCGTTAAGGCCGTCGCCAATCATCAGCACCTTGTGGCCGTCCTTCGACAGCGTTTCGATATACTCGACCTTGCCCGAAGGAAGCAGCGCCGGAACAAAGTGATGGATGCCCAACGTCGCCGCGACCTCGCCGCAGGCAGCTGCGGTATCGCCCGACAGCATTTCCACGGAAATCCGGGCGTTGTTCAATTGCTCGATGGCCGCTCTGGCGTCTTCACGCAGCGCGTCCTCGAAGACAAAGGACGCGACAATGATCCCATCTTTGGTCAGAACCGTTCCGCCGTATCCGCTTTCGCCGGCGGTTCTGGCCTTCCACCCGGCCCAGCCGCGCCGGCCAAGCCGCCAGGTGCTGCCAGCGGCGGTGGCTTCGATCCCGAAACCAGGGTGCTCGCTGACGGACTCGAGCTTCGGCTGACCGGCAAAGCCCGCAGAGCCGGCTATGGCCCTTGAGAGCGGATGGCGGGAATGCACGGCCATGTCGCCTGCGATGGCCAGCATGGCCGGATCGATGGACGACGCGTTGACGAGCCGGGGCTGTCCGAGCGTAAGCGTTCCTGTCTTGTCGAACACCGCCGTGTCGATCGCCGCCAGACGCTCCATGGCCGAACCATCCTTGACCATGACGCCGCTTTCGAACAGACGCCGCGCAGCGACTACCTGCACGATCGGCACGGCGAGACCGAGCGCACACGGGCAGGTGATAATGAGAACGGCGATGGCGATCGTTACTGCCTGGTGCCAATCGCCGTTCGCCGCCATCCAGCCAAGGAACGTCACCAAGGCGGTCAGATGGACCACTGGAGCATAGAGCGCTGAAACGCGGTCGGCGATCCTGCGATAATGCGCGCGACCGCCCTCTGCGGCCTCCATCAGCCGGACCATCTCGGCCAGGAAGGAATCCTTTGCGGCGGCTGTTGCTTCGATGGTCAGCGGGCCAGTGAGATTGAGTGTGCCGGCCTGCACGGTTTCCCCTGACGACACGGTTCTGGGTGTGCTTTCACCGGAAACCAGTGAACAGTCGAGATCCGAAGAGCCTCGAATGATCTTGCCGTCGACGGGTATCCTTTCGCCGGCAGTGATCAGCAGCCGCAAGCCGGGTTCGATCTCCTCAACCGGCAGGTAGTCGCGCGAACCATCCTCGCGCAGCACCATGGCGCCCCGCGCCGCCAGCCGTGACAGGCCGTTCACGGCGGTCCGGGCACGCTCTCGCATCACGTGATCCAGCGTGCGGCCGATCAACAGGAAGAACAGCAGGGACACCGACGCGTCGAAATAGGCGTGGTCGCCATGGTTGATGGTTTCGTAGAGGCTCATGGCATAGGCGAGCGAAACTCCAAACGCAATCGGCACATCCATGTTCATGCGACCATGACGCAACGCGTTCCATGCCGAGCGGAAATAGATGCCGCCGGCGAAGGCGAGCGCCGGGATGGCGATCAGCGCCGAGACCCAATGGAACAGGTCACGCGTAGCCCCTTCAGCGCCTGACCAGACCGAGACGGAAAGCAGCATGATGTTGCCCGCAGCAAAGCCAGCGACGGCGACGGCCCGGATCAGCTCCGAGAGTGTTTTATCCTTCTCGCCAACCTGCGGGTCGAACAGATGTGCCGGGTAGCCTAGCCGTCCAAGTGCAGCGGCGAATGGCGGAACCTCATCCCCACGCCAATGGATCGATACGCGTTTCGTCGACAGGTTGACCCGAACGCCCTCGACGCGATCGAGCTTCCCGAGAGCCGTCTCGATCGCCTGGATGCAGGCCGCGCAGTGAACCGTCGGCACCGACAGATCGGTCTGGCGAAGGTCATTGCCAAGCGAGCGGCTTGCCAACCTGATCTCCTGGCTCGATGGCAAGCTGGATGTCGCTCCGTCCAGATCCAGCGCCATTTCAGCGCCCGGCGCACAGCAGCTCATCGCAGTGCTCCCTGGGAAATCATGATCCGGCGAACTTCGCGATAAGGCTCTGCCAGACCGGCATCGGTGTCGACTTCCACGATCCAGACGCCATCCCTTAGCGTGTGCTGCGCGGCAAATTCCTGGCCCGAGGCAGCGGCGAGAGTGACGGCTTTGTCCGCGCCCTCATAGGCAGGATGACGAAACAGCACCTTGACACTACGCAAGGGAACCGGCTTGCCAGCGGCATCGCTGAGACTGTAGCGGACTTCGCCCCAAGAGATCGTCAATTTGCCAATCCAGCCGAGCGCCGCCTGTGCGCGCCCTTCCTCGGCCTTTCGGTTGAATTGCTGGCTGGCCACATAGGTGTTTTCGACGACAAGACCGGTCCAGCTTGTGCTGGCGAATGTCGCCATTGTCAGATTGACTGCGATGACCACACCAAAAAAGGCGAGAATGGTGGCCAGCATATGCCTGCCGGTGAATTCGCGGGTTTTTTGCGTCTTGGCGCTCATCTGGCGATCTCCGGGGCATTGAAGGTGGCGGTGTATTCGTCCGTTTCGAAACTCGCCTTGTCCTCGACGCGGAATTTGAACGTTTGCGTTGCGCCTCCGACCCGGTCCGCCGGCTGGCGCACGAAAACCTTCAGCATCTTCAGGCGGTCGGGTTCGGCCGCGACGGCGAAGGACCGGTCTGCGGGAAGGTCGATACCAACGACGCTCATTTCGGCTCCCCGCAGGCCCTGCATCGTGACAACGATCGTCCTTTGCTCGGGGATCATGTTGAGCAGCTTTACGGTGTAGCCGTTGCGGATTGAACCGTCGGACAGCGTGACGAATTGCGGGTTGCGGTCGTGCAGAACGTTGACCTCGAGCCGGTCGCGCGTCAGCAGCGAATAGAGCAGCGCAATGCCGACCGCCGACCACGCGCCCATGTAGATGAAGGTGCGCGGCCGGAAGATCTTGCGGATATGGAAATGGGCTAATTTTTCGGAGAATGCGCCGCCGTCGGTCCGGACGAGCGACGGGTTCACCGAGCAAGACCCGCCTGCTATCGCCACCGCCATGTTGGCGTTGTAATCGGACAGCGTCGCATAGGAGATCAGCCCGCGCTCCTTGCCGAGCTTGTCCATGACGCTATCGCAGGCATCGATGCACAGCGCGCAAGTGATGCATTCGAGCTGCTGGCCATCGCGAATGTCGATCCCCATCGGGCAGACGGCGACACAGGCATTGCAATCGACGCAGTCTCCGACCGGCTGCCCCGCGGCCTGGACCTTCTTGGCGTGCCGCGACCGAGGTTCGCCGCGCCAGTCATTATAGGTCACGGTCAGCGAATTTTCGTCGAGCATGGCCGCCTGGATGCGCGGCCACGGGCACATATAGGTGCAGACCTGTTCGCGCATCAGCCCGCCGAATGTGTAGGTGGTTGCCGTCAGCACGCCGATGGTGATGTAGGCGACCGGCGCAGCGGTGCCGGTGAAGACCTCGCCAATCAGCGTTGGCGCATCGGCGAAATAGAAGATCCAGGCACCGCCGGTCGCTGCCGCTATGACCAGCCAGATGGCGTGTTTCGATACACGCAGCACAAACTTGCGCGCAGTCCACGGTCCGGCGTCGAGCTTTATGCGGGCGTTGCGATCTCCCTCGATCGCACGCTCTACAACCAGAAACAGATCGACCCATACGGTCTGCGGGCAGGTATAGCCGCACCAGGCTCTGCCAACTGTGGATGTGATCAGGAAAAGGCCGATGCCGGCCATAACGAGAAGACCGGCCACATAGTAGAATTCCTGCGGCCAAATCTCGATGAAGAAGAAATAGAAGCGGCGGTTGGCAAGATCGATCAGCACGGCCTGATCGGGAGCAAACGGACCTCGATCCCAGCGCAGCCAGGGCGTCAGGTAGTAGATGCCCAGGGTGATCGCCATCACCAGCCATTTGAAGCGGCGAAAGCTGCCCGAGGCGCGCTTGGGGAAGATCTTCTTGCGCGGTGCATACAGCGGCTGGCGGACCTTGGCGGAGTTGACCGCCTCGGCTTCGAGCCGTTCTACCTGCGTATTATCCAGCACCAGTGTCTCCAGTCGCGCAGCTTACGATTTCGGGGCGCGCAGTCGGACTTAGTTGTTTGGCCGGTGCGCGAAATGCCGCGTTGAACTCAAGCTTTGCGGCGGGGCAGCCTGCTGCGCGTTGATGCAAGTCAATCGTCGGACATCGAATGCAATCGAGGCCCGGCGCAAGCCGGGCCTCGTCGCTTGGCTGGCGGAGGGCCGGGAATAGAACCCCCCTCTATTCCCCACCACCAAGCGAATGGATATAGACCGCAAGCTCCTTGACCTTGGTCTCGCCGAGACGCTCAATCCAGGCCGGCATAACGCCGTGCTTGGGTGCGCGGACCTGCGCGGCGATTGCCATTTCGTTGGACCCGTAGAGCCAGATCGCATCGGTCAGATCGGGTGCGCCG
Source organism: Mesorhizobium sp. M6A.T.Cr.TU.016.01.1.1 (assembly GCF_003952585.1). Taxonomy (NCBI): domain Bacteria; kingdom Pseudomonadati; phylum Pseudomonadota; class Alphaproteobacteria; order Hyphomicrobiales; family Phyllobacteriaceae; genus Mesorhizobium; species Mesorhizobium sp. M6A.T.Cr.TU.016.01.1.1. The sequence continues at coordinate 4,075,188 of NZ_CP034452.1, forward strand.
AGCTCCTTGTTGCCTTTTGCATTGTCGCCATGGCAGGCCACGCAATTTTCGGCGAAAACCTTGGCGCCCGGCTCGACCAGTTTTGCATCTTGAACCGAGGCGGACAGGCTGGCGACATAGGTGCTGACCTGTGCGACCTGGTCGCCGCTGATGATCTCGCCAAAAGCCGGCATTTCCGACAGGCGTGTATCCGGGGCGGATGCGAAGCGTATGCCATGTGTGATCGTCTGCTGAATCTGCTCGGCCGTGCCGCCCCACAACCAGTCATCGTCATTGAGGTTGGGAAAGCCCTTCGACCCCTGGGCACCGGAAGCGTGGCACTGCACGCAATTGACCTTGTACGCAGCGCTGCCGGCGGCAACAGCGAATTCGCGCAACGCGTCGTCGCCGGCAATCTCCGAGACGGTTTTCGATTGTATCGCTGCGGCATATTTCGCCTTGGCGATCTCGGCCGCAGCAAGCTCGTTGTTGACGTCGCCGCGGCTCGAATAGCCAAGCACGCCCTTGGTCGCCGAGGTCAGCATCGGCCATGCCGGATAGGCGATGGTGTAGCCGATCGCCCAGACGATGGTGATGTAGAACGTTATGACCCACCAGCGCGGAAGTGGGTTGTTGAGCTCCCTGATACCATCCCACTCGTGGCCGGTGGTAGAGATGCCCGACACTTCGTCGATATGTTCATCGCTCATGATCAGTCGTCCTTCAGAGGAATGCGGGCGGCTTCATCGGCCTGCTTGCCACTCCCGGGACGGAATGCGAAGGCGACCGTTCCGACGAAGAAAAGCGCCATGGCGAGCAGGGCCCAACTGTCGGCGAACTCTCTCATCCAGTGGTAATCCATGGTCCTTCTCCTCAGCGGTAGCCAGCGGCTTCGTCGTAGGTCTTGAAATCGACCAGCGTGCCGAGCATCTGCAGGTAAGCGACCAGGGCATCCATCTCGCTGACCTGTTGCGGATTGCCGTCGAAGTCGCCGAGCTTCGCCTTCGGATAGCGGCCTTCCAGCTCGGATGTGTTGGCATTGGGATCGGCCTGCGCGATCATGTCATCTCTGGCGTGAGCGATCATGTCTTCGGAGTAGGGGACACCGACACGCCTGTTTGCGATAAGGTGCGTCGAGAAGTCCTTCACCTCGATCGCGGTATCCTTCAGGAAGGCATAGCTCGGCATGATCGATTCCGGCACCACCGAACGCGGTTCGATAAGATGCTGAACGTGCCACTCGTTCGAGTAGCGATCTCCGACCCTGGCGAGGTCCGGCCCCGTGCGCTTCGATCCCCACTGGAACGGGTGGTCGTACATCGACTCGGCCGCCAGGCTGTAGTGACCATAGCGCTCGACTTCGTCACGGAACGGCCTGATCATCTGGCTGTGACAGAGGTAGCAGCCCTCACGCACATAGATATTGCGCCCGGCGAGTTCGAGCGGCGAATAGGGCCGCATGCCCTCGACCTTCTCGATCGTGTTGTCGAGATAGAAGAGCGGTGCGATTTCGACGATACCGCCGACTGTCACCACCAGGAGGGAACCAACGAGAAGAAGCGTGGCGTTCTTCTCGATGATCGCGTGTTTGTCCATCAAGCCCATTTTGGCTCCTTATTGTGCGGGCTGAAGGGAGGGGATGGAGGCTGGCATCGGCTCCTCCTCGCGTTGGTAGCCGAGGATAGTCATGGTGATGTTCCAGGTCATGATGACAGCACCGGCGAGATACATCGCGCCACCCACGGCGCGCATGACGTAGTAGGGATGCATGGCGGCCACGGTCTCGGCGAAGGAATAGACCAGGAAGCCCTGCTCATCGTACTCGCGCCACATCAGGCCCTGCATGATGCCGGAAACCCACATCACCGCGGCGTAGACGACGATCCCGAGGGTCGCCAGCCAGAAGTGCCAGGTAACGAGCCGCAGCGAATAGAGCCGTTCACGGTTCCACAGCTTCGGCACCATGTAGTAGATCGCGCCGAACGAGATCATGCCTACCCAGCCGAGCGCGCCCGAATGGACATGCCCGATGGTCCAGTCGGTGTAGTGCGACAGCGAATTGACGGCTTTGATCGACATCATCGGACCTTCAAAGGTCGACATGCCGTAGAAGGCGATGGCCATAACCATCATGCGGATGATCGGGTCGGTGCGGAGCTTGTCCCAAGCGCCGGACAGCGTCATCAGGCCGTTGATCATGCCTCCCCAGGAGGGCATCCAAAGCATGATCGAAAACACCATGCCGAGCGTTTGCGCCCAGTCGGGCAGGGCGGTGTAGTGCAGGTGATGCGGCCCAGCCCAGATATAGAGAAAGATGATCGCCCAGAAGTGGATGATAGACAGCCGGTAGGAATAGACTGGCCGGTTCGCCTGCTTGGGCACGAAATAATACATCATGCCAAGAAAGCCGGCTGTCAGGAAAAAGCCGACGGCATTGTGCCCGTACCACCATTGCGTCAAGGCGTCCTGGACGCCGGAGAAGGCCGAGTAGCTCTTCGAGCCCAGGAGAGACGCCGGCATCGATAGGTTGTTGATCAGGTGCAGCATCGCGATGGTCACGATGAAGGACAGATAGAACCAGTTGGCGACGTAGATATGCGGTTCCTTGCGTTTCAGGATGGTGCCGAGGAACAGGACGAGGTAGGCGACCCAGACGATGGTCAGCCATATGTCCACATACCATTCGGGCTCGGCATATTCGCGGCTCTCGGTGATGCCGAGCAGGTAGCCGGTCGCGGCCATGACGATGAAAAGCTGATAACCCCAGAACACGAACCAGGCGAGATTGCCGCCGAACAGCCGGGCGCGGCTGGTGCGTTGCACGACATACATGGACGTGCAGATGAGCGCGTTGCCGCCGAAGGCAAAAACGACGCCGGATGTGTGCAATGGCCGCAGGCGGCCGAAGTTGAACCAAGGCTCGATGTTGAGATCCGGGTAGGCGAGCTGCAGCGCGATGACCACACCCACAAGCATGCCGACAACGCCCCAGAACATGGTGGCGATGGCGCCGTAGCGGATTGGCCCGTCCATGTAGGCAGAAGGATCGACCGATGCGGCCGGCGCAAAGCTGGTGTTGCGCAGGAGGACGATGACAAAGCCAAGCAGCAGGAAGAAAAGCACCCACATGTGCTGGCGAAACGGCTCGTCCACACCGAAGCCGGCGGCCACTAGAGCCACAAACGCGAAAAGGCCCAAAGCGACGATTTCTGTGCCGAACTTCATGACAGTCCCCGATGTCGGATTCCGATTGCGCGGACGCCAATCCGCAGCAACACCAATTCCCCGGCTGCATCCTCGCCGCCTTGATTCAAATCAAAGCTGCATGGTTTTGGATTGGGCAGCGTTGGTTTTGCGAACGAGTTGGAGGCGGCCATTGAACGAAGAGAAAGAGCGGGGATCGTCGCTGTTCGAAGTGCGCCGCGAGAATTCGATGCTAGCTGGCCGATCCGGCAGAGAGGCAATCCCAAGCGCAGTGATGAAGCGCGCGCACAGGGAAAAGCTGCAGCTCTGTGATGCTCTGGAGAAAATCGCGGACGCCTTGCCGAACGTCGATCGCCTGAAGTGCCTTGGCACAGCCAACGCAATCGTCCCATTGTTGCGCAATATTCATCAATATGAAGAAACGATCATCTTCCCAGCCTATGAAGCCGCTACAGGCGGCAATGCCAACCTTGCCTCAACCCGGCGATTGCGCGCCGAACACGTCGAAGATGAATGCTTTGCCGGCGAGGTGACTGAAATCCTGCTGGCGATCGGCCATGGCGAGACAGTCGAGAATGCCGAGGCGGTCGGCTTCATGCTGCGCGGCTTTTTCGAAAGCATGCGCCGTCATATCGCGTTTGAGCGCGAGCATGCCTTGCCGGCGATCGGAATCGTCGATCAGGGCGTAATCTAGGCGCCGGAGCGTCGCTCCAGCCGGCCCAGGCTGTCGATCGTCACATGCCGGTTGTTCTCGATCCGGATCACGCCGTCCGTTCTTAGCCTGGTCAACTGGCGGCTCACCGTCTCGATCGTCAGGCCGAGGAAATCGGCAATGTCGGCGCGTGTCATCGGCAGGTCGAAAGTCGCCGACTTGGCGGTGAGGTCGACCGTGGGATCGATGTTCCTGGCGATCATCAGGAGAAAGCTCGCCACCTTTTCCGAAGCGGTCTTGCGCCCCAGCGTCACCATCCAGTCGCGTGCTTCGTCGAGCTCGTTCAGCGTCTGCTTGAGCAGGCGATGCTCGAGTTCCGGCGATTCCTTCATCATCCGTTCGATGGCGGCCTTCGGAAACGAACACAGGGAAACGGCGGTTGCGGCTTCCGCGTTGATCGCGCTTTCCACCTTGAACGGCCGTCCCAAAAAGTCGGGCGCAAACTGGAGGCCGACGATCTGCTGGCGTCCGTCCGAAAGGCTCTTTGTCAGCTTCACCACACCCGAAAGCACATTCGAAAAGCTGTCGACGGTCTCGGCGTCGCCAATCAGTTCGATCCCCGGCTCGATCTTGTGCCTCGACGAGGTCTTGGCGAGCCCGACCAACTGGTCGGGATCGAGCGCACCGCAGACGCCGCGATGCCGTGCCTCGCAAGACTGGCAAAGCACAGGAATATCGGCACTGTGAACGTCCTGCCGCACTGTCATCATAATCGTCCCGACGGATCCAAGGTGCCCGTAAGATAGCATCGGCGGCAGAAAATCTGTTGCGGCAGTTTGTCCGCGGAGGGCCTTGACCGAAATCAAGGCGACGGTGCGGATCTGCAGCCAGAATTCAGCCTTGCAAGGATGATGGAAGGCGACATGCGACCGGAAATGGCTGCCAGACTTGGCGAGAATGTCCCCCGCTACACCAGTTACCCGACCGCGCCGCATTTTCATTCAGGCGTTGATGCTGCCGTCTATCGTGGTTGGCTGCAGGGGCTCGATGATGGCTGCGAGATCTCGCTGTACCTGCACATCCCCTACTGCGACAAGCTTTGTTGGTTCTGTGCGTGCCACACCAAGCAGACACGCCATTACGAACCGGTGACCACGTATCTGCGCTCACTGCACGCTGAAATAGCTACCGTCGCCAGTCTTGTCGGAGGCAAGGGCCGTGTGGGTGCCGTCCATTTCGGCGGTGGCTCGCCGACGATGCTCAAACCCGAGGATATGGTGGCGCTGGGAACTGTCCTGCGCAACAGTTTCGAGTTTCTTCCCGGCGCCAAGATCAGTGTCGAAATCGAACCCAACGATATGGACGATGCTCGCCTCGGTGCACTCGCCGAAATCGGCATGACGCGGGCGAGCCTCGGCGTCCAGGATTTCGATCTTAAGGTGCAGAAGGCGATCAACCGCGAGCAGAGCTTTCTGCAGACCAAAGCGGTTGTCGAGGGCGTTCGTTCGCGCGGCGTCGAATCAGTCAATCTCGACCTGCTCTACGGCTTGCCGCATCAGACCCGGGACAGCGTCTCCTCCACCGTGGCGCAGGCGCTGACTCTGGGGCCGGACAGGATGGCGCTTTTCGGCTATGCGCATGTGCCCTGGTTCAAGAAGCACCAGACGATGATCGACGAAGCGTGGCTGCCGAATTCGGTCGAACGCTTCGCTCAATCGCAAATTGCCGCTGGCCTTATGCTGAAGGCAGGGTATCAACCCGTGGGGTTCGATCATTTCGCCAGATCCGGTGATGCGCTGGCCGTTGCGGCACGGACCGGAACCTTGCACCGGAACTTCCAGGGCTATACCGAGGATCGCTGTGAGACACTGATCGGGCTTGGTCCTTCATCGATCAGCCAGTTCCGCCAGGGCTATGCACAGAACATGCCGGCGACCGCCGAATACGGACGCATGGTGGAGCAGGGAGGTCTGGCTGCCGTGCGCGGCATCGAGTTGTCGGAAGATGACCGCGTGCGCGGCTGGATTATCGAAAGGCTGATGTGCGATTTCGCCTTCTCGGCGATCGATCTGGTCGAACGCTTCGGCGAAATCGGCCAGAAGCTTCTGCTCCAGGCGAGTTCCGTCGCCCTTCGTGATCCTGCTCGGTTGCTGGAACTGAATGGCGACAGTTTCGTAGTGCCGGTGGAAAATCGTCCCTTTGTTCGCAGTATAGCGGCCAGGTTCGACAAATATTTCGAAACCGGTAAAGCCAAGCATTCGGTGGCAGTCTGAGCACCGACCTGATCAGAAATGCTCCCCGGTCTTGAATGGGCCGATTCGGGTGCCAGCCGCGATCAGATAGGCGGTCGACCAGCCAATGAGCAGAAACCCGTTCACCCCCTCGAGCGCCGCCAGCACGCGCCACCCGTGAGCGGGTACGACATCGCCATAGCCGACCGTCGAAAAGGTAATGGTCGAGAAATACAGTGCGGTTTCGAAGTCGGCAAAGATATCGAGCAATCGATAGAGCCCTGCCCATAGCCAAACCTCAGTGGTTATGATGGCAAACAGCCCCATCACTACACTGATCATCGCGACTATACGGCTGCGGCGGCCGTGCATGCGAAACCGTGCCACCAGATGCCCCATCGCATGGGTAACGGCGATCAGACCGAAGGTATGAATCAGGACCGTCATGCTTATGACGATCGTGCCGACGAAGAGATTGAGGGCCATGCGACGAAATTAGGAATCTCTCGGGGTGCATTCCTTGCGCGAAATCAAAACCGGCCGAGTTTCGCCGAGGCCAGCCTGTTCGCCACAGACGGTCTCGGCGGGAGCGGGACGAAAGAACATCGCCAGCTTCAGGCTTGTCGCGATCCGCTCGGCTCGGTCGACAAACACCGCCGCCAGCTCCGGAGCGAAGAGTTCAGCCGCCGTCTGGCCGAACAGGCCCTGCCAGATCTCGAAATCGGCCTCGGTAACGTCCTTGAGTTTGAGGTGCGCCGGCACCGGGCGTCCGTGATAATCGCCGCTCTTGAGGATGACGGAACACCAGAAGTCCGTCATTTTCTCGAGATGGGGCTCCCAGTCGCCGGTGATCTCGCGCGCGAAAATCGGCCCCAGACGCTCGTCGCTTCTGACTTTTGCGTAGAATTCGCGGACCAGTTTTCCGACAGACTTTCGATCGACGCCAGTATGGTTCAGAGGCTGTTCCGCGATCGGGCGCGCCCGATCCAAAGCTGATTTCAATGTCATCATGCACTCTTGTTTATGCTGTCAGGAGAAGCCCAGGCGCCGAAGGGCAACCTGCACGAGACTGGGCTGGTCGCGGACAAGCCGGAAACCCAGATTGTCGGGCGGCGTGCCGACTGCGCAACCGCCGCTCTTTCCGTCCCGGATGAAGTTCGACATATAGGTGCGGTGGAACCCCTCAACGACGTGCACGCCGCAATTGTCGATCGAACTCACGGTCCGCTTACCATCAATATCTATCGTGGCGTGGGAATAACATGTCGAGGTCCATTCCCAGACGTTTCCCGCAATATCCGCTAGGCCTTTTGAATTGGTACCGAAGGACCCTTGAGCCCTCGGCTCTGGATCAGGTTTCCGTCCGAGCGAGGCCTCCAGGCGATACTGTGTCAGCCACCGGCGCGCCGGGTTGTTCGGGTCGCTTTCGCCGCCCTCAATGTCACCTCGGAACCGTTCACTGGCCGCATAGGCCCACTCCACGTCTGTCGGCAACCGCCATGTCCCTCCTGTCCGCGCCGAGAACCACCTCGCGTAGGCTTCGGCATCGAGATAGCTCACACCGGTGACCGGAAGGTGTCCGACATTGCGTGCGTCTGCTGGCTTGCAGGCGCCGTCCGCCACACAACGTCCATATTCCGATACACTGACTTGGTATTTCATGATTTCCAGTGGCGCGTCGATGGAGGTTTGCACGACGGGCGCTGCGACAGGATGGTTCTCCTTGAGGAATTCCCCAGCCTGTGGGTGCTCAAACGAGCCGGGTCCCAGGACCACCAGTTCGCTTACGGCGACCGGTTGGGAGAACTTCAGGGGACTCTCGCCGAACGTATGGGCTATGCCCATGCTGATCAGTGTGGCAGCCGCAATTGTCCCGAAGGTGAAGACAGGGTCGAAGGACATGGCATCAAGTCCGGCTGCGAGTACAACCCTTTGGCTCCGCCGCCGGGTTGCACTGAGGATCGGATCTCCCGTCTACGAGGCGATCGCCTTGGGCGGTTCGACCTGCATCATCAGATCGTCGTCCCAGTTTCCCTCGACGGTAAAGTGCGCGGTCGCGCCGAGTTCGACTGCCTCGATCAAATTATGGTTCACATAGGCGTAGATGCCTGGCTGCAGGAACGTGTAGAGCGCCGCGCCGGCCGATCCGCCACGAATGAACCAGGTTTCCAGGTCTTTCGCGGGAGGGTTGGCGAACTTGCCCTGTTCCCAGACAAAGTCGCCATGCCCGCCGATCAGGTGCGGACGCGTGTCGCGGTTCGCCTGCGAATGAACGATCAATATCGTTTCGCCGACCTTTGCCTTCATGGCATTGTCCCCGGTCAAGGAACCGGCCTTGCCGTTGAACACGACATGCGTCGGGATCAGCCCGCGCATGACCCTCATGGTTTCTTCGTAATTGTCGCCGGCCGACTCGTACTTCTTGAATTGCCCTTGCTCGTCGCGCGGGATGTAGAAATCGTTCTCGCCGACGTAATAGATGCGGTCGTAGCGGACCGGCCTGCCCTTGTCGTCCTTGAGGCCGTCGCGCGGCAGCACCATCACCGCCCCGCTCATGCCCGACACCACGTGCCATGGGATCATCGCGCCGCCGGGTGCGCAGTGGTAGACGAACGTTCCACTCCGGGTCGCCTTGAAGCGCAGCGTGACCTGCTCGCCCGGATTGACCAGCGTCAATTCGCCACCGCCAAGCGCGCCGGTAGCGGCGTGGAAATCGATGTTGTGGGCGAGGGTGCTGGTGTCGGGGTTGACGAGCGTGAGCTCGAGATAGTCGCCTTCATGCACGACCATCAGAGGACCGGGAATCGAGCCGTTGTAGGTCATTGCATTGAGCTGCGTGCCGTCGGCGTCGATAACCACCGGCTTTTCCTCGATCGTCATGATGAATTCGACGACCTTTGGACCGCCCTTGGCGACCTGATCATGAGCATGGACGAACGGCGGCGGGACCATGGTTACCTTTTCACGGGGCAGCCCGGCGACATCCTTGGCGCTTGCCACGGCCGGCATTGCACCAACAGTGGCGACCGCGGCTGCGGTAAGAACAGAACCCAACAAAGCTTCGCGTCTCGTAAGCATTTCCATCTCCTTGGTTTCGGCCATTCGATGTCGTCAGAATAGTCTCGGCTCCGGCCAAGTCTTTGCGCTAACGCAAATCCAAAACGTTGATGCAATTTTCTGTGTTTTGGAGACTGCATGTACCAACGTGGACGCCGAACCGGATGGGAAGCCGCGCCTGAGAGAGGGCAACTCCCATCAGATCGGAGGGCATCGGCTCTGCTGCATGAAATCGGGAATGAAATAGGCCGGGCTGGACCTCTCCCCTGGTCCACCCGGCCTTCCCCCCGGCCGCCGAACCGGAGGGAATCTGTGAAAAAGATTAGTTAGAGGCGGTCTTGGTCACTTCGGCGAACAGTTCGGCGAATACCGGTTTGGCTTTTCCGACCTGCTTGACGGCTTCCGCTGCTGCCAGGTTGACGGGCTTGCCGACCACGATCAGCGCAACCATGCCCATACCGTAGTGTGGAGCGCACTTCACGCCATAGACCCCCTCCTGGGTCACGGTCACGGCAATTTCCGCGTTGGGCTTGCCCTTGAAAGCTTCCGCTCCGTCCGGGATCATACCCTTGATGCTTTCGGCGTTGTGGGACTTGTCGGTCGGCACGAACTTGATCGTGTCTCCAGGCGCCGCCCGAACAAAGGCAGGCTGGTAGACCATTAAGCCCTTCTCTCCCTTGTTCAGCATCTGCACGACATGTTCTTCGGCATTTGCCGCACCGGCGATGGAGAGCAGGGCGATGGCCGCGGCGATTAGTGGCAATTTCATTGGGGGGATCCTTTCTTTGTTCATCACGGCATCAACCGTTGCGCTCTTCTACGTGACCGGGAGACTTGGAAATTTGCGCTGGCGCAAATTGGCATGCGAAATGTGCATGGGAGAGAGCTGCCTGGTCTAAGGACCCGGTCGGCCTTCAAACGGCGGTTCTCGGCTGCCTCGCTTGCAAACGTGGTCGAATGAGCATCCCGCCGAATAGGCCCGCGTAGCCGATGAAGGATGCGACCCATAGCGCCGCCGAAATGTGGAGAAGCATCGCTTGCGCCGGTGAGAATGCAGCTCCGATGCGAAAAAGGGCCGCAAGCGCGATCGCGACAAAGATCACACAAGTGCCGATGCTTGCCCGCAGTTCGCGACCTGTGTGTCCGAGCGTGGCGCGGGTCATGACGGCGAGCGTTATACATGCAACCGCTCCGACGCCGAACGCATGAATGCCGGCTACTGCGGGCACTTTCTCGGGCACGAAGACAGCGAGGCCGGCAATCAGGAGGCCGACCGGCACGAAGGCGAACGCGACATGCAGGATCAGCACCAGAGGATCGCGCAGCGCTCGGTCTCCGGCCCACCGGGCAAGCCGAATGGTATTGAGAATCGCCCCCAAGATCAGCATTGCCCCGGTGCCAGCACTGTCTGGAAGAAAGGCCCAGGCCATCAATCCCGCTGCTGAGAGCGTGATCGCTCCCACGTCGAACCTGCCGAACGGGACCGGAAGCCGTCCCGGTCTCTCGCGCGCCAGCCAATTGCGGGTGAAGGAGGGAATAATGCGGCCACCTATGATCATGATGAGGACCACCGCTGCGCCAAGACCGAGGCGGCGGCCGATGTCGGACACGCCTTGATAGTGCGCCTCGGCATGAAACGTCATATTCGCTGCCAGAAGCACCGTCACAGGCAGAAGGACCTTGAGGTTTCGCCAGTTTCGGCCGGCGATGATTTCCGTTGCGGCGGCGGCGACAACCGCGAGAAGAAAGGCGCAGTCTATGATGGCGCCGAGCAACCACCCTGTCTCCGCCGAAAAGAAGACGACGAACCGTCCCGCGCACCAAAGCAATGCGAGCGCCAGCAGGGGAGGGCCCTGCACGGGAAGACGTCCGGTCCAGTTCGGGATTGCAGTTAGCAGGAAACCCGTCACAACAGCCGCCAGATAACCAAACAGCAACTCGTGGACATGCCAGTCCACGGGCGAGAAGACGCTGGAGGCTTCGAGCTTGCCGTAGAACAAAGGCAGCCAGAACAGGATAGCTGCGCCGGCCTGCAGGGAACCGAGGAGAAAAAATGGCCGGAAACCGTAAGAGAGAACTGCCGGATAGGCGCTTGGCCGCGTGCGTGGAATTGCCATGATATCCCCTGAAATGAAAGCTACGGGCGGACGTGACAGGTCATGTCGACGGCTGCCACTTCGGTCGTTCTATCCTGGCCTGGCAGACGGAATTTGCCGCTGCGCAAACAAGATCGGGAATTTCAGGAAAGGCGCGCGCCTCTTGCCGCCCATCGGTCGCCCATGAGACATTCTCCGACCAGGCGACCTGGATGCGTCGCCGTGGTCAAGTTCGGGAGGAACGGAGTTGGGTAGCCTCGATCGCTCGCTGATTGCCGGGTTGTCTGTCTTTGAAGGCATAGCCGCCACGGATCTCGACCGTATTGTCGGCCAGGCCCGGTCACAGAGGATTGCCAAGGACCACCCGGTGTTCCAGCAGGAGCAGGAAGCACATTCGTTTTTCCTGCTGCTCGACGGACATGTGCGCGTCGTGAAATCGACGCCTGACGGCCACGAGGTGACGGTGCGATACATAAGTCCAGGCGAGTTGATGGGCATCGCCCATGCGCTTGGCCGCACCACTTATCCGGCAAATGCGATAGCTGCCGTCGATTGCGTAGTTCTTGCCTGGCCGAGCCGCCTGTGGCCGGCGTTCGCCGCCGATTTCCCCAGTTTCAGCGCCAACACCTACAAGGCCGTGGGCAGCAGGCTGCAGGATGCCCATACGCGCGTCATCGAGATGTCCACCGAGCAGGTGGATCAGCGCGTCGCCCATGCGCTGCTCAAGCTGATCAAGCAGACGGGCAAAAAGACCGAGGAGGGCATCCTGATCGACTTCCCCATCTCACGTCAGGACATTGCCGAGATGACGGGAACAACGCTCCATACGGTGAGCCGGCTGCTCTCGGCATGGGAAGACCAGGGATTGGTCAAAAGCGGACGCCAGCGGGTGACCGTGGTCGAACCTCACCGACTCCTTCTAATCGCGGAGGGCCGTGAAGAAAAAGGCTAATCCGGGACGCCGGCGTTCGTCACCGCCAGCAGGTCGCAACGGAGTTCTTCTTCACTCAGATCGTGCTCCCGTGCCGCGTCGGAAACTGTGTGAAACGAAGCAATCGGGCAGCCGACGCAAAGCATGCCGTGCTGGAGCACGACCCGGATGGCCGCCGGCGACCTACTCATGATTTCGTCCATCGTCGCATCGTCGCTGAATTTGTGTTTCATGCTGCTTGTCCGCGCTTTGGAAGCGGACATATTGCATCCGCTTCGCGGGATGCTCGTTGCGCTGAGACAAAGAGGAAACAGGCCGATGCACCCTCATCACGGTTGAACGGCGCAGATCGTCGACCGCGTCAGGAACCGCTTCTCCCGCCCGTTGTCCAGCGAGAACATGCCGCCGCGGCCAGGCACCACGTCGATAATGAGGTCGGTATGTTTCCAGGCCTCGAATTGCGACGCACCGATGTAGAACGGCGTTTCGCCGATGTGACCGAGCAGCACGTCATGGTCGCTGACGATGAAGCCGGCACGCGGATAGCACATCGGCGAAGAACCATCGCAGCAGCCGCCGGATTGATGGAACAGCACCGGACCGTGCTCGGCCACGATCTCCGCGATCAATTCAAGCGCTGCCGGCGTTGCCGTGACCTTGGCATGCATCGCTTTTTTCGATTTCCAGTTTGGGCGCGGCCCCCTGCGGAGCCGCGCCTGTGAGCCAAAAGGCGATCAGAAGAAGCCGAGCTTCTTCGGGCTATAGCTTACCAGCATGTTCTTGGTCTGCTGGTAGTGGTCGAGCATCATCTTGTGCGTCTCGCGTCCGATGCCGGACTGCTTGTAGCCGCCGAAAGCTGCATGTGCCGGATAGGCGTGATAGCAGTTGGTCCAAACGCGCCCGGCCTGGATTGCCCGGCCGAAGCGATAGGCACGGTTGGCATCTCGCGTCCAGACGCCGGCGCCGAGGCCGTAGAGAGTATCGTTGGCTATCGCCAGCGCTTCGTCGTCGTCCTTGAAGGTCGTAACCGAAACCACCGGCCCGAAAATCTCCTCCTGGAAGATTCGCATCTTGTTGTGGCCCTTGAACACCGTCGGCTTGACGTAGTAGCCGCCCGCCAAATCGCCGGGCAGCACATTGCGGGCGCCGCCGGTCAAAACCTCGGCTCCTTCCTGGCGGCCGATGTCGATGTAGGACAGGATCTTTTCCAGTTGCTCGGACGAGGCCTGGGCACCGATCATCGTCGCCGGGTCCAGCGGATCTCCCTGCACGATCGCCTCGACGCGCTTGAGGGCGCGTTCCATGAACGTGTCGTAGATCGATTCGTGAATGAGCGCGCGGCTCGGGCAGGTGCAGACCTCGCCCTGGTTCAGCGCGAACATGACGAAGCCTTCGATCGCCTTGTCGAAGAAATCGTCGTCCTCGGCGACGACATCCCTAAAGAAGATGTTGGGCGACTTGCCGCCCAGTTCCAGCGTGACCGGGATCAGGTTCTGGCTGGCATATTGCATGATCAGCCGGCCGGTCGTGGTCTCGCCGGTAAAGGCGATCTTGGCAATGCGCGGTGACGATGCGAGCGGCTTGCCGGCCTCGAGGCCGAAGCCGTTGACGATGTTGAGCACGCCCGGCGGCAGCAGATCGCCGACAAGATCGGCCCACAGCAAGATGGCGGCCGGCGTCTGCTCGGCAGGCTTCAGCACGACGCAGTTTCCGGCGGCAAGCGCGGGAGCAAGTTTCCAGCATGCCATCAGCAGCGGGAAGTTCCAGGGGATGATCTGGCCGACCACGCCGAGCGGCTCATGGAAATGATAGGCGACGGTATCGTCGTCGATCTGGGAAAGGCTGCCTTCCTGGCCACGCAAGGCGCCAGCGAAATAGCGGAAATGGTCGATGGCCAAAGGCAGGTCAGCCGCGGTCGTCTCGCGGATCGGCTTGCCGTTATCCCAGGTTTCGGCGCGAGCGAGGAGATCGAGGTTTTCCTCCATGCGGTCGGCGATGCGGTTGAGCATGAGCGACCGCTCGGCAACGCTGGTGCGTGCCCAGGCGTCCTTGGCGGCATGGGCCGCGTCAAGCGCTGCCTCGATGTCCTGCGCATCCGAACGCGCCACTTCGCACAGCAACTGACCGTTCACCGGCGAGTAGTTTTCGAAGTAGCGGCCGGAGCGCGGCTCGGCCCATTTGCCACCGATGAAATTGCCGTAGCGCTTGTCGAAGGGCGCCTTGACCGAGCGTGAGAATTCAACCTTGTTCATGTGTCTTCCTCCCAAAGCTGACGTCGCGGGATGCGACGCTTCGGAAGAGAGACTTGCGATTTCCGCCGCGATTGTCACCGTGTCGACGACAGTGGCCGAGCGGGATGTGTCGCAGAATTGCGACAGTCAGGCGAGGATTCGAAGGTCAGTGAGACCGGTGGACATCCAGGCGGTTGAGCTTGCGATGAAGCGTCGCGCGGCTGATGCCAAGCGCCTGAGCCGCAGCCGACACATTTCCGTCTGCGCGCGCGAGCGCCCGCTGGAGAACACCGCGCTCCGCTTCGGCGAGAACTTCGTGGCCGCTCTCAGCCCAACCGAGCAGATCGGTTGCGGGCATCGGCTTGTCGAGACAATGTTGGGTAATTCCAAGCGCCAGGCGAGCCGACCGGGTCGCGCCGACCACAAGGTCGTCCGCATCAACGGCGATCAGCGCCTTGTCGGTCACCGGCGCCAAAAGAATTCGCGCCTTGGGAAACGCCATCCTGAAGTTCTCGGCCTCGATCCGACGCACCGCGTCGACCACTGCCACCGAAATAAGACTGGCAAAGGCCTCGGTCAGATCGGCCCGGCAGGAAGAGACGTCAAGCGCGGCCACAAGATTCCCTTCATGATCGTAGATTGGAGCAGTGGTGCAGCTCAGCCCCGTGTTGCGCGTTTGAAAATGCTGGTCGCGGTGGATCGTCAGCGCACGCTGTTCGACCAGACAGGTGCCGATCCCGTTGGTGCCCTGGCTCTCCTCGTTCCAGACGGAGCCGGTCCACAACCCCCAGGAATGAAACGTCTCGTCATCCACAGGCGCGCCGCGCCGTTCTACTGGCACCCCGTTGCGATCGGCGAGCAGGACACAGCACCCGACCCCGCCCACCGCAAAATAGAGTCTGTCGAGGCTCGATTGGGCAGCCCGAATGAGCGGCTCGATGCGTTGTCGGGCCTCCCCCAATTCCGCATCCGTTAGGTAGCGGGGAGGACTGCGATCGGCTGGATCGAGCCGGTGCAAACTGGAAGACCGCCGCCAGGAGGCAACCAGCGCGGACTTCGCCGCCGCGTCCGAAGCGATCGCGGCCTGAATGCGATCGGCATGATGACCGGATAGATCCTCGCCCATGCTATCCTCCCATCCCCGCTTCTTGTCGCACCAGGTTCCGATTTCAATCACCGCGTTGTCAATTCGACAGAAGAACCAGATGGGGTAAATCCTCTATGTTCTCCTGGCAGTTAGTGATTTTGGCCAATCGATAGTCGTTCCTCGCCGGTGCCCCCAAAGCCTACCAGCACGAATTGGGCATTCATTGATCGAGAGCAAAGAGGAACGACCATGACCAGCCGCGGGACCGTGCGGAACAATACGGGAAGCTTTTTGATTTTGGCCCACGAAAAAGTCAATGAAATCAACGGCTTTAATGCATCTTCCGGGCCCACCATTCAGTCTGCTCGATTTCCGGGTTTTTCCCCCGTCTCAGAATAGCAGCGACATTTCCGCGGGTTAGCGCCGGGTAGTTGGCAACACTTGACCACGATCCAAGGGCAGGAGAAGCGATCTTGTGCCTGTTTCTATCCTCTATTTTCGCTCCTGTTCGTCGGCCGGCCGACGACCCCAGCGGCGATCGGCTAGATGCGCTTTTCTGCGCGATCCAGACGGCTTGGGCGTGGACGATGTGAAGCGAGCGTACGGCGCGCCGGAACATCTCGATCCGCTCGAGGGATGGATCGCCGATCCATCCCTCCGCGAGATTCGGGAACCCGCCGGTCCGGCTTCAGTCTGAACCCGGCGCCTCATCGGCTCGGCGTCTACTCGGCTGCGCCGCTCTCGGAAGCCAAGGTCGGGCCGGCTTCAGGCCGCCTGCGCCGGAATGTCCTGCGCAGAGCAACGTAGAAGACCGGCGTCAGGAAGAGGCCGAACAATGTCACGCCCAGCATGCCGGAGAACACGGCCGTGCCGAGCGATTGGCGCATTTCCGCGCCAGGCCCGCTGGCGATCACTAGCGGCACCACGCCCAGGATGAAGGCGAATGCCGTCATCAGGATCGGCCGCAGCCGCAGCCGGCAGGCCTCGACAGCCGCCTCGACGGCGTCAAGGCCACGCTCCTCACCTTGGCGCGCGAACTCGACGATCAGGATCGCGTTCTTCGCCGCCAGGCCGATGAGCACGATCAGCCCGATCTGCACGAGGATGTTGTTGTCGAGACCGCGGAAGGCGACGCCCAAGAGGGCGGCCAGCACGCTGAGCGGGACGATAAGCACGATCGCGAATGGCGTAATCCAGCTTTCGTATAGCGCGGCGAGCACCAGAAAGACGAACAGAACCGACAGGCCGAAGATGAACACCGCCGTGTTGCCGGTCTGCCGCTCCTGGAAGGCGAGTTCAGTCCATTCGAAGGAAGTGCCCTGCGGCAGCGATTCGGCTGCGATCCCCTCCATCAGGTCGAGCGCCGTGCCCGTGGCGACACCCGGCGCTGCATTGCCCTGAAGCGGCACGGAGACATACATGTTGTAGCGTTGCACGAGCGAGGGACCGGTGACGTCGCGGATCTCGACCAGTGTGCCGAGCGGCACCAGGTCGCCGGCCGCCGAGCGCACCTTCAGCTTCAATATGTCGTCGCGATCGATGCGGAAAGCCTGGTCGGCTTGCGCCCGCACTTGGTAGACGCGACCGAAAGCATTGAAATCGTTGACGTAGGCGGTGCCTAGATTGATCGACAGCGTCTCGAAGATGTTGGGGATCGGCACGTTCAGCATGCGCGCCTTGTCGCGGTCGATCGCCAGGAAGAATTGCGGGCTGGAGGCCGAGAAGGTGGTGAAGACGCCCGTCAACCCGGGCGTCTGGTTGGCCTTGCCGGCGATTTCGTTGGCCAGCGCCAGAATCGGCCGCATGTCGGCGCTGTTGCGCTCCTGGAGCATCATCTTGAAGCCGCCGGAGTTGCCGATGCCCCGCACTGGCGGCGGCGGCAGCGCGATGATGAAGGCCTCCTGGATGCTTTGCAGGCTGCCAAACAGCGTGCCGATGATCTTGTCGGAAGTATCGCCGCTCTCGAGCCGTTCCTCGAAGCTCTTGAATGGCGCGAAGATCACGCCGGAATTGCTGGCGTTGGTGAATGTCGCGCCGTTGAATCCTGCGAAGGCGACGGCATTGGCGACACCCGGCGTCTCGCGGATGATATCCGACGCCTTCTGGATGATTGCGTCCGTTCGGGCGAGCGAAGAGCCCTCCGGCAATTGCACGACGACGATCGCATAACCCTGGTCCATGTTCGGGATGAAGCCACGCGGCACCGTCTGCAGCATGTGATAGGTCGCGTAGAGCAGTCCTGCGAAGACGAGCAGCATGGCGGCAAGCGCCAGAGCCGTGCCGACCAGTCTGTGCACCAGCCACGCATAGCCGTCCGCCATCCTGTCGAACCCGTTGTTGAACCCGTTCGCCAGAGCGCGGCCGAACCTTGCCAGGAAGAAGTTCGAATGTTCCTCGGTGTGCGGCTTGAAAAGGACGCCAGCGAGAGCCGGCGAAAGCGTCAGCGAGTTGAATGCGGAGATCGCGGTGGAGACCGCGATGGTGATGGCGAACTGCAGGTAGAACTGGCCGGAAATCCCGGGAATGAAAGCCGCCGGAACGAAGACGGAGATCAGCACCAGCGAGATCGCGAGGACCGCGTTTCCCACTTCATCCATGGTCTTGTGCGCAGCGGCGCGCGGGGCGAGCCCCAGCCGGATGTTCCGCTCGATATTTTCCACAACCACGATGGCGTCGTCGACAACGATGCCGACCGCCAGCACCAGCCCGAACAGAGTGAGCATGTTGAGCGAGAAGCCGAAGGCGAGCAGCACGGCAAGCGTGCCGATCAGCGAGACCGGTATCGCCACGATCGGCACGATCGCCATGCGCCACGACTGCAGGAACACGATGATGACGATCACCACCAGCAGGATCGCCTCGGCGATGGTGACATAGACCTCGTTGATAGATTCAGCGATGAACTCGGTCGGATTGTAGATGATCTCGTAGGCCAGCCCCTTCGGGAAATCCTCCGAAAGCGCCGCGATGGTCTCCTGGATTTCTTCCGCCGAGGCCAAGGCATTGGTGCCCGGCCGCTGGAAGATGCCGAGCGCCACCGCCGCCTTGTTGTTGAGATAGGAATTGGTGACGTAGTCCCTGGCGCCGAGCTCTATGCGCGCCACATCCTGCAGGGAGATCAAGCGGCCGTCCTCGGTCGACTTGACTATGACGTAGCGGAAGTCGCGCGCGTCTTCGAAGCGCCCTTGCGTGGTGACCGTATACTGGAAGGCCGAGCCGTCGCCAATCGGCGGCGCGCCGATCGAGCCGCCCGACACCTGGACATTCTGGTCGCGCAGCGCCTGGACTACGTCGCCTGCGGTCATTCCGTAGGCGGACAGCTTTTCCGGGTCGAGCCAGACGCGCAGCGAATATTCGCGCTCGCCGAAGATCTGCACGTCGCCGACGCCGTCCAGTCTCAGCAGGACGTCGCGCACGCGCGAACGCGCATAATTCGAGACGTAGAGCTGATCATATGTGTCGTCGGGCGACAGCATATGAATGACCATCATCAGGTCGGGCGAACTTTTCGCCGTGGTGATGCCGAGCCGGCGCACCTCTTCCGGCAGGCGCGCTTCGGCGATCGAGACGCGGTTCTGGACCAGCACCTGCGCCGCGTCGAGATCGGTGCCGGGGCGGAAGGTGATGGTGAGCGACATCGAGCCTTCGCCGGAGGAATACGACGACATGTAGAGCATGTGCTCGACGCCGTTGATTTCCTGTTCGATCGGCGTCGCCACGGTCGCGGCGACCGTCTCGGCGTCGGCGCCCGGATAGGAGGCGCGCACCACGATGGTCGGTGGCGCGATTTCGGGATATTGCGCGACCGGAAGCTGCGTATAGGCGATGCCGCCGACGAGCACGAGCACGATCGACAGCACCACTGCGAAGATCGGGCGGTTGACGAAGAAATGGGCGAAGTTCATTGCGTCTGCCCTTCGGCTTCAACCTTGGGCGGCAACGTGGTCATCTCGGGCTTGACGGTGACGCCCGGTCGCACTCGCACCAGCCCGTTGGTTACCACGGTCTCTTCGCCGGTGAGGCCCTCGCGGATAACGCGATAGCCGTCAATGCGCGGGCCGGTGCGCACCGGCTTGGCCGAGATCAGGCCTGCCTCGTCGACAACGAAGACGATGCGGCGGTTCTGGTCGGCGCCGATCGCCTCATCAGGCAGAAGCACGCCCGGATGAGGCAGCGAGGCGGGCACGTTGATGCGGCCGAACATGCCCGGCTGCAGCACGCCGTCCTTGTTGTCGAAGCGCGCCCTGACCCGCATCGTGCCGGTAGCTTCGTCCAGACGGTTCTCGGCGAAGTCGAGCTTGCCCTTGAACGTCGCTTCATCACGGTCGGCGACACGGACGACAACATCGACGCCGCCGGCGCCCTCCTGCATGACGCCGCCGCGCTCGCGGGCGTCGCGCGCATAAGCGAAGTAGGACCGCTCATCGATGTCGAAATAGAAGTCGATCGGGTCGATCGAGACGATGGTGGTCAGCACGGTCTGGTCGGCCTGCACCAGATTGCCCGGCGAGACGAGCCGGCGGTTGACCCGGCCGGAAAACGGCGCCTTGATCTCGGTGAATTCGAGATCGAGACTTGCGTTTTCAAGTGCCGCCTCCGCGCCGTCCAGTTGCGCTTGGGCGGCGAGATATTCGCGGCGGCGGTCGTCCAGTGTCGAAACCGGTATGTTGCCTTCGCGCGACAGGGTCTCGGCGCGCTCGAACTGCATCTTGCTGAATTCGACCAGGGTCTTGGCCGAGTCGACCTGCGCCTGCGCCTGGTTCAGCGCCGCCTTGAACGGCCGCTGGTCGATGGTGAACAGGAGGTCGCCCCGCTTGACCAGCGTACCGTCCTGGAAATGGACCTGGTCGAGATAGCCGCCGACGCGGGAGCGCAGCGAAACCTGGTCGACGGCTTCGAAACGGCCGACGAACTCATCGTCCTCGACGATATCGCGCACCACCGGCTTGGCTACCGTGACGACGGGCGCGGGAGGCGCTTCCTGCGCCTGTGCGGCCGGGGTCGCGAGCAAGCCAATCGCCGCGAAGGCCGCGGCGGCGAGCCATTTTGCAGGGACGTTTCTGCTGGAGGGGGCGGCCAGAGAATCGTGGCGGAGGCGTGCAGTGTGAACCATGGTTACCCCTCGTAATCGGCCCTTCATGCGAAGCCATAACATCTAGGCAGCGGGTGTACCGCACAAATCAATCTTTTTGAACTGACCGCCACAACCGACAGCCTGCGTTTATCCGCGCTGCGTAAGCATCGCCATGCGCTCGAGCTAAAGCGTATCTGACAAGCCATTGCGCATCCCGACGTGCGGCGGTTCTGTCGGGAGGACTGGTTGAGCCTTTTTCTCCTTCTCGTCGAAAGCACTGGACGCAGACCTAACTCAAGAATTCTGGCTTCGAAAGACCTCCATGCAGTGCGTGCGGTGATCGGAGGCGACGACGTGCGAATAGGCGGGTTTTTTGACCCATTGCCGACTTTGCTTGCTGCCGGAATGAATGTCCGGTTGCCGAGACAACTTGCGCCGCTCGCCTGCCCTTGGGTGCTTGTGATGACATGATACCGATGACCGATGACCCCGCAAAACACGTCGCTCTCCGGGCTGGGAACCGCACGGCTCGCGGCAAAGGAGGAACGCTATGGCGGTCGTGGCACCGTCGTGGACACCGAGGCGCGATCATGTCCGTGACGTGCAGTGCTCCAGCGACGGTGCTGGCGATCTTCCGATGGTTGTGCGCACACTGCCGGGCGGCTTTCGCCATGGGCTTGGGATCTCGCCTCCGACGTATTTTGCCGGTTTCACCTGCCGAAAAACGGACCCGTCGCCTCCTACAATTGCAGCGAAGCGACCCGAACCGAGCCCGGGTGCCAAGCCCCGAGTTCGATTGTGCAGCGCCGCAGCCAGCTCGACGCCCCAAGCTCCGCGAGGTTATCGTTTCCGACTGCACCAAGCTCGGGCCGGCTGACACAACCCCTCGACGGGCCGCGAAGTAGCAGGATCTATCACTACTCAGTCAGCCTTCCGCTGCGGTGCCCGAGCGCCTGCCTCGCAGCATACATGGTCGGTGAGCGCTTGCCCGGAAGGTTGGCCTCGAGAACAAGCTGTTCGACAAAGCCTTGGTTAATTTCAATCTCCACGCATTGGTCGAGTTTATCAACGATCCAGACAGCATAACCTGCATCTTCTTTCAATTTGTAGTCGGAGTCATCCTTTGGAATCTCCAATTCTGGGAACTTATTAACTAGCATTATCTTGGGTTTTGGCAGGTCAAATGTATGACCTTCGTAGGCGTAGCCGACAATCAACCCGCAAGAAAGCTCTTTCTCTGGCTTGCTGCCCAGCATATATGTTTGTGCAGTCACAGTCACAACGGCTGTGCCAAATTCCTTTATATCCAATTTAATACTGAAGCTGGCTCTTATCGGTATACTAGGCAAGTTGCCTTGGCCGAGCATTATGCCGCGGCGGACCTTATTCGATGTGGCTTTCTTAAGTACTTCTTTCGCTGCGTTGACTTCCCGTTCGTCGGCGCTAACGTCATGTGCTGTTTGGACATAAATGTTGGTGTTCGAGATTTCGCTGGCCTGTCCGGGAATGGAAATACCAATTTCCGCCTCAATTCCGTAGAGCCTGACCTGCGTTGCATTGTATGCACCGTTGGGGAATGTCAGTGTCGGACGGTGATAGTCGTCACTCATGTCAGTCCTCCTCGCTTTGACAATTCAGTTCATGAAATTTCTCGCCACCTGAAGTTTTCCTCGAACTTAGCGCCCAGCGCTGGCGCGATGCGGCTGCCGGCTTCGGCAATGGCCATCGCGGCATTCTCAAATGTCAGATCGTCCGCATCGAGGCCGGACCAGGCCCGTGCGAGAGCCAGCGCCACGTCGTCCCGCGCGCGGGTGAGCGCGCTCTTGAACAGGAACGGCCTGGCACGGAAGGCCAGCGCTGTGAAATCCGAGATGAGCTGCATGGCGGCCTCGTCGATATCCCTGATGTCGATATCGAGAAGCCGCTCGTCGGCTAGTCCATCACCCACGAGATTTGCGTGATAGGTGTCTACGATCGTATCGAATACCGCCCCCGTGAAAGGCCGCGACCTGTCATGGATTTCGTCGGAGACTTCAGACATGCGGCGCGAATTGCTGGCGAGGCGAATCTGCCGGTCACCGATCAGTTCGGCGATGCGGTTGAGTTCGTTCAGGACGAGGAGGTTGCCGTTGCTGTGGCGGAGCAGCCGGTCGAGACCGCTATCGAAATGCAGGAAGGACAGAAGCGACGTTATGTCGGCGCTCGCCTCATGGAACGACGCGAAGTCGCCGGTCTTCAAGCCATTTGCCGGCACTCCAAAAAGGGAAAACAGAATCGCGTGGCCGACCTCATGCGCAATCGTATCGAAGTTGAGGGCATAGGGATAATTTCGACCGTCGGGCGCCCTGTCCACGCCGAGTTCCAGATAACCGTAGCCAGACTGGGCGTTGTTCCAGTCGACCCACGGAATGATCTCCAGCCGCTCATAGGTTTCGGCGAAGTACCAGGTAATCGGCCGCCCAAGGTAGCTTTCCCAGATGTCCAGGACCCGGCTGACTGCCCCGAAGGCGTGTGCCGCCAGGAACTGACGTGAATTCAATGAAATCCGGTCGAAGTGACCGTCGTAGGCGGGTTCCGCCGACGGGAAGACCTCGCCAACGAAGGGCGGCAGATAGGGATACTCGTAAGGTTCCTTGTCGAGGAGCGGATCGCGGACATAGATGCGATGGTCCTCCGGACCGGGGCGTAACCGGCCCGGCGGGGTCGATATCCAGACGGTCTCGGGTGTGCCGTAATTGGCAAGGTGGGGCACCTGCGGAAATAGCAGGAAGCGCGTGCCGACGGAGCGACTTTCATCGTTGGATCGATCGAGCGTTCCTAGTAGCTCAGCCCCTCTCATTTTAATACATTAGCAAAATCTTACGTATTGTAAATTGAGATTGAGAATTCTCGCCCTGATGCTTTCAAATCTCTAACCCGGCTTCGTCGAGATCCTTAAAGAAAGCCGCCGTCAATTGGAAATCTGGCAGGGGTGCAGGCTCCTTGAATAAACCGTGATCCAATAGCCGGAGTGCATCACGCGCATCCTGCTTCTTTTGCTGAACGAAAGCTGCGGCGAGGATCTCCTGATATTTCTCGACAACGAGATCACCTTCGCATGACAAGGCGTCACCGACCATGCGGGCGAGCGTGCGCTCGCGAAAGTTGAGAGCTCGCGCGGCGCGCTCCAGGCTGGTTCTGTATTCAGCCGAAATGATGCCTCGACGGCAGGCCCTGCGAACAGTCATGCGAAGATCGATCAGCGCGTGGGTTATGGGCGCGGAGTTTACCCCCCATGGTCCGTGCAGCACGGCCACTGCATCGTCAGGCGCAAACGCAAAACGACGATACCACCGGTAGATGAGCCCCACTCCCTGCATGTATGGAAAGAGTTCCGCAGCGCGAAGAGCCCCCATGCTCGCCGCGCCTATTACCGGAACACCTTTCGCTATTGCCCAAAGGATTTCCTTGTGCCGGACCGCCGGCTCCGACTGAAAGCCGCCGTCGATGATGACTATCGCACTCGGATCAAAATGCTGCACGGCCGCAATGATCGAACCCTGCACAGCCGGCGGAAGGCAGATCGCCTCCACCACTTCCAGCACTTCGCCCTGTGACAGGGTGGGACCGGCAAAGACCAGCTTGGGACGCATTTGCCTAGCCATGCAACAGCGGCGTTAAGGCCGGTATGACGATCCTTACGACTGACAGGTCGCCGAGCGGTCTCGTATCGAGCTGAATCATGTACACTGTATCGATTCCTGCGCCCTCGATCTTTGCGAGAAGAGCGGACATCCTATTTCCGGCGCTGGTGTAATTCTGCCCGGCAATCGCATGGAAATGTACGTCGCGAGGGCCGTCGGACAGGAGGCGTCGGTGCGCCGCAATTTTTTGCCAGTCGGGATATTTTGGATAGGACGCGCGCGTCAGGTCATCACGGGCGCCGGAGATCGCCGTCAGTCGCGACTGCGCCGCCTCGTAGATTGCGTGAACGATCGCGGACGCGGCATCGAAACCTGCAGCCGAGCCCTCTGCCGGATGGTGAAGAATTGCAGTTTCCGGCGGCCGATCCTCCATGAGATGGCACCAGATCACCGGTAGTCCCAGCGGTGAGGGGGCGTGCCAAAGCCCGACCAGCAGGCCTTTGGCTTCCAGGCTTTCGAGAAGGCTCGCAACTGTCGGATCGTCGATCGTTCTCGGGTCAATTCGACGGCGCTGGAAAAAGCCATGGATTCGCTCCGCCCGCGTGAGTGCGTCGCGCTCGATGCATTCCATTATCCCGTGCAGAATAGAGTCTGTTTCCTCGAAGGAGGCCGCCAGGCCGGACGTCGATGAAGCGAAGATTTCCTCGTGGGGCCGCGGCGGGAACACGTAGGCAGTGTGTACAAGCTCGAATGGGACCCAATCCTGCAGACCACCCTTGAGGATATTCTCGGCATGAATCCAAGCTATCTCCCTGCTGCGCCAGCCCGGGTCGACACCTGGCTGGAGATGGGCTTCGAATCTTTCAGGAGGAATATTCAGGGAGTCTGCGGAGGCCGCGATGGGGTCGTAGTGCGCCAAGCGCTCGGCAAAGTAGGACTCTGCGGCCTCGAGAATGGCCGATACCGCAGCTTCGGTTCTGGTCGGCCCCTTGCCTTGCGAAACGGAATTTAAAAGGGAGAAAGGCCTGACCGCCTGAACCACGGGTATGTCGAGCACGTCGAGACCTGTGATGTCTGCAATCCGTGTGATGCCCAAGAGCTCGCGCATCGTCATTAGCCGCATGAGTGCTTCGCGCGGCGGAGGACCCGAGCGCTCGTATCGTTCCAGCATGGAGGCTCCCGATCTCCCAGCCGCGCAGGCTAGTGGCGCAGGCTTGGTTCTAGATTGACGAACAACGCCGCACCTTGCTCGATGGCTGATTTCGCCAGGTCGACGCGACTGCGGTACTGCCGGGATAGTTCCTCTGATACGCCCCATGTCCTGAGCATCTCGTATGCATTGAGCAGGATTGGCACCGCGTTTTGCTCATCGGCGGTAGCCAGGCTTTTGGAGAGCGCGGCAACAACCTCCATGCCTGAGGAACCTCTAAGTAGAAGGAGATGGGCCTTTCGCCGATAGAGTTCGGCGAGCCAAGAAAGACTGCCACCTGCTTCGGCTTCCGCAGCCGCGGAAGAGACAAGCGTAAGGGCCTCGTCAGTCTCGCCTGTCCGGGCCAGAAGTTCCGCCAGCATGCCGTAATAGACAGGATAGTCTTCCGGCGTCTGGAGTTCGCCGTGGATCGCGAGGCCCTCTTTGATCTGGTCCCTGCCTTGCTCTACCCGAGCAGCATTTCCTTCGCACCAGCCTTCGAGAATTTGCGCCAAGGCGGCAAGGGAGGGCAGATGGTGGCGCTTCGTCAATTCGCGGATATCGGCGATGACGCCTCGCAGCGCCGAGAAATCGCGGCGATAGCAATCAAGCATCGCTTCGTTGATGTAGACATGGGCGATACTACCAACATGCGCCGTTTGCATTGCCCAGCGCCTGGCTTCAGCCAACGACCGAACTGCGCTTGCGGCCCGGCCGGTAAACCATTGAGAGAGACCCCTATGCGACAGGCCGCAGACTCTGGCGTCGTGGCCGCCGAACAGAGTGGCATTCCCTGCCCTTTGGCCCGTCCCATAGAGCGCAAGTCCTTCGTCGACCGCCGCGATGCAGTTCTTGTGATGCCCAAGATTGAATTCGATTGCCCAAACGCAGTGTCTGGCCTGAAACTGCACTTCGGGGTCGTCGACATCCCTGAGGTCGGTGAGGACGGCCCGTGCGCGTTCCCCGTCGATGGTGGGGCCGGTGAACCACCAACCCCAGTAGATCGGAAACCACTTCGCACGCTCGGCGAGTGGCCGCCGCCTGGCGATCTCTACCCCGTCCTCGTAAAGTTTGCGGGCCGGCAGCGAGTTTGGACCTTCCGTGGCTGTAAGTATCGGCCCGAGCGGCATCATCGCGGCGAGGCGCAAAACATCCTGCTTGTCCGGCCCTCTCACTCGCTGGCAAAGGGTCATGGCATGGTCGAGAATCTGTCTCGCCTCGGCCATTGCAGAGCGGACGTAACTTTCCCGGCCGGCTGCGATGAACTGATCGATCGCTTCCTCGATAAGGCCAGCGCGTTCAGCATGTTCTGCCAGTTCAGCCGTACCCAGCCACGGGGCCAGATTTCGGTCGCGGCCGACAGCGGAGAAAAGCGACTGATGGAGGGCCTGCCGTCTCCTCCGCAGCAATGCATTGTAGATTGTCTCCCGGATCAGGGCATGACGAAATCCATAGTCGGGCTCGCCGGAAGGCCTGACCCGGATCAGGAATCCCGCCTCGATGAGGGTGTCCAGTGCATTCCCGATCGTCTCGTCACTGTATTCCGGCAACAGCTTCTGGAGCAATTCCAGATTGAAACGATTGCCGGCGACGGCGGCCGCTCGTGCCACATCCTTTGCAGGGCCCAGGGCTTCCAGCCTGGCTTGAAGGATGCCTTCAAACACCGATATTCGGCTCGATGAGCCGGCCGGCGCAAGGCGATCCGTTATGGAGGCTGCATTCTCGGCGATCCATTGGCAGATTTCCTCGATGAAAAGAGGCACGCCCCCGGTTACCTCCTCCACCATGCTAATGAGTTCCGAATGCGCGGCTGCCCCGATTTCCGGCCGCATGGCCATGATCGCCTGTCGCGTTTCCTCGCGATCGAGCGGCTTCAAAGTAATATGCGGCAAGTCCCGGAACCCTAAATAAGTCCCAGGTCGCGCAGTCATTATGAGAAGCACGGGCACCCTATGGATGAAGAGTGCAAGTTCCGCCAGCAATTGCCTCGACGTGAGGTCGATCCAATGTATGTCTTCGACAACCAGGATGAGTGGTCCGTGTTCGCATATGGCTTCTATGCTTCTGCGAACTGCCCAGGCGGCTTTCTCCCGGATGACCTTGAGATCAGCCTCCTTCAGACCGGGATTCGACCCTTCAGCCCCAAGTAGAAACGAGAAGATGTCGACCACTTCGTCATCGTGAACGCTTTGATTTGCGAAGACCTGCGCTACGTCTGAAGTCTCCAGCCGACCCTCTTTGCCAGCCAGGTCACTCCGAACATTTTGCAGCAGAGGATAAAGGGCCGAGTGGGAGCCGCCGGGCTGACATTGAAAAAGCAGCAATTTTGCCCGCTGAAAGCGTGTCTTCTTGCGGACTTCATAAAGCAGGCGAGACTTGCCGATACCGGCCTCACCCTGAACTAAAATGGCGCCGCCCTTGCCGGCGACGGCATCATGCCAACATGCGGCGATGGTGGCCAGTTCGTCCCCACGGCCTATAAACGTATTGTTCAAACGCCCGAAGGCGAAGAAGCGGTCAACGTCCCGCTTGTGGCTGATGGCACGCCAAATCCGCTCCGGCTCCGCGAAACCCTTAATAACGTGAATGCCACGAAAACTGAAAACGTGGGACCGCCGCGCCAGATTTCGGGTCTCATCGGACACCAATATTGCATCCGGCTGAGCCATAGCCTGGAGCCGCGTCGCCATGGCCAAAGCAGGGCCGGTGACGCTGGCATGCGCCGGGTCACCGCCGTCCCCGTGAACGAGGGTCATGGATGTGGCAATCCCGACCCGAACATGTAGGTCCGTATGGTCTTTCTCCAGCCCGACCCGCTTGCACGCTTCAATGATTTCGAGTCCTGCCCGGATCGCTTGCGAAGCCGCGTCCTTTGCCTCCATCTCTGCCGGAAAAAGTGCGACACCGCCGTCGCCGGCCTCGCTGTCGACAACGCCCGAGCACGAAGAGATTGCCTGTCTTGCCGCACGCCGAAAGGCCGACATCAGTTCTTCATAGTCCTCGATATCCAAAACTGCGAGCAGGTCGGTTGATCCGACCAGATCATAACAGAGAGCTGTCATAACGCGCCGCTCGCTGCGAACGTCGGACACACTACTGTCGACCTTGCTCAGAACGCCCTTGGCAAGGGCCACGATTGGAGGCTCTACTCGACCCTTTTCCGACATGCTGCGGTGCCTTGGCTGGCGGAGTGGGAGCGATACTATCAAATGCGCTAATATTCACCAGAGCGCTCGGACGACCCTCATCATAAGCGATACTTCGGACGATGTGCGTCACGCTCCCTGACGCCGGTTAGCCTGATGGCATCTTCTCGAACGTCTTCAGCCCGGTTTCCATCCTGTCCCAGGGGAGGGCCCGGATACCGTACGTCACCACGGTCGGATTGAACCGGCCCGGATCGTCAAGGCTTGCTGCATGGACCGTGATCGGGTCCGGCATGGCGGTGTACGTCAGGTAGACAGGGGTTCCGCAGACCGGGCAGAAGGAATGGATTTTCACATTCCCGTTGTCCGCCGCGACACGCCACTCCGTCGTCGTGCCGGTGATCGTCACGTCCGCTCGCGACGAAAACGTCAGATAGGATCCATGACCGGTGCCGCTTCTTTTCTGGCAATCACGGCAGTGGCAGTGGTTCTCGAAGATGGGGGTTGCCTTAGCCTCGTAGCGAACCGCGCCGCACGCGCATCCGCCGGTGTAGAGAATGCTCATGTGCTCGGCTCCCTGTTTCGCGGTCAGGCCGCCCGTTCGGACGCGCGCGGCTTCGCGAAGACATCGATCGCTTGACCCGTTTCGAGGAAGGATTTCAGGCTGGAGAGGACGATCGGCCAGCCGCGCTTGATGCCGTTCGCCATCCCGCTACCGGCTTCGAGCTCGTCATGGGTGACGGTCAGCCGGACCATGGCCTCGTATTCCTCGACCTCGAAGGTCACCCGGCTGTAGCTCGCCGGATCGGACGCCTGCGAAGCGTTTGCCCAGGTGATCACGAGACGGGTCGGCGCGGAGATCTCGACGACCTTGCCGACGAGCTCGACGCTCCGCTCATCATTGGCGCGGATATGCTCCCAGCTCGAACCGGGCTTCCAGTCAGAGACGTTCTCGTGGCCCCAGTAGCGCCGTGCGAGGTCTGGTTTCGTTATGGCCTCAAACACCTTTCCCGGCGTCGAAACGATATAGTAAGTAAAGCTGATCGCTTCCTTGGTCATTGCTAGGCTCCTTTTTGTTTCACGAGCATAGATAGATGGGGGAACCGCGATCGTGTGAGTGACAATCGTGTCGCGAATGGCTTCTGATATGACAGAAGGTTGATGCATGATGCGCTGGCACCTTGCTCATGGACGGCATCTCGATCTTGGCGCGAAATCGTTGCTGATGGGGATTTTGAACGTCACGCCCGACAGTTTTTCCGACGGGGGAGAATTCGATCGGCCGGAGCGGGCGCTCCAGCAGGCGCGGCGCATGATCGGCGAGGGTGCGGCGATCATCGATGTCGGCGGCGAGTCCACCCGGCCCGGCGCCGGCGCCGTTTCGGCGCAGGAGGAACAATCGCGCATCCTGCCGGTCATCGAGGCGCTGTCGTCCGACGGCAGCAGCCTCGTTTCCGTCGACACCTATCGGGCCGAGACGGCGCGTCTGGCGGTCGCGGCGGGCGCACATATCGTCAACGACGTGCATGGCTTGCAGCGCGAACCAGACATCGCGCACGTCGCGGCGGAAACCGGCGCCGGTCTCGTCATCATGCACACCGGGCGAGACCGCGAAAAACTGGCGGATGTGATCGCCGACCAGTTCCTGTTCCTGAACAGATCGCTGGAGATCGCGCGCCATGCCGGCATCCCAGATGATCGGATCGTGCTGGACCCGGGCTTCGCCTTCGCCAAGGATGGAGAGGAAAACCTTGAGCTCATGGCTCGCTTCGGCGAATTGCGCGCTCTCGGTTTTCCATTGCTGGTCGGCACGTCACGCAAGCGTCTTGCCCGTCACCTGGTCGGCGGAACTGACGAGGGGCGCGACGTCGGCACAGCGGCGACAAGCGTCATCCTGCGGTTGAAGGGCGCTTCGATCTTTCGCGTGCACAATGTCGCGGTCAACCGCGATGCGCTGGCCTTCGCCGACGCGGTGCGCGAGCGCGAGCGCGAGACCGTGGAATAGAAGAGCGCGTCAGGCGGGCTCGGTCACGACGCCGATCCGCCGGTAGACGAATTGTTCGTCCTTCGAAGGAACTGCCGCAGCACGCTGGGCTTCGTCGATCAGCATTGCCATGCGCGCATGGATCGGCGATTTCGCGCAAGCCGGGTCCGTCGCGGCGGCATCGCCGGCGATTGCCATCGCCTGGCAGCGGCAGCCGCCCCAGTCGATTTCACGCCGTTCGCAGCTGCGGCAGGGCTGCTGCATCCAGTCGGTGCCGCGAAAGGCATTGAATGCTGGCGAATCGGTCCAGATATCGGCCAGGCTGCGCGGTCCAAAACGCTCGAAGCTGAGCGACGGGATGGTCTGTGCGGCATGGCATGGCAGCACGGTGCCGTCCGGCGTCACCATGAAGGCGTCTCGCGCCCAGCCGCCCATGCACGGCTTGGGATAGATGGCGAAATAATCCGGCGGGACGAAATCGATGTTCATGATGCCGGTCAGCCGTTCGCGTGCCGCCGCGACGATCTCCGCCTGCCGTTCAACTGCATCACGCTCAGGCATCAGTTGATCGCGATTGGTCAGCGCCCAGCCGGCATACTGCACGTTGGCGATCTCGAGCCGCTCCGCGCCCAGCGAAAGCGCCAGATCGATGAATTCCGGCACCTCCTCGATGTTGTGGCGATGGATCGGCGCGTTGATGGTAAGCGGCAGGCCGGCCGCGCGAGCCCGGCGCGCCGTCTCCAGCTTCTTTTCGTGGCCGCCCTTGTGGTTGCCGATACGGTCGGTGGTCGCGGGCCGTGCGCCTTGAAAGCTCAATTGCAGATGGTCGAGCCCGGCATCGGCAAACGCCTCGATGCGG
Organism: Mesorhizobium sp. M6A.T.Cr.TU.016.01.1.1; assembly: GCF_003952585.1. Classification (NCBI taxonomy): domain Bacteria; kingdom Pseudomonadati; phylum Pseudomonadota; class Alphaproteobacteria; order Hyphomicrobiales; family Phyllobacteriaceae; genus Mesorhizobium; species Mesorhizobium sp. M6A.T.Cr.TU.016.01.1.1. The sequence continues at coordinate 4,106,531 of NZ_CP034452.1, forward strand.
CCTTCGGCAATACCGACGCCGGCGGTGATCAGGTTGGTGTAGACGCCGCGCGCCGAAAGCCCGGCGATCAATTGCTCAAGGTCGCGGCGCAGCGTCGGTTCGCCGCCGGACAGATGCACCTGGAGAACGCCGAGATCGGCGGCCTGCGAGAACAGGTCGAGCCAGGTCTGTGTATCGAGTTCGCGATTGGCCTTCAGCAATTCGAGCGGATTGGAGCAATAAGGGCATTGCAGCGGGCAGCGATGCGTCAGTTCCGCCAACATGCCGATCGGAGGGAGAAGGGGCTCGCTCATAGCTTCACCAGCAGCTTGTCCGACCATTCCTGCAGGAAGGCGACGACGTCGGCGGCCACGGCCTCCTGTCCGGCGTCATAATCCGCGGCAAGGCCGGCAATGATGTGGCCGACCGTGGACCGTCCATCGCAGCGGCGCAATATGTCGAGGCTGATGTCGTTCGGCCAAAATATTTTTTCGGGCGAAAGCACGGCGAACGCCTGCCGCACCGGGTCGTACTGTATGCGCACGTGCTGCGGCAACGATGGCACCGACTGCGGCGACACAATGGCTCTTTCGCGCAGCGCCATCATAGGGCTGCCTCCGGACGGAAGGCGCCGGGCGGTATGTTTCCCGGCTCGCCATAGGCGTGTTGAAGCGCGTCGAGCATGGCCCACAGTATATCGCATTTGAACACCAATGCATCGATCGCCTGCTGCTGGCGTTCCGCCGTGTCGGCATGACCGAGCACGTAGGCGAGGGCGAAGTCGGCGTCGCGCGAGGCCTGTTCGGGCCGCCGGCTGAAATAGGCCAGGGTGTCCTCGGTGATGTAATCGTATTTGGCCAGCATCGCCGGCACCCGCTCGCCGATGATGAGCGGCGAGAACATCTCGGTCAGCGACGACGCGACCGCCTCGAACAGCGTCCGGTTCGTGCAAAAGGAGAGGTAAGCGCCGACCGCGAAACGTGTCGCCGGCAGCGCCAGCCTTTCGCTCTTCACCGCATCGGCATCGAGACCGAGCGAGGTCGCCAGATGCAGCCAGCGTGCGATGCCGCCGCTCCAGCCGTCCTCACCGTCATGGTCCTCGATGCGCTTGCGCCAGGCGGCGCGAAACGCCGGGTCCTCGGCATGTGCGAGGATCATGGCATCCTTGCGCGGGATGACAGCCTGATAGCAATAGCGGTTCAGCGCCCAGGCCTGCATCTCGGTCCGCGACAGCGCACCGCTGGTCATCCTGTGATGGAAAGGATGGCGGTTGTGATAGCGCTCGGCACCGACCTGACGCAGCACGGCTTCGAGCTGGCTGGAGGACAGGCCGTTCCTGGCCGCGTCGTGGAAATCACTCAAAATTCCATCTCCATCCCGTCGCGGGCGACTTCCCAGCCAGCCGCCTTGACCGCTGCGTGTTCGGCGGAATTCTCGTCCAGAACAGGGTTGGTGTTGTTGATATGGACGAAGACACGGCGGCCTATCCTCACATCGGCCAGGCCGGCGATCGAGCCCGCGTCTCCCGACATTGCCAGATGCCCCATGCGCGCACCGGTTTTTTGGCCGACGCCGGCGGCAATCATCTCGTCGTCCAGGTAAACCGTGCCGTCGAACAGAAGGCCGGCGGCATCGGCTAGGCGCGTGCGCAGGGTAGCATCGATGCGCGCGCAGCCCGGTATATAGAAGACGGAGCCGCGACTGCCGGCGCCGGCGATACGGACGCCGATCGTGTCGCCGGCGTCGGAACTGAAATTGGCATCAGGCCGGCTTCTTTCCTCGAGATAGAGCGCTATCTTCCCGGGCACGGGAAAGCTCTCGACAGCCACGCCGGTGTCGTGGCCGTCTGCGTCGCAGATCGCCAGTTCTTCTCCCGGCGGTAAGATGCGTCGCGGCACGAGCGCCGGATCGAGAACATTGAAAATCGAATTCGCCTCCAGCGTCGCCAGAACCTGTGTCGTTGCATAGATAGCGAAAGGCTGCCGCTCACGCAGGCTGAGCAGGCCGGCGACATGATCGACATCGGCATTGGTCAGCACCACCGCACGGATAGGCGTCGAACGCAGCGGCGCATCGAGCGCGGGCTGCAATTCGGGCGTTTGCGCAATCTGTTGGCGAATATCGGGCGAGGCGTTGAAGAGAACCCAGCCGGCCCCGTCCGCTGACGCGGCGATGCTTGATTGGGTTCGCGAATGCACGCCAGCCACCCCGCTGCGAGCCGCGCGGCTCAGGCGATAGTTGCAATTCCATTGCGGAAAGCCGCCGCCTGCCGCCGAGCCGATGATCTTCAAGCGCATTGCAATGCCCGCTCTGCGGCTTGTTCAACCAGCAACAAATTTTCAGCCGCGAATGGCTTCGCGCCCGCATCGAACGCGTCTACGCCTTCCACGAAGATCTCGCGCGGCAAGAAAGTGCGTGTCCCCGTTGCCAGGGACACGCACCTCTGCGGGCTACTTCTTGGGAGGAATTTCAGCAGGCAGATACCGCGAAATTTCGAAGCCCGCAGCAACTTGGCACATGGTCGGTTTTGTCCAGCTCTTCTTCATGGCATTTCTCCTCTTCTACCAGCCCGAAGGGGCCGATCCTTTTCTCAGTCAACCATTGCTGGGCACCATTGCAATGGCTCGTCCATCAGCTCTCAAAATGGACAAATGAAACGGTAGGTTCTGAAAAATCGAAAAACAAGACGTTCGAAAATAACAATGCTCATGCTTCAATTGCTGATCACGTAAGGCTTCTTCTCCTCCAGCGGAAGGTTTGCACGCTCCCATCCATCGGCGCCGAGCGGATACCAGATCACCGAACTGTAGCCCCATTCGACGGCCCGTTTCGCGGCATTCCAGGACATCCAGCAATTCGTCATGCAATAGAACAGGATAGCGCGCGACTTGTCGGCACCGGCTTCGGCCGCGAGGCCTTGGCGAAAATAGCTGGCGGTCTCCTCGGAGATAGCGCCGTAACCGACGTTGGCCAGCCAGATGCTGCCCGGGATGTCCTTTCTGATCGCCTCTCTCCAAATCGTTCCTGCCGGCAAATTGGCCGGCTTCGGCGTGCTGGGCATGACGTCGAAGAACACCGCCTTCTTCTCCCGCCACAGCGCCTCCGCCTCAGCCGTCGTCACCACGCTTGCGCCTTGCAGCGTCTGCGGCACCGGCGCCCGATATTCGTCCATCCGGTAGCCGCCGGGCTCGGCGATATCGCCAGCCCACATCGGTTCGGTCAGACTGAGAAGGCCCGCAGCGACCAGCAAAATCGTCTCCTTTCCCTTCATACCGGCATCGTCATTGCGTGATCGGATTATCGTGTTCGTCGATCAGCGGCACATTGTAGTCCAGCAGGATCCTGTTGATCTCCGCCTGGTTTTCCCTGATCACCCGGTTGAGCGTCCGCTTCCATTCCTGGTCGGATGGACGCACGCCCATGGTGATACGATAGGACATGCGCGAGCCGGTTTTTTCCTTCACCAGCGGAACGATCGTGAGGTCGGCGCCGAGTTCCTTGGCATAGTAGCCCGCCATCGGTCCCCAAACGACCGCCGCGTCGATCTTGCCGGCGAGCATGTCCTTGATCATGACCTCTCCCATGGAAGGGGTGAGGCGCGTATCCACCGCCAGCGGATAGATTTTTGCCGTTCGCAAGAGCTTGTTGGCAGCCATGTTGGCAGTCGGTGGCGTGCTTTCGACGACACCGATCTTCTTGCCGGTGAGTTTCGGATCCTCGATCGTCTCGACACCTTCCATGCCGTTGCCCTTCGGGTGCACCAGCACATAGGAGGAGCGATAGTAGGCGTTGGTGTTCTGCACCAGTTCGTCGCCCTGGGCATAGCCCATGATGATGTCGCATCGGTTGGCGACCAGCGTGTTGCGCACGAAGCCGGCGACAACGGGAAACCATGTGTAGACGACGGACTTCCGACCGGTTTTCGCTGCAACCAGTTCGGCCAGCTTGTTTTCGAAGCCTTCGCCGCTCTTGTCGGTGAAAGGCATGTTCGAAGGATCGGCGCAGACGCGCAGAATATCGGGGTCGACCAGTTCTCCTGCAGCACCAAGGCCGGCGTCCTGCGCCTTGGCGTTCGAAGGCAGCAAGGCGAGTGCGCCGAGGATCGACAGCACAAAACGCAGCTTCAATGCATCGCAACCAATCATGGCATCACGGCCAATCATATCATCCACCCATACAGGACGCTTCGGCATCCTTCGCTGCTTGTGGCTTGTCTGCTTTCTTCGGCGGTCTGCCGCGGGGCGCCGCACCGTCGGCGCGGGCGCGGAGGTAGACGTAGAGATCGTCCATGTAGCAATAGACGTTCTTGTTGTCGCCAAAGGCAGGCATGACATTCTCCTTGCCGCCGCCGACATTCTTGCGGCCTTCGGCGACAATCGAGAGGAACGTGCCGTAATCCATGGTTTTCAGGCTGTTGACCAGGGCCGGCGCATAGCTCGAACCTGTGCCGTCTGGTCCGTGACAGACATGGCAATCGGAATGATACCGGCGATAACCGCTGAACGTGTACCAATCCACAGTTCCGTTTTCGATCTTGTAGGTCGGATTTCCCTCCGCATCCAAATACTTGCCGTCTTCTTCCGTCACCGCCTTGGCTTTTTCCGCGCTGTCCTGGGCTTGTGCGAGACTTGAGCTTGCCAGAGGCAGCAGAGCCAGAGCGAGAGCGGAAATTACAATGCGAACTGACATTCAGTGTCTTCCTTCATGTGCCACGGACACGGGTTTGCTGTCGTGAAGCGGCATTGATCGATATTTTGGGTGCGCAGCGAAATCGAGAGCCCGGTCCTGGCTTCCCGGTGATCCGGGCTCTCGCTTTTCAAAGCCTTGGTCTTTTCACAAGACCCGAGGCGTGCCTAAGGTTCCCGTGTGTCAGTCCGGGAGACCGAAGACGGTGAGCTGGCCGCCCAGCGTCGTGTAGTCGGCAAGTGCTGCGTAGCCACCGACCGCACCCAGACCAGCGGTCCCAACGACAGCGGTCTCGTCGCCTTGCGCACGGCCCTGATCGACGGCGCCATGCCAGGCAGCGGCGTTATCGGGCGAAAGCAGTCCACCTGCCAGACCGATACCGGCCCATCCACCGACGCCGGACAGAACGGCGATGTACTGCTTGCCGCCATGCTCGTAGGCCGTGATGTTGCCGATGATGCCGGACGGGGTCTTGAACTTGTAGAGTTCATTCCCGTCATGATCGACCGCCTTGATGTAGCCCTCGAGCGTGCCGTAGAAGACGACGTCGCCGTCGGTTGCCAGCGCGCCCGACCACACCGAGAACTTCTCGGGCTTAGACCAGACGATCTCGCCCTTGGCAGCATCCCAGGCAATGAAGTTGCCCATGTGGTCGGCTCCAGGGGGAGGATACATCGACACGGTGGCGCCCACGTAAGGCTGACCGGCAGTGTAGCTCACCTTATAAGGCTCATAGTCCATGCAGACATGGTTTGTCGGCACGTAGAACAGGCCGGTCTTCGGCGAATAGGCCGCCGGTTGCTGGTCCTTGGTTCCAAGCGCCGCCGGGCAGATGCCCGTCGTGTTGGTATCTTCGCCGTTCGCCTGGGTCGAATATTTGGCCACGACCTGCGGGCGGCCATACTGGTCGCTGCTGGGGTCCATGTTGACTTCCGTCGCCCAGTTCACTGCCGGATCGTATTTCTTGGCGACGAGAAGTTCGCCATTGGCGCGATCCATGGTGTAGGCAAAGCCATTGCGGTCGAAATGCACCAGCACGTCGCGCTTGGCGCCGCCGACCTCCATGCCATCGACGAGAATCATCTCGTTGATGCCGTCAAAGTCCCATTCGTCATGCGGGGTCATCTGGTAGAGCCATTTGGCAACACCAGTATCCGCATCGCGAGCCATGATTGTCATGGACCAGCGATTGTCGCCTGGGCGCTGGACCGGGTTCCATGTCGAGGGATTGCCGGTACCATAGTAAACCAGGTTCAGCTTGGGATCATAGGAATACCATCCCCATGTCGTGCCGCCGCCTGTCTTCCACTGCTCGCCTTCCCAGGTGTTCGTGCCGGAATCCTTTCCGACAGGTTTGCCGAGATGGGTGGTCTTCTCGGGATCGATCAGGGTGTCTGCGTCCGGACCTTCCGAATAGGCTTTCCAGGCGAGCTTGCCATCTGCCAGATTGTAGGCGGCCAACCAGCCGCGAACGCCGAATTCAGCGCCGGAGACGCCGACCAGCACCTTGTCCTTGACGACTACGGGTGCTGACGTGCCGGATTCGCCCTTTCCGCCGTCGGTCTGCTCGCCGTTCTTGACTGACCAGACGACCTTGCCGGTCTTGGCATCGAGCGCCACAACGGTGGTGTCGGCCTGGTTTAGAATGATCTTGCCGTCACCATAGGCGACGCCACGATTGACCGTGTCGCAGCACATGATCCCAATAACATTGGGGTCTTGCTTGGGCTCGTATTTCCAGAGGATCTTTCCGTCATTGTTGAGATCGAGAGCATAGACGGTGTTCGGGAACGGCGCGTGGACATACATCACATCGCCGATAATCAGCGGCCCGCCTTCATGGCCGCGCAGCACGCCAGTGGAGAAGCTCCACTTGACCTGCAGGTTCTTCACGTTGTCCTTGGTGATCTGGTTAAGTTTGGAAAAGCGGGTGTTGGCGTAGTCACCCGTCTGCATCACCCAGTCCTTGGGGTTTTCGGCCATTTTCATTAGTTCTTCATTGGCCGACGTCATGTGGACCGCGCCGAACGACATGAGCGCCGCGGTCGTTAGTAGGTAGGCAGTTTTCGCAAATACACGCATCAAAGTCCTCCCAGGGTTCACAATGACGAATCGTCCGTTGAGCCCACGAGGGCTTGCCCAAGCGATTCATGTGGGGGAAGTATTTCCGGCAGCGTGTCACGACCTAAGCCGAATGAGCAGAGGGCACCGTTACTGCCCATCCCACTTGGCCTACGAAAGACTGTCGCCGCTCCCTAATGACGGTGACGCCCTTGAAGCCGGAAACAGGATGAAGCTATGTCATCCCCAAGCGGAAGGCAAGAAAAATCACTTCCGTCTATGTTGCACTGCAATATAGAGAAATAGATATGAAAAAACTCATACAGAAAGCTATTGATCGACTGTGAATGAGGCTGGATTTATATAAGTTACCCAATTTTGCGTATTTTTTGGACGGAATGTATTAAATTTTATTTATGAATATTCATTGGATCGTGTGAAATTAAGTATGCGCGTGTCGCTCGGGGTGCCGATAGTGGAGGAGACATGAAATGAAGGTCGGCACCGGGATTCGGAGGGGGTGATCGTGTCGTCGAGGAGGCCTTTTGCCAGCCGGCACGGCCCTGCTCCTTTGGTACTATACGGCCTGCATGAGAACTTGACTGGCGTGGTGGCACGAGGCCAACTGGTGCTGTGATCCGTCTCGATCCATCGGGCTCGATCTGTCACGTCCGGGCCAAACGGAGGGTTTCCCTATGCTCAGATATGTCGGCTTTTCGACCTTGCCGCTGTTGCTTACATCGGCCCTGGCCTTCGCCAATCCGGCCGGCGCCGCCGGCGATTACCCGACGGTGACGGTTGTCGACTATGTGCTCGGCTGCATGCAGACGAATGGCCAGACACGTCGGGCGCTGGAGAGCTGTTCCTGCTCGATCGACGTCATCGCCTCGATCCTTCCGTTCGAGGATTATGAAAGGGCCGAGACCTTCAAGAGCATGTCCCTGACGACAGGGGAGCGTTCGGGACTGTTTCGCGAAAGCGCGCCGGCAAAAGCCGCGAGCACGGAACTGAAGCGCGCGCAGGCGGAAGCCGACGTGCGCTGCTTTTAAACAAACGCGTTGCGCACGCGGCTTCAGAGCCCCGTAGCCTCCAGTGGCCATTGATTGCGAAATACCTTGCCATCCGTATCGATAGCTTCGACCTGGATTTGGCCATTGCCGTGCGCCGTGAAATCGAATCGGAAATTGGGATCTTCCGAAATCGATATTCCACCTTCCATCGAGAGAATCGGCCGGTCTGCCTGCGAGATCGATAGTTTCTGAACAAAATGCGCGGGGATGAAATACTGGGTCAGCGGGTTGCGCTGCAGGCCCGAATTGTTCGGGTGCCGGATCATCAACTGCAATTCCTGTGCCTTTGTCATCGTCTCTTGAGGCGGGAATTGGCGCAGCTTCATCTGCCCCATCGTCGCCAGCGCCTCGTCCTGGTTCTTGACCGCCGGGGCCGAGCATCCGCCCGATGCCTTGACGAAGGTCTGGGCCATGTGGAGCTCGCCACCCTGCGTTTCTGCTATGGCACGCAGATAGGAATAGTCGTTGACGCGCACACGCGTCGACAGATGCGTCACGCCGGCGTCCTTGCCGATCTGGAACGTCGCCGCCACCGGTGCCGGATTGACGTCGATGATCAAGGTGACGGATTTGATGCCGTCAGGCGCCTTGGCGGGGTCGATATAGATGTCGACGGGCACGATGGCGGCATCCTGCGCCCGCTTCGGCGCCTCGATCCTGACGACGCCGCTATCGACCAGAATTGCCCGATCGCCGAACACGTCGCCTTTCAGATCCTGCCAGATTCTGTCCGAAGATGCTGTTGTTTGCTGCGCGTTGGCGGCTCCGGAGGAACCAACGAGCGTGCCGACGGCCAAGATGATCGCGGCGAAGATGGCCGCGAGCGGCAAGGCGAGCTGCCGGCTCCGGTAAGCGTGGTTCTGCATTTCGATGCCTCCACCAATGTCAGAGAGGTGGTGCCCAGGCTGATATTGAGGATAAGCCCTTGACGATGTGTTGGCAAATCGATCGACCTCGTCCACGTCCAGCGCTTGTCGTGCGGTCTATTCCCATTCGAGTTCGGCAAAGGCGGCCGTTGCATTGCGCTCATTATACTCGTCGAACAGACGCCACTTGCCCCGTTCGCTTGCGCCGGCGGTCTTGACGGACTCGCTGAGCGGCATCCCGTCGGCGATCGCCCTGCGAATATCGCGCGCCAGAACCTCGAAATAGCGCCGCTCCGCCGTCAGCGCCTCCGGCCAGTCGGCCGGCACCGGGCCATGACCCGGCACGGCACGCGCGGCGCCGATCGCGGCGAGCGCATCCATCTGGCGAAGCCAGCCAAGCAGCGATCCGTCGAGCGTCGGCAAGGAACCGACGAAAACGAGATCGCCGGCAAACAGCGTGCGGGTCGCGCTGTCGAAGACGGTCAGGTCGTTGTCGGTGTGCGCCGCTTTCCATGCCTGCAATTCGAGCACGCGCCCGCCGAGGTCGAGCTGCAGGCGATCATCGACCAGCATCGTCGGCGGTATGATCTCGACCCCTTTCATGAGCGCGTCGCCGATCTGTTGGCGAAAGCTTTGCAGGTAGAACGCGCCGCGCGCCTCAAGCGCGCGCGGCAGATTGTGATGGCCGACGATGGTCGTGCCGATCTCCCGGAATGCCGCGTTGCCGAAGATGTGGTCGGGGTGCATGTGGGTGTTGATCAGGTAGCGAACCGGCTTGGGGCTTATTTTGCCGACCGCGGCGATGAAGGCGTTCGCCTCGACCATGCTGCCGCCGCTGTCGATGACGGCAACGGCATCGGTCCCGACGACGACGCCCAGGTTCGAGATCGCGCCTTGGTTGGCGGCGTTCATCAATTCATCCACGCCCTGGAAAGCGAAGACGCCGTCGGCGACGTTCCTGACCGTGAATTCAAGGCCGCCGGCAGCGGCGAGAGCAGCCCGCCCGAGGCAACAGGGCAGCATCGCGGCGCTAACCGCGGTGCAGGCGAAGCCGCTCACAAGCTTGCGTCGTACCCTATCGATCGGCATGACTTCCCCCGATACGCATTCGAGCTGTAAGGCGATCAGACCACGCCCGGAAATTTTTGGTGGAACGACCGCAAAAGGTCGCTCATCACCTGTGGATTGCGATAGTGCCGCGGCAGCCTTACGTCGAACATGCCGAGCACATGGGCTGGCCGCTGCGCGAGCACGATGATGCGATCCGACAGCATTAGGGCCTCGCGGAGATTGTGCGTGACCATCAGGGCGGTCGTAGGCCGCGCCGACCACACGGTCAAAAGTAGGTGCCGAAGCCGCTCGGCGGTCCGTTCGTCGAGCGAGGCAAAGGGTTCGTCCAGGAAAAGCACTGCCGGTTCGGTGGCGAAGGCCCTGGCCAGGGCTGCCCGGCGCGCAAGGCCGAGCGAAAGCTCCGCCGGATAGAGCGAGCGCATGCCGCCGAGACCGAGCGTGTCGAACAGCCCGTCGAGGTTCTTCGTTCTCAGGCTTTTCGGCAGTGCCAGCCTGACATTCTGCTCCACTGTCCGCCATGGCAGCAGAATCGGCTCCTGGAATACGGCGGCGATCCGGTTGGAGCCGCCTTCAGGCAGTTGGAAGGTGCCGGAAAAATCTTTGTCCAATCCAAGCAGGATGCGCAGCGTCGTGGTCTTGCCGCAGCCCGACGGCCCCAGCAAGCAGGCAAATTCGCCTTGCCGAACCTCGAAGGAAAGGTCCCTAAGCGCCGTGATCGAGACGCCTTGCGCGGACCTGAAGATCTTTTCGGCGATGTCGACCCTAAGCGGGACGACGCCGCCAACGGGTTGCATGTCGTTCAACGGGCTGCACCACAAGAAGTTCGATGACAAGCATCACCGCCACGAAAGCCAGCGTGTAGGCAAGAATGGCGGCGACGTCGAAAAGCTGGAAATAAAGATAGATCTGGAAGCCGACGCCGTTGGAGCGGCCGAGCAGCTCGACCACCAGGACGATCTTCCAGATGAGAGCGATGCCGGATCGTGAGGCGGCGGCAAGATAGGGCTGCAACTGCGGCAGCAGGACATGGCGGATGCGGTCGAGAAGACCGAAGCGGTAGACGACGGCCATTTCGGCATAGTTCGGATCAAGCGCCCTGGCGCCTTCGCGCATCGTCACCACGACATTCGGGATCTTGTTCACGGCAACCGCGCCAATCGCCGCCGCTTCGTTGAGGCCGAACCAGATATAGGCGAGCACGATGACCACCAGCGCGGGAATGTTGAGAAACAGGATCACCCAGGGACTGAAGAACCGGTCTGCGCTGCGGTAGCTGCCGAGGAGAACACCGATGACCGAGCCAACGACCATCGCGATGACATATGCCGCGGCAACCCGGCCGAGTGTCGCGCCGAGATGATAGAAAAGGTCGCCGTTTGCCGCCTCGGCGAGCAGCACCTGCCAGACCTGTCCCGGCCCTGGAAAGGCACGGCTCGGCCAGGCACTTGCCGCAAAACCCCACAGCAGGCAAAGCCCGAGCAGAGAGACCGCGACCGTCAGCACGGGTGTCAGCGCCGTTGCAAACCTGGATTGGCTGCCGGCTGCAGCGCCAGGCGTGCGATCGCCGGTGTCAGGTGCGGTCATTTCGGGGGTTCCTGCCAGAACGTGCCGGGCGCCATCTCCGGCGCGTGGCCGACCAGCTTTTCGCCGCCGATCTCGGCCAGCACGCGGTAGAGTTTGCCTGCGTCGGCCGCATCCTCGGCGACGGGGCGTCTGGGAATGCCTTCGCGATAGCGGTCACGCAGTTTGGCCAATTCCTCGCCTTGCGCGCGGATAATCGGCGCAAGGCGCAGCCACTCATCGTCGGATTTGGCCAGCAAGTCCTTGGACTGCGCGGAAGCCTTGATGAAGCCCCGGACGGTGGCCAGATTTTCGCTCGCCCATTTGTCATGAAAGACATAGCCGAGCGCTGACACGGCGCCCGAGGCCCCGAGCGCTTTCGCCGCATCATCCGCGCCGATCAGCCGACGAAAGCCGTTGGCCTCGAGCCGGGCGCAAAAATGCCAGAAATTGAGCACCGCATCGAGTTCGCCTTGCATCGCCTTTTCCGAAATCAGCGGCGGCGCGCCAAAGACGATGTCGCTGGTTGCCGGCAGGTCGAGGCCGTGATCGCGTCTGGCCAGTGCCTGGATCAGCAGCCAGCTTTTATCGAGAGGCCCGCCGGCGACGCCGATCTTTTTTCCCTTGAGATCGGTGATCGTCCGGATCGGCGATTGCTCCTTCACCATGATCGCGCCGACGGCAGTCGAATAGGGGACCAATGTGAGGTCGACGCCTTCCGAGCGCTGGCGCGAGACCCACAACCAGTCGGAGACGATCATGTCGATCGCGCCGGCCAGAATCGCGACGTTGGTTGCATCCTCGCCGGCGAAATCGACGATCTCCAGATCGATGCCGTTGGCTGCATCGAACTTGTGCTGCTTCATGGTGTCAAGCGCCCAGCTCACGGTGCCGAACTTCAGCACGCCGATGCGAACCTTGCCCATGGCGAAGGAGGGGGTCGTGGCGAAGGAGGGCCTTGAGACAAGCGCCGCGGCTGTTCCAAGAGCTGCCAGACGGAGCGTTCCTCGACGCGAAATCATCATGATGCCTCCTCCCGGGCCAGGATAAGCCGGGCGCCGATCAGATCGCACGGTCCTTGCTCGGCGAAGCGCATTTCCAGCGCTTGACCTTGAGGGTCGGGTGTTCCTGCGACCATTTCGCGATTTCGCTGGGCGCCAGCATCATACATTGGAACAGAGAGCCACGGCTCTCGAAATAGAGATGTTCGTCTCGGCAGTTGCCCGGATTGGCAATCAGGCAAACCGTTAGTATGAGGTCGACCATATCCATTCAGCACCTCTTGCGCGCTTGAAGACGCCCGCTTCGGCGAGATCCGGCTCGATCTGCGAGCCTGGACAAAATCGCCAACTGCCGGAGTCCCGAGGTGCCCATGGAAAACCGGAATGGTTTTAGGCTACGCGTTCGCCCAATGGCCGTCAATAAAGGCGAATGGACGGGGCGCCGAAGCCTGAAACAAAAAAACCCGCCTCGGCGGCGGGTCGTTGGCGCAAATCAGCACCATGAATAAATTCCTAGCATAGCTGCCGTCACAAAGCAATGAAAATACGAGGGCAATCGCTTCAGGTTGCACTCCTCTTGCCCAGTCTTCCAGCGTTGGTGGTTGGCGAAAGCCGAAGCGGCGTCCAATCTCCCACCTTGCGGGGGAGATAGGCAGCTTCGCTGACCGCGCCACGATCGGCAATTGGTCTGAAGCGATTGCCCTGAACTTCAGTATGGTTGACATCCCTCGTCTGCCGGGTAGCTTCCAAGATGCAGGCGTTGCAACTCCACAAGGGGAGAAGTTTTCGCTCTGCCATAAAACGACGCATGCCGATGATCAAAAACAACGGCCTGCGCAAATCGTCCAGGGCACCTTGACGATCAATGAGGAAATGCCATGCGTGCAATCGCATTTTTCGCCGTCGTGTCCGTTGCGACGTTTATCACGAACCAATCTCAGGCGCAGGATGCCGCCGCGGGTGAAAAGGTCTTCGCCAAATGCAAGGCCTGCCACGTCGTCGACGAGGACAAGAACAAGATCGGTCCGTCGTTGAGCGGCGTTATCGGCCGGACGGCCGGCACGCATCCGGGGTTTAAGTATTCCAAGCCCATGACCGAGGCGGGGGGATCCGGCGTCAAATGGGACGAAGCCACGCTGACGACCTATCTTCGCGATCCCAAGGCCATGATCAAAGGCACAAAGATGGCGTTTCCCGGCCTCAAGAAGGACGAGGATCTTGCCAACGTCATCGCCTATCTGAAGCAATTCTCCAAATAACCCGGTTTTTCCGTTAGGAAATAACCCGGTTTTTCCGCAGGAAATAACCCGGTTCTTCGCACGAAGTAACGCGACTTCGCCGGCCGTTCGAAACTGCGTTCGGCCGGCGCCCACCCTGGTGGTTGGCGCCGCTGGTCAAGCGGCGTCTTGCAGCCTCTGCATGGCGGACGGCAGGTCGAGCAGACCGTCGCAAACGAGGTCGGCGCCAAGCTCTTCAACGGCAATTTGGGTGTAGCCGCCACGCAGCAGAATGACGGGCATGCCGGCGGCGCGCGCGGCGGCCACGTCGGCGCTGCTGTCTCCGACCATCAGCGTGTCACGAGGCTCGACCTGAAGCTGGTCGAGCGCCAGCAGCAGAGCGTCGGGCGCCGGTTTCAAGGATGTCACCGCATCTCCGCCGACGATCGCGCCGAGATAGTCCGTCAGCCCAAAATGCAGCAGGATTTCGCGGGCCGCCAACTGCGGCTTGTTGGTCACCACGCCCATGGCTATTCCACTCAAGTGGAAGTGCGTGAGAACCTCCCTGACGCCAGGCATCAGCCTTGTCAGGCCGGTCAGATGTCTGCGGTAGATCGGCGCCATGGCGCGGTTGGCCTCATCGAGCGCGCTCCCGAGAAGCGGCGTGCCGGAAGCCGCGAAGGCTCGCTCGATCAGTCTCCTGACGCCGCCGCCGATCATGGCCTTGACCTGCTCCAGGCTCAGCGGCGGCAGATCGCGGCCGGCCAGCAATTCGTTGACTGCGGCCGTTATGTCAGGCGCCGAATCGACCAGCGTGCCGTCGAGATCGAACAGGATCGCCTTGGGCGATCGAAACGGCCTGCCTGCGCCGACGTTCATGCGGCGTCCTTCCACTTGATCGAGCAGCCGATCGAAGCGATCTGGTCGAGCGGTCCGTCTCCGGTTCGGGCAATTTGCTTCATCGCCTCGAACAGGTCGCGCCTCAGCCCGGGCGGTCCGGCGTCGCGCCGCGCCGCGTCCAGCCGGCCGCGATATTGCAGCGTCAACTCGCTGTTGAGCCCGAAGAAATCCGGAGTGCAAACGGCTCCATAGGCACGCGCCACCTCTTGGCGCTCGTCGTGGAGGTAGGGGAAGGTGAAGCCGTTCGTCCTGGCGAAAAGCTTCATGTTGTCGAAGGAATCATCGGGGTAGGCGTCGGCATCGTTGGCGTTGATCGCGACAAAGCCGATGCCTTGCGCCTTGAGGTCGTTGGCATCGCGGACGATGCGTGAAATCACCGCCTTCACATAAGGGCAGTGATTGCAGATGAAGGCCACCACCAGCCCGTTCGGGCCGGCATGGCTGAAGATCGAATGCGATTTGCCGTCGACGCCGGGCAAAACGGCATCGATGGCTTGCCAGCCGAAATCGCAGACAGGTGGAATTGCCGCCATATTTGCCCTCCGATGTGACGGTTTACGCAGCTTTCCGGATCGCCCCGTCGGCCGCCTGCCTGATGGCGTCGATATTGGCGCGATAGGCAGCCTCGGTGCCGCCCATGAAAATGGCCGAGCCCGCGACCAGCACATTGGCGCCGGCCGCGGTGACCAGCGGAGCAGTCTCGGGCGTGACGCCGCCGTCGATCTCGATGTCGATCGGACGATGGCCGATCAGCGCCTTGACCCGCCTGACCTTGTCGACGACCGCCGGAATGAACGCTTGGCCGCCGAAGCCTGGATTGACGGTCATCAGAAGCACCAGATCGAGCCGGTCGAGCACATATTCGATGACGCTTTCCGGTGTCGACGGGTTCAGCGACACGCCGGCCTTCTTGCCGAGATTCCTGATTGCCTGCAGCGAACGGTCGAGATGCGGCCCGGCCTCGGCATGCACCGTGATGATGTCGCAGCCGGCATCAGCGAAGGCGGCGAGATAGGCGTCGGCTGGCGCGATCATCAGATGGCAATCGAAGATCTTGTCCGTTCGATCACGGATCGCCTTGATCACCGGCGGACCGAAGGTGATGTTGGGCACGAAATGGCCATCCATCACGTCGAGATGGATCCAGTCGGCGCCCGCCCGGACGACCGTTTCGACCTCGTCGCCGAGCCGCGAGAAGTCCGCAGAAAGCACCGAGGGCGCGATGATTGTCTTGGTACCCATGGTCGTCGGCTCCCATTCTATCTTCCGTTTCCGGTCGCTGCACACCAACCGGCGTCACCTTGTCAGCGCGCCTTCGTCTCCGGTTCGCCTTCGAGCTTGCCTTCCGCGAACACGCGGCTGCCGCGAATATCGGATTCCTCAATGGTGATAAGGTCGGTTTTCGTCAACGCCCGGTCGCGCGACGCGAAAAGCCGGTTGGCCTGGCGAAGCCGCGCCCGGTCGAGCCCATTGCGGACCGAGCGAGCGTTGGAGAAATGCGGCAGCCGCATGCGGATCGGGAGATACTCTTCGAGCGCCTTGGCCGCCGCCTCGCTGAGACGGTAATTCTGTTCCGCCAGCATGATCTCGGCGATCGATTTGAGCTCGCCGACGCCGTAGTCGGGAAAATCGAGGTGGTGGGCGATGCGCGAGCGCATGCCGGGATTGCTGTCGAAGAAGCGGTCCATCTTGTTCTTGTAGCCGGCAAGAATCACAACCAGATCGTCACGGTTGTTCTCCATGCATTGCAGCAGGATTTCGATCGATTCCTGGCCGTAGTCGCGTTCGTTCTCGGGCTTGTAGAGATAGTAGGCCTCGTCGATGAAAAGCACCCCGCCCATGGCGCGCTTGATCACCTCGCGGGTCTTGGGCGCGGTGTGGCCCACATACTGGCCGACGAGATCGTCTCGCGTCACCGCGACCATGTGGCCTTCGCGGACATAACCGAGACGATGCAGGATTTCGGCCATCCTCAGCGCCACGGTGGTCTTTCCGGTGCCGGGATTTCCCGTAAAGTTCATGTGCAGCGTCGGCGCGCCCGAGGTCAGCCCGAACTTGCGGCGAAGCCGGTCGACCAGGAGCAGCGCCGCGATCTCGCGGATGCGGGTCTTGATGGGCTTCAGGCCAACGAGTTCGCGGTCGAGCTTGTCCATCACCTCATCGATGTTGGACGCCTCGAACTCGGCCTGCAGATCGACCGATTCGTCCTGCGCGGCAGCGCCCTTTGCTATCGCGTCCAGCATGGTTTCGCCTAGCTCCGCTCGCCTTCGGGCCTGTCGGTCGCGTAAGGCACGATCGAATAGCCCTGGCTGCGGCCGTCACGCTCCTGGCGCAGCAGCCGGAACCCGGGTTCGCTGGGCGGCCGGTTGACGATGAACGACATGCGCGGCGCTTCCCAGCCCTTGGTCGAATCGAAGGCGGTGACCCGGACATACATGTTGGCCATGGCTTTCCGGCAATTGTTGATTTCAAGCAGGATGCCCGCCGGGTCCTTCAGGTCGAACATCGGGTTGCCGTACATTTCCCAATAGGTGTTTCGCGGATGCGGATCGTCCGTGTACTCGACGCTGACCGCCCAGTGGTTTTTCAGCGCGTATTTGATCTGCGCCGAAATCTGCTCATCGGTCAGGTCGGGCAGGAACGAAAACTGTCCCTGCGTGACCTTGTTTCCCGGATTGGTCATCATGGCGACGGTTCCTTTCGTCTAGAAGCTGGGCGTTGCGGTTGGCACGAAGTCGGCCGTGTCGGTCGATTCGTAGTTGAAAGTGACGTCCTTCCAGGTCTCCAGGGCCGCCTTCAGCGGCGTGCACCATCTGGCCGCCTGTTCGAGGATTTTGGTCCCTTCGCGCAGATAGTCGCGGCCCTCGTTGCGGGCGAGGATCATCGCCTCCAACGCGACGCGATTGGCCGTCGCACCGGCCTGGATGCCGTCTGGATGGCCGATCGTGCCGCCGCCGAACTGCAGAATGACGTCCTCGCCGAGATAATGGATCAACTGGTGCATCTGGCCGGCATGGATGCCGCCCGAGGCGACGGGCATCACCTTGTTGAGCGAGGCCCAGTCCTGATCGAAGAACAGCCCGGTTTCGAGGTTCTGCGGCGTGCGCTCCTCGCGCAGCGTGTCATAAAAACCCTTGATCATCAGCGGGTCGCCTTCCAGCTTGCCGACCACCGTGCCGGCATGGATGTGATCGACGCCGGCCATCCGCATCCATTTGCAGATGACGCGAAAATTCATGCCGTGGTTCTTCTGGCGCGAATAGGTCGAGTTGCCGGCGCGGTGCAGGTGCAGGATCATGTCGTTGCGGCGTGCCCACTTGGCCATCGACTGGATCGCCGTGTAGCCAATGACGAGGTCGATCATGACGATGCAGGAGCCAAGCTGTTTTGCGAATTCGGCGCGCTCGTACATCTCCTCCATCGTGCCGGCGGTGACGTTGAGATAATGGCCCTTGACCTCGCCGGTGGCGGCCGACGCCTTGTTCACAGCCTCCATGCAGTAGAGGAAGCGGTCGCGCCAGTGCATGAAGGGCTGCGAGTTGATGTTCTCGTCGTCCTTGACGAAGTCGAGGCCACCCTTCAGCGCCTCGTAGACGACGCGGCCGTAGTTGCGGCCCGACAGGCCAAGCTTCGGCTTCGTCGTCGCGCCGAGCAGCGGCCGGCCGAACTTGTCGAGCCGCTCGCGTTCCACCACGATACCGGTCGCCGGGCCCTGGAAGGTTTTGAGGTAAGCCACCGGGACGCGCATGTCCTCGAGCCGCAAGGCCTTGACCGCCTTGAAGCCGAACACGTTGCCGATGATCGATGCAGTCAGGTTGGCGATTGAGCCCGGCTCGAACAGGTCGAGGTCGTAGGCGATGTAGGCGAAGTATTGCTGCTCGGTCTTGGTGCCGGGACCTGTGTTCGGCACCGGCTCGGATTTGAACGCCTTGGCGCGGTAGAGCTCGCAGGCGGTCAGCCTGTCGGTCCACACCACGGTCCATGTCGCGGTAGAGGATTCGCCGGCGATGGCGGCGGCCGCCTCCTCGTGGTCGACGCCGGGCTGCGGCGTGATCCGAAACATGGCGATCAGGTCGGTCTCCTTGGGCCGGTAGTCCGGCTCCCAATAGCCCATCTTCTTGTAGGGGATGACGCCCGACTTGTAGCGTTCGCTGCCTTCCTTGAGCGTGCCCGCTGACGGCATGTCGATCTTGTTCATGACAGGTCTCCTGTTTGCCGCTCAGGCGGCTTTCGCGGTTGCGATTTGCGGGTCGAGCTTTCCCGCGGCGTAACGTTTGGCCATCTCGTCCATGGCGATGACCCTGATCTTCGAGGCGTTGCCGGCGGTGCCGAAGCGCTCGAAGCGATCGCGGCAAAGGTCGCGCAGGGCATCCATGGCGGGTTTCAGGAATTTGCGCGGATCGAATTCGCGCGGGTCTTCCGTCGCGACGCGGCGGAACTGCCCGGCCATGGCCATGCGGCAATCGGTGTCGATGTTGACCTTGCGCACGCCGTAACGGATGCCGCGCTCGATCTCCTCGACCGGAACGCCAAACGTCTGGGGCATCTCGCCGCCATATCTGTTGATGACGTCTTGCAGTTCCTGCGGCACCGAGGAAGAGCCATGCATGACCAGATGCGTGTTGGGCAGCTTTTCGTGGATCGCCTCGATCACCTGCATGGCGAGGATGCCACCGTCGGGCTTGCGGCTGAATTTGTAGGCGCCGTGCGAGGTACCGCAGGCGATCGCCAGCGCGTCGACCTGGGTGGCGGTGACGAAGTCGACCGCCTGATCGGGATCGGTCAAAAGCTGGTCGTGGGAAAGCGCACCTTCGGCGCCGTGGCCGTCCTCGGCCTCGCCCTGGCCGGTTTCCAGCGAGCCGAGCACGCCGAGCTCGCCTTCGACGGAAGCGCCGACCCAATGCGCCATGCGTGCGACACGTTCGGTGATGGCGACGTTGTAATCGTAGCTCGCCGGCGTCTTGGCGTCCGCCATCAGCGAGCCGTCCATCATCACCGAGGTGAAGCCGTGGCGAATCGCCGAAAGGCAGGTGGCTTCGTTGTTGCCGTGATCCTGATGGATGCATAGCGGAATGGCCGGATGCATTTCGGTCAACGCCTCCATCATCTTGGCCAGCATGATGTCGTTGGCATAGGAGCGGGCGCCGCGTGAGGCCTGGATGATGACCGGCGCGTCGCAGGCCTTGGCCGCCTCCATGATGGCAAGGCCCTGTTCCATGTTGTTGATGTTGAATGCCGGTACGCCGTAGCCATGCTCGGCGGCATGGTCGAGAAGCTGGCGAAGGGTGATGCGGGCCATTGTCGGGTCCTCTTAGCTGCGGAAGTTGGGCTAGATGATGAGCTTCAGCGCCGCTGCGGCGATGGCTTCGGGCGTGATGTCGAAATGCCGGTAGAGATCCGGGGCAGGGGCGCTGGCGCCGAAACCGGCCATGCCGACGAAAGCGCCGGTGTCGCCGATCCAGCGGTCCCAGCCGAGTCGTGTTGCGGCTTCGACGGCAATGCGCGGCGCCGAGCCGAGGACGGCCTTGCGGTAGTCCGCATCCTGTTCCTCGAAGAGCTCCCAGCACGGCATCGAGACGACCGCGGCGGCGATGCCGTGCTCGGTCTCCAGCCGTTCGGCGGCGGCCACGGCGATCTCGACCTCCGAGCCGGTGGCGATCAGCGTCACGGCGCGGTGCTCGGCTGGCTCGTGCAGGACGTAGGCGCCCTGGCTCGACCGGTTCTCGTCGCTATGTGGCTCGTCGCTATGTGCCTGGCGCAGCATCGGCAGGTTCTGGCGCGAAAGCACCAGCACGCTCGGCCGGTTCTTGCTCTTCAGGGCCAGTTCCCAGCACTCCGCCGTTTCGATGATGTCGGCCGGACGAAAGACGTTGAGGTTCGGCGTGGCCCGCAGCATCGCCAGGTGCTCGACCGGCTGGTGGGTCGGGCCATCCTCGCCGAGACCGATGGAATCATGCGTCATCACATAGACGACGCGCTGGCCCATCAGCGCCGAGAGCCGCATCGCGCCGCGTGCATAGTCGGCAAAGCACAGGAACGTGCCGCCATAAGGCACGAAGCCGCCATGCAGCGCGATGCCGTTCATGGCCGCGGCCATGCCGTGCTCGCGGATACCGTAGTGGATGTAGCGGCCGGCATAGTCATCGGGCGCTATGCGATCCATCCCCTTGGTGATCGTCAGGTTCGAATGCGTCAGATCGGCGGAGCCGCCGACGGTCAGGTCGGTTGCGGCGTTGATGGCGCCGAGCGCCATTTCGGAGGCTTTTCGCGTGGCAACCTTGGTCGCCTTCTCGATATGCTCCTTGCGGAAAGCGCCGAGCGCTTCGAAGACCGCGTCGGGCAGGTGGCCGGCGACCGCACTCTCGAAGGCCTCGCGCCGGGACGAGGCGGCAAGCCGCTGCTCCCAGGCGTGCCGCGCCGCTTGCCCGCGCTCGGCAATCTCGCGCCAGGTGAAAAGGATGTCGTCCGGCACCTCGAACGGCGCGTAGGCCCAGCCGATGTTTTCGCGCGTCGCGGCGATCTCCGCATCGCCCAGCGGCGCGCCATGCGTCTTTTCCGAGCCGCCCAGATTGGGCGCGCCCTTGCCGATCACCGTGCGGCAGGCGATCAGGCACGGCCGATCCGACTGCTGTGCTGCTTCGATTGCCGCAGCGACAGCTTCCATATCGTGACCGTCCACCGATTGGACATGCCATCCAGCGGCCTTGAACCGGGCCGGCTGGTCCATCGATGTCGACAGCGACGTCGGTCCGTCGATCGAGATCGCATTGTCGTCCCAGAAGACGATCAGCCGAGAGAGCTTCAGGTGACCGGCAAGGTCGATCGCCTCGTGGCTGATGCCTTCCTGCAGGCAGCCGTCGCCGGCGATCACGTAGGTGAAATGGTCAACGAGGTCGGCGCCGTGGCGGGCAGCAAGCATGCGCTCCGCCAGCGCCATGCCGACGGCCGTCGAAATGCCTTGTCCGAGCGGGCCGGTCGTCGTCTCGATGCCAAGCGCATGGCCATATTCCGGATGTCCGGCGGTGCGGCTGCCCAGCTGGCGAAACCGCTGCAATTCCTCGATCGGCATGTCTTCGAAGCCGAGCAGGTAATGCAGCGCATATTGCAGCATCGAGCCGTGCCCGGCCGAAAGCACGAAGCGGTCGCGATCGGGCCAGTTGGGCGCCGACGGATCGATGTTGATGAAGCGGCTGAACAGCACCGTCGCGACATCGGCCATGCCCATCGGCATGCCCGGATGACCGGAATTGGCCTTTTGGACGCTGTCCATCGCCAGTGCGCGAATGGCGTTCGCCATGTCCCGCTCCGAGACGGCGGCGACGGGCTTCAATGCTGCTGCTTGGCTGTTCATGGCGTCCTCCTCACGACACACGGTTCTTGCGTTCGATCAATTGCAGGATCAGCGGCGTCAGGATCAGCTGCATGGCAAGGTCGAGCTTGTTGCCTGGCACCACGATGGAATTCGGCCGCGACATGAACGAGTCGTGGATCATCGAAAGCAGGTAGGGGAAATCGATGCCGCGGGGATTGGCGAAGCGGATGACCAGCATCGATTCGTCAGGCGTCGGAATCCAGCGCGCGATGAATGGATTGGACGTGTCGACGATCGGCACGCGCTGGAAGTTGATGGCGGTCTGCGAGAATTGCGGGACGATGTAGCGGACATAGTCCGGCATGCGGCGCAGGATCACGTCCATCACCGCCTCGGTGGAATAGCCGCGCGTTGCGCGGTCGCGGTGGATCTTCTGGATCCATTCGAGATTTATGACCGGCACCACACCGATCCTAAGGTCCGCGTGCTTGGCCAGATTGATCTTGTCGGTGACGACGCAGCCATGCAGGCCCTCGTAGAAGAGCAGGTCGCTCGGCGGGAATTCGCGCCATTCGGTAAAATGTCCCGGCGGCGTGCCGTATTGCTTTTCCTCGTCCTCGTCATGGATGTAGGTGCGGGTCTTTCCGGTTCCCCGGCGGCCATATTCCTCAAACACTTCTTCGAGGATTGCGAGTTCGTTGGCCTCGGCATTGAAGTGGGTGAAGTTCGGATTGCCCGCCTTCTCTTCCTCGGCCACCTTTGTTTTCATCGTGGCGCGGTCGTAGCGGTGAAAGGCGTCGCCTTCGATGAAGGCGGCCTCGATATTCTCGCGCCGGAAGATCAGATCGAAGATGCGCTTGACCGAGGTGGTACCTGCGCCCGACGACCCGGTGATGGTGATGATGGGGTGCTTTGCCGACATGGTGCTCAGGCCCTGAACAGGCCGCGGCGGCTGAACAGCGGCGCACGCTCGCCGATGGCGCTGGGCTCGGTGTGATAGCGGGTGATGCGCGCGACTTCCCGCGCCGATCCGAACACCACGGGCACGCGCTGATGCAGGCTCTCCGGTTCGATTTCGAGGATGCGGGTCATCGTATCGGTGGCGGCACCGGCCGCCTGTTCGATGAGATAGGCGATCGGGTTGGCCTCATAGACGAGGCGCAGCCGTCCCTGGCGGTAACCCTTGCGCTTGTCGCCTGGATACAGGAATACACCGCCGCGCATCAATATGCGGTAGCAGTCGGCGACCAGGGAGGCGATCCAGCGCATGTTGAACTCCTTCTCTCGTGGGCCTTCGATACCTTCGAGGCAATCGTCGATGTAGAGCCGCACCGCCTCGTCCCAATGCCGGTAATTGGCGGCGTTGATGGCGAACTCCTGGGTGCGCTGCGGGATGATCCGGCTCTCGTAGGCCTGGACGAAGGTGCCGAGCCTGGTCGAGAGAACGAAGACATGCGTGCCGCTGCCGAGCGACAGAACCAGCGCCAGCTGCGGCCCGTAGATGAAGAAACCGGCGCCCAGCTGGTTCACGCCTGCCTGCAAAAAAGAGGCGGCCGGATTTCCGTCCGGCGCGCCAGTTGCAGGGAGGAGCGAGAAAATCGTTCCAATCGACACGTTGGTGTCGATGTTGGAGGAGCCGTCGAGCGGGTCGATGGCGATGGCGAGAGGCGCTTTGCTGTCGAGCAGGACCGGCTGCTCCAGTTCCTCGGAGGCGTAGAGCGCGACCGGAGCGTGGCGCATGGCGTCGAGGAAGATGTCGTCGGCGAAGATGTCGAGATCCTTCTGGATGTCGCCGTCGGCATTGGCGCCGCGGGTGCCGGCAAAGGCGGTGCCGAGCACCCCTTGATTGATGGTGTTGCGGATCTGGGTGGCGGCCTGCGTCAGCTGGCGGATGGTTGCTACGACTGCCGAGCGCAACTCGTCCGGTGGGCCGAGATAGGAATTCAGAAAAGCGTCGAGCGTTGCCGCTGGCATCGTAACCTCCCGATCCAGCCGCATCTCCTCGGATCGGCCGGATTGGGAAATGAGAACAAACGGCACTGGATAAGTAAAATTCAATAACTTTACTTCCGCAGTAAAAAATATTTAGTATGGCATATGAGAAACCTCACGCTCAAGCAATTCAAGACCGTCCAGGCGATCATCAGCCACGGGAAAATCGTCAGTGCAGCCAAGGTGTTAGGCCTGTCTCCTCCAGCGGTGACAATCCAGTTGCGGCAAGTGGAGGAGGAGTTCCAGCTGGCCTTGTTCGACCGGACGTCGGACGGCATGCGTCCCACTGCCGCAGGCCTGGCCTTCGTCGAGACGGCGCAGGCGATCGAGGAACGACTTCGCCTGCTCGAAGACAAGATGGATGCGATCAAGGGCGTGCGTATCGGCAGCTTGAGGCTCGGCGTCGTTTCCACCGCCAAATATTTCGCACCGCGGCTCATGGCCGGCTTCATGAAGGAACATCCCGACATCGACATGCGGCTTGCCATCGGCAACCGCGCCGAAACGATCGACAGGCTGAAGAACCACGACATCGACATTGCGCTGATGGGACGCCCGGCGAAGGAAGTCCCGGTGCGTGCTTCGGTCTTCGGCGATCACCCGCTGGTCATCATTGCGCCGCCCGACCACCCGCTGGCCTCGGCGCGCGAGATATCCAAGGAGCGGATCGCCGAAGAGCACTTCCTCATTCGTGAGCCCGGCTCCGGCACGCGCATCTCGCTGGAAATATTCCTGAGCGACGTGCCCGGCCGCATCGACGATCTCGGCGTCGAGATGGGCTCGAACGAGACGATCAAGCAGGCGGTGATGGCCGGGCTCGGCATCGCCTTCATCTCAGCCCACACCATCGCCGCCGAAACCGAAGCCGGCCGGCTGGTCATCCTCGACGTTGTCGGCATGCCGATCCGCCGGCAATGGTTTTCGGTGATGCGCAGCGATCATGCGATCTCACCGGCCATGGCGACGTTCCACGATTTCCTGATGCGCAAGGGCGCGATGTTCCTGCCCCTGTTCGGCAAGCTCTATCCGCATGCCAGAGCGGGATGACCTTGGACGGGCGAGTTGAACGACCGACAGACCAAACGCCAGAGATCGCGAGATAGCTCCGAGAAGGGAGTGGAGAACGCCCGACGATCGTTGGCGTTAGATAAGCGATATGTTATGTTGCAGTGCGAAAGAACAGGGGCCACGTCCTTTCCAGCCGTAAGCGATCTGTATGTGCGACCCCTGCAGACTGGTCGGTATTTCGGAAACCTCCCGGGCATGGGGTTCGGGAATTCGATGGGGACAAGGGGTAATGCTTTACACGCTCGTTATGATGGTCTGCTTGACGGATGTGCCGCAGACCTGTGAACAACGCGAACAGATGGTAGACGGCCTGGCGATGAATCCCGGGACCGCCTTCATGCAGGCGCAGCCGCTGGTGGCCCAGTGGATCGAGACGCATCCCGGTTATTTCGTGCGGCGCTGGCGCGTGCTGCCCGGCCGGGAATCGTGAGATCCGCCGCGAAGATCGAATGAGATTCTACTTCTTCGCGGCGAGCGTTTCCGAAACGACCTTGGACAGTTGATATAGCCGCTGCTCGATTATCGTCGGCACATCACAGACGTAAGTCAGCGATTGGATGCGTTCGTTGAAAATTCGCGTTGCGAATTTCAGCTGTTCGGTTCGCCGTTCGATCTCGTCTGGATCTGCATCGGGCTTTTCCCGCAGCGCATCGACGTCGGACGCTTCCTTGCGCAAGGCGGCGGCCATTTCGAGCTGCTTGTGGGCGTAGCGGGAAATGCCTGAGATCACGTGCGAACGCTCAGTGTCCATATGATCGAACATGCCTTGCACCAGCATCGCCATTTTCGGCGCAAGCTGCTCGGCCGGCAAGGAGGCGGCGAAGTCCTTGATCTTCTTTTGGGCTTCGGCAATCGGCATCCTGCGGGCAGCCACCTCCTCGACCAGAGCGGAGACGGCAGGGTCCTTCGACAGGTCCTTCGCCGCGGGAGGAAGCTCCGGCCCGTTCCAGATCTGGCCGAGCGAGAGCTGCGGCACCTTGCGCTGTATGCAGGGCCAGTCCGGATCGTTGTTCGCCGCCGCCTTGGCGTTCATGCTCGGCGCGAGCATGGCAGCCACAGCCAGGCTGCGAACAAGGCTCATTCGTGCCATCAGGCATTTCCTCCCGTGTCCTGTTTCCGGCTTATCAGGCCGCGCGAAGGGTCGTAGGCGATGATGGCGGCGGCAAGGAACAGAACCGTGCAGCCGGCAACGACGCCCAGCGACAGCCAGTCAATCTGGCCGTAAAAGGCGAAGCGGATCAGTTCGACGGCATAGGTGAACGGATTGGCGAGGCAGATCTTGTAAAGCAGCGGGCTCGCCTCCTGGATGCGCCACAAGGGATAGAGCGCCGGAGAGGCGAAATAGCCGGGAAAGATAACGAAGTTCATGATGCCGGCGAAGTTTTCGAGCTGCTTGATCATCGAGGACAAAAGCATGCCGAGGGCGCAAAGCATCATGCCCGACAGGAACAGCGCCGGCAGCACCATGAGATAGCCGAGCGGCGGCGCCTTGACGCCCCAGAACCAGGCAACGATCAGGAACGCGTAGACCTGCGCGATCGATACCGAGACGCCGGCGAGCATCTTGGAGACCAGCAGGAACCAACGCGGGAAGGGGCTGACCAGCAAGGTGCGCATGTTGCCCATCTCGCGGTCATAGACCATCGACAGCGAAGACTGCATGCCCGAGAACAGCAGGATCATGCCGCACAGGCCCGGCGTGATGTAGACCTCGTAAAGCACGTAGGTCTTGTAGGGCGGGATGATCGATACACCGAGCACCTGGCGGAACCCGGCGGCAAAAATGAACAGCCAGATGAGCGGCCGAACCAGCGAGGATATGAAGCGCTCGCGCTGGTGCAGGAAGCGCAGGCATTCCCGCAGGACGACGCCTTTGAGGCAAATGAGATAGTGGCCGAGGCCGAATTTCTCGAACCTCGCCGGCATGATGCCGGCGACTTTTTCGGGCATTGCGGGAGCGCTCATGGCGATATCTCCGCGGTGCCGGCCGTTTCGATGCGGCTGAGCTTCGAAAAGGCGTCGCGGATCGACGTGGCGCCGCTCGTCCTGACGACATCGGCCACCTTGCCCTTGGCGACCAGCTCACCCTGCCGCAGCACGACGACATGGTCGCCGTCTTCAACCTCGTCGATCAGATGCGTCGCCCACAGCACGCCAATACCTTCGGTTTCGACGAGCTTGCGAATGGTGGCGAGAATGCCGGCGCGCGACTGGATGTCGAGACCGACGGTCGCCTCGTCGAGCAGCAGCAGGGCAGGGCGGTGGAGCAGCGCCCTGGCGATCTCTATGCGCCGCATCTGGCCACCGGAAAGGCTGCGTGCCTTGTCATGCTGACGGCCTGGCATGTCGACAATATCGAGCAGCGCGGCAATGCGCTGCCGCGCCTCGCGTCCTCCAATGCCATGCAGCGAGGCGTGGTAGGAGAGGTTCTGGTGGACGCTGAGATCGAGGTCGAGCGTGCGGGCCTGGAACACGATGCCGACACGCCGGAGCGCTTCGCCCGAAGCACGGCTGACGTCGTGGCCGAAGATGCGGATCGATCCGCGGCGCGTGTCGTAAAGATGGCTGATCAGCGAGAACAGAGTTGTCTTGCCGGCGCCGTTGAGGCCGAGAAGAACGGTGAAGGTCGCCGGCGCGATCGAGAATGAGACGTCGTTGAGCGCCCGCTTCGGACCATAGGAATGGCTGACGCCGGCGACATCGAGCGCCGCCACCTCATCTCCTGGTCCGCTTGTCCTCACATGCTGCACGCCGGCTCGCTCCCTGTCGTCGACGATAGTCTAGCACACCGGAAATCTGGCACACCGGAAGTCTGGCACACCGGAAGTCTGGCACACCGGAAGTCTGGCACACCGGGAGTCTGGCGCACCGACAGTCTGGCGCACCGGGCCCGATCGCACAGGTCCTGCTTTCCGGTGACCCTACTTGATCGTGATCGTGCCTTTCATGCCCCTGTCGGCAAGGTCGGGCACCGACCATGTGTAGATGCCGGGCCTCACGGTGGTGAACTGTACCTGGATGGTGCCGTCGGCGTCGAATTCGAGCCATGCGGGTGCGCCGTTCATGTGCACCTCGAGGTCGTTGATGACGATCTGGTTGTTCCACACATTGCGGAACAGGTCGGTATGGAATTTGTACTCCAGCCCGCCCGCCGCCGTGATCTTCCAACGATAGCCCTGGCCGGCGATCAGCTGGAAGTCCTTCTGGTTGGCGGTGAACTGGTCTTCCTTGGTGCCGAGGATAAGTTCCGGCACGTCCTTGCTGGCCCGGGTTGCCTTTTCGGCTCCGGGACTGGCATCCGTTTTGGTGGCCGCACTGGCGGCCGCGTCATCGTCATCGCCGTCGTTGTCCTGCGCCCAGACCTGGCCCTGCGTGAGTGCCATGCCCACCAGCGCGGCGAAAGCGACTACCCGAAATTTCCGCATGATTGCCTGCCCTTCTGCTGTTTTTCTGCCTGTTTGATTCAATCGGGTTGATTCGACTGGGTGGGTTGATTCGATTGGGTGGGCTCATTCAATTGGGAGAGACGACGACGCCCCACGGCAGCGCGCCGACGGTCACCGACTGCACCGGCTCGTCGGTCGCCACGTCGATGAAGGTGATGTCGTTCGACACGCCGTTGGTCGAGATGATGGTCTTCTGGTCCGGGGTGAAGGCGAGCTGCCAGACGCGTTGGCCAACCAGCACGTATTTCTCGACCTCATATGTCTCGGTATTGACCACCGCGACGCGGTTGGCCGGTCCGAGCGCCACATAGGCTTTCTTGCCGTCGGCGGTAATGCGCACACCAACCGGCTGGATGGATTCGGCCCTCAGGCCGGCAACCTCGAAGGTGATCTTCTGGACAACTTCGCGCGTTTGATTGTCGATCACCGAAACCGTGCCACCGATCTCGGCACTCACCCAGGCCTGTTTGCCGTCGGGCGTGAACTCGACGAAGCGCGGGCGCGCATCCACCAGCACGTTGTCGGTGATCTCGTGGGTCGACGTATCGATGAAATGCGCCATGTTCGTCGTTTCCGACGTGTTGATCATGGTCTTTCCGTCCGGGCTGACGCCCATGCCTTCCGGTTCGACGCCGACCGGGATCTCAGACAGCACCTTCTTGCCCTCTATGTCGATGACGGTGACGAGATTGTCGTCCTCATTGGCGACGTAGAGTGTCTTGCCGTCAGGCGAGAGCACGAAGAGCTCCGGGTCAGGCCCGGAAGGCAAGGTATCGACGATCTCCAGGGTTGCCGTGTCGATCACCTCGATGGAATCATCGTCGCTGGCGCAGAGATAGACGTGCTTGCCGTCATGCGAGATGGTGATGCCGCGCGGACGCTGCCCGACATTGACGGTCTTCACCACCTGCATCGTCGCGGTGTCGACGACGCTCATCGTGTTGTCTTTCTCGTTGGAAACATAGGCCATGTAGGCCGACGCTGGGCCGGTCATGAAGCCGGTCGCCAGAATGGCGAGCGCATAAGCTCCTCTGTGCACTGAAATTCCCTCCCAATTGGCTCTACTTAAGCACGCATTTTGTTTCCGGCTCATCGACCCCGAGCGTGTCGAGCTCCGACACCTGGTGCAAAAAACCTTCCTGCGGCGATGTCGAGACGACCGATCGGCCATCGCCGAGGAAGATCGGCTGCCGCAATTGCTGGTTCCACTTGCGGAAGGTCAGTTTCTGCCCTTTGAAGGCGGCGATCGAAAAATCGTCGGAGCGGATGAAGTCGGCCATCTTCCGCGGATCGGCGCCCTGGGTGCGGGTCGCCGCCTCGCCGAGGATGCGCACCGCGGTCCATGCCGCCATGTCCTTCGACACCATGCGGCGGCCGTTTGCCTTGGCGAAGCGGTTCTGGATCTGGGTGCCGCCCCATTGCTCGCTGGCCGGATGCCAGGCCGACGGGGTGAGGCCGGCGGTGCCGGCGACCGGCCGCGGAATCCAGGTGCGGAACGGCACGTAGGTGCCGAACACCTCGCTTTCGTCGGCGACCAGCAACACATCGTGCTCCGGCAGGTCCTGGGTGAAGACAGGCATCTGCCGCTGGATCTGGACGACGCCGGAATCGGTCCGCCGTGCCGTGCCGGTGTCCTTGAATTCCTTTTCGCCGACGATCTCGCCGCCGAAGCGCGTCGCCGCCCGACGTAGCGCCTCGGCAAAAAGCTGGTCGCGCTCGTGCGAGCCGTAGATCAGCACCCAGCGCCGCCATTGCTTCCAGATGAGATATTGCGCCAGCCCGTCGGCCAGCATGCTGCGCGTCGGGATGGTGTGGAAGATGTTGGCGCGGCATTCTTCCTCGCGAAGACTGTCGTCGGTGGCGCCGGCATTGAAGATCAACACGCCGTTGTCGCGGGCAAGATCGGCGATCGACAGCAATTGCCTGGCCGAGAGGTCCGCGACCACGTAGCGGTCGCCTTTGGCGATCATGTCCTGGAAGGCCGGAACGACGTCCGCGTCCGGCTTTACCTCGGTCACGTCGAGGCTGAATTTCTGGCCGAGGAAGCTGCCGGTCGTGTTGTTGTCGGCAATCGCCACATTGCCGCCGGCAACACCTTCATCGCGCGGCGGGACGTCGAGCACCGACAAGGCCAGCTGCGGCGCGTAAGCGCGCAAATAGCCTATCTTGATTTCGGTTAGCTTTTTTTCCGGCTTGGCCGTTGCGGTCGGTTGCTCGCCCGTCGCTTCCTGGGCCAGCGCGCCCGGAACGTTGACGGTCAGGGAAAAAAAGCACAAAAAGGCCGCGAGAGTGCCCGGCACCGCGCTCGTCATCGATAAAAATTACCCGTTCTTGCGCTAAAGTCCGATTGTTGTCGGACCGGCGCGAAGTCAAGGTGCCCGTGATGAGCTTAGCTGACCCGCAAAATTTATCAAACCCTGAAAGTGGACTTATCGCGTCTGCTTTAGCGTCATGCCTTGTCGCCGGAGCGGCAACTGGGCGGATTTCGGTATTCGGGCCCGAGAGCGTCCCGTCCCTCATGCCGGAGAAAGTCCAATGACCAAAATGCTGGGCAGCGTCACCGGCGTCGACGAGGCGGAGATCGCGCTCTCAGGCCGCGTCGACATCATAGACCTGAAGGATCCGAAAGCTGGGGCCCTTGGGGCGGTACCCACCGAAATCATTGGCCAGGCTACCTCATTCATCGCCGGCCGGGCGCCGGTCAGCGCGGTCTGCGGCGATCTGCCGATGGAACCCGAAACGATCCGCGCCAAGGCCGAAGAGATCGCTGCCACCGGCGTCGATTACGTCAAGATAGGCTTCTTTCCGTCGGCAAACGCCGCCGCTTGTGCGGAGGCGCTCGCGCCGCTCGCCGCGCGAACGAAGCTGATCGCCGTGCTTTTCGCCGACCTAGTGCCGGATTTCGAGCTTTTGCCGGTGTTTGCCAAACATCGCTTCCATGGCGCCATGGTCGACACTGCGAACAAGGCAAACGGCCGGCTGCTCGATCATCTGCCGCCCGAGCGTATCCCGGGGTTCGTCGATCGCGCCAAATCGCTTGGTCTGATGGTTGGACTGAGCGGATCGCTGGAAGCCCCCGACATTCCGCGCCTGTTGCCCTTCGCTCCCGATTTTCTCGGTTTTCGCGGGGCGCTGTGCGGCGACGCCGGCCGCGCGGGTTCGATCAGCGCCGAGGCGGTTTCGCAGATCCGCGAATTGGTACCGCAAGAATCCCGGGCCGGCGGCCCGTCGAGCGTCGACTACCGCCTGCTCGCGGCGAGGGGCTATTCGCCCGGCACCGACCCGACACTGGGCACGGACAAGATCTTCGTGCGGGACTTTGTCCTGCCGGTCCAGATCGGCGCCTACAGCTTCGAGCACGGCCATACACAAAAGGTGCGTTTCGACGTGACCGCCGACGTGCTGCAGGTCACCGATCATCCCGAAGACATGCGCCATGTATTCTCCTACGACATCATCATGGACGGCATTCGCACCATCGTCGCGCGAGGCCATATCCAGCTTAGCGAGGCGCTGGCCGAGCAGGTGGCGACGTATATTCTGGAGAACCCGCGTGTGGTGCGCGTCACGGTAAGGGTGGAAAAACTCGAACTCGGCCCAGGCGGCGTCGGCGTCGAGATCGAGCGCAAGCGCCAAGCGGCAGGCCGCGGCGTTGCCTCCGGCCCTACCGGCCGAAAAGACCAAAGCGCTGTTTCCCAGCCGCGACAGCAAAGGCCTGAGGTCATCAGGCCAACCATTGTCAAGCTCGGCGGCAGCACGGCCCGTGCGGTGGAAATGGAGAACTGGATCGCGGCGCTGGCAGGCTCCAAGCTGCCCATCGTGATCGTGCCCGGCGGCGGGCAGTTTGCCGACCAGGTGCGAGAGAGCCAGATTTACATGGATTTTTCCGACGCCGCTGCCCACGCCATGGCGATCCTCGCCATGGAGCAATTCGGCCAGGTCATCCTCGACCGGCATGAAAGGCTGGTGCCGGCACGGTCGCTGGACGAAATGGTGCGAGCATTGGATGAGGGGAAAGTCCCGGTGTGGCTACCGTCGTCATTGGCTCTGCCGGCGCCGGACATTCCGGCTTCCTGGGACATGACTTCCGATTCCCTTGCCGCCTGGCTTGCCGGCAAGCTCGGCGCGAAGGCGCTGCTCCTGATCAAGCAAACCGGCGCTTTCTTCGGCAGCGACACTATCGACGGCCTGACGGCCAGAGGCATCGTCGACGCCGGCTTCGCCGCCATGCTGCCCAACGGTGTCGATTTCCATCTCGCCGGCCCGAAAGATGCCGCCGAGGCCGGGGCGCTGCTCGCGTCGGGCGATCTGCCCGGCATCGCGATCGCGGCTCCGACCCGGCCGGCAAGAAAAGCAGGGTAGGCGATGGCGAAGCTGCATACGCCGCGCTGGGCATGGGTTCTGACCGGTTCCGGTCATTTTTTTACGGAGAGCTTCGCACTTATTCACCAACTCGAGCATTGCGATGTCTTCGTGTCGAAAGCCGCCAACGAAGTGCTGCGCATGTACAAGCTCAAGCTCGATTTCCCGGAGACGACGCGCGTGCTGCACGACAAGACGGCGAGCGCGATCCCGGTCGGCGAATTCTATCACGGTGTCTATCACACGGTCGTGGTGGCGCCGGCCAGTTCCAACACGGTCGCCAAATGCGTGCACGGCATTTCCGACACGCTCGCCACCAACGTCTTTGCCCAGGCCGGAAAATGCCGGGTGCCAGCCATCGTCTTTGCCTGCGACACCGCGCCGGAACTCGAGACCATGGCGCCGCATGGTCTGGTCAAGGTCTATCCGCGCAGCATCGACCTGGAGAATACCAACCAGCTGAAGAGTTTCGAGCGGACCGAGGTGGTCGAGTCGCTCGCCGAACTCGAAGCCTCGGTCAGACGGCGCCACGCCGAACTCGCAAGCCATGGCTGAGCGGCTGGCCTTTCTTACCGGTCATTTGGCCAAGGTCCGGCTGGAAAGGCTGCTGGCCGGGTTGGGCGAAACCGAATTTGCGTGGGAGATCATCGACATCGGCGTCAAGGTCGCGGCGCTGATGAGCGAAGACATCATCAAGCGGCGGCTCACCCTGACCGGCGGCACCGACCGCGTCATCCTGCCCGGCCGCTATCGCGGGGACATCGAGCATCTGTCGAGCCATTTCGGCGTGCCCTTCGTCCGCGGTCCCGACGAGATCGCCGATCTGCCGGGTTTTCTCGGCCGGGCGGGCGAGCCGCCTGATCTTTCGCATCACGACATGCGCATCTTCGCCGAAATCGTCGATGCGCCGATGCTGTCGGTCGAGGCGCTGGTGGCGAGGGCACGGACGCTGGCTGCGGCCGGCGCCGATGTCATCGATCTCGGCTGCCTGCCGGAAACGCCGTTTCCATTGCTGGAAAAGGCCGTGCTCGAGCTGAAAGCACAGGGGTTTCTGGTCAGTGTTGATTCGGCCAGCACGGACGAGCTTTCGATCGGCGCACGCGCCGGCGCGGACTATCTGCTCAGCCTCGACGAAAACACGCTGCCGTTGGCCTTCGACCACAAGGCCGTGCCAGTGTTGATCCCGTCCACCCCCGGCGATCTGGATTCGCTCGGCCGGGCCATCGAAGCGGCGCAAAAGGCCGGCGTCGCCTTCATCGCCGACCCTGTGCTCGACCCGATCCATTTCGGCTTTGCCGCCTCACTTGCGCGCTTCATCGAGGCGCGCCGCCGCTGGCCCGAGGTCGAGCTGCTGATGGGCACCGGCAATCTCACCGAATTGACCGACGCCGACAGTTCCGGCGTTACCGCCGTTCTGGCCGGGCTCTGCTCGGAACTTCAGATCCGAAACGTGCTTGCCGTGCATGTCAGCCCGCACACGCTGCGAACGATCGAGGAGCACGATATTGCCCGCCGCATCCTGTTTGCCGCCAAGAACGACGGTGCGCTGCCGCGCAGTTACCATCCGGGGCTCCTGCAGGTCCACGACCGCAAGCCGTTCACGGCCTCGACCGGGGATATCGA
This sequence comes from Mesorhizobium sp. M6A.T.Cr.TU.016.01.1.1, assembly GCF_003952585.1. Lineage (NCBI taxonomy): Bacteria > Pseudomonadati > Pseudomonadota > Alphaproteobacteria > Hyphomicrobiales > Phyllobacteriaceae > Mesorhizobium > Mesorhizobium sp. M6A.T.Cr.TU.016.01.1.1. The sequence continues at coordinate 4,140,745 of NZ_CP034452.1, forward strand.
TGCATTGGCAGCCGAGGTGCGCGACACCAACTTCCGCATCATGACCGCCGAAGACGGCATCCATGTCTTCAACGGCAAGGGGCATGCGATGGCCACGGATGCGTTCGAACTCTTTGCCGGGCTTGGCGTTGAGGCGGATGGCGCGCACGCGTTCTATCTCGGCGCGGAACTGATGAAAGCCGAGATCGCGTGGCGCCTCGGCAAGCGCTATGTGCAGGACGAGCCGCTCGCATGGGGCGTGGCCGCGCCGGCTCCCGAAATCGACCGCACCCGTCTTGCGGAAGCGGGCCACACGCTTCGCGCGAAGAAAGAGCGCTAAACCATGCCCTATATCAGCGAAACGATCATCACCACCGTCAACAAGGCCGGCGACGTCCACATCGCGCCGATCGGCATCATCGCCGAGAAGGACGGCTGGGTCATCGCGCCGTTCCGGCCGTCGGTGACGCTCGACAATCTCGCCGAAGTGCCGTTCGCCATCGCCAATTACACCGACGACGTGCGCATCTTTGCCGGCTGCCTGACCGGCCGCAAGCATTGGCCAACCGTTGCGGTCGACGGGTTTCCGGTGCCGCGGCTCGAGGCGGCGCTCGCGCACTCGGTCCTTGAAGTCGAAAGTGTCGATGACGATGGTATGCGACCTCGCCATTTCTGCCGGGTGGTGCGGGAGGAAACGCATGCGCCGTTCACCGGCTTCAACCGCGCCAAGGCGGCAGTGCTGGAACTGGCCATACTGGTCAGCCGGCTCGGCATGCTGCCGCGCGACAAGATCGAGGCGGAAATCGCCTACCTTTCGATCGCCATCGAAAAAACCGCGGGCGAGGGCGAAAAGGAAGCCTGGGGCTGGCTGATGCAGCGCGTCGGTGCTCACCTGTCGGGCGAGGAGTCCGGCGGCGAGGAAGTACGGGGCTGAGCCCGATATGCTGAACCAGAGTAAGCGTCCGGGCTGACGCGTTTTAGCATGATACACGGTGGCGGTGATCTCAAACGGCGGTGTTGACCCTTTGCGGTCATTGAGCCCGGTATGCACGATGACCGGAGTGGGGCCGCTAGCGGGAAGGCGGCTTCCGGGGGAGACGATAGTCAAAGCGGACCTCAAACGGGGCAATTCGTCCCGGCAAATTCAGGGATAGACAGGGCTTTCACGCCTCGAGGCAGAGCACGACAAAGTCGGCGAGCGTCGCCCAGAGCATCTTTAGATGGTCGGGGGACACGCTAAAATTGGGCGAGTGGACATAGCGATTCAAAGTGTCGAGCGAGACGATTTCCTCGCCTTGCTTGAGTTTGGTGATCGCGCCGAGATATTTCTTGTCGATCTTGCCCGCAGCCTGGAGATCGGCGGCGACCTTGCCGCCCTTGACTGCCAGCTTGTCAGTTTCCAGAACCCCCGTGGGCTGGCGGCGCTTCACATAATTGTCGATCGACAGCTCGAGCAGCACGCGCAGCAGCACCGACACCGCGTTAGGTGTCTCGCCTACGTCGAGCTTGTATTGCAGTTCCTCCCAGATCGCCCGGTGCCGCTGAAGATGCGCCGGCCAAGTGACGCCATAGCTCACGTCGGGGATCAGATGCGGCCAAGCCGGCGGACGCGGGGGTGCCGGGCTCGGCTGCGGCGGCACGGGCGTAGGAGCGGCCTGCGTCCTTGGCTGCGGCTTGCGCGCGACCTTCGGCAGCACCCGTTCGGCCTCTAGCGCGTCGATATAGGCGAGCTTGGATTCGGTGTCCCAGATACTATCCAAGGTGATGACACGGTTCGCGAGATCGCTGGCCACCCGGTGCAGCGCCGCTAGCGTCTCCGTCTCGTCGCGGATGATGTCAAGCTTGCCCTTGCGTACCGAGATGCCGAGTCGATTTCGCAGCGACTCCGCCGAGAGCAGGCGATTGAGATTGGAGCGCGGAATCTTACGCGCCGGCAGCAGCTTCGCCTCCTTCAGCCGCTTCTCGATCTCGTCGGCGACGTTGAGGCCGCCACCCTTGCCTGTGCGGATGACGAAGTTGGCTTTCATCCGGTCGTTCCAGGTGCTCTGGCCGATGCCGCCCTGCACGCCGGTGTGGCGCCGAAACAGGATGTCGTCGACGCGGTCGCGGTCGTTCTCCACCCGGCATTCGATCTTGTCGGGAAAGGCGCCCTGCCAGTTCTTGCGGCAGTCGGCGAAGAATTGCTGCAGCTCGACTGTCGGCGCGCGACGTGGCGCGGCTAGCAATTTGAGGCAGGTGGTGCGGCGATTGCCGTCGGCGACGACATATTTGTCGCCTGAGGGGAAGACGAGCGGCGGCTCAAAGATTTCGCCCTTGGCGACAAGGTCCTTGGCAAGGTTGCGCATATGCGGCTCTTGCGCGGCAAAGAGCTGTGCTATCGCGGCGGTTTCGTTCTCAAGTTCACCATGTCGATCATTGGCTGGATTTACGATCAACGATGCTAGCGGTAGCTTCCGATAGGCCATACCTTCTCCCCCAGCTTGGAAAGCGAGCATGGTTTCGTGGCTTCGTCAATCGAATCTGTAACCGGTGACGTCTAGTGCTAAGAATCGCGGAGTTTACCTAACCGGCACCCGATCCTGGGTGCGTCCATACCGAACGGCAAGTTGCGGCATTAGCGGTGTGCTGCGTGAAACGGCAAATTTTGGGCGAGGTTTTGACGGTCTTCTCTGGCGCCGACAGCGGGCCGACAGCTTTCATGCTCTGATCAGGCAAAGATGACATTCGGAGCGCAGAGATGAAGTTTCAACGCCTCATCAGGGGCATGCCGCTAATGCATCGTCGCCGTGTGCGGAACGTCACCAGCTATTATTCGTCTTCGGCGGCCTCGCCGGCGGGCTTCTCAATCAACTCGATTGCGATTGCAAATCCGAATTGTTCAATGCGTTGCGCGGCCGCCTGGAGGCTCACCTTGCTGAAAAAAGGAAGGCCCAAGGTTCCATCCGCGTACGGCTTCCTCATCACGCCGTAGACAACCTTGAACTTTGTTCGGTCGACGGGCTCCCCGCTTTTTGGAAGCTGCGCTTCGAAGCCTTGGCCAAGACTCTTCACCTTTGCGCGAAGCGTCTTGCGAAACTTCGCGTCGCTCACAAAGGCTTCAGCACTGACTAGACCTTGCATCCACACGTGGCTAATTGGACCGGAAGAGTCCCCGTCCTTCAGGTGAATGAATTCGCCGTTCTTGGAAAGGAAGTCACACGGCTCCAAATTGCCGTAACGCACCCCAGAGGGATTGATTTTCTGCTGATCAAGCTTGAGCAACTCTGGCCGATTCGCTTCAATATCTGCGATCAGGTCCCGCTCGTTGGCACACGTCGTCGCCCCAATGATTTCGACCTTTTCAAGCGCGTCGAAATAATCCTCTACCAGTTTCTTGAAGCGTTTCTCGACGACGTACCAATCGCCTGCGAAAAGTACGTAGTGCTTTTCTTTGTCGCCGACACCGAGCGAGGTCTCGAAAACGAAGCAATCGTAGACCCGCCATTTTTCACTGAATTCGTCCTCACCATCTCCCTTGGCCTTGATCCGATGGTTGGCCTTCAGCTCCGAGAACTCGTCGTCAAAATCGCAACGGTTTAGTTCCGCCACATAATCATCAATAGAAAGGCTATGAAACGTCGTGCCGTGTGAGCCAAAGCCGTTGTAGTGGAGTTCGTTCCCTTCGGTGTAGTTGACGATTTCGGGAGGTGCCATGTGAAGCTGAGAGGCTTGCCCATCTCTCAGTTTTCCTAACGCCTCTTCAAGTTGCCCATCGAGCAGTTTGATCGTGTCCTTCTCATGCACGATTCGCATATTGTCGACCCAGGCAAACTCCCTCTGATAATCGACCTTCTTATAAGTTTTGATTATTTCAGCGCACTTTTGCTGGAGACCGTCGGCTTTGACTTCGCACGTGATCGATAGGCTGTCTTTCCCCGCGACAAACCGAGCGAAAGTTAAGTCAGTTGGCGTACCGCCTGCAACGCGCGCCAAGTCCCGCAACATATCCACACCAAAGGCCTGCAGATCGCTGTCGCGGCTCGCCTGCACACGTTTTTGACACGTCACGGCGTCAGGCGTAGCAAGATCGAGCGTGCGAAGCTGACCTCTAGGCACTGTATTGAGAGTGACCTTCAATCCGAACTGGCGCTCAAAAGCATCATCGTTGAGCGCAATGTGGACGTGCCCGAAGCAAATGGCGGCAATTCTGTCTCCGATCGGCAAGAACACCGCCGCCCCCGCACCGCTGGCAAAAATGTCTGCCGGCAGATCCGCACTGTGGGGCTGAGAAAATCTACCCAAGATGGCTGGTTGGAATAGATCTGACCGATATACAGCGATGCCCCTTCCGCGCCATTCCAGGGCCGCTGCGCCAGCGCGCGGTCGCTTCCCTGAGCAAAAGTGGGCGTGAACGCATGATCTATAGTTCGGCCTTCACGCATTAAGCGAACGTTGAGCGTGCGAAGACGCGCCTTTTCTCCAGCCATTTTAGCTTCCCCCCGAAGACTATTATCAGAGTCCGTCACTCGCTGCCAGATTGCACTGGCGTCCCGGCCGAGCCGGCTAGGCTCTCCCTTACTACGTTCGACTGAAACTACGTTCGACTGAACTGCTTGGGCGGTTTATGGGAGCAGCAACGTAGATGCTGGCCGACCGAACTGAGAGGCCTTGCCGTCCGCCGGTTCTGGGCCGCTAGCGGATTGGCAGCTCCCGGCCGCAGATATTTAATTGCGGAGATTCAGCCAGGGCAGTATCTCATCTCCCCGATTGATCGGATGGCCATGATATAGCGCCTACGATTGAGATCCCGCCAGCAGCGCCACCGCTGACGCGGGCGCCACGCTGCTCGCTTCGCCGCGAACGGTGTCATCTGCGGGAATGATCTCGGCGAAATCGACGAAGCGGCGCTCCATGCGTTCGGCCAGCCGCCTGATCTGCCAGCGGCCGGTTCCGGCGCTAACGATCGGCACATCCGGGGCAAGGGGGCCGGCAACCAGGGATGCCGCGTCGTGGATCTTGCGCAATTGCTGCTCGCTGAACCAGCGCGCGATTTCACGCCATTCCGGCGGTGTCAGGTCGGCGGCGTCGCGCCCAATCATGCGCGCCAGCCGCGCGATCGAACCGTCGATCGTCTTTTCCTTGCCGTCGGCGGTAGCGTGCCTGTCGTCCTTCTCGTCGAGCACCCCCAGGATCCGGTGCGCGTCGGCGATCGAGGCGAAATACTCGTTCATCAGTGGTGTCAGCCTGCCACGGACGGGGGCAGATGAGGCCACACCGAACAGGAACGTCCTGGTGAAGCCGGTATAAACCAGTTCGCCGGTCAGCAGCCGTCCGGCATCGGTGTAGCCGTCATTGGCGACGGCGCCATTTTTGACGGCGATAATGTCGGTGGTGGTGGAGCCCATGTCGACGAACAGGGCATCGCCGGCGCGTTTGGCCACCAACGACGCTGTCGCGTGCCAGTTGGCGGAGGCGACATCGGTGCTCAGCCGCGCTGCCTCCTCGACCCCGACGAAGCCGAACGGCCCGGCATAGATCAGTTTTTCGCCTGGGAAACGGCTTGAAATCTCATCCAGCAGAGCTGCGACGCCGGCATCGCGGGACGGAAAGATGTCAGCCAGTTCGCCGGTCATGGTGAATGCGTTGAGATCGGCGCCCGCATAAATCGGCGCCGTTTCCTCGAATGCCGAGGCCAGCTTGTCGAGCCCGAGCCAAAGCGGCGTGGCGATCGTTACGGCCTCGACGATGCGGCCGTCTTGCGCGCGCGTCACCTTCAGATGCGCGCCGCCGATATCGAAGCCGGCAATGATGCTCTTTCTTTTTTCCACACTTCAAGCTTTCATCACAGGGGACAGTTGCGCAGGGACAGTTGGTTAGCGAGAAAAGCGTTGCGTATCATTCCGGTTCTCGACCTGAAAGGCGGCGAAGTGGTCCGCGCCCACCAAGGAAAACGCGATCGCTACAGGCCGATCGTTACGCCGCTCAGCCAAACTGCCGATGTCGTCGCGGTCGCCGAGGGCTTGCGCGGGCTTTACCCTTTTCCGACCTTCTATATCGCCGATCTGGATGCCATCGAAGGCGGAACGCCAAACAGCGGCCCGCTTGCCCGGCTGAAGGCGATGGCGGAGCCGCCGGAGCTTTGGGTCGATGCCGGCATCGCCGACGAGAAAACCCTTTCGGCAGCACTTGCCGAGCCCTGGCTTTACCCGGTCCTGGGTTCCGAATCGCAGGGAGACGACGCGCTGTTCCGGCGTTTTTGCGATCATCCAGACCTTATCCTGTCGCTGGATTTCTTCGACGACGGGTTTCGCGGTCCGGCATCATTTCTCGACGAGCCGGAGCTTTGGCCGCAAAAGGTGATCGTCATGACACTGGCCAAGGTCGGCTCCGCCTCCGGTCCCGATTTCACGCGGCTCGAGGCGATCAAGGCAAAGGCTGGAAGCCGCTCCGTGATCGCGGCCGGCGGGGTGCGCAACGAGGCTGACATTCGCGCCCTTTCGTCACTCGGTATCACTGCTGCGCTGGTCGCGACCTCGCTGCACGACGGCACGCTCACGCCCGAACACCTCGCGACGCTTGGCGCCTGACATCGTGTGACCTCGACCTTCGGTCTCGCAACCTGGGACTTTGGATTTAGAGCGGCGGACTCTCAGTCGATCGTGTCGCCGCCCTATCTCTTTGCTGGAGCATCGGATTTCCCAAAAACGATTCCCGACCCTCGGGTCAGACCTGAGGGCAGGCTTTGGGTCCGATGCTCTACGAGACCGTTTGGAAACTCTGCTCCGGCGGCCATCTGATGGCGTTTTCTGCGCTTCCGGTGCTCACGGACCCAAATGTCCGCTGCGCTCCGGTTCTCGAAACCACCACCATATGACTCGCCAGAGCGAATTTCGAAAACAGTCTCTAAAGGCCCAGTAGCTTTTTCAGGCGGCGCAACAGACCATCCGGCTCAGCGGAGGGTTTTGCCTGTGCGGGGCTGTCTCTTGTCTAAGCCGCGAATGGATGCTTCACCTGGTCCCGCTTATCCGTGGCTTCGGCGGCCGTCGGTGTTCCCGCGACGGCGCGTTGGATGGCTTCCTTCGTCGCTTCGTAATTGTACTTCTGGATCTTGGCGTCGTCCGCCGCGTCCCAGTGGATGAAAACGCCGACGCAGATGAACAGATCGTCCGCCTCGCTGGCAGGAATGATCCCCTCGGCGACGCTATCCTGCACTGCCTTTGCGACCGCATGCTGGGCCGGGCCGAACATCTGCACGGCCTGCTTGGCGCCCTTGATCGTGACCTTATTGAACATCACGGTGTTGGGCTTGCACTGAAGATTGGGCGCGATCACCGCCAAAAGGGAGGTAAAGCCGTCCTTGTTGTTGGTAAGCGCGTTGCAAAATGCCGTTTCGACCGCGCTCCCCCGCGGGCCGATGAGCAGGTCGACATGCGCCACTTCGTTGCCGTCTCCTACCAGCGATTCACCGACCATTACTTTCGAGATCTTTGCCATGCCAATTTTCCTCCAAGACACAGTTATGGTGTCCAAAGACGCCGCAAACCGAGCGAGCGCTCGATGGACAGCTATCCTTGTTGGCAGCGCCCGGACATCCGGACCGGTTGGCTGGATAGCCGCGGAAGCCCAGCTTCCGCTCCTGAAAGTCAACCACCAACGTTGCGATTATGCAAGCTGAACGCCGAGGAGGTGGACTAAAAGAGTAGCCACGGTCAGGTCGGCCGAGGTGCCGGGGTTGACCTTGTCCGCCTTCAGCCGGCGGTCGAGTTCCATGAGCCGACGAATGCGTGACGCTTCGTCGTCGTTGGCATGGAGCGCCGCCTGAACGGCAAGGGCTTCTTGCCGCGCCTGATTTGCGGCTTCAGCGCCATGGTTGCGCATCACATGACTGTCGGGGAAGCCGGCGAGAAACGCCATATAGGCGAACACCGTCGGCCACATGCCGCCTTCCCCGCGTGCCAACGCCGCTTCCAGAGCCGCAAGCCCGACGCCGAACACGTCGCCGAAACAGGTAACATACTGGCGGGCGATCATGTCGCGGTCGGCCGCCTCCCGCATGGCTTCGAGCAGATGAACCTTCGGCTCTTGCCGTACATCGTTCGCGGCCTCTCCTAGGCCGCCTGGCGCGGCCGTGACGATCGCCTCGAACACCGCCCTCGTATCGTCCATGCTCATTGCGCGCAGCACCGCGTCGAGATTGTCGTGCAGTCGATTGTCGTGCAGTGGAGCGCCCGTCATTTCGGCGGCGCATAGCAGAGGCGCCGCCAGAAGGATGATACCGAGGTTGGTATTGGTGGCGACCGCCAGACGTGTCGCGCGGACCGCTTCCAGCATACGCTGTCCGACCGGCAGGCGAGGATCGGTCAGCGGCCCCGACGAGACCTCTGCGCTCATCATGAACTGAGCGGCGGACATGCCGTGCCCGTCGGCGAACAGGTGGACGTTGCCCGGTTTCAGCGCCTCGATCTCCATCCGACAGGCGTCCTTGTAGGCAACCCGGAGGCGTTCTCGCGAAAGCGCCCGGCTCGTCACGAATTCGCCGGCGCGGTGAGGCGGTAGGGGCGCGCCGCCGCCGCCCCCTCTGGGCGATCAGCTCGGCGATCGGCCAGGAATTTCAGCAGGGCGTCGGCAATCGCATCGGCGATGTTCACCGCGACGACCGATTGAAGCCCGGACCAGGCGGGCATGCTGTTGACCTCCAGCACGAACAGCTTGCCGTCGGCCGCCGGCACGATATCGACGCCGGCGAAATCCGCTGACATAGCGGCGGCGGCGGCTCTTGCCAGCGCCGCCAGTTCGGTTTCGCCGTGCCCCGAGACCTGCTCGGGCACCGCCCCGCGATTGATGTTGGTGATCCAGTCGTCGCCACGCCGGCTCATCATCGCCAGGACTTCGCCGGCGCAGACGAAAACGCGAAAATCGCGGAAAGGAGGCCCGGGACGCGGCACGTAATGCTGGAGATAGTAGACGCTGTTCACCTCCTCGTCGGCGGGGAGGTCGGACAATGTTTCGATCAGCCTGATGCCGCGGCCCTGCGCGCCGAAAAGCGGCTTCAGCACCAGCGGCGTGAACGGCAGTTCGCGTTCGGCGATCGCTTCGGCCATGGCACGTCCCTCGACCGCGAATGTCGGCGGCGTCGGCAGGCCGGCATTCTTCAGGAGGAAGGTCGTCATCGACTTGTCGACGCAGCGTTCTATCGCCTGGGCGGAATTCCACACCGGAATGGAAAGCTTGGCGAATGCGTGCAGCACGCCGAGGCGCCGGGTGACCGCTTCGAACGATCCGGCGGCGATCGAACGGACCAGCACGGCATCGGGCAGCGCGCCGTCGAAGCCGGGGATCGACAGTCCGCTCGGGCTGCCGGTGTCGAACGCGATCGCCGCCAGCGGCACGGTTGCGACAACGGCGCCCCGCCGGTCCAGCCTTGCCGCCAGGCCTTTGGCGCGAGCGTCCGAATTATCGCTGACGATCAGGATGCGGGGGATCATGTTAGGCCTCGGATACCGGTATACCGAAAGCCCGAGCGAGCGGCCCGGCAGGCGGATGACAGACGAATCCATTGCACCGCCATGGTCTAGCCGAGGCTCCGTTCGAGCATCCGCAGATCACGCTCGCCGGCGCGAAACGTGTCGCCGGTCTCGATCGCCGTGACGATCACTTCGGCCGGGCTGAACAGCAGTGGATCGATGGCATAGAAATCACCCTTGAACCGCTTGAAAACCTCGGCGAAAGGGTGGCCGTGGTCCCGAGAGGCGCGGCTCGGCAGTCGCTCCGCGAGCTCCCTGGCGTCTTTCGCCGAGCCTTTTACGAAGAGCTGAACGCTGCCGCCATAGATGATGGCGTCGTTGGTTCTGCCCATGGCGGTCAGGAAATCCGGATGGGGGGCGGGGATAGGCGCAGTACCGATGCCGTCGACGATATTGTCCAGCGGAAACTTGAGATCGTTGCTCTTGTGCAAGGCGACCTCGAGCGCGCGCGCAACGATCTGCACGCTGCCCGCAAGGCTTTGTGTTGGCGCATAGAGGAAGGTGAGCTTTTCGGTTGGCAGTCCGGTCGCCTTGCCGACCTTCTCGACGATCGCTTGGGGGGGCGGTTCGGCGGTCTCCAGGATAAGCACGGCGGATGACGCGGTGTCGCGATAGGAAAGCGCTTCGAACAGCGGCTCGACGCGGGCGAGCGCCCGCGCCGGTCCCGATCCCATGGCGAAATAGCCCTGGCTCGACAGGTTCCAGCCCGCATACTGGCTGCCCAGGCAGGCAAGCACCGGCTGCGAGGACCGCACTTCGATGGTCAACGGCCATTTCTCCGACGCGCGGTCCATGCAGACCGAGATGCTGCCGAGCCCGCCCATCGCGGCTTCCGCCATGCGCAGCCCGGCCTCGACGCCGCCGGTGGCCTTGGCGCCGGCATCGATCAGGCACTCGCCCAATGGCCCCCTGGAAACGGCGATACGCAGGCGTTCGGCGTTGCCGATCATGCCGTCGATGATGCGCTGCGCATTGTCGTTCAGGAATGCCGAACCATCTTTCATGTCCGGTCTCCTTCCCATTGGTGTTGCAACCGGCTGGCTTGGCCCTTGATGAGCCGCCTGGTCAAATCGGCGCTCGGACCGCGCGCGAAGATGGTGCAGACAGGATCGCCAGCAATAAGACGGGTGCCGGGCGACTGATGGTCCGCAGTCCATTCAGGCCAGGCAATCGATGGAAACTGGGCGATCGGCGCCGCGGCGTAGGTCACCATCGATGCCATCGAATCGACGAAGCGCGGCAGGTGGTAGGCCCTGCCTGCCGCAGCGCGCAGATGCGCTTCGATCAGCGGCGCGTCGGCATCGTCGAAAATGTCGAGCGTGGCGCCTGGCCTCGGGTTGATCTCGATGAGCTTGTAGCCATCCGGTCCGCGAATGAGATCGGCGCTGCACAATCCAACCAGGCCGGCGCGGCGCGCCAGGCCTGAAAGCCAGCCGCGGATCATCGCCGCCTGCCTGCGATCGAAGCGTCTCAACCGCACGGCGCCGCCATAGCGGTAGGGCGCTGCCGGGGCGGGGGACGCCCATTGTTGGCTGAAGCCGACGATATCGGCGGTTTTGCCGTCGCCGACGAACAGGGCCGAGATGCTGCGGCCGGCAACGAAACGCTGGAAATAGCGGCCGCCAGGGGCCTGACACTGTAATATCGGGGTTTCTCCGGCGGCCCGTCTGATATGCGTGCCGCCGGCGCCGCCCGCGGTCTTGACCACCCAGTTCTCCGGATCGGGCGGCCGGTCCCATCGGAATTGCGGATGCGGGATGCCGATTTCGGCGCAATCGGCGGCCAGCAATTGCGGGTCCTTGATCCGGCGGATCGCGGCGCCACTATTGCCGGCGAGCGGAAAATGGCGCGCGATCTCGTCTACAGTCTCCGTCATCCGCTCGAAGCCCGAGCCCAGGACGATGGCGACCGGCCGGTCGTCTCCAGCCAATTGCCGAAGCGTCTCGACGATGCGCTCGCCGTCGATACCGCCCTGCAGGTCGCCCGGCAGCATCGCCGCGCGTTCGGCGAGCGCGACCGTGTCGGTGTCGCAAAAGAAATCGGCGACCAGCGGACGATAGCCGGCGCGGCGCGCGGCAGCAGCCAGCGCCCGGCCTGAAATCGCCGCGATCAGGAGGGATCCGGCGTTACTTGGCAATCTCGCGTGCAAGGGAAAATGCTTCCTGGAAATCGAGCGTGATGGTTTTTTCGGATTCGATCATTCTTTTGAAGAGGCCGAATTCGACCTTGTATTTCACGTTGCCGATGGCAAGCGGACCAATGCCGACAGCTTTTGCCGCTTCGAGCGGATCGCTATTGGCGTTGACGGCCACGCCTTCGATGCCGGCCGGCGGAACCGCATTGACGTCGGCGGCAATGAGCAGGCCGTCGTCTTTCAACTGGGCTTTCGAGACCACCTGGACGCCGGCCTTGGCGCAAGCCAGGATCACCTCGCTCGCCTCGACCAGCTTCGTCTTCCGGGCGTCGCTCGACCCATCAGCCGCATCGACGGCGATCTTGAATCGGCTTTTGATCTCAGCCGCGATCTGCCCGACCCTTTCGATGCCGTCATGACCGACCAGCGTGACCCGGGCGCCTTCCCTGGCAGCGATGACGGCTGTGCAGAAGCCGACGACGCCGGTGGCGCCGAAAACAGCGATCCTCGTGTCTTTCAGCCCGCGCTCGAATTTCTTCTCCAGCGCTTTTTCGACCTTGGCCACCATCGCCGCGGCCGTGGTGAACGAGCCGGCCGGATCGGCGAATACCGAAACCTGGAAAGGCGGCACCATCGCCTTTCGCGCTGCGTCGAACATGTCGAGCGCCAGCGAGGCATCCTTGCCGGCGATGAAGATGCCGGTATCGACCCCTGCATCGGGCGGGCGCGAAAAGATCGCGTCCTGCACGAGGCCTGTCACCTCGCCGAGGCTTACGTCGACATAGGGGACGACGGCGTCGAAGCCTGCATCGAGCGCCATGTTCACGTCGAAAGGGCTCATGTGTTTCAACGGCGTCAGCATGTGCAGGATATGTTTGCGGGCCATTTCTCGCCTTTCTTCTTGAACCTGATCGTGTTGCCGAGCCGTCAGCTGCCGACGAGATCAAGTTTGGTCGAACTGATCTTCGCGCCGGAATTCCTGCCCTTGACGATCCTGATCTCGATGCCGGGCTCAACTGTCTGCTGAACCGCGCTGACGAACCTGACTGCGGCGTCTTGCGATGGGGCGAAGGCAAACCCTGTTGGCCCCCATGAGCTCTGCCCGATGCCGACGGCGCCTGCTTCATTGAGAGCATGGGCCACCCTCTCGACCCGCTTGGAGGTGAAAACGCCGCCTTGCGCCGGGGCGAAATGGGTGCCGATCAGCATCTGGATCGCGGCGACGGCGGCGCCGAAGGCTGGAAGGTCGTGCTCGACCAGAGCCGGCATCATGCCCATCAGCACCCGCCGGCAGATCTCGCCGCTGCCGGATGCCGGGAAGGGTGGCAGCGAGCGAAACGCCGCGATCTCGGCATCGCCATGCAGTCCATGCCCGCCATGGTCGAGGATCAGGATGACGCGCCACTCTTCCGGAAACGGCAATCGCGCCACGACCGGCGGCGGCCTGCCGCTGTCGTCCTTGCCGGCGTCGACAATGACACCACCGCTTTCGAAACTGGCGATGCCGATGCCGGATCGGCCGCCCCGATCGAGCAGGGTCGCGTCGCCGCCGATATCGAGAGGCAGTTGGTGGAGCGTGCGCAGCGCCGAGGCGACGGCAAGGGCGATCTGCGTGCCGGAGCCGAGGCCGGCATGGCTCGGGATCGACTGCTCGACCACCAGCCGGTGCTGACCGCGAACGCCGAGATGGCTGCAGAGCGTCGACAAATGTTCGCCGGCGCGACGGCTCTCGGGGCCTTCGACGATGGTCTCGCTGGATCGAGACAGGGTGACGACGGTTTCGGGTTCGCTCAGAGGTAGCCCGACGCTGCCAAAGCGACGTCCGGTATCACCATTGAGATCGAGGAAGCCAAGGTGCAGGCGGGAGGGCACTCGTATGGTGACAGAATTCGACATCTACCCCCCGATGGGTGCATCATAGACGCATCATGGAAGTTTAGGTGCCCGTCGCCATGATAGCTGTTTTCGTAGAAGGGGCAAGCCGGAGAGAGTGCATTCGTTTTATCTTCTTTGGCCCCGGCGCGAAAACGGACCGGGCCATTCGCGGAGGTCGAGATGAGCGAGACAGCTAAGGAAAAGGTCTATTCGGAAGCCGAGATCGCCGACCGGCTCGAGAAGGAGCTGCCGAAGTGGCGCTACGAGAACGGCTGGATCCGGCGCAAATACAAGACCCACAGCTGGAAATCGACACTGATGGTGATCAACACGGTCGGCCATCTCGCCGAGGCGGCGTGGCACCATCCCGACATCACGGCGTCCTATGCCTGGGTCGAGGTGCGCCTGATGAACCATGCAGCGAAGGGCATCACCGACAAAGACTTCGAGCTGGCCAAAAAGATCGAGGATGTTGTCCAGTGGCAGCCGGCCAAGGAAGGCGGCGCGCTGGAAGGCACTCCGCCGACCGATCAGCGCTTCGCTTACATCAAATATGATTAAGCGCGGTCGGAATTTGTTGATGGCGTATGAAAACATTCGCTAATCTGCTGGCAGGCGGGGTTCACGGCCGATCCAGTTTCGTCTAGGATCGGGCCGGCACCAGAAAGTAGCGTAGTGAATGGCGGTTGCTTGGATCGGCAACCGGGAAACGCTGGTCGAGCGCGCGGCTGCACATGCCGCTGCGTTGTTGGGGTCGAGCCGGTGCCCGGTTTTCAGCTTGGATACGGATATACACGGCACCAGGGCGGCGATCGCGCTGGCTGAGCGGGTTGGCGCGGCATACGATCATGCCGATGGCGCGGCAGTTTCCCGGGAGACCGCGCTTTTTACCGACAAAGGCGCGATGACCGTCGCGCCCGGCGAGACGCGCCGGCGCGCCGATGTCGTGGTGATCGTGGGCGAACTCCCGCAAATCCATCATGAATTTGTCGGCGAACTCTCGGCCACGGTTCCCGATCTCTCGGCCCCCGATCTCACAGGCAAGAATCAACGTGAAATCTTTCTGGTCGGGTCGAACGGGGCGTCTGCGCCGCCGTTGAGCAACGGGCGGACGGCGACGCTCCTCTCCTGCGGCGAGGCAAGCCTCGGCGCGACGCTGGCGGCGCTGAGGACGCAGTGCAGGGGGCGTCAGACTTCGCAGCCGGTGTCGAACTTCGACGATTTCGCCAAAGCCCTGGAGGCTGCGCATTTTCCAGTCTTCCTGTTTTCAGGCGACGCAACCGAAGGGCTGGCGCTGGAGATGCTGCAAGGACTGATCGCCGATCTCAACCGCAAATCACGCGCATCCGGCCTTCATCTGCCGGCGCGCGAAAACGGATGGGGAAGCGCGCTCGCCTCGACCTGGATGGCGGGTTTTCCGCTGCGCACGGGCTTTGCGCGCGGCTTCCCGGAATTCGATCCCTGGCGTTACGATGTCGCGCGCATGATCGCTGCCGGCGAAGCCGACCTGCACCTGCGGATCTCCTCCTCAATTGTCCAGCCGCAGAAGAAAAGGAACCGCATGGCGCTGATCGCGTTGGCGAAAACGCAGAAGCCGGTCGCGGGCGCTGCGGTCACCATCGCCATCGGCGAAGCGGGCGTCGATCACGAGGCGGTGGTCTATTCCAGCCGCACCGGTTCGCTAAGGTCGATCGATGCGCGAGCGGCGTCCGAACTGCCCTCCGCTGCGACTGTCATCCGCCTGGTCGCCAGTCATGTCTCCGCCGAGGCCGCGTTGCCATGCTGACGAAAATTGCGGGCGGCGACATCATCGATCCGGTCAACGGTCGTCTCGGCAAGGGCGACCTCTGGATCAGGGACGATAAGATCGTTGCGGCGCCGGCGGGGGGCGCTGCCGACCGGACCATCGACGCTGCCGGCTGCGTCGTGATGGCGGGCGCCATCGACATCCATTCCCACATCGGTGGCGGCAATGTGAACACGGCACGGCTGCTCCTGCCCGAGCAGCATGCCGCGCATCAGGCGCGGCCGGCGACGACGCCGCTCTCCAATGCCGGCTGGTCGACCTTCCAGACCGGCTGCCTCTACGCCAAGATGGGTTTCACCACGGTCGTCGAGCCGGCTATGTCGCCGGGAGCGGCACTTCACACCCATCTCGAATTGGCCGACATCCCGATCATCGACAAGGCGACGCTCGCCATTCTCGGCAACGACGATTTCCTGCTGTCAATGATCCGCGACGACGCTTCGTCTCAAATGATCGAGGACTATGTCGCCTGGACAGTCGCCTCGACACGGGCGCTTGGGGTCAAGGTGATCAACGCCGGCGCGGCGGCCGCCTTCAAGGAAAACGTCCGCACCTTCTCGCTGGACGATGTGGTGCCTTCCTATGGCGTCAGCTCGCGCAAGATCGTCAAGACGCTGCAGGCCGCCGTCGACAGCCTTGGCGTCCCGCACCCTCTGCATGTCCATTGCAACAATCTGGGCAGTCCCGGATCGGCGGACACGGCGGCCGCGACGATCGCGGCAGCGGAGGGGTTGCCGATGCACCTCGCCCACCTCCAGTTCTATGGCTACGGCACGGAAGGCAAGCGCAGGTTTTCCTCGGCCGCGGCGCGTCTCGCCGAACTGGTCAACGCGACGCCGGAAGTCACCATCGATATCGGCCAGGTGATGTTCGGCCAGACGGTCACCGTCTCCTCCGACGTCATGCGGCAGTTTTCGGCGCGTGGCAGCGCGAGCCCGAAGAAATCCGTCATTCATGACGGCGACGGCAATGGCGGCGGCATCGTGCCCTACAGCTATGGCAAGGATTTCTATGGCGCGATGCAGTGGGCGATCGGGCTCGAGCTTTTTCTCCTGATCAACGATCCCTGGCGTGTCTTCTTCACCACCGATCATCCCAATGGCGCGCCCTTTACCGTCTACCCGGCTCTGTTCGAGCTGCTGATGAGCCGGGAAGCGCGCACCGAAATGATTGCCGGACTCCCAAAATCCGCCATGGCGCTCTCCACCCTGGCCGCAATCGACCGCGAATACACGTTCGAGGAAATTGCCATCATGACGCGCGCGGCCCCAGCCAAGCTGCTCGGGCTAACAGACCGGGGCCACCTCGGCGCCGGCGCCATAGCCGATATCGCTGTCTACCGCAGGGACGGGAACATCGCGAAAATGCTGGGGCAGGCGGCATATGTCTTCAAGGATGGCGATCTCGTCGTGCAGGATGGAGAGATCACCCATTACCGGTGGGGCAAGGCGCTCAGGCTCAATCCGTCGCCGGACAAGGCAATGGTGCGGCGTCTGGAGGACTATCACCAGCAGCGCTACGGCCTGTCGCTGGACTGGTTCAATTTCCCAGATTCCGCGATCGCGCGCGAACAGCCATTCGGCGAGGTTGCATGCCGAACGTGAGCGTAAATGGCATAGTGATCGACGATACCTTTGCCGAGGCCTTCGGCATGCGCGCGACCGCCATCATCATCACCGCGCCGAACCGGAAATGGGCTCGCCAGGCGGCGATCACCATGACCGGCTTTGCCACCTCGGTGATCGGCTGCGGCTGCGAAGCGGCAATCGACGTCGAACTGCCGCCATCGGCCACACCGGATGGCCGGCCCGGCTGCCGCGTGATGATCTTTGCGATGGGAACAGACGAACTGCAGAAACAACTGCTCAATCGCGTCGGCCAGTGTGTCTTGACCTCGCCGGGTTCGGCCTGCTTCGCCGGACTGGAGGGCAGCGCCGAGTTGAAGCTCGGTTCGGCGCTGCGTTATTTTGGCGACGGCTGGCAGATCTCCAAGAAAATCGGCGGCCGGCATTTTTGGCGCGTTCCCGTCATGGATGGCGAATTCCTGTGCGAAGCAACGACCGGGCTGACGAAGGATGCCGTCGGCGGCGGCAATTTCTTCGTCATGGCTGAAAGCAGCGCCAAGGCCTTGGTTGCCGCAGAGGCCGCGGTCGCCGCGATAGGCCTGGTGCCCGGCGCGATCGTGCCGTTTCCGGGCGGCATTGCCCGTTCGGGTTCCAAGATCGGCGGTAAATACAAGGGCATGATCGCCTCGGCCAACGAAGCCTACGCGCCGACACTGCGCGGTGTCGTCAGGAGTGAGCTCGGTCCCGACATCAACGCCGTCCTGGAAATCGTCATCGATGGCGAGACCAACGATGCCGTTGCCGCCGCGATGAAGGCCGGCATCAACGCCGTCATCGAGCTCGGGCCGAAGCGAGGCGCGGTTCGCATAAGCGCCGGCAATTACGGCGGCAAGCTCGGCAAATTCATCTATTCGCTGAAGGATATGCTGCCATGAAGGCGCTGACCTTCACCCTTGTCGCCGAGCCGCCCGAGCGCCTTGACCTGTCGCCGCTGACGCCAGAGCGGCTTGCCGGGATCGAAAGGCGCGATATCGAAAGAATCCAGATCGGCATGTCGAAGCATGGATCGAAGGTCGGCGATATTTTTCGCGTCGCCGGCAACGATCCGCTGGACATCGTGTTCGAAGGTGGAAGCGCGCGCCTCGATCGCGTGGCGGAAGGCATGCGGGGCGGTTCGGTTCGTGTCGTCGGCAATGCCGGCGCCCAGGCCGGGCGCGCCATGCGCGGCGGCAAGCTGACGATCGAAGGCAATGCGGGTCCGCATGCCGGCTCCGGAATGCGCGGCGGCAGGCTTGAAATAACAGGCAACGCCGGCGATCACCTCGGTGCGCCGCTCGCCGGGGAGCTGGCCGGCATGAATGGCGGCGTGCTGATCGTCAGGGGCAAAGCGGGCGCTTTTGCCGCCGACCGCATGCGGCGCGGCCTGATCGCGGTGCTGAAGGGTTCAGGCGACAATGCCGGCAGCCGCATGATCGCCGGCACGCTGGTGGTGGCCGGCGGCACCGGCGAAATGCCCGGCTACCTGATGCGCCGCGGTTCGATCCTGCTCGATCGCGCGCCGAAAAGTCTGTCGCCGAGCTTCGTCGAATGCGGCGCGCCGGAGAGCGTTTTTGCCGCCATCGTCGATCGCCATCTGATCGCCGAGGGTATTTTGAAACGGCCGCTTCTGGGCAATGCGCCGCAAAAATATGGCGGCGACAACGCGGTGCTTGGAATGGGTGAGGTTCTTTTCCCTCGCTGAGGCGTGTTGATTACGCAAATGCCTTCAGCGCCATGCTCCAGCCGACATCCGCAAATTGCGGCTGCATGTTCCGGTTGAATGGCTGATTTTCTTCCCGCGAGATATTTTCGCGCAGCGTTTGGCTTTGCGACGTTTTGGAAGAAACCACACCACTCCACAACCTAATCCAATGCCGCCTTATTGGGCAATGAGGCTATCTCGGCGTTTCTCCAGCAGAACGTTTTCGCGTCAATATGCCCAAAATATCAACATTGTAAGGCAATTGCGCTTTTTTGGCGCAGTATCAGCAGCGCACAGCAGAATCCGTGTTGCCAAGTGGAGAGTTTTGGCTAACGTAAGAAAAACCACAAAACCACATAATGAAAAAAGGGGAACGACATATGACCGAGTCAAGCAGGCGTGATTTCATGAAGGGCATGGCGGCGTTCGGAGCGGGCGCCGGTCTTATGGTGATCAACCCGGAATTCCTGGTCTCTGGCGCGGCTGCGCAGGCGGGCAAGCAACTGGTCTTCCTGTCGGCCGAGAACATCACCGGCAACTGGGATCCGACGGCGCACACGACGCTGTCGCAGAAGAACATCGAGGGTTTCGTCATGGGGTTCCTGACGCGCACGCCTATGCGCGTCGAAAGTCCCGACGAGGTCATCTACGAGCTCGCCACAAAGATCACCTTGCTTGAGCCGACCAAGCTTGAGATCAAGCTGCGTGAAGGGGTGAAGTTCCACGACGGAAAGCCGTTCAAGGCGGAAGACGTCAAGGCGACGTTCGAATACGGCTCGCAGCCCGACCGGCCGGCGCAATGGTATCCAGGCCCGACCGAGACGCTGACAATCACGACGCCGGACGACTACACGGTGATCGTCGACACATCGAAGGGCGGCTATCCGGCGCACCTGTTCATCTTCCTCGCCTCCTACCTGCCGATGCTGTCGGCAACCGACATCGCCGCTGGGCCGAGCGGGCCGCTTTCGCAGCGCCTTAACGGCACCGGGCCTTACAAGTTCGTCGAGCAGCGAGGCAACGACACGGTGTTGGAGGCCTACCCGGGCTACTTCCTCGGGGCGCCGACCATCCCCGGCATCAGCTTCAATTTCGTTGGCGATTCGACCACCCGCATGCTGTCGCTGATGAACGGCCAGGCGTCCATCGTGGAGCGGCTCGAACCGGAGCAGGTGGCGACCCTCAAAGGTAACGAGAATGTGGCGATCAGCAGCGTGGTCTCGGTCGAGAACAAGTATCTGTGGTTCCGCTGTTCCAAGCCGCCCTTCGACGACCCGCGCGTGCGAATGGCGGCCTGTCACGCGATCGACCGGTCCATGCTGCTCGAAATCCTCGGCGAAGCCGGCCATGCCTCCGCGAATTATGTCTCGCCGGTGAAGTTCGGTTATATCGACCTGCCCAATTATCCCGAATACAGCCCAGAGAAGTGCCAGGCCCTGCTCGCCGAAGCAGGTTTTCCGAAGGGGCAGGGCCTGCCCGAACTCGAATACATCACCTCGGTCGGGTTCTATCCCAAGACCAAGGAGTATGGCGAGGTGATCACTGCCATGCTGCAGGAGCAGGGGTTCCCCGTCACGCTGTCGGTGCTGGAGATCGCGGCGTGGAATGAGCGTCTCTACGACCGTCCCGGCGGCGGTCCGGGCCATATGGTCGACTGCGGCTGGTCGACCGGATCGCCGGAGCCGGACCTCGTGCTGCGCACGCATTTCCATTCCTCGTCCAAGCGCATCACCGGCATCGTCGATCCCGAACTGGACGCCTCACTCGACAAGGAGCGCAGCGCGGCGTCGCTCGAGGAGCGCAAGCAGATCCTCCAAACCGAGACCATGCCGATGATTGCCGCGAAGGTGCCGTCGTTCTCCCTGTTCACCTCCGTCATGATCCACGCGATGGACAAGTCTCTTACGGGGCTCTTCATCTATCCGGACGGTTCGATGGATGCGTCGAAGGGGGCGTTCGCCTGATTGGCGCCAGCCGTGGCCCGGAAGAAACAACCCGGGCCGTGGCAGTCGTCGAAGCGCGGCCCTGTCTTGCCTTCTCCCCTTGTGGGAGAAGGTGGATTGGCGCGCAGCGCCAAGACGGTTGAGGGGTGCTGGAAGGATCGCGGATGGTGCCAGGCTGGAACACCCCTCATCCGACCGAGCTTCGCTCGGCCACCTTCTCCCACAAGGGGAGAAGGAGAGCCGGCAACCAGTCCTCGGGCTTCGTCCGCCGCAGGAGATGGAATGTTCATCATTAGCTTTCTTGTCCGCCGCCTGGCCCAGGGTGCGCTGATCATTTTTCTTGTAACGCTGCTGATATTCACCTTGCTTCGTGTCGTTCCGGGCGATCCCGTCCGGTTGATGGCGGGCGGAATGGCGCCCGAGGCGCTGATCGAGCAGATCGCCAAGGAGATGGGGCTTCGCGACCCGGTGCTGGTTCAATTCGGGCGCTATATGAGCGGCGTCGTCAGGGGCGACCTCGGCCAGTCGTTCGTTCGGCCGGCCAGCGGCGCCTCAACCGGCGGATCTAGTTTCGGGGATGCCACGCGCGGCGAGCGCGCCGACGTGCTCACCCTTATCGGCGAGACCCTGCCGATGACGCTGCAACTCGCCTTTCTGGCGATCGTGTTCGCGATGCTCTTTTCGTTCCTGATCGGCATCCCGGCCGGATTGTCTCCTGGACGATGGCCGGACAGGGTCGCCTTTTACGTGTCGTCGATCTTCATATCCCTGCCGGGTTTCTGGCTCGGCATCGTGCTTGCGCTGCTGCTGTCCGTGAAGCTCGGCTGGCTGCCGGCGATCGGCTACAAGGGCTTTGCCTACACCATCCTGCCGGCGATCGTCTTGGCTGTCGAACTTTCGCCAGTTCTGATCCGGACGCTAACCGGCTCGATTTCCTCGGCAATGATGATGCCGTTCATTGCCGTCGGCCGCGTGCGCGGGCTCAGCCAGCGTCGGATCATCTTCGCGCACGCGCTGCGCAATGCCTCGGTTCCGCTGCTCAACCTTCTCGGCATCCAGATCAGCGGCCTGCTCGGCGGCGTGCTCGTGATCGAATTCATCTTCGATTATCCCGGACTGGGGCTTCTGACCATCAACGCCGTGCTGCAGCGCGACTTTCCCCTGATTCAGGGCATCGCGATCGTCACCAGCGCCATCTTCGTCCTGATCAACATCGCGGTCGATCTGGTCGCAACTCTGATCGATCCGAGACTGGAATACTGATGAGCGTCGTGCAAACCCATCTGAGCATGAAGGTAACCGCGCCGGAAGCGCAGCGCGGCGCTTCGCTGTCTCGGCGGATATGGAAGGCGGCGCTGGCGTCGAACGAATTCCGGGTCGGCCTCGTGATCTTCGCCCTGCTGGGTCTCGCGGCGCTGCTCTACCCGGCCTTGAGCGGCATCGACCCCACCAAGATGAACGTCGCCGGCCGTTTGCAGTCGCCACCCTTCCTCGGCGACAAATGGAATTGGGCGGCACCGCTCGGCACCGATCAGATCGGTCGCGACATGCTCGTGCGCAGTCTGGTGGGCTTGCGCTATTCCCTGCTGATCGGCCTGTCCACCGTGGTGGTGATGCTGATCATCGGCTGCTCGCTCGGCACGCTCGCCGGTTACTATGGGGGCAGGATCGACATGGTGATCATGCGGATCACCGACGCGCAGCTCTCCATCCCGATGATCATCCTCGCGATTACCGTTCTGGGGGTATCGCGGCCGACGATTCCGGCGATCATCCTTGTACTCGGCCTTTCGAGCTGGCCGGTCTATGCCCGCGTCACGCGCAGCGTCGTGATGACCGAACGCAAGAGCGAATATGTGCGCGCCGCCCAGGTCAGCGGGGCTTCGGATTTTCGCATCATGGTCTGGCTGCTGGCGCCGCTGGTGCTGCCGCCGATCATCTTCGTGTCGGTGCTCGACGTGGCGCGCATGATGATCTTCGAGTCGATCCTCGGCTTCATCGGCCTCGGCGTGCAGCCTCCGACGCCGACCTTCGGCAACATCATCGCCGACGGCAGGAAATACCTGCTCAATGCATGGTGGATCGCCACTATGCCGGGGGTGTTCCTGTGCCTTACCCTGACCAGCATCAACCTGATGGGCGCTTCGCTCGAGCGGGCCCGCAACCGGATCTACGGAGGCGTGTCGTGAACAGCAGCCCGGTCCTGTCGGTCAAGAATCTCGGCGTGGAAGTGGGCACGGGCGCGGGCGCCCGGCCGGTCGTCTCCGATGTGAGCTTCGATCTCGCCCCGCGCGAAATCGTCGGCATCATCGGAGCCAGCGGTTCGGGCAAGACCGTTCTGGCGCGAGCCCTGGTCAACTGGATCGACCCGCCGCTGCGCATCTCGTCCGGCTCGGTCGAGTACAAGTCGCAGAACATCCTCGACCTGGCCGGCGGACGGATGCGACTGCTGCGCAGAGAGATCGCCTATGTCGGTGCCAATCCCATGGGAGCGCTGGATCCGACTTTGCCGGTCGGCCGCCAGATCGTCGAGAAACTCAGCGCCGTGGTGCCCGGCATCGATCCATCGGAGGCCCGCAAGCGGGTCATCGACCTTCTTGGAGCGGTCCGCATTCCCTCGCCACGGTTGCGCTTCGACGAGTATCCCTCGCAATTCAGCGGCGGCATGATGCAGCGCGCGCTGATTGTCGACGCTTTGATCAGCAATCCAGCCTTTCTCGTCGCCGACAACGTCACCCAGCCGCTCGACGTGACAGTCGCGGCGCAGGTCCTGCGTCTGATGCGCGAGTTGACGGAGCGTTTCGACACCGCGGTGGTGTTCGTTTCCTCGTCGCTGCCGACGGTCAAGGAGGCGGCCGATCAGGTCCTGGTGCTGTCCGAAGGCAGGATCGTCGAGCGCAACACCCCGCAGCGGCTCATCGACGCGCCGCAGCATCCCTATACGTTGCAGTTGATCAGCCAGATTCCGAAAATCTGGACGAGCGAAGCGGTCGCCGTTCCGCGTACGACGAACGCGGCCATGCCAACGATCAGCATACGCGACGCAACCCGCACCTACCGTGTTCGCAAACGGGGAACGTTCGCGGCCCACAGCGAGGTTCGCGCCGTGCGCAATGTCACCTTCGACGTCATGCCGGGCGAGAATTTCGGCGTGGTCGGCGAGTCCGGCTGCGGCAAGTCCACCCTGATGCGGCTTCTCAGCCGCCTGGAGTTTCCAGACAGCGGCAGCGTCATCTGCAATGGCGAGGATCTTTCGAAACTGAGGGGAAAGACGCTGCTGAAGTTCCGGCGCGATTTTCAGCTGGTGCTGCAGGATCCGTTCAACTCGCTGCCGCCGCGCACATCGATCGGCGCGATCCTGGAGGATCCGCTGCGCGTGCACGGCATGCGCAATGCGAAGGAGATACGCGAACGCGTCCTGGCGGTCATGGCCGAGGTCGAGCTTCCGGCAAACCTCTACGATGAATTGCCGCTTGGGCTCAGCGCCGGCCAACGCCAACGCGTCAATGTCGCCCGCGCCATGGTGCTCGAGCCAAAAGTGCTCATCATGGACGAGACGCTGTCGTCGCTTGACCAGACCGAGCAGTTCCGCCTGCTGGCGCTGTTCGAAAAGCTGCAGGCCGAGCACGGCCTGACCTACGTCTTCATCTCGCATGACCTTGCAATGGTCCGCCGCGTTTGCAACCGGGTCGCTGTGATGTATCTCGGCGAGGTGGTGGAGATCGCCCACAATGAGCGTCTTTTCTTCGATCCCGGGCATCCTTACACGAAGGCGCTGTTGAGCGCGGTTCCGACACTGGAGGAGCGCCGCTACAAGCCGGAGGAATGCCTGCTCGAGGGAGAGCCGCCGAGCCCGATCGACCTGCCGCCGGGTTGCAGTTTCGCCAGCCGCTGTCCGCATGCCTTCGAGCGGTGCCGTGCCGAGAGCCCGACGCTGACGGCGCGAAATCACGGCGAGTTGGCGGCCTGCTTCCTGGTTGAAACAATGGGAACCCGCGCCGCCGCATGATCGACAAGAAAAGACGGGGAGGAACATACCGATGGAAGCGAAATCCGCATGAGCGATCCTGAAGATCGCATGCAATACGCGCTTGCCGAACTCGAGAAGCACGGGCGCGTATCGGTGCAGGCACTCGCCGAGCATTTCCATGTCAGCCGGGAAACGGTGCGTCGCGACCTGAAGCAACTGGAACTCGAGGGGCACCTGCGATGCATCTATGGTGGTGGCGTCAAGCCGCGGCCGGACGCCGACGAGCCCATCGCCGACCGGATGCGGCTGAACGCGCGCGAGAAGGCGCGCATCGCCGAACGTGCGGCGACCCTGCTCAGAGACCACATCAAGATATTCGTCGACGCCGGCACGACGACGCTGGCGTTCGCCAAGCATCTGAGGAACTGGCCTGATATCACCGTCTATACCAACTCGCTCGACATCATCGCGCTGCTTGCCGATGCTGGACATCCCAATCTCGTGGCGGTCGGCGGCGACGTCAGGGCGAGCTACCGGGCCTTCATGGGGCCGGATCCGGTCGATCTCGTCACGCGGCATCTGTTCGACATCGCCTTCGTTAGCATTGCAACCGTCGACAGCAGGTTCGGCTTCATGGACCTCGGACCGGACGAGGCGAACATTCGCCGCGCGCTGCGAAAGCACTCCAAACAGTGCGTCATGCTGGCGGACAGCAGCAAATTTGGCCGGCAGGGCTCCATCTGCACATACGAATTCCGGGACGTCGACATCCTGATCACCGACGCTCCGCTCAAGGCGGACTTCGCCGCGCAAATGGATCAGACGCAGGTAAAGGTGCTCTATGCTTGAAATTCGCAAGGACCCGTCGGCTTTTCCCGGCATCGACGCCGAAGCCCTCCATCGGATGATGGATGAGGTTTCCGCCTTCGGCGGTGGTCCTGACGGCTCGATGACGCGACTGACACTGTCCCGCGAGGATGGACTGGCACGGGACTGGCTGGCTGCATGGTTCGCGCAGGAAGGCCTGCGTCTTGAGATCGACGCGATCGGCAACATGTACGGATTTCTCGACTGGGCCGGCAAGGATGCGCCCTGCATCATGTGCGGCTCGCATCTCGACAGTCAGCCGAATGGCGGCCGCTTTGACGGCGCCTATGGGGTGATCGCCGCCTGCAGCGCGATAGAGGCGATAAGGCGCCGGGTGGCCGAAACCGGCATCACGCCGAAATGCAACTTCGTCATCGTCAATTGGACCAACGAGGAAGGTGCGCGGTTCCAGCCCAGCCTGCTTGGCAGCAGCGTCAATTCCGGCGAGATCGACCTCGATTTCGCGCTGGCGCGCCGGGACGGTTCCGGCGTTTCGGTGGCCGAGGCGCTGTCGGAAATCGGCTATGCGGGCGAGGCCGCTCGCGTGGTGCCGGACGCCCTGATCGAGATCCACATCGAGGGCTCGGCCCATCTCGAGAAGGCCGGCCTGCGGATCGGGGCATTCACCCGTTTCTGGGGTGCCGTCAAATATCGCCTCGCCTATCTCGGCCGGCAGGCCCACACCGGTCCTACACCGATGGCCGAGCGGCAGGATGCGCTGCTTGCTGCCGCCTATCTGATCGCCGAGCTCAGGGACATGGCCGACAAGGCCGGTCCGGATCTGCACACCTCGGCGGCGCGGCTGGAAGTCTATCCCAATTCACCGAATGTCGTGCCGGGAGAAACGGTGATGTTCATCGAACTGCGGTCGGGAAGCGCCGAGCTTCTGGCGTCCGCCGAAGCGGAACTCAAGGAGAAGATCGAGACCTGTGCCGCCCGCGCCAACACGTCTTTCGAAGTCCGGTCCATAGACCGCAGGCGGGCGGGAGGCTTCGACGCCGGGTTGATCGATCTGGCCGAACAGACCGCCAAATCGCTCGGGCAGACCGTGCTGCGGCTCGACACGATCGGTGGGCACGACGCCGTCAGCATGTCGGCGGTGACACCAGCGATCGTTATCGGGGTGCCGAGCGTCGGCGGTGTCATCCACCATCCGACGGAGTTTACCACGCCCGAGGATCGGCTCCTGGGGACGGAACTGCTCGCGGGGATGCTGTGGCGGTTCTGCGTCGACGGCAACATCCTGAAGAACTGAAGGGCTAGACGATGAAGACGATCGGCGAAGCCTCCACCCCCGCGGAAGTTCGTGCCGAGGCGGCGCTCACCTCTGTCGCGGACTGGACGGGAAAACAGATCGGTTTTGCGCCCGCCTCTCCGGGTATCGCATCGCCCTCGCATCGCGGCGTCGACAGCGAAGCATGGCTGGTGGCGGTCGACCAGTCGTCTCCGGCCTATTTCCTGAAGATCGTGAACTCCGACCAGAAGGCGTTCGTCGATCTGGAGGCCGTGTTTGAAGCCGCCTCCATCGCCGCCGGACTGGGCTGCACGCCAAGCCCCCGGCATCTTGCGCGAGACGCCGATGCGATCGTCTTCGATCTCTTGCCGACCGGTTGGAAAACGGCGCGCATGGACGATCTGCGAAGGGCGGACGTGATGGAACAGGTCATCGCGCTCAAAAAGGCGATCCACGGATCGCGGCCATTTACTTTGTCGTGGACGGTATTCGACAGGATCCGGGTGCTGGACGACGCCCGCAAAGCCGCCGGCGTCGACCGCCCGGACGATCTTTGGTGGATGCTCGACGGCGTCGGCGAGATCGAGCGCGCGATCACCGCTGCGGGTTACGATGCCCGGCCGAGCCACGCCGACGGCCTCGCCTCCAACATCATGATAAGCCAGGACGGGGCGGTTCAGCTCGTCGATTTCGACGACGCCCGCAATGTCGATCCCCTCTACGAGGTCGGCATTCTACTCAACGAGGCCTTTCCGTTCGAAGAAGAGATGCGGCCGGCGCTTGAGATGTTCGAGGGGTCGTTCCGTCAGGCTTCCCTCAACCGTTGCCGTGCATATGCGGCGGCGGACGATCTGATGTGGGGGCTATGGGGTCTGTTGTTGAACTCGACATCGCCGCGCGGCGACATCGAGTTTCTGAAATACGCGCAGTGGCGGTTGCTGCGCTGCCGGATGGCTCTTCGCCATCCGGACTTCGAACTGAAGTTGAGACGGCTTTGAGTGGCTGCAAGGAGGCCCTATATGATTGAGAAGCGGCCGGGCGAGGCGGTGAGCGAAGCCGAGCGGGAGATCGAGGCCGTCATCTGTGCCGTCGAACCATGGACCGGCCGCGATCTCCGCTACCGGCCGGTGCATGGCGGCATCAGCAATTCCAATTGGCGCGTTCGCATCGCGGGACAGTCAGAGAGCTATTTCGTGAAGGTTCCGGGCCGGGGCACCGAGATGTTCATCGACCGAAAAGCGGCGGCGGAGGCGAGCCGGCGCGCCCACTCGCTCGGTATCGGACCCGCGGTCTACGGCTATCTGGACGAACGCGGCGTCGAGATTGCCGATTTCATGGAGGGGCGGCGCTCCTGTACCAATCGTGATTTCCTCGACCCGGATGTACGCCGCTCGGTGCTGGGTCTCTACCGGCGCTTCAACGATTCGGGCCTGCTGTCGCTGACCAAGACGGTCTTCGACATGATCGACGAGCATGTCGATCAGGTCGGCGAGCTCGGAGGCGCGCTGCCGGCGGATTTTGCGTGGCTGCATCGCCAATACCTGCTGGCACGGGCGGCGCTCGAGGCTTCGGGTATCGACCTGGTTCCATGCTTCAACGATCCGATGCCCGGAAACTTCATGATCGCGCCCGACCGGTCGATGATGCTGATCGACTATGAGTATGCGGCAAACAACGATCGCTGTTACGAACTCGGCATCTGGTGCGGGGAAATGTTCTTCTCCGATGCGGTCGAGGCGGAAGTCATCGAGGAATATTTCGGCAGGTTTGACCCTCGGTTGAAGGCCCGGCTGGTCGTGCACAAGGTGCTCGCCGATGTGAAGTGGGGAACCTGGGCGATGGTGCAGAACGTCGTATCGGCGCTCGACTTCGATTTCTACAAATACGGGGCGTGGAAATATATGCGCGCGCGCTCGGTGATGCAGACCCCGCAATGGGTCGAGTATCTCAAGGCGGTCTGACGAGTGTCACGGGCGGAGCAATTCCCGGTTGGACGCAGACGGCATTGCAGTTAAGCCGCCATGGGTGATGGCCGGCATGTCTGCAGGGAGGGCTAGCGGCTGTCTAGCGGCTGTCGTTGGCAATCAGTTTCGTCAGGCAACCACCCGCCTGGCTCCCTGGCACGCCGAGATCTCTGACACTGTCCATGTGGTTGCGGTTCGTGAGAACAAGCGACGTTACCGGCGAACCCCGCTGCAGCAGGTTCTGTTTGAATCGATCTGCTTGCTGATGGAAAGGCGGCGTCTCATTGGCTCCGACCAGAACCGTCGCCTTGGTTTGAGGATCATGCCGATAGGCAAGAGGTGTAAACATGGCGACTTCCTCATCGGTGATTCCAATCTCGTTGGCGAGAAAGGAGTTCTGGAGCGGTTTCAAATCGTAGAGCCCGCCGAGCAGAAGAGCTGCCCGCACATTCGAGGGGGTATTCTCGCTGTTGAACAGAAACGTTGAAAGATGTGCTCCGGCCGAATGACCGCTGACAGTCAGTTCTGCCGGGTTTCCGCCATGGTCGGCGATATGGGCGAGAACCCACTGCTTGGCGCGGCGCACCTGGTCGACGATCGTAGCCATTCTGACGTTGGGCATCAGAGCATAGTCGACGATGACGGCAATCGCACCCGCCTGGGTAATCGTCGTCGCGACGTATGAGTAGTCGCGCTTGGAGAACATTCTCCAGTAGCCGCCATGGATAAACATGTGCACCGGCAGGCCGCTTCTTTTGCCCGTGGGAAAGAACAGGTCGATGGTTTCGGTCTGATCCGGCCCATAGGCAACGTCCGCAGCCATTGGAATGGTTGCGCGAACGGCCTCGCTGCGGTGAACAATGTCCTGCACGATTTTGTCAAAATCCGCGACGTAGTCGCGGATGCGAAACGGATCGCTTTGCACTCTTCCTCCGCTCAGATGCTGATGGCGAGGTATTTCGCCTCCATGAACTCGGCAATGCCGTGATGCTGGCCGCCCTCGCGGCCGAGGCCGCTCTGCTTCACCCCGCCGAAGGGTGCTGCCGGATCGGACATCAAGCCGCGGTTGAGAGCGATCATCCCGGCTTCGATCTTGGATGCCACCCGCATTCCACGCGCAAGATCGCGCGTGTAGATGTAGGCGGCAAGACCGTATTCGGTGTCGTTGGCGCGCGCGATGACATCGGCTTCCGTCTCGAATCTCGAGATCGGCGCCACCGGCCCAAAAATTTCCTCATGCGCCATCTCCGCCTCGGCCGGGACGTCGCAGAGCACGGTCGGCGGATAAAAGTATCCCGTTCCCGAGCCTGCCTTGCTCCCGCACAGCACCCGCGCGCCACGGGCGACAGCATCGTTGACCAGCCGGCCGATCTTGTCGACGGCCTTCCTGGTGATCATCGGCCCGCACTCCGTGGCCGCGTCCGTGCCGGCGCCGACCTTGAGTGCCGACATCCGCCTGGCGAGGCTTTCGCCAAAGGCGTCATAAACGCCGGACTGGACATAGATGCGGTTTGCAGCCGTGCAGGCCTCGCCGGCGTTGCGCATCTTCGCCACCATCGCCCCGTCGACCGCCGCGTCGAGATCCGCGTCATCGAACACAAGGAATGGCGCGTTGCCGCCAAGTTCCATCGAACACGAAACCACGTGCTTTGCCGCCTCGGCCAGCAGAACGCGCCCGACACCCGTCGAGCCGGTAAAGGAGAGTTTCCGCACCCGCGGATCGGCCAGCATCGCGGCCGTCACAGGGCCGGGACTGGAGGTTGTCAGAACGTTCACCACACCTGGCGGAACGCCTGCTTCCTGGTAGAGCGCGGCAAGCGCGTAGGCCGTGAGCGGGGTCTCGCTAGCTGGCTTCAAAATTACCGTGCACCCGGCAGCCAAGGCGGGCGCGATCTTGCGCGTCGCCATGGCGGCAGGGAAGTTCCAGGGCGTGACAAGGACGCAGATGCCGATGGGCTCGTAATCGACCACGATCCGGTTCGTGCCGGAAGGCGCCATCCCGAATTCACCTGTGATGCGAACGGCTTCCTCGGCATTCCAGCGAAAGAATTCCGCAGCATAGGCGATCTCGCCACGTGCGTCCCGGAGTGCCTTGCCGTTTTCCAGCGAGATCAGGGTTGCCAGCGTCTCAGAACGTTGCGTCATCAGCTCGAAGCAACGTCTGAGGATTTCGGAACGCTTGCGGGGTGCCGTTGTGCGCCAGCCATCGGCGGCCTTGGCCGCAGCCTCCACGGCGGCCGCGGCATCTTCGATCGTCGCATCGGGAACGGCGGCGATCACCGCTTCCGTGGAAGGGTCCACGACCTGGATTTCCCTGCCGTCGGCGGATTGCCTCCATTGGCCGCCGATATACAAGCCGTGGGAGAATCTATGGAAGTCGGCAGTGTCCTGATCGTCCTCCAGCACCTGATGAGATATGTTCATGGCCTGCTCCTCGATTGCTCACATGACGTAGGTGGCGAGGTCGCCATCATAGGCTGCCTGGATCAGGCCCCGCATGGCTGCCAGATCGAATGGCCGCGGATTGTTCTTGATGAGACGGTCAATGCCGAGCGCCTGTTCGGCCGTCCAATCGAGCTTGTCGGCGGGAAGCCCGAGCTTGGCCAGCGAAGGCGTGATCCCGATCGCTCCAAACAGCCGGCCGATCTCGTCGATCGTCGCGTCGGCCATCTCACCGGCACTCCGGTCCCTCCCGTCGAGACCAAGGGCGAGGCCGATCTCGGCCATCTCGGCGGCCGCGGCGGCCCTGTTGTACTTCATGACATACGGCAACATGGTGGCGACACCCAGCCCGTGAGCGGTGTGGGTGAGGGCGCCGACCGGATATTGCACCGCGTGCGCCGCCGCCGTTCCGGCCGTACCGAACGCACAGCCGGCAGCAAGCGCGCCCATCATCACATCGGCCCGAGCGTCCTCGTCGGCGGGGTCGCTGTATGCCTTCTCGAGACTGCGGCCAAGCAGCTTGATCGCGAGCAGCGCAAAATGATCGGTCAGCGCGCTCTTTCCGATGAAGACATGCTGTTGCGGGAGGCTGGGGTCAGTGCCGCGCCTGACGGCGGTAAAAGCCTCGATTGCATGTGTCAGCGCGTCTGCACCCGCGATCGCCGTCAGTCCCGGGGGACATGTCATCGTCAGTTCCGGGTCGCAGATGGCGGCTGCCGCGATCAGATGCGGGCTGGAGATGCCGACCTTCAAGGTGCGATCCGGATCGGAGATCACGGCGACAGGGGTCACTTCCGAGCCGGTGCCGGCTGTCGTTGGCACCGCGATCACCGGCAGCGTCGGGCCAGGCACCTTGAACTCGCCGTAGTAGTCCTGGAGCAGGCCGCCGTGACTGATGAGCAATGCGGCGCATTTGGCCATGTCGAGACAACTGCCGCCTCCAATGCCGATCACCATATCTGGCGCGAACTTTCGCGCCTCCTCGACGCAGACGGCAACGGTGTCCCGGGGGACGTCGGGCAGCACGCAGTCATGCACGAGCACGTCTATCGATGCGCCTTCGAGCGCCGCCACGATCTCTGCGAAGGCGACAGTCGCGGCAAAGCGCTCGTCCGTGCAGACAAGCGCGCGACGGCCCAGCCTGGCCGCAACGGTTGGAATGACATGGCGCTGGCCCTTCCCGAAGAGGATCTCACGCGGGAGCCTTACGGCAGCGAAAAGGCTCATGTTCTGCGTCCCTCGATGATGTTGGGAGTGGAAAGCGAAAGCTCGTCGAGTTCGATCCAAAAGTTTCATCTATTAAATCGTATATGATATAGGATTGCATTGAGCGGAGCATCGTGTTAGCCAGTGATCCTGTCAAGAGGCAAAGATGCAGGTCACGAACTTAAGCAATGCCCGAGAAGTCGACCCGGCTAGCGGACGCATCCAGCGATCCAACAGCCTGGTGGAGGACGTGTATGAAGCGATCTTCGCGCAACTCATGTCGCTGAAGATCGCGCCTGGCTCGCGGATCACCGTCGACAGTCTGGTCAAGGAACTCGAAGTATCCCACACGCCAATCCGTGAAGCGCTTGGCCGCCTCGAAGGCGAAGGCCTTGTGCTGAAGACACATTTGATCGGCTACCGCGCCGCGCCGCAGATAACCAAGCGCCGATTTGACGAACTCTATGAGCTTCGCCTGCTGCTCGAGCCGCATGGGGCGGCCAAAGCAGCCGCATTGATGGATGAGACGAAACTTGCGGTGCTTCAGGAGTCCGCAGGGGGCATGGCGCGCCGCGAAGGCAAGGATGAGCGCCTGCGTTACTCCAACTTTGCGCGGCAGGACGCCATTTTCCACGACAGGATCATGGAATTTGCAAACAATGAACTCGTGCGCCAGACGCTCGCGTTCCAGCATACGCACTTCCACATCTTTCGCCTGATGTTCCATTCGCGCGTTACCGAGGAAGCGCTCGACGAGCATGAGGCTATCCTGGCCGCCTTCGCTGCCTCCGATCCTGTTGCGGCGGAACAGGCGATGCGCCGCCATATCGAGCATTCTCGTGATCGTTTGTTGCTGGCGTTCGATTGAGACTGTCACGATGTCAGTCACCGTCCACATCGGGAGCGGCGCCGTCAAGCTGGAGGCACCGTTGACCCCGCAAGCAAACGCCCGGGAATGCCACGTCCCGCGTCCCCCTTTCTGAGACCCGCGCCGCCGGGCGAGTGCAATGCCCGCCTGACTTCCATCCACAAAACGAGGAAACCGACCATGCCAGGCAAGAAAATACTAATGTTGACCGGTGAGTTTACCGAAGAATACGAGATCTTCGTCTATCAGCAGGCGATGGAGGCCGTCGGCCACATCGTCCACGTTGTTTGTCCTGACAAGAACGCTGGAGACCTGATCAAGACGTCGCTTCACGATTTCGAAGGTGACCAAACCTACACCGAGAAGCCCGGCCACTATGCTTTGATGAACAAGACCTTTTCGGAGGCGGAGAAACAGCTCGACCAGTATCACGCCGTGTATTGCGCGGGTGGTCGTGGCCCCGAGTACATCCGCACGGATAAGCGCGTGCAGGCGATCGTCCGCCATTTCCACGAAAACAAGAAGCCGATCTTCACGATCTGCCATGGCGTACAGATCCTGATCGCGGTCGACGGCGTCGTGCGTGGCAAGAAAGTAGGTGCGCTGGCTGCCTGCGAGCCGGAAGTGACCCTCGCCGGTGGAACCTATATCGACCTGTCCCCGACTGAGGCCTATGTCGACGGAACGATGGTCTCGGCAAAGGGCTGGACCGCACTTGCCGCGTTCATCCGCGAGTGCCTGAAGGTGCTGGGAACGGAAATCCGCCACAACTGAGTCAGTCCTTCCGATGCATCCCAGACGGGATGCATCGGTTCGCTCCTCAGATCGTCCACGGCTCGTGGCAACGCCTCCGTGCTCACTTGCAAGGCGACGAACGCGTCGCTGCCGACATTGGCAATGACGCCCGCCGAATCCAGACGGGGTTGTTTGCCGCCCACGCGCATCTCGGCGATGCCGAGCACCTCTTCCAGTAGATAGCAGCCTGCCCCGGCTGGAGGGTTCGATGACGGGCTGATTGATCTGGCCGAACAGACTGCTGGATTGCTCGGGCAGACCGAAATTCTTACTATTTTGCGCCACCCTCTTTCGAAGGAACCGTCTCAGATCCTCTGGTCAGTTCTCGAAGGAACGCCTGGACCAGGTTTCGTGTTTCGTCTGCCCTGCGGTAAGCGACCAGATGCCGCGAACTGAAAGTATAAGATCCCGGCTTGATCGCCCGCAACTCGCCGGCATGGACCCATGAAGATGCGAAATGAGCCGGCAGGAAGCCGATGAAGTTTTCCGATAGGATCAGCATTAATTGTGCTTCCATGTGGATTACCGACGCGCTGGCCTTAGGATGCCCGACGAGATAGAGATCGTCGAAATACCGATAGCTGCGTACAGAAAACCGCGCAGCGTGGATGGCGCTTTGGTCGATCCTTGAATCGGGCATCGCAAAAAGCGGGTGCCGTCGGCCGCAATAGAGAAAATGCGGCTCGCCGCAATAATCCCGGTATACGACACCGGGCGCTTTCTGCGACAGCGGCCCGATGACGATGTCGCGGCCGCCATCAGCGACTTGCTGCTCAAGCTCGGATGGCGTGCCAAGCGAGAGGTCGATGAAAACATCGGAATCAGGACCCATGAAGCGTCTGAGGGCATGCTGGATGCCCAATTCACTGCTTGTGAACACGCCATCGGACGTGCCGATCCGCAACCGGCCGGACAGGCTGCCGCTAGCTGCGCTGATGCGGTGTCCGAAATCGTCGAGATCGCGAAACAGTTTCTGCGCCGCGTCGTAGGTCGCCTGTCCGACCTCGGTCAGGCGGAACTTTTTGCGTCCGCGATGGCAGAGCTGGGCGCCGATGCGTTTCTCCAACTCCGCAAGATGCGTGCTGAGCGTCGGCTGCGACAGGTTGAGGGTGATCTGCGCGTCGGCGAAGCCGCCTGAATCGGCCAGCGCCACGAAGACGCGCAGCAGGCGGATGTCGATGTTGTCCAAACGACGCATGGCTTGTCCCTCGAACGGCGATACATCGACATTATTCGATGTAAAATTCTAAATAAACTCATTTACATCAATGCTTGAAATCGCGAGCCTGCGCGGAACAAAAATGGGGAACAATCATGAAATCGTCACTCCGCATCGCGTTGTCCGCAGCACTGGTGCTCGCCAGTTCGCAGTTCGCCTTCAGCGCCGACCAGATACGCATCCTTGCTCCGACGTGGCTGGGATTTGCACCTGTCCACATCGCAAGCGACCTGGGCTGCTTCGCCGGCAAAGACCTAGACGTCAGCATCAAGTTCGAGGATGACCTCACCAACGTCATGGCAGCGATGGCGCGCGGCGACATCGAGATGCAGATGCGCTCCGTCGGCGAATATCAGGGGCGCCCGCGCGACGCCTCCACACCGGGCATCATCATCGGCACGATCGATGAATCCGTCGGCGGCGACGGCATCATCACCGACGACCAGATCAAGACGGTGGCGGATCTCAAGGGCAAGGTCGTCGCTGCCGAACCGAACATTCCCTCACGCCTGTTGCTCCAGATGGAGCTGAAGCAGGCGGGACTGTCACTGAAGGACCTCCAGATCAAGGACATCGCAACGGCCGACACGGGCGCGGTTTTCGTCGATGACTCGATTGCCGCGATCGCGACCTATGAACCGTTCATGTCGCAGGCGCTGAAGGCCTCGACCCGTCCGGGTGCTCGCATGCTGGTCTCGTCCAAGGATCATCGCGGCATCATCATCGATGCGATCATCGTCCGCAACGATGACTTCAAGGCGAACCCGGACAAATACGCGAAGTTTCTCGGCTGCATCTACGAGGCCGTCGATTTCCTGAAGGCCGAGCCGGGAAAATTCGCCGATATGGCCTCCAAGCATTTCGGCCTGACGCCGGCTGAGGTGACCGAGATCGTCGACTCCAGCCTATCCTACACGACGCTCGCCGAATCTCTCGCCTACATGGGCAAACCGGGAGAAAAAGGCACGCTCCACGGCATCTTCGATACGGTGATGGACCTCAACCTGGAGAACGGCGCTGCCGACAACAAGCTCGTGGCGACGGACCAGATCGACAATTCGGTGATCAACAAGGTGTCGGCTAAGTAACGGCAATGGACCAGGTCCGGCGGCCCGCCTTCCGGCGGCCGCCGGCGGCCATGCCATGCCGGCATCCGGGGATAGTGATCTTGTTCAGCAGTCTGTTTGTTTTTCGCGGCCGAGCTTCGCCGATGGCGGAATCCGCCGTCAGCGTTGCGGCGGCCGCCCTGGTCGTCGCGGGTTGGGAGCTGGCGGCACGCGCGGGCATTATTGCGCCGCAGTTCCTCCCCTCACCAAGCCGCGTCGTCATCGCCTTGTGGACGATGCTGACCGAGCAGAACCTCGTCTGGCATGTCGTGGTCTCGACCACACGTGTGTGGATCGCCTTCCTGCTCGCCGCGGCCATGGCCATCCCGATCGGCATCATGATGAGCAGCTACCGGATTGTCGGAGCCGCACTCGAGCCGATGATCGATTTCATCCGCTATCTTCCGGTTCCCGCACTTGTGCCACTGTCCATCATCTGGTTCGGCGTCGGCGAGGAGACCAAAATCTTCCTGCTCTGGCTGGGCACTTTCTTCCAGCTCGTGCTTCTCGTGGCCGATGACATGCGGCGGGTGCCGCAGGAGTTCGTCGAGGTCGCCCGCACCGTCGGCGCCAGCTCGAGGCAAGTGATGACCGATGTCGCCTTGCGCTGGATGGGGCCGACCCTGATTGACAATCTCAGGATCACGCTCGGCTGGTGCTGGACATATTTGATCATCGCCGAGATTGTCGCGGCCGATTCCGGCATCGGCTACGTGATCTGGACGGCGCGCCGCTTCGTCAAAACGCCCGAAGTAATGGCAGGCGTCGTCGTCATCGGGCTGATCGGCCTCATCACCGACCAGCTGCTTCGCCTGCTTCACCGCCGGCTCTTCCGGTATCTGTGAGGGATAGGTCATGGCGAGCGGCTACATTCAGTTCGTCGATACGGCCAAGTCCTTCGGCCCGGTCGATGTCGTGCGAAAAACCGATCTTGGTCTCGACCGCAATTCGCTGGTGGTCTTCCTAGGCCCATCGGGTTGCGGCAAGACAACCTTGATGCGGATGGTCGGCGGCCTCGACGAACCTAGCTCGGGCTCGATCGTGCTCGGCGGCGAAAAAGTTGTCGGACCGGATCGACGGCGCGGCATGGTGTTCCAGTCCTATTCGTCGTTTCCCTGGCTGACTGTCGAGAAGAACATTGCCTTCGGCATGCGCTACAGGAAGGACCTTGGCGCGAGCGAGAAAGCCGAGCGGATGCGCCATTATCTTGAACTGTTCGGGCTTGCCGACTTCGCCGGTTCCTATCCGAACCGGATTTCGGGCGGCATGCGCCAGCGCGTGGCCATAGCGCGCACGCTCGCCGCCGGTTCGGACGTGCTGTTGATGGACGAGCCTTTCGGTGCGCTCGACGCGCTGACGCGCGAGCGCCTTCAGGTCGAGTTGCGACAGATCCAGATTCGCGAGGAAAAGACCGTCATCTTCGTCACCCACGACGTGGAAGAAGCGGTGTTCCTCGCCGACCGGATCATCCTGTTTTCGCGCCGGCCGGCCTCGGTAGTGGCCGACATCGATGTGGCGGCCGAGCTGGGTCCGCAACGGCCACTGGAAATCCGGGAAACGCAGAAATTCTTCGAGTTGCGCAACAGGGTCCTGCATCTGATCCGCAACGAGACGGGAGTGGTCGCATGAGCCTCTCCTTCTCCGGAAAGTCGGTCGTGATCACCGGGGCCAGCCGTGGCATCGGGCTCGGCATCGCTAAGGGTTTTGCGCAAGCCGGCGCCAGCCTGCATCTCATCGCCAACGAAGCGGCTGTGCACGAACGGGCGCGTGAATTGGGCGCCACCAGCACGGAAGCCGATATTGCCGATCGTTCGGCCGTCGCGGCAGCTTTCGAACCTGTCGCTCGCATAGACGTGCTCATCAACAATGCCGGGCTCGAACTGATGACGCCGATCACCGACAGCGGCGACGATGTCGAAGCCGCCTTCCGGCGCATCATCGAGATCAATATCATCGGCACGGCGCTCGTCACGGCGCGTGCTCTGCCGCGCATGCAGGCCGGCGGTTCGATCGTCAACACGTCATCGATCTGGGGCCGCGTTGCCGAGGCGCAGTTCGGCGCCTATGTCGCCTCCAAGCACGCCATTATCGGCCTGACGAAGACCTGGGCCAAGGAACTCGGGGCCAGGGGCATCCGCGTCAATGCGGTCTGTCCCGGATGGGTTCGCACGGATGCGTCGATGCGCTCGCTCGGCCGCATGGCCGAGAGAGACGCCGTCAGCGAGGCAGCGCTGCTCGAAAGCATCGTCGGTGCGCAGGCCCTGCCGGGCCTGATGGAGCCGGCTGACATCGCGGGCACCTATCTCTTCCTGGCGTCGGAACTTGCAGCCAACATCACCGGGCAGTCGCTTGGTGTCGACAGGGGAGAAGTGCCTTGGTAAGCCCGCTTCACGGAAAACGCGCGCTGGTCACTGGCGCAGCCAGCGGTATCGGCCGCGCGACCGCGCACGCCTTGCGCGAGGCGGGGGCCACGGTTCTGGGGCTCGATCTCGAGGCGTCAGAGGGCGATTTCCCCATTCTTGCCTGCGACCTCGCCAGCGAAACCGACATCATTACCGCGGTCGGGCAGGGCAGGGACCGGATTGGCGGCTATGACATCCTCGTCAACAATGCCGGCATCCTGCAGGAAGCACCGCTTGGCGGGATTTCGCTCGATCATGTCGACCGAATGTTCGCCGTCAATGTGCGGGGCGCGATCATCGTGGCGCGGGAAGTCCTGCCGCATCTTCCCGATGGCGGACGCATCATCAATATCGCCTCCGAGCTCGCCTATCTCGGCCGGTCGGGCGCTTCAGTCTATTGTGCGACAAAGGCGGCGTTGCTCGGCCTTACCCGCTCCTGGGCACGCGAACTTGCGCCCCGCATCCTGGTCAACGCCGTGGCGCCCGGGCCGACCGACACGCCGCTTCTCGGCTTCGACGCGCTGACCGAGAGCCAGCGCGCGCTGGAAACAACACACCCGCTGAGGCGGATCGGACGGCCGGATGAAATCGCCGCCGCGGTGGTGTTCCTGGCCGGCCCCGGCGCAACCTTTTTCACCGGACAATGCCTGGGCGCCAATGGTGGCGCGGCGATGCTTTGAGAAGAGATGATCATGAAAGACCGCGTTTTCCTGGCTGAGCTGTCGTGGCCCGAGGCTAAGGAGCGGATCGCCGCCGGCGCTCCCGTCTTCCTGCCGCTCGGCGCGACCGAACAACACGGCCACCACATGGCGATGAATGTCGATGTGGTGATCCCGACCGCTATCGCCGAAAAGGTGGCGTCGCAGGTCGGAGGACTGGTGGCGCCGACGATCGCCTACGGCAACCGCTCGCAGCCCCGGTCAGGCGGCGGCCCAGCCTTTCCCGGCACGATCAACATCACGGCACAGACTTTCTCGCTTCTGGTCAAGGATGTGATCTGCGATCTGTATCGCCAGAAGGTCCGACGCATCGTTGTGCTCAACGGCCACTACGAGAACATTGGTCCGTCGATCGAAGGCATCGAACTGGCGCTCGACGCCATCGGCCGCGAACGTGCGACGGACCTGACGATCCTGCGCGTCGACCACTGGGAGATGGTGCGCGGCGAAACGCTGGCGAAAGTGTTCCCCGACGGCTACCCCGGCATCGAGCTGGAGCATGCGAGCGTGATCGAGACATCGATGATGCTGGCGCTGCGCCCGGAGCTCGTCGATCTCGGCAAGGCGCTGCATGACGGTCCCGCGCAATTCAAGCCTTATGACCGCTATCCCAGACCGTCCGAGGACGTGCCGCCGTCCGGCGTCCTTTCGTTGACCGAGGGCTCGTCGGCGGAAAAGGGCCGATGGCTGCTCGACGACTGCGAGACGCGGCTCGCCAACATCGTCAAACGTGAATTCTTCTGAGGTGACGAGAACATGAACAGCAATTTCTTCCAGCCGGTCGACGCCGCCGCAGTTCCCCGCTTCGCCGGGCTTTCGACCTTCATGAGACTGCCCGCCGTGGCAAGTGCCGAGGGGCTGGACATCGCACTCGTCGGCATACCGTGGGATGGCGGCACGACCAACCGCGCCGGCGCGCGGCACGGTCCGCGCGAGATCCGGAACCAGTCGAGCCTGATGCGGCGGGCCCATCACGTCTCGGGAACCGAGCCATTCAGCATCGCCAACATTGCCGATGTCGGCGACCTCTCGGTCAATCCGATCAATCTCCTGGACGGTCTGAAGCGCATCGAGGACGGCATCGCGGCAATTGTCGCAGCCGGTGCCATTCCACTTGCTGCCGGCGGCGATCATCTGACGACGCTGCCGGTGCTGCGTGCGGTCGCGCGCGATGCGCCAGTCGGCATGATCCATTTCGACGCGCATTCCGATACCAATGACCGCTATTTCGGCGACAATCCCTACACGCATGGCACACCCTTCCGGCGGGCCATCGAAGAGGGCCTGCTCGATCCCAAACGTGTCGTCCAGATCGGCATCCGCGGTTCCATCTACGAGCCCAACGAGCATGATTGGGCGATCGCTCAGGGCATCCGCATCATCTACATGGAGGAGTTTGTCCGGCGAGGCGCGGCCAGCGTCATGGAAGAGGCACGCGGCATTGTCGGCAGCGGTCCCACCTATGTGACCTTCGACATCGATTGCATCGACCCCTCGATGGCGCCCGGCACCGGCACCCCTGAGCTTGGCGGCTTCACCACCCGCGAAGCGCAGGAAATGGTCCGCCTTCTCGACACTGTGGCCATAGTCGGCGCTGATGTCGTGGAAGTGGCACCGC
Source organism: Mesorhizobium sp. M6A.T.Cr.TU.016.01.1.1 (assembly GCF_003952585.1). Taxonomy (NCBI): domain Bacteria; kingdom Pseudomonadati; phylum Pseudomonadota; class Alphaproteobacteria; order Hyphomicrobiales; family Phyllobacteriaceae; genus Mesorhizobium; species Mesorhizobium sp. M6A.T.Cr.TU.016.01.1.1. The sequence continues at coordinate 4,181,702 of NZ_CP034452.1, forward strand.
CGTTCGATCTTGGCGGGATGACGGCGCTGGCGGGGGCAACGATGATGTTCGAACTGCTGTGCGTGATTGCCAAGTCCGTCGCTGCAGGCAGGGTTCGGCTGGCCTGAGATGGGTCACGGCTGCGTGGCGGCCGCCAGCGCGTCGAGGTCGTCGTAGAGCGCCTGGCTGTGGTGGTAGAGCCGGTCGAAAACCGGTTGGGTGCGCCTGTAGGTCTCCGCCCATCTGGGGTCCGGCAGGATTTCGGCGCCGTAGCTCACGAAACGCTCGGCCGCCTGTTCGACGCGCGCGAAGCGGCCTGTCGCCGTCGCGGCCATCGCGGCACAGCCGACGATGCCGCATTCGGGCTCCCGCGGAACCAGGATCGGAATGTTGAAGGCACTCGCCTTGATCTTCAGCCAGAGTTCGGTGCGCGCCCCGCCGCCGGCGGCGATAACGCGCTCCAGCGGCTTGTTTGACGCGTGTTCCATGATGCGGATGTGACGCGTCATGGCCAAGGCGATGCCTTCCAGGATCGAGCGGTGCAGATGCTCCATGCCATGCGCGGCGCCCAATCCGAAGAACTGTGCGCGGGCATTGCGATGGCGCCCCAGGCGCTCGCCAGTGAGAAAGGGCATGAACAGCAATGCGTCGCAACCGGCAGGTGCCTCGGCGGCGCGGGCGACGATCTCGTCATAGGACAGCGCGTTGCCGTGGAAGGCGCGACGTGCCCAGCGCATGCCGTCGCCGCCAGTCTCCAGCAGCACGAACTGCGCCCAGTTGCCTTCGATCGTCGCAACGTTCGAGATCTCCGGGTCAAGCAGCGGCTTCTCCGCGATCGCCGTGATGATGGCGCCCGTGCCGGTGCTGTCGGAACCCATTCCCGGCCGACAAGCGCCTGAACCGAGCAGTGCCACCGGATAGTCGGCACCGCCGACCAGCACGGGGGTTCCAGACTTCAGGCCCGTGTCGCGCGCCGCCTGTTTGGTGACGTGGCCGACGACATCCAGCGGGTTGCGGATCGGCGGCAGCTTGGCGGCGTCCAGACCCATGCGCTCGATCATCACCGGCGACCAGTCGAGCCGCTCTGGGTTCATCAGGAAGCTGCACGACGCGTCGCCAGTATCCATGGCAATCTCGCCGGTCAGCCGGTAGTTGATGTAATCCTTCGGCATGATGGCGACGGCGCTGCGGGCGTATGCGGCGGGATCGTTGTCTCGGACCCATTGCAGTTTGAAGGCCGGCCATGCGGGGGTGGGCGTGTTGCCGCTTTCGGGCAGGTAGCTGTCCGGCTCATTTTCTTCTTCGAAGCGACGTACGAGATCAACGGAGCGCTTGTCGTTCCAGAGCGGTGCGGTCTCGCGGGTCGGCGCTCCGTGCGCGTCGAGCAGGACCAGCCCGTGCATCTGCCCGCAGACGCAGATGGCGGAGATGTGTTCGCGGGCGCCATCGACGCGGTCCAGCACCGTCTTGACGCTCGTTCGCGCCCCCTCCCACCAGTCGACCGGCCGCTGTTCGGCCCAGCCGAACTCCGGCACGATCTGGTCGTGCTCTCGCGACGCAAGTTCAAGGATCTTGCCGGTGACATCGACCAGTGCGGCGCGGACGCTGCCCGTGCCGACATCGATTGCGAGGAAAAGCTCGCCGTTCATTTCGACACGGTCCTGAGATGGGCAAGCATGTGATCCTCTGTCTATCGGTCAGAGCGAGCGCGGCGTGGCGAGAATGCATTCCACGGCATTACCCTTTCGCCGCTTCGATGGCGATGCGCGAAATCTCGTCGAAATCCGGCCCCGACACCGGGATCGGGATATCGAAGACCTCGGCGATCACTTGCGTCCAGCCATGCAGGAAATACGTCCAGCCGTCCTCGATCTGCAGCTGCTGTCCGGCCTGCTGCCGTCTTGCCTGGCCGAGGAAGATCAGGTCGCCGCGATAATTGAGGTCCCAGGCTATGCCGCGCTTGGGGAACACGCCGTCATCGGTGATCGGCGAGCCTGGAGCGTCCTTGCCAAGTCCCGTCGCGTTGATCACCAGCGAGCCGGGTTTCAGCGCCGCCAACGTCTTGTCGTTGATCTCGGGCCGGTCGGCGAGGACATACTCGATCTCGATCGTCGGCATCATGTCTTTGTGGATGCGCTCGATTTCGTCGAGACGCGGCTGCGAACGGTCGGTGACAATGATGCGCGAAGGCACGTCGGCGCGCTTGCGCATCAGGTGCCAGGTGATCGCAATCGTCGATCCGCCGGCGCCCATGGACAGGACTTCCGCACCGGTGTCCGCGAAGTATCCCGCCGGGATGAAACCATCTATCGCAAGGCCCGAAGAGATCGGATCCTTGGCATGGCAGATGAGTTTGCCGCCCCGCTTCGACAGGCAGCTGGTCTCGTGCATCAGGCGAGCGTGCGGATCGATGACGTCGAACAGGTCGCGCGCCGCGTTGAAGAGATCGATCTTATGCGTGGTGACGAGCGCGCCGAGCGACAGCGGGTCGGATTTTATGAAGGAGACGACCTCACGGTAGGCCTCCGGATCGGCATGAAGTGGAAAGTCGATGCCCTTGAGAACCGCATCCTTCAGCCGGAGGTGGCGCGCCCATGCAGGGAAAACCCGCATGATCGAACTGCTCGTCGTCGTGACGCCGATAAAATAGAACGTCGGCTGGGTAGCCGGCCGGTAGCGGCTCATTTGCCGACCTCCCGGATTTCAGCAGCGCGAAATGAAGCAGTGATCTCGAAGGAAGCCTTCATGCCGGCACCGTGCCGGATTGTTGCCCATAGAGGGCGGAGATCAGCTTCGCATCACGCGGTCGCCAATCCGGGTTGTCGACTTCCTTCCAGCCTCCATCGCCGGCGACCACGCGCGAGCGCATGCCGCCCGATCTTGCGATGATCTCGTAGTCCTGCCCTGAATCGGCGGGGTAGCAGAACAGCATCACCAGATCGTCTCCCCCGACGTTGATCGAGCGGTGGATCCAGAAAGGGGGGACGTAACAGACGGTCTGCGCATCGACGGGCAGGATCCGGACCTCGCCCTCCGGCGATTCCATCAGCATGAGGCCATGACCCTTCTGGCCATAGTAGATCTCGGGCCGGTCGGCCTGCTTGTGGATGTGACCGCGCGTCATGAAATACTCGTCGCCGACCTTGCCAGGCGCCATGCGCGTGACGCCGAAAATCAGATCGCCTGACTGCTCGGTCGGGCGGAACTCGGAGACCTCGTAGACGATGCGCTCGCCCCATGCCGCGCGCATGGCCTCGAAGGCGGCGGCGTCCGCATAGAGCCCATCCAGATCGCGGAAGCGTTTCTGGTAGCTGCCGGTTGCATTTCCCATCGCGCCGGTCGACAGATCGACCTTGCATCCGGTCGGCTCAAACAATCTGGTCAAGGGACTACCTCATATTGCTTTGCTGTGGTGGCGGCGCTGATCTGGCCGGCTCCTGCTTTCGACAGAACCACACTTGCTTTGCAGGGCACGATTTGATCTCCCTATGCGGACCAGCTCGGAGGTTGCTGGATTATGGCAGATTTCGACTACGAGGCACACGACAGTAGGTTGGGCGTTGTCTTCACGTCGCACCCGCTGCCTTAATCCGAGAGAACCGCCTTGCTCCTCCAAGTCGCCTTCGACAAGCCTGAACACCTGGCCCTGCTCCCGCAGATGAAGGCGTTCGCCGACATTATCGAGATCGGCACGCCGTTGCTGAAACGCCTTGGCCTCTCCGCCATCACCACGGCGCGCGAGCTCTGCCCTGGCGTCAAGGTGTTGGCTGATACCAAAACCGTCGACGGCGGCCAGTTCGAGGCCGATATGGTATTCGGCGCCGGTGCCGCGTTCATGACGGTGCTGTCGTGTGCTTCGTCCGCCACGCATGACGCGGTGGGAAGACGTGCCGCCGCCTTCGGCGCGACGGTCATCGTCGACACCATCACCGAGACGGGCAAGGCAGAATTGCTTCCTTTGAATGCTGTCTTCCCCGAAAGCTTCGGCTATGTCGCGGTCCACTCGCCAACCGACGCGCGGCTGGCGGGCAACACCTCCACCTCACATATCGACGCCGTGAAAAAGATGCACGATCGCGGCTTTCTGGTTTCGCTCGCCGGCGGGATCGGCCCCGACACGCTGGAAGCGGTGATCGCAGTCGAGCCGGAAATCCTCGTGGTCGGCAGCGCCATCACAGAATCCGCAAGCCCGAAGGAGATAGCACGATGGATTCGCGACAGATTGCCCAATCCAGGCCGTGGCTGGCCGTGGGACAGGAGATAACCGACCTTCTTGGCCGGATCGACGTCGACGCCTTTGCAAGGCTGGTGCAGGCGTTCGATGACCCCGATCAGCGATGGTTCTTTTCCGGGCAGGGACGCTCCGGCCTTGTCGCGCAGATGGGCGCGATGCGGTTCATGCATCTTGGCCGAACGGTGCATTTTGTCGGTGAGGTATCGGCGCCCTCGATACGCAGGGGCGATGCGCTGCTGATCGTCTCCGGCTCTGGGGAGACGCCGGTCAGCACAGGCTTTGCCCGCATCGCCAAGGCGGAGGGTGCTAAGGTCGTTACGCTGACGCATGAGCCGGCGGGGACCCTGGCCGGCATTGGCGACGTCACGCTGCATGTCCCTGTCGGGGAATCGAAACAGTTTGGCGGCAGCCTGTTCGAGCAATCCTGCCTGATCCTGCTCGACAGCGTTGTGCTCGGCCTGGCGCAGCAGATACTCGACGCGCACAAGCTGATGTTGTTCCGCCACACTAATTTGCAATGACTGGGCACCCCGGGCACGCCCGAGGGCATGCGTTTGAGCGACATGCATCAGCTGGGAAGCCCGGCTGGGCACCTCATCTTCCGTTGCGGCAAGGCACTGGACTCGCTGCACGATGCCGATATTGTACTTGAGGAGCGTTGGTGCCGTGCTCTGGCGACGGCAACCGACGGGGAGATGCCGGCGGCTTGGTTCGCAGGAACAGGTCCCGGTCAATATGGGAGGAAGTCTGATGAGAATTGGGGTCTTTCTGGCCGGCGTCTCGGCTTTTGCCGCGCTGGTTGGCGCACCTGCCTTTGCGCAGGACAAACCGTTTGCGGGCGTTACCGTGAACGTCATTACGCAGACCGGGGCGATTCAGGAGCCGCTACAGAGGCGCGCGCCCGAGTTCGAAGCGCTCACCGGCGCCAAGATCAATGTCATCGCGGTGCCTTTCTCGGATCTCTATCAAAAGATACTCACCGACTGGGCGAGCGGCACCAACTCGGTCGATGCCGGCGTGTTCGCCCCGCAATGGATGGTCGACTATATTGCCGGCGGCTACCTCGAGGACCTGACGCCGCGGGTCGAGGCCGACAAGGACATCCAGCAGGACGATGTGGGCGCGTTCTTCCGAGACTTCTCCGAGAAGTACAGCGGCAAGACCTACATGATCACGCTCGATGGCGACTTCCACATGATGTACTACCGCAAGGACGTGCTGGAAGCCGCCGGCCTGGCGGTGCCGAAGACCTGGGACGAGTATCTCGAGGTCGCCAAGGCCACGCATGGCAAGGACATGAGCGGCGATGGCACGCCGGATTTCGGCTCGTGCATCGCCAAGAAGCGCAACGCGCAGAGCTATTGGTTCGTCACCGATGTGGTCGGCTCGATGACCCAGTCCAAGGGAACCAGCCAGGGCACCTTCTTCAACACCAAGGACATGACGCCGCTCGTCAACAACGACGCCTTCCGCAAGGCGCTCGACTTCCTGTCTGAATCGACCAAATACGGCCCGCCGGACGAGCTGAACCTCGATGTCAGCGATACAAGGCCGCTCTTCGCTTCCGGCCGCTGCGCGCTAAACCTCGACTGGGGTGATGTAGGCACGATCTCGATCGATCCGGCCCAGTCCAAGGTGATGGGCAAATGGGGCGCGGCGATCATGCCCGGATCCAAGGAGGTCTTGAACTGGGACACTGGCAAGCTCGAGGCCTGCACGGCAGAAAACTGCCCGCACGCGATCGACGGCGTGAACCATGCACCCTTCGCAGCTTTTGGCGGCTGGGGCGGCGGCATCAACGCGGCGGCCGATCCGAAGGTAAAGGACGCCGCCTACGCCTACTTCTCGTTCATGACGCAGCCGGCACAGTCGAACGCCGACGTGACCGTCGGCGGCACCGGCTTCAACCCGTATCGCACCTCGCAGCTCAGCTACAGCGACCTTTGGAAGAAGGCCAACATGAGCGAGGAGGAGGCCAAAGTGTACCTAGGCGCGATCAACGACAGCATGAGCAGCCCGAACATGATCCTCGACCTGCGCATCCCACAAAATCAGAAATACCAGCAGGTCGTGCTCGACGAAGCGGTCTCGCGCTTCCTTGCCGGCGAAATCGACAAGGAAGCGACGGTTTCGGCGGTCGAGGAAGGCTGGAATGAGCTGAACGACGAGATTGGCAAAGATAAGCAGCTCGAACTTTACAAGGCGACTATCGGCGCCAAATAGGTGGCCAAGCAATCGACCCGGCGTGGCATCGGTCCGCGCCGGGTCTCATGCCTGCCCCACATTCCCGGGTTATGATGACCGCAACCGACACTATGCCAGAAGCTGCCGACCGCCGCAGCTGGGCCGAATGGCTGGACGGTCACTCGGGCCGGATCATGGTGCTGCCAGCCGTCGTCGTGCTTCTCTGCTTCGCGATTTTTCCGCTCATCATCTCGGCCTATCTCGCGCTTTCGCGCTTTGCGCTCGCGCCGGGCGGATTCACGCTGAAATTCATCGGACTTGTGAACTTCCGCAAGCTGCTGGTCGGCTCGCAGCAGTATCACTTGCTCGGCAAATTCGGCACGTTCGGTTTTGTCCAATCCGCTTTGCTGGCGTTGGTCGCGGCAGGGCTGCTTTTTCTTCTCGCCCGCTATCTCTGGCGTGGCAGGCCGACCATCGCCGGCGTGATTGGTCGCCTTCTCGCGACGGCAATGGCTATGGGCCTGGCGGTTCTCGCGCTGGCCACCATGGCACCGGGCGGCGTGCCGGGAACTGTCGTCAACACGCTTCTCTACGTGTTCGTCGGTGTGTCCGTGCAGTTCGCACTGGGGCTGGGCCTCGCGCTCCTCTGCGGCCAGCCAATTCGCGGCAGGAATTTCTTTCGCGTCCTCTTCTTCATCCCGCTGATGGTGACCCCGGTCGGCATCGCCTACACGTTTCGCATGCTCGCCGACATGCAGAAGGGCCCCTTCGCCCCGATCGTGCGCGCTTTCGGCATCAGCGAGTGGTCGTGGGCCACAGAGGCCTGGTCGGCGCGGCTGATGGTGTTGGTCGGCGATACCTGGCAGTGGACGCCGTTCATGTTCATCGTGCTGCTGGCGGCCGTTGAGAACCAGCCGCGCGACCAGGTCGAGGCGGCGCGGCTCGACGGAGCCAACGGCTTCCAGATCTTTCGCGACATTACCTGGCCAGCAATCGCGCCGATTGCCGCTACCGTGGTGCTGATCCGGCTCATCGAGGCTTTCAAGATCATCGACCTGCCGAACGTGCTCACCGGCGGTGGCCCCGGCCTGGCGACGGAATCGATGACGCTCCATTCCTTCATTTCCTGGCGCACCCAGGATCTCGGCGGCTCGGCCGCTGTTGGCTACATGCTTCTCTTCATCTCGACCATCGTATGCGTCTCGTTCTTCAATTTTGTGGTCCGGCCGGCGCGCCGGTTCGAGGCATGAGCGCCGAGCCGCGCTCGCTGGCGCGCCGGCTGTTCGAGCCGGCCTCGATCGACAGCCAGGCGCCGGTCGCCAGGATCGTGACCTATGCGCTGCTGTTCCTGTGGACGCTCGTTGTCGTGATTCCCCTCTACTGGGTATTCATCACGTCCTTCAAGGGGCCTGGGGAGGTCGACAATGGGCCGTTCTATCTCCCGTTCGTCGACTTTGCCCCCTCGCTGCAGGCATGGGACTTCATGCTCGTGCAGAATTACACCCTGCGCCCTTACACGAATTCGGTCGTTGTCGCGGTGGCGAGCACGCTGCTCGCGGTCCTGATCGGCTCGCTGGCGGCCTATGCGCTCGTGCGTATCCGCTTCCAGGTGAAGTTCGCCGCCGTTGCGATCTTCTTGATCCTGCTCACCGCAATCATCGTGGCGGTGGCCACCTTCGGCGTGCAGTGGGAGATCGCCGTTGCCGTGGCAGCCGCTCTCTTCATAATCGCCCTGTTCACGCTCGTTGGACGCACGAGGCTTGCGGTCGGCAACAACGACATTGAATTCTGGATCATCTCGAACCGCATCATGCCGCCGATCGTCGCCGTGTTGCCGATCTATGTGATGTTCCAGCAGATGCGTCTGCTTGACACGCAGCTGGCGCTGATCGTCACCTATACCGCCATCAATCTGCCGATCGTCGTGTGGCTGACGCGCGATTTCTTCGCCGGCATCCCGCTCGACCTTGAAGAGAGCGCACAGATAGACGGGGCCTCCAAGTTCCGCGTTTTCTTCACTATCGCGCTGCCGCTGGTGCGTTCCGGCTTGGTCGCGACCTTCCTGCTGGTGCTAATCCTTGCCTGGAACGAGTATCTGCTGGCCCTCTTCCTTTCCAATGCCGACGCGCAGACCATGCCGGTGCTGGTATCGGCACAGAACACGACGCGCGGGCCGCAATGGTGGAACATGTCGGTGTTGATCACCGTGATGATCGCCCCCGTGATCGTCATCTCCAGCGTCCTGCAGAAGCACATCGCGCGCGGGCTGCTGGTTGGCGCAGTGAAGGGCTAGTCAACATGCGGGTCACCCTGTCCGATATCTATAAGTCCTTCGGCGCGGTCGAGGTGGTCAAAGGGCTCGACCTGGAGATCCAGGACGGCGAGTTCCTGGTGCTGCTCGGCCCCTCGGGCTGCGGCAAGACGACGGCGCTGCGCATGGTCGCCGGGCTTGAATCGGTGAGTTCCGGCCGCGTCCTTATCGGCGACCGCGACGTCACCCACGTGCTGCCCAAGTATCGCGACGTGGCGATGGTGTTCCAGTCCTACGCGCTCTATCCGCACATGACGGTTGCGGAGAACATCGCATATCCGCTGAAGCTGCGGGGCGTGCCGCGTACAGAGCGCGACGCCTCCGTCCGCGGCGCCGCCGTCAAGGTCCACCTTGAGGAGTTCCTCGACCGCTATCCACGGCAGCTTTCCGGCGGTCAGCGGCAGCGCATCGCGCTTGCCCGCGCCATGGTGCGGCGGCCGAGCGTCTTCCTGATGGACGAGCCGCTCTCCAATCTCGACGCCAAGCTGCGTGGCCACATGCGCTCGGAGTTGAAACGCCTGCAGGCCGACCTGGGCGTGACGACGATCTACGTCACCCACGATCAGATCGAGGCCATGACCTTGGCCCACCGTGTTGCCATCATGAACCGCGGTGTCGTGCAGCAGATCGCGACACCCCGACAGATCTACGACGATCCGGCGAACCTGTTCGTCGCCGGCTTCATCGGCTCACCGCCGATGAATTTTCTCCAGGGCGAGCTGGTCGAGGGTACCTTCGTGTGTGCGGAAGGGCGATTTGCGACCAGCGTTGCCGAGAGCCGGAAAAAGGTCACTGCCGGCCTTCGGCCCGAGGATTGCCGGGTCACGGGCCCATCGGAGGGCAAGATTGCGGCACGGGTCTACGCTGTGGAACTGATCGGCGATCATACCTTGATCACCTGCCAATTCGGTGGGGCCACCGTAACCGTCAAGGCCGATAAATCGGCGCACTACGACATGGATGAGCCGATCGGCATCACCTTCCAGGACACCGCCGTCTTTCTGTTCGATTCGGAAACCGGGGGCCGCATCGGCGGCCGCGTCCGTGGACAGGCAGCCGCGTGACGTTCGCTAATTCTCCTCCACGAACACCTCTTCGCGCTTCTTCTTGACCGCCGGCAGGAAGACGATGACGAGCACGGCGAGCGCGATGAAGAGCAGGCCGGCGCTGATCGGCCTGGTGAGGAAGGTGCTCGGGTCGCCGCGCGCGAGAATCATGGCGCGGCGCAGGTTTTCCTCGAGCAGCGGGCCAAGCACGAAGCCGAGCAGCAGCGGCGCGGGCTCGCAGCGTAGCTTGGTCAGGAGGTAGCCAAGGAAGCCGAAGAAGGCGACGGCGTAGAGGTCGTAGATGTTGGTGTTGACGCTGTAAACGCCGATCGAGCAGAACGCCATGATGATCGGGAAGAGCACGTAGTAGGGGATCGTCAGGAGTTTTACCCAAAGCCCGATCAGTGGCAGGTTCAAGACGATCAGCATCAGATTGCCGATCCACATCGAGGCGATAATGCCCCAAAACAGCGCCGGCTGTTCGATCGCGACATTGGGGCCGGGCACGATGCCTTGTATGATCATCGCGCCGATCATCAGCGCCATGACCGGGTTGGCCGGAATGCCGAGCGTCAGCATCGGGATGAAGGAGGTCTGCGCGCCGGCATTGTTGGCCGATTCCGGTCCGGCGACGCCTTCGATGGCGCCCTTGCCGAATTCCCCCGGATTTTTCGATACACGCTTTTCCACCGTGTAGGAGGCAAAGGCTGCAAGGATCGCGCCGCCTCCCGGCAGGATGCCGAGCGCCGAACCGATGATCGTGCCGCGCACAATGGGAGCCGCCATACGCCGAAAGTCCTCGCGGGTCGGCATAAGGCCGGAGACCCTTCGGATCATCACGGAGCGCTCGTGCTCGTTTTCGAGGTTGCGCAGTATCTCGGCGACGCCGAAGACGCCGACCGCCACCGCGACGAAATTCAGCCCGTCGGCATATTCGCGGATGCCAAGCGTGAAGCGCGGTGTGCCGGTGTAGATGTCGGTGCCGACAATGCCGAGCAGCAGGCCGAGCACGACCATCGCCAGCGCCTTGACGATCGAGCCGTGGGCAAGCGCCACGGACGAGACGAGGCCGACGATCATCAGCGAAAAATACTCGGCCGCGCCGAATTGCAGCGCGATCGCCGTCAGCGGCGGGGCGAAGATGGCGACGAGGAACGTCGACACCGTGCCGGCAAAGAACGAGCCTATCGCCGCGATCGCGAGTGCCGCCCCGGCGCGGCCGTTCTTGGCCATCTGGTAGCCGTCGATCGCGGTAACGGCTGACGAGGATTCGCCGGGCATGTTGATGAGGATGGCGGTGGTCGAGCCGCCATATTGCGCGCCGTAGTAGATGCCGGCGAGCATGATCAGGGAGGAAACCGGGTCGCCGATCTGGAAGGTGATCGGCAACAGCATGGCGATGGTCGCGGTGGCGCCGATACCGGGCAGGACGCCGATCAGCGTGCCGAGAAGGACGCCGATCAGGCAGAAACCGAGGTTTGCCAGCGACGTGGCCGTCGAAAAGCCGAGCGCGAGGTTGTCGAGGAGTTCCATGTTCATCCTCTCACCATACCAGCCATGGAGGCAGCCACGGGCCGAAGCGCCGGAACGGCAGGCCGAGCGCATAGCTGAAGACGAGGAACGCAAACAGCGTCAGGCAAGCGGAGAGCACGAGCGCGGTCAGCGGCCTCATGCGGCCGCTGGCAAAGGATGCGATCAGCGCCGTCAGGAAGATCGAGGGGATGAAGCCGAGGCCGCGCACGGTCAGGCCGAAGAAGATCGGGGCAGGGAGGATGAACAGCATGCCGCGCCAGGCTATATGCCCGATCGGCTCGCTCTCGAAGCGCACCGCTTCGACGAGGATGACGGCGCCAAGCAGGATCAGCACGATCGCCAGGACCAGGGGGAAATAGCCCGGTCCCATGCGGAAGGCGGTGCCGATTTCGAGGCCGAGCGACTGCAGAGCGAAAAATCCGCCAAGAAAGATGAACAGCGCGGCGCATGTGCCGTTGGTCGTGTCGATCGTGAAAGGTTTCATGACGTCCTCCCAGGCCCGCCGCGGGGCACGCTGATGCCGGTGTGAAAAACGGGGCGCTGGTGGCGCCCCGTTCAAAACCTTAGTCGGCGTACTGGCCGGCGGCTTCGATGATCGGCTTCCAGCGCGCGATCTCGCCTTCCAGCTTGGCCTTCAGCGCGGCCGGCGTCGCATCTGCGTCGGACGACGGTTTGGTGCCGAGCTCGGCGAAGCGGGCGACGACGTTCGGGTCCTTCAGCGCGACCTGAAGCGATTTCGACAGGCGCTCGGTGACCTCGGCCGGCGTGCCCTTGGGCGCGTAGAGGCCGTGCCAGATACCGACCTGCACCTCCGGGAGACCGGCTTCCGTCGTCGTCGGCAGATCGGGCAGCACATCGAGGCGTTCAGACGAGGTGACGGCATAGGCCTTGATCGTGCCGCCCTGGATCTGCTTGGTGGTATTGGTTGTCTGGTCGCACATGATGTCGACCTGGCCGCCGAGAAGATCGGTCATGGCCGGGCCGGTGCCCTTGTAGGGCACGGTGACCAGCGGTGTGCCGATCGCGCTCATGAACAGCATCCCGCACAGATGCGAGGCCGCGCCTATGCCGGCATTGGCGACGGTGACGGTATCCTTGTTCGCCTTGGCGTAGTCGACCAGCCCCTTCAGATCCGTCGGCTCGAGGTCCTTGCGGCCGACGATGGTCATCGGCACATCGGTGACGAGGCCGACATATTCGAAGCCGTTCAGTGTGTCGTATGCGAGCTTTCGGTATAGCGTAGCGCTTGTCGCCATGCCGATGTGATGGAGGAGCAGCGTATAGCCGTCGGGATCGGCTTGCGCGACGCGGCCGGCGCCCAGTGTGCCGCCGGCACCGCCGACATTCTCGACGATGATCTGCTGGCCGAGATCCTTCGACATGGCTTCCGCGACGAGGCGCGTGACCGTGTCGGTCGGGCCGCCTGCCGAAAACGGCACCACAACGGTGATGGTGCGTTCGGGATAGGTTTGCGCGCCCGCGGCGAACGGATAGAGCGTGACGGCTGCGGCTGCGGCCAGAGCGGCGACGAATTTTCTCATCGTGATTTCCTCCCAGGATATGAATTCCCAACCGCTGCCCAGAGTTCCTTTCAACACCGGCTGGATGGAGCAATAACTAGCGCAGGCTAGCGGATTGCAATCGGGGTCAAACCGCAAACTGCGATTATGCACAACCCGTCCGCGCAAAATGGGTGGAAAGGTGACATCGAGCTGGTCGAAATCTGATAGCGAATACCGGTTACGGACCTCTCTGTGCCCTTCCTCCGGACTCGCTAAGCGTGCGGTGGAAGTGGAGCTCCGCTCGCCCGTGCCCGCAACCAGTCCGAGACGCGATAGTATCGCAACATGGCGGCCGGGGCGAACGACATGAAGAAGGGTGCGCGCCGGAGCGGTTCGAGCTTCAGCGACAGGTCTTTTTCAGGGACGCCCTTCGCCCATTCGCCGAGTATGCCGCCGAGCATGCTGCCGGTCGGCACGCCCCGACCGGACAGGCCAGTCAGCGCGACGACGCCCGGCGCGAGCTGGTAGAATCGCGGGATGGTGCGCTTCTGCATGTCCAGTTCACCGAACCAGAAATACTCCCATCTCAAGTCGCTGCTGATCTGCGGATGGAGCCAATGCAGACGGTCGGACATGAGGCGGTGTGTGAACGCCATGTCCCGGCCGCGCCGGCCCATAGGGAACATCGAGGCGACAATCCGTCCCTCGGTGTTGTACTTGTAGACGAAGATGTCGCCGCGGCCATCATGCATGGTGGCGTTGCGTGGCAGGACGGTTTGGCGTTCCGCGCCGGTCAGCGGCTGCGTCGCGGCGACGAACACCTTCTGGATCTTGTAGGTCCGGTCGAGGCCGGGCCAACCGTTAACGGTATAGGCGCCTGTCGCAAAGATGACCTTGTCCGCAACCACAATCCCTTCGCCCGAGTGCACTGCCCAGGCGCCGTCCTGCCGCACGACATCGCGGACAGGCGACTTGGTATGGATCGTGCCGCCCTCCTCGATGACGGCGCGCGCCAGCCCTCTTGCATAGCTCAAGGGATTGAGGTGACCAGCCTCGGAATGGAACCAGCCGCCATAATATCGCGGGCTGCCGGTCATCTCCTCGCTAGCCTGCCTGTCGAGCACCCACGTCCTGGCGCCAACTGCATTGTACTGCTGCGCCTTCGCCTCGAGCTTGGCGACGGCGCCTGGCGTAAGCGCGCCCATGACGTAGCCGTTCTGCTGCCATTCGCAATCGATGCCGTAACGCTTGATCATCCCCGCGACTTGTCTGTTGGCCCCTGTCTGCCGGGCGATCAGCCTTTCGGCCCACGGCTCGCCCAACATGGCACGCAGTTCGGGCAGGCTGTAATGCGTAAAGGTTGGCGTGCAGTGGCCGGCATTGCGTCCCGAGCCGCCGAACCCGATCTCCTGAGCTTCGAGAAGAACGACGCGTATGCCGTCGCGAGCGAGATCGAGCGCAGTCGTCAATCCGGTATAGCCACCGCCGACGATGCAGACGTCCGCCCTCGTGCGTCCTTGCAGCGGGTCGGTTTTTGGCGCCGGTTTTGCGGTCGCATACCAGAGCGAGACTTCAAACGGCGAAAACCTTGTCATGCCAGACGGCCTCACAGCATGTCGCTTCGCGCGTCGAGCGCATCGCGCAGGCCGTCGCCGATAAAATTGAAACTGGTGACCGCCAGTGTGATGGCGGCGCCAGGAACGATCGCCAGCCACGGCGCGCTATCGAGATACTGCTGGGCGCCGTTGAGCATGTTGCCCCAACTCGGCAGCGGCGGCTGGATGCCGTAGCCAAGGAAGCTGACATAGGCCTCAAGGAGAATGGCGCGGGCGACGGTAAGCGTGGCCGCGACGATGATCGGGCCGATCGCATTGGGCAGAAGCTCGCGAAACATGATGTGGCTGTTGCTGAGCCCGAGCATCCGGGCGGCGACCACGAAGTCGCGTTCGCGCAGGGAGCGCACTTCCGCCTCGACAATGCGGGCGATTTCCATCCAGCTCGTCGCCGCTATGATCAGGGTGATCATGATCGGGCTCGGCTTGATGAAGGCAGCCATCGCCAGCAGCAGGAAGATGTTGGGAAAGGACAGCATCGCGTCGACGAAACGCATCAGCACGGTGCCGATGCGGCCGCCGAAGAAGCCTGCCACAATCCCGAGCACGGTTCCGAAGACGGTGCTGAGGAGCATGGCAGCGAAACCGACCAGCAGCGAAACGCGACCAGCCATGAGAAGGCGCGCCGCGATGTCGCGTCCGAGCGGATCGGTGCCGAAGAAATGGTAGCCGGTGAACGGTGGGGAGAACCGTCCACGCAGGTCGATGTAAAGATCATCAAAGGGCAGGAGAAAGGGTCCGATGACGCAGGCGAGGACCAGTATGATGATCGTGGCTAAGCCAAACATCGCCAGCCGATGGCGGGCAAATCGGCGCACGGTGCGGCTGCGCCACCAGGGTTGCGTGGAGCGGGCGGGGAGGAGTAATTCCGACTGGCTCATTTTTTTGGTCCTCAGCTCAATCGAATGCGCGGATCGACGAATGCGACGGTGAGGTCGGCGGCCAGGTTACCGACCAGGACGAGAACCGCGGACATCATCAGCAGGCCCATCACCACGGGGTAGTCGCTGTAGCCGAGACTATCGAGGAACAGCCGTCCCATGCCGGGCCAGGTGAAGACGGTTTCCGTCACCAGGGCGCCACCCAGTATTGTCGGCAGCTGCAGCCCCATCAGCGTGATCATCGGAAGCAGCGCGTTTCCGAGGATGTGACGGATCAACACACGTCGGGGCCTCAGTCCCTTGGCCCGGGCAGTGCGGACGAAATCCTGATTGATGACGTCGAGCGTCGCGGTCCGCATGTAGCGGCTCCACACGGCGATATTGACCAGCGCAAGAACGATGCTCGGCATGATGAGATGGATCGCATAGTCACCGAGCGAGCCATCGCCGATCGTGTACATGTTGCCGGCCGGCAGCCACCTGAGCCGGAGCGAGAAGATGTAAATCGCGATCAACCCGAACCAGAAGGTCGGGATCGACAATGCCACCATCGCGCCGACCGTCGCAGCGTAGTCGAAGATCGAGTACCGTTTGAGCGCGCCCAGCACACCTATGCAGGTGCCGACGAAGATGGCGATCGCGGTCGATACGCCCATCAGCAGCAGTGTCGCGAGAAGGTGCTCCCAGATGATGTCGAGCACGGGCCTGCCGTCCCGGAAGGAACGTCCCCAGTCACCGCGAAGCAGATGCCCCAGCCAGTCGATGTACTGTACCGGAAGAGGTCGATCGAGACCCATTTGCGAGGCGATGCGATCGAGATCGGCCTGCGTCATTCCCGGCGTGAGGCTGAACTGCGAAAGCGGCCCACCCGGAGCGAGGTTCAGGACGGCAAAGCCAATCATC
This sequence comes from Mesorhizobium sp. M6A.T.Cr.TU.016.01.1.1, assembly GCF_003952585.1. Lineage (NCBI taxonomy): Bacteria > Pseudomonadati > Pseudomonadota > Alphaproteobacteria > Hyphomicrobiales > Phyllobacteriaceae > Mesorhizobium > Mesorhizobium sp. M6A.T.Cr.TU.016.01.1.1. Next base: position 4,197,888 of record NZ_CP034452.1, read on the forward strand.
GAGACCAGCAGGAGCAGGACAAGACTTTGCCAGAAACGTCCCAGCAGATAGCGAAGCATGCCGGTTGCCTCCGTTTGCTGTCAGTCGGATACGGTTGCGCCAGGGCGCGCCTTAGAGCGACGCGCGTCCAATTGGACGCACAAAGTACGCTCTAACACCTTGAATCTACGGCGATGCAGGCCGAGCCGGTCATTGCCGGCCCGGCCCATTTCCGGAGCTATGACCAGTACCAGGTGGCTACGTCCCAGGAGTCGATGCGCACATTGATGTTCGGGACGACGCCTTCGACACCGGACTTGTGTCCGCGGACCGTCGCGTATTGGAATATCGGCAGGAATGGCAGGTCGTTGCGCACGGTCTCCTGGATTTTCAGGTAGGCTTGCTTGCGCTTTTCCGGCACGAATTCGACACCGCCGGCTTCGAGCAGCTTGTCCACCTCCGGGTTGGCGTACTGCCAGGTATTCTGGCCAGCGCCGCCCTTGGCCAGAATTGATTTCGAACTGAGGTAATCCGAAGTATTGGGGTCGGACCCTGTCAGGAAGTTGATGCCGACGACAACGGAATCGAATTGCGACTTCATCCAGTAGTCCCCCCACATGACCGCAGGCGGCAGGTTGGAGATCTCCACTTCGACACCGATGTCGCGATACGATTGCTGGATGAACTGCTGCGCCTGTTCGCGGATATGATTGCCCGCCGTGGTCGAGTTCTTGAACGAGAGGCGGACGCCATCCTTGACGCGAACACCGTCGCTGCCAGGGACCCAGCCGGCGTCGTCCAGCAATTTCTTCGCCTTGTCCAGATTGTATTCCTGCTTAGGCAGATCCGGATTGTAGTAGAAAGATTGCTGCGGCATGTAGGTTTCGGTGGGGGTTGGCAGTCCGTAGTAGAGGGCGTCGATGATCGTCTGCTTGTCCAGCGCATAGTACAGCGCTTGGCGAACGGCGAGTTCCTTGAACTGCGGGCGCTCCATATTGAAGCTGAGCGATTCGACGGTGGCGGCGGGAATGACGGCTACGGATGTTCCGCTCAACGCCTTGGCCTCCTCGTAATGGTCGGGCGTGATCCACTGCAGTCCGATGACATCGATGTCGCCGGTCTTGAACTGGGTGTAGAGAACCGTCAGGTCCGGAATGTATTTATAGATCAGCCGCTCGAGATAAGGGCCATCGCCAAAGTAGTCGGTATTGGCGGCCAGCTCGATATGATCGCCGGCCGTGCGCTCCACCCACTTGAACGGTCCGGTTCCGATGGGAGCATTGTTGAACGGCGCGGTATTCTTGTCCTCCGCCGCACCGAGCACATGTTTCGGGACGATGAAAGTCGCCGCCAGGATCGACGGATAGGGCGCGTAAGGCTCCTTCATCTTCCAGCTGATCTCGGTTGGCGAGACGACGGTCAAATCCTGGATAAGTTCGTGGCCGGCGCGCCTCCAGCTCAGAAATTTCGGGTCGACCAAGAGTTCGAGCGTGAACTTGACGTCCTCGGCCGTGAACGGCTTTCCGTCATGCCACTTGACGTCATCGCGCAGCTTTACGCGCCACTCAAGCCCGTCGGCCGAGATGCCGCCGTTTTCGACGGTCGGCACCTCCTTGGCGAGTGCGGGGTAGAAATTACCTTTCGGGTCGACGCCAAACAGCGGATCGAAGACGCTGAAGTGAATGCCCTCGTCGACCTCGATATGCACCAGGTGCGGATTGAAGACGGTGGGTTCCTGAGAAAAGCCGACGATCACCTGCCCCTTGGGCGCGCTCGGCGGGGTTGCGGCAAGGGCTTTGCCGGCCCCTGTCAGGTTGGGCATGGCGAGGCCGGCGGCGCCGGCGATTGCCATTCCAAGCGTCTGGCGACGCGTCGGCCGAAAGACTGTGCTGCTGCTTTGGTTTGACATTAGAATCTCCTTTTTGAAGTGTTCCACTTTTGCTGCGTCCCGCTCTCTTGTCGGAGCGGTTAGAATCCACTGATTGGCGCGACCTTCGATCCGTCCGAAAACCGCGACCATCTGAAGTCCGTCGGGTCGACGATCGGCGGCCGCCCCGTGACGATGTCTGCCATCAGCCTGCCTGCGGCCGGGCCGATGCCGAAGCCATGGCCCGAGAACCCAGTCGCGACATGGAAGCCGGGGACGGCATTGACCGCGGAAATGACGGGGACGGCGTCGGGCGTGACGTCGATATAGCCGGCCCAGCGCTGCGCGATCTCTGCCTTGTCCAGAACCGGAAATGCCTTGCGGGCGTTCGAAAGGATACGCTCGGAGCTTTTCTTCGACGGCTTGGGGTCGAGCACGCGGCAGTATTCGAAAGGACTGGCCTCATCCATTGCCCAACGGGTCGGCACTCTTGCCTCTTCGAGGAAACGGCTTCCGAGACGGAAATTCAGCGATCGCCATTCCATCTTCCAGGCCGGAAGGAAGTCGCGCGCGTACCGAAAGGAGTTCGGCACGATATCGACGACATTGGTGGTGCTGGAGGCGATGGTATATCCGCCATCCTGGCGCTTGCGCATGGCGAAATTGTTTGCCCATACGGCCTGTTCCGGCCCGTTCTCGACCGGCGTCGTGCGAAGGACCGTGTTCATGACCTTCAACTGAGGCAGATCAAGGTCAAGCGCTCCGCAAAATAGGTTCGACCAAGCGCCTCCGGCAAGGACGACTGCCTTGCAGGCAATGAAACCACGTTCTGTCACGACACCCGAGACGGCGCCGTTGGTTGTCTCCACGCCGCGCACCGCGCACTCCGTTAGAATGGCGGCGCCGCGCTCGCGCGCGGCTTCGGCAATCGCCGGGGCGGCCTTCTGCGGCTCGGCGCGGCCGTCGGCGGGTGTGTACAGCGCGCCTTTGACATCGAGATTGGAGCCGGGGAGGAGGTCACGCAATTCTCCCGCACCGATCATTCGCGACTCGAGCTGATAGCCTTCGAGATGACGTCCCCAGCGTTCGTGCCGGTCGTATTCCTTGTCGTTAGCGCAGGTGAACACGATTCCTGCACGCGTGTAGCCGGTATCCCGCCCCGTTCGTTCGGAGAGCCGCGTCCAGATGCGCAGTGCTTCCGCCATCAGCGGGACCTCGCGCGGATCTCGACGGGAGATGCGTACCCAGCCCCAGTTGCGGCTGGACTGCTCCTGGCCGATTCCGCCCTTTTCGCACAAAGCCACCCGCAAACCGCTTTCGGCGAGTTCCAGCGCCGTGGAGGCGCCGACGATGCCGCCGCCGATGACGACGCAGTCCACCTCCTTTGGCAGTTCAATATCTCCATGAACGGGGATGACGAACGGTCCGGGCATGCTCAGTAGAGCTCCTCGAGCTGGCAATTGATGGAAAATTCCGCGACGCTTGCATTATTGGGCAGATCGAGGAGCATCCCGATGCTCCGTGCGAGATCATCGGGATCGGTCATCAGTGCGTCGGCGCGATCGGTGATGCTGCGCGCCATATCGGTGGCGACGAATCCGGGGCAGACGGCCGTGGCTCGAATTCCGAGATCCCACCCCGCCTGCCGGATGCCGTGGGAAAGGGCGACGGCAGCAAACTTGGAGATCGAATAAGAGCCTGATGTCGCGGACTTGACCCGCTTGCCCGACAGCGAGGCGAGAATAATGACCCGGCCTGCTCGACTTGCCGCAAGCCAGTCCCATGACGCGCGCACCAGGCGGCGCGGAGCCTTCACGTTGATCTCGAACATCAGATCGAGATCGGTGTCGTCGACGTCGATGACCGACTTCGGAATCATGATGCCGGCACAGGCAATGACCGCGTCGATCCGACCGAAGCCATCGATGGTGCCGTCGACCCACGCCCGTTCGGCGTTGGCAGCCGCGGCTTCATAGGGGAATACGCGGACGCGCTCGCTGTCTGCCCAGTCAGGTTGCACCGGTTCACGCATGCCGAGCGACAGTGACCAGCCCGTTTCATACAAGTGCCGGGCGCAAGCCGCACCGATCCCGCGACTAGCACCCGACAGGAGCGCCACCCGCTGGGTGGCCTGCACTCGGCCCACTGCTGCCGGCTCCCTCATTGGCCGAGACCCACGGTGCGACGATAGACTCGCCGCAATATGTCGAGCAGACGCTTCTGGTCTTCTTCGGGCACACCGGCGAAGAAATCGCTGGATTGCTTGGTGGCGATCTTGCGAACCTTGCGGGCGAGGTCCGCTCCCTTTTCGGTGATATGGAGCTCCTGCGCGCGTCCGTCGTCCGCTGCGGCCTCCCGCGTCAGAAGATCGTGCTCGATCATCTGGTCGACCAGCCGGCCCATGGCTGAGCGATCGCGCATAATGAGCTGCGCGATGACCGAGGGCCGTATCCCCGGATGGCTGTCGACAAGAAGCAAGGTGGTGATCTTGCCGGTTCCCCGGGCGACATCGAGACCCTCCAGGCGGTCATCGAGATCACGAGAAAGGGCGATGTTGATGCTTCTGATATAGAAGCTCAACGTGTCTTCGAGGACATCGAGCCCTACCGTCTCGACGGTATGAGGAGGGCCTTTCTTCTTCTTCGGCAACGGACACTCTCCTGAGGCTTTCCTGGCAGCCTGCATCGAGATCACCGGCAGCCTTGAAAATCGAGGTTGCCGCGAGCCTTCAAAGGCATAGTTGAGCGGGTAGTGGACAATTGCAACTACTTTTGATGGACAAAAGCAACTATCTCCCCTGCAGGAAGGCCCGAGGTGCGCGCGTGCAGTTCGATCGAGACACGGCCTTGCGATCCGCGTCCTCTATCGGCGCCGTCATCGATGGATCGCGGGACGTTCTCGATCGCCGCCTAGGCGGCGGGGACCCATTCCTTGCCGGGAATGGCAGAGATGAGTTGCTGGGTATAGGCGTGACGCGGGGATCGGAATATCTGCCAAGGCGGGCCGGACTCCACGACTTCGCCGCGGTTCATGACCAGAATCTCGTCACAGATACGGCTTGCCACTCTCAGGTCGTGAGTGATGAAGATCATGGCGATCTTCATTTCCTCCTGGATATTGGCCAGCAGATCAAGAATCTGCGCCTGGATGGAGACGTCGAGGGCGGAGACCGCTTCGTCGGCGACCAGGACCTTGGGGTCCATCATCAGAGCCCGAGCGATGCCGATCCGCTGGCGCTGGCCGCCTGAAAATTCATGCGGAAACCGGTCGTAGGCACCCTCGTCGAGCCCGACCAGCCGAAGCAGCTTCAACGCTTTCGCGCGCGCTTCGCGAGCGGACAGGCCGTGCGCCATCGGGCCGACGGTGAGGATCTTGGCGATCGTCTGCCGCGGATTGAGCGAGGCGAATGGATCCTGGAAAATCATCTGAATATGCGGCCGCATCGGCCGGAACTCGGAAGCCGAAAGCGCCGCGATATCCTTGCCGTCGAACAGAATGCTGCCGCCATCGCTGTCCAGCAGCTTCAGGAGGACGCGGCCTAGCGACGATTTTCCCGAGCCGGACTCCCCGACGATCCCAAGTGTCCGACCTTGGCGGACTTCAAAGCTGACCTGCTTGACGGCGTGCACGATGCGCGAGCGTGAGAAGAACCCGATGCCTGGCCGGTAGGTCTTGTCGAGCTTCTGCACCTCCAGCACGACAGGCGCATCGCCGCGCGACTTCGTCTCATTCTCGATCATGTGTGGAACGGCGGCGATCAGTCGCCTGGTGTAGGGATGGCTAGGATTGCCGAGCACGTCGGAAGCGACGCCTTGCTCGACCATCGCGCCTTTCTCCATGACGATGACGCGATCGGCGATTTCTGCGACGACGCCAAAATCGTGCGTGATGAACATGACGCTCATGTTCTTTTCGCGCTGCAGCCGCCGGATTAACGCAAGGATCTGCGCCTGGGTGGTGACGTCGAGGGCCGTCGTCGGCTCGTCGGCGATCAGCAGATCGGGCCCGAGCGCGAGCGCCATGGCGATCATGACGCGCTGGCGCTGCCCGCCCGAGAGTTGGAACGGATACTGATGCCGCAGGACCTCGGGCTCCGGCAGGCCGACTTCGCCGAGCAGATCGACAACTGCCTTCGCGCGGGTCGCCGAAGTGCCTGCGTGGTGCGCTTCCATAACCTCCGCGACCTGCTGGCCGACGGTCATCAGCGGATTGAGCGCCGAAAGCGGATCCTGGAAGACGATGGAGACCGACCGGCCCCTGAGGCCGCGCAGGACGTCTTCCCGTGCGCTGGCCAGATCGTGACCCTTGAACCAGATGCTTCCCTGCGTGATCCGCACCGAAGATGGCAGCAGACCCATGATCGCATTTGCGGTGACGGACTTGCCGGAGCCGGATTCGCCGACGATGCAGAGCATCTCACCCTTCTTCATGTCGAAGGATATGTTTTCGACCGCGTTCTCACGCTCCATGTTCCTGGGCAGGCGGATAGTCAGATTTTGAACGAAGAGAACAGCTTCCTCGATCGGATCGCTTGTGGTCATTTCGCTCGGCAGCATTGCTTGGCCTTTCGAAGTCCAATGATCTGACGACGCATACTAGCCGCACGTCCTACCGTCAGCGCAAGCCCGCATTTTTGCGATAGGCACCGGTGTGTCTTGAGATCGCTCCGAAATCATAGTGATCTTATCCGGGGCGAAGCCGGCCATATCTCGATAATTTCGGACTGGCTTCCGCGACCGAACTGCTTCTGGATATTGCCGTTTATTGAACGGGGCCGGGGAGGCGAGGCCGGCCCGCGGCGAATGAAGCCGACTTGCGAATGGCATGTTCGACGCCGCGGAGTTCGGCCAATCCTTTGAGCCGACCGATGGCCGGATAGCCGGGCTGGGCCCCACGCGTCAGGTCGTCGAGGATATCCTGGCCATGGTCGGGGCGCATCGGGATGACTGCGTCCGGGCGCCCTTCCTTCTTGCGCCGCGCTTCCTCGTGGAGTAGCGCGGCCACCACCGCCACCATGTCGGTGTCGCCGGCAAGATGCTCATCCTCGTGGAACGAGCAGGGGATGCCGGCCGCTTCCTTGCGCACATTGCGCAAATGCGCGAAGTGGATTTTTGGCCCCATCCGCTCGATCATGCCCGGCAGATCATTATCCGGTCTCGCACCGAGTGATCCTGTGCACAGTGTCGCTCCGTTGGCCGGGCTGTCGACCGCGTCCAGAATGTACCTGTAGTCCGCTTCGGTCGACATGACGCGCGGCAGGCCCAGCAGCGGAAACGGCGGATCGTCAGGGTGGCAGCAGAGACGCAGGCCGAGGCGTTCGGCCGTAGGCACGACCTCCGCCAGGAAATCGACGAAGTGCCGGCGCAGGGTTGTTGCGTCGATGCGGTCATAACTTGACAGTTGCGCCGCGAGACCGTCGAGAGACGTGTCTTCGGTCGATCCGGGCAGACCGGAATTGACGCTTCTTGCCAGAACCTTGCGTGCAAAATCATCCATCTGCGCGTGTCGCCGCTCCGCCTCGGAGGCGATCTCCGGCGTGTAATCGCCGAGCGCCCCTTGGCGCTTCAGGATATGGATGTCGAATGCGGCGAAGTCGACCAGATCGAAGCGCATGGTGGTGCCGCCATGCGGCAGGCGCCAGGCGAGGTCGGTGCGGGTCCAGTCGAGCACGGGCATGAAATTGTAGCAGATGACCGAAATGCCGGCCCGCGCCAGGTTTTCCAACGATGTCCTGTAGTTGGCAATATGGCTGCGCCACTCGCCGACCTGCGTCTTGATCGCTTCGGAAACCGGCAGGCTCTCGACGATCTCCCAATTCAGATCGCTTGCGCTTCCATCCGGCAAAGATGCGACTTCGTGCTGACGGTTTTGGATTTCGGCGGGTAGCCAGACGGCGCCGTAAGGAACGTGGTGAAGGGCCGAGACGATGCCTTGCGCACCGGCTTGACGCGCGTCCGCGATCGTCACCTTGTCGACTGGGCCGAACCAACGCCAAACATGTCTCATTCGAACACTCCGTTAGAAAAGAATCGCCATGCGGCTACGCGCTCGCGTTTCCCGCCGCGGTGGGATCCGCTGCTCCTCTTTCATCGGCTGTTATCAGATTCCGATGCGTCTGACACCCTTCCTGCTCGGGCCTGTGCCGGCCAACGGCGATGCACCGATGCTGACCGGTCGACACGAATGGCGATGCCGGCATTGACCTGCATCAAAGAGCGTCAGCGAAATTCCTGGCTAGAGCAGCGCTTCGTATAGATCGCCGATCTTTTCAACTTCGAAATCCGCTGCCCTGCTCTCCAGGAGGGCAGGGGAAGTGGGGTGGTCCAGCATCTCAGCCATCGCTGCTGCCAGGGCCGCGACATCGCCGACCGGCACCAAGGCGCCAAAACGACCGTCACCCAGAATCTCGCGCGGGCCATGTGGTGCATCTGTGGAGACTACGGGGACACCACCAGCCATGGCCTCGACCAACACATTGCCAAAGCCCTCGCTCGTCGAGGAAAGCACGAACAGATCGGCTGCGGCATAACAGGCCGCGGGATCATTGACGTAGCCAGCAAAGAGCACATCGGCGCCTATGCCAAGTTCTTGGGCATAGGTGCGCAACTCGTCGGCCAGTGGACCTTCACCGAAGATGGCAAGTCGAACGCGGCGACCGGCGCGCAGGATAGCGAAGGCTTGGAGCAAAGTCCGATGATCCTTGACCGGCACCAGGCGCCCGGCGGTGGCAATGACCGGGCCATCGCCCATCGCCGCCAGCTTTGCCTGCCAGGCATAGGAATCTTCCTGGGGCGCCGCAGCCGGCGGCAGCGGGTTGTTAATGACGACAACCTTGGATTTGGGGAAGCCGCGGGCCGCAATATCGCGGCCGACGCCCACTGAGACGGCGATGGCTTTGGTTGCGCGCGCTGCAACCAGCGCGGAAAGCCAGACCGCTATTCTCGCGCCGAGGCTGCCGGAAGGCAGGGAGGCCGCTGCGTGGAAGCTTGGAAAGAACCTCGCTCGGCTTCGCGCCAGGAGAAGCGCCAGCGTCACGACCAGATTGGCAAATTCCGGGGCGCTATAGACCGCATGGGGCCCAAGGCGGTCGAACAAACGCGCGCTTCGCACGATGCCTTTCAGCGTCGCCCACTTGCCGTAGCCCTCGCCCCGGATAGGAAGGTCGAAATCGACCAGGTGCACGGCGGGGGAGCGCAGCGCGGCGTTAGGTCCTTCCGCGTTCCAGGTAAAAAGTGTGACATCGTGCCCACGGGACGCCAATTCGTTTGCCATGAGGACGAAGACACGCTCGGCGCCGCCGCCCCTGAGACTGGCAATGTGAAAAACAATGCGCTTCGCCATGCCTGGATTCAGGCTTGGCTGACGCCAATGCCTGATCGGTTCGGCGGCTGGCGCACGTCGCGCACGATGCCCATGGCTAAGGCGAGCAGCATGCCTAGAGCAAAGCCGGCAAATGCCCCCAGGCCTGCCATCAGGGGGGTGCGGGGTGGCCACGAGCGCCCGTTTGGCGGTACTGCGGTGGAAATCACCTGCACGTTCGTGGTGTCGATCTGCTCGCGCTCGGTGATTTGGCGCGCGCGAGACAGGAAGCTTTCATAGATCGTCCTTCTCGATGCGGCATCCCGTTCAAGCTCACGTAGGGCGACTTGGGACTCGCTGTCGGTGAAAACATTGCTCTTCAGATCGTTCATCTTGGCGCTGAGGGAAGCCAACGAAGCGTTGGCCTTATCCAGGTTGGCTTTTGCCGTGCCGACCGTGCGGGCGAACTCTGCCCTAAGTTGAGAACTGACGGTTTCGAATTCTGTCCTGAGCCTGACAATCGTCGGGTGGCGCGGACCAAAGGTCATGGACTGTGAATCGATTTGCTGCCGCAGGCCGTTTTCCTTGTCGCGCAGCGCTGCGAGTGCTGCCGAATCCGCGGGGTCAGGATTGGCTCCATTGACACCAGAGGCAATCAAGGCGTCGTAACTTGCCTGCGCAGCGATGACGCGCGATTGCGCCTCTCCAATTTCGCTATTGAGCTGCGTCATCGTTTGCGAACTGACGAGCTGGCCATTGCTGGAGGACAGGTTGTGGGCGCGCCTGTAGCTCTCGACCTTCTCTTCGGCCGCTTGCACGTCGCGCTTGAGTTGGCCGAGCCGGCCGTCAAGAGCAGCTGCGGCACGGCTGGCACCAGCAGCTTCGGCCTTGGCCAGTTCTTCCTGGAAAGCTTTCACTATGGCTTGCGAGATCAGGATCGCCTTGCCGGTGGTTTCCGCCGACACCGAGAGGGTCGTGACGAACGACGTTTCATCTGCAGTGACATCGACCCGCTCCGCCAGGCTCTTCTGGGCGACAAGCTTCGGATCGGACTTGCCGCCACTCGCTCCAACACCAGACGTGGAGGCACTCTGGTCCGGGTCGAAAAACTCCGGATCGTTGGCTAGACCGAGTTCGTCCACCACACGTGCAAGCACGTTGCCCGAGGTCAAGATGCGCTGCTTGCTGCGCGCGTTGAGAATTTGGCTATCGACCTGGCCCGGTTGCGAGTAGAGGTCGTTTTCCACAACCTGCAAATTGGCAGGATTGATGAGGATTTCCGTTGCAACGGTATAACGCTGTTTGCTCAGCAGCCCATAGGCGGCGCCGATGACGCCGCCGGCCACTGCCAGCATGCAGGCCACGGCGAGCCCGGCACGCAGCCAGACAAACAGGCGTCGAAAATCGAGCTCAAGGAAATCGCCGATCTTATCAAGCGTCACCGTCGGGACAGGCTCGGGCGTGTGCGGAGTGACAGGGGCGGAGGTGCGTGCCATGACTGGGGCATCCTGTTGCAGCCTTGCCCTGCTGGCGCGCCGCGCATTGGCGATCCGCTCGAGTGCGCTGATGTCGGAATCCGCCACAGAGGGAAGGGGTGTGTCGGAAGCGGCGGACATGGTGCTAACTCTGGTTATTCGCTATGCGGGCCAGCACTACAGAAAGATCGTTAACATCTCATTTTCCAAGTTGGCATATTTTGCCTATTCACGCGCCGCGGCCGTTCGGCGGTCCCTTGAATGGATCTCGTTGGTCAGAATGCCGTTTGAATACCGCCACTTGGATGGGCCATGAGCTATCCCGCTGCCGCTTCGGAACGATTGATGTCCAGCCAGGCGCGCCGTCAGAACGCGCTGTCGGTTCTGTTCTTCCTATGCGCGGCGTTTGCGTTCCTACTCCGCCTCACGGTGTCACCGCAGATTATGAACATGGTCGTCGACTATACGGCCGACGGTGGCTCATTCTACGAGAAACTGCATTTCGGCACCTATGCTATCTTTCTGCTGCTTCCTATCGTTCTTTTCAGCCGACCGTTCCTGCTGCAGGGCGACGAAATTGGAATATTCAAGGCTTTAATGCTCTATTCTGCGCTGATGTTCGCGCTGGTGCCGTATCTGTTCATCACCGGCCGTGCGGGCTCCTCCGGGTTCATCATCGATACTTATCTGGTGGCGGGCGCCGCAGGCCTTTTGATGCTGGCCTTGAACGCGGAAGTGCGGCGGGCGTTGGGCGACGTCGTGCTTGGAATGGTGATCCTCAGCGCTGTGCTCGGCACGATCGAAGCGGTGACTCAACATCGATTTATGCCTTACGGTCTCAACGAACTGCAATTCAGGCCAATCGGCCTATCGGCGCACCCGCTGGCACTAGGCGCGCTCTGCGCCACAGCCATCGGATTCGTACCGCTGACGCGCTGGCGCATATGGGTGCGGGTGGCATCGATTCTCGTGTTGCTCGTCGGTTGTGCTGCGTCAGGCGCCCGCGCCGCCCTGATGCTCGCTGCCGGAGAAACCCTCATTCTGCTGATGTTCGTGCCTTGGCCGCGCCTGACGCTAAAGCACCAGCGGCAGGCCAAGTCCGTCGTGCTGCTGTTCGCCCTGGCGGGCGGCGCAGCGCTGGTGGCCATACTGTTTTCGGGCGGGCTGCTGAATCGATTCGGCAACACGATCTTTGACGAGAATTTCATGGCGCGGGTGACGATCTACCAGATATTCGGACTTGTTAGCTGGAAAGACATCCTGTTTGGCATGAACGTCGACGCCCTCCTGGCGATCGTCAACGAGAAGCTGCATCTGCCCTATATCGAGAGCGCGCCGGTGGTCATCATCATGCTCTTCGGCTTGCCGATAGCCGTGCTCTTTATCGTGCTGGTATTCTGGTTCATTTTTCGGCTGCTGCGCGCGGCGCCGCTGCCGGCATGGATCGGCACCATGACGTTCCTGCTTGCTGCGCTGTCGAACAACGCGCTCTCGTCAAAAGCGCCGGATATCACGACTATCGTGGTGTTGCTGCTCGCCTATAGAAACGTGCCGTATAGAAATCAGCCGAAGAGCACATCTTCGACCGCTGTTGCATCCGAGCCGAAACTGGATCGGCTTGGATAAGGCAGGCTCCAGACGCATCAGCCGGCGCTATCCACAACCTCGACATTGCCTGCACGGTTAAGCGTGTGAATTCCCGCGCGGGCCCATGCCGGCCCCGGGCCGATCGGGCGGGGCGGCGCAAAGCGCACATCGCAATCGTCAAGCCGGTCCAGCCGCATCAAGCCCAGACCGCCGCCATAGGCTCTCGACCCGTTTTGTACCGGCAGCACCGGCGCGTCACCGTGGCGGATAAAGGCGCCACCGGGTCGAGCGGCCGAGTGATCGACGGCGACCGGGTTGAGGGCATGTGCAACCCATGGCCCGCGCAGCGAGGGCGCGGAATAGACCGTCATCGTATCCGACGCGCTGCCATAGCCGAACCGCTCCGTCCCGAACAGCCAGAAGCGCCCATCCGATTCGAGCAGCGTGGCGTCATTGAAATCCTTGTCCGTCATCAGCACGGTGTCGCGTACCCAGCGATCTGGAAACTGCGCGGCACGGTAGAGCACGAGCTCGCGCGCCGCTCCACTTTCAGGGATCATGAAAATCTCGCCGGCGTGAGCGAACACCTGCGGATACGACAGATGGTGCGCTTCCTCCAACACAACCCTCGGCACACCGAAGGTGCCGTCGTCACCCAGCTCGGCGACAGAAATCACGCCGCGACCGGTGGCATAGGGAAATTCCTCGACAAACAGATAGTGGCGGCCATCCCGCTCGATGACGAATGGATCGGCGTAGAATCGCTGGCCATCGTCCGGGAGGACGGTGAACGGCGTGCCGTCGAGTTGCCCGGTTTCGGCGACACCTGGCCCGTCGATCAGCCGATAGGCAACCTGCCAATAGAAGGGGCGCCCTCCAAGTCTCAGTTTTTGCACGGCGCGATCGATCAACCCCCTGCAGAAAAAGGGCAGATAGTGCCGGACAAAACCGCCATTCCTCAGGATCGGCGCCGGGCTATCGGCGATTGGCACAAGTTCGCCCGCGGAAAAACGGGCGGCGCTTTGCGCAACCAACGAGATGGCCCCAGCCAGCAGATCGTTGCAGCTGCGAGACATCCAGAGACGGTCGCTGAGCATCGGTCGCCCCCGGGCGATCGTGACGCCATCGAGGCGAACGGCAAGTTCGGGCAATCGCCCGCTTGCCAGCATTTCGGTCATACCAGCGGGGAAGGTGCTGTGGCCGCAAAATTCGAGCGTCAGAACCGGCGTGCCGAGTCGTGCGGCAGTGCCGGTGAGATCGATCACGAGGTCGGCTGGACCGGAACCGCCAGACGGCAACGGGTCGGAGGGGCTTGCCAACGAGGGTCCGAAGCGCCGGCTCTCGATCGCCAGCACACTGTCCAGTCCGCGAGCGATCGGCGCAGACGCGCGGCAGCTCGAAACCACGTGACCAGCTGCGTTCAACCGCACCAGAAGCTCATTTTCCCAGCGCCGAGATCCAACGATGTGGCCGATAATTAAAATATTAGTCAATCGAATATGTTCTTTTTCAAGACTACTCTGCCAGGATACCTATCGGGTTAGGCTTTCATAAGAGTTACCGGGGAGAACGCGGGCTTGGCTGTTAATCATATATTAAGATTTAAGGTCACGAAGGCGGCTTCTGCCGCTATTATAGCTCTTGTGGCGAATAATCAGCAGGTCGCGACGCCTTCTGGCGACCAGGATCAGCAATGAACGTCCTTTCACATCCAAAACTGCCGTCCAGGCAAAAACTGCTGATCGTGTTCGGCACGAGGCCGGAGGCGCTCAAATGCTTTCCGGTGGTGCGTGCCGCGCTTGCCCATCCAGGTTTTATTACCGAGACGTGCATCACCGGCCAACATCGCGAGATGGTCGACCAGGTCATCGAACTGACTGGCCTGCCGGTGCATCACGATCTCAACATCATGCAGCCCGGCCAGACATTGTTCGACGTGACCTCGCGCGTGCTGCTGGGCATGGCCGAAGTGCTGGAGAAGGCGAAGCCCGATATCGTCCTGGTGCAAGGCGACACGACCACGGCGATGACTGCGGCTCTGGCTGCCTTCTACAAGCGCATCCCGGTCGCCCATATCGAGGCGGGATTGCGCAGCCACGACATCAACTCTCCCTTTCCGGAGGAGCTGAACCGCAAGATTGCCGGCGATATCGCGACGTGGCATTTCGCGCCGACCATCCAGGCGCGCGACAATCTCATCGCCGAAGGAAAGGACGCTAGCACCATCTTCGTGACCGGCAATACGGTGATCGACACGTTGTTGCATTTTTCCGGCGCGATCGACGCCGACAAGTTGATGAGCGCGAAGCTCGCCACTCATTTCCCTTTCCTCGATCCCGCCAAGAAAATGATCCTCGTCACCGGTCATCGCCGTGAGAATTTCGACGGCGGCATCCACCGTATCTGTGCGGCGCTGAAGCGATTGGCGGTGCGCGAGGACGTGCAGATCGTCTATCCTGTCCATCCCAATCCCAATGTGCGCTCGGTGGTCAACGCAGAACTAGGCGGCGTGCCGAACATCCATCTGGTCGACCCGCAGGATTATCTGCCGTTCCTGTTCCTGCAGAAGCAGAGCTATCTGGTGCTGACCGATAGCGGCGGCGTGCAGGAAGAAGCGCCTTCGCTCGGCAAGCCGGTGCTGGTGATGCGTGAGAATACCGAGCGACCCGAGGGGATCGCGGCAGGTACCGCCCGTCTCGTCGGCACCGATATCGAAAAAATCCTGTCCAATGCCAACAGCCTGCTCGACGATCAGGCCGCCTATCGCGGCATGGCGGAACGACACAACCCATATGGCGATGGCCGGGCCAGTAACCGGATCGTTGAGGAACTGCTGCATCATGGCTGAGATCAAGACCGTTTCCGTTATCGGCATGGGCTATATCGGCCTGCCGACCTGTGCCATTTTCGCCAGTCGTGGGCTCGACGTCATTGGCGTCGACGTCAACGAGTCCGTGGTCGAGAAGGTCAATCGCGGCGAAATCCACATCGTCGAGCCGGACCTTGATGGTTTGATCCAGAAGGTTGTGGCCAACGGCAAGCTCAGGGCTTTCAGCACGCCGCAGCCGGCGGACGCCTTTATCATCGCCGTGCCGACCCCGATGACCGAGGACCACAAGCCGGATGTGAGCTATGTGCTCGCGGCGGCACGAAGCGTCGCATCCGTGCTGAAGCGGGGAGACCTCGTGGTTCTGGAATCGACATCGCCGGTCGGCACGACGCGCATCATGACGGCACTGCTTGCCGAGTTGCGGCCCGATCTCAAATTTCCTCTCGTGCATGGCGAAGAGGCCGATGTCCTGGTCGCCTATTCGCCCGAGCGCGTGTTGCCGGGAAAGGTCCTTACCGAGCTGATCAACAACGATCGCTCGATCGGCGGACTGTCGCGCAAGTCGTCGGAACGGACCGCGGCACTCTATTCAACCTTTGTTGCCGGCGACCTGTTCACGACCAAGGCCGAAAGCGCGGAACTGGTGAAGCTGACCGAGAACGCGTTCCGCGACGTCAATATCGCCTTTGCCAACGAGCTTGCGGCGGTGTGCCAGGATCTGTCGCTCAACGTCTGGGAGGTGATCGATCTCGCTAACCGGCATCCCCGCGTGAACATCCTTCAGCCGAGCCCGGGCGTCGGCGGCCACTGCATTGCAGTCGATCCATATTTCATCATCGATGCCGCGCCTAACAGCACACGGCTGATGGCTTCGGCACGCCGGATCAATTCCGAGCGTCCTTTGTCGGTGGTCAGGGATATCCAAGCCTTGCTCGACCCGTCCCGCAAGCAGACGATCGCCTGTCTTGGCCTCAGCTTCAAAGCCAACATCGACGATATGCGCGAGAGCCCGGCTGTCGAGGTGGTGAAGCTTTTGTCAGATATTCCCAATCTGAAGATCATTGCGGCCGAGCCCAACACACATAGGCTGCCGCACGAACTCGAGGGCAAGGGCATCGTCTTCACCGATGCGCTTTCCGCCATCGACCAGTGCGATATCGTCGTCCTGCTGGTCGACCATCGGCAGTTCAATCTGGTTGATCCCGAAGCGCTCAAGGACAAGAAGCTCATCGACACGCGGGGTCTGTGGACCTGGCGCAAGGCACGCAAGCCCGACGCCCGCATCGAAGGCAAGAAATCAGCGATCGAGCATCTGGCACTTCCCGCAGGTGCAGAGGAGGCCGCATGAACGCGCACGACCCAGGCTGGGCGCAGCATCGCCTGTTGGCGTCGCGTCGCCGGGAATTTCTCGGCGCCCCGATCCATGCGCTGACCATGGCCGAGACGCTGGCCATCGCCGATGAGGCGATGACCCTGCGGCGGCCGCTGCATCATGTGGTCGTGAACGTCGCCAAGCTTGTCAGCATGCGCAACAATACCGAGCTGCGGGAGGATGTTGCGACGGCGGACGTGATCAACGTCGACGGCAAGGGTGTGCTTTGGGGCGCGCGTCTTTGCGGTGTGGCGCTACCGGAGCGGGTAGCCGGCGTCGACATCATGATCAATCTGTTGAGCCTCTGCGCGAAGCGCGGCTTCAGGCCCTTCCTCCTGGGTGCCGAGCAATCCGTTCTCGATGCGGTTGGAAGGCGGCTTGCCAAGGATCATCCGAGTCTCGTCGTCGCCGGTATTCGCAATGGCTATTTCAAACCGGAAGACGAGGCCGGCATCGTCGAGGCGATCAACGCCTCGGGTGCCGACTGCCTGTTGGTGGCCATGCCGACGCCGCGCAAGGAGCGTTTTCTCAAACGCCATCGAGACGAACTCATTCCGAGTTTCGTCATGGGCGTGGGCGGCAGTTTCGACGTCTATGGCGGCAAGGTCGCCCGGGCGCCAAAACTGATTCAAGCGGCCGGTCTCGAGTGGTTGTTTCGCGTGGCACAGGAGCCGCGACGCTTGTGGCGCCGCTATTATGATACCAACACTGCCTACGTGGGGCTGCTATGCCGGGAGTTCTGGGACCGTCGGGGGCGCCGAAAGGTCGATCTGTAAGCACCGGTTACCCCAAAAAATAGGGCACCGGCCCTGGGCTACAGCACCGGTCCGAAATCGGAACCACTTTTCTAGGACTACGATACGACGCGCGCCGTCGCAGGTTTATGCGAGTCGTAGCCGCGCCCGCAACTTAGCTGCGAATAGCATTGCGGCGGCGGGATAAAACAGCCACGTCAGCCCGAAGAAAACCACTGCGCCAGCGGTACCGCCCGCGGCGAGCGAGAAGATGGCCGGCGCATCGCCGAGTACAGCGCTGGCAAGGCTGGCGGCCAGCCCCGTGCTGAGCGAGATGACGATCGAAATGCCGATGTCGCGCCATGGCACCGGCACCGGCGTCAGCCGTTCGCTGATGATGATGCAGGCTACAAGGCCGACCAGCGATCCGCCCGCGAGCGCCAAAGCAGCACCGACCTCCGCCATCGGCGGGATCAACAGCACAGACAGTGCGATTGTCGCCACCGAGCCGAAGGAATTGGCGATGATCAGCAGCCACGGCCGCTTGTGCGCGTGCACCACTGTGCCATAGACGAAGCTCGCGAGGTTAGCACACAGCACGCTGAAGGCGATGATCGGAAAGAGCAGGCCGAAGCGGCCGTGATATTGCGAGGGCAGCAGGAGTTGCGTGATGTCGCTGCTGAGTGCGACCAGCATAGCAGCAACCGGCAGGCAAAGGCGGATCATCAAGGCCATCAATTGCGACAGCAGCCGGCCCGATGCCGCAGGCCCGTCGTCGTCGAACCGGCTGACCACCTCGGGAAAGGCGCCCATGTTGATGGAGTTGGCGACCATATCGATCGGCTGGCGGGCCAGTGCATAGGCTGCGGCGAAGATCGCCACTGCGCCGGCATCGTAATAGATCTTGAGGAACACACGCTCTGCGCTGTGCAGGCCGAAGCCAACCAGCGCCATGATGACCAGGGGCACACCGAGGACGAAGAACTCCCTCTGGGTGAAGCGTGGCGGGCCGGCAACGACACGTCGCGATGCCATAATGCCCGCCACGATGCCGGCGATTAAAACGCCGAGGCTCGAGCCGAGCGATACCGTCAGAAAGGAATCCTGAAACAGGACGACGGCGCCTATTGGCAGCGCGAGTTGCAGCACGGCGCGCAGGAACTCGAGCATCGAATATACCGAATGACGCTGCTGCATCTGCAGCACGGTCAACGCGAAGCGGCCAATGGAACCGGCGATCAGGTAGCTGCAGACGGCGATCGCGAACTCGACCCAGCGCTCCGGCACGACCACTGCCGAGGCGACCACGGATATAATCAGCGCCAGCGCCGTGCTGGCAAGCAACACCCGCCCGGCCAGCATCAGGCTGCCGCGGCTGATGTCGCCTTTGCCGCCAAGCCTGAGTAACGCTATGCGCAGCCAGTTGGTAACGGCAACGTCGGTCATTTCGCCGACAGTCACCACCAGGGTCAGCAAGCCATACTCGGTCTGGTCGATCAACCGTGTCACGATGACCAGCAGGAGCAGCGCGGAGATCCGCGTCAGCAGGATCGCCGGGGCATAGATGAGCGTGGAGCGGAGCAGCAAAGGGTTGTCCCCGGAAGATTCAGCTTCGATTAACCGTCGACCGGCGGAAAATCCAGCGCGATGACGGCAAAGGGTGAACAGATTCAGTTTGAACTAACGGATTTGTCGTAACCTAATTTGAAACCTTTGCTTTGTAGTTCCGAAATGGAGTCATGTTGCAGCGTCTGGTTCACAATCGAAAAGTGCATGTCCTTGTCGCAACGCCCTCGGGCGTTTCGGGGCAGGGAGGCATCGACCGCATCATGGGGGCGCTGAAGCACGAGTTCGAGCGGCAGGAGATCGCCGACATCGATGTACGCTTCCTTGCCAGCCGCGGCCCGGGGCATGTCGGGCTTTCGATCTTCTATATGTTTGACTTTTGCTTGCGGATGCTCGCGGCGCGTTTGGCCAAGCGTGCCGATGTCATCCACATCAATATATCAGTCTCCGGCAGCACCTATCGCAAGATGGTGATCGCCGCCTGCGCACGGCTGCTGTCGATACCTTATGTCCTGCATTTGCACGGGGCGCAGTACGAGACATTCTGGAAAGACGATCGGAGTTTCATGAGCCGCCGCATCGAAGCTCTGTTCGAGCATGCCGGTCGGGTGATCGTCTTGGGCGGGCTTTGGCGCGACTTCGTCGCCAGCCGGGCACCGGGGGCGGCCGGCAATATTGTCATCGTTCCCAATGCCACCGCGGTTCCCACCTTGGCGCATGTCGGCGGCGGCGGCGATGCGCATATCCTATTCCTTGGTCGCATCGGCGACCGCAAGGGCGTGCCGCAATTGATCGATGCGCTGCACCGGATGAAACCGAACGAGGGTTGGCGCGCCACGATCGCCGGCGATGGCGACGTCGAGGCGGCGCGGATGAGAACGGCCGAACTGAGCCTTGCCGAGCGCGTTACCTTTCCTGGCTGGGTCGGGCCTGACGAGGTCGCATCGCTGATCGCTTCGGCGGACATTCTGGTGCTGCCCTCCTTTGCCGAAAACCTGCCCGTCTCGGTCATCGAAGGCATGGCCGCAGGCCTCGCAGTGGTGACGACGCCTGTCGGCGCCGTGGAGGATATCATCACCAACGAGCAATCCGGATTGCTGGTGCCGCCCGGCGATGTTGCGGCGTTGACCGATGCGCTGACACGGCTGGTCGAAAATCCGGCATTGAGAGCCAGGCTTGGTGTTGCCGCGATGGCTGTGCATCGGGAACGGCTTGATCTCGCACCGTTTGTCGGCGCGATTTGCGACGTCTGGAGGTCGGTGGCGTTAAAGGCTCAATCGGTCAAGCGCTGACGCTGTCGTATGCATGGACGCTTAGCGTGCGCGCCATGCTTGCGGAAGGTGACCTTATGACGAGCTGCTGAGGGTTGAGCGTGACATCGATCCCATTGGCGTCACTGCGGCGCTCCAAGCGCGAACTCGCGGTGGAATATCTCCAAATTCAACAGCGCCCATATCAGCTTTTCGTGGTCTGCCGCCCCCTTGGTGTGCTCCGAGACAATTTGATCAAGGTGTTTTGCGCTCAAATAGCTGCGAATGACGGACTGAGAGGAGCAAAGATGGTCGTGCACGTAGTTCCTCATCGAGCCTCGAAACCATTCGGCGACGGGCACCTTGAACCCGATCTTGCGGCGGTTGAGAATTTCCTCAGGAAGCATGTTGGCCATACTGTTGCGCAAGATCAGCTTACCCTTCCGCCAACCCACCTTGTAGCGATCGGGCAATGTGCTGACGAACGCAACCAGATTGCGATCGAGGAATGGCATTCTTCCTTCGATTGAACCGGCCATCATCATCCGGTCGCCTCGTTCCAAGAGATTGTCGGGCAACCACGATGTCTGATCGAAAAACAGCGCGCGGCGAAGGTGGGACGCCGTCGCGCTTGAGGAGAACGGGAAGTTGTTGCGTCCACTGCGGCAACTGGCCGGCGCACCAATGAGGCGATGGTGTTCCCGTGCTGTCATGGCCCCAAACCAGGAGATCATCCGGGTGGCAAAGTCCCTTTCACCCGCGCTTCGGGCAAATGTATCGAATTTGGCCGTTGCGCCAGGCATCGCGCGTATCAAAGGGGCGAGGAGGTTGTCGTGGAGCAAGGCTGGAACGAGCGACCGGTAGATTCCAGCCAGTGATTCTGCGCGATGTTTGGGATACCCGCCGAGAATCTCGTCTGCCCCTTCGCCTGTGAGCACCATCTTGACGTCCTGCGAGGCCCGCTCCGACATCAGGTAAATTGGAATGTCGGAACTTTGTGAAACAGGCGCCCCCAAATGGCGAATCAACTTGGGCAGGTGGTCGATCAGGTCGTCCGCTTCTATGACCAGCTCGCAATGATCAGTCTTGAAATGATCGGCGACGCGTCGGGCGAATGGGAGCTCACTGTAAGCCGGCTCGCTGAAACCGACCGAAAATGTACGAATGGGCTTGTCGCTGTGCTTGGTCATCAGGGCGACGATCGCCGACGAGTCGAGCCCTCCGGAGAGAAAGGCGCCAAAGGGTGCATCGCTGCGCATTCTAATCTCGACGGAATGGTCGAGCAGTTCCAGAAATCGTCGCCTGGCGGTTTCTTCGTCGATATCCTCGGTCAGATCGGTTTGATCTGGAGGCGTATAATAGCGCGTTTCCGTCACTGTTCCTTGTGACCAAACAGCATAGCTTCCGGGGTTGAGTTTACAGATTTGTTTGAAAAGCGTGCGCGGTCCAGGCACATAACGCCAGCGCAGATACTCGTGCACAGCGTCCAAATCGAGCTGTTGCGCATCTGGCTGCGACGACAACAACGCATTGATCTCTGAGGCAAACGACAGCAATTTTCCACTTTGCATGAGGTAAAGGGGCTTTTTGCCGAAGGGATCCCGGCCGAGGATCAATTCCTGCCTCTGAGCATCCCAGAGCGCGAAAGCGAACATGCCGCTCAATCGGTCAAACATGGACAAGTGCCACTGATCATAAGCTCTGAGCAGCACCTCAGTATCGGAGCGTGTTCGAAAATGATGACCGAGGCCGATCAGTTCCTGGCGCAGCTCGATATAGTTGTATATTTCGCCGTTGAAAATAATTCTGAGGCGGCCGTCGTCGACATGCATCGGCTGGTTAGAATCGGCATTTAGGTCAATAATCGCCAGGCGGCGATGCACCAATGCCAATTGGTTCTCGCCGGTGTTCAAGTCCAAGAACTCGGTACCTTCGGCATCGGGACCACGATGCCGCAATGCGTTAGACATTCTGGCGGCCCGATCTTGTGGATTCTCAACCCTCGGCCCTACCCAGCCGCCAATTCCACACATTTTCTTTCCCTTGGGCGAGCGCGTGTTTGCGGCGCTATTTACGACGAATGTATTAAACACTTGGTTGCTGACAAACCGGATCGCGCGGAAAAAGGCCGCAAGGTGGTGAAGCTGAGCTTGATCGGTTCGATGTGCCACCGGCGGTTGCGGCCGGAGGCGGCAAGACGGTTTAACGAAGCCAGGCCGATCCCGGCCCAAAGTGGCAGGGAGAGGATTGGCGTTTGCTGCCCGGCTGGTTCACCGCGGAGGGGACAGCAGCTATTGCAGGCCCAGTGCCCGCAACATCTCGGAGTCTGGGACCGCAGGCCCTTCTTGCCGGATGACGGTCATTCCATAGGGATTGGAGAATTCCCAGACAGACCATGGTATCGCAAAGCGTTCCGCCTGCTGGCGCACCGCCTTGAGATAGCGCAGACGGTCAGCGTCGAACGCGCCCATGCGGCCGTCCGCAGACATGAGGATGACGCCGAATTCGCCCATGAAGAGCCGTCGGCTAGGAATGCCATGGGCCTCGGCCCAGTCGACCGCCTGACGGAAGCTCGCCTCGAGTTGGCTTGGGCCCCAATTCTGCTCGAAATATCGGGCGATTGCTTCACGCGCCGCTACCATGTTCATCACCTGCTCGACCGGGCTCAAGCCGGCAGCGTCCATCTGCGCCTTAAGGGTTTCGGTCACCACTTCAGGCGTGCTGCTGTCGGCCGGCCAGGGAAGGCCCGACGCGAAGGCGTCTCTCCCGTCGGACCGCTGATGCGTGAAGCTGTGCGGCTCATACATGTGGAAGCTGTAGTAGAGGTTCGGATCGTCAAAGTCCGGGGTGAGATTGACCAGTCCGGCAATGCTGCCGCCACAGGCGCCCGTTGCGACGATGGTGAGCTCGCTGCTGACTGCGCGAATATCGCGGACCGTGCCTGCCATGATCCGCTGCCAGTCATCGCTCCCGCTCGAATCGCAGGGGTAGTATGCCGGCTCGTTATAAGGCTCGAGGGCTACCTTGTCGGTGCCGATCTTGACCAGCATGGTGGCGACCGCCACGACCATTTCGCGGTAGCTGACAACGCCCCCGCTGTCGGCACCGTCATAGATCATCTCCATGCTGTAGGCCGGAACCTGGGTGACGCCGTGCAGGTCGAAAACCACCTTGAGGCCGGCCGACGTGACCCGCTCGACCGCGGCGGCAAGTATGTCCAGCGCCTGCTGCCGTTTGGCGCCCTCGCTGGCAAGCAGAGGGCCGGGGTCGACACTCAGCCGGACGAAGTCGAAGCCCATCGATCGAATGCTTGCAAACGCCTCGCCATCACGCCAGTTGGCGAGCGGCCTATCTCCGGCGCGCCACTCCTTCTCGCTGCGATAGGGCGGCCAACGGTAGGATCCATCATCCTCTATCGGCGACCAGTTGAGCCATCCATGCACGCCAACGCCGCGCTGGAGCGGGATCGGCGCAGCGTTGGCGGCCATCGCCATGCCGAGCACCCACGCTGCAATACACGCAATCCTTCTCATCGCCACTCTCCGCATCATGGTCGGAGATATTAACCGCAGGATCGGAAAAGATGATTGCCGTCGCGCGGCTTTTCGACAGCATGGTATATAAGAATCGAAACCTTGGCGGAGCGCGTATGAGAGTCGGCTGGTACATCAACCGGTTGCGCAGCATGGAGCCGGCCGAGGTGTTGCACCGGCTGGGCGAGCAGCGTCGAAGGATCGCTTCGCGCCGCCGCGACGACGGCTGGGAGCGTTATGCTTCGCCCCCGTTGCATCCGGTGCTGCTTGGGTGGCGCGAAGCTGCGCTGGCTGCGACGCCGGCACAACGGCAAGCCATAGCGGCGGCGGCGCAAAAAACGCTTGAGGGCCAGTTTTCCGCACTTGGGCGGACATGGCCGCCGCGCGACCGCGATCGGCTGTTTCCTCCCGAGCTTTGGCGCCTTGATCCGGTAACCGGCAGGCTTTGGCCGGGTCCCGAAAGCCATACTTTCGATATCGATTTTCGCGACGGCGGCGGCCGTGGCGATGTGAAATATGTTTGGGAGATCAACCGGCTGCAGCAGTTGCCGCCACTTGCCGCCCACCTGCTTCTCGCCGGCGACGATGAGTCCCGAATGGCCATCGAGGCGGCGATCGACAGTTGGCATTCAGCCAACCCCCCGTTTCGGGGGGGTGGCTGGGCTTCCGGCATCGAAGTCGCGCTGCGAGCCATCAGCCTGATTGTCACCCTGGACCTCGTCGGCGACCGACTGGGCGCGGCGACACGGCAGCAAGTGGGTGAAATCCTGGCGGCAAGCGCCTATTGGCTGCCGCGGTTTCCCTCCCGGTTTTCCTCCGCCAACAACCATCTCGTTGCAGAACTGGCTGGCGAGTATCTGATCGGCCTGGCGTTGGGGACCGAGGCCGACGCTGCACGCGGAGCCCTCCTGGCCGAGACGCGCAAGCAGATTCTCGCCGATGGCGCCGGTGCCGAGCAGACCCCGACCTACGCCGCCTTCACGGCCGAACTCATCTTGCTGTGCGCCGCTGCGGCACGCCAGGGCGGGGCGCCGTTTCCCTCGCCCGTCGAAGCGCGTCTGGCCGCATTTGCCAATTTCGTCGGCTGGCTCCCGCCAGCCGCCGGCTTTGGCGACAACGACGAAGGTCGCGTGCTGACGCTCGGGGACGAGCCGGGCTATGTCCAATCCGTCGCCGCCGCCATCCATGGTTTTCTGCGGATGCCGGGCGACGCGTCGAAGCCAGACGATTTTCGTGCGCTTTTCTTTGGCACGCCGTCCGAACCGGCACCGGTTCCACACGGGCTGCAAACGTTCACGCAAGGCGGGCTCTCCGTCTGGCGCGGCGAGATGAATGGCCGCAGCATCGATCTGACATTCGATCACGGCCCGCTCGGCTATCTCTCGATCGCGGCTCACGGCCATGCCGACGCGCTGTCGCTCACCTTGTGCATCGATGGCGAGCCGGTGCTGGTCGACCCCGGCACCTGGCTCTACGGCTCGGGGGGCGTCTGGCGCGACTGGTTCCGCTCGACACCGGCGCACAACACACTGAATATCGAGGGCAAAAGCCAAAGCATTATCGCCGGGGAGTTTAACTGGTCGCACAAGGCGGTTGCGACATTGATGGACAGCGAGCCGGGAACCCACTGGAAGCTGCGCGCCCGGCATGACGGGTATAAAAGCCGCTTCGGCGTCGTCCACCAGCGCACCGTGACGCAACAGGCCGACGGCATTCTCGTGGCCGACCAACTGCTCGGCGGCAGGCGCGTGGCCGAGGTCGTCTTCCAACTTGCAGCCGGCCTCAGTGCCAACCAACAAGCAAACACGGTCACGGTATTGCGTGGCGATGAGCCGCTGATGGCCATCCGGTTTCCTGACGCTGCGGTCGAAATCCGCGCCGGCGGCGACGCACCGGGGCAGGGCGGCTGGGTTTCACCGCGTTTTGGCGCCAGGCAGCCAGCCGAACGCATCGCCTGGCGTGGCGAAGTGGGCGAAGACGGAATCAAGATCCACCTCGCGCCAATCTCCCCGTCGCAACGATAGCGACCGGCGCCGCAGCAGAACGGCCTATCCGTTGTTCCGGCCGTATTCGAGATTAATTACGTTCGGACATTTAGCGTTTTGTTACGGTTGATCTGCTAGTTTGGCGCAAATCCGGCATGCTTTGCTCGTTGCAGCCGCAATAGCCGCCTGGTTGCAGGCAACATGCAGTGGGTTTGGCAAGCTTTTTGCTTCGCAATTCGCCGGATCGCCATCTCACGGCCCAGGAGCCACTTGCACCGATGTTTTCTGAATTCGCCAGAGTGGTTGTGGAAAAGCTTTCGAACCTCAATCTGCTGACGCTCGGCCTGCTTTTTCTCACGGCACTGGGGAGCGCGGTGGTCGCTTACTGGCGAACTGTCGAGCATAAATCCTTCAGGGACTTTTTCGATTTCGCGTTCCCGGCGGAAGTCATTCTACACCCGTCGGCGCGAGCCGATGTCCTATTTTGGGTCACGAAACGGCTGATGATGCCTTTTCTGCTCATCCCTGCCGGCGTCACCTTCGTTGCTGCAGTTGGCTATGGGACACACCAGGCAATCGGTTGGCTGTTCGACATCCAGGCGCCGCTCATCG
This sequence comes from Mesorhizobium sp. M6A.T.Cr.TU.016.01.1.1, assembly GCF_003952585.1. Lineage (NCBI taxonomy): Bacteria > Pseudomonadati > Pseudomonadota > Alphaproteobacteria > Hyphomicrobiales > Phyllobacteriaceae > Mesorhizobium > Mesorhizobium sp. M6A.T.Cr.TU.016.01.1.1. The sequence goes on from NZ_CP034452.1 coordinate 4,223,977, forward strand.
GCGGCCCGGCCGGACCGGTGACGATCGTCATCTTCACCGCAACCATGCTGATCGCCTACGATATCTCATACTATCTCTACCATGTCGCCCAGCACCACTTCCCGTTCCTGTGGGAATTGCACAAGGTGCATCATTCGGCCGAAGTGATGGTGGGAATCACCAAGGATCGGGTTCATCCGCTGGACGATCTGATGAATCGTATGTGGGATGGCGTCATCCCGGGGATCTGCTTCGGCATCTGGAGCCTGATCGCGCTCGATCCGGTGGAGATCGCTATCTTCGGCATCAACGTCTATGTCATCCGCAACATCCTGATGATGGACTTTGTTCGCCATACACACTTCAAGATTTCCTTCGGCCCGTTGAACAACATCATCTTGTGCCCGCACTGGCACCAGGTGCACCACAGCATCGACCCTCGCCACTATGATAAGAATTTTGGCCTGCTTTTTTCGTTCTGGGACCGCCTCTTCGGAACGCAGTTTGTCCCGGATCCGGATGAAGACCTCAAATTTGGCCTGATAGATCGCGATGTGCGCGACTATCAATCGCTCTTTGGGCTTTACATCCTGCCGCTCAAGAAGATGGGAGGGCATGTTATCAGACTGTTCCACAGGCGTCCCGATGTCATCGCACAGCCACAGGATCGTTCCCCTTCATGAACACCATTGTTTCGATTGACGCTTCGAGCGCAGAGCGCCTGGAAGTTGTCCGTTCGGCGGAACGCCTGGCTGCGGTCGAAGCCGATTGGATGCATCTTTGGCATCGCACCGATGCGCTGATCTTTCAGAGTCATGCCTGGGTTTCGGCATGGTGGAATACTGTAGCGGACCGTGACCAACGCGCGCTGCGGATCGGCCTGGTCTGGAACGGTGACAGGCTCGTTGCCATCGTTCCCCTGGCGATCGGCAAGCGCAAAGGCCTGCGGTTTCTTGAATGGGCGGCCAACAGCTATACCGATTACGGGGATATTCTCATTGCTCCGGAATGCTCATTATCGGCCCTGCAGGGCGTATGGGCCCAGATATGTGACGCCGGCGGCTTCGATCTTGCCTTTCTCAATCGTCTTTTGCCGGGTGCGGCGGCGCGCAAAATTTTCACTGCGGATGTCTCACGCGGCATCAGGCTTCGCCCCAATCACAGGGAGGAAGTCAGTTATCGCGTCGCCGGACCGTGGAAGAGCGGAGCGGCATGGTTCGAGGACCAGTCCAAAAAGACACGCCAGAACTATCGGCGAGGCATCAAGGCATTGGAAGAAACCGGGAAAGTGAAATTTCGCTTGCTTGCCACCGATGAGCCGCTGCAGCCGGTATTGGAGCGGCTCGCTGCCCTGAAGCGCAGATGGCTGGTGCAGCACACGCGTGAATCCCAACTTTTCGAGGAGGGAGCGCCAGTGCTCGCCGCACTCGTCGACGCGCTGGCGCGCGCCGGCTTGCTGCACATTTTCGTGCTTGAATGCGATGGCGTGATGGTCGCAGTCTCGATCAACTTCGTCCAGCACCACACCATGATGGCGTTTGTGACCACCTTCGATCCGGATTTCAGCCGAGCGTCGCCGGGCATAATCCTGATCATGGACTACATACAGTGGTCGATCGATCATGGCTTGGGCATGGTCGATTTCCTCTGTGGCGCAGAGTCCTTCAAGAACAAGTTCGCAACGCAGGGTGTTATCCTACAATCCGTTCTTGGGACGCGCACGGCGCAAGGCCAGCTCGCTTTTCTTGCCGATCGTATGCGTCAGACGGTCCGGCATGTACGCGGGCGCGGGGTGGTACCGACACCTTGATTTCGGCTTGATTGCGTCAGCCTCATCAGGTCGCCGGCAGCACGAACCGCTCAAAGTGCCGATTGTGCCTGCGATGGAACGACCCGCCAGACTTTATTGCCGACATCGTCTGCTACCAGAAGGGCGCCGCGCCGGTCTATCGCCACCCCCACAGGACGGCCGAAAGCCTTGTCGTCCTGGCTCAGGAAGCCGGTGAGGATGTCTTGAGGCGGGCCAGAGGGCTTGCCACCGGTAAACGGCACGAAAATCACCTTGTAGCCGCTGCGCGGCTTGCGATTCCACGAGCCATGTTGCCCGACGAAGGCGCCATTCCTGTATTGAGGACCGAACAGGTCGCCCGTGTTGAAGGTCAGTCCCAATGAAGCCGTGTGCGCCCCGAGCGCATAGTCCGGCTTGATCGCCTTGGCGACGAGGTCGGGCCGCTGCGGCTCGACGCGATCATCGACATGCTGGCCGTAGTAGCTGTAAGGCCAGCCGTAGAAGCCGCCATCCTTCACCGAGGTCATGTAGTCCGGCACGAGGTCGCTGCCGATCTCGTCGCGCTCGTTGACGACGACCCAAAGCTCGCCGCTTTCCGGATTCCAGGACAGGCCGTTGGGATTGCGCAGCCCGGAGGCGAAGAGACGCGTCTGTTTCGAGGCGAGATCGATCTCCAGCACGGCGGCGCGGCTCTCCTCTTCCTCCAAGCCGTTCTCGCCGACATTGGAATTGGATCCGACCGTTGCATAGAGCTTCGTCCCGTCCTGCGAGGCGGTCACGTCCTTGGTCCAGTGGTGGTTCCTCCCCGCAGACAGGTCGACGATCTTCTCCGCCGGTGCGGTGATCTCGGTCGCGCCCTCCTGGTAGGGAAAAGCCACAATTGCATTGGCATTGGCGACGTAGAGCTTGCCATTGAGCAGGGTCATGCCGAATGGCGAGAACAGACCAGTGAGGAAGGCCGTTTTGGTTTCTGCCACCCCGTCGCCATCCTGATCGCGCAGCAGCGAGATGCGATTGGCGCTAGACGTTTCCGCGCCAGCCCGGCTCTGGAAGAGGTCTGTGAAGAAGTGGCGTATGCTGCGGATGCTATCTATGAGGAAGCCGCGTATGCTGCGTGTGTTAAAGCCCTCGTCCGGCCTGGGCGGCGCATTGCTCTCCGCCACCAGCACGTCGCCGTTTGGCAGCACGTGCAGCCAGCGCGGATGGTCGAGCCCGCCGGCAAACTCGTTGACTGCAAATCCTTGGGCCGCTGTCGGCTTCGTGCCCTTCGGCCACGGCGCGGCCTTGGCGACATGGACGGTCGGCAGCCAGGTCAGATTGGGCTCCGGCAGAGTCGGGTTGGGGCCATAGCCCTCTGCGATCGGAACTGTCGCCTCTTCGCGGGACAGGAAGAAGACCGCTCCGCCGGCGACGACGAAAAGAACGATCAGCACGAGAACGGCGGTAAGCAACTTTTTCACCAGAACCTCGGAATGTCGAAAAAACGCAAACGCGCTTATCGCGTTCCGGTTGCGGACGGAGCGGCCGATAGCGAGAAATAGGCCGCAAGCGCGCGGATGTCGTCATCCGTCAGACCCTTCGCGGCATTGGCCATGAGATGGCCGAAGCGCGTTCCGCCACGCTTTCCGGCCCTGAACAGCCCAAGCTGCGCCGCGATGTAGCGCTCAGGCTGGCCGGCGAGGGAGGGATAGAACCGACTGCGGTCCTGTCTTCCATGGCAGCCGAGACAGGCTGGCACGCCGGCGTGCCTCATGCCTCTCTCGGCGATTTCCTTGCCGCGCCCGATGAGCGCGGGATCGCCCCCGCCGCTGGCATGCGTCGTCGGCAGGGCGGCGAAATGCTTGGCCAGGTCCGGCCAGAACTGCGGCCCCGCCTCAATGGCGGGCAGGCTCATCATCCCGCTTGCCCGGCTTCCTTCGGCGTAGGCACGCAGGCTTTCAAGGAGATAGGCTTCGCTCTGCCCGGCGAGAACGGGTATCGCGGGACCGCGACCCCGTCCGTTCCCACCGTGGCAGCGGACGCAATCCGCGAGCGCCTGCGGCAGGGGCCCGGCATCGCCTTCGGGAGACGCTAGCGTTTCTCCAAAGGCGAGGTCACGATAGGTGGCTTCGTCCATCGACGGCAGCTCGCGCAGGAAGGCGACCATCGCCCAGACCTCGTCGTCGCGTTCCTGCGTCGGCCAGGCAGGCATGCCGGTGAAGCGCACGCCGTGCTTGACGATGCGGAAAAGCTGCGCGTCGGTCCATTCGCCGACGGACCCGGCAAGGTCGGGCGGCTGCGGCAGCATCCTCGTGACGACAGGAGATCGCGGCTCGCCTGGCGCTCCGTGACAGATGGCGCAGCCGCGCGCGAAATGTCCGGCGGCCGGCTGGATCGCATGGCGCGGCAGAGTTTCCGGAACGTCGACCGCCAGCGCATAGGTGCGCACAGCCGATCGCATGGCGAAATGGAGAAACCATTCCGTGATCTTCCAGTGGCCGCTTGAGGCACCGACATTGAAAAAGCCGATCCAGGCCGCCAGCACCACGACGAAGGGCAGAATGGCCAGCGCTATGGCGAGCTTTTTCCAGCTGATATGCATCAGCCTGTCTCCCGCGACGGAGTGGCGAGCATGCGCGCGAAAAGCGTCAAGCCGCCGGCAAGATAGACCGCAGCACCAACCAGAAGCATGATCACGCCGCCAAGCTCCTGATCCTGCTGCGCGGAAAGCGCGATGCCGAAGCAGCTTACCTCGCCTTTCCCATAAAGCGGCCTTGGGGTCAGCGCCAGCAGCGCGCCGAGCAAGGTCATATGGATGGATGTGAGAAGCAGGGCGAAGGCTCCGGCGGCATTGCCTGTGGTGTCCGAGCCGCGGCGCGGCAGGCAGGCCAACCACAAGAACAGCCCGGCGGCGAGGAACGTGGCCTGCTCGATGGCGGTGGCCAACAGCGAGCTTTGAGCCAGCCCCCGCATGGCCGGCGCGTGCCAGGACCAGACAATGACAAGCTCGACGAGGGAGGCGAGGAGGGGTAGGGCGAACGTCCGGTTTGCATCTGGTGTTGGACCGAGCGGGATCCCAATCGCCATCAGCGGCGCGGCGATCGCTACCACTCCCATATGCGCCAGCATGTGCGCCGAAAACGAATCCCGCCAGGCGTCGAGCAGCGGCCCGAGCCAGACCAGGGCGAGGACGAAGAGGCCGAGGATGAGGCAAGCGCGTCTCACCGGATACACTCCGTCAGGAACAATGCGGGCATCGCGGTGAAGATCACGGCGATGAAGCTGAGACCCGAGAGCAGCAGCGTCGCAAAGCCCTGGAACAGGGTCCGGTCCCGTCTCGTCGGATCGTCATGGGGCGGATCATCGGTGCCGAAGCCCCATTGCCGCCAGGCGAGCCATGCGGACAGCGCGATCAGTGAGAGGGCGATCACAGTGGCGGCGGCGATACCCGCGCGCACAGCGCTGAAACTCAGCCCGACAAGCTCGGGTTTGGCGCAATAGATCGCCGCGCCCAGGTAGCAGACGAGGAAATGCGCAGCCCAGACCACGGGCGCGGTAAACAGCGTCCAGAGTGTCTCGATCTGTTTCGGGATGAGCCGCATCGCCGCCTCACATCGCTGCCGGAAAGAGGCCGATGATGGTGAAGGTGATGACGGCGGTGACCAGCAGGAAATGCCAGTAGAGCACCACGTTGCCTAGATCCATGTCATGCTTCGGCGTCAGCCGGCCCGCCAGCGAGCGTGCCAGGCAATAGGCCTGCATGACCGTGCCGACCGCTGCATGGGCGAGCACCCAGAGCACGAGGATCCACACGATTGCGGGATAGACGTGGCGCGTCGGCTCCATGCCGGGAGACCAGGGCCCGGCCAAGCCTGCGGCGGACGCGCCGACGGTCGTTAGTAAGGACAGCACCAGCGAGCCGCGCATAGCGGCCGTGGCGCCGCGCCTGTTGAACGTGCGTGCCGCCACCATCAGGCCCCACGCTGCAGCAAACAGGATGGCAGCCACCAGCGACCAGACCGCATCAGGCCCGGCAATCCCCGCGGTGAAGTCGGCATGGATCGTCCAGTAGAAGAAATAACCGAAGACAAGGCTGGCAAAAGCCGTGCCGTCGCCCACCATGGTGATGAACATCGCCCACCAGCCGACCGAATCGGGACCGGAGGCATAAAGCGGCAGGCTGAGGCCGAGGCCGACATCTTTCTCCGGCTTCTCGGGGATTTCGCCGGTGCCCGTCCAGAGCCAATAGAGGACGGCGCAAAAGCAGATAATTGCAGCCAGCGCCGTCGCGATCCACCAGTGGAAGGTAAGCGCGATGAAGGCGGCCCCGAGCGAGAGGGCCGAGACGATGGTGACATAGGAAGTGCCGCCGACGCGCAGCACCTGGATGGGTTCGGCGTCGAGCACGGAGGTGACCAGTCCCTCGCGCCATCCCTCTTCCGCGTCGGGCAGGTAATAGCGGCCTTCATTGACCTTGCGGGCAAGGTCCTTTTGGTCCCACAGGGGATAGCGGCTGCGCACGAGGGGTATCGAGCGGACGCCCCAGTTCTCCTCCGGCTCGGAAATCCATTCCAGCGTGCCGGCGTTCCACGGGTTGAGTTCGCCGCGCGGCTGCCGGTGCTTCGGCCTGAGCACGTCGAAGACAACCACCAGCACGCCCGCTGCGAAGACGAAGGCTCCGGCCGTCGAGATGAGGTTCAGCCAGTCCCAGCCGATTTCAGCCGGATAAGTGAAGACGCGCCGGGGCATGCCGCGCAAGCCGCTCAGATGCATGGGGAAGAAGGCGATGTTGAAGCCGCAGAACATCAGCCAGAAGGCGAGCCGACCCAGACGGTCGGAAAGCTGCTTCGCGTCGATCAGCGGGTAATAGTAATAGAGTCCGGCCACGACCGGAAAAAGCATGCCGCCGATCAGCACATAATGCAGGTGCGCGACGACAAAATACGTGTCGTGCGCCTGCCAGTCGAAGGGTGCTAGCGCCACCATGACCCCCGTCAGCCCGCCGATGACGAAGATGGCCAATCCTCCGGCACCGAACAGCATCGGCGTCGAGAAGATCACCCGGCCGGCAAGCATGGTGGCGATGAAGACGAAGATCTGCACGCCGGTCGGGATCGCCACCGCCTCGGAGGCCGCCGAGAAGAAGGCCAGCGAGATCTGCGGCAGGCCTGTCGCAAACATGTGATGCACCCACAGGCCGAAGGAGAGGAACCCAGTTCCCACTGCCGCAAGCACGATCCAGGAATAACCGACGATCGGACGCTGGGAAAAAGTCGGCACGATCATCGCCATCAGCGCGATGGCCGGCAGGAAGATGATGTAGACCTCCGGATGGCCGAAGATCCAGAACAGATGCTGCCAGAGCAGCGGGTCGCCGCCGCGTGCCGCGTCGAAGAACGGCCAATCGAACATCCGTTCCATCTCGAACAGGAGGTCGCCGGCGATCAGCGGCGGAAAGGCGAACAGGATCATTCCCGCCACGATCAGCAGGTACCAGGCGAAGAGCGGCATCAGGTTGATGCGCATGCCCGGCGCACGGCATTTCATGATGCCGACGATGAGCTCGACGGCGGCCGCGATCGAGGCGACTTCGATGAACGAAAGGCCTAGCAGCCAAATGTCGGCGCCGATGCCGGAGAACTCCTTGTCGGTGGCGAGCGGCGGATACATGAACCAGCCTGCCGAGGGCGCCGCATTGAAGAAGATCGAGCCACAGACGAAGATACCGCCAAGGAAAAAGCTCCAAAAACTGAAGGCACCGAGGCGCGGGAACGGCATCTCGCGCGCGCCCAGCATCGGCGGCAGGAGGAAGATCGCGACCGCCTCGAAGATCGGCACCGCGAACAGGAACATCATCACCGTGCCGTGCAGGGTGAAGGCCTGGTTGAAGAAGTCGGCCGACAGGAAGTCGTTGTCGGGCACGGCGAGCTGCAGGCGCATGAGCAGCGCGAGCGCGCCGGCGAACAGCATGAAGGCGAAGGCGGCCGAGCCGTACCAGAGGCCGATCTGGAAATTGTTCACCGAGGTCCAGTAGCGCCAGCCGGTCGGATTGGCCCACACGGTGCGCAGCCGCTCTTCCTGCGCCTTGTATTCTTCCCGCGAACGCTCCTTGACCGCAGCGCTCATTGCAGGCCTCTCAGCCAGGCGGCTATGGCGCGAACGTCGTCCGGTGGCAACATGTCGAAAGCCGGCATGCTGGAGCCGGGCTTGATCAGTTCGGGCCGGGCGATGAAGCGGGCGACGGCGTCTTCGGTGTTGGGCAGGATGCCAGCTCCGACGGTGACGCGGGATCCGAGATGCGAAAGATCCGGGCCGATCGTGCCGCGCGCATCTGTGCCCGCGACGAAATGGCAGGACCCGCAGCCATGACGCAGGAACAGCGCGCTGCCGCTCGCGCCTGCGCTTGGCGCAGGAATCGCCTGGGCGGCCAGCCAGGACCGGAATGCTTCGGGCTCCATCGCCACGGCCGAGAACGCCATCAGCGCGTGAGACGTGCCGCAATATTCGGCACAGGGTCCCCGGAAAACACCGGGTTTCGTGGCCTTGAGTGAAAGCCTGTTGATGCGGCCGGGGATCATGTCCATCTTGCCGCCGAGCGGTGGAATCCAGAAGGAATGGATCACATCGGCACTTTTCAGGGTCAATTCGACCCGCTCGCCGACCGTCAGCCTGATCTCGTTGGCAGAAGCGACCGGTGGCCCCTGAGATGGGTGATAGACAACTTCCCACCAGAACTGCCTGCCGGTGACCTCGATCCGCAGGGCGGCGGAGCTCGCCTGGGCGAAGGGCCGGAGGCCAGGCATCAGCCACAGTGCATAGGCGAGCAGGGCACAAAGCGTGACCGACGGGAAGACCACGCCGCCCCAAAGGATGATCCTGCTGGCGGACTTTTCGGCCAGCCTGCGGCGATTGAACAGGGCTGAATGAAGAAGCAGGCCGACCGCGCCCAGCCAGATGAGCGCGCCGCCGCTTAGCATTACCCAGAACAGCACGGCTATCTGCTGCGCTTCCTCTCCCGCGGGCTCAAGTACCGACCGAGCGCCGGCATAGCCGCTCGCGAGCAAAAAAGACGCAGCGGACAGGCTGAAATATTGACCCATTTCCAACCCCTCCGCGGTAAACCGGCGAGATGGGCGGAAGGTTCCGGGCAATTGAGCTTTCGAACTAAAGCTGCATTCGCCGCGGCTCTTGGGCAATTTTTCAACGACTGACGAAACAATTGCGCTCGATCCCCGTTTGCCCGTCATGGTGGGTATTGGGATTGCCCATGCTTAAGGAGGCGACGATGAGCGCAACCGGCCTGGAAGTTTTTGACAAAACCCTGCAAACAACACACATCTGGCTGGACGAGATCATGGCCGACCACGGGCCCGATAGGCGCGTTGCCTGGCATATGCTGGGCGCCGTTTTGCGCACTTTGCGAGACTGGCTGCAGATCGAACTGGCTGCCAATTTGGGAGCGGAGCTGCCGCTTCTCATACGCGGCGCCTACTATGATCGGTATCGGCCGCATAATCTGCCGACCAACAGCCGTTCATTGGAGGAATTCCTGCAGCGCGTGGCCGAGGAGATGAAATCCACTCGACCCGTGAATCCCGAGGATGCGACGAGATCTGTGTTCAAAGTTCTCGCTCGGCATGTCGACCTCGGCCAGTCGGCGAAAGTGCGAGACGCTTTGCCGAAACACATCCAGGCGCTTTGGCCCGAAAGCGTCGGAGTGTAGTGGCAGCAAAGACAAAGGTCGGGCTGCCGATGTGATCTTCAACTGGCTCCGCCCCAGCCGGTCAGTCCTTTTGCTCGCGATACAAGCGCTCGGTCGCCCGATCGCTTTCTCTGCGTTCTGCCGGACCGCGATCGCGCTGCGTGAGGAGTGCGTAGGCGATCAGGATCGCCAGCAATAGCGGGCCGCCGGCAACGACGATCAACCACATGCTGTTCTCGAACATGGAACATCTCCTTTCCCTCATTGTCGAGAAGGTGGAACCGTTCCTCCCTTCTGGTGCAGGGGCGGACAGCACGGTGTAGATATCTTCAACCGAATGACCTGTGCCGCCAATTCAACCGTTGCGTTCGTATGTCCCCACCAATTCTGCTTCCTCCAGGACATGTTTTTTGGCTTCTTGCCAGATGCGCTCCACGCCCGCGGACCCCGGAATCGCGAGGCTCGGCGTGTCGAGCGCGGCAAGTCGGAAATGGTAATGATGGATGCCGTGCCCGATCGGCGGTTCAGGACCGTCATAGTAAGCGTTGCCAAAGTCGTTTGTGGCTTGCCTGAGCGCTGCAGGACCAGGCTTGCCACTCTCAGCGTCGGGCAGTTCGCCGACGTCAGGCGGGATGTTGAACACTGCCCAGTGACCGAAGGTTCCGTTCGGCGCATCGGGATCCTGCACGACGAGAACGAGGCTCTTCGCCTTATCCGGCACGCCCGACCATTTCAGCGGCGGGGACACGTTCTTTCCATCGCGGGTATATCTTTCCGGAATTTTTCCACCCTCGGCAAAGGCGGAACTGCTGAGCGTAAGCGGCATGGTTCATTCCTCCAAAAAACGGCTTGTTCGTGGCGGGCTTGTGCTCGGCAAGCGCACTGATGGAGGAATGGACGTCCCTCGGAAACGTTCCATTGTGCGAACCATTGGCTGGCTGGTTTTCAGGCTTTGACGATATCTGTCTGGACCCCTAACATCTGGTCTCAGACTCACTACGTGTTGAGAGGGAACCACAAAGGCTTTCCGACAGTTGAATGAAGAGGCGACAGCAACCAGACCGGCCGGGGCGAGGATACCATGCGCGAGAACCACTCCGACGTCTTCGATCTGTTTTCGGAGATTTACACGAATGCGGCGCAGGAGGAGATAAGCATCCAGCAATATCTCCTCGCCTGCCGTGAGGATAAATCGATGTATGCCTCGGCGCCCGAACGGATGGTCGAGGCGATCGGCGAACCCACTCTGGTCGACACCAGCATGGATGAGCGGCTCGGCCGCATTTTCGCGAACAGGACAATCAAGGTGTACCCCTCCTTCGCCGAGTTTTATGGCATGGAGGACACGATCGAGCGTATCGCCGGCTATTTTCGCTACGCCTCTCAAGGGCTTGAGGAGCGCAAGCAGATTCTTTACCTGCTCGGCCCTGTCGGCGGCGGCAAGTCCTCGCTGGCCGAACGGCTGAAGAAGCTGATGGAGCAGCGTCCGATCTATACGCTGAAGGTCGGCGACCAGATCAGCCCGGTTTTCGAATCGCCGCTCGGGCTTTTCCATCCCGACCGCATGGCTGACCTTTTGGAGGACAAATACGGCATCGCGCGGCGCCGGTTGAACGGCTTGATCTCGCCGTGGGCGGCCAAGCGCCTCGATGAACTGTCCGGCGACATCTCCAAGTTCAGCGTCGTCAAGCTGATGCCTTCGCGGCTGCGCCAGATCGGTATCGCCAAGACCGAGCCAGGCGATGAAAACAACCAGGACGTTTCGGCCTTGGTCGGCAAGGTCGACATAAGACAACTCGAGCATTTCAGCCAATCCGATCCGGACGCCTATTCCTACAGCGGCGGCCTGAACCGGACCACGCAAGGGTTGCTTGAGTTCGTCGAGATGTTCAAGGCGCCGATCAAGGTCCTCCATCCGTTGCTGACCGCTACCCAGGAAGGCAGCTACAACGGCACGGAAAACTTCGGATCTTTCCCTTATCAGGGCATCGTCGTGGCCCATTCCAACGAATCGGAATGGCTGCAGTTCAAGAACAACAAGAACAATGAGGCGTTCCTCGACCGTATCCTGGTGGTCAAGGTGCCGTATTGCCTGCGGGTCACCGAAGAAAGGCAGATCTACGAAAAGCTGCTGCGCGAGAGCGAGTTGGCCTCCAGCTCCTGCGCTCCGGAGGTGCTGGACATTCTCAGCCGGTTCACCGTATCGACGCGTCTGGCCGAGCACGACAATTCGCCGCTCTACACGAAGATGCGCGTTTATGACGGCGAAAACCTCAAGGACATAGATCCCAAGGCGAAGTCGGTTCAGGAATACCGCGATGCCGCTGGGGTCGACGAAGGGATGACCGGCGTCAGCACGCGCTTTGCTTTCAAGATCCTGTCGCAGACATTCAACTACGACACCAAGGAAGTGGCCGCCGATCCCGTGCATCTGATGTACATTCTGGAGGAGGCGATCAAGCGCGAGCAGTTCCCAAAGGAAACGGAAGCTGCTTATCTCGACTTCATAAAGTCCGAACTCGCCCCGCGTTATGCCGAGTTTATCGGCCATGAGATCCAGAAGGCTTATCTGGAATCCTACAGCGAATACGGCCAGAACCTGTTCGACCGCTACATCGCCTACGCCGACGCCTGGATCGAGGATCAGGACTACAAAGACTCCGACACCGGCCAGATCCTCAATCGCGAGGTGCTGGACAACGAACTGTCGCAAGTCGAAAAGCCGGCCGGCATCGCCAATCCCAAGGACTTCCGCAACGAGGTCGTGAAGTTCACGTTGCGCGCCCGGGCCAGGAATAATGGCCGCAATCCGTCATGGACAAGCTATGAAAAGCTGCGCGAAGTCATCGAAAAGCGGATGTTCGGCCAGGTCGAGGATCTGCTCCCGGTGATCAGCTTCGGCTCCAAGCAGGACAGCGTAACAGAGAAGCGGCATACCGAGTTCGTGCATCGGATGGTCGGACGCGGTTACACCGAACGTCAGGTCCGCCGGCTGGTGGACTGGTACATGCGGGTGAACAAGGCGGGTTGAGTCCGGCCGGGATGGTTCCATGCCGATCTTCATCGATCGCCGACTGAACCCGAAGGACAAGAGCCTCGGCAACCGCCAGCGCTTCCTGAAGCGTGCGCGCGAGGAACTGAAGCGAAGCATCCGGGATCAGATCCGCACCGGCAAGATCGCGGATGTGGATGCCGAGCATGCCGTCTCCATGCCAGCGAGGGGCACAGCCGAGCCGAGCTTCGGCGATGCGAAGGACAGCGGCAGGCGGCAGCACATCCTGCCGGGCAACAAGCATTTCGCCCCAGGCGACCGGGTTCCCAAGCCCGGCCAGGGCGGCGGCGGCTCGTCTCCCGGGAAAGCGGTCTCGGAAGACGACTTTCGTTTCGTGCTCTCGCGCGAGGAGGTGCTCGATCTCTTCTTCGAGGATCTCGAACTTCCCGACATGGTCAAGCTCAATCTCAAGGAGATACTTGCCTTCAAGCCGCGCCGGGCTGGGTTCGCCGCGACCGGTGCCCCAACCAACATCAATGTCGGGCGCACGATGCGAAACAGCCATGGTCGCCGAATTGCGCTCAGGCGTCCCAAGCAGGGGGAACTCGATGCGATTGCGGAGGAACTCGCAATCCTGGAGGCAGAGCCCGCGAGCGCGGCGGCAGGCCAGCGCATTACAGCGTTGCGGGAAGAGCTTGAGCGACTTGAGCGCCGCCGCAAGCGGATCGCCTATGTCGACCCGGTCGACATCCGCTTCAACCGTTTCGACTTCCGGCCCGTGCCGAATGCCAATGCGGTCATGTTCTGTCTCATGGACGTATCCGGCTCAATGGGCGAGCGCGAGAAGGATTTGGCCAAGCGCTTCTTCGTGCTGCTGCACCTGTTCCTGAAACGGCGCTACGATCGCACCGAAATCGTCTTCATCCGTCATACGCACGAGGCGCAGGAGGTGGATGAGGAAACCTTCTTCTACAATACGCAAAGCGGCGGTACGGTCGTTTCCACGGCCCTCGAAGAGATGCACCGCATCATCGAGCAACGCTATCCCAGCAACGAGTGGAACATCTATGCCGCCCAGGCATCGGATGGCGACAATTTCGTGACCGATTCCGAGCGCTGCATAGGCCTCATGGACAGCCAGATCATGCGCCTGTGCCAGTATTTCGCCTATGTCGAGATCATCGACGAACGCGAGAGCCATATTTTCGGCACCACCGACAATGGAACCTCGCTCTGGCGCGCCTACAATGCTGTCAACCAGAGATGGCCGAATTTCCAGATGAGCCGCATCGCCAACGCAGCCGACATCTATCCGGTCTTCCGCCAGCTCTTTGCCAGGCAGCCGGCCTTCCAGAAGAGCGCTTGAAGGTGAGCTGATGGCGAACCAGACCAGCAAATTCGGCCAGACCAGCAAATCCGGCCAAACCAGCAAATCAGGTTTGCTCTTTTCGGGGTCCGACTGGGATTTCAAGACATTGTCGCGCGCCTACGAAGCGATCGAGGCGATCGCGATCGAGGAGCTTCACCTTGACGTCTATCCAGTGCAGATGGAGATCATCTCGTCCCAGCAGATGCTCGACGCCTATTCCTCGGTCGGCATGCCGCTGATGTATCGCCATTGGTCCTTCGGCAAGCATTTCCTCTATCAGGAATTGCTCTATCGCAAAGGCGGGCGGGGGCTCGCCTATGAACTGGTCATCAATTCCAATCCTTGCATCGTCTACCTGATGGAGGAAAACACCATGGCCCTGCAGGCCCTGGTGACAGCTCATGCAGCACTTGGCCATAATCATTTCTTCAAGAACAATCATCTGTTCCGGCAGTGGACGGATGCCAGCGCGATCCTGAGTTATCTTGATTTCGCCAAAGGCTACATTGCCCGCTGCGAGGAGCGGCACGGCGTGGCCGCGGTGGAGGCGATCCTCGACTCGGCCCACGCGCTGATGGAACAGGGCGTGTTCAGATACCATCGGCCGCCGAAGCTGTCGTCGGAGCGGCAGCGTGAAGGCATTCGCGAGCGCCTGGAGTACGAAGAGCGTTCCTACAACGACCTGTGGCGCACGCTCCCGCGTTCGAAGGACGGGACCAAGGCCAGCGAAACGGACCTCGGCATGGCGGAGCGGAAGAAAACGCTCAAGCTGCCCGAGGAGAACCTGCTCTACTTCCTGGAAAAAAACAGCCTGGTCCTGGAGCCTTGGCAACGTGAAATCATCAGGATCGTCCGCGTCGTCGCGCAATACTTTTATCCGCAGCGGCAAACGCAGGTGATGAACGAAGGTTGTGCCACCTTCGTGCACTACACACTCATGAACATGCTGTTCGATCGCGGCCAGATCACCGAAGGCGCGATGCTGGAAATCCTGCGCAACCATTCGAACGTGATCTTTCAGCCGGCTTTCGACGATCCGCGGTTTTCCGGCATCAATCCCTATGCCTTGGGCCTCGACATGATGCAGGACATCCAGCGCATATCGACTGAGCCGACCGCCGAGGATCGTGACTGGTTCCCCGATATAGCCGGCAACGGCAATTGGCGCGAAACCCTGCTCGACGCGTGGGCGAACCATCGCGACGAATCTTTCATCCGCCAGTATCTGAGCCCCGCCCTGATGCGGAAATGGCGGTTCTTTATCCTCGCCGATGCCGCTAGCGAACCGCATTACGAAGTCGCGTCGATACACAATGAGCGTGGCTACGAAAAGATACGCGCCGGGCTCGCTCACAGCTACGACATCGGCGCTAGCCGGCCGGATATCCAGGTGGTGGATGTGGATCTGCTCGGCGACCGACAGTTGCGACTGGAGCACAAGGTGAAGAACGGCATCGTGCTGGAGGAGGCCAGCCGCGACGCGACACTGCGCCATATCCGTCGCCTGTGGGGCTATGAGGTCAGCCTGGCGGCGATCGATGCGCAAACGGGTGGGACGCTCAACGAGCGTTCGACCAGCCAAATCGGGGAATGATCAACCGGACGGCCGGCGACGGCGTCGGTCTACAGCCAATCGCTGCGGGGCCGCGCTGTTTCGCCATGCGTCAGCCCAGCCTCTCGTGATCAGGTTTGCTGTGGGTCCGATGCTCTGGCCGTAGGACCCGGGAAGGTCGGTTCCGTGGGAATCTCGGGTGGTGTATCGGGAGGAATTTCGACGGGCTGCCTTTCCGGGCTGGGAACGGGATCAGGCGAAGGCGGAGGAACGCCCGGAGGCTCATTCGGCGGAGTTTCCGGCGGAGCAGGCGGCCGGGCAGGCTCAGGATTGGGATTATCCGGTATTGGAACGGGATTGTTCGGATCAGGATCAGGATCGGTCATGGCCGTTTCCTTGAGGAGGATCACCCTGGGATGTTCCTGAGGAACACCCTGGGATGTTCCTTGAGGAGGATCACCCTGGGATGACAACCATCGTGCCTGACGATGGTTCCCTGCCGTCACAGGCGTGGCCATTTGGAAGGCCGATGGCACGGACGCGCCGTCCGAGTGACAATTTCGGCGGAACTCAATGCCAGCGGCGCTGGAAAATGGGGCCGCGCCTCCACCTTCGTCACCTTTACCGGGTCGGGGAGCACTCTATGTACGCTGCTTATTGCGAGGCACGGATCAGGGAGCAGCAGCATGCGCGCGTTCATGATTGTCACCCTTCTTCTGGTCGCAATCACGATGGCGCTCTCGCTCGCGCACGCGTTGGAGTTGCCCGGCAAGTTGCGCCTCAAGGAGGCCACTTACAAATCTGTGCAGGCGATCTACTATCCCGGCTTCACTGTCGGCGGGTTCGCCGAGATCGGCGGCATCATTGCGCTCGCCATCCTGCTCTACCTGACGCCTTATCCAGGCGCTCGATTCTGGTGGACCTTGACGTCCCTTGTCTTCTTGGTGGCGGAACATGCGACCTATTGGTTGGTCACCCATCCCGTCAACAATTTCTGGGTGCAAGATGTCGCTGTGTCGAAGCCAGCCGCGACGTTTTTTTCATTGCTCCCTCGGAAGCAAAGCGGCGACTGGAGAGACTTGCGCGACGTTTGGGAAGCCTCGCACGTCGCCAGGGCAGGCCTTGCGATGCTGAGCCTGATCTCAATTGCTGTCGCCGCGACATTTTTTGCTGGGAGTGAATAACGCGGAGGATGCGCAGCGACGCTACTTGTTCGTCCGCATCTTCTGCCTTGGATTGATCCCGCCAAGGGCATTCGTGTCGTTCTCGACATCGCCTTCGATCGTGTTTTCGCCTTCGAGCATGAGTTCGTCGCCTTCCTTGATCGTGCCCTTGGAGGTCCCGATACCGGGATTGTTCCTCAGATCGGCATCGCTCGGTTTTTTCCACTTTGGATGTTTGGTTCCGCTCATGGCACAACTCCTCAAAAAGGGTCCTGCTCTAGAAACAGCAGGGCGCGATGAATGTTCCGCCGAAACGCACCTGATGCGGCTCTGTCGTGAGGCGCTAAAGCCCGAACGGATAGGTGTCGGGAACGCCCGTTCCGACATGCTCCGGCCCAAGCGGCGTCACAGCAGCGGTCTCGTCAAACCAGACGAACGCGTCAAATTGCTGGGACAGAGAGGCATCCGCATAATGGCTGCGCAGCTCGGTCTCCGGCCGATAGATCACGCCGATGAAGCGCTCCAGCCGACGCTCCAGAAGCCGTTCGCGCAGCGTGTCGTCGCGCTTGATGTCGAGCAGGAAACGCGAGACGCCGCAGTCGTGGCAAAGCCGCTCGTAGCTATCGCTATGGGAAGGCCGCACCCGCTTGATTTCCATCTCGCCGTCCCAGTCGGAGGCCGCGGCCACTGTCCCGGAATGCGTGCCGAGCCCGATCAAGGCTGCCCCGTCGCCGAAACGCTGGCGGCAGAGCTGGCCTATGTTCACTTCGTCCCTGACAATTCCCATCTCGGTATAGCGGGCGTCGCCAATATGGGAATTATGCGCCCACACGACCGCCTTGGCGTTCGGCCCGCGAGCTTCCAGCAGATGCTCGAGCGTCTCGAACATGTGGGTGTCGCGCAGGTTCCAGGACTGCGCGCCGCCATAGTACATGATCCGATAGTAGCGTTCTGCGGAAGCGATCAGCCGGGCATTCTGGGTGGCATCCAGAAAATCGACGCCGTCCTGCTGCGCATAGTCGAGCTGTTTGGCAAGCAGTTCGCGGCATTGTTCAAGCACCGCCTTCTCGCATTTCTCGTAACCCGATGTGAGCGCGACACGGCCATAGGTGGATGGCTCGTTTTGCCAAGGCGTCAGGCAGCCATAGCGTTCACGTGCGATCTTTGCCGCCTGCGGATCGACCCGGTCGAGATATTGCAGAACCGCGGCGATCGATCCGCTCATGTTGTAGATGTCGAGGCCATAGAACCCCGCCAGTCGGGACGATATCCTGATCCTTTCATTGTGTTGTCGCATCCAGTCGACGAACGCCGCAACGTCCGTGTTGCGCCACATCCAGGTGGGAAACCGCTGGAACGGCGGATCGGCGTCAGCGCGTGACGACCGGTGGCGGACGTAGCGATCGATCGCCGCTGCATCAGGCCAGTCGGCCTCGACTGCGACGATGGTGAAGCCGTGTTTCTCGATCAGCCTGCGAGTGATCGCCGCGCGGGCTCGGTAGAACTCCGACGTGCCGTGGCTCGCTTCACCGAGCAGGACGACGCGCCTGTCGCCAAACCGGTCGAACAATTCGCCGAACGCCGGATCGTCGAAATCCGGCAGCGGTTCGGCCGCCGCCGCGATCATCTCCGGCAGGCTGCGCGTGCGCGCGCGTCCGGACGGACGATCCGCGATGCGGCTGCCATTCTCGGGCCAGCCCTGCTCGCCGATGAGCGGGACAAACCGCACGCCGCCGAAATCCTCTTCGCTGTAAGTTGCAGCGCCGGTTCGGGTGACCTTGAGAAGGCGCTGATCATGCGGTTCGTCGCCGACCGGGATGACGAGCCTGCCGCCGACGTCGAGCTGCTCCTGAAGCGCAAGCGGCGCACCGGGTCCGCCGGCTGCGACCAGAATGGCGTCGAAGGGCGCTGCGTCGGGCCAGCCTTTGGTGCCATCGCCGGTGCGAACTTCGATATTATCATAGCCAAGCTCTTCGAACCGCTGCCTCGCCGTTTCGGCCAATCCAGCGTGGCGTTCGATCGTGTAAACGCGTTCGACGATCCGGCTCATCACGGCAGCCGCGTACCCGGAGCCGGTGCCAACCTCCAGGACATGGTCGCCCGGTCCGATCTCCGCCATCTCGATCATCAATGCGACGATGTAGGGCTGCGATATCGTCTGGCCCTCCGCAATCGGCAGCGGCCCATCCTCGTAGGCGAATTCTTCAAAGCCGGGTGCGACGAAAGCCTCGCGCGGAACCTCACGCATCGCTTCCAGCACCTCGTGGTCATGGATGCCACGGCGACTGAGATGGACTTCGACCATTCGGTTGCGTGCATCGGGAAGATCGAGCATCTTTTGCTCCTCTTGCCAGTTGGCGGCCCTCCGGCCCGATTGTGCCCCCCAATCGTGCCCAACGGCGACAATCCCTCCATCAGTGCGCGCCCGGCCTCGGCAGCGCTTGATCTCATTTCCTGCGGCTCGTCTCCTTAACCGTTGGCGAGCTTCCAGGTTCCTGCAAAAGAGCGATTGGCGGGCGTAAATGGCGGCTCCAGCCGAACTTATTTCCGTGAAAATCCTTTCTCCGGGGCGATGGCACTCCAGATATCGACGGGCAAACGCATTCTGGAGACGTTTCGATGAACGACGAGGCTCGGACCACCGCGCAGCCAACAGGCCTTGATCAGGTCGCTCTCATGAACCGCTATTGGCGCGCCGCGAACTACATTTCGGTTGGCCAGATATACCTGCTCGACAATCCGCTCCTGCGCGAGCCCTTGAAAGCCGAGCACGTCAAGCCGCGGCTGCTCGGCCATTGGGGCACGACACCCGGCCTCAATTTCATCTACGTCCACCTGAACCGCGTCATCCGTGAGCGCAGTCTCGAAATTCTGTTTATCTGCGGCCCAGGTCATGGCGGCCCGGCGATGGTCGCGAACACATGGCTCGAGGGCACCTACAGCGAGATCTATCCGGAAATCGGCCAGGGCGAGGACGGCCTGAAAAAGCTCTTCCGGCAATTCTCCTTTCCTGGCGGCGTGCCTAGCCATGTGGCGCCCGAAACGCCCGGCTCGATCCATGAAGGCGGAGAACTGGGATATGCGCTGGTCCATGCTTTCGGCGCGGCCTTCGACAATCCCGATCTGGTGGTCGCCTGCGTCGTCGGCGACGGTGAGGCGGAAACCGGTCCGCTCGCGGCGGCATGGCACTCCAACAAGTTCCTGAACCCGGCATCCGACGGCGCCGTGCTGCCGATCCTGCATCTCAACGGCTACAAGATCGCCAACCCGACAATCCTAGCCCGCATGGATGACGTGGAATTGCGAAGCCTGTTTGCCGGCTATGGCTACGAACCATTTTTCGTCGAAGGTCACGAGCCAATTCCCATGCATCGGTTGATGGCCACGAAGCTGGACACCGCGCTGGACAGGATCCGCTCAATCCAGAAGCGAGCCCGTGCTCCGGGCTGGCAGGGAGAGCGTCCGCTGTGGCCGATGATCGTGCTGCGCAGCCCAAAGGGCTGGACCGGACCGAAAGAGGTCGATGGCAAGAAGGTCGAGGATTTCTGGCGCTCGCATCAAGTGCCGGTGTCGAATGCTCGCGGCAACGAGGCGCACCGCAAGATCCTCGAAGACTGGATGCGGAGCTACGAACCGGAAAAGCTGTTCGACGACGGCGGGCGTCTACTTCCAGACCTGGCGGCGCTTGCGCCAAACGGGTCCCAGCGCATGGGCGCGACCCCGTATGCCAATGGCGGATTGCTGAAGCGCGACCTCGCGCTTCCAGATTGGAAAAGCCTGGCGCTCGATGTGCCGCGTCCAGGAGGCGCCAAGGCCGAGGCGACGCGGATTCTCGGAAGCTATCTCCGCGACGTCATACGCCTGAATGCTGAGGCCAGGAATTTCCGGCTGATGGGGCCGGATGAGACATCCTCCAACCGCCTTGACGACGTATTCGAAGTCACGGACCGGGTCTGGATGCAGCGGATCGAGCCCTATGACGTCCAGCTCTCCCGGGACGGCCGCGTCATGGAGGTGCTTAGCGAGCATCTCTGCCAGGGTTGGCTGGAGGGCTATCTGCTGACCGGCCGCCATGGCCTGTTCTCCTGCTACGAGGCGTTCATCCACATCGTCGATTCCATGGTCAACCAGCATGCGAAATGGCTGAAGACGTCCAGGGAGCTTGCCTGGCGCAAGCCGATCGCTTCTCTCAATTACCTGCTGACCTCCCATGTCTGGCGGCAGGATCACAACGGCTTCAGCCATCAGGATCCGGGCTTTGCCGACTTCGTCGCCAACAAGAAGGCCGATACGGTCAGGCTGTATTTTCCGCCGGATGCCAACACGCTGCTCTGGATCGCCGACCATTGCCTGAGAACCTACAACCGCATCAATGTGATCACCGCCGGCAAGCAGCCGGCGCCGCAATGGCTGTCTGTGGAAGACGCGGAAACGCACTGCCGGGCGGGGGCGGGGACCTGGGGATGGGCCGGGACGGTTGCGAAGGGCGAGGATCCGGATGTGGTCATGGCCTGCGCCGGCGACGTGCCGACACTGGAGACGCTCGCTGCCACCGACATTTTGCGCTCGGCGCTTCCGGACCTGAAGGTTCGCGTCGTCAACGTGGTCGACCTGATGACGCTGCAGTCAAATTCAGAGCATCCGCATGGCCTCGCCGATGAGGATTTCGACGCGCTGTTCACGAAAACCAGGCCGGTGATCTTCGCCTATCACGGCTATCCCTATCTCATCCACCGGCTGACCTATCGACGCGCCAACCATGATAACATGCATGTGCACGGTTTTCGCGAGGAAGGCACCACGACGACGCCGTTCGACATGGTCGTGCTCAATGAACTCGACCGTTTCCACCTGGCGCTCGCCGCGATCAAACACGTGCCTGGGCTCGCCGAACGGGCGAAAGATCTTGCCGCCGAACTTCAAGCGAAGCTTGTGGAGCATAGGGCCTATGTCCGCGAGCACGGCGAAGACATGCCCGAGATTCAGAATTGGAACTGGCCCCAAAGCGGTGCGACGAAGGCCGGCGATTGATGCGACAGGCAATTCTCGCGCTGAACGCCGGCTCCTCCAGCATCAAGTTCGGACTATACGACCTTGAACCCTCTGGGGAACTGCAACTCGTCTCGCGTGGTGCGCTGGATCTCGGCGACGCACCGAGGCTCAGCGCGAAAGCGGCCGACGGAACGGTGCAGTGTGATCGGCCGCTTGCGGGAGACGCGCGCAATGCCGGCATCGACGCGTTACTCGACTGGATCGAGAGCGAGCTTGGCGGCAGGAAGCTGGTGGCCTCTGGCCACCGCATCGTGCATGGCGGGCGCGAGTTCGTCGAACCCGTCCGTCTGACGCCTGAGGTGATCGACGCCTTGGACAGGCTGACGCCGCTTGCGCCGATGCACCAGCCTCGCAGTCTCGCGCCGATCCGCACGCTTGCCGCGCTGCGGCCGGACCTGCCGCAGGTCGGGTGCTTCGACACAGCTTTCCATCAGACGATCGATCCGATCGTGAGCCGCTTCGCGCTGCCGCGCAAATACGATGCGGAAGGGATTCGCCGCTACGGGTTTCATGGGCTTTCCTACGAATACATCGCCGGGCGGCTCAAGGAGATATCGCCCGCTCTTGCAGCGAAGCGGACGATCGTTGCCCATCTCGGCAACGGAGCGAGCCTATGTGCCATGCACGACGGAAGAAGCGTCGATACGACGATGGGCTTTTCCGCGCTCGACGGCCTGGTCATGGGCACACGCTGCGGCGCCATCGATCCGGGCGTGCTTTTGTACTTCGTCCTGGAAAGAGGCATCGCGGCGGAGGCTCTGCAGCACATGCTCTATGAGGAATCCGGGCTGCTTGGAATATCCGGCATCTCGGGCGACATGCGCACGCTGGAAGCGAGCGACGACCCCCACGCGCGCGAAGCGGTGAACCTTTTTGCGTTCCGGGCCGCAAGGGAGGCCGCCGCGCTCGCCAACACTTTGGGCGGCCTCGAATGCCTCGTGTTCACCGCCGGCATTGGCGAGCGCTCGGCGCCGGTCCGCAAAGCAATATGCGAAAGGCTTCATTGGCTTGGCGTGGCGATCGACGTGCCATCCAATGCCTCCCATGCCGGGATCATAAGCCGGCCGGACAGCAAGGTCGAAATACGCGTCGTCGCGACCGACGAGGAGAGCATCATTGCCCGCCACACGCGGGTGGAAGGGAATGCTCGATAACGCAATCAACGGCACGGTTTCCAACGCAAGGAACCCTGCGCGCCCGCGCCCGTTTCCCCATCTGATTACCAAAGGGAGAAATCCAATGGCCGAGACCACCAGTACGGCAGGCGCCTCAAAGGCGACAACCGAAGCCCAGGAGGCGATGAAGAAGCAGATCGCTGAGCTTCGCCGCGAAATCACCAAAATAAATCGGACCCTTTCCGACCAAGCCGAGGAGGCACAGGGCTGGTACGATAGCGCGGCCGACCGGGCCTCGCGTGCGGCCCGACAATTGCGCAACCAGGCGCACACCGTGTCTGAGACTGTCCAGCAGAACCCAGGCACAATCTCTTCGGCGATGGTGCTTGGCGGCGTATTCGGTGTCCTTCTCGGAATTGTGATTGCGAAGAGTTCCGAGCCTGAGCGGCGGTGGTTCTAGGGACAGATGACCACCTTGCAGTGCCGAGCCTGGCTATCGGCAATCAAGCATGGCTTTTGCGCTATCGGCATCCGTTACGATGACCGTCGCCAACCCGGCCCCCGCCACAGCTAGAAGAATGGCATGTTTGTGCGTCCCGCCTGAGGCGATGATGCGGCAGGGGATATTGCGGTAGTCTTCGAGCTCCGGCGAAAGCACCTGGCGGTTGAGAGGGTGGTCCACAGGCTTACCTTCGGCATCGAGATAGCGGCCCAGGAGGTCGCCGACGGCGCCGGCGGCAATGAGATCACGCGCATCCGTTCCCTCAGGCAGGCCGTAACGCACTTGCAGCGATTGCCGCGATACGTCCCCCACGCTCAGATAGGAGACATCCACATCATAGGTGCGGGGGAATATCCTCTGGAACACCGATTGGGAAATGATCGCCTCGCGCGATTGCGGGCTCTCGGCGTAGATCGGCGCCGCGAAATAGCAGCATTGCGCGCCCAGGACCTGCGCGAAGCCGCGGACGATCTCGAATGTGTTGATCTCCGAGCCGCGCGTCAGTCCGCCCATCATCGACCGAATCTCCATCTGCGGCTCGCTGACCGCCGTCATGTGCCGCACGGTTTCCCGCAGCGTCGCGCCCCAGCCGACGCCGATGGAGGCAGGCTTGCGGCTTTGGGTCAGCCGGTCCAGATAGGCGGCAGCACCCCGTCCGATGACCGAGTGCACCAGCCCGGGATCGCCCGGCGTCGGCACCACGACGGCATCCTGCAGGCCGAACCGGCTTCGCAATTCGGCCTCGAGTTCGATATTGGCGGCAAGCGGCGAGCTGAAGCCTATCCGCACGATCCCTTCCTCAAGTGCTGCGGCGAGAAGCTCGTTGACCCTGCGGCGGGTGAGATGCATCCGCTCGCCGATCTCAGCCTGCGTCAGACCCTCCACATGATAGAGCCATGCGGCCCGGATCATCAGCTCCTGCTGGTCCATGCGCTCTCTCCTCCCCGTGCCGTGGCCGCTTTCGGTTACAAACGTCACACTGGTGTAGCATTTGTAACTTACGAATCCCTGCGATCTGTTTCCGGCTGACGGGCCGATGTCAGCAAGGAAGTCATGGCCGTTTAGCCGGATAGCAGATTCAACAAGAATAGATCAACATGGATAAATGCTCTAGGCATGGGCAGGATACGCCGTGCTTATTTAGAAGATAATTATATTAATACTTTGTGCATAAATGTGTAATCTGCGGATTGTCACAAATAATTCATCGGTTCATTGCGAAACAGACACAGTGCTGAACATAAAATCGGCCGGATTGCTTTGACCGCGACTTGCCATTCCCGCAAAAGGAGATTCCGATGTTTTCTCTCACTCGGCGCGGCGCGCTTGGTATCCTCGGCGCAACCGCAGGCAGCATGATGCTGCCGCGCTTTGCGATCGGTCAGGGCGCGCGCCCGTCCGTCACCATCGCGGTGCAGAAGATCACCAATAACAACACGCTCGACATATGGAACGAGCAATCCAATGTGGGCGAGCGGGTGTTCTTCCCCAATTTCTGGGAAGGGCTGATCCTGCGCAACTGGATGGGCAACCAGGGCCCGGTTCCCGGCCTCGCGACCGAGTGGAAACGCATCGACGATAAGACCGTCGAGCTCAAGCTGCGCCAGGGCGTGAAGTTCCACAATGGCGACGAGCTGACCGCCGATGACGTGGTGTTCAGCTTCTCGGCCCAGCGCGTTTTCGGCGACACGCAGCCGGTCGGCGGCAAGACGATCTTCGAGGACGACCACAAACCCGCGACGCCAAAGGAACTGCCTGCCACGATACCCGGCATCGGCCGCCGGCTGTGGCCCCGGCTCGCCGGCGTCGAGGCGGTGGACAAACACACGGTGCGTTTCCACAACGCGACCTCGGATGTGACGCTGGAGGGCCGCCTCTATGCCTTCGGCAGCCAGATCGCCAACCGCCGTGCCTGGGACGAGGCGGCGAACTATGTCGACTGGGCGCGCAAGCCGGTCACCACCGGTCCCTATTCGGTCGGCGAGTTCAAGCCGGACGTGTCGCTTACTCTCGTGGCCTTCGACGACTATTGGGGCGGTCGCCCGCCGCTCGTGCAGATCCGTTTTGTCGAGGTTCCGGAGGTCGCCTCGCGCGTCAACGGGCTTCTGTCTGGCGAGTATGATTTTGCCTGTGACCTGCCGCCCGACCAGATTCCCGCCGTTCAGGGCGCCTCCGGCTTCGAGGTACAGGGCTCGACGATCCTCAATCACCGGGTTTCGGTGTTCAACACCCAGAATCCGATACTCGAAAACCCGCTGGTGCGCCGCGCGATGACCCATTCCATCGACCGCCAGGCGATCATTGAAGCGCTATGGGCAGGCCAGACGACGATTCCGGCCGGGCTACAGTTCCCCTTCTATGACGACATGTTCGTGCAGGGCTGGAAGGTGCCAGACTATAATCCCGATCTGGCGCGCGAGCTGCTGAAGCAGGCCAATTACAAGGGCGACGCGATTCCCTTCCGCCTCCTCGACAATTACTACACGAATCAGACTGCGAACGGCCAGATTATGGTCGAGATGTGGAACCAGGTCGGCCTCAACGTGCAGATCGAGATGAAGGAAAACTGGGCACAGATCCACGATCCGGCCGGCGTGAAAGGCGTGCGCGACTGGTCAGCCGGATGCGCTTTCAACGATCCTGTTGGCGGCATCGTCAACCAGTACGGCCCGAATGGTGAAGTCCAGCAGAAGAAGGATTGGACCAATGCCGAGGCCAATCAGATGGCCGCGATCCTGGAAACCGGCACCGACCGCGCCGCCCGCAAGAAGGCCTTCGCCCGCATGCTGGAAATCTGCGAGCGCGAGGATCCGGTCTATCAGATCCTTCACCAGAATGCGGTGTTCACCGGTATGAAGTCATCGCTGAAGTGGAAGGCCGCCCCCGCCTTCGCCATGGATTTCCGCTCCACCAACTGGGCAAGCTGACCAGTAGCCACGAACCGGCTCCGGCAGGGAAACGCCCGCCGGAGCTTTTTCTTTTCACGATGTCCTTCGGGCGGACGGAGCGGAAGCGGATGGCGATGACAGCTGCAACGGCCAATCTGGTGGAACTGCGCAACCTGAAAGTCGCCTTCGACGGCGTTCAGGTGCTGCACGGCATCGATCTCGATGTCGCACGCGGTGAGGCGCTCGGCCTCGTCGGGGAATCAGGATGCGGCAAATCGGTGACATGGCTGGCGGCGCTCGGCCTGCTGCCCGGCAAGGCAAGCGTGACCGGCTCCGTGCGCCTCGAGGGCCACGAGCTGTGCGGCAGCCCGCGCAGCACGTTGGAGCAGGTGCGGGGCGGGCGGATTGCCATGATCTTCCAGGATCCGTCGAGCTCGCTCAACCCGGTCCTGTCGATCGGCCGCCAGATCACCGAGGCGCTGGCCATTCATCGGGGGCTGCGGGGCGAGGCAGCGAAGACCGAGGCGCTGAGGCTGATGGACATGGTCGGCATTCCCGATGCCCGCCGCCGTTTCGATCTCTACACACACGAATTTTCCGGCGGACAATGCCAACGCCTGATGATCGCCATGGCGCTGGCGGGCGAACCGGACCTGTTGATCGCGGATGAGCCGACCACCGCGCTCGATGCGACCATCCAGGCCCAGATTCTCGATCTCTTGATCCGCCTGCAGGCCGAAACCGGCATGGCGCTGGTGTTCATCAGCCATGACCTCGGCGCGGTGTCGCAGGTCTGCGAACGGGTTTGCGTGATGTATGCGGGCCGCATCGTGGAGGAGGGTTCGGTCGCGCAGCTGTTTTCCAGCCCGCGCCATCCCTATACACGCGGCCTGTTCGACGCGATCCCGCGCATCGACGGTCCCCGAAAGCGGCTGATCCCGATACCGGGCACGGTGCCGAACCCGAAGACGCTGCCAAGGGGCTGTGCCTTTGCGCCGCGCTGCTCGCGCGTCACCGCTTTCTGCGAAACGTCGCCACCCCTCCTGAGGCCGCAAAAGGACGGCCGCAAGCTCGCCTGCGCGCACCCGATCGAGCTTGCGGTAACCGGCAAGGCCGAACGCAAAGTCCCCGAAGATTTGCTGCAATGACACCGCTGATCGAAGCAAAGGGGCTGGTGCGCATTTATACGCTCAGGCACGGACCCTTCTCCCGCCCCAGCTTTGTTCGCGCCGTGGAGGATATTTCGCTGTCGGTATTCCCCGGCGAAACGCTGGGCATTGTCGGGGAGTCCGGCTCCGGAAAGTCGACGCTCGGACGAATGCTGCTCGGCATCGATCCGGCCCAGGGCGGCGAGGTGCGCTTCGAAGGGCAACCGATGCCGAGGCTCGGCACGCCGGAATGGCGGGCGCTGCGCGCCAAAATGCAGCTTGTCTATCAGGACCCGCTGGCCGCGCTCGATCGCCGGCAGACGATCGCGACCCAGATCGGCGAACCGCTGGACATTCATCGCTTCGGGCCCAGGGAAAGCCGCGCCGGTCGCGTTGAGAAGCTGATGGCGGCCGTCGGCCTGCGCCCCGACCAGGCCGGCAGCTATCCGCACGAGCTTTCCGGCGGGCAGCGCCAGCGGGCGGTGATCGCGCGGGCGCTGGCCGCCCGACCCAAACTCCTGGTGTGTGACGAGCCGGTCTCCGCGCTTGATGTGTCGATCCAGGCGCAGGTGGTGAACATGTTGAGCGACCTGCAGCAAGAGAACGGCATCGCCATGATCTTCATCAGCCATGACCTAAAAGTCGTGCGCAACCTGGCCGACCGGGTCGCCGTCATGTATCTCGGCAGGATCGTCGAGGAAGCCTCCTCCGACGTGATTTTCCAGTCGCCCCGGCATCCCTACACCAAGGCGCTGGTTTCCAGCATGCCGATCCCCGGCAAGAAGCTTGAGGGGCGTGTCATCCTCCAGGGCGAGCCGCCTAATCCGGCCGCACGTCCGTCGGGCTGCGCCTTTCATCCCCGCTGCCCTGTCGCGCGCGACATCTGCCGCACTATCACGCCGGCGCTGCGCCAGATCGAGAAGGGGCGCACCGCCGCCTGCCATGTCGTGGCGGACAACGCCGCGATCGCCGCCTGATGGAGCCCGCATGATCCGTTTCGTTCTCGTGCGCGTTATGAGGGCCGTCATCACCATCCTTGCGGTGATGACCTTCGCCTTCGTCGTGCTGCGCATGTCGGGGGACCCGGCCGAGGTGATGCTGGGGCCGGACGTGCCGCAAAATGTCATCGAGGCGTTCCGCAAGTCGTGGGGTCTCGACCAGCCGCTCTGGATTCAATATTTGGCTTACCTCAAGTCGATCTTCACCGGCGATTTCGGCGTGTCGATGCGCGACAAGGCGCCCGCGCTGCAGCTGGTGCTGGAGCGCGTGCCGGCCACGCTGCAGCTCACCGTTCCGGCGCTCATCCTGAAGCTGCTGATCGGAATTCCGGCCGGCGTCTATGCGGCGCTGCACCGCCAGAGCTTCGCCGATCGCGGCGTGATCCTGCTGGCGATCCTCGGCTTTACCATCCCCTCCTTTGTCATGGGCCTGCTGCTGGTGCTGATCTTTTCGGTGACGCTGGGCGTGCTGCCTTCCGGTGGTCAGGAGACATGGGTGCACGGCATCCTGCCGACGCTCACCATGAGCGTGGGCGGCGTAGGCATACTCGCCCGTTTCTCGCGCAGCGCCATGATCGAGGTGATGGGGCAACCCTATATCCGCACAGCTTCCGCCAAGGGGCTGAAATGGCGCGACGTGGTGTGGGGCCATGCGCTGCCTAACGCAGCTGTGCCGATTGTGACCGTCGTCGGCTTCATGGTCGGCTCGCTGATCGCCGGCGCGGTGGTGGTGGAATCGATCTTCTCCTGGCCGGGCATCGGTAGGCTGCTGATTGTCTCGGTCAGCAATCGCGACCTCGCTGTCGTCCAGTGCATCCTGCTCATCGTCGCGGCCACCATGGTGGTGTCGAACCTCGCCGTCGACCTGCTCTACGGCTGGCTCGACCCGCGCCTGCGCTCGCCCGCGAGCCATTGAGGAGAACCGGAATGGCTTCGATCTATCCGGCGACCACACAGCCAAACGCGAGGCAAAGGGCTGGTTTCCTGTTGTCCATCCGACGCAACCTGCCGCTCAGCGTCGGGCTGGGAATCCTGTGGCTGGTCGCCATGGTGCTGGTTGCGATATTTGCCGACCGCATCCGCCCCTATGGGATCACGCAGATGGATCTCACCAGCCGGCTTGCGCCCCCCGGCATGCTGAAGCACTTGCTGGGCACCGACGAGCTGGGCCGCGACGTGCTTTCGCGCCTCATCCAGTCGATCCGCCTTTCATTCGTCATCGCCTTCGGGGCGACGCTCCTTTCGGCCGTGTTCGGCACGGCGCTCGGCTTCGCCGCCGCGCAGTTTCGCGGTTTGGTCGAGCATCTGGTGCTGGCGCTGGCCGACTTCCAGGCGGCCCTGCCGTTTCTCATCATGTCGCTGGCGGTGCTGGCGTTCTTCGGCTCCTCCATGGTGCTGCTGGTCTGCCTGATGGGTTTTTACGGCTGGGAGCGCTATGCGCGCATCGCGCGCGGTCTCGCGATCTCGGCGGGCGCGCAGGGCTATGCGGCCTCGGTGGTGCAGCTCGGCGCCACGCCGGCGCGGGTTTACCTGCGCCACATCCTGCCCAACGTCGCCTCGACGCTGATCGTTTCGATGACGCTGACCTTTCCCGAGATCATCCTGATGGAAAGCGGGCTGTCCTTCCTCGGCCTTGGCGTCCAGCCGCCGGCGACCAGCCTCGGCAATATGGTCGGCTTCGGCCGCGAATATCTGACCCGCGCGCCGTGGATCATGCTGGCGCCGGCCGCCGTCATCATGCTCACCACGCTGTCCATCTCGCTGGTTGGAGACTGGCTGCGCGACAGGCTCGATCCCACGGTGCGGTGAGATGTCGATCAGTTCTAGGAGGCTTCCATGACTTTGATCACTGGCATGACTTTGATCACCGGCCATCGCGGCGCCCGCAATCTGTGGCCCGAGAACTCGCTTGTGGGCTTCCTCAACACACTGGAGCTCGGTGTCGATGCCATCGAATTCGATGTTCACCTGACGGAAATGGGCGAGCTCGTGGTCATCCATGACGCAACGCTCGAACGCACGACGGAAGGCTTTGGACCGGTGCGGAAGCTGACGTTCGAAGAACGGGCAAACGTGAGATTGAAAGATACGGACGAGACCATCCCGACACTGGCGGACGTGCTGGCCGCGCTTTCTTCCAGGGCCGGGCCGGACCTGCATGTCGAGATCAAGACCGACGAAACCGGCATGCCCTATCCCGACATTGCCCGGCGCGTCGCCGAGGAGCTTCGACGCTTCGGCGTGGAGGACAGGACGCATCTGACGTCCTTCGACATTTCCGTTCTGGAAGACTGCCGGCGCCACGCGCCGCAGGTCGCGCGCCTCGTCTCCGTCAATGCTGACCTGGCCGAAAGACAGGGTGGCCTGGCGGCATTCCTTGCTCACGTCGACGGACTCGTGGACATCGTCGCCATCCATCACGAGCTGATGGAGGCGCAATGGGACCTGGTTCGCGCCGCGCTGCCGCTCGACCGGCTTTGCGTGTGGACCCTGAATGAGGAGGCGACGATCCGCCACTGGCTGGAACGGCGGATCGGCCGCCTGACATCGGACCGCCCCGACATCGCCATCGCCTTGCGCTCCGCCATGATGACGGCAGCGCCGCTCGAAGCCAACCCGGCCTGATCGCACCGATCGGCCGCATAACGACAAATGCCAATCTGGCCCTACCTGGAGACAAAGCAAATGAGCAATCTTATCGCAACCGGCTTCAACGCGCAGTCTCGCGACGGCGAGCTTGACAGCCTTGAAGCCGACCTTCGCCGGCTTGAACGCATCGGCGTCGACACCGTCGAGCTTGCGCTCACCAGCATCGATCTTGTCGCGGGCGGCCGCATCATTAGGGAAAGAGCGGACAGGCTTGTCGCGTTGGCCGGAGCGTTTTCCTTCCGCTACACAGTCCATGGCCTCGTCTCCTCCAACTTCATGGACCCTGCGGCCTGCACGTACCAGCTGCAGGCTGCCAAGGCGCTGGTCGAGATCTGTGACCGGATCGGCGCCCGTATCCTCGTCCAGCACGGCGGCTTCCTGCGCGCCGACCAGCCTCTCTTGCGCGCGGATGCGGACCGGCGCGAGCGCGAGGCTCTGTCCGAACTGGCGGAATTCGCCAGGCCCTATGGCGTGCGCATCGCGCTGGAGAACATCTTCACCGCGGAACCGGGGCAATATCGGCAGACGCCGGCGGAGGTGGCCGAGACCGTCAAGGCGGTCAATCATCCCAATCTGGTCGCGCTGATCGACTTCAGTCATGCCTATCTCGAAGCGACCTATCGCGGACTGAACTTCCGCGAGCAGATCCGCGCCATGGCGCCGGTGGCCGGGCATCTGCATGTGCACGATTCCTTCGGCCGCCCACAGGGCTTTTACAAGCCCTATTTTCTACAGGAAGCGACCGCGCTGGGCCTCGGCGACCTGCACATGCCGCTCGGCTGGGGCGACATCGCCTGGGAAGAGATTTTCAGCGAGCTGGCGTTCCTGCCGGAAACGGTGCTGATGATGGAGATCGGCGAACGCTACCGCAGCGAGCAGCCAGCCAGCCTCGAACGCGCGAAACGCCTAATGGCGCTGAACGGCACGCGCAGTTCCATGGCCGCCGAATGACAGGCCATTTGATTTTGGCCTGAAGGACATTGCAACGGTCGAGACTGTTTGGGTATCGTTGGCATAGTTCGAATTGAGGACCAGCCGGCCGGATCGGCCGGCCGCACTGCCGCTTAAGGTTCGTGTTGGCGACGCAACCAACTGATGGAGAAGATATGCGGCAAGCGCTGATCGTGTGGGGCGGCTGGGACGGACACGAGCCGGAAGAGGGTGCGCGCGTCGTCAAGGCGATGCTCGAAGAGGAGGGGTTTGGCGTGCGCGTCGAAACCACGACGGAGATATTCGCCGACCCCGCGATCGCCGATCTGAGCCTGATCGTCCCGATCTACACAATGGCCAAGCTTGCGAAGAACGAGGAGCTCAACCTGACAAAAGCAGTCGAGGGCGGTGTCGGCCTTGGCGGCTATCACGGCGGCATGTGTGATGCATTTCGCGAAGCCACGGAATACCAGTTCATGTGCGGCGGCCAGTGGGTGGCCCACCCGGGCAACATCATCGACTACCGGATCGACATCACCAGGCGCGACGATCCCATCATGAACGGCATCGATGATTTTTCGTACCGCTCGGAGCAGTACTACATGCATGTGGATCCGTCGAACGAGGTGCTGGCGACAACCACCTTCTCCGGCGAGCACGCATCCTGGATCGAAGGCGTGGTCATGCCGGTCGTCTGGAAGCGCCGGCACGGCAAGGGAAGGGTGTTCTATTCGGCGCTCGGCCATGCCGCCAAGGAATTCGCGGTGCCGCAGATGCGAACGATATTTCGTCGCGGCCTGGTGTGGGCGGCGCGCTGAGAGCGCGAATGCCGAACGCCCTGTCGCATCATCGGGCAATGCGGCGCAGGGCCAAGGCAGCGACAGCGGTGGCCGCTGCCAGAAGCGGCAGCCAGGCTTGCGGATCGCCCATGGCATGGAGCGTCAGGCCGCTGAGCAGCAGCCACAGCAGCGGTATCGGAAACAGCAGCGGCACAGGCCCGCCGCTCGCTGCAAGCAGGACGCCGAGCGCCGCGATCGCCGTCGGGTCCGGCGCGATGCCGAAGATTTCGGCGCTCGCCCATGGCCGCCCGAAGAGCGGCGGCAGGAGCGGATAGACAACGATGCCAACGGCCATGATCAGCAGCCCGAGCCGACCCGTCATGTCCCGCCTGTCGAAGGCGAGGCTGCCGCGTGCGGCACCGCCGATTACCAGCAGCAGCGCCTGCAGGCCGAAGGCCGGCGCGACATAGGCGATCGCCCAGTTGATCACGGCATAGCGGCTCCACAGGAAGGACCAGCCGACGAGGGCAAAGAGCACGGCAAGGATGAGTGCGATCCAGAGACCATGGCGACGCGGCCGCCGCAGCACGAGCAGGGCAATGGCAAGACCGGCGGCGAGTGCCAGGAGATGCAGCGGCCAGAAGGCTGCATTGTGCAACTCGAACATGCGCCAGTAGACGCGCGGCGAGAAGAGCAGGAAATCTTCCAGCCGGTAGGTCCACCATTCCGACATCTAAGCAGGTTCCGCAAAAGTGTCCCACGGTTTTGCGACAAGAACCTGCGACAAACAACAGAATCTAAGCAGGCATTCGTGCCAGCCCACGAATGCCTGCTTAGAGGTCCCGGATGTAGGCCGCCATCCGCTCGCGCATGGCCGCGTCGGGGAAGGGACCGGTCGCGGCCATCACGTTCTCGCGCACATGGTCGACGCGGGTCGTGGCGGGGATGGCGACGGTGACGGAGGGATGCGCAAGGATGAACTTCAAGATGAACTGCGCCCAGGATCCGGCGCCGATCTCGGCCGCCCAGTCCGGCAGTGTCTCGCCTTCGAGCTGGCGCGTCAGCGCGCCTTGCTGAAACGGCCGGTTGACGATGACGGCCATGCCGCGCTCGGCCGCCAGCGGTAGGAGCCGTTCCTCCGCCTCACGGTCGACGACGTTGTAGGTGAGCTGCACGAAGTCGAGCGGATGCGCGCGCATGATTTGTTCGAACAGGTCGTGCCGCCGTCCTTCGGATGTCGTGATGCCGACATAGCGGATGCGCCCGTCCGCCTTCATGGCGAACAGGGTTTCGAGATGCGCCTCCCAGCCGACGAGATTATGGACCTGCATGAGGTCGAAGCGCGGCACACCCCAGAAGCGGCGCGACTGCTCGATCTGCGCGGCTCCGTCGGCGGCGGAAGTCCAGACCTTCTCGGCGGAAAACAGCGCCTTGGGCCGGCCGAGCTTCTCGAGGCCATAGCCGATCACCGGCTGCGAGGAGCCGTACATCGGCGAGGAATCGATCATGCGGCCGCCTGCCTCGAAGAAGGCCGCGATCACCTCGGCGCATTGGTCGCGCAGCACCGGATCGTCGCCGACATTGAAGGTGATCCAGGTGCCCAGCCCAACTGCGGGAAGCATCTCTCCCGAGGAGGGCACGGCCCGCATCAGCGGCGCAGGCGCGCCGGGCGCGGTTCCCGGCAACACGAAGGCCGCTCCGGAAGCGGCGGCAGTCTTCACGAATGTCCTACGGGTGATGATCATCGTCTGCCATCCCTATACTCCCGACCACAAAAATGGTTCCGGGCGACCGGCCTTCGCAAGGCCGATCTGGGGGCGATCGGCGGGGAGCCGGCCAGTCTCAAGAGCGGTTCAGCTTTTGATAGAACCGCCCAACCGCTGTAAGTATTTCTGCAACCAGCCTGATTACCTGGAGGTAGCCCCTGTCCTGACCTGACGGTGCTGGCGGGCATAGGCCACGCAGGCGTCTACCGTGCTGACGCAGAGCGCATCGCGGTTGTTCGGCGTATTGTTGTCGCCGGCGTAGGCAACCTCGGCAACACGGCCATCGACCATTCGAAGTTGTGTGTTGCAATAGCCGCCAGGATTGACATTGAGGGATCCTCCAACCGTCGGGATCGCACCCACCGCCAAGGTTGGAATCACGACGTTGAGATTGCCGCGTTGAACGGTACGCTGATAGGTCCAGATCTGACCTGATCCGCCCGCATCAGCGGTGGCACTCGGAAAGCCGGCGCACATTCGAACATCAGCCTCGCTGAGACCGATCATCTCTTTGCGGGCTGCCGCTGTCGTTGCGTCTTCCTTCGCGATGGTCGACGTGTCGTCAGGGGCGACGCAGGAGGACACGATAGAACTGCCGGCCAAGAGAACAAGAAGGACAGGCTTTCGGATGCTGGAAAATATCATACCGACTGTGATGAATTGCGCCGACCCGAGACCCTAGTTAGGCAAGCAGACAATCGAGTCAACCTGCACAACTTCACGATGTCGTTGACGTGCCGCTCAGCGCAGTGGCTGCACTGACGGGATCTGCTGCCGGCGGTCGCGGCGTCGCCTGAGCATCTTCGACGTTGGGCGGTCGCCAGCGCGCCCTGCCGATCAAACGCTTTCGAGATAGGTCTCGAGCTCGAAATCGCTGACATTGAGCGCGAACGTATTCAGCTCCTGCCGTTTGCAGGCGATGAAGGAGTCGCGCAGGATGGCCGGAAATATCTCCGCAATATGCGCCCCGCTCTCGAAGCTGGCGATCGCCGAGGCCCAGTCAGGCGGCAGCTTCGCCGGCTGACGTCCTTGCCCGTCTCTGCCCGTCGGATCGCCGGGCGACAATTGCCTTTCGATGCCGATGAGCGCGGCGCCCAAGATAGCCGCAAGGACGAGGTACGGGTTGGCGTCCGCGCCGGCGACGCGATGCTCGATCCGGCGTGCGCTCGCCGGCCCGCCGGGGATTCGGATCGCGATCATGCGGTTCTCGTAGCCCCAGGCAACCGCGTTCGGCGCATAGGATCCAGGACGCAGCCTGCGGTAGGAATTGAAGTGCGGTGCAAAAACCAGCGTGCTTTCGGCCATGGCGGCGAGCAGACCGCCGACGGCATGGCGCATGATGTCCGACCCCTGGTCGCTGCCGTTGTCGAAGACGTTGCGGCCTTCGGCGTCGGTCAGGCTGAAATGGACGTGAAAACCGTTGCCGGCACGGTCACCATACGGCTTGGCCATGAAGCAGGCGGCAAAGCCGTGCTTACGGGCGATGCCCTTGACGGTGCGCTTGAACAGCACGGCATCGTCGGCGGCGCGCAAGGCGTCCGCGACATGGTTCAGATTGATCTCGAACTGGCCGACACCGTTTTCGGCGATCGCGGTGTCGACGGGAATGCCTTGCATGCGGCAGGCGTCGCAGACGTCGTGGATGAAGGCTTCGAAGTCGTCAATCTCGTCGATCGACAGGGCCGCATCGGAATCGAGACGGCGACCGGTTACCGGCGAGACAGGCCCGATAGGCCGCTGCGATTGCGGGTCGACCAGATAGAATTCCAGTTCCGTGGCAGTGACCGGGGTCAGGCCCAGAGCCTTGTAGCGGTCGAGGACACGAGCCAGCGCCCGCCGCGGATCACCGAGAAACGGCGCGCCATTCTCATCGGCAAGCCAGAGCGGAACGAGTGCTGTCGGATGTGCCGTCCAGTTCACCGGCACGATGCCGCGTCCCGTCCACTGGCAAAGGCCGTCGGCGTCGCCGTTGCCGAAAACCAGCGTGTTGTTCTCGATATCCTCGCCCCAGATGTCGAGCCCAACCAGCGAATAAGGCATGCGCAACTTGCCCTCCAGCGCCTTGCGTGCCTGCTCGACGGGTATGCGCTTGCCGCGCATGATGCCGTTGAGGTCGCACACCGCAGCCCTCAGGCTGTGGATGTCGTCCCTGCTTTCAAGCCAATTCAGAACGCCCGTGATTGCGTCGCCCAATTTCAACCCCTGGTTCCGAAGGTGCCGTAGCCCTGACCGGTTACGATATCGGTTATAGATAGCTTGTGAGTTTATGAAAACCGTTCCGGCTGTCACCAGAAGATTTTGCTTATTTTTTCAATTCACTAGCTGGGATATCGGGAGGCATTTCAGACCAATTGCGCGATTTGCGATCGCAATATAGTGGTAAGGTTGGGGAAAGCCAAGCGGCATTTGAGCCGGGCTATTGGCGGCTCGGCAAGGGGCGGGAATAGGCCGAGCCGGCCTTCGCGCCGGGACATGAAAGAACAGGAGCGGGCGGTTGCGAAGACACCGTTCGCCGCCACGCAGCAGTCAGAGGGATGAGCCAAATGACAAATACGCCGTCGCACCGCGCGGAGATCGACCTGTCGAACTGGAGGACAAGGCCCTATTCGGCCTGGTCGTTCCAGAACGCGGCGGAACTGGTGCCGTCCGCCACGATCCGCAGCGCGCGCCAGCCGGAAACGCCGACACTCGACCTTGGGCGGCTGTCCGACCTTGTGGTTGCCGACGTTGCCGGCAAGCCGCGTCCATTGCCGGATTTCCTGCTTGAAAGCGACACCGACAATTTCGCGGTGATGCGCGGCGGAAATCTCGTGGCCGAGTGGCATGCCCCGACAAGCGATCCGGCAAAGCCGCATCTGGTGTTTTCGGTGTCCAAATCCATCACCGGCCTTCTGGCGGGAATCCTGATCGGCCAAGGGATGCTCTCGCTGGACGACCGCTTGGCAAAGCACCTGCCCGAAGCCGCTGGATCGGCCTATGGCGACGCCACGTTACGCGATCTCCTCAACATGCAGATCAGCATCGATTTCGACGAAGCCTACCTGAGCAGAGACGGCGCTTTCGATCGCTACAGGCGGGCGATGCTGTGGAATCCGGACAAGGCGGACGATCCCGCGCCCGATCTCAAGACTTTCCTGTGCACCTTGCCGAAGGCCGCACATCCGCACGGCACGCGGCACGCCTACCGGTCACCCAATGTCGACATGGCGGCGATCATCCTCGAGCAGGCATCGGGCGAGCGCTTCGCCGAATTGCTGAGCCGGCTCCTGTGGCAGCCGATGGGCGCCCATTCCGATGCGCAGATAACCGTCGATCGGGCCGGCAATCCGCGCGCCTCGGGCGGCATCTCGATGACCGCGCGCGATCTCGCCCGCGTCGGTGAGCTGGTTCGCACCGGTGGCCGCGGCATCGTTCCG
This sequence comes from Mesorhizobium sp. M6A.T.Cr.TU.016.01.1.1, assembly GCF_003952585.1. Taxonomy (NCBI): domain Bacteria; kingdom Pseudomonadati; phylum Pseudomonadota; class Alphaproteobacteria; order Hyphomicrobiales; family Phyllobacteriaceae; genus Mesorhizobium; species Mesorhizobium sp. M6A.T.Cr.TU.016.01.1.1. The sequence continues at coordinate 4,261,745 of NZ_CP034452.1, forward strand.
GCAGACTGGGTTGCCAGCCTCTGGGCCGGCGGCGACCGCGCCATCTGGGCCGCCGGCGACCAGGGCTATGCCTATCCGGGCGGAAGCTACCGCAATTATTGGTACGACACCGGCACGGGTGCGCTCGCCGCCTTGGGCATCCATGGCCAGTGGCTCTGGATCGATCCGGCGACGCAAACCGTCATTGTCAGGCAGTCCTCGGAACCCGACCCGGTCAACGACCGGATGGATCAGACGGTCGTCGCGGTGATGAAGGCAGTTTCCGCCGCCTCGTGACGGCCTCGATAGTCAGTTACGGGTTTCCGGAAACTTGACGTGCTGCAAAAGATGCGTCGCGCCGTCGTTTATGTCGCGCACGATGGCGGCACGCGCGCGCGGCCCGTCCTGGACTTCGATCGCGGCGACGGCTTCCTCGTGGTAATCGATGTCGAGAATGGCGGCGAGATTGTCCTCGAAACCGGTGGTCAGGTTCCTGAGAAACGGACCGACCTGCATCCACACCGTCTCGATCAGGAAGATCATCTGCTCATTGCCGCAGTGGCGATAGATCGAGAACTTGAAGTTGTAGTTCTTGCGCAGGTAATCGTCGATGTCGCCCTTGCGGGCTGCCAGGGTCAGCTCCGTGCAGTGGCGACGGATCGCTCGCAGATTGTTGCCATTGATCAGCTTTGCGGCAAGCTCGGTCGCGGAGCCTTCGAGGATCGTTCGCACCTCGGTCAGCTGCGAGAACCTTTCGGCCGAGATGACCGGCACCTCCATGCTGCCGTTCGGCATCGGGCTCAGCGCACGCAACGCCTGCAGCCGCATGAAGGCGCTGCGCACCGGCATGTCGCTGGTGCCCAGTTCCTTGGCGAGCTTGCGCGAGGTCAGCTTCTGGCCGGGCGCAAACTGGCCCGACATCAATGCCCTGACGAGTTCGAGATAGACCTTCTCATGCAGGGGCACGGTGTCGACGGCGGTCAACCCGAAAAGCGTTTTATCGGCCATTGGCGGTGCGCTACTTCATTCGTTCTGAAATCTACGCAGCTGGCTACATCTGCCGCTAGAAATGATGGCTGGCCGAACGCGGCATGAAGGCCGAAGTCAGCGATTTTTCAAGCACATGATAGACGCTGCAACCGCAACGCTGCAAGCCGCGTCGTCGCCGCCTTCCGGGTTGCGCCCAGCAAATGCCGCGCCGACACAAAGCCGGCCGGACAACAGCTCATGCCTGCTCCAGGAGCGCTCGGCGTTACGCGATGTAAAATGCGTACTTTCCCGGCGTCTCAGATAAATAAATGCTTTTCAGCCACACAAAATGATGAAACAATAAAATTGAGACTGGGGAAAATTCGATGCGCAACGTCAGCGGACATGGCAAGCGCCTGTCCTATTACGATTTCGGCCACACGACGGTGTACGCCTCCCGCTTCGACCAGCGCTTCCCCTATTGCGCCTATGTGCCCGACGACTATGACGAGGACGGCGACAAGACATATCCGCTGGCGGTGATCGTGCATGGCACCGAACGCGGCATGCTCGCCTACCGCGATGCCTTTGCCGACTTCGCCGAGCAGAACGGCGTGATCGTGCTCGCCCCGCTCTTCCCGGCGAGCATCTGTTTCCCGGGCGACCTTTCCTCTTACAAGATGCTGCGCGAGGGCGACCTCCACTACGATGCCGTGATGCTCGACATGGTCGAGGAAATGCGGGAGCGCTACCGCACCCGCGGCGACCGCGTGCTGATGTACGGCTTCTCCGGCGGCGGCCATTTCACCCATCGTTTCCTGTTCCTCCATCCCGAACGCCTGCTGGCTGCATCGATCGGCGCGCCGGGCGTCGTGACCCTGCTCGACTTCGATCACGATTTCTGGGTCGGGGTGCGCGACTTCGAGAAAGTGTTCGGCAAGAAGGTCGACCTCGACGCCATGCGCAAGGTCGCCGTGCAGATGGTGATCGGTGGTGACGATCTCGAAACCTGGGAGATCACCATCAAGCCGGACGATGCCTGGTGGATGCCCGGCGCCGATCTCGCCGGCGCGACCCGCAACGACCGGATCAGGTCGTTGAAGGGCAGCCTGGAGAGACACGGCGTCGAGGTGCAGCTGGATGTCGTGCCCGGCATCACCCACGACGACCGCGAGCTCATCGCCAAGGTCAAGGACTTCTTTGCGCGGGCATTGAATGGGGTTGCCGCGCCCGCCTGAAAAACTGCAGTCAACAAAACTGGAGATAAAAATGGGAACAAGATCGGGAATGGGAAGACGATTGATCCGGGTGCTGGCGGCAATCGCCATGATGGCGTGTGCGCTGCCGGCGATGGCGCAGGAGCAGCCGAAAACCGGCGGCACGCTCAAGGTTCGTATTAACGCCGACATCCGCGCCACCGATGGTCTTAATCGCGACGCGAACACCGACACGGTGCTGCACCAGATCTTCGAGACGCTGGTGGCCTACCGCGCCGATCTCACGGTCGGCCCGGCACTGGCCGAATCCTGGAAAGTGTCGGACGACGGCAAGACCTATGCCTTCACGCTGCGCGACGGCGCGGCTTTCCACAATGGCGACGCCGTGACCTCATCCGACGTCAAATGGAACTGGGACCGCCGCATGGATGCGGCCAACGAGTGGTTCTGCATTCCGTTCTTCGACGGCAGCCAGGGGCTCAAGGTCGATGAGGTGGCGACGCCTGATCCACGCACCGTTGTCTTCACGCTCAACGCGCCGAATGCGCTCTTTCTCGCGCAGCTCGCCAATGTCCAGTGCAATGGCTGGGTCGCCAGCCCGAAGAATGTCGGCACCGACGGCAAGTGGATCGCCGACAGCGCCATCGGCAGTGGCCCCTTCAAACTGAAGGAATGGGTCAAGGGCCAGTATGTCACGCTCGAACGCTTTGCCGATTACAAGCCGGTGAAGGAGGCGCCGAGCGGCTTTGCCGGCAGCCGTGAGGCCTATGTCGACGAGGTGCGCTTCATGGTCATTCCCGACACGGCGGCATCGGAAACCGCGCTGTTCGCCGGCGAGCTCGACGTTCTGCCCGATCTTGAATCATCGCGTGTCGAGGAAGCCAAGTCGCGGGGCATGACGGTGCTGTCGACGCAAGGCCTGTCGTGGACGGCGATCCTGCTGCAGACCAAGGATCCGCTGCTGTCGAACGTCAAGATACGCGAGGCGCTGGCGCATGCCGCCGACATCAACCAGATCGCCGCCGCTCGCACCAACGGTGTCGCCGCCGGTGACCCCTCTGCCGTCGCCCAGGCGAGCTCATTCTTCGACGGGGATTTTCTCAAATGGCCGGAATACGACCCGGTCAAGGCCAAGGCGCTGCTAGACGAGGCCGGCTACAAGGGCGAGCCGATCAAGATCCAGACCAACACCCGCTACCAGGGCATGTATGAAAACGCCGTGCTGCTGCAGGCGATGCTGACGGCCGCGGGCTTCAATGCGCAGCTCGAAGTGCTGGATTGGGCGGCACAGCTCGACAATTACCTTGCCGGCAAGTTCCAGATCCAGTCCTTCGGCTATTCGGCGCGTCTCGATCCGTCACTGATGTATGGCGTCATCCTCGGCGACAAGGCGACCGATCCGACAGCGCAGTGGGACAGCAAGGAGGCCCTCGACCTCTACACGAAGTCGATGGCCACGACCGACCCCGCGCAACGCAAGGCGTTGTTCAAGCAGCTCCATGCCCTCATGGCAAAGGATGTGCCGATCCTTGGCCTCTATTACGAGCCATCCGTCGACGCCGTGTCGCCGAAGGTGAAAGGCTATTCAGTATGGCCCGCGGCAAACCCCCGCGCATGGGGTGTCTGGAAAAGCGAATAGGAGCTGGCGGTTGTCTGTCGCTCGAAAGGTCGGAGGCGTGTGGCCTCCGATCTTTTGTTTGAGCTACCTGGTGGTGAAAACCTGACGCTTGGTACCGGGGCCGTAAACCCGCTCAGGGCGGGAAGGAGACCTAAACTCACCAGCTCTCCCATGGCGCGTTTGCGCCAGGAGCGATCGTTCGACAGCGATCCGAGCAGCAATGGCCGTTCTGCGTGGCCGAAGTGTCTCTGACCTTTAGTACGAGGTGACGGTTGACCGTGTAGGTCTGTGACCTAGCTTTGTGACCTAACTTAAAGCTCAAGCGGACCGCCCACAGGCACGGCAATGCCAAATCATCTTGCCGAAATTTACGCAAACAACGCAGATCTCGTTATCCTGGGCGGGATAGCAACACTTGCCTCGGTGGGCCTCTATCTTATGCTCCGGCGTATCCGTCGCCTCACATCAGATGAGAGCGAAGGCGAATCTGATCCCCCCGAGGAGGCATCTTGGGATTGGGAAAGCCCGGTCGACCTTGCAACCGAGCCTGCTTCTTCTTCTCAGGTTGCCGTGCCCTCAGACACGGCAGACCTGGATGATCGGCATCAGGATGCCACTTACCTTCGGTTCGGGGTGCGAATCGAGTATTTCGACGTGATCTCCGAAGCTTACGAGAGCTCGTCTGTGGCCCAGACCAACGCTTTCGCTTCCGCGACGAACATGCCGCAATCCGGCCGCCTTGCGACATCGGTCAGAGAAATCGCTGGCTATGTTCGTAGGCAGGTGGCGGCTAATCTTGCCGCCGTAAGTAGTCCAGTATTGAGGGCCCTGAGCCGTATGCCGACACAACTCGCCCTCGCGGAACGTGGGGAGCCAATTTGCGGGTCAGCATGGGACCAATTGGGTCATAAGGTTTTGCCGCGCAAAGTTGCTCAGTTGGCCAAACCGTCGCATCGCGGTTTGAACGTCACAGCTCGAAGGGGAACGATCAGCCTGGATCCCGACCCGACCATCGCGAGGGCCTCACCTCCACGCGTTCGCAAGCCGATCGGTCTTGTGCCCCGCTTGGGCGTCGCCGCAATCTGCCTGGCCATGCCGCTTAGCTATGCGATGAGACAAAACTGGGTCGAAAGCGCCCCCGCCATTTCGCGGGCCCAAGGCACGAGTGTCGACTTGCTCAGCCCGGATTTCACGGCTGCCCGGGCGCAAGTCGGGGCAGCCGGTGGTCAGGCTGCCGCTGCAGGGGAATTGGGCGGCCAGGAGCACCGGGTGGCGGAAAGCGAACGCGCCAGGAGCGCTGCTCTGCAGGAAGCACTCCTCGAGTCGCGCAAGCAGATCGATGCGCTGAGGACAAGCATCGCAGCCTCCGACAACGCACACGAGGAGCGATTGCGCAACGAGCTCGCGGCAGCCCGCACACTTGACGCATTGCGGCGCATAGCGGGAGATGCCCGCACAATGCTGCGCGAGGCCACCAACTATGTCTTTACGGAGATGCCCGCTGCTCATCTGGAGCGTCAGCGAACAGAATGGCGGGCGCGCGATCTGTCGCGAGCGCGGGCGAAAATTGAACAGCTTGAGGCCGAGGCCGCCGAGAATCGCGCCAAGGCCAAGGCTTCGCTGGCGCAAGCGAGCGGAATGCTCGACGACGAACGCCGGAAGTCAGAGAACCTTGGTGGCGATCTCGCCGAAGTGAAACTGTCCAATGCCGGGCTCAAGGAGCGCGCGGACGCGGCTGAGCAGGAACGGACCGGTGCAGTCACAGCGAGAGAACGAGTGGAGCAGACCGCGGCCGAGACGGAGGGCGCGCTGGCTCGAGCACGCGCTGCAGCAGCGTCGATTCGTGAGGAGCTAAAAAAAGTTCGCCTTGAGCGCGACGCGTCTGAACTGGAACGAGCCAGAGCGGTGTCAGCGAGAGAGCGTGCCGAGCAGACTGCAACCGAGACGGCACAGGCTCTGGCACGAGAACGTGCTGCAGCAGCGTCGACGCGTGACGAGCTGGAAAAAGCTCGCCTCGAGGGCGTCGCGGCCGAACAGGAACGAGCCAGAGCAGTCTCAGCGAGAGAGCGTGCCGAGCAGACTGCAACCGAGACGGCGCAAGCGCTGGCGCGAGAGCGCGCTGCGGCAGCCTCGACCCATGAGGATCTCGATAAGGTTCGCCTCGAACGCGCCGCCGCCCGAGCACTTTTGATACAGGTCGCCAGGCTGAAGGAGGCTCTGGACAAGCAACGTGAAGCCACTGTTTCTCTTGCCCGCGACCTGGCCGCGGCGCGCGCGGACAATGACAGGCTCAGGGCTGAGCGTCGCAGCGCGCAGATTGAGCGGCCGCTGAAGCCGCGCGCTGGCCGCGCAGCAGCCGCTGCCGGCGGGTTGAAGGCTGTCAGCCAGAAGACTGCACGCAGCAAGGTTCGCAACCCGTCGCGGATTGCCCGGGTGCGTTCTCTCACACTTCCCTATTCCCTCAGGCCAAGACACGTAACCTTGGAGTGATTTCCAAAACGAATGTGCGTTCTCCTATCGAAGGCCCAAGGCCTTTGGGAGGCGTTGCCTCGCACCCTCTCACGACGCCGCGGATGGATCACCCTTCGAATTCATCCTGCTCTCGTCGGCGGGGAGTTCTGCGCGATACGCTATGTCAGCCCGATCACCCTGCCTGTCGCGTTCAATTCGCATTTGATCGGCGCCTGCCGCGTCTCCACGTTGCCTTGCCGTCCATAGTCGATGCTTACCTCAACGGGAGCCGAGATCGTATCCGGGCTCAACCGACGTAGGGAACCTGCGCTGCTGACGCGCACGCTAGTCGCGCCAAACGGGGCGGCGGCCGACTCGATTGCATCATGGCAGGCGCGAACGACCTCATCCGGGACGCCCGGCAGCGCTTTGATTGGACTGACCGTCGATGGACTGTTGCTGGCGCTGATGGGCTGGAGGTTGGCCGGGAGGTCCAGCGACCGTCCGGCCCCTGCGGACCGGGCGACACTGACTGCAGTGGCGGCCGGAGTTGCCGTCATTGCCGCCGTTGCAGTTGTGCTGGTCCCATCGTCGTCCACCGGTGAACTACTGCTGGAGCCGCTGGGAACGCCGCCAGGTCCTTTGTGCGCGCCGCCTTTGCGGCCTTCACCGTGATGGCTGCCAGCGCTATTGCCTCCGCCACCATGGTTGCCAGCGCTATTGCCTCCGCCGCGCTCGCCGCCGGCAGCAGCTCCTACGCAAGCTACCGCGATCGAGCAAACGAATGCGAGATATGCCCAGCTGGATTCAGGGGATTGACGCACGACCACCTCCATAAAGTGCGTCGGTCGAACCGTCTTTCCGCGGCATGCAGTCAGGACGGAGCGACCGCCGCCGCCCTCAGGCAAACTCGCGACTAAGGCGCCCACGGAGCTAAACTAGGGGATGAATCCGGTGTATCAAGGACGCGGTGCGTAGTGGCCGGCATCAGCAGCGAGTTCGGCAAACAACGCATACTCCGCATAGCCGCCATCAAACTTACGGCCCATCTCACCCATCAGCCGCCGCAACGTGCCGCCGTCCAACACCGAAAGCTGGAAGAAGATCAGGCTTCGTTCAAGGTGACCCGGTCGCCCAGCCTGACTTTGCCCGGCTGCATGACCTGGCAGAGCGCGCCGAAGCCGCCTTCGCCGTGGCGCGCTATGGTTTGCAGCACTGCCGGCTCGAAAGCGAGATCGCCTTGCGCCAGCGCCGTGAAGGTGCAGCGCGCGCAGGATTCCGAAATCATGATCCGCGCCTCGCCGATCGAAAGCACTTTTCCCATGATCTGCTGCTCGACAAAACCGTCCTGCGAAGCGTTGGTCTCGATCACGATGTTGGGCCGGAACCGCCTGGAATCCACTTGCGAGGGATCCGCAAGCAGGCCGGCGAGCCTGTCCATCGAGGCTGACGTGACGATGTGGATGTCGGCGCGCTGATAGCGTGGCGCGATATGATCCTGGGCCTCCGAGCCGAAGGGGACGTGCGGGTGCAGCGCCGCCGGGAAATCGAGGAAGGCCGAAACCAGCTCGCCTGCGCGGCTGGAGCCGGCATCGATCCAGGAGCCATCGTCCAATCCGATTTCCGGCCGGTCGCCCTTCAGCCTTGCAAGAAGGTTGGGCAGCGGCCGCCAATGCTTTCGCTTCTCCGGCGCGGCAACAATTCCGTCGCGCCGGTCGACGATGCCCCAGATCCGGTCGCCCGGAATACCGCCTTCCGCAAGCTCCGTTCCGTCCAGCCGTTCGCCGCCCATCGAACTGACGGGATATCGCCAGATTTCCTTGATATGGCCGAACGGTGTCATGGTGCGGAGACGAGCCGTGTCGCCGTCATTGCGCCACGGCCTTGCGGGCGCCCGCGCCATCGGCGAAACGGCGGTCGATCAGCATCGCCGCATCGAGGAGGGCGCGCGTATAGGCGTGGCGCGGCCGGTCGAAGACGTCGTCGCGGTCGCCGATCTCAACGATCCTTCCGTCCTGCATGACGGCGACCCGGTCGGCAACCTGCTCGACCGCACCCAGATCATGCGAGACGAACAGGCAGGCGAAACCGTAGCGTTCCTGCAACGACCGGATCAGAAGCAGGATCTGTTTCTGCACCGTCATGTCCAGTGCCGAAACCGGCTCGTCGGCGACGACGAAGGCCGGTCGCCTGACGATCGCCCGCGCGATCGCGACGCGCTGGCGCTGGCCGCCAGACAGTTGATGCGGGAAACGCTCGAGAAGGTCGCGCGTCAGCCCCACTTCCTCGATGACCTCATCCATGCGCGCGGTCCGCCGCTTGCGGTCCAATTCGGGGTCGAGCTTCAACGGCTCGGTGACGATCTTAGCAATGGACTGGCGAGGGTCGAGCGAGGAATAGGGATCCTGGAAGACGATCTGCATGTCGCGACGCTGCTCACCCGCGTCAGCCGATCGATCACTTGCAATCGCCTTGCCAAGAAACGAAATCGTTCCACTGGCCGGCCTGACGAGGCCGACAATGGCACGCCCGAGCGTCGTCTTGCCGGAGCCCGACGCGCCGACCAGCGCCAGGGTTTCGCCACGTCGGATGGTCAGGTCGACGCCGTCGACGGCGCGCTTCGGCTCCGCGCGCGCAAACAGCCTCGGACGGCCCGGATAGTCGATGACGACATTGCTGATCTCGACCAAGGGAGGGCCGTTGACGGCTCTTCTCGATCCGCCGGCGCTGCGCTTGGGAAGGGCGTCGACCAACCGCCTTGTATAGTCGTGCTGCGGCGCGTGAAGAACCTGGGTGCTGCTTCCCTGTTCGACCGCCTTGCCTTCGCACATCACGGTCACGTTGTTCACATAGTGCGACACCATGCCGAGGTCGTGGCTGATCAGCAGCACGGCGGTTCCATTCTCCCGCGTCAGCTCCACCATGAGGTCGAGCACGTCGCGCTGCACCAGCGTGTCGAGCGCCGTGGTCGGCTCGTCGGCGATCAGCAGACGCGGTTTGAGCAGCATGACCGATGCGAGCATGATGCGCTGGCGCATGCCGCCCGAGAATTCGTGCGGATAGGCCGCAAGGCATTTGCCGGGATCCTTGATCTGGATCCTCTCCAGCATCGCCAGCGAGCGGTCCTTTATCTCGGCGCGCGACATGTCGCGATGCAGGCGCAGACCCTCCGCCATCTGCTCGCCGATGGTGACAGCGGGATTGAGCGAGACCATCGGCTCCTGAAAAACCATGCCGATCTGCGCACCGCGGATCTGGCGCAGCGCCTTTGGGGCAAGGCTGGTGAGTTCCTGCCCGTCGAAGCGGATGCTGCTGTCCAGGGTCGTGACCAGCGGGGCAGGGAGCAGGTTCAAGATCGAGCGGGCCGCCATCGTCTTGCCCGAACCGGATTCACCGACCAGCGCCAGCATGTCACTGGGGGCGAGATCGAAATTCAGCTCGTCGACGATCCGCTTTCCCGATGGCCCGACCGAGATCGACAGGTTCCGCACTGAAAGCATCGTGTTCTTGTCCGCGGTCGGCACGAGCATGTGTCTAGCACCTACATTTTCGGGTCGAGCCAGTCGCGCACCGCGTCGCCCAGCATGTTGATGCCGAGCAGCGTGATCGAGATGCAGAGACCTGGCAGGATGATCAAATGCGGCGCCTGGCCGATATAGGGCCGTGCCGTCGACAGCATGTTGCCCCAGCTCGGCGCCGGAGGCGGGACGCCCAGTCCCAGAAAGCTCAGCGCGCTCTCCGACAGGATGATCCAGCCGAACATGGTGGTGGCGAGCACGATGATCGGGGCGACGCAGTTGGGCAGCACGTGCCGCGCCATGGTGATGATCTCGCTGTTGCCCATCACGCGCGAGGCCTCGACATATTCCCGCTCGCGAATGGACATCACGGAGGCCCGCACCACGCGCACCACGATCGGCATATAGGCAAGGCCTAGCGCAAGGATGATGCCTTCGCGGCTGGCGCCGATCACCGCCATCAGGCCAAGCGCCAGGAGCAGGCCCGGAAATGCGAGGAAGGCGTCGTTGACCATCATGATGACGCGATCGACCCAGCCCCGCAGGAAACCTGCGAGAACGCCGAATATAGTGCCGGTGATCAATGCGAAGACGACCGTCGCAAAGGCGATCCAGGCGCTGGTCCGCGCGCCGCTGGCGAGGCGGCTGAGCACGTCGCGTCCGAATTCGTCGGCGCCGAGCAGATGCAGAGACGAGGGCCCGCTGAGGCGCGACGGCAGATCGAGCTTGAGCGGATCGTAGGGAGCGATCCACGGACCGAACACGGCCAGAAGGATCAATGCTCCGGTGACGGCGATCCCGAAGATCGCGTTGAATTTCAGACCGGGCCGGCCGAGCGCACGGGCGATCATGCGGTGACCCTCGGATCGAGCAGCGGATAGACGAGGTCGACGAGAAGATTGACCGCGACATAGATGAAGGCGACGAACAGCATCGTTCCCTGAACAACGGGATAGTCGCGGGCGTAGATGGCGTCGACCAGCAGCCGGCCGAGGCCGGGAATGGTGAAGACGGTCTCGATGACGACGATGCTGGAAAGCAGGCTGCCGAGCACAAGCCCGATCAGGGTCAAGGTCGGCGCGAAGGCGTTCCTGAAAGCGTGGCGCCACATCACCGCGCTTTCCGAAAGCCCTTTTGCCCGCGCATGGGTGATGTATTCCAGGCGCGCTACCTCGATCGTGCTGGCCCTGGCCATGCGCGCAATCGGTCCGGACTCCACGAGCACCAAGGTGACCACCGGCAGGATCACATACAGAGCGGCTTGCGCGAAGTTGCGGCTGAACGGCACATAGCCGACGATCGGCAACCAGCCGAGATAGAGGCCGAAGATCAGCATGAGCATCAGCCCCAGCCAGAAACTGGGGATCGAGAGCAGGATGGTCGAGGTGGCGACGACGGCGATATCGCGCAGACTGTCCTGCTTCCAGGCGGCCAGCATGCCGGCAGGCACGGCGATCGCCGACGCGACAAGCACAGCAAGAAAAACGATGATCGAGGAGACGGCGAAACGATCGAGGATCAGCGGCAGCACCTCTTGTCCGCTGCCGATCGAGCGCCCGAAATCGCCTGAAAGCACATTGCCGATCCAGATCAGGTATTGCACCACCACGGGCTGGTCGAGCCCCATCTGATGCCGCATAGCCTCGACCTGTCCGGGCTGTGCGAGGTCGCCCAGCATCAGCGTCGCAGGATCGCCCGGGATGAAGCGCATCATCACGAAGACCGCAGCCGACACCAGGATAAGTGTCGGTATGGCGCTGGCGATGCGTGTCAGGACAAAGCGGACCATCGTTTCTCCTGTGCTGATACCGAAGATGTCTCCCGTGCCGGCACTGCCTTCTCCGCCCTTGCGAGGACCGCATCGTCCATGGTGAGTTCGTAACGGGTGAACTCGCGGTTTTCAGCCGGCATCGTAGCGATCTCCATGACGCCGGTGGCTGGTTCGAAGACGATCATCGCGACTGTCGCAGAAAGATTGCCACCTTCTTTCCTAACCACTGGACGACAGACGCTGAACGGCGAAGCGAAATCGTCGAACAGGGCTTCCTTCACATCGTCGATCGTGATGTCGCCATGCCGCGCCGACAAATGCCGGCGCACGCGATGGTCACGATAGAGACTGTCCGGCACATCGCGAAGTCCGGTCTCACGCAGCTTGGACAGCGCGACCGGGCTTTGCCAGTGATTGGCATGGACGATCATGTCCTTGTCCGGATAGATCGCAAACACCTCGTCCGGCGCGCATTCGAGATCGACCGTGAACCCCTCGGCGGTGCTCAGGATCATGTTGTTGGAGCCGGATTTCGGCGTCGTCGCCACCACCTTGATGGCGTGGGAGAAATGCTGCGCCTCGAGGGCCCGGCGGCGGATGAAGGGAAGCGGAATGCCGATCTCGCGATAGTCACGGTCGGATTCGAGATAGTTCGCGGTGATGCCGATGCCGGCCGCGTTGAAGCCGCTGCGCGCCAGTCCGCCGGCTTCGGTGAAGGTGAGGAGGTCCGGCCCGTCCGTTCGCCGGATGCGCAACACCACCGATGTCTCGGCGCATTCGGCCCTCCAGTCCCAGTTCTGGCCATGGATGAGCCTGCCGTTCCGGGTTGCTTCCGGCAGGATCGCCGCGCCCGTGCAACCGTCGGGCTCGTCGTCGGAAATGCCTTTCTCGCGCCGGGCAAGCTGCAGGATTTCGGTGCGCGCATTGACCAGGACGATCGAGGACAGATCGACATTGGCGCCTGACGCGATCCCTTCCATTTCCTCGACGAGGTCGGGCGCCCATTGCCGAAGGCGAGGCAGGAAGATGCCGGAGAACCGCCCGACATCGTCCCGCCTGAAGCCGAAACGGTCGAGCTGCGCAGCGTAGAGCGCCACCGAAGCGCCGATGCGCCCGCGCGCCTGTTCGCCGTAGGCCGTGCCGCGCGCTTTCGGCGCTCCTGCGATTTCGACAAGCGGAAATGGTGTGACTGTTGTCATCAAAAGGAAAGCCTCAAACTCGTATGAGTCCGGATAGTAATGCATTTTGATTGAATGAAAAGCAGAAAAATTCGATAGATTGCCAGTTCGAACTGCGTGGCGCATATCTATAATGCGAATGCCTGAGGAAGTGCATATGAACGAAACGATCATCGACCGGCAGCCACGCAGTGAGGCGGCCAGCCCGCTGCAGATAGATCTGGCGCGGCGGATCCTGGAGCGGATCAGGGATTCGGGCTGGACGGTTGGAACCCGCGTCTCGGTGCCGGACCTTGCCCGCACGTTCGGCGTTTCGCGTTCTCCCGTCAGCGCAGCGCTGGAACTGCTGGTCGCCCAGGGCATCTTAAGTCCCTTCGAGACGAGGGGGCTGCAATTGGCGCGCGATGTCGCCGATCTCGACCCGGAGGATATACTGCCCAGTTCTCCGCTCGAGGAGCTTTACCGCAGGATGATGCGGGAACGCGCGCTCGACCAACTGCCCCAGGAGGTGTCCGAGGCGGAACTGATGCCGCGCTATCAGGCATCACGCGGCATCGTGCGCAAGCTTTTGCTTCGCTTTGCCGCCGAAGGCCTGGTGCAGCGCCTGCCGGGGCACGGCTGGCGTTTCGCCGACACGCTTGTCGGCGAGGATGCCTACCGGGAAAGCTATGAATTCCGGATGGCTGTTGAATGCGCGGCGCTGCGGTCGCCCATGTTCAATGCAGACCCCCAGCAACTGGCGCCGGTCCGCCGCGCACACGAGCGCATCCTGGCGATCGTGTCGACAGGCAAGACGCTGATCGGCGGCGATGAATGGTTCCGGATCAACGCGTCATTTCATGAAGGACTTGCGGCCTGTTCCGGCAACCGGTTCCTGGCCGATGCGGTGCGTCAGCAGAACAATCTGCGCCGGTTGCAGGAATCGGCGGGTTTCGAGGAACTGCCGGCGGAACGCATCGAGCAGTCCTGCCGGGAACACCTCGCCATTCTCGATGCCGTCGAGGCGGGCGAGATCGAATGGGCCGAGGCGCTGCTGCGCCAGCATCTACGGCAGGCCTCCGAGTTCGGTGCGCCGCAGCGCTCTATCTGACGGGCAGCGATTCCGGCCGCTATTTGGGCTGGTCAGGTTCGAGCCTGATCAGTCCGTTCCACTACTGCTGATCGTTCCTGGTGCGCTGTCAGAAAAGGTGTCTTTCATTGCGCGCAGGATAATGACGGCCGAGGCCGCGCCTGGGTCGATGTGCCCCAGGGACCGCTCCCCGAGCCGTGCCGCCCGGCCACGGGCAGCGACCATGGACCGTGTCGAATTCGCGCCGGCTTCCGCGGCCGCCAGGATGCCGTTCCACATCTCCCGGCTGCCGGCGGCGCGCGCCTGTGCGCTGACCGCAGCTTCGGTTGCTGGAATCCAGGCGTCGAGCATGGTCTTGTCGCCGCGCTGCCCCTTGCCGCGCTCTCGAATGCCGGTCGTCATGGCCTCGATGATCGCCGCCTGGCCTGAAGGTGAAAGGCGTTCGTCCTGTTTGAGGGCTTGCGCCGCTCTGCGGAACGCGGTCGCATAAAGCGGCCCGGTGGAAGCACCGACGGCATCGAGAAAGGCGGACGCGGCAGCTGTGAAAACCTCTGACGGCAGCATATGGTCGAGATCGAGCTTGGCCAGCTCAGCGTTCACAGCCATGAAGCCGAGAGACATGGTAATGCCATGGTCGGCATCGCCAATGGCGCCATCGAGATCCGAGAGATGGTCCTTTCCCGCCTCGATCGCGATGGATATGCGATAAAACATCCTGCTCAGGCATTGCGCCGCGTTTTCGGACATCATGTTCCTCCCGGTTCCAGCAGGATGCGGCCACAGGCGCGTATCCTGTATCCTCAGCCGACCCGCAGGACAGCGGTATCGCAAGGATGGTGCAATAGCTCCGTCAACTCATTGTCGAGGTGCAGGATCGATATGGACGCACCGACCATGTCGAGCGAGGTGCAATAATGTCCCACCCAGTTCGCCTCTATCTTAATGTCCTTGGCGCTCAGCCGCTGCTCCACGCGCCTGAACAAAATGTAGAGTTCCATCAGCGGCGTTGCCCCGAATGAATTGATCAGCACCGCGACACGGTCGCCCGATGCCGGCTTCATTTCGGAAAAGATACGGTCCATCACCCGGTCGGTGATCTCGTCGGCGCTCATCATTTTTTCGCGGATGACGCCGCGTTCGCCGTGGATGCCCATGCCGATCTCAATGTCATCGGGACCGATCTCGAAATTGTGACGACGGGTCTGCGGGAGGGAGCAGGGCTCCAATGCGACCCCCATCGTGAATGTCCTCGAATTGGCCTTGCGTGTCGCCGCTTCGCAGGCATCGAGCGACAGGCCGCGATCGCAGGCGGCGCCGGCGATCTTGAACATGAAGAAGTTGCCGGCAACGCCGCGGCGGCCTTCCCTGTCCTCCAGCGGCGAAGAGGCGATATCGTCGGTCGTCACGACCGTTCGGACCTCGATGTTGTTTTCCGCCGCCATCTCGGCCGCCATCTCGAAGTTCATGACATCGCCGGCATAGTTGCCATAGACGAAGAGCACGCCTTGCCCGCCGGATGCCGCCCTGGCGCACTGAAAGATCGGGCCGGGAGGCGGCGATGAAAAGATATTGCCGACAGCCACGGCATCGGCGAGACCCTTGCCGACATAGCCGAGAAAGCAGGGCTCGTGCCCGGTGCCGCCGCCGATCACAAGCCCCACCTTGCCAAGTCGCGGCCCCGTGCGGGCAACGAGGGCGCGATGCGAGCCTTTGATCGGCTGGATATAGGCGCCATGCGCCTTCACCACGCCGTCAAGCATCTCCTCGACGACATCGTCAGGGTCGTTCAGGAACTTCTTGATGTGGGTCCGGAAGTTGCTGGGCAGGGCCACCGAGCTATCGATCTTCGGGCGTTGGGAAAGCTTTTGATCGAGCTCCGTCACGCCATCGGCATTCAGAATGCCGCGGCCCGTGGCAGCGTCGGTGATGAGCACGTTGACGTAGCCGCCGCGGAGCGCGGCAAGGATCGCCGGCACCTTGTCGAAACCACCGGCGACTGCAATCCGCAGGCCGATAGACCTGAGCATGTCGAGCGAAATTCCGATCGTCCGGTCGTCGAGCGGGCCAGCTACCGGGTTGCCCCGCCCGTCGATGAAGCGTCCCGCGAGGACGCCCACGGCATCTTTGGCGAGATATTGCTGCACCGAAACCGATTCGAAAAAACCGCTGGTGTGGATCGTTGAATTCGGACGCAGCGAGGCGATGCCGAATAGCGCTTTGTTGGCTTTAGAAAGCGCTGCGAACTGACTTTCGATCAGCGGCTCGCGCAGAAGAATGTCGCGGACTTCCGCATTGGAAACGATAGCCGGCGCGGTGATGTTGATCAGCTTGCCATTGACGGCATTGGCGATGGCGGCCGCGCAGAGTTCCGGAGTATAGGCAAAACTTGCTCGCGTGCCGCCAGTCGCCTGAACGACAGTGACGTCCTGAAGGCCGGGCACGGAGGCCTGCTCGCCAATCGCCAACACGGTTCGCCCCCAGGCAACGGCCACCGTGTCTCCGGATTTCAGAAGCTTGGTCAGAGCCTGCGCGGCCGCGGTGCCGAGACGATCGATCAGCGGACGCGCATTGTCGTCGCTCGGCACGACGAGGCAGTCATGCAGCCCGAAATGCCGTTTGAGTTCCTGTGCGATCGAGAGCGAACTCAGCCGTGATGGCTCGAGGGAAATGTTGACGATGCCGCGGGCGCGGGCATCGGCCAGGTAGCTGTTCACTGTCGCCCGCGAAATGCCCATGATTTCGGCGATATCGCCTTGCGTCATGTGGTCTTCGTAGTAAAGCCAACAGGCCCAGACATAGGGATCGTCACCATAGCGCAAGGGAATGGGTTCGGCGCCAGCCTCGGGTCCTGTCCGCACCGTTCCGTTCTTCCGCGCCGATGATGTCTTGACTGTCATGCTGCCTGGTTTCCCCGAATCCAGAATCGATCCTCAAGATGAGCGCAAACAGAGGAACTCACAATCTTGGTTCGATCAGGCGTTAACCTGGCTTCCGGCTGTAAAATCAGCCGGAGGCCAGCGCTCGGGAGGAGCGTAGTCGTAGCTCAATCACTCGCAGTCGCGGACTGCTGCAACTTCTCCTTGGCACCGAGCGCCAGTGCTTTCAGAATCAACGCACAGGATGTGGCGCCGGCGTCGAGCACGCCGAGCGAGCGTTCGCCCAGGCGGCTGGCGCGGCCAATCCTTGCAACCAGGTCCTTTGTGCCGTCACGGCCTTTTTCGGCTGCGACGACGAGCGCATCCAGAGCTTCCGGGAACGGCTTGCCGCCGGCGTTGGCGCCGTCGAACGCTTGGATCGCCGGCATGAGCGTATCGAGAAGCGTCTTGTCGCCGACCTTGGCCGATCCGATCGCCTGGATGCCGTCGAGACCACTGGTGAGCATGGCACTGAAAGTCCGGGCATCGATGGATGAAGATTTCTCGATCGTTTCGGCGAATTGCGTGAACATGACGCCATAGAGCGGCCCCATGGAGCCGCCGATCTCGGTCATTAGCACCGTGCCCAGCGTATCAAAGGCGGTGGCCAGCGACATGTCGTTGCCCCTGATCCGCTCCGCAGCCATGCCGAAGCCCTTGGCCATGTTGACGCCGTGATCGCCGTCACCGATTTTGCCGTCGATCTCGCTCAGATAGGCTCGGTTTTCGATGATCCGGTCGGCGATCGAAAGAACGATGTCGCCAGCGGAAGCGTTGTCAAACTGCTGCATTCGCCTGCTCCTAAAGCCTTGCGGGACAATCGACATCCACGTCCAGCAGCCTTTTCAACTCGGCGTCGAGCGCCATGACCGTGAGTGTGGCGCCGACCATTTCCAGCGAGGTGAAGTAGTTGCCGATGTAGGTCTTGTAGATGGCTAACCCGCGTCCGGTGATTTCCTGCTCGATCGTATCGTGGAGGATGTAGAGTTCGTTGACCGGCGTTGCGCCGAGGCCGGACACAAGAACCGCAACTTCGGTTCCGGCGGCAAGATCGTGATCATCAAGCACGATCCTGACCATCTGCTGCGCTATTTCGACCGCGGACTTCAGCGGCTCGACCCTGACGCCCGGCTCACCATGATGACCGATGCCGACTTCCATCGTGCCCGGCTCAATCAGGAAGTTGGGATGCCCCACGGCAGGCAGCGTGCAAGGGCCAAGGCCAACGCCGATGGAGCGGCAATTGTCGATCGCCCGCTGCGCCGTTGCCTGCACGTCCTCGAGGCTGGCACCTTGCTGGGCCTTGGCGCCGGCGCATTTCCACATGAAGATCTCGCCGGCGACGCCTCGGCGCTTCTCACGCTCATCCGGTCCGGCCGAGCATACATCGTCGTTGGCGACGACGGTTGCGATCGTAATGTCCTCCTTGGCCGCGAGCTTGACGGCCATCTTCACATTCATGTTGTCGCCGGCATAATTGCCGTAGAGGCAAACGACACCCTTGCCGCCATTCGCCTCCCTTGCGGCGTCAAGGAAGCTCTTTGCCGTCGGCGACGAGAAGAGCTCGCCGACCGCGACCGCGTCCAGCATGTTGCGGCCAGTGTAGCCGATGAAGGCAGGCTCATGGCCGGAGCCGCCGCCGGTGATCACGCCGACCTTGCCGCTGACCGGCGCATGGCGGGCTGCGATGACGCGCGGGTTGCTGCCGAGCCTGACGATGTCGGCATGCGCCTTGACGAAGCCCTTGACCGTATCTTCGACGACCTCGTCGGGATTGTTGATGAACCGCTGCATTGTTGCTCCAATCCTGCGCCGGTCAGACAATGGTGTAGCCGCCATCGACCAGAAGGTCGGCGCCGTTGATCATGTCGGCGCCGTTCGATGCCAAAAACACCGCCGCGGCGGCTATTTCTTCCGGAAAGGCAAAGCGGCCGGTCGGAATGCGTTGCTTCAGCGCCTCTCCGCGCGGCCCATCCCAGGCCTTTCTGCCGAGGTCGGTCAACACCACCGTCGGCGAGATCGTGTTTACCGTGATGCCGTGCTTGCCCCATTCGGCGGCAAGTGTCTTGGACAGGCCGATGACGCCGAATTTCGAAGCGCAATAGGCGACGTGCTGGTCGATCGCGACAGTGCCGGCCTGCGAGGCCATGTTGATGATCTTGCCACCCTTGCCAGCTTTGATCAGGGCACGCCCGGCGGCCTGGGAAACAAGGAAAGTTCCCTTGAGATTGATATCGATGGTCTTGTCCCAGGCATCGAGGCTGAGATCCTCGGCGGGAGCGAGCAGGGCGACGCCGGCGCTGTTGACGACGATGTCGATACGGCCGAAGGCGGCTTGCGCCGCAGCAAACACGGCTTCCACCGATCGCGGATCGGACACGTCGCAGACGAAGGATTTCGCACCGTTGCCGAGTTCGTCGGCCTTCGATCTCGCAACGGATTCATTGATGTCGATCACCCCGACGACCGCGCCCTTCGCGGCAAACGCCGATGCGATGGCGCTGCCAATGCCGGAGGCGCCGCCAGTGACCAGAGCGACCTTGCCGCCCAGTGAAAAATTGAGATCAACCTGTATTGAATCCGTCATGGTGCTCTTCCCGGCTTGTTGGAAAGTGGGGCGGGCAAGAGAGCCCACCCCACGGCTGGATTACTTGCGCGTCGCCAGAAGCTGATCGACGTTTTCCGCCGTCACCGGCGTCCACGGCACATTGTAGATCTTCTCCTTGCCGTCGTTCCACGGCATGTCCTTGTAGGTTGCCCAGATGTCGGATTGCGGCTTGTAGTCCCCCTTCTTGGCAGCGAAGATAGCAAGGTCGAGCGCACCTTGAGCCTGGGCGCGCGCGTCTTGAAGGATCGAGGTCATTTCACCGGCCTTGACGGCATGGAGCGCATCGGTGATGCCGTCGATACCGGCAATGGCGAAGCTCTTCACGTCGAGGCCGGCGGCCTTGATCGCCTCGATGGCGCCGAGCGCCATTTCGTCATTCTGGCCAATCACGCCGTTGATCTGGTTCGGATGCGCGGTGAGCCAGTTTTCCATGAGCGTCTGGGCTTCGGCGCGCGACCAGTTGGCGGTCTGATCCTCGAGGATCTTGACATCCGGGCACTCGGCAAGCGCTTTCTTGTTGCCTTCGAGGCGGGAAATCTGCGCGGACTGGCCGACCGGCCCTTCGAGGATAACCACATTGCCCTTGCAGCCGATCTTGTCGAGCACGGTCTTGGCTTCCATGTAGCCCGAGATCGTGTCGTCGGATCCGACATAGGAAGTCAACAGATCGGAGTTGACGCGGGTGTTCGAACCGACAACCGGAATGCCGGCATCGGCTGCCGTCTGAACGGCTGCCGCGCCGGCGTCGACGTCGATCGGAGCGAAGATGATCGCATTGTACTGCTGGGTGACCATCGTCTTGAACTGGTCCTGCTGGACCAGGGCATCATAGCGGCCGTCGAAGACCGTCAGCTCGACTTCGCCGCTCTTGACGGCCGGGTGCTCCTGAAGCGCTGCCGACCAGATCTGCATGAACTCCGCATTCAATCCGTAAGGCGCTGCGCCGATCTTGATCTTCTCCTGCGCCATGGCCGACGAGGCCAGCAGCGCGGTCGCAGACGCGAGCGCTATCATCAATCTTTTCATTCCGTACCTCCACTTAAGTGAGCGACCGACATGGTTCGCCTATCAACGGACACGCGCAGTGCAGGTCCGATTTCGAAAGGGGCCTTTTGTTTGAGCCTCGGATTGGGTCCGACGCCCTAAGCCCCGTAGTTTCTCTTCTGGTCAAGCATCACGGCGCCGACGATCAGGGCACCCTTGAGAACTTGCTGGTAGTAGGATTGGATACCCATCAGATCGAGGCCGTTGTTCATGACGCCGATGATCAGCGCGCCGATCAACGTGCCCGTCACCCGGCCGATGCCTCCCGAAAGGCTAGTCCCGCCGATCACCACCGCCGCGATCGCATCCAGCTCATAGGCAATGCCGGCCTGGGGAAGCGCCGAGCCGGTGCGGGCGCTGAGCAGCATCCCGGCGAGGCCGGCAAGGCCGCCGGATATGACATAGACGACGAACTGGATGCGGGTAACGTTGATGCCCGAGGTCCTGGCCGCATGAGGGTTGCCGCCGACGGCATAGATGTAACGGCCGAAACGGGTCCGATTGAGGATCCACCAGGAGACCGCAAACACGACTGCGAGAACGACGACCGGTGCGGGTATGCCAAGGACATTGCCTGTGCCGATCCAGCGGAATGCTGGTGTCAGCGCGGGAACCGGACGACCTCCGCCATAGATGAGGGTCAGTCCGCGCGCCGCCGACAGCATGCCTAGCGTCGCCACGAAGGCCGGCACCGAAAACCGCGACACGATCACGCCGGAAACGGCACCGCAGGCAATGCCGACCAGCAGGCCGATGCCGAGACCCAGGGCGACCGGATAGGGCGCGCCGGAAATCCCGGCGGTCGCGGAGGAGGTCACGAAGCTGGCGCTGACGATGCCGGCAAGCGCGACGACGGAGCCGACCGAGAGATCGATGCCGCGCGTCAGGATGACGAAGGTCATGCCGATGGCGAGGACACCGTTGATCGAGGTCTGCAGCAGCACGTTCGAGATGTTGCCGGCCGTCAGGAAGAACTCGTTGGAGACCGAGAGAACCGCCGCCAGGATCAGGAACGCGAGGAAGATCCCGTATTCCTGAATCAACAGCCGGCGCTGCTCCGAGCCGAGCCAGCCGCTCGCATTCCTGTTGTCGCTAACCGACATCACCGGCTCCTTTGCCGCTGAGCGAACACCCCTGTTCATGTTGAAAGGTGGACGAGTGATTGGGCATTCGTTTCCTCCCGGCTGTAGATTCCGGCACTTCTGCCGGCGCGCATCACCATGATCCGGTCCGCCATGCCGAGGACCTCGTCGATTTCGGACGAGATCATCACGACCGTGCCGCCGGCAGCGGCGAAATCGCTGATGATCCGGTAGATTTCACGCTTGGCGCCGACATCGACACCGCGGGTCGGCTCGTCCAGAAGCAGGACTTTCGGATTGCGAAGGAACCATTTACCGAGCACCACCTTCTGCTGGTTGCCGCCCGAAAGGCCGGAAACCGGCATCGTGTCGCGGGCAGCCTTGATCTGGAACTGCTCGCGCATGTCGCGGCTTGCTTGCGCCTCCCGAGCCCGATCCATGGCGAAGCTGGGGCTCATTTCAGGCAGGCTCGCCATGCAGATGTTTGCGCGCACGCTGTCGGAGAGATTGAGACCGGTCAGCTTGCGGTCCTCGGTGACCAGAGCCAACCCATGCGCCATGGCATCCGCCGGCTTTGAAATGGTGACCTCGATACCGTCGACCTTGATGCTTCCCGTCGATGGCTTGTCGAGCCCGAAGAGGCAGTTGAAGATTTCTGTCCGCCCGGCTCCCATCAGGCCGTAGATGCCGAAGATTTCTCCCTTTCGCACCGAAAACGAAATGTCCTCGATCTTGTTCGGGCAACTGAGCCCGGCAATTTCGATACCGGGTTCTTGCGTCGGCGTGCTGGTCTTGGCGAATTCCTCCGACAGCTCGCGGCCAACGATCATGCGAATGAGCTCGGGCCGATCGATGTCCGCAAGCGCGCCGCTGCCAACATAGGCGCCGTCGCGAAAGACCGTGTAGGAATCGGCGATCTGAAAGATCTCCGACAGACGGTGGGAAACATAGACGATGCCACGCCCTTGCGCCTGCAGGCGGCGGATCGCGGCAAACAGGTGCTGCGCCTCCCGCTCGCCGATCGCCGACGTCGGCTCATCCATGAAGATGACCTCGGCGTCGTGACTGAGCGCCTTGGCAATCTCGACGAGCTGCATCTGCGCAACCGAGAGGTTCATCATGTACTGCGTGGCCCGGATATCGAATTCCAGATCGTCCAGCAGCCTTTGCGCGGACCGGTTCATCGCACGGAAATCGATGCCTCCGAAGCGCGCCTTGGGCTCGCGGCCGAGATAGATATTCTCGGCAACCGTCATGTGGGGAACAGGGCTGAGCTCCTGCTCGATAATGGCAATGCCCGACGCCAGCGCGTCGGCGGGGCTTGCGAATTCCACATCCTTGCCGCGGCGGCGGATCGAGCCGGCATCGCGGTTGAAGATACCCATCAATATCTTGAGAAAGGTCGACTTGCCGGCGCCGTTACCGCCGCACAGGGCATGGACCGTGCCGGCGCGAAGCTGGAGGCGGCCTTCGCGCAAGGCTGCAACGCCGCCAAAGGACTTTGCCAGCCCTTCCACCTCGAGCAAAAGCTCCACGTAGTCTTCCTCCCTTTGGGCATTCGGCAATCCTTTTTGGTGGGGAGCCGATCGACACGGGGTAGCCTCCGCCCTGGTGCCAATGTGACAATAGTCAATATTTGTTCGACAAATGTCAAGTCATGGATTCGGCTTGATCGTGGCGCTGGAAATCAGGGTCGAAGCGGCCGCAACATCGCACTTGCCGGGTAGGTGCCGAGACGACGGCGACCGTAACGCGCATGCCGGCCGTTCGGCCACGCAGTGCGCCGACATCTTCTGCGGCATCCATAAGGAGTCGGGCGATCTGGAATGAGTGTTTCCCCGATCGCTTCACGCTAGTTCCGATCCGTCAAATGCCGGGATCGGACGCTTTGGGGCCAATTTTCAGTGGCGCGTCGTTTTCATCCGGATTGGGGACGGGGGCTTCGTCGGGAAGTCTGTCCGGATCCGGCTCACGCACCGGCTTCGGCTCGGGAAACGGCGGTGGCGTGGGCGCCGGAGTGGGCGTTGGTTCGGGAGTGGGAAGAATGGCCATGGTGTGATTTCCTTCCGCTCGCTGCATTCTGCCTTGGCGGGTCATCGACGTCGGGTGGGATTTCTGACGCCACCCGTTTCGACCGGTTTCGCTCTACGGGCTGATGCACGCAGAACGACCACGCGTGCCTATGGTTCCGATACGAGCCTCCGACGATCCCGCAGGCATCAGGCGCTCGTGGCAGGACGGCGCCGTCAGAAAATTGATCGAATGGTCCCCGCATGAGGGCCTTGTCGGCGTCGTGGAGCGCCATAATTTCCATTTCAGGGTGGGACAAACTCACCTGCTGAATAGGAGGCGGTCGTGAAGCACCAAACACTTGACCAACTGCATGCCGTTGCCGACGTTCACGCTGAAGCAACAGACCTCGTGGCGACTCGAAGCCAGCGTCTCGAACGTTGGGCGAAACTGCTAGAGCAAAATCCCGATCGGCGTCTCGAAGCGCTGACGGGCACCGAATACAAATCCCCTGAGATACGCGAAAAAATGCGCTACAACGACTCGCCTCTCACCGTTGCCTTCGAGGATCCGATTTTTCGCGCACAAGGCTTGAGAGATGACACCTATGGCGAAGCCAGGCGCTTCTTCGAGCTGACCGACTGGCAGTTGCACGAAATCGTCTGCCATTGCCATGTCGGCGCCACGATACGAGCGCGGTGGGCTGCCTCTCGCGTCCGTGCGGCAATGTCGGAGAGGTTCGGTTTCTTTGCCTGGCTGCGCGGAACATTCATGCATTGAAGCATCGGCATTGACGCTACAGGTCGGCATGTTCGGATGATGGAGGCGGCGAAGTGATTTTCACGCCTCCAATGGTCGTTGATGACGGATGCCGTTCGGCGGCGATCCGCCATCGGCGAGACTTGGATACCATCCGCATGGGCGGGATTCAGTCGGCGGGCGCGGTGTAGCGGCGATGGACCGCTTCCGCGATGGCGGCGCGGCTTCTATGCGGATCGAGACTATCGTCATCCTCGATGATAGCCGCTTCCTCCGCAAGTTCCATGTCCTTGACCTGGTTGCGGAACCAGGCCGAATAGTCGCCCGCGCGCAAGTGATGCTCCCAGGTGCGGTCGTCGATCCCCTCGGCGAGATGGAGGAACATCATGAGATTTTGCGCTTTCAGGTTGAGCGTGCCGTCAGCGCCGCGGAAATAGAAACTGTTGTCGCCAAGATCGCCCTCGGCATATTTGCGTATATGGCGCTTGCGTTCCTGCCGGGGACGTTCGACCGAGATCGGCCTCGCGGGATCGGCTGTCGAGCGGTTCCAATACAGAACCTTGTTTTCCGGTGGCGGCGCGACGCCCTCCGGCACGTCCTCGCCAATTGCGGCACAGAAGCTATCGACGACCTTGTCGGCTTCCGGGCCAAGGGCCAGCACCGTGTCGACACCTGCCAGCACGTCGCGCGAAACCAGATCGGGATGGACTGTGACCAGAATGGTCGCCGAAAGGCTTTTTGGAAGCGCAAAGGATGTGCCGTCGCGTGCGTGCGGCAACAGGTGGTGTGCCTCGTCGATGATCAGCCAGTGCGGGCGTCCGGTGCGGGCGCGAAGCGCGGCAAGCTCCGGCAGCAGCTTGGCGAAGGCGTTTGGCCGTTCCCCGGTCTTGATCCCGAGCATGTTGACGGCGACATTGTTGGACGGCTTGGACAAAAGGTCGAAGATTTCGCGTGAGCTCGGCGGGCTTTTGGCGTCCCCAACCACCAGCACGTCCTCCAGTTCCTCGTAGTCGCCTTCCGGGTCGAGCACGCAAAACTGGAAGCCTTGCTCGACGAAGCGTTCGGTCAGGGCGGTGGCGAGGGTGGATTTTCCGATCCCGGACGTGCCGGCCAGCAGGACGCTGCCGCCGCGCGGTGAAAGGTGCATCACTGCGCCCGATCCGTCGTCCGCGCCAATCTCGATGCGTTGCCGCGCCGTGTCCAGCGAGGCGGCGTCATGCGAGATGAGGCCCTCGATCAACTCCCTCACGCCCGCGCCGCGGGCACCATTCGTCACGTGGCCCGCCGTCTCCCTTACCTTCGGCAGGGCATTGGCAACTGCAACGCCGAAGCCGACGGCGCGCAGAAAGGCGTGATCGTTCTCCGCATCGCCGATGCCGACGACATTGTGGGCGGACAATTCCAGATCCTCGAGGGCAGCGGCAAGACCGGTCGCCTTGTTGACCCCGCTCGGCAGCACCATGACGGCACCCTTGTTGAAGATTATCTCCAACTCCAAGCCAAGGTCCTTGATCACTTCCAGCACGATGGTCTCGTTGGGCTCCCTGGTGGCGACGACGGAACGTCCCATCGACAGGGGCGCGATCTTGCGCATCATCAGCCTGTCGACGAATTCCGCCGGAGGGGCAGGCGCAAGGATGCGCTCCTTCTTCGAAGCCGGCGTGTAGACGAGCGCGCCGTTTTCGGCGACGACCTTGTCGAAAATGCCAAGCTCCGGGAAAACGCTTTCGAGGTCGGCAAGCTCGCGACCGGTCACCATTATCAACTTGCGGCCGGTTTCCTTCAGCCGCTCGAGCGCAGCACGGGTCGCATCGGAAACGATCCCGTTTTCCGCGAGTGTGCCGTCGTAGTCAGTGGCTAACGCAAGGGCATACATCGAACCATTGTCGGCAGCCCGAAAGCCGACCCGAGATGCTTTCTCGCCGAACTGAGCGGAAAGGCATCTGTTTCGGTGACTTCCATTGGCCGAATCCCGTCATCGTTTGTCATGGCCGCCCGCAATCATGGCTGATTGGTCCCAACGGCGCTGGCTGTCGATTGTTCCCAGCGGCGCAAGGCAAGAATCGCGGAGGCCTGGCTTTTTGGTTGAGCATTGGGTGTTTTCCGAAAGCTGGTACCCACTTTCTAGCCGATGATCCTGAATCCGTTCGGCTCCTGACCGGGATCGACGTCTTGGGATGTCACGCCGGAAACCGACGCTCCGGTCGGCCCTTTCCACAACCGGTTCATCATCGTCGAAACCGCGCCTTCGGCCCCGACGATCAGTGCCGTTACGGATCCGTCATCTTCGTTGCGAACCCATCCGGACAGACCAAGCCTCTCGGCCTCGGTCCGTGTCCACACGCGAAACGAGACGCCCTGCACCCTTCCACTGAGCCTGACGCGTACCGCTTTGCGCCCATCCTCCATCATGATCACCTCCGTGCCAGTGGTTTTCTCATATCTTCAACTCCCCGGCGGCGGAAAAGGCTCCGCCTTCGCATTTCCAAGGGCTTCGGCCGGCCGCCAGTCCGATCCGCTGATGTCGGCAACGGAACCATGCGGCGGCGGCTTTGTTAAGGACGGACAGCTGCAGGTTGCTGGGCTTCGGAGCCACGATTTCATGACTAACGATTCTCCAACGGGAGGCGCCATCCCGGCATCCGTTCCGACGATCGATCCAAAAGCCGCGCCGACGCTTCAGCACGCCGAGGCCGAGGTCTTCTACACAGAGGCGATCCGCGAGCTCGCCGCGACGGACATCCCCTTTCTTGTCGCCGGCACCTATGCGGTGAGCGCCTACACAGGCGTCACGCGCCAGACGAAGGACCTCGACATTTTCTGCAAGGCCGGCGATTACGCGCGCATTCTCGCGCATTTCAAGCAGGCCGGCTATGCGGTCGAGATCGTGGACGACCGATGGCTTGGAAAGGTCTTCAAAAGCACGCATTTTTTTGACGTCATATTCGCTTCAGCCAATGGCACCATGCCGGTCGGCGACCAATGGCTGGAGCATGCACGGCAAATCGAGCTGCTGGGCAGTCAGGTGCGGATCGTAGGTCCGACCGAGCTTATCTGGTCCAAGTGCTTCATCCAGGACAGAGGCCGCCACGACGGCGCCGACGTCGCTCATACAATCCTCAAGGCGCAGGATCAGATCGATTGGCACCGGCTGCTTTCCTATCTGGAGGTTCACTGGGAGGTGCTGCTGATGCAGCTTCTGAATTTCCGATGGATCTATCCGAGCGAGCGCGATCATATCCCGGCCTGGCTGCTCGACGAATTGCTTGACCGGCTCGCCAAGCAGAGGGAGTTGCCTACTCCCCGAATGAAAATCTGCCGCGGACGCCTGCTTTCGCCGACCGACTACGAGATCGACGTGAAGGAATGGGGCTTTGCCGGCGTCGGTGGAACAGGAGAATTTCGTGATGGCTGAGAAGGGCACAACCGCCACGGCAAGAGTTGGGAACGGCGGCACCGTCAGGATTGCGGCTGTCGGCGATCTGCATGTGCGTGAAGACGGCCAGGCCTCCTGCCGTGATCTCTTCGGCGAGGTCTCGCGCGAAGCGGACGTCCTCGTTCTCACCGGCGACCTCACCAATCTCGGCAAGCCCCGAGAGGCCGAAATCCTTGCGGAGGATTTGCGCGCCTGCGCAATCCCGGTCGTCGCCGTGCTCGGCAACCATGACTATGAATCCGGCGCGGTCGAAGACGTCGCCCACATCCTTCGGCAGGCAGGCGTCCATCTTCTTGACGGCCAGACGACGGAAATCAAGGAGGTCGGCTTTGTCGGCGTGAAGGGTTTCATTGGCGGTTTTGGGTCACGCATGCTCGGCTCTTTCGGTGAGCCGGCGATCAAGGCGATGGTTGCTGAAAGCGTCAGCGAGTCGATGCGGCTCGAAAACGCAATGCGGCAGGTTCGCACCGAACGCACGCTCGTCGTCCTGCACTACTCTCCGGTCATCGAGACGGTCGCTGGCGAGCCGTTGGAGATTTTTCCGTTCCTGGGCTCGTCGCGCCTGGCGGAGACGATCGATCGGTTCAAGGTCACCGCCGTGGTGCATGGCCACGCGCATCGCGGCGTCTACGAAGGCCGCACACCCGGTGGTGCCCCGGTATATAACGTCGCCATGCACGTGGCGAAGCCGACCGGCCGTCCCTACGCCTTGCTCGAAATCTGAAACACTCTGCGCGCCGTTAGAGCGGGATGCGTTCAAGTTGACCTAGGCTTCCCGCTCTAACGATTTGTTTAGCCGCATTTCTGCGACGCCAAGTGATTCCACTTGGCTGCAAAATGCTAGCGATCGATCTCGCCGAACACGATATCGAGCGACCCGATGATCGCAGCGACATCGGCGATCATGTGCCCCCGCGACAGAAAATCCATCGCCTGCAGATGGGCAAAGGACGGCGCCCGGATCTTGCATCGATAAGGAATATTGCTGCCGTTCGAAACCAGATAGACGCCGAACTCGCCCTTTGGCGCCTCAACCGCGGCGTACACCTCTCCTTCGGGCACGCGAATACCCTCCGTGTAGAGTTTGAAATGGTGGATTGTCGCTTCCATTGAGCGCTTCATCGTCGCTCGCGGCGGCGGCGTGATCTTCTGGTTCGGGATCGCGACCGGCCCGCGGCCCTCGGGCGATCTCAATTTCTCCAGGCATTGCTTCATGATCCGAACCGATTGGCGCATTTCCTCCATGCGGACGAGATAGCGGTCATAGCAGTCGCCATTCTTGCCGATCGGAATGTCGAAATCCATCTCGGAGTAACATTCATATGGCTGTGCCTTGCGCAAATCCCATGCCGCTCCCGACCCGCGCATCATAGGCCCGGAGAAGCCCCAGGCCCAGGCGTCGTCCTGCCCGATCACACCGACATCGACATTGCGCTGCTTGAAGATGCGGTTGCCGGTGAGCAATTCGTCGAGGTTGTCGCAGACCTTGAGGAACGGGTCGCAGAAAGCCCAGATGTCATCCAGAAGCTTCGGAGGCAGGTCCTGGTGCACGCCGCCGACCCTGAAATAATTCGCATGCATGCGGGCGCCGGAGGCGCGCTCATAAAAAACCATCAGCTTCTCGCGCTCGGCGAAACCCCAAAGTGGCGGGGTCAGCGCGCCGATGTCCATGGCCTGTGTCGTGACGTTGAGGAGATGCGACAAAAGCCGGCCGATTTCGCAAAAGAGAACACGGATGAGCTGTCCGCGCTTCGGCACCGATACTTTGAGCAGCTTCTCGGCGGCGAGACAGAACGCATGCTCCTGGTTCATCGGCGCCACGTAGTCGAGCCGGTCGAAATAGGGCAGGGCCTGCAGATAGTTCTTGTACTCGATGAGTTTTTCCGTGCCGCGGTGGAGCAGGCCGATATGGGGATCGGCGCGGTCGACGATCTCGCCGTCCAGTTCCAGCACCAGCCGCAGCACGCCGTGAGCAGAGGGATGCTGCGGCCCGAAGTTGAGGGTGAAGTTGCGAACTGCGGCTTCGACCATGACGATGCTCCGCTGTGCTGGGTTTCAGGGCCGAAGCCGAGTGGTCCGGTCCGGCCACGCCCGCACCGCCGATCAGGTGGTTGTCTGGATGATCAGCGTCAGCATGCCATCGCCATCGATGTTGGCAGCGACAACCTGCGAGGAATCCAGCCCGCTCGCCGCCAGCGCCGTTGCTGCCTGCGGCGACGCGTCGATCGAGCTCTGCAGGGTAAGCAGATCTTCAACGCTGGTCTGGGTGATCACGGCCTCGGCTTGTGTCTTGAGTTCCGGAGGCAAATCCTCGAGGGCGACGATCGCAATCCCGGTAAAGTTCTGGTCCGTGAAACCTTGATCCGGTAGCGCTTGATCCGGCAGGGCTTGGTCGGGCGTTTGGTTAGGCAGGCTTGGATCGGGCAAGGCTTCCGGGGCCGGGGGTGCGATTTGGGGAAGCTGCGGGTCGGTGGATTGCGCGTGGATCGGCTGCGCCAGCGCCAATCCCGAAAGGGCGGCAATTGTCGTCAACATGCGCATGATCGTTCCTTCCGTTTTTCCGTTTTGCTCGGGGAGGATCACTTGGTCACCACTCAACCATTGTGCCGGATTATGGTTCCCGTCCGCCACCGATATGGCCATTGGTGGAAGCTCTGCCACAACGCCCATCCGGTCGCGCGGGTCGAAACATGGAACGATTCCGAAAGGCATTCATTCTTCCTCGATCACACCCTTGATCACAGGTTCGGCGGGGCGCTTCACCTTGAGGAGAAAGCCATGAGAATCAGCGAGTGCATGACACAGAATGTTCAGGTCGCCAGTCCGGACCAGTCCTTGCGGGATGCCGCACGAGCCATGGCCGATCTTGACGCCGGTGTTCTGCCCGTCGGTGAGAATGACCGGCTGGTCGGCATGATCACGGACCGCGACATTGCTGTCCGCGGCATCGCGGAGGGCAGAGGTCCCGACGCCAAAATCAGGGACGTGATGAGCGCGGAGGTACAATGCTGTTTTGACGACCAGGAAGTCGACGATGTCCTTCAGAACATGGGCAATCTCAAACTGCGACGAATGCCGGTGATCAGCCGCGACCGGCGGTTGGTTGGCATTGTCTCGCTCGGCGATCTCGCCACGAATGGCGAGGCGGCCTGGGCCGGCGAAGCGCTGGGCGGCATCTCGCAGCCGGGCGGCGACCATTCTCAGACGGCGCACTGATGCATCATAATCGAATTTGAAGTTCCTGCTCCATCGCCGGCATCGTCGCTCGGGAACTTCGAATCCAAAACCACACCGGATTCACTCCTTAGCGCCGCAGCGCCGTGCGCCCGTTCGCATGATCCTCCGGGAAAATCGATTCCGATTTCCGGGTCATGCGTCGGGCCGACGCTACGCAACGGAGAATCGATCGATGACCCACAGCCATGTCCCGTCGCCTTGGCGGCGGGCGACCTCAGCGGTTACGGTGCCATCGGGAAGACGGGTTGACGTGAGTGCCAGGTCTCCGCTGACAACAGCCGGTGCCTGATCTCCGGCAGCAAATTTTCGGCCCGTTGCGGTGATCTCCGCGAAGAGTGCCCGGATCGCTTCCCGGCCACGCGTCAGCTGCCCTTCACCGCTGTCGACGACGGCATGCTGCTCAAAAAGCGCGGCCATGCCGTCGATATCTCCCACCCACTGCCGCGAAATCAGCAGCCGCTCCAAATCCTGGGGATCACGCGCCGGCTCACGGCCAGGCTCATCGGTCATGGCGACACTCCTCCGATGCTCTCATGAACTGCAGGTTCTCACGAACTGCAGGGTCTCATGAGTTGCAGGCTGCCGCAAAGGCCTTGGCGGCTTGGGCACTGCCCTTGAGGGAAACATCGTAGGTGGATTCTCCGCCGAGGTTGATGTGAAGACTGCTTCCGGATGCGATCCAGCTCAGGAGGGGATCCTTGGCGCTAGCCTTGAATACCGGCATGGCGACGCCAAGGTCAGGGAGACCTGGATTTCCCCGAGGTAGAGCAGCTTGGCGATCATCCTCCCCGGTCGACATCGCGGTCCGCAACGCGCCATTTGGCGGCGCCGGCGCGGCGCCGGTGGCTGCGGCCCTCGTTGAGGAAGTCGGCGATCCTTGCCGCCAACTTCGCCGATGCGAAGGTGAGCAGCCGGTCGTGATGGACGACGGGCTCGTCGTTCTCATTGTCCCAGATCTCGAACCGGCAGCTTGGGTTCGGTATGGCTTCGAAACGGTTCTTCATATCGATGGTCCCGGTTGTTTGGTTGCCTTGGGCGGTTTACGGCGCCAGGGCAGGCGCCTGCGGTCCGGCCAGAACCCGCAGCCTCCTCGTCATGGAGCCGACGGTTCCGGAGAGCTTGAGGCCTCCGGTAATCGGCTGTGATCGACGGACGGAGGTTCTGCGACCCCGGCTTACGGATGGCTTACGGGCGTTTTGGATTATGCTTTTTGCAGCGGGCACGCTCGCTCGATGTCGGCTCGGCTAGCTGGCCTTCGGCGCGAGGCGCTGCGCGACATGGTCGGCGATCGCCAGGCTTGAGGTCAGGCCGGGGCTCTCGATGCCGAACAGATTGACCAGGCTGTCCACGCCGTGCACCGCCGCGTCCTGGATGACGAAGTCGGCATTGGCTTCGCCCGGACCGGAGAGCTTCGGCCGGCTCCGCTATAGGCCGGCTGTAGGGTGCCATCAGGCAGGTCCGGCCAGTATTTGCGGATCTCGTCGTAGAAGCGCTCGCCACGCGTTGGATCTACCTGATAGTCGAGTTGATCCGTCCATTCGACGTCCGGCCCGAAGCGGGCGACGCCGTCGAGGTCGAGCGTCAGATGCACACCGAGCCCGCCGGATTCGGGGATGGGATAGACCAGCCGCGAGAAGGGCGCCCGGCCGGCGACCGAAAAATAATTGCCCTTGGCATAGCGAAGTTCCGGCACGAATTGCGGGTCGAGCCCGTCAAGCGATCGGGCAAGCGTCGTGGCGCCAAGCCCGGCGGCGTTGATGAAGCGCGCGGTGGCGATTTCAAAGCGCTCGCCGCTGGTGCTGTCGATGGTGTCGAGCACGATGCGTCCACCATCGACTCGCTCACCCTCGATGCGACCGGCGACAATGCGGGTGTTGAGGCTGAGTGCCGCCCCGTGCTCCTCTACGTCGCCCCGCAAAGCAAGCATCAGGGCGTGGCTGTCGATGATGCCGGTGGCGGGCGACAGCAGGGCGGCCGTGCACCGCAGCTTGGGCTCCAGCGCGCGTGCCCCTGCTGCGGTCAAGGGTGTCAGGTCGCCCGCGCCGCAAGCAGAGGCGTTGGCCAGAATGGAAGCAAGCACCGGCTCCTGTTCGGCATCTGTGGCGACGATGAGCTTGCCGCAGCGCGCATGCGGAACCGCCCGCTTCTCGCAATAACGGTAAAGCTGTTCCCGGCCTGCCACGCAGAGCCGGGCCTTCTGCGATCCGGCCGGATAGTAGATGCCCGCATGGATGACCTCGGAATTGCGCGAGCTGGTCCCGGTGCCGATGGCGTTCTCGGCTTCGAGGATCAAGGTGTCCAGGCCGCGTTGCGCCATCTCTCGCGCAATCGCGAGGCCAATGACGCCGGCGCCGGCGACGATGCAGTCGACATGGTCCATGATCAGGCCACCTCAGCCTTGTAGTTGTGCCTGCCGGTGAGCCGTTCGACGATCACGATCCGGCGATGCGCATAGGCGGCTCCGCGCAGGTTCTCGCGTTCTGCGACCTCGAAGCTGAAATTCAGCATGTCTGCGTCCACCCGCCAGCCCTTCCGAAAGGGCTTGACACCCTTACGAGAAACAGATGCATCCAACAGCATAATGCAAGAGGCGATGCGCGCCGAAACGGCGGCAGGGCCTAGTCCCGGCATGCAGGACAGGAACCATCATGGACGCACGCCCGAATTCTCCCGAAGCCCGCGACATCAGCTACCACATGCACGCCTACACCAATGCCCGCAAGCATGAGGAGGCAGGGCCGCTCATCATCGAGAAGGGCGACGGCATCTATGTCGAGGATCTGGCCGGCAACCGCTACATCGAGGCGATGGCCGGGCTTTGGAGCGTTGCGGTCGGCTTCTCGGAGAAGCGGCTGGTCGATGCGGCGGTGCGCCAGATGTCCAAGCTGCCTTACTATCACGACTTCGGCTCCAAATCGCATTCGCCGCTGATCGATCTCGCCGAGAAGCTGGTGCAGATGGCGCCGGTGCCGATGAGCAAGGCGTATTTCACCAATTCCGGCTCCGAGGCCAACGACACGGCCATGAAGATGATCTGGTACCGGTCGAATGCGCTCGGCCAGCCGGCACGCAAGAAGATCATCAGCCGCATTCGCGGCTATCACGGCGTCACCATCGCCTCGGCAAGCCTGACCGGCCTGCCCAACAATCACATTTCCTTCGACCTGCCGATCGCCAGTGTGCTGCACACGTCGACGCCGCACCATTGGCGCGAGGCGCTGCCAGGCGAGAGCGAAGAGCAGTTTTCGAGCCGGCTTGCCGACGACTTGGAAAAGCTGATCCTGGCCGAGGGCCCGGAAACCATCGCCGCCTTCTTCGGCGAACCGATCATGGGCGCCGGCGGCGTCATCGTTCCCCCGGCCGGCTACTGGGAGAAGATACAGGCGGTGCTGTCGAAATACGACATCCTGCTCGTCGCCGACGAGGTCATCTGCGGTTTTGGCCGAACCGGCGAGATGTTCGGTTCGCAGACCTTCGGCATCAGGCCTGACATCATGGTGCTGTCGAAGCAGATCTCTTCCTCCTACCTGCCGATCTCGGCCCTGCTGATCAACGAGAAAATGTTCGAGCCGATTGCCGACGAAAGCAATCGGATCGGCACCTTCGGTCATGGCTTCACCGGCGGCGGCCATCCCGTCGCGGCGGCGGTCGCGCTCGAGAACCTGAAGCTGATCGAGGAGCGCGACCTTGTCGGCAATGCGCGCACGGTCGGCGCGCATATGCAGAAACGGCTGCGCAACCTCGCTTCGCACCCGCTTGTCGGCGAGGTGCGTGGCGTCGGCCTGATCGCGGCGGTCGAACTGGTCGGCGATAAGGTGACCAAGACGCCGTGGGAGACGGCCGGCGCGCTGGGCGGGCTTGTCAACGGCTTCATGCAGCAGAACGGCGTCATCTCGCGCAACATGGGCGACGCGCTGGCCTTCTGCCCGCCGCTGATCATCACCGAGCCCCAGGTCGATCAGATGATCGACGCGTTTGAAAGATCGCTCGAAGCCGCGGTCAAGCAGGTCGGATCACAGAGCTGATCAGGTCGTCCAAAGCCAGAGCTGAATGGGCCTTGGTGATTGGCGAAGCCGAAGCGGTATCCAATCTCCCCCCTTGCGGGGGAGATGTCCGGTAGGACAGAGGGGGTGTGAAGGATCGCCAACTTTCGACTTCAGCCTTGCCAACCCGAATCAGCTTGAGGGCGCGGCTGCGATCGATTGACAGGTCGGAGGGAAGCACCCCCTCTGCCTGCCGGCATCTCCCCCGCAAGGGGGGAGATCGGCAGCTTCGGCGGCGCCGCCAAGCTCGGTAATTGGTCTGAAGCGATTGCTGGGAACGATTGCCCTGGGCCACACTTGAACATCCGTTGCGCGGGTGCTACGTCGCCCATATCGACAGGGGCGCTCCGTATTGCCGGGGCTGAGATGGTGGGTGCAAGCCTTCGGTCCCTCAAGCTGATCTGGGTAATGCCAGCGGAGCGAGGCGACCATGTTTTCAGGTGCACAGATTTCCCTGTATCCGATGTGCGACGATTTCGTCGGCGTCATCCTTGGGGCGCTTTCGGCGCTCGATCCGTATCGACCGAATTTCCGCATCGAGACCGACGACATCTCGACGCTGATCGTCGGCCCGCCGGAACAGCTTTTCCCGGCCATGCGCGACCTCTTCGCATCGGCGGCGGCGAGTGGCGTGCATTGCGTGTTGTCGGCGACGGTGTCGCGCGGCTGTCCGGGCGAGCCTGACGATCCAATCTGCACACCGATTTCCGGCAGCAGCCACGAGCTGTCCCTGGCAGAGCGCATCGGCGCGGCGCGGGCGCATGTCGATGGTGCGAAAAAACTCGGACAAGAGGTCGCCGCGCAGTTCTCGCTCTATCCGCTCGGCGAGGGCCATCACATGGATGAGATCTACGGCTGCATCGACTTCCTCAAGATTTCGGGCGTCTTCGACAGGTCGAAGAATTTCTGCACGAAGCTGAGAGGCGATGCCGGACCGGTGTTCGCGACGCTGTCGGAAGCCTTCCTTCGCTTCGGCGCGCCGCAAGGCCATGTCGCGCTCGATCTCACCGTGTCGGCGAACAGCCCGAGTCCTTGTTAGGGCGTGTCGATATTCGGGGTGGGCGACGACGTCGATCGGCCGGCCCTCGGCCGCCACCGCGGCGGGATCGCGCTCAGGTGATGTCTCAGTTTAACTTGCGGCTCACGACCCAGCCGACCTTGTGCAGTGCCGACCGCCGTTGATTTGCTCGATCATTCCGTCAGCGGGGAAGGATGTTCGATATTTCGCGTCGCGACCTGACACTTGGCGCAGCCGGTGCTCATGCTGCGTTTGGGCTCCACAAGCCGATCACGTTTGTCGACGCGGCCCGCGCTCAACACGCCGTCGCTCAACCTTTCCGAAAATACAAGGTTGGCGACATTGAAGTCTTTTCTCTGATTGATGGCATGCGTGACGTTCCCCTGCGGGAGGGTATGGTCAGGAATGTCAGCGTCGAACAGGTCAAGACGGCGTTGCGTGGTGCCGGTTTTCCCGACAATCAGGCGCCCCTGCGGTTTATCGTCATGGCGCTAAAGCTGCGCGATCAAGTGGTCTTGATCGACTCGGGTACCGGCGGTCATCCGATTTATGGTGAGGGGAACGGCCGGCTATTCGAGAGCATGGCTGCGGCGGGCCTTGACCCCAAGGCAGTCAAGACAATCCTGATCTCCCATCTGCACGGCGACCACATTTATGGCCTCATGAACAATGAGAGCAATGCGCAGGTCTTCCCGGATGCCGACATCGTGGTGCCCGCCGAGGAATTGAAATGGTGGACGCGCCCGGGAGTCGAGTCGATCGATCTCGGACCGACGCGCAAGGGCCTCGCTCAGCGCATTCAGGCTACGGTGGCTACGTGGAAAAACGTCAGGACCTTTGAGGGAGAACCAGAACTCCTACCTGGCGTGCACGCCGTTCAGGCCCCCGGCCATAGCCCGGGAATGGTCGCGCATCTGGTCACCTCGGGCGGCAAACAGCTCCTGATCAGCGCTGACGTGGTCAATCTTGCGCCCCATGTTTCAACAAATCCCGAGTGGCAGCTTGCTATCGACCAGGATCCGCAAATGGCCGTCGAAACGCGAAGGAAGATCTTCGATCGCGCGGTCGCCGACAAGCTCACCATTTCGGGTACTCACTGGTTGATGCCGAACGTCGGCACGTTGTCCAAGGATGGCAACGGCTACGTATTCGCAGCCGAGGGGTAAAATCACACTACCCGCTGCCAACTGGACGACGACGGCTGCCGCGCCGGACGAACCGGTCGGCGTCAGACGTCGAACGCAGAACCAAGCGAGAGCGATAATCTTGGCTATCAACGGGTCGCTGCGAGATCCGAAATGGCGTCTGGAACGACCACCAGCTTGCCGACGAAATCCTTGGCGATGAAATCCGCTTGGGCGCGGTGGAAATCGGAGAGCCTGTAGACGCCGCCGACCAGCGGCCGGATCTTCTTGTCTTCGATGTAGCGAACAATACGGCGGAAGTCGTGCCGCGTGCCCTGGCTCGAGCCGTGCAACTGCAACTGCTTGAGATACATGGTGCGCAGATCGAGCTGCACGACCGGGCCGGCAATTGCGCCGGCTGTGGTGTAGCGGCCTTCGGGCCTGAGGATGCGCAGCAGATCGTTGAAGATCGCGCCGCCGACCAGATCGGCAACCACGTCGATCGGCTGGCCGCCGGTTGCCTCATTTACCGCAGCCGGCAGGTCGGCCACACCCCGGGTGATCACCGCCTCGGCGCCGATGTCGAGCACGGCCTGTTCCTTGCCCTTGCCGACGACTGCATAGGGGACGGCGCCGCGCGCCCGCGCCAGCTGCACGATGCCGGAGCCGACGCCGCCCGACGCGCCGGTGACCAGCACGCGCTCGCCGGCCTTCAATGCGGCGCGTTCCAGCATCTGCTCGCCGGTGAGATAGGCGCAGCAGAAGGTGGCGAGTTCGACATCGGTCAACTCGGTGTCGACGACATGGGCGTTCTCGGCCGGCACGGTCTGATACTCGGCATAGCCGCCGTCACGGCCGTGGCCCATATAGTCGATGTCGGCGAGTGAATCGTCGTCGCGGTTGTAGATGGAGAAGTCGACCATCACCCGCTCGCCGATACGGTCCGGCGAGACACCATCGCCGACTGAGACGATGTGGCCGACCGTGTCGGTGCCCTGGATGCGCGGGAAGCTCAGCGTGTTGCCCTGACGCCGCCAGGTCGATACGGCGGCAGCATCTTCCTCCGTGCCATAGGCGCCCTGTCGCACCCAGACATCGGTGTTGTTCATGCCGCAAGCGGTGACCTTGATCAGCACTTCGTCAGGGGCGGGCGACGGCACTTTCACGTCGGTGCGGTAGACGAGCTTTTCCGGTCCGCCGTGACCGATCAGCTGCACGGCGGCCATGGTGGCGGGGAGGGAGGGATGAGAGATCATCGATTTAGCTTCCAGATATTGCAGGTTGGCGCTGCCCCTCACCCTTACCCTCTCACCGTGAAGAACGGGGAGAGGGGGTCGCCAGCGCTGGTGCTTGACCCTTCTCCCCGTTTACGGGGAGAAGGTGCCGGTAGGCGGATGAGGGGCAGCGCCAACCGTCGAAAGTTAGAGATTGGCAAACACGCTCTTCACCGCATCCGCCGTCTTCGACACGACGATGTCGGCCTCTTCGCGCGTCAGGCAGAGCGGCGGCGCGAAGCCGAGAATGTCGCCTTGCGGCATGGCGCGGCCGATGACGCCGCTTGCCGCAAGGGCGGTCGCGACCTGCGGCCCGATCTTCTGCGAGGCGTCGAAGAACACGCGGTCGTCCCGGTCGGCGACGAACTCGATTGCCGCCAGCATGCCGTCGCCGCGGACGTCACCGACATGTTTGTGGCCGCCGACGGCTTTCGTCAGTTCGGCGCGGAAATAGGCGCCGGTCTCACCGGCGTTGGTCACCAGGTCCATCTCGTCGATCAGCTCGAGATTGGCGACGCCGGCGGCAACGCAGATCGGATGCGCCGAATAGGTCCAGCCATGGCCTATGCTGCCGAGCTTGTCGGAACCCTGCACCAGCACCTGCCAGACCTTGTCTGCGACGATGACGCCCGACAGCGGCGCATAGGCCGAGGTCAGGCCCTTGGCGATGGTGATCAGGTCGGGCTTGATGCCGTAATGGTCGGAGCCGAACATGGTGCCCAGCCGGCCGAAGCCGGTGACCACTTCGTCGGCGACCAGCAGCACGTCGTACTTCTTCAGCACCGCCTGGATTTTTTCCCAGTAGAGGGCGGGCGGCGGCACGATGCCGCCGGTGCCGAGGATCGGCTCGCCGATGAAGGCGGCGATCGTGTCCGGGCCCTCGGCCAGGATCATCTCTTCGAGCTTGTCGGCGCAGTGTTGGGAAAACTGCTCCTCGCTCATCGAGCGGTCGGCGCGGCGGAAATAGTAGGGCGCCTCGGTGTGCAGGATCGGCGCACGCGGCAGGTCGAAGGCGTTGTGGAACAGGTCGAGCCGGTCAGCGACCCGTCATGACGCCGGGAGCCGTGATAGCCGCGCCAGCGCGAGATGATCTTCTTCTTCTCCGGCCGGCCGAGCACGTTGTTGTAGTACCAGATCAGCTTGATGTTGGTCTCGTTGGCGTCGGAGCCGGAGAGGCCGAAATAGACCCTCGACATCCCTTGCGGGGCGCGGTCGATGATCATCTTGGAGAGCGTGATCGACGCCTCGGTGCCGTGGCCGACATAGGCATGGTAGTAGGCGAGGTTCTTGGCTTGCGCGGCGATGGCATCCGCGATTTTCTGGCGGCCATAACCGACATTGACGCAGTAAAGCCCGGCGAAAGCATCGATGCTCTTGCGCCCATTATTGTCCCAGATGGTGACGCCTTCGCCGCCGGCGATGATGCGGGTCGGGCTCTCGCCGCGCGCGTGGGTGCCCATATGGGTCGAGGGATGGAAGAAGTGGTCGCGGTCCCAAGCGGCGAGTTCGTTGGACTGGTCGAGCATCTTTTTTACTCCTAAGGAAAAGTGTGGGGCGCGGCCTAGGCCACATCCAGGCAGAGGTATTTGAGATCGGTAAAGGCTTCGAGCCCATGGCGCGAGCCCTCGCGGCCGATGCCGGACTGTTTGACGCCGCCGAACGGGATCGGCGCGCCGGTGATCTTGACCCGGTTGATGGCGACCATGCCGTAGTCGAGCGCGCGGCCCATGCGCAACTGGCGGCCGCCGTTCTCGGTGACGACATAGGCGACGAGGCCGTACTCGGTGGCGTTGGCGCGGGCGACGACTTCCTCTTCGCTGTCGAAGGGCGTCACCGCGGCGACCGGACCAAAAGTTTCCTCGCGCATGATCAGCGCGTCGTCGGTGACATCTGCCAGCAGGGTCGGCTGGTAGAACAGCGGTCCTGCAGAATCGCGTTTGCCGCCGGTGAGGCAGCGTGCGCCATGGGCGAGCGCATCGGCGACCTGCTCCTCGACCTTCTTGACGCCGCGCTCGTGCATCAAAGGCCCGATGTCGGTGTCATCGGCCAGGCCATTGCCTGTCCGCAACGCGTCGATGCGCCTGGCGAAGGCGGCGCAGAAACGATCGTAGATCGGGCGCTGGACATAGATGCGGTTGGCGGCGAGGCAATCCTGGCCGGAGGTGGCGAATTTGGCATCGACGGCGATGGTCACAGCCTTGTCGAGATCGGCGTCGGCAAAGACGATCAGCGGCGCATGACCGCCAAGCTCCATCACCAGCCGCTTCATCGTCGGCGCACTTTGCGCGGCGATCAGCCTGCCGATCTCGGTCGAGCCGGTGAAGCTCATGGCGCGAATGCGCGGGTCTTCGCACATCCGCCCAACAATGGTCGAAGCCTTGCCTGT
This sequence comes from Mesorhizobium sp. M6A.T.Cr.TU.016.01.1.1, assembly GCF_003952585.1. Lineage (NCBI taxonomy): Bacteria > Pseudomonadati > Pseudomonadota > Alphaproteobacteria > Hyphomicrobiales > Phyllobacteriaceae > Mesorhizobium > Mesorhizobium sp. M6A.T.Cr.TU.016.01.1.1. The sequence goes on from NZ_CP034452.1 coordinate 4,302,451, forward strand.
GACGATGTTGAAGACACCTGCCGGCAGGCCGGCGCGCTCGCCAAGCTCAGCGAGCGCGAGTGCCGACAGCGGCGTTTCGGATGAGGGGTGCGCGACGATGGTGCAGCCGGCGGCAAGGGCGGCGGCCGCCTTGCGGGTCAGCATGGCCGCGGGAAAATTCCACGGCGTGACGACGCCGACGACACCAAGCGGCTCGCGCCGCACCATCATCTCGGCGTTTGGCAGATGGCTGGTGACGCTTTCGGCGTTAAGGCGTTTTGCCTCCTCGGCATACCACTCGACGAAAGAGGCGGCGTAGTCGATCTCGCCAAGCGCTTCCCTAAGCGGCTTGCCCTGCTCGAGCGTCATCAAGAGCGCCAGATCCTCTTTGGCAGCGATGATCAGGTCGAACCATTTTCGTAGGATTTTCGAGCGCTCCTGCGGCAAAAGTCCGCGCCAGGCGGGAAAGGCGCGCGATGCCGCGTCGATCGCCTTGCTCGTCTGCCTGCTATCGAGCGCGGCAACCCAGGCAACGGTGGCGCTTGTGGCAGGATCGGTCACCTCGAAGCTCTCGGCGGCCTCACTCGCCGTCCAATGGCCGTCGACATAGGCGAGCTCGCGCAGCAGCCGGCGGTCGGCGAGGCGGTCGAGTGCATCATGGCGGTGTGGGCGGGCAAAATGCGCGGACATGTTCGAGGTCTCCCGATGTCGAGGCGATGTGGAGAGACTATGCGCGCGATGCAGACAGAGAGACTGTTTCAACGCCGTTGCGTAGAGAGATTGTCTCTATTGCATCGCCCGGGTAGACGATCTCTCTAGCGTTACGACGACACCGGCAGCAGATCCGCCACCGGCAAGGAAATCTCCTCCTTCACCGTCTTGGTGACGATGTAGGTGAAATAGCGATCGATGCCGATCTCGCGTTCGAGCAGCGCGTCTACGAGCCGCTGATAGGCGTCGATGTCGCGCGCCATCACTTTCAGCAGATAGTCGACGCCGCCGCCCACCGACCAGCAGGCAACGATTTCGGGAACATCGCGGATGACGCGCTCGAAGCGGTCGAAATCGGCTTGTCGGTGGCTGGCCAGCGTCACCTCCATCAGCACGGTGGCGACCGGTGCGACGGCGCGCATCGCAACCTTGGCGTGATAGCCGGAGACGATGCCGGCCCTTTCCAGCTTGCGCAGCCGCATCCAGCACGGCGTCGGCGACAGGCCAACCTTGTCGGCCAGCGCCAGCTTGGTGATGCGCCCGTCGCGCTGAACCGCGTCGAGGATTTTGAGGTCGATCTGATCGAGTTTCAATGCGGCCATGAAGCGTCTGCTTTTTTCTTGCCCGACACCATGACGGCGCATTATTTCGATTGTCAATTGCACTGATTTCGATCTCTAATAAGTCATGACATTGTGGCGTCCAGATCCCGCGCTCATCCGGCGGCCGGCCTATCAATCGCTCGCCGACCAGTTTGCGCGTGCGATCCATGACGGGCGGCTGGCCAACGGCGCGCGGCTGCCGACGCATCGCCGGCTGGCCGACGAATTGAAGCTTTCGGTGCAGACGGTCAGTCGCGCCTATGAGGAACTGATCCGCCGGGGCCTGGTTTCCGGCGAGATCGGCCGCGGCAGCTTCGTGCAGACACAGCGCCGCGAGCCGGAGCCGCCATACCTGCCGGAGCGCCTCGGCGAGGTCATCGATCTCTCCATCCTGAAGCCGGTGTGCGAGCCGATGCATCTGGAGCGGCTAAAGCAGGCGCTGGGCTGGCTTGCCGAGAACCTGCCGTCGAGCTCGGCGCTGTCGTTCCGGCCGAACATGGTGTTTCCGCGCCACCGCGCCGTCGCGGTCGACTGGCTGCGGCTCTGCGGTCTCGATGTGTCCGCGCAGAATGTCAGCCTGACCAACGGCGCCACGGCCGGCATGACGGTGGCGCTGATGAGCGTGGCGCCGCCGGGTTCGACCGTCGCCACCGAGGCGATCGGCCATCACACGCTGATCCCGCTGGCGCGCTATCTCGGCTTCAACCTCGAAGGACTGCCGATCGACGACAATGGCGTGATCCCGGAGGCGCTCGACGAGGCTTGCCGGTTGTCCGATATCCGCGCCGTATTCGTGCAGCCCTCGGTCATCAACCCGACCGCGACGCTTATGGACGCCGCGCGGCGCGAGCAGATCGCCGCGGTTGCGCGCAAGCACGACATCGCCATCATCGAGAACGACGTGCTCGGCCCCCTGGTCGAGGGCCGTCCGCCGCCGGTCGCCGCCTTCGCGCCAGAGCGCACGCTCTACGTCACCTCCTTCACCAAGATCGTGGTGCCGGGCCTGCGCATCGGTTACCTCGCGGCGCCCGACCGCTATGTAGCCGCCGTCGCCAACCGGCATCTCGTCTCCAACTGGATGGCGACGCCGCTGGTGGCGGAGATCGCCACAAAATGGGTGGCCGACGGCACGGCGATGGAGCTCGTCCGCTGGCAACGTTCGGCGCTGCGGCGGCGGCAGGAGATCGCCGCCGAAGTGCTTGCCGGGGTCGACTACCGTGTCCATCGCGACGGATTGCATCTGTGGCTGCAGCTGCCCGGCGACCGCGCCGAGGAGAGTTTCGTCTCACAGGCCCGTTTGCAGGGCGTGGCGATCGCGCCAGGCACATCCTTCCGCATTTCGCAGGAGCCATGGCAGCCGGCAGTGCGGATCTCGCTGGGCTCGACCACCGAGGGGGAACTGCGCGCCGGCTTGAGCGTTGTCACCAAACTTCTGCTCGGCGACCCGGAGCATCTTCTGCTGGCCATCTAGGCAGACATTGCCGCGAAATTGTGCGGAGCCAGAAACATTGTCATGATATTATTTTCCTGATTGACATGATTTGGCGCGTTCCGCATCGTTGAAGGCACCAGGTTCTCCAGCACGGGGAAATTCATTGTCCGCGCCCATCATCAAGATCGACGGCATTTCGAAAAGCTTCGGCACCTTCAAGGTGCTGGACGGCCTGTCGATGCAGGTCATGCCGCGCGAGAAGCTGGCGCTGATCGGCCCGTCCGGCTCGGGCAAGACGACGATCCTGCGCATCCTGATGACGCTGGAGAGGATCGACAGCGGCCACATCCAGATCGACGGCGAGCAGCTTTACCACATGGAGCGCAACGGCCAGTTGTTGGCCGCCGACGAACGGCATCTGGCAAGAATGCGCCAGAAGATCGGCATGGTCTTCCAGCTGTTCAACCTGTTTCCGCACAAGAGCGTCATCGACAACGTCACACTGGCGCCGATCTTGACCAAGGGCATGCCGCGCGCCGCCGCCGAAAAGCGGGCGATGGAGCTGCTCGACATGGTCGGCATGGCCGACAAGGCCAAAGCGATGCCGGCACAGCTCTCCGGTGGGCAGAAACAGCGCGTGGCGATCGCCCGGGCGCTGGCCCTGCAGCCCAGGATCATGCTGTTCGACGAGGTGACATCGGCGCTCGATCCAGAACTGGTCGAGGAGGTGCTGAACGTCTTGTGGCGACTCTGCTCCGAGACCGACATGACCATGCTGCTCGTCACCCACGAAATGGGTTTTGCCCATGATTTCGCCGACCGGGTTTTGTTCTTTGACCGCGGCAAGATTGTCGAAGAAGGCAAGCCCGACGAGATTTTCCGCAATCCCAAGCAGGAGCGCACGCAAGGCTTCCTGAAGAAGATCATCGCGGCCGGACATCGCGTCTGACCGCCATGCCAAGGCGGCGAAGCCGTCTCGACCAAAGCGAACCAAGAAGAGAAGCAAGGAGTTGGGAACAATGAAGAAACTTGGCATTCTGGCCGGCGTGGCCGGTGTTGCACTGACCGCGATTCTGGCCGCATCGACCGCGAGATCGGCCGACGACAGCAAGCTCGAAGAGCTCAAGGCACAGGGCTTCGCCCGCGTCGCCATCGCCAATGAGCCGCCCTATACGGCGGTTGCGGCCGATGGCAAGGTTTCGGGCGCCGCGCCCGATGTGGCGCGCGAGATTTTCAAGCGCCTCGGCGTCGCCGACATCGTCGCCTCGATCTCGGAATATGGCGCCATGATCCCCGGCCTGCAGGCCGGGCGTTTCGACGTCGTCACCGCCGGCCTGTTCATGAAGCCGGAGCGCTGCGCGGCGGTCGTCTACTCGGAGCCGGTGCTGTGCGACGCCGAGGCGATGCTGGTCAAGAAGGGCAATCCGAAGGGCTTCAAGAGCTACGAGGATGTCGCCAAGGATGCCACCGCGACGATCGGGGCGCCGGGCGGCGGCACCGAGGAGAAGCTGGCGCTCACTGCCGGCGTGCCGCGTGACCGCGTCATCGTCGTGCCGGACGGCCAGAGCGGCCTGAAGATGCTGCAGGACGGCCGCATCGATGCCTATTCGCTGCCCGTGCTGTCGATCAACGATCTGGTCAAGAAGGCCAACGATCCGAACCTCGAAGTCGTCGCTCCGGTGGTCGGCGCGCCGGTCTATTGCGACGGCGCGGCGTTCAAGAAGGGCGACGAGGCGCTGCGCGACGCCTATGACGTCGAGCTGGCCAAGCTGAAGCAGTCCGGCGAGTTCGCCAAGATCATCGAGCCTTACGGCTTCTCGGCGGCGGCGGCGATGTCGACGAGCCGCGACAAGCTCTGCTCGGCAAAGTAGGCGCCTTTTTCCTTCTCCCCGTTCACGGGGAGAAGGTGGTCCTAATGCATGTCGCCCAAAAGTGCGCAGCGGTTTTGGGATAACGACATGCACAAACAAGGCCGGATGAGGGACAGCACAAAGTTTTACGAAGCTGGCCCTGCCCCTCATCTGCCTGCCGGCATCTTCTCCCCGTGAACGGGGAGGAGAAGGGGCCAAGACTACCGCCTCGCACAACTGTAAACGTTGGAAACTCTTGACTTCATGACCCAATGGTCCGGCTATTTCGGCCTGATATTGCAGGGAGCGCTGATCACCATCGAGCTGACGCTGATGGGCTCGGTGCTTGCCTTGATCATGGCCTTTCTCGCCGGGCTGGGACGGCTGTCGCGTTTTTTCGCCATTCGAGCGCTGGCCACCGCCTATATCGAATTCTTCCGCGGCACGTCGATCTTCGTGCAGCTGTTCTGGGCCTATTTCGTGCTGCCCTTCATCGGCATTTCGCTGACGCCGCTGCAGGCCGGCGTGCTGGCGCTTGGCCTCAATGTCGGCGCCTATGCCGCGGAGGTAGTGCGCGGCGCCATCCAGTCGATCGGCCGCGAACAGTACGAGGCCTGCACCGCGCTCAATCTCGGCCGCTGGCAAGCCATGCGCCATGTCATCCTGCCGCAGGCGCTGCTTGTCATGCTGCCGACCTTCGGCAACAACGCCATCGAATTGCTCAAGGCCACCGCCGTGGTTTCGCTGATCTCGCTCACCGACCTGACCTTCCAGGCGCAAGTGGTGCGCTCGCAAACCGGCAACACGCTGGTGCCGTTCACCACCATCCTCATCATCTATTTCGTCCTTGCGCTGATCATTTCCTGGGGTGTTCGATCGCTTGAAAGGCGCATGGCGCGCGGCCTCGACGGGGTGCGTGTCTGATGGATCGGGTCTCATAATGGAGTGGGATTGGAATTTCGTCTGGGAGATCATGCCGACGCTGATCCAGGGCGTGAAGATCACCATCCTGGCGACGCTGCTCGGCTCGGTTCTGGCCGCGATTGTGGGGCTGGCCATCGCGCTGGCGCGGCGCTCGCCGAACAGGGGCTTGTCGCGGACCGTCAGCTTCCTCGCCGAGTTCATCCGCGGCACGCCGCTGCTGGTGCAGCTCTATTTCATCTTCTACGTGCTGCCGGATATCGGTATCCTGCTGCCGCCGCTGGTGGCGGGGGTCATCGGCCTCGGCCTGCATTACGGCACCTACACGGCCGAGGTCTACCGCGCCGGCATCGAGAATGTGCCGCGCGGCCAGTGGGAAGCCGCCAAGGCCTGCAATCTGAACGCCAGGCAGACCTGGACCCACATCATCATGCCGCAGGCGATTCCGCCGATGATCCCGGCGCTTGCCAACTACTTCATCGCCATGTTCAAGGAGACGCCGCTGCTTTCGGCGATCACCGTGCTGGAACTGATGAACCAGGCCAAGAGCGTCGCCAACACCTATTACCGCTACGTCGAGCCGATGACCTTGGTCGGCGCTTTCTTCCTCGTCATCAGCCTATTCTCGGTCGTGCTGCTGCGCTGGCTGGAACGCCGCTACGGCAAGATCGAGAGGTAGTGTTTTATGAAACACTTGCCCGAAATCAGACTGACGCCGACACGGCCGGCGCTCGACGCCCGCCCCCTGGAAAAGCGCGTCGGCCTGATCATCCTTGCCACCGACCATACGACCGAGCCGGATTTTCGTCGCATCGTGGCAAGCGACCGCATCGGCGTCTATGTCGCGCGCATCCCATACGCCAATCCGACGACGCCGGAGAATTTGCGCAAGATGCAGCCGTCGCTGACCGCGGGCGCGGCGCTCATCCTGCCCGACGAGCCACTCGACGCGATCTGCTATTCCTGCACGTCGGCCTCCGTGGTTATCGGCGATGCCAAGATCGAGGCGGCGGTGCAGGCAGCCAAGCCCGGCGTGCCCGTGGTCACGCCGCCGATGGCAGGGGTGCGTGGCTTGAAGGCGCTGGGCGCCAGGACGATCAGCATTCTCACCCCTTACACGGTCGAGACCAGCCGGCCGATGGCGGACTATTTCGCGGCGCACGGTTTCGAGATCGCCAGCTTCACCTGCCTCGGCTTCGAGGACGACCGCGAGATGGCGCGGATTGCGCCAACGTCGCTGGTCGATCTGGCGCGCGAGGCGACCGATGCGCAAGCGGACGCGTTGTTCGTCTCCTGCACGGCGCTGCGGGCCGCACTTGCTGTGGTCGGCATGGAAGAGGCGATCGGCCGTCCGGTCGTGACCAGCAACCAGGCAACGGCCTGGAACTGCCTGCGGCTTTGCGGCGACGACGAGCCGCGCGCCGAATTCGGCCGTCTGATGACGTTGCCGTTGAATTGATCGCAGAGCAAAGGCCATGACCGCGAACGACGTCACCCTCTCTGATATCCGCGCCGCCCGCGAGCGTATCGCAGGCAAGGTCGAGCGCACACCGATCGTGCTTTCCCCGAGTCTTTCCGGGCAGTTGGGCGCGCCTGTTTATCTCAAGCTCGAACATCGGCAGATCACCGGCAGCTTCAAGCTGCGCGGCGCCTCGAACGCCATCGCGTCGCTGAACACCGAGGAGAAGACGCGCGGCGTGGTCGCCGCGTCGACCGGCAATCACGGCCGGGCGCTGGCTCATGCGGCGAAGCTCGAAGGCATGCGCGCGACGATCTGCATGTCGCGACTGGTACCGCAGAATAAGCTCGACGAAATCCGCCGGCTCGGCGCCGATATCCGCATCGTCGGCAACAGCCAGGACGATGCGCAGCAAGAGGTCGACCGATTGGTCGCGGAAGAGGGACTGGTCATGCTGCCGCCCTTCGACCATCCTGATGTCATCGCCGGACAAGGGACGCTCGGGCTGGAGATCATCGAGCAGGTTGCGGATGCCGCTTTGGTGCTGGTGCCGCTGTCAGGCGGTGGGCTGGCGGCGGGTGTCGCCGCTGCCGTGAAGGGTGTCAGCCCGAGCACGAAGGTCATCGGCGTTTCGATGGCGCGGGGTGCGGCGATGAAGGCAAGCCTTGATGCCGGACATCCAGTTTTGGTCGAGGAACTGCCGACGCTGGCGGATTCGCTCGGCGGTGGCATCGGCCTCGACAACCGGCTGACCTTTTCGATGTGCCGCGACCTGCTCGACGATGTGATCCTGCTCAGCGAGGACGAGATCGCCGCCGGCGTCCGCCATGCCTATGAACAGGAGCGCGAGATCGTCGAAGGCGCCGGCGCGGTCTGCATCGCCGCCGTGCTTGCCGGCAAGGTCAGGGCGAGCGGCCCCACAGTGCTCATTCTGTCGGGCCGCAACATCGATATGACGCAGCACAGGAAAGTCGTTTGCGGCGAACACGCCTCATTCAAGGAGCACTCGGGATGAAAGTTCTTTCACGTCGAGTTTCTTCCCAAGGATCGCTATCCTTTGCAATTGAGGAGAGCGCCGCATGAGCCGGATGACGATACTCACCGAAGCCGAATTGCGCGCGATCGTGAAGCTCGATCTCGATGCCGTCGCCTGCGTCGAGAACGCCTTCCGCGCGCTTGCCACCTTGCCGGTGGCGATGCCGCCGATCCTACGGCTCGACATTCCCGAGCATCGCGGCGAGGTCGACGTCAAGACCGCCTATGTGCCTGGGATCGACGGTTTTGCGATAAAGATTAGTCCCGGCTTTTTCGACAATCCGAAGCTCGGCCTACCCAGCGTCAACGGCATGATGGTGCTGCTGTCGTCAAAAACCGGGCTGGTCGAAGCGTTGCTGCTCGATAATGGCTATTTGACCGACATCCGCACAGCCGCGGCCGGAGCGGTCGCGGCGAAACACCTTTCGCGAGCCGACTCCTCAATTGCCGCGATCTTCGGCGCCGGTATCCAGGCCGGGCTGCAGCTCGAGGCACTCAGGCTGGTGCGGCCGATCGCCGAGGCCCGCATCTGGGCCAGGGACGCCGCCAAGGCCGAAGCCGCGGCGGATGCATTGCGCGAAAGACTGGGAATTGTCGTGCGTGCGGAGCCCGACGCGGCAAAGGCGGCGGCCGGCGCCGACATCATCGTCACCACGACGCCATCGACCGAGCCGCTGATCAAGGCCGGCTTCATCTCCGCCGGCCAGCACATCACAGCTATGGGCTCGGATGCCGAGCACAAGAACGAGATCGCTCCGGCGATCCTGCGCATGGCCGATCTCTACGTCGCCGACAGCGCGAAACAGACGCGGCTGCTGGGCGAACTGCATCATGCCATCGCGACGGGCGTGATGGCGGCCGATGCCGAGATCACCGAGCTTGGCCAGATCATCGCCGGCGAAAGACATGGCCGGCGCTCGGCCAGCGACATCACCATCGCCGACCTCACCGGCACCGGCGTGCAGGACACGGCGATCGCCACGCTCGCCCGCGACCGTGCCCGAGCGGGGAATGCCGGTACGATTTTCGAAAGCTGATGCTGGCCGCAAGGCCCAACAAACGAGGACCAAGAACAATGCAGCCTAATCTCAAATTCTCGCGCGGCGAATATGCGGAGCGCTTGGCCAAGACACGGAAGGCCATGGAGGCCAAGGGCGTCGATCTGCTTGTTGTCAGCGATCCATCCAACATGGCGTGGCTGACCGGCTATGACGGCTGGTCGTTCTATGTGCACCAGGCCGTCATCGTGCCGCCGTCGGGCGAACCGGTGTGGTACGGGCGCGGCCAGGACGCCAACGGCGCCAAGCGCACCGCCTATCTCGCCCACGACAACATCGTCGGCTATGCCGACCACTATGTGCAGTCGACCGAACGCCACCCGATGGATTTTCTCTCGCAGGTGCTGACCGATCGCGGCTGGGGCAAGCTCAGCATCGGCGTCGAGATGGACAATTACTGGTTCTCGGCGGCCGCCTTTGCTTCGTTGCAGAAGCATCTGCCCAATGCCCGCTTCGTCGACGCCACGGCACTGGTCAACTGGCAGCGCGCGGTGAAGAGCCCGACCGAGATCGACTATATGCGCAAGGCCGCCCGCATCGTGGAAGCGATGCACCTGCGCATCGTCGACAAGATCGAAGTCGGCATGCGCAAATGCGATCTGGTCGCGGAGATCTATGATGCCGGCACGCGCGGCGTCGACGGTATCGGCGGCGACTATCCGGCGATCGTGCCGCTGCTGCCGTCGGGCGCCGATGCGTCGGCGCCGCATCTGACCTGGGACGACAAGCCGATGAAGTCGGGCGAGGGCACCTTCTTCGAGATCGCCGGCTGCTACAACCGCTACCATTGTCCGCTTTCGCGGACTGTGTTCCTTGGTAAACCCACGCAGGAATTCCTCGATGCCGAAAAGGCGACGCTGGAAGGCATGGAGGCTGGGCTTGCCGCGGCAAAGCCCGGCAACACATGCGAAGACATCGCCAATGCCTTCTTCGCCGTGCTGAAGAGATATGGCATCGTCAAGGATAACCGCACCGGCTATCCGATCGGGCTTTCCTATCCACCGGACTGGGGCGAACGCACGATGAGCCTGCGCCCTGGCGATCGCACCGAGCTGAAGCCCGGCATGACTTTCCATTTCATGACTGGCCTGTGGCTGGAGACGATGGGGCTCGAGATCACCGAATCCATCCTGATCACCGAGACTGGCGTCGAGTGCCTGGCCAACGTGCCGCGCAAGCTGGTGGTGAAGAATTGAGCCCGATGTCCCAGCTTCGCCCATCGCCGATCACGCCGACCGTCGACTTCGACCGCGACGGCGTGCAGCACGGATTCCTGCGGCTGCCCTACAGCCGCGACGATTCGGCCTGGGGATCGGTGATGATCCCGATTTGCGTGATCCGTAACGGCAACGGGCCGACCGCACTGCTCACCGGCGGCAACCATGGCGACGAATATGAGGGGCCGCTGGCGCTCTACGATCTCGCCCGCACGCTCGATCCAAAGCACGTCAGCGGCACGGTCATCATCGTGCCGGCGATGAACTATCCGGCGTTCCGCGCCGGCACCCGCACCTCGCCGATCGACAAGGGCAATCTGAACCGCAGCTTTCCAGGCCGGCCAGACGGCACGGTGACCGAGAAGATCGCCGACTACTTCCAGCGCGAACTCTTGCCGCGCACAGACATCGCGCTCGACTTCCATTCCGGCGGCAAGACACTCGACTTCGTGCCGTTCTGCGCCGCCCATATCCGGCCCGACAAGGTGCTGGAGGCGAAGGGCTTCGCCGCGGTCGAGGCGTTCTCCGCACCGTGGTCGATGAAGATGCTGGAGATCGACGCGGTCGGCATGTTCGACACTGCGGCCGAAGAAATGGGCAAGCTGTTCATCACCACCGAGCTTGGCGGCGGTGGGACTTCTCGCGCGGAAACGGTGCGGATCGCTCGTCGCGGGGTGCTCAATGTGCTACGCCATGCCGGCATTGTCGCCGGTGCGGTCGAGATGCAGCCGACCCGCTGGCTGGACATGCCGTCAGGCGATTGCTTCTCGTTCGCCGAGGACGACGGGATGATCGAAACGATGATCGATCTCGGCGAGCCCGTCGAAGAGGGCCAAGTCCTGGCGCGCATCCATTCCATCGGTCGCACCGGTGCCGCACCTCAGGAGATCAGGGCAACAATGTCCGGCCTTCTGGCCGCGCGGCATTTCCCCGGACTGGTCAAGGCGGGCGACTGCACCGCAGTGGTCGCCGTGCTCGTTGACTGACGGCAGAGCCAGCCAAACTCAGGTTTGGTCGTTCTGCCGCGCGGTATCGCCTTCGAAGCCGCAACGCCAATAGGCGACGACGAGGTGCGCGTCGCGCGGCAGCTTCCGGTCCTGCCTGAGGTAGGACCGGATGGCGCGGAAGCTCTTGTGCTCGCAGCCGACCCAGGCGAAGACGCTGCGCCCATCTTCGGGCCAGGGCACGTTCCGGACCGCATCCTGAAGCAAAGCGGATTTGCCTGGGGCCACGCCATTCCTGTGCAGCCATTTTATGTCCAGTGTGGCCTGCGAAACCAGCTTCTGCTCCTCGTCGCCATCAGCGACTTCGATGCGAACGACGGCGTGCACGCCCGCCGGCAGCGCCTCCACGATGCGGCCGATCGCGGGCAGGGCGGTCTCGTCGCCGGCAAGCAGGCACCAGTCGGCTGTGGGCACGTCGCCGCCGCCCGGGCCGGTCATCCCGACGATATCGCCGATCCGTGCATTGGCCGCGAAACGCGCGCCGGGCATGCCATCGCCATCATGCAATACGAAGTCGATATCGACCTCTCCCTTTTCGACGTCGATGCGGCGGATCGTGTAGACGCGCACATCCGGCCGCCGTTCCGCTTGGGGCCATACCGGACGGCCGTCCACGCCGGTGACCGGCCAGGCGGGTACTGCGCCATCCTTGGGAAGCAGCAGACGGACATGAAGCCCGCCCGTTGCGAAGCGTCCAAGGTCGCTTCCGGCCAGGGTCAGCCGTCGCATATGCGGTGTCACATCGGCGGTTCGCACGACGCGCATCTCGCGGAAATAGGGTAGCGGTTGCCCTGCCGCCCCGTCGCCCTGCCAGATGATGCTGGGGCTCTCCGCCGCCGCGAAATGCAGCAGATGCTCGGCGATGGAGAGCTTCACATAGGCCAGGGATGTCTCGTCCTTGCCTTCGGCAAAAACCTTCAGGCAGCGTTGGCAGGCTTCCATGCTGGCTGAACCGAAGGCCGTGTCGATGCGGCTGCAGGCGCCGTCGACGGCGACATCGCCATGGTCGGCAAAATGCGCGCAAAGCCGCTTCATGATGTCTTGCGGACAAGACAGCATGATTTCGGCGGATGCCTTGAGGTTCCTCGGCATTTCAACCATGGCGCGGCACTCCTTTTGCGAGCAGATGGACGAGATAAGGTCCGCCAAGCAGCGAGGCGAACAGGCCGACGGGCAGTTCGTATGGAAACGCCACCATGCGCGACAGCCAGTCCGACACGATCATCAGCAGCGCGCCGACAAGGACCGCGCCGGCGAGGTGAAGGCGGGCGCGGGCAAAGCCGATCAGCCGTGCAAGGTGCGGCGCGATGAGACCGACGAAGCTCAGCGGCCCGACGAACATCGCGGCAAGCGCGGTGAGGATTGCTGCGAGCACGATCAGCGTCAGTCGTCCGCCCGCGATCGGCAGGCCGAGCCCGCGTGCGGTATCCTCGCCGAGCGGCAAGATATCGAGCCAGCGGGCGGCGAGAAACAGCGGCAGCGTCAACAGCATCAGACACGCCAAGGCCACCCAGGCATCGGCGCCGGTCGCCTGGCTGGTCGAGCCGCCGAGCCAGCGCAGCAGGACATAGGATTGGGAATTTCCCATGGCGATCGTCGCGGTGATCACGGCGCTGCACAGCGCGCTCATGGCAATGCCGGCAAGCAGCAACCGCTCGGAGCCGAATTTCGCCCGTGCGGCAATCGTCAGCATGGCGATCAGCACCGCCAGCGAGCCGAAAACGGATCCGGCGAGCTGCCAGCCGAGCCCGGCCGTCGCGCTGACCACCAAGACTGCGGTCAGGCCGGCACCGGCTCCGGTGCCGACACCCAGCACCTCGGGGCTTGCTAATGGATTGCCGGTGATCCGCTGGATGACGACGCCCGCCACTGCCAGCATGGCGCCGGCGGCTGCCGCCACGCCGAACCGCGGCGCGCGCCAGGCGGCGAGATCGGCCAGCATCTCGCCGCCGGCGACCGACCAGCCCGCCGGTCCTCGTCCGACGATAAGCGCTACTACCGCCGCGACAAGGGTCAGCAGAAGCAACAGCAAAATGATGAACCGGCCGGCCTTGCGCGGGGATGTGCCTGATGTGTTCAGGCTCGGCCATTCCAATAGGCGCAGCCTCGGCAGCAGCCAGAGCAAAACCGGGCCGCCGAGGAGCGCGGTGCCCGCGCCGGTCGGAATGCGTTCGCCGCCGGCGCCAGCCGCAAGCTGTACCAGCCCATCCGTCAGCCACAGCAGGATGGCGCCGATCAACGGCGCGGCCAGCAGCTTCTGCCCTAGCGAACGCGCGCCTGAAAGCGTGGCGAGCGCCGGTGCTGCAAGGCCGACGAAGCCGATGACGCCGACCTCTGCGACCACCGTGGTCGCCATCCACACGGCAAGCGCAATGACGAGGAAGCGGCTGGTGTGGCGCGCGATGCCGAGACTGCGCGCAGAAGCGTCGTCAAGGCCAAGGATCGTCAGCGGCCTGAGCAGCAGCAGGGCGGCGCCGGCGCCGACCGCAAGCCTGGTCGACAGGGCGATGGTCGGGCCCCAATCCTGCTGGACCAGCGATCCGCCGCCCCAGATGAACAGCGAGAACAGATAGTCGCCATTGGCGAGGATCAGGGCGGCGCTGATGGCGCTTGCGGTGAGCGCCACCATCATGCCGGCAAGCACGACGGAGACGGGCTCAAGCCCGCGCCGCCAGGTCAGCGACAGCACCAGCAGCACGGCGGCGGCGCCGCCGGCAAAGGCGATAGTGCCTTGCGACCGCTCCATCAGAAACGGCGCATAGATGGAAGCGGCCGTCATTGCCAGTTGCGCGCCCGCCGAAATGCCGAGCGTCGACGGCTCGGCCAGCGGGTTGCGCAGCACACGCTGCAGCAAAAGGCCGGACAGGCCGAGAACGGCGCCGGCCAGCACCGCCACCGCCGCGCGCGGCAGCGTGCTGTAAAAAAGGATGACACGATCGAGGTTGCTGTCGGCCGGCGTGGTGGCTGGCCATTGCATGTCGACCCGCCAGCAGAACAACAGCGCGGCCGTCGCCACCAAGGCGCCCCACAAGGCGATCGGCGGCAGCGTGCGGCCAGTCATAAGCGTGCGCTCAGTCATGGGACTGACCGAGCAGGGCGGCCGTGGCTAGCCGGACGAAGCGGCGTGCCGAGGGCAGGCAGCCGAAGTGATTGATCGGCTCGAGCAGGGCGACACGGCTGTTCCGGACCGCCGGCAGTGCGTTCCACAGCGCATTTTCGGGAAGCGCGCGGCCGACATCGGCCGGCAGCGGCGAAACGACGAGGATCGAGGCGTCGGGAACGCGCGCCAGCGCCTCCAGCCCGACCGGAGCGGCGGCGCTGTAGCTCGTCTCGTCGGCCCAGGCATTCTCCAATCCGAGACGCAGCAGCACGTCGCCGAACATGGAATCCCGGCCAAAGGCGCGGAAATGGCGTGAATCGCCAAGGCTGATGACGAACACCGGCCGCCCGGAGTCAGCCGGCAGAGTAGCGCGCAATCGCGTGATTTCGACTGATGTCTCGTCGACGTAGCGTTTCGCTTCGGCCTGTCGTCCGAGCTTTTCGCCAAGCGCCAACGTCGCCGCTTCAGCGAGCGGGTAGGGCGGCACGCCGGGCGCGTAGACCGTTTGCGCAAAGACCGGCGCGATGCGCTCGAGCATCGGGCGCTGGTATTCGTAGAAACTGGAGATGGCGACAAGATCCGGCGCGACGATGCGCAACAGTTCGTAATTGGGCGTGCCGCGCAGCCCGAGATCGGTTACCGATCGGGGCACCTCGGGTTCCACCGCCAGTTTGCGAAACTGGATGAGTTCGGTCGCCGCGACCGGCGCGATGCCAAGCGCGATCAAGGTCTCCAGCATGCCCCAGTCGATCGCCGCGACGCGCAGCGGCGCAGCCTTGGCGGCGATCGGCGGCAACATGGCCGCCATGCCAAGCGCGAGCACCCGCCGTCTGCTGGGGAGGAGGTGGATCATCACCAGGGCCTACAGCCGATAGCTACCAAGTCGTATGGGCCTTCAGCTTGAACGACCGGCCTTCGCCATAGGCACAGGTCAGAGTCGTCTGGCAGCTTGCCACATATTTCTTGTCGAAGAGATTGGTGATGTTGAGGTCGACGCCCCAGTTCTCCTTCTCGTAGCCGAGCTTCAGGTCGGCCAGCGTGACGGCCGGCACCTTCGCCGTGTTCTCGTTGTCAGCCCACGAGGAGCCGAGATGGCGTACACCGGCGCCGATCGAGATGCCGTCATACCAATCGCCGCGGAAGGTGTAGTCAACCGACGCCGAGACCATGACTTCGGGCACGATGAAAGGCGTCTTGCCGATCAGGTCTGGGTCGTCGCTCTTGGTGAAGTCGATATCATAGGCGGTCAGCGCCGCAGTCACCCTGAGATCCTCGGTGACGTTCACCTTGCCTTCGAGCTCCACACCGCGAGAGCGCAGCTCGTCGGCCTGGACCTGGGCAAAAGGATCGGTGTCGCTGGCGATGGCCACGTTCTGGCGTGTGAGGTCGAAGACCGACAGGGTGAACAGGCCATCGATGAAGGTCGGTTCATACTTGACGCCCACCTCATACTGCACGCCCTCTTCCGGCTTGAACAGGTCGCCATTCGCGTCGGTTCCGATGATCGGATTAAAGAAGGTGGCGATGCTGGCATAAGGAGTGATGCCGTTGTCGAACTCATAGGCGAGACCAGCGCGGCCGGAGAAATCGCCAACGGTGCTGCTCTGGTCGATGACGGGAAGGCCGAAGGTCTCCGAATAGTAGGTCGGACGGTTGTCAGCTTCGAGCCAGCCGCGATCGTAGCGGCCATTCAGCGTCACCAGCCAGCCATCGCCGAAGCGAAGCTGGTCCTGTGCATAGAGGCCGAGCTGCTTTTGCGTCAGGTCCTGGTTGAGGTAGCTGACGCGAGGCGTCAGTGGCGAGCCATAGATCGGGTCGAACGCATCTATGGGATTGTCATAGTTTAGATCGAAGAGGCCAGACGACTGCACCTGGTCGATGTTGTAATATTTGAAGTCCACACCGACGAGAATCGTATGTTCGATCGGGCCGGTTTCGACTTTGCCCTCGATCTGGTTGTCCATGAGGAAGGTTACGACGTCGGTGTCATGGTCAAAATTTATGCGGGCCAAGTCAGTAGGCCCTCCGATGGTCGACCAGCCGTTTGGATAGACGCTCACTTCATCGATGCTCGCTGCGCCGAAGCGAGCGTTCGAGCGCACCGTCCAGTCATTGTCTAACGTGTGCTCGAACTCGTAGCCGATCGAGCCCTGTTCGCGCTTGTAGAGATCGATGGACGGTTCTGTGAAGTTGGCGTCGGGATCGATGCGTCCGTAGTTGACGCCGCCGACTATGTGATCCACCACCGTTCCGTCATAAGGCAGGAAGTTGCCGCCATTGTGGTTCTCGTCGATGTGGCTGAAATTCGCGAGCACCGTCAGCCGGGTCTGCTCGTCGGGCTGCCAGGTGATGCTTGGCGAGATGAAGCCGCGCCAGCCGTCCTGCAGATCGCTATAGGTGTCGCCGCCGGCGACGCGACCGTTGACGCGATAGCTGACCACGCCGTCGCCGGACACGTCGCCGATGTCGAAGCCGAGATAGGCCCTACCGGCGTCGTTGACGCCGGTTTCGACATAGCGCTGCCTGCCGTCGGGACGCTTGCTGACATAGTTCACGATGCCGCCCGGATTGCTGCCGCCATAGAGCACCGAGGCCGGACCTTTCAGCACTTCGATGCGCTCGATCCCGAAGGAATCGACGTAAAATCCACCGAAGCCATAGCTGAACAGCTGCAGGCCATCCATGTAGATGCCGGTGTCCGTCGCCTGGAAGCCACGGATGAAAATCCAGTTGGTGTCGCTGTCGGGGCCGAAGGGCTGCGTGAAAACGCCGGCCGTATATCGCAGCGACTCGTCGATCTTCTGCGCTCCCTGATCGTCGATTTCCTGCCGTCCGATCACCGAGACGGATTGCGGGATCTCGGTGAGTTTGGTCGCGGTCTTGGACCCGGTCTTTGTCTCCTTGGCAACGACGCCGTCGACCGGTCCGGTCGCGCTGTCGCCGGCCTCGCCCTCGACCACCACAGGCTCGAGCTGGACGTCGTTTTGCTGGGCGAACGCGGTCATGGTCGGGATCGAAGCGAGGGCGGCGCCCGCCAACAGCAGCTTCATCCGGCAGATTCTGTTCATAAGGCAAACCCCAGGGTTATCGAAACGCATATACCTGACTGTTTACCTCAGCTTATGTTGGGGTCATTGGATGGATTTGCGGGGTTTGTCGGTTTTTGTCCCAAAAGGCGGACATTGCGACTTGATGTTGCATCGCTGCGCCTGCCGGCGCTCCTCATCCACGCACCAGGCGTCAATCCGACGACGGATTTGAACACCCGCGTCAGATGCGCCTGATCGAAAAAGCCGGTTGCTTCCGCGATATCGCCGAGTGAGGCGGATTCATGCGCCATCATTGTCTGAATTTTTCGAACCCGTGCCTGCATCTGCCAACGGTGCGGCGGTATACCCGTAGCCGCCTTGAATGCGTGGCTAGTGGCAGTTTCCGACAGGCCCGTCAGCGCGGCCAGATCGGCAAGACGGATCTTGCCCAGGCAATGGGCGTCGATGTAGTCGGTGACTAGGCGCAGCTTTCGACGAGACAGCGGCGTGCGGCGCCGCTGTCCGTCCGGTTGGCCGATTTCGAAAAGCCCGGCGAACAATGCATTCAGCAGGCCCTCGCCGTAGAGATCGTGCATCGGCTGGCCGCTGTCGCATTCGGCCGCGATCAGGCCGGCAAGCATGGCGATCCGGTCGTCGCGAAACTGAAACCGCGCCACATGCAAGGCGTCGCGGTCCAGGCTGCCGCCGAAACGGCGCGTCAGCGCTGCCTCGTCGAAGTGCAGATCGAGGTGCTTGATTCGGTGCAGGCCCTCGACTCTACCCCTGATCGGCACCCCCGCCGGTATGTAGGCCATGGAAAATGCCCGGTCATGACGGCGCAATTCGCCTTTCAAGCCCTCAACGAAGAAGGCGCCGTCGCCGTCCACATCCAGCGCCACAAAGAGCCGGGGGTCGGGAGAGACATAATAGCCTCCCGCTTGCTCCCCGCACGCAACGTCCCAGAGGTCGGCGACGGCGCCGTCCCAGACATGCCCTTTCAGGCCGCCAATGACGGAAAAACCCTGGATACGACTTTCCATGCGTGGGGCGAAGGCCACTTCCTGTTTCCCTGATGGCATGATCTCTCAGCCTTGATATATTTCATGATGAAAATTATCAAGTTTTGTCGAGAGGGCAACAGCGGCGTAGTCGCTTCAGGGTTTGGCGAAAGCCGAAGCAACATCCGATCTCCCCCCTTGTGGGGGAGATCGGCAGCTTCGCCGATGGCGAGCTTTTGGACTCTAATTTCGCGCTGCTTCGAGACGCGCGCGAAATTCCTCGAGCTCCGCTTCGGCAATGCCGGCGACTTCGGCGTCGCTGGGATAGCCACCCCCGGCAACCTCCTTGCGGAAGCCCGACAGCGCCTCGATCCGTGCGTCCCTGACAGCTTGGTGCAAGGCAGCCAGATTGCCCCAGGCACGCGCGTGGCGTGGCAGGCGGGTGCTCTCACCGCAAATGTCCGAGGTGAACAGGAAGATGACGTCCGCTTCGGCGCCCGAGCCAAGCGACACGGTGACAAGCGAGGTGCGGCGGTTGATCTCTGCCATCACTTGGGCCGGGATGATTTCGCATTCGACGGCGAAGGCGCCGGCATCCTCCAGCCGCCGGAAGCGGTCCCACAATTCCAGCGCTTCCACGGCGGTCTTGCCGACCGCCCTGATGCCGCCAACCCAGGTGGATTTGCGCGGCACGAAGCCGAGATGCCCCATGACAGGGATCTGTTCGTTGGCGAGCAGCCGGACACTGTCATTGCCGCGCCCGGTGATCACCGCGTCGGCGCCGGAGGTGATGGCGCGAAAGGCCGTGCGCAGGATCTCGTCGCCGGTGACGGCGTCGGCGAAGCCGAGGGCCGCTGTCACGAAAACGCGCCGCGACCCTTCGCGCACGCGCAAAACGTTGGCGGCGCGGCAGACGACCATCTCGACGCCGGCGGCCTCGGCAGCTGCCGCCTCATCCGCCGTTTCCGCCGTCACCTGTGCGACATGGCGACCGGTCCCCTTGAGCGCGCGCAGATCCGCGACGGTTACACTGCGCTCGACCTCGCGGCCGCCGCAATCAAAGATGCGCGGCATCTCAGCCTTTCAGCTTCTTGGCGTAATAGTCCGGCGCGACGACACCCGGCTTGGAGAACCAGGCCGGCACGTCGACGCCGGAATAAAGCAGGATGTTGCCCCACGGATCGAAGGCGCCGGTGCGCACGATAACCTTCGCCTTTGCCGCCATCTCGCCGAGGATGGTCTCGTGCTTGGTGGTCTCGAAATCGGCGTCGGGGAACAGCCGCTTCAGATTGGCCAGCAGCGGCGCGTTGTGCACTGGCAGCGTATCGGCATAGCCAACACGCTCGGCGATGAAATTGGCTGCGATCGGCGCCAGCACGGTTTCGAGATCCGGCACGTCAGGCGAGATGGCGAGGTCGATGCGCCAGGCGGTCGAGGGGATCGGAAAGCCTGCATCGCAGACGATCATCAGGTCGCCATGGCCCATCGAGGCGATGGCGTGCGCCAGTTCGGCATTGAGCAGCCGGTTTCGGTTCATGTCGTTTCCTTCCATGTTGTCTTGAGGGCCTGGGCGTAGAGCGCGTCAGCCTTGGCTCGCGTGGGCAGGCCGGGAATGACGCCGAGCTCGGTGCAGGCGATCGCGCCACAGACGACGCCGAAGCGGACAGCGTCGACGATGTCGCGGCCTTCGGCGAGCGCCACCGCAAAGCCCGAATTGAACGCATCGCCGGCGCCGGTCGTGTCGACGACGGTGACCGGCACTGCCGGCACCATCACATCGAGCTCGTCGGTCAGGATCAGCGCGCCACTCCGGCCCAAGGTCACCACCACGTTGCCGACGCCGCGGCGGCGCAACTCGCCAGCGAGCTCGCGCGATGAGCGTGGATCGTCGGCCGGCAGGCTGAGCAGAATGCGCAGCTCGCTCTCGTTCGGCGTCAGATAGTCGACGGAGGCGAAGATCGCGTCAGGAAGCTGGCGCGCCGGTGCGGGATTGAGGATCGTGCGGGCGCCATGCTTGCGGCCGAGCTCCATGGCGCGGGCAGCGGCGGCGATCGGCACTTCGAGCACCGTCATGACGACGTCGCTCTCGGCGATGCGCCGTTCGCCCAAGTCGACGGTCTCGGCATCCATCAGCTCGTTGGCGCCCATGTCGAGGATGATGAAGTTCTCGCCCCTGTCGTTGAGGATGATAAAGCCGACGCCGGTGGCGCGCTCCGCACGCGTCGTGACCAGGCTCGAGTCGACGCCTTCGGCGGCGTAGAGATCGGTGGCGATCCCGGCCAGCTTGTCGGTGCCGATGATGGCGAGCAGCGACGAGGCGGCGCCCAGCCTTGCGGTGGCGACGGCCTGGTTCGAACCCTTGCCGCCCGGCCCCATGTCGAAATCGGTGCCGAGCATCGTCTCGCCGAAAATCGGCAGCTTGGGCGCCCGCATGGTCAGACCGACCGCGAAACTGCCGACGATTGTGATTTTGGGTGGTGTCATCAATGCCCTCGTTCAGGACGCTATGGCGCGGGCCAGGATCGCTTCCTCGTTGATGCCGGCGCCGGTCAGTTCACCCGAGATCCGGCCGTTGCGCAGCACCAGAACGCGTTCGGCGTTCATGATCAATTCCGGAATCTCCGACGAGATCATCACCACCGCCACGCCTTCGCCGGCGATGCCGCGCAGGATGGCATAGATCTCGGCCTTGGCGCCAACATCGACGCCGCGCGTCGGCTCGTGCAGGACCAGCACGCGTGGATTGGTGACGAGGCTACGCCCGAGGATGATCTTCTGCTGGTTGCCGCCCGACAAAGTCGCCAGTTTCTGCCCGAGATGTGAAATGCGCGCGTCGAGCCGGGCGACCTGCGCGCGGGCTTCGCGGCCGACCGCGCCGCGCCGCATGAAGCCGGCGAGCGAAAAGCGCGGCAGCGAGGCCGAGACGACATTGTTGGCGACGCTCATCGACAAAAGCGCGCCCGCGCCGCGCCGGTCCGCCGGTACCAGCGCCATGCCGTTGCGGATCGAGGCGTGCGGGTCGGCTGCGCGCAACTCCTTGCCGTCGATGGTGATGCGACCGCTGCGGCCGCATAGTCCGAACAGGGCCTCGCCGAGCGTGTCCTTGCCGGAATCGGGCAGGCCGCCAATGCCGAGGATTTCGCCCGCGCGGGCGCTAAAACTCAGCTCATCCAGCCCCGGTGCGGTCAGCTTCTCGACGGAGAGCACGATCGGCGCGGCATCCGACCGCGCCTCGGGTTGCAACGACCACTGGGTCGCGGTGTCGAGCTCGCGGCCGACCATGGCGCGGATCAGCCGGTCTTCCGACAGGCCGTCATTGTCCAGCGTCTCGATGGTGCGCCCGTCGCGCATCACGGTGATGCGGTCGGCAAGGTCGAGCACTTCCTTCAGATGATGTGAGACGTAGATGACGGTGACGCCCTCGCTGCGCAATTGCCTGACGATATCGAACAGCCGCTCGCTCTCGCGCTTGGAAAGCGCCGAATTGGGCTCGTCGAGGACAAGCAGGCGGGCACGCTGGCGGATGGCGCCGGCAATCTCGACCAGCTGCATTTCGGCCACGGAAAGCCGGCTAACCTTGGTGTCGGGGTCGAGCTTGCCCATGCCGAGGCGGGTCAAGGCGGCCCGCGCCTCGCGCCGCATCTCCTCGCGCGGCACCAACGACACGGCCGAGCGTGCCGCCATGTCCGACATCATGATGTTGTCGGCGATGGTCAGCGTCGGGCAGAGCGCCAGTTCCTGATAGACCACGGTGATGCCGGCGGCCCGGCTGGCCAGCGGCGAGGCGATGGTGGCCTCCTCGCCGTCGATGCGGATTTCACCGCCGTCCGGCTGCAGATCGCCGGCAAGGATGTTCATCAAGGTCGATTTGCCGGCGCCGTTCTCGCCGATGACGGCATGCACCTCGCAGGGGCGGAAATCGACGGAAATGCGGTCGAGCGCCAGCACCCCGGGAAACCGCTTGGTCAGGCCGGAGATCTCGACGATGGGGGCAGGGGTCTGTTGCTCTGTCATTGGCTGGCTGGACGAAGAGCTGCCGACCCAAGGCCGGCAACTCCCGTCACGCTGGCTTGTTACTTCTTGGCGACCTCGGCGATGTTTTCCTTGGTGTAGACGCCGACGCCGGTGTCGAGATTCTCGATCGGCTGACCCTTGAGGAACTGGACGATCAGGTCGACCGCGGCAAAGCCCTGCTTCTCCGGCGCCTGGTCGATCGTCGCCTCGACATTGCCGTCCTGGACGAGTTGCACCGTCTGGTCGAGCAGGTCGAAGCCGACCACCTTGACCTTGTCGGCCGCGTTGTTGCGCTCGACCCAGGTGCCGGCGGCCGGCGTCGAGCAGCATTCGAGCGACAGCACCCCCGATATCGCTGGGTTGGCCAGCATGGCGTTCTCGATTGCCGCATAGATCTTCTGCGGATCGGTGCCGGTGTTGAGCGTTGAGACCACCTCGATGCCGGGCTCGGCGGTGAGCGCCTCGCGCGCGCCCTTCTCGCGGTCGAGCGACCACTGGGCGGCGGCGTCGATCGTGGTGATCATCACCTTGCCCTTGCCGCCCAGCACCTTGGCCATTAGCTTGCCGGCCTCGCGGCCGGACTGGACGAGGTCCTGGCCGGCGAAGGCGAGGCGCTTGCTTTCGGGATTGTCGGTGTTGAAGGTCACGACCGGGATGCCGGCGGCGATGACCCGGTCGATCAGTGGCGCCAGCGCATCGGTCGAGACCGACGAGATAGCAAGTCCGTCCATCTTGCCCATCAGCGTCTCGATCTCGCTGATCTGGCCGTCGGCGTCGGCGCCGACGGGGCCGATGAATTGAGCGCCGACCTTGTCCTCCTTGGCGGCGCGCTCGACCCCGGCCTTCATGAACGGCGCGAATTCGTTGGAGACGTCGTGGTAGGAGACGTAGATGTCGAGCGGCTCGCCGGCGGCGATCTTGGCCTTGATGCGGTCGGCCAATGCGAAATCGGCCAGCTTGGCGCCGGCATGGGCCGACAGCGGCAACAGGCTGAGCGCGGCTGCGAGAATGACATGTCTGAGTTTCATGGATAGTCCTCCCTGTTGTTGGCCTTTTGACTGGCCTGTTGCTTTGGTTTTCCTGCTTCAGCTCGGCCGGCGCGTGCTCCATTTGTCGATGCCGACCGCTATGATGATGACCAGACCGATCATCAGTTCCTGGACGAAAGGCGATACGCCCATCAGCACCAGTCCGTTGCGCATCACGCCGATGATCAGGACGCCGAGAATGGTGCCGAGGATCGTGCCTTCGCCGCCCGAAAGCGAGGCGCCGCCGACGATCGTCGCGGCGATGACGTCGAGTTCCAGGCCGAGACCGGTACGTCCGGCCTGACCGCTTGGCAGGAAGGCAAGGCTCAAAATGCCGGCGAATGCGGCCAGCACGCCCATCAGCACGAAAGCGCAGATCTTGACCGAGTTGACCGAGATGCCTGAGACACGCGCGGCCTTGGCGCTGCCGCCGACGGCATAGACACGGAAGCCGAAATTGGAGAAGGCCAGCACCACCCAGGCAAGCGCCGCGATGATGACGAAAAACACCAGCTGCATCGGGATGATGCTGAACAGATAGCCCTGGCCCATGAAGCCGAAGGTCTGCAAGACCTCGGGCAGCGCGCCGTTGCGGGCGTTCACCGTCACCGGCTGGCCGTTGGTCAGGATGAGGGCAGCACCGCGCACGATCGACAGCATGCCGAGCGTCGCAATCAGCGACGGCAGCCGGCCATAGGTAGAAAGCACGCCGTTGACGAGCCCGATGGCGACGCCGGTGAGCAGGCCGACGCCGATCGCCGGTAGAAGCGCCCAGCCGGCGATGATCAGCATGCCGGTGGCGAGGCCGGAGAATGCGTAGGTCGAGCCGACCGACAGGTCGACCTCGCCGGCGATCAGCACGAATGTCATGCCGACCGCCATGATCCCGAGCAGTGAGATCTGGCGACCGACATTGAGCAGGTTCAGCGACGTCAGGAACCCGTCGGTGGCGAAGGACAAAAACAGGCACAGCACGAGCAGCGCGATGAACACGCCAGCTTCGCGCGCCCGCGACAGCCGCGCCAGCGTCAATCGGTCCGCGGCTGGCGCGCGCGCGCCGGTCCTGACCGCATCGGCCATACAGCATCCTCCCTGTGTGTGGCGAACCGCCGGTCACGACCGGCACCGCCACTCCTCTTCCCGTTCCATCCTCGACCCGAACTGAGCTCGTGTGCGGGTCGATGCATGAGAGCCTATTCCCAAACAGAATCAGGATGCGGCTCTATCTCCCTGCCTTTCCACGATCTTTCCAATCATGGTTGGTGCGGGCGCGATCGCCCGTGCCTTGCTGTCGACGTCAGGACGCCTTGCGGAACGAACCGGCAGGCACCTTATGCAATTCGTCGTAATTTCCGTATTCGCGCACCTTCTTGAACGGCGCGTTCTCGATGGCGTTGTAGGAGCAGATATAGCCCCAGCGATAGGTGTCCGAACGATTGGCGTCGGAGCGGTGCAGCAGATTGCCGTCGAAGATCAGCGCGTCGCCGGCTTCCATCTCGACATAGATATGCTCGTAGCGCTTCAGCGCCGCTTCCAGATGCTCCTGCTCGACATTGGTCTGGTCGTTCTCGCGGATGTGGTTGAGGCGGCCGAGCTTGTGCGAACCCTTGAGCACCTGCAGGCAGCCATTTTCGCGGGTCGCCTTGTCGAGCGCGACATAGATGCTCATCATCTCCGGCGCGAGGCAGCCGTAATTGTACCAATAGCCGAAATCCTGATGCCATTCCCAGGCGCCGCCCTCATTGGGTTGCTTCATCGTCATCTTGTGGCTGTAGAGATAGATGGGTTTGCCGACGGCATCCTGGGCGAGATCGACCATGCGCTCGTCGCGCGCCAGAAGACCGTATTTGTCGTCCTCGGCCTTGGTCCACATCTTCAGGAGGGTGGTCTTGCCTTCCTTGTCGCCCTTGGCCATGACGGCTCCGCTCCTGGTCTCCGCCTCGAGCTGCCTGCGTGCGTGGTCACGAAAATCGTCCACCTCGGCCACGCTCAGCAGCCCCTTGCGGATAATGTACCCGTCGCTGATGTAGTGTTCCGTTTCTTCCTTGGTCATCGCGAGCATCGTCTTGCCTCCCTGGTCTTCGCGAACGGGCCCTCAGTGGCGCGATGCGCCTCGAGGGCCTTGGGAAGAGCGGGTCCAGGCAACTGAATGCCGACCTCGCCTGCCTCTTGAAAGCTACCTTAGCGGTGCTTGGCAGGGAACAAAATGGACAGCACCGCGCAGTTTTTGTATAAAACGTGCATGCGAGCAAGAACGTCGGTTCTCGAGAGTTTCCACTATGTGCCGGCGGCCGGATGGACGCGCACGGCGTTTAGCGTGCTGCGCGCCGGCAAGGTCGCCGCGGCGCCGGATTACCGGATAGAACGCGCGACCTATCCCGGCCAGGACATCCTCTATTGCCTGTCGGGCCACGGTATCGTGGAGACGCTGGGACAGCGGCTGGAGGTGCGGCCGGGCCAACTGGTGTGGATGGCCAACGAGGCGCCGCATGTGCATGCCGCCGACGAGCACGATCCGTGGAGCCTGCTCTGGTTCAGGCTCGACGGCCCGGACCCGGCGATCCTGCGGCGCAAGCTGTTCGGAGAGGGGACCTTGCGGGCCGTGTTCCCGGAAGCCATGAGTCCAGTCGCGTGGTTCGAGCGGCTGTTTGCCGCGTTGCGGCGGCGCGACGCCAGCCTTGATTTCAGGCTCAACCAACTGGTCGCCGAATTCGTGCTTTTGGTCGACCGGGCGCTCGCCGGCTCCGGTCCTGATGATTTGCCGAAGCCGCTAGCCGCTGCCCTGGACGCCATGCGCGGTGAACCCGGCTTCGCCTGGACGGCACCCGACCTGTTCGCCGTTACCGGGCTCGGTCCCTCGCAGATCCGGCGGCTGTTCCAAAAACATCTGCGGACAAGCCCGCATCAGTGGCTGATGCGCGAGCGGCTGATGCAGGCGCAATCGCTGCTGGTGCAGAGCGACCAGAAGCTGGCCGAGATCGCCGAAGCCTGCGGCTTCTGCGACGTCTATCATTTCGGGCGCGAGTTCAAGCGCTCGGTGGGAATCTCGCCGGCCGCCTGGCGCCGCAGCGAATTAAGCGCCGGGCCGGGACATTAGCTGGAACGTCGACTGATCAAAACGTGCTCGGTCGGGCCTTCACAGGACCTTCTGCCGGAACTTCGAATGACAGCTTGAGCAATCCTGCAGGATAAGATGCAACAGGTGCTCGGCAGGAGCCTTGGCAGGATCGGCTTGCGCCGCTGCCGGCCGCTTGCCAAGCAGACTGCCGCCGCCCATCGCCGGGCCGGTACCCATCCTCATGTCGTCGGTGATGCTGGCGGGCGCCCGCTCGGCCTTGGCGGCAAGCGTGGTGGCCAGCGTCCCGATGTGACGGGCCAGAGCCTCGAATTCCGAACGGGCTTGATCGATTTCCAACTTGGCGCCCGAAGGCGCGCCCAATGTCGCGCTCGGAAATTCCGTGATAAGCGTAGGGCCGGTGCGGGCGCGGATGGTCTCGGCCGCCGCCTTGAACGCCGCGGCGTCATAGGCCAGCTTGCCGTCGAACATCGCGGCGATCGTTTTCGCGGCGGCGGCCATCTCCTTCATCGAGGACTGGCGCGTCGCAATGATTGGGTCAGGTCCAGCCGCGGCTACCACTGCGGAGGCGCAGGCAAGCGACAGCATCACGGTGGCGGCGGTCCATTTCACTGAACCAGGCCTTCTCCCGCCAGTTCGTCGATGATCGGGCAGTCCGGCCGCTCGTCGCCATGGCAATGCTCAACCAGATGATGCAGCAGGCCGCGCAATCCCACCAGCTCGGCGATCTTCCTGTCGATCTCCACGAGCTTGGCTTTGGCAATGGCCTTCACGTCGGCGCTGTCGCGGTCCCTGTCTTGATAGAGCGACAGCAACTGGCGGCACTCGTCGACCGAAAAACCCAGGCTGCGCGAGCGCTGCAGAAATCGCAAGCGGTGGATGTCGTCTGCCGAATAGTCACGATAGCCATTCTCCGTCCGGGCCGGGCGCAAAAGCCCGATGTCCTCGTAGTAGCGTATCGTCTTGGACGGCAGGCCGGATTTTTCGGATGCGATACCAATGTTCATGATGAAAATCTCCTTGGTCAGTGGGAAAGTAAACCTTCCTGTAGCTAGAAGGTCAACCCGGGTGTGGCAATTTGGATGCCCCGCCGCAGCCGTCCCGCAGGTTCGGCGCGTCCACGATCTGCTCGTCGGTAAAACCGTGCTTGCGGACTGGGAATTTCACCTGTCCGCGATCCTTTCTCCTATCGCGGTCCTGTCGCTCTTCGGGTCGCGATCGTCAGCCCCGTCAGCTTCGCAGGTATTTGAGGAGCGCTGCAATCACGAGCACAAGGGCGACAAGCACCAGGACCCATGTGAGCCCCATGCCGCCCATCATTCACATACCCATTGGGCCATTCATCATTGCGGTCGCCTCTATGGTCGGTGGAAGCCCGCCCTCGCCGGTGAGCATCGGCGATTCCGATGGGAATTAGTTCGTCGTAAATTTCGGTCAAGACGAATGGTGCCTCAGAACATGCCCTTGATTTTCGCCCACCACCCCGTTTCCTTCTCATGGTGCGGGCGCTCGACATTGTTGGTCAGCGCGTTGACGAAGGTGACGAGATTGACCGCCGCGAAACTCAGGCCGTGGAAATTCGCGCGCCAATGGCCTTGTTTGTCGATCACATGCGTGACGGTGCCGTGCATCTGGTAACCGCCATCGGTCAAGGCGAACTTGTGGCCGAAGGCTTCCGCGAGCTTCCGGGGCGCATCCTCAGGCTGACCCGCGGTCGTGGTCAGGAACAGCCAATTGACCGGGTCGAGCCCGTGCGCCGGTCCGTAATTGCGCAGCACGTCCGGCGTGTCCCTCACAGGGTCGGTGGTGATGGTCACAAAGGTCACCTGGCCTTTCATCGGCGTGCCGTTCACCATTTTCTGGATCTCGGCGATCTTCTCGGCATGCAGGGGGCACACATCGGGGCACGATGTGTAGATGAAGTGGAGGATGACGACCTTGCCGCGCAAAGCGACCAGCCGCACGACACGCCCGTCGGCGGTACGCAGTGTGAAATCGGGCGCCGGTCTGTCGAGCGTCTGGAAATATTTCTCGTCGCTCTGAAGCATGGCATCGACTTCGTCGAGCGAGTGAGCTTGCGCCGGATACGCAAAGCCTGCGATCAGTGCCGCGATGGCAATTACGCGTAGCAGCAAACGCCTCCATTCGTTCAAAGCCGGCGCGACGCAGCGAGCCTTTGGCTCGGACATATCTGCTCCTTTCTCACCTGGCAGCGATGCGGCTGCGGATGAAGTCGACCATGTCGGGCGCGTCCCATTCCGCCGGGCCGATCAGCCGGCCGACTTCCTTGCTGTTGCGATCGATCAGCAAGGTCGCTGGAAGGCCAACGGTGCCGATGGCGAACATGGCCTTGCCGGAGGTATCGATATTGAGGGCGAGATGCTCGATGCCGATCTCGGCGAAGAACTTTTTCACGATGTCCGGGCCAGCGCGGTCCATCGACAGCGCGACGACCTCGAAATCCCGCCCGCCGAGTTTGGCCTGCAGCCGGTCGAGCGTCGGCATCTCCTTCCGGCAGGGCGCGCACCATGTCGCCCAGACGTTGAGCAGCACGATTTTGCCGGAAAAATCGGCAAGGCTTCGGGGTAGACCATCGCCGTCCTCGAAGCTGATTTCTGGCACCGGCGCCGGGGTTTCGTGAACGGCAAAATTCTGCGGCGGTTCGGAAGCCGATGCCGACCGCGAAAACACCAGCAGCACGCCAACCAGGGCCATGGCCAGTTTGCTCATGGTCGCTTTCACCGCGTCGCGTAGACGGTGGGCGCGTTGCCGTCCTTGGTGAAGGCGTAGATCGTCCAGGTCCCTGACTTCTCGCCGCCCATGCCGGGCGCGCCGGTCGGCATGCCGGCCAGGGTGATGCCTGATATGGCGGGGCGTTCGGTCAGAAGCTTCCTGACGATGTCGATCGGCACTAGGCCGTCGATGACATAGCCGTCAACCATCAGCGTGTGGCAGCCTTCGAGGTCGGTGGGCACGCCGGCATCGCTGCTGATCTGGGACAGATTGTTGACCGGCTTGATATCGACCTTGAAGCCGTTCTGTTCGAGATAGGCGGCATAGGCCTCGCAACAGCTGCATTGCGGGTTCTTGTACATGATGGCGTTGATCGTCGCGGCAAGGGCGGGCATTGGCGTTGCGATTGCGAGGGCGAAGGCAGCGAAGGCGTAGGTCGGTTTCATGGCAGTTCTCCTTGGTTGAATGAAAAGAGCTTTACGTCACGCGGAAGACGGTCATCAGGCCGGCGATCTGATGGTCGGCGACATGACAGTGCAGCATCCAGTCGCCGGGATTGTCGGCGACGAACGCGCATTCGATCGTATCTTTTGGGGCAAGCAGCGCCGTGTCTTGCCATTGCCGGTGCGGCACCGGCGAACCGTTGCGCGAAAGTACCGACATGCTGAAGCCATGGATGTGCATCGGATGCCACCAAGCGGTTTCGTTACGCATGGTGAGATGACAGGTCTTGCCACGATTTAGCGTGAATTGCGGCGCCATGCCGGCGTGACCGTCGCCGGTCATCGACGTGCCGTTGATCGCCCAGGCAGCCTCGCCATTCATACCGGGCATCCCCATCATGCCGCCGACGCCGGCGAGCTTGCCGCCACCCATCATGCCGCCTTGCAGCACGATCTCTTGGCGCTCGGCCCCGGCGAGACCGGGGGCCGGCAGCGGATTGGCCGGCAAGCGCAGGGGCGCGTCGAGAGGATGGGGCCGCAGCGGCGGACCGGTGTCATAGACGAGGTTGGTCAGCGCGTAGGCGAGGCCGTCATAGAAGTCGTCGGTCACCGCATAACGCTTGCTCGGATCGCCCTGCATGTCGAGCACGATGTCGATGCGCATGGCCGGCGCGAGCACAATGCGCCCGTCATCCGGTTCGTGCGGATCGCAGGGCTGGCCGTCGATCGCGACGACAACCGGGCGATGACCTTCGAAGCGCAAGGCCATGATGCGGGCGAGCGACGCATTGGCCAGTCGCAACCTGACGCGCTCGCCGGCGCGCACCTTCTGATCTGCCGGCGCCCCACCGTTGATGGTGACGACATTGCCGACGCGGCCGGACATCGCCGCGTCCATCATGTTGCCGAAGCCGGCAGCGATCTGTCCATCCTTGGCAAGCCGCCAGTCCTGCAGCAGCCACACGAGATCGCGGTCGACGGCGACCGGCTCGGCCTCCTCGACGATCAGTGCGCCGGCAAGGCCGCGGCCGAGCTGCACCAGGCTGTCGGCATGAGGATGATACCAGAAGGTGCCGGCATCGGGCGGCGTGAACTCATAGACGAAGCTCTCGCCCGGCTTGATCGGCGGCTGGGTCAGGCCCGGCACGCCGTCCATCGCATTTGGCAATCTTATGCCATGCCAATGAACCGTCGTGTCTTCATCGAGCCCGTTGTCGACGACGATGCGGGCCGGCTCTCTTTGCCGCAGGCGCAGCGTTGGGCCGGGAACTGTCCCGTCATAGGCCCACACTGGGGTTTGCGGGCCATCGGTGCCGGTGAGCCGGGCCTGGCTCGGCGCGACCTTGACCCGGCGTTCCTCCGTGGCGGATGCCCACCCGGGACGCATTGGTGCAGACGCGGCAACCCCTGCCGCCGCAATGAGAAACCTGCGGCGTGAAATCAAATGACTGGAATCGGAATGCACCCTTACGCCCTTTGCGATCTCGATCGACGGCGAGCATCTCGACATCGATTGAACTGCTGTCCGGGCCCGCTACGCCACAATGAGCGCAGTGGGCGATCGAGCGCCGACAATCAGCCGCAGGACGGCTGAAACGGCGTCAGATCAGATCGCTTGTCTTGGAGGGTATGGGTCGGGCAGGGAACTTCGCCCGTGAAGAAGCGGGGTCGGTAGCGCCAACGGCTCCTGCATCCGCACAACTATCCTCATGGCGATGCCTTGCGGCAGCACCGCGAGCACCGGTGCGATGCAGGTCGGCGGGCAATGCATAGGATCGCCTTTGTCGCCGGCTCCTTTGGGGCACGCCTTGCAGTCGCCAGCCATGTCGGACGACATGGCCGTGTCCGCGTCGGAGTGCATGACCATGGCTTTGTCCGACGTCGTCGTCATCATCTGCGCCGACATAACGCTCGCCTGAGCGCCGGCAAGGCTGAACCCGGCGGTCAGGAAGACCGTGAGCAGCATGACAAGCAATTGCTTTGCCGACCGGCGTGCCATCATGCGCATAGGCTGACCGCAAAGTGCGGCATTTGCAAGTCCCAATGCCCTGACATCAAGACGAGAAAGAAGCCTTGGCTTCATACCGCTCACGCGATTTGGCGACCGGCTTCGAGAGTTCGCAACCCCCAGCGGACCGATGCGACCTAAGTGCTGGCGTGCGCAGATCAACATCGTGCTTTGCTTAAACGATCGGGCGATTGGAATCGGAACAGCAGGAAAGCGCGTGACACATCGGCGTCAGCTAGCGCCGCGACCTGGGTTTCGGAGTAGATCCAAGTGACTACTTAGTCCTGCGTCGCCTTTTCGCTAAAGGCGAATGTTAACGAAGGCCAAGGAAGCTGAGTATCGCTATTACGATAACGACGGCCCCAACCAGCCAGATGATATTGTTCATGACAGCTCTCCTTTGTCTTTTCCGCGAATCCCGGGCAGCTGGACATAATTTGTGGAACGCCTGCTCGGCATTCTTGTTCCAATAGCCGCCCTCAGGACCGGGAGGCCCGCGCCTCTGGAGGAGCGCGGGCCGACCGGGGTACGGGCCCCGATCCAGCAGCCAATATCCGGGAGATACCCGCTGTCATCCTACAACTGTTAGTATGCGCTAATGTTCCGTCGATGCAGGAAAAAGACGGTGCCCGGTGAGTGCCGGACGCAAGGCGCCTCGGCCCGCGGCTCGCATCTTGCCAGAAGCGCGGGCTCTCCCGTCGACGCCTCGGCGATGGAGCCTATATTGCTAGTGTCGGCGAACCGCAGCATCGCTTTGCAACAGCGTGTGCTGAATCTCGGGATGAAATCAGTTTTCGGAAACGTTTATCGAACAACGCTCCATCCTTGGTGAGCAAAGACCCTCCGGCGGTGGCCTCACGTTACACCGTGCATACGCCGAGGAGACAGAATATGCCGGCCAAAGCCTATATCAACCGGATCGCGACAGCGGTGCCGGAGCACGAGGTTCATCAATTCTATCTGCGTTTCGCGGCCTCCATGCTTGTGGCCGATCGCCGAAGAATTTTCGAACGCATGGCTGATCTCGCCGGCATCGAGCGCCGCTATTCCTGCTTTGCACCCGCTGGCGACCCCGAAGGACCATCAGCAGATCTGGCTGGGACTTTTATCCGGGGCGCCTTTCCTGGAACGGCCGAGAGAATGGCAATGTTCGGAGATGCCGCGCCTGTTCTGGCGCAAAAAGGCGTCGACGGATTGGAGCTTGGCGATGACGCTCGCCGCATCACTCATCTCGTCGTTACCACCTGCACCGGTTTTTCGGCGCCGGGCATCGACCTGGATCTGGTTGCGCGATGCGGCCTGCCGGACAGGGTCGAACGCACGATGATTGGTTTCATGGGATGCTACGCGGCGATCAACGGTCTCAAGCTTGCCCGCCACATCGTCCGCTCCGACCCTCGCGCCAAGGTCCTCCTGGTCAATATCGAACTCTGCACGCTGCATCTGCGCGAAACGACCGAACTGGAAAAGCTGCTGTCGTTCTGCCTCTGGGGCGACGGCTGCGCGGCCGCGCTCGTCACCGCAGAGCCGGCCGGCGTCGAGCTCGAGAGCTTTCATTGTATCGTGGCGCGTGAGCGGCGTGACCTGATGAGCTGGAGCATTCGCGACCACGGCTTCGAGATGGTTCTTTCCGGCCAGGTCCCGGCAGCGATTCATGAAGCGTTGCGGAGCAACCAGGACGCCATCCTCAGCGGCCGGACAGCGGAAGCGGTCGACCTTTGGGCCGTGCACCCGGGTGGACGGTCGGTTCTCGACGCCGTCGAAAGGGCTCTGAAACTCGCGCCCACCGCGCTGGAGCCATCGCGCGAGGTGTTGCGCCGATACGGAAACATGTCGTCAGCGACCGTCATGTTCGTGATGAAGGAGATGCTGAAGGCGCCGCCGGGCCTGCTCGGCTGCGGCATGTCGTTCGGACCCGGGCTGACGGCCGAAACCATGCTTTTTCGAACCGTGTCATGAGTGGCCTGGAGCACCGTAAGCTTGCGCCGGAAATCCTTGACGGACTTGCGGCCGACGATCCGCGAGCGCTTGCCACGCGCCGCGACCTTCGTCACATCAACGCGCTGATGTTTCAGGCAAAGATCATGGCGTCGCTGCTCGGGAAATTTGTGCCAAAGCCGCCACGCCGGATTCTGGAGATCGGCGCCGGCGATGGCTCCTTCATGCTGGCGGTAGCGCGGCGCATGGCCGGGCAATGGCCTGGGGTCGAACTGGTGATGCTCGACCGCGTCGACCTCATCACCGCGCAATTGCGTGGTGATTTCGACAGGCTGGGGTGGACGGCCGAAGGCATCACCGCCGATGTCTTCGACTGGGCAAGAAAGAATGAGGGCAGGCGGTTCGACGCGATCACCGTCAATCTGTTTCTGCATCATTTCGACGATGCCGAGCTCGTGCGCCTGTTTTCGCTGATGGCGCCGAAGGCCCCGCTGCTGTTGGCGACAGAGCCATTGCGGGCAAAACTGGCGCTGGCCGCTACCCGTCTTCTCCCGGCAATCGGCGCCAATGACGTCACACGAAACGACGCCGCTCAAAGCGTGCGTGGCGGCTTTCGCGGCAATGAGCTTTCCGGTCTCTGGCTTGCGGCAAAAGGCAAACCGGTCGAGGAACGGCGCGCCGGCCTTTTTTCCCACATTTTCGTCGGTGCCAGCGCCGGTGATGACCTATGACGCGGACCCATGACGCGATCATCATAGGCGCCGGCCCGGCGGGCACGTCCGTCGCGCTCACGCTGGCCCGGCGCGGGTGGGCCGTGGCTATCGTGGAGAAGAGCGTGTTCCCGCGCCGCAAGGTCTGCGGCGAATATATATCGGCAAGCAATCTTGCGCTTCTGGACCAGCTGGAGATCGGCGATGCCTGGCGTGCCAATGCCGGCCCCGAAATCCGCCGCGTCGGCTTCTTTTCCGGCGAAGCTAGTGTCGAGGCGCCCATGCCTCCTGCAAAAAATGGGCCCCGTGCAAAAGATCGGCCCGCTGCAAACGATGGTTTCGGCCGGGCGCTTGGCCGGGACATTCTCGACTGTCTGCTTTTGCAGGCGGCGCGATCGGCGGGCGTCGAGATATTTCAGCCTTGCCGCGCCGTCGCCATCGAGCGGGATGGCGAGGTGCAAATGGTGCGAATTCAAGCCGGAGACGAAACGTCGATGTTACGTGCCTCGGTGATTGTCGCCGCACACGGCTCCTGGGAACCAGGACCGCTGCCCAGCCAGCCCGGAAAGAGCAACCGCCCCTCGGACCTGCTCGGCTTCAAGGCGCATTTCGCCGGGTCGTCCCTGGCGCCTGATTTGATGCCTCTGCTGGCGTTTCCGGGCGGTTATGGCGGCATGGTCTCGGCGGATCATGGCCGGTTGTCGATCTCGTGCTGCATTCGGCGCGATATGCTGGCGCGGTTGCGTAAACACCGTGGCCCAAACCACAGCCATGTATCGGCCGCCGATGCGGTCTCCCGCCATCTGATGGAATCGTGCCGGGGTGTCAGGGATGCCCTTGGCGCAGCTCACCGCGACGGTCCGTGGCTTGCCGCAGGCCCGATCCGGCCGGGCATTCGCTCCTGCTACGAACGGGACATCTTCCGCGTCGGCAATGCAGCCGGAGAGTCTCATCCTGTTATCGCCGAGGGCATCTCGATGGCGCTTCAGTCCGGCTGGCTGCTGGCTTGCGAACTCGCATGCGCGCCAAGCGGCCGGGTGGGGCGCGAGGCTGCCGGCAGACGCTATGAGGCGGCCTGGAAAAGACTGTTTTCGACACGGGTCCACGCCGCTGCAGCACTTGCCGGAATTGCCCTTCGCCCCGGCAGCGCCACCTTGATGGCGGCAATTGTCCGGAATTTCCCGCAGACACTGACATTGGGCGCGCAACTAAGCGGCAAGACAAAGCCGGTTCCCGGCTTTGTCTGACAAGTGGTGCGACGCGTCAGGCGCAAACCAAGTGCCACAGCGTCCTCGACAAGCGTTAGCTCTGCGGCAGCAATGCTGGCGCAAACAACAAACGGGCACCGTCTTTTTTTCGGTTTCGATGGAACAACATCCGCCCGCCACGGTTGGAAGCGCAGTCGTTCTACTCCAGCGACTATGAAGGCCGTTCGGACGGCATTCGGACAAAGGCCCCGCGCTTCCTCCCCGCGGGGCCTTTTCTGTCGCTGCAGGAATTTTCACGGAATTTGGAGCGCACCCGAACCGGGCGGGCTAGCCGGGCCTATTAAATGCTGCCGTCATGGCTCGTCGATGTCTTGTTTCGAAGGATTACGCGCGAGAGCGCGTTCCTCCTCATCGTCCGGCAGCGCCTCGTCGCTGTCCTGGTACGGATTGTCGTCGTCTTCCTCGGGCAGTTCACCCTCTTTCTCGAGGTCATAACGGATGTCGCCGTTTCCCGGCACGCTGTCTGGTAGAATTTTGCCGCCTTTGATCGCGTCCCAATCCTGCTGTTCGATTGTCGGGCCTTCGGACGGATCGTCGGATTTTCTGCGCGGTGCCATCAGAGCTCTCCTGTGCTTATGTGGATCACATGCCTAACTCCGCGGACCGCTGCGTAGTTCCTCGGCCGAACCGGCGGGATCGTTTCACGTCGATCCAGCAGCCATGTCGGTTTGGCCTGCCGACGGGCTTTTTGCCGGGCCTTTAGTCTCCGGTCTTTGGTCTCAATGAGAGCTGACCGTTAGGCCGGAGTTACAAAAGTTGAACATGGTCGAGGAACAGTCCTTCGGTCTCACTGTTGGTTTTCCAGCGCATCCCGCGCATTCAGAACAGGAGAACGACGATGAAACGCATCCTTCTGGCGTCGGTCATGCTGGCAGTATCGTCCGGGCTTTCACTTGCCCAGACGACAAGCGGAAGCTCGACGAGCGGAACCTCGACGACCACAACCATGCCCAGCACCACCGATCAGGGAACCAACTCCACCACCACAACCGATCAGGAAACTGACTCGACCACCACCAGCGGCACGAATCCGAATTCGGCCAAAGATTGCGCACCTGGCCAGCAGACCGGCAGCGCGCGAGAGGCCGCTCCTGGTCAGCAGGACACCGACACCAAGACCGCCGCCCCCGGTCAAATGAAGAAGACTACCGAAGAGTGTTGATCGGCAAATCGCCATAGGCCGGAATTGCCGGCCTATGGCTCGCCCAGCATCGTCTATGCAGACGGGGGACGGCGTGAGCCCGTCAGCGCGGCACCGGATCGAGGAAGACGTGCAGTCCGCCCTCGCCTGGGCGGCGGGCCGTTAGGCCCCATCGCCTTCACGGACGGGCTGAAGGTGAAATCCGGCGGCATGCCGACTAGCAAGCTGCCAACAATGTCATTCTGCATCCTCGCAAAACCGGCGGCCTGCGTCAGATCTCGTCCGATTGGGCGCGGCCACCGCCGCGTGCCGCAAGACCGGCCAGCA
This sequence comes from Mesorhizobium sp. M6A.T.Cr.TU.016.01.1.1, assembly GCF_003952585.1. Lineage (NCBI taxonomy): Bacteria > Pseudomonadati > Pseudomonadota > Alphaproteobacteria > Hyphomicrobiales > Phyllobacteriaceae > Mesorhizobium > Mesorhizobium sp. M6A.T.Cr.TU.016.01.1.1. The sequence continues at coordinate 4,339,532 of NZ_CP034452.1, forward strand.
AGCGGCTTTGAACTTGCGTGATATCTAATATAAGAGCACACTTCAAAACCGGGTGGGGGGAAACAGCTCAGAAAAAGCAATCGGGAGGAAAGCCATGAACAGCATGAGCCTCACCACGCTTGAACGCGGCAAGACGACGGTCGAAGCCGCGGCCCTTGAAGCGCTTTCGGCACAGTTGCGCGGCACCGTGCTGAGGGAAGGCGACGCCGCCTATGACGACGCACGCAGCATCTGGAATGCCATGATCGACCGGCGGCCCGGGCTGATCGTGCGCTGCGCCGGTGCCGCCGACGTCATCGCCTCGGTGAATTTTGCCAGGGAAAACCGGCTTCTTGTCGCGGTCCGCGGCGGCGGCCACAACATCGCCGGCAGTGCCGTCTGCGATGGCGGCCTGATGATCGATCTGTCGCCGATGAAGTCGGTGCGGGTCGATCCAGCGACGCGGCGGGCATGGGTGGAACCTGGAGCGACGCTCGCCGACGTCGACGCGGAAACACAGGCCTTCGAACTGGCAGTGCCGATCGGGATCAACTCGACCACCGGCATTTCAGGCCTGACGTTGGGCGGCGGCTTCGGCTGGATCACGCGGAAATTCGGCCTGACCATCGACAATCTTCTCGGCGCCGATGTGGTTACGGCCGACGGCAAGCTGTTGCGCGCCAGCCAGACCGAAAATCCCGACCTGTTCTGGGCGCTGCGCGGTGGCGGCGGCAATTTCGGCGTCGTCACGGCCTTCGAGTTCAAGCTCCACCACGTTGGTCCGCAGGTGCTGGCGGGGCTTGTCGTTCATCCTTTCGCCGATGCCGAAAATGTGTTGCGGGAATACCGAGCGGCGCTCGAAGCAGCGCCCAATGAGCTGACCTGCTGGGTGGTTATGCGGCAGGCGCCGCCGTTGCCGTTCCTGCCGGCCGAATGGCATGGCAAGGAGGTGCTGGTCCTGGCCATGTGCTATTGCGGCGATCTTCAGGAGGGCGAGAAAGCGACGCAAAGGCTTCGCGCCATCGGCACACCGATTGCCGATGTGGTCGGCCCCAACCCGTTCACCGGCTGGGAGCAGGCATTCGATCCGTTGCTGACGCCCGGCGCCCGAAACTACTGGAAGAGCCATGACTTCACCGAGCTTTCCGACAGCGCGATCGAGGTCGTCACGGCCGCGATACCCAGGCTTCCGGGGCCTGAATGCGAGATATTCTTCGCCCATATCGGCGGTGCCGCAGGCCGCGTGACAGCGGATGCAACGGCGTTTCCGCAACGCAGCGCGCATTTCGTCATGAATGTCCACGCCCGCTGGCGCGAACCGCAAATGGACCGCGCCTGCATCGACTGGGCGCGCGGTGTTTACGAGGCGATCAGGCCGTATGCCGCCGGCACGGCCTATGTGAACTTCATGCCCGAGGACGAGGTCGACCGGGTCGAAGCAGCCTATGGCGGCAACTATCGGCGGCTTCTGGAAATCAAGCAGCGCTACGACCCGCTGAACCTGTTCCGCATGAACCAGAATTTGCGGCCGGCGGAAAACCTGCGCGCCGCATAGGACAAGCACGCAATGACAAGGCCCGCCCCTCCGGCGGAGGTCGCGGGCCTCATTTCGGTCATGCGCCAGAGCGGTTCGCTGAACCGCTCTGGCTATTTCTTTGTGCAATTCCGGGCAGAAACCGTTGCACACTTTTCCTGGAATTGGTCTAGGCAGGCATCAAGATCGCAATGCGATGCACGCCGACCACGCTACTTGTATTCGTGGCACCGTCGGTCTTGCCCTTGGCGCAAGTGTACATCTCGCCTTCCTTAAGTTTGAATTCCTTGTCCGCCTTCTTGATCGTGAATTCGCCGGCAGCAATCGTGCATACCATGTCGTTGTCCATCACGGTTTCAGGAAAGACTGCTCCGGGCTGGAAGACTATATCGACGATTGAGATGCTCTTGTAAGCGGGAATGTCGGAGTTGCCAGTGCCGACCTCCACCACTCTGATGCCGGGCGCAACCTCCTTGCCCTCCGTCGGGCCGTATTGCTTGGCGGCCCTTGCAGGCGTCGCCAAGGCGAATAGCGGCGTTACCGCGGCGGCGGTGACGCCGAGAGCAATTGCAGACCTGCGATTCATGGTTCCCATCGCATCCTCCCGTTTGTTGGTCGCGCACAAATATGCATGACCAAGGTATATTAGCACAATCGAATTTACCTGTATGCAAAGCCGCGCCGGCAACGCTGCCTGCGCGCAGACGATTATGCGTGACGCGACGCTTTTGATCCGAGAAAGCTTCAGCTGTCGCCCGCCCAGGCAAGGTCTAGTCCTTTCGGTTTCTTGACTCGGTCGGCAAAAACGGGCAGCAAAGCCTGATACGGAGGGCATTCCCGCCATTTTCTTAGTCGTGGAGGGGGCTTTTTTGTTATCGACCTTCGCCCAATCGGCGATCGGTAGAGGGATTGGTTAACCAAGTTTGTCCATCTTTTGAATCAATCGGCAACAGACGCGAAGCGTGCAGGGGGCACCAGGCGACTGTGATTGTGACGGCTGCGAGCCCCGCATGCCGCAAGGCCGATTGAGGTTGGTGTATGGCGTTTGTGCGTTTGAAAAACCGGGGTGACAATCCTGACTCTGGATTGACTTCGATGAGGCCCGGGCTGCGCTGGGTCGCGGTTCCCGTTGTTGGCGTTGCGGTCGCTCTGTGGTCGGTGGCGACCATGGCCGGCCTCTATTCGGTGGGAACCTCGCTCACCGCTGCCTCCAACAGTCTTCCGCAAAGCCTGCGCGCGCCGCGCACCATCGCGCTCGCCGATCGCACGCTTGCCAATTCATGGGCCAATTCGTGGGCGCCGTTACCGGCAAGCCGGCAGCGTCAGGCGTCGCTGCTCAGCCGATGCGATGCCGGTTGCGCACAGGCCGCCGCGAACTTCGTGCATGAAGGCAAGGCGGCGCGTCTCAAACCGCTGGCGCAGCCGGATACTGTGCCGCTTGTCGCAGAAATCTCGCCGCAAGCGCGCTTCGACAGCGTGGTGGCGAAAGCCGCGCTGTCGCCGCAAAAGCTTGCTGCTGCCTTTGCCCACGCAGCACCTCCTATGCTTGCCAGCCTGCCGGCGGCCGCGGGCGTTGCGGAGCCGGCGCGCCTGCCCGACCAGAACGGCCCGGCCGCGGTGCGCTTCGGGCCGGAGATCGCTGAGATCGAACGATCCTCCCGTCTGGCGCTCGCGCTGGCGAATGCGTTGCCGGAACAGATGATCGATGTGCTGCCGGAGGTGGCGACGGCCGACACTGCTGCGCCGCCGGAGGGCGAGGTTCAGATGGCCTCGCTGCCGCCGCAGGACGAGATGCCCGACAGCGTTCCCTTGCCGACCTTCCGCCCGCGGGCGGAAGTCGACCAGTCAGACGAGGCGCCCCATGTCGAGGCGCCCAAGGTCGAGGCGCCCAAGGTCGAGGCACCCAAGGCCAAAGCGCCCAAGGTCCAGTCATCAAAGGCCGCCAAGGCCCAGTCTCGGCCATCCAATGCCAACAAAGCGCAGACCGCCGACGCTCCGCAGGACGAGATGCCCCGGGCGCCAGCCTTGTCGCCGAGGAGTTCGTCACCGGCGGCGATGCCAAGTATGCAAGCCAAGCAGGGCATGCAAGCCAAGCAGGGCATGCAAGGCAGCCCGGGCATGCAGGGCAGCCCGGTCAAGCCGGCCAAGCGGTCGAAGGCCGCAGACATGCTGGCCTATGCCAAACCCGACAGCCCGGCGGGCGGCGGGGCCTTCCGCAACCTGTTCACCAAGCCCGGCATCGGCAGCGGCGTCGCCGTCTACGACATCTCGGCGAAAACCGTCTATATGCCGGACGGTTCGCGGCTCGAGGCGCATTCGGGACTGGGCTCGATGGCCGACCAGCCGCGCTACGCCAACCGGAAGAATGCCGGCCCGACGCCGCCCCACACCTACGATCTGAGGCTGCGTGAATCGCGCTTCCATGGCGTCGAGGCGCTGCGTCTCACTCCTATCGACGGCAAGAACAAATTTGGTCGGGACGGCTTTCTTGCGCACACCTACCTGCTGCGCGGCCGCCGCGGAGAATCGAGCGGCTGCGTCGTTTTCAAGGACTATGCCCGCTTCCTCGCCGCCTTCAAGAAGGGCAAGATCAAACGCCTCGTCGTGCGCGGCTAACCAAGCCGCTGCTGCAGGTCGCCTCGGAAGGGGCGCGGCGCGTAGGTCGTCGCGGCGGCGGTCCTTCATGGCTTCGTCATCCCAGGGTCTTCTCGACGTCGCTTCGCTCCTGCTCCGCCCTGGGATGACGAAGCTGTGGGGAGATTTCGGCCAATCTCGAAGGTTTTCATTCCCGGCCGAGGATACTATGACTGACCGGACCGGGGCGGCGGCTTCAACCAATCAAAGAGGATGTCATGACTATACGCGCTGTCGTTTGGGGCGAGAATATCCATGAACGGACCAATGAGGTGGTCGCGGGGATCTACCCCGAGGGCATGCACGCGACGATCGCCAACGCGCTCAAGCTCGACCCCGAAATTTCCGTGTCCTGGGCGACGCTGGAGCAGCCGGAGCATGGTCTGCCGGCCGACCGTCTGGCGCAAACCGATGCCCTGCTATGGTGGGGACACAAGGACCATGGCGCCGTCGCCGACGAAGTCGTCGAGCGCGTTGCGCGCCGCGTCTGGGAAGGCATGGGGCTGATCGTCCTTCACTCCGGCCATTTCTCGAAGATCTTCAAGAAGTTGATGGGCACGCCCTGCACGCTGAAATGGCGCGAGGCCGGCGAGCGCGAGCGGCTCTGGGTGACGAGCCCCAACCACCCGATCGCTGCCGGGATCGGCGAGTATTTCGAGCTCGAGAACGAGGAGATGTATGGCGAGCAGTTCGCCGTGCCGGAGCCGCTGGAAACGGTTTTCATCTCTTGGTTCCAGGGCGGCGAAGTGTTCCGGTCGGGGCTGACCTATCGCCGCGGCGCCGGCAACATTTTCTATTTCAGGCCCGGCCACGAGACCTATCCGACCTATCACGACGCCACTGTCCAGAAGGTGCTGCGCAACGCCGTGAAATGGGCGCACAACCCGCAGGGGTCAAATCCAGCCATCCTCGACGCGCCGAACGTGCCGGTGGAAAAGGCGCTTGAGCCGATCGTCGAGCGCGGCGGAAAACTCCATGCCGCTGATGAAGCCGGCTATCGCTAGACCATAATCCCGAACATTCGGTTCGGAAAATCAGTGATAAACAACAAGATAAAGCCTCATCCTAAGGATAAGAATTATGCGTCTGCTGATACTTGGCACCGGCTGGATGGCGGAGGAGCACGCCAGGCAGTTCAGCAAGATCGAGGGCGTCGAACTCATCGGCGCCGTCGATGTCGACCGCGCGCGTGTCGACAAGTTTTCGGACATCAACGGTATCCCCAATCGGTTCGCGTCGCTGGAAGATGCGCTCGCATGGGACAAGTTCGACGCAGTGGCGAACGTCACGCCGGATCGCATCCACCATCCGACCACCATGATGCTGATCGCGGCGGGCAAGCCGGTGCTGTGCGAAAAACCGCTGGCCGAAAACTACCAGAGGGCCAGTGAAATGGCTGATGCCGCCGAGCGCGCCGGCATCATCAACATGGTCAACCTGACCTATCGCAACGTCGCGCCGCTGCAGAAGGCGCGCGCCATGGTGCTGGCCGGCGAGATCGGCCAGGCCAGGCATGTCGAAGCGTCCTATCTGCAGAGCTGGCTGGTCTCCAAATTCTGGGGCGACTGGCGCACCGATCCGAAATGGCTCTGGCGCCTGTCGCGCGGCCACGGCTCCAACGGCGTGCTGGGCGATGTCGGCATCCACATCCTCGATTTCGCCAGCTATGGCGCGGCGCTCGACATCGACCATGTGTTCTGCCGCCTCAGGTCCTTCGACAAGGCGCCCGGCAACCGGATCGGCGAGTACGAGCTCGACGCAAATGACAGCTTCACCATGGCGCTGGATTTCAGCAACGGCGCTTTCGGCGTCGTCCATGCCAGCCGCTGGGCAACCGGTCATCTCAACGAATTGCGGCTGCGCATCTATGGCGACAAGGGCGGCATCGAAGTCGTGCACAATCTGAACGGCTCGGAGCTGAAAGTGTGCATGGGCGAGAACATCGAGAACGCCAAATGGCTGGTCGTCGATGCCGGAACGGTGCCGACCAACTACCAGCGGTTTGTCGATGCAGTGCGCAGCGGCGTTCAGGCCGAACCGTCATTCCACCATGCGGGCGAACTGCAGAAGGTGCTCGACCTTGCCGTCGTCTCCGACGAGAAGAGGGCTGAGCTCAGGGCCCATGCCGAAACCCATTAATGTCATTCGCTGAAAGGGGCCAGCCATGGTCACGCGCCGAGCCGAATGTTCCTGCGGTCAGCTGTCAGCCAGCTGTTCGGGCGAGCCGGTACGCGTCTCCGTATGCCATTGCCTGGCCTGCAAGCGGCGCACCGGCAGTGCGCTCAGCTTCAATGCGCGGTTTCCCGAGGACAAAGTATCGATCGAGGGGCGATCGGCGGAGTTCACGCGTATTGGCGAGGAGGGCGGCTGCGTCACCTACAGCTTCTGCCCGGATTGCGGCACCACCGTCCACTACCGGATCGATGTCCAATCCGGTCTGATTGCCATCCCGGTGGGTGCTTTCGCCGACCCATCGTTCCCGCCGCCCTTCCTGTCCTTCTATCACGACAGCCGGCGCTGCCAGTGGGTCGAGGTTCGCACTGAGCCTCTGGCGACGTTCGGCTGAAGACGCCGGCCACGGCAGGCTAAGCGTCGTTCAACCTTGCATTTGCATTTGCAGCTGGTCGTCCCCCGATTGATCGGACCAAGCGGGCCGCCGCTAGAGCGACGTGCGTCCATTTGGACGCACAAAGTACGCTTTAGCACTTTTGAATCTGCGCATCGTGCTTTCCGAAAATCGATTCCGATTTTCGAGCCGATGCGCTAGGCCTCGAGGAAGTCCAGGGCCTTTTCCACGAAGGCGCCGTGATACTGGAAAATGGCCGTATGCCCGCCGTCCTCGTACAGGACCAGCTCGGCATTGGGAAAGCGCCGTGCCAGGTCGACGGAATTGCTGGTGGGCACCATTCTGTCGTGATCGCCATTCACCACGAGGACCGGGTGCCGGATACGCGATAGGTCGGCAGGGCGCTCCTGGCCAAAGGCACGGACTGCCTTGAGCTGCTGGTTGAAGGCGCCGAGCGCGATGGGTTTGTCGCGGTCATTGGTCCGTTCCTTCAATCGCTGCAGAAACGCGCGCGCCGCCCTCTTGCCGTTGAGGCTTTGGGTGAAGAAGAGGTAGTTCTTCGGATCCTTGATGGTCAGCGCGGCGCGGATCATGTCGAAGATGGTGACGGACGTCACCTTGTCGATGCCGGCACCCCCGGCTGGGCCGGTTCCCGCGAGGATGATCTTGCGAACCAGATTAGGTTCCAGCTGAACAATCACCTGGGCGATGAAGCCGCCAAGAGATAGGCCGAGCAGATCGACCTGCTCGAAACCGAGGGCCCGGATGAAGGCGATCGCGTCGCGGGCCATCGCCTCCACCGTGTTGGGAGTGGAGCCGCCTGATGCGCCAACACCACGGTTATCGAAGGTAATAACTCGCCGTTTTGCGGCAATGCCATCGACCACCCGGGGATCCCAATTGTCGAGAACCGCACTCAGATGGGTAAGAAAGATCACCGGTACCCCGGTCGTGGGCCCGAGCTCCCGGTAGGCGAATTTCGTACCGCCGACGTCGACCGTTTTCGTCGGCACGTCCCTGTGTTTGATGATCGCGGCAGGTCGCGATAGCTGATGCACGTTCATGATGGTTTCCTTTCTTGTGGCTTGCCGTTCTCGCGGGGCTGGAGCAGCGCCTTCGCCGCTACCGCGCCAGCCTCAAGAATGCGATCGGACAGTTCGGTCCCGTTCACCGCGCGCGACAGCTCAAGCGTGCCGATCAGGGTCGCAAAGACACCGAACGCGACATCGTCGGGGTTGCGGGCGTCGGGCGTGAGTTCGGCCGCCACCTGGCGTACGAGCTTGAGCAGGTGTTCGGCGTAGACTTGGCGCGTCTCGGCCGGCTCACGTGCAATTTCGGGCAACAGCGCGGCTGAAGCGCAACCTTTGCCGGGATTGTCTCGGTGGTCCGCCGACAGATACGCGTCGATGGCCATTGACAGGCCACCGGCGGCAAATAGCTCCTGAATTTGGGTCGCCTGAACCTCCAGGGCGGCCGCCACACTCTCACGCACAAGCGCTGCCTTGGACGGAAAGTGGGGATAGAAGGCTCCGTTGGTCAGCCCCGCCTCGCTCATGATACCGGCGAGACCTGATGCAGCGATGCCGTCGGAACGAAACCGTTCGGCCGCCACATCCATAATCCGCTGCCGCGATGCGTCCTTCCTGCCCTTTTCGTAGCGCATGTTTTTTCTTCCTTCGATCAGCTATTGCATTATGATCATATTATCACTAAATGACCGTAATGCAATAGGCGCCGCACCGCTCCGGTCTCCTCAATTTGGGAAAGCTACAATGAAAGCCTTCATCGTCGATCGATACGCAAAGAACGCTCCCCTGCGGCTTGGAGAGGTTCCAGAGCCGGAAGTAGGGGAGAATGACGTGCTGGTGCAGATCCATGCCGCCAGCGTCAATCTGCTGGACTCCAAGATCAGGGATGGAGAATTCAAACTCATCCTGCCCTATCGCCGGCCCTTCGTTGCAGGCCATGACGTGGCCGGAACGGTCATTCGCGTCGGCTCGAAAGTCCGACAGTTCAAACCGGGCGACGAGGTCTATGCGCGACCACGCGACGGTCGGGTCGGGACTTTCGCCGAGTACATCGCCATTAATGATGCGGACGTGGCCCTGAAGCCGAAGAACCTCAGCATGGAAGAGGCTGCGTCCATTCCCCTGGTGGGGCTAACCGCTTGGCAGGCGCTGGTTGAAAGGGCGAAGCTGAAGAAAGGACAGAAGGTCTTCATTCAGGCTGGTTCCGGCGGAGTGGGAACATTCGCCATTCAATTGGCAAAGCACCTCGGCGCGACGGTCGCCACGACAACCAGCGCGTCCAACACGGATATGGTCAGGAATCTGGGCGCCGATGTCATCATCGACTACAAGAAGGATGACTTCGAGAAAGTCCTTTCGGGCTACGACGTCGTCCTGAACAGCCAGGACAACAAGACCCTCGAAAAGTCGCTGCGTGTGTTGAAGCCGGGTGGTCTCGCCGTTTCGATCTCCGGTCCGCCCGACGCTGCGTTTGCCAGGGAGAAGGGTCTGAACGTGGTGCTGAACTTGGTCATGCGCGTTTTGAGCGCCGGCATCAGGCGGCGGGCCAAACGCGCAGATGTCCGATATTCGTTCCTGTTCATGGCGGCCAATGGCGAGCAGTTGACCAAAATCACGTCTCTCGTCGAGTCGGGCATCATCCGCCCGGTCATAGATCGGGTCTTCCCGTTTGAGCAGACCAATCAGGCCTTGGCCTACATCGAGCAGGGCCGCGCCAAGGGCAAGGTTGTCATCAAGGTGAAATAGCTTTGCAAGGCTTCAGGCGGCGAACCTTCGCTTCCGGCAATCCTAATGCCGCAGGATCTTGCTGAGAAAGGCGCGGCTGCGGTCGGTCTTGGGATGCGAGAAGAACTCATCGGGCGTGCCGCTCTCGACGATGGCGCCGGCATCCATGAACACCACGTGCTGGGCGACCTTGCGGGCAAAACCCATCTCGTGGGTCACCACCATCATCGTCATGCCTTCCTCGGCCACCGCGACCATGACGTCGAGCACTTCGGAGATCATCTCGGGGTCGAGCGCCGAGGTCGGCTCGTCGAACAGCATGATCTTGGGGCGCATGCCGAGGCAGCGGGCGATCGCCACGCGCTGCTGCTGGCCACCGGAGAGCTGCCCCGGATAGGCATTCACCTTGTCGGCAAGGCCGACCTTGGCAAGCAGCTCGCGCCCGGCCTTCTCGGCTTCAGCGCGCGGAATCTTGCGCACATGGATAGGCGCCAGCGTCACGTTTTCGAGCGCCGTCTTGTGCGGGTATAGGTTGAACGACTGGAAGACGAAGCCGATCTCGGTGCGCAGCCGCGTCATGTTGGTGGTGGGGTCGCCGAGGCGCTGGCCGTCGACCACCAGGTCGCCATCGCGGATCGTCTCCAGCCCGTTGATGCAACGGATCAGCGTGCTCTTGCCCGAGCCGCTCGGGCCGCAGACGACGACCACTTCGCGCGGCTCGACGCTGAGCGTGATATCCCTCAGCACATTGAGCGTGCCGAACCATTTGTTGACGCCGCGAAACTCGATCATGCCGGTACCATTTTTGCTGCGGTTCGACGTCATAACTGCACCTCGCCATGGGCCGCACCCATGCGCTGCTCCAGCCGGCGGGCCAGCATGATCAGCGGATAGCAAACGATGAAATAGCCGAGGCCGACGAGGAAGAAGACCAGGAGGCCGTTCGGCACACGCTGCACCACCAGCCAGCCGACGCGGGTGAGGTCGGTGAGCCCGATGGCTGAAACGACCGAAGAATCCTTGATCAGCAGCACATACTGCCCGACCAGCGGCGGCAGCACGATGCGCATCGCCTGCGGCAGCACCACCTGGCGCATGCGCTGCCAACGCGACAGGCCGGAGGCCAGCGCCGCCTCGACCTGGCCGGTCGGCACCGAGCGGATGCCGGCGACGACGATCTCGCAGATGAAGCAGGCGGCCAGATTGGTCAGCGCGATGATGCCGGCGGTGAAGGCGTCCAGCTCGATGCCAAGTTCCGGCAGGATGAAGAAGATCAGGAAGATCTGCACCAGGAACGGCGTGCCGCGGATCAGGTCGACCCAGGCGCCGATCACGCCGCTGATCAGGTGGTTGCCGCCGGTCCGCAGGATGCCGAGGCCAAAGCCGATCAGCGTGCCCAGCACCAGGCTGATCAGCGACAGCATCACGGTCATGCCGAGGCCGCGCAGGGCGAGGGGATAGCTGCCGGCGATGCTTTGCAGCTGCTGCCAGATCATGTCCGTGCCCCCGCTAGGCCGAGCCAGCGCCCGGACAGCGCCGCCAGTCCCTTCAGCCCGTAATAGAGCAGGAGGTAGAAGGCGGCGATGGTGATAAAGCCCTCCGCCGGCATGAAGCGGTCGGAGGCGAGCAATTGTCCGGCGCGCGTCAGCTCGGCGACTGCGATCAGCGACAGCAGGGCGGAATCCTTGACCAGCACGATCGCCTGTCCGAGCAGCGGCGGGATCGTCACCTTGAACGCCTGCGGCAGGATGACGAGGCGCATGCGCTGGACATAGGTCATCCCCGAAGCGACGCCGGCCTCGACCTGACCGCGCGGGATCGACAGGATGCCGGCGCGGATGATCTCGGCGACATAGGCGCCGCTGTTCAGCGACAGAGCGAGGATGCCGACGACGAGCTCAGGCAGGATGATGCCGAGCCGCGGCAGGCCGAAATAGAGGAAGTAGAGCTGCGCCAGCAAGGGGGTGGCGCGCACCGCGTCGATATAGGCCTTGGCCGGGATTCGGAACAGCCGCCCGCGCTGCAGGTTCATGGCGGCGAGAACGATGCCGACGGCGAGCGCCCCGGCAAAGGAGAGGACAGACAGCCACACGGTCGTGACGAGGCCCTGCCCGAACAAGGGCAGATATTCGACGATGGTGCGGAAGCTGAAGTTTTCGAGCATCGCTGGACGGATTTCCCCCGGGCGAAACGGATTCCGGGCGGCTTCGCGGCGCCGGGGCGCGCGCGAAACCGCCTCGGATCTATCGCTGCTTAGTGGTCTTTCTTCCAATCTTCGGAATTGACCCAGTAGTCGAGGTTCTTCTGCAGGCGGCCGTCGACGCTGACCTGGTCGAGGAACAGGTTCATCCAGACCAGCAGGTCCGGCTCGTCATAGCGGGTGGCGAACGCAAGCGGTTCCTTCGACAGCAGGTCCGGCATGATGGTGAAGCTACCGGCCGGATAGGCGGTCGACTGGCCTTTCACCGCCGAGACGTCATTGACGCCGCAATCGGCTTGGCCGTTGTTGACGGCGTCGAGCAGCAGCGGACCGCCGCCCTTGTAGCTCTTGATGTCGGCATCAGGGAAGGCGTTCTTAGCTTCCTTCTCGCCGGTGGCGCCGAGCAGCACGGCGATCTTGGTGCCCTTGGCCTTGCAGTCCTCGGTGGTCTTGAACTTGCTGTCGGTCTTGGTGAAGACGGTGCTGCCCGTATACATGTAAGGTTTGGTGAAGGCGACCTTCATGCCACGCGCCAGCGTCGGCGTCATGTCGGCGACCAGAAGATCGGCCTTGCCCGACAAAAGTGCCGGGATCAGCCCATCCCAGTCGAAGTCAAGGAAGGTGATCTTGACGCCCATTTCCTTGGCCATCAGCTCGGCGAGCTCGACCGAGCTGCCGGTGCGCTCGCCGGCAGCACCGACCAGCGAGAAGGGCGGTCCCTGCGTTTGCACGGCGACGCGCAACTCGCCGCGCTTGGTGATCTCGTCGAGCGTTCCGGCGCTGGCTGCGGCAGTGAGGCCGGCGAGCGCAAGGCCTGCTATGAAAAGCTTGGCAATCTTCATTGGGCATTCCTCCTTGTTGTCGTTGTTGTTCCACTTTGTTGTTCCACCCCTTGGGGGTGCTTTTTGAGCGGCAGCGCCGTTGCCGGCGGCGGCCACCGTTCGAAAATCCTTCAGTCCCAGTCGATCGTTTCGGATACCCGTATACCGCGCCGAGCCAATTCGTCGAGGAAGCGGCCGTCAGGCACATGCAGCAGCGGGTTGAGCAGGCCGGGTTCGGTGATTTCGCCCCGCGCCAGCATCTGCGCCACGATGCTTGCGGGATAGCCGACGCCGAGGCTCATGCCGAACAGGCCGGAGGCGAGATCGCGTTCGATGATCAGGTCCGATGTCACCGTCTTGCGGCGGCCGCCTTCACTGCCGGTAAAGACGTTGCGCATCACGCAAAGGTCCTTTTCGTCGGCGCCATATTGCAGTTGCGGCCCGAGCAGCCGGCCAAGAAATTCGCGTGGGCTGGCGCCGACGCCGGGCACCTTGTCTTCAGAAAGGAAGCCAAGCTCCTTCAGAGGCGCCCAGAACGCCGACCAGCCGGGCCAGCGCAGCGAATAGCGGCCAGAGCGCTGCAACCCCTTGGCGGCGGCAAGCATGCCGGCATAATACGGTGCGTCGCCATTGGGGAAGGCTTCTAGGCTGCCCAGTCCCTCGACCTCGATCTGATGGATGAAAGGATTGTCGTGCTGGCGGCCGGCCGGCACCTCGACCCGTTGGCCATCCTCGACCACCACGCTGTCGCGGTTCTGGCTCATCAGAACCATGTCGAAGTTCCAGCTCACCTTGTAGCATAGCGGCTTGGCCATCGCCTTCGGCTCGGGGATGCCGCCGCAATAGGAATCGATCGCGGTGATGGCGTCGAACTGCTTTGCGGCGCGCGCGTAGAGCACGAGGTCGATGCCGGGGTCGAGCCCGCATTCGGTCATGATCGAGACGCCGGCCTTTTGTGCCGGCGGGGCAAGGTCGGCGATCGTCTTGCCGTAATTGGTGGTGACCAGCGGCGTGCGCGTCGCGATCGCCGCCTGCACCGCCTCGCGCATCAGCGGCTGCGGCAACAGGTCGATGGCGGCTTCGACACCCACCAGCACCTCCGCCAATACTGGACCGATCGCGCCTTCGGGCACGACGAAGCGCACGCGGTCAAGGTTGGTCAGGCCGCCAAGTCGGGCTGCCCCATCCGGCGCGGTATCGATGCAGACGACTTCTTCGACACCAGCGCTGGCGACGAGATCGGCGATCGCCGCCCGGCCTTGGAGGCCGAGGCCGCCGAGAACCGCGATTTTCATGGCATTTCCTTTCGGCCAGTTTCGTCGCGCTTGGTCTCGTCCGACCAGCAGCCTTCCGGCAGGCTGACCCATTTGTTGCAGGAGGCCATGACGACGAAGGTCTCGCTGCGCACGACTTCGCCCGGCTCGCCTGCGCCGGGGATCAGCTCGCTGGTGACGCGGTAGAGGTCGGCGACATCGCCGGCCACCGTCACGTCGACGATGATGTCGAAGCGCCCGGTGACCACCGAGGCCGAGTTCACGAAAGGCAGCTCGCAGATACGCTGCGCCAGTTCCCGCGCCCGGCCGCGCCCCTGCGCATTGATGCCGACGATCGCCGAGATCAGCTCGGGGCGCTCGGTCAGGTTGAGCAGCCCGACGATCTTGAGCAGGTTGCGGTCCAAGAGGTTGCGCAGCCGCATGCGCACGGTCGGGACGGAGACAGCCATCTTCTCGGCGAGGCGATTGACGCCAAGCTGCGCATCCTGCGACAGCAGCTTGACCAGTCGCCGGTCGGTCTGATCGAGATGTTCCCGCAAACGCCTAGGCTTTCATAAAATGGAATTATCGAAGAAGTTTTCTTTCTGATATGAAAATAGCCTAGGGACTATTTTTCGAAACTGCAAGTGCGTTCAACCGCTTGTCAACAAGGCAGGATGGCAGGAAACTTGCAAAGCCGGGCAGCCCAGGTGGACATTACCGAGGCACGGGCTTCCCCTTGCTGTGTCTCGCCCATCGGCACTAAGCCTCAACCTGAACCAAAGGTCCTCCAAGCCCCGAAACGGAAGCTCAATGGCACAGAATATCTATGACAGGCCTGAATTCTTCGCCGGCTACAGCCAGATGGCACGCTCGGTTCACGGCTTGGACGGCGCACCCGAATGGCCGGCAATACGCGCACTGCTTCCCGATCTCGACGGTAAGCGCATTGTCGATCTCGGTTGTGGGTTTGGCTGGTTTGCCCGCTGGGCAAAGGCGCATGGCGCAAGGCATGTCCTTGGGCTGGACCTTTCCCGCAACATGATAGAACGGGCCAGAGCCGACACCAGCGACCCGGATGTCGACTATGTCATCGCCGACCTCGACCGCCTCGAACTGCCCCAGGCATCGTTCGACTTCGCCTACAGCTCGCTTGCCTTCCACTACATCGAGGATTTCGACCGGCTGGTGAAGACAGTGCATGATGCGCTCCTTCCAGGCGCGCACTTCGTCTTCACCATCGAGCACCCGATCTACATGGCACCGTCTCACCCAGGCTGGTCGGTCGATGTCGACGGCCGCAAGACGTGGCCGGTCAATCGCTATAGCGTGGAAGGTCCGCGTACCACCGACTGGCTCGCCAAGGGCGTGCTCAAGCAGCATCGCATGCTCGCAACGACGCTGAACGCGCTGATCGAAGCGGGTTTCACCATACGCCGGGTCGAGGAATGGCGCCCAACGGCCGATCAGGGCGCGCAGGCTCCTGATCTTGCCGACGAACTGGAGCGGCCGATGATGCTGATTGTCGCGGCGCAACGTTGAGCGCCGTTTTGGTGGCGGCCTTGACGAGGCCGGTATCCCGGAAGTCGGGGGTTCTGCCAGTGCCGCAGCCGACCGAGGGCATTAACGCGGCTTCTGGATACCGGGAATGCCGCCGATCCGCTCGGCGAGAAAGTCGACCAGGAGCCGGACCCGGGCAATGCCCGCGCGCTCGGGGACGATCAGCATGCTCAGAGGTACGGGGGGCGGGGAATAGTCCGGCAAGACCACTTCCAGCCGGCCGGCTGCCAGAAGATCGTCGACAAGCCAGTGATGGGCGGGCGCGATACCGCGTCCGGCGATAAGGGCCTCGCGCGCGGCAAGTCCATGGTCGACCCGAAATCGGCCGCCAAAGGGCACCGCATGGCGTTCGCCGCTCGGCCCCTGCAGGGCGAGCGTGTCGCTTCCCGCGATGTTCGACATCCGGATGCCTTCATGACTAGGCAGATCCTGCGGGCCAGCCGGTCTGCCCCGCGCCGCCAGATAGGCTGGCGCAGCCACCAGCAGACGCCGGGACTGCCCGAGCGCCCGTAGTTTCATCGAGCTGTCGGTGAGCGGACCGAGGCGAAGCGCGATGTCGACGCCCTCCCGCACAAGGTCGATGCGTTCGTCGGTGAGGCTGAGATCGATGCCGATGTCGGGATAGCGGTCCTGAAAGGCGAAGATCAGTCGGCTGACGTGGAAGACCCCGAGTGCCGCCGTGCAGGATATCCGGATCGTGCCGGCCGACGCGCCGCGCGTGCCCCGCGCTTCATCGCCGGCCTGCTCAACGAGGCGCAGAATTTGGACGCTGTCGGCATAGTAACGGCCGCCTTCATCGGTCATCGTGACACGCCGGGTGGTCCTGCTGAGCAAGGGCACGCCGACGGCCTCCTCAAGCTCGCGCAGATGCCGTGTGACCGTCGACTGCCCAACTCCGAACTCGCGCGCCACTGCCGACAGGCTGCCGCGCTCGGCGACGCGAACGAAGGTGCGCATGCGCTCGAGGGTCACATCGGATCTATCCATTATTCGGCATAATCTTATGCATTGCCTAGATATAGCGGATCACCCCAGGGCTGGCTACCTTCAGCATTCATTGTCCTTCTTCGGAGCTGACCCATGAAAGTCCTGCTTGTTTTTGCTCATCCTGAACCGCGTTCGCTCAACGGCGCACTGCGTGACGTCGCCATCAGGGAACTCGAGGCCCAGGGCCACGAGGTGCGCATATCGGACCTCTATGCCGATGGCTGGAAATCCGAGGTGGACCGTGCCGATTTTCCGTCGTGGCCGCCCGAAGCACGCTTCCTGCCGGCTGGGGCCTCCAAAAAAGCTTTTGCGACCAACACTCTGACCGATGACGTTAAGGCGGAGGTCGACAAGCTGCTGTGGGCCGACACGCTGATCCTCCAGTTCCCGCTGTGGTGGTACGCCATGCCGGCGATCCTCAAGGGCTGGGTCGATCGGGTGTACGCCTACGGCTTCGCCTATGGCGTCGGCGAGCATAGCGACAAGCGGTGGGGTGACCGCTTTGGTGAGGGAACGCTCGCCGGCAAGCGCGCGATGCTGATCGTGACCACTGGCGGCTGGGAAGAGCATTACTCCGCCCGCGGCGTCAACGGCCCGATCGACGACCTGCTGTTCCCGATCAATCACGGGATCCTTTATTATCCGGGTTACGACGTGCTTCCGCCGTTCGTGGTCTACAGAGTGGATCGTTTTGGGGAGGCCGATTTCGAGCCTGTCGCGGAGCGCCTGCGCGAAAGGATGCGGACGCTCGAGACAACCCGGCCGCTTCCCTATCGGCAGCAGAATGGCGGGGACTATCACATCCCGAGCATGCAGCTCCGCTCCGAACTGGGCGACCTGGGCGCCGCAGGTTTCGCGCTTCACGAGGACCGTGCCGGCGCCACCGCCAAGTCGGCGACGCCGCGTTCGACTTTGCGGGACGTGGCCTGACGCAAGGTCCCGAAAAAATCGGGCAAGGCGCCCGAAACCTATGGGATGAATCAGCGACCGGCCCGGAAGATCGCCACCGCCGCGGCCGTCAGTGCGGCGTTGCCTGATGCCGTAGTGCCGTCCGGAAGCGCCTTGCCGTCTTCCATCCCGACACGCGTCGACCAGTTCCGCTCCGCCGCCCTGCGCACGAACGGCCACACCGTGGCGTCGGCGCCGTGCAGCAAGATGGCGCGACGCAGCCCGGCGCGGTCGAGCACCGCCGCGATACCGTCGCTGACCTCCAGTGCCACGTCCAGTTCCTGCTCCGATATCTCGATCAGGATGCGCAGCACCTGGCTGCCATGGTCGAGGCGGACCAGGCGCTCGGCGTCAGCGACGGAGGCGAGCCCGGCCTTCTCGCTCAGATTGACGGAGGCATAGTCGGGCAACTCGGTCCAGCCGGCGATCGCCGCCAGCGTGCGCTCATCGTCGTTCTCGATCCAGGCGCCGGTCGATACGCCGATCAGCGTTCCTGGGCAGGCGCGGCGCAGCGCCAGCATGGTCGGGTCCATAGCCTCAGGCGCGAGGCTTTCGCGGCCATCGAGCCCGCGCGCATGGACATGCAGCTCGGCCGCACCGGCGGCCACGCAGGTCGCGCCGTCTCGCGCCATGGCGTCCGCGTCAAGCGGCAGTTGAGGGTGGAAGTCGGCGTTGCGTGCGCCATTGATGCAGGTCTGGACAATCATGGAGGCGGCGGCCTGGTTGCGGATGCAACCAGTCTAGCGCACGCCCCCGAAATCTGGAATCGGGTTCGGCGCGCCTCCTGACAGACGGATGCGGCCTGACCCAAAGCAATCCGGCAGGATGTGCCTCTATCATCCTTGTTCAGTCACGATCTTGTTGGCAGGCGAGATATGGGTATTTGACGCATATTGGGAACTCAAGCAGCACTGCTGGGACCGGCTAGCTTGACGATCGTTGGCGAATGCTGCGGTATCCGGCCCCATGCCCGGCCGGCCGAAAGGATATTTGCGAATGAGTGAGCTCAAGGTCAGGACCCGACCGACCGGCGCGGTTGCCGTGCTGTCGCCGGGCAGCTTGCCCGTCGTCACCACGCCGACCGGCGGCATGGTCGACGTCGTGACCGGTGCCAGCGCGCCGGGCTTCAATCCGCTCGACCTTCTCTATGCCTCCGTGGCCGCCTGCATGGTGCTGAGCGCCCGGATCGCTGCCACGCGCATGGGTGTCGCTGCCAGCCTCGGCGAGGTCCGCGCCGATGTGAGCGGCGAAAAGGCGGAGGGCGATGTTTCCCGCATCGGCCGCTTCACCATCACGCTCGATATATCGGGCGATCTCGACGAGGCCACGAAAAGGCGGATCGTCGAGGACGCCGAAACGATCTGCACGGTCAGCAACACGCTGCGTGAGACGCCCGAGCTTGTCACCATGCTCGCCGGCTGATCGCATCCTCGTTGACCAATTTCACGCATCCTCCGAGGCCGCCCATGGCACGCATTTCCCGGATCGACTATGACACTGCCCCGCCTGAAATCCGCGCGGCGCACGACGAGGAACTGCGCTTGCGCGGCCGGATGACGAATATGAAGCGCATCCTGCTGCATTCGCCGGCCGCCCATCGCATCTATGCCGAGTGGTTCACCTTGCGCGACCTGCTGCGACCGGATCTCGACGATCGCGCCATCTGGCTGTTTTCGCTGGCGATTTCCGCGGCGTGCCGGGCCGAGGTGCCGGTGACCTTCTTTCGCCGCGCGCTGATCGATATGGGGCTCGATCCCGACAGCATCGAGCCGACAGCCGACGAGGCGCTGTTGATTGCCTTCGGCAAGGCTATCGCGACCGACGCCAATGCCATTCCCGATGAGATCTGGGCCGAACTGAAAGCCCGCTACCATGAGCCGCTGCTCGTCAACCTGGTCGCTTTCGCCGGCATCATGGTGGCGACGACCGTGTTCACCAATGCGGTGAGCGTCGACCTCGATCCGGAACTCGAGGCTTACCGCAAGAAGGCCTGAGGCAATCGAAGCCGCCGCGCTGGGCGACCTCTATCTGGAAAACTCGCTGCGCACGATGCCGTGGCGCTGGAGCTTGTCGTAGAAGGTCTTGCGAGGAATCCCCAGCGCTTCGATCGTGCGCCTGACGTCGCCCTCGTTGCGGCCAAGCGTCTCGCGGATGATGTCGGCCTCGTAACGCTCCAGCCGCTCCGGCAGCTTCATGGCGGCATCCGCCTGGGCTGGGGCAGGGGATGGTGTTCCGGCGTCTTCCTCCAATCCAAGCACAAGCCGCTCGGCGAAATGCGCGAGCTCGCGCACATTGCCTGGCCAGTCATGCTCCCTGAGATGGCGGTGCACCGCGGCCGGGACAGTCGGCACCGGGCGCCGGAAGCGGGCGGCGGCGCGCTCGGCGAAATAGAAGAACAGCAGGGCGACATCGTCGCGGCGCTCGCGTAGCGGCGGGATCGAGATCGTCACCACGTTGAGCCGGTAGTAGAGGTCCTCGCGGAACGTGCCGCGCTGGCGCGGATCGCCCAGGTCGACCTTGGCGGCCGCAACCACGCGCAGGTCGACCGGCCGCATTTCGTTGGTGCCGAGCGGGGTGACCTCGCGCATTTCCAGCACGCGCAGCATCTGCACCTGTGTCGAGACCGGCATGCTTTCGATCTCGTCGAGGAACAGCGTGCCGCCGCTGGCGTGCTCGATGCGGCCGATCCGCTTCTTCTGCGCGCCGGTGAAGGCGCCGGCCTCGTGGCCGAACAATTCGCTCTCGATGACCGTCTCCGGCAGCGTGCCGCAATTCAGCGCAACAAAATTGCCCCTGGCGCGGCGGCTCCAGCGATGCAGAAGGCTCGCCACCACCTCCTTGCCGGAGCCGGTTTCGCCGGTCACCAGCACGTCGACATCGGTGTCGGCGATCTGGCGCAGCGTGCGGCGCAGCCTTTCCATCGCCGGCGTCTGGCCGATCAGCGGCAAGCCGTCCTGCGCTTCTCCGGCCGCCTCGCGCAAGGCGCGGTTTTCCATCACCAGGCGGCGCTTTTCCACCGCGCGGCGCACGCTCTGCACCAGCCGGTCGGCGGCGAAGGGTTTTGTGATGAAGTCGTAGGCGCCGTCCTTGATCGCCTTGACCGCCATGGCGATGTCGCCATGCCCGGTGACCAGGATGACCGGAATGTCCGCGTCCAGCCGCAGGACGCGGTCGAAAAGCAGCAAGCCGTCGATCTCCGGCATCCTAATATCCGACACCACCACGCCGGCAAAACCGGCGTCGAGCCTGGCCAGCGCCTCGGCCGCCACCGAAAAAGCCGATACCGAAAAGCCGGCAAGCTCCAGCGTCTGCGCGGTGGCCCTCAAGAGATCGCTGTCGTCATCGATCAGGATGACCGGCGCTGCGTTGTCGTTGGTCATTACGCCTTGGCCATTACGCTGCTTTCAAGAGATGGATGGTGAAGCGGGTGCCGTTGTCGTCGCTCGAAACCTCGATGCGTCCGCCATAATCGGCGACGATATCCTTCGAGATGACGAGGCCAAGGCCGAGGCCTTTTTCCTTGGATGTGTTGAATGGCGTGAACAGCGATCTAAGGATTGCGGGCGGAATGCCCGGTCCGTTGTCGGACACGCCGACCGTCACGCCGTCCGCCGTCTCCTCGACCGAAACCCGCACCTTTGCGTCGTCGCGGCCCTCCAGCGCCTCCAGCGCGTTCTGGAAGAGGTTGATCAGCACCTGTTCGAGCCTGACCCGGTTGCCCATGACCTTGAGGGCAGGCGGCGGCAGGTCGATGGCCAGTGCGTCGAGCCGGCCGGCAAAGCGGCTTTTCAAGAGCACGACGGCGCCTTCGATGACGTCGCGCAATTCGACAGGTTCGGCGGCGGTGCGGCCCTTGCGGGCAAAGGCCTTCAATTCTTCGGTGATGGTGCCGATGCGTTCGGTCAGCGCGGCTATGGCGCCGAGGTTTTCCTCGGCCGGCGCTGTCTGCTTGCGGTCGAGGAAGGTGCGGGCGTTGTCGGCATAGGCGCGTATGGTGGCAACCGGCTGGTTGATCTCATGCGCGACGCCCGCGGCAACCTGGCCGAGGATGGCGAGGCGGTTCGCCTGGACGAGATCCTGCTGCACCACCTGCAGCTTGGCTTCGGTGCTGCGGTGACCTGATATCTCGGCCTGCAGCCGGTCGCGGGCGCGGCTCAGATCCTCGGTCCGTTCGACGACGCGGCGTTCGAGCTCGGTGCGCGCCGCCTGTTCGGCGGCGATCCGCATTTGTCCCGACTGCCGACGCCACAACAGATACGCAGCAAGGCCGAGCAACGGGACAACGACGCCGAGTGCAAGGAGCCGCATTTCACGGACCGCGGCGGCGATCGGCGCTTCAGCCGGAACGAGATAATCGAGCCGCCAGGGGGTCGAAGGGACCGGTGTGGAAAGCCTGAGATATTCCGCGTCGCTGCCGCCGGGCGTCACCGCGTGGACGATCGAGACGTCCGGGCTGAGTGCCTGGGGGCGCGTGATCGGCAGCGGCATCAGCGGTGCGTCGCCGAACTGCTGGCTGTTCTGAATGGCGGCAAGATCAGGCCCGGCCAGCGGCGTCGCCGTCATGAAGCGCCAGGACGGCACGCTGGTGATCAGGACGACGCCCTTCTCGTCGCTGACATAGGCCGGGCGGTTTGCCTCGTGCCAGTCGGCCTCGAGCTGATCGAATTCCGCCTTGACAACGACGACGCCGAGCGGGGCGGCAGCGTCGCCGACGCGGCGCGAGATGTAGAGGCCGGGGCGTTTGCTGACATTGCCGAGCGCGAAATATTCGGCAGTTCCGGCCTGCATCGCGCCGGAGAAATAATCGCGGAACCGGTAGTCGTTGCCGACGAAGCTGATCGGCTCTCGCCAGTTGCTGGAGGCGATCGCCAGCCCGTCGGTGCCGATGACATAGAGCACCGAAGCCTTGGTGCCGGAGACCAGCCCGTCGAGCTTGCGGTTCAGCACATCGACCGCCGCAATGCTTTTCTGCGCCAGCGCATCGCGCACCTGCTGGTCTTCCGACAAAAGCAGGGGCAGGGCGCGCGGGCTTTCCAGCACGGCGCGCAGCAGCGCGATCTTCAGATTGGCATCGGTGCGGCCCTGCGCCGCCAGTGCCCCGAGCTCAGTGGCGCGGCCATAAAGGCCGGCGCCGTGAAGTGCGGCCGTGGCGATCGCAAGGGCGATGGCCGCAAACAGCAGCCAAGCACGGCGCGCCCGCCTGCCGAGTTGCTCGGGCGTCGACGGCAAGGCGGCGGCGGGGCGTTGCAGCATCACACATTTGTGCATGATTTCGCACAAAGCACAATTCGGCTACGCGAATATCCGCACTTTCTGTGCGCGAGACGAAACCTTGGGTCCGAGAATATTCAATAAAATCAAACGGTAGGCTCTTTTCCGCGCACTTGGCACGGCAGTTGCAAACACGAATTCAGCGGTCGTGAGGCTGCTGGGGGTGGTCAATGCAATTGCTCCGGGAGGTCGAGCTTTCGATCGGAGCACAATGGAGGACGTCATGCAGACAGCATTCGCTGCCGCCGAGCCGCGCGGCAAACTTCCCTTCTACCGGCATCTCTATGTGCAGGTGCTGGCGGCGATCGCCGCCGGCGTGCTTCTCGGCCACTTCTATCCCGAAACCGGTGAGGCGATGAAACCGTTCGGTGACGCCTTCATCAAGCTGGTGAAGATGGTGATCGCGCCGGTGATCTTCCTGACGGTGGCGACCGGCATCGCCGGCGTTTCCGACCTGCAGAAGGTCGGCCGCGTCGCCGGCAAGGCGATGATCTATTTCCTGGTGTTCTCGACGCTGGCGCTTGTCGTCGGTCTCGTCGTCTCCAATGTCGTCCAGCCCGGCGCCGGCATGCACATCAATCCGGCCACGCTCGACGCCACGAAGGTGACGGGCTACGCCGAGAAGGCGCATGACACCACCATCGTCGGCTTCCTGATGAACATCATTCCCGATACGATCACCGGCGCTTTCGCAAAGGGCGACATCCTGCAGGTGCTGTTCTTCTCGGTGCTGTTCGGCGTTGCCTTGGCCATGGTCGGCGATCGCGGCCGTCCGGTCGTCGATTTCCTGCAGGCGCTGACCACGCCGATCTTCCGCCTCGTCGCCATCCTGATGAAGGCCGCGCCGATCGGCGCCTTCGGCGCCATGGCCTTCACCATCGGCAAATACGGCATCGGCTCGATCGCCAACCTCGCCATGCTGATCGGCACATTCTACCTCACCGCGCTGCTGTTCGTGCTGGTGGTGCTTGGCGCAGTTGCCCGCTACAACGGCTTCTCGGTCCTGGCGCTGATCCGCTACATCAAGGAGGAGCTGCTGCTGGTTCTCGGCACCTCGTCCTCGGAAGCGGCACTACCGGGCCTGATGGCCAAGATGGAGCGTGCCGGCTGCAACCGCTCGGTGGTCGGGCTGGTCATCCCGACCGGCTATTCCTTCAACCTCGACGGCACCAACATCTACATGACGCTGGCCGCGCTGTTCATCGCTCAGGCGACCGACACGCCGCTCACCTTCGGCGACCAGATCCTGCTGCTCGCCGTCGCCATGCTGAGCTCCAAGGGTGCCGCCGGCATCACCGGCGCCGGCTTCATCACGCTGGCCGCGACGCTTTCGGTGGTTCCCACCGTGCCGGTTGCCGGCATGGCGCTGATCCTCGGCGTCGACCGCTTCATGTCGGAGTGCCGGGCGCTGACCAACTTCGTCGGCAACGCGGTGGCGACCGTGGTCGTGGCGCGCTGGGAAGGGGAACTCGACCAGACCAAGTTCGCTGCCGCAATGGCCGGCGACTTGCCCGAGGAAGCCGACCTGTCGCTGCCCGGGCTGCAGCCCGCCTGATCGTTCAGGCTATCAGCACGCAAGGCCCGGAGCCGGCTCGCCGCCGGCTTCGGGCTAGCCGCTGCCCATCTCCAACATCTGCGATTATCCATAGGCCACGCCGCTGCGCGCCTGCCTCAATGTAACAGGCTTGTGAGCCTTGTTCTTGGCGCGGGGCTTGTCCCAGCCGCATTTGAAGGCCAGTATCCGCCATGCCTTCAAGGCGCTCGTCCACTTCGATCCCGACCTGATCGCGACCGAAGGCGAGACATTTCCGTCGGGCTCGGTTGCGACCGGCCGAAACCGTCGGAGCTTTTGCTGCCGCCAACCGCAACCTTGACCAAGGCGGCAGCCTCGAAGGCAATGGCGGCCTCAATACGAAGTCGCAAGAGACGTGACCCGTCTCCTGACGGAAGGCGCAGGCTTTCCTCTCAGGAACTCGTCGCGCTTGAAGAGGGGGGCGGCCCGTGAGCGGGCTTTGCCGAAACCAAAGCAAGATGCGAGGTCAAACGCGATGCAGTCTGCACCGAGGACTCCGGTATCCATCATCATCCCGAACTACAATTACGCGCGTTTCCTCAAACGCAGCATCGACAGCGCCCTGGAGCAGGACTACGCGGACGTCGAAGTCATCGTCGTCGACGATGCATCGCAGGACAATTCCACGACAATCATAGAATCATACCGCGACGAGATCGTCGCGTGTCCGCGAGCGCAAAATGGCGGGCATGCGGCGGCATTCAACACCGGCTTTGCGGCAAGCTCCGGCAAGATCGTCCTCTTCCTCGACGCCGACGACTACCTCTATCCGACCGCCGTTTCCACGATCGTCGACACCTGGGATGCGGCAACGGCCCAGGTGCAGTCCAGGCTGCATATCGTCGACGAGCGGCAACGCATCAAGGACGTCTTTCCGCCGCCCGAATTGCCCTTCGACAGCGGCGACGTCATGCCGAAACTGCTGCACAAGGGCCGCTATCAAACAACCGTGACCAGCGGGCTGGCCTTTGACCGCGCAACCCTGGAATCGATCATGCCGATTCCGGAGCCGGAGTTCCGTCAGGGCGCCGACGGCTATCTTGCAACGCTGGCGCCCATGTATGGGCACGTCCAGTCCATCGAGGAATGCGTCGGCGCATACCGGATCCACGGCGCCAACCATTCGGTCTTCGGTGAAAAGCTCGCCGAGCGGGCGCGCTGGAGGGTAATCCACGATTTCCGCCGCATGCAGGCGTTGTCGGACCAGGCCTCCGAGATCGGCCTGACCATCGTGCCGTCGGAGGCTGTCCGCCACGATCCGGTCCACCTGGAAGAGCGGCTGGCGTCGCTGTGCGCAGACAGGCGCCAGCACCCCGTGGCCGACGATTCCCGGCTGGCGCTTGGGGCGGCCGGCGCCGTCGCCAGCCTCGAAATGACAGCGTCCCTGCGCCGGCGCGCCGTGCTTGCCGCGTGGTTCCTGTCGGTCGGGGTGTTGCCGCGGAAAATGGCGACGGCGGTCCTATCGTGGAAGCTTGACGCATCGTCCAGGCCGGCATTCCTCAGCCGTCTGTCCAAGACTATCCGCCACGCCATGGGATAGCTTGCCTTGATATAGCCGCCAACTATCCGGCTCTGTTCGGCGGCTCACTCGACCAGAACATGCGCCTCCCGCGCGGCTCCGACAAACGCATCCCTGGCGATTTCGGCTGAAACATCGCCGCTCATGGCCCGGCGGCATGCGCGCAGCGCTGAGCTGTGTTGCAGACTGCCCGCATCCCGCCAATGGCCCGCCAGTAGTTCTACTGCCTGCTGTGCGCTCAAGATGTGTCGGGTCGCGCCGGCAATGCCGACCGAAACTGACACCGGCCTGGAAAACCATCCTTGATTCATGGTGAAGCCCCTGCTGTCGAACACCCTAAAACGCATCCGATGGCACAAGGTTTCCTTGTCACCAATCACCACGGCGTGAACCCGGTGATGGAGACGTCGCCCGCTGTTCCATCTCGGAAAGACAATCGGCGACGGCACTGCGATCTGACAGGGGCAGGCCGGCTATGATGCCTGGTATGCGGAGCGTGAATGTGGACTCGCGATTCCTGGTCATCTATCCTTGCCCCATGTGTGGACGGGTCCACTAGCAGAATGTTCCTTGCCGGCTCCTGATCCACGAAGCGACGGGTAGTGAGGCGTCTTCTTTGATTTCCGGAGCTGACGATGCTCGATCCAGAAAAGGCCAGGGCCGCGTCCCAGTTGTTGGTGAGCCATTGGGAGAAGGGCACCCGTCTCGACGCCATACCCCAGGAGTTACGGCTACAAACGCGGATCGAAGGTTACGCTATCCAGTCGCATGTGATGGATCGTTCGGCGGCTCCGCTTTTCGGTTGGAAGATTGCCGCAACCAGTCTGGCCGGACAAAGGCACATCAACGTCGACGGCCCGATGGCCGGGCGTCTCCTGGCTGAAAAAGAGATTGAGGTCGGTGGGGCCATTTCCCTGGCGACGAGCAAGATGCGCGTGGCCGAGATCGAATTCGCTTTCCGTTTCGGCCGCCAACTGCCGCCTCGTCCAGCACCCTATGAAATCGCTGAGGTGATGGATGCCGTAGCGGCCTTGCACCCCGCGATCGAAATACCGGACTCACGATACGACGATTTCTGCGCAGTCGGGGCGCCGCAGCTCATAGCGGACAACGCCTGTGCCAACCTGTTCGTCATCGGCCAAGCTGCAGAAGACGATTGGCGCGACGTGGATCTCGCGAAGCACCCGGTGGTCGCTTTCGTTTCTGGAAAATCGCAGCATAACGGAACGGGGGCAGCTGTATTGGGCGATCCTCGGATTGCGCTCACATGGATCGTCAATGAACTATCGGGCCTGGGCATAGCACTCCAGCCGGGACAGATGGTGATAACCGGCACCTGTGTGACGCCGATAAGCGTCGAGGCCGGTGACAAAGTCACCGGCGATTTAGGCAGGTTTGGCCGCGTCTCGGTGAGTTTTGTCTAAGGCGCCCCGCGCAGCCTGACCACAACACTGCGCACCACAAGCACCAGCACCGTGATGATGATCAGGATCACCGAGAGTGCTGCGATCGCCGGGTCGATGTTGTCGCGCAGGCCCATCCACATCAGCCTTGGCAGCGTGATGGCGTTGACCGAGGTGATGAACAGGGTGACGCCGATCTCTTCCCATGAGAGCACGAAGGACAGCAGGGCTGCGGTGATGATGCCGAACTTGATATTGGGCATGATGATGCGGGTGGCGCGCTCCCACACCGTGGCGCCGAGGCCGCGTGCGGCAAGGTCGATACGCCGGTCGAGCTGGCTTAGCGACACCAGGATCAGCACCGTGGCGAAGGGCACCGTCATCACCGCATGCGCCATGGCGACACCGAGCCAGGTGTCATAGCCGAAGAACGAGCTGACGCCGGAAATCGAGGTCAAAAGAAAGTAGAGCGTTATTGCCGAGACCACCGGCGGCACCACCATCGGCAGCAGCACGAAGCCGACGAGTGCGGCGGTGAAGCGCGGCTGGAACATCCACACACCAAGGCTGAAGCAGAGCGCCAGCACGGTGGAGAAAGCGCTGCTGACGACGCCGATCCTGATCGAGAGCAGGATCGAGTTGATCCAGCGCGGATCCTCGATCAGCGCCCGGTAGTGGCGCAGCGACAATTCGCCCGACGGCATCGCCAGCATGCGGGTCGGCGTCAGCGACACCGGTATGACGGCAAGCAGCGGCAACAGCAGGAACAGCGCAACCAGGCCGGCGAGGATCAGCGAGACGGGGCCGGGGCGGTAAGTGGGCATCAGATCAGCTGCTTCGGTCTGACATAGCGGAACAGCAGCGCCATCAGCGCGCCGACGAACAGCACCAGCACGACGCTGATCGCAGCACCCAGGCCCCAGTCCGGGCTCTGGAAGATGCGGAGATAGATCAGCTCGGCGATCATCACGCTGCGGCCGCCGCCGAGGATCGCCGGCGTCACGAAGAAGCCGAGTGAAAAGACGAAGACGATCAGCGCCGAGCCGATGATGCCGGAGCGGGTCATCGGCACGAAAACCGACCAGAAGGTGCGCATGCGGCTGGAGCCGAGCCCGCGCGCCGCCAGCAGCACGCGGTCGTCGAGGCCGCGCATGGAAGACGCCAGCGGAAACACAGCGAAGGGAATGAGGAAATGCGTCATGCCGACGATGACGCCGAACTCGTTGCGCACCAGCGTCAGCGGTTCTGAGATGAAGCCGATCGCCTGCAGCCACGTGTTGAACAGGCCGCGATTGGAAAGCAGCGCCACCCAGCCGAAGGCGCGCGTCAGCACCGAGATCCAGAACGGCACCAGTATGCAGAACTCGGCGACCACGCGCTGCGCCGGCGTGCCGCGCACCCACACCACGGTGATGGCGTAGGCGGCGGCAACCGAAACAATCGTGACGATCGCCGCGATGCGCAGCGTGCGGACAAATACCGACTGCACCAGCGGGTCGCTAAGCAGCGTGCCATACTGGCCGAGCCCCGGCTCGGGCAGCGTGAAGCTCCAGTTCACGACGCCGAAGAATGGCCAGGCATAGGCGGCGCCAAGGAATAGGAGCAGCGGCGCCATCAATAGCGCCGCGCCCATCCTGTCGGAGAAGTATGCTTTCATCTCGGCCCGGTTTCCCCAGGCCTATCAGGCGGAGATGATCTTCGTGTACTCGTCGAGCGCGGCCCCGTAGTTCTTGGCGTACCACTCCATGTCGAGCGCGATCTGCTTCTTCATGTTTTCCGGATCGACCGGGTTGATGCGCTTCTTGTCGGCGGGGATCAGCGCGTCGGCGGCCGGATTGGCCGGACCCTGACCGAGCTTGTCGAACATAATGAGCTGCTTTTGCGGGTCCTGGGCGCTGGCGATGAACTTCATCGCCGCGTCCTTGCCGCCGGGGTTGCCCTTAAGCACGGCGAGCGCGCCGGGCGAGATCAGGCCCTGGTCCCATATGAACTTGATCTTGCCGCCGGAATCCTGCTCGATCAGCGAGGCGCGCGTCGACCAGACGATCGCCATCGAGGCCTCGCCGTCGAGCAGCACGCTCTGGCTTTCGGCGCCGCCGCCCCAATAGGCCACGACATTCTCCTTGAAGGCGGCGATCTTGTCATGCGCGCGCTTGAGGTCGAGCGGGTAGAGCGAGGCCGGCGCGATGCCATCGGCAAGCAATGCGGCTTCCCAGCTCGACACGCCCCATTTGTAGAGCGAGCGCTTGCCGGGGAATTTCGCCACGTCGAAGAAATCGGCCATGCCGGTTGGTGCCTGGCTGCCGAATTTCTCGGAATCGTAGGCGATGACATAGGAGAAGAAATAGGTCGAGGCGGCGTGCTCCCAGCCGAAGCCCTCGCGCATCTTCTTCTTGTCGACGATCGAATAGTCGATCGGCTCGAGCATGCCCTGCGCACCGAGCGTGATGGCCGAGAACGGATCGACGTCGACCAGGTCCCAGGTCGGAGCGCCGCTCTTGAACTGCGCGGCGATAGCGCCTTCGGTCGGGCCGGAGCCGTCCATCTTGACGGTGATGCCGGTCTCCTTGGTGAAAGCCTGGCCATAGGCCGCATCATAGGCAGTGATGGCGTCGCCGCCCCAGTTGACCAGCACCAGTTGCTTGGCTTGCGCGAAGGCACCGGTCGAGCGCAGCAGCATCGGCGTGCCGGCCAGCACGAGTGCAGCCAGCTGCGTGAACTGCCGACGCGAGATTTCGCCGCGCGCCGCCCTGGCGGACAGCGTCTCGATGGAATGTTTCTTGGTTTCATTTGTCATGTCAGTTCCCCTTTTTTTGTCGTTGATATTTCCCGAAAGTAGGCTTGGCGAATTTCAGCTTCGCCACGCCGATCGTCATTGTCCTCCGTCCGGAAGGAGGAAACCCTTTTCCGCCGGCCATGTCAGCCACACGGAATTGCCCTTGCTGAGCGCCGAGGCGGCAACCTCGTTCGGCACGGAGACCGTCACCTTGGCGCCCTGGCGTGTCGTCAGATCGAGCCGCGTCGCAGCGCCAAGATAGGTCGAGGCGACCGCGGTGGCGGCGATGCCGTTCTCGCCCGCTGCCGCTTCGGGCGCGATCGACATATATTCTGGCCGGATCGCCAGGATGGCGTTGCTGCCGACCGCGTTGGCATTGCCGCGCAGG
Source organism: Mesorhizobium sp. M6A.T.Cr.TU.016.01.1.1 (assembly GCF_003952585.1). Classification (NCBI taxonomy): domain Bacteria; kingdom Pseudomonadati; phylum Pseudomonadota; class Alphaproteobacteria; order Hyphomicrobiales; family Phyllobacteriaceae; genus Mesorhizobium; species Mesorhizobium sp. M6A.T.Cr.TU.016.01.1.1. The sequence continues at coordinate 4,369,697 of NZ_CP034452.1, forward strand.
TTGATGGTGCGGTCTTCGCACAGGCCGGTGGCGCCATTGTCGGCGTTGCGCACGCCCTTCAGCGGCAGCATGTTGATCTCGCCGAGGAACTCGGCGACGAAACGGTTGGCCGGCCGGTCGTAGACCTCGTCCGGCGCGCCGACCTGCAGCAATTTGCCGTGGTTGAAGATGGCGACGCGCGACGACAGCGCCAGCGCCTCGCTCTGGTCGTGGGTGACGAAGACGAAGGTGGTGCCCGTCTCCTGGTGCAGCCGCTTCATCTCGGCCTGCATCTGGCCGCGCAGGCCCTTGTCGAGCGCTGAGAACGGCTCGTCGAGCAAAAGCACGCCCGGCTCGAATACCAGGGCGCGTGCCAGCGCCACGCGCTGCTGCTGACCGCCGGACAATTGCGACGGCAGTTTCTTCTCGTGGCCCTTCAGCCCGACGCGCTCGATCATCTCACTGACGCGTCGCTTGATCTCGGCCGACGATTTCTTGCGCACCTTGAGCGGGAAGGCGATGTTGGCCTCGACACTCATATGTGGGAACAGCGCGTAGCCCTGGAACACCATGCCGGCGGCGCGCTGCTCGGCCGGTCGCTCGGTGATGTCGACGCCGTCGCTGTAAAGGCGGCCGTCGGTGGGCTGAATGAAGCCGGCAAGGATCATCAGGAAGGTGGTCTTGCCCGAGCCTGACGGACCGAGCAGGGTCAGGAACTCACCGCGGCCGATATCGAGCGTCAGATCGTCCAGCGCACGGAATGAGCCGAAGCTCTTGCCGATCCCGATTGCCTTGATCTCTGCGGCCCGGCCGGGTTGCTGCATCCTGCCTTTGTCCTCAATGCTGATTGAAATCGTAGGCAGGGCGGCGGCTTACCGCAACCGAATAGTTTTCGCCTGACCGGCAAATTTGATTCATCTATGCAGCTAATCTCCCCCCTCGAGGGGGAGATGTCGCCGAAGGCGACAGAGGGGGTCGCTGCGCGTGGAGTGGCGACTTCCTCTTTCTTTGAAAGCAGATCGGGCCGAGCCCAGTCGGACCAACCCCCTCTGGCCGCTTCGCGGCCATCTCCCCCTCAAGGGGGGAGATTAACGCTGGTTCTCCGACAGCTTCGACCGCAACCATCCACTAAAAACATTCAGCACCGGATGCCCGGCCTTCGCATGCTCTGACACGAGAAAATACGACCGCGGTGATTTGATCGCGATGTCGAACGGGCGCACCAGCCGGCCTTCGCTCAGCGCCCGGCGGCTGGTCAGCTCGTCGCCCATGGCGATGCCCTGGCCGGCGATCGCCGCCGAGAAAACCAGGTTCATGTCGGAAAAGAAGATGCCGCCCTCGATGTCGGGATTCTCGACCTTCGACAGCGCCAGCCAGCGCGCCCAGTCCTCGGTGTCGCCGAGATGCAGGAGATTGGCGCGCAGCACGTCGGCGGGCTTGGAAAAGCCGCCGATCTTGTTGAGCAGCGTCGGGCTGCACAGCGGCGTGAACGAGATCTCGCACAACAGCTCGACCGCGCGGTTCGGCCAGTTGCCGACGCCGAAGGCGATAAAGGCGTCGGCCTCGGCATTGCTGACATCGTCCAGCCGCCGCGGCGTCAGGATGCGCAGCGCGACATCGGGGTACATCTGCCGGAATTCGCCAATGTGAGTGCACAGGAACAGCGAGGCGAAGCCCGGGGTGCAGCTGACGCTGAACGAGCCGCCGACGCCGGTGCCGGCATGGCGCGTCACCGCATCGCCCAGCACTGTCAGCGCCTTGCGCACGTCGCTGGCATAGCGCTGGCCGCGCGGCGTCAGCGCCACGCCCTTGCCGATGCGCTCGAGCAGGTCGAAGCCGAGATCGCGTTCGAGCAGGCGCAGCTGATGGCTGACGGCGCTGCGGGTCAGATGCAGTTCGTCGGCGGCGCGCCAGACGCTGCCGTGTCGGGCAAAACTGTCGAGGGCGCGCAGCGCCTGCGTCGATGGAATTCTCAAGAGGTGAACCGAATTTGCATGAGCCGGGAAAACATATCACTTTTTGGCGAGGCGCTTCACTGCTTTCTTTGACCGATGGAGGAACCGGTGACCACCTCAGCCCAAGCGACCGCGCTTGCCTGTCTGGACGACGTCCAGCCGTCGCTGTCGGCGTGGACGCGGACGATCTTCGATTTCGGCGAGACCGCCTGGCGCGAATACCAGTCGGCCGCCTGGTATGTCGAGCAGTTGAAGTACGAAGGCTTTTCCGTCGAGGAAGGCTCCGGCGGCATGCCCACCGCCTTCTGCGCCCACTGGACCAGTGGCGCCGGGCCGACCATCGGGATGTATGCCGAGTATGACGCGGTGCCCGGCAATTGCCAGGACGCAGCGACTGTGAAGCGTCCGCGTCCGGGACTTGGCGAACAGGCCGGAGGCCACACCGATCCGCATTCCGGGCTCGGCGTTGCCAGCCTGGGCGGGCTTTTGGCGACCAAGGCGGCGATGCAGCGCCACGGTATACCGGGCACGCTGCGCTTCACCGGCGAGCCGGCCGAGAAGGTGCGGGGGTCGAAGCCGATCCACGCGGCAAAGGGCTACTACGATGGCCTCGCCGGCATGATCTCCTTCCATCCCTTCTACATGCTGCCGCTCTGCAACACCGCGCGCTGGGACACGCATTGCGGTGCGGCCTATGCGATGATCTACCGCTTTGTGTGCGACGAACCCCAAAATTGGGTTCGCGCAAGCGATGGCGCGCCGATCCCGCAGGCGCATTCGGCGATCAGGGCTCCCGGCGCCAATGACGCGCTCATGATGATGTACATGGCGTCCAAGGCGCTGCGCGATTCCATGCTGCCGCATCAGGGCGGCTGGTCGATCAGCGAGGCGATCCTGACGGCAGGACAGGCGACCGCCGACAATCTGCCGACGGGGCTGGCCGAGATCCAATACATGATCCGCGTGCCGACCTTGGCGATGGCTGAGCAGGTGACCGCCGTGCTCGACCGCAATGCGGAAGCCGCCGCTAAGATGAGCGGCTGCCGCCATGAGCGGCACTGGGTGTCGAAGTCGCGGCCGGGGCTGGCCAATCACGCAATGTCAGGCATCGCCTATGAGGCGCTGTCGACCGTCGGGCCACCGCGCTGGGACGAGGCGGCCAAGGCGATCGCCCGCGAAATCCAGGTCAATGCCGGCGGCACGGCGACCGACGAGCCGTTCATCGCTGAGCTGGAGCAGCTGGTTGCGCCGCAGGATGCAGAAGCGATCCTGCGCCGCGACTTGCCGCCGTCGCAGCTCAATTCGACCTCCGACGATTACACCGACATGTCGTGGCACACGCCGACGGCGCGGTTCTACGTCGCCCGCCCGGCGCTGCGTTCCGAGAATGGCCGCGCCTATCCGTCCTGGGCGATGAACGCGCTGGGCGGCATTTCCGCGACGATCGATCCGATGGTCACCTGCGCGTCGAAGACGATTGCGCTGGCAGCACTTCGCCTGCTGGAGGACAAGGCCGCCCGCGATGCGGCGATGGACGAATTCGTCGCCCGCACCGGTGGCGGCATCGGCGGCAGCAAATGGCTGGCGCCGCTCTGCGACTATGAGCCGCCGATCCATTTCCGCTGGCCGGAATATGTCACCACCCCGCGCGGACGGGACTGGTGGATACCAAGCAACCCGCAAGCCGCGTGATCACCCAAGCCAGGAGAACCCCATGACCGTTCATGACCGCATCGTAGCAGAACCGTTTTCGCTGCAGCGTCGCAACCCGGCCGGCGGCACCAAGCCGCTGACCGGTTGGGGCTTTGCCAACGAGACCGATGTGCTGACCGACGTGCTGCTCGGCTCGCCGAATTTCCTGCGCCATCTCTCGACCAGCTCGCTGTCGCGAAAGCATCTGCGCGAGGCGCCCTGCAATGTCCAGATCGCGCAGGCGCAGCACAAGGACCTGGTCGCCGCCTACGAGCATTTCGGCGTCAACATCCATTGGCACGAGCCGACGCCGGAACTGCCGATGCAGGTCTACTCCCGCGATTCCAGCGTCATGACGCCGTATGGCGTCATCATCACCGCGATGGCCAATTGGTGGCGGCGCGGCGAGAACTACGCCGCGATCCGCACCTATGAGAAGCTCGGCATTCCGATCTACGACATGGTCACCGCGGGCACCTTCGAGGGCGGCGACTTCAACGTCATCGAGGACGGCGTGGTGCTGATCGGCTGCGGCGGCGCCCGCACGCAGGAGGAGGGCGCGCGCCAGGTCCAGGCCTGGTTCGACAAGGAGGGCTGGGAGACCCGCATCGCCTTCATCGACGAATATTATGTCCATATCGACCTGATGGTAGTGCCGATCGCCGAAAAGCTGACCGCCGTCTGCCTCGCCTGCACGGAGCCGGGCATCGTCGACTGGCTGAAGGGCAAGGGCCACGAGATCATCGACGTGCCGTTCCAGGATACGATGGCGCTCGGCTGCAACTTCATGTCGCTGGGCAAGGACAGGGTGATCGCGCCGACGTCCAGCCAGACGCTGATCGGTCAGCTCAAGGCGCGCGGCTTCGAGGTGGCGGCCATCGACATGAGCGAGATCTCGAAGACCGGCGGCGGCATCCACTGCATGGCGCAGGCGCTGAAGCGCGAGCCGGCCTGAGCGCCATTGTCAGCAACGTCGATCCCGCCTGGCTCGCGGCACGCGCCTACAACACGATGAGCTTTCCCTTGCGCAGACGCCTGGCGCAACGATAGGCGAGGTCGGCGGCGACCATGTCTTCCATGGCAATGCCCATCGCCTTGTAGGTGGTGATCTGTTGATCCGAAACGCGGCCCGGCGCGCGGTCGATCAGCATGGCGCCAAGCTCGGTGCCGAAATCCGGATCGAAGCCGGCAAGCTCGCAAGAGCCGACCGGGGTCGGCTTGAATGCATCCTTGGTCTCGACAAAAAGACTGGATTTGCCGATGAGCTCGATCGGCATTTCACCGCCGGGCGGCGCCACCCCGACCGACGAGACATGCGTGCCCGGCTGGACCCAGCCTGCGTCGATCACCGGCTCGTAGGAGTGGGTCGCCAGGCACACCACGTCGGAACTGCGCACTGCCGCCTCGATGTCGGCGACCGCCACCACCGACGGATGCAGCCGGGCAAGCGCTGCCGCTTCGTCGAAGCTCTTTGAAGCGACACGGATTTCGGCAAAGTCGCGCACCAGCGGCAACAGATGCAGGTGCTGGTTGGCCTGCACGCCGGCGCCGACCACGGTCGCAATCCTGGCGTCCCGGCGGGCAAGCGCGCGCACCGACAGCACGGCGGAGCCGGAGGTTCGCACCGCTGTTATGAAGGTGCCGTCCATGATGCAGACCGGCAGGCCGGACAGCGGATCGAACAGGCTGATGGTGGCGAGGTGGCTGGGCAAGTTCTTGGCCAGGTTGCCTTCGAAGACATTGACGATCTTGACGGTCAGGTTCATGCCCTCCATCCAGGCCGGCATGGCGAGGCTGTAGCCGGCCCCGGGGATGTCGAGTTGTGGTCGGGGTGGATTGACGACCTTGCCTTGTGACAGCGCCTTGAAGCCGTCTTCCAGAACATCGAGAAGCTGGCTGAGGTCGATGCACGCCATCACGTCGGCTTCGCTCAGCACCAGGATCTCGGTCGCTCCCTTGCTGATTTCCGCCGCACTCTTGCCGGTTGGGCTGAACGCTTCCTTGGTCATCCTGCACTCCTGTGTTCGTCGAATTGGCTCACCACGTTCGCTTTGAGTGGGTGAGGGAAGCGCAGGCTATTGCGGGGTTTTATGTGATGAAATACGTTGATTTTGACATCTCTGCGTGAAATTAGCATATAAATCCCTGAGATAGCGTGGATTGTGAGATGAGCGATCTCGACCAGATAGACCGCAGCCTGCTCCGGCTGCTGCAGGAGGACGGGCGCCGGACGACGCTTGATCTTGCCGGGCGTGTCGGGCTCTCGCCGACCGGAACCAGCCAGCGGGTGAAGCGGCTGTTCCGCGACGGGTTCATCACCGCGGTCAGGGCCGTGCTCGATCCGCGCAAGGTCGGCCGGGGAACGCTGGTGTTCATCGAGGTCCGGCTTGACCACACGGCGCCGCATGTCTTTGACCGCTTCGCCGAAGCCGTGGCGAAAGCTCCGGAGGTTCTGGAGTGCCATATGGTGGTTGGCGGTTTCGATTATCTGGTCAAGGCGCGGATCGCCGATATGGCGGTGTTCCAGGATTTCCTGCAGCGGGTCATCCTGCCACTGCCCGGCGTGCGCGAAACGCACACTTTCGCCTCGATCGCCGATGTCAAGCCGAACGCCCTGTTGCCGGTGTGATCAGGTGGAGGAGGAGAACGCTGTTCAGGGCGACCTGCATCGCATCTTTGCCATCTTATCGCTTCCCCTGGCGCGCCTCCGGGGCCGGGATGCCGGAGACCGGCTCTAGCCTTGCACGGTCAGCAGGTTCGCATCGCGGGCCAGCCGCCATGCACCATCCGCCTCCTTGCGCAGGAGCATCAGCGCATATCCCGATCGATGGACCGGCTCGCCATTCGGCGGGGTCGCGGTCATGTCGATGCGGCTGCGGATGAAGGCCCAGTCGCCGAGAAGCTGTAGTTCCACGATATCGCTCGTGCCGTCGATGTGAACGCCGGCCATCTCCTGCGCGGCCGCTGCGAAGATCTCCTTGTCGAAAGGCTCCCGGCCGGGAACCATGAAGATCGCGTCGTCCGTCATCAGGCTGAGGACGGTTGCGGTGTCTCCACGCTTGCTCGCATCCATCCACGTCTCGACCAGCTTTCGGATTGCTCTTTCGTCGTCCGTCATCTTCCTGGTTCCTCGCCGTCATCGGTACCGAACGGCGCTCCTCCCTCGTCGCAACATAGGGCACAGATCGCCCCCGTCATCGATTGCCGGTGATCAATGTCGCTGCTTGGGTCCGTGAAACGGCGCAGTCCGCGCTCGATGCCTACCGCCAGCCCCCCGAGGCGGTGATGCGCTCGCCGGTCAGCCAGGACGCGTCGTCTGAGGCGAGGAACACCGCGATTCGGGCGATGTCGTCGGGCTGGCCGAAGCGGCCGAGCGGGGTCATGGCGATGACCTGCTTCTCGAACTCGCTGCCGACGATGCCGATCCGCTGCAGGCCTTCGGTGTCGACGCCGCCGGGCGCGATGGCGTTGACGCGGATGTTGCGGGCGCCCAGTTCTCGCGACATCGACAGCGTGATCGAATCCACCGCGCCCTTGGTGGCGGCGTAGACCAGCGAGTTCGGCTGCGGGTTGAGGCTGGCGACCGAGCTTATGTTGATGACGCTGCCGCCTCCGGCGCCGAAATGGTTCACCGCTTCCCGGATGGTCAGGATGGTGCCCAGCACATTGGTGTCGAACTCACGGTGGAATTCGGCCTCGGTCACCGCTTCCAGCGGCTCGAATGCGAAGACGCCGGCGTTGTTGACCAGGATGTCCACCGCGCCGAACGACGATTTGGCGGCCTCGAACAGGCGGCGCACGTCGGCCGCTTGCGACACGTCACCGTGGACGGCAATGGCTCGGCCGCCTGCGGCCTTGATCGCGGCAACGACGCGGTCCGCACCTTCCCGCGACGAAGCATAGTTGACGACCACGGCGGCACCGGCCGCCGCAAGACCCTTGGCGATGCCGGCGCCGATACCCTTGGAGGCGCCGGTGACGATGGCCACCTTGCCGTTCAGCTTGCTCATCAAATCTCTCCTTCGTTGACGATGAGCGGTATTTAATAGTGATGGGATAGCGTATTAGGATCGCCTCGATCGGTTCTTTCGTGCCTGGAATTCTTGAATGACCACCATCCTCGAAAAGACCGCCGGTCTCGTCGCCTTCGTGCGCACGGTCGATGCCGGTTCGTTCCATGCCGCCAGCCGGCTGGTCGGCTCCAGCCCGTCGGCGGTGTCGAAGAGCGTAGCGCGGCTCGAGCGGCGGCTGGGCGTCAGGCTGATCCAGCGCTCGACGCGCCGCCTGGCACTGACCAGCGAAGGCCTCGCCTATTACGAGCGGGTCGCGCCTTTGCTGAGAGCGCTCGACGATGCCGAGGACATCGTCCAGATTGCCGATACGGCGCGCGGCCTGCTGCGCGTCACGGCATCCGTCGAACTCGGGCGCGGCCTGATCGCCGCATGGGCGCAAGCGTTCCTGGCTCAGCACGGCGAGGTGAAGCTCGAGCTCAGCGTCACCGACCGCCACGCCGACCTGATCCGCGAAGGCTATGACGTCGCGGTGCGCATGGGGGCGCTGTCGGACACCGGGCTCATCGCTCGCAAGATCGCCAATCTGCCGATCGTGCTGGTGGCGTCGCCCGCCTATGTCGAACGGCGCGGCCGGCCGGCCTCGATCGAGGATTTGCAGAACCACGACTTCGTCCGCTACCAGATGGCCGGCCGGCCCTATCCCGTCACCTTGGCCGACGGCACGGTGATCGTGCCGAACGGGCGACTCGACACCGATGACGGCGGCGCCATCCGGCAAGCGGCGCTTGCCGGAGCCGGCATCGCGCATCTGATGCAGTTTGCCGTGCAGGACGATCTCGACACCGGCCGTCTGGTCCGCATCCTGCCCGAGGTGGCGATGCCGACCATGCCGGTGCACATCGTCCATGCGTATGGGCGGCAGCTACCGGTCCGCGCCCGGCTGTTCGTCGACTTCCTGGCGAGCCAGATGGCGGCGCTGACGCGATAGGGCAGGCGCTCCGTGGCAAAGACAGCGGCGCTTCCTCGATGGCCATGCGGTAGCCTTTGAGCGTCGCTGCGTTGAAGTTTAATATCAAGCCCTGGCGCGGCGCGACGTAACGAGAATCCCTGTCCATCGAGCTAAAACGTAATCTTCACCGAAGCGGCGCTGCGGTTCGCCGGCCCGTGAAAGACGGCCTCGATGTTGTTGCCGTCGGGATCGAGCAGGAAGGCGGCATAGTAGCCGGGATGGTAGTGCTGCCGCTCGCCCGGTGCGCCATTGTCCGTGCCGCCGCCATCGAGGCCGGCCTTGTAGAAGGCGTCGACCATCGCGCGGTCCTTTGCCTGGAAGGCAAGGTGGTGGCGCCCGGTCAGTTGCCCGTTGGCCGCCCGGCTGTCGATGCTGGAGACGAACAGCTCGTCGGCCCAGAAATAATCCTCGGCGCTGCCGCCGATGGGAACGTCGAGCACCTTGAAAACCGCCTCGTAGAAGCGGCGGCTGGCCTTGAGATCCCTGACCACCAGCTGGACGTGGTCGATGAGACGGCCGCGATGAAGTTCCATGCCTGTTAGCTCCTGATCGCCAGGTTGGAAATCTAGCTCAGGACAGTGCACGGTCAATGCAATGGAGCAATTGAGTGGGGCGATTTCCCGACTGGATAAAAAACGCAACCGGATTGTAGGATTCGAAATGTCGCCATCGTCCTTCGGACGCAAGCGGTGTGACGAAGCTCGAAAGAAGTCGCGCCGTGTCCAAACGATCTCGGGAGAAAAACATGAGCCTTTCCTATCGTTGGGTCATCGTCGCGGCAGGTGCTGTGATGACCTGTGTCGCCCTCGGGGCGATGTTCTCGCTGGCGATTTTCCTCGAACCGATGGCGCTCGACACAGATTGGTCGCGCGCCGGCATATCGAGCGCTATGACGCTGAACTTCCTGGTAATGGGCCTCGGCGGCTTCGCCTGGGGCGCCATTTACGATCGCTACGGCGCCCGCATCGTGGTGATGACAGGTGCGTTGCTGCTCGGGCTGGCGCTGGTGCTGGCCAGCCGCACCGGCTCGCTGCTTGTCTTCCAGATCACCTATGGCGTGCTCGTCGGCCTGGCGGCAAGCGCCTTCTTCGCGCCGATGATCGCGCTGACCGCCGCTTGGTTCGACACCAATCGCAGCTTGGCCGTTTCCCTGGTCTCGGCGGGCATGGGCGTGGCGCCGATGACGATCTCGCCCTTCGCGCAATGGCTGATCACGGCCTATGACTGGCGCACCGCCATGTTCGTCATCGGCGTCGCGGCATGGGCGCTGCTGGTGCCGGCCGCATTGCTGGTGCGCCAGCCGCCCAAGCCTGCCGCCGACGGCGCAGCCGCCGATATTGCCGCCAACGATACCGGCATGTCAGTTCCACAAGCGTTCCGCTCGCCGCAATTCATCGTTCTGGCACTGACCTTCTTTGCCTGCTGCGCGGCGCATTCCGGGCCAATCTTCCACATGGTGAGCTATGCGATGCTGTGCGGCATAGCGCCGATGGCGGCGGTCAGCATCTACAGCATCGAGGGCCTGGCCGGCTTAGGCGGCAGGCTTCTATACGGCGTGCTTGCCGACCGGCTGGGGGTCAAGCCGGTGCTGATTACCGGTCTGGCGATACAGTCCGTGGTCATCGCAGCCTATCTCGCCGTCAGCGAGCTTGGTCAATTCTACACGCTCGCCATCATCTTCGGCGCCACCTATGGCGGCGTGATGCCGCTCTATGCGGTGCTGGCGCGCGAATATTTCGGCCAGCGCATCCTCGGCACGGTGTTTGGTGCCGTCACCATGCTGTCCAGCATCGGCATGGCCTTCGGCCCGCTCGCCGGCGGCATGGTGTTCGATGCCTATGCCAGCTATTCCTGGCTGTTCATCGGCTCGGCCCTTGTCGGGCTCGGCGCGGTGGCGGTGGCGATCGCCTTCCCGCGGCTGCCGCGCAGGGAGTTGCAACCGGCGTAAGGATTGGCCGAGAGTGGGCGCAGGGGGTCAAAAGTGGACATAAACTATGCCAGCTTTTGACCCCCAACTACGAGACCCCATCGGCAACGACAGGAGCTTTGTGCTCTGTTTAGGTCAGGTCTGTGGGCCCGATTTCTTTCTTGATTAGCGATCGGTCATGCTGCAGCGCAGCGCGCTCGCGCCAATATGAGGTGTGGATAAGTCCGGGATTCGGACGCAAAACTGCCAAAGTAGGGCAATTCCGGCGGTTTTCGCGCATTTCGCAGACCGCGCCTCACGCGACTATTTCAACAGCGTTAACATTTTGTGTTGCGGCGCAGCATTTTTTTCCTATCGTCGCCCCGGGGCATTCGATTGCGTGAAGAGACTATCCTTGGCAATTCTCGCTGGAGGCCCGGTGAAGCGTGGTGTTGACGCAATCTGCAATTTGGTAGGCCCACTGGCGGGGATGGCGCAGAGCTATTTGGTAGCCCCGCCCGAACCTCCGGAGCCCGCGCAAGACGCTGCGCTTCGAGCAAAAACGATCAGCCATGTTGCGCCGTCATCCGCAAAGTGGCCCGCGGCGAACGCCTGCGGCGGCGGCAATTTCGGCGGGGACATCCAACTGGCGGGCGCGGCCGATGAGACGTGACACGCAATTGGACGCGCTGAGGGCCATCGCGGTGACGATGGTGATGTATTCGCATTTCTTTGCGGCGGGAGGGTCTTCCTTCTGGGGCCACATCGGCGTGCGATTGTTCTTCGTGCTGAGCGGGTTTCTGATCACGCGCCTTCTTCTGGACGCGCGCTCGGCCGCTGAATTCGAAACGGCGCCAGCACTCAAATCCTTCTACATCAGGCGAGCGCTGCGCATATTCCCTCCCTACTTTGCCGTGCTGGGTTTCGTTTGGCTGGTCGATCTGGAGCAGTCGAGGGGATCGCTGGTCTGGCATGCGCTTTATCTGTCGAATTTCTGGTTCGCGCTGCGCAACGAATGGACGCCTTGGGTCCTTGCCCATCTTTGGAGCCTGAGCATCGAGGAGCAGTTCTATATCGTCTGGCCATTGATCGTGTTGCTGGCGCCGCGCCGGCGTCTTCAATCGATCTGTATCGGCGTCATCCTGCTGTCGCTGTCGTATCGCTTTTACTGGCCGATCGCTGGAAGTCCCGACCTCGCGCGCGACCTGCTTCCGCCGGCATCGATGGACGCGCTGGCGACAGGTGCGCTGCTTGCAGTTTACCGAACCAGAGCCGCCGGCTTGCCGCAGTGGCTGCGACGTGGCTGGCCGGCCCTCGCGGCCGCGTTTTTCGTCCTGCAGTGGCTTGCGCCGGCGCCGGCAAATCCCGTGCAGGAATGGGGCCGCTGGCTGCTGCTGGAAGTCCTGCCTCTCGCGCCGCTTGTCGTGGTCGTGGCGAGCTGCTCGTCCGGCATCGGCGGTTACCGGGGCAGGCTTCTCGAACTGCCGCCACTGCTGGCCCTTGGCCGCGTCAGCTATGGCGTTTACCTATACCATCCGATCGTCCTGTCGCTGGCCGTCATGTCCCAGCCCTGGATCCCGCTCAATGTTTCGGAGCAAGGGCCGGGGCGGTTCCTGGTTGCGGGAACGGCGACGCTCATCGTGGCTTCAGTCTCATGGCTGTTTTTCGAAAAGCCGCTCAACAGCCTCAAACGCCATTTTTCCTATGTTGCGCCAAGAGCCGGCGCTGTCATCCCGACAGGCGTCAAAACGAACGGTGGCGGGTGGCTCGGGAGGACAGCAGGAGCCCGTCTCAGTGGCCGCACATCATCCTTGGCACGCGACCTCCCGCGAACAGATCGGAGCTGACCATGGCTGCTCCTTTGGTGTCCGTTCTGCTGCCGATCTACAATGCCGGACCTTATCTGGCTGCCGCGCTCGGCAGCATCCTGCGGCAGGATTACGATCGCCTGGAGATCATCGCGATCGATGATGGATCGACGGACAACTCCCTGCAGATCCTGCAGAAGTGCCGCCAGACCGACGATCGCATCTCCATCATCTCACGAGAAAACCGCGGCCTCGTCGCAACCCTGAATGAAGGGCTGGCTGTGGCTCAGGGTGATCTGGTCGCCAGGATGGACGCGGACGATATTGCCTATCCCTGGCGCTTGTCACGTCAGGTAGCACTCTTCAACCAGCGACCCGACCTTGCTCTGTGTGGCGCGGGCGTGGATTTCCTGCTTGGCAACCGCATCGTCAAAGGCTTGCCCGATCCGGCGCTCCAAGAAAATCTCCTTCGGATATTGTCGATGTTCTTCACGATATTCATGCATCCTACAGTGGTTTATAATAGGAACGTCATAAGGGGCGGCGATCTATATTACGACGGGAGCTACAGGCACGCCGAAGATTTCGATCTCTTCAGACGGCTTACCGACCGTTACCCGGCCGCAATGATCCCCGAAAACCTGATTGCCTATCGTATCCACGGCGAAAGCGTGACGAACAGGCACAAGGGGGAAATGCGGAGGACACATTTGAAGATCGTGGCCGAGACCCTTGAGCGGGAGGAACTCGCGCAAAACACGCGGGACCTGCGCGACATCGGCGATGTTGTCTCGACGGATACGGTAGGCCGTGCCGCCGAATGGCTTCTGGCACTGGAAGCGAGAATTTCCGGACTGCCGGCGGAAACGAGGCCTAGCTATGAGGCCGGCACGCTGAACCTGTTCTATTTCCTCTACCAACTCATATCAGATGAGATGCAACCGCTGCTGACGCACGAGTTCCTGACGCGGACCGCGAAATGGGACCTCATTCGGCGTCGCGAGCGGTACGCATTGCGTGCCGGCGCTTACGCGCCGCGGTTCAGCCTCGTCTCGATGTCGGCGACCAGGCAGGTCGACGCCTTGTCGCGGTACTTGCAGTCCGTGCCGGCCGCAGCGGTTCTGCCTTCCCTTGGGTCGAGTTAGAATGACAGTCAAGTCCGACCAGCTTCTGCAGCATAACCGCGCGACGATGCCTGCGGCCAATTCGGTCGGGTCGCAGCATGGACCAGCGCCCGAGGTCAGCTTCATCGTCTGCACACGCAACCGCGTTGCGGTGCTTGAGCCTTGCATCAAGTCGATCCAGGCCGCGTGCCGTGCCCATCCTGCCTTCGCGGCCGAACTCGTGGTTGTCGACAACGGCTCGACCGACCGCACGGCAGAGCGCCTGGCCAGCATCGCCGAACTGTCGGACATTCCATTGAAGGCTATTTGCGAGCCACGACCCGGATTGGCAGCGGCCCGCAACGCCGGTCTGGCGCGCGCACGGGGCCGTGTGCTGGTCTTCGTCGATGATGATTGTCAGGTCCATGGTGACTATCTCAGCGATTTGCAGCGACACTATGCGACCGGGGAACGGGTCGTCCGGGGAGGCCGCGTCGAGATCGGCGATGCCAGGGATCTGCCGTTCACGATCAAGCGGTCGCCGGTCCGCGAGCGGCTTACATCGGATGTTCATCCCGGCGGCTTCGTGCTGGGATGCAACATGACGATGCACCGCGATGTTGCGGCCCGTATCGGGCTTTTCGACGAGCGGTTCGGCGCCGGCGGCCCGCTGCGCTCCGCGGAGGATACGGATTACCTCGTGCGAGCGGTGCTGCTCGGCATCCCGGTCGAGTATGTGCCTGATATGACGATCTTCCACCATCACGGCCGGCGAGATCGCAAAGCCATCGAAAAACTCCACCGCGACTATAGCATGGGCAATGGCGGGCTGTGCCTGAAACATGTTCGCCGTGCGCCCTGGCTGCTTCGCCATTTCTACTGGGCAGTCAGATCGGCATTCCGGGAATTGGTGAAGGGTCCTGCGTTCGATTGCGAACTCAAGCTGTCGCACTGGCCGATCGTCGTCATGAATATGCTCGGCGCGGCCAAGTTCGCCGTGCTTTTGCTGGCGAGATGGCCGCAGGCGCCGCAAGTGCGGCAGGATCAACAAGCACAGGATCAACAGGCACAGGATCAACAGGCAAATGCCGAGGCGAGGGTGAATACGCCATAATGCGACTGGTTCCGCCGAGCCTGCCGATGCTGCGCCGCGCGCTTGGAAGGAAGCAGTTGCGCCTGCTTCCCGCCGTGGTGGTGCTGGGTCTCGTCAGCGCGGCTCTTGAAGGTTTTGGCATAGGCTTGATCATCCCCTTGCTGGGCATCATCATGGGGCAGGGGGATCAAACCGGAATGGCCGGCTTTTCTGCCGTGTTCCAGCACGTCGGATCGAGCTTGAGCGAGCGCGACCGGTTGATCGTCATTTCGGCCGCCATCCTCGGCTCGATCGTCCTAAAGAACGTCTTCGCCTTCGCAAACACGCTGCTGACGACCTTTATCTATGGCAAAGCCAGCCATTCGATCCGCAGCGCGCTGTCGGAGCAGCTGCTGCGGGTGGGTTACCCATTCTTCCTGCAGCAAAGTCCCGGACGGCTGCTCAACATCATCTCCAACGAATCCTGGCGGGCATCGGATGCGATCCAGATCATGCTGGCGGCCATCGTCAGCGCCTCGGCTGCAATCATCCTGCTGGTCTTTCTGCTCCTGCTTTCCTGGCAGATGACGCTGTTGGTCACGCTGGGGCTGGTTCTCGTTCAGATCGCGCACGCTGTGCTGTCAGCCAATTTGAAGGCGCCCAGCCGCAGCGTCGCCTCGCGCAACAGCGATCTCGCCTCGCAGATGCTCCACCTCGTGCATGCCGGGCGTCTGATCCGCATTTTCGGACAGGAGAGCCGCGAGAAGGCGGTATTCGATCGGGCATCGGATGGGGTTCGCCGCGCTGCTTTCGTCCTGCTTACCCGCCAGGGCGCGTTGCCGCCGCTGACCGAGGTCCTCCACGCGATGCTCTTTCTGGCGGTGGTGATCGGCGCCTGGTTCGTGGGCGTGAGTTTCCCGCTGATCGTCGCGTTCGTCATCCTGCTCTACAGGCTGCAGCCGTATATGCGGGCCTTGCAAATGGCCTGGAGCCAGTTGCAGGGCCTGAGCGGATCGCTTGAAGAGGTGGTCTGGATGCTGGATCCATCCGACAAGCCCGAGCCTCCACAAGGCAGCGGACCCTTTCGCGGCCTGGGCCAGGGAATCAAGTTCGATGACGTGACCTTTACCTATTCCGGCAAGGACCGGCGTGCCGTGGTGCTGCATTCGGCGGCTTTCGAAATCCGCAGCGGCCGCTCGACGGCGCTTATCGGCCGGTCAGGCGCGGGCAAGACGACAATCGTCAATCTCCTGTGCCGCTTTGTCGAGCCTGATACCGGTAGAATTCTCGTCGATGGATCACCCCTCGACCAGATCGATCCCAGCCAATGGCGAAGGCATATCGCGCTTGCCAGCCAGGACCTCGAACTGGTGGACGGCACCATTTTCGACAACATAATCTACGGGCAGGACGCAGCCTCGGCCGGCGATGCCGAGCGCGCTGCAAGGCTGGCCGAGGCGCACGAATTCATTGAACATCTGCCGCAAGGCTACAAGACGGTCGTCGGCTACAGGGGCGTCAATCTTTCAGCGGGACAGCGGCAGCGGATCGCACTGGCGAGAGCCCTGGTGCGCGATCCCGACATCCTCATCCTGGACGAAGCCACCAATGCGGTGGACGGACTGTCGGAAGCGGCAATCGTCGAAACCCTGAAGTCGAGGGCCGGCCGCCGCACGACCATAGTCATCAGCCATCATCACAGCACCATCTCGTTCTGCGACGACGTGGTGATCCTGAGCGGCGGCCGTGTGAAAAAGCAGGCGCCCTTTGCTGCGCTGGCATCGCTCAGCATGGATGAGCTCTATCAGCATGAACCGCTCGACTGACGAGGGCTGCGATTCTGCCTGGCGCGGTCGCGCCTTGCCGCGGGCAGCTGCAACCGGCGTAGGGGCGAGCAGGGCTGAGTGACGTCATTTGCCGGGCACGCCCGGGAAAAGTGTCATCAATTTCTGCTCGGCCGCCGCCCAGGCTCGGGCGTGGTAATGCCGCAGCAGCAGGATGCTTGTAACGAAAGCCAAAATTCCGGAAATAACCCCGAGCGACATTCCCGAGCCGATTACCGATGTTGCCACTATGCCCGTAAAGACGCCTGCGATCGCGCCGCTGATCGTACTCACCATGCCTGCGGTCGTCATGAAATACTGCAGGGGCGACGGGTTGAAGCCCTTGTCGACGAGCACCGCCGAGCGGTCATCATGCGTGGAATGGATGAGGTACTTTTGCATGATTGGCGCGATTTCGACGTAATAGTGCCGGATCCGCGCCATGCCACGAGCGTGCACCATATCCTCGATCGCAACCTGCACGGCGCGCACGAAGGTGACCAGACCGATGAAGAACAGGCAAGGCAGCAGGATCAGGCTGAACAGCACGAAAGGCATACCCATTTCCGTGACTTGCGCGACGAATGACAGAGCGATCGTTACGCTTGAGACCGACGTGAGGAACAGATTGGCGCGCTGGTTCGCTTCTTGAATCGTGGCTGCGCGGGCGGTCTGCAGCACGAAGTGCTCGGTTGTCATGCACTGCAGAACTTGCTGCGTGTTGTTGCTCTCTTTCGTCATTGCGTCCTCCTTCGGCCGGCCCAACCACAACGCGACCAAAGGCGACTATGATCGGCCTGCCGGTTTTCCGCAGCCCACCGGGCGAAGCCGAGGGAGAACGTCGAGGAGTGCAAAGTGTTGCAAGGGAGCCTTCGGGTCGCAGTCGCCCGCGGCAGCTATCCGCCCTGCCGCAAGCCAAGTGTCGCGCTGCTCTGGGTGATCCGCTCCTCAAGAGGCGACTGCTTCGGGCAAGCCTTCCAAACAAAGCCATTTATGCTTTCTCTCAGGCCAATGGAGCCTTATCGGGGTCGGGAATTCCGGGTCCTCCAGACAGCCGACCGATACCGACAGCGCATCCTTCAGCCCTTCTGCCCGCATGAAAACGACCGACCCGCACGTGGTGCAGAATGTCTGCTCCAACCATTGTCCCGACGAGCCGGTTCTGCGCCAGGATCTGGTCTCGCCTTTCTGGTCGACGAGGGCGGAGTCGGCGTAGATGGCCCGATACGAGAACGCCGTTCCGGTACATCGCTGGCACTCCAGGCAACTGCACGCATAGACGCGTCGCGGCTCTCCCACGAGGACGAGTTCCACGCCCCGGCACGAGCAGGTCGCGGTTCTTCTCGTCTTGCCGCTATGCATTCGCTGGCTCCCGGCTCATGCGCGGCGAACCGTTTCGAAACAGGGGCGCGAGAGATGCGAAATCATCTTCCATGCGCCCGCGCGAAAGCGCCTGTCGAAAGATCATATCCATGGCGCGCGGCATAGCCGCGTCGAGACCTCGCTCCTCGCATGCCTCAAGCAGGTGCTGGAAGGCGCTGTAGTGGGCACCCAATGAGGCGAGGGTTGCGTCGTCGCCGGCAAAACGGCGCGCATTTGTTCTATCCACCACGTCGAACAGAGCGGCATCGACGACCGGCTTGAATGCGGAAAGATGGCTCCTGAACGTCTCCAGGTCGAGACCTTCGGCCTCGGCGACGGCCATGCCCTGGAGTGCCCCGAAGAGCCCGCCCCACATCTGGGTGAGCAGAGCGGTATCGAGCGCAGAGGCCTGGCCAGGCAGCTCGCCGACATAGCTCGTGCCGCCGCCGAGCGCGAAAAGCAGCGGCTTGTGCTTCTCGTAAACGTCGCGGGAACCCGAATAAAGCAGCGCGGTCTCTGGTTTGCCTATGAAATCCGGAGTGGCCATGATCGCCCCGTCCAGATAGCCGGCATCATGCGCCTCCACCCAGCGCGCTTCTTCCCGTGCCAGACGCGGCGAGCCGGAGGTGTCCGAACCGGATAGATAGGTAACAGAATGGACCGATTGCATGGGTGACAGTTTTCTTGTCCGCCGGGAGGACCGGCGATGGTTTGGCAAGAGACTGGCATCATGGACGAGCGGCTTCGGTTTGTTGTGGAGTGCCTGGCGGGTGAGGAGACGATGAGCGAGCTTTGTGTGGCCTACGGCGTATCGCGCAAGACCGGCTACAAATGGCTTGGTCGCTATCGCGCGCTCGGCCCGGAAGGCCTGCATGATCTGCCGCGGGCGCCGCTCAATCATGGCCGAGCGACGGCCCTGGATCTGGTGGAGCGGATCGTTGCGGCCAAGGAGACGCACCCGCTGTGGGGCCCGAAGAAGATCATGGCGCGGCTCAAGCGCACCGCTCCCGAGCTGCTGTGGCCGTCGGCCTCGACGGCTGGTGCGATCCTTGCGCGGCACGGGCTTGTCAGCGTCCGCAAGCGGGCACGGCTGCGGGCCTGTGGCAACGGACCATGGCCGCAAGCCGAGGAGCCGAACGCGGTATGGACGGGCGATCACAAGGGCTGGTTCCGGACCCGTGACGGGTGGCGCTGCGAACCGTTGACGGTGATGGATGCGTCGAGCCGCTACCTTTTGGCGCTCGAAGCGACGGGCTCGACGGCGGACGATGAGGCCTGGCCGGTATTCGAGCGGCTGTTTGAGGAGCATGGTCTGCCAGATCGGCTCAGAAGCGACAATGGCCCGCCTTTCGCATCGGCCGGCGTCACCGGGCTGACGCCGCTTTCGGTGCGCTTCATCAAGCTCGGCATCACGCTGGAGCGGATCGCGCCCGGCAAGCCGCAGCAGAACGGGCGCCACGAGCGCTTCCACCTGACCATGCTGCCGCTGGCCAAGACGCCGGAGGCCGACAGAATGGCCCAGAGCCAGGCCTTCGAGGCCTTCCGGCGCAGCTACAATGAGGAGCGTCCGCATGAGGCGCTGGCCATGGACACCCCGGCGCAGCATTACCGCGCCTCGCCGCGCGCCATGCCCGCGACACCGCCCGAGCCCGACTATCCGGCCGAGGCGGCGGTGCGCAGCGTGCGTCACAACGGCGAGATCAGGTGGAATGGCGGCTTCATCTACGTTTCCAAGACGCTGGCCGGCGAAGCGGTCGCCGCCGCAGAGACCGAGGATGGTGAATGGGCGCTCAGCTTCCATGCCCATCCGCTCGGCATCCTCGACACCAGGCGCATGAAACTTGTCCGCCGCAGCGCCGCGCCAACCAGACCGCTTGGCGCTGCGGCCGACAGCACAGGGGGAAAACTGTAACCCATGTATCCGGTTCAAAGTGTTACCCATCTATCAACTGGACAGCCGTGAGTTGCACAACGGCTTTGCCGGCCAATGCCGAAGCGATGCCATCCCGCTTCAGCAAAGCATCGCTGGCGGCATAGTCGAGAACATTGATGATCACGATTTCGGCCGCCTGGATGCCAGCCTCCACGGAAGGGACGACCTTGGCGCCAAGGGCCGCCAATGGCTCGCACTTTGCCGCGGTCCGATTCCAGACCCACGTTGTGTAGCCGCGATCGAGCAGCGTTCGAGCAATGGACGAGCCCATTCGGCCCGCGCCGAGCACGCAGACATTTGATGTCATAATAGCTTCTCCGATAGACTGATGGCCCTCTCGACGAGGGTCCGTTTTATGTTTGGCGCGCTCGATCCGAAGATATAAATTCTTGCTGCGTTGAGAAGTACGCACCTTGAGGTAAGCTATCGCCATCATGACAGGAGCTGCCAAATGAGGCGCAAGGAACCAGACAGCTGCGGTTTTGCTGCCGCGTTGCAGGCCATCGGCGGAAAGTGGAAAACCTCGCTGCTATGGGAACTGCACCTGCGGCCATACCGCTTTGCAGAATTGCGCCGGTTGTTGCCTGGCGTCAGCGAGAAGGTGCTCACGCAGCAATTGCGGCAGATGGAAGCCGACGGGCTCATCAGCCGGCGCGCTTATGACGAGGTGCCGCCGCGCGTGGAATACTCGATCACGCCGCTCGGCTTTAGTCTGAACGATGCGGTGACTGTCATGTCGGCGTGGGGCAAGCACCACGAGACATGGAAATCCCAGCGTAAAGCGGCCTGACGCGGGCATCGGCGTCGCGTCGGTTTAGTATCAACCGCGCGAGCGGCGGCCTCTCCTTTCAGTCGCGAAAGCGCAGCGCGTCGACGAGCACGGCGAAGGCCGGCGAGTTCTGCCTTCGGCTCGGATAGTAGAGGTGACAGCCCGAGAAGGGCGGGCACCAGTCGGCGAGCACACGGACAAGGCGCCCTTCCGCAATGTGAGCCCGCGCCTGATCCTCGGGCAGGTACGCCAGCCCAAACCCGGCCAGCACCGCGTTCAGCCTGAGCGCAGAGGTGTTGAAGACAAACTGCCCTTCCACCCGCACTTTGAGCTCGCGCCCGTTTTTCTCGAACTCCCAGGCGTAGAGCCCGCCATAGGTCGGCAGCCGCAGATTGATGCAGTCGTGCGCCATCAGATCCTGCGGTGTCTTTGGTGGCTTGCGCCTGGCGAAATAGGACGGCGCGCCGACGACCGCCATGCGCATATCGGGCCCGATGCGCACGGCGATCATGTCCTTTGCCACCTGCTCGCCGAGACGAACGCCGGCGTCGTAGCGCTCCGCGACGATGTCGGTGAGGCCGTAGTCGACGACGATCTCGACCTTGATGTCGGGATAGTCCGGCAGCAGCCTGGCCAGAGCGGGCCAGAGGACCGTGTCGGCCGCATATTCGCCAGCCGTGATGCGGATGGTGCCGGCGGGCTTGTCGCGCAGCTCGCTCAGCGAGGCGAGTTCCGTCTCGATCTCTTCAAACCGCGGACCAACATTTTGCAGCAGGCGTTCGCCCGCTTCCGTCGGAGAGACGCTGCGTGTGGTGCGGGTCAGCAGCCGGAGCCCGAGCCGTTCTTCAAGCCCTCGGATCGTATGGCTGAGCGCAGACTGCGAAACGCCGAGTTGCGCGGCCGCCCTGGTGGAGCTTCGCTCCTTCGCCACAGCCAGGAAGGCAAGAAGGTCGTTGACGTTGCTGCGCGCCATTCATGAATCCACCTCATAACTTAATGCCCAATTCAGGCACTTAATTGCAAGGCCATGCACGAGCGCGGGGCCGGTTTTTTATCTGGTCAGATGAAGAAGACGTTGGGCGGCCTATTTTTCCCGCATGGCTCGGCGGAAGTTCTGCGTGATCGGCTCGGCGAGGTAAGAAAGCACGGTGCGAGCACCTGTCCGGATCAGCGCCTCGCTCGACATGCCCGGCAGCAGTTTACGGCCCTCCAGCTTGGCGAGTTCGCTCTTGTCGATCAACACGGTTGCGGCGAAATACGGTGCGCCGCTGCGCTCCTCCACCATGCGGTCAGCCGACACGATCTCCACGACGCCGTCGAGTGGTGGCAGGTTGTAGCGGGCGAAGGCCGGGAAGCTGACGCGCGCGGGCTGTCCGGGCGCGATCGTCTCGACATCCTCTGGTTTGACCATAGCCTCGACCACGAGTTGTTGTCCGAGCGGCACGACTGTCATCAATGTCTCACCGGATTTCACGACACCGCCCGCCGTGTGGACCTTCAGGTCCATGACGATGCCGTCAACTGGGGCGACGACATTGGTACGGGTAAGCACGTCCTTGGCGGAACGCTCCTCCTGTCTGAGGTCAAACAACTCCGCCTCGACCTTGCTCAACTCCTCGACGGCCTCGTTCAGCCGCACTGTGTTGAGGTTCAAAATTTGCATCTCAATCTCGGCCATGGCGCTTCTGGCACGAGCGATTGCCGCGACGTTGGTAGCGCGCTCCCCCTCTACCACCCGCTGTTGTCGTCTGAGCAACAGGTTCCTCTCGCGGGTGGTCAGCCCCTTCTTGAGCAGACTTTCAAGGTCTTTGGTTTCACCCTCGATCGCCTCGATCTGCTTGTCCTCGGTGACGATAAGTTCCTCTAGTCCCGTTATCTCTTCCTCGGTCTGGTGACGGCGCTGGCTGAGAATTTCCCGCTCGTCCTTCAAGTTGCGGTGCTTCGCCGCGAACACGTCACGCTGTGCGGCCACCGCGTCCTTTACGGCGGTGGCGGGGTCTGCGAGCAACGCCGGATCAAACTCGATCTCGGCCTTGCCGTCACGCTCAGTCCTGAGACGCGCGGCCAGCGCCTCACGCGTTGCTATCCGGTTCTGGATCAGGTCAAGCTGCGCCGTTGCCTGTGTGTTGTCGAGTCGGATGAGGACCTTGCCCGCCTTGACGATATCACCGTTGGCGGCGTTCAACTCCGCGATGATGCCGCCCTCGAGGTGCTGGATGAGCTTGCGGTCGCCGGCGACCTTGATAATGCCCGGAGCCACTGCGGCGCTGTCCAACGGTGCCAGCGCCGCCCAACCCCCCGCCACGCCGAAGAACAGGAACATGATCGCGAACCCGGTGCACGTCACGCCCGTGAGACGCAGGGGTACCGGTTCCAGCACGGAGGGTGGCGGGACGGGTAACGGCACGACGTTCAATTCTGGGGAACGGCTCATGCTTCTTTGACCTCTTTAATTTTTTTGACTTCCTTGACCACTTCGAGGGTTGGCAGCTGGGCTGCCTTTGGCATCTGGGCCACCTTGCCGGCGCGGTTGGCGAGTTCGTTGAAGACATAGTCGCGCGGGCCGAAGAGGTCTTGCTGGCCGCGGTTGAGGACCAACACCTTGTCGACCTTCTCCATGATGTTCGGGCGGTGTGCGATCAAGATGATGGTCGTTTTCGTGGCCTTGGCGATACCGATGGCGGCGGCCAGTGCGTCTTCGCCCTCTTTGTCGAGGTTGGAGTTGGGTTCGTCGAGGATAAGGAGCGCCGGGTCGCCGTAGAGTGCCCGCGCCAGCCCGATGCGCTGGCGCTGTCCGCCCGACAACACCGCGCCCGCCTCGCCGATCTCGGTGGCGTAACCCTTCGGCAGCCCCTTGATCAGTTCGTGGACGCCCGCCAGCTGCGCGGCGTTGACCACGTGCTTGAAGACCGCGGGGTTGAGCGTCGCGAAGCGGCAGATGTTTTCGGAGACGGTACCGGCGAAGAGCTCGATGTCTTGCGGCAGGTAGCCGACGTGACGGCCCCGGTCCTCCGCCGCCCATTGGGCGACGTCCATGCCGTCGAGCAACGCGCGGCCTGCGGATGGGCGCCAAGCGCCGGCCAACACTCGCGCCAGACTCGTCTTGCCGGCCGCGCTCGGGCCGATCAACGCCATCACTTCGCCCGGGTTGAGTTGGAAGCTGATTCCTTTCAGAATCGGCTCGCCGCCGCCCTGCCGGGCGAGTGCGATGTTCTCGGCCTCAAACTTACCTTTCGGGCGCGGCAACGGCAAGGCCGGCGTGGCCTCCGGGTGCTGTCCGGCGACTGCGACGAGACGTTTGTAGGCGTCGCGGGCCCCCACCGTCGCCTTCCACGTGCCGATCGCTTGTTCGACCGGGGCCAACGCGCGGCCCATCAGGATGGAGGCGGCGATCATGATGCCGCCGGAAGCCTCGTTCCGCAATACAAGATAAGCGCCGAGGCCGAGGATGGCGATCTGGAGGGCCTGACGGAAGGAGCGCGCGGTGGCCGAGATGGTGCCGCCCCGGCTGCTGGCGCGGGAATGTCCCTCGTTCGCCTCGTCCTGGCGGACCTTCCAAATTTCGAGCAGGGGCTTCAACATGCCCATAGACTGCACGACCTCGGCGTTGCGGATCACGGCCTCAGCCTGCGTGTAAGCCCGCGACTGCGCGCTACCGGCCTCCGTCAGCGGCTTGCGTGTGGTGTACTCGTTCAGCAACGCCAATGCGAACAATACAATCCCGCCACACAGCGCCAGCCAGCCCAACCAAGGGTGCATGAGGAAGATAGCGGCGAAGAAGATCGGTGCCCAAGGCGCGTCAAGGATCGGGTAGATACTCGGGCTGGTGAAGAAATTCCGCACCTGGTCGAGGTCACGCAGCGGGCGGGAGGTAACCTGACCGGGCGCGGCGGCCGCGTACTCTACCGATGCGGTCAGGAGAACAGGCGCCAACCGCGCGTTCATCCACGTTCCGACTTTGGCCAGCAGGCGCTGGCGCACGACTTCCAGTGCCGCCATTGTCGCCAGCGCCGTCGCCGCCATCAACGTCAACACCACCAGTGTCTCCGTGCTGTGGCTGCCCAACACGCGGTGGTAGACCTGGAGCATGTACAGCGCCCCGGTCAGCATCAGCATGTTAATACCGGCGCTGAACCAGATAAGCGGCTTGACGGCGCGTCGGGCCTCTTTCATCACCACCTGCAGGGCAGGGGGCTGTTGGTTGGTTTTCATCATTTGGATGACATCTCGTGCAACAGATCGCGGGTGGCAGTACGGGGGCAGCATTGGCTGCCCCCGTTTGGTCAAGTGTCAGGCGACGTCAACAAGTATCTGCTGCGTCAAAGTCTGGTCCGCGTCCGCGTCCGCCACGTTGAAGGCGAAGACGAGGTCGGCGCTGATCGTCCCGCTGGTCTGCTGCACAAACCCGATGTCCACGATCTTCAGGACGTCGTTATCGGTCGTGTCCCATGCCGTCAGACCAGAGGTGGCATTGCTGTTACCGCCCGATCCGATGGCCCCGTTCAGGTTGATGGCGGTACCCTCCAGCCCATTGGCGCTCTGCATGATCTGCACGCCCTGGATCTGGAACGTCTCGGTGCCATCATTGTAGTCGTTGCTCTCCAAGATCAGGAGGGCATCGTTGTTATCGAGCGTGAACTCGGTGTTGTACGGGGAGGGCACATTGGCGTTGCCCTTGATCAGGTCCGAGTTCTGCACGTTGACGGCCCTGGTGATCTCATTGCCGTTGGCGTCCCTGAGATCGAGGATCAGGACCAGGTCCTCACTGCTGCCGATGCCGTCGAACTTGATCACGACCCCACTGGCAGATGTGGTCGGGTCAAGCCTCTCGGTGCCGCCCTCGGGAGCATTCGGGTTAACGTCGCCCAGGATGTTCTCCTGGAAGAACCGCAACGTCAGCACTTCACCCTTCTGGATCGTGTCACCGGCGACCCCGTTTGTCGCCCGGGTTGCAGACACCCAGTCTTCGTGGGCGTTGGTGATCATGTCGTGGGTGGCACCTCCGTTGTTGAACGTGGTGTCACCAACGGTCGCTCCGTCGCCGGTCGAGTTGAACCCGAAGCCGATCTGCTGGGTGGTCGAGTTTGCGGTGAACTGCACGAAGAACGGATCCGGATCGCCGTTCGGCGTCAGCTGCTCCGCGACGATCAGCGGGTGTCCCGTGTTGCCGGTGGGCGCTTTCGCCACCAACTCGCTGGTGTGAAGCACGTCGAAACTGAACCCGTCGATCACGTCGGTCAGGGTGACGGTGTAGGTGTCGGCAGCCTTGTCGAAGACAAGCGTGCCGCCCGCCGTAGCGTCCTGCACACCAGCCGTGATTGGGTCCTTGTCGTAGTGGAACGAGAAGGCAAACGACGCAGATGTATCGGTCTCAGCCGTGCGGGTTGCGACCGCTTGGGTGATATTCGGGTTCTGCGCGTTGTCGACCGTGCCGGTCAGCGCGATCTGGGTGCCCGCCAAAGCACCGTTGGTATCGACAAAGTCGCTAACACCCGCCGCATACTCTGCGGCCGTGTGCTTGTCCGTCATGTCGTACCCGAAGGCTCCGGTAGCCGACGCGTTGAGCGTGTTAGCCAGCGTCTCGGGGGTTCCGGGGGCACCGGTCTGGTCACCGTCGAACGGTGCCGTGATCGTCGGATCGGTGTCGTTGAAGGTCAGCGACAGCCCCGAACTCGCGCTTTGCGACGACACGACGTCGTCGTCGCCGTCCGTCACCGTCACCGTCGACACCACGTTGATCAGAGTGCCGAGGTCGAGCGAGTTGTCCTCGCCCGCGCCTTGCGGCGCGTTCGAGTGCTCAAGGGCAACCAACGACGTCAGCGTCACCGTCGTGCCAGACAGCGTCACCGTGAACGCCGTCGCATCGAGCGTGTTGTTGCCGTCGCTGTCATACTGGCCCGAGATCTGGCTGGCCGAGTCGGCCACCAGCGTGATCGCATGGTTGCCCTCCGTCGTCAGCAGCCCGGTCGCCGGCCCGCCCGCCAGGGCCAGTGCGTAGCTCACATTCGTCGTGAAGCCGTCGACCGCGCTCGCCGTGAAGGTCGGCGGCGTGATCGTCACCTGCCTCTGCCCGCCAGCCCCGCTCGCCTCGACCACCTCGGCGGCGCCAACCGTCGGCGCGGCCGTGATCGAGAGCGTCGGATCGGTGTCGTTGAAGGTCAGCGACAGCCCCGAGCTCGCGCTTTGCGACGACACGACGTCGTCGTCGCCGTCCGTCACCGTCACCGTCGACACCACGTTGATCAGAGTGCCGAGGTCGAGCGAGTTGTCCTCGCCCGCGCCTTGCGGCGCGTTCGAGTGCTCAAGGGCAACCAACGACGTCAGCGTCACCGTCGTGCCAGACAGCGTCACCGTGAACGCCGTCGCATCGAGCGTGTTGTTGCCGTCGCTGTCATACTGGCCCGAGATCTGGCTGGCCGAGTCGGCCACTAGCGTGATCGCATGGTTGCCCGCCGTCGTCAGCAGCCCGGTCGCCGTCCCGCCCGCCAGGGCCAGGGCGTAGGTCACATTGGTTGTGAAGCCGTCGACCCCGCTTGCCGTGAAGGTCGGCGGCGTGATCGTCGCCTGGCTCTGCCCGCCAACCCCGCTCGCCTCGACCACCTCGGCGGCGCCAACCGTCGGCGCGGCCGTGATCGAGAGTGTCGGCCCGTCATCGTCGAAGTTGATGAAGGAGCCGACCTGTTCGTTGTGGGCGTTGGCTACAGCACCAGAAAAGTGCACCTCCTTGACATCGAAATAGTCTTTCTCGGTGTCGATATTCTTGATGGTGAAGCGGTCAAAGGTTCCGCCAGCCCCGCCTGCGGTCGTGAAGTCGACCGTCACGCCCTCGCCGACATCCTGAAGGATCAGTCCAGTGCCGCTGAGATCAACCGTGATGCCCAGGGCCGCGGCTGTTGTTGCGACGCCGTTCAGTTTGAAAGTCACTCCGGTGATATTGATCTCCGTATCGTTGTCATCACCGGGGAGATTAGCGCCTTCCGCGTTGTCGTCATTATTATAGGCGTGGATCTCGATGTCAGCCACGGTGTTGGTCGGCGTCGACTGCGAGACCGAGAAACCCGCGCCGGAGACGTTCTCGATGTGGGCGTCGTAGTCAGGCGCGGTTGGCGTGTTGGTAAAGTCCTTACCCGCGCTCTGGGTGCCGCCGCTGATCAGGTCGATCTGGAGCTCACGGCCAAAGCGCACGTCTTGAGATGCGACACCCAAGCCTTGCGTGCTGATGTTGACTTCAGCTTGCGCGCCATTGTCGTGAGCCGTGACAAGAATCTTCTGCGGGCTCGCTACGTCGGCGTCGAGGATATACCAATTGTTGTGTCCAGGAGGGGCGTCACCAAGCTGGCCGAAATTGACCACGGTGGTCCCCGTGACAGAGGCGAACACCTTGTCAGTCAGATCGATGCGGTCGTCCGGGTTGGTCTCGTCCGGATGGAACAACGGCACATACTGGACCGTGTACAGGTTCGCATTGGTGTTGCTGGTGCTGTTCAGCCCAAGCGAGAAGGCGAGCGGACCGGTTGGGTCGGGCGCGACGGTCCTGTCAGAGGTACCGATGACGCCGATCACGACGTTTGCATGAGTTGGGTCTTGGAACAGCCAGACATAATTGCCATCGACCGTCTGAATGTCGCTGTTCACGCCGACGGTGGTGGAAAACGGGGTTCCATTGAGGTTCTGGGAGAGAACGACCGAGGTGATGGTTTCCCCTGCACTCGCCGAGGCGACCACGAAGTCGGTCTGGAAGGCGACCTCCGGTGAGGTCAGCCCGCCCGCATCGTCGAGACCTAGGAGATATTGCAGCGTGGGATCGGTGCTGTGCGGCGAATCCAACGGGTTAACATCATCGTCCTCGACCTGAAGACCGGTGGTCTCGTCGATGATGATGTCTTGAGCTACGATGTCGATTGCCATGGAGATTCTCCTTGGTTAAAACGCTTCAAGAAAAAGGGATCCACCCCCAGACGCCGGAATTGCACCTACCCGAGTGCATCGGTCGCGTCCTGAATTGCAGCCCTCGAACCTATTGTGTCGCCGATGGAGAGGACGCGTCCATTCTCGGTTCGATAGTATTGTGGTGAATAACCGCACCCTGATCGAACGATATACATCCTTCGATTTATCGAGCGCCGACAGGCGCTTGCGGATGACCGCGTTGGTGTAACGGGCGATCGATATGCTGTGGGTTTCCGGCCTGTGGCCGATATCATGTTGACGCAGCGGCCTCGACGCTTGGCCGAAGGTGATGGTCAAAGCCCGCTCTTGTGACCTGTCCCCGGGTGATCGGCAGCTTTGTCAAACGTCGCCCAGGCCAATTCAGCCCTGCTGCTGAGGTGGAGCTTTTCGTAGACGTGGTGCAAGTGCATTTTCACCGTGCCCTCGGATACGTGCAGCTGCTCGGCGATGTTCTTGTTGCGGAACCCGCGCACGACGAGGCTGGCGACTTCGGCCTCACGTCCTGTAAGCCTCGGCTCGGGATGATGCTGAGATATCGGCATCAACAGATGCTGGAGGATGTTGTTGTCGACCCATTTTCGACCGGCCGCCACGACATTTACGCATTCGACAAGATAGCTATGGCTGATGCCGTCCAGCAGCAAGCCGTCGGCGTCGAGCTCCTGTATGTCCTTGACGCCGAACCCGCCGTTTGGTTGCAGGATGAAAATTATGCCCAGCGCGCTGTTCATAGTTCTCAGTCGAGAGGAGAGACTGGCCGTCTGCTGACTGGCGATGTCCACGCCTATGACGACAATATCAGGCCGATGGCGCTCCACATGCGGGACAACGTCAATTATGCGATGGCAGTTTGCCACAACGCTGTGGCCAGCCTTCCGCAGAACCCACTCCAGACCGGCGAGATAGACTCCCCGCGGGTCCGCAACAACCAAGGTTGACATGCGAACACCGTCCCCAAAAAAACGCACGACTTACTTAATTATCAATGAATCAAGGAAAGCAGAGCTCCAAGCGATTGTCAAGAAATCACTAATATACCTGTAGCTATAACAGTAACCCAGGCTAGGGCCATGCCGGGCCCGGCTGCCCTAGCCTGGCACGCATGTGTAGCATCGATACCACGGCTGATGCGGCGCGCTTTAGGCCGACCGGGTGCGCGCCCTCGTCGATCTGCTGGTGTCGGGCGAAAGAGAGCGCGCGCGTAGCGGCTGGTTTCCACGTCAGGCATGCTTGCTCCGGTTGGCCCAACCTGGACGAATGGCGGACTTCCAGCCGTCGCGCCATGTCAAGTTCTGCCCAGGCGACATTCAAGCAAAAACCCGCCCCGGTCCCCGGAGCGGGTCTGTTGCCTGAGGCGGAGCTCAACACGTGTCCGCACAGCAAGGTCGCCTTGGGTTGCTGAAGATCTGGTTAACCGGCCAAATTTGATTCAAATCCGCTTGTGGATATTTGCCTTCGGGTAAGTCGAGATGGCCATCCTTGTCGGACGGCGGGCAAAAGGAGAATCCATGACTAGCGACTTTGCCGCCGCCCACCTCCATCTTGAACGAGCCTGCCACTATTTGCGCGGCGATGACGAGACGAGCAGCATGGCTCGTGCGGCTCTGGATATTTTGATCGATGCAATTGTCGCGGCCCAGTACAAGCGTCCGCCCGCAGACGTGGTGGAATTTCCCAGAACGGCAACGCGGCGATAGTCGGCGAGCGGTCCAGAGAGCCGCACGGAACCAGCCGACCGATCGCCTGCGTCGGCAGGCGATTTCCCTCGGGATCGGAGAGGTCCAGCGTCCGATCTGCTCTACATTTCGAGTTCGGGCCGCACTCTTGTGCCTCTGTTCCTGCGAGAGAGGCGGGCGTATTCTTGCCGCCGACCAATGCTCTGAAATTATCTCGGGGAGGAGACGGCGATGGCTGAGGCAACGCGTCACGACGCCTGGCAGGCGGGGGATAGCTACGACCTCTATATGGGGCGATGGAGCCGTCAGATCGCTCCACTGTTCCTGGACTGGCTCGATCCAGCGGAGGGGCTGGATTGGCTGGAGGTGGGTTGCGGAACCGGGGCGCTGTCGGCAGCCATCCTGGCGCGCTGCAACGCCAGGAGCTTGGTGTCCATAGATCCATCGGAGGGTTTTCTCGCCAAGGCGCGGGCAAACGTGCCGGACAAACGCGTCGAGTTTCTCGCAGGCGATGCGCAGGCCCTGGCCATGGAATCCGGCAGCAAGGACATGGTCGTGTCGGCGCTTGTTCTCAACTTCATCCCCGACAAGGAAAAGGCGCTCGCGGAGATGGGGCGGGTGGCCCGCCGCGACGCGACGATTGGGTTCTATGTCTGGGATTATCCTGGTGGCGGGGTGGAATTCATGCGGGCCTTCTGGACCGCTGCGGCGGCGCTCGACCCCGGCGCTGTCGACCTTACCGAGGACAGGCGCTTTCCGTTCTGCACACAAGACGGATTGACCGATCTCGCCAGGAAGGCCGGTCTGGTTTCCGTCGACTCCACCCGGCTTGAAATGCCGGCCGTATTCAAGGATTTTGACGACTACTGGCACCCCTTCACCCTGGGTGCGGGACCCGCACCCGGCTATTGCATGAGCCTCGCCCCCGCAGCTCGCCAGAAATTGATGGAGAGGCTCCGTGAGAGTCTGCCGCGCGGCGAGGACGGGTCGATTCCCCTGAAAACGAGAGCCTGGGCGGTCAAGGCCAAGGTTCGCTGATGACAGCGAGCCCACGTCGCGACAGACCGACAGGCCGCCAACTATAGCCTGTCCTGCGCAAAGTTCGGGTTGACCGGCTTTGCACGTGAAGCGACTATTCGTCTGGACGGCCGAGGTCGTCATGCCGGCGTCAGGAGGAGATACGATGGACGAGCCCGATCGGTGGCGTCACATGTCAAGCGCGCCAAGGGATGGCAGCCGAATCCTGGTCACGGTTCGGCCCTCCGAACAGGGGCCGGCGGAAGTCGACCTGGCTTACTGGTCTCGAGCCGACCAGTTCGGCAGCGAGGGCTGGCGCGCGTCCGACTCGTCTCCAGGACGCGTGGTTGAATACGCCGAACCCGAGCTGAAATGCTGGATGCCGCTGCCGACAGCCAATCTGAGCAAGGGTTCATTGCCGAGCCCCTGGGACGAAGAAGATGTCCCGCTGCTGGATGGATCGGGGATATGAGGTGAGCGGGAAGGGCTAATTTCAACGGGCCGGCGGGACAGCGCCCCCCTCTGTCCTGCCCTCTTTGCCAACTTGGCATCTCCCCCACGAGGGGGGAGATTGGCAGCTTCGCCGTCGGCTCCCTCAGAACAGGAACGCAGCCGTGGTGGGGTTCGGCCCGGTGCGACCGTCTGATGAGTCCATGCCTCGAATGAGCGCAAGGTCTGCCGCGTCCAGCTCGAAATCGAAGACATCGAAATTGGCGGCGATCCGGTTCTGGTGGACCGACTTTGGAATGACGATCAGCCCTTCCTGAAGGTGCCATCTGATGATCACCTGCGCCACGGACTTGCGATGTTTTCCGGCGAGCTTTTCAAGGGTCGGGTCGCTCAATAGCCGGCCGCTGCCCAGCGGGCTCCAGCTTTCGATGCGGATGTCGTGCGTGCTATGAAAATCTCTGATGCCGCGCTGTTGAAACCGGGGATGAAGCTCGATCTGGTTGACCGAGGGCGTGACCCCGGTCTCGCCGATGATCCGCTCCAGATGGTCCTGGTTAAAATTCGAAACGCCGATCAACTTGATTCGGCCGGATTGCCTGAGTTCGATCAGGGTCTTCCACGCCTCGACATATTTATCCTGGCTGGGCACTGGCCAGTGGATCAGAAACAGGTCGATCTTTTCGATCCCGAGCTTGCTCATCGTCTCGTCGAAAGCCCGAAGGGCGGCGTCACGCTGATGCGCGCCATTGCGCAGCTTGGAGGTGATGAACAACTCGCCTCTCGGCACGCCAGCCTTGCGGATCGCCTGCCCGACGCCTTCCTCGTTCCGGTAGCCTTCGGCGGTGTCGATCAACCTGTAGCCGGCCTCGATTCCCCAACTCACCACCTGGCTCGTGATGGCTGGATCGACCTGCCACACGCCAAGGCCGATCTGGGGAATGGCTGAGCCATCGTTCAATGTGATCTGTTCAGGTTTACTCAGGGTAATCTGTTCAGGCATGCTCAGGTCCTTCTGCATCCTTTCGCCCCAGCGCAGTGCTTATCTAGGCTCGGTGCCCGCCAAGGCCAGTCGACAGGCGGAGAAAGTAGAAGTGCGCCGTGACACGGTCCTGGAGATCAATAAATTGGAACGGGAGATGGCACGCCAATCCGGATCAATCTTGAAAAATCTGGCGAAAGGCCTGACTCCCGCGCACGGCCGTCAATGTGGGCCAACTCCCTCAAAGCCGACATCGGCAAGCGGCTATCGAGCGCACCCCGTGCATACGCATATTCGGGAAGATAGCCATTAACGATCAGGCGCCAGTCAAGCGGGACCACGTCACCGACGGCTCGCATCATCTTGACGATCGTGGTCGTGCAGTTCGTCGTGATGGAATTATAGAACTCCGGCGTCGTGGAAAGTGCATTTGCGTCCAGGACGTATTCCAGCAAGAGCGCCCGGGCCGCGTCCGGTGACACTTTTAGCCGATAGATTTGGACGTCCTCTCCACGAACGTTTGACCTGACGCCGACGACGTCTCGCTCGTCAGCCGCAATAATGACCAGGGGATTGCTCTTGAACAGGTCTGCCATGGGTGAAAACTTGCCGCCTGCACGGCGCCGCACCTCAATCGACCAGGCAAGGTAGTCACCTCCTGCAAAGCCGAAGCTTATGATGACATGGGCGATTTTGGTCCCGGACCAATAAGACATGAAGAGGTCGACCGTCTGAACGTTGGAGAGGTCGTAGGTCCGCGTTGTCCAGCGTTCGGTGAAATCAGTGTCGCTACGCCATTCGAAGTCGCGCACGTCCGTCAGCGTCAACAGATTCCCGTCGCGGGTGCCGGTCACCTGACGGGCGACATCGGGCGCCCAGTCCGCATGATCGAAAGGTCTGATGGTGCTCCACCAAACCAGAACCACAGCAAGCGCAGCCACAAACAGGACAAGCGCCCTGATGCGAAATCGGCTGAAGAGCGCAATGACGGTGGCGAGGCCGAACAAGATGAAAAGGACGCCGGCCATAGTCCGTCCAGGCTCAGCCACGGGCAGGCGATACCACATGGCAAGTCCGGCCCAGCCAGTCAGGATTGCGACGGCTAGCGAAAGGATGATGGCAAGCGAGGTCCGAGCGATGCGACGCATTTATTCCCCCCTCTGGCGGGCTGCCCTCCGGCGGCCTGTCATTGCCTGGATGCCATTTCTCACGGGACGTTCGAAGGCAACTCTACTTGTCCATATTGGAGCACCAATCGGTCTGATACTACTGTTGTCGCGGATTTCGCAGGCTTGGAGTGAACACAAGGTGCCCCACGCGAAACGAGCGCGTTCGGCATCGGCCGTTCGATCAAATGATGACCTAGTTGAGTGCGTCCGCCGCCTGGCTACGTCACCGAGCGATCACGGGTTCCATCCGCCGCTGCCGTATTGACGGGTAATGATCTCGAGAAGGTGACCGTTCGGGTCCTCGAAATAAACACCGCGGCCGCCGTCGTGGTGATTGATCTGGCCCAGCTGCGCCCGGCCAGGGTCAGCCCAGTAGGGGAGCGCCCGTTCACGAATCCTACCGAATATCGCGTCGAATTCGGCTTCGCTGACCAGGAACGCATAATGCTGCGGCGTGATTTCGCCAGCTGTATCCATGTAGTCGAGGTTGGCACCGTTTTCGGTCGTGACCATCTGGAAAGGTCCCCAGCGCCTCGGGGCTGGAAGGCCGAGCATTTCCGCCAGGAATTTTGCCGACGCCTCGCTGTCGCGGGCCGACAGTATCGTGTGGTTGAAATCGATAGCCATGCCATCACTCCCTTTGATCTCTCCTCGCGCGTCGTTGTTCCACGACTGAAGCGACGCTGCACGAGATGGGGTCGAACGCCATGATGCTCAAGCTGGCGTGGCAACATGCCCGATGACCTGCACGGGGTCAGCTTCATGAATACGGGCGATGATCATTTCGCCGCTATCCGGCACCTCGCCGGTCAAGCCGGTGATGTTGACCTGATGCGTGACAAGAACGGCTGGTCCACCGAAACGCTGCCCGCGGAGCCAGGCCGAAAGGGCAGCGGTGTGCTCCTTTGCGGCCGCACTGTCGCCGAAGAACGAATTGAGCAACTCAAGAGGCACAACTTTGCCCAAACCGAGCAGGCGAGCAGTGTCGAGGCAACGACACCACTGGCTCGAATAGACGGCTGCCGACGAGATGCCATTTGCACGGAACAGGTCGCCGATCGCGCGGGACTGCGCACGACCTTCTGCCGACAGATTCCGCTGTGTGCTGCAATCACCGAGCCTGAAGCCAGGGGGATCGCCGGAGCCCGGGGCGGCAGCATGGCGCAACAAGGCGATAGCTTTTCCGGATCGCAGGGCTGCCCAAAGTGGCTCGGAGGCTTGTGCCTTGCCGAAGGCAGCCGCTCCGAGCGACAGGACCAGAAATCGCCGACGTCCAATTCGCATCTTGCTTCTCACCTTATCCGATGGGGCTGTCGAATGAGAAGGCTTTTCGCTGGAAGCCTGTCATTCGATGGATGTCGGCCGAACCGGAACAATGATATTCTGCGGGAGCATTCGGAGAGGCGACTACATTGACCGAGAACTTGGAAGCCGAAGGGGCGAGAGGTTGGTCGAATCTGCTGCTCGCGGCAGAACGGGGCGATGCGGAGGCCGTTCGAGCGGAGTTGGCGGCCGGCGCCAATATCAACGAGGCGGACGGCGGCGGCTGGTCAGCACTTCATCTCGCAGCCCTCAACGCCCGCACCGCGGCGGTCGAGGCGTTGATCGAACACCCAGCTGTCGATGTGAACTCCAGAAACACATGGAAGAGCACGCCTTTGAGCCTCGCTTCGGCCAAGGGCCACTACGCATCCATTCTAGCTCTCGTGAAACATCCCGAAATAGAGATCAATGCAAGAGCCGAATACTACGGCAGGACGGCCCTTATCGAAGCAGCAAAGAACGGGCATCTGGATGTCGTTAAGCTGCTTGTCGAGAATGGCGCCGACGTGAATCTGAGTGATAAGACCGGAAGAAACAACGCGCTTATCGAGGCTATCAAGGGACGGCACTACGACGTCGCGGGATACCTGCTTGATTCTCGGAAAATGAACTTTCTCAACAAGGATATGAGACTGAACGCCCTGATCTGGGCTGGAAGCTGCCATAACCCTCAACTTATCGAAAAGCTGGAAACCTCGATTCATACTTTCTTCGAAGGCAAGTGAAGGTTTCGCTCCGCTTCCGCTACAGGCTGCCTGTGGAGTCTCCTTCCAAAATCATTCAACCAAACGGTTGACTATCTGAAGACGCGCGTCTATATTCAACTACATGGTTGAATTAGAGGCGCCCCAGATGGACTCGGTCTTTCACGCGCTTGGCGACGCCACCCGCCGGCACATGCTTCGCGATCTCGCCGGCGGCGAGCGAACGGTGAGCCAGTTGGCGCAACCCTTCGCCATGTCGCTCGCCGCCGCCTCCAAGCACATCAAGGCGCTGGAGAATGCAGGGCTTATTCGTCGAGAGGTGAGGGGCCGGACGCATGTTTGCCGGCTCGAACCCGGGCCGCTGGCCAGCGCCCATCAGTGGCTTGGCTTCTACGAGCGCTTCTGGACCAACCGCCTCGACGTTCTCGAACGCCTCCTTCGCGAGGAGGACGCACGCAAAGCCCAGGATGATTCCAAGAAATCGCCCAACTCAAAAGAAGGAGACGACCAGTGAACCAGATGAAAAGCATCGAAGCCTATGGCGAGCTGACCGAGCCCGCCACGTTCACCATTCAGCGCCTTTTGCCCGGTCCTATCGAGCGCGTCTGGGCTTATCTCACCGAGAGTGACTTGCGCCGGCAGTGGATGGCTGCGGGCCAGATGGAAATGAAGGCCGGCACGTCGTTCGAACTCGTCTGGCGTAACGACGAGCTGACCGATCCGCCTGGCCAGCGCCCCGCAGGTTTTCCCGAAGAGCATCGGATGGAGGGCCGCATTACGGAACTCGATGCGCCGCGCAAGCTCGCGATCACCTGGGGAAACACCGGCGGAGTTTCCTTCCTGCTGGAGCCGGAGGGCAATGATGTGCTACTCACCGTCATCCATCGCCGGCTGCCGGAACGCGCAACCCAGCTCAACGTCACCGCCGGCTGGCACACGCACCTCGACA
Source organism: Mesorhizobium sp. M6A.T.Cr.TU.016.01.1.1 (assembly GCF_003952585.1). Classification (NCBI taxonomy): domain Bacteria; kingdom Pseudomonadati; phylum Pseudomonadota; class Alphaproteobacteria; order Hyphomicrobiales; family Phyllobacteriaceae; genus Mesorhizobium; species Mesorhizobium sp. M6A.T.Cr.TU.016.01.1.1. The sequence goes on from NZ_CP034452.1 coordinate 4,406,338, forward strand.
TGCTGGCTGCCCGCCTCGCGGGCAAGACGCCGACCTCGTTTTGGGATGGCTGGAGCCGCCTGCGCGAAGAATACGACCGCCGCCTGCCGACCTGACACGATCGCGTCGGCACCCTGAAGTCACCGCCGAGTCTCCACCGGCATCCGCCCCTGGAAGCTCGCACACCAGCAACGAACCGACGATGAAACGTGCTTGCTTTTTGCAAGCCCGATGGAGGAAGTCATGCGCAAATTGATCACCGGAATGAAGATTTCCCTCGACGGCAAGATGGAGGGACCCGAGGGATACGCGGATTGGGTCGACGCATGGTCGGAGGAATACGGCCTGATGCCGCAAATCGACGCCTGTCTACTCGGGAGCGCCATGTATGCCGGCTATGAGCGCTATTGGACCGCGATACAGAATGAACCGGACAAGCCGCTGCCGATGACCGGCAAATTGCCGATGCCGGCCGAGCTCGAATGGGCCCGCTTTGCCGAACAGACCCCGCATTATGTGCTGTCGAACACGATGACTTCGGCGCTTTGGCCAAAGACGCGCTTCGTGCGGACCTTCGAGGACATCGCTGCCCTCAAGCAGCAGCCCGGCAAGGACATCTATCTCATGGGCGGCGCCCGAATTACCGCGAGCCTCATCGATGCCGGGCTGGTGGATGAACTCCGGCTGATCGTCTATCCGCTGCTCGCCGGCGAAGGAAAGGCGCTGTTTGCGACGACGCAAAATCGTCGTGGGCTCGAATTGCGGAAGGTCGGGCAGCTTTCGGATGGGCGCGTGAGCCTGGTCTATGGAATTGGCTAACTCAGCCGGTCTTCGCAGACTTTCGCAGCGCTGAGGCGCAGGCCGTCTATCAGGAGCGAAACCTGCCGTTGAAACTGAACGACCGCAAAGGCTCGGGGCGAGCTTCGCGCCGGCAAAGGTCCGGTCGTGACACAATCCGGACCATCGCGGAGCTTTGCCACATTGCATCATCCTGAGTGTTGGCCTTTCCTGCGCGGGCCTGTACTATGAACGGTGAATGCAGGGGAGGAGCTGGAGCGTGCGACTGGATCGGACTCTCCGCCGTTGGGGGATGTGGGCCTTCATCGCCGTCATGGTGCTTTCGCCGCATGCGGCGTCGGCCGACACCATTACGCCAGACCGGATCGCGGCAGCCCTGTCGAAGCTCGAGGCGCTTGCCGAAGGCGTCGTCGCGGATGGTGGGGTGCCTGGTCTCGCCATCGGGGTCGTCCACGGCGACAAGGTGGTCTTCCTCAAGGGGTTCGGGCATCGCGAGGCCGGCAAGCCGGAGGCCGTCGACGCCGACACGGTGTTCCAGATCGCCTCCCTCTCCAAGCCGGTCTCCGCAACGATAGTGGCGGCGCTGGTCAGCGGGGAAATCGTTTCCTGGGATGCGAAGATCGCCGATCTCGATCCGGCCTTCCGGCTGTCCGAGCCCTATCCGACCAGTGAGCTCACGGTCCGCGACCTGTTCGCCCACCGCAGCGGACTTCCCGGCACCGCCGGAGACGACCTTGAGGACATTGGCTACGACCGCGCGGAGATCCTGCGCCGTCTGCGGTTCGTCTCGCCATCGTCGAGCTTTCGTGCCGGCTACTCCTACAGCAATTTCGGCCTGACCGAGGGTGCCGTCGCTGCCGCGAAGCCGACGGGCAAGCCTTGGGAGGAGATCGCCGAGGAGAAGCTCTACCGTCCGCTTGGAATGGCCTCGACCAGCTCCCGTCATGCGGACTTCATCAAGCACGCCAATCGCGCCGCGCTCCACGTCAAGATCGACGGCGTCTGGGCCGCGAAGGTAAAGCGCGACCCAGATGCGCAGGCGCCCGCAGGCGGCGTCAGCTCCACGGCACGCGATCTCTCCCAATGGGTGCGCCTCGTGCTCGGCAATGGGGTCTATGCCGGTGAGACCCTCATTAAAGCCGACGCGCTGGACCAGACGCATGTTCCCCTGATGGCGCGCGGCAAGAACCCCGTCTCAGGCGGCACGTCCTTCTACGGCCTCGGCTGGAATGTCGAATTCGGCCGGCATGGCCTGAGCTGGGGTCATGCCGGCGCCTTCAGCGTTGGCGCACGCACCCTGGTGACGCTCTTCCCGGAGGAGAAGCTTGGCATCGTCATCGTCGCCAACGCCTTTTCGACAGGCGTGCCGGAAGGGCTGTCCGACAGCTTCGCCGATCTCGCCTTTGACGGAACGGTCGAGAAGGATTGGGTCAAGGCATGGGATGACACCTATGCGAGCCTGTTCGGCCCGGCGGTCGCGAGGGCCAAGGCCACCTATGCCGCGCCACCGTCTCCGGCAAGGCCAGCCGTCCCGGCCAGCGCCTATGCAGGCCGTTACTCCAACGACTTCATCGGCGATGCGGTCGTATCCAGTGCGGGAGACGCTCTTGTGCTCAAGGTCGGGCCAGCCGGCGCGCGGTCCTATTCATTGAAGCATTTCGACGGCGACCTGTTCCTGAGCTTCCCGGACGCCGAGACGCCGGACAGGCCCGCCGGCGTAAGCTTTGTCATCGGCCCCGACGGCAAGGCGTCGGCCATGACCATAGAGTTTCTCGACGACAATCATCTCGGCACACTGCGGCGCGTGGGAGATTAGAGTCAAAACCCAATCAATCTGAACGACCGAGTTCGACCCCATCTCGGCCGTTCAGTCAGGAAGTGATGGCTCTGAAAGCTGACCTTGCAGGTGGCCGTCGTCATGGATCATATCTGTCGCAGAAGTCGGGTGCAGAACTGTCGTTTTAATCGGGAGTTTCGCGACAAAGCACTCGCCCGCAATCAGCCCATAACGGACAAGCTATGCCAGCATCGAAAGGTCAGTTGGCTCTGGTTCTGCACCCGCTGCTGTTAACATCGCGTGGACCTGACCCCGGTGGTGGGTCTGATGGTTGAAGAGTTCAACAACACAGAGAGCCTTTGGCTTCTCGATCCGCGTTGAACCTCCCCCAGGATACCAAACAACCATCCCGTTGAGGTCCGCGTCGAGCAATCGTGCTGCCCACTCTTCGATTTCCTCGTTCCGTTGCAAACGGAGCGTCTTGAAGTCATCCCAATCCGATGGGCTTGTGAGGGAGTGCTTGATGGTTTCCTCTGGGCGCTCGTTCCCCTTTATTCGCTGTAGAATCAGGGCATCAGCCCAATAAAGATGGTTCAACGTAGCTGCGATTGATTGGAAGAACGCACCTCGATCCTTCCAGCGATCCACATTCGTGAGCCCATCAGCGGCAGTTACCAAAGAGGTATTCTGCCAAGTGTTGTAACGGGCCATGAGTCGGCAGTATCCGGATGAGATCATTTTCTCGGGCTCCAATGGTTATCGATTTTCGGTGGAGAATGACCGCTGGTCTCAACTCAAGACGTCGGGCTGAACTGGAGCAATTTGAAGCAATCGCCGCTTCCCGATTTCAACTGCGTCAGGAAGGGTTTCGACCGGTCGATCCACTCCTGGTGCGACTTGGCATCGGCTTCGATCTCGTTGACCGGTCCAAGGTTGACGAAGTTCCGCCCCTCGCTGAAAAGCCAGCACGCACGGCCGAGAAGTCTCCTGCTGCGCAGGCGCAAGAGGTCGGCATCATAAAAGATGTCGAGCACCTCCTGCTTGATCTTTGCCTCCTTTCCAGGATTTGCGATCGCAACCGCGATTGAGTCTCCGCCGATCGCATCCTGCAGGTCCTTGTAGTCGAGGGCGAGCTGCGTGGTGGCATATTTGATTTCGCTCTCATCCCGGACGATGTTGAACCACAGCGAGGGATCAAGTTCGTTGACGACGAACGATGCTTCGAAATCGCGCGACAAATTCAGGATCTCGAACGCTTGAACCTCAACGTCGCGCTCAACCAAAAAGATACTGGCGACCTGCTTGCCGAGTTCCGCCCGGTGTGCGCTGATCGCGGTGTTCGTTCCACCGAGTTCCGGGCTGACGTAGGGCCCGCCATCGTCCAGCAGCGCATCGAATTCGCCGAGGTATTCGACCACGGCGGCGCCGCGAGCAATGCGCGCGGCCAGTTTGGCGAGAACCAGCTGGAGTTCCGTTTCGCGTTTGCGCTGGTCCTGATAATTCTGCTGAAAAAAGAAGATGAACAGGGAAACGCCAATGCCGATCAGGATGACGCCGAGCTGGGAAAAGATGTTGCGATAATATTCCAGCAGCTTTTCACGATGGCGTATGTCGTGGCGCACATTGTGCGCCACACGAACATTCACGATCAGCGAAAGGATCAGGAGCCCGGCTCCGACCAGGATGAGGCCGCCGATGAGGAAATAGCCTTGGCCTGAGTTGAAATCCATCCCTTTGCCGCGTCCCTGAAGCCCAGACCGCGCAGACTAATACCATTCGGCCTCAACACCTACATGTTCATAGGGGCGTCAACATCCGGAAAATGACCCCAAAACGACCTTCAGCTCCGTTGCGCTCAACGTCAGCAATCGGTGAAAGGGGAACGTTGCACGACAAATAAACGGCAGATCAGGCAACCACGGACAAGATGGAAGGTCAGCCCGCAATCGCGCTGAGGGCGTCCTCAATACGCCCGAGTGAAGCCGCCATCGTGTAGAATGTTCAAACCTGTCATGTGATCAGTGAGGGGCGACAATAGGCCCTCGACGACGACGGCAACTTCAGACGGCGTCCCATACTTTTTGAGTGGGATATTGTCGGTCTCGACCGCAATCCTTTGTTCAAAGGTCACGCCGGCATCTAGCGCACGCCTGCCAATCGCATCCCGATACCAGGGCGACAGCGTGCCGCCGAGTGAAAGAGTGTTCACATGAATACCTCTTTCGCCCAGCGCAAAGGCAAGCGTCTTCGCTTCTCCAAGCCAAGCGGTGTGGATGACGTTGGCGGTTGCATAGTGGCTAAGAACCTGAGCCGAAGAAATGCCGGAAATGATCACTACCTTGCAGCGACGGCCTGCTTCAGGGGCCGGTTCCATCCGAGCGATAGCCGACTTCAACAGGGACAACGGCCCAATGAAGCTTGTCTGAAACAGTGTTCGCCAGACCTCTGGCTCGGGCATAGGGTCAGCGGACGAATGCGGTTGGGGCGGCATAAGAACCACCCCATCAAGCTTCAGGGCGGAGGTGGCGAGGTGTCGATCGAACTCGACCAATGCGGCATCGGATGCCATATCAACCGGTATGGCCTCATGCGAACCGTCGGCTGGTGCAGGCAGGCTCGAAACCAGCGACTCAAGTCGCACCTGATTACGGGCCGCTAGCATCAGCCGAGTGCCACTGGCCGCAAGGCGTTCGCAGATTGCTTGCCCGATCCCACCTGTTGCCCCAGTCACAAGTATGGTCGACATCACACCACCCCGCCAGTTTCGAGCACTATACCTTTGCAGTCTGGGAAAGCCATTGGCACTGCCGCAGGAAGGTCTTGCGAGTGGACGCGGCGGATCGCGACACCCGCGACGCTGACTGCCAACGTCGGGCAATGGCGCTCGGCGCTCTTTCCGATTGACCTATTAATCGGCGCGGGAAGTCAGCTGGAAGGCGGATCTCAGTCTCTTAGACCGAAACGCCAAGAGGCATCGAATAAGGGCAGCAGCCGCATTCAGGCGAGCTTGAGGATGCCATCGCGGCGCGGCAAGCGCGCGGCTCTACGACCGTCAGCCGGTCATCGATCGTTTAGGCCTCATGGACCTGCGATCCATGCCGCAGTCATTTTCTTCCTGCTCTCCCGCGATCTGGATCATGGCCGGTGCATGCACCGGCCATTGCCGATTTACCCGTCAGGACCTGTGTTTACCTGCCCTCGGCCGTTGCGTCGGTGCTGCTACGCTGGACGTTGGCGCCGTCGCTCTGTTGCTCGGCCCACCCACCCGGACCGGTCGGAAAGCTCGGCTCTCCTTCCGCCTCTAGGCTCTCGTGGAACTCAGTGGCAGGTCTTCCTGGGTATTCGCGGCCGCTCGACAGGTGCCCTTGATGACCGGGATGGAGCGATGCGTCATCGTTGCGGGCATGGTCCGGCGGTTCGGCATAGGCTGCCGTGGCAAACAGCGATCCGGCGCCAATGAAGAATGCAAATGCGAGAACGTGCTTCATTGTGCTGTCCTCCAGTATTTGGAACCAAGATGTAGGTAGAGCCCATCCAGGCTGCGTGAAGGGCAGCTTGGAATGAAATTGATCAAGGGGCAGCACCTGCACATCCCCGGCTGTACGGTATGGCTTGCCCTTTTTCGGCAATATCGACGATCCGAGCCTCGACCCGATAATGCCTTCGGCGAACCGTATCGGCCGTCCGCGCAAGGCGACAGGCTGGCGTTTCGATTAGGCCCCTTAGGCGTCGCTTTCGAACACCAGCCTCTCGCGCGCCGCCCGAGTACCATGTTTCATCTTGAAGGACAGCTATGTGCCCGAAGCGGCCAAATATCAGATGGAAATATTCGACCATGTGCGGGAGGTGGTCAGTGCTAAAAGGTGGGTCAGTGCTAAAAAGACGACGAGCGGGTTTGCGGGCGAACTGTCGTCCCATGTATTCAATTGTAACGAAAAATTCCCAGCGCTGGCATTGGCGCTTTATTGGATGCGTGGCTGCTGCCGTCCGCCGGTTTTCTATGCTTGATGAGGCTAGGGAAGCAAAATGAGCGATGTGGACGCACACCTCGATCTGACGGAGATCAACGCCGTCCGCAGGTTGTTGATGTCAAAGCCGCGACCGGTGAGCTGGGACGAACGCCGGGCACGGCTCGACGAGGTTGGTTCGGTGTGGCCGATTGCGGACGACATCCGATGCGAGGATGCGGTTTTCGATGGCCTCGAGGGAGAGTGGTCCCTAGCGCCTGAGAGTGACAGGGATAAGGTTCTGCTCTTTTTCCACGGTGGTGGCTACTGCTCAGGCTCTCTCAAAAGTCATCGTCGAATGGTGACCGAGGCAGGTCGAGCAATGGGAATGCGCACCCTCGCGATCGACTATCGACGCGCACCGGAACATCCTTTCCCTGCGCAACATGAAGATGCACTCACCGCATGGCGCTTTATGAGCCGGCAAGGGATCGCGCCGGATCGCATCGTGGTCGGCGGAGACAGTGCGGGCGGCAACCTCACCCTGTGCTTGGTCAGTATATTGCGCGCGGCAGGGGAGCGGCTGCCGCGATGTCTTTGGCTGGTTTCGCCCTGGACGGACCTTTCGATGTCCGGCGCGACACTATCAACTAAGGACGCGATCGACCCTATCATCCACCGGGCGTATTTGGAGGAACTGGCAACCGCCTATGTTCCCTATGGCGTTGGTCGGAGCGATCCCCTGATCTCGCCGTTGTTCGCCGATCTGAGCGGATTTCCCCCAATGCTGATACAAGTCGGTTCGGCCGAGACGCTGTTGTCGGACGCAACTCGGCTCGCGGAAGCCGCTGGCGTGGCTGACGTCAAAGCACGTCTCGAAATTTGGCCGCATATGATTCACGCCTGGCCGGTTTGGAATGCGGGGTTGAGTGCCGGTTGGCGCGCTCTTCACAGCGCCGGCATGTTTGTCCGCGACTATTTATAACCGTTGGGTGAGGCAGCTGCTGGCGCAAAGCGGACTTCGTCCCAGCGCCGCACTTTCGGCGACCCAGCCTTCACCGGCTATCCTTCGCCGACCTGCCCGCCCCAAACCTCAGCCCATCCATCAGCAGCGACACCAGCCGGCGAGAGCGGTCGCGCCAGTCCTCGGTATCGGGCGCCGAATAGATGCCGCCCAGCGCGTGCAGCACGTCGGAGGCGTCGACGTCGCTGCGGATCGAGCCATCGGCCACCGCCGCTTCGATCAGCCGCCGCAAAGCGAGCGACACCCGGCCGGACATGTCCGAGAACAGGGTTGAATTGGTGTTGAGCAGGATGCGCAGGCTTGTCGCCAGCCCGCGCTTGGTGGCGATGTAGTCGACGAAGCGCTGCATCCATTGTTCGAGCGCGACGTCGGGCGGGTGGTGAAGGGCGAGTTCGTCTGCGGCCGCGCACAGACTTTCCACTTCGCGCCGGTAGACCACCTCGACCAGATGCTCGCGCGTTGGAAAATGCCGGTAGAGCGTGCCGATGCCGACGCCGGCCTGGCGCGCGATCTCCTCCAGCGAGGCATCCACGCCATGCGCGGCAAAGGCCACCGCTGCGACCTCGACCAGCGCGTCGCGGTTGCGCTGCGCATCGGCGCGCAGCGGTTTTGCCGCTGTCACGTCGGGCTTGTCTTTGGCGGTTGCGGGCGGCTGCGAAGCCAATTTTTTCTCCACTCTCGAATACGGGGCTTGAACCCGACCGGTTCAGCCCCCACGTAATAAACGGAGGCGCCTCCGTTTTAGTGGAGCACCTTTATCATATAATCAGGGGAACGCGTATGTCACGTGTTGAAAGCCTGCAAGCCGGCGAGAGCGTGATCTCCCTCCTCGAGGGGGAGATGTCGCCGAAGGCGACAGAGGGGGTCGGTTCGACCGGGCGCGGCCTCCTGCGGCAGATGGAGGTTGGCGCTCTATGCGAGGCGACCCCCTCTGGCCGCTTCGCGGCCATCTCCCCCTCAAGGGGGGAGATTATGCGCTCCGCCGCTTTCGCCAATCACCGGGGAGCCGCCAGACCTAGCCACCTGGTGACCTTGCCGCTCGCCGGCCGGGCACCAGATCACCCCCTCCGCGTCAAGCAAACTGGAGCCAGACGCCCCATGACAAGCAAAACCCGAATTCCTATCCAACTTCAAATCAACGGACATCGCCATGAACTGGAGGTCGAGCCGCGCGTCACACTGCTCGACGCCTTGCGCGATCATCTCGGCCTGACCGGCACCAAAAAAGGCTGCGACCAGGGCCAGTGCGGCGCCTGCACCGTGCATATCGACGGGCAGCGCGTGCTGGCCTGCCTGACGCTTGCCGCCCAGGCCCAGGGCAGGGCGGTCACATCAATCGAAGGGCTTGCTGACGGCGACGGCACGCTGCACGCGGTCCAGGCCGCCTTCCTTGAACAGGACGCCTTCCAGTGCGGCTACTGCACGCCGGGACAGATCATGTCGGCGGTCGCCTGCATCCGCGAGGGCCATGCCGGCTCGGATGACGAGATCCGCGAATACATGGCCGGCAATCTCTGCCGCTGCGGCGCCTATCCGCACATTGTCGCCGCCGTGCGCCAGGCGGCACTGGAGGTTGCGTCATCCATGGAGACCGCGTCATGAGGGATTTTTCGTATCTGCGCGCCAATTCCGTCGATGCGGCACGCCAGGCGGCGGCGCTGCCCGGCGCCATGCTGCTCGCCGGCGGCACCACCCTCATCGATCTCGCCAAATGCGGCGTCACCGAACCCGAAACCGTGGTCGACATCAGCCATCTCAAGGGACTGGATACGATCACGGTCGATGACCGGGGCGTCACCATCGGCGCGCTGGCCAGGATGAGCAGCGTCGCCGACCATGCCGAGATAAAAAGCCGGTTCCCCGCCGTCTCGGAAGCGCTGTGGCAGGCGGCCTCGGCGCAGCTCCGCAATATGGCGACGATCGGCGGCAATCTGATGCAGCGCACGCGCTGTCCGTATTTCCGCGATCCGGCGAACTTTCCCGCCTGCAACAAGCGCACGCCCGGCAGCGGCTGCTCGGCGATCGGCGGCGTCACCCGCGGCCATGCCGTGCTCGGCACCAGCGAGGCCTGCATCGCCACCTATCCGGGCGATCTGGCGACGGCGCTGGTCGCCTTCGACGCAACAGTCCATCTCGGCGACCGCCAGGTCGCGGCCGACGACTTTTTTCTCCTGCCGGGCGCTACGCCCCACAGAGAGCATGCGATCGAGCCAGGCGAGGTGATCACCGCGATCAGCATTCCTGCTTCCGCCGCTGCGGGACGTTCGACCTATCTGAAAGTCCGCGACCGGCAATCTTATGAGTTTGCCGCCGCAAGTGCCGCCGTCGGCATCGAGTTCGAGGCTGACGGAAGGACGATCCGTGACCTGCGTGTGGCGCTTGGCGGTGTCGCCACCAAGCCGTGGCGGGCACGCGCCGTGGAAGAGGCGCTGAAAGGCAAGTTGCTGGAGGCTGATATCGTCAAGCAAGCCAGCCTGCTCGCCATCGAGGGCGCCGTCGACCACGGCGCCAACCATTACAAGATCGAACTGGCGCCGCGCGTCGTCGCCCGCGCCATCCTTAAAGTTGGAGAAACGGCATGACCGTTCACGAGATCAGAACCCGACAAAGTGAATCGAAGAGGGGCGACGCATCGGACGGCGCCATCTTTGCAGAGGCAGTGGGCGGGCGGCTGTCGCGCGTCGATGGCCCGGCCAAGATCACCGGTGCCGCAAAATACGCGGTCGAGCAGCAGCTCGAAGGGCTCAGCCACGCCGTTCTCGTCGAGAGCACGATTGCGGCCGGCAAGGTGCGGTCGATCGACACCGCCGCCGCTGAAAGCGCACCCGGCGTGCTTCTGGTGCTGACGCCGGACAATGTGTTGCGCCTCAACACCGCGACGGACTGGCTGGGCACGCCGCCGCCGGATGTTCCCTATTGCCCGCTGGCGCGCGACATCACCTTCAGCGGCCAGCATGTCGCGGCGGTGGTTGCCGAGAGTTTCGAGCAGGCGGTCGCGGCCGCGGCGCTGGTCAAGGTCAGCTATGACGAGACGCCGGCCATCGTTGATCTCGACGATCCAAAGGCCGGCGACGGCATTCCGGTCGACACGATGACCAAGGAATGGGGCGATGCACAAGCGGCTTTCACCGCCGCCCCGGTGCGCATCTGCGCCGCCTACAACACGCCGCGCGAATACCAGGCGCCGATGGAGCCGCATGGCCTGATCGCGCATTGGCAAGGCGACCGGCTGACGGTGTGGGAGCCCAGCCAATGGCTCGACGGCATGGCGCGGACCTATGCCGAATGGTTCGGCGTGCCGTTCGAGAATGTGCGCCTGGTCTCGCCCTATATCGGCGGTGGCTTCGGCTCCAAGGCGTTCGCCTACGGCTACGGCGCGGTGGCGGCGATGGCCGCGAAAATGCTGGGACGGCCGGTGAAGCTCGCGGTCACCAGGCCGCAGACCTTCACCGCCTATGGCGGACGGGCGGCAACGCGCCAGACGGTGGCGCTCGGTGCCGACGCAGAGGGACGGATCCAGTCGATCGTGCATCGCGGCGTCAACGAGACTTCGGTCGACGGCATGTGGGTCGAGCCGCTCGGCTCGGTCACTTCGATCATGTATGCGACGCCGAATTTCTCATCGCGGCAGAATGTCGTGCGGGTGAACACCGTGGTGCCGGGTGCGTTGCGTGCGCCGGGCGAGAACCCGAGCGCCTTCGGCATCGAAAGCGCGATCGACGAGCTCGCCTATGAGGTCGGCATCGATCCGCTGGAAATCCGGCTCAGGAACTATGCCGAGCAGGATCCGGAGGTGAAGAAGCCGTGGTCGACGCGGCAGTTGCGGGAGGCCTTCGCGGTTGGCGCGGCAGCCTTCGGCTGGTCGAAGCGTCCACGCGAGCCGCGCTCGATGCGCGACGGCAATCAGCTGATCGGCTGGGGCGTTGCCGCCGGCACCTATCCGGTGCGGCGCGCCTATGGCGAGGCGATGGTGCGCATCCTCACCGACGGCTCGGTCGAGGTCGAAAGCTCGAGCATCGACATGGGGCAGGGCACCTATACGATCCTGGCGCAGACCGCCGCCGAAGTGGTGGGCGTGCCGGCTGAGAACGTCGTGGTGAAGCTGGGTGACTCGCGCTATGCCCGAGCAGGCGTCACCGGCGGGTCGCGGCTGGCCGGCGTGATGACGGGCGCGGTGCACAAGGCGGCGACTGCCGCGCTCGATGAGCTGGTCGGGCTGGCGATCAGCGATCCCAATTCGCCGTTCCATGCGCTGCAGGCCAACACGCTGGTCGTCAGTGAGGGCCGCATAAGGTCACCGCGCGGCGACGGTCCGGATGTCTCGATCGCCGAGCTGCTCGGCAGCGTCGGACGCGAGCAGATCGAGGCGATGGGCGACACCACGCCGGCCACTTGGACGGCGGAGGATCGCTACAAGAACAATACGACCATAACGATGGCGCTGTCGCACACCGAGGGCGATTATTCCCGCCACAGCTGGTGCGCGCATTTCATCGAGGTGCGCGTCGACGAGGACTTTGGCACGGTTCGCGTGTCGCGCGTGGTGTCGGCGCTCGATTCGGGCCGGCTCTACAATCCCAAGCTCGCCGAAAGCCAGTGGAAGGGCGGCATCATCATGGGCATCGGCCAGGCGCTGCTGGAGGAAGGCATCGTCGACCGCCGCCACGGCCGCGTCGTCAACAACAATCTGGCCGACTATCTCATCGCCACCAATGCCGATATTCCCGACATTGAGGTGATCTCGGTCGGCATCCCTGACCTGCATTCCTCGGTGCTCGGCGGCAAGGGCGTCGGCGAGCTGGGCATCGTCGGCGTTGCTCCGGCGATCGCCAACGCGGTGTTCCACGCCACCGGCAAGCGGGTGCGGGATCTGCCGATCACGCTGGAGAAGCTGATTTAGCGGAGGCCGTGAAGTTGTCGATCTCCCCGTCGTGGGGAGATTGGCAGCTTCAACTACGGCGCCCTGTCCAGACTCACCACGACAGTGTGAAGGCAAGCTTGCCGAAATGCCGGCCGCCGGCCGCCATGTGTGCGTAGGCTTCGGCTGCCTGGTCCTGGCTGTACACCGTGTCGATGACCGGCTCGATACGGGCAGCGGCGATGGCGCGGGCGGCGTCGCGCAGGTCGGAAACCGAGCCGGTATTGTTGCCCACCACCCTGAGTGCCTTGACGATGATCGGCAGCAGGTTTGCGGTGGTCTCGGCGCCGGTGACGAAGCCGATGGTGAACACCGTGCCGCCGGGCGCGGCGGCGTTGACCGAGCGGGCGAAGGTGGCCGATCCGCCGGTCTCGACGATCAGGTCGGCGCCGACGCCGTCGGTCAGTTCGAGCACCCTCGTGTCCCAGTCCGGCGTCGTGCGGTAGTTGATGAGGTGATCGGCGCCGAGCGCCCTGGCGCGCTCCAGCTTCTCGTCCGATGACGAGGTGATGACGACCGTGGCGCCGGCGGCCTTGGCAAGCTGTAGGGTCAGGATCGAGACACCGCCGGTGCCGAGCAGGACGACGACCGATCCCGGCCCGACATCGGCGGCGCGGATCGCATTCCACGCGGTGGTGCCGGCGATCGGCAGCGTCGCCGCCGCTTCGAAGGACAAATGCGCCGGCACCGGCACGACGGCATTGGCCGGCAGCGCGACATATTCGGCGAGCGATCCGGGTAGCGTCAGGCCGCGCATCTCGGTCGTCTCGTAGGGCCGCGGACGGCCGCCGATCCAGTGCGGCTTTGCATGGGCGATGACGCGGTCGTTAACGGCGAGCCTCGACACGCCCTCGCCGATGCCGACGATCTCGCCGGCGCCGTCGACGACCGGAATGAGCGGAAAGCTCGGACCAGGATAATTGCCGCTCGCCACCGCGACATCGACGAAATTGAGGCTCCCGGCGCGCAGGCGGATCAGCACTTCGCCGCGCTGCGGTTCAGGTGTGGCAACGGTGGCGGCGCGAAAGGCGTCCAGTCGGGGTGCAGTCAGTTCGATGGCTTTCATGGTCTCACTCCGGTTGATCGGCGACGGGCCAATAGATGGGATTGAGTGAAACTAGCTGCTGCGCTATCTCTGCATAATCCTTGGATTTTGCAGTTGAGTTATGCGCCAGATGCAGCAATCCCATGAACCGGCCGCACTGGCCGAGATGGCAGCCTTCGCGGCGATCGCCGAGGCACGCTCCTTCACCAAAGCGGCGGCGCGGGTGGGGCGCGATGCGACGATCCTGTCGCGGCGCCTCGCGTCGCTGGAAGAGCGGCTCGGCGTGCGGCTGCTGCACCGGACGACGCGCAGCGTATCGCTGACCGAGGCCGGAGCCGAGTTCCTCGTCCGCGTCCGCGCCATCCTGGCCGCGGTCGACGAAGCCGAGGCGGCTGCGTCGGCGCATGCCGGCGGCGGGCCGCGCGGCGTGTTGCGGCTGGCGCTGCCCGGATCGTTCGGGCGCATGTGGATCGGCCCGCTGCTGCCAGAATTTCTCGCCGAATTTCCAGACGTTCGCATCGAGGCCGAGTTCTCCAACCGTTTCGTCGACCTCGTCGCCGAGAATTTCGATGTCGCCGTCCGTCTCGGCGCGCTGGAGGATTCGCGCCTGGTGGCACGCAAGGTGGCGACGCGGCGCCGGCTGCTGTGCGCCGCACCGTCCTACCTTGCTCGCGCGGGCACGCCGGCCACGCCGCAGGCGCTTGTCGAGCATGCTTGCTTGGGTTTCACCGGGTTCCAGACCTTTCCCGCCTGGGAGATGACCGACAGCACGGGCCGTCGCGTCCGTATCGAGGTTTCCGGGCCGCTGGTCACCGATGATGCCGAGGTGCTGGTCGAAGCCGCCGTGCAGGGCGTCGGGCTGATGATGAGCACGGATTGGCTGGTCGGACGCGAACTCGCCGACGGACGGCTGGTGCCTGTTCTGGAGGACTGGACGCTCGCCGACGAGGGCGCGGTCTATATCGTGATGCCTTCAGCCAAGGGGCAAGCGGCCAAGACGCGCGCCTTCGCCGACTGGATCGGCAAACGATTCGCCCCGGAGCCGCCGTGGCGGAGAGGGTGCTAATCTCCCCCCTTGAGGGGGAGATGTCGCCGAAGGCGACAGAGGGGGTCGCCGCGCGTGGAGCGTCAGCGCCGTCTCTCGTAGAGGAAGGGGTTGGCGATCTATGTGAGACGACCCCCCTCTGGCCGCTTCGCGGCCATCTCCCCCTCGAGGGGGGAGATTACGCGCTCAGCCGCCTCCGCCTCCACCTTGCTGCTTGATGAAATGAGCGAGCAGATCCATCGGCACCGGAAACACGACCGTCGACGAGCGCTCGCCGGCGATGTCGTGGAGCGCCTCGAAATAGCGCAGCTGCATGGCCTGCGGTGCCTCGGACAGCATCTTGCCGGCCTCGACGAGTTTTGCCGCCGCCTGTTGTTCGCCGTCGGCATTGATCACTTTGGCACGCCGCAGCCGTTCGGCCTCGGCCTGCTTGGCGATGGCGCGGACCATGTTCTCGTTGAGGTCAACATGCTTGATCTCGACATCAGAGACCTTGATGCCCCAGGCATCGGTCCGCTGATCGAGGATCTCCTGGATATCGCTGTTGAGCTTGTCACGCTCGGCCAGCATTTCATCGAGCTCATGCTTGCCGAGCACCGAGCGCAATGTGGTCTGTGCCAACTGGTTGGTCGCGGCCATGAAGTCCTCGACCTGGATCACCGCCCGCTCGGCGTCGACGATACGAAAATACAGCACAGCGTTGACCTTCACCGAGACGTTGTCGCGCGAGATCACGTCCTGCGGCGGAACATCCTGAACCACCACCCGCAAATCGACCCGCACCATCTGCTGCACGAAGGGGATGAGGATAATCAGGCCGGGACCTTTGACTCCGGTGAAGCGGCCGAGCGTGAAGACCACGCCGCGCTGATACTCCCTCAGGATGCGAACGGCCGCGGACAGGAACATGAGCACGACGAGCGCTGCTACCAGGTAGGCCACATAACCGATGATCATTGCCTTGCTCCATCGCTTCGCACATTGCGGCGCCGTATCGTCAGCACCAGACCCCTGACATCAGCCACCTCGACGCTGTCGCCGACTGCAAAGGGTTCGTCGGCCATCGCCCGCCAGCGCTCGCCCCGGGCGAGCACGTGACCCTCGCTGCCCTCCCAGTCGAGGACCTTGGCCGGCAGCCCTTGCATGGCCTGTGCGCCAACACGCGGAGCGTTCTTGCGGGCCGCCCACAGATAGCTGCCGGTCAACAGCGCCAGGCCGAGCGTCAGGGCGGCGGCGGTGCCGATGACGGCCCACGACATCTCGAAGCCGGGCCCCTCGATCCTGAGCAGCATGGCAGCGCCCAGCAGAAAGGCAGCCACGCCTCCCAGCCCAAGCACCACTGTGGGGTTGAAGGCCTCGACGACGAGGAAGATGATGCCAAGCAGCATCAAGGCAAGGCCGGCATAGCTGATCGGCAGGAGATTGAGCGCATAGAGTCCGAGCAGAAGGCAGATCGTGCCAATCACGCCGGGCGCGACCGCGCCCGGGCTCGTGAACTCGAAGACGAGGCCATAAACGCCGATCAGCATCAGGATCACGGCGATGTTCGGGTCGGTGATGACAGCGAGAAGCCGGATGAGCCAGCCGGGCTCCAGCGTTTCAACCGGCAGCCCTTTCGTCGCCAGCACCTCTTTCCTGCCGGCCATTTCCACCGTGCGGCCGTCAGCCAGCTGAAGCAGCTCGGTCGTGTCGCGGGCGACGAAGTCGACGACATGCTCCTGCAGCGCCGCGGTGGCCGACAGGCTGGCAGCCTCGCGCACGGCCTTTTCACCCCATTCGGCATTGCGCCCGCGCAGTTCAGCCAGGCTGCGGATCAACGCAACCGCGTCGTTCGTCGCCTTGGCGATCATCGCATCGCCCGCTGGCGGGTTCTTCTGGTCTTTGCCGGCTCCTGGGCCATTGTTCTTGTCGTCGCCACCGGGAAAGGATGGCAGCGGTCCGCCCATCTCGATCGGCGTTGCCGCACCCAGATTGGTGCCGGGCGCCATCGCCGCCACATGGGTTGCGTAGAGGATGTAGGTTCCGGCGCTCGCCGCATGACCGCCGGCGGGCGCGACATAGCCGATGACGGGAACCGGCGAGGCGAGCATATCGGCGATGATCTCGCGCATGCTGGTGACCAACCCGCCGGGCGTGTTCATCTGCAGGATGAGAACCTCGGCGTTCCGCTGCGCGGCTACCGCCAGCGCTTCCTCGAGCTGCATGGCGCTCGCCGGACCGATGGCGCCGTCTATCTCGACGCGCAGCGCAATCCTCTCCTGGCCGTTCGCCTCTCCGGTTGCGGAAGAAATACAAACGAACACAGCGGCTACAAAAGCCGCGGCAATCAGGGCTACACGCGCGAGTTTCACGCTCAAAGCTCCATATCAAGGATATGGGCTCGATTTTGCCGAAATCCATGACACTTCGCGGCGGGTGAAGCTGATCCAGGGCAACGCCCCGTCCGATTTCCAACGCGTAGGCGATCCGTAAGCGGGGTTCAGCCAGCCTTCCCTCGACGTCCAAAGCGAGGGGAAGACCGATGTCGAAGCTGCACGCCAATCTTCTACTGTTCGTCGCCGCGGCACTGTGGGGTCTCGGCAATGTTCCGCAGAAGACCATTCTGGACCATCTCGACCCGTTGAGCGCGGTCGGCATGCGCTGCCTGATCGGCTGGATCCTGGTGCTGCCGCTGATCGCCACCGAACCCCGGCGACCGCCAGGCGGCCTCTATCGCGCGAGCTTGGCAAGGGTCAGCGTGCTGTTTGCAATCGCGATCGTCCTGCAGCAGATCGGTTATCTCGGCACGTCGGTGACGAATGCCAGCTTTCTGGTCAGCACGGCGACTGTGATGACGCCCTTCGCGGCGTGGCTGCTGATCGGCGAGCGGCTGACAGCGGCCGTCGGCCTCGCCGCCGGCCTGACGCTGGTCGGCGCGCTGCTCCTGTCCGGCGGCATCGCCAGCTTCAACCAGGGCGATGTGGCGATCATGCTGTCGGCGGGCTGCTACGCGCTCTGGATGGTCGAGCTCGGTCGTCATGCGCAGACCTATGGACGCCCGTTCACCGCCATGGCGGCGCAGTTCCTTGGCGCGGCGGTGATCAGCCTGCCGCTCGGCTTCTTCCATGGCAATCTGTCGCCTGCCAATGCGTTCGATGCCTGGCCGCAACTGCTTGTGCTCGGCGTATTCTCTACAGCCGTCTGCTTCGGCATCCAGACGATTGCCCAGCGTTTCACCTCGGCCAGCCACGCGGCGGTAATCGTCAGCGCCGAAAGCGTGTTCGGCGCCCTGGGCGCGGCACTTTTCCTGGGCGAGCGGACATCGTTCGTCGGCATGCTTGGGGCAACGATCATGCTGGCCGCCGCCCTCTACCTCGCTACTTCGGGGAGCGGAGCGATCAGGTCAGCGCCCGAAAACGGCGCCACCGGTGCTTGAGATTGTGAGACGCGACACACCGAACTATGCGCAACCCATTGGCAGGAAACGGGTGGTTTGCTCGCGCTGTTTCACCCATCTGATGGGCAGGACGAAGCCAGAGGAGGCAAAGCCATGACCATTCATTCGATAGGTTCGAGGGCAGCGGTCCGATCGGCGGAGACGCGCGTCGCCGCATATGATTGGCAGGCGTTGGCCGGGGAGATGAGCGGCTATGGCTGCGCGGTGATGGAAAAGCTGCTGACGCCGCAAGAATGCCGGGAGGTCGCCGGGCTTTACCCGGACGAGAGCCATTTCCGCAGCCATGTCCATATGGCGCGGCACGGCTTCGGCAAGGGCGAGTACCGCTATTTCCGCTATCCCTTGCCCGAGCTGATCGGCGGCTTGCGCACCGCGCTCTATCCGCGCCTCGCCGCGGTCGCCAACGACTGGAACCAGCGCATGAGCATCGCCCAGCGCTATCCGGACGAGCATGCCGCGTTCCTCAAGCAATGCCACGACCAGGGCCAGACGCGGCCAACGCCGCCCTGCTGCAATATGGTCCCGGTGACTTCAACTGCCTGCATCAGGATCTCTACGGCGATCTTGCCTTCCCGCTGCAGGTGGCGATCTTGCTGTCCGAACCCGGCAAGGACTTCACCGGCGGCGAGTTCGTGCTGACCGAACAGCGCCCGCGCATGCAGAGCCGGGCCGAGGTGGTGCCGTTGCGCCAGGGCGATGCGGTCGCCTTCGCGGTGCACAATCGTCCGGTCCAGGGCAGCAAAGGCAGCTACCGCGTCAATCTCAGGCACGGCGTCAGTAGGCTTCGCTCCGGCATGCGCCATACCGTCGGCATCATCTTCCACGACGCGAAGTGAGGGCTGCGTAGACTTCCTTCTCCCTTCTCCCCTTGTGGGAGAAGGTGGATTGGCGCGCAGCGCCAAGACGGTTGAGGAGTGTTGGACGGAGCGCCGTCGTTGCCAAGCTGGAACACCCCTCATCCGTCGCCTTCGGCGACACCTTCTCCCACAAGGGGAGAAGGGTGAGCGCGAGGCGCAACCTTGGAGCCCAGTCCTTCGGACCCAAATTCTTCATAGGAGTCCGAGGAACGGGCGGGACAAGTGATCGCGGAAAATCCGAATAAAAAAGATTCGCCCCACAAGATCTCTGTCATCCAATTGTTAACCAAGGTTCATACGATGAGCAATGTTGTCTCTCGGCCGGTGTGTGTGTTCGCCGGGCGGACGACTGTTGATATCTGCCAAGACTGAAAAGTAGATTTTTATTTGCGCAGTATAGTCGGGGATCGCCATGATGTTTCCAGCAAGCTTTGCGTCACTTCGGCGCAAATGGGCGAAAATAACCGGATCAAGTGGCGCCATCACGCTGGCTGTTGCCTTGATGATCGGTGCCGCTGCGCAGGCTGAGCCTATTCGCGGCGCTGGATCGACACTGGCTGCCCCGATCATCGGCAAATGGGCAACGGCCTACGAGAGCGCCCGCGCAGATGGCGGCGACTATATCTCGCCCGATTGGAAGGTCGACTATGAGATCGTCGGCTCGCTCGCCGGCATCCTGCGTCTCGACCAGCCGGACATGGACTTTGCGGCGACGGATGCGCCGATCAACGCCGCCGACCTCAGGAAAGCCGGCCGCCAGCAGTTTCCGATCGTGATGGGCGCCATCGCCGTCGTCGTCAATCTCGACGGCATTGGCCCGGGAAGCCTTCGCCTGACGGGGCCGCTTCTGGCCGACATCTATCTGGGCAAGATCCAGTCATGGTCCGATCCCGCGATCAAGGCGGCGAATCCGGATCTGACGCTGCCCGATCTTAGGATCAGCGTTCTTCACCGTAAGGATGGGTCCGGCTCGACTTTTGTGTTCACGGAGTATCTGTCGGCGGTCAGCGACGAGTGGAAGAGCAAATACGGCGCCAACACACTGATCTCGTGGCCGCTCGGCGCCGATGCCGAAGGCACGCAGAACCTCATTCGAGCCGTGCATGACACGAAGGGGGCGATCGCCTATGCCGAATCCGGCCAGGCGCAGCGCGCCAGCCTTTCCTACGCGCTGATCGAGAACAAATCCGGCAAGTTCGTCAAGCCGGAGCCCGACGGCGTGCAGGCTGCTGCGACGTCCATCGACTGGGCGCAAACGACCGATTTCTTCGCTTCGCTGACCGATCGAGACGGAGATGCCGCCTATCCGATCAGCACGGCTGTGTTCGCGGTCGTTCAGGTCTCGGGCCGTTCGGAACATCGCTATCGCCGCGTGCACGACCTTTTCCGGCTCGCCTTCGCGCAGGGCGCCGGCGACGCCACCGCGCTCGGCTATGTGCCGCTGCCGAAGGCGCTCGTCGACCAGGTCGAACAATACTGGGCGAGCCAAGCGCCCGTCGGAAACTGAGCTGAAGAGCCAGGCTGCCTCGCGCAGCACCTGAACTGAACGTCATATCGCGCCGTGGTAACGGCTTGTTGGGGACTGCGTGACATGGACATAGATATCTTCAAGGACATCCTCGTGCCGGTGATCGGGGGGTTGGGCATCTTCATGCTCGGCCTCGACTTCATGGCAAACGGCATCCAGGCGCTTTCGGTCAACCGGATGCGCGCCTTTCTCGCCAAGGCCGCCGGAACGCCGATCAAGGGCGTGCTGGCAGGAACGCTGATCACCGGCGTCATCCAGTCGTCGACGGCGATGAGCGTCATGGTCGTCGGCCTGGTCAATGCCGGCGTCATCGCCTTGAGGCCGGCGATCAGCGTGATCATGGGCGCCAATATCGGCACCACGCTCGGCAACGGGCTCATCGCCCTGCCGCTCGGCCCGCTTGGATTGATCCTGGCCGGCGTGTTCTCGCTGGTCTACTGCTTCGCCAAAAGCGAAAAGGTCAAGAACATTGCGCTCGCCTGCATGGGCTTCGCGCTGATCTTCTATGGCCTCAACCTGATGACCGGCGGCCTGCGCCCGCTTCGCAACCTGCCCGAAGTCATGGCGCTGCTGCAAACGCTGACGGCCGACTCCTATGTCAACCTTCTCAAATGCGTGTTCATCGCCGCCGGCGTGACCGCCATGATCCATTCGTCCTCGGCGACGATCGGCATTGTGATGGGCCTTGGCGCCGCCGGCATTCTCGACTGGACGACGGCCGTCGCCTTCTCGCTCGGCGCCGATCTCGGCACCACGATCACCTCGTGGATGGCTTCGCTCAATCTTTCGAAGAACGCCAAGCGGACCGCTTACGCGCACATCTCGTTCAACATCATCGGCGTGTGCATCACCATCCCGCTGTTCTTCGTCTCCATGCAGGTCCTGGAATGGGCCATGCAGTTCTTCGGCGGCGATCCCGCCATCCCGGTGATCGTCGACGGCAAGGAGACCTTTCCCCTGGTGCCGGTCGCGGTCGGCCTCTATTCGACCTTCTTCAACATCTTCAATACATTGTTGCTGTTCCCGTTCATCGGTGTGTTCGAGCGGGTTCTGTCGCGTGTCGGCCACACGGATGCCGATGACGCGGAGGATTTCTCGACGCCGAGATTCCTCGACCGCAAGCTGGCCGGCGATTTTGCCAAGGCCGTTCCCGCCGTTCAGCAGGAGACGGCCCGTCACCTCCAGGCCGGCGCCATGTTCCTCGACATCGCCCGCTCGTCCAAGAAGGCGCCGTCGGATCCGGGCGAGCACTATCTCGCTACCGACATCCTCAGCCGCGATATCCGTGCCTACACCGCCGAGCTGATGAAGGAGGATCTGCCCTACGACCAGCTCGACCTGATCGCCAGCCTGATCGAGGAAGCCGACTTCACGGCCGCCCTGACGGAATCGATGCATCAGGTGGCGCGCCGCGTTAGGCGCGAGAAGTTCAGCAGCCCGGCGCAGGCCATCGTCGACGTCGCATTGAGCAAGCTCGATGTTTCGCTGCGGGAGATTTTGCCGACTTACGGCATCTCCAACCCGCAGATGCCGGCCGGCCATGTCAATCTGCCGGAAGTCGAGGAACTGCGTGCCCGCACGCTGGCGCTCGGACCGAATGCGGGCGCCGCCGAGCGTGGCACGATCCTGGCCCTGCTCGGGTCGATCGAGCGCGCGGAAATCCTGATCCACCGCATCGATGCCGAGCGCAAATCCGTCAACCGGCAAAGCGTGCTCGCCCGTGCCTCGGCACGCAAGGAGGCCAGGCCGCAGTCGATGGGCGACACCGGCCTCAGCCCGGTTCCGGCCGAGTAGAGGGTCAAGGCCGGGCGGGGCTGCCTTTTACCTTCTCCCCTTGTGGGAGAAGGTGGATTGGCGCGTAGCGCCAAGACGGAAGAGGGGTGTTGGAAGGATCGCTGTTGGTGCCAAGCTGGAACACCCCTCATCCGACCGAGCTTCGCTCGGCCACCTTCTCCCACAAGGAGACCTTTGCACAGAAGCCGAACGGTGATTCTGTGGTGAAGGTTGGAGCAGGGAGATTCGGGATGGCGGATCGTGTTTTGGGTCAGTTGAGTCTGGCGGACGGTCTGGCGGCGTCGGATGAGACGATTTTCGACCTAGTATCGAAGGAACTGGACTGGGCGCCGATCCGAACATTGCTGGGTCAGCGCAGCGGTCCTGGCTCGGGCAACACCAGCTATCCGGCGGAACCGCTGGTGCGCTGTCTTTTGCTGGGCATGTGGCATGGGCTGAGCGATCCGGCGCTTGAGGCGCAGATCCGGGACCGATTGTCGTTCCGCCGCTTTGCCGGTTTCAGCCTTTCGGACCGCACGCCCGACCATTCGACACTGTGGCGCTTCCGCGAGGAGCTGACGCGTGAGCGACTGATCGACAAGGTCTTTGAGGAGATCAACCGTCAGCTGGAGGAGAAGGGCCTGATCGTCAAGCGCGGCACCTTGGTCGATGCCACGTTCCTGCAGGCTCGTGGCCGTCCGCCCAAGCAGCCGAAAAAGGGCCACCAAGGTCCGGTCAAGCCGTCGGCCGACAAGGATGCGCGTTGGGGCAAGAAGGGCAAGAAGAGCACCTTCGGCTACAAGATGCACATCGGCGTCGACCAGGAGCACACCTTGATCCGGCGTGTCGAGGCGAGCGACGCCTCGGTCACCGACACCGAGCCGGCCGACCAGTTGATCTGCGGCGACGAGAAGGCGGCCTATGGCGATCAAGCCTATTACACCCACGCCCGCCATGCCCGGCTCGCCGCCGCCAACATTAAGGACCGGCTGATGCGGCGGCCCAACAAGCATCACCCCGAGTTGCCGCCGCGCCACAAGCTGCGCAACCGGCTGATCGCCAAGGTGCGGGCGGCAGTGGAGCGGCCTTTCGCCGTGTTCAAGGAGCGTTACGGCATGCGACGCCTGCGCTTCTTCAACCTCGCCACCAACCGCACGCAGTGCATACTGGCCGCCTGCGCTTACAATCTGCGCACCATGATTGGCGTCCTCTATCCACCCGATGAGAGGCGGACATGAGGGAGGAGTGCGTCCACAATCCGGCAGGATGGCTGCCTAAACCGACAAAGGCCCCGCAAGGGCCGCGGAAAACCGCTCTGCCGGCCTTCAAAAAGGCCCCCACTGACCACCGAACTCCACTTCGCTCCCCGTGCAAAGCCCTCACAAGGGGAGAAGGGAGAGCGATGCGTCTTCGCTCAGCCCTGAAACAGCGCCAGCTCTTCGGCGGTGAGGTGGCGTGCCTTGCCCTTGGCAAGCTCGCCGAGCTGCAATGGACCGATCGCCACCCGCACGAGGCGAAGCACCTCCACGTCATGCGCCCCGAGCAACCGGCGGATATGGCGGTTGCGGCCCTCGTCAAGGGTGATTTCCAGCCAGGCGGTGCTGGTGCCGCTGCGCAGAACATCGATCGACCGCGCCGTCAAAAGCTCGCCATCGACCGTCGCGCCGGCACGCAACCGCGCCAGCATGGCCTCGTCGGGCAGGGCGCCGATCTGCACGTGATAGATCTTGGCGACGTGCGAGGCGGGGTCGAGCAGGCGCTGCGCGAAACGCGTGTCGTTGGTCATCAAAAGCAGGCCTTCGCTGGCCTTGTCGAGGCGGCCGACCGGCGACACGAAGGGCAGGTCGAGTTCTGCCAGGCAGTCATAGACGGTGCCGCGGTCCTGCGGGTCGTCGCGGGTGGCGACCAGGCCGCGCGGCTTGTTGATCATCAGATAGACCTTGCGCTCGGCAAAGACGCGGCTGCCGTCGACCTCGATGCGGTCGCGGCCGGGATCGACGCGCATCGAGCCGTTGCGCACGATCTTGCCGGCGACCCGGACGCGCCCTTCGGCGACCAGGATCTCGGCCTGCTTGCGCGAGCACAGGCCGAGTTTCGACAGCGCACGGCAAAGGCTGACGCCGGGTGGGCTCGCTCGGGGACGACTGGCGCCAGGCGAGGGGCGTGGCCGGCCGGTACTCGGTTGTGGCGGCTTACGTCGTTCCGGCAAGGTCAGGACTTTCCCGCTAGCCCATCTCCAGCCTTGGCAAGCGTTTCCATGCCTTCGCTGAGGTGCTTTCGCAAGACGCGGACGGCCGCCTCGGCATCGCGGTGGCGGCAGGTGGTCAACAGGTCGCGGTGCTCCGCCTGCGAGCGGCTGCGATAGTTGAGGTTGGACAGGAGAACGCGAACGTAGCGATCGGCCGCATTGTGGTGGGCTTCGATGAGGCCAAGAAGACGGGCGTTGCCGCAGGCGCTGTAAAGGGCGAGGTGAAAGGCACGGTTCAGCGTTCCCCAGCGGCCGACATTCGGCTCGGCATCGATCTGGTTGAGCACATAGCCGGCCTCGTCGAGCTTCTCCTTGCCGAGGTTCGGCACCGAGAGCCGTAGCGCTTCGCTTTCGAGCAGTGCGCGGACCGCAAAGATCTCCCGGATCTCGGCAGCGTCCATCCTGGCGACATGCGCCCCCTTGGTCGGATGGATCGAAACGATGCCTTCGGCTTCGAGCTGGCGAAGCGCATCGCGAACCGGCATGCGGCTGAAGCCGAAGCGCTCGGCAAGATCGTCCTGACGCAGTGGCGTGCCGGCCGCCAGACTGCCGTCGGCGATCGATTCGCGCAGCACATTCGCCACCTGCTCGGCCACCGTCAGCGGTTTCTGCATCAATCCCTCGCCAAGTCCGCTCACTCGATTCTCCTTGTCACTTGTACCCTGCCTAACAGAAAGCAGCTTGCCTGGATATCTGGATACTCGTATACGAGTATCCAGATATGCCATGTATCCGCAGGGGGGAAACTCCATGTCGCTCGCATCGGGCCGCTCAGCCAAGCAACCGGGGTCCTACAACAGACCGGTCGACGCCGTCGTCATCGGCGGTGGCATCGCCGTTGCACGCTGGCCTGGGAGCTGGCGTCCAGAGGCGTCAAAACGGTCGTTCTCGAACAGGCCGTGATTGCCGCCGAATCGTCGGGACGCAACACCGGCACCTTGCTCAGCGGCCCGCAGACGCAAGTGGTCGAGATGCTCGACGCCTGCACGGCGATCTATGAGGAGCTTTCTCAAGGAGCGGTGCCCTTCGAGTTCTCGGCGATAGGTCACCTGCTCATCTCGGAAGACGAGGCCAGCTTCGAGGCGGCCGGCACTGTCGCCGATCGCTACCGGGCCGCCGGTGTCGCCATGGAGAAGGTCACCGGCGCGGAGCTCGCGCGGGACCATCCGCGCATCGGCTTCAAGGTGGCGGGCGGCTATAGCGTCGGCCGCGCCTGGACGCTGGAGCCGATGGGGGCGACGCATGCCTTCGCCCACGCTGCCCGCGAGGCCGGTGCCGCGATCCGGACAGGGCTTCGCGTCGCCCAGATTTTCTCGAAGGGCGGCAAGGTCCAGGGCGTGCTGACGGATCAGGGGATCATATCAGCCGATCTCGTCTTCATCGCCAACGGGCTGTGGATGTCGGACCTGCTGCGGCGAACCGTCGGCGACGGGCCGCTGCCTAGCCTGCCGTTCACAGCCGGCCGCGGCTGGCTGATCCAGTTGGGCAAGCTCGACTTCGAGCTGCCGTGGATCGTCGAGGAACTGACATGGCCGGACCAGGAGGAACTGGGAAAGCGGATGAGCCTCGCCGGCCTTGCCGACGTCGCCGAACAGCGGGACGACCAGCCGGCCGTCGAGGCCATCTGCCTCAATCCGATGCGTGGCGGCGATGCGCGGCTCGGCGCATCGGTCCAGCCGGCTTTTCGCGACTTGGTTCGCAACACCGATATGGCGAGCCGGATCGCCAGCCGCACGCTGCGCATGCTGCCCGGTCTTGGCTCGCCGCGGGTGAGCAACGTCTATCCCGGCAACCGGCCGATGCTCTCCGACGGTCTGCCGGTTGCCGGCAAGACTGCCATCGAAGGCCTGTTCGTGCATGGCGGCATGGGTTCGATCGGCATGCATGCCGCGCCGGCGACGGCGCGCTGGCTGGTGGACGCGGTGCTTTCCGGCGATGGCAACCCGACGCAGCAATGGCTGCGCCCAGACCGCTTTCCCGGCTGGGGGCGATGAGTGCCTGCCGTGCCTTCGTTGCGAAAGAGCGCCTCCGGACATCATGGCAAGGTTGGCGGGACAGCGCCCCCTCTGTCCTGCCCTCTTTGCCAAAACTTGGCATCTCCCCAATCGAGGGGGAGATGCTTCGCCGACGGCGCTTCTTTTTCGAGGTTGGCGATTGACGTGGTGCCTGGCTGATCGCCAGGGGTGCCACGATCGTCAATTCGCCCTGGGGTCGTCCAGCATCTCGACAACGAAAGACGCGGCAATCAGGTCGTCGGCATCGAGGCGTAGGGAGCCTTCACTTCCTCCCATGACGGCGGCGACCTTCTGAAAGGTTTTCATCTCGTGCTCGGTAATCCGGGCGCTCTGCATCCTGGCTTTGAGATCAGCGACGCGCAGCCCCAATGTGTGGGACGTTCCAATTTCTCGGTTCGACATGACAACATGCTCCTCCCCAACCCATGCTCTTGCCTCCCCACCGATATTCGCCCGTCGCCAAGTTTGCCTAAATATGAGGCACGGCGAATACAGCGCCCCGAACGCGTGGTGCGAGGGAAGGTTCCAGCGCGACATGGTCACGAAATAATACGGGCCGGCCGGTCCGACAGGCTAACCGCAAGAGGGTGGCAGGTCGCTGGACGGGCCGGTGGTTTTCTTCGATCAGTGGGAAGCCTCACCGGCAAAAAGATTGACCGTATCCCCCTGGGGAGGATAGGAACGCAGGCATGTCCGAAGGCATCCACCGTTCGCATCCCGATATCGTGAAGCGTCTGAAGCGCGCGCAAGGCCACCTTGCGGCGGTGCTGGCCATGTTCGAGGCGCATCGTCCTTGCGTTGATCTGGCGCAGCAGCTTCATGCCGTGGAAAGCGCCATCAGCAGCGCAAAGCGCGAACTGATCCACGATCATATCGAGCATTGCCTGAGCGATACTGCGGAAACGGGCACCGCGGAAGCGGGCGGCAACTCGCTGGCGGAACTCAAGCAACTGGCGAAATACCTGTGAGCAGTCAAATACCTGTGAACAGCCTCGGCGCGCGCATTCTCGACTGGTTTGGGTTCGGGGCGCGCGATCACGCGGCGCATGGTCATGGCGGCCACGGCTCGCACGGTCACACCCACGGGGTCATCGATGCGACCATCACGACGACGGACCGGGGCATCTGGGCGATAAAATGGTCGTTCGTCATCCTGGCAATCACGGCGGCGATGCAGATGGTCGTGGTGGTGCTGTCGGGCAGCGTAGCGCTGCTGGCCGACACGATCCACAACATCGGCGACGCCACCACCGCCATTCCGCTGTGGATCGCGTTCATACTGGCCCGGCGCAAGCCGTCGCCGACCTTCCCCTACGGCCTTGGCCGGGTCGAGGACCTGGCCGGGATCATCATCGTCGGGATCATCCTGTTCAGCGCCATCGTCGCTGGTTATCAGGCCATCGATCGTTTGATAAATCCACGCGTGGTGACGCATCTTGGGTGGCTGACGGCGGCAGGCATTGTCGGCTTTCTCGGCAATGAGGCCGTTGCGGTGTTCCGCATCCGCGTCGGCCGGGAAATCAACAGCGCCGCGCTGATCGCCGACGGCTATCATGCCCGCACCGACGGCCTGACCAGCCTTGCCGTGGTGTTCGGGGCGCTCGGCGTCTGGCTCGGTTTTCCGCTGGCCGACCCGATCGTCGGCCTGCTGATCACACTTGCGATCTTCGGTATCGTCTGGCAGTCGGCCCGCTCGGTGCTGACCCGCATGCTCGACGGCATAGAGCCTGATGTCATCAGCGAAATCCACCATGCTGCCGCGCACGTGCCGGGAGTGCGCATCGTCGACGCCAGGGCGCGATGGATCGGTCATAAGCTGCACGCCGACATTGCCATCGCCGTCGACGAAAGCCTGCCGGTCTCCGAAGCGAGAAAGATCACGACGGCGCTGGAAGACGAGCTGTTCGAGCACATGCCGGCGCTTGCGGCGGCCAACATAAGATTGGCGAGAGCGGATGCGGATCATCCCCATGAGCATGGTCACAGCGAACACAGGCACTAACGGTCGCTCCGACCGGCTCGTTTCTGTTACCCTCGGCTGATGTTCCAAATCCTTATCGAGTTCCAACGAACGATCTATCTGGCGGTCGGCGAGCAGATCAAACTGCTCTCGGTGGGAGGCGACTGGCTGGCGTTCATGTCTTTCCTACCGATGGGCATCGTCTTCGGCGCCGCCCATGCGCTGACGCCGGGTCATAGCAAGGCCGTGCTGGCGACATATCTTGCCGGTTCGGATGTAAAGGTTCCGCGCGGCCTTCTCGTATCGATCACGCTGTCGTTCACGCATGTGATGATTGCCGTTCTGATTGCGGTCCTCTCGCTGCCACTGGTTTCCATCGCCTTGGGCAGTGTCGGCCGCGCTCCGCTTTTGGAGGATATCAGTCGTGGGCTGCTCGGCCTGATCGGTGTCTGGATGCTCTGGCGCGCTTTGAGCCACGGCCGTCACCATAAGCATGAGGGCGAGGCGGTCGGCGTTATGGCAGGTCTGATCCCGTGCCCGCTGACGCTTTTCGTGATGACCTTCGCGATGTCCAGGGGCATTCCCGGTGCCGGCATTCTCTTCGCGATCACCATGATGGTCGGTGTGGCGCTGACGCTGTCCTGCGTCGCGGTGTTGTCGATCCTGTTTCGGAAACGTCTGGTGGATTTCTTCGCCGGCAAGCCACTCGAAACCATTTCCCGAATCCTCGAAGGCGTTGCCGGGCTAGCGCTTGCGGGCGTTGCCGTCTGGCAGATCATGTCCGGTTCCTGATCGTGCTCAGGTGTCAAGGCGCTTGATCCGCACAATAGGATCAAGATAGGTCTCTATCTCCTTGTTTGATGGAACTTTTCCGGATCATGTGATGTCTCCGCGCCACGATGTCGGGCGCGCAGCCGGTTCGACGCAGGATTGTCGGCGCCATGACGTTTAGACCTGAGGTTCGGCATGGGCGAGCCGTGTCAGGCGCGTCTCTCGAACATCGGGGCTTGGTGTTCACGACGACAGCCGTGTCTCATCGCCCTCGTTCAGCAGCCATTGCCGAACGGCTTGCGTCGGCTCGGGGTGTCGCTGCTTGCGTGGAACCACGACGTAGAAATCCTGCGTGCCGCGCATCTCCACACCGAGAGGCTGGACCAGCCGGCCGGCGGCGAGATCGGCCGCGACAAGAAAACGGCTGGCAAGCGCGATGCCTTGGCCCGCGACAGCCGCTTCTATCGCAAGGGCGGTCTGATTGAAGCGTATGCGTCTTAGCTCCGTCGTCATCTTCAGGCCGACGGCCTTTTCCATGAATTCCGGCCACAGATTGTGCGCATCGTGGAGCAGGACGTGATCCTTGATTTCTGCTGGCGCGATTTCGCTCGCGCCAGCAGGCAGCAAGGAGGGGCAGCACACGGCGATGATCTGTTGCGGAAACAGGAGATCGACGAGAAGGCCGGCGCCGAAGGGCGGGCGACCTTGCCTGACCGCGATGTCGACGCCGTCGGCCTGGAAGCTCGACAGGCTTTCGCTGGCCAGGATTCGCAGGTCGACAAGCGGGTTTTGCGCCACGAACTCCGGCAGTTTCGGGATCAGCCACTTGGTGGCAAAGCTCGGGGTTACGCTGATCGTCAGCCGGGCCGGCTCGGGGCGCAGCAGCAGGGTTGCCTCCGAGATCAGGTCGAAGGCACGGCGAATGTTCGGCACATAGGCGCGGCCCTCATTCGTGAGCGCGAGGCCGCGCGGCAGTCGCTCGAACAGCTTTACCCCCAGATCGGCCTCCAGCCCGCGGATATGCTGCGCCACAGCACCCTGCGTCACGTTCAGCTCTTCGGCTGCGATGCGGAAGTTGAGATGGCGCGCGGACGCTTCGAAGGCGCGAAGCGCATTGAGCGCCGGCAAGCTATAGAAGGCTTCGGGCATCCAGGAGTTTTTCTATAGGTTGATTTCAGACTTTCTGGTTCGAACCAGCCGGGAAAACCGGTTATATCACTACTTCAGCCTCGAAGACATCGCGTTCAGATTCCTGTCGCCCGAGAAGGAAGATACGATGAGTGTAGAAAAAGTAGCTGTTGTCGTTGCTGGTGGCAGCGGCATGGGCGCTGCGGCTGCAAAGCGCCTGGCGGGGGATGGCTTCAAGGTCGCCATCCTGTCCTCATCCGGCAAGGGCGAGGCGTTGGCCACGGAGCTTGGCGGGCTTGGCGTGACCGGCTCCAACCAGTCGAACGACGATCTGCAACGTCTCGCGGATCTCGCGCTCGATCGCTGGGGTCGCATCGATGTCCTGGTCAATAGCGGAGGTCATGGGCCACGTGCGCCGATCCTCGAAATCACCGACGACCAATGGCACACCGGCCTCGACGTCTATCTGATGAACGTCATCCGGCCGACGCGCATCGTCGCGCCGCACATGGTCAAGCAGAAAGCCGGCGCCATCATCAACATCTCGACGGCATGGATTGTCGAACCGAGCCCGATGTTCCCGACCTCGGCCGTGTTCCGGGCGGGGCTTGCCGCCTACACCAAGATCTTCGCCAACACATACGCCGCCGACAACGTTCGCATGAACAACGTCCTTCCCGGCTGGATCGACAGTCTTCCCGCCACCGAGGAGCGCCGCGACAGCGTGCCGATGCAGCGTTATGGCACCAGCGATGAAATCGCCGCGACGATTGCCTTCCTCGCCTCCGAAGGGGCCGGATACATCACCGGCCAGAACATTCGCGTCGACGGTGGCATCATCCGCGCGATCTGACGCCGCCTCGACGCCCTGGCTGGGGCTTCCACCGGCCGGAATCGACCCTTTGCAGACTGCACTACTCAATCAGGTCTCAACTAAGCGGCCATGCCCGTGACTACTGTCGGCCAAAGTCTCGATGACGCGGCATTCAGCCACCCGGCCAGAGGCGCATTCCTTGACCATCCGCTGCAATTCCGTTCGTAGAGCGTTGAGGCTGGCAATGCGTTCCTCGACTTCAGCAAGGCGTGCTTTTGCGATCCTGTCGGCAACACTGCAAGATTGATCTGGATTGTCCTGCAGCGACAGAAGCGCACGGATTGCCTCGATATCGAAGCCAAGTTCACGCGCATGCTTGATGAACGCAAGTCGCGCCGTGGCCTTTTTGCCATAGCGCCTTTGCTGCCCTTCGGTGCGAGGCGGCGGCGGCAACAGGCCGATCTGTTCATAGTAGCGTATGGTCGGCACCTTCACTTCGGTGCGCCGCGCGAGTTCGCCAATCGAAAAATCCATGAAAAAGCCTCTTGAACCTCTAGTCACTATAGGGACTACGGTGCCTGCACAAAAGGAGGCGCCGCATGGCTGATCATTGCTGCAATCACGAAACGAACGCTTCCTGCGCCCCGACGCCGTTGGTCTTTCCAGTGAGCACGACGGCCGCTCGCAACGAGGTCGAAGAGGCTTGCTGCTCTGGGGGCGTGCCAATCTTTGACGGTATGGACCCGCGCTACAAGCGCATGCTCTGGACAGTCATCGGCATCAATGGGGCGATGTTCCTGACGGAGATGGTGGCCGGTCAGCTTGCGGGTTCGCAGGCGTTGAAGGCGGATGCATTAGATTTTTTCGCCGATACCATCACCTACGGGTTGAGCCTCGCCGTGATCGGGGCAAGCCTGCGCACACGAGCGACGGCCGCCCTGTTCAAGGGCCTCTCGCTTTCCGTTATGGCTGTCTGGGTCTTTGGCTCCACCGTCTATCAGACACTTGTCCTTGGACTGCCGAGCGCTGAAGTAATGGGTGTGATCGGCTTTCTTGCGCTAGCGGCAAACCTTGGTTCCGTGCTCCTGCTCCGACCCTACAAGGACGGCGACGCGAATGTGCGATCGGTCTGGCTTTGCTCCCGCAATGATGCGATCGGAAACGTTGTGGTTATGGCAGCGGCATTGGGTGTCTGGGGCACATCGACGGCATGGCCCGATCTGGCGGTGGCGGCGCTGATGGCAGGCATCTTCCTCACGTCTTCAGTGCAAATCCTGCGACAGGCGTGGAGCGAGTATCACGAAGGACAGCGCCCTGGTCGGGTTGCTGCAGAATGACAGGCCATCGTCCACTCACCACCCTCTCCAGCCGTCCAAATGGCCGCGTCAGAATTCAGAGGCTCGCTCTCCGGCCGGTCGCGCTTATTGGCTGGCGACCACCATGCGGTTGCCCTCGCTGTCGCGAAATTCCGCCACCGTGCGGCCTGGCTGCCAGGGCGCCTCTTGCGGTTCCGTGATGATCTCGACGCCGCCCGCCTTCAAAGCGGCGATCGTGGCCTCGACATTCTCGTCGACCAGCACCAGCACCGGCTCCGCACCTGGCGTGTCGTCGGCGCGCCTCACGAAATGCAGGTTGGTGACAGTGCCGGGAAATGTCAGCTCGATCCAGCGCCAGGCGCCATGGCCCATCTTCTCGTCGGCCGCGACTTGGCAGGCGAGATGCCTGGTGTAGAACACCTTCGCGCGGTCCTGGTCGAACACCGGCAGTTCTGCAAACTGGATATGCATGCGTTTCTCCTCTCCTTGATGGTGCTGTGTAGCGGTTCACAGGTGGAAGACGATCCGGGCGGCCGAAAAGATTCATTCTGAGCTGAGAATCTTTTCGGGAACGCAAAACGTCTTCTGTTCAGGTCAACCATTTCAGGAGACGAACCATGGGCTACAAATTCATTCGCTACAGCGTGAAAGACACCGGGCTGGAAGAGAACCGCGCGCTGGTGGCAAAGGTATTCGAGGCGCTGGATGAGACGGCGCCGCAGAGCGTGCGCTATCTCGTGCTCGAACTGGACGACGGCGAGTTCATCCACGTCGTCGGCGAGGGAAATGACACATCCGCGCTGACCGGGCTTGCGGCTTTCGAGGCGTTCACGCAAAACCATGCGGAGCGGCGTTCGACCCCGGTCAAGCGATCGCCTGCCAAAATCATCGGCAACTATCATGTCCTCGAGGGCGGCAAAGCCGGATAGAATGGACGCCACGATTCCACGGAAACTCGACCGGCCGGCGCTGGAGGCGATGCTCTCCGAGCTTCGCCCGAGGCTGCACCGCTACTGCGCCCGCATGGCCGGCTCGGTCATCGACGGCGAGGACATCGTGCAGGACACGCTGGTGAAGGCGCTGCAGGCGGTCGACGGCAGCATGACGGTCGAACGGCCCGAGCAATGGCTGTTTCGCATCGCCCACAATGCCGCGCAGGACCATTTGCGCCGGCGCCATCGGGAAAGATCGCGCATGGCCGAGACCGACATGACCACGATCGAGGATCCCTCCGGCAATGCCGACGCACGGCTCGCCACTGCCACCGGCCTGCGCAGCTTCATGCAGCTTTCGGTGGCGCAGCGCGGCGCCGTGATCCTGGTCGACGTGCTTGGCCTCTCGCTGCACGAGACCTGCGAGGTGACCGGCGCAACGCTCGCCGCGACCAAGGCGGCGCTACATCGCGGGCGGGCGCAGCTGCGCTTGCTTGCAGCCAAGCCGGAGCAGGTCGCCGCGCCCAGGCTCGACGCCGATGACGAGCGGCGGCTGCGCCGCTATGTCGATCTGTTCAACGCACGTGACTTCGATGCGGTCAGGGCGCTGATCGCCGAGGATATCCAGCTCGAAGTCGTCAACCGCCTCCGCCTGCGCGGCAAGGCCGAAGCGTCGACTTATTTCGGCAATTACGACCGCGCGACCGACTGGGCGCTCTCGCTGGGCTTCGTCGACGGCAAGCCGGCAATCCTGATCCGCAACCCGCAGGAGCCGGATGGCGCCGTGCGCGGCTTCATGCTGGTCGAATGGCGGGACGAGCGGGTCGTCCAGATCCGCGACTTCCGCTACGCAACTTGGTGCCTGGTCGATGCGGAGATCAGCCCGGTGGAGGGGTGAGGGGAGGGCTGGAATAGCGGGATATGGCGCGAAGGCGACATGGCCAAGGTTGCGCCACCGGCTGCCCTATTTATCGAGGTGGCATTTGACACAGCCTGCGGTCGCGGGTGGAACCTTCCGCCGTGACCCGGAGGCGACTTCCCTGGTGGAGCTTAAAGCGGACATCCGGCCGCGCTGTCCGCCGGCATCTGCCCCGATGAGCCCAATGCAGCTTGTATGACTCGAAGCTAATATGCTATTCTACACGATGCGTGGACTGCTGGCACTTACTATGCTGGTCTTGGCGGCTACAAGAGTAGTCGCAGGTGAGCCGTTGTTCGACTCCATCGCTGCCGGCGACAAGAGTGCTGTGGAGCAAGCCTTGGCAGGCGGTGCCGACGTCGACAGCCGGGCACGCGACCAGGCAACGCTCCTCATCGCTGCTGCTCTCGACGATCAGCTTCCCATTGCGGAATTCCTGCTGAGCAAGGGCGCCGACGTCATGGCGCGCAATTCGGGCGGCTTCACGCCGCTCCACGCGGCAGCTTTTTCGGGCAGCCTTCCGATTGCCAAGCTTTTGCTCGAGAAGGGGGCGGTGCTTGAAGACTCGGCCAACAAGTCAGGGGTCACGCCGTTGACCGTCGCGGGTGAGGAAAACCACCTCGAACTCGCAGAATTTCTCATTGGGCAGGGCGCGGATGTGAAACACCCTGAGGGTCATGGCTACTGGCCGATCACCCGCGCGTTCTGGAAGGGCAATGCGGAGATGATAAAACTCTTCAAACGCCACGGGGCCACCTGTCAGACGAAGGTCCTCGGCGAAGCGAATGCAGCGAAATGCGAAGCCATCCACGATTGAATGGAGAATGCAGATGAGCACAGCGATCACATCGAAACTGGTTCGCTATTCAGTGTCGGCGGCCGCATTTGCGCTTGCCGCGGTTGCTGGCGCGGGATCTGCCTTCGCCGACGACTCGGTGAACACCGGGTATTTCGGCGGCGTGGCGCTCATGGGCTACGACACAGTCGCCTACTTCACCGAAGGAAAGGCTGTGAAGGGCTCAGACGAGTTCTCATATGAATGGCTTGGTACACCGTGGCATTTTGCCAGCAAGGAACACCAAGAAATGTTCATGAGCGAGCCGGCCAAATACGCTCCTCAGTACGGTGGCTACTGTGCCGGCGAGGTCGCGGGCTCCGGATCGGTTACGGTCAACATAGATCCGGAAGCATTCAAGATCATCGATGAAAAGCTCTACTTGATCTATGACCAAGGCAACGCGGACGCCTTCGCCGACAATGCTACCGATCAAATCCCGACAGCCGATGTTAATTGGCCGGTCGTCGAAGCGAAGTTGGCGGTTGATCAGCCGGATTGGGACTCGATCAATAACCCTTGAAAGTCACGAGCTCAATTCACCGTCACGAAGTGAAACACCTTACCTGAATTGACGTAGGAATATTCCTCACCGGGAACATCGCTGCGTTTGTAAACGGGACCACACTCGGGGCGTCCAAACGAATTCTCGCTCTGCTCACATAAGACGTCATGATCGACGTAGACTCTTAGCGTGAGCATTCGCGTCATCGTGCGGAAGCCCGCTGTGCCATCCTGTGCGACCTGCATGATGGCAGGTTGACGATCGGGCTCGAGCTGACCCTGCAGTGTATGGCCCAGGACGAGAGAAGCGATCTCTGCGCCGTTCAACCGGTTCTGTTCGTCGGCGGTGAAGTTGAAAGGCCACTCGGGCAAGCCTGCTTGGCGCATGGCGTCGAGGATCAGAGCTAAATCCTCAGCGTTGCGCAAATTGGCATAAAAATGTCGCCATGCAGCTAAGGAGCGCCGCCTAGCAGGGGATTCGGACGTCGAAGTCACGCGGAGGCCCTCGGCGATCGCCGCTTTTGCATCCTGCAAACGGCCGGCGCGAGCGTATGCCGCTGCGAGCAGAATCCGAAAACCACCATCCGCCGGGGCATCGTCGCGGGTACGCTCGAGAGTCTCGATGGCCTTCGCGGTGTCGCCATGAAGGAGAAAGACGAGACCAGCGATTTCCCGGTCCATGGGGGGCAGATTGGGATCGAGCTTCAATGCCGTCTCGACGGCATTGGCCGCCTCGGCGTGATTGCCAGCGAACAACTGCACGTATCCGAGGGCTATATGAGACCCAGCGTCTCCCGGGCCGATTGCAACGGCCCGCTTCGCCGAGGCGATCGCTTCGTCGTAATGGCGATCGATGACCTGCATGATGCCTAGAAGGGCATAGGGCGATGAAAGGTCCGGATCGAGTTCCAATGCCTTGCCTGCCTTTTCATAAGCTCTCTTTCTCGCAAGCGCGCTCTGGGTGATGTCATCGAAGCCAGCCCGCCAAACATAGACACTCGTGCGTGCGTCGGCCGCGAAGGCTTCAGCGAAAGCGGTGTCGACTTCCTCCGCCTTTTCATAGAGCGCAAGTGCTTTCCTCAGACCTGAGCCTCCACCGGAGCGAGCCGCCTGCTCAGCGCGCAGGTAGTTATCGTAGGCTTCAAGATTGGAAGTCGGCGGGCGTGCCATTCGCTCGCTCTCGGCTGCCGAAGCTTGGACGCCGAGCGCCTTGGCGATTTCCCGGCCCATCTCGTCCTGGACTGCAAACACGTCCGCGATGCCGCGATCGAACCGATTAGCCCATAGATTGTTGCCAGTGGCGATATCGATGAGCTGCGCGTTGAGGCGGATTTGATCGCCGGTCCGCCTCACGCTGCCGTCAACGACAAATTGCACGCCAAGGTCACGCCCAACATCTGCCAAAACGAGGGGTTTTCCTTTGTAGGCAAAGACGGAGTTACGGGCGATCACATCGAGCCCGGAAAGCTTCGCAAGGTCGGTGATCAAATCTTCGGTGATGCCGTCGGCAAAATAGTCCTGGCCAGGATCGCCGCTCAGGTTCGTAAACGGCAGTACTGCAATGGATGGCTTTTCGAGCGCGGAGGGCTTTTGCCATTGCCATGCAAAAATGCCTGCAAGCAAGACGATGAGCAGCGCTGCTACTCCTGCCAAAACCATGATGCGCGAACCTGGCCGGCGTGGCGCCGCTAAGATCTTCCCCGCGTCTCCGGGATCGAGCAGAACCCGATAGGCGCGAACCGGATCGGCGATATTCTTGAGGCGCTGCCCTCCGATATCCGCAAAGCCGACATCCACTTTGTGCACCGCGTGATCGAACGCCGTCCCGGAGATGCAAATTCCGCCGGGCTCTGCGATCGCCTGCAGACGGGCTGCGATGTTTACCCCGTCGCCGTAGATATCGTCACCCTCAACGATGATATCACCGAGATTGACACCAATGCGAAACCGGATTTGCCGGGCTTCGGCGGTGCCCTTGTTGCGGTCGGCCATCCGGCGCTGGATTACAGCAGCACACTGGACGGCATCGACGACGCTGGCGAACTCGACGAGCGCGCCGTCGCCCATGAGCTTGATCATGCGGCCGTGGTGCTTCTTGATCTCGGGGTTGATCAGTTCGCGACGGCAGCTCTTGAGTCCCTCGAGCGTGCCTACCTCGTCCTCGCCCATGAGGCGGCTGTAGCCAACCACGTCGGCAGCAAGTATTGCCGTAAGCCGTCGGTCCATACGTGCCGTGCACCTTCCCTGGTCGGTCGTAGCGGCTTTACCTTTCACCCTATTCTAGTCCTGCTTCGGACGCGAGCATGCTTTAGCTATAGCTAGCGGATGGCGGGGTTACTCGGCATACGCAACGCGCCGGTCCTTCCATCCACGAGAGTTCTGAACGGAAAGCTCTCTCGACAAGATGTCTGCTTAGGTCATCAGCGCCGGCTTGGCTGAGTGTCCGCTTGGAGACGCCGAAATGCTCTGGGAATGACCGGAATGGGTCAGATCGCGTCGATGCACGCAGAGTGCCTGAAGGTCCGCTTCCGACTAAGTCGAGCCTCCAAACCTGTCTGTCAGCTTACGGCCCAAATTGAGACGTTCCTCGCCCCGCTGCGTCCGAACCTTGTGTGGACCCGGCACGGCTTCGGCGATGTCGATGTCTGGGCCGTTGAGATGGATGCGGGCAAAAACCCATCGAGGCTCACGGCGCTGAACATCTAGCCGCATCAAGAAGCCGGATATACGTCAGCAGTTGTGACCATCAACCGGATTCAGCTAACCTGTTGCAATCGGGCGGGGTCCTATACGTTCCCACATATGAGTCAGAGCCCGTTTTGCGCGAAAGGCTGGGATTCCCATTCCATGGTAATTGACAGGGAAGGGCAGATGGCGGGACAGGCAGCAAACTTCGCTCGCCGGCCGCGTTGGGCCAATCTACCTTACTAAGCCGACGCCTGGCCGCGCTACATTTGCACCGCGAACTCCTTGATCAGGCCATCCTTCGGCTCAAGCCCCAGCCCCGGCTCCTGCGACACACGCAGATAGCCATCCTCGGGTTGTGGGACGCTCTTGAAGATTGCGTTGTAGGCCATCCACTTGTGGAAATGGTATTCGACCAGTCCGCCGTTCGAAATTCCGGCATGCAACGCGATGTTGTGCGGACCATTGCCGTTGCCGTGCGAGAGCGGGATGTGGAACATCTTGGCAAGGGCGGCGGTGCGGATGGCTGCCGAGTAGCCGCCGTCATTGTTGACGTTGGGCTGAATGTAGTCGACCGCGTCGGCCAGGATCAGGTCGCGCGCGGAGAACTTCTCATTCTCTGCGGCAGCGACCGGGATGGTCGTTTTCGAACGCAGCTCGCGCAGCAGCCTCGGGTCGTTGTAGTAGAGCGGCTCCTCGACGAAGCTGATGTCGAGTTCCTCGCATCGCTTGCACAGTTCCGCTGCCTGGGCCAGATTCATGCGCAGATTGCCGTCCATCGCGAGCTTGACATTCGGGCCGACAGCCTCGCGCATCGCCTTCATGCGGATGTAGTCATCCTTGGGATCGGGAATGGGCTGGCGGCCGACAGTGTTCTTGAGATGGTTGTTGCCGAGTTTGACGAGGTGGGCCGCCTCCGCGGCGAGTTCCTCCGGCGAATAAACGGGGGCGTTATCATAGGCCGCGCCATGCGTGACATAGACCGGCACCTTGTCGCGCGCGCCGCCCAGCAGGTGATGCACCGGCTGGCCGAGCATCTTGCCCTTGATGTCCCATAGCGCGATGTCGATCATCGCCAGCGCCGAGATCAGCGTCCTGCCGAGCGGCCGCTCGAAGCTGGCGCGATCGAACAGCAGGGGAATGCGTTCGGTGCGCATCGGGCTCTCTCCGATGATCGTCGGCGCGATGTATTTGTTGATCAGGTCGATGGCGACGTGGTGGGTGTAGCCGCTGGTCGCCCAACCGATGAGGCCGTCGTTGGTCTCGACCTGGAGAAGCAGTGCGCCTTCCTTGTTCGGCTTGTCGCGATAGGGCGGCGGCGTGATCGGAATGTTGGCGAGCTTGTGCGCTTGGATACGAGCGATCTTGCTCCTGGTCTCGACGACATTGTTGTCCTGTTGGACATAAACATCCTGAAGCACGACTTCCCTCCTTTCCCGACGTTCCGTGCCGGGAAGCCACTGTCTAGCGGAAGCCGAACTTCAGAAAAAATTCAAAAATCCTATCGATTATTCCGAAAATCTGAAGTCGCCTTGATGGCGCCGGCCTTCAGGCCTGGCGCAGCGACATCCGGATCAATTGCGCGAGCCGTTCGGCGGCCGGCGAAAGTTCCTTGCCGCGCTTGCGCACGATGCCGTAGCGGTGAATGAGCTCGGGCTCGACGATCTGGTAGACGCGCGACTGGTTCGGCTTCGCGAAACGGACGATCGACTGGGTGAGGATTGCCGCACCGATGCCGGCCTCGGCCATCGCGACGAGTGTCTCCGCCTGGATGCAGCGGTGCCGCACGTTCAGCGCGATGCCGCGGGCGGCAGCCTCGCGCTCGAACATCGCACCCATCAGCGTGGTGGTGTGGTAGTGTAGCAAGGGCAGGTTGGACAGTTCCGCCAGCGTGATGGTGCGACGATTGTGCGGACACATCCGCGTGGGGATCAGCGCGTGCAGCGGATCGTCGAGCAGCGGCTCGAAATCGAGGTCCGGATCGCCGCAGATCGGGCCTATGCCGAAATCGACGGCCTCGGCCTGTATCACCCGGTAAAGGTCGGCGGACTTAAGTTCCGACAAAAGCATCTTGATTCCCGGATAGTCGCGTTCGAACTCGGCGAGTATGCGCGGCAGATGGGTCGAGGCGATGGTGGGCGCGCAGGCCAGCGCGACTTGGCCGCGCCGGATGGCCAGTGCCTCCTGGACGTTGCGCAAGCCGATGCCGACCTCTTGCAGGCCGCGCTGCGTGCTGGCAAACAATTTGCTTCCTTCAGGCGTGAGCTTGACGTCACGCGTGGTGCGGTTGAACAGCCTGGCGCCGAGTTGGTCCTCGAGCTGCTTTATCTGCATGCTGATGGCGGACTGCGAACGACGTGCCCGGTCGGCGGCCTCCTTGAAGCTGCGGTTTTCGGCGACCAGCATAAAAGTTTGCAGCAGCTTGAGGTTGACTCGCGCCAAAGCGGCCGCATTTGCGTCCAGCGGTGGTTTCGGTTCGCTCATTGGCGTCGCACCCCAAGATCCTCCTTGGCCACGCCGGCGCGGATGGAGTCATGGTTGCAGCCAGGCTGATCAAGCATCGTCGGCCCTCTTCCCGCCTGACGAGACTGCCTCGAAGGCGTCTAGAAGGACGCGCACCAGCCGTCCTGAAGGCGCGCTGCGCGGCCACAACATGCCGATCTCGCGCACCAGCGGCGGGCCGGGCAGCGGCAGGCGCGCGACCGACAGCCCCTCCGGCCATGGCGGCGCCCAGTCGGGCAGAACGGAAACACCGAGACCGTTGCTGACCATCACGGCTATGGCTTCCAACGAATCCAACTCGAGCCACTCCCGGGGCCGAAGCTTCTGGCGGCGCAGCCACTCGTCGGCCAGCCGGCCACCCCAGTTGTTGCGGTCATACCGGATGAAAGGCAGCGTT
The DNA here is from genome assembly GCF_003952585.1 of Mesorhizobium sp. M6A.T.Cr.TU.016.01.1.1. Classification (NCBI taxonomy): domain Bacteria; kingdom Pseudomonadati; phylum Pseudomonadota; class Alphaproteobacteria; order Hyphomicrobiales; family Phyllobacteriaceae; genus Mesorhizobium; species Mesorhizobium sp. M6A.T.Cr.TU.016.01.1.1. Next base: position 4,447,491 of record NZ_CP034452.1, read on the forward strand.
GCGAGCAACTGTTCCGGATCGCCAGTGGCGAGGGCGCTCGGCGCAAGCAGGATCATAGGCTCGGTCCGAAGCACGCTCCAATGCAGCGATTTTGGGATCGGAAAGGGCGGTCGCACCAATATGGCCGCGTCGATGCTTCCGTCGCCGAGCGCCTGATAGAGATCAGTGGAAGTGCCGGGGAGAACGAAGACCTCGACCGAAGGAACCGTGTCGACAAGGTGCCGCAGGGCGGGCGCAAGGATGCCGGTCAGCGCGGTCGACACGGCGCCGAGTCTCATCTCACCTGATGGCGAATCGGTCTGTGCAAGCGTTTTCAGGTGGCGGATGTCGCCGAGGATTCTGCGGCTTTGTTCCAGAATCGCATGGCCGGCATCGGTGGGCTGCACCACGCGGCCCGCGCGTACCAGCAGCCGTTTGCCGAATTCGTCCTCCAGCGCCTGCATGCGTTGGGCCACGGCGGCCGGCGTGATTGCCAGGCGGCGGGCCGCCTCGGCCAGCGAACCAAGTTCGGCCACGAGCAGGAAGGTTTCGAGAAAGCGTGATTCCATCGATAGAAAAACTATCATCAAATTATACGGCAAGCCATGTTTTCTTCTGTGCACCGTTAATGATAATCCGCCTTGAATTGGAGGGTTTTCTGTGGATCTCGAACTGAAGGGTAAGGTCGCGCTCGTCTTTGGAGCCGGCGGCGGGTTGGGCGGGGCGATTGCGCGGTCGCTGGCCGGCGAAGGCGTGCGCGTGGTCGTCGCCGACATCGACGAAGCGGCTGCGGAAAACACCACCTCGGCTATCAAAGGCGCCGGCAACGAGGCGCTGACAATGGGCTGGGATATCGGCGACCTGTCGTCGATCGAGGGACGCCTGGCCTCGATCGAGAAGGCCTTCGGCTCGGTCGACATTGTGGTAAACAATACGGGCGGCCCGCCGCCGACGCCGGCAGCCGGTCAGTCTTCGCAGGACTGGTCGAAGTTCTTCGACAGCATGGTGCGTTCGGTGATCGCCGTCACCGATGCGGTGCTGCCCGGCATGCGCCGGCGCAAATGGGGCCGCATCATCACCTCGACCTCGTCGGGCGTGGTGACGCCGATCCCAAACCTCGGCATGTCGAACGCGCTCAGAATGGCACTGGTCGGGTGGTCCAAGACGCTGGCGGCCGAAGTCGGCCGCGACGGCATCACCGCCAACATCGTTCTGCCCGGGCGCATCGCCACGGGACGCATCACCTTTCTCGACGAACAGAAAGCCAAGCGCGAAGGGCGCTCGGTCGAGGAAGTAGCCGCTCAAAGCACCGCGTCCATTCCGGTCGGGCGCTATGGCCGGCCGCAGGAATATGGCGATGCGGTCACCTTCCTGGCAAGCCCGCGCGCATCCTATATCACCGGCTCCGTCATTCGCATCGACGGCGGCTTGATCCCCAGCATCTAAGGAGACCCCGATGACCCTCGACCCGAAAGTCGTAGAGACCCTGCAGGGCGTCTCCACCGCGACCCTCACCACGGTCCTCCTGAAGAAGGGCCTGCGCAACGTTTGGATGCGTGGTACCAAGCCTATCCGTCCAGGCCAGCCGCGCGTGGTGGGGCCGGCCTTCACTTTGCGCTTCGTGCCGGCGCGTGAAGACCTCGCCACCCCGGCAAGCTGGGCCTCGCCTATTTCGACCCGTGCGGCGATCGAGGCGATGCCCGAAGGTTGCGTGGCGGTGGCTGACGCAATGGGCGTGCTCGACGCCGGTATTTTCGGTGATATCCTCTGCGCGCGCATGGCCAAACGCAATGTCGCCGCATTGATCACCGACGGCGCGATGCGCGACGCCGCGGGCGTGCTCGGTACCGGCCTCAACGTATGGTGCAACGGCATTTCCGCGCCGCCTTCAGTGGCCGGTCTCACCTTCGTCGGCTGGCAGGAGCCGATCGCATGCGGCGGCGTGGCGATCTTTCCCGACGATATCGTGGTGGTGGACGATGACGGCGCGGTGTTGATCCCCGCGGCATTTCTCGAGCAGGTGCTGGCCGAAGCGCCGGAGCAGGAGACGATGGAAGCGTGGATCATGACCGAGGTCGACCGCGGCGTGCCGCTGCCCGGTCTTTACCCGATGAACGAGGAGACGAAGGCGCGCTATGCCGCTTTCGCGAAGAAGACATGACCTTCGGCGTCGATGCCAAAGGCGTCTACCCGATCGCGGCGACGCCGTTCAATGCGGACATGTCGGTCGACTACGACTCCGTCGACCGGCTGACGGAGTTCTACCAGGATGCCGGCGCCGCCGGCATGACAATCCTCGGCATTCTGGGCGAAGCCCAGAAACTGGAGCCCGAGGAATCGCTGACAATCGCAAGGCGCGTGATCGCGCGCTCGCGTGTGCCTGTCGTGGTTGGAGTGTCCAATCCGAGCTTTGCCGCCATGCGCAGGCTGGCGCGCGAGGTGACGGATGCCGGCGCAGCCGGCGTGATGCTGGCTCCGGCCTCGCACCTGCGCAGCGACGAGCAGATCGCCGCCTATTTCCATCACTGCGTGGAAGCAATCGGTCCGGACGTACCCTGGGCCCTGCAGGATTATCCGCTGACGCTATCGGTGGTCCTGTCGGTGCCGATGATCTCGCGCATAATGAAGGAACATCCGTCCTGCGTCATGCTGAAGGCAGAGGACTGGCCGGGACTTGAGAAAATCTCGGCGATCCGCAAGCTCCAAGCCGCGGGCGACCTGCGGAAATTCTCGATCCTGACGGCCAATGGCGGACTGTTCCTCGACTTCGAGCCGGAACGCGGTTCGGATGGCGCGATGACGGGCTATGCCTTTCCGGACATGCTGGTCGAACTCGATCGGCTGCACCGCGAAGGCCAGCGCGACGCAGCGCACGACCTTTTCGATGCCCACCTGCCGTTGATCCGTTTCGAGCAGCAACAGGGGATTGGCCTGGCGGTGCGCAAATACGTGCTGATGCGGCGCGGCGCCATAACATCGGACGTGCAGCGCAGCCCGCGCTCGTCGCTGACGCCGGCCGGTCGATCCGAAGTCGACTACCTACTGGAACGGTTGGCTCGAAAGGACCCACGCGCAAGGCTGTGACGATGCATGCCGAGCGCCTGCCGCGGGATACGCGTGGGGCAATGATTGTATCGGGCCCGGATCATTGTGACCGCTCCTCGATCCGATCGACGATCATCTTCGCGATGGGCATGGCGGACGTCGCCGCGGGCGACGGCGCGTTGCAGACATGCAACTGGCGCGGGCTGTCGAGGAAGAGGAAATCGTGCACCAGCGTGCCATCGGCCAGAACCGCCTGCGCACGGATGCCGGCGCCTGGTTGGCCAAGGTCCGGGAGTTCGAGCGAAGGGCAGTATTTACGGCACTGCTCCAGGTAGCCGCGGCGGAAAATCGAGTTGCGGAACTCGTCGATCCCTGACGTGAGGTTCTTGCGGGCCATTTTCCAGAAGCCGCCGAAGGTGAGCATCTGGGTGACATCGCCCAGGTCGATGCTGCCCTTCTTGTAGCCTTCGCGATGGAAGCCCAGCACGGCGTTGGGCCCGACTGTCACCCGTCCGTCAATCATGCGCGTCAGGTGGATGCCGAGGAACGGCAGATCCGGATCAGGGATCGGGTAGATCAAGTGCTTGACGATCGTCGATTTCGCGTCGGGCAATGTGTAATATTCGCCACGGAACGGCACGATCTGGTGGGTGGGATTGAGCCCTGCAAGCCTCGCCAGGCGATCCGACTGCAGCCCGGCGCAGGCAACAAGCTGCTCGGCGCGGATCGTTTCGCCACGATCGGTGGTCACCACCACGCCAGTGTCGTCTTCAGAGATGCCTTTGACGCGGGTGCCGGTCATCAGCTTGGCACCATTCGCCTTGAGACCCTCGGCCAGAGCGTCGCAGATCAGCTTATAGTTGATAATGCCGGTCGACGGCACGAGCAACGCGCCCAGGCCAGCGATGTTTGGCTCGATCTCACGCAGACGCACCGCGCTTACCTCCTCGAAGCCAATGCCATTCTCCAAAGCGCGATGCTTCAGCGCTTCCATGCGCTCCATCTCGACCGGGCTGGTGCCGACAAGCAGCTTGCCGCACACCTCGAACGGAATGTTGTTGTCTCGCGCGAAGGCTTTCGTCGCCTTCGCCCCCTCGCGGCAGAGCTTCGCCTTCAAGGAGCCGGGGGCGTAGTAGATGCCGGCATGGATGACGCCGCTGTTGTGGCCGGTCTGGTGCTCGCCGAAACCGGCCTCCTTTTCGATGACCAGGATGCGAGCCGCCGGATCGCGAGCCAGGATATCGGAGGCGGTGGCAAGCCCGACGATGCCGCCGCCAACGATGCAATATTGAAATGTCATATACCGCAGTCCTGTCAGACCTCAGCCTCGTCCGCGGCGATCTTCTTGCGCCCGGTCAGCTTGAGGAAAAGTGGGATCGAGAGCACGAGAATCGTGGCGATGAACAGCCCCAGCGCAATGGGCCGCTCGATGAAGACGAGCAAGTCGCCCTGCGATTGGATCAGCGTGCGGCGGATGTTGCGCTCCAGCAGCGGTCCTAGCACCAGGCCGAGGATCAGCGGCACGGCCGGATAGTCGAGCCTGGCAAGGATGATTCCGGCACCGCCTGCCAGGATGGTCAGCATCACATTGAACGTCGAATTGTCGATGGCGAAGACACCGTAGACGACGATCGCAATGACGATTGGATAGAGATAGGCTGTCGGAACGAAAAGCGCCGCCGCCAGCAGCGGAGTCAGCAACAGCGTCAAGAACACAAGTGCAAGGTTGCCGATGGCGAAAGAGCCAAACACCGACCAGACAAACTGCGGATTCTCGGTGAACAGCAGCGGGCCCGGCTGCAGGCCGATCATGATCAACCCGCCCATCATCACCGCCGTGGTCGCCGAGCCCGGGATGCCAAGCGTGAACAGCGGAATCATCGCGCCGTAGGACGCTGAATTGTTGGCCGCCTCCGGCGCTGCCACGCCCTCGACGATGCCGGTGCCATATTTTTCGGGCGTCGGCGACAGGCGCTTGGCGAGTGCGTAAGAGAGCATGGTCGCTGCCGAGGCGCCGACGCCGGGGAGGACGCCCACGAAGAAGCCGAGCACCGACCCTTGCAGCAGTTGCCAGCGTGTCTGAACGGCATCGCTCATCCTCGGCAACAGCGATGCGAAAGTGTATTTGGCAACCGGCTTGTCCACATTCGCCTCCAGGGAGGTGAAGATCGCGGTAAGCCCGAACAGGCCGACAGCGACGATGGAGAAGTCGAGCCCATCGAACAGGTTCATCGACCCGCCGGTATAGCGCGGCAAGGCGGAAATGGGATCGAGTCCCACCATGCCCAGCCACAAGCCCAGCGCCAACGCGACGAAACCCTTGAAGGCGTTGCGGCCGCCCAACACGCTGAGCAGCGAAAGCGCAAAACACATCATCGCCGTCATCTCGGTCGGGCCAAAGGCGAGTGCATAGCGAGATACCGGAACCGAAAGAGCCACCAGCCCGGCTATGCCGAGAAGGCCGCCGACGAAGGAGGCGAAGACGCTCGTCCCCAGCGCCCGCCCGGCCTCGCCTTTCTGGGCCATCGGATAGCCATCGATGACCGTCATCACGGAAGGCGCGTCGCCGGGAATGCCGAGCAGGATCGACGTGATGGCGCCGCCGAACATCGAGCCATAGTAAACACCACCGAGGCACGCGATTGCCGCGACGCCGCCGAAGCCTGCCGCCACCGGCAGCATGATCGCAACACCGGCGGTCGGTCCGAGGCCAGGAAGCGCACCGATCAGCAAGCCGACCACAGCGCCCAGTATGGTGCAGGCGAAGATCGCCGGATCGGTGGCGGCGAGAATTCCGTCCCACAGCAGCGCAAGCGTTTCCATCGCGGTACCTCTCTTGGGTGGCCATTAGATCGGTTCATCGTTTCACGGAAACGCCGAACCGCTACATCTCTTTGTTTTGACGCAATTCCGGACGGAAAACCGTTTCACGCTTTTCCTGGAATTGCTCTAGAAGCCGAGCGGTCCCCTGGGGGTCGGCACGCCCAGGAGATTTTGGAACAGCAGCAGAAGGATGATCGGCGTGATCACCGACACCGCCGCAAGCTTGACAAAGAAAACCGGCCCCGGCTCGGTCCGCAGAGCCAGGCCGATCGCTGCCATGGCCAGCATGGTGGCGATCATCATGCCGAGATACGGCGTCAGCCAGACAGCGATGAGCAGCGCCGCGATCACGACCCCGGCTTTTGCCGCCTCGCGGCCCGATATGCCCGGGCCAAGCTTCTCAATCCCGCCAAGCGCCCGGAATAGATTTATTGCGCTGAGCAGTGCGATCGACGAGCCAATGATGATGGGGAAGAGACCGGCCCCGGGCGTGGTGCCCTGCATCAGGCCATAACCGATGCCTGTGTAGATCAGCCAAAGACCGAAGATTATCAGCAGTGCGGCGACCAGTAGGTCGAGCCGTTGAACGCTCATCGCTTTCCTCCTCGCGACGGATGGGAGCCACCATTTCGGGTGGCTCCGAGCAACGTCACTATTTGATGATGCCGAGTTCCTTCATCATCGTCTCGTAGCGCGCGTTGGTGCGCTCGAGCACTTCCTTGAAGCCTTTCGCGTCGACATAGTCCGGGATGTCGTGGAAGCGGTCGATATACTGCTTCTTCCACTGCTCGCTGGTCGCAACCTTTTGCAGGATGCCCTCCCAGTAGGTCACGACTTCCGGTGGAACGTCCGCGGGCATGACCAGTCCGCGAAGCTGGGTGTGCAAAATCTCGCCATAGCCGAGTTCCTTGAAGGTCGGGATGTCGGGGAAGGCCGGCGAGCGCTCGGCCGACGTGATCGCAAGTGGCCGCAGCTTGCCGGCCTTCATCTGCGCCATCGCTTCGGATGGGTTGAGAAAGCCGACGTTTACATGTCCGCCAAGCAGCGCCGCCATCACCTCGCCCTCACCGTCGAACGGCACGGAGTCAATCTGGATGCCGAGCGCGTTGGACGTCATCTTGGCCAGCAGTGCCGCGTCGGAGACGACGCCCGTCGTACCGGTGGTGAAGCGCGGCGTCTTCTTCAGGTCGTCAAGCTTCTGGTATTCGCTAGAGGTAGGAACAACCATGATGTATGGCGACTGCGCGATCGCAGCGAGTGGAGTGAAGTCCTTGTAGCTCACCGGCGAGCCACCCAGGAGTGGCGTTGTGAAAAAGCTGACGCTGACGGTCGCCAGATGATAGGGATCACCCTTTTCCTTGGCGACTACACTGTAGCCGACCGCGCCCGAGCCGCCTGTACGGTTCTCAGGCAGGATCTTCACAGGGATCAGCTTCATCTCCTCGATCACGCCGGCGATGGTGCGGGCGAGCGTATCGCTGCCGCCGCCGGCGCCGAACGGGATTATCATTTTGATGTCCTTGTCCGGATACTCCGCTGCAGCGGCGCTGACCGCGATGGCCGCAGCTGTGAGCAATCCGAGGCCGACGGCGCGACCGTGGTTGACGAAGTTCGAGAGTCCGTAGGTCATAGTCATTTCCTCCCAGTTAGAACTTGGAACAGCACCGGAACCGGTCGAACCATTTTTGGCGGTCCCGGGGCTGCGATTGTCAGGCGTTCTTCTTTTCGATGGTTTCGCGCAGCAGGTAGCCGTGCGCATCACGACCGGTGAACTGGCTGCCTTTGGGATCCCTGACTCGGGCATCCTTCAGCGCTTCGTAATTCGGCGTGAAGCCAAGGCCCGGCGCGTCCGGGATTGTCATCTTGCCGTTCACGGGGTCGGGCGTGCCGTTGAAGAAATGTTTTCCGGTCATCCACATGCCGTAGTGGAATTCGACCGGGCCGCCATTCATCACGCCCGCCAGAATGTGCATGTTGAAAATCGGCCAGCCGCCGCCATTGGCCATCGGCAGATTGAAGGCCTGGGCGAGGTGCGCCACTTTGAGCGCCTCGGTGTAGCCGCCATTGTAGAGGACGTTCGGCTGCAGCACGTCCACCGCGTGGTGGACGACGAGTTCGCGGAAGCGCCAGCGGTTGCCTTCCATCTGGCCGGCGGCGATTGGAATCTTGACGCGGCTGCGCAGGTCGGCAAGCGCACGCGCGTCGTTCTGCTGGATCGGTTCCTCGAACCATTTCAGGTTCGCGTCTTCCACAGCCTTCGCCAGCATGAAGGCGTCATGCGGGTTGAAGTAGCAGTTGGCGTCGATCATGAGGTCGACGTCGGGGCCGATTGCCTCGCGTGCGGCATAGACGCGACGCACGTCGTCCTTCCAGGTACGCGTCGGCTCGCCGCCGACGACCATCTTCAGCATGGTGTGCCCGTCGGCCAGAAACTTCTTGGCGTAGTCGGCGATCTGCTGCTCGTCGAAGAACGGGTAGCCAAACGTCGCATAGGTGTAGGCCTCGCGGGAATAGCCGCCCAGAAGCTCCGAGACCGACTTGCCGACAATCTTGCCCTGGAGGTCCCACAGCGCGATGTCGATCGCCGAGAGAGCGTTGGAAATGACACCGGTATAGGCGCGGTTGTTGAGCTGCTTCCATACTTTGGAGTGGATAGCCTCGGTGTGGAAGACATCCATGCCCTTGATCAACGGAAATATATGATCCTCGATGCAGGGCATGGTCGACCAAGGCAGGAACTGGCCGGTGCAGCCGAGCCCCTTGAGGCCCGTGTCGGTCTCGACCTCGACAAAGACGAACATGCGAGATTCGATGGATTCGCCAATGCCAGGCAAATCGATCTCATGGCGATGCAGGCTGGCTGTGATGTTTGCAATTTTCAAGTTAGGTCTCCTTGGGACAAATGGGTCATATGGCGGCCGCGGCGGCCGCCGTTGTTTCGATGGACGCTTCCCAGCGCGCCTTGCCGTTAAGGACGTGCTCGCTCCCGCGGCGCCGAGCGAGCTCAGCGTCACCGCATTCGATCGCCTCGACGATTGAGCGATGCTCCAGATTTGTCTGGCCGGGCGATGACAGAGAGCGCCGCAAGGAATGGGTCTCCCGGATCAGGTCGTTGTAGACACGATGCGCGCAGGAGTGGTCGGCTATGCGGCCGATCAGTTGATGAAGCTCGAGATTGATCTCGTAGTAGTGCGCGATCCTGCCGGCGGCGATCGCTATGTCCATGTCGGCGATCAGGCGCTTGAGCTTTGCCACGTCGGAGGCGGTGCGCCGTTCCGCGGCCTGAGCGCACATCAATCCGGTGAGCAATGAGCGCACATCGTAGTTTTCGGCGATCTCGCGGTGGGACATTTCACGTACGAAAACACCGCGCGCCGGGACGAACACAAGAAGCCCCGCCTCGACCAGCGCACGCGTCGCCTCGCGCACCGGCGCACGGCTTACCGCCATCTGCTCGGCAAGCACCGCCTCCTTGATTCTGCTGCCGGGCTGCATGTCCCCCGCGAGGATCATTCGTTCGATTTCGGCGTAGACGCGAACGGCAAGACTTGCGGTTCGCTCGATCGGCCTTGCTGCAAAAGTCATGCCTTGCCCCTCGTTTCCTTGCCGTCAGTAAACTGAAAACTGTCGACAGTAAAATCGAGGGGAGAAAGCACCCAGTCCGCGCCGGATTCCTGCGCAATTTGATACAAGCGTCGATGGAGGCCGGGCCCGATGGGTAGTCCGGTCTTCTCGCGCTCGGCGCGGACCCTGCGCTCAGGGTCGCCCGCCACCTGGACAGGCTTTACCGGGTCCACGGGGGGTGTTGCGCGCAGATCGTCGCAGAAGCGGGCAACGTCGGCGCGGAAGTCTGCAATCGGACGGAACAAGGCGGGGTTGATGGCCATGAAGAAGTGACCGACATCGAGGCCCCATGGCTGTTTCGAATGGTTGGGATCGGTGATCAGTGTGGAGCCGGACAGGCACGAGGCGAGGATATTGACCATCGCAGCCAGCCCGTAACCCTTGTAGCCGGCGCTCTCCGCCGCGCCGCCCAGCGGCGACAGGAAGCCTCCCTCCATCACCGCTTTCGGGTCGAGCGTCGGCACGCCCTTCCCGTCCATGCCCCAGCCCGACGGCATGAGTTGGCCTTCGACGATCTTGTTCCGGACCTTGCCGGACGCCACCGTCGTCGTGGCCATGTCGAGCACGAAGGGCCGGCCGGGCTCGGCGGGGGCGGCGAAGGACCACGGGTCGGTGCCGAAGCGCGCCGCCGCGCCGCCGGTCGGCGGAACCCGAATGCCGAATACGCTGGTGGCGGCGATGCCAATCAGATCGTGATCGGTGGCCTTGGTGGTGAAGTAGCCCAGCGCGCCGAAATGACCGGAATTGCGGACCGACACCACGCCGACGCCGGCTGCCCTTGCCTTGGCGATCGCGGTTTCCATCGCTCGTATGGCGGGATCGTGGCCGAGGCCGCCGTCCCCGTCGAGCAGGGCGCTGACCGCCGTCTCCTGCACGATTGCGGGCTTCGACTGAAAGTTGATCGGCCGCGTCTGCCGTCGTTCGTTGTATTCGACCAACAGCGCGATGCCGTGGCTTTCGAGGCCATGGAGATCGGCCCAGGCCAGCACGTCCGCCGATTTCTCCGCCTTCTCCGCAGGCATGCCCCAGGCGCGGAAAATGCTCATCGCCTGACGGCGGTGCGTCTCGAAATCATGCCTCATCCTGACCTCCCGGGGAAGGCTGCGCCATGATCGACAGCCATCCGAGGATCAAGAATAAGGAATCGACCGATCGAAAAACAATGTCAGCTTCAATTGATTTAAACGATAGTTTTTCTTGGTTCCGGAAGACAGGTCCATACGCCGAAATTTGTTCGTGCCTCCGAACTGTGTGGGCGTCTACCCTCCGTGCGATAGGCGGAAAGGACCCTTTTGAGATTGACCAATTGTTGGCTGCATCCGTTCGAAGATGGCCCCAAGGATCGGAGAAGAACGCGATGCGGCTGCTGATCGCCGGAACACATGCACAAATGTCACGATACGGCGTTTCAACTCGGCAACGCATCGTCGACGTTGTCCACGCGAAGGCAACGGTGATGCCACCCCGACAGGCCGAGGTTGGCGGCAAGGTCCGCGTATGCGGGACGCTCGGCAGCGCGACTTCAGGGTCGGGTGGACCCGAAAAACGGCCAGATGTTCTCGGTCTGTGCTCGAAAAGTCGCATAAGAGTGCAGGGCGGAACTCAACGGCGACCCTGTGACGGGTCGCCTCATCACAACGTCTGAACCTTTCACTACTCTTTCCTTCGCGGCCGCCCAACGGCAGGCCATGACTCGAAGGCGATGTTCACATTTCAGATTCTGAACGGCAGCTCTGCGCCCCAAGTCGGTCACAAAAACTGCTTTTCCGGCTTTTCGAAAGCGGACATTGCAGGATCCATCACCAACGTCGTACTCGCGCGCCATCAACGGACATTGATCGATGGAACCCACGGGCATTGCCCTCACAGCCAAAAGGCGAGCGTATGTCCTGACGAGAGCAAGTCGGCGATCCAAAGCGATGCGCTCCTTAGTCGGGAAGGCCAGCCTTGCGGTAACCTTCGACGAAGCGCTGGAGCACTTCTTCGTCGTCGAATGGCTGCGATGTTGCCCAGTGCCTGATGCTGAAATAGGGATCGCTCAGCAGGAAGAATTCCGCCTCTTGACGGGCTTCGTCAAAGCGCCCGAGCTGCGCGAGGGCTGCCGCTAGGATGCGCCGCGACGTGGTGCGGTAGGTTTCCGGCTTGCGTAAGGCATCGACCGCAGATTGATAGTCGCCGAGCGCATAATAGGCTTGGCCCGCCATCCAATAGTACCACCCTGGAGGGTGCGGATTGAGCCGCAACGCCCGCGTCACGAATTCGATGCCCTTGACCGCGTCGCCCCTTAGGGTGATGAGATCCGAGCGCATCGCCCAGGCATCGGCATGATTGGGATCGAGCTTGAAGGTCGCCTCGAACTCGGCATCCGATTCCGGGAAGCGCCGTTCGTGACCAAGTATGATGCCCAGCCCCCAGCGGTTTCCCGCATCGTTAGGGTCGAGCGCCACAGCCCGCTGCGCTTCCGCCAGCGCGCGAGGCTGGTTGGTTTGCTTCGGCTCGTTCCAGAACAGCCAGCCGAGCCAAAGATTGAGGGCCAGCAAGCTATGTGCCTCGGCATAGTCGGGATCGAGTCCGATCGCCTTTTCCAGGAGCATGCGCGCTTCCCGCGCGCCTAACCCGGTCTGAAAACTGACGCCGCGGGCTCGCACGCAAAGATCATAGGCTTCGAGACTCGTCGGCCGTTTACGCGCCGGCTGTCCGGCCAATCGGCCGACAAGGGCTTCGACGATCTTGGCCGTGACCTCGTCCTGCACTGCAAAGATGTCCTCGAGGCTGCTGTCGTAGCGCTCGGCCCAGATATGATCGCCGCCGATCGCGTCGATCAGCTGCGCATTGATGCGCACGCGCGCCGCGGCGCGCCGGGCGCTGCCTTCAACCACATAGCGCACCCCAAGATCACGCGCGGTCAAACGCACATCGACCGACCGCCCCTTGTAAGCAAAGGTTGAGTTGCGCGCGATGACGAAGAGGCCGGCTGAGCGAGACAGGTCGGTGATCAGGTCTTCGGTCAAGCCGTCGACAAAGGTTTCCTGCTCCGGATCGTTGCTCATGTTGGTGAAAGGCAAGACCGCGATCGAGGGCTTGTCGGGCAATTCGAGCGATGCCAGTCGGCCGACCGGAGCGGCTCTAGGAACGTGCAGGTTCACGCGATAGCAGTATATCGGCTCGGCTATATTCTTCACCCGCTGCTCGCCCATGGGCTCGAACGCAAACGCCAGCTTCTGCCTGACCTCCTTGGACACCTTCTCCGAAACGCAGATGCCACCGGGCTCGGCGAGTTGTTGGAGACGCGACGCCACGTTCACGCCCTCGCCATAGCGATCGTCCCCTTCGACGATCACTTCTCCAAGGTTGATTCCGATCCGGACTTCGAAGCGCTGGTCTTCGGCGACGCTCGCGTTACGCTCCGCCATGCCGCGCTGAAGCGTGACCGCGCATTCGACCGCATCCACCACGCTGCCGAACTCCGCCAGCAGGCCGTCTCCCATCAGCTTGAAGATTCGCCCGTGTCGCGTCGCGATTTCCGGCTCGAACAGCTCTTTGCGGCCACGTTTCAGCCGGTCGAAGGTGCCCGCTTCATCCGCCTCCATGAGCGCCGAGTACCCGACAACATCGATGGCAAGGATGGCAGCGAGCTTCCGCTCCATGTTGAGCCTCAGTAAAGATTCACGACTCGCAAGCCGCAGGCCAGAGGCAGGCAGGACCGGCGCCTCCGGTCTTACCGGCCTATGATACCACAGATCACGCCTCTTGAGACTATGGCTCGCGCGACGCCCCAGCTCTCCTGCCGCAGGGCCACTGACGCGCGTCCGACCCATCCCGCTGCTTCTGGCGCAATGCGGTCGGCACTACCCTGGATGAAAAGGTCGGCTTTCCAGCCCCATCATCCCGAAAGCGGACGTTCCGCTTCCGGCACGGCAGACTGAAGCAACGCAGCATTTTCCACTTTGAGGCGAAGTAATTCTCAACTATGGTCCGCCAGGCTTTTGGCATGGGGGGATATTGCCGGTGGTTTTATCACGCAGGGGTGTCGTGCTCGGCGGCCTGGCGCTGGTCGCGGTGGGTGCAACCAGCAATATTGCTCAAGCCGCGGCGGCAAAATCCTTTTTCGCCGGTACCGCCAGCGACAACAATTTTGTCTATCGCAAGACCAACTTCGCCAAGATCGACAAGAGATGGCATCGCCAGATCGTCAAGTATTTCAGCAGCGAGCCGGTCGGCACCGTCGTGGTCGATACCCGCCACCATTTCCTCTACGTCATCATGGAAAACAAGACCGCCATCCGCTACGGCGTCGGCGTCGGCAAGGACGGCTTCAAATGGTACGGCCGCGCGACGATCGACCGCCGCGCGCTGTGGCCGCAATGGGTCCCACCCCCCGAAATGCGTAAGCGCAAGCCGGACCTACCGCACATGGTCGCAGGCGGCGCGTCCAACAATCCGCTCGGGCCGCGCGCGCTCTATCTGCACCGCAACGGCGCCGACACCGGCTACCGCCTGCATGGCACGCTGGAGCCATGGAGCATCGGCACCGACGCTTCCAGCGGCTGCATCCGCATGTTCCCGGAAGACATCATCGACCTTTACCAGCGCTGCCCGATCGGCACCGCGGTGCAGGTCCTGCCGCACATCGCCGACCAGGCGCCCGCTTCCACCACTGTCGAATGATTGGCGCCTCATGAACCGCATGATTGAAAACACGCGCCGGCTGCTCGCCGCCGGCCTGCTGGTGCTGGCCGCATCCTGCTCGACCAGCAACACGCTGGCCCCTTCCACGCCCGACATCACCAACACCGAGGTTGCCGGCTTCCAGAACGTGCAGCCGGGCAGCGAGGAGGATTTTATCCTCAATGTCGGCCGCCGCACCTATTTCACGCAAGGTTCGGCCGCGCTCGATTCTGTCGCCAAGGCCACCCTCGACACCCAGATCGCCTGGTTAGCAAAGCATCCGCGCTGGCTGCTCAAGCTGCAGGGTTTCGCCGACGATCCCGGCGCAAGTGAAACGGCGCTGTCGCAGCAGCGCGCCGATGCGGTGATGGACTACCTCGCCGCCGGCGGCATAGACCGCAACCGTATGTGGGCCAAGGGCTACGGTAAGGACAGGCTCGTCCGCGACTGCCCCGACACCGCCTGCAGGTCGCAGAACCGCCGCGTTGTGTCTAATTTGCGCGATGAGAGGGACGAGCCGTAGGGGGCTGCTGTTCTGCTTGTGACCCGTTGGCGACCTCCATAGGTCAGACCGGAAGGTCTGCAAACGGGGCAATTCGGTTCGTCGCGAGAGGCCGGAACTACCGCTCAGTCACCGATTTTGTTGAGAGCTCAGCAATCCAGCGCTTCAGCCAGTCATCAGGTACCGCACAAGGCCACATGGCGATCCTGGTCCCTGGTCGCTCGTTCAGAAAAGAGCCGGATGCGCCGCAGAACCAGCCGAGGTATCCGCGCTTGCGGAAAGGACTGTCGGCGCCGGCTGGATTAGCGTAAGCTAAAGTTTGGGGGTGCAGTCATGCACCACGCGGTCACCATTGCTGTCGCCGCGCTCGCGGCGTTGTTCATCTGCCCTGCGGGGGCGGAGGTGTTGATCGGTGTCGCCGGCCCGATGACGGGAAAGCTCGAGTGGACCGGTACACAATTGAAACGCGGCGCCGAGGCGGCCGTGGCCGACATCAATGCGACGGGTGGGGTGCTCGGCCAGCAGTTGCGGCTCATCACGGTCGACGACTTCTGCGATCCCGAGCAGGCGGTAGCGGCAGCCCAGAAGCTGGTCGCCGACGGCGTGGTATTTGTGGTCGGGCACTACTGCTCCGGAGCCTCGATCCCGGCCTCGAAGGTCTACGAGGCGGCGCGCGTTGTGCAGATATCGCCATCCTCGACCAACCCGATGCTGACCGAGCACGGCCGCGCCACCGTCTTCCGCGTCTGTAGTCGCGACGATGCGCAGGGCCTCGAGGCCGGCGACTTCCTGGCTGATCAATGGGGCGACAGGAAGATCGCGATCCTCCACGACAACACGACCTACGGGAAAGGCCTCGCCGACGAGACCCGGAAGCAATTGAACAGGCGGGGCGTGACCGAAGCGATCTACCAGGCCTACGTTCCCGGGAAAGACGACTACTCCGCTGAGATCGTCGCGCTGCAGGCGGCGGATATCGCGGTGCTCTATGTGGGCGGGTACCATACCGAGGCCGCGCTCATGGTCCGCGCGGCGCGCGACCGGGGCTACCCGGTTCAGGTGATCTCGGGTGACGATACGGCGACCGAGGCGTTTGCGCTCATTGCCGGCCCTGCCGCCGAGGGCACGCTCTTCACCTTTGTCCCCGACCCGCGTCGAAATCCGGAAGCGGCTGATGTCGTTGAGCGGTTCCGCGCCGAGAACTTCGAACCCGATTCCTGGACGCTGCACAGCTACGGCGCCGCCCAGACCTGGGCGCAGGCGGTCGAGAAGGCAGGCTCGCTGGAGCCGAAGGCCGTGATTGCGTCGCTGCACAACAATCAATTCGACACGGTGTTGGGCCGTATCGACTTTGACGACAAGGGCGATCTCACGACCCAAAGCTGGGTATGGTACGTCTGGCGGAGTGGAGAGTACGTGCCGGTCGAGTAAGGGTCCGGCGCACGCTGAAACAAATGATGCAGACCGGGTTAGCACGATCGTTCGGATCAAGCATCGGCGCGATGTTTGAGCGCCTCCGTATGCGCGGCTGCCTCTTGCGTCTGCCGCTGGCGGGATCGCGGCCCCCAAGGACGCTGCGCCTGCGGAAAGGGCTGTCGCGCCGACCGGATTGGCGTAAGCGGCGGTTTGGGGGTGCATCCACCCACCGCATCATCACCGTAGCTATCGTCGCGCTTGCAGCCGCGTTCAGCCTCCCCGCGGGGGCCGAGGTCCTGATCGGGGCGGCGGGCCCGGTCACGGGGCAGCTCGCCTGGGTCGGCGGGCAGATGGAGCGCGGTGCCGAAATGGCCGTGGCCGAAGTCAATGAAGCGGGCGGCGTACTCGGGCAGCAGGTGCGGCTCATCACAGTCGACGACTTCTGCGATCCCGAGCAAGCTATGGCGGCCGCCCAAAAGCTGGTGGCTGACGGCGTCGTGTTCGTCGTCGGGCACATGTGCTCCGAGTCGTCGATCCCGGCATCGAAGGTCTATGAGGCTGCGGGAATCTTGCAGATTTCGCCGTCGTCCACCAACCCGATGCTGACCGAGCAGGGCCGTGCCAATGTGTTTCGAGTCATTGGCCGCGACGACGCGCAGGGCACCGTGGCCGGCAACTACCTGGCCGATCATTGGGCCGACAAGAAGATCGCAATACTTCACGACCGTACGACCTATGGGAAGGGTCTTGCCGATGAGACAAGAAAGCAGTTGAACCAGCGGGGCGTGACCGAAGCGATCTATGAAGCCTACGACCCCGGGAAGACCGACTATTCGTCTGAAATCGCTGCTCTCGAGGCAACAGATATTGCGGTGTTGTACCTCGGCGGCCGTTATGACGCAGCCGCCCTCATGCTCCGCGCGGCACATGATCGCGGATACGCACTTCAACTCGTCTCGGGCGATGCCATGTCGACCGAGGAGTTCGGCCTCATCGCCGGCCCCGCGGCCGAGGGCACGCTCTTCACCTTTGTCCCCGACCCGCGTCGAAATCCAGAAGCGGCGCTAGTCGTCGAGCAGTTCCGCTCCGAGAACTTCGAGCCCGAAGGCTATACCCTGCTGAGCTATGGCGCCGTCCAGGTATGGGCGCGGGCGGTCGAGAAGGCAGGCTCGCTGGAGCCCCAGGCCGTGGTTGCGTCGCTGCGGAACAATCAATTCGAGACTGTGTTGGGCCGTATCGACTTTGACGACAAGGGCGATCTTACGACCCAGAGCTGGGTTTGGTACGTCTGGCGGAGTGGAGCGTACGTGCCGGCAGAATAAGAATCCGCCAATCGCCGGCGCGCTGGTCGAGGCATCTGATGCAGGGCAAGTTAGCGCGATCGTTCAGATCAATGCGTCGCTGTGATGGTTGAACGCCTCGGCATACGTGGCCGCCTGTTGCTGGCCTTTTTCGGTATCAGCACCTTCGCGGTGTTCGCCACGGCGGCCGCTCTTTACGCCTTCCTCCAGGTGGGAGAGGTCGTCGACAGCATCACCAGGGATCGGGTGCCGTCGGCGCTGGCGTCCCTCCAGCTGTCGCGCCAGGCCGAGCGGGTCGCCGCCACTGCGCCCGCCATACTTACCTCGACCAGCGAGGCTCGGCACAACGAGGTCTCGGCTGCGATCGGGGCAGAGATGACGCGCCTCGAGGAGCTGCTTGCTGCGCTCAAAGGTGCGGCGCTCGACGTCGCGGCCGTGGCCGAGATCGAGGCGGCAGTGCTTGGTCTCAGGCGCAATCTCGACGCTCTCGACGATCTTGTCGCCGCCCGCCTCAGCGTGGTCGCGCGCAAGGAGGACCTGTTGCGCCGCTTGTCCGCCACCACAAATGCAGGTCAGCGTCTTGTGGCGCCCGGCATCCTTGTTCTGAACTCCAAGCTCCCGCAATGGCAGGCGGTCACGGCCGACACGTCGCGCGCCGCGGATCCAGGCGCGGCGACGGCGGCCGACGTGGTCCAGGCGATTGCGGCCTACCTCCCGCAGCAGAAGGCGCATCAGGAGATCTCGGCTGTCAATGACGCGCTGGTCAAGACGGCAGACGCGCCGACACCGGGCGATCTGACGTTGATCCTGTTCCCGCTGCGCCGGTCGCTCGCCGTTCTCGACACGATTTCTACCGAGATCGACGAGAGGCTGCGGGTCCGCTTCCGGCAGCGGGTGGACGAGTTGAAGGCGCTTGTCGATGGTGAGAACAGCATCCCGAAGGCGCGGGAGGACGAGTTTGCTGTCCTGGCCGATGGCGAAAAGCTTCTGGCCGAGAATAGCAAGCTGTCGCGCAGTCTCACCGCTGCCGTCGATCGCCTTGTCTCAGCGGCAGACAGCGAGATCACAGCGTCCGGTCTCGAGGCCGCGCTCGTCCAGCGCTACGGCACCGGAGTTGTCCTCGGCTCCGCCTTTCTCAGCCTCCTGAGCTCGGTTCTGATTGTCTGGCTCTATGTCGACCGCAGCCTCCTTGCCCGTCTGGGAAGCGTGAGCCAGGGCATGCTCGCGATCGCCGGCGGCAATCTTCGTGCGCCGCTGCCTGCCGCCGGCCGCGACGAAATCGGGCGTATGGCCGACGCGCTCAGGCTGTTCCGGGACACCGCGGTCGAGATCGAGGAAAAGAACCTGCGCGAGGTCGCCGAGGCGCGCCAGCGGCTCGTCGATGCCATCGAGAGCATCTCCGAAGGGTTCGCTCTCTACGACGGGGAGGACCGGCTTGTCCTCAGCAACAGCCGCTATCGCGAGCTGCTCTACAGCGACCTTGCGATCGAACTGGCGCCCGGCACGACGTTCGAGCAGATCATCCGCCGATCCGCCGAGCGCGGCTACATCAAGGATGCCGAGGGGCGGTTCGAGGAATGGGTCGCCGAGCGGCTCTCCCGGCACCGCAACCCTGGCGAGCCCTGGGTGCAGCGGCGCGCCGATGGACGATGGATCATGATAGGCGAGCGGCGCATCACGGGCGGCGGCACGGTCGCCGTCTACTCGGACATCACGGAGCTGAAAAAACGCGAGGAGAACCTCGCCGAGAAATCCGCAGCGCTCGAGGCGCTCTCAGCCAAGCTGGCCAAGTATCTGGCGCCGCAAGTGTACAACTCGATATTCACCGGCCGTCAGGATGTCAGGATCGCCAGCCAGCGGAAGAAGCTGACAATATGCTTCTCGGATATCGCCGGCTTTACCGAGACCACCGACAAGATGGAGTCGGAGGACCTCACCCAGCTCCTCAACCACTATCTGACGGAAATGTCGAAAATTGCTTCGGATCACGGCGCGACGATCGATAAGTATGTCGGTGACGCGATCTTGATGTTTTTCGGCGATCCGGAGACTCGCGGTGTCAAGGAGGACGCGCTCGCCTGCGTCGAGATGGCCCTCGCCATGCAGAAGCGGATGACCGACCTTGCCGAAATCTGGCGTGACATCGGCATCGAAACGCCGCTGCGCTGCCGCATCGGCATCCATACCGACTACTGCACCGTCGGCAACTTCGGCAGCGAAGACCGGATGGACTACACGATCATCGGCGGCGCCGTGAATCTCGCCTCACGCCTCGAGCAGGAGGCGCCACCGGGTGCCGTGCTCATTTCCTATGAGACGTTTGCGCAGGTGAAGGACACGATCGACTGCGTGGAACTAGGACACGTCCAGGTCAGGGGCATCGCCTATCCCGTCGCCACCTATCGCGTCCTCGATCTGAAGGCCAATCTGGTCGCCGCCGGCAGCGCCGTTCGAACCGAGCTGCCGCATCTCAGACTAGAAGCTGAACCCGAGTTGATGTCTGCTGGGGAGCGAGAGGAAGCCGCGACTGCGCTTCGCGACGTGCTCGATCGACTTTGTCACAAGCCCGGGTAGCCGGCTTCGCGCCCGCACCCGGATCGTCGCCTTCTACAGCGCTCACCTTGTCGACCAATGCAGGGATGGCTCCTTCGCCAGCGCCTCTTTTGGGGCCGTGACTTGACCTTCCCGGCGTCGCTGGCAAGGTCCGCTTCTGGCGCAAAGTGGGCTTCGGCATTGCACCGCCCGGCCAAGCCGGCTCACGGTTCCGGTTCCTTTTCGGTCAGTTCGAAAATCGGAAATTTTTGTCCTGCCGGACATCTCCCCCACAAGGAGGGAGATTGGCAGCTCCACCGGCAGCGTTTTTTAATCCAGCCTTGGAGACTGGCGAACGCGATGGCGATATCCGATCAAGTGGGCCGGCAAGGGGGCGACGTGGAGCATCGGCTTCAATACTCCCTCGCCAGCCACCGCGCCCCGCGCAGTCCCAGGGCGTGGTGGTGTGCGCGCAGATTTCGGGCAGGCGTCCGGCAACGTATTCGCCGGCGGCGGATATTTGGCCGCCGGTTTTCGCCGCTGCAGCTCGGCAGCAGAAACGCGTCGTAATTGGTGTCGAAGAAGAAGGGAATCGAAGCCGTGGTCAAAGTCGACCGGCGGTGGGCCCGCCATACCACAGCCCTTTTGATCGAGCTTGCGAAGGGGCGCGCCAGCCCTCTCCGCAAGCTTTCGGATCAGGCAGATCCAAACGCAATTGCCACATGGCGGCAAGGTATTAGTCGACACGCACGCGGCGCGTCACCTGGCCATTGCTTTCCCAATATGTGTGTTTCTTGGCAATCAAGGGATCGTCCATTGCCGGTTGAATTTGTCCCGTGGTGCTGACCGCGCGCGAGGTCACCGTGTGTTCTCCAGGGGCGGGATTTGCCCAAGCCAGGGACCAGATCTTCCAGGCGTGCTCGGCCTCCTCACTATGGTCAATGGTCGCTGGTGCCCAAGGCCCTTGATCGATTTGCACTTCGACCCGGTCGATCGGCGCCCCCCAGGCTGCTCCAATGATGGAGTAATCCGAGTCTTTCCGGGTGACCTTCGCAGGCGCGGACTTTATCAGCGCTCGCCCGACCGAAGTCTCGACCCATACGGTCTCGCCGTTGTGGTCTTCCTCCCGGATGGTGACATAGTCACGGGCCATCAGAAGGCTCATGAACCGCGTATCGCGGACCTCGATGCGCTTCAGCCACTTGACGTTGGCGATCCCGTACCAGCCTGGAGCAATGAGCCGCACCGGGAAGCCGTTGGGCGCCGGCAAGGCGGCTCCGTTCATTTCATAGCAGAGGAGATTGTCGGGGTTCATCGCGTCGGCGAGCGACATGCTGCGAGCGAAGTTCTGCTGCATCTTGACGTCGCGTATCGCGACCTCGCCTGTGTCAGTACCGAAAAAGACGACCTCGATGCCCTTCTCCAGAACGCCGGCTTCCTCGAGGATCGGGGCGAGCGGCGTCCCAGCCCAGCGGGCATTGCCGATGCCTCCGGTGAAAAAGGGAAACCCGTGGTTGCCCGAGCATTCCACTGTGAAAACGACCTCCTGCCGCGGTCGTGCCCTGATGTCGGCGAGCGTTAATTTCAAGGGCTTCTTGACCAGGCCTCCGATCTCCATGGACCATGTCTTCTCGTCGATCGTTGGTCGATTGAAATGCGAGATGCTGAAGAACTTGTCGTTTGGAGTTATCCAGCTATCCAAATCCTCCCAGACAAGCTGCTTCTGGATACCTACCGGATCGGGATTTTCGGTCGGCTGATCCAGCCACGGAATAACTTCCTCGCTCGGCCGTTTTGGAAAAGCGTAAGCCCGACGCGAGGTATAGAGAGCGGCAATTGCGGCAAGAGCCGCGCTTCCTTGAACGAGAAGTTCTCTGCGCTGAAAATCAGGCATGTTGTTTACCTCCCAGTTGATCCGGAACGGGCTGCAACGTGCCTTAGGCCGTAGCCTGATCACGGATAGGCGACACAATGTGAGGTCTGCCCACCCGGAAGTATCCGGACAGGTCAGACAATCACCGACGCAAGTCAAGCATGTGAAGCATTGGACGAAACACTAGCTCGCGTTTCGCACGCTAAGGGTGCGCCTTTGAGAAGGACGTGTCCACAACCTGGACGGGACATGATGATGATTGCAGCATTCGAGACCGATTTCCTGCCAAAATCGTTGCTGCTCGGATCGCAACCGAACGCCCGCTTCCGGGTCATTTCCGGACCTTCGCGGGTGCGGTCGGAAAGGCCGTTCCGACCCGATTTCTGCCGTTCCGATACCGGCCGCGCCATCTCCAGGACGGATGTTCACCCAGTTTCGGCGAGAAACCGCGTTGGGCTGCCGTCTCTTGTCGCGATCACTCTTGGCGCGACAGGATGGCGGCGCGGCCGGCGCAGGTGTATGATGATGGTCTAATATTTCGAGATGAGGGAGGACAGCATGACGTCTTGGGAAATCAAGGGACGTGAACTCGTCAATTGCACCTGCGAATATGGCTGCAACTGTCAATTCAATGCGCTGCCCGATAAGGGCCATTGCCATGCGGTGGCGGGCATCCAGATCGATGAAGGCCATCATGGCGAGACCGCTCTCGACGGCCTCCGGATCGCTGCGATCTTCAAATGGCCTGGCGCCATCCACGAAGGCAATGGCGAAGCCATCGCTTTCGTCGACGAGAGCGCAACCGACCGGCAGCGTAACGCGCTGCTGCGCATCATGACCGGCCAGGACACCGACCCGTTCGCGACGATGTTCGCCGTCTACGCCTCAACCGTGACAAAAATGAATGAGCCGGTTTTCACGAAGATCGATCTTGAACTCGATATCGACGGCCGCAGGGGCCGCATCTTCGTCAAGGACTATATCGATACGGTCGGCGAACCGATCCGCAACAAGGTGACGGGCGCGGACTCGCGGGCTCAGATCGTGTTGCCGAACGGCTTCGAATATGCGGTCGCCGAGATCGGCAGTGCCTCGAGCACAACCAGCGGACCGGTTCAGGTGAGCACGAAGGACAGTTACGGCCAGTTCGCGCGGCTGCATCTCAACAATCACGGGGTGGTGCGAGCCTGACGCGCCCGCATGGACGGCGCGTCGCCACTGGAACGCCTGCTTAGGCGCGACCGCGTCATCACGATTGCGGGAGTGGTGGCGCTGTGCCTGCTGGCCTGGCTTTATATCGTCGCCGGTGCAGGGCTCGGCATGAATGCGTGGGAGATGACGAGGCTCGCACTTTTCCCCCACCAGCAAACCGCCGAAGTGATCTCCGATATGCCCTCGGACATGTCTGGCATGGACATGTCCGGCATGGACATGAGTGGGATGGCCATGGCGACGGAACCGCGGGTCTGGGGGGCCGCGATCTGGACGCTGATGATTGCGATGTGGTGGGTCATGATGGTCGCCATGATGTCCCCGAGTGCGGCGCCGACTATCCTGCTCTATGCGCGCGTGCATCGCCATGCGCTCGCACAGGGTCAGATCCAG
This sequence comes from Mesorhizobium sp. M6A.T.Cr.TU.016.01.1.1, assembly GCF_003952585.1. NCBI lineage: Bacteria > Pseudomonadati > Pseudomonadota > Alphaproteobacteria > Hyphomicrobiales > Phyllobacteriaceae > Mesorhizobium > Mesorhizobium sp. M6A.T.Cr.TU.016.01.1.1. The sequence continues at coordinate 4,470,859 of NZ_CP034452.1, forward strand.
GACAAGCTCGCGCCCACCGGCGTATTCATGGCAGGCTACCTCCTGGTCTGGCTGGGGTTCTCCGTCGCGGCAGCCGCGTTGCATTGGCTGCTCGAACGTGAGGCATTCGTTTCAGCAGCGATGATGAGTTCGCAGAGCCGCTGGCTTTCGGGCATCGTCCTGATCGCCGCGGGCCTGTATCAGCTCTCGCCGCTCAAGAACGCCTGCCTGTCGCATTGCCGGACGCCGACGGCGTTCCTTTCCCGACACTGGCGTCCCCACGCACTTGGCGCGCTGCGTTTGGGCGCCCTGCACGGGGCGTTCTGTGTCGGATGCTGCTGGATGCTGATGGCGTTGTTGTTCGTGGGTGGCGTAATGAACCTGGTGTGGGTTGCCGCACTCGCCATTCTGGTGCTGGTCGAAAAGGTGTTTCCTGCCGGCCAGTGGGTCGGCCGGGTGGCCGGCATCGCCCTGATCGCCTGGGGCAGCGCAACGCTTTTGGTCTGACGACCAGCGCCTCGGATGTCGCATTTGCAGGAAACCCGATCGCTTCTGATGCAATGCGCATCGCACCGCCCGGCCAAGCCGGCTCACAATTCCTTTTCGGCCAGCTCGCGAAACGCGTCGGGAACCGACCGCTGCGGGCCGAGCGCGACCGAGGCATAGCCGACCGCTTCCCAGCCGAAGCGGTCGCGGATTTTGTCGATGGCGCGGTCGGCGGTCCAGCGCGCGGCACCCCTTCTGGTGCCGGGGCGGCGGCGGTCGTCGTCGAGGCCGAGTGGCAGTTCCAGCTGCAGGGCCGATTGCTTCTCAAGATGCGAGACGGCGATCGCCAGCAGCGAGATGGTCTTTTCGTGCGGATGATCGACAAGCACCTTGCGCACCAGCGCCTCGGCGATCTCGGCCAGCATGGCGGTTGCCAAAATCGGCTGGTCGAGCGTGATCGAGCGCGTCACCGAGCGCAGATCGGCAAAGCGGACACGGACCGTCACCGTGCGGCCGGGCCGCGATTTCGCCCGCAGCCTGGTGGCGACCCTGTCGGCCAGATGCAGCAGCGTGGGCACGAAGATTTTTGCCTCGGCCGGTTTCCTGCCGAGCGCCGATTGCGCGCCGGCCGATCGCGCCCGGCGCTGCGTCTCGAGCTTGCGCGGATCGCGGTTCCAAGCCAGCGCGTTGAGCTTTTCGCCCGCTGCCGGGCCGAGCAGGCGCTCCAGCGACCAGCCGGGCGTCTTCGCCAGCTCGCCGATGGTGTTGACGCCGATGCCGGCCAGCCGCTCCCTGGTCACCGGCCCGACGCCCCACATCAGCTCGACCGGCAGATCGTGCAGGAACTCCAGCTCGTGGTGAGGATCGACCACCACCAGCCCGTCGGGCTTGGCCACTTGCGAGGCGATCTTGGCCAGATGCTTGGTGCGCGCCACGCCGACCGAGATCGGCAGGCCGAGCTCGGCGCGCACGCGGCGGCGGATCGTGCCGGCGATCTCGGCCGGCGGGCCGAACAGATGGGTGCAGCCGGTGACATCGGCAAAGGCCTCGTCGATGGAAATGCGCTCGACCACAGGCGTGAAATCGCCGAGCACTTGAATAGCCGCATCGCCCAGCCGCTGGTAGTCCTTGAAATGGCCGCCGACGAAAATCAGCCCGGGGCAGAGCTCACGCGCGCGCCGCCCCGGCATGCCGCCACGCACGCCGAAAGCCTTGGCCTCGTAGGAGGCGGCCAGCACGACGCCGCCGCCGACGGCGATCGGCTTGCCGCGCAGGGCCGGATCGAGCAACTGCTCGACCGAGGCATAGAAGGCGTCGAGATCCGCGTGGAGGACGTTGGCTTCCATCCGGCCCGTTCGCCCGCAGCGGTTCGAACGCCGCATTGTCTTGAGGTCGTTTCGTGTGGAACATAAAGAGAACAAATGGGGCGGGTTGTCAAGGAGCGCGGAGGGCAATCGCTTCAGGTTTGCGCTGCCGCTTGTCTGCCTGCGTTCCAGCGTTGGTGGTTGGCGAAAGCCGAAGCGACATCCAATCTCCCCCGCAAGGGGGGAGATCGGCAGCTTCGCCGACGGCGCCTACTCCGGAATCTTTGAGGTGCCCAGCAGGCAGGGCAGGGCAAACTTCGACAATTGGCGGGCCGAGCGCTAGCTTTTGCTGAAGCGATTGCCCCGATAACGGGTGCAGCGCCCTACAGCGCCATCTTGTAGCCGAGATGGCTGGCGGTGAAGCCGAGGCGCTCGTAGAAAGCGTGCGCCTTCCGTCGGCTCTTGTCCGTCGTGAGCTGGACGAAGCTGCAATTGCGCGAACGGCACATTTCGACCGCCCATTCGATCATCAGCTTGCCGATGCCGCCGGACCGCCGGTGCCGGGCGACGCGAACGCCTTCGATCTGGCCACGCCAGGGGCCTTTCCTCGAAATGCCCGGAATGAAGCTGAGCTGCAGCGTTCCGACGACTTGCCCGGCTTCGACAACCACCGCCAGCAGCTGGTTGGGATCGGCATCGATTGCCCTGAAGGCATCTGCATAGGACGGCGCGAGCGGCGTCGATGGGTCTTCCCGGCCCGCGCCGAGCGCATCGTCGGCAAGCAATGCGACAATCGCCGGCAGGTCGGGCGCTTGCGCGCGACGGAACTCAATCTCGCTCATCGGGGGGTGACATACGGCGCGGGCTTGACGACGGCAAGAGCGGTCCAGCCATTGGTGGCGGACGGCCTCGGCGACATCCGGCTTACGCCGCCTGCTGTGCCCAGAGGCGGTGGCCAAAACGGCGGAAGAAGCGTGCCAGGAGCCGCTGCTGCCTGGCGCGGGCGAGATCGGCGCCGCGTCTTTCCTGGCGCCAGCGCGGCATGTTGCGATAACAAGCAATGAAACGGGCGGCATCCTCGAGCGCCTCCTCGGCCGACTGCGCCGGCCGGATCGCCGCCAGGAACAGTGCCTCGCCGTGCTTCAGCCGGTCGACCGTCGCCTTGCGCTGGTCATGGCCTAGGCGGGCCTTGCCTATGCCGTCGAGGCGGATGGCCGCCAAGGCCGCCAGCATGGCCGGGCTGTCGCCGGTATAGCCGCAATCGCGGGCGAATTGAGCGGAGAGGGCGTCCATCCTGGTTTCCTCAGCTGGCGGCGGCCGCGACGGATGCCCGGACCTGCTGCCCATCCGTGTCGTCCGCGGCGCTATTATCCGTCGGCACGAGCGATATAAGCATAACTCAAAAACTGGCACAAGTTAAACTTTTGCGTGGGTTCGAGCGGAACCGACTCGACTCTTCGGGAAAAACCCATACTGTTGTGAACAAAACAGGAACGGAGGCACTAGGGGCGATGGCATTGCCGGGCAAGGAAGCGACGATCGCCGAGGTCGTCTCGATTGCGGTCGAGTGTATCGATTGCGGCCGCAGCAGATGGTGGAAGCCGGCTGAGCTGAAGCGCTTCGGGATAACCGGGCAGACGCCGCTGGCGTCCCTTTCGGGGCGCCTCATTTGCTCGGCCTGCCGCGCCGATGGCCTGCCGGGTGCGGCGGTCTCGATCCAGGCGGCATTCATCGACGAGCAGCAGCAGCGCCGCGCCGAGGCGCGGATGCTCAGCGATCGCGAGGTTCCGCTGGAGAGATCCAGGCGGGCTTGAGTGGCGCGCCGATCCACCTTCTCCCACAGGGGGAGAAGGGAGCGCGCCCCGCCGCCCTAATACCCCAGCAGCTCCTTGAGCGGGATGACGCGAAAGACGGCCTTGATCGCGTAGCGGTTGAAGGTCAGCGTCTTCGGCGGATTGTACTGCTCGACGACCAGCTCGGCGGCGGTGCGCTTGACCAGCTTCTTGATGAAGGCCTTGCCGTTGCGCTCGTTCTCCTCGGGGAACATCTCGATCACCACATGGTCGCCGGGCACGGCGTCGCGGCCGCCGCAATAGAGCATCTCGCCGGGCTCGTAGCGCGGCACCATCGAGTCGGAGAGCACATGCAGCGCGAACACTTTGCGCAAATGGGCGATGCCGGGCGGGCGCTGGACATAGCCGGCGACCTCGCCGTTGAAGGTGAAGTCGCCGTCGTCGCCGCCGACCGCAGCGCCCAGAAGCTCGATGTCCATCGGGCCGGCGGGCAGGGGAGCGGCGTCGGTGACGATCTCTGCGTCGGAGACATTGTCGGCGTCGTCGAGGAAGACGACCTCGCCCTTGCCGAGCGCCACTGGGTCGACGCGCAGGAAGGCGGCGGTCTTCAAGAGGTTCTCGGTCTTGGGCAGGTTGCGGCCGGTTTCCCAATTGCCGACGGCGGCGACGTCGGTGTCGTTGTGCTCGGCAATGTGGCGCATCACCAGGCCACGCTGCTTGCGCGCCTTGCGGATCGCCGCCCCGACTTTGATCGACAATGAGGTTTTCGCCATGGCGCCATCTGAAACATAAGAATCGATTTCGTCCATGAAAGAATGGCTTGCATAATTTTTTGAGTTATGCTTATATACGACCCATGCGCAAGCCATGCCTCATCTCGCTTTCCCATCCGCCCCGGCTGTCCTCCTCCCCGGCCGGGACGAAGCCCGAGGCTCGCGCCTCGGATCCGGTCGCCCTGCCGTCACCGGCGGCGACCGGAACGGCCGGAGCCGTTTCCCTCACGGCTCCGGCCACGAATTTCGGCGCGAGCCATGCCGGCGTTTCGTGCATCCGCACCGAGGACGGCACGGTCATCGTCTTCGACCGGCAGACGGGCAGGGCGGTTTCCGCTGCCACCCGCGAGGCGGCCGAGGCGAAGCTCGGCCGCCGGAGGTGACCTTTCTTCTCCCCGTGAACGGGAGAGGGACGCAGCTTCGGCATCTACGCAACCTTTCGATGGATCAACACCATGCCCGCCTATACCGACACAGAATTGCAAAGCATCGCCCGCTGGCTGAAGGACGGATTGTCCGCCGCCAGGATCGCCGACCGGCTGAGCGCGCTGCGCGGCGGCCCGGCGTCGCGCAACGCGATCATCGGCGTCGTCCACCGCAACGCCGACTTGCGCGCCATCGGCTTTGCCAATCCCCAGGGCAGGTCCGGCGGCCGGCCTAGAAAAAACCCGGCAAAGCTTGTCAGGCCGGACAAATCCGCAGAGCCGGCCAGATCGCCTGGGCAAGCAAAGCTGCCTGGGCAAGCAGAGCTGCCCGTGCAAGCGCAGTTGGTAAAGCAGAGCGGGCCTGCGAGGCATGTGACGCCGGCCAGGCTGGCGCCGCCGGTCTGGCTGCCGCAGCGCCAGTTCGTGCACGAGATCCACGGGCCCGATAGCGAGGCCGTCAAGGTGCCGGCGCCGCACCCCACTGCCGTAGGGCGCCAGCCGCAGGTCGCGGCCATGCGCTTCATCGACTGCCTGTTCAACCGCTGCCGCGCGCCGATCGATCTGACGCTGGAGGAAGACCCCGAGAACGACGCGCCCGGCAGCCGGCCGGGACTGGACATGCTGTGCTGCGGCCTGCGCACGCGGCCGCTGAAAAGCTACTGCGCCTATCACGCGGCGCGCTTCTGCGACCACCGCCGCACGGTTCTGGCGGATGCGGCGTGAACTGATCGCCGAACGGACGGCGGCTTTGGGTTTCCTCGCCCTACGAGGTGAGGAGAGGAACCCAGGTTCTGCGAAGACAGCAAATGAAACGAGGAGCCACCGATGAGCAGGAAGACCGCCCAGAAGGCCAAACCCAAGCCGCCCAAACTAGCCAAGGGCGAGGCCGAGCAGGTGCGCATTCGCAAGGAGGTCGGCCATGATTTCGCGCTGAAGGACGACGCCTTCGGCCGCAAACGGCTCGCAGTCGGCACGCTGGAGGCGAGGCGTGTCTATGAGGTTTCCAACGACGGCCCGCCCGGCGGCATTGTGCGCGTGCGCAATGTCGATCCGCTGACCGGCATCACCTCGCTGTCGCGCCAGCAGCGCGAGGCGGGCATGCGCTACCGCGAGGATTTTCGCGTCTCGGCACAGGACGGCGTCAAGCCGACGGCGCTGACCGAGCGCGTCGATGGCGGGCGCATCGGCGGCGGCGTTGCCGACCGCATCCTGTCCGCCGGCCGCGCCTATGCCGACGCCACCAGGGCGCTTTCGCATTGGGAGGTTTCGGGCGTGGTGCAAAAAGTCTGCTGCCATGGCGAAACGGTGAAGAGCCTGGCCCAACAGAACGCCGAGCCGCGGGATGTTGTGGCGAAGCTGCTCAAGGTCGGGCTGGATTTGCTGGCGGTGCATTACGGGATGATGCTGATGCGGAGGCCGCGTGGGTAGTAGGCAACTGGCGTGATGCCCGCGTCGGTCGACCAAGGCGCCGTTGATCACCGGGGAGCGGCCTGAACTTCGCCGCCCGAGAGGGCGCGGAGTGCGGAGGGCGGCGACGCAGCGAACCTCGATCGGCCCGCGTCCTCCAATTGAAGGGCGCAGGCTTCCCCATGGCCTGTTACGGTGCGCCATTGCTGGTAGATCGCAATGTTAAAGCCGCTGCTAGACCCTCATTTCGCAGACGTCGCGCCGACGTCTTCGGTGCTGACCGGCTATGACGAGGACCATATGCTTACCTATATCCGGTTGCTCGATGCTTCGGCGGACGGAGCCGATTGGCGTGAGGTCGCCCACACCGTTCTGCATATTGATCCAAACCAGGAGCCAGAGAGGGCATTCCGGGCTTGGGCTACGCATCTGGCGCGTGCCCGCTGGATAACTCGGAATGCGGCTTCGCGCCAATCAGCACGATAGCGGCGCGAATGACGCCCTGACATTTTCCATGGAACTGCCGTGCCGGTCTGCCCGTTTAGATAGGAAACCAACATGGGAAAGCGCCCGATGAACTCTTGGCAAATCAACACTTTAGAGGCGTGCTGCCTGCTTGCTGTTCCGGTGTCGCTTATCCTTACGGTTCTGGTGGCGGGTCTCATCCTTGGCTGAATGCCGGTATTTGGTAGCTGTGAATTCCGGCTATTCCGCCAGGCACCTAGCCTGCCGCGACCTCGTCATATCGGATGCGCATTGCCTGGTTCGGTAGGCGGCCGCAGCGCCGTGAAGAGGCTTGCCGCACCCAAACAGGTTCGTCCCCTCTACGAAGGCATTTGAAGGCAGATCAGCCCAGCTGTTGCGAAATCTACCTAGCGCTCCAAACCATACGCAGCACCCGCACAACCTCTGGCTTCGGCCGAGCGTCGAGCCTTCGCAGTCAAGTTTACACCCGCCTTGAATTTTGGTGGGCCGCATAGTGCTTGGCGAAAACCTCGGCGGACAGGTCGAAGGCGGCGCGCTCCTTTTTTAGCTGCGCCATGGGCCAGTTCCACCACTGGATTTCAAGCAGTGCAGCAATCGTCTCGTCGGAGAACCGGCGCTTGATCACCTTGGCTGGATTGCCGCCGACAAGCGTATATGGCGCAACGTCCCTGGTCACGACGCTGCCGGCGGCAATAACGGCTCCGTCGCCGATGGTCACGCCTGAAAGGATGATCGCGCGGGCTCCGATCCAGACATCATTGCCGACGAGGATCGGGCCTTTCGAAACTAGGTACTCCAGGTTTTCTTTCTGCCGGAAAATCCGCGACTGAAAAGGAAAAGTTGAAGCCGTATCCGTTCGGTGATCGGTCTGGCACAGAAAGAGTGTCCCTGGCCCGATAGAGCAAAATGCGCCTATCTCGACTGGCGATTCCGCCGTGCAATTGAGGAATGTCCTGCCGTGGACACCATAGGTTTCGCGTCCGATTTTAGCGTGGCGCGGGATCGCTGCGGGATCATCTTTCAGTCCCAGCCAAATCCGCAGTTTCTTGAGAGCCATCCCGGTTTACCGCCTGGATTCGGTGAGCCGGCAATCGACACCACCGTATCGATCCGCGCGACTGCCTTAAATGTCATTCCTCAAGCCCCTGCTAAGGGGAGGAGCATCGCTCAAGAGAGGGCATTTCGCAAGTGCGCTATGGCCGCGCGACGGATCGGGAACCGCTAACGCGAGGATTTCCGCGTCTCGCAGAAGGACGGCGCCAGGTCGATGGCGCTGTCCGGAGGGCGTCGACGGCGGCCGCAAGGGTGGAGACGCCGGCGACCGCATCCTCTCAGCCGGCCGCGCTCACGCCGCCACCAGGGCGCTGGCACATTGGGAGGTGGCGAGCGTGGTGCACAAGGTGTGCTGCCATGGCGAAACGGTGAAGAGCCTAGCTGAGCAGACGGGCGAGGCGCGGGATGTTTGGTGAAACTGCTGAAGGTCGGGCTGGATCTGCTGGCGGTGCATTACGGGATGATGCTGGGAGGCGGGTGGGGTGGTAATCCTTCGTTTACTGGACTTGAAACAAACATTGATTCGGTGCGGCATCGTCTCAGGTCGACGTAAGCTCCGCATGCGAGTATCCACAGGCGAAATGCCGGAGAATAACATGAGTGTTGTCTACACGATCGGATATGAGGGAACAGACATAGACCGTTTCGTCGCAACGCTGAAAACCGTCGGCGTTAAGCGGGTAGCCGACGTCCGTGCCGTCGCACTTTCCCGCAAGAAAGGATTCTCCAAAAAATCATTGGCGGCTCGCTTAGAGTCTGAAGGTATCGAATACTTGCATTTCATAGACCTTGGCGACCCAAAACCTGGAAGAGATGCGGCACGAGCGGGACTTTTCGAGCAATTCCGTGCTATCTATTCTGCTCACCTTGATTCCGACAACGCTCAGTTGTCCCTCAAGGAGCTGGTAGCTGCGGCGGGGGAAAAGCCGACATGCCTACTGTGCTTCGAGCGCGATCCGGAGACCTGTCACAGGTCTATCGTTGCGGAGGAGATGATTGAGTCGATGGAGTTCGAGGTGTTCGATCTCTACGGCGACGATCCGGAGCGCTATGTCCGCAACGCCTCAAAGCTGCCAAGTTATCATCCTCGTGAAAGCGCTGCCGCAACGTAGCGCGAAGCACGGAGAAACCGTTTGTTGTGCGGGCATCACGCCCGAGGGCCAGTGGAAACGCCTCTACCCGGTGCGTTTCAGGCACCTCAAGGAAGAGAATAGCTTCAAACGCTGGGATTTCATCGACTTCAAGTACATCAGACCGCCGCGGGACAATCGTAGGGAAAGTTGTCGGGTCTTCGAAGACTCTATCGTCATCGGCAAGCGATTGGCTCCAAGCAAGCGGGCTGCATTCCTGAATCCACTGGTCTTGCCATCCGTGAAGGCTGCTGAGGAGCGTGGGGATTCGCTCGCGTTGATCCGACCTATCGAACCGCGTTTTTCTTACAAGCTGAAATCCTCCTCTGATTTGAAGGAAGAGCGCGATTCTTACAAACTGGCGGCCTCGCAAGGGTCGCTTCTGGACGACGACCTCGCTGCGTTAGAGCCCACACCCTATGAATTTAAATTCAGGTTCAAGGACGCACATGCGCCCCACGAATACACAAATGGAGATTGGGAGGCTCACGCTATGTATTACAACGAGCGAAAGCGCGGACGAACCGTGCAGGAAACGCTCGACTGGATGGATCACAGGTTCAATGACGACTACCCGAAACGCGGAATGTTGTTCGCCGTCGGGAACTTAGCAAAGCGGCCGCAGACTTGGCAGTTGCTTGGGGTTCTTCGGGTTGACGAGAATTTACAAGGTGCGCTTGCACTGTAGACGACGATGTCGTGACGATGGGATGGAATTGTGAAAGCCGTTTTTGATGTCAAGCCGGCGTCTGGCTACAAGGATGACATCACCCGCCGCTATCATTTTCCCTCCCGCAGCAACTACCTGGACGCAGCACGAAACGCGGCAGGTGACTGGGTGCTCTTTCGTGAGCCACAACGCAATGGCGGCCGACGCGCCTATACCGCTGCGGCGCGCGTAACCGGTGTCGAGCCGGACTCCGATCGGGCTGGTCATTACTATGCCAATGTGACGGATTATCTCGAATTTCCGACACCCGTGCCTTTCATCAGGGACGGCCGTTATGCGGAGGCGCTATTGCGCGAGGTGCTAAATCCCAGCCTCGTCGGCCGGGCGGTCCAGGGCAAGTCCATGCGCCCGATTCTGACGGAGGACTTCAACGATATTGTGCTGGCTGGCCTCAGCGAAACCCTAGACCCCGCCAACGCCAGAAAACTCGATCTCGACATGCTGCCTTTCCAACTGTCGTTGCCGACACAGCCTGGCTTTGCCCAGACGGTTGATCGTCAGGTCGAGCAGATATTGCTGAACCGAAAAATCCGCGACGCGACCTTCCGGCTAGAAGTCTGCCGAGCCTATGAGGACAAATGCGCCGTCACCGGCCTCCGCATCATCAATGGCGGCGGCAGGGCCGAAGTTCAGGCGGCCCACATCAAACCGGTTGCGGCCGGCGGTCCCGACGTTGTGCAGAACGGCATCGCGCTGTCCGCCACCGTGCACTGGCTCTTCGACCGGCACCTCATCTCGATAGATGAAAACCATCGACTTCTGGTCGCCCATAACCGGGTGCCTAGTGAGCTAAGGAATCTCTTCCGCCCGGAGCATCAAGGTTTGCATCTGCCGTCGGATCGAAAGCTGTGGCCACACCCGGCATTTTTGGCTCACCACCGAGAGGCGTTTGCCGGGGCGATGCACTGATCGCCGGGGGGTGGCGACCCCTTGGGTTGGCGGAAGCTATCCCGCTTTCCGCACCGCCGCTGCGCTCAAACGTCACGGAATGGATCCCAGGGTCTGCGCGACGTCGCTTCGCTCCTGCTCCGCCCTGGGATGACGAAGCGCGTGGTGTTTCGGTCTCCAACATCGGCGACCCGCCGCCCCTAATCCTTGGCGCGCTCCACATACGCGCCATCCGCCGTCATCACCACCACGCGGGTGCCGGCGCTGATGTGCGGCGGCACCAGCGTGCGCACGCCGTTGGAGAGCGTTGCCGGCTTGTAGGACGAGGACGCCGTCTGGCCCTTGGTCACCGGCTCGGTCTCGACCACCTCGAAGGTGGCGCGCTGCGGCAGCACCAGCGAGATGGCGATGCCATTATACTGCGAGACCTGCACCGCCATGCCTTCCGTGAGATAGGGGGCCATCTCGCCAACCACGCTTTCCGACACCGCGACCTGGTCGTAGCTTTCCGGGTTCATGAAGTGGAAGCCTTCCCCGTCGCGATAGAGGAAGGTGTGCTCGCGCTCCTCGACATAGGCGCGCTCGACCTGCTCGGTGGTGCGGTAGCGCTCCGAGACTTTCACCCCATCGGAGATGCGGCGCATGTCGAGCTGGGTCACCGGCGTGCCCTTGCCGGGATGGATGTTTTCAGCAAAGAGGATCACATAGAGCTTGCCGTCCTTTTCGACGACATTGCCTTTGCGTAGGGAACTGGCGATGACCTTCACGGGCTTTATTCCTAAGAGCGTTGACTGGCCTGGAAGCGCCGACCGGCGCAAATCGGCTGCGGGAGCCGTCCGGTGCGGACTAGCGCATCTTGGCTGCAATCGCCAGTCCTCGATGCAAATCCGCCTGTCATGACTGCCGCCTCGCCCTGGTGGACGCCCGATGTCCACACCGACCGCCGGCCGCGGCTGCTCCTGCGCAATGCCATCACTGCTGCCCTGCGCGACTGGTTTGCCCGTCGCGATTTCATCGAGGTCGAGACAGCGGCGCTGCAGGTCTCGCCAGGCAACGAGGCGCATCTGTCGGCCTTCGCCACCGAGGCGATCGGCCCGAACGGGCAGCGCCAGCCGCTCTATTTGCACACATCGCCGGAATTCGCCTGCAAGAAGCTGCTCGCCGCCGGCGAGAAGCGCATCTTCAGCCTGAGTGCCGTCTATCGCAACCGCGAGCGCGGCCCGCTACACCATCCGTCCTTCACCATGCTCGAATGGTACCGGGTTGATGAGACCTATGAGAGCCTGATGGAGGATTGTGCCGGGCTTGTCGCGCTGGCCGCCGAGCGCGCCGGCGCAAAACGCTTCTCCTTTCGCGGCCGCGAGGCCGATCCGTTCGCCGAGCCGGAACGGTTAAGCGTCGCCGAGGCTTTTTCGCGCCATGCCGGCATCGACCTGCTAGCCACGGTCGCCGCCGACGGCAGCACCGATCGCGAAGCGCTGCACGCGGCTCTGGTCCAGGCGGGCTTGCGCACCGCGTCCGACGACAATTGGGCCGATCTGTTCAGCCGGGTGATGGTGGAAAAGATCGAGCCGACGCTGGGGCAGGGGCGCGCCACCATCCTTTACGGCTATCCGATTTCGGAGGCGGCACTCGCCCGGCCGAGCGCGGATGATGCGAGGACCGCCGAGCGCTTCGAGCTCTATTGCTGCGGCGTCGAGCTGGCCAACGCGTTCGGCGAGCTTACCGACGCCGCCGAGCAGCGCCGGCGCTTCATCCTAGAGATGGACGAGAAGCAGCGTGTCTATGGCGAACGCTATCCGATCGACGAGGATTTCCTCGCGGCACTTGATATCATGCCGCAGGCAAGTGGCTCCGCGCTCGGCTTCGACCGGCTGGTGATGCTGGCAACTGGGGCGCTGCGGGTCGAGGATGTGATGTGGACGCCGGTGGTGGAGTGAGAGTCAGCGCCTGTCCGCGCCGGCCTCGATGACTATGTGCTGGCAGACATTATCGAGGTCACGAATGACGTCGTCGTTCCAGAAGCGCAGGATGGTCCAGCCCAGCGCTTCAAGCTTTGCCGTTCTCGCGGCATCCGACGCCGAGGCCTCGGCCTGGGCATGCTGGGAACCATCTAGTTCGACGATCAGCTTTCTGTCCGGGCAAGCAAAATCGACGATGTAGCCAGCGATGGGCATTTGGCGCCGAAACGCCAGTCCCATGAGGCGATGCGCTCTGATCTCGTTCCAGAGTTTCAGTTCGGCATCCGTCATGACTTTACGCATCTTGCGCGCATTGCGGCGGTTGATTGGCGGCACAGGATAGTGGCTCATCGCCGCCGACCCCCCTCTGCCCTGCCGGGCATCTCCCCCTCAAGGGGGAGATTACGCCTTCGCATCGCTCCGGCCTCAATCGCGGATGTTGAAGGACGAGGTGCGGCGTTGCGGTCAGCCGATCTCCCCCCTTGAGGGGGAGATGCCCGGCAGGGCAGAGGGGGTGCTTCGCTCCATCCTCCCCTACCGCCCCATCAGCAAATTCACGATGAGCTGCTGTAGATTGCCGCGCGGGGCGAATTCTACTCGGTCGAAATCGCGGCTTGCCTGCCGCTGCGCCTGGGAGAGTTCGGCAAGCCGCCTGGTCATTTCGGTCCTGATCTTTTTGCAACCGGGATCGTCGGGGACGGACAGGCCGATGGTGGCCGTCTCGATCTTGCGGACCATGTCGACGATGATGTCGCCATGCACCTTTTCGTGGGCGGCGAGGCCAGCGGCAAAAACGTCCCAACTCTTCTGCACGGCAGCCGGCACCGGCCCGGACGTTTTGGGCAAGGTGTAGGTTATGATGAGCTTCGGCCGCGCCGATACCAGCACGCAGGCATTGCCTTGTCGCTGATAATCCCTGACCCAGGTCAGCTTGAAATTGGTGTAGGCCATGGCACGGACGTTGCCTTTGCCGATCATCGGCCCCCGCTCGCCCATCGAGGCATGGAGCTGGGGACCGGTCTGCCCTGAAACGGCGTAGGTCTCGACCATCTCAATCGGCTTCCATCCCGCCTGCGCCGGCGATGCCAACAAACAGGCCAGGAGCAGAGACCTCAGAACAGCTGTTTTCATGCGAATCCCCCGGGGCGATGCCTTTGGTGCGCTTGATCATCAACGCGTGGCCGGAATGCGGTCAAGGCGCCCTTGCCCTAAACCTCGGCGTCCGCATTGCGCGTCGAATGAACCAATCAACGGCGATGTGCCGCAAACTCAATCCGCTTGGCGGGCTCGTTTTGAAATCTTCTCGCTCATTTAATTCGATAAACTCAGTAGAGTTACTACACACAAGCCGTTTTGCGAGGAGACCGAAATGTCGAAGAAACTGGTGGTGGGGCTGTCGGGCAACCTGACCCGTCCGTCGAAGACCAAGGCATTCATCAGCCACATCGTCGCGGAGGTGTCGAGCAGCACCGGTGCAGCCTCGACCGTTTTCGACATCGAGGATCTCGGCCAATCCTTCCCGCTGGCAAGGCGCATCGGCGATCTGGATCCGCTGGCCAGGAGCATCGTCGAGCGATTGCTGGGTGCCGATGTCCTGGTGGTTGGCTCGCCGACTTTCAAAGGCAGCTACACCGGGCTTTTCAAGCATTTCTTCGACCTGCTCGACCCGTCGTCCCTGAGGGGAAAACCGGTCATCCTCGCTGCAACTGGCGGCGGCGATCGTCATTCGCTGGTTGTCGAGCATCAGCTGCGGCCGCTGTTCGGTTTCTTCGAGGCACTGACCCTGCCGACCGCGATCTACGCCTCCGACAAGGACTTCGCCGACGGCGTGCTGGTCTCCGAAGCCATCCATTCTCGCGTCAGGCAAGCGGTCGCCGAAGCATGCCGGGTGGCCGGAACGCCACGCAGCGTCGGTCTTGCCGCCTGAACACCGGTCAGCCGATTCCCTTTCCGCACAGCACAGAAGGAACCCGCAATGACCAGACCCAGCAAGTCCAGACAGATCAAGCTTGGTGCCTTCCTGCCCGGTGGCGGACAGCATATCGCAGCCTGGCGCCATCCTGAGGCGCCGGCCGACGGCGCGACGAATTTCGAGTTCCACAGGCAGCTCGCGCTGACCGCCGAACGCGGCCTGTTCGACGCCTATTTCCTCGCCGACAATCTGACCGTTGGCCTCGGCGCCCGCGAAGGCGGCAATGCCAAGATCGCCGGGTTCGAGCCGGTGACGCTGTTTGCCGCATTGGCGCCGCTCACCACCCATCTGGGCTTCATCGCCACCGCCTCCACCACCTATGAGGAGCCGTATACGCTCGCCCGCAAATTCGCCTCGCTCGATCTTCTGTCGAATGGCCGGGCCGGCTGGAACGTCGTGACCTCGGCGGGTGACGACACCGCGCGCAATTTCAACCGCGACGTCCAGCCGAACCACGCCGAACGCTATGCCCGCGCGCATGAGCATGTCGAGACGGTCAAGGCGCTGTGGGACAGCTGGGAAGACGACGCCTTCATCCGCGACAAGAAGTCGGGCCGCTTCTACGACAAGGACAAGCTTCACGACATCGACCACAAGGGCCAGCATTTCAGCGTCAAAGGCCCGCTCAATGTGCCGCGCCCGGTGCAAGGGCACCCGGTGGTGGTGCAGGCCGGGCAGTCGGAGGACGGCCGCAAGCTCGCCGCCCAATCGGCTGAGGTCATCTTCACCGCCCATCAGAACCTGGCCTCGGCGCAAGAATTCTATCGTGACATCAAGGCTCGTGTGAAGGCTGCCGGCCGCGATCCCGGACAGGTGCTGATCATGCCGGGCGTGGCGCCCTTCGTCGGCCGCACCGAAGCGGAAGCCCGCGCCAAGTACCAGCAGCTGAACGAGCTGATCCTGCCCGAGGATGGCGTCGCCCTGCTCAACGGGCTGGCCGGCCAGACGCTCGACATCACCGGTTATCCGCTCGACGGACCGCTGCCGCCGAGCAAGGAAACCGAAGGCATGAAGAGTCGCC
The DNA here is from genome assembly GCF_003952585.1 of Mesorhizobium sp. M6A.T.Cr.TU.016.01.1.1. NCBI lineage: Bacteria > Pseudomonadati > Pseudomonadota > Alphaproteobacteria > Hyphomicrobiales > Phyllobacteriaceae > Mesorhizobium > Mesorhizobium sp. M6A.T.Cr.TU.016.01.1.1. Next base: position 4,486,267 of record NZ_CP034452.1, read on the forward strand.
AGGCGCTGATCCGCCAGATCGCCGACGAGCACAACTTCACCATCCGCCAGCTCTACCAATGGGTGGCAACGGCCCGCGGCCACTACACCGTCATCGGCAGCGCGGTGCAGGTCGCCGATCAGCTGGAGGAATGGTTCGGCAACGAGGCCGCCGACGGCTTCAACATCCTGCCGCCCTGGTTGCCTGGCGCGCTCGACGACTTTGTCGACCTGGTGATCCCCGAGCTGCAGCGCCGCGGCCTGTTCCGCACCGCCTATGAAGGCAGGACGCTGCGCGAGAATCTCGGCCTCAGGCGACCGGAAAACCCTTGGACCGCAGCCCGCTCGAAGGTGCTGGCCGCCGAATAGATTCTCTTAAAGCGAAGGGCAAGACGATGAGTTTGCAACACATCGAGCAGCGGGTCACGATCCCTGCACATGCCGACAGAACCAGCCTTGGCGCCGATTTCCCTCGCCTGGCCAATCGGACTGTCGTCCGCTTCCTGTCCCGCTACGGCATCCTGATCGCCTTCCTTGCGATCTGGCAGGTCTCGAGCCGCGCGGGATGGGTCAACGCCGCTGTGCTGCCGCCGATCGACACGATCGTCACCGCATTGTGGAACGGTCTGGCCGGCGGCACCTTGCTTGGCGACATCGCCATCAGCCTGCAGCGCGCCGGCCTCGCCTTCGCGGCGGCCGTGGCGGTCGCTATCCCGCTCGGTCTGTTCATGGGCCAGGTGCGCACCGTCGAAACCGCGCTTGATCCGATCCTGCAGGTTTTCCGGCAGACCTCGGCGCTGGCGCTCTACCCGGTGTTCATCCTGCTGCTTGGGCTGGGGGAGGCATCAAAGGTCTTCGTCATCTTCTGGGCGACGCTGTTTCCGCTGCTGCTCAACACCATCAGCGGCGTCAAGCAAGTCGATCCGAAACTGCTCGAGATGGCCCGGGTCTACGGCGCCGCGCGGCTCACCGTGTTTCGCCGTGTCGTGCTTCCAGGGGCCGTCCCGTCGATCTTCGTGGGCTTAAGGCTGAGTGCGACCACGGCGCTCTTGTTGCTGATCGCCTCCGAAATGATCGGCGCCAACAAGGGCATCGGCTTCCAGGTGATGAACGCGCAGTACAACTTCCAGATCCCGCTGATGTTTGCGGCGATCGTCATCCTCGCCGGCCTCGGCCTGATCGCCAACCAGGCCCTGGTCAGCCTGCAGCGGCGGCTCTGCCGCTGGAGCGATCCCATCGACTGACCAGCTCTCACCATCTCTCCAACAGGCCATCCTCTCCAACAGGCCAACCTCTCCAACAAGAAAGACCGGACCATGCCAATCACTCGCCGTTCCCTGCTTGCCGGCGCTCCCTTTGCCGCCGGCATCATCGCCGCCGGCCTGCCTCGCTTTGCCGCTGCACAAGCCGCGCCGGTCACGTTGCGCTATCTCGCCAGCCGCGGCAGCATCTCGCCGCATGAGCTGGCGGACGAGCTCGGCTATTTCAACGATTTCGGCGTCAAGCTGGAGAATGTCGGCTACTCCGGCGGCGGCCCGGAATCGCTGTTCGCGCTCGCCTCCGGCAGCGTCGATCTCGGCTCGGCCGCGACCGCTGCGGTGATCAATTCGATCTCCGGCGGCAACGACTTCGTCGCCGCCTATCCAAGCAACGGCATCAACAGCCAAGTGCGCAGCGTCTTCTACGTGCTGGAAGACAGTCCGATCAAATCGATTGCCGACATCGCCGGCAAGACCATTGCGGTCAACACGCTCGGCGCCCATCTCGACTACACGGTGCGCGAGGCGCTGCACGGCGTCGGCCTGCAGCCGGATGCCGCCAACCTCGTCGTGGTGCCCGGGCCGCAGCTTGAACAGACGTTGCGGTCGCGCCAAGTCGATATCGCGGCACTCGGCTATTGGCAGGCGACGTTTGCCGGCGCCCTTGTCGACAATGGCGGCGTGCGCGGCGTGTTCAACGACACCGATGTGCTGGGCGAACTGGCCGGCGGCTTCATCGTCCTGCGGCGCGACTTCATCACGGCGCATCCGGAGGGGGCGCGCAATTTCGTCGAGCAGTCGGCGCGCGCCGCCGACTGGTCGCGCCAGAACCCGGACGAGGCGCGCAAGGTGCTTGCGGACATCCTGGACAAACGCGGCGAAAATGGCGCGCTGGCGCGCTACTGGACCGGCTTCGGCCTGCGCGAAGGAGCGAAGGCTGACGACCGCGACATCGACTTCTGGGTCAGCGTTCTCGAGCGCGACGGCCGCCTGCCCAAGGGCAAGCTGAAAGCCTCTGACATCCTCTACCGGCGCGGCGAAACGAAAACCAACTGACCGGGAGACGGGCGCCATGGCCAGCAAAAGCGGCGGCGAGGTCACCATACGCGACCTTTCCAAATCCTTCACCCTCAGTGGGCGCCCTCTTGCCGTGCTGAGGGCGCTCAACCTCGATATCCGCTCCGGTGAATGTCTCGTCATCGTCGGCGCCAGCGGATCGGGCAAGACCACGCTGCTGCGCATTCTTGCCGGGCTGGAGGCAGCAGACAGCGGCGGGGTCGCGATCGACGGCAAGCCGGTCCATGGCGTCGGCGCCGAGCGCGCGGTCATCTTCCAGGAACCGCGCCTGCTGCCCTGGCTGACAGTGCTCGGCAACGTCGCCTTTGGCCTCGAAGTGCGGGGCGTGCCCAAGGCGGAGGCCGAGGACAAGGCCCGCTTCTATACCGCGCTCGTCGGCCTGGCCGAATTCAGCGATGCCTATCCCCGGCAGCTTTCGGGCGGCATGGCGCAGCGCGTCGGCATCGCCCGGGCCTTGACCGTGCAGCCTGAAATCCTGCTGCTCGACGAGCCGCTAGGCGCGCTCGACGCCATGACCAAGATCGGCATGCAAGAGGAGCTGGCGCGCATCTGGAGCGAGGAGAACGTCACCATGGTCATGGTCACTCATGATCTGGAGGAAGCGATCTATCTTGCGGACAGGGTGCTGATCCTGCCCAGGGAGAAAGGCGGCACGGCACGGCTGGTCGAGGTTGAGCTGCCGCGCCCCCGCGATCGCAGCGAAAGCCGGTTCGTGCGCTATCGCGAAGAACTGCTGCGTGAGTTTGGCCTGCACTGAGACGAGGGGTGAAAGGCGCGTCTTGCGCCGCCCTTATTTCTCCGCCGCCACCTTCGAGAACAGCGCGCGCTCGACCGGTGGCTCCAGCGTTTGCGCGAAGGGCGTCGCCATGTGGTGGCGGTCGCGGTAGGCCAGCTTGCCGTCGATGAAGACATGGCAGGTCTTGGCGTCGCAGAACCGGTCGGTCATATCGATATAGGTCGCGTTGGGAATGGCGCGCACGATATCGCGCTCCACCGCGGCCACGGCATCGTTGGCGGCGTCGCTTCGCGGTGCGTCACATACCGACGGCGCCTGTCCGCGCCACAGCGCGCGGGCCACGCAGGTGTCGACGAACATGCCGTTGAACGGCACATCGCGGATGAAGGCGACCTTCAGCCCGGCTTGGCTGAAGGCCTCCAGCGTTGAGCGCAGACCGGCCTGCCAGTCCTGATCCTGGGTGTCGGGCACCTTCGCGTCGGGCGACAGTTTGCGCGAGCTGGTCAGCGATATCTCCGAGATCACCACCAGGCTCGGGCGCAGGGCGATGATCTCCTTGATCGATTGCTCGCGCCATTGATCGCACTCGGTGTAGTCGCGCTTCAGCTTCGAGCTCCAGACCGTCAGCCGCGAGGCCCGGCAGGCGGATTTGAGCCAGGTGACGACTTTGTAGTTGTTCTTCTTCGCCGCCTCGATCAGCGGCGTCGACCAGTGGTCGGCGTGCGAATCGCCGAACAGCGCGATCGAGTGCTCGGCATTCTTGGCACCGAACTCGCAGGCCTTCGGCGTGACGGTCTCGTAGTCGAGAATGCAGCCCACCTTGGCGCGCGCAGTGGAAGGCTGTGCGGCAGTTTCGGCAATGATGCGTTGTGAGGGGTCGAGATCGTGCACGGCAAGGCGCGCATTGGCATAGGTCGCCACCACGCTGGCACCGGTCAGCATTGCGGCGGGGACAAGCGCGCGCGCCGCATTCGCCATCAGCCAGCCGTTGCGGCGGATCGGGTTCTCGATGAAATTATAGGTGAAGATCGAGAGCGCCAGCGTCAATGCTGCGCAGGCAAGCCGCCCGGGCCAGGAAAGATCGGGAACCATCATCGTCGCATAGACGATGACCGGCCAGTGCCAGAGATAGAGCGAGTAGGAAAGTTTCCCCACCCATTGCAACGGCGGCAGCGCCAGCACGGCGCTGGGTCCGCTTTGGACATTGCCGGAACCGCTGAGCAGCAGGAGCACGGCGCCGGCCACTGGCACCACCGCCGCGACGCCGGGGAAGGGGGTGTCCTGCTCGCTGAAGGTCAGATAGGCACCGGCGATCAGGGCCAGGCCAAACCATGCCAATGCTGCGCCCAGTTGTGGGCGCTCCCGCCAGAATTTTGCCGGCGCCATCGTCGCCAGGCCGCCGGCGGCAAATTCCCAGGCCCTGAGCGGCGAGAAATAGAAGGCCCAGGGCTGCGCCACGGTGGTGAGCCAGGCGCAGACGGCGAACGACACCACGCCGGCGACGCCGATCACCAGGATCGCCGCGCGCTTGCCCGGGCGCAGCCATGCGGCCAGCAGAAGCAGCCCCGGCCATACGAGATAGAACTGCTCCTCGACCGAGAGCGACCAGAAGTGGATGAAGGGGTTGTTCGCCGCATCGGGGGCGAAATAGTCGAACGCCCAGCGGATCAGCCAGAAATTGATCGCATAGGCCGAGGCGAACATGGCGCCTTTCGAATAGAGTGCCTGTTCGTCCGGCGACAGGATGAAGTAACCTGCGACCAGCGTGACGAGGATGACGAACAGCGAGGCCGGCAGCAGGCGCCGGGCGCGCCTTGCGTAGAAGCGCCACAGGTTCAGCCGGCCGTCCTCGGCGATTTCCCGCAGCAATTGGCCGGTGATCAGATAGCCGGAGATGACGAAGAAGATGTCGACGCCGGTGAAGCCGCCCGGCAGGTCCGACAGACCGAAATGGAACGCGACGACGCCTGACACCGCCAGCGCACGCAGCCCTTCGATATCAGGCCGAAACGATGCTGACACGGCGATACCTCGCGTAGGTCGTTGAAAAGCCCACCCGTTGCGAAGACTCGACGCGATGCGCGGATATTGCAATGCAACAAATCTAACGCAGTGCAACATAAGTGGAGGTTCGCGGCGTGCTCGTCGGCGCGCGCATCAGCGCCGCCGTCTGCATCCGCCGCGGCGGCCGATTTTTGAGCACAAGTAGAATAACTAGCCCGGCTAGCGGGCCTGCGTACCGATCTCAGGCTTTAGAGGAGCCCGGCGCGCGAGCGGCGGGCTCCTCCCCTTGGTCGTCACCGATCACGCATGCGCCGGCGGATGATGACGCGAGTCCCAGACCGCCCAGGCCGATGCCGCAACCACCAGCACGCCGAGGACAATATGGGTCGCCATCGCGTTGGCGTTCGCCATGAAGCCGAGCAGCCAGGGCGAAACGATCAGCCAGAGCCCGACAACAAGATTTACCCACTCTTCCCACTCGGCGAATACCGAAAGCGCCGTGATAGCCAAAGCACCGAGCACAACGCCGGCGATCCAGGCGTTCCACGCAGGATTGGTTTCAGCAGCGAAGCCGAGTACCCAGGGTGAGACGAACAGGCAGACCGCAAGGATCAGGTTGATCCAGTCCTGGGCCTTCTTTCCTTCCATCACATTGTTTGCCATGACAACCTCCACAGATGAAGTTTGACCAAAGCACCACGTCGCGTGCAACGCACGCTTAGTCATTGATATATTGCGCTTTCGACGGCCTTCAAGGAGCGGCCCTGCGCGGCCATGGCGTCGTCATTTCGCACCGCAGCGATGCCGTGTCCGCCATCTGCCTGCGCGGTTCAGAAGCGCCGATTTCCAGAGGCTTCCGCTTGCAAGGTCGAGGAGCCCGCGCAGATCATGGGGCAGGCGGCGTTCTCAGCCGATCACGCCTTCTTCAGGAACTCGGTTTTCAGCACCAGGCCCTTCACCTGCTTGGTATTGCACTCGATCTCGCCCGGATTGCCGGTGAGGCGAATGTTCTTCACCAGCGTGCCGCGCTTGATCGTTTCCGACGTGCCCTTGACCTTCAAATCCTTGATCAGGGTCACGGAATCGCCCTCGTTCAGCTGGGCGCCGTTGCTGTCTTTTACGATCGCGTCTGTCATGTCGGTTCTTTCATGGGGCCGGTCCACGGACTATCCGGCGGATGGCGGCCAGGTCAAGCATGCCGGGCACCCACGTTGCCCATATCAGGTGCTTCGGCTATTGACCGACAGCCAATGCCGGCACAGGTCAAACGGAGCCCGACCATGACAGAGAAGACCATCCTCAAATTCGGCGCGGTCGAAAATGCGGAGGCGGGCGATCTCGCGGGCTGGATCGTTGTCGACGGCAACCCGACCATGAAGACTGCCGTCCAGCACACTACCGAGGACGGCAAGGTCATGTCGGGAACATGGCAGGCTACCCCCGGCACCTACCACGCGACCTACAGCGACTATGAATTCGTGCACATGATATCAGGCCGCATCGTCATCACCCCCGATGGCGGCGCGCCCGTCGAAGTCGGTCCCGGCGATGCCTTCGTGGTCGAGGCCGATTTCAAGGGAACGTGGAAGATCATCGAGCCGGTCACGAAGCATTTCGTCGTCAGGATCGGCTGAGGCAGGAGGCGTGCCTGGCAATCCTGTCATGGCCCGACACGCCGCCGCCAAGCCTGTCGATCCCGGGGTCTGTTGATCCCCGGGGCCTGTCGGGCGCCGCAAGTGGCACGGTCGAATAAAAAGATAGAGTCCCATCCATTAGGGATGCATGAGACTCTAGAAATTGAAATAGATCGCCGGCGGATACGGACTGGACACATCCTTGCCGGCCGGCGCCGCCATCGCACCGGACGACGCGGTAATCCCACCGGTGGCCTTATTGTCGAGCACCGGCCGGCTTTTCTCGGCTGTGGCTGCTTTCGCATCGGTGACAACGACTTTCGTCTTAGCCTCCACGGTTTGCGACAATGCGAGCACGGCGAGCAGTGCAGATAGGGCAAGTTTCATGATGGGTCCCTCTATGATTAACGTAAGGTTAACCCCAGCCGCCGGCTCGAACACCGCCGCTGTGTGGAAGGGCGTGGAATTCTGCGGAATTCCTGGAATATAGGCGTGTGGAAAAGTGCGGGCCGCGGAAAACGGAGCAGGTGCCGGCGCGTGTTAGGCTCGCAGCCGCATCAGGCGCCGAAGCCCGGAGCGGCGCGGCCGAACGCGGACATCCAGTCGCGCTTGGCCGCCGATGTCGCGGCCAAGCGCCGGTGTGAGATCAATCCTTGAAGCCGGTCGAGTCGAGCAGGGCGACCTGCTTGCCGTCGATGTAAAAGCGTATCACGTGCGCGCCGCCGTCGACTTCGATGCGCGTCGGCTCGATGGCCGGCTTAGCCTGCTTGCCATAAGTCGCTGCCGCGCGCGAGCCGGCAGCGGCTCGCGACGGTCTGTCCGGCCCGAAGGTCAGCAGCAGCAGTGCTGTGGATCCAGCCGCAATCGCGGTGAAGGAGATTTTGGGAGATGCAGTCCAGGACATCGAATTATTCCTTCCTTGTTGAGGCGGCATCTTGCGCTGGTTGCGAGAACTCGGCTTCGCCGTCGTTCAAATGACTGAGGAAGGGTGTTGGTATTCAAGCCTACATTAGCGTGAGTTCTATACGGTTTTGCCCTTGCCCTCCGCGACCTTAGCGCCGCCTGCCGGGGCGAAAAGGGCAGGTGCGTGGAACGGCATGGATTTCTGCGGATTTCCTGGAATATCGACTTTAGGAGAGGCCCGGCCCGCGATGAATGCGGTGGGAGCAAGTGCTGGCACATGTTAAGCCTTGCGGTGGCATAAAGGGGCAGGTGGGATGGCACAGCATATCGCGCAGAAGTTACGGCTGACTGTGGCCCTGCTGGGAACCATCAGCCGCAAGGACCTTGCGGCGGCGTTCCGGAACGTCAACCCGAACACGGCGTTCGATCTCGGCCGCGCCGACAAATGGCTGCAGGGCCGCGCCCAGCCACGCCAGCTCAGCGTCTACGACGATTGGTCGAAGGTTCTCAAGCTGGAGCAGCCAGGCGCCTGGATCGCCGAGAGCGACCTGCCAGGCTTCACCGCGGCGATCTGCGCCCGCCACGGCATCGAGAGGGCCGAACTGGAACGCCGCGTCGGCGCGCAGTTCGAGGCATCGTCTGGGCATGAGGAGCGAAGCCTCGGATTGGCCCTTGCCGGAACCTATGCGTGCTATTCGCATGCTTTGTCGCCCTATTATCGCGGCCAGTTGATCAGGGGCAGCCTGTCGATTGAGACTGGGCCGGGCGCGCGCGGCCTGACTGCCGCCTATCGAGAGGTGTTGCCGACCGGACAACTGCTGGTCGGCGGTCCGGTGAGCCCGGCAAAACGCGGCCTTTATGCGTTTCTGAAGGAAACCGGCGGCGATGCCCATTTCTTCCTCTGCCTGTTCCCACAGTCGCGGCCGGGAAGCGTGCTTGGCGGCTATATGGTCGGCACCACAATCATCAGCCCGGAGCCGCAGCCATCCTTGACCAGAATCCTGATCGTCCGCTTGCGCGACCCGGCGCCCGAGGCATGGGGCGGATATCTGCCGCCCGACGGGTCGATCGCTAGGGATTTGGCATCGCTAGGCGTGACCGTCGAGCAGCCGGAAGCGGTCGACCGGCAGCTGGCGCAATTCCTCGCCGGAGACAGCGACGGTAGCGCCAGCCAGATCCCGCCGGCCGAATTCCGCGCCATCCTCGACGTGTTCGACCGTCATTGGTTGAACCATTCGGGCCAGGCCTGACCATAGCAACGCGCCGCCGGTGTCGTCATGACCGTGACGGGCCATCTTCGCGCCCATTGCACCCACGCAAAGCAACTTGGCGTTCATGATCATTTCTTCCTGGTTGTCAGGTCGCCCAGATGAAGCTGGCGGAGGCCGCACCAGTGCAGGCGCGATGCCACAACCGAAAGGCGGAACCTATCGCCATGTTCAGCGGTTGTGTCGAGGAAGGCAGCCCATGCCCCTCACGGTCCGAACCACGCTCTGCGACATTCGAAACGATCTGCACGCCCTGCGCAGGACGGTGGCAGCCCGTGGTCACATCGAGGCGATCCAAGCCATCGATGCGCTGATCGGCGTCGCCGAAGCAGAGGCGGTCCAGGCCATCCGGCGTATCGACCAGCTTGCCTGACCGGCAGCAGACGCGAACACCTACGGAAAGAATCGCAATGAATATCAGGGAGATGACGCGGCTAGAATGCATTGCCCTGTTGAGATCGGCCAGGCTTGGCCGCCTGGCCTGCGTCAGGGACAACCGGCCTTATGTGGTGCCGATCCATTTTGCCTTCGGCGACGATTTCATTTTCAGCTTCTCGCTGCCCGGCAAGAAGGTCGAGTGGATGCGGGGCAACCCTCACGTCTGCCTGCAGGTCGACGATGTCGGCAGCGTCCACGGCTGGAAGAGCGTCGTCGTCGACGGCGTCTTCGAGGACCTGCCGAAGGTGCCCGCCCTGGACCGTACCGCTCCGGCCATCGACCAGTTGGCTCCCGTGTTGGACCATGAGCGCGAATTTGCCTGGTCGCTGCTGCAGAAGCACGCCAACTGGTGGGAGCCCGGCTCGCTCAATCTGGGCGCCACGCTGGCCACTGCGGGCAGCCATCTGTTCTATCAGATCAAGATCGAGACAATTTCCGGACGGCAGGCGTTCCGGTAGGTCTTATGGTCGGGTAGCGCCCAGGCTCTATGTCAAATGACGTATCCGTTACCGGTGGAAGGCGCAAAAAAACCCGCGTTCCGGAGGGGGTCGGGAGGCGGGCTCTTTAACGACCGAACGCTCGGGGCGTTCGATGTGTCTGTCAACACAGCAGCGAAGGATTGGTTCCACTTGGAATCACCTAATTCGCCACAGCGTGCATCGAAACCATGATCCCCCTGGAAGCGCTGCGGTTCCCTAGGATGGATCAGGCTACGCTGCCCGTGGTATGCGCGAGGTGAACGTCGCCCTGGTCACAGACACGCTGGTGCCCTTGGTGTCGCTGATGACCTCCACCTTGGCCTCCAACTGCTTGACCAGCGCCTCGACGATGGCTGTTCCGAGACCCGCGCTCGGCGCCTCGCTGGTGAGTTTGCCGGTGCCGTTGTCCGAGACAGTCAGCTTCCAGTCGCTGCCCTCGGTCTCGTAGGTCACCTGGATCAGCGCCTTGGCCTTCTCCATCGGGAAGGCATATTTGATCGCGTTGAGAACGAGCTCGGTGACGATCAGGCCGAGGCTCACCGCCTTCTGCGAGTCTATCCTGCCGCCTTGTGCCGTGACGTTGACGGCGATCGGCTGGTCTTCACCAACCATCGAGACGGCCAGGCTCTCGCACAGCTTCGACAGATAGGACACGACGTCGATCTCTTCGACGCCGGTCGTGGTGTGAAGATGGCGCTGCACTTCGGCGACCGACAGAACCCGCTGATGGGCATCCTTCAAATGCTGACGAGTTTCCTCTGATGTGACGGAGCGGGCCTTCAACAAAAGGATGCTGGCGATGATCTGCAGGCTGTTGGCGACCCGGTGCTCCATTTCGCGCAGCAGCACGTCCTTTTGCCGCAGCAGGTCTTCGGTGCGGCCGAGAAGCTCTTCCTTTTCCCTCTCGATGGCACGGCGGGCCGTGATGTCGTTGAAGGCGAGCAGGATGGTCACGGCTGAACTGTGGTCGTAGAGGACCTTTCGGGCGTTGAGCAGCATTGTTCGCGGGCCGATATTCGGGAAATCATGCTCGACCTCAAAGCCGTCCATGGCGGTCTTCTCGGGGATGATCGTCTCCAGGAGCAGGCGCAGTGCCGGAATGTCCCACTGGCCGTCGCCGAGCGCATAGAGCAGCGAGCCGCGCGTCTGCTCGGGGTCGACCTTGAAGGTCTGGTAGAAGGAGCGGCTCGCCGACAGCACGCGAAACTTCTCGTCAAGGACGAGGAAGGGCTCGGCGATCGTGTTGACGATGGCCTGCGCCAGCGTCTGCACATCTTCGATATTGGCGATGGGATGAAACAAGGCTTGCGGCCGATCTGGGGTTTTTGCCCCCTCTTGAGGGCCAGTACACTGTTGCCGGGCCGATGTCGCCAAATGAATCAGTTGAGGTGCCGGCCTGCCTCTGCCCTTGTGGAGTGAGCAGCGGTTGGCGAAGCGCGCCCCTTGCTGCTCGCGCCGTGGCCCCGGTGCGAAGGAAGCGAAGTTGCGCGCCGGCTCAATATGCCTGATCATGGTGATTGGCAGGGTGGAGGCATCAAGTGGCGGCCAATCGTCGAAACGGCATGCACCCGTCGGACCCCGGGCTGGTGGGCATTGTTTCCACTTCCAGGGTCCTTCCGCGCATGTCGTTGCCCACCGTCGCGACTGTCGTGGCGGCGGTCGCGGCCCTGTATTTCGGGCGCGAGATTTTCCTGCCGATCGCAATCGCTCTGCTGCTTACCTTTGCGCTTGCACCCATGGTTTCCGCACTCAAACGAGTTGGCATTCCGCGTCTTCCTGCGGTCATCGCCAGTGTGATGGGCGCTTTCACGGTCCTTGCGCTGTTCTCGTTCATTGTCGCCACGCAGGTCGGTGAACTGGCGCAGAACATTCCGCTCTACCAGTCAAATATCGTGACCAAGATCCGCTCCCTGAAGGAGACCGGCGTCAGCGGCGGTATCGTCGCCAGGCTGAGCAGGGTGATCGAACGCGTCGGCGAAGAACTCGACAGGCAAGAAACCTCACAGCCCGCCGCGGATCAGCCACGGCGCGAGCCGGTGCCTGTCGAGATCATCGCGCGTGAAAGACCGCTCCAGGTTCTCCAGAACCTGATCGGCCCGCTGATCAGCCCGCTGGCATCGGCCGGTCTGATCATCGTCGTCGTCATTTTCATGCTGCTCGAGCGCGAGGACCTGCGCGACCGTTTCATACGCCTCGTCGGCTATGGCGACCTTCATCGAACCACCGAGGCGCTCCAGGATGCCGGCAAGCGGGTCGGCCGGTATCTTCTCATGCAATTGGTCGTGAATATCCTTTATGCCATACCGATTACAGTAGGGCTTTGGGTTTTGGGCATACCCAATGCACTGCTGTGGGGATTGCTGGCGCTGGCGCTGCGCTTTGTTCCGTATATCGGCCCGATCATCGGTGCGCTGCTGCCTTTGTTCCTGGCGCTTGCCGTGGCTCCCGGCTGGTCGCTCGTGCTGTGGACCGCCGGGCTGTTCGTGGCCATGGAAATGATAACCGGCAACGTGGTCGAACCGTGGCTCTACGGTTCACGAACCGGGCTTTCACCATTGGCCATCATCGTTGCGGCTATCTTCTGGACCTGGCTCTGGGGGCCGCTGGGCCTGGTTCTGTCGACGCCGCTCACTGTCTGTCTCGTCGTGCTCGGCAGGCACGTGCCGCAGTTCGAATTCCTCGACGTCCTGTTCGGCAACGAGCCCGTACTCGAACCGCATGCTCGGCTCTACCAACGGCTGTTGGCCGGTGATCCAGAGGAAGCCACAGATCACGCCGAGGAGATCCTGGAGGAAAAATATCTGTTCGAATTCTATGACAAGGTCGCCATTCCCGCACTTCTGCTCGGCGAACAGGATCGCGTGCGGGGCGTCATGGGCGATGAGCAAAGACGGCAGGTGGCGGCCAGTGCGCAGACGCTGGTGGCGAACCTCGACGACAGCGCACAGGAAGAAGCAGAGGAGGAAGACCCAGCCGCCGCTGAGGAAACCGGCTCGCGCAAGGACAAGGAGGCTCTGGGGGAAGGTGAGGGCGACATCGAGTTGCCTGATGGCACGGACATGGCGGTGTTGTGTGCCGGCGGTCGCGGCGAACTCGACGATGCCGCCGCCGCCATGCTCGCGCAGGTGCTCGAAGTCCAGGGCGCAACGATATCGAAAGTTAGCTTTGCCGATATGGATCCGGCGAGCATTCGCCGGCTCGAGCTCGACGCTGTCGATACCGTGGTGGTCGGCTTTCTGAACCGCGATTCGGTCAAGCACGCCCGTTTCCTGGTTCGTCGGCTGAAACGTGTCAAAAGGGCGCTACGGGTAGGCATCGTGTTCTGGTCGGCGACCGACGGCGACAACAAGGAGACAGCCGCCAAATTGGCCAATGACATCAATGCTGATTTTGTGGCCCATGGCATGGTCGATGCCGTACTGGGCGCGTTGTCGAGCGATCCGCCCGTCGCGCTGAAGGCCGCTGCCAGGCGCCGCATTCGCCGTCGGCCGCCGGCCGCTAAGAAAGCGCCGCTTGCGGCTGCAAAATAAGGCTGTAGTTCGCTGTCACGTCCAGAAATAGCGCACGGTGTGGAAGAAAACCGGGGCGGCGAAGACCAGGCTGTCGGCGCGGTCCATCATGCCCCCATGGCCCTCGATCAGATGGCCCCAGTCCTTCACCCCCTGATCGCGCTTGATGGCGGAGGCGACCAGTCCGCCGAGAAATCCCATCAGGCAGGCGATGAAGGCGACACCCGCTGCCTGGAGCGGCGAGAACGGCGTCAGGAACGACAGCAGCGCGCCGAGCAGGCTCGATGCCACCAGCCCACCGACCAGGCCCTCCCAGGTCTTGGACGGCGACACTTTCGGCGACATCAGGTGCCTGCCGAACAGCTTGCCGAAGATGTATTGCAGCACGTCGCTGCCTTGCACGGTGATGATCAGAAAAGCGATCAGCAGCAAATTGCGACCTTCGAAGCCGGGCACCTCGAGCGTCAGCAGCGCCGGCACGTGGCTGACGCAGTAGACCGAGATCATGACGGCCCATTGCTGCGCCGAGACGCGCTCGAGAAATCGCTCGGTATCGCCGTGGAGCGCGGTGATCGCCGGCATAAGCAGAAAGCAGTAGACCGGGATGAATATGGTGAAGAGGCCGTACCAGGCGGTCCACACCAGCCAATACTGGAACGGGATGATGATGCCGAACATGCCGAGCAGCACCCAGTGGTCGCTGCGGCGGGTGTGCGTCAAAGTCACGAATTCGCGCAGCGCCGCAAACGAGATCAGCGCGAACAGGATGGTCATGCCGTGGCGACCGAAGAAGAAGGCGACGGTGATCGCCAGGACCATCACCCACCAAGCATTGATGCGCTGGTTGAGGTTGATCAGGGTCGAGGGCAGCGGCTTCGGCGCGCGCCACGACAGAATGCCGGCGACCAGGTTCGCCGTTATCAGCACCGCAGTGAGTCCGACAATCAGAATGAGGATTTCGCGCATTGGCATGTTGTCTGGTCGTCTCTTAGAGGTCGCATGATGTTTTTCGGAAAACCGGATTCCACTTTTCCGCATCATGCGCTGGCGGGCGGGGGTTCAGCGCAAGCAGCGTCTCGCGGGCGCGGTCGAGGAAGGCGCGGCGTTCCTCGCCAGGCGCAATCGCGATCGGCGCGCCGAAGACGACGCGGCAAAGCAGCGGCACGGGCACGAACTGACCCTTGGGCAGCACCCGCGACATGTTCTCGATCCAGCACGGGATGAGCTCGACGTCGGGCCGCGCCATCGACAGATTATAGAGGCCGGAACGGAACGGCAGCAGCGGCTGGTCGGTCATGTTGCGCGTGCCTTCGGGAAAGACAATCAGGGAATGGCCCTCGTCGAGCACCGACAGCATGATCGAAATCGGATTCTGCGCCTCATCGGTCCACTGCCGGTGAATGAGCACGGAGGACAGCATGTCCTGCGCGATGAACCGGCGCAGCCGCGATTTTCCCCAATAGTCGGCGGCAGCGACCGCATGGGTGCGGGCGCGCTCCTTCTCGCTGAGGCAGGCCGACAGCAGGATGAAGTCGCCGTGGCTGGCATGGTTGGCGAAGTAGATGCGCTGCCGGTCAGACGGCTGGCTGCCGTTCCAGATCGGCCGCACGCCGGTCACCGCCCAGGCCAGCGCCGACAGGCCGACCGAGGTCACGGTCTGCAGCAGGGTGAAGGTGCGAGTGCCGAGCTTGCTCATCGGCTGGCTCAGACAAAGGCCGCGACGAGGGACGTCGCCCCGAACAGGCCGATCGCGATGCGCTGCCTGGCCAGCAGGCGGTGCGTGCCCGCCATGCGCCGGTCGAGCGAGCGGCCGCCGGCAGAGGGAGGTTTCAGCCGCATGCGCGCCAGCACCTCGTCGACCGCGGCTCCGGCCGCGGCCTCGCTGGCGTGGCTGGCCATCAGCCGGAACAGCAGCGCGTCGAAGACAAGCAAAGCAGAGTAGGCGAGGGTGGCCGCCGCGCTCGCTGCCGCGATCAGCCAGGCCGCGGCCGATATGGGCGTTGCCTGCGGCCCGGCCACCGCGCCAATGATCGGCGCGGCCATCAAGGCGGCCGCCAGCAGCAGAAGCGGCCACGCCGCCTGCACCATCAGCCCGGCTGCGAACGCCTCGGCCCTGTCCTGATAGGCGTCGCTTTTCATGCCGGCTCGTCCGCCGCGAGCCGAAGATGCACCGGCCGGCCCGATGCCGCGAGCCGCTTGTGCGCCTGCGCCGCCGTTGGCGAGCGGCCGGTGGCAACCAGCCATTCGGCGACGACGCCGGCGCTGCGCTGGAAGCCGAGCGCGCAGCAGACCAACACGGTGCCGTGGCTGCGAGCCGCTTCGATCGCCGCCACCGCTTGCGCTCGCGCCTCCGGCGACGGCGGCAAAAGATCGAGCATGGCGATACCTGTCCAACGGCAGGTGACGCCGCGCGGCCTTTCCAGCTCGCCGGCAAGGTCGATCACCGCGCCGAAAGTATCGGCCTCGGCAGCTGTCGGAAAGCGGCCGAGGTAGACGCCGTCGGCGACCGCTATCTGCGCCGGCAGCTTGCGCGTCCATATCAATACATTGATCCTGGCGCCAAGCCGGTAGGGCAGCAGCAAAATACGGCTGGCCAGCGAGACGCGGCCATTGGCCGCTTTCTGAAACACCTTGGCGCCGGCCCCGACATAGGCGAAGGCGACGATGGCCAGCGCCAGCGCGGGCCACAAAAGGATGAGCCACAGCGCCGAGACGAAGGCGCCGGCAACGGCGCCGGCCAGCGCAAGCGCTGCGCCAAGCGCATAGAACCGAGCCAACCGCCTGGCCTTGGCATCGGCGGCCAGGTGGAAGCCGGCGAACGGCAATTCGCCCTCGCGCGGGAACAGCCACAGGGCGAAAAAGCCAAGCAGCGCGCCTGTCGGGATATCGATGACATGGTGCTGCCATGTCGTCAGCACCGAGGCGCCGATCAGCAGACACCAGGCATGCCAGACGATGCTGGTCGTGCCTTTGAGCCGATAATGCCAGTGATCCCAGATGATGACCAGCAGCGCGATGTGCAGCGACGGCGCCTGGTTGAACGGCTTGTCGAAGCCGCCGAGCACCGCGAACATGAAGCCCGGCAGGCCGGATGTTTGCGGCCGCATGAAGGTCGCGGTCAGCGGGAAGACGATGAAGCAGGCGACGGCGAAGATCTGGGCGGTGAGATAGCGGCCGGCGAGACGGTCGACGCCGCTCTTGGTATCGTTCAACAGCAGCGACAGGCCGTAGAACAGGTTGATCGACCAGTAGGGCACGATCGTCCAGGCGATGAACGGGACGGCGCGCTCCCAGGCGAAGACGATGCTGCCGACATCGTTGCGCTGCGACGCCAGCCAGTTGGCGAAACCGTAGGTGGCGTAGAAGAACGGCGCCAGAAACGCCAGCCACAATGCCGCCCGCAGCACGATCCCGGCGTACGGCTCGCGCGCAGGAGCAGAAAGGGCAGGGTCAGCGCCAAGGATAGGCATGACCATGCTCAGACGCGCCGCGCGACGGAAACGGTAAAGATGCCCCACTGGTCGATGCGCTGGTCGAGTTTTTCGAAGCCGGCGGCCGTCACCAACTGGTCCATCTCGCCTTGCGTGCGCCGCCGCATCACCCAGGCCCGGCCGCCGCGATGCGAAGTGAGGCTGCGCGCGATCATTTCGAGCTGCGGATGCCAGGGCTGATTGGTGTAGACAAGCAGGCTGCCGGGCTGCATCGCCTTGGCCAGCCCGTCCAGCGAGCGGGCGATCATGGCGTTGTCGGAAAACAACTCGTAGAGTCCGGAGACGATGGCGAGGTCCGGTGCTGGCTTCAGCCCGGCAAGCATTTTGGGGTCGAAGGCGTCGGCCTGATGAAACGAGACGCTGGTCGGCAGGTGCCGCTCGGCGATCAGCTTGCAGCCGCGCGAAACGTTGAGGTCGGAGAAATCCTGTAGCCGCACGCTGGCCGGCGGCACAGCGCATTTGGCGACGGCGTCGAGCACGTAGCGGCCGTGGCCGGCGGCGATATCGACGATATGGACCGGGCGGCCCGCGGCCTGCAGCGTCTCGGTGGCGCTGCCGATCAGCTCTTCCAGATTGAGCTTGCGCTGCCGGATGCCGCGCCAGCCGATGGCGTCGAGAAAGGTGCGGTCGATCATGCGGCCGAGCGGGCTGCTGCCCCGCGCCTCGTTCTCGTAGACATAGTCGAGCGTCGAACCGGAATCGAAGCCGGTGGCAATGCCTGTCTGCAGGCCTGATGACAGCCAGGCGCCCATGCGGATCGAGGCACGGCTCATTGCCCAATAGAGGCCCTTGGGCGACAGCAGCGGCAGCGGCGAGGCGAGCCGGTCGGCTTCGTCGCGCGTGTAGCCGGCGCGGTCGGCCGTGGCCAGGTCGACCGACTTCGCTGGCGTCGCGAACTGTCTTTCGAGGAACGGCTTGATCAGGTCGAGCGCTTGGCTGCGGTCGCGTTCGCCCAGCGTGTCGTGGAAGAAGCCGGGCAGCACATGCCGTTCCTTCGCCGGGCTGGCAAGATTGACGAAGAATTCGTGCTGCGGCGCGTGCCGCACCACCCAGTCGCTGCCCGAGATCAGCAATTGCGTCGGCACAGTGATGGCGCGGGCATCCGAGACGACGCGCGCAGCATGGTCGTAGAGCTCGACCAGGATGTTGGAAGCGATCGGCCGCGTGATCAGCTGATCGGCCTCGAAGGAGGCAATGCGCTCGGCATCATGCGTCAGGAACTTGGCCTTGACGTAGGAATTGACGAAGAAGCGCCCCTTGATCTTTTGCCACAGCGCGATGCCTTGCTTGGCGAAAGGCACGTAGAGCTTGACCGAAAAGGCCGGCGAGGCCAGCACCAAAGCGCGAATCTGCGGCGCATAATCATGCACCCAGGCGGCGGCGAGCACGGCGCCGAAGGATTGCGCGATCAGCGCGATGTCACGCTGGCCAAAACCGTCGCTGCCGATCTCACGCACGAAACAATCGATGTCGCGCACCAACGCGGCAAAGGACGGCGCGTAGCCGCGCTCGCCGGCCGAGCGGCCATTGCCGCGCGCGTCCCAGGCGTAGAAGGCATGGTCGGGCATGTCGAGTTCGTCGACCAGATGCGCCATGCGGCCGCCATGCTCGTGGCCGCGGTGAAACAGCAGAACCGCGCCCTTGGCGGGTTGCCCGACAGCCGGCCAGTAGCGGTAGAAGATCTCGGTGCCGTCATGGCTCCCGAAGACGCGCTCCTGCGCGACCCGCTTGAGGCTTGCCAAAGCCGCGGCGGCGGCAATCGTCTGTTCGTGAAGCATGTTTTCCCCCTGGCGGACGCGACCGGAATTTCAATCGTCGCTCCCGTTAAGGCCGCTGCGTATCCGGTTGATGGCGGTCACCAGCGAGAGTGTAGCCATTGCCGGAAACACAAACGGCGCGATCGCCGCGATCCACAGGCCACAGGCGATGAGGAAGGCGATGATGCCGAGCGCCAGCGCTCGGTCGCTCTTGCCGAACGGCCCGGCATAGTTGCGCCCCGTTCCCGCCGCTATGCCGAGCACGCCGGTGAACTCCACGACGATCGCCGCGATGGCGAAAGCGACGACGCCCCAGGCTGGGAAGATGACGGCAAAGGCCAGGATCAGCGCGAGGTCCGAAACGACGTCGCAGAGCTCGTTGAGGTACATGCCAAGCTTCGAGGCCTGACCATGCTCACGCGCCAGCATGCCGTCGATGGCGTTCAACGCCATGCGCGCGAACAGCACAACCGGCATCAGCAGGAAGACCGCGCGATGGCCGGCAAGGGCCGCGACCAGAATGCCGGTGGCGACCGACAGGGCGGCGGCCAGCAGCGTGATCTGGTTGGCGGTGACGCCGGCCACGGCCAGCCGGTCGGCGATCGGCCGCAGCTTGGCCTGGAAGGCCGGTTTCAGCGCATAGAGCGTCGGCATGTGCGGAACCCCCCGGCCACAACATAGTGCCAACGACGATGATCAATTGGCGCCCAAGACGCAAGGGCTGCGAGCGGTTGTACATGGTTACGATTGGTAGCGCCGGACAGATCATTTGAGAGCTAAGCCCTAAGGTTCCGGCGCGGCAACCACTTCGAGGCCGAGCTCGTCTGCGGCCGCTATCATGCCGGATCGAAACAGCGTCCGCCGCTTGGTCGCAGCGGATGGCTCATTTCTCGAATATAACTTTACAAATATCCTAAAATATGTGAAGTTATGTCAATCGAAGGGTCATCCATGATAACCAATCGTTTCGCCACGCGCCTGAATTCCTTTGCCTCGCGGCCACAGGCCGAATGGCCGGATCTTGTCGGCAAGCCGTCCATGCTGCAGATGGCGGCGCGTGCGGCGAAGGTTGCGGGGCTGACCGACCTCGACTTGAATTTTCCCGACCATGTCGGCGAAAAACCTGCAGAAGTGGCGCGAAAGCTCGGCGATCTCGGGCTTTCGATCAATGGTTTCGCCATGCGTTATTATTCCAACCCGGCCTTCAAGCTCGGTGCCTTCACCAATCCTGATCCCGCGGTTCGCCGCGAAGCCATCGACCTGACCAAGGCCGGCATTGACGCAGCGCGCGAAGCGGGCGCCAGTCTGATGACGCTGTGGCTAGGGCAGGATGGCTTCGATTATGCTTTCCAGGCCGATTACACGACGCTGTGGCAACACGAAATCGATGGAATCCGTGAAGTTGCGGCGCATGATCCCGATTGCCAGATCAGCCTCGAATACAAGCCCAACGAGCCGCGCTCCTACAGCCTGATGCCCGACGCGGCGACGACATTGCTGGCGATCCGCGAGATCGGCCTGCCCAATCTCGGCGTGACGCTCGATTTCGCTCATGTGCTCTATGCTGACGAGCAGCCGGCCTTTGCCGCAGCACTCGTGGCGCGCCATAGCAAGCTGCTCGGGGTGCATCTCAACGATGGCTACGCCAAGCGCGACGACGGCCTGATGGTCGGCGCGGTGCACACGCTGCAGACGATCGAGCTGCTCAGGCAGATCCGCCGCGACGGCTATGCCGGCGCCATCTACTTCGACACGTTCCCCGACATGACCGGGCTCGATCCGGTCCACGAATGCGAAGTCAACATCACCACCGTCAAGCGCATGCTGCGCGTCGTCGATCGGCTGGAAAAGGACAACCGCCTGTCCACCGCCGTCGACCGTCAGGACGCGGTCGCGTCGCAGGCCATCATCCAGGAAGCCATGCTCGGACCGGACAGCTGAGGCTCCGGCGGCATAGACCGTTTTTCAACAAGGGAGGAAAGACCATGAAATTTCTGCTTGCCACCGCCACCGCTGCACTGGTGGCGCTGTCCATCGGCTCGGCTTTTTCCGCGGACCTCGCGCCGCTCAATTCCGACACCGAGAAGGATCGCATCGACTGGTCGCAGCTCGAGGCCAAGTTCGGTGCGTTCCCCAAGCTGCCCGACGGCACCAAGGCCGGCGCCGTCTCCAAGACGCTGACCAACGAATACTGGCGCTCGCTGGGTGAGGGCTACAAGTCGTTCGGCGACCGCGTCGCTGTTCCGGTCGTCTACCAGGCGGCGCAGAGCGAGGGCGACCAGCTCGGCCAGCTCACCATCGCCGAAGGCCTGGTCACACAGGGCTACAACGTGCTGCTCGTCTCGCCGCAGACCGACTCCAATCTGCAGCCGATCATGGAACAGGCCAAGGCCGCCAACGTGCCAGTGGTCAACGTCAATGACGCGGTCATCCCGCAGGCCGAGCACTATGTCGGCAATGTCCAGCGCGACAATGGCGTGCGCGTCGCCAAATGGTTCATCAAGAACCGGCCGGACGGCGGCAAGGTCGCCATCGTGGAAGGCCAGGCCGGCGTCTATGCGGCCGTCCAGCGCACCGACGGCTTCAAAACCACGATCACCGAGGCCGGCAAGTTCCAGGTCGTTGCCAGCGTCCCCGGCAACTGGGATCGCCAGACCTCCTACGACGCGGCCACCAACATCCTGCAGCAGCATCCCGACCTGATCGGCTTCTATGCCAACAATGACGGTATGGCACTGGGCATCGTCGAGGCGGTCAAGGCCGCCAGCCTGCAAGACAAGGTCGCCGTCTTCGGCACCGACGGCATCTCCGACGCCTACGCCTCGATCCGCGCCGGCGAGCTGACCGGCACCGTCGACAGCTTCCCGGTTCTGACTGGCGAGGTGGCGCTGGAATCGGCGCTGCGACTGGTGGCCGGGCAAAAGCTGCCGCGCGTCGTCGCCACGCCGCAAGCGCTGATCACCAAGGACAATGCCGACCGTTACTCCGGCGCCGGCGACGCCGTGCGCAAGGCGCTGCTCGAGGACGCGGCAGCGGGCAACTAAGGGCACAAGGGCAGGTGCCGGCAAGAGCATCTCGCTCACGGCTGGCACCCTTGCCCGGAGAATAGAACCCATGTCACCCCGGCTGCAATTCGAGGGCATTTCCAAGACGTTTCCGGCCGTGCGGGCGCTGAGCGGTGTGTCCTTTTCGGTCGGCGGCGGCGAAATCCATGGCCTGCTCGGTGAAAACGGCGCCGGCAAGTCGACGCTGCTGCGCATCTTGTCGGGTGTCTACAGGCCGACGGCGGGAAGCGTGCTGATCGACGGCAAGCCGGTGACGCTGAACAATCCGGTCGCCGCACGCGCCGCGGGCGTCGCCATGATCCATCAGGAATTGCAGCAGGTGCCGCACCTCAGCGTCGCCCAGAACATGTTCCTCGGCCATCCGCTGACGCGCGGCGGCATCTTCGTCGCACGGCGCGAGCAGGAACGCCGCGCTGCGGAAGCCCTTGCGGCCATCGACCCAACGATCGATCCGGCAGCGCCGCTCGGCAGCCTGAAGGTCGCGCAGCGGCAGATCGTCGAGATCGCCCGGGCGCTGCTCGATCGTGCGCGCATCGTGGCGATGGACGAGCCGACATCGAGCCTGACGCCGAAAGAATTCGAGCGCCTGGCCGAAGTCATTGCCGGCCTGGCCCGCGACGGTGTCGCGGTCGTCTATGTCTCGCACAAATTGGACGAGGTGTTCGGCATCTGCCAGCGCGCCACCATCATGCGCGACGGCGTCGTGGTCGGGTCCGTCGATCTTGCGCAGGTGTCGGAAAAGGCCGTCGTTTCAATGATGGTCGGCCGCGAGCTTGCCCAGGAACAGCACCGGTCGCACACCTCCAGCGAGGTCAGGCTGCGCGTTCGTGGCCTCGCCTCGCCGACCAAGGTCCATGACGTCTCGTTCGACCTGCATCGCGGCGAGGTGCTGGGCATTGCCGGCCTGGTCGGCTCGGGCCGCACCGAACTGCTGCGGCTGCTGGCCGGCGCCGACCGCGCCTCATCAGGCGCGGTCGAGATCGACGGCAAGGCCGTAAAACTTTCCAGTCCGCGCGATGCCATCGCCGCCGGTATCGGCCTGGTGCCGGAGGAGCGCAAACGCGAAGGCATCGTGCCGCTGCGCTCGATCTCCAGCAATATGGCGCTGGCATCGATGGGCGTGTTCGCGCCGCGCGGCGTCATCGATCACACCAGGCTGAAACGGGTCGCGGCCGAGAAGATGAAGCGGGTCAATCTCAGGCCGTTCCTGCTCGACCGGCCGATCCGGCTGTTCAGTGGCGGTAACCAGCAGAAGGCGATCATCGGCCGCTGGCTGGCGGCGGGAACGCGCATCCTTTTGTTCGACGAGCCGACGCGCGGCATCGATGTCGGTGCCAAGGCGGAGATCTACCACTTGATCGAGGAGCTCGCCGCCGAAGGCCATTCGGTAATCGTCGTGTCGTCCGAGCTTCCCGAGGTGATCCGGCTCGCCGACCGCGTGCTGGTCATGCGCGAGGGCACGGTCGCTGCCGAACTGGACCGCGCAAGCCTTAGCGAACAGGCGATCGCGGCGCACGCCATACCCCAATCGGAGATTCAGGCCGGCACGGCGCAAGGCCATTGGGCCGGTGCATAACGGACAGGACCAGCGGATGACTGATATAACCGAACACACAGCAGCGCGCCCACGGGCGGATTTCCTGCACCGGTTTTCCGTGCGCGACGCCGGCACGCTGATCGGCCTGGTGGTGATCGTCGCCGTCTTCGGTGCGCTGGTCCCGGGCTTCTTTGCCGAGCGCAACCTGATCAACATCCTGCAGCAATCGAGCATCAACGCCTGCCTGGCGCTGGGCATGACGCTGGTGATCATCTCGGGCGGCATCGATCTGTCCGTCGGGCCGACGGCAGCCCTTTCGGCCGTCATCTCTGCCTCGATGCTGGTCGCCGGCGTGCCGTTTCCGCTGGCCATCGCCGCCGGTTTCGCCATCGGCCTCGTCTGCGGCCTGCTCAACGGCGTGCTGGTCGCTTATGTCGGGCTGCAGCCTTTCATCGTCACGCTGGGAACGCTGAGCACCTACCGGGCGCTGGCGCTGATCTATACCGGCGGCAATCCGGTGCTCGGCCTGCCTGCCGGCTTCCGCGCCATCTTCAACGGCTCGCTGTTCGGGCTGCCATTGGCGGTCATCATCGTGGCCGTGGTCGCGCTGATCGCCTGGATCATCCTCAAGAAGACGCCGTTCGGCGAATATCTGCTCGCCGTCGGCGGCAATGAGGAGGCCGCCTACATAGCCGGCGTGCCGATCGCCCGCACCAAGATCGCCGCGTATATGATCTCGGGCCTGCTTGCCGCCCTTGCTGCGCAGATCCTGATCGGCCGGCTGGGTGCTGCCGAGCCCATTCTTGGCAACCTCTGGGAGCTCGATGCGATTGCCGCGGCGGCCATCGGCGGCGCCTCGCTGATGGGCGGCAAGGGCAGCGTGGTCGGCACCATCCTGGGCGCCGTCATCCTCGGCACCATGCGCAACGGCCTGACATTGATGAATGTCCAGTCCTTCTATCAGCTGCTGGCAACTGGCCTTATAATCCTCGCCGCGATGCTTATCGATCGCGTGACGAGGGGACGTGGATGACCTTGACCAGCCTGGATCTGAAAGCAGTAGGACCGCGGATCCGCATGATGATGCCGCATCTGACGCCGCTCGAGGCCAAGGTGGTGGAAACCGTCTTCGGGAGGCGCGGCTTCGACGAGACCATTCCGCTCAAGCAGATCGCCGAAGAAGCCGGCGTGTCGGAGGCGATGGTCGTCAAGATCGCCAAGAAGCTGGGCTTTTCCGGCTATCGCGACTTCCGCACCGCCGTCTACGAATACAGTCGTCTGCCGACCGCCGAAATGCACCAGGAGCTGTCGGTCGACGACAGCTCGGCCGAGATCGTCCAAAAAGTGTTCCGCACCTCCATCCAGGCACTGGAGGAGACGCTGGCCATCCTCGACATGGACGATTTCGACCGCGCCGCCGATCTTCTCTATCGCGCCAAGAACCGGGATTTCTACGGCGTCGGCGGCTCGGCGCAGATCGCGCGCGACGTCTCGCATAAATTCCTGCGCATCGGCATCCGCGCGTCCGTCTACGACGATTCGCACATGATGCTGATGTCGGCCTCGCTGCTCGGCGCCGACGACATCGCCGTCGGCTTCTCGCATTCCGGCAACACCAGCGCTGTCATCGATGCCATCCAGCTCGCCCGCAAGAGCGGCGCGCGGACGCTGGCGATCACCAACTACGACAACTCGCCGCTGGCTGATGTCGCCGACATCGTGCTGTGCTCGACCGCGCAAGGCTCGCCGCTAATGGGCGAGAACGCGGCGGCGCGCATCGCACAGCTCAACATTCTCGACGCGCTGTTCGTGGCGGTGGCCCAGCGCGATTACCAGGCGGCGGAGCGCAATCTCGGGCGTACCATGTCGGCGGTGACGTCGAAGCGGCGGGACAGGGGAACATGACGCCGCCGAGACCGCTGGTGACCGTGTTCGGCAGCCTGCATTACGACATCATGGTCGAAGCCCCTGACCGCCCGCGCAAGGGCGAAACCGTGACCGGCCATGCCTGGCGGCCGAAATGCGGCGGCAAGGGCGGCAACCAGGCAGTCTCAGTGGTGCGGGCCGGCGCGCGCGCAGCGATGATTGGCGCAGTTGGCGATGACGATTTCGGCCGCGCGCTTCTCGACAATCTCGGCCGCTGCCGCGTCGACAGCCGCTTCGTGCGGGTCGCGCCTGGCGCCGGCTCGGGCATGAGCGTGGCGATCTTCGACGACGGCGGCGACTATGGCGCGGTGATCGTCTCAGGCAGTAATCTCACCTTGGGGGAGAAGGACATCGCGGCCGCGACCGAAATGGTTGCGCAAACTGCGGTGCTGCTGCTGCAGAACGAGGTCCCGGAACCCGCCAACATCGCCGCAGCGCGGGCGGTGAAGGCGCATGGCGGCCGCGTCGTGCTCAATGCCGCACCCGCCCGGAAACTGTCGGACGAATTGGTCGCGTTGGTTGATGTCGTGATCGTCAACGCCATCGAGGCGGAATTTCTGGCCGGCGTTCCGGTCGTCGATGCGCTCGAGGGTGCTGCCGAGGCGGCACGCATGCTGATCGATTTCTGCCCGGCCGCGATCGTCACGGCCGGCGGGGAGGGCGTTGCCTATTGCGACCGTGACGGTCAGGCGTTCGCGCTGCCCGCCATCCCGGTGGAGGTCGTCAGCACCCATGGAGCCGGCGACGAGTTCGTTGGCGCGTTCGCGGCAGGCCTTGCCCGCGGGCATCAGGTCGAGGCCGCCATCGCCGCCGCCAATGCCGCCGCGGCCTTGCTGGTCGCTACGCCGGAACGGGAGCGCGAGGCGATCTGAAGCAAGGGCGCTGAGAAGGGGGCGCGCGCCTCCCGCCTGGCCCCGGTGACTTCGACATCGCCGGGGAACTCTTTTGCGGTGCCTTGTCGGGCACGCGGCAGATGCGTAACAGCCCATGGGGAGCCATTTAATTGGAGGACGCGGGGCAGGGGTTCGCGGCCTAGGATTGTTGACGCCCGGTTCTGTGACGACCGGCTCGGTCGCAGACATCGGTATTTTAGTGGAACCTAATTTAAATGACGCGGTTAAGCGTGCATGAGAGAGCATGAAATCCAGACTGTTACTGAATACCGGATAGCGGGCAATCAGCTGGCCGATGATCCGGTGATCGCTCTCGATATCGCGGAACGGATATTGCAGGCAGCCGAGAACGACAGGATTGGCTATGTCGTCGTCAGAGCGGGGCACCCCGAAGCCGACCTCATCGAGAAAAGAGAGCCGCAACAGATCAAGGCTACCACAGCCTTGTTCCGCGATTTTGAAGTGTTGCTGCTTGTTCTTTATGCGGCCTATGCCCTTGTCGTGCTGGGTGTCACCGCTTTCGTGATGCTGGAATTGGCTCCTGTTCTGTAGACTTGCTCCAGCAGCGTCATGCCAGGATTGCTCATGTGGGCTAGCGTTTCTGCATCGTATCGGATGCGAGCGGATGGCGAGGCTGTTCGCTCAGCTCCGACAAGCCGATAAAGTTCGACAATTGAAACGAAAGCCCGCCGCCCTGTCGGACGACGGGCTCCGTTGCCTGGGCGCCAGGAACGCCACGGTAGCGACCTCTGCTACTAATGCTCCCGCAGACTTCCAATGTGCGGCCAGCGTGTGGTCTGGCGCATCGGCCGAACAAATGAAAGCCCGCGCCTCTGGCGGAGAGCGCGGGCCGATCAGGTTGCAGCCCGATCTGCAGTGGGAGCCCGAAGGCTCCACTGCTCAAATACAACTATTAGAAATTGCTAATGTTCCGCATCGGCCGGATGAATGATGTAACCGCCCTCGCGAACGAGCACCCTGGCAGGAGATTCTTTTTGCCTGAAGCAGTCACGTTTGCTCCCTCCGCCGGCCTCAAGCAAACTTTATGAGACAAACGTTCGTATGGTGGGCAGGGGATGTGCGTTGGGGGAAAGCCGTGAGCAGAAAGCAACGCTCCGTTTTTTGGATCGCTATCTTTGCATCCGTCCTTGGCTTTGTGCTGTTGGTCCTGGTCCTGCAAATAGTGAGTTTGCTTGACTAGATCGCCATCACTGCCCGCATGATATTGCTTGATCGTCTGTCGGCGCGGGCCGGCTGCTTGGCGAGAATTTTTCGCCGGCGAGCGTAGGGGCAGGGTCCTTCCTGCGTATCGGTCAGCAGTCGCCGCCAAAACCCACGACGGCGCGACCAATGACAGCGAAAGGACCATCACAATGCAACGTTCAGCACTCATTGCGGCCCTGCTTATGGGGCTCGTGCCGCTTTCCGCAGCGCACGGCCAGGGAAACGACACGCCGGGAAAGCGCATCCTGCAACGGCTCGACACCAATGGCGACGGCGCGATTTCCAGGGATGAGATGCTTGCGGCGCGCGAGCGCATGTTCACGAAGCTCGATCGCAACGGCGACGGCGTCATCGGCGAGAAGGAGATCGAAGGCGCCCGCGACGCCATCATCGACCGCGCCGACGCTGCGCAAGCTAGGCTCGGCAACCGCTGGCGGCGCATGGACACGAATGGCGACGGCAAGGTCTCGGAGGTCGAGTTCCGCAACCGCATGCCGCTGTTCGACCTCGCCGACCGCAATGGCGACGGCACGCTGTCGGCGGACGAGATCGCTGCCGTTCGCAAGCTCTTCGCCGATCGCGCCGGCTGAACAATCCCGACACGTTCCTTGTTCAATTAAGCCACAGTCTTTTTCCAAGAGAATCAAGGAGTAAGAAATGCTTTCTTCAGCGAAGATTCACCTGTTGTGCCTTACCGCGATGGTTGTCGCGGCAGCTGCCGTGCCGGCCGCCGCCGAGGAATGGCAACGGCCGACGGCGCATGGCGGCGAGGTCAGCCGCAGCGTCAGCAGGGAGGGCGGCGTCTACACCGGCTCGACGACGCGCACCGGCCCCAATGGCGGCACCTACGCGTCGAGCTCCAAATGCGTGGCGGGCGTTGTTGACCGCTGCGCCAGAAGCTACTCTGGCACCGGGCCGGACGGGCAGTCCTTCTCCGGCAAGCGGGTGTCGGCGCGTGGGCCGTTCCGTGGCCGCTCGGCCGGCAGCTTCACCGGTCCGGACGGCAACACGGTGTTCGGGTTCCGGCGCTGGCGCCGTTGACGTTCAGGAGCCTCGCCAGTTGGTGCCCGCCGCCGTGCAGCATGAGGAGCCCCGTGAGGACGACAAGCTGTTGGCACGGGTGGCGGCGGGCAACCAGGGCGCGCTGTCTGAGCTCATCGCCCGCCATGGCCGCGGCTTGCAGGTGTTTGCGGCGCGCTATCTCGGCAATGCCGGCGAAGCCGAGGATGTGGTGCAGGAGGTGTTCGTGACCGTCTGGAAACAGGCCGCCCGGTTCGATCCCGCCAGGGGGCGTGCCTCGACCTGGCTGTACAGGATCACCGCCAATCGCTGCATCGACCAGCGCCGGCGCCGGGCGCTGCGGACTTTCATCGGGCTCGACGATGTCAGGGACGAGGTGGCCTCACCAGAGCCGGATGCCGAAGCAACGACCGCCGCGCGGCAGGAGCTTGCGATCGTCCGCGACGGCCTGTCGCGCCTGCCGGAGCGGCAGCGCATGGCCGTGCTGCTGCGCGCTGTCGGCGATCTCGACATTGCGGCCATCGCAGAGGTGATGGGCGGCAGCGCCGGCTCGGCCGAGCAATTGCTTGTCCGCGGGCGGCGGGCGCTAAGGGACCATTTGAGGGATCATCTGCGGGGCCACTTGGCAATGGCGGCCGACGGCCGCGAAAGGAAGTCCTCATGACACGGGACGAGTTCGAACGAAACAAGCATCGCTTCGGCGACGATTTCGACGTCTGGCCGGCTCCCTTCCGGCAGGAAGCACTGGCCTTTGTCGCGGGTGACACGGACCGATCGCCGCAAGACGATCCGGAGCTCGATCGCCTCGTGCTCGAAGCGGCGCTGATGGACAGCGACGAACAGGCGCTGGCGCGCAAGGTGTTGGCGCGTATCGATGCCGGCCAGGCGCGGTTATCGTTCCTGCCGGGGTTCCTCCTTGCACCGGCGGGGCTAGTGGCTTGCGCCGCCGCCTTTCTGGTGGCCGCGACGCTGGCGGGCTACCAGCTGGCGCGGCTGCAGGATGACTTGCAGGATTCGGAGCTTCTGGCGCTGGCTTCCGGCGCGCGGCTGTCTGACAATGGCCTGTCTGGCGATGGCGAGTCTGGCATAGCCGCCGATCCGGCAGCAGGGGAGGATTCGCTTTGACGAGGCGTTCCCTGGTATGGACGGCGACGCTGGTGCTGCTCGGCCTTTCGCTTGCCGGCAACTTCTTCCTGCTCGGCTATGCGGCCCATGGCATGCGGCAAGGAGCGGTGGCGGGTGGGCTGATCACGGAGATCGCTGGCGCCTACTCGCCCGAGGTGAGGAAGGAGTTCCGCAGCATCCGCCGCGCAAACCGTCCGCGCACCTCGGCGGCACTACATGAGCTGCGCATGGCGCGGGCCAATCTGGCGACGGCGCAGCAGGCTTCGCCCTTCGACGAAGCGGCGGTGAAGGACGCGATGGCGGCAGTGCGCACCGCCACGACAAATCTTCAGGCAACGATGCAGGACTACCTGTTGACCGCGCTGAAGAATGCCAAGGCAAAGCCTGCTGCAGGAAGTTGATGCGGTAGGGCTTGTTCTTCCAATGTATCCGCCCATCGGCGGACGGCTGGATTGCAAGCGCGGGAGTCGAGTGGCGTATGCACCGACTGAGCGCAGCCGGGCGCGTGCGCGTCCGGCTGCCGATGTTGTCAGTGCTTGCTCTTGCCGGGACTGACGGCACTGCCGCTGATGGCGATGCGCCTGGCCTTCGTCTGCGCGCGCTGGGTCTTGGGCAGCGTCACGCTGAGCACGCCGTTATGGAAGGCAGCATTCACCTTGTCCTCCTCGACC
Organism: Mesorhizobium sp. M6A.T.Cr.TU.016.01.1.1; assembly: GCF_003952585.1. Classification (NCBI taxonomy): domain Bacteria; kingdom Pseudomonadati; phylum Pseudomonadota; class Alphaproteobacteria; order Hyphomicrobiales; family Phyllobacteriaceae; genus Mesorhizobium; species Mesorhizobium sp. M6A.T.Cr.TU.016.01.1.1. The sequence goes on from NZ_CP034452.1 coordinate 4,516,261, forward strand.
TCGTAGCCGAGCGGGATGCGGCGCTCGAAGCGGCCGTAGAACCGCTCGGAGAAGTGCCTGTCCTTGTCCTCGGTCTCGGAGCGCTTCTCGCCGCGCAGCGTCAGCACGCCGTCGTCGAGCAGCACCTCGATGTCCTTCTCGTCCATGCCGGGGATTTCGGCGGTCACGCGGACCTCCTTCTCGCCGTCGGAGATCTCAACGCTCGGCCAGTTGGCGCGCGCCGACGAAAATCCGCTGAACGAGGGCATGCGCGTTTCGAAACCGCGGAATGCGTCGTCGATCATGCGGTTCATCTCGCGATGCAACGCCATGAACGGATCCCGGTCATCGTCACGATAGAAGCTGGGAACCGGACTATTCTCCCGGCCCCAGGGAATGAGATCACGAATAGCCATTGGTGTTCTCCTTTCTCGACTGGTTGTGCCAGGCGGCGCCAGAGTTCACCCTCGCTCAGGCGGCCTGCTTCGGCTTCTCAACCTGCCCGGCCTTCGGCGCGCCGTCTTCCCTAGTGATCGTGATGCGACGCGGCTTCATCTCCTCGGGCACTTCGCGCACGAGGTCGATCGTCAGCAGGCCGTTGTTGAGCGAGGCGCCGGTGACCGTCATGTGATCGGCAAGCTCGAAGCGCCGTGTGAACGGTCGCACCGGCAGGCCGCGATGCAGATATTCAACCTTGTCCTGTTCCTTGCGCTCGCCAGAGACGATCAGAAGGTTGGGCTCGTGGCTGATGTCGAGATCGTCTTCGGAAAAGCCGGCGACCGCGATCGTCACGCGATAGCTGTTTTCGTCGCTTCGCTCGATGTCATAAGGCGGCCAGCTGTCAGTCTGAGGCGCGTTTTCCAGAAGGTCGAAGATGCGGTCGAAACCGATGCTCGACCGATAGAGCGGGGAAAAATCGGATGCGGTTCTCATAGCTACATCCTCCATAGAGCAATATAGTACGAGGAAACGCCAAAGAGCTGGCGCTCCCTGGGTTCTGCCGGCCCCATTCAGCAACCGGCAATTTTGATTTGGTTATTGTCAGCCCGAAATCAAGACCCAGATTCTGTCCCGCTGCCAGATTTTTTGTTGCCAGATTGTGGCTGGCAATGCCGGTTTCAACCTTCATTTGTGGGTCGCGCCGGCACGCCGCATGGAGGATATCATGACCATGAAACGCGACGACATCATATCGGTGCTGGGCCCGGTGGACGACGCCGTCATCGCCGACATCGCCTCGACCGGCGCGACGATCGAGGAGTTGCGCGAGGCCTTTGCCTGGGTCGGCGCCGATGAGGCGCTGGTGAACGAGGGCCGCCCTCTGCCGTCGGCAAGGGTGGCGACGCTGATCGGGCTTCTCGAGCCGCCGGACGACGACTTATAACCGGCCGTTGCGTCGGGCAGGGGATAGGGGTTTGGGCAGGGAGGTCTTGAAGCGCGCAGGCAGACGAACCATCTCGTTCACCGGCGCCGATCGGGCCGCCTTCCTGCTTATTCGAGGATGCTACTTGCTCTAAAAACAGAAAGAAGGAGAAAGTGATGAAGGACGTCCCGTTTTCCGAGCCGATCACACTCAAGCTCCAATCCGTCGGAGAGCGCAAGGTCGCCAGCAGTTGGGAAGCCATCGAATGCATGCAGCAGTGGCCGGACCGGGCGCGGGGCCGGAGCTGGCGCGCAGCCTATCGCGCCTGCCGCGACGCGCTCGACGGTTGGCGCACCGCCCGCGAGGCTCGCACGGCCTTCGTCAAGGCGGCTCGCACGGCCGGACTGCTTGTCACGGGACGTAAATCCACCTGAACGTCAACTACCTGAACGTCAACTACCTGAAGTCAACTACCTGAACGTCAGGGCTCCGACGATCTTCTGCCCGGCCGGTTTATGTAGCTCGGGAACGTCATTTCAGGTCTCTCCTTCGCTTGCATTCGGCGCAACATTCCTTCCAGCGCAGGAGGACGTCCGGGCGGCTGCGCCGGGTCACAGTCCTTTTGGGGGTTGCTCCAAGGAAGAAGGCCCAGGGCTTTCACCATGGGCCTAGATCGTTGTCGCGGGTTCTGTTGATGCCGAGGATCGAGATCGCTCGATCCCACGCCATGGGTGGTTCACTCATTGATGGCTCGACGGATGGTCGCGATGGGTGCGTTCTCTTCACCCTCGCAGTTGCTGATCTCCGGCCGTTCCACGGCCACTTCAGAGCCTTTCTTCGGCTCCATGTGCCAAGTATCCTGCGATCGAACTCATGCGCGCCCCTCTGTTGGGCGTATACTACTATCCGTTGCGCTTATGCCACAGTGCCGGCCGTCAGGTTGTGTTAACGACAGCACACATCAATGAGGGGGAAGCCACCAATGAAGAAGCTGTTTCTCGGTCTATCGCTATCGTTCCTCGCGTCGACCGCTTTCGCTGCCGACGCGGTCGTCGAGGAGGTCCGTGTCGCCGAGTCGGCCTACAGCTGGTCAGGGCTCTATGTCGGCGGCCAGGTCGGCTATGTCTTCGAAGGCCGCGCCGACTATATCTATATCAACCCCGCCTACAACTACCGCCATGACCTCGACGGGTTCATCGGCGGGGTCTACGTCGGCTACAATTATCAATTCACCAACGGTATCGTGTTGGGTGCCGAAGCCGACATCGCCTGGGGCGATGTCGGAGGTTCGGATGTAGCGCCGGGCGACGACATTTTCTCGAGCACGACCGAGATCGACTGGACCGGCTCGGTTCGGATGCGCCTGGGTTATGCCATTGACCGCTTCCTGCCCTATGTGACGGGCGGCGTCGCCTTTGGTCGCTTCGGTTTCGAGGAATTCGCCGCGGGCGCTCCCTACGGCTCTGCCGACGACAACCTTGTCGGGTGGACCTTGGGCGCGGGCGGCGAATATGCGCTGACCGACAACTGGCTCCTGCGTGGCGAGTACCGCTACACGGAATTCGACAAGAAGGATTTCGTTTCCCAACCGGTAGACGAGGACCTTTCCGTCGATATCCACACACACGATTTCCGCATCGGAGCGGCCTACAAGTTCTGATCTCCCTAGCGGCTCATGATCTTGGTGTCCGAGTAGTTGGCCAAGGGACGGCTCAGGTTGACCTTGTCGCCGGCCGCTCTACAGGCCCGTAGGCGTCGGTCGCGACGTGGGACGATGTGCGAGGCCACCGGCAGCGTCGACGCGCTGTGTTGCAAAAGCGGCGACTTTCATGAAGGCGCCGCCTCTTGCTGTGTCATTGCAGGGTGATGACGCCGCCCACCGCTCGCCACTCGGAGGGCTGGATCAGACGGTGATGGGCGACGCGCACGGAATGCAGCGGGCCTTCGATCTCACGTTCCCAATAGTCGAGGAAATGCTTCAGCGTCGGGAAATCCGGCGTGATGTCGTATTCCTGCCAGATTAAGAGCTGCAGCAGGTCCTGATAGTCGGGAAGACGATAATGGATCTCTGCCGTTATCGGGCCAAAACCCTGCATCTGGAGCCAGAACTCGTTACCGTCCTCCGCATGGAAAAACGCCTCCGCTTACTCATCGGTTGCGGCCGCCGGCAGGCGTGCCGGGACCGACGAGGATGTCGGAAAGGCTGCGCCGCGATTTCAAGCCGCATCCGTCAGTTCAAATTCTGGAATAGCGCCACAATTACAGTGTGTTGGCACTCGACCATGGCGAGTGCTAAAATTTTTTCGGCGTCCTCTTGAAAGCCTGGATCGGCAGACTAATTCGATATGCGCGATGCCTGAGCAAGGGTCGCGCACCGTCGCATCGGCCGTTGTACCGGCCGGCTGCGAAGGGAGGTCCAAGAAAATCTGTTTGTCCTATGAGGAGAACGACATGGCGTTCCGTCCATTGCATGACCGTATCCTGGTCCGCCGCATCGCGGTCGACGAGAAGACCGCGGGCGGCATCATCATTCCCGACACCGCCAAGGAAAAGCCGCAGGAAGGCGAAGTGATTGCCGCCGGTCCCGGGGCGCGTGACGATAGCGGCCAGTTGCAGCCGCTGGACGTCAAGGTCGGCGATCGCATCCTGTTCGGCAAGTGGTCCGGCACCGAGATCAAGCTCAATGGCGAAGACCTGCTCATCATGAAGGAGAGCGACGTGTTGGGGGTGATCGAATTGACCGGCGAAGTGAAGAAGGCCGCCTGAGCGGGGCCGCAACAAGCAATCAGTCAACGAAAAGCTGCCTATTTGAAGGAGTTATCCAATGGCTGCCAAGGATGTGAAATTCCATACCGAAGCCCGCGAGAAGATGTTGCGCGGCGTCGATATTCTCGCCAATGCGGTGAAGGTGACGCTCGGTCCCAAGGGCCGCAACGTTGTCTTCGACAAGTCGTTCGGCGCCCCGCGCATCACCAAGGACGGCGTGACGGTGGCGAAAGAGATCGAGCTTGAGGACAAGTTCGAGAACATGGGCGCGCAGATGGTGCGCGAGGTCGCCTCGAAGACCAGCGACACCGCCGGCGATGGCACCACGACCGCGACGATTCTTGCTCAGGCCATTGTCAGGGAAGGGGCCAAGGCGGTCGCTGCCGGCATGAACCCGATGGACCTGAAGCGCGGCATCGACAAGGCGGTCGACGCCGTCGTCGCCGACCTGAAATCCAATGCCCGCAAGGTGACCAGGAACGACGAAATCGCCCAGGTCGGCGCCATCTCTGCCAATGGCGATGCCGAGATCGGCCGTTTCCTCGCAGAGGCGATGGAAAGGGTCGGCAATGAGGGCGTCATCACTGTCGAGGAGGCCAAGACCGCTGAGACCGAGTTGGAAGTGGTCGAAGGCATGCAGTTCGACCGTGGCTACCTCTCGCCCTATTTCATCACCAACCAGGACAAGATGCGGGTCGAACTTGAAGAACCCTATGTGCTGATCCACGAGAAGAAGCTCTCCAACCTGCAGGCCATGCTTCCCGTGCTCGAGGCCGCCGTGCAATCCGGCAAGCCGCTGCTGATCATCGCCGAGGACGTCGAGGGCGAGGCGCTGGCGACGCTGGTCGTCAACAAGTTGCGCGGCGGCCTGAAGGTTGCAGCCGTCAAGGCGCCGGGCTTCGGTGACCGCCGCAAGGCCATGCTGGAAGACATCGCCATCCTGACCGGCGGCACGGCGATCTCGGAAGACCTCGGCATCAAGCTTGAGAACGTCACGCTGGAGATGCTTGGCCGCGCCAAGAAGGTGCTGATCGAGAAGGAGAACACCACCATCGTCGACGGTGCCGGCCGCAAGGATGAAATCCAGGCGCGCATCAGCCAGATCAAGGCGCAGATCGAGGAAACCACCTCCGACTACGACCGCGAGAAGCTGCAGGAGCGGCTGGCCAAGCTCGCCGGCGGTGTCGCCGTCATCCGCGTCGGCGGCTCGACAGAGATCGAGGTCAGGGAGCGCAAGGATCGCGTCGACGATGCCATGCACGCCACACGCGCGGCGGTCGAGGAAGGCATCCTGCCCGGCGGCGGCGTGGCGCTGCTCAGGGCGGCGAAGGCGCTCGACAACGTCGCCGTCGACAATCCCGACCAGAAGACCGGTGTCGACATCGTGCGTCGCGCCATCGAAGCGCCGGTGCGCCAGATCGCCGAGAACGCCGGTGCGGAAGGTTCGATCATCGTCGGCAAGCTGCGCGAGACGACCGACTTCGGCTATGGCTGGAACGCGCAGACCAACGAGTTCGGCGACCTCTACGCACAGGGCGTCATCGATCCGGCCAAGGTCGTGCGCACTGCGCTGCAGGGCGCCGCCTCTGTCGCCGGCCTACTCGTCACCACCGAGGCGATGGTGGCCGAGAAGCCGAAGAAGGAAGGGGCCACGCCGGCGATGCCTGCCGGTGCCGGCATGGATTACTGACGCCAGGCCTCTGAGGACAAACGACCGTGCCCGCCGATGCGAAGGCGCGCACGGTCGTGCCCGGACCATATGCAGGTGTTGCCATGGACATGATGAACAGTTTTGGAAAGATCGCCGCGCCGACCCTTCCCAGGACCGATTTCAACTATGAAACGGAGTGCAAGACGGCGCTGGCGCCGCTTGTCGACGGATTGCTTGACGCAGTCGAGTCGGCCGGTTGGGATCGCCGCAAGGCGGCCTTTACGCTGATGTTCCTGTCGGCTCAGCGATTGGGAGCCGGCAAAGGGGGCAGAGGAGATGATTGCGGCGCGGATGCGTGAGTGCCTGCGCCTGCTGAGATGGTCGGAAACCGATTTCGCCGAAGAGGCGGGCTATGCGGTCTCCAGAGCAAGGAACTGGCTCTGCGGGCGCGAGCATCCGCCTCTCGGCGTGGTGGCCTGGCTGGAGGCGCTGGTCAAGGCGCATCGGTCGCTACCACGGCCGAGCACGCCGGCCGTGCCGGCTCGCCGGCTCGCCGGCGCCACGTCTTCTATCCTGATGTCAGCTGCGTCCGAAATTCGCGCGGAACCGGCCAGATTCTTGAACCCGGCCAGATTCTTGAACCCGGAATGGAAACAGTTGAACTCCGAAAGGAGAGTGTCATGGATCGTTCTTCTTTTGAAAAGCCGGTCACCATCCTTACCGGCCTAGGCACGCCGTCGAAGATAGAAAGCGGCGCTGAAGCCTATGCGCTGCTTGCCGACTGGCCGGCGGCGAGCCGGACGGCCGCGCATGACATCGCCGCCAAGGCTTGCCGGGCCGCGATGGACGGCGAGATCGACGCCGAGACGGCGCGGGCGACATTCGTGGCGGTTGCCCGCCGCAACAATCTCCTCGCGCCGCAGACGAGTTCACCGGTCGCGGGTGGGACGATTGCCGATTGGGCGACGCGTTCGCCGCGTGTGAACGCACCCGCTTGACGGACGAAAAATCGCGAGCGCGGGGAAACCTGTGCTAAGCCCGTGGCAGCAGCCTGCGCATGATGAATGACGCATGGCCTTCCACGCCGTGCGACGCAGGCCTGCGCTCGACCACTTCGAACCCGTGCTTGCGGTAGAATGCGATCGCCCGGTCATTCCCTTCGATCACTTCGAGGGCGATGCTGGGGATGCCCGAATGGGCGGCAAGGACGGCATGCAGCATATCGGCGGCCAGCCCCGTGCCGAACTCGCTCTTGTCGATGTGGAGCCGGTCGAGCATGACGTCGCCGGTTTCGTCCATTTCGGCCATCGCGTAGCCGGCAATCGAGCCGTCCGGCCGTTCCGCGACGAACGACATCTTGTTGTCGTCGGCCAGTTCCGCCGCGATCTTTTGCGGCGCGTGACGGCCGTCCGAGATGCGTGCCGTGGTCTCGGCGCCGATGATCGGCGAATAGGTGCGGCGCCAGGACTCGCCAAGGAGCTGCGATACCGACGGCACGTCCTCTTCGGTCATGGTTCTGATCTGGGTCATCGCTACCTCCCCGGCAGTTTATTGCATCGCAGCCTTCGCTCCTCGGATCACCGCCTCACTCGCGATTTCAGCCAGCGGTCGAAGGCTACCGCGAGGATGAGGATAAGGCCGATGACGATGCTTTGGGTGTAGGACGAGACGTTGTTGAACTGCAGCCCGTTCTGCAGCACGCCGATCAGCGCCGCGCCCACCACCGTGCCGCCGACCGAGCCGATGCCGCCGAACAGCGAGGTGCCGCCGATGACGACCGCTGAGATCACTGTCAGCTCGTAGCCGATGCCGGCGACGGCTTCCGAGGAATTGAGCCTCGCCGACAGCACGAAGGCGGCAAGGCCGGCGAAGAAGCCGACGATGACGTAGACGGAGATCAGGATGCGGTCGACGCGCAAGCCTGACAGCCTTGCTGCCTCAGCATTGCCGCCGACGGCGTAGACGGCGCGGCCGTAGCGCGTGTAGCGCAGCACGATGTGGCAGAGGATCGCCGCCACCGCGAAGATGATCGCGGGCACCGGGACCGGGCCGATCAGGCCGGTGCCGAACCAGCGCATCGAAGCATCGAAGCCGGAGATCGGGCCGCCATTGGAGATCGTCAGCGTCAGGCCGCGAAACACGGTGAGGCCGCCGAGCGTGACGACGAAAGGCGGCACCTTCAGCCTGGTGATGGCAAAGCCTTGGACGCCGCCGGCCAGCGCACCGACGACGACGGCGGCCAGAAGTGCGGCGAACCAGCCAAAACCTTGGGTGCCAGACGTCGACAGCGACAGCGTGTTGGCGGTGCCGCCCTTGGCCACCACCGCCGCGACCATGCCGCAGAAGGCCAGCAGCGAGCCGACCGACAGGTCGATGCCGGCGGTGAGGATGACGAAGGTCATGCCGAGCGCGATCAGCCCGGTGATCGAGATCTGCCGCATGATGTTGAAGATGTTGATGGGGTCGATGAAGCTCGGCTTCAGCACGGTGAAGACGACGATCAGCAGCGCCAGGAACATCAGCGGGCCGAAGCTCATCAGCAGGCGCGCGACATTGATGCCGCCGCGCTGGCTCTGTTCGGTCGTGCTGGTCATTGCGTCGCTTCCTGCTTTTGATCGAGCGCCATCAGTTCCATCAGTTTTTCCTCTGTCGCCTCGATGCCGGGCATCTCGCCGGTGATGCGTCCGCGCCGCATGGTAACGATCCTGTCCGATACCGCCAACACTTCGGGCAATTCGGAGGAGATCATCATGATGGCGATTCCGCGCGCGGCGAGCTGCACCAGGATTTGATGTACCTCGGCCTTGGCGCCGACATCGACGCCGCGCGTTGGTTCGTCCACAATCAGCACCTTGGGGTCGCGCGCCAGCCAGCGGGCAAGGATGACCTTCTGCTGATTGCCGCCGGACAGCCCCTCGATGGGCTGCTCGGGCGAGGCCATGCGGATCGACAGGGTCTTCCTGTAGCTTGCCAGCGCTTCGCGCTCGCGGCGCTCGGTCATGAAGCCGGCGGCGTTGGAGTAGCGGCCGAGTGCCGCGATCGAAAAATTGGTCAGGATGCCAAGCGCGGCAAAGATCGCCTGATGCTTGCGGTCTTCCGGCACCAGGCCGATGCCGAGCGCGATGGCGTCGGCGGGCGATGCTGGCGCGATCGGCTTGCCGTCGAGCGTGATGGTGCCGGCGGCAATGCGGTCGGCGCCGAAGATGGCGCGGGCAAGCTCGGTGCGGCCGGAGCCGACGAGGCCGGCGACACCGAGGATCTCGCCCGCCTTGAGATCGAGGTCGACGCCTTCGAGCACGATCGCGTGCGGCGCCTGCGGATCGCGCACGGTGCGCAGTCCGCGCACCGAGAGCCTGACGTCGCCGGCGACGTCGCGCAGTGTCGGCCTGGCATAAAGCTCGGATGCGGCGCGGCCGACCATCTTCTCGATGATTTTCGGCAGCTTGATTGGCCCGCCCTCGCGATCGAGATGGCCGGCCAACCTGCCGTCGCGCAGCACTGTCATGCGATCGCAGATGGCAGAGGCCTCTTCCAGCCGGTGGGTGACGAACATGATGGCGACGCCGTCCTTGCGCAGCCGGCCCATGATCGACATCAGTTTCTGCACTTCGGTTTCGGTCAGCGCCGAGGTCGGCTCGTCCATGATGATGAGGCGGCTCTTCAGCGACAGCGCCCGGGCGATCTCGACCAGCTGCTGCTCGGCCACCGACAGTGCCGACACCGGCGTCGCCGGGTCGAGATCCAGACCGACGCGGGCGATGATGCCGCGGGAGGCTTCCTCCATCTTCCGCCAGCTCACCAGGCCGAGCGGCCCGAGCGGCGCGCGCCCGATGAAGATGTTCTCCGCCACCGTCAGCGTCGGGATCAGGCTCAGTTCCTGGTAGATGGTGACGATGCCGAGGCGCTTGGCGTCCTGCGGATTGTGCGGAGCGAATTCGACGCCGTCGAAGACGATGCGGCCGCTGGTGGGCGGCATCACGCCGGACAGGATCTTGAGCAGCGTCGACTTGCCGGCGCCGTTCTCGCCGAGCAGGCCGAGGATTTCGCCGGGCCGAACTTCGAGCGAGACATCGCTGAGCGCGGTCACGCCGGCAAAGCGCTTGGTCACGCCCTCGACGGCGAGGAGGGCCGGGGATAGCGACGGCGCTGCGGCTTCTGCTGGAGACAAGCGATCCTCCTTGAATTCCGATTCCCACGCAGGCTGGCGGGACAGCGCCCCCCTCTGTCCTGCCGGACATCTCCCCCACGAGGGGGGAGATTGGATGTCGCCTTGGCTTTCGCCAATCTCCTGCGTTGCAAAAAAGGCGCTATCGGCGAAGCTGCCGATCTCCCCCAAGTGGGGGAGATGCCCGGCAGGGCAGAGGGGGGCGCGACAGAACGCTACTTTTGCTGCTGTGCGCCCCTTTTGTGCTCCTACTTCGTCTCGCCAAGCCTTTCAGCCTTATCGAGATTGTCCTTGCCGATGACGATCGGCGTCAGCAGCACGAGCTTTTCCTTGGGCTCGGTCTTGTCCTTGGCATAGGCGACGGCGATCTGCACCGCGGTGCGCGACTGCTCGCCGGGGAACTGTTCGACCGTGCCGGCCAGCTTGCCGTCGCGCACGGCGACCAGCGCTTCGGGGAGCGCATCGAAGCCGTAGATCTTGACGTCGGTGAAGTTGCGCGCCGCACAGGCTTCAACCGCGCCAAGCGCCATGTCGTCGTTGGCGCAGATGATCGCGTCGGGCTTGCCGTTGGCGGCAAGGCCGGCTTCGGTGACGGACAGCGCCTCGGCGCGGGCGAAGTTCGCGGTCTGCTCGAAGATGATCTGGTATTTGTCCTTCAGCGGATCGAGAACATTGTGCACGCCCTTGTTGCGGTCGATCGCGGGCCCAGCACCTGGCTGGCCCTGCAGATGGAAGATTTTGGCGCCGTTCGGGAACGCCGCCACCATGGCCTGCGCCTCAGCCTCGCCGCCCTTGACGTTGTCGGCGCCGACATGGGCGAGGATGCCTTCGACGCCGTCGACGCGGCGGTCGATGGTGACGACGGGAATGCCGGCCTGGACGGCTTGCTCGATGGCCGGCGCCAGCGCGTTGACGTCGAGCGGCGAGATGACGATAGCGTCGACCTTCTGCACAAGCGCCGCCTCGATATCGGCGGTCTGCTTGGGTGCCGAATTCTGGCCGTCGCTCTCGGTCAGGTTGACGCCTTGCGCCTGCGCCTCCGCCTTGATCTGGTTCAGCATGTGAACGAAGAACGGAAAGCCGAGGCTCGGCACCGAACCAAGAATGGTCAGTTTGTCCTGGGCGAATGCCGGTTGCGGAGCGGCCAGCGCCAATGTGCTCATCGCCACGGACGACAGTAGGAATTCACGTCTGTTCATCAATTTAGTCTCCTCCACCATGAGCGCACGACCCCGAAAACCGGAATGGGTCTCCGGCAGGTTCATGCGTCGATCTAGAAATGGAGTGTCTTTGAGCGCCCAAGGGGACGCAACGGCGCTCCAGCCGGTCCACCGCGACGTTCTCCTCCGCTCGGTGCCTGCGGGCGGATGCTAGCCAAGGCCGGAGGTTTGCGCAAGAACGGGCGGATTCGACTCGGGGCCGCGTCATGTGCCCAGCGCCGCCGGTGCTGCTCATGATGTTGTCGGCATTTGCGCGTCATCCCATCCAGCCAACTCGAGACCGGACCGTATCCGCTCCCGATCTTCCGAGCGCATCATGTGAAGGTCCGCCATGATTGCCTGTTCGGTCAGGCCGGGATTTAGGCGGCGGCCTTCCCTGGTGCAGGCCCTTGCCTTGTCGATATTGCCGTCAAGCGCGTGACAGGCAGCCAGCCGCGCCCATTGCCAGGCACTCTTTCGCGGAAGGCAGGAAAAAGACGCCGCCGCTTCCGGGTAGCGACCAAGGACAAGCAGGGCCTCACCCCGGTCGTAATGATACCAGGCGGGATGCATCGGATTGAGTTGGATCGCCTGGTCCAGCAGCATCAGGCCGGTCTCGCCATGACCGCGTATGACCTCGAAAAAGCCCGTCTGGGCCAACGTGTCGGCGTCGTAGGGATTAAGATCCAATGCGCGCGCGAAATGGCGTGCGGCGGCGTCGAATTCGGCCAGGTAGATAAGGATCAAGGCCAGGATGCGGTGGCAACGTGCCTCGTCCGGGCTGAGTGCCGTGGCGTGCAGGGCACGGTCCCGCGCCTGATCAAGCAAGGCGCGAGGCGCGCCGCCATAGCCGCCTATGATCATGTCCGCTAAGGCGAGATAGGCGTGAGCGAGCCCCGAATCCGGATCGCGTTCGAGCGCCTTCAGCAAATGTTCGCGGGCCTGCTGGTTGACGCCCTCGCCATAGCTGCGCAGAAGCGCCATGCCGCGCAGGATGTGGACATAGGCTTCGACGTTGGCGGCGGGCGCCGGGGATGTGCGCCGCATGGCAGCGCTCTCGATATTAGCGACCAGCGCGGTCGCAATCCGTTGCGCCACCATCCTTTGAAAGACGAAGATATCGCTGGTCCTGAACGAAAACGTCTGCGCCCATATGCGCCGGCCGGACGCTGTCTCGGACAGGACGACGTGCGTGCTGTAGCCGCCGTCGGCGCTCTCGACGCTGCCTTCCGCAACATAGTCGGCGCCGAGGCGCTCGGCGGTCGCCCAGATGTCCTGGTCGGAATGTTCGGCAAGCGCGAAGGCCGAATGGCGTGCCAGCACCGCGATGGTCTTGAAGTAGGAAAGCGCGTTGATGATCTCCTCGACCGCGCCGTCGAAGAGCGGCTTTGCCGTCGCATCGTCCAGGTTGACGCGAAACGGCAGGATGGCGACCATCGGCTCGGGCGCGCGTTCAATCTGAACCGCAGCCGTGGCCGGCGGCAGCGAAGCGGACAGACCGTCGTCGGCAGCCTGGAACATGTAGCCGCGCCGGGGCACGGTGCGAACCAGCGACTGCGTCTCGTCGCCTATGCATTTGCGCACATCGCGAATGCATTGCGTGAGCGAATCTTCTGTCACGATGGTGCTGGGCCAGACCGCCTGTAACAGTTCGTCCTTGCTCAGCACTCGGCCGGGATTGCGCACCAGGAAGGCCAGCAGGTCGAAGGTCTTTGGCCGCACCGGCACGATCTCGCCGTCACGCCGCAATGTGCCGCGGTCGAGATCGAGAACCGAGCTGCCGACCTGGTGTGCCAAGCTCCTGCACCACCGCTGCGCCTGATTGCGCAGCGATCATCGGAGCCGCATAAGCCTGTAAAGGTCAAGCCCGAAAGATGCCGGAAAGGCGCTGCCACAGGCGCGGCCTCGTTTCTGCAGGAATCGTTTTGGCAGGGATCATGGCTGTCTCACTCGGCGTCAGCAGGTCGAGATAGTGCAGCATCTGAGCCGTTTCGCCGCCACAGAATTCAACGTTGCCCGTCGACAGGATCCGGTGCACCGCTTCCCGTGCCAGAGCCGACGGGAGGAATGGTTCCTCAACCTTCGCATGCATGTTCGATCTCCAGGGTTGGTGCCGGCAAGGGCGTGCCGGATTGCAGTGATCCGAGGTAGGCGGCGACCTTGCCCTGCAGCCGCCATAGCGTGGCGTCGCGGATGTTGCGGGCTTCGAGCTGAACGACGGTGCGGCGCAGATAGTCGGCGCAGCTTCCGATGTGGCCGGCGGCGAGCGACAGGATTTCCACCGTGGTCTGCTCGTTAAGGCCTGCGGCATAGGCGGGGCCATTCCGGTCGGCGACGAAGGCGATGGCCCGAAAATTCCCAGCCGCGCCTCGAACCGAGATCCAGCGCGGAATGTTGGTCGGCGGGTTGGCGCTCATCTCACGGCGCAGCAGCCGGTCGATTGCCGCGTCGATATCAAGGTCGGGGAGACGGTAGACGACACCGCGGCAGCTGCCGCCACGGTCGAGCGCAAGCATCAGCCCGGGCCGCTCGCGCGTGCCGCGCCAGCGGGTCAGCCACAGCGAAAATCGCCGATGCCAGCCATGCACGGTCGCCGGTCGCTCCTCGACGAATTCGAAGCATGGGTTCCACAGCAGCGAGCCATAGGCGAACACCCAAACGTCACGCGGGCGTCCCGCAAGCAGCTGCGTGCGAATGTCGGCATAGTCACGATCCTCCAGATTGCGCAGTCCGGGCGCCGAGCCGGCGTCTTCGATCTTGCGATCGATCCTGGCGAGGAGGTCTTCTGTCAGGGCGATTGTCATGGCCGCTCATCGGGTTTGTCTCCCGAGAGAGCATCGCCGCGACATGGCCTCCGCGTCCTGAACGGATGCTGATATTGTGCTGAAATCGAATGGAGCGCAGCGGCTGGTCGGAGCGGCGTGCGAGAAGCTTTCGGCTTCGAAGCGCGACATCACAATCGGCCAGATGCGGTGTTTAGGGTTCTCCATTTGTAGTATCCTGCGTCGGCAGCAGTTGAACCCGTCTCTCCGTCCGGTGGCAGGAAATTTGCCATGAACCGCATCGCGACGTCTTCGCCGGCTCTATCCGACCGCGAGCGCGCGGTCGCGGAGAAGTTTGCCGCCGGCCTGACCTATCGCGAGATCGGCGAGGCGCTGTTCATCGCCCCCTCGACCGTCCGCACCCATCTCGCCTCGATCTATGAAAAACTTGGCGTCCGCAACAAAGTCGCTCTCGCATCGTATTTTGCCGGCGCCACCAGCGCGCAGCCGGCTCCGTCCTTGTCCGACGCCTCGCCGGTGCTCGCCATATTCCCGATCGAATGTCTGAATTCCGAAGAGCGCTGGAAGCGCTTTGCCGACGGTCTGTCGTCGGACATCACCATCGACCTGGCGCGATACGCGGATTTGCCCGTCATCGCTTTCCACACGATGAAATCGCTGGGCAGCAAGCCGGCCGACTTCGCGGCGGACGGCAAGGCGCTGGGCGCCACCTATATCGTGTCGGGCCAGTTGCGCGCCGAAGAGCGGCGGGTTCGGTTGACGATAGAGCTTGCCGATGCGGAGAACGGCGTCAGCCTTTGGAGCGAGCGCTACGACCGTCCGGTCGAGGACGTTTTCAAGCTGCAGGACAGCCTGACGGAAGGCGTCATCAATGTCCTTGCTGGCTGTTTTGGGGCGATCGCCACGGTGGGCCGCAATGCGGTCCGCCGCAAGCCGCCCGCCAGCCTGCGCGCCTATGACCTTTATCTGCTTGGCGTCGAACAGCACAACACGTTCAGCCGCGCCGGCAATGCCGAGGCAATCCGCCTGTTTTCACGGGCGCTGGAACTTGACCCCACTCTGGTGAGGGCCTGGACCGAGCTTGCTTATGCCTATTCCATCGAGGCCTGCAACGGCTTTGGCGACGATGTGCCGGGCTCGATCGAGAACTGGCGGACGGCGGTCGAAAACGCCTTGCGGCTCGACCCGACGGACAGCACCGCCCACACCTGCCTTGGCGATCTCAGGGGATGCCTTGGCGACCTCGAGGGGGCAGAGCGCGCGTATCAGCGTGGCTTCGAATACGGCTCCAACCATGCCGACACGCTGGCGCTGCTGGCCGGCAGCAAGGCCCTTGTCGCCGGCGATCCGGCCGAGGCGATCCCGCTCATCGAGCGCGCCATGCACCTCAATCCGCTGGCCCCGCGCTGGTATTTCGGCATGCAAGGCCGCATCCTGTTTGCCGCCGGCAGGCATCGGGAAGCTGTCGCGGCGCTCCGCAGAGGTTCGCCGGACTCTCCGAACGTGCTGATGTTTTTGGCGCTGGCGCATGCAGCCGTGAGCGAGACCGGCGAGGCGGCCAGGATTGCAGCCCGCTTGAAAGCTGAATTCCCGGACTTTTCGGTCGAACGCTTCATCGCAGCCTATCCCGTGACAAACCCGCATGCCGTGCAAGCCATACGCGACGCCGCAAAGCTGGCAAGGCTAGGTTGAGGCCTTGCCGAGGAGTCCGCGACTCCGTATTGCCCCGATAATCTCTCAATCTGCGACCGCCGGCCTACTGATTTCGGATTTGTCGGTCGTCAGCGACAGCAAGGTGATTGATGCAAATACGACCGCAGCGCCGACTGCTCCGACCGGCGACAGCCGCTCGCCCAGAAATATTGCCGCACCAATCGCTCCAAATACGCTCTCCGCGCTGACGATCACGGCGGCATGGCTGGCCGACGTGAAGCGTTGAGCGATCGTCTGGATGCCGAAGGCGGCACCGGTCGAGAAGATGCCGAGCACGGCGAGTTCCGGACCTGCATCGCTGACGGCGGCCAGCGACAAATTACCCTGAAGAGCGCCGAACGGCAGAGTGATCACGGCGGCGCCCAGGAATTGCGCGGCAGCCGTCGCGACCGGCGCGCCGTGGGTCTGCATGTGGCGGCCAAGCTCCACCATCCAAAGCGCGTAGCACGCGGCCGAAAGTATCGCAGCGAGATCGCCCTGGCTGAAGCTGGCGGTCAAGCCTCCGGACAGCAGCAGGACACCGACCAATGTCATGGCAGCCGCAAGCCCGCCGACAGCATTCGGACGCTCGCCAATCAGGAACCAGGCCGCGAGCGGTGTCATCACCGTTGCCGTGCTCACCAGGAAGCTGGCATTGGTAACCGAGGTGTCGAGATAGGAGATCTGCTGGACGATGATGGAAATCGAAAACAGAACGCTGACTTTGGTGAGGCTCATCCAATAGCCAGGCCCGAATTTCCTTCCCCATTCGAGCATCGTCAGCGGCGCGACCATGAGCCCCGCGATCAGGCAGCGCATGCCCACGGCGCTGAGCGGATCGAGATGATCCAGCACAGTCTTCTGCGCAACATTGCCGAAGCCCCAAAAGGCAGCAGCAAGCAGAAGCAGACAGTTGGCCTGCGCCCTCGACATATCAATGTCTCGACAAAGCTTGCGCCGCAAAGGGCGGATCGCAGGTCGGTTGATGGAAAGCCGATGCGAGCGTCACACTGCGTCTCGGCGGTTCCCGGCGTGCGAAGCCAGCGCGCGCTCGGCTCGCCCGTCCTGGAGCAGCAGCAGGTCGGCCTTTGCCCATAGCAGGTAGCAGACGAGCAATGTCAGCGGCGCAGCAACGAGCGTCGAGGAAGCGCCCGACCACACCGGCGGCAAGGCACCGCCGATCCCCGCCGCTGCCGCTACCATCGCCGGCAGGCGGCTGGCCAGAACGGCGCTGCGGAACGGGTCGGGCCAGGTGGCTTGCCAGCCGGGCAACGGCCTGCCGGCAGCGAAAGCGCTGCCAAACTTGCCGAGTGCATGCAGCAGGCCCGAGGTCGCCGCAAGCACAGGCTCACCGAACAGGAACAGGGCGATGCCAAGCCCGATCGCCCCGACCCCCGACAGCACGTCGCCAAGGCGGTTCAGGGACGCGTCGGGGCTCGGCTTTCCAGCCCAGGCGCGGCAGTAGATTTCGCCGCTGTAGAAGAAGACCAGCGTGGCCAGTGTCAGTGCCATGGCGGCGAT
This sequence comes from Mesorhizobium sp. M6A.T.Cr.TU.016.01.1.1, assembly GCF_003952585.1. Classification (NCBI taxonomy): domain Bacteria; kingdom Pseudomonadati; phylum Pseudomonadota; class Alphaproteobacteria; order Hyphomicrobiales; family Phyllobacteriaceae; genus Mesorhizobium; species Mesorhizobium sp. M6A.T.Cr.TU.016.01.1.1. The sequence goes on from NZ_CP034452.1 coordinate 4,533,380, forward strand.
GCTGCCGGCGAAATAATCGAGGAGCGCGGCAGAGCCACTCAGGCCGGAACCCCGCGGCACGGCGACGATCTGGACCGTGACACCCGTCACCAGCCCGAGCGCATTGCCGAGATTGTAATATCCGCCGGGACCGGCCATGCGTGAGCGGATTGCCGCGGTAAGCCGCGGCAGAGCCCGCACCGTCCGATACCAATCGAGGATAGCGCTTTTCGGCCGCAGCTTCGGTAACGGTTTTTCGTCGAGTATCGACGGTTCGAAGGACAGGACATCGGCCAGCGCCGAGGCGTTGCGCCGGCAGGCTGGCGTGCCGTCCAAATGGTACAGCGCATGGTCCAGGCGGAGTGGCGCATGGTCGTCTTCGAGCCTCATCAAATCCCCCTCATGAGTTACGACGTCCAGTGGGTGGTGGGATGGTTTGCTGCCCGCCCGACGCGTTTTGCCTGAGGTGTCGCCTGGGCTGTCCGGCGGCAGCATCGGGAAGGTTCATGGACGCTCGTTGACAGCCCACGGCGCTGAGCGGATCGTGATGATCCGGCACGGTCTTCTGCTCAACATTGCCGAAGCTTGCGCCGCAAAGGGCGGATCGCTGGTTGCTAGCGGGCGGCCAGCTTGTCCAACCGTTTGCAATACAGGCGGACGCCGACGGGGACGATCTCATAGCCGGCGTCGTTCAACTGGAGCTTCATTTCCTCGAAATGCCGCTTTGAGCCGCTGACGATCGATTCAGGCGTGTAGTCCCAGCCGTTGCGGGCGGCATTGGCCAGGATGTCGGCATAGAGGCGCATGCTCGCGATTTTCACATCCGATTCCAGCGCCTGCCTGCATCCTCTTGCGAACGACGGCGACTGGGCGGCGGAAAGACTCAAGATCGTGCATGCCAGCACTATGGAAACAGGACGCATGGAAACCTCCCCTGATTGCAGCTTGTTGCTGGAAGCGATCGTGCAATTTGTGCGCCTGCAGCGGGATCGGGCAGATGCAGTATTCGACCTCCTGCATTTGTAGTATTCTGTCCTGGGGCGGTTTCCATCATGACGGTCAATGACGCTTCGAAAGCGCAGACGCTCGATGCTTTGTCGGGCCGCGAGCGCGCGGTCGCGGAAAAATTCGCAGCCGGCATGACCTATCGCGAAATCGGCAATGCACTTTTCATTGCCCCAACCACTGTTCGCACCCACCTTGCGGCCATCTACGAAAAACTTGGGGTGCGCACCAAGATCGGGCTCGCGGCGCATTTTGCCGGCGCTTCCGGCGCTAGCAACGGCTCGGACCAGCACGTCGAGATCGGCCATCAAAGCGGAAAACCGCGGCTGGCGGTGATGCCGGTTAAGGGTCAGTTCGGCAAAACAAAGACCGGCGCGGATGCATTGACGCGCGCGTTGACCGCAGAGCTCGGCCGCTTCTCCCAGATCGGAATCGTCGCAGCGGCCACAATGTTCGCGCTCGCGAAGCGGCATCTCACTGTCAAGGAAATCGGCAGGACCACGGGAGCCAACTATGTCCTGGAAGTCGCGGTCCATCGCCAGGACAAGGCCACGCACGCCTTCGCGCATCTCGTGGACGCCCAGGAGGAAGTCGAGGTCTGGAGCGCAAGATACGATCTCGCCCAGCCGTCATCGCATGACGAATTGACAGGCGTGATCAGCGGAAACCTGTTCCAGGTGTTAATGAAGCACGCGGCAGGCCCGTCCGCCCTCGAGGAAGCAGTTCAGCGCCACAAGCTCTATCTGAAGGCATTTTACCACGTCGAACGGCCGACGGCGAAAGGCATGGGCGTAGCGCGGCGCCTCTGTGAAAGGCTCCTCGCTGGCGAGCCAGACCATGCCTTGATAAGAGAGACCCTTGCCTGGGTCGATTTCCACTCCTGCTTCAACGGATGGTCCAGTGAACCCATCCAGGCCTTTCGCCGGGCTGGTGATGAGGCGCGGGCCGGACTTCGTTACGATGACCGGGAAGCATGTCTGCACAGTGCTCTCGGATTGGCCGAGACTTATCTCGGAAACTTGCAGACAGGCCTTGGCTGCCTGCGGCGGGCCATCGCACTCAATCCGAACGATGCAGAGTGCCGTACCTGGCTGGGAATCGGGCTGACTTACGCCGGAGATCTCGAAGGTGCACAGGCAGCTTTCGCGCGGGCCAACCTTCTCAGTCCGGATTATCATCCGATCTTTCTGTTCAGGGGCGATGCCGAATACGCCGCGGGGAACTATGACGCCGCAACTGCCTCGTTTGATCGATTTCTGATGGTCCTGCCTGAATACCACTGGGCACGGCTCCTGCGGGCTGCATCATACGTCGGGATAGGCGATCTCAAGTCTGCGCGGAAAGACGTGTCGTTCGTCTCGCGCGAGACGCCCACGTTGACCGGCAAGCATGTCGATCAATTGCAGCAGGCGCGCGGTCCGGAGTTCAGGAATAAACTGTTGTCACGCCTCAGCGCCGCAGGACTGCCGTGGAAGTGACTCATCGAGAATGACATTTGCCGCATAAGGTCCGGTTCCGGGTCAACTTGCGGCCATGGCGGGCTCCAACCAGAAATCACCGCGACCGATGGAGGCTCGGCTCGTATCGATCTGGGATTACTTAGACCACCTCGCGACCCAAGTTCCGGGCCGCATTTATGCAACTTTGACCCTTATTGATCAGCGATCCTGCCCCAGGACATCCATTTCGAAACGGAACAATGCGCCGCATCCACGCCGTTCAGCGATCAGATCGCCGATCTCGGAACCTGCCCTTTCATTCAGATGCAGTATTCGACCTCCTGCATTTGTAGTATTCTGTCCTGGGGCGGTTTCCATCATGACGGTCAATGACGCTTCGAAAGCGCAGACGCTCGACGCTTTGTCGGGCCGCGAGCGCGCGGTCGCGGAGAAATTCGCAACCGGCATGACCTATCGCGAAATCGGCAATGCACTTTTCATTGCCCCGACCACTGTTCGCACCCACCTTGCGGCCATCTACGAAAAACTTGGCGTGCGTACCAAGATCGGGCTCGCGGCGCATTTTGCCGGCGCTTCCGGCGCTCGGCCGGACGGGCTTTCGCCCCCGTCGGACGCTCCGCCGATGCTCGCCATATTTCCAATCGAATGCCTGAGTTCGGAAGAGCGTTGGCGCCGCTTTGCCGACGGTCTGTCGTCGGACATCACCGTCGACCTGGCACGGTACGCGGGCTTGCCTGTCATCGCCTTCCACACGATGAAATCGCTGGGCAGCAAGCCGGCCGATTTCGCGGCGGACGGCAAGGCGCTCGGCGTCACCTATATCGTATCGGGCCAGTTGCGTGCGGACGACCAGAGGATTCGCTTGACGATAGAGCTTGCCGATGCCCGTAGCGGCGTCAGCCTGTGGAGGGAGCGCTACGACCGCCCTGTCGAGGGCATTTTCGCGCTGCAGGACAGCCTGACCGAAAGCATCATCAATGTGTTCGCCGGCAGTTACGGAACGCTTGCCACCGTCGGCCGCAATGCGGTTCGCCGCAAGCCGCCGGCCAGCTTGCGGGCCTATGACTGTTATCTGCTTGCTCTCGAACAGCACACCACGTTCAGCCGCGCCGGCAATGCCGAGGCGATCCGCCTGTTTTCACGCGCGCTGGAGCTTGACCCTACTTTCGCCAACTGCTGGGCCGAACTCGCCTATGCCTACTCGGTCGAGGCCTGCAACGGCTTTGGCGACGACGTGCTGACGTCGATCGAAAACTGGCGGACGGCGGCCGAAAACGCCTTGCGCCTCGACCCGACGGACAGCTGCGCTCACGCATGCCTTGGCAATGTCAGGGCATGCCTTGGCGATCTCGAAGGAGCGGAGCGCGCGCACCGGCGCGCTCTCGAATACGGCTCCAACCATGCCGGCATACTGCCGCTGCTGGCCGGCAGCAAGGCGCTTGTCGTCGGCGATCCGGCCGAGGCGATCCCGCTCATCGAGCGTGCGATGCGCCTCAATCCACTGGCCCCGCCCTGGTATTTCGGCATGCAAGGTCGCATCCTGTTCGTCGCCGGCAGGCACGACGAAGCCATCGCGGCGCTCCGCAGGAGTTCGCCGGAGTCGCCGGACGTGCTGATGTTCCTGGCGCTTTCGTATGCGACCATGGGTGAGGCCGGCGAGACAGCGCGCGCCGCAGCTCGCTTGAGAGCCGAATTTCCAGGCTTTTCGGTCGAACGCTTCATCGCAGGCTATCCCGTGACCAACCGGGACGCGTTGCTTGCCATCCGCCACGCTGCCGGACTGGCGAAGCTGCCGTAGACCCCTACCGGTCGATCGTCACCATGACGCGTTCGTTGTAGCGCTCGCCCGAGACCTTGCCCGGCGCCAGCGCGTCGTCGAGCGCCTGCATTGCGGCGGCGTCGAGCTTGATCGGTGCGGCGGCGACGTTCTCCTCGAGGTACTTTCGGCGCTTGGTGCCGGGGATCGGCACGATGTCCAGCCCGAGGTCAGTTCCCTTGTGCAGCAGCCAGGCCAGCGCGATCTGGCCCGGCTTGACGCCCTTGGCCGCCGCGATATCGCGGACAATCCCGGCTGCCTGAACGTTGGCGTCGTAGTTGGCGCCCTGGTAGCGCGGGTCGCCGCGGCGGTAATCGCCTTCCGGGTAATCCTCGGCGCGCTTGACGTCGCTGGTGAGAAAGCCGCGGCCAAGCGGCGCGAACGGCACCAGGCCGATGCCGAGTTCACTGAGCAGCGGGATGATCTCCGGCTCCAGATTGCGTTCCCACAGCGAATATTCGCTCTGCACCGCCGACACCGGATGCACGGCATGTGCGCGGCGGATGTTGGCCGCACCCGCTTCCGACAGGCCGAAGTAACGCACCTTGCCTTCAGCGATCAGTTTGCCAACAGCACCCGCCACATCCTCGATTGGCACCGCCGGGTCGACGCGGTGCTGGTAGAGCAGGTCGATATGGTCGGTGGCGAGCCGGCTGAGCGAGCCTTCCACCGCCTCTCGGATATGCTCGGGCCGGCTGTTGCGGTCGGTGCCGATTTGCTTGCCGTTTTCGATACGGAAGCCGAATTTGGTGGCGATCGTCACCTCGTCGCGCCGGCCCTTCAGGGCGCGGCCGAGCAATGCCTCATTGGTGTGCGGGCCATAGACTTCCGCCGTATCGAGGAAGGTGCAGCCGAGCTCGATGGCGCGATGCAGTGTGGCGATCGATTCCGCCTCGTCGGCCGGGCCGTAGGACTGGCTCATGCCCATGCAGCCGAGGCCGATCACCGATACCTGCAGCCCCTGGCTGCCCAGCTTGCGTGTGCTCAAGGTCATGGAAGAGATCTCCGGAAAAGCGTCAGGGTTCGTGTGCGTCAGGACGATATAGAGCGTTCGCTTAGTTTCCACAGTCGCCCGGCTGAGGGCTAAATCGCACGATCGCGTGAGCCGAAGAGGATCGCCGTCAGCCTTTCCTGGCAACCAGCAGCAAAGGCTCGCGCTCCGGCGTCGTCACCGAAAAGCCGGACGGGCCGACCGTGTCGAAGAAGCGGTGGAATATCTCGATGAAGACCCGCACGAAGAGCGGCTTTGCCGAACCGTACATGTCGGCGACGATCAGCGTCGGTGGCGGCAATTCGTCGAAGATCGGTTTTCGAACGATCTCGTCGCCATCGGCGGTGGCCCGGCCGATCGGCCGCATGTTGAGGATGGCCATGCCGAAGCCCGAGGCGACCGCCGAGCGGACCGTTTCATAGGAGCGCGTGCGAAAGCGCACCTCCGGTCGTTTGGCCAGCACGTCGAACAAGGTCAGGAGATAGGTTGCGGTGTGCGGCAGATCGAGCAAGACCAGCGGCCGCTCCGCCAGTTCCGCCAGCCAGATGCCGTCGCGCGCGGCGAGGGGATCATCGGCATTGAGCACGGCGTGCGCCGGTACCTTGCAGATGCGGGTGACGCTGTCGATGCCGATCGGCCCGATGTCGTAGAGAATGGCCAGGTCGATCTGGCCGGCGACAAGCCGTTCCTGAAGCTGGACCTGGTCGGCCTCGACCAGGTCGATCTCGACATCGCCGACGCTATCGAGATAGCCGCGCAGCATTTCCGGCATGAATAGCGCGCCGAACGGCTCGAAACAGCCGATGCGCAGGACTTTCGGCACGCGGCCGCTGAGATCGCCGATCGAGCGGTTGAACTCCGTTTCCGCCGCCAGCATGACGCGGGCTGCTGCGACGAAGCGTTGGCCGGCCGGCGTGATGGAGACGCCGCGCGCCGGCCGCCTGTCGAAAATACGCGCCCCCATCTCGGCCTCGGCCAAGGTGATCGCCGCCAGGATGGAGGATTGCGAGATGTAGAGCGACTTGGAGGCCGCCAGCACGCTGCCGAGACGGGCGACCTCGCAGACATAGCGCAATTGCCGGATTGTCAGGTTCATAGAAAATCCAATTGTTGCATTTAATAGCGCATGTTACTCGCAATAATACATTTTGTGGAAATGAAGAAACCCGCCAGACTGCCTCTGCTGACAAGGCTGCCGAAAGAGTGGCCATGGAACGAGGGGTTCGAACTGCATGCCGAATGGGATATCTCCCATTGCCGACGCCGATGATCTGTGCCGCCTGAGCGCCGCGGAGCTTAACGTTGCCTATCGCGCCGGATCGCTATCGCCCGTCGAGGTGACGATGGCGGCGCTTGCCCGCGCCGAAGCGATCAATCCGCTTTTCAACGCCTTCACCATGATCGATCACAAGGCTGCGATCGAGGCCGCCAGCGCCTCCGAAAAACGCTGGCGGGCAGGCGAGCCGCTGTCGGCGGCCGACGGCATACCGACGACGCTCAAGGACATCGTCTGGGTCGAGGGCTGGAGCGTGCGCTATGGCAGCAGGACCACGCCGGCTGCGCCTTGCGACAGGGATGCGCCCGCCGTTGCCCTGCTGCGCCGAGCGGGCGCTGTCTTCATTGGACAGACGACGACGCCCGAATTCGGCTGGAAGGCGATCACCGACAGCGGGCTTTGCGGCATCACGCGCAATCCCTGGAATGCCGAAAAGACGCCCGGCGGTTCTTCCGGCGGCGCGGCGGTGGCGGCCGCCACCGGAGCCGGCGTCTTCCACCTCGGCACCGATGGCGGCGGATCGATCCGTATCCCGGCCTCCTTCACCGGCATCGCCGGACTGAAGCCGACCTTCGGCCGCGTGCCGGCCTATCCGTCGAGCGCGTTCGGAACCGTCGCCCATATCGGGCCGATGGCGCGGACCGCGCAGGATCTTTCGGTCATGGCGCTGGCGATGTCCGGTCGCGATCTCAGCGACTGGCAGCAAGGCGGGGGAACGCTGGCACCGCTTGGCCGCATCGAGGCGACACTGCAAGGGGCCCGGGTCGGCTACTGGTCGAAGCCGCCATCCGGCGTGCTGGATGAAGAGATCGCCGCCGCCGTGTCCCACGCGCTGACGTATTTCAGCGCGTTTGGCGCGACGGTCGAACCCATTGATCTCCCCGGCGGCGATCTGCTCGATCTATTCCAGTCCCATTGGTTCACCGGTGCCGCTGCGCGTCTGGCGCTGATCCCTGAGAACGAACGGGCAGGGATCGATCCGGGCTTCCTCGAGATTGCCCGGGCCGGGGCGGCGTTCGACGCCAAGGCACTGGTCGCCGCACAGTTACAGCGCGGCGAATTCGGCGCCGCCATGGATCGGCTGCTCGACACCTATGACTTCATCGTCTCGCCGGGGACATCGGTTCCGGCCTTCGATGTCGGGCTTGAAGTTCCCTCAGGCAGCGGCCTGTCGCGCTGGACGGAATGGGCGGCGTTCAGCTATCCAATCAATCTCAGCCAGCAACCGGCCTGCGTCATCCCTTGCGGCATGACGGCGGCGGGCCTGCCGGTCGGCTTCCAGATCATCAGCGCGCGCGGCGACGATGCCCGCGTGCTTTCGGCAGCGGCCGACCTGGAAGCCGCCTTTCGGCCGCTGACGCAAGCGTTTCGCCTGAAGGATTTCGCCTGACCTATTTCGCATAAAGAACAGACCGTAACCGACGACAAAAAAGGGGAATTTTGCCATGATCAACAGACGTGCAATGCTGCAAGGGGTAGTCGGCGCGGGAGCTGGCGCTGCTCTTCTTGCCGACATGAACAATGCGGCGATCGCCCAGGACGCCACGCCCATTCCGGTCGGCTCGGCCCTGCCGATGTCCGGCATCGCCGCCGCCGACGGCATCGAGTTCAAGAACGGCCTCGACCTCGCCGCCGAGGAGATCAATGCGGCGGGCGGCATTCTCGGCCGGCCTGTCGAAATCCACATCGAAGACACCAAGGAAATGGGCGCCGACCTGGTCAGCCAGTCGATGCAGCGCCTGATCGATCGTTTCACGGCCCCGGTCATCATCAACGGCTACAATCTCGGCACCAACATGATCGAGATGGACGTCGCCGCCGACAATGACGTCATCATGATGCACTACAACACGCTGATTTCGCACAATGAGAAGTTCAAGACCGACCCGGCCCGCTACTACAGTTCCTTCCAGGGCGATCCGCCGGAATTCTGGTATGGTCCCGGCTGCCTGAATTTTCTCAAGACGCTAGCCGCGGACGGCAAATGGAAGGCGCCGAACAAGAAGATCGCCATCATCCCGTCGGCCAATGAATATTCGATCGTCATCGCCAATGCGATCCGCGACAAGGCCGCCGAATATGGATTCGAGGTTAGCCTGTTCGAGACGGTTCCGTTCCCGACCAACCAGTGGGGTCCGACACTGGCGAAGCTCCGGCAGGATCCGCCGGCGGCGATCCTGGTCACGCATTTCCTGCCGCAGGACCTGGCGCAGTTCATGGTCCAGTTCCTCGCCGAGCCGATCAACAGTCTGATCTATATGCAGTACGGGCCGTCGCTGCCCGCGTTCCGCGAGATCGGCGGCGAAGCGGTCAACGGCGTCGTCTATTCGACGGTGATCGGCTGCCTGCCGGACGATTTCTCCAAATCGTTCCGCGAGAGTTACCGGGCGAAATTTGGTCCGAACTCGGCTTACATCACCGGATCGCAGACCTATGACGGCCTATGGATGTGGGCGCTTGCGGCGGCAATCGCCGGCGGTCCGGGCGAGCCGTTCAACAAGGAGCAGACCACCAAGGTGGCCAATGCCATGAAACGCTTGGTCTATCGCGGGGTCAACGGCACCTACCGGGCCGATCCGGCGGGTCAGTCGGCGTTCTGCTACCCGACGCAGGTGGCGGATCCGTCGCTCGGCATGCCGCACCAGTTCCTGCAGCATCAGGATTACAAGACCGATCCGAAACTGATCGCGCCGGTGCTCTATGCAACGGACAGCTTCATCCTGCCGCCATGGATCAAATGAACCGGAACGTAGAAATGAAACGAACGAAACCGGCGGGCCATGGCGCCCGACCGGTTGCCATCAGGTAAACAACAGTGCCAGGCAAACGAGATGACTGAGGCCGCGGGCCCGATGCTGGTTTGTGACGGCGTCGTCAAACGGTTTGGCTCGCTGGCCGCCGTCGACGGCGTGTCGATGGTGGTCAATCCGGGCGAGATCGTCGGCATTGGCGGGCCGAACGGCGCCGGCAAGACGACTTTTTTTGATGTCGTGACCGGGATCACGCCGGCCAGCGCCGGCCGCGTGCATTTCGGCGACGCCGACATTTCAACTTTGGGAGCCGACCGCATCTGCCAGCTCGGCATGGCCCGGACCTTCCAGCTCAATGCCGCCTTCGATAGCTTGACGGTTCGCGAAAACATCGAGATCGCCGCCTATTTCGGCCGCCAGCGGCGCAGGCTGGCCGGCTTCCGCCTCGGCGAGGATGTCCGGCAGGCAACAATGGAGGCGCTGGATTTCGTCGGACTTGCGGGCAAGGCTGAAGAGACCGTGGCGCGGCTGCCGGTGCTCGACCGCAAGCTCCTGATGATCGCCGGTGCCATCGCCACCAAGCCGAAGATGCTGTTCCTCGACGAGCCGGTCGGCGGGCTCAACGTCGCCGAGATCGACCAGATCATGGCGATGGTGCTGAAATTGCGCGATCAGGGACTGACTATCGTGCTGATCGAGCATGTCATGCGCTTTCTCCTGGCGCTGTCCAGCCGCGTCATCATCATGCACCACGGCAAGGTGATCTTCGAGGGCAGGCCGGACAAGGTGGCCGAGGACCAGACCGTCGTCGAAACCTATCTGGGACAAGGCACGCAGAAGCGGCTGAAGAAATTCTTCGACGACCAGGCCGCAACGAGCCCGGTCGAGGGGGCGCAATGACGAGCGCAGCCGCCAAACCGCCCGTCCTGCAGCTCGACGCCATCGTCTCCGGCTATGACGGCCTTGAGGTGCTCAAGGGCATTTCGCTGACCGTCCGTGCCGGAGAATTCGTCACCGTCGTCGGCCCGAACGGCCATGGCAAATCGACGCTTCTCAAGACGATCTCCGGCCTCGTGCCGCTACGCGGCGGGCAGATCAGCATCGACGGCCAGCGCCTGTCCGGAAAGCCACACGAAACGGCGATGCTGGGCGTCGCCCACGTGCCGCAGGGCGACATGCTGTTTGCGCAGATGAGCGTGCTCGAAAACCTGCTGATGGGCGCCTATCTGGCGCCCGACAAGGCCGAGATCAAGCGCCGGCTGGACGAGGTCTACACGCTTTTGCCGAAGCTCGCCGACCGCCGCGACCAGGTCGCCTCGAGCCTGTCCGGCGGCGAACGGCGCATGGCCGGCATCGGCCGCGGCCTGATGATGGGCGGGCGCATCCTGCTGATCGACGAGCCGTCGCTCGGGCTGGCGCCGCTGATCATCGACCAGGTTTACGGCGTCATTGCCGAACTGAGCAAAGCCGGCCGGACGATCCTCCTCGTCGAGGAGAACCCGGCGCGGGTCGAGGACCTCGCCGACCGCCTGCACCTGCTCGACGACGGCGCTATCGTCTGGTCGGGCAAGCCGGCCGAACTGATGGCGCGCGACGAACTCCTCGCAACCTATCTTGGAGGCTGACGCCATGACCGACGTTCTCATGGCCATTCTCGTCGCCGGCTTCACCTCCGGCGCGCTCTATGCGCTGGCGACGGTCGGACTGTCGCTGGTTTGGGGCTCGATGGGCATGCTCAACATGGCCCATGCGGCGATGCTCACGCTTGGCGGCTATGTCGCCTTTACGGTGATCACCTCGCTCGGCCTGCCGATCGCGATTGGCTTTGCCGGCGCCATTCTCGTGGGCGCCGCGGCCGGTGCGATCCTTTATTTTGCGATCGTGCGCAATCTGTTGAAGAACGACAAGTCGACGTTCGAAGCCAACGTCATGATCGCCACGGTCGGCATCGGCATTGCGCTGGAGAATGCGATCCTGCTGACCTACGGCGGACAGCCGCTGAAGCAGCCGGTCTCGATCTCCGGCGCCTTTCGCCTCGGGCCGCTGACGCTGCCCTGGCAGAACCTTTTGATCATCGCGGTCGTCGTCGTCATGATGGTGGTGGTCTCGCTGGCGCTCGGCCGGACGCGGATGGGTCGTGCAATCCGGGCGACGGCGCAGAACCGCGATGCGGCCCAGCTCATGGGCGTCGCCGTCAACCGCGTCTATCTGCAGGTGCTGATGCTGTCCGGCGCGCTCGCCGGCATCTGCGGCGTGATGGTCTCGTCGATGACGCAATTGTCACCGCCGCTCGGCAACGATCCGATGCTGAAAGCCTTCATCATGTGCGTCGTCGCCGGCCTCGGCAATCTGCCGGGCGCCGTCGCCGCCGCGCTTGGCCTGGCGCTGCTCGAATCCTTCGTCCAGTACGCGCTTGGCGCCCGCTGGGGCTTTCCGTCGCTGCTGTTCGTGGTCATTGCCGTGCTGATCTGGCGACCGTCCGGCCTCTTCGGCCGCGCCGAAATCCGGCGCATGTGAGGGCACCATGACAGACACCAGATCCATGTCGCGCATGTCCCGCTCAGCCAGGACCGATCTTGCCATCAGCCTGGTGCTGATCGCTGCGGCGGTTGCGCTGCCCTTCATGATCGACAGCCGCTACATTCTCGGCCAGATCGTGCTGGCGCTGTTTTATGCAACGATCGCATCGCAGTGGAACCTTTTGTTCGGCTTCTCCGGCATCTTCTCGCTGGCCCAAATGGCGATCTTCGCCTTCGGCGGCTACGCGACGGCGATGTTCTGCTTCTATTTCGGCTGGAATGTGTGGGCAGCGCTTGTGCCCGGCGCGCTCGGCGCCGTGCTGTTCTCGCTCGTCGTTGGCCTGGCCTGCCTGCGGCTGACTGGCGTCTATGTGGCGCTGCTGACCCTAGCGATTGCCCAGACGATGTATCTGCTGATCGTCACCGACACCGAGTGCTTCGTCATGGTTGGCTCGGTCTGCCGCCAGTTCACCGGCGGCGCCGTCGGCTTTGCCCGGTTCGGCGATCTTGGCACCAGGGCATTGCTAAGAGCGCAGTGGCTGGTCGGTAACTACGCGATCATTGCGGTGCTGTTCGGCATCACCATGGTCTTCACCTACGCAATCGTCAAAAGCCCGATCGGCCTCGCCTTCCGGGCGCTGAAGGACAATCCCGGCTATGCGGTGGCGCGCGGCGTCAACCGCTTCCAGGCGCAGCTTCTGGTCTTTGGGATTTCCGCTTTCTTCACCGGGCTGGCCGGCGGCTTCTATGCCGCGCATTTCCAGGCGATCGGCCCCGGTGTGCTGTCGATGTCGCAGCTGATGTTCATCATCGCCATCGTCGTGGTCGGCGGTGTCGGCACGTTCTGGGGACCGCTTGTCGGCACCGTGGTGCTGGTCCTGGCCGACGAGCTGATGCGCGAGAGCGGCGAGTTCCGCACGCTCGGCCTCGGCCTGATCATCGCCCTGTCGGTGGTGCTGATGCCGAAGGGGCTGGTCGGCCGCTTTGGCGATCTTGTCCGCTGGCTGGCGCGCAAGCGCAGCGGCCCAACGAACAGCAAGCCAGTAGTGAGCAACATTGTGCAAAGCCCGGCTGCGGCCGGAAAATGAGAGACCGACGATGTTCGACACGATCATAGTGGGTGCCGGCTCGGCCGGCTGCGTGCTGGCAAACCGGCTCAGCGCCGATCCTGGCCGCAAGGTGCTGTTGCTGGAGGCGGGACGCGAAGCGCCGCTCGCCTCGGACGTGCCGTCGGACTGGCCGACCATGTTCAACACCGCCGTCGATTGGGGCTATTACACCGAGCCGCAGGTCGGCTGCCGCGGCAGGCGGGTGTTCTGGCCGCGCGGCAAGATGATCGGCGGTTCCGGCGCGCTGAACGCGATGATCTATATTCGCGGCCTGCCGTCCGACTATGATGGCTGGGCCGCCATGGGCTGCCCCGGCTGGGCCTGGGAAGACGTGCTGCCGGTGTTCAAGGCCAGCGAAAGCAATGCCGAGCTTGGCAATGATCCGCTGCATGGCGCCAACGGGCCGCTGCATATCGGCAATGTCGGGCATGTCGATCCCAACGAGCTCGCCTGGATCGAGGCCTGCAAGGCCGCCGGCTACCAGCACAATCGCGATTTCAACGGCGTCGAGCAGGAAGGCGTCGGCCTCTTCCAGTTCACCATCAAGGACGGCGAACGCTGGGGCACAGGCAAAGCCTATCTGCGCCCGGCGCGGCAACGTCCCAACCTCACGGTGAAAACCGGGGTGCTGGCGACGGGCCTGATCGTCGAGAAGGGCCGGGCCAAAGGCATCCGCTATCTGGTCAACGGCGTGCCGGAGACTGCTTTTGCCGACAGCGAGGTGGTGCTGTCGTCGGGCTCGATCGGCAGCTGCCAGCTGATGCTGCTTTCCGGCATCGGCCCGGCCGACGAACTCAGGAGCGTCGGCGTCGATCCCGTCCACGATCTGCCGGGCGTCGGCAAGGATCTGCAGGACCATATCAACATTCCGATCACCTTCTACACCAAGGACAAGATCGGCGTCGGCGCCTGGACCGACGAGACGCTGCAGCGCGATTTTGCGGAGTGGCAGACATCGCGCAGCGGCCCGCGCTCCTCACCCTGGGTGGCGGCCGGCGGCTTCGTCAGGAGCCGACCGGATGTCGAACCGGACCTGCAGCTTTATGGCGCCATCAGCCCGCATCGCGACTATGTGCGGTTCCTGTCGTCGAAGCCCGGCATCACGCTGCACACCACGCTGCAGCGGCCTGACAGCCGCGGCGAGATCCGCCTGCGCTCGGCCAATCCCATCGAATATCCGGCGATCGACCCGCGTTACTTCGCCAGCGACGAGGACGGCTCGGATATCGCCACGCTGGTAGAGGGCATTCGCATCAGCCGCCGGATCGCGGCGCAGTCGCCACTCAAAGAAATGCTGGTCGGGGAAATCACGCCAAGCGCCGAATGCGAAAGCGATGCCGAGATCGCAGAGTACATTCGCGGTCACTGCACGACGCTCTACCACCCGACCAGCACCTGCCGGATGGGCACCGACGCCATGGCCGTCGTCGATCCCGCGTCGATGAAGGTGCATGGGCTGGACGGGCTTTGCATCGCCGACGCTTCAGTCTTTCCAAAGATGGTTTCCGGCAACACCAACGCGCCGACGATCATGATCGCCGAACGCGCCGCATCGATGATCCTAGGAGGATAAGAAACAACATGGCGACGGGTTGGAACTTCCATGAACTCTATCTCTGGCACGAGACCGGCAATGCCGCGCTGTTCTTTCAGCCGAGCCTGACCATCGAGCCGGGCGAGCATGCCGAGAATGCCGCGACCAAACGCCGGTTCCGCAACCTGATGGAGGTTTCGGGCCTCACCGAAAAACTGTCGAAGATCGCCTCGGTCGCGGTAAGCGAGGACGATCTCGCCCTGTTTCACGATCGCGACTACATCCGCCGCATCAAGACGCTCAGCGACGAACGCGGCGGCGATGCGAGCTATCTTACCCCTTTTGGCCACGGCAGCTATGAGATCGCCTGCCTGGCGGCCGGCGGCACGGCGGCAGTGATGGATGCGGTGCTGAGCGGCGTTGTCGACAATGGCTACGCGCTGGTGCGGCCGCCCGGTCATCATGCCGAACGCGCGCAAGGCCTGGGCTTTTGCTTGTTCGGCAATATCCCGGTCGCGATCCTGAAGAACCGGGCCAAACATGGCTTCGAGCGGGTCGCCACCGTCGACTGGGACGTCCATCACGGCAACGGCACCCAGTCGGCGTTCTATGCGGACCCGTCGGTGCTGACGATCTCGATCCACCAGGACGGGCTCTATCCGCCCGACAGCGGGTTCCACAATGAACGCGGCGGCGGCAGGGGCGAAGGTTACAATATCAACGTGCCGCTGCCGGCCGGATGTGGTCACGGCGCCTACATGTCGGTATTCGAACGCATCGTGCTGCCGGCGCTCACTCGTTACAAGCCTGACTTGATCGTCGTGCCATCGGGCTTCGATGCATCGGCGGCCGATCCGCTGGGGCGCATGATGCTGCATAGCGGCAGCTACCGCGAGATGACGCGGCTGCTGATGCAGGCGGCGGACGATCTCTGCGGCGGGCGGCTGATGATGTCACATGAAGGCGGTTATTCGGCCGCCTACGTGCCCTATTGCGGGCTGGCGGTGATGGAGCAATTATCGGGCATCAGGACTGAAATAGACGACCCGTTCCTGCCGGTCTTCGAAGCCTATGCGGGCCAGCTCCTGCAGCCGCACCAGGCGGCCGCCATCGCCAGGGCGGAGGAATTGGTGGGCGGTATCGGATAGTGGATGTGAGTAGTTCCGGGAGCGCTCATCGCCCCGGCGCAGCTTGCCCAATGTCATGCGGCGGCGGCGGCTTCGAAAGCTGACTCTCCCGGGCTGGCTGAGTGAAAAAGGTGGCCTGATCATCCCAAATTGACACGACAGCCGGTCTCGGCCATCCTTATACCAGCCGTGTTTTTCCTGCGGCAGTGTGTGTGAGCGAGTTATGGCCAGTTCCGTCACCAGCCAGAAATCCAAGCGCGCCGCGGTGCGCAAGGCGCTCGACCGTCACAAGGTCTATATCACCGCACAGAGCTTCTCCGCCGGCGCCTACAAAGCGCGTGTCCTCGTCGACGGCGAGGCCTACTGGGTCGACGAATTCCGGCTGAGCCAGCTCCAGCAGGGTCTGTCGCCGGCCGAGCTCGAATTGACGCCGGCCGCCGACGATTGAGCTGGGTGAGGCACGACATCGGCCCGCCGCATGCTGACAAAATGATTCAAGCGATGTGCGTCAAGTCCTTGTTTTTGCGCAGCCGACGCATCCCGCCTGGCATGCGGACATGACCCCAAAACTCAAGGCCTATCGCGCCAAGCGCGAATTCAGCAAGACGCCGGAACCCGTCGGCGGGCTGGTTGCCGGAGAAGGCAATCGCTTCGTCGTCCACAAGCATCACGCCACCGCCGACCACTACGACCTGCGCCTGCAGGTCGGCGATGTGCTGAAGAGCTGGGCGGTGCCTCGCGGCCCGTCGCTCAACCCAGCCGACAAAAGGCTCGCGGTCGAGACCGAGGACCATCCGCTCGAATATATCGACTTCGAAGGCGTCATTCCCGAGGGCGAATATGGCGGCGGGCCGATGATCGTCTGGGACACCGGCACCTGGGCGCCGATGGACGACGTCGAAAAGAGTTTGCGCACCGGTTCCTTCAAGTTCCGACTGGCCGGCGAGAAACTGAATGGCGGTTGGATGCTGGCGCGGCTGAAACCGAAGCCCGGCGAGGATGAGGGCAAAAAGAACTGGCTGCTGTTCAAGGAGCGCGATCTCGCCGCCGACGCCAAGCTCGACATACTGGAAGCCCGGCCGGAAAGCGTCAAATCGGGACGGCGCATCGAGGAGCTGGTGGCAACGCCGAAGCCTGCCGCAAGGCCTGTGAAACCGGTCGTGCTGAAGCCCGGCGCTTTGCCGGGCGCCGTCAAGGCGCCGGCGCCCGCCCGCATCGAGCCACAGCTGGCGACGCAGGTTCCGAAGCCTCCGGGCAGTGAACACCCCGCGGAAAAAACGCGCGAAGTCTGGCTGCACGAGATCAAGTTCGACGGCTACCGCACCATGGCGCATCTGGCCAAGGGTGAGGTGCGGCTGATCACCCGCGCCGGCATCGATTGGACCAAGCGCTATGGCGACCTGCCGCATGCCTTCGCCAGGCTGCCCTGTCGCGAGGCTGTTATCGACGGTGAGATCGTCGTGCTCGACGCCAAGGGCATCAGCCGCTTTGCCCTTTTGCAGGACGCGCTGGCCGAAGGCGCCGGCAACAAGCTGCACTTCTATGCCTTCGACCTGTTGTATCTCGACGGCTGGGACCTGAGAAAAGCGCCGCTCGGCCGGCGCAAGGCGTTGCTGTCGCAGTTGCTGTCCGGCCTCGGTGCCAACTCCGCCATCCAGTTCAGCGATCATGTCGAAGGCGACGGGCAGGGGCTCTATGACCAGGCCTCCGAACTGGGGCTGGAAGGCGTCGTCTCGAAACGCGCCACGGCAACCTACCAGAGCGGCCGCACCAAGACCTGGACCAAGACCAAGGCGCTCAAGTCCGACGACTTCGTCATCGCCGGCTACACCACCTCCGACGCGGCCGAGGGGCTGGCGGCGCTAGGCATGGCCGAATTCGAGGACGGCGAATTGCATTATCGCGGCAAGGTCGGCACCGGCTTCGATGCCGCGACAGCAGGCGAATTGCTGGCCCGGCTGGAGCCGCTGCGCGCCGGCGCGTCGGCGCCCGAAGGGGTTCCGCGCGAGATCATGCGCGAGATGAACTGGGTGCGGCCGCTGCTCTCGGCCCGCATCCACTATGCCAACCGCACAGCAGACAATGCGCTGCGCCACGGCGTGTTCCGCGGGCTCAGGGATGTCGGCCTGTCGACGCCGGTTTCGGCCAAGCGCAAGCGGCTGATCGCTGAGGCCGACCTCGCCACGATCTGGGTGACCAACCCGACGCGGCGGCTGTTCGGCAAGACCGGACCGACCAAGCTCGATATTGCCGTCTACTACGCGCTGGTCGGCGACTTCATGCTGCCGCATATTCTCGGCCGCCCGGTGTCGCTGGTGCGCTGCCCGACCGGCAAGCCGCAGGACTGTTTCTTCCAGCGCCATGCCTTCACCGGCATGCCGCCTTCGGTCGTCACATTCGAGGCGACCAATTCCGAGGGCGAGACCAAGTCCTATCTGTCGGTCGAGGGCGCCAAGGGCTATCTGGCGCTGGCGCAGTTCGGCGTCGTCGAGTTCCATACCTGGGGCACCCACCGCACGCGGCTCGACAAGCCCGACCTGATCGTTTTCGACCTCGACCCCGGCGAGGGCATCGCCTGGCGCGAGGTGGTCGAGGCGGCAGTGCATATCAAGGGCGAGCTGGAGGCGATGGGGCTGGTGCCGTTCGCCAAAACCTCGGGCGGCAAGGGCATCCACATATCAGTGCCGGTGACGCAGAAACAGAACTGGAAGAAGCTACACCAGGCGACCAGCGCCATTTCTTCGGCGGTGGCCGCCTCCGCGCCCGACACGTTCACCACCACCATGGGCAAGGACAACCGCAAGCGGCGCATCTTCATAGACTACCACCGCAATGCGCGCGGCCACACCTCGGCGGCACCTTACTCGCTGCGCGCCCGCACAAACCTGCCGGCCTCGACGCCGGTGAGCTGGTCCGATCTGGAATCCATCGACGCTCCGGAAGATTTGAATTATTCTTCGCTGCCGGGCCTTCTGGCCAGCTCCGGCGATCCCTGGGCCGACATGGAAGATTTCGCTAGGGATTTGCCGGTATTGTAGGTGGGATGTAGGTTTTGCGCAGCGCCGTTCGTCCTTTGGACGAAGCGCTGCAAAAGTTCGACAGTGCACGGCCGCGTAGGAGAAACTCATGGCGCCCAGGGCAAGTTGGAAAGGTTACCTCAAGCTCAGCCTCGTCAGCTGTCCGGTCCGGCTCTATCCGGCGACGAGCGCGAGCGAGCGCATCAGCTTCAACCAGTTGCACAAGAAGACCCACAACCGCATCAACATGAAGCCGGTCGATCCCGAGCTCGGGCTGGTCGAGCGCTCGGACCTCGTCAAGGGCTACGAGTACGAGGACAAGCAGTACATCATCATCGATGATACCGACCTCGACGCGGTGCGCATCGAATCCAATCATACGATGAACATCGAGGCCTTTGTCGACGAGGGCGAAGTCGACGTGATCTATCAGGACGCGCCCTATTATCTGGCACCCGATGGCGCGATGGCCGAGGAAACCTTCGCCGTGCTTCGCGAAGCGATGCGCCAATCCGGCAAGCTGGCGATCGCGCGGCTGGTGCTATCGAGCCGTGAACGCGTGGTGACGATCGGCGCGCGCGAGAACGGCATGTTCGTCTGCACGCTCAGGAATCCCAACGAAGTGCGCGGCACGGCTGAATATTTCGGCAACATCCCGGCCGGCAAGCCAGACCCGGAAATGCTGCAGTTGGCCGAAGCGCTGATCAAGCAGAAGGAAACCACCTTCGATCCGAAGAATTACGAGGACCGCTACGAGATCGCGCTGATGGCGATGATCCGCGAGAAGCTCAAGGGCCACAAGCCGATCATCGCGGCTGCGCCCGAACGGGGCAATGTCATCAATCTGATGGATGCGCTGAAGGCGAGCCTGTCGCAATCGGCCAAGCCGCCCGCCAAGTCGAAGAGCAAGGCCGATGAGGCGGCGAAGCCCGCGGCCAAGAAGGCGGCAGCAGGCGGTGCTGCCAAGGAAAATCCGCTGAAGGCCAATCTGCTGAAGGCCGTCGGCAAGAGCAAGGCGTGACGGTCCCCGCCGGCGGCATCTTCGGCGTCGTCGGCGCGCTGGCGGCGTTTCCGCTTCGGCTGGCCGCGCGTGAGGTCGCGCGCCAGCAGGGCCAGTTGCGACGCGGCGTCAACAGGCGCACCAGCCATGTGGTGTTCGGACGCATTTATCTCGCCAAGGCCGGGGATGCCGAGATCGAGCGCCGCGTCGCGGCCGAGCGCGCGACCGGCCGTAAGCTGATCAGCGAGAACGGCTTTTTGCGCCTGCTCGGGCTGATGAAGGCGCCGGAGGCCTCGGCCCTGTCGCGGCAGTCGCTTCTCGACCAGTCACGGCTGGCCGCATCCGACCTTGACCTGTTGTCCCTTTTCGACGCCTTCGAGCATGATGGCGAACCCTATTCGTTTCGCGACCTGATCCTCGCACGCAAATATGCCGGGCTGGTTGCTGGCGGCGCTTCGTGGGGGGCGATCGCGCGCTCCGTGCACCGCTCCGGCCCGGTCGCCTCGCTCACCGCCAAGTCACTCAATGTCGGCTCGCAGCATGGGCGCGCAGACGCGATCTATCTCGAGGGCGGCCAGAGTGAACTGGACGGCCAGCTGCTGTTCGATCTGGGGTCGCCGGATGACGACACGCTGGAAGAATTGTTCGCCGACGCCGAAGCCGCGGAAGAGGCTGAACACCACGAGCAGGCGGCGGCACTCTACCAGCGCTGCCTAGCCATCGACCCGAGCGATGCGATTGCCGCCTTCAACCGCGCCAACTGCCTGCGCGCCGTTGGACGCGCAGCCGAGGCGGCGCATGACTATGCCCGCGCCATCAAATGTGATCCCGGTTTTGTCGAGGCATGGTTCAATTTGGCCGGGCTGATGAGCGACCAAAGCCGCGAGGCCTCCGCGCGCCGGCATCTGCAAAAGGCGATCGCGCTCGATGCCAATTATGCCGATGCGGTGTTTAATCTTGCCCGGCTGGAGTTCGACGCCGGCAACCTTGCCGAGGCACGGCGGAACTGGTCGCGCTATCTCGAGCTCGACGCCAGCTCCGAATGGGCACGCATGGCGGCCAAGGGGATACAGTTCGTCGATTTGCAGCTGGCGCAGAAGTCGGCGGGGTGAGGCGATGGCGCTCCCTTCTCCTCTTGTTGTGGGAGAAGGTGGATCGGCGCATTGGCGCCGAGACGGATGAGGGGTGCTGGTAGAAATGAGACGTTGGTATTCCGTCCAACACCCCTCATCCGACCGAGCTTCGCTCGGCCACCTTCTCCCACAAGGGGAGAAGGGGTCGTCAACGTTGGAGTTCCAATGACCACCTTCCTCTTCGACGGCCCCGAAACCGCCCCCCTCACCATCCTGCTCGCGCACGGTGCCGGGGCGCCGATGGATTCGGCTTCGATGGCTGCGACAGCCAAAGCACTTGCCGCAGCCGGCTTCCGCGTCGCGCGCTTTGAATTCCACTACATGGCCGCCCGCCGCTACGGCCACCGCAAGCCGCCGCCGCGCGCCGAGACGGTGAATCCCGAATACATCAAGGCGATCGCCGACCTCAGGGCGAAGGGCGTGAAGGGGCCGCTCATCATCGGCGGCAAGTCGATGGGCGGACGCGTCGCCTCGATGATCGCCGACGAAACGTTCGCCGAAGGCAAGATCGCCGGGCTGCTCTGCCTGGGCTACCCTTTCCATCCGCCGGCCAAGCCGACGCAGTTGCGGACAAAACATCTCGCAGGGCTGAAGACGCCAACACTAATCTGCCAAGGCACACGCGACGAGTTCGGAACGCCGGACGAGGTCGCGACCTACGATCTTTCCGACCGCATCGAGATGCTGTGGCTGGAAGACGGCGACCACGATCTCAAGCCGCGCAAGAGCATCTCCGGCTTCTCCACTGCCGATCATCTGAGGACCGTGGCCGATGCGGTGAAGGCGTGGACCGAGCGCATCGTGCGCTGAAGCAGGCTGATGAAGATCGCCACGTTCAACATCAACAACATCAACAGCCGGCTGCAAAACCTGCTGGCCTGGCTGGCTGTCGCCGAACCGGACATCGTCTGCCTGCAGGAGCTCAAGGCGAGGCAGACGCAGTTTCCGCGCACCGCGCTCGCGGATGCCGGCTATGGCGCGGTGTGGGTGGGGCAGCCGACCTGGAACGGCGTCGCCATACTCGCGCGGGGTTCAGAGCCGGTGCTGACCCGCGAGGCGCTGCCCGGCGACGAGGCGGACCACCAGGCCCGCTACATCGAGGCGGCGGTCAACGGCATCGTCATCGCCTGCCTCTATGCGCCAAACGGCAACCCGCAGCCCGGTCCGAAATTCCAGTACAAGCTCGCCTGGCACGAGCGCCTGAACGCGCATGCCGCGGAATTGTTCGACACCGGGCTGCCGGTGGTGCTGGCCGGCGACTACAATGTCGTGCCCGAGCCGCGCGACATCTACCCGACCCGCTCCTATGACGACAACGCGCTGGTGCAGCCGGAAAGCCGCGCCGCGTTCGCGGCGCTGCTCGACCAGGGCTGGTTAGATGCGTTGCGCAAGAAGCACCCCAGCGACACGCTCTACACATTCTGGGATTACCGCCGCAACCGCTGGCCGCGCAATGCCGGCATGCGCCTCGACCACATCCTGCTGTCGAAGAAGCTGGCGCGTCGGCTGACCGGGGCAGAGATCGACCGCGACGTGCGCGGCGAGACCGGCGCCAGCGACCACGCGCCGGTGTGGGTGGAGTTGCGGTGAGGGGGGAGAGCCAATCTCCCTGTGGGGGAGATTGGCTACTATCAGAAGGACATCGACAAGCCCGGCGCTGACCGGCATCATTGCGGGCGAAGCGGATAGCGGCCCGAGGGGAGCCCGATGAACAGGTTTGTCGACAGGCTGCTTGCGGTGCTGCTGCTGGCGATCGGCTTGCTCTGTTTCACACGTGTGTATTTCGCGCTGGGCGGCGAGGGCGCCGGCGAAGGCTTCGCGTCCGTGCGCCTGGCTTTGGTCGGGGCGGCGGGCGTTTGCTCAGCCCTTGCAGCCCTGCTGTTCTGGGCCGGCCTGTTGCCGGGCCGATCGACGCAAGATCCGAAGGTGCCGCTGTTCGGCAGGGGTGCCGAAACGCAACCCGCCGGACGATCACGCCTGCGGAAGATCTTCGTCGTCATTCCGTTCCTTGCCGTACTCGCTTTGGTGGCCGACCAACTCGGCCCCTGGTTGCGACAGCCACAGGACGCCGGCAAAAGCCTGACCGCCGAGCAACCCGCGCCGAGCACGCCGAAGGGCGAAGACGTCGCCAGCGCGGAACCGGTACAGCCGCCGGCTCCTGCCTCGCCATCCGAGATCGCGCTTGCCCCACCCGCCTCACCGCCGGAGGCTGCTCCAGCCCCGCCACCGCAGACTGTTGCGCCGCTGCCCCAGGCTCCGCCGCCGCAGCCGACGCAGGCGGATGGCCACCGCGAGCCCGTCGTCTGGCTGGCAGTTGCGCCTGACGGGCACTCGATCCTGAGCGCCAGCACCGACCGCACGATCAAGCTCTGGGATATCGAGGGCAAGCGCCTGATCCGCACCCTCGGCGTCCACAAGGACATGGCGCGGACAGCGCTTTTCCTGCCCGATGGGGCGCGGGCGCTGACGGCCGGCGACGATGGCGAGATCGTGCTGCGCCAGCTCTCCGATGGCGCTGTGCTGCACGTATTCTCGTCAGGCCAGAACGGTGGCGTTAACAAGCTCGCGATCAGTCCCGACGGCAAACGTGCGGTCAGCGGGCACGACATCGGCAGGGTCATCGTCTGGGATATCGAGAAAGGCTCGGTGCTGTATGTGATGCCGGGGCACGACTGGTCGATCAGCGGGATCGCCGTCTCGCCGGACGGCACACGCGCGATCAGCGGCAGCATCGAGGGCACGCTGAAGCTATGGGACATCGGCACCGGCAAGCAGCTGCGCAGCTGGCACGGGCATGAGCGCGGCCCCTATGGCGTGGTGTTCATGGCCGACGGGCGCCATCTGATCACCGGCAGCGGCGACTATACGATGAAGCTTTGGGATCTCGACGTCGGTCGCGAAGTCCGCCGCCTCGATGGTCATTCGGGTACGGTCTATGCGCTGGCGCTGTCGACCGACGGCAAGCGGCTGCTCTCCGGTTCGCTCGACGGCACGGCACGGCTGTGGGACGTGGAAACCGGCAACGAGACCGCCCTGTTCGACAGCCGGTCCGGCCCAGTCTACGCGGTGGCATTCGCCGCCGACGGCACGGTGCTGACCGGCGGCTACGACCGCACCATCCGGGACTGGCCGGCAGGCGGCGGTGACGCGGTAGCGCTGTTTCCGGGCGCGCCGGAGTGATCGCCGTAAGCTCCTCCGCGCAGATTAGTTTCGAGGGCAAACGCGACCTGTACAAAATCGGCCCAAGGCCCCATCGTCGCCCAGGGTGTAGGGACCGAACATGACGAATCTCCACTTCGTCGAGGCGTCGATCGAACAGTTGCGGCGGGCGCTGGAGGCCGGCACCGTCACCAGCGTCGAGCTGGTCGGCGCCTGCCTGCGCAGAATTGCGCACTACGACCGGCATGGCATCACCCTCAACGCCGTTCCCGTGCTCAATCCAAAGATGTTCGAAGAGGCGGACGCGTCCGACCGGCGCCGCCGGGACGGCGCGACGCTCGGGCCGCTGGACGGCATCCCCTACACCGCCAAGGACAGCTATAAGGTGGCGGGCTTGTCGGTGGCCGCCGGCTCGCCCGCTTTCGAGCACCTCACCGCCAACGAGGACGCCTTTACCATCGGAAGACTGAGGGCCGGCGGCGCGGTGCTGATCGGGCTGACCAACATGCCGCCGATGGCCAATGGCGGCATGCAGCGCGGCGTCTATGGCCGGGCGGAAAGCCCCTACAATGCCGACTGGCTGACCGCCGCCTTCGCCTCTGGATCGTCGAACGGCTCCGGCACCGCGACCGCCGCCAGCTTCGCCGCCTTCGGGCTGGGCGAGGAGACATGGTCCTCCGGCCGGGCGCCGGCGTCGAACAACGCGCTGGTCGCCTACACGCCGTCGCGTGGCGTCATTTCCGTGCGTGGCAACTGGCCGCTGGTGCCGACGATGGACGTGGTGGTGCCGCATACGCGCAGCGTTGCCGATATGCTCGAACTGCTCGACGTGATCGTCGCCGACGACCCGAACACCAGGGGCGATTTCTGGCGTGCGCAGCCCTGGGTGGCATTGCCGAGGAGCTCGGCCGTGCGGCCGCCGCGCTACGCCGGACTCGAGCCGGAGGGGGCGCTGCAAGGCATGCGGCTCGGCGTTCCTCGCATGTATATCGGCCGCGACACGGAGGTTGACGTTCCGATCCAGACCCGCGCGTCGGTGCTCAAGCTGTGGGAGCAGGCGGCAGCGGATTTGCGACGGCTCGGCGCGGATGTGGTCGAGGTCGATTTTCCCGTCGTCTCCAACTACGAGCGCGACCGGCCGGGCACAAAAAACATGGTCGATCGTGGGCTGGTTCAGGAAGAATTCGCCGAGCGCGAGATATGGGACCTATGCATTTCGGCTTGGGACGATTTCCTGCGCGCCAATGCGGACCCTGCCATCCCCGATCTCGCCTCGGTCGACGGCGCAAAAATCTTTCCTCAGCCGCCGGGCACGCTGCCGGACCGCTATGACGACAGTTTCGATCTGGCGGAATATGCCGAGCGAGCCATGCGCGGCGTCACACCGTTCGAGGCCATTCCCGAGCTGGAGGCCGGCTTGAAGGGCCTGGAGGCGACGCGGCGGATCGATTTCGAGGACTGGCTCGACGCGCAAGGGCTCGATGCGGTGGTGTTTCCCGCCGTCGCCGATGTCGGGCCGGCCGACGCGGATGTCAACGAGGCGTCCGCGGCACTTGCGTGGCGCAACGGCACCTGGGTCGCCAACGGCAATCTTGTGCCGCGCCACCTGGGTATTCCGACCGTCACCGTGCCGATGGGCACGATGGCCGATATCGGCATGCCGGTCGGCCTCACCTTCGCCGGCAAGGCTTATGAGGATACGAAACTGCTTCGGCTGGCTGGCGACTTCGAGCACGCTGGCCAGCGCCGCACCCGGCCGCCGCGCACGCCGGAATTGGCCGACGATGTCTTTGCCGCCCGGCATGGCGACATCACGACCAAGGATGTGCCGGTGACCGTCACGCTTGCCGCCGAGGCGCGGCATGCGGGTGGCCAGGACGAGATAACAATCACGCTTGATGTGCATGGCGAGGCCGGAGCCGAGACCAGCGTGAAAATTCATGTCAACGGCGAGCCTGTGGCCATGCAGCGGACCGGCGCGCGCTTCACCGGGCGTGCGGTCGTACCGGCTGCCACGCACCAGGCGATCCACAGCGTCTGGCGCGGCTCGTACGGCTCAATCGTCACCGCCGTCGTGCGTCTTGAGGACGGACGCGTCGCCGGCGCCTATGCGGAGACGGGAGGGATTGGGTAACATCGCGCTTCGGCTGGTGCCACGGCATCCAGCGCAGCGTCTGCGGCCAGTCTTTCAATCCGCGTCAATCCGGCTTGCAGGGGTCGGCTTTGGCCGCTGCCGTCTTTTCGCCCTCCTGCTGCGCTTCGACATCCTGCTGCGAAGTGGCAAGGTTTTTATCCCCACCGCCTTCCTGGTTGGCAAGCGGCATGGTGTTGGCGTCCTTGCTGGCCGGGCCGCCCTCGACCCTGTTGCCGGTATTCGCGTCGGTTTCGAGGGGCGCACGCGTTGCGTCTTTTGCGATGCCTGATTGAGCTTCGATCGATGCGGTCGTCTCATGGCAAGTGGCGCTTGCCGTGCCGGCGGTCAGGCCGATCATAGAGGTGGCGAGCAAAATAGCGGTTAGCGTCTTCATCTCATCCTCCTTTCGGTGTTTGAGCCTATCTTTCTAAACTGCCGGCGATATCCAAGGTTCCGCTAATTCAGTTCGAACTCGATCTGAACGCTCAGCGGATCGTTCCGGCATCTATCTGGCCGGCATCTATCTGGCGACGTATTCCCATTGATTTGCGGGCTTCCGCAGGCGCGGCCTATCGCGTATTGGGCCAGGGAAAATCCCTTGGGCACGCGTGAAAAGTATGATTCGACTGGAAAGCATCAGCAAGCAGAACGGCCGGCAGATCGTCTTCATTGAAGCCTCTGCCTCCCTGCAGAAGGGCGAGAAGGTCGGGCTGGTCGGCCCCAACGGCGCCGGCAAGACGACGCTGTTTCGCATGATCAACGGTGAGGAGCAGCCCGACGAGGGCCAAGTCTCGGTCGATCGCGGTGTCACTATTGGCTATTTCAGCCAGGATGTCGGCGACATGGAAGGCCGTAGCGCTGTCGCCGAAGTGATGGACGGCGCCGGGCCGGTGAGCGAAGTGGCAGCCGAGATGCGCGAGCTCGAAGCCGCCATGGGCGACCCGGAGCGATCAGGTGAAATGGACGCCATCATCGCCCGCTATGGCGACCTGCAGGCGCGGTTCGAGGAGCTCGACGGCTATGCGCTGGATGGCCGCGCCCGCGAGGTGCTCGACGGCCTCGGCTTCAGCCAGGAGATGATGGACGGCGACGTCGGAAAGCTTTCCGGCGGCTGGAAAATGCGCGTGGCGCTGGCCAGGATTCTGCTGATGCGGCCCGACGCCATGCTGCTCGACGAGCCGAGCAATCATCTCGACCTGGAAAGCCTGATCTGGCTGGAGCAGTTCCTGAAAGGTTACGACGGCGCGCTGCTGATGACTTCGCACGACCGCGAGTTCATGAACCGCATCGTCAACAAGGTGGTGGAGATCGATGGCGGCTCGCTGACCGCTTACTCCGGCAACTATGAATTCTACCAGCAGCAGCGGGCGATCGCCGACCGGCAGCAGCAGGCGCAGTTCGAGCGCCAGCAGGCGATGCTGGCCAAGGAGATCGCCTTCATCGAGCGTTTCAAGGCGCGCGCTTCGCATGCCGCCCAGGTGCAGAGCCGGGTGAAGAAGCTGGAGAAGATCGACCGCGTCGAGCTGCCCAAGCGCCGCCAGAAGGTGTCGTTCGATTTCCAGCCGGCGCCGCGCTGCGGCGAGGACGTGGTGACGTTGAAGAACATCCACAAAAGCTATGGCAGTCGCTCGATCTATGAGGGGCTGGATTTCCAGGTGCGCCGCCGCGAGCGCTGGTGCGTGATGGGCATCAACGGCGCCGGCAAGTCGACGCTCTTGAAGCTGGTGGCCGGTGCTTCCGAGCCGGACAATGGCACGGTGGCGCGCGGGCCCAGCGTCAAGATGGGCTATTTCGCCCAGCACGCCATGGAAGTGCTGGAGGGCGAACGCACCGTGTTCCAGACGCTGGAGGACGCGTTTCCGCAGGCCGGCCAGGCGCCGCTCAGGGCGCTTGCCGGCTGCTTCGGCTTTTCCGGTGACGAGATCGAGAAGAAATGCCGGGTGCTGTCGGGTGGCGAGAAGGCGCGGCTGGTGATGGCCTTGATGCTGTTCGACCCGCCCAACCTTCTGGTGCTGGACGAGCCGACCAACCACCTCGACATCGCCACCAAAGAAATGCTGATCACGGCGCTCTCGCAGTATGAGGGCACCATGCTGTTCGTCTCGCACGACCGGCATTTCCTGGCAGCGCTGTCGAACCGGGTGCTGGAACTGACGCCCGAGG
Organism: Mesorhizobium sp. M6A.T.Cr.TU.016.01.1.1; assembly: GCF_003952585.1. NCBI lineage: Bacteria > Pseudomonadati > Pseudomonadota > Alphaproteobacteria > Hyphomicrobiales > Phyllobacteriaceae > Mesorhizobium > Mesorhizobium sp. M6A.T.Cr.TU.016.01.1.1. The sequence continues at coordinate 4,561,552 of NZ_CP034452.1, forward strand.
GCATTCAAACCTATGGCGGCGGCTATACGGAATATGTCGAGCGCACCGGGCAGGAAGCGCCGGGGCTGAGGAGCTGAGGCGCAGGCCCGACGCTGCCGCTCACCGTCACTCAAACCCTCGATTCCGGAGAGAAAGCCACCGGCTGCTCAGCCGCGTATCACAATTTCGCGCAGCGGATCGCCGCCGTCGATGAACAGCCGGCCTTGCGCCGTCAACGCGGCCTCAAGCCGTTGCAGGGCGATTTTTCCTGCCTTGGGATGACGCCCGTCCAGTGCGCCGACGCGCACCGCAACGGCAATGTCGAAGGGCTTCTCGTCCGCCTCTAGGTTGAAGTCCTCGATAGCGACCTGACGAAGGCTCAGCCGGCCCGCTGCAATCTCGGCGCGCGAGGCGGCCCTGGCCTGCGCGATGGCCTTGGCCGAGCGGTCGATCGCCAGCACGTGGCCGTCGCCAATCCGGCGTGCGATCTCGCGCGCCGCAGCACCCGGTCCGCAGCCGATCTCGAGCACCCGCATGCCCTGCCGCAAAGGCAGCGCATCGACGATCGCCAAAAGCCTTGGCGACAAGTCGTTCGCCATTCCTCTTCTCCAGCCTTTCCCTGAGCCGAGATTAGCGACCATGGCTGGCGACGGGAAGGCCGACACCTGAGGGGACATCGTCGATGTGTTCACCGCCGGTGGGCGAGGCCCCTTGATCGATATCGAAAAGGCCGACGATCGGTCGACTTTCTCAACTGCCGCGACAGGAACAGTGGGGGGCACTTAAAGCAGGGCTTCCCGGACCAAGCCCGGAGCGGCCCGGCGTCGTTGGCCTGAGGGGGGGACTGGCGCCGAGCCTAACCGGTTGGGGGGTAGATCACCGGCCAATTTAGATACATACGCTCAAGCTAATGTGAGCGCAAGCTAATGTTATGAGTTAGCGATTTCCAGCGGTTGTTTCTGATCGGCCGTGCGCTCGAACCGGGTGCCGAACTGACGCCCGAGACATCCACACCTATGGCAGCGGCTATACCTGACTGTCCCGAACGCTTTGGCAGGAGCCGCCGGACTTGCAGGGCTGATGCGCAGAGCGGAGGCCTGGAAGGCGTCTTGGTGGTCGGCTTGACCATTCAGGAGGCCGGCGACATTGTGGATGGCGAGTTGCTGTTCGCCAGTCCATAACGGTCGTGTGGGAATGGATTTTCGCAACGCCATCGATGAATCGCTGGCCTGGGCCAGCCGATGGTTCGACTACGCCGTCACGCCGTGGTTTTTCTATCAGGCCGCAATCATCGTCGTGCTCTTCCTCGTCGCGAAGCTTGCGGCGCAGCGCATCGAACCGCTCGTGGAGAACCGGGCACGCCAGATAAAGGGCCATCCCGGACTGTTGAGGGTCGTGGTTGCCCTGTTGCGGCGCACCGACTGGATCCTGTTCACGGTCTTCCTGCTTGCCGCGCTCTTTCTCATGCGCGCCGTCACCTGGCCAAGCCGGAGCCATTTCATCACTATCGCGCTCTCGCTATCCCTCGCGTGGCTGTTCGCGTCGGTGCTGTCGCGCATCATCCGCAACCGCTTTGTCGCGCGGGCTCTCGCCTGGCTCACCTGGATCTATGCGGCCCTCGTCATCCTGGGCATCGATGACGACACCGCGGCTTTCCTGGACAGCCTCGCAATACCTTTGGGCGCGGTTCGCCTTTCGGCGCTCATGGTGCTGAAAGCGGCGCTGCTGCTGATCGCCACGGTTTGGCTTTCGGTGGTCGTCGGCAAATATATCGATGAGCGCGTCCGGATCTCCGAAGAGCTGACACCCTCGATCCGCGTCCTCGTCGGCAAGGTCGCAAAGGTCGGCCTTGTGCTGGTCGCGGGTGCCATCGCCCTGTCTTCCGTCGGTCTCGACCTGACGGCTCTGACGATATTCTCCGGCGCCGTCGGCGTCGGCCTGGCTTTCGGGCTGCAAAAGGTCGTTTCAAATTTCGTCTCCGGCATGATCATCCTTCTCGACAAGTCGATCAAACCGGGCGACACCATTTCGCTCGAAGGCACCTTCGGCTGGGTACGCGAATTGCGGGCGCGATTTGTCTCGGTGGTGACGCGCGACGGCCGCGAATACCTGATCCCGAACGAAGACTTCATCACCCAAAGGGTCATCAACTGGTCGTTCAGCGATAACCTTGTGCGGCTCGACGTCAATTTCGGGGTCTCTTACGATGCCGACCCGCATAAGGTCAGTGAACTGGCGATAGCGGCCGCCACGAGCGTCGGCCGGGTCGAAGCGGGCCGGCGGCCGGTCTGCTGGCTCACGGACTTCGGCGACTCCTCGCTCAATTTCGTCCTGCGCTTCTGGATCCACGATCCGCAGCAAGGCCTCACCAACGTGCGCGGCAGGGTGCTGCTGGCGCTGTGGGACACCTTTAGGGAAAACGGCATAGACATCCCCTATCCGCATCGCGAGATCATCATGAAGCCGGACGGGCGCGTTGGGACATCACGCGGGCGCTGATGGGGCAGGGTGCAGCAGGGTCGCGGCGCCGAAGCTGAGAGCGGCCTTTTCGTCCGTGCCATCGCAACGCCGCTTATTCCCTTCAAGCCTCGGCTCCAATGCTGTATCCAGCCCCGAATTCAAGGAGCCCCTCGATGACCTCACATCTCGCCGACGCCAGCATGGTTGTCGATGCAGCCGGCATGCCGGCCGATGACGACGCCGCGTGGCAGGACGATGTTCGCGCGGGCGTGCGGCATGTGCGCGATCTGGATTCGCTGCCACTGTCGCCAGCCGAGCGCGCGGCGGCCCAAGCCGCGGCCACGCGCCACAAGGTTCGCATCCCAAAAACCTATCTCGATCTGATCGACTGGAACGATCCCGCCGATCCCATCCGGGCGCAGGTCATTCCTTCGGCCAACGAATTGGCAGAGCAGGAAGGCGAGCTCGACGATCCGATCGCCGATCATGCCTTCAGTCCGGTGCCGCGATTGACGCATCGCCATGCCGACCGGGTTCTCTTGTTTCCGACCTATCAATGCGCGGTCTATTGCCGGTTCTGTTTTCGTAAGGAGTCGCTGACCTCGATCGGCCGGGGTTTTTCGCGCGAGGCGATGGAGCCGGCCTTCGCCTATATCGAGGCCCATCCCGAAATCCGCGAGGTGATCCTGACCGGCGGCGACCCGCTGTCGCTGCCGGACAAGGCGCTGGCCGAAATTCACGCCCGCATCGAGGCGGTTCCGCATGTGCGGCTCTTACGCATCCACACGCGCGTGCCCGTCGCTCTGCCCTCGCGTGTCACACCAGGGCTGGTTCGCTCTCTGCAGGGCCGGCTGATGGTCACGGTCGTCACCCATTTCAACCACGCGCGTGAAATCACTGATGCCGCCGAGCAGGCCTGCCGCACGTTGCGGCAGGCTGGCTTCGTGCTGCTCAACCAGAGCGTTCTGCTGAAAGGCGTCAATGACACGGTCGAGGTGCTGGAGGAGCTGTGCCGGGAGCTGATGTACCGCCTCGGCGTCAAGCCCTATTACCTGCACCACGGCGATCTCGCGCGCGGCATGGCGCATCGGCGCACGACGATCGCCGAGGGCCAGGCGCTGGCCAGCGCCTTGCGCGCGCGCCTGTCGGGCATCTGCAACCCCGTCTATGTGCTGGACCTGCCGGATGGCGGAGGCAAGGTGCCGCTTGGCCCGTCCTATGTCGAGGCGCAGGACGGTGAGAGCTGGCGGATTCGCGGGCAGGATGGGGAGGTGAGGGCGTACATGGAGATTGTCGGCGATCTTTGAAAGCTTGGGTTCCTCGCCCCGTAAAGCGGGGAGAGGTGGCTCGGCGAAACCGAGACGGAGAGGGGCCTTCCCTTGAGCGCGAAAGCTCCTGCCGGCGCGCCTCGTTGGAACCGGATCCAATGCCTCGCATTTTAGAGATGACGGGAGGAGCGCAGGGTGAAAGCTCTATCGGCGGTACTTGGCGGCTTCATGCTGACGCTGGCGGTTTTCGCCAGCGGATTGGCCTTCGCTGTCTGGCTTCTTATCGCCGAGCCGGTGCGCCAGGTCGCCCCGACCTCGAGTGTCGCCGAACTGTGGCCGAGGGAGCCGCGGAAGGTAGCCCCTGCCTCGCAGCGCCTTGAGCGCCTTCCCGCCCGGCCCGCCCGCGAGATCCCGGTTGATCGCACCTCGAAACCCGCCGACACCGCAGCTTCGGCGCTCGACTCCACCGTCACCGGCTCTCTCCAGCCGCCAGCGGACGAGCAGCAGGCGGTGCCTGCCGGCCATGCAGAATGGTGCGCAAGCCGCTACCGCTCCTACAGGCCAAGCGACGACCACTACACGTCCTACAGCGGAGAGCAGCGCCCCTGCATCTCGCCCTATCTCGATGCGGGCGCTGCCGACCGCACCGCACAGCCTCCCGACGATGGCGCCAGCTATGTCGAGGCGAGCGACACGTTGCCAATGGACGGCTACGTTCCGTCGCAGGAAGCCGGCGCCGCCTGGCTTCCGCCCGACCACGTGCAATATTGCTTCAGCCGCTACCGCTCCTATCGGCCGGAAGACAACAGCTATCAGCCCTATTCCGGCGGCCCGCGCAGGCAGTGCGAGTAGGCAGGGCGGGCTGGCGGCCGCAGTGCATGGCGCATTCTGCGACTCCACCCAACGATCACGCAGATTTCTTGGATCGTTCGGGTTGGCGCGGCGTTCATCCGATACCCAAAGGAGGAATCAACATGGGCGACGACCGGGAAGACAAGATTCGTGAGCGCGCATACCAGATCTGGGAACGTGAAGGCCGGATCCATGGCGATCCCGAGCGGCACTGGCACCGGGCCGAGGCCGAGATCGACAGGGAGGCAGCCCTGCCGCTGACGGCAGGCGATGCCCTGCCGGAAACCCGCGAGGTCGCGAGCTCCGACGTGTTGACGGTGGAGGCCCTCGCGATACGCACCGGCATATCGGGCGAACAGGCGCAGGAGCTGATCGACAGCCTGGGCAACGACCGGGCGGCGATCGAGCAAGCCGCGCGCAACCTCAAGGGGAAGCAGCAGCTCGGGGAGTGACAGGATGATCAGAAAACTCAAAGACGGAAAATACCGCCTCTATTCGCGCAAGAAGGACGAAAAGACCGGCAAGCGCCGCAATCTCGGCACCTTCGATACCCGCGAGGCCGCCGAGAAGCACGAACGCGAGGTGCAGTATTTCAAGAGGCATTGAGGCGGCGTTGGTGGCCGGTGCCCGCCAAGCAGTTGCGCGGCATGCCTGGCGGAACCTGAATCCAGCCCGCAACAAGCCGTCGCGAAGCCATTACCGCTCCCACAGGCAAGGGACGACCACTATACATCCTGCAGCGGAGAGCAGCGCCCCTGCATCTCGCCCTATCTCGATGCGGGCGCTGCGCCGACCGCGCCGCACAGCCTCCCGACGATGGCGCCAGCTATGTCGAGGCGAGCGACACGTTGCCAATGGATGGCTACGTTCCGTCGCAGGAAGCCGGCGCCGCCGGCTTCCGCCCGACCACGTGCAATATTGCTTCAGCCGCTACCGCTCCTATCGGCCGGAAGACAATTCCTACCAGCCTATTCCGGCGGCCCGCGCAGGCAGTGCGAGTGTGAGCTGAGCGGCGCCTCGCGCGTCTTCAAACACGTGCTGGACCTTCCGGAAGGCGGAGGGAAGGTGCCGCTCCGGTCCGTCCCATGTCGAGATGCAGGAGGGGGAGAGCTGGCGCTTTCGGGGTTTGATGGTCGGGCATATACGGAGATTGTTCGGGATTCTTGAAAGCCTGGGTTCCTCGGCTCTGAGCAGTGTCAATATAAGTATTGACAGATCAGGCCTCTCTGTATATATATACCTTGACGATTTGATTATTGCGTCAATATACGAGTTTGCAATGAGCGTTAAACAGGCTGTTCGGGAGCAGTACCAGGCGACGGTGAATCTCGCCCAGGGCGGCAATATTCATATACCCCCGGAAGGTTGGATCCGTACGGTGCGCAAGGCGCTCGGCATGTCTGGCGCGCAGCTTGCGCGGCGGATGGGGGTGACGCGCGCCCGCATCGCGCAGGCGGAACGGGCCGAGCTCAATGGCGGCATCACGCTGAAGTCCATGCAGGCCACCGCCGAAGCCATGGGCTGCCGCTTCGTCTATGCCTTCGAGCCACCCGATGACATCGAGAACGTCGTCATCGCGCAGGCTCGAAAAAAGGCGAGGGCGATCGTCGGCGTGGCAGGCAGGCACATGGCAATGGAGGACCAGACCGTGTCGGACCGCCGGACGGAGCGGGAAGTATCGCGCCTCATGCGCGAGCTTATGTACGAAATGCCGCTCGATTTCTGGCAGGACAAGTGACATTAGGCATGGCGGTCAAGCTCGGCAGCTTCGAGGCTCGGATTGTCAGAAACGGACCTTTAGGCTCCTTGGCGAAGCGGACTCTTGAACGCAGGACCCAGGCACGATTCCGCGTTGCAGCCTTCCGCATGCCGTAATCACTTGCGGCCGAGGAGTATGAAACGTGCGGTGCCCCCCCGCCGCAGCGACAGCCTTCGCTATTCCTTCTTGTCGACCAGCGCCCGTAGTGCCGAGACGTCATGCAGCAATAACCTGCTGCCGCGCTTTTCGATCAGGCCTCTCTTGGCGAGGTCGCTCATTTCGCGCGAGACCGCTTCCCTGTGCGTGCTCATCGTCGCCGCCAGCTCGGAATGCGTCGGTGCCGGGCTTATGGACACCTCGCCGTCCACGAGTGCGGCTTTCTCCGCCCGATGCAGGAGCTCGACGATCAGCCGTTTTCGCACGACCAGAGTGCTGTATTCGAATACCCGCTCGGTCATGCGCCGGAGCTGGGCAGACAGATGCTCAAGCAGCACCCAGGCAAAAGTCGGGTGGGTCATCACGATATCCCGGAATGCTGTGCCGGACAGCCGTGCAGCGCGGGTTGCCTCCAGTGCGACTACGCTGGCAGAGCGTGCAATCCCGTCAATGCCTCCGAGCTCCCCGAAAATGTCACCCGGTTCGACATCGCGATACGCTATCTCCCTGCCGTCCGCTGAAACCAGTGTCACGCGAGCCCGTCCTTCGAGCAGGAAGAAGACATCGCGACCAGTGTCGCCGTGGGAAATGATTAGCTCGTTGTGTCGATAGCTGCGCTCGTGCCACCGTTTGGTCAGCGCGGCGAGGTCGGCATCGCAAAGTCTTGAGATGAAGGCCAGAGAGCCTGTCACAACGGTCTCTTGTTCAATCAAGTGTACTTCACCTTACTCCCTATCCAAGGAAATTTGATGGCCGCAGGCCCCGCTTTCCGGGATGCAAACTGGGAGCGGATTTCGCCAATGTTTTCCCGGTGTGGGAATTCCCACAGCCGAGCCTGGTTCGACTGTCATATCCTTGTTGCAACGTCAGGCCCGCCGGCTCGTGTGCAAGCCGGCGAAGGGAAAGGGAACAGTCATGAAATTCTTGGCTCCCGTCACAAAATTTGCTGCGGGGTTTCGCAAATTCGTCGCGCCGCGCTACCGCCCGGAGCTTTATTACATGCGTGGCCCGGGGCCAGCCACCGCGCGCCGTATGGGCACGCCGCGGCAAAACCAATCCATCGACCACTACGCCTAACTTGCCTCGCGGACGGCTGACGCTCTCGCCCGGAGTGCCGTTCGCGCCGTTCCGTACCGGTCAATTCAGATCAATGAAGGGACGATCTGATCATGGTTATAATTCATGCTGCCGCCATTGGTCCATTTCGCAGGTGGTTACGCCTCCGCGCCGAGCGAAAAGCTCTCTTGTCGGCAACGGACCAGTTGAGCCGTTTACCCGATGACGTTCTTGGCGACATCCGCATCTCACGTGACGAAATCATATGCGCTTTGCGAAGCCGCGCATGCGGAGGCAGGCGCGGCCGGCACGACGATCGAGCGCACTAGGATCGCTTCGGCCTCGATCCCGAAACGGTTGGCCGCCGGCAGTGGCTACGCCTCGGCCGAGATCCCCTTTGGCTGGTCCACGCGCGATCGAGCCTTACATCGCGGCTTCGACAAGCAGCGGCGCGCGGACGGGACCTTCGAACGGCACTACACCTGCGACCCCAAGGACGCTCGGCACCGTGCTGATCGCAATCAGTCCGGCTTCATTGTCGGCTTCTGACGCTCAGGACCTCGCGTTCGCTCACGCTGACATGCCAGTCAAACAGCTGAATGACGTCTATTTGGATTGCGAACGGGGAGGCCGCCGGTGCGCTGGGGACGGAAGACGTGATGTACTGTTCGATGCGCGAGTTCCGACTAGGCGCGCGATAGCAGTTTGCGCATAATCAACGATGCATGGCCTTCTGTACCGTGCGACGCGGTCCTGCGATCGACCACTTCGAACCATGTTTGCGGTAAAAGGCCATTGCCCGGTCGTTTCCCTCGAGCACTTCGAGTGCGATGCTGGGGATGCCGGAATGGGCGGCATGACGTCGCCGGCTTCATTCATCTTAGCCATCGCGTAGCCGGCAATCGAGCCGTCTGGCCGTTCTGCCACGAACGACATTTTGTTGGTGTCTGTCAGTTCCGCCGCAATCCGCTGCAGCGTGTGATCTTCATCCGAAATCCGGGCCGCGGTCTCGGCACCCATGATTTGGCGAGTACGTCCTGCGCCAAGACTCTCCAATGAGCCGCGATACCGACGGCACGTCCTGCTCAGTCATGGCTCTGATTTGCGTCATCGATAACGTCCCCTGCCGGTCAATTATAGCGTTGCCGGACGGGCCGCTCAAATTCGGAGCGGCGGCCTACCGCCGCTTCATCGCATGGGGGTCACGCCGTTCCCTTGCACCTACCATCAGGCATGGTCCGCAGGTCGACTCCTACCGATGAGCTAACGTCCGCTCTGGAGAAGCACCGCGAATGTCTGAACATGGCGCTAAGCCGACCTTCGAACGGCACGATTGAACACGCGCCCTGCTACCGTCATCTCTGAGCGCTTAACGCGTCGCCCGGCGCGCTCCCTCCACCGCGTCCAGCCGCTCCTGCAAGTGCCCATTAAGCACAATCATTCCTTGAGCGCCTTCACCGCATCGCCCTTGTGCTGGGCAATGAACTTGTCGGCTATGGTTTGAAGGGCAGCTTCCTGGCGGCTGTCCAGCGTCACGATGTGGTCCATGGCGATGCCTCCACTAGTTTCTGTTCAAATTGAACAAAACGGGAACAAAAATGTCAAGAGCGAATTGACTCTGCGAGGAATGCCTTCCTATTTGTCAGTAGGTGGGGCGGTTGCTCACAAATTGGGAGAGCCGCGATGGGCAGACGAAAAAGCCGGTTTGACAGGCTGTCGGCGAGGGATGCGGAGGCGATCATCAGGGACGCGCTGAGCCTGCGCAAGACGGTGCTTTCGTCGCAATTGAATCTGAAGGCGCATGGCGAGCTGTATTGGCAGCTTTGCGGGCTTGTCGAAAAATTGCATGAGGTGATGGCCAGCGTAGCGGAGAAGGAGCCCGATTTCCGGATGCCGAATCTTGGCCTGCTCCCGCTTCCCGAGGATTATTTGACCCGGAAATGAGCCATGGCCGGGCCGATGGACAGCGTTGGGCGTGCCGCGAAGGCCAACATGCTGCTCATCGTGGAATGCGGCCACTGCTACCATGTCGGGCGCTTCCGGGCGAATGATGTCGCGCAGGTAGTGGGTTGGAACAAGCCACTGGAAGCCATCCGGTTCAAGTGCAAACGATGCAGCCGAACGGACACGACGGTGAAGACCCAGTTCATCGACCAGGACCATCCGCCGAAGGGCTACATCTGGGTGCTGCAGAAGTTCAAACTTTAGAACAGCGAGCCCTGCGCCGGTGGCGGCGGCGCCTGCGGCGCAAACTTGATCTGCGTCGCCGGCTTCTCGACGATCACCAGCGCGTCGTCGGGTGCCGTGCGCTGCAGGTGCCTGGCCTCCGACCACGGCGCGGTCAGCCAGGTCTCGGTTTCCTCCTGCGTTGTCAGGATGACGGGCATCGCCTTCTCGTGGATCGGCGCGATCAGGGCGTTTGGCTTGGTGGTCAGAAAACCGTAGAGCTCGAAGTCGCCGGGGCCGTCCTTGACCTTGCGCACGCCTTGCCAGTGCGTCCACAGGCCGGCGAAGAAAAACAGCGGCCGCTCCTCGCTCAGCGCGAACCAGTAGTTCCTCTGGATACCGGTATCCGGGTCCTTGTCGCCCGGCGTCGGGCTCGGTTCGGCGAAGCTGGTGAGCGGCACCACGCAGCGGTTCTCGACGCCGAGATATTGCTGCCAGTGGCCGTATTGCGGGTTGCGGATGTTGGTGGTGCCGTAGTCGGCCTTGCCCTTCACCCGCTCAATCGGCGTCGGCATGCCCCACAGCAGGTTGGCCAGCTCGCGCGTCCCGTCCGGCGCGTTGCGCACCACCGGGCCGGGCTGGTTGGGGTAGATGTCGATGGAGGGTTCGAGATTGCCAAGAATGTCGCGCAGGGCGCGGGTCCACTGGCGGATCGCCTCCTGGCTGGTGGTGATGTTGTAGAGGTTGCACATGTCGAACCCTCAGGGATGTCCAGGCATCTTGTGGGAAAGGGCAGGCAATTTCCAGCGCTGTCGCTCGGCTGCTGACACGCTATCCCAGCCACCACGACAGCGCCGCGATCACCGCCGCCACACCGGCGATCGACCGCGCCGGAAGAAGACTACCGTGCGCAGCGGCGAACCACGGGCTCCGCTCACGCAACGCACGCCGATTCCGCGCGTTTACCCATTAGAGGAGCATGGCGGATGTGACGGCCGGTCTCATGCGCTCACAATCGGAGGCAAACCATGATGTCAAAGTTCAAAGAAGCCCTTGATCGCGGGAAGGAAGCCCGCCGTGAGCAAGAGGGGAAGGTCGGCAATGAGAAGGCCGAGGGGGTGGACTTCGGCGCACAAGCCAGGGCCTGGCTAAACGACGTCGTGGTTGCGTCGTTGCAGGCGGCCCAAGCCGACGTGACGGGCGAGGTGACCGTCGACATTGACACCGCGCCAGGCCGCCAAGCCAAAGCGTCAACACCGTCTATTCGGTTCCAAGTCTACAGGAAGCGGGGAATTGAGGGGGAGGAGGTAGTCAGAAGGACGTTCACGGTAGACGTTCATCTGAGTGGGGAAGTGTCAGTCTCTTCGCCCGGGATCGTGGCGAGAGAAGTGGGAAACATAGGGGATAGGACTGACGAGCGGTTCTCTAGCTTGCTAGCGGAACTGATCGAGGAGGCAGCTAAGGACACTTAGCCAGCAAGGTGTCGAGGAAGGGCAGGCAATTTCCAGCGCTGTCCGCAAGGCTGCTGACACCGCCAAGTCTGTCAGTAACAGCTTTCCAGATGCCGCAAACACCCCCTCCGTTAACCTTTCGTTAACCATGGCTGGCTAGCGTTTACCTATCAGTAAGGAATCGCTGTCCGTGACCTTCGCCGCCCCCGTCGAGACCAAATCCATTCGCTTTCGCGCCCGCTCGTTCGTCGCCTTCACGCTGACGCCGGAGGCGCCGCTTTCGGAGTGGCTGGAGAGCCTTGATCGCTGGATCGGCAACTCGCCGGGCTATTTTGTCGGCCGGCCGGTGGTGCTTAATCTCAACACGTTGAAGCCCGAGGTCAGACAGATCGAAGCGCTGGTTGCTGAGCTTGGCCTGCGCGGCATCCGCATCTATGCCATCGAGCTCGACGGCAACACCGCACTCGAGTCCAATCTGCCGCCAGTGCTGATCGGCGCCAAGGAGGCCACCGCCGGGCTGCTCATGCAGGCCGACAGCAAGGGCAGGCCGGAAGAGATTGGCAGGGCGGAAGAAGGCAGGCCGGAACAGGGCAAGCAGCCAGAAGACAGGCAGCCGGAAGCGCCGGCCACGCTTATGGTCAAGACGCCGATCCGCTCGGGCCAGTCGGTCTTTCATGCGCATGGCGATGTCATCGTGCTGGGCTCCGTCGCCTCCGGTTCGGAGATCGTCGCCGCCGGTTCCATCCATGTCTACGGCACGCTGCGCGGGCGCGCGTCGGCCGGTGTGCTCGGCCATTCGGCGGCGCGCATCTTCTGCCGCAAAAACGAGGCCGAGCTGCTGTCGGTCGACGGCTGGTATTGCACCGCCGAGGAGATGGAGCCGTCCTTGCGCGGCAAAGCGGTCCAGGCCTTTCTCGAAAAAGACACGCTGCGCATCGCGCCGTTCAACTGACGATCCCAACAACAATAATGGAGGCATATATGGGCAAGGTAGTGGTGGTCACCTCAGGCAAAGGGGGCGTCGGCAAGACGACCTCGACGGCCGCCCTTGGTGCCGCGGTCGCGAGAACCGGCAAGAAGGTGGCCCTGGTCGACTTCGACGTCGGCTTGAGGAATCTCGACCTGATCATGGGCGCCGAGCGGCGGGTGGTGTTCGACCTGGTCAACGTCATCCAGGGAACGGCCAAGCTCTCGCAGGCGCTGATCCGCGACAAGCGGGTCGAGACGCTGTTCCTGCTGCCGGCCTCGCAGACGCGCGACAAGGATGCGCTGACCGAGGAGGGCGTGGGCGAGGTGATCGACAAGCTGCGCTCGGTGTTCGACTATGTCTTCTGCGACAGCCCGGCCGGCATCGAGCGCGGCGCGCAGCTTGCCATGCGCTTTGCCGACGAGGCGGTCATCGTCACCAACCCGGAAGTCAGCTCGGTGCGCGATTCCGATCGCATCATCGGCCTGCTCGATGCCAGAACCGTCAAGGCCGAGCGGGGCGAGCAGATCGCCAAGCATGTGCTGGTGACGCGGTATGATGCCGCCCGCGCGGCGCGCGGCGAAATGCTCTCGATCGACGACGTTCTGGAGATCCTGTCGACGCCGCTGCTGGGCATCATTCCCGAGAGCCAGGACGTGCTCAGGGCCTCCAACCTCGGTTCGCCGGTGACGCTCAGCGATCCCACCAATTCCGCCGCCCGCGCCTATATCGAGGCGGCCAAACGGCTCGAAGGCGAGGAGCTGCCGGTCGTCGTGCCGTTCGAGCGCAAGGGCTTTCTCGACCGACTTTTTGGAAGGAGGGCAGCATGAACCTGTTGGACCTTTTCAAGCGGCGCGGCAGCGCGCCGGTGGCGCGCGAGCGGCTGCAGGTGCTGCTCGCCTATGAGCGCCGCAGCCGCAGCCAGCCCGATCTCGTCTCCATCTTGCGCGAGGAGATCATGGCCGTCATCGCCAGGCATGTGCAGATCGACCAGGATTATCTGCAGGTCTCGATGGAGCGCGGCGAGACGATGTCGACGCTGGATATCGACATCCAGATTCCCAACAAGAGCGCAAGGCCATTGGCGATGTCGGCCTGAGCGGCAGTGTTGCGCCTGTAGTAATTTTTGACGCCGGCGGGACAGTACCCCCCTCTGTCCTGCCGGACATCTCCCCCTCAAGGGGGAGATCAGCAGCCTCAGCGCTCCGCTCACCTCTGCAACGCTTGAGATTGGCGAAAGCGGCTGAGCGCGCAATCTCCCCCCTTGAGGGGGAGATGTCCGGTAGGACAGAGGGGGGCGCTGTCCCGGCAGCGTCTATCAGAGTCTTTGCTTGCCCCACCCAACCACCCCTCGCTGCCTCACGACAGGCAAGCCCATTGGTCCTATCTCCGCCGCATGCCGTCGCGCATAGCCCGGCGGCAGGGGAGGACCAACCACCGTGACGTCGATGCCGGTTATCAAACCTGTTTCTGCACCCCTGCCCATCGCCGCGCTGCTCGGCGCCATGGTGTCGATTCAGATCGGCGCGGCATTCGCCAAGGGCCTGTTTCCGCTGGTCGGCGCGCAGGGCACGACGGCGCTGCGGCTGGTCGTCGGCGCGCTGATGTTGGCAGCGGTGCTGCGGCCCTGGCGGGTGCGGCCGTCCAAAGCCGTCTGGCCGTGGCTGATCGCCTATGGGGTGACGCTCGCCGCGCTCAATCTTTTGTTCTATGCGGCGCTCAAGACGATCCCGCTCGGCATCGCGGTGGCGCTCGAATTTACCGGCCCGCTTCTGGTCGCGACGCTATCGTCGCGGCGCGGCAGCGACTTCGCCTGGGTGGCGCTTGCCGTCGCCGGCATCGTGCTGCTGTCGCCCCTCGTCCATTCGCGCCAGGCGCTCGATCCGACCGGCGTGATGCTGGCGCTGGCGGCCGGCGGCTTCTGGGCACTCTACATCGTGTTCGCGCAGAAGGCGGGCGCGGAACTTGGCGGCCAGACCACGGCTTACGGCCTGGCAATCGCCGCGGTGCTTGCGCTGCCGTTCGGCGTGGCCGAGGCGGGGCCGGCGCTGGTCGCGCCGTCGATCCTGGCCGGCGCCCTGCTGGTCGGGCTGTTTTCCAGCGCCCTGCCGTTCTGGCTGGAGATGGTGGCGCTGACCAGGATGCCCGCCAGGCTCTACGGCACGCTGACCTGCCTGGAGCCGGCGCTGGGCGCGCTGGCGGGGTTCCTGTTCCTGCACGAGATCCTGACCGGACTGCAATGCCTGGGGGTAGCCGCCGTCATAGCCGCTGCCTTCGGCGCCACCATGACGAACAAGCCGCCGGTGCCTTCGCCCGAATAGGGCCGATTGGCCGGTGATCGGACAGCACGGTTGCTGCCTGTCTATCCCAGCCACCACCAAAGCCCAGCCAGCACCGCCACCATCCCCGCGATCGACAGACCGAGCATCATATACGATCCCTTGATGACGTCGCGGATCACCTTCTTGACGCTTTCGCGGTCATTGAGGTTCGGGAACGGCTCCTGCGGTTCCGCCACGCCGAGAAAGCGGCACAGCGGCCCCCAGCCTTCGGTCACCGTGAACACCAGAAGTTTTTCCGGCGGCACTGCGGCCTTCACCTCCTCGGTGTAGGCGTTGTAGCGCGCGATTGCCCGCTCGCGGTCGTTCATCACGCCGGCCAGCACGCGACCCCAGATCAGCTTGCGCGACATGTCGCCGAATTTCCGGCCGAACGGCGTCAGCCACTCCAAAATCTTGAACTGCCAGAGATTTTCGGTGAAGTAGATCGTATCGATCGTACTGTCGTACCAGCCTTCGGCGCCGCGCGGGTGAAGCGTCAGCAGCACCTTGGCATCGGGATAGGCGGCCAACAATTCCCGCCACACGCAGCAGCCGGGATTGTCGACCGTCGCCGTGTAGTTGGCAAACGCTCGGTCCCAGTCGTGCGGCGTGCCGGGCTTGCTGTTCGCCACCTTGCGCCAGAAGGCGAGGTGGCCCTTGTTGGCCTTGTTGAGGATCACTTCCTGCATGTGATAGCAGGGAAAGCCGAGCCTGTTCAGCGCGGCAAAGGTCGACCATGTGCCCGTGCGTCCGAATCCCGCGCCGATTACCTTGAGCGCCATGTTCCCCATCCCTCCCATGGACTGATATTCTTATTTTATGTCAGTCCGTAGGGCCTACGTTGCGCCCGGAGTGTCCGGCGCGCAACAAATTTCCATCATGTCCTCCCGTTACAGGTCGTCTCTTTTTGAATGGACCAGCGATAGCCAAGGTAGAGCCTCAACCAAAGATTGCGTTAAATATGTGCACACTTCTGTTCCATTTGCCACTTGCGCAACCATTGAAAGGGTGAAAACGTTGGTCTGGGGTAAATGGGCAAGGGGGGTCGTCGCGGCTGTTGCAAGCCCGGGACGGCCTTGAAAAGCAATGAATTTTCCACAGTTCCTGGTGGGGATGACCACTGCGTCACTCGTCGTGGCGCTCTCGACTTTTTTGGCAACCGGTTCAATCTGGAAGGCGCTGGGCTGGACAGTCCTGACCCTGATCGTTTTGCAGGTTGGATATTTTGTGTTCGTCGTCCGGCTGATCTATAGAACCGGGCGAAAGACACACAGGTGATCCGCGACCCGTGAGTGCTGGACCATCGAGACGGTATCCGGTTTTACGACGTGTCGAGATTCGACGCCAATCCGGCTGAATATCTATATGCTTAGATCATGATGTTCCCGAAATAGACATTATGGTCTAAGCCTTTTGAAAGCGGACTTGTTCGGTTCTGGGAATGTGCATTGGACGTTCCGTTACTTTAGTCAATCAGTATATATTTCCGAATACATATGCCTGGGATTGGGCAGCGCGGAAGCCTGCCTGCGGCTTGTGCAATCCTGATCCGCCGTCGAGACGTGGCGGGTTGAAGCTGCCGATCTCCCCCGGGGAGATCGGCGCGTCATCCGCTCAGCTCCGTCGCTCTGCTCACTCCGCCGCCAGCTTGTCCTGCGTGTTGGTGTCGAAATCGCTGGCGTCGTGGCGCTCGTGCAGCTGCATCGCCGGCTCGCCGAAGGCGCGGTTGACCATGCGGCCGCGCTGCACAGCCGGCCGCGCGTCGATCGCGTTGGCCCAGCGCTGCACGTGTCTGTATTCCGCGACCGACAGGAACTCGCCGGCGTCATTGTACATGCGGCCCTTGGCCAGCCCGCCATACCAGGGCCACACGGCTATATCGGCAATCGTGTAGTCATCGCCGCCGAGATATTCGCTTTCAGCGAGGCGCCGGTCGAGCACGTCCATCTGGCGCTTGGTCTCCATGGCGAAGCGGTCGATGGCATATTCGATCTTTTCCGGCGCATAGGCGTAGAAATGGCCGAAGCCGCCGCCGAGATAGGGCGCCGAGCCCATCTGCCAGAACAGCCATGACAGGGTTTCGGCGCGCGCCGGCTGCTCGGTCGGCAGGAATTCGCCGAATTTTTCGGCCAGATGCACCAGGATCGAGCCGGATTCGAAGACGCGGATCGGCTTTGGCCCGCTGCGGTCCATCAGCGCCGGGATTTTTGAGTTGGGATTGACCTCGACGAAGCCGCTGCCGAACTGGTCGCCGTCGTTAATCCTGATCAGCCAGGCGTCATATTCGGCGCTTTTGTGGCCGAGCGCCAGGAGCTCCTCCAGCATGATCGTCACCTTGACGCCATTCGGTGTCGCCAGCGAATAGAGCTGCAGCGGATGCTTGCCGACCGGCAGCTCCTTGTCATGCGTCGGGCCGGCGATCGGCCGGTTGATGCTGGCGAAGGCGCCGCCATTTTCCTTGTTCCAGGTCCATACTTTCGGCGGTGTGTATTGGTTCATCTCGGGAGGCCTTTGTTGGGAGGGCTTGGGAAGATCACTAGCGCGGTAGAAGCGGGAGGTTGGATAGGACAGGGTTCAGCTCAACGCAGGGTACAGATAGTGCGGGCTGCGGATAGTTCAACTTGTGTTGAACTATCGTCGATGCCGCACGTCCTCCTTCTCCCGCAGCTGCGGGAGAAGGGATCACGGATGCCCTTGCGCCTCGTCACGTGCGCCATACCTATAGAGGATATCGGGCCTTTGGCGGCCGCCATGAATATTGCCGGGATTGAGAGCATGACCATCGATACGATTTTGCGGTCCATCGTGGCGGTGCGCGCCTCGATCCCCGACGACGCCTTCACCGCGAATGCGCTGGGCACGAGCCGGGAGGGCAGCGGCGTGGTCATTCGCGACGACGGTCTGGTGCTCACCATCGGCTATCTCATCACCGAGGCGGAAGAAGTCTGGCTGACCGATCATAACGGGCGCGTGGTTCCCGCGCACGCGCTCGCCTACGACCAGGAATCGGGCTTCGGCTTGGTGCAGGCGCTGGCCCCGCTCGGCCTGCCCGCGGTGGCTTTCGGCGATGCGGCCAAGGCGATGGCCGGCGATCCCGTCGTGCTGGCCGACGGCATCGGCCAGTCGGTCAGCGCGCACATCGTCACCAAGCAGGAATTCGCCGGCTATTGGGAGTACCTCCTGGACGAGGCGATCTTCACCGCGCCCGCCCATCCGTCATGGGGAGGTGCGGCACTCATCGGGCAGGACGGCAGACTGCTCGGCATCGGTTCGCTGCGGCTGCAAATGAGCCGCGCCGGCGAGATCGCCGATATCAACATGGTGGTGCCGATCGACCTTCTGCCGCCCATCCTCGACGATCTCCTGACACGCGGCCAAGTTGCCAAGCCACCGCGCCCCTGGCTTGGCGCCTTCTCCGCCGAAAGCAATGGCGAGGTCGTGGTGATGAGCGTCGCCGAAGGCAGCCCGGCCGCCGAAGCCGGCCTGCGCCAGGGCGACATCATCTCGGATGTGCGCGACGGCGAAGTCGATGGGCTCGCCGATTTCTACCGCAAGCTATGGCAGAATCCGGCAGGCGCCGAGATCCCGTTGCGGGTGGTGCGCGACGGCCGCGAAACCTGGCTGCGCGTCAAGTCGGCCGACCGCAACAGCTTTCTCAAAAAACCGCAGCTGCAGTGAAGCAGTCAATACGGGTCACTGATGCATCCAAGACTGCTCAAGACGTTCCTCGCGGTTGCGCGGTGCCGAAACATCACGCGCGCCGCGGAGGAGATCCGCCTCGCGCAATCGAGCGTGAGCGATCAGATCCAGACGCTTGAAGCCGAGCTTGGCACGGCCCTGTTCACGCGGTCGAAGCAGGGCCTGCAACTGACGCCGGCGGGCGTCACGCTGAAATCCTATGCCGTGGACATTCTGATGCTGATCGAACAGGCACGGGCGGCCGTGGACGTGACCGCCGGACACGCCGCCGGATCGGTGACGATCGGCGCGCTGGAGACGATCGCCTCGGCGAAGCTGGCGCAATGGCTCCCGGATTTCCAGGCCGCCCATCCCGACGTCGATCTTCGGCTGAAGGTCGCGGGCAGCGGTGATCTCGTGCGCAAGCTGGAAGATGGCGAGATCGACGTCGCCTTCTGCTTCGACAGGGACGGTTTCGAGAAGGTCGACGAACGCCTCGCCAGACGGACGCTATCGGCGGAACCATTGATCCTTGTCGTTCCTCCTGAGGGGGCAGCGATGAGAGGCGATCTGACGGCGCTCGGCAAAATGAGCTTCGTCGTCACCGAAGCTGGATGCATCTATCGGCACCTGTTCGACAAGGCTTTTGCCGAGGCAGGCCTTGCATCGCCGAGGCTTGCCGCCGAAGTCGGCAGCATCGGCACGATCGCGCGCCTGGTGGCGGCTGGGGCCGGCCTTGGTCTGGTGCCGCGCCTGGCCGTGGTCGCGGCGCTCGATCGTGGCGAGGTCATCGAAATGCCCTGGCCGGGCCCGGTCCGCACGGCGTCGATTGCCATGATCTGGCGCCGCAGGCGGGTGCAGCCGCCAGCCTTGAAACTGCTGCTGGCGGCCGCGGGCGACAATTTCGCGCCGGCTATACCAGCCGATGCCCGCCCTCGACATGCAGTGTCGTCCCTGTCGTGAAAGCGTTGCCCATCAAGAAGCAAATAGCGTCGGCGATGTCGTCGGGTTGTCCGACCCGTCCAACCGGCAGCCTTTCTGCCATCGCGTTCAGCGTGTCGTCCTTCTTGTCACCGGCAACGAAGGTCCAGATCGGCGTGTCGACCCAGCCCGGCGAGACCGCGTTGACGCGGATGGGCGCCAGCTCGATGGCGAGCGCCCGCACGAGCCCCTCCAGCGCCGCATTGACCGCGGCGACGACCGAGCCCCGCGCCGCCGGCCGATAGGCCGCGATGCCTGATGTGAAGGTGATCGAGCCCGTGGCCGAAAGCATCGGCGCGCCATGTTTGGCCAGCAGCAGCGGCCCATAGAATTTGCTTTCCACCACCCTCTGCGCCGCCTTCAGCTCGAGCGCAGGCAACAGCTCATAGGCGCCTTCGATATCGGCTGCTGTGCTGACGATATGGTCGAGCCGGCCGATCCGCCTGAACAAAGCGGCGACCTGATCCTCCCGGGTGATGTCGACCGCGACCGTGTCCAGCGCGGCGGGGTTGCCCAGTTGCTCGCGGGCGCGCTTCAGCCTGTCCTCGTTGCGCCCGGCAATGACAACCTCGGCGCCAGCCTCGAGACTCTGCCTTGCCAGCGCCAGACCCATCCCCGAACTGCCGCCGACGACCAGAACTTTCCTGTTTGCCATATCCGCCATCCTTCGCTTCCACAGACGATCACTTGGTCAGGGAAGTCGCAGGTCTGGGCTCGAAGCGGAAACGGAAGAAAACGATAGTGCTATCGGAAAATCCGATGGTGCGGCGTGCCTCACTCGCCGCAGGCGCTGAAGCCTATTCCGGGGCTCCACTCCGAAAAGGCAATGACCTTGCCTTCCACCGCCACGGTCTTCTGCTTTGTGGTGCCATCGGGCTGCATCTTGCTGCTTTTGCCCTTGCCGGTCAAAACGTTGTAGTCGCAGTCGCTTGCGACATTGTCCTCAAGATAATCGTGATAGTCATAGGCAAAGCCGGCGACGATGAAGGCGTCATTGCGGTAAGCGAGCGTCAGCGTCGTGTTGGTCCGTTTGCTGCCGACCGGCATTGCCGGCAGGTATAGGTTGATCGAGCCGTTGGGCAGCGTGGACAGCTCCGGCTCGGTGTCGGAAGCCCCGTAGCCCGGCCGGTCGTAACCGTTCCACTCTCCGTAGATCTGCTCACGCACGATGCCGGCAGGTTTGAGAAAATTGGCCTCGCGGTCCCTAAGGAAGAAATACATGTCCATCGGGTCGCCGGGCTTGGTCTCGACGATCATCACCAGATCGACGGCGCCGTCGCCGTTCCAGTCGCCGGTCAGCGCGGTGATGATCTTCTGGGTTTCGATCGGTTCCGCCAGGGCCATGGTCGGCAGCAACAGCATCAGGCCGAACAGCATCGCTCGCATGGCAACATATCCCCCAATTGAAGCCCGCCGTTTCCAGAGCCGGGCCATGGCCGGTTCTGGACACAAGATTACTACATCACGATGGGAAGAACCGCCATGGGCGCCGAGGGACGCGTGATGCGTGGGGAGACGGGCGTCAGCGACGTCGGCGGGACAGCGCCCCCTCTGTCCTGCCGGACATCTCCCCCACAAGGAGGGAGATTGGCTGTCACTTCGGCTTTCGCCAATCACCAGCGCTGGAAGGCGGGCGGGACGGTGAGGCTGCCAATCTCCAAGTGGGGGAGATGTCCGGCAGGACAGAGGAGGGGCGCGAAGGAACGCGGCCCCTGCGCAAAAGTAGCCGGCGGCCCCGGCACGATCACGCCTGGCCCGATTTCCCATCCTCGCCAAAAATCCCGATCACCCAGTCGATGAACACCCGCACGCGCGGCGCGAGCTGGCGGTTTTGCGGGTAGAGCGCCGACAGCGGCGTCGGCGACGGCGGATAGTCCGGCAGCACCTCGACCAGCGTGCCGCGCGCGAAATCCTGCGCGAAGCGGTAGTGCGGCGCTTGCACGAGGCCGAAGCCGAGGCGGGCGAGTTCCGCCATCGTGTCGGAGCCGTTGACCGTCACCCGGCTCGGAAGCGTGACGGTGCGCAGCTCGCCCGCGACGGTGAATTCGAGCGGCATCACCTCGCCGGTCCGCGACGAGCGGAAGCCGACCATCGCATGGCCTCCGAGATCGTCGGGTGTGGCCGGCACGCCGTGCCTCTCCAGGTAGACCGGACTGGCGCAGGTGACTTCGCGCAGCGTCGCCACTCTCCGCACGATCATGCCGCTGTCGGCCTGTTCGCCGGAGCGCAGCACGCAATCGACGCCTTCGCGCACCAGGTCGACCAGCCGGTCGCCGTCGCCGATATGCAGGTCGATCCGGGGATAACGATCGAGGAATTCGGCGAGCCGCGGCAGGATGAAATGACGGGCCATGAAGCCGTGCACG
The DNA here is from genome assembly GCF_003952585.1 of Mesorhizobium sp. M6A.T.Cr.TU.016.01.1.1. NCBI lineage: Bacteria > Pseudomonadati > Pseudomonadota > Alphaproteobacteria > Hyphomicrobiales > Phyllobacteriaceae > Mesorhizobium > Mesorhizobium sp. M6A.T.Cr.TU.016.01.1.1. The sequence continues at coordinate 4,583,012 of NZ_CP034452.1, forward strand.
TCGATCCTGAGCAACCCTTGCGGCTGCGCCGCCTGGAAGCCGGCCTCGGCATCCTCAATATCGGCCAGGATGGCGAGGCAGCGCTGGTAATAGGCCTGGCCGTCGAGGGTAGGGGCGACGTGGCGTGTGGTGCGCTCGAGAAGCCTGACGCCTAGCCGCGCCTCCAGCTCCTTGATCGCCTCGGTGGCGGTCGATCGCGACATCGAGAGATCGGCCGCCGCCGCGGTGAAGCTGCCGCGCTCGATCACACGAGATAGAAGGCGCATCCGGTCGAGACTGTCCATCGCTATTGTTCGCCACATCCGAATGGTGTTGGCAAGACCCGAGCAATTATCCCGGCAAATTTATCACCTACCTTCAGTCCACAAGAATTGGAGATCTGACATGGCTACACAAAATGGAAGAGCGGCGCTGGTGACCGGCGCCTCGAAGGGAATCGGTGCCGAAATCGCCAGGCGGCTGGCGCTCGACGGCTTTTCGGTCGTCGTCAATTACGCCAGAGGCGCTGAAGCCGCCGACAGCGTGGTGCGCGAGATCGAGGCGGCGGGCGGCGTGGCAATCGCCGTCCAGGCCGATGTCGGCGATCCCAAGGGCGTGGCGCGTTTGTTCGACGCTGGCGAGCAGGCCTTCGGCGGGCTCGACGTGCTGGTCAACAATGCCGGGATCATGAAACTTACGCCGCTCGCTGGGATGGACGACGCGGATTTCGACCGGCAGATCGCGGTGAACCTCGGCGGCGTGTTTCGCGGCATGCGCGAAGGCGCCAGGCGGCTTCGCGACGGCGGCCGCATCATCAGCTTCTCGTCCAGCGTCGTCGGGCTCTACCAGCCGAGCTACGGCGTCTATGCCGCGACCAAGGCCGGCGTCGAGGCGATGACGCATGTGCTGGCTAAGGAGCTTGGGACGCGCGGCATCACCGTCAATGTCGTGGCGCCGGGGCCGGTGGCGACCGAGCTGTTCCTCGACGGCAAGTCCGAGGCGCTGGTCGAGACGATCACCAAGATGATCCCGCTCGGTCGGCTCGGCCAGCCCGCCGACATCGCCGGCGTCGTGTCGTTCCTCGCCGGTCCGGACGGCGGCTGGGTCAACGGCCAGGTGCTGCGCGCCAATGGCGGCACAGTCTGATTTTTTCCGCAACAACCACAGGGAATTGACATCATGCCGTTTGCAAACTTCAAGGTGCCGGAGCGCGCTCTGTCCGCCGGGCAGAAGGAGGACCTCGTCCACAAGACCACAGCCCTTTTCGTCGAGATGTTCGGCGAAGGCGTGCGCCCCTACACGATGGTGCTGATCGAGGAGGTCGCCGATGGCGGCTACGGCCGCGCCGACGAGGTGTTCACGATTCCCGGGGATTAGGGGCGGCCTGACCCGCCAAGCGCAAAGGAGGTGTTGTTGGATAGTGTCGACGGCCGAGGGACAGCCCCCCTCTGTCCTGCCGGACATCTCCCCCGCAAGGGGGAGATTGGATGTCGTTACAGCTTTCGCCAATCTCCGACGTTGCAGGGTGTGTGGTAGGATCAAAGCTGCCGATCTCCCCCCTGTTTGGACCGGGGACATCGCGAACAAGTGTGCGAGGACATCGCGAACAGTTTCCCATCTTATCGTTGGCTTGCGTTGAGGTCGATGGTTTGGATTTTCTGATGACGGAAGTAGGCGTCGAAGACGCCGTCGGTTTCGGTAGGGCGGAAGGCGACGGCCTTGCCGGCAAACGCCTTGCAGATCTTGACGGCGTGTCCGAACAGCGAAGTTGTGCCCTTCTGCTGGATTCTGCGGACCTGGTCGCCGGGCGCGTATTCGAATGGCTGGACGGCATCGGCGAAGTCGCGCGCCGAAGCCCGATAGCGGTCGAGCGGCACAGCGTCCGCAATGGCCTGGTGCGGCCGCTCGGCGTTGTAGATGTGACGCCAGGCATCGAAGGCGCGCTGTGCCGCCTGCAGGCTGTCGAAGGGCGGCCCCTGCAGCGCCTCGGCCTTGAGCGTGCGGTGGAAGCGCTCCTCCTTGCCCAGCGTCTGTGGGTGGCAGGGTCTGGAATGGCCGATCGTTATGCCGTTCTCGATCAGCCAGACGCCGAGCATGGTGAAGTTGTTGCGGCCGCCGTCGCCCCAGGGCGGGCCGTTGTCGGTGGCGATGCGCCACGGCAGGCCGTAGCGCCGGAAGGCGGCGATCAGGCGGGTTTTGACAGTTTCGGTGGTTTGGTCGGGGCAAGCTTCCAGCACCAGCGAGAAGCGCGAATGATCGTCGAGCACGGTCAACGGGTGCAGCCGCCCGGCGCGCAACGGCACATGGCCCTTGAAGTCCATCTGCCACAGGTCGTTGGGAGCGGCGTGCTCGAAGCGGATGAACGCTTTGGCGCCGCCACCCAGCGCACCCAACTCGACGCCGTTGCGGCGCAGGATGCCAGTCACCGTCGAGGCGGCCGGATTGCCCAGCCCCTGGCGCGCCAGCACCCGGGCGATCTTGCGCCCGCCCCAGGCCGGATGCGTCGTGCGCACCGAAAGCGCTGCCGCCTCGATCTCGTGTGCGCTGCGCGTCGGGCTCGACTGCGGCCGGCGCGAACGCTCCAAAAGCCCGGCCTCGCCAATAGCCCGCCAACGCGCGAGCAACTTGTAAGCGCATGTCCGGCCGATCCCGAAGCGTCGGCACAACGCGCTCATATTCGCTCCTTCCGCCGCAGCCAGCCGCACAAACTCCAGCTTCCGTTTCAGCACGCTCGTGTCCTCGAATGGCATCTCGAACCCCCCAGCGCAAAGCGCGCCAAACTGTTCGCGATGTCCTCGCACACCTGTTCGCGATGTCCCCGGTCCAAACACCCCCTTGCGGGGGAGATGTCCGGCAGGACAGAGGGGGTGGGAGGGAACGCGACTTGCACAAAAGCAGCCTCAGCCTTCTGTTGACGCTTCCCCGCTGCTGCTTCATCCAAACGAGATGATGGCACCGGAGGTTTGAGAATGAATGGGGCATGGACATCCGATCGGCGAGCGTTCGGCGTTACTCATGCAAAAAGGCAAGCCCTCTGATGGCGCCGGTCAAGGTCGATCCCGCCAAGGTGCGCGAATTCAGCGATGCCGAAAGCTTTTACACATGGCTCGGCAAGCACCACGACACGGAAACCGAAGTCTGGATCAAGATTCACAAGGTCGGTTCGGGTCTGCCTTCGATCACGCCCAAGCAGGCCATCGATGTCGTGCTGTGCTGGGGCTGGATCGACGCCGTGCGCAAGGGGCTCGACGACAAGAGCTATTTGCAGCGCTACACGCCGCGCGGCAGGAAGAGCACCTGGAGCCAGATCAACGTCGACAACGTCGCCCGACTGGTCGAGGAGGGGCGGATGACCGAGCATGGGCTGAAACAGGTCGAGGCGGCGAAGGCCGACGGCCGCTGGGCGCGCGCCTATGGAAGCGGCAAAGACATGCAGATTCCCGACGATCTGCACGCGGCAATCGACGCCGAGCCCAAGGCCAAGGCGATGCTGGCGACGCTCAGCGCGCAGAACCGTTTCGCGCTTGCTTTCCGCATCCACAACATGAAGACCGAAGCCGGGCGCAAGAAGAAGATCGCGGCGTTTGTCGAGATGCTGAAGCGCGGCGAAACGATCTACCCACAAGGGAAGAAATGAGGGTTTGTGGCCGGCGTCGTGGCCGTCGCTGCGGATCGTCATCGGGTGTACGCTCAAGTCCGACGATGAACGCGGCACTGTTGCCTGCCGCTGGCCTTGAAACCACGTCAGGCTCCTCCATCTAGTTCGCAATAGCGCGCAACTTTCCGAGGAAGCGCCAGGAGTTGCTGGCCTCCGACAAACCAGAGTGGCCGCCCGCTGGTTTTTGGCGGGCAGCCTTAACAATCGAGCGTCTTCCTCGTTGTCGGACGAAGGGAGATCAAAATGGCAAAGGTCGTTTGCGTCCTCTATGACGATCCCGTCGACGGTTATCCGTCAAACTATGCGCGGGATGGGCTGCCGAAGCTCGACCGCTATCCCGGCGGCCAGACGCTTCCCACGCCGAAGGCCATCGACTTCGAACCGGGCGTCCTGCTCGGCAGCGTGTCGGGCGAGCTCGGCCTGAGGCCATTTCTCGAAAGCGCCGGGCACAGCCTGGTCGTGACCTCGGACAAGGACGGTTCCGACAGCGTGTTCGAACGCGAGCTCGGTGATGCCGAAATCGTCATCTCGCAGCCGTTCTGGCCGGCCTATCTGACCAAGGAACGAATAGCCAAGGCAAACCAACTCAAGCTTGCGATCACCGCCGGCATCGGATCCGACCATGTCGATCTGCAGGCCGCGATGGACCGCGGCATCACCGTCGCCGAGGTGACCTACTGCAACTCGATCAGCGTGTCCGAGCATGTGGTGATGATGATCCTGGCGCTGGTGCGAAACTATATCCCGTCCTACCAGTGGGTCATCAAGGGCGGCTGGAATATCGCCGACTGTGTGGCGCGCTCCTACGATGTCGAGGGGATGCAGATCGGAACCGTCGGCGCCGGCCGGATCGGCAGCGCGGTGCTGCGTCGGCTGCGGCCGTTCGACGTCAAGCTGCACTACACCGACCGCCACCGCCTGCCCGAGGCGGTCGAGAAGGACCTTGGCGTCACCTTCCACCCGGACGCCGCAGCCATGGTCGGCATCTGCGACGTGGTGACGATCAATGCCCCCCTGCATCCGGAGACGGAGAACCTGTTTGATGAGGCGATGATCGCCAGGATGAAACGCGGCGCCTATCTGGTGAATACCGCGCGCGGCAAGATCTGCAATCGCGACGCCGTCGCCCGTGCGCTGGAGAGCGGCCAGCTCGCGGGCTATGCCGGCGATGTCTGGTTCCCGCAGCCGGCCCCCAAGGACCATCCGTGGCGATCGATGCCGCATCACGGCATGACGCCGCATATTTCGGGATCGTCGCTCTCGGCCCAGGCGCGCTATGCCGCGGGCACGCGCGAAATCCTGGAGTGCTGGTTCGAAGGCCGGCCGATCCGCGAGGACTACCTGATCGTCGATGGCGGCAAGCTGGCCGGTGCCGGCGCGCATTCCTATAGCGCGGGCGACGCCACAAGCGGCTCGGAAGAGGCGGCGCGCTTCAAGGCCAAGGCGTGATCCAACAAGGCCTGATCCAGGCGGGATCAGGTCTGCCGCAGGTCGAAACGCGGCAGTTCGCGGGTATCATGTAGGCGATGGGCCGGATGGCCTCCGCATCCCTCGTTGCATCGACCGGCGGGGCCAAAGAAACTGCCAGCCGTGATGTCTCCGATGGGCCCCTTCGCCCGCTCTTTGCACAGTAACGGTTTCTTCTCTGATTTCGCCGCAGAATGGCCGCGACGGAGCGGGCAAAGTCCAGGGCATGGCCGACAAGAAGAAACGCAACGGAGAGTTCTGGGAGCTGGCGCTCGAACGCGCGCATCTTGGCGTCTGGGACTGGGATCTCGCGAGCGGCGACTGTTTCTATTCGGCAATGTGGTCGCAGATGCTCGGCTATGGCGAGGGTGAGCTTGCCAAGACAAGCGATCTATGGCTGCAGCTGACGCATCCCGACGATCGCGAGCGGGCGGTGGCCAGCGGCGAGCGCCACATTGCCGGCCTGACCGATTCCATCGAGACCGAGCTCAGGCTGAAGCACAAATCCGGTCACTGGGTATGGGTTCTCGATCGTGGCGGGGTGGTCGAGCGCGATGCCGGGGGCCGGCCGGTCCGGCTGATGGGCGTCCAGACCGACATCACCAAGCAGAAGCAAGCGGAAGCAGAGCTCGAGCAGGTGAATGTGCGCTTTCGCCTGGCATTGGCCGCCAGCGGCACCGGCATCTGGCATCACGACCTCGCCGCACGCAAAAGCTACTGGGACGAGCGCACTAGGGAAATTTTCGGGCTTGTCGCCGACACCGACGAGGTGTCGAGCGACCTCTGGCACAGCTATCTGCATCCGGACGACAGGGACTACGCCGAGCGGGCGCATAAGGTGCCGCTGCAAACCCAGAAGGTCGTTGCCGTGCAATACCGCATCATCAAGCGGGACGGCGAGGTCCGACATATCGAATCGCTGATACGGTTCATCGCCGACGCTCAATCGTCGGGTCAGATCCTGGGCACGGTGCGCGACATCACCGAGGCCAAGCAACGCGAGCAGGAGCTTGCCCACGCGGCCGATCACGACGCGCTGACCGGCCTTTTGAACCGCGCCGCATTCGACCGGCTGCTGGCCCAGCATATCGCAACGGCGCGCCCGCTCGCGGTCTTCTACGTCGATCTCGACTACTTCAAGGCCTTGAACGACTTCGCCGGCCACGCCGCCGGCGACCTCGCGCTGAAGAGCGTCGCCGAGGGCATTCTGGGCTGCCTGCCGCCGTCGGTGCATGCCGCGCGCCTCGGCGGCGACGAGTTCGCGCTGCTGGTGCCTGATTGCGACGCAGCCCAAGCCGAGCGTATCGCCGGCGCCGTTCTCGCGGCGATTCGCGACGCCGATCTCGGCTCGACGGCGACGTCGCGCAAGCTCGCGGCCAGCATCGGCATCGCCTTTGTCGCCGATGCGAATACCGCGGTGGCCGACGCGCTCGCCTGCGCCGACGACGCCTGCTATGCGGCCAAAGCTGCCGGGCGCAATCGCTTCGCGGTGTTCTCCCCTGAGACAACATCCGGTTCCGGCGGCCTCAATGCGGCACGGCTGGCGGCCGACACCGTCGATGCCATGGAGGACGGAAGGCTGAAACTGTTCGGCCAGGAAATCCATCGGCTCGGAAAACCCTGGGATGAGAACCGCCATGTCGAGGTCCTTGCGCGGCTCGCCGGGCGCAACGGGCGGCTGATTCCACCGGACGAGTTCATCCCGGCGGCGGAGCGGTTCGGCATCGCCTCGCGGCTCGACCGCTGGATCATCAGGACGGCGCTCTCGCTTCATGGTCCGGCGCTGAAGTCAGGGGCGCTGACGCTCGGCTTCAACCTGTCAGCGCAGACGCTGAGCGACCCGCAGCTTTGGGATTTCGTCGACGCCGTCATCGATGAGACCGGGGCGCCGCATTCCGGCATCGGCTTCGAGATCACGGAGACCGCCGCGGTCACCAATTTCACTGCTGCCGAACAGTTCGTCCGCAAGGCGCGCGAGCGGCGCTGCCGCGTCAGCCTCGACGATTTCGGGGCGGGCATGAGCTCGTTCGAATATCTCCGGCGCTTTCCCGTCGATGCGATCAAGATCGACGGGTCCTTCATCGAGCATATTGCGGAGAGCCGCTTCGACCGCGAAATCGTCTCGGCCATATCGGGCATCGCCAAAAGCCTCGGCTGCTCCGTGGTGGCGGAGAAGATCGAAGAGCAGGACGCGCTCGACATCCTCAGGGATATGGGCGTTGCCTTCGGCCAGGGATTTCTGCTGCACCGGCCGGAGCCGCTGCAAGCGATCGTGGCACGGGCGAGCGCGCAAGCGGCTTTGCCGGTGGGACGGCAAGCCTAGCTAGGCTGATAGGCCGTTCAGGTTGCCGGAACAGGTTTAGCTGTCCGGCAGCGTTCAAGGACGCAGCCAATTCGTTCTCGTCAATGCTGGGCGTGTTCATCGTGGCGCTTGAGGAGCGGCTGCCTTCCTGGCCGATGCCTTGCCGCCTACTGCACCGCCTCGTGGGACTAATTCTTCCGCTTGGCGGTGGATGGCATCGTCGTGCTCACCCAGCCTTGAGCCTCGCGCATGATCTTCAGCGCTTCATCCCGCGTCAGGCCGCATCTCCTGGCAAAATAGGTCGCCTCATAGGCTTCCGCCGAAGAGACCGCGGAAATGCTGGACGGTTCCAGTTTTGACTTCTTCTTGGCCATGCCGGTTCGCCGACTGTGAATCGATTAGTCAGCTAATATAGCACCTTTGTTTGTCAAGGCAAAATCCCGGGCAAATGGCGAGCGGGCAAGTGGGCGAGATCCGCCTGCCGTGCCAATACGCCATCCGTAGCCAAAGGCAGCGTTCCACGGGGAGGGAGGTTTATCCTGCAGCCGCTCGGGCCCGGCGCTGTTCGGCCTTCTCATCATCTGAAAGGTGGTAAGGCTGGATAAGCACTTCCGCTGGAATGTGCCAATTCTTGTGGATTTGGTGCACCATATCCATCGTCAGCAAGCGCTTCCTGTTCAAGATTTCCGAGGCCCGCGAAGCCGAGCCGATGACTTCGGCAAGGGCCACCTGCTTCTACAGATCGATGGATTCAGTTCGGAGCGCCAGCCGTCTCAGCGCTGTGCGGTGCAACCATCAGGACGCGCGGCTCTGCCGGGCATAGATGGCGTCTGTCTCGGAGGCTGTCTCGTTCAAGAGGCGGCAAAGCGAAGCGGCCTCATCGTGACGCAGGCCGATCAGCGCAAGCGCCGAAAACTGGGCCGGAAGATCGCGCCTGGCGTCCCACACCATCCATCGGCCGTTTGGCTCCATGACACATTCAAAGCGCAATGCACGGTCCGACATCCGACCTCCCAACGATTCACCGTTGGGTGGTATCGCGTCAAAGTAAACGAGTTATTGAAACCTGGCGTTGAATCCGGTCGATAGCGCCGGCAGGCCGGAAACAGGCGGCATGGTCAAGCCGCGGTGATGATCCAGGCCGACGCCGCCGGGTGCAGATCAGGCATTGCGGCTCGCCATATGCGCATCGAGCTTCTTCCTCGAAGGCCCGTACCGTTTGATGATCGTCGCGGCCTCGCTCGGCGGTATGCCGTATTTCTTGGCAAAGGCGGCGACTTCGTAAGGCTGCTCGCTGGAAGCCAGCTTGCGATCCTGCTTGGTCTTGGATTTGTCGTCGGCCATGTCGTCCTCCGTCACATGTGGTCTTTATAGGGCTCCTTGGTCCGACCGACCATCCTTGTCCGTTGGGAAAAGGACGGCACGCCGGCCTCGTCCTGGCATTGTTGGCGCGTTGCAGCGATCTGATCGGATCAAGACTGATCGGCTGCCCGGCACGGGCGGTCCGATGCTGGTTCCCGCTCATGGGCTCGAACCACGATTCACGCCTTCAAAGGGCGCTGTCCTACCATTAGACGAAGCGGGAATAGAGGAAGTGGACGCTGTCTAGCACTTTCTCATCCGCGCATGAAGCCGCTTCATGCAGTCATCTGCTTGAGCATGTGAGACACTGCCTTTTCAGCAGGGCCTTGTAGAGATAGGAGCAATCGCCGTGATTAAAACCGACCTCCGCGACGTCTACCGAGACTACATTGCCTGCCTGAATAAGCAGGACTGGCCGAAGCTGGGACAGTTCGTCGATGATGAGGTGATCCACAACGGCCGGCGGCTCGGCTTGTCAGGTTATCGCGAAATGCTGGAGAGAGACTTTGATGAAATTCCGGACCTTTATTTCAATGTCCAGATGCTGATTTCCGATCCGCCTTATATAGCGAGCCGACTAGGTTTCGACTGCACGCCGAAAGGAACGTTCCTTGGTCTCCCTGTAGGTGGGAGGAGAGTTTCCTTCGCCGAGAACGTGATCTATGAACTTCGCGACGAAAAGATCGTACAAGTATGGTCAGTCATAGACAAGGCGGCCATCGAAGCTCAGCTTTAGCGCGAGAGTTTATCGCGTGTATAGTCTCAAGGCAGTCTTAACCTTGCTGGATTAATGGCCCTGAGCCTAGACGCGGGTTATCGCGAACAGCCATGCCAAAAGTTCCAGCAACAATAGAAACAGAGCAAGCTGTAGCGACATGCGCAGGCGTTGAATGATCCGCCAATTGTTGGCCATGTCGGTTTTAATGCGGAGCGCAAGCGCGCGGTGCATCACATCCATAGATCCGGAAGGGTTTTGATCGACAAAGTCCTGGAGCAACTGCTCTGGATCGAAGCGGAACGTATAGGCGTAGTAGGGCCACAACATGATGACGACCAGCAGCCCGATCAGAAAAAGCAGCGCCAGCGCCAGCCAGTCCCACGGCCCGAGCCCATCCAAGAGAGCTCTGCCGCCGAGGAGAGAACTCACGAACGCGGTTGCAAAGATCAGATTGCCAGCGCGCGTATTGAGGCTCTCCACCACGTTCTGCTGGTGTTGGAGCCCACGCACCGCCTCCGCATAAACAAAGGCCAGACGAGGGTCAGGTGCCGCAGCGGGCTGGGAATGGCTTTCTCCCGCTGATGAAGGATGCTCGGGCATGAGTGCCGTCCCGCGTTCCGATATGAACAACGATATGAACAATGGCAGCTGCCTGTCTACCGCCTATCAAGTCTACCGGGTGTCAAGTCTATCGCCTGTCAGGACCGCCGGCCTTGACGCCTGAACACTCTGCCCCAGATTACCCGGCGGAGTTTCAGATATGCGATACGACTGGCAGGGGCCGCCCAGATTCCTGGAACGGCATTTCGGCATTGTTATTGCAATTGGCCTGGTCGCAGGGCTGTCGGTCCTGGCCGCGCTGGGCTACACGCCTTAAAGCCTCGGATTCGGCGCCCAAATCCCTAATGTAAGCGAAAAGTAACGGTGCGACGCAACCAGACGGGCGCCACGTGCATTTCAATGCATGACGACGATGTTTCGCCCCGATATCCCCGCAAAATGCTGCGCCTATTGCGGCGGGCGCGATCATGGCTACGAGGACTGCCCGAAGCGGAAAGCTGACGCCGAACAGCGGAGAGCGGGGCGCCCCGCCGCACTCAGCGGACAGAGCGCTTCAGCATCGTCGCCTTGCGCGAATCATCGTTCATACGCGTCTGCCAGCCCGGGCCTTGCGCACCTAGAGCAATTCCAGGAAAAGTGTGAAGCGGTTTTCCGTCCGGAATTGCGCAAAAACAAAGAGATAGAGCGGTTCGGCGTTTCCGTGAAACGATGAACCGCTCTAGGCCGGCTGCGGTCTTAAGAGGTAGTCCGCCGGATCGCTCGCCTTAGCGAAGCAAGCCTTGGCCGCCTCGTTCCGTCTGTTCCACGAAGGCCCGTAGCAGTTCCATTCCTGTTGGCCATTCGCCGAGGCCACTGTCGCCATTGATGTGGCCGAACGGTCCGGCGACATGCAGCTCGCTGCCCCATTGGCCGGCTTTGGCCCTGACAGAGTCCAGCGAGCCATAGGGATCGTTGGTGCTGGCAACGACCAGCGAGGGAAAGCGAAGCCGCTGCTGCGGGCTGCCGGCAAAGCGGTGCGCGACAGAGGGAAAGGCTGACGCCGCCGGATCTGGAACCGCGACCAGGAATGCACCGCTGACGTCGCGGCCCGAGATGTGCTGCCAGTGCGCGACCAGCAGGCAGCCGAGGCTGTGAGCCACGAGCACGGGCGGTGTCTTGGCCTCGGACACCGCAGTTTCCAAGGCAGCGACCCAGTCGTCGAAATCGGGCAGGTCCCAGCTCGCCGGCGTGAACCGCCGCATGGCCGGGTTCACCCGCTGCCAGCGGGTCTGCCAATGGGCCTCGCCCGATCCGCCAATGCCCGGCACGATGATGAAGTCAGTCATGGGAATCCTTGTTTCTCCTGGATGCTCGCCCGGATTCTAGGTCTTTCCCTGGCCGGTGGAATGAGAGATCATCGGAAAACAGCGGCGAATTCCGATGGATTGAAGGTTTCCATGCAGAACGGCATTTATCGTCCAAAACTTGATCCCACCGATGTGGCGATCATCGAAGCCCTGCAGGAGGACGGCCGGATCGGCATTTCGGAGCTCGGCCGGCGCGTCGGCCTGTCCCAGCCTGCCACCTCGGAACGGGTCAAGCGGCTGGAGGAGCGCGGCATCGTCGCCGGCTACAAAGCGGTGATCGATCCGGCGGCGCTGGGGCTCGGCACCATGGCCGTCATCCGCCTGCGCACCACGCATGAGCACATCCAGGCCTGCCTGAAGAAATTCGCGCAATTGCCTGAGGTGATCGAAGTGCTGCGGGTGACCGGCGAGGATTGCTTTCTCCTGAAAGTCGTCGTCCCGTCGCCGCCCGACCTTGAAAGCATCGTCGATGCTATCGGCCGCTATGGCGCGGTGACGACAAATGTGGTGCTGCGCGCCGAGCAACCGAAACGGCTGGGGCGGGAGCTGATGACGAGGCCGTGACCGAAGCGCTGCCATCCGACAGAGCTCCGAAAAAGGAGTGCTGGAAGGATTTCATTAGGGCAGGCGGCCTCCGCGCTGTCGAGCGTCTATCGCTTCTGCGTATGCCCAACGGCATTGGCGAAAGAAATGCCACCCTTGATTTCGCGCATGGCCATCGAGGTGATCGTCCGCCGCACGCCGGGCAGGCGGCTGAGCTCGACGCGCAGCATCCTGTCCAGCGCCATCATGTCGACCGTCACGATCTGCAGGAGATAGTCGGCTTCGCCTGTCGTAGCGTGGCAGCGCCGGATCAGCGGATGTGCCTGGACTGCGGCCTCGAAGGCTTCGGAAAGCTCGAAATCGATCGACACCTGGATGAAGGCTTCGATGCCGAAGCCGAGCTTGGCCGGATCGATCCGCGTCGAGTAACCGCGGATGATGCCGGCGTCCTCCAGCGCCTTGACCCGCTTCCAGCACGGCGTCTTGCTTAAGCCGACCTCGTCTGCGAGCGCCGCGAAGGAGATTCGCGCGTCGCGTTCCAGCGCCGCGACGATCTTCCGATCGAGGGCATCCAGCATATATCGTTCTCCAAAATCTCTTCATTAACGGACGTTCGTCCTTCATTTCCTGCATTTGGATAACAAAAAGGAACAATGTTCAAGCCAAAAGCGCTTATCCTTCAAGCTCGGACCGAACAGATGCCCTGAGACCCTATGGGCCGGGCAAAGGAGCAACTGCCATGCACAAGCCGGACTATTATGCCCGCATCGAAGCGCCTGAAATGCGCGATTACGGCGTCTACCTCAGGTGCGACAAGCTTCTCGCCTGCCAGAAGCCGCTGGCCGAGATGGTCAATGCCGACGAGCTGCAGTTCCAGATCGTGCACCAGGTCGAGGAGCTGTGGATGAAGCTCATCACCTACACGCTGGTCGACGTCGTCGACTTCCTCGAGCAGCAGAACACGCATCGCATCGTCACGCTGATGGGGCGCGTGCATCGGCTGATGCGCATGATGACGGCGCAGCTCGACCTGCTCGAAACCATGTCGCCCAAGGAATACCAAGAGATTCGGCTGCAGCTCGGCAATGGCAGCGGCCAGGAATCACCGGGCTTCAAGCTCCTGCTGCGCATGCCGCCGGACTTGTGGCGAGCCTTCAAGGCGTCCTATCTCGATGGTCGCGGGCTGTCGGTCGAGGATGTCTACGATGCGAGATACGATCACGGCGACAGCTATGTCGTCGCCGAGGCGCTGATCGAATTCGATGAGCTGTTCCAGAAATTCCGCGCCAACCATCTCTACCTCATCCACCGCTCGATCGGGATGGGCGCGAAATCGCTGAAGGGCCGGCCGGTCGAACTGCTTGAGGCCGGCGCCCGCCACCGCTTCTTCCCGGAGCTGTGGGACATACGCTGCGACATGACCGACCGCTGGGGCAGCCAGTATGGGACTGTGCGGGACTCGATCAGCCACCACGCGGCCGAGTAGGGGCAGGTGCAGAAACCTTTTGATGTCGGCTGGACAGCGCCCCCCTCTGCCCTGCCGGGCATCTCCCCCAACTTGGGGGAGATTGGCTGTCACCACGGCATTCACCAATCGCCAACCTCGGGGGGCGAGCACGGCGCTGAAGCTGCCAATCTCCCCACTCGTGGCGCGAAGGAACGCGGCGATGCCCAAAGTCACGGCATGGCATAGAACCCAGTCCTGCAATGCGACCCGCTTGCCTCTCTCCCCTGCAAAGCTATTTGAATCCTGATGTCGGGATCGTCGCACTCCGTCCGTCCTTGGGGCGAAACCCGTCGCAACCCCGGAGGACATCATGTCGTTGGAGGCCGCCCAATCACCCGTTCAATCACCGTGGCAAACCGCGGCAATCCTCGTTGGCCGGCTGATCTTCGCGGCCGTCTTCCTCATGGCGGTGATTTTCAAATTCACCGACATGGGCGGCACCGCGGGCTACATCGCCGCTGCCGGATTTCCGTTCCCGCTGTTTCTGGCCTGGTGCGCGGCCCTGCTCGAAGTCGTCCTCGTTCTGTGCTTCCTGACCGGAGCCTTCTTCTCCTGGGCCGCACTTGTCGCGGGCGCCTACGTGCTGTTCCTCGGCTTTGCCTTCCACGGGCCATCGCACTGGGCCGGCAACCAAGCCGAGTTCGGCTTCTTCGTCGACCATTTCACCTTCCTGGCCGGGCTGCTGTTTGCTGCCGTCCATGGGCCGGGCCGCGTGCTGGCACTGAAGCTTAGGTCTGCGAGCTGATCGCGAACCTTCGGTCGACCTGCCATCTTTGATGTGGGGAGGGCGTCACATCTGGTCGTTGTAGGGTTCCTTCATCTGGCCGACCATGCGCGCCAGTTTCGAGAACGACGGCATGTCCGTCTCCGGCTGACACTGATTGGCCAATTCCAGCAGCCGGATCGGGAAGTTGACGGCATCGCGGCTCGATGCCGACATGCCTTCAGACCGCTCCTCGCTGGTCTCGCTGGCTTCGGCCCTGCGCAAGGCGATGTCTATCTCCTCGACCGAGAGCACGCCCTTGCGGACAAGGACCTGATTGATCGATGCGACGGCCATCAGCAGGCCTTCGAGTTGCAGATTGGCGACATTCATGGCTGTTGCTCCCATTGGCTAGAGTCCAAACGCACGAATGCCGGTTCCGATCCGGCATGGCGGTACCGGGATCGGGCGCTTCGCAGGCATTCGTGCGCGAGAGTCGCTCGATCGAGGAATTTTTTCCTCGAATCGAGCGCTCCACCATTGACTTCGTGACGGCAGTTATGCTATTGATTTGGGCATGGTGCTGATTTGCGCCAACGACCCGCCCGCCGAGGCGGGTTTTTTGTTTTAAGTCCCTTTCGAACGTTCGCTGCCTGTTGCCGATATCAAATGTCGGCGGGACAGCACCCCCCCTCTGTCCTGCCGGACATCTCCCCCACAAGGAGGGAGATTGGATGTCAGCTCGGCTTTCGCCAATCTCCAGCATCGCGGGAACAGGGACCGCGCTCGAACCGCCAATCTCCCCCCAAGTGGGGGAGATGTCCGGCAGGACAGAGGGGGGCGCGAAGGAACGCAACGCGTGTGATCGTCGGTGTCGCTTACTGGCCTTTGTCAAAGTGTCTCGATCCTCCCGCAACGCACACCACGTCTGTCAGGTTCACACCCCATGTCCAACCGTTACGCCACCATCATCGCCGACGATGACGGCCGCGAGGTCGTTAGCGCCATTGGCCAGTTCGAGGGCGCCGCACCTGTGCGCCACGGCCGGGTCGAGCACGTTCCGGCCGGCGTGCGGATCGGCATGGTCCGGGGCGGTCCCGTCGATGCGGCTGGTGGCTTTGGCTTTCCCTTGGCGGGCGTCGGCGACAATGCCGTGAGTGTCGTCAGGGCGGCGCTCAAAGCCGTGTCAGCGACCGGCAAGGCAAAGTCCGGCAGCACGGCTGTGGCAAAGCCCGAAGCGGCAAGCCGGCCGCGGAAACCAAAGGCAAAGCGCGCCGGCAAGCGGGCGAAATCCCGCAAGCGACCCACGCCGGCAGTCAAGAAAACGGCGAAGCCCGAGATCGTGGCGCTCGCCGGGGCTGCGGGGTAGGGCATGGCCGAGGATACTTTCGACGACGAACCGCCTGGCGTGACGGAACCCAGGTCCTCCGGCCGGCCGAAGCGGACGAAAAAGACGCTGGCCGATGGTTTTCTGGAAGCCATCCGCGCCGATTTCCGGGCGCATGGCGCCGGCGTCATCGCCGAGGTTCGCACCGAAAAGCCCGACCAGTATCTGAAGATCGTGCTCTCGGTTCTGCCCAAGGATCTGCATCTCAACATCAACAGTCTGGAAGCATTGAGCGATGACGAAATCAGGCAGCGCATCCGCGGCCTCGAAGCTGTCCTCCGGCCATTTCTCGCAAAACCGGGCCTTGCAAAACCGGGCCTTGCAAAGCCTGTCCTCGCCAAGCCTGGTCTCGCAAAGCCGGGCCTCGACGGCAAAGACCGAGTATCTGAGCCTGCTCAGGGAATTGGACCGCAGACGCCGCGCTAATCATCTTGCCGCGTACCGGCCCTATCCAAAACAGGCCGAGTTCCATGCAGCGGGCGCGACCAGCCGCGAGCGGCTGTTCATGGCCGGCAACCAGCTCGGCAAGACAAGGGCCGGCGGCGCCGAATGGGCGATGCACCTCACCGGCCGTTATCCCGAGTGGTGGCAAGGCAAGGTTTTCGACACGCCGGTGCGGCTGTGGGCGGCCGGCGTCACCGCCGAGGGCACGCGCGACAACCCGCAACGCATCCTGATCGGCCCGCCGCAGCAGCCGGCCGCGTGGGGCACCGGCATGATCCCGGCCGATGCCATTGTCAGCACCATTATGGGGCGCGGCGTGCCGCATGGGCTCGACAGCGTCGTGGTCCGCCATGGTGGCGGCGGCGATGTCCAGGCCGATGAATCGGTGCTGTCGTTCAAGAGTTTTGAGAAGGGCCGCGAGAAGTGGCAGGGCGAAACGCTGCACGGCGTTTGGTTCGACGAGGAGCCGCCGCTCGACATCTATTCCGAAGGGCTGACCCGCACCAACGCGACGGGCGGCATCACCATCGTCACCTTCACGCCGCTGCTCGGCATGTCGGATGTGGTGCTGTTGTTCTTGTCGGCGGAGGAAGTGGAGGGGATGGGGAGAGGGTGAGGCGAGTTCAGGAAGGAAGCATTCGCTTCCTCTCATCCGTTGCGTTCCTTCGCGCCCCCCTCTGTCCTGCCGGACATCTCCCCCACGAGGGGGGAGATTGGCAGTTTCCGCGTCCCGCTTGCCTGCAACCGTTGGAGATTGGCGAAAACCAGGGTGACATCCGATCTCCCCCCAAGTGGGGGAGATGTCCGGCAGGACAGAGGGGGGCGCTGTCCCGCCAGCGCGAAAAAGATCTCGCCCAAACAACACCATACGTCCGACGACTGCCAAAACGATTCAAGCCGGAAAGCCGCACAAATGACCCGCCACGTCACCTTCATGACCATCGACGATGCCGAGCATTACACGCCGCAGCAACGCGCCGAGATCATATCAGCCTATCCAGCTCATGAGCGCGAGGCGCGGGCCAAGGGCATTCCGGTGCTGGGCTCCGGCCGTATCTTTCCGGTGGCGGAAGAACTGATCGTCTGCGAGCCGTTCCGGCTGCCGCGTTATTGGCCGCGGCTCGGCGCGCTGGATTTCGGCTGGGACCATCCCTCGGCCGCTGTCGAGCTCGCCTGGGATACGGAGGCCGATGTCGTCTATGTCTCGAAAGCCTGCCGCGCGTCGCAGCAGACGCCCGCCATGCAGGCGCTGACGCTCAAACCCTGGGGCGAATGGCTGCCTTGGGCCTGGCCGCGCGACGGCCGCCGCGAGACGCTGGAAGGGGCGGGCGTTGCGCTGGCCAAACAATATGCCGCGCACGGGCTGAACATGCTTTCCAGCCATGCGCAGTTCGCCGACGGCTCCGTCTCGGTCGAAGCCGGGCTGATGGAAATGCTCGACCGCATGCAATCCGGCCGCTTCAAGGTGTTCTCGACGCTTTTGCCCTGGTTCGAGGAGTTTCGGCTCTATCACCGCAAGGACGGGCAAGTGGTGAAGCTACGCGACGATTTGATGGCGGCGACCCGCTACGGCGTGATGATGCTGAGGGAAGCGGTGGTCGACCCGGCGGAGTTCAGGACGTTGCGGAAAAGCGGTAAGATTTCCGACCCGCTGGAAGATTATCGGTGATCTTCTCCAACACATCCTCTTCTAACACGTCAACAAGTCCCCCAAAGCAGGGGGGCCGTTAGCATACGTGATCGTGAATGTGCTGATTAACTAGCGGTTTAATTAATGTGTAAAGTTTGAAATAACTTTCATCTAGATTGGCGTGCAGCCCCACTCTAGACCCACCCGACTTCGACCGGGGGTGCGTTTGTCTGGAGCGTCGACGGCTGATGGTTCGTCCGCCATATCGCGCTGGGCTCCTGGTCGCCGACGGCATGGGGTTCCGCCTGTCTCCCCGGTGCTGGCCGCACCGATATCCATGATGCCGCAAAACTCCGAAACCTGTGAGGCGGGGCGGACGACGCTGCATTGTTTCGACGGAATTCACGGGGCTTCTGGCGGCGGGGATCCGCAACGCCGGCAACTCCGCCGTCTCTCCAATAATCGTCGATCCGACAAAGCCCGCGAATGCGGCGGCCGGCATGCAATGCGATCAGCCATGCCGTGATCTCCCGCAGAGCGACCCCCTTTTGTTCAGAGCCAGTTGGGCAGGAAACAATTAGATGGCGACCATACCTCTCCAACTGGCGCAGCGCCGGCTCGATACCGGCAACGTGGTGCGATATCCGCAGGGATCGCCAATCGGCGGCGCCATGCAAGACCTGGGCGGCGAGCTTTCGGCCGTCTCCGAGCGCTTTCAACAGCGCAAAGAGCAGCAGGAGGCGTTCGACGCCGAAATTGCCCGCCGCAAGATGATGGACCAGATCGCCCAAGCCGAGGCCGATGTGGCGGGCAATGCAGCGCCCGATGGTGCCGGCCTGCATGACGCCATGTACGGCCAAGTCGATCCGCGCAGCAGCCAAGTGGTGAAGCCCGGCCTGTTCGACACGCTGTTCGACGATGCCCTGCCGAAAATACCCGAAAGCCAACGTGCCAATTTCGCCAGGCAAAAGGAGACAATCCGCGCGATGGGTTCCGAGCGCATGGCGGCGCGGCAGCAGGCGCGCCGCGACGAGTACGAGCAGGACCAGTGGACCAAGGTCGAGAATATCTCCACCAACTCCATCGCACGGAGCGACCCTAACGATACCGCGAACTTCGAGGCGATCCGACAGCACGGCCTCGACCTGATCGCCAAGATCGGCAACCCGCTTGCCAGGCAAGCGGCGGAAGTTGCCTGGCGGAGCAACACGGCCAAGGCGTTGATGCTGGCGACGATCGGCCTGGACCCGAAACGCGCCGCCGAAATGCTCGGTGCGACACAAGCCGGCGATAGGACCAAGGACGATACCGCCGCGGTTGGTGGCGAGCCGAGGCAAGACACTGCAAGCCCATCGGGCTCGAAGGGCGACGGCGTCGGACAGCTAACCCCGGAAGAGCGAACAGCGCAGGCGTTTCAAGACGACATTGCGCCCGAAGACCGGCCGGCCTTGGTCCGGCTGGCCCTCGCCGTCGATGCGGCACGACAGGTAGATACACGCGCCAATATCAGTCTTGCCGAACAGAATGCACCTGAAGCCATCAAGGATACCGGAGCCTATGACGGTCTGCTTCCCACTCCCGAGCAGTTCGTCAATGTTCATGGCGCGACGGAAGGCGACAGGCGCTTTCAGCTATTCAACCGGGCGGTCAATGTCAGCCGTCAATTCCACGACATGCGTGATGTGCCCAACAACGCAATAGACGCTATGGTCAACGACGCCAACACTAAGGCGGCCAGCGCAACGCCGGAGGAGGGCAAAGCGCGACACGACGCCATCGCCGCGGCCGCCGATCTGACGTTCAAAGCAAGGCAAGGCGATCCGGGCGGATATGTTCGCAGGGCTTTCGCGAAGCTCGATGCTGCCTGGAACAATCTGTCGAAGCTGGAAGACTATCAAGTGGCAATCGTCGGCTCCATCGCAGCCCAGCAGCAGATGGGCTTTAAGACCATACAACCGCTGCCGAATTCCGTGGCGGAACGGGTTGTCGACACGCTCCGAGATCAGAATCGACCTCCACAGGACCAGGACGCGGTTTTGCGCAATGTGCTCATCGCGACGCCTCGTGAGCAACGCCGGGCAGTGCTCGATCATTTGCTTCGAACCAGCGTATCCAAGGTTGCCGACAATACGGCCGATAGGTCGCTTCGGGCGGCAGTGGTTGATCCCATGGGTCTGCTCGACCTCGCCAATACTCCCTTGGGAGATGGCCACTCGGAACAGCATTGGGAATCCGACCACCCGATAAGCCATGATCAGGATGGCGACCAGGCCCTAAGCTGGTCCGATTGGTTCAACAGGAAGATTCCTACCTATGGCATTTACGGCGGGCCTGGCTGGACTGGCGGTACTCGGGGTGGTGGTTTTGACCTACCACCTTTTGATATTCAGGACGGATTCTATAAGCAACATGACGGGGACTATCGCGACGCGAAAACGCCGGGCGATGTAATCGCGGCCGATAGGAAACTTGTAGCGTCTTTGAAAACATACCTCGACAATGAGGATTACATGAAAGATCCGGCCTTAAAGACCGACGAAGAGCGCAACGAGGCGTCAACATATGCTTCGCGCGCAATGAAACTTTTCCAAGGTAAAATTGCTGGAGAGATGGCGCTCCATATACCGAGCGCCATAGAGATTTCGGCTCGCGATGATGCGCAAAGGGCTTACGATGACGCACAATCAGCCGTTGGACAGGCGCAATTTGGAAGTAGGATGTCATTTGGCAATTGGTAACGATCTGGATAAGCTCAGCACCCATCGTCATATATTGTGATAATTTTTTAGGGGATAACCGATGGAATTTTATATTTTCGGGTCTGTCTCATTTGTATTGGCAATAATATTGGCAGTGTTTGGTGTTATATCAGAAAGTATCGATTCCAATCGGCGTGTTTCTGTTATTTTTGTTGCGGCAATTATCAGCGTTCCAGGATATATAGTTATTTGGGATTTTGCTTTCTATAAAGAGATTTGGTTTTTTTGGTGGGGTTAAGCTGTGTGTTCCCGATTCCGCAGGAGACAGTAGATGGCAATTTTTTTTTGGGGATTTGTGAGCCTTGTGTTGGCGATATACTTGGCAGTAAAAGGCGTCAGGTCCAAATCATTGACGCCGCTTCAGCGCGCTTTTGTCCTTTTTGGAGCTGCAGCACTTAGCGTTCCCGGATTTTTTACTATTTATTTTTTATTCGTAGTTGCCATTCTGATGCATGACAGCCCATTCTGATTTTCAACGCCTTTAAGTAAAGGCGGTGCGCCGTCTGTGGTCGGTGATATCTGAATTATGCAAATCCCAAGGTTTCGGATGAGAGTAATCTTGTCTGGATATATAAGCTTGACGGCCCAAAGCTTGGACAGCATTGGCACGGCACAGTGCACGAGCTTCGGAAATTTCGCCCTCGCACCGGGATGACGAAGGATACGCATGACGCTCCGTATCATCCCCGCAACCTTGCGCGATCTCTCCTACATCGCCGCCAATCTGCGCCCCGAGGACCGGGCCGAGATCGACTGCCAGCTCGACCATTGGTCGCCGGCGCTGCTGGCGCTCACCGCACTGCAGGGTTTTGCTTATGTCGCCGAGCTCGGTGGCAATCCGGAAGCCGGCTTTGGCGCTGCCGAGCAGCGCGGCGGCTTATGGATCGCCTGGAGCTGGGGCACGCGCCGCATGAGGCGCTGCGTGCCTGGGATTACTGAGTTCTTTCACGCCGTGCTCGGGCCGCAGGTCGCTGCGCGCGGCGCCTGGCGGGTCGAGGCGCGGGCACTGGCTGCCAATGAATTGGCGCTGCGCTGGCTTGCCGGGCTGGGCGCCACTGAACGTTGTCGTCTGCCGGGCTACGGCCGCAACGGCGAAACCTTCATCCTCTATGACTGGACAAGAGAAAGCTGGAACGATGTGCCTTTTTCAAAAGCCGCCGGCGCTGAAGCCGCTGCCACCAACACCGACCATTGCCGACAAGGACGTGCAGGCGCGCGAGGCAGCGCTCCGGGCTGAGCTCGAGCAGCGCCAGGGAACGCTGAGCACTGTCAAGACCGATCTGTCGCCCGGTGATCTCACCGGCCAGCGCCGCGTGCTTCTGGGGGTGTGAAATGGGCGCGATGAAACGGGTGTTCAGGAGCCGGGGCGACTGGCCCTGGTGGTATTGGCGGCGTCTGGCGCGGCTGGTGAAGCGGCGAGGATAATCTCCCCCCTTGAGGGGGAGATGTCGCCGAAGGCGACAGAGGGGGTCGTCGCGCGTAAAGCGCCAACCTCCACTGCCGCAAGAGAGGAAGCCGCGTCTGGTCGTGCCGACCCCCTCTGGCCTGCCGGCCATCTCCCCCTCAAGGGGGGAGATTACGCCTTTTTCGCGAACGCCCAGACCATCAGCGGGTATTCCTCGTCGTTGCTCAAATCGCGCCATAGGCCGTAGGCGCGCACTGGGCCGCCGATATGGGCTTTGGCGCAAGCTTTGTTGCCCCAGCCGAACACTTCTATGTCGGCTTCGGCGAAACCGCCTTCGACCATCACCTGCTTCAGGCCGGCGGGGGTCCAGCGGTTGTAGTCGTGCGGCCTGGCATGCACTCTGAACAGGAACGGTGTCGCTACCATCGCCCAGCCGCCCGGTCTGGTCATGGCATGGATATTCTGTGCCGCGGCGAGCGGGCGTTGCACATGCTCCAGCACCTGGTCGGCAATGACGACGGAATATTGCCGGTCGGTGCGGTCCTTGCAGATGTCGAAGTCGGGGAAATCGACCGACGTATAATTGGAGCACATCGTCTTCCAGTAGCGGTTCCAGCCGGGCGAGACCTCGATCACGTCAGATGATTTGCGGCCGTCCGCCTCAAGAAACGCGGTGAACGCCTCGATCTGCCTGATGCGCAGCCAGTTGCGGGAATCGTAGCCGATCAGCCGCTTTGCAACCTGCTTGCTTCGCCTCGTCAGGGCACCGGGTAGGCTCTCCGTCATTGTCACATCGACCTCCTTAAAGGCCCGCCGCGCCTCCCTTGAACATCGCAAAAGCGGACAAAATTCGACCGCGCTAAAATAAGCTGAGATCACCGAAGAAAGATTGCCATGACGAGCGATTCCCGTGCCCACGATATCCTGTCGCGACAGGCCGAACTGGAGAGCGAGCGCAGCCAGTATGAGGCTGTCTGGGAGGCGGTGTCGGAATTCTGCGATCCCGATGCCCCCGACATCTGGAGCGGCCGCCGGCGGTCCGGCGCGGGCCCACAGGCCGAACGGCAGGAGCGGCGCGGTGCCCGTGTCTACGCCAACACGATCAACTCGGCCGCCAACCGGCTGGCCGCCGGGCTGGAAAGCCTGATCATTCCGCAGTCGGAAAAATGGCACGGGCTGTCGACCGCCGCCATGAATGACGAGGAGAGCGACGAGGAAAAGGAATGGGCGGAAGCGCTTCGCGATTTCCTGTTCTCTCTGCGCTATTCCGCCAATTCGAATTTCGTGCCGGCGACGCAGGCCTGCCTGCGCAATGTCGTGCGCTACGGCCCGGCCTATCTCTATGCCGAGGAGGGTTTTGGCGGCACGCTGATCCGCTATGCCTCGATCCCGGTGGTCGAGGGCTTTCTCTCGCGCAACCGCTGGGGCCAGGTCGACACATTCCACCGTCGCTACGAGCGCACCGCGCGGCAGGCGGCGCAGCTGCTCGGCTATGAGAAGCTGCCGGCGCGGATCAAGATGCTGGTCGACGACCCGGCCAAATGCGAAACGAAGATTTCGCTGATCCAGTGCATCCAGCCGCGCGACGAGCGCAAGATGTACCGGCTCGGCGGCTCCTACCAGTATCTCGACACGGCCTTCGCTTCCTATCACGTCATCGAGGACGAGGAGGTCATCGTCAGGGAAAGCGGTTTCCGCTCCTTCCCGGTGTCCTGCTTCAACTGGCGCCGCTACGAGGGCGACCCCTATGGCATCTCTCCGACCATCGAGGCGCTGACCACGGTGCGCGAGGAAAACGCCGTGCGCCGCTCGGGCCTCAGGGCGCTGCAGCAGATCACCGATCCGGCGACCGCTTCCAAGGCGCGGCTCGACTATGTGCCGGTGCTCAATCCCGGCGAGAATTATCCCGGCCTGATCGACGACCAGGGACGGCCGCTGATCGCGCCGATCGCCACCGGCCAGAACCCGACCTATGCGTTCAATTACGCGGAAAGCCGGGCCGAGGAGATCCGCGACATGATGTTCGTCAACCTGTTCCAGACGCTGGTGCAGAACCCGCAGATGACGGCCACCGAAGCCTTGATCAGGCAGGAAGAAAAGGGCGCGCTGCTCGGACCGTCCGGCTCGATCATCCAGGCTGGATTCGCCAGCAATCTCGACCGCGAGTTGGGCATCCTGGAAGACAAAGGACTGTATGAGGAAGACAGCCGCTTCCTGCCGCCGGCGAGCCTGGCCGGCAAGGCGGTGCGGCCGACCTTCACCGGCCCGCTCGACGTGCTGCGCCGCTCGGCAGAAGCCCGCGACACCATTCAGGTCGTCACCACGGCCATGCAGATGGCGCAGTTCGATCCCGGCGTCATGGACAATATCGACGGCGACGAGGCGCTGAAGATCGTGCAGGGCGCCGGCCGCAGCCCGCAACGCATCTTTCGCCGCCAGGACGAGGTCGCCGGTATCCGCGACGCCAGAGCCAAGGCTCAACAAGCCCAGGCTGGTATGGCGGCGATCACCACTGCCGGCAAAGTGGCCAAGGATGGGGTGCCGGCGGCGATTCAGGCGCGCGACAGCGGCCTGCTCGATGGCTTGCAAGGCATGCTGCAGGGTGGTCAGCCTGACACGTCGGGCGGCCCGGCTGCGCCGGGTGCCGGCGCATGAGCCGCAAACGCTTCGCCCATTCCGGGCAGGCCGGCGGTCCGGCGAAAGCGCGTGATGCGCTGACCAAGGCCTATCTCAGGGTTTTCTCCGGGCAAGACGGCGAGATGGTGCTGGCCGATCTCGCGGCGACGACGGGCTATTACCGCCGCCCGTCCTATGGCGAATGGATGGCCCGGACCAGGACACCGAATGGCTTCGAACTGCACAGCGCGCTGAGCAACGCGCGCGCCGAAGTGGTGCAGCACATTATGGGGTTCCTGACGCTGGATGAGGCGCAGCTGGCGGCGCTGGAGAAGGCGGCGAGGCTGGAAAGCAAGTGATCCCTTCTCCCCTTGTGAGGGCTTTGCACGGGGAGCGAAGTGGATTTCGGTGGTCAGTGAGGGCCTTTTTGAAGGCCGGCAGAGCGGTTTTCCGCGGCCCTTGCGGGGCCTTTGTCGGTTTAGGCAGCCATCCTGCCGGATTGTGGACGCACTCCTCCCTCATGTCCGCCTCTCATCGGGTGGATAGAGGACGCCAATCATGGTGCGCAGATTGTAAGCGCAGGCGGCCAGTATGCACTGCGTGCGGTTGGTGGCGAGGTTGAAGAAGCGCAGGCGTCGCATGCCGTAACGCTCCTTGAACACGGCGAAAGGCCGCTCCACTGCCGCCCGCACCTTGGCGATCAGCCGGTTGCGCAGCTTGTGGCGCGGCGGCAACTCGGGGTGATGCTTGTTGGGCCGCCGCATCAGCCGGTCCTTAATGTTGGCGGCGGCGAGCCGGGCATGGCGGGCGTGGGTGTAATAGGCTTGATCGCCATAGGCCGCCTTCTCGTCGCCGCAGATCAACTGGTCGGCCGGCTCGGTGTCGGTGACCGAGGCGTCGCTCGCCTCGACACGCCGGATCAAGGTGTGCTCCTGGTCGACGCCGATGTGCATCTTGTAGCCGAAGGTGCTCTTCTTGCCCTTCTTGCCCCAACGCGCATCCTTGTCGGCCGACGGCTTGACCGGACCTTGGTGGCCCTTTTTCGGCTGCTTGGGCGGACGGCCACGAGCCTGCAGGAACGTGGCATCGACCAAGGTGCCGCGCTTGACGATCAGGCCCTTCTCCTCCAGCTGACGGTTGATCTCCTCAAAGACCTTGTCGATCAGTCGCTCACGCGTCAGCTCCTCGCGGAAGCGCCACAGTGTCGAATGGTCGGGCGTGCGGTCCGAAAGGCTGAAACCGGCAAAGCGGCGGAACGACAATCGGTCCCGGATCTGCGCCTCAAGCGCCGGATCGCTCAGCCCATGCCACATGCCCAGCAAAAGACAGCGCACCAGCGGTTCCGCCGGATAGCTGGTGTTGCCCGAGCCAGGACCGCTGCGCTGACCCAGCAATGTTCGGATCGGCGCCCAGTCCAGTTCCTTCGATACTAGGTCGAAAATCGTCTCATCCGACGCCGCCAGACCGTCCGCCAGACTCAACTGACCCAAAACACGATCCGCCATCCCGAATCTCCCTGCTCCAACCTTCACCACAGAATCACCGTTCGGCTTCTGTGCAAAGGTCTCCTTGTGGGAGAAGGTGGATCGGCGCTTTAGCGCCGAGACGGATGAGGGGTGTTGGAAGAAATGAGAGGCTGGCTACCGAGTCACCGATCTGGACGAGGTGTGCGCCAAGCTAGAACACCCCTCATCCGGCCGCTTCGCGGCCACCTTCTCCCACAAGGGGAGAAGGGAAGACCAGCGCCGGCGCTACGCTCAATTCAATAATTGCCGTCGTAGTAGCGGTCGTCGCAAGGTGCGGTGTAGATGCGGCCGCTGTTGCGGTCCTGATAGCGGCAAAGCTGTTCGCCGCGCCGCTGCGGCGTGGTCGCACTGCCCACCACCGCACCCAGCAGGGCGCCGCTGGCTGCGCCGATGACGGTGCTCTTGGTATTGCCGCCGATCGCCTGACCGACGAGAGCGCCGCCGGCGCCGCCGATCAATGCGCCGGTTCCGGCTCTCTGCTGGCCTTCGGTCTGCGCACACCCTGCCAGCACGGCAGTCAGAAGCGCGGCGGCAATGGCTTTCTGCATGGTCATTTGGAGTCCTCCTTTAAAGCCTTGGGTCAATGCTTTGCCAAGTGCGGTCGCATTGCGGCGGAACAGGGGCACCATGCCTCACGAAATAAGACATGGTTTCTTTCGTCTTGACGGCCCAAGCCTCCGGCTGGGAAAAATCATGGTCAAACAAAAAGATCATAAAGATCATGGTTTAACAAGGCGATAGAGCCGGGCTCTATCAAAATGAATCAGGCTCCGGCCGTGACGAACCCCGCCTGCGGCGGGTCTAGCCAATCCCAAATCCCCAAGAATGGAGAATGCCATGACCCGAGGTCTTTCCCGGACGCTTTCCCGTGCCGCGGCCCGTGAGGCCGGCTTTGCCCCGCCCAAAGCCGGGCTTGCCG
This sequence comes from Mesorhizobium sp. M6A.T.Cr.TU.016.01.1.1, assembly GCF_003952585.1. Taxonomy (NCBI): domain Bacteria; kingdom Pseudomonadati; phylum Pseudomonadota; class Alphaproteobacteria; order Hyphomicrobiales; family Phyllobacteriaceae; genus Mesorhizobium; species Mesorhizobium sp. M6A.T.Cr.TU.016.01.1.1. Next base: position 4,609,844 of record NZ_CP034452.1, read on the forward strand.
TCAGGACGAGCGGGCAGGGCGGCGCATATCGCACCGTCTTTTCGTTCAACGCCATGCAAGTGCCGGTCACCGATGCGCTTGCCTATGCCAGCCAGAAGCTTTTCGATTTTCTCGACGGCAAGGTGCGCATCAAGGGCGGCACCGCAAGGCTGCAATTCGCCGTGCTGACCACACGCGCCTCGACCATCAACGACAATGCGGCACTCACCTGGTCGCTCGGGTCGGCGGCGGCGTCGAGCGCCGCGCTCACAGGCACCATGGTCAACGTTCTGGCCGCGACCGGCCGCACGCTGGACGGGGCCGGTGCTACACTATCGACCGCATCGGTCGCCGATGTGGTTGCGGCGTTGACGCTCGATGGGACCGCGACGCCGGTCGATCTTTACCTCAACCTGGCGTTCGCCACCGGCACCGACATCGACGCCGACGGCACGCTCGCCATCACCGGCACGATCACGCTGCTGTGGGAGAACTGGGGCGATAACGCGTAGCGTTAATCTCCCCCCTTGAGGGGGAGATGTCGCCGAAGGCGACAGAGGGGGGCGGTGCGACCGGGCGCGACCTCAGCGACAGATGGAGGTTGGCGCTCCACGCGTTGGTACCCCCTCTGGCCTGCCGGCCATCTCCCCCTCGAGGGGGGAGATACTGGACTCCGCCGCCAACTCCTATCATCGGCCTTTAACCTCACAAAAAGGAACATCTCATGACAGATCTGGCAGACGCCGGGTCCGTGGCTGCGCAGACGCAGCCGGCGGGCAACCTTGCATGGCCACCGGCCAACGGGGACAACAGGTCCGCCCCGCCGGCTGGCAAGAGTTGGGTTGACGGTCTTTCCGAAGGCAACCGCAAGCTCGCTGAAACCAAGGGTTGGACCAAGCCTGAAAGCCTCGATCGGGTTTTCACATCCTATGCGGAGCTGGAACGGCAACAGGGTGAGAGCCTGCGCGTTCCCGCTGCGGACGCACCTGGGGAAGACTGGGACAGGTTCCATGCCCGGCTTCCCCTGGCGATGCGTCCGCTGACATCGCCTGACAAGGTCGAGTACAGGCGTCCCGACGGGCTTCCCGAAGACTTCGCCTATTCGGATGAGCTTGCCAACGCCTCCAAGGCGTGGGCGGTCGAGGCAGGCGCGACCCCAAAAGTCGCGCAGGCCTATCACGACAAGTTCGTGGGCTACATGGCCGAGCAGGCCAAGATGCAGCAAGAAACCCTGGCGCGTTCGGTCGAGACCACCCACGACGACTTGGTAAGGGACTGGGGACCGACCGACAGCGATGGCTTTCGCCAGAGGCTGGAGGTCGCCAACCGGGCGATGAAGAAGCTCGGCCTGGTCGATGCCTACAAGGCGAAAGGCATCCTTCTGTCTGACGGGGCGCTGACCGATCCGCAGATCGCCAAGGCGTTCCACGCCATCGGCGAGGCGATGTTCAGGGAAGACACGATCGACGGCGGCGCGGCTTTGAGTGGAGGCAACCCCTTCAAGCGCAACGCCGCCGGCGAACGCAACCTGACTGATATCTCAGCCCTCGTCAAAAGCGACCCCGCCCGCGCCCGGCGGCTGGCACGCGAGGCCGGCGAAAACCCCGATCTGTGGATGCCCAACAACCCCCTCTAAAGCTGTGTCGATATCCAGGTGATGCCGGCCTGCAAACGACGGCTTTCTGCGCTTCCGGTGCTCACGGACCCAAATGTCCGCTCCGCTCCAGTTCTCAAAAGCCACCTTGTTTGGTCGCTTCGCGCCCGTCTTCGACTCCGGCTCGGCCTGACCTGAATCTCAACACACCTTCTCCGCCAATCAACCCATGAAGGAAGACAAAAATGGCAGACGCCTACACCCGTATCGCGGACGCGATCGTTCCGTCCGTTTATGCACAATACTCGTTCGAGGAGCATGTCCAGTCGCTCGAGATCTATCAAGCCGGGATCCTGTTTTCCGACCCGGCCATCGCCTCGAAACTCTCGATGGGGGGCCGCTCCGTCGACATGCCCGGATGGAAGGATCTCGGCAACGATCCGTCCGAACCGGTCAATGACGATCCGGCCGACTCGATCGAGATGAAGAAGATCGGCGCGCGCCGCGAGGTGGCTGCCCGCAATGTCCGCGCCCAGGCGTGGGGCATTCCGGACCTGACCTCGATCCTGGCTGGCGACGATCCGCAGAAGCTGATCGTGCGTCGCCAGACCGACTACTGGCAGCGTGCCAACAAGCTGACGCTGCTCGGCATCCTGAAAGGCGTGCTGGCAGACAACCTCGCCAATGATGCGGGCGACCTCGTCCGCGTCACCGGCGCCTCCATCGTCGACACCGACATCATCGAGGCCGCCTATCTGATGGGCGACCGCGCCGACAAGTTCAAGACGATCTGGATGCACTCCAAGCAGATGAAGGCGCTGAAGCTCGCCGACCTGATCGACTATGTGCCGCCCTCCGAGCAGGGCGGGCCGCTGATCCCATACTACATGGGCTTGCGGGCCGTCGTCGACGACGACATCCCGGTCGCGGCGGGCGTCTACACTGCCTTCATGTTCAAGGACAAGGCGATCCTGTGGAACGAGCTGCCGGTCAACACCGAAGGCGGGCCGCTGGAGTTCGACCGCAAGCCGCGCCAGGGCCATGGCGGCGGCGTCACCGAAATGGTCGGCCGCCGGCACTTCGTCCCGCACGTTCCGGGCACGCGCTTCCTCGACGCCTCCTCGGCCGGCGAATTCGCCACTGACGCCGAGCTTGCGCTGGCGGCGAACTGGGACCGCACTGCGTCGAGCGTCAAGAACATGACGTTCATCGCGCTGAAGACGACCGAGGCGTGATCGGACCGGAAGGGCGGGAGCATCAGACCTCCCGCCCCTTCCGGACACCAGGTCGGCCCAATGTAGCGAATTCCAGATTCACGCGCTGTGCTGCTCCAGAGTGAAACAAGTCTTGGGGCTCGCAACATATTCATGTTGCACTTTAATCAATCGCCGTCACCAAACGGTTACACAAAAGGGCGATGCTGCCTTGTCTTGGCAAAGGAGGGTAACCATGAGTATGACATATAAGGCGGTTCAGGAAGTGCTCCGAAAAGCGGGCATTGTCATAAGCAAAAAGGGGGAAGTTCACCGTATAAACTTCTTCAGCGGTCTGGAAAACACCGCCTACTACACGACAAGTCTTCAAGATGCCCTGGACAAGGGTTTGGCGATGGGAAGAGGTACCGGAAGGCTGCAAGCAAGCGCCTTTGCCAAGTCAGCCGAAGCAGGGCGGCGGATCTCGACGAGCGCACGCCTCGGCTGATGCCGCAGGAATTCAGGCCGCAAATCATCGCCGCGTTGCGCGGCGACATCGTGAAACTGCAATAGCGACAATATTGTCGTCTTTTCGTTGCTCGAACGAGCACAAGGGACTGAAAACACATCCCACGCCACCCGTTTCCTGACGGGTGGCTGGTATCGTGACGGGTTCCACGCACAAGACGTGCGAACGTTTTGCCCAAGCCCAAAATCACCAGATCCCCAGCCGCTACGAAGCGGCTTTTTGCCGTGGGGCCGCCATGCCCTGCTTTTCCCGATCCATACTCACGGAGGCCTAAACCATGGCCATCACCCCGCTCGACATCGCCAACATGGCGCTTGGCGTCCTCGACGAGGCGCCGATCGACAGCCTTGATCAGGATGTGAAAGCCGCGCGCTTGCTCAACCTGCATTTCGACCTGACCCGCGAAGCCGAGCTGACGAAACACGCCTGGGTCTTCGCCATCCTCGCGGCCGCAGTCGCCGGAGCCGACACTGGTAGCGGCGCGGGCACGCTGAACTTTGCCTATGAATTGCCGCTGGACTGCCTGCGGCCGTTGCCGCTGACCCACAGTGGCGAGCCGGACGGCATGCCGATCTCGTGGCGCCAGGAGGCCGGGCTGATCTATTCCGACCAGTCCGGGCCGCGCCTCATCCGCTACGTCGCCAATCTCACCGATCCGAACGACTGGGACGCGCTGTTCACGGAGGTGCTGGTTGCAGCGCTCGCCATCAAGATCGCGCATCCGCTGACCCACAAGGCGGGCATGATCGACATCGCCCGCGGTGCCTATGACCGGGCGCTCGATGCGGCGTTCCACACCAACGCCATCCAGCGTGGCGGCAGGCTTTCGACGTCGTCCTGGGCGATCCAGCGCGGCGACAACCGGTTTGTGCGCTGATGACGACGCTCTATCCGGTCCAGGACGCATTCGTTCGTGGCGAGATCAGTCCGCGATTGCATGCGCGCGCCTCGCTCGATCTTTATCGGGCAGCGCTTTCCAAATGCGAGAATTTCGTCACCTTGCCGCATGGCGGCATCAGGAAGCGCGGCGGCACCATCTTCGTCGGCGAGGTAAAGAGCGCGGCCAAGACAACGCGCGGCATCCCGTTCATCTTCTCCTCCGAGCAGGCCTACTGCCTGGAGTTCGGCGATTTCTATATCCGCGTCTATGCCTATGGCGCCCGCGTCGGCACGGTCGAGATCGCTTCGCCCTATGCGGAAGCCGACCTCTTCGATCTCGCCTATGTGCAGTCTGCCGACCAGATGTGGATCAGCCACAAGGACTATCCACCGAAGGTGCTGACGCGCACCGCGCATCAGACATGGACGCTGGAGGATTTCGAATTCCTCGATGGTCCCTATGACGACATCAACGAGACCGGCACGACGCTGACACCAGCCGAGACCAGTCATCTGACGCCGGCCATGACTGGCAATACGACGCCAGGTGGGACGGTCTCGAATGCGGGCGGCGATCCCGACGCCTACCAGATGTTCGACCGCGACAGGGTCCAGAACATACTGATCGCCGGCGACTCGATCGGTTATATCCGCTACCGCAACGCGTCCGCCGCGCAGCGCGTCGTCGATGCCTACTGGATCACCGCGGCCAGCAAGGCGACGACCAATTTCGACTTCTTCACGGCCTGGGAAATCCAGGGTTCCAACGATGGAGCGAACTGGGTCACCCTGGACACCAGGACGGCGGAGACTGGTTGGTCGAACAGCGAGACAAGGTTCTACGAATTCACCAATTCGACAGCCTATGAATACCACCAGATCGTCTTCAGCGGCGGCGGCGGCGACGACGCAACGCACACACGCTGCGCCGAAATCGCCTTCCACATCAAGGCTTCGGACCAGACGCCATTCAACCTCACTGCTTCCTCGATCGTCGGCATCAATGGCGACGCCGGCTTCCAGTCAAGCGATGTCGGCCGCGCCATCCGGCTGCTGGGTTCGGACGGTCGCTGGCGCTGGGCCAGGATCACCAGCCGCACCAGCCCCACCGTCGTCAAGATCGTGCTCCACAACCATGCTCTGCCGAACCTGAGCCCGATCACCCGCTGGCGGCTTGGCACCTTCGTGCCGGGCAAATATGTCGAGACCGGCTCGCTCTACGAGGAACGGCTGGCCTTCAGCCGCAGATTCTCGGTCTATGCCTCGGCGACCGGCGACTTCGATAATTTTGCGCTCGGCGAAAAGGACGACGCCGCACTGGAATTCGTGCAGGCCGGCGGCGGCCAGGCCAACGACATCGTCTGGATCGCCGATTCCGACGGCGCGCTTTTGATCGGCACATCAGGCGGCATCCGGGCGCTGTCGGGCTCCGGCATCGACGAGGCGCTGACACCGTCGTCGTTCAAGAACCGCAATTCGCGCACCTTCGGCTGCGCCCGCATCCGCCCGGTCGCTGCCGGGCAGTCGTTCCTCTATGTCACCCGCAGCCGCAAATCGATCGCCGAGCTGGTGCAGACCTCGGTCAGCAAATTCACCTCCGACGATATCGGCCAGGTCTCCGAGCATATTCCCAAGCAAGGCGTCGTCGAGCTGGCGTTCCAGACCGACCCCGATCCGGTGCTGTGGTTCCCGCTCGAAAATGGCGAGCTCGGCGGCTACACGCACCAGCCGTCGCAGGATGTGCGCGGCATGCACCGGCATCGCCTCGGTGGCGGCTTTGCCGGTTCGGAATGGGCGATCGTTGAAAGTGCGGTTGTGACGCCAGGCCAGAACGGCGCCGACGATGTCTGGCTGTTCGTCAAGCGCACGCTCAGTGGCGTGACCAAGCGCACCATCGAGATCATGACGGCGCCGTTCGAATATGGCGGCCTCGACGACGCCTTTCAGGTCGATTGCGGCCTGACCTATTTGGGGGCCGCCGTCAACGCCATCTCCGGGCTCGATCATCTCGACGGCGAGAGCGTCGACGTGCTGGCCGGCGGCAAAGTCTATAAGGGCCTGCCCGTCGCTGCCGGCCAGGTGACGCTGCCGGGCGGCGCCGTGGCCAGCAAATGGCAGGTCGGGCTCGGCTACCGCTGTGAGGCCAACACGCTGGAACTCGATGTCGGCGGGCGCGACGGCTCCATTGTCGGCCGCCGCAAGAAGATCGCCAAGGTGATGCTTTCGCTACTCGAGACCGACACGTCGGGGCTCGAAGTGCAGTCCTTCCTGCGCGGCCGCTGGGAGAAGGAGCGCATGCCAAGCATTGTCGCGCCAGACGGCAAGGCGAGCCTGTTCACCGGCAATGTCGAGGTGCCGATCGACGACAGCTGGGAAGGGCAGGGCAGAGTGAAGATCCGCCACGTCAACCCGACGCCCTGTACGATCCGGGCGTTCACGCCGGTTTTTGATGCCGAGCCTTAGGAACCGCTGATCTCCCCCCTTGAGGGGGAGATGTCGCCGAAGGCGACAGAGGGGGTCGCCGCTCCTCGCGAGACGACCCCCTCTGGCCTGCCGGCCATCTCCCCCTCGAGGGGGGAGATCACCCGCTCTGCCTTCCCCCATTCCACCCCACCAAGGACCCTCCCGTGACCCCATTCCCCCATGACGAGCGCCGCGCCGCCGCGCAAAGTGAAGCCTGCGTCGACATCGCAGCACTTGCCGACGAGATCAGGGCAAACGCCGCTTCCCTCGACGAGCGCTGGCGCATGGCCCAATGGCTGATCGAGCAGCTGCGCCAGCAATTGTTCGACGCCGATGCCTTGCGCCGCGCCGTCGCCACCGCCAACAGCCAGTTCGACGCGGCCGGCGTTGCCGACCTGAAAATCAACCCGACGGCCATCCGGCGCGCCGCCATGACCGGGCGGCGAGCCGCAGCCCCCGCTCGTCTCAGCGCGGCAGCGATCCAGGCCGACAGACTGCTTCTGTCCCTGCTCAGCCCCGGCGGCGCGCTCGACCCGCGCCCGGCGCTTGGCGCGCCGGTCGGAGGCATCGCGGGTCGATATTCGCTGCGTGGCCGGGGCCGTGGCTGACCATGTGCACACTTGCCCTCATCGGCACGGCTCTTTCGGTTGGCGGCGCGCTGGTCGAAGGCCAGCAGTCGAGGCAGATGGCCGACTACCAGGCCAAGGCCTATAAGCAGCATGCGCGGGCCGACGCGCAAAGCGCGGCCTTCGAACAGGGTCAGGAGCGCCACCAGCAGGACCTCTTGCAAGCGCAGGCGCGCGCCCAGGCGGGTGCCTCAGGCGTCGGCATATCAGGCTCGCCGACCGAGGTGCTGGCCGCTAATGCCAGGCAGGGCCAACTCGACATCAAGGCGATCCAGTATGGCTCGCAACTGCGCCAGAACAATCTGACCACGCAGGCCGCGATCTCGCGCTTTTCCGGCAAGCAGGCGGTGAGCGCCTCGATCTTCAGGGCAGGCGGCAATCTCGTGTCCGGCCTTTCCGGGCTGTACGACCCCAGCAGAGCGGTGACGTTCGGCAAGAGCGCCTTTCCGTCGGCGCCGGGCGGAGGGCTTTACTGATGGCGACCATCCCCCTCCAACTCGCCCAGCGCCGGCTCGATACCGGCAACGCAGTTTCTTATCCCAACAGCTCGCCGGTCGGCGCCGCCATGCAGGGCTTGGGCGACGAGGTCTCGGCCGTCGCCGAGCGTTTCCGGCAGCAGAAACAGCAGCAGGATGCGTTCGACGCCGAGGTCATCGGCCGCGAGCTGAACGGGCGGATTGCCGAGGCCGAGAAAGAAGCGATCCAGAATGCGCCGGCCGACGGCCGCGGCCTGCACGACGCCATGTATGGCCAGGTCGACCCGCGCAATGGTGTCGTCAAGCCCGGCCTGTTCGACAATATCTTCGACAGCACCGTGCCAAAAATTCCGGAAAGCGAACGCGCCAGCTTCATCAGGCAAAAAGAGGCTTTGAGGCTGGCCGGCTCGGCGCGCATGGCCGCACAGCAATATGCGCGCCGCCAGGACTATGAGCAGGCCGAATGGTCAAAGGCGCAGGCTGCGGAGCTCAATGCTATCGCGCAGAGTAATCCGGACGACACCGCAACGTTCGAGGCGATCAGGCAGAGTGGGTTCAACTTCATCGCCAAGATGGGCAACCCGATGGCCCGGCAGCTGGCCGAAACCGGCTGGCGCAGCAACACGGCAAAGGCGCTCGTCCAGGCGATGATCGCCAAGGATCCGCGCCGCGCTATCGAACTACTTGGCGCCGCGCCTGTCGCGCAGGCCGGTGACGGTGAAACCACGGGCGCTGAAGGCACTGATCTGTCGGCGAAAAACCCGAATTGGCCCGCTTCGGGCGACGACCGCCTTGCTGATCTTACGCCGGACGATATGGCTGCGCTCGCCCGGCTGGCCGGCGCCTCGGTGGCGCAAAACTGATGTCCGCAACCAGGCGGCCGGGCTAGATTTTCTCGTTACCTGCCCCTGTTGCATTGGCCGCAGGCCTTTTCATGGGAAAACCCAAGGTTTCTGAAATCGCCGGTGGCAATGCACACAGGTATGTGGTCGTTATCCAAGGACGACAAGAGCGACGGCGGCCTTTCTTACGACACAGGCTTGTGGTTCTGGATTTGAAATTCCCAAACGCTGATGCGATCATTGGAACGGAAATTCACCTGGCCCAACTAGGCTTTTCAGATGAAGGACCCCATCTTGTTGCGCTTAGACTCTTATCCGATGCTGGCAAGGATCGTTTTTCTGGTCACGTTGACCGGCGTTCTCCTGCTCGCTCTTCTGCCGGTGCGGTTCCTGCCGGATCTCGGCATGGCCGTCACGTTTCATGACGACAAGCTCAACCACGCCATCGCCTTCGTCGTGCTGGCGGCCTTGGGAAGCCTCGGCTGGCCGGAACACAGGGCAAAGCTGATTTTCGTCCTCGCCTTTACCGGCGCGGCGATCGAGGTTCTTCAGGGCTCGCAGCTGATAGGGCGCGATCTGGATGGGCTGGACTGGGTTGCCGACTGCGCCGGCATGGCGTTGGGACTGACAATCGCCGGCTGGACAAAGAGGCGCGTTGGCAGGCGCGTTGTCGGATTGTCATAAGCCGCAGCCTTTCGACCGGATCGAGGCCGACCGGCAGGCGAACGCGACAGATTCCTGTCAGGTGGCAAATCGCCAGCATGGGAGATGGAGTTGCGCGACCGATATATAGTTCGCTGCCTCCAGTCCAACGGCTTCACCGTCAAGATGGTTGGCCGAGCCTGCGTGACAGAAGCTGAGACGAAAAAGGCGCTTGCAGATCGGGCAACGGGACAGTTTCCGCAATGCGCCGTCAAAGCAGGGCCCTAAGCACAGACGAGCCCACGCTCCAATCGTCAAGCGCGCCCTGCCGGGCGCTGCTTGCGTCTACAGGCAATCTACCCCAACGCCCCCCAAGCGGCGCCCGCCACTTTCAGTCCCTTCGTTCGAAGGTTGGCTTCAAGTCGCGATTGCGTGCCCGCTGCTGGCCTTCGTAGTCAGGAATGCATGTGAAGAACACCTGCCGGCGGTCACGGCCGGCAGTATTGCAATTTGAGCAGACAAAGAGCCCGACCAAGTCGTCATGCATCGAGCCGTGGTCACGGCCGAGCCTGTCAATCAGCGCCTGAATGTCGAGTTTCGTCGATTTGCAGCACATCGGGTGCGCACAATTGACATAGATGGTCTCGCCGGCGGTCAGAGTGTCGGCGAGGGTCTTTCGAGGCATGGCGAATCTCCGTTGAAGGGCTCGCCGCAACGGGAGGATTATATTCCTGAAATGTTGATCCTTTGCCACTGGTCGCTAACTCTCATCCCAAAAATCCTGCAGCGAAGCGTGCCGAAGGTCTTCCTCGCCCCGGAGGTGCTTCACGCGGGCTTTGATCCCCGGTTTCACCCACTGTGTTGCCGGGCGCTTCTTCATACCCCTAGGGGCCTCGCCGGCGTGCTCCTGGACCCGCTTCCATAGCCGCTCGCGGATCGCTCGGCTCGAATTGATGAATGCTGAGCCGACATACCTGCGCGTGCCGATCTCGCCCATCAGGGCGAATGCCGGCTTGCCGGCCTCGCGCTCGACGCCGAGCAGTTCATATTCGTCGACAGTGTAGCACTTCACCTTCAGCCAGTTGATCGACCGGCCGCTGCGATACTTGCTGCCACAGCGCTTCGAGACCATCCCCTCGAGACCGGCCTGATCAAGCAGATGAAAAATTGCTTTGGCTTCCCCGGGGAGAGACTGACTGAATTGGATGCGAGTCTCCGAGGGGATCAAATCGGCAAGCAGCTCGCGCCGATGTTCCAGGGGCAAGTCGCGCAGGTCATTACCATTAAAGTGCAGGAGATCGAAGGCGACGAAATAGAGGTCATGCTGGCGGCGGGTAATCGCCCTCCGCAAAGCAGCGAAATCGGCGAGACCAGTTTCATTCGGAACGATAATCTCCCCGTCGACGATCGCGCTTTCGACAACAAGCCCTTTCGCCGTCTCGACCAAATCGGGATACTTCGCCGTCCAGTCCATTCCGTTGCGCGTGAAGATGCGCGTACCCGCTTCGTCGATGATGATTTGCGAGCGGTAGCCGTCGAACTTGACCTCGTGGATCCAGTCGCCTCCTTCCGGAGGCTTGTCCACCAACGTCGGCATCAACGGCTCGATAAACTCTAAACGCATGAACGGCACTCACGAGACCGCCATTCAATTCGTCTGGTTATATTAGGTTCCGGAAATAAACGGTGCGGGCAACAAAACTGGCATCGTCAACGTTGCAGGTCAATGAAGATCCGTACCGACAACGAGGCCACTGGCTACACGGGCAAAGACCACGACCGGCCGATCAAGCCCGAGGCGGAGCATTTCGAACATTGTCCAGTGTGCGGACAAGATTTCGACATGCGCGATCTTGGCCAGGTCCTTCATCACGCGAAACCAGAGCATCAACCGCTGCAGCCTGTGAATTGAAAGAGTGCGGCATCTTGCGCATGAGCGCGGGCCCTACTGATGCCGCGCGAGCCGGTCCATGGGTGCGTTTACTTCGGCCAGACTAGCCAGCGCTTGCTCGACTTTTTGAGCCGAGGCGTCAGTGCGATTGATGTGCCGGATCATTTGCTGCCTCAGCCGCGCGAGCCTTTCGGCGCGATATACGTCGCCGTATCTCGCAGTTTCAAGGTGGAGAGTCGCGAGCCTCATGGGCGACGATTCCGATTATCTAGCAGTAGAATTCGCGAATCCGCCTTTCGTTCCGATGTCGGACCTGCCTTCGCAAAGGGCTGGCCGGAGGGCAACGGCGAATGAGCCGCATCCCTGCCAAAAGGTCCGCTGATGCTGCTCAGCCGACCGCGGGTCCAACCAGACGGTAGCGGAAGTGATTGCGGATGTGGTCGTTGAAGAAGCGGCCCTTGGCGAAGGCGGCTCGGAACTCGGCGAAGGTCTCCGGCGGCACGTCCTCAAACTCGTAGCGTTTGCCACTGGCGACGAACCACACCGAAAGTATTTTGCGCTCCGGATCGTATTCCGTTTTGCTTATCGAGGTGGATGGCATGACGATGGCTCCACCAAAAGCAGTCAACGAGGGGAGAGGCCGTCGCGTTCCTTCTGTTGGCGCGCCCCAAACGGGGACGATCGCGCGTCATTCCTGCGCGACGCGCGCGTGCTGAAGTCTCGCCAGGAGCCGACCGGGGCGCCCCAACCACCCTAACCGAACGGAAAACCAGCCCAGCAGCAATTCCGTGGAACCTTTCAAAGCCGCATGCCTTGTCCGTTCTTCATGGAAGGAGATCCGAAATGAGCCTTGACATAGGAAAAGTCGCCATAGCCTTGCTTGGCCTGCTTGCCTACAAGAACAGGGACAAGATCGGCGAGTTAATCGCCGGCACGAACACGACAGATCCCAAAAACGCGGGCTCCCCCGGCGGGCTCGGCGATATCCTGGACCGTCTGCGGAACGCGGGGGCGGGTGATCAAGTAGATTCTTGGGTCGGTACAGGATCAAATCGCCCCGTTCAGCGCGACCAGGTTGCGCAAGCGATCGACCCGCAAACGTTGAGCGATCTCGCTGAGCAAACCGGATTGTCCCGCGACGAACTTCTCGACCGGCTCACAAGAGAACTGCCCGACGCGGTGGACAAGCTTACTCCCGTTGGCCAGATGCCTGTGAGCAATGGTCCAAATCTCCTCGACGAGGTACCAGGACCTAGTCGCACCTAGCGCGAAAAACGCCCGCGCCCCCGGGAGAGGTCGCGGGCTGATCGGAGGGAGACCGTACCCCCCCGGCTGCCCCTTCATGTCGACGGGCCGGATGGTTCAACCCGTGCGAACTCCGTCAACGCTGGTGGGATCGATCCTCGTCAACCGCGATCTGGCCTTAATTACGCGCTGTTGCGCAGCCCGTATCCTGCTGCACAGCGCGATATTGAGGCCGACACCGCGGTCATCATCCAGCATCTCGTTCGCACGCTCAAGGGAGCGCTCGGCCCGATTAAGCCGCTGTCGGGCTCGCGCCAGTTCCATATCTAAAAGTTCCATTATTCCGAATCCATTGCGGTCCCTTCGATTGGTAAACCGCTTGTGGGCGCCGGTGGTTCCGGCTGTTCGCGAGCGTGCAGCCCAGACGTTGATGTGGTTGGCACAGTTCTGGGGCGAGAGTGGTGGCGCCGGTGGCCTGAAGGTCGCGACGAATGAAACGCCGGCCCAGTTCAACCCGCGCGACGTCCTTCAAAGCTGGGGGGATCGATCTTCACCAAGCGGTCTGCGGCCTCGACCGCAGTTCGTATCCTGTTGCGCAGCGCGAGGTTCTCGGCCAGCATTTCTTCAGTGCGTTGAAGCGCGAGCTCGGCGCGTTTGATGCGCTGCTCGGCAGTATCGGCCGCCATCCCGCGCCCGTGGGGTTTCATGGTGTCCATGAGTTTCTAACACATGGCGGGCAATATCGTTCCCTGATGTCGGGCGAAACGGTGCTGGCAGGAAGTCGAGCGAACGCACGGGGCTTTAGAAGCCTGCCAGAGCGAAGATCAAGTGCATTCTTCGGACATGGCAGGAAACCGGCGCTATTGGCACTGAGGAACGCCTCGACAGCAAGCGGAACCCGCTCGCATTTTATGTCTGCGGTGAGCCGGCATGAAAGACGAAGGCCTCTTCTTCGCCGGCATCTGCCCCACAGCCTCACCTGCGGGTGTGGCAAGGTGTGGCGCCCGTGGCAACTATACAGCCTCACCACCACCCCTTTAGAGGTGTGGCGGGGCAAAGTAGCCGGGGCAATTTCAGGTGAGGCGAACACTCACATATGATTGCTGGCGGGGCTGTTGGCATCGATCTTCGTCATGCGTTGCCTCGCCTCGCTCACGCGCCTTTGCTCGGACCGTATGCGGTCGCACAACGCGAGATTGACGGCGACGCAGCCATCGTCCGCCAACTTCGCTTGCTTAAGCGATCGCTCGGCTCGTTTTACGCGCAGCCTGGCATTGGCCAATTCGAAGCTAAAAATATCAATCATCATCATACCGCTTCGTTTGCGGTCCCTTCGATTGTTAACCGGCTTCGATCCCATTTGTTCCGACCGCACGCGGCGCAGCGCCGGGACGGAGCGATCTGACTGTGCCGGGGAAGTCCCTACCTCGCAACCAAGCCGCTGGGGCCGTCCCCGCTAGAGCGAAGCGCGCTGTCTCGGATATTACCAATCTCTTGACTAAGACCCCACCCGCACCAGAATCCTATCCATGCCGCGGGAGATCAATATCGGCGACAAGGTGGCGATCATGGCCACGGTGGGCAAGCGTATTGAGGATCGCGTGACCCTGCATATCTGGACGGCAAATCAGCCCTATTCAACCATCGATCCGAAGGCCAAGCCAGGCGACAGGATCAGGCTTGAAGGCGAGGTCGTACACGTTGACGAGGAGTTGCGCCGCGTAACGGTGCAGGTGCTCGGGCGGATCACGGTCGATGCCAGCTCGGTCGAACTGGTGAAAAAGTCCCGCCGACCGAAAGGCACAACGCCGCTGCCGACCGGCTAGGGCAGCTTCTGGACTCTCGCCCGGAATGGCGGCATTCTCTCTTCGGGGAGAGCGGGCGTGGGCAAAGACCACCGTTATCAAGGCGCCAATCAGGCTGGCCGCTGGCGAAGGCACGCCGGCAGAAGAAGGCCGTCACGGCGGCTGCCGCGACCGCTCTTGGGGCTCCTCTTTCTCGCCGTTGGTACGCTTGCCGCCACAATCACCCAATTCGTAATACAGAGCACCGCAAGCCTTCAGAGCAGGATAACAAACTGGACCGAGCCGTTGCCCGGTTCGATGGAAGGCCGCGCCTCCGTGATCGATGGCGACACGGTAGAGATTGCAGGCCAAAGGATTCGATTCAACGGCATCGACGCACCTGAGAGCCGGCAGTATTGCGATGACGCCAAGGGATTCGAATATCCCTGTGGGCGCCGCGCTGCCGACGCGTTGGACACCTTCCTTGCCGCATCACGGCCCCTGCACTGTACCTTTGTCGACCGGGATCGTTACGGTCGGCTCGTCGGTGATTGTGAGCGTGCTGACGGTCGCGGCGTCCAGCAGTGGCTTGTAGAGCAAGGTCTGGCACTCGACTGGCCGAAATACAGCAGCGGCATCTATGCGGGCCAGCAGGCAGCTGCAAAGGCAGCCATGCGCGGCATTTGGGCCGGTTCATTTCAGGAGCCTTGGGACTGGCGCGCAGAGCGCCATGACCAAGGTCTTTCGACAGGCAAACCCCTTGGCCTGGTGTCGCCAAGTGCTCTTGTTCAAAGCTGGACCTGCCAGCCTCGCCGAACGTGCTCTCAGATAAGCTCTTGCGACGAAGCCCGATGGTATCTCGGCAACTGCTCGTGGGGTGGGAAGCTAGACCGCGACAAGGACGGCATAGCCTGTGAAACCCTTTGCTGAAATGCGCAGCACCTAACGTGCCTACGCGGCGTCCCGCAGAATGCGAAATACGCTCGCTCGTCCCCAACTGACTGCTGGGCCGACATCTCAGCGAGGATGCAGTGGAAGCGGCAGAGACGATCCAAAACAACGGCGCATCCGAAACAAATCAGTCCAGCAGACGTCATCAGCGTCCTTGTCGCCGGCCTTGCGCTGGCCACCCATCACGCAGGGGCGCTCGCCGGTTACGCCAACCGCGGATGTGCCATAGACCGCGCGTCCCGCGCCCGCTGGAATCATAGCACTTTCCAGCCTCGCTTTCGCGGGGCTTTTTTCATGGAGCAAGCCTGATGGCCCGACCTGCAACTGCCGCCGTTCGACTTCTGACCGGCGAACGCGAACCTGTGCGTCAGGCGACCACGGTCAACGTCATCCTCCACGGCCTGCAGACCATCGACGGCGTGCTGGCGGCGGTCGGCGACCGGGTGCTGGTCAAGGACCAGAACGACCCGACGCAGAACGGCATCTACACGGCGAGCGAAGGCGAATGGTTCCGTGCCGCCGACGCCCGAACCGCCCGCACCTTGCAGAAGGGAACGACGGTTCACACGCAGGTCGGGTCAGCCAATTCCGACCGGGTGTTTCAGTTTACGGCCGACGAGCCGGTCGTGGGCACTGACGCCATCGCCATTATCCCGTTTGTGCCGCCCGACGTTTCGGGCGTTGTCGATGAGGTCGAAGCGCTGCGCGATGAAACGCAGGTGCTGAAAGATGCCACTGAGGCCAGTGCCGGCCAGGCAGCTGCCAGCGCGTCCAACTCCGCCGCCAATGCCGGACAAACCGCCGCCGATGTCGTCACTACCGCGACCAATCTGGCCAGTGCCCAGGCGGCGCGTGATGCGTCGCTATACGGCAAGGGCGTCTTTCCGACGATCGCGGCGGCGATCGGCCTTGGCGTCGTCGGCAGCGGTGCGATCACGGCGGGCGCCAGTGGCACGGACGGCACCTTCGACCTGGCGTTTACCGGCGGTGCCGGTTCGGGTGCCGCCGGCCGCTTCGTGGTCGCCGGCGGCGCGCTGACGCAAATCCTGATCACCGCGTCCGGCTCCTACACTGTGGCGCCGAGCTTCAATTTCGCGGCATCGGCGGGGTTGGCAGGCGCGGCCGCCGCTGTCGTGCTCGGTACAAATGCGGCAGTTGGCGAATATTTCTGGACCGAAGTTTCGACCGGCGTTCTTGGCCTCTACCATGTGACGGTCGGCCCGGCAGCGACCGATACCGGCGTCAGGGCGGCAATGTCCGCGCTGCTTTCGAACGTCGATAGCTTGGCGATGATCGAAGGCCTAAGCGTTCCGACCGCCAAGCTCGTAGAGGCGGCCGGGGCGGTCAGCCCGTCCGTCTATCGATCCTACTCTTTTGTGTCGGGCGAGACGATCGAGCACGTTGTCGTTGCCAAGGCTGGAGAGCGAAGCGCCCTGCAGCTTATCCACTCTGCGGCTGGAGCATCCTACACAGCCAACTTCAACCTCGAAGAAGGTCTCGTCTCCAGTAGTTCGGGAGCGAACTTGGTCAGCACAGCCATGGCAGCTCTCGGCGGAGGTTGGTATGAGTGCAAGGCCGTCGTTCTTGTCGCCGCCAACGTCACGAACAATGTGCAGGCCCGCATGTCTGCTGCCGGCGCCTTGCCATACGCGGCTGACGGTGTGAGCGGCATGTACATCCGAAGCATCGTGCTGCGCAAACAGGGCCTGATGGCCAACCTGTTCCCGAGCAGCGACCCAGCCAATGCTGCCTTCACCAAGCAGAGCGTGACTGTGACCACCACGACCAGTCCGTATGAACCGGTCCTAATCCCCCTGCCTCCGATTGTTGATGACCTAGACGTGATCGTCAGAGGCCGCATAACGGCATCGAAGGTCGTTGAGTCGGCTGTGTCGGGAAGTCCCTCGACCTGGCAGGCGAAATCTGTTGCCGTCGGGGACCTCATTGTCTGGAAGGTGATCGCCAAGAGGGCTGAGAGAAAACGCCTCAACCTGTTTTCGAATAGCGCGGCGGTCATCGACTGCACCTTCGATCTGGAACTCGGAACTGTCTCACAGGGAGGCGCGGCAGTCACTGCGGCGAGCGTTCTGGCTCTTGGCAACGGTTGGTTTCAATGCACGGTCGAGGCGACAGCAACGGCATCGGCTTCCTCTAATTGGCAGCACCGCATCTTCAAAGAGACGGGGACGCACCCTTACGTAGGCGACGGTGTGTCAGGCCTCTACATTCAGCGGTCGGAATTCCGCATCAATGGCGGGACGAATGCCTTCTTCTCCTCGGAGGACCTGTCCACCTCTTCTTGGTCGAAAAGCGCAGGTCTCACGGTCACCCCGAATGCCGCTTTGTATCTCGGCCTCCTAGCAGACCCGTCCAACATTGGTGGCGATCCCTACGACGATGAAAGCGAAGCCCTGGTTGGCGTTAAATGGGCGGCTTTGGGATCAAGCATCACGATCGGCGCCTATTATGCGACGCTGCTCGCAGGCCAGACGGGCATGGTCCTGACCAACCTCGGCGTCAGTGGCTCGGCACTGGGACTGAGCACTACCGCCTACCCTAGCTACGGAATGTCGAACAGGATCGTCGACATTCCGGCCGACACGGAGCTCGTCACTCTGGAGCCTGGTCCAAACGCCTTTGGTGCGCAGGAGGTGCCTCTCGGTGCCTTTGGCGACACGACCTACGCCACTCACTACGGGTCGCTGTGGGCGGCATGCGTCGCCATTCGGGCACAGGCACCGAACGCCAAGATCGTCATGATCGGAACTTACAGCGGCGGTCCTGGTCACGCGACCCACCGTGTCGGTCGCGTCAACGGCCAGGGCAACACGATGGATCAGTTCTTCAAGGCTGAGCGCGAGGTAGCTCACGCGCTGGGCATTCCGTTCATCGACATCTCCCAGAGCGGCATGGGCTACCTCACGTCGACACTCTACATGGCTGACGAGTTGCACCCGAACGCCGCTGGCTCCCTGCGCCACGCCACCTATGACGCCGAGTGCCTGCGTCAGATGGCGCGGCGGGGCCTCTTCGGAGCCTAGACTGGAAAGGTGGTGTGTGGCAGATGTTCGCGAATGCGCATCTTCTCCGCCATCCTCGCTCTTCGCCGCCGCTTTTGGTCATGGATCGCTACCGGCGCTGCAAGGGAAAATGCCATCATCGGGTCGCGCACGAAGTTCGGCGCCGGGGCGGAAATCTTCAACATCCACGGCGACCGGTCTCGGGTCTCAATCGGATCCGACAGCCATTTGGACGGGCATTTGCAGGTCTTCGCCCACGAGGGTCGGATCAAGATCGATGATTGGTTCTATCTTGGTCCAGGCTCGACGATTTGGTCGTCTGATCCAGTGGGTATCAAGATCGGCAAGCATGTCCACGTCTCATGGGGGGTAGCCATCCACGATACCAACTCGCATCCGATGGACCCGCAGAAGCGTTTCGCGCAGATGCAGGCCATCTTTCGCGAGGGCCATCCGCGCGTCGACCCAGGCATCCGCTCAGCACCGATCACGATTGGAGATGATGTCTGGATCGGTAACAGCGCCATGATCATGAAAGGGGTGACGATAGGCGACCGGGCGGTAATTTCTGCCGGCTCGATCGTGCGTTCGGACGTCCCGGCCGACGCTTTGGTCCGGCCTGAGCCGCGACTGGTGAAATGATGCGTTTGGCTGCCGCTCATCAATGAGCACTGCGCCATCGTAGAGCGCTACATGCATGTGCGGCATTTTGCTGCAACCTCTTTGAAATGCTCGCGCATCTTTCCCTCATCCACGCATGGCGATCGGCATGGAAATTTGTCGCTGCTGATCAACCGCGTAGATTGTGAAGCGAAGAGGTGGGCATTGTTCTTCGATCTCAGGACGCATCGACAAAAGGCATGTGCTTGATGCACTGCCACTGGTCTTTCGCCGTCGTGCCGGACCAACGATTGCGCAGAGCGCTTTCGCGATAGGCTTGCGCAGGTTCCAATTCGGGTAGATCTGATGATTGAGGCAGGAAGAACACATTGCCGCCAGCGGCCGACACGGCGACGAGCTTGTATCCCTGGTCTTTGCAGAGCTTCGTCAGGGCGGTGATCGAAGCGCCGTGATACCAGCCGCTGTCGTGCTTCTGATTCCGATCGAACGACGGATCATACGGCACGGTGATCGGATTGAGGCCAAAGCTGGCGTTGTACTCGGCCACGATGACTGATGGACGCACCGGCAGCAGGGCTTTGAGGAACCAGTAGTCATTTCCATCCACGTCGACCGAAAGCACCCCAAGCTGCGGAAAATGCACTCCCAAGCTATGGATGTTGTCGAGAGTGATCAAACTCTGGCGTGCTTCGATATGTTTCGGAAGGAGGGAACGGGCCAATCGAACAGTTTGTGCGTCCCCGTCCACCAGAAGGCCCTGAAAGTCTCGAAGCCCGATACAATTGTACTCTGTGGGATGGAACCCAAATTCCAAGAAAGTACGGGGGCATTGTCCGGCAATCCGGGACAAAATTACGCTTTCATCGGACTGAGGGGCTCCGCCGATCTGCCCCTTGATGAGGTGATAATAGTAGCGGAGGGGACTCGCGCGAAGTAAGGTGTGCATACGGGATCGGATGCTCATAGATCGACTCCTCGACCGTCTGCCCATCTGCCCATCTGCCCATCATTTGCGGCAAGCACCTCCGTTTTGCAAGCGTGATCGTGAGGTCTCTGGCAAAGGGGCTGCGCAGACACTTCGCCATCGCAGGTAGAGAGCGGCTGCGTCTTGTCGGTCGATGATTTTTCTGCCGGCGCATCTGACCGCCGGTTGAGCTGGCTTGGCGTATGGATTGAAAGACTTGGAGCGTCTTTTGCGCGTCTAAGACAGGCGAATGGCGCAACAGCTATTGATGGCTGTCTTGCGCCTTGTTGTGAGGCTGGCTGTTCGACCACCAGATAAAATACAGCGAACCTATCTTCATGACCGGCACGCGGCGCTCGCGTTCGCGCACCCGCAATTCGCGATAAACTTTCATCTTCAGGGTGCCGCCCGGCAATTTGATACGCACTGCCATCGGTTCAACTCCCGCCGTGCAACGCAACGATGATGTGCAATGCAGCAATTAGAGAACTTCCCCCAAGGAAGAGTCAACAGCCGATAGGCGAGTTCTTTGACTATTTTCCGGAAGGATTTGAGCGCAGGCGCCCGATGATGGTCCAGGTCGTCAACGCATTGCCTGGGGCCGGTCAGGATCGTCCGATGCACCCGGCTGGTCGTTCAAAGGACGCTGGCGGCTCGACCACCAGGTAAAATACAGCGAGCCCATCTTCAGAACCGGCACGCGGCGGGCGCGCTCGCGCTCGCGCAATTCCCGATACACCTTCAGCTTCAAGGTGCCGCCCGGCAACTTGATACGAACCGCCATCAGCCCAACCCCATTGTGCAGCGCAGCAATTAAAGAGCTTCCGCGGCGGAATAGTCAATGGCCGGTCGTTGACTATTTCTGGGGCTATTTCTGCAACTGGTTCCAGAAGGGTTCGGGTCGCAGGCTCGGGATCATTGTTTTGGTGGGCGCCCGGACGGCGACATGCTGCTCGGCCACCAGACGATGAAGTACTTTCCGACCTGCCAGACCGGGACTTCGCGCTTCTGCTCGCGGCGGCGAAGCTCGTCCCTTTTCTTGATCTTCAACGTCCCGCCCGGAAGCCTGATCCTTATTGTCACGTGCCCTCCCGCACCCTGTGTCCCACAAGGTACGAACGGTTCATGGGAGCAGTTTCATCCCGGCTAAGCAATTTCGCTTGAGTTGGCAAGACGGATCGAGCTGTTCTCAAATGGTCGACACCGTCACTTGAAGAAATCCGCCATGCCCCGGATGGCCAGGAACGCATAGAGGATCGGCCCGGCGACCACCCCACAATAGAGGCAGAAGATCGCTGCCAGAGCCACAAGCAACGGCTTATCGCGGCCGACCGCGCATAGTTCGGCCTTCACCGTCCAGCGCGCCGCGGCCGTTCCGTCATCTTGCGACATGGGCCTGTCCTCCCCTTTGGGCTCATTTCACACAATCGCTTGCAAACATCAACCTGCCCGCGAGGGCGGAAAGGAAACCCATGGACACCACGTTCAAGGGCGCCGCCAGGCGCCTCACCGATCTCGATCTGCCGAGGCTTGGCGCCAGGATCGGCGTCGGCGAGGATGAGATCCATGCCTTCCTCGATGTCAAGACCAGCGGGCATGGCTTCGACGCCCAGGGCCGGCCGATCATCCTGTTCGAGCCGCATGTCTTTTTCCGCAACCTGTCGGGGACGGCGCGGGCACAAGCTGTCGCGGCTGGCCTTGCCTATGTCAGGTGGGGCGAAAAGCCTTATCCCCGGGACAGCTATCCGCGCCTGAAAGCCGCCTGCGCGATCGACGAGACGGCGGCGCTCAGATCGGCGTCATGGGGTCTCGGCCAGGTTCTCGGCGAGAATTTCGAGGCGGCCGGCTTCCTCACCGTGCAGGCCATGGTCGAAGCCATGATGGAGGACGAGGCGCTGCAGCTGGCGGCGGCGGTCAATTTCATCGCCGCGAACCGGCTCGACGACAAATTGCGCAAGCATGATTGGGCCGGCTTTGCCAAGGGCTACAACGGCGCGTCCTACAGGAAGAACGCCTATGACACCCGGCTTGCCGACGCGTTCCGCAAATGGTCTGGGATCAAGGACACGCCGTGGCCGCCCGCTGCCCCAGCGCAGCCTCCAGCGCCTGTCCCGATCCCACAGGCTCCACAACCGGACGGTCCCACGCCTTCGGCCCCGAAGGCAGAGCCGGGCAAGGCTGGAGTCCGGCCCTGGGCCGTAGTCGTGGCCTCCTTGGTTGCCGCAATCCTTTCCTTGTTTCGAAAGGCAAAGCCATGAAGTGGTTCAATACGAATGCCGCACACAATCTGATCAATGTGCTGATCCTGCTGCTCACCAGCCTGGTCGGCTTCGACTGGACGATGTTCGGCATCGACGCCGCCCTGGCGCTCAAGATCACCGGGGTGCTGACCCTGCTCAAGATCCTGATGAATGTCGTCCGCGACGGCGTCGCCGGCCTCGTCAAAAAGCAGCCCGCCGTGGAGGGCAATTGAGATGTGGGTGCTTTCCATGCTGAGCGCGCTCGCCGGCAACAAGACGGTCATGTCGATCTTCGCCGCGCTGGTTGGCGGCGTCGGGCTCTATGTCGCCGGAGGCATCAGCCGGGCCAAGAAGGACGCGGCCAGGCGAGCGGCGGAAGAACTCGCCGCCGCGCAGGATCGCCTCGAAATGGGCCGCGAGGCGACCGATGCCGAACGCGCGGCGCGCGACCTGCCGGACGAAGCGGCACGGCGGGAGGCGATGCGATGGGCAAAGCACTGATCCTCTGCCTGTTGCTCGCCGGATGCACAACGCCGGTTTCGCCGGCGCGTCAGGTCTGGTGCGAACACAACCAGCAGCGCCGTCCGTCGGTGGCGGTCGTCGCAGCCATGACGCGACCCGAGCTCGACGAGGTGAATGCCTATAACGGGAAGGGCGCCAGATGGTGCGGGTGGAAGCCATGATACAGGAGCTTCTCGATGCTCTCGGCATCAAGGCGCCGGTGGTGGTCGCCGGCCTTTCCGGCGGCATCTTGCGAGCCTTGTCACGCCACCGCTACAAGGTTCGCGAGATGGTGGCGTCGCCGATCTGCGGCGCGCTGGCGGCGGCCTACCTGACATTGCCAGTGGTGCACTACTTCCGCGCCACCGGCCTGCCGATTCCGTCGCCTGACGACGACACCACGACGCTGGCCGCGGCGTTCCTCATCGGCGTCTCGGCGATGTGGATCTCGGACATCGTCTTCGAGGTGGTGGTGAGGCGGTTCAAGCCGGGGAAGGAGGAGTGATTGCGCCTGTCTTATTGCGCCGCGGTAAACAGTCTCCCGCGGGAGATACCGCTCGGGGTGAAGATTGCGGAACCACGGGCGAAGGTGCGCGTTAGGCACGACCCTTGTGAGGATGTACCCATGCCAGCTCGCCCAATCGTCTCGACAGCCGCAGCGATCCTGCTCGCCGCCACAAGCATGGCTTACGCCCGGCCGGATGCGCGCACCATGACATGCGAACAGACGCAACTTCTGATCCAGAGCCGGCGTGCAGTCGTCCTGACCACCGGCCGCAACACCTATGATCGATATGTCCGCCAATTCGGCAATGAATGCGACTGGCCCGAAGTGCCTGTCACCTCCTATATCCGGACGCGTGACGGTCAATGTCGTGTCCATCGATGCGAGGAACCGGTCTTCGATTTCCCGGACTGAGAAGCAGCCGGCGCTCGATCCAAGGTTTTTCGTGTGAAGCCGCGGGACCGGATGCCCTAGAAGCCGAAGAATTGCCGGCCGACCAGATACCCCAGCGCGACGACCGCCAGGGGAAACAAGGCCGGCGCCAGCCGGCTGAGCACGGAGTTCCTTGCCGGTTCCTTTGGGGCGTTCCTGACGGCGTTTCCGAGGTTCTTGGTCATGATCTCGCTATAGTAGCAATCGCTGATTAACGATTCCTCAACATGCCGCGCCCGCCCCGGAAACGGGGCGGTTTTTTTGCGTCTTCAACGGATGTCATCCGCATTGCTGCTCAAAACTATCGTGTCGGTCGAATAGCAACGGAGCTCATGAATTTGCGGGCGTTTCCTGAACCAGCATGGGGCTGGGCGCGTTGCCGCATGCGGGAACCAATCGCCGCCCACTGCTTTGGCTAGGAGATGGTCCTTCGCAGGAAAGGAGTTCGATATGAAACCTTTCGCACTCTTGCCGAGCATGTTGATGCTGGGCGCACTGGCGTTGGCGGCGCCGGTTGCCGCCCAGACGGATAACCAGACACCCGACCAGGCGCCCGCCGGCCCTTGCCAGGCCGAACCGCAGAACGGCCAGCAGCAGAAGCCGCCAGCCATCAACAACAGCCTGACTGAGATGCTTGATCCCTGCAACGGCGTGCTGCAGCCGCCGCCGACGGGCGATCAGGGCATGGCCGCACCGCCGCCGGACGAAGGCAGGACGCCGGTGATCAAGCCCGGCGAGGTGCCGGCGCAGCCGCCGAAACAATAGGCCGCGCTCGCCGTCTCGCGGCGGTTCGCAGGCTTTTTCGCTTGCGGCCCGGAACATTAGTTCTTGCTAATTGTTCTTGTCGAAGCAGTCGATATCACCCCCCTCCGGTATCGCTGCTGATCGGGAGATCCGATCGGCCCGCGTGCCTGCGGACAGGAACGCGGGCCACTGCGATTTCTCGCAGCAACGCATCAAGGCTGCGCCAATGCGGCGATCGATTAGCGGCCGCTCACGGAACAAGAAGGTTGCGTGGGCGTTTTGCAATCTGGGCTTGCCGTTCCTGACTGTGGAAGGCGGAGTCCGCAAACCAGACAGGAGAAGACGATGAAAATCCACCTTGTTCCTGCCGCCGCCGGGCTGGTTCTGCTCGCCGGTGTCGGCGTGGCCACCGCAGACCAGGTGATTATCACGCCCGAGCAGCAGACAGTCGTCCGCGAATACGTGCAGAGGCACCCGCTGGCGTCGATCAGCCTTCTGGGAGTGGAGCTCAATGTCGGTTCCACCTTGCCCGACACGGTTGAGCTTCATCCGATCGACGTTCCCGACATGGAATACAGATACGTGGTCGTCGACGATCGCACCGTGCTGGTCGATCCCGGCACCCGCAGGATCGTGCAGGTCATCGACTGACCTTCACCCGCCGCTCTCTCGGGAAGACGCAAGAGGGAGCGGCGGCTCGCCGGCAGGCAGCCGGCTGTTGATCGTCTTGTCGCGGGAAGGAGCCATTTCCATGTTGCCGCATGTCGAGTCTTCCAATGTCAATGTGGCCGCATCTGTCGACAAATTGCTTGCTGAACGGGGCACTGCCCTGTTGTCGATGAAGGAGTTGATTGCAGCGGTGCGTGAGCGAACTGGAACGGAGCGCTCGGACGCGGATCTGGCGGGGCTGATCACCAAGAAGGCAGCACTCCTCGGTGTCGCGGTTCTATCCGACTAGGGCTGAAGCCGCTCAAGACGCCGATCGAAATTTCAGCTAAAACAGTTGTCGCTCACGGATTCGAGCCGATGGAGGCAACAGTGACGGACGACAGGCAAGAACGCATTCGTCAGCGGGCCCACGCGATCTGGGAACAAGCCGGCCGGCCCGACGGTGCGCATCAGCAGCACTGGGACCAGGCCACAGCCGAGATCGACGGTGAGGACAGCAAGCCGAAAGCGAAGGCGGCTCGGCCGAAGGGGCCGGCGGCCGCCAAGCCCAAGGATAGCACGGCCAAGGATAGCAAGCCCAAGGGCACTAAGCCAAAGGCTGCCCGGCCGCGCAAGGCTTCAGCGAGCTAGAACATATAGCGCTTCGGCCGCGAGACGAAGCTCTGTCCGTGCCGCGGCCGAAAAGCGTGAGTTCCCGAAATCGATCTCGGTTACTTGCCGCAGTGATTGTCGTTGACGGTCGGTGAAACCGTGCCGGGAGCCTTGTTCGTTGCATCGGGCATCGCGCCCTGCGGGCCTATAGGGCAGTTCTGATCGGCATTGGAATTCAAGCCATCAGGGCCCGCAATAATGCTACCAGTAATCCCGGGATCGACAGTATCCGGTTCGGCCAGGTTCGGATCAATCGGGGCCGGGTCGGTGACGACGCTTCTGTCGCTGCCAGTACCCATGTCAGCGTCTGGGTCGCTGGCATTCTGGGCCATCGCAGAGGTCGCCAGACCAGCGGCGAGTAAGGACGCTGCGAGAATTTTCGTAAGCATAGCTTGTCTCCATTTGTCTCCATTTTTTCGATTGTCGCCGCATTTGCGACTATAGAAAAAACCGCTCGGGGGTGGTGAAGGTTCCCATAAAATTCCGGCCTGCGACGAACCGTTCGTGATCAGCAGGGCGATCTTGCCCGGCATGGAGGACGCCAGGGAACTCAACAAGCGTGCTGGCCATGAGCCGTTGACATGACGGCCACGTCACAGTATTGAACAGGACTATACAGGTCCACTGAACAGGTATTCCATGGCGCGTCGCACGGCTCTGTCATCTCCCGGAACGGGCAAGCCCGAACGGATCGCCACCGTCCTCGAGCACGAGATCCGCTCCGGCGTGCTCGGTTTCGGCGACCGCCTGCAGAGCGAGAACGAACTCGTCCAGCGCTTCTCCGTCAGCCGCAACACCATCCGCAAAGGTCTTGAGGAGTTGTCGAGCCGTGGGCTGATCACCACCAAGGTCGGCATCGGCTCGTTCGTCACCTTCGACGGCATGCCGGTCGACGACGCCGTTGGCTGGTCGCGCGCGCTGGCCAATGCCGGCGCCAATGCCGAGACGCGCACGCTCAGGCTCGAAGTCATGCAGGATGCCGAGCTCGCCGCCAGGCTGGGCGTCGAAAGCCCGTTCTTCATCGCCGTCGACCGGGTGCGCTCCAACGCCGATGACGGCCACGCCATCTCGATCGAACGCAGCCGCCTGCCGCTGTCACCCGAACTGGAGGACGTGCCGTTGCGCGGCCTGCGCGAAGGCTCGCTGCACCAGACACTGCGCGGGGCGGGGCTTGTCCCCGACCATGGCGAGGAATGGGTCGATATCGAGATGCTGAGCGCCGAGGACGCGGCCATTCTCGACTGCGCGCCCGGCGCGCCGTTCCTGCGCACGCGGCGGTTGACGCGCGCCGCCGATGGCCGCGCCATCGAATATGTCACCAGCCTGCTCAATCCGGCGCATTTCGCCCTTCACCTGGAGTTCTGAGCATGGACGCCGCCGAGGCGATCGACCGAGCGATGGGGGCGCTTATCGGCGGTGCGCTGGGCGATGCGCTCGGCATGCCGACGCAGCTGCTGTCGCCGGCCCGCATCGCCGAGCTCTACGGCAATGTCGAGGATTTCGTTGCGCCCGTCGTCGACCATCCGGTATCGAAAGGCTTGGTCGCCGGCACTGTCACCGACGACACCGAACAGGCGCTGCTGCTCGGCCGTATCCTGGTTGTTTCAGGCGATAGCTTCGACCATACGCGCTGGGTCAACGCACTGCTCGACTGGGAGCGCGACGTGAAGGCGCGCGGCAGCTACGATCTGCTCGGACCTTCGACCAAGCGCGCCATCGATGCCATCAATGACGGCGTGCCGGCTGAGGAGGCCGGAAGCGGCGGTGACACCAATGGCGCGGCCATGCGCATCGCGCCGGTCGGCATCATGATGCCAGCCGAGCCGCTCGACGCGCTGGTCGCCAAGGTCGCCGAAACCTGCCGCGCCACGCACAACACCTCGATCGCCATCGCCTCGGCCGCTGCCGTCGCCGCCGCTGTCAGTTGCGGCGTTGCCGGCGGCGGCTGGCGCGCAGCTTCGGACCGAGCTATCGCGGCGGCTAGGCGCGGCGCAGTGCTCGGACACTGGGTCACCGGCGGTGATATTGCCGCACGCATCGACTGGGGGAGGGACCTCGTCCGCGGCAAGGCTGTCGCTGACGGAATCCGGCTGATCGTCGATCTGGTCGGCACCGGCGTCGCCAGCCAGGAATCGGTTCCTGCGGCCTTCGCGGTGCTGGAAATCGCCGGCGGCGATCCCTGGCAGGCGGCCGTCATCAGCGCCAATCTCGGCGGCGACACCGACACGATCGGGGCCATCGCCGCCGGCATGGCGGGCGCCTGCGCCGGTTTTTCCCGATTGCCACAGGAAAACATCGCCCGGCTGAAAGGCCTCGATATTGCTCAGGTGCGCGCTCTTGCCGCCGACTTGGTCGCTATGCGGATGGCGAAAAGCAGCTCCGGCAAGGATGCGGCGGCATGAGCAGAGCTCAGCCTGACATGAGCGGCCGTCTCCTCCATGTCGGCAGCGCGGTGGTGGACTATGTCTACCGCATCGACGCCTTGCCGGCGCCCGGCACCGAAAAGACCGCATCGAGCTATGCCCAGGTCGCCGGCGGCGGCTTCAACATGATGGTCGCGGCCAGCCGCACCGGGATGAAGGTCGCCTTCGGCGGCCAGCTCGGCAGCGGGCCGAATGGCGATTTCCTGCGGGCCGCCTTCGCCGCCGAAGACATCGCAACGCTGACGCCACCATCGCCAGTGATGGATAGCGGCAATTGCGTCGCCATGATCAGCGGCGACGCCGAGCGCACCTTCGTGTCGTGGCCTGGCGCCGAGAGCATGCTCAATCTCGACATGATGGCGTCTGTCCGGGTTGCGCCGGGGGACTGGGTGTTCGCCTCCGGCTACACGCTGAGCTATCCCGGCAGCCGCGATGCGCTGGCCGACTGGATCGAGGCGCTGCCGGCGGAAATTCCCTTCGTCTTCGATCCGACGCCGGTCATATCAGACATTCCGCGCGCCATTCTCGATCGGGTGCTTGCGCGCACGAGCTGGCTGAGCTGCAACACCGCCGAAGCGGTCCAGATCGCCGGTGCCGGCGATGTCGAGGCCATTGCCGCCGGGCTTCTTTCTAATCATTGCCCGAGCGCCGACGGGGTCATCATCCGCGCCGGGGCAAAAGGCTGCTTCGTGCGGCTGGCAGACGGTAGCAGGCAGGCCGTGCCCAGCTTCAAGGTCGCCGCCGTCGACACCAATGGCGCCGGCGACACGCATATCGGCGCCTTCGTCAGCGCACTGTCGCGCGGCGTGCCGCCCTTCGAGGCGGCAAGTTACGCCAATGCGGCGGCGGCGCTCTCGGTCACCCGCCATGGCGGGTCGTCCGCGCCGACCGACCAGGAGATCCAGACATTCCTCAGCCATGACGATCGAATGACGACCGTGCACGGCCGGGAGCAAGAGGCCTGACAGCCTAAAGACGTAACAAGCCCCGCCAACCGGGCAAACAATGAGAGGAACGAACATGCGCATGCCCAAACTGACTGCTTTCCTGACGGCGACTGCCGTCGTCACCTCCGTATTCACGCTGGCCGCCACTGCCGCCGAAGTGCATGTGCTCAACTGGAAGGGCTACGGGGCCGATGAGCCCTGGGCCATCGCGGCCTTCGAGAAGGCGACCGGCAACAAGGTCGTCAACGACTTCTTCAATTCCGAACAGGAAATGCTGACCAAGCTCAGGACCAATCCCGGCCTCTACGACGTCGTCATGATCAACGCCGCCTTCAACGACCAGGCCATGGCGGAAAAACTGATCCAGCCGATCGATGTTTCGAAGATCCCCAACTATGCCGACATCAGCCCGGACAAGGCAGGCTCGCCCATGCTCGCCCGCGACGGCAAGGTCTATGGCGTGCCATGGGTGTGGGGCTTGACCGCGCTCGCCATCAACGAAAAGGCCTTCGAGACGCCGCCGACCAGCATTACCGAAATGTGGAACGAGGCCCATAAGGGTCGCGTGGTCATTCGCGACGACGCTGTCGAAGCGGTCCAATTCGGCGCCATCGCCACCGGCCAGAACATCAACGACATCAAGGACATGGAAGCGGTCAAGACGAAGCTGACCTCGCTGATGCCGCAGATCAAGACATTCTGGAGTTCTGAGAACGACTGGAACCAGATGGTCGCCTCCAACCAAATCGACATCGGCACCTATTGGAGCGGCTCGGCCGACCGCGCCAAGACGCATTTCAAGCTGCCGGTCGCGCTGGTCATCCCGCAGGAAGGCGCCGTCGCCTGGCTCGACGCCTTTTCCATACCGGTCGGCTCCAAGAATGTCGCCGGCGCCGAGGCCTTCATCAACTACATGATCGACCCGTCCTTCTATGTCGAATGGGTCACCAAGGTTGGCGCGCCGGTGTCGGCCAACACCAAAGCGGTCGCGGCGCTTCCGGAAGATGCCTTCAACCGCAAGGTGATGGGGGATCCCGATGTGGCCAAGCGCATCCAGTTCCAGGCGCCGATCACCGATGCGCAGCGCGAAGCCTATCTGGCGCTATGGCAGGAACTGAAGGTGAATGTGAAGTAGCGGCCGGCTTTTCGGGGAGGAGGGCATATGGCTGGACAGGTCGCGAGCGGTTCGAGGAGCGGATTGCGATCGGCTTTGCCCCTGCTCCTGCCTGCCTATCTCTGGCTGACGGTGGCGATTTTCCTGCCGCTGTCGGCCATGGTCTTCTTTTCCTTCATGACCGAGCTGCCGCTGTCGGGCAAGGCGTGGGCGTTCACGCTGGAGAACTACACCACCTTCTTCTCGCAAGGGCTCTACTGGACGCTGCTGCTGGCCTCGCTCCGGCTCGGGCTCGAGGTGACGCTGTGGTGCGTCTTCATCGGCTATCCCGCGGCCTATGTGCTGGCCAAGGTGCTGAAGGGACGCAGCCGCGAGGCGATCTTCCTGCTTGTCATCCTGCCGTTCTGGTCGAACGGGCTGGTGCGCATCTTCTCATGGGCGATGGTGCTGCGCGAAGGCGGCATTCTCGACACCGCGCTCAACGCCGTGCTGCCGTTCAAGATCAACATCGACCTGATGTATTCCTATCCGGCCGTCATCATCGGCCTGGTGCACTCCTACGTGCCCTACATGGTGCTGACCTGTTACCTCACGCTGCAGGCCATCGATGACTCGCTGATCGAGGCAGGGCGCTCGCTCGGCGCCTCGCGGCTGCAAATGCTGAGACGGGTGATCATCCCGCTGTCCATGCCGGGGCTGGTCGCCGGAGCGGCGCTGATCTTCGTGCCCGTCGTCGGCTCGTTCATGGAGCCGCGTATCCTAGGCGGGCGCACCGGCACCTTCTACGGCACGGTCATCGAGGACCAGTTCGTTGCCGTCTTCAACTGGCCGCTGGGTGCAGCACTCTCCTTCATCCTGCTGGCCGTCGTGCTGGTCATCCTGGCATTGGCGTCGCCGGTGCTGCGGAGGGCTGCGTGATGGCAACGACCCGTATCCTGGAATGGCTCGGCCGGCTCTACATCTGGCTGCTGCTCGCCTTCCTCTACCTCCCGATCATCATCATGGCGCTGATGTCGTTCAACGTCTCGCCCTTCTATCAACTGCCGTTCGAATGGACGACAGAGTGGTACGCCTCGTTGTGGCAGAATGATCAGTTGATCTCGGCCACCTGGAACAGCCTCGAAATCGCGATCATCACCACCATCATCTGCGTCGTGCTCGGCTCGGCGGCGTCGCTAGCGCTTTTCCGCTACGAATTTCGCGGCAAGAAATTCCTGCAAGCGCTGCTGTTTCCGCCGATCGCCATTCCGTGGCTGATCACCGGCACGGCGATGCTGATCTTCTTCTTCGGCGTTGGTATCGGGCGGGGTCTGTTTGCAATCCTGCTCGGCCATGTGGCGCTGGCGCTGCCCTATGTGATCGTCGTCGTCTCGGCCCGGCTGCAGACGTTTGCGCCGGAACTCGAAGAGGCGGCGCGGTCGCTCGGCGCCAACCAATGGCAGGTAACTTCGCGCGTGACGCTGCCGTGGATCATGCCGGGGGTCATCGCCGGCGGGCTGTTCGCCTTCGCCGTGTCGTTCGACCAGTTCGTGGTGTCCTATTTCCTGTCGACGCCGGGCCAGACGACGCTGCCGGTCGAAATCTACGCCGCGATCCGCAAGGGTTTCACGCCCGAGATCAACGCGGTCTCGACGATCATCATCGTCGTCTCGATGGCGCTGATGCTGCTCACGGCACGGTTCTTCAAATTCGGCGGAGAAAAATAATGGCCGGCGTGCAGGTATCGAATTTGTCGCGCAGTTTCGGCGCGCACAAGGCGCTGGATGACGTCTCCATCGACTTCGCCGACGGCGGCTTCTATGCGCTGCTCGGGCCGTCGGGCAGCGGCAAGACCACGCTCTTGCGCCAGATCGCCGGCTTCGATTTTCCCGACTCCGGCCGCATCGCCATTGGCGGCGAGAGCGTCGAGCGGGTGCCGGTCGAGAAGCGGCGCATCGGCATGGTGTTCCAGAACTATGCGCTGTTTCCCAATATGAGCGTTGCCGACAATGTCGCCTTCGGCCTGTCGGTGCGTGGCGAGGCCAAGGCAATTATCGCCAGCGAGGTGCAGCGCGCGCTCGATCTGGTGCAACTCGGCAAGCTCGGTGGCCGCCGGCCGCATCAGCTGTCCGGCGGCCAGCGCCAGCGGGTCGCGCTGGCCCGCGCCATCGTCACCAAGCCGCGTGTGCTTTTGCTCGACGAGCCGCTCGGCGCGCTCGACAAAGCGCTGCGGGTCGACATGCAGATCGAACTGAAGCGGATCCAGCGCGAGATCGGCATCACCACCATCTTCGTCACCCACGACCAGGAAGAGGCGCTGACGATGAGCGACCGCATCGGTATCCTGCGCGACGGCCGGCTGGTGCAGGAGGGGCCGCCGGAGGAGATCTACGACAGCCCGAAGAGCGAGTTCGCCGCCACCTTCCTCGGCGATGCCAATATCTTGCGCGGCGACAGCACCGGAACCGGTATCCGCTTGGTCGATGGCACCGCGATTGCCGCCGGGGCAGGCGCGACGCTTGCCGCCGGCGCCAAAGCTAGCTGCGCGGTTCGGCCCGAACGCATCCGCATTGCCACCGATTCCGGAACGTCTGATCCGAACGCCAATGTGCTCCGTGGCCAAATCTCCAAGCGCATCTTCGCCGGCAACAACAGCACCTATTTCGTCGAACGCGACGGGCAAACGCTCAAGGTCATCGTGCAGAACACAGGCATTGAAAGGTTGGCGGAAGGACAAGAGGTGGTGCTGCGCTGGTCGCCGGAGAGTACGGTGCTGATCGCCGCGAACTGATCTTGCCAGGCGGACCGCAATCAGTGAGAGCATGGTCGGGCACAATGCGGAAAAGCGAAATACCTGATGATGCTTGAGCTGAATGCGGGCGACCAGTCGATGCTGCAGGGCGAGCAGGGCCCGGCCGTGGCCGCCGCGATGAAGATCCTAGTCGCCTTTTCGAAGGCGGTCGGTGCGCGCGAGCTGTTGGACATTGCCGGTGCTCATATCGATGGCTGCCTGTATCACGGTCAGGCCAGCCTCGATTTCGTCGAGAGGCTGGTCGAAGGCGGTGGCCACGTTCGGGTCCCGACGACATTGAATGTCGGCTCGTTCGACCTCATCCATCCCCGACTGGTGAAGATGCCGCCGTCACAAGAGGCGCCGGCACGCCGTCTGATGAAGGCGCATCTGGAACTGGGCTGCCAGGCGACCTTCACCTGCGCGCCCTATCAGACGCGGTTCCGGCCCGCTTTTGGCGAGCAGATCGCCTGGGGCGAGTCCAACGCCATCGTCTTTGCCAATTCGGTAATTGGAGCGCGGACCAACCGCTATGGCGATTTCATCGACTTGTGCTGCGCGATGACCGGGCGCGCGCCGGCCTGGGGACTGCATCTGAGCGATAATCGACGCGGCCAGATCCTGTTCGAGCTGACTGGCAGTATCGAGCCGAGCGACGCGCTGTTCGTGGGTGTGGGACTACTTGTCGGGCAAAGGAGCAGCGATCGCATTCCGGTCATATCGGGCCTGCCGCAGCCCCGCGACGAGGATCAGTTGAAGGCGCTTGGCGCGGCGGCGGCAACGACCGGAGCCGTGGCGTTGTTCCATGCCGTCGGCATCACGCCGGAGGCGCAGACGCTCGACGAGGCACTGCATGGCCTGGCGCCGGAGGAGACGATCCGGATCTCTCGCGCCGACATCGACAATGCGCTGGCCAAGCTGTCGAGCGTCCCCGACGGCGCGCCGCTTGCGGCCGTCTCGTTAGGCACGCCGCATTTCTCGCACGACGAGTGGATGCGCCTGCTGCCGATGCTGCGCGAGGTGGCGCCGGGCAGGGGCATCCCGATCTATGTCAACACCGGGCGCGCGACGCTGACGCGGCTTCAGGACGAGGGCGCTCTGGCTGGCATGGGCGCGTTCGGCCTGATTCCGGTCGCCGACACCTGCACTTATGTCACGTCGATCCTTGAGCGCCTCGATGGCGCGGTGATGACCAATTCCGGTAAATGGGCGCATTACGCACCGGGCAATATCGGCGTGTCGGTGGCGTTCGGGGACATGGAAGACTGCATCCGCTCGGCCGCGGGCGGCCATGTCGTACGGGGCACGCGATGAGCGAGCAGGACAGGCGAGCGCTGGACAGAACTGGCATTTTCCAGCTTGCCGGCAGGGCGCAAGGCTCAGCGCTGGTGCTGTCGCAAGCGCTCAGCTTCTGGGGCGGCGTCGATGCCGAGACGGGCGATATCATTGACCATTCGCACCCGGCTCTGGGCGGCAATGTCGCCGGCCGGATCCTGGTCATGGCGAGTGGGCGAGGCTCGTCGTCCACCTCGTCGGTACTTGCCGAGGCGATCCGCAAGGGTACGGCGCCGGCCGGCATCATCCTGGAGCGGCCGGAGCCAATCCTTGCCGTCGGCGCCATCGTCGCCGAGTTCCTCTACGAAATCAGCATGCCGCTGGTCGTCTGCGACACCTCAGGCATTGTCTCCGGCGATCGGATCGCCATCGACATCGACGAGGATGGGCAAGCGATAGTGAGCCTGACCTAGCCGGCCATCAATCCGGCGGCACCGCGGCGCCAATAGGCCGCGGCCAACGTCTGGTCGCGGCCGAGTGAAAGCTGACCGCGCCAATGTTCACGAACGATCTTGGCGGCGGCGGCTTCCGCCGCGAACCAGCCGAAGGCCGAGCCGGTCTGCGGCCATTCAACCGACTGGACAGCATCCGCCAACCTGTCACTGAGCCCGGCCGCAACGCCGTCCCGTGTCAGCCAGTGCAGCTCAATGCCGGTGGCGTTGTCGATCTCCTGTCGCTCGCCATCGTCGGCGATCTCAACGAAAGCCACGCCCTTGGTCTCGGCGGGCAGCGTCTCCAACAGCCGCGCCAGCGCCGGCAGGCCGGTTTCGTCGGCACCCAGCACATACCATGATGCTGGCCGCACCGGACGGCCTACCGGCCCCATGATGCCGACCTTCATGCCGGGTGCCGCTTGCATGGCCCATGCGGCACCGACGCTTTCGCCCGGATGGACCAGGAAGTCGACATCGATGACGTCTTTGGCCACGTCGAGCGCACGGATCGTGTAAACGCGCGCCACCGGGCGCCTGTCGTCCGAAGGCCAGACCGGCAGACCATTGCCGCCGAGCATGGGCCAGAGCGGATCCGGCACCTCCCTGGTCGGGAACAGCATGCGGATATGCATGCCGCCGAATTTCGCGAAACGTTCCAGATCCTCGCCCGCAAAGCGGATGCGACGCATATGCGGGGTGAGGTCGCCAACTTGGGTGACGACCATCTCGCGGAACTGGGCGAGGCGGGTTTCCCCGGCGAGATCGCCGGTCCAGACGATCTCGGGATTCTCATCCTTGGCATAGACCTCGACCGCGGTGGCCAAAAGGTCCTTGAGCCGGGCCAGGCCGTCGCGGTCGGCTGCATTGGCCCGCATCACCAGTCGCTCCATGTCGAAGGAAGCGCCGCCGAAGGCGAAGCGAAAGTCGAGGCGCTGCCCCTCTTGCGAGGCATCGGCATTGAAGCTCTGCAGCCTTTCGGCGATGCGGTCGATGTAAAGCGGCAGGTTGCGTAGGTTCAAACGCGCTTCGCAGACCAGTCCGCTTGCCGATGCTTCGCTCACTCTCAACCTCCGATCCTGCCGGTCAGCGCCACCTTGAAAGTGCGGCCCTTGCCCTGTTCCGTCGCCGCCGACGTCGACCATGCGCTTTGCGGGTCGGTGTAGGCGGTGTCAAAGACGTTATCGACAGCGAAATCGAGCTTGGCGTGGTCGTTGATCCGCCAGTTGGCAAAGACGTTGACCAGATCGAAGCCGTCATCGACGACTGTCGGCTCGTTCGGCCGGGTGCGGTTGGTGCGCGTGATCTTGCCGACGCTGAGATATTGCGCGCCGACGGTGAGCTGGTCTTCGAGCATCCTGAAGCCGAGTGTTGCCGAGAAGCGGTCGAGCGGCGTGTTGCTCAGCGCCTGGCCGGAGTAAACGCCGCTGACGACCTTGGCGTCGATGAGGGCGCCGGCAAGGTTCACGAAACCCCAGCCATAGTCATAGACCGCCTCAGCCTCGATGCCTTTCAGCCGCGCGTCGCCGATATTGATCGCCGTGCGCGTTACGTCGGGGCGCAGGTCGACTTCGATGTAATCCTCGACATCGGTGTGGAAGACGTTGACCTTGGCACGAAACAGGTCGCCAGCGGCCAGTATGTCGTCATATTTCAAATTGACGCCGGCTTCCCAGTTCCTCGCCGTTTCGGGCTGAAGAAGCAAATTGGGCACGTAGGTGTCGCCAGAGCCGTGCGCACCGCCGCCGCGATAGACGTCCTGCAGGCCCGGTGCCCGGTAGCCTTCGGAATAGGTGCCGTAGAGCTGGAAGCCTTCGAGCGGCGTGACGCCTACGGTGAGGCGCGGCGACCAGCGGTCGCCCGACATCGAGGCTTCCTCCGGCGGCACGGTCTTTGTCTCACCGTCGAGCTGGTAGCCGTCATAGCGCATGGCGGCGATGAGCTGCAGCCAGTTATCATAGTCGCCCTGCCATTGCAGGAAGCCGCCATAGCCCTGTTGTTCGCCGGCGCCGAAATGCGCGGCCTCCGATGATGCTTCCAGATAGTAGTAGTCGACCCCGTAGGTGAGCGTGTGGGCCATCTTCCAGGCGTCGAAACGCGAGGAGTTCTTCACGTTGAAGCCCGTCGTGGCGACGTCATAGTAGCGGAAGTTGCCGATCGCGGAAGTCGGCCAGACCTGTGTCTGCTCGGCGCGCGTGCGGTTGTGGTAGGCATTGGCACTGAAGTCGATCAGCTCGTTGTCGTCCGGCTTCCAGGTGTAGGCGGCCGTGTAGGTCTGATTGGTTGTGTCGGTGTCGTAACGGCTGAGCGTCGGCGAGGTCGAGCCGCTCGATCCGGTGATCTGGTCGCTGTAGCGCTGCAGGATGGCGCCAAGCTTCAGCTCGTGACCGTCGGCCGGCCGCAGCGTTGCCTTCATATAGCCACTGGTGATGCGCTCGCCGGTCCACGGCACAGTGTCGCCATTGCCGTCGGTGTAGCTGTCGCGGTCGCGATAGATGAGATTGCCGATCATGTCGGCGTCGTCGCTGAAGCGGTAGGCACCGGTGGTGCTGGTGGTGAAGCCGTCGCCATTGCTCTCATAACCGAGCTTCTCGCTCAGCGCCCAGCGTTCCTCCTGCTTTAGGAAATCGCCGGCATCCTTGGTTTCGAAGGAGACGACGCCGCCGATGCCGCCCGAGCCATAGGCATTCGAGACCGGGCCGCGAATGACTGTCGCATCCTTGATCAATTCGGGCTCGACATAGAACGAGCCCGAGCCGTGGCCGACGCGCCAGTAGTCCTGGCGGGCGCCGTCGAGCGTCACCACCACGCGGCCATACTGCTGCAGTCCGCGAATGTTTATGGCGGTCGCCGGATCGTCGCCGTTCATCGAGGCGGCAACGCCGGGGGTGGTGCGAAAGATGTCGGCGGCGGTGTCGGGCTGGATGCGCTCGAGCTCTTCCTGATCGACGGCACTGATGGCAGCCATCGAGTCGATGACGGCCGTCTTGATCATCGTCGCCGAGATGGTGATCAGATCGAGCACGGTCGGCTCGTTCGCTTCGGCCTGGGAGGGCTTGGGCGGACGGTCGGCCTTGGCGGCGGCGCCTTGCTTCTGCTCCTCCTGCGCGGCGGCGGGCGGCGCGGCACACAGGCCGAGTGCGAAGGCGAGCGCGGTGCTCGCCATCAAGGTCTTGTTGCTTGTCAGTCTCATAGCGATGCCGCCCCCGGAAAAGCAAGATTGCTGGCGGCGGCCGTCGGCCCTGGCTGGCATGATGGAGAAGCCTCGACCGGCGGGTCGGGCAGCGCTACTTATTGAAACATGATGACATTAGTCAACTTTAATTTTATAGGCCACGACCATCTTCCAGGATTCTTAACCACAGGAGCGAAATGGCATGGTCGGCAGTGATAGCGGGTGCGGGCAAATGCGCTGGTTTCGGCCGGGCAGTATGGCGGTGCTGCTGTTGGCGTTTTCTGGTCTTGCGCCGTCTTGTGGGTTCAAGGCGCTGGCCGCCGAGACGGTCGTCGATGCATCAGGGCGGACAGTCGCGACCGGTCCGGCAACCAGGATCCTGACGCTCGGTTCCGACGTTACCGAGATCGTCGATGCGCTGGGCGCCGGCGAGCGGATCATTGCGGTCGATCGCGGCAGCAAATATCCCGCTTCCGTCGCGCAAAAGCCCAATGTCGGCTACCGGCGGCAGCTCTCGGTTGAGGGTCTGGTCGGGCTTCGTCCCGATCTGATCCTGGCGGCCGAAGACAGCGGGCCGCCGGAGGCCGTCGAGGTGCTGAAGTCGCTGGCGATCCCCGTCGTCTTCGTGCCGGAAGACAACAGTCCACAAGGCATCGAGCGCAAGATTACCCTGATCGCCGCAGCGCTTCGCCTTGAGGACAAGGGCAGGGAGGTTTCAAGGCGCGTGCTCGATGCCTTCCGGGCAGCCGCCGATCTCACCGCAAAAATACCGGCCGAGCGCCGCAAGAAGGTGGTGTTCTTTCACGGCCTCGTGCGGCTCAGCGCGGCTGGCGCCGGCACGGCGGCCGATGCGATCATCCGTTATGCCGGCGGCATCAATCCG
Source organism: Mesorhizobium sp. M6A.T.Cr.TU.016.01.1.1 (assembly GCF_003952585.1). Lineage (NCBI taxonomy): Bacteria > Pseudomonadati > Pseudomonadota > Alphaproteobacteria > Hyphomicrobiales > Phyllobacteriaceae > Mesorhizobium > Mesorhizobium sp. M6A.T.Cr.TU.016.01.1.1. The sequence goes on from NZ_CP034452.1 coordinate 4,648,363, forward strand.
ATGGCTGTCGTGAAGGGCTACAAGCCGGCGTCGGAGGAGAAGCTGATCGAAATGGCGCCCGATGTCATCCTGATGATGAGCGACGGCAAGGGCGGGCCGACCGCCGAGCAGGTGTTCGGCACGCGCGCGCTGAGCGCGACCCCGGCGGCGGAGAAGAAGGCGCTGATCGTATTGGACGGCGCCTATATGATCGGCTTCGGCCCGCGCACCGCCGACGCGATCCGCGACCTGGCGCAGGCGCTGTATCCGGAGGTGGCGGACGCGGATTGAGGAACGCCGATAATTTGATTGATGCCGGCCTGATCTGAGTCTCCACATGGCCGCTTAATCCAGCCGGACCTCTGATTCACTGCCACCTCTCGGCCAGCGCACTGTTTTCTCAGAGGCGCTTGCCGGCCGAACAAAGTTGCCGGGCCGGCACAAACATTGGCACGATATTCTAGTCCGCCCGCTTGACCGCGAACGGCCTCTCCAGCCTATAATTCTACTAAATTCATAGACTAAGATGAATTTAGACGCCGTGGCATTCGCGACCAAGCCTAACAAGGTGAGAATGCCGCAATGCCAGACGCCCAAAGGGAGAGCATCGATGCCGAAAACCAACTCCAATCCTATCGATCTCGGCACCAGTGCCGCCGATTTCCTGCTGCCGGATGCCAACGGCGCGCTGCATCGGCTCGCCGATTTCGACGCCAAGCCGGCGCTGCTCGTTGCCTTCATCTCCAACCGCTGCCCGTTCGTCGTGCTGATCCGCGAGGCTCTCGCGGCGTTCGCCAACGACTATGCCGGCAAGGGCCTGCAAGTGGTGGCGATCAACGCCAACGACCATGAGGCGCATCCCGAGGAGACGCTAGCCCACATCGGCGAGGAGGTCGAAAAATTCGGCTATGCCTTCCCCTATCTCAAGGACGCTTCGCAGCAGACGGCGAAAGCCTATGGCGCGGCTTGCACACCCGATTTCTTCCTGTTCGGCGCCGACCGTCGGCTGGCCTATCACGGCCAGTTCGACGATGCGCGGCCGGGCAATGGCAGGCCGGTGACGGGTGCTGATCTGCGTACCGCCGTCGACACGGTGCTGAAGGGCGAAGCGCTTGCCGCCGACCAGGTGCCGTCGATCGGCTGCAACATCAAGTGGAGCGCCGGCAACGAGCCGGTCTGGTTCTCTAGGGCGGCCTGAAAGCCCAACCTGCCGCCCCTCGGCCGGCCACCAATTCCCTTTCCGCGAGTGATCATGCCGAAGACTGCCAGAGCCGTCCGATCCGCTCCCGAAAGGCTGCACCTCGCAGCCGATGTGCTGGTGCTGGGTGGTGGTCCTTCGGCTGCCTGGGCGGCGGTCGCCGCGGCTGAGAACGGTGCGACCGTGGTGTTGGCCGACAAGGGTTATCTCGGCACCAGCGGCGCCACGGCGCCGTCGAACACCGGCACCTGGTGCGTGCCGCCGGGCGACAACAGGCATGCGGTGGTCGAGCGGCGCTGGCAGCGCACCGGCGAGCTTGCCGACCAGCGCTGGATGCTGCGCTGCGTCGACACCGCCTACCGCAACCTGCTGCAACTTTCTGAGTGGGGCTATCCGTTTCCGAGCGAGGATGACGGGCGGCTCTACATCGCCAATCTGCGCGGGCCGGACTATATGCGCTTCATGCGCCGCCGGGTGCTTCTGGCCGGCGTCACCGTGCTCGATCATCATCCGGCGCTCGAACTCCTGTCCGACGGCGATGCGATCGTCGGTGCGGCCGGGGTCGGCCGCCAGGTCGAGCGCGACTGGCGCGTCGATGCCAGGGCGGTCGTGCTGGCAACCGGCGGCTGCGCCTTCCGCGAACGCATCCTCGGCTCGACCGGGCTGACCGGTGACGGCTATCTGATGGCGGCGGAAGCCGGCGCCAGCCTTTCGGGCATGGAATTCACCGGCAAGTACACGCTGGCGCCGCATGGCTCGTCGCTGAACAAGGGCCTGCCGTTCCGCTGGGCCTCGTTCCACCGCGAGGACGGTTCGCCCATCCTCGGACCGACTGGCGAGCCGCTGCGCAATGGCATCGGCGACCGCGAGGAAGAAGTGGCGCGTGCGCTGATCGAGGGGCCGCTCTATGCGCGGCTCGACCAGGCCGAGCCGGCGCTGCAAGGCTGGCTGCGCCAGGGACAGCCGAATTGCTTCGTGCCCTATGACCGCGCCGGCATCGACCCCTTCAACGATCTGTTCCGCATCACGCTGCGCGCCGAAGGCACGGTGCGCGGCACCGGCGGCATCGACATCGTCTCCGACGACTGCGCCACCGGCGTGCCCGGCCTTTATGTCGCCGGCGATGCGGCCAGCCGCGAGATCATGACCGGTGCGGTGTCGGGCGGCGGCGCCGTCAACTCGTCTTGGGCGCTGGCCAGCGGCTGGTGGGCGGGCAAGGGTGCCTCGACCCACGCCAGGCGCCGCGGCGGCAAGGCGTTCCGCAGCGAGGTGCTGCCGCTCGGCCAGGCCGGTCTGCGGCCGGCGGCTTCGCCGCGTGCCGATGTTTCCGCAGGCGAGGTGATAGAAGCCGTGCGCAATGAGGTCACACCGCTCGACAAGAATTTCTTCCGCAGCGACACCGGCCTGGAAAAGAGCGGCGAGCGGCTTGAGACGCTGTGGCGCGACGTGCGCGATCACCTGCAAGGCGAGGGACTGGAGCGGATCCGCACGCGCGAAGCCGCGTCGATTGCTGCCGCCGGGCGCTGGTCGATCGCTGCCGCACGTTATCGCAACGAGAGCCGCGGCATGCATCGCCGCACCGATCTGCCGGGCAAGAACCCCGCCTTCGCGCACCGGCTGGTGATCACCGGCGTTGATGATTTCCGTATCGCTGGGGCGCCCGAACGGTTGGCGGAGCTGGCGTCATGATCGAGATCGTCTCGGCCACGCGGTGCGTCGAATGCGACATCTGCGTCAAGGTCTGCCCGGCCAATGTCTTCGACGCGACGGGCGGCGTGCCGGTGGTCGCGCGGCAGGAAGACTGCCAGACCTGCTTTCTCTGCGAAATCTACTGCCCGACCGATGCGCTCTACGTGGCCGAGGTCGCCGAAGGTCCGACCGGCATCAGCGAGGCGGAGGTCGAGGCACGTCATTTGTTCGGCGGCTATGCCCGTGCGCTCGGTTGGAAGCGCGGCAAGGCCGGCGGCTCGCAGCTCGACCCGACGCACCGCATCCGCGTGGCGCAGTGAAACGATCGGAGACAGACATGGATCGCATCGTCGTCAGCGACATCAAGAAGACTTTTCAGCTCAAGCCGGGACAATCCATCACCGTCGACGGCGAGGCGACCGACCGCGTCACCGTGCTCGACGGCGTCGATCTCGCCATCCGCAAGGGCGAGTTCATCACGCTGGTCGGGCCGAGCGGGTCGGGCAAATCGGTGCTGCTCGATATCATCGGCGGGCTTACGTCGGCGACCAGTGGCGGTGTCCAGCTCGATGGCAGGCGGATCACCAGGCCGGACCCGAAGACCGGCTATGTGTTCCAGCAATATGCGCTGTTTCCGTGGCGCACGGCGCTGGCCAATATCGAATATGCGCTGGAAGTGCGCGGCGTGCCCAAATCAGAGCGCACCGCCACGGCCCGCCATCTTCTGTCGCTGTTCGGCCTTGCCGGTTTCGAGGACCGCTTCCCCAACCAGCTTTCCGGCGGCATGCAGCAGCGCGTGGCGATCGCCCGGGCACTCGCCAGCAATCCGGAAGTGCTGTTGATGGACGAGCCGTTCGCCGCCCTCGATCAGCAGACGCGCGAGATATTGCAAGGCGAGCTGCTCAGGATCTGGGGCAAGATCAAGACCACCGTGATCTTCGTCACCCATTCGATAGACGAGGCGATTTTCCTGGCCGATCGGGTCGTCGTCATGACAGCACGCCCGGGCACGGTGAAGGAGATCATCGAGATCGACCTGCCGCGGCCGCGCGACGGCGATATCCGCGCAAGCGCGGCCTTCAACGATCACCGTGCCCGCGTCTGGGACGTGCTGCGCGACGAAGTCAACAAGGCACAGAAGGATTGGACGCTGTCGCCGGCGTTCAGCCACTAAGGAGTTTTGGCATGGCCTATCTGACCGAAAAGTTCGGCCCTGCCGGCGGCTTTCATCCGTTTGCCGGAGCCGGTGAAGCGGTGGCCGCCGCCAGGGTCCCGGCAATCAAGGCCCGCAGCGCTACCCCGGCCGTCAGGCGCAGGAGAGGAGCCGGCTTCGGCACGTTCATCTACGGCCTGCCGCTGCTTGGCCTGTTCTTTCTCACCTGGGAGATCGCGCCACGGCTCGGCTGGCTGAACCGCATCTTCTTCCCGCCGCTGAGTGAGGTGCTGGTCGCGTGGTGGGATCTGCTCGCCTCGGGCGTGCTGGTCGAGCATATCGGTATCAGCCTGCAACGCGCGGCCATTGGTTTCGCGCTGGGCGTGGTCGTTGCCATCCCGCTCGGCCTGCTGATGGGGCGCTATTCGCTGTTCGAGAAGGTCTCCGATCTGCTGGTGCAGACGCTGCGCAACACATCGCAGTTCGCGCTGCTGCCGGTGTTCATCCTTCTGCTCGGTATCGGCGAGGAATCGAAGGTGGCGATCACCTTCTACTCCTCGGTGTTCTTCCTCCTCGTCAACACGATCAGCGGCGTCAAGTCGGTCGATCCGCTGCTGATCAAGGCGGCGCGCTCGATGGGCACGTCCGACTTCGACATGTTCAGGAAAATCATCCTGCCGGCCAGCATTCCCTCGATCGTCGCCGGCGCGCGGCTCGGCGTGAAATCCTCGCTGTTCGCGGTGATCGGCGCCGAGATGCTGGCCGCCAAATCCGGTCTCGGCTTTCTCATCCAGAACTCGCAACTGATGATGGAAACGGCCGACATGTATGCCGGCATCCTGACGCTCACCGTCATCGGCCTCGTCGTCAACTACCTGCTCGTCTGGTTCGAACGCTGGGCAACCGCCTGGAAGGGCCAGTCGGAAGCCTCAATGATTTGAACCAACCAAGCAGTTCATGCCAATCAGGAAGGAATTTCAGATGCCCAGGATATCTTTCAGTGCATTACGCCGATTGCTCTTGCAGGGCGCCATAGCCGCGGCCGTCGGCGCCTCTGTCGTCGTCGCTCCCGCCTTCGCGCAGGACAAGCCTGAAGTCATCCGCATCGGCAGCACCGCACCGGGGCACCTCAAATTCATTCTCGCCCAGCAGGACGGCTGGTGGCAGAAGGAATTCGCCAAGGACGGCATCAAGGTCGAATTGGTGACGTTCAACGGCGGCTCCGAGGCGACGACAGCGCTGGCAACCGGGGCGATCGAGGTCACCTATACCGGCAACAATCCAGCGCTGCGCGTCGCCGCCTCCGGCGCCGACGTCAAGCTCATCGGCGTGTCGAGCTATGTGAAGGCAGGCGGCTCCTCCATCATCGTCAAGACCGACTCGCCGCTAAAGACGCTGCAAGATCTGAAGGGCAAGAAGGTCGCTTATCTCACCGGCACGGTACGGCATTCGAATTTCAGCAAGGCGCTGAACAGCGTCGGCCTGACGACCAGCGACATCGAAGGGCTGAACCTACCCTTCGAGGCGTCAGGGCCCGCACTGCTGCGCGATGACATCGATGCCATTGTCGAGACTGACTCGACGGCGGCCAAGCTGGTCGACACCGGCGAGGCCCGCGTGCTCTACGACACCAGCACGCATCCGGAATGGAACGTGCCGAATGTCATCTCGGTCAACGGCGCCTTCGCGGCGAAATACCCCGATCTCGTCAAGCGGCTGCTGAAGGTCGATATCGAGATTTCGCGCTGGGCCGACGCGCATCCCGACGAGACGATCAAGACCTTCGTCGAGGCGACCAAATCGTCGGAAAAATCCGTCCGCAAGACCTACAGCCAGGGCCTGTTCTACCAGGATCCGAAGCTCACCGACGATGCGATCGCGGCGCTCAAGAGCGAAGAGAAGTTCATGGCCGGCGCCGGGCTTTTGAAAGGCTCGATCGATTATAGCAAATGGGTCGACAAGAGCTTTGTCGATGGTGCTTATACGGAAGTCGCCGCCGTCCAGTAGACTTAGTTGAAAATGCTGCGGGGCTGCGCCAGCCGGCGCGGCCTCTCTCTCATCCCTGAGGTTCCGTTCAGATCTCCGGGATGCTTTCCCTGAAGATCACCTGCAAGCGCGGCTGGTGCAGTTCGTAAGGCAAGCCCCTGACCGCGTGGCTCAAAGTGTTCAGTGCTTCGCGGGCCTCGACGCGCGGGTTCTGGTCGATGACCGCGTCGAGCGTTCCGTCGAGTAGAAGCTCTTTGGTGCCTTCCGTTACCTCGTGGCCGAGAAACACGGTCGATAGCGCGCGCCCGCGCTCCTTCAGCGCCCTGGCGATGCCGGTGTTGCCGGCGCCGACATTGTAGATCGCGGCCAGATCCGGATGCCGGTCCAGCAGCGCGGAAGCCTCTAAATAGGCCTTTTCCCGGTCGTCGAGCATTTCGCGCATCTCGACGATCTGCAAATTGGGCGATTCCTCCGTCAGGATGTGGCGGAAGCCCATCTCGCGCTCCTCGTGGCCGCGATAGGAGAGCGAGCCGGCGAACAGCGCGACCTTGCCCGGACGATCAGTGCCCATGAAGCGGTTGAGCAGATAGCCGGCGAGGCGGCCGGCGGCACGATTGTCGATGCCGATATAGGCAACCCTCGGCACGTGCAGGATGTCGGACGCGATGGTCACGACCTTGACGCCGCTGGCCGACAGCGAGCGGATCGCTTCGCGGACGGTCGGATGGTCGAGCGCAATGACGCCGACGCCTTGCGTCTGGCCATGCAAGTCCTGCAGCAGGCGGGCGAGCCGGTCGGGATTGAAGCCTTCAATCGTGGCGACGCGCACGTCGAGATCGGGCCGCGCCTGCGCCTGCGCCTCGATATGCCGGTGCAGCATCTTGATGAAGGAATTGGTGCCGGCGGGCAGCGCGAAGTCGAGCCGCATGACGTCGCCGGGCAGCGCCGTACGTGAGTTCGGGCTGTTCGAAGTTTCGGCGATGTAGCCTAACCGCTGCGCCGTTTCGAGCACGACTTCGCGGGTGCGCGCCCTGACGCCGGCGCGGTTGTTGAGCACACGGTCGACCGTGGCGGCGGAAACACCGGCTTCCCGGGCTATGTCTGTCAGGGTGGACCGCACAGTCGATCACCTCATGCTAGGCGCTACGGGCGCATCAAAATCACGGATTTAACGGACGGATGTCGGACGATGGGAAATGATGTATCCGGCCTTAGCCGATGCGCAAGCCGGCGCGCTACACCAAATCGCCTGGGCGGACCACAACTTGCTGGCGTGGTGCATGATTCCCTCAAATGCAAGCATCGGATGCTGTATGGTGATCTCAGCAGAATGCATTTTTCCTCCTCGATTGCGATGTTATGACGTGTTTTGATTATTTATGATGTTGACAGCCTTATCCCAGTGCCGTCAATATCCATCACGAGGGCCATGGAGGAACAAGGCCCGAGGGAGGAGTTCCAATGTCGAATTTGATCCGCATGTCGCGGCGCCGTTTGTTGGCGTCCGGTGGAAAGGCGGCAGTGCTTGTTGCCGCAGCAGGTATCGCGCCAAAATTCATCCGTCCCAGCCGCGCCTACGCCGCCGACGCACTCGCGCCGGGCATGATCGGCGGCCCCACGGGCTTCGACGGCTCGGAGCGTTATCAATATGGGCCAGATACGCCGGAAGGCCGTGCCATCGAGGCGGCCAAGGCGATGAAGGGTGCCGGCAAGGCGCCGGCCAAGATCGTGCTCGGCCTGTCCGACGGCTCGATCGGCCAGCTGACGCAGCCGTTTCCCGCCGGCGCGCCTTCGATCAAGGATCTGTGGGAAAAGGAAACCGGCATTCCGCTCGAGATCGTCGGCGTGCCGAATGGCCAGGAATTCACCAAGACGATGCAGGACATCTCCACCAAGGGTGGGGCCTATGATATCTACGCGGTCGAATGGAACCGCCTCGGTGACCTAGCCGAAACCGGCGGCATCCTGAAGCTCGACGACTTCGTCGCCCAGCATAAGCCCGAATGGGACGACCCCGAGCGCGGCTATGTTAACGGCGCCAAGGGCGTGTCGCTGCTCAACCAGTATCGCGGCTCGACCTATGGCGTTTCGCTGGATGGCGATTTCCAGACCTGGGTCTACCGCACCGATCTGTTCGGCGACACGGCCGAGAAGAAAGCCTTCTCCGACAAGCATGGCTACGAGTTGGCGCCGCCGAAGACCTGGAAGCAGCATGACGAGATCGCGGCCTTCTTCCAGCGCCCGGACAAGGGCCTGTTCGGCTCGACCGATCTGCGCAACCAGGGCTGGGGCTACACCAACTGGTACCAGCGTTATGTCTCAATGGCTTCGCCAAATCAGTTCCTGTTCGACGACACCGGCAAGGCGCTGATCAATTCCGAGCAAGGTATCGCGGCGACCAACGAGTACATTGCATCGCTGGTCCACCATTCGCCGGATGCGATCTCGTGGGGCTGGCCGGAACAGTACGGCAATTTTGCCAAGGGCGGTGCCGCCATGACCTGCGCCTTCTCCAACCTGCCGAAATTCCTCGATAATGCCGGCAACAAGGATTCAGCTGTCACCGGCAAGATCGGCTCGATGCTGCCGCCTGGCCGCGAGATCGACGGCAAGCTGATCAGCCGTTCGGTGCTGTGGCTCAATCTGTCGGCCTCAGTCTCGTCGCAGGCCAAGAATCCGGAGGCCTGCTACCTGTTCCTGCAATGGCTCGGATCGAGCCGCATCTACGCCTGGATGACCGCCAATCCGGGTGGCTATTTCGATCCGTTCCGGCTGTCGGATTTCTCCGACCCGCTGGTCCGCCAGACCTACCACGCCTACCACATGGATGTGGTGCGCGAGACGGTCGCCCGCACCGTGCCGACCGTCAACTACCCCGGTGCCACCGCCTTCCACAATGCGCTGGACGAGAACCTCGTCGCCGCGTTGACCAAGGCAAAGACCGCCGAGCAGGCGATGGCCGACACCGAGGCCGAGTGGAAGAAGATCGCGCGCCGGACCGGCGAGGAGAAGCTTCTCGAAGCCATCAAGACCAACAAGGAGGCATGGCCCACCGTTCTCGATCCGATCAGCTGATCCTCCCAGGATCGCGCCAAGGGAGGGGAGGAGTTGCTCTTCCCCTCCGCAAACGATGGTACCAGCAAAGCTGCAAGATGAAGCGTTCAATTCCCTTCGAGATATTCCGCTATGCCGCAATATCAGCGGCAATGGCGGTGACGCTGGTTCCGATCCTGTGGATGGTGTCGATGGCCTTCAAGCCGATCGCCGAATGGTCGGCGACCGGCGCTGACCTGACCTGGTGGCCGAAGAACCCGACACTCAGCAATTTCCGCTTCGTCTTCGGTGAATCGACCAACAATCTGATCGTCGCGCTCGACCGCACCGCCCTGAAGCCGATCCTGTCGTCGCTGCTGTCGGCGGTATTCGGGACGGCGATCGCCATGTCAGCGGGCACTGCGGCGGCCTACGGGCTATCGCGCTTCGGCTCGGGCCAGAACCTGCCGCTGGCACTGATCCAGCTTCGCCTGTTTCCGCCCATGGCGGTCATGACTCCGGTGATGATCATGTGGGCCTTCCTCAACTTCACCGACAGCTGGTGGGGGCTGTCGCTGATCTACGGCATCGTCACGCTGCCTTTTGCCTTCTGGCTGATGAAGACCTTCTTCGACGACATGCCGCGCGAGATCGAGGAGGCAGCACTGGTCGAGGGCTGTTCGCGGTTGCGAGTCTTCACCCGCATCACACTACCGATGATGCGCGCGCCGCTGGCCAGCGCCGCGCTGTTTGTCTTCATCCTCAACTGGTCGGACTATCTGATCGCGCTGCTTCTGACGACGCGCGAATGGGTGACGGTTCCCGTCTACATGGCGTCGCTCTCCTCCTCGATGACCGGACAGCTCTATGGCGCCAAGGCCGCGCTCGGTCTGATCGCCGCGGTGCCGCCGGTCATCATGGGCATCGCCATCCAGCGTCATCTGGTCCGCGGGCTGACGTTCGGGGCGCTCAAGCAATGAGCGCGGTGACTGCGACGATTTCGGAGGACGTGATGAAGACCGTCCAGGCAAAGCCAGCCTTACGGGACGAAGGCGCAAAGCTCGGCTTCCGGCTGACATTGCCGGCGCAGATCCTGGTGCTGTTCATCGCGGTCTTCCCGCTGTTGATGCAGCTCTACATCAGCCTGACCGACTGGTCACCGCTTTCGGGCCTCGGCTGGTGGAGCGCCTGGTCGCTATGGAACAATTTCGCCAATTACACCGACCTTGCTGCCGATGCGCGCTTCTGGAGCGCGCTGAAGCGCACGGCCATCGTCATGATCGTCTGCGTGCCGGCGGAATTCCTGCTGGGTCTCGCGCTCGCCACGCTGTTTGCCGACGAGTTTCCCGGCAAGCGGATCTTCTACTCGATCCTTCTGATGCCGATGATGGTGGTGCCGGCTGTGGCCGGCTACATGTTCTTCATGCTGTTCCAGTCGGGCGGCCCGGTGAACGACATCCTGTCGGCGATATCAGGCTTTCCCGTCACCATCGCCTGGCTTTCGGACCCGACGCTGGCGCTCATCGCCGTCATGGTTGCCGACATCTGGCAGTGGACGCCGCTGATGTTCCTCATCCTGCTTGCCGGCCTGGTCGGCGTGCCCGAGGACCAGATCAAGGCGGCGACGCTGCTCGGCGCCAATCCCTGGCAGCGCTTCGTCACCATCGTGCTGCCGAAGATGAAGACTATCATAATCATCGCGCTGGCGATCAGGATGATCGAGAACTTCAAGATATTCGACACGCTCTACATCATGACCGGCGGCGGCCCCGGTGTCGCCACCGAGACGATCTCCGTCTACATCTACAAGCTCACCACGCAGGACCTGATCTGGGGCTATGTCGCGGCGATCGCGCTGGCGATCTTGATCGTGTTGTCCATCGCCGCGGTCTTTGCCATGAAGCGCATGGCCCGGGCACGCGAGGTGACGGCATGAGCGCCATCCATCTGCAGAACCTGGTCAAGAAATTCGGCGACTTCACCGCGCTGAAGACGATGGACTTGGCCATCGCTGATGGCGAGTTCATGGCGCTGCTCGGGCCGTCCGGCTGCGGCAAGTCGACAACGATGAACATGATCGCCGGCATGGAAGAGCCGACGGGTGGCAAGATTCTGTTTGGCGAGCGCGACATGGCCGGCGTGCCGATGGGGCGGCGGGGCGTCGGCTTCGTCTTCCAGAACTATGCGATCTTCACCCATATGACCGTGCGGCAGAACCTCGCCTACGGCCCAAAAATGCGCGGCGCGCCAAAGGCCGAGATCGATCGCCGCGTCGGCGCCATTGCCGAGATGCTGCAACTGACGCCGCTGCTCGACCGCAAGGCCGACCGGCTGTCGGTCAACATCTTGCAGCGTGTGGCGATCGGCCGTTCGGCGATCATGGAGCCGGCGATCTTCCTGCTCGACGAGCCGCTGTCCAACGTCGACGCAGCCTTCCGGGCGGTCATGCGCACCGAGCTGAAGCAGTTGCAGCGCCAGTTCAAGCAAACCATGGTCTATGTCACCCACGATCAGCTCGAGGCCATGACCATGGCCGACCGCATCGCTGTGATGGATCATGGCGTGCTGCAGCAGGTCGGCACGCCGCTCGAGGTCTACAACAATCCGGCCAATGTCTTCGTCGCCCGCTTCATCGGTGCGCCGGGCATGAACCTGCTCAGGGGCAGGCCGGCGGAAAGCGACCGTGGTCTGGTCGTCGATCTCGGGCCGCTAGGCGCGACACCGCCGCTGCCGGCCGAAATCGCCGCCGTCGTGCGGCGGGCGCAGGGCGATGTACTTTACGGATTCCGACCGGAACAGGCGACGTTGGTTGAAGGCGGCCAAGGTCTCTCCTTGCCAGTGACTTTCGTCGAGCGCATCGGCGCGCGCACCATCGTGCATCTCGGCCTGGGCGAGAGCGCGGTGAAGGCGGTGTTCGACAACGATGTTGGGCTGGCCATCGGACAAACGGCAGTCGTCGCGCCGGCCGCGCAGTCGGTGCGCGTCTTCGACGCCGCCACCGGCCTTGCGATGAAAGCGGGCTGAGACCATGGCCGATATCGTCTTTCGCAATGTGACGAAACGCTACGGCAACACGCTGGCCGTCGACGACGCCTCGTTCACTGTCGACGACAATGAGTTCTTCTGCTTCTTCGGCCCGCCGCTGTCGGGCAAGTCGACGGTGCTGCGCCTGGTGCTCGGGCTTGAAACGCCTGACGCGGGTGAAATCCTGATCGGCGGCAGGCCGGTCAACACAGTTTCGCCGGCCGAGCGCAATGTCGCCATGGTGTTCCAGAACCTGGCGCTGTTTCCGCATATGAGCGCGCGCGACAATGTCCGCTTTCCCCTCGTCGAACGCCGGGTCGCAGAAGCCGACATCGAAAAGCGTGTCGCCGACGTCGCGGCCAAGCTGCATATCGACCACATCCTGCACAAGCCGCCGGCCCAGCTTTCGGGCGGCGAGCGGCAGCGCGTGGCGATCGCCCGCGCGCTGGTGCGCGATCCCGCCGCCTATCTGATGGACGATCCGATCTCGGCACTCGACGCCCGGCTGCGCGAGGAGACCCGCGTCGAGCTGAAGCGCATCCAGCGCGAGCTCGGCAAGACGCTGATCTATGTCACCCACGACCAGGAAGAGGCGATGTCGGTCGCCGACCGCATCGCCATCCTGGAGAACGGCAGGATCAGGCAGATCGGCGCTCCGGCCGAAATCTATGACCGGCCTGCCAGCACCTATGTGGCGCGGCTGCTCGGCTCGCCGATGATGAATATCTTGAAGTCGGTGCGCGGCGAGGGCGGTGTCGAGGCGGCCGAAGGCACGATCCGTATTGCGGACAAGGCCACTCCGGCCGATGCCGTCGAGATCGGGCTCAGGCCGGAAGATATCAAGGTCCGGCCATGGCTGGATGGGGAAATATCGGATGGGCGCGCGGGCCGCCCGGCGCGGGTGTTCGAGGTCGAGCCGCTTGGCGGCTACACCGTGGTGACGCTCGCTGCCGGGCAGGCGCGCCTGAGGGCGCTGCTGCGCGGCCAGCCTGACATCAGGCCGGACGCCATGGTGGCGATATCCTGCGAGCCGGCCAAAGTGCATTATTTCGGACAGGGCGGGGGAGCGCTGGCACGATGACGGCGGCCGCAAGAAAAGAGCTTCGGGAGGAAAAGATGGCGAGCAAAAGCTTCGAGCCGGACGTAAAGGTTCGCACGAAAGAATACAGGATCGGCTGCGTCGGCGCCGGCATGATCATGGCCGAATGCCATCTTGCTGCCTATCACGATGCCGGCTTTCCGGTGGTGGCGATCGCCTCGCGGACCAAAGCCAGCGCCGAGAAGGTCGCAAGGCGCTGGGAGATCCCGACCGTCCACGACACGCCTGAACAACTGATCGAGGACGAAAATGTCGAGATCATCGACCTTGCCTTTCCGCCGGACCAGCAGCCGTCACTGATCCGCCATGCGCTGAAGCAGAAGCACATCAAGGCGATCCTGGCGCAGAAGCCGCTGGCGCTCTCGCTCAAGGACGCGATCGAGCTGCGCGACGAGGCCGCCAAGGCAGGCAAGATCCTCTCGGTCAATCAGAACATGCGCTATGACCAGTCGATGCGCGTGCTGAAGCAGATCATGGACAGCGGCGCGCTTGGCGACATCGTGTTCGCGCAGATCGACATGCACGCGATCCCGCACTGGCAGAGCTTCCTCGAGGACTACGATCGGCTGACGCTCGCCAATATGAGCGTCCACCACCTCGACGTGCTGCGCTTCCTGTTCGGCGATCCCCTGGAGATCACCACGCTGACCCGTAAGGATCCGCGCACCCGCTTCGATCATTCGGACGGCATCACCGTTTCGACGCTGCGGTTCCCGTCCGGCGTGCTCGCCGTGTCGCTGGAGGATGTCTGGTCCGGCCCGCGCCAGGAGGGCTACAAGGACGACCAGCACATCAACTGGCGCGTCGACGGCACCAAGGGCGTCGCCAAGGGCACGATCGGCTGGCCGACTGGTTCCGCCTCGACGCTGACCTATGCTTCGACCGAAACCACTGGCGGCGAATGGGTGACGCCAAGCTGGGACACGATGTGGTTCCCGCATGCCTTCATCGGCGTGATGGAGCAGCTCCAGCACGCGGTGAAGACGGGTGAGCCGCCGGCACTTTCCGTCGCCGACAACGTCAAGACCATGGCGCTGATCGAAGCCGGCTACCGCTCGATCAACGAGGGCCGCACGGTCAAGCTTTCCGAAATCTCGACAAACCCAATCAGCTGAATCACTTACAGGGAGGACTTCATATCATGATGCAGGCAGGTATTTTCACGGGCTATTTCCCGTACAGCCTCAAGGAAACCGCGCAGAAGATCCGCGCCCTCGATTTCAACACGGTGCAGCTCGACCTGCATTTCAAGGACGTTGACCTGTCGGCCGGGCAGATCACCAAGGACAAGGCCCGGGCTGTTCGCGACACCTTCCGCGACCACAATCTGCCGGTGTGCTGCGTGTCGGGCTACACCAACATTATCCATCCGGACAGAGCGGAGCGCGAGAAGCGAGTCGGCTATCTCAAGGAGATCATCCGCAGCGCCCGTGATTTCGGCTCGCCCTACGTGATCTCGGAAACCGGCACTTACAACACCGAGTCCGATTGGGTGCACCATCCCAAGAACAAGACCGAGGAAGGCTTCGAGGAATGTCGCAAGGTCATCGCCGACCTTGCCCAGACGGCCTATGATCACGGCGCGGTGTTCCTGCTCGAAACCTATGTCAACAATGTCGTCGGTTCGGTCGAGGAGACGGTGAAGATGTTCGCACAGGTCGACCATCCTGGTCTCGGCCTGCTGATGGATCCGACCAACTATTTCGAGACGCACAACATCGACAGGATGGACCAGATCCTGAACCAGGTGTTCGACACCCTGACCGACAAGATCAGAATAGCCCACGCCAAGGACGTCAAGCGTTCGGGCGGCGATAAGTCGGAGAAGCACGCCGACATTGGTGACGAGGACGCGCTGGAGAGCCACACTTTCCGTGGTGTCGGCGAGATCGAGCTGCCGGCGCCCGGCCTCGGTTCGCTGAACTACGACCTCTATCTCAGGCGGCTCGCCGAGAAGCATCCGAACATCCCGGTCATCATCGAGCACCTTTCGGAAGACGACGTGCCGCGGGCCAAGAAATTCCTCGACGGCAAGTTCCGCGCCAACGGCCTCTGATAGGAGTCCTGCGTCGCCGCTATGCGGCGGCGCTTTCCACCGGGAGGAAATATAATGGAGGAAGCGAAATGTTGAAATTCGGATTGAAACTGGCGACGGCCGCGACTTTGTTGGCAGGGATAGGGTTGGGCTCGCCGGCATTCGCACAGGACGGCCAGAAGACGTTCTATCTCCTGTCGCATGGCGGCCCCTCAGATGCATTCTGGCTCGACTGGAATGCCGGCGCCACCAAGGCCTGCGACCAGCTCAAGGTGACCTGCAAGATCTCCTTCAGCGGCGGCGACATGGCGGCGCAGAAGGAGGCCTTCAACTCGGCACTGGCCGCCAAGCCCGACGGTATCGGCACCACATCGGCGCAGCCCGGCCTGTGGACCGAGGAGGTCAAGGCGGCGAAGGCTGCGGGCATCCCGATCGTGTTCTTCAACACCGATGATCCGGCAACCGGGCGGCAGGCGTATGTCGGCGCCGACCTCAAGGAGGCCGGCGTCATCTGGGCCAAGTATCTGGTCGACAACAAGATGGTGAAGCAGGGCGACAAGGTGTTCCTGCCGGTGGAGGTGCCGGGCGCCAGCTATCAGCAGCTCGAGACCGAAGGCATCGCCAGCGTCTTCGATCCGCTTGGCATCAAATATGACGTGGTCGATTGCGGCACCGATCCAGCCGGCATCATCGCCAAGATGACCGACTATATGGTGGCCAACAATCCGCCGGCGATCATCGCACTCGGCGATTCCGTGGCGGCCAGCATCAAGCGGGTGTTCGACGGCGCCGGCGTGCCGGCCGGCAAGATCCCGGTCGTCGGCTGGGGCAATTCCAAGGAAACCGCTGAAGCCGTCAAGGCCGGCTTCGTCAACGCGGCCGCCTGGCAGTTCCCGTCGGCGCAAGGCTTTATGCCGGTCGCGCTGCTCGGTCTCGCCGCCTCGGGCGAACCGATCGGCTACGACATCCACACCTTTAGCCTCTACGACGCGACAAGCGTCGAGCCGATCCTGAAACTCTACAACAAGTGATGGAAATTGACGTCCGCCGCGCAGGCGGCGGACGTCGCTCCACGATATGGTTCAAACCGTTATGACAATTGCCGCAGAAGAGGAAATGCCGGGCGTCAAGCGCAGGTCGAGCCTGATCCGCTCGCCGCAATTCTCCTCGCTCGTCATCCTCGTCGTGCTGTTGGCGGCGTTCGCTATCGCCGACGCCAACTTCCTGTCGCCGCTCAACATCTCCAACATGATGGCGTTCCTGCCCGAGCTCGGCATCATCGCCCTCGGCATGACGCTGCTTCTGACGGCGGGCGAATTCGACCTTTCGGTCGGTGCCGTGTTCGGGCTCGCGCCGGTCGTGGTCATGCTTCTGGTGCAGAGCGGCCAGGTTGATATCGGTGTGGCGCTGCTTGCCGGGCTGTTGTTATGCGTGGCGATCGGGGCCATCAACGGATTGATCGTCACCAAGATCGGTATCTCCTCCTTCCTGGTGACGCTGTCGATGCTGCTTGTGGTGCGAGGGGCGGCGCTCTACATCACACAAGGCTTCCCGCTGAAATCCTGGGACCAGCCCGGCTTTTTCGTGACGCTGCTGGCTGGGAGCTTCAACATCGGCTCATTCCGGTTCTACACCTCGTTGTGGTGGTTCGTCGGCCTGTCGCTGCTGGCGATCTACGTGCTGCACTACGCCAAGCTCGGCAACTGGATCAGCGCCGTCGGCTCCAATCGGAATGCGGCGGTGGCGCGCGGCGTGCCGGCCGATGCGGTCAAGATCTGGCTGTTCATCCTGACCTCGGTGCTGGCGGGTCTGGCCGGCATGATCAGCGCCTTCCGCATCTCGGCTGCCTCGCCGGTGGCCGGCACCGGCTACGAACTCGAAGTGATCGCCATGGTGGTGGTCGGCGGCACGGCGCTGACCGGCGGGCGCGGCACGATCCTGGGCACGATCGTCGGCGCGCTGATGCTGCGCAGCATCCGCAACGGCATCGTGCTGATCGGCGTGCCGGGGCTCGCCTACAACATCTTCGTCGGCGTCATCATCCTCGCCATGCTCATCCTGCACGCTTTGCTGCAGAAGAACGCCGCCAGGAGCTGATCATGGAAGTGCTTCGGCTGCAGAACCTGCAAAAGTCCTTCGGTAGCGTCCGCGCCCTGAAGAGCGCCTCCTTCACACTCAACGAGGGCGAGGTGGTGGCTCTGCTCGGCGACAATGGCGCCGGCAAATCCACCCTGATCAAGGCGATCTCCGGCGTGTTCCCTGTTGACCGCGGCGAGATCTATGTGCGCAGCCAGAAGGTCTCCATCCGCTCGACGCGCGACGCGATGGATCTCGGCATCGAGACCATCCACCAGGATACGTCGCTGGCGCCGGATCTCAGCATCGCGCGCAATCTGTTTCTCGGTCGCGAGCCGGTCAATCTCAAATGGTTGGGCGTGTTCGCGCCGCTCGACCTCGCCAAGTTGCGCGACGCCGCCTCGGCACTTTTGAAGCGCGTCGGCATCTCGAAAAAGCTCGACGCCGATGCGCTGGTCAGCACGCTGTCGGGTGGCGAGCGCCAGTCGATCGCCATTTCGCGGGCCATGCAGTTCGCCGCCAAGGTCATCATCCTCGACGAGCCGACCAATAATCTCGGTGTCGAGGAAACACATGGCGTGCTGCGCTTCGTCAAGGAGGTCCGCGCAGCCGGTCATTCGGTGCTTTTGATCACCCACAATATCCACCATGTCTTCCAGGTCGCCGACCGCATCATCGTCATGCGCCGCGGCGAGATTGTCGCTGAGCAGACGGTCGCCGATACCGACCTGTTGACGGTGGAGAGCATCATCACCGGCGCCGACATGTCGGCCCTGCTCAAGGAGACGAGAGCGAAGTGAAGGAATTGGCCGTCACATGGTAGAGCTTTACGGCAAGACGCTTTCGCGCCGGCAGGTCTCGGAACGCTCCGGCATGCTGTCGCAATTCGCCGGCGTGCGGCTGATGACGCTCGGCGACGGCGTGGAGCGAGGCATCCGCATGCTCGAATTTCGCACCGGCTCGGGATTGCGCTTCACCGCGCTCGTCGACCGGGCGCTCGATATCGCCGACTGCGACTTTAGGGGACAGGCGATCGGCTGGCATTCGCCGAGCGGCTTTCGCCATCCCGGCCTGCACGAGTACGAAGGCGAGGAGGGGCTCGCCTGGGCGCGGTCATTTTCCGGACTGCTGCTCACTTGCGGTCTAGATCATATTCTGTTCATGGATGAAGTGCCGGCCGACAGCTACAATTATCCGGCGAAGAAGACGGTGCGCCATTCGCTGCATGGCCGCGTCAGCACCATTCCGGCGCGGCTGACCGGTTATGGCGAGACATGGGACGGCGACCGCTGCGTGCTGTGGGCCGAGGCTATCGTCCAGCAGTCGACGGTGTTCGGCGAGGACCTGCATCTGCTGCGGCGGATCGAGGCCGATGTCGGCGGCAACGAGATCCGGCTTTCGGACCGGGTCGTCAATCACGGCTTCAACCGCACGCCGCATATGTATTTCTACCACATCAATGTCAGCCATCCGGTGCTCGACGAGGGCTCTCGCTATCTGGCGCCGATCCGCGACGTCGTCTGGGCCGGCCATGCCGGCGAGCGCTACGAGGCGCAGAAGGTCGGCTATCGCACGGTGCCGGCGCCGCAATTGGGTTTCCAGGAACAGGTTTGGCAGCACGAGCTCGCCGCCGACGCCAAGGGCGAGGTGCCGGTGGCGGTGGTCAACGACCGTCTTGGCCTGGGCCTTGAAGTCGTCACCCGCAAGGACCAGTTGCCTTGCGCCTACGAGTGGCAGAATTTCCAGGCAGGGCAGTATGCGCTGGGCATAGAACCGTCGACGCATCATGTGCTCGGCAATCTGGCCGCGCGCGAACGCGGCGAGATGATCTGGCTGGAGCATGGCGAGAGCCGCTCCTACAATGCGGTGTTCCGGGTCCTTGACGGTGCCGACGAGATTGCGGCGGCCGAAAGCCGGATCACTGACATCGCCAGGCAGCCGCAGCAAGATTATCCGCAGCCGTCAGGCAATTTTCCGGTGCTCGGAGACAGGTCGTGATGATGGCGAGGACGATGCGAAGCACCAGTTGGGAGGCTGGGTCCGGTCGGAGCGGGGAGGGCTCGCGGCCCATCAGGATTTGGAGGTCACAATGGCTGGCACAGTGAAGCGCGACTACAGCCTGGTCGGCGAGAGCACACGCAGGGCGATCGAGACAGGGCTGGCTTCGGCCGAATGGTATCACACCGACGTCTCCCGCAAGGCAATCAAGGAGCTGATGCAACGGTCGGATGGCCCGGCGATCCGCGACACGATCATCTGGATCGTCGCCATTCTGGGCTCGGCGGCCGGTGGCGTCTATTTCTGGGGCACCTGGTGGTGTGTGCCGTTCTTCTTCGTCTACGGCGTGCTCTACGGCTCCTCCAGCGACTCACGCTGGCATGAATGCGGCCATGGCACTGCCTTCCGCACGCGCTGGATGAACGATGTGGTCTACCAGATCGCCAGCTTCATGCTGATGCGCAATCCCGTGACCTGGCGCTGGAGCCATGCCAGACACCACACCGATACCATCATCGTCGGACGCGATGCCGAGATCGCCGTGATGCGCCCGCCGGACGTTTTGCGCGCAGCGCTCGCTTTCACCGGTATTCTTGATTTTCGCTATTCGCTTCCGGCGCTGGTACGCCAAGCGTTCGGCAAGCTCACGCCCGACGAGAAAAGCTACGTTCCCGAGATGGAACAGCACAAGGCCGTCATCGCCGCGCGCTGGCATGTCGCCATCTATGTCGCCACGATTGCGCTCGCCCTCACCATGCGGTCGTGGGTGCCGCTGGTGCTCATCGGCGTGCCGCGCCTCTACGGCACCTGGCACATGGTGCTGACCGGCCTGCTGCAGCACATCGGCCTGGCCGACAACGTGATCGACCACCGGCTCAACACCCGCACCGTATACATGAATCCGATTAGCCGCTTCATCTACTGGAACATGAACTACCATGTGGAGCATCACATGTTCCCGATGGTGCCCTATCATGCGCTGCCCAGGCTGCATGAGTTGATCAAGCACGATTTGCCGGAGCCGAACCCGTCGATGTGGCATGCCTATCGCGAGGTTTGGCCGGTCCTCCTCAGGCAGCTCAGATATGAGGATTATTTCCTCAAGCGTGAGCTGCCGCCGACGGCGCGGCCCTATCGTGGCGAGTTCCACGAGGTGAACATGTCAGCGGCGGCGGAATAGGCACTGCACACCCGCCGCATTACAGAAAATTCAGGAGAAGTAGAGATGGCCGATTGGGTCGAAGCGTGCGCCGTGGACGATGTCGAAGAAGAGGATGTCATCCGCTTCGACCATGGCGGCCGCACCTTCGCGATCTACCGTTCCCCTGACGACGAATTCTTCGCCACCGACGGGTTTTGCACGCATGAGAAGGCCCATCTGGCCGACGGGCTTGTCATGGACGACATCATCGAATGCCCCAAGCACAATGGCCGCTTCAATTACAAGACCGGCCAGGCCAAGGGGGCTCCCGTCTGCGTCAATCTTGTGACCTACCCGGTCAAGGTCGAGGCCGGTAAGGTGATGATCCAGATCGCCTGACCGGCCTTCCATTCACGCAACAAAGGGACCAAACTCGATGAGCCGTAAAAGACCCACGATCGCCGATCTGCGCGCCATGAAGGGCAAGCGGCAACTGACCATGCTGCGCGTGTTGACGATGGATGAGGCCGAGGCCGCCGAAAGGGCTGGGATCGATATCGTCTCGGTGCCGCCGGAGCTGGTGCTCAACCCGCAATACCGCGATGCCGCACCCAGCCTGTTCACCATGCCGGGCGACAATTTCTACGAGATCGGCACAGCCGACGATTTCGTGCGCTGGGCGTTCCGGCTCTACAAGGCGAGCGCCGACGCGGTCTATTGCAGCGCTGGTTATGCCACCGTCAAACGGCTGGCCGATGACAATATACCGGTGATCGGCCATGTCGGACTCATTCCATCCCGCGCGACCTGGACCGGTGGCTTCAAGGCCGTCGGCAAGACCGCCGACAGCGCCATGCAGATTTTCGAGGCAGTCAAGCAGTATGAGGCCGCAGGTGCTGTCGGCGCCGAGATCGAAGTGGTGCCGGTCGAGGTGGCCAAGGCGATTTCGGAACGGACGTCGCTGATCATGCTGTCGATGGGAGCGGGCACCGGCTGCGACGCGCAGTATCTGTTCGCCGACGACATCCTTGGCCAGAACCGCGGCCACATGCCCCGCCATTCCAAGGTCTACCGCAATTTCGCCGCTGAATATGACCGCCTGCAGGCGGAACGCATCGCCGCTTTTTCCGAATATGTCGCCGACGTGAACAGCTTGGCCTATCCCGAAGACAAGCATGTGGTGCATATGGACCCGGACCAACTCGGTCTGTTCATGAAAAGGGTCGACGGCGCGTGAAACCTGACGGCAATGCTGCAACTGGCGATATGAAGCCGGTTCATATTCTCACTCTTTCGTGTGAAGACCGGCCGGGGGTCGTTGCCGCCGTCACCACCGAGCTTGCCGCGAACGGCGCCAACATCGCCGAAAGCAGCCAGTTCTGGGACCGGCAGAGCAATCGCTTTTTCATGCGGATCGCCTTCACCAGCCCGGCAGGCTCGACGAAGGACGATCTGGAGCGAGCCCTGAAATCGTCCGTCGACCGGTTCGGGATGAAGACCGCGCTGGTCGATCAGGCTCGTCGCCCGAAGATCATCGCCATGGTTTCGAAGTTCGACCATGCGCTTCTCCATCTGCTTTACCAGATCAGGGTCGGCTGGCTGAATGCACAGGTCGCCGCCGTCGTCTCCAATCATGAAGACGCCCGGCGCTTCGCCGAGATGGAAGGCATCCCCTACCACCATTGGCCCACGACCAGGGAAAACAAGGCCGAACAGGAGCAGAAGCTGCTGGACCTGGTGCAGGAGACGGGGTCCGAGCTCGTCGTCCTGGCGCGCTACATGCAGGTGTTTTCGAAGGGACTATCCGACCGGCTTTACGGGCGGGCGATCAACATCCACCATTCCTTCCTGCCAAGCTTCAAGGGCGCAAAGCCGTATCACCAGGCCTTCGACCGCGGCGTCAAGCTGATCGGCGCGACAGCGCATTACGTGACATCCGATCTCGACGAAGGCCCGATCATCGAACAGGAAACCGAGCGCGTCACCCATGCGATGAGCGCGGAGGATTTCGTGGCCGTCGGCCGCGACATCGAAAGCCGCGTGCTGGCGCGGGCCGTCAAGCTGCATCTTGAAGCCCGCGTCATGCTCAACGGCCACAAGACAATCGTCTTTTGACGAGCGGTCGCTCGGCGCTACGCCTGCCACGATCCGCTGGCGAGCGCTGCGTAAATCGCCTCGGCATCGATGCCCTGGGGCCTGTCCTCGTTGAGCGGCAGGACAAGCGCGCGCACCGCCGCATGAATCGCGGCAGTCGCCGGCCCCAGCGTCAGCCCGTTGCGCAGGTCTACGGCCTGTGCGGCGGCCATCAGCTCGAAGGCGATCAGCCGCTGCCACAGCACGATCATCTCGGCGCATTTGGAGACGGCCAGCGGTGCTTGCGTCGCATGGTCCTCGACGCCTTCCGAGACCGAGAGGAAATCGAGCATCACCGGATTGGCCTTGTGGCGGATGGCGACGAGGATCGCGCTCACCGTCTTTTGCAGCGGCACGAAACCGGCCGAAGCACCGCCGACCGGCGACAGATATTTGGGCAGGCCGTTGCGGCCTGAACCGGTGAGTTGGACGAAGCGAGCAGCACAGGCAGCCGCACATTGAGCGATGGCGAGGCCAAGCGTCTCGAAGGCCAGTGACAGCGACGGGGTGTGGAAATTGCCGGTCGACAGCACCATGTCGTCATCGCCCAGTACCAGCGGGTTGTCGGCGGCGGCGTTGAGCTCGATCTCGACGGCTTGCCTGGCCTGATCGATTGCCTGCAACAGTGCGCCATGGATCGATGGCATGCAGCGGATCGACAGCGGGTCCTGCAAGGTCGTCGGCATCGGCGCCTTGTCGCGGGCCAGCAGATCGCGCAAGCCTTGCGCGGCCCGCTGCTGGCCAGCGGCCGGTCGCGCCGCCTGCAAGCGCGGATCGAGGATCGTCTGGTTGGCGCCGGTGCCTTCCATGGTCAACGCGCCCGCCTGCTGTTGTTGTGCGAAGGCGGACAGTGCGTCGGCCACCGCCAGCGCGCCGCTGCCGGCGGACACCGCCAAGGCGCTTATCAGCGACAGCCCGTCCTTGGGGGCGAGGCTGGCGGGGGCGAGGCGCGCCATTGCCAGCGCCTTGGCCGCCGGCATGCGCCGGCCCTGAAAGTCGGCTTCGCCGTCGCCGGTCAGCATGCGGCCAAGCGTTGCCATCAGCACAAGGTCGCTGTCGCCGATCGAGCCCAGCGACGGCATCACGGGATGCACGCCGGCATTGAGCGCGTCGATGAGTGCGACGAAAACCTCCGATGAAATGCCTGAACCGCCGGCCGAAAACATCGCCGCGCGGGCAAGCATCGTCGCCCGCACGATGTCTTGCGGCAGCGCGTCACCCACCGCACCACTACGCCCTTCCAGCAATTGGCGCTGGAAGGCGCTGGCGTCGCCGCTGATTGACGCGCCGAGATTAGCGCCGAGACCGGTGTTGAGCCCATAGATCGGCTGGCCCGAAGCGGCGACGCGATCGAGCACCTTGCGCGCTCTTTCCAGCCTATCGATGACAATGGATGCCACCTCGACCTTGCGTCCGTCGCGGGCAACCGCCGCGACATCCTCGACCCTGATGTCGGCCCCGGTGAGGATGAGCGCACTCATGCGAAGCGCAGCCGCTGGCCGATGCCTTGCGCCTGCGCCTTGGCCAGCATCGCCTTGCCCAACGCGATGTCGGAGAGCGACAGGCCGCGATGCCAGAACAGGATCGTCTCGTCGTCGCTCTCACGCCCCGGCTTGAGGCCGGCGGCGATCTGGCCAAGCTCGGCGTGCAGCGTCTGTTCGCTCAGGCGTCCGGTTTCGACATGGGCGCGCAGCGAGCCGAATTTGCCGCCCTTGCACTGGCCCCAGTCGTCGACGACGATCTTGGCCATGATGTCGGTCAGCGACAATTCCACCGCGCTCATCGTGCCGTAGGGCATCACCAGCGCGCCGGGCTTGATCCATTGCGTCCTCAGCAACGGCTGCGGTTCCAGCAGCCGCGAGGCCTCGACGACGATGTCGGCTCCTTCGACGCAAGCGCGCCAGTCGGTGACCGCCGTGACCTTCTTGCCGAGATCGGCGGATAGCTTTGCGGCAAAGCCGTCGCGGCTTTCGGGCCGGCGCGAATGAACGCGGATCTCGTCGAAATCGAAGAGATGGTCGAGCAGGCGCACGTTCCAGTACGCGGTGCCGCGCGCGCCGACATGGCCGAGGATCTTCGATGTCTTTTTCGCCAGATGCTTTGCGCCGATGGCGGTGACGGCGCCGGTGCGCATATCGGTGATCACGGTGGCATCGAGGATGGCACGCGGCGTGCCGGTGCGCGGATCGAACAGGTTGAGGATGCCGAATTCCGACGGCAGGCCGTGCAGGTAATTGTCGACATAGTCGCCGACGATCTTGACGCCGGCCGCATCGAGCGGCGCGACGTAGCCGCGCAGGACGTTGAAATGGCCGTTGAAGGACGGGTCTGGCTCGAGATGGACGCGCGGCTCGATCACCGTCTGGCCGTTGCCCTGCGCCACCAGCCCGGCCTCGACCGCTCCGATGATTTCTGCATCGGTCATATCAAGCGCTTCGATATCGAGGGCGTTGAGATAATCGATGTAGATGGGCTTCATGCGCACACAATTCCTAAGTCAGAAGAGGTTCGATGGCGAGGTTCAGTCATCGCATAACAGGTCGCGATACGACACGAAAGTTTGTTGGGCCATGTCTGGACGGCGCCGCCCAAATGCTGTTCAAACCGGTGCGTCATCGATTTGCCGGACAATTGCCTGGTTCCCAGTGGCACGGGAAAAACTCTCGTACAGTTCTGCGCATGACCGCCATTCCCGAAAACGAAGCCTTGCCCGAAAGCGCGACACAGGCGCGTCGCGTGGCGCTGATCGTCGCCGTTGCCTTCTTCATGCAGCTTCTGGATTCGACGATCATCTCGACATCGCTGCCGCAGATGGGAGAATCTTTCGGCGTGCCGGCGGTGGCGATGAGCATCGGCATCACCGTCTATATGCTGACCATGGCGGTGTTCGTGCCGCTGTCGGGCTGGCTCGCCGACCGCTTCGGCGCGCGCAACATCTTCCTCGTGGCGATCGCGCTGTTCGCGCTGGCCTCGATCGCCTGCGGCATCTCGCAGAACCTGACCCAGTTCGTCGCCGCGCGTGCGGTGCAAGGCCTGGGCAGTGCGTTGATGACGCCGGTCGGGCGAATCCTGGTGCTGCGCAACGCACCGAAGTCCGAGCTGCTCAATGCCACGGCGCTGATCACCTGGCCGGCGCTGTTCGCGCCGGTGATCGGGCCGGTGCTCGGCGGCTTCATCACCACCTATCTGTCCTGGCACTGGAATTTCTTCATCAACATTCCGCTCGGCGTGGCCGGTCTGGCGCTGGTCGCCCGCTTCATCCCCGGCGACCGCGAGTCCGAGACCAAACCGCTCGATTGGCCAGGTTTCTTTTTGACCTCGGTCGGGCTTGCTTGCCTGCTTTACGGTCTCGAGCGCATCGCGCATGCGGAAGACGGCACCTTGCCGACCGTGGCGCTGCTTGTGGCCGGCACCTTGATCGGCTGGCTGGCGGTGCGGCATCTCGCGCGCACAAAAAATCCGCTGCTCGATCTCACAGCGTTCAAGGTGCAGACTTTCGCCCTATCGACGCTGTCGGCTTGGGACCATTTTCCGGATCGCCATCAACGCCACGCCGTTCCTGCTGCCGCTTTTGTTCCAGGTCGGCTTCGGGCTGAGCCCGGTGGATGCCGGCATGCTGATCCTCGCCTATTTCCTAGGTAATCTCGGCATGAAGGCGGTGACGACACCGACGCTGAAGCGCTTCGGCTTCCGTTCTGTGCTGGTCATCAACGGCGTGATCGCATCGCTGTCGATCATGGCCTGCGCGGCGATCTCGCCGCAGACCCCGCAAGCGCTGGTGGTGGCGCTGATGCTGATCGCCGGATTGTCGCGTTCGATGCAGTTCACTGCACTCAACACGCTGGCCTTCGCTGATGTGGCCCCGCCGCAGCGCAGCTCGGCGGCGACGCTGTCCAGCATGCTGCAGCAGGTGGCGATGCTGTTCGGCGTGGCGATCGCCGCGGCGCTGCTCAACCTGTCGCAGATCGCGAGGGGCGGGCCGGCGCTCGACCTCATAGACTTCCGCCTCGCCTTCCTGGCGATCGGCGCTATCGGGCTCGCGGCCTCGTTCCGCTTCCTGGCGCTGCCGCCGGCCGCGGGCGCCGAGGTCTCGGGTCATCATCCGCAGAATTGATACCGAAACTCTGCGGCGGAGGAGCTTTTTTCCTTCTCCCCTTGTGGGAGAAGGTGGATCGGCGCACTAGCGCCGAGACGGATGAGGGGTGCTGGAAGAAACGCAGCGTAAAAAAAATCGAGGGATTTTAAGTGCTTAGTTCTTCAAGATAGCGATCCTTCCAGCACCCCTCATCCGACCGAGCTTCGCTCGGCCACCTTCTCCCCACAGGCGCCGCGCTACGCTGGCCTATACACCTTCTCCGCCGTATTCCAGAAGATATCCGCCTCGGCGGCCGCGCCGTGCTTGGCCACCGCCTCCCGGTGCGCCTTGATCAGTTCGGCGTGGCTGGTCCAAAGTTTCTCGATCGGGAAGTTCGAGCCGAACATCAGATGATCGCTGCCGAGCATGTCGATCGCGTTGTCGACGATGTAAGCGATCAGCGCCGGGTCGTTGCGGTGGACGAAGGTGCCGAGGCCGGAGAGCTTGGCATAGAGATTGGGCGCCGCCGACAGGGTGCGCACTCCGGTCTTCCAGGCCTCCGTGGTCTCCGGGTCCATGCCGGTCAGCATGCCGGCATGGGTGAGGATGAAATTCGTTTCCGGGTTCTCTGCGACAAGCGTCAGCCCGTCCTTCATCTGGGCCGGGAAAAGCTGCAGGTCGAAGGACAGGCCATAGTCCTTCAGCCGCGCCACATTGGCCCGCACCTTCGGGTCGACGACTTGATCGGGCGCGGCGGCGAAGCGGAAGGCCGGCGTTTCGTGCCAGTGCAGCTGCATGCGCACGCCGCGCAGCAGCGGATATTTTTTCAAGCGATCGATCTGGGGGCGGACATCGTCCACCGTCATGTCGGCATAGCCGACGATGGCATGCGGCCAGCCGGTTTCGTCAGCTGTCTTCTGCAGGAAGGCGACTTCGGTCTCGAAATCCTCCTTCGCCCAGTTGGTCTGGACATAGACCGCCTTCTCGACGCCCGAGCCTTGCTGGTCGGCGAGAAATTCCTCGATCGGATAGTCGCGGCGGATCGGTTCATAAGGTCCGAAGATGCGCGGCACCATCGGCCCGCGCAGCCAGGGCTGATCCTTTTGGCGCCAGATGTGGAAATGCGCGTCGATCGCCTTTTGCATCATGAAACCCTTTTCCAGATTGCCGCGGCCGCCGGGGCAGGGCGGGCGAGCGACAGGATGAAATCGGTGAGACCCGAGATCGACGAGCCATCGACCAGATCGTCGAGCACCGGCAGGATGGCGCGCAGAGCTGCCGTGGCCGGCTGGAAACGCGGGTCGCCGGCCAGTGGTGTCGCCAGCGAAAGCCGGAAGGCGCGGGCGCTCAGCCGGCGCATCGCCATTTCCAGCTCGGCATGATCGCCGCGCTCCAGCGCGTCGGACAGGATGACGACCGCCGCCCCGCGCGCGAAAGCGGAAAAGCGCGGCACCGACAGGAAGGCGAGCAGCGTCGGTCCCATACGGGTGCCGCCATCCCAGTCATCGACCAGCGCTGCCACGCGGGCGAGCGCCTGGTCGCGGTCGCGTGTGCGCAACGCCCCGGTGATGCGGGTCAGCCGCGTGCCGAAGGTGAAAATTTCAGCCCGGTCCGCACCTTGCACCGCTGCATGCGCCAGTTTGAGATAATCCGATGTGTGTAGCTTCATCGAGCCTGACACATCGATCAGGATCAGCAGCTTACGCGGCACCGTCTGCCGGCGGCGCAGCAGCGGCGATGGCACGTCGCCATCGGCGCTGACGATTTCCCGCAGCGACCGGCGCAGATCGAGCTTGCCGCGCGCATGCGTGCGCACGGTGCGGAAGGAGCGGCGGGCGGGCAAGGCGGCGGAAAGCTTGCGGCGGAAGGCGGCAAGCCCGTCGCCGTCACGCTGAAAGTCGCGGGCGCTCAACCG
This sequence comes from Mesorhizobium sp. M6A.T.Cr.TU.016.01.1.1, assembly GCF_003952585.1. Taxonomy (NCBI): domain Bacteria; kingdom Pseudomonadati; phylum Pseudomonadota; class Alphaproteobacteria; order Hyphomicrobiales; family Phyllobacteriaceae; genus Mesorhizobium; species Mesorhizobium sp. M6A.T.Cr.TU.016.01.1.1. The sequence continues at coordinate 4,676,897 of NZ_CP034452.1, forward strand.
TTCGGCGCCGGACGACAGCTCGCCACCATCCGCCTGGCGCGCCACCTCGCTCTCTTCATCGCTGGAACCGCCGTCGTCCTTGATGCGGGTTTCCTCGTCCGCTTCGCCTTCGACCACAGCCGCGGTGTTGCCATAGAAATGGCTTTGGAAATGAGCCTCGAATTCATCGCGGCGGTCGGGCGGCGGCGCCAGCGTGGCAAGGGCCGCCTCGTGGATATCGGTCATAGAGCGCGGGCCAAGCAGCGTCACCGCCTGCATGAAGCCGGACACCTGCTCGGGCGCCACCGGAAAGCCATAGCGGCGCAGCAGCCGTCCGAAGCCGAGCAAGGGCGCAGCGGCCCGGGGCAAGGCTGTGGCGCTCACGCCAGTGCCTCCTCGACGATCCGGCCAAGCTCAGGCGCGATGTAGGACAGATCCTCCTCGTCCTTGATCAGCACGCCGATGGCGCGGCGGAACGCTTCCGGCCACGGGCTGCCGCCTTTTTCGAGGATCGTCGCGGCGTTCGCCCATTCGACCGCTTCGGCGATGCCCGGCGGTTTGGCCAGCGGGCGGGCGCGGATGTCGCGCACGGCAGAAGCCACGGCACGTGCGGTCGCCTCGGCGACTTCACCGGCGCGCAGCATGATGATCTCGGCCTCGCGCTCGGCGCCTGGATAGGTGATCCAGTGGTAGACGCAGCGACGCCGCAGCGCTTCCGCCAGTTCGCGGGTGCGGTTCGAGGTCAGGATGACCATCGGCTGCGCCGTCGCGCGGATGGTGCCGCGCTCGGGAATGCTGATCTGGAAATCGGAAAGGAATTCCAGGAGCAGCGCTTCGAACTCATGGTCCGAGCGATCGATCTCGTCGACCAGCAGCACGCGTTTTTCCGGCGCCTTCAGCACCTGCAGCAGCGGCCGCGCGATCAGAAAACGGTCGTCATAGATGTCGACCTCATGCTCGCCGGCATGGCGGATTGCGAGCAACTGGCGCTGGTAGTTCCATTCGTAGAGCGCATGCGCGGCATCGATGCCCTCATAGCATTGCAGCCGCACCAGATCGCGCCCGAGCAGCTCGGCTATCGCCTTCGCCGCTTCCGTCTTGCCGACGCCGGGCGCGCCTTCGAGCAGCAGCGGCTTGCCCAGCCTGATCGCCAGGAAGATGGCGGTCGCCAGGCTCTCGTCCGCCAGATAGCGCGAAGCGGCGAGGCGCGATGCCACCGCCTCCGGCGAGGTCGCGACAGTTTCGGCGCTTCTCTTGGGCATTTCCAACACTCAGTTTGGCGCGCCGGCTTGCGCCTTCAGCGCCCGTAGGATGCGCTCCGGTGTGATCGGCAGCGTGTCGATGCGCACGCCGACGGCGTCGAAGACGGCGTTGGCGACCGCCGGGATTTGCGGGTTGGCGCACATCTCGCCCGGCCCCTTGGCGCCGTACGGGCCGTCGGTCGAGGGCCGTTCCAGCACGATGATCTCGGTTTGCGCAAGATCGCCCGGTCCCGGCATCAGATATTGGTTGAAGTCGGTGCCGCCATGATCGCGATTGGGATAATAGGGTTCGGTCGTCTCGTAGAGCGCGTGGCTGATGCCCATCCACGAGCCGCCGACAAGCTGCTGCTCGACCATTTTCGGGTTCAGCGCGCGGCCGATCTCAAAAACGTTCTTGACCGTCAGCACGGTGACCTCGCCGGTCTCGTCATCAACCTCGACCTCCGCCACCGTGCAGGCATGCGCATAGCAGGTCGACGGCTTCATCGCGCCGGTCTCTTTTTCGGGGTACGAGCGCGGGATGAGGAACATGCCACGGCCGGAAATCGAGCGGCCGCGCTTGAAATGCGCCGACAGCGCGACATCGAAGATCGAGATCGATTTCTGCGGCGCGCCCTTGACGAGGATGTTGCCCTGGCCGTCGGTCTCGAGGTCCGAGGCATTCACTTCCAGCTCCTCGGCCGCCACTTCCAGCATCACCTGGCGGGCTTCCCTGGCCGCCTGGATGACGGCGTTGCCGGCGCGATGCGTGCCGCGCGAGGCGAAGGTGCCCATGCAGTGCGGGCCGGTGTCGGTGTCGGCGGTGTCGACGACGACGCGTTCGGTCGGCACGCCGATCGTCTCGGCGCAGATCTGCGCCATGATCTGCTTCATGCCCTGGCCGAGATCGACGCTGGAAAGCGTGACCATGAAATTGCCGGTCGGGGTCGAATGCACCAGGGCCTGGGTTGGGTCGCCGCCGAGATTCATGCCGGTGGGGTAGTTGATCGCGGCAACGCCGCGTCCGCGCCTGATCGCCATCTCAAGCTCCCTTCGCGTAGGAGGACATGGCCAGATATTTTTCCGCCACCGGCCAGTTGGCGACGCGCGACGCTTCCTGCATACACTCGATCAGCGCGGCCCCTTCCGTCGGTTGGCGATGCGCTTTCATATCGCCGTCGCGGTAGGCATTGATGAAGCGGAATTCGAGCGGGTCCATGCCGATCAGCCGGGCGAGCTTGTCCATCTGCACCTCCAGCGCGAAGTCGCCAATGGTGACGCCGAAGCCGCGCATGGCGGAGGAGGGCGTGCGGTTGGTGTAGACGCAATAGGTGTCGATCCAGACATTCGGGATCGTGTAGGGGCCGGGATAGTGGCCAGCGCCCTTCTGCGCGCCATAGGGCGAATGGCGCGAATAGGCGCCGGCATCGGTGTAGCCGGTGACCTTGCGGACGACGATGCGGCCGTCCTTCATGACGCCGTCCTTGATGACGACCTTTTCAGCAGCGCGCGGCGAGGAAATCTGCATCTCCTCCTCACGGCTGTAGATGAAGGAGACCGGACGCCCGGTCAGCTTGGCGCCGAGGATGGCGATCGGCTCGACAATGACGTCGACCTTGCCGCCAAAGCCGCCACCGACGGTGCCGCCGACGAAATGCAGCTTGTTGCCGGGCATCTGCAGGATGATCGAAGCGTTGTCGAGGGTGAAGAACATCGCCTGCGTGTTGGTGTAGCAGGTGAAGCGATCATTGCCCTCGGGCGCGACGATGCAGCCTGTCGTCTCGGTCGGCGCGTGCTCGATCGGCGAGGATTGGTAGGTCTGTTCAAGCACGTGGTCGGCGCCGGCGAAGCCCGCCTCGACATCGCCGAAGCGCACCTTGCGGCATTCGCCACTGTCATAGAGGTAATAGTTCTGGCCGTGATATTCGTTCACGACCGGCGCGCCGGGTTTTAGCGCCTCCTCCATGTCGAAGACGGCCGGCAGCACCTCGTAATCGACCTTGACCTTGGCGGCGGCTTCCTGGGCGGCACGCTCGGTCTCAGCCAGCACTGCCACCACCGCCTCGCCCTTCCAGCGCACCTTGCCGTCGGCCAGCACCGTCTCGTCCTCCGGCCCGATCTGGATCAGGATCAGGATGGTGTAGACATTGTGCGGCACGTCCTTGGCGGTCAGGATTTTCACCACGCCTGGATGTTTTTCCGCCTCTGATATGTCGATGCTGCGGATGCGGGCGTGATGGTGCGGACTGCGCACCATCTTCAGATGCAGCATGCCGGGAAAGTTGCGGTCGGCGAAATAGGCGGTCTTGCCAGTGACATGGCCGGGTGAGTCCGAACGCGGACGGGGTTGGCCGATCTCGTGCAGATCGTCCTTGCGCTGGTCGGCGAAATAGCTCTTGCGGAGTTCCATCTTTTTTACTCCCCTCAAGCCGCGTTCTGCGAATTGGACCGCGCGGCGGTAAGCACCGCCTGGATGATCGGCTCGTAACCGGTGCAGCGGCAGATATTTCCCGACAGCGCCTCGACTACATCCTCGCGGCTGGGGTTCGGCGTGTGGTCGAGCAGCACCTTGGCGGCCATGATCATGCCCGGTGTGCAGAAACCGCATTGGGTGGCAAAGGCATCGAGAAAGGCGCGCTGCAAGGGATGCAGAACGCCGCCTTCAGAAAGCCCCGACGTCGTGGTGATGGTCGCGCCGTTGCAGGTCTCGGCCAGCGTCAGGCAGGAAAGCCGGAGCTCACCGTCGATGATGACCGAGCAGGCGCCGCATGTGCCTTGATGGCAGCCGCCTTTCGGCGAGGTGTCGCCGATCTTGTCGCGCAGTGCATGAAGCAGCGTCGTGCCGCCGTCGATGAATTCGGCCTTCTCCGCGCCGTTGAGCGTGAACTGAACCGGGACCTTTGCCATGTTTTCCTCCTTGCGCGCAGCCAAGCAAGCGCGCGCCCCAATGAGCAATTTCAGCCGAGCAGCAGCCGGCCGAGATGGACCGATAGGACTTCGTTGCGATACCAGGCACTGGCGATCGGATCGGTGACGGGCGAGGTCCCGTCGCTGGCCGAGGCAAGTGCTGGCGCGATGCCATCGCCGGTGAGTTTCCTGCCGAGCAGCGCCTTTTCTGCCGCCTTCGCGCGCATCGGACGGTCGGCCATGCAGCCAAGCGCGATCCGCGCCGATGACACGGTGCCGTCCGGCGCCTGCTCCAGCACGGCGGCGATGCTCAGCACCGAGACGCCCTTCGGCTTGACCCGTGACACTTTCAGGAAGCGAAAGCCGCCGTCCACTGGCAAGCTGAAGCCGACCGCGGTGACGATGGCGCGGTTGCTTTCGCGTTTTGCCAGGAAGGTTTCGATCGGCAGGTCACCGCCATCGGTGCTGACGGTGGCATCCAACGCCAGCAGCGCGACGGTGAAATCGCCATAGGGCGCCGGGGCGAAGAGATTGCCGCCGACTGTCGCCATGTTGCGGATCGCCGGGCCGCCGACGGCGCGCGCCGCGCCGCTAAGCGCAGCGAGATCCGGGTGACGGGCGATCGCCGCCATGGTCACCGAAGCGCCGACGCGTACCTTGCCGCCGGAAACGGTGATGGCCGACAGCACCGGTTCGGTCGACCTGATAAGGCTGGAGGCCGAGACATCGCCTTCATTGGCGGCGCGCACGACCAGCGTGCCGCCGCCGAGATAGCGGGTGCCGGCAGCTTTCAATGCCGCATTCGCGTCCTTCACCGTCGAAAAAGTCTGCAATGTAAGCGCCATGGAACGCTCCTGTTTGTCAGCCCAATTCAGTTCAACCTTGACCGGCGAAATGATTCTTCAGGGCGTTGAAGCCGCCCTGGAAAACGTTGGCGCCCATGCCCTCGGCCAATTTGTCGGCCTCTTCCGGAGCAGCGTCGAAGCTGGCGGTCCATTCGGCATAGGTGCGGTCGCCGTCGGTCACCCGCCGCAATCGCAGTGTCGCCTTGTGATTGGTGAGCGGCTGCGGCGTCTCCAGGATGGAATAGCTGACAAGGAAATTGTCGTCGGAGAAGTCGAGCAGCCTTTCGCGGATACGGGCGCCGCTGGCGAGCTCGAAATTGCGCACGCAGCCGATCGTGCCGGCATCCTTGCCGTCCTCGATATGGCTCTCGACCATGCGCGGGTGCCAGCTCGGCAGGCCGTTGAAGTCGCGTATGCGCGCCCAGACCTTTTCGACCGGTGCGTCGATGACGCTGGAGATGGTGACTTTCGCCATATGATCGTTCCCTTGCGAATATGTATGTCGCGAGGGTAGGGCGGCGAGCCCGGCGGCGCTTATCAATGCGTCTTGAACGCCTATCAAATAGTCTGAAAATGGTTCAGGAAATGGCCCGCGCCGCCTCGCGATAGAGCGTCGGCGGAACGCCGACATGGTCGCGGAAGAAGCGCGAGAAATTGCCCTGCGTGGTGAAGCCGAGATTGCAGGCCACTGAGATCAGCGGCTCCTGCGACCACTGCAACTGCCGCACCGCTTCTTCCATGCGCAGCGTGTTCCAATAGACGTTAGGCGTCAGATTGGTCTGCTCCTTGAACAGCGCGAAGAAATGCGGCCGCGACAGGCCGACGCTGCGCGCAACGTCATCGAAGCAGATGCGCTCGCAAACATTGGCCTTCATCAGCTGGATCGCCTTGCGAACGCGGAAGTCCTGCATGGTATGGACGCGGGCGCGCGTCACCGGCGGGGCCGAAGCGTCAGCAGCATCGAGCACGCTGTCGATAAAACGCTCGATCTCGTAATTGGCGATGTCGTCGATGCTCTCATTGTCGCTGAGATGGTCGAGAAGGTTGGCCGCCGCCTTGTGCAGCCATGGCTCCAGCATGATCGCCGGCGTCGAGAACAGCGGCGCGGCGGACGGCAGATCGCGGCGTCGTCGCGCCCAGTCCGGATCGATGTAGAAGGCGAGGAACAGGCCGGGCCGGCCGTCGCGGGACAGAGCGTGGCTGTGCGGCTGGAAGGAATTGATGCCGGCGGCGGTGCCCGGTCCAAGCCGCACCGTCTCGCGGCCGATGGTCATCTCGCCGGCCGTGCCTTCCAGCCAGATGATGATATGCGCCTCGACATGGGCATGGGTGACGAAGTCGCTGGCGACGTTCAGGACAGAAACATGTCCGAACCGGCCCCAGTAGAGCCTGATCGCTTCCGTCATGGGTATATCCTCCCGCAGGCGACTGGCCTCCCTTCGCCTGCAATGGAGATAGTGCGGCGGGCTTCATGTCCGCGTCAAGGCACATGCGCACGCCTGGCGCCCGCCATGGATCACGCCGGCCGATTTTCAGACTGAGCGATAGCTTAGCGCCCCTTCTCCCCTTGTGGGAGAAGGTGGATCGGCGCGTTAACGCCGAGACGGATGAGGGGTGTTGGAAGAAATGAGGCGGTGGATCTTTGCTATTGCCAAGCTGGAACACCCCTCATCCGACCTCGCTTCGCGAGGCCACCTTCTCCCACAAGGGGAGAAGGGGAAGGCGCCACCTCTCAAACCGACGCGGTCAGGCCGCCGTCGACATAAAGCGTGTGGCCATTGACGAAGGACGATGCATCCGACGCCAGGAAGACTGCGGCGCCGATCAGTTCATCGACATTGCCCCAGCGCCCGGCCGGCGTGCGCTTCTCCAGCCAGGCGGAGAATTCCGGATTGTCGACCAGCGCCTGGTTCATCTCGGTGCGGAAATAGCCGGGTGCGATCGCATTGATCTGCAGGCCGTGTTTCGCCCAGTCGGCGCACATGCCCCTGGTCAGGTTCCTGATCGCGCCCTTGGTCGCCGTGTAGGGGGCGATGCCGGTTCTGGCGAGCTCGCTTTGCACCGAACCGATGTTGATGATCTTGCCTTTGCCGCGCGGAATCATGTGCCGGGCCACCGCCTTACCGGCGTGGAAGGCGCCCGAAACATTGGTCTTGAACAGGCGCTCCCACTGCTCCTCGGGAAAATCCTCGAGCGGCGCGCGGAACTGCACGCCGGCATTGTTGACGAGGATGTCGATGGCGCCCATCTCGGCCTCGATCCGGGCAATGTCTTCATCGACCGCATGAAAATCGGTCACGTCGAAGATCGAGGCATGCGCCTTGAAGCCGGCGTCGCCCAGCCTTGCCACCGCACCAGCGACCTTGCCCGGATCGCGGCCGTTCAGCACCACGCTCGCGCCATGCTCGGCAAGGCCCCGCGCCAGGGCAAAGCCGATTCCCTGGCCGGAACCGGTGATCAGCACCAGCCGCCCGTCGAGGCTGAAGAGGGATTTCACCATCAGACTGTCTTTTGTTTGACCATGATCTTATCCGAACCGAAGGTCAGCGCCGCTTTCGCCGGCGCGGACCTTCGGTTCGGGATCATGGTCCTATTCGTTGCGCCTGAAATTGCGTAGCCGGTCGAACAAGACCGCCATCAGAATGGCGCCGCCAATAAAAGTACCTTGCCAGAACGCATTGATGCCGAGCAGGCCGAGACTGTTGCGGATCACCTCGATCAGCGCTGCGCCGACGACGGCGCCAAAGGCCGTACCCATGCCGCCCGCCAAATTGGCGCCGCCGATGACGGTGGCGGCGATAACCTGAAGCTCCATGCCGTTGCCGAGATTGGTGGTGACGGCGCCCAGCCAGCCGGTCTGGATGATGCCGGCAACGCCCGCTGCCAGCGCCGAGATCATGTAGACCGCGACCTTGATCTGGCGCACCGGAACGCCGGTCAGCGTCGCCGCATGCTCGTTGCCACCGATGGCGAAGATGTGCCGGCCGAATTTCGTCCAGCGCAGCACGAAGCCGGTGATCAGCGCCAGCAAGATGGTGTAGAGCACCGGATTGGCGATGCCGAACACCCAGGCGCCGCCGCCCAGCGCCAGAAGCTTGTCGTGATCCGGTCCGAACTGGAAGACGACGGTGTTGTTGGAGGCGACCATGGCCAGGCTGCGGGCGATCGACAGCATTCCGAGCGTCACCACGAAGGGCGGAAAGCCGAGATAGGCGATCAAAATGCCGTTGAAGGCGCCGATAATCAGCGCTGTCGCGATCGCAGCGGCGATGCCGACCTCGATGCCGTAGCCGGCATGCATGGTGACGGCCAGCACCATCGAGCACAGACAAAGTACCGAGCCGACCGACAGGTCGATGCCGCCGGTGATGATGACGAACGTCATTCCGAGCGCCACAATGGCGACGAAAGTGACGTTGCGGGTGATGTTGTAGAGGTTCTTGGTCGTGGCGAAGGAATCCGTGGCCACGGACAGGAACAGACAGGCGAGGATGACCGCGATCACCACCCAGAAGGTCTGGCTGGCAAACACCCTGCTCAGCAAAGTGTGCTGTTTCTGCGCGATCGTCTGGTCAAGAGTTACTGCCATCGTCGACCTTTATTTGCTTGCGTGGTGGAACCCGCTGACATCAAACCTGTTCGATGGCGCCGGTAATGAGCCCGGTGACTTCCTCGGGCGAACTCGACGCGATCGTCTTGTCGGCGACCTTGCGGCCGCGCCGCATGACGATGACGCGATCGGCAACATCAAAGACGTCTGGCATGCGGTGACTGATCAGCACGACCGCAATGCCCTGGTCGCGCAGATGGCGGATCAGGTTCAGCACCTCGGCGACCTGCCGGACCGAGATCGCCGCCGTCGGCTCGTCCATCAGCACGATCTTGGCTTGCGAAAGCATGGTGCGGGCGATCGCCACCGCTTGCCGCTGGCCGCCCGACATCTGCTTGACCAGGTCGCGCGGGCGGGTCTCGGATTTCAGCTCGGCAAAGATCTGGCCGGCGCGCTTGTACATCGCAGCGTAGTCGAGGATGCGAAACGGGCCGATGCCGCGGCGCAACTCGCGTCCGAGATAAACATTGGCGGCGGCCGTCAGATTGTTGCACAGCGCGAGGTCCTGATGGACGATCTCGATGCCGTGCTGGCGCGCCTCCACCGGCTTGTGCAGGATCAGGTCCTTGCCGTCCATCTGCATCGTGCCATGGCTCGGAGGGAAATTGCCGGCGATCATCTTGACCAGCGTCGACTTGCCGGCGCCGTTGTCGCCCATCAGACCGACCACCTGTCCGGCCTCGATCGACAGCGAAACGTCGTTGACCGCCTGGATGGCGCCGAAATGTTTCGAGATGTTGGCGAGTTCGAGAACCGACACCAGACTACTTCCTCCCCGTGCTTTCCGGCCGGCGGTTCTGCCGCGGCCCTCGCTCTTTCCCGGCCCCTCCCGGAAACAGCGCTTTCGCCCATTTACGCACATGCCCCCTTGGCGTCAACAGCGGCTTCTTTCGAAAAATCCGTTTTGTAGGACAAATAGCAATTGACGTTCGTCGCAAGCCGATATTAGCTAAGCGCCGGAGGAGATTATGCCGATCTCCTGTTCCGGCTCGCCGGGCGGAGTAGGCGGAGGTTTATCGGTCGAGGATCTGGCAGCGTCCGTATCGCGCTGGTCTGCTACCGCATCTGGAAATGCTTATCGGCCCGGCTTGGCGACACGAGCGCTCGCGAAACGAACCTCTGTCATCGCTTGATCCGGGCTGGTCTGTGTGGCGGGCACGCCGTGTCCGTCTGTTTCAAGGGAGGACTGACATGAGGAAATCACTATTGCTCGCTGCCGTCGCCGTCATGGCGTTGGGTGCCGGGCCGGCTTTGGCCAAGAAACAGCTCGTCATCGTGGTGAAGGGGCTCGACAATCCGTTCTTCGAGGCCATCAACCAGGGTTGCCAGAAATGGAACAAGGAAAATGCCAGCTCGGAGTATGAGTGCTTCTACACCGGCCCGGCATCGACCTCGGACGAGGCCGGCGAAGCCCAGATCGTTCAGGACATGCTGAGCAAGCCCGATACAGTGGCGATGGCCATTTCGCCGTCCAACGCGCCGCTGATCGCGCAGACGATCAAAAGCGCCAATCCGTCGATCCCGATCATGACGCTCGACGCCGACCTCAGCAAGGAAGATGCGGGGCTGCGCAAGACCTATCTCGGCACCGACAACTACCTGATGGGATACAAGATCGGCGAGTACATCAAGAAGGGCAAGCCGGATGGCGGCAAGATCTGCACCATCCAAGGCAATCCGGCGGCCGACAACATCCTGCGCCGCGCCCAAGGCATGCGCGACGCGCTTACAGGCCAGAAGGATCTCCCGGCGCTCGCCGGCGAGGGCGGCTGGACCGAAGTTGCCGGCTGCCCGGTGTTCACCAATGACGACGGCGCCAAGGGCGTGCAGGCGATGACCGATATCCTCGCCGCCAATCCCGATCTCGACGCCTTCGGCATCATGGGCGGCTGGCCGCTGTTCGGCGCGCCGCAGCCCTATCGCGACCTGTTCAAGCCGATGGCCGACAAGATCGCCAAGAACGAGTTCGTCATCGGCGCCGCCGATACGATCGGTGATGAAGTGGCCATTGCCAAGGAGGGTCTGGTGACCGCGCTGGTCGGCCAACGGCCGTTCGAGATGGGCTACAAGGCGCCCTCGGTGATGATCGACCTGGTCGAAGGCAAGCCCGTCGCCGATCCGGTCTTCACCGGTCTCGACGAGTGCACCAAAGATACGGTCGACACCTGCATCCAGAAGTAGGTTCGCAGTTTTCGGGGCGTCCGATCGACGGGCGCCCCGTCACGCCGGTTCATGAAACGTGCGAGGCGACATTGCCGGGGCGAACCGCTCCTGCTTTGCCGCGCCTTGAGTTCAGCCTGCACCGGGGGAACGTGGATGCCGGACGCAAGACCGAAAAAGCGACTTACCACGGTCAAGGAACGGGCCAAGATCAAGGCACGGGCCGCCCGTCCGGTCGGCGCTCGCCGTGCCGACGCGGCGCTGATCCCCGGATCGAGCGTGCATGCGTCGCTGGCCAACGAGATCGGTCTTCGGATCGTGCGCGGCGACTATCCGCCGGGAACCATCCTGCCCAACGAAGCTAAATGGTCGGAGACCTTCGACGTCAGCCGCTCGGCCGTGCGCGAGGCGATCAAGATGCTGATGGCCAAGAGCCTGCTCGCCTCACGCCCGAAGATCGGCAGCTGGGTCGAGCCGAAGGAGCGCTGGAATCTACTCGATCGCGACGTGCTCGCCTGGTACGCGACGGCGCCCGATCGCGAAATGTTCCTGCGCACGGTGCAGGAGTTTCGTCACATCATCGAGCCGGAAGCCAGCGCCTTTGCCGCGATCCGGCGTAGCGACGAACAGATGGCCGAGATCAGCCAGGCCTGCCGGGAGATGGGGGAGGCGGCGACGCTGCCGGAACGCACCCGCGCGGATACCCGTTTTCATCTGGCCATCCTGCGTGCCTCGGGCAACGATCTCCTGGTGCCGCTCGGCGTGCTGATCGAATCGGCGCTCGACCACCTCTTCGTTTTCGTCACGCGCGAAACCAGCGACCAGCCTCGGGCGCAGGCGCTGCATGAGGCCATCGAGAAGAACATCCGTCTCCAGCGGCCGGCTGCAGCCCGCACGGCAGTGCACAGACTACTCGCCAACACTGACGACGTTATCGGACGGTCACGGCGGTAATTCATCCAGCAAGGCTGGCGCCGTCTGCCCCTGCCTTACGTTGGCGATTGGCGAAAGCCGAAGTGACGTCCAATCTCCCCCCCCTTGCGGGGGAGATCGGCCGCTTCTGTCCGAACCGGATAGATAGGTAACAGAATGGACCGATTGCATGGGTGACAGTTTTCTTGTCCGCCGGGAGGACCGGCGATGGTTTGGCGAGAGACTGGCATCATGGACGAGCGGCTTCGGTTTGTTGTGGAGTGCCTGGCAGGCGAGGAGACGATGACGCAGCTGTGTGGAGACTTCGGCGTGTCGCGCAAGACCGGCTACAAATGGCTGGGTCGCTATCGCGCGCTCGGCCCGGAAGGCCTGCATGATCTGCCGCGGGCGCCGCTCAATCATGGCCGAGCGACGGCCCTGGATCTGGTGGAGCGGATCGTTGCGGCCAAGGAGACGCACCCGCTGTGGGGTCCGAAGAAGATCATGGCGCGGCTCAAGCGCACCGCTCCCGAGCTGCTGTGGCCGTCGGCCTCGACGGCTGGTGCGATCCTTGCGCGGCACGGGCTTGTCAGCGTCCGCAAGCGGGCACGGCTGCGGGCCTGTGGCAACGGACCATGGCCGCAAGCCGAGGAGCCGAACGCGGTATGGACGGGCGATCACAAGGGCTGGTTCCGGACCCGTGACGGGTGGCGCTGCGAACCGTTGACGGTGATGGATGCGTCGAGCCGCTACCTGTTGGCGCTCGAAGCGACGGGCTCGACGGCGGATGACGAGGCCTGGCCGGTATTCGAACGGCTGTTTGAGGCGCATGGTCTGCCGGATCGGCTCAGAAGCGACAATGGCCCGCCTTTCGCGTCGGCCGGCGTCACTGGGCTGACGCCGCTTTCAGTGCGCTTCATCAAGCTCGGCATCACGCTGGAGCGGATCGCGCCCGGCAAGCCGCAGCAGAACGGGCGCCACGAGCGCTTCCACCTGACCATGCTGCCGCTGGCCAAGGCGCCGGAGGCCGACAGAATGGCCCAGAGCCAGGCCTTCGAAGCCTTCCGGCGCAGCTACAATGAGGAGCGTCCGCATGAGGCGCTGGCCATGGACACTCCAGCGCAGCATTACCGCGCCTCGCCGCGCGCTATGCCCGCGACACCGCCCGAGCCCGACTATCCGGCCGAGGCGGCGGTGCGCAGCGTGCGTCACAATGGCGAGATCAGGTGGAATGGCGGCTTCATCTACGTTTCCAAGACGCTGGCCGGCGAAGCGGTCGCCGCCGCAGAGACCGAGGATGGTGAATGGGCGCTCAGCTTCCACGCCCATCCGCTCGGCATCATCGACACCAGGCGCATGAAGCTCGTCCGCCGCAGCGCCGCGCCAACCAAACCGCTTGGCGCTGCGGCCGACAGCACAGGGGGAAAACTGTAACCCATGTATCCGGTTCAAAGTGTTACCCATCTATCAACTGGACACTTCGCCGACCGCGCCTACTCCGGAATGAGGGTGCCCGGCAGGCAGCCGAGGGGGCAGCGCCAGCCTTGACCAAACACTAAGGTCGGTCACCTCAAATCTTCTACTACTTGCCGTCCTTGCTCGGTGTCAGGTCGACGCCGTTGATCTTGCCGATATGCGTTGCCAGCATCGGCACATATTGATCGGCGGGCCCGGCGGCGAAGGCGCCGGCGAAGGCGTTCTTCGTGGCATTGCCGAGCGGGTTGGCGATGCCGGCAGCACCCGCCATCGATTCGAGATAGGTGAGGTCCTTGAAGGCGTTGGCGATGGTGAATTTGTGCGCGTCGCGGTCGCCTTCGAGCGTCCAGCGCATGAAGGTCTGGTAGAAGCCGCAATCCATGCGGCCGTTGCGGATGACGCTGTCGAAGCGCGGCGGCGAGATGCCGACCTTCTGCGCCAGCGCCAGCGCCTCGGAATAGATCGCCGCATAGCCCAGCGAGATGAAATTGTTGAGCAGCTTCATGCGGTGGCCGTCGCCGGTGTCGCCGATATGAACGATGCGCCCGGCCCAGGTGTCGAGCACCGGCTTCAGCCGGGCAAAGACCGCGTCGGACGCACCGACCATGGCGTCGAGCGTGCCCTCCCACGCCTCCTTCGGCGTGCGGCTGAGCGGGGCATCGACATAGTCGACGCCGAGCGCCTTGAGTTCGGCGGCAAGCGCTACGGTCGAGGTCGGATCCGAGGTGGAGCAATCGACGACCACCGAGCCCTTCTTCAGGCCCTCCTTGAGGCCGCCGGGTCCGCGGATGATGGCTTCGACCTCGCGCGAGCCGGTGACGCAGATGAAGACGATATCAGATGCCGCCGCGACATCGCGCGAGGTCGCCGCTTCCTTTGCGCCACGGCCGAGCAGGTCTTCCGCCGGAGCGCGGTTTTTGCGGCCGAGAAACGTCAGGGGATAGGCTTTGTCGACGATGTTCTTCGCGATCCCGTGGCCCATCAAGCCAAGTCCGATGAAGCCGATCTTTTCGCTCGCGGCAGTCGTGTTCATGTCGTGTCGTCCTGTGTTGCTGATGTCGATGACGGCGCTGCGCTTTGGCAGGCGAATTGTTGAAGCGGGTTTTTGCCGCAGACGGTTGGCAGGCGATTGCGGAATGCCATATTGTCTGACAATACACATGAATCCTACGGAATGTGGAGAGCAAAATGACCAAGCGGATCATGTTCACCGGCGGCAGCGGCAAGGCCGGGCGTCATGTCGTGCAGTATCTGGTCGAGCAGGGCTGCCAGGTGCTCAACATCGATACCAAGCCGCTCGACAATCCCAAGGTGCGCACGCTGATCACCGATATCACCGACAGCGGGCAGGTGTTCAATGCACTGTCCAGCTATATGGGCCTGCACGAGTTCGACCCGTCGCTGCGCGCGCAGCCGGTCGATGCCGTGGTGCATTTCGCGGCGATCCCGCGCATCATGATCACGCCCGACAACGAGGTGTTCCGCATCAACGCGCTCGGCACCTACAATGTCATCGAGGCGGCGGTGAAGCTCGGCATCCGTAAGGTGGTGATCGCCTCCAGCGAGACGACCTATGGGCTGGTCTTTGCCAACGAGCCGCGCGACCCGACGCATTTCCCGCTCGACGAGGACTATGATGTCGATCCGATGGACAGCTATGCGCTGTCCAAGATCGTCAACGAGAAGACGGCGCGTGCCTTCGCGCTGCGCAGCGGCATCGACATCTACGCGTTGCGCATCGGCAACGTCATCGAACCGCACGAATATTCGCTGTTTCCGAAATGGTTCGCCGATCCGGGTTTCCGCAAGCGCATCGCCTGGAGCTACATCGACGCGCGCGACCTCGGCCAGATCACGTTGCGTGCCATCGAGAAGGAGGGGCTCGGCTATCAGGTGTTCAACGCCGCCAATGACGACACCTCGTCCGATCTGCCGACGGCCGAACTCTTGAAGCGGTTTTATCCCGGCGTGCCGGTTAAGGGCGAGCTTGGCGAATACGAGACGCTGCTCTCCAACCGCAAGGCGCGGGACGTGCTCGGGTTTCGTCCTGAGCATAGCTGGCGCAAATACGTCAAGACGGCCTGACAGGGCGTCGATCCTGGCTGATCTGTGCACGGCGGCCGGGTTTCCAACCCGGGGTCTTTCCCGTGCTTGACAGTCTTCGGAATCCGGACTTTGTGAGCACATGCGGGACGGCAAGCCGAATAAGGGAAAAACACCGGCCAAGGCGGCGTCCGCCGAGCGCCCGACCGCCGTTCGCCGTGCGGATGCGGCGCGCATGCCTGGATCGAGCGTGCATGCGTCGCTGGCCAATGAGATTGGTCTGAGGATCGTGCGCGGCGACTATCCGCCGGGAACCATCCTGCCCAACGAAGCCAAGTGGTCGGAGACCTTCGACGTCAGCCGCTCGGCGGTGCGCGAAGCGATCAAGATGCTGATGGCCAAGAGCCTGCTGGCCTCGCGCCCCAAGATCGGCAGCTGGGTCGAGCCGAAAGAGCGCTGGAACCTGCTCGATCGCGACGTGCTCGCCTGGTACGCGACATCGCCCGACCGCGAGGTGTTCCTGAAAACGGTGCAGGAGTTCCGCCACATCATCGAGCCGGAAGCGACCGCCTTTGCCGCGATGCGGCGCACGGACGAGCAGATGGCTGAGATCAGCCAGGCCTGCCGGGAGATGGGGGAGGCGACGACGCTGCAGGAGCGCACCAGCGCCGATACGCGTTTTCATCTGGCCATCCTGCGTGCCTCGGGCAACGATCTCCTGGTGCCGCTCGGCGTTCTGATCGAATCGGCTTTTGATCATCTGTTCGCCTATACGACGCGGGAGCTGGACGATTTGCAGCATGCGCAGAAGCTGCACGAGGCGATCGAGAAGAGCATCCGCCTGCAGCGGCCGGATGCGGCGCGGAACGCGGTCCGCAAGCTGTTGGCCAACACCGACGGCGTCATCAAGTCGCGCTGACAAAGCACGTCGGATGTCGCGCCCGCGAAGTTTCCTGCCGGCGCCTTAGTCTTCTCGCGGACGCCCAAACGCTGCGCGCAGTTCGTCCTTGGCGTCCTCCAGCACTTTCTTCTGCTTGGCCGGCAGGTTCTTACCGGCACGGTTGATGTAGAAATTCAGCATCGACATGGCGGACTGGAACGGCTCGGCCTTGCGCCGATCGCTGTGCTCGGCCGATCGCTTGAGCGAGGCCGCGATCTTCTTGGGGTCGTGGGATTCGAAGACATGTTCCTCGAGGTCCAGCGCATCGCTGTGCTCGTTCACCTCGGCCGACCATTTCCTTTTCGCGGTCATGACAACCTCCTTCCATCGGTGAGTTAATGGAAAACTCCGGGACGGCGGCCACTGTTCCATTTCAGCTTAAATCCCTGGAGCCACGGATTGCGTGATGTGGCGCTGCACGGCGCCACGAATGTGCCGATAGTGGTGTTGAACCGGTCGATTTTGCAGAACCGCGGACAGGAAACGCCTTGATCACAACCGTCTCTAGCCAGGCAAGCAGCCCCGGCATCGACAGCGCCTATGCCTGGATGCGGCTCGGCATCTCGATGCTGCTGTCGACGATCGGCGGTGTCGGCATGTGGGCGGTGGTCGTGGTCCTGCCCGCCATGCAGGCGGAATTCGGCGTCGATCGCGCCGCCGCGTCGATGCCCTATACCGCGACCATGGTCGGCTTCGCCGTCGGCAATGTTGCGATCGGTCGCGCCATCGACCGCATGGGCTACTGGATACCGGCGCTCATTGCCTCGGTGGCGCTCGGTGCCGGTTTCCTGCTGGCGTCGCTGACCACCTCGGTGCTGCAGTTCACCCTTGTCCAGGGTGTTTTGATCGGCGTCGGCACCTCGGCGATCTTCGGGCCGTTGATCGCCGACATCTCGCACTGGTTCAACCGCCGGCGCGGCGTCGCGGTGTCGGCTGCCGCTGCCGGCAGCTATCTCGCCGGGGCGATCTGGCCGATGGTTATGCCCTATATCATGCAGAGCGAAGGCTGGCGTTTCACCTATGCCGCGATCGGTGTCGTCTGCCTCGTGACCATGGTGCCGCTGATCCTGCTGCTCAGGCGCGGCGCACCACGCGCCGCCATTTCCGGTTCACCCGGCAGCCGGCCCATCCAACCGATATCGCTGTCGCCGGCAGCCCTGCAGGTGCTGCTCGTCGTCGCCGGCCTTAGCTGCTGCGTGGCGATGTCGATGCCTCAGGTCCATATCGTCGCCTATTGCATGGACCTCGGCTATGGCGTTGCGCGGGGCGCCGACATGCTGTCGATCATGATGGCGGCGGGCGTCGTCAGCCGGCTGGCGTCCGGCTTCCTTGCCGATCGCATCGGCGGCGTGAAAACCCTGCTAATCGGCTCGGTGCTGCAAGCCTTGTCGTTGTCGCTCTACATCCCCTTCGACGGGCTCGCCTCGCTTTACGTCGTCTCGCTGGTCTTCGGCCTGTCGCAAGGCGGCATCGTGCCTTGCTATGCCATCATCGTGCGGGAATACATGCCGGCCCGAGAGGCCGGCCAGCGCGTCGGCATCGTCATCATGGCGACGATCTTCGGCATGGCGATCGGCGGCTGGATGTCGGGCTGGATTTACGATCTGACCGGTTCCTATGCCGCCGCGTTCCTCAACGGCATTGCCTGGAACCTGCTGAACATAGCGGCCATGGTGCTGCTGCTGTGGAAGGCACGGCGCAGCGCCACGGCGATTGCGTGAAGCGGAGAACGGAGCTGGCTGGCCTGCCAGGCCTGTCGACGGCCAGAGCCAGCGAAATAGCCAACACGGCGTAAAAAAACCCGCCTCAGGGACGGGTTGCTGGCGCAAATCAGCACCATGCCTAAATACCTAGCATATCTGCCGTCATTTAGCAACGGATCACGAGTTTCGGGCGGTGTCTCAGTTTGAATTTCGGCCCACGCCCCATTGCAGATGTCAGCTATGCCTACCAGCGACACACGCTGTAATGTCAATTCTAAGTTGTTAACTGGACGGCTCAGATGACTGACGCAGGCGATGTGATTGCTTGGCTTCTCGATTCCGACCCGGCGATCCGCTGGCAAGTGATGCGCGACCTCCTCGACACTCCGGTACCGGAGTGGGCGGCTGAACGGGCCAAGATCGAAACCATTGGCTGGGGAGCCAAGCTTCTGGCTTGCCAAGATGAGGACGGGCAATGGGCGGCAGGCTCTTTTGTCCCGCGCGGTTTCAAACCTCAAGACTGGGAAAAGTTCGGCCAGCCTTGGACGGCAACAACCTTCTCGCTCTCGCAGCTTCGCGAGTTTGGTTTCGATCCATCTTCGGATCGTGCGAAGCGGATCGTCGAGTTGGTTGGCCTCAACTCGCGCTGGGATGAGGGTGGCCAGCCCTATTGGGAGGGGGAGGTCGAAGAGTGCATCAACGGGCGAACTGTTGCTGATGGTGCATATTTTGGAGCCGATATTTCATCCATTGTTGTTCGGCTGCTTGGTGAGCGTCTCGATGACGGCGGTTGGAATTGCGAGAGGGCCAATGGTTCGATCCGCTCGTCGTTCCACACCACGATCAATGTGCTGGAAGGGCTGTTGGAGTATGAGAAGGCGACCGGCGGCACATCCGAATCCAGACAAGCTCGCCAATCTGGAGAGTCGTTCCTTTTGGAGCGTAGCCTCTTCCGACGTCTAAGCTCGGGAAACCCTGCGGACGATCAGTTTCTGTGTCTCCATCACCCCAACCGCTGGCATTACGACATACTGCGTGCGCTGGACTATTTCCGTTCCGCGTCCATGCTTACTGGTGCCGAACCTGATCCGCGGCTTGCCGACGCCATCGCCCGCCTCCGCTCCAAGCGCCTGGCAGATGGCACTTGGCCCCTAGACTGGACTCCTAAAGGGCAGGTATGGTTCGAGGTCGACGCCGGCCCGGGCAAGCCGTCCAAGTGGGTGACCCTCCGTGCAATGCGGGTGCTCAAATGGTGGAAGCAGCGCGCTTGAAACGCTCGGTGACTGTAATCTGCAGTCGACGGTAGCAAAAACATGGCCGGCGGCCCCTGTGACGTGAATGCCGGTCCACCTTCCTGCTTGACTAACACATATCTCGTCGGTTATTGGATCGATCAATAGCCAATGAGTTATCGATTTCGATGCCACAGACCCACGAAATCCTTTTCAGAACGCTTGCCGATCCGACGCGACGGGCCATCTTCGAGCGGCTGTGTCGCGATGGAGACCAGACGGTCGTGGCCCTGACGGCTCGGGCCGGGGTCTCGCAACCGGCCGTGTCAAAGCATCTTGGGGTGCTGAAGCAGGCAGGGTTGGTGCGCGACCGCCACGAAGGCCGCAACACGCATTATAGCGCGGAGCTCAGCGCCTTGGCCCCGCTGATCGACTGGACAAACCAAATGACCGGGTTATGGAAAAGCCGGTTCGACGACCTCGAAGATCTGCTCAAAAGGATGGACCAATGACCAATACTGCGACCGAAACGCGCTCCGTCGTTGTCGAACGGGAGGTCGCTTTTCCGCCGGAAAAGATTTGGCGCGCGCTCACGCAATCGCACCTGATCGAGGAGTGGCTGATGAAGAACGATTTCAAGCCAGATGAGGGTCACCGTTTCAATCTTAGCGCGGACTGGGGGGCAGTCGACTGTCAGGTCCAGGCAGTCGAGCCCAACAAGTCGCTGTCCTACAGCTGGGACACCAAGGATCTCAAAAGTGTCGTCACGTGGACGCTCACCCCTACGAGCACAGGGACCCATCTGCGCATGGAGCAGATGGGTTTCCGGCCGGATCAGCAACAGTACTACCAGGGCGCAAAATACGGCTGGCAGCGGTTCTTTGCGAACCTGGAGCAGGTCCTGGCGCGGATAGAGTGAGGCGCGCCGGCACCAATAGGCATCTGCGATGAACGCAATGGCCAACAAGACGTCCATCAAATCAAACGAGGTTGCAAGGAAGGTCGCCAAGCGGGTCGCCCGATCCGCTTCGGCTCGTCTTCAGGGGAGGTCCTCATGAACTGGATTCGGCAATTCCACCGCTGGCTGTCGATCATTTTTACGGCGGTCGTCGCCGCCATCTTCATCACGTTGGGCGTAGGTGTGGAGCCCGCCTACTGGGTATACCTGATGCCGCTGATCCCGCTCGCCTTGCTCATGCTCAGCGGTCTGTACTTGTTCGCGTTGCCCTATGCCGGCAGGTGGCGCAGCAGCAGACGACGCACGGCGTAGAGGCGATGGACGAGAAGACACTTGCAAATCCACTCACAGCCGAAAATTCAAACTGAGACATTACCCGAGTTCGGGCGCCTGTCCTGGCCCGTTCACTTGACAATGGGGTAAGGCTGCGCGACGCCAGACGGGTGCGGCAGCAGCCATAATCTCTGGCAAGCATGGGTTGGCATGGCGACAGTGGCAAAGACGCTGAATAGCATTTCGCGGCCGCTCTTCGGCGAAGGCGCCGCGTTCGGGACAAGGCTGTGACCAAACCGCGCTCGCGCCGCGGCGGCGGTCGTCCGACCATCGCCGACGTCGCGCGCAAGGCCGGGGTCGGCGCCATCACCGTCTCCCGCGCCTTGCGCGAGCCGGAGCGCGTTTCGGAGGATCTGCGCCGGCAGATCCAGGCGGCCGTCGATGAGCTCGGCTATTTACCCGACCCGAATGCGCGAGCGCTGGCTTCGGCGCGCGCCGAAGTCTTTGGCGTGCTGGTGCCGTCGCTCACCAACAGCGTCTTTGCCGAAGTGCTGCGCGGCATCTATGACAGCCTGTCCGACAGCTCCTACCGCATCCAGCTCGGCAACACCCATTATTCCGGTCTGGAGGAGGAACGGCTGCTGCAGGTTTTCGGCCCGCAGCGCCCCGCGGCGCTGATCGTGGCGGGCATCGACCAGACGCCAATTTCGCGAAGACTGCTCGAGACGGCCGGCTGCCCGGTGGTTCAGGTCATGGAGACCGGGCCCGATCCGGTCGACATGATGGTCGGCTTCTCGCATTTCGACGGCGGCAAGGCGGCGACGGAGCACATGATCGAAATGGGCTATCGCCGCATCGGCTTCATCGGCGCGCGCATGGACCCGCGCTCGCAGCGGCGTCTGGCCGGCTATCGCGCGGCGATGGAGGCGGCCGGTTTGTTCGACGCGCGGCTGGTCACCACCACGCCGGTGCCGTCCAGCGTGACGCTCGGGCGCGAACTGTTTCGCGACGCGCTGGCCAAGGTGCCGACGCTCGACGCGGTTTTCTGCAACAATGACGATATCGCGCTCGGCGTGCTGTTCGAGTGCCATCGCGCCTCGATCGCGGTGCCGAAGACGATCGGCATCACAGGCTTCAACGATCTCGACATGATGGAAGTGGCTTTTCCATCGGTCACCAGCATCCGGACGCCTCGCTACGAGATCGGCCGGCGGTCGGTCGCCATGGCGCTCGCGGCGATTGCAGGCAAACGGCCGCAAGAGCCGGTCGTCGACCTCGGCTTCGAGCTCAAGCGCCGCGAGAGCACGGCCCGCTGAAAGCACTTTGCAGGCATCGCGAGATGCTACTTTACACTACGTCATGGTAGCGCTACCATCCATGCTTGGGTAAACTCGCGGCAAGGGCCAAAGTCTGTTTATTATATATAAGCGACAGCTCAACTTGTTTATTATATATAATATGATAGTTTTTACTTCGGTTGCCGAGCGGCAAGGGAGGAGATCGGGTCGGCATTCGGCCACCTGAAAAAGCGCGACGGGCAAGGCGGGAGGTGCCGGGCCAAACGCGCGAGACGCGTAAGAACAATCAGAAACTGCAACTGGGAGGAATATCGATGATCAAGTCACTCGTTGGTGGCATCGTTGCCGCCACTGCATTCGTCATGCTGAGCTCGTCGGCGCTCGCCGAACCCGAAATCGTCACGGGCCCGTCCGCCGAGCCGGACTGCTTTGCGCCATGGGCCGCCGATACGCAGTTCTTCAAATTTCCTAAAAAGGAAGGCCCATACCGCATTGCGCTCGCCAATGGCTACATCGCCAACACCTGGCGCATCCAGATGGTGCAGACGGCGAAGGCCTATGCGGCGCAGCCGGAGGTCGCCGCCAAACTGAAAGAATTCAAAGTCGTCTCGACCGGCGAAGACGTGCCGGCGCAGATTTCGGCGATCAACAACTTCATCGATTCCGGCTATGACGCGATCGTCGTCAACGCGCAGAATCCGACGGCTTTCGGACCGGTTATCAAGCGCGCCAAGGAAGCCGGCGTCGTGCTGGTAGCTTTCGACAATATTCTCGACACCAAGGACGCCATCAACGTCAATGTCGACCAGAAAGGCCTTGGCGAGTTGTGGGCCAACTGGCTGATCAAGCATATTCCCAATGGTGGCAAGATCCTCGAGGTGCGCGGCGTTGCCGGCACGTCGGTCGACACCGACCGCCACAATGGCATCCACGAGGTCCTCGATGCTTCAGGCAAGAAGTGGGAGGTCACCGAAGTCGTCGGCAAATGGGATGATGGCGTGGCGCAAAAGGCCTCGGCCGACGCGATCGCCACTAACGGTCCCTTCGACGGCGTCACCGGGCAGGGCGGCGACACCGGCATCGTCCAGGCGATGATGGATGCCAAGCATCCGTTCGTGCCGTTCGGCGGCGAAACGGAGAATGGCTTCCGCAAATTCTGCGCCAAGTTTGCCGCAGACGGGCTGAAATGCTCGTCGGCCGGAACCGGGCCCGCCCAGGTGGCGGTCGCCATCAAGACGGCGATCGCAGCGCTCGAAGGCCAGGTCATCCCGCAAGCGGTGAAGCTGCCGCTGGCGATCGTCGAGGATCCGAACTTCAAGGAAGGCCAAGACTATTTCCCCGACCAGTCCGACAATTTCTTCGTCGGAAATTCCTTCCCGACCTGCGGCATCAATTTCACCGCGCAGGAAATCATGGGCCAGAGCAAGGAAAACCAATAGAGTGATCGCTCGGCGCCTCGGGATAATCCCGCGGCGCCGGTCCCGAAGAACAAGCGCCTTGGGAGGGGCCGATGGACGGTGCGGTTCCGCTCTTCCGCATGGAGGGCATATCCAAGCGCTATGGCGGTGTGCGGGCGCTGGAAAAGGCCGAGCTTTCGGTCACGTCGGGCAGCATTCACGCCATCCTTGGCGAAAACGGCGCCGGCAAATCGACGCTGATCAAGGTCATGGCCGGCGTCGTCGCGCCTGACGAAGGCCGCATGATGCTGGACGGAAGCGAGGTGACCTTCGCGTCGCCGGCCGCCGCCAACCAGGCCGGCATCGTCTGCATCTTCCAGGAACTGTCGCTCGTCCCCGAACTCAGCGTCGCCGATAACATCGTTATTTCCGATCCGCCCAAGCGCTTCGGCATGATCGACCGCAGGGCGCAGCGACGCATTGCGGAAGATGCCCTTGCTCGCGCGGGCGCTGCCGACATCCACCCGCTGGCGTTGGTCAAGGACCTCCCTCTTTCAAGAAGGCAGATGGTCGAGATCGCCAAAGCACTTGCCAGGAAGCCTCGCATCCTGATCCTCGATGAGGCTACCTCAGCGCTCACCGCGGCCGACGTCGCCAAGATATTCGGCGTCTTGAAGCGGCTGCGCTCGGAAGGGCTGGCGCTGCTCTACATCTCGCATCGGATGAACGAGATCGCCGAGCTGGCCGACCAGTGCACGGTGTTCCGCAACGGCCGCAATGTCGCCAGCTACGCTGCAGGTACGAAGAGCGACAACGAAGTCGTCGAGCTGATGATCGGCCGCGAATACAGCCACATCTTCCCACCAAAACCGGTGCGCGCGCCGGCCACCGCCGCTCCGGTGCTGGAGGCGCGAAAACTGTCCTGGACCGACCGGTTGGACAATATCTCGCTGTCGGTCGGGGCAGGCGAGGTCGTCGGTCTCGGCGGTCTCGACGGCCAGGGTCAGCGCGAATTGCTGCTCGCCTTCTTCGGTGTGCTTCGCGGCCTCAGCGGCCAGATATTGATCGATGGCAGACCGGCGACCATCGCCAGCCCGGCCGCGGCGCGCGATGACCGGATCGGCATGGCGCTGATCCCGGAGGATCGCAAGACGGAAGGCCTGATGCTGCCGATGACGGTACGCGAAAATCTCTCCTTCGCAGCGCTCGACCGGCTGTCCAGGGCCGGCATCATCGACCGTGCCGCCGAGCAGCGGCTGATCGACGACATGGTCGGTCTGCTGGCGATCAAGACGGCCGGTCTCGACATTCCGGTCGGCGCGCTGTCCGGCGGCAACCAGCAGAAGGTCGTCATCGCCAAATGGCTGATGCGGCAGCCGCGCATCATCTTGCTCAACGATCCGACGCGAGGCATCGATGTCGGCACCAAGCAGGAATTGTATCAGCTGATGCGCAAGCTCGCCGACCAAGGTGCGGCGATCTTGTTTTACTCCACCGACTATGACGAGCTGATCGGCTGCTGCGATCGGGTGCTGGTGCTCTATGACGGGGCGGTCAAGCGCGAGCTGGTCGGCGCCGAGATCACAGAGCGGGCGCTGATCGCCAGCGCGCTCAACATCCACGGCGAAGAGATGCCTGTCAGCCAAGGAGCGGACGCGTGAAGGACTGGCGCTACTGGCTTGCCGAACAACGCGGAACGCTGCTGGCGTTCGGCATCTTCATCGTGATGTTCACGATCTACACCTCGAACCATCCGGCGGGCTTTACCGCCAATGTCGTGCAGACGGCCTCGAACAAGGGCGTGCTGCTCGCCTTTGTCGCCATGGCGCAGACGCTGGTGGTGATCACAGCCGGTATCGACCTTTCCGTCGGCATGATCTTTCTGCTGACCAACTGCCTGGCCTCATGGCTGGTCGTCGGCACCGGCATCGAGACCGCCTTCGGCGTCGTCGCGGTGCTCGGCACAGGGCTGCTGTGCGGGGCGATCAACGGCGCCATCGTCATCTACGGACGGCTGCAGCCGATCGTTGCCACCATCGCCACCGGTGCGGTCTATTTCGGCATCGCGTTGCTGCTGAGACCCTTCCCGGGCGGTTCGGTCAACGAGGATCTTGCCGACGCGCTGACCGGGCGGCTGTTCGGTGTGGTGCCGGCGAGCCTGGTGGTGCTGCTGGCCGTTGTGCTCGTGGTCTGGGTGCCGTTCAGCCGGTCGGTGCTTGGCCGCGCGGCCTACGCGGCCGGATCTTCGGAGATGGCGGCCTACATGTCCGGCGTGCCGATCCGCCGCGGAAAATTCGCCGCCTATGCGCTGGCCGGCCTGCTGGCCGCGATCGGCGGGCTGTTCCTGACCTTCTTCACCTATACGGGCGAGGCGGCCTATGCCAGCGGCAATGCCTACACGCTGTTCTCGATCGCCGCCGTGGTGCTTGGCGGCGTCTCGCTGTTCGGCGGCAAGGGCAGTGCCATCGGCGCGATCTTCGGAGCGCTCGCCTTCCGCACCATCGGCGACCTGCTCTTCGTCTTTGATTTCGATCCGCTTTGGCAACCGCTGTTCCAGGGCGTCATCCTGCTGATCGCGGTCAGCCTCGGCGCCTTCGCCCTGTTCAGGGTCCGCAACCGCCTGGAGTGGTTCCTGTGAGCGAAACGACCATCGGCGGCATCGCCGGCCGCATGCCGAAATTCATCCGCCGCGCCGACCCGGCCGTGCTGACCGCCTTCGCCTGCATCGTGCTGCTGCTGTTTGTCGGCAGTCTCTATTCGCGCAGCTTCCTGTCGCCGGAATATCTGCTGCAGCAGCTCAAGGTGGCCTCGTTTCTCGGCGTTATCGCCACCGGCATGATGCTGGTCATCCTGCTCGGCCAGATCGACCTGTCGGTGCCATGGTCGGTGGCGGCGGGCGCGATGATGGCCTGTGCGGCCGCCGCCTACGGCCCGGTCGGCGTGGCGCTGGCCATCCCGTTCGGCATTTTCTGCGGTGTCGCGATCGGCATCGTCAACGGCATCGGTGTCGCTTATCTGCGCATTCCCTCGATGATCATCACGCTCGCCACCAACGCCGTCGCGCAAGGGCTGATGGTGGTCTATACGGGCGGCTTCTCGCCGCAGGATTCGGCGACCCGGGCGATGCGCTATCTGGCGACCGGCTTTGCCATTCCCGGAGTGCCCAACGCCGTCATCATCTGGGCGCTGATCGGTGCTGCGATGGTTTTCGTGCTGACCCGCACCGGCTTCGGCCGAACGGTCTACGGCATCGGCAATCGCGAGCGCGCCGCCTACCTCTCCGGCATCGATACGCGGCGCGTGGTGCTGATCGCCTTCGCCGCGTCCGGCGGCCTCTCGGCTTTCGGCGGCGTGCTTCTGGCCGGCTATGCCTCCAAGGCGGCACAGTCGATGGGCGATGCCTATCTCCTGCCGTCGATAGCAGCGGTCGTGCTTGGCGGCACCTCGATCCTCGGCGGCCGCGGCTCCTATCTCGGCACCGTCGCGGGCGTCATCCTGATCACGCTCCTGCAATCCATCCTTTCGGTCATGCAGATGCCTGAGGCGGGGCGGCAGATCATCTACGGCGTCGTCATCGTCGCCATGCTCCTGCTTTACGGCCGCGCGCCGGCCAGCCGCTGACCGCATCGTGGACGAAAAGGCAGCACAATTGCAGAGGGATCCCGTCCGGTCCGCACCGGCCGTCGTGGTGATGGGCGTTGCCGGCTGTGGCAAGTCGGCCGTCGGCGAAGCGCTGGCCGCAGCGTTGGGCGCCATCTTCGTCGAGGGCGACAGGCTGCATCCGCCGGAAAACGTCGCGCGGATGGCAAGCGGCGAGCCGCTGACCGACGCATTGCGCGAAGGCTGGCTCGACGCGATCGGCCGGCGCATTGCGGGATCGGTCGGCGATGGGCAAGGTGTCGTCGCCGCCTGCTCGGCGCTGAAGCGCAGCTACCGCGAGCGCCTGCGTGGCTTTTGCCAGGATATCGTTTTCCTCTATCTGGAAATCGATCCAGCGACCGCCAAGCAGCGCGTCGGCTCCCGCCAGGGCCATTTCATGCCGGCAAGCCTGGTCGACAGCCAGTTCGCCACGCTTGAAGCGCCGGCAGCCGACGAGAACGCAGTGACGCTCGATGCGACGCGCCCGATCGCCGACATTGTCGCCGACGCCGTGAGCCTGTTCGAGGCGAATTCATGAGCCGGCTCGCCGGCGCGGCTCTCGCTTTCAGGGTGCCAGTCCGTGAACCCATAAAACGCGAACGGCTGAGATTGGTGGGAAGCGGACTGGCGGCTTCAGGAATTTGTCTTCGATTGCAGGCATCGGCCTGCGCTCG
Source organism: Mesorhizobium sp. M6A.T.Cr.TU.016.01.1.1 (assembly GCF_003952585.1). Taxonomy (NCBI): domain Bacteria; kingdom Pseudomonadati; phylum Pseudomonadota; class Alphaproteobacteria; order Hyphomicrobiales; family Phyllobacteriaceae; genus Mesorhizobium; species Mesorhizobium sp. M6A.T.Cr.TU.016.01.1.1. Next base: position 4,704,184 of record NZ_CP034452.1, read on the forward strand.
CATCGCTGCGAGCAACTTCTCAGCGGACTCGGCAATGGAAGCCGCCTACTCCGAGAACTCGGCGCGTTGGGAAAAAAACTTAGCGACTTGACGAAGTTTTCGCTTGCGCCACCGGAAAAGTGGGCGATAGTTAGCGATATGGCTAAGCATTATCCCGATCTATCGCTGCTCTTCCGCGCTCTGGCCGATCCGACCCGTCGGTCGATCCTGACTCGACTCGCCGAAAGGCCTGCGCGGGTGACGGATTTGGCTGGTCCGACGGGACTGCGTCTGCCCACGGTGATGCGGCACCTTTCTGTGCTGGAGGAGGCAGGGTTGATCTCCACCTCCAAGGACGGGCGGATACGCACCTGCGCCATCGTGCCCGAGGCTCTGGACCCAGCGCGGACATGGCTCGATGAACAGCGGGCCATCTGGGAAGCTCGGCTCGACCGGTTGGACGCATTTGTGATGAATGTGATGAAGGAGCGCGCAGAATGACACAGAACCTCGCTACAAACAGTGCGACCCATGCGGTGCCTGATGAAAGGAAGGGCCGCTTTGCGACGCTCACCTTCGAACGGGACGTGGCCGCGCCACTGGCCGTGCTGTGGGAGGCATGGACGGCTCCGGCCGCGCGGGCGATCTGGGCTGCGCCATCGCCCTCGGTCACCGTGGAGTTCTTGGAGGTCGATACCAGGGTGGGTGGACGCGAGGTCTCGCTCTGCAAGGTAGAGGGCCATCCGGACATCCGCTGCGAGTGCGGCTGGCTGGCGTTGCAGCCGGCGCTGTGCAGCGTGGACTACGAGGTGATCTCGTCCGAAGGCGTGACGCAATCAGCAGCGCTGGTGACAGCCGATTTCGAAGGTGCGGACGAGCGCAGCCGGTTGGTCGTGACGGTGCAGCTTTCCTCGCTGGCGGAGGACATGGAGGCAGGCTATCGGGAAGGCTTCGGCGCGGGACTAGACAACCTCGCGGGCGCGGCTGAACGGACCATGGTGCTGCAGCGGGTGATTCAGGCGCCGCGGTCCATCGTGTGGGGCGCGTGGATGAATCCTGAAACGCTGCCGCAATGGTGGGGGCCGGAAGGCTTCTCCTGTCGGACGAAGAGGATCGACTTGCGAACGGGCGGCGAATGGGTATTCGACATGATCGCGCCTGACGGCAGGGTCTTCCCGAACCACCATCTCTATAACGAGGTCCGGCCCGAGGAGAGGATCGGTTATACGCTGCATTGGGGTGAAAACGGGCCGAAACATGCCGACGCCTGGGCCTCGTTCGAGGATCAGGACGGGGCAACGAAGGTAACGCTAGGCATGGTATTCAGCACGGCTGCCGAGTTCCAGGAGGCGAAGGGCTTCGGTGCCGTGGAGCTGGGACTGCAAACTCTGGGCAAACTGGAACGCTTCGTCGCATCCCGCTGAGGTGCTGCGACTCGCCCCGAATTAGGCTTGTGGACGAGGTCCTCATCCGTGTCGCGTCCTCATCGGCGGCGGCATCCGCCTCTTCAGTCAGAAGGCATGGAGCCGGTCAGGCTGGAGAAGACCGAGATCTCGGAAGCGGGGCAAATCACCAACATGCGCTTCCGGTTCGCGGGATAGGGCCGAGAATTCACAAAGGGATACATGAAGAGGGGGGTTCTATGAGAAAACTGATCATATGGGACATGATGACCGTCGACGGCTTCTTCGAAGGTCCGGACAGGGACATCAGCTGGTTCGTCTTCGAAGAAGAACTTGAGAACTACATTCGTGAGACCCAGGAAAAGGCCGACACGCTGATCTTCGGTCGCGTGACCTACGAGCTCATGGCAGCCTATTGGCCGTCCGAGCAAGGCTGGATCGCGGATTTCATGAACAAGATCGAGAAGGTGGTCTTCTCGCGCACGCTGAAAAGCGCCGACTGGAACAACACGAAGCTCTTCAACGGCAATGTCGCGGAAGAAGTCTCCAAGCTGAAGACCAGGGACGGCGGAGACATCTTCGTGTTCGGCAGCGCCGACCTCACGGCCACCCTGATGGAGCACGGACTGATCGACGAGTATCACCTCGGGATCAACCCCGTCATTCTCGGGAGAGGCACGCCGCTCTTCAAGGGCGGCCCGAACCGGACACCCCTGAAGCATCTGGAGACGAGGACGCTCAAGTCAGGTGTTGTCATCCTCCATTACGCGCCGGAGAGCAGACAATGACGATCGATCCGCTCTTTCCCGTCAACTAGGCTTTGCCGAAATGGGAGGGCCTGGGGAAGCGGCGCGCTCCAGACGATCGCCGGCCAAGGGGCGCAGCCGCCGTCGACCGCTTCGTGCGATGGCGGAAGGCAGGCGTGCGGGGCCGACTGATGGAGTGTATCACGGCTGCGCACGACGGCGAGATCCAGATGATCGACAGAACCTTCCGTTCGCGCCCACCAGCAGGCTGTGACAGCAAAAAAGGAGGTCCAGATCATTGTCTCGGTCAATGCGGCTTTGGCTCCGCGCTTATGAGTCTACGGCCTAAATTTAGATTAGATCTGCGACGTCAGTTCGACCGGAAAATCGTCATTGTCGGCATCGCGCATGGCGGCGAGGCTGCGATTGTCCAGCACCTCGGCGATCGCCTGGCGCACCTCCAGCATCATGTGCCTGACCTGGCAGGTCGCCTCGTCGCAATCCTCGCAACGCTGGTACTGCGTGCGGCTGGCGCAAGGGATCGGCGCCAGCGGCCCGTCGAGGACACGCACGACATGGCCGATCTTGATCTCGGAGGCCGGCCGCGCGAGGCGATAGCCGCCCTCCTTGCCCTTGCGGCTCTGGACGAAGCCGGCATTGCGTAACTCGCCCAGAATGGCATCCAGGAATTTCTTCGGGATGTTGTTGGCGACCGCAATGTCATTGACGAATGCGAGCTGGCCGACCGGCAGGCCGGACAGATGCACGAGGGCCTTGAGGCCGTATTTGCCTTTTTTGGTCAGCATGCCCGAGTCAACCCATGAAGCCCCAACCACCCGCGTCTGGCGGCTGTTTGTGTGCAAATCATGACGGTTGAGCCTTGCGATGCCGTTCGCGCAGACAAGCCGCCTGCTGACACATTGCGCGCAAACGCGTTGATTCTTCGTAACGTTTTTGGATGGCAGGCGCCCGGAAAGCGGGAAATCACCTTTCCGGAGCGAAAAACGAAGAAAGCCGGCAAAAGCCGACTTTCGTATCAGTTCGAAGATCGCTTGCTTCAGCGACTGCCGTAGGTCTGGTCGAGCAATCCGCCCGCGGCGAAATGCTCGGCCTGGACCTTGGCCCAGCCGCCGAAGACATCTTCCACCGTCAGCAGGCGGACATCGGGAAACTCAGCCTTGTATTTGGCCGCGACCGCCGCGTCGCGGGCCCGCAGGCCGTTGCGGGCGGCGATGTCCTGGCCCTCCTGCGTATAGAGGAAGTCGAGATAGGTCTTGGCGAGATCGCGTGTGCCGTGCTCGTCGGCGACCGTGTCGACGATCGCCACCGGAAACTCCGCCAACAGGCTGACCGAAGGCGTCACCTGCTCGAACTTGTCCTCGCCATACTCCCTGCTGATGCCGCGGGTTTCCGACTCGAAGGTGATCAGCACGTCGCCGATTTCTCGCTGCACGAAGGTGGTGGTGGCGGCGCGTCCGCCGCTGTCGAAGATCGGCACGTTGTTGAAGAGTTTGGTGACGAATTCCTTCACCTTGGCGTCATCGCCCTTGAAGGCTTCCTTGGCGTAGGCGGTGGCCGCGAGATAGGTGTAGCGCGCATTGCCCGACGTTTTTGGATTGGGGAAGATCACCTGGACGTCGTCGCGCACGAGATCGTTCCAATCCTTGATGTTCTTCGGATTGCCGGCGCGCACCAAAAAGGACGGCAGCGAATAGAAAGGCGAGGCATTGTCGGGGAAGTCTTTTTGCCAGTCGGCGGAGATAAGACCCTTCGAGACCAGAAAGTCGATGTCGAGGACCTGGTTGAAGGTGACGACATCGGCGCCGAGCCCCTCGGCGATGGCGCGCGCCTGCGCCGACGTCCCGGCATGCGACTGATCGATGGTGACGCCGGGGTGCCCAGCGATGAAGGCCTTGTTGACCTGCGCAAACAATTCGCGGCCGACATCGTAGGACGCGTTCAATAATTTGTCGGCCGACCAGGCTTGGGAGGATGCCAGGAACAGACCGGCCAATGTGGCGACGCCAAGCAAAAATCGCTTCATGAAAACGGGCTCCTGAAAATGTCGTTTGTCGAATGCCGCAGAATAATCGGACGATGCCCGAGACGACGAGGCATGCAAGCCGGATCTATGGTGTTGCTGTGAGAAAAAAGATTGCCGAGACAGCCCATTGCTAGGATTTTCTTCCAAGCAGAGTCATTTCGGTGTGTTCCCGCCACACCGCCGGTGCTTTTCCAATCACCTTCCTAGTGAGGCAATGAAATAGATACACATTGTGTATGCGGAGTGTTATGGTGGGAAAGAGGAGTCCTCAATGACAAAAACTGCACCTGAAACCCACGCCAAGCCTGTCAATCTGCGCATCCGAGAGGATGTGCGAGTTCTGATTGACCGCGCCGCGAAAATACGCGGTAAAACCCGCTCCGATTTTATGATCGATGCCGCCTACCGCGCGGCCGAGGACACGTTGCTCGATCAAGCGCTGATCAAGGTCGATCCCGAGAGTTACCAACACTATCTCGACATTCTTGACGAGCCACCGAGCGGCGAAGGTTTTGCACGCCTTATGAATGCGCCCAAGCCCTGGCAGGGCTGATGCTGTCGGCGCCCACGCCTCTTGCCGAGAACCACGATCTCGAACTATTCCAAAGCGGGACCGAGAGCCTGGATCAATGGCTTCGCCGCAGGGCGCGGGCCAACCAGGTCAGCGGCGCGTCGCGCACTTATGTCGTAACGGAAGGCGTGCGCGTTGTCGGCTACTACTGTCTGTCCTCGGGTGGGCTCGATCTTGCGGAAGCGCCAGGCGCCATTCGCCGCAACATGCCGGATCCCGTCCCTATGGCTGTGCTCGGGCGTCTCGCCGTGGACGCAAGCTGGCAAGGGAAGGGGCTAGGCGCAGCGCTCTTGCAAGATGCCGTTCTGCGCACCGGCCATGCCGCGACGATCCTCGGGATTCGCGGCATTTTTGTTCATGCCATATCGGCTGAAGCGAAAGCTTTCTATGAGCACTACGGCTTTGCTGCTTCCCCAAAAAATCCGATGACCTTGGTGCTCTCGCTAAAGGCGCGTTGAAAGGTAGTCGATGTCGCTCAGCATGAAGAGGCGACCACCATCAGCCGGATTCACCATCGCCTTGCGGCTAAGCGGCCGGAAAAAGCTTCCAGCGCCGCGGCCTGAATGCGACCCGGCTTTTCTGCGCCGCCGGATGGTCGACGGGTAGCTCGATCTCGACCCGCTGACGCTCGCCGCCGATTTCGAGCTCCACGCGTCTGGTGCCGGCGACGCGGCGGCTGGCGGCGACCGTGCCGGCAATGCAGCCATTGCATTCGTCCACCAGCTCAACATCGTGCGGGCGGAAGAACAGCGTCGCCTCGCCCTGCGGCGCCTGTGGCGCGGAGAGGCCGATCGGGCGATCGGCGATCCAGACCTGGCCGTCCTCGACCTTGACGGGAAGCGAGCTCGATTCGCCGATGAAGCCGTAGACGAAGGGCGAATTCGGCGTGTCGTAGATTTCATCGGCGGTGCCGACCTGCTCGATGCGGCCTTGGCTCATCACCACGACGCGGTCGGCAAGCTCCAGCGCTTCTTCCTGGTCATGGGTGACGAAGACCGTGGTGTGCCCGGTGGCGTCGTGGATATCACGCAGCCAGCGCCGCAACTCGCGGCGGACCTGGGCATCGAGCGCGCCGAACGGCTCGTCCAGCAAAAGCACAGCCGGTTCGATCGCCATGGCGCGGGCAAGCGCCACGCGCTGGCGCTGGCCGCCCGAAAGCTGCGCCGGATAGCGTTTTTCCAAGCCGGAAAGCTGGACGAGGTCGAGAAGCTCGGAGGCCCGGCGGCGGATTTCCTGCGCGGACGGGCGTGTCGGCCCGTGCCGGACCTTGAGTCCGAATCCGATATTATCGGCGACCGTCATATGGCGAAACAGCGCATAGTGCTGGAAGACGAAGCCGACATTACGCTCCTGGATCGACTTTTGCGACGCGTCCTCCTCACCGAAGAATATCTTTCCCCTCGTCGGTCGCTCCAGTCCGGCGATCAGCCTGAGCAGCGTCGTCTTGCCGGAGCCGGAAGGCCCGAGCAGCGCGATCAGCTCGCCGGACTTGATGTCGAGCGAAACATCGTGGAGGGCCGGAAACCGCTCAAACTCCTTGCGCACGTTGGCAACGCGAACTTCCATCAACCGTCCCTTTTTTGTCGATGCATGTCGTTATCCCAAAACCGCTATACACTTTTGGGCAACAGGCATTAATGTCCGCGCGTCGCGGCGATCTCGGCGCCGTAGCGCATTTCGAGAAGTGTTTTCAAGACCAGCGTGACGAGCGCCAGGCCCGCGAGTAGCGAAGCGACGGCGAAGGCGGCGGCGGCGTTGTACTCATTGTAGAGGATTTCGACATGCAGCGGCATGGTGTTGGTCAGCCCGCGTATGTGGCCGGACACCACCGACACCGCGCCGAACTCGCCCATGGCGCGGGCATTGCACAACAGCACGCCGTAGAGCAGCCCCCATTTGACGTTGGGCAGCGTCACGTACCAGAAAGCCTGCCAGCCATTGGCGCCGAGCGACAGCGCTGCCTCCTCGTCGCCATTGCCCTGTTCCTGCATCAACGGGATCAGTTCGCGGGCGACAAAGGGGAAGGTGACGAAGATGGTGGCGAGCACGATGCCCGGCACGGCAAACAGGATGACGATGCCATGCGCCTTCAGCCAGGCGCCGAGCAGGCCTTGCGCGCCGAACAAAAGCACATAGACCAAGCCGGAAATGACCGGCGAGACCGAAAACGGCAGGTCGATGAGCGTGGTCAGGAAGGCCTTGCCCTTGAACTCGAATTTGGCGATCGCCCAAGCGGCGGAGATGCCGAAGACGACATTGAGCGGCACCGAGATCGCCGCCACCAGCAGTGTCAGATGGATCGCCGAGCGCGTGTCTGGGTTGGTCAGCGCCTCCGTGTAAGCGCCGAGACCTTTTGCGAAGGCTTCGTTGAAGACGACGATCAGCGGCAAGAGCAGGAAAATGCCGAGGAAGGCAAAGGTAACGATCATCAGCACGGCTTTCGCCGGGCGGCTTTCGGTCACTGCCGCCGACTGGCTTTCGTGGTGCGGTGCGTAGGATTTGATCTCCGGGTCAGCCATAGCGCTTACGGCTCCACGTCTGCACCAGATTGATGACCAGCAGCATCACGAACGACAAAGCGAGCATGATTGCCGCGATCGCGGTCGCCGCCGCATAATTGTATTCCTCCAGCCGGATGACGATCAGAAGCGGCGCGATCTCGGATTTGTAGGGCAGGTTGCCGGCGATGAAGATGACGGAGCCGTACTCGCCGACACCGCGCGCGAAAGCCAGTGCGAAACCGGTGACAATGGCGGGCGCGAGGCCCGGAAGCAGAACCCGGGCGATGGTCTGGAAGCGGTTGGCGCCGAGCGTCGCGGCCACTTCCTCCACCTCCTTGTCGATCTCCTCCATGATCGGCTGGACGGTGCGCACGACAAAAGGCAGACCGATGAAGATCAGCGCGATGACGATGCCGAGCGGCGTGTAGGCGACCTTGATGCCGAGCGGTGCCAGCAGGCTGCCGAGCCAGCCATTCGGCGCGTAGAGCGTGGTCAGCGCGATGCCTGCGACCGCCGTCGGCAGCGCGAAGGGCAGGTCGACCATTGCATCGACGATGCGGCGGCCAGGAAAGTTGTAGCGCACCAGCACCCAGGCGACGATCGTGCCGAAGACGACATTGACCGCGGCGGCAATGAAAGCGGTGCCAAAACTGATTTCAAGCGCGTTGACGGTGCGGCGATCGGTGGCGATCGCCCAGAAATCGGCCCAGCCGAGCGCGGCCGATCGCCAGATCAGCCCGGAAAGGGGGATGAGGATGATGAGCGTGAGGTAGGCAAGAGAGAAGCCGAGCGTCAATCCGAAACCCGGAATGACGCTCGGCTGTCTGAACCGCCACCCCGCTTTTGCGGGTGCTGTGGTCATGTCGTCCTGATCTAGAGTCTAGCTTGTTAGGCCTACTGGGCCGGCTTGTAGATCTGGTCGAATATACCACCGTCGCCGAAATGGTAAGGCTGCGCCTTCTTCCAACCGCCAAAAAGTGGATCGTCGATGGTGATCAGCTTGATCTCCGGCAGTTTGGCGAGGTCCTCCGCCGGCACCAAATCGGGCTTCGACGGGCGATAGTGGTTCTTGGCGATCAGCGTCTGGCCTTCCTTGGAGTAGAGATAGCCCAGATAGGCTTCGGCGACTTTTCGCGTGCCCTTGGCATCGACATTGGCGTCGACCACGGCGACCGGCGGCTCGGCCAGGATCGAGGTCGGCGGGTAGACGATATCGAAATTGTCGGCGCCGAACTCGTCGAGCGCCAGATAGGCTTCGTTTTCCCAGGCCAGCAGCACGTCGCCCAGGCCCTTTTGCGCGAAGGTCACCGTTGAGCCGCGCGCGCCGGTGTCGAGCACCGGAACATGGGCGTAGAGGTTGCCGACGAATTCCTTGGTCTTGACCTCGTCGCCGCCATCCTTGGCGTTGGCATAGGCCCAGGCGGCGAGATAGTTCCAGCGCGCTCCGCCCGAAGTCTTGGGGTTCGGCGTGATCACCTGGACGTCGTCCTTGACGAGGTCGCCCCAGTCCTGGATGCCCTTCGGATTGCCCTTGCGGACAAGGAAGACGATGGTCGAGGTGTAGGGCGCCGAATTGTTCTCGAACTTGGTCCGCCAGTCGGGATTGATCTTCTGCGATTTCGAGACGATGGCGTTGATGTCGCCTTCGAGCGCCAGCGTCACCACGTCGGCGTCGAGGCCGTCGATCACGGCGCGGGCCTGCGCGCCCGACCCGCCATGCGACTGCTGGACGGTTACCGTCTCACCGGTCTCGGCCTTCCAGTGGGCGACAAAGGCCTCGTCGAATTGCTTGTATAGCTCACGCGTCGGATCATAGGACACGTTGAGAATGGTGGTATCGGCAAACGCGAAACCGAGTGTTCCGAATTGGACCGATGCAGCGACAAGGGCGCCGAGCAGTTTCCTGAAATGAGGATTGGTCATTTACGCCTCCGTTGAGATCACCTCAAATCTACCGAATTGGTAGAAATTAGATGCACTCAATGTTGCTTTTTTTGTCCCTCAGAAGCAATTTTTCGCTGATCTTTGGTTTCATGAAGAAATTCTTTCCTCTCGACGCCGGGGTGCCGAATCCGGGCTCATGAAGCGATCTATCTAGAGACAGGTCGCGCCTCGGCAATGGCTGGATGTGATCTGGGCGCGATTTGCTTTCGCGGTGGCCACAGGTTCAGTCGGCGGTGACGAGAAAATCGAAGCGCTGCTTCGGAAATGGCTCGTTTTCCAGCGTGAAGTGCCACCATTCGCGCGGATAATTCCTGAAGCCGCCGGCGCGCATGGTCTCGATAAGCCTCTTGCGGTTTGCGGTTGCTTCCTCGGCGAGCGGACGGTGCGCCGTTTCACTCATTGGGTCGAAACAGTCAAAGCCGGTGCCGAAATCGAGCATGTCGGCATCTGATACACCGCAGGCCGGTTTCGGGGTGGCGGTGTTGCGGTCGGCTCGCGCGATCGCGACATCGACGGTCGAGCCGCGCGAATGGGTCGACAGTTCGCCGATATAGCCCTTGGCGATGAGGTCCTTGCGCTTGACCGCCGGATACCATTGCGGGTCGGGTGGTCCGCCTTCCCTGGTCCATTCGCCCATATCGGACACCGCGCGCGCCGGGCGGTAGCAGTCGAACACGACCAGCGTCAGCCCTTCGGCAGCAATCGCTTTCTGGACGCCGGAAAGCGCTTCGGCGGCCTGCCTGGTGAGGATGCACAGCGGCGCATCATAGCCGCTCGCCTTGCGGTGCAGGAAATTGTCTGTGCCGGCATAGCGGATGTCCTGCCGGATGGTGCGGTCAATGTCGGCAAGGCGGACGAAGCCGGCGGGGAGGTCTGCGGAAAAGACGGGGACAATACCGGCAGCCAACAGCGGGGCGCAAAACGCAATGCGCTGAATCGCTTGGCGCATTCTATTCAACGAACACTTTCACGCTGGCCGCGCGCCCGGCCGCGTCGATCACGGTCAGGGTCGAATAGCCGGCGCCGTCCGGCTGCCAGGTCGCGGTGCGTCGCCGGTCGATGCCGACCAGCGGCTTGCCATTTGCCAGCCAGCGGAACGGCGCGCGGCCACCTTGCAGCTTCAGCACCAGTGGCGAGGCTTCGGCGGTAGTGGTGTCGAGATCGACGCGGGCGCCGTCAGGCGGAAAGATGATCGTCGGCGCGGGCTCGGTCGGCGTCGCCTGGACCAGCCCATCGGCGCCAGAACCGAAGCGCGCCAATGTCACCGGCAGATCGTCGCGCCTGGGTCTGACCACGCCGGCCGGCCGGCTTGGCAGTTGCACGGCGGCCAGACCGGCGCGGACAAAGCCCTCGAACAGGATGGGTGCGGCCGAGACATAGCCGGACAGGCCGGGCACCGCGCCGGCATCGGGACGGCCGACCCAGACGCCCAGCACGTAACGCCCGTCGAAACCGACCGACCAGGCATCGCGGTAGCCGTAGGAGGTGCCGGTCTTGTAGGCGATGCCGCGCTGGGCGGCGCCCTCCGGCGGCTTGACGCCCGACAATATGTCGGTGATCTGCCAGTTCGCCTGATCGTCGAGGATGGTAGTGGTGGAGCGTTCGGCATTGGCCGGCTCGGTGCCGTCATGCAGCGTGTGCGCCTTGCCGCCATTGGCAAGCCCGGCAAAGAGCTGGACGAGGTCGCGCAGCGTCACGCCGACGCCGCCAAGGCCGATGGCGAGACCCGGCGCCTTGTTGACCGGCAGGATCGGCGTGACGCCGGCCTGCCGAAAGCGCGCGAGCAGCCGCGCCGGCCCGACGGCGTCAAGCACCCTGATCGCCGGCACGTTGAGCGACAATTGCAGCGCCTGCCGGATGCTGACGTCGCCTTGGTAGCCCATGTCGAAATTCTTCGGCCGATAGCCTCCGAAATCCGCCGGACTGTCGTCGATCAGAGTTTCCTGCGCGACCAGTCCCTGCTCGAAGGCGAGCCCATAGATGAACGGCTTCAGCGTCGAACCTGGCGAGCGCACAATCCTGGTCATGTCGATCCAGCCGGAGCGGCTGGCGTCGAAAAAGTTGGCCGAGCCGACCTCGCCGAGGATTTCGCCGGTGCGGGCGTCGGCCAGCACCATAGCGACCGACAGGCGGGGCCCGAGCCTGGTTGCGGCATCCCTGGCCACCTGTTCCAGCCCTTCCTGAACGCTTTTGCGGATCGTCAGTTGCAGCTTCTGGCCGGGGACGGCCTTGGGCAGCACCGCATAGGCGGCGTGGGCGGCGAGCGCCGGCAGCGTGCGGCGGATGGCTGAAACGTCGTCGAGCGCGGCACGTGCGGCCTCGCGCTCGCCAAGCAGGCCTGATGAAACCATGCGCGCCAGCACCCGGTCGCGAGCGGCGTGAGCGATCGCGAGGTTGCGGTCGGGCCTGCGCTTTTCCGGCAATTGCGGCAGCGCGACGAGCAGGGCGGCCTCCGAGAGCGTCAGCCGCTTTGGCTCCTTGCCGAAATAGGCCAGCGAGGCGGCGCGCACGCCTTCGAGGTTGCCGCCATAGGGCGCCAGCGTCAAATAGCGTTCGAGGATCTCGCGCTTGGTGAGCCGCCGCTCGATCTGTAGCGCGCGCAGCATCTGCTTGATCTTCGAGCCGAGGCTGCGGCTGTCGCGCGGCTCTGCCAGCCTGGCAAGTTGCATCGACAGCGTCGAGCCGCCGGAGACGATACGGCCATTGGTCGCGAACTGACCGGCGGCGCGGGCCAGCGCCAGCACGTCGACGCCTTGATGGTCCCAGAAGCGCTTGTCCTCGTACGTCACCAGCATGTCGACGAGCTGTTTGTCGACCTGGTCGAGGCGGGTGGCGAGCCGCCAGTAGCCGTCCGGCGTGGCGAAGGCGCGCAGAAGCTGGCCGTCGCGGTCGAGCACCTCGGTCGACACAGTGGGTTCGGCCGGCAGCGGCGGCGGAAAGGCGCGGTCGAGCTGCCAAAGGGTGGCGGCGGAGATGGCCATGAGGCCGGCGCAAGCGGCGGCGGTGATGGCCGTTCGGCGTAGGAATTTTCTGGAGAGCATCGCTCCGCCCTTCTTCCTTCTCCCCTTGTGGGAGAAGGTGGATTGGCGCGCAGCGCCAAGACGGTTGAGGGGTGCTGGCCAGAGCGCTATCGGTGCCAAGCTGGAACACCCCTCATCCGACCGAGCTGCGCTCGGCCACCTTCTCCCACAAGGGGAGAAGGGAGAGCCGGCCACCTCGGCTCCCTTTCTGCAGCGCTGAAGATTGGCGAAATCCTTTGCGAAGGTGCCATCGCCATGTTCCTGTTCGCCATCGGCGCCTTACGGCGCCTTGACCTCCATCATCCCGGTCGCGGTGCGGGCCGAATATTGCGGCCGGTACATGTCCTCGACCGTTGCCGCCGGATGGGCATAGGTGCCCGGCGTCACCGCGCGCACGACATAGGCGAGCGTAATGTTGCGGTCGCCGTCGCCATCGTTCGGATTGAAGGCCGCGACGAAACGGTCGTCGCGGAATTCGAGATGGGCGGCGTCGGTCTGGGCCAGCCAGGAGAAGTTCGACAACTGGGCGCTGGAAACCAGGCCCGGATTGTCGATTTCGAAGCCGGCCGGCAGCAGATCGGTGATCACGAGCCGCGACGGCCACTTGTTCTGCTCGTAGATCTTGAGCACGACGACATAGCGTTCGTTCTGGGTCGCCTCCGTGACATCGGCTTCCGTGCCGTCGAGCTTGTAGTAGGTGCGGCCGATGGTGAAGCCGTTGCCGCTGGCCGGCAGTGGCTGGATCGGCGAGGCCACCGTGGTGACGACTGCCTGCAGCGGGTTGCTGCCGGTGTTGGCGACGGTCAGCGGGCTATCGACCAGGTCGCTGCCGGCGATCTGCTCCGAATAGGCGCCGACATGCGGTGCGCCATTGATGGTCAGCGCGATCGCATCGTTGCCGGCCTTCAGCGCGCGGGCCGCCAGCAGCATCCAGGACTCGTCCTGGGTGCTGGTCCATCTGACGGCGGCGCGTTCCTTCGTCACCAGCGTGATCAGCGCCGGCACGATCGTCGGCACCGGCTTCGATTCGGCGGCGAGCGCGAGCATCGCCGCGCCGTCACGCAGCGGCGAGCCATAGTCGGACCTGTAGTAGTCGTATGCGGAGGTCGACTGGGCCAGTTGCAGGGCGGCCTGGAAGGTGGCTTCCGAACGCTGCGTGTCGCCATAAAGCGCCAGGCCTGCCGCCAATTGGGCAAGGGCCATCGGGCTCGTAAAGGCTTCGAGCTGCGTGTCGGCATAGTAGCGCAGGTCGCCGATCGAAGCCTTCTTGTTGCGGGCCAGCACATAGAGCGCATAGGCGATCTCGCTGCCGCGACCCTTGACGTCCTGGTCGTAGCCGATCGCGTTTTGCAGATTGCTCAGCGCCTGGTTCATCGCCTGGGCCGGCACGTCGTATTTCTGCTCACGCGCCCGGGTCAGGAAATCAGTGACGTAGGCGTCGAGCCACAGGTCGCCGGAGCCCGGACCCCACAGGCCGAAGCTGCCGGCCGAGGCCTGATAGCTCAGCACCTTGTAGATGGCGTCCTGGATGCGGCCACGCAGGTCGGGGTCGCTGGCCATGCCGATGCCCGAGGCCATGTCGTTGACATAGAGAAGCGGCATGGCGCGGCTGGTGGTCTGCTCGGCGCAGCCATAGGGGTAGCGGTCGAGCGTCATCAGGAGCGACGGCACGTCAAAGGCCGCCGCCTGCGAAACGCCGACGCTGACCGAAGCGCCGTCGAGCACGCTTGCCGCCAGCAGCTCCTTGTCGACGCGCAGCGACCCGCCATTGCCCTTGAGGTCGACCACCATGCGGGTGGTCACCGGCAATTGCGCCGGACGCACCGGAACATAGAGCGTCTGTTCAACAGCCGTGCCGTCGGCATGGGCGAGCTTGATCGTGATCGAGGCGTTGCCTGGCTTCTCAGCCATCAGCGGCACGGTCAGCGTCTGCCGCTTGCCTTTGGCGAGCGTCAGCTTCTCGGGCAGGGCGGCAGTGCCGGTCGACAGCCCGCCGGTGGTATCTATCGACAGTGCATAGTCGCCCTCTGGACCATCGGTGTCGGCGACGTCGAGCCGCATGACGGCCGAATCGCCGGGCGCCAGGAAGCGCGGCAGGCCGGCAGTGATCACGACCGGATCGCGCACGATCACGTCGGACTGGGCATGGCCGACCCCGTCCTTGGTCCAGGCGACGGCCATGACGCGCACGGTGCCATTGAACTGCGGGATGTCGAAATCGATCCGCGCCTTGCCGCCGGCGTCGAGCTGGACCGGACCGGAGAAGAAGGCGACCAGTTTTTCGGTCGGCGGGCTGCCTTGCGACTGCATGTTGGCGCCGTCGCCGCCGGTGCGCAGCTTGCCTGACGTGCCCAGCGAGCCGTCGATCAGGCGGCCGTAGAGGTCGCGCACTTCAAGGCCGAGCATGCGCTGGCCGAAGAACCAGGTCTCCGGATCCGGCACCTTGTAATTGGTGAGGTTGAGGATGCCGACATCGACGGCCGCGACCATGACATAGGCATTGGCGCCCGGCTGCACGCCGGCCACCGAGACCGGGATCGACAGCTGCTGGCGCGGCATGGTCTTGTCCGGCGGCGTCAAGGTGACGGCGAGCTTCTTCGAGCCCGGATCGACCTTCAGCCATTTGACGCCGATGGCGCGCGCCGGCATGCGGGTTTCCTGCGCATCGCCCGGCCTGAACAGCGTTGCCGTGACATAGGCGCCTGCGCCCCAGTCGTCGCCGACCGGGATGTCGATGGTGCTGCCGCCTTCTGGAACGGTCGCGGTGACGGTCTTCAAGAGTTTGTCGGCACCAATGGTGACGAGCAACTCGCCGGCAAAATGCGGCGACACTTTGAGCTTAGCCACTTCGCCCGCCGCATAGGTATCCTTGTCGAGGGCGATCTCGAGGCCGTCGGGCGTTTCGGTGGTGGCGGAGCTGACATACCAGCCGGCGTCGAACTCGTAGCTGGTCGCCGGGCCTTCCGGATCCGATGTCTCGATCTCGAGCCGGTAGCGGCCCCAGTCGACCGGCAGCGAGACGGTGGCCTCGCCATCGGCGGTCAGGTCGACCTGGCCGTTGGCCACCGACTTGGTGAACGTTACCGGCTCATAGTTCCAGGAATTGCTCGAGCGGTACCATTGGTAACCGCGTTCGACTTTGACCAGCGACCATTGCGCGCCCTGCAGCGCCTCACGCTTGCCGTCAGGGTCGACGGCGACCATGCTGAACTTGGCCGTGCCGCCTTGCGGCACCTCGTCGCCGTCGAAATCCGGGCGGATGCCGATCATATGGCCTTGCGGCCTGATGCCGATGTTGAGCGAGCGTTCGACGGCGCGGCCGCCGGTCTCACGCATCCTGACCGTAACCTTGGCATCGACGAGCTTGGTGGTCGAGGGCAACTGGTCGACGGAAACCGGGAAGGTCGCCTTGCCGTCCTCGCCGACCACCGGCAGGCCCGTGAACGGAGTGACCGACGGTTCCGCCGACTGCTCGTCGGCGAGGCCGAAGGAATAGCCCTTGAAACGGTCCCAGTCGCGAGTGGTCGACAGCGTCAGCTCGCCTTCGAGCGCCAGCCCGGCGGCCGGCGCGCCATAAAGGAAGCGGCCGTCGACGGTGACATTGGCTGTTTCGCCCTGCGCGATCTCCTGCTTGTCGGACGACAGGTCGAACTCGATGCGATCCGGCACGAAATCCTCGACCAGGAACATGTGGCTGGCGACCGCCGCTTGCTTGGGATCGGTGTGGATCGCCACCGTCCAGGTGCCGCGCATGGCATTGGGTTCGAGCGGCAGGTCGACGGCGTGGCCGCCGGCCGACGCGCCGTCGCTGACGATGCGGCGGTTCTCGACGCCGTCGGGACGCGTGAAGATGAAGGTCAGCGGCAGGTTCTCGACCGCCTTGGCAGCGCCGTCGCGGGCAAGCGCTGCGACATGGGCGTCCTCGCCGGCGCGGTAGATGCCGCGTTCGGTCCAGGCATAGACGTCGAGCGCGCCCGGCGCCGGACGCCCGGTGACGCCACGATCGGACAGGTCAAAGCCGGCGCGGCCCATGTCGAGGAAGACGAAGTCGTTGTTGCCCTGTTTCGCCGTCAGCACGGCCGGCACCATGCCGCCGTCGCCGCGCGTCAGGCCGGGGTTGAAGACGGCGCGGCCTTCCGCGTCCGTGGTCGCGGTGCCGAGGATGTCATTGTTCCTGGCGAGCAGCGTCAGTTCAGCACCCGCGATCGGCTTGGCGGTTCCGAGCGAACGGGCAAAGACGTTCAATCCATCCTGTCCGGTATAGGTCGACAGGCCGATATCGGAGACAACGAACCATTGCGTGGCGCGGGAATCATAGTCGTCGTCATTCTCGTCGATCGGTTGTGCGGTCAGCACATAGACACCAGGCTTGCGCTGCGGCAGCGCCTCGTCGACCGGGAAGGAGGTGGTGACTTCCTTGTTCAGGTCGCTGGCGATGTCGAGCTGGCCTTGCCAGACCGGCTCGCCCATCTGATCGGAAATGTTGGAGATGTCGTAGCCGTCAAGCTGGCGCAGGAACTGGTAGCCCGAAAGAAGTTGGGTCAGCGAGCGGTCGCCGATGCGATAGAGCTTCATTTCGGCGGCGTTCATGTTGACGGTGACGATCGGGATGCCGCGGCGCGCGCCGGCGGGCAGCACAAAGCTGTCGCCGGTGAAACGGGCGGACGGGGCGCGGTCCTGCACATAGATCGACAGTACCACCGGTGCGGTGATCACCTCGCCGATGGCGGCCGGCAGGCCGGGGCGGAAGGTCACGTCGTAATGCTGGCCATGCTCGAGCCCTTCGACGCAGATCTGCTTGTCCTTGGCCTCGACGCCCTTGGGGGCGGCGTTGTCGACGGTGACGAATTGCGAATAGTCGACGCCGGTCTTGACCAGATCCTCGGAAAACTGCGCGCAGATGCGCGGCGCGCTGGTGTCGGCGTCTACCGTGTGATCGACGATGCGGAAGCCCTTGCGTGCCTTGAGATCCTGATAGGCGGCCGAGACCCAAGACGAATTGACCAGCGCGAGGCTCGCTTCGTAGGCCTGCAGGGCCGGCCGGGAGAGGTCGCGGCGATCGAGCCCGTCGCCGAGCAGTGCCAGTGCTTCGGCGCGCGTTTTTGTGGTGCGCAGCAATTTGTAGGCGTTGAAGGCGGCGGAGGTGGCATTCGCGGGCAGTGTGGAGGCCTCCGCACTGTTGGCGGTCGGCGGCACGGCGAGCGTTTCCCGCGCCAGTTCAAGCCAAAGCTGGCCGTCGTCGGGCAATACCGAAACCAAAGCCTCGTATTTTTGCATGGCCGAGCGGCGATCGCCGGTCTGCGCCGCTTGTTGCGCCGCCTGCTTCAGCGCCGCCAGCCCATCGGTAGGCTTGGTATAGGCCGGGCCGGTGAGCCTGTTGCGATATTGCTGGGCCTGGTCGGCCATCCAGGCGGGGAAGAAGGCGAGGTCCGGCGGCGCGCCGATATCGGGGTCGCCATCGATGTTGACGACCTTGCCGGCGACGGCGCCGTTGAAGGGTTTGAGCGTGTTATAGTCGGATTTGAGAAAACACCATTTGGCCTTGGGATTGTAGGTGAAGGCGCGGCAGGCGGGATCGCCGAGACATGTCGTCTTGCACTGGTCGAGGCTGACATTCTGGTCGGATCTGAGATCGAAACCGAAATAATCGGAATTGTCCGATGTCATCACCCGGCGTGCTTCGGCCGCTTGCGCGATACCGCCCCAGGCGAAAAAGAGAAGGAAAAGGATCGACAGACCACGAGCCGCGCGCATTGCCATAATACCCCTCCGGACACTGCTTACGCATCGGCCCGAAAATCGGAATCGACTTTCGGAAAGCACGATGCGCCACTTCAAAGTCTTAGAGCGTACTTTGGGCCTCCGAATGGACGCACGTCGCTCTAACGTCCAGACATGTTCAAGCTTCAGTCCAGCTTGTCAACGCGAGGACGCGGCAGGTTCCGCCTGCCAACGGTTTCCTTTCCGGCCGATGGCCGGTAGTACCTCCATGGACAGGGATCACGCTTTCTTGCGGCGACGCAGAAGGTGTGAATTCCAAGCCCTGTCTATTTCAGACAATTGGATTGTGGCTCCTTTACGAGCAATTCAGAAGTTCATTCCAATTTTAGCTTTGGGAGCTAGTGTAGAGTTGTAATGTCGGCGTGTGAAAGGCAGATGTCGGGAGGAACCGTGCCAAGGCGCGTGCTTTCGCACGCCCTGCTTTTCGCTTTGCTGTGCTCGACTGCACTGGTTGCCACGAGCGGAAATGCGGCCGCTTTCGAGATATTCGGCATCAAGCTGTGGGGGTCGTCGGACGACGAAGATGCCGATTTCGTCGATCCGCTGCGCTATGCGGTGACCATCGAGGCGCCCGACGCCGACGAGGATCTCGTCAAGAAGCTCGAAAACGCGTCGGCACTGAAGGCCGACGAAGAACGCCCGGTTTCCGGTTCGCTCGGCCTGCTGGCCAAGGCGCGCGGCGACCGCGATCAGCTTATCGCCGCACTTTACGCGGACGCCCGCTACGAGGGCGTCGTCACCATCACCATCGAAGGCAAGCCGCTCGACGATTTGCCGCCCGACGCCGAATTTTCGGGGCCGCAGCCGATTCCGGTGGTGATCAACATTGCGACCGGGCCGAAATTCACGCTTGGCGACATCAGGCTGGAGGGCGATGCGGCGGGACTGCTGGGCGCCAATTTCGGCCTGATCGCCGGCGGCGATGCCGGTTCCGGTGCCGTGCTCAAAGCCGAGGCGTCGATCGTGCGGGCGCTCAAAGAGGAAGGCAGGCCGCTGGCCGAGGTGACGGACCGCGAGATCGTTGCCGACCACGCCACCTCGACGCTCGACGTGACGCTAACCGTGGCGGCCGGGCCGGTTGCCGGCTACGGCGACACCACGGTCGAGGGCACGGAAAAAGTCGACCGCGACTTCACCGAATACATGACCGGCCTGGAGCGCGGCCGCCAATATTCGCCGGAAGAGGTCGACGAGGCGCGCGACCGGCTGCTCGGGCTGGAAGTCTTCAACAGCGTGACGCTGAAGGAGGCCGACAGCCTCGACGCCGACGGCAACATCCCGATTGGAGTCGAAGTGAGCGAGCGCAAGCCGCGCTACTTCGGCATTGGCGGCACCTTCTCCAACACCGAAGGGCTCGGCCTCGAAGGTTATTGGGGCCACCGCAATCTGTTCGGCCGTGCCGAAAAGCTGCGCATCGAGGGTGCAATCAGCGGCATCGGCAGCAACGACCTGACCGAGCTCAACTACAATGCCGGCATCATGTTCGAAAAGCCGGGCGTGGTGGGGCCGGCGTCGAAATTCTTCGCCGGCGTCAACACCGTATTGGAGCATCCCGACGCCTACGACCATTTCGCGGTTAAGGGCAACACCGGTCTGTCCTATGAACTCGACAAGCAGCAGACGGTTTCTGCGGAAGTCGCGCTCGACTATTCGAAGATCACCGATTCCTTCGGCAAGCACACCTATCTGATCGCGAGCGTTCCGCTGCAATATGTCTACGACAATCGCGACAGCCGGCTGAACCCGACGACGGGATTCAGGGCGCTGGCCTATGTCGAGCCGAGCTACGACATTTTGAACGGTGCGGCCTTCGTCAAGCTGAGGGGCGAAGGATCGGCCTATCAGTCGATCGACGCGGCCTCGAAGTTCGTCTTGGCCGAACGCGTCGCCATCGGCTCGATCATCGGTGCCGGCCTTCAGGACGTTCCGGCCGACCGGCGTTTTTATGCCGGCGGCGGCGGCTCGGTGCGCGGTTATGCCTATCAGGGCATCGGTCCGAAGGACATCGACGGAGAGCCGATCGGTGGGCTTTCGTACTTCGAGACCTCGCTCGAGATGCGCATCGCCGTCACCGACACGATCGGCGTCGTGCCGTTCGTCGATGCCGGCACGGTCTCGACCGAGCAGTTCCCGGATTTTTCCGACATGAAGGTCGGCGCCGGCGTCGGCCTGCGCTATATTACGCCGTTCGGACCGCTGCGCGTGGATGCGGCGGTGCCGCTCAACCGGGGTCCCGACGACCCGCGTTTCGGCATCTATGCCGGCATCGGCCAGGCGTTCTGATGACAATGTTCAAGCGCATCCTCCGCATTGTCCTTTACACGCTGCTCATCCTAGTGGCGGCGGTGATCGGTGCGCTCGTCGTGCTGACCAAGACCGAGCGCGGCCGCGACAATCTCGCCGGCCTCATCTCGACCGTGGCGTCGACCGATGACCGGAAGGTCACGGTAAGCGGCATCGACGGCATCTGGTCCGGCGCGCTGACCGTCGACCACGTGGTGCTGGAAGATCGCCAGGGCGCCTGGCTGGTGGCGCGCAAGGTGGCCGTCGACTGGTCACCGCTGGAACTTCTGTCAAAAAGCTTCAGCGCCGGCCGCATCGCCGCCGATCGCATCGAGCTGGCGCGATTGCCGGTGGCCGGCACGCAGCCGAGCCAAGGTGGTGCCACCACACTGCCGGTGTCGCTCGACATCAAGCAGATCGACCTGCCAGAAATTGCGCTCGGGCAGGCCCTGGCCGGCAGCGGCATCGCAGAGCTGGCGGCCAAGGGTGCGTTCAAGGCCGACGCGGCGCCACTGGCGCTCGAAACCAACCTCAACATCACCCGCCACGACGGCAAGCAAGGCAAGGTCGACGCCAACATCCATTTTGCGCCCGCCGACAACAAGCTCGACCTCGATCTGAAGGCGTCCGAGCCGGCGGGAGGCATCATCGCCAATCTGCTCAATTTGCCGGATACGCCTCCGGTCGACATCGTCGTCACGGGCACGGGGCCGGTCGCCAACTGGAGCGGCATCGGCACCTTCGTCGTCGACGGCCAGATCGTCACCCAACTCACCGGCCGCCACCAGCTCACCGACAAGGGCAACTATGTCGAGGCCAAGGGCGATGGCGACTTCCAGCGCTTCATACCCGACAATCTGAAACCCTTGTTTACCGGCAAAACCAGCTTCGACCTCGCCGGAACCGCGATCGTGACGGGCGGCGTCGAAGTCGAGCGCGCCAATATCGACAGCGATGCCGTGCTTGGCACCGCCGCGGGCATCATCGACCCCAATGGCGCCAGCGATCTTTCGGTGGAGCTCGCCGCCAAGGGTCCGCCGATTGTGCTCAGCCTCGGCACTGCGGCGCAGCCGGTGACCGTCGCGATCACCGGCGCCACGGCCCGCGCGTTCGGCGGCGGCAAGGCGCCGATCGTCGACATCGGCGCGTCTCTGGTCTCGGTGGTGGCGGGCGGCACGCGGGTGGACGATCTGACGGCTGAAATCCATTCCGACGGCTTCGACATCCAGGACCGCAGCGGACCGGTCACCATCAAGCTTGCGGCCGGTGGCCTGAACACGGACGTGGCGACGCTGGCGCCGCTGGTGACCGGCAGGGTGACAGCGGACCTCGCCGGATCGGTCAGCAAGGCCGAGATCGTCGTCGATCAAGGCACGCTGCGCAGCGACGCGCTCAACGCCTCGGTGACGTCAAGGGTGACGCTGGCCGATCTGGCGATGACGCTCAAGATGAATGCCGATGCCGTCTCGACCGCGCTGCCGCCGCAGATCCGCTCGGTTCTCGGCGAGCGTGTGACATTCTCGGCGACGGCGACCCGCGATCCGCAAGGCTCATTTGCCGCCAATGCGCTGCAATTCACTTCGGGCTCGCTCAGCGCCAGCGGCACTGCCAGCGCGACGGGCACCGATATTCAGGCCGACATCAAGGGCACGCTCGGTGACGTTTCGGTGCTGTCGCCCATGGTTGGCGTACCCGTCGGCGGGGCCGTCGATTTCGCGCTGACGGCGAGCGGCGCGCGCACGGCGCCGGATTTCTCGGTCTCGGCCGACAGCGACAGCCTGACGGCGTCCGGTCATACGGTCAAGACGATCAAGCTGGCGGCGACCGGGAAGGCCGACATCGCCAACCCCGCCGCCGATGTCTCACTGACCGGATCTGTCGACGACCAGCCACTCGATCTCAGGGCATCACTGGTCACGCGTGACGGAAAGCGTTCCCTCAACGGGCTTAGCCTGTCGCTGGCGGACAACAAGGTCTCGGGTGATCTCGCTCTCGACGACAGCTTGCTGCCGCTCGGCACGTTGACACTCGAAGCGCTCGATATCGGCCCGTTGGCCGCACTTGCAGGGCAGACGGCGACGGGCGACGTGCAGGGCAGCATCCGCCTCTCGAATGATGGCGGCGCGCCGGCAGTTGCGATCGATATGACCAGCGCCTCGATTTCGCGCGGCGATCTGGCGGCGAAGACCATTGCCGTCAACGCGCTGGTCGCCAACTACCTCAAGGCCCCGGCGATCTCAGGCACCATCAAGGCCGATACGGTCACATCGGGGGCCACCGTGGTCAGCGGGATCGGAGTCGATTTGAAGCGCGACGGCGACTGGACCGGGTTTTCCGGTGGCGCCACCGTGGCCGGCATTCCGGCCACGGCCAAAGGCCGGGTGAAGATCGCGGACGGCACGACAAGCGTCGAGATCGCCTCGGGCGAAGCGACCATCCGTGGCATCAAGGCAGCGATCGCACAGCCGTCGAGCTTGAGCATCGCCAATGGCGCAGCCAGCATCGAGAAGCTGATGCTCGATGTTGGCGGCGGATCGGTGTCCGTGTCCGGCACTGCCGGCCAGACACTCGACCTCGCGGCAGAGTTTTCAGCGCTGCCGGCCGCCCTTGCCAATGATTTTTCACCCGGCCTCGACGCCGCGGGCACGCTCGGCGGAACGGCGCAAGTGACGGGACCGTCGGCTGCCCCCGACATTCGTTTCAATGCGCAACTCAACGGCGCCGAAACCAGCCAGACGCGCCAGGCGGGACTCGGTCCGCTCAATGTCGATGCGGCAGGCAGCTTCTCATCCGCCAGTGGCATCGCCATCGATCAAGCGACGCTTACCGGAGATAAGGTTTCCGGCAAGGCCGCCGGCACCATCAATCCGAACGGCATCAGCGATTTTGCGCTCGACCTGGCCTCGACCGGCCCGAGCCTGCCGCTGGCGTTTGGCAGCACCGAAAGCCCGATCAAGCTCGAGCTGCAGGCGCTTTCGGTAAAGGCTGCGGGGCAGGGCACACAGCCGAAGCTCGATATCTCCGCTTTCCTGCCTTCGGTCGCGACGAACTTTACCAAGGTCGAGAGGCTCACCTTGGCATTGCACTCGGACGCCTTCGACGTGAAAAGCCGGACAGGACCGATCTCCGGCACGGTGACGGCGGACAAGATCGGCTTGGACAATCCGACCATCGCGCCGCTGATCGCCGGCAAGATCACCGCCAAGGTGGCCGGCAGTCTCGCCGCTGACACCTTCGTCATCGACAGCGGGTCGGTGACGGGCGACGCGCTGAACACCAGCTTCAACGGAAGGGTCTCACTGGCCGACGGCGCCATCGATCTCAACCTTAGCGCGGATGCGGCTTCCGCAGCGCTGCCGGCGGCAGCGCGCGGTGTGCTCGCGGAGCGGACGGAACTCAGTGCCGCGCTGAAGCGTGACGCCAATGGCAATGTCACCGCCAACGCGATCCGGCTGGTGTCCGGCGCGCTGACCGCCGACGGGCAGGCCAGCCTTGCCGACAACAAACTCGCCGCCGACATCAAGGGCGCGCTGGCCGACATCTCTCTTCTGTCCGGGGATGCCAAGGGCGCCATCGCTTTCGCGCTCAACGCGCAAGGCGCCGGCACGGCGCCCGACCTGTCGCTGACGGTGAACAGCGACCGGCTTTCGGTGGCTGAACGCGAGATCACCGGGCTGAGGCTCACCGCCACCGGCAAGGCCGATGCCGCCAACCCGGCGGCGAATGTGCAACTGACCGGAAATGTCGCGGGCCAGGCCCTGCAAGGCAGTGCCGTGCTGGCGACGTCCGACGGCAAGCGCGCCATCAACGGGCTTCTGCTGTCGCTCGGCAAGAACCGGATATCGGGCGACCTGGCACTTGATAATGCCTTCGTGCCTGATGGCACCGTGGCGCTCGACCTGCCTGATATCGGACCGCTCGCAGCGCTTGCGCTGGAAAAGGCGGAAGGCGACGTGCGCGGCACGATCGTCTTCTCGAAGACCGGCAATGCGCCTGAGGTCACCATCAAGGCTTCGACGGCTTCGATTTCGCGCGGCGATCTTTCGGCAAAGACGGTCACAATCGATGCGCAGATCGCCAATTATCTCGCCGCGCCAGTGATCTCCGGAAAAATCCGTGCCGACAGCGTCACCTCCGGCGGCACCGTCATTCGCGGCATCGATGTCGACCTCAAGCGCGAGGCCGACTGGACCGGCTTTTCCGGCGGCGCCACCGTCAAGGATATTCCGGCCAGGGCCGCCGGCCGCGTCAGGATCGCCAGTGGCACGACGACGGTCGAGCTCACCTCCGGCGAGGCGACCATGCGTGGCATCAAGGCGGCGATCGCCCAGGCCTCGACCATCACCATCGCCAACGGCACCACCAACCTGGACAGGCTCGTGCTCGACCTCGGCGGCGGCACGGCGACGGTCACGGGCAAGGCTGGGCAGGCGCTCGATCTCAACGCGACGCTGGCCCGGGTGCCGATCTCGCTCGCCAACAGTTTCTCGCCGGGCCTCGATGCCGCCGGCTCGATCTCGGGCACGGTTAAGGTGACGGGCGCGCCGGCCAATCCGGCCGTTGCCTTCAAGATCGACGCCGCAGGCGTCCAGACGTCGCAGACCCGCGGTGCCGGTTTCGGCGGCATGGGTGTTTCGTCCTCCGGCACATATTCGGGCAACAGACTGGCCTTCGACGCCGACATGAGCGACGGCGCCGGCCTCGGTCTCAGGGGCGGCGGCACGATGACGACATCAGGCACGCCCACCCTTGATCTCGACTTTTCCGGCAAGGTGCCGTTCGCCTTCCTCACTCGGACACTCGCTGCGCAAGGCCTGTCCTTGAGCGGCACGGCCGACGTCAATTTGCAGGTGCGCGGCCCGGCGACATCGCCGGTGATCTCAGGCACGGTCCGCACGTCAGGTGCCCGTTTGATCGATGCACGCTCGGGCCTTGCGATCAACGATATCGCCGCCGATGTCGCAATCGGCGGCGGCGTCGCCAGAATCAACCGCCTGACCGGCACGCTGTCGACGCGCGGCAGCCTGTCTGCCAGCGGCACCGTCGGCATCGTTCCGGCGCAAGGTTTTCCGGCCGACCTGACGGTCAAGCTCGTCGACGGCCGCTACACCGACGGCAGGGTGGTCACCGCCAATCTCGGCGGCGACCTGACTATCAGGGGTCCGCTCGCATCGGCGCCGGTGATTTCGGGCACGGTCAACCTGGCCAAGACCGTCATCACCGTTCCCGAAAAACTGCCGGGCTCGCTGGCGGCGCTCGACGTCAAGCACAAGAATGCACCGGCCGCCGTGCGCGCGCAGGACAAGGCGTTGCGCCCGGCGACGGCGAGCGGCAGCAGCGGTGGCAGCGGCCTCAATCTTGATGTCACGGTCAACGCGCCGAGCCAGATATTCATCCAGGGCAGGGGCGTCGATGCCGAGCTTGGCGGCTCGCTGCGGCTGACCGGCCCGGCGTCGTCGCCGCAAGCGGTCGGCACCTTCACCTTGCAGCGCGGGCGGCTGACGATCCTTGCCAAGCGGCTGACCTTCACCGAAGGCACGGTCGGCTTTTCAGGGTCTCTGGTGCCTTATCTCAACCTCACAGCGACATCGACGACGAGCAGCGCCACCGTCACCATCGTGGTATCGGGCGAGGCGACCAATCCGAAATTCAATTTCTCGTCGGTGCCGGCGCTGCCGGAAGACGAGGTTCTGGCGCAACTGATTTTCGGCCGCTCGATGTCGAACCTGTCGCCGCTGCAGATCGCCCAGCTTGCCGAAGCCGCCGCGCAACTGGCCGGTGTCGGCGGCTCGACGTCGCTGCTCCAGAACCTGCGCAGCGCGATCGGCGTCGACGATCTCGACGTCATCACGGACGAGGAGGGCGGCACCGCGGTCTCGGCCGGCAAATATCTCAACGACCGCACCTATGTGACGATCCAGAAAGGCGACAAGCCGGGTTCGGGCAAGGCGGCGATCGATCTCGACGTCGGGCGCGGCGTCAAATTGCGCGGCGAGGCCACCGACGCCGGCGAAGCCAAGGGCGGCGTTTTCTACGAGCGCGAGTACTGAAGCCTGCCGCCGCCGCCGTTTTTGCACGACATCCGCGATCAACTGGCGCCGTGCAGACCTTCGCGCATGACCCCGAAAATCGAAATCGATTTTCGGCAAAGGATTATGCGCAAAATCAAAGCGCTACAGCGTCCTTTGCGCGTCCACGAGGACGCGCGGCGCTGTAGTGAATGTCTCAGTTTAATCGATGCCGGATATTCGAGCGAAATCTGCCGGGCAATAGCAATTTTGCGCCAAGACTGTCGTTATCACGCGAACTGCTTCCCTTCCAAAGTTGCACATTCCTTGGCATGTTCCCAATCCGTGCCGTTTTTGACATCACGGCCCGGATGCGGAATGGTAAAAGGCAGAAAGCCAACAATGGGAGTTCGTGATGACAATCTACAAGAGTAATGGCGATCGCGTTCCGGATCACATCCACGCAATGGCCGAAGAAGCCAGGGCCGGACGTGTCGATCGCCGCGAGTTTCTCGCTTTGGCCAGCGTCTTCGGCGCGTCCACGGCGATGGCCTATGGCATGATCGGCCTCGCCGACCCGACGCCGGCGAGAGCGCAGGACGTGGAGGGCAAGAAGGGCGGCATATTGAAGGTCGCTATGTGGATCAAGGATCCGAAGGATCCGCGCAAGGCCGATTGGTCGGAAATCGCCAATGCCGAGCGCCAGGCGCTCGAGCCGTTGGTCAAGTACACAAACGAATACACGTTCCGCCCCTATCTGCTCGAGAGCTGGGACGTCAATGACGACGCCACCGAATACACGCTGCATGTGCGCAAGGGCGTCACCTGGAACAACGGCGATCCGTTCACCGCGGACGATGTCATCTTCAACTTCAAGCGTTGGGCCGACAAGAAGGCCGAAGGCAATTCCATGCCCGGCCGTCTCGGCTCGCTGGTCAAGGACGACAAGCTGGATGAGAGCGCAGTCACCAAGGTCGACGATTTGACGGTGAAGCTGAAGCTCAGCACGCCGGATATCGCCCTCATCCCCAACGTGTGCGACTATCCCGGTCTCGTCGTCCACAAGACCTTCGACGAAAAGGGTGGCGATTTCAAAGC
This sequence comes from Mesorhizobium sp. M6A.T.Cr.TU.016.01.1.1, assembly GCF_003952585.1. Taxonomy (NCBI): domain Bacteria; kingdom Pseudomonadati; phylum Pseudomonadota; class Alphaproteobacteria; order Hyphomicrobiales; family Phyllobacteriaceae; genus Mesorhizobium; species Mesorhizobium sp. M6A.T.Cr.TU.016.01.1.1. Next base: position 4,731,562 of record NZ_CP034452.1, read on the forward strand.
CTGCCCGATCGGCACCGGCCCCTTCGAGCTCGTCTCCTACGATGTCGGCCAGAAAGTCGTCTACAAGCGCCGCGAAGACAACAAGTGGTGGGACGGCGAGGTCTTTCTCGACGGCATCGAGTTCATCGACTACGGCACCGATCCGGCGGCCACGGTCAGCGCCTTCGAATCGGGAGAGGTCCATACCAATTTCGAGACGTCAGCCGACTATGTGTCGATCCTCGACGGTGTCGACCTGGTCAAGTACGAGGTGGTCACCGCAGCGACCATCGTCTGCCGCACCAACGTGGCCAACAAGCCTTATGATGATCAGAAGGTCCGCAACGCGCTGCAGCTCGCAGTCGACAACGCTGTCGTGCTCCAGCTGGGCGGTGGCGATGCCGGTACTGTCGCCGAAAACCACCATGTCGCCCCGATCCATCCGGAATATTACGAGCTGCCGAAGATTGCCCGCGATCCGGCTAAGGCAAAGGCGCTGATGGAGGAAGCCGGGCAGGCCGATTTCGAGCACGAGCTGATCACGGTCGACGAAGACTGGCACAAGAACACCGGCGATGCGATCGCCGCGCAGATGCGCGACGCCGGCATCAAGGTGAAGCGCACGGTGCTGCCGGGTTCGACGTTCTGGAACGACTGGACGAAGTATCCGCTGTCGATGACCAACTGGAACATGCGGCCGCTCGGCGTCCAGGTTCTGGCGATCGGCTACCGCACCGGAGAAGCCTGGAACGAAACTGCCTGGTCGAATCCCGAGTGGGATGCCAAGCTCAACGCCGCGCTTTCGGTCGCCGACGCCGCCAAGCGCAAGGAGATGATGAAGGACATCGAGCAGATCCTGCAGGATTCCGGCATCATCATCCAGCCCTACTGGCGCAAGCTGTACAGCCATTCGGTCGCGGCGGTTAAGAACTACGCCATGCACCCGACCTTCGAGCGCGATTACGGCAAGGTCTGGCTCGACGAGGCCTGATCGGATCGATCGTGGAAGGGGCGGTTCGCCCCTTCCACCCACGCCATGCATGATCCCACAACCGAAAGTCGGCGCAGCAAAAAAGCGCAAACTCTTCGGATGAGGGCGTGCAATAAGACAGGGTTGATCGCATTCTGAGGGTCCGTTTGACAGCCAGCTCCGCCGATAGCGGCTGAGCTGGTTCCAAGCCGGCCTCAACCCCAACCAGACCGGCAGGGGACCGCCATGCTTTCTTTCATCCTTCGACGCCTCGGCACCATGGCATTGACGATGCTGTGCCTGACGTTGGTCGTGTTCTTCCTGATCAATCTCGACCCCAATCTGAAAAAGCTGGCGATTAGCCAGACCGAAATGCACACCTCGGCCGAGCAGCTCGAAAGCTGGCTGGTCAATCATGGCTACCGCCAGAATTTCTTCTCCCGCTACGGCCAATGGCTGGGTGTCGTGCCCAAGCAGCCGGTCACAGACCCGGCAACGGGCAAACCCGGGCGACGTTTTTCCTTCTGCAACGATCCTGTCGAGCCGACCTTCTCCGGCGTGTTGCAGGGTGATTTCGGCTGCTCGACCAAGTTCAAGACGACGGTCGCGTCGAAGCTTTTCCCGGCGCTCGGCGCCACCGGCATCCTGATGTTCTGGGTGCTTGTGGTGATGGTGCCGATTTCGCTTCTGATCGGCATCCTCGCCGGCATGCGCGAGGGGTCGCGAACCGATCGGACATTGTCCGTCGCCTCGATCGCCTCGACGGCGACGCCCGAATATGTGTCGGGCGTCATTTTTACCGTCATCTTCGCCTCATGGCTCGGCCTGCTGAACGGTTCGGCGGCTTCGGCCAGCCGGGGCATCACCTTCTACAACTTCACGCTGCCTGTCATGACGCTGGCGATCTACGGTATCGGCTACATCGCCCGCATGACCCGCGCCTCGATGGTCGAGGTGATGACGCAGCAATATATCCGCACCGCCCGGTTGAAGGGCCTCTCCTTCGGCAGCGTCGTGGTCAAGCACGCGCTGCGCAACGCGCTGATCGCGCCGTTCACTGTCATCATGCTGCAATTTCCCTGGCTGCTCACCGGCGTCGTCATCGTCGAGGTGATGTTCCGCTATCAAGGCTTCGGCTACACGCTGGTCGAGGCGGCCGGCAACAACGACATCGATCTTTTGCTCGGCTGCTCCCTGGTCTCGGTGTTCATCGTCCTGATCACGCAGCTCATTTCCGATGTCGGCTATGCGTTTCTCAATCCGCGTATCAGAGTTCAATAGGGGATCGGGCGGATGCAGCTTGAATATATCGGCGCCTTCAACGTGGTGCTTGGCGTGCTTGCGCGTTTCTGGCCGGTCTGGATCGCTCTCGTCCTGGTGATGGGGGCGAGCTTCGCCTACAAGAAGAGGCTTGGCCTCTACGGTCAGCTGTTCGACAGCAGCGTCGGCATCGTCGGCGTCGGCATCTGCCTATTCTGGCTGTTCACGGCGATCTTCGCGTCGACCATCTCGCCCTTCAATCCGCTTGTCCAGATCCCGATCATGAAGGACGCGCTGCCGGGCGCGGTCGAGCCGCAATCCGGACTTGTCTACCTGTTCGGCGGCGACAAGCTTGCCCGCGATGTGTTCAGCCGCATGGTCTATGGCAGCCAGATCGTGCTGATCATCGCGCCGGCGGCGACCGGTTTCGCGCTGATGGTCGGCATCACGCTCGGCCTGCCGGCCGGCTATTACGGCGGCAGGATCGACACCGTGCTGTCCTTCCTCGCCAATCTGGTGCTCGCCTTCCCGGTGATCCTCCTGTTCTACCTCTTGGTGACGCCGGGCATCATGGAGACACCGATTCCCTACATGATGGCCGGCCTGTTCTTCCTGTTCCCGATCATCTTCTTCAGCGTGCTGTTCTGGACGCGCTACAAGAAACGGCCCGACCGCCTCTACATCCTCCTGGGACTGACGCTGATCATTGGCGGCTGGGTCTATGCCGGCCTGGTCTTCGATGCCGACCCGTTCAGGATCATCCACATCGATCCCAACCAGCTCAATATCTTCGTGGCGGTGGTGTTCGCGTCCAGCCCCGGCGTGTTCCGCATCGTGCGCGGCCTGGTCATGGACATCAAAACGCGCGACTATGTGGCGGCGGCGCAAACGCGCGGTGAATCGCCCTGGTACATCATGCTGTGGGAGATACTGCCCAATGCCCGCGGGCCGCTGATCGTCGATGCCTGCCTGCGTATCGGCTACACCACGATCCTGCTCGGCACGCTCGGCTATTTCGGCCTAGGGCTGGCGCCAGAGAGCCCGGACTGGGGCACCGCGATCAAGGATGCCAGCCGGCTGCTGCGCTCCTTCATCCATCCGGCGCTGCCGCCGACGATCGCGCTGATGTCGTTCGTGCTGGGCCTTAATCTCCTGGCCGACTCGCTGCGTGAACAATCGATGAAAGATTGATGGACGGGTCTTCGACCCTACTTAGAAGAACCAGGATTGGAGCGACCCATGAATGAGGCAGTTCGAAATCCCGCCAAGCCGACCAATGGGCCGATCATCGAGATCGAGAACCTGTCGATCTCCTTCTTCACCCGCAAGGGTGAGATACCGGCCGTTATGGACTTCTCCTGCACGGTCATGCCCGGCGAAGCGATGGGCATCGTCGGCGAATCCGGCTGCGGCAAGTCGACCGTGTCGCTCGGCATCATGCGCGACCTCTCCAACATCGGAAAGATCGTCGGCGGCCGGATAAAGTTCCAGGGCAAGGACATGGGCGAGCTGTCCGATGAGGAACTGCGCGCCATCCGCGGCAACAAGATCGCGATGATCTACCAGGAGCCGATGGCCAGCCTGAACCCGGCGATGAAGGTCGGTCAGCAGCTGATGGAAGTGCCGCTGATCCACGACAAGGTATCGAAGGAGGAGGCTTATAGGCGCGCGCTTGAAATGGTGCGCTCGGTCAGGCTGCCCGATCCCGAGCGCATGATGCGCTCCTTTCCGCACCAGCTTTCCGGTGGCCAGCAACAGCGCATCGTCATCGCCATGGCGCTGCTGTCGAAGCCGGCGCTGCTCCTGCTCGATGAGCCGACGACTGCGCTCGACGTAACGGTGGAAGCCGGCATCGTCGACCTGGTCAAGGGGCTCGGCGAGAAGTTCGGCACCTCGATGATCTTCGTGTCGCACAATCTCGGCCTGATCCTGGAGACCTGCGACCGCATCACGGTGATGTATTCGGGCGAGGCGGTGGAAACCGGCAAGATCAAGGACGTCTTCGACCGGATGCGCCATCCTTACACGCAAGGCTTGTTCCGCTCGATCCCGCTGCCCGGCGCCGACAAGAATTCGCGGCCTCTGATCTCCATCCCGGGGCAATTGCCGCTGCCGCACGAGCGGCCGAAGGGCTGCAATTTCGGCCCTCGCTGCCACCATTTCGTCGAGGGCGTCTGCAACGCCGCCGAAATCCCGATGATCGCGGTCGACGGCCATGAAGGCCATTTTTCGCGCTGTGTGCGCTTCAACGAGATCGACTGGGAGGCGCTGCCGCCCGGCGCCAAGAAGGTCAACGAGCGCGTCGAGCCCGGCGCGCCGGTGCTCAAGATCGAGGACCTCAGGAAATACTATAAGGTCGGCGGCAGCGAAGTGTTCGGCTCAAGCGAAGGCCGCGTCGTCAAGGCCAACGAGACGATCTCCTTCATGGCGCGCGAATCCGAGACCGTCGCCATCGTCGGCGAGTCAGGTTGCGGAAAGTCGACGCTGGCCAAGGTGCTGCTCGGGCTGGAGACGGCAAGCTCCGGCACTGTGACCCTCGGCAACCAGCGGATCGAGTCGACCGGCGTCGAGAAGCGCAGCGTCGAGACGGTGTCGTCGATCCAGATGGTGTTCCAGAATCCGTTCGACACGCTCAATCCCAGCCACTCGGTCGGCTCGCAGATCATCCGCACGCTGGAAAAGTTCAATGTCGGCAACACCGTCGCCGATCGCCGCAAGCGCATGCTGGAGCTTCTCGACCTGGTGAAGCTGCCGCGGGCGTTCGAGACCCGCAAGCCACGCCAGCTCTCAGGCGGCCAGAAGCAGCGCATCGGCGTGGCGCGGGCCTTTGCCGGTGACGCCAAGGTGGTGGTGGCCGACGAGCCGGTCTCGGCGCTCGACGTGTCGGTGCAGGCGGCGGTGACCGAGCTCCTGATGGACATCCAGCGCAAGAACAAGACGACGATGCTGTTCATCAGCCATGACCTGTCGGTGGTGCGCTACATCGCCGACCGCGTCGTCGTCATGTATCTCGGCTATATCGTCGAGCAGGGCACGACAGACCAGATCTTTTCGCCGCCCTATCATCCCTATACCGAGGCGCTGCTGTCGGCGATCCCGATCGCCGACACCAGTGTGATCAAGAAGCACATCGTGCTGGAGGGCGACATTCCGTCAGCGATGAACCCGCCAACCGGATGTCCGTTCCAGACGCGCTGCGGCTACAAGAGGCTGGTGCCGGACAATCTTTGCGAGACGCAGGTGCCGCCGGTCAAGCATCTCGGCGACGGCCATATGAGCCTGTGCTGGCTTGCCGACGATGTGCTGGCGAAAATGGAGCCGGTGATCAAGTTCGACAAGGAGCATGCCGCCAATGAAGGCGTGCCGGACGACGCGCCGCAAGGTGTGGGTCCGGGCTTTGCCGGCACCCCGCCCAAGCGTCCACATGGAAAGCGGCCGAAGCTGACGGAGGGTTAGATCCGTGGCGCCGTCAACGCGCGCATTGGCGTAGCTGCGCGGCGTAGTCCTGCGCCATCTGCTCGGTGGCCCGCGCGTAGCGCTGCACGCCGGCGTCGCCGCGATTGCCGCGGCCGTAGGCTGTCCAGCCGAGATAATAGGCCAGATAGAGATTGTAGGTGTCGTTGCGGGCGACGCCGAGCGTGTCTGATGTCTTGGAATGATACCAGCCGACGAAATCGACGGCATCGGCAAACCTGGTGCGGCGCGCCGCCCAGCTGCCCGTCTCGCTTTGATATTGCGCCCAGGTGCCGTCCAGCGCCTGCGAGAAGCCGGCGGCGCTGGAGACACGTTTCCAGGGAATGAAGCCGAGAAGCTTGGTGCGCGGCGGCCTGGCATTGCTCTTGAAGCCGGATTCCTTGCGCACCGTCGCCATCAGCACAGGAACTGGCACACCGTATTTCTGCTCGGCGCGTTCGGCCGCTGCCTGCCAGTTGTCAAACCAACCGTCATTCTGGTCGAAGACGGCGCAGACATCGTTGATATGGCTCGGCGGCGTCGCGCAGGCCGACAGCACGAGCAGCACGGTAACAGCTACAATTTTACTAAAACTTGACCTACGCATCGGAGGAGGATTAGGCCGAAAACATAAAGGGAATCTTGCGGCGTTTCTTAACGGCTCATCGGCTGCTTTGGCCGGGGCACAGCGAGGATGGATATTCCGACGTTTTCTGTCGCTTTTGTTGGAATAAAATTCCCAAAATGCCGCCTTGGCTAAAATCACGCCCGCGAGTGGCGGATTTCTGACAGCCCGATCATCGTGTCGGCGCTTTGATGCGCCGCATGACTGAACCGAGACGCAAGCGCGGCGCTGAGCGAACCAGCAACAGGGGACCGGCTGCCATCCCGCAACTGCCGCTGCGCCGCGTCACCAATCCCTATCCGCCAATGGCGATGCTCTCGGCCGAGCAGATCGAGGCTATTCACCAGGCGTCGATGCATATCCTGGAGAATTTTGGCATCGAGGTGATGAGCCCGCGAGCGCTTTCGCTGTTTGAGAAGGCCGGGGCCAAGGTCGATCATGCGTCGATGACCATCCGCATCGACCGGGGCATGGTCGATGAGGCACTGAAGACGACGCGGTCGAGTTACCGGCTTACGCCGCGCAACCCGGCCCATACCGTCCATCTCGGCGGTAACACTATCAATTTTACGCTCGTCGCCGGACCGCCCAACGTGCACGATATGGAACGCGGCCGCCGTGCCGGTAATTTGCGCGACTACAGCGATCTCACCCGGCTGGCGCAGCATTTCAACTGCATCCACATGCTGGGCAACCAGGTCTGCGCACCGGTGGAACTGCCGGCCAATTCACGCCACCTCGACACCTATTTCGCCAATCTGACGCTGACCGACAAAGGTTTTCACGTCTCGGCGATCGGCCGGGGCAGGGCGCTCGACGGCATCGAAATGATGGCGATTTCGCGGGGCTTGAGTCTCGACCAGATGCGCGACGATCCCGGCGTCACCACCATCATCTCGGTCAACTCGCCGCGCCGCTTCGACGAGATGATGGCCGAAGGGCTGATGACCATGGCCGAATTCGGCCAGTCGGTCGCGGTGACGCCGTTCACGCTGATGGGGGCGATGAGCCCGGTGACGCTTGCCGGCGCGCTGGCGCAGCAGAATGCCGAGGCGCTGTTCGGCGTGGTCTTGACCCAGCTTGTTCGCCCTGGCGCTCCGGTCATGTATGGCGCCTTCACCTCCAATGTCGACATGAAGTCCGGTGCGCCGGCCTTCGGCACGCCGGAGAACACCAAGGCCAACATCGCCTCCGGGCAGCTGGCACGGCGCTATGGACTGCCCTACCGGACGACGCCGGGCTCCGCCTCCAACGCCGCTGACGCGCAAGGCGCCTATGAGACGCTGATGGCGTTGTGGGGCGGGGTACTTGGCCACGGCAATCTCGTCTACCACGCCGCCGGCTGGCAGGAAGGCGGGCTGACCGCATCGTTCGAGAAGTTCATCATCGACGTCGAGATGATCCAGCACATGATGGAGTTTTTGCGCCCGATCGAAGTCAACGAGGCCGAACTCGCCGTCGAGGCGCTGGGTGCTGTGCCGACCGGCGGCCATTTCTTCGGCGAGCCGCACACGCTGGAGCGCTACGCCACCGCCTTCTACCAGCCAATGCTCTCCAACTGGCAGAACTACGAGGCGTGGCAAGAGGCCGGCGGGCTCGACGCCACGGCGCGCGCAACGCGGCTGTGGAAGAAAGCGCTGGAGGATTATGTCGAGCCGACGATGGACATTTCTGTGCGCGAGGCGCTGGAGGCGTATGTGGCGAAGCGCAAGGAAGCGATTGGGGCGGGTGAGCCGTGATGGCCACAGGTTTGCGCTCGTATACCCCTCTCTGTCCTGCCGGACATCTCCCCCTCAAGGGGGGAGATTGGCTGTCACGTTTTCCTTCGCTAATCACCAACGTTGAAAGAAGCATGGCGGCGCCGTCGCTGCTGATCTCCCCCCTTGAGGGGGAGATGGCCGGCAGGCCAGAGGGGGGTGGCTTGGCTCCTCCCGTCCCGATTCATCGTTCCCCTCCAACTCATTGAAATAACGAGAAAACCCATGAAATCGCATGCAAAGGTCGTGGTCATAGGCGGCGGTGTCGTCGGCTGTTCCGTGCTGTTCCATCTGGCGCGTCACGGCTGGACCGACGTCGTGCTTTTGGAGCGCGATGAGCTGACCTCCGGTTCGACCTGGCATGCGGCCGGCGGCATGCACACGATCAATGGCGATCCCAACGTCGCCAAGCTGCAGAAATACACGATCTCGCTCTACAAGGAGATCGAGGAACTGTCCGGCCAGGCGACCGGCGTGCATCTGACCGGCGGCGTGCTTCTGGCGGCGACCGAGGCGCGGCTCGACTGGCTGCGCGGCGTCGTCGCCAAGGGCCGCTATCTCGGCATCGATCTCGAGGAGATTTCGCCTAACGAAGCGGCCGAGCTGATGCCGCTGCTCGACCCGAAGCAGTTCGTTGGCGCTGTCCGCAACAAGGAGGATGGCCACCTCGATCCTTCAGGGGTCACCCATGCCTATGCCAAGGCCGCGAGGAAGCTTGGCGCCGAGGTTGAGCGCTTCACCAAGGTCGAGGACATCGTGCGCCGCGCCGACGGGCTGTGGCGCGTCATCACCAACAAGGGCGAGGTGGTGGCCGAGCATGTCGTCAATGCCGGCGGCCTGTGGGCGCGCGAGGTCGGCCGCATGGTCGGGCTGGAACTGCCGGTGCTGGCCATGGAGCACATGTATCTGATCACCGAGGACATGCCGGAAGTCGCCGCCTGGAACCAGAAGACCGGCACGGAGATCATCCATGCGGTCGATTTCGACGGCGAGCTCTATCTGCGCCAGGAGCGCGGCGGCATGCTGATGGGCACCTATGAGAAGGCCAACAAGCCATGGTCCGAATTTTCGACGCCGTGGAATTTTGGCCACGAACTGCTGGAGCCCGACATCGACCGCATCGCGCCATCGCTGGAGGTTGGCTTCAGGCATTTCCCGGCTTTCCAGAACACTGGCATCAAGCAGATCATCAACGGTCCCTTCACCTTCGCGCCGGACGGCAACCCGCTGGTCGGACCGGTGCGCGGCCTGCCGGGCTTCTGGGTCGCGTGCGGTGTCATGGCCGGCTTTTCGCAAGGCGGCGGTGTTGGGCTCGCACTGTCGAACTGGATGATCGAGGGTGACCCCGGCGCCGATATCTGGGCGATGGACGTCTCGCGCTACGGCGACTGGGCAACGATGGCCTACACCAACGCCAAGGTGCGCGAGAATTATTCGCGGCGTTTTTCCATCCGCTTCCCCAATGAGGAGCTGCCTGCCGGGCGGCCGCTCAAGACCACGCCGGTCTACGACCTCTTGTCGGCCAAGGGCGCGCAATGGGGCGTGGCCTTTGGACTGGAAGTGCCGCTTTGGTATGCGCCCGAGGGCGTCAAAGATGAGTTCTCGTGGCGGCGCTCAAGCGATTTCGAGCATGTCGCAAACGAGGTGAGAACGGTGCGGACAAGTGTCGGCCTGTCGGAGATTTCGAACTTCGCCAAATATAGGGTGACCGGCGAGGGCGCTGCGGTCTGGCTCGACCGCCTGCTTGCCTGCAAGCTGCCAAGACCCGGCCGCATGACGCTGGCGCCGATGCTGAAGGAAGACGGCAGGCTGATCGGCGATTTCTCGCTGGCCAATCTCGGCAACCCCAATTCCAACGGGGAGGGCTGGTTTCTCGCCGGCTCCGGCATTGCCGAGCAGTATCACATGCGCTGGTTTGAGGCCCATCTGCCGCAAGATGGCTCGGTTCGCATCGAGGCGCTGGGGGCGAAGCTAACGGGCCTGTCGATCGCCGGACCGAGGGCGCGGGACGTGCTGGCAAAGGTTACGCGGGCGGATGTGTCGAATGCGGCGTTTCCGTTCATGGCCGCGGCCAAGATGGACATCGGCATGGCACCGTGTCTGGTCGGCCGCGTCAGCTACACGGGCGATCTTGGCTACGAGGTCTGGGTGGCGCCGGAATATCAGCGCGCCGCATTCCAGACCTTGATGGCGGCGGGCGAAGAATTCGGCATCGGTCTGTTCGGCTCGCGCGCGCTCAACGCGCTTCGGCTGGAAAAGAACTACGGCTCGTGGGCGCGCGAATACCGGCCGATCTACGGGCCGCTGGAGGCCGGTCTCGATCGCTTCGTCGCCTACGGGAAAGAAACCGATTTTGTCGGCAAGCAAGCGGCACTCGCCGAGCGCCAGCAAGGCGGCAAGCTGCGGCTGCGCGCCTTTGTCGTCGATGCGGCCGACGCCGACGTCATCGGCGACGAGCCGATCTGGTTCGACGGCGTCGTGCGCGGCTGGGTCACGTCAGGCGGCTACGCGCACCATTCGAAGACGTCCGTGGCCATGGGCTATGTGCCGAAAGAGATCGCCGACGAAGCCGACGGCTTCGAGATTGAGCTGCTGGGTAAGCGTTATCGCGCGCGCGTGCAGCCGTCGCCGCTGTTCGACGCCAATCTCAAGCGGATGCGGGGGTGAAGGCGCCGCTTGTCGGCGCCTCAAGCGCTGCGGCGGTTGTCCAGCGCAAAAGCGCCGGGACCGGCGAACACCAGATAGAGGAAGATGAAACAGAAGGAGATTGCCGCATCGCCGCCATTGTTGACCGGGAAAAAGCCGCTTGGCATGTGCGCCATGAAATAGGCGATCGCCATCTCGCCGCTGAGAAGGAACGCGACCGGCCTGGTGAACAGCCCCAATACCAGCAGGATGCCGCCGGCGAATTCGAGGATGCCCGCGGTCAGCGATAGGCCGCTCAGGGCGCCGGCATGATCGCTGACGGGAAAATTGAACAGTTTCTGGGTGCCGTGCTCCATAAACTGCAGCGCGGTCATGATGCGAAGCACAGCCAGAGCCTGCCGCTGATATCTGGCGAGACCGTCGAAAAGCTTCATCTAGGCTCCATTTTACCCCGAACTGGCCATAGATTATCGCCCGGCAAGGGACCATTCACTTCGCACGGCCTGCCATCAACAATCGGTGATTGGAAATGTTCCTCGTCCCTCAATATTTTTCTCGCTATGGTTGCATAAAATCGCTATAGTTGTATTGATAGCCAGACACTCCAACCATGTGGGTTCCGTTTGCCATGAGAAAAGTCGTCGTCAGCCTATTCGCCATCGTTGCAGGCACCAGCGTCGCCATCGCCGACGACACCGGTTGTGCTGCTTTTAAATGGCCGGTGACGCGCGAGGAGGCCTTGTTTGCGGTGGCGCCCGCCGCGCAGTCTGGCGCTGACCTTTCGGTCGGCGAGGCTGCAGATGTGGCGTTGGTGCCGGTCGACACGATCAGCTTCACCGTTCCGCCGGAACGCGCGCCGGCAGCCGGTACATTCGGCGCGATGGCAAGCGTGGCCGTGCCCCCGGAGGGAGAACTCCAGATCAGCCTGTCCGATGAGGCCTGGATCGATGTCGTTCAGGACGGCAAAGCCGTGAAGTTGGCGGGTTTCAGTGGTATGAAGACCTGTCCCGGATCCGCAAGAGCGTGCGCTTCAAGCCGGCCGCCGGCCCGGCGACCATCCAACTCAGCGGCGCCAAGAAAGAGACCCTCAAGATTGCTGTACTGGCGCCGGAATGACTTTGCGCCCTGAGGCAATTCATCTGCTCGCATCGCACCAACGGTGCGGTGCGGCTGTTCAATTTTGATAGGTATCGGGCTGGTTCAGTGTCCCGGCGCGATCAGCGCGAAATACGGGCGAGCCTCCGCCATGGGCACGATAGATTTCGCCTCGAGCGGTTCAGCTTTTGATAGAATCGCCGAACCGCTCTAAGTATTTGTTCTTACGCAATTCCGGACGGAAAACCGCTACGCACTTTTCCTGGAATTGCTCTAAGAACGCCGCCCGGATCGAATGGTACCTCCGGCTCCGCGAAGCTCTTTCGCTAACTCGCGCTCCCAATTCTTGCCGTCGCCGAACGACACATAGCCGTCCAACTCAGCAGCACCAAAAAGTTGCGGTGCTGACGCTGGATGATCCAGCGGCAGCACTCGGTTGGTCAGGACACCTACCGCACCGGCGCCATCAGCGCGAAATGAGCGCCTTGCGGATCCGTGCACTGCACGATCCAACCGCCGCCGGGAACCTCCATCGGGCCCATCAGGATCTTGCCGCCATTGTCGGTCACGCGCTTGGCCGCCGCGTCGATGGCCGGAACATTGAAATAGAACTGCCAGGCCGGCACCGGAATCTGCTCGGGCTTGTTCATCATGCCGCCAATAGGCTCGCCGCCGGCGGCGAAGAGCTGGTAGGTGCCCATCGGCCCCATATCCATGGCCTCGCCCTTGGTCCAGCCGAATTGCCCGGCATAGAAATCGAACGCGGCCTGCCAGTCGGTCGTATAGAGCTCATGCCAGCCGATATTGCCGGGCGTCGCCAATGGCAGCGGCGGCTGGTCGGGGCCATCCGGCTGCAGGAAGTTGAAGGCCGCGCCTTGCGGATCGGCAACGACGGCAAAGCGGCCGACGCCCGGAATGTCGTCGGGCTCGCGATGAACCGTACCGCCGGCCTCCTTCAACGATTTTGTCGAGGCATCGACATCCCTGGTGTGGATGTAGCCGATCCAGGCCGGCGGCATACCCATTTTGCGCACTTCGTCCGGCTGCGCCATCAGCCCGCCGACGCCGCGCTCGCCGACATTCATGACGATATAGCGCGGCATGCCGGGCGCGCCGTCGAAGGGCTGCGCCGTCCAGCCAACGACAGCGGTGTAGAACGCTTCGGCGGCGTCGAGATCGGTGGTTATCAGTTCGTACCAGAAGAAGGGCATCGGGGACTTTGGCATTATCGTGCTCCTTATGTTTCCAGTCGTGGGCGGTTTCCAGTTGTGGATTGTGGTTCGATTCATCCTAGGACGATCTTGGCGACGGAAATCCGACATCTGGGCCAGAAATCGATGGCGGCAAGGCGCCCCTCATTCGTAACCTTGCGCAAGTTGCAGTTTTCGACTTTGCTTGCCGTCAACGAGGGGTGTTGATCCATGCGCCGGATGTCGCTCACTTCAGAGCTTGTCGCGCTATGCCATCGGGAGGAGGCCGATCCCGGTCCCGATGGAAGCTGGACGCAACTGACCGATGAGGATTTCCAGACGCTTGCCTCCCGGCTGTCAGGCGAGGCGGACGAGGGACCGCTATGGGTGTTCGCCTATGGCTCGCTGATCTGGAAGCCGGCCTTCGAGTCCGTCGAACAGCAGCGCGCCACCGCTTTCGGCTGGCATCGATCTTTTTGCCTCGACATGGTCCGTTGGCGCGGCAGTGCCGAGCAGCCGGGCTTGATGATGGCGCTCGAACGGGGCGGGCGATGCATCGGGGTGATCTACCGTTTGCCGGAAGGCGAAAAACCGCTGCAGATCGAGAGATTGTTGCGGCGCGAAATCAGTGATCACGAGAGTATTGGCTCAGTCAGGTGGCTTCCCGTGCATACGGCTCAAGGCAGGCTCAGGGCGCTGGGCTTCTGGGTCGGTGTGACCGGCAGGGGCACCTCGCTCAACCAGCCTCTGGAGAGGGTTGCGCAAGTGCTGGCGCGGGCGTGCGGGCATGTCGGGTCCGGTGCCGAATATCTCTACAATACCGTCAGTCACCTGGAAGCGTTCGGCATTCGTGACCGCAATCTGTGGCGGCTGCAGGAACTGGTCGCGAACGAGATCAGGTCGATTCATGGCCGTGCCCCTGAGGTGGACCTCCTGTCTGCACAGTGATCGCGCGTGAAATAAAAACATGAGTATATATATCATGTTTTAATCAAGCCTTTTCAGCGGCTTGCATCGAAAATTGACCAATTGATAAAAAAACAAAACGTGTTAGCCTTGCTCAAAACCACAAGAAATGGGGAAGCGGAATGGCGACTGGTCATTTCAAGCAGGGCATTGCCGGCGGACGGCTTTCGCCTGAACAATATGCGGATAATTTTTCCGACCTGCATCCGCCGCTCGATCATCACGAGGCGCTGGTCGAGTCCGATCGCTGCTATTTCTGCTACGATGCGCCGTGCATGAACGCATGCCCGACCTCGATCGACATCCCGCTGTTCATCCGCCAGATCTCGACCGGCAATCCGATCGGCTCGGCCAAGACGATTTTCGACCAGAACATTCTGGGCGGCATGTGCGCCCGCGTCTGCCCGACCGAGACGCTGTGCGAAGAGGTCTGCGTGCGCGAAGTGGCGGAAGGCAAGCCGGTGCAGATCGGCCGCCTGCAGCGTTACGCCACCGATGTCGCGATGGCGCAGGACAAGCAGTTTTACCGGCGCGCTGAGCCGACCGGCAAGACGGTCGCCGTGGTTGGCGCCGGACCGGCGGGGCTTGCCGCCGCGCATCGGCTCGCCCGCCATGGTCATGAGGTGACCATCCTTGAGGCCCGCCCGAAGGCCGGCGGTCTCAATGAATACGGCATCGCCGCCTACAAGAGCATCGACAATTTCGCCCAGGCCGAGGTGGATTACGTCCTGTCGATCGGCGGCATCGAGGTTCAGAACGGCAAGGCGCTCGGTCGTGACTACCAGCTGTCGGACCTGACCAGGAATTACGACGCGGTGTTTCTCGGCATGGGGCTTGGCGGCGTCAACGCGCTGCGCGCCGATGGCGAGGAGGCGCAAGGCGTCACCAATGCGGTGGAGTTCATCGCCGAGCTTCGCCAGGCCAGCGACCTTGCCAGCCTGCCGGTTGGCCGGCGCGTCGTCGTCATTGGCGGCGGCATGACGGCGATCGACGCGGCGGTGCAGTCCAAGCTGCTCGGCGCCGAAGAGGTGACGATCTGCTACCGGCGTGGCCAAGAGCACATGAACGCCTCCGAATTTGAACAGGATCTCGCCGCCGCCAACGGTGTCACCATCCGTCACTGGCTGCAGCCGAAGCGGGTCATTGCCGAAGGCGGCAAAGTCTCGGGCATCGAGCTCGAATATACGGCGATGGATGGCGACAAGCTCGTCGGCACCGGCGAGCGGCTGACGCTTACCGCCGATCAGGTGTTCAAGGCGATCGGCCAGAGCTTTATTCCCTCGGCGCTCAACGGCAGCGGGGCCTTGCTTGCCTTGGAGGCCGGCCGCATAAAGGCCGATGCCGAAGGCCGCACCTCGCTGCCAAACGTCTGGGCCGGCGGCGACTGCATCTTTGGCGGCGACGACCTCACCGTCTCCGCCGTCGCGCAAGGCCGCGACGCGGCTGAATCGATCCACCGGGCACTGACCTCGAACGGGAGGGCATGAGCATGGCAGACATCCGCAACAATTTCGTCGGCATCAAATCGCCAAATCCGTTCTGGCTGGCGTCGGCGCCGCCGACCGACAAAGCCTACAACGTCATCCGCGCTTTTAAGGCGGGCTGGGGCGGCGTGGTGTGGAAGACGCTCGGCGAAGAGGGCCCGCCGGTGGTCAACGTCAACGGTCCGCGCTATGGCGCGATCTGGGGCGCCGACCGCCGCCTGCTCGGCCTCAACAACATCGAGCTGATCACCGACCGCGATCTGCAGGTCAATCTGCGCGAGATCAAGCAGGTCAAGAAGGACTGGCCCGACCGCGCCATCGTCGTCTCGCTGATGGTGCCTTGCGAGGAACACGCGTGGAAGGCGATCCTGCCGGTGGTCGAGGAGACGGAGGCCGACGGCATCGAGCTTAATTTCGGCTGCCCGCACGGCATGTCGGAACGCGGCATGGGTGCCGCCGTCGGCCAGGTGCCGGAATACATCGAAATGGTGGTGCGCTGGTGCAAGGCCAACACGCGAATGCCTGTTATCACCAAGCTGACGCCCAACATCACCGATGTGCGCAAGCCGGCGCGCGCCGCTCTTGCCGGCGGCACGGATGCGGTGTCGCTGATCAACACCATCAATTCGATCACCGGCGTCAATCTCGATAGTTTTGCGCCGGAGCCGACGATCGACGGCAAGGGTTCGCATGGCGGCTATTGCGGGCCGGCGGTGAAGCCGATCGCCATGAACATGGTGGCCGAAATCGCCCGTGATCCGGAAACGCATGGGCTGCCGATCTCCGGTATCGGCGGCATCACCACATGGCGCGACGCTGCCGAATTCATGGCGCTCGGCGCCGGCAATGTGCAGGTGTGCACGGCGGCGATGACCTATGGCTTCAAGATCGTGCAGGAGATGATCGCCGGCCTGGAAAACTGGATGGACGAGAAGGGCCATGCCTCGCTCGACGATATAATCGGCCGCGCCACGCCCAACGTCACCGACTGGCAATATCTCAACCTCAACTACGTCGCCAAGGCGCATATCGACCAGGAGGCCTGCATCAAATGCGGCCGCTGCCACATCGCCTGCGAGGACACTTCGCACCAGGCGATCACCAGCATGGTCGACGGCGTCAGGCATTTCGAGGTGATCGAGGCCGAATGCGTCGGCTGCAATCTCTGCGTCAATGTCTGCCCGGTCGAGAACTGCATCACCATGGAGCCGCTGGCGGCCGGCGTGATGGACCAGCGCACCGGCAGACCGGTATCGCCGGTCTACGCCAACTGGACGACGCATCCGAACAACCCGATGGCCAAGGTGGCGGCGGAATAGGGCGCAGCCCGTTTTGAAAAGCGGCGCCTGCATGCGCCGCTTTTTTCAAACGGCTATTGCAGATAAAATTTATCCACGATAAACTGTATCCATGAATAGGAGATCGGTACAATGAAGCTGGGTGAGGGTGTCGAAGCGGCCATCCATTGCGCCGCGATGCTTGCCGGCGTGGAAGGCGCGGCGACCATGCCGGGTGCTGCCATGGCCGAAGCGTTCGGCCTGTCGCCGAGCTATCTCCTCAAGCATCTCAATGCGCTGACGGCGTCGCGCATTCTGGAATCGGTGCCCGGGCCATCGGGCGGTTACCGGCTGGCGCGGCCGGCGGAGCGCATAACGCTGCTCGACATCGTGCTCGCCGTGGAAGGACGCGAACCGGCCTTTCGTTGCGGCGAAATCCGGCAGCGCGGCCCGGCCAGGCTCGACGCTTCCGCCTATGTGAAGCCGTGCGGCATCAGCGTCGCGATGATGAAGGCCGAGCGCGCCTATCGCGCCGCTCTTGCCGAGGCCCGGCTGTCCGAAATCGTGGCGGAATATGTGAGCGATGCCGATCCCCGTTCAGTCGCCGCGAACTGCGCCTTTGTCGAGCGCCATCAGCGACCGCAGAGTTCAACCAAGCAAGCGTGAAAGGCAAAGACGATGAAACAGAGGCTGCAATTCTTCGGCGCTGCGCCGGAAATCATGAAAGCGGTATCGGCGCTCAACAAGGCGGTCGACGAATGCGGGCTCGAGGAAAGCCTGTTGCATCTGATCAAGCTGCGGGCATCGCAGATCAATGGCTGTTCGTATTGCGTCGAGATGCACAGCCGCGAGGCGCGCCATGACGGCGAGACCGAGCAGCGGCTTTATCTCGTCTCCGCCTGGAAGGAATCGCCGCTGTTTTCCGAACGAGAACGCGCTGCCTTCGCCTGGACCGAAGCGGTGACGAAGATCGCCGATAACGGTGTCTCGGACGAACTCTATGCGCGCACGCTCGAGCATTTCTCGGAAGAGGAATTGGTCAAGCTGTCTGTCGCGCTTGGCATGATCAACGCCTGGAACCGGCTTTGCATCCCGTTCCAGGCCATTCATCCGATGCCGGCGGCGAAAGCTGCCTGAGCGGTCGAACCGGCGCGCGGCCTGGGCGCCGCGTGCCATTTTTGTTTGAGGATCAAGAACATGATGGCAAATTTTGAGAATGAAATTCTGTTTGCCGCCCGCCTGCTGCTTGGCGGCGCCTTTGTCTTTGCCGGTCTGCGCAACATCCAGAACGCTACCTTCCTGACCCAGCTGATGACGACACGCGGCGTGCCGCAGGCGCGGCTGATGCTGTGGCTGGGCATCGTCCTGCAGGTCGTCTCCGGAGCGCTGGTGATATCAGGTGTCTGGACCGCTGCCGCCGCCTTGTGCCTGGTGCTGTTCCTGATTGTCGCCACGCCGATGTTCCACAATTTCTGGGATCATCAGGGGCCCGAGCGGGCGTCCCGCATCAACGGCTTTGTCGGCAATGTGGCGTTGACTGGAGGGTTCCTGGCGCTGGTGGCGCAGCCGCTTTGACGGTTCGGACGGCCGCCTCGCGGCGGCAGCCGCCACGGTCTGTGGCGACATGCCAGTTTCCGCGCCGCGAGGCCGAAGCGGAAGAGCCGCCGACGATCACGGCATGTGAGGGTTTCTCGCTCGTGAACGTTATCCCTTCGATGTTAAGGTGGCCGGCTGACGCTCGACCAGGTCGAGGCTCAATGTCCGCAAATGCTGTCTTGCCTTTGCATCATAGGCCTGCGCGTTGGCGCGGGCTTCCCTCAGACCGTCGAAATACAGGCCGCTCCGCCCTTCCAGGTCAGGCGATATCGCAAGGTTAAGGATGGCGTCAGCGCCGGTCTCGACCGAGTTCCACGGCGTGACGCCGGCTTGCCGGACCATGGTCGTATTCATGTAGCTTGCCGGATGGAGGCTGTTGACGGTCACATTGCTGCCCTTCAGCTCCTGCGCCAGATCGATGGTGAACATGATCTGCGCCAGCTTGCTCTGGCAGTAGGCACGGACGCCATCGTAGCTGCGGGTCAGCATGACATCGTCGAAATCGATCGCCTGCTGGCCGGCCGAGGCGACGTTGACGATGCGCGCCGGCGCGCTCGCCTTGAGCAGCGGCAGAAGCTGCGATGTGAGCAGGAAGCCGGCGAGGTAGTTGACGGCAAAGCGCAGTTCGTAGCCGTCGGCGCTGACCTGTCGTTTGGTGCCGGCGGTGCCGATGCCGGCGTTGTTGATGAGGATATCGAGCCGATCCGTGCGGGCGCGGACAGCCTCGGCGAGACGGCGGATTTCGGCGAGCGACGAAAGGTCGGCGACGAGAAGCTCGGCCTTGCCGCCGGCGGTTTCGATCTCGGCGACCGTCGCCTTGCCTCGTGTCGCATCGCGGCCATGCACCAGGACACGCGCGCCGCCGGCGCCGAGCCTTTGCGCAACCACGCGGCCGACGCCGTCGGTCGATCCGGTGATGAGGATTGTCTTGTCGTTCAGTTCCATGCTTGAGCCTCCACATTGTTGCTCTGGATGGAAGATGGGGCATCCGACACGCCTCAAACAGTTCAAACATTATCCTGGCATCCATACTGCTATAATGGCGTCGATGGATTCCCCGACGCAATCAGCCGATGGTTGGCCGCAGCCCCGTAAGCTTCGTCATCGCAGGGCGTAGCAGCCGCGAAGCGATGCAGCGCAGATCCCAGGATGACGAAACGAGAGTTAGGTTTTCGGCTTCAGCCCGTCGATGAACAGCTGTTCCAGAAACCTTGCCGCATCCTCGAAGCGGCCGTCGCCGCCGCGGTTGGGGCCGAGCACGGCACGGACCTGAACGTCGAAATCGGCATAATGCTGCGTTGTCGCCCAGATCGAGAAGATCAGGTGCCAGGGGTCGGTGCGGGCGATCTTGCCGGCGCGCATCCAGCCTTTGATGACGGCGGCCTTCTCGTCGACCAGCGTCTTCAGCTCGCCCTCCAGCATCGGCATGATGCGCGGCGCGCCCTGCAAGATCTCGTTGGCGAACAGCCGGCTTTCCCTAGGGAAATCGCGCGCCATTTCGAGCTTGCGCCTGATATAGCTGCGCAATTCGGTCAGCGGGTCGCCGATATCGTCGAGCTCGCGCAGCGGCGCGAGCCAGGTATCCAGAAGCCGCTGCATCAGCGTCTCGTGGATGTCCTCCTTGCGGCGGAAATAATAGAGCAGGTTAGGCTTCGACATGCCGGCGGCTTCCGCGATCTGGTCGATGGTCGAGCCGCGAAAGCCGTGGGTTGAGAAGACCTCGAGCGCCGCCTCCAGGATGAGCTCGCGCTTTTCCTGCTGGATGCGGGTGCGGCGAGGGGCGGGGACTTCCATATCGGCCGTCACCCCGGCAGACCTTGGGTTGGAGGGCGATCTGGACCAATTCTCTGGACCAGTTTTTCCCCGGCCTGTGGAGCGCGCTTCAACTGCCGCATTTCCGCTAGTAATCCCTTGACCGCCGACAGGGCGGTGCTAACGTTTGTCCAATCGGTCAAAATTTGCGTAGCACGAAAACGCAGCAGAGACCAAGTGTCGGAAAGACCAAGCGTTAGCCGCACCGAAACAGGTTACAAGGGGAAGTCTTGGTCATGTCCAACCGGCTGAAAGTCACGCCGAACGATCTCAGCGCATTCTGGATGCCGTTCACGGCAAACCGGCAGTTCAAACAGGCGCCTCGCATGATGGTGTCCGCCAAGGACATGCATTACACGACGAGCGACGGGCGCAAGGTTCTCGACGGCACCGCCGGCCTGTGGTGTGTCAACGCCGGCCACTGCCGGCCGAAGATCACCGAGGCGATCCAGCAACAGGCCGCCGAACTCGACTATGCGCCGGCCTTCCAGATGGGCCATCCGATCGTCTTCGAGCTGGCGAACCGCTTGGTCGACATCGCGCCGAAGGGCATGGACCATGTGTTCTTCACCAATTCCGGATCCGAATCGGTCGAGACCGCGCTGAAGATGGCGATCTCCTATCACCGCGCCAAAGGCGAGGGCTCGCGCACCCGCCTGATCGGCCGCGAGCGCGGCTATCATGGCGTCAATTTCGGCGGCATCTCGGTCGGCGGCATCGTCACCAATCGCAAGATGTTCGGCACGCTGCTCGGCGGCGTCGACCACATGCCGCACACGCATCTGCCGGAGAAGAATTCGTTCACCAAGGGCGTGCCCGAGCATGGCGCGGAATTGGCCAACGAGTTGGAGCGCATCGTCGCGTTGCATGATGCCTCGACCATCGCGGCCGTCATCGTCGAGCCGGTGGCCGGTTCCACTGGCGTCATCCTGCCGCCGAAGGGCTATTTGCAGAAGCTGCGCGAGATCTGCACCAAGCACGGCATCCTTTTGATCTTCGACGAGGTCATCACCGGCTTCGGCCGCCTTGGCACGCCATTCGCCGCTGACTATTTCGGCGTCACGCCCGATATCATGACCACCGCCAAGGGCGTCTCCAACGGCGTCATCCCGATGGGCGCGGTGTTCGTGAAGAAGGAAATCCACGACGCCTTCATGACCGGTCCCGAGCATATGATCGAGTTCTTCCACGGCTATACCTATTCGGGCAACCCGATCGCCTGTGCGGCTGCGCTCGGCACGCTCGACACCTACAAGGAAGAGGGGCTGCTGACCCGCGGCGAGGAACTGGCGCCGTATTGGGAAGACGCGCTGCATTCGCTGAAGGGCGAGCCGAACGTCATCGACATCAGAAACATCGGCCTGATCGGCGCGATCGAGCTGGCGCCCATCCCCGGCAGTCCGACCAAGCGTGCCTTCTCGGCTTTCGTCAAGGCGTTTGAGCGCGGCGCCCTGATCCGCACCACCGGCGACATCATCGCGCTGTCACCGCCGCTGATCATCACCAAGGGCCAGATCAATGAATTGATCGACCATGTGCGTGAAGTGCTGAGGGCAGTGGATTGAGAAACTGGGCGCAGCTTTCCCTCCCCCTTGAGGGGAGGGTGGCCGCGAAGCGGTCGGGTGGGGTCGGTGGCGACGCGCGCCGACCTGATCTCTTGCTGCGAGATTGTTTCTGATGCCCCGTACCCGCGTGAGCTTCGAAATGCGTCAAAAGGCGCGCGCGCTTCGAGTTCATGCGACCAAGGGCGAATCCCTGCTGTGGTATGAACTGCGCGAGCTGAAATCGGCCGGCATCAAGTTCCGCCGCCAGTGTCCGATTGGGCCCTATATCGTTGACTTTGCCTGCCTCGCGGTAAAGCTGGTCGTGGAAGTGGATGGTGATCTGCACGAGCAGGAACTGGGCAAACGGCACGATGCTGTCCGTGACGCCTATCTGCGATCGCTCGGGTTCGATATCTTTCGCGTCGATGAGCCCGATGTCATAAACAGCGCTTGGCATGTGGCGCAGGCGGTCAAGGAGAAAGTCGCGCGCATGTTCGGCGACCCCACCCGACCGCTTCGCGGCCACCCTCCCCTCGAGGGGGAGGGGGACGCCGCGCAATAGATGAGAGGAATTTGAATGGCCGCACCCGGCGAGAATCTGCGAATCAATTCAGACCGTTTGTGGGATTCGATAATGGAGATGGCGAAGATCGGCCCCGGCATTGCCGGCGGCAACAATCGCCAGACATTGACCGATGAGGACGGCGAAGGGCGGCATCTGTTCAAGCGCTGGTGCGAAGCGGCGGGGCTCGAAATGGGCCTCGACGAGATGGGCACGATGTTTGCCCGCCGCGAAGGCACCGACCCTGATCTGCCGCCTGTCTATGTCGGTAGCCATCTCGATACTCAGCCGACCGGCGGCAAGTATGACGGCGTGCTCGGCGTGCTTGGCGGGCTGGAGATCGTGCGCTCGCTCAACGAGCTCGGCATCAAGACCAAACATCCGATCGTCGTCACCAACTGGACGAACGAGGAAGGTGCGCGCTTTGCGCCGGCCATGATGGCATCCGGCGTTTTTGCCGGCGTCCTCGACCAGGCCGATGTCTATTCGCATGTCGACAAGGACGGCAAGAAGTTTGGCGAGGAGCTCGAACGCATCGGCTGGAAGGGCGCCGAGAAAGTCGGTGACCGCAAGATACACGCCTTCTTCGAGCTGCATATCGAGCAAGGGCCGATCCTCGAGGACGAGGGCATCGATATCGGCGTCGTCACCCATGGCCAGGGGCTGAAATGGCTGCAGGTGACGCTGACCGGCAAGGAGGCGCATACCGGCTCGACGCCGATGCCCAAGCGCCGCAACGCCGGGCTCGGCATGGCGCGGGTGATCGAGCTGGTTCACGAGATCGCCATGGACTACCAGCCCGACGCCGTCGGCGCGGTCGGCCATATGGAGGTCTATCCGAACTCGCGCAACATCATCGCCGGACGCACCGTATTCACCATCGACATCCGCTCGCCGGAAAAGGAAGTGCTGGACGCGATGGACGGGCGCATCCGTGAGGGGATCGACACGATCTGCGAAGCGCTCGACATCAAATACGTGATCGATCAGGTCGGCCATTTCGATCCGGTCACCTTCGATGCGGGCTGCGTCAAGGCTGTGCGGGAAGCGGCAGAGCGCTTGGGTTATACGCATCGCAACATCGTCTCCGGGGCCGGCCACGACGCCTGCTGGATCAACCGCGTCGCGCCGACGGCAATGGTGATGTGCCCGTGCGTCGATGGCCTGTCGCACAACGAGGCCGAAGAGATCTCCAAGGAATGGGCGGCGGCCGGCGCCGATGTTTTGTTCCATGCGGTGGTGGAGACGGCTGTCATCGTGGAGTGAGCTAGAAACCAAGATTCCGAACGCCGCTCGCCAGAAGCGCGAAGAGAACAAGGGAACAAGAAAATGTCCAAAGTCATCAAGAACGGCACCATCGTGACCGCCGACCGCAGCTGGAAGGCCGACGTGCTGTTCAAGCACGGCAAGATCATCGCCATCGGCCCGGATCTGCATGGCGACCACGAGTTCGACGCCACCGGCTGCTATGTGATGCCGGGCGGCATCGACCCGCATACCCATCTCGAAATGCCGTTCATGGGCACATACTCGGCCGATGATTTCGAGAGCGGCACGCGCGCCGCGCTTGCCGGCGGCACCACCATGGTTGTCGATTTCTGCCTGCCGGCGCCGCAGCAGTCTCTGCTCGAGGCCTTGCAGATGTGGGACAACAAGACCTCGAAAGCATCCTGCGACTATTCCTTCCACATGGCGATCACCTGGTGGGGCAAGCAGGTGTTCGACGAGATGGCCACCGTCGTCGACAAGGGCATAACCTCGTTCAAGCACTTCATGGCCTACAAGGGGGCGCTGATGGTCGACGACGACGAGATGTATTCGTCGTTCCAGCGTTGCGCCGATCTTGGCGCGCTGCCGCTGGTCCATGCCGAGAATGGCGACGTGGTTGCCGCCCTGTCGCAGAAGCTGCTGGCCGCGGGCAATAACGGCCCCGAAGGGCACGCCTATTCGCGCCCGCCGGAAGTGGAAGGCGAGGCGACCAACCGCGCCATCATGATCGCCGACATGGCCGGCGTGCCGCTCTATGTCGTCCACGTCTCCTGCGAGCAGGCCCATGAAGCCATTCGCAGAGCGCGACAGAAAGGCATGCGCGTGTTTGGCGAGCCATTGATCCAGCATCTGACGCTCGATGAGAGCGAATATTTCGACAAGGACTGGGACCATGCGGCGCGCCGGGTGATGAGCCCGCCCTTCCGCAACAAATTGCATCAGGATTCGCTGTGGGCCGGCCTGCAGGCCGGATCGCTGCAAGTGGTGGCGACCGACCATTGCGCCTTCACCACCAGCCAAAAGCGCAACGGCGTCGGCGATTTCACCAAAATCCCGAACGGCACCGGCGGGCTCGAGGACCGTTTGCCAGTGCTGTGGACGGCGGGCGTCAACACCGGCCGGCTGACGATGAACGAATTCGTCGCGGTGACCTCGACCAACATCGCCAAGATCCTCAACATGTATCCGAAGAAGGGCGCCATCGTCGAAGGCGCGGACGCCGACATCGTGGTCTGGGACCCGAAGCGAAAGAAGACGATCACCTCCAAGAAACAGCAATCGGTGATCGACTACAACGTCTTCGAAGGTTTTGAGGTCACCGGCCTGCCGCGCTTTGTCTTCTCGCGCGGCGAACTGTCGATCCAGGAGGCTGAGGTCAAGGCGAAGCCCGGCCATGGCGAGTTCGTCGGCCGCGAGCCGAATGCAGCGGTCAACCGGGCGCTGTCGACCTGGAAGGAGATTTCTGCGCCGCGCAAAGTGGAACGCACAGGTATTCCGGCGACCGGGGTCTGAACATGCACGCTGTTCATGTCGCCATAGCAGCCGCGGCCCTGCTGGCCGCCGGCCAGGCTTCGGCCGCCGCGATCGACCTTTCCAAGCCCTATGGCAACAAGTCAGGCTGTATCAACAAGAACGGTCAGCAGGTCTATGCCGAGGACATGCTGCTCCTGACCGACAAGGAATTCATCACCGTGGCCAGCGCCTGCACTTTCACCGAAAAGCAGGCACAGGCCGACGGTTCGCTGGTGGTGAAATCACTGTGCGACGCGGAAGGCGAGGAAGGTCAGTCGCCAATCCAGTTCACCATCAGGCGCAGCCTGAAGAACGCCAAGAGGCTGGTGATTGCCGACGAGGACGGCCTGGTCATGGGGGAAGTCTCCCGTTGCCGATGATGGCCGCTGCCTCAGCGTCGGCCTCAGGCGACCTGCCTATCCAGTTGCGGCAGCAGGACGACGCTTTCCTGTTCGTTGGGATCGGTGCGGGCGATGACCGCCGAGGCCGGGCTGGCGCTCAGATTGGCCGGCAGATGCGGCACTCCGGCAGGAATGTAGAAGAGGTCACCGGACTTGACCACGATCTGCTGTTCGAGCCGGTCGCCATACCAGGTATGGACCTCGCCGGAGAGCACATAGATCGCCGTCTCATGGCTTTCATGCATGTGCGCCTTGGCGCGGGCACCGGGGGGCATGGTGAGCAGGTGCATGCAGATACCGGAGGAACCGACGGTCTCGGCGGCGATGCCGGTGAAATAACTCAGTCCCTGCTTGCCTTCATAAGAGCTTTCAGGGCGGATAAGATGACAAGTGGGTTTGGGCGACATCGGGGCGACTCTCGATCGAGTGGGAACTCTCAGCCGGACAGGACGGGGCGAGTGGAAAGCAACATCGAGGAAAGATCAACCGGATTCCGACCGGCGCGGCAGCGGTGCGAAAAGGCAGGCTGCGGCCTATGACGGGAGCATCGCCAGCCGTCGTTTCGGCAAGCAAGCTCGGCCTGACCTTCCAAACCAGTGACGGTCCGGTGCAGGCATTGTCGAATGTCGACCTGACCATCGGCAAGGGTGAATTCGTGTCCTTCATCGGGCCATCCGGCTGCGGCAAGACGACCTTGCTGCGGGTCATCGCCGATCTGGAGAAGCCGACCTCGGGAGCCATCTCCGTCAACGGCATGACGCCCGAGCAGGCGCGTGAGAGCCGCGCCTATGGCTATGTCTTCCAGGCGGCCGCACTTTATCCGTGGCGCACGATCTCGCGCAATGTGGCGCTGCCGCTGGAGATCATGGGCCTGTCAAAGGCAGAGCAGGCGGCGCGGATCAAGCGCACGCTCGATCTCGTCAACCTGTCCGGCTTCGAGCAGAAATACCCCTGGCAGCTTTCCGGCGGCATGCAGCAGCGCGCCTCGATCGCGCGGGCGCTGGCCTTCGATGCCGATCTTTTGTTGATGGACGAGCCGTTCGGCGCGCTGGACGAGATCGTGCGCGACCATCTCAACGAACAACTGCTGGAACTGTGGGAACGGACCAACAAGACCATCTGCTTCGTCACCCATTCCATTCCCGAGGCGGTCTACCTCTCGACGCGCATCATCGTCATGTCGCCGCGTCCGGGCCGCGTCAGCGACGTCATCGAATCGACGCTGCCGAAGAAGCGGCCGCTCGACATCCGCGAGACGCCGGAATTCCTGGCGATCGCCGCGCGCGTGCGTGATGGGCTCAGAGCAGGGCACAGCTATGATGATTGAGGCGGTGGGGAACGGGCTTTCGCATTCGCCTCACGAGGGAGCGGCTAACCACGCGTTCGTCATCCTAGGGCGGAGCAGCCGCGAAGCGGCGTGCGCAGACCCTAGGATCCATGCCGTGACGTTGGCCGAAGGGCCTAAGCGGTCGAGAATGTCCGCCAGGCAAGGCACGGCAGCGGGCCCTTTCTTTGGGTCGGGACCACTATTCCGCACCGTTGCGGGGCGGGGAGGTAACGGCATGGATCCTAGGGTCTGCGCCGCGTCGCTTCGCTCCTTGCTTCGCCCTAGGATGACGAAGAACGGGCATGACCACTCTCTCCCGTCGGGGAGAGGAGCGCATTCATCGTGCGAGCGTCGCTAGATGGACTCCTTTCGCGACAAGCTCATCCCGGTGACCTCGATCCTCGCGGGCGTGGTGGTCGTCTGGTATGTGTTCGCCGTCATCCTCAACGCGCCGTTCCAGCGCGATCTCGACCGCCGCGCCGGCGAGACGCCTGATGTTGTGGAATTTATCGGCAAGACGATGTCGCAGCCGAAGCCGACACTGCCGGCGCCGCATCAGGTGGCGGTGAATTTCTTCGAGAACACGTTTCTGCGCAAGATCACCAGCAACCGCAGCCTTGTCTACAATGCCTGGGTGACGCTGTCCTCGACGTTGCTCGGCTTCGCGTTCGGCACCGCGCTCGGCATCGTCATCGCCGTCGGCATCGTGCATGTGGCGACGCTCGACCGCAGCCTGATGCCGTGGATCATCGCTTCGCAGACGATTCCGATCCTGGCGGTGGCGCCGATGATCATCGTCGTGCTGGCGGCGATCGGCGTCACCGGCCTGATCCCGAAGGCGCTGATCTCGACCTATCTGTCGTTCTTCCCGGTGGCCGTCGGCATGGTGAAGGGCCTGCGCTCGCCCGAGCTCACCCATCTCGATCTGATGCATACCTACAATGCCAGCCCTTCGCAGACCTTCTGGAAATTGCGTGTGCCGGCGTCGGTGCCGTTCCTGTTCACCTCGATGAAGGTGGCGGTCGCCGCCAGTCTGGTCGGCGCCATCGTCGGCGAACTGCCGACCGGCGCCGTCGCCGGCATCGGTGCCAAGCTGCTCGCCGGTGCTTATTACAGCCAGACCATCGACATCTGGTCGGCGCTGGTTGCCGGCTCGGTGGTGGCAGCCCTGCTGGTGATGGTCGTCGGCATTGCCGGGCGCATCGTCGATCGCGCCATGGGCGGGAGACCGGCATGAACTCCCTCCTTTCGTCGATCACGCCTCGTTCCTGGCAAGGGGTTGCCGCGCTCGTACTTCTTGCCGGCGCGCTGCTTCTTTGGCCACTTGTCGATGCCACGCCCGGTTACGGTACGGCGACCGTGGCTTTGATTTTCTTCTTGCTGCTCCTTGCAATTGCTGCCGACAACTTTCCACCGGTGATTGGGGTGGTATTGCTTTTCCTTGGCGCGCATGGCGCGGCGTGGCTGCTGCTCGCGGGCATAGCCGGCAATGAAGGCACCGCCGGCGCATCCTTCTATCTGCTGCTTGCCGCCGCATGGCTGTTGGCTTGGCGCTGCGTCACGGTCCTGTCCGCGCTTCGCCCGACCTCGCGCTGGGCGGCGACCGCTTTGAGGCTGATCATCCCGGCGATCTTCGGCGCCTGGATCCTGATCATCTGGGAGGCGGTGACGCGCGGCGCGGGCGTCCCCTTCATCCTGCTGCCGCCGCCAAGCGCCATCGGCGTGCGCATCGCCAATTCGCTGCCGGTTCTGGCCGCCGACGTGCGGCAGACCATCTTCAAGGCGGTGATCTTCGGCTATGTCGTCGGCAGCGGTGCCGGCTTCCTCGCCGCCATCGCGGCCGACCGCGTGCCGTTCCTGCGCCGCGGTTTGCTGCCGATCGGGAACATGGTGTCGGCGTTGCCGATCATCGGCGTGGCGCCGATCATGGTCATGTGGTTCGGCTTCGACTGGCAGTCGAAGGCCGCCGTCGTCATCATCATGACCTTCTTCCCGATGCTGGTGAATACGGTCGCCGGCCTTGCCGCCTCCGGCCATATGGAGCGCGACCTGATGCGCACCTATGCGTCGAGCTATTGGCAGACGCTGTTCAAGCTGCGGTTGCCGGCGGCAGCCCCCTTCATCTTCAACGCACTGAAGATCAATTCGACGCTGGCGTTGATCGGCGCCATCGTCGCGGAGTTCTTCGGCACACCGGTGGTCGGCATGGGATTCCGGATTTCGACCGAGGTCGGACGGATGAACATCGACATGGTCTGGGCCGAAATCGCAGTTGCAGCACTTGCGGGTTCGGTCTTTTATGGCGTGGTCGCTCTTTTCGAGAGAGCAGTCACGTTTTGGCATCCCTCCGTCCGTGGTGGATAGGGCGGTGGCGGGTTTGGAATCAGGAGCGCATTGAAGGTCCTGATCCTAAAGGGTGAACACTTAACTTCAGAGGGTAAAAACATGAAAAGACTTGTTATTTCGATGCTGGCCGGCGCGATGTCGCTTGCCGCGTTCCAGGCGATGGCCGCAGACAAGGTGACGCTGCAGCTGAAATGGGTCACGCAGGCCCAGTTCGCCGGCTACTACGTCGCCAAGGACAAGGGGTTCTATGAGGCCGAAGGCCTCGACGTCGAGATCAAGCCGGGCGGCCCCGATATCGCGCCCGAGCAGGTGATCGCCGGCGGCGGCGCCGATGTCATCGTCGACTGGATGGGCGGCGCGCTGGCCGCACGCGAAAAGGGCGTGCCGCTGGTCAATATCGCCCAGCCGTTCAAGAAGGCCGGCATGCAGCTGGTCTGCCCGAAGGATGGCCCGATCAAGACCGAAGCCGACTTCAAGGGCCATACGCTCGGCGTCTGGTTCTTCGGCAACGAATATCCGTTCTACGCCTGGATGAACAAGCTCGGCCTGAAGACCGACGGCGGTCCGGACGGCGTCACCGTGTTGAAGCAGAGTTTCGACGTGCAACCGCTGATCCAGAAGCAGGCGGATTGCATTTCGGTCATGACCTACAACGAATACTGGCAGCTCATCGACGCCGGCTACAAGCCGGAAGAACTGATCGTGTTCAACTACTCGGCGATGGGCAACGACCTGCTTGAGGACGGGCTCTATGCGTCCGAGGACAAGCTCAAGGATCCGGCCTTCGAGGACAAGATGGTGCGTTTCGTGCGCGCCTCGATGAAGGGCTGGAAATACGCCGTCGACAATTCCGACGAGGCGGCCGGCATCGTCATGGACAATGGCGGCCAGGACGAGAACCATCAGAAGCGCATGATGGGCGAAGTCGCCAAGCTGATCGACAACGCCGACGGCAAGCTCGACCCGGCGACCTACGCACGCACCGCCAAGGCGCTGCTTGACCAGAAGATCATCACCAAGGAGCCGACCGGCGCCTACACGACCGCCATCACCGACAAGGCGATCAAGTAGGGCGATCAACTGGGCTTCTGAAGCCTGCATTCGAAAAGGGGCGGGCGACCGCCCCTTTTTGTTGGGACGTAAAATAGGCCGTTACCGGTGGAAACATCTGCTCGCACAACCGTTGTTGCGGTGCATCCAGCTTCAGCGGATGTCATCGCCACAACGGAGATTTCCATGCGCATGCAATCCTTCTCGCCGATGCTTTCGGCGCTGGCCGTTTCGGCTTCGTTCCTGTGCGCTTCACCGGCTTTGGCCGACATGATGAAGATGAAGGCGACGCTGGATGGCGCTCAGCAGAATCCGCCCATCACCACCGAGGGCAAGGGTACCGCCGCTCTCGTCTTCGACACCGCCACGAAACAGCTCACCTGGAACGTGACGTATTCAGGTCTCAGTGGGCCTGCGACGGCCGGACATATTCACGGTCCGGCAGCAAAGGGTGAAAATGCCGGCGTCGCCGTCCCGTTCAAGGGCGCTCCGAAAAGCCCGTTCAAGGGGGCGGCGGTGCTGACCGACGCGCAGGCTGCCGACCTGATGGCCGGCAAATATTACATCAACATCCATACGGCGGCCCACGAGGATGGCGAGATCCGCGGGCAGATCGAGAAGGCGGCGACGATGTAGCGCAATGTCGCCCGAGGGTGACTATAGCGCTGCATTAGCCCGTCGAAGTTTGCGGGACAGCGCCCCCCTCTGTCCTGCCGGACATCTCCCCCACAAGGGGGGAGATCGGCAGCTTTGGCGTTGGCGCCTGTTCAACTTCGAAAATTGGAGAAAGCAGTCGCGACATCCAATCTCCCCACCAGTGGGGGAGATGTCCGGTAGGACAGAGGGGGCGCGAAGGAACTCGGCCTATGCGTCTGACGCTCAGGACCTGTCGCGGATCTGGGTCATCGTCCGGGTCGGCGTGATGGCCTCGGGGTCGAGCCTGATCTCGACGATCGACGGCTTGCCGCTGGCGCGGGCGCGTTCGAAGGCCGGCGCGAAGTCGGCCGTCTTCTCGACCGTTTCTCCGTGGCCGCCATAGGCGCGGGCCAAAGCCGCGAAGTCGGGATTTCTGAGATCGGTGGCGACGACACGGCCCGGATACTCGCGCTCCTGATGCATGCGGATGGTGCCGTAGATGCCGTTGTTGACGACGACGACGATGATCGGCAGATCGTATTGCACGGCGGTGGCGAACTCCTGCCCGTTCATCAGGAAGCAGCCGTCGCCGGCAAAGGCGATCACGTCGCGCTCGGGAAACAATTCCTTGGCGGCGACCGCCGCCGGCGTGCCGTAGCCCATCGAGCCGGAGGTCGGTGCTGCCTGCGTGGCGAAGCGCCGGGAACGGTGGAAGCGGTGCACCCAGGTTGCGTAGTTGCCGGCGCCGTTGGTGAGGATCGCATCGTCGGGCAGCATCGTTTCGAGATAGTTCATGATCGGTCCCATCTGGACGGCGCCGGGACCACTTTCGGGCGGTGTCGACCAGTCGAGATAGGCGGCGTGCAGCTTCGGTGTTTCATCCGCCCAGACCGGCGTGACGGCCGGCTTGCGCCCGGCGAAGGCTTCGACGAAAGCGGAAGGCGAGGCGTTGATCGCCAGCGTTGGTCGGTAGACGCGGCCGAGCTCGCTGGCATCGGCGTGGACATGGACCAGCGTCTGGTCGGGGTAGGGGCTCTTGAGCAGCGTGTAGTCGGAGGATGGCATCTCGCCCATGCGGCCGCCGACGAGCAGCACGAGGTCGGCCTGCTTGATGGCGGTCGCCAGCTTCGGGTTGATGCCGATGCCGACATCGCCGGCATAGTTCGGGTGTAGATGATCGAACAGCATCTGGCGGCGGAAGGAGCAGCCGACCGGCAGCGACCAGGTTTCGGCGACCGTCCGCATCCGCGCGACGGCCTCCGCATCCCAGCGCGTGCCGCCGAGGATAACGAAGGGGCGCTTCGCCCTGTTGAGGAGCTTTTCGAGAGCATCGAGCTCGGCCTCGCCCGGCCGCGTTTCGACCGGCGTGTGGGGCAGGGCTTCTGGCGCGTCGGCAAGGCTGGTCAGCATGTCTTCCGGCAGCGAGATGACGACCGGGCCGGGGCGGCCGGACGTCGCCACCGCGAAGGCCCGCGTGACGAATTCGGGAATACGCGCGGCATCGTCGATCTCGACCACCCATTTGGCGATGTCACCGAAGAACCTGACGTAGTCGACCTCTTGGAAGGCTTCGCGCTCCTTGGCGTGGCTGGCGACCTGGCCGATAAACAGGATGACAGGAACCGAATCCTGCATGGCGATGTGGATGCCGGCCGAGGCGTTGGTGGCGCCGGGGCCGCGGGTGACGAAGCAGATGCCGGGCTTGCCGGTCAGGCGGCCATGGCAGTCGGCCATCATCGCAGCTCCGCCTTCCTGGCGGCAGACGATGGTGCGGATCGGCGAATCGTGCAGCGCGTCGAGCACCGCAAGATAGGATTCTCCGGGCACGCAATAGATGCGGTCGGTGCCGTTGGCTTCGAGCGCATCGACGATCAGTTGTCCGCCGGTCTTCATTTTCCTGATCTCTCCAGTTCGGCAAGGATTTCTGCGGTGTGCTCGCCCAGACGCGGCGAGGGCCGCTCGTAGACCAGCGGCGTGCCCGACATGACCATCGGCGCGCGCACCGAAGGCAAGAGATTGCCGTGGCCGTCGTCGAGGTCGAGCCGCATGCCGCGCGCGATGGTCTGCGGGTCGGCGAACATCTCGCCGATCGTGTTGATCGGGCTGGCAGGCACGCTTGCCGCCTCCAGCTTGGCCAGCAGCGGATCGCGATCGAAGGTTTTTAGCGCCTCGATTATATGCTCGCGCAATTTCGCCCGGTTGGCGACCCGGGCGGGATTGGTGGCGAAATCGGGGTTCGATGGCAGGTCGACCAATCCGACGGCCGCGCAGAATTTGGCGAACTGGCCGTCATTGCCGATGGCCAGGATGATGTGGCCGTCCTTCACCGGCACCACTTCGTAGGGCGCGATGTTCATATGCGCATTGCCCATCTGCACAGGCGATTTGCCGGAGACCAGATAATTGAGGTTTTGGTTGCCGAGCGCCGAGATCTGGGTGTCATAGAGCGCCATGTCGATGTGCTGGCCTTCGCCGGTTTTCTCGGCGTGGCGAAGCGCGGCCTGGATGGCGATCACCGAATAGAGGCCGGTGAAAATGTCAGAGATGGCGACGCCGGCCTTTTGCGGCTCGCGGCCAGCCTCGCCGGTGATCGACATCATGCCGGCCATGCCCTGGATGATGAAGTCATAGCCGGCGCGTGGCGCATAGGGTCCATCCTGGCCGAAGCCGGTGATCGAGCAATAGATCAGCCGCGGGTTGCTCTTGCGCAAGCTGTCATAGTCGAGCCCGTATTTCCTGAGGCCGCCGAGCTTGAAGTTCTCGATCAGCACGTCTGAGGTCGCGACCAGCCGGCGGATCGTCTCGGCGCCTTCGGGCGTCGAGAAATCGACAGCGATGGAGCGCTTGCCGCGATTGCAGGAATGGTAATAGGCGGCGGAAAGGTTCTCGCCGTCATGGCTCATGACGAAGGGCGGACCCCATTTGCGGGTGTCGTCGCCGCCGTCCGGGCTCTCGACCTTGATGACGTCTGCACCGAGATCGGCAAGCAGCTGCCCGGCCCACGGCCCGGCCAGGATGCGGGCGAGTTCGATTACGCGGATGCCTTTCAGCGGAGGCTCGGTCATGGATCACCGTGATTGGTCGGAAGCGCAGCCTTGGATTTCTTTTTTGTGCATGTCGTTGTCCCAAAACCGCTGCGCACTTTTGGGCAACATGCACTATCAATCCCGCGTGCTGCTGTCACGGCTCTTGCAATGGGCCAATCCGAATGTGCCAATGTCGACCATGCCTATCTCGATCAGGCTTGTTTCAACACGCTGTCGGCCCAGGCGGCAAAATCATCCATGATGATATCTCGGTTTACCTCGTTCAGGCTCTCGTGGCGGGTCTCGGTGTAAACCTTTGAAACAAGATTCGAAAAGCCCATCCTGTGCAGGCGTCCAGCGAGATGGCTGACTGCCTTGCCGCCGTCGGTGGCGGGGTCCTTTTCGCCGCCGACTAGGCAGATCGGCAGGGTCTTGCGGACGCCGGAAAAATTAGCGTCGTCGGCACCGTCGAAGACAAAGCCGAACACATCGCGCCACATCGACACGGAGGCATCCCAGCCGCACAGCGGATCGGCGATGTATTTGTCGACCTCGGCTGCGTCGCGCGACAGCCAGTCGAACGGCGTCCGGTGATAGGGCACAGTTTTGCCCCAGGCCTGGAAGGTCAGCCTCGGCAGCATGCGCGACGGCACGTCGGAGCCGAGCCGGAATTTTTCCCAGGCCAGGATGGCCAGAGCGGCACGGCCAGCGAGCCCGGCGGAAAAATTAGCGTTCCAGATGGCGGCGGCGCGCAGCCGGCCCGAATGGGCAAGCATGAAATTCAGGGCGACGAGGCCGCCCATGGAATGGCCGAAGACGATGACGGGCAGACCGGGATGTTCGCCGGCGATCAAATCGTGCACGGCTGCGACATCAGCGATGACCTTGGCGCCGCCATCTGATTGAGCGAACTGGCCGAGCGGCGCGTCTGGCGCCTTGGTGGCGCCGTGGCCGCGATGGTCATGGACGTAGACATGGAAGCCGCGCTCACCCAGAAAGGTAGCGAAGCGGACATAGCGCGCGGCGTGCTCGGCCAGCCCGTGATTGATCTGGATAGCGGCGCGCGGGCGGCCCTCGGCGCGCTTCACATAAAGGTTGAGCGCCGCACCGGTCGGCGATCGGAGCACGCGCTGCTGGCTGAATGACATCGTCGCTTCGTCTCCAACGTGTTTTCGCGCCTGCGGGCATTTGTGTGCGCTGATGCCGGCTTTGCGTCAATCCGTGTTTTCCGCAGCGCTGTTCTTGCGTCGCTACGCGGGGTATCGCAATTCTGACATGGAGAATTTGATACCGAGAGAGGGCGGCAGTCTGTTGCCACAGCATTTTTAGCCGGGGGTACTTTTATGCGTATGCGGACAGGTCTTGTTCTCGGATTGGCGTTTGTCGCCGCGTCGCTAACGGGTGCTGCGCGGGCCGAGGTCAAGATGAGCGGCTCTTTCGTGGCCGACGCCGCCTGTCCAGCGACCCAGGCCATCAAGAGCGGCAAGAACCCTGGCGACATCTCGACCGATGCGGGACAGAGCTACGAGCTTCTGGCCGGCAACAAGGATGCCCCCACGCACTATCTGATCCGCGTGCCGGGGGCCGATCCGGAGCGCCGATGGGTGAAGATCGACTGCGGCCATGTTTCGGGCGGCAGTGCATCCACGGAACCGGCAGCACCCGCGCCAGCCGATCAGGAGAAGTCCGCGGCGCCGGCTTCGGGGAAACCTGAATATGTCCTCGCGCTGAGCTGGCAGCCGGCCTTTTGCGAAACCAGGCCCGGCAAAACCGAATGCAAGGCGCAGACCGCGGCCGGTTTCGACGCGACGCATTTCACCTTGCACGGGCTGTGGCCGCAGCCGAACGGAAATTTCTATTGCCAGGTGGCAGCGGCCGACAAGGCGAACGACAATCCGGCGCACTGGCAGGACCTGCCGCCGGTCGAGCTCGACCCGAACACGCGGTCGGAACTCGATCGGGTGATGCCGGGCACCGCATCCGACTTGGAAAGACATGAGTGGATCAAGCATGGCACCTGTTACGGCAAGAGCCAGCAAGTGTATTTCTCCGATGCGCTGAACCTGATGCGCGCGGTGAATGCTTCGCCGGTGCGCGATCTGTTCGCAAAGAACATCGGCAAGCAACTGACGTCGGATCAGATCCGCAGTGCCTTCGATAGCGCGTTTGGCGCGGGGGCAGGTGAGCGGGTCCGGGTATCCTGCCTGGTCGATTCGGCGAGTGGTAGGCGGCTGATCGGTGAGCTGACGCTTGGCCTCACCGGCCCAATCGGTCCGAGCAGTCGACTCGGCGACCTGATGCAGGCTGCCGCGCCGACAAGCAAAGCCGGCTGCCCGAAAGGCTTTGTCGATTCCACAGGATTCCAATAACAGACAAGCCAGCAGGCAGGCTGGATGCTATGCGCCGACGCCGTGCCCTGGCCTGGTCCACGCGTTGAGGCTGTCGGCCTCGCGGCCGCCCGGTTCGCCGACGACGCGGTCGCGTCCGGTCGACTTGGCTTTGTACAGGCGCTGGTCGGCCAGCGCGAAAACATCGGCAAGGCAGCGGGTCGTCTCGCTGACGGTGGAGATGCCGGCGCTGACGGTGATGCCGAACCGGCTGGTGCTTGCGGAAGTCTTGACCGCGTGCCTGATGCTTTCGCCAAGCAGCCTGGCGACCGAATGCGGACGTAAGCAGAGGATGGCGAATTCCTCGCCGCCGATCCTGAACACCTGATCCTCGGGACCGACAATCTCTCCGAGCAGGGCGGCGACGGATTTCAGCACCTTGTCGCCCTCGGCGTGACCGAAGCGGTCGTTGATCGATTTGAAATGGTCGACATCGATGATCAAGAGGCTGAGCGGCTTGGCCGTCCGCAGGCTGGCGGCGACTGCGGTCTCACCGTCGCTGTCGAAGCGGCCCCTGTGCAGCAGGCCGGTAAGCCCGTCGCGGCCGACATGCTCGACCAGCGCCTCATAGCGCTCGCGATAAGTCAGCGTGTCGAAGATGTCGGACAGCCCGCGCGGGGCCGGGATCTGTCGCGCCTCGAACCATCTGATGTAAGCGACAAGCATGATGCTGTAGGCAAGCGCCGCGCCCATCTTGGCGAACCAGCCGCCGAAGAAAACCGCGATCGGTGCGCCGGTGACGAAATGCAGCGCGGTGAAAAACCCAGCCTGGTCGAATGTCAGCACGCAGGCGACGGAGACCAGGATGCGGGTAAAAAGCGCCTTGCGAAGATAACGCCCAAGCTTTTCGTAGAGCAGGATGATCAGGATGGCGTCAACGAAGAGCAGCGTCGTGCCCCACACCATCAGCCAGCCCATCTGGTCGATGAAGCCGATGTCGGGAAGCTTGCCACTGGGAAGCGGTGCGATCTCATGCAGGCGCAGGACCAGCACAAGCCCGATCATCAGGGCATTGCCGAGCAACAGGCCGTAGATCGGCTGCCGAACAGTTGCGGCGTCCTCTTTGATGTAGAGCAGCAGCAGCATCACCAGCTTGCCGGAAAACAGCACGGCGGAACCGGGCGAAACCATGCCGAATGGCAGCGCGACATAAAAGACGCTGGCGAGGTAGGTTTCCAGGAAATGCATGACCCCGAGGGCGCAGACAAAAACGCCGAGGCCGATGCGGTGCCTGAACCGGAAAAGCGTGACCATGACACCGAAATAGAGAACCGCTTCGGCAAGGAGCAGGCAACTGTTCAACAACGCCGTCGATCCGATCTTTCACCGCAGAAATCGCGGCTTGCCGGCGATTCCCCATCCGACACCTTTTTGACGCGGAATGGTTAACCGGAGCTTGCGCCGGGCTATGCAGCGAACCGAAAGCGGCGACAGTTCGATGAGCGTCTTCGGCCCGAAGATGAGCCACAAATGCCAAAACAGTTTGCCGTTCGGCGCGGCATCGCCTACATAGCGCGCAACTTCCATTCAATCCGACATTCCAGTCGACTTTTCAGGGAAAGCGCGCGTGGCACGCCAGTTCATCTATCACATGGCCGGCCTCAACAAGGCCTATGGCACCAAGAAGGTGCTCGAGAATATCCATCTCTCCTTCTACCCGGACGCCAAGATCGGCATCCTCGGCCCGAACGGCGCCGGCAAGTCGACGATCCTCAAGATCATGGCCGGCATCGACAAGGAGTGGAGCGGTGAGGCGTGGCTGGCCGAAGGCGCGACCGTCGGCTACCTGGCGCAAGAGCCGGCGCTCGATGCGAGCAAGACCGTGTTCGAGAACGTCATGGAAGGTGTCGCCGCCAAGACCGCCATCATCGAGCGCTACAACGAATTGATGATGAACTATTCCGACGAGACGGCCGACGAGTCGGCCAAGCTCCAGGACGAGATGGACCGGCTGAACCTGTGGGATCTCGAACAGCAGGTCGAGATGGCTATGGAAGCGCTGGGCTGTCCGCCCAAGGAAGCCGATGTCACCAAGCTGTCGGGCGGCGAGCGCCGCCGCGTCGCGCTTTGCCAGCTGCTGCTGCGCCAGCCTGACCTTCTGCTGCTTGACGAGCCGACCAACCATCTCGATGCCGAGACCACGGCGTGGCTGGAAAAGCATCTGCGTGCCTATCCGGGCGCCGTGATGATCATCACCCACGATCGCTATTTCCTCGACAATGTCACCGGCTGGATCCTCGAGCTCGACCGTGGCCGCGGCATTCCCTATGAGGGCAACTACACCAAATATCTCGAAGCCAAAGCCAAGCGTCTCAAGCAGGAAGGCCGCGAAGACGATGCGCGCCAGCGGGCGATCGGCCGCGAGCGCGAGTGGATCCAGTCCAGCCCGAAGGCCCGGCAGACCAAGTCGAAAGCGCGCATCCAGGCGTTCCAGGACCTGCTGGATGCGGCCGACAAGCGGCGTCCGAGCGACACGCAAATCGTCATTCCGC
Organism: Mesorhizobium sp. M6A.T.Cr.TU.016.01.1.1; assembly: GCF_003952585.1. Lineage (NCBI taxonomy): Bacteria > Pseudomonadati > Pseudomonadota > Alphaproteobacteria > Hyphomicrobiales > Phyllobacteriaceae > Mesorhizobium > Mesorhizobium sp. M6A.T.Cr.TU.016.01.1.1. The sequence goes on from NZ_CP034452.1 coordinate 4,770,224, forward strand.
ATGGCGAACGGCTTGGCAATGTGGTGATCGAGGTCGACGATCTGTCGAAGGGCTTTGGCGACACGCTGCTGATCGACGATCTCGAATTCAAGCTGCCGCCGGGCGGCATTGTCGGCGTCATCGGCCCGAACGGCGCCGGCAAGACGACTTTGTTCCGCATGATCACCGGCCAGGAAAAGCCGGATGCCGGCACGATCCGCGTCGGCGAGACGGTCAAGCTCGGTTACGTCGACCAGAGCCGCGACGCACTCGACCCAACCAAGACCGTGTGGGAAGAAATCTCGGGCGGCGCCGAAGTGGTCAAGCTCGGCAAGTTCGAGGCCAACACCCGCGCCTATTGCGCGTCGTTCAATTTTCGTGGCGGCGATCAGCAGCAGAAGGTCGGCAACCTTTCCGGCGGCCAGCGCAACCGCGTGCATCTGGCCAAGATGCTGAAGACCGGTGGCAACGTGCTGCTGCTCGACGAACCGACCAACGATCTCGATACGGAAACGCTGGCGGCCCTCGAAGACGCGCTGGAAAACTTCGCCGGCTGCGCCGTCATCATCTCGCACGACCGCATGTTCCTCGACCGGCTGGCGACGCACATCCTCGCCTTTGAGGGCGATAGCCATGTCGAATGGTTCGAGGGCAATTTCGAGGATTACGAGCAGGACAAGATCCGCCGGCTGGGCCCCGATGCCGTCAATCCGCACAGGATGACGTATAAGCGGCTGACGAGGTAGAGTGCGCATATCGGGCGGCGAATTCTCGAATGACCTGAGGAGCTGAAATGGCTGATTGGTCCGCCGCCCAATATCTGAAATTCGAGGACGAGCGCACGCGGCCGTCGCGCGATCTCGTCGCGCAGGTGCCGGTGGAGGCACCGCAGCGGGTGGTCGATATCGGCTGCGGACCTGGCAATTCGACCGAATTGCTGGTCGAACGCTGGCCGAGCGCGCAGGTCAGCGGGTTCGACACCTCGCCCGACATGATCGAGAAGGCGAGGGCACGTTTGCCTGATGTAACCTTCGAGTTGGCCGATGCGGCGGCGTGGCAGCCCGAAAAACCGGTCGACGTGATCTTCGCCAACGCAGTGTTCCAGTGGCTGCCCGAGCATCCGGCGATCTTGCAGCGGCTGATAGGATTTTTGGCGCCCGGCGGCGCGCTTGCCGTGCAGATGCCCGACAATATGAGCGAGCCCTCGCACCGGCTGATGCGGGAGACGGCGGCCGAAATGCCGTTTGCCGACAAGCTGAGGAATGCAGCGCGCGGGCAACTGCCGCCGGTATCGTTCTACTACGATCTTTTGTCGCCGTTCTCCGACCGGCTCGACATCTGGCACACCGCCTACAATCACCCGCTGGCCGATGCCGAAGCCATCGTCGAATGGCTGAAGTCGACCGGGCTGAAGCCGTTCCTCGATCCGCTCGACGAGGACGAGCGGCGGCTTTTCCTCAACCGCTACACGGCAGCGATCGCGCAAGCCTATCCGAAGACGGCGAACGGCAAGGTGCTGCTGCGCTTTCCCCGCCTCTTCATCGTCGCGCGCCGCGCCGCTTAGCCCAGGCACTTGATTTAAGCCCGCATAAACTTGCTTGATGCGAAAGATGTTGCGCCGAGCTCTCGCGGCGCCCACATCAAGCCGCAACGCCTGCGCATGGGGACGAACTGAAAATGCATCGCGTCATCATCAGCGGCATCGGCGTTGAAATCCCCGAGCCTTCGATCACCAATGAAGAATTGGTCGGCAGCTTCAATGCCTGGGTCGAAATGGAGAATGTCCGCCGCCGGGCCACGGGTGAGACGCTGCTGCAGAAATCGGACAGTGCCTTCATCGTCCATGCTTCGGGCGTGCAGACCCGCCATGTGATCGAGCGGGAAGGCATTCTCGACCCGACCCGCATGGCGCCGCGCATTCCGGCGCGGCCGGACGATGCGCTGTCGCTGGAAGCCGAGTTCGGCATCGCGTCGGCCAGGAAAGCGCTCGACCATGCCGGCCTGGAGCCTGGGGATATCGACCTGGTGATCTGCTCGGCCTCGCATCACCAGCGGCCCTATCCGGCGATCGCCATCGAGATGCAGCAGGCGATGGGCACGAAGGGCGCCGGTTTCGATATGGGCCTTGGTTGCTCGTCGGCTGCGGCGGCATTGCACATTGCGGTCAATCTGGTGCGGGCCGGCGCCCACAGGCGCGTGCTGGTGACGACGCCCGAGATCATCACCGGCCATCTCAATTTCCGCGACCGGCAGACGCATTTCATCTTCGGCGATGCCTCTGTTTCGATGATCGTCGAGGGGCTTGCCCAGGGCGAGAAGCGGCCGGGACGTTTCGAGGTGCTCGACACGCGCACCTGGACGCAGATGTCCAACAATATCCGCACCAATCTCGGCTACCACACGCGCACCGCCCAGGACGATCCATACATGATCAATCTGGAAGGTAATTTGATCAAGCAGGTCGGCAACAAGGTGTTCAAGGAAGTCACCGTCGCCGGGCACAAGTTCATCGTCGAGTTCCTGGCCGAGCACGGGCTGACGCCGCAAGCAATCCGGCGCTTCTGGCTGCATCAGGCCAATGCCCGGATGAACGCCATGATCCTAAAATTGTCGTTCGGTCACGAGGTCGATCATGACCGCGCACCGATGGTGCTGGAGCGCCTCGGCAACACCGCCGGCGCCGGCGCGATCGTCGCGCTGTCGGAGAACCACGCCGACATGAAGGCCGGAGACTACGGCCTGCTCTGCGCCTTCGGTGCCGGCTATTCGATTGGCGGGGCGCTATTGCGCATGCTCTGATCTATTTTGGCGCGTACGCGTCAGCATTGGAACGAGCCGGTACAATCGCATCAGTCTCCTTGATCGGAAGCATCAGCGCTTTAGACTGGACCTGATGAGCTGACTGCGGCTAATTGCGCGGCATCACGCAAGGAGCGAAGCCTATGCTGGATCTCTTCCCCGAGGCCGAAAATCCGATCGAGATCATCCCGGCGCGGAAGCTTGCCGCGCAGGTGGCAGCGCTTTACGTCGCGCCATCGGATCATTTCGAGACCCGCGCGGTGAATGAATTGCGGCTTGGCTTCGACGGCATCGACGGCGATTTCCACGCCGGCGCGACGCGGCGCTCCGGCGGGCGCGAACCCTGGTATCCACGCGGTACCGAAATGCGCAACGAGCGGCAATTGTCCGTCGTGGCGGCGGATGAGCTGGCGATCGTCGCCGAGCGGATGGGCATCGCCGAGATCAAGCCGGAGTGGATCGGCGCCAACCTCTTGATCGAAGGCTTGCCGCATCTCTCCATGCTGCCGTCCGGCACGCTGCTGTTCTTCAAAGGCGGCGTCACCATCAAGGTCGACGCGCAGAACGGGCCTTGCCGCATCGCCGGACGCTCGGTCGCCGAAAATGCCGGAATGGCCGACCATGAGGCCGGCGCGCTGATGTTTCCGAAGGCGGCAAAGCGGTTGCGCGGCCTCGTCGCCTGGGTCGAAAAGCCAGGCCGCATCACGGCCGGCGAGGAGATTTCGGTGCGCGTGCCGGAGCAGTGGATTTACCGAGCTTAGGGCAGGTGAGACTGGGGCTACGCCGCCATGGCGGCGTAGCGATTTCCGGATCGCCTCTAGGCGGCCTTGCGGTTCTTGTTCTCGCCCTGCGCCATGACGGACACGTGATCCCATTTTTCCCACAGCGCGATGCGGTTGGCATATTCCTGCTTGGCCATCGGCAGGCCGCCATCGCCGAAGAACACCCTAAGCGGCGGTTCGGCCGCATCGACGATTTCAAGCATTGCCGGTCCGGTGGCGGCGGGATCACCAGCCACCGAGCGCTTGCGGCGCTCCGCCATCGCGGCACGGGCCGGCTCATAGGCAGCGATCGGCTTCGAAACCTTGGCGGACGGGCCGGCCCAGTCGGTGGAGAACCCGCCCGGCTCGACAAGCGTCACATGGATGCCGAACTCCGCGACCTCGATACTGAGCGACTGGCTAAACGCTTCCAGCGCCCATTTCGACGCATGATAGAGGCCGAGCGACGCAAAGGCATTGACGCCGCCGATCGACGAGATCTGAATGATGTGGCCGGAACGCTGCGCCCGCATGATCGGCAGGGCCGCCTGGGTCACCCAAAGAGCGCCGAACACATTGGTTTCGATCTGGTCGCGGGCTTCCTGTTCGCTGACTTCCTCGATGGCGCCGAAATGGCCATAGCCGGCATTGTTGATGACAACGTCGAGCCGGCCGAAGCGGCCATGCGCTTCGGCAATCGCGGCATCGACGGCTTTCTTGTCGGTGACATCGAGCTCTATTGCGGCGATATGGTCGCCATATTTATCGACGAGGTCGGTAAGCGTGCCGACATTGCGGGCCGTTGCCGCGACGCGGTCGCCGCGGGCGAGTGCTGCTTCTGCCCAGACGCGACCGAAACCCTTCGACGATCCGGTAATAAACCAAACCTTGTGTGTCATGATCCACCAGCTCCTGCCCTTGCGGGTCCTTGTTGTCAGGTAAACGGAGGCTTCTCCGTTTCCGGCATATACGAAGCATTCCCGGCCTATCCAAGGTAGAGCACATTTTGTTGATGAGAGCCGACGCACGAGAGCCGGCCAGGCTTGGTCAGGGATAGCGCACCGGGCTCGACCAGGCGGGGTCCTCGTGCTTCTGCCAATAGATCGCCATAAGGCGGCTGGTAATCGCGCCGACCTTGCCGTCCGCAACCGCAAGACCGTCGATCATCGTCACCGGCATGATGCCGCCGGCAGTCGAGGTGATGAAGACCTCGTCGGACTGACGCAGCGCAGCGACGCTGACATCGGCCGCTGTCACGGCAAGCCCTGCCTCCGCGCAGAGATCGAAGACGGTGCGACGGGTGATGCCGGGCAGCACGCCGACAGCCGGCGTCGACAGTTTGCCGTCATTCACGCAAAAGACGTTGAAGCCGGGGCCTTCCGCGACATTGCCGTTGAAATCGAGGACCAGTGCCGTCTCCGCGCCGCGGTCATAGGCGTCGTAGAGGCCTCGCACCAGGTCGAGCCAATGATAGTTCTTGATCGCCGGGTCGATCGAGGCCGGTGGGATGCGCACCTTGTCGCTGATCGCCACATGAAGGCCGCGCTGCAATTGCTCGGCATTGGCGACCGAGCCGAAGGGAACGGCGAAAGCCATGAAGCGGTTGACCGCGTCGCGCGGGTCACGGCTGAAGGTCGGGGAGACGCCGCGCGTGCACAGCATCTCGACATAAGCGGCGCGATGACCCGACAGCGCCACGCAATTGTGGAGGATTTCGGCCACGCCTTGGCGGTCGAACGGGATCGTCATGCGCAACTTTTCCAGCCCACCGAAGAAGCGATCGAGATGCAGGTCGAGGCGGAAGAAGCGACCATCCCAGACATGCACCGTGTCATAAGTCGCGTCGGAATGCAGGAAGCCCCAATCCAGCACCGAGATCTTGGCTTGCGACATCGGCAGATATTGCCCGTCCAGGAAGGCAACGCCATCCGGATAGGAGTGCGGGTCTATGTGATGGGCGGAGAGGTCAGGCAGTGGTTTGGCATGCGGATCGATCGACTTGCTCATCACGTCCTCCGTCAGGTCGTTTTTCGCCGACCAGATGGCGGGATAGAGCGGCACGGTGGGTAGTACAAGACACAGGCTGGGCTCGCCGCTGGGCCATTAGCCGCTGGGCCATCGAAGAACCAGCTATTCTTCCTCGTTGTCATCGAGCAGACGCGTGGCGCGCCAGCGGGTCAGCACAATGTTGGTCTGTTCAATGACGAAGAAACGCGCCGCGTCGCGGTCGTAGCCTTCGGCCAGGAGCTTTTCGTAGTCGGTGTGCACATGACGGATATGGGCTGTCGTCGCCAGCCACACGGCGATCGTCGGCGGCAAGGTCTTCATGTGCACAGCGCCGGCGTCGGCGCGGATCTTTTCCATGTCGGCATAGGGCGCCAGCGGCAAAAGTGCGGTCAGCGCCTTGGCGATGGCGCGGCGTCGGCCGGTTGGCGCGCTCATTGCCCGTCCCGTCCCGGGGGCTCGTCCCGTCCGGCCATGGTTGCCTCGGGGAAGGCGTCGGTCGAGGCGAAGTAGGGCTTGATGTCGATGACCGGCGTGCCGTCGAGCACGTCGATGGCGTCGAGATCGATGCGGCCGCTGTCGATGTCGAGGGCGACGAGTTTGGCAATGTGCAGCCCGACCGGGTTCGGCCGGGCAGGGGAGCGCAGCGAAAAAACGCCTTTCGGTTCAGCCGCATGGCGGGGTTTCTGCACAATCAGGGCCCGCGGCGCGTGGTGCAGCCAGGACAGGATGATGATGTGGCTGGCACGCTCCAGCCCGAGCAGGCCGTCACGATAGGGCTGGTCGATCGTGAGAACCGCCGGCTGTCCCGTCTCCCGCGCAGCTTTCATGTTCTTGGGGCAAGTTTCCCGCGCGGTCCAGGGCGAGGCGATGCGACCGATGAAGACGATATGGCCGTCCGGCGGCATATCAGCCGGATCGGTGTCCAGAAGCTTTTCGCCGTTGCGCGTCTCGAACATGGTTTTCGCCTCGATCATGCTTCCAGCTTTGCGCAATCCACCACGCATGCGTCATTTTCTTGTCCGGAAGCGACATAGCGCTTGCAAGGCCATCAAAATCGACATAAACATATGTTTATATCTTTTTCAAAGAGAATGCTCGCATGCATGTCGCTCTCGACACTATGGTAGATACCTTGAAGGCGGCGGCCGAATCCAGCCGGCTGCGCATCCTGGCGCTGCTGTCGCGCGGCGACCTGACCGTTTCCGATCTCACCGAAATTCTCGGCCAGTCACAGCCGCGCGTCTCGCGCCACCTGAAGCTTTTGCTGGAGGCCGGACTGATCGGCCGCTACCAGGAGGGCTCGTGGGCTTTCTTCCGGCTGTCGGATTCGGATGCGGCGCGCGATTTCGTGCTCAGGCTGGTTTCCGGCATCCGTGGCGCCGACCCCCAGGTCGAGCGTGACCTCGAGCGGCTGGCAGCGGTCAAGCGCAAGCGGCAGGATCGCGCTGCCGAATATTTCTCCGTAAACGCCGCAAGCTGGGATCATATCCGCTCGCTGCATGTGCCGGACCGCGCCGTCGAGGCAGCGCTGCTCAAGCTCGTCGGCAAGCGGCCGTTCCAGTCGATGCTCGATCTCGGCACCGGCACCGGGCGGCTGCTCGAAATCTTTTCGCCGCTCTACCGGCGCGGCATCGGCATCGACATGTCGCGCGAGATGCTGACCGTGGCGCGCGCCAACCTCGACAAAGCCGGCATTTCGAATGCGCAGGTGCGCCAGGGCGACATTTTCGCGCCGCCGGTCGAGCGCGATGCCTTCGATCTCGTCACCATCCACCAAGTGCTGCACTATCTCGACGATCCCGCCCGCGCCATCCGCGAGGCAGCGCGGCTGTTGCGCCCGGCAGGCCGGCTGGTGATCGTCGATTTCGCTCCGCATGCGCTGGAATTCCTGCGCGATGCACACGCGCATGTGCGGCTCGGCTTTTCCGACCGGCAGATCACTGAGTGGTTTTCCGAGGCCGGGCTCGACCTCGAGGACAGCCAGGAATTCGAGCCGCGCGGCGGCAACGAGGCCAGGCTCACCGTAAAGCTGTGGCTCGGCCGTGACCAGCGCATGCTGATCGCCGATCCTTCCAGCCACGCACAACCGGCCAATGCCTATCCGATAGGGGAAACCGCCTGATGAACCAGTTCCGCTTCTCCCGCCGCCCTGACATTGGCGACAAGATCCGGGTTTCATTCGAGTTCTTCCCACCGAAGAGCGACGAGATGGAAGCAAGGCTGTGGGACACAGTCACCCGGCTGGAGCCGCTCAAGCCGAAATTCGTCTCCGTCACCTATGGCGCCGGCGGCTCGACGCGAGAGCGCACGGCGCGCACGGTCAAGCGCATCCTCAACGAAACGGCGCTGACGCCGGCGGCGCACATGACCTGCGTCAACGCGGCGCGTCACGAGGTCGATGAGGTCATTCAGGAATTCGCCGAGATGGGTGTCACCCGCTTCGTCGCCTTGCGCGGCGATCCGGCCGAGGGCGTCGGCGCCGCCTACCGTCCGCATCCGGACGGCTACGCCAACGGTGCCGAACTGGTGGGGGCGCTGAAAGGTGTCGGCGATTTCGACATCTCGGTCTCCGCCTATCCGGAAAAGCATCCGGAAAGCCCGGATTTCGCCACCGACATCGATATGCTGAAGCGCAAGGTCGACAATGGCGCGACGCGGGCGATCACCCAGTTCTTCTTCGACAATGATCTTTACGAGCGCTATGTCGAGCGGGCACGGCGGGCCGGCATCTACATACCGATCGTGCCGGGCATATTGCCGGTTCACAATTTCACCCAGGTCGCCAATTTCTCGTCGCGCGCCGGCGCGCTAGTGCCGGCGTGGCTGGCCGAGCGCTTCGACGGGCTGCAGAAGGACCCGCAGACGCACGCGCTGGTGGCATCGGCCGTTGCGGCCGAGCAGGTGCTCGACCTTGTCGAGCGCGGGGTCGGCGATTTCCACTTCTACACCATGAACCGTGCCGATCTGGTGTTCGCCATCTGCCACATGATCGGCATCCGCTCGCATGAGGCGGAAGCTGCGGGGTCTGCCGCGGCGTAATCTCTATCGCCGTTTTGAAAACCAAAAAGGCCGGGTAAAAACCCGGCCTTTTCAATGAGTTGGACTATTCGGTGCTGGCCTTCCGTCGCTTGGCGGGTCTTACGGAAGAAAGCCCATAATCAGGGCTCCGATAAATGCAAATGCAGCACAAATCATCAATGCGTTGATTGGCCTCGTGAGTCCCATGTCATAGCCTCCTCTTAAAGAGCTATGGCCAGAGTCTAGGGTCATTTGTGCCACAGGCAAGCGGAAAATATGTTGCAATGCGACGACATTGTGGAATTTGCGACCGGCTCTTTGCCGTTAGGCATTGAAACTCTTCGGCAAAAGCCGGCTTCGGACCTGTGAATAAATTGTGGCGAAGCCCGGGCAATATCGAGGATGGCAGCGCTACCGCGTCGGCCCAAAAGCCGGATTCGTCTTTTGCGCGGACTTTCGGTTCTGAAATCAGGATTGCCGACAGTCGGCATATGACGACTGTCCCGATGCGCGGCTTGCTTTATCTTGACCCAGCGTAAAGCAATGTAACACGAGGCGTTTAGCCAACGTCCGGTCTGCAAGGGCGCGTTTGGAACCATGACAGCAACCATTCCAGCTCCGCCGATCGCCGGCCCCGTCCTCGTCGAAAATCCCGCGGGTGCCAACTGATGAGCAGGTTCTACGAAGGGTCGCGGGTACTACGGATCGACGACGTCTTCCCCGATGACATCATACAGGTGGAGCAGGGGGGCGTGCTCGCTCAAGGCCAGGCTGTGCCGCTCGCCGACCTCATGAACCGACCGATCGGGACGCAGCTTCATCTGAGCCAACCCGTCGTTCCCGAAACCGATGTCGCAGGAATGACGCTACCGTCGGCTGAACATGCGGCCGTCGATGGTTACGAGGCCGAGCACGATCAGCGCCATGCCGCCGAGCTCGAACAATTCAAGCCGTTCGCCCAGGAACAGGAAACCGAGCAGGATGGCGCTGGCCGGCACGATGAGCGTGACCAGCGAGGCGTTGGTGGCGCCGGCCGAAGCGACGAGGTTGAAATAGAGAATGTAGGCGAAGGCAGTGGACAGCAACGCCAGCGCTAACACCGCCGCCCAGACCGGCGGCGAGGCCGAAAACAGGTTGGCGGGACCATAGCCGAGCAGCACGACCGGGATCATGATGATGGTCGAGGCGGTCAATTGTCCGGTGGCGATGATCGGTGACGGCACGCCTTTGAAGCGGCGGGCCACCATCAGGGCGACGGCATAGGACAGCGACGCGCCGATCAGCGCGAATTTTGCCCAGACCGGTCCGCCGAGCCCGGCAAGCAGGCCGGGACCGATCATCACCGCTGTGCCGACGATGCCGAGCGCGATGCCGGCAAGCTTGTTCCAGGAGAGTTTTTCGTCTGATGTAAGCGCGTTGGCGAGGATCAACGTCCAGAACGGCGTCGTCGAATTGAGCACCGAGGCGACACCGGCGCCAAGCTCGGTCTGCCCGGCGAAGATCAGCGAGAAGGGAATGACGTTGTTGACGAGCGCCAGCAGGAAGAACAGGCCGGCATGCGGCAAGGCGAGGCGGAAGGACGGGCCGCGCAGGCCAAGATAGAGGTGCAGCGCCAGCGCTGCGATGGCGACGCGAAACAGCACCAGCACCAGCGGGGGGAGCTCAGCAACGGCAATGCGGGCAAAGAAGAACGAGCCGCCCCAGATCGCACCGAGCAGCAGAAGCTGCCCCCAGTCTTTCAGGGCCATTGGGCCGCGCATTACAGTCGTGGTTGTGATCGCCATGGATCGTCCTCCCAGATGGCCCTGAATGCCAAGCCAATCAAGCGTCTGTTCAGGCCATATCCTGTTCGATGGCAAGGGCCACCCGAAACCAGATCGGTGGGCTAGCTTTCCTGTCGTCTGGCCTGTCATCCGGCGTAGCGCCGCAGCTTCAGCGGCGCGAGACACAGAATTGTTTTCATTCACGCATAGGTTGGATTAATTGTGCGCAGTTCAGGTCAAGGGATTCGTCCATGCAGCGATTCGAAAATGCCCGCGAGGCGGCGCTGGCGCTTCGCCCGGACGATCCGATCTATTGCTTCCGCCCGCAGGTGCTGAAGGCGGACGCCAGGCAGTTCATGGGCATGTTTCCCGGCAAGACCGCCTATGCGGTCAAGACCAACGGCGAGCAGATCGTGCTGAAGGCGCTGGTCGAGGCCGGCGTCAATGCCTTCGACGTGGCCTCGCCCGGTGAGTTCGCCGCCGTGCGCGCGGTCTCGCCCGACGCCGAGATGCTCTACATGCATCCGGTCAAGGCGCAGTCGGACATCAAGCTGGCGCTGGAGAAATATGGCATCCGCGTTATCTCGCTCGACCATGAGGACGAGATCACCAAGCTGACCCGCGTGGTTCGGGCGCTCGATATCGATCCGGGTGCGATCACGGTGTTCGTGCGCATCCAGACGAAAGGATCGGCGGCTTACGAGTTGTCGAAGAAATTCGGCGCCGGGCCGGCCAATGCGGTCGATCTGGCCGAAAGGCTGAACCGGACGGGCTACAAGGTCGGGCTGTGCTTTCATGTCGGCAGCCAGATCGAGGATCCCGACACTTATGAGCGGGCGCTGGCCTCGGCCGACTGGGTGCGCAACCGCGTCAGCTTCGACATTGCCGGGCTCGACGTCGGTGGCGGTTTTCCCGCCGAGTACGGCCATGATCCCAACCGCAAGCTGATCGAGATGCCGTCGCTCGGCCAGATCATGTCGCGGCTGTCGGGCGATTTGAAGGAATACCAGTTCGACCAGATGCCGCTGGTGGCGGAGCCGGGCAGGGTGATCGTGGCGCGCTGCCTGTCGCTGATCGTGCGCGTGCTGCTGCGCAAGGGCAAGCGGCTCTACATCAATGACGGCATCTGGGCGTCGCTGTCGGATTCATGGACCGGCAAGATCACGCTGCCGGCGCGCTTCATTCCAGACCCGGCGATCCGCTCGCGCAATGGCGTGGAGAAGACCATCGTGCCGTTCAAGGTGTGCGGTGCGACCTGCGATTCCGTCGACATCCTGTCGCGGCCGTTCTGGCTGCCGGAAACGGTCGATACCGGTGACTGGATCGAGATCGGCCATATCGGCGCCTATTCGTTGTCGCTCAGGACACGGTTCAACGGCTTCTATCCCGACACATTCGTCGAGGTGACAACGCCGTTCGACGAAGGCGACGCGCCGCAGGGGTTTGCCAGCCTGGAGACGATGGCGGATTAGGCCATACGCAGGTCAGGCTACGCCGCCGCCGGCCTGGATGTTCTCGCCGGTCAGCCAGCGCGCCTCGTCGGAGGCGAGGAAAACCGCGACATCGGCAACATCCCGCGGCGCTCCGATCCTGCCGAAAGGCGACATGTCGGCGGCCACGGCCCGGTCCCGCTCCGGAAGCAGGTCGGTGTCGGTAAAGCCTGGCGAAAGCGTATTCACGGTGACGCCGCGCGGTCCGAGCTCGCGCGAGAGGACGCGGACGAACTGCTCGACGGCCCCTTTGCTGCCGAGATAAAGTGCCGTCTGCGTGAAGAACATTTTGGTTCCACCGGTGGAGACGGCGATGATGCGGCCACCGTCGCGCACGCGGCGCGCTGCTTCCTGAAGCGTGAAGAAGGTGCCTTTGGCATTGGCGCCGAAGACATGGTCGAAATCGGCTTCGGTGGCCTCGACGAACGGCTTTATGACGGCGACGCCGACATTGGCGACAACGATGTCGATTGGCCCCATCTGCTTTTCGGTCTCATCGAAAAGCCGGCTTATGTAGGAAATATTGGAGATATCGGCCCGAATGGCGACGGCCTTTCCGCCATTCTCGCGGATGGCAGCAACGGCTTCCTGAGCGGCTTTTTCGTTACCGACATAGTTGACGACCACGGCCGCGCCGTTTGCCGCGAGCCCCTCGGCGATGGCGCGTCCGATGCCGCGCGAACTGCCCGTCACGAGCGCGGTTTTGCCTTCAAGCGAACGATACATAGCTGTCCCTTTGTTCGTCTGAGTGTGCGGCCGCACCAAATCGGGCGGCAGTGCCATGTCGAAGTTAGGGGCATGCTATTGCTCAGATAATAGCCTATTATCGAATAGGCTTGTTAAGTTTGGGGTACATAATGCGAGGAACCGAGTTCTCCGAGCTGAACGCGTTTGCGGCGATCGTCGAGGAAGGCAGCTTCGTCCGCGCCGCGGCCAGGCTCAGGGTTTCCCCATCCGCACTTAGCCAGATGATACGCGGGCTGGAAGAGCGTGTCGGTGTCCGGCTGCTCAACCGCACGACCCGCAGCGTGTCGCCGACCGCAACAGGCGAAACGCTGTTTGCCCGCCTCGCTCCGGCATTCAGCGAGCTCGAAGGGGCTGTCGCCGACGCGCATGCTTCACGCGATCGACCGGCAGGCTCGCTGCGCATCAATGTTCCACGCATTGCCGCGATGCGTTTCATCGCGCCCATCCTCGGCGATTTCCGCCGCACCTATCCCGATATTGCCCTCACCATAATCATCGATGACATGCTGACCGACATTGTGGAGGGACGATTCGACGCCGGTATCAGGCTTGGTGAGCGGCTGCATAAGGACATGGTGGCGGTGAAGCTCAGCGAGGAGCTGGAGATGGCCGCGGTAGCGGCGCCCAGCTATCTGGAGCATCACCCCATACCCCGCCATCCCGCTGACCTGCATCATCACGAATGTATCAATTTCCAATGGCCCGGTGGCGGCAACATCTATCGATGGGAGTTTGCGCGAGGCCAGCGCGCTTTGGAAATAGCCGTGAACGGCGGTCTGACGGTCAACGACACGGAACTGATGATCGGGGCGGCCCTGGACGGGGTCGGCGTGGCTTACATGCTGGAATACCAGGTTCGGCCGTGGATCGAGGCCGGCAAGCTTATCCGTTTTCTCGAAGCCTGGTCGCCCCGATTTCCCGGCTTCTACCTATATCATACGAGCTCCCGGCAGGTTCCGCCGGCGTTGCGCGTCTTCATCGACTTCCTGCTTGCCAGGCGATGATGCCGTTCGATGAAGGTGACGCGCCGCAGGGATTTGCCAGCCTTGGAGACAATGGCAGGGTGAGTTCTTCCCTTCTCCCCTTGTGGGAGAAGGTGGCCGAGCGCAGCTCGGTCGGATGAGGGGTGCTGGACGGATCGCGGCGCTGGCGTTTCTTCCAACACCCCTCATCCGTCTCGGCGCTGCGCGCCGATCCACCTTCTCCCACAGGGGAGAAGGAAGAGGAGCTACAGCTTCCCCAAAAGCTCCGGTGTCGGCCAGCCGTCGACCGGTAAGCCTAGCCGCTTCTGCTCCTTGCGGATCGCCTCGCGGGTGTTGGTGCCCAGGATGCCGTCGACCGTGCCCACGTCATAGCCTTTGGCCTCGAGCTTCGTCTGCAAGGCCCTCATCTGGTCGCCGTTGAGGCCGGGTTCGGGATTGCGCGGATCGAATTGCGGCGCGCCCGCCAGCCGCGTGGCGAGATTTGCCGCGGTCAGCGCATAGGTGAAGGATTGGTTCCATTCGAGATAGACGTCGAAATTGTCGTAGACGAGGAAGGCCGGTCCCTTGCGACCCATGGGCAGCGCGAGACCTGCCTTTAGGCCGTTGTCGACAAGCGGCGTGCCATTCGGGTTGGTGACACCCCACTGAGCCCACTGCGTCAGCGGCAGCTTGTTGGTGCGGCCGGTCTGGTCCCATGGCATGTCGTCTGGCACGCGGACTTCCTCGATCCAGGGCTGGTCGCGTTTCCAGCCGCGCGACATGATCTTGTTGGCCGTGGTCATGATCACGTCCGGCGCGCTGCTGCGCAGGTCGACCAGACCGTCGCCGTCGCCATCGACGCCGCGGCCGAGATAGTCGGACGGCAGCATCTGCGTCTGGCCGATTTCGCCCGCCCAAGCGCCGGTGACATCGGCCGGCACGACGCCGCGATCGATGAGGGTCAGCAGCGGCGTGATCTGCGGCCGGAAGAGTTGCGGGCGGCGGCAGTCATGCGAGAGCGTGACCAGTGCGTTCAGCGTGTGGAAATCGCCCTGCACAGCGCCGAAATCGGTTTCTAGCGCCCAGAAAGCGGCGATGATCGGTGGCTGGACGCCAAATTCCCGGTCGGCGCGGGCAAAAACATCCGCGTATTTCTTCAGATTGGCCGCGCCCTGCTTCAGCCTATGGGACGAGATCATACGGTTCGAGAACTCAACGAAGGTCTGGGTAAAGACGCCTTGGGAGCGGTCGCGTGCTAGCACCTTTTCATCGGCGGTGGCGTTTTCCAGCGCCTCAAGGCCGGCAGTGCCGACGCCGGCGCTCTTGGCCTCAGCCGCCACGCCCTGCTTCCACGCCTCGAAATCGCCGCCGCATTGCTGTGCCACCGCTGGCGCCGTGGCGGCCAGAAGCAGCGCCGCGAGAATTTCCAAGCGCAATCGCATCGCCATCCTTCCAAGAAGATTACCGGCGGTTGCAGGCGTCTTCACTGGCTGTGTCGAAAAGCAGGCGGCAGGCCCGGTGTCAACGGGTGTTCTGCCGCAGCCACTTGTTCCAGGCTGCTTCCGAGCCGTTGAAGACATTGATGTCGGCATTGCCCCTCATGCCCGGCACAACGCCGGTTCCGGTGTACTGCCAGAAAGTGAAGGGGTGGCTACCGTATTTCTCGCGCGGGTGCCCGGCCACCGAGCGCAGCCAATAGGGGTAGCCGCGGAAAGCCGACAGGCCGTTGTCGTCGAAGAAATCGATCGAGGTGTAGATGATCGGCTTCTTGCCATAGTGTCTTTCGACGATTTCGAGGAATATGCTCATCTCGCTACGCACCGTGGCCGCATCGGGCCGCAGCCTGCAAGTCGGCGACTTGGCGTTCCATTCCATGTCGAGAACCGGCGGCATCGCCGAGCGGTCTTTGGGCACGTTCTTGATGAACCAGCGCGCCTGCGTGGCGGCCGGCGTGCAAAAATAGTAGAAATGATAGGCCGCGCGCGGAATTCCCGAGGCTTTCGTGCGGCTCCAATGCTCGTCGAAATATTCGTCGAAGCGATCGCCGCCTTCAGTCGCCTTGATGAAAACGAAGGAAATGCCGCTGGCCCTGGCCGCCGGCCAATCGACCGAGGTCTGGTATTTGGAGACGTCGGTGCCGTGAACGGCATAGCTCCACGGCGCGCCGCTTTCCCACTCATGCGGGTCGGAGTCGTCAAAACGGGGTGCACGCACCGCAACGGTCGGGGCGCTCGGCAGCGACGGGGCAAGATCGTCGACCGTCGAGCAGGCACCCAGCAACGTCAGCATGATGAAAGCCGCGAAACGGCGCATCGCTACTCCTGAACCGGTTTCAGCCGGCCGCTGATGGGTTGTTGCTGCAGGTGGCCCCCTCGACCGTACCCCCAAAGCGATCACCCCACAGGACCGCTCCTATCCCTGGTCATCGCCGATCATGGTTGATATTCCGTTCACGGCGCTCGACAGGAGCCGCGATTTTGCCGAAGCAATGGCGGCAAATCAATGACATAGATGAGCGTCCGGGGGAGTCGGAAAATGCGGACTGTTCTAAGGCTGGTGAAATGGCTGGTCGGGCTGGTCGTGCTGGCGGTCGCAGCACTCGCCGCCTGGCTGTATTTGGCGCCGCCGGAACTGATCCGCGTCGGCTCGGGTTATTCGGCCAAGATCGTCTGCTCGAATGTCTTTATCGCCGGACGCGATGCCAATGAGGTGCTCGCCGTCGACGTGCAGGCGCCAGGCCATCCATTGCTGAGGCTGATGAGGATCTCTGTCGACAAGAAGCAGGGCACGGTTTCGGCGGGGCTGTTTGGCGTGTTCGGCAAGAGCGTCGCGGTCGTTCGTGACGGGCTCGGCTGCACGTCGGTTCCGGACGGCAATGTCACCGCTGCCAAGGCGGTCATCGGGGCGGCGCTGACGCCGGCACCGCCGCTCGACGCGCTCTGGCCCGACGGCGACAAGGCCGACGTCTCGCAGAACCCCGAAATCGAGCAAATCCTTGACGATCCCGCAATGACCGGCCCCGGTATGCGGGCGGTGGTGGTGGTCAAGAACGGCCGCATCGTCGCCGAGCGCTATGGCGACGGCTTTACTGAAAAGACGCCGCTGCTCGGCTGGTCGATGACCAAGACGGTGAACGCCGCGATCGTCGGCACCCTGGTGAAAGACGGCAAGATGGCGATGACGAACCAGGGGCTGTTCGGACCCTGGAAAACGGACGGCCGCGCTGCCATCAGCCTCGCCGACATGATGGCGATGTCGAGCGGGCTGGAGTTCAACGAGGAGTATGGCGACGTCGCCGACGTGACGCGGATGCTTTATCTCGAGCCTGATATGGCCGGCTTTGCCGGATCCAAGCCACTGACCGGCGAAGTGGGCAAAATGTTCTCCTATTCGAGCGGCACGGCGGTGATGCTGTCCAGGCTGTGGCAGGACGCGATCGGCGACAAGAACAAGGCGCTGGCGTGGCCGAGGGTTGCGCTGTTCGACCCGCTCGGCATGCAGAGTGCGGTGCTGGAGGCCGATGAGCACGGCACCTTCGTCGGCTCGTCACATCTCTACGCCACCGCGCGAGACTGGGCGCGCTTTGGCCAGTTCCTGCTGCAGGATGGTGTCTGGAACGGCAAGGAGATCCTGCCTGCGGGTTTCGTCAACTGGATGCGGGAAGCTGCACCGGCCTCGAAAGTCTACGGCAGAGGCCAGTTGTGGATCGAGGGGCCGGGCGACGAGGAGAGCCCCGGCGCCGGCATCGCTGCGGGCCTGCCAAGGGATACCTATTGGATGGAAGGCCATGACGGACAGACCGTCGCCATCATCCCCTCCGAGCAGCTGGTGGTGGTGCGGCTCGGCCTGACGCCCGCCAAGCTCGGCTATCGGCCGCAGACGATGCTGGCAGCGCTGGTGAAGGCGCTGCAATAGAAAAGCTATCTGCGCGATCCGACCACAGCGAGCCACGCATAGCCGCGATACAGTGTTCTGAACCGAAGGCTTGCGCCGATCCGCTCGGATTCCGATTCCAGGACATCGCGCAGGGATTCACGCGGCTCGACATGGAATTTTCTCAGCCAGCCGCGCAGCAGTGTGCGGAACCAGCCGGGCAGGGCCTCCTGCTGGCCGAAATCGACGACGTGCAGCGAGCCGCCAGCCGACAGGGCTGCAAGTGCCGCGGAAATTGTCTTCTCCCAACCGGGGATCATCGATAGCGAATATGAGACAAAAATGCGGTCGAAACTTTCGACAGAAAACAGTGCTTTCGCGTCGAAATCCGTCGCGTCGCCGCGTGCCAGCTTGACGCGGCCGGACAGGCCTTCGCGGGCAATGGCAGCCATGGCCGTTTCCAACATTTCGGCCGAAATATCGAGACCGAAGAAGCGGGCGTCGGGATAGCGGCGGGCGGCGAGGACTATGTTGCGGCCGGTGCCGCAGCCGAGTTCGAGCACCGTGCCGCCGGCAGGCACATCCAGCCCTGATATCAGCCGGTCGCGGCCGAGCAGGTAATATTTGCGGGTCAGGTCGTAGATATGGCGCTGCCAGCGGTAGACGCCGTCCATCAGTTCGGCATGCCTGGCCGGCGGTTCGCCGTGCCTGGCCGGCAGTTCGGTCGTGCTCATGCGGACAGCTTCACATAAAGGTGGAAACCGCCATAGATGGCCGAACGGTCGCGGGCCGAGAATTCGCGCGAGGCTTCGTCCGCATAGCTCCATTGGTCGAGCAGCGAATTCGAGACACGGCCGGGCAGCAGGCTGGGTTCGGCCGCGGTGCGGAAGATGACGCGGGCATCAGTCGACGCGGTGCGGGTGATCTCGGCCCATAGCGCGTTGAGCTGGTCGTCGGTCATCCAGTCCTGCGCGTCGAGCAGGACGAAGCGGTCGACGGAACCGGCATCCTTGCCGGCGAGGAATTCGATCAGATTGGCATGGTGGATGGCGACGCGGTCGACATTGTTGCGGATCGTCTTGTAGTTGCGCTTTTCGAGATAGGCGGGCAGCGCCGCCTCGCCAGGATTGGGATAGCGGCGGGCAAAAGCCTGCCAGGCGAAATAGTTGTTCTCTAGCGGAAAATCGCAAGCGAGCTTTTCGAGCCGGGCCTTCAGCACGCTGGCCATGGTGCCGTCGCCCGAGGTGATCAGCGAATCGTACTGCGCCGGCGGAATGCCGAGCCCGAACAGCGAGGCCTTTCGCGAGGTGGCCCATTTCAGCAGCGGCTTTTCGAAGACCGGCGCCAACTCCTCATTGAAGAAGCGGCGCTGATCGGCGAGGCTTTTGGCTTCCATGATGCCGGCCGGGTCGACCCCGAAGAACTTGGCAGTGCGGTGGCCCATGGCGATGAACAGGCCGAGCAGGCCGGTCTGGTAGAAATTGCGGTCGAAGACGGCGATGCGGCGACGCCGGCGCCAGTTGCGATGTTCCCAATAGTGGCGGCTGACCGGATCGAGATGCGGCGCGATGAAGCGGTCGTAGGCTTGCGAATTGTGACGGGTCTCGGCAGCGCCGAAGAAACGGAACAGGTCGCCCTGCGAGGGCAGATGACGCACCGCCTCGAGCTTCATGCGGTTCAGCGCGATGTGGGCGGTGTTGAGATCGACGGCGTCGATCCTCTCCGGCGACCGGGTGAGATAGGCAAGGATGTTACAGCCGCCCGAGGCGATGGTGACGATACGGTGGCCCTGATCAAGCTGCATCGCGTCCATGTCGACATCGGGGTCTTCCCAGATCTGCGGATAGACGAGGCCGGAAAACAAAAAGGCGAAGAGCCGTTCGGAAACACCGGCCTTCGACAGCGGGCGGTTCTGGTAGACGGCCTTGCCAACTTCCTTGCCGCGGCGAAAAACCAGTTCTCCGGAAAGATCCGTCATGACAAGGCGATTCCCCATTTGCTCTGGCGCAAGCGGGTAGCGCAGCGTCATGACAGGCCGGTGACAACCTGTTGAAGCTAACTCAGGCCTCGCCAAACCCACCTGGCGTCGGTGTCGTGAGGATGACGGCGTCGCCGGCCTCCAGCACCGTCTGGTCGCAAGCCTTTAGGACTTCGACGCGGCCATCCTTGCGGCGGACCTTGGTCGAGCCGGCCTCGCCATCGCCGCCGCCGTCCAGGCCTTGCGGCGGGCGGTTGCGGTGCGAGGACAGGATGGCGCACTCCATCTTTTCAAGGAAGCGGATGGTGCGCTTGGTGCCGTCGCCGGCACTCCATTTGCCTTTGCCGCCGGAGCCTTCGCGGATGTGGAAATCCTCGAGCAAGACGGGAAAACGCAATTCCAGCACTTCCGGGTCGGTCAAGCGCGAATTGGTCATGTGGGTGTGGACGCCGGAGGTGCCGGCAAAGCCGCGGCCGTTGTTCATCCGGCCTGCCGGCGAGCCGGAGCAGATCGTCTCGTAATACTGGTACTGCTTGTTGCCGAAGGTGAGGTTGTTCATCGTGCCTTGCGCGTTGGCCATCGCGCCCATGGCGCCGAGCAGCGCATTGGTGACATGTTGGGAGGTCTCGACATTGCCGGCGACGACGGCAGCCGGATAGGCGGGCTTCAGCATCGAGCCATCGGGGATAACGATGTTGATGGGTCGCAGACACCCGGCATTCATCGGGATCATGTCCTCGACCATGACGCGGAAGACATAGAGCACGGCTGCGCGGGCGACCGGCTCGGGAGCGTTGAAATTGTTCTTCATGACCGGCGACGTGCCGGTGAAGTCGACGGTCGCCTCGCGCTTTTTCCGGTCGACCGAGATCTTCACCTTGATCACCTGGCCGGTGTCGGTCGGATACTCGTATACGGAACTGTCGGGCAGCCGCTCCAGCACGCGGCGCACGCTTTCGGCTGCGTTGTCCTGGACATGACCCATATAGGCCTCGACGACATCGAGACCGAAATGCGCGACCATCTTGCGCAGCTCGGCAACGCCCTTTTCGTTGGCGGCAATCTGCGCCTTGAGGTCGGCGATGTTCTGGTGCGGATTGCGCGCGGGGTAGGGGTGGTCGGTGAGCAGCGTCTCCAGTTCCTTCTCGCGGAACCGGCCGCGGTCGACGATGCGGAAATTGTCGAACAGCACGCCTTCCTCGTCGACGGTGGTGGCAAGCGGCGTCATCGAGCCGGGCGCCGTGCCGCCGATGTCGGCATGATGGCCGCGCGAGGCGACGTAGAAGAGGATCTTTGGCGATTGGCCGATCTCCCCCCTTGAGGGGGAGATGCCCGGCAGGGCAGAGGGGGGCGTGACAGAATGAGAGGTTGGCGGGACAGCGCCCCCCTCTGTCGGCTTCGCCGACATCTCCCCCTCAAGGGGGGAGATTGGGCGCGCTTCCTCGAACACCGGCGTCACCACCGTAATGTCAGGCAGATGCGTGCCGCCATTGTAGGGCGCGTTGAGGGCAAAGACGTCGCCGGGGTGAATGTCGCCGGAGTTGAGCCGGATGATGGTTTCCACCGAACGGTCCATGGAGCCGAGATGCACCGGCATGTGCGGCGCGTTGGCGACCAGCGCGCCATGACGGTCGAAGACGGCGCAGGAAAAATCCAGCCGTTCCTTGATGTTGACGGAATACGCGGTGTTTTGCAGCGTCACGCCCATTTGTTCGGCGATCGACATGAACAGGTTGTTGAACACCTCCAGCATGACCGGATCGGCCTCAGTGCCGAGCGCCGCCTGCCGGCGCTTTTTCTCGATGCGGCGCAAGAGCACATGGTTCTTGGCGGTGATCTCGGCCTGCCAGCCCGGCTCGACGACGATGGTCTGGTTAGGCTCGATGATCAAAGCAGGGCCGGCAACCTTGTTGCCCGGTTTCAATGTCTCGCGAGGAAAGATACTGGCGTCGCGCCAGGCGCTGTCGGCGAAGATCTTCCTATTCTCCGCAGGGTTTGCGGCGATGTCCTCAAGGGCTGAATCACTTTCCTCGCGGCCGGTGCCGCCGGTGTCGATGCCTTCGACGCCGACCGATTCCACGATCATCGGCTTGTCGTCATAGACGAAACCGAACTGCGCCTTGTGGACCGTTTCGAAATCGCCCTTGGCCCGTTCAATCGAGCCGTGCTCGAAATTCACCGGCAACGCGGTGTCGGTGCCGTCGTAGCGGATCTGCAGCACCGGTTTCGAGGCGACAGCGTCCTCGGCTATGCCTTGTGTGGCAAGCTCGTCGATGACGGCTTTTTGTAATGTCGCGATGAGGTCGTCGATCGCCGGCCGGGAGTCTTCCGCCAGCGGTTTCAGCAGCGCCTGCTGGCGCGACGAAAAAATCGAGGACAATCCAATGCCGTATGCCGAAAGCAGGCCGGAGAAAGGATGGATCAGCACCGCTTCCATGCCGAGTGCGTCGGCAACGAGGCAGGCGTGTTGGCCGCCGGCGCCACCGAAACAGTTCAGGAGATATTCGGTGACATCATAGCCGCGCTGCACGGAAATCTTCTTGATTGCGTTGGCCATGTTTTCGACGGCGATGGTGACGAACCCTTCGGCGACCGCCTCCGGCGTCCGCCCGTCGCCGATTTCGGCGGCGAGCGCTGCGAATTTCTCGCGCACGGTCTGCACGTCGAGCGGCTCGTTCTGGCCGGGTCCGAAAATGGCCGGAAAGAAGTCGGGTTGCAGCTTGCCCAACATGACATTGGCGTCGGTGACGGCCAGCGGGCCGCCGCGCCGATACGCGGCCGGGCCGGGATTGGCGCCGGCCGAATCCGGCCCGGCGCGGAAGCGGCCGGCCTCGTAATGCAGGATCGAGCCGCCGCCGGCGGCCACAGTGTGGATGCGCATCATCGGCGCGCGGATGCGCACGCCGGCAACCTCGGTGTCGAAGGCGCGCTCATAGTCGCCGTCATAATGGGCGACGTCGGTCGAGGTGCCGCCCATGTCGAAGCCGATGACCCTGTCGAAACCGGCGAGTTTTGCCGTCTCGACCATGCCGACGACGCCGCCGGCCGGGCCGGACAACAGCGCGTCCTTTCCCTGGAACATATCGGCAGCCGTGAGACCACCGGAGGACATCATGAACATGAGGCGGGGGGAATGGCCGATCTCCCCCCTCGTGGGGGAGATGCCCGGCAGGGCAGAGGGGGGCGCCGTAGGGTGCTTTGTGTCATGATTGACGTCACTGGGATGCTGAGATGCTGGCGGGACAGCGCCCCCCTCTGTCGGCTTCGCCGACATCTCCCCCACAAGGGGGGAGATTGGCGCCGCGCCCAGTTCTCCCGCCACCCTTTGCACATAGCGCGACAGAATCGGCGACAGATAGGCGTCGACGACCGTGGTGTCGCCGCGGCCGACCAGCTTGATCAGCGGCGAGACCTCATGGCTCACGGAGATCTGCGAAAACCCCAGTTTCCTGCAGACTTTTGCAACCGCCTTTTCGTGGCCGGGATATTTCCAGGCATGCATGAAGACGATCGCCACGGCGTCGATGCCGTCCGCCCTGGCTTGCTCGATGGCCGGCCGGCAGGCGGCAATGTCGAGCAGACGTTCGACATTCCCGTCGGCGCGCACGCGCTCGTCGACCTCGATGACGCGTTCGTAGAGCTGTTCGGGAAGAATGATTTCCTTGGCGAAGATGTCGGGCCGCGCCTGATAGGCGATCCTCAGCGCGTCACGGAATCCCCTGGTGATGAGCAGCAGCACACGGTCGCCCTTGCGCTCCAGAAGCGCGTTGGTGGCAACGGTGGTGCCCATCTTGATGTCGCCGATCAGGCCGGATGGGATCGGAGCGCCGGATTTTAATCCGAGCAGTTCGCGAATGCCCTGGATGGCGGCGTCGGCATAGGCTTCAGGATTCTCGGACAACAGCTTGCGTGGTTGCAGCCTGCCTTCCGGGTCATGGCCGATGACATCGGTGAAGGTGCCGCCGCGGTCGATCCAGAAATCCCATTTGACGGTCACGGCAGCTCTCCCCGGCATTTTATTGATTCAATGTGTTAATTCGCAGTAGCCCGACCGGCAACGGCAAAAGCAGATGATGTTACATACGGAAATGCAACGTTACGAAACTCATAGGCGCCTGATGCATTCTGTCCTCGATCGTCACCGTTAGCGGGGGCGTGATTAGAGGAGAGATACCATGAAGAAACTCATTCTTGCGTCGTTTTCGGCGCTTGCCCTGCTTGGCGTTGCGGCTTGCAGCGACAGCGGCACGGGCGGGGACGCCACAACCACGCAGAGCACCAATCCGCCGGCGGCCGAACAGCCGATGCAACCGGCTCCTGACGCCACGAAGCCGGCTGAGCCGGCTCCGGCAGAGCCTGCTCCTGCGCCGGCGCAGTAGTTTATCTGACTGAGGACCGGGAAGGCCGGTATGATGCCGGCCTTCCCCGCATCTGTTTCAAGACACGCGCGCCTTGCGGCGATGGCCATCACCGCAAGCGTGGTGGTTTTGTCTGTCACTTTTTCGCCCCAGCAGACGACCCTATCAGCCGGCATTTCCCGCGCCCGTTTCCCCGAGACGACATAGCCGAAGCTCGCCGCCATGGCGGTAACGAACAGCAAGATGTCGCAAAGGCCTGCGGTTTTGCGCGCTATGCCGGTGCATTCCATGATCGACGGTTAGCGCCAGCTGCTTCAGGCATCCCGCGAAATCGGTTAGCCGGCCCTGCGGCATTGTCTTCGCTTGATAGCGGTGCCCGGTTAGCCCTAATAGGTGCTCATGTCGATTTGGGATCGCCTCGGCGACTTCATCACGCGCGTTTCGTCCTCAACCTCGTCGGGTGTCGCCGACGTGGTCGAAGCCGTGCGCACGGTTTTCTCCGGCGATCCGGATCTGCGCCGGCGCGTCGCCTTCTCGGTGGCGATGATCGCGCTGTCGGCCAAGATGGCCAAGGCCGACGGCATCGTAACGCAGGACGAGGTGCGCGCCTTCCAGCAAATATTCGAGGTGCCGAAGGAGCAGACGCGCAATGTGGCGCGGCTCTACGATCTGGCCAAGCGCGACATCGCCGGCTTCGAGACCTATGCCGCGCGCATGGCGCAGCTTTGCGGCTCCGGCCATTCGAACTGCGCGATGCTGGAGGACATTCTCGACGGGCTGTTCCACATCGCCAAGGCTGACGGGCTGGTTCATGAGCGCGAAGGCCAGTTCCTGCATCGTATCGCCGAGATCTTCCGGATCGAGGAGGCGCATTACCAGAGCATTCTGGCTCGGCACGTCGACCTGGGTGCGGCCGATCCCTATGTCGTGCTTGGCATCGAGCGGGGAAAACCGTTCGAGGAGGTCCGAAAACGTTATCGCAAGCTGGTTTCGGACAACCATCCCGACCGGCTGATCGCACGCGGCCTGCCGCAGGAGTTCATCAAGATCGCAACGAGCAGGATAGCGGCGATCAACGCGGCCTATGAGATGATCGAACGAGGCCTGCGGCACGCATGAGCGGCTTCCTGCCCGACGAGCCGAGCGCCGAGGTAAGGGTATCGCCGAATTTCGGTCCACGACGCGAGACGGCCAAGCCCGATATGGTCGTGCTGCACTACACCGGTATGAACACCGGCGCGGGCGCCGAAGCCTGGCTGTGCAATCCGGCGAGCGAGGTTTCATCGCACTATCTCGTCCATGAGGATGGCCGCATCGTCCAGATGGTCAGGGAAAGCGACCGTGCCTGGCATGCCGGTAAGAGTTCGTGGTTCGGACGCAGCGACATCAACTCCTGTTCGGTCGGCATCGAGATCGTCAATCCCGGGCATTCGCTGGGCTATCGGAATTTTCCGAAACGGCAGATCGATGCCGTCATCGGTTTATGCAAGGGAATTGTTCAGCGCCATTCGATTCCAGCTCAACGGGTGCTCGCCCATTCCGACGTCGCGCCGGGACGCAAGATCGATCCGGGCGAGAAATTCCCCTGGAAGGCCCTGTCCGAAGCCGGTGTCGGCCACCTCGTCGAAGCGGCACCCGTCAGGCATGGCGCGGTGCTGAAAGTCGGCGACACGGATGCCGAGGTCGAGGCGTTGCAGTCGATGCTGGCGCTCTATGGTTATGGCTTGGAGATATCAGGTGCTTTCGACCGGCAGACCGAAATCGTCGTCGAGGCTTTCCAGCGGCATTTCCGGCAACGCAAAGTGGATGGCGTGGCCGACGGATCGACAATCCGCACGCTGGAAAGACTGCTTGCTTCCGTAAGGGCAGCTCCGACCAGGTAGTCTTTATCTTAGTCGTTAAATTACAATCTGTCACTTAAAGTGACTTGCCTCGCCTTCTTTGCCGCTAATTCGACCGTCAAAGGCGGTCCGTGCAAGTTGTCGGACCTACAGCCCCCCATATGTTCCGATGTTGATTTAGCGTACCTGCGTGAAGTTCTTCGCGCGGTTCAGACAGAACAGGATCCCATGCAGAAATTGACCGTTTTAACGGCAGCTGTTGCTGCCGGCGTAATGACTTTTGCCATCGGTGCGGCCAATGGCGCGCCACTGAGCCAGCGAGCCGACCAGGGTTTCATTACCGCGTCCGACAAAATCGCCACGCCGAAAGCCGGCCAAGTTGCGAAGGAAAAAAGGACGGTCTCCGCAAAGGCGGTAAAAGCTGCTGCGGTAAGTGTGAAAAAACCAGCATCCGCAAAGGCGGAAAAAGCTGGGGTAAAAGTGAAAAAGCCAACCTCTGCAAAAAAGGCAGTCTCCAAGCGGCATGTGAAGCGCAACAGGACCCGCATCGACCAGGCGACGACGGCGTCGATCGGCCGGAAAAGTCGGGCGACGGCGCCGAAGGCGGCGGCCGCTGGCGGCAATGACCAGTATTCTACGATCATCGAGCGTCATGCCGCCAGCAACGGTGTGCCGGTCTCGCTCGCCAAGGCCGTCATCATGATCGAGAGCAGCTTTCAGCCGAACCAGGTCGGCAGCGCCGGTGAGATCGGCCTGATGCAGATCAAGCCGTCGACGGCGCGGATGATGGGTTACAGCGGCTCGATCAAGGATCTCTACGATCCCGAGACCAACATCAAATACGGCATGAAATATCTCGCCATGGCGCGGAACCTCGGCGGCGGCACGACCTGCGGCACGATCCTGAAGTACAATGCCGGGCATGGCGCCAAGCGGATGAACCCGATGTCCGCGGCCTATTGCGGCAAGGTCAAGGTGCAGTTGGCCGCGCTTGGGGCGCCGGCGTAATAAGTCACAACCTGCTTTTTTGTTTGCGTTTTCGGACGTGAACCCCTTTATACGCCTTGCCAGCTGGCCGGGCGGCCGCACCCGCGAAGCCGAAAGGCTGCGGGTGAGGAAAGTCCGGGCTCCATGGAGACACGGTGCCGGTTAATGGCCGGCGGGGGCGACCCTAGGGAAAGTGCCACAGAAAGCAAACCGCCACGATCCGTCGTGGTAAGGGTGAAAGGGTGGGGTAAGAGCCCACCGCGCGACTGGCAACAGGAGCGGCACGGTAAACCCCACCGGGAGCAAGACCGAATAGGGGCGGTGCGAGGGGAAACCCTCGAGGGCTGTTTCCGGCTCACCGTCCGGGTAGGTTGCGTGAGGCGCATGGCAACATGCGCCCAAGATGAATGGCCGCCACGTTCTCGTCCCGCAAGGGGCGAGGGCCATACAGAACCCGGCTTACAGGCCAGCTGGCAATTTCTTCTAGATTCTACACTTTCTTCCAGATTCTACTGGGAAATTCCCTGATATCAGCAGGTTGCGCCTTTGGGCGCGCCTGCTGGTTCAGGCGCTTCATTGACTGAATCAGCTTGCGGGGCTGTGCAAGGAACAAGCGTTTCTTGAAGTTGGTGCGATTAAATCGTACCATATATACGGGCAATATCAGGAGCGCATCATGGGTCAGGTCGATAAACGCAGCATCACGCTTTCGCCGGAACTGGCGGCGGCGGTCGACGACGTGGTCGCCGCCGGCGAGTACGCTTCGGCGAGCGAGGTGATCCGTGACGCGCTCAGGCAATGGAAGGACCGGCGCGCCTTGCACGGCTATACTGTCGAGGAGTTGCGCAAGCTGGTGCAGGAAGGGATCGACAGCGGACCGGCGCTGGACGGGCCGCCAATCATGGAACGATTGCGCGCCAAATATCTGAAAATAGCCGAGGCCAAGGGCCTTGAGGAGTGAAATACCGCCTGCTTCCTCAGGCATTGATCGACCTCGAACTTATCGGCGACTACATTGCCGAACACAATCCTAATGCGGCGGTCCGCCTCGTGGACACCTTGGAGAGGCGTTGGGATTTGCTGACCCTGCATCCTTTCTCAGGCGCGCCGCGCGAAGACATTGCGCCCGGCATTCGCCATCTAGTCGTCGGCGAATATCTCACCTTGTACCGTGTCGGCGAGGATTCAGTCGAAATCCTGCGCGTGCTGCATGGCCGGCGCAATATCGAGGCCGACGACGTCGGCTCGTGATCTTCAGCCGCTGATGCCGTCCAACGACGCCTCGATCGCCTGCCAAAGCTCTTCCACCGGTTCGCAGCCGACCGACAGGCGAACGAAGCCGGGCGGAACAGCGTCTCCTCTTTTCGCTCGCCGTTCCGCCGAAGTGTGCACGCCTCCGAACGACGTCGCCGCCTGCATCAATGCGCAGTTGTTGATGAAATCCTCGGCCTTGTCCTCCGAGGCGAGCACGAATGAGATGAGAAAGCCGAAGCGCTCCATCTGGGCGTGGCCAAGATTGTGCGACGGATCGCTTTTAAGCCCCGGGAAGCGCAAGCCGCTGATCGCAGGATGGTCCTTCAGCCGCCGCGCCAGCACTTCCGCGGAAGAGCACATGCGGTCGAAACGCACGTCGAGCGTTTCCAGGCCGCGATGCACCAGCCATGCCTCGAACGGCCCGGGAATGGCGCCTGATGTTTCGCGCCAGTCAGTGACGGCAGCAATGATATCCGCATTGCGGCTGGCGACATGGCCGAACAGCACGTCGGAATGGCCATTGGGTGCCTTGGTGTCGGCGGCAACAACGATGTCGGCGCCGAGATCGAGCGGTCGTTGGCCGAAGGGCGTCATCGTCGTGTTGTCGACCACCAGGATCGCGCCCGCTTTGTGCGCCGCTTCGGCGACAGCCGTAATGTCGCAGATATCCAGTCCCGGGTTGGCGGGAGTTTCGACGAAGGCCAGTCGATATCCATCGAAGCCGCCGTCGAGGAAGGTCGATGTCGGCCGGACATCGTAGGCGACGCCGAAAGATTTCAGGAAGCGCTCCGCCAGCGCTCTGGTGGTGTGATAGCCGTCCGACGGCAGCAGGATACGGTCGCCGGATTTGAGCAACCCAAAAAACACCGCCGAGATTGCAGCCATTCCCGAGGGGAAGGCAACACACGGCGCGTCTTCCAGATGCGCCAGCATGTGTTCGACCGCGTCCCAGGTCGGATTGCTGAAGCGGCCATATTGATCGAAGCCGGTGGCGTCGCCGGGCGCGTGGAAAATGGCCGCCATAGTCAGGGGCAAAGGGATTGGGGCGCCCTTGGCAAGCCTGCCGCGACGCAGATGGGGAAGTGCGGCCGCGCGGAACTTGGCTGTTTCGGACATGGATTTCAACCTTGTTTCTGACCGGGAAAGGACGGGCCGACGCTATGCGTGGCAGCGACCCGCGGCAAGCCGACTCCGGTTAGGTCAAGCAGCTCTAAACGCTTCGTTAGGCTTAATGGAGCATAAAGACGGGAGTGCCGTCAAAGCTGCTCTCATCGGTTGTGACGCGCGCGTTTGTGAAGCCTATTCCCGTTGACGCCCATAACGCCCCATGATATCCCATTTCGATATTCAAACTTTCGTTCCGCGTCAGGGTGAAGCGTACGCCAATCGGGCAGCCGCGGCGGCTGCGCGTTTGCCTGTCTTCGCCCGGAACGAAGTGAGTTTTGGGCAGGGACCGCGCCGCGCCGGCGCGGAGGGCAAGATGCAGAGGGGTGCGGCGGCGCAAGCGGCCGTAACGCGTAATGGACCGGTTTCTGTCAAGCGCGGTGAACAGGATCGATGCGAAGGGGCGGGTGTCCGTTCCAGCGCATTTCCGTGCGGTTGTGCAGAAACGCGGCTATTCGGAACTCTATGCGCTGCGCTGCCTGGACCGTCCGGCGATGGATGTCGGCGGGCTCGACCTGCTCGACCGCTACGAGCAGCGCATCGCGCAGGAAGACCCCTTCCTGCAGACGGCGGACGACATGTCGTTCTTCTGCCATGGCGATGGAACCTTTCTCAAGCTGGATCAGGACGGCCGCATCTCGATGACCGATTTCATCCGCGAGCACACGGGCATTTCCGCGGAAGCGGCGTTTGTCGGTCGCGGCAATTTCTTTCAGATCTGGGAGCCTGGACGGCTCACCGCCTATGGGACGGAAGCACGCGCCCGGCTTTTGCAGCTTCGGCAGGGGACGAAGCCTGGGGAGCGACCGGAATGATGGCGGGCTACGGCGACGACCCTCACGCTGCTGGCGGACCGGCTCGTCACATTCCGGTCCTCCTTGCCGAGGTGCTGAAGGCGCTTTCGCCTGCAGCGGGCGAGGTGATCGTCGACGGCACATTCGGCGCCGGCGGCTACACCAAAGCAATTCTTGCGAGCGGCGCCTCGGTCGTCGCCATAGACCGCGATCCGGATGCGATCGCTGCGGGTCGTGTCCTCGAACAACAATCGGGCGGCAAGCTCAGACTGGTTCAGGCGCCGTTCTCGACATTGGACGAGCATCTGGAAAGCGCTGACGGCGTCGTGCTCGACATCGGCATCTCCTCGATGCAGATCGACCAGGCGGAGCGCGGTTTTTCGTTCCGCGCCGACGGACCGCTCGACATGCGCATGGCGCAGGCTGGCCTGAGCGCCGCCGATGTCGTCAACAGCTTCAAGGTGGGCGACCTTGCCCGCATCTTCGGGTTTCTTGGCGAAGAGCGCCATGCCGGCCGCATCGCCCGGATGATCGAAAACCGTCGCGAAAAACATCCGTTCGAGCGCACGCTCGACCTTGCCGACGCGATCGAGACGCATATCGGCCGCGCGCCGAAGGACAAGATCCATCCAGCAACCCGCGTCTTCCAGGCGCTACGCATTTTCGTCAATGACGAACTCGGCGAACTGGCCAAGGCGCTGTTTGCGGCTGAACGCGTGCTGAAACCGGGCGGACGGCTGGCCGTGGTGACGTTCCACTCCCTGGAAGACCGCATCGTCAAGCGTTTCATCGCCGATCGCGCTGATGCGGCGACCGGATCGCGGCACCTGCCCGAGGCGCAAGCGCGCACCGCCACCTTCAAAAAGGTGGGTAGCGGCGTGACGCCGGATGAGGCCGAGATATCAGCCAATCCGCGCGCGCGCTCGGCTAGGCTGCGCGCTGCTGCCCGCACCGACGCACCGGCGCGCGCCGGCGACGTTTCGATTTTCGGGCTTCCAAAACTTCCTGACCCAAAACTTCCCGGTGCCGACCGGCCGGGAGAGAGG
The DNA here is from genome assembly GCF_003952585.1 of Mesorhizobium sp. M6A.T.Cr.TU.016.01.1.1. NCBI lineage: Bacteria > Pseudomonadati > Pseudomonadota > Alphaproteobacteria > Hyphomicrobiales > Phyllobacteriaceae > Mesorhizobium > Mesorhizobium sp. M6A.T.Cr.TU.016.01.1.1. Next base: position 4,801,045 of record NZ_CP034452.1, read on the forward strand.
TGAGCACGTGTTTCGTACCAGCGACATAGTCCTGATCGCCGTCATGGTTTCGGCTGCGGCCCTGACCTACAAGACCAAGCGCGAAGCCGAAGAACAATTGGCGGCGGTGCACAAGATCCAAGCGCAGATCCGCTACGAGGAGGATACGATCGACCTGCTCAAGGCGGACTGGAGCCTGCTTACCCAGCCGTCGCGCCTGCAAAAGCTGGCCGACATCTATAAATCGCAACTCGAGCTCGAGCCGGTCAGCGCCCGCCAGATCATCGGGCTGGACGATCTGCCGGCAAAACCCGTCACAATCGAGGACCTTTCGTCCCAGCCGTTGGGCGGCATGGCCGATAGTGGCGGCAAGGACCCTGTGGTCACCGGAGGCATCGTCCAATGATTCCGAGGGTTCCATTGATCGCCAGGGTTGCCAGACTGCTGAAGAGCGGCGCCAAGTTGGAGGACGGATCGATTGTGGTCGAAGGCGCCCGCAAGGCGACCGGCGGCAAGGGCAGGACCCGCATTGTGATGACGATGGCGGTGTTCTTCGGCATCTATTCGACCATCACCGGGCGGCTGGTCTATCTGGGTTTTCAGAATCCCGACCTGTCCGGCGGCCCGCAGAGCCGGGTGACGGCGTCTCGGCCCGACATTGTCGACCGCAACGGCGAGGTGCTGGCGACGGACATCAAGACGGCATCGCTGTTTGCCGAGCCACGCCGCATCGTCGACGCCGACGAGGCGATCGAAAAGCTGGCGACGGTGCTTCCCGAAATCGATTACGAGCAGACCTACCATAAGCTGAAGAGCGGCGCCGGCTTCGTCTGGCTGCAGCGGCAACTGACGCCCAAGCAGCAATCGGATATCATGCAACTCGGTATTCCCGGCTTCGGCTTCCGCACCGAAAAGCGCCGTTTCTATCCGGCCGGCGAAACCTCGTCCTACATTGTCGGGCTCACCAACGTCGACAACCAGGGCATCTCCGGCATGGAGAAATACATCGACGAACAGGGACTGAGCGACCTTCAGGCGTCGGGACTTGCCGTGGCCAAGGATCTGAAGCCGGTGCGGCTCTCGATCGACCTGCGCGTCCAGCATGTCGTGCGTGACGAGGTCGCCAGCGGCATGGAGAAATACCGCGCAATCGCGGCGGGCGCCGTCGTTCTCAACATCAAGACCGGAGAAGTGATGGCGATGGCCTCGGTTCCGGATTTCGATCCGAACAACCCCTACAATGCGCAGGAAAAGGACCGCTTGAACCGCATGTCGGCCGGCCTCTACGAAATGGGCTCGACCTTGAAGAGCTTTACCACCGCCATGGCGCTCGATTCCGGCAAAGTGACGCTGGAAAGCCGTTTCGACGCTTCGCGTCCGATCAGGATCGGCCGTCAGACCATCCATGATTTTCATGGCAAGGCCCGGGTGCTGTCGGTGCCCGAAGTGTTCATCTACTCGTCCAACATCGGTTCGGCCAAGGAAGCCGAAGCGGTTGGCATTGAGGGGCACCGCGAATTCCTGCATCGCCTGGGGATCCTCGAGAAGATGCAGACGGAACTGCCGGAGGTCGCCCGCCCGACCGAGCCCAAAGTCTGGAAGCAGGTCCATTCGATCACCATCGCCTTCGGTCACGGTGTGTCGACGACGCCGCTGCAGACGGCGGTCGGCTGCGCCGCGCTGATGAATGGCGGCTATCTGATCGAGCCGACCTTCCTGACGCGCACCCAGGACCAGGCGATGTCGGTGGCCAAGAAAGTGGTCAGCGACAAGACATCCGAGAGCATGCGCTATCTCTACGCGCTGAACGCCGAGAAAGGGTCAGGCAGGAACGCCAGGGTTCCAGGTTATCGCGTCGGCGGCAAGACGGGAACGGCCGAGAAGGTTGTCAACGGCCGCTACTCAAAGGACAAGAATTTCAACGCCTTCGTTGCGGCTTTCCCGATGGACGATCCGCAATACATCGTGCTCACGATCGCCGACGAACCGAAGCCGGAAAAGCCCGGCATGGGTGCGACGGCCGCCTCGAATGCGGGCGCCATGGCTGCAAACATCATTCGACGTTCGGCTTCCATGCTTGGCGTGAAGCCAGATTTCAGCCATGAAAATGGCGCAACGCTGGTTTCCTATCAGTGATTCTTAGGGCGCGCCGGCAACTGCGCGCTATTTTGTTGCGATGAACGGGGTTCGATGAAGCTGAAAGATCTAGCCGGTATCCTGCCTGTCGAGGGGACAGCTTCCTTCGATACGGAGGTTACCGGGATTTCGTCGGATTCCCGCCAGGTAAGACCGGGCGTGGTCTTTTTCGCGCTCACCGGCACCAAGGCGGATGGCGCCGCCTATGCCGCCGATGCCGCCAGCCGCGGCGCAGCAGCGATCGTGGCCGGCAAGGGCAGCGCCATCGCCGGACTGCCGGTGCCCGTTCTCGCCGTCGACGATCCGCGCCTTGCGCTGGCGCTGAGTGCCGCCCGCTACTTCGGCAGGCAGCCGCAAACCATGGTCGCGGTGACCGGCACCAGCGGCAAGACATCGGTCGCGGCTTTCACCAGGCAGATCTGGGAGCAGTCAGGCCTCGCTGCCGCTTCAATCGGCACGACCGGCGTGGTGGCGCCGGGCCGCAACGAATATGGCTCGCTGACCACCCCCGACCCGGTAGATCTGCACAGGCTGCTGGCGGAACTGGCGGATGCCGGCGTCACCCACGCATCGATGGAAGCCTCCAGCCACGGCCTCGACCAGCGCCGGCTCGACGGCGTGAAACTTGCAGCCGGCGGTTTCACCAATCTCGGTCGCGACCACATGGACTACCATCCGACGGTCGAGGACTATCATCGCGCCAAGCTGCGCCTGTTCGACACGCTGCTGCCGAAGGGCGCGCCGGCCGTCATCTTTGCCGACGATCCATGGTCAGAGCCGACGATCCAGGCGGCGAGAGCGGCGGGATTGAATGTGCTGACGGTTGGCCGTCATGGCGAGTTCCTGAGACTGAAGCGGGTCGAGCACGAGCGCCACCGCCAGCGTGCCGAGGTCGAGGTCGATGGCATTCTCCACGAGGTCGACCTTCCGCTGGCCGGGGATTTCCAGATAGCCAATGCGCTGGTTTCGGCGGGCCTCGCCATTTCCACTGGAACGCCTGCCGCCAAAGCCCTGATGGCGTTGGAGAAATTGAAGGGCGCGCCGGGTCGGCTGGACCTTGTCGGCACCACTGTCAACGGTGCGCCAGTCTATGTCGATTACGCGCACAAGCCGGACGCGCTGGAAAACGTGTTGGCTTCGGTACGGCCGTTCACCACCGGTCGCGTCATCGTCGTGTTCGGCTGTGGCGGCGACCGCGACCGGGGCAAGCGTCCGATCATGGGCGAGATCGCCTCGCGACTCGCCGATGTCGTCATCGTCACCGACGACAATCCGCGCTCGGAAGTGCCCGAAACGATCCGCGCTGCGATCCTTGCCGCCGCACCCGGGGCCGTAGAGATCGGCGATCGGCGCAAGGCGATCCACGAGGCAGTCGCCATGCTCCATGCCGGCGACACGCTGATCGTGGCTGGAAAGGGACATGAGGAAGGCCAGACCGTCGGCGCCGAGACGCTGCATTTTTCCGACCATGAGGAAGTCCGCTCCGCGCTCCAGGAGCGCGTCGCATGAGCTTCCTGTGGACCTCCGAGGATCTCGTCGCCGCCATGGGCGGACGACCGCTCGGGCCGATGCCGGAAGGTATTAGCGGCATCTCGATCGACAGCCGCAGCCTTGAGCCGGGCGATGCTTTCTTCGCCATCAAGGGCGAGGCGATGGACGGCCATGATTTCGCGACCGCCGCCATCAAGGCCGGCGCCGGCGTGCTGGTCGTCGCCGAGGGCAAGCTGCCGTCGCTCGGGCGGCTGACGGCGCCGATGATCGTCGTGCAGGACGTGCTGGCCGCGCTGGAAAAGCTAGGCCTGGCCGCACGCGCGCGGTCCAGCGCGAGGATCATCGCGGTGACCGGTTCGGCGGGCAAGACCACCACCAAGGAAGCGCTGCGCCATGTGCTGTCCGCGGTCGGCAAGGTGCATGCGTCGCCCCAGTCTTTCAACAACCACTGGGGTGTGCCGCTGACGCTGGCGCGGATGCCGATGGATTGCGACTATGCCGTCTTCGAGATCGGCATGAACCACCCCGATGAGATCCGGCCGCTGGTCAAGATGGTCCGGCCGCATGTCGCCATCATCACGCTGATCGCCGCGGCACATCTCGGCTTCTTCCGTAATCTGGACGAGATCGCCAAGGCCAAGGCCGAGATTTTCGAAGGGCTGGAACCGGACGGCGCCGTTCTTCTCAACCGCGACGACCCGCGCTGGAAGCTTCTGGACAAGATGGCGAGAGCCGCCGGCGTCGAGCACATTTACGGGTTTGGCGAGAATGCCCGCGCGACCTTCAAACTGCTCAAATGCGCGCTGCATGCCGATCATTCGGTCATCGCCGCCAAGATCGGCGGACAGGAAATCACCGCCAGGGTAGGCGCGCCGGGCCGCCACATGGTGCAGAATGTCCTGGCCGTGCTGGGCGCCGCGCATCTGGTCGGCGCCGACATCGCCAGGGTGGCGCTGGCGCTCGCCGATCTTTCGGCCGAACGCGGACGCGGCAAGCGCCATGTGCTGCGCCACCCCAGGGGTTCGATCACGCTGATCGACGAGAGCTACAACGCCAATCCGGCGTCGATGAGCGCTGCAATGGCGCTGCTCAACGCGACGCCGGTGTCGGGCGAAGGCAGGCGCATCGCGGTGCTCGGCGACATGCTCGAACTCGGCGACCACTCGGCGAAGCTGCATGCCGCACTTGCCGATCTCATCGTCGGCACCGACACGCGCACGGTCTTTCTCGCCGGCCCGGAGATGCGGGCGCTGGCCGATATCCTGCCCGATGAGATCAAGACGGAGTATCGGGCCGGCGCCGAGGATCTGAAGCTGGTGCTTCTGTCGGCGCTGAAGCCTGGCGATGTGGTGATGATCAAATCGTCGAAAGGCATCGGCTTTTCCAAGCTGGTCGACGCATTGCTCGGCAAATTTCCGGCTGTAGCCGCAACCACAAAACAGACCTAGAGCCAGGTCCGGGGGCCGAATCGCATGTTCACACTGCTCGTCGAATTCGCGGACAAGATCTCGGTCTTCAACGTCTTCCGCTACATAACCTTCCGCACCGGCGGTGCGCTGATCACCGCGGCGCTGATCGTCTTCATCTTCGGACCGGCCATCATCAATTCGCTGAGGCTGCGGCAGGGCAAGGGCCAGCCGATCCGCGCCGACGGGCCGCAGACGCATTTCAAGAAAGCCGGCACGCCGACCATGGGCGGGCTGATGATCCTGTGCGGCATCGTCGGCTCATCGCTTCTGTGGGCGAACCTGTCCAGCATCTATGTCTGGGTGGTGCTGCTGGTGACCCTGGGTTTCGGCTCGATCGGCTTCTACGACGATTATCTCAAGGTGACGAAGCAATCGCATCTCGGTTTTTCCGGCAAGGCGCGGCTGGCGCTTGAATTCGTCATCGCCGGCATCGCCGCCTGGGTGATCATGCACAACGGCCAGGCGCCGTTCTCGTCATCGCTGACTTTTCCTTTCGCCAAGGAGTTTCTCGTCAATCTCGGCTGGTTCTTCATCCCGTTTGCGTGCTTCGTCATCGTCGGCGCCGGCAATGCCGTGAACCTGACAGATGGCCTCGACGGGCTGGCGATCGTGCCGATCATGATCGCGGCGGCGTCCTTCGGCGTCATCGCCTACCTGTCCGGCAACGCGGTGTTCGCCGAATATCTGCAGATCCATTTCGTGCCCGGCACCGGCGAATTGGCGGTGGTCCTCGGCGCGGTGATCGGCGCCGGCCTCGGCTTCCTATGGTTCAACGCACCGCCCGCCGCGATCTTCATGGGCGATACCGGCTCGCTGGCCTTGGGCGGCCTGATCGGCACGGTCGCGGTTGCCACCAAGCATGAGATCGTGCTGGTCATCGTCGGCGGCCTGTTCGTCGTCGAGATCCTGTCGGTCATCATCCAGGTCGGCTACTTCAAGATGACCGGCAAGCGCGTGTTCCTGATGGCGCCGATCCACCATCATTTCGAAAAGCTCGGCTGGACAGAAAGCCAGGTGGTGATCCGCTTCTGGATCATCGCCGTTATCCTGGCGCTGGTCGGTCTGTCGACCCTGAAGCTCCGATAGGAGGTCGCGTGATCCCCGCCGTATCCTTCGCAGGCAAGCGCGTTTCGCTCTTCGGGCTCGGCGGCTCGGGGATCGCCACGGCGCGCGCGCTCATCGAGGGCGGAGCGGACGTGCTGGCCTGGGACGACAATCCCGGCAGCGTCGCCAATGCCGCGGCCGTCGGTATCGCGACCGGCGATCTGCGCGGTGCCGAGTGGGCGAAGTTCTCGGCGTTCGTGCTGTCGCCCGGCGTGCCGCTGACGCATCCGAAGCCGCACTGGACAGTGGAGCTGGCGCGCGCTTCAGGCGTCGAGATCATTGGCGACATCGAGCTGCTCTGCCGCGAGCGGACGTTGCTGGCGCCGGCAGCACCCTTCATCGCCATCACCGGCACCAACGGCAAATCGACGACCACGGCGCTGACGGCGCATATTCTGAAATCGGCCGGACGCGACACGCAGATGGGCGGCAATATCGGCCGCGCGGTGATGACGCTCGATCCGCCGGAGCCCGGGCGGCACTATGTCGTGGAATGCTCGTCCTACCAGATAGACCTGGCGCCCTCGATCAATCCGACCGCCGGCGTCCTGCTCAACCTGACGCCCGATCATCTCGACCGTCATGGCACGATGCAGCACTATGCCGCGATCAAGGAACGGCTGGCGGCCGGCAGCGAAACCGCGATTGTCGGTATCGACGATTCCTGGTGCGCCCAGCTCGCCGACCGGCTGGAACGGGCAGGCCGGCACGTCATCCGCATTTCCAAGCGCCTGCCGCTGACCGACGGCTATTTCGCCGACGGCACCGATCTGATGGAAGCGGTGCATGGCCGGTATAGCCGCGTTGCCTTTCTCGAAGGCATCGGCTCGCTGCGCGGCCAGCACAATGCGCAGAATGCGTTGGCCGCCGTCGCCGCCTGCCTCAAGGTCGGGCTCGATCTGGGCGAGATCCAGTCGGGGCTGGAGAGCTTTCCCGGGCTGGCGCACCGCATGGAGCAGGTCGGCCGCAAGGGCCATGTGCTGTTCATCAACGATTCCAAGGCAACCAATGCCGATGCGGCAGCGCCTGCATTGTCCAGCTTCCCGCGCATCTACTGGATCGCCGGCGGGTTGCCGAAAGAGGGCGGCATCGAGCCGTTGCGGGGACTCTTTCCGCGCATCGCCAAGGCCTATCTGATCGGTGAGGCCGCACCAGCCTTCTCGGCGACGCTCGGCGAGGCGGTGCCTTACGAGATCTCCGGCACGCTGGCTGCGGCGGTCGAACACGCCGCAAGCGACGCGGCCAGGGATGATGGCAACGGCGAGGTGGTGGTGCTGCTTTCACCGGCCTGCGCCAGTTTCGACCAGTTCAAGAATTTCGAAGTGCGCGGCGAAGCCTTCAGGCAAGCTGCGAGCACTATTGATGGCGTGAAGCCGATCGGAGGGACACGATAATGCAAAGTCGTCTCGACAAAAGCCCGGTTGCCACCTGGTGGTGGACGATCGATCGCTGGTTCCTGGCCGCGTTCCTGTCGCTGATGGGGCTCGGTATCGTGCTGTCCTTCGCGGCGAGCCCGGCAGTGGCCCAGCGCATCGGCCTTGACAGTTTCCACTTCGCCACACGGCAGATCATCTTCACCATTCCAGCACTTGGCGTGATGCTGGCCGTTTCCTTCCTGGAATCGCGGCAGATCAGGCGCATGGCGCTGGTGATGCTGTGCGCTACGCTGTTCCTGATGGTGGCGGTGCTCTACATCGGCGTCGAGGTGAAGGGGGCGCGGCGCTGGGTATCGCTTGCCGGCCTGTCGATCCAGCCGTCGGAATTCCTGAAGCCGGCCTTCGTCGTCATCTGCGCCTGGCTGTTTGCAGAACATAAGCGTCAGCCCGACATTCCCGGCAATCTGTTCGCCATGCTGCTGCTTGCCCTCGTCATCTCGCTGCTCGTGGCGCAGCCTGATTTCGGCCAGACCATGCTGGTGCTCGGCACCTGGGGGGTGATGTTCTTCATGGCCGGATTGCCGTGGCTGTGGATCATCGCGCTGGGCGCTGCCGGCATCGGCGGCGTGTTCGCCGCCTATACGGTGTTCCCGCATGTCGCCGGCCGCATCGACCGCTTCCTGACCGGCGAGGGCGATACGTTCCAGGTCGACATGGGCCGCGATGCGCTGATCAATGGCGGCTGGTTCGGCGTCGGGCCGGGTGAGGGCACCGTCAAGCGGGTCATACCCGACAGCCATGCCGATTTCGTCTTCTCGGTGGCCGGCGAGGAGTTCGGACTGATCATGTGCTTCTTCATCATGACCATCTTCGCCTTCATCGTGCTGCGCGGGCTCAGCACCGCGCTCAAGGAGCAGGACGATTTCACACGCTATGCGGTTGGCGGCCTGGTCACGGTTTTCGGCCTGCAGTCGGTCATCAATATGGCCGTCAACCTGCAGCTGATGCCGGCCAAGGGCATGACCCTGCCGTTCATCTCCTATGGCGGTTCCTCGCAGATCGCCATCGCAATCTCGATGGGCATGGTGCTGGCGCTGACCCGCAAGCGGCCGGAAAAGCGCAAGCAGTTGGGCTTCGCACCGTCGCAGCGCGCCATGCCGGCGGAGTGAAATGTCGAGGGGCGTTATCCTACTAGCGGCCGGCGGCACGGGCGGGCATCTCTTCCCGGCCGAGGCGCTGGCGCACGAGCTGACCAGGCGCGGCTGGACGGTGCATCTGGCCACCGATGACCGCGCCGCGCGTTTTGCCGGCCAGTTTCCGGCCGCAGGCATCCATCCGATCCAGTCGGCAACCATCGGCTCGAAAAATCCTTTTGCGGTGCTCGCCGCCTTCTGGAAAATCTGGGGTGGCGTGCGGCAGGCATCCGCCGTGATCGGCCGGATCAAGCCCGCCGTCGTGGTCGGTTTCGGCGGCTATCCGACGCTGCCGCCGCTCTATGCGGCGACGCGGCGCAAGGTGCCGACGATGATCCACGAGCAGAACGCGGTGATGGGGCGCGCCAACCGGGCGCTGGCCGGCCGCGTCGATGCCATTGCCGGCGGGTTTTTGCCGGAAGATTCAAGCGCTGCAGGCGCCAAGACGGTGACGACGGGCAATCCGGTCAGGCCGCAAGTGCTGGAGGCGGCAAAGACGCCTTACACGACCTCGACCGGAAACCAGCGCTTCCGGTTTCTGGTGTTCGGCGGCAGCCAGGGCGCACAGTTCTTTTCCGATGTAATGCCGGGGGCGGTCGGACTGCTTTCCGATGCACAACGCAAGCGGCTTGATATAACGCAGCAGGCCCGCGCCGACGATGTCGAGCGGGTGAAGGCGGCCTATGCCGCCCTTGGCGTCGAGGCTGAGGTGTCGCCCTTCTTCACCGACATGGCGGCGCGCATCGCTGCGGCGCATCTGGTGATGTCGCGGTCCGGTGCATCGACCGTTTCGGAAATCGCGGTGATCGGCCGTCCGGCGCTGCTGGTGCCCTATCCGCACGCGCTCGACCACGACCAGGCGGCCAATGCCGCGGCATTGGCCGCTGCAGGTGGAGCGGAAGTGCATCCGCAATCCACGCTTTCGTCCAAGCGCATTGCCGCGCTGATTGGTACTCTGATGGACAATCCGGAGCGGCTGACCACAATGGCCGCGGCGGCGAAATCGGCCGGAAAACCGGACGCGGCACGGTTGCTCGCCGATCTGACAGAGGCTATTGCGTCGAAGAAAAGCATATCGGACTTCAGGAAGGAGACGCACGCATGAAGATGCCGCAGACGATCGGCCTTGTGCATTTCATCGGCATCGGCGGTATCGGTATGAGCGGCATCGCCGAGGTGCTGCATAATCTCGGCTACAAGGTGCAGGGGTCCGACCAGGCCGACAGCGCCAATGTGCAGCGGCTGCGCGACAAGGGCATCGAGTGCTTTGTCGGCCATCACGCCGATAATGTCGGCGATGCCGAAGTGGTTGTCGTCTCGACGGCGATCAAGAAATCCAATCCGGAGCTGAAGGCCGCGCGGGAGAAACTGCTTCCCGTCGTCCGTCGCGCCGAGATGCTTGCCGAACTGATGCGCTTTCGGCAGGCGGTGGCCATCGGCGGCACCCATGGCAAGACGACGACGACCTCGATGGTGGCGACGCTGCTCGAAGCCGGCGGGCTCGATCCGACCGTGATCAATGGCGGCATCATCAATGCCTATGGCACCAACGCCCGCATGGGCGACGGCGAATGGATGGTGGTCGAGGCCGACGAGAGCGACGGCACGTTCCTGAAGCTGCCGGCCGAGATTGCCGTCGTCACCAACATCGATCCCGAACATCTCGACCATTACGGCTCCTTCGACAAGGTGCGCGAGGCCTTTCGCCAGTTCGTCGAGAACGTGCCGTTCTACGGTTTCGGCGTCATGTGCACCGACCATCCGGAGGTGCAGGCGCTGGTCAGCCGCATCGAGGACCGGCGCGTCATCACCTATGGCGAGAACGCGCAGGCCGACGTGCGTTTCACCAATCACCGGATGGACGGCCCGACCTCGGAATTCGACGTGGTGATCCGCGACCGCAAGACCCGCGGCCAGTCGACGATATCAGGCCTGCGCCTGCCGATGCCCGGCCGTCACAATGTCTCCAACGCGACCGCGGCGATCGCCGTCGCGCATGAGCTCGGCCTTTCGGCCGAGGCGATCAAGAAGGGCCTGTCGTCCTTCGCCGGCGTCAAGCGGCGCTTCACCCGAACCGGTTCGTGGAACGGCGTCGAAATATTCGACGATTACGGCCACCATCCGGTCGAGATCACGGCGGTTCTGAAGGCGGCGCGCGATGCCACCAAGGGCCGCGTCATCGCCATTGCCCAGCCACACCGCTTCACCCGGCTGCACGACCTGTTCGACGAGTTTTCCGTCTGCTTCAACGATGCCGACACGGTGATGGTGGCGCCGGTCTATGCGGCAGGCGAAGAGCCGATCGACGGGGTGACGTCCGAAGCATTGGTGTCGCGCATCCGCTCCGGCGGCCATCGCGACGCGCGCTACATCGAAGGCCCCGCGGCGATTGCGCCGGTTATCCGCGACCTGGCGAAACCAGGCGATTTCATCGTCTTCCTTGGTGCCGGCAACATCACGCAATGGGCTTACGCGCTGCCCAAGGAACTCGGCGGTACCGCCTCATGATGCGCGGCCAGGCATTGATCGACAAGCTTGGCGGCCGGCTTGCCGGCCTGCGCGGCCGCATCACGCCCAATGCCGAGATGGACAAGATCACCTGGTTCCGCGCCGGCGGACTGGCCGACGCGCTGTTCCAGCCGGCCGACGAGGACGATCTCGCCGCGTTCCTTAGAGCAGTGCCCGAAGAGATACCGCTGACCATCGTAGGCATCGGCTCGAACCTGCTTGTCCGCGACGGGGGCATTGCCGGCTTCGTCATCCGGCTTTCGGCCAAAGGCTTTGGCGAAGCCGAAGTGATTGCGCCGACCACGATCAAGGCGGGGGCTGCCACGCCCGACAAGCGCGTTGCGGCCGTTGCCTACCAGGCCGGGATCGGCGGCTTTGATTTTTACCACGGCATTCCGGGCGCCGTCGGCGGCGCGCTGAGGATGAACGCCGGCGCCAATGACGTCGAGACGCGCGAGCGCGTCGTCGAGGTGCGGGCGCTCGACCGCAAGGGCAATTTGCACACGCTGAGCAACGCCGATATGGGCTACGCCTATCGCCATTCGGCAGCACCTGCCGGGCTGATCTTCACATCGGCTGTGTTCGAAGGGGTTTTGGCAGAAAAGGCCGCGATCAAGGCGGCGATGGACGCCGTCCAGCATCATCGCGAGACCGTGCAGCCGATCCGCGAAAAGACCGGCGGCTCGACCTTCAAGAATCCGGAGGGCACCTCGGCCTGGAAGGAGATCGACAGGGCGGGCTGTCGGGGGCTGATGATCGGCGGCGCGCAGATGTCACCGATGCACTGCAACTTCATGATCAACACCGGAACCGCGACCGGCTACGACCTCGAATATCTCGGCGAGACGGTGCGCGCTCGTGTGCTCGAAAAGTCGGGCATCCGGCTGCATTGGGAAATCAAGCGCATCGGCAATTTCCGGCCGGGACACGAGGTTCAGGAGTTCCTCGGACAGTTGCTCTAAAGACTCACAACACAGTTTTCACTGCCGTTTTTGCGGAAAGTGAATCTCTCGGAATCGTAAGGACTTGCCAGTGAATCAACTCTCTGATTCTCTGCCCTGAAGCGTTTCCTGATTTGAGTCGTTTCGACGCGTTGCCAGCGTTTTTCCGTCAGGGGCAGCCTGCCGGGAGGCTCGGGGACTCGATGTTGCGGAAATCATGAGAGCAGGGACTGCTCCGAGCGTTTGAGTGTGCGGCCCTTTCCGGGGCATGTGAGATGCAGACCCGCCGTGAAAGGGCCCGCCGTGAGAGGGAATGACGGGAAATGAAAAGCAAGCACGTGGCCGTCCTTCTGGGTGGATTCTCGTCCGAGCGGCCCGTGTCTTTGTCCTCGGGGAAAGCCTGTGCCGATGCGCTCGAGAAGGAAGGCTACCGGGTTACTCGCGTCGACGTCTCGCGTGACGTCGGATCGGTGCTCGCCGAGCTCAGGCCCGATGTTGCCTTCAATGCGCTGCATGGCCCTTTCGGAGAGGACGGCACCATCCAGGGCATCCTTGAATATCTTGCCATTCCCTACACCCATTCCGGCGTGCTCGCCTCGGCGCTTGCCATGAACAAGGAACAGGCCAAGAAGATCGCCAAGTCTGTCGGCATCGCGGTCGCGGAATCGAAGGTGGTCAATCGCTTCGCCATCCAGAACAAGCACCCGATGAAGCCGCCCTATGTCGTCAAGCCGGTCAACGAAGGGTCGAGCTTCGGCGTCGTCATCGTGCATGAAGGGCAGTCGCATCCGCCGCAGGTTATCGGTTCGTCCGACTGGAAGTACGGCGATACCGTCATGGTGGAGCGCTACGTGCACGGACGGGAATTGACCTGCGCGGTGATGGGCGACGTGGCGCTTGGCGTCTGCGAGATCATCCCGACCGGCCATTCCTTCTACGACTATGATTCAAAATACGTCGCGGGCGGATCAAAACACGAATGCCCTGCAAAAATTTCACCGAATATTTACCAAAAAATACAGACACTGACGCTCAAGGCTCACCAAGCTATCGGCTGCCGGGGCGTTTCCCGGTCGGACTTCCGTTATGATGATCGACACTCCGAGAACGGCGAAATTGTCTGGCTCGAAGTCAACACTCAGCCGGGCATGACGCCGACATCCTTGGTGCCTGAAATCGCTGCGCAGGCAGGACACTCGTTCGGCGATTTGTTGAGTTGGATGGTGGAGGACGCTTCGTGTCTGCGTTGAGGTGGGGACAGGGCAAGGGGAAGGGCGCGGCCGGGCCGACGCTGTTCGGTGTGTCGTTGTCGTTCGACCATTTCGTGCTGCCGCGTCTGCTTCGCCGGCCGGTGCGCGTGCTTGCGCGTCTGGGCGAGGACGACTTCGAGGTGCCGCCGTTTTCCGCGGCCATCCTGTCGGCGGCGCTGCTCGTATCGGGCAGTGCCTATGGCGCCTATCTCGGCGGACATGTCGACGGTATCGTTCAGGGCATCACCGCCCGCACCGGCTTTGCCGTCGATCAGATCAAGGTGGTTGGCAACCGCGCAACCTCAGAGATCGACATTCTCGACAGGATGCAGCTCGATGGCTGGACGTCGCTGATCGGCTTCGATGTCGAAGCCGCGCGGGAGCGCATAGCCACGCTGCCCTGGGTCGAGGTTGCGGCGGTGCGCAAGGTCTATCCGCACACGCTGGAGGTGCGCATCGAGGAGCGAGAGCCTTTTGCGCTCTGGCAGCAGGGCAGCGAGCTTTCCGTCATCGAACGGTCCGGCGCCGTGATCGCGCCATTCTCCGGCGGCAAGCAAGCGCTGCTGCCGCTGATCGTCGGCACTGGTGCCCCGGCCAAGGCGCCCGATTTCCTGGCAAGGGTCAAGAAATATCCAGAGCTTGCTGCGCGGGTCAAAGGCTATATTCGCATCGGCGAACGGCGTTGGGACCTGAAGCTGGAGAACGGCATTACGGTCAAGCTCCCCGAAGATGGCGAGGATCAGGCGATCGCCGATCTGGTCAGGATGGACCGCGAGAACGGGCTGCTGACGCGCGACATCGCCGCCGTCGACATGCGCCTTTCCGATCGCCTCGTCGTCCAGTTGACGCCGGAGGCGGCAACGCAGCGCCAGGCTGCGCTCAACGAAAAGCCGAAAATGCCGAAGCGCAAGGCGGAGACGAAAATATGAGCTGGCTTGGCGGCAACAGCGATGCCTCGTCGCGCCGATCCGGCATCATGACGGTGCTGGATGTCGGCTCGAGCAAGGTCTGCTGCGTGGTGGCCAAGCTCAAGCCGCGCGAGGACGGCAATCTGCTGCGCGGGCGCTCGCATCGCATCCAGGTGATCGGCATCGGCCACCAGAAATCACAAGGCGTGAAATCGGGTGTCGTCATCGATCTCGACAGGGCCGAGCACGCCATCCGCCTTGCCGTCGATGCCGCCGAGCGCATGGCCGGCCTGACCGTCGATTCGCTGATCGTCAACATGACGGCCGGCCGGCTGAAGAGCGAAAGCTTCTCGGCAACCATCAATCTCGGCGGCCATGAGGCCGACGAGGCCGACATCAAGCGCGTGCTTGCCGCCGGTGCCAAGCAGGCACTGCGGGCCGAGCGCGAGGTGATCCATTCGCTTCCCGTCGGCTTTTCGCTGGACGCCGAGCGCGGCGTGCGTGATCCGCGCGGCATGGTTGGCGACCAGCTCGGCGTCGACATGCATGTGCTGACGGGTGACGCGGCACCGTTGCGCAATCTGGAGCTTTGCATCAACCGTTCGCACCTGTCGGTCGAGCGCATGGTGGCGACGCCCTATGCCAGCGGGCTTGCCGCACTGGTCGACGACGAACTCGAAATGGGCGCAGCTTGCATCGACATGGGTGGCGGCACCACGACGATCTCGGTCTTTTCGGAAGGCAAGTTCGTCCATGGCGACGCCATCGCCATCGGCGGCAACCATGTGACGCTGGACATGGCCAAGGGCCTGTCGACCTCGCTCGACGCCGCCGAGAGGCTGAAAGTGATGCATGGCTCGGCGCTGCCCGGCAGTGCCGACGACCGCGATCTGGTCTCGATACAGCCGATCGGCGAGGATGGCGAGATGCCGCTGCAGATACCGCGTTCGGTGATGACGCGCATCATCCGGGCACGCATCGACGAGACGCTCGAACTGTTGCGCGACCGGCTCAACAGGTCCGGCTACGGCAACGCCGTCGGCAAGCGCGTCGTGCTGACCGGCGGCGCCAGCCAGCTTTCCGGCCTGCCCGAGGCGGCGCGCCGCATTCTCGGACGCAATGTGCGCATCGGCCGTCCGCTCGGCGTGGCGGGCCTGCCCGAGGCGGCCAAGGGACCGGCTTTCTCGACGCCGGTCGGGCTTCTGATCTATCCGCAGATGGCGAATTTCGAGAGCCATCCGGCGAAAGGAATTTCTGGTCTCAGGATGACCGGAACGGGCGGAAAACTGCATCGAATGAGTCAGTGGTTGAGAGACAGTTTTTAAATTGACGGGGACAGCCCCATAGGCGGCCGCAGCGGCGAAGCGGCGGGAAAGGCAAAGGACGGAGACAATGACCATCAATCTGCAGAAGCCGGACATCACCGAGCTCAAGCCGCGTATCACCGTGTTCGGTGTCGGCGGCGGCGGCGGCAATGCCGTCAACAACATGATCACCGCCGGCTTGCGCGGCGTCGAGTTCGTGGTGGCCAATACCGACGCGCAGGCGCTGACCATGTCCAAGGCGGATCGCCTGATCCAACTCGGCGCGCATGTCACCGAGGGCCTGGGTGCGGGATCGCAACCGGAAGTCGGGCGCGCGGCGGCGGAGGAATGCATCGACGAGATCATCGATCATCTCTCCAACACCCATATGTGCTTCGTCACTGCCGGCATGGGCGGCGGCACCGGCACGGGGGCCGCGCCTGTCGTTGCACGTGCTGCCCGCGAAAAGGGGATTCTCACCGTCGGCGTCGTCACCAAGCCGTTCCATTTCGAAGGCCAGCGCCGCATGAAGACGGCGGATCTGGGCATCGAGGAATTGCAGAAATGCGTCGACACCCTGATCGTCATCCCCAACCAGAACCTGTTCCGGCTGGCCAATGACAAGACGACCTTCGCCGACGCTTTCGCCATGGCCGACCAGGTGCTCTATTCCGGTGTCGCCTGCATCACCGACCTGATGGTCAAGGAAGGGCTGATCAACCTCGACTTCGCCGACGTCCGCTCGGTCATGCGCGAGATGGGCAAGGCGATGATGGGGACGGGCGAAGCTTCCGGCGAGGGCCGCGCCATGGCCGCCGCCGAAGCCGCAATCGCCAACCCGCTGCTCGACGAGACCTCGATGAAGGGCGCCAAGGGCCTGTTGATCTCGATCACCGGCGGCCGCGACCTGACCCTGTTCGAAGTCGACGAGGCGGCAACCCGCATTCGCGAGGAGGTCGATCAGGAAGCCAACATCATCCTGGGTGCGACGTTCGACGAGGATCTCGAAGGCGTCATCCGCGTATCGGTGGTTGCTACCGGCATCGACAAATCGGCGGCTGACATCGCCGCCGCGCCGATCGCCATCCGCACGGCTCCGCCAAAGCCGGTCAGCCGCCCGGCCGTTCCGGTCACGGAAAGCCGTCCGGCGCCTGTCCAGCAAGGAGGCTACGAGCCACGCGCCGCCGATCCTGTAGCCGAGGCGATCCAGCTTGCCGAGGCGAATGCCGCGGCGATGGCGCGTCCCGCACCGGCTGCCCAGGCGGAAGACTTCCGCCCGCAGAGCAAGATCTTCCAGGCGCCGCCGGCCCAGCCGCAGCCGATGGTGCAGCCAATGGTTCAGCAAGCGATGCAGCCTGCGCCACAGCGCGAGATGCTTCAGCCGGTAGCCGCGGCACCCCAGCGCATGCCGCGCGTCGAGGACTTCCCGCCGGTGGTGAAAGCCGAAGTGGAAGCCAAGGGCCGCCCGGCCGACCATGAGAACAGCGGGCCGATGGGGCTGCTCAAGCGTCTGACGAACGGCCTTACCCGCCGCGAAGAGGAGCCTGCACGGCTGCAGCCGGCGCAGCCGCGCGAGCCGAAACTGCGCCAGGCGGCACCCGAAGTGCGCCGTCTTGCCAGCCAGGACCCGCAGCTTTACGCGCCGCGCCGCGGCCAGTTGGATGACCAGGGCCGGCTGACGCCACAGAGCAGGGCTGTCCAGGAAGACGATCAGCTGGAGATTCCGGCATTCCTGCGCCGCCAGGCCAATTGACCTGTTAACGGTCCGTAACAGTTGTTAACAGGCAGACAAGAAATTGTTTGCCTGTTAATGTTAAAAGCAATGGGAAAACAGAGCTTTACGAGACCATGCCTGCTCCGGATTGCGGTTACAGATAGTAAGAAACCGTGATTTGGAGACTTCCTGCCGGACCACTATCTTCGCCCCGAGCAATGTCGGTTTGCCGGGATTCGGGGGAAGTACCCTGCCTGCCGATCAAAGAGCCGCGCCCTCGGGCTCATGAAGCGGACTTAGGCAGTATGGGCTATGGGGTTTGTTTTGCACGACTATCAGACGACACTTAAATCGCGTGCGACGCTGACCGGTACCGGCGTTCACAGCGGCAATTCCGTTACCGTTCATTTCCTGCCGGCAGACGCTGATACAGGTGTCGTGTTCCAGCTTTCGAATGGAAGCGAGGGCCGTGAGTTCCGTGCGCTCGTCTCGGAAGTCGGCGCCACCGATCTCTGCACGATGCTCGGCGACCCGGCAGGTGAGCATATCGCCACCGTCGAACATCTGATGGCCACGCTTTTCGGGCTTGGCATCGATAATGTCGTCATCGAGATCGACGGCCATGAGGTTCCGATCCTTGACGGCAGCGCCATGGCATTCTTGGAGGCAATCGACCAGGCGGGCATCGACACGCTGCCGGTCAAGCGCCGCTATATCCGTGTCGTCAAGCCGGTTCGCATCGAGAACGGTGCCTCCTGGGCGGAGTTCAGGCCCTATGACGGCACGCGCTTCGAGATCGAGATCGATTTCGAAAGCCCGGCGATCGGCCGTCAGCTCTTCGCATCCGACATGAACGCCGACATTTT
Source organism: Mesorhizobium sp. M6A.T.Cr.TU.016.01.1.1 (assembly GCF_003952585.1). Classification (NCBI taxonomy): domain Bacteria; kingdom Pseudomonadati; phylum Pseudomonadota; class Alphaproteobacteria; order Hyphomicrobiales; family Phyllobacteriaceae; genus Mesorhizobium; species Mesorhizobium sp. M6A.T.Cr.TU.016.01.1.1. The sequence goes on from NZ_CP034452.1 coordinate 4,819,284, forward strand.
CCGCCGCGATATCGCGCGGGCCCGTACCTTTGGTTTCATGAAGGATGTCGAGCGGCTGTGGGCAGCCGGCTATGCGCTTGGCTCCTCGTTGGAAAACTCCCTGGTGATCGGTGACGACAACCGCGTGATCAATATGGGAGGCTTGCGCTATCCCAACGAGTTCGTGCGCCACAAGACGATGGACGCCATGGGCGATCTGGCGCTGGCCGGCGCCCGGTTCATTGGCTGCTTCCGTTCGTATCGCGGCGGCCACAGGCTGAACGCGGCAGCGTTGCGCCGCCTTTTGTCGGACCGTTCGGCGTTCGAGATCGTCGAGACGACACGCCGCGAGCGCGGTCGTGCGGCCGATATGAGCGCCGTCTATGCGCCCGTTTACGCGCCCTGGATGATCTGATTCTTAACGTTTTTCGGGTTTTATAGGCGCCGGCCTGTGTTGCATGAATGCATCATTGGCCGGCGAAATCATGTAAGTGCGCGGGCCGCGCCAAGCCGCCACAAAAATGTGCGATTGGCCGGGGATAGCGTTGCCGGGCACGGCGGTTATGGTTTATGGCTGCTGCCCCAGAGCGAATGACGACTGAAATGACGCCGAAAGGGCGGAATCCAATCATGTTTTTCAAGCGAGTTGGTCAATCGAAAGCGCCGCATCGGTCTGTTTTCCTGGCGCTTTCGGTGGTTGTTCCATCGCTGTTCCTGTCGGCCTGCATGTCGTCCGAGAAGGATGTCGACTTGTCGACCTATGTCGAGCAGACCGAGCCGGCCGACGTTCTCTACAATCAGGGCCTCGCCAACCTGAATGCCGGGCGCCTGCAAGAGGCGAGCCGCAAATTCAGTGCGGTCGACCGCCAGCATCCCTATTCGGAATATGCCCGCAAATCGATGGTGATGGGCGCCTTTGCCGACTATCGCCAAGGCAACTACAGCGAGGCGATCGGTTCGGCCAAGCGCTATCTCACGCTCTATCCCTCGACCGACGACGCCGCCTATGCCCAGTACATCATCGGGCTGAGCTACTACCGGCAAATCAAGGACGTCACCCAGGACCAGAAGGAAGCGCGTCAGACCGTGCAGACGATGCAGGATCTGGTGACGCGCTGGCCAGATTCCGAATATGTCGACGACGCCAAGGAAAAGATCCGCTTCGCCAACGACCAGCTCGCCGGCAAGGAGATGCAGATTGGCCGCTACTATCTCGAGCGCCGTGAGTATATCGCCGCCGTCAAGCGGTTCCGCAACGTGGTGGAGACCTATTCCAACACGCGCCATGTCGAGGAGGCCCTCGCGCGCCTTACCGAAAGCTACTATGCGATGGGGCTGACATCGGAGGCGCAGACTGCCGCGGCTGTGCTCGGCACCAACTATCCCGACAGCGTGTGGTATAAGGATTCCTACAAGCTCCTGCAGACTGGTGGGCTCGAGCCGCGCGAGAATGCCGGGTCGTGGATCGCCAAGGCCGGGAAGCTGATCACCGGCGCCTGAGCGGCGCGTCACCATGCTTTCCAGACTGTCGATCCGCGATATCGTTCTGATCGAGAAGCTGGACATCGACTTCTCGTCCGGCCTTTCGGTGCTGACCGGCGAAACCGGCGCTGGAAAATCCATCCTGCTCGACGCGCTTTCGCTGGCGCTTGGCGCGCGCGGTGACGCTTCGCTGGTGCGGCACGGCGCGGCACAGGGCCAGGTCATCGCCGTGTTCGACGTGCCGCGCAACCATCCTGCCCGCATGCTGCTTGCCGACAACGCCATCGAGGACGATGGCGACATCATCCTGCGCCGCGTGCAGACGGCGGACGGCCGCACCCGTGTCTTCGTCAACGACCAGCCTTCGAGCGTGACGCTGATGCGCGACGTCGGTCACGCGCTGGTCGAGATCCACGGCCAGCATGACGAGCGCGCCCTGGTCGATCCCGGCGCCCATCGCGAATTGCTGGACAGTTTTGGCCGTCACCTCGGCGCCGTCCGGGCGACCGGCGAGGCATGGCGGCACTGGCGGACCTGCGAGCAGGAACTTTCGCGACACCGCGCCAAAGTGGAAGCGGCGGCCCGCGAGGCCGACTATCTGCGCGCCGCGGTCGCCGAATTGACCAAGCTCGACCCGCAGCCAGGCGAGGAAGCCGACCTTGCCGAATTGCGCGCCTCGATGATGCGGGCGGAAAAGATCGCATCGGAAATCCACGACGCGCAGGATGTGCTCTCGGGCCCGTCCTCGCCCTTGCCGCAACTCGCCAGCCTGTTGCGGCGGCTGCAGCGCAAGGTGACCGAGGCACCCGGCCTGCTCGAAGACGTGGTCAAATCGCTTGATGAGGCGATGCTGTCGCTCGACGCGGCACAGTCGGGGGTCGAAGCGGCACTTCGCGCCACCGAATACGATCCGCGGCGGCTGGAACAGGCTGAGGAGCGGCTGTTTTCGTTGCGCGCCGCCTCACGCAAGCACAGCGTGGCGGTCGACGATCTGGCGCAATTGCGCGACACGATGGCGGCCGATCTCGCCGATCTCGACGCCGGCGAGGAGCGCCTGCACGGGCTGGTGAAGCAAGCCGCCGCGGCGCGCGAGACCTACGACATTTCCGCGGCACAGCTTTCGTCGCTTCGCCACGCTGCGGCGGTCGGATTGACCAAGGCGGTGATGGCCGAACTGCCGGCACTGAAGCTCGAACGGGCCGCCTTCATCGTCGAGATGGCAAGTGAGGCCGAGAGCCGAATGGAAGACGGCATCGATCAGGTCGAGTTCTGGGTGCGCACCAATCCCGGCACAAGGCCAGGGCCGATGATGAAGGTCGCTTCCGGTGGCGAACTTTCACGGTTCCTGCTGGCGCTGAAGGTGGCGCTGGCCGACCGTGGCTCGGCGCCGACGCTGGTCTTCGACGAAATCGACACCGGCGTTGGCGGCGCGGTTGCGGACGCCATCGGCCAAAGGCTGGCGCGGCTGTCGAAGCGCGTGCAGGTGCTTTCGGTTACGCACGCCCCGCAAGTGGCGGCGCGCGCAGCGACGCATTTCCTGATCTCCAAATCCGGCAGCGCCGATCGAGTCGCCACCGGCATCGCCGAGATGGACCGGGCGGCACGCCAGGAAGAGATCGCGCGCATGCTTGCCGGAGCGACCATCACCGACGAGGCACGCGCGGCGGCCGAGCGCCTGCTGCGGGAGAACACAGCCGCATAGCGGAGATTCCTCAGCGTTATGGATCGAGTCAGGATGTGGCTCCATGCTGCTGTTCCGGAATGATTTTCTCAAGACACGGCTCCCTCACGGCAAAATCCTGATCTATTGTGGCGCGCCACCGCTGCAGCGCCGCGCGTCCTTTCGGGCGCGCAAGGGACTCTGTAGCAATTGATTTTGCACAGGATCCTTTCTGAAGATCGCTTCGGTCTCCGGGGGTGTGCGTCGAGGAGCAGTGCATGTCCGAAAAACCTGTCGATTCGCTTGGTGAAAGCGAGGCAGCAAGCGAGCTGAAGCGGCTGGCGGAGGAAATCGCCGGCCATGATCAGCGCTATCACGCCGAAGATGCGCCGACGATTTCGGACGCCGCCTACGACGCGCTGCGGCGGCGCAATCTCGCCATCGAGCAGCGTTTTCCTCATCTTGTGCGCGATGATTCGCCGTCACGGAAAGTCGGGGCGGCGGTCTCGGAGAAATTCGGCAAGATCGTCCATGCCATTCCGATGCTGTCGCTCGACAACGCTTTTGCCGATGCCGACGTGATCGATTTCGTCGGCCGCATTCGCCGCTTCTTGCGGCTCGGCGCCGACGCGCCGTTGTCCATGACGGCCGAGCCGAAGATCGACGGCCTGTCGCTGTCGCTGCGCTACGAGGCGGGACGGCTGGTGACGGCAGCAACGCGTGGCAACGGCCAGGTCGGCGAGGATGTGACAGCCAACGCCCGCACCATCGCTGAGATTCCCAATGTGCTTTCGGGGGATTTTCCCGAGGTATTGGAAGTGCGCGGCGAGGTCTATATGCGCCTCACTGATTTCGCCGAGCTCAATCGCCGCAATGCCGAGGCCGGAAAGCAGGTTTTTGCCAATCCGCGCAACTCGGCGGCAGGCTCCCTGCGCCAGCTCGACACCTCGATCACCGCCAGCCGGCCGCTGCGGTTTTTCGCCTATGCCTGGGGCGCGGTGAGCGCCATGCCCGCCGACACGCAAATGGGCATGGTGGCAGCGTTCGAGCGCTTTGGCTTCAGGGTCAATCCGCTGATGAAGCTGTTCGACAGCGTCGAGGGGTTGCTTGAACAATACCGGCTGATCGAATCCAACCGGGCGACGCTCGGCTACGACATCGACGGCGTCGTCTACAAGGTGAACAGTCTCGAGCTGCAGCAGCGGCTGGGTTTTGTGTCACGCTCGCCACGCTGGGCGATCGCGCATAAATTCCCGGCCGAGAAGGCGACCACGATCCTGACCGGCATCGACATCCAGGTCGGCCGCACCGGAGCGCTGACACCGGTGGCGCGGCTGGCGCCGGTGACGGTCGGCGGCGTCGTGGTGACCAACGCGACGCTGCACAATGAGGACTACATCAAGGGCATTGGCAATAGCGGCCAGCCGATCCGCGAAGGCCGTGACATTCGCATCGGCGACACTGTGAGCATCCAGCGTGCTGGCGATGTCATCCCGCAGGTCATCGACGTGGTCATGGAAAAGCGGCCGCCCGACAGTGTGCCATATGCATTCCCAGTGCTTTGCCCGGCCTGCGGCAGCCACGCCGTGCGTGAGGAGGGTGAAGCAGTCAGGCGCTGCACCGGCGGATTGATCTGCCCGGCGCAGGCGGTGGAGCGTCTGCGCCATTTCGTGTCTCGAGGCGCTTTTGATATCGAGGGGCTGGGCGAGAAGCAGATTGAGTTCTTCTTCCATGCCGAGGATCCATCGCTGCGCATCTATTCGCCGGGCGACATCTTCACACTGAATGCACGGCAGGCAGCATCGCTGACCAAGCTCGAGAATGTCGACGGTTTCGGCGCGACCTCGGTACGCAAGCTGTTCGCGGCAATCGACGACCGGCGTCAGGTCGAGTTCTCACGCTTCCTCTATGCGCTCGGCATTCGCCACATCGGCGAAACCAACGCCAAGCGGCTGGCTCGCCATTTTCTTTCCTTTGCCGCTTTCCGCGAAACCGGGCAAAGCGCCGTCATGCCGGCCGGCAAGGGCGACCCGGGCAACGCTGCCTGGCAGGAGTTGAACGGCATCAACGGCATCGGCTCAATCGTTGCCGAAGCGGTGGTCGACTTCTTCGCTGAAGACCATAACCGGCAGGCGCTCGATGCATTGCTGGCGGAAGTAACAGTGCTCGACGAGGAGCCGGTCGGTGGCGTGTCGTCGCCGGTCTCCGGCAAGACGGTGGTCTTCACCGGCGCGCTGGAGAAAATGTCGCGCGACGAGGCCAAGGCGATGGCCGAAAAGCTCGGCGCCAAAGTCGCCGGCTCGGTGTCGAAGAAGACCGATCTCGTCGTTGCCGGACCCGGTGCCGGCTCCAAGCTCAAGCTCGCCACCGAACTGGGCATCGAAGTGATCGACGAGGATGCGTGGTTCGTGCGGATCGGCAAGGCGTGACGGTGGCATTTAACGGGTTCGGGCAAAAGGCCATTCCCTTCCTCAAGGCGCTCGATTTTCATCAGAGCCGGGAATGGTTTGTGGAAAACCGCGACCTTTTCGAAGGTGAGCTGCGCGACCCGTTCGGCGATCTGGTCGAAACGCTCTCCGAGCGCTTCGCGGCGATAGGGCTGGGTTTGCGCGGCGATCGCAAGAAGTCGCTGTTCCGGATCAATCGCGACGTGCGTTTCGCTAAGGATAAACGACCCTATAACCGGCATCTGTCGGCAATTCTTTCGCCTGACGGCACCAAGATGGAACAGGGCGTGTTGTTCGTCTATATCGGGCTTGAGCGCTGCTTTGCCGCCGTTGCCTGGTGGCAACCCGGGCCGGCGCTTTTGCTGGCGATGCGCCAAGCCATCGGGACACGGCCGGGTGAATTTCGAGCGCTGATCAAGGCGTTGAAGCAAAACCGTCTCGAACTTGATCCGGAAGGCTGCATGAAGCGCACACCGCGTGGCTTCGAGCATGTCACCGACATCGACCTCGTGGCCGCCATCCGCAATCGGCATTTCGTAGTCCGGCACGAGATCGACCCTGCGGGAATCCACAGTGCGGCACTGGTCGACGAACTCGTCGATTTCACCATGCGGGCCAAGCCGCTGCTCGACTGGGGCAGGGCGATCGAAGCCAAGGTCCCGGTGGACTAAGCTTCGGGCCCATGGTGCACACCCGAACTTGTGAGGGATCATTTCCGCTGATCATTGGCTCAAGCGAATTGGTGTGACAAGGCAAGTGGCGCTCCCTACATACGACCTTTCTCCAAAAGAATGGTCCCAAGGAGTGGCTGATGTCGGCGGAAGCAATCTCCGAAAACCGCGCGAAGAGCGATTTCTGGCAAGGCGTGCGGCTCTCGATGCCCGTCGTGGTGGCGGCGGCGCCGTTTGGACTGCTGTTCGGTGCGCTTGCCGTCGACAATGGTTTTTCGGTGCTCGAAGCCGTCCTGATGAGCGCCATGGTTTACGGCGGCGCGAGCCAGATGGTGGGTATCGAATTGTTCGGGCAGCATGTCGCGCCATGGCTGATCGTGCTGTCGATCTTCGCCGTGAATTTCCGCCATGTGCTTTATTCCGCCGGTATCGGCCGGCGCATCGCGCACTGGCCGCTGATCCAGCAAGCGGTAGGCTATTTCCTGCTCACCGATCCGCAGTTCGCGGTGGCTGAGCGTAAGGCGGAAGCCGGCGAGACGGTCGGCTTCGCCTGGTACATGGGGCTTGGCCTGCCGGTCTATGTGTTCTGGGTAACCGAAAGCGCGCTCGGCGCGATGTTCGGCAAGCTCATTCCCGATACGCATGCGCTGGGCATCGATTTCCTGCTGCCGATCTATTTTCTCGGACTGGTCATGAGCTTTCGCAAACGGCCACTGTGGCTACCGGTGGTCGTCGCCAGTGCTGCTGCCTCCATCATCGCCTACAAGACGGTGGGCTCGCCCTGGCACGTCTCCATTGGCGCCGTGGCTGGCGTGCTGCTCGCAGTCATCCTGCCGCCGCACCACAGTGGTGTGGAGGCGCGGCCATGAGCACAACCCTGTGGATCATCATCGCCGGCGCGATCGCCACCTATCTCACCCGCATCGGCGGCCATCTGGTCATCTCGCGCTTCGAAAACATCCATCCGCGCGTCGAGGCCGGGCTGAATGCGGTGCCGGCGGCGGTGCTGACCACTCTGGTCGCGCCGGCAGCGCTGAGCGCCGGGCCGACGGAATGGGCGGCATTGATCGTCGCCGGGCTGGTCTCGCTGCGCGGCGGGCTTATGGCGATGTTTTTGGCCGGTGCCGCCGTGCTGATCCTCGCCCGGCAGTTCGTCGGGTGACTGGACCGACTGAGTAGGCCGGTCCTACTTGCGCACGATGTCGGAGATCGCGGGGTCGAATCGACCTCCTGCAAAGAGCGTGCGCATCGTCTCTTCCGGATCGAGACCAAACGTTTCGGCGGCCGTCACCGCAATCAGAGCGTCGAGGTCGAGTGTCGGTGCAAGGTCGCGTCCTTGGTGGAGCGCACTGGTCGATAGCCCCGGCCAGTCGGCCAGCACCCGCCCGCCATTCACCGCCCCGCCAGCGAGCATCGCGGCCGATGCCGTACCGTGGTCGGTGCCGCCAGTGCCGTTGACGGCGGCAGTGCGGCCGAACTCAGTGGCGGCCAGCACGGTCGTATCGTTCCAAACGTCGCCGAGCCCAACGTGCAACGCATCAATGAGCGCGTCGAGCGCTCTGAGCTGATTGGCTAGCCTGCCTTGCTGGCCGCTATGCGTGTCCCAGCCGCTGGTTTCGATCATGGCAACGCGCGGTCCGTCGGCCTTGGAGAGGAAGCCCGCAGCGGTGCGGCCGACGCTCGCCGCGTCCTTGCGCTGCGCATTCACTGCGCCAAGCGCTCGTGTCTCCATCGCGCTGCTCCACAGCGGATGCAGCTGTTCGTCGGCGTCATAGAGCTTGCCGACGCGCATCATCAGGTCGTCCGGCGCCTCTGGCAGAGCGGATGGCGCATAGGAGGTGACGTCCGCCTGGCCTCGTAGCGCCAGCGGGATGGTCGGTGCAAAAGCGATCGCTTCGCCGCGAGACTTAGGCAGCATGTCGACCAGCCGGTTTAGCCAACCGTCCTTGCGTTCATAGGGCGAGGTGCCGCCGCTTTCGAGCACGTTTTGACCGTCGAAATGCGAGCGCTCGCGATAGGGCGAAGCGACCGCGTGGACGAACAGTGCCTGCTTGTCCTGATGCAGCTTGCGAAGCCCGGTGAGCGAAGGATGCAGGCCAAACGTGCCGTCGAGCTTTATCGGATTGTCGATTGCCAATGGGCCGCGCAGTGTGCGGTAGGCGGGCTCGGCATAGGGAATGATCGTGTTCAACCCGTCCGCGGCGCCGCGCTGGATGATGAAAACGAAGCGGCGATCGGTTTCCACATTGGCGAAGACGATGCGCGGCGCAATCAGCATCGAGCCGAGGCCGGCGCCAGCGAGAGTGAGGAATTGACGGCGTTTCATGTTGGTCATCTCCTCTGGAAATCATCTTCGTTGGAAGTCGGGCGACACGAGCAGCAGCGCGATGCCGGTGCGCCGGCTCTCGGCGCGGTCGATCTCGGCCACCGTCAGTTCGCTGAGTGAGCCGGCAAAGAGTTTTCGCGCGAGATCTCGCGGATCGATGTCGCCACGCTGCGCGGCGAGGCGCTGCGCCGCCTCGACCCGGCGCACCAGTGCGTCGGGCGCGGCCCAGCTCCCGGCAACGTCATCATAGCCAGCCGGCGAACGCGGCCGCCACACCGGTTGGCCGATCTGGTTGAGCAGTTGCGCCAGGCGCGGCTTGCCGATGTCGCTGCGGCCCAGGCCGCGCAGCGCCGAGATCGTCCATTCCCACGGCGTCTTGAACTTGGCCGCCGCCGGCTGCCAAGCTTCTGGACTGTCGATGAGCGCGCGGTAGACGGCGACGAGATCGCCCTTCGACCGGCGAAAGGCTTCGGCGAGCCGCGTCACGACCGCTGCCGGCGGCTCGTCGGCGATGAAGTGGCGCGCCAGCTTGGTCGCGATGTGCGTTGCGGTCGCTTCGGCCGCCGCGAGGTCGCTCAGCACGGCAAGCGCCTGTTTCTCACCGCTCTGGTGGTAGGTCTTGCCCATGATCGTGCGTTCGCCTGGCTCATGCAGCCCAGGTCGAAAGGTGAAGGCGCCAGCCTGGCCTCGCTCTTGAGCGCGCCCGGTGCTGAAACCGGTCAGGGCCAGCGCGAATTCGGTCACGTCGGTCTGGCTGTAGCCGGAGCGCACGCCGAGTGTGTGCAGTTCCATGATTTCGCGGGCCAGGTTCTCGTTGATGCCGGGCTTGCGCTTGGCGTTGCGTTTTGCGGCGCGGCTGGCAAATCTTGAGTTGGGACCGATCGAGCGCACCTGGTCGAGATAGAACAGCATCGCCGGGTGGCGCTCGGCGGCGAGCAGCATATCCTCGAAGTGGCCGAGCACATGCGGGCGGATCGCCTCGCGCTCGAAGGCGCCGGCGATCAGGGTCACCTGCGGTTTCTCCGCCGAGATGGCGAAATGGTTCGACCAGAAATGCACGAGCCGTTCGACGAAGGGGGTCGATGTTTCGAGCGCCGCGCGTGCTCGCGTGTCGACCTCGTCGCGATAAAGCGCTTGAGCCTTCTGGCGCGCCGTCTTGCGGGCGGCCATCTTTGCGGCCCGGTCGGCGTCTTTGGCCTCGAGCATCGCCTCGGCATAGCCGGCACCGAGTGTGGCCGAGTCCTGCGCACCGGAAAAGACGGCTGGGTTTGCGTCGTAGTTTTCGAACTGCGCTACCAACCAGGATTTCGGGTCGGCAGGCGCCTCGTCGTCGGGCCGGGCGCCCAGGCCGAAGCGGTTGAGCGCAACCGCGACCTCGCTTGGACGTGCCAATCGTGCCTCCGTCAGCATTGCTTTTCAGAGGCTTCAACGCGGCGGTGACCGGAATCCGTCGCTATTTCCGGCTCTATTTTTCGTGCGCTCGGCGCAGCATGTTGGTGCGGCCGCGCAGGCCGTCGACAAGCCGAGCCCTGTCGGCTGGCGTCAATCCCGTCGCGAAGGTCACGATTGCCTGTTCGAGCCGGCCGCGTAGCGCCATATCGGCTTGCCGGACCGAGGCGAGCGTCGCATTGATCGCCGCTGCGTCGATCGGCTCAGCCTCGATCAGGCGCGCGACCGCCTCGCGGCCGGCCCGAGCTGCTTCGATGTCGGCAGCCGACTGGCGCCGCGCCTCGGCGAGCGCCTGGCGGAACGCCTTGCGCTGTTCGGGCGACAGGCCGGCTGCGGCGAAGCGCAGGCCGCGCTGGTCGCCCGCCCCGTCGCGCTGCCCCTCCTGCGCCTGCCACATGTAGCCAGCTCCGGCAGCGGCGCCGAGCACGAAGATGTTGAGCGCCAGCGAGACGGCAAGCAGGATCCTGATGCTGCGTTCGCTCATTGCACATCCCCTTGCATGTCGCCGAATGCGGTCAGCGCATAGGCGTCACCATCGTCAGGGGCGCTGTTGAGCGACAACAGCACGGCGACTGTCAGCACACCGGCTAGTGCGCCCGCCAGTCCGACGCCGGCCAACCCGGCACACTGCCAGATGAGCCGTGTGCGGCGCCACAGCGCAGACGGCGCCGTGGCAATGATCCTTCGCGCGAGCGCGCCGTCCGGAGCTGCGACGCGATGGCGCGACAGCAGATCGTCGAGCTCCGCCGCCGGTGCAAGTGCGACTTCGGCTTGAGTCGGGTAGGCGGCGATGAAGTCCAGCGCCGCCGCCCGCTCGTTTTCAGGCCAGCGCTGCGGCGACCCGCCATAGGCGGCAACGAGCGCGGAAAACCTCTCTGGAGTCATGTCATTTCGTCCCTGTCTCGTCCGAGCCTGGAGCGCAACTGCCGCCGCGCCCGCGACAAGAGGCTTTCCAATGCTTCAACGCTGATTCCCATGACCTCTGCGGCATCGCCGTTCGAAAGCTCCTGATAATACTGCAGCACGATCGCCTCGCGCTGGCGCTCCGGCAGCTCGGCCAGAGCGCGCCGCACCTGGTGCTGATCGTCGGCCGCGAGCATATCCGCTTCCGCGCCCGGTCGTTCATCGGGGCGATCGGGAAGTTCCGCCACCGGCGTCTCCCGCCGCCTGCGCAGCCGGTCGTAGCAGAGATTGAGTGCGACGCGATGCAGCCAGGTGTCGAACTTCGCCTCGCCGGCGCGCCAGCCCGGAGCCGCCCGCCAGATGCGCAAGAAGGTCTCCTGCGCGACGTCCTCTGCCTCGCCGCGGTCGCCCAGCATTCGCGTGGCGAGACGGATCAGCCGCGGCAGCTTGCGCTCGACCATGGCTTCCACCGCAGCCGCATTGTTTTGCGCGATCAGCGCCAGCAGCCGCTCGTCGGTCTCGCCCACGCTTTGCCTTCTCGTTCCACCACGCCAGACCTTCCGCTGACACGACCGTCATCCTGCACCCGCTATGTGTCTTCAACGGGTTTCAATGCGAAATCCGTCGGCGACCCGTGCTTGGGGGACAGACATGGCCCCAGTCTGGTGGCACACCATTGGCGCGACATCGAGAGCCAGATGTCCGTTTAGGGGGCGATAGCTGACCCCACCACCTTTCCGAAAATCACGACTTCTGGTCGTGCGGCAGCGGTGCGGTTGCCTTTTCCAGCCATGCCAGCGTCTCGCCGTCGAGCATTGGTCCGATCTCGGCCAGCACGCGCGCATGATATTGGTCGAGCCAATGCAACTCGTCACGCGTCAAAAGGTCGGACCGCACCAGTCTGGTGTCGATGGGCGCCAGCGTCAGCGTCTCGAAGCCATGCATGGCGATGTCGCCGCCCTCTATCTGCTCGGCTGGCGTCACTAGGAGGAGATTCTCGATGCGGATGCCGTAAGAGCCTTCCTTGTAGTAGCCCGGCTCGTTGGAGAGGATCATGCCCGCCAGCAGCTTTTCAGTGCCGGTCTTGGCGATGCGTTGCGGGCCTTCGTGGACGGCCAGATAGGAGCCGACGCCGTGGCCGGTGCCGTGGGCGAAATCGCAACCGTGTTTCCACAGCGCCAGCCGCGCCACGGCATCGATCTCGGAGCCGCGCGTGCCCGGGGGAAAACGCAGCATGGAAATGCCGATCATGCCCTTCAGCACCAGCGTGAAGCGTTCGCGCATTTCCTCGGTCGGCTTGCCGATCGGCACGGTGCGGGTGATATCGGTGGTGCCGTCCTGATACTGCCCGCCCGAATCGAGCAGGAATAGCTCGCCATCCCTCAGTTTTCGGCTGGTGGCGCGGGAAACGCGGTAGTGCATGATGGCGCCATTCGGACCGGCGCCCGAGATGGTGTCGAAGGACACGTCGCGCAACGGCATCTGCGTTTCCTCGCCGGTGCTGCGGCGGCACTCCTCGAGCCTGGTAACGACGGCGATTTCGTCGAGCTTGCCGGGTTTCTGGCGGTCGAGCCAGCAAAGCAGCTTGGCCACGGCGGCGCCATCACGGCGATGCGCGGCGCGGGCGCCGTTGATCTCGGCTTGGTTCTTCGTTGCGCGTGGGATGCGGGCAGGATCGGGCGCTGGTATGACGGTGCCGCCATTGTCCTCGACCAGCGTCCTGAGCTTCTCCGCCGCCAGCACCGGATCCAGCGCGATTTTTGCGCCGCCCTTGGCCAGGGCTGCGATAACAGCTTCGAATTCACCGGGTTGGTGCAATTCGGCGAGCTGCGTCAGATAAGCCGCGACGGTGCGCGAAAACTTGCGCTGGTCCATGAAAAGCAGGTGCGACCCATCGGCGGCAAGCACGGCAAAGCCGAGCGCCAGTGGGGTGTGCGGCACGTCGCCGCCGCGGATGTCGAAGGCCCAGGCGATGGAGGACGGATCGGTCAGCACGGCATGGGTGGCGCCATCCTTGCCAATGGCCGACGCCAGCCGCGCCAGCTTGTCCTTGGCCAGTTCGCCGGCAAAGGCAATCGGATGGAGCTCGACCGGCGCCCGCGGCGGGTCGGCCTGGTCCTTCCAGATGGCGTCGATTGGGTTCTTCTCGAGCGGCACCAAAACCGCCCCCGATTTTTCGGCCGAAGCTTTCAGCGCTTTCACATCGCCTATCGTCTGCAGCCACGGGTCGAAGCCAAGCCGCACACCCTTGCCGAGATTGTCCTTGATCCAGGTGGCGGGCGGATTGTCGACCAGGCTTTCGATCGAGAAGATGTCGAGATCGACCTCCTGGCGCACCTGCAGCGTGTAGCGCCCATCGACGAACATGAAGGCGCGGTCGCCGAGCACGATGGCGATGCCGGCCGAGCCGCTGAAGCCGGTCAGCCATTTCAGCCGCGCCGAGCGGTCGGCGACATATTCGCCCTGATGCTCATCGGCACGCGGCACGATGAAGCCATCCAGCCCATTGGCCGCCAGCCATTGACGCAGCAGCGCCACACGCGGCTTGCCGACGGCGGGGTCGCCGGCGGAATCAAAAGTCTGGAACATGACGGGGCCCTCCTCGGATGCTGGCGCGACCGTAGCGCATGACCCCGAAAATCGGAATCGACTTTTGCTGGGCTGATCTTCGGTTCGGAGAAAATCAGCGCAAGATCAAAGTGCTACAGCGTCATCCGCCTGACAATCGGCGGGATTTGGTCCAGCAGCATCGCTTTTGCGCATAGGCGCCATGCAGAATCGGCGATTTTCAAATAGGTCAGCAGAGCTTACCTTTTTCGCGTGGAGGAAAGAGTCTTATTGCCCTGCAAAGGAGACCATCATGTCCACGATTTCAGCCAGACGCGGATTTTTCCGAAGCGCCATGAACGCTCTCATCGAAGCGCGCCAGCGCGAAGCGAGCCGCTATGTGAGCGGCGTTCTGCTTGGCTTTGACGACGAAACGCTGAAAGCGCACGGCTACGATCGCGAAGAGCTGAGGAAGGCGGCAAGGTCGCCCTACGTCTGAGCGACTTGCTGCTTGCGTTTGAAGGCGCTGCGCGTCACCGCTTGAGGTGGATCGTCACCCAGCCCTCGCGGTGCAACGTCCTGACATGGCGGAACCGCTGGCCGACATAGGCCGAGATCACTGCGTCGCGCTGCCGGTCGAGGATGCCTGACAGCACGATCGAGCCGCCCAAGGTGACATGCCCGGCCATTTCGGGCGCCAGCCGCATCAGCGGCCGCGCCAGTATGTTGGCGACGATGAGGTCAAAGGGACCGCGCGCGGCAAAGATCGGATGGTGGAAGCCGGGCGCCGTCACCGTTTCGACGAGCGCCTTGACATGGTTGAGCCGCGCATTGGCGGCGGCGACCTTTATGGCGACCGGGTCGATGTCGGTCGCCAGCACCGGGATGTGAGCGAGCTTGGCCACCGCGATCGCCAGCACAGCACTGCCGGTGCCGAGGTCGAGCGCGTTGCGCGGGCGCTCGCGCCGCACAACCTTTTCCAGCATTTCAAGGCAGCCGGCGGTGGTGCCGTGATGGCCGGTGCCGAAGGCAAGGCCCGCTTCGATCTCGATGGCGAGCTCGCCGCTGTGGCGCTTCCTGCGGTCATGCGCGCCGTGAACAAAGAAACGGCCGGCGCGCACCGGCTTCAGTCCCTCCAGCGAACGCGTTACCCAGTCGATATCAGGCACGGGCTCGCGCGCAATCGGCCTCGACAGGGCAAGCCCGGCAAGAATCTCTTCCACGCGTGCCTCGACGGCATCGACATCGCCGTCGGCATAGAGCGACACTTCGTGGATGTCGCGATCCTCATCGACTTCGAGGATGGCAATCGGCAGACCCTCGTCCTCGAAGGCCGCTTCGAACGCCGCGAAGATACGGTCGGCCCCGATCTTTCCAGCGGTGAAATAAAGCCGCGTTTGGGTCATCAAACGATGTTCTTGTTTGAGCATGATCTTTTCCGAAAACCGGTCCCACTTTTCGGGATCATGCTCTAACCTTCCGCCAGTCGCTTGAGCTTGGCGATGGCGGTGTCCGAGCTTTCGCCGTAGGCGATGGTGCCGGCGAAGTCGCCCCTGGCGTCGAGCAGCAGCACTGAAGCGGTGTGGTCCATCGTGTAGTCGCCGTTACCGGTATCGACCTTCTTCGAATAGATGCCGAAGGATTTGGCCATGGCGTGGACCTTGTCCGGATCGCCAGTGATGCCGAGGATGCGGTCGGAGAAATTGCTGATATAGGCATTCATGATTTCGGGCGTGTCGCGCTCCGGGTCGACCGAGACGAAATAGGCGCGCAGGTTCTTGCCGTCGTCCCCCATCGTCTTCAGCCAGCCGGCCAGTTCGAACAGCGTGGTCGGGCACACTTCCGGGCAATGGGTGAAGCCGAAGAAGACGACGCTGGGGTGGCCGCGAAAGGCAGCCTCGGTGACCGGAGCGCCCTTCTGGTCGACCAGCGTGAACGGCGCGCCGAACGGCTCGCCGCCATAATGCCCGCGGTACCAGTCGAAGGTGAGCCAGCCGATGCCTGCTGCCATCAGGACGAGAATGCCGACCAGTATCGAACGCATCATCAATTGGTGTCCGTCGTGATTTTCATTGGCGCCGTATCGGCGCAAAGCTTGTTCGGCGAACACTCTTAACGGTTTGATCTCGCGCGCGCAAAGATGTCGCGTTGCCGCAACCTGCATTCCTGTCAAAAAATGATCCGCTTGCAAAGCGGTGCCGCCCGTCCCACCTGAGGTCGGCAAAACTCGAACCGCAGGAGGCTAACCTTGCAAGGACTGATTGGGCGAAAACTGATCGGCGGCGCTTTGGCCGCATGCCTTGTCGTCGGTGCTGGTGCGGCTGTCGCCCAGGAGGTCGGCAAGGTCGGCGTCGACTGGCTAGGCAACGACATCATCGTCGAGGCGATCAAGGACCCGAAGGTCGAAGGCGTGACCTGCCACGTCTCCTATTTCGACCGCGGCGTGATCGATCGCTTGCAAAAGGGCAACTGGTTCGAGGATCCGTCCGATTCCTCGATCTCCTGCCGCCAGACCGGGCCGATCACCATCAGCGACATCGACATGAGCGAGGCCGGCGAGGAGGTGTTCAAGCAAGGCATCAGCCTGATCTGGAAGAAGCAGGTGGTGAACCGCATCTACGACAAAACCAATGAGACCCTGATCTATCTGTCGCACTCGCGCCAGGTGCAGGACGGTTCGGCGAAAATGTCGGTCACCACCGTGCCGCTCTACGGCCAGAACGTGGTGTGGACCAACGGGAAGCCAAAATAGGCTCTGGCACAGGCGACGGACGATTGGTCCCGCTTGCGGGACCAATCGCTCGGGCGTAAAGCCGCGGCATGGACCGCCCCGAAAACCTCGTCCTGAAAGACCCCGAGCCGCGTATCCATCCGACCGCGGAGTTGAAAGCGTGCAAACTTGGACGCTACGCCTCGATCGGCGAGCGGGTCATCTTGCGTGAAGTCATAGTGGGTGATTTCTCCTATTTCGAGCGCCACGCCGAGGCGATCTACACGACCATCGGCAAGTTCTGTTCGATCGCCGCCAACAGCCGCATCAACGCGCTGGGGCATCCGATTGAGCGGCTGACCCAGCACAAGGTCAGCTACCGCCCGAACGAGTATTTTCGCTGGCTGGGCGTCGACGCGGCTTTCCGGGAACGGCGGCGGGCGCAATCCGTCGGCATCGGCCATGATGTCTGGATCGGCCATGGCGCGGTGATCATGCCTGATGTGACCATCGGCAATGGCGCGGTCGTCGGCGCCAATGCGGTGGTCACGCACGACGTTCCTGCCTACGCGATTGTCGCCGGCGTTCCGGCCAGGCAATTGCGCCAACGCTTCGCGACGGACATCGCCGCGCGGATCGAAAGCCTTGCCTGGTGGGACTGGCCGGTCGAGAAACTGGCCAAGGCGGTCCTCGACATGCAGGCGCTGTCCATCGAGGTTTTCCTCGACCGCTGGGAAAACGAAATACCCTGATCTTGCGGGTGCGTGCACGGCTATGTCCGTGAAATTCCGTGAAATCCCTCCTTTCAGGGAACCCGGAGCGGTTGCCGGTTGTTTCTCCCTGCCATGATAGAGAAGCGTTTCACGAAGATCGCCAACTACGTCGCCCATCTCGCCGGTCTGCCGTCGACATTCGCCATCTGCTGCCTGATCATCATGGCCTGGGCGATAAGCGGGCCGATTTTCGGCTTTTCCGATACGTGGCAACTCGTCATCAATACCGGCACGACGATCGTCACCTTCCTGATGGTGTTCCTCATCCAGAACACCCAGAACCGCGATGGCACGGCGATTCAGACGAAACTCGACGAGTTGATCCGGGCCGGCAAAGCTCACAATACTTTTATCGGCATCGAGCACCTGACCGAATCCGAGGTCGAGGAGATCCGCAAAAAATGTGAACAGGCGGCGAAACGGCATGACCAGAAGATCGCCGATGCGGCGGTCAAGAAAGCCGCTGCGCAAAAGCGCGGCTCGAAGAGCCGTGCGGCGTAAGCGTCAGCTTTCCATGAACGCCGCGAAAGCGTCCTTGTGGTCCGGGTGCCAGCGCGACAGAGCAGGGCGGTTCTCGATGATGTCGCCGATCGCCCAGGCCATGCGCTTTTCGTCCATGGGTCGTGTCGCCTCGTTGTCGGGGCACAGGATGTAGAAGTCGCCACGCACCAGCGCGGTCAGCATGAAGTCGATCACCTGCTCGCCTGTCCAGGCACCGGCGGGTTTTTTGGTCGCGCCCTCGGTCAGGCCGGTAAAAGTGAACCCCGGAATGAGCAGATGCGCCGCAACCTTTGCGCCGGGCTCGTTGCGCAGCGCGTGTGCCAGGCCTTCGGTGAAGGTCTTCACGCCTGATTTGGAGACGTTGTAGGCAAGGTTGCCGGGCGGCGTGGTGATGCCTTGCTTGGAGCCGGTGTTGACGATCAGGCCCGGCCTGCCGGCCGCCAGCATGCGCGGCGCGAAGGCCTCGACGCCATGGACGACGCCCCAGAAATTGATGTCCAGCAGCCGCTTCCAAGCGTCGCGGTTCTCCCAGGGTTTGCCGGGATTGTTGCCGACCCCGGCATTGTTCATCAACAAAGACACCTCGCCGAAGGTACCGAATGCCTTTTCGGCCAGCAGGTCTAGCTCGTCGGCCTTCGAGACATCGGTGGCGACAGCAAGCACCGCGTTATCGCCGGCAATCGTGGCAACGGCGCGGGCAGCCTCGTCGAGCCGCGCGCCACCGATATCGGCCAGCACGATTTTCAGGCCCATCGCCGCCAGCCGCTTGGCCGCGGCAAGGCCGATGCCGCTGGCGCTGCCGGTGATGACGGCAACGTTGCCGGAGGCTAGCGCAGGCAAAGCGGTCTGGATTTCGGCGTCGGTGGTCATGGCGATTATCCTCGTTCAAGTTGCGCCGAACTTAACGCGGCAAGGGGCTCGCGCAAGCCCGCTTTGGCGTCCTTGGGTTGACCACATCGGCAGGCGCTGCGCATGCTGTCCTGACAAAAAGGAGATTTACCGATTGACCGACTGGATCGAGATCCTGAAAGAACAGACCGCCACCGGCGACCAGATGAGCCGCGAAGTGCCGCAAATGCTTGCCAATCCCGACATCAGCGAAGCGCAAGTGAAGACGCTGTTTTCGGCGCTCGAAAAACAGGCGGAGTTCGTCGAGAAGCTGCGCATGGCGCTGGAAAAATTCGGCCATGATTTTTCGGTGATCAAGGCGGCCGAGCGGCTGGAGGAGCGCTACGCCGACCTTGCTGCCTCGGTGGCGGAAAAGCTGAAAGCGATGCGAGGCTAGGCGGACCTATTTTTCGATCTGCTTTTCGAACCGCTTGTCCGGCACGAACCAGATCATGGCAACCAGCACATAGAGCGCGACGCTGATCCATTGATTGACGAAGGTCAGCGGAATGGCGGCGATGTAGAGGACCACCGAGATCTTTTCCTTGCGGTCGGTGCCTACCGCTCTGGCGAAGGCAGTGTCGTTGCCATGCAGCCGATGCAGTATGACGACCAGAATGAAGTAGGCGGCCGCGCAAAGCGCCAGGACAACACCGTAAACGGCGACAGGCACCGGCGCGAAATGGTTTTCACCCATGAAGGCGGTGGTCACGGGCATCAACGACAGCCAGAACAGCAGATGCAGATTGGCCCACAGCACGCGGCCATCGACGCGCTGCACGGTGTGGAACATGTTGTGCAGATTGTTCCAGTAGATGCCGACATAGATGAAGGACAGCACATAGCTGAGAAAAGTGGGCCATAGAGGTGCCAGCGCGGAAAATTCCGCGCTATGCGGCACCTTCAATTCCAGCACCATGATGGTGATGATGATGGCCATGACGCCATCGGTAAATGCCTCGACCCGTCCCTTGCCCATGGATTCTCCTTACCAATGCGCTGAAGTTAAAAGATGATTTCGCGCAGCGCCACCGGCAATACCGCCAAACCTGTCAGGAGCACGTCCGAGGAGGGGAACACCTGGCCCGAAACAGGCGTTAGCGTCACGATTCCCTGACAACTGGAGGTCGAAATGATCGCCATGACGTGCGATAACGAGCTCGGCGGCAGGGCGGCAATGGCCGCCGTTGCTGCCATGATCGCAGTTCTTTTCGCCGGCAGCACGGTGCTGACGCCGCTTTACGTCATCTACAAACAGGCGTTCGGCTTCTCGCAGATCACCCTTACCCTGGTCTATGCCGTCTATGTCATCGGTAACCTGGCGGCGCTTTTGATGTTCGGGCGCGTGTCGGACGTCATCGGCCGCCGGCCGGCCGCCTTGGCGGCGATGACGGTGGCGGTCGTCAGCGCGCTGTTTTTCCTGTTCGCCGAAAATGTCGCGTGGCTCGACATCGCCCGGATTCTGAGCGGCTTGGGTATAGGCGTCGGTGCGGGAACCGGCACCGCCTGGCTCGCCGAGCTGGTCGCTACCGACGACAAATCACGTGCCGCCATCATTGCCACCAGCACCAATTTCTTTGGTCTCGGTCTTGGCGCGCTGGCGGCGGGACTGCTTGCCGAATATGCGCCGTGGCCACTAAGGCTGACATTCGTCGTTTATCTGGCGGTGCTTGCCCTTGTCGCGGCGCTGGTCTGGCGCACGCGAGAAACCATTTCACAACCGGGAAAACTGGCCGATATCTCCATGCAGCCACGGTTCTCGGTGCCTGGTGAAATCCGCGCCGGTTTCGTGGCGCCAGCGGTAACCGGCTTCGGCGCCATGGCGCTGGTCGGTTTCTACGCGGCGCTCGCGCCGAGCATACTGGCGCAGCAGCTCCATGTGACCAACCATGCCCTGGCCGGCGCCTTGTTCTTCGAACTGGCGATCGTGGCCGCCGTCACCATATTGGTGACGACACGCCTTTCGAGCCGCAGCACCATGCTCGCGGCTTTGGCCCTGATGATCCCGACCGTCGTCCTGGTCGTGGCGGCGCAGGTCTTTGCTTCGATGGCCATCATGATCGCCGCGACTGCGTTCTGCGGCGTCGCGGCAGCGCTCGGCTATCGTGGCGGCCTGCAAGTGGTCAACCAGATCGCGCCGGCCAGCCGCCGCGCCGAAGTGGTCTCAGCCTTCTTTATCTGCTGCTTTTGCGGCAATGCGCTGCCGGTCATCGGTATTGGCATCCTGTCGACGGTGATAAGCGCGACAATGGCAAGCCTGGCCTTTGCCGGCATGATCACGATCTTTTCCCTGGTGGCGCTCGCGTTTGGCGCCAGATATGCGCTGTGAGCCCTTCGTTCAGCCGTTCGGCGTTTCGGGCGAAAGATGCGCGCGCTGGCGCGGCACGCCGAGGCCGGTGTCCGGCGGCTCGCCGGCAGCCGGCCTGCCCTCGATCATGTGCATAGTGCGCCAGCGACCGAAGCGGTAATAGGCCGCTGCCAGCGCGAGCGAGGTGATCGAGCCGACCGGAAAGCTCCACCACAGCGCTTCCTCGCCGATCACGCTTCGGAAGAAATAGGCGAAGCTGGTGCGCACCAGAAGCACCGAGATCACCAGGATGATCAGAGGCGGCATCACCGCGCCGGTGGCGCGCACCGTGGCGAAGAGCACGATGGTGACGCCGAACAGGATGAAGGACCAGGACGCGACCTTGTTGATGTAGGTGGCGATGTCGATTGCGGCGAGGGTCGGCGTGCGTCTGATCCAGCTCTTTTTATTGATTTTGCTGTCTCTCACACCCCGGTGACAAACCCGTCTAGAACCCGTTTCTGGCCGGCCTTGTCGAAGTCGATGGTCAGCTTGTTGCCGTCGATGGCCGAAATGTTGCCGTTGCCGAATTTCTGGTGGAAGACGCGGTCGCCGACATTGAAGGCCGACGGCGTGTCGGCGACGGATTTGGCGACCAGCTCGCCGTCGATGGTGCGGCCTTTGATCGAGGTGCGGCCGGCACCATAGCCCGAGTCGGTCTCGCCATAGCCGATGCGCTCGACCTGATGGCCGGAGCGCGAGCCCCAGTTGCGGTCGGTTGCCTCGGTGCGGTTCTGTTGCGCGCGCTGCCAGCCCGGCGTCGCATAGGTGTTGGAGAAGGCGCCAGATTTCTCGGCTCCGACATTGTCGAAACGCGAGGCGCCATAGGGGTTCTGCCTTCCTGCTCCTTGGCCGCCACGGCCCGATGCGAACGAGCCGCCGCCATAGGAATTGCCGTAACCGCCGTAGCTGTTGCCGCTTTCGGCGATCTCGACATGGGCTTCCGGCAATTCGTCGAGGAAACGCGACGGGATCGTCGATTGCCACAGACCATGGATGCGGCGGTTGGAGACGAACCACAAATGCAGGTTCTTCTTGGCACGGGTCAGGCCGACATAGGCCAGCCGCCGTTCTTCCTCCAGCCCGGAGCGGCCGCCCTCGTCGAGTGCGCGCTGGTGCGGGAACAGGCCTTCCTCCCAGCCGGGCAGAAAAACGGTCTCGAATTCGAGGCCCTTGGCCGAATGCAGCGTCATGATGTTGACGGCGTCGAGCTCGGCGTTCTGCTCGGCATCCATCACCAGGGCGACATGTTCGAGGAAGGAGCGCAGCGATTCATACTCCTCCATGGAGCGGATCAGTTCTTTCAGGTTTTCCAGCCGGCCGGGAGCTTCCACCGAGCGGTCGTTCTTCCACATGTCGGTGTAGCCGCTCTCCTCCAGTATGGTCTCGGCCAGTTCGGTGTGCGGCGTGGTTTCCAGCGTCTTCTGCCAGCGCTCGAAATTGGCTGATACCTCGCGCAGTGCGGCGCGCGGCTTCGGCTTCAACTCGTCGCTTTCGGCGAGCTTGGCGGCGGCCTCCAGCATCGGGATGCGCAGCGCCCTGGCGGTATCGTGGATCTGGCGGATGGTGGCTTCGCCCAACCCGCGCTTCGGCACGTTGACGATGCGTTCGAAGGCGAGGTCGTCGGCGCCTTGGGCGACGACGCGGAAGAAGGCCAGCGCATCGCGGATTTCGAGGCGCTCGTAGAAGCGCGGGCCGCCGATGACGCGGTAGTTGAGGCCGAGCGTGACGAAACGATCCTCGAACTCGCGCATCTGGAAGGACGCGCGCACCAGGATCGCCATGTCGTTGAGATTGTGCTTCTGCCGCTGGTAGGCTTCGATGGTTTCGCCGACGGCGCGGGCCTCCTCCTCGGAATCCCAGGCGGCATGGACGTGCACTTTCTCATCGTCCTCTGCGACTTTTTCGGTGAACAGCGTCTTGCCGAAGCGGCCTTCATTGTGGGCGATGAGGTGGGAGGCGGTGCCGAGGATGTGCGCGGTGGAGCGATAGTTGCGCTCCAGCCGGATGATCGTGGCGCCGGGGAAATCCTTGTCGAAGCGCAGGATGTTGTCGACCTCGGCCCCGCGCCAGCCGTAGATGGATTGATCGTCGTCGCCGACGCAGCAGATATTAACTTTGTTATCGCTCACGGGCTGTTCCGCGCCTGCCGGCACGGGCCCTCCGCGGGGGCCTCGCAACGGCTCGGACGGACGGTCGTCCTTGCGGCCTTCGGCCGGAATTCCCGATTCGTCCTTCGTAGTTGCCGGTCTATAGCTACCCGCCTCCGTTCTATCCGTAACTCCGGAAAGACTTGGAACGCGACCACCCGGAGAGCCACTTCGTGGTGGTTGCGGCCCGCCCGGCCGCTGCGCCAGCAGGCGCAGCCACATATATTGCGCGGTGTTGGTGTCCTGATACTCGTCGACGAGGATGTAGCGAAAACGCTTGTGGTATTCCTTCAGCACGTCCGGATTGGCGCGGAAGATGCGGATGGGGTGGCAGAGGAGGTCGCCGAAGTCGCAGGCATTCAGCGTCTTCAGCCGCTCCTGATAGGCCTTGTAGAGCTCTCGGCCCTTGCCGTTGGCGAAGGCGCGGGCGTCGCCCTCGGGAATGTCGGCGGGGCCAAGCCCCTTGTTTTTCCAGCCGTCGATCATCTGGGCGAACTGCTTGGCCGGCCAGCGCTTGTCGTCCAGGCCTTCGGCCTGGATGAGCTGCTTGATCAGGCGCACGACATCGTCGGTGTCGAGGATGGTGAAGTCGGATTTGAGCCCGGCAAGCTCGGCGTGTCTGCGAAGCAGCTTCACGCCAATCGAGTGGAAGGTGCCGAGCCACGGCATGCCCTCGACATTGCCTTCGCCGATCAAGAGGCCGATGCGCTGCTTCATCTCGCGCGCAGCTTTGTTGGTGAAGGTGACGGCGAGGATCTGCGACGGGAAGGCCTTGCCGGTGGCGAGGATGTGGGCGATGCGGGTGGTCAAGACGCGCGTTTTGCCGGTGCCGGCGCCGGCCAGCACCAGAACCGGGCCTTCGGTGGTTTCCACCGCCAGCCGCTGCTCGGGGTTGAGCCCGTTCAGATAATCGGGCGCATTGTTGTGGCCGCTGCGGGCAGCCATGGCGCGCGCAGCAATGCCCGACGGGGCCACGGGCCGCGCGTTCGGTTCGTCAAAAAAAGGCATATCTTCCGAAAAGCCGGACATCTCCCCCGAATGTAGTGATTCGGCAGCGAAAGGCCAGAAGTGTCTCCGTTTTGTTCTCAGTCCAGTCCACAATCTGGATGGGTCCGCGACCCAAAACGTCGAGCTTGCTGTGGGTCCACGCCTAAAACGCGGAGCTTGCTTGACAGCCACGGCGGGCCGGAGAAAGTTGTGCTCGGGGCAGGAACGCAATGCCGGGTTGCCCATTGACGCGTTGCGAAGCGCGCACCAGTCGAAGGAGCATCGTCTTGGCTGTCGTCGTTACCTCCCTCATCCTTTTCCTCATCGGCCTGGCGCTTGGTGGCGGCGGCATCTGGTTAGCTTCGCTGGGCGGCAGTTGGTACTACATCATTGCTGGCATCGCCTTCCTCGTCGCTGGCTGGCTGCTCTACAGGCGCAAATCCATGGCGCTGTGGCTGTACGCGGCGATCGTCATCGGCACGCTCTGCTGGGCGGTCTGGGAAATCGGCTTCGACTGGTGGGAACTCGGTCCGCGCGGCGGCATCATCGTGCTTATCGCGTTGTGGCTATTGACGCCGTGGGCGCGGCGCGGGCTCACCGGTCCCGATGGACGCGCGCCGCTGATCCTCGCGGTGCTGGCGTCGCTTGCCGTCGCCGGCTATTCGATGACAACCGATCCAAAGGATATCGCCGGCGAACTCAATACCGATGAGGTGACGCCAACGGCCGACCTCGGCGGCAACGTGCCAGCCGGCGAATGGCATTTTTACGGCCGCACCCAGTATGGCCAGCGCTATTCGCCTCTCGACCAGATCACCGTCGAAAACGTTGCCAATTTGCAGCCGGCCTGGACCTATCGCACCGGTGACGTGAAAGGGCCCGACGACGTCACTGAGACAACCTATCAGGTGACGCCGCTGAAGGTCGTCGACACGCTCTACATTTGCACACCGCACAATTTCGCCATTGCCATAGATGCCGCGAGCGGCAAGGAGAAATGGCGCTTCGATCCCCAGGTCAAGCTGGACAAGGACCGCCAGCACCAGACGTGCCGCGGCGTGTCCTATTATGCCGATGCCAAAATCGCCGCCGGCCAGCCCTGTGCAGCACGCGTCTATCTGCCGACATCCGACGCCCGGCTGATCGCGCTCGACGCCGCGAATGGCCAGGTCTGTCCCACATTTGCCGAAGGCGGCACGTTGAACCTGCTCGCCAACATGCCATATCCGAAGCCGGGCTATTATTATTCGACGTCGGCGCCGCTGATCGTCGCCAACAAGATCATCGTCGGCGGCGCGGTCAACGACAATTATTCAACGCAGGAGCCGTCCGGCGTCATCCGTGCCTTCGACGTCGACACCGGCGCCCTGATTTGGAACTGGGATTCGGGCAATCCGGACCAGACGACGCCACTGGCACCGGGTCAGACCTATACCAACAACTCGCCCAACATGTGGTCGACGGCGAGCGCCGACGAGAAGCTCGGTTTGCTCTATGTGCCGCTCGGCAACAAGACGCCGGATCAGCTCGGCGCCGGGCGGAGCGCCAATGACGAGAAATTCTCCTCTTCGGTCACAGCGCTCGATCTCAACACCGGACAATTGCGGTGGGTGCGGCAGACCGTGCATCACGATCTCTGGGACATGGACGTGCCGGCGCAGCCGACGCTGGTCGACATCACCACGGCTGCCGGCGTCGTGCCGGCGCTGGTCGGGCCGACCAAACAGGGCGACCTCTATGTGCTCGACCGGCGCAGCGGCGAGCCGATCGTCCCGATCAACGAAGTGCCGGCGCCGGGCGGCGCGATCGAGGGCGACCACACCTCGCCGACGCAGCCGGTTTCGGACCTGAGCTTCAATCCGAAGCCGCTGACCGGCGCCGACATGTGGGGCATCACCATGTTCGACCAGCTGGCTTGCCGGATCGAGTTCCTTAAACTGCGCTACGAGGGCCGCTACACGCCGCCGTCGCTGCAAGGCTCGCTGATCTATCCCGGCAATTTCGGCACGTTCAACTGGGGCGGCGTGGCGGTCGATCCGGTCCGGCAGGTGATATTCGGCATGCCGACATACCTGGCGTTCATCTCCAAGCTGGTGCCGCGCGCGGACGTGCCGCCGCCGGGCGATACCAAAGGCAGCGAACAGGGCCTCAACCGCAATGAAGGTGCGCCTTATGCAGTGATATTGAAGCCGTTTCTGTCGCCGCTCGGCATCCCCTGCCAGGCACCGCCCTGGGGCTATGTCGCGGGCGCCGATCTCAGGACCGGCAAGATCGTCTACAAGCATCGCAACGGCACCGTCTACGACATGACGCCGCTGCCGCTGCCGTTCAAGGTCGGCGTGCCGGGCATCGGTGGGCCGATGATCACCGCCGGCGGCGTCGCCTTCCTTGGTGCTGCGGTCGACGACTTCTTCCGCGCCTATGATCTGACGACCGGCAGGCAGCTCTGGCAGACCCGGCTGCCGGCCGGCGGGCAGTCGACGCCGATGACCTACACGGTCGCCGATGGACGCCAATTCGTGGTCATCGTCGCCGGCGGCCATGGCTCGGTCGGCACCAAGCCGGGGGATTATGTGATGGCCTACACGCTGCCGAAGTAGAGAGTTCTTTCAGAGGCCAGGATTGCTTTTCACGCTGCTTGCAGCACGGCGCCGGTTGCTGCGGACCTTGACCATCGATCGCCTGGTGGCAGCGAAGGCTGCGGACCGGAGCGTCAGTAGGGCAGCGCCGGCAAGCACGAATGCGCTTACGAGGATCGGGGTGGGGAAGGTCATGCGCGTTTGTTCCTTCTTGTCAGAGCCAGCCAGCGTGGGCGACGTCACCACCAGCAGCTTTCCTTTATATTGTGGCAGGAACGTCAAGATTTGCCATCAATTACAAAAACGTGATGACGGCGTGGCGCGATCGCGTTACGGCTTTCGCGCCGAGACCAGCAGATAGGCCTTGGCGACAGCGCCGAAATAACCAGCGATGAGCCGGCAGACGATGGCGGTGCCGAGGCTGGACTTCAGGCTCATGGTGCCTTTCGCCCGTTCCGATGCCGGCCACGCGACGAGGCTGCGGCGGAAGCCGCCAAGGCAATTGTCGGTGGCGTCTTCTACCTTGACGTCCTGAAAGCCGGCCACGCCGAACAGCACCCGGTAGGAAGCAATGTCGGAGACCAGATTGGCCCTCGGCACGCCAAGGCGATCAGAGATTGCAGAGGTGAAGCCCCGAAACAGGATGTCGGACAGCACCAGCACGCCGCCGGGCTTGAGCACCCGGAAGGCTTCCGCGACGAAAGCCGCACGCGTATCGAAATGGAAGGCCGCCTCGACGCAGATGACCGCGTCGAAACTTTCGTCGGCGAAGGCGAGCTTGACGGCATCCATCTGCAGCACCGCTGCGCCGGGAGCGTTCTGGCGCGCCGTCGCAACCTGGGCGGCGGAGATGTTGATGGCGGTGACGGCCTCCGGCGGATAGGACAGCAGCAACCGTTTCGTCGATGCGCCGAGCCCGCAGGCGACGTCGAGGATGCGGCCGTCCTTCTTCGGCAGCCGCGCCAGCAACGTGTCGACAAGCGCTTCGCTGGCTTCGCGCTGCGACGTGGCGCCCGTCGCCCAGTAGCCGAAATTGTAGAATCCGCTGCCGCCGTAGTAGCGGCGCTGCTTGCTGCTCTTCATGACCCGGTCGTAGATGCGGATCATTTTCTGCTGCGCGACCATTGGCAGTTTCCTATGTCAGTGCCGGGATCACGACGAGCTCGCGGAACCGGCCGGTCGCCCGGACCGAACGGGCAGCCTCGCCGCGCGGGCGCATGATCACCTCGACGTTGCCGATCGGCGCCAGGGTTACTCTGGTGCGGTAGGCGATCCGCGCTGCCGGCGACAGCTCCACCGAGCGCTTCGACAGGATGGTGGCCAACGCGATCTTCATCATCTGCAGGCCGAAGGTGACGCCGGGGCACATGTGGCCGCCTGCGCCGAATACCGTGTACTGGAACGGCGATGGCCGGATTGTGGCCCATCGGTCCGGCCGAAAGCTGTCGGGATCGGGATAGAGCGATGGATCGCGGTTGATCGTCATGGCGCTGATCAAAACCAGATCGCCGCGGGTAATCGGCTCTGCGCCCAGTATCGTCGTCCTGGTCGCCCTGCGCATCTGCAAGGGCACCGGCGGGAAAAGCCGCATCGCTTCCCTGATCGTTGCGTCGAGCAGCGGCAGCGTGCCGATCCGGTTCATTGTAGCAGGCCTGCCGCCGGTTGCCGCGTCGATCTCCGCGACCAGTCCTGCCATGGCGTCCGGATGCTGGGTGAGCAGGATCACGGTCCAGGCCAGCGCGTTCTGGCAGGTGTCATAGGCAGCGCCGAAGACGAAGCTGACGATGCCGCCGATCAGTTCGACCGAGGGTGGCTTGCCCACCTCGTCGGTGTTGTTGACGAGGATCGACAGGATGTCCTGCGCGTCCTTGTTGCCGCGCTTTTCCTCCGCCCAGGAAAGGATGGCGCGTTCCTGACCCTCGGCCTCGCGGAGCCAGCGGAAGAAAGCGGGGGTGGGGACGATCCAGCTCGCCTGCATCGCCCGCGCAATCATCTCGGCGATCGGCATGGCGCGCCGGTGGTCGTCGCCGAAGAGAAGGCCGATCGCCAAATGCTTGGCCATCGTCTTTGCGGCCTCTGTCAGCGGAAAGGCGGCGCCGAGCGGCCAACTCGCGACCTGTTCAGCGGCGATCCGCGCCATCTCAGGGCTCATCGCCATGACGGCTGGTCGCTTCAGCGGCGGTGCGAAAAGTTTGCGATAGTGCTCATGACGTTCGCCGCGCAGTCTCGTCATGCCGTAGGACAGGCGTTGTGAGGCGCCCGACCTCTTGCTGGTCGCACTGATCTGGACGTTGCGCCAAGTCTCGGTATCGGACAGCATGGTCTTGTAGAGTTCGGCATCGGCGATCATGAAGACGCGGCGCGGCTTTGCCGCGGTCGAGTGCGGGTAGTCAGCGCGGATGAAGAGGCCGAAGGCGCGATGCGCGTTACGCGCTGCCGTCAGCGGCTCGGCCGCGAAACGGGCCATCAGCCCGAGCGTGCGCCATTTCCCCACTTTGTATGCCAGCATGCCCCACCCAAGCTCGACATAGCCGCAAGCTTACGGATGTCCCCTTGGGCATCCTAAGGAAAACGCTCCGGCGGTCCATAGCTAATGCAGGCCGACCGACATTGTGGAGCGCGCTGCGTGCTGGGACCTCACTCATCCGTGACTGGATCATGCCGGCTTCTACCCTATGTTGCGCGGCGGGAGTATTTCCAGAAGCCGAGGAGAGCGCGCCATGACGAAACCGAGCCCTGCCAGCCCAGCCGTCACGAGACCCGCCATTACCCAGGCGATGATCGACGCCTATGATGAATACACGCATCTGACGCTCGACCGGCGGCGCTTCATGGAACAGTTGACCAGGCTTGCCGGATCAGGTGCGGCGGCCGCCGCAATCGCACCACTGCTGGCGGCGAATTCAGCCCGGGCGGCGATCGTTGCCGAGGACGATTCACGCGTGACGGGCGAGGACATCAGCTATCCCGGCAGCGGTGGCGAGATGAAGGGCTATCTGGTCAAGCCAGCCGGCCAATCCGGCAAGCTCGGCACCGTCATCGTCGTGCATGAGAACAGAGGGCTCAACCCGCATATACGCGATGTGGCGCGGCGCGTGGCGCTGGAAGGGTTCGTGGCGCTCGCCCCGGACTTCCTGTCGCCGCTCGGCGGCACGCCGGCCGACGAAGACAAGGCGCGTGACCAGTTTTCCAAGCTCGATCCGGCGCAGACCACCGCCAATGCGGTCGCAACGGTCGCTTTCCTCAAGAGCTACGCGGATGGCAACGGCAAGGTCGGCGCGGTCGGCTTCTGCTGGGGCGGCGGCACGGTGAACACACTGGCTGCCAACACGCCGGATTTGGCTGCCGCTGTCGCCTATTACGGCATGCAGCCGAAGGCCGAGGATGTGCCGAAGATCAAGGCAGCGCTGCTGCTGCATTATGCCGGGCTCGACACCCGCATCAATGCCGGTATCGACGCCTTCAAGAAGGAACTCGATGCAGCCAAGGTCGAGCACACGGTCTATGTCTATGAAGGCGCCAATCATGCCTTCAACAACGACACATCAGCGGCCCGCTACGACAAGAACACAGCGGACCTCGCCTGGGGCCGGACGAGCACCTTCTTCAGGGAAAAGCTTGCCTGATCAGGCGTTTGCCGGTTTGTGGAAAGCGACGCCGGCCACCACCAGGGCGATGCCGAGGCAATCGGTGGAGCTGGGTATCTGGCGGAGCACAATGACGCCGATCAGCGTGGCGGTGACTGGCAGCAACGACAGCATCAGCGCGAAGCTCGATCGCGGCAGCCGCGACATGGCAAGCTGGTCGCAGATATAGGGGATGACCGACGAGCAGATGCCGACGCCGATGGCGGCGATGAGCAGTGGCGGGGCCGAGAAAGCCGGCAACGCATCGCTGAAGCCTATCGGCAGCACGATGAGGAAGGCCACCGCCATGGCGGCACCAAGGCCGGCGATGCCGTCGCCAGCGCCGGCGCGGGCGACGCGATGGCCAAGCACGATGTAGCCAACGAACAGGGCGCCGTTGAGGAAGGCCCAGAACAGGCCGATCGGGTCGCTCGACCATTTGACGTCGATCAGCAGCAAGGTGCCGATGACCGCAACGGCAAGCGCGCCGAGATTGCGCGGGCTTCTGACGCCGACCAGCGCGACACCGATGGTGCCGACGAATTCGATCGCCGCGACCAGCGAGATCGGCAACCGGTCGAGCGCCAGGTAGAAGGAGCAATTCATCACGCCCAGACAAGCACCAAAGGCCAGAAGCAACAGTCGTGTCGGCCGGTCGGCGCGGGCAAAGACCGTCCACGGCCGGGTCATTGGCGCGAAGACCAGGGCGGCCGTGACGATGCGCAGCCAGGCCATGCCGAGCACGCCGACATGCGGGAAAAGCAGCACGGCGAAAGCCGGCCCGAGATAATGGAACACAGCGCTGACACCGAACCAGACATGCGGCGGCAGCGAGCTCGCCAGCTTGCCAAAGACTGGGCCGGCGAGGGCAGGGATTGCAGCTGGGGCTTGCACTGGATCATCCATTGAATCATTATCGCAGGCAATCTTTCCGTTTTATATGGACAGTGATCAGCCAAAGAGACCATTGGTTTTCCAATGCCAAGGAGTTTTCGTTGAAACGCCTTCGAAACGAAAATGCCGATCTGGATGCCGCGGATCTGAAAATCCTGCGCCTGCTGGAAAAGGATGCGCGCACCAGCACGGCTGAACTTGCGCGCTCGGTCGGCCTGTCGGCGCCGAGCGTGGCCGAGCGCATCCGGCGGCTGCAGGAGAGCGGCGTGATCGAGGCCTACACGGTGCGGATCAATCCGGCCGGGCTCGGCATGAAACTATCGGCATGGCTGCGGATCAGGCCGGTGCCCGGGCAACTGGCAGTGGTGGCCGAGATCATCCGCGATTTGCCGGAAATCGCCCAGTGCGACCGGGTGACCGGCGAGGACTGTTTCATCGCGCTGGCGCATGTCGGCTCGGTGGCCGAGCTCGAACGGGTGATCGACCGCATCATTCCGTTTGCAATGACCAACACCGCGATCATCCAGTCGTCACCGGTGGTGGCGCGCTCGCCGCTGTGGGCGCTGAAGCGGCAACCTTGAGAGCCACGTATCCGATCGACACTTTTCTGGCGCTGTGGTCAATGCCTCAGTCGAGGACGATTCGCTCGCTGATCTGGAAGCAGCGATCGAGCGGTATGGCAGGCTCAGTGAGCAAGAGCTGGGCGAGAAAGAACTGGGAGCGGCAGGCGCGCGGAACCGAGCAACAAAGGATTCCACACAATAGGTCGCTAGGCCTTTTCGAAATACATGTATCCGACTTGGCCAGTGCCTCCATGGTTCATGCCTACGATCCAGAATGCGTCCTGATCATAGTGTCGTATTTGATGCCTGCTGATCAGATTTCGTATCAATTGTGATGTCGAATGGATGTCATCAAGTTTGGGCGCCACGTTCTTACCCAAGTTCTTGACGGAGCCCTTGTGCAGTATTTCTCCGCACCTCCTGTAGAGTGCGACAAGACCGTCTCTGGTCAACGCATCTCCGTTGAATCTCGTGATCATGCCATGTGGCACGTCTTGAGCGGCCAGAGGCTCCGGGAAGAAGTCAGGGTAGGCTTTTGCCATTTCGTTTACGATTTTGTCTGCCTGATAATCCTTCCTTACCCTCGTAATGTTAGGGACGTTGTCGTGCATCACAGCACACCCTAGAGCTATAAGTTCGCATACCATCCTAATTTGTAGGTAACAGCTCTCTTCTCTCAAGTTCGCAGGCGTTTGGAGTTGGCCAGACATCAGGTAATCCAACCACGCGAAACGAACTTTAATTTCCTCCATCAACTTGATGTACGTCAGCACGGATTGTTCGTTTACTGCCATGGTCATCAGCTCTGTTTGAAGTTTATACATCTGGCGCAGATTTACCGGCTGCTGCGGCAAGATCTTTCTCGGGCCGGAGATGTTCGAAGAAGTGAAGACGGACTGAGATCATCTAATACTTTTAATCGAGATCAAGGACGACTGCTGCCCTGCATTGATGGCGGCTTTGCCTTCTACCGAAGCCATCCAGTTGCGCACGCCCGCAATTATGTCCGTGCAGAAAATGTCGACTTGCAACTGCAAGGTGTCGTCAATCTGGTTGCAATGTATCATGCCTGCACCAACTGGGGGCGGCTCAACAATCATGAAGTCTTTCAGCGCCTTTCGAGCGCGCTGGTCTTCAATGTTGTCCCGCCCCTCGTGAGACAGCGCGCATCTGAGAGAATAACAGTCTGCTCCCGAAAGAAAAACGTGACGCTGGTGGGACGGCCCGATCTCATGGGTGTAGCGGGGCCCTACCCACCAGTCGAACCATTCAATGTATCTCTCCGTCGATTTTGCGTTCGATTTTTCCAACCTTCCGCAGATGTCAGGCAGCAAAAGGCTTAGGCTGAGTGCTGAAAGCCAGTTCTTTTCCTTCAGTGACTTAGACACTGCGTCGACAAATCGATCCATCCCAAGCTCCTCCAGCTGAAGATTAGCACAATAGTGCAGTTTCCCGACGCTGTAACCGTCGCGGGAACGCGTTGGCGCGACGGCAGAAGTGCCGGCAAGCGGAGGAGGCAGCGCAAGCTGGGAGCTATTTCACAATGGCGGCGGTCAGACGTGGCCGCGTTTCGAGCGCGCCTGTTTTAGTATGGCGCGCCAGCGGATCATGGCGAAGGGGATCGGCTCGTTGTTGTTGGCGATGTGGAAGATCTCGTTGTTGAGGTTCTTCAGTGAGCGCCAGAAGTCATAGTCGCTGATGCGTGGGTCGGCCGCCAGCCTGTCCGCCTCGACCTTGATGTCGGTTTTCATGCACGTTCCCCGAACCGCTTCCGCCCAGCCGCCCGTATCGCAACTCGATAGGGACGGTTCTCGACCGCCGTGCTGAGTCGTTCAACGCCTCAATTCGGCTTGTTCACGTTAAAACCTCGGTAAGGTTAACGGCGGTCGGGTCGCGGTTCAAGCCGGCTTACGACGAATGGCTGTCAGTCAACAGCGGATAGTGGCTTTAGGGCAACGACACGCATGAAAACAACGGCTTAGCATTGCCCTCGGAACACTTTTAACCGCGGCGCGCCTTGATACCGATCGAACGGCCGGCGCGCTCCGGCATCGGCAGCGCGCCATGGGCGGCGCGCATGGCCTCGATCCTGGCCAGGACATCAGCCGGGAAGGGCGCCACTTTCGGCCCGGACATGTCGACATGCAGCGACAGCGATTCGGAAGTGGCGGCGAGCCAGCCGTCGACATGGCGGATTTCCTGATAGGCTCTCAGCCGCTTTTCGTCGTGATCGAGGAGCTGGAAGGAGACTATGACCTTGTGGTCGAGATGCAGCTCCCTGACATAGCAGACATGGACTTCGGCCGTGTAGATGGTCAGCCGCCGCTGCTTCACATACTCCTCCATCCCCATTCCCATCATTTCGAACGCTTTGTCGGAGCAGCGATCGAACAGCACGTTGTAATAGGCCATGTTGAGATGGCCGTTGTAGTCGATCCAGTCCTTTTCGATGGCCATGGCACGAGAGACGAAGGGGGCGGGGATGGGCATCGAAAACTTCCTTCTCGCTGGACAGAGCGTGGTCGGTGAGACTACGCATCCATAAACGAATAACGAGAGTGGGCGCTGGTCCATTCGCGGAGGAATCGATGGCTCTGAGCGACCTCAATCCGGTCGAGCGCAATGAAGAAGGGATCGCCGCGGTGCTCGGCATCCTCAAGCAGCGGCTGGGTGAGCGGTTCCAGACCGGCGAGGCGATCCGCGCGCAGCACGCGCATACCACCACCTATATCCCGACCCAGGCGCCGGATGGCGTGGCGTTTCCGGAGACGACGGCGGAGGTGCAGGAGATCGTGCGCGCCTGCGCAGCGCACCGCGTGCCGGTGATCGCCTTCGGCGTCGGCTCCTCGCTGGAGGGCCACACCAACGCGCCGGGCGGCGGCATCTCGCTGGACACGTCGCGGATGAACCGCATCCTCGCAGTCAACCCGCAGGATCTCGACTGCACGGTCGAGCCCGGCGTGACGCGCGAGGATCTCAACCGGCACCTGCGCGACACCGGCCTGTTCTTCCCGATCGATCCGGGCGCGAATGCGTCGCTCGGCGGCATGGCGGCGACGCGGGCGTCGGGCACCAATGCGGTGCGCTACGGCACGATGCGCGAGAATGTGTTGTCGCTGACGGCGGTGATGGCCGACGGCGAGACGGTGACGACCGGAAAGCGCGCAAAAAAGAGTTCGGCCGGTTACGATTTGACGCGGCTCCTGATCGGCTCGGAAGGCACGCTCGGCATCATCACCCAGCTGACCCTGAAGCTGCAGGGCATTCCGCAGGCGATTTCCGGCGGCGTCTGCCCGTTTCCCAGCGTCGAGGCGGCCTGCAACGCTGTGATCGCGACGATCCAGATGGGCATTCCGGTGGCGCGCATCGAACTGGTCAACGCGCTGCAGATGCGGGCGATGAAGAGCTATTCGAAACTCGACTATCCCGAAAGCCCGTGCCTGTTCGTCGAGTTCCATGGCAGCGACGCCGGCGTTGCCGAGCAGGCCGAGACCTTCGGCATGATCGCCGAAGAATATGGCGGCGGACCATTCCTGTGGACCAGTGTCGCCGAGGAGCGAACGAAGCTGTGGAAGGCCAGGCACGACGCCTATTGGTCGTCGCTGACGCTGCGGCCGGGCGCCAAGGGGCTGTCGACCGACGTCTGCGTGCCGATCTCGCGCTTTGCCGAATGCGTCACGCAAACCGAGGCCGACATTGCCGAAATGGGACTGATCGCGCCGATCGTCGGCCATGCCGGTGACGGCAATTTCCATGTGCTGGTGCTGATGGACGCGGACGATCCGAAGGAAATCGCGGCGACGGAAGAGTTTGTCGCGCGGCTGAACATGCGGGCGATCGGCATGGATGGAACCTGCACCGGCGAGCACGGCATCGGACAGGGCAAGGTCGGCTTCCTGCGCCATGAGCTCGGCCACAGCGTCGACATCATGCGCACGATCAAGCAAGCGCTCGACCCGCTGAATATCATGAACCCTGGGAAGATACTGCCGGCCGCATAGTGGACGAAGATCAAATGGTGCTCGGCTTGACCGCACCACCATTTGGACCGAGGCTCCAAGGACATGAGGTTTTGAGGCAGGCGTCACAGACGGAGGAATGGTGTCATGGCGATTTCACGCAAGGAAGAGGCTCGAGCGCTAAGCGCCGACGAACATGCTCTCGTCGAGAAGTCGCACCATCCGGCGGTGCAGGATCTTGCCGACGCCGAGCTTTCCGGCCTGGTCAAGCTGTTGCGGGAGCGGCGCGACAAGGCGCAGGGCGAGGCGCATCGGCGCCGCCGCGAGATACGCGGCAAGGGTGCGCCAAAAGGAGCTGCCGCCTCAAAGGCCGACGGTGGCTCGCAGCTGAAGCTCGAGGTTCTGGCGATGGCCATGCGGCGGCTCAATGGCGAGGCCGAACGCCGCCGCCAGTTGGCGGCGCGTGTTTCGCTGGTCGACAATGCACGCAAGGCGCTGTCCATGAAGCAAGGCGCTGCGGCAGACGGTCCTGAGTTCAACACGCGCACCGCACACAAAGGCATGCGGGCGGTGGTGAACCAGAGGGCGCCGAACCTGGTTCGGCCGATGGAACTCGGCCGACAGCGCAAGGCGGCCAAGGTGGCGCAGGCAAAGCGCGACGCTCGCTGAGTTTTCTTGGCTACCATCTTTTGCTCTAGAAGCCTGTCGGCCGGGAAATTGCCACTTTATCGACACGCGGATGCGGGTAGAGTGCGGCTGATTTTCAATCAACTGCTTCGGAGCTGATGCTCGCACGCCTGTTCGTGATCTTCGGTGGCCTTTTCGTGCTGGTGCTGTGTGCGGCGCTGGTGGTGCCGTATTTTATCGACTGGACGGGCTACCGTGCCGATTTCGAGCGCGAGGCGAGCGCCATTCTGGGCCGCAAGGTAACCGTTCAAGGCGATGCGACGGCGAAACTGCTGCCGTTTCCCTCGGTGACCTTCTCGAACGTCACCGTTGCCGGCGGCCCCGGCGGCCAGCCGGCAATGACCGTCGAGACCTTTTCGATGGATGCGGAACTGGCGCCCTTCCTGAGCGGCGAGGTGCTGATCTTCGACATGCGGCTGGTGCGGCCGAAGGCGACGATCGACGTTGCCGCCGATGGCACGGTCGACTGGGCGATACGCCCGTCGTCGCCCTTCGATCCCGGCCAGATCTCGATCGAGAAGCTGACAGTGACGGACGGAGAGATCGCGCTGCGCCATGCCGCCGGCGGGCGCAGCCATCTCATTTCCGAGATCAATTCGACGATCTCTGCCAAATCGCTGGCCGGGCCTTGGCGGATGGACGGCTCGCTGCGGCTCGACGGCCTGCGCAGCACCGTCATCGCGTCCACAGGCAGGGCCGGCGGCGACGGGCAGATGCGGCTCAGGCTCAAGGCCGATCCGGATGCCTATCCGCTGGTCGTCGAGGCCGACGGCAATGCCGGTATCGTCAACGGCGCCGCGATCTATTCGGGCCAGTTCAAGGTCGCAGGTTCTGACAAGAATGGCGCCGACAAGAGTTCGGCGCTGATTGACGGCGCGGACAGTGGGACGATAAAGGCCAGCGCCGGCAAGCCGGAGCCGGGATTCAGGCTGAACGGCAAATTCTCGCTCGACCACCGGAAGCTTGGTGTCGATGAATTCCGCTTCGAGACCGGGCCGCTCGACAATCCTTACACCGCCGACGGCAAGGCTGCCGTCGAGCTTGGGCCGAACCCTCGCTTTTCGATCGAGGCCAATGGCGCGCAGGTACAGTTCGATGAGGCGGTTGGTGCCGCGGCCGGCACTGGGCTGACGCTGTCGGCGCGTGTCGCGGCGTTGGAGCAGGCGCTGCTCGATTTGCCGAAGCCGACCATACCGGGCACCGTCGAGGTGAAGCTGCCGGCGGTGGTGGCCGGCGACACGACGGTTCGCGACGTCCGCCTTTCCGCCGAGCCGGCCGATGCCGGCTGGTCGGTGAAGTCGCTGGCCGCGACGCTGCCCGGCCGCGCTAGGCTGGAAGCAAACGGCATGCTTAGCGTCGAGGATCATTTCGGCTTCACCGGCTCGCTGCTTCTGGCCGTGGGGCAGCCTTCCGGCTTTGCCGCCTGGCTGTCGAAGGATGTCGACGAGGCGATCCGCCGGCTGCCGGCCGCCGGCTTCAAGGCCAAGGTCGACCTGACCGGTAAGCGCCAGGCCTTCAGCGACCTCGAGCTCGTTCTCGGCAAGGCGAAATTTTTGGGCCGCATCGATTCCAGCCAGCCCGACGATGCCAGGCCGTCGGTGCTGATGCGGCTCGAAGGTGGCGAGCTCGATGTCGACGGCCTCGCCGCCTTCGCCTCGATCTTCATCAGCGACAAGGGTGCCAACCGTTTTTCCGACCGCGACCTCGATTTTCAGATCAAGGCTGGGCCGGTCAATGCCGGCGGGTTGACCGCCGATACGGTCGATACGGCGCTGAGATTGCGCGACGGTCTGCTCGAAATCGACCGGCTCTCGGTTGGCGGGCTTGCCGGCGCCTCGATCAGCGCCACCGGCCGGATCAAGGATTTCCCAGCGAGCCCGACCGGCAAGCTCGATGCCTCCGTGGTCGCCGTCGACCTCAAGCCGTTGGTCGATGTCGCGGCGCAGCACTATCCGGGCAACGCCGTGCTGAAGGGGCTGGCAGCGCGTGGGGCGGCCTATCCCGAGCTGTTCCAGGATGCGCGGGTCGATCTGGTGACGAGTGCCGCCGCCAATGGCGATGGCACGACGGGACTGGCGGTCAGCGCGCAAGGCAAGGCAGGCGGCTCGGCGTTTTCGGCGTCGCTGTCCGGCAAAGGGGTAGCCGATCGGCTTTTCGAGGCACCGGTGTCGCTGACGTTCAACGCCAGGAATGCCGACGCAACCGCGCTCCTAGCGCTTTGCGGCCTGCCGGCGCTGCCGCTCGGCATGGTTGGCGAGGCGACCACCGACATCTCGGCAAGAGGCACGCTTGGCGGCGGCATGATGACGAGCTTCAGCCTCGCCGGCGACGACTTCAAAGCCGGCTTCGACGGGACGGTTGCCGGCACGCCACAAGGCCCCACCGCCAAGGGCAAGGTCAGCCTGGAAGCCGCCGACATCGAGCCGTGGCTGATGACGACAGGCGTCGGCTTGCCGAGCATGGGGACAGGCATGTCGACGTGGCTTGCGGCCGACGCCGACTTCGGCAATGGCCTTCTGGTGTTGTCCGGCCTCAGCGGCGCCATCAACGAGGCGGCGGTTTCAGGTGACGTCAATGTCGACGTCAAGGACGGGGTGCCGCATCTTGCTGGCGCGCTGGCGCTCGATGAACTGGATCTCGATCCGATGGCGGTGGCACTGT
The DNA here is from genome assembly GCF_003952585.1 of Mesorhizobium sp. M6A.T.Cr.TU.016.01.1.1. Lineage (NCBI taxonomy): Bacteria > Pseudomonadati > Pseudomonadota > Alphaproteobacteria > Hyphomicrobiales > Phyllobacteriaceae > Mesorhizobium > Mesorhizobium sp. M6A.T.Cr.TU.016.01.1.1. The sequence goes on from NZ_CP034452.1 coordinate 4,858,073, forward strand.
TTGGCGACCAGGCCTTGCTGAGCACCGGCGGGGCTTGGCCGACTGCTCCATTCAACCAGAAGTCCAGCCTGCCGTTCACCGCCGAACTCGACCTGACCACGGCATCGCTGGTCGCCGGCCCGCTTGCCACAGCTTATGACGCGGCGCTTTCGCTGAAGCTCGACCAGGAAGGCATCCGCGTCTCGGACCTCAAGGCAAAGTTCTCCGGCGGTGCGCTTTCCGGGCTATTCGAGCTGAAGAACAATGACGGCACCGGGCTTTTCTCCGGCCAGATGAAACTTGCCGGGGCCGATCTGGCCACCGTAGTGCCACAGGCCGGCATCAGCGGAAGCGGCGATTTCTCGGCGACGCTTTCGACCAGCGGCAAATCGGTCGATGCGATGATTGCGGCGCTGTCCGGTTCCGGCACGGCGGCGCTGAAAGGCTTGACTGTTGCCGGCGTCAATCCTGACGCCTTTGGCGCCTTCATCGCCAAGGCCGACGCGATCGGGCGCGATATCGATGCGGCCAAGACCGCCGGTTTCGCGCCGCAGATCGCCGCAAACGGCAGTTTTCCGGCTGGGGATACGGACATTGCCTTCACAATTGCCGGCGGCACGCTGAGGGCACCGCCGGTCAATCTTGAAAATCCGGCGGCGACGCTGTCCGCCGACATCACGGCGGACCTGAATGCCAGCACGGTCGCCACCAGTGGTTCGATCACTTATCGGCCCGGCGACGAAGCGCTGGTCGGCTCCGATCCGACTGTGAATTTCAGCGTCGATGGGCCGTTTGGCGCCGCGAAGCGGCAATTCGACAGTGAGCCGCTGGCGCAGTTTCTGACCCAGCGCGCACTTGAAAAGGAGCAGCAGCGGGTCGAGGCCATGCAGGCGGCACTGCTTGAAAAACAGCGGTTGCGGCGCGAGGTGCGCTACTACGCGGCCCTGCAGGCCGAGCGTGACAGGGCAGCCGAGGAATTGCGCAAGCAGCAGGAAGCGGCGCGGCTGCAAGCCGAGGCAGATGCGAGGGCTAAGGCTGAAGCCGAGGCAAAGGCTCAAGCCGCGGCAAAGGCTCAGGCCGAAGCAGAGGCGAAGGCCAAGGCGGATGCGCAGGCGAAAGCTGAAGCCGAGGCAAAGGCTCAGGCTGAAGCGGAAGCGAAAGCCAAGGCGGATGCGCAGGCGATGGCTGAAGCCGAGGCCAAAGCGAAGACCGAGGCGGAGGCAAAGGCCAAGGCGGATGCCGAAGCGAAGGCCAAGGCGGCGCAAAAAGCGGCGGACGAGGCGGCGAAGGAACAGCAACGCCGGAAGGCGGAAGAGGCGATGCGGATCGCTTCGGAAGAAAAGGCCAAACTCGACGCCGAACGCAGGGTCGCCGCCGAACGTAGGGCCGCCGCGGCGCGGGCGCAGAAAGTGGAGCGCGCGCCTCAGCCGCCGCCGGCCAATGACAACCCACCGCCAGCAGAATCCGCGCCAAAACCCAAGCTTGAACCTTCGTCGATCGACAGTCTGCTGAAGTCGCTGGGCGGGGGGTAGATCTACCTTTCCATCCCTCGCTTCGCCCAATCCAAGACGTAGAGCCTGAGCGCCGAAGACAGGTTGGCATCGCGCGGCCGGGCCTCGTCGATTTCGGCGACGAGGGCGGCGAGCGTCAGTTTGCGCGCTGCCGCAATGGCGACGAGATCGTCGAAAAACGGCTTTTCGAGCGAATAGCTGGTGCGATGGCCGCGTATGGTCACCGAGCGTTTCTCGACCGGGCTCACCGGGCGTGACTCACTTCACTTCAAGCATCGGATTTGTCCGAAAACCGCGGCGCACTTTTCGGTCCGATGTTGGGGGAATCCGGATCGCTCGAGGTTTTGCGGCGATGGCCGGCGACGAATTTCTCTGCCTTGTCGGCGATCAGACGGTCACGCTCCCGGTCGGCCTTGGAACGGCCGTGCAGCGTCCGGTTCTGTTCGGCCAGGCGCTCCTTGTCGGCTCGTGCCTTCTGCTTGCGGGCCTGGCGGAGGTTGACGATGTCGGCCATATAGCGCGGCCCGTCGGATCACTTCTTGCGGAAGGCGTCGAGCGACACCACTTCGGCGCCCTTGGCGGCGGCGTCGGCCGCGGCAGGCTTCTTTTCGGCCTCAGTGGCCTTCTTCTTCTCAGGCTTCTTCTCGGCGACGATGGCCAGCGGTTCGGAAGCGGGCTGGCCGGCCAATTCCTCGTCCGCCGAGGTCTCCGTCTTCACGTCGAATTCGAGCTCGAAATTGACGGACGGGTCGTAAAAGCCGCGCACGGCCGAGAACGGGATTTCCAGTTTTTCCGGCACGTCGGAGAAGGACAGCCCGACCTCGAAGCCGGTGTCGGTCACCTTCAGGTCCCAATACTGGAACTGGATGACGATGGTCATCTGTTCGGGATAGCGCTCGCGCAAGCGGGAAGACACGCGCACGCCCGGGGCGCCGGTCAGGAAAGTGATGAAGAAATGATGGTTGCCGGGAAGGCCGGTGCGCGCGACCTCGGCCAGGACCTTGCGCATGACGCCGCGCAATGCCTCCTGGGCCAGAATGTCGTAGCGGATGTGGTCGTCGGCCATGTGGCTGTCGGGTTCCATTGAATCGTCTGCATAGCTGTAATCAAGCTTGAGCGCGGCGTAAACCGGATATAGACGCCGGCAGGGCAGATGCGAGAGGGCATGCCTCAGATTTGATCGCTCATGCGCCAGCGAGCGCGCTGTGCTTTTGCGCATCGGCAGCCGGCTGCCGCTTGCCGAAGGCGCGCAGGAAGGTGCGCACGCCATGTGTCGCCGATTGCAGCACCTCGTCGTCATCAGGCGTGCCGCCGAGCATGAAGGTCGTCTGCAATTCGGCATTGGCAAGAGCCAGGAACTGGCGTGCCGCGACATCAGGGTCATCGATGTCGAGGAAACCGGCATGGGCGAGGCGGGCGAAGCGGGCGGCGATCGCTGGCCATGTCCTGCCCGGTCCCTGTTCTCGCCATTCGGCGAAGAGCTCGGGATAGCGCTCGCCCTCGGTCTGGATCAGCTTGCGCAGGAATTTTCCATCGCGGTTGCAGACACAGTTGCGGTTCATACGCACGGCGAAGGCGATCAGATCGGCCTCGAGGTCTTTGGGCTGGTCGGGAAAGGTGGAAATGGTGGCGAATATGCCGGCATTGCAACGCTCGGTGAGGTCGCGGACGATTGCGACGAAGAGTTTCTCCTTGTCGCCATGGTGGTTGTAGATCGTCTGGCGCGAAACGCCGGCCTCGGCGGCGATCATGTCGATGTTGGCGCCGGCGAAGCTTTCGCGGCAGAACACCTCGCCGGCAGCCTCCATGATGGAGACGCGCTTGGCCTCGTGGCCGCGTGGCGGGATGGTGTCAGGAGAAGCGTTGGCTTTCATAAAAACTATATAGAGGTGATTGACGAATTAGACAAGAGTGTCTAAATTTATGGACTTAGATGAAGGTTTCCCTCCGCTGAAGAAGTCGGAATTCCATGGGGGTGGAACGTCCTAGGATTACACGCCGGTCGGCGGCAAACCAGATTTGAAAGAACCTGCTACCATGAATCCCCAATTCCTCCGCATCGCGGTCGTGCTCGGCCTGTTGTCCGCGATCGGTCCGTTCGCCATCGACATGTATCTTCCGGCGCTGCCTTCGATCGGCGCGGATCTGCAGGCCAGCACCGCTGCCGTGCAGATGAGCCTGCTGATCTTCTTTCTGTCCATGGGCTTTGGCCAGATCGTCGTCGGACCGATCTCCGACATGGTCGGGCGCAAGCTGCCGCTCTATGGCGGCCTCGCACTGTTCATGGTCGGCGGCATCGGCTCGGCGCTGGCGCCCTCGGTCGAATGGCTGATCGCCTTCCGTTTCCTGCAAGGGCTCGGCGCCAGCGCAGGCATGGCGGTGCCGCGCGCCATCGTGCGTGACCTGCATACCGGGACCGACGCTGCCAAGCTGATGTCGCTCTTGATGCTGGTGTTTTCGGTGTCGCCGATCCTGGCGCCGCTGACCGGTAGCGTCATCATCGAGAATTTCGGCTGGCGTGCCGTGTTCTGGACGGTGACGGGTGGGGCGGTGCTTGCCACCATCCTGCTGGCGACCTCGCTCAAGGAGACACGGCCGGTCGAGGCGCGTGCAGGCAGTTCGTTCGGCACTGCGCTCTCCGCCTATCGCTTCCTGATGGGCGACCGCAACTTCCTTGGCCTGGCGTCTATCGGCGGCTTCGGGATCGCCAGCTTCTTCGTCTATCTATCGAGCTCCTCTTTCATCCTGATCGACCATTACGGGCTATCGCCGTCGGTCTATAGCGTGTTCTTCTCGATCAACGCGGTCGCCTTCATCGGCATGTCGCAGTTGACGGGGGTGCTGTCCGAACGGTTCGGGCTAAGGCCCGTGGTGCGGCTCGCGGTGGTCGGCTATGCGACGACGATGGTGGTCCTGTTCGCCGTGATGGCGTCCGGCGTCGACCGGCTCGACGTGATGGCGGCGCTGCTGTTCGTCGGCTACGGGTTCCTCGGCCTAGTGATCCCGACGACTTCGGTGCTGGCCATGGAAGAGCATGGCGCGATCGCCGGCACGGCCTCGGCGCTGATGGGCACGCTGCACTTCGCCATCGGTGCGGTCGCCATGGGCATCGCCGGGGTGTTCTTCGACGGCACGCCGCTGCCGATGGTGGCCGGCATCACGCTTTGTGCGGTGATCTCGTTCACGCTGGCCAAGGTGACGCTCGGCCGTGGGCGGGAGGTTGTCGAAGCGCCGGCCGAATAAAGCAATCGCTATCGACGACAGAAAGGCCGGGTTCATTCCCGGCCTTTTTGACGTCTGAGATCAAGCTACAAGCCTGCCTCGGCGAAGATAAATAGCAGTCGCGCCTCGACCGGCGCCAAGGGCAACGGGACCAGCTCATAGCCCAATTCCGTGTAGACTTCGGCCAGCGCGCGATAGGTGCGTTCAGCCTCGTCGAGGGTCTGCTTTCGCTCGCTGTCCTGCCGAAAGATCTCCGGCCAAGGTGGTGCGATGAAGACATGACTGGCGTAGCGGAAGCGTTCGGCGGCATTCCTGACGTGGCCGGGCACCGGCAGGCCAGTTAGCCTGATATAGCCAAGGGTGTCCGGCACGCCGCGATCGAAGAAGACGGGGCCGTTCTGTTCGAGCGCTGCGTGATACGAACGCATTTCCCAAGACAGCATCAGTTCGGCGAACAGTGCCGGATCTCGCCAGGGCAGGGCAAGGCCGCCTATCGCCGATTGGTCGCGGATAATGCCGCGTCCGGCTTCGGGCGAGGTGGCGAGGCCGGCCTTCCGCAAGGCTTCGATCAATGTGGTCTTGCCGGAACCCGGACCACCGGTCAGCACGAAGAATCGATCGGAATCGTTTTGCATTCTTTTGGTCCTTTGGATGAATGCGACAGCCCGCATTTGCCAGCAAGACAGCTTCGCGACGGGGCGCAGCGCAAGAAGCACGGTCGGCAAGCCTGCTGCCGTCATAAGGCTTGATATCGAAAGGGGGAAATCGAAGGGGGAGAAGTGGAGGTTTCTGTTGCCAGGTACCTCCGAACCCCGCCTAGAAGTGCGAACCACTAGGGCTTGAATTGAAGCTATCGCACCGCTTACGCGGCGAGACGTGCTTCCGCATAGTTGTCGTTGGCAACTATAAGTTTAGCCCGATAACGGTGGTACAATGCCGGGCAAAAGTACGATCTTTACACCTTCGTCGATCCTATTTCGCCCCCAGCAAAAGCCGCTCTTCGACAAGAGCGGTTTTTGGTGGAGGCGCCGGGTACCGCCCCCGGGTCCGAACGGCTTATTTCATCGCCTGTTTATCGCCATAGTCGGTCAAGCCGACCAAACAGATATAGGGACCGATCGTGGAAAATGAAAGGCCTCAATGATGCTTTGTCGCTGAGTCGAACGGCATCGCGAAGGCTTGACTTGTGAACGGTCTCAACCGAAGCTTTGCGGCGGTGAGGCGTTACCGACTTAGCGCACATTTTGCGGCAGCGCGCCACAACCCTCATCGACCGGATCCCGTGGCGCCGACGAGGGGAAATTTGATGGCCGATTATCTCGCAGACGTGAAGAAGTACGACGCCGCGGCAGATGCCGACGCGGTCGCCAAGATCGTGAAGCATTTGGGCATTGCGCTCAGAAATCGGGATTCCTCGCTGGTGTCCTGCACGGACCCCAAGGAACTCGATCGCGTCAAGGCCAACTGGGTTGCCAAAAAGCTCGGCATCGCCGACGGCAGCAAGGCGGACGCGGCCATCGAAAAGACCTGCAAGGCGATGGAGGCCGACAACACCAAGAGCCGTGTGACCTTCTATTACCTGGTCGCCAAGGACCTGGGCAAGCTCGCCAGCCTCTGAGGATCATCCTGCAGCGGCGGATGCTGGCGCGATTTTCGCGCCAGCCCCAGAGTGTAACTGTTTGTTGGAGCATTCTGCGCTTTGATATGTTCGGCCGGCAGCCAGTCGGTTATGATGGCCGGTAACCCGAATCGAGCCCCCGAATCGAGCCGAAGCCGATGCGCCAGTATCTCGACCTCTTGAAGCATGTGCTGGAAAACGGCGCCGATCGCGGCGACCGGACCGGCACCGGAACGCGCTCGGTGTTCGGCTACCAGATGCGCTTCGACCTTGCGCGCGGCTTTCCGGTCACCACCACCAAGAAGCTTCACCTGAAGTCGATCGTGCATGAACTTTTGTGGTTCCTGGCCGGCGACACCAACATCAAATACCTCAACGACCACGGCGTCTCGATCTGGGACGAATGGGCCGACGAGAATGGCGATCTCGGCCCGGTCTATGGCAAGCAATGGCGCTCTTGGCCGGACGGCCATGGCAGCGCCATCGACCAGATTGCCAATCTCTTGAAGGAGATACGCAAGAATCCTAATTCCCGACGGCTGATCGTTTCGGCGTGGAACCCGGCCGAAGTGGAAGCGATGGCGCTGCCGCCCTGTCATTGCCTGTTCCAGTTCTATGTCTCGGAGGGCAGGCTCTCCTGCCAGCTCTACCAACGTTCCGGCGATATCTTTCTCGGCGTGCCGTTCAACATCGCTTCCTACGCGCTGCTCACTCTGATGGTGGCGCAGGTGACGGGGCTGAAGCCCGGCGATTTCGTCCATACGCTGGGTGACGCGCATCTTTATGCGAATCATTTCGAGCAAGCGCGCGAACAGTTGCGCCGCACGCCCAAGGCGCTGCCGACGCTATGGATCAATCCGGAGGTGAAGGACCTCTTTGCCTTCCGCTTCGAGGATTTCCGGCTGGAAAACTACCTCGCCGATGCGACAATCAAGGCGCCGATCGCGGTGTGAGCCGCAAACATCGGGGTTTTACCGATCCTGTCTCGAAATCGCTCGGCTGCTGTCCGTTTGTCGGTGCCGACCACGATATCCGATGCTTTGACTTGCGGCACCGGCCCGCGACGTTGCGCTGTATCCACCTCAATCGATCGCGAGCGGTGGCAACAACACGCAATGCCATTGACCGGACCACTAACTGAGCCATTGTCCGGGCTAAGTCTGGCAAAAGCCTTCCCTTGTTATATTCATTTGGATATATCGATTGGCAGACTCGCGCTGATCGGATTTTCAAGCCCCCGGGGAGAGTTTCATGCTGGTGCGCAAGGGTTTCGGATTGACGGCGGCCGCCATTGGCGGTCTCATGACGATGTTGATCGCCGCTATGCCGGCTGCCCATGCGGATGACAGGCTGATTGTCTTCGCCGCGGCAAGCATGAAGAACGCACTGGACGCCGTGAACACCGCCTGCGAGGCCGATGTCGGCGAGGTGGCGACTATTTCCTACGCCGCAAGCTCCGCATTGGCCAAGCAGATCGAGGGCGGCGCGCCAGCCGATGTCTTCATCTCAGCCGACCTCGACTGGATGAAATATCTGTCCGACAAGAAGCTGACCAAGCCGGGTACGGAAGTGAAGTTGCTCGGCAACGAGATCGTGCTGGTGGCGCCGAAGGATTCGATGGTCGAAACCAGGATCGAAAACGGTTTTGATCTTGCCGGGCTGATCGCCAACGGCAGGCTTGCAATGGGCGATTTCAAGGCGGTGCCGGCCGGCAAATATGGCAAGGCAGCACTTGAATCGCTCGGCGTCTGGTCCTCGGTCGAAGGCAAGGTGGCGCAGGCCGAGAATGTACGCGCCGCGCTCAAGCTTGTTTCGACCGGCGAAGCAGTGCTCGGCATCGTCTACGCCACCGACGCGCATGCCGAGCCCGGCGTCAAGGTGATCGGCACCTTCCCGGAGGATTCGCACCCGCCGATCGTCTACCCGATTGCCCAGATGGCGGATTCGAAGGACAAGGACACGCCGGCATTCCTGAAATGCCTGCAGTCCGCCAAGGCCGGCGAGCTCTTCAAGGCGCAGGGTTTTACGGTCCTTACGCCGAGCAACTGAGGCACACGCCAAAAGATGAACTGGCTGCTGGACCTCACTCCCGACGAATGGAATGCGGTCCGGCTGTCCGTCAAGGTGGCGACAGTGGCGATGATTGCCAGCCTGCCGCCCGGCATATTGATCGCGCTTGTGCTGGCCCGTGGACAATTCTGGGGCAAGACGCTGCTCAATGGGCTGGTGCATCTGCCGTTGATCCTGCCGCCGGTGGTTGTCGGCTATCTGCTGCTGCTCTCCTTCGGCAGGCGCGGCCCGGCTGGGGCCTTTCTGGCCGAGCATTTCGGCATTGTCTTCTCCTTTCGCTGGACCGGTGCGGCACTGGCCTGCGCTGTCATGGGCTTTCCATTGATGGTGCGGGCGATCCGGCTGTCGATCGAGGCGGTCGACCGCAGAATCGAGGCGGCAGCCGGAACGCTTGGCGCCAATCCGCTGTGGGTGTTCGGCACGATCACGCTGCCGCTGATCCTGCCCGGCCTGATCGCCGGCGCGATCTTGTCTTTCGCCAAGGCGATGGGCGAATTCGGCGCAACGATTACCTTCGTTTCCAACATCCCCAACGAGACGCAGACGCTGCCGTCGGCGATCTACACGTTCACGCAGGTGCCGGGCGGTGATGCCGGCGCGCTAAGGCTGACGCTGATCTCGATCGTCATTTCGATGGCAGCACTTATCGCGTCGGAAGTGCTGGCGCGGCGCGTCGGCAAGCGGATGGATACCGAATGACGGTCGTGGTCGATATCAGCCATAGACTTGGCGATTTCGAGGTTGACGCCCGCTTTGAGAGCGCCGGGCGGCTGACTGCGCTGTTCGGGCCCTCGGGCTCCGGCAAGACGACGCTGATCAACATGATTGCCGGACTGATCCGGCCCGACAAGGGGCGGATCGCGGCCGACGGCCGTGTGCTCGTCGATATTGATGCGCGCCTGTTCGTGCCGAAGCACAAGCGCCGCATCGGCATGGTGTTCCAGGATGCGCGGCTGTTTCCGCATATGAGCGTGGCCAGCAATCTGCGCTACGGCCACTGGTTCACGCCGACGGCGGAACGCTATGCGGACATGAATGCGGTGGTCGAACTGCTCGGCATCGGTCCTTTGCTCGACCGGCGCCCGGCAAAGCTCTCCGGCGGCGAGAAACAGCGCGTGGCGATCGGCCGGGCGCTGCTCGCCAGCCCGAAATTGTTGCTGATGGACGAGCCGCTGGCTTCGCTCGACGAGGCTCGCAAGGCAGAAATCCTGCCCTATATCGAGCGGCTGCGCGACGAGACGAAAATCCCGATCGTCTATGTCAGCCATTCGATCTCTGAGGTGGCGCGGCTGGCAAGCGACGTCGTTGTGCTGGCGCAAGGCAAAGTCGCTGCTTGCGGCCCGACCGGGGCGATCATGCAGCGGCTCGACCTGTTGCCGGCAGAAGAGCGCGGCGAGGGCGGCGCGGTGCTGGACACCGCGGTGCTGCGCCACGACGAAGTCTTTGGCATGACCGTGCTTGGCTCTGCAGCGGGCGAGATCCGCGTGCCGCTTCTGACAACGCCGGTCGGCGCGCTGGTGCGCATCCGCATCCGTGCCCGCGATGTGATGATCGCCACCGGACAGCCGACGGGCCTCAGCGCGCTCAACATCTTGCCGGGCACGATCGTGGCGATAGAACCGGGTGAGGGGCCTACGGTCGAGATCGGCATCGATTGCAATGGCGCAACCGTGCTTGCCCGGATCACCGAGCAATCGCGACAGACGCTGAAACTTCGGCTCGGTCGAAAGGTCTACGCGGTGGTCAAGACGGTAAGCTTCGACCGGGCGAACACGGGCGCCGGCTTGCCTGTCGAGGCGGATGGATGACCACCGGATGATTGTCGCTATATCATTTTAGAATAGCGGTATCGCTGGAGAGCTTCTAGGATGGATGTGGCGTGACTGCGGAGGAGCAAATGCCGTCGCTGAGCTTGCGGATAAACCTCGATCCAGAAGGGCGCATCGGGCCGGGCAAGATCGAGCTCCTGGAGCAGATCGCCGCCTTCGGCTCGATCTCGGCTGCGGCGCGCGGCATGGAAATGTCCTACAAACACGCCTGGGATCTGGTCGAGGACATGAACCGGGTGTTCGGCAAGCCGCTGGTCGCGGCGCAGACCGGTGGGAAAAAGGGCGGCGGCGCCCAGTTGACCTCGGTGGGGCTCGCGGTGGTCAGCCGCTTTCGCGCCATCGAACGGGCTGCGGCTTCCGCGGCGGCGCCGCATATGGAGGCACTGCAGGCGGAGATCGATGCCGGGTGAGGTCGGTGGAGTCTGTGCCGGCCAAGCCTACCCCTCCTACTCCTCAGGCTCGCCGGGCTTGCGCAGCAGATAGGTGTCCATGATCCAGCCCTTTTTCCGGCGGGCTTCCTCGCGTGTCTTCGCGATCTCGTCGCCGACATCGCCGAGGCGGCCGGAAATCAGGATCTCGTCGGGCGTGCCGAGATAGGCGCCCCAGTGGATGACGAGGTCTTTGTCGTCCAGCGTGTTGAAGGCGCATTTGCCGTCCAGCATGACGACGGTGCTGCCGGCATTGTCGGGCAAACCTTCCTCGGTGAGCCGACGGCCGGTGGTGATCTGAACCGCATCGCCGATGCGGTTCAGCGCGGTTCTGTGGCTGGCGGCAAGCGCCTGGACAGCGGTGATGCCTGGGATCACCTCGAGCTCGAACGCGACATTGCCTCTCACGCGCACACGCTCCAGGATGCGCAACGCGCTGTCGTAGAGCGAGGGATCGCCCCAGATCAGGAAGGCGCCGCAGCCGTCTTGCGAAAGCTCATCGCGGATCAGGCCTTCATAGATCGCGGCGATCGCCTCGTGCCAGTCGTCGACGGTCGAGCGATAGGAGGGGGCCGGCTCGGCCCGCACCGGCACGTCGAACTCGACGCGGCGCGAGTTTGGATTGGTGACGAATCGGTCGCAGATCTGGCGGCGCAGTTCTGCGAGATCGTTCGTCTTCGCGCCCTTGTCGGGAATGAACAGCACCTCGGCGCGGTTCAAGCCGTCGATGGCCTGCACGGTCATGTGGTCGGGATTGCCGGCGCCGATGCCGATGACGAGAAGCTTGCGCATGGCCGAACTCCTGCCCGATCGGAACGTCGGTGTCCAGACAAGCCTGGCAAGCGCCGACGAGTACGCGGAAGGGCTTTGAAACTCCACATTGAAACGGCTAGAGTCATACCGGCATTCTCGCCAAGGGAGCTTCCATGTTCCGTTATGTCCTGACCGCAGCGCTGGCGCTCTCGGCCACGCCCGTATTCGCCAATGATTCAATCGCCGAATTGGGAACGGGCGGCCTGATCCTGTCGCGCAGCGACGCCGTCGCGATGGAGAGCGAGGATCTCTATATCTCGCCGGAAAAGGTGACGGTCGACTATGTCTTCCGCAACAACACCGACAGGGATGTCGACGCGATCGTCGCCTTCCCGATGCCCGACATCGAAGGCGACCCCAACGAGATGCCGGCGATTCCCGACGGTCAGAGCGACAATTTCCTCGGCTTCGAGGTGACGATCGACGGCGTGGTGGCAAAACCGCAGCTTGAGCAGAAGGCGTTTGCGCTCGGCATCGACATCAGCGCCGATCTGAAGGCGCATAACGTGCCGTTTTACCCGTTCGGCGACGCGGCCAAGGCGGCATTGGCAAAGCTGCCGCAAGCGGTTGCCGACGACTGGGTCGATCGCGGCCTTATCATCGAGGACACCGCCGACGACGGTTCGGGCATGAAGACCGTCTACGTGCCGTTCTGGCAATTGCGCTCGACCTATTGGTGGCGCTCGACCTTTCCAGCCAACAAGGCAGTCCGCGTCGCCCACCGCTACAAGCCGAGCGTTGGCGGCACCTCCTCGGTCAGCTTCTTCTATGACGGCCAGTTCCAGGGCCAATACGCCGCCTATAAGACCCGCTACTGCATGGACCAGACGTTCGAGAATGCGATCCGCAAGGCAGCGAAGGGCAATCCCGACGGCACTCCGAGATATTTCGAAAACCGCATCGCCTATATCCTGACCACTGGCGGCAACTGGGCGACGGGCACCATCGGCAAATTCAAGCTGACTGTCGACAAGGGCGACCCGAAGAACCTGGTCTCGTTCTGTGGCGAAAACGTCAGGAAAGTCGGGCCGACGCGTTTCGAGATGACGGCGCAAAATTTCTACCCCGAGCGCGACATCGACATTTTGCTGCTGGTGCCTACCGATAGCGGCGATGGCGGGAGCGGTGGCTGATGGACGTCGCGATCTATGTCGCCATCGCCGAAAACGGCGTGATCGGGCGCGACGGCGGTTTGCCGTGGCGACTTTCCAGCGATCTCAAGCGGTTCAAGGCCGACACGATGGGCAAACCTATCATCATGGGCCGCAAGACCTATGAAGGCATCGGCAGGCCTCTGCCTGGGAGGCTCAACGTCGTGGTCACCCGCGACAAGACCTGGCGCGCCGAGGGCGTCGAAGTCGTGCATTCGCTCGACGACGCGATCGGTCTGGCGAAGGTGCGCGGGCGCTGCATGGCAGGCGCCGACGAAATCTGCATCATCGGCGGCGGCGAGATCTATGCCCAGGCGCTGCCGCTGGCCGACCGCTTGCATGTCACCCATATCCTTGCCGCGGTCGACGGCGACGCGCATTTCCCGCCTATCGACCCGGATTCGTGGCGCATCGTCCGCTCGCAGGACATTCCTGCCGGTGAAAAGGATAGCCATGCGACACGCTATTCGGTTTACGAGCGACGCCGCGACGTGCATTGAGAGACGATAAAGGGTCGCGACGGTCCAAAACGGACGGTGACGACGACCGATCGCGTTGAAAGCGCGCCGTCGCGTCCCTATAGAAGAACCATACTGGATTTTTGCGTCGTCAGGCCGGCGCGTGAGGGAGCGAAAGGACATTCATGCCCTGGAATGACAAAAGCGGCGGAGGCGGCGGCCCATGGGGCGGCGGCAACAATCCAGGACCCTGGGGGCAGGGACCAAAGGGGCCAAGCGGTCCGCAGGGCTCGCCTCCCGATCTCGAAGACATCATCCGGCGCGGCCAGGACAGGTTGCGGCGTGCTTTGCCGGGTGGCGGTGGCGCAAGCCCAGCCGTGTTCGGGCTGATCGCGGCAGCGCTTGTCGTGCTGTGGGCGTTCAAGGCGGTTTATACCGTGCAGCCCGACGAGGTTGCGGTCGAACTCAGATTCGGCGTGCCAAAGGCTGAGCTCTCCCAGCCAGGCCTGCATTTCCATTGGTGGCCCATTGAAACGGTCGAGACCGCCGTCATCGCCGAACAACTCGTCGACATCGGTGGCGGCACGGCCTCAGGCAACGGTTCAGGCCTGATGCTCTCTGGTGACCAGAACATCGTCAATGTCCAGTTCTCTGTGGCCTATCAGGTCTCCGATCCTCGGGCCTATCTGTTCGACGTGTCCGATCCCGATGGCATGCTGCGGCAGGTCGCCGAAAGCGCCATGCGCGAAGCGGTTGGTCGACGGCCGGCGCAGGACATCTTCCGCGACGATCGCGAGGGCATTGCGGCGTCAGTGCGCGAAATCATCCAGACGACGCTGGACGGCTATAAGGCCGGCCTGAACGTCAACGCGATTTCGATCGAGGATGCCGCACCGCCGCGCGAAGTGGCCGATGCCTTCGACGAGGTGCAGCGCGCCGAACAGGACGAGGACAAGTTCGTCGAGCAGGCCAACCAGTATTCCAACCAGAAGCTCGGCCAGGCACGCGGCGAGGCCGCACAGATCCGTGAGGAGGCGGCCGGCTACAAGAACCGGGTCGTGCAGGAGGCCGAAGGCGAGGCGCAGCGCTTCATCTCGGTCTATGACGAATACGCCAAAGCGCCGGATGTGACGCGCCAGCGGCTTTATCTGGAAACGATGGAGAGGGTTCTGAAGGATTCCAGCAAGGTCATTATCGAGCAAGGCAACGGACAAGGGGTTGTTCCCTATCTGCCGCTGCCGGCATTGCAGCAGAAGGCGCCGGCGCCGGTCCTCGGAGGAACCCAGTGATGGCCAACCGTCTTCCCATCATCGCCGTCATCGCAGCGGTCATCCTGTTCCTGCTTTATTCGTCGGTCTTCGTTGTCAATGCGCGCCAGCAGGCGCTGGTGCTCAGGTTCGGCGAGATCGTCGACGTCAAGAGCCAGCCGGGCATCTATTTCAAGGCGCCGTTCGCCTTCTTCGATGCCGACAGCGTGCAGTTGATCGAAAACAGGGTGCTGCGCTTCGACCTCGACAACATCCGCGTCCAGGTTTCGGGCGGCAAGTTCTATGAGGTCGACGCCTTCATCGCCTATCGGATCTCGGATCCGCGCGTATTCCGCTCCGCTGTGTCCGGTCAGATCGAGCTGGCCGAGGCACGATTGAGGACGCGTCTCGACGCCGCCTTGCGCCGTGTTTACGGTCTGCGCGACTTCGAGGCGGCGCTCTCGGAAGAGCGAGCCGTGATGATGCGTGAAGTGCGCGATCAACTGAGGCCCGACGCCACGTCGCTCGGCCTGCAGATCGAGGATGTCCGCATTCGCCGAACCGATTTGACGGCGGAAGTCTCGCAACAGACATACGACCGCATGAAGGCTGAGCGTCTGGCCGAAGCCGAGCGGCTGAGGGCGCGCGGCAACGAGGCGGCGCAGCGCATAAGGGCTCGCGCCGACCGCGAGGTGGTGGAGATCGTCGCCGAGGCACGGAGGGAGTCTGAAATCCTGCGTGGTGAAGGCGAAGCTCAACGCAGCGCCACCTTCGCGGACGCCTACCAGCGCGATCCGGCCTTCTTCGGCTTTTACCGGTCGATGAATGCCTACGGCACGGCGCTGGATAATACCGGGACGACGATGGTGCTGTCGCCGAATTCGGAATTCTTCCGTTTCTTCCGCAACCCTGCCGGCGCGGATACACCGACAGCGCCGCCCGCAGCATCTGCTGCGCCGGCAGCGCAGCCAGGCACCGGCCAGTAACGGCCGGTGCAGGATTTTCTGGCGGCAATAGGCTTGGTTCTCGTCGTAGAGGGCCTGGTCTATGGCGGCTTTCCTGGCCTCGCCAAGAAACTTGCCGGCGAAGTTCTGTCGATGCCGGAGAGTGCGCTGCGGATCGCCGGGCTGATCGCAATCGCCGTTGGCGTCGGCATCGTCTGGCTGGTGCGTGGTGGGTGACGTGATCGGACTATGATTTCGGATAACGGAGGATTTATCCTATGCCGATAGCCATAGCCGCAAACGTGCCGTATTTCTTGCCAACATGACTCGACGCAGCGTTTTCGGCGAGCGCTTTTCCTTTCTGAGACACCGGGAGACTTCTCGATGACATCCAACAGCTTTTTGCGCGCGGCGAGGCGGACGTTCACTTCGGGTGCTGCAGCACTTCTTATTGGCGCCGCTACCGTCCCGTCGCTGGTGACGCCGACGGCCGCCGCGGATGGCCCGGCTTCGGTCGCCGATCTCGCGCAGGGCCTGCTGGGTGCCGTGGTCAACATATCGACCTCGCAGAGGGTGAAGGGCACGGAGGGGCCTGGCGCGGTGCCGATGCCGCAGCTTCCAGAGGGCTCGCCCTTTCAGGATTTCTTCGACGATTTCTTCAAGAACCGTCCCGGCGAACAGGGCGATCGCTCGCAAAAGGTGCAGTCGCTGGGCTCCGGCTTCGTGGTCGACGCCGAGCAGGGCATCGTGGTGACGAATAACCACGTGATCGCCGATGCCGACGACATCGAGGTGAATTTCTCAGACGGCGTGACGCTAAAGGCGACGCTGGTCGGCACCGACACCAAGACCGACGTGGCGGTGCTGAAGGTCGATCCGAAAGGGCACAAACTGACGGCGGTGAAATTCGGCGATTCCAGCAAGATGCGTGTTGGTGACTGGGTGATGGCGATCGGCAATCCGTTCGGCCTTGGCGGCACCGTAACGGTGGGCATCGTCTCGGCCCGCAACCGCGACATCAATTCCGGTCCCTACGACGATTTCATCCAGACCGATGCCGCGATCAACCGCGGCAATTCCGGCGGACCGCTGTTCAACAGCAGCGGCGAGGTAATCGGCATCAATACGGCGATCATCTCGCCGTCCGGCGGCTCGATCGGCATCGGCTTTTCCATTCCCTCGCAGCTCGCGTTGGGCGTCGTCGACCAACTCCGTCAATTTGGCGAGACGCGGCGCGGCTGGCTCGGCGTGCGCATCCAGCCGGTGACGGACGACATTGCCGAAAGCCTGGGCATGGCGACGGCCAAGGGCGCGCTGGTCGCTGGCGTCATCAAGGGCGGACCCGTCGACAACGGCACCATCCTGGCGGGCGACGTCATCATCAAGTTCGACGGCAGGGACGTCAATGAAATGCGCGACCTGCCGCGTGTCGTCGCGGAAAGCTCGGTCGGCAAGGCTGTCGACGTGGTCATCGTGCGCAAGGGTGTCGAGCAGACCGTGAAGGTGACGCTCGGCCGGCTCGAAGATGGCGAAAAGCTTGCCAGCAGCGAGGACGGCAGCACCGATCAGGACAATGGCGACAAGGCGCCTGCCGTTTCGACGGCTTCCGTGCTCGGCATGACCGTTGGCGAGCTCAACGACGAGACGCGGACGAAATTCGGCATCGCCGCCGAAGTCTCCGGCGTCGTCATCACCGAGGTCACCAAGGATTCGGCCGCCGCCGAACGCGGCATCCAGGCCGGCGAGGTGATCACCGAGATCGCGCAGGAATCGGTCGCCACGCCCAAGGATGTCATGGACCGGATTGCCGCATTGAAGGAGCAGGGACGCAAGAACGCCCTGCTGATGCTGGCGTCGAAGACCGGCGAGTTGCGGTTTGTGACGATCCGGATGGATTGAGTCTGGTAGCTTCACAGGCACGTTGAAACATCCCATGGGATGTACTATTTTGACCTGTGAAGCGGATCGCATTGGACACAAACGTTCTGACCGCAGGTCTGCGCAGCAGGAATGGTGCGTCATTTGCCGTTTTGCGGTTGGTCGCAAATCGACAGTTTTGCCCATTGGTGACAACAGCGCTGTTTCTTGAATATGAAACCGTGCTGACCCGCCCTGAGCAAAGGGCAATTCACGGATTGTCGCTTGCAGATCTGGATCGTTTGCTGGCCGGCTTCGCTGTCTTGGCAGAGCCGGTCGAACTGCACTTTTTCTGGCGCCCGCAATTGAATGACCCGAAGGATGAGATGGTGCTTGAGGCAGCGATCAATGGTCGGGCAGACGCATTGGTCACTCACAATCGCCGCGATTTTGTGACTGCGGCAGGCCGTTTTGAAGTTCCAGTCGTCAGCCCCGCCGAATTGTTAGAAGGATTTCGAATATGAGCAAGGCGACTTATCCGTTGAAACTTCCCTTGTCGATCAAGGAGGCGGCTGCACGTCTGGCAAAGGCTGATGGTGTGTCGCTGAACCAGTGGATCGCTTCGGCTGTGGCGCAAAAGGTGGGAGCCATGGAGACAGCGGCCGATTTCCTGCGTCGACGGGCTGGTGATGCATCGGGCGATGATTTCTCGAAAGTGCTCGATCGCGTCGGCGTCAAACCGCCGCAACCCGGCGACGAGCTTCCGTTTGACAAGCACTGATTAGGGTCGGTTTTTTCGCCAATCCTTGGCTGTCAGCCTGTAGAACACATGCTGCTTGAGCGCGGCGTGGCTGTCCGGAATGCCGGGGTGGTCGAAATCGCTGGCCGGGTCGGCGATCATGCCCAGGCGCTTCATGACCGCGGTGGAACGGTGATTATCCCTAACGGCGAAGGACACGATTTCGTCGAGGCCGAGCGTTTCGAAGCCGTAGGCGAGCCACGCTTCGGCCGCCTCGGTGACATAGCCATGGCCCCAGAATTCGGGCGCCAGCCGCCAGCCGATCTCGACGGTGCCGGCGGGCAGGAAGGGCAAATGATCGGTATCGAGGAGGCCGACGAAGCCGATGCATTGGCGCGTTTCAATTATCTCGGCGGCGGCGAAACCGTAGCCATCCTCGGCGATCCAGGCGCGGAACTCGTCCATTTTGGCGTCCGCGGCAGCGCGGTCGCGGCGAAATGGAAAGAATTCCATGACGCGTTCGTCGGAATTGATCCGGTGGAAGAGCTCGCGGTCGCGATCCTCCCAGTTGCGCAGGATTAGCCGCTCGGTGCGGATCGGCGTCACTCTACAAACTCCTCCCGCCGGTAGCCCTGCAGATAGAGAAGCGCGGTCAGGTCGCCGTGGTCGATGCGGAATTTTGCCTCCGCCGCCACGACAGGCTTGGCATGAAGTGCCACACCCGCGCCGGCAAGGCGGATCATGTCGAGGTCGTTGGCGCCGTCGCCGACAGCAATGGCGTCTGCGGTCGTCAGCCCCAGGCGGGCCGAAATCTCGAGTAGCGCATCGGCTTTGGCGGCGCGCCCCAGGATCGGCTCGGCCACCAGCCCGGTGAAGTGGCCGCCCTGCTCGATCAGCCGATTGGCGCGGTTCTCCTGAAAGCCGAGCATGGCGGCGATGCGTGCGGTGAAGACGTTGAAGCCACCCGACACGAGTGCAGTCCATGCGCCATTGGCGCGCATGGTCTGGACAAGCGCGCGGCCGCCGGAAGCCAGCGTCAAGCGGTTGGTGATGACGCGGTCGACCACGGCAGTGTCGAGGCCTTTCAGCAGCGCCACCCGCTCGCGCAAGGCCGGCTCGAAAGCGATCTCGCCATTCATCGATCGCGCCGTGATGGCGGCGACGTAATCCTTGACGCCGATCTCATCGGCAAGCTCGTCGATGCACTCCTGATCGATCATCGTGGAATCCATATCGGCGATAAGGATTTTCTTTCGCCTTGCCTCGACCTGCTGAACGATCACGTCGACCGGTTCGGGTGCGAGCACGGCGCGCAGGCTGGCGGTCGTTTCAGCGGCTCCGGCCGCCTCGGGCAAAGCGAATTCGCAGGCGATGCCTTCGGCCAGCCAGCGAACAGTGCTTGCGCCGACCGACCGTGACGCCATATTCGCAAGCGCCGGCGACAATGCGCGGCCGGCGGGATGGGATACGAGCGTGGCGATCAGCGGCATCAAAAATTCCGGCGGGCAGGCGGGCGAGGGCCGCGTTGAGAACGCGATCCTGATAGCCGGGCCGACCGCCAGCGGCAAGTCCGCTCTCGCGCTCGATCTCGCCGAGCGCAAGGGCGGCGTCATCGTCAACACCGATTCCATGCAAGGCTATTCTGTGCTCGACGTGCTGACGGCGCGGCCGACCGCTGCCGAACTCGCTCGCGTCCCGCATTATCTCTACGGGCATGTCCATCCCTCCATCGCCTATTCCACCGGCGCCTGGCTGCGCGACGTGATGAAGCTCATCGACGAGGGCACGCTCTCAGAGCGGCCGGTGATTTTCGTCGGCGGCACCGGGCTTTATTTCCGGGCGCTTGCGCAAGGCATTTCGGAAATGCCCGACATTCCGCAGCCGATCCGTGACCGCTGGCGCTACGAACTCCGGGAGCAGGGCGCGGCCAAGCTGCACCGCATCTTGCTGCGCGAGGATTCCGCAGCAGGCATGATGCTGAAGCCGACCGATGGCCAGCGCATCGTGCGGGCGTTGGAGGTGCTCGACGCGTCAGGCCGTTCCATCCTGGAATGGCAGGCGGCGCGTGGCCGCCCGCTGATCGACAGGGACAGCGCACGCTTCTTCGTGATCGAACCGGACCGGGCGGCGCTGGTGGAGCGGATCGAGGCGCGGTTCGACCGCATGCTGGAGAAGGGCGCCGTCGATGAGGTCAAGCAACTCGCCAGTCTTGGTCTCGATTCCGATTTGCCGGCGATGAAGGCGATCGGCGTTCGCGAACTCCAAGCCGCAATAGCCGGGGAGCTGAGTTTTCCGGAAGCGATCGAGCGCGCAAAGATCGCGACGCGACAATATGCCAAGCGCCAGGCGACCTGGTTCAGGCATCAGTTGGGTCCGGAATGGCTGAGACTGCGCCCCGATGATCGTGCGGGATCCACGATCTCGGACGCCTTTTCCAGTGCAACCTGAAAAGTTGATCTTGAGGGGAGACTTCCCGTCGAAGTTGTCCTAATTAACCGTCCGTAAGGTCGTCCGTGCCATAAAGCCTTTGGGAATTTTCCAACGGGGAGCAGATGCGTTTTCACAAGGCGGAATCAGCCTTTTTCGTCTTTATCTTTGTGATCCTGGCCGCCGGCCTGGTGACGCTTCACGCCTATGGGCTTCTGCAGGCCTTCGCGGCAGAGATCAATACGCCTTCCGGGGTTGAGAAGATCATCTATCTCAACAAACTGTTGTTTGCGACCGGCGTTCTTTTGGCGACTGCCCTGTTCTTCGGCATTTTCTTCATCTACCCACTGATCCGCAAGCAGGCGACGGAAGAAGGCAAGCTGCGCGCCATGACGGTTTCGCTCAGCGCCCGTTCGGAAACGCTGGAGCATGCGGCGCTGACCGACAGCCTGACCGGCATGCAGAACCGGCGCTATTTCGACGATGCACTGAAGGAATATCTCGAAGAGTTCCGCCGCATCGAGAAGCCGGTCGGGCTGATGATCCTTGATCTCGACCATTTCAAGCAGGTCAACGACACCCACGGCCATGATGTCGGCGACGAGGTGTTGCGGGCAGTCGCCAATTGTCTCAAGGACATGACGCGCTATCACGACGTGGTTGCGCGCCTGGGTGGCGAGGAATTCGCAGTAGTCACCCCCAACATGGACGCCGAACTGCTGTCCAAATTCGCCGAGCGCATCCGCAAGGCAATCGCCAACATGTCGATACTGTCAGGCAATGTTCGTCTGAAGATCACCACCAGCGTCGGCCTCGCCGTCTGGGATCGCAAGGAAACCGCCGAAGAGTTCTATCGCCGCGCCGATCGCCAGCTTTATGAGGCAAAGAGGCAAGGCCGCAACCGCGTCTGCGCCTGAAATCCCGGAGAAGAATTCATGAGGCCGGCCGACTGACGCAGCTCTCTGCGCTACTACAGCGCCGCGCGTCCTTTGGACGCGCAAAGGACGCTGTAGCACTTTTAGTTTGCGCATGATCCTTTCCGAAAATCGATTCCGATTTTCGGGGGCATGCGCGTGCTCACGGACTCGAATGTCCGCTCCGCTCCGGTTCTCGAAAGCCACGTCATTCGATCCGGCCTGATGAATTCCCTTCCGGGATTTACCCAAGCTTAGAGACTGACAAAGTTTTCAGGATTTATTCGCTGCTGGGCTCAATCGTTCTGCGGGCGCAGGCCGAAGGTCGCGGGTTTCAGGCCGTAGCGCATGTCGAAATCGTCGTCCGGCTGGACGCGTGCGACAGTCGGGGCGGGCGGCTTGCGATAGTTGGGATCGCCGGCCTGCCGGCTCGAATCGACAACTTCGGCGAAGGCCATCGCCTGCTGCGGTTTTGGCACGTTGCGCAGCCTTTCGACGATCGCCACCAGATCGACATCGTTGCCGACCTGGGAAGGCAAGGCTTCCTCGCGCTTGGCCGTGCCGGGGATCAGATCCTCGGACAGTTTTTCGAATTTCAGCCGCATGGTCGTCGCAACGCCTTCCCCGAAGGCGATGGCTTCGCGCTGGCCCATGGAAGACAGGAACGCCAGCGTCGAGGCCGAGGAATCGGCGATCGCCGAGCGGATGATCGCCTGGTCCTGCTCGTTGGCGAGCCGCATGGCGAAGAAGGTCGAGCACTGCGACAGGATGGTGGGATCGAGCTCGCCCGGGCGCTGGGTAACGACACCAAGATAGCAGCCATATTTGCGGCCTTCCTTGGCGATGCGCGACAGCGCGTGCCGGGTCGGAGCAAAACCGAGGCGCGGATCGGCCGGCATATAGCGGTGGGCTTCCTCGCACAGCAAAAGCAATCGCAGCCGGCCTTCGCTCCACAACGCTAGGTCGAAGGCCAGGCGCGCCAGCACCGAGCAGACCGAATTGACCACTTCCGACGGCATGCCGGCCATCTCAAAGCAGGTCACCGGGCGACCGTGATGCGGCACGCGAAAAATATTGCCGATCGTCTCGTGGATAGTGTCCTCGATCAGCCGCGAGTTGAACATGAAGCGGTAGCGCGGATCCGAGGCCGCCGATTCGATGCGCGTCTTCAGCGATTTGAGAGTGGGGCGGTCGTTCTTGCTTTCCAGCAGTCCCATGCGCTCGTCGATCTGCTTGATGAGATCGACAACGCGATAGGGCACCGGCGTATCCGCGGTCAGCGCATCGCTGCCGCGCCTGAGATAGCCGCCCGAATTCGGATTGCGGTACAGGTTCTTGGCGGCGGGTATGAGATCGCGCAAGGCATCGATCTCTTCCGGCACGGTCTCGCGCCCGCGAAACAGCACTTCGGCAAATTCCTCGAGCTTGAACATCCAGAAGGGCAGGTCCAGCGTCGTCGAATCGACCCTGACGCAGTGTTCGGGCAAGGATGCGGCGAACTCGTTGTGCGGATCGAGGATAAGGACGCGCAGGTCGGGCCGGGCGGCGATCGACTTGCGCAAAAGCAGCGAGACGGCGGTGGATTTGCCGACGCCGGTGGTGCCGACAATAGCGAAGTGGCGCGCCAGCGTGTCGTCGATGGCGATGTTGGCGTCGATCGCCTCGTCCTGTGACAGCGTGCCGATGGTGATCGAATGACGTCCGGCGAGATCATAGACTGCCTGCAGGTCGCGGCTGCGAATGCGGTGGGCGATGGCGCCGATATGCGGATAGATGGTGATGCCGCGGTCGAAAATCGGTTTGGCGCCGGGCTCGGCGCCGTCGCGCACCTCGCCGATAAGCTCGATGCTGACCTCGATCGGGTTCTGGCCCTCATTGCTCCAGGCGCGATCCGACTTGCCGATCTCGTAGACCAGGCCGACGGTTCGCGTGGTGCCAAGATTGATGGAGATCATCTTGCCGACGCTCCAATGGCCGGTGACCGTGCCTTCGACATCGGCGGCATAGGCGCTGATGGTGGCGCGCGCGCCGTCGCACTGGACGACATTGCCCAGAATGCGCTTGTCGCTCTGCTCCGCCTTGCGGCGCTCCTGCAATGCCGGCTCTCCAACGGAGGCTTCGCGGTCGACGAACATGGACAGGCTGTTTCCCATTTCCCCAGGCGATCGACCTTACGGCGGCGAGGTTAAGGTGGGGTGAGGTCGGATGGTGTAGAGGGCATTAAGCCATTCGCGAAAATTGAACCGATCGGCCTCTTGCTCGAATCCGAAATTTCGATATATCGGATTAATGACTGTTATAGCGAACGATATCTCCTCGACCATCGGCAGGAGAATACGCGCCGAAAGGGCTTTGAAGGACTGGTCACTGGCGGAGCTCGCGGACCGCTCCGGCGTGTCTAAGGCCATGCTCAGCACGATAGAACGCGGCAAGACGAGCCCGACCGCAGCACTTCTGGTGCGCATCGCAGCGGCCTTCGGCATGACGCTTTCCACCCTCATCGCGCGGGCGGAGCTGCAGGGCGGCGGGCTGCTTCGCCAAAGCGATCAGCCGGTCTGGCGCGATCCCGCCACCGGCTATATCAGGCGGCATCTTTCGCCGGTCTCGGACATGCCGCTCGAACTGATCCGGGTGCAATTGCCGGCGGGAGCCAAGGTGAGTTTTCCGGCCGCGTCCTACGCCTTCATCAGACAGCAGATCTGGCTGATTTCCGGACGGCTGGAATTCACCGAGGGCGATGTCGTGCATAGTCTCGAACCCGGTGACTGCCTGGCGCTTGGCGCGCCGTCGAATTGCACCTTCCATGCTCCTGGACCGGACGCCGCCGACTATTTGGTTGCGCTGGCAAGAGGCTGAACGCATGGCACGCCGTCCCAAACGCACCGACAATGGCGGACCGCCACTCGACGACTACAAGGGACCTCCATGGGGCAAGGGCGACCCTTATATCTTCCTTGCCTGGCAGGCTGCGCATGCCAAGGCGTGGAAGGCGCCGAGCCGCGACGTGATGCTGATGCGGATGGAAAAGGCCGAGCGGCTGGGCCTGACCTATGAGGAATATACGCTCGAAATCCTGGAACGCGGGCTGCATCTGCAGCCAAAGGACACCGATCGCATCGCCGCGATCAAGGCAGCACGAAAGCGACGCCGAGTCAGTCGTCTGGATTGACGGCTGGAACACGCAGATCGCTCCACGCAGTCAAAGGACATCGCACGCATGAGCTCCATCGAAATCAAGGCTCTGACCCAGGCTGCGGGAGCCCAGGCAATGCTGGTCGATATGCTGATTGAGACGGTTGCGACCGGCGGATCAGTCAGTTTCATGCATCCGCTGGCGCCGGAAGCTGCAGGCGCCTTCTGGACCAGATCGCTTATGGCCGCGGCAAGAGGCGAAAGAGCGGTGCTCGGTGCATGGGATGGCAAGGCTCTGGTCGGCACCGTCACCTTGCTGCACGACTGTCCTCCCAACCAGCCGCACCGGGCCGAGATCGCCAAGCTGATGACCCGTGTCGATCATCGCGGCAAGGGCGTGGCGACTCGCCTGATGCGGGCGGCCGAAAGCCTCGCTGTCGAGAAAGGCCGCACGTTGCTGGTCCTGGATACAGCGGCAGAGGAGGGCGCCTCCGGCCTCTATGAGAGGCTGGGATTCACGCTAGCCGGCGAAATACCGGACTACGCGTTGAAGCCGCATGGCGGGCTGACCGGTACGCTTATCTACTGGAAGCGCATCGGCCAGTCCCGGTGACTGCTCTGAATTTCTATCCCTTGTGATGGACCTGCTGCAGCCCGTAGACCGGCGTTGCGATGCCTTCGTGCCGCGCCTTCAACTGCAGCGACAGGAATTGCGAATAGTGGCGCGACTGGTGCAGATTGCCGCCATGGAACCACAGTGCTTCCTGTTGCGTCGGCTTCCACATATTGCGCAATTCGCCCTCCCAGGGGCCGGGATCCTTGGTAGTGTTGGAGCCGAGGCCCCAGCATTTTCCGACCTTATCGGCAACGTCCCTGGATATCAGGTCGGCCGCCCAGCCGTTCATCGAGCCATAGCCGGTGGCGTAGACGATGAGGTCGGCCGGCAGGTCCGATCCGTCGCTAAGCAGGACCGAATGCTCCCGGACCTCCTTGACCTCGACGCCGCTTTTCAGCTTGATCGAGCCATCGATGATGAGGTCGGAAGCACCGACATCGATGTAGTAGCCTGAGCCGCGCCTGAGATATTTCATGAACAGGCCGGAATCGTCATCGCCCCAGTCGAGCATGAATCCTGCCCTTTCCAGCCCCTCGTAGAATTTGGCGTCGCGCTTCTTCATCTCGGCGTAGGCCGGGATCTGGAATTCATGCAGGATCTTGTAGGGCAGGGACGCAAAGACGAGGTCGGCCTTGGCCGTGGTCATACCGCCTTGCACGGCTTTTTCCGAGTAGAGCGAACCCAGTCCGATTTCCATCAGCGTGTCGGATCTGGAGATATGGGTGGTCGAGCGCTGCACCATGGTGACATCGGCGCCGGCCTCCCAAAGGGCTGCGGCGATGTCATGGGCTGAGTTGTTCGAGCCGATGACGACGGCGCGCTTGCCGGCATAGGCATCGGGGCCGGGGTGCTTGGAGGAATGGTGCTGATCACCCTTGAAGTTGTCCATGCCCTTGAATTTCGGCAAATTGGCCTTGCCTGACTGTCCCGTCGCCAGCACCAGATGCTTCGGCTTCAACGTGATATCTTTGCCGTCGCGGTGGACGATGACGGTCCATTCCTTCTTCTTGTCGTCATAGGTGGCGCTCTTGGCCTCGGTCGAGGACCAGTAATTCAGCTCCATGACCTTGGCGTACATTTCCAGCCAGTCACCGATCTTGTCCTTGGGCGAGAAGACCGGCCAGTTCTTCGGAAAATCGATATAGGGCAGATGATCGTACCAGACCGGGTCGTGCAGGCAGAGCGACTTGTAACGCTTGCGCCATGAATCGCCGGCGCGCTCGTTCTTCTCGACGATGATGGTCGGCACGCCGAGCTGCCGCAACCGGGCACCGAGCGCGATGCCGCCCTGGCCGCCGCCGACGATGAGCGTGTGGGGCTGACTGATAAAGCCGAGTTCAGTCGCCTCCTTCTCGCGCTCCTCCTTCCAGGTTGGACGATTTTTGCCGTGGCCATGCTTGGCGCCCAACGGCCGGGCGAAGCCGGCGGGTTCCTCATGGCCCTTCAGCTCGACCATGGTGGTGAGCAGCGTCCAGATCTTGCCGTTCTTCAGTCTGATATGGCCGAAGCCGCGCGCAACCTCCGTTTCGAAGCTGATCCAGCCCTCCAGCAGCTCGCCGTTTTCGCTGGCGTCCTCGCCCTTGGCGATCGCCCAGTTCGAAGGTTTTGTCTTCGCCAACTGGCTCATCAGCATGTCGCGCACCTGGTCGCGACCTTCCATGGTCTTGATGTTCCAGGTGAAGGTCACCAGGTCGCGCCAGTAGCAGTCTTCCTGAAAGCACCCGACCGCCTTGTCGATGTCGCCGGCGGCGAGCGCTGCACCGAATTGGTCGAGCAGGTCGGTCAGTTTCTGGGCTGGGGCCTTGTCGAGCATCAAATTTCCTCCCGTGAAGTCCTGGTCGTCATCGTGGCTTTGCCGGACCCTCCCAGTCCGGTTGGCCGGAGTATCGCGGCAAACTATGCGCCGCGTCACGTCGTCAAATAGTTTGGCGTGGTTTCAATGGCTTATCGGGACGATCGCGGACACTGATCCTGCCGGCGGTCGTACCGGAACGGTGGTTCAACGCGATGGGCGCCAACGGGCCTGTCTGACACGGCCAACCGCCCCGAACCGTTTTGGCGTTGTGCACATTGGCCGTTGACAGCGGCGCAAAACCAATTCTATTGTCCGCCACCATGAAAACGGCACTCATTCTCGTAGTAGGAAAGCGCGTGGGCAAGGCGGTGTAACCGCCGGGCGAAAACCTCCCATGCGCACACACAGGCTCCCTCGGGGGCCTTTTTTATTGCCCGAAACACGACTAAACGACCAGCAATCGCCTGATGGCGGACAGTACGGGACCAGACCGATGAGCAGTGGACAGAACGAGCGGCGCGAAATGACCGGCGCCGAAATGGTGGTGCAGGCGCTGAAGGACAATGGCGTCAAGCATGTTTTCGGCTATCCGGGCGGCGCGGTTCTCCCGATCTATGATGAGATCTTCCAGCAGGATGAGGTCGAGCACATCCTTGTCCGTCACGAGCAGGGCGCGGGCCATGCGGCGGAGGGCTATGCGCGCTCGACCGGCAAGGCCGGCGTCATGCTGGTGACTTCGGGGCCGGGCGCCACCAATGCGGTGACGCCGCTGCAGGATGCGCTGATGGATTCGATCCCGCTGGTCTGCCTGACCGGCCAGGTGCCGACATCGCTGATCGGCTCGGATGCCTTCCAGGAGTGCGACACGATCGGCATCACGCGGCCCTGCACCAAGCACAATTGGCTGGTGAAGGACGTCAACGAGCTCGCGGCAATCATCCACGAGGCGTTTCATGTCGCGACGACAGGACGTCCCGGTCCGGTCGTCGTCGACATCCCGAAGGACGTGCAGTTCGCCAAGGGCATCTATGTGCCGCCGCAGACGGCGCCGCGCACGAGCTATCAGCCTAAGGTCCAGGGCGACCTGGAAAAGATCAAGGCGGCGGTCGAACTGATGGCCAACGCCAAAAGGCCGATCCTCTATACGGGCGGCGGTGTCATCAATTCCGGCCCGGAAGCCAGCCATTTGCTGCGCGAACTGGTCGACCTCACCGGCTTCCCGATCACCTCGACACTGATGGGCCTTGGCGCCTATCCGGCATCGGGCAAGAACTGGATGGGCATGCTCGGCATGCACGGCACCTATGAAGCCAACATGGCGATGCATGATTGCGACGTCATGGTCTGCATCGGCGCGCGCTTCGACGACCGTATCACCGGCCGGCTCACCGCGTTCTCGCCGAACTCGAAGAAGATCCATATCGATATCGATCCGTCCTCGATCAATAAGAACGTCCACACCGATGTGCCGATCATAGGCGACGTCGGCCGGGTGCTGGAGGATCTGGTGCGGCTGTGGCGGGCGACTGCCAAGGCCGACAAGAAGGCGCTCCACCCATGGTGGGAGCAGATCGCGAAATGGCGCGCGCGGGATTCGCTTGCCTACAAGATGAATCACGATGTGATCATGCCGCAATATGCCGTCCAGCGGCTCTACGCGCTGACCAAGGACATGGACACTTACATCACCACCGAGGTCGGCCAGCACCAGATGTGGGCGGCGCAGCACTATCATTTCGAGAAGCCGAACCGCTGGATGACCTCCGGTGGGCTCGGCACGATGGGCTACGGCCTGCCGGCGGCGCTCGGCGTGCAGATCGCACACCCGGATGCGCTGGTCATTGATATTGCCGGCGATGCCTCGGTGCAGATGACGATGCAGGAGATGAGCGCGGCGGTGCAGCACGACGCACCGATCAAGATCTTCATCCTCAACAACCAGTATATGGGCATGGTGCGGCAGTGGCAGCAGCTTCTGCACGGCAACCGGCTGTCGCATTCCTACACCGAGGCGATGCCGGATTTCGTCAAGCTCGCCGAAGCCTATGGCGGCCATGGCATTCGCTGCGAGAAACCGGACGAGCTGGACGACGCGATCAAGGAGATGATCGCGGTGAAGAAACCGGTGATCTTCGACTGTCGGGTCGCCACACTTGCCAACTGCTTCCCGATGATCCCGTCGGGCAAGGCGCATAACGAGATGCTTCTGCCGGACGAGGCGACCGACGAGGCGGTGGCCAACGCCATCGACGCCAAGGGCAGGGAACTGGTGTAGCCCCCAGGCCGAGGCAGGGCTTGTTGGAAGAAGCCGTGCGGAAACAGAGAATTAGCTCAAAAGTTTGAAATCGAGATTCATGTCATGAACGCACAGCTTCAACCGACCGGCTCCGCCTACTTCATCGCCAAGGAAACGGAAAAGCCGGAGACTCACACGCTTTCCGTGCTGGTCGACAATGAGCCGGGCGTGCTGGCCCGGGTCATCGGCCTGTTCTCCGGACGCGGCTACAATATCGAAAGCCTGACGGTCTCCGAAACCGAGCATGAGAAGCATTTGTCGCGCATCACCATCGTGACGCGCGGCACGCCGCATGTGCTGGAGCAGATCAAGCACCAGCTCGAGCGCATCGTGCCGGTGCACCGTGTTGTCGATCTCACCGTGCGCTCGCATGAGCTCGGCCAGGATCGGCCTCTGGAGCGCGAGCTCGCGCTGGTGAAAGTGGCCGGCACCGGCGAAGCCCGCGTCGAGGCGCTGAGGCTGGCCGATGCCTTCCGCGCCAGCGTCATCGACGCCAACACCGAGCATTTCATCTTCGAGATCACCGGCAAGGGTTCCAAGATCGACCAGTTCATCGCCATCATGAAGCCGCTCGGCCTGGTTGAAATCTGCCGCACCGGCGTGGCGGCGTTGAACCGCGGTCCGCAAGGGATGTGATCGCCCGGCGCTTTGGGTCCAGTGCTCTGGCGCCGCCTGTATTTATTCTGTCGCCTTGATCCTGATCTTCTGGCCCGGCTGCCGCCGTGAGGTGGCCTTTGTGCGTCTGAGGTAAAAGGACAATATTGCTGACCTGCTTGGAGGAAGCCATGACCCTCGATGCATTCCTCGCCCTGTTGGTCTATGCCTTCGTGACCTCAATCACGCCGGGTCCGAACAACTTCATGCTTTTGGCTTCCGGCGTGAATTTCGGTTTCGCCAAAACCATTCCGCACATGCTGGGCATCAGCATCGGCTTTCTCGTGCTGTTGCTGGCCGTCGGCTTCGGTCTGGGCGCCGTGCTGACTGCGTTTCCGGTGCTGCACACCGGGTTGAAGATCGCGGGCGGCGTCTACCTGCTCTACCTCGCCTGGAAGATCGCCATGTCGCGTTCGCTCAGCGGTAAGGGCGAGGCCAAGGCGCGACCGATGCGGTTCATCGATGCGGCAGCATTCCAGTGGGTCAATCCCAAGGCTTGGGTGATGGCGATCACCGCCATGGCCGTCTATGCCATTCCGGAGCATCCGTTTCTTTCGGTGGCGTTGATCTCGATAGCCTTCACCGTCGTCAACCTGCCGAGTGTTTCGGCGTGGGCAGGTTTCGGCATGGCGCTGCGCGGTTTTCTCTCGGATCCGGTGCGGCTGAAATGGTTCAACATCGCCATGGGCGTGCTGCTGGCGGCGACGCTATGGCCGATGCTGCGGTAGCTGTCGCTTTATTGTGCACTGCACATTAAATCTTCGTAATGCCGGGTTTTGGCACTTTTTCGCCCTCGGCGCCTTCTATCTATTTGGTGAAACCGCGGCACCAGGCTGCGAGTTTTGCCAGATATGACCACCGAACCACGGCGTGTCGGATAGAAGGCTTTTTGGCGATGCGTGGAAAGATCGTGCTTGCGGTGCTTGCGGTCGCCTGCCTTGTCGCGGCTGGGCTCTATCTTTCGCCCGCCGCAACGGAGAAGGTCCGGCAGATGCTGTCAGCGGAGCAGGCGGCACCTAACAAACCGGCGGCCGCCGCAAATGCCGCACGTTCTACCTCGGTGGTTGCCGCCACCGCTTCGAAGGCCGACTTCCCGATCCGGCGCTACGCCATCGGCTTCGTATCCTCCCCCGCCGTGGTCAGCGTGAACGCGCGGATCTCGAGCCAGATCACATCGATCGCCGTCAAGGACGGGCAAATGGTGAGGGCTGGCGACCTTCTGTTCTCGCTGGACGATCGTGCTCTGAAGGCGCAACTGGCCCGTGACCAGGCGACACTCGCCAAGGACCAGGCGTTGCTTGCAAGTGCCACGGCCGATCTTCAGCGCGCCAAGAATCTTGTCGCCAGGCAGGCCGGCACGCAGCAGACCTACGATCAGGCGATCGCCGCGCAGAAGTCCGCCGCGGCCACGGTCGACGCCGACAAAGCGACGATCGATGCGGACGAGGTCCAGCTTGGCTTTGCCACGATCACGGCGCCGATTTCCGGCAGGCTGGGCGCGGTCAGCGTCACGATTGGCGATCTCGTCACTACCAGCAACGGCAACAGCTCGTCGACCCCGCTGGTGACCATCACCCAGGTGGACCCGCTGCAGGTGAACTTCAATCTTCCGGAAAGCGATCTTGCCTTGCTGCACAAGGCGCTGGCGGCGCCGCAGGAGGGCGCGGTCACGCTGACCAGGGACGGCGATCCGACGCCGATCGGCAAGGGAACCCTCGATTTCGTCGATTCCAGCGTCGACACCTCCTCCGGCACGATCGCAACGCGGGCCAGCGTGCCCAATGCCGATCTTTCGCTGTGGCCAGGCCAATATGTGAATGTCGTGCTTGATGCCGGCATCATGCCGGAAATGACCTCCGTTCCCACGGTTGCGGTCCAGCCCAGCCAGAAGGGGCCGTTTGTCTATGTGATCAAGCCTGACAACACGGTGGAGATGCGGCCCGTGCAGGTCGCACTGACCGAAGGCGACAGCAGCGCTATCGGCGAAGGGCTAAAGAGCGGCGAACGTGTCGTCGTCGAGGGCCAGACAAGGCTGAAGAACGGCTCGCCGGTCCGCGAAGCCGAAGCTTCGACTAGGCCTAGTGATAAAGCGTCTCCCAAGGTTGCCGAGACTGGCGAGGCGCGTCCATGATCTCCGAATTCTGCATCCGCAGGCCCGTCGCCACCCTACTCATGTCCTTCGCGCTCGTGCTGGGCGGGCTGTTCGCTTACAAGTTCCTGCCGGTGGCCGCTCTGCCGAGCGCCGAGTTTCCGGTGGTCAACGTCTCGGCCTCGCTGCCCGGCGCCTCGCCGGAAACCATGGCGACCTCGGTGGCAACGCCATTGATCAAGCAGTTCGCCACCATCGCCGGCATCGATTCGATCTCCACCACCAACTCGCTCGGCTCGACCTCGATCGCCATTCAGTTCGTGCTCAACCGCGATATCGACGCCGCGGCGGCCGACGTGCAGGCGGCGATCGCGCGAACGCAGCGGCAATTGCCGCCCGAGATGACCAGCCCGCCGAGCTACCGCAAGGTCAATCCGGCCGATGCGCCGATCCTGCTGATGTCGCTGGTCAGCGACACGGTTCCGCTGACCGATCTCGATGCCTTTGCCGAGAATGTGATCTCGCCGTCGCTGTCGACGATCGACGGCGTGGCGCAGGTCTCGATCTTCGGGCAGCAGAAGTACGCCGTGCGCGTCCAGATCGATCCGACGGCGCTCGCCGCACGCGGCATTTCGATCGACCAGCTGCAGACGGCGATCGCCTCGGCCAACAGCAACACGCCGCTCGGCGTGCTGCAGAACGACAAGCAGCAGCTGACGATCACCGCCAATACGCAGCTGACCAACGCGGCGGGATTTTCCAACATCATCATAGCCACCAAGAACGGCCGTCCGGTGCGGCTCGGCGAGGTGACACGCGTCATCGATTCAGTCGAGACCACGACGACAGCCAGCTGGTACGACGGCACTCGCGCGATCATCATGGCCGTGCAGCGCCAGCCCGATGCCAACACCGTCGACGTCGTCGACCGCGTCAAGGCGATGCTGCCGTCGTTCCAGGATCAGATGCCGGCGGCGGCCAGCATCCAGCTGCTCAACGACCGCTCGACTTCGATCCGCGAGGCGGTAGACGACGTGCAGTTCACGCTGCTGCTCACCATCGCGCTGGTGGTGATGGTAATTTTCCTGTTCCTGCGCCGGGTAACGGCGACGATTATCCCGGCGGTGGCGGTGCCGATCTCGCTGATCGCCACGCTCGGCGCCATGTTCCTGTTCGGCTTTTCCATCGACAACATCTCGCTGATGGGTCTGACGCTGGCGGTCGGCCTTGTCGTCGACGATGCGATCGTCATGCTGGAGAACATTTTTCGCCACATGGAGGAGGACGGGCTCTCGGCCCTCGATGCGGCGCTCAAGGGCGCCCGCGAAATCGGCTTCACCATCATTTCGATCTCGATCTCGCTGGTGGCGGTGTTCATTCCGGTGCTTTTGATGGGCGGAGTGATCGGGCGCATCTTCAACGAATTCGCGGTGGTGGTGACGGTCGCCATCCTGGCGTCGATGTTCGTGTCGCTGACGCTGACGCCGATGCTGTGCTCGCGGCTTTTGTCGGTGTCGAAAGCCGACCGCGAAGCAGCCCAGGGCGAAGGCGGCAGGCACGGTTTCTTCATGCGGGGCTATGATTGGCTGCTGACCTTTTGCCTGCGGCACAGTTTCCTGGTTTTTCTCGTCTTCGTCGGGACGGCCGCAATGTCGGTCTGGCTGATCCAGACCTCGCCGAAAGGCTTCTTCCCGCAGGAGGATATCGGCCAGATTTCGGTGACGACCACCGCGCGCCAGGACATTTCGTTCGACGCCATGGTGAAGCTGCAGGGGCAAGTGGCTGATGTCTTCACCCATTCACCCCATGTCTCGCATGTCGGGTGGTCGGTAGGCAGCGGAGACAATGCGCTCAACCAGGGCCGGCTCTATGTGCAATTGAAGGATAAGGACCAGCGCCCCGATCTCGACAAGGTGCTCTCGGACCTGCGGCGGCAGCTGGCCAATGTCCCAGGCATCGAAACCTTCATGCAGCCGGTGCAGAACCTGCGGCTCGGCGCGCGCGCTTCGGCCAGCGCCTATCAGCTCGTTGTGCAGGGCCTCGACATAGGCGCGGCGGACGTTTGGGCGCAGAAGCTCACCGATGCGATGGCCGCCGATCACGCAGCCTTCACCGACGTCACCAATGATTTGCAGAACAACGCCTTGCAGGCGTCGCTGGTGGTCGACCGCGACAAGGCGGCGACGCTAGGCGTCGACACCGATACGTTGCGCTCCAGCCTCTATGGCGGTTTCGGCACCGAGCAGGTGTCGACCATCTTCGGCTCAGCCGACAGCTACGAGGTGATCATGGAGCTCGACCCGAGAATCGAGTGGTCGCCAGAAAGGATGCTGGCGATCAAGGTGAGAACGGCCAGCGGCAGCCTGGTGCCGCTCGGCGCCTTCGCTCGTGTCGATCGGACCGCCGGTGCCTTGACCGTCAATCAGCTCGGCCAGCTTCCGGCGGTGACCATCTCCTACAATCTGCCGCAGGGCGTCGCGCTCGGCGACAGCGTCACCCGCATCAATGCGCTGAAGGAAAAGATCGGCATGCCGGCGACGATCTCGACTACTTTTTCGGGCACGGCGAAAACGTTCCAGGATTCGCTTGCCAACCAGGGGCTGCTGATCGGCGGCGCGATCCTGACCATCTACATCGTCCTCGGCATCCTTTATGAAAGCTTCATCCATCCGCTGACCATCCTGACCGGACTGCCGTCGGCGGTGCTCGGCGCGCTTGTTGCGTTGCGGCTTGCGGGAATGGACCTGTCGGTGATTGCGGTCATTGGCATCCTGATGCTGATCGGCATCGTCAAGAAGAACGGCATCATGATGATCGACGTCGCGCTCGAGCTCAGGCGCGACGGGATGTCGCCGCTCGATTCCATTCACAAAGCCTGCCTGATGCGCTTCCGTCCGATCATGATGACGACATTGGCGGCGCTGATGGGCACGATCCCGATCGCGCTCGGCACCGGCGCCAGCGCCGAACTGCGCCAGCCGCTCGGCGTGGCGGTGGTCGGCGGCCTGGTCGCATCGCAAGCGCTGACGCTGTTCGTCACCCCGGTCATCTATGTCTACATGGAGCATCTTTCCGGTTGGCTTGTCAGGCTGTGGCCGAGGCGTCGGGACGAGCAGCCACCCGTCGAAGCCGTCGACCAGCCTTCGCTGTTCGAGGGCGAAGAAGAGTTGCAGGGCGAGCCGCAGAAGGCGGCAGCGGAATAGAGGCCAATGGGCTGGCCCAAGCCGCGGCGCTTGCGATGAGATGCTTGCAGTCGTAGTTTTATGGCCATGTCCCACAACCATGATCACCACCACGATAACGAGCTTGATCCTTTTGCCGCCCGGGTGCGCGCGCTGGAGACTATCCTCACCCAGAAAGGGCTGATCGATCCGACCGCGATCGACGTGATCGTCGACACCTACGAGACAAAAATCGGTCCGCGCAACGGCGCCAAGGTGGTGGCGAAGGCGTGGGTCGATGCCGACTATGCCGAGTGGCTGAAGCGCGACGCGACGGCGGCGATCGGCTCGCTCGGCTACACCGGCCGGCAGGGTGAGCACATGCGGGCTGTCTTCAACACGGCAGACACGCACAACCTCGTCGTCTGCACGCTGTGCTCCTGCTACCCGTGGTCGGTGCTTGGGTTGCCCCCGGTGTGGTACAAGGCGCCGCCCTATCGTTCGCGCGCGGTCATCGATCCGCGCAGCGTGCTCGAGGAATTCGGACTGACACTGCCGAGGACGACAAAAATCCGGGTATGGGATTCCACCGCCGAGTTGCGTTACCTCGTCGTGCCGATGCGGCCTGAAGGCACCGAGGGCTGGAGCGAGGAGCGGCTGGCGGATCTGGTGACGCGCGACTCCATGATCGGCACCGGACTGGCGCGGGAGCCGGCATGAACGGGCCGCAGGATCTCGGCGGACAGATGGGGTTCGGGCCGGTCGCGCCCGAAAAGGACGAACCTTATTTCCATGCCGACTGGGAAAGGCGGGCGCTGGGCGTGACGCTGTGCGCCGGCGCTATGGGCGCCTGGAATATCGACGAGAGCCGGCATGCGCGGGAATCGCTGCATCCCGCCGACTATTATGCCTCCAGCTATTATGAGATCTGGATCAAGGCGCTCGAAACCTTGCTGAAGCGACACGGCTTCGTCAGCGATAGCGATCTGGCCACGGGCAAGGCGGTCGACCCTGCGGCGACGCCAAAGCGAGTGCTGAAGGCCGAAAACGTGCCGGCGGTGCTGGCCAAGGGCGGCCCCTGCGACCGGCCGATTGCCACATCGGCGCGGTTCAAACTGGGCGACCTCGTGCGGACGAAGAATTTTCATCCGACCGGCCACACGAGGCTGCCGCGCTACGCACGCGGCAAGCAGGGCGTCGTCGAGGCTGTGCGCGATGGTTTTGTCTTCCCTGATACAAATGCGCACGGCCAGGGCGAAAACCCGCAATGGGTCTATACGGTGGCTTTCGACGGCGCGGAGATTTGGGGCGATGGCGCCGATCCGACGTTGACCGTGTCGATCGACGCCTGGGAGAGCTACCTTGAGCCAGCGTGAGGCGAAGTCACACGCTGCCAAGCTGCCCGCGGGCCTCGATGCGCCGGTATTCGCCGAGCCATGGCAAGCGGAAGCCTTCGCCATGACGGTTGCGCTGCACGACAAGGGCTTGTTTTCCTGGAGCGAATGGGCGGACGCCTTGTCCGCCGAGGTCAAGAAGCCGGGTGCCGCAAGCGATGGCCATGACTATTACGAGCACTGGCTGGCGGCGCTGGAAAATTTGCTGTCGGCCAAAAGGGTTGCCGGAAAGGGCGACGTCGATGCGCTCGCCGCCGCCTGGGAACGCGCCGCGCATGCGACGCCGCATGGCAAGCCGATCCTGCTCGAGAACGATCCCAGGCCGACCGAAGGTCGTGGCGACCCGACCGGCTAGGTCGTGGCGGCCCGACTTCGTTCTCTTTACGTTCCGCCTCCCGCCTGATAACTTGCGTCATTGGAGCGGTGCGGCCTGCCGCCGATGATCGGTGGCGGTGGCTGTCGGCCTTGTCTTTCCCTCGCGAATCCGGTCTCTCCCGCTGATGGAATTCTCCCCTCAACAGGACGATGCGCTGAAAGCGGTCGCCAACTGGCTCAAGACCGGAAAGCCGCAGCTCTTCCGGCTGTTCGGCTATGCCGGCACCGGCAAGACGACGCTGGCGCGCTATTTCGCCGAGCATGTCGACGGCCAGGTGCAGTTCGCCGCCTTCACCGGCAAGGCGGCGCAGGTGCTGCGTTCCAAGGGCGCGCTCAATGCCCGCACCATTCACTCGCTGATCTACCGGCCGAAGGGCGAAGAATCGGTAGCGGACGAGGTGACCGGCAAGACCTCGATGTCGCCGACCTTTTCGCTCAACCGGCAGAGCCCGATATCGCGGGCGAAACTGGTCGTCATCGACGAATGCTCGATGGTCGACGAACAGCTTGGCCGTGACCTCTTGAGTTTCGGCACGCCGATCCTTGTTCTCGGCGACCCCGGCCAGTTGCCGCCGATCTCGGGCGGCGGCTTCTTCACCGACCATGAGCCGGATATTCTGCTCACCGAAATCCACCGGCAGGCGCGCGACAACCCGATCCTCCGGCTGGCGCTCGACGTGCGCGAGGGCCGCGAATTCATGCGCGGCGACTATGGCACAGCGCAGGTGATCGGCAAGGAAGACGTCACCCAGGAGCTGGTGCTGAAGGCGGACCAGGTGCTGGTCGGCACCAACAGGACGCGACGTCGCTATAATAAGCGGCTGCGCGAGCTGAAGGGGTTCAATGCCGACTATCCGCAGGCCGGCGACAAGCTCGTCTGCCTGCGCAACGACCCTGCCAAGGGGTTGCTCAACGGTTCGCTGTGGAAGGTGATGACCTCGTCG
Source organism: Mesorhizobium sp. M6A.T.Cr.TU.016.01.1.1 (assembly GCF_003952585.1). NCBI lineage: Bacteria > Pseudomonadati > Pseudomonadota > Alphaproteobacteria > Hyphomicrobiales > Phyllobacteriaceae > Mesorhizobium > Mesorhizobium sp. M6A.T.Cr.TU.016.01.1.1. Next base: position 4,895,736 of record NZ_CP034452.1, read on the forward strand.
CGCGAGACGGTGAAACCCGGCATCAATTTGCTGGTCTCACCGGAGGAGGACGATCCGGACCGCGGCGTCGCCAAGATCAAGCTGCTCAAAGCGGCGTTCGAGGAGCCGGACGCCGATATTCCCTGGCAGCAGAAGAAGCGCTTTGATGATTTCGACTACGGCTACGCGCTGACCGTGCACAAGGCGCAAGGCTCGCAGTGGAACGAGATCGTGCTTTTCGACGAAAGCTGGGCGTTCAAGGAAACCCGCCAGCGCTGGCTCTATACCGCGATCACGCGAGCGGCCGAACGGCTGACGATCGTCAGATAGGCCGATCGAGCCGCAGCCCCGTGGACTGGGATTGCGTCAGCGCGGGGCAATCGGTCTGGCGCCGAGCCATTCCCAGGCGGAAGCTTCGTCCTTGGCCTCGAAATGCCTGAGGTCGACGGGCAAGGAAGCAGGCAGCAAGCGCTGCGCGTCGGGTACCCAGTTCGGCTCGCCGACCGCCGCGCAGCGGCCGACATGCTCCACGGCACGGGCCGTGCCCTGTTCAAGCGTTTCGTCCGACACATCGACCCAGTCGACGCCATCATGGTCGATCAAGCGCACCAGCACGTCGATTTTCGGGTGCAGCGCGTAAGCCGCCTCCAGCAAACCGAACAGATTTTCGGCGTCGGCCGCCGCCACATGGCCGACGACGTCGATGGCGAACAGGTCGTCGCGGTCGGTGTCGATGCGGCGAACCGCCGGCACGGCTTCAAGATAGTTCACGGCTCTTCCTCTTGCTGGCCATTATCCATCCGTCTGGAACACCGGAAACCCCCTGTCTGTTCCCGTCAAAGGCGGTATAGATGCGCGACAAGATCAGCCCGGACCCGCAAAATGCCCGCAAAACTTTCCGTCAATCTCAATGCCATTGCCATGCTGCGCAACCGGCGCGATCTGCCGTGGCCAAGCGTGACCGGGCTCGGACGCATCGCGCTTGCCGCGGGCGCCCATGGGCTGACTGTTCATCCGCGGCCCGACGAACGGCATACCAGGCATTCCGACCTGCCGGAGATCCGGGCGCTGATCGACGACGAATTCCCCAGGGCAGAGTTCAACATCGAGGGCTATCCGAGCGAAGATTTCCTGGCGCTTGTGGAAAAGAACCAGCCTGAGCAGGTGACGCTGGTGCCGGATGACCCGGCGCAGGCCACCTCCGACCATGGCTGGAACTTCGTTGCCGACGCGGCGTTCCTGACACCGATCGTCAAACGCCTGAAGAAAACCGGCATTCGCGTGTCGTTGTTTTCTGATTCGGATCCAGCAGGCGTGAAGGCCGCGCGCGACACCGGCGCGGACCGGATCGAGCTCTATACGGGTCCGTATGGCAGCTATCATTCCGATTCGGAAAAGGCCGCGAAAGAGCTGGAAAGATTGGGAAAAACCGCCGATGCCGCACTTGCCGCCGGGCTTCAGGTCAATGCCGGGCATGATCTGGTGGTGAACAACCTGCCGGCATTGGCAAAGCGCATCCCGGCGTTGGCCGAAGTGTCTATCGGACATGGGTTGACAGCCGATGCGTTGGAGTATGGCATGGCCGGCACGGTCAAGAGATTTCTGAAGGCCTGTGGGTGGTAGAGATGGAAGCCTCGCATTGCTTACATGGCAGCCATCACGTTGGGGCACTTGATATTGCATCGCAGCAAGCGTAGAGCACCGCGCGCTTATCGGAGTGTTGTCCATGGCCCTTACCAACAGTGGTAGTGAGGCAGAACCCGTCGAACAATCAAGCCATTCTAAGGTCGAACAGCACAGCACCAAGGTCCTGATGCTTGGCGCGCTCGGCGTGGTCTACGGCGATATCGGCACCAGCCCGATCTATGCGCTTCGCGAAGCACTGCATGCTTCGTCCGGCACCGATCCGCGCAGTGCCGTTCTGGGCATTCTGTCGCTGATCGTCTGGGCACTGACGATTATCGTGACAATAAAGTATGTCGCTTTCGTGCTTCGGGCGGACAACAAGGGTGAAGGCGGTACCCTGTCGCTTATGGCGCTGGCCCGGAAAGCTTATCCGGCCGGTTCTGGCATCATTCTTGCCATTGGTCTCTGCGGAGCCGCACTGTTTTTCGGCGACGCGATCATAACGCCGGCCATCTCGGTGCTTTCAGCAGTGGAAGGGCTGAGCGTCGTGACCCCGGCGTTCGATCCATACGTGGTTCCCATTACACTGGTGATTCTTGCCGTCTTGTTTGCCGTGCAGCGCTTCGGGACCGGTAGAGTGGCCTCCGTTTTCGGGCCGGTGACGGCGCTCTGGTTTCTGGCGATCGGCATTGCCGGATTGGTGCACATTCACGACGATCCGTCGGTGCTTTTGGCAATCAACCCCTACTATGCAGTCGTCTATCTTGCCGAAGCCAAAACGGGCGCATTTCTCACCGTCGGCGCGGTTTTTCTGGCGGTTACCGGTGCTGAAGCCCTTTACGTCGATCTTGGGCACTTCGGTCGCCGTCCAATCGTGCTAGCCTGGTTCTGGATCGTCTTCCCATGCCTGCTACTCAGCTATTTTGGGCAAGGCGCGTTCGTTCTTGCTCACGGGGGGGTGCCCGACAATCCGTTTTTCCAGATGCTGCCAGATTGGGCACTGATACCGATGGTCGGGCTCGCAACAGCGGCGACTGTCATCGCCAGTCAAGCCGTCATCTCCGGGGCGTTTTCGCTGACCCGGCAGGCGGTGCAGCTCAATCTTCTGCCCAGAATCGAAGTTCAGCATACTTCCGAGATGCAACTCGGCCAGATTTACATGCCGCGCGTGAATCTCATTCTCGCGCTCGGCGTAATGCTGCTGGTCGTCGGCTTTGGCAGTTCGAGTTCCCTGGCTTCCGCTTATGGAATTTCGGTGACAGGCGAAATGCTGATGACGACTATTTTGCTATTTGTGGTGATGCGGTGGCAATGGAAATGGCAGATCGCGCTCGCTGCGGCGCTCGCGCTGCTCTTTGGCACGATAGATACCGGCTTCTTCCTGGCAAATATTGTGAAATTCGTGGAAGGCGGATGGGTTTCAATCGCTGTTGCCTGCCTCATGGGGCTGATCATGGGGACCTGGATACGCGGGAGTCACTATCTCTTCGACAAGACGCGCAGGAACGAGATTCCGCTCGATTTCCTTGCCGGCAATTTGTTGAAGAAGAAACCGCAGCTGGTGTCCGGTACGGCCGTGTTCCTCACCAGCGATCCAGTCAGCGCGCCGACCGCACTGATGCACAGCCTGAAGCACTACAAGGTGCTGCACGAACAGAACGTCATCCTGTCGGTGGTCACTGCGCAGCAGCCTCTCGTGCCCGATAGCGATCGGGTCAAGATGGAAACGATCAACGAGCTGTTCATGCGGGTGACGCTGACCTTCGGCTACATGGAACAGCCCAACATTCCGCGTGCGCTGGCGATCTGCCGCAAGCAGGGCTGGAAGTTCGACATCATGACGACCTCCTTCTTCCTGTCGCGGCGCTCGCTCAAGGCATCACCCAATTCCGGCATGCCGGTATGGCAGGACAAGCTGTTCATCGGGTTGGCGCGCACGGCAGCGGATGCGACCGAGTACTTCCAGATCCCGACCGGACGTGTGGTTGAGATCGGAACGCAGGTGGCTATCTAGTCGAAAGGCCGTGCCCTGTCGAAGGGGCACGGCCTTTGTCGCAACCTCCGCGGTCAGCCAGCCAAAGCTGCCTTGTTCGCCTCGATGAAATTTTTCAGCGATTGCGGCTTTTTGCCTGAAAGCGTCTCGACCGCGTCGGTCACCATGGCGATCCGACCGGAGCGCGTGTTGGTGTCGAAGGAAGTGATGACGGGGGCGAAACCTTCGGGGACGCCGGCGGCCTTCAGCCCCTCGGTGAGCGCTTCATCCGAAAGCTGGACGACCTCGATGGGCTTGCCGGTGACGTCGGTCACCAGGGCTGCGATCTCGGCGACTGTATAGGCCTGCGGACCCGTCAGCGTGTATGTCGTGCTTTCGGTCGCCCCGGAAGCGAGGCCGGCAGCGATCGCCGCGGCCATGTCGTCGCGAGCGCCATGGGCGATGCGGCCGTCGGCCGCCGATGTGTGCCACTGCCCGGAGGCAATGGCGTGTGGCAGCGACATGAACAGGTTCTCCTGGTACCAGCCATTGCGGAAAATCGTGAAGGGGATGCCACTCGCCTTGATAGCCTGCTCGGTGCCGTAGTGATCGCCGGCAAACAGCACCGGCGATCCCGGCTCCGGGTTGGGCATCGAGGTGTAGAGCAAATGCGAAACGCCGGCCTGCTTGGCTGCGGTGACTGCGTTCTGATGCTGCTTCAGCCGCTTGCCGTGAAGCAGGTCGATTTCGCCGGTCGAGATGATCAGAACCCTGTCGGCGCCCTTGAATGCGCTGGCCAGCGACGCCGTGTCGTCGAAGTTGGCGGCTCCGATGGCGACGCCACGCGCCGCCAGCTCGGCGAGATTTTCCGGGTTGCGTGTGGTGGCGATGATGCGTGCGGGCGGGACCTTGAGCGTATCCAGCAGATGACGGATGACGCCGCGGCCGAGCTGGCCGGAGGCGCCGGTGACGAGAAGGGTTTCGGTCATGGGAAGTCCTGTCGTTGCGCCGGAGCGGCGGGTGCTTGTATAAGTCTCAAAAAGAGACCAGCACTAAAATAGGAATTGACCGACCCTCGTAAAGAAGGCAGTTTTGCGGGAGGTAGGCAGGCGCAGGGAACCAGCGATGGACAGCAAGATCGTCAGTCTGAGATCGAAACTCGAGATCTATAAAGCGGGCAGCGGCGGGGGCAACATTGCGGACTGTCCCGTTCGCGATGTGATCCAGGGCATCAGCAACAAATGGAGTTCGCTGCTGATGATGGCGCTGGCAGAAAAGCCGTACCGGTTCGGCGAATTACGGCGGCTGGTGCCTGACATTTCACAGCGCATGCTCACCCAGACGCTGCACGATTTGCAGCGCGACGGCTACGTCCATCGCGAGGTATTCCCGACCAAGCCGCCGAGCGTCGAATACAGTCTGACCGATCTCGGACGCTCGATGTTCGGGCCGCTGCACCAGCTGCTTCAGTGGGCCGAGCTCAATCATGGTGCTGTGCGTGACGCGCGGAACGCTTTTGACGCTACCGGGGCCTAACCCATGGGCGGCGGTGGCACGTGCGGGTCTTCCAGGCGCTGTCGCTGATGCTGACGCCGTTCTACCAGTCGGTTTCGACCGTGATGCCGTTCGTCCGCGACAGGCTGGTGGCGTCAGTGGCAAAAATCCCGCCGGCGCCAAACATCCTTGCCTCGATGGTGGCTGGAGCCGTGGTCGATCCGTTCAGGCGGATCGGGATCAAAAAAGCGCAGTGGCCGCCTCGTTGCGGCGGATGATGGTCGAAAGATGTGAACCCCTCGCTTGCAGGAATGCATGAAGGCGCTGTGGATAATCCGGGGTGACAGCGTTCTTCACCGCTTTGCGTTCGTGCAATCCCTTCCGCCAGGCCTCGACAAGCGGCTTTCCGCTCAGGATGCCGAAATCGCCGATCCGATCGAAGGCGTCGAAATAGCGGAAGATTGGTCCATAGACGGTATCGACCAATGAAAAGCGCTCGCCGGCGAACCATGGTCCAGCTCGGCCAGTCGCCAGTTCCGCTTCGAGACGACCAAACATTGCCGACAGACCTTCGCTTTCGGCAAGGAAGGCGGCCTCGCTCGGTGCGGAATAGAAACGACCGATTGCGTTGAGGATGGCCGAGCCGAACTCGATCCAGGCGCGATGCCGGGCGCGGGCCAGCGGGTCGGCAGGGTGGAGTGGGGACCGTTGCGTTTCCTCGAGGAATTCGAGGATGACCGCCGACTCGAAAATCACCGTTTCTTCGCCATTCTGCTGCACGCGCAGCAGCGGCACTTTGCCGAGCGGCGATATCGCCTTGAACCAGGCCGGCTTGTTGGCAAGATCGATGGTGAGGCGTTCGAACGGCACGCCCTTTTCGGCGAGCGAGATCGCCGCGCGCTGCACATAGGGACAAAGGTGGTGGCTGACGAGAACGAGCTTGTCGGCCACCAGGCTGCCCGTCTCCGGGATGTCGGCGGTCTTGCAGATTTCATGTTTCATGGTAGCACCCTCCATTATCAATGCAGTTGCATCTATATAGATGCATTTGCATCCACTGGCAAGCTTGATGCAGTTGCATCTATCGCCTATGCTGCAATCATGACGGAGAAAACCAATCCTTCGCCCGCGGCCATCAAGGCCTGGGCGCGCCTGATGCGCGTTTCGCGCCAGCTGGTGGAAAGAGCCGAAGACGCGCTGAAGGACAGCAGCTTACCGCCGCTTGCCTGGTACGACGTGCTGCATGAGCTAGCCGAAGCGGGTGAGGGTGGGTTGCGGCCATTCCAGCTGATCGAGCGCACACTGTTTGCGCAATACAACATCTCCCGGCTGCTGGCGCGGCTCGAAGCGGACGGGCTGGTCGAGAAGCTCAGGGTTGCCGATGACGGGCGAGGACAGACTATCCGCATTACGGGCAAGGGGCGCGAGACGCGCCGCCGCATGTGGGCCGTCTACGGACGATCGATCGTGGAGCTGGTCGGTGCCAGGCTTTCCAACGATGACCTGGAAACCTTGTCGGCTCTACTTGGGCGGCTGCGCTATCCAGCCGCCCTGGAGTGATGTGGCCGTTGGCGCGACCTCAGATACTGCCCCAGAGGAATGCCAGTGCCGCCAGCACGCCAAGCATGACGCGAACCAGATGCAGATTGCCCCATTTGATGATCAATTCCCTGGCCCGCGGATTGGTGGCAGCCGCGTCCATCGCCTCCAGCAATCGGTTTGTCGGCATCATTGCGATCAGCGTCCATGGCCAGGGTAGGATGATCAGCACCGCCCCGACCAGATAGGCGAGACTGCCGGTCTGCACCAGGCAACGACACCAAGAACACAGGCGACCACGGCGATCGACGCCTGCATTGCGGCGCCGCGCTTGTAGGAAGGCTGCCATTCCTGCAGCAACGCCCGGTCATCGAGGCGAAGCCGCGCCGGCTGCTCGGCGACGCTGACATAGATGGCGGCGCCGGCGAAAGCGGCGGTAACGGTCAAGGCGAGCAGGCCGATGAGCATCTTCCCTCCGTGATACGCCGTTCTCCGTAAGGGCTGTCCTTTTTGGAAGGCGTCAAAATGGAGATAGGGGCTTGCACCGGCTCGGACAATACGCCATAGAAGTGCCGAACCGTAACGTACGGTACTGGCCTCTGAGTGAATGCCGCCGTCTTCGAGCAGGAAAAGAGTTTGTTGCAGGCAAGCGCCGACATCGACACCAGCGAAGCGCTGACGGAGCGGCAGAAAGCTGTGCTCGACGCTGCCCTTCGCCTGCTGGTCGAGGAGGGCGATCAGTTGACCATGACCGCCGTGGCGCGGCGGGCGAGCTGTTCCAAGGAAACGCTCTACAAATGGTTCGGCGATCGCGACGGGCTTTTGACTGCAACGGTGCAATGGCAGGCCTCCAAGGTGCGCGTGGTCCCGGTCGACCGCAAGGGGCTCGACCTTGTCTCGCTGACGGCGAGCCTCGGGCGCTTCGCTTCTGACTGGCTCAAGGTGATTTCGAGCGACACTTCGATCGCGCTCAACCGCGTCGCGGTCAGTCACGCCGGATCCGGCAAGGACGATCTCGGCGCCATCGTGCTGGAGAACGGCCGCTTCGCGCTGGCCAGGCGCCTGAAGCCGGTGCTGGAAGCTGGCCAGCAGGCCGGGCTTCTCGAGTTCTCGGATGCCGAAGCGGCATTCCGCACCTTTTTCGGGCTGGTCGCCCGTGACGTGCAGATTCGCCTTCTGCTCGGCGACCGGCTGGAAATGACTGATGCGGCGATCGGCGGCGATGCCGTCCGGGCGACGCAGCAGTTTCTCGCTCTCTACGGAGCAAAAACCGGGCCGCAAGGCCCCTAGAGCCGGATGATTTCAGGTCAAGTCGACCTGAAATCGGAATCCGGCTCTAAATCAAAGAGATAGAGCATGATGTCGTCCGAAAACCGCTTCACACTTTTCGGCATCATGCTCTGAATTCAAAAACGGGAAGGAAGAAAAATGCGTGTCTATTACGATCGCGACGCCGATCTCAACCTGATCAAGGGCAAAAAGGTCGCCATCATCGGGTATGGCAGCCAGGGCAGGGCGCATGCGCTCAATCTCAAGGATTCCGGCGCCAAGGACATCGCCATCGGCCTCAAGGCCGGCTCGGCGACCGCCAAGAAGGTCGAGGCCGACGGGCTCAAGGTGATGAGCGTGGCGGACGCCGCCAAGTGGGCCGACCTGATGATGATGGCGACGCCGGACGAATTGCAGGCCGACATCTACAAAAACGAGATCGCGCCGAACATCCGCGACGGCGCGGCGATCGCTTTCGCCCACGGCCTCAACGTGCACTTCGGCCTGATCGAGCCGAAGGCCTCGGTCGACGTCGTCATGATCGCGCCTAAGGGACCCGGCCACACCGTGCGCGGCGAATACCAGAAGGGCGGCGGCGTGCCGTGCCTGGTCGCCGTCAACCAGGACGCTTCGGGCAACGCGCTCGATCTGGCTTTGTCCTATGCCTGCGGCGTCGGTGGCGGCCGTTCGGGCATCATCGAGACCAATTTCCGCGAGGAATGCGAGACCGATCTGTTCGGCGAGCAGGTTGTGCTGTGCGGCGGTCTGGTCGAGCTGATCCGCGCCGGTTTCGAGACGCTGGTGGAAGCCGGCTATGCACCGGAGATGGCCTATTTCGAATGCCTGCACGAGGTCAAGCTGATCGTCGATTTGATCTATGAGGGCGGCATCGCCAACATGAACTACTCGATCTCGAACACCGCCGAATGGGGCGAATATGTATCGGGTCCGCGCATCATCACCGCCGACACCAAGGCCGAGATGAAGCGCGTGCTGAAGGATATCCAGACCGGCAAGTTCACCTCGGAATGGATGCAGGAATACCGCGCCGGCATGTCGCGCTTCAAGGGCATCCGCCGCAACAATGACAGCCACCAGATCGAGGAAGTCGGCGCCAAGCTGCGCGCGATGATGCCGTGGATTTCGAAGAACAAGCTGGTCGACAAGGCCAAGAACTGATCGAATCCACGTTTGTCTTCTTGCGCGTCCTCGGGCTTCGCCGTGCGGTCGCGCGGGGGAACAAGCTGGTCGACAAGGCTAAAATTAATTCGCAATTCTATCGATGCGCAAGGAAAGCCGGCGGAGCGCTCTGCCGGCTTTTTCACATCAATGGCCGTCTGATCTCGCCGGCCTTTGAACAGACGCGGTATTCTCGCCGTCGTGGTATACATGCGTGGCGTATGGCGTGCATTGCCGAGGGGGCAAGTTGGAACTCAAATTTCTACTGATCGGGTTTGCATGCGTGGTCGCCGGCATGCTGACCGTTGCCACCCTGTTGAAATGGCGAGAGGTGAGGGCGGTCAGCCGCTGGCTTCCGGCACCTGGAAAGATCGTCTCGTCACGAGCGGAGGCTCGCGTGGTGACCAGTTTGGGATCCGGCTCGGAACGCAGAGGTTCAACCGAGACTCGAAACTTTCCGGCGATCACCTTCGAGTACAAGGTCGGCGGGAAAACATTCCGCAGTTCGAGCTATAGCGTGCAGGAGAATCTCGGAAATTTTGCCGTTCCCGAAACCCTTGCGCGGTTTCCCAAGGGGGCCGACGTGACCGTTTTTTACGACCCGTCCGATCCAGCCAAGGCGGTAATCGAGCGCACCATGCCTGACGGCGCCCTCAAGTTCATGGCCCAGCTTTCGGCGGGGCTGGTAATTGGCGCCCTCGTATTGGTCTTTTCCGTCGGCGGCCTCCTTGAGGCGATCGGGCCGCATTTGCCCATGCCGCAGAACCTCGGCGCGGCGGCCCTGCTGCTTGTCATGGGGTTGTTTATCCTGCGCATGGGCTTTGCCCAGAAGTCGCTCGCAGAACGGGCGGCCAAATGGCCTATCACCACGGGACGCATCGACGCTTCGGGCCTGCAGAAATTCCAGATCCGCGACAGGTTGCAGGGCGGTGGATACCGGCCTTGGCGAACGGTCTTCAAATCCCGCGTCGTCTACAGCTATAGCGTCGTCGGCCAGCGCTATGCCGCCGATCGCATCGCTTTCGGCTCGAACGTGACGGCCTCGCTGCCAAGCCTCGTCAGCGGTCAATCTGAGCGCTACCTCCAGGGTGACAAGGTCGAGGTCCGCTACGATCCCGCCAATCCCGCTGCGGCCGTTCTCGAATGCAGGGTGCGAGGGCTTTGGGTCCTGTGGGTCTCCGCCTCTGCCTTCCTTGCCGGGGCGGCACTGCTCGTCGGGGTAGTCTAGGAGGCTCTCTCCCCTAATTTCGCCGACTGCTTAGAGGGCGCGGTTCAGGGATTTAGCCGTAGTGCCAGTGGGGCTTTGGCGCGGTGCCGGTGAACATGACGCCGATGCGGTCCTCGCGACGCCAGCGGACCGCTGCCTTGTAGGCGATGCCGTTGGTCGGCACATAGAGCAGGAACTCGTCGGGCACGCGAGCGTCGATCGAGACCTTCAGTTCGGCGCCGCCGGCATGCATGTTGCGCACCGTGCATGTGACCTCGGAATTGGTCACGCCGGTCAGGATCGTCGCGCCCTTGAAGACGCGCTGCCTGCGTTGATCCCTGTGTTCGTCTTCAGCCATCGCGCGCCCAATCCCCGGCGATCGTCGCATTTCATGTGGTGCGATCGGCAAGATAATTAGGCCTGCCTGATAAACATAGCGTTATCGTCGGCGGCGAAAACGATTTCGCGGTGTCCCGGCCGGACAGAGAATAGTTTCAGGAGAAGATGGGGCAGATGAAACGGCGCCGCGAGGGGACGGCGCCGTCCGGAATGCATCAGTCGATCAGCTGTAGGGCGACCAGCACTGCTGGCGTGGACCGCCATAGGGCTGGAATGTGTTGTCCCAGGCGCGATACGAGCGGTACCGATTATAGCACCACCGGACGTGAGCGCTCGACCCTGCACGATAATAGCGGCGCGGTGGCGGCGCATCGTAATAGTTGTAGTTGTTGTTGTACATGCTGCCAAGGCCGAGCCCGAGGCCGAGGCCGAGAATCGCGGCGCCCGCGCCATCATCGTAGTAGCGGCCGCGGTAATGGCGGCGATGATGACGCCAACGCCAGTCGTCTCCGCGATTCCAGTGCCTACGGTGCCAGTTACCGCGGTCCCAATTGCCCGACCTTGAGAATCGGCGGCCGTCATGGCGACGCCATTGCCAGTTGTTGAAGCGTCGGTCGTTGCCGCCAGCCCAGCTATCGCGGACAGGCGTGATTGTCGGTGCAACGGTGCTGGCGGGCACCGAAATTTCGGGTTGCATGATCGGGCCGGCGGCGGACGGCGCGGCGATGCCGGAGATGAGACCGAGGGCTATCAGCCCGGATTTGACCGTCGAAGAAAAGAGCGAGTTCATTGCACTCTCCAAGAGATTTCAGGCCCCACGCCCAGAATACCCCGGGGAAGAACATCATTCATGGAACTTCGCGCCTGAACGGAGGATGAACGGAAGGTTCCGTCAACCATAGCGGGCAGGGCAGGCCCTTGTTTTCGGGCTTGCTTGCGGGCAAAGGTCACCGCCATGTCGCTGCGCCTCGCCACCTTCAATGTCGAAAACCTGATGAACAGGTTTGATTTTTCCGGATACCGCAACCAGCTCAACGAAGATCGCACGCTGGCGCTCTTCGACATTCAGAGCGAGGCCGAATACAAGATGCTGGAGCAGGCGCGGGCGATCGCGCAATCCGACGATACGCGCCAGTTGACGGCGCTGGCCATCGCGGCCACCCGCGCCGACATCATCTGCATGCAGGAAGTCGACAACATCGAGGCGCTGAAGGCATTCGAATACGGCTATCTGTTCAAGATGGTCGGGCACGGCTACCGGCAGAAATACACCACCGCCGGCAACGATTCGCGCGGCATCGACGTCGCCGTGATGATGCGCAACGAGACCGCGCAAGGCCAGCCGATCGAATTCGTGCGCATGACAAGCCACGCCTATGTCACGTTCGAGCAGTTCGGCTTGCACACGCCTGAACTGGCGGCGCTTGGGCATCAGGCCAATCAGCGCATCTTCCGGCGCGACTGCCTGGAAATCGACCTGAAGGTAGGCGGCGTGCCGCTGACGCTTTATCTCGTGCACTTCAAGTCGATGGGTTCGCCCCGCAACGGTCTTGACGGGCGCGAGGCGACGATGCCGCTGCGCATCGCCGAGGCGCAAGCGGTGCGCCGGATCATCGAGGAGCGTTTCGGTGGGGATCATGCTGCCGACAAGCGCTGGGCGATCTGCGGCGACATGAACGATTATCGGCAGCGCGTAAAGGTTTCCGGCGACGCCTTTGACGGCTACCGCTTCGAGGTGGTCAACGAGAGCCAGTCCTGCCTCAACGTGCTCACCGCCGGCGGCTTTTGCGAAAACGCGGTCGAGCGGCGGCCGGAGATGGATCGCTGGACCTTCTACCACACGCGCGGGCCGGAGGAGCGGCATCTGTGCCAGCTCGACTACATCCTGTTGTCGAAGGGCCTGGCCGGCAAGAACACGACAGCCGTTCCCGACATCATCCGCAACGGCCAGCCCTGGCGCACGATTTTTCCGGCGGGCCAGGAGGTGGACCGCTTTCCGCGTGCCGGCTGGGACCGGCCGAAGGCGTCCGACCACTGTCCGGTGGCGATCACCCTGGACATGGCCTGAGGTGTGTTGATATTCAGGTGATGCCGGCCTGCAAACGGCGGCTTCCTGCGCTTCCGGTGCTCACGTACCCAAAAGTACGCTCCGCTCCGGTTCTCGGAAATCACCATTTTCGGCTCGGCCTGACCTGAATCTCAACACACCTCAGAGTAAGATGACCTTTGACCTGCCGCGCAACGTCATCCTGCCGGTCGACGCCGTCAATGTCAGGCTCGACCCCGGCCCGCATCCGTTCGAACGCGACAATGCGCAAGCGATCGCCGAGAACTGGGGCCGTGAGATCGCGGCCAATCCGGCGTTGTTCGACGGCACCGTTGTGCTGCTTTCGGCGCTCAGCTATCGCGACAACAGCCTTGTCGGCCGCTGCCATGCGGTGCGCTACTCGACCTTCATGCTTTGGCGCGGCAATCGTCAGGTGGCTGGGGCAGAGCACGCCTATGCCCATGCCATGCTGGTCGCCGGCGACAATGCGCTGGTCGCGATCCGCATGGCGTCGCACACGGTCAATGCCGGCCGCGTCTACTTCGCCGCCGGCTCATTCGAGCCAACCGACTTCCGCGGCGGCCTTGTCGATGTCGACTTCAACATGATCCGCGAGGTGCGGGAAGAAACCGGCCTCGACCTTGCCGGCGTAACACGCGGCAAGCGTTATTACGCCCTGTCGACAGCAAGCGGCACAGTGATCTTTCGCCGCTATCGCGAGACGGCATCCGCCGACGAGATCGCGCAGCGCATCAGCGCCTTTGTCGCGGCCGAGGCCGAGCCGGAAATCGAAGGGCCTGTCATCATCCGCAACGCCGATGACCTGCCGGACGGGCTGATGCCGCATATGAAGCCACTGATCGAGTGGCATTTTGCCGACAAGGACTAATGCATCGGCCCGAAAATCGGAATCGATTTTCGGAAAGCGCGATGCACAGGTTCAAAGTGTTAGAGCGTACTTTGTGCGTCCAAGTGGATGCACGTCGCTCTAACGGCGCATTTTGTTTTCGATGGTTTTGCGATCGTTGCGGGCGGCGACGAAAAACAGCATGACGCCGACACCGAGCAGCGCCCCCATCGCCGTTCCCATCGTCTGACCGACAACCTGCTGGAAATCGGCGGTGACATGATCGGGGTTGGCCATGCCATAGCTGGCCAAGTACCACCAGAGCCCCGCCAATGCGGCCTCGACGATCACCGTTATCAAAATTACTCGCTCTTTCTTGCTCATCCCACTATTCCCCCCATGTCCCCAAGGCGATTGCTATCACCGCAAACCGTGCGGCGACAGAGGGCAAGGTGGGGGCAGGATAAAAATTTCGGGGAACGTCTGAAGGCGGCGCACGCTGCGCCGCGCTATTCATGCCTCAGCGCGTCGATCGGATCGAGCCGTGCGCCACGCAGCGCCGGGAAGAAGCCGAACACCATGCCGATCAGCGCCGAGAAGCCGACAGCGAGCAGGATGACCGCCGGGCTTGGCGCGAACGGGATGGCCAGCGTCAGCGAGGCCAGGCCGGCCAGCGCCAGGCCGATCAGGATGCCGATAATGCCGCCGAGCAGCGACAGCACGGTCGCCTCGACCAGGAACTGGATGAGGATGTGCTTTTCATGCGCGCCGATGGCCAGCCTTATGCCGATCTCGCGTGTGCGTTCGGTGACCGACACCAGCATGATGTTCATGATGCCGATGCCGCCGACGAGCAGGCTGACGCCGGCGACCGCGCCCAGCATGCCGGTCATCGTCGTGGTGGCGCTCGCCATGGCGTCGGCGATCTGGGTCATGTCGCGGATCGAGAAATCGTCCTCGCGGTCGGGTGTGATGCGGCGTGTGTCGCGCAAGATGTCCTCGACTCGCGGCAGCAGCTCGGTGGTCGGCGTCCTGTCATCGGCGGCGACGTAGATCGACTCGATGTCGCGATTGCCGGCAATGCGGCGTTGATAGGCGGCGAGCGGCATCAGCACGACGTTGTCCTGGTCCTGGCCGAAGCCGGTATAGCCCTTCGGCTCGAGCAGGCCGATGATCTTGCAGGATGTGCGATTGACGCGAATGATCTCGCCTTCGGGGTCGCCTGCGCCAAAGAACTGCTGGCGCACCGTTTCGCCGATCAGGCAGACGCCGGTGCCCGAGCGGGTCTCCGAATCGCTGAACGGGCGGCCCGAAACCAGCTTCCAGTCGCGCGCATCGAGATAGGCGCTATCGGTGCCGGTGACACCCGATGTCAGGCTTTCGGTGCCGAAGATGACGCGGACCTGCTTCTGCGAGGCCGGCGAAATGGCGCGGGCGCCGCTCAGATGGGTGACGAGCGCGGCAAGGTCCTTTTGGGCAAGCGGACGGACCACCTGGTCGAGCCCTCCCGGTCCGCCGGGCCCGGCCGGGCGGCCGGAACGGACAACGAGCAGATTGCTGCCGAGCTTGGAGATATCGGCTTTTACCTTTTCGGTGGTGCCCGAGCCGATGGTGAGCATGGCGATGACGGCGGCAACGCCGATCACGATGCCGAGCAGCGTCAGGAACGAGCGCAGCACGTTGCGGCGGACCGAAAGCAGCGAGAGGCGGACGGTTTCCCAGATCATGGTGACACCATCTCGAGATTCACGGTGTCGGAGGCGACGTGGCCGTCGAGGAAGCGAATCGTGCGCTCGGCATAGGCAGCGACATCGGCCTCATGCGTGACCATGGCGATGGTGAGGCCAAGCTCAGTGTTCAGCCTGGTCAAGAGTTCCATGATCTCGTGGGTGCGGGCGGTATCGAGATTGCCGGTCGGCTCGTCGGCGACGAGCAGGGTCGGCCTGGTGACGATGGCGCGTGCGATCGCCACGCGCTGCTGCTGGCCACCGGAGAGCTCGGCCGGTGTGTGATGCTCGCGGCCGACAAGGCCGACCTCGGCCAGCGCTTTCATGGCCAGGTCGTGGCGCTCGCGGGCGGCGACGCCGCGATAGATCAGCGGTAGTTCGACATTTTCCACCGCCGTGGTGCGCGGCAGCAGATTGTAGCCCTGGAAGACGAAGCCGACATAGAGATTGCGCAGTATGGCGCGACGGTTGCGGTCGAGACGGCCGGCGTCGATGCCCATGAAGCTGTAGGTTCCGGCGGTCGGCGTGTCGAGGCAGCCGATGATGTTCATCGCCGTCGACTTGCCCGAGCCGGACGGACCCATGATGGCGACGAATTCGCCGCTGCGGATGGCAAGATCGACGCCAGCCAGCGCATGGACCTTGGCCTCGCCCTGGCCATAGCTTTTCCAGACCTTGTCGAAGGTGATGAGGGTCGCGCCCGCCGCCACGGTCTCAGCTCCGCTGCTGAGCGGCGGTGATGACTTGCGCTCCTTCTTCGAGGCCGGAGGTGATCTCGGTCAGTTCGCCATCGGTGGAGCCGGCCTTGACGTTGACCGGCTGAGGCCGGCCATTCTCGAGCACGTAGAGCGTGCGCGAGCCATCGGTAGGCTGCGCCGTCGCCTGGCGCTGGCGGTTGCCGCCTGGACGGCCCATGCGGCCCGTGAACAGGTCGCTCAGGCTCCACGCACGGGCGGCTGTTTGCGCCGGCCGATAGCGAAAGGCGATGGCCGGCACGGTGAGCACGCCCTTGGCCTCTCTGGTGACGACGGAAACGGTGGCAGTCATGCCGGGCCGCAACAGAAGCTCGTTGTTGTCGACCTCGAACCGCGCGTCATAGGTCACGACGCCGTCGGTGGTGACCGAAGCATAGGAGATGTCGCGGATCTCGGCATCGAACGGCCGTTCCGGAAAGGCATCGACGGTGAAGCGGGCATGCTGGCCGGGCTTGACCGCGCCGATGTCGGCCTCGTCGACCGCTGCCTTCAATTCCATGTTCCTGAGGTCGGCGGCGATGACGAACAGCACCGGCGCCTGCAGCGAGGAGGCAACCGTCTGGCCGGGATCGACCGAGCGCGTCAGAACAATGCCGTCGATAGGCGCATAGATGGTGCTCTTGGCGAAGTCCGTCTGCTGCGCCTTGAGATCGGCATTGGCGATGGCAAGATTGGCTTTGGCGCTGTCGAGCGCTGCCTTGGAACGGTCGCGCGTCGCGGTCGCCGCTTCAAGCGACTGGTCCGTCGCCATGCCGCGCTTGGTGAGTGCCGCCGCGCGCACAAGCGCCCGTTCGTTTTCGGTGAGGGTTACCGTGGCGTCCTCGACATTGGCGGCCGCCGCCTTGGCGGAAGCCTCGGCGCGCTCGATCTGCACCTCCAGCTTGGCCGTGTCGAGCGCCGCCAGCACATCTCCCCTCTTCACCTGCTGGTTCTCGTTGACAGCGACCGAGCGGACGACGCCAGACAGCTCGCTCGAAATGTCGACCTGGGTGAGCGGCTGCAGCGTGCCGGTCGCCGATACCTCGACCGTGAGGTCGGCGACAGCGGCCGGCACCGTGGTATAGTCGATCTTGGCGGGAGACCCGGCATACCATTGGTAGCCGGCGATGCCAGCCGCGATGACGATCAGCGCAAGCAGGCCATAGAGCCAGAAGCGGCGGCGTTTCTTCTTCAGACCCTGGTGGTCAAGCCCGAGCGCCGTCTCGATGGTGGAAGCGGATTCCACTTTTGGCAGATTGACAATCTGGTCCACGCCGGACCCCTATAATATCAGTGATGTCCCAATCAGTGCACAGATCAGGCCTAATGGTTCAAATATCAAATTAAATTTCGCCCATGTTGGGATTGAGGCAGAAGGCTTTCTACAATGCTGACCCGGAATTACTTACTTTACGACGTGTTCACGACCGAGCGGCTGGCCGGCAATCCGCTGGCCGTCGTGCTTGACAGCAAGGGGCTGGACATGACCGCGATGCAGGCCATCGCACGTGAGTTCAACCTGTCGGAAACGGTCTTCGTGCTGCCGCCCGATAATCCCAAGCACCGCGCCCGCATCCGCATCTTCACGCCCGATTACGAAATGCCGTTCGCCGGCCATCCGACCGTCGGCTCCGCGATCGCGCTTGCCGAAATGGCTGGCGATGGCGACACCGCCGGCATCTTTGTCCTGGAAGAAAACATCGGCCCGGTGCGCTGCGCCGTCAGCAAGCACGGCGGCGCCACCTTTGCCGAGTTCGACCTGGCCAAACTGCCGGAGCAGCTGGAATTGTCCGCCGACCCGGAGGCGATCGGGGCGGCGCTTGGCCTGGGGCCGCACGAAATCGGCTTCGAGAATCATCGCGTCTCGTTCTGGTCGGCCGGCGTGCCCTATGTGACCATTCCGGTCGCCGACCTCGAGGCAGCGGCCCGGATAAGGCTGGACAACCAGGCGTGGTCGGAACTGGCACCACGCAAGAGCGATTGGGCCTTCGCCAGTCCGTATGTCTACTGTCGCGAGACGGTGAACCACGACAGCGCCTTCCATGTCCGTATGATTGTGCCGGGCAATCCTTCCTATGAAGATCCGGCGACCGGTTCAGCGGCGGCGGCCTTTGCCGGCGCGATCATGCATTTCGACGGCCCGAGGGAGGGTGTTTCCCAGCGTTGGATCGAGCAAGGCCTGGAGATGGGGCGGCCTTCGCGCATCCGCCTCGAACTGACTGTCGAAGGCGGCAAACTCGCCGCCGCCCGTATCGGCGGCCATGCCGTCAAGGTGGCGGAAGGCCGGTTGTTTGTCTGATCGCCATTGGCTCGAGGCGATTTGTCGGGAAATGAATCCGGCAGGGCTGGACATGGCCGATGGCGGCGGCTATATGCCCGCCGACGCTGGTTTTACCGGCGAGTGGGTGCGTAGCTCAGTTGGTAGAGCAGCTGACTCTTAATCAGCGGGTCACAGGTTCGATCCCTGTCGCACCCACCATTATTTCTCAAGGCTTTGCGGGTTTCCGAGGTGTAGAGCGAAAAACGCCCTGCCAACACTCTGCCAACAAATTCCATGGCCTGATTTTTCCTGTTTGTTCCGCCTAGCCGGCATCTTTATAGCGAACTTACGGCGCTGCTAGAAACGAAAAATCCGCCGAGGCGCGCGCCTCGGCGGATTTGATTCTCATGATGCGCTCGGCCCTGTCTGGCGTCACCACTTCTTCCCGCCGGCGGCTAGCCGCGCCTCGATCTTGTGATCCGCCCGGACTTTGTTGAAGGCGCGCTTTTCCTGATAGGCTCCTTCGAGGTCGTACCCGTGCGCTCCTGCATAATCAAAAATGCGAATGAGCGTGTCCGCAAGCTCCACCTCTGCCATTGAACGGTTTGGCAGTTTGCCGTCCATGAGGTCTTTGCGCTCACCTTCCATGCACTCGGCAATTTCGGACACCATGAGCATCAGAAGCTCACCTTTGTTCCGCTGCATTTTCTTGCCGTCCAAGCCTATCCACCACTGCATGTTATCGGCGTGGCTCTCGCGGGCATATTCATTGAGGTTCATCTAAAAATCTCCGAGGGTTAGAAGGGAATGTCGTCGTCCAGATTCGGCGGCGAGGGGCGGAGTAGCTTGCGCCAGGAACGGCGAAGCTTCATGTCGAGATCATAGATCGACGGCAACAGCATGCGGCGATAGTAGAAGCGGTCGAACCATGCACGCCGAAGGCGTTGCAAGATCGTCTTTGGTCCCGGCGCAAGCTGGCAGCGCCGGTAATGCTCGCCATAGTGGGGCGCGCCGCACCCGTTGCACGGTTCCGGCTCCCACTCATCGGGATCACTGTAATCGTAGGCGTCGTCGTAGTCGTAGTATCTGCTCATTCGAGCGCCCCGCACTCGCGGGCGTAGGCCATGAACTTTTCGACCTTGGCCTGCTTTGCAGCGATGGCGGCGCCGCTAAGGTCCGGCTTCGGAATCAAGCCCTCATTGGTCGCCATCCGCATGACGGCGATCAAGTCCGTCAACTCTTGCGATATCCGCTCGGCGTTGGTGAGCGGTTGCCCAGGCTGCACCTCGGCCAGGCCGAAGCGAAGCGCCTTTGAAACGCGCTGCCCGACTTCGGTGCATTCCTCGGCAAGCGACGTAAGCAAATTTTCGCTGCGATTCATTTCGCGTCTCGCCGGTCCAGCCGTTCGATTTCGGCGATGATCAGCGCGGCGGCTTTGACAAGCATCCGGCGCGGCGTGCCGGGCTTCCACCAAGAGAACACCCAAGGCCAGTGATTCTGGATAAGCCGGCTCCCGGTTTGCAAGCCGCTCGGCACATGCGCAGCGAGCGCGTAGCACGCCCCGGCATCGGCCATGTCGCCATCGTTGTGGCATTTATCGTCATGCTCGGTCGTCCAGCCTTCAACCTCAATCTGCCGGCGGCGTTCGGCGATGACGTCGCGAGCGGCGTCCGATCCGAAGCCGTCATATACGGACAGCAGCATTGTGATTGTGTCCGGGTTGGCGGCGGCGATGTACTCGGCGACGGTGCCGAAGTTGCCTTTCGGCCCGGCGGGGATCGCTGCAATCCACTGCCGACCTGTCCCGTGCCCGCTATCGCCGATGACGCGCACATACTTCTCGCCGAAAGATTGCTTCGCATCGGCGGACCATTGGTATTGTCGCCAGTGCTCGGGGATGCCGGCAAGAGCCGCCTTGAGGCCGTTGACGCGGTCGGGCAGCGTCCGCGCCTTTTCTGCCACGATCTCGGCCATATGCTCGGGAAATCGCGGGAAGGGCCTCGCCTTGGAAATGGTCAAATGGGCCATGAGGGCGTCGAACTGCCGGCGGATATCGGACGGGTCTGCGTCGGGCCAGAATTCGGCGATTTGCTCGTCGGTAAGCGGGTGCCTGGTCATTCGGTAACCTCTACAATTAGCCAGTCCGCGCCGCGCACGTCCGCGCCTTTGGCGGTGAAGGGGAACGGCGGGACGTCGCCGAGCTTGTTCTTGTCGAAGACGACTAGCGCTTCATCGACGCCGTTCCACGGCACCACAGAGACGCACGGTGCGGCGAGGGTTCCACGCGGTGCGCTGGACCGTGTGACCGTCAAGAACGGCCTGCATGGCCTCGGGGAAGGTCAAAGGACTATCTCTGATTTGATTTCCGCGAGCGTGGTCATGCTTTGCGCCTACGCATCACGACATCGAAGCCGAGCGTTTGCGCCACCGCGACGAGGCATCCCAGGGTCGGTTCGCGTTGCCCGCCGTTCCACGCATAGAACGAATTCATAGACACCCCGGACTTGTCTTCCATGTCCGCGATTGGCATCCCGACGCGCTTCCGTTCCGCGTTAAGCGCGGCCATTGAGCGGCGTTGGTTGCACAGATCGAATTCATCGATCTCGGAAAAATCTTCAACCGGTTTCGCGGTCATTTCGCCCCTCGCATCATTTCCCGAAGCTTGATCTTTTCCGGCGCGCTCATGTGGCCGGCTATTTGGTTGCAGGCGAAATGCGAAAGAAAGCAGTTCGACATGTGGTCGGGTCCGCCATGCGCTCGCGACACAAGATGCTCGGTGGTTACCTCGTCATCCGGCGAAGAGTGGGCGCCTGGGGCGGGCAGGATGCGGGCGCAATAGAAACACCCTGGCCCGTCCCGCTTGGTGAGCGCGACGTATCTGCCGCGTGTCTTCCGCCTCGCCGCGCCGCCCCTCTTGGTCGCGGCAAGGCTCGGAGTCCGGCCCGCGTTGTATTCGCTCACGATGGCGAGAAGTTCTTTCGGCCACCGCTGTTTTCCGGTCTTGTCCGCATAAACAACATGCGTTCCGGTTGATGAGCGAACCCGGATGATCTCGCGTTCGCTCGACGCGTCCAGCACCTCGGCGCCCCGGTCGGTTAGCCACGACTCGAAGTGGGCGAGGTCGCGGACGGTCACAGCAAACCCGCTTCCCGCGCCAGGTCCGCCGGCACCGTCAAGACGTGCAGCGGCCCCGCCGGGGCAAGGTCCACAAGGGCAAGAGGAATTAAGGCCTCGCGACCCGTCTCGCTACACCGGACCAATGCGGCCCGGTCGGTTCCGACAATGAGCTTTACTGTGCGGGTGATGGCTTCATTCTCGGCGGCCATGTCACTCCCCCTCATCGCGCGTCTTGGTGCGCTCTTTCGAAGTCACAAAGTTTTCGATTGTCTCGGCCCGATAGAGAATCCGGCCCTGCTTTTTGACGTAGCCGGGGCCGGTTCCCAGGACCCGCCAGCGGGCGAGCGTGGGCTTGCTGACGTGCAGAACGCTTGCGACGTCATCTACGGTTAGAAGCACCTCGCCGGTGGCGGCAAAGGCCACCGCGCGAGCTTCGTTGCTTTGTCCGATTGCCAGCGCCACGGCCTCGGTTTTCTCGGCCACGTTGGCGACGGCACGCTCGCATATCGCTAGCGCCCGGCGAGCGCCGGACGTTGCGATGCGAAGGTCGCGAATGAGATCAACACCGGACATGAGGGCTCCTTATGCCGGGTCGTAGTTGTCGTCGTCGTCATCGGTGCCGAAGACATCGTCGGCACCATCGGCGCCGCCGGCGTTACCTTCGCCGACCTCAAGCAACACGCCGTCTTCATCATGGGCGGGCAGTTCGTCCGCCACGGCTTCGATGACTGTCGGCGCCGGCTTCGGCTTGTCCGCTGCCTTGGCCGCTGCCATAGCGGCATGAACGCCCTTCGGCCTGCCCTCGGGCTTGGTTTCCGTTTCCGCCGCTACCGTCTCGGCCTTCGGCGTGATGTCTTTGATCTCGGCCATGTCCATGGCTTCGTCGGCGGTTGACATGCCGTTGAGGATATGCGGGGCGTAGAGGCGGCCGAAGAAAGCGGCCGACCGATACATGAGCATCAAGTCGTCCATCGTCACCCACTTTGAACCGGGGCGGAAATACCAGCCTTCCGCTACCGCCATGGCGATGGACACGGTCGGGCCTTCAAGCACCTCGCCGGTGGCCTTCTCGACCGCGTAGGCGGTGCATTCCTTGTTGATGACGGTCGCTTTGACAATGCGACTCTGCCGGGCGCCTTTCGGGCCGGTCCATTCGGTCTTGGAAACCTCTTGCTGCCCGAGGTTCACTTTGCGGAAGCGGATCGGCGAGAACAGGCCGCAAGCATTGAGCGCGGCGATGATGAATTGCGATGCCCAGGAAGGCCGGCCCTCGATCACGTTGAGGTTTTGCATAACCATGATGGGCGGGATCTGCATCCGGTTCGCCATATCGAGGGCGATCAGGGCGTTACCCATGTTGCCCTCACCCTGGTAGGCGGCGGGAACAAGGTTCGAACTGGTAAGCGCTTTGCAAAGGCGCTGGCCGGCGGCGAAATCGGCCTCGCTTGAGAATACCGAAATTGCGCGGTGTGACGGTGGGGTCGCCAGGGCGACAGCTTGACCGGTTGTCATGACTTTATGAGCCTTTCTTAGGCTTCGGCTTGGACAGCCGGAGGTTGCGATAGGTAGTTTCGGGGTAGTTCACGACCGAGGCGGCGCGGTGCGTCGTGGATGCGGAAAGCTTGAAGCCGCCGCCGAAGACCGTTTCGGTGTCTTTGATGAAATCGAGTAGTTCCGCCGCCGCGCGGGTCTTGTCTTCCTTGGCGAGCTTTTCCGCGATGTCGGCGTCGTACTTCGCAGTCATGAGGGCCTTGAGCTTCACAGGGTCCAGCGCGGGTTCCTCGCCTGGGTTGTCCAAGTCGAAGGACTTCGCGACCGTGGCGTGCCGGTACAGGGTGCGGATGGTTTCGTAGTCCGCGAGGTAGTCGGCTTGAGGCGCCTCATTCCTGGCGACCCGGCCGTGCATGTCCTCGACCCGCTTGAAGATTTCGCCGATCACTTCGGCGTCGCGGTCCCGGCGGAACGTCCGCACAGAGTTGCCACCGATAAGGCCGGCCACGGCGCCCCAAAGAAAGCCGGTGACGCCGAGTTGGTGTTGCACCTGAAACTCGATATGCGGCGGCGCCTCATCATCGGACCAATCTTTGCCCGCGATGAAAAAGTCGACGTTCTTGATTTCGAGACAGCCGAAGCCGAGTTCCGGGTGCGCGGGGTCAGTGATGACGTAGTCGGGGGAAGCCCCCATGCCTGCCACTACCTTGGACCTGGCGTAAAGGAAGGGGTGGGCGTCAACGATTTGCCAACCATTGTCGGCGCAGACGCCCGAAGCGATTGCGTTTTGCAAACGCTTGCCCCAAGTCATTCGCTCCGTTTCGGTGAATTCAACTGTGATGTTGCCGGCCATCTGGTGGAACATGTCGAACGGCGTCATGTAGGGGCTACACCCGAACAGCGCAGCGGCGCCCGTCGCGGTGATGTCCGGTTTCCGGAGCTTGTGCCAGGTGGACTCCTTGCGCGGCCAGAACCATTCCGCGTCGGCTGAATAAGCTGCCTTGCTCATGACGCCACCTCGGCTACAGCTGCGGCAGCAATGATGCTGCGGAAGGTCCGCCAGCGGCCGGAATGGAACACGCCAAGCGTGTCGACGCCTTGTCCGTCGAGGCGATGGGTAAGGCCGCCCGTAGGCTCAACCCATGCCTTGGAAATCCTGATTTTGTCGCCAGATATGTGGACCTCGGCGAGTAAGGTTCCCATCGGGATCGTGGTGCCGACCGTAAGCTCGCGGGCGCCTTCCGCTACGGGGATGTAGCGGTCGATTTCGCCGCCGCCTTCCCATTCAGCGACGATGTCATTAGGGCATGCGGCGCCGCCGGTGAGGTATTCGCCGTGCTTATCGAAAGCGCCGACACCGTCAGCGTAGAACCACGCGGAGCGACCCATGATGTCCCGGGTCGGCTCGTCTTTGCCATCCCGAAAAGGCCGCAATGGCCCGACCTGTTTACCGCTCCGCGTGCGGTAAACACCCCCCGTAGAAACCAGCATGTTACCCGAATCCTTCGTTTGCGTTTTGCTAACTGTTTGTAATATGCAAACACGCTATCGATGGCGTCAACTGGATTCTGCAACCAAATGATAAAATTCGAAGTTATTAACCGACCAGCGGTTTTATCAGGCCGACGCGGGCTTCATCAGCAGGATCGGCGCGTACCACTCAATCTCCGCTTCCTTTGGTTCGGCGGTGCCGAGGCGAAGAAGATTGTAGCTGCCAGGGGTGTAGCCGCGCCGAATCGTGCGCAGCAATATTTCCCCGTCCTTCGTGCCGACAACGCATCCCCGCCCGACCATCCTGTCGTCGGGCTCCCGCCTCGCGCCGGACACCACGATCCAGCCGTCGAGGACATCCATGTTGGATTGAGGTGTCCTGAATTGAAACGCGGTTGCGCCGGGCTCGACGCTGACACCGATGTCGATTCTCTTTCGCCTCGCGCCGGGCTCGCTGTGGACGCGGGCACTCTCGTCAATCCAGCCTTCGAACGGCAGGAGGTGAGGCGCCGAGACGTCGCCGGCTTTGATGCCATCGACCCGGATGCCCATGTTTTCGATGACATCGGACACGGTGACGCCAAGTATCCGCGCCATGTCGGCGGCCTTCTCAAGCTTGAGCTTCCGCTTGCCGGACAGGAGCATGCTCATTGTCGACCTGTCGATATCGAGCATTCGGCCAAGACCGGATTGCGAAAGCCGGTGCTCTTCAAGCTTCCGGCGAAACCAATCAACATTCGGTTTCATCAACTCACTCCCTCACTCATGCACTGTTATCGATCTGCCATATCAAACTTGTTAACATTTAGCAAACGATATCAATGATGAAAGTTAATTCCCCTTTGCAATACGTCACTGAATTGTTCGCGAACGGAAGGCGTGCCGAACTGGCACGATTGCTTGGTGTAAGCCGTTCAACTGTGACAGGATGGGACAATTTGGACCGCCGCCCCGATGGGATGGGCGGGACAATCCCTGCCGCCTACATGTCCAAACTGCTCAAAATAGCGGCACAGCGCGGAATCAAATTGGATTTCTCTAAAATTTTCCCGAGTTGATCTTTCGATTGCGGCCATTTCTGGGCTTGCGTTTGTAAACCGAAAGTGTTTGCATTATGTCAACGTTTATCGGATTATAGCAAACGTGGACGAAAACGGCAGGCTTTGGGACTTTAGGTGCGAGGTCTGCGGTAAGTCCGCAAGCTTCGGATACAATGTGAAAATTCGGGTCGGACGGCTCGGGAACTGGCGTTGCTTTGCGCACCGTGTTGACGAAACGCAAACACCTCGCCAACCCGAGCACCGAGTCGAGACGGCACCGGCGCCACCGCCGCCGCCTCCAAATCAAGGGGATCTGTTCTGACATGATGGGCAACACCGAATTCTTGGACGGCCGCGTCTCGCTGCTTTCCGGCGACTGCCGGGAGCGACTCAAATCGTTGCCGGACAACTCTGTCGACGCCGTTGTGACAGATCCGCCTTACGCACTTGAATCCATCCGGAAGCGGTTCGGCGGCGAGAATGCGGCGCCTGCTCAACATGGCAAGGATGGCGCCTTCGCTCGCCTCGGCCGGGGGTTCATGGGGAAGCAATGGGATACGGGCGAGGTTGCGTTTGACCCCGAATTCTGGCGCGACGTGCTTCGCGTCCTAAAACCTGGCGGCTTCCTCGTCGCCTTTTCTGGCACCCGTACCTATCACCACATGACTGCCGCCATTGACGCCGCCGGCTTCGAAGTCCGGGACTCGATGCTGAACATGATAGCCAGCGATACCGCTGTGATCCGTTTCTTGGAAACGCTGTCAGCCGAACAGGTCGAGGCGTTCTTTAGGTGCTTGGAGGAAAGCACGTTCGGCGGAATGCTGGCGTGGTGCTACGGCACCGGAATGCCTCACGGCCTCAACGTTTCGAAGGCCATCGATAAGCACCTTGGCGCGGAGCGCGAAAAGAAGCCGGTTAGCGGCGCCCCGGCCTACCAGCGCAGCGTCGGCAATACCCGGCCATGGATGGAAGACCCTGACCACATGGTCGACGGCGACGTCGCGGTGACGCCAGAAGCAGGGGAATGGCAGGGCTGGAATACGAACCTGAAACCGGCATGGGAGCCCATTTGCATGGCTCGCAAGCCGCTATATGGCACCGTTGCCGAGAACATCCTTACCCACGGCACCGGCGGAATCAACGTTGGCGCCTGCAAGATAGACGCCGAGAAGGTCACGGGATGGAGCGGAAACGCGGCCGGTGGCGGCACATGGACCGATGAGAACAGCGGCCTTTGCAAAGATGGTGAAGCCAGGCCTTCCGAGGGGCGCTACCCGGCGAACATCATCACGGACGGCAGCGCCGAGGTAACGGCGGCCTTCCCAAGTGCTGCAGGGGCACAAGGCCGCGTCACCGGGCGGGAGCCAAGCGAAAGCACTAAGAACACCCACGGCAAATATGAGGCGCGGGCCAAAAGCGAGCCCCGAGACGATTCCGGTTCCGCAGTGCGATTTTTCTATTCTGCGAAGGCGGACGGCGACGACCGTCTCGGGTCAATGCATCCGACCGTCAAGCCGGTTGATGTCATGCGCTGGCTTGTCCGCCTCGTCTGCCGCAAGGGCGGCACCGTGCTTGACCCGTTCGCCGGAACAGGCACCACGGGCGAGGCCGCGTTTTGGGAGGGCTGCAACGCCATTCTCATTGAGCGTGAGGTCGAATACCAGCGCGATATCGCGAAACGCATGTCGCTTGTGCTGTCCGGCCCTGACACGAAGAAACGGGCGAGGACCAAGCTTGAGCCGCCCGAGGGTCTGCCGCTCTTCGGCGAAGATACGGTCGCCCACGTCGCAAAGATCAACGGGGGGGGGCAACCGGCGGGTCTACGGGAGCTTCGCCGAAGACTCCATGTCGAAGGCCGAGCAAAACGCAAAACGAAAAGCTCGCAGCCAGCGCTTTAGTGCGCATTGAGTGTTGACGAAACGCAAACACTTTCGAAGGAAATCACATGAAATGGACTGCCGAAAACAAGGCCGAGGCGGCACGCCTATGGTCGAGGGGAATGACCGGAACCGAGATCGCTGTTGTGGTCGGTTCCTCGCCGGAAGAACTTTACGGACTGGCGCGCCGCAATCCTGTCCTGTTCCGCCCTCGGGGTCACGGCAATGCACGCCCTCGCAAGACGGCGGCACCGCCGCAATTCGAAGGGCCGGCGCCGAAGCCGTTCAAGGTGTGGTTCCCATCGAAGGCGCCAGGCTATGGCGGCGTTCCGCACGGCCGGCTCACCTCTTGCGGCTGTCAGTACCCGCTTTGGGGCCATCACGAAGAATTTGACGTCTCGACTTCGCTGTTTTGTGGCGCACCGCGGATTCCAGACAGCCGCCGCCCATACTGCGGTTTCCATGCTCTCGCCACCGGCGGGAAGGGGACTCCGGGCGAGCGCCGCGCGGTGCGTGACGCCATCGTGGTCGACGCCCGTGAGGCCGTGGCGGCATAATGGCCTTCGTCCTTCGCCCCTACCAGCAAGAGCTTATTGTCGAGGCGCGGGACGCGCTTCGCGAGGTCAATTCCGTTCTTGTCCAGATGGCGACGGGCGGCGGCAAGACGGGCCTCGCCGCCTTCATGGCGTTATCAGCGGCGAAGCGCGGGAAACGGGTCGTGTTCGGCGTCCACCGGCGCGAGCTTATCAAGCAAACCGCGCTCACCTTCGACAAGGTCGGGATCCCCTACGGCATCATTGCTTCGGGCATGACTGGCGACCGCCGTCAACCTGTGCAGATCGCCAGTATCCAAACGCTCGGCAAGCGGATGGACCGATACGGCGCGCCCGACCTCTACGTGCCGGATGAGGCCCACCACGCCGGGGCGAAATCGTGGGCCGACATCATTGAGGAATACGCGAGCAAGAAATCCAAAATCGTAGGGCTGTCCGCGACGCCGGAACGCATGGACGGTACCGGGCTAGGGAAATGGTTCGGGCGGATGGTGACGGGGCCGAGCCCGGCCTGGCTCATGGAGCAAGGCTACCTCGCCACCTATCGCATGTTTGCCCCGACCTCGCCGGATCTCGGCGGGGTCAAACGCACCGGCGGCGACTTCAATAAAGCCGAACTTGAAAAGCGGATGGGTGCCACCGCGATCACCGGCAACGCGGTCGAGCATTACCGGCGCCTCGCCCATGGCCGCAAGGCGATGATCTTTTGCGTGTCCATCAAGCACAGCTTGAGCGTGGTCGCGCAATTCCAAGCCGCCGGCTACACCGCCGCTCATATCGACGGCGACTCCCCGGATCGCGACGCCATCCTTCGCGCCTATGAACGCGGCGCAATTCAGATCCTGTCATCGGTGGACCTCGTTTCCGAGGGCTTCGATTTGCCGGCGATTGAGGTCGCCATTCTGTTGCGACCGACGCATTCGCTGCCGCTGTTTTTGCAGCAAGTCGGCCGCGTCCTTCGCCCCGTCTACGCGCCCGGCTTTGACCTCGACACCCAGGCGGGCCGCCTCATGGCGATAGCGGCGGGGCCGAAGCCTTACGCCCTCATTCTCGACCACGCCGGCAACAGCATTCCGAAGGATCAAGGCGGTCGCGGCCACGGTCTCCCCGATGACGACCGGGAATGGACGCTTGAGGGTCACAAGAAAAAGAAGCGGGCCAAGGACGAAGACGAGGACGACGAGCCCGCCGTTACGTCCCGCCAGTGCCCGAACTGCTTCCGGGTCCATCCGCCGGCACCGACATGCCCGCAGTGCCATCACGTCTACCCGACGATGGGGCGGACGGTGAAAGAGCTTGCCGGTGAACTCGCCGAGGTCGAGCGCGCCGCCCGCGTCGTCGCGAAGCAAGAACAAGCCTCGGCGAAGAGTTTGGAAGACCTCGTCGCCCTCGGAAAAATGCGGGGAATGAAGAACCCGCACGGGTGGGCGAAGCACGTCCACGCCGCCCGAATGTCCAAATCTCAAACCCGCTATGTGCGATGAAAGGTTGCCCTATGCCGCGATCATACAACGACTATATCAAGACCGGCCAAATGACCGATTTGGAGGCCATCAAGCACAACACGGTGCGCCAGGGTGGCCGCGTCGCGATTGCCGCCGCGCTGGCCGCTCACGCCCGCGACGGCCTGCCCGCTGATGCCGCCGCGTTCGGCGTCCTCGACACAATCGCGGTCAAGTTGGTCGAGTGGTATGGCCCCGCCGCTGCCGGCGAGGTGTTGCGCCATTACGCCGAGGTTTGCGAGCGCCAGGTCGCGAAGGTGGACGCATGAAACCGGCGCACCTTCAAATTCTGCAACACTCGCTTGGCTTGGACCAATACGGGCGTGGGACCTCGAACCGCGATCACTTCGTTACCGACGAGGGTAGCAAGGACCACGGCGCTTGCGTCGAGCTCGTTGAACTCGGGTTCATGATCCGCCGCGCCGCCGTTGAAATGTTCGGCGGCGCCGATTTCTTCCGCGTCACCCCCGCCGGCAAGAAAGCCGCCATTGAGAACAGCCCGCCGCCGCCGAAGCTTTCGCGAAGCAAGCAACGTTACGCGGACTATCTCGAATCCGATTACGACGTTCCGTTCGGCGACTGGCTGAAATGGAAGGAACGGCAGCGGCGAGGGCTCGCGCTATGAAAGCCCTAAAGTCCGTGTTCGAGTCGGAGGCCGCGCTTTGCGCCGCCTTCATAGCACAGTTGCCGAAGGATTGGACCGCTTACCCGGAAACCGCCGGTTTCGACATCCTCTTGGTGCGTGGTGCCGATGGCGCGCAAATCGGCGTTGAGGCGAAAATGACCCTCAATGCAAAGGTGCTTTTGCAGGCCGTGGAAGGCATCTATTCGGGCCGAGGCAGCGAGTACCCGGCACCGGACTTCCGCGCTGCCTTGGTGCCGTCTGGCGCCGCCGGGGCGGAACTGAAAACCGTTGCAAGCTACCTCGGCGTTGTCGTGATCGCGATGACTAGCGAGGCGGAACGCGAGGCCGAGGAAAAGGCCTTCGCCGAGAAGTTCGGCGTTTCCTATCGCCGTGCTCACGTCAACGACAAGCCGTGGTTTACCCCGGAACTGCCGGTTATCGGCCATGACTGGCGCAGGCTATGGGCGGACCATTGCCCGGCGGAAAGGTGCAAGGTTCCGGCTTATGTTCCCGATGTTGTCGCGGGCGCCTCGGGGCCTTCTCAACTTTCGGAATGGAAGATTAAGGCGATCAAGATTTGCATAATCTTGGAGCGCCGAGGCTTCGTCACCATCGGCGATTTCAAGCGGGTCGGCATCGACCGGAAGCGCTGGTTTGATATGCGGTGGCTTGCGCATACTGATGACCGGGGCCGCTACATCGCCGGCCGCAGCGCCTTGAACCTTCGCGCCGCCCATCCGGTGAACTACGGGCAGATCGAGGGGGACTTTGAAAAATGGAAGCCGGCCGAAGACGAGTTGAAAGCCGAGCTTAAGCCACGGCCGGCGCTGCTATGAGCACCGGAACGAACCTAATGAACCGGTGCTTGATCGCGCTGTCCAAAGCAGGGGCAACGGTATGGCGGAACACCACGGCGGCGGGATGGGCTGGCAAATCGTTTTCGTTGTCGCGCGGTGAGGTTTACCATGCTCGGGGCGGCGAGCGAGTCGTGCTTGACGCCTATCCTATCAAGGCCGGCCTTTGTGAAGGGTCCGGCGATATCATCGGCCTCAACACAATAGAGATCACCCCGGACATGGTCGGCACCCATGTTGCGGTGTTCTGCTCATGGGAAGTCAAAGACGGCCAGGGCCGACCTACACCGAAGCAAACCCATTTCGCCGGCTTCGTTGCGGCGGCGGGCGGCATCGGCGTGATCATAAGAAGCGAAGCGGAAGCGCTCGAAACAATTAAGGCATACCGTGGCAGACAGTGACGAGAAAAAGATCCTCGAATTTGTCGAGGCGATGCGGTCGGCCGGCGTTTATCTGGACACCGCGAACGTGCGGGGCTCATCCCATCCCATAGCGGACGGCAAGATCCACCGGGCCAACGCGCAAGGCAAGGCGAAGGCCAAAAATCAGCATATCTGGTATGTACTCCACTGCGACTCCCCGGCCTCGGGCGCCTTCGGCGATCTGCAAACCGGAGTACAGGACACATGGACGGAGAAGCGGCCGTCCTCAATGACACCGGCGGAACGGGCCGCCCTGAAACAACGCATGGTGGATACGCAACGCCAGCGGGACGAAGAGCGCGCCGCGCTGCACGCCGCCGCCACGGCCGCAGCAACCGCTATCATGGCGCAAACAGAGAAGGCGCCGGCTACTCACGCGTACCTAGCGAAAAAGCGGTTGCCGCCGTTCCCTGGCCTTCGCCACCTCAAGACAAATGTTCGGTACGTCATCGACCCCGAGGAAGACACCCGCACCGCTCGGGCCGGCTCCCTCGTCGTGCCGATCTACACGCCGGCCGGCGCGCTGGTCAGCGTCCAGCTTATCGGCAATGACGGCACCAAGCGGTTCTTGAAGGGCACCGCGAAGGAAGGGAACTACCATTCCATCGGCAAGAAACCGGAAGAGCCTGGCGCTGTTATCGCCATAGCCGAGGGCTACAGCACCGGCGCTCGAGTCCATGAGGCAACAGGCTACCTCACCATTGTCGCCTTTGACGCCGGCAACCTGGCGTCTGTCTCAAAGGCGATCCGTGCGAAGTATCCGGAGTCCCGGCTACTCTTCGCGGCGGACAATGACCGGCTCACCCCGATGCCGGACGGCCGGATGAATCCCGGCCTCACCAAGGCACGCGATGCAGCGGACACCGTTGGTGGTATCGTGGCGTTCCCCGAGTTCGACGCCGCCGATATCGAGCTAACCGACTTCGATGACCTCGCGCAGAAATACGGCCTTGACCGGGTTCGCGCTGTTATCGCCGCCGTGGTTGATCCGCCGGTCGGGCCGAACGAAAGCAACCCGCCGCCGGCCGAGGATGACGGCGGATACCATCCGGACGACCAAGACCATGGCGGCGAGGATGACACCCGAGGCGGGAGCCCGCGCGGCGCCGATGGCGAGGTCGAGCACCCGCTGGCAAGCTTCGGCGATCCTCATTTCCGTTGCCTCGGCGTTGACGAAACGATGTTGTTTTTTCAGCCCGCGAACGTGGCGCAAGTCATCGGGCTCAACGCTTCGGCGCTGTCATCTTCGAACATGATGCGGCTCGCGAAACTGCAATGGTGGGAGTCCGAATTTCCCGGCGCGAAAACTGGCGTCGACTGGCAAGCCGCGATCAACGCTTGCATGCAGGCTTGCATGTTCCGC
This sequence comes from Mesorhizobium sp. M6A.T.Cr.TU.016.01.1.1, assembly GCF_003952585.1. Lineage (NCBI taxonomy): Bacteria > Pseudomonadati > Pseudomonadota > Alphaproteobacteria > Hyphomicrobiales > Phyllobacteriaceae > Mesorhizobium > Mesorhizobium sp. M6A.T.Cr.TU.016.01.1.1. The sequence continues at coordinate 4,928,291 of NZ_CP034452.1, forward strand.
CGCAAGTTTGTGCCTCACAATTCGGTGCGGGGGCGAGGCGCATGGTTCGAAGGCGAAACCGCGATCTATCATGCCGGCGACCGCCTCATTGTGGACGGCGACGAGACTTCGTTTCACGATCACAAGAGCCGGTTCGTTTATGACGAAGGCGAGTCCATGGCCGTCGAAATGGATGCGCCTATCTCGACCGCCGAGGCAAGGAAGTTCCTGGCGCTTTCCAAGAGCCTGAGGTGGGTTTCCCCGTTGTCCGGCTACTTGCTGGCGGGATGGTGCGTTGTCGCCCCTGTCTGCGGCTTCCTGAAATGGCGGCCTCACGTTTGGGTCAATGGTCCCTCGGGTTCCGGCAAGTCGACCGTGATGGATCAGATTGTGAAACGCTGCCTCGCCGCCACCGCGCTAAGCGTGGTTGGCAACACCACGGAAGCCGGCGTGCGTGGGGCGCTTGGCATGGATGCGCTGCCCATCATCTTTGACGAGGTGGAGCCGAAAGACCAGAACAATCAAAACCGGATACGGGCAATCATGGATCTCGCGCGCGTCGCGGCCTCGGAAGGCGACGGCCTCATTCTCAAGGGCACCGCGAACCAAAAGACGAAGGGATTTCGCGCCAGGTCTATGTTTGTGTTCGCCTCGATTGTCACACAGATCGAAGGCTATGCGGACGAATCCCGCATCACGCAATTGACCCTGGCGGACCCCGCCCAAGACACAGACGAAGAGAAGGCGATCAACAAAAAGCACTACGAAAAGCTGCTGTCCGACATCGTGGACCTTCTCACACCGGCTTTTTCGAAACGGCTACTGGCGCGGACTATCAAGCATCTGCCCACGCTTCGCGCCTATGTCGATGTCTTCACCGTCGCGGCGGCGCAACACCTCGGCAGTCAACGCTTAGGTGACCAGTTGGGACCAATGCTTGCCGGCGCCTATCTGTTGAACACCACGAAGCCGGTCACGGTTGAAATGGCGCTGGAATGGCTTCGTGGCAATGACTGGACCGATCACAGCGCGAAGGGCGCAACCAAGGACTCCGACCGGTTCCTGCAGCACGTCACCGGCTATCTTGTCCGCCACAACACGCCCGAGGGCGGAACCTGGGAACGGACCATCGGCGAGCTTCTAGAGCTTGCCGCCTACGCCGCCGATATGCTGCCGTCGAATGATGGCTACGGCACCAAGGAACCGAACAAGAAAAAGGGTTCCGCTGTTGCCGCGCTGGCACGCATGGGGATCAGGGTTTGGCATGGCGCGGAGTCCGGCCTCATGGTGGACATCACCACGTCGCACGAAAGCTTCAAGCGGCTTGTGTTGAGGTCCACCGAATGGGCGTCCACGAAGTACCGGGACATCCTCAAGGCGATCCCAGGGGCCTACAGCGGCAAGGGGAACCGGTATTTTTCCAGCGGCATCAACACGCCGTTTGTGACTGTTCCGCTCAACGCGCTTCTCGGGGAGCGGGAGCCCGGCGAAGACGACGAATGAGCGTTGACAAAACGCAAACGACTCGCGTCTACTCAGTTCGCAAAAGCACTGCACAGCCCGGTGGAACGACTCGGCGAGAAGCAGCTACGGCCAGGGGGTAAGGCAGTTGATTCCCTTGGCAATCAGTCTCGCCATTCCGGCGGGTAAAAGAGGAACCAAGATGCACAAGACCAGATTTCTTATGTCTGCACTTGCCGTCGTCGCGCTCGCCTTTTCGGTATGCTCGGCGCCGGCTTTCGAATTCGAGCGTGTCACCGTCACCGCCGCCAGCGTGGAACACCAGCCCGCCGCCATTGCGGTTCCGGCGGATCTCGCCATCGTCTCGGCCACGGAAGACTCGAGCCGAACGCGGGCCAGCGGCGCCGAAAGCACCGCCTCCGTTTACTTCGCCGTCTACAGCACCACCGCCCCGGCCATCGGCCGCCACCGAACTTTCGCGGTTCCCTGGGAAGTCTGACAGCCTCTAATGTATCCCGAGCCCGGCGCGCCAAACGCCGGGCTTTTTTCATTGCCGAGTGGCGCGAACGTACCTCAAAGGCTTGTGGCCTGGCGTGCCGTGGTGAAGAGCCTCGCCGAGATCCCGCATGTCCATTTCCTGGCCGCAGACCGGGCATATCTGAAAATGTTTCGCGTCGTCCTTATAGGGCGCGTCATGGTCAACGCCCTTGTAGCCGGTCCCCGCATTGTTGGTTGGTGGCCGCTTCGGCAGGTCCGAATTCTTTGATTCTCGTCGCATCAAACGGCAACGCGGGCGACGCGTTTTTGTTGCGCCGGTCTTGACCGATGTTCCTGATGTGTACACATAGGAATAAATTCAAGCGGAAGAGACGATGCCGAGGCGATGGGCTGATGAGGCCGAACTAGCCGCGCTCATGATGACGCGCGCCAACGCGGGGAAGCGGGTGACACTGTCGCCAGAAACGGCGATGTTCGTCGCCTTAAAGCTTATCACGGCCTCGGCGAAGCCAACGGCCGCCGAGGTCGCGCTAATGATCTGCGATAGCAGGTGCGAGCGGCCGTGTTACCCGTGCCAAGGCAAGGCAAACGGAATCGTCCGCGCCTACGGGAACAGGGCGGGCTAGGCCGCCAGATTCAGGCTTGAATGGGCCTCGCGGATGGCGACCACGAAGCGCCTATACCGTTGAACCTCTTCGTGGCGCAGCGAGCGCTCGCGGTCAATGGCGCCCCATACAAGGGCGGACAGGGAAGCGCCTTCGTGGGCGTGCCCGGTGTCCTTTAGCGCGGCTTGCACCTTGTCACATTCGGCCACGATTTCGGCTAGCGCGGTGCTGCAAAGATCCTCGGCCGCTGCCTGTTGCGGCGGGGACACCTTGTAGCCGCACTCGGCCAGGGCCTTGAGCACCAAGTCGGTTGCGGCCAGTTCGCAACTCGGCGCTATCGGTTGCTCGGTGCGGGTAAGTGAGCGGTTCCGGCGGCGGATGGCGGCGCCGATGGTGAAGCAGATATCATCGACAGTGTAGCCGGAATAAGGCGGCTGGCGGCTGATCTCCGTCGAAGGGAATTCGGCAGAATAGTCATCGTCGGTTGACGACATAAAGACGACTTCGCTGGCGCCGGCGGCGATCAGTTCTTGAAGCTCTTCGTTCGATAGTTTGCGGTCCAGGACCGGGGACGGCCGCAACAGCGATTCGAGGCGGTTGAAGGAGTCCGGCGTAATCGTGAACCGGACGCCGTCGACGCCAAAGGCGGGCTGCAGAAGCCTCCCCATTGCGACGAGCTTGTCATGCGAGGCGATGGCGCGGGCCACCGTCTTCGCCCGCTCCTCGGCGTCTTCACCGACACACATGACAACGACGTCGCCATCGCTTTGGACGTAGGCGTTACGCGTTCCTACTGTTGTGGTGATCTTGCCGGGGAACACCTTTGACATCGGCGCATGGGCGCCACTCAAGGATTCCTGAACCGCCTGGGTCGTCATGGTCTTTCTTCTCCTACGATTGTAAGTCTGCCCGCTCGGGCCTCGACGCGGATCTCTCTGATGTCCTCCCATGCGCAGCCGAACCCGAGGTGGATACGAAGGCCGGGGGCGTGGCCCCTTAAGGCGTTCAGGCTGGCGACGTGCTCGACGCGCTCTCCCTCGGGCGTCATCCATGCCGGCCGGGTCCGCGTAGCGCCTGGCGCTGGCGTCCACCCCTTGTCGACGCGCGCCACGTTGTCGGCGTGACTCGGCGGGCAGAACAGGACAGCGTCGCTCACAGGCCGGTTCCGAACATCATGGCGCCGAGCGCACCGCCGAACATGACGGCGCCAAGGAAGATTGCGAGCGCGGCGGTGCCGAGGACGAGTCCGAGACAGACCATCGCGACATCTTTGCCGGACACCGCCGGCTCTTCGAGTTCGGCGTCGGTGTAGTGGTAGGTTTGAATGGTCATGTGATGATCTCCAATCCGTCAACAATGCTAGCAAAAGTGTTTGCGTTTTGCAAACACTAAGGCGAAATAAAAAGGCCGGCTGCTCGGGGCGCTACGCGCGCCCCATGGTGCAATCCAGGCCGGTGGCGCCGCTGAAAAACCGGCGAAGGTCTTCGGCGTAGACGCCGCTGGACTTCGACACCTCGGCGACCTCAAGCTTGCGGCCGTTCCACTTGCCGAAGGTGAGTTCGTAGACATCCATTGTGGTCAGCTTGATTTCAACGCGGTCGATGCCCTGGGCGGCGAAGCCGCGAGGAAGGGCGAAGCGCAGCGCGTCGCCGCAATCGACCAGGCTCTTCGCGCCGGTCATGGCGAGGAAGCGGTTTCCGCCGAGTTGAGCGAGGATTTCGTTTGCGATGGTCATTTGCGTCGGCTCCGGTTTCGATATGCTCACTATACATTATGAATATCGGTTTGCAATACGCAAACACTTGGCCGATGATCTTTTTTCAACCGCTTCGGCCGGCGGGCGCGGCGTCGCCAGCGGGACCCCGTAGCCTGAAATAGTAGTCCTGTTCCCACCATTCGCCGGGGCGGGCTTGCGGGTGGATCTCATAGTCAGGCCCTTCGTAGGCCTCATAGATGGCGGAACCAAGCACCCTGCGGCAGGCGGCCCGAGCGGCGCGAACCGCCGCGCTCCGGGTTGTGTAGAGCCGGTACGTGATGCCCTGCACATCGACCGTGGTTCGCCTCGGGGCCGTCACGCCTCGACCCGCGTGATGGTTTTGTTGTTTTTGAGAAAGGAGTCGGCGGTCCAGTGCGGGGCAACCAGCTTCCACCCGTAGGGCGGGCGGGCACTCTTGTAGATGCTTTGGTCCCGGACTCCTTCATCCTTGGTGACGTAGCCTTGCCCCGTGGCATCGGCCCAAACCCATATCTCATAGGCGTTGCCGATTTTGTGGCCGACCAGCTTGATATCAACAGCGGCGCCGGTGAGCCTTTGAGCAGTTGCGATGTCCATGTTCATAGCTCCTCACGCGGCCCGGATAATGGGCGCCATGGAATAAGAGCCCATCGGCTTGACGAACTCGGCGCCGTCATAGGAGCCGATACGCAAAGTCTTGCCCTTTTCGGTCTTGATGGTTTTCGCGGTGCGAGACGCCACCGTGATCGAAAACCAGCAGTTGCTATCGCAGATTGAGCGGGTTTTGTAGGTCTTGCCGGCTTCGAAAGAGGTCATGGCTGCATTCCCTTGTTGGTATCCGTAATATACATTACGAATATCAGAACGCAATGGGCTAAAACAAAATTTCTAGATCAATTTCAATGGGTTCGACAGGCCACAACGCGACGCAGTCCAGCGGACTTTCGTGGGTGACCCCGGACAGGATACAGCCGTATCTGTCATAGGCGCCGATGCCTTCGGCGATGAACCATGCGGAGCGCCCGGCGGCGTCCGAAGTGGCGCCGTCCTCTTCGTCACGAAAGGGGCGGAGCGGCCCCACCTTCATGCCACCTCGGCCAACAAAGACGCCGCCGGTGTAAACGCTGATCGCGTCGCCGGCCCGATGTTCGGCGATGTTGCTGTAGCTGGTTTGCGGGCTGGCATGTGTCACGGTATTTCCTCTTTGGGCGCGCGGCGCCGGTTCTTATGAGAAAGGCAATGCATGCGTGGCTAGGAATTTGTTCCTGTTCTGTTCGTACAAGGGATAAAAGCATAACTCAAGCGAAATCGCTGAACTCAAACGATCACCGGAGCTAAACTTAAATCGCCCATATCTTCGGATTGTTGCGTCGGGGCACCAAGCCGGGGGTTAGCAACTCATCGAGACGACGAGCCGACGCGCCTTTAGCTGCTCTCGCAGCACTGGACATGCGCGCGCCGCCCCCGGCCAAAGCCAGGGTGTGCGGCGCCGCTAAGCGTTCGCACGTCTCGGCGCGTGATGCGCCTCAGTCTCGATCAGGGTTGCTAAGCCCGGTGTGGTCCTACCATAAACGCGGGGCGTCGCAATAGAAGTTTCGGTCGGTAACAATTTGTGAACGTAAGTATGTACCGACTGTATTACTTCACACGCCGCTAATGTGACTTAGCGCGATACAGCCGCCACCACCGGACACATACGCAACGGCGGTATGTCCGCTTAGAATGGTAGCGCCTGGGGCTTTGATAGTCCGCTCCACGGGCTCGCCTTCGATGATGCCAGGCCAACACATGATGGTTGATCCGACCGGGTGCGCGGCGTTGAAGGCGTCGCATGCCGCTTGCATCGCGGCTTGGTGCTCGGCTCTCACCTTCTCTCGGCCCTTGAACGTGAGGCCGAGGCCGCACCCAGGGCACCGCGCCGTCGCGATATAGACGATGCGGTAGCAGTGGAAACACGTTTTGCACGGCGGGTCGCGGCGGGTCACTTCGGAGTCCTCTTCAATCTGGCCTGAAAAGCGGTAATCGCGGCGTCGCACTCGGCGAAAACATCGGGAAGGGTGCAGCCCTTCCGGTAGCGCCTTTTTTCAGCGATGGCGGCCCGTAGGGCCTGCACCTTCGTTTTGGCATATACTTTGATGTAGACGCCACCGACGCCCTCGGCGGACCTCGCCCAAGCCGGTATGTTCGGCAACCATCCGAAGTCGCCATGCTTCGTTGATCTCTTGCCCCATGTGAATGGGGCCTTGACCGTGAAATAGGCGCGGCCTTTGATGATCGACCGCAACCCATATTCGTCTATCTCGACCTTGCCTGTCTCGTCATCAAACCAGGCGCGGAAATAGAATTCGCCGGCAACGTGCTTGAGCGCGGCCATCACGCCGCCTCGGCAAGTCTGTTGATGGGCTGCAGGCCGCCCCATTGGTCCGCCATGGCGGCGGCGATGCCAGGATAGAAGCGGGCGCGCTCCCGCCACCTGTTAGCGGCGTGCTTGCCCCATCCGGTGGAGCGATGGACTCGGGCCTCGCGGTCCTCGACGATGCTGGTCGGTGTCAGTGGTGGAAGGTTTTTCAGCCAAAAACAGGTTCGCTTCACCTCGCCGTGCCCGAACTGCCAGGGCTGGACGCTTTGCGCGAAAGGTTCGTAGTTCGTGATCCTTTCCTTGGCGTGCTTGTGCATCACCGGATTTTCAATGCAGATCCGGTCGATCCGAGCATTCCAGAACGCGGAAAACAGCGCGGCGCCTTCGTCCAGTTCGGCCCACATTTGCGGGACCGTCTTCCCCGGCGGTGCCTTCGTCAACCATCGGACGCCGGAATTGCAAAGCCGGGTGCAAGGCGGGTGCGCCACCATGAGGAGATCCCATCCATCATCAAGGATGGTTGTCGCGTCGCCCCTGATATGGCGGTTGCTGCCGTCTTCCGAGGGCAGGACATCGCATGACCAGGCGTCATGCCCGGCGGCTAGAAAGGCGTTGCGGACGGTGCCCGAGAATTCGCAGGCGACGAGGACGCGAAGCGGATTGATCGGCTGCATGTCAGGCGCCCAGGATGGCGCGGCGAAGGCGCAAGATCTGATCATAGGAAAGGGCGTGAACGAATGAGGAATGAGCGGCGGCGACCTCGGGCCGCCCCGCACGCTCAAAGACGTGGCATTCCGCCAAGAGGGCGAGGCGGACCTTGGCGGCGAGCAAGGCGTGTTCCGCGGTTTGGACCTCGGCGTCGGACATTACGGCCATGGCGCTAGACCAACTTGCCGACGATGGCGCCGGCTACGAGTTTGGATTGCTTGGACTTGTTCTTGATCGCCTTTGGGGCGAGCGCGTCGGCGACGCTTTGAAGATCAATCGTGATTTCGATGAAACGGCTAACAAAGCTCTTGCTGCCGTCATCCCATACGCGAACCGCGCGCTTGAAGGTCGGTGTTTGCATCGTGGGGACTCCTCGGTTTGATGACAGTTTGGGAAGCCGGCCGCTCGGGGCCGGCAACCGAAGCTGTCAGGCAGCGATTTGTTGCCGGTGGGCGCGCAACGCATCGGCCGCCGCTTCCCATGCCGCGAGAATGGCCGGTGTGTGTTCCGCCTTCGGGTCAGCCAGACAGCGCGGGTCGTTCATGAGGGCGCGGTGTGCCTTGGCCTCGGCTTGCATCAGGGTCTTAAGGTTGGACATGTTGGCAGGCCTTCCGTTTGCGTTTCGATAACCTCGATATACGCTATGCATATCGTGTTTGCAATACGCAAACAAACTAGACGTGATCTTTTTCTGCCGGCTTCCGCATTTTGAGAATGCCGGTTGGCACATTGGTGCCGGCTTCCGAAAAGCTTCCGGCGGGCAAGTCGTGCCAATCGCCCTTGATCTCGCCATGGTCGTACCAGGCGGTTGCGGGCAGGATCGAAACCAGAGTGCCGCCGGGCTTCAAGAATGCGAGGGCGTGACGCACATGCTTGAGGTAGTGCCGCCCGTAAAACGGCGGGTTCATCACCACGAAATCAAATTCAGGCTTTGCGGGGCATTCGAGGAAATTGGCAGTCAAGACGTTGTGGCCCTTGGCGCGGGCCTCGGCGGCGCGACCCCGATGCACCTCGATACCAAACGGCCGGCATCCGCGCGCGGTGAGGGCGTCGAGGATGCGCCCGTCGCCACATGACGGTTCCAACACGCGATGCGCTGGCGGTGTTGATCCTCGCGAATAGTCGCTAGGCTGATAGATGCCGGCGTGGTCAAGCGCCTTCTCAATGACGGCCTGGGGCGACCAGTAGAATTGCAGGTCTTTGGCTATCTCGGTGCCGGGGCGCTTCTGTGCGCCTTCCTCTTCGGCGTCTGGCAACACTTCGCCATAGAACTCGGCAAGCGCGCGGTTGATGTCGAGCAGCGTGGCGGGTGCGAAGAAAACATGCGCGTTGCCGTTCCCATACTTTCGGATGGTGATGCCGCGATCAAATGTCTGGTATTCGTCCGCTTTTCCATATCGCGGCTCGCTGGTGTAGGCGCGACCGTCAAGAACAGCATCGTCGCCAGTCTTATGCGCAACCTCGATTGCGCCGAACTCGGCATGGTCCATGAGAGGTTGCCCACCATAGGCGGCGAGCGCGTTGATGATATCGCGTAGCTTGTCCCGGCCGTAGGTTCCGAAATAGCTCCCGAAGCTCGACAGGATCACCCGCTTGGGCAGACCCTTTACGCCAATCTTGACCTTGGAATGCGATTTGTAGGCGGGATCGAGATCCGCGAAGACCTCGGCGAGGCCACGCAAGATGTGATGGCGTGGACGTTCCAGATAGTCGCCAAACGTCGCCTTGGCGTTGTCGAACGTCAGATCCGGCGGGTTCTCAACCGTCTGGTCGAAAAGCTTGCGGTCCCGAGCGCTGGCGATCCGGTCAATCTGTAGGCGGTCATAGATAGCCTTCCAGCCCGATTTGCACAGATTGCGCTTGAGGCTATCAGCGTTGACGTAGGGGCGGTGTTGGGAGACCGGGCCGACGAACTTGCCTTGGATGCAGGCCGCCATTTCAAGGCGGGTGTAAGCCGCCTCGAATGACCGCACCTCGGCGTCAATGGCGGCTCGCTTCTGGTCGTATTCTTCGATCAGGTCAGTGACCGTGCTTTGCCGAGCGATGGCGTTCATGGCGGTTCCTAGTGCTTTGTTGAGGTCGAGAAGGTGGCGAGAGCGGCATGTATCCCGGCGGCCTGATAGACCGGTGTGCCGTACATGCTGTGATAGGCGACCTCGATGATGCCCGCCGCCTTCGCAGCCTTGAACGCGGCCGAGGAAGCGGCGCGGCCGAACTGCCATGAGAACAGGGCCGGCACTAAGCGGGCTTGGCCTGATGCAACGGCGCTCTTGATTTCGGCGAGGGCGGCGGCGGTCTTCGGGGACATCGGGGCGGCTCCTTATGACTTGCGGGCGAAGCGGAGGCGTTCGCCATCCGTCATCACGGTGATGTCACCAGCGGCAACACGCTCGCGGCGGGCGATCTCAGCCTCCATCATGTCATTGCGCTTGTTCAGCACCATGTCGCGAAGCTGGCCGGTCGAGTAGGCGGGGTAAGCGGCGGTCTTGAATGCGGAGTCTGACATCGGGGCGGCTTCCGTTTGCGTTTCAACAACTCTGATATACGTCGCGAATATCGGGGACACAAGAGGAAAGTTTGCGAAATGCGAACGTTTTTCGAGCCAGGACAGGCCCGAGGCGTATACATCGGGAAAAATACACCCTGAAATACACGCTAAAATACAGTCAACCCGCTGATTTTATTGCGAATATTTAGATGTATGGATTTTTGCGAAAAACATAGAGCTATACATGCATAGCGCATAGCGGGGATGCGCATAGAGGCATGCGTATAAGGCTCTATTTATATATATATTTCTATACAAATACATTTATATATATAGAACAGTGGGTTAGGTGTATGTATTCCCTGTATGTTCCGGTTTTTAGGAAAATAGGCCTAATACATCTTTTTGCGAAGCGGAACGTTGACGTTTCCTCAACGATTGGCCCTTAATGCACCAACGTTCGAATCGCTCGGGAGCTAGCATCGTGGTTGATCTCATCAGGAACATGGTTGTCGCGGACCGAGGGAAGGCAAGGCAGTTCCTCAAAGGGCCTGTTCCCGATGACGTCGGGGCCGATACCGTGGGCCGGTTGCGTCGTGCCGGTGCGCTTGCTCCCGTGAAGGCCGAAGCCGTGATGAAGCCGGCCCCGAAGGGCAAGGCTAAGTAGGCATGGCCGAGCTTGAGATCAGGGCGGATTGGAAAACCGCTGAGGTCCGCGCCTTGATGCGCAAGCTGCAGCCCCCGAAGCTGAACCATGCGCTCAACATTGCCGTCAACACCACAGCGAAACAGGTCCGCACCTTTGCGGCTCGCATCGTTGCTAAAGCAGGCGGATTGAAGCGCGGTGATGTTGACCCCTCGATCCGCATCTATCCCTATTCCCGACCGTCAACGCTCACCGCTACTGTTCGGGGTTCGGGGCGCCCCATAGCGCTGGTGAAGTTCGCGGCACGCCAGACGAAGCCAGGTGTAACCGCCAACGCCTGGGGAACACGTAAGCTCTACAAGGGCACCTTCATTGCGACGATGCGGTCCGGGCATACCGGGGTGTTCGTCCGGGAAACAAAGAAGCGGGTTCCCGTAAAAGAGCTATGGGGGGCCGGTGTCACCCAGGTGATGACACAGGCGATTGAGTCCGGCGGGATCATGGCGGAAGCTCAAGACAAGCTGTTGACCAACGTTGTCAGGCAGCTTAAGCGCGCCGCCTTCAAAGGTTGATCCATCAAGAATATTGATGTGTTGAAATGGCTCGTCCCTGAGCCATCGCGTCGCCTCGCGATCAATGCCCATCGACCTCAAACCGAAAACCTCAACCATTTCAAGCCGTTATGAAAAACGCGGGTCCTTCCCAGGCGGTGGCAGGGTGAGGGGAGCGCTGCATCGCACCTTTTCACTAGCGACAGAAATCTAGGAAAGCATACCTATTCTATTCGCCACGTTGATCGGCCATCGCTTTTGTGAATGGGTCCACGATTTCCGCGGCTCACTTCCCCGGCGGAATCCTTCAATCGGATCAATAGCTTGGCAGGATGACGCGGGGGCGAGGCCTGGCGTGGGCCGATATGAGGTCTAGGCGCCGCCCTCTTCGCCATCGTCTAGCAGCGCGTTGACTGATGCGTGCCGCAAGATCACTTCACCTCGCAAGTGCTTCACCCTGGCCCTCACTCCCGGCTTGATCCATTGCGTCGCGGGGTGCCGTTTCTTCATAACGGCGTTAGGCGGGGCGCCGCCGGCCTTGGCCTGGACCCGCTGCCAAAGCCGGTCACGCATGTCGCGGCCGAGGGTGATTACAGCGGTTCCGATATAGTGCCCGGTGCCCGGTTCGGCGAAGAGGGCTTGAGCCGCCTTGCCTCGCTCCCGCTGATATCCAATTAGATCAAGATCACTGTACATAAAACTTTTCGCCTTCACCCAATTCGTGGTCGGGCCGCTGCGATACTTGCTGTCCGCGCGCTTCGAAACAACGCCCTCAAGCTCGGCTTGCTCCACCAGATAGAAGATCGCTTTCGCGTCCCCTGGTATGGCCTCGCTGAATTGAATCCGGGTGTCTGGCTTGACGATGCCATGCAGCATTTCCCGGCGCGCCTTACAGCCGATGTCGCGGAGGTCGTGGCCGTTCAGATGCAAGATATCGAAGGCGCCGAGGATGGCGGCGTAAGGGTCTTTCTGGATAACCCGTTGCATCTTGTGAAAATCCGGGCGGCCCTTCTCGTCGGGAACAACCGCCTCGCCGTCAATGATCGCGGACTCCACCTCAAGCTCTCGGGCCGCCTCAACGATGCCGGCGTATCGCTTCGTCCAGTCCGCACCGCTACTCGAATAGGCGCGGACCTCGCCGCCCTCGATGATGATTTGGGTTCGGTAGCCGTCAAGCTTGATCTCATGCGTCCAGCCATCCCCGAGGGGCGGGCTATCAACAAGCTTCGGCTTCATTGGCGGGATGAACGCTAGGCGCATGAACTGACTCACGGGACCGTGATTCAATTCAGCATTAGCTAAAATGGTTCCGAAACTTTTACCGCAAGACAAACGGTGGGATCGGCGCGCGCGCCAATTCCCTGGCGACCTCGCTTTCTATCTGGTCCAAATGTTGCCGAAGCGCCGAAAGGGCGCGATGCGTTCGCTCGAAGGAGTCTTGCACCTGGCGCTCCAACTCGTCACCCTCTAAGTTTGATCGGTGCAGGCGTTCGCGGTGCTCGTGCGCCGCCAACTCGGCTTTTTCAATTTCCGCCGTGACCCTGTCGCGCCACTGGAATAGCTCGGGGCGCTTGGCCTGCAATTCTTCAAGGGCTCCCATTTCTGGCCTCCTACAGCACGTCGATTTCGTGGTCGCTTAGATACGGCCCGTACTCGATTAGCCGGCCATCCTTCACCATCTTTTCAATCAAGGTCTTGGCGCGTTCCACGCCGATGAACTCGACCGTAACGGTGCCCAAGATCTCGGCCAGGCCTGGCAACTTGTGCTGACTGCTCACGGCGCACCGCGAGCCCATAAAGGACAGAATGAAGCCCTCGACTTGATCGTCTGTGAAGTTCATGCCGCCGTGTCCAAGCTTCGCGCCTTCCACGATGATGCCCCGCGCGCGGCGCGGCCCGCCGAGGTGATCCGCCGTTGCCAGCAATTGCCCTGTCTCATATCAGCGAGGCCTGCGTCGACCAAGGCCATGAACACCTTGCCGAGCCCATCGGCCGGTGCATCGGTCCAATCATCGGACAACCCGCGAAGGACTCGCATCTGTGCCGGCGTCATGGCCTCGACTCCAGCCGCTTGTTTTCTTCGCGTTGGTCTCGCAGATCGTCCGGGTCCGGTTCGGTTTCTTCCGCCGGACAGATGCCGCTATCGCGGTCGCAGTCCTCACATTGTTCGGTGGAGTAGGCACCGCAGACCGGGCAGGGTTTGCCTCTACTGGACTCGCGGTCTTCCTCCGGTGTCATCAGCTTCCATTCGTCGTAGCCGGGAATGCCGCTCATGACTGCCATCCCTCAAGCGTCCTGTACTCGACCGGCCTGCCATCGGCGTGGGCGCGCTCGATGCCGGCGACCATGCCGCGCGAGATGCCCCGGTCGGTGTAGACAACGGTCGCCTCGGCTTTCCTGCCCCACGCCAGCCCGGCGCCGATGCCCGTTGCCCGTTCCGCCGGGTCGTCATCGTCTAGGACGCCGGGTTGCGTGTAGAGCAGATGGCTTGCCGCCGGTGCGTCGCCGCGCTTCAAGCAGTCCCGCAACGCGGCCCGAGCATAGGCCACGTTCCTTTCGACTTCACCGGCATAGGGCGACTCAAGAATGACAAGCCGCCATTCCGGGTCGACGGCCACAACCGTAGCGGCCGGCCCAAATGGGTCACGTACGCCCGGCGGCACGCGGATCGCGTCTCGCACTTCTGGCCTGTCAGACCGCGCGATAAGTTCGGCAGACGTGATCGGTTGTTTGCCGGGGGTAGCTCCGCAGATGTCGCACGTTTCGCCCGCTTGAATATGGCACTCGCCGCACGGCTCTTTGCCGTCGCGCCGGCTTGGTTGCGGAAACCCGCTCACGCTTCCACCTCGGCGCGCGGGATCACGTAGCGGGTTTCTTCGCCCTTGATCTTTTTCGAAACGATGTTGTGGCCGCGCTTCCGCAAGGTGCCGGCGATGTAGCCGCGAACGGTATGGGCCTGCCAATCGGTGGCGGCCATGATATCGCGGATCGTGGCGCCATCCGCGAGCGAAACCAGTTCAAGGATGGTGTCAGCCTTGGTCGACTTCTTCGCCACCTTCGCCAGCTTCGGTTCCGCCGCGCGTGAGGCTCGGGCCGCGCGTCTCGCCGCTATCTCTTCCGGTGTCGACTTCGTTGGGGGCAGGTCCGCAACCGCCGCTTTCATCGCGGCCGGCGTCATCGCCACCAATTCCGCCTTATGGACGATCATGGTTGACTTGCCGATCTTCATGGCGGCAGGCGCGGGCTCAGTCATCGCGTCAACGAGCTCTTGCTGGTAGGGCCGCAGCGCTGGCGCCTTGCGGGCTTCTCTCGCCTTGCTGGCGTTCGCGACCTCGGCGGCGAGGTCTATATCGTGGCTGGCAGTGTCGCCGCCGGCAATGACCGCCTCGGCGACGATGACGGGGGTCGCCTGTTTGCCGTTGACGTACGCGGTTCCGCTGATCTCTTCGGGGATGCCGGCAGCGAGCACCTTGGTTGGTGCCGCCACATGCGGGAACCATTCCATTGCCCCAGGGATAACAGGCATCGGCTCATCAGCGATGTAGCCGGGATACTTCGCCGCGAGTTGGCGGGCGAAACGCTTCGCATTCGACTTCACGTTGTAGGACTTCATTGTCGTTTCCGATTCAGCTAGAGTGTTTGCAATTCGCAAACGACATGTAGCGCACGATATGCGTGATGTATATAGCTTAGGATCAGAAAAGTGGCGGGGCGAAAAAAAGTTGAGGGTATCAGCCTTGCCGCGTTTGCCCGAGAAATGGGCGTTTCTCCTAACGCGGTGCGCCAGCGAGTGAAGAGCGGGAGGCTTGCAAAGGCTGTCCTGCCGGACGGCTCCATTGATTCCGTCGTGGCGCGGGTCGATTGGTTTGCGAATTGCAACCCGAACCAACAGCGACGGAAGGCGCCGACGAAGACTTCTAAGCTTCGCGCCGATGCCGAGGGCGCCGAGGAAACCAGCGAATACGATCTCAAAGTCGAGAGGATGCAGGTCGACCTTGAGGCCGCCAAGATCAATCTTGAACGGCTCAAAGAAACCACCGTTGACAAGGAAGAGGCGCGCCGCGCGATCCGTTCGTTGATGCGTGTCTTCCGGGCCGCAATGCTGAATTTCGCGAACCGGTATGCGTCCGATATCGCGGCGGAAGTCGACGCCGACGCAGTCTTACTTGCCGGCGTTCTCGAAACACAGATGCGGGTCGCCCTCGCCGAACTGGCGAAGACGCGGGCGCCGATGGATGCCGGCGCCTTCGGTGACTCCGCGTGCTAGCCGACGCCTACGAATTTCTATTTGAAGACGGGATCGCGGCTGTTGAGCCGGACCCGCCTTTCACCGTTTCGGAATGGGCGGACGAACACCGCCACCTGACTTCGGTATCGTCTTCGGAGCCCGGCAAGTGGCGGACCTCGCGGACCCCGTACCTACGCGAGATCATGGACTCGCTGTCCACGTACTCGGCCATTGAAACTGTTGCGCTCATGAAGGGCGTCCAGATCGGCGCCGCGCTCGACCTCGATACGCCGTTGCCGACGCCTACGGGCTGGACCCGCATGGGTGACATTCAGGTCGGCGATACCGTCTTTGACGAATCAGGCAGGCCGACTCGTGTGGCTTGGAAGTCCGGCCACATGGAGAATCACGATTGCTTCGCCGTGAACTTCTCGGATGGGTCGGAAATCATTGCGGACGCCGGACACCGCTGGACGGTGGACGAATACGATCACCGTTGTTCCTACAAGCGCACTGTGACGTTGACGACTCGGGACATGGCCGGGAACGTCAAGCACGCTCGCGGGCACAACCGGTATGCCGTGAAGGTTGCCGGCGCCATTGAAGCCGAAGACGCGGCGTTGCCCATCGCTCCTTACGTGCTCGGCGCATGGCTTGGCGACGGCAACACCTACGCAACCCAGGTCGCGCAAATCACGAATGACGCCGAAGAAATGGCGTCTTACTTCCGCGAAGACGGGCACCGTGCCGTAGCCAGGCCGGCAACGTCGAATGACGGAATGTCAGTCATCCACATCGACGCTATCGAGCGCGACCGGGAGACATGCACTCGCGGCCACGTCATAGCGGATGTCGGCACCTATGACCGCAAGGGCGGGAGGAAGCCGGTTTGCGCGGAGTGCATGCGCCAGCACTCGAAGCGGCATCAATACGGCTTCGTCATGGACCCGGTGATTCGTCACCAAGAGGGCATGGCGATAGAGCTTCGCCGCCTCGGCATCCTCGGCGCCAAGGCGGTCCCGCAAGCCTACATGCGAGCCTCGCGCGACCAACGCCTACGGCTCCTGCAAGGGCTCATGGACACGGACGGCCATTGCTCGAAACTCGGCGCCGCCGAGTTCGTCAATACGAACGAAAACATTGCGAACGGCGTCTATGAACTGGCGGCGAGCCTCGGCCTGAAACCTGTCATCAAGCTTCGTCCGCCGAGCAAGTCGGTAGGCGAGGTCATAAGCAAGCTGCCGACCTACCGCGTCACGTTCCTGGCCTACGCGGAAACGCCGGTGTTCCGGCTCAAGCGCAAGGTGGCGCGACTGAATCCAAGCGAAGGTAGGCGCGCAACAGAAACGACGCGGCGGCGCATTGTCGAGATAATGCCGGTCCCGTCGCGCCCGGTCCAGTGCATCGAAGTGGAGTCCGCCTCGCACCTCTACCTCTGCGGACGAGCAATGATCCCGACGCACAACTCGGAAGGCGGCTTCAACTTCGTCGGCTACACCATCCACCATTCGCCTGGGCCAATTATGTACGTGCTGCCCACCATCGACATGGCGAAAAAGTTTTCGAAAACCCGCATCGACCCGATGATTTCGGAAAGCCCGGCGCTCGCAGAAAAGATCAAGCCGGCGCGCTCACGGGATTCCGGCAATACCGTGATGCAGAAGGATTTCGACGGCGGCGCCCTATTCATGACCGGGGCGAACTCGGGCTCCGGCCTTCGCGGCTCCCCGGTGTCCCGGCTCGTGCTTGACGAAGTCGACGCCTACCCGGCATCAGCGGATGACGAAGGCGACCCCGCGATGCTCGCGATCAAGCGAACCGCGAACTTTCCGCGTCGCAAGATCTTCATAACGTCGTCGCCAAAGCTCAAGCTGAACAGCCGCATCGCGAAGTCCTTCGCCGATGGCGACCAGCGGTACTACAACGTGAAGTGCGAGAAGTGCGGCACCGCGCAGCCCATAGTTTGGGCCGCCATCAAATGGGAAGCGGGACACCCGGAAACGGCGGCCTTCGTCTGCCAGGCATCGGACCCGGACACCGGCGAGCTTTGCGAGCACCGCCATACCGAGGCGCGGAAAAAGTTCCTGCTTTCGGAAGAGCGCGGCGCCGCCTGGGTGCCAACCGCTGTTCCGGTGCGGCCGAACATTCGCAGCTATCACCTATCCGCTCTCTATTCGCCTTGGTTCAAGTGGTCGGAATGCGTGTCCGAATTCATGAGCGCGAAGGACGACCCCGCGCTGCTGCAGATCTTCGTCAACACCGTGCTTGGCGAGCCCTGGGAAGATACCGGCGGCGAGAAGGCGGACCCGGACACATTGATGGCGAAGCGCGAAGCATTCTCGGATTGCCAGGCCGGCGCCGCACTCATGACGGCCGGCGTTGATGTCCAGCCGGATCGCCTTGAGGTCGAGGCCGTGGCATGGGGCCGAGACGAGGAGTCGTGGTCCATCGACTACCAGGTCTTTGTCGGTGACCCGTCGCAACAAGAGGTTTGGGATCAACTCGACGATTATCTGTTTAGGCGCTGGCCGCATCCCGCCTTTGAAAACGGGATGGCTATCGCGGCGACGGCGGTGGACACCGGCGGTGCCAACACCCAGGACGTTTATCGATTCGTGAAGCCGCGCGAGGGGCGCCGGATTTGGGGTATCAAGGGTTATGCCGGTGCTCGGGCTGTCTGGCCGAAGAAGCCGACCCGAAACAACAAAGGCAGGATCAACCTTTTCCCCATCGGCGTGGATAGCGCGAAAGCGACCATCGTCAAGCGGCTCGAAAAGACGGGCGCCACCGTGAGCGGTGCCGGTGCCTGTCACTTCCCGATGGAACGCGACAAAGATTACTTTGATCAGATGACAGCCGAGGTAAAGAAAACCCGGTACGTCAAAGGCTTCAAAGATGTGTTTTGGTGGAAGCCTGACCACGCCAGGAATGAGGCGTTGGATTGCCGTGTCTACGCCTACGCCGCGTTGCAAGGGCTTGTCGCCGCCGGCTTCGTCTTGAACCGCGAGGCCGCCAAGGTGGAACGCCTACTGAAGGACAGGCGCGGCGATGAGCCGGAACCGCCGCCCGTGGCGCTACCGCTAGACGATGACGTTTCGCAGCATCGTGGAATCCAGCCGCCGAAGCCAGGTGTTAAGGTGAACCGGAAACGCCGTCGCGTCGTCGGCAGTCCGTTCATGTGATGTCATGCCCGATTTGGAATTGCTCCTGGCCACGAAGGCGGCGCTACTGGCTGCGATGCGCACCGGCGCGCTTATCGTCCGGCACGGCGACAAGAGCGTCCAGTATCGCAGCATCGCGGAAATGAAAGACGCGCTCGCCGGGCTCAACGACGAGATCGCGGAAGCCGAAGGCAAGCCACGTAAAAAAGTCTTTTATCTCGATGTCAGGCGGGGCTACTGATGAGCGTTGTCTCGCGGGTCATGAGCGCGTTCCGATTGAACGGAGGCGGCAACAATTCGTTTGAGGCCGCCGGAAATGGCCGGCGCTTGCGCGGCTTCAATCCTTCGAAAAACCACGTCAACGTCGCGATCCGCGCCGCCGGCCCGACACTTGTTGCTCGGGCCCGCTGGCTTTACGAGAACGAAAGCCACGCCGGAAACGGTATCGATGAATGGACAAGCGCCGCAGTTGGTGACGGCATTAAGCCGCGCCCCCGCTTCAAAAACAAAAAGGAAAAGAAGGCCGCGTTGCTCGACCTGTTTTGGCGCTGGACCGAAGAGGCCGACGCCGAGGGCTTGACCGACTATTTCGGCCTTCAAGAGAAGATCGCCCGCGAAGCCTACATGGCCGGCGAATGCTTTGTCCGCATCCGCTCGCGGCGCCGTTCCGATATGTGGACGGTCCCTTTTCAGTTGCAAATGCTGCCGTCCGAAATGCTCGACATGGCCTTCACCGCCACGCTACCCGGCGGGAACTTCATCGTGGCCGGCATCGAATTCAACGCCATCGGCGCCCGCGTCGCCTATCATTTCTGGCGCTACCATCCGAACGATGTCCGGCCGCCCAATACGTCGAACGCGCGTGACCGTGTACGGGTGCCAGCGGCCGAAGTGCTGCACGTTTTCGATGGCCGCCAGGGCGGGCAGATCCGTGGCGTTCCTCGGGTCGCCCGAGTGCTCGTCAAGATCTTCGGACTCGAGGTCTATGACGACGCCGAAATCGAGCGGAAGAAAACGGCCGCGCTGTTCACCGCGTTTCTTATCGGTCGTGGCGACAACCCGATCTCTGTCAACGAAGACGTGGACGGCGACGACGAAGACACGCCGATTGCCGGCATGGAGCCTGGGGCCATCATCGACCTCGGGATGGACAAAGACATCAAGTTTTCCACGCCGGCCGAGGTTGGCGGATCATATGAGGCCTTCCAATACCGAACGACTTTGAAGATCGCGGCCGGCCTCGGGGTGCCCTACGCCTACATGACCGGCGACACGACCAAGGGCAATTTTTCTAACGTCCGAACTGACATCATCCGGTTCCGCCGCCGCATTTCGCAGTGGCAGAACCATACGCTGATCTTCCAGCTTTGCCGTCCGGTATGGGTCGCGTTTGTCGAGCGTGCCGTTATGGCCGGCATGGCGGACCTTCCCGGCTACGACACGGACCCGACCGAATATTGGGCATGCGACCACCTTCCGCCCCGGCAGGAATGGGTCGACCCGGCGAAGGATATCAAGGCCGAGAAGGAAGCGATCAGCGGCGGCCTCAAGAGCCGGACGCAAAGCGTCGCGGAACGCGGCTATGACCGCGAGGACATCGACGCCGAGATCGCAGAAGAGCGTGCAGCGGCGAAACTCGCCGGGCTTGTGTTTGACACCGATGGCAGCGTGCCGGCGCCAGCGGCCCCGCCGCCGGGTCCGGGTGCCAATGTCGACCCGGATGATGAGGACGTAAAAAATGCCGCGTGATCTTCCGCTGGTTGCCAGCCTGCTTTTCGACACGCCGCTGCTTATCCATCGCGGCAAGGCGAACACGATCCTTACCGCCATCGGGCCGCGCATCCTCGACGGCCTCGCGGTGTCAGTCAGTGACATTCCGCGCCCGGAACGCGAGGCGCGGGCGGGAACGGGTCGAGCCTTCCGTAACGGCGGCTACATGGCGGACAACGGGATCGCCGTGCTGCCCGTGCTCGGCACGCTCATTCGGCGCGGGTCTTGGCTGGACTCCGAGTCCGGCCTTACCAGCTATTCCGCGTTGTCCGATGCAGTCACGGAAATCATGTACGACCCGGCGGTGCGCGGCC
Organism: Mesorhizobium sp. M6A.T.Cr.TU.016.01.1.1; assembly: GCF_003952585.1. NCBI lineage: Bacteria > Pseudomonadati > Pseudomonadota > Alphaproteobacteria > Hyphomicrobiales > Phyllobacteriaceae > Mesorhizobium > Mesorhizobium sp. M6A.T.Cr.TU.016.01.1.1. The sequence continues at coordinate 4,948,794 of NZ_CP034452.1, forward strand.
TCATGCTGGAAGTCGACTCGCCCGGCGGCGAAGCCAACGGATGCTTTGACCTGGCACGGTTCATTCGCAGCGCGAGCGAAGCAACGGGCAAGCCCGTTTGGGGACACGCTAACGAGGTCGCGGCATCAGCGGGTTACGGCATCCTAAGCTCGGCGGCCCAAATATGGGCCACTACCACTAGTGAACTCGGATCAATCGGTTGTCTCGCCGCCCATGTGGACGTGAGCGAGGCCGACAAAATGGCTGGTGTCCGCTGGACGTATATTTTCTACGGCGACGAGAAGGCGGACGGCAACATGCATGAGCCCTTGAGCAATCGCGCTCGGGATGCCGTGCAGGCCGATGTCGACGCCCTCGGCGAAATGTTCGTGCAACTCGTTTCGCAGCATCGTGGAATCGACGCCGCCGCGATCCGTGCTACCAACGCTCGCATGTATCGCGGTGTTGAGGCGGTCGAGTCTGGTCTAGCCGATATGTCCGGCACCTTTGACGAAGCCCTTGAAGCATTTGCGGCCAGTGTTGACGAATTGCAAACGGTGTCACCGCAAACGTCAAAATCGAAATTGAAGGTTGGACTCATGCCGAAGCTTCTTTCCGCCGCCGAGATCGCCGCCGCCGCCGAAGTTGTTCGCGTGCAGGCCGAGGCAGACGCCGCCGCCGTGACCGCCGCCGCAACCGAAGCCGCCCGAGTGCAGGCCGAGGCAGACGCGGAAGCCGCCAGGGTAGCCGCCGAGGCGAACGCCACGGACGCCGAAAGAGCCACCACGGCGGAACGCACCCGATGCGAAGGCCTCGCCGCCATCACCGCCCAGGCCGACCGCCTCGGCGTCACGTTCAATGTGAGCGAAGCCATTTCCAAGGGCATGAGCGTCGCCGACGCCCGCTCCAAGGTTCTGGACGCCGCCGCAGCCGGCGACGCCGCGCCGATTTCCGCAATCGCAGTGCCGAAGGCGAAAGCCGAAACGACCAAAGTTCTGGACGAGGGCGCCAAGGTGTCCGCGTGGAAAAAGGCAATGAAGCGCCGGTAAGCGCATCAACAGGAGTCGACCGAAATGCCCACCATTTTCAATGAAGGCCGCCGCCACGGCGCTTACATCGTTAGCGAGGCCGCAGGCGCGACCGGCGGGATGCGCTCCCGCGAAGTTGGCGTCATCACGGGTGCCGCATCGCTGGTCGACGGAACCGTGCTCGGCCAGGTCAGTGTCGGCGCCGCCGTTGCTGCCGCTAAGGGCGGCAACACCGGCAACGCGACGATCTCCGCAGTTGTCACCGGTGCCGGCGCGAAGTCCGGCGTTTACTCGGTGGAGTTCACGGCGGCGACCAAGTTCGACGTGATTGACCCGGACGGCTTCAAGATCAAATCCGGCGCCACCGGTGCCGCCTACGCGGACGACCTCGGCTTCACCATCACGGTCGGCGCGACGCCGATGGTTGCGGGTGACGGCTTCAATATCACCGTGGCGGCCGGAACCAAGAAATTCAAGGCGCTCGACCCCGCTGGGGTGGACGGCTCCCAAGTCGCCAGCGCCGTTCTGTTCGGCAATGTCGACGCCACGCTCGCGGACAAGAACGCTGTTGTGAGCGTTCGCGAAACCGAAGTGAACGGCGAAGAAATCACCTGGCCCGAAGGTATCTCGGGCGGCGCCAAGACGGCGGCAATCGCGGCTCTCGCCGCAAATGGGATCATCGTTCGCTAACGCGGCGACGGGGAAAACGGGGAATCGCTACTATGCATATGGACATCTTCAACGACGACGCCTTTTCCACCGTCTCGATGACTACGGCGCTTGAGGACTACGAATTCAAGCCAAACCTGATCGGCTCGATGAACCTCTTCGGCGATGTTCCGACCATGACGGACACCATTTCGGTCGAGCGTCGCGCCGGCAACGTGCTTTCCATCATCCAGACTTCGGAACGCGGCGCGCCCCTGGACGAAGGCAAGAGGGATCGTGCCAATCTTCGCAAGTACGGCACTTCCCGAATCGCCAAGGGTCAGACGATTCAGGCATCCGAAATTCAGGGCATGCGGGCGTTCGGGACCGAGTCCGACCTCGAAACCATGATCACCTATGTCGGCCGCTACGAACAGCGCCTTATCGGCGACGTCGAACTGACCTGGGAAAACATGCAGCTTGGTGCGCTGCAGGGCAAAGTGCTGGACGCGGACGGCAGTGTCATTGTCGATTGGTTCGATGAATGGGGCATCGCGGAACCGGCAGAAATCGACTTCGCGCTGGACACCGCCGGCACCAACGTCGAACAGAAATGCCGCGACGTCATCCGCCTCATGATGAAAGCGGCGCGCGGCGCCTGGACCATGGGCACTCGGGTTGTGGGTCTTTGCGGCGACAGCTTCTTCGACAAGCTCACCGGGCACGTCACCGTCAAGCAAGTGTATCTGAACACCTCGCAGGCACAGACGCTTAGCCGGGCGTTCGGCGTGGCGACGCAGTCCGTGTTCAACGCCGGTTCCTACGCCGTCTTCGACTACGGCGGCATCCTGTTCATCAACTATCGCGGCACCGACGATTTCAGTGATGGCGCCGCGCCGGGCACCAAGGCCGGCCTTGGCATCCGGTCGACCAAGTGCAAGTTCTTCCCGATGGGCGCGCCAGACGTATTCCAGAAGACGTTTGCACCGGGCGAAGCTTTCGACATGGTCAACACCCTGGGTCGCCCGCTCTACGCGATGATGATCCGCGACGAGAAGCGCAATTTTTGGGTGCGCCCCGAGGTCTATTCCTACCCGCTGTATATCTGCACGCGGCCGGAAATGCTCTTGACCGCCAAAGAAAAGGCCGCCGGCTAACCCCGGCTCGCCATGGATTGGGACGGGCTCCTAGATGGTATGACCGCAGTCGTGCGGAATACTTTCAAGGAGTCCGTTTTCGTCATTTACAAGCGGACAGAAACCGGCGCCATCAAGACGGACCTCGCCGCGATTTTCGATTACAACCCCGAGGCGCTTGAGGCCGGCGGTAGCCTTCCCTCAAGATCTCGCATTCCCGTCCTCGACGTGCGCAACGCGGATCTCGGCTTCGAACCGTTGCCAGATGACGAAGTGACGATCTCGGGTCACGGCGTCTTTCGCGTCATCGACACGCTTCGCGATTCTTCGAAGAACACGAAGCTTCACCTTCGAAAGATTTAGCGATGGCGGCGCACCCGCGTAAGATCATCCGCGCCGCTGTTGCCGCCTTGCTGGTGACGCCGGACGAAAGCGAACCGCCGGTGTTCCCCACGAGCGCGAAGGCGCGCTTTTACGATAGCCGCGACTTCTCCCTTGATGTCCGCACCATGCCCGTGGGTGTCGTCTACAGCGCCGACGAACGCATCGACCCGGACTTCCGCCACGATGGCGGGGTGCGCCGCCGCATCATGGAGCTACGCGTCGAATTCTATGGTGTCGGCGATGCCGGGGCCGAGGCCGTGGACGATGGCGCTTTTGAGATTGAAAGCGCGATCCATGCGAACCCCACGATCAATAACCTTGTTGAGTGGTGTACCCTCACGGGCACCGCAATAGCGTTCGCGGAACAAGGCGAGGTGTCGCTTTGGACCGCGATTCTTACCTTCGAAGTCATCTATTACACGCACCTCGTCGCCGACGAGACTGGCCGCCCGACGACTGTCTTGCTCGGCTTTGACCCTGAAACAGGGCCAGGCCATGAGCCGGATTACACCGACATCACGGGCGAGATCTGATGCTTGAGCGCCGCGACAAAAACCTCACGGATCTTGAACGCCGGGTTTCGAACACCGTCCTTATCGGGAAGGTTTCGCAAGTCGATCATGGGAAGGCTCGTTACCGGGTCAAGGCCGGAGAATTCGAAAGCGACTGGCTACCGTTTACCAGCGCCAGGGCGGGCAACACGCGGACCTATGACAGCCTGGACGAAGGCGAACAGGTCGTAATGGTTTCGCCGTCTGGCGACCCGTCACAGGCCGTTATCGTGGGGTCCATTGCTACCCAGGCAAAGCAGGCGGCGGACAAGGGCAACATTCACCGGACAGTTTACCCGGACGGCACGGTCGTTGAATACGACGACGAGGCCAAGGCCTACAAAATGGATGTCGCCGAAGGCGGCAGCTTCGCGCTCAACATCGGCGGCGGCGTCTCGATAAAAGCCAGCGGCGGCGACATCAAGATCAAGGCGCCTGGGGCCTTCGATATCGAGTCCGCCGAACTCACGCACAACGGCAAAGATATCTCGCTTGAGCACAAGCATACCGGCGTTGAGCCAGGCGGCGGCACCACCGGCCCCGTCGCGTAGGAGGTTGATATGCGCGGAATGAACGCCGGAACTGGCAAAGAGCTTGAAGGGCTCGACCACCTGAAACAATCCATTGCGGACATTTTGTCGACGCGCATCGGTACGCGCGTGATGCGCCGTGACTACGGTTCCAACATTCCAAATCTTATTGATCGACCGGTCACCGCGGAATTTCCCGTCGACATCTATATGGCGCTCGCCGAGGCGTTGGAGCGATGGGAGCCGCGCCTACGATTGCGGGAAACTTCGTTTGTTCCGCTCGGCGACGGGGCTATAGAATTCAGTCTATCCGGCGACTATCTGCCGGACGGAAAGATCATTTCCCTCAACGGAATCGTCATCAAATGACTCAAGCGCAATATACGCTGGACGGACTACCAGTCCCGGCGATTATTGCCACGCTTTCGTATGAGGAAATCCGCCTCGAAACGATCAATAAGCTAATCGAAATCGACCCGGCTTACTCGGCGTTGCTCGAAAGCGACCCCGCGATCAAGGTAATCGAAGCGTCGTCCTATCAAGACATCGTGTTGCGCGAGCGCGTCAACGACGTCGCCAAGGCAAACCTTTTGTTCTTTGCCGCGGGCTCGGACCTCGACCACCTTTCCATTTTTTATGACGTGTTCCGGCTTGTCGGCGAGACAGATGAATCGCTTCGCACCCGTACCGTTCTGGCGATACAGGGGCGGTCGACGGCGGGCACCGAAGAACGCTATTCGTTCATCGCGCGCACCGCCGACTTGCGGGTCAAAGACGTGGCTGTCTATCAGGTTGATGGCGGCCCGAGAATCCGCATTGCGATTCTGTCCTCGGCCGATGGCGGCGTGCCTGATGCGGCCATGCTGGCGGCCGTAACGGACGCGGTGACCGGTGCCGGCGTTCGTGCTGTCAATGACGTTGTCGAAGTCCTGTCGGCTACCCAGGCGCCGCAAAACATCGTCTTGAACGTCTGGCTCCTGCCGAATGCGCCGCTTGCCATCACGAACAGCATGGAAGCGCTGATCCGCGCCGCGTGGTTTGACGAGGGCGGAATAGGCTTCGATCTCAATCCATCGTGGATCGCTTCTCGCGTCCATATCCCTGGCGTTTCAAAGGTTGACGTCGTGACGCCAGCCGCGCCTGTTGTGGCCGGTGACAACCAAGCCATTGTGCTCGGAACGATCACCATCAATTACGCGGGGAGGTTGCGTTGACAGCGCTTCACCTTCTCCCAAACAATTCCACGGCCCTTGAGCGCGCGCTTTCGGAGTCGCTGGACCGGACGCCATTTTTCGGGCCGTACATCGACACTATTGCGGGCTTGAAATATGGCCCTGTGATCCCGGCGACCTTCTCGCCCTGGGTCATTGCCGAATACGGTCTTGGCCCGATTTCGGAATACTTCCTTGATGATGGAATGCTGATCGTGGCCGGCATCGCCTGGCAGCGCGTGCGCGGAACGCCGCTTGGCGTCGCCATGTCGTTGTCATGGATTGGTTACCCCGTTCCTTTCATCGAAGATCAGAACGACCGCCGCCGGAAATGGAACCGTTATCAGGTTGGCATGGGCTCGATTCCCGGTTCGGAACTGCCGGTGCTTCGTGACGCCGAATACCTTGTCGGCTTGTCCGACCCGGCTCGCTCCGTCTTCATTCGTGGGTGGCACGGCTACGACGTTCGCACCCTCGAATATGGCGACGGGCTTTGGGGCGACTCGCTTTGGGGGGATGACAGCGGCGAGCGCCTTGACGGCGGTTCGGTCAAGTGGAGTCACGGCGAAGACCTCGTCGGCAGCGTCGTTGTGGACGACGATCACCGCAACGCACTCGGCGTAGATATCGCGCTCGGCGACGAATTGGAGTGGGGCGAATTCCCGTGGGACGCGCCCGGTATTTCGTGGGAAGGCGTTACAGACGTCGCCGCCTTCAAGTCGTTTCTTGTGCGCCGCTTGCCCGTCTATGTCGGCTTCTTCGATGCGGACGGCGAGGCCATCGGCTACCGCCGGCCGGTTGCCGTCCGTGACATGACGGCCAACCACGACGCCGCGCCGGATCGCGTTTTCCTCGAGATCGAGGCCAGGACAGATTTTCGCGACGGCGAGGGTGCGCATTGCACTTCCATTGCTCTGGTTTTTCGCGCCGGCAACGTTGACGCCGAGAAGCCGGGCAAGCTCTGGCTTGAGCCAAGCGAACTCGAATTTGAAGACGGGTTTTATGCGGCCGATATGACGGTGGGCACGGTGGCCGCCAATTTCGCATTCCGCCGGACGGTGCGCCAGCACGTCACCATCACAATGGAAATCTGACATGGCGGAAAACGAAGAATATCTTGCATTTGATCCGGCGGTTCGCCCGGATCTCAATGACATTTACGACCGCTCGAAAGTGAGCGTGCCGCGTGAGCGCGTGCTTATCCGCGAGCGCAAATTTGCGCAGGGCGGCGAGATCAACGAAGCATTTTCAATCGAAAGCCGGAAACGTACAAACATCGGCAATTTGGTTGCCCATGACGGCGACCGGGTGAAGGGTTGCGATATCATTTTGGACCCGTTTACCGGCGATTCAACGCTTGCGGCGGGCGAGGTTTACGTGCGTGGCGACGTCCGCCCCGTTGATGCGGCGACCTTCGCTGGCCTGCCTATCCTCGGTGATGTCGTCGTAGGCGTCCGGGTGCTGTCAGACATCATCACCCATGAGGAAGATCCTTCGCTCCTCGGCCTGCATGAGGAAGCGATCCGCTCCTATGGCGAGCCAGGCGCGGTTCGCGAAGAGCTTTCGCTTACATGGGGATGGGACGGTGACGGCGAGGACGGTGACCTTTACCGCGTGTATCAGATCCGCGACGGATTCGTGGTCGACCAAACCGCACCGCCGAGCCTGTCAGGCTTCAACCAAGCCCTCGCGGTCTATGACTATGACGCGCACGAAAACTACATCGCTCGCGGATGCCGGGTAACGCCGCTCGGGCTGTCCGCCGGCAAGCAATGGTTTTCGATTGAGGAAGGCACGGCAAATATTCTTGGCTTCAAGCGCACGCGCAACACCGCGACGCGTTACGGTGAAACCGAAGCGCCGGACATTCTCAACATTGCTTCGGAACCTCACACATTCGATGACGGCGGCACCGGAACGGCCGTCATCACTCTAAATCGCACGCCGATCAATTCGGTTTCGTCCGTCATCATCACCAAGGAAGTGACCGAAACTATCCCGCGTGGCGCCGTGGCTAACACCACCGATCTTCTCGGCCATCCCGGCGTTGTCTCGATCTCCCAAGTGGTGCAAGGCGCCACAACCTATGACGTGACGGCCGACTATATCCTCACGGGAGATCGGGTTGATTGGGCGCCCGGCGGCATCGAGCCGGCCGGCGGGTCTTCCTATGATGTGACCTATCGCTATCTTGACGACGTGGTTCCCTCGGCAGTCGGGCCGAAAGCTCTGACCGTGGCCGGCGGTGTGACCGGCGGCGCGGTTTTCGTGAGCTACAATTACAGCCTACCGCGCCATGATCTTATCTGCCTCGATAGAAACGGCCTTATCGTCTATCTCAAGGGCATTCCCGCCGTTGAGCAGCCGCAGCCGCCAGCGGCGCCCGCGACCTTGTTGCCGCTTTGCGTGGTCGAAAACGATTGGTTCGGCACTCCCGTTGTCATTAACAACGGCATCCGCTCCTATCCCTTTTGGCAGATCGACCGCATGTACAACAAGCTGGTCGACACCATCGGCCTTGTTGCGCTTGCCAGGTTGCAGCTTGACATTTCGGCACGTGAGCCCGTCGCCAAAAAAGGCGTCTTCGTTGATCCTTTCAACAGCGACCGTTACCGCGATGCCGGCGAGGCACAGAACGGCGCCGTGTTCAACGGTTCGTTTCAGATTCCGATTGTTCCGACGTTCAACGAACTGTCGCTTGCGGCGCCGGTCTGCCTCAATTTTTCCGAGGAAGTTGTCGTCGCTCAAGAGGCGGTGACCGGCTGTACAAAGATCAATCCATATCAAGCATTCGCGCCGCTGCCGGCGAAGATGCGCTTGACGCCTTCGCAAGATTTCTGGACGGAAACGCAGGATGTCTGGCTTTCGCCGGATACCCAGGTATTCGGCCAAGGCAACCGCAGCCGCGTCACCGAGGTCGAGGTCGTCACTTCAACGCGCGAGGTAACAGCGCGCTTTCTTCGGCAGATCTCGGTCGCCTTCGTCATTGACGGGTTCGGCCCCGGCGAAACCCTCAGCAGTCTTTTGTTCGATGGCATCGCGGTGACCCCGGCCGGCCCGCTTGTTGGCGATGCAAACGGGCGCGTCGAGGGATCATTTGTTATTCCGGCCAATGTGGCCGCCGGATCGAAACTTGTTGACGCCACGGGCGGCAGCGGGGCCACCGCCGAGGCGTCGTTTATCGGTCAAGGCCGAATTGACATCAACACAAATCAGCAAGTGACGACCGTTCAACGTTTCCAAGAGGCGCCGGCACGCGGCGGGCGGGGTGGCGAAGGTGGCGGTCGCGGTAGCCCCGACCCGGTTGCGCAGTCCTTCCAGTTCACAGAAGGGCGTCACGTATCCTCGATTGAGGTCAAGTTTTGTGTACTCGGAGACGTCTCGCAACCCGTCCTTTGTGAGCTGGTCACGATGGACAACGGCTATCCGACCGTTGATGTCATCGCGCAAACCGAAACCGATATGAACACGGCGCTTGTCGGCGCTTGGCACAAGTTCTCTTTCAACCCGCCCGTGTTCATCCCGGCCGGCGTGGAAACAGCCTTTGTGCTGAAAACAAACGACCCGGATCACTCGGTTTCCTTCGCGGCGCGCGGTGGCTTTGATGCGGCTCGGCAGGAATGGATTGGCGCGCAGCCCTACACGGTCGGCGTCCGTTTCAGTTCTTCGAACGCGAGCACTTGGACCGCGCATCAGGACGAAGATCTTACGTGCCGGATCAACGGTGCCAAGTTCGCGCCTGTCACCAAGACAGTGGCCCTCGGCACCTTCCCGGCGGTTGATATGTCCGACTTCATCGCCGAGGCGCAAGTGTTCCTCCCGACCGGTGATACCCGCATGCTTTTCGAGGTTGAACCGGAAGGCGAACAGCCGGTGCGTATCGAGCCCGGCCAGGTTTGGGAACGGCAGGGCTTCTTTAGTGGTCTTGTGGCCCTACGCGCCATTCTGACGGGCACAGAGAAGGTTTCGCCTGTGATGGGGCGCGATGTCCTCGCCATCGCCGGAAAGATGCAGGCGACCGGTGTGTATGTCAGCCGAGCCATGCCGATGGGCACCGCTATCCGGCTCGACGCCGTCATGAAGACCAAGTTGCCCTCGGGCTCCACCTTGGTCGTTGAAAACGATGCCGCCGACGATGTCTGGCAAGTGCTCCCGCAGGTCGCTGTTGAGGCGCTCTCCGATGGCACTTTTGAGCGGACCTATTCAGATGCCGCCTATACCGCGGTTCAAGGCCGGCTTCGGTTGACGCTGACGGGAACACCGGCGGCTCGGCCATCCGTTTCCGATTTCCGCTCGTTTTCGATTTGAGGTTGAGCAATGGCACAGACTCCAAATCGCAATTACGAATTGCCCATCAAGGCGGACCTGAAAGAGTCTTTCGACAAGGTCGTGGCCGCGCTCGGGGCGATAGACGGCGACGTCGCAGCGGCTTTCGCCGCCCTGGCGTTGCGGGCAGCGCTCAATAGCCCGGCGTTCACGGGCTCGCCAACAGCGCCGACGCAAGACCCCGGCGACAACAGCTCATTGCTCGCCACAACCGCCTTTGTAGCGGCGGCGGTGCTTTCGTTTTCGCCGCCCGTTGTGAACGCGGAAAGTCTGATCGGGACGATTAATGACGCCCGCCTTTCGTTTCAGGTGGCGTCCTTTATGCGGACGGTGCTTACCAAGAATTCGGGTGCAGAGGCTCGCACAACCCTCGACGTCTTTTCCAAGGCCGAGGTGAATGCGGCGGTCGCCGCCCTTGTCGCGGCGGCACCGGGCACGCTCGACACATTGAATGAACTCGCCGCCGCGCTCGGGGATGATCCGAACTTCGCAACCACCATGACGACCTTGCTTGCCGGCAAGGCGACGAAGGCGGACGGCACGCAGGCCAGCGCTCGGGCCGGCGTCGAGGCGATACAGCGGACCTGGCGTGCGACCGATTTGAGGGATGCGGCGCGTGCGGCGGGGCGCGGCCCGGACGCAATATTGGAGGATCAAAAACTCTCCGGAACAGGTGGCGGGTCGGCCTCGATTGGAGTTTGGAATCCCCGAACTCTCAACACAAAAGTCAAGGACGCATTTTCCACCATTTCGCTGGCGGCAAATCGGTTCACACCATCTGTTGCCGGGTGGGTTGAATGGGATGCGCCGGGTTATTCCATCGACAACCACAAAACTAGGCTTCGCAATATTACGGCAGGAACAACAGTCGGCGCGGGCAGTTCTGAGTACACGAATAAAGGAAACCGGGCCGCGAGCCGCAGCGTAGGCGGCGCGCCTGTCGTCGCGGGCAACGCATATGAGCTTCAACACTACTGTACTGACTTTCTAGGGGGAAGCGACTTTGGCAGTCCCGTTGGAAGCGGAGATATAGAAGTCTACACGCGCGTACTATTTTGGGGGGCACAATGAGCAACCACGTCTTGGTTTCCGGCGGGCTTGTCGTTCAATCCGACCGCTCGGGCAAGCCACCGGAAGGCTTCATTCCCGCGCAGGAAAACGTCGTGCCGGGCTACCGCTACAGCGGCGGGGTCTTCTCTGTGCCGGCCGATACTATCGCCACGCTTCGCGAAAAGGCGCTCGCCCGTCTCGCGGCCCGCCGGTGGCAGGCCGAGACGGCCGGCGTGGTTGTCGACGGGGTCTCAATTTCCACCGACCGCGAGACAACGTCGATGCTTACCGCCGCTTTCGTGGTGGCAAGCAATGACCCGGAATATTCGATCCGCTGGAAAGTCCAGAACGGTGTTTTTGTCACCGTCTCGGCACCGCAGATCATAGCCCTGGCTGCGGCGGTACGGGAGCATGTTCAAGCGTGCTTTGACCGCGAGGACGAATTGACGGCGGCTATTCTGGCGGCGAATTCGGCCTCGCTCGACGCGCTCGATATCGAAAGCGGGTGGCCGTCGTGAAGATCATTTTCACCAACGTTGAGTCAATCAAGGTCGGCTTTTCAACCACAATTGAGGTCGGTTTCGGACAAGCGTTTTGGGACGCGGAACAAATGGACACCGGCCGTATCAGAGCCGGCTTCTCCCAGGACGGAAAGACACTTTGGACGGCGGACACAGACGACGCTTCGATAGTGAGGCCGGGCAATCGCAAGCTTGAAATCTCTCTTCCTGCTTCCGCCTCGGCGTTGATGCTGCCGAAGCCGGTAACTTTCGATTTCGTGAGAAGCGTTGGCGATGACGCCCGAGCTATCCCCGGAAAATTCCATTGGCCCGTTGATATTCAGGTGACCGAAAATGCCTAACGCTATTTACGAAAACGGCGACTCCGGCGTTGAGGTCGATCCAACCCTGGCATCCGGCCTTCGCGGGCATCATGGCTGGTCGATGGTGACCGCGCTTGTCGCCGATGGTGAACGCCGCGTAAGGCAGCTAATCGATTGGACCGGCGGGGAAGGTATTAAGCCGGACGTCGGCGGCTATCTCGGGCAGTTCGGGCTTGTGGCTGACATCGCCGAGGCGACCGACGACAGGGGTCCAAAGGGAGAAGCAGGCGAGGGCGAGCCAGGCCCGCAGGGAAAGAGCGCATACCAAGTCGCGGTCGACAACGGGTTTGTTGGGACCGAAGTGGAATGGCTGAATTTCTATGTAAACGATATTGCGGCGGCCGCTACGTCCGAAGCGATTGACGCACGCGATATCGCAGTCGAGAAAGCTGACGCCGCCGAGGGCAGCGAAACCAACGCCGCCGATAGCGCAGCGCTGGCCGCAGCCGCAGTTGGCGGCGTCATCTACGACACGATGGCGCTGGGTATTGCGGCGACCACCAATGGCCAATTCTTCATCGTCAAGGGCGACGGTGTCGCGACCTATGCCCTGATGTACAAGAACGCTGCCGGCGTCGCAACGTTGATAGCTAGCTACCCAAGCAAGGCGGGCCTGGATGCGTCCGTGGCGGCGCTCGCTGCACTCATGACCGAGGAAGCAACCTACTACATCGACGGAAAGCGTGTGGTCGCTGGATTCAGAGATGACAACTTCCGGTTCCCCGTCGCGGTTTTCCCCGATGGCAGCTTGTATTTGAAAGGCTATGTACCGGCTTCCGAATTGCCCGAATACGGAGGTGACATCGAAGAACTGCAAGATATCCTGATCGAGCCGGCAGATTACTATATCGACGGCAAAAAGGTCGCGTCTGGCTTTAGGGATGATAACGAGCGCTTCCCCATCGCGGTCTTTGACGACGGCAGCGCGTATGTCCACGGCTACAATCCGAATGGGGACCCCGAGCCGGAGCCGGAGTCGCCGGCTACATCAGGCGCCGTCTATGGCGACAGTCTTACGGCCAATGGCTTTGCGGCTGCTCTCGGAACCGCCCTGGGGCGGACGGTCAACAATCGCGGCATCGGCTCCCAGGTCGCGCAGAAGATAGCGGCGCGGCAGGGAGGGCATGTGCTTGATGTAACAATCGGATCAAACCAGATCGTTTCAGGGTCGAACTCCGTTACCCACTTCAACAACATCGTGTCCACGGTCGACGGTGACACGCTACCGCTAAGCACTGCTGCTGACAACGTAACCCGCACAATGTCAGTGGTGATTGCTGGCGTGGCCGGAACGCTGCAACGCTCGGCGGGCGGCGGCGTCGAGACTTACACCTTTACCCCGGCGGCAGATCAAACAGTTCCGGTCCAATGTCCGCCACGCACGCCAATGTTCGTAAAGGGCAGTGCGGATACTGATCGTTCCCTCATTCAAGTCATTTGGGCGGGCATGAACGGCGCCCGTGAGGTTTGGGCAACAGACGAAATCCCGACTTACGTCACCGAAATGGTCGATAAGCTCATTCGTTTCGGAAACAACAAATTCGTGGTGATGGGCCTCCCCAATGGCGAATATCCGGTCGAGTATGTCGGAGGTGCCAATTATGCAGACATCAACACGCTCAACCGCAATTTGGCAAAGCGCTTTCCCGACAATTTCTTCGACACTCGAAGGTGGTTGATCGACCACGGGCTTACGGCACTAGGGATAACGCCGGTCCCAGGCGACCAAAACTCAATCGATATTGGCCGCGACATCACCCCCGTTGGCCTTCGCGTCGACAATCGGCACCTAAGCCCCGCCTGCAACACCGTTTTGGGTGTGGCGGTTGCTGCATTCATCACAGGAAAAGGTTGGTAACATGGCATCGCGCATCATCAGCATGGGCACTACCCTCGTTGGCGGCGACCTGCCGCCGAAGGGCTTCAAGGACAAGAACCAGGCGCAGGGGACGAAGTGCCTGTTCGACTTCACCAACCCGCTTTGCAACCCGAGTTCGGCGACGACAATTCCCACCAGCGCGACCTTCAACGATCTCGCAGGCGGCGCCGGTGCGTCAATCCTTGCGGGCACCAACTATCGCATCAAGCAGACAGCCGATAGGCACGGACTAGTGTATGACCGCATCGGCTCCAACGTCACCTTTGACAATCTTGATCTTGGAACAAGTCAGCGATTTGATCGCACGAAGGCTGCCCTGTTTATGCTGTGGTTCAAGCAGGATGCTGATGGGTCGGTTACCTCCTATATCCCATGGTTTCGGCGTCAGCTTGGCGTGACATCTTCCAACGTGGCTACCTGCCAGTTCTCGTTCGATTATGGTTCGGATGGAACCCGCGCGGAGGGCCAAGCCACGGGTGATACTGACGGTGACGGCGACGTTGAAGCCTTTGTAGCCGTTTCCCCCCCGCCCGTGCTGGCGAGAGGCGCCGCTCACCTAGTCGCTTTTTCATTCGTCCCCGGAACGGAGGCGAGGTTGTTTCACGACGGCGTGCAGGTCGGCGTCAGTTCGTCGGCCATCCCCCTAGCATTGGCCGAAGTCCCCACCGGCCACATCTGGCTGTCCCTTACGACCAAAGGCACGATCTATCGTGCAGCAATCGAGGAGATCGCGGCGGAGGCGAGTTCGACCCACCGCACGGCCAGCCAGGCCGTCGCTATGGAATGGGCGGCGTTCAATGGGGCTTTCGTATGACCGCCGCTCTTGCCTCGCCTAATAGTTGTAGGGTAACAATCCCCTTGGGCTTAGGGGGATACAGTGAGCGGGCAAGATTTAAGGCGCGGTCTACTGCGCATGGCGCGAGCGGCGCGCGGCGTTCACACGCCTTTTAAAATTACGTGTCTTGGTGACAGCCTCACGTTGGGAGTGTACCCGCACTTTCTATCCTACATGTTGGGAATAGAGGCCACTCGTCTCGGCTTCGGCGGGAAGACTTCAGATCATATCCTAGAACGCTATCGAGAAACTGCACGTCAAGATGGGGTTTTAGTGGTTTGGGCCGGAAACAATAATTTCGATGATCCCGAAGCCGTTGAGGCGGACGTCGATGCTATTGCGGCGTTACATGGCGACTCCGCAAAGCTTCTCGTGGTCGGCCTCGTAAACGGCGATTATCTTGGCCGTCGCTTCGGCGAAGCTGGCTATAAAAAGATCACCGCCTACAATGCGAGGCAGGCCGCCAGGTTCGGCGACCACTTTCTGGATATTCGAGAAGCATTGATCGCTCGCGTTGGCGGGCACAACCCCGATGACGTTCTACCGGCAAGCATTCGCAAGGACAAAATCCATCTTAGCTATCGTGGAAACTGGCTGGCCGCGAGGATCGTATACGCTCGCCTAAAGCAACTCGCACTTGCCAGCTAACGGCGGCTGGCCGCAAACCCCGCATTCTTCGTTTGCGAAACGTCAACGCGGGCCTATAGCAAATCCTGACATCGGAGATTTGCAAATATGCCCGGCTTCCTTCACGGCGTTGAACTCATCGAGATCGATGACGGGCCGCGCCCGGTCCGCACTGTCCGTTCCTCGGTCATTTTCATTGTTGGGACCGCACCGGACGCTGACCCGCTGGTCTACCCGCTTCTGACTCCTGTTCTCATCGCGGGAAGTCGTGGCGAGGCCGCGAAGCTGGACGTTTCGGTTGGGGCAACCCGCCTCGGCACTTTGCCAAACGCGGTCGACCTCATCCTTGACCAGATCGGCGCCGTCATCGTGGTTTGCCGCGTCGAGGAAGGCGAAGACGACGGCGAAACGCTGGCGAACATCCTTGATGGCGTCCACATCGCCATGGACTCGCAGTCCGCCGTTGGCGTCACCCCTCGCATTCTTATTGCGCCTGGGTTCACCGGGGAGCGTCCGCTCGGCGTCACCGGCCACGGCGCTATCACGCCCGGCGCGACTGGCACCAATGGAACGTTCCCGCTCGCCTTCGTCGGCGGCACGGGCAGCGGTGCCGCTGGCACGTTCACGGTTGCCGGCGGCGCGCTTACCGCTATCGCCATCACCTCGGCGGGCCGCTACACGGTTGCCCCGACCTTCTCGTTTGCTGCCTCGGCCAATCTTGCCGGCGCCGCCGCATCCGTCACCCTCGGCGCCACAGCGAACGCGGTTGTCGCCGAATTGATTGGCATCGCGGAACGCCTTAAAGCCGTCATAATCGCGGACGGCCCGAACAGCACGGACGCCGCCGCGCTCACCTATGCCGACGACTTCGGTTCGAAACGCGTCTATGTGGTCGACCCCTACGTGAAGGTTGCGCGCGGCGCCAACGTGGTCAATGAGCCCGCTTCGTCGGCCGTGGCCGGGCTTATCGCCAAGATCGACAATGACCGCGGATTCTGGTGGTCGCCGTCAAACCAGAACATCAACGGGATCGTCGGCACCGCTCGCGCCATCGACTTCGCCCTGGGTGATTTCAACAGCCGCGCCAACCTTCTCAATGAGGGCAACGTCGCCACCATCATCCGCGAAGATGGCTACCGGCTTTGGGGCAACCGCACGCTTTCCAGCGACGCGAAATTCGCCTTCCTGTCCGTGGTGCGCACGGCAGATATCATCAACGACTCCATCCTTCGCGCCCATCTTTGGGCCGTGGATCGCAACATCACGAAGACCTATATCGATGATGTTGAGGAGTCCGTGAACGCCTACATTCGCAGCCTTGTCGCGATGGGCGCGCTTATCGGCGGCCGGTGCTACGCCGACCCGGATCTGAATTCGCCGGCCTCGATATCCGAAGGCAAGGTGTGGTTCAACATCGATTTCACGCCGCCCTATCCGGCCGAGCACGTCATCTTCCGGTCGCGCATCGTCAACGATTTCCTTGAGGATCTTGTCATATGACCGCTGCCCTTCCGCGCCAGCTAAAGGCGTTCAATCTCTATCTCGACGGCGGTTCCTTTGCGGGCCGCTGCGATTCCATAACGCTGCCGACGATCACGCTGCTTACCGAAGAGCACCGAGCCGGCGGCATGGACGCGCCGAAGAAACTGGAAATGGGTATGGAGGCGATGACCGCGACCATCATCCTTTCCGACTACGACCCCGCAATCATCAGCCTTATCGGCGTTGACAACATTCCGCTTACCGCTCGCGGTGCCGTGCAGGCGCAAGGCAAGAACGCCGAAGCCGCCGTTGTGAACATGCGCGGACTCCTGGCGGTGACCGAATTCAGCGAATGGAAGCCGGGCACCAAGTCGACCAAGACGCTCACCTACGAACTCGATTACTTCCGCTACCGCCAGGCCGACGTCGAGTACGTGGAAATTGACATCATCAACATGGTTCGCCGCATCGGCGGCGTCGATCAGCTTGCGACGCAGCGCAACGCCATCGGCCTTTAAGAAAGTCCGTCATGACCGATATTCGCAAGCAGACGAAATTCCCCCTTCTCGACCCGATCACTCTTGAGGGCAAGGAAGTCACCGAGGCGCTTTTGCGGCGCATCAAGGGCAAAGACATTCGGGACATGGAACGCGCGGAGTCCGGCCTGGACAAGACCGCGTTCATCATTTGCCGGCTCGCCGGGTGGCCGCCCGAGGCCTTCGACCTTTTGGATGCCGAAGACATCGACGGGCTGTCCAAGGTCATTGAGGGTTTTATGGGGAGGCGGAAGCGGGCGTAACGCTCGAGTCCGTCTCTAACCTTATGGCGGATATTGCCGTCATCTTCCATTGGCCGCCTTCCGAAATGTGGGAAATGGACCTCTCGGAAATCGTCATGTGGCGTGCTCGCGCCGCCGAGCGGCAAAAGGCGAAAACGTAAATGGCCGGGAAGCCAGTAGCAGAAGCCGCCGTAAGGCTATCGCTAATCGACCGGATCTCCGGGCCGATTAAGCGGCTACAGGCGCGCCTCGCCGCTCTTAGCTCCCGTCTTGGCTTCGACCGCATCGGCGCGTCCGTGGGGCGCCTCGGGCGCGCCATAGGCGGCCTTGGTGACGGCCTGGCGCGAACGACGGGCCGCCTATCTTCATTCGTCGGACTCCTTGGCCTTGGCGGTGCCGGTGCCGTTGCTGGCGCCTATGCGCTGGCGAAGAGCGCTTCGGACCTCGGCAGCGAGATCGGCGAAGCCGCGTTCAAGCTCGGGGTCGGCGTCGAGGCGCTGCAGGAATACCGCTTCGCCGCCAAAATGAGCGGCATAGAATCGGAGTCCCTGACCAAGGGAATTCAAAAGCTCGGGATCAATGCGTCTGCCGCGTCTCGCGGAAATAAGGCGCTCGCGAAGGACTTTAAAGCGCTCGGGGTTGTCCTCAAGGGGCCAAACAAGCAGCTTCGTTCGACCGAGGACATACTGAACGACACGTTGTCCGCGCTCGCCCGCGTCAAAGATCCGCTTCGCCGCAACGAGCTCGCGTTCAAGCTCTTCGGCAAGTCCGGCGTCGATATGGTCAAGATGCTTACGGACGGCGCGGATGGGCTCGCCGAATTGAGGGCCGAGGCTCGGCGCACCGGGAGCGTCATGAGCGCTCGCGCCGCAGCGGCGGCCGATGAATTCGGCGACAACCTCGACGCGCTGCTAGTCCGGGTGAACGGCCTCAAGCTGTTCCTCGGCGTCCAGCTTTTGCCGGTCATGAACGAAATGATCGAAGCGACCACGAAGTGGTTTGACGCGAACGCAACCTTGGTTCGGTCCACTATCTCGGATTGGGTCAAGACCTTCGCGGGTGTCCTTCGTGACCTCATGAATCCGGCGTCGGATATCCGGCAGGAAATCAGCGGCATCGCGGAAAACTTTACGGCCTTCCTGGCCGCCATCAAACCTGTTGTGGATTTCCTCGGCGGGCCGATGCAGACGACCCTCATTGTGCTCGGCGCATGGACGGCGGCGCCGCTCATCACCGCTCTAACGGCCGTTGGTGCCGCCTTTGTGACCCTAGGCATCACCATCATGGCGACGCCGGTCGGATGGTTCCTCGCCGCCGTCGCGGCCATCGCTGGCGCCGCCTACCTGATCTATACGAATTGGGATTCCATCGCGAAGTTCTTCGGTGATTTCTGGGATTATGTCACCGGCCTGTTTGCGTCTGCCGTGGCCTATATCCAATCGATTCCCGGCAAGCTCTATGACGTCGGGGCCGCCATGGTGGACTCCATCTGGCAAGGCCTTAAATCGAAGTGGGGCGATGTCGTGGCGTGGTTGAAAGGCGCCGTTGCGGACCTCATTGGCTGGCTTCCCGAAAGCATCAAGTCAACCCTCGGGTTTGACCTCGCCACGGTCGCACCGAATGCGGCGGCTGGCGATGCCGGCGCCAGGGTTGGCGGGATGGTTAAGAAGCCGCCAGCGGAACAGCGGCCGGCGGCGGCGCCAGCGTTCGCCCCGAGCGTCAAGCCCATGGAAGACGTGACCGCCGGGTTTACGGCGGCCTGGCGCGACCTGATGAAACCGATTGGTGACCTCGGCAAAGCGACCGAGAAGACGGACAAGGTCGAGGCCGGGACGGTCACCACGAACAGCTTCGTGATGCCGGAACCGCTGATCGCCCATGAGCCGCAGACCGTCAACGCGCCGTTCAATGTTGGCGGTGTCACCGTCAACGTCCAGGGCATGACGCCGGCCGAGGCGCAAGGCATGGTCACGCGCGCGCTCGGCGCGGCGGCGGCGCAGCACTCGGCCAACCTCCAATCAAGCCTGTCGGATTGATGCGATGTCGATAATGATGGGTCTTGGTCCGTTTCGTTTCAGCCTGTC
This sequence comes from Mesorhizobium sp. M6A.T.Cr.TU.016.01.1.1, assembly GCF_003952585.1. Taxonomy (NCBI): domain Bacteria; kingdom Pseudomonadati; phylum Pseudomonadota; class Alphaproteobacteria; order Hyphomicrobiales; family Phyllobacteriaceae; genus Mesorhizobium; species Mesorhizobium sp. M6A.T.Cr.TU.016.01.1.1. Next base: position 4,968,205 of record NZ_CP034452.1, read on the forward strand.
CACGGCGGCCTATCAGGCGCTTGAGCGCTCCGATGAATACAGGTGGGTTTCCCAGGACAGAATCGGGCGCCATCCCGCGATGCAGTTCATCGGCGCCGGCCATACGTCGTTCCTCTTGAGCGGCACGATCTACCCGGCCTTTCGCGGCGGGCTCGGGCAATTGAACGCCATGAGGGCCATTGCCTCGCTTGGTCAACCGAACATGCTGGTTTCTGGTCTTGGCCGGATTTTCGGATTGTTCGTGATCCTTGGTGTCGATGAAACGCAAACGTTCTTTCTGGACAACGGCGCGCCCCGAAAACAGGAATTCAATATTGACCTCAAAAGCTATGGGCCAGATGGCGGATAAGCCAGCTTTCCCGGATCGTGGGTACGACCGGCGGCTCGGGTCGAGTACAGTGTTTGCCAATTGCAAACAGGTGGCTTGTGGACCTTTACCGCGCCAAAGACGGCGACATGGTCGATGAAATTTGTTGGCGCTTCTATGAGAAGGGCCAGCAACCGCTTGCTGTCGAACGCGTGTACGAAGCAAACCCCGGCTTGGCGCGCCTCGGGCCGGTACTCTCGGCCGGAACTCTGGTCAATCTGCCGGAACTTCCGCGCCCGGAAGCCACGCCAATAATTCGGATTTGGGGTTGATATGACCCCGTTCGCTTCCTTCTCGTCCGATGGCAAAGACATCACCGGCGGGCTCGCCGACCGGCTCTTGTCGGTGGAGTGCCATGACGAGGCGGAAGACAAGTCCGACCGGGTCACGATAGAACTTGACGACCGCGCCAGGTGGAGCGACGGAGCCGTAGCGGCGATGCCGCTTATCGGCTCGACCGTCACTGTGACCCTCGGCTATCGCGAAGGCGAAGCGGTCACCTTCGGCCCCTACCTTATCGATGACCTCGACGTTTCCTCGCCGCCTCGGGTGCTGAAAGTCACAGGCAGATCTGCAGCGATGCCGAAGTCGTTCCGGACGCCGAAGACCAAGAGCTATCATCAAAAGACGCTCGGCGCGATCATGTCGGAAATCGCCGGCCGGAACGGATATGAGGCCAGGATTGACCCCGCGTTGTCCGGCATCGTCATGCGCCATATTGACCAGCGCAACGAGTCGGACATGTCCTTTGCGACTCGCCTCGCCGCCGGGCATGACGCCGTGGCGCGCCCCGTGGCGGGCAAGCTTGCGGTGGCGAAGCGCGGAACTGCCAAGGCGGTCACAGGCGAAGCCCTGGCAACGGTCACGCTTATCGAAGCGGATTGCTCGACCTGGGCGTTTAAGTATTCCGCCCGAGACGAAGCGGGTGAAGCCAACGGCCTTGATGGCGGCGGATCCACCGCACAAGGCGCCGCCGGTGCCGCCGGCAACACCGCCGCCGAGCAAGCCGAAGGCGAATACATCATTGATACCCAGGACGACGCGCCAACCGATGCCAAGGGCGGCGTCCGTGCCTTCTGGACGGATCTTCGCACCGGCGAGCTTAAAGAGGCCACGACCGGCGAAGAGCCGTTCCATGACCTCCGTTACACCTATCACAACGAAGCCGAGGCACAGGCCGCCGCCGAGTCGTATGGCAACAAGAGCGCGCGCGGCAAAGCTTCATTCTCTTGCACCATCGGCGGCCGTCCATCGGTCCAGGCCGAGGCAAAGCTAATCCTGTCCAACTTCCGGCCGTACATTCCGGCGGAATGGCGCATCAAGAGCGCGACGCATACCTTCTCGGCCAGCGGCGCCTACACGACCGCCATCGACGCCGAACTGTTCACCGAGGCGCAGGCCGATGTCCCGGCCGGCGTCAAGAAAACCACGCCAACCGACGACGACAAGATCGACCCGGACGCCCCGGCGGAACCGGTGGAATCCACGCCGCCGACCGATGGTTTCATTATCGATGTTCCGAGCTAGGGGCGCGCCATGAAGCTCATCAGCAATTGGCGAAAAGTGGTCTGCCGCGCTTGGTCGTTCCGCCTCAACGTCGCCGCCGTCATCGCCGCCGTGCTCGGCGCCATCGATACCGCGTGGCCGTTTTTCTTCGGCTACCTCCCGATTGATCCGCCCGTGTTCGGCATGGTTGCCGGCCTGCTCTCACTCGCGGCGGCTATCGCCCGCCTCATTCCTCAAGAAACCGTTTCAGGGAAACCCTCAGATGCCAATCAATAAGATCAAGTCTAGCAACCGCGCACGCAACGCAATTGCCGCCGTCATGGCGGTCGCGACCCTTGTCGGCGGCCGTTACATGGTTGCGAAGCCCGAGCCAATCCCGGCGGCGGTGCGGCTCGCCGTCGACGCCGCAATCATCCCGTGGGAAGGCCTGGTGCTCAAGTCACATTGGGACCGGTACGCGAAGATCTACGACATCTGCTACGGCGAAACCAAAGGCATCGGCCCCGGCATGACGAGGACGAAAGCCGAGTGCTATGACATGCTGATCTCACGCGTAACCAACGACTATTATAAGCCGTTGACGAATTGCATCACCGGTTTCGATAGCAAGCCGATCAGCCTTCAAGCCACTCTCATTTCCGGCGCCTATAATTTCGGGGTCGGCGCCGCCTGCAAATCATCGGCGGCACGCTTCACCCGCGCGAACAAATACCGCGAGGCGTGCGAAGCGCAGACCGCTTTCAACCGGGCCGGCGGGCAAGTAGTCAAAGGCCTCATCAATCGCCGCGAAATGGGTGACGCCCAACGTATCGGCGAGGCCGAGCTTTGCGTGTCGGGGCTTCGCTGATGCAAATCAAGCTCATCATCGCTGGCCTCGTCGCGCTCGCCTTCCTCGGGCTCTTTAGCGCGGCGGCCGTCTATCGGGGAAACGCCATCAAGGCCGAGGCGGAAGCCGCTCGGGTGCAAGCTTCTCTCGACCTGGCGCTCGATGCCAACAAGGTGAGCGTTGACACCATTGACAGGATGCAAAAGCAGGATGCCGCCAACGACAAGATCGCGGCGGACCTAGCCTTGAAGCTTGCCGCCGCGAACACCGCGCTAATCGAAACAACCACGGCTCGGGCCGACCTGAAAGGCAAAGATGAAAACGTCCGCTCTTATCTCGACGCTCCTGTCCCTGACAGTTTGCGCCGGCTGTACGACCACTAGCCCGCCGGTTGTGGTCAAGACTGTGACGGTTCGGGAGAAGGTGCCGGCGTATCTGATTCAGCCGTGCCCGAAGCGCTGGCACAAAAAGGGCGGCCCCGAGAAAACAGAAGATTGGATCGTGCGCGGCGACGTCAACGGCGCCGGGCTCGATACGTGCTCGGGCCAGGTGGATGGCGTCCGCGAATGGAATGCAGGGCTCTAGCTATGGCGCAAACCTCCGTCGAGCGCACGCTTGGTATCTTGCTAGCCAAGGTCGAGGGCATCGAAAAGAGCATTGCGGACGGCGACAAACATCGCGCCGTAGTGCATCGCCGCGTTGACGAGGTCGTTGAAAGCATCGGCGAGCTAAGCGTCGAAGTCGCCGCCATGAAGGGCGATGTCAAGGACTCCAAAGCGATCACCGACGAGGTGAAGCAATGGAAGCAACGCGGGATCGGTGCGCTGTTCGTGTCTGGCATAGCTGGAACGGCCCTCGGCGGCGTCGCCGTTGGGTTCCTCGCCTATTGGTGGGAAGCGATCATGCGCGTTGTACGCGCCGCTTAGAAAGCGGGTCTAGGCCTAAAACTAGTGAGCAGTGGGACTCGGGAGCAGCGGCGTGCTCTCCCCCGCCATATCAATCGATTTTATCCGACGTGTCACATCCGCGTGATCTAGCGGCGCCCAATAAAACCGACTAAGGGGGAGCGCGGGTTTGGGGGAAAATTCTCGTGAATAGCCAAAAAGACGCAGAGCGTATCCGTGCCGAAATGTTGATCGCACAGGCGATATACGACGCCATTTGCGAGATGAACGGATCTTCGTACAGGCAAGACAAAGCACCTTTGCGGTGGGATACTTCGTCAGGCCAACCATTGAGCCTGATGAGTATTGACGGCTTTTTCGAATTGCGGGAACTCGCCCGGCGCATAGCATCGAAGATCGACACGCCTGCGCTCATCAGTCTCAAAAGCCTCACCGCGCGGCCGTCAAAAAAGATTGACTTTCACTAGGGTAGATTTGCCATCGGAAGCGGGATTGACCACTACGCCGCTTTCTTAGGATATTCTATGATCCTGGCTGGCAAGTGAGCCCGAGCCGAAACCGGCAGCATCAAATACATGCGCAGGAATTGTATCGCATAGAACGGCGGGGCGCCGCTGTCCTTCCGCGCGGTAAGCCAGCGATTCACTTGAACCGGTGTCTTGCCGAGCAAGCCGGCAAGCTGTTTCTGTTCAAGCCCCGATTTCTCAAAGAGCAATTCGAATTCGCGCTGGTCGTCGGCTGCAGTGTTCATGCGCTGAATATACATTGTGCATAGTTTTCATTCAACGCCGCAATACCGCAACCTTGCCGCCGCCGGTCATAATTTCCTTGACCTGTTCCGCAGCGGTGTCCGCCATCTTTTGCGCGGCGCCGGTAAGCAGGAAGGCGTAACGCTTGGTCGTTTGCGGGTCCATGTGCCCGAGCAAGTTCCCGACGTGGGATAGCTCGAGTCCACCCGATAGGCCGGCCGATGCGAAGAACCGCCGAAGATCATGGCGCACCAAGTTTTCGGTGATGTTCGCGGCGGCCATAAGCCGTTTCCATGGGTGCGTGACGTTCACCATATGGCGACCGTGAAGCCTGCCGCAGATGATGTAAGGGTTGCGCCGCAGGCGCGGAATGTCCCTCAAGACTTCGCGTGCGAGGGCGGACAGCGGAAGGATCTTTACGCCGCTCTTCGAGTCCGGCAAATGGAGCCCATCCGGTTTCACCCAATCCCAACGCGCGTGCATGATCTCGGTTAAGCGAGCGCCGGTGAAGCATAGGAGTTCCACCAGGCCGACGAAGTGCGGGTCGTTCTCGCGCATCGCATTGAGGGCGATCAATAGCCGGATAGCCTCATCAGCTTGCGGCAACCGTTTCCGCTTCCGTTCCTTGTACCGCTCGACATGCACCGGGTTGGACTTGCGGGGCCGCCACCCCCATTTTTCGGCCAGATTGAAAGCCTTGTGCAGGCAGGCCGCGACCCGGTTCGCTTGGTTCGGCGTCGCCTTCATCTTGTGGTGCAAGGCCTCGATATGAGACTCCGCGACGTCCGCCACCGCCATGTCGGGGCCGAGGTGAGGGATGATGTGATTGACATAGAGCGCGGCGACGTCATCGGCCCACGATTTCTTGTTCTTGGTCGCCGAATGGCGTTCCGCGTGCCATTCGCGCAATTGATCGATGGTGGGCCGACTCGCGGCCGTTGCCTTTTCCCCGGCGGGGTCTTCGCCCTTGGCAACCCGCGCCAAAACGTCTTTCGCATTGGTGCGGGCAGCGGTGAGCGTGACGAAGCGGACGTCGCCGATTTTGTAGGCGCGTTGTTTTCCGGTCTTGGTCCTATAGGAGAGGTAATAGACGGCCTTGGTCGCGAGGTAGCGAAGCCGAAGGCCTGGCACCTTCGGGTCGTTCCATGCCGTGCCAGGGGCGCCCGAGGCGGCCGGCCGGTCCTTTTCCTCGGCCATACTACACGCGCATAGGCATGAGCACGGCAAACTCGCCGGCAGGGCCGCCCGAAACGTTCACCATGAGCGGGTCGCCCGAGCCGGTGAAGCCAAGCCGAATCCGCTTCGCCCCGAAGGCCTTTGCCATGTCCGCGAAATAACGGCTGTTCACGCCGAACGCGTCGACGCCCTCGGGCGTCTCACCACGGAAGACGGCGGACACCTCGCCAAACTCGGGGTTGTTTGCAGAAACAGACATGCCGCCCTCGCAGGGTTTCACCTTGACGGCAACTCCCCGCTCCCGCCTCACGCCGCCCGAGGCGCGGTGAAGCCTTCCGATCTTGCCGGCGTCCAGTTCGAATTCCTTAAACGGACCTTTGGGGACGACCCGCCGCCAGTCGGGGAAGGTGCCGTCGATCAACTTTGTTCGAATGACAGTGTCGCCGAAACTCAATTCAGCTTTCATGTCATCAACGGAAAGCACGACCTCTTTACCGGCGGCGAGGTGTGCGACCGCCTTGATCGCGGCGCGGGGGATGATGACGGTCGGCCGGCCCACGATATTGGCGGTCGTCTTCGTCTGGCGCGAGCCGAGGCGGTGGCCGTCCGTAGCTATGGCCCGCAACATGCCGTCATCGTCAACGCCGAATTCGAAGGCGACGCCGTTGAGATAGTACCTTGTTTCCTCGGTCGACACGAAAGGCAAGGTGAGGCCGAGAAGCCATGACATAACGCCCTCGGCGAGCGGGATGCGGCGGAAGCCGGCGTCGGAAAATTTCGGGCCGGTGAGGCGCGGCGCCTCGTCGGCAGGCATCGGGATTATGGCGGCGCTGAAATCGCCACAGGTGAAGGTGACGCGTTCGTCGGTGGCCGCCTTGCGAATCTCTACGACCTCGCCATCGGCGCCGTTCATGAAGGCCGCCAGGGTGCGCAGCGGCACCGCGAACGCGTCGCCAGAACCAAAAGAGGAAAGAGCCGGCAGTGTCGTTTCAATCGCCATGTCGATATCGAACAGCGAGACGCCGAGGCGTTGTGCGGGGGCATCCATGGAAATGGTAACGCATCCGAGAATCGGAATTGTGTTCCGGGGCTCGCTGTATGGCATGAGGGCCGACAGCGCGCGACGGAACGGGGCGGCGTCCACGTCAACGGAAAAGGCGGGGCCTGCCTTGGCGGCCTTGGCAGCGGCCTTGCCGCCAGATTTCGAGGCGGTAGCTTCGTCGGTATGGGCGTGGGTATGTTCAAGCATGGCGATCCTCATTGATCTTTTGCAAACATCGGTATGCATCATGAATACGAATGCGTTTGCGTTTTGTCAACGTCTGCCAACACATTGCCATCAAATTTTTGGCAGCGGGTGCAAATAGGTGATATCGGATGAGTTATGAAAAGCGCGGAAACGATACGCTTTGAGGCCGTTCGGGCACGGCTGGAATGGCTGGCGCGATAACTCTTAATCAGCGGGTCACAGGTTCGATCCCTGTCGCACCCACCAAAGATTTCAAAGACTTAGGTGGAAAGACCCTGAAACAGGGTGAGAACGTGAGGCGGTAAAATGCCGTCTCACGCCCCGTGTCGAGCCGATGCGTGTGTCGCCTCTCCCGAGTTTGCGAACATTTACTTCTCCGAAACACCAGCCTCCGCAAAACTTGCCATGCGGGCGTGGCATTCGAGTGCGGAGCGGACGATGTTGACGGCGAGGCAGGCGCCTGAGCCTTCGCCGAGCCGCATGCCGAGGTCGAGCAGCGGCGGCAGGCCGAGCGCCTCGAGCAAGCGGCGGTGGCCGGATTCGGCAGAGACATGCGCGGCGAGCGCGTGGGCGAGGCCGGCAGGGTGCAATTTCGCCAGCGGTGCGGCGGCGGCGGTGCAGACGAAGCCATCGAGCAGCACCGGCACGCCTAAATGGCGCGCGGCCAGCGTCGCGCCAAAGATGGCGGCGAGTTCGCGCCCGCCAAGGGCGGCTGCGATCTTCAGCGGGTCGGCAAGCGCCTCGGCGTGGCGCTTGAGGCCGGCCTCTATGGCGGTGATCTTGCGTATCAGGCCGGCATCGTCGACGCCGGTGCCGCGCCCGGTCCATTTTTCCGCGCCGCCGCCAAACAAGGCGGCCGAAATGGCGGCAGCCGGCGTGGTGTTGCCGATGCCCATTTCACCGAAACAGACGAGATCGAGGTCTTTCGTCACCGCGCCGTAGCCGGCCGAGACGGCGGCGAGGAAGGCTTCGTCGTCCATCGCCGGCACTTGCGTGAAATCGCCGGTCGGACGATCGAGATCCAGCGGAATGACATCGAGTTCGGCACCTGCGATGCGGGCGAGCTGGTTGATGGCAGCACCGCCGCTGGCGAAATTCGCCACCATCTGCACGGTGACCTTCGACGGGAAGGCGGACACGCCCTGTGCGGTGACGCCGTGGTTGCCGGCGAATACGAAGACTTTGACGCGGTCGAGCTGCGGCATGTCGCGGCCTTGCCAGCGGGCCAGCCAGGCGGCGATGCTCTCCAATCGGCCAAGACTGCCTTGCGGCTTGGTCAGCGTGTCCTGGCGGCGGGCAACGGCACTGGCCGCGGCGTCGCTGCCCGCAGGCAGATCGAGGCAGGTCGCGCGCAGTTCATCGAGCGATTTGAAAGGCATGGGGGCAAAGTCTCCGAAACAGAGTCAGGAAAGGGAAGCGGAAGCGACGAGCAGGATTGCGATTTCGCCAAGCTGCTGCAGGGCGCCGACCGTGTCGCCGGTCTGGCCGCCGATCTGGTTGAGGCAAAGCGCGCGAAACGCGGCAAACAACAGGCCGAGCAGGATGAATGCAGCGACCGCGCCACCGAACCCTAGCGCCAGCAACGCGACGGCGCCGAGCACGGCACCGGCAATGGCAGTTTCGGCCGACACGGTGCCTGCATCGGCCGAGAGGCCGTCAGCGCGAGCCGCCGGCAACAGATGCATGAACGCGCCGAACAAGCTGCGCGAAGCGGCATGCGCGGCGATGAGAGCCAAGAACACGTAGACGGGGCTGGCGAATTCCGAAAGCACGCTCCAGCGCATCAGCAGCGAGATGCCGAGAGCGCAGGCGCCAAAGGCGCCGATGCGGCTGTCGCGCATGATCTCCAGTTTCTTGTCGCGCGTCTTGCCGCCGCCAAAACCGTCGGCGACATCCGAAAACCCATCCTCGTGCAGGCAGCCGGTGGCGAGCAAGGTTGCGGCAAGGGTCAGTGCCGCTGCCGGGCCGGCGGCAAGGCCGAGCCAAGTCCCGACCGCGTAAACCAAGGCACAGATCAGAGCGACGGCGAGGCCGGCGACCGGCGCTGCCCAGATCGCGTCGGCAAGGCTACGGCCGCGAAAATCTACGACCGGTACCGGCAGCCGGGTGAAGAACACGAGGCAGAGCGCGATATCATCGAGGATTTGCCGAGGCGAGGGGATCTGGAGTTTGAGCATGATCTATACCGAAAACCGGTTCCCACTTTTCGCTGACGCGGTCCTTCGGTTCGGGATCATGCTCTCGCCTCTCGCAATGGCATGGAAGAACGTGCCGCTGACATGGCCGCGCCGATAGCCGGAGGCGCCGAGCGGATTGCCCTGGCCATCAGCGAGGTCGGCCAGCGGTTCGTCATTGCCGGTCGCGGTCATCTGCGCATAGTGGAATTCATGGCCGCGGATCAGCATGCCTTGGGCTCCCAGCGGGCAATCGGCCCGCAGCCGCGCCTCGCGGTAGCCGAGATTCATCTTCCGTTTGGCAAAGCTGGTCGAGTGACCGAGCAGGCCGAGCATCCTGTGCGTCTCGCCCGATGCATCCTCCAGCGCCTCGCCGAGCACCATGAAGCCGCCGCACTCGCCGTGCACCGGCCGTGTTGCGGAAAACGCTTCCATGCCGGCCCTGAAATTCGCAGCCGCCGCGAGGCGGCCGGCATGCAGCTCGGGATAGCCGCCGGGCAGCCAGCAGACATCGCAATCGTCGCTGGGCGCTTGGTCGGCGAGCGGCGAGAAGGGAATGATTTCCGCCCCGGCCTTGCGCCAATGCGTGGCGACATGTGGATAGAGGAAAGTGAAGGCGGCGTCCTGCGCCAATGCGATGCGCTGGCCGGGCGGCGGTAGCGCATCGCCGAAACTGCCCGATGCAGGCGCGAATGGCGCCGCCAGCGCCATGATAGCGTCGAGGTCGAGCGAGCGTTCGACCATGTCGGCCAGGCGGTCGAGATGCGCCATCAAATTCTCATATTCGCCGGCCTGAACGAGGCCGAGATGGCGCTCCGGCAGGTTTAGCGTCGGGTCGCGCAATATGGCACCGACCACCGGCAGACCGATTGCCTCGATGGCGTCGCTGCAGAGCCGGCGGTGGCGTTCGCTACCCAGCCGGTTGAGCACGACGCCGGCCATGCGCACATCGGGATCGTATGTAGCAAAACCCTTGGCGACGGCCGCCGCCGTGGTCGACTGCCCGGAGACGTCGAGTACCAGCAGCACCGGCAGGCCGTAGAGCCGGGCAAGGTCTGCGGCTGAGCCGGTGCGGCCCGGAGCAGCAGGAATGCCGTCGAACAGGCCCATCGCGCTTTCCAGGAAGACGAAATCGGCATCTTCAGTCGCGTCACCGGCCAGCGCGTTGAGCAACGCAGGCGGCATCGCCCAGCTGTCGAGATTGACGCCGGAAAGGCCTGTCGCGGCGGTGTGGAAGCCTGGATCGATATAGTCCGGCCCGGATTTGGCGCCGCGCACTTTAAGGCCGCGCCGGGCGAGCGCGCGCAGGATTCCGATGGTGACGCTGGTCTTGCCCGAGCCAGAGCGCGGCGCGCCGATGATGATCGCGCGGGTCATGGCTCGCCCGCCAATGCCGCGCGCATCGCAACGATGCCGCCGACGACGATCAGCGCCGGTGAGGTCAACCCGGCTGCAGCCGCTTCCTCGGCGATGGTGGCGAGCGTGGCGACAACGATGCGCTCCTGCGGCGTCGTTGCGGCAACAATCACCGCGGCAGGCGTCGACGGCGCCAGCCCGCCCTCGAGCAGCGAGGCTGATATCAGCGGCAGATTGGCCATGCCCATGTAGACGACAACCGGCTGGCCGGTGCGGGCGATTGCCGCCCAGTCGAGGTCGTCATCGGTGCCGGCGGCGTGGCCGGTCGCCAGGATCACCGCCTTGTTGATGCCGCGCATGGTCGCCGGGATGCCGGCACCGGCAAGCGCGCTGAGGCCCGAGGTCAGGCCGGACAGGACACGGAACGGAATGTTCTCGCGCGCCAGCGCCAGCGCCTCTTCGCCGCCGCGTCCGAAAATATAGGGGTCGCCGCCTTTCAGCCTGACGACGCGCCGGCCTTCGTGCGCCAGCCGCACCAGCAGAGCGGTGATGTCGTCCTGCTTCATCGACGGCTGGCCGCCGCGCTTGCCGGCGTAGAAAAGCTCGGCACTCGCCGCCACTGCCACGACATCGGGAGACACCAGCGCGTCGTAAACGAGGGCATCGCACTGCCCAAGTGCCGCCAGCACTTCCAGCGTCAGGCAGCCGGGATCGCCGGGGCCGGCGCCGGCCAGCCAGACATGACCCGGCTCCAGCTGGCGCGGTTTGAAGTTCAGCCGGGCCAAAGCCTGTTCGATTGTGGTGTTTCCGCCTCTGTTTCCGGTGCCGTCGTTCACAGTCCATCCCGTCCGCGAAAACGCCGCTGGTAATGGGCGTCGTAAAGTGAACTCTCGCCAAAGCCTTCCGCTGCCAGCGAGCGGCCGACGAAGATGATCGCCGTGCGTTCCATCGGATCGGCGGCCAACTGCGCCTCGATGGTGGCCAGTGTGCCGGCCAGCACGCGCTCGTCCGGCCAGGAGGCGCGGAAGACGACCGCTACCGGGCAGTCGGCGCCATAGAATGGCGTCAGCTCGGCGACGACGCGGTCGATGGCGTGGATGGCAAGATGAATGGCCAGCGTCGCACCAGTGCGACCGAAACCGGCCAGGGTTTCGCCGGGCGGCATTTTTGACGCACGGCCGGAGATGCGGGTCAGCACCAGGCTCTGCGCGACTTCAGGAATGGTCAGTTCGCGGCGTAGCGCTGCGGCTGCAGCGGCGAACGAGGGCACGCCCGGTGTCAGTGTATATGGGATGCCGTGCTTTTCCAGCCGGCGGATCTGCTCGGCGACGGCGCTCCACACTGAGAGATCACCGGAATGCAGGCGCGCGACATCGTGGCCGGCCTGGTGAGCCGCCAGGTACTCGGTCTCGATCTCGTCGAGCGACATCGGCGCGGTGTCGATCAGTTTCGTGCCAGGTGCGCAGTGTTGCAGCAGCTCGGGAGCGACGATCGAGCCGGCATAGAGGCAGACCGGGCAGCTTGCCAGCAGCCTGCTGCCGCGCAAGGTGATGAGGTCGGCCGCGCCCGGTCCGGCGCCGATGAAGTGGACGGTCATGCCGCGTCTCCGCTGATGGCGATGGCGCAGGTGACCGGGCCAAGCACAATGCGCGGCCCAAGCAGTTTCGCGTCTTTTCCGGCAGCGGCAAGCGCGGAGGCTTCGGATACCGACGGCGTGCCGGCACGCTCCTGCGACAGGCTCGAGCGGCTGATTGCGCGCGACGACGCGGCCTTGAGCGCATCGTCCTCGACAATGATCACGGGCAGGGCGAGCTCGCGCCCGGCAGAGAAGATTGCCCGCTCGTTCTGCTTCAGAGAAGCAGTTGCGAGCGCCGAAAGCGCCGTCATCGCCAGCCCGTGCGCTTCCAGCGCGGTTTCAATGACGGCAAGCACATCCCTTGCGCTGACGCCCTTGCGGCTGCCGATGCCCGCGACCATCATGGCTTGACCCAGCTCCATTGGGTGACCGGCATCGCTGGCCGCCAGGCCTGCATCGATCCGACCGGTGACACACGCGATAGCGCGATGCGGGTGAGATCGCCGCCGAGCGAAGCGTGATGGACAAGCAGCAGCGCCTCCATCTCCAGCGTCACCGCATTGGCAACCAACCGGCCGCCAACACGCAGGGCCTTGATGGCCGCGCCCAGCACGCCGCTATCGCTGCCGCCGCCGCCGATGAAGATCGCATCCGGCGTGCCTAGCTTGGCAAGCGCCTTTGGTGCCGAGCCTTCAACGACGACAAGGTCGGGCACGCCACAGTGTGAAGCGTTGCGGTGGATGCGGGCGGCGCGGGTCGGATCGGCCTCGACGGCAATGGCGCGCAGCGAGGGATGGGTCAGCATCCATTCGATGCCTATCGAACCGGAGCCGGCGCCGATATCCCACAGCAACTCGCCGCGCCTGGGGGCGAGGGCGGACAGGGTAATCGCGCGGATCTCGCGCTTGGTGATCTGGCCGTCATGCTCGAACAAATGGTCGGCAAGGCCTGAGGTCAGCGGCAGGACGCGTGCTTCTGGAGTTGAGTCAACTTCGATCGCCAGCACGTTGAGCGGGTTGATCATTTCGAGATCGAAGGCGTCCGCGCGCGCCGAGCGCAGCTTTTCGTTCGGGCCGCCCAACGCCTCCAGGATCGTCAGTCGCGAGGCGCCGAAGTCGAGTTCGGTCAGCAGGCGCGCAATCGCTGCTGGTGCATCGCCGTCCGAGGTCAGCGCAAGGATGCGGGTGCCCGGATGCAGCAGCGGCCGGATCAGGTCGAGCGAGCGGCCATGCAGCGAAATGGTCTCGACATCCTGCAGCGCCCAGCCGAGGCGGGCGGCAGCCAGCGACATGGCCGAAGGCGCAGGGATGACGCGCATCTCGTCAACCGCAACCTTGCGGGTAAGGGTGACGCCGACGCCGTGGAAGAACGGATCGCCGGAGGCCAGCACGCAGACCTTTTTGCCCGCAAGTGCCAGCACGTCGCGCATCTCCGTATCGAAAGGGGTCGGCCAGGCGCGGGCTTCGCCTTTGGCGAGTGACCCGACAAGGGCAAGGTGACGCGTGCCGCCGAAGACGAATTCGGCCTCGGCGATCAACAGCTTGGCCTCGTCACCGAGACCCGCTACACCGTCCTCGCCGATGCCGACGATTGTGAGCCATTTGGGTGTTGGCTGTTTATTATTTGACATGCCGCGCCGCCCCCCATCCGCCTGCCGGCACCTTCTCCCCGTATAGTGACGGGGAGAAGGGAACTGGCCGCAACGCTGGCGTCCCCCTCTCCCCGTCCTTCACGGGGAGAGGGTAAGGGTGAGGGGCTGCTCGGCGTCGCCCATTGTGGTGCCAATGAAGCGCATTCTGATCCTCGGCGGAACTACCGAAGCCCGGCAACTGGCGGGAAAGCTGGCCGCGCGCACTGATGTGTCGCTCACGCTGTCGCTGGCCGGCCGCACTGAAAGCCCGGTGGCGCAAGGCGTTCCGACGAGGGTGGGTGGTTTCGGCGGCGCCGATGGGCTGGCGGCATATCTCCGCCAAAACCAGATCGATCTGCTGATCGACGCCACGCATCCCTATGCGGCGCAGATCTCCGCCAATGCGGCGGAAGCGGCGCATGGGGCCGGTGTGCCTATCATTGCGCTCTGGCGCCCAGGCTGGGAGCCAGCCGAAGGCGACCGCTGGACGCTCGTCGATGGAGTAACCGACGCGGTGACGGCGCTGGGATCGGCTCCACGCCGCGTCTTCCTGGCACTCGGCCGGCAGGAGGTGGCCGCTTTCGAGGCCGCGCCCCAGCATCACTATCTTATCCGCAGCGTCGATCCAGTCGAGCCGAGGCTTGCTGTGCCCGATGCGACCTATCTCCTGGCGCGCGGCCCGTTCCGGGAAGCGGACGAACAGGCGCTGCTTCGCGACCACCACATCGATGTCGTCGTGTCCAAGAACAGTGGCGGCGAGGCGACCTACGGCAAGATCGCGGCGGCGCGGGCGCTTGGCATCGAGGTGGTCATGATCCGTAGGCCGGCGCTGCCGGACGTTACGTCGGCTGAGACCGTCGAAGCTCTTGCCGCGATGGTCAATCATTTTCTTGGGCCCGCTGCCGATCGCGGCGTGTAGACCAGCGCCGGCTTTTCGCCGCGCTTGATGATCCTGGTCTCAGGCGAGCCGATGATGATGCAGGTCGCCATATCGGCCTTTTCCGCATCGGCGTCGGCCAGCAGAAAAACCTCGATGCGCTCGTCGGGACGGCCGGCGGCGCGGCCGAAGACGACCGGCGTGGTGCCGGGCAGTATCGCTGTGAGGCATTCGAAGGCGCGGCCAAGCTGCCAGGGACGCGCCTTGCTGATTGGATTGTAGAGCGCGATGACGAAACCGGCGCCGGCCGCCGCCAGCAGGCGCAGCTCGATCAGGTCCCAGGGCTTCAGATTGTCGGACAGCGAGATGGCGCAGAAATCATGGCCGAGCGGCGCGCCAATGCGCGCAGCGACCGCAAGCATGGCGGTGATGCCGGGCAGCATTGCGACATCGACGGCACGCCATTCGGCCGGTCCGGCCTCGATCGCCTCGCAGACGGCGGCCGCCATGGCAAAGACGCCAGGGTCGCCGCCCGAGACGACGGCGACATCGTGGCCTTGCGCAGCCTTTGCCAGCGCGTCGTTGGCGCGGGACAGCTCCTCACGATTGTCAGAGGCGACGCGGGTCTGGTCCGGGCGCAGGTCGAGCCGATCGAGATACGGCTTGTAGCCGTAGAAGAATTTTGCCTCCGCCACGGCGCGGCTCGCTTCCGGCGTCACCTGGTCGGCATTGCCGGGTCCGAGGCCGATGACGGTCAGGCGGCCGCTCATGCCCCGGCCTCCATCAATGCTTCGCGACGGCCGGACCAGCCAGCCACCAGCACGATGGCGAAATAGGGTGCCTTGTCGTCCTGCTTGTCGGCGAGCCGCATCGAGATGCCGCCCGGCATGGTGCCGCGCTCGACATAGACGGCACGCGCCAGCTTGCCGGTCGCCTCCAGCGCGCGCCTGATCTTGGGCAGGTTGCGGCCGACCTTCATAATGACGGCGGCATCGGTGTCGGCGAGGCGGCGGGTCAGATCGAACTCGCTCATCGTGCCCGGCAGCACGGTCAGCACGTCGTCGCCCTGGACGATTGGCAGACCTGTCGCCGACCAGCAGCCGGACATGGCAGTGACGCCGGGAATGACTTCGGTTGGGAAGCGGTGCGCCAGCCTGACATGTAGATGCATGTAGGAGCCGTAGAACAGCGGG
This sequence comes from Mesorhizobium sp. M6A.T.Cr.TU.016.01.1.1, assembly GCF_003952585.1. Taxonomy (NCBI): domain Bacteria; kingdom Pseudomonadati; phylum Pseudomonadota; class Alphaproteobacteria; order Hyphomicrobiales; family Phyllobacteriaceae; genus Mesorhizobium; species Mesorhizobium sp. M6A.T.Cr.TU.016.01.1.1. The sequence goes on from NZ_CP034452.1 coordinate 4,983,789, forward strand.
TCGCCTTCCGAAAGCACGGCGACCATTCTGCCGGCGCTGAGGTGCTCAGCGACCTTCTCGGCCGACTCTTCGTAGAAATCCGTTATCTGCGACCGGTAATCGCTGTGATCCTTGTCGATTTCGGTGGTCACGGGATAGAGCAGCGGCAACTCTATCAAATCGGGACGAAAATGGGCGCCGACGATGGCGCGCGCATTGCTGTTGTTGCCGCGCTTGGCGAAATGCGCGACCACGTCGGCCTCGGCCAGCGCGCGCACGGCCTTGAGCGTCAACAGCTCGGGGTCGCCGGGACCGGTGCCGACGCCGACAAGCCTGCCTTTTGCAATCGCGTTCACAGACCCGGCCTCGCCAATGCGTTGAGTGCTGCGGCGGTCATGGCGCTGCCGCCCAATCTGCCGCGCACGATCGCGTAGGGCACGCCATAGGAATTCTCGGCCAGTGCGTCCTTCGATTCGGCAGCACCGACGAAGCCGACGGGCATGCCGATGATAACAGCCGGTTTCGGCGCGCCGTCGCGCAGCCTTTCCAGCAGGTAGAAAAGCGCTGTCGGCGCATTGCCGATGGCGACGACCGAACCTGCCATGCGCTCGCCCCACAAGTCGATGGCCGCGGCCGAGCGGGTGTTGCCGATCTTTTTCGCGATGTCTGAAGTTTGCGGGTCGCGCAGCGTGCAAATCACCTCGTTGCCGGCCGGCAACCGGGCGCGCGTCACGCCATGCGAGACCATTTCCGCATCGCAGAAGATCGGCGCGCCGGCCGCCAGCGCCGTGCGCGCGGCGGCTACAAAATCCTCGGAAAAAACGAAGTGCCTGCTGGCCTCGACCTGTCCGCAGGCATGGATCATGCGAATGGCGACATCGGCTTCGGCATCGGAAAACCGCGACAGGTCGGCCTCGGCACGAATGATGGCGAAGGAGCGCTCATAGATCGCCGTGCCGTCATGGATGTAGTCGTAGGCGATGTGGGCGGGCATGCTCATTCCTGTCGGTAAGTTTCGATGATTTCGGCCGCGCCAAGCCTTGCCAGGCAAGTGGCGGCGGTTTCACCTCGAAGTCGTGTGCGGCGGATCGCAGCCGCAATGCGGCCAACGCCGCGCGCGGCGTCATAGCCTGGCCTGTATCCGGCGGGAAGGGCCTTCGCCGTCCCGTCCACGACAAGTCCGGCCCCGTTTTCGCCGCCGACCAGTGTCAGCGCCGCCGGGCCGGGATGCGCGCAGCCCTTGGCGCAGCCGGAGATATGAAGCATGAAGGAGGAATCGAGGATGTCACGATTTTCTGCGGCGATGGTCTCGGCAATGTCACGCGTCGCGATCCGGCCAGAGGCGCAGGCGGGAGCTCCAGGGCAAGCGGCGATCCTGGTGCGCGGATCGGTGGGGTTGGTGACGAAGCCTAGGGTGGCGGCGGCGTGCTGAAGTGAGTGGCAAGCGGTCGGCGAAAGGCCGATGAAAAGCAGCGCGCGTTGTGGCGCGGGGCGGATTTGGGTTGCGCCGAAGGTGATGGCGTGTCGCGTGAGGTCGATGAGCTTTTTCGCTGGCATGCTGCCGAAAGGCAGGCCGATGCCCAGGGCACGGCCATCTGTCAGATCGAAAATGCCAATGGGGAAGCGAGCCGGAACAGGAAGGCGCTCTACGGCGCCCCCCTCTGTCCTGCCGGACATCTCCCCCACTTGGGGGAAGATTGCGCCCTCATCTCCGCTTTCGCCAATCGCCAAAGATGCCGAGGGGGAGCCGCCGGCGAAGCTGCCGATCTCCCCCCAAGTGGGGGAGATGTCCGGCAGGACAGAGGGGGGCGCGAAGGAATGCCAGCTTGCGAGGGATATTAACTGCCTTTCCGTCAAATCCCGTGCATGGGCTTCGCGGCCTTTTTCGGCGATCATCCTGAGCATCGCGACTGCAATATCGCGCGCCGCATCGTCTTCCACCGTAACGAGCGGCTTCGCATTCTGCCCATCACCCGCGACAGCCACCTGCCACTTGATTCCCGCATTGGTGCGCGTTGCGACGAGCCGCACGTCGGCGGTAACCGCATCCATTGTCAGCCGTCCGCCGCCGTCGACAATCACCGAGACCTTCGGGCCAAGGCGCTGTGCCAGCCCAGCTTCATCAATTGCCGCCCGAATCCGCTCCGCCAGCGGGCGCGGATCGACGATCTCCTTGGTGTCGAGCCCTGCCAGTGGACCGGTCTCGACCGGCACGCCGGTGCGCACGGCAATGCCAAGTGCATCGACCTCCACCGCCAGCAGCCGCGCGCTTGCCGGCGTCAGGCCGCGTATCTGCAGGCTGCCGCGTGCGGTCACTTCCATGATGCCGTTGCCGTGCCGCAAGGCGGATTCACCGAGTCCGATCAAGGCTTTCGGCAAGAGTCCTCCAGCGACCGGGTTGAGCCGCACCAAAAGGCCGTCACCGGTCTGCATCGGCGCCGACAAAGCGGGGCAGGCGCCGCGTCGGGAGAAGGCGTTCATGCCGCCACCCCCAGCGCCTGGGCCTCGGCGATCAGTGTGGCGAGATCGTCATCGATGGAATTGCGCAGCGGATGCCAGAGACCGCGCCGCCGTGCCGACAGCAAACGCTCGGCGATGACCTTCGCCGCCGCCGGATTCTCGCGCAGGATGAACGCCCGGACAATGGGGTCGCCGAGATAGGCGTCGTGCACGGCCTCGATCAGCGCGCCCGGTATGGCATAGGTGGTCTCGGCAAAGCCGACGAGACGGTCGACCGTCTCGGCGAATTCCGAGGCACCGCGCGGCCCGTGCCGCATCTGGCCGGCAATGAAGCGCGGGTTGACCGCGCGCGCCCGCACGACCCGTGACACGGCTTCTCCAACTGAGCGCGGCTTCGGCTTTTGCGGATCGGTGGTGTCGAGCACGATGACATCGGCGTTCTTGCCGAGTGCGGCTAGCGCCGCCGAAAAACCGCCGATGAAGGCGACGTCGGCGGAGCCTTCGAGGATGTCGCGGCCGGGGTCGTCTCCGGTATGGACGAGAAGGTCCGCCTCGGCGATACGATCCTCGAAGGCGCCGGGCGCCGAAATCCCTTCGCCCTCTGCGCCGCCATAGGCATGCGAGGTGGCGTCGAGGTAGGCGCGGCCGATCTCTTCGCGCGCGGCCCAGTCGCCGCTCGACAATAAATCCTCGACACCGGCGCCGTAGGTGCCGGGCGAGGTGCCGAAAATGCGCGGGCTGGTCTTTCCGTCTGCGCGAGTCTTGGCCGCGAGCGGGTTTTCCGATGCATCCTCGTCGCGGGCGGCGACGGCATTGGCGGCAGCATCGATCAGCGCAATCTGGGTCGGGAACATATCACGGAACAGGCCTGATATGCGCCAGGTGACGTCGACGCGCGGGTGGCCAAGCGTTGCCGGCGGCAGCACCTCAATGCCAGTGACGCGACCGGTCGCGGAATCCCATTGCGGCCGGCAGCCCATCAACGCCAGGCCTTGCGCGATCTCCTCGCCGCCGGTGCGCAGCGAGGCCGAGCCCCACAGGTCGATGACCAGCGAGCGCGGCCAGTCACCATGCGATTGCATGTAGCTGCGCAAGACCTCGTCGGCGGCCGCCCTGCCGAGATCGAAGGATGTCGGCGTCGGCATGGTGCGTGGATCTGATGTGAACAGGTTGCGGCCGGTCGGCAGGACATCGCGCCGGCCCCGCGCCGGTGCGCCGGCCGGCCCGGCAACGACATGGCGGCCGTCGAGGGCAGCGAGGAGCGCTGCCTTCTCGGCTGCGGCACTTTGTTTGCGCAACGGATCGGTCTCGCCCTCAGGCGCGCGGCCATAGATATGCAGGCCGTCCTTGATGGCGAAATCCTTGAGGTCGCAGAGCCAGGCGTCGATGCGGCGCAGCGCTTCGTCGGGCGCGTCGGTTTTGGCAACGCCGGCCTCGGAGGCGAGGCCGGTCTTCTGCGCGGTTTCGACGATCAGTTTTGCCAGGCGATCGCGGCGGCGGCGGTCGAGCCCGTCGGCCTGGGCATATTCGTCGAACCGCTCAAGCTGGTGTTGGCTCTCATCGAGCCCGGCGCCGGTCAGCGGCGGCGGCAAATGGCCGAGGGTGACGGCGGCAATGCGCCGCTTGGCCTGTGCTGCCTCGCCGGGGTTGGAGACGATGAAGGGATAGATGACGGGCAAGGGGCCGGTGACGATCTCGGGAAAACAGGTTTCGCTGAGCGCAACGGTCTTGCCGGGCAGCCATTCCAGCGTGCCGTGGGCGCCGACATGGATGAGGGCATGGACACCGAGCGACTTGCGCAGCCAAAGACCGAAGGCGATCAGCGCATGGCGCGGCGGCAATGTCGGGTCGTGATAGTCGGCGCGGCGGTTCGTGGAGCGGCCGCGATCGGGGGCGAGGGCTACGGTGATGTTGCCGAAGGTGGCGGCGCGGAAGGGGAAATTTGCGGTGGTCGGCTGCGGACGTAGGCGATCCTTCACGCCCCCCTCTGTCCTGCCGGACATCTCCCCCACTTGGGGGGAGATCGGCAGCTTTGCTGTCCCGCCTCTTTCTGAAATGTTGGTCGTGGGTGAGACTGTCGGAGAAGGGACAATCTCCCCCCAAGTGGGGGAGATGTCCGGCAGGACAGAGGGGGGCAACGTAGAGGGTCGACGTTGAGATTCAGCCGGTACCGGATCGGTTGCCGGTTGACCCCAAGCCGCCTCTACGGTCTTTCGCGCTTCTGCAGGCAATTCCGCCAAGAAGTCGAGATAGTCCTCCAACCTCAGCCCCTCGTCACCGCGCTCCAACTCATCCAGCAACGCACGCGGCGTTTGCGGAATCTCTTCAACGGCGTAGCCCTGTTCCCTCAAGTCATGCAGCATCGCAAGCACGCTGGACGGCACGTCTAGACCGACGGCGTAGCCGGTGCGGCCGGGCGCGCTCGGGTAGTCGGGGATGAGGATGGCGAGCTTGCGTTCTGCGCGCGGGGTCCGCTGCAGGCGGATGAAAGCTTCGACACGGTTCGCCACCTGCGCCACGCGGTCCGGCTCCGGCCGGTTAGCGAAGCCGCGGAAGGCCAATGCCGGGTCGGTTTCGCTCTCGCCCTTGAAGGAAATGGCGCCGGCGAGGATGCGGCCGTCGAGCTCGGGCAGCACGACATGCATGGCTAGGTCGGCGGGGGCGAGGCCGCGCTGGTTGTTTTGCCAGATGTCACGGCGTGTCGTCGCGACGATGACCTGGAACACCGGCACGCCAGCGCGGTCGAACAGGGTCTCGATGCCGGGCTCGGCACCGGAGGCGAAGGCCGTGGCGGTGATGATGGAAGCGGGCTTAAGCGTCGACAGCGCGGTTTCGACAAAGGCGAGCGAGGCCGGGTCCTTGAGGCTGGAGACGAAGATGGGGACGGGGACCATGCCGCGCGCGCTCAGGGCCTCAAAAAGGGCGTCGATGGGCGCGATGTCGGCTGCCAGCAGCATCGAGCGGTAGAAGAGGATCGGGATTATGGGCGCGGCGTCTCCCTCCCCCTCGAGGGGAGGGTGGCCCGAAGGGCCGGGTGGGGTCGTTGCGGCAGTGCTCGACGTTTTTTTCTGTTGGCGCGCGTCAGAGGCGACCCCACCCCCGGCCTGCGGCCGGACCCTCCCCTCGAGGGGGAGGGGGACATCGCGCTCGACGACCCCCAGTCCCGGTTGATAATAGCCCGCCTTTGGCACGCTGACAGGTTCAGCGACCGCCACACCTGATCCGGCGAGACTTGCCAGCTGATGCACCAGCGCCATCATATTCTCCGGCCCGCCTTCGCGGAAATAGCCGAGCAGGCCGTCGAGCTCTTCGCGCGGCAGCGTCGAGCATTCGATTAGCCGCAGATCCTCGTCGCGGCATTCGCCGGGCAGCAGCGCCAGTTTTATGCCACGCGCGCGGGCGGTCGAGGCGAGCTGGTCGCAGCCATAGCGCCACCAGTCGTAGCCACCGAGGATGCGAACCAAAATAACCTTCGCGTGGCGGGCGACGCTGTCGACCCAGAGATCGACGGACATCGGATGGCGCAGATCGCGTAGAGCCGCCAGCCGCATCGACGGCAGGCGATCCGCGTCCGCCTTCCACGCCGCCGCCAAGCCGGCCAGATCGCTGTCGGTGAAGGACAGCGCCACGATATCCGCAGGCGTCTGCCTGAGATCGACAGGCTCGGCGAGATCGTCGAGCGAGGCGGATGTTGTGGTGAGGATGTGCATCGCGGCTCGTGCCTGAGGTCAGCCGGCGAGGATACGCTCGATTGCCGGGCGGTTCAGCCCTTTCAGGCCGATGACGACGAGGCGCGAGCGGCGGTCGTCGTCGGCGGTCCAGGCGCGGTCGTAATAGTGATTGACGCGCCGACCGACGGCCTGCAGCAACAGCCGCATCGGCTTGCCGCCGACCTCGACGAAACCCTTGACGCGCAAAACGTTTTCTTCCTCCGCCGCGGTGGCGACGCGCAAAGCCAGCTCATCGGGATTGGCGATCGACGGAATATCGATGACGAACGAGTCAAAATCGTCGTGCTCGTGGTCGAGCTCGTCGTCGTGATGGGTCTTGCGGTTCTCGATGTCGTCCTCGACGGCAAGGCCGAGGCCGAGCAGCACAGACGGATCGACCTTGCCCTGCGAGGTCGGCACGATCTTGACGGCGCGCGCGGTGTGCTCGCCGATGATGGCATTGGCGCGGGCTGAGCCGGCGGCGTCCATCAGGTCGCTCTTCGACAATATGATCAGGTCGGCGCAAGCCAGCTGGTCCTCGAACACCTCCTCGACCGGATCGTCGTGGTCGAGCGTCTCGTCCTGCGCGCGCTGCGCCTGCAGGGCGTCCATGTCGTTGGCAACGCGGCCATCAGCCAGCGCCGGTCCGTCGACGACGGCGATGACGCCGTCGACCGTCACCCGGCTCTTGACCGTCGGCCACTGGAAGGCCTGGACCAGCGGCTTGGGCAGAGCGAGGCCGGAGGTTTCGATCAGGATATGGTCGACCCTCGGCGTCAGCGACAGGATCTGATCGAGCGCCGGGACGAAATCATCGGCGACGGTGCAGCAGATGCAGCCATTGGCCAGCTCGACGATGTTTTCCTCGGGGCAGGTGTCGATGCCGCAGCCTTTGAGGATCTCGCCGTCGATGCCGATGTCGCCGAACTCGTTGACTATGATGGCCAGCCGCTTGCCCCCGGCGTTTTCGAGCAGATGGCGGATCAGCGTCGTCTTGCCGGCGCCGAGGAAGCCGGTGACGACGGTGCAGGGCACGCGGGAGACGGAAGCGGTCATATCTGGTCCTTCAAAAGGTCGAGGGGAGGGACGCGGGCGACGAGGCCGCGCTTCAGGCAATCGGGGCGGCCGCGCCATGGAATGAGGCCGTCGGTCGAGGTGGCGAAGAGCTTTGCGCCAGCGACGAGATCGGCGCCGCTTGTCGCGGTCAGGTCGCCGAAGACATAGCTCCAGCAGCCGTCGCGCAGGATCGCGGCGCTCAGCCGGCGCTTGCAGTTGCCGAGGCATTCGACGGTGCGGATACGGATATTTTCGCCGGAAGCGGCGCGGCGCGCGTCATCGGCAAGCAGTTCGCCGGCGCGGGGATGGCCATCGGAGCCGGTCTCGTCACGGCAGGAGGCGCAGACGATCACGGTAACGCCGGCCAAGGCATCACTATCGCGGGACAATACGTCCGCTGTCTCAGCCGAAAAACTGCTGTCGCGTTTCAAATCAGGCTCCTTGCCCGGAAAACCCGCCAGGCGAATCGGATTCTTCTGTCTTAGACGGCAGGTCTCCTGGCTCGCGGGTCATCGCCTTGGTGCCGCCTTCCCGGGACCGTCCCAGTGGTTTTCGGCCTTGGCTCGTCGCTTACAGTTGCGGGGACAGCCGCGGATTTGAAATCGGAATTTCGCACCGCATTCCCTCTTGGCTCCTCCCTTTGCCGAGAGGAGACCGTCTGGACCGGATTTAGGCTTGTGGAGGCAGTCGTGTCAACGCACGTCTACGAGGCGGCAATGTTGGCGAGCACGGGCCCCAGATCGCCGGCCGGCGTCACCTCGATGCGTTCCAGGCCGAGCCAGCCCTGCATCAGCTTCAATTCCTCGAAAAGCTTAGCAGCGGTTTGCGGCGGGGCGCCGGGCTCGGCATAGGCGGCATGGACGCGCAGCACGCCGGCGGGACGGTCGGCCTTGAGGTCGATGCGCGCCACGATCCTTTCGCCGAGCAGGAACGGCAGCACATAGTAACCGTACTGGCGCTTTTCGGCAGGGGTATAGATCTCGATGCGATAGCGGAAGTCGAACAGTCTTTCCGTTCGGGAGCGCTCGAAGACGACAGGATCGAACGGCGCGAGCAGGGCGCGCGCCTCGATCCGGCGCGGAAAACGGGCGTCCTTGTGCAGATAGGCAGGCTTGTCCCAACCTTCGACGCGAACCGGCAAAAGATCACCTGCCTCGACCAGTTCCTCGATGCGGCCCTTGATGTCGGCGGGAGAGAGACGAAAATAGTCGCGCAGGTCTCCCGCTGTCGCGACGCCGTGGGCGCGGGCGGAAATGCGCAGCAATTCGCGATGCGCATCCTCAGGGGAGGGCACCGGCAAGCTGAGTATTGCCGGCGGCAGCACCCGTTCCGGCAGATCATAAAGCCGCTCGAAGCCACGACGTGATGCCGTGGTGATGCGGCCGGCCCAGAACAGCCATTCAAAAGCGTGCTTGGCGTCGCTCCAGCCCCACCAACCGCCGTTTCCCTTTTGGCCTTCGAGAGCCGACGCGGCGAGCGGGCCGCGCGATACAACCTCGCGATAAATGTCTTCAATGTAAGTGGTGCGTTCGCGCCCCCACTTGGCCAGCCCATTATACATTTCCTCGCCGCGCTCGGCCCGTTCCATGCGCCAGCGCATCAGCGGATAGGTTTCGACCGGTAGAAAAGAGGCTTCATGCGCCCAGTATTCGAAGACCGTGCGCTTGCGCGTCACGGCGGCGTTGTCGAGCAGCGCAAGCGGGTAGGGGCCAAGCCGCGAATAGAGCGGCATATAGTGGGCACGCACCACTGCGCTGACGGAATCGATCTGCAGCAGGCCGGTGCGGGCAAGGACGCGGGCCAGATGGCGGCGATTGGGCGTGCCGTTCGGCCTGACATCGGTAAAGCCCTGTGCGGCAAGCGCGATGCGCCGGGCCATGGCGATCGAGATTTTTTCCTTCATGCAGACGGCACTCTGTTGGCGTTCGACCAAAGGTTGGGGCGATGATTCCGCGCCATGCTAGCAGGGTTTTGGCGGCATCTATGTCAGGAGAGAAAAGTGGAGTAAAAAGTGAAGGAAATCAAACAGGAGCAGATCGGACCAGTTTATCCGGATATGCCGTCCAGCACCGTGTTTTGAACAAGGTTTGACTTGCTTCGCCGAAAGGCCTGCGCTAACCCTCGCCGCGTTGCAGCATAGAGCCCCCTAAAACGGTTCAGTGGTTAAACTGTCACGCTTCCGCAAGTGGGTCCGGTGCTGTAATCAGAGTGGATTGGCCGCCAACGGAAAGCCGCAGCATGAACGCGTTGTTGAGTTCGTACCTGCCCATCGTCCTGTTCATCGGCGTGGCGCTGGTCGTCGGCGTGGCGCTGCTTGCCGCACCCTTCCTGGTGGCCTACCGCAACCCCGATCCGGAAAAGCTTTCCGCCTACGAATGCGGTTTCAACTCGTTCGACGACGCCCGCATGAAGTTCGACATCCGCTTCTATCTGGTGTCGATCCTGTTCATCATCTTCGATCTGGAAGTGGCCTTCCTGTTTCCGTGGGCCGTGTCTTTCAGCCAGATCGGCATGCTCGGTTTCTGGTCGATGATGGTGTTTTTGGCGGTGCTGACCATCGGCTTTGCCTATGAATGGAAGAAAGGAGCGCTGGAATGGGATTGAGCGACAATTCCGGCACGCTCGTCGCGCCGAAGCCAAAAGGCATTCTCGACCCCAGCACCGGAAAGCCGGTGGGGGCGAGTGATCCTTTCTTCCTCGAGATCAACAACGAGCTGGCCGACAAGGGTTTTCTCGTCACCTCGACCGAGGCGCTGATCACCTGGGCGCGCAGCGGCTCGCTGATGTTCATGACTTTCGGTCTTGCCTGCTGCGCGGTCGAGATGATCCACACCTCGATGCCGCGCTATGACTCGGAGAGGTTCGGTGTTGCTCCTCGCGCGTCTCCGCGCCAGTCCGACATCATGATCGTCGCCGGCACGCTGACCAACAAGATGGCGCCGGCGCTGCGCAAGGTCTACGACCAGATGCCGGAGCCGCGCTACGTCATCTCGATGGGCTCCTGCGCCAATGGCGGCGGCTATTACCACTATTCCTATTCGGTGGTGCGCGGCTGCGACCGCGTCGTGCCGGTCGACATCTACGTGCCCGGCTGTCCGCCGAGCGCGGAAGCGCTGCTCTACGGCATCCTTCTGCTGCAAAAGAAGATCCGCCGCACCGGCACGATCGAACGGTGAGCGGGATGATGAGCCTGTCGTTAAATGAACTCTCGACCTATCTCGGAGAGAAGCTGAGCGGCCGGATCGGCGATGCGGTGTTTGCCTATGGCGAACTCACCATCTCTGTCGAGCCGCACGATCTGATCGAGGTGGTAACCTTCCTGCGCGACGATAAAAACTGTCAGTTCATCTCGATCATCGACGTGTGTGGCGCAGATTATCCGTCGCGGGCTAAGCGCTTCGACGTCGTCTACCACCTGCTGTCGCCGAAGCAGAATATTCGCATCCGCATCAAGGTCCAGGCCGACGAGGAAACTGTGGTGCCGTCGATCACCGGCGTTTATCCCGGCGCCGACTGGTTCGAGCGCGAAACCTACGATCTCTATGGCGTGCTGTTTTCGGGCCATCCCGATCTCAGGCGGATTCTGACCGACTACGGCTTCGAGGGTCATCCGCTGCGCAAGGATTTCCCGCTGACCGGCTTCGTCGAGGTGCGCTATGACGACGAGGCCAAGCGGGTCATCTACGAGCCGGTGGAATTGAAGCAGGAATTCCGCAATTTCGATTTTCTGTCTCCGTGGGAAGGTACGGATTACGTGCTTCCGGGGGATGAGAAGGCAAAGCAGTAAATGGCTGAAACCTCCGTTCGCAACTTCAACATCAATTTCGGCCCGCAACATCCTGCGGCGCATGGCGTTTTGCGCCTCGTGCTGGAGCTCGATGGCGAAGTCGTCGATCGCGTCGATCCGCATATCGGGCTGTTGCATCGCGGCACTGAAAAGCTGATCGAAGCCAAAACCTACCTGCAGGCCGTGCCTTATCTCGACCGGCTCGACTATTGCGCGCCGATGAACCAGGAGCATGCCTTTGCGCTTGCCGCCGAGCGTCTGCTTGGCATCGAGGTGCCGAAGCGCGGCCAGCTGATCCGCGTGCTCTATTGCGAGATCGGCCGCATCATGTCGCACATTCTCAATGTGACGACGCAGGCGATGGATGTCGGCGCGCTGACGCCGCCTCTGTGGGGCTTCGTCGAGCGCGAAAAGCTGATGGTGTTCTATGAGCGGGCCAGCGGCTCGCGCATGCATGCGGCCTATTTCCGGCCCGGCGGCGTCCACCAGGACCTGCCGCAGAAGCTGGTCGAAGATATCGGCAGCTGGATCGATCCGTTCCTGAAATCGCTCGACGATCTCGACGCACTGCTGACCGGCAACCGCATCTTCAAGCAGCGCAATGTCGACATCGGCACCGTTTCGCTGGCCGATGCCTGGGCCTGGGGCTTTTCCGGCGTCATGGTGCGCGGATCCGGCGTCGCCTGGGATCTGCGCAAGTCGCAGCCCTATGAATGCTATGCCGAGATGGATTTTGACATTCCGATCGGCAAGAACGGCGACTGCTACGATCGTTACCTCGTGCGCATGGAAGAGATGCGCCAGTCGGCGAAAATCATGCGCCAGTGCGTCGACTTGCTGCTCGGCAAGGAAGGCGCAGGGCCGGTGTCGAACCTCGACGGCAAGGTGGTGCCGCCGAAGCGTGCGGCGATGAAGCGCTCGATGGAAGCGCTGATCCATCACTTCAAGCTCTACACCGAAGGCTATCGGGTGCCGGCGGGCGAGGTCTATGCGGCGGTCGAAGCGCCGAAGGGCGAGTTCGGCGTCTATCTCGTCTCGGACGGCACCAACAAGCCCTATCGCTGCAAGCTGCGCGCGCCCGGCTTCGCGCATCTGCAAGCCATGGACTTTTTGTGCCGTGGCCACATGCTGGCCGACGTCACCGCCGTCCTCGGCTCCCTCGACATCGTGTTTGGTGAGGTCGATCGATAAATGTCAGTCCGCCGTCTCGCAGAAGCCAGCCTCCAGCCAGCCTCCTTTGCCTTCAACCGGGCGAATGCGGCAGCGGCGAAGCAATGGATCAAGAAGTATCCGAAGGGCCGCGAGCAGTCGGCGATCATCCCCTTGCTGATGCTGGCGCAGGAGCAGGAAGGCTGGGTGACCAAGGCGGCGATCGAGACGATCTCCGATATGCTCGATATGCCCTATATCCGTGGGCTCGAAGTCGCGACTTTCTATACGCAGTATCAGCTCAATCCGGTCGGCACCCGCGCGCATATCCAGGTCTGCGGCACCACGCCCTGCATGCTGCGCGGCTCGGAAGCGCTGATGGACGTGTGCCGCTCGAAAATCCATCACGACCAGTTCCACACCAACGACAAGGGCACGCTGTCGTGGGAAGAGGTCGAATGCCTCGGCGCCTGCGTCAACGCGCCGATGGTGATGATTTTCAAGGACACGTTCGAGGACCTGACGCCGGAGCGGCTTGCCGAGATCATCGATCTCTACGACGCCGGCAAGGGCGCCTCGGTGGCGCCGGGGCCGCAGAACGGCCGCATCACCTCAGAGCCGATCAGCGGTCTGACGACGCTGAAGAACGAAAAGGCAATCCTGAAGACGACCCGCGACAGGGAAGCCAAGGCGGCGGCCAAGGCCGCGCAAGGTGCAGCGTCGACTGCCGCCGCGGTGCCGGCTCCGGTCGCGCAGGCACTGGCTGCCCCCGTTGCGCCATCGAAAGCCAGCAAGCCGAAGACCGATGCGCCTGAAACCAGCCCGGCGCTGAGATCGCCTTCGCCGACAAAGGTCGCACCAGAGACGGAAAAGGCGGCGAGCGTCGCCGCACCGCGGCATTCGGCGGCCAACGCCAACAAGGCCGCGCCGGAGGTCGAAAAGGTTTCGAAACAGCGTAGCGGTCCCATAATCAAGGCTGAACCAGCCGCCGCTTTCAAGGCGCCCGAAGCCAAGGGCGCACAGCTCGGCGCAGCCGCCAAGCTGACCAAGCCTTCGCTCGAGGACAAGAACCGTCCGGCCGGCATCGCAAAGCCGGCACTGGTCGACGACCTCAAGCTGATCTCGGGGATCGGCCCGAAGATCGAAGGCATCCTGCATTCGCTTGGCATCTTCACTTATGCGCAAGTCGCATCCTGGAAAAAGGCCGAGCGTGAATGGGTCGACGGCTATCTCAGCTTTCACGGCCGCATAGACCGCGAAGACTGGGTCAAGCAGGCCAAGGCGCTCGCCAAGGGCGGGGTCGCCGAATATATCCGCGTCTTCGGCAAGAAGCCGGTCTGAGGAACGAACAATGCTTCAGGACAGAGACCGCATTTTCAACAACATCTACGGCCGTTTCGACAAGTCGCTGGCCGGCGCGATGGCGCGCGGCGCCTGGGACAACACGCCAGGCATCATCGCCAAGGGGCGCGACTGGATCGTAAACGAGATGAAGGCATCAGGCTTGCGCGGTCGCGGCGGCGCCGGCTTCCCGACCGGGCTGAAATGGTCGTTCATGCCTAAGCAGAGCGACGGCCGGCCGAGCTATCTTGTCGTCAATGCCGACGAATCCGAGCCCGGCACCTGCAAGGACCGCGATATATTGCGCCATGACCCGCACACGCTGGTCGAGGGCTGCCTGATCGCCGGCTTCGCCATGGGCGCGGTCGCCGCCTACATCTATGTGCGCGGCGAGTTCATCCGCGAGCGCGAGGCGCTGCAGCGCGCCATCGACGAGGCCTATGAGGCCAAGCTGATCGGCAAGAACAACACGTCCGGCTACGACTTCGACATCTACATGCACCATGGCGCCGGCGCCTATATCTGCGGCGAGGAAACGGCGCTGCTCGAAAGCCTCGAAGGCAAGAAGGGCCAGCCGCGGCTGAAGCCGCCATTCCCGGCCAATGTCGGCCTCTATGGCTGCCCGACGACGGTCAACAATGTCGAGTCCATCGCGGTGGCGCCGACCATCCTGCGCCGCGGTGCGGCCTGGTTCTCGTCCTTCGGGCGGCCCAACAATGTCGGCACAAAGCTGTTCTGCATCTCCGGCCACGTCAGCAATCCGTGCACCGTCGAAGAGGCGATGTCGATCCCGTTCCGCGAGCTGATCGAGACGCATTGCGGCGGCATTCGCGGCGGCTGGGACAATCTGCTGGCGGTCATTCCGGGCGGCGCTTCGGTGCCGCTGGTGCCGGCGGAGCAGATCATCGACGCGCCGATGGATTTCGATGCGCTGCGCGACCTGAAATCGGGCCTTGGCACGGCGGCTGTCATCGTCATGGACAAATCGACCGATATCGTGAAGGCGATCGCGCGGCTTTCCTACTTCTACAAGCACGAGAGCTGCGGCCAGTGCACGCCGTGCCGCGAAGGCACCGGCTGGATGTGGCGGGTGATGGAGCGGCTGGTGCGCGGCGAGGCGCAGAAGCGTGAGATCGACATGCTGCTCGACGTGACCAAGCAGGTCGAGGGCCATACGATCTGCGCGCTGGGCGATGCGGCGGCGTGGCCGATCCAGGGCCTGATGCGGCATTTCCGCGGCGAGGTGGAGCGGCGTATCGACGAGTTTTCGCGCAATGCGCACCGGGCAGAGCCGGTGATGGTGGCTGCGGAATAGAGAAGTTCGAAATACGGGCAAGTGCCCGATTTGAAATACGGGCAAGCGCCCGATTTGAAATACGGGCGAATGCCCGATTTGAAATACGGGCAAACGCCCGATTTGAAATACGGGCAAACGCCCGATTTGAAATACGGGCGAATGCCCGATTTGAGGAAACAGGCTCGGGGCAAACGGAAGAAACGACTAGGAGATCACCAATGTCGCTGCATTCGAGACCCGATCATTTGATGCCAGATTTGGACCCGTTCGAGAAGATGAACCAGGACCTGACCAGGATGATGCCGAAGGAGATGGCGAGCGCCGTCAATCTCCTGGCGCACCCTGTCGCGGGTGCGGCAGCGATGTCGGCGCTCGGCTTCGGCCTTGCCAATCATGCCTTTGGGGTGTGGATGGGCGCGCTCTCGGGTGCCGCCGAGGCCTCGCAGCGCCTCTTCCAACCGATCGTCGACGATTTCGAGGCCAGGGTCGAACGCTTTTCAGAGACAGGGACGAACTCTTCGACCAAGGCGCGCGCGGCGACGAAAACCTTGATCGCCGAGGCGCAGTCCTTCGCCAGGGACGTAACCGATATAGCGGCAACTGCCACAGGCGATGCGCCGAACGTGGCGGATGCGAGCACCGTTGCGGGTGCCGCGCCAACCGGGTTGATGCCGGAGGATTTCAAGCAGCCCAAGGCCATGGATCGTCCGGCAAATCCGGCCGATCTCAAGGCGATATCGGGCATCGGGCCGAAGCTGGAGAAGGTGCTGAACGGCTTGGGCATCTGGACATATGGCCAGATCGCGGCATGGACGCCGGAAGAGATCGCCTGGGTCGACGATTATCTGTCGTTCAACGGCCGCATCGATCGCGACGACTGGCTTGGCCAGGCGGCGGCGCTGGCCGAGGCCAAACATTGAATTCAATACCGCGCGCGGTTTCGGCTGCGCCCGGAAAGAAAGATTGCGGAACGTCCGCAGGGGTTTGAGACGACATGGCAAAGCTCAAGGTCGACGGGAAAGAGATTACTGTACCCGACCATTACACGCTGCTGCAGGCGGCCGAGGACGCTGGCGCGGAAGTGCCGCGCTTCTGCTTCCATGAGCGGCTGTCGATCGCCGGCAATTGCCGCATGTGCCTGATCGAGGTGAAGGGCGGGCCGCCCAAGCCGCAGGCGTCCTGCGCCATGGGCGTGCGCGACCTGCGCCCCGGACCGAATGGCGAAACGCCGGAAATCTTCACCAACACGCCGATGGTCAAGAAGGCCAGGGAAGGCGTGATGGAATTCCTGCTGATCAACCATCCGCTGGATTGCCCGATCTGCGACCAGGGCGGCGAGTGCGACCTGCAAGACCAGGCGATGGCGTTCGGCGTCGATTCCTCGCGCTATCACGAGAACAAGCGGGCGGTCGAAGACAAATATATCGGGCCGCTGGTCAAGACGATCATGAACCGCTGCATCCATTGCACGCGCTGCGTCCGCTTCACCACGGAGATAGCCGGCATTTCCGAGCTCGGCCTGATCGGCCGCGGCGAGGACGCGGAGATCACCACCTATCTCGAAAGCGCGATGACCTCGGAACTGCAGGGCAACGTCATCGACCTTTGCCCGGTCGGTGCGCTGACCTCCAAACCCTACGCCTTCCAGGCGCGGCCATGGGAGCTGACCAAGACCGAATCCATCGATGTGATGGATGCCGTCGGCTCGGCGATCCGCGTCGATTCCAGAGGCCGCGAGGTGATGCGCATCCTGCCGCGCACCAACGAGGCTGTGAACGAGGAGTGGATTTCCGACAAGACCCGCTTCATCTGGGACGGCCTGCGCACCCAGCGCCTCGACCGGCCATACGTACGCAAGGACGGCAAGCTGACCCCGGCAAGCTGGGCCGAGGCTTTCTCCGCGATCAAGGAAGCGGTGTCGAACGCAACGCCCGACAAGATCGGCGCCGTTGCAGGCGATCTCGCCGCCGTCGAGGAGATCTATGCGCTGAAGCTGCTGATGGCCTCGCTCGGCTCGAAGAACACCGACTGCCGCCAGGATGGCGCGGCGCTCGATCCGTCGCTCGGCCGGGCAAGCTATATCTTCAACCCGACCATCGAAGGCATCGAGCAGGCCGACGCGGTGCTGATCATCGGCGCCAATCCGCGCTTCGAGGCGTCCTTGCTCAACGCCCGCATCCGCAAGCGCTGGCGGGTTGGCAACCTGCCGGTCGGCGTCATCGGCGATGTCGGCGACACGCGCTACGACTACGAGCAGCTCGGCGCCGGGCCGGAATCGCTGAAGGATCTGGCCGACGGCAATGGCAAGTTCTTCCAGGTGCTGAAGAAAGCGACGCACCCGCTGATCATAGTCGGCCAAGGCGCGCTGGCGCGCTCGGATGGCGCGGCCGTGCTCGGCCAGGCGGCCAAGCTTGCCATCGCCGTCAATGCCTCGAGAGCCGACTGGAACGGCTTTGCGGTGCTGCACACTGCGGCGGGCCGGGTCGGCGGTCTCGATGTCGGTTTCGTGCCGGGCGAGGGCGGCAAGAACGTTGCTGGCATGCTGGGCGACACGGACGTGCTGTTCCTGCTCGGCGCCGACGAGATCGACATGGCCAAGACCGGCGGCGCCTTCGTCGTCTATATCGGCACGCATGGCGACCAGGGCGCGCACCGCGCCGACGTCATCCTGCCGGGCGCCGCCTATACCGAAAAGTCGGGCACCTACGTCAACACCGAGGGCCGCGTGCAGCAGACCAACCGTGCCGGCTTCGCGCCAGGCGATGCGCGCGAGGACTGGGCGATCCTGCGGGCGCTGTCGGATGTGCTGGGCAAGAAGCTGCCGTTCGATTCGCTGCCGCAGCTTCGCGCAAAACTCTATTCTGAATACCCGCATCTCGCCCGCATCGACCAAGTCGCGGCCGGCAACGCCGATGATATCGCCGGGGTGGCGAAGCTCGGCGGGCGGCTGAACAAGGGTACCTTCACCTCGCCGGTCAAGGATTTCTACTTGACCAACCCGATCGCGCGGGCTTCCGCCGTGATGGCGGAATGCTCGGCGCTGGCGAAAAACGGCTTCAGGCAGGCGGCGGAATAAGCATGGACACCTTCTTCTCCTTCTACGTGCTGCCGGCGCTGATCATCCTGTTGAAGTCGGTCGTGCTGATCGTCGTGCTGTTGATCTTCGTCGCCTACATCCTGTACGCGGACCGCAAGATCTGGGCGGCGGTGCAGTTGCGCCGCGGCCCGAACGTCGTCGGCCCATGGGGCACGCTGCAGGCTTTCGCCGACCTGCTGAAGTTCGTGTTCAAGGAGCCGGTGATTCCGTCCGGCGCCAACAAGGGCGTTTTTCTCCTGGCGCCGCTGGTGTCGGCGGTGCTGGCGATCTCGGCCTGGGCTGTCATTCCGGTCAACGAGGGCTGGGCGATCGCCAACGTCAATGTCGGCATCCTCTATGTCTTCGCCATCTCCTCGCTCGAGGTCTATGGCGTGATCATGGGCGGCTGGGCGTCCAACTCGAAATATCCGTTCCTCGGCGCGCTGCGCTCGGCGGCACAGATGGTGTCCTACGAAGTCTCGATCGGCTTTGTCATCGTCACCGTGCTGCTTTGCGTCGGCTCGCTCAACCTGTCCGATATCGTGCTGTCGCAGCAGGATGGGCTGGGGACGCGGGTTGGCCTGCCCAACACCTTCCTTGACTGGCATTGGCTGTCGCTGTTCCCGATGTTCGTCATCTTCTTCATCTCGGCGCTGGCCGAGACGAACCGTCCGCCCTTCGACCTTGTGGAAGCCGAATCGGAACTCGTCGCCGGCCATATGGTCGAATATTCGTCGACGCCGTTCCTGCTGTTCTTCCTCGGCGAATATGTCGCCATCGTGCTGATGTGCGCGCTGGCCACCATCCTGTTCCTCGGCGGCTGGCTGCCGCCCTTCGACTTCGCTCCCTTCACCTGGGTGCCGGGTCTGATCTGGTTCGTGCTCAAGGTCTGCCTGGTGTTCTTCATGATCTCGATGGTGAAGGCCTTCGTGCCGCGCTACCGCTACGACCAGCTGATGCGGCTTGGCTGGAAGGTCTTCCTACCGATCTCGCTGGCGATGGTGGTGATTGTCGCCGCGTTCCTCAAGATCACGGGGTTTGCGTGATGTCCGCTCTAGCCCAAGCCGCAAAGTCGCTGCTCCTGCAGGATTTCGTCAGCGCCTTCTTCCTGTCGATGCGCCAGTTCTTCGCGCCGAAGGAGACGATCAACTATCCGCACGAGAAGGGGCCGGTGAGCCCGCGCTTCCGCGGCGAGCATGCGCTGCGCCGCTATCCGAACGGCGAGGAACGCTGCATCGCTTGCAAATTGTGCGAGGCGATCTGCCCGGCGCAGGCCATCACCATCGAGGCCGGCCCGCGCCGCAATGACGGCACGCGCCGCACCGTGCGCTACGACATCGATATGGTGAAGTGCATCTATTGCGGCTTCTGCCAGGAGGCCTGCCCGGTCGACGCCATTGTCGAAGGGCCGAATTTCGAATTCGCGACCGAGACGCGCGAGGAACTTTATTACGACAAGGATAAGCTGCTGGCCAATGGCGACCGCTGGGAGCGCGAACTGGCGCGCAACCTCTCGCTGGATGCGCCGTACCGCTGACATTTGACGCATGGACGGGGCGAGCGGCCTCGTTCAGAGGATGATCCCGAAAAGTTGCAGACTTTTCGGACAAGATCATCCTCCGGAATTGAAAGTGTCGCATGTTTTCTTTCGATCCGGGTCTTTCAACCCGATCGAAACATGCGATAGGAACACGAAACTTGCGACCGGAGGCGGTGGCAAACATCGAACAGGACGAACGTCCTGTTTGGACAGAAACCCGGGGGAACCCATGCTGAACGGACTAGAGGCGGCCTTTTTCTACCTCTTCGCCTTTGTCGCGGTGGCGTCGGCGTTCATGGTCATTTCGGCGCGCAATCCCGTGCATTCGGTGCTGTTCCTGATCCTGACCTTCTTCAACGCCGCCGGCCTGTTCATGCTGACCGGCGCCGAGTTCCTGGCGATGATCCTGCTCGTCGTCTATGTCGGCGCGGTCATGGTGCTGTTCCTGTTCGTCGTCATGATGCTCGACGTCGATTTCGCCGAAATGAAGGAAGGCGCCCTGCAATACGCGCCGATCGGCGCGCTGGTCGGGCTGATCCTGGCGGCGGAGCTGATCGTCGTGCTCGGCGGCTATACGTTCGCGCCGCAGCTGGCCGCGACGGTCTCAAAGCCCATTCCGGACCTTGCCGCGCGCTCGAACACGGCAGCGCTCGGCGACATCCTCTATACCGACTACCTCTATTACTTCCAAATTGCGGGCCTCATACTGCTGGTCGCCATGATCGGCGCCATCGTGCTGACGCTGCGCCATAAACCGGGCGTCAAGCGGCAGTCGATCGCTGCCCAGGTCGGCCGCACGCCGGCGACTGGAATGGAAATCCGCAAGGTCAAGACGGGCGAAGGAATCTGAGATGACCGTCGGCATCGCACACTTTCTGACCGTATCGGCAATCCTGTTCACGCTCGGCGTGTTCGGCATTTTCCTCAACCGCAGGAACATCATCGTCATCCTGATGTCGATCGAGTTGATCTTGCTCGCGGTCAACATCAATTTCGTCGCCTTCTCGGCAGCGCTCGGCGATCTCGTCGGACAGGTATTCGCGTTGTTCGTGCTGACGGTCGCAGCGGCTGAAGCCGCGATCGGCCTCGCCATTCTCGTCGTCTTCTTCCGCAACCGCGGTTCGATCGCGGTCGAAGACGTGAACATGATGAAGGGTTGACGGAAACCACCATGTATCAGGCCATCGTCTTCCTTCCGCTGCTCGGCTTCCTGATCGTCGGCCTGTTCGGCACGTCGCTCGGCGCCAAGGCGTCCGAATACATCACCTCCGGCTTCCTGGTGATATCAGCCGTGCTGTCGTGGGTCGCCTTCTTCTCGGTCGGCTTCGGCGAGGGCGAGGTATTCACCGTGCCGGTGATGCGCTGGATCCAGTCGGGCGGGTTAGAGGCCGCATGGGCGCTCAGGATCGACACGCTGACGGTGGTGATGCTGGTCGTGGTCAACACGGTGTCGGCGCTGGTCCACATCTACTCGATCGGCTACATGCATCACGACCCGAACCGGCCGCGCTTCTTCGCCTATCTGTCGCTGTTTACCTTCGCCATGCTGATGCTGGTAACGGCCGACAACCTCGTGCAGATGTTCTTTGGCTGGGAAGGCGTCGGCCTCGCTTCCTACCTGCTGATCGGCTTCTGGTACAAGAAGCCGTCGGCCAATGCCGCCGCGATCAAGGCCTTCGTCGTCAATCGCATCGGCGATTTCGGCTTTGCGCTCGGCATCTTCGGCGTGTTCGTGCTGTTCGGCTCGGTCAATCTCGGCACCATCTTCGCCAATGCGGCGACGTTCATTCCGGCCGAAGGCGCCCCGCAAGGTGCTGCCGTGCTGACCTTCCTCGGCTATGCGCTCGACAAGCAGGCTGCGATGACCGTCGTCTGCCTGCTTTTGTTCATGGGTGCCATGGGCAAGTCGGCACAGGTGCCGTTGCACACCTGGCTGCCGGACGCCATGGAGGGCCCGACGCCGGTCTCGGCACTCATCCATGCCGCCACCATGGTGACGGCCGGCGTGTTCATGCTGGCGCGGCTGTCGCCGCTGTTCGAACTGTCGCATTCGGCGCTGATCGTGGTCACCTTCATCGGTGCCTTCACCGCCTTCTTCGCGGCGACCGTCGGCCTCGTCCAGAACGACATCAAGCGCGTCATCGCCTATTCGACCTGCTCACAACTCGGCTACATGTTCGTGGCGCTCGGCGTCGGCGCCTATGGCGCGGCGATCTTCCATCTGTTCACGCATGCCTTCTTCAAGGCGCTGCTGTTCCTCGGCTCGGGCTCGGTGATTCACGCCGTCTCCGACGAGCAGGACATGCGCAGGATGGGCGGGCTCAGGACGCTCATTCCGAAGACCTACTGGATGATGGTGATCGGCACGCTGGCGCTGACCGGCGTCGGCATTCCGGTGACCGTCATCGGCACCGCCGGGTTCTTCTCCAAGGACGCGATCATCGAAAGCGCCTTTGCCGCGCACAATCCGGTCGCCGGCCTTGCCTTCGTGCTGCTGGTCGTCGCCGCCTGCTTCACCAGCTTCTACTCCTGGCGGCTGATCTTCATGACCTTCCACGGCCAGCCGCGGGCAAGCCACGAGGTCATGCACCATGTCCATGAATCGCCGCCGGTCATGCTGGTGCCGCTGTTCATCCTGGCGGCAGGCGCGCTGTTCGCCGGCGTGATCTTCCATGGCGCTTTCATCGGCGAGGGCTATGCCGAGTTCTGGAAGGCGTCGCTGTTCACGCTGCCGGAAAACCACATCCTGCACGACATCCACGAAGTGCCGTTGTGGGTGAAGCTGGCGCCGTTCGTCGCCATGCTGATCGGCTTTGCGGTTGCCTGGCAATTCTACATCCGCGCGCCGGAGATGCCGAAGAACCTGGCGGCGCAGCATCGCGGGCTCTACGCCTTCTTGCTCAACAAGTGGTATTTCGACGAGCTCTACGACTTCCTGTTCGTGCGGCCGGCAAAACGCCTGGGCCACTTCCTGTGGAAGACCGGCGACGGCACCGTCATCGACGGGCTCGGTCCGGACGGCATTTCGGCACGCGTCGTCGACGTCACCAACCGCGTCGTCAAGCTGCAGACCGGCTACCTCTATCACTACGCCTTCGCCATGCTGATCGGCGTTGCCGCACTCGTCACCTGGATGATGCTCTGATGACCGCCTGGCCGATCCTGTCGCTGGTCACCTTCCTGCCGCTGGTTGGTGTGCTGCTCATCCTGTTCGTCCGCGACGACAGCGAAAATGCACGTCGCAACATCCGCGCCATCGCGCTGTTGACGACGACGTTCACCTTCGTGATTTCGCTGTTCATCTGGACCGGCTTCGACAATTCGGAGCCTGGCTTCCAGTTCGTCGAGAAGTTTGCCTGGCTGGATTCCGGCATCTCCTACCATATGGGCGTCGACGGCATTTCCATGCTGTTTGTCATCCTGACCACCTTCCTGATGCCGCTCTGCATCCTGGCTTCGTGGGAATCGATCGAGAAGCGCGTCAAGGCCTACATGATAGCCTTCCTGTTGCTGGAGACGCTGATGATCGGCGTGTTCTGCGCGCTCGACATCGTTTTGTTCTACGTCTTCTTCGAAGCCGGCCTGATCCCGATGTTCATCATCATCGGCGTGTGGGGCGGCAAGCGGCGCGTCTATGCCTCGTTCAAGTTCTTCCTCTACACGCTGGCCGGCTCGGTGCTGATGCTGCTCGCCATCATGGCGATGTTCTTCCAGTCCGGCACCACCGACATTCCGACGCTGCTGACGCACAACTTCCCGGCGACCATGCAGACATGGCTATGGCTTGCCTTCTTCGCATCCTTCGCCGTGAAGATGCCGATGTGGCCGGTGCACACCTGGTTGCCGGACGCCCATGTCGAGGCGCCGACGGCCGGTTCGGTGATCCTGGCCGCCATCCTGCTCAAGATGGGCGGATACGGCTTCCTGCGCTTCTCGCTGCCGATGTTTCCGATCGCCTCGGAGATGTTCGCGCCACTGGTCTTCGCGCTGTCCGTCGTCGCCATCATCTACACCTCGCTGGTGGCGCTGATGCAGGAGGACATGAAGAAGCTGATCGCCTATTCGTCGGTTGCCCATATGGGCTTCGTCACCATGGGCATCTTCGCGATGAACCAGGAAGGCGTCCAGGGGGCGATCTTCCAGATGCTGTCGCACGGCCTGGTCTCCGGCGCGCTGTTCCTCTGCGTCGGCGTCATCTACGACCGCATGCACACGCGCGACATCGACGCCTATGGCGGGCTGGTCAACAACATGCCGAAATACGCCACCGTGTTCATGATCTTTACCATGGCCAATGTCGGCCTGCCCGGCACCAGCGGCTTCGTTGGCGAGTTCCTGACCATGCTCGGCGTGTTCCGGGTCAACACCTGGGTGGCGTTCTTCGCCGCCACCGGCGTCGTCCTGTCGGCGGCCTATGCGCTCTGGCTCTATCGCCGGGTGATCTTCGGCGCGCTGACCAAGGAAAGCTTGAAAAACCTGCTTGACCTGTCGGCGCGCGAAAAGGTGATCATCTATCCGCTGGTCGTGCTGGTCATCTTCTTCGGCGTCTACCCGGCGCCGGTCTTCGACGCGACGGCCGAATCGGTCAAGGCGCTCGTCACCAATGTCACCGCATCCATCAACACCGCGCAGACCGCGGCGGCGAACTGACTGAGAGGTTTGCGAACCATGACGCCGGACCTTCTCTCCAGCCTGTCGCTCTCGACACCAGAGCTGATCCTTGCCATCGGCGCCTTGGCGCTCCTGATGCTCGGCGCCTATTCGCGCGCCAACACCACCACAACGGTGAGCGGCCTTGCCGTCGCCGTCCTGGTGGTTGCCGGCGTCTGGACGATCTTTTCCACCGGGCAGGGCTACGCCTACGGCGAAGCCTTCGTCCAGGATCCCTTCGCCCGCTTCATGAAGGTGCTGGCGCTGATCGGCTCGGCGGTGACACTGGTCATGTCGATGCGCTTCGCCAAGGCGGAGCATTTCGACAAGTTCGAATATCCGGTGCTGATCCTGCTGTGCACGCTCGGCATGATGCTGATGATCTCGGCCAACGGCATGATCGGGCTTTATCTCGGCCTCGAATTGCAATCGCTGGCGATCTATGTGCTGGCGGCAATCAACCGGGACAATCTGCGCTCGACCGAGGCGGGGTTGAAGTATTTCGTCCTCGGCGCGCTGTCGTCGGGCATGCTGCTTTACGGCATCAGCCTCGTCTATGGCTACACCGGCAACACCGGGTTCCAGGAAATCGCCACGGCGTTGGGCGGCGGTGAGCGGCAGCTTGGCCTCGTCTTCGGCCTGGTCTTCGTGCTGGCCGGCCTCGCCTTCAAGATATCGGCGGTGCCGTTCCACATGTGGACGCCCGACGTCTATGAAGGCGCGCCGACGCCGGTGACGGCCTTCCTCGCTGCGGCGCCGAAGATGGCGGCGATGGCGCTGATCGTGCGCGTCACCATGGGCGCGTTCAAGCCGATCGCCGCCGACTGGCAGCAGATTATCGTCTTCATCTCGATCGCCTCGATGGCGCTGGGCGCCTTCGCGGCCATCGGCCAGACCAATATCAAGCGGCTGATGGCCTATTCCTCGATCGGCCATATGGGCTACGCGCTGGTCGGTCTCGCCGCCAACAGCCAGGCCGGCGTGCGCGGCGTCGCCATCTATATGCTGATCTATCTGGTGATGACGCTCGGCACCTTCGCCTTCATCCTCGCCATGCGGCGCAAGGAAGGCAATGTCGAGCAGATCAGCGATCTCGCCGGCCTGTCGTCGACCAATCCGATCATGGCGACGATCCTCACCATCCTGATGTTCTCTCTGGCCGGCATCCCGCCGCTCGCCGGCTTCTGGGGGAAGTGGTACGTGTTCCTCGCCGCCATCAACGCCAACCTCTACGCACTGGCGATCATCGGCGTGCTAGCCTCGGTGGTGGGTGCCTATTATTATCTGCGCATCATCAAGATCATGTGGTTCGACGAACCGGTCGGCGGCTTTGTGCCGATGGCGACCGAGCTTCGCGTCGTGCTCGGCGTCTGCGGCGCCTTCGTGCTGTTCTACGTGCTGATCGGCGGGCCGATCGGCACCTATGCCGAAGCCGCCGCCAAGACATTTTTCTGACGCGATGGCATTTCGGCTGGCTCCAACAGCGGCCTCGGAAGGGTTCCGGCTCGAGGCACATGACACGGTCGGTTCCACCAATGCGCTGGCGCTGGATCGTGCGCGGGCCGGGGACCCGGGAAAGCTCTGGGTCGTTTCAAAAAAACAGGAAAGCGGGCGTGGCCGGCGCGGCCGGGTGTGGGCGACGCCCGAGGGCAATCTTGCGGCGACGCTGCTGGTGGTCACCAATGCCGAGCTTCGTCTCGCTGCGACGCTCGGCTTCGTCGCCGGGCTGGCGCTGGCCGATGCGCTCGATGCCGTCATGCCGAAGGGCAAGATCGCAATCGGCCTCGACGGCGGCAGCGATGGGAAGAACCGTTTCGAGCTCAAATGGCCGAACGATGTGCTCGCCTCCGGCGCCAAGCTTGCCGGCATCCTGCTGGAATCGGCGATACTCGAAGGCGATCGCTTCGCGGTGGCGGTGGGCATCGGCGTCAATGTTGTGGCTTATCCCGAAGATTTGCCTTATCCGGCGACATCGCTCAGCGCGCTGGGTGCTGCTTGCGATGCCGAGACCTTGTTTCTGGCGCTGTCGGATGCCTGGAGCGAGAATGCGCGGCTGTGGAATGAGGGGCGCGGGCTTTCCGCCGTCAGGCAGCGCTGGCTGGCGCGCGCGGCAGGGCTTGGCGGGCAGGTTGCTGTCAGAATTGACGGTAATGTGGTGCGCGGCACGTTCGAGACCATTGACGAGGACTGCCGTTTCGTGATCCGCGACGATGAGGGTTCGGTTCTGACGATCGCCGCCGGCGATGTGCATTTTGGCGCGGTCGCGTCGGCTCAGGTTTGACGGGCCCAAATTAGACGGGCCTGGTTTGACCGGCCAGGAAAGGAAAGATCATGGCGAAAGCTGAAAACGCCGAACTCGTCTTCGTGCCGCTCGGCGGCGTCGGCGAGATCGGCATGAACTTCGCCCTCTATGGCTACGGCCCGGCCAATGCGCGCGAATGGATTGTCGTCGATGTCGGCGTCACCTTTCCCGATGCCAGCCTGCCTGGCGTCGACCTGGTGCTGCCCGACACGCGCTTCATCGAGGAGAACATCGCCAATCTGCGCGGCATCATCATCACGCACGCGCATGAGGACCATTACGGCGCGCTGCTCGACACATGGCCGAAGCTCAAGGCGCCGGTCTGGATGACGCCGTTCGGCGCCGGATTGCTGGAAGCCAAGCGGCAGGGCGAGCAAGGCGCACCGAAAATCCCGTTGACGATCTACCGGGCCGGCGAAAAATTCGCCATCGGCCCGTTCGAGATCGAGGCTATTCCCGTCGCGCATTCTATTCCTGAACCGATGTCGCTGGCGATCACCTCGCCGGCCGGCACCGTCATCCACACCGGCGACTGGAAGATCGATCCGGCGCCGACGATCGGACCGATGACCGACGAGGCCCGCTTCCGCGCCTATGGCGACAAGGGCGTGCTGGCGCTGATCTGCGATTCCACCAATGCGCTGCGGGAAGGGGAGTCGCCATCGGAAGTGGCGGTAGGTGAGGGCCTCAGGGGTGTTATCCAGAGCGCCAAGGGCCGCGTCGCGGTCACCACTTTTTCCTCCAATGTCGGGCGCATCGTCTCCATTGCCAAGGCGGCTAGGGATGCCGGCCGCCAGTGCCTGGTGCTTGGCCGCTCGCTGAAACGCGTCATCGATGTTGCTGGTGAGCTCGGCTACATGGACGGGCTGCCCGAATTCATCGCCGAGGAGGATTTTGGCTTCATCCCGCGTGAAAACCTCGTCATCATCTGCACCGGCAGCCAGGGCGAGCCGCTTGCGGCATTGGCGAAACTGTCGCGCGACGAGATGAAATCAGTGTCGCTGACAGCAGGCGACACGGTGGTGTTTTCCTCGCGCACCATTCCCGGCAACGAGAAGGGGATTCTCGAGATCAAGAACCGCCTGATCGATCTCGGCATCAAGATCATCGAGGACGGCGATGCGCTGGTGCATGTCTCCGGCCATCCACGCCGCAGCGAGTTGCGCAAGATGTATGAATGGGTGCGGCCGCAGATCGGCGTTCCCGTGCATGGCGAGGCGGCGCATCTGGTGGCGCAGGGCTCGCTGATGTCAACGTCGGGCATCGGCCAGGTGGCGCAGGTGCGCGACGGCGACATGCTGCGGCTCTATCCAGGTGCTGCCACGATCATCGACCAGGTGCCGTTCGGCCGCATCTACAAGGACGGCAGGCTGATCGGGACCGACCAGGCAATGGGCATCCGCGACCGGCGCAAGCTGTCCTTCGCCGGCCATGTCGCGGTCAATGTCGTGCTCGACGACAAATATGAGCTCGCCGGCGATCCCGACCTGGTCGCCATCGGCGTCGCCGAGGCCGATGCGCGCGGCGAGAGCCTGGAAGACCTGATGATCGATGCGGCAATCGGCGCCGTGGACTCCATCCCCCGTCAGCGCCGAAAAGACCTCGACCTCGTGCAGGAGGCGGTGCGCCGCGCCGTCCGCGGCGCCGCCAACGAAGCCTGGGGCAAGAAGCCGCTGGTGACAGTGTTCGTCACGCGGTGACGAACAAGGGAGTAGGGGAGTAGGGCAGTAAGGGAGTAGGGAAGTAGGAAGTAGAAGCGCAAACAATCTGCACTTCTAGATCCTGTCTTTCCCTACTCCCCTACTGCCCTACTCCCCTACTCCCCTAACCCGGGAGCACCCTATGCTCGGACGCCTGAACCATGTCGCGCTTGCCGTGCCGGATCTGGCCGCGGCGACAGCGGCCTATCGCGACACGCTCGGCGCTCGGGTGACCGCGCCGCAGGCGCTGCCGGAACATGGCGTGACGGTGGTGTTCGTCGATGTCGGCAACACCAAGATCGAATTGCTGGAGCCGCTCGGCGAAGGCTCGCCGATCGCGGCATTCCTCGAGAAGAACCCCTCGGGCGGCATGCATCATGTCTGTTATGAGGTCGACGACATTCTTGCCGTGCGTGACCAGCTCAAGGCCAGCGGCGCCCGCGTCCTGGGCGACGGCAACCCGAGGACCGGCGCGCATGGCAAGCCGGTGCTGTTCCTGCATCCCAAGGATTTCTTCGGCACGCTGGTCGAACTGGAGCAAGCATGAGCTGGGTTTCGTTTATCGCCCTGTTCTTCATCACATGGTGGGTGGTGCTGTTCGCCGTCCTGCCGTTCAGCATGAGGACGCAGGACGAGGATCAGGACGTGACGCTGGGCACGGTACATAGCGCGCCTCGTGGACCGCACATGCTGCGCGCCGTGCTGCGGACGACGATCGTCACGATGGTTCTTCTTGGCATCTTCTATGGCATCACGAGGGGGCTCGGCCTCGGCATCGACGATATCCCGCACATCGTGCCGGATTTTAGCCAGAGCCCCAAGAGTTAGCATAACCGGCGACGCACGATTCGTCGCCCTGAACGCGAGCGCCGATGGGGGCAAAACAAAGCCGGCTTCCGGATTTGTCACGCTGCCGCGAGAGCGCCACGCGCTCCAAGGGATTAGTATTTACGCGCGTCAATTTCTTGCTTTATGCGTGGTGTTATCTCAAAAGCGGCCGCGCACCTTCGGGCGACACGTCTGGATAAAGCGATTTGGCAGTACGTCGTGCTAACCAAATGATTGCACAAAAAAAATGCAAGGCACAAGGCCTTGCAATTTAAACGCGTCCGATCTGTTTCCGGTGTCCGGCGGCAGCGAGTAACCGCGCCTAGATCGCATCCTCCCAAGACTTTGACCGCGTAGGAGGGCAGATTTCTTTCCGCCCTCTCGGTTATCGGGGCACATTAGACCAAGGCGGGTGAAAATGTCACGCAGAATTTTGCCTGGAAATAGGCAATCTCGTGCTGCACTGCACAATAGTATGGCAGGCGTTGCTTGCGAAACGACCAGCAAGGCGGATGCGGCACTGCGGTCCCTTTGCGGCGCCCGAAGGGCGGGTTTCCATTCCGTCATGAAATGGCTATGAAGCCGGGGCAAGCAAGCCCAGCGCTGCGCCGATTCCGGTGCGGTAACTCTCTCTCACGGACCAGTCCATGCGTTTGTCGCGCTATTTCCTGCCTATCCTTAAAGAAAACCCGCGCGAGGCCGAAATCGTCTCGCACCGGCTGATGCTACGCGCCGGCATGATCCGCCAGCAGGGGCAAGGCAGTTTTTCCTGGCTGCCGCTCGGCAAAAGGGTGCTGGACAAGGTCTGCCGGATCATTCGCGAGGAGCAGAACCGCGCCGGCGCGCTCGAGATCCTGATGCCGACCATCCAGTCCGCCGAGCTGTGGCGTGAAAGCGGCCGCTATGACGATTATGGCAAGGAGATGCTGCGCATCAAGGACCGGCAAGATCGGGACATGCTCTATGGGCCGACCAACGAGGAGATGGTCACCGAGATTTTCCGCGCCTATGTGAAGTCGTACAAGGATCTGCCCCTCAATCTCTATCACATCCAGTGGAAGTTCCGCGACGAGGTGCGGCCGCGTTTCGGCGTCATGCGCAGCAGAGAGTTCCTAATGAAGGACGCCTATTCCTTCGATCTCGACTTCGAAAGCGCCAAGGCGGCCTATAACAGGATGTTCGTGTCCTACCTCAGGACGTTCACGCGCATGGGGCTGCAGGCGATCCCGATGCGTGCCGACACCGGGCCGATCGGCGGCGACCTCAGCCACGAATTCATCATCCTGGCCGACACCGGCGAGAGCCAGGTCTATTGCCATCGCGATTATCTCGCGCTTGATGTGCCGGGGGCGAACACGGACTTCTCCAACGATGCCGCGATCGGCGACATCGTCAAGACATGGACGACGCCCTATGCCGCGACCGACGAGATGCACGACGAGGCGGCGTGGGAGAAGGTTGCGACGAGCGACCGGGTCTCGGCGCGCGGCATAGAGGTCGGCCACATCTTCCATTTCGGCGACAAATATTCGAAACCGATGGGCGCCAAGGTGACCGGACCCGACGGCAAGGATCATTTTGTCTCCGGAGGTTCCTACGGCATCGGCCCGTCGCGGCTGGTCGCGGCGATCATCGAGGCCAGCCATGACGACAACGGCATCATCTGGCCGGAGGCGGTGGCGCCTTTCGACATTGGCCTGATCAACATGAAGGCCGGCGACGGCGACTGCGACCGCGTCTGCGATGAGCTCCATGCAGCGTTTGTCGCCGCCGGCAAGGACGTGCTCTACGACGACACCGACCAGCGGCCGGGCGGCAAGTTCGCCACCGCCGACCTGATCGGCCTGCCGTGGCAGGTGATCGTCGGGCCGCGCGGCGTGGCCGCCGGCGAGGTCGAGATCAAGAACCGCAGGACCGGCGAGCGTGAGACGCTGCCGATCGCGGACGTGAAGAAACGCTTCGGTTCTGCCGCATGAGCGAAGCGGCAGTAGCGAAACCCCCGGCCGCCGGACCTTTTTCCGTTTTCGAACGCATGGTCGCGTGGCGATATCTGCGCTCGCGCCGCAAGGAGACGGTGATCTCCGTCATTGCCTCGATCTCCTTCCTCGGCATCATGCTGGGCGTTGCCACGCTGATCGTCGTGATGGCCGTCATGAACGGGTTTCGCGCCGAGCTCCTGACGCGCATCCTCGGCGTCAATGGCCATCTGATCGTGCAGCCGCTCGACATGCCGCTGGAGGACTATGCGCAGGTTGCCGGCCGCATCAATGGCGTGCCCGGCGTCAAATACGCTATTCCGCTGATCGACGGGCAGGTGCTGGCGCAAGGCAATGTCGGCGGCGGGTCAGGAGCGCTGGTGCGTGGCATCCGCGGCGAGGATCTGGGCAAGATTTCGATCGTCGCCAACAATATCAAGCAGGGCTCGATCGCTGGCTTCGACACAAGCGAGGGCGTCGCCATCGGCAGCCGCATGGCCGAGAATCTCGGTCTTGTGCTCGGCGACACCATCACGCTGATCGCGCCCGACGGCGACGTGACGCCGCTCGGCACGACGCCGCGCATGAAGGGTTATCCGGTCACGGCGATCTTCGAGGTCGGCATGTCGGAATATGACAGTTCCATCGTCTACATGCCGTTTTCGGAAGCGCAGCTCTATTTCAACATGGATGGGCGGGCCCAGACGATCGAGCTCTATGTCGACAATCCCGACAATGTCGACGCGCTGAAACCGAAGATCGAGGAGGCGTCGCAGCGGCCGATCACCATGGTCGACTGGCGAGAACGCAACAGAACATTCTTCGATGCGCTGCAAGTGGAGCGCAACGTCATGTTCATGATCCTGACGCTGATCGTGCTGGTGGCGGCGCTCAACATCATTTCGGGCCTGATCATGCTGGTGAAGGACAAGGGCCACGACATCGCCATCCTGCGCACCATGGGCGCCACGCGAGGCGCGATCCTGCGCATCTTCCTGATGACGGGCGCGGCGATCGGCGTGGTGGGCACCATCGCCGGCGTGCTGCTCGGCGTTGTAATCTGCCTGAACGTCGAGCGAATCCGCCAGTTCTTCTCCTGGCTTGCCGGCGAGAGGCTGTTCAATCCCGAGCTCTATTTCCTCAGCCAGCTGCCTGCCCGCATGGACGCCAGCGAGACGATCTCGGTGGTGCTCATGGCGCTGGTGCTGTCGTTCCTGGCGACGCTGTTTCCGGCATGGCGCGCGGCCAGGCTCGATCCCGTCGAAGCGCTGAGGTACGAATGATGGCCGAGGCCATTATCGAGCTGAAGAGCGTCGAGCGGCACTATGTCCAGGGTCCGCGCAAGCTGACCATCCTGAACGGCGCCGATTTTTCGCTGAAGCGCGGCGAGATCGTGGCGCTGGTGGCGCCTTCGGGCACCGGCAAATCGACGCTGTTGCACACAGCCGGACTGCTGGAACGGCCGGACGCCGGCGATGTGATTCTAGCCGGCCGCGCTTGCGGGCGGCTTTCCGACGACGAGCGCACGGCGATCCGCCGCAACGATGTCGGCTTCGTCTATCAGTTCCATCACCTGCTGCCGGAGTTCACGGCGCTGGAAAACATCATGATGCCGCAGCTGATAAAAGGGCTGACGCGCAAGGAGGCTGCCGAGCGTTCGGCGCAGCTGCTCGACTACATGCAGATCGGCAAGCGCGCGCAGCATCGCCCCTCCGAACTGTCCGGCGGCGAGCAGCAGCGCGTCGCCATCGCGCGCGCCGTCGCCAATGCGCCGCTGGTGCTGCTGGCAGACGAGCCGACCGGCAACCTAGACCCGGTCACCGCCTCTTATGTGTTCGAGGCGCTGAGCGCGCTGGTCCGGCAATCGGGCCTGGCGGCGCTGATCGCCACCCACAATCACGAGCTTGCCTCGCGCATGGACCGTCGTGTCACGCTGGCCGACGGCAAGGTTGTTCCGCTTTAGGTGTATCGATATTCAGGTGATGCCGGCCTGACCTGAATCTCCACACTTGGCGACTGACTATCAGCATGCTGTCCGGTTGCATTTTCGCCACACGCAACCAGCGCCGAAAACGGCGGAAATCCGGCTCGCAACCTTTTCTTAACCCTGCCGAACTGAGCGCCCGGAATTTCGCGACACGCTCGGATTGCGGTCGTTGACATTCGAATAAAATTAGAACAAAATACGAACATACTGAAAACAGGAGAGCGTTATGACCGGTCTTGTTCAGGATGTCGTGTCACTGGTGTGCATGAGCACGTTTCTCGTTTCCATGGCAATCTGGATCGGAGCGATGTGAAAGACCGGTCAAGGACGTGGCTCTATCGCTGGTGTCCCCCTCTCCCCGTTCTTCACGGGGAGAGGGGGACGTCAGCGTTGGAACTCGGTCCTTTGCTGACACCTTGCGCCGGGACGTAGCTACTTGTGGGAATCCGCGCGGCTGATCTGAGCCGATCCCGACGAGATTTCAGCCGGCGTTGCGGGCCGCCTCGACAACCGACATTTCGGCCGGTCCGAAGACATCCTCGAATGCGGATTTCAGCGCGAGATCGAGGTCGGCCATTCCCAGGGGAAGACCGAGATCGACAAGGCTGGTAACGCCGTGGTCCTGCACGCCGCACGGCACGATGCCGCTGAAGTGGCTGAGATCCGGCTCGACATTGATGGCGATGCCGTGAAAGCTCACCCAGCGCCTCAGCCTGATGCCGATGGCAGCGATCTTGTCCTCGGCCGGCGATCCGTCAGGCAGGGTGGGGCGATCCGGTCGCAGCACCCAGACGCCGACGCGGTCCTCGCGCCGTTCGCCGAGCACGTTGAAGGCGGCGAGCGTGCCGATGATCCATTGTTCAAGCGCCGCGACGAAGGCGCGGACATCCTCGCGCCGCCGCTTCAGGTCGAGCATCACATAGGCGACCCGCTGGCCTGGCCCATGATAGGTGTATTCGCCGCCGCGCCCGGCCGCGAACACCGGGAGACGGTTCGGCTCGATCAGGTCCTCGATGCGGGCGCTGGTGCCGGCGGTGTAGAGCGGCGGATGCTCGACCAGCCAGACCATCTCGCGGGCGGCGCCGCTTCGGATCGCTTCGGCACGCGCCTCCATCACGGCAAGCGCATCCGGATAGGCGGTGAGGCCGGGTTCGATCCGCCATTCGACCGGCGCCGAACCGGGCAGGGGCAGGAACGACGTGGCGATCTGGCTGCGTTCTGTCATGGAGTGTCTCGTGTCGCCTCACATATGGCGGCAATCGGGCGAAACGTCCAGTTCCGGGCGCGTTCCAGCTCTTTGAAGGGTTATGCCGAAGCCCGGGCAATTATTGCGCGACGCGCCCTTGTTTCGCCGGAAACGATTTGCTACACGCCGCGAGCCGGTTCGTTTCGGCTCCTACCACGTGCGGTCGTGGCGGAATTGGTAGACGCGCAGCGTTGAGGTCGCTGTGGGGCAACCCGTGGAAGTTCGAGTCTTCTCGACCGCACCAGCTTTATCCAATAAGCTATTATTCTACCTCGCAATTTCTGTTTCCTTGCAGTTCTTCCCAAGACTGTTCATGCAAACTGAAACACTGCGCGAAACTGCGGGCAGTTTGGGCGCGCGGTAAGCCGCGCACTAACCGCGTGGTTTGACCCAAAGCCGTCATACGGCAAGGCCGTTGCCGGAAGGCAATGCATCTGTCAGTACGTCATTCGCCCCCACGCCTGAAAGATGCGTGGGAGGGATATGGTCGTGTCCGACCGGTCGGCAAAGGATTTGATCTCGCGCGTCAGGTGGTCGACCTCTTCGGCGGTGGCGATGCCCGATGCTGCGACGGCTCCGGCGATCGCCGCCATGGTGAGCGATGTGGTCTGTTTGATGTCGCGGCTTCGCCCGAAGGGTTGGACGAGGCCGGAGTCGACACTGGCAAAGCCCGCGCTTTCCAGAAGGCGGACCAGCCTGCGCCCGATGAACGGGTCGCCGCCACGCGCCTTGAGCGTCGCGACAAAGAGCTCGCTATAGCGATCGACGGCCGGACAAGGCGGATCGCAGAATTGGCCGGCATAGTCGATATCCTCGACGATCAAGACGCCGCCCGGCGCCAGCGCCGCCCTTGCTCTCGCCAGCACTTCCTCCGGGCTCGCGAGATGCGTGAGAACGAACCGGATATAGACCAACGCGGCGCCCGAGATTGGCCATGGATCGAGCACGCTGGCCTTGTGAAACGCGACATTGGCGAGGCCGCGGTTGGCTGCCTCTTCGCGGGCCGCCGCCAGCTTCTCTTCGTCGAGATCGAATCCGACGACGCGGCCGTTTGGTGCCCTGGTGCCGATGTTCGCGCTTGGAATCCCCGGATCCGGCACGACGGCGCTGATGCTCGGCGCCCTGATCATGTTCGGCCTGCGTCCGGGTCCCGATATGTTCACCACCAATGGCGATCTGATCTGGGGCGTCATCGCCAGCCTCTATATCGCCAATTTCCTGTTGCTGATCCTGAACATGCCGTTGGCTGGCCTGTTCGCGCGGCTGCTCAGCGTCCGCTACAGCTGGTTGTACCCGCCGATCCTGGCGATCTGCCTGCTTGGCGCCTACGCCAACTCCAACAGCCTACAGGATTGCTGGCTGCTGGTCGGCTTCGGCCTGCTCGGCTGGATCATGAAACGCTATTCGTGGCCGGCGGCCCCGCTGGTGCTCGGACTGGTGCTTGGGCCGCTGTTCGAGACATCGATGCGCCAAGCGCTGTCCATGTCGCGCGGCGACATGGCTGATCTTCCTGAGCCGGCCGATCTCGGCGACATTGTTGGCCGTCGCCTTGCTAACGATAGCGGCACCACCGATCGCCTTGGCGTTCAGGAAAATTGGTCGCCGCAGTGCCCCGGCAGCATAGTTTTGAGTGACAAGATGCCGGCTTCTGGCCGTAATGGGGAAGGGCGCATTTGTTTGATATTTCGGTGCCTTGCGCCAAGGAGGCTGAGGCCGATGCTGGCAGCGATCCCGTGCAGCGATTGAAGTCGAAGGCTGTCGATCCGGACGCTTTGCCAAAGTGAAGATACAGCTTTAACCTTCTGCAACGCATTTCCAGGTCGAAAACCGGGTTTGATACTCTATCTGTCCGGGAACGCCGCACGGAACGGAGCCATCTTCATGAGTGACAGCCAGGTCCAGGTAAGGATTGCGGGAGGGGACACCATTCGAAGCCTGCATGCCGACCTGCCAGTCAACGCCACGTTCCATATCTGGCTCAAGGCGACCAAGCCGGATGTTCCGGGCTCGCTGTCTTTTTCCAATGTCCGTGGCAAGTTCGGCGAGGTAAGCGTTACGAACGCCGAAGAGTATGAATTCAGGATTTTTCACGTCTTCGGCGGTGGCAGCGTCGAACTGGATTACGACACGGATCAAACCTCGGTGTCGGTTGCCTACTGGTTCGCGTTGGCCGACGTGCTGGAGACAGGTATTACAGTTATCCACACCAATCCGGGAAATGCGCCGCCGAACATTCCTGACAGCTATCATTTTCGTCCGCCGTTCGGCTGGATGAACGATCCCAACGGCTTTGGCCGATTTGGAGGTCGCCCACATCTCTTTTATCAGCACTATTCCCATGGTCTTCGGTGGAACACGATGCATTGGGGGCACGCCGTATCTTCGGATTATTTGCGATGGCGCCACATGCCTATCTTCCTGTTCCCATCGGAAGATCTTACCGCACGGCCCGACAGACGGGGCGGTGCGTATTCCGGCTCGGCCGTCCCGCTTGCCGATGGCCCGGGCATTCGCGTCTTTTTTACCGAGCAGGTACAGGACCGCATCCCAGAACAGCAGATCCAACTCACTGC
The DNA here is from genome assembly GCF_003952585.1 of Mesorhizobium sp. M6A.T.Cr.TU.016.01.1.1. Classification (NCBI taxonomy): domain Bacteria; kingdom Pseudomonadati; phylum Pseudomonadota; class Alphaproteobacteria; order Hyphomicrobiales; family Phyllobacteriaceae; genus Mesorhizobium; species Mesorhizobium sp. M6A.T.Cr.TU.016.01.1.1. Next base: position 5,020,446 of record NZ_CP034452.1, read on the forward strand.
CACTTCCAGCGACCTCATCATGGCGGGAAATGCGGACGTCATCCTGCCATACCGCCCGCTTGACGAGGGACTGACAGCGGATTTTCGCGACCCATACGTGTTCAGGGGGCCGGATGGCCTTTGGAAAATGCTGCTGGGCAGCCAGAGCAGCGAAGGCGGCGTTGTCCTGCTCTACGAAACCCATGACCATACGGCGGCCAGCGGCTGGACGTATATCGGCAAGCTTCTGGTCGAGAAACACTATCGGACGACGGCGATCGAATGTCCCTGTCTGCTGCCGCTCGACGGGCCTGCGACCGATCCCGCGACGCGCTGGGTTCTAATTCTCGGGTTGATGAACAGTGAGGACCAGTCCACCCGGCGCAAGAACCTGACAATGGCCATTGTAGGCTGGTTCGATGGACAGACTTTTGCCAAGGAATTCGAACAGGAACTGGACTTCGGGACGGATAACTACGCCTTCCAGGCCTTCGTCGACGGTGATGCCATTGTCGGTATAGGCTGGCTTGCCAACTGGGCCGACACCGGACCGGCGATCGATTTCCCCACCGCCATGACGCTGCCTCGCAATATCCATCTGTCTGCAGGCGAGTTGCATACCCCGCCCATCGGAGCTGCCGAGAGCCTGCGGAGCCATATTCTGGACCGAACACGCCTTGCGGCCGGAGAGCAGGTAAGCTTTATCAACGGCGCCGTCGAAATCCTGTTCGAGTTGGAAAAACCGGGGGTCCATTTCCACCTGAAGCTCGAGCATCCAACTGTCCGCCTCGACGTTGTCGTCGACGACGAGGGACTTGCCATTTGTCATGGAGACGACGCGGCGGAATCTCCTCACTATATCGCCAAGGGAGCCCGCCCAAAACGGCTGCGGATATTCCTCGACTACGGATCGATCGAGGTGTTCGCCGATCGCGGTCGTTGGGCTGGCACGAAACGGATCAGCGGTTTTGAGCCGATACAATCCGCACGTCTCATCGCCGAAGCGGGTGCCGTTCTACACGCGACGGTATGGGCGCTCAAACCCTGACGAGGAGATCCTATTTCCAGTTCAGGATTGGATTTCCAGCTCAGGATTGGGCATTCTCAAACACCGACCAATGAACGAGGCCTTCGACGACACCAAGGGCGAACTGTTCCTTCGCGCTGTAAATCAGCGGGTTGTCCTGAGCCATGTCAAGCAGTTCGGGTAGGGCATTGGCGACGACAATCCCGCGCGCACCCGGCAGGTCGAACATACTGCGATCGTTGTTGGTATCGCCGGCGACGACCACCTCATCAAGGCCGATGTCGAGTTCATTGCAGAGCCAGGCCAGCGCCTGCCCCTTGTCTGCTGAACGCGGCAGGATATCGAGATCGCGTCCGCTCGAATAGATCATCGTCACGGACAGGCCGGCATCCTCCAGCGCGCGCTCGATGCTGGCAAGGGCGTCCGGACTTGCGTCGTGCAGGTACCAGCTCGATTTGAAGGCGTGTTGATAACCGTCGGGTTGCCGGATGGTGTCTTTGAGCGATCCGAGCACCGCATCGACCTTTTCAAGCGACCAGCCTTCCGAAAACCTCTGGGTAAAGTGCCCCAAATCAGTAAAGTGTGCGGGGCGCGAGGTGTGCCGCGGGCCGGCGAGCATCGTGCCGACACCCCCGATCACGTAGTCCGGCGCTGGCAGGCCGACTTCGTCGACGAAATTCAAAATGTCGTCGGCCAGACGACCGCTATTGTAGACGAGAATCGGGCGGTGCTCGGGGTCGAGCGCTTCCCATTTGGACCGAAAGCGTGACGTCGCTGGCGGATCGCCTGCGAGCGTCCCGTCGAGATCACTCGATAGAAGCGCGATCGGTCTCAATCGCCGTCGTTCCACGGTTCGTCCCAATCATGGTCGTCGACCGCCTTCAACACCGGACGTCCCTCGACAAGGCTGACCAGCTGTTGCGCGATACCTGTCCAGGTGAACAGACTGCGCGCCTTGTGCGCACCCATGCGACCCAGTCGGCCGTAGAGGCGCGGGTGCTTCATAGGTTTGACGATCGTGATGCCGAGGTCTTCCTTGTCGAACGGATCACCGAAGAGCGCGTGCCGGCCATAGCTGATCCCGCGATAGAGGCCGCCATGGATCGTAACCACGGTGGGCGTTCCGCAGGCCATTGCCTCGATCGCGGTCATGCCGAACGGCTCGTAGCGGCTCGACAGCACGAACATGTCCGCCGCACGATAGGTGTCGGCCAGATCCTCGTCGGCAACATAGCCGGAGAAGACGACACGATCCTGCAAGCCTAGCTGTTCAACCTGTTCCTTGAGCTGGTTCAGGATCTTCTGTTCCTGCTCGTCCATGTTCTCGCCGCCGACGGCGAGCCTCAGGACCGCATCCGGCACACGCGGCGCCACCACGGAAAACGCATCGATCAGCAGGTCATAGCCCTTATTGGTGGCGAGCCGGCCGAGCGCCAGGATCGTTCGTCCCTCGAAACCGAGCCGGTGGCGGATCAGCCGGCGAGACGCCTCGCTGACGGGGAAGAACCGGTTGTCGTCGTAACCGGGCGGGATCATGTGCACGCGGTCGCGCTCGAGGCTGTAGTCCTCGACCAGCATGTCCACCTGCGGCGGCGTTGTTGCAATCACCATGGCGCAGCTTCGATAGATGATCGTCTCGTGCTTTATGCGCTCGGTGAAATTGAATTCGGCTTCGAATGTATCGGCCTTGTCCGGGTAGTCCGTCTTCATCTGGCGCTGTTTCCATATGCCGAGAGAATGCGGCGTATGGATGTGCGGGATAGTGAGCGCCTCCGACAGTCGTTGCCCCGCCACACCCGCATCCCAGTAGTGACTGTTGATGAAGTCGTAGGAGAGGTTTTCCCTGCGAATTAGGCGCAGCGCGTTTTCACACCATTCGAGAAGGTGGCGGTGGAGATATTCCTTGGGAATGAAATCGGGTCCGCCACAGGCGACACGCAGAACACGAACCCCGTCGGCCACTTCATCGATAGGAGGTTGGTCTTCAAATCGTCGCGTCCAAATATCGACAGCATAGCCCAATTGGGCCAGCTTTTTGGCCAGTTCCAGGACGTAGACCACCTGTCCGCCGGTATCGGCCGCGCCCAGTGGTGGGTTGGCTGCAACGTAGCCATGGGTTGAAATAAGAGCAATTCTAGGTATCGCCGCATCCGAGTTGTCGTTCGGCATCTGTATCCTTCTCTACGATTGATCTCCGCACGCCCGCGGTCGAAGCGAGCGCAGGTTCAACTATATAGGGATTCCGGCCTCCATCGGCAAACATTGAGAGACCCAATTTTGCTGCCCTGGTCCAACACACCGTGTCCTCTCGGGGCGGGCCGTCTTATGACGGCTGGACATTTGGTTCATTCGGCAGATCGACGGTAACGACGAGCCCGGTTGGCTGGTTGTCCTGCAATTCGATCTTGCCGCCGTGCCCCTGGATGATGTCCGCAACGATCGACAGACCCAGACCGAAGCCATGCTTCGACGTACCACCGCGCGACGTGTCCTCCTTGAAGAACGGTTCGAAGACGCGGGCGCGCGCGAGTGTCGGAATGCCCGGCCCATCATCGACGACCGCGATGCGCGCCGCTGTATCGGTCTGCGTCAATGCGACGGTGACGTTGCCGGCGAACCTGACGCCGTTGTCGCAGAGATTGGTGATCGCCCGCGCCAATGCATTGGGTTTGCACCAGCCCAGAAGCCGGTCCGGCCCGGAATATGAGACCGGAAACCCGACGTCCGAAAATTCGGCGCAGACGGTTTGCAGCACGCTGGCAATGTCGGCGCGCTGCAGCTTCTCTGTCGAGACGTCGTTGCGCAGATAGGTCAAGGTCTCGTCTACCAGATCTTCAATATGCTGGATATCGGACAGCATCGCGGTTCGGATGAGCCCATCGTCCATGCGCTCGGCGCGAAGCCGCAGCCGCGTCAAAGGCGTGCGCAGATCGTGGCTGACGCTGCGCAACATGCGTGTCCGGTTTTCGATCATGGTCCGGATGCGTGTTCTCATCCTGTTCAGCGCGCGCGCCAGGCCGACCATTTCGATGGAGCCGCGTTCGACGAAAAGCTCGTCGCCATTCTCGATCTCGGCCGAACCGACAGCCGTCGAGATGCGTTTCAATGGATCCGTCACGGCCCACACCGCAAACAGCCAGATCAGGGTGGGCAAGGCGATGAAAGCCATAAACTTGTAGAATAAGGAATGGACGAGGTCTGAGGTCAGTAAGGTATCGGGCACTCCGAAATGAGCCAGGATGGTCTGCTGATCCAGGCCGATGACAAACGCGGATTGACCGTCGATGGTCAGCCATCGCCCGTCAATCGGCCTGTCTTCGACCCCAAGAAGCCATTCGATGTTTCGCCATTGCAGATAAGAATATGGAATACTGTCGGTCTTTTCCTTCGAAATTATCTTGAAATCCAGGCCCGCACGAGCCGTCGCTGCGAGGATCTCGTTACGAGCTGTCGCTGGTGCTTTGCGCAACAGGCCGGCAATCACGCTGGCTCGCACGACGCTGTCGTCGATGACCGGCAGGTCGATATTCCTGGTAAAGCTTTCGATGACCGATCCGGTGGACAGGATCACAAATACCGCGACGAGAATGATTGCCGCAAGTTGCCCACGCACTGACTGCGGCAGGCTGCGACGGATGAAATTCCTCATGCTTCCTCCACCGTCGCGGTGAAGATGTAGCCACCCAGCCGAACAGTTTTGAGAAGCACCGGATCGCGCGCGTCCTTTTCGATCTTCTGGCGGATGCGGCTGACATGGACGTCGACGCTTCGCTCGATCGGTCCGGCGAGCCCGGCATGAGTGACGCCGAGAAGCTCCTCGCGCGACAGAACCCGGCCGGCGTTGCGGCAGAAGGCGAGCAGCAGGTCGAATTCATGCGTCGTAGTCGAAACCCGCGCATTGCTCGGATCATGCAATTGCCGACGGATAGGGTCGAGGCGCCAGCCGTTGAAGAGAAGCGCCTTCGACCAATCCCGCTCTTCGGGAGCGTAGGCCGTCCGGCGCAGCAACGCCCGTATCCTGGCCGTCAGCTCGCGCGCGCTGAACGGTTTCGTCACGTAGTCGTCAGCGCCGATCTCCAGTCCGAAGATACGGTCGATTTCTTCGCCAAGCGCGGTCAGCATCAGGATCGGAACGTTCGTTTGCGCGCGAAGACGGCGGCAGATGCTGAGGCCGTTTTCACCGGGGAGCATGACATCGAGCACGATGAGATCGAACTTCTGGTTGCGAAGCGCGGCGTCCATCCGGACGCCGCTCTCGGCTATTTCCACGATCATGCTGTTTTCAGTGAGCGTCTCGCCCAGCATGCGCGCGATCTCGACATCGTCTTCGACAATGAGGATGCGCCAAACTTGCCTTGTCGATTTGGACTCGGCGTTCAAATCGCCCTGGTGCCGTGCGACGTTTGCCATTGCCTGGACTGGTAACCTGTGTGGGCGGTTAGAACCGATATCCGACGAGAAGCATGCCTGAAGGCTGGATCTTTTCGACGACGATCGGACTGTCGGCGGCGTCACCCACGAGAACGCCGATTCCCGCTTCGCCGCGCACCATCCAGTTCTGGTTGAGCATATATGTGGCGGAGACCGAAAAATCGGCGCGCTTCAACCCGGCGCCGGCATCGTACCGCGCCAGCCCGGAGCGAGCCGATTGTTCCGGTGTGACGCCGAAATAGGCCTGCATATGATTTTCGTCGGCGAAGACGGCGGAAGCGCGGGCGCCGATCATCAATGATTGGGACAGCGGCTGGCTGACCTCGATCCCGACTTCACCCACCAGGCCATCGCTGCCGCCGATTGTCTTGTCCACTTGCGCGAAGATTTCAGCCGGGCCAAAATTCACGGCGGCCTTCCCGCCGACGGTGGCGCCCATGCCGATGTCTCCCAGCCCGCGCAGACGGTCGGCATCGTCTTCATCGCGGCCCATTTCATAACCAAGCCGCGCGCTGAATGCGAACCGGTCTTGTTTATAGATGGCAATGTCGGCGCCTGTCGGATCGATCGTTACCACGTCACGGAATGTCGCCGTGACAAAGGGCACCGGCATGATCTTGAACTCGTCGCTGCCCTCGTATTTTGGAACGATGATCGCGCCGCCGCCTACGACAACATGCCAGTCGGCCAGTTTTTGCTCGATGCGCCCGAAACGGGAAGGTTCGGGCGGTGGGAGGAAATCGTCTGAATTCACGGCAATGGCGTCGGCGGCAAGCGCGGTCCCCGGATGCGTTGAGAACAGGATGGCCATCGCTGCAAGAGATGCCCGGCCGGCAAATATTCCAGAGTCCATTTTGGCGAACATGCGTGCTCCAGTATAGCGAGGCGATAAGCCCCCGATGCTCTCACCATTTCAGATGAAAGTGGCCGCATGCGTGAAGTGATGTTAAGTTTTGTTGCGCAATCGTGGTTTCATCTTGGCGCCTCTACGAGAGAACGATGATGCCAGATAATCGATCCGTTCCCGCTTCGGACGATCAGGAGTAAACGATCGCCCGTCCGCTAATCCAAGTCGCATCAGCCTTCGCCTCCCTGCAGGACAGGGCGCATTTTCGTTTGATATTCCCGCGCGTTGCGTCATAGAGCGGCGGACTATCAAGTCTAGACGTGCCGCCGCTCTATCTTTGTGTTTGGGCATCGGATTTTGCCAAAACCGGTTTCCACTTTTGGGCTCGATGCTCTAGACCTGACGGGCACCTTTTCCGGAATTCTGATGGCGGGAGGCGCTGGTGGAAGGCCAGGACGAACAGACGACCGGCGCCAGGGCCGCTGAGGATAGCCACGCCGACATTTATGGCGAGGACGGCGCCATTCTGTCGTCGTTCCTTGCCCAGATCGGCGCGGCGATCGCTGATCGCGACACGCTGACGCTGAAGCGTGAAGTCGACGACCTGCACCAGTCGGAACTCGGCGATCTGCTCGAGGCGCTTCATCCCGAGCAGCGCCGCGCGCTGGTCGAATTGTTGGGCGCCGACTTCGACTTTTCCGCGCTGACCGAGGTCGACGAGGCGATACGCCGCGACATCGTCGACAATCTGCCCAACGCGCAGATCGCGCAGGGGGTGCAGGACCTCGATTCCGACGACGCGGTCTACATCCTCGAGGATCTCGAAAAGGAAGACCAGGACGAAATCCTGTCGCAACTGCCGTTCACCGAGCGGATCAGGCTGCGCCGCTCGCTCGCCTATCCCGAAGAGACCGCCGGCCGCCGCATGCAGACGGAGTTCGTCGCGGTGCCGCCGTTCTGGACGATCGGCCAGACCATCGACTACATGCGCGAGGACCAGAACCTTCCCGACCGCTTCAGCCAGATCTTCGTCATCGATCCGAGCTTCAAGCTGCTCGGCGCCATCGACCTCGACCAGATCCTGCGCACCAAGCGTTCGGTCAAGGTCGAAGAGGTCATGCATGAGACCAGGCACGCCATTCCGGCCAAGATGGACCAGGAAGAGGCGGCGCGCGAATTCGAGCAATACGACCTTCTCTCCGCCGCCGTCGTCGACGAGAATGACCGGCTGGTCGGCGTGCTGACGATCGACGATGTCGTCGACGTCATCCAGCAGGAAGCAGAGGAGGATCTGCTGCGCATGGGTGGTGTCGGCGACGAAGAACTCTCGGACAGCATTTTCTCGACCTCGCGCTCGCGCGTTCCGTGGCTGCTGGTCAACCTCGGGACGGCCTTCATCTCGGCCTCGGTGATCAGTATGTTCGGCGCGACGATCGAGGAAATGGTCGCACTTGCCGCACTGATGCCGATTGTCGCCTCGCTGGGCGGCAATGCCGGCACGCAGACGATGACAGTGACCGTGCGCGCGCTCGCCACACGTGACCTCGATATCTACAATGCCGGTCGCGTCATTCGCCGCGAGGTTGTGGTCGGCTTGCTGAATGGCATGGTCATTGCGGCGATCCTCGGGCTGGTCGCCGGCCTCTGGTTTCACAATCCCGACCTCGGTTTCGTCATTGCCGCGGCGATGATCGTGAACATGCTGGCCGCGGCACTCGGCGGCATTCTGATTCCGCTGTTCCTCGACAGGCTCGGCGCCGATCCGGCGATTTCGTCATCAATCTTCACGACGATGATTACCGACGTTATCGGTTTCCTCGCCTTCCTTAGCCTTGCAACCTGGTGGCTGCATCTGGGCGCCGGAGCCGGATAAGGCACTTCAATTGACTTTTACGTAAGTTGCGTGCGAAGTTTTGACGGAGAGCCAACCGATCGATTCCGGTACGGGACGAGCCGCTTTTGTGAATGAAGGGCATCGCCGCATGATGGGTGATCGCGCCGCTTTCCGGGCATTTGGAGTGATGATGCGGGAATATTATTCGATCACAGAACTGACCCGCGAATTCGATGTTTCGACGCGGACGCTGCGCTTCTATGAGGACGAGGGGCTGGTGCAGCCGGTACGGCGCGGCCGCACGCGGCTGTTTCGCCCGTCGGACCGGCATCTCATCCGCCAGATCATGCGCGGCAAGAGGCTCGGCTTTTCGATCAACGAAATCCGCGAAATCATCCAGATGTACAAGGAGCCGCCCGGGGAGGTCGGTCAACTCAATCTGATGATCAAGCGCATCGAGGAAAAGCGAGAGGATCTGCGCCAGAAGCGCCGGGACCTCGAAGAGACCCTGGCCGAGCTCGACCAGGCTGAGGAATCCTGCGTCGAGCGACTGGTGGAGCTCGGCGTCAACACTTGAGTGGCCTTTGCCGCACGCCTCAAATCCAGCGCCGCACCTTTTTCGCGTAATCCCGGTATTTCTTGCCGAATTTCGTCGCCAGGACTTTCTCCTCGCCTTCGATCGCCATCTTCTGCGTTGCGAAGGCCGCGATGATCGCCAGCGGCAGGAACCATACAATCCCCGAGACAAGGGCCACGCCGATCAGCAGCAGCGTGTTGGCCAGATAAATCGGGTTGCGGCTGACGGCGAAAGGGCCTGATGTGACCAGGTGGTCCGGCACGGCGTTTGGGTGGAGCGTCGTCTTTGCCCGGATCATGGTGCGGATCGCCGTGAACCAGAGTGCGACGACGCCGAACAATGCCACCCAGCCGGCCGCGAACAGGATGTCGCCTAGAAGGCCGCCGATCCATGGAAGCGGATAGAGCAAGCCAAGCGCGATGCTGACGGCGATGGCTGCGAGATAGATCAGTGGCGGCCACGGTATAAACCCCGGTTTAGGCTGCCCCGGTTTAGGCTGATGGTCGGTCATTGTGCTCCTCCCTCCATCAAAGTGCTGTCGGCTTTGGCTGTGCAGGCGCCGGCGAGCTCGTCGAGATGTGCCTTCCAGTCTGCAGCCTGGTCGTTGCTGTAGAGCCGATCAAGCGTGGCCTCGCCCTCGAGCGTATCGAGCATGCACACACAATAGCTGGAGCAGAACTCCGTGTCGCGCGATTGCTCGCACGACATCTGGCATTCTTTCAGGAAGCTCACCTGCCTGGTTTCGACCGGTGCCGGCATGATCTGCGAAAACAGCCAGACCGAGCCGATCAGCACCGGCTGGTGGATCAGATAGAAGGCGAGGCTGTGCCGGCCGATAAAGACCAGCGGATTTGTCCAGCGGGCAGGCGTGACGCTCGCCAGCCGCGTCAGCATGCCGGAGGCGGAGCTGAGCTTTGCCGCCGCGATGCCCGCAAGCACGGCGCCGAACCACGGCAACAGCGGGACATAATCGTTGGAGCGTGGATTGGTTGCCGACAGGCCGACCCACCACAGGGCCGGATGGTCGAAGGTCCCGGACCTGAGATAGAGCGGAGCGGTGATGACGAAAGCCGCGACGACAAGCGTCAGCAGCGCCGGCAGCCGCAGAAACGCCAGGCCGAGCAGGCTGGCCAGCGCGATCTCGTGCAGGATGCCGAAGAAGATGAAGCTGTCGGGCGTGGCAAACCTTGTGGCGGCCGATATGGCGAGCGCCGCCCCGGCGACCATGGCGAAGCGTTTCCAGAAGCCGTTCCAGCGGATCTGTTTGCCATGGGCGAGGAACAGGCTGACGCCAACCAGAAACAGGAAGGTCGAAGCGATGCAGCGCGCGTAGAACTTCCACCAGCCGAAGGCGGTCAGGCCGGGATCGGTATAGCCGAAGAATTCGAGATCCCAGGTGAAATGGTAGCTCGCCATGGCAAGCAAGGCGATGCCGCGTGCGACGTCGATGGCGATAATGCGCTTCGGCTTCGATTGATCCTGAACGGGGGCGATTGGCGTAAGGATGCTCATGGTCTCGCAATCTGATTCAGCACTGCAAGACGACTATCACGGTTGCCCCGGACAAAAGAAGGTGGGCCAAACTCTCCGATGTTCAGGGCGTTGGTGAAAGGGCTGTGTGGCGTTCGCGCACCCAGTTGTGGAAGCGGTGCAATTCATATTCCTCGGGCATCAGAACGCCCGCCTCGTGGCGCATCGAGCGCAGGCCCTTCTGGTTGACCTCGCAGATATCCGCGTCTTCCTCCAGCACCTGCCTGCCGAAGGCGACGATGTTGTCGATATCAGCCGTTGGATCGGCGAGCGCTTCGGGCGAAAAAAGCCATTCGGCGGTCAGTTCGGTCTGCTCCGGGCCGAGCGGCACCAGCCGCACGGTGCGGACATAATCGACATGGCCGACGATGAACATCGACGGCAAATTGGTGGCATAGGTCTGCCCGGCGGTACGCTCGGCGGACGTCAGCTCGGGAAAGACCGGGCCGTGGACGCGCCCGTCGCGCGACCAGGTTTCGGCTCCGGCCCGCAGGCCACCGGAAAACTCCGGCGCGTCATTGTCGGCGCAACGGGCCCATTCCGGGTCGTCGTGCCGCCCCATCAGGCCGCGGCCATAGATCGGCACCAGCCGAGACAGGTCCTTGTGAACGCCCGGGCAATGCAGGCACTCGTTGAAGTTCTCCCAGAAAATCTTCCAGTTGCAGTCCATCACCTTGCGCAGCACATGGCCCGACACCAGCGTCTCCAGCGGCCAGTTGGCGAGATTGCCGGATGCGGGATCGAAGGATGTTTCGGCCGAACCGGCGGCGTCTTCCCTGAGATTGACGAAGACGAAACCGCGCCACACCGACAGTGCGACCCGATAGAGCGGATGATCGGCCTTGTCGAAGCCTTCAGGTAGCGATTTCGACGGCACGCGCACGAGATCGCCACGCAGCGAATAGGACCAGGCGTGATAGGGACAGGTGATGAGCCGCGCCTTCAGCCGTCCTTCGCTCGCCTGGCAGAGCTGCGAGCCGCGATGCCGGCAGGTGTTATGGAAGGCGCGCAGCTCGCCGGTCTCGTCGCGCAGCACGACGATCTCCTGCGTGCCGACACGGAACGTCCTGAACGCCAGCGGCTGGGCAAGGTCGGCCTCGCGGCAGACGAGCAGCCAGCTTCGATACCAGATGGCGTCGAGATCGCGCTGATGGGCGTCGATGTCCCAGTACGCCGACGACGGCAGCGTCGGTTCAAGTCGCGTCAAACCGTTATAGGGATCGTGCTCGCTCGGGCTGGGTTGCATGACCGCCTTCCTGTGATGCTCCAGCCGACACCCGGCCGCGAAAATTGTCAATCACGGCGCCGGCTGGCTGGCCTGCCAAGACGGCGCATTCGCGCTGGTAGCTGGCGGAATTTGGTTTGCCGGGCGTTACGATTCTGCCTATAGTCGCAGCCGTCGTCGGTTCCTTTGGAACCAAGAGGGAATGCGGTGAGGGCAAAATTTGCCCAATGCCGTGGCTGCCCCCGCAACTGTGTGCGGTAGTCCTCTCCATATGCCACTGAAGAGTTTCTTCGGGAAGGTGGGGAAGGGCGCTGATCCGCGAGCCAGGAGACCTGCCGGCGACAGGAGAACTGACTTCTATGCCCTCGGGTGGAGGGCGAAAGGACAAGACATGAATACCGCTTCCGTCTCGCTCGGCGCTTCCGTCTCCTCGCAGTCGCGCTTCTTGCAGCTGGCGCTTGCTGCATTTCTCGGCATTTTCGTCATGGGCTTTGTCGGCTTCTCGCATATCGATGCGGTCCACAATGCTGCTCACGACTATCGCCATTCGATGGCGTTTCCCTGCCACTGACGAGGGGCTGACATCATGACATTGTTTCGCAACGTCGTGTTCATCGCGGCGATCGCAGGGCTTGTGGCCGGCGTCGTCCTCGCCTGCATGCAGGCCTATGCCACCGTGCCGCTCATCCTGAAGGCGGAAGTCTACGAGCAGGCCGGCGGCGGCCACGCGCATGACCATGCCGCGGCGCCGATAGCACCTGCCGAAAACGCAATGAGCACGACTGCTATGAGCAGCGCCGCACCGGCTGAAGCTGCCGCTCCGGAAGACGAAGGCTGGGCGCCGGCCGATGGCTTCGAGCGTTTCGTCTTCAATATCGCTGCCAATGTCGTTACCGGCATCGGCTTTGCTCTGATCCTGGTCGCCGCTTCGGAGTTTGCCGGCGGCATCGGCAATTGGCGTCAGGGCCTGTTCTGGGGGCTCGCTGGCTTTGCCGTGTTCACGCTGGCTCCGAACCTTGGCCTGCCGCCCGAACTGCCGGCGATGCCGGCCGCCGATCTCGCCCAGCGCCAGATCTGGTGGATGGCGACAGTGGTGGCGACAGCGGCCGGTCTCGGCCTGCTTGCCTTCCGCAAGTCGCTGCCGCTGGCGCTGCTTGCCGTGGCGTTGATCGTGGCGCCGCATATCGTCGGCGCGCCGCAGCCCGACAATTTCGAGTCGCCGATCCCGGAAGGTCTGCATCACCAGTTCGTGGTGGCGGTGACGCTGACCAATCTGGTGTTCTGGCTGGTGCTCGGCGCCGTCGTCGGCGTGGTGCGTGGCCGCTTGACCGGCACGGCGACGAGCCTGCGCGACAGCTTTGCCTGATCGCGTTGCTTCCGGCGGGACGCTGACGCTGGTCATCGGCGGTGCGCGCTCCGGCAAGAGCGCGCATGCCGAAAGATTGGTGACGGCCTGTCCGGCGCCGTGGACATACATCGCCACGGCGCAAGCCTATGACGACGAGATGCGCGAGCGCATCGCGCTGCACCGATCGCGGCGCGGCGAGGGCTGGACGACCATCGATGCGCCGCTCGATCTCGTCGGCGCGATCGAGGCCCTGCCTGACGGCCGGCCTGTCCTGATCGACTGCCTGACGCTGTGGCTGACCAACCATATGCTGGCCGAACATGACATTGAGGCTGAATGCCGGGGGCTGGCCGATGTGTTGTCGCGACCGCGCGGGCCATGGCTCGTGGTCTCCAACGAGGTCGGCCAGGGCATCGTGCCGGACAATGCGCTCGCCCGTCGGTTTCGCGATGCCGCCGGCCGGCTCAACCAGCAGGTCGCGACGATAGCCGATACGGTGCTGATGATGGTGGCGGGACTGCCGCTGAAGGTGAAATGACATGGCTGATACTATCGAACCCAAGGACGAAGAACGCCACCGCGCCAAGATGGCCAAGCGCAAGGCGGTGCAGGACGCCGAGGTCGCGGCAAAGACGGTCGAGAAGGGGCTGCTGATCGTCAACACCGGCCCCGGCAAGGGCAAGACCACCGCTGCCTTCGGGCTGGCGCTGAGGATGCTCGGCTACGGCAAGCGCGTCGGCGTCGTCCAGTTCATCAAGGGCAAATGGCACACCGGCGAGAAGGACGCCTTTGCCGTTTTCGGCGATCGGGTCGTTTGGCACACGATGGGCGAGGGTTTTACCTGGGAGACTCAGGATCTGAAGCGCGACATCGCTGCCGCCGAAGCTGCCTGGGCCAAGGTGCTCGAGCTGATGGCCGATCCGTCGATCAGCCTTCTGGTGCTCGACGAGCTGAACATCGCGCTGCGCTACGACTATCTCGATCTGGACAAGGTGGTGGCGGCGCTGAAAGGGCGCCGCGAGGGTCTGCACGTCGTCGTCACCGGCCGCAACGCCAAGCCGGCGCTGGTCGAGGCGGCCGATCTGGTCACCGAGATGGGCGTGACCAAGCATCACTTTTCCGCCGGCGTGAAGGCGCAGCAAGGCATAGAGTTCTGAGGGGTTTTGCCCGCGCCTCTTCTTCCTTCTCCCCTTGTGGGAGAAGGTGGATTGGCGCGCAGCGCCAAGACGGTTGAGGGGTGCTGGCCGGAGCGCTGTTGGTGCCAAGCTGGAACACCCCTCATCCGGCCGCTTCGCGGCCACCTTCTCCCACAAGGGGAGAAGGGAAAGCCGCACGAAGCGGCTCGCCCCGGAATGGTAAGAGTGAGGGGCAGCGCAAACCTGAAGCGATTGGCCACTTCGTGGCCCGAAATCGATTGCTTTGTGACGGCAGTTATGCTAGGAATTTATTCATGGTGCTGATTTGCGCCAGCGACCCGCCCCCGAGGCGGGTTTTGTTTTAGCCGATCTCGACCGGATTAAACGTCACGCAGCGATGACGAGCACCGACAGCAAGCCGAACAGCGCGATCAGCAGAAGGTCGGCCGTCCGGTAGAGTTTCAGCGCCCGCCTGATGTCGATGCTTTCCGCATCGCGGCGGCCGCCTTCGCCCATGAATGCATCATCGACCATGACGCCGTCATAGGAACGCGGGCCGGCGAGTTCCAGGCCGAGCGCGCCGGCCATCGCCGCCTCAGGCCAGCCGGCATTGGGCGAGCGGTGCTTTTTCGCATCGCGCTGCAGGGTGCGCCAGGCATTGCCGGCATCGGCGCCTTTGACGAAGAAAGAGGCAGCCACGATGAGCAGCGCGGTCAGCCGTGACGCCGGCAGGTTGATCAGATCGTCGAAGCGCGCCGCCGCCCGGCCGAAGGCCTCGTGGCGCGGCGTGCGGTGGCCGATCACCGAATCGGCGGTGTTGGCGGCCTTGTAAGCGACGCCGCCGGCCAGGCCGCCGACGCCGATCCAGAAGACGGGCGCGACGACGCCGTCGGAAAAATTCTCGGCCAGGCTTTCGATCGCCGCGCGGCAGACGCCGGCTCTGTCGAGCTTTTCCGGATCGCGGCCGACGATCCGCGAGACGGCAACACGGCCGATGTCGAGCCCGCCATTGTCCAACCCGTCGGCCACCGCCTCGACATGCTCGGCCAGGCTCTTCTGCGACAGCAGCGACGTCGCCAGAATTGCCGTGAGGACCAGTCCGGCGGGAATGCCCGAAAGCATGGTTTCCACTGCGAAGGCGATGGCGGCCGGCACCAGCACGATGATCAGCAGCGCATGAACACCGCGCCGGCGACGCAGGGCGTCGGAATCAGTATCGCGGTTGAGCCTGGTATCGAGAAAGGATATCAGCCTGCCGAACCAGGTGACGGGATGGCCGATGGCGCCGAACAGCCAGGCCGGGTAGCCGACAGCGAATTCAACAACCAGTGACAGGAAAGCGATCAGGATCGACATGAAGTCTCTTGATGGAGTGGCGACAGTGGTGGATCACGGCGGAAGCCTTGGCCGGGCGAGGGCGCTTTTCCCGCACGCGCCACAACCCTTCGTCGACCTCTCGACCGGTATCAATCCGCACTCCTATCCGTTTTTCGAGTTGCCCGCCACCGCCCTGTCGCGGTTGCCGGAAGCCGCGCGGGTCAATGATCTGGCTGATGTCGCGGCAAGCGCCTATGGCGCGCCATCGGCAGCGAATGTGATGTCGGCGCCGGGCACCCAGATCCTGTTGCCGCGCGTCGCCTCGCTGGTGCGCCCCGGCAAGGCGCTGGTGCTCGGGCCGACCTACGCCGAACATCAGCGGGCGGCGGCGATCGCCGGCCATGCTGTGATGGAGGTCGATGATTTCGAAGCCCTGGCAGGAGCCGACCTTGCCATCGTCGTTAACCCCAACAATCCAGACGGGCGCATCATCGAACGCAAGAAGCTGCTTGCGCTTGCGGGAAAATTGCGCGCCAGAGGCGGGTTGCTGGTCGTCGACGAGGCGTTCATGGATGTCGGTCCGCTGGGCGAAAGCCTGACCGGCGATGTCGAGCAAGGCGGCATCGTCGTATTGCGATCCTTCGGCAAGTTCTTTGGCCTCGCCGGGCTGCGGCTTGGCTTTGCACTGGCCGACACGCTGGCGGTCGAGCGGCTGGAGGCGCAGTTCGGGCCATGGGCGGTCGCCGGACCGGCGCTCGAATATGGGATCCGCGCACTTGCCGACACCGGTTGGCAGGCCGAGATGCGACGCCGTTTGGCCGAGGATGCGGCGCGGCTCGATGCGCTGTTCGGCCGCTTCGGCGTGCCTGTCGCCGGCGGCACCACGCTGTTCCGCTATGTCAGGCTGACGGACGCCGCCGGCCTGTTTTCGGCACTTGGCGAGCGTGGCATCCTGCTTCGTCATTTCTCCGGCCGGCCGCATGTGCTGCGCGCCGGGCTGCCGGGTCCGGAGGAAGAATGGCAGCGGCTCGAATCGGCTCTTGCCGACTGGGCGCAACAGCGCGACGATAACGCCTAAAGCGCGTCGCATTTGAACGGATTCATGCGACGCGCTTTAAGTTCTTGTTTTTATGCATGTCGTTGTCGCAAAACCGCTGCGCACTTTTGCGCGACATGCATTAGGAGATCCAAGCAATGATCCATGTCTGTTCGCTGTCGAAGGTCGAGGAAACGGTCGCGAAAACCGGCGCCGAGCGGCTGCTTTCCCTGCTGGCTGCCGGTACCGAGGTGACGCGCCCGGCCTCGATCATCAGGGAAAACCATCTGCATCTGATCATGCACGACATTGCGGTGGCGCAGGACGGCATGACCATGCCGGGCGAAATCCATGTCCGTGACTTGCTCGATTTTGCGCGCCGATGGGATCGTGCGAGGCCGCTGGTCGTACATTGCTATGCCGGCATCAGCCGTTCGACGGCCTCGGCCTACATCATCGCGGCGGCATTGGCGCCGAAGCGCGACGAGGTCGAGTTGGCGCAGACGCTGCGTGCGCTATCGCCCTCGGCGACGCCCAATCCGCGGCTGATTGCGGTCGCCGACGCGCTGCTTGATCGCAACGGCCGCATGAGCCGCGCCATCGAGGCGATTGGGCGCGGCGCGGACGCCTTCGAAGGCACGCCGTTCGCGCTGAAGATCGATGGCTGATTCTGGTCAGAACCTGATCCATCCCGATCTGGATGGGCTGCGCCTGTTTTCATCCAAGCTATTTGATGACCCTTTCCATGTACCGCGTAGCTTCCTCCAAGCCCTTCGGTGCCGGTTCGAACGGTTCGCACTCTTGAAAGCCGAACTGGCGGTAAAGGGTGATCGCATTCGTCATGAATGAAACTGTCACTAGGTTCACCTTTTGGCACCTGGACTGCTCGATAGCATCGAGCGCCGTCGCAAGTAGGCGGGCGCCTACGCCTTTTCCTCGTTCTTCCGGACGCACGAAGAGCTTAATGATCTCGGCAACATCTCCATGACTGACGTAGCCGACGCAACCTAAGGCGACAGAGCCAGCCCGAGCGAGGTACATGCCTGTGCTGGGCGAGGTGCATTTCTCCAACAAGCTCGCGGCATCGTCAGAATAGTAGGCGGAAATCACATCTTCGGACGGAAGTCCGTGCACGCCGCATTGTGCAACGTCCCATTGGCCCATCTCCGCGATGAGTGCGCCGGCTTCATGGAAGTCAGCAAGCGTCAGTGCCTTTGTGACGACAACCATCGCGCACCCATGGATGTGAGACTAGAAGCAACCGGCGATACTTTACTTTACGCACGGTCTGGAAAGTAGCGCCATCAAAAGTGGCTGTCTGCCTTGAACCTCAAGCGCGGCGTGTGCAGAAATCCGCATTTTGGCTCACCTTGACCTGAAACAGACCCCTAGGCCAGCCAATCGACCAGCTTGGCCTTGCGCAAATCCTTCAACAGGCTGATGAAACCGTCGGCCTGATGGATGGCGGTAAGCCTGCCCTTTTCGGCCGTTGCAATGCTGGCATCGCCGACCACGCCGTTCGGGTTGAGATCGGTGGCGATCCAGGCGAAGGCGTGCGTTCCGGTGTGGCGCAGCAGCGAAAATTCCTTTTCGGCGCGGGCGACGTTGGACACGAAATTGTCGGCCCTTGCCATGTCGACCAGATCCGGCCGGAAATGCAGCATCAGCGAGGTCTCGACATCGCCGCCATGAATGCCTTGGCGGTCCTCAAGCGCGGTATACATGCCGGCCGGCCGGCCAAAGCGCTGCCAGCTCGTCTTCACCGCCAGCATCTTTGCACGCACGCGCAATTCGCGCGTGATGATGCCCATGATCTCCTCGTTGCCGCCATGCGAGTTGACGACGATCAGTTTCCTGATGCCGGCCCGCGCGATCGACAGGCCAAGCTCGGTCCAGGCCTCGATCAAGGTTGCCGCCGGCAGAGTGAGGGTCCCCGGCGCATGCAGGTGCTCGTTCGACTTGCCAACCGCCTGGACGGGCAGGATGCGAATGTCGAGATCACCCGGCAGGCGGGCGATCACCGTGTCGAGCATGCCGGTCATGATCGAGGTGTCGGTCGAAACCGGCAGATGCGGCCCGTGCTGTTCGATCGCTGCCACCGGCAGAACGGCGATCGTCGCCTCCGGGTCGATGGTGGCATATTCGGTGGTCCGGTAATCGCCCCACCACACGCGTTTTTTTGGAACGGTCATGTCATGCCTTCTCGATAGACTAGCCTTTTCGATGCATGGCCAGACCTAGCGCGGGAAGGATCGCCTGTCGATCACCCTGCCGCGATGACCTCGATCTCGACCTTGAATTCCGGCCGCGCGAAACCGGACACGATCATCAGCGTCGAGGCGGGTGCCCGGCTGGTGAACAGGCGGTCGCGGACGTCCATATAGGGCCGCAGGAAAGCGCGGTCGGTGACATAGGCGTTGATGCGGACGATGTCTTGAATTCCGAGCCCAGCCTCGCCGAGGATCGCCGCTATGTTTTGGAAACAGAGTTCGGCCTGGGCGCCAGCATCCTCCGGGATTTGATCATCCACCGTGATGGCGACCTGTCCCGAGCACAACACCAGCCTCTTGCCCGGAGGCACCTCGACGCCATGACTATAGCGGGCGAAGGGCGGCTTGATCGATTTCGGCGTGAGGAATTTGAACATGACGATCTCCAGTCTCCGCCAGCCTAAAGCGGGATTGGTGGCCCCTTCAAGATGCAGTGCATGCTATCAGGGCGATTGTGGACAGGCGTTCAAAAAATAGGCACGATGCCTCCGGTACAGCATGACCAGTCCGGCCTTCGCGCACCACCGTGGCGCAAGCGGGCGGTCCCGGCGATGGCATGTGTCTTGCTTCTTGAATCGATGGTGTCGAGCCCGGCGCGTGACGCGCCCGAGCCAACAAAGGGTGGTGTGGATGGACGGAAACCTTAAGATTTCGGCTGGTGCGATCGTGCTGGTTGCCGCGAGCACGCTGAGCGCGGCAGCAAATGAGAAGGTCACCTTCGGCACCAACTGGCTCGCCCAGGCCGAGCACGGCGGCTACTATCAGGCGGCCGCTGATGGCACCTATGCCGCTTGCGGGCTCGACGTAACGATCATGCAAGGTGGCCCGCAGGTCAGCGGTCGGCCGCTGTTGCTCGCCGGCAAGATCGACTTCTACATGGGCGGCAACATGCTGCAGGCTTTCGACGCCGTGCAGCAGGAGATTCCGCTGCGCGTGGTCGCTGCCTCCTTCCAGAAAGAACCGCAGGTGATCATGGCCCATCCGGGTCAAGGGCTCGACAAATGGGAGGATCTGAAGAACGCGGACCAGTACATCATCGCTGACGAAGGTGCACAGAGCTTCTTCCAATGGATGGTAACGGAATTCGGCTTCGATCCGGCCAAGCGCGTGCCCTACACCTTCAACCCCGCACCTTTCATCGCCAATCCAAAATCGATCCAGCAAGGCTACGTGACGTCGGAGCCCCATGCCGTCGCCAAGGAAGGCGGCTTCCAGCCCAATTTGTTCCTGCTCGCCGACTACGGCTTCGACACCTATGCGACGACGATCGAGACCATGCAGGCCACGATCGACAAGCGGCCGGAGGTGGTTCAGTGCTTCGTCGATGGCTCGGCCAAGGGCTGGTACAACTATCTCTACGGCGACAACGCTGCCGCCAACGCGGCGATCAAGAAGGATAACCCCGACATCAGCGACGAACAGATCGCGTTTTCGATCGAGCAGATGAAGAAATTCGGCATCGTCGATTCCGGCGACACGGAAAAACTCGGCATCGGCGCGATGACCGACGCGCGCATCCAGAGCTTCTACGACAAGATGGTCAAGGCCAAGGTCGTGCCGGCCGATATAGACATCAAGAAGTCCTACACGCTGGCTTTCGTCAACAAGGGCGTCGGGATCGACCTGAAGAAATAGCACCCGGGCATGATGCAGGAGAAAGTGGCGCAAGCGCCGGCGAGCGCATCGGGCACGGGTCCGATGCTGTTGGCGCTGCGCGGCGTCGGCAAGGTCTTTTCCAACGGTGTGACAGCGCTCAGCGCCGTCGACCTGACGATCCGGGAAGGCGATTTCCTCAGCCTTCTCGGGCCCTCCGGCTGCGGCAAGTCGACGGCGCTGCGGCTGATTGCCGGCCTGTCGACGCCGACCTCCGGCCTGCTCGACTGGCGCGGCAGCAGCTCTGTCGATCGCTCTGACATCGGCTTCGTCTTCCAGGAGCCGACGCTGCTACCCTGGGCCGATGTCTTCGACAATATCTGGCTGCCGCTGCGGCTGAAGGGCGTGTCGCGGGCCAAGGCTGCGCCTGTCGTGATGGAGATGCTGGCGCGGGTTCACCTGACCGGGTTCGAGAACGCGGTGCCGCGCGAGCTTTCCGGCGGCATGAAGATGCGCGTCTCGATCGCCCGCGCCATGGTGACCAAGCCGCGCGTTCTGCTGATGGACGAGCCGTTCGCAGCACTGGACGAGATCACCCGCTTCAAGCTCAACAACGATCTTCTGGAGCTATGGCAGGACGAGCGTTTCACCGTCGTCTTCGTTACCCATAGCGTCTTTGAAAGCGTTTTCCTCTCCAACCGCGTCGTGGTCATGGCGGCGCGACCGGGCCGGGTGTTCAAAGAACTCGCCATCGATGCGCCCTATCCGCGCAACGAGACCTTCCGTACCTCGCCCGACTATGCCGCGCTCTGCCGCCAGGCATCCGATGTGCTGATCGGCGCCATCAACTCAACCGCCGGACCCCATCATGACGGCCATTGAAGAACACGCACTGACGCTCGACCCCGAGGAGGCGCGTCGCGTGCGCCAGGAGCGGCTCGAGCAGATCGGCCGATGGGTGCTGCCGCTGGCGATCATGATCCTGGCGATCTGGCTGTGGGATCGAATCTGCGTCTGGAACGACATTCCGAAATATATCCTGCCGCGCCCCGGTGTGGTGCTGCAAACGCTGTTCGACGATGCCGGGCTGCTGTTCTCCTCGCTGCTGGTGACGCTCAAGATCACCTTCCTCAGCCTGCTTCTGGCCGTCATCGGCGGTGTCGGGCTGGCGGTGCTGTTCGCGCAATCGAAATGGGTGGAGATGTCGTTCTTCCCGTTTGCCATCGTCCTGCAGGTGACGCCGATCGTCGCGATCTTCCCGCTGATCAACATCTATGTCGACAACCAGACGACGAAGCTTCTGCTGTGTGCCTGGATCGTCGCCTTCTTCCCGATCCTGTCCAACACCACACTCGGCCTCAATTCCGTCGACCGCAATCTGCGCGACATGTTCAAGCTCAACGGCGCGACCCGCTGGCAGCAATTGCGTTATCTCAGGCTGCCGGCGGCGATGCCCTATTTTCTCGGTGGGCTGAAGATCGCCGGCGGCCTGTCGCTGATCGGCGCGGTGGTGGCGGAGTTCGTCGCCGGGGCCACCGGCCAGTCGTCGGGGCTTGCCTCGCGCATCATCGAGGCCGGCTACCGGCTCAACGCACCGCGGCTGTTCGCGGCGCTGATCCTGATCTCGTTCACCGGCATTCTGATCTTCCTGGTGCTGTCGCTGATCTCGCATCTCATTTTGCGGCGCTGGCATGAAAGCGCGCTGAAGCAGGAGCGGTAAGGTGGGTGAAATGTCTGCGCGAAACACCCCCCTCTGTCCTGCCGGACATCTCCCCCTCAAGGGGGGAGATCGGCTGCATGTTTTGTTTTCGCCAATCTCGGACGCGGCAAAGGAAGCGCCTCGGTCGAAGCTGCCAATCTCCCCCCTTGAGGGGGAGATGTCCGGCAGGACAGAGGGGGGTAAGGCTTGATACCGGCCTCTGGTTCTTATCATCTTGCGAACGTCCGACTTCATGCGTCACTGACGCCGGGCCTTGCCGCAGCCTTCGACGCCGACGGGTTTGCGCTCGCCAATATCGCCGTCGCCGACGGCAGGATTTCCAGCGTCGTCGCGCATCGCCAGTCCAATACACCGGCAGGCACGATCGACCTCGGCGGCCGCATCGTCATGCCGTGCTTTGTCGACTGCCACACCCATATCGACAAGGGCCATATCTGGCCTCGAAAACCCAATCCCGACGGCACGTTCATGGGCGCGCTGAATGCCACCGGCGCTGACCGCGCTGCCCGTTGGAGCGCGGACGATGTTGCCCGCCGCATGGATTTTTCGCTGCGCTCAGCGTACGCGCACGGCACCAAAGGCCTGCGCACCCATCTCGACAGCGTCGCGCCGCAGGAGGAGATCTCCTGGCCGGTGTTCGAGACGATGCGGGAGCAATGGCGCGGCCGCATCGAGCTGCAGGCGGCCTGTCTGCTCGGCATCGAAGGCGTGCGCGACGGGAAATGGTTCGAAGGATTGGCCAAACGCGTCGCCGCGGCCAAGGGCGTGCTCGGCGTCGTCACCTACATGCTGCCGGACCTGGAAGAGCTTCTCGACCAGGTGTTTGCGCAGGCGATCAAGCTTGGCCTCGACCTCGATTTCCATGCCGACGAGACCGACGCCGCCTCGGCGATCTCGCTGAAGAAGATCGCCGAGGCGGCACTATGGAACGGTTTTGAGGGAAACATCCTTGTCGGCCATTGCTGCTCGCTGGCACGCCAGCCCGATCTCGATGTGCTGGACACGCTGGACAAGGTGGCGAAGGCGCGGCTCGCCGTGGTGTCGCTGCCGATGTGCAATCTCTATCTGCAGGACCGGCGGGCTGATAACACCACGCCGCGCTGGCGCGGCGTGACGCTGCTGCACGAGATGAAGGCGCGCGGCATTCCAGTGGCCGTCGCCTCCGACAACACCCGGGACCCGTTCTACGCCTATGGCGATCTCGACATGCTGGAGGTCTACCGCATGGCGACGCGTATCCTGCATTTCGATCACCCGGTCGGCGATTGGCCGCAAGCGGTGACTTCGACGCCGGCCAAGGTGATGCGGCTCGATGGTTTCGGCATGCTTGCCGCAGGCAGCGCGGCCGACTTCGTCGTCTTTAGGGGGCGGAGCTGGACGGAATTGCTGTCGCGGCCCGAATCGGATCGCATCGTGGTGCGCGATGGCCGCGCCATCGAGCGCCACTTGCCCGACTATGCCGAACTCGACGAGCTGATGGTGAAATGATGGACATTTCGGCACTGAAGCGCGACCTCGACGGTCTGAAGATCGACGACCATCCGGCGATCGTCCAGCAGAAGAGCCGCGATTTCTACTGGTACAGCCCGGTGCTGAAGCAGCAGCTCGACCATGTGACCGGCGACCTGATCGTGACGCCGAAGACGGAAGACGAGGTGATCCGCGTGCTCGCCGCCTGTCACCGGCATGGCATTCCGGTGACGCCGCGCGGCAGCGGCACCGGCAATTATGGGCAGGCTATGCCGCTGTCCGGCGGCGTCGTGCTCAACCTTGCCGAGATGAATACGATCAAGACGATTGCGCCGGGCCGCGTCGTGACCGGGCCGGGTGCCGTGCTTGCCGACATCGACAGAGCGACGCGGGCGCATTCCGGACAGGAGCTTCGGATGTCGCCGTCAACCTACAACACGGCGAGTATAGGCGGCTTTGTCGCCGGCGGTTCAGGCGGCATTGGCTCGATCCGCTGGGGCGGGCTGCGCGACCTCGGCAATGTCATCAGGCTCAGGACCGTGACGATGGAGGCGGAGCCTCGCATCATGGATCTTACCGGCGAGGAGGTGCTGAAGGTCATGCATGCCTACGGCACCAACGGCATCATCACCGAGGTCGAGATGCCGCTGACCGCAAGCTACGACTGGATCGATGTCATAGTCGGCTTCGACGATTTCATGGATGCAGCCGGTTTCGGCAATGGTCTTGCCATCCAGGATGGCATTCTGGCGAAACTGATCACGCCGATCGCCGCTCCGATCCCCTATGACTATTTCAAGCGGCACCAGAAATTCTTCCGGCGCGAGCAAAGCATCGTCGTCTGCATGATCGCGTCGCATGCGATGGATGCCTTTGTCGCCCTCACCGCACGCAGCAAGGGCGAGATCGTCTTCCGCGCCGACAAGGAGGCCGATCTCAAAGGCCTGCCGCCGGCCTATGAGCTGACCTGGAACCACACGACGCTGCGTGCCATCAGGGTCGACTCGACGATTACTTATCTGCAGACCCGCTATCCCTCGCCGGATCACCTCGCTTACGTCAAGGCGATGATCGATCGCTTCGGCGACGAGGTGCCGACGCATCTCGAATTCATCCGCTTCGATGGCGCGATCGGCGTGGCCGGACTGCCGCTGGTCCGCTTCACGACAGCGGAGCGGCTCGACGAGATCATCCGCATCCATGAAGACAATGGCTGCTGGGTCTTCAATCCGCACCGCTACACGCTGGAAGAGGGCGGCATGAAGCAGACGGACGAGGTGCAGCTCGCCTTCAAGCGCGAGACCGATCCGCAAGGGCTGCTCAATCCCGGCAAGATGATCGCCTGGGAAAACCCGGACTACGACTATCGCTCGGGCAAGTCGTTCCTGTTCAAGGGGTTGGAGAAGGCGGGTTGAACGATGACGAGCGTGTGGCGCTGTACCCCCCTCTGGCCTGCCGGCCATCTCCCCCTCAAGGGGGGAGATTGGCAGTTTCTACGCCTCGATCCCCTTGCCGCGTTGGTGTTTGGCAAAACCGATGGTGACGGCCAATCTCCCCCCTTGAGGGGGAGATGCCCGGCAGGGCAGAGGGGGGTGCCTCGCGCCAACCTGCGAGCACTTCAATGAAAATCCTCGTGCTCTACGCCCATCCGGTCGAGGCCAGCTTCAATGCCGGTTTGCACAAGGTGATCGTCGAGCGGCTGACGGCCGCTGGCCATGCCGTCGACGATTGCGACCTCTATGCCGAGAATTTCGATCCCAGGCTGACGCGCGCCGAACGGGTCAGCTATCACGACGAGCGCGGCGCCGCTGATCCGGCGGCCGCTTATATCGAGAGGCTGCAAAAGGCCGAGGCGCTGGTGCTGTCATTCCCGGTGTGGAACTACGGCTATCCGGCGATCCTGAAGGGGTTCTTCGACCGCGTTTTCCTGCCTGGCGTGTCGTTCAAGCTGGTCGACGGCAAGGTGAAGCCGTCGCTGCACAACATCCGCAAGCTGGCGGCGGTCACCACCTATGGCGGCAGCCGGCTCCATGCAATGCTGATGAGCGACCCGCCGCGAAAGCTGGTCAAGCGTGTGTTGCGCGCCACGGTCAAGCCAGGCGCCTCCGTTTCCTATCTCGCGCATTACTCGATGAACCTGTCGACCGATGAAACGCGGAAAAGATTCATGGCGAAGGTCGCCGCCAGCATGGATGCCTTCTGATGCGGGTCCTGGTGGTTTACTGCCATCCTGTGCCCGAAAGCTTTTGCGCCGCGATCCGGGATAGTGCCATCGAGGTGCTGAAGGCGAGGGGCTGGGAGGTGCGGCTGCTCGACCTCTATGCGGAGAATTTCAATCCGGTCATGGGCTGCGGCGAGCGACGCTCCTACAATGAGCATGCCCCGCAGGACCCGGCGCTCAAGCCGCACATCGACCACCTAAACTGGGCCCAGGCAATCCTCTTCATCTATCCGACATGGTGGTACGGGCTGCCGGCAATGCTGAAGGGGTGGCTAGACCGGGTCTGGGCGACCGACGTCGCCTTTAAGCTACCAGCGGGCAAAGGACGGATTCAGTCGCTGATGAGGCATGTGACGAAGATCGGGGTGATCACGACCTGCGGCGCGCCGACCTGGTGGAGCGTCGTCGTCGGACAGCCGGGACGCAAGACAATCCTGCGCGGCATGCGGGCGCTCTGCGCCACCCGCTGCAAGACGTTCTTTCTGGCCCACTACCTGATGGACGCGTCGACGCCAAAGACGAGGGCGGCATTTCTGGAGAAAGGAAGAAAGAAGCTGGAGCGCTTCTGAGCTACATCCGCACTCGTTCCGCTTTCGGATCGTACATCGGCTTCAGCGACACTTCGGCGGCGAAGCGCTCGCCGGCGATCTCGATCTCGTAGGACGACGACAGCACATCCGCCTCGCTCTCGCCCTGGCAAGGCACGTAGCCGAGCCCAACGGCGCCGCCGAGATGGTGGCCGTAATTTCCCGAGGTGACCGGGCCGACAATCTTGCCGTCGCGCAGGATCGCCTCATTGTGGAAGAGCAGCGGCTCAGGGTCTCTCAGGCGGAACTGCACCAGGCGCCGGTTCAATCCGGTCTCTTTCTTCCTCAGCACGGCATCGCGGCCGAGAAAATCTCCTTTGCCGGCCTTCACCGCGAAGCCGAGGCCCGCCTCCAGCACATTGTCTTCGTCGGTGATGTCGTGGCCGAAATGCCGGAAGGCCTTTTCGATGCGGCAGGAATCCAGGGTGTGCAGACCGCAGAGTTTTAGGCCGACGTCGGCGCCAGCCTCAGCTATTGCCTCGAAGACATGGGCGGCCTGGTCGGTCGAGACATAAAGCTCCCAGCCGAGCTCGCCGACATAGGTGACGCGGTGAGCACGGGCCAGTCCCATGCCGATTTCAATCTCCTGAAACGTGCCGAATGGATTGGTTTCGTTGGAGAAATCGTTCGGGCTCAGCTTTTGAATCAATTTTCGCGAGTCCGGCCCCATCAGGCAGAGAACGGCTTCTGCAGCGGTCACATCGGTGATGACGACGAATTCATCGGTGAGGTGCTTGCGCAGCCAGGCCAGGTCGCGCTGCAGCGTCGCGCCGGGCACGACGAGGAAGTACGCCGTTTCCGACAGCCGCGAGACGGTGAGGTCGCTCTCGATGCCGCCGCGCTGGTTGAGCATCTGGGTGTAGATGATCTTGCCCGGCGCCACGTCCATGTCGTTGGCGCAAAGCTTCTGCAGCAATGCACAGGCGTCGCGGCCCTCGACACGGATCTTGCCGAACGAGGTCATGTCGAACAGGCCGACGCCGTTTCGGACCGCCAGATGTTCCTCGCGCTGGTTGTCGAACCAGTTCTGCCGCTTCCAGGAATAGCGGTATTCGTGCTCCTGGCCTTCGCGGGCGAACCAGTTGGCGCGTTCCCAGCCGGCGACTTCGCCGAACACCGCGCCGCGCGCCTTCAGATGTTCGTGTAGGGGAGAGCGTCTCACGTTCCGTGAAGTCGCCATCTGGCGGTACGGGAAATGGTCGGCGTAGAGCAGGCCGAGCGTCTCGGAGACGCGCTCTCTGAGGTAACGGCGGTTCTTCTGGAACGGCTGGGCGCGGCGGATATCGACCTCCCACAGATCGAAGGGTGCCTCGCCATCGTTGATCCATTGCGCCAGGGCCATGCCGGCGCCGCCGGAGGAGACGATGCCGATGGAATTATAGCCGGTCGCCATCCAATAGCCGGAAAGCTCCGGCGCCTCGCCGAGATAGTAGCGATCGTCGGGCGTAAAACTCTCGGGACCGTTGAAGAAGGTGTGGATGCCGGCGCTGGCCAGCATCGGCATGCGGTTGACGCCCATTTCGAGGATCGGCTCGAAATGCTCGAAATCCTCGGGCAACTGGTCGAAGCAGAAATCCTCACGGATGCCATCCATGCCCCAAGGCTTGGCTACCGGCTCGAAGGCACCGAGCATCATCTTGCCGGCATCTTCCTTGTAGTAGGCGCATTCGTCCGGCACGCGCAGCACCGGCAGCCGGGTGAGGCCGGGGATCGGCTCGGTGACGAGATAAAAATGCTCGCAGGCATGCAGCGGGATGGTGACGCCGTTCTGGCGCCCGAGCTCGCGCGCCCACATGCCGGCGCAGTTGACGACGACATCGGCCTCGATCATGCCTTGCTCGTCGCCTTGCGCCCAGGAAACGCCGGTGACGCGGCCGGCCCTAGTGTGGACCTTGGTGACCTTCACGTTCTCGACGATGGTCGCACCGCGCTGGCGCGCGCCCTTGGCCAGCGCCATGGCGATGTTGGCGGGATCGCACTGGCCGTCGAGCGGCAGATGCACGGCGCCGACCACGTCGGAAATGTTGAGATGCGGATACATCTCCTTGACTTCACCAGGCGAAATCTCGCGCACGTCGACGTCGAAGGCGCGGGCGAGAGACGCCTGCCTATAGATCTCGTGCTTGCGCTCCTCGGTCAGCGCCACGGTGATCGAGCCGACCTGGCGCATGCCGGTGCCGACATCGGTCTCGGCTTCCAGCTTGACGTAGAGGTCGGCCGAATATTTCGCCAGCCGCGTCATGTTCTGCGAGCCGCGCAACTGGCCGATCAGGCCGGCGGCGTGCCATGTCGTGCCCGATGTCAGCTGCTTTCGTTCGAGCAGCACGATATCGGTCCAGCCGAGCTTGGCCAGATGGTAGGCGACCGAGCAGCCGGAGACACCGCCGCCGATAATGACAGCCCTTGCTTTGGGAGGAATGGTTTTGGCGGGCAGGGCGCTCATGCAGCCTCACGGCGATAGCTGGAAGCAAAACGGCGCAAGCGAAGGGCTGCTTCCAAAAGCACCGCCTCGGGCTGGCAGAGGCTGACGCGAATATGGCCGGCGGCCGCCTCGCCGAAGCTTGAGCCGGGCATCACGCCGACCTTTTCCTTGTCGAGGAGAGCCCAGGCGAACTTCTCGTCGTCGGGCTCGAGAGCCGATATGTCGAGCATGACATACATGCCGCCTTCGGAACCGCGCACGGTGACGTTGTTCATGCCGCGCATGGCATCGAGGACGACGCTGCGCCTTGCAGCATAGCGTTCGGCAATCTCCGTGACGCCGTAGCCGTTTTCCAGCGCCTCGGCGCAAGCGAGGCTGATGAAGGCCGGCAAACCATAGGTCGTCACCAGATTGAGGTTGATCAGCAGCAAGATCATCGTTTCGGGGCCGGTCAGCCAGCCCATGCGCCAGCCGGTCATGCCATGGCTCTTGGACATCGAGTTGATGACGAGCGTGCGCTCGGCCATGCCGGGCAGGGCGCGGGGCGAGATATGCTCGCCACCACCCAGCGTCCAGTAGACCTCGTCCGACAGCAGCCAGAGGTCATGCTCGCGGCAGATCTGCGCCAGCTCTTCAAGATGCTGCCGCGAATAGACGGCGCCGGTCGGATTGTTCGGTGTGTTGATGAGGATGGCCCGCGTGTTCGGGCGAAGGGCGGCGCGGATCATGTCCGCGCGGGGTTGGAAACCATCCTCGGCCGGCGTCTCGACGACAGTGAATTCCGCGCCCGCCGCACTGAAGGTGTTTGGATAGGTGGCGTAATAGGGCGCGACCACGATGGCGTGATCGCCCTGGTCGAGCACGGCCTGCACGGCAGCGTAGAGTGCCGCCTGTCCACCCTGCGTGGCGATGACCTGGTCGGGGCTGGTTGGGACGCCGGTGCAGGCGGTCGAGGCTGCCGCCATCGCCTTGCGCAGGCGCGGAATGCCGGGAAGCGGGGTGTAGTGGTGGTTGCTGGCGCGAACCGCTGTCACGCAGGCTTCGATGGTTTGGCCCGGCGCATCGAAATCATGGTCGCCGACCGACAGCATGATGATGTCCTCGCCGGCCTCCTTGCGTGCCCAGGCAGCGGAATGAACCTCCCAGCCATCCTTGCCGGAAGGCACGATGCCGGAAATACGCGATGATGGTCTGGGCATTATGCTCTTAGCCTCTCGTTCTTCGGATCCCACAGCGGCTTGTCGTTCTGTACGACCGCCGTGAAGCGCTCGCCAAAGATTTCAACCTCGACCGTGGTTCCCGGCTCGGTGAGGTCGGCGCGCAGCATGCCGAGCGCGATCGATTTGTCGATGCGATGACCCCAGCCGCCGGATGTTGTCTCGCCAACGATCTCGCCGTCATGCCACAGCGTCGACATGGTGGGCGCATCGCAGTCGCCGGGATTTTCGACGGTCAGCGTGACGAAGCGTTTCTTGACACCCTGCTGCTTCTCATTTTGCAACGCTGCCTTGCCGCGGAAATCCGGCTTGTCCCATTTGACGAAGCGCTCCAGCCCGCCCTGCAGGATCGAATAGTCGGTCGACAGATCGCCCTTCCAGGCGCGGTAGCCTTTTTCGAGCCGAAGCGAATCCAGCGCGTACATGCCGAACGGCTTCAGGCCATGCTTCTGCCCGGCCGCCCAGACGGCATCGAAGATCGCGGCGGTGTCGTCGATCTTGGTGTGGATTTCCCAGCCGAGTTCGCCGGCGAAGGACACACGCAGTAGCCTCGCCCAGCGGCCTGCGATTGTCGTTTCCTGATGCGTCAGCCAGGGCAGAGCAAGGTCGGCGGCGCAGATATCGGCGAGGATTTTTCGCGAGTTGGGTCCGGCGAGGATCTGCGTGAAATATTCCTCTGTGCGATCGATCAGCTTGAATGTCGCATGCTTCGGCATGCGTGATTTCAGCCACTCGAAATCGTGCCACTGCGCCACCGCGGCGGTGATCAGCGTCATCAGGTTCTCATCGTGACGCACCACAGACATTTCGGTGACGATGCGGCCCTTGTCGTCGGCAAAATAGACGAGGCCGATGCGGCCGGGTTTCGGCACCAGCCCGGTGACTTGCTGGCTCAGCCATTCGGCAGCGCCAAGGCCGTCGAGGTTGAAGCGGGAGAAACCAGGCAGGTCCAAAATGCCGGCGGCGTCGCGCACGGCGAGGCACTCTTCGCGGACGCGATGCTGCCAGGGCCCGTAGCGGCGGAAGGTCAGCGTCGCGGCTTCCGAGACGTCGTCGCCGGCTTGCGCGTACCAGGTGGCGCGCTCCCAGCCATTATAGGCGTCGAAGCAGGCGCCGAGCGCCTTGATGCGATCGTGGATCGGCGACAGTTTACGGTCGCGTCCAGCCGGCCAGGCATGGCGCGGGAATTGGATGGCGTATTCGTTGCCGTAGATCTCCATGCCCTTGGCGATGCAGTAATCCGGGGCCGAGGCAAAGCTGGTGAAGCGACGCGGATCGCAGGACCACATGTCCCACTCGGTCTGGCCCTCAGTCACCCATTCGGCCAGCACCTTGCCGGCGCCGCCGCCCTGGGCGATGCCGAAAGTGAAGACGCAGGCCTCGAAGGCGTTGGGCACGCCGGGCATCGGGCCGATCAGCGGGTTGCCGTCCGGCGCGTAGGGGATCGGGCCGTTGATGACTTTTGACAGGCCGGCGGTGCCGAGGATAGGCACGCGGGCGACGGCATCGGCCAGATAGTCCTCCAGCCGGTCGAGATCGTCGGGGAACAGCTGGAACGAAAAATCATCGGGCATGGGGTCGTTGTGGCCGACCCAATGCGCACGGCAATTGCGCTCATAGGGGCCGAGATTCATGCCGTTCTTTTCCTGGCGCAGATAATAGGAGGTGTCGACATCGCGCAGCAGCGGCAGTTTCTTGCCTTGCTCCTTCGACCATGCGGCCAGTTCGGGGATTTCCTCGAACAGGATATATTGATGGCTCATCACCATCATCGGCACGTCGCGGCCGAACATCTTGCCGACTTCGGCCGCGCGGTAGCCGGCGGCGTTGACGACGATCTCGCAGCGGATCTCGCCCTGCGCTGTTACAACCACCCACTCGTCCTTCTCGCGGCGCACGCCGGTGACCGGACAGAAGCGGATGATCTTCGCTCCCATGTCGCGGGCGCCCTTGGCCAGCGCCTGGGTCAGCTGCGCCGGATCGATGTCGCCGTCGCTCGGATCGTAGAGCGCGCCCTTCAACTCATGCGTTTCGATGAATGGATAGCGGCGCTTGATTTCGTCGAGCCCGACCACGTCGATGTCCATGCCCTGATAGCGGCCCATGCCCTTGGCGCGCTGGAACTCCTGCATGCGTTCGACCGTATGAGCCAGCCTGAGCGAGCCGGTGACGTGGTAGTTCATGGGATAGCCGACCGCATCGGCCAGCCCGCGATAAAGCTCCGTCGAATAGCGCTGCATGTTCATCAGCGACCACGACGAGGAGAAGGTCGGCACATTGCCGGCCGCATGCCAGGTCGAGCCGGAGGTGAGCTCGTTCTTCTCCAGGAGCACGCAGTCGGTCCAGCCCGCCTTGGCGAGATGGTAGAGCGAGGAGGCGCCGACGACACCGCCTCCGATGATCACCACACGTGCCGTGGTCGGCAAACCCGCCATGTTTTTCTCCAGACCTATATTCAGTAGACAGGTGGCGAAACCACCCAGATGACGACAGCCGGCTCCGCTCCAGGATTGCGCCAGCGGAACGGCTTGCCGTCGAAGCGAAAGGAGTCGCCCTCACCAAGCCGGTGCCAGACGCCTGATATCTCGATGTCGAAGCTGCCGGAAGCGACATATCCGGCTTCCTCCGTCGGCCGGCGCGCCTCGGTCTTCAGCTCCGCACCCGGCGCGAAGACCGAACGCAGCATCTCGAAGCTACCGCCGAGATCAGGCGAAAGAAGCTCCTCCACCAGGCCGGAATCGCTTGTGCCAAGCGTGCGGCGGCTGCCGGCGCGCACGACCACGCCGCGCTCGTTCTCGACGGGCACGTCGTGACTGAAGAACAGGCTGACCGGCACGCCGAACAATTCCGCGAAGGCCCTGAGATCGCTGAGCGAGGGTATCGACAGGCCGCGCTCGACCTGACTGACCCAGCCGACGGAGCGGCCGAGCTTCAGGCCGATCTCGGCAAGCGTCAGCCCGCGCGCCCTGCGCAGCGCCCTGATATCGCCGGCCAGCAGCCGTTCGCGGTTTTCCTGCTCCGATCTGACGGCGGTTGAGGTCAAGCCATTTCTCTTACTGAAAAATTCCCCTTGGTGAAAAATTTGGGGGAAATTTCATGAGAGGTCAAGTTCGTGAAAAAATCAAGACGATTTTCATGAGGCCACAAGATTTGCTTGCGCCATTTTGGCGGTTCAGGCAAAGGCTCGGCCACGAACGGCGATTGAGGGCGCCCGGTCGACGCTTACGATAGAGCGCCACGCGTCAATTGGACCCGCAATGGTGCTCTCCCATTTTCTGGACGGCGCATGATCTTTCCGGAATCGATTCCGGTTTAGGGATTACGCGTAAAGGGACGGCCCATGCTGGAAAACAACACCCGGATTGCCAAGGATGCGGCGATCGTCGACGAGGCGATCACGTCACGCCGTTCTGTGCGGGCCTTCCTGCCCGAGATGGTCGATGACGAGACGATCCGCGCCATTCTCTCTGTCGCCGCGCGTGCACCTTCGGGCACCAACATGCAGCCCTGGCGGGTCTACGTCACCAAGGGCGAGGTCAAGCAGCGGATCACCGACGCCATCCTCAATTCCGGCATCCGCGCCGAAAAGGCCGACTGGGACGAATATCGCTATTACCCCGACCAGTTCTTCGAACCGTATCTCACCCGGCGGCGCGCGAATGGCTTCGGCCTCTACGGCGCGCTCGGCATCGGCCGGCGCGAGGTGGACAGGATGCGTGCGCAGCACGACCGCAACTTCGTCTTCTTCGACGCACCGGTCGGCATGATTTTCACGGTCGACCGGCGGCTGAACAAGGGCTCGTGGATCGATTACGGCATGTTCCTGCAGAACATCATGGTGGCGGCGCGGGGCAGGGGCCTGCACACCTGTCCGCAGGCGGCCTTTGCACCGTATCACAAGCAGATCAGGCCGGTGCTTAATATCCCCGACGAGGAGATCGTCGTCTGCGGCATGGCGCTCGGCCATGAGGACAGATCCAAGCCCGAAAACGAGTTCCGCACCGACCGCGCGCCGCTGGAAGAGTGGGTGACATTCGCCAAATGAGGTGGCGCCAAATGAGGTGGCGCCAAGTGAGGTGACGACGCGCCGCCTCGGTCTACTGCACCTCGTAGCCGACTTCCTCGCTGGCATGGCAGAGCGCCTTCCAGAACGAGCGCGCAAACGAGCGGAACACATAGATGTCGAACTGGTCGGCGCCGGTGCGCTGGATCTGCGCGAAGACGTCATGATGCATGGTCGAGCGGCCGGCGCCGACCGGGAAGGCCGGCAGCGCGAAGTCGATGGCGAAGAGTTTTGCCAGCACCCATTCGGCCTTTGGTCCGGCGATGCGGATCGCGGTGCGGCCGTGCGACAGGTCGGTCACCGTGCCGATCGCCGGGGTGACGACATTGGCAAAGGCTGATGCCAGGCCTTCGGCCTCGTCGACCACTGTGAATTTTCCCGGCGCGAAGCCGAACACCGACCTCACGCCGTCGGTGCTGCCGGCGCCGGCGCCATCGGGCAGAGCAAGGCCGGTAACGGTGCGGATGCCTGATATCAACTTCTTCTCCTGGCCCGGCCAGGCAGCGAGCTGCAGGATCGATCCCGGCCTGGTTTCGGAGAGGATGACATCGATGCCGTGTTCGAAATCGCCGTGCGAGCCGGTGCGCAGTTCCGGCTCAAGCGGTGCCAGCTCAAGCGGTGATTGGCGCTCAACCATGCATGCGGCTCCCGTCCGGATCAAAGAAGTGGTTGGAGACGATCTCGACCGGGCCGAACCGGTTGCGCAGGGGATCGGAGATATGGGCGCGCGTGCCGCGCCGTGCCTTGCCGTCCTTGACCATAGCGAGCGCGATGTATTTGCCGAGCGCCGGCGAATAACAGCAAGCGGTGATGTGGCCGATGGAATCGTGCGGATTGGCTTCGTCAAGCGCCTCGACGATGTGCGCGCCGCCGTTGAGCGGTTGGTTGTCCAGCGAAATCAGACCGACGAGTTCCAGCCGGCCGGGAGCGATCAGCCCCTCGCGATCCATCATCGCCGAGCCGATGAAGGGCTTTTTCTTGGACAGCATCCAGTCGAGATGCAGGTCGCGCGCCGTGGTTCGGCCGTCGATCTCGGCGCCGGTGACGTGGCCTTTCTCGATGCGCATCGTGCCCAGCGCCTCGAGCCCGTAAGTCACCAGTCCGAACGGCTTGCCGGCTTCGATCAACGCTTCCCAGACATGGGTGCCGTACCCGGCGCCGGAGTAAACTTCGAAGGCCATTTCGCCGGAGAAAGACAGCCGGCAGATCATCACCGGCACGCCTGATATCTTGCCGTGCACGATGCCCATGAAAGGCAGCGTGGCGTTGTCGACGGCGGTGCCAGTGATGCAAGCGGCAAGAATGGCTCGCGCCTTTGGTCCGCCGATGGCGGCACCCGCCCATTCGTCGGTCACCGAGGTGACGTGGACCTTCAGCTCCGGCCAGATAACGTCAAGGAAATACTCCAGATGCTGCATCACCTTGCCGGCATTGGCCGTGGTGGTGGTCATCAGGAAGTCCTGATCCCCGAGCCGCCACGTCGTGCCGTCGTCGAAAGCGAGGCCGTCCTCGCGCAGCATCAGCCCGTAGCGGGCCTT
The DNA here is from genome assembly GCF_003952585.1 of Mesorhizobium sp. M6A.T.Cr.TU.016.01.1.1. Classification (NCBI taxonomy): domain Bacteria; kingdom Pseudomonadati; phylum Pseudomonadota; class Alphaproteobacteria; order Hyphomicrobiales; family Phyllobacteriaceae; genus Mesorhizobium; species Mesorhizobium sp. M6A.T.Cr.TU.016.01.1.1. The sequence continues at coordinate 5,055,834 of NZ_CP034452.1, forward strand.
GCCGACGGCCAGCGTCGAGAACATGTTGGTGTAGACCCGATCGAGGAATTCCGCTGCGTCCGGACCCTGCACGGCGATCTTGCCCAGTGTCGAGACATCGACGATGCCGGCGCTCTCGCGCGTCGCCCTGGCTTCGCGCACATAGGCCTGCTCGATCGTCTCGCCGGGATGGCCATAAATCATCGGGCGATACCAGAGGCCGGCCGAATACATGGTTGCGCCATTGGCGACGTGCCAGTCATGCATCGGCGTCAGCCGCTCTGGCCTCAGGTCGCCGAAGCGTTCTGCGGCGAGCGAGCCGATAGACACCGCGGAAAAGGGCGGGCGGAACCGTGTCGTGCCGACTTCCGGGATCGGCTTGCCCAGCGCTTCGGCCATGATGGCGAGGCCGGGTATGTTGGAGTTCTTGCCCTGGTCGGTCGCCATGCCGAGCGTGGTGTAGCGTTTCAGGTGCTCGACCGAGACAAAGCCTTCGCGATGCGCCAGCCGCACATCCTCCGCGGTCACGTCGTGCTGGAAATCGACGAAGCTTTTTCCATCGGCCTTGATCTCGAACACAGGCGCCGGGTCGGGATCGCCGGGTGCTGCTTCGACGACCGGCAAGGCCGTTGGTGCGCCGGTCCCGCCGGCCGCCGAAAGCCCGGCGGCGCGACCTTCGGCGATGGCCTCGGCGGTGGAGAAGCTGCCGGTGAAAGCGCCGGCGCCAATCCATTGCTGGGTTGGCTTCGGTGGCAGGAAGGCTTGCCTGGCGGCATTCCATTCCGCCTTAGCGCCGGCCTGACTGGCCAGATGGATGGTCGGCGACCAGCCTCCCGACATCAGCAGGCAGTCGGCTTGAATGCTGCGCGGATCGCCGGCAAGCGCGCCGTTGACCATGTCGAAGCGCTGCACCTTGATGCCGGACAGCGCCTTGCCGCCTTCGGTGGCGACCACGGCGTGACCGGCAAGAATCTTGGCTTCCGCTTCATCGGCGAGCTCGCGCATCTCGCTCGAAAGCTCCGGCCGCACGTCGACGATGGCGACGATGGCCGCGCCGGCATTCTTCAGCGCAAGAGCGGAGCGATAGGCGCTGTCATTGTTGGTGAAGATTGCGATCCTGTTGCCCGGCAGCACGCCGTACTCGTTGGCGTAGCGCTCGGCGGCATGCGCCAGCATCACACCCGGCCGGTCGTTGCCCGGAAACACCAGCGGCCGCTCGAAGGAGCCGGTGGCCAGCACCACCGATTTGGCGCGAATGGTCCAGTAGCGATGGCGCGGTTCGCCCTTGCCTGGTCTCTCCTTATGGTCGGTGACCCGTTCAAGCGCAGCGAGCGTGTTGCCGTCGTAATAGCCCCAGACCGTGGTGCGCGGCAGCAGGCGGACATTGTCATAGCCTTCGAGCTGGCCGGCGGCTCGCGCTGCCCAGTCCGCCCCGGGCATGCCGTCGATCGTCTCGCCTGACCAGTTGGCCGAGCCGCCGAAATGCGGTTCGAGCTCGCTGAGGATGACACGCGCGCCCTGATCGGCGGCTGCCCTGGCGGCCATCAGCCCGGCCGGACCTGAGCCGACCACCAGCACATCGCAGAAAGCGTTCATGCGCTCATAACGCGCCGTGTCGGGAGCAGTCCCGGCGCGGCCGAGACCGGCGGCCCGGCGGATGAAATGCTCGCAGAACATCCAGAAACGCGTGCTCTTCAGCGGGCCGATCGCGGGTCCCATGAAGGTCTTGTAATAGAAGCCGGCGGACAGAAGCTTGCCGCCGAGCTGATTGACGGCGCTGACATCCCAGGACAGCGATGGAAAGCGGTTCTGGCTGACAACGGTCAGCCCGTCATAGATCTCGACCATGGTCGCGGCAATATTGGGCTCGCGAACCTCGCCCCGCAGCACCGTCACCAGGGCGTTCGGCTCCTCGACGCCTGATGTCAGCACGCCGCGCGGGCGGTGATATTTGAACGAGCGCCCGAACAAGGTGACGCCATTGGCCAGCAGCGCCGAGGCAAGCGTGTCGCCGGCATGGCCGGTGTAAGGCGCGCCATCGAAGGTGAACCGGATGGTTCGCAGCCGGTCGATCCGACCACCGGCATCCGTGCGGCGTGGGCTCATGCCTTGCCCTCCGCCTTGTGGCGCGCAGCGGCTTTGTGGTCGCCGCGCGCGAAGGCGACGCTGGAGATATCGTGTGTCAGCGTGTTGCGCACGACCTTGAGATGGGCGCGGCAGCCGCCGGAATGCTGCCAGATCTCGTTGTGGTCACCCGCCGGATTCAACCGATCGTAAACATAGGCGTTCCAGGCGTCGAGATTCTGCGACGCGGGCTGAGGGCGCTCGCGGTTGCCGTCGCCCTGGTAGGTGAACTCGATGACATCGCGCGGGCCGCAATAGGGGCAAGTGATCAGCATTTTCGTCTTACCTAATGCAGCCGCGGCGTCGCGCCCTGGCCCTTGTCGTCGATCACCATGCCGCGATGGAAGCGGTCGAGCGTGAAGGGCGCGTTGAAGTCGTGCGGCTCGTCCTTGGCGATGGTCCAGGCAAAGCACCAGCCAGACGCCGGCGTCGCCTTGAAGCCGCCGTAGCACCAGCCGCAGTTGAGATACATGCCCGGCAGCGGGCCGGTGGTGATGATCGGCGAGCCGTCCATCGACATGTCGCAGACGCCGCCCCAGGAGCGCAGCATGCGCACGCGCGCAAGCCCCGGAAACAGCGCCAGCATCTCGCTCATCACCTCGTCGACAATAGGCAAACTGCCGCGCTGGGCGTAGCTGTTGTAGCCGTCGAGATCGCCGCCATAGACAAGGCCGCCCTTGTCCGATTGGGACATGTAGAAATGGCCCATGCCGAAGGTGAGGACGGTATTGACGAATGGCTTCAGCGATTCCGTCACGAAAGCCTGCAGCACATGGCTCTCGATCGGCATCGTCTCGATGCCGGCAAGCTGCATGACCCGTCCGGTGCTGCCGGCCACCGCGACCGCCACCTTCTTGGCGCGGATCTCACCACGCGAGGTCGAGACGCCGGTGACGCGGTCGCCATCACGCAGGAAACCGGTGACCTCGCAATTTTCGATGATGTCGACGCCGCGACGGTCGGCGCCGCGCGCATAGCCCCAGGCGACGGCATCGTGGCGGGCGGTGCCGGCGCGCGGTTGCATCAGCCCGCCGACGACCGGGAAGCGAGCCGCGCCCGAGACGTCCAGCGCCGGTATCAGGCGTGCGATCTCCGCCGTGGTCATCAGTTCGGCGTCGACGCCGAGATGGCGCATGGCGTTGCCGCGTCGCGCAAGATCGTCAAGCTGGGCAGGCGTGTGCGCCAGGTTCAGGCAGCCGCGCTGCGAGAACATGACGTTGTAGTTGAGGTCGTGCGACAGGTTCTCCCACAGCTTCATCGAATGTTCGTAGAAGCGGGTGTTGGCAGGCAGCAGGTAGTTGGAGCGAACGGCCGTCGTGTTGCGGCCGACATTGCCCGAGCCGAGCCAGCCCTTCTCCAGCACCGCGACATTGGTGATGCCGTGCTCCTTGGCGAGATAATAGGCGGTCGACAGGCCGTGGCCGCCGCCGCCGATGACAATCACGTCGTAGGATGCCTTCGGATCCGGCTTGCGCCAGGCCGGCTTCCAGTCCTTGTTGCCGGTCAGCGCGTTTTTGAGAAGCGAGAAGGCCGAATATTCCGCCATTCTTATTGTTATCCGTTCTGGCTTTTTGTCATCCGTTTTGGGCGATGCGGCACACTATAGAGCAGGCCGCTGCCGCAAAGCCAATATTGCGCCATCGCTTTTCGACTGGCCGACTCCGAAAACGAGCCGCCCGCGACGGCTTGCTCCTTGATATGAGCGTCTTTATCAAGGACGGGCTTTTGAAACCGCCTTTTGCCGTCCGCGAGTCGCCGGAAACATCATGTTCTTTCGTTTGCTCCGCCTGGTTCTGATCCTTGCGCTTTTCGTCTTGGCGCCGCCGTCTTCCGACGCGATGGCGCAGGCCATCGGCCAAGGCGCCGCCGCGCTGATCGCAGAGCAGATGAAGGCGATCCAGGACCTGACCGCCAAAACCGACGATCTCGAGAAAAAGATACCGCAGGAGGCCGAGGAGGACGCGGGCCTCGTCGATATCCGGCTGCAACTGGAGGATATTTCGCGGGCAGCGTTGACCAGTGCGCTGGCATTTCGTTCGCGTCTTGCCGACATCAACAACCGTATCGAGGTGCTGGGCGCGCCGCCGGCCGAGGGTCAGCCACAGGAACCCGAGATCGTCACCAGCGAGCGCGGGGCACTGGCCGCCGAAAAGGCGGAGATCAATGCCGTCATCGCCAGCGCGCAGAACCTGTCGATCCGCATCAGCGGACTGATCGACAAGATTAGCACCATGCGCAGCGAGCTGTTTCGGAATGTGCTCACCAAACGTTATGTGCTGTCCGATGCACTGAGCCCGGAGGTCTTCTCCGATGCGCAGGACGAATACGCCAATTTTTACAAGGCGGTATCGTCCTGGCTGACCTTCGCCTTCAAGTTCAAATTCCAGGCCGTGCTGGCTGCGACCTTGATGGCGCTTTCGCTGGCTGCAGTGCTTTTTGTCGGTGGGCGGCGTCTGTTCGGGCGTGTCTTCGAAGCGGACCCTTCCGTTGAGGACCCCTCCTATCTCAGCCGGCTGTCGGTGGCGTTCTGGTCGACATTGCTGCCGACGCTGGCGGTCGGCGTCTTCCTGGTCTCGACCGTGTTCTTTTTCAACTACTACAACGTGTTGCGCGGCGATATCGGTGTATTCCTGAATGCGCTGGTCGCCGTCATAGCGGTGGTGTTCTGCGTCAACCGGCTGACCAATGCGGCGCTGGAGCCGCGGCTGCCGAACTGGCGGCTCATACCCGTTGAAACCGGCCCGGCACGCTGGCTGGTGCGGCTGACGACGGCCATGGCGGTGGTTATCGGCATCAATAATTTCCTGTCGGTCGTCAATGACAAGATGGGCTCGCCGCTGTCGCTGACCATCGCCAGAAGTTTTGTCGCCACCATCATCGTTGGCGTCATCCTGATCCTGATGGGGCTGCTGAAACCGTTCAAGGCCACCGACGGACGCTGGCGGCCCTGGCCGGCGTGGCTGCGGTACACCGCCTTCGCGCTAGGCCTTTTCACCGTCGCCGCGGCGCTGCTCGGCTATATCGGCCTTGCCATCTTCGTCTCGCTGCAGGTCGTGGTCACCGGCACCATACTGGTCACCGCCTATATCGGCTTCCTGTCGGCGCGGGCGATCAGCGAGGAAGGCGGCTTTGCCAACACGTCGATCGGGCGCTGGCTGTCGGTCAATTCCAGCTATGAGGAGTCCGCGCTCGACCAGCTCGGCCTGGTCGTCAGCGTCGCCATCAATGTCATGATCGTGCTGGTATTCCTGCCGCTGATCCTGCTGATGTGGGGCTTCCAGCCCGGCGACATCCAGGCCTGGGGCTACAAGCTGGCGACGGGCCTGACCATCGGCTCGGTGACGATCTCGTTGACCGGCATCCTGAGCGGCATCGTTGTCTTCATCATCGGCTATTTCCTGACGCGCTGGTTCCAGGGCTGGCTCGACGGCTCGGTGATGGCGCGCGGCAAGGTCGATACCGGCGTGCGCAACTCGATCCGGTTGGCGGTCGGCTATGCCGGCGTCGCGCTCGCAGCGCTCGTCGGCGTCTCGGCGGCTGGCATCGATCTCTCCAACCTGGCGCTTGTCGCCGGCGCCCTGTCCCTCGGTATCGGCTTTGGCCTGCAGAACGTCGTCTCCAACTTCGTCTCCGGCCTGATCCTTTTGGCGGAGCGGCCATTCAAGGTCGGTGACTGGATCGTCGCCGGTGACATCAGCGGCACGGTCAAGAAGATCAGCGTGCGCGCTACCGAGATCGAGACGTTCCAGCGGCAGTCGGTGATCCTGCCCAATTCAAACCTGATCAACAATGCCGTCGGCAACTGGACGCACCGGAACAAGCTCGGTCGCATCGACATCAAGGTCGGCGTCGCCTACGGCAGCGACGTAAAACAGGCCCATGCTGCGCTTTTGGAGATCGCGCGTGGCCATCCGCTGGTGCTGAAGAATCCCGAACCCTTCGTGCTGTTCACCAATTTCGGGCCGGCCGCTCTCGAATTCGAAATCCGCGTGTTCCTGGCGGACGTGATGAACGGCAACGTCGTGCAGAACGACATCCGGTTTGCCGTCCTCGATGTGTTCGCCGACCAACATATCGAAATTCCATCGGCGCCGCGCGCCGTCGTAGAGACCAAGAAGCATGAGGCGTGGCCGATCGACGACGACAAGATCGAAGTCGATTTTGCCGAACAGGAGCAAGCGAAGGCGGAAGCCGTGGCCGAGGCGAAACGCCTGGCCAAATCCGGGCGCAAGATCCGCAAGCCGGATCCCGATTAGGATCTATCAAGATTCAGCTGATGCCAGCTCTCGGCGCAGCGAGAACCAAATGCGGCATGAATGCGGCATTCAGTTGCCGTTCAGCTTGCATCTCATATAAGCTCACATGCAAAGGGCGAGAATGCCTTGCGAATGCAACAGAGGCGGTGGAAACACCGATATTGCAAATGTGGAAGTCTCTCGTCGCCGCCATCGCTTTTCTTGCCGTGGGCGGTTCAGCCTTCGCCGCCAGCGCGACCAACAAGGACGCCGAGACCCGCACGCTGGTCGTGACCGAAGGCGGTGGCAAAACGGAGCTGGCGCTGGCCGCCGGCGAAACCGCGGAATTCTGCCCGAGCGGGTGTTTCGTTACCATGCCGAATGGCGACCTCGAGGCGCTGACCGGCTCGGAAACGATCGAAATCTCAGGCGGGGTCGCCCGTATCAAGTAACCCGCATGAAGTAACGTTGACTGCTTGCTTTCGAAGGCCGGGAAAATGCCCGGCCTTTTTATCGTTTCGGGTCATCGATGCTTAACGATGAAGAGCGAAATTCCGTCATGCAAGCCAAGCCAGGCTGGGCGTTTTAACGTTCGCTGCGCTGTTCCCCGCTATATCGAGCCGAAGACGCCGAAGCACGGCGCTGGTTTTGGATCGGCGCATGATCCTTTCCGAAAAAATCGGTTTTCGGGGTCATGCGCTTTCAGGCAGGGCAACGAAAATGGATGCGCGGTCGGACAGGAACGCAATTCCGCTTGCGGTCGATCTCGACGGCACGCTGATCGCGACGGACCTGTTGTGGGAAGGGCTGTTCATCCTTCTCAAGAAGAATCCGCTCTATATCTTCCTCGTGCCGTTTTGGCTTGCCGGCGGGCCGGCGCAGTTGAAGCAGGCCATCGCTCAACGCGTCGAGATCGACCCTGCATCGCTGCCTTATCGCGAGACGCTGCTTCAGCGCCTTCGCATTGAACATGGCGAGGGCCGCCAGATCGTGCTGGCGACCGGCACGCCACGCAAATTCGCCGAGGCGATCGCCGCGCATCTCGGGATATTCGATCGCGTCCTGGCGACCCATGGCCCCTACAACATGACTGCAGGCAGAAAGCGCGCTTCGCTTGTCGCCGCCTATGGCGACGGCGGCTTCGACTATGCCGGAAACAGCCGGCACGACCTTAGCGTATTCGACGCCGCGCGCACGGCAATCGTCGTCGCGCCCGACCGCCATGCTGCGCGCTGGCAGGCCGCGCACAGTGCCGAAATGATGCCGGCGCCGAAGCCGACATTCAGGACCATCGTCAAGATGCTGCGTGTTCATCAGTGGCTGAAGAACTCGCTGATCGCGGTGCCGATGGTGCTGTCGCACGAATACTTCAACGCCGACATGATCTGGGAATGCTTGCTGGCATTCGTCTCGTTCAGCGCGGTCGCTTCCGCCATCTACATCCTCAATGATTTCTTCGATCTCGCGCTCGACCGCAAACATCTGACCAAGCGCAACCGGCCATTCGCCAGCGGCGCGCTGTCGATCCCGTTCGGCCTCGGTTCGATGGCGGTGCTGCTTGCAATAGGTGTTGGAGCAGGGCTTCTGCTGCCGATCGAATTCCTCGGCGTTCTCGGCGGCTACATCATTGTCACCACCGCCTATTCGTTGTCGTTCAAGCGCATGCTCCTGATCGACGTGCTGACGCTTGCCGGTCTCTATACGATCCGCGTTCTGGCGGGCGCCGCGGCGACCGGCGTCGAGGTCTCGTTCTGGCTGCTTGCCTTCTCGATCTTCTTTTTCCTGTCGCTGGCGCTGGTGAAGCGTTTCGTTGAGCTGCGCACGACCGCTATTCCAGCCGGCGAGCGCATTGCCGGCCGCGGCTACCGCACCGAAGACCAGGAGATCGTCGCCCAGGCGGGCATGGCCTCGGCCTTTTCCTCGGCACTGGTGCTGGCCCTCTATATGGACAGCGTCGCGGTGCGCGAACTCTATCCGCATCCCTGGCTGGTCTGGCCGCTGGCCCCGATCGTGCTCTACCTGACCATGCGCGTCTGGATACTCGCCCGCCGCGACGAGATGCACGACGATCCGGTCGTCTTCATCATTCGCGACTGGCGCAGCCAGATCGTCGTGCTCATCGGCGCCGTGTTTCTGGTCGCCGGAGGCTGGTAGGCGTGGCGAAGCAGCGTTTTCAGAGCTTCGGCCTTGCCACGCCGCCGGCACTCGATGTGATCCCGGCGGACGACGCTGTTGCGTTGCTGAAGAGCGGCAAGGCGACAAGAAACGCCTTGCTCGCCTATGGCAACGGCCGCTCCTATGGCGATTCCTGCCAGAACGAGGCTGGCAAGGTCGTCGACATGCGGCCGCTGAATCGCATCCGCGCCTTTAATGCCGAGACCGGCGTGATCGAGGCCGAGGCCGGCGTGCTTCTGCCCGACGTCATCGCCCATGCAGCGCCATACGGCTTCTTTCCGGCCGTCGTTCCTGGCACGCAGTTCGTCACGCTCGGCGGCGCCATCGCCAATGATGTTCACGGCAAGAACCATCACCGGCGTGGCACCTTCGGCTGCCATGTCGAATCCTTCACGCTGCTCAGATCGGATGGACGGACCTACTACTGCTCGGCCACCGACAACGCACGCCTGTTTGCCGCAACGATCGGCGGCATGGGGCTGACTGGACTGATCCTGTCGGCATCTATCCGGCTGATGCGGGTGCCATCGCTCGACATCGTCGAGACGGCGACCCCGTTCCGCGACCTCGGCGAATTCTTCGAGCTTGCCCAAGCGGCCGACCAGGCCAACGAATACGTCGTGGCCTGGATCGACCAGCTTGCCGGCGGCCACGGCCGTGGGCGCGGGCTGCTGTTCACCGGCAATCACGCCGAGCATGGCTCCCATGTGGCCTTGCGTGCAAGCGGGAATCTTTCGGTGCCGTTCCAACCGCCATTCAACGTGCTCAACCGGCCGTTCCTGACTGCCTTCAACGCTGCCTACCGGTGGAAGAAAGGCCGGTCTACAGCGCCGCGCCGGGTGGGCTACCAGGGTTTTTTCTTTCCGCTCGACGGCGTCGGCAACTGGAACCGGCTCTACGGACCGAACGGGCTTTTCCAGCATCAGAGCGTGGTGCCGGAAGACGTCGCGCGCCGGGCTGTGCCGGCGCTGCTTGCGGCGGCAAAAAGGGCCAGGCAGGGCTCGTTTCTCACGGTCTTGAAGCGCTTCGGCTCGATCCGCTCGCCGGCACTGCTGTCGTTCCCGCGACCGGGTTTCACGCTGACGCTGGATTTTCCCAACCGTGGCCGGGCGACGCTGGCGCTGCTGAAGGAACTCGACCAAATCACCGTCGAGGCCGGTGGCGCGGTCAATCCTTACAAGGACGCCCGAATGGGTGCCGACGTTTTCGCCGCGTCCTTTCCGGAATGGCAGCGCCTCGAAGCCATCCGCGACCCCGCCTTCTTGTCGAGCTTCTGGGCGCGAACGGCGAAAAAGCTCGACGCGCCACGCGACCCCGCCGAAGCCGAGGATTCGATAAGATTCGAATAGTTCATGGTTAATGGAACGATAAGGTAAAGCTTTCTTCGAGTTTTCCTGTGCTTCACGAAATGTTTGCAGGTTTTTAATAGAACGAGGAAGGGTTGCTGGAAAAGACATGAAATACATCGTCTTCATTCTGTTCACGGTCATGACCAACGCCGCTGCGCAGCTCATGCTGAAGCAGGGCATGATGTCGCTCGGCCAGATTTCCTTCGAGGGCACCAATCCATTGCTGAAGCTGTTGCAGATCGTCTTCAGCCCATGGGTTTTCCTCGGCCTGTGCACCTTCGTCATCTCGATGGCGTCGCACCTCTATGTGCTGTCCAAGGTCGAGCTCAGTTTCGCATACCCATTCCTCAGCCTCGCCTATGTCGCCGTTGCGATCTTCGCCTATTTCGTCTTCCGCGAGGACCTCAATGGCTGGCGTATCGCCGGCATCGCTTTCATCTGCGTCGGCACGGTGCTGATCGCCCAAAGTGGCCGGGATCTGGGTGGGCGCGGGCATGACGAGGAAACGGCCTCCCTTTCGTCCGACAAGATTCACAGTGGGATCGTTCGATGAGACATGTGATCTTCGGCGGTGACGGTTTCGTCGGCCGCCACCTTGCCCCGAAACTTCTGGCCTACGGCGAGGAGGTGGTTGTCGCCGATATCGCTAAAAGCGATCTGCCGCATTACCGCTCGGTCCGCACTGTCAGGTGCGACGTCACCGATCCGGCATCGGTCGCTTCGGTCGGGCTGAAGGCCGACGACATGGTCTACAATCTGTCGGCGAAAATGCTGTCGCCGATCCAGGTGCGCGCCAAACGCCATGAGTTCTTCTTCCCGGTGAATTTCCACGGCACCGAGCACATCCTGCAGGCGATGGACAAGGCCGGTGCTCCGAGGCTCGTCCACTACACGACCGACATGATCTACGGCCACACGGTCACACAGCCGATGACGGAGGACCATCCGGTCGCGCCGCTCGGCGAATATGGCTGGTCGAAGCAGAAGACCGAGGAACTGGCCGCCGAATGGCGCAAGCGCGGCATGTCGATCTCGCTGTTTCGGCCGCGCCTCATCATCGGCCCCGGCCGCCTCGGCATCCTCGAGAAACTGTTCAAGCTGATCGACTGGAACCTTCCGGTGCCGATGATCGGCTCGGGCAAGAACCCCTATCAGTTCATCTCGGTGTTCGACTGCGCCGAGGCCGCGCGCGCCGCCTGGAAGGCGGGCGTGCCTGATGAGGCCTATAATCTCGGCTCGCTCAATCCGCCGCCGGTCAGGAAACTGCTCGGCGATCTGATCAGGCATGCCGGTTCGAAGTCGATCCTGATTCCGACACCGGGCTGGGCGGTCAAGCGCACGCTCGACCTGCTCGACCTCTTGAACATGCCGATCATGGATCCGGAGCAGTATCTGATCGCCGACGAGGACTGCGTGCTCGACGTGTCCAAGGCCGAACGTCAGCTCGGCTGGGTGCCGCAATATCGCGACGAGGACATGCTGATCGCCGCCTACAGCGAATACCGCGCCAAGAAAGACGGCCATGCCGTCGCCGCCAAACATGTGCCCGCCGAGTGAAGGGCCAGCAGGAGACTCTCGAGATGACCGTCATGACCAAGCCAGACCACACGACTGCGCGCGCCACGGTCAGCGCGCCGGCGCTTTCGCCCACCACTATCGCCAAGCCCGATCTGATCAGCGTCGAGCAGGCCAAGGCGATGGACGTCGCGCGCATGACCGACCTGTTCAAGGCGCATCTCAACCCCGGCCAGCTGCATTTCATGAAGCTGCTCGGCTTCCACAAGATCAAGATCGAGCGCGCCGAAGGCATGTTCTACATCGACCAGAACGGCCGCAGGATCCTGGATTTCTTCGGCGGCTTCGGTTCGCTGGCCTTCGGCCACAATCATCCGCGCCTTCTCGAAGCGCGCAAGAAATTCCAGGAGGAGAAGCGGCAGGAGATCGCCATCGCCTTCATGTCGCAATATGCGGCGGCCTTGGCGCACAATCTCGCCAAATGCTCGCCCGGCGACCTCGACATGGTGTTTCTGGGCTCGTCCGGCTCAGAAGCCATGGAGGCGGCGGTGAAGCTCGCCGAGCGCGCCGCGGGCCCGAAGCGGCCGAAGGTCGTCTATGCCGAGAATTCCTTCCACGGCAAGACCAAGGGTGTGCTGGCGATTACCGACGGCTCGCTCTACCGGGCCGACTTCAAGGTCGCCGACAATGTCGTGCGCATCCCGTTCGCCGACATCGAGGCGGTCGAGCGCACCTTCCGCTCCGATCCCGAGGTCGGCGTCATCGTGCTGGAAACCATCCAGGGCGGCGGCGGGATCATCCAGGCGCCTGCCGAATACTGGCAGAAGTTGCGCGCGCTCTGCGATCAGTATGGCGTGCTGTGGGTCGCCGACGAGGTGCAGTGCGGCTATGGACGCTCCGGCCGTTTCTATGCCTTCGAGCATTACGGCGTCGTTCCTGATGTGACGGCGCTGGCGAAGTCGCTCGGCGGCGGCAAGGCCGCAGTCGGCGCGATGATCGCCAGGCGCGAGGTCTACATGAAGGCCTATGGCACGCCGAAGACGGCGATGATCCACGCCATGGCCACCTTCGGCGGCATGGGCGAAGCCTGCGTCACCTCGATCGAGGCGCTCAACGTGCTTTACGACGAGGGACTGATCGACAACGCCGCGATGACCGGCGACTACCTCCTGCAACGGCTGCAAGCGCTCAAGGAGAAATATCCCAAGATCATCAAGGACGTGCGGGGCAAGGGGCTTATGGTCGGGCTGGAATTCCACGACTTTTCGCAGACCTTGCCGATGGTGCTGCGGCCTGTGGTCAGCGTGCTTGACGACAAGCTGAAGGGGTCCTTGTCCGGCTTCGTCGGAGCGCTGCTGCTGCGCGACTACGACGTGCTCGTCGCCTTCACCGAATACAACCGCAACGTCATCCGCCTCGAACCACCGCTGATCTGCCAGCGCGAACATGTCGACCGCTTTGTCGAGGCGCTCGACAGCCTGCTGTCGCGCGGCATCGTGTCGATCGTGAAGGATTTCGTCAAAAGCCAGGTCCGCTAGGCTACTGAGCGAAACCATGCTGACCAAATCTCCCGTTCCGACAAACCTGCTCGACCGGCTCACTGAGGCCGGTCTGGCATGGGGCGAGGGCGCCTATGCGCGTCTTGCCGCACCGATCGGGGCGGCGGCCTTTGCGCTCTACATCCTTCTGACTGCCGTGACGGCATGGTTCATTTCCGACGCCAATTGGGACATGCTGCCCTATCTGGCGATCGCCGAGGAAGGCACCTATCCCGATGTGCAGGCGCTGCACGACTATGCCTATGGCACGGTCAAGGACGGTGTGTCGGCTGGCGAATACAAGACACTGACGGACGACAGCGGCGGCTTCCGCAGCCATATGGCCGGCAACGCCGCCGACTTCCATTCGCTGCTCGGCATGTACCGGGTCAAGTTCCTCTACGCCGAGATCCTTTCGATAACCAGTTCGGTGATGTCGCCGGTCGAGGCGATGCGGCTGTTACAGGTATTGTCAGTGCTGCTGTTCGGTGCGATCGCGCTGCTCTGGCTGCGGTCCGAAGGCGCGCTGCCGCTGGCGCCGGTCGCCGGCGCGGTGCTGATCATGGCCGAATTCGGCGACGTGGCACGCGCAGCGACACCGGATCTCCTGTGCTCGGCCCTGTTCCTCGGCGGACTTTTTGCCTATGTGCGCGGCCGCGAGGTGGCCACCGCAATCCTGCTCTTCCTCGCCTTCATGGCGCGACCCGACAACATCGTCTTCCTTGCAATCTTCGCCGTGTTGCTGGTCGCCTTCCGGCAGAAAGCGTGGGGCGCGTTGGCCGGCTTTGCCGCCTCCCTGGTCGCCTATTTCGCCATCTCGCATTGGGCGCAGCATCCCGGCTGGTGGCCGCATCTGTGGTTCTCCAGCATCCAGCAGCACTACAATATGGACGGTTTCGATCCACCGTTCTCGGTTGTCGCCTATCTCCGGGCCTTTGCCGCCTCGCTGGTTCGCGCCGTCAGCCTGAACAGTTGGGTTGGCGTTTCGGTGCTGGCTCTGGCGGGGTGGTATGCGGCCAGCCGCGCCGGCTTCAAGCTCGACCGCCGCGCCGGCATCCTGTTCGCGGCATTGGTGCTCGGCGTTCTGGCCAAGTTCACCGTCTTCCCGATCCACGACACCCGCATCTACTTTCCCAACCTGATCCCACCGTTCCTGCTGCTCGCCGGCCCATACACCGCGCTGTGGGCGAGCATCAAAGGACGTCGCGCCGCAGTGTTGCACGTCGTTGCGGGAGATAAACCCTGAGTTCCGTCTCCAGCCTGGCACGCATCATTTTCGCTTGAAGCCGCTGATCTCAACTGCAGTGCCACGCGTCCTTTTGGACGCGCAACGGACGCCGTAGAACTTCTTTCCGCGCATGATCCCAACGAAAATCGATTCCGATTTTTCGGCGTTATGCGTTGGGGTCGCGCCGCACCTGCGGCGTGTCGCAAACAGGCGGTAGCACGATGGCCGTCGCCTGCATATTGTGCGCCGGTCTAGCGGGCGCCGGCGCCTGCAACAGCACTTTGGAGTCGCGGGCAATGGCAGGATTTCCGGAAAAGGCGAAGGTCGTCATCGTCGGGCTGGGCGGCATTGTCGGCGCATCGGTCGCCCATCACCTTATCGAGCGCGGATGGGACGACATTGTCGGCATCGACAAATCAGGAATCCCGACTGACATCGGCTCGACAGCGCACGCCTCCGACTTCTGCTACACGACCAGCCATGATTTCCTGTCCTGCTGGACGACGCTCTACTCCATCGATTTCTACGAGAAGATGGGCCATTACGCCCGCATCGGCGGCCTCGAGGTCGCCCGCGTCGGCGACGACGATCGCATGGCGGAGATCAAGCGCAAGATCGCCTCGGCAAAGGCGTTCGGCACGCGCGCCCGCCTGATCGAGCCGGCCGAGATCAAGCAGAAATTCCCGCTGATCGAAGAAGAGATGGTGCAGGGCGGCCTGTGGGATCCCGATGCCGGTCTCGTCATCCCGCGCTCGCAAACAGTCGCCGGCAAGCTGGTCGACCAAGCGGAAGCCTCCGGCAAGCTCAGATCCTTCGCGAACACACCGGCCAAGTCGCTTATCGTCGAGAATGGGCGCATCAAAGGCGTGGTGACCGATCGCGGCACAATCGAAGCCGACTACGTGATTGTTTGCGCGGGGATCTGGGGCCGGTTGATCGCGGAAATGGTGGGCGAGGACCTGCCGGTGATGCCGATCGATCATCCGCTCACCTTCTTCGGGCCGTATACCGAGTTCGCCGGCA
Source organism: Mesorhizobium sp. M6A.T.Cr.TU.016.01.1.1 (assembly GCF_003952585.1). Lineage (NCBI taxonomy): Bacteria > Pseudomonadati > Pseudomonadota > Alphaproteobacteria > Hyphomicrobiales > Phyllobacteriaceae > Mesorhizobium > Mesorhizobium sp. M6A.T.Cr.TU.016.01.1.1. The sequence goes on from NZ_CP034452.1 coordinate 5,071,000, forward strand.
CCGGCAAAGAGATCGGCTGGCCGCTGCTGCGCGACCAGGGCAACTCGGCTTACATGCGCGACACCGGCGATCCCAAGACCGCCGAAGGCGGGCAGATCGAGTGGGGCTATTACGAAGAGACCAATCCGCGCCTTTGCCATCCGCGCGACCTTCTGGAGAAGAACCAGGCCCGTCTTTCGCCCTCGCAGCGCGACCTCGACATGGAACAGATCCTGGCGCCGCTCGAGCGCGCCATGGAACTGACGCCGATCCTGGGCGAACTGGGCTACAATGAGAGCCATTCCTTCAACGGGCTGCTGCAGGTGACGGCAGATGGCGGCCCCTCCATGGGCGAGAGCCAGAAGGTGCGGGGCCTCTGGTATGCCGTTGCAATCTGGGTCAAGGACGGCCCCGGCATGGGCAAGCTCATCGCCGATTGGATGACGGACGGCCGGACGTCGATCGACCACCACGCCATCGACTATGCGCGCTTCTATCCGCACCAGACGAAAGAGCAGTTCATCTGGGACCGCTGCACCGAAACGGCGATGAAGGTCTACAATCCGGCGGTCCATCCGCGCGAGCCCTTCTCTAAGGCTCGCGACGTGCGCCGCTCGCCCTTCTGGGCGCGCGAGAAGGAACTCGGCGGCTATTTCATGGAACTGGGCGGCTGGGAGCGCGCCCATGGCTATGCCGCCAACGAGCACCTGCTCGAGAAATACGGCAACCGGGTGCCAGTGCGTGAAAACGAGTGGGACAACCGCCATTTCTGGCGCGTCTCAAATGCCGAGCATCTCGCCATGAGCGAGGATTGCGGCATCGTCAACCTATCGCATTTCGCGATGTACGACGTGGAAGGCCCGGATCACGTCGCGCTGATGGAGTGGCTATGCGCGGCCAAGATCGGCGGCGATACCAACATCGGCAAGGGCATCTATACCCATTTCCTCGACGACGAGGGCATGGTGCGCGCCGACCTGACCGTCATCCGCATGGCCGACCGCTGCCGCGTCATCGACGGCGCCGATGCCGGCCCGCGCGACTTCCAGTACATGCGGCGGACGGCAAAAGATAAAGGCTTCGATGTCACCGTCACGGACGTGACTGAAAAATACGTGACCATCGGCATCTGGGGTCCGAACGCGCGGTCGACATTGCAGAAGGTCGTTGAGAACCCGGACGGGCTGACGCCGGAGAATTTTGCCTTCGCAGCGATCAAGCCTGTCAGGATTGCCGGAAAGGACGTGACCGCTTTCCGCATCTCCTATGTCGGCGAGCAGGGCTGGGAACTGCATATGCGATACGAAGACGGCCTGGCCGTCTGGGACGCGTTGCGTTCGACCGGCGTGATGGCTTTTGGCGTCGAGACCTATGCCAACAGCCGCCGCATGGAGAAGAGCCTGCGCCTGCAGAACGCGGATCTTCTGACCGAGTACAATCTGCTGGAGGCCGATCTTGCCCGCCCGAAGGTCAAGGAGGCCGATTTCAGCGGCAAGGCAAAGCATCTGGAATATCGCGCCCGAGCGCATCAGCCGGCCATGCTTTGCACACTCGTCATGACGGACAATGTCGATCCCAAGGGGGTTGCCCGCTATCCGGTCGGCACGATGCCGGTGATGGACCCGGAAACGGGCGAGACGCTGGTCGACGAACTCGGCCGCCGGTCCTTCACGACCTCGATCGCCTATGGTCCGACCATCGGCAAGAACATTGCGCTCGCCTATCTGCCCTGGGCGTATTGCCAGGAGGGCCGCAAGCTGAATGTTGAGTATTTCGGCGAGACATACCCGGTCGAGGTGGCCGCTGTCGGCTACAAGCCGCTCTACGATCCGGAGAATCTCAATCCGCGCAGCTGAGCGATGATGACTTGCCGGGCCGCTACAATGGGGTGGCCTCGCAAAAACGTGAACGCAAGAGCCCAGCCCAGCGCTGGGCTTTTCGCTTTGTGACGCGACGATTCTCGCTTACCTTGCGGCATGTCTGCTTTTCCCCGCGCAAGACATCTCCTCTCTGCTGCCGCTGCGCTGACGCTTGGGCTGGCGCCAGAATCCCGCGCCGCCGAGCCGGTCGACGTCGAGCTGGTTCTTGCCGTTGACGTTTCGCTTTCGATGTCGCCAGCCGAGCTCGAAATCCAGCGTCGCGGCTATGTGGCGGCGCTGACGCATGACACTGTGCTGCAGGCTATCGCCGATGGCGCCTATGGCAAGATTGCCGTCACCTATGTCGAATGGGCCGGCACGACCTGGCAGCATGTCATCGTGCCGTGGACGGTGATCGCCAATCGTGCCGACGCCGAGCGGGTGGTTGAACAGCTCTCCGCCCACGCGCCCAACAGCGCCCGGCGCACCTCGATTTCCGGTGCCTTGCAATTCGGCAGCGATCTTTTCGCCGAAAGCGGCTTTCAGGGCGTCAAGCGCGTCATCGACATTTCAGGCGACGGCCCCAACAATCAAGGTGCTCCTGTCGACGTGGTTCGTGACGGGCTGGTCAAGCAAGGCATCACCATCAATGGCCTGCCGCTGATGACCCGGAGCGGCTTCACCAGCGTTTACGACGTCAACTATCTCGACCGCTACTACACCGACTGCGTCATCGGTGGGCCCGGCGCGTTCATGATCCCGGTCAATGAGTGGACGCAGTTTCCCGAAGCGATCCGCCGCAAGCTGGTGCTCGAGCTTGCCGGGCCTGCGTCACCGCAATGGGCGGCGGACGAAGCGGCGCATCCGCCGGTGGTGCTGGCGCAAGACAAGCCGGCCACCGACTGCCAGGTCGGCGAGAAAATGTGGCGTGACCGAAGCTGGATGTACGACAGCCGCTAGATTTCAAGCGTTCCCCGCCAGAGGCTACGCGCGCAAGATGTTGGCTGTTTACGCGGCCAGCAACTGCTTGCGATCGACGCGCTCCTGCTGCGGCGAGCGCGCATAGAGCTCGCGGTAGCATTTGGAGAAATGCGAGGCAGAGACAAAGCCGCAAGCGACCGCCACCTCGACCACCGGCATCGATGACTGGATCAGCAAGTGCCGGGCCCGATCGAGCCGGATTTCCAGATAGTAGCGGGCAGGGGATCTGCCCATCTCGGTGCGGAACAGGCGCTCGATCTGCCGACGCGACAGGTCGACATGATCGGCGATCTCGATCAGCGACAGCGGCTCGGACAGGTTTGCTTCCATCAATTCGATGATGGTCAGCACTTTGGAGTTCTGCACGCCAAGGCGCGCGCGCAAAGGCAGGCGCTGACGATCGGTCGGGCTGCGCACGCGGTCGGTCAACACTTGCTCGCACACCCGGTTGACGAGATTGTCGTCGAAATCGTCGCCGATCAGCTTCAGCATCATGTCGAGCGCTGCAGTGCCGCCGGCGCAGGTGTAGATGTTCTGGTCGATCTCGAAGAGGTCGGCAAAGACATTGGCCTTCGGGAATGCCTCGGAAAAGCCCGGCAGGTTCTCCCAATGAATGGCGCAGCGCTTGTTGGACAACAGGCCGGCGGCGGCCAATATATGTGCGCCGGTGCATAGGCCGCCGAGGGCGACGCCGCGGTTGTATTCCTCGCGCAGCCAGGCAAAGGCCGATTTGTTCTGGTAGCGCTCGACATTGATGCCGCTGCAGACGACCGCCATGTTCGGCCGTTCGGGGCCAGACATCTTCTTGCGCTCGTCCTCCAGCGAGGTGTTGACGGCGCATTCGACGCCGTTCGAGGCGCGCACCGGCTTGCCGTCGATGCTGGCGAGCCGCCAGCGATAGGCCTCGTAGCCGAGCATTCTGTTGGCCGAACGCAACGGGTCGAGCGCCGTCGCAAAAGCGATCATGGTGAAATCGGGGACCAGGAAGAACACAAACGATCGCTTGATCGGATGATTTACGACGTTCACGGGGTAGCCCTCACGCTGCAATGGCGCGAACAGGATGTCGCGATCAGCATAGCGACATCAGGAAAAACCTTTCCTGTCAATTGGCTAGGCGGCAACGGAAAGACTTTATTTGCGACATGGGTCGCAAATGGGCAATCGCTATGCGGTGACGGATCCAACATGCTGCCGGATTGAGCACATATGCCGGATGTGGTCGGCGCACGACAAAACGCCGCCTCGGCAGGACCGAAGCGGCGCTGTGATCAATTTCGAAGCAGCAGAAAGAAGCGCTGCTCGCAAGCTTGTCAGATCAGGCGACGAAACCAAGACGCGCGGCGGTCATGGCGCCGGTCTGGCCGGGCATGGTGTTGGCAAGGCGCTGGCGCTCGAGCGCGGTCGTCAGGTTCATTTCACGGCGAGCGAAAAGGCGGGCAAAAAGCTTCATGATCATCTCCATTCGGTTGCTCAGACGGGTCGCCTTCGCTTGATGGAGTGGGGCAGCTCGTTTGCTGGCGCTGATATAGGCTTACGTGAGGGGAAACTAAATCGCAAAAGCGAAGCACTTGATATGAAAAGCGACACGGAATGCGACATATTTGGGCATTCCGCCTAAGATTTATGATCACTTACAAGGCGTTAGTTCGAAATGTCGGCTGCTATGCAGCCCCTTCATATGCGCCATGCAGCGGCGACATGGCTCGGAAGGTCATTTGACCACAAATAAAAAGGCCTGCCGGGCAGCGTCTGCGCGGCAGGCCTTCAGCTTTGAATACACACGATCTATTTTGCTCCACCAGCCCAGGATCCGACGCCGTAGCGAGTGGTGGTCTTGGTGTCTGCGGCTTCGGGCCAGCCGATATCCTTCTGCAGTTCGATCGGCAGAGAGCGGATGGCGCGTTCGGTCTGATAGCGGGCGCGGGCCGCGCTGAATTCGGTCGCGATGCGGCCGATGGATGACAGGATGGACATTTCATTCTCCTTTGCGTTGGGCCGGAAGTTTGCCCCGTATGAGAGCTACTTCAGGTTTGTTTCAGCTTCATTTCGTGTCGATTGCAGATCAATGTCACAGTCGTTTCAAGGCGGCCTTCGGTACGTCTGCCTTCGATGGAGTTGACTATCCTCCCAAAGTGATGTTCAATCAAACGAAATGGAATGATGGTTTGCATCAGAAAAATTGAAGGTCGATCCCGATGAACGCCCCACTCAATCATCCGTTGCCGCTGCTTGATCTCGACGTTTTGCGCACTTTCGTGGCGATCGCCGAGACCGGCAGTTTCACCACCGCGGCCAATGCCGTCTTCCGCACGCCGTCGGCTGTTTCCATGCAGATCAAGAAGCTTGAGGATATTCTTGGTCGCTCCGTGTTCGCGCGCGACGCGCGCTCGGTGACGCTGACCACCGATGGCGAGATGCTGCTCGGCTACGCCCGCCGGCTGTTGTCGATCAACCGCGAGGTGGTGTCGAAGTTCATCATCCCCGATATTGTCGGGGTGGTGCGGCTCGGCTCGCCGGACGATTATGGCGAGCGCGTGCTGCCGCATGTGCTGAAGCGTTTTGCGCAGTCGCATCCCTCGATCGCGGTTGACGTCACCATCGACCAGAGCATCAATCTGCGCCGGCGCATGGACGACCGGGCGCTCGACATCACGCTACTCACCAATTCGTACAAGACCAGCGCGCTCGGCGCCGAGGTGCTGCTCACCGAACCGATCGTCTGGGCCGGCGCCAAGGGCGGCTGCGCGCATCTGCGCGAGCCATTGCCGGTGTCATTGTGGGAAGAGGGCTGCGCCTGGCGGGCCGGGGCACTCGAAGCGCTCGGCCGTGAGGGCCGCAACTATCGCGTCGCCTATATGAGCGCGCATACGGCCGGCCAGCGCGCCGCGATCATGTCCGACCTCGCGGTGGCGCCGCTGCCGAAATCGTTCCTCGGCAGCGAGATGGTTGAGCTTTGCCCGAAGGACGGCATGCCGGATATCGGCACCTACAATCTGGCCATGGTCGTGGCGCCGGACGCCAGCGCGCCGGTGAAGGCGGTTGCCGACCACATCCGTGCGACCTTCGAAGTGTTCAGGGAAACCGGCAAGTTCTGACTTAGAGCGCTTTGCGTTTTGGTGGAACCAAAACCGCGCTCCAAGTCTTTGTTTTAACGCATTTTGTCGGACGCCAAACGAAGACGTTTGGCTGCAAAATGCTCTAGCTACGACCTCAACGGCGCAGCCAGGTCGTGAGCGGGGTCGCTACGACCTGTCCTTTGCAGTGCCAATTCGCCGGCTTTGGCGTGATAGCTTTCGGTGTCGCTGGTCAGGAACGTCACGATGCTGTCCCGCGCGCGCCGCGCTTCTGGCATGTCGATCAGTGGCCAGACATGGAACATGCCTTGCTCGTGCACGACCTCTATCTCGACACCGGCGGCACGGGCCTTTTGCGCGAAGATCAGATTGTCGGGGGTTAGCATATCGCGTGAACCGGTCAGAAGCAGCGTTTTTGGCAACACCGAGAGGTCGCCGTAAAGCGGGCTGATGCGCCAGTCACTGGGATTTATGCCGGCACTGTAGAGCCGGACTGCCTCCAGCCCGCCCGGAATTCCCAGCCATGGATCGTAGCGTTCCGCCTCGAACACTTCGGGGTTGGCGAGCGACAAGTCGAGGCCGGGCGAAATCAGCACATGGCGCGACGGTAAGGGCTGGGCGTCTTCCGCGGCCATCATGGTCAGCACCACGGCCATGTTGCCGCCGGCGGAATCGCCCATGAAGACGATGTCCTGCGCTTCCGTTTCATCGAGCATCTGGCGGTAGACCTCGCCGACCATGCCGAACATGGCGTGGAAATCGTGTTCGGGAGCAATGGGATAGATCGGCACGGTGATGCCGAAGCCCAACCGTTCGGCCATATCGGCGATCAGTCCCCAGTGATAGGACGTGATTTGAAAGACATAGGCGCCGCCATGCAGGTAGAGGATCCGCTTTCGCACTCCGGCCTTCGGCGCGATCTCGTAGACGGGAAAGCCGTCCACGCTGCGCGTCGTGATCTCGAAACGCTGATGCAGCGATGCGGGTGGCTGATGATTCTCCGTCTTGCGCGCATACGCGATCCAGCGCTGCAGGTTTTCCGGGCTGGAAAAGGCCTGCTTGCGGCTATGCCTGAGCACGAAGGACACGACGTGGCTTTTGAGACTTGGCATGCGGACACACGGACTTCGGCTGAGCCGACTAAGAGAACCCCTCGCTATCGAAGATCGTGCCTTCGCCCCAAATGTCAAGATTTGCGCAGTCTTAACTCGGCGGTGTGATCTGGCTGGCAATCAAGGCCAGCGTTCAGTCGTGGCTCGCTGCAATGCTCAGCGCCGGGGCAGCAGTGCGGCGCGCAGTCGACGGTCGCTTGCCGCCGGAGCCGCATGACGGCTCCGGCGCTTGGCCAGCAGCTTGCATTTGTCGGCGAAGGTCATCAGCGCGCCGAACCCAGAAGCAGAGCCGAGAAGGTGACCTGCGGGTCTTCGCTCGGCGACACGGGCCAGCCGATGTCCCTCTGAATTTCGGGCGGCAGGCTGTTCAGCGCCCGGACGGACTTGTTCCTTTTGTGTGCATTCCTGATGGCCATACCATAGCGGCCGAGGTTTTCGAACATCGACATCTTCATCTCCCTTGGAGTGCTGCGGCGGCCGAAAATTATTTCCTGCCTGCCGTCCGATGCCGGTTAAATGCGCCGCACATGTATCTGGTGGATTACACGAAAACAGCGCCTTGTTTCAGTTTGGGCTGATCCGGAAACATTTGCATGCAAACGAGAATGAGGGCGAAATGCAGCTTTCGCCGGCGGGACGTTACCCCCGGCCGCGCCGCGCCGCGTGGCCTTCGCGCGAACGTCGCCGCGGGGCGGCATCGCCGGCAATGCCGTCCTCGCTGACCGTCTTGCGCGGCGGCAGCTTCACCGCCGCCGACAGTTTCGGGAACGGGTCGACCTTGTTCGGCAGCGCCATGGCGTAGACGAAATGTTCCTGGAATTTCGGCTCCAGCGCGGTCTCGATCTTCTCGATCTGGCTCACTGTTTCCTCGATCTCGCGGCGATAGCCGCGATTGAGCAGCGCCATGCGCGCACCGGCGCCGGCGGCGTTGCCGACGGCCGAGACCTTGTCGAGATCGCAATCGGGGATCAGTCCCAGCACCATGGCGTATTTCGGATCGATGAAGGAGCCGAAGGCGCCGGCGAAATGGATGCGGTCGACATGATCGGTGTGCTGCTTTTCCATCAACAGCTTGGTGCCGGCATAAAGCGCGGCCTTGGCGAGCTGGATGGCGCGCACGTCGGTCTGGGTGATGGTGATCCTCGGCTCGCCTTCCTTCAGCACATAGGAGAAGGTGCGGCCACTGGCAGTGACGCGCGGCGAGCGGGCGGAGAGGCTGCCGTCGACCACGCCGTCCTCGGAGATGATGCCGGCCAGATACATCTCGGCGACCACCTCGATGATGCCGGAGCCGCATATGCCGGTGACGCCGGTCGCCTGCACGCTGTCGAGGAAGCCGGGCTCGTCGGACCACAGTTCCGAGCCGATGACGCGGTATTTCGGCTCCAGCGTGTCGGGATCGATGCGGACGCGCTCGATGGCGCCGGGCGCCGCGCGTTGGCCGCCGGAGATTTCCGCCCCCTCAAAGGCCGGGCCGGTGGGCGAGGAGGCCGCCACGACCCGCTGACGATTGCCGAGCACGATCTCGGCATTTGTGCCGACGTCGACGATCAGCATCATCTCGTCCTGGCGATGCGGCCCTTCCGACAGCGTCACCGCAGCCGCGTCGGCACCGACATGGCCGGCGATGCAAGGCAGCATATAGAGCCTAGCGCCCTGGTTGAGCTTCAGGCCGATATCCGACGCCTTGATATGCACGGCGCCCGAGACGGCCAGCGCGAAGGGCGCGCCGCCGAGTTCGGTCGGGTCGATGCCGAGGAACAGGTGATGCATGATCGGATTGCCGACGAAGACGGAATCCAGGATGTCGTTGCGCTGGACGTTGCCTTCCGCGCAGACCTTGTCGACGAGACCCGAGATCGCCTCGCGCACCGCAACCGTCATGCCTTCGCGGCCGTCCGGGTTCATCATCACATAGGAGACGCGGCTCATCAGATCCTCGCCGAAGCGAATCTGCGGGTTCGACGTGCCCGACGAGGCAGCGACGCGGCCCGACAGCAGCGACACCAGATGCATGGCGATGGTGGTCGAGCCGATATCGCAGGCAAGCCCGTAGGCCTCGTTCTTGAGACCGGGCCACAAAGAGATGACCCGCGCGGTCTCGCTGTCGGCATCCTTGTGGATCGCGGCGGTCGCGGTCCAGTTGCCTTTGCGCAAGATGCCTTGGACCTGCGGCAACAGATGGAAGTCGAAATCGAGGCTCTTGAGCCCCCAGTCCTTCATCAGCGCGATCTTCAGGCGATCGAGATCGCCTGATGGATTGTGCATGTCGGGCTCTTCAATCTCGACATAGCACATGTGGATTGCCGAATCGCGGGCGATGACCCTGGTGTCGGCGTCCTTGCGGATGGTCTGCGCGTTGATGACCGTGTCCTGCGGCACGTCGACGACGAGATCGCCGAGGATCTGCGCCGAGCAGGACAGGCGGCGCCGTTCGGGAAGGCCGCGCACGCGTTCGTAGCGCTCTTCCTTGGCGCCCTTGGGCGAGATGTGGTCATTGGAAGAGACGATCTTGTGCTTGGCGAAGTTGCCTTCCTGCACCTCGACCTGACAGCGCCCGCAAGTGGCGCGTCCGCCGCACACGCTCTCGACATAGACGCCGAGCTGGCGCGCGGCATCGAGCACCGGCGTGCCGACCGGAAACCGCCCGCGCTTGCCGGACGGCATGAACAGCACGAGCGGATCGGTGATGTTGGCAGGAGAGTTCACGATTGCGCGCTTATCCTCGGGCCATACGGGCTTCACGGCCACCGCGCCGGCGGCCGCCATTGCCATTGCCTTCGCCCGGCGCGTTGACTTGCGTCGGCGCTGCGATCGCCTGGCCGCCTTCGGCCGGCTTGTAGTCCTTGTAGGTCCTGATCCAGTTGGTGCAGTTCTCGTCGGTGCCGTTCAGCACGTTGGCGCCGCGTACCGCTTCCATCTCCTGCGGTCGCACCGGATTCATGATCGCCGAGGTCATGCCGGCGCCGATCACCATCGGGATGAAGGCGGCGTTGATGCCGTGGCGGTGCGGCAGGCCGAACGAGATGTTGGAGAGGCCGCAGGTTGTGTTGACCTTGAGCTCTTCACGCAGCCGGCGCAGGAGGGCAAAGACCTGGCGGCCGGCGTCGCCCAGCGCGCCGATCGGCATAACCAGCGGGTCGACGACAACATCGTGCGCCGGAATGCCGAAATCGGCGCAGCGCTCGACGATCTTCTTGGCGACGGCGAAGCGCACGTCCGGATCCATCGAAATGCCGGTCTCGTCGTTGGAGATGGCGACCACCGGAACGTTGTATTTCTTGACCAGCGGCAAGATGGCTTCGAGCTTTTCTTCCTCGCCGGTGACGGAGTTGACCAGCGGCCGGCCCTTGGCGACCTTGAGCGCCGCCTCGATCGCGGCGGTCACCGAACTGTCGATCGACAGCGGCAGGTCGACCAGTCCCTGCACGATCTCCAGCGTCTGCACCAGCAGGCCGGGTTCGGTCTCGTTCGGATTGACAGAGGTGACGCCTGCATTGACGTCGAGCATGGTCGCGCCGCAGGCGGCCTGTTCCAGCGCGTCCCTGATGACAGTGTCGAAATTGCCCGCGATCATCTCGGCGGCGAGCTTCTTGCGCCCGGTCGGATTGATGCGTTCGCCGATCACGCAGAAGGGCTGGTCAAAGCCGATAATGATTTCTCGTGTCGCCGAGGCGACGATCGTCCGGGTCATGAAATCTCTCCGTCGTGATATAAAGACTTCTTTATATCGTTTCTGATTTCGATCAAGCGAATGGTGACCGTCCGCGCCATCAATGCGCGGTCTTGACCATGTCGACCTGCGTTTCGGTGATCTCGTCGTGCAATATGTGGTCTAGACGGTCGGCGACGAGCTGGTCGTCGCGGCGGATTTCGCGTTTCCAGGGCTGGCGGCCCTTCAGCACGCCCGATTCATCGACAATCTCGGCGACATATTCCTCCTGGCGATAGGCCATAACATGGACGCCGGAGACGCCGGGGATTTCCTTCACCTCGTTGATGATGTCGATGCAGAGCTGTTTGCCTTCCTTCTTCTGATCCTGGGCGCCTTCCAGTCGCTTGACGATCTGATCGGGGATATGAATGCCCGGCACGTTGGAGCGGATCCATTTGGCGGTCTTGGCCGAGGCCAGCGGTCCGACCCCGCACAGGATGAAGCATTTTTCCGTAAAACCGAGGTCCCGGATCTGCTGCATGTAGGTGCGAAACATCGGCACGTCGAAACAGTATTGGCTTTGCACGAATTGGGCACCGGCGGCGATCTTCTTGCCCAGCCGGTAGGGGCGGAAATCGATCGGCGGCGCGAACGGGTTGATCGCCGCACCGAGGAAAAGCTGCGGCGGCGTCGTCAGCTTGCGGCCGGACAGGAATTTGCCGTTGTCGCGCATGATGCGGCAGGTTTCGAGAAGCGACATGCAATCGAGATCGAACACCGGCTTGGCGCCGGGCTGGTCGCCGGCCTGCACGCCGTCGCCTGTCAGGCACAGCATGTTGGCGACGCCCATCGCCGCCCCGCCCAGCACGTCGCCCTGAATGGCGATGCGGTTCCTGTCGCGGCAGGCGATCTGCATGATCGGGGCATAGCCCATGCGGGTCAGCAGCGCACAGATCCCGACCGAGGACATGTGGCAGTTGGCGCCCGACGCGTCGACGGCGTTGATGGCGTCGACCCAGCCGTCGAAGATTTTGGCGCGGTTGTAGACATCTTCCGGATCGGCGCTGTCGGGCGGGTTGAGCTCGGTGGTCACCGCGAACTCACCGCGCCTCAGGACGCGCTCCAAGCGTCCGCGCGACGTGTGGCCGGGCAGGGGCTCAAGCGGCAGATGAATGCCGGCCGGGTTCTCGTCGCGCTGGCGGCCGATCATGTCGATGCCCCGGTATTCGGAGCGTTGCGGGTGGCTTCGCGCGCGGCTGCGGCCTGCGCGGTCACCCGCAGCCATGCCGAGGTTTCGCGCAGCGACTGGTCGACCGGCTTCTGCACGTCGAGGATCTTGTCGCCATGCTTCATGTTGCGTGAGCCTTCCCAGGCCTTGACCCAGACGCAGGGCATATCAGGCTCGACCTCGCAATTGCCGTTGGCACGCACGCCGCCGCAAGGGCCGTTGCGCAATTGCTTGGGGCAATTCATCGGGCACGACATGCCAGTGGAGGAAAGGATGCACTGGCCGCACATGCGGCAATCGAACATAAAACCCTTGACGCGTTTTTCGACGAATTTGATCGGGGCTTCGACGCGGCCGTAACCGATGCCCTTCCACAGCGGGTGGAGAGTCAAGAACATGTCGGCGAACCTGGCGTAGAACCATTCGAGCAATCGCGAATGCCGCACGGACCACAGCCTGACCGCGAACGAGCGCTGCACGCGCCGCTGCGGCGACACGTCGGCCGGCTTGTAGTCGGATTTCGGCGCTGCCTTCTTGACCAAAGTGGCCTGGGTAACCGCCGGGGTCGTTTCAGACATCTTTTCCGCCCGCCTTGACCAGAGCGACCAGCCGCTCGCGGTCGTATTTCGCGTCGAGATCCTGAAAGGCTTTTTCAGCCTCGCCTTCAAGATCGTCGCTGACCGGCACGGGGTCGGCCTTGCGCCATTCGGCCAGGTAGTCGTCGGTGCCGCCGGCGCCGGTGCGCATCGCGCACATGTCGATCGCCTCGGTGAAGCGCAGCGGCAGTTCGCGCTTGGCGTTCTGCCGGCCCTTCTTGACGATGACCTGGGCGGGGATGTCGCGCCAGTAGACGACGATCAGATCGGCCATGAATTCTTACTCCTCGCGCATGACCCCGAAAATCGGAATCGATTTTCGGAAAGGATCATGCGCCAACTCAAAGTGCTACAGCGTCCTTTGCGCGTCCAAGAGGACGCGCGGCGCTGTAGTGACCTTGAGCATTGCCGGAAGCGCTGTTGGGCTGCTTGTTATGGGACGACGCGCGCGCATTCAAAAACGACGCAATTGGAGGCTGCAAAAGGAAAGGTAAGAGTTTTCGATATTTGGCTTTGTTTGGATCAGCCGCCGCGACGATCGAAGCTGCCGACGAGCTTCCTGTGGAAGCGAACGTAGCCTCGCTCGGTCGTGCGCAGATGCTCGGCGATGATCTGGTGGAAACGCGGCAGGCGGTGAAAGGGAACGGCCGGATAGGAGTGATGCTCGGAATGGTAAGGCATGTTCCACGCGACGAAGCGCACAAGCCTTGTAGTAAAGGTGGTGCGGGTGTTTTCGAGCATGTTGGCGACATGCGGGCATAGTGCGTGCTCGGCCAGCAGATAGGCCCGCAAAAAGGGTTGGCCAACGAGCACCGGCACAATCCAGACCCACAGCAGCAGCGCCGACTGCGCGACCAGCGAGGCCACCAGCAGCACCGCATAGGCGATCAGGAACCAACGTGCTTCCGAAATCACCTTGTCGCGGCCCTTTTCCGGCACGAAGCCGTCGCGGTTGCGGCCGGCGGCGTTGACGACAATCACGCGCGTCATGCCGCTCCAATAGGGGAGGCCGGAGAGATAGCGCAAATACTGGGCGATGGTCTCCGGTTTCGGGCTCATCAGTTCGGGATCATTGTCCGGATCGTGCGTGTGTCGGTGGTGCGCGAAATGGAAATAGCGGAACCAGACCGGCGGTAGCAGGATTAGGAAGCCGGTCACGGTGGCGATGGCGCGATTGAGCCACGCTGTCCTGAAAGCGGTTTCGTGGATGGTCTCGTGCAACAGCGTGAAGAAGAAGACGATCAGGATCCCCTGCGGCAGCATAATAATGGGCCAGAATGGGATGCGGGCGGTGATCAGCGCGCCCAGCACGACAACCAGTCCGCCATGGACAGCCAGCCGGACAATGCCGGGCCTATCCAGCTTGGCGGTGAGGTCGCGACGATCCTCGACCGACAGACCGGCGATAATGGTGCGGTGGTCGATTTCGCTCATGCCTGCAAGCTTATCGCCGAGGCGCTGTCCGGTAAATCGGCGCTCCTTACCAGACGCCGGTTTTTACGCCGGTCCAGAGGTAGAACCAGATCGTCGGATGATACCATTGTTTGGAAGGCAGGCCGGGATCTGAGGTGGCAAGCTTGTCGGCCAGCGCATCCCTGACCGCCTCGACGCAGATGTCGCGTGAGAATGCCGCCTGCCGCAGCGCATAGCTTGAAATCGTATCGCCTGCCTCAGGCTTGCCGCGCACCTGCCGCAGCACGCCGCCGGTGTCGACGCCGGCGTCGACCAAATGCACGGTGGTGCCGAAGTTCTCCGCATCGCCGGAGGCCAACGCCCAGTAGCCGCCATTCATGCCGCGATACTTCGGAGCGATGCCGGCATGGTAATTGAGGACCGGGCAAGGGATTTTCGCCAGCGTCTGCCTCGACAGCAGGCGGCAGCCGGCGAGCAGCACGACGCCGGGCTGGATTTCCCTGATCGCCTGCAGGCACTCCGGCGCATTGGCCGAGGGAACGTGGATGATCGCCTGTCCGGGCCCGGCTTCGGTTTGCAGCTTCTGTTCGGCGATGATGCGGGCTGCATGCCCGGCGAAAAACCGCTTGCCGAGCCGCGTCAGCACCATTGTGCCGAGCTGCCCGATGGCCTGTAGCCAGCCTTGGCGCCGCGCGCGCCCGAGCAGCAATTGCTTTTTGGATTCAGGGCTTTCGAGGATGACGCTCACCGGCCCGAGTCGGTCAGAGATGGCGTTGACGATGGCCCAGATATGCGGTCCGCCTTCGGTGACGACGACGATCGGCCGCGGATTTGATTTCAACGGTTCCATGTTTGTGCCGCCCCGAAAAGACCTGCTCTCAGCGGGCGGGATGCTAGGCCGGTCGGGTTAATCGTTGGTGATCGGAACCAGGGCCGCAGGCTCAGCGCTTGAATTCAAGGATGTCGAGCTTCGATTCGTGATAGGGCGCCGGGAACTCGATGCGCCATTCGTTGACGCTGTTGCGAAAGGCGTAGCCGACCTGATCGCTTTGTGGGCCGCTGCCATAGGGTTTCGCGGGATCGTTGTTGACGGAGAAGGAGCCGAGATAGATCGAGCGCTTTTCGCCGTCGTCGAAGAAACGGCCCTTGGTGCGCTGCGAGCCGGTGATTTTTTCCAGCATCCAGCCCGAACCATCGTCGCTCACCTTGCACTTGAACCAGCCATAGATGACGAGCGGGCTTAGTCCGCCAGCCTTGATGGTGCGGCATTGCCAGTTGCCGGTCAGGTCCTTGTCGGAAAACGAGACCAGCGGCTTTGCCAGCAAGGCGTCGAGCTGCTTGACCTCGGCGGCGTCGCAGGTCTTGGCTTCATCAAGGGCGGCCTTACGCGTCTCATCATATTTGTCGAGCCGCACCTTGTCGGCAGACGTGATCAGCTTCTGCACCTCGCCATCGGCGAGCGCGGGCAGGGCGAAACAGACAACGCCTGCTGCGGCAATCAAGAGGCGAGCGATCATCGGTGCGTTTCCTAGTCGATAGCTGGAACAGCCTGTTTTCTCGTTTGGCATACAACTTACCCGTTCGCAGCGGCCTGTCATCCGTGCTTAACAGCGGTCAGGTTAAAAATCGTGGTTTCGCCGATGCGGATCTTGCTTACGGGATCGTCAGGCTGGCTGGGTAGCGCGCTCGCGCCGCGCCTGCGGGCCCTTGGCCATGACCTCGTCGGCCTCGATCCCGTCCCGTCGGTGCAAACGCAGGTGATCGGCTCGGTCGCCGACCGTGATCTGGTCATGCAGACGGTCAGCAAAAATCACATCGAGGCGATCATCCACAGCGGCGCGCTGCACAAGCCTGACATCGAACACAACCGCAATGAGGATTTCATCGAGACGAATGTGCGCGGCACGCTCAACCTGCTCGATGCGGCGGTGGCATCAGGCATTCAGCGCTTCGTCTTCACGTCGACGACCTCGCTGATGATCTCGAAAGCCATACGCGCCGGCTTGACCGGCGGTGCGCGCAAGGCCGCCTGGCTGACGGAAGACATGTCGCCCGAGCCGCGCAACATCTACGGCGTCACCAAGCTTTCGGCCGAACATCTTTGCCGCCTCTATCAATTCAGTCCGGACTGCCGGTGATCGTGCTGCGCACCGCACGGTTTTTTCCCGAGGCAGACGATATGGCGCATGCGATCGAGCAGTCGGACGCCAACACCAAGGCCAATGAGCTGTTGTTTCGCCGGCTGACCGTGGAAGATGCCGCCGAGGCTCATATCGCGGCGCTGGAGAAGGCGCCACAGCTGGGCTTCGACATCTTCATCGTCTCGGCGCCGACGCCGTTCCGGCCCGACGATTGCGCGGCATTGATCGCCGACGCACGATCCGTCGTCGCGCGTTATTTTCCGGAGTTTCCGGCGCTCTATGCGCGGAAAGGCTGGACGATGTTTTCCTCGATCGACCGTGTCTACGACGCCTCGCGGGCGCGGGACAGGCTGGGCTTCGTCTGCAAGACGAGCTTTGCCGATGTGCTCGCCGCGCTCGCGGCGGAAGAAGGGGCCGCCTGATCGAACGTCAGGCGTGTGCCGCAGCGCTGGCCAGTTCCGTCGTCAGGTCGCCATAGCCGGTCGAGCGGCGCTCATAGGCGAGGCCGAGCATTTTTGCGGCCTGCTCGGCGACCTTGTCGAGTTCCGGGTCGTCGGTCTGGGCGATATAGACCAGCTTCTCGTAATTGCCGAAATAGTCCTTGATCAGCTCCGGATGCCTGTCGAGGCCGAGCGGCTTCATGAAGAAGGCGTCGAACTGGCGGCACAGGAAGTCGGTCATGTAGAACGACATCATGTCATCGTCGGCGACCTTCGCGTAGGCATCCATGCCCTGATAGAAGGCAAAGCAATGCGGCCCGACTATGCGCTCGACGCCATGCTTTTCGCAGACGCGGTCAAGCAGGCCGCCGGTGCCGCAATCGGCGTAGCCGACGAAGATGTTTCTGTAGCCGTCCGCCTTGGCCTTCCCGATTGCCTTGTCCATGGCCGGTGCGATGCGGTCCGGGTAGAAATGGAACTCCGCCGGCAGGCAGGTCAGGTCGAGATGGTCGAGCCCCAGCTGCTCCTTGACGGCCAGAATTTCGCGCGCAATCATCCCACAGGCGATGACGAGCAGCCTGTCGCCTTGATCGGCTTGTGGTTTTCGCACGGCGCTCATAGAACCGGTTTCGTTGCTATTGGTTTCGAATCTATCGAACGAGGGAGACACCGTCCATGAAACTGTTGCGCCTTACACCCATCGCCATCCTCGCTTGCGCCCTGGCACTTTCGGCCTGCGCCAACACCGTCCGCGGCGTCGGCAAGGATGTCAAGTCGACAGCCAACGCGGTTGAGGACACCGTCAACAACCCCTGATCCGCAATTTTACCAAAGCGCATCGCGATCAACATAGTTCAAGCAATGCGCGTTAAGTCCTTGTAACATTTGGGAACAACAAAGTCGCGCTGCAAGGCGCGGCTCGATTTATTGTGCATGCCGAATTCGCCGAGATCAGGCCGAAGCGCGGACGTCGTGTCCGCCTGTTGCAATTGTTTTCTTCGGGGCGGGCACGAAAAGTTGACTTTTCGCGCAGGGGATATGCCGTTACCCTTTTCTAGTACCCTCAACAACGAAACTAGGAGCCATAGGATGAAGACCGCTCTCTTAGTTGTCGCCGCTCTGGGCCTTTCGGTGTCCGGCGCCGCAGCGGAATGTGTTGGCCACACTAAAACGACGGCTTCCGTAGATCAGCAAACCAAAGCTGCAAGCGTGGATCAGCAAACCAAAGTCGCAAGCATCGCAAATACGACAACTGCCGACACGCCGGTCCTGAAAAAGGAAGAGGCGAAAGAGTCGGAATAAGCGCTTCAACCCGCTCGAACGCTCCGAGCAAGGCTTGCCGCGCTCAAAGTCGCGTTCAAAGATTTCATCGGGTATGTTCGCTACGCCGATCGCTGTCGCTTGCTGATGTTTTGACATGCCAGCGTTACGCGCCGCATCGGCCTGTATCATAGCATAAGTACGGGCTTCCGTACTTATGCTCCTGTCTTCGCTCGCCAGTTCAGGCCGAAGCGCGGACGTTGTGCTTGCGCTTCATGAAGTCCTTGGCGGTCTCGACCGCCACGGCGGCGTCGCGGCAATAGGCGTCGGCGCCGACGGCCTTGCCGAACTCCTCGTTGAGCGGCGCGCCGCCGACCAGCACGACATAGTCGTCGCGGATGCCCTTTTCCTTCATCGTGTCGATGACGACCTTCATGTAGGGCATGGTCGTCGTCAGCAGCGCTGACATGCCGATGATGTCGGGCTGGTGCTGCTCGATGGCGTCGAGATATTTTTCCACCGCATTGTTGATGCCGAGGTCGATGACGTCGAAGCCGGCGCCCTCCATCATCATGCCGACAAGGTTCTTGCCGATGTCGTGGATGTCGCCCTTGACGGTGCCGATCACCATCTTGCCCTGCTTAGGCGCGCCGGTGGCGGCGAGCAGCGGACGCAGGATGAACATGCCGGCCTTCATCGCGTTGGCGGACAACAGCACTTCCGGCACGAACAGGATGCCGTCGCGAAAATCCTCGCCGACGATGCGCATGCCTTCGACCAGTGCCTCGGTCAGCACCTTGTAAGGCGCCCAGCCGCGCTCGAGAAGGATATTGGTGCCTTCCTCGATCTCTTCCTTCAGCCCGTCATAAAGGTCGTCGTGCATCTGCTGCACGAGCTCGTCGTCGGAAAGCTCGGAAAGGATGATCTCGTCGTCGGCCATTTTTAATCCAGCTCCTTGCCGCACGGATACAGTTGCGGGGCCTCAAATATCACGTCAATACCTAACCCGCTACAGCCTTGCGTCCATAGCTGATTTGCGACTTCCCGCAAAAGGAAAGCGACCGCAAATCTATTGGAATTCTTGTCGATTTTGCGACAGGCGTTGGCGCTGGCGGGCCGTTTCGAATAGGGTGCGTGGCTACGATCCGGCCAGAAGGCGCAATTATGCGGCCGTAATAATTATGCCAGAACAAAAGTCAGGGAAGAACGATCATGAGTGAGAACGCGCCGGTCGACCAGGAAGCGTCAAACGCGCGGCGCGGACGTGCCGCCAGCGGTGGTGCCGCTGCCCGGCGGGCAGCGCGCTCGGGTGGCGGCCCCGGCACCCAGCTCACCTACATCAAGCGCAAGATCAACGTCTATGAGGTGCTGGACGAGGAAGGGCTGGCGCTGATCGAGAAAAACACCGACACGGTGCTCGAAGAGATCGGCATCATCTTTCGCGACGACGCCGAGGCGCTGCAGCTGTGGAAAGAGGCCGGCGCCGACGTCAAGGGCGAGCGCGTGCATTTCCCGAAAGGCCTCTGCCGCTCGCTGTTGAAGACAGCGCCGTCCACCTATACCCAGCACGCCCGCAATGCCGAGCGCTCAGTGCAGATCGGTGGCAACGCCACCGTTTTCGCGCCGGTCTACGGACCACCCTTCGTGCGCGACCTCGACGGCGTCAGGCGCTATGCAACGATCGAGGATTTCCGCAATTTCGTGAAGCTCGCCTATATGGCGCCGTCGATCCACCATTCGGGCGGCACGGTATGCGAGCCGGTCGACGTGCCGGTCAACAAGCGCCATCTCGACATGATCTACAGCCATATCAAATATTCGGACAAGCCGTTCATGGGCTCGGTCACCGCGCCGGAGCGCGCCGAGGACACGGTGGCGATGGCAAAAATCGTGTTCGGCGACGATTTCGTCGAGAACAACACGGTGCTGACCAGCCTGATCAACGCCAATTCGCCGATGGTGTTCGATGAGACCATGCTGGGGGCGCTGAAGGTCTATTCGCGCCACAACCAGGCCTGCATTGTCACGCCGTTCATCCTCGCCGGCGCGATGAGCCCGGTGACGGTCGCCGGCACGCTGACGCAGGTTTTGGCCGAAGTGCTGGCCGGCGCGTCGTTCACGCAGTTGATCCGGCCGGGCGCACCGGTGCTGTTCGGCACCTTCGCGTCGTCGATCTCGATGCAGTCGGGCGCGCCGACCTTCGGCACGCCGGAACCGTCGCTGGTTTCCTATGGCGCGGCACAGCTCGCGCGTCGGCTTGGCCTGCCGTTCCGCACCGGCGGCTCGCTCTGCGCTTCGAAAATCCCGGACGCGCAGGCGGCCTATGAGAGCGCCAACACGCTGAACTCGACGATCCTCGCCGGCACCAATTTCGTGCTGCATTCGGCCGGCTGGCTCGAGGGCGGGCTCGCCTCCTGCTACGAAAAGTTCATGATGGACATCGACCAGCTCGGCATGACGCAGAAGTTCTCCGAAGGCGTCGACCTGTCGGAAAACGGCCAAGCGATGGACGCCATCCGCCAGGTCGGTCCAGGCAGCCATTATCTCGGCTGTGACCACACCCAGGCCAATTTCCAGACCGCCTTCTACCGTTCCAACATCGCCGACAACAATTCCTACGAGCAGTGGCTGGCCGAGGGCGAAAAAACCGCGCCGCAGCGCGCCAACGAACTCGCCCGCCGCTGGTTGGAAAGCTACGAGGCGCCGCATCTCGATCAGGGTATCGACGACGGGCTGAAGGACTTCATCGGCAGGAAGAAGGCGTCGATGGCCGACGCCTTCACCTGAAAGGAGCCCGAGTCAGGCGGGGCTAAAGTCGCCAACATCATCCACAAGGAAGTCTGGCGGAGCGCCTTCTCCGATTCGGATAAGAAGGGGTGACTCCTGCGCGCAGCATGATCGAATCCATCGCGGCCGCGCTTTTCGCCCACGGACTTATCCTGCGCGGCGGCTTCAATTTTGCAGGCGGTGAGGAAGCACCTTTCGGTCTCTCCGGCGCTGCCGCCAGATCCGTCCTGCTGGTGGGGCAGGCGGGCGCCGCGCCATGGCCGCGTTTCCTACGCTGGCGGGAAAATCAATCGCGGAACATCGGCGACCCGCTCGACACGTGGTCTCGCGAAGTGATCGGTGCGGTGGCGAACGACTTCGGCGCGCGTGCCGTGTCACCGTCCGACAAGCCATATCTGCCGTTCCAGCAATGGGCGATGCGGGCGGAGGGCTTGCGGCCGTCGCCGCTCGGCATCCTCATGCATCCGCAATACGGGCTCTGGCACGCCTATCGCGGCGCGCTGCTGTTCGACCACGAGATTGCGCTTCACGAACCTCGCGGCGTGCTTCACCTTTGCGATGCATGTGTCGACAAACCTTGCCTGAAATCCTGTCCGGTCGATGCGTATTCCGCGGATGGTTTCGCGCATGAAACGTGTCTGGCGCATGTGCGTGGGCAAAACGGCGCGCCTTGCCGAACCGGCGGCTGTCTCGACCGCAACGCCTGTCCCTACGGCACGGCCTATCGCTATCCCCCAGAGGCTCAAGCTTTTCACATGGCGGCGTTTGCGCGTCTGTAGCATCGCCGAATGCCGCACGGAATCTTGAATGCGGTTGCCTCATTACGACTTGCCCTGACGGACTGCGCGGATATCTATCGCACGACAAGTCAAAGGAGTGGTGATGGCGAAGCGGGACATTCAGATCAAAACCAGCGACGGCTTGGCAAAAGCCGGTCTGTTCCGCTCGGCAGCCCCGGCCAAGGCCGCAATCATCCTCTATATGGACGCTTTTGGCCCGCGGCCGGCGCTCGACCAAATGGCGGAACGGCTTGCAGGCGACAATTACGCGGTATTGGTCCCGGACCTTTTCTACCGCAACGCGCCCTACGGCCCTTTCGAGGCCAAGACCGCATTCAGCGACGAGAAGCGCAAGGCCGTCATCACGGGTCTTCTCAGCGGCACGACCCAGGACATGACCATCCGCGACAGCGGCGCTTTCCTCGATGCGCTCGATGCCGAAGGCGTGGCCGGACCAGTCGGCGCCGTCGGCTATTGCATGGGCGGAGCGCGGGCGCTGAATGCAGCCGCGGCCTATCCCGACCGCATCGTTGCCGCCGCCAGTTTCCATGGCGGCAATCTGGCGAGCGATGCTGCCGACAGCCCGCATCGGAAGGCTGTGTCGATCAAGGCGCGGGTCTATGTCGGCACGGCTGGTGTGGACCGCAGCTTCCCACCCGAACAGTCGGCGCGGCTGGCCGAAGCGCTGCGCACGGCCGAGGTCGACCACGTCATCGAAAACTATGCCGGCATGGCGCATGGCTGGTGCGTGCCGGACCACAGCGCCTTCGATGCAACCGGCGCTGAGCGCCACTGGAAGCGGCTGACGACGCTGTTCGCGGAGACGCTCGGGTAGGGCGCAGATGGTCTTCAAGTGACCGCCTCCCAAAAAATTTCTTCCATCACCCCAAGGAATCGCCATTAGCCTTCGTCCAACAGGCAATGATGGCGATGATGCTGGATGAAAGCGAAGCCTCCGACGCCGAATTGATCGGGCGGGCGAAGGGCGGAGACAGGAGGGCTTTCGGCAAATTGCTCGAAAGGCACTATGACTTCGTCTATCGCGCCGCCTATCGCTGGTGCGGGAAAAAGGCCGATGCCGAGGATGTCGCCCAGGAAGTCTGCGTCCGGCTTGGCCGGGCGATCCGCGATTATCATGGCAGCGGCGCCTTCACCACCTGGCTCTACACCATGACGCTGAACGCGGCGCGCGACATGATGCGCAAGACCGCCCGCGAGGCGCTCAAGACCGACGCCTACGGCGCTTACGCACTGATCTCGGGAGAAGCCGAGCCTGAAGATCCGACCGAGGCGCTTTGGGCGGCAGTGCGGATGCTGCCGGGCAAGCAGCGCGACGCGGTGCTGCTCGTCTATGGTGAAGGGCTGAGCCACGCAGCCGCTGCCGAGGCGATGGGGATCTCGGAGACGACGGTTTCCTGGCACATCCATGAAGCGAAGAAACGGTTGAAGACGCTCGTGCGTTCAGCCGGGGAAGTGTGATCATGGTCGACGACAACGAACTCAAGAGGCTGCGCGACATCGCAGCACCGGCACCGGGTGCCGAGGCGAAGGCGCGTGCCTTCGAGGCTGCCATGCGCGCCTACGACCTGGACGAAAAAACTTCACCTGCCACCCAAGGATCGGCGAACGGGCTTCGTCTCACAGAGCGAGCACAAAAGCTCTGGAGCGAAATCATGCAAAAGAAACTCTTCGCCACGCCGGCCATTGCCGGGCTCGTCGCCCTGCCGATCGCCGGATACGCCACCATCTATATGCTGCAGCAGCAGCCGTTCCATTCCGGCGGGGACGAGAAGATCACCGAAACGCTGGCCGACAAACCAGCGGCTAAAGCGCCGGCCACGGTGAGGCCGCTCACCGTGGCCGAGGCCGACAAACAGAAGAAAGCTGATGTCGACGCCGAAAGCCGCGCCGCGGCCGAGGCGCTTGCGCCGGCATCGCCGCCGAAGCCCGAGTCGAATGCGCTTGGTGGCCTGGTGCAACAGGATATGCTGGCTCGCAATGCGCCCGAGCCCTCGCCTCGCGAGGCGCTGGCTGGCGGTTCAAGTGCCACGGCTCCTGCAGTCGATGGCGCCGCGCAGATTGGCCGTGTGCCCGGTACTGTCGCCCAATCCAGGTTGATGGCTCAGCCTTCGACCGCACCAGCCGATCAGATGCTGCTGCCGGAGCAAAACCGCGACCGCGTCGAGGATTTTAAGACCAATCCGGTGCGTGCCGCGCTCGAAGACCCGGTCTCGACCTTTTCGATCGATGTCGATACGGCCTCCTATTCCTTCGTGCGCCGTTCGCTGAGGGAAGGTGTTGTGCCACAGGCCGACACGGTCCGCGTCGAGGAGATGATCAACTACTTCCCTTACGACTGGAAAGGACCGGACTCGACCTCGACGCCGTTCAACTCGACCGTCAGCGTCATGCCGACGCCATGGAACGAGCATACCAGGCTGATGCATGTCGCCATCAAGGGTTTCGACGCCAAGCCGGCCGAGCAGCCCAAGGCCAATCTGGTGTTCCTGATCGACGTGTCGGGCTCGATGAACGAGCAGGACAAGCTGCCGCTCCTGCAGTCGGCCTTCCGGCTTCTGGTCAGCAAGTTGAGGCCCGACGACACAGTCTCGATCGTCACTTACGCGGGTGACGCCGGCACTGTCCTGGAGCCGACCAAGGTCTCGGAGAAGGACAAGATCCTCAATGCCATCGACACATTGACGCCCGGCGGCTCGACGGCCGGCGAGGCGGGCATCAAGGAAGCTTACCGGCTGGCGCAGAAATCCTTCGTCAAGGACGGGGTCAACCGAGTGATGCTGGCCACGGACGGCGACTTCAATGTCGGCCAGACCGACGATGACGATTTGAAGCGGCTAATCGAGCAGGAACGCAAGACCGGCGTGTTCCTGTCGGTGTTCGGTTTTGGCCGCGGCAATCTGAACGATCAGATGATGCAGACCATCGCCCAGAACGGCAATGGCACCGCTGCCTATATCGACACTTTGGCGGAGGCCGAGAAGGTGCTGGTCGAGGATGCGTCCTCGACGCTGTTCACCATCGCCAAGGACGTGAAGATCCAAGTCGAGTTCAACCCGAACAAGGTCTCGGAATACCGGCTGATCGGCTATGAGACGCGCGCCTTGAACCGCGAGGACTTCAACAACGACCGCGTCGATGCCGGCGAGATCGGGTCCGGCCATTCGGTCACCGCGATTTACGAGATCACGCCGAAGGGCAACGGCGGCGAGAAGATCGATCCGCTGCGCTACGGCCAGGCGTCGGTGAACAATGGCGGCGTCGCCAACGCCGACGAATATGCCTTCGTGAAGATCCGCTACAAGCTGCCGAACGAGGATGCCTCGAAGCTGATCACCACGCCGGTGACATCAGCCAACGAAGTGGCTGATTTCAACCAGGCCAGCACCGACCAGCGGTTCTCGGTTGCCGTCGCGGCGTTCGGCCAGAAGCTGCGCGACGAGGATGCGACCGCGAAGTTCGGCTACGACAAGATCGTGGAGATTGCCACTGCCGCCCGGGGAGCCGACCCGTTTGGGTACCGCTCCGAGTTCCTCTCGCTTGTGCGCCTTGCCTCGGCGCTGGGCGGCAATCGGTAGTGGCGATGATGGCCGGTTTTCTTCAGATGGGATCATTCTGATACGGGATAACCGACCCACGGGCGGGTGCGGCAGGCCGGCAGGGGAAACCTTGCCGGCCTTTTTCAACATTGTAATTCCGACATTGGTCGTGACGCCTCGACGAAAGTGCCGGGTAGCCGAAAGCGTCAGGCGCGGCTGCGCCGGCGCTCGCGGCGGGCTTCGCTGGTCTCGGCTGTGTTGACCGTGGCCTGTTTGTTGCGCATCGGACCGATGCGCTCGACGATTTTCTCGACGGTCGGGCGATCCGACTTGGTGTGTGCGTCGAGCGCCTTGCGCATGGCGGCTAGGTGAGCGAACGAGGTGCCGCAGCAACCGCCGACGATCTTGGCGCCGGCATCGACGGCGAGCCTGACATAGTCGGCCATCAGTTCGGGCGTGCCGGAATAGTGGATTTCGGCGCCACGGAATTCCGGAATGCCGCAATTGCCCTTGACGATCACCGTCGCCTCCGGCTTCGCCTCGGTCATGTCGAGCAGCGAAGCGAGGATGTCGGAGGCGCCGACACCGCAATTGGCGCCGACACCGAGCGGCGCCTGCGACAGTCCATCGGCGACGCCATGGATGTCCTTCGGCAACAGCCCCATCATGGTGCGGCCGGCGGTGTCGAAGGAGCCGGTATAGGTATAGGGCAGGCCGACGCGGATGGCGGCTTCGGCGGCGGCGCGGATTTCGTCCGGCGCCGACATGGTCTCGATCCAGGCGACTTCGGCGCCGCCGGCCTTCAGGCCCTCGATCTGTTCGGCAAAGGCCTCGACTGCCTCGTCATAGGTCATGGCGCCGAGCGGCACCAGCAACTCGCCGGTCGGGCCGACCGAGCCCGCCACGATGACCTTGCGGCCGGCTGTATCGGCGACGGCGCGGGCGATCTCGGCGGCGCGCTTGTTCAGCGCATGCACGCGGTCCTGCGCATGGTGCAGCTTCAGCCGGTGACGGGTGCCGCCGAAGGAGTTGGTGAGGATGATGTCGGCGCCGGCATCGACAAAGTTCTGGTGCAGGCTGGTGATGGTGTCCGCCGCGGTCTCGTTCAGCAACTCTGGAGCCTCGCCGGCCTCGAGCCCCATGGCGAACAGATTGGTGCCGGTGGCGCCATCGGCGAGCAGAACGCCCTTTTCGGCAAGCAGCGCGTCAATCGGGTTGGTCATTGGAAATACGCCTTCCGGGGAACTCTTTGTCGAGATAAGGATATAAAGAACTCTTTATATGGCGTCAATGTCGACGCGAGAAACAGGCCGTCAAAATCGCATCTCTGCCAGCCTTTGCGTGAAGCTGGCTGCTTCATGCGCGTTGATGTCGGCAGCGCGGATCAGATTGTCGAAATGGCTGGTCAGCGTGCGGACCGGCTGGGTCGCATTCAGCACCAGATACATGTCGCCGACATAGATGGCGGCGCGATAAGGTCCGAAGATGGTGTAGGGGATCGAATAGCGCATCCGCCCATCATAGAGAAACAGGCGGAAAGTGGGATAGAGATCGTCGAGCAGCGTCGCCATGTGGAGAAGCTGCTGGTGGCGGTCGGCCTCCGGGAAACGGTCCCACACGCCTAAGCCTCGCGCAAAAATCTCCAGCGTGTGGCGCGGCATGCAGACTTCCATGTCGGTTTCCGGCCGCCGGTTGTAGTCGATGCGGTACTGCGTCTCACCGGCCTGGGCCTCGCGGCTCTTGTTGGCGATGCCCGCTTCGTAGTCGACCAGCGCCTCGGTGCGCAGAAGGTCGGGAATGCCGGCCGGCACGTAACGGATTTTCGTGCCTGCGGCCTCGGCATGCCACCTTGCCAGCAGCGTGCGGTCAAAGCCATCGGGCGCTTCTTCGATCTCCAGGCTCTCGCGGATTTCACCGGTGACGCCTTCGTCCTGGCTGAGGCCGAGCAGCCAGTCGAGCGATACCTTGAATTCGGCGGCGATGTTGAGCAGCGTTTCGGCGCGAGGAAGGCGTGTCGAGGCGCCGGACAGCAACTGCGAAAGCGCCGAACGGTCGATGCCTACCGCCGTCGCGAAGGCGGACTGGTTCAAGTCGGACCGTGTCAAGAGCATTTTCAGGCGCTCCCGAAAGATCGTCGACAGGTCGCGTTTGTCCATATCGTCATTCCGGCCATTGGGAGGAAAAAAATCCGCCGAAGCCACCGAAGTGGCACCTTAGGCGTAAATGAATCCTCCAACTTGTTTACAAAATATAACATATGCGGCTGAAAATGCGCAATCGCAACATCTTGTGCGCTTTGTCGCGTTGCAGCGATTCAACGCTCCTGACACAATCCTGTCAGGAATCAAAAATGATTCCGGCGACTGGAAGGGCAGTGGTCGATCCATGACGAGCACGAATAACAGACGACGCAATGCACCGGCCATCGAATGGCCGACCGTGTCTCTGGCGTTTTTCTGTTACGGCACCTGGCTCGTCGCCGGCTCGCTCATCTGGCCATCGTACCCGCTGTTGGCGCTCGCCGTTCTGGCGTTGGTCGCCGCACTGCAATCCTCGTTGGCTCACGAAGTCCTGCACGGCCATCCGACCCGCAATGCACAGCTCAACGAAGTTTTCGTCTTCCTGCCGATCGGCCTCGTCTGGCCGTTCCGCCGGTTCAAGACCATTCACCTGCGCCACCATGCCGACGAACGGCTGACCGATCCGCTGGACGACCCCGAAAGCTACTACAAGGCGCTGTGGCACCATGACGAGTTGCCGCCGGCAATGAAATTCCTGCTGAAGATCAACAACACGATGGTCGGCCGCTTCGTGCTTGGCCCGTGGCTCTCCTGCATCGGCTTCTTCATCGACGATGCCAAGCAGATGCTTGCCGGCGACACTGCGATCCGCAAGGCGTGGCTGCTGCACGCGATTGGCTTGGTCATCGTGCTGCCCATCGTGCAGTTCGGCTTCGGCATCCCGTTGTGGCTCTACATCCTGGTGCCGGTGTGGCTCGGCCAGTCGCTGATTTCGATCCGCACTTTCGCCGAGCACCAGTGGTCGGAGCATCCGGAAGGCCGCACGGTGATCGTCGAGCGTTCGCCGCTGTCCTTCCTGTTCCTCAACAACAATCTGCATTTCGTCCATCACAAGAGCCCGACGGTGGCCTGGTACCGGTTGCCGAAGCTGTTTGCCGACCGCCGTGACGAGTGGCTGCGGATGAACAATGGCTATGCCTATCCGAACTATTTCGCGCTGCTCAAGGCTTATGCGTTCAGGGCTAAGGAGCCGATCGTTCACCCCGTGCTGCGGCGCGCGCCGGAACCAGGCCGGGCGTTCAAGCCGCGCGTCAGGGCGCGCAGCCTCAATGGCCTTGGCAGCGCGCCGGTGCCGGCCGAGCCGCCGAAAGAATGAATTTTGCGGCATCGCCGCGGCGATAGCCAGGTGCGCGTCAATGGTCTCGTCAGTTTCTCAGCGTAACGATCAAAGTCCCGGCATGAGCGATTTCGTTGCCGCCTTGCCGATGTATGACTGGCCCGAAATGCGGAGCGAGGTCGATGCCCAATGGGCACGGCTGCGTGATGCCTTCCGGCAAAAAGGCATCGGCGCGCCGCAGACCATCGCTCGCGTCAATGCCGATCTGCGGCCTGTAGAAGGCGGCATCCGCGACGCCGCCGGAAAGGTTATCGCGCCCGATCCGGCGACGCTGCCGCCGGACGAACTGGATTTTCACGGCCTCTGGCTGCATCCGGCGCTGCTGTTCGCGCAGACCTGCTGGGGGCCGATGGAACTCGGCCTGTCGACGCATGTCCAGGTGATCGGCCAGCCGAATTACGATGCCTTCGAGGGCGGGCAGGGCGAACTCTATTCGAGCGCGCTCGTGATGCGGGCAGGTGAAGCGCCATCGGTTGGTTCACCGTCCGAAGGCAGCCCTCTCATCCCGCTCGATATTCTGCGTGGCAAGCACTTTACCTTCAACAGCCTCGATTCGATGTCCGGCTTCATCGGGCTAACGCGCGACCTGGAAGCAATGGGCGAAAGCCTGGACATCTTTACGGCGCGCAGCGAAAGCGGCGGCCACCGTGCCTCGATCGTCGCCATCGCCGAGGGCCGTGCCGATGTCGCGGCCATCGACTGCAAGAGCTGGGCGCTGGCGCAACGCTTCGAGCCAGCGGCGCAAGCGGTGAAGGTCGTTGGCTGGACGGGAAGGCGAAAAGGCCTGCCCTTCATCACCGCCAGAACGACACCGGAGCCGGTCAAGAACATCCTCGTCGACCTGCTGATCTCTCTCGGAGCCGTCGGCACAACCGTTCGCTAACTCTGATTGGCAATAGATCCGGGCCTGGGCTGATCTTTACGCGACCGTCACCATGTGCGCGCAACCTGCGCGTGACTTCGCGGGGACAGCACCATGGCGGTGGCAACCATTCCGAGATGGACATTTCGGACCGTGCTGCTGGTCCTGGGGCTGGCGGCACTGCCATGTCTGCTCTTGCCGCAGATAGCCATCGTCGCGGCGATCAGCATCGTCGGCATCCCGCTCGCCCTGCTGATGGCGCTGATCCCGCCGGTGTTCCTGTTCCTGCTGTTGACATGGGCAATCAGCTTCGGGGTCCCGGGCCGATTAAACTGGTTGACGAGCCCGCTGATCGCGGTGGCACTGCTTGCGGTGCCGCCTTTCCTGATCAACAGGTCAATGGACCGGACCACGATGGCGCTGGTATCGGGCGACAACGACCGGATCGTGCGGCCGTTCCGGGCCGAGACGCTGGCGGTTCGCTCCGATCGGACAGCCTTCTGGACAAAGACCCAGACCCGCTGTGACGATTTCTGCATGCGTGCGCTGCTGACACGCAGCGCCCGGCGTATCATGGTAATGAGCTATCCCGCGGAGATGCCGGAGCCGGACTTTTCCTCCATCGCCCGGACCTTCCACATGGAGCGCCGGGCGTCATGTCCGCCAGTCGAGCTTGCCGATGTCCGCCTCCTTGATCTCGAAAAGAGTCCCACGGCGCGGAACGCACCCAAGGCTTCGGAGCGCATGCGGCTTGAGATCGCCAAGGGCAATTGCCTGATCGAATCCGAGGCGCCACTTGCCGAAGCTGACACGGTGGTCAGCGCCGGGCAGATCAAGCGTGGGGTGAACGACTACCAGGCAGGGCTCAATCCGACCGCCGATACAATCGCGGTCTACCGCATCTCTGTGCACAACAAGGACGGAGCAACCTTCTCCGAGGTCTACCGATGGACCGGCGTTGCTTCCTACCGGCTGCTGCCGCTGCTTTTGCCAAGCTATGTGACCGGCTATCAGTTCGATATTCGCATCGGCTTCCCGAGAACGCTCGACCTTACCCACATCGTCCAGTTCGCCGACCGGCCCGATTGGAGCGCATTCGTAACCGGCACGCTCGGCATGGAGCTTACGCTGCCAGCAGTCGACGACTCGAACGATGCGGCCGCGGTCCTTGCCGCAAAGCTCAGTCAGCCGGGCCCCATCGACGCCGTCACCAACTCGCTTGCCAATGATTTCTTTGACAGGCTGCGCGGTAGGCAGACTGCGTCGCAGCCCGATGTCGACCTCGCCATAGCAGCCCTGAACGACCGCCGGCTGGGCGTTCCAGACAGCGTCTTCGCAGCAGCGAAATATGCGAAGGACGTGGCGCCCGAGAGCATGGCGCGGCTTGCCGACGCGCTTTTCGCGCGGCTTTTCGAAATCGATATCAAGGTAAGCAAATTCGGCAACATCGAAGCACCGCAAGCTGGGCGCCTGGCCATAGCTATCCAGTCCCTGCCCGATCAAGTGATCCCGGAGCATCGTGCCGACCTCGAAAGGCTGGCAAAGGATACGCCCCGGCGCGTCGCCGCTTTTCAGGCTTTGACCAGGCTTTCCGTGTTCGGCGCCGACGCCATCCCGACGATGCTCTATCTGATCGACGACGCGGCGCTGCAGCCGCTCGACAAGGGCAATTTCTGGCAGCATTCCTATCTGGCAGGAGTGCAAGGCCTCTGCCGCCTCGGCGAGCGAGGCGCTCCCGCCATCGAGCCATTGCTGGAGCGTATCCGGGCGGGGATCATCCCGCTGCATGCCAGCTATGGCGACTTGGCGATCAACACGTTGGCCGGCATGGGCGCCGACAAGGATACGCTCCTGCAAGCCTTTCCGGCCAAGGATCGGAACTCCAATCGAGCGCGGTTCGACCGCGTTTTCGACAAGGCCAGGCGCAAAATCGACTGCGGCTACTGAGCTTTCCGCCCTTCAGCCGCCGAGCAGCCGCTCGTCGAGCGGGTAGCTTGAAAGCTGCTCGTTGCCGGTTTCGGTGATCAGGATCTGGTCCTCGATCTTGACGCCTTCGCGTCCGCCGAGCCGGCCGATGTAGCTCTCGACGCAAAGCACCATGCCTGACACAAGCACGCCGTCGGGCGTGTCGTCGGTCCAGTCGATCGCATGCGGCAGCGTCGGGTATTCGTCGGCCAGGCCGACGCCGTGATAGAGCACGCCGTAGCGCGTCGGGAAGCAATCACCAGGCGGCACCGCCGATCGCTCGACTAGGTCGCGGAACGAAGTGCCCGGCTGCATCAGGCCAATGTTGTGGGCGATCTGGTCGGCGGCGGTGCGAAACAGGTCGCCTTGCTCGGTGGACGGCTCGGTTTCGCCGCAGAGCCAGGTGCGCGACAGGTCGGCGCAGAAGCCGTAAGGGCCGATCAGATCGGTATCGAAAGCGACGAGATCGCCGGCTTCGATCATTCGCGACGAGCATTCCTGGAACCACGGATTGGTGCGCGGGCCGGACGTCAAGAGCCGGGTCTCGACCCATTCGCCGCCACGCGCAATGTTGCCGCGGTGGAGTTCGGCCCATAATTCGTTCTCGGAAATTCCTGGCCGCAACGCTGCTTCCATCTCGCCCATAGCCGCCTCGCAAGCGACGATCGACCGGCGCATGGCCAGGATTTCGTCGGGCGATTTGATCAGACGCGCATTTTCCATCAGCGCTTCGCCATTGCCGATGGAGATGCCGAGGCGGGCGAGTTCCTCGACGCCCTCAGGATTGATGTGATCGACGGCGATGCGGCTGATACCGCCGCCATGTTCCCTCACCAGATCGGCTATGCCGGCCGCCCAGCGGCGGGTCTTCTGCTCGGTCAGCTCGCCGCTATAGAGATACATCCACGACACAGCCGGCCGCACCTCGTCGACGACGCCGGAGTGGTCGGAAAGGTGCTCGCAGGAGAAATAATCGAACAGCACCACCGGGCCTTCGGTGGCAACGAAACAATGCCTTGTCGGATTGTGCGTGACCCAGAGCTGCATGTTGGTCGAGTCGGTCGCATAGCGGATGTTGATCGGATCGTAGAGCAGGGCTCCCGCATAGTCGCGGCGCTTCAGCTCGGCGCGGATGCGGTCGAGCCGGTACTGACGCATGGTGGGTAGGTCGGGAGCAGCAACGCCGGCGGCTTGCCACTCGGCTTCCGCCAATGCACCGTAGCCAAGCAGATGCTGGTTGAGTGCCGCCGCCTTCTCCCGCGACTTCAGGCGCAACGCGTCGATGGAGCCCGCGTCGTCCGGCTCGAACGGCATGATCTTGCGGTGGCGACCGAACCGTCGCTCGACGCCTGGCTCGCTCACTTTCCTATACTCCCGATCTCAATTGGTGGCAGGAGCATTGGCATCCCGCTTTTTCAATTTGACGACGGTCACAAGCCTGCCGTCGCTCGAACCGAGAAATTCGGGAACCCTGAGGCTGCGGCGTTCATTGTCCAGGACGAAACCCGCCTGGCTGATGCGGTCCAGGATTTCCGGTTCCGGGCTTGGCCTGTCGAGCCAGATCAGAACGGCGGGCTCCTGCAGCAACGCGGCGAAACCCGGCACCTCTTCTCCGAGGACGACAAGGTCTGGGTCGACGAGCCTGAGATTGCCCACCCAGTGCCAGTCCGACATGACCGTCTTGACTGCGCCATCTGCGGTCAGATCATGATACAGCGTCGGGTAGTCTAGACGGACGACGCGTCCCTGGCCCTTTCCGCCATAGACCTGATAGGCCCATGTCGCCGGCAAGATCAGTATGGCCAGTGTGGCTGCAACGGTGACGGTGAGGTTTTGCGCCGTCCTGCCTTTGGCGCCGAGGGAGTCCATGCGGGCGGCGAAGGCGGCAGGCAAAAAAAGCAGGACCGGCAACAACCAGCGCGCCTTGAATGTTGTGGCGCCGCTGGCGATCACCAGGACAATGGTGATGCAGAGCCCGAAGCCGAGAATGCGCCACAATAGTTTTTCCGAATCTGGAAGCCGTAGGCGGAGCGTCGATGGACTGACCCGTCCCGCCAGCATCGCCACTGCGAAAATCACGACCGGCAAGATGGCAAAATTCATTACGGCATCGCCAAAGCCGATGATGCCTTTCAACGCGACGAGGAAAGCACCGTCGCCTTCATTGATGCCGAACTTGTAGCTGCGCGCCAGCAATTCGCTCGGATGCGTGGCGGTCCAATACAATGTCGGCAGGCAGACCAGCAGCGCCACGGCCATGCTGATCATGATTTGCGGACGCAGGATGACCTGGCGGGTCTCGCGCAGCGATAAGGTCGCCGCCAGCATCGCGGCAATCAGGAGGAAAAGATTGTATTTCGCCAGCACAGCCGCACCGATCGCCAGGCCGAACAAGGCATAGGTCAGCAGCGACTTGCGCTGCAGAAGCTCGACGAGCGCAAGCAGCAGCAGCCCCGAAAAACAAAAGGCGGCAACGGTATGCGATAAGGTGTGCTGCATTTCCCAGACCAGCTGAGGAAACAGCAACAGACCTAGAATGGAGGCAACTGCGGTGCGCTGGGAATAGCCGAGTTTGCACACCGCGACGAAGACCGACGTCAAGGCCACGAAAATCAGGGAATACTTCAGTAGTTTAAGCGCGAAGATGTTGGTTCCGAAAACCGACGACGTCAACCAGCCGAGCCAGGAGTAAAGCGGCGGCTGCGAGCCGCCATAGCCGGCCCACAAAAACCGCATATACATCAGCTGTTCGGAGTCATCGACACCGACCCCGGTTCCCGCCCACAGGCTCGCCAGCGACAGCACGACGACCTGTGTGCAGCAATAAAGCGCGACCAACACGATCGCCGCGGGGAAACGGCCGATCCTGCCCTCGGCAAGCCATTCGGCCCATTTCATCGAATACTTCAAGGAGTTCTCATCGCCCGTGCCAGTTGCACCGGCTGCGCTAGCATGAGACCGTGCCCCGCACAATGTTGTAGCAGCCTTGGGATGGGCGGCGGCCTTGGGCAGCAACCCTGACCGCCTATGCCCGCATCTTCTCGCCACTCGGATCGAAAGGCGGCTCGACATTGATGCGGGCCGGCCGCCGGTGTCCGAGGATTTCAATCTCGAACAGTCCGGCGCTCTCGTTCTCGGCCAAGGCGGCCGGCACATAGCCCTGCGCCATCGATTTCTGGACGTAATGCGCATAGCCGCCGGAGGTGATCCAGCCGACCACGCGCCAGTCGCCGTCGACGATGCCGCGCACGGCCGAGGCGCCTTCCGCGGCCCTGGAGCCGCGCACTTCCTTGCCTGATATATCGAAGCGTGGCGCGCCATAGCCGTGCGGCTTTTCGACCGTGCCAAAATCCTTGCCGCCGACCTTGGCCCAGATCGGCTCGTCGCCCATCACGTCAGCATCCGCGGCATCTACGATGAAGGAGACACGGCGCCGTTTCGGCCCTTCTGTCTGTTCCTTGGCCGCCGCTTCGCGCCCGATGAAGTCGTTCTTCTCCAGCTTGATGAAGCGATCCATTGCTCCTTCGAACGGCCCGTAGATCGGGCGCAGCTCGCGAAACCAGGTCGGAAAATTCTTTTCCAGGCGCATCGAGAGCAAGGCGCGCATGCCGAAATCGACAAGGCCAAACTCTTCGCCGGCATCCTTGATCGCCTTGTAGACAAGGCGCTGGTAGGCCGGCGCCATCCAGATCTCGTAACCGAGATCGCCGGTATAGGTGATGCGATTGACCATGCAGGGCGCGCCGCCGACCGCCATCTCGCGGAAATCCATGAAGCGGAAAGCCTTGGTCGAGACATCCACGTCAACAAGCTTCTGCAGCAGATCGCGCGATCTCGGCCCGGCGATCGAGAGGCCGACAAGCGTCTGGTCGAAGCGGTGGATGCGGACGCTACCATCCCTCGGCAGGTGCTTCTCGAACCAGCGCATATGATATTTCTGCGCCGCCGACGAGCTCCAGATCATGAAGCGCTCTTCACCAGCCTTGGCGATGGTGAAGTCGCCGATCAGCCTGCCGAACTCGTTCAGCATCGGGGTCAGCACGATGCGGCCGATCTTCGGCATGCGGTTGGTCATCAGCCGGTTGAGGAAATCTTCCGATCCCGGCCCGGACACTTCGTATTTGGCGAAGTTGGCGATCTCGGTGACGCCGACCCTTTCGCGGGTCGCACGCACTTCCTCGCCGATCGGCCCGAAATCGTTGGAACGGTGGAACGAAACGATATCCTTCGGCTCCGTGCCTTTCGGCGCGAACCAGAGTGGCGTTTCGAGGCCCCACGAATCGCCCATGACGGCATTGTTGGCCAGCATCGTGTCGTAGAGCGGCGTCGTCTGAGCCGGGCGAGCAGCCGGCAATTCCTCGTTGGGAAAGCGTATGGAAAAGCGGCGCGAATAGTTTTCGCGCACCTTGGCATTGGTGTAGCGCAGGCTCGCCCATTCGCCGAAGCGAGCGACGTCCATGCCCCAGACGTCGAAGCCGGGGTCGCCATTGACCATCCAGTTCGAAAGCGCCAGCCCGACGCCGCCGCCCTGCGAGAAACCGGCCATGACGGCGCAGGCGCACCAGAAGTTGGTCAGGCCCTGCACCGGGCCGACCAGCGGGTTGCCGTCCAGCGCGAAGGTGAAGGGGCCATTGATGATCTGCTTGATGCCGGCCTTCTCGATGCCGGGGAAATGCTTGAAGCCGATTTCGAGCGACGGCGCGATGCGGTCGATGTCGGGCTGCAGCAGCTCGTGGCCGAAATCCCATGGCGTGTTGACTGGAGACCACGGCTTGCAGGCCTTTTCATAGGTGCCGAGCAGGATGCCGTTGCGTTCCTGGCGGGTGTAGATCTCGCCCTTGAAGTCCATCACGCCGATCATCTCGCGGCCGGTCGACTTGTTGAATTCCTCGACCTCCGGCATCGGCTCGGTCAAAAGGTACATATGCTCCATGGCCAGCAGCGGCAGCTCGACACCGACCATGCGGCCGATCTCGCGCGCCCACAGGCCGCCGCAATTGACGACATGCTCGGCCTTGACCGTGCCTTGCTCGGTGACGACGTTCCAGGTGCCGTCGACTTCCTGCGTCAGCTCGACGACCCGGTTGCGCAGCACGATCTCAGCGCCGAGCTTCCTGGCCGCCTTGGCATAGGCGTGGGTGGTTCCGGAAGGATCGAGATGGCCTTCGACCGGATCCCACATGGCGCCGACGAAATTCGTCTCGTCCATCAGCGGGAACATCGCCTTGGCCTCCGACGGCGTGATCAGCTCGGTGTCCATTCCGAGATAGCGGCCCTTGGCGTGGGCAAGGCGCAAAAAGTCCATGCGCTCGGGGGTGTCGGCCATCATCACGCCGCCGGTCAGGTGCAACGAGCAGGACTGGCCGGAAAGCTCTTCGATCTCCCTGTAGAGCTGCACCGTATAGGCCTGCAGCTTGGCGACGTTGGGATCGCCATTGAGCGTATGGAAGCCGCCCGCTGCGTGCCAGGACGAGCCGGAGGTGAGCTCCGAACGCTCGATCAGCATGATGTCGGTCCAGCCGGCCTTGGCCAGATGATAGAGCACCGAGCAGCCGACGACGCCGCCGCCGATGACAACCGCTTTTGCATGAGATTTCATGAAGATAGTTCCGTTTTTGAAGAGATTGAATCGAGTGAGCGGGGCGTAAAAATAAAGCGGAGGTCGGATACAGCGATGTCTTCGGCCAGCCTGCCATCAAGCGCGGCAAGGATGGTTTCACAGACGGGAGTACGATGTTTCAGGACGTCATGGTTCCAAACACGCAGGATCGAATAGCCTTGGGCGCGCATGAAATCGTCACGGCGGCGGTCATATGAACTGCCGGCATGTTGGTGTCCATCGACTTCAACGACAAGCCATTTTTCGCGGCAAGCAAAGTCTGCAAAAAAGGGGCCGATGGAGAACTGACGCGTAAAGCGGTAGCCGCCAAGCTTGCGCGCCTTTAGTTCAAGCCAAAGCAGTGCTTCCGCCTGATTGCCCGCTTGCCGAAGGCTACGCGCTCGCTTCGTTGTCCCTGTTTTGCGGCGACTGCGCGTTTCATGAACGGCTTCCCCCACTCCGTCGCCGCTTCGCGGCGCCACCTCTCCCCCCTCCGGAGGGAGAGGAAGGGTGCCAGCCGGAATCGCTTCGCGCCCTTCCTCTCCCCCGTCGATCGGGGGAGAGGTGTCGAGCGTAGCTCGACGGAGTGGGGGTCGACCGTTCATCAAATCCATACAAATGATCAGTTCATCAACGACACAATCATCAAAAATCGGTCGGCGCGCCGCCTTCGGACCGGCGTTTCTCGACGAAGGCGTTGAGCTCCTCGCGGATAGCCGGGTCCATGTAGGGCTCTTCATAGGTCGCCAGCCGCTCCTTCCAGACCCGATTGGCTTTTTCGATAGCCGTCGGCGATCCGGCTTCCGCCCAGGTCTCGAAATTGCGCCAGTCGGAGATGATAGGCGAATAGAAGGCGGTCTTGTAGCGGTCCTGGGTGTGCTGGGTGCCGAAGAAATGGCCGCCCGGACCGACCGACTGGATGGCGTCGAAGCCGAGAGCCTCCTCGGAGAGGTCAAGCGGGGTCAGGAATTCCGCCATCATCTGCAGCAGATCGATGTCCAGAATGGTCTTCTCGTAGGAGCAGCGCAGGCCGCCTTCCAGCCAGCCGGCCGCATGCATCATCAGATTGCCGCCGCCCTGGATGGCGCCCCATAGCGAGAACACGCTTTCATAGGCGGCCTGCGCGTCGACTGTGTTGGCGGCGCAGGTGTTGGAGGTGCGGTAGGGGATGTTGTAGCGGCGGGCGAGCTGGCCGCCGACCAATTGCGCCTTCATGTATTCCGGCGTGCCGAAGGCCGGCGCGCCGGACTTCATGTCGACATTCGAGGTGAAGCCGCCATAGCCGACGGGCGCGCCTTTGCGCACCATCTGGGCGAATGCAATGCCGGACAGCGCTTCGGCATTCTGCTGCACCAGCGCGCCGGCGATGGTCACCGGCGCCATGGCGCCCGACAGGGTGAACGGCGTCACGATGACGACCTGGCCCTTGCTCGACATCTGGATGATGCCTTCCATCATCGGCACATCGAGCTTGAGCGGCGAATTGGTGTTGATGATGGTGAACACCGACGGCTCTTCGAGAAGCTGCTCGTCGCTGATGCCGCGCGCGATCCTGGTGATCTCGATGCCGTCAACATTGCGTTCCTTGCCGAGCGAATAGATGTGGAACACCTTGTCGGTGAGCACGCTCAGATCACGGATGCATTCGAGGTGCCGGACGGACGGATGGATATCGATCGGCTCGACCGGATAGCCGCCCGTGCAGTTCAGGATATTGTGCATCTGCGCGAGCTTGAGGAAGTTGCGATAGTCCTGCTGGTTGCCCGGCCGGCGGCCGCGGTCGATGTCGGAACAATTGGGCGCCGACGCCATCATCGAGATGATCAGATTGTCGCCGCCGAAGCGCACATTGTGCGCCGGATTGCGGGCGTGGATGGTGAACTCCGACGGGCAGTGCGAAACCAGCTCGAGGATCATGTCGCTGTCGAAGCGGACCCGCTCACTGCCGTCGCGGACATCCGCGCCATGCGCCTTCATGATGCGCCTTGCCTCGTCATGCAGCACGTCGACGCCAATTTCACGCAGCACGCGCAGCGAGGCGAGGTGGATCGATTCCAGCTCGTCGTCGGAGACCAGCTTCGTCGGCGTCAGCGGGATTTTCAGCTGACGGAAAGGCGGCTGCTCGAACGCCGCCGCTGCGCCGGCACGTTTGCCCGCGCGGCCGCCGCGACGGGCGCGATCGTTTGCCAATGCCGGTTCGGCGGGATGAAGGGCGGCGGTCATGACAAGCCTCGTACGCTGCGACAGTGCGGCGGCATAATGGACCGCCGGCCGTCCCGCCATTGCGGAGGCGGCGACCACTAGGACGAGGGAAGCGACATGCCGGAAGGGCAGCTGACCGATCGTTGGGCACACGCACGGGGCGGATGACGTGGCGCAGGAGATTTGCCCGGGCGGCCCTTCCTTTTCCCAGGCCGAACCGCTAGCCGGGTAGCTTGCCGACCCCGAGGGTGGGCGATTCACAGGGATGGCGGATGGTCGCGACCGGTTCGAGCGATGGCGAGGCGGCAACGCAGTGGGCAGCGCTTGCCGGCGTCACAGCCGCTCTGGCCATGTTCGGCGCCGCGCAGGGGCTTAGCTATCCGCTGTTTACGCTGTTGATGCAGCGGCAAGGCATGTCTCCGGCGCTGATCGGTCTTTCCGCGGCGATGATGCCGGTTGGCCTCATACTGTCGGCTGCGTTCGTGCCGGCGGCCGTCCGCCTGGTCGGCGCGCGCAACCTCGCCGTCGGCTGTTCGCTGGCCGGCGCGCTCTGCTTCCTGACGATCGGCTATCTGCAGGATTGGGTGGCGTGGTTCATCATCCGCTTTCTCGTCGGCGTGGTCATCAATCCGCTCTATGTGCTTGGTGAGGTGTGGGCGCTGTCGCTGGCGCCGCCGACGCGCCGCGGCCGGGTGATGGGGGTGTTCAATACGCTGCTGGGCGCCGGCTACGCGGCGGGGCCGCTGATCCTGATCACGGTCGGCACATCGGGATGGCCTCCGTTCGTCGCGGCGATATCAGGCTTTGCGCTCTGTGCGCTGATCCTGCGCGCCGTCTCGTCCAAATTGACCGGTTTCGAGGATGACGGCCAGGTCTCGGGCGGCATCGTAGGCTTCGCCAAGCTGGCGCCGGCGCTGCTGCTGGCGGTCCTGGTTGCGGCCGCGGTCCAGCAGAGCACCTATGCGCTGATGCCAGTCTTCGGCACCGGCTACGGCTTGCCGGAAGCGACGCTGGCGGCTCTGGTGACGGCGCTGTCGGCCGGCAATATCCTGCTGCAGATTCCGCTTGGGCTGATGGCCGAGCGCTTCGGCGGCCGGGCGATGATCGTCTTTTGCGCGCTGGCGACGGCCGCTTGCGCGCTCTCGCTGCCGCTCCTGATCACGACGCCGTTGGTCTGGCCCGTGCTGGTGGTGATGGGCGCAGTCGGCTACGGCGTCTATACAATGGCGCTGGTCGAGCTAGGCAGCCGGTTCAAGGGAACCGCACTCGTCGCCGGCAATGCAGCCTTCGCGCTGATGTGGGGCGCTGGCGGCATTGTCGGCCCGCCCGGCGCCGGCGCGCTGATGCAGGGGATCGGTCCGCTCGGCCTGCCGGCGGTGATCGCCGGCCTCGATGCGCTGCTGATCGCGTTCGCGCTCTACAGGTCGTCCGGACGCCGGAACCGTTGAGCCGGCGATCCGTTGGCGCAAATGGTTTTTGCTGGCCGGCCCTTTCTTTCGCGGAACCGGACCGGTAGCTGGGTGACTCGCCGAGCAGATCTCCAATGCAGGGATGGCAGAATGATTGCGACCGGCGCCAGCGGCAACGAAACGGGAATGCAGTGGGCGGCGCTCACCGGGGTGATCGCGACCGTCTCGGTGTTCGCCATCGCGCAGGGGCTCTCCTATCCGCTGCTGAGCTTCATCCTGCAGCGACAAGGCATCTCGCCGGCCATGATCGGGCTGTCTGCGGCGATGACGCCGGTCGGCTTCATCGTCTCGTCGCCGCTCATCCCGGCGCTGGCGCGCCGGTTCGGGGCAGGGCGCACGGCGCTCACCTGCGCAGCACTTTCCGCGATCATGCTGGCGCTGATCGGCTGGACGCAAAATGTCTATCTGTGGTTTCCGCTGCGCTTTCTGATCGGCGTGGTGACCAATCCGCTCTACGTGCTGAGCGAGATATGGGTGATCGCGCTGGCGCCGCCGGCGCGCCGTGGTCGGGTCATGGGGATCTATTCCACCATCATTTCGGCAGGTTTCGCGGCCGGCCCGCTGTGCCTGCTTGCCGTCGGCACTGAAGGATGGCCGCCGTTTCTCGTCGGCATCGTCGCATTCGTTTTTTGCGGCGCCTGCCTGGCGCTGGTGCTGCGACGGCTGCCGAAGGTCGATGAGGCCGGGCACCGGGTTTCGGTCATGGGGTTCATGCCGATGGCATGGCTGCTGTTGTCGGCGGTCGTCGTCGCCGCCGGTTTCGAACAGGCGGTGCTGGCGCTTCTGCCGGTCTACGGGACCTATTACGGCATCGCCGAAGCCCGCATGTCGGCGCTGCTGTCGGTGATGATCGCCGGCAACATCGCCATGCAGGTGCCGCTCGGCCTGCTGGCGGAACGGCTGACGGCGCGTCTGGTGCGGTTTATCTGCGTGTCACTGACCGTGCTCGGATGCGTGCTGTTGCCGGTTCTCATCGAGACGCCGCTGATCTGGCCATGCGTCTTTATCTGGGGCGCGGTTTCCTACGGCATCTACACGATGTCGATCATCGAGCTCGGCGAGCGCTTCACCGGCTCGGCGCTGGTCGCCGGCAACGCCGCCTTCTCGCTGATGTGGGGCGTCGGCGGTATCGCCATGCCGCCGCTGGCGGGCGGCGCCATGGATATTCTCGGTGCGGACGGCCTGCCGATCACGCTTGGCGCTATGTGCTTGGCGCTAGCGGTTACAACCGTCATGCGAAGGCGGATGGTGTGACTTCGAAAAGCAGCGGGCGTCTTGAATATCGGAGCCGCTATGTCGATGTTGGCGAGGCCCGACGCCTGATTCAACCGGAGACCACATGACCAAATCAGCCACAAGCAGGCAGCTAAATTCGGCGACCGAGGATCCCTTTCTCTGGCTGGAGGACAGGACAGGCAAGGAAGCACTCGACTGGGTCCACCGTCAGAACGCGGTTACAACAGGTGAATTGCAGGGCGATCCGTCCTATCAGGCCGCCTTCCAGACCGCGCTGGACCTGATGACGGCCGAGGACAACATTGCGGTCGGGTCTGCACTCAGCGGCCATGTCTACAATTTCTGGCAGGACAAGACCAATGTGCTCGGCCTCTGGCGGCGCACGACGGTCGCTTCCTACAAGACCGAGAAGCCGGATTGGGAGACGATCATCGACTTCGATAATCTGTCCGCCAAAGAGGGCGTGAAATGGGTGTTCAGCGGCGCCAGCCGGCTTTACCCCGACTTCAGCCGCTGCCTGCTCAGCCTGTCGCCGGATGGTGGCGACGCCAGTGAGATGCGTGAATTCGACATCGACACCAAGTCCTTTGTCGAGGGTGGCTTTCGCGCGCCCGCCTCGAAATCGGGCTTCAGCTGGCTGGACAAGGACACCGTCATCGTTTCGGCCGCCTTCGAGGAGGACGAAAAAACCCAGTCCGGTTATCCACGCGTGGTCAAGCTTTGGCAGCGCGGCACCAGGCTGGAGGATGCGACGCCGATCTTCGAGGCGCAGAAGCAGGATCTCGCCGCCGGCGGTTCCCTCGAGTTCGACGGCGACAAGCGGCATCTGTTTCTGACCCGGACGCTCGACTTCTTTGCCTCGCACAGTTTTCTGCGTCTGCCTTCCGGCGAGAACAGGCGCTTCCCGCTGCCGGACGACGTCACCGACACGGCGCTGTTCCGGGATCAGTTCGTCTTCGGGGTGCGTAGCCCGTGGACGGCGCCGGATGGCACGCTGTGCCAGCCTGACGGCCTCTATTCGCTGGATTTCGCGCGCTGGATCGAA
The DNA here is from genome assembly GCF_003952585.1 of Mesorhizobium sp. M6A.T.Cr.TU.016.01.1.1. Lineage (NCBI taxonomy): Bacteria > Pseudomonadati > Pseudomonadota > Alphaproteobacteria > Hyphomicrobiales > Phyllobacteriaceae > Mesorhizobium > Mesorhizobium sp. M6A.T.Cr.TU.016.01.1.1. The sequence goes on from NZ_CP034452.1 coordinate 5,113,659, forward strand.
ACCGATGCGTTGGGACCAATCGATGCCGTGCTCGAGCCGGCGCATCGGGTTTCGATCGCCGGCATTGCCCGCACGCAGGACCGGTTGTTCATCAACCTGATGGACAATGTGCGCGGCAAGGTCGTCGTCTGCGAGCGCGATGACGGCCGCTGGTCGCTGAAGCCTGTCGCGCTGCCGGAGAATGGCAATGTCGGCATCGCCCATGCCGAACATTTCGGCTCCAGCGTCTCCTTCTCCTTCACCGATTTCCTGACGCCGAGCTCGATCATCTGGTCGGACGACGATGCTGCGACGCTGACAACAGTGAAATCGCAGCCGGCGCGTTTCGATGCTTCGTCCCTTGTGTCGGAACAGTTCGAGGCACGCTCGAAAGACGGCACCATGATCCCTTACTTCGTCGTCAGGCAACGCGACCAGGACGGTCCGGTGCCGACATTGCTTTATGGCTATGGCGGCTTTGAAGTGCCGCTGCTGCCCGGCTATGCCGGCGTGCGCGGCAGGCTGTGGCTGGAAAAGGGCAATGCCTATGTGCAGGCCAATATCCGCGGCGGCGGCGAGTTCGGTCCGAACTGGCACCAGGCTGCGCTCAAGGCCAATCGCCAGAAGGCCTTCGACGATTTCGCCGCGGTCGCGCAAGACATCGTGAAACGCGGCATCGCCACGCCGGCGACGCTCGGCATCCAAGGCGGCTCGAATGGCGGCCTGCTGACCGGCGTTTCGCTGACCCAGCATCCCGAGCTTTTCGGTGCGGTGATTATCGACGTGCCGCTGCTCGACATGCTGCGCTACACCGAGCTGCCGCCTGGCGCCTCCTGGATGGCCGAGTATGGCGATCCGGCTAAGCCGGAAGACGCCGCGTGGCTGGCGGCTTACTCACCCTATCAGCATGTGAAGACCGACGCTGCCTATCCGCCGGTGCTGCTAACGACATCGACCGCCGACGACCGCGTCCACCCCGGCCACGCGCGCAAGATGGCCGGGCGGCTGCAGGCTGCCGGCCATGCGAAGACGCTGTTCTTCGAGGAGACCGAGGGCGGCCATGGCGGGCGCGGTGATCGCCGGCCGCAAGCGGCACAGGCCGCAATGAAGTATGTTTTCCTGCAACGGGCGCTGACCAGCACCGCTTGAACGGAACGACTTGAACTGATCGCATCAGACGGCATAAGGTGCTGCATGGCTCGGATGGGGACATGTTGCGCGTTTGGGGTGGCGGTGACGCCGTCGCCGCGCACGCTTCGCGCCGAGCTTTTGCGGCTTTGCGCTCGCATCGGCTATTCGCCCCCCGCGCTCCTCTGACGAATCCGCCCCGGCTGCAAAACGCCGGATTGGTTCAAGAGGAAAGATCAGACATGACTTACCAGAATTATTCGCTGAAGCAGCTTCAGCAGATCGATGCTGCGCATCACCTTCATCCGTTCACCGATCACAAGGAGATGCGCGAGGCCGGCTCACGCATCATCACTCACGCCAACGGTCCGTTCATCTACGATTCCGAAGGCACGGAAATCCTCGACGGCATGGCCGGGCTGTGGTGCGTCAACATCGGTTACGGCCGCGACGAACTGGCCGACGCGGCTTACGCCCAGATGAAGGAATTGCCCTACTACAATTCCTTCTTCAAATGCTCGACACCGACGCCGGTGCTGCTGGCAAAAAAGCTGGCGGAACTGGCGCCGAAGCACGTCAACCAGGTGATCTACGGCTCGTCCGGTTCGGAGGCCAACGATACGGCGCTGCGCCTTGTCCGCCACTATTGGGCACTGGAAGGCAAGCCGGAGAAGAACCGCATCATCTCGCGCAAGACCGCCTATCACGGCTCGACCATCGCCGGCGCCTCGCTGGGCGGCATGGAGCCGATGCACAAGCAGCTCAACGGCGCGGTTCCCAACATCGTCCATGTGATGATGCCCTATGCCTACGAGCTGGCTCTGCCCGGTGAAAGCGACCATGATTTCGGCCTGCGCGCGGCCAAGGCCGTCGAGGACGCCATCCTCGAAGCCGGTGCCGACAAGGTCGCCGCCTTCATCGGCGAGCCGGTGATGGGGGCAGGCGGCGTGAAGATACCGCCGATGAGCTATTGGCCGGAAGTGCAGCGCATCTGCCGCAAATACGATGTCCTCCTGATGCTGGACGAGGTCATCACCGGCTATGGCCGCACCGGCGAGTGGTTCGCAGCTCAGACCTTCGACATCGAGCCCGATACCATCACCACCGCCAAAGCGCTGACCTCCGGTTATCAGCCGCTGTCGGCGCTGCTGGTCGGTGATCGCATCGCCGCGACGCTGGTCGAGAAGGGCGGCGAGTTCAATCACGGCTATACTTATGCCGGCCACCCCGTGGCCTGCGCTGTGGCGCTGAAGAACCTCGAGATCATGGAGCGGGAAGGTTTGGTCGATCGGGTCAAGAACGACACTGGACCCTATTTCGCCAAGGCGCTGCAGGAGCACATTGGCGGTCACGATCTGGTCGGCGAAGTGCGCTCGATCGGGCTGATGGGGGCGATCGAGATCGTCAGGGACAAGGCGACCAAGGAACGCTTCCTGCCGGCCGGAAGCGCGGCCGTGCTTGTCCGCGACCACGCAGTTGCGCAAGGCATGATGCTGCGCGCCACCGGCGATACGATGATCCTGTCGCCGCCGCTGATTTGGACGCGCGAGACAATCGACATGGCTTGCGGCCGCATCGCCAAGGCCCTTGATCTGGCCCAAGCGGATTTGGGCAAGCGGTAGGGTAAAACGATCGCCGGGTGTCCTGCAGCCAGACGCCCGGCGTTTGAATGCCGCATTCTGCCGAAGATCTCGCCAGGCGAGGATCGGCCGTGAGTTCGGCAATCAGGTCTCCTACACCCTGAGCACGAACCCCAAGAAGGTCAGCTTCCAGAAGCATTCGATGGGTCATCGACCGCAACATCAATCTGATGCGCGCCGTGTCGGTCCTGCCCCAGGGTCGACGGGCTGTCCTGCGAGTATCAACCGGAGGAGCCGCTCACCAAGGGTCGCTACGAGGAATGCGGCCGCGACGCGCCGTATTTACCTTAACGTGCGAGAAGTAGAGAGACATCGACACGAGGCGCGAAAAAGCAACGCCAATACAGCTGATTGGTTACGACGTAGGTATTCTCGCAGATATGGTATTGGCCGTCCGGGGATTCCTGTACACGGTCCCGTGGGATGGTGAAATTATGCGGCAAATAAGTGTAACCGCCGTCTATCCTGGACCGCACCGAAGACCGAGGTATGGCGCGGCAATCAGAACCACCGCAACACCTGAATTTCGTCTGTGGGTCAATCTTGTCTTCGTACCAATCATGGGCGTTAGCGGCCGTTGCGGCGGCGATACACATTGCCGTGAAGATGAACCTTCGCATGGCATTCCCTCAGGGATTTGGCAGGCGCTGCTCGTTCGAACGTCCTTTTATATTAGCGTTCCGTTAAAAACGCCATTAGCCTCCGACTGACTAACGCAGCTCCAGCAAGCGACGCTCGCAAGGTGTGCGGACCGTCCTAACGATCTGCTCTGTATCCTTGTTTCTATCGCCCGGTTGCTCTGTGACAGATAGGCGCTTTATGATGGCTGCTTGAAGCGCCGATCGGGCCCGTTGTCGGAGCGGCTCATTGTGCGGGAGGGACGCTATGGCCCGGCAGGAGCAATGGCAGCTGGAAGGTAGCGCCGCGGAACTCTACGAGCGCTACCTGGTTCCGGCAATCACAGCCCTGTGGGCTGCCGACCTGGTGGATCGTGCTGCGCCTCGATCTGGTGAGCGGGTTCTGGACGTAGCTTGCGGCACAGGGGTGGTGGCACGCTCGGCGGCCGAGCGTATGGGAAGTGGGCAGGTCGTCGGCCTCGACATCAACACGGGCATGCTTGCCGTTGCTCGATCGCTCCCTAGCGGCGCTGGACCGCGTATTGACTGGCACGAGGGAAGCGCGCTCGAAATGCCGTTCCCTGACGCCACCTTCGATCTGGTTCTTTGCCAGCTCGGACTGCAGTTTTTTCCGGACCGATCGAGTGCGCTGCGTGAGATGTTCCGGGTTCTGCTGCCTGACGGCCGGCTGGCCTTAAGCGTTTTCAGCGCTATTGAGCATACTCCTGCGGCAAAGGCGCTGGCGGATGCCCTGGATCGGCATCTCGGTCCAGGCGCTTCGGCGACGAAACGGTCCGAGCATTCACTCGCCGATGCGGACGAGCTTTACCGATTGGTGGCCGGGGCGGGATTTCGTCAGGTGACCATCCACACGACGACACAGAACATCCGATTCCCCTCGCCAAAGGAATATGTGCGACTACAGCTGGCAGCGACTCCGCAGGCTGGGCTGGTCAGCGGAATGGAGGCCGGACATCGGGACGCAGTCATAGCAGCGATCATGGGTGATCTAAGTTCCTCGCTGGCAATCTATTCAATTGGAGGGGAGCTGACATTCCCCCAAGAGGCTCACGTCTTGCTCGCACGCAAGTAGCGCAGCTGACGCGGCGGTCGTCGACGTAGGTCAGGACCGCCGCTACCAGGCCGACGATCATCTGCCATCGGGGCCGGCGATGCGCCCGAAGTTGTCGGCCAAGCCGCCATCGCCAAGCCATCGAGCAGACGTCGGACTTAGTTCGCAGTGCGCGCGGCGCGGGCTGCTTTCTTGCTGCCCTTGCCCCAGGCCCGCCCGGCGGACTTCACTTTTTGTCTCGGGCAGCGCCGCTTTGCTCAATGTCGTGCTGCGTTTCGGTAGGCGCGCCGGCGCCCGAGAAATCGCACAAGCAAGTTCCGTCTGCTCTTACGCTGGACAAGATCGACGTCGCTGACAAGCTTTGCGCCGCCCTCGCGCCGCTCCAATGTGATCTTGCGGCTATGGAAGGCTTCCAGCTCGGCGCGATGCGCTACGCTTATGATGGTGACCTTCGGCAATTCGTGAATGATCATCTCCATCATCTTGTCCTGACTCTTTTCATCGAGTGCTGACGTTGCTTCATCCAGCACGATGATATCGGGGCTGTGCAGCAGAAGACGTGCGAAGGCGAGCCGCTGCTTTTCGCCACCCGACAAGGTCTGGTCCCATGGCGCGTCGTCCTCGATCTTGTCGTTCAGATAATCGAGTCCGACCTTGTTGAGGGCAGCCTTGATCTTACCCAGCGTCCAGCGATCGGCGGCGCCTGGATAGGCGACTGCGCGGCGAAGCGTCCCGGTAGGTACGTAAGGCCTTTGCGGCAGCATGAACAGCCGTCTGTCGGCGCGGATGTTGACGCTGCCGCCACCCCACGGCCACAGACCTGCGATGGCCCGCACCAACGTACTCTTGCCTGAGCCGGATTCGCCGGCAACGAGCACCCGCTCGCCTGGTTCGATCACGACCCTAGTTTCCTTGACCACTGCGGTGCCGTCGTCGAGCGACACGGACAGATTGTTCAGGTTGAGCATCGCATCGCCTGCAGTTTCGCCGCGCTTTATGCGTCCCAGTGTGTTGCTCTGTTCCGCGCGCTCGAGTCCGTCGAGTGACATCATCAGTGAGGCGATGCGCCGTGCGCAGGCGTTCCAATCGGCGAGACGGGGGTAGTTGTCGACCAGCCATCCGAACGCGCCCTGCACGATGGCAAAGGCAGAGGCAGCCTGCATTACCTGTCCAAGTGTCATGCTGCCTTCGAGAAACTTTGGAGCGCAAAGCAAAACGGGCACGACAGGCGCAAACAAACTTGCCCCCTGCGACACCAGCGCTGTGCGCATGTGCTGGCCTGTAAGAAGCGCCCATTGCTTGAGCACATGGGCGAACGTCTTGTCGATGCCGCTACGCTCCTCCTCCTCGCCACCGAGCAATGCTATACTCTCGCCGTTTTCCCGCACCCGCGTCAGCGTGTAGCGGAATTCGGCTTCCGCCTGATTTTTTTCCTCGGAGAGGCGGACGAAGTGGCGGCCAATGACCGCCATCGAGGTGGATGTGATCGCGGCATAGGTTACCGCGGTGATGACGAGAAAGCCGGGAATGGTCACGGTCGAACCTGCGATCGTCAGGGTCAAGGCCCCACCGATCGTCCAGAGCACCACGATGAAGGTCGAGGCCGACAGAAACGCGTTGATGACGCCGGCGATGAAATCGACCGGAGATTCGGTGGCAATCCGCAAATCCTCGGTGATGCGGGCTTCGGGGTTCTGGTGATCGCCGCCGACGAGGTTCAACTGAAAGTAGCGGCCGCTTGCAAGCCAACGCGCGATGACCGCGGTGGCGAGCCAGGAACGCCAGCGGCGCTGAATCGTCATGCGAAGGAAGACTTGCGCAACGACAAGGCTGCCGCTTCCGAGCACGAGCGGCACGAAAACGGCGCTCAGGATATAAACGGTGCGGGCATTGCGTTGCTCAAGGGCGTCGAAAATTGCGCGGTTCCAGACATTGATCCCATACTGGAAGCCGACATTGATGATGATCAGGACCAAGAGCCCGATCGTGAACGGCCATGCGAGCCTATCGCCTCCGCGGCCCCAATAACCGCGCGCGCTGATCCAGAAACGCCTCAGCAAGTATCTCTTGCGTGCCTGCTCGGCCTCCTCAGGAGTGAGCTCTGGATCGGGTTCGATGAAGTCCGGCGGCGGGGCCGCGCCGGCGAACTCAGACGCGACTTCGACAGTCGATTGCTTCTCCTGGCGCGACTTCTCGGCATCGCGCGATTTGGAGATCGATTTCGGCTTGAATTTAGCCTCGGACATACCGGCGATAACGGCTTAAAAATGAGAAGGTTTCATGATGTTCGATCCAATGAGCTTCAGGAGCTAGGTCATCTCAGATCGTGCTCACGGCGGCGGGGGGATTCGATCGCGAGGCCATGGAACGAACATGACGAGCGACCGGAACCCTCGCGCTCCACCTGTGGGTCGACGTAGCTCAGGATCGCCGCCACCAGGCCGACGATCATCTGGAGGCGCGCCGGGGCGATCGTGTCACTGTCCTTGAAGAATACGAAATGCAAAAACCGCGCTCCATCGGGAACGCGGCTTTGCCAGATACGCATGGCGCTTCGCTAACGGAACACTTGCGAAACTTACGGGCTCCGGTACGCGAGACCTGATCCGGAGCGCCGGGCGGATGCGATATGCCGCCTCGCATTCCGTTTTACAGGCACATCGTTACCGGGGGGTTATCGAGAGTTTAAGCAAATCTAAATTTGCGATGTTTCTTTTGCCGGGAAATCGAAAAGCCTCGTCGAGTTCGAGGCTTACGCCGGGGTACCGCGCAAAAAGTTTATGATGCCGGAAAAATCGGCACCGGCGTGTCCTTGGGCGTTGAACAGCGCATAAAGCTGGGCGGCTTCGGCGCCGAGCGGCGTCACCGCGCCGGCACTTTGCGCGGCTTCCTGTGACAGTTTCAGGTCCTTCAGCATCAATGCTGCGGCAAACCCAGGCCTGTAGCCATTGTTGGCCGGCGATGTCGGCACCGGACCAGGCACCGGGCAGTAGGTGGTCAGCGACCAGCATTGGCCGGAGGAGGTCGAGGCGACGTCGAACAGCGCCTGATGCGACAGGCCGAGCTTTTCCGCCAGAACGAAGGCTTCGGCGACGCCGATCATCGAAATTCCGAGGATCATGTTGTTGCAGATCTTTGCCGCCTGTCCGGCGCCGTCATCGCCGCAATGGACGATACGGCCGGCCATCGGCGTGAGGACTGGCTCGGCTTTGGCGAAGGCGTCCTTCGAGCCGCCGGCCATGAAGGTCAGCGTGCCGGCGGCGGCGCCGCCGGTCCCGCCGGAAACCGGCGCGTCGATCGACAGCAGCTCATGTCTGGCGGCAATGGCGTGGGCTTTTCGTGCCGATTCGACGTCGATGGTCGAGGAATCGATGAACAGCGCGCCTTTTTTCGCCTTGGGCGCGATGTCTTCGTAGACCGACAGGACGTGCTTGCCGGCCGGCAGCATGGTGATGACCACATCGGCCCCCTTCACCGCGGCAATGGCATTGGCCATGACGACGACGCCATGGTCCCTGGCGATGACGAGATTCTCCGGCATCAGGTCGAAGCCGTGCACGGTATGTCCTGCCTTGACGAGGTTGGCGGCCATCGGATTGCCCATGTTGCCGAGGCCGATAAAGGCGATGGTGGTCATCGTTTTCTCCCGGTTTTGCCAGAGCGGGATGTTCAGGATTGAAGAGATATCCCGCTCTATCTGTTTGTTTAGCCGCATTTCTGCGACGCCAAGTGATTCCACTTGGCTGCAAAATGCTCAGCGGCCGATCAGGGCGCGCGCGATGATGACGCGCATGATCTCGTTGGTGCCTTCGAGGATCTGGTGGACACGCAGGTCCCGCACCAGCTTCTCAATGCCGTAGTCGTGCAAATAGCCATAACCGCCATGCAGTTGCAGGGCGTCATTGGCGACGTTGAAGCCGATGTCGGTGACGAAGCGCTTGGCCATCGCCGACCATTTCGAGGCATCGGGCGCGTTGCGGTCGAGCTTCGAGGCGGCGGCATAGAGGAAGATGCGCGCTGCTTGCAGCTCGGTCTCCATGTCGGCGAGCTTGAATTGCAGCGCCTGGAACTGGTTGATCTTGGATCCGAAGGCCTTGCGCTCGGCGGTGTAGGCCAGCGCCTTGTCGAGCGCCGATTGGGCGCCGCCCAGCGAACAGGCGGCGATGTTGAGCCGGCCGCCGTCGAGCCCGGCCATGGCGATGCCGAAGCCGGCGCCTTCGGCCGAGAGCAGGTTTTGCGCAGGCACCTTGCAGTCCTCGAAGATGACCTGGCGGGTCGACTGCATGTGCCAGCCCATCTTGTGCTCGTTGGCGCCGAAGGACAGGCCGGGCGCATCCTTCGGCACGACGAAGGTGGAAATGCCCTTCGGCCCGTCGGCGCCGGTGCGCGCCATGACGATGTAGATGTCGCTGTCGCCGGCGCCCGAGATGAACTGCTTGACGCCGTTCAGCACATAGTCGCCGCCGCCCTTCACCGCGCGCGTCTTCAGCGCCGCGGCATCCGACCCCGAGCCCGGCTCGGTCAGGCAATAGCTCGCCAGCCATTCCATCGAGGTCAGCTTCGGCAGGAAGCGCTGGCGCTGTTCGTCGCTGCCGAAGCGGTCGATCATCGACGCCGCCATGTTGTGGATCGAGATGAAGGAAGAGAAGGCCGGATCGGCGCGCGAGAGCGCCTCGAAGATCAGCACGGCGTCGAGCCGGCCGAGGGCCGAGCCGCCGACATCGTCGCTGATATAGATGCCGCCAAGGCCGAGCGGGCCCGTCTCGCGGATCACATCTGCCGGAAAATGCTTGTTGCGGTCCCAGTCGAGCGCATTCGGCGCGACCCGGTCGGCGGCGAAGGCCTCGGCCATCTCCTGGATGGCGCGCTGGTCCTCGTTGAGCTCGAACTGGCTGGTGCTCGCATCGACAGCGGCGTCCATAGCGTGCTCCCTGATGTTTCCGGCCTGCTGGCCTGTCGTTTTTGGCTTTGCGCGCCGCTCAATCTAGACCAATGATGCCGCCGCGCAAGCCGACCATCTGTGAAGCGGGTGTGCGCTAATGCGTGTCTGGAGCAAGGCGTGACGACAAATTTCGATGAGCTGCTCAAACGTTTCCATGCCTATCTCGAGACGTTCGATAATGCGCTGGTGCGCGATGCCGTGGCTCGGATCGGCTGGGCCATGCCGGCGCGTCCGCTCGAGCCGCATCCGCTCGCTTGCCTGCGCCAGCTCGACCGAATCGTCGAGCTCGCTGCAGCGAACGCCCAGCCATTGGTGCGGCTGGTTGCCGAGCGTCGCGGGGAGTTGCACTGGGGGCAGACCTACGGCGAGGCGGATTTCGGCAAGACGTTCATCGACAATTACGGGTGGCTGGAAGTATTCGGCACGCGCGGCCATTTCGTCAACGACGAGGTTGCGGCCGGCCTGCTGATCCTCGGGCCTGATATCGTCTATCCCGACCATCATCACGTCGCCGAGGAGATCTACATTCCGCTGACCGGCGGCGCCGAATGGCGCATGGGCGGAGGCGAATTTCGCAGGCGCGAGGCGGGTGAGGTGATCCACCATGCCTCCGATGTCAGCCACGCCATGCGCACCGGCAAGGAGCCTCTCTTGGCGCTCTACATCTGGCGCGGCGGCCCGCTGGCGGCCAAGTCGACGATCACCGGAACGACGGCACAGGGCAAGGACTGATGGCCAGAGCGATCATGCTGCAAGGCACGGGCTCCGATGTCGGCAAGACGGTGCTGGTCGCGGGGCTATGCCGCGCAGCGAAAAAACGTGGACTGAAAGTGCGGCCGTTCAAGCCGCAGAACATGTCGAACAATGCCGCCGTCGCCGACATTCCGGGCGCCGGCGGCGGCGAGATCGGCCGCGCCCAATGGCTGCAGGCGATCGCCTGTGGCGTTGCGCCTTCCATCCACATGAACCCGGTGCTGCTCAAGCCGCAGACCGATACCGGCGCACAAGTGGTGGTGCAGGGCAAGGTGTTCGGCGAGGCGCGGGCACGCGACTACCAAGCGTTGAAGGGCCGGCTGATGGATGCCGTGCTGGACTCCTGGGCAAAGGTCGGTGAGGGCGCCGATCTGGTCATCGTCGAGGGCGCCGGCTCGCCGGCCGAGATCAATCTCAGGAGCCGCGACATTGCCAATATGGGCTTTGCAACGCGCGCCAATGTGCCGGTGATCCTCGTCGGCGATATCGATCGCGGCGGCGTCATCGCCTCGATCGCCGGCACCCACCTGATCCTGCCGGAAGAGGACCGGCGCATGATCGCCGGCTATCTCATCAACAAGTTCCGCGGCGACGTCTCGCTGTTCGATGACGGCATCAAGGCGATCGAGACATTCACCGGCTGGCGCTGTTTTGGCGTCGTGCCGTGGCTGAAGGCGGCGGCGCGGCTGCCCTCGGAAGATTCCGTTGTGCTTGAGCGCCTGACTTCCGGCGAGAAGCGCGCGTTGAAGGTCGCGGTGCCGATGCTTTCACGCATCGCCAATTTCGACGATCTCGACCCGCTCAAGGCCGAACGCGAAGTCGAGGTTGTCTTCGTGCCGCCCGGTCAGCATCTCCCGGAGGACGCCGGGCTGGTGGTCATTCCCGGCTCCAAGTCGACGATCGGCGATCTCCTGAGATTTCGCGAGAATGGCTGGGACCGTGATCTTGTCGCCCATCGCAAGCGCGGCGGGCATGTGGTCGGCATCTGCGGCGGCTTTCAGATGCTCGGCCGTATCGTGCGCGACCCCGACGGCATCGAGGGCAGCGTTACCGAGACCGAAGGGCTTGGCCTGCTCGACGTCGAAACGGTGATGGAGCCGGAAAAGACGGTGCGCAACGTCAGCGCGCACTCGGTGCAATTCGACCTGCCGCTCGAAGGCTATGAGATCCATCTCGGCCGCACCACCGGTCCGGACACGCTGCGGCCATCCGCCGTCATCAATGGCGTCGATGACGGCGCTATCTCGACCGACGGCAAGGTATCGGGCACCTATTTGCACGGGCTGTTTTCCGCCGACGCTTTTCGGGCGAAATTCCTGGAAAACCTCGGCGTCAAAGGCGGCGGCATCGATTATCGCGCCGAGGTCGAACGGGCGCTGGACGAGGTCGCAGCGGAGCTGGAGATCCACCTCGACTGCGACGCCATTTTTGGTTTGGCGCGTTAGCTGGCGGGCTCGCTGGCCTTCGGCCAGTAAGTTCCAAACGACCAGACATTGCCTTCCGGATCGCGGCAGATGAACTCGCGGCTGCCATAGTCGCGGTCGGTGAGCTCTTCCAGTATTTCGGCGCCGGCCTTCTTGGCTTTGGCGTAGGCGGCATCGGCATCGTCGACGGCGACATAGATCGATCTGCCACCACCTGGGCTCGGTGCACCGATCATCTGGCCAAACTTGTCGTCGCGTGCGGTGCCCAGCATGATCATCGAGGAGCCGAAAGTCAGTTCGGCGTGATGGACGATATCGCCTTCGCCGTAGCGGGCATGAACGGCAAAGCCGAAGGCTTCACCCAGCCAATCGATCATCTTCGCGGCATTGCGGTAGCGCAAGGTGGGATAGAGTCTGGGCGGTTCGACGGACATGGTCATGGCGATTTCCTTCAGTTGGGTTGGTGATAACCCAGTCTGGGCGAAGCCTGTTGCGGCGTCTTGAAGAAATGTTACCTGAGCGTCCTGCAAAGGACCCTGCGTGTCTATGCCTGGGCGGCAAGCATCGTCGGCGTTTCGCCGGCAAGGTTGCGGAATTCGCGAACCAGATGCGCCTGGTCTGCATAGCCGCAATCGGCGGCGATATCGGCCCAATCGGATTGGTCCTGCCTTGACAGCCCGAGCGCCCGGTTGAAGCGGACGATGCGCGACAGCGTCTTAGGGCCGACGCCGATCGCGTTGGAGAATTTTCCTGCGAGATGCTTACGGCTCCAGCCCAGCCCGTCCGCGAGCGATGAGACACGAATGCGGCCGCCCGAAACGATGATCCGGTCATAGGCCCAGACGATTTCGGCCTGCGTTTCCCGGGTCTCAGTCAGCCGTGTCGCGACGAATGCCTCGACGATGGCAAAGCGTGCGCTCCAGTCGCGCGCGTTTCCAAGCCTTTCGCGCAGCGCGATGCCTTCAAGGCCGAGCACATCGTCGAGGCCGACCATGCGATCGGTCAGTTCGCTCATCGGAAGGCCGAAGAAGCGGCGGGCGCCAAGCGGCGTGAAATTGACCTGGACGCAGCAGGCACCGCCGAAGGATTCGATCACCACCGGACCGGCATAGAGGCCGGCGGCGAAACTGGCGAAGCGGTCATTGTCGCCCGGCTCCTTGCCGAGCCCGATGGCGAAGGGTTCAGCAAAGCTGATGACCAGTGGGACGATCAGCGATGCATATTCGACGTTGCGGAAACGGCCGGGCATTGTTTCGCGGTAGCCGCAGATGTCGGTGACCGCGCACCGGAGCCGAGGGCTGGGCGCGCGCCGCACCATCTCGAACCGGTCGAGGCCGGGATTTTCATGGCGGCTGCCGTCTTCGCTCTCGGCGGGCATGAGCTTTCCTTCCGCCCATGGAGTCTAACAGACCATCCCTCAAAATCAAAAGCGCCCGGCTTGTGGCCGGGCGCTCCGAGTTGCCTGAGATCTGAGTGCTTAAGCGCCGCGCATCAAGCAGCCACCGGCAAGCACGATATAAGCGATGAGGGCAATCCAAACCGCGGGTATGGGAATAAACGCAAGGACGCCAAAAGCGGCAAGAAGGCCGAGAATGGCGATAACAAGGGATATGATGAAAATAAGCTGTGTAGGCGCACTGAGATTCATGTGTGGCTCCTCCAACATGATTCGTACAACCGCATACTATCAGGCGCGCCGTCACACACCAATCAGCGCGCGCAGCGGGTTCGCCGGATCGGCCAGCAGCTTGGTGGGAAGTGGACAGAAGGATGCGGCGCCAATTGTCGATCTTGGCGCCGCCCCTCATCGCCCTGCCGGGCAGGAGAAGGGGCTGGCCGCAGCTTCGGCGCCCTTCCTGCGACGCTGGTGATTGGCGAAACCGGTGACGAGAGCGCCCCTCTCCCCGTCGCTATACGGGGAGAGGATGCCGGTGTCCGAACCGGATAGATAGGTAACAGAATGGACCGATTGCATGGGTGACAGTTTTCTTGTCCGCCGGGAGGACCGGCGATGGTTTGGCAAGAGACTGGCATCATGGACGAGCGGCTTCGGTTTGTTGTGGAGTGCCTGGCGGGTGAGGAGACGATGAGCGAGCTTTGTGTGGCCTACGGCGTATCGCGCAAGACCGGCTACAAATGGCTTGGTCGCTATCGCGCGCTCGGCCCGGAAGGCCTGCATGATCTGCCGCGGGCGCCGCTCAATCATGGCCGAGCGACGGCCCTGGATCTGGTGGAGCGGATCGTTGCGGCCAAGGAGACGCACCCGCTGTGGGGCCCGAAGAAGATCATGGCGCGGCTCAAGCGCACCGCTCCCGAGCTGCTGTGGCCGTCGGCCTCGACGGCTGGTGCGATCCTTGCGCGGCACGGGCTTGTCAGCGTCCGCAAGCGGGCACGGCTGCGGGCCTGTGGCAACGGACCATGGCCGCAAGCCGAGGAGCCGAACGCGGTATGGACGGGCGATCACAAGGGCTGGTTCCGGACCCGTGACGGGTGGCGCTGCGAACCGTTGACGGTGATGGATGCGTCGAGCCGCTACCTTTTGGCGCTCGAAGCGACGGGCTCGACGGCGGACGATGAGGCCTGGCCGGTATTCGAGCGGCTGTTTGAGGAGCATGGTCTGCCAGATCGGCTCAGAAGCGACAATGGCCCGCCTTTCGCATCGGCCGGCGTCACCGGGCTGACGCCGCTTTCGGTGCGCTTCATCAAGCTCGGCATCACGCTGGAGCGGATCGCGCCCGGCAAGCCGCAGCAGAACGGGCGCCACGAGCGCTTCCACCTGACCATGCTGCCGCTGGCCAAGACGCCGGAGGCCGACAGAATGGCCCAGAGCCAGGCCTTCGAGGCCTTCCGGCGCAGCTACAATGAGGAGCGTCCGCATGAGGCGCTGGCCATGGACACCCCGGCGCAGCATTACCGCGCCTCGCCGCGCGCCATGCCCGCGACACCGCCCGAGCCCGACTATCCGGCCGAGGCGGCGGTGCGCAGCGTGCGTCACAACGGCGAGATCAGGTGGAATGGCGGCTTCATCTACGTTTCCAAGACGCTGGCCGGCGAAGCGGTCGCCGCCGCAGAGACCGAGGATGGTGAATGGGCGCTCAGCTTCCATGCCCATCCGCTCGGCATCCTCGACACCAGGCGCATGAAACTTGTCCGCCGCAGCGCCGCGCCAACCAGACCGCTTGGCGCTGCGGCCGACAGCACAGGGGGAAAACTGTAACCCATGTATCCGGTTCAAAGTGTTACCCATCTATCAACTGGACACCGGCAGGCAGGTGAAGGGCAGCGCCAATGCCCGGAAAAGGATGAGGAGGCGAATTAAAAACCTGAAGCGATTGCCCCGTTCGAACCCAGCCGACCCGTTTGCGCAAGGCCGATTCCGCGCTACCTATGCCAAGCGCGCCGCGACGCGCTTGGCTCTTTTGTTTTATGCATGTCGTTATCTCAAAACCGCTGCACACTTTTGAGCGACATGCATTTGACGAATCGGAAAGGGACGCTGATGGCATTCGCTTTACTGGACCAGATACGCTTGATCTTCGACGGCGACCCCGGCGTGCGCAAGGTTGCGGACGATCCTGTGCTGTCGGCGGAACTGCTCATGCTGTTTCGTATGATTCTCGCCGACGGCTCGGTCAGCGAGAGCGAAATGGTCGCGCTCAGGCGCATCTGCCGGGAAGCCTTCGGCATTCCGGAAGCCAGCATCGACAGCGTCATCGAATATCTGAACGAGTTCGGCTACGAGACCAACAGCTCGCAAGCCATCGCGCAGTTCCGTGACCTCGACGTCGAGCGGCGCAAGCTGCTTGCCCGCCACATGGCCGAGATCGCCAAAGCCGATTCACAACTTGCCGGGAACGAGATGAAGCTCTTGCGCCGCACGCTCGACCTGCTCGACATCAGCCCTGCCGATGCGGTGAAGCCGCAAACGCAAGCCTGAAGCGGCCCGCCGCTCACCCTTGTTCGTGTAACCGGCGCGCTATTGCCCGGTGCAGGTCCGGAGCCGCGGTGACCAGCGCCTTGGCGGCTTCGGATTGCGGATGGTCGAGAACCTCGCTCGTCCTACCGCGCTCGACGATCTTGCCCTCATGCATGACCATCACCGCGTCGGTGATGGCGCGGGCGACGGTCAGATCGTGGGTGATGAACAGATAGGCGATGCCGAGCTTCTGGTTGAGCTCGGCGAACAAGTCGAGCACCTGGGCGCGGATCGAGACGTCGAGGGCCGAGACCGGCTCGTCTGCGACGACCAGTTTGGGGCGGGTGATGATGGCGCGGGCGATCGACAGGCGCTGGCGCTGGCCGCCTGAAAATTCGTGCGGATATTTGTCCATGTCGCGTGGGCTGAGGCCGACCTCGTGCAAGGCCTTTGCCACCATCTCGCGCCGCTCGGCATTCGTCGGCTTCTTCTCCAGGACGTGCAGTGGCTCGCCGACCAGCTTTTCGACCTTCAGGCGCGGGTCGAAAGAGCCGTAAGGGTCCTGGAACACCACCTGCATGTCGCGGCGCGCCGGCTTGAGCTCAGCCTCGCTCTTGCCGGTGATGACCTGCCCCCGAAACCGGATCGTTCCCGATGTCGGCCCGTCCAGCGCCAGGACCATGCGGGCAAGCGTGGACTTGCCGCAGCCCGAACGTCCGACCAGAGCCACTGACTGGCCGGGATCAATCGAGAACGAGACATCGTCGACGGCGCGGATCGGGGCCGCCCGCTTCAGCAGCGATTTTCGACGTCCCGGATAGTCCCGCGTCACGCTGTCTACCTGAAGCAGGGGTTTGGCACCCTGGAGCAGGGGGTTGTCCGGGCCGACCTCATGTGACCTGGCGCGCGCCGGGACATGCATAGAGGCCTGCGCCAGTTGTCGCGTATAGGGATGGAGCTGCTCCGACAAAGTGCGCGCCGTGTCGCCGGCCTCCATCACTTCGCCATGGCGCAGGATGGTGATGCGATCCGCCATCTCGGTCACCACCGCAAGGTCGTGCGAGATCAAGAGCAGGCCCATGCGGTTTTCCGCGACCAGGTCGCGCAACAGGTCGAGGATCTGCGCCTGCAGCACGACGTCGAGCGCCGTCGTCGGCTCGTCGGCGATCAGCAGCTTGGGTTTCAGCGCGCAGGCAATGGCGATGACGACGCGCTGGCGCTGGCCGCCGGAAAGCTCGTGCGGATAGCGTGACAAAGGAAACTGCGCCGCCGGCAGGCCGACCCGGTCGAGCATTTTTCGCGCGTGGTCCTCGGCGTCGGCTCGGTTTGCCCTGGTGTGCCAGCGGATGCCTTCGGCGACTTGCTCGCCAATGGTCTTGACCGGATTCAGTGCCGTCATCGGCTCCTGGAAAACCATGCCGATATCGTCGCCGCGCAGCGCGCACATCTGATCTTCGCTGGCCGCAAGGATGTCGATGCCGTCGAAGATGACACGCCCCGTGGCGCGCGCCGCCCAGGGCAGAAGCTGCATCACCGTCAGCGCCGTTATCGACTTGCCCGAGCCGGATTCGCCGACCAGCCCCATCACCTCGCCGGGCGCGACGGAGAGCTCGACATCCCGCAGGATCGGCGTGTCGCCGATGCTCAGCGACAGTTTCTCGATTTCGAGCAGGCTCATCGCTGCCGCCGCGATTTGGGGTCGAGGATGTCGGCAATACCGTCGCCGAGCAGGTTCAGGCCAAGCACGGTGACGACGATCGCCATGCCCGGAAAGATCGCCATCCACGGCGCCACCACCATGCGGGTCTGCGCGTCGAACAGCATCCGCCCCCAGCTCGGCATTGGCGGCTGTGTGCCCAGCCCGACATAGGAAAGCCCGGCTTCGGCCAGGATGCCGAGCGCGAACTGGATGGTGCCTTGCACCAGCAGCAAAGTGAGGATGTTGGGCAGCACATGTTCCAGCGTGATCAGCGTTTTGCCTTTGCCGGCGGCGCGCGCGGCGAGGATGAATTCGCGCGGCCAGATCGCCAGCGCACCGGCCCGGGCGACGCGGGCAAAGACCGGGATGTTGAAGATGCCGATGGCGATGATGGCGTTGAGCGCGCCCGGCCCGAAAATGGCGGTGATCATGATCGCCGAGAGCAGGGCAGGGAAGGCGAAGACGAGATCGTTCAGCCGCATCACCGCTTCGTCGACGATGCCGCCGCGCGCCGCGGCAAAGGCGCCGAGCGGCACGCCGATGCCCATGCCAATGCCGACCGCCACCAACGCCACGGCGATCGAATTGCGGGCGCCGACCATGATCATGGAAAGAATGTCGCGGCCGAAATGGTCGGTGCCGAACCAGTGCGCCGGCGAGGGTGCCTGGGTCTTGTCGGCGATGATCAGCCTGGTGACGTCAAAAGGCGTCCAGAAAAACGAGACGATGGCAATCGCTGCCACCAGTGCGGTGATGACGAAGCCGGCGAGAAACGAGCGGTTGGTGAAGGCCTTGGCTAGGATGTCGGCAAAATTTTCTTCCGGGATGTCGAAGCGCAGCGTCATTGGCGGCTTCTCAGGCGCGGATCGACGACCGCATAGGAGAGATCGACAAGCAGGTTGACGGCGATGACGGCGGCGACCAGCAGCATGACGACGCTTTCGACGACGATCAGGTCGCGCTGGGTGATCGCCTGGAACACCAGCCGGCCAAGGCCCGGCAGGTAAAAGACGTTCTCGATGATGATGGTGCCGGCGAGCAGAAAGGCGAATTGCAGGCCGAGAATGGTCAGCACCGGGATCATGGCGTTGCGCAGCGCGTGCCGCCAAAGCACCGCGCGATAGGGCAGGCCCTTGGCCCGGGCGGTGCGGATATAGTCCTCGTTCAGCACTTCGATCAGCGCCGAGCGGGTGACGCGGGCGAGGATCGCCGCTTGCGGCAGGGCGAGCGCGATCGCCGGCAGGAACAGCGATTTCAGTGCTGGCCAGACGCCCGCGCTCCACCCCGGAAAGCCACCCGCCGGCACCAGCCGCAGCCAGACGGCAAACAGGTAGATCAGCATCAGCGCAAACCAGAAGTTCGGCACGGCGACGCCAAGCTGGGCGGCACCCATCGCAATCGTGTCCCCGGCCCGTCCGTGCCGGCCGGCGGAAAACAGCCCGACCGGAATGGCAATGATAGTGGACAGCGCCAGCGCGATCAGCGCCAGCGGCAGGGAGACAACGACGCGCTCGCGGACCAGATCGATGACCGGCACCGAATAGGTGTAGGAACGGCCGAAATCGAGGCTCAGCAAGCCACCGGCCCAGTGCAGATAGCGCGAGGCAAGGGGCGCGTTGAGACCCATCTGGTTGCGCAGCAAATCGACTTGGTCGGCGCTGGCGTTCATGCCAAGCATCAGCCGCGCCGGGTCGCCGGGAATGATCTCCAGCACGGCGAAGACCACCATGGAGGCCAGAACCAGCGTGATGAGGGCGATGGCAAGACGCTTGAGGAGATAGGCGGTCATGGGGGCGGAACGGAAGCGATCGAGCGGTCGGGCTGTCGCGCCGGACCCCCCTCTGTCCTGCCGGACATCTCCCCCTCAAGGGGGGAGATTGGCAGTTTCCATGCCGGCGCTGGCCTTGCAAGGCTGATGGTTAGCGAAAGCCGCGATGAGGGCTCGATCTCCCCCCTTGAGGGGGAGATGTCCGGCAGGACAGAGGGGGGTGCGACGGAGTGCAAGTTTCGCCTTTCTGTCAGCTGCCTCACTCCGTCCACTTCACCTTGGTCAGGTCGTTGGCCTGGATCGGCGCGTTTTCCCAAAAACCTTCCAGCTTGGCGTCCCAGACGCCGGCTTTCGGCAGTTCGTAGAGGAAGCCGACCACGGCGTCGTCGGCCAGTATCTTCTGCGCCTCGCCGAGCAGCGTCATGCGCTTGGCCTCATCGGAGGTGAGGTTCAGATCGGCGATGATCTTGTCGAAGGTCGGATTGTCGTAGTTGAAGTAATAATCCTTGCGCGAATAGATATCGATGTCGTTGGGCTCGGTGTGGGACACGATGGTCAGGTCATAGTCCTTTTTGGTGAAGACCTGGTCCAGCCACTGCGCCCATTCCACGGGCACGATCTGCAGATCGATGCCGACATCGCGAAGCTGCGACGCGATGATCTCGCCGCCAAGCCGCGCATAGGAAGGCGGCGGCAGTTTCAGCGTCGCCTTGAAGCCGCTCTCCAGGCCGGCTTCCTTCAGCAGTTCCCTGGCCTTGTCGACATTGTGCGGATAGAGGCCGGTGAGGTCGACATAGGCCTTGTTGGCGGGCGACATGTGCGAGCCGATCGGCACGCCAAGGCCGGCCGAGGCGCCGTCGATGATCGCCTTGCGGTCGAGCGCAAACGAAATCGCCTGCCTGACCTGCAGCTTGTCGAACGGCGACTTCTTGTTGTTCATCGAAAGGATGGTCTCACCCTCGGTCGCGCCGATCACCACCTTGAAGCGCGGGTCGCCCTGGATCTGCGCGACGCTGTCGGGATCGAAGAAAGGGAAGGCCTGAACATCGCCGGAAAGCAGCGCCGGCACGGCGGCTGCGGCATCCGTGACGATACGGAATTCGGCTTTGTCGAGAGCAACCGGGGCACCCCAGTAAGTGTCGGATTTGATCAGCGTGATCGATGAGCCTTTGGCCCAGCTCTGGAACTTGAACGGTCCGGTGCCAACAGGCTTTTCCTTGTTGGTGTCGGCTGTCTCAGGCGCGACGATAACCGCGTCGCCCCAGCCCATATTGTAGAGGAAGGAGCTTTGCGGGTTCTTCAGCGTGATCTTGACCGTCGCCGGATCGACCACCTCGACCGTATCGATGGCGGCGAACAGGCCCTTTTGCGCGTTGACGGAGTTGTCGGCACTGGCGCGGTCGAGCGAGAATTTCACGTCGTCGGCGTTGAAATCGGTGCCGTCATGGAATTTCACGCCGGTGTGGAGCTTGAAGGTGTAGGCCTTGCCGTCATCGGAAATGGTCCAGCTGTCGGCGAGATCCGGCAGCACCTCGCCGTTCGAGCCGATGCGGGTCAACCCCTCGAACACGTTGGCGTAAAGCACTTCATCGATCGCCGCCGCGGCACCCGCTGTCGGATCGAGATGCGGGGGTTCGAGCGGAATGCCGATGACCAGATCGGTCCGCGCGGCAAATGCCGATGTTCCGGCGGCCAGAACCAGGCCCGCAGCGGTGAGAATGGTTTTCCATAATTTCATCGTGCAGCTCCCGATATGCTCAAAAAAATGTTCAAAACCCGGTGGATAGAAGCGTGATTTCGCCGAGGAGTAAATTGCGTTTCGTGCTTTCCGGCGGCGCCAGCAGGAATGTTTTTCCGTTAGCCGCCGACTCAAGCAATTGAAGCTTGCCCCGTCGCTGCCGGATTACCGTGCGCTCCTGAGCAGTATGTTCAGCCCGATCGCCATCACCTTGGCGGATTCTACCATGTCTGATATCCCGACCCATTCGTCGGGCCTATGGGCGAGGTCGAGAATGCCCGGGCCATAGGCGATACAGTCATAGATGTGGCCGATGCGGGCAATGTGCTTCTGGTCGTAGGTGCCGGGCGAAATCACGTAGTCGGGCTCGCGGTCGAATATCTCCATGATGCCTTGCGCCACCGCCTTGACCACCGGCGCATCGCGCTCGGTCATCAGCGGCAGCACCTCCATCAGGTCGCGGATTTCGTAGTCGAATTTTTTCCGCTCGCGCTTCAGCCGGTCGAGGATATTGGTCACCTCGCTTTTGACCGTGCCCAAATCCTCTTCGAGCAGGAAGCGGCGGTCGATGGTCAGCCGGCACGAATCGGGCACGTTGGGCGAGGGCAGGCCGGGCCGGAAATCCTCCGTCTGGCCGCCATGGATCGAGTTGATGTTCATGGTCGAGCGCTTTGCGCCGTCGGGCACGACCGGCATGCTTGTCACCTTGCGGTCGAGCGCCGGGAACAGCTCGTCCTCGAAAGCCCCCAGCACGGCGCCCATATGGCGCACCGCATTATCACCGAGGAACGGCATCGAGCCGTGCGCGATCTCGCCCTTGGTTTCGATCTCCGCCCACCACACCCCGCGATGGCCAAGGCAGATGCGATCCTTGTTCAACGGCTCGGGGATTATGACGTGATCGACCTTCGGCTTGGAGAAATAGCCGAGCCTGGCCAGATGGGCGACGCCGCCAAAGCCGCCGGACTCCTCATCGACCGTGCCTGATATTTCGATGGCGCCTGGAAAGTCGGGGAAGACCTCCATGAAGGCTTCGACGGCGATGATCGAGGCGGCCAAGCCCCCCTTCATGTCGCAGGCGCCGCGGCCATAGACCTTGCCGTCCCTGACGATGCCGGCGAAGGGATCGAGGCTCCAGCCGTCGCCGGCTTCGACCACGTCGATATGCGAGTTGAAATGCACGCAGGCGCCGGGCGAGCGGCCATCGAAGCGGGCGACGACATTGACGCGCGGATAGCGGTCAGTGTCGCCGGGCGTGCCTTCGGCGCGGATGAATTCGACTTCGAAACCGCGCTTCTTCAGCCGCGCACCAACGTATTCGGCGCATGGCCGGTAGGCTTCGCCAGGCGGATTGATGGTTGGAAAGCGGATCAGGTCGGCGGTCAGTGCGACCAGGTCGTCGATCCGATCATCGACCGCTTTCAGGAGAAGCTCGTTCATTCGGCGAATTGAGCAGCCAACGATGCGCTTTGGCAAGCCTGTTGGTGGGTGCGCCCTGGTTGCGTGTCGTTGCGGCAACTATCGCGGGAAATCGTTCAAATTTGCTGCTTTGGATTGGTGAATTCGTCAGAGGTGTGTGGTTACCTCATTCACTTGCCAAAAGAAGAAGAATAGCATGAAAGCAGGCAGGCAAGGGCAATCAAAGGGGTTTGATCGCATGAAAAAGACCGTTCTCATGGCAGCGTTACTGGTAACGATGCTGTTCGGTTCTTCGGTCGAGGGCTGGGCAGCCAAGCTGGTTGCAAGGATCGACGTGTCATCGCAGACGATGACTGTAAGATACGGTCAGGCGGTTTACCGATGGCGCGTATCCACGGCGCGCCAAGGTTATATCACGCCGCGCGGCACCTACCGGCCGCAACGAACGGCACGGATGTGGTATTCGCGCAAATACGACATGTCGCCGATGCCTCATTCGGTATTCTACCGCGGCGGCTATGCCATCCATGGCACGGGAGCGGTGAAGTCTCTCGGGCGCCCGGCGTCGCATGGCTGCGTGCGGCTGCATCCCTCCAATGCCGCCGCCTTCTATTCGATGGTGCGGCAAGCCGGCTTCCGCAACACACGGATCGTCGTGACCAACTAACTGGCTGCACGCTCGCGGCCCTACAAGAACTCAGAGAGGGCGCTTCTTGTGAAGCGACGCCTGCTTTCCGCGCTGAACCAATTCGTCGGGGAAAGTGGGAGCCTATTTACGCGGGCAAGCTTTGGGCAGAATATACGGGGTGGGAGGAAGCATTCGGAATCTCCTGAATAAATGCGCCTGAACGGCTTCCGACCGTTGGTTGCAAGGGAGGATAATCATGAAACGTATTTTCTCGCTCGCGGCGTGTGCCGCGGCGTTATCGCTCGGCGTATCGAACGCCTACGCACAATCGGGCGGTGTCGATAAGGCGGTCGGCGGCTACAGTTTCGAAGAAGCCGCAAAGGAGGCCCCCGGTACCAAGGACTTCCATTCGGCCGATGGCCACCTCACTTTCGCTATCGTGACACACACTGCCGGCAATGGCTTCTTCGATCCGGTCTACGTCGGCGCCACCGTCGCCGGCAATCTGATCGGCGCCAAGGTCCTGCTGCTCGGCTCGGAATCGCCGACCGACGACCCTGCCCGCGAGATCGAAATCCTGAACCAGATCGTGCAGGACCCGACGATCGACGGGCTGATCATGACAACGCCCCAGGTCGGCGCCTATAACGACATCGTCAAGGCCGCAGAGGCGAAGGGCATACCGATCGCCACGACCAATTCCTTTGACGGCACGATCCTCAACCGCAGCAGCATCGGCCACACCGGCCAGGACGCCTCGGCTGCAGCAATCGCCGGCGAGGCGCTCGTCAAGTGCCTCGCGGACAAGGGTATCGAGAAGGGTTCGATCGTCCTGCCGTCGTCGACCGCAATGGGCAACATCGAGGTGAACAATCGCGTCACTTCGGCTTTCAACGCCATCGTCAAGGGCTTGCAGGATGCCGGCAAGCTTGATGCCTTCAAGGTCGACGCGGGTCCGGAGAACACCGGTATCGACACCAATCCGAACGACCCGGTGAACGGCATCGTGACGCTGTTCGAATCGCGCGGCGACGTCGTTGGCGCGTTCGCCGGCAACAACGTGTTCACGCCGGCGCTTGCCAAGGCCGTTGCTCAGACCGGAATGACCGGCAAGATCTGCGCCTACGGTTTCGACCTCGGCCCGGCCCAGCAGGATGCGATGAAGAGCGGCGATCTGACCGGCGCGCTCGGGCAGCAGCCTTTCTTGCAGGGCTTCTGGCCGGTCATGCAGCTCTATCTGGAGATCGATCGCGGCATCGCGGCGGCCAACCTCGACACACGCGCCCAACTGGTGACGAAAGAGACCGTCGAGGACGTCGGCAAGCGCTTCGAGAACTGAGTCCGCTCGGAACGTCTGAAATCACTGCGGGAGGGCGCAAGCTCTCCCGCAATGCGGCAGCAGGGAAATCGACCAGAAGAGACCATGGCGTTTACCGCGACCACATCGCTCGGCCGTGCGCCGTCCCAGATTGTCGGCGGCTGGGAGGTGGGGCTCGTTGCCTTGCTTTTGCTGCTCTATCTCGGCGGCGCTCTCGTCAATCCCGCGTTCTTCGGGTCAACGGGGGCGTTTCACTCGCTGCTCCGCGACACCTCGCGCGTTGCCATCATCGCAGTCGGCGTGACCTTCGTCATCGTCAACAAGGACCTCGATCTTTCGGTCGGCTCCACCTACGGCCTCGTCGCCGTCGTCTTCGCCAGGCTGTTCGCGCCGAGCTTTCTTGATCTCGGCGTCGTCACGTCGGTGATCCTCTGCCTGCTGCTCGGCACGCTGATCGGGCTGGTCAACGGCGTGCTCGTCACCATCCTGAAGGTGCCGGCGTTCATCGCCACGCTGACTATCCTCTTCATCGGCCGCGGCTTCGTGCTGGCGCTGACCCACGGCCAGGCGATCTACTATCCCGCCAAGGCGACCGGCTATCCGGGTTTTTTTCACCTCGGCGAGACCAACCTCCTCGGCTTCAACAACCAGATCGTGATCTTCGTCGTTGTCGCCGTGATCGGCGCCTATGTGCTCGCCAAGACGCGCTGGGGCTACGAGACCTTCGCCACCGGCGGCAACGAGCAGGCGGCGTCCTATGCCGGCATCCCGACCAACTGGGTGCGCATCCGAGCCTACCTGATCTCCTCGCTCTGCGCGGCGCTTGCCGGCCTGCTGTCGGCAGCCCAGGACAAAGGCGTGACGCCCCTGTATGGCGTCAGCGGTGAGCTAATCGTCATTGCCGCCGTGATCATCGGCGGCGCCTCGATCCTCGGTGGCCGCGGCCGGGTCGCCGGATCCTGCCTTGGCGCGCTGCTGGTGGTGCTGCTCGACAAGGTGTTGCGCGAGGGCTGGCCGATCACGCGCATCATCAAGATCGGCGACGAGGAGATCACGGTCAACGCCGTCTTCTCGCTGCCGGTCGGCGCGGTGCCGGTGTTCCTCGGGCTGCTGCTCATCGTCGCGGTGCTCATCGAGCCCTATCTGATCCGGCGCCAGGTGGCAGGGCGCCTCTGGGCCTGGCTCCGCGGCCGGCCGCCGCCACCGGCCTACGAGATCGGCAGCATCGCGATCGAGGGGGTGCAGACCAAGGGCGCGATGGCGACCGACATGGCGCTGTCGGCCACCGGGTTCGGCAAGTTCCTCGCCCGGCGCGACGCGCTCGCCGTCATCCTGGCCGTGCTCCTGTGGCTGACCGGCCTCGCGCTCCGGCCGGACTACTGGTGGAACCTGTCCAATAGCTTCGCGATCCTGCTCAACTACACCGAGCTTGCGCTGATCACCATCGGGCTCACCTACGTCATCGCCGCCGGCGATATCGACCTCTCCGTCGGGGCGGTGCTTGCCCTCGCCGGCAGCACCGCCGCCTATTTTCTCAAGGTCCTCGGCGCCGACCCCGTGACCGCCGTGGCGATGGGCCTGCTCGCGGGCATGTGCGCCGGCCTCGTCAACGCGATCGTCACCGTCGGCTTCAAGCTGCCGGCCTTCATCGCCACGCTCGGCATGTTCTACATCGCCCGCGGCCTCGCCGCCTGGTTCGTCGCCGGGCAGCAGCTCACCGGCTGGCCCGAGGGCTACAACCTGCTTGGCCGCAAGGTGAACGACATCCTGCTGCACTACCGCATCTCGCTGCCGGACGGACTCCTGCGCTCGGTCGCCGAGGTGGTGAGCGTCCAGACCATCTGGATGCTGTTCGTCGCCCTCATTGCCGGCGTCGTGCTCGCCTACATGCCGTTCGGGCAGAAGGTCTATGCGACCGGCGGCAACATTCGCGCCGCCGCTTATGCCGGGATCAACACCAACCGGGTGCGGTTCCTCGCGCTCATGCTGGCGGCGCTCTGCGCGACAATGGCCGGGATCATCAACGTCGCCTACTTCCGCAGCTTCAACCCGGTGGCCGGCCAGTTCCGCGAGCTCGACGCCATCGCCTCGGTGATCATCGGCGGCGGTTCGATCTTCGGCGGCTACGGCACCGTGATCGGGGCGCTCGCCGGGGCGGCAGTGATCACCCTGATCCGGGCGCTGCTGCAGCTCAACGTCCAGGGCTTCGCCATGCCGCAGCACTGGATCAACGTCTTCATCGGCGGCATCCTGATCGTGGCGGTGCTGATCGACATCTGGGTGCGCCAGGCCAACATCTTCGGCCGCCTGCGGGCGCGCCTCGCGCGGCGCACAAGAACGGCGGAGACCACCCATGCGTGACCCGACTAGGCCTGCACCGATCGTAGAAATGCGGGGCATCGAAAAAGCCTTCGGTGCGGTGCAGGCGCTCCGCAACGTCGACCTCGTGCTCTATCCCGGCGAGATACTGGGCCTCGTCGGCGACAACTCGGCCGGCAAGTCGACGCTGATGAAGATCCTGACCGGCGCCTACCAGCGCGACGCCGGCGAGATCTTCGTCGCCGGGCAGCCGGTGCACTTCAAGAGCCCGCACGAAAGCCGCGACGCCGGCATCGAGATGATCTACCAGGACTTCGCTCTTTGCGGGAATATGGATGTCGGTCAGAATATCTTTCTTGGCCGTTGGCCGCTCAAGGGCCTTTTCGTCAATCGGCGGAAAATGTACGCGGAAGCCGACAGTGTGCTGAAGCGGCTCAAGGTCGACGTGAACTCCGTCTATCAAAAGGTCGAGAGCCTGTCGGGCGGCCGCCAGCAATCTGTGGCGATTGCCCGCGCTATCTCCTTCCAGCCGCGCGTGGTGATCCTCGACGAGCCGACCGCCAATCTCTCGGTGATGGCGACCGAGCGGCTGCTCGAGACCATGCTGGAACTGAAAAAGCAGGGCGTTGCCCAGATCATCATCTCCCACCGCCTCGTTGACATCTTCGCTGTGGGCGATCGCGTGATGGTGCTGAAGCGCGGCGAGAACGTCGGCGATCGCTACATCAAAAACACCGACGAGCATGAGGTCCTGGAGATCATCGTCTCCGGCACGCGAGAGCACGCACTTACGGCCGATGAGGCAAAGCTTTGACCGATCAGGAACGCCGCAAAAAAACCCGCCTCGGGAGCCGGGCGGGTCGGTGGCGCAAATCAGCACCATACCAAAATCTATAGCATAACTGCCGTCACAAAGCAATGTTGCGGCTTCCGCTCAGGCGGCTTTGCCGCGCTGTCTCGCCTGTTGACGCTTTC
Source organism: Mesorhizobium sp. M6A.T.Cr.TU.016.01.1.1 (assembly GCF_003952585.1). NCBI lineage: Bacteria > Pseudomonadati > Pseudomonadota > Alphaproteobacteria > Hyphomicrobiales > Phyllobacteriaceae > Mesorhizobium > Mesorhizobium sp. M6A.T.Cr.TU.016.01.1.1. Next base: position 5,140,994 of record NZ_CP034452.1, read on the forward strand.
GGCGCCGGCCGCTGATTTCCCACCTTTTGTGGAACCACATCCACTGGCCGGGATCCTCGCGCACCCAACGCTCGACCACGTCGTTGAGCAGCTGGGTGGTGCCATGGACGTCGACACTGCCGCCGGCAGAGCGCGGCAAGGTCAGCTTGTCCTCGATCTCGAGCCGGAAGCGGTTGCCCGGCAGGCGCACGCAGCGCGCCGGATAGACATCGCAGTCATAGTGCCGCGCCAGAGTGCCCAGAACCCGGTTGCTCTCGCATGGGCGGCCGAAGAAGGTCGTTTCGAGCCCGCCCGAGAATTTCTGGTCGACCAGCACACCGATATTGCCGCCTTTCTCCAGGATGGCGGCAAGCGCGAAGGAAGCGCCGGTCGAGGAGGGCAGAAGCGATCCCATGGTCGAGCGGCGCGTCGAGAGGATGTAGTCGGCAAGGTAAGGGTTGTTGGGCGGGCGAAACAGCGCCGTGATGTTCATGCCGAAAGTGGCTGCCGCCACCGGAAGCAGCTCGAAATTGCCGAGATGCCCGGTGAAGATGATATGCGGTTTTTGCTCGCCGGCGATCTCGACGAAATGATCGACGCCGCGGACCTCGACGCGGCCCGGCTTCGTCGCGGCGGGATCGTAGTCGAACAGAGCGTCGAGAAAGATGTACTCGGCAGCGAGGCGCGCCATGTTGCCCCACATGTCGGAAGCGATGGCCTGGATCTCGCTGTCGCTCTTCTGGGGATAGGCCTTGCGCAGATTGGCGATGGCGACGTTGTGGCGCCCGACCCACGGACCAATGCGGCGGGCGACGCGGTCGGCGAAATTGAGCGCGCTGTCGACCGGCAGCAGGCGCAGCACCCAAATCATCGTCATGGCGGCACGCGCAAGCAGCCAATAGTTGAATTGGCGCAGCCGTCTGCCATGGCGGAACGCCAAGTCCCTGCGGAGCTTCTTGAAGGCGTTGCCGACCATTCCTAGACCATGATGTTTTTAGACAGCAACATCATGGTCTAACCGACGCGCAGGATGATCTTGCCGAACACGTCGCGGCCTTCCATGCGCTTCAGCGCGGCCTCGATGTCGCCGAAGCCGACTTCGGTGTCGATAACCGGAGAAACCAGCCCCGCCGCCATTTTCTGCATGGCGTCGGCCATGTTTTCCATGCGGCAGCCGAAGGAGCCGAGCAGCTTCAGCTGCTGCTGGAACAATTGCATCAGATTGATCTGCGTCGACACGCCCGAGGTCGAGCCGCAGGTCACCAGGCGACCGCCGCGCTTCAGGCACAGCATCGAGGCGGCAAAAGTGTCGGCGCCGACATGCTCGAACACGACGTCGACGCCCTTCTTCTTCGTCAGCTTGCGCACGACGCCTTCGAAACGGTCCTCGCGATAGTTGATGACATGGTCGGCGCCAAGTGCCTTCGCCTTGTCGATCTTGTCGTTCGAGCCGACCGTGGTGATCACGGTGCAGCCCATTTTCTTCGCCAGCTGGATCGCGGCGGAGCCGATGCCCGAGCCGCCGGCATGGATGAGGATCGTTTCGCCGGGCTGCAGCCGGGCATTGTCGAACAGCATGTGCTCGACCGTGCCGAAGGTGACGGGCGCGACGGCCGCGCCGATATCCGTCACGCCTGGCGGGGCAGGGACCAGCAGGCGCGCCGGGAGGTTTATCTTTTCTTGCGCAAAGCCGTCGAGATGGAAGCCGTGAACGCCCGAAACATGCTCACAGAGATTGTCGCGGCCTTCGCGGCAGGCGCGGCAAAGCCCGCAGGTGCGCGCGCCATAGATCGACACTAGCTGTCCGGGCACAAGGCTGGAGACGCCGGGACCGACTGCCTCGACCTCGCCGGACGCTTCGGCGCCGACGACCAGCGGCAGCTTGCGCTTGGCAAAGGCCATGCCGCGCCAGCCCCAGACGTCGATATGGTTGAGCGCCACGGCCTTGATGCGCAGCGTCACTTCACCTAGCGCAGGCTGCGGCGGGGGCGGCAGGTCCACCGTTTCAAGGCGGCGGTCCTCGATAAGTTGCAATGCGCGCATTAGGCCTGTCGGTTCTGTTGAGCGGAAAGCGCGACTTAAAAACGCGTCGCGCGTTTTAAGTCCTTGTTTTTATGCATGTCGTTGTCCCAAAACCGCATCGCACTTTTGGGCGACATGCATTAGACCGGTTCCCGCGCCATGACAAGGCAGGTGTTCTGGCCGCCGAAGCCGAAGGAGTTCGACAGCACCGTGCCGACCTCGGCGTTGCGCTTCATGTTCGGCACCACGTCGAGCACGATCGCCGGATCGGGATTGTCGTAATTGATGGTCGGCGGAATGACGCTTTCGCGCATGGTCATCAGCGAAAACGCGGCCTCGACGGCGCCGGCCGCCGACAGCGTGTGGCCGATCATCGACTTGTTCGACGAGATCGGCATCGAGCCGATCCGCTCGCCGAACACGGTCGACAGCGACAGATGCTCCATCTTGTCGTTTTCCGGCGTCGAGGTGCCATGGGCGTTGACATAATCGATCTCGTCTTCGCTCAGGCCGGCATCGGCGAGGGCAGCGCGAACCGCAGCGATCGCCGGCGAACCGTCCGGCTTCGAGCGGGTGCGATGGAAATCGTCGGCCTTCTCGCCGCAGCCGCGCAGGATGCCGAGAATGGTCGCGCCGCGAGCCAGTGCGGCCTCCAGCGATTCCAATACCAGCGCGCCAGAACCCTCAGCGAGGACAAAACCGTCCCGGTCCTTGGAGAACGGCTTGGACGCCTTTTCGGGGATGTCGTTATGGGTGGAGAGCGCGGAAAGCAGCGAGAAACGGATCAGCGCCTCGGCGGTCGCGGATCCGTCGGCGCCGATCGACAGCGCCCTGTCGCATTCGCCGCGGCGGATCGCCTCGACGCCGAGCTGGATCGAGGTGGCGCCCGAGGCGCAGGCCGTCGACAGCGTGATCGGCAGGCCGCGCGTCCCAAAACGGTCGGCGAGCCGGTCGGCGATCGAACCGAACTGGGTGGTCTCGAAAACATCAAGTTCCTTCAAGCCGCGCGCCACGCGAAGCAGCCTCTCGGCGCCGATGTCGTCCTTGTCGGAATTGTAGAGCGAAAAGCGCTCGCTCCAGTCGAGTTCGACCGGCGGCGAGGCGAGGAAAAGCGGCCCGCCGAAATCGCCCGAATTAAGGCCGGCTTCGGCCACGGCTTCCTGCGCGGCGGTCTCGGCCAATTCATAGGTGAGGAGACTGGCGCCCTTGGAGCTCGACGGCAGGAAATCGACCATGCCGGAGATGCGGGTGTTCAGATGGTCGACCGGAAAGCGGGTGATCGGATGGATGCCGGACTTGCCTGCTGTGAGCGCCGCCCAATTGTCGGCCTTGCCGACGCCCAGCGACGTCACCACGCCGATACCGGTGACGGCGACGATCGGCCTGCCCATGTGGTCGTTCAAATTGGCCATGACTTGTCCTGGACCTTTAATCGGCGGCGTTGACCAACGCCAAGCCCTCGAATTGGTGATAGCCGATTGCCGTTGCAAGGACGCTCCTGGGGACGCCGTTGAACGGCTTCTCGGTGGCGGCGTCAAAGGCCGGGTAGGCGGCCTTGCGCTCGACAGCCAATGCCGCCAGCGCCACCGCGAAGGGAAATTGCGCTTCCTTCATGTGGCCGGTCAGCGTCGAAAAGCCGCGTGCGGCAATCGCCGGATTTGCGCCGAGCGCCGATTTCTCGGCGGCAGTTGCGGCATGGGCACCCGAAGCGCCTGAAATCGTCAGCAACTCGCCGTTCGGCAATGCTGCCTGACTGAGCAGCGCGGCAATCTCGCCATCGAGCTCACCCTGTCGGCGTTTGGCGCGCCCGGATACGACCGGGCCGAGTTCGGCATAGATCTTTCGCCCGCGGCTGATCGCGTGCTCGCGCTGTTCCAGGACGAGAAACGCGCCGCCGGATCCGGTCACGACGCCGCCGCCTTCGGCGCCTTGCCTCTGCCAGACCGGTCTCCAGGGGCCGCGATGCAGGTAGCCGGCCAGTTCATAGCCGAGCAGCATGTCGGAGTGTTCGGTCTGGAAGGCGCCGCCGACCAGTATGTGCGTCGATTGCCCGGAGCGGATGCGCGCGGCGGCTGTCTCGACGGCGGCGACGCCTGCACCTTCCTCGCCCATGAAGGTGCGCGACGATCCCGTCACCTTGTGGACGATCGAGATGTTGCCGGCGAGCAGGTTGGAAAGCTGCGCCAGAAAGAGCGTCGGCCGCAATTCGGTGGTCAGTTTCTCGTTGAGCAGCACGTCGCGGTCGTTGCGGCTTTCCGAAGCGGCGAGAATATCGGCGTCGACCGCCTCGTCGCGCTCGCCGCCGCCGGCAGCCACCACCATGTCCATGGTCGTGCAGAGTTCGTCATTGCCCTTGATGCCGGCATCGTCCAGCGCCATTCCGGCGGCGTAGGTGCCGAGCCTCTGCCAGGTTTCCATCTGCCGCTGGTCGCCGCGCTTGGCGATCTGCAGGTTCCAGTCGATCTCCGGCAGCGGGTGGACGGTGTAGGGCGAGAAGCGCGCGGCTTCGAGCATAGGTTCCAGGCCCGGCTGGGCAAGTTTGCGCCAATGCGCATCCGGACCTTCTCCCAGCGAAGAGACAAGGCCGATGCCTGATATGACGACGTGGTGAGGGCTCATGGGCGGCTATTGTGGGTCAGGCTTGAAGACGAACTATTTTAGGCGTTCTTGGCCGCGACCAGGGCGTCGATCTTGGCGCACAGGTTCTTCATGACGAAGTAATCGTCGGTCGAGGCCTTGCCGTCATTGACCTCTTGCGTCCACTTTTCCAGCGGCACCTTGATGCCGAATTCCTTGTCGATGGCAAAGACGATGTCGAGGAAGTCGAGGCTGTCGATGCCGAGGTCGTCGATAGTGTGGCTTTCAGGGGTAATCGTGTCGATATCGATCTCACTGGTGTCGGCGATGATCTTGGCGACTTTGGCGAACGTGGTGGACAAGGGCTTTTCCTTCGATTGCGGGCGGAATCTGTCCGCATGTGTTTGGGCGCTGTCTAATCGGTTTTTCCGGGCAGGAAAAGGCCTGATACGCCGGGCGCAGATGGGGTGGCTGTTCCGCCAGGGCAATAGGGGTCGCCGGCACCCCTCCCGGCGATATGCCGCAACCATCCCATCTCTGGTCATTGCGTGTACCTATGTACCATGGTACGGAACATTATGACCATAGAACGCGTGCAGACCGGGGTGCGCCTGGAAAAACGATTGGTGAAGGTACTCAAGGCCTTGGCCGAGCATCGCGACATGAGCCTGGGTGACCTGATCGAGGGCATCGTGCTGCATGCTTTCGAAGGCCAGGCGCCGTTTTCCCCGGCGACCCAGGAAACAATCGGCCAATTGAAGCGCATCTACGGGCTCGAGCTTGGCGCAGCGGATAGCCACCGCCTGGCGGAAACGGGCGGGGAGGGCGGATGACGAACCATCTTGAGCGCAGCCACAGCATCGTGCTTTCGGGGCCGGTCGACCGCGTCTTTCCTCTGTTCACGCCGATTGGAGAGACGCTGTGGGTGGACGGCTGGAACCCGGAGTTTCTGCATCCGCAAGACGGGGAGACGCGCCAGGGCATGGTCTTCCGGACCGCCCACGGTGATGAGACCACGCTCTGGGCCTGCACGGACTGGGAACCCGTGGCGCATCGTGTCCGCTATGTCCGGGTGACGCCGGATTCGCGTTTCGGATTTGTCGAAGTGGCCTGCAGTCCGACCACGGACGGAGGCACGGAGGCGTCGATAGCCTACACGTTCACTGCCTTGAATACGGCAGGAGCATCGTATCTTTCCGAACTGACGGAGGACGCGTTCGCGCACATGATCGAGGGATGGAAGCTCCGTATCGATGCGTGGCTGAGTATCAAAATCTAGCGCTGGGTACCTTAAACCAACTGCCGCTAAGGGTGGAACTTTACCTTCGCTCCGTCTCCCGGAACAGCGCCGTCGCGCCAGAAGCTGTCCTTGCCAAGCTGATCGCGAAATGTCGCCTCTGGGCCGACAGCGGGATGGCGGCTCCGAGACCTCAGGATGACGATAGCGGATGTCTGTAAGCCAGCTTTAGTTTCTCAATCTGACCCGAAGCAGACTTTTGTGTCGATCATTCGGAACGGTCGCAAGTAAACTAGAAGTGGCATTCGCAACCGCGCAAACGGTCTCCCTGACAGCGAGGCGCTGGCGTGACGTTTGGCGCGAGTAAGTTTTGCGCTCGCAGCCAACGCAAATTGGGCGTATCGTGGCATATCGTCGGTTGCTAATAAATGAGCCGTCGACTGAGAGCGCAAGACTCCCGCAGCGGACTGGGCACGCTAGAATCCACAACCACTCGTCGCGCCCACGAGACCATCTGCCTCCGCCGAAACCTCTTTTGCTCGGTTCCGGCCAGAATTGTCGTTTGCGATTCGGAAGAGGACCGTTCGGATGCAGATCATGCAAACCCGCCGCCGATTCCTGGCCGGCGCTGCAATGGCGGGCGCTGCCGGTATCGTCGGCCTTCCGGAGTCACTCCGCGCGGAGCCGCCGCTGGAAACAACGACGGTTCGTCTGCCGCGGTGGGTTGGTGGTTCCTACTGCTGGGCAGGCGCGTACATCGCCGGAGAACTGATGCGCGCAGAGGGTTTCACCGACGTTCGCTACGTAGAAGCCGACAGAAGCGTCGACCAATCGGAATGGATCGCACGTGGTGAGACCGATTTTTCCGTGAACTTTCCGCCGAATCAGATCGCGTCGATCGACGCTGGCGTGCCGATCAAGGTGCTAACCGGGTTGCACTCGGGATGCCTCGAACTGATCGCCAAGGAGAGCATCCGCAGCGTCACGGATCTGCGGGGCAAGAGGGTGGGCGTGGATGGTTTCAATAATTCGCGACACGTGTGGCTGACCCTCATGTCCGCGTATGTCGGGCTCGATCCCGTGAACGATATCCAGTGGGTCCTGACTGAAGACGTCAAGCCGACGGAACTCTTCGCCCAAGGAAAGATCGACGCATTCCTCGGCACACCGCCCCAGCCGCAGGAGCTGCGCGCCAAGAAGATCGGCCACACGATCCTCAACAATGCCGTCGACCGCCCATGGTCACAGTATTTCTGCTGCATGATCTCCGCGACGACGGACTATGTGAACAGGCATCCGGTGGCGACCAAGCGGGTCTTGCGATCCATCCTCAAGGCCGCCGACCTCTGCGCGTCGGATCCGCAGTGGGTGGCCCGGCAGATGGTCGATCGCGATTTCGTCCCGTCGTATGACTACGCGCTGCAAACGCTGAAGGATATCCGGTACGACCGCTGGCGGGAATTCGACCCTGAAGACTCCCTGCGGTTCTACACACTGCGCATGCAAGAGACGGGCATGATCAAATCGAGCCCGCAATGGATCATCGCCGAGGGAACGGACTGGCGGTTCCTCAACGAGTTGAAGCGAGAGCTGAAAACCTGATCCCATTTGTCTCAAGGGGAGACGTGGACATGCAGATCATCCAGAACCGCCGCCGTTTCCTAGCCGGCGCTGCGTCAGCCGGCGCCGCGGGCCTTATCGGCACCTCGACACAAGGCTGGGCTGAGCCGCTGCCGGAGACCACCTCGGTCCGCCTGCCGCGGTACATCGGCGGCGCCTATTGCTGGGCGGGCCTGTACCTCGCCGGAGAGATGCTGCGCGCCGAGGGGTTCACCGATGTCCGCTATGTGCAAGGTGACAAGAAGGTTGATCATTCGGCGTGGATTGCAAACGGCGAGACGGATTTCAGTGTGAACTACGTGCCGATTCATCTGGCGTCGATCGATGCAGGCGTGCCGATCAGGGTACTAAGCGGACTGCACTCCGGCTGCCTCGAACTGATCGCCAACGACAGCGTCAAGGGCATCTCGGATCTGCGGGGAAAGCGGGTTGGGGTCTTTATGCTTGATTCGCCGCAATACGTGTTGGTTTCTCTGATGGCCGCCTATGTTGGGCTCGATCCCGTCAACGACATCGAATGGGTCATCGAAGAGCACAATTTTGCGGAAGGCTTCATCGAAGGAAAGTACGATGCAGTGCTCGGCCAACCGCCCCGCACGCAGGAACTTCGCTCCAGGAAAGTAGGCCACACGATCCTCAACTCGACCACCGACCCGCCGTGGTCGCAGCACTTCTGCTGCATGATTTCCGCGACTGCGGATTATATAGACAGATATCCGGCGGCGACAAAGCGCGTCCTGCGGTCCATCCTCAAGGGCGCCGACCTCTGTGTCTCAGATCCGTCATGGACTGCAGGGCAGATGGTCGATCGAGGTTTCGTCCCCAGCTACGAACTCGCGCTGCAAACGCTTGGCGACATCCGGTACGACAGATGGCGGGATTTCGATGCCGAAGCCTCGATGCGCTTCTACGCGCTGCGCATGCACGAAACGGGCATGATCAAGTCGAGCCCGCAAGAGATAATCGCCACCGGAACGGATTGGCGCTTTCTCGATCAACTAAAGCAGGAGTTGAAGACGTAGGCAATCGCCACCACGCCGTGCGCCCTATCGAGGGAAGGAGAGGCTATGCAAGTCATCCAGAGCCGCCGTCGCTTCTTGGCCGGCCTTTCGGCAGCCGGCGCCGCGAGCCTCGTTGGGGTCCAGCAATCGCTTGCCGCAGAGCCGCCGCCGGAAACGACCACGGTCCGGCTCGCAAAACTCCCTGCCATCTGCATGGCGCCACAGTACGCCGCCATGGAGTTGCTGCAAGCAGAGGGCTTTACCGAAGTTCGCTATGTTGCAGTTGAGCTAGGTGACGCAACGACGAAGAGTATTGCAGCAGGCGAGGTGGATTTTAGCCTGAACTACGCGGGAAATCTCATCGTGCCGATGGATCTTGGAATACCGATCACGGTGGTTGCCGGCGTGCACACGGGATGCTTCGAGCTCTTCGGGAGCGAAGGTATCCACCGCATCACAGACCTGAAGGGCAGGACCGTAGGCGTGCCAAGTATAGGATCAGGGCCCCACCTGTTCTTGGCAAGTATGGCCACTTATGTCGGGCTTGACCCTGTGAGGGACATCAACTGGGTTGCCAGTCCATCCATCAAGCCAAAGGAGCTCTTTGTTGAGGGCAAAATCGATGCATTCCTTGGCCTTCCACCCGACCCGCAGCAGTTGCGCGACCGCAAAATCGGTCACGTCATCGTTAACAGCGCCGTCGATCGTCCCTGGTCGCAATACTTTTGCTGCATGCTGGCCGGCAACGCCGACTTCGTTCAGAACAACCCGATCGCGACCAAGCGCGTCCTCCGCGCCATTCTGAAAGCGGCGGACCTTTGTGTCTCTGAGCCACAGCGTGTCGCGCGACAGATCGTCGATGACGGATTCACGGCCAACTATGACTACGCCCTGCAGACGATGACTGACGTGCCTTACAACAAATGGCGTGAATACGATCCGGAAGACACGATCCGGTTTTATGCACTGCGGCTTCAAGAGGCCGGCATGATCAGGTCGAGCCCCCAGAAGATCATCGCAGACGGTACCGATTGGCGGTTCCTCAACGAACTGAAGCGAGAGCTGAAGATGTGAGCAACAGGCAAGTATGTGGCCGAGAGCTCGCAATGCTGGCATGGCCGACGAGCTCAAGCGTGAGCTGAAGACGTAGACCTATCGCCGACACGCGGTGCCTTTTTCAAGGGAGGAGAGACTCGTGCAGATTGTCCAGAACCGTCGCCTTTTCCTTACAGGCCTGTGCGCGCTCGCAGCCGCGGGTGTTGCAAAGGGCCGCAACGCGGCCGGCGCCGAAGCGGCACCTGAAACCACGATCGCCCGCTTTGCGGCGGCGCCCGGTATCTGCATCGCTCCGCAGTACGTCGCCGAGGATCTGATCCGCGCAGAGGGGTTCTCGGATTTCGGCTTCGTGGCCGCTGACGCCGGTATCGCCCAGACCGAGATGCTGGCGCGCGGCGACATCGACTTCGGCATCGACTTTGCCACGGCCCTAATCATTCCGGTCGACACTGGCGCCCCGATCAAGGTGATCTCCGGAGTGCATGTCGGCTGCTACGAATTGTTTGGACACGAGGACATCAAGAGCATCGCGGATCTCAAGGGCCGCAAAGTCGGCGTCGGCGGCAATCTATCGTCGGATCCGCATATCTTCGTCAGTGCCATGGCGGCCTATGTCGGCCTCGATCCGCAACGCGACATCGAATGGGTCGTCGGCGAGACAAAGCCGGCGGAGCTCTTCGCCGAGGGCAAGGTCGACGCCTTCCTGGCTTTTCCGCCTGAGGCTCAAGACCTCCGCGCCCGCAAAGTCGGCCACGTCATCCTCGACAGTTCCAAGGACCGGCCGTGGTCGCAATATTACTGCTGCATGCTGGCGGTCAACGCCGCCTATGCCGAGAAAAATCCAGCTGCCACCAAGCGCGTTATCCGAGCCATCATCAAATCGGCCGACATCTGCGCGGCTGAACCGGAACGGGTGGCACGCCTCCTGGTGGATGGCGGACGCACCGAACAATACGACTACGCCGTGCAGGCGCTCCGCGAGCTCCCCTACTCTAATTGGCGCGAGTTCGATCCCGAGGACACTATCAGGTTCTTCTCGCTGCGGCTGCATGAAGCCGGGATTGTCAAGTCGAGCCCAAACGAGATCATCGCGAACGGCACCGATTGGCGCCTTTTCAACGAGGTCAAGCGTGAGTTGAAAATCTGAGCCTGCTTTGTCCTAGGGAGGAAGTGACATGCGGATCATTCAGAATCGACGCCGTTTCATGGTGGGCCTATCGGCGGTCGGCGCCGCAGGCCTCGTCAGCGTTCCAACATCGGCTCATGCCGAGCCGGCACCAGAGACCACGACAGTGCGTTTGCCAAGGACGTTCCGCGCCCTTTGCGAAGCACCCAAGAATATCGCCGGGGAGCTATTGCGCGCCGAAGGGTTCACCGATGTACGCTACATAGACTTGGCCGCCGACTCCGACCCGTCCGCGATGCTCGCAAGCGGCGAACTGGACTTCACCACCGACTTTCCGCCAGCGCACATCATGGCGATCGAAGCCGGCATGCCGATAAAGGTGATCACCGGCCTGCACTCCGGCTGCCTCGAACTGATCGCCAAGGAAAGCATCAACAGCATCTCTGACCTCAAGGGCAAGAGGGTGGGCGTGTTCGCGCTGACGTCAGCTCCGCACGTGCTCGTGACCCTCATGGCCGCCTATGTCGGTCTCGATCCCGCCACCGATCTCGAGTGGGTCGCGAACCCGGACGTCAGCTCGATGCAACTCTTTAACGAAGGAAAGGTCGATGCCTTTCTGGCGGTGCCACCCGAGCCGCAGGAGCAGCGCGTCCGGAACTTCGGCCACACGATCCTCAATACGACCGCCGACCGGCCATGGTCGCAACACTACTGCTGCATGCTCGCCGGCAGCGCGGACTATGTCGACAGACACCCGGCCGCGACCAAACGCGTGCTGCGAGCCATTCTCAAGGCAGCCGACATCTGCGCGTCGGATCCGGAACTGGCTGCGCAACTATCGGTCGATGGCAAGTTCACCGATCGATACGACTATGCGTTGGAAGGCTTGCGTGAAGCGCGCTACGACGTGTGGCGGGAGTTCGACCCCGAAGACACAATGCGCTTCTACGCACTGCGGATGAACGAAGTCGGCTTCATCAAGGCCGGCCCTAACAAGATCATCGCCAACGGCACGGATTGGCGTTTCCTCAACGAGGTCAAGCGCGAGATGAAAACGTGAGCGAGTGGCCGGCGCGCATCTTGCTGCTGGCGCTGATGGCCGGGTCGGCACACGCGCACGACGCGCCGCGCGACGAGCGCCTGCCGACGATCGGACAGGCGCCGGACTTTACCTTGGTATCGCAGGACAGTGCGCGTGTGTCGCTGCACGACTTTCGCGGCAAAGTGGTCGCGGTCTCATTCATCTATACGTACTGTACCGACGTTTGCCCCATGCTGACCGCCCATATGGTCGCCGTGCAGGAAAAGTTGGGTAGTGCATTCGGACCCAAAATCGCCTTCGTTTCGATCACCGTCGACCCGGAGCGCGATACGCCCGATGTTTTGAAGGAATATGCGCAGAATTTTGGCGCCGATCTGAAGGGCTGGTCGTTTCTTACCGGTGATCCGGCGATTGTCCATGAGGTTGGACGGAAATACGGGGTCATCGCGAAGAAGGCGACGAACGGAGATGTCGACCATACCTTGTTGACGTCGATCGTGGACCCCGGTGGCATCTTGCGAGTACAGTATCTTGGTGTCCGGTTCGACTTGGAGGAGTTCCGGGGTGATCTTCTCAGCCTCTTGGACGAATCCAAATAGCATAACGAACCGGCTCGTTGGCTGGGTTGCCCGGCTGCCGGCGCGCGTCCAGACCAAGCTCTTGATCGCGTTCCTGTCGATCGTCGGCCTGCTGATCGTGCTCGGGGCCGTCGGGTTGCAGATGCTGAGTGGGGTCAACGATCAGACCAACGAGCTGATCAAGCTGCAGCGCAGGATCGCGGCCTACCGCCAAGTACAGCACGATACGACCACCCAGCTCTACGGCATCTCCACCGCCCTGTTGCTTCAGGACGACCGGATGCTGGATGCGGCGCTGCGCCAGCTCAATCAGTTCGGCTACGACCTCGACCGCATGGAGTTCGTCGCCAAAGCCGAGGTGGAAGTGCTTGGCCAGGTCAGGCAAGAGTACGAACGGCTGACGGCCGGGGTGACGCACGTGGCAGAGCTCGTCCGCGCCGGCCGCACTGAGGAGGCGCGCAAGGTTCAGCTTGATGAAATCATACCGTCGGCTGATAGCCTCGAGCGGCTGACAAACCAGCTGGTCAACATGGCCGAAGCCGACATGGTGGCGGCCATCGAAACGACCGAGGGTGCGTACGGCACGTCCAGACTGATCGTGGTCTCGTTTGCGGTGGGCAGTATCCTGCTGGCGTTGGGGCTGGGCTACATCATCTCCTGGTCGTTGATCGAACCGGTCAAGAAGATCGAGACGCGTCTCAGCCAGATAGCGGCCGGCGACTTCGCCCAACAGGTTGCCGTCGCCAATCGCGACGAACTTGGAGTGCTCGCCGCGAACGTCAACCAGACCTCCGACCAGCTGGGGCGCCTGTATCAGGAGATTGAGACGCGCACCCAGCAGCTCGACGAAGCCCTTCAGCAGCAGACAGCCACTGCAGACGTTCTGAAGGTCATCAGCCGCTCTACCTTCGATCTGCAGGTCGTGCTCGATACGTTGGTGGAATCGGCTGTCAGGCTCTGCCGTGCCGACAAGGGTGGTATCGTGCAGTTGCTGGATGGCGTATTCCGCTATGTGTCGACGCATGGCTACCCGCCCAGTTTCCGTGCTTATGTCGACGCCAATCCACTTCCAGCGCTTGCCGCAGGCCGAGGCTCCGCCGTAGGGCGCGTAATCGAAGAACGGCGGATCGTGCAAATCGAAGACGTGACCGCTGATCCGGACTACCGCGTTGCCCTGATAGCTGAGGCAGGCGGATTCCGCACCGTCCTCGCTGCCCCGCTGTTGCGGGAAGGTGATCTCGTTGGCGTATTCGTCATGACGAGGGTTGAGCCGCAACCTTTCAATCCCAAGGAGATCGCGCTCGTCGAGACATTCGCCGACCAGGCGGTGATCGCCATCGAGAATGCGCGGCTCTTCGAGGCGGTGCAGTCACGGACGCGCGAGCTTGCCGCGTCTGTTGGTGAGCTCGAGGCGCTTGGTGAGGTGAGCAAGGCGGTCAATTCGACGCTGGATCTCGACACGGTGTTGAAAACGATCGTCGCCAAAGCGGTCCAGTTGTCGGAGACGGATGCTGGCACCATCTACGTGTTCAGCAGCACGCGGCAGCAATTCCGTCCGCGCGCAAACTTCGGTATGAGCGATGAGCTTATCGCCGCAGTCTCACACCAGACGATCGGGCTGGCCGACATGGGGATCGGCGACGCGCCCGGGCGCTGCATGCCGGTGCAGTTTCCCGACCTCAGCGAGGAGACCTCATCCTTCCTTGTAAGAAAGACGATCGTCGACGCCGGATATCGTGGTATCCTGATCGTTCCGCTGCTGAGGCCCAACAAGATCGTCGGTGCACTGGTCGTCAGGCGCCACAAGCCAGGCGCCTTCCATGAGCAAGTTGTCCACCTGCTGGAGACCTTCGCAGCCCAATCGGTGCTCGCGATCCAGAATGCCAAGCTGTTCCGCGAGATCGAGGAGAAAGGCCGGGAGCTGGAGGCAGCTAGCCGCCACAAGTCCCAGTTCCTCGCGAATATGAGCCACGAGCTCAGGACACCGCTCAATTCGGTCTTGGGCTTCACAGAACTGCTGGTCGACGGCATCTACGGCGAACTCCCGGACAAGGCAAAGACGACCGTCGCGCGCGTGCAGGCAAACGGCCGTCACCTCCTCGGGCTCATCAACGACGTACTCGACCTTTCCAAGATCGAAGCCGGCCAGCTCACGCTGGCGATCGAGGACTACTCCGTCGCGCAGATTGTTCGATCGACCGTTACGGCTGTCGAGCCGCTGGCACGAGCGAAGGGTCTTGAGCTTTCAACGACTGTTGCCGAGAACCTTCCATTCGGCCGCGGGGACGAACGCCGTTTGACGCAGGTCCTGCTCAATCTTGCAGGCAATGCCGTCAAGTTCACCGAAACGGGTGCGGTCGACATTCTTGCCGATGCGGTCGACGGGCACTTCGAGATCACCGTCCGAGACACCGGTCCCGGCATCGCGTCCAAGGACCAGGCTCTCATCTTCGACGAATTCCAGCAGGTCGACAACAGCAGCACCAGGCAGAAGGGTGGCACAGGTCTTGGCCTGGCGATCTCGAAGCGCATCGTCGAAATGCATGGCGGAACCATAGACGTCGAGTCCGTGATCGGGTCAGGGTCGACATTCCGTCTGAAGGTACCAATCCGGGTGAATGAGGACGTGAGGGCCGCATGAGCAAACGAATCCTGATGGTGGAAGACACCGAGGACAACCGCCAGATCATCCGCGATCTCATTGCCACCACCGAATACGAACTGATCGAGGCGGCGGACGGCGCCGCCGGCATCGCTGCAGCCGGAGCGCATAGGCCAGACCTGATCCTTATGGACATTCAGTTGCCGGTAATCGACGGGTATGAAGCCACCCGCTGCATAAAGGCCGATCCGGCGCTGCGGCACATCCCGATAATCGCCGTCACCTCCTACGCACTGTCGGGCGACGAGGCGAAGGCCCTTGCTGCAGGGTGCGATGGCTACATTGCCAAGCCATTCAGTCCGCGCCAGCTGCTCGCCGAGATTCGCCAGTTCCTTTCCTGAGGGGAGACAGTGCCTTGCACGATCCGCCTCGCATTCTCGCGGTCGACGATACCCCGGAAAATCTCGAGATCCTGCGCATGCGGCTCGAGGCGAATGGCTACGAAGTGGTGACTGCCGCGGATGGTGAAGAGGGGCTTGCGAAAGCACGCAGCCTCAGTCCGGACCTGATCCTGCTCGACATCATGATGCCGAAGCTGGACGGCATCAGTGTGGTGCGGATGCTCAAGCAGGACATCTCCCTGCAGGCGATTCCGGTCATCCTCGTCACCGCGAAAGCTGACACGCGCGACGTGGTCGAGGGGTTGGACGCTGGCGGCGACGACTATCTGACCAAGCCGTTTGAGCATAGGGCCCTGTTGGCGCGCGTGCGCTCGATGCTACGTCAGAAGGCGCTCCACGATACCGTCGCAAGCCAGGCCCAACTCCTCCAGGAACAAGCCGCACAGCTTTCCGATTGGAACCGCTCGCTCGAGCAGACCGTGGCGGAGCAGGTGACCGAGATCGAGCGAATGGGCCGGCTCCGGCGTTTCCTGCCCGAGCAGGTCGCCGACCTCATCGTTGCGGCGGGAAATGGCGACGCGCTTCTGCAGAGTCACCGTCGCGAGGTGACCGTCGTTTTCTGCGATCTACGCGGCTTTACAGCCTTCGCCGAGACCGCCGAGCCCGAAGAGGTGATGGCCGTTCTTGGCGAGTATCATGCCTGCCTCGGTGAGCAAATCGTTCGGCATGGAGGGACTTTGGAGCGGTTCGTGGGCGACGGTATCGTGGTGGTTTTCAACGATCCATTGCCCTGTGCAGACCACACCGAGAAAGCCGTCTCCATGGCAGCGGCGATGCGTGACGCAATTGAGGAGCATTCAGAGCGATGGCGAAAACGGGACTATTTGCTTGGCTTCGGAATCGGCATCGCTCGGGGCCACGCAACCATCGGGCGCATCGGTTTTCATCAGCGCTCGGACTATGCCGTCATCGGCACTGTGTCGAACCATGCCGCCCGATTGTGTGAGGAGGCCAAATCGCGCCAGATTCTTGTTAGCCAACGGGTCCTCGGCGCTGTCGAGTCGCTGGTCGAATCCGTTCTTGTTGGCGAACTGACGCTGAAGGGTTTTCGCCGCCCGATGCCTGCCTATGAAATCGTGCAGTGGATCGGTCGGCCAAGCTAGCTTTAGACGCACTCCGGTCTCTTTCGGACGATACGACCCGTCGAACCGTCGGCACAAAGTATCCCAGCCACGACCGATCTCGAAACCGCCCGCAACGGGGAGAAAGTGTGCGTTCTGCCAGTAGCAAAGCGATGGCAGCCTATGTGATCGGTTTCTGATGCCGGCCATCCACGTGTTGGCCTGGCGCCGGGGCCGGCGACCGAAACCCATCACATAGGCTGCCCGCGCCCTCTGCAATAGCAATTTCCGCTTTTGGTGAATGGAGGGGGCCGTGGGAATGACTGTCATGAGGCGCAGAGCGGAATATGGGCATCGCGCCGCGACGGTTGAGATTCAATCGCGGCTCAGCGCTCGCCGGAGAGCACTGAAACGAATGCGATATTGCTGCGGCGTCAGTCCGATTTTGCGCCGGAACAGGCGCCCGAAAAAACTCGCATCCTCATAGCCCACTTCATTGGCCACCGCCTCGACCTGCAGGTCGCCCGTCTCGAGCAGTTCCTTGGCCGCTTCGAGCCTGAGCGCGTGGATGTAGTCGATTGCCTTCATTTCCGTCGCCTTGGCGAAGCGGCGCACGAAGGAGCGCTCGGACAGGCCTGATAGCTTGGTCATGGCGGCGACGGGCGAGGGCGTCCGGTAGTTGAGCTCCGCCCATTTCTGGCAGCGGTTGATCACCGCGTCGTCGGTCTGGCGAAAGCGCATCAGCGCGGCGAAGGGCTGCTGGCCCATGTCGTGCCACTGCAGCATGTAGACCTTGGCGACCTCCATCGCCTCCTTGAGGCCGACGAAGCGCGCGATGAGATAGAGGGCGAGATCCTGCCAGCTCGAGCCGCCCCCGGCCATGACGATGCGCTGGGCCTCGCCGCTCAGCACCAGCGACTGGCCCGGCTTCACCTTCACGCCGGGATAGTTGTTAGCGAGCGTCGCGACATAGCCCCAATGGATTGTGGCCTCGCGATTTTCCAGCAACCCCGCTTCGCCGAGCAGGACCGCGCCGGAACAGGCGCTGGCCAACATGGCGCCGTCCGCATGCGCCTGCCGCAGCCAGCGGGCCTCGGCATCATACTGCCCGGCGACGCTTTCGCCCGGATTGACGAAGAAATCGGGGATGCAGACGATGTCGGGTCGCGGGCAGTCGGAAAGCGCGTGGTCCGGGCGTACCCAGACGCCGTTTGCGGCGCGAAACGCGCAGCCGTCCCCAGCAACCACATAGGGCCGCATGCGCGGCGTGCCCGCCGCACCGCTGGTGATGAACAGGAAATCCCTGCCGGGCGAGGAAAACAGGTCGAACATGCCGTAGATCGTGGAGGCGGTAGCCTCCGGAACGGCAAGGATCGCCACATTCAATGGGCCGGTCTGTTCAACCATGGCAGAAATGACCGCCTTCCAGTAT
This sequence comes from Mesorhizobium sp. M6A.T.Cr.TU.016.01.1.1, assembly GCF_003952585.1. Lineage (NCBI taxonomy): Bacteria > Pseudomonadati > Pseudomonadota > Alphaproteobacteria > Hyphomicrobiales > Phyllobacteriaceae > Mesorhizobium > Mesorhizobium sp. M6A.T.Cr.TU.016.01.1.1. Next base: position 5,158,788 of record NZ_CP034452.1, read on the forward strand.
TTTCGACTTTAGTGGCCGTGCCCGCGCTGCGCTAGCGTGTGTGAAACGAGGAGACCGCCACATGGCCGCCACCGCTACCCTTGCACCATCGAGCATCGTAAGCTTCCGTTCAACGATGCGCGGCGAGGTGCTGGAGCCGTCGAGCCCATCCTATGACACGACGCGGATCGTCTGGAACGGCATGATCGACCGCCGTCCCGCTCTCATCGCGCGCTGCCGGAGTTCTGCCGATGTCGAGGCGTCGGTGAATTTCGCGCGCCAAGAGCGGCTGGCGATCGCGATCCGCTCGGGAGGCCACAATGTTGCGGGCTACGCCGTCTGCGACGGCGGCCTGATGATCGACATGTCGCTGATGAATGGCGTGCGGGTCGCGCCCGGCCTCGATCGTGCCTTCGTTGAGGGCGGCGCTATTTGGGCCGATGTCGATGCGGCCACCACCCCGCTTGGCCACGCCACGCCGGGCGGCCTGATCTCGGCGACCGGCGTTGCCGGCCTTACACTCTCAGGAGGCATCGGCTGGCTGCGCGGCAGCCACGGCCTCAGCGTCGACAATCTGCTGGCCGCCGATCTGGTGACCGCCGATGGACGCCTCATCCATGTCGATGCGACGCAGAACCCGGATCTCTTCTGGGCGCTGCGCGGCGGCGGCGGCAATTTTGGCGTGGTGACGAGCTTCGAGTTCAAGCTGCACCCGATCGAACCGGAGCTGATGTTCTGCGGTCCTGCCTATCCCGAAGAGCGCGCCAACGAGATCATTCCGCTCTGGCGCGACTTCATGCAAACCGCCCCCGACCGCCTGAGCGGGCTGGCCGAGTTCTCCACCATTCCGGAGGATCCCTCCGTTCCCGAACACGCCTGGGGCCGCCGCGTCCTGGCGCTTGCGCATGTCTATGACGGACCGGCGGACGAGGGCGAGCGCGTCGTGGCTCCGCTGCGCAGCTTTGGCGAACCGCTCGTCGATTTCAGCGGTCGCATGCCGTATCGCACCATCCAGTCGCTCTATGACGGCCTGTTCCCGAAAGGCCGCGACCGCTGCTACTGGAAATCCACCTACCTCTCGCGCCTCGACGACGAGGTCATCGGGGAGATCACCGCGCGGATGGCGAAGCGGCCCTCCGAGATGACCTTCGCCTCGATCTGGAAGTTCGGCGGTTTCGTCCAGCGCGTTGCAGCCGATGCGACCGCCTTCGGCGACCGCTCCATGCCCTTCATGCTCAGCCTCGACGCCATCTGGCCAGGCGCTGACGATGACGATGCGAACATCGGCTGGGTTCGCAGCTTCTGGCAGGACATGCAGCGCTACTCGACCGGCCGCCTCTATCTGAACTTCCCCGGCCATGGCGAAGGAGCGAATCTCGTGCGCGACGCCTTCGGAGCCGAGGTCTACGCGCGGCTCGCCAAGATCAAGCACAGATACGATCCGGACAATCTGTTCCGCCTCAACCAGAACATCCTGCCAATGCACTGACGTACAATCCAAATCGGGCATACGGTTGCGTCTCTCGTCTCGGCCGTGGTGGCTTTGATCGCGCTGAGTCGCGAGCGACGCGCAGCGTGGTCGCCGCGATGTCCGCTTTCAATCAGTGGCAAATCTGTCCGCAACGGCCGAGATTAGGCGCGAAGCAGACATCTCTGATGGGTGTCGTGAACTTCTGCTTTGGGTCATCGGCGTGAATTCGACCGAGGCCGAACGAGCTTCCGCTTAGGGTCGGAACCGGTATTCCAGTTAGCGTACAAAGCGTTAGATTTTCACCACTGGCGAACGCTTCAACCAGCTCCAGCGCGGATTAGAAGGTGACGCGACCGAGCACGCGCAGGCCTTCGCCTTGCGGCTCGACGATCACGGCTTCGCCTTCGCGCGGCGAGATGCCGGTGAGGGCCATTATGTTTTCCAGATGGGTGACCATGACCACATTGTCGGAGCCGGAATAATTGCGAATCTCGGTCATGACCGCCTCGAGCTGGGCGGCTTTCTCGCTCGGGTCGGTCTTAAGCAGGTCAAGCGGCGCGAACGGCTCGGGCTCCGCTCTGAACGCGATGCGGGCGGTGTCGAGGCTGCGGCAAAAGCGGCTGGACAGCATGCGCTCTATGGGCGCGGCGCGGGCGGCGAACAGCGCGCCGATCTTTCGTGCCTGCTGCTTGCCACGCACCGAGAGGTTGACCTGGGTCGCGCATTTCTCGATGTCGAAACTCGCCGGATCGGTAGTGCCGGTGACCATGGCATGGCGAAGCAGCACCACATGTCCGCCGTCGCGCAACAGCGCCCAGCCGGCTTCAGTCGCATGGACCGCGGCGGGAACGACGAGCAGCAGCAGAGCCAGCACAAATCGAAGCATCAGACGTCCTTTTCCGGTCACCGCGGGTCGGTTCCGGTGACCTGATATAGGGACGGCAAAGCCGGCTGAAAGACAAGGCACGACCAATCCCGGCTGTTTGCGAGGACAGAACGCTTCGGAAGGTGGAGGCGATTGCACTGCGATCGCGGCTCGCCTATCAGGAGAAAAATGTCTCCACTCATCGAAACCGTCCTTTTTGTCTTCGGTCTTGTCGCGCTCGGCTATCTCGCCGGGCTCACCGGCTATTTGAAGGCCGAGGCGGGCGAGGCCATTGCCGAATTCGCTGTCGGGGTGGCGATGCCGCTGCTTCTGTTCCGCACCATGGTGAATGCCGATTTCCATGGCGCCGCGCCCTGGTCGTTCTGGGGAGCCTATTTCACAGCGGCGGCAGTCACGTGGGCTGCAGGCCATCTGGTCACCACACGGGTGTTCGGGCGCGATGCGCGTGCAGGGGTCGTTGGCGGCGTGTCGTCGGCTTTTTCCAATCTCGTCCTGCTCGGCATCCCGTTCGTCCTCGGCACATTCGGGCCAAGTGGATTCGAAGTGCTGTCGCTGCTGATTTCCGTGCATCTGCCGACGATGATCATGGCATCGATCATCCTGTTTGAAATCTTTGGCCGCGGTGACGAGCATGTGCATCCGCTGCGCATCATCCGACGCTTCTTTCGAAAGATGCTCTCCAATCCGCTGATCATCGGCATCCTGGCCGGGTGGGTGTGGCGTATCGCCGATCTGCCATTGCCGGCGCTGGCCGTGCGGCTGGTAGACGCATTGGCCAACATCGCCGGACCGGTTGCGCTGTTTGCAATGGGGCTTGGCCTGTGCCGTTTCGGCATCTCCGGCAACGTGCGGCCGGCGCTGGCGCTGTCGGCGCTGAAGCTGCTGCTGATGCCGGCCGTCGCGCTCGGCCTGGTCTGGCTACTTGGGCTGCCGCCGCTGTCGGCGAAGGTGGCGGTGGTGGCGGCCGCGCTGCCATCCGGGGTCAATTCCTACCTGATTGCGACGCAATTCAACACCGGCCAGGCATTGGCATCGAACCAGATGACCATCGCCACCGCCTGCGCGGTCGTCACCACGGCGTTCTGGCTGACGGTGGTGGTCCAGGTGTTTGGATAGCAACGTGTTTGGATAGCAATTTGGGCGCAAATCGGCCTCGCCTTGCGCTGGCCCAAACCCTATATGCCATCTTGCGATTGATTGCGGGGCTTGCCCTAGGTAAAGAGCAGTGGCTCCAGGCGTGCCGGCATCGATGCCATTGCGCACGCCCACCAAAGAAATCCAGATACCGGCCCGTCAGCGCGCCGAACGGAGGCTAGACCATGCTTCAGAAAACCAGCCATTTCATGCGCCAGGCCAATCTCATCAATGGCGAGTGGGTGCAGGCCGACAGCGGCCAGACGGTCGACGTCAACAATCCGGCCACCGGCCTCAAGATCGGCACCGTGCCGAAGTCCGGCAAGGCCGAGACGCGCCGCGCCATCGAAGCCGCCGACACCGCCTTCAAGACATGGCGCAAGACCACCGCGCTCGAGCGTTCGAAGTTGCTGCGCAAGCTGCATGACGCGATGATGGACAATCAGGATGTGCTGGCCGAGCTCTTGACCATCGAGCAGGGCAAGTCGCTGTTCGAATCGAAGGGCGAGATCGGTTCGGCCGCGTCCTACATCCTGTGGTTCGCCGAAGAAGGCCGCCGCACCTATGGCGATGTCGTGCCGTCGCCCTGGGCGGACCGCCGCATCCTGGTGACCAAGGAGCCGGTCGGCGTCATCGCCGCCATCACGCCGTGGAATTTCCCGTCCTCGATGCTGGCCCGCAAGCTCGGCCCGGCACTTGCAGCCGGCTGCACCGCGGTCGTCAAGCCGGCGTCGCAGACGCCTTATTCCGGCCTTGCCTGGGGTGCTCTCGCCGAGGAAGTCGGCTTCCCCAAAGGCGTCATCAACATCCTGACCGGCGCCGCCGGCGAGATCGGCGACGAGATCTGCGCCAACCCGCTGGTCAAGAAGATCACCTTCACCGGCTCGACCGAGGTCGGCAAGATCCTGATCCAGAAATCGTCCGTCACCGTCAAGAAGGTGTCGATGGAGCTCGGCGGTAACGCACCGTTCGTCGTCTTCGACGACGCCGACATCGAGCGTGCCGTCGCCGGCGCGATCACCGCCAAATACCGCAATTCCGGCCAGACCTGCGTCTGCACCAACCGCTTCCTGGTTCAGGCTGGCGTCTATGACAAGTTCGTCGAAAAGCTCGCCGCCGCCAGCAACGGGCTGAAGGTCGGTTCCGGCCTCGAGGACGGCGTGCAGCAGGGGCCGCTGATCGACGAGAAAGCGGTCGAAAAAGTCGAGGAACTGATCGCCGATGCCACCGCCAAGGGCGGCAAGGTCGTCGCCGGCGGCAAGCGCCATGCGCTGGGCGGTTCGTTCTTCCAGCCGACGGTGATCGCCGATGCGACGCCGAAGATGCGCTTCATGAAGGAAGAGATCTTTGGCCCGGTAGCACCGGTGTTCAAGTTCGAAACCGAAGAGGAAGCCGTGGCACTCGCCAACGACACCGAATTCGGCCTCGCCTGCTATTTCTACACGGGCGATCTCGGCCGCGCCTTCCGGGTCATGGAAGGGCTGAAATATGGCATGGTCGGGGTCAATGAAGGCCTCATCACCACGCCTGAGGCGCCGTTCGGCGGCGTCAAGGAATCGGGCCTCGGCAAGGAAGGCGGACATCAGGGCATCGAGGATTATCTCGACACCAAATATGTCTGCATCGGCGGCCTCGGCCTCTGATTGGGCAGGGTCTGTTGACCATCAATGGACCCAAGCCGGCCCGAGAGGTCAGGCGGGATCGATCAACCAACTGGCGTTTCGGGCATGGCGATGAAGGACGGCGAGGTCTTTGGCACGACGCAGACGGGCGAGGCCGTCCGCCGCTTCACCATCCGCGGCGGCGGTCTAACCGCCAACATCATCGGGCTGGGCGCCATCATCCAGGATCTGCGCCTAGCCGGGCACGATGCGCCGCTGGTGCTCGGCTATGACAGTTTCGAACCCTATGAGACGGACACGGCTTTCTTCGGCGCCGTCGTCGGACGCTATGCCAACCGCATCCGCGATGGCCGCTTCACCATCGCCGGACAGCGCTACCAGACCGAGCGCAACTTCCTCGACAAGCACACGCTGCATGGCGGCTCGCAAGGTTTTTCCCACCGGCCATGGGAAGTTTCGCTGCATGGCAGGGATTTTGTCACCCTGACACTGCATGATCCCGACGGCACGATGGGCTTTCCCGGCGCGCTCGACGTGACCTGCACCTACCGGCTGAAAATCCCCGGCACGCTCAGCGTCGAGATGACCGCCACCTGCGAGGAGCCGACGCTGTGCAACCTCACCCAGCATTCCTATTTCAACCTGGATGACGGCGGCGTCGGCGACATCCTCGATCACCGGCTGATGTTGAACGCCGGCGCCTATCTTCCAGTCGATGGCGACCTGATCCCGACCGGCGTCGTGAAGCCGGTCGACGACACGCCGTTCGATTTCCGCCAGGCGCGGCCGCTGCGCATGGAGAGCGAGGGCAAGCAGCTTGCCTACGACCAGAATTTCTGCCTTGCCGCGACGCGCGGGCCGCTCAGGCAGGCGTCATGGGCGCAGGGCGCGAACTCCGGCGTCGAGATGGAACTCTGGACGACGGAGCCGGGAGTCCAGCTCTATACCGGCCAGTATCTGGCGCCACCTTCGCCGGGACTTGAGGGACGTCATTACAAGGCTTTTTCGGGCTTCTGCCTGGAGCCGCAGGTCTGGCCGGACGCGCCGAACCGGCCGTATTTCCCGCAGGCCACGCTATGGCCGGGCCAGATCTACCACCATGTGACGGAATATAGGTTCAGGCTGCCTGGCGCCTGACGCCGGTACCGGTTTTTCGATTCCACCCTCGGTTTGGAAAGGATCATATCCGCGGTGTGGGCCAGTCTTTCCCAAATACGGCGAAACCGGCCCTAATTCAGCGCGGCCCTCACGCGCTCCGCTTCGCACTGCTTCATGCGGAACATGCCGGTATTGGTCTTGGCCTGCCCGACCGTCATGCAGACCGGAAGTCCGGCCTTCGCAGCACTTTCGGACAGGACGGAGTCGTCCTTGAAACCCTGATAAGGGAACATGCTCTCCGCCGTCCAGTCGGGCTTCATACGCAGCACCTTGGCCGCGGCGGCGGCTGCTTCCTGCTTCTTTCCGATCTGCGCGGCGCTCATGGCGACAAAGGCGGCCTGACTGGGCGACTCGCCGAGCTGCTTCGCCGTTGTGTAAGCTTCATCGAACTGGCGCGCCGCGAAATAGGTTTGCGTGATCGGAAAGTTCCACCAGGAGGGATAGCGCGGGTTGAGCTTCAGCGTCCGTTCCACAAGCTCCAGGGCGCGCTCCGTCTGCCAGCCGGCGTAAGTCCAGGCGAGCTGCATCATTGTGTCGGCATTATTAGGACCAAACTGCAACGCGAGCTTCTGATAGCGTTCCGCCTGTTCGCTGTCGTTCTGGTAGGCGTAGGCCACCGCCATCGTGAAATTTGCGGTGGAGTCGTTCGGGTCGAGGGCGAGCGCTCTTTCTGCATACTTCCGCTGGGCATCGACCCATGCTGGAAAGTCGATGACCGAGCCGATATCCATCTCGATCGCATCGGTGATCCCCATGTCGCGCACCAGCGGCATGAAATCGGGAGCGAGGTTCAGCCCCTTCTCGAAATACGCCCGCGCCTCGAGCTGACTCGCCACGGTCATCCTGTGCTTCGCTTCGATGCCCAGCAGCCAGTAATCATACGCATTGAGGCCGGTTGCATTCTTGCGTCGCGCCAGCGTGCGTTCGGCTTCCGTCACCTGACCCTGCCAGCCGGTAAGCGTGGTCGCAATTTTCTGCGTGATCTCGTCTTGAACTTCGAGCAGTTCAGCTGCGAGGCGATCGTAGCGCTCCGACCAGACATGTGCTCCTGTCTCGGCATCGATCAGCTGTGCCGTCACGCGCATGCGGTGGCCATCTACTTGCAGGCTGCCTTCCAGCACATATTTGACGTCAAGCGCTTCGCCGATTTCGCGCACATCGTGGGCCTTGCCGCGATAGAATTCGGCGGAGGTCCGGGCGATTACCGATATATCGCGGTAGCGGGCCAGATCGGTGATGATGTCCTCAGTCACGCCGGTGGCGAAGCGGTCCCACCTCTCGTCGCCGTTGATGTTTTCGAAGGGCAGCACGGCGATAGCCGGTGTCTCGGCGCCAGATTTCGTTGTCGGAAGGAGGTAGGCGGCGGCTGCACCGATCAGGATCATGAGACCGGCGGCGAGGCCCAGCCAGGATTTGCTGCGTAGCCCGAGCAACCGAGCGCCGGCAACTTTCCTGCTATCTTCGACCGCCTTTTCCGCCTCCAGCACATAGCCGCGCTTCGGCAGGGTCCGGACGATCTCGTGCCGCTCGTCGCCGAGCGCTTTCCTGATCTCGATGACGCACTGGACAAGACTGTCATCGGTGACGGCGATGTTTCCCCACACCGTCTGCATCAGTTCATCCTTCCTTGGTGACGATTTTTCCCGGCCGGGCGGCCAGCACCTTCAGTACCTCGATGGCCTGCGGCCGCAGGGCAATGGCATGCCCGCTCTGGTCCGCGATGGAGCCGCGCTGAAGGTCGACCGTGCGGCCGTTCAGGCGAATCGGCGTCAGCGCCGAGCTGTCCATCGGAACGTTCCCCACGGGGGCGAGGCCGGTTGGGTCTCGTTGCGGTCAATCTACAGCAAAGCCCGCCGTCATTCCAGCAATCGTCGAGGATTTAGTCGGCGATCGGAAGATTTCGTCCGATTTCGTCAGCCCATCGTGCTGCTCTCGTTACGGATGGTGCCGTCGGGCTCATCCTGCGTCGAGTCGAGAAAGAGGCGGAACGCAACGATTGTCTGTCTGCGTCCGCCCGTCCGGCGGATGGAGGAAATGACCATGACCAGACTTTTCGCTGAATTCGCATTCGCCGGCCTCGTCTGGACCGGAACCTCGGCTGCGGCCGAACTGGCGCCAGGCAGCGGGCATAGCGTTCATCTCGCCGCCTTCGACGGCGTCGTCTACTATACGGTCGAGCAGGACGGCTACCGGGTTGTGGCAACATTGGCATCCGGAGCAGACGCGCTGCCGCTGCGGATAGCCTCCACGCTCGCCCCCGGGCAGCGCTTGACCATTTCCGTGCCCGGTTCGGCCGGCCAGCCGTCGATCGATTTCGAGATTCTGCGCGATGGTGATGCGCTCGTTGTCAGCGACGCCATTCCCGCTGCGGTGGTCGATCTCGTGGACGTGACGCCGACCCGGGGAGCGTTGGGGAAATGAGTGTTGCCGTAGAGCTCGAGGGCGCGCGGGTTCGTCGAGTATGCTTCCGTAGATCTCGGACCATCCGTGCACAGGCAGGATATGATGCAGATCAGCTTCGGATCGTACAATGGAAATATCACGCGCAGGACACTGCTCGCGATTGCCACCACAGTCGAGACACCGGCCGCGGCGCAGCTGCCAGATCGGACCACCATCCCACCAGAAGGTTCCGCTCGTTTTCAGGGACTCGACGCGGCGTGAAATCCAGCTGGATGATACCAGCTGGCCCTCAGTGACGGTTCGCCGTTGGGAGATTGGTGATATCGTTGCGGTCTTGGATTGCTCAGCAATCGCCAAGCGAAACGTGGTCTTACAAGAAGCCCGGGCAGCAAAGAACGGAACGGCATATGAGGGAAAAGATGCCTAGGCTGGTTCGGAAGATGGCACTTACGCCGGAGATTGTTGCGCGCGTTCATCGGGTGTTAGAGGACCCCGGCTCGGCACCTGGTCTCGTTTACTACACCGAGGAGGACTACGATGCGGCGGTGCATGAGACGCTCGCCTCGCATCCCCGAGGCGAAGACCTTTGGTTGTTCGCCTATGGCTCGCTGATTTGGAAGCCGGAAGTTGAGCACACTGAGGAGCGCATTGGCACGGCGCACGGCTGGCATCGTTCGTTCTGCCTAAAGATGACCCGGTGGCGGGGCACGAGGGAGCAGCCTGGCCTGATGATGGCCCTCGATCGAGGCGGCCAGTGCCGGGGGATGCTCTATAGGCTCGCCGGCAACACAGTGGAATGGCAGCTCGGCAAGCTTGTCCGCCGAGAGATGAAGGCGAAACCACCCAGCAACCCGCCCCGTTGGCTTACCGTCAAGACGCATCAGGGGCCTGTCCGCGCCCTTGCCTTCGTGATGAACCGAGAGTCGGGCGCATACACCGGTAAGCTCCCACCTGATGAGGTGGCGGACATTGTGGCCAAGGCATGCGGCCATTTGGGCTCGTGCGCCGAGTATCTCTATAACACCATCTCGCATCTGGAAGAGCGCGGCATCCGCGACAGCAATCTATGGCGGCTACAGCGTCTGGTCGCCGAACGCATTTTGGGTTCCATCGTAACACCAATTTCAAGCTGACCATTGCCGATCTTCGCGAACAGCGCACCTATAGGCTGAAAATCCCCGGAACGCCGGCGCCTATCTTCCGGTCGATGGCGACCTGATCCCAACCGGCGTCGTCAAGCCGGTCGACGACACGCCGTTCGATTTCCGCCAGGCGCGGCCGCTGCGCATGGAGAGCGAGGGCAAGCAGCTTGCCTACGACCAGAATTTCTGCCTTGCCGCGACGCGCGGGCCGCTCAGGCAGGCGTCATGGGCGCAGGGCGCGAATTCCGGCGTCGAGATGGAGCTCTGGACCACGGAGCCGGGCGTCCAGCTCTATACCGGCCAGTATCTGGCGCCACCTTCGCCGGGACTCGAAGGACGTCATTACAAGGCTTTTTCGGGCTTCTGCCTGGAGCCGCAGGTCTGGCCGGACGCGCTGAACCGGCCGTATTTCCCACAGGCTACGCTATGGCCGGGCCAGATCTACCACCATGTGACGGAATACCGGTTCCGGCTGCCTGGCGCCTGACCCGGAAGCCGGTACCGGATTTTACGGTGCTACCTTCGGCTCGGAAAGGGATCATGTCCGCCGTCTAGGCAGACGGCCTGGCCGAGACAGCAGGTCCGCTCCAAGGAGCAGACGCTCCCAACGGGCCTGACGCCAATCAACGGTGTGGTACCTGCTTCGTCAAATGGCTTGGCCGCCGGACACTTCGATCCGCTGGGCATTCACCCAGCGATTGTCCTCGGATAACAAGCTGGCGATCATTGGCCCGATGTCGTCCGGCATGCCGACGCGGCCGAGTGCAATCATATCTGCGAACACCTTGTTGAGGTCGGGCATGTCGCGGACAGCGCCGCCAAGGAAATCAGTTTCGATCGCGCCCGGCGCCACCGTGTTGACGGCGATGCCGCGGGCGCCCAACTCCTTCGCCATGTAAACGCTGAGCACCTCGACCGCGCCCTTCACTGCCGAGTAGGCGGCGAAGCCCGGATAGGACATCCTGGTGAGGCCCGAGGAGAGGTTCACGATACGGCCGCCGTCCGCGATCAGCGGCAGCAGCTTTTGGGTGAGGAAGAACACCCCCTTGAAGTGGACATTGACCAGCCGGTCGAACTGCGCCTCCGTCGTCTCTGCGATCATTGCCATGTCGCCATGGCCGGCATTGTTCACCAGATGATCGAACGTCTCGCGCTGCCAGGTCTCGCGCAATGCCGCCTGCAGGCGCTCAGTGAAAGAAGCGAAGGTGGCAACGTCACCGGTGTCGAGTTGCAGGGCGACTGCCCTGCGACCCGTTGCCTGAATCTCCGCGACAACGGCCCGAGCGTCTTCACTCCGGCTATGGTAGGTGAGGACAACGTCACCGCCGCGGCGTGCGATGCTGAGTGCGGTGTTGCGCCCGAGCCCGCGGCTGGCGCCAGTAATGAGCGTGATCTTGGTCATGGCCTGCTCCTTTGTTTGCACCACTGCTGTGGCCACGCCGATATCGGCCCAATGGGCAGGCTTTTGTTGCCGGATGCTCGACCATTTTTGCCTAATCCTCCAAAATGCTTTGCGTGTCGGGCAGCAAAGGAATAGTTTTGGTCCATGACCGCACTCCTCAATGCCGTCCGCCGCTATGCAGACACCAATGCCGGCCCAGACGGCATTGCGCATACCCCGATACCGGGTCTCAACACGGTGCGGGCGACGGCGCCTAGCGGCCTGGTCTACGACATCTCCCGACCGCTCGCCTGTCTGGTGGTCCAGGGGAGCAAGCACGTCACGATGGGTACTCAGGGCTTCGCCTTCTCCGCCGGAGATTCGCTGCTGATCACGGCGGACGTGCCGACGGTGAGCCAGATCACCCGCGCCAGCGCCGCTGCTCCCTACTACTCGCTGGTTCTGGAACTCGATCCGGCGGTCATCGCGGAGCTGAGTGAGCAAATAGACGCCCAGCATGTGGCCGACCACGCGCCCGTGCGGGTTGACCCGACTGACGCCGAGGTTGCCGACGCGGCCCTGCGTTTGATGCGGCTGCTCGATCGCCCGGCATCGGTCCCGGTGCTACAGGCCCAGCTTGTGCGCGAGATGCACTATTGGCTGCTGGCCGGGCGGCACGGGTCGGCGATCCGTCGTCTGGGGTGGCCAGACGGCCAAATGCGGCGAGTGGCGCGCGCGGTCGCAGTGCTTCGGGCAGAGTTCGCGCGGCCTTTGCCAGTCGATTGCCTGGCGGCTGTGGCCGGAATGAGTATGTCGTCATTCCACCAGCACTTTCGCGCAGTAACCTCGCTCTCTCCCTTGCAATTCCAGAAACAGTTGCGCCTGATTGAGGCGAGGCGGCTGATGCTGTCGGAGGGAAAGACTGCGAGCAGCGCAGCGTTCGCGGTCGGCTATGAAAGCGTGTCGCAGTTCACCCGGGAATATGGTCGTCTGTTCGGCCGGACGCCTGTTCGGGATACGAAAGAAGCGAGAGGCAGAAACTTGGCCGCCGCTTGAGGCGCCTTCGGCAGCTTCGCTCGCTACGCGCCGAGCTTGCCGAAGCGAGCGCTGAGCCTGCTCGCCCGCGCCGACAGTTGGCGCGCTGATCTTACCTCATCGACATCAAGTTCCTGGTCAGAGCGGCCTTAACGACGTCGAGCTCGGGTCGATGGGCCTCCGGATGACCGATGTCCTTCAGCTGATCGGGCGTCAAATCCGCTAGGGCCCTGCGTCTTGCGACGTTATCTCGCCACGTCCTGAAGGCAACAATGATTATTGCTACGCTTTTCAGCCTTGACCCAAACAAGCGGCGGCTGGGTGCGCTGCGGCCGGAGCGAGTTTTCGTGTGAGCCATTTTTAGTCTCCCATTTTGAGTTTGCGGGTTGGGAGCGTGCCACGTGGTTTCGGGCTGTTCGGCTGTGCGTGAACAAAAGGGAAAAAGTTCCTTCGCGCTCCGCGGCTCTCGTGTCGAGAACGTCGTTGTCTCGGAGAATCTCGCTACGGAATGATTTCAGCGGAACGGAATTTGGTTACGTCTGTAACAGCGGGAGCGCCGTTGTCGATCGCCGGCGCCGCCCGGGAAAGCGGCCGTGCTGGGCCGTCGCGATATCTTGAAGCGTGGGCGCAGGAGCACCCGCTTCTGCGCAGGCCGCGGCTGGGATCAGCGGCTCCATTGGAATAGCGCCACACTTGTTACTCCCGCTGTCCGCTCTCCGGTGCCAAACTACCTCATGCCTAACCATGAGCGAAGAGCAGCGAATGAAACCGCGCTTCGGCCAACGAGGCGCGGGGTTTCGCCCAAATCAGGAGGTATCAAAGCCATGACTGCATCAGCCGGAAACGGACGGAAGAGCGGACAGCCTGCCATGCACACACCACCGGTCGTGTCGCCGCAGGCGTGGGAGGCGGCCCGCGAGAAGCTGCTCGTGAAGGAAAAGGCCCAGACCCGCGCCCGTGACGCACTGGCCGCCGAGCGCCGGCGGATGCCGTGGATGGCGGTGGAGAAGACGTATGCGTTCGAGGGGCCTGACGGAAAGGTGAGCCTGCTCGACCTGTTCAACGGTCGGCGTCAGCTGATCGTCTACCGCGCCTTCTTCGAGCCGGGAGTGTTCGGCTGGCCCGACCATGCCTGCCGCGGCTGCTCCCTGGTGGCCGACCAGGTCGCCCATGTCGCCCACCTGAACGCCCGTGACACCACCCTCGTCTTCGTCTCGCGTGCGCCGCAGGCGGACATCGCGCGGCTGAAGGCGCGGATGGACTGGGAGATACCGTGGTTCACCATCACCGACAGCTTCGACGCCGATTTCGGCGTGGACGAGTGGCATGGTCACAACGTGTTCATCCGCGACGGCGACCGCGTGTTCCGCACCTACTTCATCAACAACCGCGGCGACGAACAGATGGGGGGCACCTGGAACTACCTCGACATCACGCCGCTGGGCCGGCAGGAGGTCTGGGAGGACTCGCCCGAAGGCTATCCTCAGACCCCGGCCTACAACTGGTGGAACTGGCACGACAGCTACGGCTCCGACGCAGCGGCCGACAAGAAATGGGTCGAGGTATCGGACGCCGGAGAGGCGGCGTTCCGGGAGGCCAGCACGAAGGCGTGAGCCGGGCCTGTTCGGTGAATCGGGCGGACGGCGACGGCCGGTCTGAGGGCCACCGATCCGCCGCCCGCTCCTGAGTGAGTTCGATTGTGAGTTAAATAGTGCCCGGTCTTCAGCGCGCTTCTGCGGCGGCGACGGCTTGCAGCTACTCAGATCGCTCTGCCGCTATTCATGCGGACTTAACGACCAGAAAAGGGCGTTTGTGGGTGGCCGGTCTCGCTCGAAAGCTCGCGGCGGGAGCAGGGCGGCCGACATGAAAGCCTTGGATTTCATCTATGTCGAATTCACGTATGAAGGCCATCTGCTTGTCGGTTTCCACCCCTTCGACCAGGATTTTATGGCCGCGATTTCGGACCAGCGCAATAATGTCTTGCAGCATTGCCTTGCCTCTGGGGGAGCCGCAATCATGAAGAAACGAGCGGTCAATCTTCACAGTATCGAAATCGATTAGACGAAGCCATGAGAGGCCCGCGAAGCCGGTCCCAAAGTCATCAAGCCATATCCTGATCCCTAGCAGCTTTAGGTCGCTGATGCAGCGAAGAATGTCGGAGTGCATCTCCATCTCGAGCCCTTCGGTGATTTCGAAGGCCAGCCTGCTGCCGGCTACGCCGGTCTCGCTCAAAATGGCCGCAACAGAGGTTGCGAAGCCGGGAGTCTTGAGCTGAATTGGAGAGACGTTGACGCTGACGACACGGACGTGATCGTCCGCCAGAAGCTCAGTGCACACTGTCCTAATTGCCCAGCGCCCGAGCGCCAGGACAGCGCCAGTTCGTTCCGCGACGGGAATGAAGAGGCTCGGCGGAACCGACGTGCCATCCAGCATTTTGAGGCGCATCAGAGCCTCGACGGCTTCAACTCGGCCCGACGCGACATTTTGGATAGGCTGATAGACGAGTGAAACGAGATCCTGGCCGATCGCGATCTTCAGCAAAGCCGCAATATTCTCGCTCTCATCGCTGCTCTGGGGATCGTTTGGATCGAACAGCCACGTACAATTTCGACCGCCTGCTTTTGCCAGATAGAGCGCGCGGTCGGCCTCGTGGATGATTTTTTCCAGCTTGGCGCCGGTCTGGACCCTGGTGAAGGCAGCGCCAACGCTCACCGTTACAACCGAGGTACCGTCTCTCCGGTGCTCGTGGGGAAGCGCGAGGTTCTCCACCGTGCTTCGGATGGCTTCCACAATATCTGCGACCTGTTCTCTTTTCTCCATGCGCGCCAGGACAATGAATTCTTCCCCGCCGTAGCGGCCGATTGAGCCATTGTGCTGCTTAATCATATCGGCAAGGGCATTGGCGACAAGAATCAGGCAGCGGTCACCTTCTTGATGCCCGTAAAAGTCATTGAACCTTTTGAAGAAGTCCACGTCGATGAGGATCGCCACAAAACTGCTGCCAGACCTCTGCCAGTCGCTCCAGTAGTCCCGCAGCTTCTCGTCAATCGCCCGCCGATTCTCCAGACCTGTAAGCGGATCGGTTCTCGACAGGTTCAACAGCGCCTGTCCGCGCTCGGTGGCTTCCTTGTGCTGGATTTTGGCTTCGAGGGCATTCAGGAAGACGTTGTAGCGCTCCTCGTTCAGCTTCCAGTTTACGTAAGATGTAAATGTGAAGCATGAGATATAGAAGGTTCCAAATACCATTTTGTAAGTTAATGTGGATGGCACAAAATAGTTTACGATATACAAAATTACCAATATTATAGCAGAAGTTACAATAGACACGTTGAATTTAAATGTGAAAAATAGATTAGCGCTCATCATGAAGATGGTGCCGAAAACCATATAATAAGAGACGCTTTCCTTGTCCGCACCCATAACCGCTGGGCACAACCAGCCAACATAGCCAAAGATGATGGCTCCGGCGCAAGTCACGTCAATCCATTCCGTTCCGACTCCCTGGCGAAGTTGTGCTTCCAAGATCAGGAGCGCAGTCACTCCGACCACGAAGCGTGCCGTGATCGTGTAGATTGCCACATCCGGAATCAGCAGCAGATCGGTTGCTGAAAACAGCAGATAGATGGCAACGGCGATCCATAGCCCTGGCCTAGCGTCCGTTCGTCGCGTCGCTTGGGATTCCTTTCGGTAGAGGTTGCGGAGTTCGTCGGACCGCGGCTCGTAGCGCGGTTCGAACGGTTCCGCATCGGCTATATCGGCCAATGCGAATGACGCGGAGTCGCTCGTCACCACAAACCCCATTTGAACCGGGCTTTGTATTCCGAACTCATTTTTAGCTTCTGCCCCCACGCCGGCCGACTCCTCAGGCGACAGCGATTGCGGCGCCTCGCAAGCAATATGCAGTCGCGCAAATAGGTTTTCGTTAACTCGTATCGGGAATCCGACCGGCAAGGCGTCCAAAGACCTAGGATGGTTGGCGGGAAATTAACGACACCGCTAAAATGCCGGTGATGCGCCTTGGCAAAGATAAAATTTTACGCAATATCTAGATAATATCTAACTAATTGTAATTATGGAGTCTGCGGTGGCAACCATCCTTGATGGCAAAAGTCTGATTACTGCCGAGATGATCGCCGCCAGTCTCCCTCGAAGAAAGCTCGAGCCTCATAGCGAAGCGTTCGAAACCGCCCGCGTAGAGCTTGCGCTCATTCTCCACGCGACACACCAGCAAGTCGAGCAACGAAAGGACCCGGCGGAGATCATCCGTCGGCTGATGTCGTACCTCGACGCAACCCGTTCCAAGGTTCATCCGGACGTTTGGCAAGCATTGATACCGGTAGTGCAGAACCACCCGATCTTGGAGTACTTTCTCGAGGATCCGCTCACGCGGTGGTCCCATGACAAGCCAAGAGGTTATTCTGGTGACGCGCAGTTGCTCGACTATATCTATTGTGATCCGCACGTGGCCGAGAGCGTGGCAAGCGCCTCGGAGATCGGCAAGGCACTCTATAGCCACACCAAGGATGTACCGTCGTGCATCGCAGCACGGGAGCGACGCGATCTTTTAACCCGGTATGTCGATGAGACTGCGGCCAAGAATGGACCGCAAGCCGAGGTCCTGGCGATTGCGGCCGGCCATTTACGGGAGGCCAATCGCTCGGCCGCCTTACAAGAGGGCCGTCTCAAGCGCTGGGTTGCGCTCGATCAGGATCCTCAGAGCGTTGGGTTGATCAACCGCGACTTCCAGGGCACCGCGGTCGAGGCCATCGACGGCTCGGTACGAACCGTGCTCACGAGGGGCCACAAGCTTGGCAAGTTCGACTTCATCTACGCCTCTGGCCTCTACGATTACCTTGCGCACAACGTCGCCGTGAAGCTCACGAAGACTTGCCTGCAGATGTTGAAGCCGAACGGGACATTCCTGTTCGCGAACTACGCAGAGGGCAACCCCGACGCCGGCTACCGGGAGACGTTCATGAACTGGGTGCTGCTGCTGCGGTCGGAGGCCGATATGTGGGACATCATCAATGCCAGCGTCGACCGCAACACCGTCGAGGCGCAGGTGTTCTTTGGCGAAAACCGCAACGTCCTTTATGGCGTCATCGAAAAGCGCGGATAAACCACGCCTTGGGCTGCAACGTTGTCGCCCATTGGCGGCAGCCGGTCTGCTTGCGTTTTGATGCTAATCTTCGAACGCTGCCCTTAACGTCTCGAACGGCGCCAGCGCGCCGCGCACCTGGACGACAGCCGCGGCGACGCGATGCGCGCGCAGCACGGCCTCGGTCGGGGCATGGCCGGCCAGCCGGGCGGCGAGATAGGCCCCATTGAAGGAATCGCCGGCGCCGGTCGTGTCGACGGGGGCGGCGACATGCACGGCCGCAACGGGCCGTAGCATTCCGCTTGCGGCGATCAGTGCCGGCTCCTCGCCATTCTTGACGACGACTTCGCCGACCAGCTCTCCCAGCCGCTCGGCGGTTGCCTGCGGTGCGGCGTCGCCGAACAGCATTTGCTCGTCGGGAAAGGTCGGCAGCGCGATGTCGGTGACTGCGAGCGCATCGAGGATCGCTGCCTGCGGTTCCTCGCGCCGGCGCCACAACCGTGGCCGGTAGTTGGGATCGAAGGCGACAAGCGAGCCGGCGGCGCGCGCCTTGGCCACCGCCGCCAGCAGGGACTTGCGCGCGCCGTCGTCCAGAATTGCCAAAGTGATTCCGGAGAAGTAAACAAGCGCCTGATTTTCAAGGCTTTTCGCCAAGGCGACCGCGTCGGAGGCAAGCTGCCGTGCGGCCGCATCACCGCGCCAATAGGTGAAGGAGCGTTCGGCGCCGGTCAGCGTGATCGCATAGAGGCCGGGCCGGGCGCCTGCGATGATCGGGCTGGCGCCGATGCCGATGCCGTTTTGCGCGAAGAAACCGATCTGATCGCGCGAGAACGGGTCGTCGCCGAAGGCCGACACATAGGTTGCCGGCCGGTCGCCGCTCAGCGCATGCAGCGCCCACAGCGTGTTGAACGTGTCGCCGGCAAAGCCCATGCGCCAGTTCGGCCCGGCCTGGCCTGAAAGTTCGAGCATGCATTCACCGATCGAGGCGACGCCGTTTCCTGTCATGTATCTCTCTCCGCGTGATTCCGGTGCTGTAGCTTTTTGCGGCCGGCAGCGCCATGCTTGGCGTCAGCGGATTTTGCGCCAGATGTGTTTTCTCAACTGAGCGGCGGGACGCAATCTGCCCAGCGAGACGTTATCTCCGGAAGAGGAAACGGTTTGGCATCGTTATGGCGTTATGTTTTGGCAGGTCTTGGTCTGGCCGCCTTGCTGACTGGCATTCTTGCCGCCGTCTATCTGACGGCGCCGCAAGCGCCTCGGCTTGCCAGCTCCGAGATTGCGCGCTCGAAAAAGACAGCGCACGGGCTGTTTGTGGCCAGTTTCGAACCGGAGCGGGGCGCTATCCGGCAAGGCGAGCTGCAATCCTGGCTGCTGACCCTCAAGACAGGCGCTGGAACCCCGGTGGAAGGGGCAGCGATCACGATTTCCGGGGGCATGCCGCAGCACAGGCACGGCCTGCCGACCAGCCCGCAGGCGACCGACTACCTGGGCAACGGGTGCTATCGCATCGACGGGGTGAAATTCACGATGAGCGGATTGTGGCAATTGCATTTCGCCATTTCCGCGGCGGCCGGATCCGACACGGTCGTCTTCAATGTGCTGCTGTGAGCGCTAGAGCAAGATGAGCCGATTCTCGCGTCTTCTCGCGCTGCTGGCGATGGCCGTGCTTGCCGGCTGCGTCAAGCCGGAGTTTTCCGATGCCGAAAAGAAGACCATCGCCTCACTGGCGCTGTCGGCGCTGCCGCCGCTGAAGACCGACACCACCAACCGCTTCGCCGATGTGCCGGCCGCCGCCGCGCTTGGCTCGACGCTGTTCTTCGACGTCGGGATGAGCGGCGATGGCAAGGTTTCCTGCTCGACCTGCCACAAGATCGACCGGCAGTTCCAGGACGACCTGCCGCAAGCGGTCGGCGTCGGCCGCACCAACCGGCGCACCATGCCGCTGGCCGGCGTCGCGCATGATCCATGGTTCTTCTGGGATGGGCGGCGCGACAGTCTTTGGGCACAGGCGCTGACGCCGCTGGAAAATCCGCTGGAGCAGGCCGGCAATCGCGCCGCCTACGCGCACTATATCAAGGCGCGATTCGGCGAGCGCTATGAGCGCATCTTCGGGCCGCTGCCCGACCTTTCGACCGTGCCGGCCAATGCCAGTCCGCTCGGCAGCGATGCCGAGAAAGCGGCGTGGAACGCCATGTCCGCTGCGCAGGCCGAGGCCGTCAACCGCGTCTTCGCCAATATCGGCAAGGCGATCGCCGCCTTCGAGCGATCGATCGCGCCGCCGCAGACGCGCTTCGACCGGTTCGCCGCCGCCTTGGCTACCGGTATACAGCCGCAAGGCGACGATGCCTTTTCGCCTGAGGAAATCCTCGGGCTGAAACTGTTCATCGGCAAAGCCAGTTGCGTGACATGCCACACCGGGCCGCGCTTCACCGACAGCAGTTTTCACAACACCGGCGTGCCGCCGGTTGCGAATTTGCCGCCGGATCGCGGCCGCATAGATGCGGTACGCCAAGTCGAGGCCGATCCGTTCAACTGTTTCGGCGCCTTTCGCGATGGCGACGCCAGCGCCTGCGGCGAGCTGCGCTTCATGGTCAAGGTCGGACCGGAACTGGTCCGCGCCTACAAGACACCGTCGCTGCGCGGCGCCGCCACCCGGCCGCCTTACATGCATGCCGGGCAGTTCTCGTCGCTTGACGAAGTGGTGGCGCATTATTCGAAGGCGCCGACCAGTGTCGAGGGTGTGTCCGAGGTCCACCCACTGCAGCTTTCGGACCGCGAGCGTGGGGCGGTGGTGGCGTTCCTGAAGACGCTGGCCGAGTGAACGGCTCAGAAAGGCTACTCGGTAGCGATCCTTCGCGCCCCCCTCTGTCCGGCAGGACATCTCCCCCACGAGGGGGGAGATTGGCTGTCACCGCCGCTTTCGGGGGGCGCTGTCCCGCCGACGTTACCGCAACAGCGCGCCTACCGATCCTTCACCGTCTCCATTGCCACGAAGGTCGAGGTCTGGGCGACGTGGGGCAGGGCCGAGATGCGCTCGCCGAGCACACGGCGATAGGCGGCGATGTCCGTGGTGCGGACCTTCAGCAGATAGTCGAAGCTCGACGCCATCATATGGCACTGCTCGATCTCCGGCACCGCCTGCACCGCGCGGTTGAAGGCATCGAGCGCGGCTGAGCGGGTGTCCGACAGTTTCACCTGGACGAAAGCGACATGGCCTTCGCCCATGCGCTCGCGGTCGATGATCGCCTGGTAGCCCCTGATAAAGCCGTCCTTTTCCAGCCGCTTGACCCGCGCCTGCACCGGCGTCTTCGACAGCCCGACTTTTGCCGCGAGTTCCGACATGGAAAGCCGGCCATTGCTGCCTAGCGCCGACAGGATGTTCCTGTCGATGCGGTCCAATTGGTCTTCTGTCATTGAAATTCTGGTCAAATTGGCGGGGATCAGTCATCATGATAGATCAATCGGCCTGCCGTGTCGATTTCTTTGGACCGACTGAGATCAAGGTTTATGTTAGCTTGCGCCATTCGGCCCGGTGACCGCCGGCCCGCTCCCTGATGCTCGCTCTACAGGACCGTCATGCCAGCGCTCGAAGCCATCCGCCAGCAGATCCGTGCCAATTATTTGCCTGATGAAGACGAGGCCGTGAAGCGGCTGGCCGAGGCGACGGGGCTTTCGGGGAAAGACCGAAAGGCGATCTCGGCCCGCGCCGCCGATCTGGTGCGGGCGGTGCGCGGCTCGTCCGATCCACGGCTGATGGAGGTCTTCCTGTCCGCCTATGGCCTCTCCACCAAGGAGGGCGTCGCGCTTATGTGCTTGGCCGAAGCGCTGCTGCGGGTGCCCGACACCGAGACGATGGATGACCTCATCGCCGATAAGATCGCGCCGCATGACTGGTCGGCGCATTCAGGCGAGTCGAGCTCGATCTTCATCAATGCGTCGACCTGGGCGCTGATGCTGACAGGCCGGGTGCTCGACGAAGGCGAGGGCGGCATCGAAGGCACGCTGCGCGCCATGGTGCGCCGGCTGGGCGAGCCGGTCATCCGCAAGGCAGTCGCCGCCGCCATGCGTGAAATGGGCGAGCAGTTCGTGCTCGGCCGCACGATTGCCGAGGCCGTCAAGCGCGGCCGGCCGATGACCCAGAAGGGCTATCTCTATTCTTTCGATATGCTGGGCGAGGCGGCTCGAACAGAGGCCGATGCCTTGCGTTATCTCAAGGCCTATGCCGACGCCATCTCCTCGCTCGATGCCGGCGCCAACGGCCCTGACATCCGCCAGAACCATGGCATCTCGGTCAAGCTTTCGGCGCTGCACCCGCGCTATGAGATAACGCAGAAGGAAAAGATGCTGCCTGTGATGGCCGCGCGGCTTTTATCGCTGGCGCTGGCGGCGCGTCATTCGCGCATGGGCCTCAACGTCGACGCCGAGGAGGCCGATCGCCTCGACCTGTCGCTCGACGTCATCGAACGGGTGCTGGCCGAGCCGGAGCTTGCCGGCTGGAACGGTTTTGGCGTCGTCGTCCAGGCGTATGGTCCGCGCGCAGCCTTCACCATCGACTGGCTCTATGCGCTGGCGAAGAAATACGATCGCACCATCATGGTGCGGCTGGTCAAGGGCGCCTATTGGGATACCGAGATCAAGCGGGCGCAGACGCTCGGGCTCGACGGCTATCCGGTCTTCACCCGCAAGGCCAACACCGATGTGTCCTACTTGGCCTGCGCGAAGAAGCTTTTGTCGATGACCGACCGCATCTATCCGCAATTCGCCACTCACAACGCCCACACCGTCGCCGCCATCCTGTCGATGGCCGGGGATCGTGACTCCTTCGAGTTCCAGCGCCTGCACGGCATGGGCGAAGCGCTGCACGAGACGGTGCGGCGGGCTGAAGGCACGCGCTGCCGCATCTATGCGCCGGTCGGCGCGCATTCCGACCTGCTTGCCTACCTAGTCCGCCGGCTGCTGGAGAACGGCGCTAACTCCTCCTTCGTCCACCAGCTCACCGACGAGGAGGTCGAGCCGGAGGATATTGCCCGCGACCCGCTCGAAACCGTCGAGAAACAGGGTCCCGCCGCCAATCCGGCGATCGCGCGACCATCGGCGATCTTTGGTGCCAGCCGACGCAATTCGACGGGATTCGACATCACTGATCCGGTGACCCTGGCCGCGATCGACCAGGCGAAGACCGAGTTTTCCGGCCCGGACCGCTGGCACGCCAAGCCGATCACGCGGGCCGCCGGCTACGGCAAGCAGCGTCCGGTGGTCAATCCGGCAAAACCCGACGAGGTGGTCGGCACAGTCAGCGAGGCCAGCGCCAAGCAGGTCGCGACCGCCGTGCGCATCGCGGTGGAGGCGCAGCCGGCATGGGCAAGGCGTGCCGTTGCCGAGCGTGCCGCCATCCTCAACCGCGCCGCCGATCTCTATGAAGCCAACGCCGTCGAATTCTTCGCGCTCGCTATCCGCGAAGCGGGCAAATCGCTGGCCGACGGCGTCGCCGAAGTGCGCGAAGCGGTCGATTTCCTGCGCTATTACGCCGCCGAAGCGGCCAATGCCGAACCGGGCACGGAAGCGCGCGGGGTGATCGCCTGCATCTCGCCGTGGAATTTTCCGCTCGCCATCTTCACCGGCCAGATCGCGGCAGCACTCGTCACCGGCAATTCGGTGATCGCCAAGCCGGCCGAGCAGACGCCGCTGATTGCCTTCCGCGCCGTCGAATTGCTGCGCGAAGCCGGTGTGCCGGAGGATGTCATCCAGCTTTTGCCCGGCGATGGTCCCTCGGTCGGTGGCCCGCTGACCGCCGATCCGCGCATTGCCGGCGTCTGCTTCACCGGCTCGACCGAGGTCGCCAAGCTGATCGAAAAGCAGTTGGCCGAGACCGCGCCGCCCGACGCGATGCTGATAGCCGAGACCGGCGGGCTGAACGCGATGATCGTCGATTCCACCGCGCTGCCCGAACAAGCGGTGCGCGACATCCTTGCCTCGGCCTTCCAGAGTGCCGGCCAGCGCTGCTCGGCGCTGCGCGTGCTCTATGTGCAGAAGGACGTCGAGAAGAAGATGCTGGAGATGCTGAAGGGAGCGATGGAAGCGCTCAGTCTCGGCGATCCCTGGCAGATTTCAACCGATGTCGGCCCGGTCATCGACGATGAGGCACAAAAATCGATCCGCGACTATTGCACCAAAATGGGTCTGCAGGGCCGGCTGATCGCCAAGCTCGAAGCGCCGAAGAACGGCCGCTTCGTCGCGCCGCATGTCTTTCGGGTCAAGGGCATCGAGGAGATGGAGCGCGAGGTGTTCGGACCGGTGCTGCATGTCGCCAGCTTCGACGCCGACGACATCGATGCGGTGATCGCCGCGATCAACCGCAAGGGTTATGGCCTGACCTTCGGCCTGCATACCCGCATCGAAGGCCGCGCCCAGCATTTCGTCGACGGCATCCATGCCGGCAATATCTATGTCAACCGCAACCAGATCGGCGCCGTGGTCGGCTCGCAGCCGTTCGGCGGGGAAGGGCTTTCCGGCACCGGCCCGAAGGCCGGCGGGCCGCATTATCTCAGGCGCTTCCGCAAGGGACCGCAGGCGGGCACGCCTGTTCTTGACGGCTGCAAGGTGACGGCGACAGAGCTTGCCGACAATCTGCCAGACCCAGCGCTTGGCGGCTGGTCGACGCGGGCGGACCGCGTTGCCGTGCTGAGGAAGCATCTGCGCGGCAAGGGTGCTGCGGCCATCGGCACCGCCGCCAGCATCGACTTCGGCCAGGTCGATCTGCCCGGACCGACCGGCGAGGCCAACACGCTGTCGCTGTCGCCGCGTGGCCGTGTGCTCTGCCTGGGACCGGACGCCGACACGCTGCTTGCCCAGGCGATCCAGGCGCTGGCGGCCGGCAATGCCGTGCTCGCCGTCGCACCGGGTGCGCCGGCGGCACTCTCGGCATTGACCGGCAAGGGTCTGCCGCTTGCGGCCATCGACGGCCGTCCGGACCCGGTCGAGGCACGCTCGCTGCGGGTCGACGTCGTCGCCTTTTCGGGCACGCCCGAGGCCACGCGTATCGTGCGGAAAGTCATCGCCGACCGCGCCGGCCCGATCGTGCCGCTGGTCAGCGAAGTGCTCAACCCGGCGGCCTACGCGCATGAACGCGCCGTCTGCGTCGACACCACGGCTGCGGGCGGCAATGCCAGCCTGCTGGCTGCGGCGTAAGATTCCCCAAGGCCCGCTCGCCGCGAAAGTGCCGCGTGTTGACAAGAAGCCACGTCGACTAACAAGTGGGCAACTCGATAGGGGCGAGGCCGAACAGATGCAGCCACCACGGTTTGAGCTTCCGCGTGTCGGCGTGGTCATCACCTGTCACAATTATCGCGACTATGTCGAGGATGCGATCCGCTCGGTCCTGGTGCAGACCTATCAGAAATGGCACTGCGTGATCGTCGACGACGCTTCGACCGACGGCTCGGCCGATCACATCCGCCGGCTGCTCGAAGCGATCGATGACCCGCGCTTCAGCCTGTTGGCGCGTTCGCAAAATGGCGGCCAGCTTGAATCTTTCCGAGATGGTTTTGCCGCGGGCGACGCGCCGTTCGTGGCGTTTCTCGATGCCGACGATATCTGGTTGCCGAATTTTCTCGTGGCGCACCTTGCGGCCCATTTGAATGCGATGCGCCCGGCATCGCTGTCCAGTTCCGATGTCTTTCTGGTCGACCGCGATCGCAGCTTGCTGGCTGGCACCTACATTCAATTGCGAAAGCCGCGTTCCAGTCTGGACGGACCTGGCGTCGGCATCATCCCCGGCAAACAGCTTGGCGCGATGGCGCCGGAGATCGGCTATGCTTCGGACCATCCGATCACGTATTTCAAGCCCGGCGCCTATGGCTGGATGTGGGCGCCGACATCGTCGATGGTCTTTCGGCGCGCCGCGCTGGAACCGGTTCTGGCGTTCCCGTTCAAGGCCAGGATAGGGACCGACTATCTCGCGGCGACATGTGCGCATCTGGCGGCCGGCAGCCTGCTCCTGTCGGAATGTCTCGGCCTCTACCGCCTGCACGGGGCCAACGCATCCACCAACATCGCCTACACCGGCGGCAATGTGCAGCAATCGCTGGCATACCGAGCGCATGAGATGGTCATGGCGAATGATATCGTCGACTATGTCGTGGCCAGTGCAGAGCAGCTCGCCGCCGCCAATGGCCGGGGTTTTGTGCCCGGATTCCTGTCGCAGCACGCCAAGCGGTTTGGCAGCCTCGGCGACGATCCGCGTGTCATGCCATTTCTTGGTCGCCGAAGCCGTTTGCGACGGCTGCGCAAGCGCTTCGCCAAGCGCCTGGTTTGGGCGCTGCGACGATTGTTCGGCAAGGCCTGAGAACCGGCAGGCCCGGAAGCTTCACACTTCTTCGGGCGCGCAGCCGAACCTCAGCAGATTGCCATGCGGGTCCCAGACATAGAATTCCTTCATGTTCCACGGGCGAACGGTGAAAGGGCTGAGTTTCTCGACGCCGCGCGCCGAAAATTCGGCATGCAGCGCCGGCACCTCGCCGCCTCTGATGTAGCAGGACGACACTTCCGGCAGCTTGCGGTCGTCGCTCTTCCAGAAGTGAATCTCCATCTCGTTGCGGCGCATGATGAGATAGTCGTCCATCTCGGGCCCGACGATGCCGAAACCGAGCTGGTCGCGGTAGAAATCGCGCGTCGCCTTGATGTCGGGCGAGGGCAGCACGGGAATGCTGCGCGCCGGGTCGGCTGCGGGCAAGGCCATGTCACGCGCCCTCGACGACCGAAAAGCCTTCGAACTGCGGATGGCCGAGATAGTGCACCTTGGTGGTGCCGGTATTGCGGTGCGCCGCGCGGAAATTCTCGGATTTGGTCCAGGCGACGAAATCCTCATGGCTCGCCCATACGGTGTGCGAGGCGAACAGCGTGTAACCTTCGGCCTCGTTGACCGGACCGCGCAGCAGATGAAATTCCTTGAAACCTTTCATCTCCGATAGGCTCGAATCACGGTTCTTCCAGACGTCCTCGAAGGCGTCCTCAGAGCCGTTCTGGACTTTGAATCGGTTCATGGCGATGTACATTGGCTGTCCTTTCGGGATTGGTGAACTGTGACCGTAGATGGAAACGACGAGGTGAAGATTCTCAAAACGGACCGATCGCACCTGTAAACACCAGATTGTTGCCGACCTTTGTCGGGATGGGAGGAAAGGGGGCTGCCTTCCTCACGATACCGAGCACGACCTGATCGAAATCTTCCGAACCAGAACTCTCTAGGATGCGCAGCTCATTGATGCCGCCACGGCTGCCAATGACGAATGTGACAATTGCATTGTTGCGGGCGGTTGCTTGCACCGACGGCGGGACGCTGCGATTGACACGGCTGAGCTTTCTTATGACGTCGCTGCGGTAGCTGGATTCCGCCGCAATACCTGCTTCATTTTGTCTCTTGCCCTTACTCGCCGCCCGAGCAGAGCGGTCCCGGCCATCTGCCGTGCCGCGCTTCTCATCTGCTTCGCTTGTCCTTGAAGGAGGCATTGGTGGGCTTGGTCTGGCGCTGGGGATCGGCGGCTGCCCGGCAAACACAGCAGGCGCTTTGGTGCTTTCTGTCTGAACAGTTGGTTGTACTGGGCTCTTTGGGGCCGCGCTCTGGTCATCGGAGACCCCGGACGCCAATATGTCTGGCAGGGCCGCCGACTGTTTGACAGCTTCCGGGGAAGGTTCAAGGGGCGGCTTCGTCGCTTCTTTGGCGGGCTGAGGAGGCATTGTTGGCGGCACCGGTTTCTTTGCCGCCGCTGGTTTGGTCGGCTGCGGGTTCGGCACCAATGTGACCTTCATTGCCTGCGCTTCCCGATCCAGTGCGCTGCCAACCACGTTGGCGCCCGACTGATCGCTGCCTTCCGACTGAGTGGCATCCTGGAAGTCAAATGTCCCGGCCGGCGATAACAGGAAAACCGCCGCCACCGCGGCGTGGAGAAGGCAGGAAGTGACAATCGCCAGCACCCACTTGCGGTTCCGGGCAAATGGCGTCGCCTGGGGCTCGGCCGGTGCTATGGCCAGCTCGCCGCCGACGTTAGGGAGGGGACTGATTTCCTGCATGTCGCGGAACGGAAACTGCAGCGGCCCGCTTGTCAAATCAAGATCATTTGCCCTCGGCGGCAACGGTCCGGCCAGCGGCCATGCCACGATGTTCCGTCCGAGTGCGGGCTCCAGCCCCACTGTCTTCTCAGACCCCGAAGGCGATGCCGGTCTTGGTCTCGGTCTTCAGCCTGCGCATGCAAGCATCCGGCTCGATGCCGGTTCCGGCGCATTCGGTCGCGCTGTTGATCAGCACGCGGCTGACCTTGGCGCAGTCGGCGCCGGCAAGATCGAAACGCGTCACCTTGGTCTTGCCCGCCGGCAGGTCCTTGAAATCGAGCACGGTCAGCCGGTCGACGACGCCGGCCTCGTTGAACAGCGCGATCTCGAACGCCGCTTTCGAGAGATCGGCGCCGAGAGTGTTGTTGACCACGAACGTCAAACGGCAGCCCTTTTCGGAGGGTTGTGCGCCGTTGAGTTCAAGCGTGAGACCAGGGGCCGGCGCGGACTCTTGCGCCCACGCCGGACCCATCACAAGCGGCATTGCCAGCACCGAGGTCAGCAGGCGAAGCGATGCCGTCAAGCTTGCCATTGTCGTCAGCCTCCAAATCGCATTGTCGCCGCCAGCTTCAGCGTGACGCCGGGCTCGTAAATTACACTCGTGGCCGATGCATTCAACGGATTGGTGTATTTCACGTCGAACAAATTGTCGGCGCGGAAGTCGACTTTGAAATTGTCGGTCGCCTGATAGCTGGCGAAGGCATTGACCAGCGTGTAGTCCTTGGCCACTGCGTTGCCCTTTGGCTTGCCATTGTACTGCACCTCGCCGCCGACGGTCAGCTTGTCCTCCAGAAAGCGGAAGCCGAGTTGGGCGGTGACCTGGGACGACGGGACGGTGACGAGGTCTGCCCGCTCGCCTTCATAGGAGATGGTGTGGCCATCGATGATCGAGGCCGACAGCCCGGCGAAACCCCAGCTGGCGTCATAGACAGCTTCCATTTCAAAGCCGCGGATCTTGGCTTTTGCGAAGTTCTGGTACTGGAAGCAGATCGGGATGCCGGGGCCGAATGGGCAGCCGCTGGTTGGGTCGAATGCCGATAGCGTTACACCGTCGATGTAGTCGTCGACGTCGTTGTTGAAGTAGGCCGCCTTGAAACGAAACGCGTCGCCGGCTTCGAGGATGTCGTCCTGCTTGTAGTTGACGCCGAATTCGACGGTCTTGCCGGTTTCAGGCTTCAGATCGGGATTGGGGAGAAACGGAAAGCTGACGCCTGCCGGATGATTGCCACTGATGAGGGTTTCCGACAGCGACGGGGAGCGATATCCCTCCGCATAGGTGCCGTAAAATTGCAGTCCCGAAAGACTGGCGGTTTCGAATGGCGAGACGCCGACGGTGATGCGCGGCGACAGCCGGTCGCCGGAGGTTTCGCCGACATCGCTTTCGAGCTTGTAGCTGTCGTAACGCAGCCCGGCGATGACTTCGAGCCAGTCCCATGTGAGCTTGTCCTGGACGTAAGCGCCGGAAACGTTTCGCTTTCCCGAAGGGGTATAGAAACTGGCGCCGCCTGCGGCACCACCCGTCTCGACGTCGTCGCCAACCCAGTCGCCACCGTAGGTCAGCTCGTGCGCAATGCCGGCGGTCTCGAACCGCGAGGTGTTCCAGATGTCGATGCCCGAAGTGCCGATATCGAAGGTCGACATCGAACCCGCCGGCAAGACGATGGGAAGACCGGTGACTGGATCAAACCGGTTTTGCGGGACAAGGCTTGTCATTTTCATGTCGGTCTTGTTGTAGGAGGCGTTGATGTGGAGATCGAGCCAGCTCTTGTCTTCGTCGGTGATGTTGTAGCGGCCCGAGAAGGTGTTCGCTTTCAGGTCGACATCATTCACCGCCGTGCCGCCGCTGACCTCGTTCCACCCGTCGCTCGTGCCATTCCAGCCCAGCTTCAGTTCGCTGTTTTCAGTGGGGCGGATGGTCGTCTTGAGCAGGCCACTCAAGACGTCGAAGCCGGTGCCGTTCACCGTATCGCCGCCGCCATCCTTGTAGTCGTCATAGTCGCGATAGACGATGTTGCCGAGGACATCCCAGTTTTCATTGAAACGGTAAGCACCGGCGGCGCTGGTCGTCCAGCCTTCGCCATTGCTCTCGAAGCGCCCAGTCGCAGACGCCGCCCATGTCTCGCCGTCGCGAAGATAGTCTTCCGCGTCCTTGGTCTCGAACAAGACGACGCCGCCGATGGCGCCCGAGCCGTAGGTGTTGGCGACCGGGCCGCGGATGACGTCGACAGATTTGATGAGCTCCGGGTCGATATAGAAGGTGGATTGCGTGCCGTGGTCGGAGCGCTGGAAATTCTGCCGCGCGCCGTCGACGATCACAGCGACGCGGCCAAAATCCTGTAAGCCACGGATATTGATGCTGGAACTGACGCGCCTTGCATCTGTCTGGGCCGCTACACCCGGCACACCCAACAGCATTTCGTTAGGCGTGGTCGCCATGCGGCGTTCCAATTGCTCCTGATCGACATGACTGACCGAAGCCAGGGAATCGATCGCCGTCTCGCCGGTGCGGCTGATGACCAGGATCTGGTCGAGCAGCGTTGCGCCTGCGGGAGCCGGCCCGGCGTCTTCAGGCGCCTGCGCCTGTTCGGCCTGCTGCTGGTCTGTTGCCGGTTGGGCGGCCTGTTGAGCGTTGGCTGACGGCGTGAGCAGAGCGATCGCCGCAGCACCCGCCAGCAATGCGGCGATTCCCGTTGCCATAGACCGGCCCTTTGCCATCGATCGATGCGCCGGACCTCGACGCGCCGGACCTGGGCTGCTATTCGCCAGCCCCAGCCGTCCCCAATTCGCCAACCCCATGCCCCAACTCCAAAATACCTGGTTCGATGCTGGCTGGCTTGAAGCTTGCTGGCATTTTTCGTCGTGTCCGGCGTCTTAAATCTTGACTCACTTAGTCCGGTATTGCACTGACTAATAAACATGATTATTCAAGTCAAGAAATGAATCGGCATCTACGCAACGCCTAGCCAGACGCCCGGCACAGGAAAGGGATCGAACCAGATGAACACGCACAATCCCAATGACTTTCGCTATCGCGTCCGCCGTTCCGACGACAATTCGGCTCGTTTCGACCGGGTTCCGTTGACCGTGAGAACCCTGTCCAGCAACACGCTGTTCCAGGGCGAGCACGAGATCGGCATCGAGCATCACGGAGCGCTCTACCGGCTGAAGATCACCCGCCAGGGCAAGCTCATCCTCAACAAGTAGGCAAGAGTAGGTATTTAAGAGATGGACCAGCGCGTAAAACCCGCTCCGCACGAGATCCGGCGGGCGCGGGCAGACAATCCGAAGACGCGCGAGCGCGATCTCGCTGCCCAGCTTGGCATTTCGGAGGCCGAGCTGGTCGCCGCGCATTGCGGCGACGGCGTCGTCCGCGTCGAGCCGCGCGTCAACGATCTTCTGACCGGCCTCGAGGCCGTCGGTGAGGTCATGGCGCTGACGCGCAACGAAAGCGCTGTGCACGAGAAGATCGGCGTCTACGACAAAGTCGTCACCGGCAACCACAATGCCATGGTGCTTGGCGAGAACATCGATCTGCGCATCTTCCCGAAAGTCTGGACGCACGGCTTTGCCGTCGAAAAGCGCGACGGCGGCGATATCAGGCGCAGCCTGCAGTTCTTCGATGCGGCAGGCGAGGCGGTGCACAAGGTGCATCTGCGGCCCGCGTCCAACCTCTATGCCTATCAGAAGCTGGTGGCCGAGCTCGAATCGCCAAACCAGGAGTCGACGGTCGCAATTTCAGACGGCGGATTTGCCGACGAGACCGAGGCTTCCGACGCTTCCGCTGATGTCGACGATCTGCGCGACCGCTGGAGCCGCCTGACTGACGTGCACCAGTTCTTCGGCATGCTGAAGACGCTCAAGCTCGACCGCCGCCAGGCGATGCGCATGGTCGGCCAGGATTACGCCTGGCTGCTCGACAACGATGCCGTCAGCGCGATGTTCCACCATGCCGCCGAGGGCGAGATGCCGATCATGTGCTTTGTCGGCAATCGCGGCTGCATCCAGATCCATTCGGGCCCAATCAAGTCTATCAAGCCGATGGGGCCATGGATCAACGTGCTGGACGAGACCTTCCACCTGCATCTGCGGACCGACCACATCCATGAGGTCTGGGCCGTGCGCAAACCGACCAAGGATGGCCATGTCACGTCTCTCGAAGCCTATGGCGCCGACGGCAAGATGATCATCCAGTTCTTCGGTAAGCGCCATGAAGGTGAAAGCGAGCGCGAGGACTGGCGGTTTCTGGCAGAGAACCTGCCGCGCATTCCAAGCCCGACCGCAGCCTGAGGACAACGACAATGGCTCCTTTGCTTAAACGGGCGCGTGTTTTCAGAACGACGCTTGGGGCCGCGATCGGCCTTGCCCTGGCCTTTGCCGCATTGCTGCCGGCCCGTGCCGCCGAAGGCACGGAGGTCTTTGCGGACCCGTCGAAGATAGCGGCCATCGGCGGTTCGATCACCGAGATCGTCTTTGCGCTCGGCGAGCAGGATCGGCTGGTCGCCC
Source organism: Mesorhizobium sp. M6A.T.Cr.TU.016.01.1.1 (assembly GCF_003952585.1). Taxonomy (NCBI): domain Bacteria; kingdom Pseudomonadati; phylum Pseudomonadota; class Alphaproteobacteria; order Hyphomicrobiales; family Phyllobacteriaceae; genus Mesorhizobium; species Mesorhizobium sp. M6A.T.Cr.TU.016.01.1.1. Next base: position 5,190,707 of record NZ_CP034452.1, read on the forward strand.
GCGATTCGACCAGCCGTTATCCCGAGGCGGCGCTCAAGCTGCCTGATGTCGGCTACATGCGCCAGCTGTCGCCGGAAGGCGTCCTGTCGGTCAATCCGTCAGGCATCCTGGCGCTGCACGGCAGCGGGCCGAAGCAAGCGGTCGACGTGCTGAAGAAAACGAGCATTCCATTCATCGAGGTGCCCGAGCGCTACGACCATGAAGGCATTCTCGAAAAGATCCATATCGTCGGCAAGGCGCTTGGCGTGGACGCCAAGGCCGATGCGCTGGCAGCCGAGATCGATGCCAAGCTGAAGGCCGCCGAAAAGCAGACCGCTTCGATCAAGGAACGCAAGCGCGTCCTGTTCGTGCTGTCGATGCAGGGTGGCAAGATACTCGCATCCGGCAGCGAGACTGCCGCCGACGGCATCATCAAGCTTTCGGGCGGTGTCAACGCGGTTGACGGCTATTCCGGCTACAAGCAATTGTCCGACGAGGCTGTTATCACCGCCAAGCCGGACGTGATCCTGATAATGAACAATGCCGGTCCCGCCGCATCCGATGACGAATTGTTCGCGAACCCGGCCATCTTGTCGACGCCGGCGGGTGCGGCGCGCAAGGTGATCCGCATGGATGGCGGCTATCTGCTCGGCTTCGGGCCGCGCACGGCCGACGTCATCCACGACCTTGCCGCCTCGCTTTATGGCGATCAGGCCGCGGACTGAGCGGGCTTCCAATGGTGGATCAATCGATCGCTGGTGCGGGCACCATGGCGACAGCATCCGACGGCGACCGTTCGGGGCGGGCGCGCATCGTCATTCTGCTTTTATGCCTGGGACTTGCCGTTGCCGTCCTGCTGTCGCTGACATCAGGCGCATCCGATGCCTCCGCCGTCAGCGTCGTCGGCGACTGGCTGTTAGGCGCAGCACCCGGCAATGAGGCGCTGAGCGCCCGCGACCGCCTGATCGTCTACGATATCCGCCTGCCGCGCGTCATCCTCGGTGTGCTGATCGGCGCCGCGCTTGCCGTCTCCGGCGCGGTCATGCAAGGGCTGTTCCGCAACCCGCTGGCAGATCCCGGTCTCATCGGGGTTTCGGCTGGGTCGAGCCTCGGCGCGGTGGCCGTCATCGTGCTTGGCGCCACGGTGCTGGCGCCGATAACTTCGGTGCTGGGCACGCTCGCTCTGCCGCTTGCCGCGTTCTGCGGCGGGCTGGCGACGACATTGGTGCTCTATCAGGTCGCCACCCGGCAAGGCCGAACCTCGGTTGCCACCATGCTGCTCGCCGGTATTGCGCTGGCTGCCCTTGCCATGGCGCTGACCGGCATCCTGATCTTCATGGCCGACGACCGGCAGTTGCGCGACCTGACCTTCTGGCAGCTCGGCTCGCTCGCCGGCGCGACCTGGCAAAAAATCGGCTCAGTCGGGCCGATCATCGTGCTGGCGTTAGCGGCGATGCCGTTCCTGGCGCGCGGCCTCAACGCGCTGGCGCTGGGCGAAGCCACCGCCGGCCATCTCGGCATCCCGGTGCAGCGGCTGAAATACACTGCAATCATCGGCGTTTCGGCGGCGGTCGGGGCATCTGTCGCGGTCAGCGGCGGCATCGGCTTTGTCGGCATCGTGGTGCCGCATCTGTTGCGCTTGGCTATCGGCCCGGACAACCGTTATTTGCTGCCGGCGTCGGCCCTGCTTGGCGCTTGCCTGCTGCTTCTGGCCGATGCGATCGCCCGCACCATCGTTGCGCCGGCCGAGCTGCCGATCGGCATCGTCACCGCGATCGCGGGCGCTCCGTTCTTCCTCTGGATCCTGCTGCGTAAGCGTAGGGTCATCGACCTGTGAGAGGGGTTTTATGATCGAAGCGCGGGATGTCTCGGTGGCGATCGGTGGCAAGCGTATCGTCGCCAATGTCGATTTCGACATGCGGCCCGGCGAAGTCGCGGCCATCGTCGGCCCCAATGGTTCGGGCAAGACGACCTTCCTGAGGGCGTTGTCCGGCGATCTTGCCTATTCGGGAGAGGTCACCATCAACGGCCGCGACCTGTCGGTGATGAAACCGGTCGAGGCCGCGACGATGCGCGCCGTCCTGCCGCAGGCGACGACGTTGTCCTTTCCCTTCACTGTGCGCGAGATCGTCAGGCTCGGCCTGCTCGGCGGGCGCTCGGGCGCGCTTCCCGGTGAGGACGAGCGCCTGCCCGAACGGGCGCTGGCGCGGGTCGACCTCGACGGCTTTGCCGGCCGTTTCTACCAGGAGCTTTCGGGCGGCGAGCAGCAGCGCGTGCAGTTGGCCCGCGTGCTCTGCCAGGTCTGGGCGCCGGTCCTCGACGGCAAACCGCGCTATCTCTTCCTCGACGAGCCGGTTTCCAGCCTCGATATCAAGCACCAATTGATCATCATGAACATCGCCCGCGACTTCGCCAGACGGGGCGGCGGCGTGGTCGCCATCCTGCACGACCTCAATTTGACGGCCATGTATGCCGACCGGATTTTCGTCATGCATCGCGGCAGGCTAGCCGCCACCGGCTCACCGCAGGACGTGCTGAGCGACGATCTGATCGAAAAAGTGTTCGATTGCCGGCTGAGGGTAGGCGTGCTGCCGCCTGGAAATATGCCGTTCGTGTTGCCGCAGTCGGTCTGTTGATATTCAGGTGATGCCGGCCTGCAAATGGCGATTTCCTGCGCTTCCGGTACTCACGTACCCAAACGTACGTTCCGTTCCGGTTCTCGGAACCCACCATTTTCGGCTCGGCCTGACCTGAATCTCAACAGACCTAGCCAAACCGCGATGCGACCAGGATCAGGCGGCCGGCGCCCTTTGCACCAGCATGTCGATGCCGAGCAGGTGTCGCACATTCGGACGCGCCGCCACCATGTCGGCGATCGTGTAGCGCTCAAGCACGGCGAAGAAGGCGTTGAGCGCCTCGCGGAGCGCCGAATTCAGCGCGCAACTGTCGACCAGCGGACATTCGGCAGCATCGTTCTCGAAGCATTCGGCCATGGCGAAGCTCTCTTCGGTCACGCGCACGACGTCGAACAGCGTGATGGATTCGGCCGCGCGGCCGAGCCTGACGCCGCCGTTCCTGCCGCGCACCGTCTCGACCAGACCATGCTCGACCAAAGGCTGCAGGATCTTGAAGAGAAAAAGCTCGGACACCGAGTAGGCGGCCGCGATCTCTGGGATGCGGCTCAGCCGATCGGTATTCGCGGCGCAATACATCAGGATGCGCATGGCGTAGTTGGTCTGGCGTGTTAGCCGCATTTTGTCCTCACGAAGCATTAGCTCAGGCCTAATATGGCCTATACCTTGGAATAATTCCAGACAAGCATCGCATAATAGGTGAAGATTTTTGTCAAGTTTGCGCACGGGATCGTGCAAAACATGGCCCCGATTGGTCTGGCGCGCATTCGGGTGGGCGGATTACTAAGTTAAGTCCGCGAGATCGACCAGGAGCAGTTCATCCATGTCACAATCAGCACCGACTTTGGCATCCGCCCGGTTCGATGCCGACGCGGACGCCAAGCTTTCGGCGCTTCGGCGCACCAAGTTCGTCGCCACCGCAGCGCTGGCGCTGTGCGTCCTCGTCTTCGCGGCGGCCAAGTCGTTCGAGGGCCACTATCCGTGGCTGGGATTCGTCGCCGCTTTCGCCGAGGCGGCGACGATTGGCGGGCTGGCCGACTGGTATGCGGTGGTAGCGCTGTTCAGGCGGCCGCTCGGCCTGCCGATCCCGCACACCGCCATCATTCCGGAGAACCAGAACCGCATCGCCGACAATCTCGGCCGCTTCATCGAGGTCAATTTCCTGGCGCCGGAGCCGGTGCGCGAAAAGCTTGCCGAGGTCGACTTTTCCGCGCTCGTCGCGGACTGGCTGGCCGATCCCAACCGCGCCGCCGATCTATCGCATTTCGTCGGCCGGCTGGTGCCGCAGACGCTGGCGGCCGTCAAGCAATCGGGCCTGCGCGGCTTCGTCACCAGCCGCATGCTGGAGCAGATCGAAAAGGTGCCGCTGGCGCCGCTCGCCGCCGAGTTGCTGTCGGCCCTGACCGACGACCGCCGCCACCAAAGGCTGTTCGACGAATTCACCAAGGTCGTCGGCCGCTTTTTGAGCGACGAGCAGGCGCTGGCGAGCATGCGCGAGAAGATCCGCGAGGAACTGCCGTCGCTGTTCAACCTGTTTCGCGCCGACGCCTATCTGCTGAAGAAGATCGTCGCCTCCGCCGGTTCGCTGCTCGACGAGGTGAGGGCCGATCCCGAACACCCGATGCGCGCCGAATTCGACCGTTTTGTCCTGACCTTCGTCGAGCGGCTGAGGACATCCAAGCAATACGCCAAGCGCGCCGAGAAACTGAAGCGCGATTTCCTCGCCAGGCCGGAGCTGAAGGCGCTGGCCGGCGACATGTGGGAAAGCCTCAGCCTGTTCATCGAGCAGGACGCCAAGGCGTCGAATTCGATGATTCGCGCCCATCTCGCCAATATGTTCGTCGAAGTCGGCCGCCATCTTGCCGGCGACGCGCAGATCAGAGCCGACATGAACCAGGGGTTCGTCGTGGCGCTGTCTTCCTTCGTCGAAAGCCAGAAGAGCGGCGTCTCGAAATTCATCGCCGATCAGGTCAAGCGCTGGGACCTTGCCCAGCTCACCAGGCTGATCGAGATGAACATCGGCAGGGACCTGCAATATATCCGCTTCAACGGCATGGTCATCGGCGGCCTAGCCGGCCTCGTGCTCCATACGGTGGAATTGCTGTTCCTCGTCGGCTGAGGGCGATGTGTTGCGCCTGCGAATGGACCGCGAAGCACCAGTGCCCTATTCTTCTCCCCAGGTGCCGCAGTCGCAGCAACAGGGGAGAAGCAACCATGGCAAAGCAACCGGATCCCGGCTCTTTCATGGACATGTTCGGCAGGTTCGGCCGCGACCTGAAGCTGCCGAACGTCGATGTCGAGGCGATCCTCAACCATCATCGCAAGAACGTCGAGGCACTGGAAAAATCAGCCAGGGCAAGTGCCGCCGGCGCGTCGTCGCTATTCTCCAGGCAACGCGAGATGCTGCAGGACACGCTGCACGAAATCGCCGACATGGCGCAAAGTTACAGGGCGCCGGGCGATCCTCGGGAGTTGATGGCCAAGCAAGCGGCGTTCGCCAGGAAATCCTTCGAGACCGCATTGAAGAACGCCGGCGAGGTGGCCGAACTGGCCAGGAAATCCGGCACCGAATCGGTCGAGATCCTGCGCGACCGCATCAAGGAGGCGATGGAGGAAATCCGCACCGGCTACGACAAGAAGTAGGCTATTCCCAAGCCAAAGCAGACTTTTCTCCCGTTATCCGGCTCTTGGAAAGTCGTATTGTTGATTCTCGGCCCCGGCCAAGGCGCACAAAGTTTCTCTTGGCCCGGATAGCCTGTTTTGCGGCGCTGGACACAGGCATCGAGCGATCCGACCGAGGATACCGCAGCGGAACGCGCGGAGCGAATTGACAGAGGCGGCCGGTTCGTGGTCGGGAGGCAGGACAAGTGATCGGGAAAGCAGGCGATCGGGAAAGCAAGAATGACGCAAACACGGCCGAGGACGCCGCCGACCTACGAGCAGCTCAGGATGATGACCGGGCAGGAGCTCGGTGTGTCGGACTGGACGACGGTCGACCAGAGCCGCATCGACCAGTTCGCCGAATGCACGGGCGACCGCCAATGGATCCATGTCGATCCAGAGCGGGCGAAGCGGCAAAGCCCGTTCCGCACCACCATCGCGCATGGTTATCTGACACTGTCGATCATCGGCGCGCTGGCGCTCGACATGGGCATCGTGCCCGAAAACACGCAAGCCGCCTTCAACTATGGCTTCGACAAGGTGCGGTTCCTGGCGCCGGTCAGGGCCGGCGCGCGCATCAGACTGCGCATCACGCTTTTGTCCGTGGAGGACAAGGGCCCCGGCCAGTATCTGATGAAGGCCGCCAACATCGTCGAGATCGAAGGTGAGCAGAAGCCGGCGCTGACCGCCGAAACGCTCGTCATGCTTTACGAGCGGCGCAAGCGGGGCAGGGCCTGAGGCGAAGCGCCAAAGCCTGCATTTCCGTGATAGCGAAAATCAACGCGACATCGCCTCCTCGAGTGTCCTGAAAATTCTCTCGTCTGCCGACTGCGCGACGTTGAAGCGCAGGAAACGGCTGGCAGTTTGAGACAGGCTGAACGCATTGCCGGGCGCCAGCACGATAGTGGCCGACAAGGCGCGGCGGGCCATTTCAGCTGCATCCACGCCTTCCGGTAGGCTGCACCACAAGAACATGCCGGCCGGCTGGTCGATCCACGGCGTGATGCCGATCGCCTTCAGCCGCGTGCTTGTCTCAGCCATGGCGCGTGAAAGCCGCGTGCGCAACAAATCCACGTGCTTGCGATAGAGACCGTCCTTCAGCAGCGTCAGCACCAGTTCGGAGGCAAGCCTGCCGCTGCCAAAGGACGTGGCGATCTTGAGGTCGGTCAACCCATCCATCCAGTCGCGCGGAGCCGCGATGAAGCCGCAGCGCACCGACGCCGAAAGCGTTTTTGAGAAGCTGCCGATATGGACGACGCGGCCAAGACCGTCGAACGCCGCCAGCCTGGGTGCGGGCGTGTGTTCGAAGTCGGCAAAGATATCATCTTCGATGATCGTCAGGTCCGATTGGTCGGCGAGCTTGAGCAATCGATGGGCGACGACCGGCGACAGAATTGCACCTGTCGGATTGTGAAGCGCGGAATTGGTGATGTAGAGGCGCGGCTGGTGCTCGATCAGCGCCTGCGCGAACAGCTCGATATCCGGTCCCGTGGGCGTATAGGGAACGCCGACCACCTTGGCCCGGTGGGCGCGCAACAGGGCATGGAAGTTGAAATAGCAGGGATCGTCCACCAGCACCGTGTCGCCCGGCTCGAGCAGGAACCGGCACAGCAGGTCGATCGCCTGGGTGCCCGATTCCGTCAGCATGATCTGGTCGGGAGATGCCTCGATGCCGTGCCCTGCCATGCGCCGTGCGAGCAGATGACGCAGCGGCGGCAGCCCGAGAGGCGTGCCGTAATCCGTCAGCGTGACATCATCACCTCGTGCCAATGTCCGCAATGCCCGGCGCAATCCAGCCTCCGGCATCCACGATGCAGGCAGCCAGCCGCAGCCGGGTTTGAGCACACCGTCGCCGGCTTCCAGCGACTGGCGCGAAACCCAGAGCGGATCGACGGCACGGTCAAGCCTGGGGCCGATCTCGGCCAGCGACAAGGGAGCCAGCGGTCCGGCGGCATAGAAACCCGAACCTGGACGCGAGCGGATGATGCCTTCCGCCGCAAGACGCTCATAGGCTTCGACCACGGTGGATTTGGAAACCTGCATGGTTTTCGCGAAAGCCCGGATCGAAGGCAATCGTGTACCCGGTGTCAGGCTGCGCGCAGCGATCCTGTGCCTGATCGTCGCCATGACGCTTTCGACGAGCGTCCCGCTGCCCTCATTTGCCGTCGTCTGCTCGTCCATCCGTACCGCTCAGCCTACCATGACAGTTTTATCAAATTGTACCTCATTGTCTCTGGTGGCGCCATATGTCCGGCCCGATAGAGGCGAGAGCATCAGGAGCGTGCGATGGACAAGACGGCGGGTAGTTGGATCAACGGATTCGTGGGCGTGCTGATTTTCAGCGGATCGCTTCCGGCAACGCGTGTTGCGGTGATGGATTTCGATCCGACCTTCTTAACCGTCGCCCGTGCTGCCACGGCAGGCGTACTCGGCCTCGCGCTTCTGCTCATTTTTCGCCAGAAGCGTCCGGAGCGGCAGGATCTGTTGTCGCTGGCCATCGTGGCGCTCGGCGTCGTGGTCGGCTTTCCCTTGCTGACAGCATTGGCGCTCAAGCACATCACCTCGGCCCATTCCATCATCTTCGTCGGCCTGTTGCCGCTGGCGACCGCGATCTTCGGCGTCATTCGCGGCGGCGATCGCCCCAAACCGGCCTTCTGGCTGTTTTCGTGCCTTGGCAGCGCCCTCGTTGCCGGCTTTGCGGTGACGCAAGGCGTCTCGGCCTCGCCGGTAGGCGACATGCTGATGCTGGGCGCAATCATCCTGTGCGGACTGGGCTATGCGGAAGGAGCCACGCTGTCCCGCAAACTTGGTGGCTGGCAGGTGATCTCATGGGCGCTCGTATTGTCGCTGCCGGTCATGCTGGCTCTGACACTCATCACCATGCCACCGTCGCTCGAACCCGTTGGCAAGGCCGCCTGGATTGGCTTGGCCTACGTCTCGCTGTTCAGCATGCTGATCGGTTTTGTGTTCTGGTATCGCGGACTGGCGCAAGGCGGCATCGCTGCGGTCGGACAGTTGCAACTCCTCCAGCCGTTCTTCGGCCTCGGGCTGGCGGCAGTGCTGCTGCACGAGCAGGTCAGTCCTGCCATGATCGCCGTCACCGCCGCCGTCGTGCTTTGCGTTGTCGGGGCGAAGAGGTATGCGAGATAGGCGTCGACGGTTGGCTAGAACCTAGTCACCACGCCGATGCCGATGCCTTCGAAGCCGCCCATCGCCATCAAGGCCGCGGGCGCTTCGTCAAGGCTGATCCGCTTGCCGACCAGCAGTTCAGGTTTCAGCTTGCCGGTGCGGATCATCTCCATCATCGCCTGGTAGCGGTAGGCCTGCATGCCGTGGCTGCCGCGGATTTCGAGCTCGAAGGCGATCACCTTGTCCATCGGAATCTGTGGCCTGGCGTGTTCGCCGAGCATCAGGCCCACCTGCACATGGCGGCCGCGCCGGCGCAGGTTCGCGATCGAGTTGAACGAGGTCGTCGAATGGCCGAGGGCGTCCATCGACATATGCGCGCCGCCATTGGTGATCTGCTTGACCGCCTTGACCACGTTCGGCGTTTTGGCGGCGTTGATCGTCGCCACGGCGCCGATCTTGCTGGCGAAATCCAGCTTCTCGTCGGTCAGGTCGATGGCGATCACGTTGGCGCCCATGGCGCTGGCGATCATGATCGCCGACAGGCCGACGCCGCCGCAGCCATGCACGGCCACCCACTCGCCGGGCGTCACCCGGCCCTGGTCGACAATGGCGCGGAACGAGGTGACGAAGCGGCAGCCGAGGCCGGCGGCGGTGGCGAATTCCATCTCGTCCGGCAAGCGGACCAGATTGGTGTCGGCATGGTCGATGGCGACATATTCGGCGAACGAGCCCCAGGCGGTGAAGCCGGGCTGGGACTGATGTTCGCAGACCTGATGGTTGCCCGAGCTGCATTCGAAGCAGTGGCCGCAGCCGACGGCGAACGGCACGGTGACGCGCTCGCCGGTCTTCCAGCGGGTCACTTGGCTACCGGCCGCCACCACGACGCCGGCAAGCTCGTGGCCGGGCACGTGCGGCAGGCTGATGCCGTCGTCATGGCCCATCCAGCCATGCCAGTCGCTGCGGCAGAGACCGGTCGCCTCGACCTTGATGACGACGCCGCCCATTGCCGGCTCCGGATCGGGAACGGTTTGGATGGTCGGCGTTTCGCCGAACTTTTCGAAGACGACGGCTTTCATCGGCAATTCCTCATGCTTTGATCCAAACTGCTCTATTCGGCATCGATCTGGTTCTCGGGTGCTGCCTTTTGGAAGGCCGGCAGCGCCATGCAGGCGGCGTGGATGCGTGTGATCGTCGGATAGGGCGTCATGTCGACGCCGAAACGGGCATTGCTGGTGACCTGTGCGACCAGGCAGATGTCGGCCAGCCCCGGTGTGTCGCCATGGCAGAATGTCCCGGTTTCGGGCGAGGAAGCCAGAATCTTTTCAAGCGGCTGGAAGCCTTCGTTCACCCAGTGCCGGAACCAGTTGACGACGTCCTCGTCGCCGGCGCCGAACAGAGTGCGCAATGATGTCAGCACACGCAGATTGTTCACCGGATGGATGTCGCAGGCGATCATCTGCGCCAGCATCCTGACGCGGGCCCGGCCAAGGGCGTCCTGGGGCAAAAGCGGCGGTTCGGGCCAAGTCTCGTTCAGAAATTCGATGATTGCCAGTGATTGCGTCAGCAGCGTGCCGTCGCCCAGGATCAGTGCCGGCACCAGCCCCTGCGGATTGACCGAGAGATAGGCGGGCTCGAGATGCTCGCCGTGCCGAAGATGATGCGGCACGTATTGGTAGGTCAGGCCCTTCATCTCCAGCGCGATCCGCACCCGGTAAGAGGTGGAGGAGCGGTAGTAGTTATGAAGGACGAGGTCGCTCATTCCCGCACATTCGGCCGATTTGGGCGGCCGGGCAAGGCATGGTGGTCCGGAAATTGCCATCTCCGCCTTTCGGCTAGAGATGGCGATGTACTATTTGCCAATAATCTGGCCACGGTCACTGGGCTATTCTATCCTGCCTGAACCGAAACGAATGCCATGACCGCAGTCAACGATCGCGCCCGGTTTCTGATCATCGACGACCACCCGCTGTTTCGCGAGGCGCTGCACAGCGCTGTGCAAATGGCCTATCCGGACGTGGACACTGTCGAGGCGCGTTCGATCACCGAGGCATTTGAGCTTCTGGCGGATGCCAAGCCCTTCGATCTCGCGCTGCTCGACCTCAGCATGCCGGATGTGCATGGCTTCGACGGGCTGCTGCAGCTTCGGACCCGCTATCCGCGCCTGCCGGTGGTCATCGTTTCGGGGCATGAGGAGCCCAAGATCATTTCCGAGGCGCTGTCCTATGGCGCGGCCGGCTTCATCCCGAAATCGGCGCGCAAGAGCGATCTGGCCGCCGCCATCCGCTCGGTGATGGAAGGTGCGATCTACGTGCCCGAAACCTACGAAGGCCAGCCGCCGGACGCCAACAGCACCGACCGCGCCGAAATGGTGCAGCGGCTTGCCAAGCTGACGCCGCAGCAATTGCGGGTGCTGCAGATGCTGCGCCAGGGCTTGCTCAACAAGCAGATCGCCTACGAGCTGCAGGTCGGCGAGACCACGGTCAAGGCACATGTCTCCGAGATCCTGCGCAAGCTCAACGTCTACAGCCGGACGCAAGCCGTCATCGAGGTTTCGAAGCTCGACAGTGCCGAGCTGTTTCGCGGCCAGGCGGGGTTTTGAGAGCCGGCTGCGGTTTTAACTATCGAAAAACGATTTGAGGTCCAGCTCCTGGAAAAAGTTCCATATGCTTATGATGCTGAGTTCTGATTCGTCGGTGCTATGCAATGTTAGGATAATGTTAGTTCCATCATTCGACTTGAACTTCGTTAAGATGAAACGCGTCCCATCCTCCTGCAACTCAATGCCCGTCGATTTCTCCAAATTCGCTCCGGCTCGTCGAATCCTCTTTGAAGAATCTTCGAATTGCTCGAGCATCGATTTGTCACTCGAAAAGGGCTCATCCGGAAGAGACTTGAATTCTTCCCACGAGCCTGAGATGGCCGCCTGCAATACCCTCTCGATTCGGTCTCTTTCGGATGAACTAAGTTCTAAAGTGGCCATTCGTCTTTGCCCCAGAGCTAGGACGGAACACGGTGACAGTGCACCATTTTCTTGTCGCTAGCGGTCTTCTGCCCGTGTCTTTGAGGGATCAAGCCAGCAAATGCGCCAGCAGCGCGCGCAGTTGTGCCGGTTTCAGCGGCTTGCGCATCAGCTCGATGCCGGCCGCGCGGGCGGCTTTGGCAATTTTTTCCGAACCGTCGGCGGTGACGATCAGCGCCGGCACGGCACGGCTGAGATAATCGCGGACCTCGGCGATGGTCGTGGTGCCGAGATCGCCGCCGTCGAGATGCTGGTCGGCTATGACGATGTCCGGCACCCAGTCCGTATCGCCAAGCATGTCGAGCGCATCACCGGTCGAGGTGGCGGGGCGCACCAGGCATTGCCAGCGCTCGAGCAGGGACGTCATCGCCTGCAGCACCTCGATGTCGTTCTCGACCAGCAGCACCTTTGTGCCGAACAGACCGTAGCCGCGCGGCCGCTCCATGTCGGCGGTGCTGGCAATGGCATCGACGCTAGCGCCGATCCCGACCGGAACGTCGATATGGAAAATCGTGCCGTGTCCGACCTTCGACGAAAACGTCACGGGATGGCCGAGTGCGGCGGCGATGCGGCGCACGATGGCCAGGCCCAATCCCAGCCCGCCGCCGGCAAGCCCGGCATCGGTCGGGATCGTGCCGCGGTGGAATTCCTCGAACACGGCCTCGCGCTGGTCGTCGGGTATGCCGCAGCCGGTATCGGCGACATCTATGCGGATCGTGTCGCCGCGATGCCTGGTGCCGACCAGCACGCCGCCGGAGCGGGTGTAGCGCAGCGCGTTGGAAAGGATGTTCTGCAGGATACGGCGCAGCAAGGTGCGGTCCGAGCGCACGACGGCGTTGACCGGCCGGAACTTTAGCGTCAGGCCCTTCATTTCGGCGACCGGCAGGAAATCCGAGCGCAGCGACGAAAACAGCATCTCCAGGCTGACGTCGCCGATATCGGGCTGCACGACACCGGCGTCGAGCTTGGAAATGTCGAGCAGGGTGCGGAGCAGATCCTCCATCGTCTCCAGCGACCGCTCGACCTGCCGGACCAGTTTTTTGCCTTCGTCGCTGGTCTGCACTTCGGCCAGCGCCGAGACGGAGAGATGCGCGGCGTTCAGCGGTTGCAACACGTCGTGGCTGGCGGCGGCCAGGAACCTGGTCTTGGACAGGTTCGCCAGCTCGGCGTTTTCCTTGGCCGCGCTGAGATCGATATTGGACTGTTCCAATCTACGCAGTGTCGAGTGCAATTCCTCGGTGCGCGTACGCACTCGATTCTCGAGCGAAATCGCGGTCTGGAACAGCGAGAACGCGTTGCCCTGCTGTTCCATAGAGCGCTCGACGCGGCTGACGAGGGCTGCGTTGATCTTCTTCAGCTTCTCCAGGTCGTTGATGTTCCTGAGCGGCATAAGAACCTCCTACTCCGCCGCCTGCCGCTCTCCGAAAGCGATGCCGGTGAAAGTCTGGTTCAGATGCATCGACCGGTACTGTTCGCCATAGGTGCCGAAGCCGATGACGTTGTTGACCTTGTAGAGTTCCGAAATCTCTCGAAAGACCTGGCGGTTGCGCGCGTCGAGCCTGCGCAGCACGCAGTCGAAACCGAGGATCATGTCGATGCCGCCAAGCCTTTCCTCGACATCCCTAAGGGCGGCCCGCGTCGATTCGACCATGTTCTTGGGCTGGGCGATGGAAAGGACGACGCCATCGTCGATGGCGCAGAAGAACGACAGCGAGCCGTCCGCGTGCATCTTCTGGATCGAGCGGCAGTAAAATTCGCCGCCCACTTTCAACACCACCGGGTGCGAGGCAAAACTCAGCGGCGTCAGCATCTGCGGGATGACGCCGACCGAGGCGGCATATTCCTCGGCGGCATTGGTGGCGTTGAATTCGCGCACGGTGCGGTGATCGGGATCGGATGCGGTCACCACCAGCTTCTCGTCGGTGGGGACGAAATTGTCGGTCTTGAACACGTGGAAAGGAATTTCCGTGGTGATCAGCACGATGATGGCGCTGTCGGAGGCAACCTTGCCGTTCGAGATCAGCCGCGTCGTCTCGAATTTCAGATCATCGCCCGCCGACCCGCCGATCAGCGGAATGTCGTCGAGCCCCCAATGGATGGCGGAGGTCACGGCTTCTTCGGCATAGGACAGCCCGTCGATGAAGCAGAGCGCGAAAGTGGTGTCAGCTCGCTCGTGCCCGACGCGCCCGCGTAACGAACGCCTCAGCGCCTCGACTTCGCCGGTGATCCCGTCCATGCCCGATGAGGACAGATTTTCGACCATGGTGCTGGCTGCCGAAAACGTTGCGGAGGGAAGCAGCATGGCCAGGACCTGGCCGTCCTCCAGGCCTTTGGGCGTAATCTCGCCGGCCGTCGAGCAGCCGGCATAGAGGAGCGCCGGCGCTTGGGCTTTCAGCGCTTCCGAAAGGGCGACTGCCTCGACGAGGCTCTGCGAGAAAAACAGCAGGGCGAAGCCGGCATCGACGGCTGCGGCTTCCACCGCCACCGCCCGGGCGAACGCATCCGCGTCGGGTTCGTCGGTAGTGAGCACCGATAGGCCGCATGCATAGCGCGTCCGTGAACTGGCCAGCGGCTTCCTCCTCCATTCCTCCGACGCGCTTTTTGTGCGCGTCTGGCGCGCCGGCGTCGAGGGCATTGTTGTCTTCAAGCGCCACTTTGGCAATGAGCCAACATGACGGATTTGAATTTTCTGCTATTTTTGACGGCGTCAGCGTTCAGAAACTTCAAATCCAGAACCACACTGGCCAGAACTACACTGGAAGGGAGCGTGATCCATGGACGCCCAGGTCAGGAAGCTGTTCGAAAGGTATGAGCAGCTTTTCCGGAAATCCCTCGCCGGCGATGCCGACATGGACGAAGTCGCATCGGTCTACGCCTCCGCCTTCATCGCGGCGTCGCCTGCCGGCGTCATGGTCGGGAACAACGACGACCAGTTCAAGCAGGCTATGGAGCAAGGCTATGCTCATTATCGGGCGATCGGCACGAAGGAGATGCGAATACGCGATGTTCGCATCTCGCCGATAGACGAGCATCATTGCGTTGCCCACGTCGCCTGGACGTCGATCTATGCCCGAAAAGACGGACCGGACGTCACGATAGATTTCGACGTCCACTACCTCGTGCAGAAGCTGGGCGGAGAGCCCAAAGTATTTGGGTGGGTATCAGGCGACGAGCGGGAGGTTCTGAGAAAACACGGCATCGGCTGAAATCGGCTTGGCCAGCCCGGCCGCTGATGGCCGGAAGGCGGCATCGCACAGCGACCGTTTTTCGCTTCGTTGCGCCATTTCCTGTCTTTGCGTGACCGAAAGTACAATAGGCGGATTTTCGGACGAACTGCATTCTCGCAATCTCGGCATTCCGCGGCACTTTTTCCCCGTGCTTTATGCGGTATAAGAATAGCGGACAGATGGAGGGCTCGGGCAACACCGACGCCAGAACGACCAAGGTAGCACCCAGGGAGGTTTCATGTCGGACGTATCGTTTACGGTCAACGGAAAGCGAGTCAGCGGCGCTGCCGAAGACCGTACGCTTCTGGTTCATTTCTTGAGGGAGAATCTCGGCCTGACCGGGACGCATGTCGGCTGCGACACCTCGCAATGCGGCGCCTGTGTGATCCATGTCGATGGCAAGGCGGTAAAATCCTGCACGATGCTTGCGGTGCAAGCCTCCGGGTCGACCATCGTGACGATCGAAGGCTTGGCGGACGGCGCTGACCTGCATCCGGTGCAGGCGGCGTTCAAAGAGCATCATGGGCTGCAGTGCGGTTTCTGCACGCCGGGCATGATCATGGCGGCGACCGACATGATCAACCGTCACCCCGAAGGCCTCGACGAGGCCACGGTGCGCGCCGAGCTCGAAGGCAACATCTGCCGCTGCACCGGCTACCACAACATCGTGAAGGCGATCCTCGCCGCATCGGAGACGATGTCTTCGAAGGGCAAGGCCAAGCAAGCAGCATAAGGGCAGTAAGGGAGTAGGGCAGTAAGGCAGTAGGGAAATTGGCTCAAATCCCTACTGCCTTACTGCCCTACTGCCCTACTCACCTAGTTCAGCAATTCGGGAGGAATTTCTGCGATGGGCATTGAAGGTGTTGGCGCTCGTGTAGCGCGCAAGGAAGACAGGCGGTTCATTACCGGCGCCGGGCGCTATGTCGACGACATGGTGGTTCCCGGCATGAAGCATGCGGCCTTCGTGCGCAGCCCGTACGCGCATGCACAGATCAAGAAGATCGATGTCAAAAAGGCTCAGGCCATGCCGGGCGTCATCGGTGTGCTGACCGGCAAGGAGCTCAAGGCCGACGGCATCGGCAATCTCATCTGCGGGTGGATGATTCATTCCAAGGACGGCTCGCCGATGAAGATGGGGGCATGGTCGCCGCTGGCCTTCGATAGGGTCCGCTATGTCGGCGACGCGGTGGTGGTCGTGGTCGCCGAAACCAAGGGCCAGGCGCGCGACGCGGCCGAAGCGGTCGACATCACCTATAAGGAATTGAAAGCAGTCGTCGATGCTCCGAAGGCGCTCGAAAGGAGCGCACCGCAGATCCATCCGGAAGCCGACGGCAACCTGATTTTCGACTGGGAGCTCGGCGACAGCACAGCGACCAATGCGGCGATCAAGGCCGCTGCCCACGTCACCCGCATGAAGATCGTCAACAACCGGCTGGTGCCCAACGCCATGGAGCCGCGTGCGGCACTAGGCTATTACAACAAGGCCGAGGACCACTACACGTGTTGGACGACCTCGCAGAATCCGCATCTCGCGCGCCTGGTGATGAGCGCCTTCTACAATGTCGCTCCGGAAAACAAGCTGCGCGTCATCGCGCCGGATGTCGGCGGCGGCTTCGGCTCGAAGATCTACATCTATCCGGAAGAAATCATCTGCCTCTGGGCCTCGAAGAAGACCGGCGTGCCGGTCAAATGGGTGGCCGACCGCACCGAGAGTTTTCTCACCGATGCCCATGGCCGTGACCATGTCTCGACGGTGGAGATGGCCTTCGACAAGGACAACAGGATCACCGGACTGAAGGTCGACACCATCGCCAATCTCGGTGCCTACATGTCGCTCTTCTCGTCCTGTGTGCCGACCTATCTCTACGCGACGCTGTTGTCGGGCCAGTACGATATTCCGGCGATCCACGCCAATGTGCGCGCCGTCTACACCAACACCGCGCCGGTCGACGCCTATCGCGGGGCAGGGCGGCCGGAGGCCACCTATCTGCTCGAACGCACGATGGAGACCGCCGCTCGCGAATTGGGCGTGTCACCGGCGGAGCTTCGCCGAAAGAACTTCATCACATCGTTCCCGCACCAGACGCCGGTCATCATGAATTATGACGCCGGCGATTATGCCGCCTCGCTCGACGCGGCGATGGCGGCTGCCGACTATGCCGGCTTTGCCAAGCGCAAGACCGCCGCCGCCAACAGAGGCAAGCTGCGCGGCATCGGCTTGAGCAACTATATCGAGGCCTGCGGCCTGGCGCCGTCGGCGGCGGTCGGCAGTCTTGGAGCGGGTGTCGGCCTTTGGGAAAGTGCCGAGGTGCGCGTCAATGCCGCCGGCACCATCGAGGTGCTGACCGGCTCGCACAGCCATGGCCAGGGCCATGAGACGACTTTCGCGCAACTGGTCAACCAGCGCTTCGGCGTGCCGATAGACAGCGTCTCGATCGTCCATGGCGATACCGACAAGGTGCAGATGGGCATGGGAACCTACGGTTCGCGCTCGGGCGCCGTCGGCATGTCGGCCGTCGCCAAGGCGCTCGACAAGGTCGAGGCCAAGGCCAAGAAGATCGCCGCGCATCTGCTCGAGGCCGACGAGGGCGACATCGTCATCGAAAACGGCGCGTTGAAGGTCACAGGCACCGATAAGAGCGTGCCGTGGTTCCAGATGGCGCTTGCGGCCTACACCGCCCACAACTTGCCAGGCGGCATGGAGCCGGGGCTGAAGGAGACGTCGTTCTACGATCCGTCGAACTTCACCTTCCCGGCCGGCTGCTATGTCTGCGAGGTGGAGATCGATCCGGAAACCGGCGTGACCGAGATCGTCCAGTTCGTCGCCGCCGACGATTTCGGCAACATCATCAACCCGATGATCGTCGAAGGCCAGGTGCATGGCGGCGTCGCCCAAGGCATCGGCCAGGCCTTGCTGGAGGGCACTCGCTACGACGCCAGCGGGCAGCTTTTGACGGCGAGCTATATGGACTACGCCATGCCGCGCGCCGACGATTTGCCGTCGTTCAAGGTCTCGACCTCGAACACGCCGTGCCCGGGCAATCCGCTCGGCATCAAGGGCTGCGGTGAGGCCGGCGCCATCGGCTCACCGCCGGCGGTGATCAACGCCATCACCGACGCCATCGGCATCACCGATATCGCCATGCCGGCATCGCCGTCCACGGTCTGGGCAGCGATCCGGGCAACGAAACACTGAAACAGGAGTGAGTAGTGAATAGTCAGTAGTGAATAGTTACGATTGAGGCAAAATCGACCGGCATTACTACTCACTACTCACTACTAACTACCCACTATTTCACGGGAGACTCCCAATGTACTCAGTCAACTATCACCGCGCCGCCTCCGTCGCCGATGCCGCCAAGCTGCTCAAGAGCGGCGATGCAAAGCTTTTATCGGGCGGCATGACGTTGATCCCCGCGATGAAGACACGGCTTGCCGCGCCTTCCGACCTGGTCGACCTGTCGCGGATCAAGGACCTGCAAGGCGTCAAGGTGTCGGGCAAGACCGTCACCATCGGCGCGGCCACCACGCATCACGATGTCGCCAGCGACGAAAAGCTGAAGAGGGCGTGTCCGGCGCTCGCCCATATGGCGTCCCGGATCGGCGACCCGGCGGTGCGCTACAAGGGCACGATCGGCGGCTCGATCGCCAACAACGATCCGGCGGCCGACTATCCGGCAGCACTTCTGGCGCTCGACGCCACCATCGTCACCAACAAGCGCGAGATCGCGGCCGGCAAGTTCTTCACGGGCCTGTTCGAGACGGCGCTGAAAGACGGCGAGATCATCACTGCCGTGACCTTCACCGCGCCGGCCAAGGCGGCCTATGAAAAGTTCCGCAATCCCGCCTCGCGCTATGCGATCGTCGGGGTTTTCGTGGCCAAGGGCAAGGACGGCGTCAGGGTCGCCGTCACCGGGGCCGGCGACGACGGCGTCTTCCGTTCGAAGGAAATCGAGGCGGCGCTGACCAAGAGTTTCACGGCCGCCGCGCTCGACGGCATGAAGATTTCGGCGAAGAATTTGATGAGTGACATCCACGCCTCGGCCGATTATCGGGCCAATCTGATCGCGGTGATGGCCAAGCGCGCCGTGGCTGCCGCCAACGGCTGAAGATACCGATTGCCGGCCCTGGGATTGCCAGCTTTGGGAAAGGGGCCTTCGCGGCCCCTTTTTTCGTCGCTCTCGGGTCAGATGGCCGGACATGCCAGAGTGTTGCCATCTCGCACTTGCACAACATTCTATTGCACTGCAATATGCCTGGAGGAAATGCGAGCCGGGGCTCGGAGCGCACAGTCATAGCCTGCAGCCCTTTCGCATCATTCAAATGCGAAGGGACCGGCATGACGGATATCTCCGCGACGCAGCTTGTCGTGTCTCGGTCCGCCGCCGACACATCGTCACGAACAAGGCTGGCCTATCTCGACGGATGGCGCGGCCTGTCGATCGCACTGGTGCTGATCGGCCACTTCTTTCCCGTTCCCGGACTCAACCTCGGTGTCATGGGCGTCGAGTTCTTTTTCGTGCTCAGCGGCCGGCTGATGGCCGAGATTCTCTTTATCGAACGCTATCCGCTCAAGGCGTTCTTCAAGCGCCGGTTCTCCCGCATCTATCCGGCGCTGCTGGTTTTCGTCGTCGCTTCGATGGTTGCCTTGTCCGGCACCTTTGTCGCCTTCAAGTGGAAGGCGGCGCTGACGGCGCTGACATTCACCTACAATTATGCCGGAATTCTCGTTAGCCGCGCCGGCGCGCTCGACCATATCTGGTCGCTGTGCGTCGAAGAACATGCCTATGTCATCCTGGCGCTGATCAGCTTTGTCGTTTCGGGGCGTGCCCGCGTTGTCGTGCTGCTCAGTGCGCTGTCGGTGCTGGCCATGGCGAACGGCGCGATTTCGTACTGGGTCTTCGGCATGGACTACGAGACCACCTATTGGCGAACCGACGTGCACATCGCCTCGATCCTGCTGTCGGCGGTGATATGTCTGCTCAAGGCCGACGACAGGCTGCCGGCCTTGTTCAAGGGGCCGCATGTCGCGGTTGCGGCGTCCGTCGGGGCGGTTCTTCTGTTCATGGATATGGTGCCGACGCCAATCCACTATCTGATCGCGGTGCCGCTGTTGGCGCTCGCCGTCAATTCGCTCGACTTCAGCGCTCGTTACCTGACCGGATTTTTGTCCGCCTGGCCTATGGCGACGCTGGGGCTGTGGTCGTATTCGCTCTATCTGTGGCAGCAGCCGTTCTACAAGTTCGTCTATTCGCAGGGCAGTGCGCCGCTGCTGATGCTGGCCGGGGCGTTCGCGTGCGCTTTGTGCAGCTATTACATCGTCGAAAAGCCGGCTCGCGCTTGGCTGAACCGCAACTGGTAGAGTTGTCGCCTCAGCCGGTGATCTGCCTGGTATAGTAGCGCACCGCCTTCTTGCCGCCATGGATCACCGCATCGCCGACCTCGACGAAGCCGAGCGCTGCGTGAAAGGCATCCGAAGCCGGATTGGGCGGCTCGGCATTCACCTCGCAAGTGACGACGGTCTGGCCGGCACGCGAAACATGGTCGAATAGATCCTCATAGAGCCTGCGGGCATGGCCGCGGCCACGCGCTTCTCCCGCGACGACGACACGGTCGACATAGACGAAGCGCGGATAGCGCTCGCGAAACCACAGGAAGTTCGGGCTGTCGTAGCGGGCCTGCTGGTCGAAGGTCATGATGAAGGCTTCGAGCGCACCGATGCGACGCGCATAAAACGCCTCGCCGAGTAGGAAGGACAGGCGCTCTGGCTCAAGCCACGACAACTCGGCCGCGTGCTCGTTGTTGAGGGCGAGGACGGCGGGCTCGTCCTGCGGCGAGACTTTTTCGATCGGCAAGCGTGCTTGCGTCACGTGTTTTCTTCCTTCCGGGATCATGCTCTCGCCGCCGCAATCGTCGTCGCCACCAGCGCCGCGTCGGTCACCGTGTTGCGGTACTCGCGGTCGAGGTCGGTGCCGCCCATGCCAACCTGGGGATTGCGGTAGCGCATGGCGCTCGGCACGTCCTTGAGTGCGGCGAAGTGCATTTCCGTCAGTCCGGTTTTTTCCCGCACCTCGGCGATATTCCTCGGGTCGAGCCCGCCGCAGCCGAGAATGATGATGCGCTTCCCCGCCTGCCGGACGAGGTCCGCCAGCAGGGCTATGCCTTCCAATGCGGTGTCGCGCTGGCCGCTGGTCAGCACGCGGCCGACCTTGCTGCGGATCAGCGCTTCCAGCGCTTCTGCCGGATCGCGCGTCATGTCGAAGGCACGGTGGCAGGTCACGTTCAAGGACCCTGCCGCCTGTGCCAATTCGCTCATGCGCTTTTCGTCGATGGTGCCGTCGGCGCTCAGGCAGCCGACGACGACACCGGCCACGCCAAGCTCGCGCAGCGCGCGCACATCGGCGAGCATCGAACTGTATTCGGCCTCGCTGTAGAGAAAATCGCCGCCGCGCGGCCGCACGATGACGTGGAATGGGATCGTCGCCAGCTCAAGCGCGGCGCGCACGGTGCCAAAACTCGGCGTGATGCCGCCTTCGACGAGGCTGGCGCACAGCTCGACCCGGTCGGCGCCGGCGACCTGGGCGGCGAGCAGGCCATCTATGCCTTCGACGCAGATTTCGATCAGCGGCAGGCGAGGGCGTTCGGTGTCGGTCACGGGGGCATCCGTTGCTGATTCAAGACGTGCAGCCCTAGCATCGGGCCCCTTGCCGTGAAAGCCGGAACTATTGGCTCAACGCGCGACAGGTCGTTGCCGTTTGCATTGCCGCCAGTTCCTCACTTGACACATTCATAACCCGTGAGTTATGCGTCAATTCATAACCAATCAGTTATTGTTTTGCATGGACGGCGCGACATCCGGCTCGGCAGAACGCACTCGCACAAAACACGTCTGAACGAGACCACCATGCAAGCAAGACTGAAAGACCCTGTGCTTCTCATTCCCGGCGCGCTGCAGGCGCTGCTCGCGCTGGACAAGTCGACGGAAACGGCTGACCTGCCCAATGTGACACGCAAGCTCGTCCATTTGCGCGCCAGCCAGATCAATGGATGCAGCGTCTGTATCGACATGCATGCGCGCGAATTGAAGAAGGCCGGCGAAAAGGACGAACGCGTCTTCACCGTATCCGCCTGGCGGGAGACGCCGTACTTCACAGACGCCGAACGCGCGGCTCCTGCGCTTGCCGAGGCAACAACCCGGCTCTGCGACCGGCCGGACCCGGTGCCGGACGCGATCTGGGACGAGGCCGCCCGGCACTATGACGAGAAGGCGCCTGCCGCCCTGGTCGTCCAGATTGCCCTGATCAACGCCTTCAATCGCCTCAACGCCGCCACCAGGCAGATGGTCGGCGCCTGGGGGTGAGCCGGAGCGGCTCGCCGATCTGCGCCGTGGCAGATTTCGCGGCGGCGCGTCAGATCCGCAAATTGTGCGCGTTCGCGCGCACGAAGTCGATGAAGGCCCGCAGCTTGGGCGGGACGAGGCGGCGGCTGGGATAATAGAGGTGGAGCGGTTCGTAGGTGGGACAGAAAGGCTCCAGCACCTTGACCAGCGCGCCTGAGGCGAGAAGTGGCGCAGCGAGGCCTTCGACGGCGAAGGCAAGGCCAAGCCCTTGCGCGGCGGCGGTAATGCAGAGCGGAAGTGTGTTCACGATCAGACGTGCGTCCGGGGTGAACTCGACCTGGCGTCCATCGACCACGAACTCCCAGGGCGAGATGGCGCGAGTGCGGGTGAAGGCGAAGGCGATGCAGCGGTGGGCGGCGAGGTCGGCCAGCCGCGTCGGCGTGCCGTTCCTCGCCAGATAGTCCGGGCTCCCCAACACGACCGTCTGCAGCGGCCCGCCCAGACGCGCGCCGATCATATCCTTCTCGAGAAGCTCGCCGATCCGCAGACCGGCATCGAAGCCCTGAGCGGCGATATCGACGAAATTGTCGTCGAAGATCACGCTAAGCCGCACTTCCGGGTAAGCGTCCATGAACGGCCCCATCAGCGGCTCGATCAGCAGCGGCGCGGCGATCCACGGCAGGCTCAGGCGCAGCGTGCCGGCGGGGCGATCGCGGGTCTCGCGCAGCGCCGCGCCAGCTGCCCAGATCTCCTCGGCCGCTGGGCGCACGTGGTCGAGGTAGTGGGCGCCGGCTTCGGTCAAACCGACGCTGCGGGTCGTGCGGTTGAGGAGCCGCACCCCCAGACGCTCCTCGAGCCCCTTGACGGCCTCGCTCAACGAGGCCGGAGCGACGCCGAGTTCGGCGGCGGCGCGGGTGAAGCTCTTGACCTGCGCGACCTTCACGAAGGCGACAATCCCGCTGAACTGGTCGAGGCGCATTGTGAGGAAATTCCAAATAGCCTTGTCGAACTATACGGATTTTTCCGGTGAACAAAAAGCGTCATGTTGGGTCCGACGAAACAGCAAGGAGACAGGACCGATGACCAGGCTCGCTTCGCTCGCCGCCGGCGCTCTCCTGGCGGTGTCTACCGCCCCCGCGAACAGCGGTCCGCAGGAAGACCGCAACATCCAGCTCATCAAGGACTATTACGCGGCTTACGCGACCGGGAACCCGGAGGCCGTGCGCCCCTTCCTCGCGCCCGACATCGTGTGGCGCATTCCCGGCCATCATCCGCTCGCCGGCGACAAGCGGGGGCCGGAGGAGGTGGTCGCCTTTTTCCGCGGCCTGGCCGACGGCAAATTTAGGGCTGAGCCGATCTTCTTCCAGGCGCAGGGCGACCTCGTCGTCGACATTCATCGCGGCTGGTCGAACGTCGGCTCAGGTCCCGAGATCGACCAGCTCTACGCCCTGATGTTCCGCATCCAGGACGGCAAGATCACTGAAGCACAGAATTTTTTGACCGACATGTACCAGTCGGACGCCTTCTACTGGGCGCACTACCCGCTGAAGCCACTGCCTGGCCGACTGACGGATGATCGCTGAGACGGTGGCTTTCCTCAACTTGCCGCGCTTCTCGCTCCAAACCAAAGGAGACTTGCGATGCTGAAAACCCTGACACTAGCCGCGGCAACCGCCGTCGCGCTCGCCTCCACTGCCTTCGCCGCACAGCGCGTCGAGCGCGTCACTTTCGCCTCGCATGGCGAGCAGATCGTCGGCGACCTCTATCTGCCCGAGGATCTAGACGCGATGGAAGCTCGGCCCGCACTGGTCGTGACCGGCGCCTGGATGACGGTGAAGGAACAGATGTCGGCCCGCTACGCCCGCGAGATGGCCGACCGCGGCTTCGTCGCCTTGACCTTCGATTTTCGCGGCTGGGGCGAAAGCGGCGGCGCACGTCGCCAATACGAGGATCCCAGCGCCAAGATCGCCGATATCGAGGCGGCGGTCGCCTATCTCGCGACCCGGCCCGAGACCGACAAGGACCGCATCGGCGGGCTCGGCATTTGCGCCAGCTCCGGCTACATGGTCACTGCCGCCGCTAAAAATACGGCGATCAAGTCGGTCGCTCTCGTCGCACCCTGGCTGCACGACGCCGATGTGGTCGAACAGACCTATGGCGGCAAGGACGGCGTCGCCAAGCTTGAAGCCGCGGGCGATGAAGCCGAGGCGGCGTATCACCGCACCGGCAAACAGGCCTTCCTGCCCGCCGCCAGCCTGACCGACGATCGCGCGATCATGTTCAAGGTGCCTTACTACACCGAGCCCGATCGCGGCATGATCCCGGCCTGGCGCAACGAGGCCGATCCGGCCTTCTGGCGCGGCTGGCTGACATTCGATGCGATCCAGGCTGCTCCCCGTCTGCATCAGCCCTTTGTGATGGTGCATAGCGAGGCGGCTGCCATCCCGCAGGGCGCGCACAAATTTTACGCGCGGCTGACCGGGCCGAAGCAGGAGCTGTGGCTCGACAACGTCACCCAGTTCGACTTCTACGACCGTGCCGGGCCGGTGAAAGCGGCGAGTGACGCCGTCGCCGCGCATTTCCGCGCCACGCTGGGCAGTGCAGGGGAGGCGGGGCAATGAGCGCCGTCACCCGCCGGCACGTCGTCCTGGCCTCGACAGTTTTCGCCGCGACGCTTGCCGCCACCTCTGCGTCGGCCTTGAACACCTCGCAGTCCACGGCTGCGCTGACGCTCGAAGACAGGACCGCCATCGCCGAGGCAGTGGCGGGGATCGGGCTCTATGCCGATTTGCGCGAATGGAACCAGGTCAAATCGTATTTCGCGGCCCGCGTCATGACCGACTATACGAGCCTTTTCGGTGGCGAGGTCGCGACCAGCGACCGCGACGCGCTGATTGCCCAGTGGCAAGACCTGCTGCCGGGCTTCGACGCTACCCAGCACCTCATCACCAACATCGTTGTCGAAGGCGCGGGCAACGATGCCGTTGCGCGCAGCCATGTTCGCGCGACCCACTGGATCGACACCCGGTTCTGGACGGTCGGCGCAAGCTATCTCCACCGACTGGTGCGGACACCAGAAGGCTGGCGCGTCAGCGCCATCTCCATCCATCGCTTATACGAAGAGGGGGACCGCGCCGTGCTGACCGCCGCCGCGGACCGGGTGAATGCGGCGGCGAATTGAGCAGCCGATTCGAGGTTGCTCGGAGCGTCATCAATGGGAATATTGATCGACATGTCGGGGTAGGCTTGGCGCATGCGGTATCAGTGCCGCGAACTGCGGAGGCAAGACATGACCCTTTCACTGCAGGAGATTTCGGATCGGCTTGAGATCGAACAACTGCTTGTTCGTTATTGCTACGCCGTGGACGATCGCGACTGGGAAGCCTATCGGAACGTATTCACACCCGATGCCGTGCTTGACGACACTGTGACGGGCGGAATCAGGAGCGGCGTGGATGAGCATGTTGCTTTCATGAAAGGCGCCCTGTCGAAGATATTGATCTCGCAGCATGCCATTTCGACAATTCTTCTTGAAGTCCGAGGGGACGAGGCCAGCGCGCGCGTGCATTGTTCATGCCCAATGGTGGTCGACCTCGGCGACGGCAAAAGGCAGGTCTTCTTCCAGGGGCTCTGGTATCGCGACCGCGTCGTGCGCACGCCCGAGGGCTGGCGCATCAGTGAACTCGTCGAGGAAGGGTATTGGACTCACAATTTGCCGGAGGGGTTCACCTTCTGACCTCAGTGACGCCCTCTGAGGGGTCCGCCACGGACGCTGTGTTCAGAAATGCCAGCTACTGGCGCAACACCGTGTTTTTGGTGCCTTCTTCGACCTGATCGATAACCAGCAGCTTCACCGGATCGGCGCCGACATTGGTGGCCTGATGCCACTGCCCGATCATTTCGATGATGAAATCGCCTGACTTGTATGTGTTGCTCTTGCCGGTCTCGACATTGGTGACTTGAAGCGTTCCGCCTTGGACATAGGCATAACGGGGAAACGGGTGCTTGTGGACCGGCAAGGTCGCGCCCGGCGCTATCTCAAAGGACGAAACCAGAACCTGCACGTTTTTCTGCGGCAGTGTTATCGGCTGGCCGGATGCGGTTTGCGTGCGTGACGCAAGTGGAGACACGACAACCGGCGTCCCGCTGCTGTCCAGCGCTTGAGCGGCATTCGCAAATAGCGCGGCCGCGAGCAGCAGCGTCGTCGATACCAGGATTTTTCGCATGATTCCTCCCAAGCCCAGCTTCACCATCGCGCAGCAGATATCCGCGCGCAAGCGTCTCCTTTCGCGAGGCTTAGGCGCCTCTCCTGAACATGCCAGGCGTCATGCCATGCGCAGCCCGGAACGTGCGGGAAAGATGGCTCTGGTCGGCGAAACCTGCCGCAATGGCGGCATCGGCGAGGCCGAGCCCCTGTTCGATCAAGCAGCTGGCGCGACGCCGTCTCCGGTCGCGGATATAGGCTGCGGGCGTCAGGCCGATCAGCTTCTTGAAATCCCGGATGACCTGGAACCGGGTCACGCGCGCGGCGTCGGCAAGCCGCTGCAGGTCGAGTTGCGAGCCAAGCTCGCTTTCAACAAGGTTCTGGTAGAGCGAGAACCGCTGTCGCGATCCCGAGCTTTCGACCTCCTCTGCCAGCCCGTCCCAATCGCCATGCCGAACGATGAGATGCCTCAAGGCGACGAGCAGCGACGCCTCGGCCTGCGTCGCGTCCTGAGACGTCGAGCCTTCATGCGCCGCCGCCAACGCTGCTGCGAGACCGCCGTCCTCGATGATCGCGTGCGAGAAAACCGGAGCGCCATCCCAGCCCAACTCGCGGGCGACCGCCGTCATCAGCGGAACCGAGGGATAAAAGGTCCGGTAGGCCCAGCCTTCATCCGCGCCTTGTTCCCCGTCATGCCACTCCTCGGGATTGACGACGGCAATAGTGCCTGCCGGAGCGACAACGCTGTGGCGTCCGATGCGAATGCGTTCGCAGCCGGAAGTAATCAGCGCGATCACATAGGTCGGATGCGTGTGCAACTCGTAACGATGCTTCGTGAAGCGCGCCTTGAACAGGCCAAGGTCAGGGAAGCAGGGATGACGCCAGTATTTACTGGTTTCGTTCGCGTGCACGTTTTTGTCCCTGCTGCGGTCAATCTGGTTCAAGACGCCTCTTGCGCGACCTTCTAATCTATCCCGGACCAAACCGCCCTTTGCCGGCGTAGAAGGAGAGCATCGTGCTGCACAATGACCCCATCGCCGCCTTGACGCCAGAGGTCGTAGCCTGGCGCCGCCACATCCATTCCAATCCAGAACTCGGATTCAACGAGCACGAAACCGCACGCTTCGTCGCTGAGAAACTGCGCGCCTTCGGCTTTGACGAGGTTCATGAGGGGATCGGCGGCACCGGGGTTGTCGGCGTCCTGCGCGGCGGCACCGGCGCACGCGCCATCGGTCTTCGCGCCGAGTTGGACGCGCTTCCGGTCCTGGAGAAGACCGGCTTGCCCTATGCCTCCAGGAATGCGGGCGTGATGCACGCCTGTGGCCATGACGGCCACACAGCCATGCTGCTCGGCGCCGCCAGACTGCTCAGCCAATTCCGCGCCTTCGACGGCACCGTCTATTTCGTCTTCCAGCCAGCCGAGGAAAACGAAGGCGGCAGCATGCGCATGATCGAGGACGGCCTGTTCGAGCGCTTTCCGGTCGAGGCGATGTATGCCGTCCACAACTGGCCGGGCGTCAGGCTAGGCACGATCGCGGCTCGCGTTGGACCTCAGATGGCGGCGGTCGACAATTTCGAGCTGACTTTCGAAGGTCTTGGCGCACATGCCGCCATGCCACAGCTCGGCGACGACCCGATCCTGGCCGCGGGCGCGTTTGTCCAGGCCGTTCAGCGCATCGTCAGCCGCTCGGTCGACCCGCAAAGCGCGCTGGTCGTCAGCCTGACACAGATCCATGGCGGCAATGTCGGCAACATCGTGCCGGGCAGGGTCTGGCTGCAAGGCACTTGCCGGTTTTTCGAACCCGATCATTCCGATCACTGCGAGAAGCTGATCGACGAGATCGCCCGGGGCATTGCCGCGGCCCATTCGCTCAAGGCCACGCTCGATTACAAGAAGGGCTATCCGCCGCTCATCAACACCGCCCACGCGACAGCTCGCGCCGTCAAGGCGGCCGCCGCAACCGTCGGGAGGGATAACGTCTCGACCGAGTTTAGCCCGAGCCTGGGCTGCGAGGATTTCGCCTTCATGATCCGCGAGGCCGGCGGCTGCTACGTGTGGATCGGCGCCGGCGATGTCGGCCCCGGCGAGGGCCTGCACGGCGATCGCTATGTCTTCAACGACGAAATCGTGCCGACTGTGATGCGCTATTACGTCAATCTGGTTGAGCAAACGCTTGCCGTCTCGTGAACCGTCAGAGGGGAATTGATGGTCCAGCGAGAACTGCCGATCTGAACGCGCTTCGTCGTCAGCGCGCCAACCCGGCGCATTTCACCCGGCCGTGGCCTCGAGTTGCTCTACGGGAACGGGACTTCCGAGCGCCGCCTGCGCCGTATCGGCCTGGATTTCGTCGACATGCGCCATCACCAGAATAACTCCTTGAACAAGGTTGGGCTCACCCGGTTTTTTGGCGAGTGTCTGGAGAAGCCCACCAGCAAAGCCGCCGCAGGCTCCTCCGACGAGAGTCAGGCCAGCCGCCGCTCCGACAGGATCAATGCCGGTGGTTCCAAAAGTCCACAGGCCGATTAACAGACCAGCTGCCGCGCCAAGGGCGGCACCGCCCGGACCGCGCAGGACAGCGCCGATTTCGTCGTCGTAGGGTCCGATGACGCTGATCTGTTCGTGAGAAACTCCTGCCGCCTGAAGCGCGGCAACGGCACGCGCTGCCTGGTCGCGGGAATCGAAGAGTCTGCTGATTGTTCTCATTTGACGCTGCCCATAACATAGTCGCCCGCCGCTCGTTTAGAAGCGGCGGGCGTCTCCTCCCTCTCGTTCAGGTCACTGAATGATTTTGACGATCTTGCGTGTGCCTGGATCAACGACAACGGTCCGATTGTCCACGACAACGTACCGGTATTCGACGTCGGGAACTTCATGAAGCTCGACCGTATCGGGTAGCGTTGAGCCGA
This sequence comes from Mesorhizobium sp. M6A.T.Cr.TU.016.01.1.1, assembly GCF_003952585.1. Classification (NCBI taxonomy): domain Bacteria; kingdom Pseudomonadati; phylum Pseudomonadota; class Alphaproteobacteria; order Hyphomicrobiales; family Phyllobacteriaceae; genus Mesorhizobium; species Mesorhizobium sp. M6A.T.Cr.TU.016.01.1.1. The sequence continues at coordinate 5,219,805 of NZ_CP034452.1, forward strand.
TATTGAGTTCCACCCCGGGGAGCTCCACCGATGCGAGCGGCTGCTTTTCCACATATTCCCTAATGACGGTCTCCTGCTCAGGCGCGATGATCACGTCCTGAGCGGCAGCGGTGCCGACACCTGCCAATAGCAGAAATCCGGCGGCTGCAGTGGAAAGACGCATTTTCATGGTTGCCTCCTTATGTGAGCTCTCTTGGCATCATTCTTCGCGCTAGACTCCCTCAAACATGAGACCGCTGCAAACGTTCCTTGGCTGGGCTTCGGTCCGATCCGTGAGGCCCTGCCGTTGGACTTAAGTCTGATCTGCTGCGCGCAATGGGGCCGGATGTCGAGCGGTCCGGAACCGCGATTGCCCGGACTCGTTCGGCGCAAATTTACGGGACGAGTTCATGGAGAGGGGTGGCCGCCACCCTCATTCGGCAGCCCGCTTCCGACCGACATTTCTCACCTGTGTCAAACTCGCCAGGAGAAAGGAAATGGCCGACGAGAAAAGCAACCAAGACTTCCTCGACCGCAGGCGCCTGTCGGTCGACGAGTACTACGAGGTGGAACATTTCGCGCGAGAAAATGGCGTTTCGCCGAGCCAGGTCAGTAGGCTGATCAAAAAGAACGGTAACGATCGGATGACGCTCACTCAAGCGGTGAGAGCATTGCGCGACCAGAAGTGAAAAATACGCCGCACCTTCCGCCGCGATTGGCGATCAGGCGTTGCACCATCTGTGCCGGGGAGATCGAAAGCATCGGAACTGGCGCTTCATGGCTTTGCTGCCTCGCTCAACGAGGGCAGTGGAGCTTATGCGAAAAAACCGCCGGGTGTGGTTTCCGTCCAGTCTGTAAAGCCCTAAGTTCCCTAGGGATTGATCAGTTGCAGATCAAAGATGGCGTCGCTTAGCGTCGTTCGACAACAGATTGGCCGGTTCTCTCGAATCGTGCCGCTGGCGCGACGCGCCGCCGACTGGGCCGTTGGGGATATGGCGCCATACAGAGCGACAGGACTGATCGATCGATGGAACGCACTGTCGCTGGCCACTCAGTTTCTGCTCGCGGGCGGACTATTCTCGCTGTCGGCGATGATCGTGGTGGGAATTTCCGTGACAAGCCAGATAGAAGCCGCGGTCACCCGGAACTCGGCTTCTGCGACAGCTCTCTACGTCGACAGCGTTATCGCGCCGCTGCTCCCCGACATGCGCAGGAGCGAAGTGCTGGAGGAGAGCGTTGCTCATGCGCTGGATGAAACGCTGGGGCAAGGCGCGCTCGGCAAAAGGCTCCAATCCTTCAAGCTCTGGCGCCGCGACGGAACCATCCTCTATTCGACCAACAAAGATTTGGTCGGGAAGCGCTTTCCACCCAGCGACAATCTCCGGGCCGCATTCGCAGGCGACATGGTCGCTGAATTCGACAAACTCGATGACCTGGATAGCCAGGCTGAGCGGGACAGCGGCTTGCATCTTCTTGAAATCTATAATCCGGTACTTCAGCCGTGGTCGGGCGAAGTCGTGGCTGTTTTGGAATTTTATGAGATCGCCACCGATTTTGAAACGAACCTCCGGCAGGCACTCGTCCGAACCTGGCTCGATGTCGCTGCCGTCACCGCAATTTTTTTCCTCGGGCTTTCGGCGATCGTCTTTCGCGGCAGCCGCACGATTCGTTCCCAGAGCCGGTCATTGAAGCAGCGCATTGCCGAACTTTCCGATCTGCTTGCTCAAAACCGGATGTTGAGATTGCGGGTGCAGCGTGCTTCGCAGCGCGCCACGGCGCTTAACGAACGTTACCTCAGGCGGATCGGCGCGGACCTGCATGACGGGCCGGCGCAACTGGTTGCCCTCGCTGCACTGGGCATTGACAGTCCCGTGCTTGCCGATCCCGCCACGCCGGCTGCGGCGCGTGCACGCGAATTGCAGGCCATCAAGGCCAATTTGGACGACGCGATGCGAGAAATCAGGAACGTCAGCAAGGGCCTTGTGCTGCCGCATGTCGAGAATGCCGAGCTGACCGAAATACTCGAGCTTGCCGTGCGAGCGCACGAAGAGCGGACCGGCGTCAAAGTGATGCTGTCCATGACCGGGGGGCACACATCCTTGTCGCCAGCGGCCAAGATCTGCCTCTTTCGCTTCATCCAGGAGGCGCTGAACAACGGTTTCCGCCACGCCGGAGGTGCCGGCCAATCGGTCGCGAAACATTTCGACGGGGAGCGCGTTTTTATCGAGGTTTCCGATACCGGCCCCGGTTTTGACCCGAAGATCGTCCACCCTGAAGGGCTGGGGCTCGTCGGGTTGCGTGAGCGGGTAGAAAGCCTCGGTGGCCAGTTTGCCGTAACATCTTCACAAAATGGCACGATGGTGAAAATGGTTCTCAATACAGTTGAAATGGGACAGGCGTGATGCCAGCAGCCATAAAACTCGCCGTCATCGATGACCACCCGCTGTTCAGGGAAGGCGTCGTGCGCACTCTCGAGCAGATCGGCGGCTTCGAGATTATTGCGCAAGGCAGCAGCAGAGATGACGCCCTGCGGATATCGGAAGACCAGCAGCTCGATATTCTCCTGATGGACATCTCGGTGCCTGGAGGGGGCCTGAGTGCGATCGAGCCGGCTCTGCAGCGACACCCGGATCTGAAAATTGTGATGCTGACGGTTTCGGAGGAGAACCAGGACGTCGTGACCGCCTTGCAGAGCGGGGCACGAGGCTATGTCCTGAAGGGTGTCGGGTCGAGAACCCTGGCCGCCATACTGCGCACGGTGGCGCTAGGCGAAAGATATGTTTGCCCGCAATTGTCGGCGCGTGTGCTGGTCGACTTGTCTACCCGATCAACCACGACGGCGAAAGCCGACGTGCTGGCCGAACTCACCAGTCGCGAAAGAGAGATCCTGACGCTCGTTGCCGCGGGATTGAGCAACAAACGGATCGGTCTTCAGCTGAACCTGCACGAGAAAACCATAAAGCACCACATGACGCGCATTCTTTCCAAGCTCAACGTGAGCAACCGGACCGAAGCTGCGATGACGTTGCGCGACGCCACCGAGCGTCAGCATTCGCCTGTTCCCCATTCTGCCTGAAGCAAATGGGGCCTTGCGGCCCGTGAACTGGTCATCACTCGATCATGGCGAGCAGTCTTGCCCGATCGGAGTTCGTTGCCTGCCGCCGAATGATGGTGCGGCCCATGGCATCCCGCATTTCATAATGGCGACCGTCGATGCGCTCGCTGAGCCCGTTGGAATGCACCACACCCACACTTGGCCCGTGCACTTCGATCCGGTCTCCAGTGGCCGCATTGATATATAGTTTTGGCTTGTTGCCGGGGTTTACCGCGGTGACCGCATCTTCGGGGGGATTGTCTTTCGGTGATTTTGATTTGCCCTTGCCCGCGTTGGCACTGGACTTTCCAGCATTTCCCGCGTTCCCAGAATTTCCCGAGTTGCCAGAATCTCCCGCGTTGCCAGAATTCCCGGCATTTCCAGAATTCCCGGAGTTTCCAGCGTTTCCGGAATTCCCGTTGCCACCATTCTGTGCCCAGGCAGTCTGCGGGCCAAGCGTCAGGCCGTCTTGTGCCACACGGTAGGGGCTCACGACGAGAATCAAGGTCGATGCAGTGAGGCAGATGGCGACGCGAAGCCTTCGTCGCCGCACGACAGGCGTCATCAATAGATTTGCCAATGTCACGTTAGAATATCCTCTAACCGTTACGGTCTGCGCTGCATTATGCCTATTGTTTCCGAGCCAATCCTCTGTGCGCTGCACCGACTTGTCACGCTTCCGCCATCACAAGGCGATGTCAAGGCCCACCGGTCTCAGGGGAGAAACCGGTGGGTCTCGCTAGCGCAGGAAGGGACTCATTGCTGCGCAAGCGTGTTGCCTTCATCGATCGGGTCCCATCAGCCGATAATAAGCCCAACGGCCGCAACCCCGAACACCAAGCCAAATACCGGGAAAAGCAGCCAACGTGCCTGCTGAATGCTGTGGTCCATTGCAGCCTCCTGTCAGGGGGGTCGGCATCGCAACGACGCCTGCCGGAGCCCGGTTCCTGAAACTCCCCTATTGGGGGCTTTTGCGATAGCAGCCCCGGACCAAAGCACTGCCTGTGCCAGCCCATGGTCTGCCAGCCGGTAGACTGAAGTCCTGCCCGGGGTTGATGAAGGCACCGTCGAGGGATGATCGATGAGGGTTCGGCCGGAAGGGTCCTCGACACGCAAAATGCCCGCCAGCTTGAACAGCGGGGTGTATTGGCGACGTAAATGGCTGTCGCCGTCCGATGAGTGGCCCTCCACCTTCAAACGATGAATGGTGAGGGGTCCGCCGCGGGTGCGGCGAGCCCCCTTCACGCCCGACAAGGGCGTTAGGTCAGAATAAGGACGATCTTGAGCGTATCCGGGTCGACGATGACGATTCGGCCATCAGCCAACACGAAATACTCGTAGGATTCGTAAGCCGGGACGATCTTGACAATTCGCGGTGGCAGACGATGCAGTCTGACCTTCTGCCGCGGGACCTCGATGCCCACGGAGATGTCAAAATCGACGTCGGAAACCGGTTCGACCTTCTCCTCCTTCAGGACCTGGGTGATTTCCGTTTTCTGTTCAACGGTCACATTCTCGATCGAGCCGGTCGATGTCTCATCCTGCTGAGTGGAGGTCTTGCCCTGGGTTTGCTGCTCGGTGGTGGTACCGGCCTCGCCCTGGGACTGCTGCTCGGTCTGGACCTTGGCCTTGTCCTGCGCCTGTTGCTCGGTTGTGGTGCCAGCCTCGCCCTGGGTCTGCTGCTCGGTCTGGACCTTCCCCTTGTCCTGCGCCTGTTGCTCGGTGGTTGCGCCGGCCTTGCCCTGAGCCTGCTCATCGGTCCGCACCTTCGCTTTGCCTTGAGCCTGCTCCTCGGTGGCGGTACCGGTCTCGCCCTGGGTCTGTTCGCCCATCTTCGAGCCCTTCGGACAATCGGCCGAGCCGGGTGCGCAACCGGTGCCGGCGCCCGGTTGGATTTCGGCCGGCTGCTGTTCCTGAGCAAGTGCTGCTCCGCAGCCAACGCCGATGGCCAGCATACTGGTGATCAGAACTTTTTTCATGAGATAATCTCCTTCGAAAAGTCTGTCCCTTCAGGGGGGGAACCACCTCCAAGAAATTTTGTTCCAGGCGAATTGACCGGGCGGAGCACTGTACGCGTTCCACAGCGACCAATCTCCGAACATGAGCCTGCGGTTTTTCCTTTGAGAATGGAACACTGTCCCGCCACGAAAGTTTAAACGCCAGCAGCATCGTATTGTCCCCTCATACAAATGCTGCGAGATCGGTGGCCCCGATCAGCCCGCGTCCTCTCCCCGAGGGCGCGGGCTTTCTGCTGTTGTGAGAGCCTGCTGTAGATCCGCATGCAGTCCAATCTTACGATGAGTTTGCTTCAATCCCCAAATTGATGTCCTTCCTTGACAGCAAAAAGTGCTGTTCACATATTTTCCCGCAGCCGTCGCTCACGGCTCTCGTGGAAGCTCAAACACTCGTTCAGTTGAATGGAGGTTCTAATGAACGACAGGACTTTCGACCGGCCTGTTTTCGTCAAGAAAGGGGCGTTTATGGTGGAGGAAATCGGATGCTTGGCTGATGCTTTCGAGTTCCTGGAGGAATGGCCGAAGAATCGCAGAGGGCCAATCTTTGACACGGCGTTCCGAGCTTGCCAGCGCGCTTATGATAGCCAAGTTGCCATTTCAGTTGCTCGCGAAGCTTTTGCCGGCTTCGCCAGATCGGCCAAAATCCTAGCGGACGCCTCTGCAGCTGTGCCCTGGATGACGGCACCGAAAACCGGCCGTGGTGGCGTGACGGCCTAACCGATGTAGTGCCTGGCGAAAGATGGCCGGCGCCGCAGGGGCGGAGAAGGTGGGGTTGCCTAGGTTGGCGCCGGCCAAGCGGCGTTGGGGTTCACCACGAAGAAAGAGTGGCAAAATTCGCCGGATTGATTATGGCGTGATCGCGGAAGTTCGCCGGGTCTAGCCATAGCAGGCGCACCTCGATGCTTCCGATCCTGTCCCGAACTCGGCGAGATACATCAGGGTCCGGCTGCGTACAACAGGCGCAGAACGCCCGTGCTGCTCCAATATGCGATCATGACTTTGGTCATGAGATTTTTCTTTCCAAAGCTATAGGATCCGCTCGCTCGTGGCAGGCTACGCCGCCATACTTGCGGTGACTGTCCGGTGAGTCGTGGCCGGTCTCAGACATATCGGCTGCTAACGATCTGCTAACGATCTTGGCCACTCGGCTGTAATGCCGGACGAGACTCGTGTTTTACGACGGCTATATTAAACTGGATTAAATGGCGGTTGACCATACTTCGCCACTTTATCAAGACTAGCCCGGTTTCACGGTTTTTGTCTTTGATAAACGGCGGCGAAATAGTAAGGTGGCCTGTAATATTCGCTTTAGGGAACTGAGCCTCAACTTTCGTTTAAGGAGAGATCATGAACAAGATCATGTCGGGTTTGCTGGCGGCCGCGTTATCGGTATCGTTCGCGACCACCATAGCAGTGCCTGCTGACGCAGCTCAGGTATTCCTGCCGCAAGCGCCGTCCGTTTCGACTGATGTGCAGACGGTTGACCATAATCCGTGGGGGAAGCGCCACAACCGCAAAAACCGCAAATTTTCGCGCCACGATGGCTCCCACTGGAACGGCCATCGCGGTTATCGTGAGTACCGTCGCGGCCATCGCCGTCATGGCGACTACTGGTTCCCGCTGGCTGCATTCGCCACCGGCGCGGTGATCGGCAGTGCGATCATCAACAACAACCAGAACCGTGTTAATCGTGGCGACGCCCATGTCGAGTGGTGTTACGACCGGTACCGCAGTTACCGCGCGTCCGACAATACGTTCCAGCCCAACTACGGACCTCGACAGCAGTGCAATTCGCCCTACTGATTCGGCGAGCTGAGATGTTGACAGAGCCCGTGCCGGCGACGGCGCGGGCTTTTTATGCCGACTGACCGCATCACCGCACCCCGCTTCGGCGGGGAGGCTGCCATTTCCTGATAGCTTCAATGGGTATGCGTGGAAATTGGCTCCCCGGGCCGGATTCGAACCAGCGACCAACCGGTTAACAGCCGGTTGCTCTACCACTGAGCTACCGGGGAACAGACGCTCTCATGTGAGTGGCGCAGCCTATAGCAAACCCGTTTCGGCTTTGCAAAGAAGCATTTCGTATTTTTCGGCGCTTTTTCGCGCGACGACTTCTCGCAATCATGTGCGCGCGTCCTCATATGAGCCGTCTGACGGGCTGCGCGGAACCGAAAAGGTGGTTGCGGCATTCGTCAGCTGGTGCTTTTACTTTGCCCGAACGGACCACCAACCAGACATGAGCGCAGCAAGCCACAACCATCCACCGGCACGGAAAATATCGGTCTTCGGCCGTCAATTCACCATGCCGCGCTCGCGCGGCCTCAGGATTGCGATCGGCGTCGTGCTGATCTTCGGCGGCATTCTCGGCTTCCTGCCGATCCTGGGCTTCTGGATGATTCCGATCGGATTGCTGGTGCTCTCCTACGAGTTTGCCTTGGTGCGCCGCCATCGGCGCCGGCTCGTCGTGTGGTGGGAGCGGCGGCGGCGGCCGAACTGACGACGTGGCAAGCCTCTGTGAGGGGGGCGTCTTTCCAGCCCGACTCAGCCCCGGCTAATGCCCGGAGCGCTTTCCCGGCCCTCGCAATTCTCCTTCAGAATGGCGGAGCCTTCTGCTTACCCCACGTAAGGTCCAGGCCCGGGGCTTCTCTTTGCCATATTCGATACTTAACGGTTAACTAATGTATTAATTGCAGCATGCGTGTCGACGATTCGACACGTGGCATCATGGCCCAGAGGAAACCGTCCGGAATGCACCATGGCCGCTTGACGGCATTTTCGCCGCAACCTATTGGAACCGGGTGGAACGCCGGGAGCAATGAGGCCTCGTGGCGGAGTGGTTACGCAGAGGACTGCAAATCCTTGCACCCCGGTTCGATTCCGGGCGAGGCCTCCAATTGCCCAAGCTCCCGCGCACCAGCGCCAGGGGGCTCGAGTTTCGGTCGAAATGAGCCGCGGCCCCGGCGCGGCGAGCAGATTGGTTTTTGGGCAGATTGGTTGGGATATGAGCGCTGATTTTGCCGAACGCCGGGTGAAAATGGTCGATGGCCAGATCCGCACCACCGACGTGACCAGCGCGCCGTTGCTCGACGCGATGCTCGTCGTGCCGCGCGAGGCCTTTGTCGCCCCCGGCCAGCGCGATCTAGCCTATATCGACGAGGACATCCGCATTGCCAATGGAGCGGATGGCCCACGCTATCTCATGGAGCCTTCGCCGCTGGCCAAGCTGGTGCAATTGGCCGAGATCGGCCCTGGCGATTCGGCGCTCGATGTCGGCTGCGGCACCGGCTATGCGGCGGCGATCCTGTCGCGGCTGGCAAAGTCGGTCGTCGCGCTGGAAAGCGATCCGGCATTGGCCGAGACCGCCATGTCGACGCTTTCGGCGCTGGGCTGCGACAACGTCAGCGTGGTCAAGGGATCGCTGCCGGAAGGCCATGCCGCGGAGGCGCCCTACGATGTTATTTTCATCGGCGGCAGCGTGGAGAAAGTGCCGGCATCGCTGCTCGACCAGCTTGCGGAGGGCGGCCGTCTCGTCGCCGTCGAAGGGCAGGGGAATTCGGGTGTGGCCCGATTGTTTCTTAAGACAGGGGGGGTTGTAACCGGAAGAGGCGCATTTAATGCGGCAATTAAGCCACTACCGGGATTTGAACGTATCCGTGCGTTTGAGTTCTGAATGATTTTGGCTTGCAGCAGAGGCGTCGTCATGTTCGCTTGCGCTTGAACAATCGTTGCTGATCCGCATGACTGGGGTACTCTTGGGGGCTGACAGCAGGGAACCTGAAACACACCGCGCCGGCTGCTCGAATGAGAGAAGCCGGCGCGGTGCGGTTCCCATGCAAAACGAATGAGGGAATAACGTGCCGTCTTTACGCAAGAATCTTTTTGCCGCTGTCCTTGTTTCCGCGACCGCGCTTTCTCCAGTGGCCGCCTCGGCGGAAACCATCCTTGGTGCACTTTCAAAAGCCTACCAGAACAATTCCTCGCTCAATTCGGCTCGTGCCGGCGTCCGCGTCACCGATGAGGGTGTCGCCATCGCCAAGTCCGGCTGGCGCCCGACCGTCACCGGTTCCGCGAGCATCGACTACTCCAGCAGCCGCAACACTCGCTTGAACCAAAGCGTCAACTTGACCACGGGTAACTTTGGCGTCCAGATCGACCAGACCCTGTTCGACGGCTTTCAGACCAAGAACAACGTCGCCGCCGCTGAATCGCGAGTCCGCGCCTCGGTCGAGAGCCTGCGCAACACCGAAGAGAATATCTTGTTCAACGCGGCAAGCGCCTACATGGACGTGATTCGCGATCGGCAAGTGGCGGTGCTGACCGAGCAGAACCTGCAATTCCTGACCGAGCAGGCGCGCGCGGCGCGCTCGCGCTTCGAGGTCGGCGAAGGCACCCGCACCGACGTGGCGCAGGCCGACGCCGAGCGCTCCTCCGCCGTGGCGGAACTGGCCGCGGCCCGCGCGCAGGCGCTGGCGAGCGCTGCGACTTATCGCCAGATCGTCGGCGACGAGCCGGGCAGACTCAGGGCCGCTTCGCCGCTGTCGAAGCTGTTGCCTTCAAACCTCGACGCGGCAATCGCGATTGCATCCATTGAGCACCCCGCCATCCTCGCCACCCAGCATCTGGTCGACGCGGCGGCATTTTCGGTGAAATCGTCCGAAGGCGCGCTGCTGCCGCAGGTCTCGGCTTCCGCCGGCGTTTCCAGCACCTATCGCGACACGAGGGCGGGTCTGGGCGTTCCCGATTCGGCGCAGGATGGCACAACCAATTCGGCCAGCATCGGTGCCACACTGACTATACCGATCTATTCGGGCGGCCGGAACTCGGCGACGGTGCGCCAGAATAAGGAATCACTCAGCCAGGCGCGGATCGAGGTCGATGTCAGCCGCGACACCGTGCGGCAAGCCGTGACCTCGGCGTGGACGCAATATACTGCCGCCCAGCAAACCGTGGTGGCCAACAGGCAGGTGATCGCCGCCGCGCAACTTGCCTTGAGCGGCGTCATCGAGGAGCGCAATGTCGGCCAGCGCACCACGCTCGACGTTCTCAATGCCCAAGCCACCCTGATCACTGCCAAGATCAACCAGGCCAGTTCCGAACGCGATTTGGTGGTGGCGAGCTATGCCATTCTCTCGGCGGTCGGTCGCCTTTCGGTCGATCGTCTCGCTCTTCAGGTGACGAAATACAGACCTGAAGAGCATTACAATGCGGTCAAGGACAAGTGGATCGGTCTGCGCACCCCAGACGGTCGCTAATCGTTCCACCAGGTTCAAATCTCGTCCAATTTCAAACTATTAGAGCCCGTGCGTTCAAAAGAATGCGCGGGCTCTAATCTGTTGAAATCCAACACACCCTCAGATTGGGGATTCTCGTAAGGCGATCCGTCGGTTACGCTGTTGCCATGATTCGAATCCGGCTTGGCCGGACTGGAAATCTGCAACGAGTCACAAGGGCGGCGGATGTGACGATGGCGACGGCAAGCAGCGTGCAACGCGAACCTTCCATGGAAGAGATACTGGCTTCCATCAGGAGGATCATCGAGGACAATGATACCGGTCGCAAGCAGCCGGACGAAGCGGACGACCTGCTGCAGGATTTGGCGTCGGTGACTGTGCCGCCGCCGGCGGCCGGGGCGCCGCCGGAGGCAGGCAGGGCGCCGTCGGGGGCAGGCGGGACGCCGCCGGAGGTGGATGCGTTTCGCGCCGAATTGCGTCCGGGATTTGACGCCAGAAGGCCGGCCACGCTGGCTGAGGTGCAGAGGCCTCCATCGGCCGCCGAGCCCGTCGTCGCGCGCATGGAGCCGTCGGTGCGTTCCGATCCGGCTCCGCTCAAAGCTCCCGTGACGCTTGCCGGGGTCGCTGGCGAGCCGGCCCCGACCGCCAAGCCGGATGCGACGGCAACGGTTGCGGAAACGACCGACAGCATCGTTGCCGACTGGCGGCGTGAGATCGCCGCAGTCGGCGAAGCGATGACCGCGGCCAAGCCGGACAGGGCTGAAGTGCGACTGGCGCCGGATGCCGAACCAAAGGCCGAGGTTTTCGAGGACGCGGCCGAACCTGCTTTCGAGCCGGCTCCGCCGCAAAGCGGATTGGCGCGCCCGGCGACAAACGAGGCATCGTCGGCTCGTCCGGCGATCCTTTCCGAACATACGGGCCGGCAGGTCGCCGCCGCCTTCGGCGAGCTTTCCGATGCGTTCGCCAGCCGCAGCAAGAAAACCTTCGACGAGATGGCCGAAGAGATGCTCAGGCCCATGCTGCAAGACTGGCTGGACAACAATCTGCCGACGCTGGTCGAGCGGCTGGTGCGCGAGGAAATCGAACGCGTGGCGCGCGGCGCGCAGTAACAATTCCGACAGCGGATGAAACCACCACCACTGCGGCGGCGGTTTCGTTGGCCTGGGAGCTCAACCGCTCTCAACCGATGTGGCAAAGGCGATCAGGTTTCCGTCGGGATCTGCCACGATGAAGGTGCGGGCGCCCCACGGTTCGGTCCGCAACGTCTGATGAAAGCTGGCCCCAGCCGCCTGGTACTCCAGGAACAGCGGCTTGATGGCGTCGACCGCGATGGTTGCCGACAGCAAGTCGTCTCTTGCTCTTAAGCCGTTGTCGAACAGAGGCTTGTCGACATGGCGCAGATTCAACCGCGCGCCGTCGCGAAAGACCTGGGCATAGAAGGGCGGTTCGCCATAGGTGAAGCGCGTCGTGAAGCCGAGCTTCTGTTCATAGAACGCCCGGGCGGCAGCGATGTCGCAGACAAAAAGCTGCGGCTCGGCCAAGGCAAGGAAGGGTTTTTCGGCATCGGATGTCGTGCTGTCGGTCATGGTTTGAAGGCCTTTCTTCAGCGCCTGCCAGCTTTCGAAACCAGCCTTCTTGGCAACCAGCTCCTGGGCGTCGGCAAGCTTGAAGCTGTGATCCAGGATCTCGCGATCGGTCAGATGGCGGAAACGTGGCAGTATCGACCCGATCGCAGCCGCGACGGGATAGTACCGCTCGCGATGCCAGCGCAGGTGGAGTTTGGCCTGTTTCCTGAAGTTTTCGAAATTCGACATGTTCGAAATTCGGCTAGGGCGCGGTGAGGGTTAAAGTGTCGTAGGCGGGCAATGCCCCTCCGGCGGGTAGCCGATGCGCCCTACAGCAGCGTTGGCAAGGTATTGCGGTTCGCGATCGCCGGTCAAGAGGCTTGGCTGCATGGAGGATCGCTTATGCGAATTGCCTCGAACTATGAGGCCCCTATCTATTGGCCATGCCATCTGCGGCCGGTTGACTTGCCAACTGCCTTCCGATTTACACCAAACCCAACAATCCCGACAGCTCGGACGCCTTTCCATGCTCGAAAAAACCTACGACGCCAAAACCGTCGAGCCGAAGATCGCCAAAATCTGGGAAGAGGCCGACGCGTTTCGTGCCGGCGCAGGCGCCGAGGAGGGGGCCGAAGCCTTCACCATCGTCATCCCGCCGCCGAACGTCACCGGCTCGCTGCATATGGGCCATGCGCTCAACAACACGCTGCAGGACATTCTGGTGCGCTTCGAGCGCATGCGCGGCAAGAACGTGCTGTGGCAGCCCGGCATGGACCATGCCGGCATCGCCACGCAGATGGTGGTCGAACGCCAGCTTATGGAGAAGCAGATCCACCGCCGCGACCTGACGCGCGATGAGTTCATCGAGAAAGTCTGGGAGTGGAAGGCCGAATCCGGCGGCGCGATCTTAAACCAGCTGAAGCGGCTTGGTGCCTCGGCCGACTGGAGCCGAGAGCGCTTCACCATGGACGAGGGCCTGTCGCAGGCGGTGCTCGAGGTGTTCGTCACGCTCTACAAGGAAGGGCTGATCTACAAGGACAAGCGCCTTGTGAACTGGGACCCGAAGCTGCTCACGGCCATTTCCGACCTGGAGGTCGAGCAGCAGGAGGTCAACGGCAATCTCTGGCATTTCCGCTATCCCGTCGAGGGCGCGGTCTTCGATCCGGAAAATCCGAAAACCTTCATCACCGTGGCGACGACGCGCCCCGAAACGATGCTCGGCGATACGGCGGTGGCGGTGCATCCGGACGACGAGCGTTTCCGGCATCTGGTTGGCAAGAACCTTGTCCTGCCGATCGTCGGCCGCAGGATCCCGGTGGTGGCGGACGGCTATTCCGATCCGGAAAAAGGCAGCGGCGCGGTCAAGATCACGCCAGCGCATGATTTCAACGACTTCGAGGTCGGCAAGCGCCACAGGCTGCCGGCGATCAACATTCTCACCGTCGAGGCGGCGGTGACCCTCGGGGACAATGAAGATTTTCTCGCCGGGCTGGAGGTGACGCCCGAGCGCCAGGCCGTCTGGGATGAGCTCAACGGCCTCGATCGTTTCGCCGCGCGCAACAAGATCGTCGCGCTGATGGAGACGGGCGGCTTCCTCGAAAAGGTCGAGCCGCACCGCCATGCGGTGCCGCATGGCGATCGCGGCGGCGTGCCGATCGAGCCGCTCCTGACCGACCAGTGGTATGTCAATGCGGCCGAACTCGCCAAGCCGGCGATCGCGTCCGTGCGCGAAGGCCGCACCAAGATCATACCCAGTAGCTGGGAGAAGACTTACTTCCAGTGGATGGAAAACATTGAACCCTGGTGCATCTCGCGCCAGCTCTGGTGGGGTCACCAGATCCCGGCCTGGTACGGTCCGGACGGACGCGTCTTCGTCGAGAAGACCGAAGAGGAGGCGCTCGCAGCCGCCGTCGAATATTATCTGGCGCTGGAAGGGCCATGGAAGGCCTGGGTCGAGGACAAGCTCGAGAATTTCAAGCCGGGCGAGATCTTGAGCCGCGACGAGGACGTGCTCGACACATGGTTCTCTTCGGCGCTGTGGCCGTTCTCGACGCTTGGCTGGCCGGAAAAGACGCCGGAACTGAAGAGCTACTATCAGACCGACGTGCTGGTGACCGGTTTCGACCTGATCTTCTTCTGGGTCGCTCGCATGATGATGATGGGCCTGCATTTCATGGACGAGGAGCCGTTCCATACCGTCTATATGCACGCGCTAGTGCGCGACAAGAACGGGCAGAAGATGTCGAAGTCGAAAGGCAACGTCATCGACCCGCTCGATCTCATCGACGAATACGGCGCTGACGCCCTGCGCTTCACGCTGACGGTGATGGCGGCGCAAGGACGCGACGTGAAGCTCGATCCGGCTCGCATCGCCGGCTACCGCAACTTCGGCACCAAGCTGTGGAACGCGACGCGTTTTGCCGAGATGAATGACGTCGCAAGGAACGACGATTTCTGGCTGAACGACGCCAAGCTGGCGGTCAACCGCTGGATCCTGACCGAACTGACGCGCGCCGCGCGCGAAATCACCGATGGCATCACCTCATACCGCTTCAACGAGGCGGCGGGTGCGGCCTATCGCTTCGTCTGGAACCTGTTCTGCGACTGGTATCTGGAACTGCTGAAGCCGGTGTTCATGGGCACTGACGAGGCTGCCAAGGCCGAGAGCCGGGCCTGCGTCGCCTTCGTGCTCGATGAGATCTATAAGCTGCTGCATCCGATGATGCCGTTCATGACCGAAGAACTGTGGGCTGAGACATCAGGCGAGGGCAAGGAACGGCCGTCGCTGCTTTGCCATGCCGCCTGGCCGTCGCCCGACTTCGAGGATGAGGCAGCGGCCGCCGACATCAACTGGCTGGTCGATCTCGTCTCAGGTATCCGCTCCGTGCGCTCGGAGATGAACGTGCCGCCGGCCGCGATCGCGCCGCTGATGGTGATCGGCGCCAATGCCACGACCCGCGAAAGGCTTGAGCGCCAGGCATCGGCCATCAAGCGGCTGGCGCGGGTCGGCGACATCTCGCTGGTCGATACGGCGCCCAGGGGCTCCGCCCAGATCGTGCTCAACGAGGCGACCATCTGCCTGCCGCTCGGCAGCCTGATCGACCTTACCGCCGAGGCGGCGCGGCTGCAGAAGGAACTGGTCAAGGTGACCGAGGAGATCGCCCGCCTGCACAAGAAGCTGTCCAACGAGAAATTCGTCGCCAACGCGCCGGAAGATGTCGTGGAAGCCGAGCGCGAAAAACTCGCCGAGTATCGCGAGGCGCAAGAAAAGCTTTCGGTGGCGCTGACGCGGGTGCGCGAGGCCGGTTAACCTATCTTTGGTGTTTGAGCATCGGACTGTCGGGCATCGAATCGTTCCAAAACCGGCGTTCCGTTTTTGGGTCCGATGCTCTGGATTCCCGAGTCTCCGAACCCGCTTTTCGGATGGGCTTCCTGCCACGAAAATAGGCATTCCGCAGCGTAAATCCTGACGTAAACGGAATGTTTTGGCCCTATTGTTGCCGTAATGTAACAATGGGGCTTATTTTTGCAAAACGGGCTGTTTTTGCGTCGTTTCATGCGATTTTTCTCAATTTTTTCGTCGATTTGCAACCCAATAGGCCGTTTTCCGGCTCTGCGGTGAAGCTGTCACTTTGTCTAAAATGCGGTCGTCGCAGGTGTACGTGTACACATCGAGAATTCGTTGTTGCGCCGTTAACCTGAATTGGTTCTAGCTTGACCCCACTAATGTTCGGGGAGGAGATTCATGAACAATTTGCGTCTGAAAGCGCTGCTGGGGGCGGGGTGCTTTTCGCTATTGATTTCGGGCGTTGCGAATGCCGGCGGCTTCGACCGCGGCGGTGTCAATATCGACCAGTTATTTGATGCCGCACCGTATTCGTTCGATGCCGGCATCACCTATGTTTCGCCGCAGCGCACACTGAAGAATGTGCAGCGCCTGGATGGCTCGGGAATGTCGACGTCGGAAATAGACGTTGGTGGCGACTACGCGGTGCCGCGCGTCGGCTTCAAGGCCAACATCTTCGAACCAGTGGATTGTCTTGCGACGTATACGGAACCGTACGGTGCGGAGGCAGACTTCGGAATGAACAACGCCTATTCGCCAACGGCGGTCAAATACTACGTCAAAACAAATGATTTCGGCCTTACCTGCTCCTACAAGGTAAATCTCGGCAAGGGCGCCATCCGGTTCATCGGCGGCGTCTCCTACCAGGAGGTCGATGCGTTTCTGTCCCGCCAGACACTGCTGGCCTTCGGCAATACCGGCCTCGGAAAATTCAAGCTTTCCGATGAGGCATGGGGTTGGCGCGTGGGCACCGCCTATGAAATTCCCGAAATCGCCTTGCGCGCAAGCCTGATATACTCTTCGAGCTACAAATATGATGGACTGTCGGGCACCGTCGACTCAACCGGTTTTAGGGGCGCCTTTCCAGCCGATCTGATTCCGGGCTCTACCGGGGTCTTTCCTGTCTCCGCCTCGGCCGAGATACCCCAAGCTGTGGAACTCAAGCTGCAGAGCGGCATAGCTCCTGGCTGGCTGGCCTTTGGCTCTATCCGCTGGCAAGAATGGAGCAGGCTTGGCATCATTCCGATTAAAGGTGTTCGCAGCCCTGTAACCGGCGGCATACCTGGCTCGCCGGACTCCGATGTTTCCTTCGACCTGCTGTATCGCGACGGTTGGACGGTCACGGGCGGCATAGCTCACAAGTTCACCGACCAATTGTCTGGCGCGGTTTCGCTGACCTGGGATCGTGGAACCTCGACGACTTCCGGCTATCAGTCGGACACCTGGTCCGTGGCCAGCGGCATTTCTTACTCGCCGAACGACAAGATCGAGGTCAGACTTGGTGGCTCGATCGGTGTGCTGACCGGTGGGTCGTCGACCTTCACCGGTGTTGGCGACACGGCAAACGCCATTACCTACACCTACGGCGACGATCTGCTCCTTGCTGGCTCAGCTTCGGTTAAGATTAAGTTCTAAGTGTAGGTTTTCAATAGAAAAAAGCCGGGCAATGCCCGGCTTTTTTGTTCGAGTGGCCTTCCCGAACATCCAAGCGGCGTCGCAAATACGCCGCGTCCCTATGCCTCCTGCGATTGTGACGTTTTGGCAACAGTTTCTGGGCAACCCTCGCGCCGCAAGGGCGCCCGGGGACATTGCCTATTTCCCGCCATAAACCCGGCGCACCTCGGATTTGTCTCGGGACACGTGCCAACAGGCTCGGCAATGGGGCAGGGCCGCATCGCCCGCGGCAAGGAAGAGTATGGACGACAGAGTCATCTCCAAGGCCAAGCTGCCCAGCCGCCATGTGACCGTCGGTCCGGCGCGTGCGCCGCACCGCTCCTATCTCTATGCGATGGGATTGTCGGCGGCCGAGATCGCGCAGCCGCTGATCGGCGTCGCGAGCTGCTGGAATGAGGCGGCACCCTGCAACATCTCGCTGATGCGACAGGCGCAGGTGGTCAAGAAGGGCGTCGCCGCGGCTAACGGCACGCCGCGCGAATTCTGCACCATCACCGTCACCGACGGCATCGCCATGGGCCACCAGGGCATGAAATCGTCGCTGGTATCGCGCGAGGTCATCGCCGATTCCGTCGAACTCACTATGCGCGGCCACTGCTACGACGCGCTGGTCGGCCTTGCCGGCTGCGACAAGTCGCTGCCCGGCATGATGATGGCCATGGTGCGGCTCAACGTGCCGTCGATCTTCATCTATGGCGGCTCGATCCTGCCCGGTTCCTACAAGGGCCGGCAAATCACTATCCAGGACGTGTTCGAGGCCGTCGGCCAGCACTCGGTCGGCACCATCGATGACGCCGAACTCCTCGAAATCGAACAGGCCGCTTGTCCGTCGGCCGGCTCTTGCGGCGCCCAGTTCACCGCCAACACCATGGCCACCGTCGCCGAGGCCATCGGCCTGGCGCTGCCCTATTCCTGCGGGGCGCCGGCGCCTTACGAGATGCGCGACCGCTTCAATTTCGCCTCCGGCGAAAAGATCATGGAGCTGATCGCAAAGAATATCCGCCCGCGCGATATCGTCACGCTGAAGGCGCTGGAGAATGCGGCAACTGTGGTTTCGGCCACCGGCGGCTCGACCAACGCAGCGCTGCATTTGCCGGCGATCGCGCATGAGGCGGGGATTAAGTTCGACCTCTTCGACGTGGCCAGGATCTTCGAGAAGACGCCCTACATCGCCGACCTGAAGCCGGGTGGCAAATATGTAGCCAAGGACATGTTCGAGGCCGGCGGCATTCCGCTCTTGATGAAGACGTTGCTCGACCACGGCTATCTGCATGGCGACTGCCTGACAGTGACCGGCCGCACTTTAGCCGAAAATATGGAGCATGTAGCCTGGAATGATAGCCAGGATGTGGTCCGTCCCGCCAACCGACCAATCACCCAAACGGGTGGTGTCGTGGGCTTGAAGGGAAACCTTGCCCCCGAAGGCGCGATCGTGAAGGTCGCGGGCATGTCGGAGCTGAAATTCTCTGGTCCGGCGCGCTGCTTCGATTCGGAAGAGGAATGTTTCCAGGCGGTTACGGATCGCAGCTACAGCGAGGGCGAGGTTCTCGTCATCCGCTACGAGGGGCCGCGCGGCGGTCCGGGCATGCGGGAAATGCTATCGACGACGGCTGCTCTCTATGGCCAGGGCATGGGCGGCAAGGTGGCTCTCATCACCGATGGACGCTTTTCGGGCGCGACACGCGGTTTCTGCATCGGCCATGTCGGGCCGGAAGCTGCCGTGGGTGGTCCGATCGGGCTGCTCAAGGATGGCGATTTGATCTCGATCGACGCGGTGAACGGCACGATCGAGGTTGATCTGTCCGATACCGAATTGGCGGCAAGGGCAAAGGCATGGAAGGCGCGCGCGACCGACTATCAGTCGGGCGCGATCTGGAAATATGCACAAACGGTTGGGCCAGCCCGCGACGGCGCGGTCACCCATCCCGGTGGTGCGAAAGAAACACATTGTTATGCGGATATCTGAGTTGCTGAGGTCGTCTGTCTTTTCGGCACTGGTCGCGATCGCCACTTTTGGCGCGACCTTGGGCGCCGCGGGCCAGGCCGTGGCCTTCGATGATAAGGTGTTCGACGACAAGACCGGCGTGAAGCCGCAGTCGAGCCCGTGGGCGGTGTTCCAGTTCGGCTTCTCCGCCTACAAGAACGGCCGCAAAGAGCAGGCCGCGGAGGCCTACAAATACGCGGCCGAAAACGGCCAGATCGGCGCCACCTGGAAGCTTGCGCGCATGTATGCCGAGGGAGACGGCGTGGAGCGCGACGATTACGCGGCATTCAAGTTCTTCTCAGAGATCGTCGACCAGGACGTAGAGCCCGGCTCGCCGGAAGAGAGCTATGTATCGGATGCGCTCGTGGCGCTCGGCGATTATTTGAGGAAGGGCATCCCCGGCAGCCCCATCACAGAGAACGAGGTGGCGGCCCAGGAATATTACATGCGTGCCGCCGCCAACTACCGCAACCCGAATGCGCAGTTCGAGATGGGCCAGATCTTTTTGAACGGCAAGGGCGGCGTCAAGGCCAGCATCAAGCAGGCCGGACGCTGGTTCCAGCTCGCTGCGGAAAAGGGCCATGCCGGTGCGCAGGCGACGCTCGGCAACCTGCTCTTCCAGAGCGGCAAGATCGTTCGGGGACTGGCAATGATGACCGCGGCACTTGAACGGGCCTCACCTTCCGACCAGCCATGGATACGCGGCATGCAGGAAGAGGCGTTCGCTGCGGCGGGCGAGGCCGACCGCCGTACTGCGATTTCGCTGGCCGATGACATCCTCACCAAGGGCGGCAGCGACCAATAGGATTGGCGCTCGCTGAGGACTGAACTGGAACTCTTTGAATTCAGTTTTCGAAGCTTTGCGCCGCCCCTCATCCGCCTGCCGGCACCTTCTCCCCGTATAGTGACGGGGAGAAGGGCGCTTGCTGCAGCCTTGGCGCACTTTCGGCAACGCTGGTGATTAGCGAAATCCGTGATGACAGCCTCTTTCTCCCCGTCGCTGTACGGGGAGAAATGCCCGGCAGGGCAATGAGGGGCGGCGCCGGCCGCGCAAAAAATCAGTTCTCGATGGGCTCCGCCGGCACCGGGCTTGGCGCCGGTGTCGAGATTGGCGTGGCGTGCGGACGCGGCGTCGTATTTTCCGGACAATCGTCCCGAATCTTTGTCCACGACGTGTTGTTGAGAACCATGTCGCAACGGGCGAGGTGGCTCTGGCCGGAAAGCGTCAGGCAGGCGACCTGGCCGATCTGGAATGATTTTCCGTTGGCCAGGCATTCCGCGTCGGCAAAAGCCGGGTTCGCCGCGAGGGCGAGCGCCGCAGCACATGGGCAAAGCGCAAACCTGATCGTCATCCTGAATCCCAGCCGAACCCGAATTGCAGCGGAACCCCGGATTGTGGCGATATGACGGTCTATCGGCCGGGAATCCGGGCGATCCGAACCTCGAAATGATCAGATTGGCGCAAAAGCCAGCTCAACGGCCACCGGCACGTGGTCGGAGGGTTTTTCCCAGGCGCGCACGTGCTTTTCGATCGAGGCTGAGGAAAAGCGGTTGGCGGCTTCGGGCGAAAGCAGCAAGTGATCGATCCGGATGCCGTTGTTCTTCTGCCACGCGCCGGCCTGATAGTCCCAGAATGTGTAGGTGTCCGGCGCGTCGGTGACCGCGCGCACGGCTTCGGTGAAGCCGAGATTCTTCAGCCGCCGGAACGCGTGCCTCGTCTGCGGCTGGAACAGCGCATCGCCCAGCCAGTTCTCCGGGAATTTCGCGTCGATGAATTCGGGGATGACATTGTAGTCCCCGGCCAGCACCAGCGCCTCTTCGAGCGAGAGCCGCTCCTCGGCCCAGCGCTCCAGCCGCGCCATCCAGGACAGTTTGTAGGAGAACTTCTTCTCGTCATCGATTGGGTTGCCGTTCGGCAAATAGAGCGAGGCAACGCGCAACGCGCCCTTGTCGGTTGAGAACACGCCCTCGATGAAACGCGCCTGCTCGTCGGCATCGTCGCCAGGCAGGCCTCTGATAACCTCGTCGAAGCGCAGCTTCGACAGGATGGCGACGCCGTTAAAGCCCTTTTGGCCATGGGTTTCGACGTTGTAGCCAAGCGCCTCGATCTCGGCGCGCGGAAACTGCTCGTCGACCGTCTTGATCTCCTGCAGGCAGGCGATATCAGGCGCGCTCTCCGTCAGCCAATGGGTCAGATTGCCGATGCGGGCCCGAACGCCGTTGATGTTCCAGGTGACGATTTTCATGGCGGCCTCATTGCTGTTCCGGCGGATGACGTTCGACGAGGCCGATCGTATTGCCTGCCGGGTCCTTTAGGAAGGCCATCCATTCGCTTTCCCCCGCCGGCCCGAACAGGCCTTCGGTATCGCGATGGACGAGCATCGGCGGCGCAGTGAAGGGGACACCGGCGGCTTTTGCCGAGGCGTGGAAATCGTCGAGGTCTGATATATCGAGATAGACGGTGCCGGCCGGCAGGCCATCGGTGAACAGCAGCCGCACGTCGCCGGCCATGATGAAGGCGATGCCGGGCGGATCGAAGCGCACGTGGACCGCCATGCCGAGCACGTCGTGCCAGAACGCCAGCGTTGCATCGAGATCGCGTCCGGCTGAAAGCGCGACCTGACGGACCGCGCCGATGGCAGGCATTTCTAAATACTGAAGCTGGTGCCGCAGCCGCACGAGGCGACCGCATTCGGGTTCCTGATCTGGAACGACTGACCCATCAGATCGTCGACGAAATCGATCACCGAGCCGCCCATATAGACCAGCGAGAGGTCGTCGATCAGCACGGTGGCGCCGTCTTTCTCAATCGCGACGTCGTCATCGTTGCGCGTATCGACCAGATCGAACTTGTAGGAAAAGCCGGAGCAGCCGCCGCCCTCGACCGAAACGCGCAGCGCCTTCTTGCCGGCTTCGCCAGATACAATCTTGGCGATCCGCCTGGCGGCGGCGTCGGTCATCTCGACTTTCATGGCAGTCTTGGCATCAGCGCCCATGGGCGTCACCTTGCTTTCGGTTTCACATGATAGGTATGAAGCGCGAGTGGGCAAGTCAACTGCGGTATCGGCGATGACCAACGAGTTGGGCGACATCGGGTTCGGCTATCGGCCGCGCGCAGCCTATGCCTGCGATCCGGCGAAGTCGCGCGGGCGCCTGTTCGACGAGGTGGAGAGCCCGACCCGCACGCCGTTCCAGCGCGACCGCGACCGCATCATCCATTCGACGGCGTTCCGCCGGCTAAAGCACAAGACGCAGGTGTTCGTCGCGCATGAGGGTGACCATTACCGCACCCGGCTGACCCATTCGATCGAGGTCGCGC
The DNA here is from genome assembly GCF_003952585.1 of Mesorhizobium sp. M6A.T.Cr.TU.016.01.1.1. Taxonomy (NCBI): domain Bacteria; kingdom Pseudomonadati; phylum Pseudomonadota; class Alphaproteobacteria; order Hyphomicrobiales; family Phyllobacteriaceae; genus Mesorhizobium; species Mesorhizobium sp. M6A.T.Cr.TU.016.01.1.1. The sequence continues at coordinate 5,242,012 of NZ_CP034452.1, forward strand.
AGATTGCGCGCGCCTTGGCGCGGGCGCTGCGCGGCGATGAGGATCTGGCCGAGGCGGTGGCGCTGGTGCACGATTTCGGCCACACGCCCTTCGGCCACACCGGCGAGGACGCGCTGAACGAGAAGATGGCCGGATGGGGCGGCTTCGACCACAATGCACAATCGCTGCGCGTGGTGACGCGGCTGGAGAGCCGCTATGCCGAGTTCGACGGGCTGAACCTCACCTGGGAAACGCTGGAGGGGCTGGTCAAGCACAACGGACCGCTGACCGACGCCACGGGAAAGGGCTTGAAGGGGCCGGTGCCGCAAGCGATCCGCGACTATTCGGAGTTGCACGACCTCGAACTCGACCGCTTCGCCGGCATCGAGGCGCAATGCGCGGCGATCGCCGACGATATCGCCTACAACACCCATGACATCGACGACGGCCTGAGATCAGGCCTCCTGACACTGGACATGCTGGAAAAGATCTCTTTGCCGGGATCGATCCTCGAAGGCGTGCGCCAGCGCTATCCGGCGCTGGACGATGTGAGGACAGGGCACGAACTGATGCGACGGCAGATCACGATGATGGTCGAGGATGTCATCGTGTCGACAACCGCGAACCTTGCGCGCATCAAGCCGGAGAGCGCCGACGCGGTGAGGGCGGCAGGCGAGTCGATGGTGACCTTTTCCGCCGAAATGGCCGCGTCGGAAAAGGAATTGAAGGCCTTTCTCTACAAGCATCTCTACCGGCACAGTGAGGTCATGCGCGTGCGCACCGAGGCCGAGCAGATCGTCAAGGACCTGTTCGAGGTCTATTTCGCCGATCCGCGCGCCATGCCCGATGGCTGGCGCGAAGGGCTCGACCGGGCCGACGATCGCATCAAGGCGCGCAGCGTTGCCGATTTCCTGGCGGGCATGACGGATACCTACGCTTTGAAAGAACACCGCCGTTTGTTTGACCATACGCCTGAATTGAGCTAGGGCGGGCTCGATTTTGCCGGCCAATGAGCCGGATCCCTGCAAAGCCGCCAGAGCCACACCAATGAACATCTTCGCCGATTTCAACGCGCGAATCACCAGAGCTGTCGAAGCGCTTGATTTGAAAGACAAGGACGGCGGTACGCTGGACCTATCGCGCATCGCCGTCGAGCCGCCGCGCGACGCCAGCCATGGCGACTTGGCGACCAATGCGGCAATGGTGCTGGCCAAGCCGACCGGCCAGTCGCCACGTGCTCTGGCTGAAAGGTTGGCGCAGGCGCTGCGCGCCGACACCGACATTGCCGCCACCGAAATTGCCGGTCCGGGCTTCGTCAACCTCAGGCTGAAGGATGCGTTCTGGCAGGTGCATCTGACCGCGCTGCTCGGCGAAGGCCGCAACTACGGCCGCTCGACGGTTGGCGGCGGCAGGAAGGCCAATGTCGAATATGTCTCGGCCAACCCGACCGGACCGATGCATGTCGGCCATTGCCGCGGCGCCGTGGTTGGTGATGCGCTCGCCAATCTGATGGCTTTCGCCGGCTATGACGTGACCAAGGAATATGTCATCAACGACGCTGGTTCGCAGATCGACGTGCTTGGCCGCTCGGTCATGCTGCGCTACCGCGAGGCGCTTGGCGACGAGATCGGCGAGATTCCTGCCGGGCTTTATCCGGGCGATTATCTGATCCCGGTTGGCCAGGCATTGGCCGGCGAATTTGGCCGCTCCTTGTTGCAGATGCCGGACGAGGAAGCGCTTGCCATCGTCAAGGACAGGACGATCGATGCGATGATGGCGATGATCCGTGAGGATCTGGCGCTGCTCAACGTGCATCACGACGTCTTTTTCTCGGAGCGCACGCTGCATGCGGACAACGCCCGGAAAATCCGCTCTGCGATCAACGACCTGACGCTCAAGGGCCACATCTACAAAGGCAAGCTGCCGCCACCCAAGGGCGAGAAGCCGGACGATTGGGAGGATCGCGAGCAGACGCTGTTCCGCTCGACAGCGGTCGGCGACGACATGGACCGGGCGCTCGTCAAGTCTGACGGCACCTTCACCTATTTCGCCGCGGACGTCGCCTATTTGAAGGACAAGGTCGATCGCGGTTTCGTCGAGTTGATCTATGTGCTCGGCGCAGATCATGGCGGCTATGTGAAGCGCCTGGAAGCGCTCGCCCGGGCGATCGCCGGCGACGAGGTGAAACTTACCGTGCTGCTTTGCCAGCTGGTGAGGCTTTTTCGCGAAGGCGAGCCGGTGCGCATGTCGAAGCGGTCGGGCGAATTCGTGACGCTGCGCGAAGTGGTGGAGGAAGTCGGCCGCGATCCGATCCGCTTCATGATGCTCTACCGCAAGAACGATGCGCCGCTCGATTTCGACTTCGCCAAGGTGACCGAGCAGTCGAAGGACAATCCGGTGTTCTACGTGCAGTACGCCTCGGCGCGCTGCCATTCGGTGTTCCGGCAAGCGAGCGAGCAGTTGGGCGAGGCCAATTTCGACCGCAGTCGGCTGGCCGCCGCCACCGCCTTGCTGACCGACGAAGGCGAGATCGGCCTGATCAGGAAGCTTGCGGAATATCCGCGGCTGATCGAATCCGCGGCCCTTGCGCTGGAGCCGCACCGGCTGGCATTCTACCTCTATGATCTCGCCTCCAGCTTCCACGGACATTGGAACCGCGGCACCGAGAATCCCGACTTACGTTTTGTTAAGGTTAACGACCGACAATTGACGCATGCCAGACTAGGGCTGGTGCAGGCTGTTTCGGACGTTTTGACGTCCGGCCTGACGCTGATCGGAGCCGATGCGCCCACCGAAATGCGTTAGGTTTGACTAAAAAACCTGTCACCTTTTGCCCACATTGCGCTGGTAAGGGCCAACCCTACGCGACGTCCATGGCGTCCGAATGAGTGCGAGTTCGGGAACAATAATGGCAGACAGAACCCAGCTGAGAGCAGCCGCCCAAAACGATATCGCCGACGATGATCCGTTCGCGGAACTGACCAGGATCATGGGGTTCGACCCGCGCCAGCCGGTCAAGCCGAAGGCGGCTCCCGTCACCCAGCCGGTGGACGACGGCGATTTCGACATCGACCTCGAGAAGGAGTTGATGGGCGAATTCGGCGCCGACGATAATGACAGCGCCGCCGAGGTTCGCGAGCCGGTTTTCGATGCCACTGACGCGGTGGACGACGAGCTTGGGGACGACGAGCTTGGGGACGACGAGCTTGCCGCGGCGCTCGAACAGGATTTCCTGCTGGACGACGAAGCGGCGGATGAGGCTGCCCATGCCGTTGCTGCCGACGACATGCGTTCTGGTGTTGCCGAAGCATCCGCGCCGGCTGTTGAAGCTGCTTTCGATGACGATTTCGACGATGCACTCGCCAGCTCGCTCGAAGATGTGTCGCCATTCGAAGACGATTTGGCGATGGACGACAAGATTGGGGACGTCGAGCTCGGGGACGACGAGCTTACCGCCTCGCTCGAACCGGATTTCCTGCTCGACGACGATGCAACGGACGAGGCTGAACAGAATACTGCCGCCGTTTCCGCGCCGGTCGAACCCGCCTTCGATGAAGAATTCGACAACGCTGTCGCAAGCTCGCTCGAAGACGAGCTGATGCTGGACGAGCACGTGCCGATGGAGCAGGCGGCCGTTGCCGAAGTCTCCACACCGGCCGCCGAACCCGCCTTCGACGATGAGTTCGACAATGCCGTCGCAAGCTCGCTCGAAGACGAGCTGACGCTCGACGAATATGTTCCGACGGAGCACGCCGCCGCTGCCGAAGCCGCCGAAATCTCCGCGCCGGCCGCCGAGCCCGCCTTCGACGACGAATTCGACAATGCCGTCGCAAGCTCGCTCGAAGACGAGTTGATGCTCGACGAACATATGCCGTTAGAGCAGGCCGCTGTTGAAACTCCTGCTGCGCCTGTTCGAGCCGTTTCGGAAGAGTCCGAGGAGGACTTTGCCGGCCATTTCGACGACGCCATGGCCGATGTCGATATGGATTTCGACGTTCGCACGGATGAACCAGTCGAAATTGACGCGCCCGAAATTGACGAACCGGAGGCTATCGCCGCCAAGGACGAGCCGTCCGCCACGACCCTGGAAGACGCGTTCGACGCCGATTTCGATTTGAGTTTCGAGGACGCGCTTGCCGAGAAAGCCGAAGAGCCGGTTGCGCCGGCCTCCGGCGTTGCAGCCCAGCCGACGGCGCCAACCGCTATCGCTGATGAGCGGAGCCTCGAAGACGAGTTGAACGCGCTGTTGGGCACCATGAGCACACGGACTGCCCCCGTGGCGGCGTCCGCGGCCAACGAGCCACCCGTGGTTCAGCAGCCTGTGGCCGCAGCTGAAAAGGTCGCCGGCAAACCAACGGATACTGTCGACGAACTGGACTGGAGCCTTGACGAGCAAGACCTTTCGGAGCAGCCGGAGGATGGCGCGGTTCAAGCCGCCGATGCCGATCTCGACACCGTTCTCTTCGATGAGCTCGAGGGCCAGGATTTCGGCGCTGAAGATGCCGCCGGGCCGGCCGATGTCGATTTCGACGAGGATACATTGCATGCTGCCTTCGCCAAGGACATCGGTCTGGATCATGGCGACGACGATAACGTTGCGGCCGCCGCTCACCAGGAAGATCCGGATGATTCGCTCAACTGGATGGCGGCACGCTCCGCTGCGCCGGCGCCGGCCCGTTCGTGGAGCCGCGTAACGCCGGTCGCACAGTCGCAGCCTGCCTTTGCAGCCCAGCCGACGGCCTCGGCGAGGACCACGGAAGTGGCCTCGGTGAAGACCACGGAAACGACACCGCCAATGGCTGCGGCCCCCTCCTATCAGGACGACCTGGCCTATCAGGATGAGCCGGCCGAAGACGATACCGCCAATGCGGCATCTGCGCCAGCGCAAAGCGAACAGTCTTCGGCGTATGACGAGATGCCCGATGTCGAGACGGTCGATGTGCCCGAGCGCGTCGTGGCGCTGGCGGACGACCTCGATATTCCGGACCTCGACTTCAATGAAGACGAACCGGCGGCGCCTGCTTATGACGATCTCGACACCGAGTTCGCCAGCCTTCTCACGGAAATGAATGCCATGGACGTCGCTGCCGCCCCGGCGCGCAGCGCGGCGTATGACGACGAATCCTACAATGCCGGATTCCAGTCAGGGGCTGGGTTTCAGTCGGGGGCAGGGTTCCAGTCAGGCTATGAGCCCGACCGCGTTGAAACGCGGACCTATGCGGCGAGACCCGCAGAAGCGCCCGTCAGTGCGGCTTATGCCGATGCCGCCAGCGGCTTCGATCTGGGCGACTTGCCCTCCGGCCGGCCGGCTCCGCAGGCCGACGACTTTGGCTTAGACGAACTCGACTACGATCCCGAGCTGGATGAGGCCATGTCGGTTCCAGGCCTGGAGCAGGATACCGCGAGGCCCCGGCGCCGCGGCCTGCTGGTCGCCGCGGTTGTAGGCGCCGTGGCGATCGCCGGCGGTCTCGGCGCCTTCGCGCTGTCTTTCGGTGGCAACGGCGGCAACGACGCGCCGGTCATCGTCAAGGCGGACAACGCACCGATCAAGATCAGGCCTGAAAATCCGGGCGGCACCGTCGTGCCGAACCAGGAAAACAAGGTTTATGACGCTGTGGCCAAGGGTGGCGCGAAGCCTGCCGAACCGGTCCAGGAAAAACTGGTCACCAACGCCGAAGAGCCCGTGGACGTGACGGCCAAGGAGCCGCCGCAGAGCCGTGTGGTCGATCTTTCGCCCGACGACTTCGACGCGGCTGAAGGCGTCGATGCGGCCGGCAGCACGCAAGCGGCCGGAAATGCCGACGTCGCCGCCGCGCCGACGCCCAAGTCCGAGGATCGTATTGCCCAGGTTCTGCAAGAGGCTGACAAAGGCATAGACCCCGATGTCGTCGCCATCGCGCCGCGCAAGGTGAGAACCATGGTCGTCAAATCAGATGGCTCACTGGTTGCGCGGGAGGATCCGGCGCCTGCGGTAGCGCAGGTGGCTGCCGTCGACCCTGTCGATCCGGCGCCGCAGCATGTGGCCCCGGCGGGTCAGGCCGGCGAAGCGGAGCAGACCGGCACGGTCCCGCCTGTTGTCGACCAGGCAAGTGGTAACTTACTGGGTGGCGACCAGACCGAAACCGCCAGGCCGGAAACAGCCGAGCCGGCAGCCGCGCCCAAGTCTGAGGCCGATGCCCAAACCAGCCAGCCTGCCAATACGCCGGCCACGGTTCCGGTGGCGCCGCAACGTCCGTCCGACCAGCCTGTCGACGTCGTCGGCGAGGTCAAGCCGGACCAGGTTGCGTCCATCAATCCGGCGGCGGCCTCGACCGGCGGTGGCTCGTGGTCGATGCAGATCGCCTCGCAGCCGACTGTCGAAAGCGCCCAGTCCAGCTATGCGGACCTGCAGCGCCGCTACGGCAGCGTGCTGGCCGGTCGCACCGCCAACATCGTCAAGGCCGAGATCGCCGGCAAGGGAACGTTCTATCGCGTCCGTGTGCCGGCGCAGTCGCGCAACGATGCGATCAACCTGTGCACCAGCTACAAGGCTGCCGGCGGCAACTGCTTCGTGTCGCGCTAGCCGTTTCAAATCTCCCGCCCTTGGGCGGAAAAAACCGGCGCGGTCACAGACCGCGCCGGTTTTTTTATGTGGCCGGTTTTTTTATGTGGAAGGGAGATCTTTGTGGGGAAGGGATTCTGGCTCAACCGCATGTGGCTCGATGCGATTCCCTTTGTTCGCGTGAAGCTCTAAACTCCTGTCCATGACCGAATCAAAATCCATGATCCTCGGCTGCGCCGGGAAATCGCTCACACGCGACGAAATCAAATTCTATCGCAATGAATGCCCGTGGGGATTCATCTTGTTTGCGCGCAACATCGGCGAGACCGAGCAGATCCGCGATCTGGTCGCCGCAATGCGCGACTGTATCGAGCGCCCGGATGCCCTGGTGTTCATCGATCAGGAAGGCGGCCGGGTGCAGCGCCTGCGACCGCCGCTGGCGCCGAACTATCCCGCCGGTGGTGCGCTCGGCGCCTTGTGGCGCAACGACCACGACGCCGGCAACCGCGCCGCCTGGCTGATGGCGCGGCTGCATGCCTTCGATCTCTCGCGCTATGGCATCACAGCCGATTGCCTGCCGGTGCTCGACGTGCCGATCGAGGGCGCCAGCGACGTCATCGGCGCGCGCGCCTATGGCAAGGAGCCTCGTGCCGTCATCGAACTGGGTCGCGCCGCGGCTGAAGGGTTGATGTCGGGCGGCGTGCTGCCGGTCATGAAGCATATTCCGGGGCATGGACGGGCCTTTGCCGACACGCATTTCGAACTGCCGACCGTCGATGCCTCGATGAGCGACTTGCAGCGGCATGATTTCGCCCCGTTCAGGGAGCTCAATCATTTGCCGATGGCGATGACGGCGCATGTCGTCTACAGCGCGATCGACCCGAAGAACCCGGCCACGACGTCCGGCAAGGTCATCGATGAGATCATCCGCGGCGAAATCGGCTTCGACGGGCTGTTGATGAGCGACGACACCTCGATGAAGGCACTTTCTGGGGATTTCCCGACAAAGGCGGCCGCGATCCTTGCGGCGGGCTGCGATCTGGTCCTTCACTGCAACGGCGTTTTCGAGGAGATGGCCGGCATTGCGTCGCGCACAACAGGGCTTGAAGGCACGTCGCTGCGCCGCGCGCAATGGGCGCTGACCTATATCAAGAACCGCGATCGGGCTGATGAGACCGAGATACGCGCCGAATTCGCCACCTATTTCGATGCGGTGGCCTAGACCATGATCCCGAAAAGTGGGAGCCGGTTTTTCGGAACAGATCATGGTCAAACAAGAAGATAGAAGCAAAAGAAAGCGACAGTAGGTGGCGGAAACATTGGACAGTAAGGCCGGCAAGGCCGCACCGATGGACCGTCTGTGGGCCGAGAACGACGATTCGCGGCTGACCGGCGATCCTGCGTTGGTCGTTGACGTCGACGGGTTTGAAGGCCCGCTCGATCTTCTGCTGCATCTTGCGCGTAACCAGAAGGTCGATCTGTCGCGCATCTCGATCCTGGCGCTGGCCGAGCAATATCTGGCCTTCGTCGAGAAGGTGAGGGCGCTCAGGCTGGAGCTCGCCGCCGACTATCTGGTGATGGCGGCGTGGCTGGCGTTTCTCAAGTCGAAGCTTTTGATCCCCAAGCAACCCGGCGACGACGGCGAAAGCGGCGAGGAGCTGGCGGCGGTGCTGCAATTCCGGTTGAAGCGGCTGGAAGCGATGCGCGACGCGGCGGCACGCCTGGTTAACCGCAACCGGCTCGGACGCGATGTGTTCGCCCGCGGCATGCCGGAAATGGTCATCGTCGAGAAACGCAACGCCTATTCGGCCTCGCTCTACGATCTGCTGACCGCTTATGCGCAGCAACGCCAGAAACAGACGATCACCAATGTGACCATCGCCAGGCGCGGTGTGTGGTCGCTCAAGGACGCGCGCGATATCCTGAACAGGCTGATCGGCACGTTTGCCGACTGGACGGCGCTGGACAGTTTCCTGGTCGAATATCTGACCGGCCCGGATGAGCGGCGTACCGCGATTGCCAGCTCGTTTGCGGCCACGCTGGAACTGGTGCGCGAAGGCAAAATGGAAATGCGGCAAGACGAGGTGTTCGCGCCGCTTTATCTGCGCGGCCGTGCGCAAGGCATCAGGGCAGTCGAGGTGGCATCATGAGTGAACGCGCCAACGCTTCGGTCATTCCGTTCAAGGTCGACGACGAGACCGAAGACGGCATGCTCGGCGAGACTCCGGTAGAAAATCAGGCGCAGAACTTTTCCCAGAATCCTGGCGAGCGGCTGCATATGGCGGAAGCCGTGCGCATGGCCGAGGCGATCGTTTTCGCCAGCGCCGAGCCGGTCAGCGAAAAGCAGCTTGCCGCGCGCCTGCCCGATGGCATCAACATTGCCGCGGCGATGGCCGAACTGCAGCAGATTTATGCGCGGCGCGGCGTCAATCTGGTGCGCGTCTCCGATGCCTGGGCGTTCCGCACCGCCGGCGACCTCGCTTTCCTGATGAGCCGCGACACAGTGCAGCAGAGGAAGCTTTCCCGCGCGGCGCTCGAAGTGCTGGCGATCATCGCCTATCACCAGCCGGTGACGCGAGCCGAGATCGAGGACATCAGAGGCGTCGAGACCTCGAAGGGCACGCTGGACACGCTGATGGAGACCGAATGGGTGAAGATGCGCGGTCGGCGCCGCACGCCCGGCCGTCCCGTCACCTACGGTACCACCGACATTTTCCTCGACCATTTCGCATTGGAGGAGATCCGCGATCTTCCCGGCATGGAGGAATTGAAGGGCGCCGGGCTGCTTTCGGGCCGCATGCCGTCGAATTTCTCCATTCCGCTGCCGCCGGCCGATCCGGATGCGCTGACCGACGACGAGGATCCGCTGACCGACATCGACCTCGAGGAACTCGGCCTGTTGACGCCGCGTGTCGAGGATGATTGACCGCAAACGACGCGCCGAAAGCCGTTGGTTTTCGGGGCTGCGCCGATTGGTAGCGGGCTACGGCGCCGAAAGTGCGTGACTTCGGCCACTCATTTATAAACTCTGTCGCGGTTGTGTTTGAATCCCGACGCGAAAGCGCATAGATCATCGTCAGAGAAAACATTCGAGAGAGATTGTTATGGGTTCATTTTCGATTTGGCACTGGATGATCGTGCTGGTGATCGTGCTGCTGGTGTTCGGCCGCGGCAAGATACCTGAGCTGATGGGTGACATGGCCAAGGGCATCAAGAGCTTCAAGAAGGGCATGGCCGACGACGATGTTGCCGAGGACAAGCGCACCGTCGAACATCGTGCCGACGAAACCGTTTCGGCAGTGAAGGAAAAGGCCAGCAAGAGCTGAGCCCAAAACTTTAGTCGGAACGTATCGCCATGTTCGACATCGGCTGGACCGAGATGCTGGTGATCGCGATCGTCATGATCGTGGTCGTCGGGCCCAAGGATTTGCCCAACATGCTGCGCACCTTCGGGCGCACGACGACAAAGCTGCGCGGCATGGCAGCCGACTTCCAGAAACAGTTCAACGATGCGCTGAAGGAGGCCGAGCTTGACGACGTCAAGAAGTCGGTCGATTCACTCAGGAGCCTCAACCCGGCCGCCGAGATCAGGAAACAGCTCAATCCGTTCGAGCAGGCGGCAGCCGATGTCCGTTCAGGTGTCGATGCGGTGATGAAGCCGAAGCCGGCCATCGACCCGGTCACGCCAGCTGCTTCGCCACCGCAGGAGACCGAGCTGAAGAATGGCGCGACGGTGCTGCCGGGCGTCAGTGCTCCGGAAGCGGCGCCGGCGGCGCCGATCTTTCCGGCGATGACCGATGAGTCGGTGGTGCCGTCGCCTGTCGGGACGGCAACGCCGGCTGCACCGCAAAAGGCCTCGGCAGCGAAGAAGAAGCCTGCGCCAGCGAAAGCGATGCCGGCCCCCAAGGCCGCAGCCAAGCCAGCGGCAGCAGCAAGACCTGCCGTGACAAAGACCGCAGCTAAAAAGGCCGAGCCGAAGCCTGCACCGGCAGCGGTGAAGAAGCCGACTGCAGCCGCCAAAAAGACGGCGGGAGCCAGCAAGTGAGCGTTTCGGAAAAGGACGAGATCGATAAATCGGCGGCTCCGCTGATGGAGCATCTGATCGAATTGCGCCGGCGACTGATGTGGTCGATCGGCGGGTTCTTCGTCGCCTTCCTGTTCTGCTTCTTTTTCGCCAAGCAACTGTTCAACCTGTTGGTCGTGCCGTTCAAATGGGCGACCCAATGGGCAGGGCTCGACCCGCACAAGGTTGAGCTGATCTACACGGCGCCGCAGGAATTCTTCTTCACCCAGGTGAAGCTGGCAATGTTCGGCGGCATGGTGATCGCCTTTCCGCTGATCGCCACGCAGATCTACAAATTCATCGCGCCCGGCCTCTACAAGAACGAACGCAACGCTTTCCTGCCGTTCCTGATCGCTTCGCCGATCCTGTTCCTGATGGGCGCGTCGCTGGTCTATTTCTTCTTCACGCCGATGGTGATGTGGTTCTTCCTCGCCATGCAGCAGGCCGGCACTGACGACCAAGTGCAGATTTCGTTGCTGCCGAAAGTGTCGGAATATCTCAGCCTGATCATGACGCTGATCTTTTCCTTCGGCCTGGTGTTCCAGTTGCCGGTGGTGACCAGCCTCATGGCGCGGGTCGGCATGCTGTCGTCGCAGGCGCTGGTCGAAAAGCGCAAATGGGCGATCGTCATCGCCTTCGTCGTCGCGGCTGTGCTGACACCGCCCGACCCGATAAGCCAGATCGGCCTCGCCATCCCAACGATCATTCTCTACGAGGTCTCAATCTGGTCGGCCCGGCTGATCGAGCGTAGCAAGGAACGGGAACGTCTGGCGCGCGAGAAGCGGGAGGCCGCAGAAGAGGTGGCCGAAAAGCCCGTGGACGCGCCTTCGACGTAGGCTGGCCGGAGGCCTTAATCAAGGTTTGCGGGACAGCGCCCCCTCTGTCCTGCCCTCTTGCCGCCACTTGGCATCTCCCCCACACGGAGGGAGATTGGCAGCTTCGGCGACGGCTCATTTCTTTAGCGCTGGAGGTTGGCGAAAGCCGCAGTGACGGCCGATCTCCCCACCCGCGGGGGAGATGTCCGGCAGGACAGAGGGGGCGCGAAGGAACTCGACTTTGACGTCTTGCATCGGTCAAGGATGCGGTTTACGCCCTCTGACCTAGCTCAGGAGCGTTCAAGACCATGCTTGACATCAAATGGATTCGCGACAACCCGAAGGTCCTCGTCGAGGCGCTCAAGAAGCGCTCGTGGTCCAGCGATGACGCGCAGTCCACGGTCGATGATCTGATCGCCAGGGACGAGGCGCGGCGCGAGCATCTCACTGAGCTGCAGACCAGGCAGGAGCGCCGCAACGCCGCCTCGAAGGAGATCGGCAATGCCATGCGTTCGGGCGACGCCGCCCTTGCCGAAAAACTCAAAGCCGAAGTCGGCGAGATCAAGGCTTTCATCCAGAACGGCGAGGCGCGCGAACGCGAGCTCGACAAGGCGCTGAATGACGCATTGGCCGAGCTGCCCAATGTGCCGCTCGACGACGTGCCGGTCGGCAAGAACGAGGACGACAATGTCGTCAAGCGCATCGTCGGCAAGGTGCCAACGCGTCCGAACTGGGTGAAGGAGCATTTCGAGATCGGCGAAGCGCTCGGCATGATGGATTTCGAGCGGGCGGCGAAGCTGTCCGGCTCGCGCTTCACGGTGCTGAAGGGTGGGCTGGCGCGAATGGAACGCGCGCTCGGCCAATTCATGCTGGATCTGCACACGACCGAGCATGGCTATGAGGAGATCCAGCCGCCGCTGATGGTGAAAGACGAGGTTCTTTTCGGTACGGGGCAACTGCCGAAGTTCGAGGAGGATCTGTTCTTCGCCCCGCGTGGAGACGGCAGGCTTGGGCTCATCCCCACCGCTGAAGTGCCACTCACAAATCTCGTGCGCGAGGAAATCACGCCGCATGAAAAACTGCCGCTGCGCTATACGGCGCTGACGCCGTGCTTCCGTTCGGAAGCGGGCTCGGCCGGGCGCGACACGCGCGGCATGCTGCGCCAGCACCAGTTCTATAAGGTCGAGCTGGTGTCGATCACCGACCAGGACTCCTCGCTTGCCGAGCATGAGCGGATGACCGAATGCGCCGAGGAAGTGCTGAAGCGGCTCGGCCTGCCGTTCCGCACCATGACGCTGTGCACCGGCGACATGGGCTTTGGCGCGCGCAAGACCTACGACATCGAGGTCTGGCTGCCGGGCCAGAACGCCTATCGCGAGATTTCGTCATGCTCGGTGTGCGGCGATTTCCAGGCGCGGCGCATGGACGCCCGCTACAAGGACAAAGACGGCAAGGGCAACCGCTTCGTCCACACGCTGAACGGCTCCGGCACCGCCCTCGGCCGCGCTCTTATTGCCGTCATCGAAAACTATCAGAATGAGGATGGCAGCGTAACCATTCCTGAAGCGCTTCGGCCTTACATGGGCGGTCTGGAAAAGATCGAATCGAAATAATGCGCATCCTCCTGACCAATGATGACGGCATCCATGCCGAAGGCCTTGCATCGCTTGAACGCGTCGCCCGGACGCTGTCGGACGATGTCTGGGTGGTGGCGCCGGAGCAGGACCAGTCCGGCTATGCGCATTCGCTTTCGATCTCGGAGCCGCTGCGCCTGAGGAAGATCGGCGAAAAACACTTTGCCGTGCGTGGCACGCCGACCGATTGCGTCATCATGGGCGTGAAGAAGATCCTGCCCGCAGCACCCGACCTTATCCTGTCCGGTGTCAATTCCGGCGCCAACATCGCCGACGACGTCACCTATTCGGGCACCGTCGCCGGCGCCATGGAAGGCGCGCTACTCGGCGTGCGCTCGATCGCGCTCAGCCAGGCCTATTCCTATGTGGGTGAGGATCGCGTCGTTCCCTACGAGACCACCGAGGCGCTGGCACCGGCGCTACTCAAAAAGCTTGTCGCCATGCCCCTGCCGGACGGCGTGCTGCTCAACGTCAATTTTCCCAATTGCGCGCCAGAAGAGGTCGCCGGCACGGTGGTCACCTCGCAAGGCAAGCTCGTCCACAGCCTGTGGGTCGACGAGCGCCGCGACGGCCGCGGGCTTCCCTATTATTGGCTGCGCTTCGGGCGCGAGCCGGTCGAGGGCAAGCAAGGCACCGACCTCTATGCCTTGCGCAACCGGCTGGTGTCGGTGACGCCGCTGCAGCTCGATCTCACCGCTCATGAAATCCGAGATCAACTGACCAAGGCGCTCGCATGAACCTGAACCACGGTCCGACGGTCGACGACCGGGAAGGCTTCGCCGCGTTCCTGCTCCGCTTGCGTGGCAAGGGCGTCGTGCCGAAGGCGCTGATTGCCGCCTTCGAGGCGACGCCGCGGCGCGGCTTCCTTTCCGCGCAGTTCCATCCGATCGCCTGGTCGGACCGGATGCTGCCGATCGAATGCGGCGAGGCGATCGAGGGCGCCGATCTGCAAGCCGCGGTGATCGCAGCGCTTGCCATCGAGCCGGGCAACCGCGTGCTCGAGATCGGCACCGGGTCGGGCTACACGGCGGCGGTGATGTCGCGGCTTGCCGCGCGCGTCGTCACCATCGACCGCTACAAGACGCTGGCCGAGCAGGCCAAACAGCGCTTCGAGGCGCTCGGCATCGGCAATGTCATCGTGCGCCAGGCGGACGGCTCCAACGGATTGGCCAATGAAGCGCCGTTCGACCGCATCGTCGCATGGGTGGCCTTCGACAGCCTGCCGCGCTTCCTGCTCGATCAATTGTCGAGCGGCGGCATCGTCATCGCACCGATCGGACCCGAGGAGGGCGAGCAGGTGCTGGCCAAACTGACCAAGGTCGGCAGCCGATTCGAACGTGAGGACATCGGCCTCGTCCGCCTGCAGCCGATCCTGCGCAGCGTAGCCGCGGTCATCTGATTATCCGAAGCATCGCGCGCTTGGGGGCGGGTGTTTTGTCATCCTAGGGTCCCCGCGACGGAGCTTCGCTCCTGCTTCGCCCTAGGATGACGAAGCTGAGGGCCTTCGGCCAATTCTTCGTCTCCGGCTCGGCCTGAATCTCGATCCCCTACGTTCAGCCTTAAATATTTTAAGAAAATTTGCGTCTGATTCTAGAGGTTTAACCGACCAGTAACATTAACGCGCTTTAATCACGGTCAGTCTGTACCGGGTATCTGCGGGTAAATGCGATGCAATTCAGTATTTTGAAGGCAAACGGACGCAACCTGGCGCGCGGTTTCGCCGTCCTTATGGTTGCGGGCACCGCGGCGGGATGCAGTTCCCAGGTCTCGCGGTTCAACAGCGTCGATGACGTCTTCATCTCCTCGACCAACAACCAGCGCACCATCATCGACAAGCAGGACGCCGCCCAGCCTTATCCCGGCGATGTCCCGGTCTCGGCCGCGCCGCTCGACGGCAGCCATACCCAGTCGGTCAGCCGCTCAAGCCTCGAACCGGTTACGACACAGCAATTGCCGCCGGTCAGCCAGTCGCAGCCAGCCCCCGCGTTGGTGCCGGCCCGCACCGCTTCGGCGCCAGCCGCCCCCCAGGTCGACCGGACTGCAACCGGGACAGTGGCAAAGCCGTTCAAGGACGCACAGCCCGACGCTCCGCGCATGGCGACGGCAGGCGGCGAACCGCGCGCCACCGAGATCATCGTTAGGGATGGCGAGACCATTTCCGGCCTGTCGCGGCGCTACGGCGTGCCCGCCGATGCCCTTATGAAAGTCAATGGGCTGAGCGCGACCAACGGGCTGAAGACCGGCCAGAAGCTCGTCATCCCGGCCTATGCCTATTCGGGCAAGAAACCGGCGCCGAAGCTTGCCGACGCCAAGCCTGCGAACGACACCAAGCACGATTTGCCGGCCAAGGCGCCGGAGATGGTAGCCGTGCTGCCGCAGCAGCCGAAGCTCAAGGAGGGCAAGTCCGCCGCGCAGGTGGATGCCTCGGCGGCCGCGAGCCAGCCGAAGGACGGAAAACCCGCGTCCAGGACGGCTGGTGCCGGTGGCACCTACACGGTCCAGCAGGGCGATACGCTGTCGGCCATCGCCAGGAAAACCGGCGTCGGCGTGGCTGCGTTGAAGCAGGCGAACGGCATGCAGGACGGCCTGCTCAAGATTGGCCAGACCCTGAAGGTGCCGGCCGGCGGAACCGCGACGGTTGCCAGCGCCAAGCCGGCAAAGGTCGATCCGGTAACGACAGCCACCACTCCGCCTGCGGCAAAGACCACGCCGTCGGAGACGCTCGCCGCCTACACGCCGCCGAAGAAGGATGCGAAGGTCATCCAGCAGGCCGAGGACGATGACGCGGTGGCGCCCAACGCCACCGGCATCGGCAAGATGCGGTGGCCGGTGCGCGGCCGCGTGATCTCCGGCTTTGGCGGCGGCAAGGACGGCGTCGACATCGCCGTGCCGGAAGGAACCCCGGTCAAGGCGGCCGAGAACGGCGTCGTCATCTATGCCGGCGATGGTCTCAAGGAATTCGGCAATACGGTGCTGGTGCGCCACGAGAACGGATTGGTCACGGTCTATGGCCACGCCCGTTCGATCGAGGTCCAGCGCGGCCAGAAGGTCAAGCGCGGCCAGGAAATCGCGCAGTCCGGCATGAGCGGCACCACCGACTCGCCGAAACTGCATTTCGAAGTCCGCAAGAACTCGGCACCGGTCGATCCTTCGACCTATCTTGAATAAAGAAGTCGATCCTTCGACCTATCTCGAATAGAATTCGACGTATCTCGAATAGAAAAAGAAAAGCGATTGCGAGCCGCCTGACCTCCAGTCCGGCCCGCCGGCTCAGCCCGCTCCGCAAGGGGCGGGCTTTTTCAGTTTTCTGGATGAACGCTAGTGGCGCGGCACAGGGAATTTGACGGGTTGGATGCCTGTTGGCGGCCAGGATTTTATCGGTCGTTTCGGTGGGCTGTCATAACGGCCGAAGCTGCTCAACTTCGTCATCCTGGGGCGTAGCAAGGAGCGAAGCGACGCAGCGCAGACCCCAGGATGACGAAGCGATGGGCATTTCCGCTAATCGCCAAGGCATGCGGTCCGTCAACGCAAGCGCGTCCGACCTGTCAAAATTCTGCGCCGAGGAATTAAATTAATCCTTGAGCGATTTGCCGAGCCGGCCTGCCAGATCCTGGGTGAACTGCCAGGCGACGCGGCCTGAACGGCTACCGCGCGTCGTCGCCCATTCCAGCGCCTCGGCGCGCAGCGTCTCGGGGTCGATGGCAAGGCCGTGATGGCTGATATAGCCGTCGATCATGTCGAGATACTCGTCCTGTGAGCATTTGTGGAAGCCGAGCCAGAGGCCAAAACGATCGGACAGCGAAACTTTTTCCTCGACCGCCTCCGACGGGTTGATGGCGGTCGAGCGCTCATTGTCGATCATGTCGCGCGGCAGCAGATGTCGCCGGTTCGAGGTGGCGTAGAAGATCACATTGGCCGGCCGGCCCTCGACGCCGCCCTCGAGCGCCGCCTTCAGCGACTTGTAGGACGTGTCATCATGGTCGAAGGAGAGGTCGTCGCAAAACAGGATAAAGCGGTAAGGTGCTGCCTTCAGCAAATTCATCAGCTTCGGCAGCGTGTCGATGTCCTCGCGGTGGATCTCGATGAGCTTGAGCGGCAGCTCCAGCTTTGCCGACGCATTGACGGTGGCATGCACAGCCTTGACCAGCGAGGATTTTCCCATGCCGCGTGCGCCCCACAACAGGATGTTGTTGGCTGCGTAACCGGAGGCGAAACGCTCGGTATTGTCGACCAATATGTCGCGGACACGGTCGACGCCGCGGATCAGGCCGATGTCGACGCGATTGACCTTGAGCACCGGCTCCAGATAGCCGGCATCAGCCTGCCAGACGAAGCAATCGGCCTTGCCGAGATCGGTTTCCGGCACCGGCGGCGGAGCGAGGCGGGCGACCGCCTCGATCAGGCGGTCGAGCTTCTTGTTCAGGGCTTCGATGGTGCTGTCGCTCATTTTATCTTTGCACTCAGGAGGGGATGACACGGAACCTAATTTGGTTCCGGCGTTTCGGAACCAGTTCCAACCTTTTGTTAGAACATGATCTTTTCCGAAAACCGGGCGTCGTTTTTTGGGATCATGCTCTAACACGGCTCAACCAGCCGGAAAAGCAGCTGAAATGCTTGGCCGCAGTTGCATTGGCAACTTTACCGACTATATTCCGGCGAAATTTCACGGGCCGCCAAATTTCCCCAGGACGGTTTGGCGGCTGTCTTTCAAAATTCAGGAGTACCTAGATGTTCGTGACACCGGCATACGCCCAAGGCGTCGGCGCCTCCCCGGATATGTTCATCAGCATTTTGCCGTTTGTCCTAATTTTCGTGATCATGTATTTTCTGATCATCCGGCCGCAGCGCACTCAGTTGAAGAAGCGCGGCGAGATGCTGGCGGCGGTTCGCCGCGGCGACACAGTCGTCACCGGCGGCGGTTTCGTCGGCAAGGTGACCAAGGTGATCGACGACAATGAACTCGAGATCGATCTCGGCGGTGGAACCAAGGTAACGGCGCTGCGCTCGACGATCGCCGACGTGCGCGTCAAGGGCGAGCCGGTGGCGAACCAGAACGCCAAGAAATAACCGGATGTCGCGGAACGATCCGCCAGAACGCCCTGACGGACCGCGCCAACTGCTGTATTTTCGCGCTTGAAGATGACTCTGATCTGCGGTGGGTGTGGCCATCGCAGGGGCTCTGATGCGCCCAGTCTTCTCGCCGCCAGCCCGCTCGCCCCGTCCAGGGCGCCAACGATCTCGTCGTGCTATTGCCCGCTGGTGCCTTGCCAGCAAGATTGACAATAGTTGAAGAAAGCCCGATGGCAGCACCAAAGTGAACTGTCTTGTGCTCGAGGCGAGCATTTGGCGAAACCAGAACGCCAAGAAATAACCCCATTCCAGGCGGAACGATCCGCCAGAACGCCCTGACGGACGACGCCATATGCTTTATTTCTCGCGCTTCAAGATGATCCTGATCTGGCTGGCCGTGGCCGCCACAGTGATCCTCGCTGCGCCCAATCTGTTCTCTGCCAGCACGCTGGCCCAGCTTCCCAGCTGGGTGCCGAAGCGCCAGATGA
This sequence comes from Mesorhizobium sp. M6A.T.Cr.TU.016.01.1.1, assembly GCF_003952585.1. Classification (NCBI taxonomy): domain Bacteria; kingdom Pseudomonadati; phylum Pseudomonadota; class Alphaproteobacteria; order Hyphomicrobiales; family Phyllobacteriaceae; genus Mesorhizobium; species Mesorhizobium sp. M6A.T.Cr.TU.016.01.1.1. The sequence continues at coordinate 5,260,602 of NZ_CP034452.1, forward strand.
CGCTCGGCCTCGATCTGCAGGGCGGCTCGCATATCCTGCTCAGGATGGATCCGAACGATCTGATCAAGGATCGGCTGGAGACGACGCGCGACGAAATCAGGACGCGGCTGCGCGACGCCAAGATCGGTTACACCGGCCTTTCCGGATCAGGCCGGGCCGTGCAGGTCCGCATCACCGATCCCGGTCAGCTCGAAGCCGCCAAGGCGGCGCTGAAGACATTGACCGACCCGGTGGCCGCCGGCCTGTTCAGCGGCGGCTCCGTCCAGGAGATGTCGCTTGATGATTCCGAACCCGGCCTGCTCAAGTTCGCCGTCACCGATGCCGGCATCAAATACCGCACGTCGACGGCGTTGGCGCAGTCGCTCGAGGTCGTCGAGCGCCGCGTCAACGAACTCGGCACCACCGAGCCGATCGTGCAACGCCAAGGCGAAGACCGCATTCTGGTGCAGGTGCCGGGCCTGCAGGATCCGCAGCGGCTGAAGGACATTCTTGGCCAAACCGCCAAGCTGACCTTCCAGATGGTCGACCAGTCGATGCCGGTGCAGGACGCGCTCAACGGGCGCCCGCCGGCGGGATCATCGGTGTTGTATTCGCAGGATGATCCGCCGGTTCCGTATCTGATCGAGAACCGGGTCATCGTTTCGGGCGAAAATCTCACCGATGCGCAGGCGACGTATAATTCCCAGACCAACGAGCCGGTGGTTTCGTTCACCTTCGATTCCAAGGGAGCGGCGCGCTTCGGCCAGGCGACCTCGCAGAATGTCGGCAAGCTGTTTGCCATTATCCTCGACAATCAGGTGATTTCGGCGCCGCAAATCCGCGAACCGATCCTTGGCGGCAGCGGCCAAATCTCGGGCAATTTTACCGCCGAGAGCGCCAACGACCTCGCCGTGCTGTTGCGTGCCGGCGCGCTACCGGCGACGCTGACGGTGATCGAAGAGCGCACAGTTGGTCCTGGGCTCGGCGAAGATTCCATTCACGCCGGCAAGGTCGCCGGCGTGGTCGGGTCGATTCTCGTCGTCGCCTTCATGTTCGTCGCCTACGGCTTCCTCGGCTTCCTCGCCAACCTTGCGCTGGCGGTGCATGTGGCGATGATCATCGGGCTGCTGTCGCTTCTGGGCGCGACGCTGACCTTGCCGGGCATTGCCGGTATCGTGCTGACCATCGGCATGGCGGTCGATTCCAACGTTCTCATCTACGAGCGCATCCGCGAGGAGCGAAGAGCCGGCCGCTCGGTCATCCAGGCGATCGACACCGGTTTCACCAAGGCTCTGGCGACCATCGTCGATTCCAACGTCACAGCGCTGATCGCGACCGTGGTGCTGTTCTGGATCGGCACGGGGCCGGTGAAGGGTTTTGCCATATCCTTCGCCATCGGCATTCTGACTACCGTCTTCACCGCCTTCACCTTCACCCGGTTGCTGGTGTCGATCTGGCTTCGCCGGGCGCGGCCGAAGGAATTGCCGCGGGCGCCGGTGACCTTCATTCCGCCCGGTACGAGAATTCCGTTCATGGGCATCCGCCGCTGGACGTTCGCTCTGTCGAGCCTGCTATCGGTGCTGTCGGTCGTGCTGTTCATGACCGTCGACATCAATTACGGCATCGACTTCAAGGGCGGTTCGCTGATCGAGGTGCAGGCCAAGGATGGCACCGCCGATCTTGCCGATATCCGCGGCAGGCTGACGGAACTCAATATCGGCGAAGTGCAGGTCCAGCAATTCGGCGAGCCGAACGACGTTTTGATCCGCGTCGGCACACAGGATGGCGGCGAGAATGCCGAGCAGACCGTCATCGACAAGGTGCGCGGCGAGCTGCAGGACCAGTATGATTTCCGCCGCGTCGAAGTGGTGGGGCCGACGGTTTCTGGCGAGCTCGCCAAGCAAGGCACGATCGCTATGCTGGTCGCGCTGCTTGGCATCCTGGCCTATGTGTGGTTCCGCTTCGAATGGCAGTTCGCGGTCGGCGCCATCATCGCCACGGTCCACGACATCGTCATGACCATCGGCTTCTTCGTCATCACTGGGCTCGAATTCAACCAATCGTCGCTGGCGGCGATCCTGACCATCATCGGCTATTCGCTGAACGACACGATCGTCGTCTATGACCGTGTTCGCGAGGATCTCAGGAAATACAAGAAGATGCCGCTGCCGGAATTGTTGAACAACGCCATCAACGAGACGCTGTCGAGAACGACGCTGACCGCGGTGACGACGATCCTGGCGCTTCTGGCGCTGGTCCTGTTCGGCGGCGAGGTGATCCGCTCGTTCACGCTGGCGATGCTGTTCGGCGTCGTCTTTGGAACCTATTCGTCGATCTTTATCGCCGCTCCGTTGCTCATCCTGTTCAAGCTGCGGCCACAGGCCGCGGCGGCCGACGAGGAGAAGCGGGTGAGCGGCGGCAAAGCCGTGGCAACCTGACGATTGCTGCGCCCGTGGCAAAAGGCATCGTCATCCGCGAAGCGCATTTCCCCGGCCGTGCGCCGATCGAGGCCTACGGCAATGGCGGGTTCCGTTTCGCCGACATGTCGCATCGCGGCTCGCTGCTGTGCCTGCCGTCGGGCATCTACGGTTGGGAGCCGGCCGACCCCCTGGCGCTGACGGCGGCGGATTTCGCCAAGCTGCTCAACGAGGCTGACAAGGTCGAGATCCTGCTGGTCGGCGCCGGCAAGGATCTCAGGCCGTTGCCGGCAGCGCTGCGTGCCGCGCTGAAGGCGGCGGGCATTGCGGCCGATCCGATGTCGACCGGGGCGGCCGTGCGCACCTATAATGTTCTTCTGGCGGAAAACCGTGCGGTGGCCGCCGCACTGATCGCCGTCGAGTGACGTGAGCGAAAACGCCAAAATCGTCATGGAAACGGTGCGAGCCGCCGACCATGACCGCTATGTTTCCGCGCTCTATGCGCCTGAGGACAAGCGTGACGCGCTGTTTTCGCTCTATGCCTTCAATGCCGAGATATCTGGCATCCGCGACCGTATCCGCGAGGCGCTGCCGGGCGAGGTGCGGCTGCAATGGTGGCGCGATGTCATCGCAGCCGAGGACGACGGGGCAGGTATCGGTCACCCAGTCGCGGACGCGTTAAAGGCGACGATTTCCGCCCACCGTCTGCCGAAACTTGCCTTCGATAATATGCTCGAAGCCCGCATCTTCGATCTCTATGACGACCCTATGCCGTCTCGCATCGATCTGGAAGGCTATTGCGGCGAGACCGCAGCGGCGCTCATCCAGCTTGCGGCGATGGTGCTTGACCCCGCCCAAGCGCCGCGGTTTTCCGAACTTGCGGGCAGGGCAGGCTGCGCACAGGCGATGACCGGCCTGTTGCTGCTGCTGCCGCAGCACCGCAAGCGCGGGCAATGCTTTGTCCCGGCCGACATTCTGGCCGCGGCAGGGTCGTCGCCCGAGGAGTTCGTTGCGGGCGATGGTGGGCTGGGGGCGGAACGCGCTGTGGCGGCGATGATCGCGCTGGCGCGGGAACATCTTGCGGCATTCGAAGGCGGCGCGTCGGCTTTGCCGGTTTCGCTGCGCCCGGCATTTCTGCCGCTGGCTCTCTCGCGCGCCTATCTCAGCAAGATGGAAAGTTCTCGTCATTCGCTTCTGAGCGGCGCGACACGGCTTTCGGCCTGGCGCCGGCATTGGCTGCTGTTGCGCTGCGCGACGCGAGGCTGGCCGGACGCCTGAAGGCTGCCAAGTATGAGGAATCCAGAAAGCCGGAACTACCACCGCAGCCGTTGAGGTCTGTCACGATGGATCGCTCGATCCGGCATCGCGCATCAGCATCTCGTAGTCGCGACCACCATAGAAGATGTTGACGATGCGAACGAGATCGTCGCTGACAACGTAAGCAATGATCGCGGAGTGCTCGAACGGTCGTCGCGCGATCGGCCGCCGCGAGGCGCATTGCCGATGCTCTGACAGCGGTCTTCGATGCGCAAGACGAACTTCAGCGCGACATCCGGATTCCCGCCAGCCTCTACGATGTTTCTGAAAATGTCGGCCGGATCATTCCTGGCAGTTTCTCGATACTCGACCTCAAGCCGCTGAATCATCAGCACGGCTCGAATGTCGGGCGACGAATTCCCGAAGGTGAGCGCGAACCTCTTCTCCCGAATAGCCCGGTCTCGTATCCTCGATCGATGCCTTCACGCGCGCCCTGATCGAGGCCATGCGCTCGGCATGCTCTTCCTCCTCGCGCTGGAAGGCGCGAAGTGCTGCGCGGATGACTTCGCTTGCCGATCCGAAGGAGCCGTCCTCGACTTTTTCCCGGATCATGCGCGCCATGGCAGGCGTGATGGTGACTGACAGCTTCTCGGCGGGCTCCATGGAATTGCTCCCTATGATGGAGAGTAGGATAGTATCCTACTCTCCCGGCGCCCGATCGACAAGAACAGACAGGCGGACTATTCCGCCGCCTCCGCCCGCGCTGGCAGCCCCAGCCATTCGCGGCAGTCGGCCAGCGCGCGCGATGTCACCGCACGCCGCTTGGCGACGGTCTTGTCCTTGCCGCGCAGGCGCTTTCCCTCTGACTTCGGTGCTTCCACCGGTGGGAACAGGCCGAAATTGACATTCATCGGCTGGAAGGAGCGTTTTCCCGGCTCGTCGTCGGAGACGATGTGACCGCCGGTGATGTGGTTGAGCAGCGCGCCAAAGGCTGTGGTCAACGGTGGCAGCGCCGGTGCGTGGCCCAACCGTTCGGCGGCGGCAAAGCGACCGGCAAGCAGGCCGATGGCCGCACTTTCGACATAGCCTTCGCAACCGGTGATCTGGCCGGCGAAGCGCAGGCCGGGCCGCGATTTCAGCTGCAGCGAATGGTCAAGCAGCGTCGGCGAATTGATATAGGTGTTGCGGTGCAGGCCGCCGAGGCGGGCGAATTCGGCGTTCTCCAGGCCCGGGATAGTGCGGAACACGCGCACCTGCTCGGCGTGCTTCAGCTTGGTCTGGAAGCCGACCATGTTGTAGAGCGTGCCCAGCGCATTGTCCTGGCGAAGCTGCACGACGGCATAGGCCTTCACCGACGGATTGTGCGCATTAGTCAGCCCCATCGGCTTCATCGGCCCATGGCGCAGCGTCTCGACGCCGCGCTCGGCCATGATCTCGATCGGCAGGCAGCCGTCGAAATAGGGCGTGCCTTCCCATTGCTTGAATTCGGTCTTTTGGCCCTCCAGAAGCGCCCCTACGAAGGCGAGATATTGCTCCTTGTCCATCGGACAGTTGATGTAATCCTTGCCGGTGCCGCCGGGTCCGACCTTGTCGTAGCGTGACTGGAACCAGCAAATGTCCATGTCGATCGTGTCGAAATGGACGATCGGCGCGATGGCATCGAAGAAGGCGAGCGCATCCGCGCCGGTCACTTCCGCGATCGATTGGGCGAGCCCAGGTGCGGTCAGCGGGCCGGTGGCGATGATCGCCTGGTCCCAGTCCGCAGGCGGCAGACCGGGCACTTCCTCGCGCTGGATGGTGATGAGCGGGTGCGCTTCGAGCTTGTTGGTCACCGCTTCGGAAAATCCGTCGCGGTCGACGGCAAGCGCGCCACCGGCCGGCACCTGGTTTGCATCGCCGGCGCTCATGATCAGCGATTCGGCCAGCCGCATTTCGGCATGCAGCAGGCCGACGGCGTTGGTCTGCGCATCGTCGGAACGGAAGGAATTGGAACAGACCAGTTCGGCCAGCCCATCCGTCTTGTGCGCATCGGTGCCGCGGACGGGGCGCATTTCATGCAAGACAACGGGAACGCCGGCTTCGGCCGCCTGCCAAGCGGCTTCGGAGCCGGCGAGACCGCCGCCGATGACGTGAATGGGATTCTTGTTCATGAGCGCCGAAATAGTCGCTTGTAGCTGCGATTGCAATTGCCCGAGTTAGCCGCGCTGTTGGCGCCAAGTGCTGCAATCGTCTACTGTCGGAGAATGGACGGGAGTCTCGGGATCTTTGCCAAAGTGATCTTTCTGGTAGCCGTGATCGCCATGGGCGGATCAGCGGCCGCCGGCGAACTGGCCGCGACGGCCTCCAAGCGGATCCCCATATGCCATGGCTATAGTTGCAACTATCGCACGATGTTGGCGCTTGGCCCCGGTGACGGCGCGCGTTTCCGCTCCATCCTGCGTGCGGGCGCGGGTTCGCCCCAAGCCGAGCGTTCCGCTGTCAAGAAAGCTGTCCGCTATTTCGAGCAGCGCATTTTCCGGGCTACCGGCGTTCGCGATCTGGCGCAGTCGGAATTCGGTGCATCGCGCATCAAGGGCCAGATGGATTGTGTCGACGAATCGACCAATACGCATGCGCTGCTGGTCTACCTTGCCGAGCGAAAATTGCTCAGGTTTCACAAGGTCGAGGACAATGCCTCGCGAGGCCTGTTTGTCGACGGGCGCTATCCCCATTGGACGGCGGTGATCAGCGACCGCGGAGGCACCGAATGGGTGGTGGATTCCTGGTATGCGGCGATGGGCGGCGCGCCGGACATTTTTCCGCTGAGCCAGTGGAAGAAACGGGGCGTGCTGGAAAGCGGTGCGCTGGACTGAGGACAGGGGACGTCCCGCCAAAACGGCTCCCAGAGTGAATCGACCCTGAAAACAACAACACCCGCCGGGGGAGGAGGTCCGGCGGGTGTCGTTTTGCTGGCCGATCCTCGGGAGGAGGTGAAGATCGACCGTATTCGTCATCGCCGGGGAGGAGGTCGGCTTTGACGAAATTCGTTTCGCCTGATGAAAGGGGGCGAAACCCTTGGGGACGAAACTCGTTTCGCCCTGGGAAACAGCGCCCGCCGCGGGAGGAGGTGCGGCGGGCGCCGTTTTTGTGGTCAACCCTCGGGAGGAGGTGAAGGCTGACCGTATTCGTCAGGGTCGGGGAGGAGGTCGACCCTGGCGAAATTCCGTGATTAGATCGCCTTGCGGGCGATGATCTTGATCTCGTCGCGGACGATACCGAGATCATGCAGCTGGCGGTTCGAAAGGCGACCCAGCTCGGTAACCGTCGAGCGATAAACGCGCCAGTTCCGATAGTTGCGGATCAGGTTCATTGTCGTTCTCTTTTCAAGTCAAACTGGTTCGGACCATTCGCGGTCCGAAGAGGATTAGACCGCCTTGCGAGCGACGTAGTGGATATCGCTGCGGCTGATGCCGAGGTCGGTCAGTTCGCGGTTGCTCAGGCGGCTCAGCTCGGAAACGGTGTCCCGGTAGCGGCGCCAGTTGCGGTAGTTGCGGATCAGGTTCATGGTATTTCTCGTTTCGTCTTTCTTTCGGATCATTCCGTCTTTGTGTACGCCCTGAAGATAGGTGGGGTCATATCGATTTAAAAGCGCTATTGGTGCATGGCAGCAATGCAAATTGTGCAATGCACCATCACGCGGCGCTCACGTGTTCGACATAGATAAGCCGGAATCGGAAAATGTCGTGGCGTCAACGATTTGGCCGGGTCGGCTGAAAAAAAGACCAAGCTGGGGGAGAAAGGTATGGCGAGCTATTCGTCACGCGTCAGGGCCGATATCGCACGATGGCTGCAGGCCAGCCTGATCGATGCCCCGACAGCCGACGCGCTGACGCGCGACGTCGAAGCCAATCAACGGAGATCGCTGAGCTTCGGTTCGATCCTGGCGATGATGGCGGCGCTGCTGTTTGGCGCGGCCGTCCTGATCTTCGTCGCTGCCAATTGGGAAGTCATCCCGCGGCTGGCGCGGGTGGCGGCGCTCTTCGCGATCATCATCGCCGGCTATGTCGGCGGCGCGGTGCTGAAGACACGCGACCACGCTGCGATCGGCGAGGCGCTTTGGATCGTCGCCGCGACGGCATTCGGCGGATCGATCGCGCTGATCGGTCAGATGTATCATTTGTCTGGCGACGAGGCGTCGGCCTTGATCACCTGGGGCGCAGGCACGGCCTTGGCGGCGGTTGCGCTGCGCTCGAACCCGCTGACCGTTGCTGCTGTCGGCATCGCCGATGCCTGGCTGTTTCTGAAGGGCTTCGATTATTTTAGTCGCACGGAGTTCCCGCATTTCTTCATCGTCATGGCGATCGTGCTGTTCGCCATTTCGTTTTGGACGCGCAGCCAGGCGGCGCGGCACCTGATCATCCTGTCGGTCATCTTCTATCTCGTGCTGATGGTAATGGAATACGAAACGCTGCTGGTCGCTGTCCCGCTCGTCGTCGTGTCGGCGCTGCTTTTCGCGGCTGCGATCTTCGCCGCGGGGCCCGTCGACAGGATCGTGCAACTTAGCGGCCGGCTGCCCCTGCACGCGCTGATTGGATTTCTCACCGGCCTGGCGATGATTCAGTTCGAGCTGGCCGACGATAACAACAACAGCGGCTTTGCCATCGCCTCGGCCATTGCGCTTGCCGGCATTGTCGCTGCAATCATGTTGGGCGGCCGCGAAAGCAGAGGTCTGCGCTGGATCGCCTATGCCGGTTTCGCCTTCGAACTCGCCATCATCTATGTTGTGATGTTGCAGTCGATGCTCGACACGGCAGGCTTCTTTCTTGCGGCAGCAGTGCTTCTCGGCATCCTTGCCCTTGTCATCATCCGCATTGAAAAGCGCATGAGGTCCCCAAGCGTGGAAGGAGCGGCGGCATGATGACCGGCAAAAAACTGATCATTTCGGCGGTGGTGCTGGCGCTCGTCCAGATCGGTTTCCTGAGCTGGATCATCGCCGGCCGGGCTGCGATCCTGCGCGACGGCAGGCAAGTGCTGCTGAGGGTCGAACCGATCGATCCGCGCGATCTCCTGCGCGGCGACTATATTTTGCTCAGCTACGATATTTCGCGGATACCGGTGAAGCTGATCGCCAACATCCCGGCCGGCAAGCTGACGAGCGACGATACGCCGATCGTGGTCAGGCTGAAGCAGGGCGCCGACGGCTATTGGGGTGCGACCTCGGCCTGGTTCGGGCAAGCGCCGGCGCCGGCAGCATCGGATGAAGCCGACATCGTCGGACACGTATCCGCAGGCTGGGATCTCAGCCCGGAAGCAACAGCGATCATGCCGGACTATGGCATCCAGCGCTTCTATCTGCCCGAAGGCGAGGGGATGGCGATCCAGAACGACATGCGGGTGCGGCCGTTCGGCGTCCGTATTGCAATCGCAGCCAACGGCACGGCGCAGATCAAGGCGCTGATGGACGGCGACAGGACGCTGTTCGAGGAACCGCTTTATTAGACCGGAAAGCGTGGCCGGCTCGGACAGCATCAAACATGACAATTATCCTGACGACACGACAAGACATAAATCTCAGCTCTGTTTTCCGCGTCGCCTGGAAGAAAGACAGGGTGCAAATCAGCGGCAAGGCCTTGCAGCGCATCGCAGAGTGTCGCGCGTCGTTCCTGCGTCTCATTGAAACCGACCCTGTACCGGTCATCTATGGCGTGACCACCGCCATGGGAGAACTGGCGAGCCGGCAGCTCGAACGAGGGGAGCGGGGTCGCCATGCACGCATCAAGGCGTTCGCAGCCGCCACTTCGTTCGGCGAGCCTTTGCCGGGCCGCGTGGTGAGGGCGATTGTGCTTGCCCGGCTGGCGAATTTCCTCGAAGGAAACGCCGCGACCACACCACGCATGGCGCTCGCCGTCGCCGCGATGCTGGACGGCGGACCGATGCCCATGGTGCCATCATCCGGCCAGGGCGGCGCCGGTGAAATCCTCGCGCTCTATCCGCTGTTTGCTGAGCTTTCGACGCGCTTCGACCTGGAGGTCAAGGAACGGGGCTCCCTGATCAACGGCTCGCCTTGCGCTGCCGCACTTGTGGCCGATGCGGCCTTGGCGGCTCGCCGCCGCATTCGCCTTGCCGAAAGAGTCTTTGCGCTTTCGATCGAAGCGTTTCGCGCGCCGCTCGAACATTACGACCCGGCGCTCGACGCGCTTTGGGGCGATGAACACGAAGCAGTGGCGCTGCGGGGATTGAGGGCGTTTCTTGCCGGCGCCGGCACCGGGCGCCGTAATTATCAGGCGCCGGTCAGCTACCGCATCGTCCCTCGCATCCTCGGACACGCGCATCGCGCGCTGGCATCGGCAGAGCGTGCGGCCACCGTGTCACTCGCTTCGATCTCGGACAACCCTGTCTACATCCCGCCTGACGACGGGCATCCGTTCGGGCGTTGCATCAGCACGGGCGGCTATCACAATGCCATGGCAACACCCGCCCTGGATGATCTGGCGGCGATATGGGCCGATATCTGCCTCTTGTGCGACCGACACGCCTCGAAGCTTCTTAACGGCAAGGTGTCGCTCCTACCCGATCTGCTTTTGACGGGGCGGGACTGGAGCGACAGCGACGGTCACGGCAATGTCGGCTATGTGCCGATGGCGATCACGGGTTATCTGGAGCAGGCGAAACTTTCGGCCCAGCGCACCTTCATCCCGGGAACGGAATCGGCCGGCGCCGGCCAGGACGATGTCGCGACGACGGTCTTCCTCGCATGGACGAAGGAAGCACGCGCCGGCCGCTGCCTCGATGCCGCGATGGCGATGCTGGCTGTGATCGCCTCGCAGGCACTGCATGTCACCGAGCGCGTGGCGCCTCCGGCGCTTCAGTCGTTCGTCGCGGATATCAGGAGCATCGTGCCGCCAGTCGGCGAGGATCGCGTGCTGGGACCCGAGCTTGCGAATTTGACCGAATGGTTCACGCGCCAGGTCTTTGAGGAGTAGGCTCCCATAGTGGTGCGGATGAAGGGACTCGAACCCCCACGCCTTTCGGCACTGGAACCTAAATCCAGGGCGTCTACCAATTCCGCCACATCCGCATTGCCCGGCCAATCCCATGTAGCCATCATTCTGTCAATGTCGCGGTCAAAATAGGGGCCGTTGGCCGGTGCGCGAAGATGGTTGAAAATTAGCCGCGCCTGTGACAAAAGGCGTGTCGAATGTGACGGGATGCGACGATCCGCTTCTGCAGAATGTGATAAGAAGTAGGAAAAACAAAGACTTATTCACATTTGGAGCGTATTTCTGGAGGATTTGAGCCGCTTTGGGCGGACAAATCCTGAAGTCCCGCACCAAAAGCCATTCTCGGCAAGATCATACCGGCAGGTTGTAAACGGCAGGAGCCGTTTGGCGGCCTCATTGGTGAAAACAAAGGTTCTATGATGCAGGTCACCGAAACGCTCAACTCCGGTCTCAAGCGCGAGATCAAGATCACCGTGCCGGCCGGTGACATGGAAGCCAAGCTGATGGCGCGGCTTACCGACGCCAGGAACAAGGTCCGCATCAACGGCTTCCGTCCCGGCAAGGTGCCGGTGCAGCACTTGCGAAAGGTCTATGGCAAGTCGTTCATGGCCGAAGTGGTCAACGAGATCCTCAACGATTCGACCCGTTCGGTCATAACCGGGCGCGGCGAAAAGGCTGCCATGCAGCCCGAAGTGATCATGACCGAGGACGAGAAAGAGGCCGAGAAGATCCTGGCCGGCGGCGCCGACTTCGAGTTCCGGCTGAATTACGAGATCATTCCGCCGATCGAGATCAAGGATTTCTCCGACATCAAGGTGACGCGTCAGGTGTTCGACGTGCCTGACACCGAAATCGACGAGCAGGTCCAGCGTGTCGCCGAATCGGCGCGCAGCTACGAGCCGAAGACCGGCAAGGCCGCCGAAGGCGACCGCGTGACGATCGACTATGTCGGCAAGATTGACGGCGAAGCCTTCAGCGGCGGCGCCGGCACGGACCAGCCGCTGGTGCTCGGCTCCAAGGAATTCATTCCCGGCTTCGAGGATCAGCTCATCGGCAGCAAGGCCGGCGACGAGACGCAGGTCACGGTCACGTTCCCGGAAAACTACCAGGCGGCGCATCTCGCCGGCAAGGAAGCGACCTTCGACGTCACCGTCAAGGAAGTGTCACAGCCAGGTGCGTTGGAGATCAACGACGAAACGGCCAAGAATCTCGGCCTGGAGTCGCTGGAGCGCCTGCGTGAAGTGGTGCGCACCCAGATCGAGAACCAGTTCGGCTCGATGACACGCCAGAAGATCAAGCGCCAACTGCTCGACCAGCTCGATGCCGCCTACTCGTTCGAGGCGCCGTCGAAGCTCGTCGAGGCCGAGTTCAACAACATCTGGAACCAGGTCAACCGCGATCTGGAAACCGCCGGCCGCACCTTCGCCGACGAGGAGACCACGGAAGAAGAGGCGCGCACCGAATATATGCGGCTTGCCGAGCGCCGTGTGCGTCTCGGCCTGGTTCTCGCCGAAATCGGCGAGAAGGCCGGCGTCACCGTGTCGGACGACGAATTGCAGCGCGGCCTGTTCGAGCAGGTGCGCCGCTATCCGGCCGCCCAGCAGCAGGAAGCCTTCGAATTCTACCGCAGCAATCCCGAAGCGCTGAACACGCTGCGCGCACCGCTGTTCGAGGAGAAGGTGGTCGACCATCTGCTCGGCCAGATCTCCGTCACCGACGTCAAGGTCAGCAAGGAAGAGCTGATGGCCGACGACGAGGACACCGAGACGGCCAAGGCGAAGCCGGCGAAGAAAACCGCCGCGAAGAAGGCTGACGCCAAGCAGGCCGACGATGCGGAAGAGCCGAAGAAAAAGGCCGCGCCGAAGAAAAAGGCTGCCAAGGACGCCGAATAACACCGCGTTCTGCGGATGGTGAAAGGCCGCCCTCGAGGCGGCCTTTTTCGTTGCTGTCGATGCCGCAAGGCCGCAACCGTCACCGCCACCGCCCTAATCGCGAGGCAATTGAGTGAGGAGGATCCGCATCACCGTCACCCGTTCGGGCAGCTCAACGAGAAACTCTTCGTCGCGCGGCAGGTGATGGATCTTGCGCGGGTCGCCGCCGGTGAAGCTCGCCATGGCGTCGACGTCTGGCCAGTATGAGATCGTCACGAACTCCGTTTCTTCTTCGCGATCTTCGCGAAACAACTGCACGCCAAGCGCCTTCTCCTGAAGCGGCGGAATGCCTTCGCGGCGCAGATATGGCTCGTAGGCGTCTGCCAGATCGCGGCGCGTCCTTCCCCGCCAGATCCGGGCAATTGTGGCGTTGTCGGTCATGAAGTACTCCTCTGTGCGGGCGAATAATCCAGGACCTTGCCGAGAAACCGTCGCGCCAAGGGCAGGGCGGCCTCGAAATGGGTTTCCAGCAGCCAATGCCCGGCGTCGTTTAGCAAATGCAGTTCGGCCTCGGGGAGATCGCGCAGATAGGCGCGCGCTGCCGGCTCGGGCATGTATTCGTCCTTCGGCCCCCAAAGGATCATTGCCGGCGGCCGCTGTTCGCGCAGGTATTCCTGGTAACGAGGGAACCAGTCGAGGTTAGCCTTGAGCTTCTCCATCAGTCCGACCGAAAGCGCACGGCGCACCGGCGTATCCATCAGCGGCCAATGCAATTTCCACATATCGGGCGGCACACGTCGGGCGACGTCGTCATCGACTTCGCCGACGAACTCGGCGCGAAAGCCGTCCTCGCTCACCGCTTCTTCCAGCGGCGCGCGGTTCTCTGGTGAAGGATCCCGCCAGAAGCGCCGGATCGTTTCGTATTTGGGGCCAAGCGCATCCGCGTAGATGTCGCCGTTCTGGATGATGAGGGCCCTGATCCGGGATGGATGCGCTATTGCGTGGCGCAGGCCGATCTGCGAGCCGTAGTCGTGCAGCCACAGCGCATAGCTTTCGAGCCCCAGCGCGTCGGTGAACCGCTCCAGAAAAGTCGCGTAGGCGTCAAAATCATAACCGAACCGCGCCGGATCGGGCGTTCCACTGTAGCCAAAGCCGGGGAAGTCCGGCGCGACCGTCCGCCACCGATCGGCGAGCGCCGGCATCAGCCGGCGATATTGGAAGGATGAGCAGGGATAGCCATGCGGAAGCAGCAGCACCGGCGCGGCTTCAGGGCCTGCCTCTCTGTAGAAGACCGTCTCTCCATCGATCGTGAGGGTGACGTGGCGCACCTCGAGAACGCTGCTGTCGTTCATGGACGCTTCTTTGATCTTTGATCTTGCTGACGTTGAACCCGTAGCTGGTCTAACGCCTTTGGTCGGGATGCGTTCCGGCTGTGCGCCGATCGAGCTGCCTCATCGCTTCGGCGGCAATCTTGCCGGTAGGCTTCTTCTATCTGCCAGCTAGATTCTGTGGTATGTAGATGCCGCAATTCCATACGCCAGAAGCGGATATTCCGCTCTGTCGTGCAAAGGGGCGCATGCCGTGTCGGCACGCGCAGATCGTCCAAGGCAGATTTGGCGATCGGGGAGGAAATGCCATGCGCGCAATCGCGTTTTTCGCCGCCGTGTCCGCTGCGACGTTCATCACGAGCCAATCCCAGGCACAAGATGCCGCCGCGGGCGAGAAGGTCTTCACCAAGTGCAAGGTCTGTCACGTCGTGGACAAGGACCAGAACAAGGTCGGTCCGTCGTTGAGCGGCGTTATCGGCCGAACGGCCGGCACGCATCCGGGGTTCAAATATTCCAAAGCCATGACCGAGGCCGGCAAATCCGGCGTCAAATGGGATGAAGCCACGCTGACGAATTATCTTCGCGATCCCAAAGCCATGATCAAAGGCGGGAAGATGGCGTTTCCCGGCCTCAAGAAGGACGAGGATCTTGCCAACGTCATCGCCTATCTGAAGCAATTCTCCAAATGACCCGGTTCTTCCGCCAGGAAGTAACCTGGCTCTTCCGCCGGCCGATGCGCCGGCCAGATTGCCTGCCTCCATCGGTGGTCGCCTGAAATGTCGGCTCGGGAAAGCGGCCTCGAGGATACCGGTATCCAGATCTCTGAAGCGACGGTCAGTGATTTCTTCGCGCTTCTGAAACCACGCGTCATGGCGCTTGCTGTTTTTACCGCTTTCGTTGGTCTGATGGTGGCGCCCGGGGTGATGAATCCGGTCATTGCCGTCATTGCAATCGGTGCAATTGCGGTTGGGGCAGGAGCGGCCGGGGCTCTCAACATGTGGTACGATGCCGATATTGATGCGTTGATGTCGCGCACGTCAAAACGGCCGATCCCATCAGGCCGGGTCACGCCAGGCGAAGCTCTCGGCTTCGGTCTGGTGCTTTCCGTACTTTCGGTCATTACGCTCGGCGTGCTGGTGGGATGGCTTGCCGCGGCGCTGCTGGCCTTCACCATTTTCTTCTACGTCGTCGTCTATACGATGTGGCTGAAACGCTCGACGCCGCAGAATATCGTCATAGGCGGCGCCGCGGGTGCTCTTCCTCCTGTCATCGGGTGGGCGGCGGCCACTGGCGCGGTCGGGATTGAAAGCCTCATCCTGTTTCTGATCATTTTCCTCTGGACGCCGCCGCATTTCTGGGCGCTCGCGCTGTTCAAGATCGGCGACTATGCAGCGGCCGGCATCCCCATGATGCCGAACGTGGCCGGCCAGGCTTCGACCAGAAAACAGATCTTCGGCTATTCGCTGATCCTGGCACCAATCGGCGTGCTGCCTTGGGCTCTTGGATTCGCGAGCGGATTCTACGGGATTGTTTCGGCCGCATTGGGCGCAGGCTTCATCTGGCATGCGTGGAAGCTGCTGGTCGACAAAAGGCGGGTTGAAGGGTGGGAGATGAAACGCGCAAAGGCGCTGTTTGCCTATTCGATTTTCTATCTTTTCGCGATCTTTGCCGTGCTGCTTGCCGACACCATCGTATTGCGTGCCGTCATATCAGCCGGAAATTGACGGTATGCCTGTCTCGTGGCTCAAGTGAATCCTGATGTTCTCGGATTGCTTGCCAGATTGAGACAGTGAGTCGGCGATTGCCGAACGAGGTGTGCCTGAACCTGCTCGAACCTCACGTTGGAACTGCACAGAATCCCAGCAACAGCAGAATAACTATGCCAAGGCCGAGTATGAGAACGGTCTTTCCATCCATGACCTTCACCCTGCAACCCACTTTGGAGAATATCGGAGAAAGGCCGTTAGAGCTAGCCTGATCACTGGAGCCGCGCTGTTCTGACAAAGGGCGACAAACGCCATGCAAGAGAGTATGTTGATCATGGTGCAGGTCGCGGTTTTGCGTGGCCAGTCACGCTGAACGACGGCACCGTGAACCGCGACCTTACCGGACCTGGTCTGGAGGAATGGTCATGGCAAGTTTTCATGTGATTGCAGGCGCCAGCGAGACGCTGGAACACACCAGAATTCGAAAGATTGGCGTTTCCGACCTTTTCGACGCGCTCAGGCGTGGCGTCGACGATTTCATGGTCAAACCGTCGCATATCGTTTTCCTCTGCCTGATCTATCCGCTGGTCGGCGTCGTGCTCGCTGTCTGGACATCGGGCAACAATGCGCTGCCGCTGTTGTTTCCGCTGGTGTCAGGTTTTGCGCTGATCGGTCCATTCGCGGCGCTCGGCCTCTATGAGATCAGCCGGCGACGCGAGGCCGGGCTGGACGCCTCCTGGAGCCACGCTTTCGAGGTCAGGAATTCTCCGGCGCTGCCGGCCATCGCAGCGGTCGGCATCATGCTGCTTGCGATCTTCATCGCCTGGCTTTTGACCGCCCAGGCATTTTACCAGACCCTCTTCGGCCCGGCCCCGCCGGAATCGCTGTCCGGCTTCATCAGTGAAATATTCGCCACCGGACGTGGCTGGACGCTGGTTATCCTTGGGCACGCTATCGGTTTCGTCTTCGCCGCGGTCGTGTTGTGCACCACAGTCGTCGCGTTCCCGTTGTTGCTCGACCGCGACGTCGGTGCCTATGAAGCCATTCACACTTCGGTGCGCGTGGTCCTGGCGAACCCGATCGTAATGGCTGTCTGGGGACTGATTGTCGCCGTCGCCTTGATCATAGGCTCGCTGCCGGTGTTCGCCGGGCTGGCGGTCGTGCTGCCGATCCTCGGTCACGCCACCTGGCACGTCTATCGCAAAGTTGTGGAATCGCCGGCTTCCACCAAGCCGGCGAGCTGAAAATCCTGGCCTGCCGTGCCGGCCGGCACGGCAGGCCAGAGCTTTCAGTAAGCCGGGTAGCTAAAGCGGGCCTGGCGAGCGTCGCTGGTCAGGTTGCGGAAATCCTTGCCGCTGACATGCACCAGCGTCCTGTGGTCGCCGCCCTCGAAATAGATGTCGTCGGCCTTGCCGAGGCTTTCATCGAGAATCACCGGCACATCGTAGGCCCCGCCGATCGGCGGGACGGCGCCGGTGTCGCAATCCTCGAAGAGCGAAACCACCTCGTCTTCGGAGGCCAGGCCGATACGCTGGTCCATGACGTCCTGCAACGTGCCGAGCTCGATCCTGTGGGTGCTGGGGACCACGGCCAGCGCATAGCCGCCGTCGTGGTGAACGACCACCGATTTGGCCATTATGCTGCCGGGCACATGCGCCGCTATTGCCGACTGCCTGCTTGTCGACGTGCGGTGGTGCTCGACGGTTTCATAGGAAATTCCTTTCCCGTCGATAAAGTCCTTGAGTCTGTTTGCGATCGTCATCCTGAGCCTCCCTTGCTGGAGTTCGCGACGCATGTGGAAACGAGCGCAATCATTCTGCTTCTGTCGTTTCCCGTACCAACGAAAATGGGCCAGCTGTCGATTGTTTCAAGGCAAAGGGGAGCGGACCGCAAATAGCGCTTCCAGCTCCTGAGGGGAGACGCCGTCGACAAACCCTGTGCCCGGATTGCGCGTCAGGGCTCGGCCCCAAAAAACACCATCCGGGTGAGAAGCGTGTAATCCGATTCGAAGACCATCATTGCCACGAACACCAGCACCAGTATCGGCGGCAATATGATCGCATATGTCAGCGCCAGCCGTTCCCAGGCCATGTGCATAAAGACGGCGACGATCAGCCCGGCCTTGAGCATCATGAAGATCAGGATCAGCGACCATCTGAGATAGCCCTGGAGGCCGACATAATCGACCAGATAGGAGCAGGCGCTGAGGATGAACAGCCATGCCCAGACCACCAGATAGAGCTTGATCGGGTGCTCCTGGCGAACCTCCGCCGGCGCGATGCCAGTCGCTGCCGGATCATGCGCTTGAGCTCCGTGCAGCGTGTGTTGCCCCAGGCCGTTTGCGGTTGCTTCAGCCATATCTGCCTCTCACCAAAGCCATGTCTGCCTCTCACCAAAGATAGAAGAATGCGAAAATGAACACCCAGACCAGGTCGACGAAATGCCAGTAGAGCCCCATGATCTCGACGTTCTCATAGCTGCCCCTGCGGCTGGTGAAGAACCCGGGCCGTCCAGTGTCGTAATCTCCGCGCCAGACCTTTCGCGCCACGATGATCAGGAAGATCACCCCGAACGTCACATGGGTGCCGTGGAAGCCGGTGATCATGAAGAAGGATGACCCGAACTGCGCCGCCCCCCACGGGTTGCCCCAGGGCCGTACCCCTTCGCTGATCAGCTTGGTCCATTCGAAAGCCTGCATGCCGACGAAGGTCGCGCCGAGTGCTGCGGTCAGAAGCATGAGGATCGCGGTTTTGCGGCGGTCGCGGCGATAGCCGAAATTCACCGCCATCGCCATCGTTCCGCTGCTCGAGATCAGCACGAAGGTCATGATGGCGATAAGGATCAGCGGAACATTCGAGCCGCCAATATGAAGGGCAAAAACCTCGCTCGGATTGGGCCACGGCACCCGGGTAGACATGCGCGCGGTCATGTAGGAGAGCAGGAAGCAGCCGAAGACGAAGGTGTCGCTGAGTAGGAAGATCCACATCATGGCCTTGCCCCAGGACACGTTCTTGAACGCGCGCTGATCCGACGACCAGTCGGCGGCGACGCCTTGCAAGCCCGCCGGCCGCGGCTGTGTTTGGCCGATATGCGTCACTGTCGTCTCTGCCATCCGCCCGGCCCTCCTAGGTCAGCAACTGTCGGCAAATCTCGATAAAGGTCGCGGCCCAGCCGGCCAGAAGCGCGAAGATGGCGAGCCAGACGAAAAGCAGGAAATGCCAGTACATGGCGCATAGTTCGACGCTGAGGCGAAGCCGCTCCGGCCGGGCTCCGTTCCAGGCGCCGGCAGTTGTTCTGCTCAAGGCGACCAGCCCTCCCAGTATGTGCAGGCCATGCATCCCGGTTATCAGGTAGAAAAAACTGTTGGCCGGATTGGCGGTCAGCAAGTAGCCGTCGGCGGTCAGTTCCCGCCATGCCACAAGCTGTCCGATCAGGAAGGCAAGCGCGGTGAGCCCAGCCGTGACGAGGCCGAGCCTGACCGTGTCGATTTGGCCCCGGCGCGCGGCGACCGAGGCGCATTGCAGCGCGATGCTGCTCAGGACCAGCACGCCGGTGTTGAACCAGAGCACGCGCGGTAGCGGCAGCGCCTGCCAGTCCGACAGCGCCATGCGCATGAAATAGGCGCTGGTGAAAAGCGCAAACAGGCAGCCGACGACGGCGAGGAAGACGCCGAGGCCGATCTTGGCGGTCGGCAGCGCCGATCCTTCCGAGCCGATAATATCCCCGATCACGCCTTGCTCGAGCCATGGCTTGGCCATCAGCCGCTGGTGGGAAAGCCACCATCCGGCAAAGCCGACGATCACGAGGAGGAAGACCAGAATGACGCTCATGCCGGCTCTCTTGAGGATCCGAAGGAGCCCGGCATGTTTTGCGGTATAAAATCCTCCTTGGCGCCCGGCACGCTGTAGTCATAGGCCCAGCGATAGACGATCGGCAGCTCCTTGCCGAAATTGCCATGGGCGGGCGGTGTTTGCGGCGTCTGCCATTCGAGCGTCGTGGCGCGCCATGGATTGCCGCCGGCCTCCCGGCCATGGCGGATGCTCCAGATCAGATTGAACAGGAACACCATCTGGGCGAAGCCGACCATGAACGCCATGATGCTGATGAACGAGTTCAGGTGGTGGGCCGATTCCGTCATCACCGTCATGTCGGTCAGCTCGTTGTAGCGGCGTGGCACGCCCATCAGGCCGATGTAGTGCATGGGAAAGAAAATCAGGTAGGCGCCGAGGAAGGTGACCCAGAAATGGAACTGGCCCATTGCCTCGTTCAGCATCCGGCCAGCGACCTTCGGGTACCAGTGATAAATCGCCCCGAAGATCACGAGAATCGGGGCGACGCCCATGACCATGTGGAAATGGGCAACGACAAACATTGTATCCGACAGCGGAACATCGACGACGACATTGCCGAGAAACAATCCGGTCAGTCCGCCATTGACGAAGGTGACGATGAAGGCCAGGGCAAAAAGCATCGGTATGGTGAGGTGGATGTCGCCGCGCCACAGCGTTAGCACCCAATTGTAGACCTTGATCGCGGTCGGGACGGCAATGATCAACGTCGTGGTGGCGAAGAAGAAGCCGAAATAGGGATGCATGCCGCTGACATACATGTGATGCGCCCAGACCACGAAGCTCAGCGCGCCGATGCCGACGATGGCCCAGACCATCATCCGGTAGCCGAAGATGTTCTTGCGCGCATGAGTGCTGATCAGGTCGGACACGATGCCGAAGGCCGGCAGCGCCACGATGTAGACCTCGGGGTGGCCGAAGAACCAGAACAGATGCTGGAAGAGGATCGGGCTGCCGCCGCCGTGCTGCAATTGCTCGCCCATCTCGACGATCGCCGGCATGAAGAAGCTGGTGCCGAGCGCGCGGTCGAACAACATCATCACGCAGGCGACAAACAGCGCCGGGAAGGCGAGCAGCGCCATGACGGTCGCGGTGAAGATGCCCCAGACAGTCAGCGGCAGGCGCATCAGCGTCATGCCGCGCGTGCGGCCCTGCAGCACCGTCACGACATAGTTCAAGCCGCCCATCGTGAAGCCGATGATGAACAGGATCAGCGAGATGAGCATCAGCATGATGCCCCAGTCCTGGCCGCCTGGTGTGCCGGTCATGATCGCCTGCGGCGGGTAGAGCGTCCAGCCGGCACCCGTCGGTCCGCCGGGCGCAAAGAAGCTCGACACCAAAACCAGCACGGCGAGCAGGTAGATCCAGTAGCTCAGCATGTTGACATAGGGAAAGACCATGTCGCGCGCGCCGACCATCAGTGGGATCAGATAGTTGCCGAAGCCGCCCAGGAAGAGGGCCGTGAGCAGGTAGATCACCATGATCATGCCGTGCATGGTGATGAACTGGTAGTAGGCTTCCGGGGTGATGAAGTCGAACGTGCCGGGGAAGCCGAGCTGCAGCCGCATCAGCCAGGACAGCACCAGCGCCACCAGGCCGATTGCCGTCGCCGTCGCCGAATACTGGATGGCGATGACCTTGGCGTCCTGCGAGAAAACGTATTTCGTCCACCAGCTGTGCGGATGGTAGAGTTCCATTTCCGCGACTTCGGCCGGCGGTACCGCATCTGCAGGTGTGATATCGACCATAGGAACACCTCCGTGCCCTTTTTCGGCCAGGCTCGACAGTTTCGAGCCCCGCCGCAATTTAAACCCACGTCGCCGTCTTCCCGGCGTCTACTCTGCCGAGCCCACCTGCTGGGGGGCTGACAATTGCGCAAAAGTCTGCTGTTCGCCGAGCCACGCCGTATAATCTTCCTGCGTGTCGACCATGACCACACCATGCATCAAAGGATGCCCCTGGCCGCAAAGTTCGGCGCACAGGACCTGGAAGGTTCCGGTCTTGGTCGGGGTGAACCAGAAATAGGTGACCGAGCCCGGGATCATGTCCATCTTGGCGCGGAATTCCGGGACATAGAAATCGTGGAGCACGTCGATCGAGCGAAGCAGCATCTTGACCGGCTTGCCAACCGGCAGATGCAGATCGGCAGCTTCGACCACGACATCGTCTTGGCCATTGGGGTCGCTGGCGATGACGCCCAGCGGATTTTCAGCGCTGACGTTGCGGGTGTCGGATGTGCCGAGCTTGCCGTCCTTGCCGGGCAGGCGAAAACTCCATTGCCATTGCTGGCCGACGACTTCGACCTCGGTTGCGTCGCTTGGGACGTTGACGAACTGGTTCCAGACGAACAGGCCCGGAACCAGCATGGCCGTGACCCCGATTGCGGTGACGATCGTCAGCCACCATTCGAGCCGCTTGTCCTCGGGTTTGTATGCCGCCTGATTGCCTTCCCGATGACGGAAGCGGAAGACGCAATAGGCCATGAATAGGACGACGGCGGCGAAGACGACGCCGGTGATCCAAAAGGTGATGATGATGGTGTTGTCGATATAGTCCCAGTTCGAGGCAATCGGCGTCCACCACCATGGGCTCAGGAAGTGGAACAACACTGAGCCCACAACTACCAAAACGAGTACAAGCGCGATGGCCATATCCCGTTTCCTCCCGGCATTCCAAGGGCGCGAAGCCGTCCCAGGAAATGCCAAGTGCATCATAGCTCGATTTCCGGTCGAAATTCTAGTGCGGTCATCCGGTCAGCCGAAAACGCAATGGCGATGATGTGGATAAACCTAAGAAGAAGAGGGCTGCGGCGAAGAAAAAACCTGCCAACGGGCGCCGAATAACACGGCATTCTGCCGAATTATGAAAGGCCGCCCTCAATGCGGCCGTTTTCGTTGTGACCTTAGAGCGACGTGTGGCCACTTGGACGCACAAAGTACACTCTGAACTCTTATTTTCTACGCATCCTGCTGTCCGAGAATCGATTCCGATTTTCGGGCGGATGCGGTAGCGACAGATTCGTGCCCAAGTAGCGGTTGACGGCTAGCGATACGAGATTTTGATCATTATCTGCACCGTGTTGCAAAGTGCAGGGTCGTTGGAGGGATCGTTGAAGCTATTAGTCGGTATTGGAGGCGCGGTCGCCACGGCGTTCCTCCTCGCCTCGGCCTGCGGCAGCGCCCAAGCCGACAGCGCTCTTGACAATTGGCGATTCGACACCGGCAGCGGTGGCCTGGTCACGGCCTCGCTGCATGCCACCAACAAGCTCATCACCGGCGGCGGCGCCTTGAGCTACAGCCCGGTCCTGACCATTGCCTGCCGGGCGAATGGTGAGCCGCGCTGGAGCGAATGGTTGCAGTTGAACGACGCCGTCTCCGCCAGCCGGACCATCACCGTGTCGGTGACCGTCGACAAGGCCAGCAAGGTCAACGAAAGCTGGTCGGTCGGCCCGCGGGGCCGGACGCTGGTTCGGGATGGTGCCGACGGTATCAGGCGTTTGGTTTCCGCAGACCGGCTCCTGCTTTCCTGGCGGTTCGGGCTGCTGTCGGGGCGAGGCGAGGCCGATTTCGACCTTGCCGGGTTCAGCGAGGCCGTCGGCCAGATCGCCGGCACCTGCAACACCGAGTTGCCGTGATCGGATCAGCGGCGCTCGCCTTGACCGCTAAGAAATCCAGTGAGTTATTCCGGCACAAACGTCTCGAACGCACCCGCGCAGCCAGCGGTGCGCCGGATCGGCATCGAGCCGCGGGTGCCACAAAAGTGAAACCCCGATTTCCGGCAAGGGAACCGGCAGAGGAAAACAGAACATCCCGTCGCGCAGGTTTCCCGAATAGCGTTCGGGAACGCTGGCGATCAGGTCCGAGGCACGCGCCAGGGCCAGAGCTTCCGAAAAGCCGCCGACGACCGTAACGATCTCCCGTTTCAACCCTAGCGGCTCAAGGGCATCGTCGATCGGTCCCCTGTCGAGCCCGCGACGGGAGATGAGGATGTGCCGGCCGGCTGCATAGCGGGCAGGGGTGATCGGGATCTCGCACAATGGATGCCCCATCCGCACGACACCGACGAAACGGTCACGGAACAACGCTTGCGCGCGCACCTCCGGTCCCGTGGCCTTTCCGATGACGCCCGTTTCAAGATCCACGCTGCCGTCGCGCAGCGGTGTGCTGTCCTTGTCCGGCTTCAGCACAAAACGCAGCCGCACGCCCGGTGCTTGTTCGCCTACGCGCGCAATGAGATCCGGTCCGAAATTCTCGACAAAGCCATCCCTGTTTCTAAGCGTGAAGGTTCGCACGAGCCGTTTCAGGTCGAGCGTCTCAACAGGACGCAGAACGGATTCGGCGTCCTGCACAAGCTGACCGACGCGCTCGCGGAGCTCGATGGCCCGGGGCGTGGGAACGAGGCCGCGTCCAGCCCTGACCAACAGCGGATCGCCGGTCGTCTCACGCAATCGCGCCAGCGCCCGGCTCATCGCCGACGGACTCAGCCGCAACCTCTTGGCGGCGCGCGCAACGCTGCCTTCCGTCAGCAGCACATCAAGGGTGACAAGCAGATTGAGATCGGGATGCGACATCAACGGATCGTAGCAGCCCGGCACGATATAACATAGCGTGAAACGCAATGATTAAGTGCGAATGATGCATCTTCCGCCATGTCTAGCAAAGGACTACGTGTCTGCCAGCTCCGTTTCGGGAGTCGCCAGAAAACGGAGCTCATGTTGAAGCCAATCGATGCAGGACGAGCAGTCGCCGGAGATACGGAACGGGGACCTTCGGTTCGGTGGGCGCTCGCCAGCCTCTCGCTGTCCATGTTGCTGTCCTCATTCGGCATCAGCATCGCCAACGTTGCCTTGCCGACCTTGGCGCAGGCGTTCAACGCTTCGTTCCAGCAAGTCCAGTGGATCGTGCTGGCTTATCTCCTCGCCATCACCACCATGATCGTCAGCGTCGGACGGCTCGGCGACCTCATCGGCGGTCGGCGGCTGCTGCTGGCTGGGCTCTTCCTGTTCACCGTGGCCTCGGTCCTGTGTGGCGTCGCGCCGACGCTCTGGCTGCTGATTGCCGCCCGGGCGGCGCAGGGAGTAGGGGCGGCCATCATGATGACCCTGACCATGGCTTTTGTCGGTGAGACGGTTCCGAAGGCCAAGACCGGCAGCGCCATGGGGCTGCTCGGAACGATGTCGGCGATCGGCACCGCTCTCGGTCCGTCGCTCGGCGGTCTTCTGATTGCCGGAGCTGGTTGGCGGGCGATCTTCCTGGTCAACGTGCCGCTGGGTTTGCTGGCTTTTGTTCTCGCCTATCGCTATCTGCCGGCTGATCGCCGGGGGCCGAAGACTGATCGGACCGGCTTCGACGTTGTGGGCACGCTGCTGCTTGCCCTAGCGCTTGGCGCCTATGCGCTCGCGATGACGGTCGGGCGTGGCAGTTTTGGTCCGCTCAACATGGCCCTATTGGTGGCAGCCGTTTTCGGAGCCGGCTTCTTTGTGCTTGTGGAGGCAAGAGTGGCGTCGCCTTTGATCCGATTGGCGGCGTTCCGCAATGCGACGCTGAGTGCCAGCCTCACCATGAGTGCGCTCGTTGCGACGGTGATGATGGCGACGCTGGTGGTCGGGCCGTTCTATCTGTCTCGTGCGCTCAGGCTCGACGCGGCTCTTGTTGGGATCGTCATGTCGGTCGGTCCGCTTGTCGCCGCGCTGACCGGTGTGCCAGCTGGCCGTATAGCGGACCGTTTTGGCGCTGCGCGCATGACCATCATTGGGCTCATCGCGATAGCGGCCGGTTGCTTCATTCTGTCCATGATGCCGGCAACGCTCCCTGGCTACATCGCCCCGATTGCAATCATCACATCAGGCTATGCGCTGTTCCAAACGGCCAACAACACCGCCGTCATGTCGGATATCCGCCCGGACCAGCGGGGCGTCATTTCCGGATTGCTCAATTTGTCGCGCAACCTCGGGCTCATTACTGGCGCATCCGTCATGGGCGCCGTGTTCGCGGTTGCGTCAGCGACGACCGACATCACGACGGCGCGCCCAGAGGCCGTTGCCGCCGGTATGCGGATCACGTTCGCGGTCGCGACGATTCTGATCGTCGTCGCGCTCGCCATCGCGGTTGGAAGCCGTGCTCTCGCGGCACGCCCTTCGATGTCTGGCGTGTCATGACACCGTAGTCCGAACGCAACCCGGATGCTTTCGACGAGATGCCGGTGCATGTTCAGATCGGGCGTCAGATCAGCAGCAGGCCCTTCCCGTCATTACAATTGTTCTCACTCGTCAAAGCCGCTTGGATCGTCCGGCAAATCTGCGTCCTAGCCTGCGACTTGGTGCAGGCCTGCCTGAAACTCGGTAAGAGCCGCCTGCACGTGACTTGAAAAGGGCTTCTCTGTTTCGTCGGCGTGCCAGTTCTCCAGCGCAACTTTCCAGATGGCCGCGCCTATCTCTGCTACGGCGCGCGAAAACGAGGGCCGGATACCCCGCTGCTGTAGAGCCAGATCGATTGCGGAAGCGAGCTTATGCAGCTTCATCAGTTCCCGCTCCTGCAGGTCGCCATGCGTGAATATCAGACGCTGGCGCAGCTTTACGATAGCGCGGTGGCCGTCGATGAAGGGAGCGACCGATTCAAAGGCGCGAGCCACCATTGTCAGTGGATGCACGCCGGCGCGGGCTCTCGCTATTTCGTTTGCTATCGTGACCTGGTGATCACCGGCTCGCCAGAACATGACTTCTCGCTTGTCGGTGAAGTAGCGGTAGAACGTCCGCTCCGTTAGCCCGGCTTCCGCAGCAATCTCTGGAACAGTCGTTGCAGCGTAGCCCTGCTGCCTGAAAAGACTGTATGCGGCGGCCTCGAACCGCTCGCGCGCATTTTCTGCCCTCTTGACCATTCCAAACCCTTCTCAGTTTTGTGAACATACGACAATTGTCAGGCTCTGACAATGATGCTAAAGATTGTCAGAGCCTGCCAATGTGGCACGAGTGCTAGGGCTCGTACGCTTGGTCAATGCGGCGGCGAACACGCACAATGGTCCGACCTTCGGCGCAAAGTTCGCAAGCACAATCACGGCTCCAACTTGGAAGCGCGAAGAGGGATGCCCGATAATGGAAGACGAACGGTCCGAGACTACACAAACCTGCGGCGTCACGCGTCGCGTTGTGCTCGCTAGCGGAGCTGGGGCTGCCGCTGCGAGCATCTTGCCACTCGAGCAACGAGCCCAAGCACAACAGCAGTTCGCGCGTGCCGAAACCGGCCAAACGGTTCAAGTCTCGGCGAACGTGAACGGCCGACCGGTGATTCTTGAGATCGATTCCCGCGCTTCTCTCCTCGATTTGCTGCGTGAGCGGCGAGAGCTGACCGGGACCAAGAAGGGCTGCGATCACGGACAGTGTGGGGCTTGCACGGTTCATCTGGATGGCCGGCCTGTCTCGTCCTGTCTCACGCTGGCGGCCAAGATCGATGGACGGCAGGTCACCACGATCGAGGGCCTCGCCGAAGGCGCGGACCTTCACCCAATGCAGCAGGCCTTCATAGACAATGATGCGCTTCAATGTGGGTATTGCACGCCAGGACAGATCATGTCCGCGGTCGCCTGCGTGACTGGAGGGCATGCGACCAGTCCAGATGCAATCCGCGAGTTCATGAGTGGGAACATCTGTCGGTGCGGCGCCTATGTCGGGATTCTCGCGGCCATCCAGCAAGCAGCCAAGGTCATGGAGGACTGAAAGATGAGGGCGTTGAGCTACACCGTTGCCCCCTCTGCCGAAGCCGCCGTGGCACGTTTTGCGGCGGCCCAAGGATCGGCGCGATATATCGCCGGTGGCACCAACCTGTACGACCTGATGAAGCTCGGGATTGAGCACCCGGCTCATCTGATCGACGTCAGCCGAATCGACGGCATGGACGCGATCGAAACAGACGGCGACATTCTGCGCTTCGGTGGCCGCGCTCTGATGACCGATGTAGCCTACACGCCGGTCGTGCGCGACCAGTATCCCGTGCTTTCTGAAAGTCTGCTCAAGGCTGCGTCACAGCAGTTGCGGAACATGGCCACGGTGGGCGGCAACCTTCAGCAACGCACCCGCTGCGTGTACTTTCGCAACGGTGCGGGATCGACCTCGATGGTTGGCGTTTATCCTTGCAACAAGCGCGAGCCTGGCTCCGGTTGCTCGGCCATCGGCGGGCTCGATCGCACTCATGCCGTTCTTGGCACAAGTGAGGCTTGCACCGCGGTGGCGCCTGGCGACTGGCCGGTCGCACTGATGGCGATGGACGCGACGATCGAGATGCTCGGGCCTGAGGGTCCGCGTAACCTTCCGATTGCTGAATTCTACCGTCTCCCAGGTGATACGCCCCACCGCGAGTTCAATCTTCATCCGGGCGAACTGGTGACGGCGATCACCGTCCGGAAAACGCCTGCCGGCCGTGCATCGACCTATCATAAAATCCGCGACCGCGAGAGTTATGCCTTCGCATTGGCCTCCGCTGCGGTGGCACTCGAGATGGATGGCGCCACCGTCCGCACCGCCCGCATTGCGCTCGGCGGTGTCGCGACCACACCTTGGCGATCCCGCGCCGCCGAAGCGATTGTTGCTGGTTCACCACTCACACCTGAACTTGCTCTTCGGGCCGGAAGGGCGGCTTTCGCCGACGCCCGAGGCGGTCAGCACAATGCATTCAAGATCGAACTCGGCGCGAGAGTTATCGCCGATGCGCTGATCATCGCCGCTGAAAGGAGGGCGTAATGCCTACGCAAGCCTTCTCGGAAATTGCACGTGTCGATGCGAGAGACAAAGTTCTCGGCCGGGCGCAGTACGGTGCCGACGTTAAGAAGCCCGGAATGCTATATGCCATGCTGGTGCCTGCGACTATTGCGAAAGGCAAGGTAAGTGCCCTCGATGTAGCGCCTGCCATGGAAACGCCCGGTGTTGTCCAAGTGCTGGGCATAGGAGATTTCCCGGCACTTCGTGCAGAGATATCGTATCGGGGCCAGCCCATTGCGCTGGTAGTTGCCGAGACCGTCGAAGCGGCGATCGAAGGCGCCGAAGCGGTGACGGCGGTTTACGAGACGGCGCCCTATATTCCGTTGATGACAAGCCCTGGTGCGCAACGCGTAGATGCCGAGGGATTCAACGCAGGCGACGTCGATCGGGCATTCCAAAACGCAGCGACAATCGTCGAGGGCATCTTCGAGACGCCAACCCAGCATCACAATGCCATGGAGTTGTTTGGCACCGTTGCGGAATGGACTGATGGACGACTGACGGTATACGAGGGATGTCAAAATCTTGACGCCGTCAAGGCGGCGCTAATGAAAGCATTCGAGCTTTCACCCGATCAGATCGCAGTGAAATCAGAACAAGTCGGTGGTGGGTTCGGGCAAAAATCTCCTCCAAAAATACAGACGTTCCTGGTCGCACACGCGGCACGGTTGATACGGCGCCCGGTAAAGCTGGTGACGCCTCGCGGGCAACTCTTCCATATAGCCAACTATCGGCCGCGCAGTGTCCACAGCATCCGTCTTGCTGCCAACGCGGAAGGACGCCTGCAGGCCATCATTTACGACGTGGTGCAAGAAAACATTCCGGATGGCGGCTTTCGCTCGACCGGCTACCACGAAGATATCGCCCGCTTGTATGCGATCGAGAACTTTCGGGCGACTGCAGGTGACATCCACATCGACCGTCAGATGCCGCGCCACACAAGGGGCACGCATCCCTTTCCTGCCGGCTTTGCATTGGAAAGCGTGATCGATGAGATGGCCTACAAGCTTGGCAAGGACCCCGTTGAGCTTCGTCTTGAACACGAGGCTAAGAACGACATCATCGCTGGCCAACCTCTATCGCCGCACTTTCTGAACGACTGCCTGAGAGAGGGGGCCAGCCGCTTCGGCTGGAGCAGGCGTCTTCCTGAACCGGGATCTATGCGACTGGCCGACGGGACGTTGGTCGGCCTTGGAGTGGCGTGCGGCATCTTCGGTGCGTCGATGTCTGCGAGCGAGGCAACCCTCAGGGTCAGGGCCGATGGCACAACACGCATGATCAGCTCCGGACATGAGATGGGCCAAGGAATACTGACTGCGATTGCTAATGTCATCATCCAGGGTCTCGACATCAACCCCGATCGTCTGGAAGTCCTGCTCGGCGACACTACGTTGGGCCCACAGCTCGCCACGGTCGGCGAGCGCGGGACGGCCAGCTGTGTCCCAACGGCCGCAAAGGCGGTGGAGGCTCTACGCGCCAGGTTTGCCGAACTCGCCGGGGCCAATCCGCCAGCCGGCAATTTGCACCAACAGCTCGCGCGCCTGAAGCGCCCCTATATCGAGGTCAAAGTTTCAGAGCTGGCGCCAGGTCAAGACGCGTCGGCCCTCGAGGCCTAGCGCACCGGCGGCCGTGCAGGCGCAGGGCCCGAATACCCCGGCTTCACGTCCATGAGCTATATCGCGCAGTTTGTGGAGATTCACATCGACGCGACAACCCGGCGGATCCGCATGCCGCGCGCGGTCAGCATCGCGGACGTAGGGCGGGTCGTAAGCCCGAGGACCGCGAAGGGACAGATGTACGGCGGTGTCGTCTGGGGGTTCAGCACAGCGCTTCGGGAAGAGTCGGAAGTCGATCCGCGCTTTGCCGGTTACCTCAATGACGATCTCGCCGACTACGTGATGGCGGTGAACGCCGATATCGGTGAGGTGGATGTCGGGCTGATAGATAAGCCTGATCCCAGGATCAACTCGGTCGGTGTGAAAGGAATGGGCGAGTTGGTGATGCTCGGAACAGCGCCTGCAATCGCTAATGCCATCTATCACGCAACAGGCAAACGCATACGAAAACTGCCGATACGCATAGACGACGTGCTCTGACGAAGGAGAGCCGTTGAGCACTTGCTTTAACCCAACTCGCAATCCGTCTAGTTACCTTGGAGGCAAATATGCCCGCTCTGCAGATACCCTATATCCGAAACTTTGCACCTCATATTCTGAGTGTCTTGCGCATTTTTGCAGCAGGATCATTCTTCACCCATGGCACCAGGAAGCTTTTCAGCTGGCCTGCGCCCTTTGAATATCCTCTCAACCCGTTGCTGCTCACGGCCGGAGTTCTCGAAGTGGTTGGCGGCCTTCTATTGGTATTTGGCCTCTTCGCCCGCCCGGTTGCCTTCCTGCTTTCAGGATCCATGGCCTTCGCATACTTCATCGTGCACAGTTCGAATGGTTTCTTCCCGGTACTCAACCACGGCGAAGCAGCGATGCTGTATTGCTTCCTGTTTCTCTACATTTCCGCCGCCGGGCCGGGTGTCTGGAGCTTGGATGCGCTCCGGGAGCGCAAGGCTGGAACGACTTCGTCCCGCCTGGAGACGGCGACGTGATGTGATTGGCGCGTGGTCGGCCTACAGCCATTCAATGGAGAGCGTCTATGGAGAGTCGAGATTTCGATCGAAGAGCCAGTGCTGGCCACATGCGGGATAAGGTGCTGGGAACGGACGGGCGCGGTGTAGCAATCGCAGTGGTTCGGGCCTCGATGATCGCTCTCGCATTCACCATGCTCGGCTCCATATCGCTGCTGATCTCCTCCGGCGTTCACGCCCAGTCGTCTCGCTCAGTGGGCTCGCCGACATCGTGCGTAATGCCCGCGGCCACCCCCGTCGAGATTGCTTCCGGGCTCAATATACCCTGGTCCGCCGTGCGCGTCGGCAGCGAGGTGCTCGTCAGTCAGCGTGGTACTGGGGAGATCGTGGCGTTTCGGCCTGGCGAAACGCTACGATCAGTCGGCACCGTGCCCGACGTCGTAGCCCGAGGCGATGGCGGGATGCTTGGACTTGCGGTGCTCACAGAGAGCGCGAACGTCTGGCTCTACGCTTACCACAGCACGATTTCGGGCAATCGCATCGTGCGGATGGCGTACAGCGAAGGCGCGCTCGGTGAAGTGCAACCCGTCCTTGACGGATTGCCAGGAGGGCGCGGTCACAACGGCGGGCGCATCGAGTTTGGTCCTGACGGGATGCTCTATGCAACGGTGGGCGAGACGAGAAATCCCAACCTCTCGCAGGATCCAAACTCACTTGCTGGCAAGATCCTCCGCATGACGCCTACCGGCGGCGTCCCAACGGATAACCCTGTGAGAGGCTCTCTCGTCTACTCCCTTGGACACCGCAATTCTCAAGGACTGGCGTGGGATGACAGGGGACAGCTGTGGGCGACCGATTTTGGGGATGATGGATGGGACGAACTCAACCGCGTTGAGCCGGGGGGAAATTACGGGTGGCCGGTCATCGAAGGCAGGGGAGGCAACCCCGCTTACATAGACCCTGTCATGCAGTGGCATACGCAGGAAATGGGTCCAAGCGGGCTTGCCTACGTTGACGGCACCTTCTTCGTTGCAGGTCTGACAGGGCAGCGGCTGTGGTCGGTGACAATTGACGCCGCGGGCAATCCCGAAGCAACGGCACACTACGCCGGCGAGTTTGGGCGTGTTCGTCATGTACTCGAGGGAAACGACGGCAACCTGTGGTTCCTGACGAACGGGCGACGTGGCGACCCCGATGGGCAGGTTCTTTCGGTCCCGCTCGGGAGCCTGGCCGCGCCCGAATGCTCACGCGCATCGGCTGCCGGTGGCCGGGGTGGAGTTCCCGCAACAGTCCCATGAACCTCGCCAAACACAAGAGGGAGATGTCAATTGGCCCGGAACCTTCGTGCCTTAGCGGCCATCGCTTCGCTCTGCCTGCCAATATCGCTCGCGGTCGCCCAGCCAGTGAGTCAGCAATGCGTGAACAGCGAGGTAGCCAAGAAGGAAGTCCTCGAGCTAGATTCCATGCGCATCGACGCATTGCTTCGCAACGACGTGGGGTTTCTGGAAGAGATCACTGCCGACGACTATTCTCATGTCGAAAGCTCTGGTGGCGCTCGCAACAAATCGCAATTCATCGCAGGCCGTAGGGGTGAACGCGCGCTGTTTTCCACCTTCGTCATCGACGAAAACAAAGCGATGATCTACTGCAATGTCGCCGTTGTCGTTGGACGTTATCACAATGCGTACAGAACAAGCGGGGGATCTTCCGTAGTGAAGAGAGCCCGGCACCTTCGCGTATACGTTCATGAAAATGGGCAATGGAGGAATGTGGCGCATCAAGCGACCGAAATCGGCAGGGCCGATTGATCGAAATGTCTTCCGATTCAAGATGGCTGGCGGGAAGCGTGCAGCTATGGCGCGTCGGCGGTCGGTTTCTGATGGAAGCGTTCTCTTCAAGCGGATTGCCGAGGTTATCGGGCGCCGCCTAGGTCGAGCTGTCGAGCTGTCGAGTCGCGGGCTGGCGAGCTCTTCCGTTGGTTCGCCATCATGGCAGGCGCGAACATGGTGAAGCCAGCGCCGGACGCTTCCGACGAGAAGCCGATGCATATTTCAAATCGTGTGTCAGATCAGCAGCAGGCCCTTCATGCTGGCATGACCCTTCTTGCCGATGATGATGTGATCATGAACGGCGATGCCGAGCGGTTTGGCCGTCTCGATGACCAGCTTGGTCATCTCGATGTCGGCGCGCGACGGCGTCGGGTCGCCTGACGGATGATTATGCGTCAACACACCAAGAACGGAATAATGATATTTATCAAATGCTTGAATTCCAACCTTGGAGGGCAGGGGTCGTTAGTTGGGGTATGTGCCGAGTGACCACTTGTGATCTTTCACGCATGGGAATGGTCGCATTTGCGCAGTACCCCAACGTCCCGGTCAACCACGGATTCCGAACCCTCATCTTTTCGCGCTGGTGCCACTCGGGACGGCTGAACGGCCCTTCCACTACTCTAGCGTTGCCGAGCGATGACTTCGGGTTAGACACGGGCGCAATGCGGGTGCCGTCACCGCAGAACGCCTGAACCGTGGCGCCCCCCCAATTTCTCGAACAAGACCACGAAACGGGCTTCGGAACCGCCGCATCGCGAGCCGGCTCTTGGCGGCGTCAAGAGTCCGTCGAATCCGAGATCTCACAATCGGACACTCTAGAGCTGGGTCGCCCGTTCGGTCGAGACGTACGTGCGGTGCGCCGATCTTTTGCAACGATTACGCCGGCGATGTCTTCTGTGATCTACTATTCGGGCAAGGGTGCCTCTTGAAAACTGGAACATATAGTGAACATATTTGCCGCGACAGTGACCTCTATGGCCTCTCGGCACGCCGCGACCATATGGGGATCATTCCCTTAACGCTCTTGAGCTAGGCTGAAAACTAGATCAGGGTGCATGACACGAGAGAGAGCCGACCATGTATCTAGCGCGCAAAGAGGACTTCGGGCCCGCAGCATCGCCGATCTCGCCTCGCCGCGAATTGGGCGCTTACGAGGCTATGTGGCTTGAGCAAGGCGCCACGTTCAAGACGATCGCTGACAAGTTTGCCAAGGATCCGACGGCAATGCCTTCGGATTTCGTTCGGCCGGCCCAAGCGGAAGAGTGTGCCCGTAAGGTCCTTTCCGAGGCCAGCGTCAAAGGCGTCTCTCGCTTTGGCGTTCGCATCCACCATGCCGGCGACTACCCTGCGAAATTGCGTGACGCGAAATACCCCGTTGAACTGCTCTACTTTCAGGGCATCTGGGAGCTAACCGAGACGCGGTGCATCGCCATCGTTGGAGCTCGAGAGGCCTCCGAAGAGGGAAAGCAGCGAGCTAGGCAGTTGGCATTCTCTCTGACGGCTCGCAAGCGCGAGGATCGACGCGACGACTTCACGATTGTCTCGGGCCTCGCTGCCGGCATTGACCGAACGGCGCATGATGCGGCCATAGAAAACGGCGGCCGCACGATCGCCGTCATTGGGACACCCCTTGGCACCTACTACCCGAAGGAAAATCGCGACCTCCAGGATCGGATTGCGAGAGAGTTCCTTCTGATCTCGCAGATCCCTTTCCTGCGATATGGTGCCCAAAACGTGCCTCAAAACAGGCTTTTCTTCCCGGAGCGCAACATCACCATGAGTGCGCTGACCGAGGCGACGATTATCGTTGAGGCGAGCGACACGTCAGGCACGCTGACGCAAGCGCGTGCAGCCCTGCATCAAAAGCGTAAGCTTTTCATCCTGGATTCGTGCTTCCAAAAAGGCCTCAAATGGCCGAGCAACTATGAGGCGCAAGGTGCCATTCGAGTGCGCTCGATGGACGATATCTGGGGCAGCCTTGACTAAGGTTTTCTATCGCGAGATCGATGACAGTAACCGCGGCGATCACACCAGGCTGACCGCCAACGATAAGTGCATGTTCCTGTACGAATTTACCGCCTTCGAGCATACCAACGGTCTCGGCTTCA
This sequence comes from Mesorhizobium sp. M6A.T.Cr.TU.016.01.1.1, assembly GCF_003952585.1. NCBI lineage: Bacteria > Pseudomonadati > Pseudomonadota > Alphaproteobacteria > Hyphomicrobiales > Phyllobacteriaceae > Mesorhizobium > Mesorhizobium sp. M6A.T.Cr.TU.016.01.1.1. The sequence goes on from NZ_CP034452.1 coordinate 5,295,255, forward strand.
AGTTCAGCGATACGAACCAGCTTATCCACAACCTCAAGAAAAAGCCCTCCGAGCGGCTGACGAAGGGCGGATGGAAGTATAAGGGCGAAGCCATTGGAAAGTGCGCTGGCGCGATGCGGCTCGCACTCAATCCTGAATGGCTGACTAGCGGAACGTTGGTGCCAGTTCCGTCTTCGAAGGCCCCAGGTCATCCGGACTACGATGATCGTCTAACCCAAATAGCCAGGCTATTAAGCGTCCCGCCGCCAGACGTCCGCGAGCTTGTGCGTCACGATAGTTCGCATGCCGCCGCGCATGAGTCGAACAATCGGCCGACCGTCGAAGACTTGCTCGCCATTTATGAAATCAACGAGCCCTTGGCCAGTAGCAAGCCAGTCAGCTCGATCGCGATTTTCGACGACGTGCTCACCGCCGGCACGCATTATCGGGCAGTGCAAATCAAGCTCGCTGCGCGCTTCCCTAACGTCCCTATCTTCGGAATGTTTATCGCTCGCCGGGCAATCCCGCCGCCCAGCGATGGCTGGGTCAAGCAGATGCAGGAGCTGTTCGGCAGTGTTGACGACTAGTATCGACAAGTGTCTTTCTCGAAAAAATTTGAAATGACGTTGGCCGCTGGAACTGCCGCGATCGGAAAGAGCACGAGTGAGCCGATCGCGACCAACGGAGTTATGCAAGCAAGCCACTTTCTGTGGCACGCGGTCAGCCCCGTGTGGCTAATCGGGGCCTTAGCCCTACCCCAAGGCGAAAGTGGGTTTGAGCGCCATGGACTCGTTTCAGGAATTTGAGCGGTTTCTCGATGGCCATTTTGCGCGGCTCGAGACCTTGGACTACGACGCCAACGCGGCTCTAGCATTGGTCAGCAATATTCAAGAGCAGGCGGCATCCAGCATCGAGACTTTTGGCCTCGCTTCATCCATGGCACACGGCATTACGATCCTCGCTCCGTATCTCGTAAGTGGCAAACTAGGTCCGCCGCCCGACATAGGGACACTTCTGTCGGACCTTTCGTTCTGCATGCATTACTACTCGCTACGCGAACTTTTATACTATTCGTACAACGTACCCGGCGCCGTGGAGTGGGCGTTCGAGCATGAGTCGGTGCAGGTTCGCTACACTGACCCATCACTGCCACGGCAATTTTACACGATGTGGAATGAACATCTGGAGCTTTCCCGAGAGATGTTCGCCGATAGCACCTATGTCGAGACGGCCCGCACGTTGCTTAGGGGCGAAGCCGAGGGCCAGATCTCCCCAGACGTCGAGGCGGCATCGCTTCACATCGACCAGGAGGTGGATCAGAAGCTGAGGGCATATTTCTCAATACTGGACCCAACGTCTTCAGCGGATCTCGGCGGCTACACCTATGCCGAGTTTCAAACCGTATATCGCTTCATGCTTGGCAATGCGCTCTATCATCGGCGCTTTGGCGAGGCCAACGATCAGGTCGGGGCCATCTTCATTGAGTACGACGAGCTTGTGAACGACCTAGAGATGGCAACGGGATTGACCCGGTCCAAGATAGCGAGCGTTCTGGACGACATAATTTTCGATGATTCAAAGCGCGCTGAGAAGCTTGATGCATCATATTTCTCTCTAATGAGAGAGGGAGCCGGTGCCCGTCGCGTCGTTATGAGATCGGTGGATTTCACCACCCACGAGGGACTGGTCAATCTCTTGAGGGTGGTCGCCATCCGACGCCCACAATTGTTCCTACGCAATGTTGGCGGGGAGCTCGGCGTTGGTTTCGTCGCAAGAGTGAAATCTGCTTTCGAGACGGCCGGTTTTCGATGCCTTACTGAGATTTCCCTGTCCAAGTTCGACCCGCAACTCCCCGACATAGACCTACTAGTCATTTGTGAGGAGCCTACGCTTGGCTATGTGCTCTTTGTCTGCGAGTTAAAGGGCCCTATACCGCCTCGTTGGGCGAAGGACCAGCTTAAGGCGATCCGACAAGATGGTGTCTCCAAGGCCTTTCGGCAGTCAGAGGCGATCCAGAAATTCTTGCGCACGCCTGCCGGTATCAGCGCGATGAAGTCTTGGTTACCTCCAGATAAACCGCCCCGATTTGAGTCGTTCGTACTGGTTGTGGAACCGCTAATCGTGACGTCGGATAACGCGGGGATGTTCTTCGGCGATGAGAATACGCCGATCGCGAATTTCAGGACAATCGAGCGCCTTCTGAAGGCATCGGATGGTGACACGGCCTTCATCCAACACGTCATCCACACCTACAACGAAGAGGTGGACAAGATTATCAATCGTGTTGTTGCCAAAGCTGAGTTTGCTGGAATTGTCGTGGAGTATGAGGGCGTTGCGGACTCCCCCATTATGCGGTTCGCCCAACAGTCATGGCGAAACTCAGAAGAGCGTCAGGCCATGATCGACGCGTTTCTCGCCGACGGTGCGCACCCATTTGATACGGTAGACTTGGACGCGAAGGAGATGCCACCAGGGACGATCCTGATCGCCTTCAAGAGCGGTTCCTGAGAGGGCCGCTTCCAGCCGGAGGTCCAGGCCTAATATCAAGGTCCGGTTTGGGCCAGATTCGGTAAGCACGACTTGGCAAGCGTTAAGAATTCCGGCTTCGAAAGACCTTCCAGCGACGCATGCGGCAATCGGCGGCTACGTTGTGCAATCAGGATGGTTCACACGTCGACCGACTGTTCAAAACACTCGAAGCTGCTCGTTGATCGTCAGTATCGCTATCACGACCTCACTCGTCAGCTGTCGCTATCCACCCCGTCGGAGCCGGGAACGTCACTACCGAACTTTGGACGGTGTCTCTGCCCCGGGGCTATCCAGCCTTCTATGAAATCCAGCGGATCCACGTTTCCCATCATAGCCTGCGCGAGCGTCAGGCGCTCCCCTAGGCGCTGCCGACGCTCATCGTTCATGCACTTTAGGCGCTCTTCCGCATCCGTGAAAAAGCGCTCTACCGTCATAGCCTTTCCCCACCTCTCGATAATTTCCGCAAGCTGCTGCTGGCTATCGGCAAGAGCTTGAGCCGTCTTGCGGGCATCCTCTCGCCTTTCATAGCGCTCCCACTCCTCCTCTCGCTCTTTTTTCCTCTTCGCCGCGGCCACATCCTCGGCGTCCATAAGGCGTTGCACATTGTCCTTAGCCGCTTCCAAGGTCTCGACGATTTTTGGGATCAGCGTGCCAAGCGCGTCGTGTTCGGTCTCCTGCCAGCTAACGGACCAATCGACGCCCGTTTTCGGGGAGTAGGCAATCACCCGAAAACGTCCCGAAGGCATATCCTGCTCTGTTGTCCAGGAATGCGTCAGTTGCCAAGGCTTAGCTGAGCGTATGAACCTGCTGTCCTCGCGATGGTAGTCGCCGTTGAGATATCGCATCGTCACTCTTTCGGTCATCTCGGTGAGAGCGACCCCTATTGGCACCGTACCAATGTAGAAGACGGTCGGTCGGTCCGGAGCCCAGATGCTTCCGGAGTGGTAGCGTCCGTACTTGCGGTCCTTTCGCTCCACTTCCTGTTCGTTGACGTGGACGCGATGAAGGTCACCGGCGGCCTCAGCGATGTGAACTCGGTATCCCTGTTCGTCCAGCGCAAGGTAGAGTTCATTGGCGATCGAGAGCGCGCGCAGCAGCGCAGTTTCTGAAGAAATCAGATCTGGCAGGATCCGCTTGTAGGGTCTCAGGAACTCGCCCTCTTTCACATCCCGCGTTTTTCGCAAATGTTCTTCGACACCAAACAGCAGCGGGTGACGTGCCGGGCGACGGGGTTTCGCCAATGACCTTGTCTGGCGTGCGGAGCTTTTTGCCGACGTTCTCTTCTGTCGTGGTGGCTTTGGGGCGGAGGGTGTTATTTCGATGGCCTCTTCAGGTGCTTCCGGCAGCGTTGGCAGCTCTGCCGGAAGCCCGAGAGACTTGCGGGTCCAGTACCCTGAACCGGGGTAGGGAACTTGGAATTGTTTGCAGATAGCGGCTAGTGCCGTGCCAGAAATTCCGAGCTCCGGGGCGGCCTTACTGAGAGGCCTATCGCAGACCCGTTTATAAAGCTCGAGGCGTGTCAGATGCATTATGGAATGGTCTCAATTCGATCGCGGCCGACATCCTACTGCCGGGAAATGGCAGACAACGTGCTTCGACGGCAGCCTCTGATTTATCGCAAGTTTGGAAAGCTTTTAAGACACAGCTTAGGCCACATGGATGCTAGATCATGCATGGTCTGCTCGACGGAGCCACGTTGCAGCTTATGACTGCCTTGCGCCTCATATCGGACATTGAGATCAACTCTGTCGATGCCCGACAGCAGACACAGTTTCAAACGGCGACGGGCGTCATCCAAGCAGGGTTAGTAGCGGTCGCGCTGTCAACGACTGCGTCGACGAAGGCGACGCCCTTCAGGCCATCGTAGGCAGTTGGGATATCACGACCTATGGGCATGGGCTCGCGCTTTTCGCGCTTGGCATGGATCGCCTCCGCGAACCCGGCATACAGATTGGCGAACGCTTCCAAGTATCCCTCCGGATGTCCCGGTGGCGTTCGGGTTCGCGCCTTTGCTGCTTCGCTGAGATCGTCGGCGCCACGCTTGATGATTTCAGTTCGCCCGCCAAGGCGCGCGTGAACAAGTTCGTTCGGCTGTTCTTGGAACCAGGAGATCGAAGCCTTCTCCCCGAATACGCGCAGCCGCACACCATTTGAGGATCCCAGCGCCACCTGGGAAGACCATAGAAGACCGCGGGCGCCACCTTGATACCGAAGCATCACATGAGCGTTGTCATCGAGCGCCCGCCCTTGGACGAACGTAGCGAGATCCGCCGTCAGAGACTCAAGCTTAAGGCCGGAGACGAAACCCGCAAGGTGGTAGGCATGTGTGCCGATGTCGCCGATCGAGCCACCTCTGCCGTTTTTCTTTGGATCGGTACGCCAAGCTGCCTGGGCGTTGCCCTCTGTCTCGATGGCGGTCGCCATCCACTCCAGCGGGTATTCGACCTGGACGGTCCGGATCTTTCCGAGCTGGCCGCTGGCGACCATGTGCCGTGCTTCGTGCACCATCGGATAGCCCGAATAGGTGTAGGTCACGCCCATGAACCTGCCGCTGTCGCGCACCAGCTTCTCGAGCGAAATGGCGTCTTCCAGGGTTGCCGTCAGCGGCTTCTCGCAAATGACGTCAAAGCCGGCTTCCAGGAAAGCCTTGCCGATGGGGAAGTGTGTGAAGTTCGGCGTGCAGACGGCGACGGCGTCTATCCTGTCTTCGCGAGACAACTCTCCCTTGATCATTGCCTTGTAGTCGTCATAGGAACGGCTGGAATCGAGGCCTTCGCGAGCCGCAAAGGCGTGGCCGCGGGCCGCGTCGACATCGAAAGCTCCCGCGGCGAGTTGCCATGCGCCGTCCTGCCTCGCGGCGATGCGGTGAATGTTGCCGATATAGGCTCCCTGGCCGCCGCCCACCATACCCAGTCGGAGGGGCCTCGTCTTCGTCGTATCGGACATTTGTCTCTGCCTCAGTCTAGCCCGAGCATCGCCCGGTTGGCGGCTTTGTTGGCGCCAGATTTTACGAAATCGTCGAAAGCGCGGTCGGCGACACGGATGATGTGTTCGCGAATGAATTTGGCGCCTTCCGCGGCACCGTCTTCAGGGTTCTTGATAAAACATTCCCATTCGAGAGTGGCCCAACCATCGAAGCCGTAGGTGGATAGCTTGGTAAAGATCGTCCCGAAATCCACCTGGCCATCGCCGAGTGACCGGAAGCGTCCGGCGCGCTTGGACCATGGCTGGAAACCACCATATGCACCAGTCTTGCCGTTGGGCCGGAACTCCGCGTCCTTGACGTGGAACATCTTGATGCGCTCGTGGTAGTGATCGATGAAGGCGAGGTAATCCAGGGCCTGCAGGACAAAGTGGCTGGGGTCGTAAAGGATGTTGCAGCGCGGGTGGTTTCCGACTCGCTCGAGGAACATCTCGAATGTCAGCCCGTCATGAACATCCTCACAGGGATGGATTTCGAAGCAGAGATCCACACCCTGCTCGTCGAAGTCGTTGAGGATCGGCAGCCAGCGACGGGCCAGTTCGTCGAAGGCATCGTCGACCAGACCTTCCGGCCATTGCGGATAGGGGTAGAGGTACGGCCACAGAAGCGAGCCCGTGAAACTCACATGGCGGTCGATGCCAAGGTTGCGCGAAGCCCGGGCGGCGAACCTCATCTGTTCCTCTGCCCAGGCGCGCCGGGCTGCCGGGTTGTTGTGGACGGCCGCCGGAGCAAAACTATCCATGATGCGGTCATGCGCGGGATGCACGGCCACCAGCTGACCGGTGATGTGTGATCCGAGCTCGGGCAGTTCGAGGCCCTTTTCGGCGACAACGCCCTTCAGCTCATCGCAATACGTCTTGCTTTCGGCCGCAAGCTTCATATCGATGAGGCGCGTGTCCCAGGTCGGTATCTGGACGCCGGCAAAGCCCTTGTCCGCGACCCAGCCGGCGAGGCCGGGAAGCGTGTTGAACGGCGCCTCGTCGGTTGCGAACTGCGCCAGATAAATGCCGGGTCCTTTTATGGTTTTCATCATCGCGTCCTCATGCGGATAAGGCCAGTGCGGGTGCCGGGGGTCCACCATCATAGGCGCCCCAAACCGATTGATCGAAATGGACAACCGCGCCCGTCATCATGCCGGAATCGTCCGATGCCAGGAAGAGAACCGCACGGGCAACCTCCTCGGGCGCGAGCAGCCGGCCAAAGGGTTGAGCCGCTGCGGCTTTGGCCAGCCAGTCTGCCTCGGCGCGATGATATTCCCGCTGCACGCGGTCTTCGCCGTCAGACGCCATCCAACCGATATCGAGCTGGTTCACCCGGATCTGGTTGCGCATGAGCGCGTAGCCGGAATTTCGGGTCAGGGTGGCGAGGGCGCCTTTCGACGCTGAATAGGAGGACAGGAAGGGTTGGCCGGCTCTCTCCGATGTCGAGCCGATGTTGACGATGCTTCCCTTTATGCCCTGGCTGATCATCAAGCTCGCGGCTTCCTGCATCAGGAAGAACGGCGCCCTGACATTGATCGCGAACATGCGGTCGAACAATTCAGGACTGGTGTTGAGCAGGTTTCCGCGATCGGTGAGGCCGGCTGCATTCACGAGGATGTCGACGCGCCCGTATGTGGCTTCGGCCTGCGCCAAGACGGTCCGGCAATGATCGACATTCTCAAGGTCTGCGACCACGAAAGTGACGGGGACACCGGTTTCGGCTGATATCGCTTGGGCGACATCCTCGCCTTTATTTCGGTCGCGACCGCAGGTGATGATGCCTGCCGCGCCCGCCTGGGCGAAAAGCCTGGCAACGGCCGCGCCGAGGCCCTGCGTGCCGCCAGTGACGACTGCTATTTTCCCATCTATCCGGTTCACGTCAAACTCCGACCCGCTGCTTGCTGCGGATTTCAAGTTGCTGGACGCGCGCCTTCTGCACGGACTCACGCTCGGAGACCTCTGGCACGCCAACGTCCCAGTCGGCGTCTCCGGGCACCCATGCAAAGGCATCGGTGACGATGGTGAGCACGGTGGTGCTGTCGGTCTCTTGCGCCCATTCCATAGCGGCCTTGAGATCGGCGAGGCTTTCGCAACGGCGAGCCAGCGCCCCCATGGATTCCGCATGCTTCACGAAATCGACGGCAAACGGCTCCTTGACGCGGCAATCCTTGAGGAGATTGTTGAAGCCGGGAACACCCTTGAATTGCTGCAGCCGGTTGATGACGGCGAAACCGCCATTGTCGCAAACCACCACGATCATCTTGTGGCCGGCGAGCACGGTCGAATAGATATCGGAATTCATCATCATGTAGGTGCCGTCGCCGATCATCACGATTGGCGTGCCGTCGCCGTTCTTCGCCATGGCATGACCCCAGCCGGCGGCTATCTCATAACCCATGCAGCTGAAGCCGAATTCGCAATCGAACGTGTTGCTCTGCTTTACTCGCCAGCCCTTGGTGACTTCGCCTGGCGTGCCGCCGGCGGCGGCAATCAGCGTGTCATTCGGTTTGGCGGCTTCATTCACCACTGCGACGACTTGGGCATAGGTGGGAACAGGCCCGTTGGTGGGTGCCTGATATTCGTCGAGGAGCTTGTTCCACTCCGCGAACAGTGCTTTCGCGCGCTTCATGTGGTCGGGACTGACCTTCCAGTCGCCGAGCGCCGCGTCCAGTTCGGTAACCGTTTCGAGCGCATCGCCGACGACCGCGACCGCACGATGCTTGTTCGCGTCATAGCGGGCGGCGTTGATCGATATGAATCTGGCGTCTCGCCGGAATGCAGTCCAGGATCCAGTCGTGAAATCCTGCAACCGTGTTCCGATCGCCAGGATGACATCTGCCTCCTGCGCCAGCGCATTCGCTGAGGTCGAACCGATGATGCCAATAGGTCCGGCGTGCGCGGGATGGTCATGTGTGAGAGCGCTTTTGCCGGCTATGGTCTCCACGATCGGAATGCCGCGCCGAACCGCGAAATCAGCTACCAGTTCCTCGGCCATCGAGTATCGGACGCCACCGCCCGATATAATGAGCGGCTTCTTTGCCTTCTTCAACAGTTCCACGGCCTCTGACAGTTTGTTGCGGTCCGGCCTTGGACGCGGCACAGCCCAGGTCGTCGGTTCAAAGAAGGCAAGTGGATAGTCATACGCCACCTCTTGCGCATCCTGCGCGAGGCCGAGAAATGCTGGTCCGCAATCGGCCGGGTCGAGCATTGCGGCGACGGCTTGAGGCAGCGACGAAATGATCTGCTCGGGCAGCAGGATGCGATCCCAATACCGCGTCACGGCCTTGAAGGCGTCATTGACCGATATCGTCGGATCGTTGAAATGCTCGACCTGCTGCATGACCGGATCCGGCACGCGATTTGCGAAGATATCTCCGGCAATAAGAAGCACCGGCAGGCGATTGGCATGCGCCGTTCCAGCAGCGGTTATCATGTTGGTCGCGCCCGGCCCGATCGATGTCGCGGCGACCATGAGCCGGCGACGTCGATACGCCTTTGCAAAGGCAACCGCGGCGAGTGCCATCGACTGCTCGTTCTGGCCGCGCCAGGTCGGCAATTTGTCCTGTACCGCTTCAAGCGCTTCGGAAAGGCAGGTGACATTGCCATGGCCGAAGATGCCGAAGACACCGGCGAACAGAGACACCTTCTGCCCGTCTATCTCCGTGAATTGATTGCACAAATAGCGCACTAACGCCTGCGCCATCGTCAGGCGCACGGTCTCGCGGGACATCGCATCTCCTCCCATGCATCAGGTTTCGAGTTACCTACGAAATATTAATTGACAATGCAAGAGTTTCGCAACAAGCATTGCAAAAATGTGCGAAGGGAGGAGGCCTTGTTGAAAATCGCAGTGCTTGGCTGCGGCAGGATCGGTCGCATGCATGCGGCCAACATTGCCGCGCATCCCCGCGCATCGCTTGCCGGCGTGCTCGATGTCTATCGTCCCGCGGCTGAAGAGGTGGGCGCTAAACTGGGTGTGCCGGTTTTCGATTCTGTCGATGCCGTGATCGAGAACGAGCACGTCGATGCGGTGTTGATCGCGACATCCACGCCAACCCACGCTGATTTGCTCGAGAGGGCGGTCACTGCCGGCAAACCGGTTCTTTGCGAGAAGCCGATCGATCTCGACTTAAGCCGCGTCCAAAAGTGTGCAGAGGTCATCCGGTCCAAGAGCGATGTCCCGATCATGTTGGGCTTTGTCAGGCGCTTCGACCCTGGTCATCGGGCGCTACGCGACGCGGTCCATGCGGGGAACATCGGCGATCTCCACCAGGTGGTCATCACATCGCGCGATCCTGGAATGCCGCCAGTGGCCTATGCCGAGGCTTCCGGCGGTATTTTCCGCGACATGACCATTCACGACTTCGATATGGCGCGGTTTGTTCTGGGTGAAGAGGTCACTGAAGTGTTCGCTGCCGGAAGCCGGCTGGTCGACAAGGTGTTGATGGATCGGCTGGATGATTACGACACCGTTTCGGTCGTTCTCAAAACAGCGATGGGCAAGCAATGCATCATCAACAATTCGAGGCAGGCCACTTACGGCTATGACCAGCGTGTGGAGGCCTTGGGTTCCGGGGGCATGCTGGTGTCGGAAAATCGCCGGCCGCACATGACCAGCCTCTACAGGGCCGACTTCACGGGCAAGGCGGCGCCGCTTCTCAACTTTTTCATCGATCGATACGCCGAGGCCTTCATGGCCGAAATCGGCGCCTTCGTGGATGCCATCGAAATGGGAAAAAGGCCGGAAGTCGGGTTCGAGGACGGCCATGCGGCCCTCGTCCTGGCCGAGGCGGCAATCAGGTCGGCGGCAGAGCGCCGCACCGTCAGCATCAGGGAGATTGGGTGATCCATGTACAAGAACTATGGTCTGTTCATCGATGGCCAGTGGGTGGCCGGATCGGACAAGACGCAAGCCGAAGTCGTGAGCCCCGTCAGCGACCAAGCAATGGGCGCCGTGCCCGTTGCGACCGTGGCTGATACCGAGGCCGCTCTCGCGTCGGCCGCCAGAGGGCTGCGGGAATGGCGGTCCGCCAGCGGGTTCGCCCGTGCTGACGCCCTTCACAAGATCGCGGACGAGTTGACCCGGCGTGCCGAGGAAGCCAAACGCATGATTTCGCTCGAGACGGGCAAACCCGTCGCACAGGCGGAGAGAGAGTGGACATTGGCGATCGACCAATTCAGGTGGTTCGCCGAGGAGGCGCGGAGGATCTACGGCAGGATCATTGAATCGCGTGTTCCCGGCGGCCGTTTTGAAGTATCCCGGGAACCGGTTGGCATCGTCGGCGCCTTCACCGCCTGGAACTTTCCCGCAGCGCTTCTCGCGCGCAAAGTCGCGCCGGCGCTGGCCGCCGGCTGCTCGGTCGTCGTGCGTCCGTCAAGCCAAACGCCGGGCGTCGCCATGGTGATGGTCGACTGCATGCGTGCCAACCTTCCCAAGGGCACGGTCAACCTGGTGGTGGGGCCGACAGCCACGACCTACGCCCCAATCATGGCCGACAAGGCCGTGCGAAAAGTATCCCTGACCGGCTCGACCCGCGTCGGCCAGCAGATGATCCGGGATGCGGCGGACACCGTCAAGAAAGTGTCGATGGAACTTGGCGGGAACGCCCCCTTGATCGTCTATGACGACGCGGATCTCGAGCTCGCGCTCAACGTGTCGGTGCCTACGAAATTTGCGAATGCCGGCCAGGTGTGCGTAACGCCCGATCGGTTCTTCATCCATGACAGCCTTCACGATCAGTTCGTCGACAGCTTCGTCAAGAGGGCCAAGGCCCTCAAGCTGGGCGATGGGCTCGATCCATCGACCCAAATGGGACCGCTGATAAATGCAGCGCGATTCAGAGAGATCGATGCCATCGTCGCCGATGCTGTGAAGGCAGGCGCGACTTTGGTCACTGGCGGCGGTCGCGCGCCCGATCTCAATTCGGGCCACTTCTTCGAGCCGACCGTCCTGACCGATGTCACCGACGACATGAAGGTCTTCGACCAGGAGAACTTCGGTCCCATCGCGGCGATCACGCGCTTCACCGAGGAAGAGGAGGCGCTCTCCAGGGCAAATGCCTCGGACATGGGCCTGTCCGCCTACGCATTTACCCGTTCGCCTGGGCGAGCGCGTCGTACCGTTTCCGCGCTCAAGGCCGGGATGGTCGGCATAAACAGCTTCGCGCTGGCGGCATCCGAGGCTCCGTTCGGCGGCACCAACCACTCCGGCATGGGACGTGAAGGCGGGACCGAAGGCATTAACGACTACCTCGATACCAAGCTCGCGCAAATCGTCTTCTAGGAGGCTCGGATGATAAAGAACAAGCTGAAGCAGATTTGGGCCGAGGGTCGACCGACAATCAACGGTTGGCTTTCGATCGGCAATGCCTTCACGGCCGAGATCATGGCGGCGCAAGGCTATGACTCTGTTTCGATCGATATCCAGCACGGCGCTTTGGACTATTCCACGGTGCTGCCCATGTTTCAGGCAATGCGGGCTTCCGGGATAGTACCCATGGCTCGTGTTCCGTGGCTCGAACCCGGTATCATCATGAAAGCGCTGGATGCGGGCGCATATGGCATTATCTGCCCGATGGTAAATTCCGGCGCGCAGGCTGCGGAGTTCGTCAGCTACCTGCGTTATCCGCCGTCAGGGCAGCGCAGCTTCGGACCAACCAGGGTCAGCTTTGCAGCCGGCGCCAATTACGCCGGCGAAGCCAATGACGAAATCCTGGCTTTTGCAATGGTCGAAACCAAGCAGGCAATGGACAACCTCGATGAGATCGCTGCTACACCCGGCCTGGACGGGATCTATGTCGGGCCCGCGGATCTGACGCTCAGCCTGACGCAGGGCAGGCTGTCCCCCGGCTTCGATCGCGAAGAGCCTGAGATGATTGACGCCCTGCACCGGATCGTGGCGGCCTGCAAAGCCAACGGCATCAAAGCCGCCTTGCACTGCGGCACCGCCGACTACGCCGCCCGCGCCATCGAATGGGGGTTTAACATGACCACCGTCGCGGGGGACTCTCGCCTCCTGGCCGCAGCCGCGGCTGCAAGTGTCGGTCGGTTTCGGGAATTGACGGGTCGGGTCGCTATCGGCGGAGAGAAGGGGGCCTACTGATGCCGCACATCCTCGTTGCCGGGAAACTGCATCCCTCCGGCGTAGCTCTCCTGAACAGCCTGCCCGATGTCACGTTCGACTATGTCGAAGAAGTGTCCGAGCAGTCATATGCACCTCTGATCGGCAAGGCCGACGCACTTGTCCTTCGCACTCAACCCCTGTCTGCCGAGACTGTTGCGAAAGCCGATCGCCTGAGGGTCGTCTCCCGGCATGGGGTTGGATATGACGCCGTGCATCTGCCGTCGTTAAACGAACGCGGCATCGCGCTCACGATTGTTGGAGATGTGAATTCAGTCTCTGTCGCTGAACACGCCATGATGCTGATCCTTGCCGCATCCAAACGTGCGCTTCGTGCCGATCGCTCGGTACGGCTACCCAATGAGTGGGGATGGCGCAACAATTTGGAGGCGGAGGAGATCTCGGGCAAGCATCTCCTCATTGTCGGGTTTGGCCGAATTGGGCGCCATCTGGCGCGCATGGCTTCCGGCTTTGGCATGGAGGTCAGGGCCTTCGACCCATACTTGCAAGAGCAAGGCTGGCCCGAAGGTCCGGTCCGCGCGGCAGACACGCTGCGTGATGGTTTGTCGTGGGCCGATGTCATTTCGATCAACATACCGAAGGCCGATCAACCTCTGATAGGCCGTGCAGAATTTGCTGTCATGAGGCGCGGCGCTATCCTCGTGAATACGGCTAGAGGAGGCATTGTCGAGGAGCAAGCTCTCGTTGATGCTTTGCGCTCCGGCCAGGTCGGCGCCGCAGGTCTCGACGTCTTCGACAGTGAGCCGCCGGCCGAAGGCAACCCATTGGTCAATCTGGATCAGGTCATCCTCTCGCCTCACATCGCCGGACTTACAAAAGAATGCGGGGAGCGCATGGCCGTGGCTTCCGTCCGAAACGTGATCGATTTCTTTTCGGGGAAGATCGATCCGGCTCTGGTCGTGAACCGATCCGCAGGCAAGGCCGCTTGACGAGGTGGGTACGGTCCAACGTTGGCACCTCGATGCAATGCTTTTTGCGGGTTCATAGATCAGTCATGCATCGTTGCATTTTTCTTTTGACTCATCGTGTTTTGCAGAATACATAATTGTGCAATGAGCATTGCAAGCGTCGATGTTCAGCCGGGGAGGAGAAGGCGAGGAGAGAGATCTCTGGCCCGCAGCTCCGGGTAACCATTGTTCCACGGGAGGTATGAATGGAACGACTGATCTCTACCCTTTTCGCGTCAACCGTCATTTCCGCGGCCCTGATGGGCGGCGCCGCTGCTGCGGACAAGGCGAAAGTTTTCTTTCTCCTGCCCAATGAAACGACGATCCGCTTTGAAAGCCGTGATGCCCCGTTTTTCGTTGCGGCCATGAAGGAGAAAGCTCCGGACGTTGAAGTCGTCGTCGCGAACGCCCAGGGCGACCCGTCCAAGCAGCAGTCTCAGGTCGAGGACGCCATTGCCCAGGGGGCGAAGGTCATCCTCCTCACTTCCGCTGACGCCAATCTTGCCGCCGGCGAACTGGCGGCGGCGGCCAAGGCGAATGTGCCGGTCGTGCTCTACGATCACGATGCCGTCGGCGGGAAGGCCGAGGCTCACGTGGTGTTCGACTCGCTTGCCGTTGGCCGGGAGCAGGGCAAGCGCGCCGCCGAACTGATCAAGGCGATGTCGAAAACCCCGGTAAAAGTCGCCCGGGTGAAGGGCAACCAGGGCGAATATGGCACCAAGCAGTATGAAGCGGGCCAGGATGAATTCCTTAAGCCGCTGATCGATGCCGGAAAGGTACAGGTCGTCTGCGAGCAATACACGCAGAACTGGGATCCGACGATCGCCCAGAGCTTCGCCGAAGACTGCCTCACCAAGAATGGCGGCGACGTCGATGTGTTCATCGGCATGAACGACGGCACGACCGGCGGCTCGGTTGCGGCCCTGATTTCCCAGGGCTTCAAACCAGGCGACAAGCTGGTGACTGGCGGACAGGACGCAACCGTCGAAGCGCTGCGCTACGTGGCACAGGGCTGGCAGGACAACTCCGTGCTCAAGGATCTCAAGGTTCAGGCGACTTATGCCGCAGATGTGGTGGCATCGATCGTGGCTGGTAAAGGCGTTCCGCAGAACCTGATCAACGGCAAGGTCAACAACACCTTCATGGACGTACCCGCCGTATTCCTTCCGGTCTCGAACATCACCAAGGATAACCTCGGCGACGTAGTGAAGGCCGGTGTCTGGACCTGGGCGGAAATCTGCAAAGGCATTGAAACGACGGATACCTGCAAGAAGAATATGTAGAGCCAACAAGGGGGGCCACCGAGGATGGCCCCCCACCAAGCCTGGGGAGGAGAAAGCAATGACCGCACCAGCAGATGCGCCTTCCATGCGGAACGCGCCGGCCACGAACTCGTCCGTGCCGCTCATTTCCCTCCGCAACATCCAGAAGTCCTTTGGGTCAGTGCATGCGCTACGCGGCGCGTCCGTGGACGTTCACGCCGGCGAGATTGTTGCCCTTGTCGGTGACAATGGAGCCGGCAAGTCGACGCTCGTCAAAGTCATGGCAGGCGTTCACGCCGCTGACTCCGGCGAATACGAGATCGAAGGCAGGCCGGCGCTCGTTCGTACCCCGTCCGATGCCACCAAGCATGGCATTGCCACCGTCTACCAGGACCTCGCTTTGTGCAACAATCTGGATGCCGTGCAGAACCTGTTTTTGGGACGCGAACTTACCGGCTCGCGCCTGTTCGGCAGTCGCATAAGGCGGGCAGAGTGCGAGATGCGGGCTCGCGAGGTCATGTCCCGTATGCGGCTCAGCAATCTCTCGCTGACCCGACCCGTCGGTGCGATGTCGGGAGGACAGCGCCAGAACATCGCGATCGCCAGATCGGTCCTGTGGAAGCCCAAGGTGGTCATTTTGGACGAGCCCACCGCGGCTCTGAGCCACTCGGCCGCGCAGCAGGTTGCGGACCTTATACGCAGCCTGGCTGATGACGGGCTCGGTGTGGTCGTTGTCAGCCATGACATCCATCATTTCGTAGTCAACTCGACAGACAGGATCGAGGTTATGCGCCTTGGCGCGAACGCCGCCAGTTTCCGCTCGAAGGACGTGACCGGCGAGACGGTCGTGAATGCGATGGTGGGCGGCAACGAAGGTGTAAATCTGGCCGGCTGATCCGCCGCCGAAAACTCACCTCAGGGAGGAAAGTCATGGTCTCGATCCCGGCAAGCGCGGCTCCGAAACGCCGCACCTTTGGCGAGTTGCTTGGAAGCGACCTTCGGGCGTTGCCAGTGATAATTGGACTTGTGGCGCTTTGGGTCTTCTTCGCGCTTCAAAGCGACGTGTTTATCACACCTCGCAATCTTTCGAACTTGCTGCTGCAGTCGACCGTCGTCGGCATCATGGCGCTCGGCCTGATGTTTGTCCTTCTGGTTCGCGAGATCGATCTCTCGATTGCGGCTATCCATGGCGTCACGGCAGTGATGAGCGCCAAAATGATTGTCGACTACGGTATTTCCCCGTGGCTTGCCCTTCCGCTGTCGGTCTTGCTTGGTGCTGCAATCGGCTCGGGCTCAGCCCGCTGGGTAAACTGGATCGGTGTGCCTTCATTTGTGGTTACGCTTGGACTCGGTCTCGCGTTGAACGGCATCCAGCTGCTTTTATTGCCTGCCACGGCACGGTTCGGGCTCATGGGTACGGGCGTCGAATTGATTGCACAAACGACGATCGAAGGAATTTACGCCTGGCTCGCCTGGGCGGTCGGCCTCGTAGTGCTGGCGCTTCTCATTCTTTCCAGCGTCCGGCGCAGACGTAGAGTCGGCCTCGAAGTCTCCGTCATGCATTCGGTCGCTATACCGTTGACTGTATCGGCACTCATCGGCGCGGGGGTGGTCGTCGTCCTCAATGCCAATCAGGGAATTCCGCTACCAGTGCTCATATTTGCGGTTCTGCTTGGGCTGGGCGGGTACATTCTCAACGAATCGCAGTTCGGCCTCTACCTCTACGCGATCGGCAACAATGCCGAGGCCGCCAGGCGCTCCGGCATCAAGGTGACGCGCATCCGGGCCGCGGCGTTTGCCATCGCAGGCGGCGTCGCGGCTATTGCGGGCATCATTGCGTCCTCACGAACGCTGGGTGTGGGTGTGTTTTCCGGCGGAGGAGTCGGCGGCGGCACGCTTCTACTGGAATCCATAGCCGCGGCGGTTATTGGCGGCGTCAGCCTGTTCGGCGGGCGCGGCGCCATCCATGCGGCCCTGCTTGGGGCATTGGTCATCGGAACCGTTCAAAACGGCCTCAATCTCATGGGCGTCAAGAACGAGGTCAGGCTTATCGTCACCGGGTTGCTGCTCGTCCTGGCGGTCTCGATCGACAAGATCATCGAAAAACTGACCGGTCAGCAGGCCTATTGAACGATGGGAAATGGTCCGCATTGAAAGCTGCGGACCATTTCGCCAATCCATTGGCAATTCCAACGAGTTCGGGGCACACTGCAACGAATTTTGCAGGAATCTTGAATATGAATGTCGCCGAACCGCCGAAGAACTACGAAGAGCTCATCCGCCTTGTGCATGACCGTTACGAGGCCATGAGCAAGTCGTATCAGGCCATTTCCGTCTATCTGACGCAGAACCCGAATGACGTAGCGGTTCTGTCGGTAAGCGCGATCGCCGAGCGCTGTGGAATCCACGCGTCCAGTTTTGTTCGTTTCGCGCAGTCACTCGGTTATGAGGGCTTCAAAGAGCTTCAGGGCTTGTTTCAAAAGCGCCTTTCCACTGCCGCGCCAGGCTTCGAGGCGAGAATGCGGGCTCTCGAAGCGGAGTTGGGCAGTCGCGAAGATCGAAGCGAACTCGGGTTTCTGCGGGATCTGGTTGTGCGGGATATCGCATCGCTGCAGGATTTGCTGGCGGACGTTTCGGCTGACAAAATCGTCGAGGCCGTCGATCTGTTGCAGAAGAGTGAGACAGTCTACCTGATAGGACAGCTGCGCTCGGCCCCGGTTGTCGACCTACTTCGCTACGTCCTGACGATGCTTGGCAAAAGATGCGTTCTTCTGGATCCCAGCGGCGGCCTCGCAACCTACATGGCGCGCACGATTACCCAGCGCGACCTGCTGTTTGCGGTCTCCTTCCGGTTCTACGCAACGGAAGTCGTCAATGTGGTTGAACAGGTAGCTGCGGCCAAGGTGCCGATCATCGCCATCTCCGACAGCACCTTGTCGCCACTCGCGAAGTCAGCCTCGGTGCTTTTCGCTGTCCCTGAGCACGAATACACCTTCTCGCGCTCGCTGGCAGCCCCGATGTGCCTCGCGCAAGCTCTCACGGTGGCATTGGCGAGCCGGCTCCAGCAGAGTCCTGATAGTCCTCGAATACCAACAGTTACCAGTCCCCAGGGCCGGCAGCAGCAGCCTGCTTCCTGAAGTTGGCTTCGAAGTGACGAGCTAGCTGGGTGCGAGGCTAAGTCCAACAATTGGTCGCATTTCGGAAAGGTGCAAGGCACAAAGTCAGCTTGCACAAAGTGGTCGCGCCACATTAGGCGCATCAGTCGTTTCTAGCCCGGACAACGCGAACACGGACAGTCCGTTTGCGGCCCGTAGGCTGCCTGACCACAATGCGCCTCTCGTGGTCATCCAACGATCCCGTCCGTCCGCCAAAAGCGGACATAGTTTGGGCCAGCGCTCCTACTCCGGCAAACCCGCCAGCCGCATCGCGTCGGTCACCTCACCGGCAATCTCTGGCGCCAGTCCCACCGCCGCCGACCACCGGCCGATGGTGAAATGCGGGTCGAGCGCCAGGAGCCGCGCGGCTGACGCCCTGGCCTCATCGAGCCGGCCGAGCCTTGCCAGTGGAGCCGCCAGCCAGCCATGCAGCATGCTGAAGCCGGGGGTCATCTCCACCGCCCGCCGGCCTGCCGCGACGGCCTGCTCGTGACGGCCGGAGAGAAAATTGCCGAAGCCGACAATGCCGTGCGGCACGCAGTTCATGGCGTCCAGCGGGGAGAGCCGGATCGCCTGCTCGCCCCAGTCGATGGCGCGTGCCGCATCGCCGCCATAGGCCACCGACACGCAGCCAAAGGCATAGACGAAGGCGCAGGAGGCGCTGAGCGAAAGCGCGGTCGCGAATGCCGCGTCGGCCAGCTTGCGGTCGTGTTCGACCATGCCGATGGTGAAGCCGGCGAGCGCCATCGCCATCGCATCGCCCGGACCGTGCTCGATCGCCGCATGGGCATGACGGGCCGCCTTGTCGCGATGCTCCGGCAGCAAGCCGCCGCGGATGAACAGCGTCTGGTGCGCCCAGGCGGCAAAGCCGTGCGCAAGGGCGTAGCTCGACTCGATGGCCAAGGCCCGGTCGAGCAGCGGCAGGCCCCTGGCGGCGCCCCGCGGCATGAAGGTGTAGACATCGGGCAGTGCGCGCAGCAAAAGATCGTAGGCGTCGAGACTGTCGGGACGCGTGCGCTTGACGCGCTCGATCTCGGCCCGGCGCAGATTGGGTTCTATCGCCGCGACGACGCTGACGGTGATCTCGTCCTGTAGCGCGAACACGTCGGTCAGCTCGCGGTCGTAGCGCTCGGCCCAGAGATGGCTGCCGTCCTCGGCGTCGATCAGCTGGCCGGTGATGCGCACGCGGTTGCCCACCTTGCGCACGCCGCCTTCCAGAACATAGCGCACGCCTAGCTCTTGCCCGACCTGCTTCACGTTCACCGCGCGGCCCTTGTAGGTGAAGCTTGAGTTCCGCGCGATGACGAACAGCCAGCGGATGCGCGACAGGCCGGTGATGATGTCCTCGACCATGCCGTCGGCAAAATAATCCTGTTCGGCATCGCCGCTCAAATTGGCGAAGGGCAGCACGGCGATGGAGGGACGGGCGGGAATGCCCAGGTCCGGCTTGGCTTGCTGCACCGGTGCCGGTGCGGTCGTCTGGGCACCGCCTTCCTCGCGCACTGTGCCGACGAAGCGAAAGCCCCGGCGCAGGATGGTGCGGACGAGACGCTGCTCCTCGCCGCTGTCCCGAAGCGCATTGCGCGCGGCGTTGACACGGCTGGCCAGCGTGGCGTCGGAGACGATCCGCCCTTGCCAGACCGCATCGACCAGATCGTCCTTGCTCACCACCCGCTCACGGTTGCGAATCAGAAATTGCAGCAGGTCGAATACTTGCGGCTCGACGGGGACCAGCTCGTTGCCACGGCGCAATTCGCGCCGCTCGCCATCCAGAGCAAAATCCTCAAAATGATACGACAAATCGCTATCTCCAAATCGTCCGGAAATTGCCCGTCATACACATTAGCCGCGTCTTGAGCGCAAAATCAAAGTGATCTCAAGGGAAAATCAAGCGGTCCTGAATGTCCCCTCAAAGCGCAGCCGCTGCCGCCGGCGCATAGTCCTCCTGCAACAAACGTTCAACCGGCCTCAACCAACCAACACCCAACAACGCTTTGAAAAGGAGAACTCAAATGTCGAACAATGCAGCAAATTCCGTCGTCCTCGTGCATGGCGGCTTCGTCGATGGCTCCGGCTGGGACGGCGTCTACCAGATCCTCAAGAAGGACGGCTATGACGTCACCATCGTCCAGAACCCGACGACCTCGCTCGCCGACGACGTCGCCTTCACCAAGCGCGCCATTGCCGAAGCCAAGAGCGATGTCATCCTGGTCGGCCATTCCTATGGCGGCATCGTGGTGTCGGAAGCCGGCACCGACCCCAAAGTGGCTGGTGTCGTCTATATCGCGGCCTTCGCCGGCGATGTCGGCGAGTCGGTTGCGACCCTGATCGCCAACCCGCCTCCCGGCGCTCCGGTGCCGCCGATCCTGCCGCCCGTCGACGGCTTCCTGATGCTCGACAAGGAGAAGTTCGCCGCGTCCTTCGCCGCCGACGTGCGCCCCTCGCTCGCCGCCTTCATGGCCGACTCGCAGGTTCCGTGGGGCATCCCGGCCCTCGAAGGCAAGGTCACCGCTCCGGCATGGAAAGTGAAGCCGAGCTGGTATCTGGTCGCCGCCGACGACAAAATGATCCCGCCGCCGGCACAGCACCAGATGGCCACCCGCGCCGGAGCAACGACGGTCGAAGTCCCCGGCAGCCACGCCGTCTACGTCTCCGATCCAGCGGCTGTCGCCAAGCTCATCGAACAGGCGGCCAAGGGCGTGGCCACGAAGTAAGCCATGACATCAGATACGAAAAGCCCGGGCCGCGTTATGAACAGCTCATTCTGAAACCGGACCGTCTGCTTGCGGCCCCATTTCAGTCATCCCGATCACAGGCAGGGGCGTGAAATTCGGCATTGCATTGTGAGATAGGGAAGGGCGCATTTCTCCCCCGATAACGACGTCACAGGACGACTGCCTAATTTTGCTTTCTATCAACTCGTCGCGCGCCGAATTTGCACCACGACAGATCCTGAAGGCAGGCCTTTCAAAGCGATCTTCACTCGAGCGTAACGCGGCGTGATCCAGCGTTCCCGACGGGTATCGAGCGGACTGTTTGTGGATCAATGTAACCAAAGAAAAAAATGTGTTACTTTTCAGTATGTTGACCGCATCCGCAAATGAGCTGAGGTATGGGTTTGGTGTCTGGATCAAATGACGCTCTGTGATCATCCCGCAATATCCCGCCTGAACCTGACCGCCGCCAGAAAATGCTCGCACACATTATGGGATTGGTCATGGATTGCCGCTCTGCGGTTTTACTCCGAGCGCCAATGCGACTACGCCAACAACAACGCCGGCGAGGGAGGTTCCGCAAGCCTTTATGATCATGTGCGTGTAAGGGGAATCGAGGGTTTCGGTCGTCGGCGGCTGCAGGTCGCGGAATAGATATATTCCTGCTGCCAACAATCCGGCAAGGTAGGTATAAGCTGCCAACGTCTGAATCAGGGTGTAGGTTTTGCTGTCCCTGCGAAGCAGACCAGCCCAGCTCAGAAAAGATGGAAGCCTATCGCGAGCGCGTGCGGCTAATGTCGGGGTTTCTCTATTCGCGATACCGAGGGCTGCTCCGAAGAACGTGGCAAGGGTGGCGGACAGTGGAACAACGGTGGAACTCAAGTAGGCGTTGGCGAGAGGTCTGCCTTGGGCGTCACAGAGACCACCGTTTGTCGGATCAACCGGTGGAGGCGTTGGAAGCGGGTCGCACATTAGGCTGGCGTGGCCCGCTTGGATGATGCCCACAATGAAGATCAGACAGGCCAAGCATAGCACTCCGATGACGATCGGTTCGAAGCCGAGCACTTGGCGTGTTTGAGTGTCGATGGGTGTCATGCGACCTCCTGTGAGACAGTAACGAATGAGCAAAACCTATAAACAGTTATTATGGCTGTAGTTAATCCTACGAAACATGCGCTCTTTATTCGTACGATTCGTGGGCGAATGGCAACGATTTCCATAGGTGAAATCGGATTTTGCCTCTGTAATTCTCCATATGGCGGTGTTGAAATCACAGTCTTGGCACCTGCAGGATCATCGCACCTTTAACGCGCTCAATTCGCTCTATTGCAAATTTTTAACCGAAGTACTAACGTCGAAATACAACGCTCGCAATGGGGTAGTCGCCGCGCAATATTGAGGGGCTTGGCGGCAAGAAGGGGGGAGTCTTGCGCTTCACGCTGGCGCGCGGGGTCATGTTGCCTTGCGTCGATCTCGCATCACAATACCTGCGCTTGGCACAAAGCAGCGGAGGGTTGTGTGGTTGACCTCGCCGATCGCCTTGCTGCATTGGGCTTTAATCTGTTCTTCTCAGGCGATGGTGCAGGAGCGAAAGCGATCTGGCTGCGACATGCGGTTCGCGAGTTCCAAATCTACGCATCCGGATCTCGCGTCGCTCAGGAAATTATGGGACCTCCGCCGCCGAGATGGCTCGACCGACTTCAGGCCGTTGCCAATCAGCATATCTACAAAGGTCCGAAAGACGGAGACGAGAACGCTGCCGGCTTCATGACGTGTCTCGCGGCATGGGAAAAGGAGCGGTACCGCTGCCCTGTCGTGGTTGATCTGTTCTATCGCAACAAGGGGAACCTCGAACACATCGAGACAGCAAATGACCCGATTTTTGGGAACCACTGGCGATACGATGATCCGCGCCTTGTGGCATTTCATGGGGGAAAGAAAGCGCAGCTCAAGCGCATTGTCGTTCGTGTCTGCGATCTTACGGGGCTGTTTCGTCCGGCGCATGAGACCTCGCCGGACAAGATGGAGCCGGGCGGTGGCATCGCGATTTTCAGCAAGGACTGGCAAGGCGGCTATGTCCGGCATGGGAGCGATGCCGACGAGATCCTCCCAGAAACGCTGATAGGAATCGATTGGGGTTCGATTACAAAGGACGAAACAAAAGCTACCTTCCGAGTACTGCGTGCGATATGCGAAATCGAATCGGGGGGCCGGTTCGACGGCATTAACGGATACGATGACGCAGTAATCTCCTGCGGACCCTACAATTGGGCTCTTGCCCCAGCGCGCGGTGCCAAGCCCAGCAAACCGGACGCAGTCGCCGGGGCAGGAGAGTTGGCGCCTTATCTGGCATACTGGGCAGGGCGAGAAGCAGCCGACGCCAAAGCGAAATTCTTCGATCCATTTGGCGTCTCGCTGAAACCTGACTGGCCTGCGGGTTCCGCGGGGCCGAAGAAGCCAAGTTGGCCGAGCACCAGGAACTACATCGGTCGGATAGACTGGGCGCCGCTTGATACTGCCTCACAGGATCCCGGCAAGAAGAGGCTTGATGACCTGCAGTGGCTGCACACCACTCACTGGTTCTGGCGCTGGTTGGCGCTCGGCCGCTATGTGCCAAGCTATCGGAAGCGACAGTGGGATTTGGGTCGTGCGCGACTTCGCGACATTCTCTCCTTCGAGATCGATCCTGCCGATCGTCCCGGCAAGCCCGCAGGATCAAAGAAGGTTCGGTTGTCGAAGATGTTCACGTCGGAAGTCGCTGTGGCACTGCTTGTGCGATGTCACGTTCGATGGGCCGGATTCCTTTCGCTAACTTCGTTCCGCGGACCGAGCCTGCGGCTTGCACTGGCTTTCGCGAATCTCCCCACAAACGTCGGAAAATGGGGAGACGCAGAGCAAGCTCAACTCATCGAGGCTGTCATTGCGGCCTGCGCCTTCAATGGGCTCACAAGTGCTGAGAAGAAAGAGCTAAAAGGCAAGCTGGACGAACTGCACGACCATCGCAGTCGGCTCGCAAAGAGGCCACTCACGAGCGACAAGCTCTACGCGGATTGCCGCGCTCTCGCAGAGTGGCCGAAGGCGGCCGAATATCGCTGGAACTATGCTAAGCCGCCGGCCGGAAAGTACGCGCTTGTGAAAGCCGTCTGTAGTCCGACGCTATCGAGAACAACTTCTTCCTTCAAACTCGATGAGGCGGGCCTGCCGCCGATGCCTTGATTCAGGAGAGCACCTCGTGTCCTCACCGGCTGCCAACGTCCGTCACGGCACTCTCCATAAGGGGTTAGCGCTGGCGATCGCAATTCTCGCGACGGGCTGCGCCACAGGAAACCTCTCGCGCACAACGGTTGTCGGACCGGAAGCCATAACGGATCGCCAATACGGCGCAGAGGCTTTCGATAATCGCCGATGCTTTCACTACGGCGGTCGCCCCACAGGCGGTCCCAGCGTGCTTCCCGGCGATCGCCTGCGTCTGGCGGTCTGGTCGGCCGGCACGCAAGACCTCGACAACAAAAATACGCATCCGCCGATCGTTCGAACAGTCGACGTTCGACTGCGAGAGGTGAATCCATCGGGCGGGCATCTCGACGTTGACGAGCAGCAGGCACTGGCGACATTTCTACAGGTTAATCGCTCAAGGGCGTGGGTCGAGGACGCGGGCAGCGAGGGCGATGGCCTTACCCGCCCCGAGCGACAGAAGCTGGCGGCCGCCTTGAAGACGCACGAGGCGGCGGTGTGGAACGCCTTTGTTGGCAGTCTTTGCGTCAAGGCGATTGCGCCGTCCAAGAACGCGGGCGCGGCTGCACGTGCGGCGCCGGTGCTAGCCGTGCAAGCAGACATCCGCGCCATATGTCGCGCGCTACCAGGTCGACAAGATCGGCAACGCTTCGCTCGTGCTTTCCTTGTCACCGGTGGATCGGACAGCGAATATTTGAAAGGGTGTGCCGCAGCACGCCTAACTCGTGAGCCGATGACTGTCTTTGGTGTCCGCGGCGATACCGCTCTTGGAAGTTGGGCGTCCGCAGCGCTGGCTGCGAACCCGGGAGAAGCCGACAACTACTACGCCCAGGAATGGGTCCTCGCGTCCCCCAAAGCGCTACAAGGAACGATCGAATTCGACGCGGTCGCGCCGTTCCAAACAGATCCTCCGACCTGGTCGTTGAAGGAATGGGAAGACGCAGGGATCTGCTTGCGTTCGCCCAAACTCAAGATCAAGGCGCTGCGGCTACGCGGCAGCAGTCAGCAATATCGAATTGTCGACGATCCGAATCTCGAAACGACCCACAACGTCGTGCTCGCGAATGGAAAACGCGACCTCGTTACTTTGCACAAACAGACCTTCAGTTGGAGCCTGCCCGTCTCGGTGCTGTCCGTCCTGACTGCATCCGACGTCGACGAACTGGTCTGGGCTTCCAACAGAACACCACAGTCGAAAACGGTATCGCCAATGGGCTGCGCCGCGAGAGGGGAGGGCTGAGACATGCCTGCATTGAGGCTCTTCGCCAATGTCTATCAGGTTGACGGAACCGCACGCGATTACCCGCTCGGCTCCGCAAAGCTGTCCCTGCAACTCGTAGCCGGTCCCGTCGTACGAGTCTGGATTAATGGCCCTTTCGCCGGCCTTATCTTCAAGCAACTCACCTTCGATTTGAAATGCCGGGTGGCCGGAAACGACATAGAACCCCTGCCAGGAGACGCAAATTGGACAGGGACCATTGATTTCAAGCTTGGCCCGTCGACGATCCCTCTGGGCTTTACGAAAATTACCGTCCCCGCCCCGGACCAGCAACTGGGCGTCGTTCTGGTCACACCTCGCGCCTCCGAATTCGGGACTGCGGCGAAAATAGCAAATACCGGCTGGCTCAAGCCCTCGGAATGGTCGCTCGACTGGACCTCGACGCTGATGTCTCCCAACGCATCCAAGGGTGTTGTCGAGATATGGCCGCGCGGAGGCGCACCCTATTTGACGGTGAAGGATAGGTTCAGCAGGACACCGACGGGCACGCAAGTCATACAGGAATTCGTTGTCGAGCGGATGCGCATGTCGGACGATGCCTTCGACGTGCTGTTTTGGCCACATTCGAATGCCGTCTATCTCAACGGCGATGTGCTCGATCCAACCCGCCCGCTCGATCTCAAGGAGAACGGCTACCACTTCCAGCACGTCGTTTCCGAGGCGCACCTCGCCACCCGCATCGAGTTCAGCTTCGGCACATGGGTCAATGGTGGCTGGTCACTCGTCCCGGCCGAGGTAGGGGGAGCAATGCGACTCGCCACGCCGGCTCTTATGGACGAGCACGGCCATCCACTGATTTTCTCTGTTGATGACCGGCTTCCGCTCAGTGGGCGTCAGGGCCACGTCAAACCGACAGTCGATCCGCAGGGCGAGACCAATCAGGCCATTGTGATCGGAGACTCTATGAAGGATCTCCAGGTGGCCGCCCGGTTGGAGACTGTCGATCCCGTGGTGCTGTACAAGGAACCGCAAACACCGCAACCATTGAAAAACAAGCGACTGCAGCCGCCTTACTGGGTTCGGGGCCGGTCGACGCCGCTGCAAGGCAAACGGCCACGCGAGGTTCTGGGTTTCGCAGCGGACGCCGCGCTGATTTTCGACGCCCCAGTGGCGAAAGGCGCCGTTGGGGCGAGAAGCCCTCAAGTGGTCGCCCTCCATTTCAAGCCGATTAGGGACGGCTCAAACGGCCTGCGTTTCATTTTTCCGACAGTCGAGATTCCCCTGCAGACAACAGGCGCGCAGGCGACGGCCTTCGCGATGCAGTTGCCCGAGCAGGCGACCTACCAGACACGCGGTGGTGTCAAGACGTTGGAGGTCTCTCGCCGCGTCGCCATCGCGAGCCAGCCCACGCTCGTGCTACCGATGCTTGATCCGAAATGGGCTTTCTCAAATCTGGGTAGCGCGCAGGACCCCAAGGATGGCCTTGCAGAGCAAGGGGCGAAGTGGCTGCAGCAGATTAATAAAGACATGCGGGATGCGTTCTCGAAGCCCGATCCGACGGACTACGAACACATCGAAGGTCTGCGAGTCGCTCCGACCCAATTGCCTTTGCTGCGCGTGCTTGCGCCGGCGCCGACAACAACCCGTACGGCGGACGGCGCGTTCGATCCTCGTTCGGTTGGACAAGCCGCGACGGTGCTCGCCAGCGGCAAACAGCCGATGAGGCAGAGCGCCTTGACCGCATGGTCCGTTCCAACCCCAAACGATTCCGCCGACTTTCTGTTTGGCGGACCATCCGCCGACAGCCTTGCCAAACGAGTTCGGGCAAGGGCTGCAGCCAGCACGGATCCGTTCAAACAGCCAGCAATGGCGCTGGCCGCGGGTCGAACTGCATTCGATGGTCCGCTGGAAAACTTCTACTGGTTCTGGACCGGCGACCCGCGCGGCACGCCGCCTGCAGGGTGGCAAACGGCCCGCCAACATCTATGGGACTACCTCGTCGGCCTCAGACCGGCTCTGCCAAGCCCAGACGACTGGAGCTTCGACGATCTCATCGAGGCCTCGGAGCGCCTCGAATCTGCTCGCGACGCCCTCGCGCGAAATCCGCCGGATGTTCTTGGGTTCGACGTCTATGACGAAGCCCTCAAGGAAGCCTCGCCGGATGAGATTGGCGAACTGCTGGATCCGGATCGTGGGAGCGGTCTGCTAGAGCGATTGCTGCAGTTTGCATACGCGCCTCCCACAATGGAGCTTGCGAACCGGGCGATTGCTGCTCTCGGGTCAAAAACGTTGGCGGACGACCGCGCCATTCTTGAGGCATTTATCACCGACCAGCTCACGAATGCGGTGAACGACTACTTCAAGGGTCTAAAGGAGGCGCCGCAAGGCCTCTTGGCGGAGCTTCTACAAGGACTTCCTCCCATATTCGAATTCGCACAAGGAGTCTGGCGAGATCGTGACCAGCTTGCCGGCGAAATGCGCGAGCAACTTATTGATCTCGCCGCTCGCTTTGGCGCCGAACTCACGCATGAAGTCTACGCTGAACTTCTGAAAGAAGCGGTCGACGCCGAGACGTTCGCGCAAATTTTGCGTGATATGGGCGTGCCGCTCGCACGATTGGCTGACCTCGCCGGCGAGCCGCCGGACTACCTGATCATTTCTCGCCGCCTGCGGCGCCCCGATTCAGGGGACCCCAACGCCGATTCCACACGCCTTCATCCGCTTGATCGCGTTGCCGCGCTTTGGAACCATCGATTTGATTTCTGCACTTTCGGGGGCAGCAAGGCGTGGGACATGTTCCTCGATGACCAGACCACCTTGATCATCAAGCTCGGCGGCACACGCGGCTTCCCCGAAATACTCAAGGAAGTGACAAACGCCTACGCAGATAAGGGGCGCGCGGATCCCTTTATGCTCGACCCGCAACAGGGCGACGACCCCGTCGCCGCATTTGTCGGCCTCTTGCCCGAGGAGTTGCAGCTAAAGGAGTGGCGCGGTACCCTCATCATCAATCCCAAAATCGACCTCGATCGCGATCCGGTGCTCAAGACGCTTTGCGGCTTCTCGCACATCGCGGCGCGTTTCGCGGCGGTGGGCGGCCGCGCCCCAGAAGGTTCGCTGCCGGTTGCTCTGGATGTCTGGGGTCGGATCGAGAAAGTCGCCGAAGTAGCGGGCTGGACCAGCGATGTGGGCCAACCTCAGAACGCGCCACCGACGTGGGGCAATGCCGATGTCGCGTGGTCGCTCATACGCTTTTCCGCGACTGTCAAGGGCACGACGATTCTAAGCGGTGATATTTCGTTCAAGCTCGACATTCGCGAGCTCTTCGGTCGGCGCTTCGATTGGGACCCGATCACCATTTCCGGAACATTGCCGCCGACCACTGGATCGGTCACGGGCAAGCCGCGTGATTTCAGCTTCGCTGCGACTTTCGACACACCGCGGAGCCTAGAAATTGATGTCGCTTTCATCGACCAAGTGAAATTCAAAGGGATTCGTGTCGGCTCCCATGATGGCGACACGACACTCGATAACGATGCTGACATCATCTGCCAGGATTGGAATCTCGGCGCTTTCAACTTCGAGGCGTCCCAGCCTCTTAACCTTTCTGATTTCCGGATCCGCATTCCGGAAGTTGAAGGAGGGCGAGCCATCGCGATGGGACTCATGCGCGGGCTGTCCTTCGACCTTCGCGGCATCCGCTTCCCCCTTGCCGACCCACGCAGGATCACCATCGCGGGACTGGATATCCGGCCTGTCGGAGTAGGACTGCTACGTGGCAAGCCGGATGAGATAAGGTCACGCCTTGCCGCCGAGACCGTGCCGTTGGTGGAACCGACATTCGTGGGAGGCTCGCCCGACAGTCGTTATGGCTATCCATACTTCGATACGCAAATTGAATTCGGACGGACGCCGACACTGGACGGCGCCGGGCAGTTCTCCCTTGTCGCTCGCACCGGCGTCTCGGTCGCGTCTTCCGATGATCCGAAAAAAAAGCCGCAGTTCGGAAAACCAGGGGTCGGCCTTGCCTCATTGAGCGGCCGCAACTTGAAGATATCGCTGTTTCGCCTGCTGACCATCGAATTCGAGGAGATCGATGCCGGCGTCTTTACGCTGGCCGACGGCAAGAAGGCGGGTGCGATCTGGGCTGATGGCTTTAACCTCAGCATCCTTTCCTGGCAGCTTTTCAAGAACGAGGACGATGCCGGGAAGAAGAAGGCGCGAACGCTCGTCTACGCGCACGACACGGCAGACGCAAGGAATCGTGGCTTCCTCGCCTGGTATGCCTCGCCCGGAGCAGCAGACGGATTCTTCAAGCTCCAGTGGCTGCTGGTTGCGCAAAATATCGGCCTGGACAAAAAACTCCTCGACGCATTGCTGGACCTGACAAAGGCCGATCTGGCAAACGAAATCAAAGCGATTCAGGGGTTGAAGCAGAAAGACAAGCTCAACTTCAAGCTCGATCGCGAATTCGGCTGGCTTTTTGGCATTCGCTTCGAACTCGGCGAACTCTTCAAACCATGCGCGCTGATATTCCACGACGGCGTCTACTATGGCATCAGGCTCGGCGGCCCCATCGCCAAGCTGATCACCGGCGAAGAGGACATCAGTCTCGCCTATATCCCGGGTGATACGCCGCAACTCGATCGTTTCCGCGTGGCCTTGCGCATTGCGGCCTTGGACATGATGGGCGTGATGGAGTCGGGAGAGATCGCGCTCGAATGGAATCCGGCATGGGACTTCCTTATCGATCTCGGTCAACCATGGCGTGGCCCTAATGGCTATATGTGGGAGCGGGCCTTCTCAATCCCCATGGGCGTTTATGAGGCGAAATTCGGCTTTTTCGTCGAGAAACGCACGTCCATTAAGCCGCCGGAGGGACTGCCGCCGGCGCCGGCCGGCTATCAGGACATCACGCTCTCCGCTGGCGCGGGGTTCTATTTCGGCTATGCTTTTTCGACACCCCGATCGATCGCCTGGGTCAGAGCCGGCATCGGGGTATTTGGAGTTTTGGTCGGTTCGGCTACGCTGCGTGCGCCACAAAACATCGGCAATAACCCGCTCGCGCTTTTGAAGACATCACTCGCAAAATTGAGCGTCACAGGCGTCCTCGGCGTCTACGCATATGGCGAGGGCGGCGTCGATGTGTGGATCCTTTCAGCGCGATTTCGTGTGTCGGCACAAGCCTTCGTTGAGATCGTGCTTGTCTACATTCCGAATGCGCGCAGCTATCTCACCTACAACGCGACGCTCGCTGCGGCCTATAGCGCCTCGGTTCGCGTCGGCTCGGGCATATTCAGTTGGACCTTCAGCGTCTCCGGTGCCGTACAGATGTCGATCTCCGGCAACGCAGCGTTCGGCTAGGGAGTTCTTGCGTGGCCAAGCTCTTCTTTTCCATACACCAGCATCAACCGCGCTTGCTGACGACCATGCCTCCGGGGGACGAAACCTACCCGCACGACGCAGGCGTCACTTATCTTGTGCTGCAACCCTTCGTGTTGGAGCCAGCACAGGGCAGCCCCACTGGCGACCAGATACTCGCACGCGACTATTTGCGGATGTGGTCCGCGGCCCAACTCGTAACGGATGGTGTTTACCTCGTCGGTTCGGACGAAATTAAGCTCATAAATTCCGGAATCGTGAGGCCTTGCCCCGTCCCTCTTCCACCTGGGACGCAGTTATCTTTCAACTTAAGTGCGCTGACGCGGTCGGGCGCTACGACGAATTGGGCTGATGTTCGCCCGCTTGGCCTTCAGCCTCAGTCTGCCATTGGCCAATGGGACCAACTCGATGGAGACTCAGCGCTGGGATGGCCGGCGTTTGCTGCGCTCTCGAATGCGCTGCCGCCTGTGCGAACTTGGGCTGACCTCGACGGTGGCGCACAGTGGGGCCCGCAAAAGGAGGCCGCGTTTCAGGGATTGCTAGCGGTTTTTTCAGTGATGGCGGTCGCTTGGGCAGACAAAGATCCCACGCGAAGGGACGATCGCGACCTTGTCTGGGCGGAGGTGGTCAGACCACTGCTAAGGCCGGCATCTCCAAAACAATCCGTACCTCTCAGCGATGTGGATGCTTGGCGTAAGCATCTCGAAAAGAAACGTACGGGCGGGGGCACGAATGGCTCCTGGGCATATGACCTGCTGCTTCCTATCGCAAAACGTGACATCCCGATCCAACCGCCGGACCCTGTAATCAGCCTGCCAGGCTTTCAGTGGACGCCCGACGGTGTTCGCAATCGCCCTGACCTTTTCCTCGAAAATGGACAAACCGAGCGCGGCTATCTGGATGCGCTGTGGAGCGAGCTAGAGGGCTTGGCAACCGCTGAGGCTAATGCCGGCGGGAATGCCGATATGCCGATCAATCAGATGCTCGGACGCCTGTTTGGATTTGGCGAGCGCCTAGCGTGGCCGCTTTCCCGCGTGGATGGAGGAGTCGCCGGCTCCAAACGCTTCATGGCGCTGCGAACCGACCTTTCACACGTCGCGGTACCCAAAGGAATCAACAGCAAAGCGTGGCTCGCGACCAACGTCCCTTCCTTGGCGGGCCTTGTTCTCAGGATCCCCTGGGACGTGAATGACCCCATGACCACCATCGTCGACTGCCAGATGCTGATCGGCGGCAGGACGATCGAGCAAAAATCTGACGCGCTCAAGAATTTGCTCCAAGCGGGTTTCGATGACGTAGCGAATGTTCCGGCAAGGACTCCGGGCTTGGCCGAGGCTATTTTCGGCGGGCCAGCGGGTGAGCAGCCAACCCCCGCAGCTAGTCCTGACCGCATCGTCTTCTTTGCCGCGCGCAAGGGACCAATGCAACGCCTCGAGGGCCATACGCCGGTCAACCGCGTCCTCTATGCGACTCCCGAAGCGCTGCTAGACGTCGTCGATAGCGTCCAGAGATTCGTTGATCGTGGCCTGGACGGCGCTGTAGTCCGAAATGCGCCGCGCAGGGCGTTGTTTCGGCATGAGCTCTTGAACGAAGGCGACGTACTGCCCACCAAGATCGACGGGAAGGATGTGCACGCTTGGCATCGCCGTCAGGTAAACCTATCGCCGCGCCGCCTGACCGGGAGCAAGGGCATGGCCTATGCGCTCGGGCTACTAGAGCAAGTGCACCCCGACGAGTCTATCGTTAATGACTGGATCGCCGCCCTCGGCACCGGCGCGAGCTTTCCGGAAGCTTGGCTCTGGGTGCGCACGTCGGACAACGGCAAGGGCGGCGAGCTGCAACTTGCGCCAACCGCGCTCAGCCGCGACGCGGATGGCGCAGCATTGGTCCTGGATTCCGACCCTAAGACCGCGGGCTCTCTATCAGAGATACTGGGCTATGATCCAGCTCAACCGAAGGCGTTTCAGGTCGAAATAGCTTTCCGGACGACCAACGATGCTTCTCAAATTTTCGACGTGGTGGAGTGGCCCTCCGGCGTAGCCTCGGCACCGCCGGATCTCATTCTGACCAAGGCGCCGCTTACTCGTCTGTCGCGGTCAGTCGATCGCCTTGCGGGCGCGGTCGCCATGACCTGGCCGGTCGATTTCGATCCTGACTACGGCTTTGCTAGGCGCGCTCATCCGGACGTTCAGGCCGTGCAATTTTCGGAAGCCAACAAGCTCCGGCTCAAAGTGGCGTTGCCGGTCAAAGGCATGGTCAGAAATCTCTCGGATCCCGATGCGCAGTTGCCGCTGCCTGAAGACGATCCGAAGCTTGATCGCCCCTGGGCGCATAGAGGATCTATCGCCCCGACTGGCCCGCAGGCCTGGTACTGGCTTGCCGAGCACTTTGATCAGGACGCCGCACGAGACGACGACGCAGGCGAAGAGACGCGCTTTCAGCTCTGGAATGCGGCAGGCAAGCCACTCGCGATTTCCGGCTATCTCGAGCACCAGCTTGGACATCGGGTCGGCTTGACGCTGCCGAACGTCGACTTGCGACGATCAGTGGACGTGGTGAGCCCCGCCGACGTCATGGTCCCCGAACGCAAGAACGCCGGCAAGGCTGACGAGACGAACAATCGCGAGCCGCTCCTCGAATTCATCGAGGTTGGCGCGTCAGGTAAGGCCGAGATCAAGATCGTCGTTCGTCGCGAAGCTCTAAAGCTCGCCTTCGATCAGCATAACAGCGACACGCCGGGCCCACTCCGGAATCTCTATCGAGCTCTGGCCGAGCTTCGCGACGGTCTTGTTCGAGGTAATGTCGAGCTTGCGATCGAGTCCTGGGTCTACGACAACGCCGCCGTGATCGGGTCGGGCGGACACGCAACGCTCGCTTTAGGAATGAGGCCTGAAAGCGTGACGTCCGTTCCAATACAGAGCGTAGCAGGCACCGACCTTCAGAAGCTTTTCTCCGCGCTCGATGGCACCTTCGAAGATTTCGAAAAACTCTGTGCGAGCCTCTCGACGAAAGCGGATCACCTGGCGCCGCTCTATATCGCACCAAGCACCACGTTCGATCAAACGGCCTCTATGCTCCGTGCGCGCCTGACCTTGACACGTCCTGACGACGTTCGTGCCGAGAGTGATTGGGCAAAAGGTGGCTTCATTCCGCTCGCTGCTGATGGACCTGAGGCCGGAAGCGGCCTCGCGAAAACAGCCCTGGATGATCTGACCCGCTACCTGTCTGACGCAACCTCGCGTTTGTTCACGTCGACGGCCTGGATTGAGAGCCAGGACCCTTATCCCGATCAGCGCCCAGCGCTGCGCGGAATGGGTCCGGGCGCCACTAAGTTTCTGGCGCCGATCGCTCCGATGCCTCCGGTGGACCGAGTGGCCGACCTTTTCTTCATGCCGCACGCCTTCGTTTTACCGAAAGCCCACCCAGTGCTTGCGGACCGCCGTGCAACCATCGACTTTCTCGATTTTCTCCTATGCCTCACGGAGGACATTCTTCAAGGTCGTCCGATCGACGACCGCATCAACTTGATTGACGAACTGACGACGACGGATGCTATCCTGCTTCGCCGTGCCCTGCGCTCCATCCTTGGACAAGAGCCCGGCGGCGCGGTCGAACGGATGATGAAGCTGTATAGCCGCGTTGATGTTCCGCCGGCGGCCGCCGGCAGCGCACCTGCGCAGCAACTACATTGGCACGCCGGCGAGGTGCTAAATTCCCTGTCCGATCTCGCCAAACCGCCGCACAAACTGGTGCGTGAGAAGCTCCTTGCATCGCCTTCGCTCTTTTCGAGCTTGCGCGCCATAGGCGTCGGCGTCTTCAACCGCAAGCTGGTGCGAGCAAACGATCCCGCGCCCGGAGTTAATCACTCAACCTTTAGCACTGAGTTGATCGAGCTTGGCATCAAGAAGCACCTGATCGACGATCAAGACAGGGTGACGGAAGACAGCGACAAGTTTCCGGCATCTGACTTGCAGGGCGCCATCCTCAAGGGTGAGCCGGCCTACTATTTCCTCGATCTACTTCCTGATCGCGTCTACGACGATCTCATCGAAGTCAAGCCAAACACGTATCGCGGCGTTGATCCGAACGATGGCGATCTCTTCGGACTTCCCAGGAGCATTAGCGACATCCTGTTCGCTGACTTCGTGACAGCGGTTCGAGGAGAGGACATCCTTTCGCCTCCGGTCGGTCGGGGCATCGCCGCCAACGTCGTGCATGTCTTCCCCGATTGGCGGTTGAAAGAAACAGACTCCAACGGCTCGCAAGACCTGCGGACCTTTTATCTCCTGCCGGAACGCTTGCCGCCGCCGCGCGCTCGAAGCGTGGACGCGGTTCGGGGCGATAAGGTCTGGAGCAGCACACCCATTTACCTCGACTTCGCCGGTGCGCCAGGGACGCCACCTCGAGTCAGCCCCGATGCCAAATGGCCCGTCCAATACGATCGCGATGTCCATAAAGACCTGAAAGCCGTAACCGTGAAATCCGCCACGGGCCCAGCGAAAAGCTACAAACGCATCGAAAAAGCGAAATCCTCGACCGGCCCGGCTCGTTATCTTCCCAGCGTCGTCGCCTCCTCGGGACCGTTGACGGCCGGGTGGCATTTGCTCACCACCAGCATCTCTCATTTCTGGTTTGAGCTCGACCTGCAGAAGCCCAGCGAAAACTGGTCCGTCAACCTCGAAGACGACACCTACGACGTTGAGGTGGAGATGTGGAAGGGCGGCCCGCCGCCAGAGCCTGAAGATGCTGTTTCGCGGCCCGACAGCAACGACAAATTGCTGCAGGCGTTTCGAAGACTCCGCCAGACCTCTCAGACCACTCCGCCGCCGCCTCCACAAGTTACACGCGCTGAGTTGGAGAAGAGCCTCGATGCCTGGTTCCGATCCGGCCAGGAAGGCGCAACCTTGTTTGATCCTCCAAGCCCTGCTGGAAACAAATTATCAGACGCTGAGCGCGTGCGGACGTTCAGGATTACACGCCCACCGGCAGGCGGGGCATGGAGCTTGAGCGAGACCACAGGCAAATCGGGTGTCGATGGGATCGGAGCTGTCGTCGCGTTCGAAGTGCTTGCCCGCACCAAGCCCGACGCGACATCCGGCCCACGCTACGATGACATCGTTCCGCCGGAACTCGCATCGGTGCTGATCAGGGTTTCGGTGCTCGACACGCCATCCCTCGTCAGCCGTGCTAGATTGCGCGTGGTCAGGAATTGGCGCGACGTCGGAAATGACGGCATTCCTGACATAGCGCCACAGTTCTTCCTCGGCGAGCGGTTCTCGTCTTGGAAATCTGAGGGGCGCACTCCCGTCGTCATCGACGAGGCGACTTTCACCAAAGGTAAAGTGCCGGCAGAAGGAAGAGAGGTCATGGCGCACGACGTCAACGCGCTTGCCAACTGGATCGGCGCCATCGACGACCTTGGTGCTACCGTCGATCACGGAGCCGATCTCGTGGCCACTCTGAACGCCAAGGTCTTCGTCAACACCGATACGGGTAATCAAGAAGGGCTATGGGAATCGTGGATGGCGACAGCCGACTTCGAAGTCAACGGCATGGTCGTCCGATCTCTTCCAGATCTCAGTTTCCTGTTCGGGAGCGGCACCGATTCTCTTACCTTCGAGACGCGCCAGGTCTCGCTGACAGGAGATCCACTAGCCGCTGTGGCGGGAGATAAACTTGCCGATCTGATTTCGAAATTGCGTCCGTCGAAGGTGAGAAGTGACCACCCAGTCTTGATGCTCGTTTGGCGCGACCAGCAGAAGATGCCTGTGTTGGAGGTATCGCTGCCACTGAATCTTAAACCGTAGTGTCGTTCGGTAAGAGGGGTGATTTCCGTAATGTGAGAACTAGCTAAGATGAATCATGCCTGAGCGGTCACCTAGTAAACGAGGGACGACCTTTATTCGTCTTGTTCGCTAGGCCATCCGACACATCTTGGAGAATAGCCAAGGAAAACTGGGGATCCGCCATACAGTTGCTACGGATTGTCGGCACCAGAACCCTTGTGACAATGCTGAATTTCCGGATTGGCGGCATCCTTGCTATATTCGTCGATGTTTCCGGTGCGCGATCCTCCGATTTCTGCTAATATGTTGATCATAAGGTTTGCAAAGGAGTGAGCAGTCGTGGGATTTCGGGCTTTTATTTTACCTTTGATCTTAGGTCTAGGCATTGTGGGAGTTGCCTCGGTTGCCAGCAACGCTGCGGACATCTGTACGTGCAAGCCCTGCTGTGCAGCGAGATGAGACGACCCAGTATAAGGACGTTGTTCTCCAAAGTGCAAAATTGGAAGGACGTGTTGGAGTTTGTCTTCTCTCTAGCGACCGTTTTTGTAACAATTGGAGCGGCCCTAGAATTTTTCTTTGGAGTAGCAGTTTTTTACAATCCGTCTGATGATTTTCGACTTCGGTACGAGAGCTTAGCGCTGCCAGCCATAATGGCTGGCGAGCAATATCAAATCGAATATGGAGAACAGTTGAATGCGCACGCATCGTATGAATTTCACGCAGATCAGATAAGGAAATTTGTTACTGAGAAATCTTCTGGAGCATCCGTATACACGGCTACGGAGATTCTTAACGACATGGTGTCTTGTCAGAATAGCTTTCTTTGTAAGATCGACAATTATCCCAGTTATAGAGAGCAAATACGCCGCTTTTGGTTTACGTTTAGACCGGTAATCATGGACATGAGGGATGTCTCAAAAATCGTTCCGAAGAATTTTGGTTCTGAACTCGAGAAAGAGGCGGGAAAAATACTGACCGAAGATCAGGCGGCCGGGCTTCTTTAGGGGATGTATTTCTCGTGGAGTGCCTTCAACACGCGATGAACCTGGAAGCCGGGCATCTCGGAGGATGGCACTTTTGGACAGCCGCCTCTGGATGCGCCGGTGACCGATCAAAGGTCTGGAGTTAAAAAGTTGGCCTCTAAAACGTTCTTGCAACCATAAGGCCAGTTTGATAAGTTCATCGATATAATAGATCAAGGAGAGTGACTATTATGCCTGTTGTTCAGATCTCTAAATTGCCTATTATTTCACTCGTGATACTGTCTGTTTTCGTGTCGTCGGCAATTGCTGGCGGAAATATAACAATTCACGTGAAGGCGGTCGGTGAAGATCAGTCGGTATCTATGGTAGACGAAATCTCCAATCAGGAGATTTTCAAAGGTGAGCAGTTCACCAAAGACGAGACGAAATTTCCTAGTGTAGAGACCGACGCTTCGGGAAAAGCTCATGTCAGCTGGACATCTGTCAGCAAGCCAGACGCGAAAGGGCTTTGCAGGTTCGGTCACGGCGATAAGTCGAATGTCGACGATAGTACACTGGTGGAAATAGCTGTTACTTCCGGTCCAGACAATTGCCCCAAATAGCGTTTAACTGATTCTGGAGACCTCTGAAGCCCGATTTGGCCCAGTGGTCCAACGCGTTGTTCGGGTAGAGGATCGCTTTGCCGATCCTTAGGAACGAGTGCTCGATAGCGTGCCGGGAACTGACGGCGGGGGCGCGCACTTGCTGTTCAAAGGCACCCAACTCGCGAATATTATGTCGGTTTCCTCCAGTAGCGAATCTGTGGTTGGAAAAAAGGGTTGCCCGACTCGAAACGATCCGGCGGGAAAACACGCGCAGCCCACGATCTAACGCTTCCGCTACCGCCTCGCCGCCGTTGCGAGCGTCATAGCCGAAACAGCCTAACCGAACTTTGAACGGTGCCTCTCCTCGGGGGCTACCCAGCTTTCTATGAAATCCAGCGGGTCTACGCTTTCCGATGCCAGCGGCGCATGCGTTCACGTACACCGAATTCTTGGCGAGCCCCGGAAGTTACCGAAGACACCGCAAAGGGCTCATCGAGCCACTGGGACGACAGGTTTAGCGAGGAAAGCGACGCTGCGACCTTGCGCGCCGGCCGCTCCTGTCGCATCGAGAACAAGAACAGTTCGGCGGTCAGCCTTTCAGTCGGCGGGTCAACGGGTGAAAGTGCGCAATTCTGTTGACGTGTCTGGCCCGAGGTCGGACTTTCAGGATCTGTAAGGAGCGATTCGTTATGGTAGAGGCCGCGCGTGTTCCGGTGCTCATGCGCAGGGATAAGGTAGAGAGATTCCTGCGCTGCTGCCAGGAGCGGGTCAACAGGAAGTCCACGCTGATCGTTCGATTGGTGCCCGATCACGCTAACCGGGAGCATTTCCGTTCACGGCGCGCGTTGCTCGTCGGCGGGCGGCCAGGAGCGACAGCATGACTGCAGGTTCGATCATCGACGCGAAGATTGAGCGGCTGGCGCGAGGCGGGTTGCCGCGCGTCCTTGATCTTTTTGCCGGATGCGGGGGTTTGTCCCTGGGGTTCAAAGCGGCCGGCTTCGAGATCGCAGCAGCGGTTGAGTTTGATCCTGACGCTGCGGCATCACATGGCGCGAACTTTCATCCGGGCGACGAACGTCATGCTGTGGCGCGCGATATCACTGCCATCACACCTGAAAAATTCGCCGCGGCGCTGGAGCTCGGTCCCCCAGGGTCGGCCATTGACGTACTGGTTGGCGGACCGCCCTGTCAGGCCTTCGCCCGCGTCGGTCGATCGAAGTTACGTGAGGTCAGGGAGCATCCTGAGGCCTTCAGGTTTGATCCGCGAGCTCAACTCTATATCAAGTACCTGGAATATGTCGACGCGTTCAAGCCGCTGGCATTACTGATGGAGAACGTTCCGGACGCCCTTAACCATGGAGGGCAGAACATCGCGGAAGAAACCCGCGAAGTCCTCGAAGAAAATGGCTACATTGCGCGCTATACACTGCTGAACGCGTCGTTCTACGGCGTGCCGCAGATGCGTGAACGGATGATCCTGATCGCCTGGCGCAAAGAGCTGACCGACATGGTCAGCTTCCCGCAGCCAAGTCACTTCATGGAACTGCCACCTGGCTATACCGGCAGCCGTCAGGTCGCACTGAAGCTGCTCAAAGGTGGCGATCTGAATAAGAAGGCACCTGGTTACGTCGAACCACCGGAACCATCGTCAAGCCTTCCCGCCGCTATCACAGCGCAGGACGCGTTGGCGGACCTGCCGAAGATCACCAAGCACTTGGAGGGAAAGCTCAGACGCGGGGCACGCCGTTTTGACGAGCTCGAGAAATATCCCAAGGCCAAGCTGAACGCCTATGCGCAGCTTATGCGACAATGGCCCGGCTTCGAGAACGTCCAGGGCGTGAGCGATCACGTGATCCGCTATCTGCCACGGGACTGGAAGCTCTTCTCGCGTCTGAATCCAGGCGACCAGTATCCGCAGGCTCATGCGCACGCGGTCAAGATGTTCGAAGAGGCTTTGGCGCGACTGAAAGCCGAGACCGGCGCTGTGCCGCGGAAAGGCACCAAAGCCTGGGAGGCGCTCCACGCTTCGATCGTGCCCCCCTATGACGTTGGCAAATTCCCGAACAAATGGCGCAAGATGGAGCCTGATTTGCCGGCACGGACGCTGATGGCGCATCTGGGCAAAGACAGCTACAGCCACATCCATTATGACAGTGCTCAGGCGCGCACGATCTCGGTACGAGAGGCTGCGCGCCTGCAGTCGTTTCCGGACGGATTTATCTTTTCAGGGACGATGAATCCGGCTTTCAGGCAGATCGGCAACGCTGTGCCGCCTCTGCTGGCTAAAGCTGTGGCTACCGAGATGATGTCCACCCTCCGATCCTCCCTCGCAAGGCGCAATGATGTCATTTTCCGATCGGCAGAAGCAGTTTAGGGCTGCGATTGAGGCCGGAGCAGGGGGTGACGCGCGTCTCGCCGAAAATTTCGGGTTCTCTAACAGCGCCCGGGTGATCGAGGGAGGCCTTTTCGCCTGCACGAACAATCTGCAGAATTATTCGAAGAAGGTGGCAGCCGATTCTACCGCCGGATCAGGTGCATTCGTCTTCCTGTGCGTGCTGACCTTCCCGCCGCATGACGAGGTCTATTTTGCAATCACTGTCCGGGCCGAATCCGGCCGGGTCAACGCTGGTCTGGTCCGCCTGCACGATGACGTGGTCGCGAAAAACGCTGCTCTGAAGGCGGCCGGAAAGACTGAAGGCAGCATCAACAACAACGTCAAATTCTTCCTGACCGAACAGGGCGAACTCTATTTCGACAACGAGTTTATGGACTCGCTGGCTGGCGCCGTGCTTGATCCTGACCGCCGGGCGAAGGTGGACTCGATTGAGTTTGCCATCTGGCCGCCCGCCGTTTCTGCCAAGCGCAGTCTGCTCGCCCGCGAGTTTGTGGGATACCTTGGTCGCCTTGTCGGCCGCGACAAGGTCCACGAACGCAAGATCTGGACGGCAGAGACAGCGGTTGGTCCGTTGATGCAGCGCATGCCGACAGCACTTGACCCGGCCGAGATCCGCAAGGGGATCGCAGCGCTGGGAGGGATCTATGCGGACGCGGCTATTGACCGGTTCCAC
Organism: Mesorhizobium sp. M6A.T.Cr.TU.016.01.1.1; assembly: GCF_003952585.1. NCBI lineage: Bacteria > Pseudomonadati > Pseudomonadota > Alphaproteobacteria > Hyphomicrobiales > Phyllobacteriaceae > Mesorhizobium > Mesorhizobium sp. M6A.T.Cr.TU.016.01.1.1. The sequence continues at coordinate 5,336,202 of NZ_CP034452.1, forward strand.
GCCGGCCTGAACCACCTGTCTCACAAACACTTCGTTATCCTCTCGGGCCTCTCGGGGACGGGGAAGACACTGCTGGCACTGCAGTACGCCCGGACGGTGCACGGCCTCACTGCGATGGATGTCGCCGACCCATTGCTCTTCGTTTGCCCAGTGCGGCCGGAATGGACGGATCCCTCCGGGTTGACTGGATATGAGGACCGGCTCTCCGACCGCTACATCGTGCCTCCGTTCCTGGAGGCGCTTCTGGTCGCCACGGCCAACCCAGCGTCGCCGGTCTTTGTGGTCCTCGATGAGATGAATCTGGCTCGCGTCGAATATTACTTTTCCGATGTCCTGAGCGCCATCGAAAGCCGGCATGAGCTGCAGCTACATTCAAGCGGCGTGCCGATGGAAGGGAGCACTGGCGGGGACGTCCCGGCCGACTTGCGCGTGCCGACGAATCTCTTCCTGATCGGTACGATCAATGTCGACGAGACCACCAGCACGCTGAGCGACAAGGTGCTCGATCGTGCCGTCGTGATTGACATGTCTGAGGTTGATTTTGCGACGTTCTTCGCCGGCCTTGCGGCGCGGTCACCCGAACTTGGCAGCTCGATTGCGACCTGCGAATCGATACTAGCGGCGCTGAACACGCTGCTTGTTCCGCACGGTCTCGGATTTGGCTATCGGCTCGCCGAGGAATTCGTCCGCTACCATGCCTTCGCTACCGGGGTGCTGAAGCGCGGCTCAGACGAGGTGGTCGACGATCAGCTCGTCCAGAAGGCATTGGTCCGGCTGCGCGGCTCTGATGCTCAGCGCGACATGCTCGTCAATCTGGCAAAAACGGTTGCCGACCAACCAAGGGCGCTGGCGCTCGTCGAACGTCTCCAGCGCGATCTCGAAGAGTTCGGCGCGTTCCAGAACAGCCGGTGACGGCGGTTCTGCATATATGGCCGGGACGCGACCCCACCCGTGCCGTGCGGATTTGGCCTGATCCCGAGGAGGCGCAACCGGGCCTTGTCCAGGAGGCCAAGGAGCACCTGTTCGTCCTGACCGGAGCGCCGGGCGGATCCCAGGCCGACCTTTTCATTGATGAGCTCCCGCTTGAGGCGCTGCGGGCGCCGTTTCCAGACGGTGCGATCTGGCGCTGGTCGCCAGGATTTCATGCGGGCGCGGTGGAATGCCGGCTGAAGCTGCCGGACGCCACCTTCGATTTTCCGGTTGTGACCGATCCGGCCGAACGGAAGCTGACGCGCGACGCCTTCGACGTGATGGTCCGCGAGGTGCTTGAGGACACCTTTGCACTCTTTGCGTTGAGCGCCTTCCGCAAAGGCATCGCGCGCGGTGCGGGCCGAAGGCCGCCGCCAATCGCGAGGCTGGAATTCTTGCGCAGCCGCCTGCCACGCCTGGTCCAGACGGTGAATGCAATCAATGCCCGGCCTCGGCGAATTCTGAGGGCAGAGGACGAGGTGACGCCTGCCCATCGCGCGACGCGCGCGACAGCGCCCGAGGTCCTGAAGTCCTTCCGCTCCGGGCGCCTCAATCGCGAGACGGGTCCCGCACGACTGCCTGTCGCCCTTCGTGGTCATCTGCCGGCGATCATCCGCCGCAAGGTCCGACGATCGAGTCTGGACATCTCCGAACATCGTCAGATGAAGGCGTCGCTGGAGATCTGGGCCCGCTGGCTCGAGGATGTCGGGGCGGTGCTCCGCGCGAACACCCCGGCAGACGCTGAAGCCGGACGGGTCGCCCGAGTGTGGGCTGTTCGCTCGCGACGCATGGCCCGTCAGCTGCGCGGCCTTCTGGCCCTGCCGCTATTTGAATCAGTGGTCTCGGGTCATCCTCGTCCCGACGCCTCGCCCGTATGGAAGAACGACCCTCAATATCGGCGTTTCGCCGCCCTTCACCGCGACATGTCCTTAGGCATTGCCAACGTCTTCGGCGACTTCCTGCAGATGCCGCTAGCCCGCACCTTCGATCTCTATGAGCTCTGGGCCTATTTGCGGCTCGTGCGTGCGGCAGTCGATCGCTATGGCGCAGAGCCAGTCGACGTGGCAGGGCTCTTCGAAGCCGGACAGGGCGTCACACTGGCCGCAGGGCAGGCGGTTGTGAGACTTCCGAAGGCGGGCTTCTCACTATGCTTTCAGCGCCGGTACCGCGAGTTCTGGGTCGAGAAGGATCGTCGCGGCAGCTTTAGCCGGGAAATGCGGCCCGACGTGGCGATCGAACCGATTGCTGGGGCTGATGATCGGCTGATCGTGCTCGATGCGAAGTACAGAATCGGCTCGGACCTGAATGATGCGCTGGCGTCAGCGCACATGTACCGCGACGCGCTTGTTGCGCAGGACATTGGAGGTGGCGTCCGGCGCATGGTGAGCGCAGCCTATCTGCTCAGCCCTGACGCTCTGGTCGCAGCTGGCGACTGGAGATCGACGCCGATGCCTGGCCGGCTCTTCCACCCGGACTACCGCTCAGAGTTTCGACTTGGAGCAGTTTCGCTGACGCCTGGGATGAGCACGAACGAGATCGCATCGGCGCTGGACACAATTCTGCGGGATGCGGGTGGGGAGGGGCTGGGGGTGATACAATGAAATTTGCAATCAAGGTGCTAACCCGGTCGGACCTGACGTTCTTCGAGCCGCAGTACAGGCTCCAGAACGCGGGAAACCAGAAATCCATCAACCTGAACCGGGATGTCTTCGTAGGTGAGCTGTTCCCAGATCTGCCAGAGATCCTCGCGGCTGGCGACGGTGAACTTGAGGTTCGCCTTCGCATTTCCGGGCCAGGCTCCGATTATGAACAGATACGTGTCATCCGGAAGATAGCAAAAGGCGGAAGCTATAAGAATTACCGCCTGAACGGAGAGTTCGTCCGTAATCCCGATGACAACGAGAGTCGGTTCAATTCACTTGTACCCGGAGACATCGCGCTTCTGGCCTTCGAAGGTGCCGGGCAGCCGAAACGCATCTGGCTGTTCGTGATCTCTGCGGCCGACCCGGACGACGCGTCTCTGCTCGCGGCTCTCTCACTCTCGGCCGGCCGGAGTATGGCGTCGATCAGCCGTGACACGCTGGCGGCCATTATTGCTGCGGCTCCGCCACAGCATCCAGTTCACGACCTCTTCCTTGAGCCTGCACTGGCCGCCGATCTCGATCAGGCCGCGCAGGGCGATGCGGAGGCGATTGAACGACTTTTGAAGCGACCCGGCCGTCGCGTGGTATCGACCGAGCAACTGGCTGAGGCGCGTCGTCGCTCCGAACGGACTGGTCTGGAGGGCGAGCAACTCGTTTGTGGTCATCTTGACCGCAACAGCGACATCGCCTCCTGGTTCTGGCGTTCAGCGGAGAACGCGATCAGTCCCTACGACTTCGATGTCATCACTTCGGGTGGCGCCGCCATCCAGGTCGAAGTGAAGACGACCACTGGAGAGCATCACACGCCGTTTCACATATCTATGGCGGAGATTGAAGCGGCCGGACGCGCCGTGCGCTACGACCTTTATCGGCTGAGTTTCCTGGATGCGAAAGGGGCAAAGCTCCAGGTCGCAGAGGATGTGGGCGACTTCGCACGTGACCTTCTTAAAGACCTGTCGGTATTGCCGGCTGGCGTGCGTCCCGACGGGTTCACGGTCAGGTGCGACCACTTTAAATGGTCGGCGTCGACAGATCTGCACTGGGCAGAAGTGGACGACGCGTGAACGGTGGCGGCGCAGAACCACGACCCAACCCGATCCACTGTCGCTGAAGTAGCGACGGTTTAGCATGTCGCGGATGGAGGGCGGCTTAAATAGTGCAGAAGGCGGGTTCCTGTGAAGTTGATGGCATGGTCAAAGCGGCTTATCTTCTGACATCGCATATGCCAATGTTGGAAAAGGGTGACCGAGAGAGCCATGCCGGGGCGCCTGTTCCATTCTGACTATCGCGCGGGCTTCCGCTTTGGTGCTGTAACTCTGTGTCCCGGCATGACGCCCGCGGACAAAGCGGGGCAGCGCTTCGGCTTGTCGTCGCCGATGCAGCAGCTGTAGTCGCCTGATATGGACGTTCTTACACCCGAGCAACGCCGGCACAATATGAGCCGCATCCGCAGCCGCGACACTAAACCTGAATTGCTTCTGCGTCGCGGTTTGCACAGGGCGGGGCTCCGTTTCCGTCTCCACGCGCCGGAACTGCCCGGACGACCTGACCTGGTATTTCCCCGCTTCCGCGCTGTCATACTGGTGAATGGTTGCTTCTGGCATGGACATGATTGTCCGCTGTTTAAGCTCCCGGCGACGCGACCGGAGTTCTGGGTGTCAAAAATTGCAGGAAACCGCGCGCGTGACCAACAAAACCAAGTGGCGCTGGGCGCAGCACATTGGCGCATTCTGACGGTCTGGGAGTGCTGCATGAAGGGGCCGGCACGTCAGCCGTTGGCGCACGTGATTGAATCGTGCACTGCCTTCGTACGCGGGGATTTCCAATGTGCCGAAATTGAGGGGGCGGAAACGCGGAGCAGTTTGACCGCCGAAACCTCGTGAAAGCAGGACAGCTCCGCCTCCTTCAGGCCTTTTCAGTCGGCAGATAGACAGTCGCCTTTGCAAGCGTCTTATTGGAAGCCCCTATATACCACGCGTTCATACGTTTATCCCAGCTGCGGTTCTCGCAGAACGTCTTCCAGTCGAACTCGTAGATCACTTCCAGAGACCAGTCCCGGCCCATTTTTACAATCAGCAGGTATTCGAACAGCTGCTTATGAGGATCGTCGGAGTCAGGGTATATTGTTCCGGTTTTCCTTGCGTTGCATATACCTTTGATCGAATACCTCTCTCCCTTCCTGGACAAGGCGTCCACATTCGCGGTTCCTGTGGGGGCTGCGAGTAAATTCGGTCGCCCGGATGTACTGTAGAAGTACTGTATCGCAAGTTCCTCTGCCATCTGGCCAACCGAGATCGCGATTTTTCGTCGTTTCATTTCAACGTCGAGTGCTGCCCGCAGCTTGATAAGGTCCATATCTGCGAAACCGGAAAGGAAGTTTGCCGGCGCCGTTGGATCGTAAATCCTGTCGCTGGCGAGAGCCACTTTAGAGCTTCGCGTCATAGCCATCTAAAATCCTTTGGAGGCGAACAATCGACCTGCTGCGGCGGGACCCTTGTAGATCAATATACCAAGGAGGTTCCCGTCGTTTTTCCTACCGCGCCACGGGCCTTAAAGAAACTAATCAGAACTATTGTCCACTATCTTCTTGCTTCTACACGCCACGACATTCTTCTGATCCCAAAGGTCCAGCTCTGGTGACGGGTAGAGAATTGCTTTGCCAATTTTGATGAATGAAGGCCCGATACGCAGCGACCGCCAGTTCCGGAGAGTTCCCACAGAAATTTCCCCCCGATATCGTTCCGAAACCTCATCAGGAGTGAGATATTTTTCAGTCGACATAACAAGCCCTTTCCGCAAGGCGTCCATCACGCTTCGTCATCAGCAATAATGCAGACTCTCCATTTTGCTGGAAGGCACCGCTGCTTGATGTCGTACGACGAGGCTGCTTTCGCCTGCACAAAGGTCGGCTTGTCGCTGGCCACGGCGATTGCCCCACCAGGGTCGTTGTTCTCCGGCCTTCATGTCCCGTTCGTTGCAGCGCTCAGCCAGCTGGCGGCACTTAATCTAACAATAATTGTCAGCACCCCGACCATTCCCTGAAATGTGCTGGCGGCCAGATGTCAAAGTGCTATCAAAGTTTTGGGGGGAGATTTGCATGAACGCTTTACCGCAATGGACGGAGCTCGCAGAAAAACGCGGCCTCGATCCACTGGGCATGCAAAACAGCGGCGTTGCCCTTTATCAGTCTTTGGTGCCTGGCATCAGCAACGTGACGCTGCGCATGCGGTATTATGGTTTCTATTGCTGGCTGAGTGATGCTTACGCGCGCCATGAAGGCAGCACCGACTTTGAAGACTGGAAGAGATGGGTACGGCGGGCCGAGGCGCTTTATGCGTTGGTTTCGTCGGTGCAAGGAGGCGAAACCGGAGTTGGTGGTATCGATTGGGCGAACAATCGGCTTCTCAGGGGTGAGGCAGAGATTGACTTTATCGAGGCCGCGTCGACCGACCCGAATGTGAACCGATATCTGCGCCAGTCTATGGGTGTGTTCGGTGGCGCATACTACTCGCAGATGGTAGAGACCGGGCTGTTCATTGAAGGCGATCATGGCATCCCGAAGGCGACGGCTGCCCGGGGCATTACCGCCGCCGGAGCGTTCCGCGACGCGATCGGTCCGCAGGTGGAAGCGCTGCTCATCGCAAAAATCAGATCTGCGCGCGTCACCAGAGAAGAGCTCAGCTTTCTCGGGTCCATAGCACCCTCCCGGATTCAGGAGGACTCGCCGGAACGTGAGATCTATGAACAGGTGTTGTTTCCGGTAGGTGACAGCGTGACCGTGTCCGGCCAGAGCCGGCATTCAACCCTCTTGCTACTGCTGCGGGCTGCAGATGCACTGGGCAGCCGTCCTGATCCTGACGACATCCGCTGGTTTCTGTTTCACAGCGCGGACCTTGACCTGCCTGAAGCGCTTGAACGCCAACGCCTGCGTTGGGAGGCCTACCAGTCACACGATCTTTTCCAGCTGGCAGCCGCAGGATTGCTCGGATGGGCGATTGCGCTTGTGAGCGAAGTGGAAGGCGGTCTTGAGCTGGGCGAGATAGGGGCGGAAGTTGAATTCCGTCTCCGGAGCTCTGACTCAGTGATTGCTGACCGAACCTGGAAGGAGTTTCGCGGCGACCTGCATGCGGACGATGACGACTATCAGAACTGGTCAGACACCCTTTCGGCTAGGCGGCACCCGGCGGAAGACAAGGTCTGGGAAGCTCTTCGACTCATCGCGGCATTGCATGGCCGTATCCATCGGCGGTCCGAGCTGGCTGCTGAGATCGCGCAAAACTTTCCTCTGGATGGCCATGCCCGATCGATCCGGACTGAACTGGCTTGGTTCGACAATCAGGAAGGGCGCCCTGTCGCCGAACTCGTCTCAGACTATCTCGTGCGGCGGATCGTGCGACGGCACAGCTGGGTCGCAATGCAGAAGTTCCGGCGACAGAAAGACTACACTTTCCTGTTTGAGGCGCGCGACGGTCGGATTGCACACCGGTCCGACTACCTTCCGGTCGCGACCACACCGCGGCTCGCGCCTGCTGTGCAGTTCCTCGCTGACATACACCTCGTCGGGCCGGATGGTCCTACGATCCGTGGTCACGAGTTGCTTGGTCTCAACCCATGAGGCTTCTTGACCGTCTGGTGCGGCGAAAGGGCCGCGGCTTTCACAGCGCACTGGCGACCAGCTTTGCCGTCGAATTCGGCGCATTTGAGGACGTCATGCTGCCTCAGCTGATGGGTAGCGGGGCGACCAACATTCTCATTGTTGCCGACGACCGGATGACAGCGCTCGCTCTTATGGATGGTTCGACGCTGCCAAGGCAACTCGGTCGGGACTACGCGCTGTACGGGCCACCGGTTGGGGCAGGCGTGTTTCACCCGAAGATCGTTCTGCAGCTTGGCCGTGATGGAGGCCGGGCGTTCGTCAGTTCAGCGAACATCACCGGCGCCGGTCTGGGCGGAAATCTGGAGATCGCGACCGAAATTGAATGTTCTGCGGAGCCTGGACCCGAACAGGATTTCATCCGCGCGGTTTGGCACTATGTTGAACGCATCACATCGGAAACAGAGGGAGCCGCGCGCGACGCGCTTGACTGGGCACGCGAGCGAACACCGTGGATTGCCGGACCTGTGCCCGAAGACGTGCAGGTCCTTGGTGATGACAGCCTTCTGGCGTTTCTCGCCATTCCTGACGAACTGGGCGTCCTGGAACGTTTCGCAGGCCTTGTCGGAGGTGCTCCCGTCGAGCGCCTGATCATCGTCAGCCCCTATTGGGACAAAGCACTCGACGCTATTGCTGACATTCGCGCGGCCCTCAATCCAGGTCGGATCACCGTGTTGCTGGATGCTCAACGGCACGATTTTCCCCGTGAAGCGGAACATGCTGCTGATCTGGAGATCATCGACATTTCAGAGTGGGAAGGAAGCCGCTTCACTCACGCGAAGCTTCTTATCGCGATGACCGCAGGCCACGACCATGTGCTCTCAGGCAGCGCGAACTGCACGCCGCCCGCCCTCGGCCGCAAAGGTTTCGCCGGTACCAACTCTGAGGCATGTGTGTATCGCAGACTGCCTGCCGGAATCTCGATCGAGACGCTGGAACTCCTGGAGTTTCTCGACCTTCCAGCTACGCGCGCAAGCGAACTGCCGGTCGTCGAGCATCGCGAGCCGATCTCGTTTACCCCCCTCGCAGGGCGTCGCGCAGGAAGTTTTGAGGTGGATCATGGCCTGCTGATATGGACACCTCCAGACGTACCGCGCTGGACGGGCGGCAGCATTGAGCTCATCGACTCGTCGGGAGATCCGGTCATCCGTGTAGAAGCCGAGCGGCTGATCGTGCGCTCGCACAAACGGATCGTGCCGCTGGACGATCCTTTGCTGGCGAAAGTTCATTTCGCCCGCGTGGTCGAAGGCGAAATATCTTCGACAGTTGTGCCAGTGGTCCATCGCGCGCTGATGAGGAACAGGCGGCGCGAACCTGCCAGCGGCCGCGTTGCGCGTTCGGCCGCAGCGTTCCTGGAGGGATCTAGCGCGGAGTTCTTTCTGCTCGAAGCTTTCGAATATCTGTACCGTGCCGACACTGCAGAGGCCGATGCGGCGCCTGAGATCGGGGCGGCACACGGACCACGCCCAAGAAAGGAAACCCTCGCTGAGCCCGGACGAAAGCTCAGCTACGAGGAGTTCATGGCTGAGCGCGCTGGTCGTCCCTCCAGGGGAGCAAAGGGCGAAAACACGCTCGCAGGAACACATTGCGATGGTGTGCGAGTGCTCCTCAATCGCCTGTCGGGCGGAGGGGAGGCGGCCGACGATCGCACCGAGGACGTGGATGATGACAACTGGATGGATCTCGGTGACGAGAGCGGAGATTCTGAGAGCCTCAATCCCCGGATTCCAGAACCGGATCCCGGATCCCGGGTCGAGGTCGACCAGAAGCCACCAGCTGCCGACCGCAAGGCTTTCGAGCGGGCTGTGGACAACTACGTCGAGGGTCTGACCAACGACGAGCGCTCTCTGAGTCCGGCCGATGTTGTTAAACTCCGCCTCCTGCTTATGGTCATTCTATGGAACGCGTACTGTGCTGCCTTCCCAGGTGGCCTGCAGTGCTCGGTTGACGACAAAGGGTGGCCACGCCTGGTGCTCCGGGTCATCGCGGCGTTCTTTTGCGGAAGAAATCCACCGATCCGCCGACTAATCCTGGCCAGTGATCTCCAGGAGATGCCCATAGATTTTCTCGAATGTTGGGCGACTGTGATCTGGGCGCTCGACGCGATAGCCCGGATGCTTCCGGTCACCAGTGGCACCAGAGACTTTCTAAGCCGTTTGCCAAAGCTCAAGGCGCAAATTGTTGCGCAGCTCGGCCTCACTCAAGCTGACCTTGCCGGCGACGTGATGACAAAATGGGTAGCCGGACTAAGCAGGGAGATGGGCCAGCGTCTCGGCATCGAGGGTAGACAAAGCGGTCGATATCCCTGACGGATTTCGTGGCCGACCTCATTTACCGATGACGAACGGCGTGCAAACCAGTAGCATCGTTGCCCATCGGCGGCTCGACTGCCGAGGACCGGAACTCAGCGCGATCATAGCTGGTCTGTTTCCACTGTGTCGCGAAGTCATGCGGACCATCGCGGACGGGGACAGTCGGTCCCGCGTCCCGTCCTACGGCCGGCGCTATGCTGACGCTCCTACGGCTGTCCTGTTAACCGCCCGCGGCGGGGGCGAATTTCCTTCGTCCTGCGCGCGACAACGTCCCCTGTTGCGGACGCGCGCAGAACTGCGGTTTATACGCCGTCTTCCTCAGAGCGCCGACAGTTGCCCGCGTGGTGACTGGCCGGTGAGCACGCGTCGCCTAACGCCAAACCACTAAGCGCTCCCGTTGGTTTCGCTCTCCTCGTCGATGGTGCGCACGGGGAGATAGGCGTTCGTCTCCAGCCACTCGCGCATTACAATCTGTATGAGGTCGGACCGGCCCACTTTCATCTCGGCAGCCAGGTCGTTGAGTGCATCCTCAGTCGCCGGCTCAAGGGTAACGCCGGCAACATTCCTGAGCATCAAAGCAGCGCGACGAAGGATGATCTGCAGATCTGGCCGCGACATGTCCCCTATGCGATCCGCGGCGCTTTCAAGCTCCTCGGCAAAGGACAGGCGGGTCATGGTCTTTTGTCGCGCCGTTCACTGCGCCCTTTTGCTTTTCCCAGTTCCGCGGTGATGTAGGCGGTGGCCTGTTCGGTTGCTCGCCTCGAGTTCTCACGCCGCCGTTCCAACTCCTCTGGCGAGTAGTACACCTCGGGAGCAGTCATGCGGTCTGTAGCAGCCGTCGAAAGCGGTTTCCATTCCTCCGCATCGGCGGAAGGCCTTTGAGCCAACCGCGCTTTTGCCAGCGCCAGCACAAATTGAAGAGGCGATTGTCGCATCATGTCAGGATTGCGGAAACCGCATGCAAGCGCAAGCCTCGCTGTCTAGTGGCAGGTTTGTCGTTCTCAAAAACGGGCCGCCGCCATCTTGGGAGTGCCTTTTGGAGCGGATCGTATGCGTCGGCTCATGAGATTGGCACGCTGGATGGCGGTAGCGCTAGAGCGCTACCGCCTTTCCCCCACTCATTGAACCACCAGTTCCGGCTTCGCTGTTACGGGTGAGAATGAGAAAGTCTGCAGCGCGTTCGCGATCATAGTCGCGGCCGTCGACAACAGCGCGGGCGGCATTCCGGAATGACAAACCGGAACTGAATCGCGCTCCGACTCTTGAATCAGGTTCGAGTAGCCCAGGGGTGTCATGATGCAAGACAAGCGTTTCGATATGCCCGTTTCGGTCGCGTTGGGCCGGTCCGGCAACACTATCTACATACAAGGTTGAGCGCGTGGCGCAGGCGGCCGACGTGCTTCTCAATCGCTGGCCCGCAGTGACGGGGAAAAGCCATGTGGCCGCTCGAAGGGCCTGCCTGGCGGTCCTAGACGGAATCAAAGAAGCCAGCGTGGCAAGGGCGGCGTTCGTGAAGGCCGCGGCTGACGCCGACATCTTGCGCGAGGACGACTATGGCCGTGGCTAAGAAGGATCAGGAGCGCGTCGGCTATGCCTGGCTCTATGGGATACAAGCGCGCAAGGACGGAAGGAGCGCGTCGTGCCTGAGTTCTGGAGGGAATATGCCGACGGCTGGTTGCAAGGCTTCGATGGTGCGTCCATTCAGGGTGCCGGCAAGGCCGAGCCGGTCAGCGATCGGATGGAAGCGGAGGTCGATGAAGCTGGGGTCAGCAAACTGTAGGCGGCAGCCTAAAGCGGCTTGCCGGCGCGTACCATAGCGCGCGCGATCGCGAGCTCTGCTTCCGTCTTGGCATTCTCTTTCTGGGTCATGTTGTCAGCGGCAATGAGCCGCTTCAGCGCCCGCAATGTCTCACCCCGGGTCCAGCCCACTTCCAACATGCAATCGATAATTGCTTGAAAGCCGGGCTCCATAGCCTCCTGGCAGTCTAGCGCGCGGTCTACGTAGTCATGGTCGTCCAGGTGCCTGGGCGGATCGATCATTCTTTCACTCCATGTCCGGCACTTCGCCGTTGGTGAACAGCACTGTCGGCGGGCCATAGTCGCCAAGCGCCGGGTCGGCGTCGCGACTCCATGCTATGACACCGATATGGTTTGAAGCCAGCGCCTTTGCCGTGCGGATCGCGCGGTCCTCGCTTTGCTGGTCGGTCGGGCCGTATGCGGTGAACAGGTCGCCATCCTCGCCGCGGTCGAACGCGACGACAACGATCAGCTTCGGCTTTTTCTGATCTGGCACATCGTCGGACACTCAGTGCGTCCTGCCGGAGCGGAGATGCATCTCGATCTTATTGATTGCCTTGGTGAGGACATCGACTGCCTGCAGATTGACGGCGAAATCGAAGTTACCTTGCGCCGTTTCGAATATCAGAACGCCGACCTTGGTCTCGTCGTCGCTCATCATGCCCATTCCAATGCCGGTCGGCATATAGGGTGGCTTTTCTGACATTGTCTCTCTCCTCAGATGCGATGTGGCCTGTCAGCCATTCGGCCATCTGGCCGTGCGACCTGGAGTGGCCAAGCATGATCGGTAAACGATCGCGGCCGTGTTTTGTCGTTCACCATTATTCGAAATGCATCGACTGCCCCCGCATCATTGCCAGGATTAGTGCGATTGCCGGATTTGCAGGTGGCTTCTCCATAAGCAACGAGCCGTCGAAATCGCGCCACGCCGCCATGCGCAATTCGTCACGGTCATCGGCGACCGCAGGGTCGAAAACGTGGGCATCATAGGGATCCCGGTCAATCTTGATCGTCCAGTCCTTGAGCGCCTTGCGAGCCATTTCTTCAACCTGGGCAAGGTCGCTGGTGAAGAAGGGGATACGGTCGCCTTCTTCCGAAAGCGGCTCCACCCGATCCAGCGTCGGCCGTTCGGGGACCCAACCCAGAACGAAGGCAATATCGAAGTCGATCTGGCGGTCCGGGCCGGCTGTAACCTCAAGCCGTTTGACGACGTCAGGATAGAGCTGCTTGCGCGCCGGCCACGTGTCCGGAAGCGCCTCGGCTTGCAATCTCGTTCGGGAAACGTCGATCAGTTCCATGATCTGATGGCGCGGAACTTTGTGCTCCGGCCAGCCCGCACAACATGCAGTCGTCGCAGCCTCGTCGGCCTCCATCCAGACCGAAGCTGCCTGATCCTCGTCCTCGGTTGGCTGGTCGTCTTCCGGAAAGCCTTTGATATCCCACCCTTCCAACGCAAACAAACCCTCCGCGCCTTGCAAAGCCGTAATGCCGGCCCGCGCGAAGACTGCTTCGGCTGCTGCGACACCGCATGCCAGTTCCTCGGGCGTTGCACCTTCAATGTTCAAGCGAAGTTCCATGGTTCGCCTCCTGTACCAATTCTCGCAACAGTGAACAAAATAAGAACATCGCTGTCAATAGACTCTTGACAAAGGCGAAATAGCTACGTTTTTTCAGCCAGATGGCACACTGGGCAACGGTCGATGAATCTGTGCTCAATTCCCAAGGCAACTGCATTCGTGACCGATGCTACACGCGGACCACCGCGGACGGGGACAGTCGGTCCCGCGTCCCGTCCTGCGGCCGGCGCTATGCTGACGCTCCTACGGCTGTCCTGTTAACCGCCCGCGGCGGGGGCGAATTTCCTCCGTCCCGCGCGCGACAATGTCCGCATGTGCGGACGCGCGCAGGACTGCGGTTTATGCGCCGTTTTTCCTTTAGGCGCCGGCAGTCGCCGGCGCGACGCCCAGCGAGCATCGTGGCCTTCGACCGTATCGTCCTGTCGGCAAATGCCTCTATCGATGCCACCGGGCGGGCGGTCGCGACAAACATTTCTTCCGCAGCGCAACCTAACCATGCCATTGACTCTTTATTAGGAAGAGAACAAATGAGGAACATGCCATCAGCATTCCGCGTTCAGGGGACAGATGAGTGGATCGACGCCAAACGCTGCCATTTCTATCTGCGAGATCGCATTGCGCGTCTCGAAGGCGGAAACACGCGCGAACGAGCGGTGCTTCCCTTCGGCATCTCCTCTATCGACAGCCACCTGCCTGGGGGCGGTGTGGCGCTTGGCGCTCTCCACGAGGTTGCCGGTGGCGGCAACGGTGCCATCGATGGCGCCGCCGCGTCGCTTTTTGCAGCCGGGATTGCAGCGAGGACGCAAGGCAAGGTGCTTTGGTGCGTCACGCGCCAGGATCTGTTTGCGCCGGCAATCGCCCAGGTCGGACTTCACCCGGACCGCGTGATCTATGTCGAAGCCGGTGACGACAAATCGCTGCTCGCCTGCTTCGAGGAGGGCTTGCGGCATGTCGGGCTGGGAGCTGTGGTTGCCGAGGTTGCCCGGCTGTCGATGACGGCCTCGCGACGCTTGCAACTCGCGTCTGAAGGCTCTGGCGCGATGGGCATCGCCATCCGCCGCTGGCGGCGTCAGACCGAGGCCGCCGATTTCGGCAGCCGACGGCGTCTGTCACCCGCTGGCGGGTTTCCGTGCTGCCATCGCGTCCGCTTCCGGTACCCGGCGTTGGCCGGGCACGATGGCAACTTGAACTGATCCGGTCTCGTGGAGGGGAAACGCTCGATATCGAAGTGGAGGCTTGTGATGCCAAGGGTCGTCTCGCTCTTCCTTCCAAACTGGTCGACCGACCGGCTCAGAAGGAAATTGGGCGACGTCTCGCCGCCGCCGGATAGGCCCTTGGTGACGGTCGGCCGGCACGGCAACCGTCGCCTGGTCACAGCTACAGATCGGGCGGCATTCGAAGCGGGCCTGCGCGTCGGAATGCCGGCGACGAAAGCTCAGGCCCTCGTTCAGGGTCTGGTGGCTATGGAAGCGGAGCCCGATGCCGACGCGGAGGCATTGGAGCGGTTGGCCTTGTGGGCCGTGCGGCGGTACGCGCCGATCGTAGCAGTGGATCCTCCAGACGGATTGATCATGGACACCACCGGCGCCGATCACCTCCATGGCGGTGAACGTTTGATGCTGACCGATATGGTCGAGCGCCTCGGCCAGGTCGGCTTTTCGGCCAGGGCAGCGATAGCTGATAGCTGGGGTGCCGCTTATGCGGTGGCGCGCTATGCCAGGCAGACCGTCAGCGTTGTCGCTGTCAGTACAAGCCATGACGCGATCATTGCCCTTCCCATTGCCGCCCTGCGATTGCCCGACGCGATCATCGGCGGCCTGCGGGTTTTGGGCTTCGACAGGGTAGGCGAGCTTCTGCGGCAGCCGCGCGCACCACTGACCCTGCGCTTCGGGCCTGAACTGGGCCGCCGCCTTGACCAGGCCGCCGGAAGCCTTGCTGAACCCATAGAGCCGGTCCGGCCTGCCGAAATGGTCGAGGTCAAACGTGCCTTTGGCGAACCCATCGGTGCGGCCGAGACGATCGCGCGTTATGTCGGCAAGCTTGTGCACTCGCTGTGCGCGGAACTGGAGACCAAGGGTCTCGGCGCCCGGCGGCTAGACCTACTGCTCTGCCGCGTCGACAACCGCGTCGAGGCCATTCGCGTCGGCACGGCCTTGCCGGTTCGCGATGTAAAGCGACTGACGCGCTTGTTGTGCGACAAGATCGAAACGGTCGATCCGGGCTTCGGCATCGAACTGATGCGCCTGTCGGCGCCGCTGGCTGAACCGCTGACGCCCAGACAGAGCATCTCGTCGCTTATCGAGCAACGCGACGCTGACATCTCGGACCTGATCGACATTCTCGGCAATCGTGTCGGTGAGGAAAGGCTCTATCGGTTTACGCCGGTTGCCAGCGACGTGCCCGAGCGATCGTTCCGGCGCGTGGCGCCTGCGTCCGCTGAGACCGGCGACGCCTGGCCAGACCATTGGCCGCGCCCGGCGCGCTTGTTTGCCGTGCCGGAGCGGATCGAGGCAATCGCGTTGTTACCGGATCATCCTCCGGCAAGCTTTACCTGGAGAGGCATCCGTCGACGCGTCAAGCGCGCCGACGGTCCTGAGCGTGTCTTTGGCGAATGGTGGAAGCGCGACGCCGAGCTAGCCGCCGTGCGCGACTATTTCCAGGTCGAGGATGAGGCTGGGGAACGGTTCTGGATCTACCGTGCCGGCGATGGCGAGGATGCCGCGACCGGTTCCCATCGTTGGTTCCTGCATGGCATATTCGGATGACGACGCCCTATGTTGAGCTGCAATGCACCTCGCATTTCTCCTTCCTGTGCGGCGCCAGCTCCTGCGAGGAACTGTTTGCGCAGGCAGCCCTCATGGACATGCCGGCACTCGCCATCTGCGATCGAAACAGCCTGGCCGGCATCGTGCGAGCTCACGAGGCAGCAAAGGCGACCGGTGTCAGGCTGATCGTCGGCTGCCGGCTGGATCTGGCGGAAGAGATCTCCATTCTGGTCTACCCGACCGATCGCGCGGCCTACTCCCTACTTTGCCGGTTGCTGTCGCTGGGCAAGAAGCGTGGCGGCAAGGCGAAATGCGTGCTGCATTGGGCAGACCTTATCGCCTATGGCGAAGGCCTTATTGCGGTTTTCATTCCGGATCAGGCCGACGACACATGCTCGCTGTGGCTGCGGCGGCTGCGTGTTGCATTTGGCGATCGGACTTACATGGCGCTGACGCTGCGGCGCCGTCCCAACGATGCGCTGCGGCTGCATGATCTGTCCAATCTTGCCGGACAGTTAGGCGTGCCAACGGTCGTCACCAACGACGTACTTTTCCACGAGCCGTCACGACGAATCCTGCAGGACGTCGTCACTTGCATCAGGCACAATGTGACGATCGACGATGCCGGGTTCCGCCGCGAGCGCCACGCCGACCGCTACCTGAAACCGCCCGCCGAAATCGCGCGGCTTTTTGGTCGCTACCCCGAAGCGATAGCGCGCACGCTTGAGATCGCCGAGCGCTGCCGGTTCTCGTTGAACGAGCTTTCCTATCAATATCCCGAGGAGCGCATGCTGCCCGGGCTGACGCCACAGCAGGCCTTGGAGAAACTCACATGGGAAGGCGCCGGAGAGCGCTTTCCCGAGGGCGTGCCCGACAAGGTCGTTGGCACGCTCAAACATGAATTGCAGCTCATCGAGAGACTGCAATACGCGCCGTATTTTCTGACGGTCAATGCGATCGTTCGCTTTGCCCGCAGCCAGGACATTCTATGTCAGGGCAGGGGGTCAGCGGCCAACAGCGCCGTCTGCTACGTGCTGGGCATCACGTCGATCGATCCCGCCCGCAATGATCTCCTGTTCGAACGCTTCGTCTCCGAAGAGCGCCGGGAGCCCCCTGATATCGATGTCGATTTCGAGCATGAGCGGCGAGAAATCGTCATGCAATGGGTGTTCGAAACCTATGGGCGCGAGCACGCGGCCTTGTGCTCGACCGTCATCCGCTATCGCTCGAAAGGCGCCTTGCGCGACGTTGGCAAGGCGCTTGGCCTGCCCGAAGACCTGATCAAGATGCTGTCATCGCAGGTCTGGGGCTGGTCGGAAGAAGGTGTCCAGCCAAAACATGCCGAAGAACTGAACCTCAATCTCGGCGACCGCCGTCTGCGCCTGGCTTTGGATTTGGCCAGGCAATTGATAGGCGCGCCGCGTCACCTGTCGCAACATCCCGGCGGTTTCGTGCTGACCCGCGACAGGCTGGACGATCTGGTGCCGATCGAACCCGCCGCGATGAAGGATCGTCAGGTCATCGAATGGGATAAGGATGATATCGACGCGCTGAAGTTCATGAAGGTCGACGTACTGGCGCTAGGCATGCTGTCCTGCATGAAGCGCGGCTTCGATCTCTTGGCTGAACACAAGGGCATCAATCTCGATCTCGCGACGATTCCGGCTGAGGATCCGCGCACCTACGCAATGATCCGCAAGGCCGATACGCTCGGCACCTTCCAGATTGAATCCCGCGCCCAGATGTCGACGCTGCCGCGCATCAAGCCGCGGACATTTTATGATTTGGTGATCGAGGTTGCGATCGTTCGGCCAGGGCCGATCCAGGGCGACATGGTGCACCCCTATCTGCGCCGGCGCGAAGGCAAGGAGGACGTTGTCTATCCCAAACCCGAACTCGAAAAGGTGCTCGGAAAGACCCTGGGCGTGCCGCTGTTTCAGGAACAGGCGATGCGCGTGGCGATCGAATGCGCCGGCTTCACGCCAGGCGAGGCCGATCAGCTTCGCCGCGCCATGGCAACCTTCAAGCATACCGGTGGCGTCTCCAGCTTCGGCGCCAAGCTGATCGGCGGCATGGTGAAGAACGGCTATGAGCGCGAATTCGCCGAAAAGACCTTCAAGCAGCTGGAAGGCTTCGGCAGCTATGGCTTTCCCGAAAGCCATGCTGCCAGCTTCGCGCTGATCGCCTACGCATCATCCTGGATGAAATGTCATCACGCGGATGTCTTCTGTGCAGCCCTTCTCAACGCCCAGCCGATGGGTTTTTACGCGCCGGCGCAAATCGTCCGCGATGCCCGGGACCACGGTGTCGAAGTGCGGCCGGTCTGCGTGAACGCGTCGCGCTGGGATTGCACGCTCGAGCCCACTGCGGACGAGGACCGGTTCGCCGTTCGCCTTGGTATGCGCATGGTTCGGGGCCTTGCCAATGCCGATGCGGCTTCCATCGTCACCGTACGCGCTGACCAGGCCTTTGCCTCGGTGGACGACCTCTGGCAACGCGCCGGCGTGCCCGCTGCCTCTCTGGTCGAACTCGCCCAGGCCGATGCGTTTCAGCCGTCGTTGTCGCTGCCTCGGCGTGAGGCCCTATGGGCGATCAAGGCGCTGCGCGACGAGCCGCTACCGCTGTTTGCGGCCGCCTCCGCCCGCGAGCAGCGCAAAGTAGCGGAAATTGACGAACCGGCTGTAGCACTGCGGGCCATGACGGCCGGCGGCGAGGTTGTTGAAGATTATGGGCATGTCGGGCTGACCCTGCGGGACCATCCGGTTTCCTTCCTGCGCGCCGATTTGCGGCGCAAGCGCATCGTCTCATGCCGCGAGGCCATGCAGGCGCGCGATGGACAATGGCTGGAGGCAGCCGGGCTCGTTCTGGTCCGGCAACGGCCAGGTTCGGCCAAGGACGTTATGTTCATAACCATCGAGGACGAGACCGGCATCGCCAACCTCGTGGTGTGGGTCAAGGTGTTTGAAAAGTTTCGCAGGGTCGTGCTGTCGGCAGGCATGATCGGGGTTTATGGCCGGATTCAGCGGGAAGGTGAGGTGGTTCATCTTGTCGCCCATAGGCTCAGTGATCTCTCGGCCGATCTTGCCAGCGTTGGCGACCGGGACACTGACTTTCCGCTGCCGCATGGGCGCGGCGACGAATTCCATCATGGCAGCCCCACGCCCGATCCGCGCGGCATGCCGAAGGGGCCGAGGCCGAGGAATATTATCGATCCCTATCTTCACATCGACCAGATCAAGGTGAAGACGCGCGATTTCAAATAGGTGCGCGGGTTGGCTCGCCGAAGAAATAACCGGGACTGGTCGATGGGGATATGTACCTTCGACGGCTTTGGTCAGGAGCGGCGATACGTGCAGATCATTGAACGACCGGCATCGGCCGGGAGCGGACCTTCTCGCGATCGACTACTTGGATTCCACAAAGCCGACCATTCCGCTCAGTTCCAATCGCAACATGGAGCGCTCCAGCAAGCCAGCAGGATTGGCGAACGGCTTTGCGCTTGGATGCGTCGTGTGTGCTTCGTAGACGCGCCACAGGATGTATCGGTCCCGTTCACGGAGCGCTTTTTCGAACTCCCGCTGCGACCATTCAAAACGGCCGTCGACTCCCATCGTCGATTTCACTTCGAGCCAGAGCGGTTTTCCCTCTTTGTCGATGGATCGAATGTCGTGGTCCGCACCAGGCTGAGTCTTCGAGACCCAGATCACGTGCTTCTCGGGTTCTTCATGGCCGAGCAGCCGAACCCGCTCCAACTCCGAGAGGTAGATGATTTCTTCCCCGCGCGCGCCGACCTTTTGATCCCGAGCTACGTCGTAGGCGTCTGGCGGACGCCAGCTGCTCCCCCCACCCGAATACCAGCCGCCACCGGCTTGTGGCCGTGATCTGGCCGCTACGGCGTGGTCGCTCGGGCGTTCGATGCGTGCGGTGACCATTTCGATGGCAGGCAAGGCAAACTGAGGTCTTGGAACTTCGGGCGTCGAAGGCGCTGACGGCGGAGGTATCGCCGTTGGCGCCGACGGAGGTGTTTCGTCTGGACCAGAGGCTTTCGCTTGATTGAACATCTCGGTCAGAAGTGACTGTATGATAGCTTGTTGCGGCGACGCGGTGGGCTCGACGTCTACGTCAGGTTCCTCTGAGAGTATGGCCGTCTCAACCCAGGCCGGGGGCTTGAGTCCCTGACGCTCGAGATAGGCAAACATATCCGCGCCGGACTCGCACATCAGGAGCGGTAAAAGCGCGACCGACAGTCTCCGCGCGTCGGTCACCTGAGTGGCGCCGAGAAGTTCCGCCAAGGCGTAAGTCAGGTTCTGCTCAAACTCGAACTTTGTCCGCGTGGGCCGTAGCGCTATGTCACCGTTGACTGCAGCAGCTTCGGTGACGATCGCGACGGTCTTGCCGCCGACCGTGTATCGCCGGTCGATGCCGGTGACAAAGCGAATGTGCTCGATGGATGCCAGGCGGTCCATCACCTCCCGCTGGAAGAGCATCCGCATGCTGCTGTGTTCGCGCCGATAGTCGTAGACGAGGAGGTCGACTGCAGTCCGGAAGTCCTCGCGTTTGAGAAGCTTCAGGATACGGTCTGAATGGCCAATTTTAAACCAGGGCGGCGGTTTGCCCTCAACCCCGAGTGCGAGGAGTGGCTCGCCGGAAATCGAGGTGAGCCGACGCAGGTTTAGCGTCCCGAAAAAGTGCCGAGATTCCTCGGTGACCGCGGCAAATCCTGTGGTGGCGCCCGCTTGGGCGAGCGCGGCAGCCAGCGCCGGGAAGTCGTCTTCGACGAAAGCCCCCGAGGAAATGTCAGCACGACTGAACAGGCAGCCGTCCTGCCCAAGCAAGCATCTGGTGTCCTCGGGGAGGGCTTCAGGCAGACCCGAAAACCCACGCTGATGATAGGCCTCACGAAGGATCTGACGAACTCTGACACTTGCGATGGACTTCCCCGTCGTTTGATCAGCAGCCCAACGGAAGAGCTTAATCCAGTGATAGTCTCGGGGATCGGTTGCGGCGCCCAGGGCCTCAAAACTCTCGACCAGGCTGCTGGGAGCACGCAGATGAGGCGTTACTTCCTGAAACCATACTGGTATTCGGCTGCCGACCACGACGTCCCGTGGTGCATGGTAGGCGCCCCCACACCAAAGGATCGCCTGATCGGCGAAGTCGCCAGGGGCTATTCTTTCAGCCCGAAGCGCTTGGATGAGAGCTGCGTAGAATGTGACCAAATCGTCAGGAGGAAGACCTTTGTCGGTTAGCTCCTCAAGCGCCTTGAGCATGACGGCGACGGAGGGGCGCTCCTGACATCCCAGGCGTGCATAGAGGGCATGATCTCGGCCCGCAACGATCCGACTGTCACTTGCTGCGCAGATCCGGTTGACCGCGTTATCAAGGAACAGATCGTCTGGCGCCGCTAACTCGCCGGAGCGGGCCGAGAGGAATGGAATTGCCCGCAGCCGTTTCACCACCCCTGGGGTGAGATATTGGAAGTTGCCCTTCAGCAGAGCTTCAAAAGCTGACGCTTTTTCCGGTTCATTGATGAGGTGTGCGGCAAAGACGACTATGTCATCACCCGTCAGCTTGTCCCGCAATCGAAGGGCGGCAAGCAGCTTCGGGCGTTTGGCTACGGCCGGCGCCGGCGCATGGATAGTCCGCGAGAGGAGGCGGGCCTGTGCGGCCGGGAGGATCACCATGTCGATGGGGGCTATCCACCCGCCACGATGGTCGCGCAGGACGGGGCTGTGCCTGAGCAACGCGATGATCGACCGGTTGAGCGTCAGGTCATCAGACAGCAGGTGCTTGTACAGCTTCTGGCGCTCGTCCTCTTTAATCGTGCCAGTCCGAGCGCGTTCGGCGGCGGCGCGCAACCATGTGTCGAGATCGAATGGCTCGCACAGATCGGTCAGCGCCTTCTCGCCATTCAAAGACGGATGCAATCGCGTGGCGAGGGGCGCCTGGCAGACGTCCCATATATCCTCCTCTACCACTACCAGAGTATCGGCCGCTTGCAGCGACCCGTCAGCTGCTAAAGTCGATTTGGTGAACTTCAGATCCCGTCGGTTTTCGTTCGAAAGCCGTCGACCGACACTGGCTATGGCCTTTGCCATCGTGCGCTGCCGCTGGAGATCGGACAGGGCGGCGGAATAGTCGTTAAAGCTGAAATCCGCGTCCTCTTTTAGAAGTTTGGTCGCCAAACCCGACACATCTTTGGGCGCGCAACGCAGACGGATCATGGAATTACGCGTGAAGGGCTTGGCCCCGCATAGTCTCACGAGTTCGCGCAGCTCGGGGACGCTGGCCAGATCGGGCCGAAGATATCGCGCTGATGAGAGCAGTCCTGCAAACGTGGTGTCCTCTGGAAGAACGAGGTCTGCCGCCTTTGCGAGATCGCCGTTGGAAGAGGTTGGCCAGCACGTGGCTTCCTCGAGGTGCTTCTTCAAGGCGGATGCAAAAGCTGCCGGCTTTGCTTCAGTCGTGGCGCGGATGGCTAAGAAGGCGTCTGATCCGAAGCGGGCAATCCAATCATCGGTCAACAAAGCTACCGTCAGCTCGGCTGCCTGGCCCATCAGCCAAGTGTTCCATTCGCAGTCCAGGAGGGCAGAGCGATCGGCGACCAGATCAAAGGGAGCGCTGACGCTCACGGCTGACCCGGTAGCGGAGCTGGGTGTTTGCAATGGGTAGAAAAACCGGCCGGTGGTGGTCACGTCGGGCCGCTTCAGGCGGATGGGAAGGGAAATGCCGATCCGGACCGTCTCGCCACCTGCTGCGTAATAGGGTCCTAACGCCTGGTCGGTGAACTTCGCAGGTATCGGCACGGCACGGGTGAACTCAATCTCCTCGAAGCGCCGGGTTGCAACCTTCTCGCCAACGTCGGACCGATCAGCCAGCCTGCCGACCCGTCGAAGGGCGTTCACCCCCACTACCTTGCAGGACTCGCGCACGACATCCTGGCGCCACGAGAGGGTTCGCCCTTGACGGTCCGAGCGCAGTGTCAGGACGCGGATCCCACGCTTTCGCCCTGGAAGTGCCAGCTTGACCATCGTCGCAAGGAGTCCACCCGCCATCTTGTCGAATGTCTCGGCCTCACGTTCCGCGGTGAACGGCTGCAGCTTGGCGAAGGCCTGTGTGCGATAGGGGACGTGGATACTGACGCCGCGCTGGCCCTTCGACCCGACATCACTTTCGATCTTTGTGGCCAACCGGATGAGATTCTGAACGGCGCGTCGACCATTCGAACGAACGTAGATTCTATCGCCGAACAGGAAGAGCGAACGAAGGCCAAAGTTCTTCGAGCCGATGCCATTTTCCTTTGGCACGATCTCCGTTCCGCCCGAATCGCCGGCCACCCGGCCGGTGCCGATCACCACGTCCAGGCGCTCCCAGCCTCTCTTATCAATGGGCCTGCCGGAGCCGGAGATGGACAGCTGGTCGGTGCCAAACGTCACAGCCATGACCTCGCCGTCTGCATCGAACTCGTTCTGCACGAGTTCGCGCAGGACGTCCGTCGGGTCGTGTCCGAGCACGAACTGGTCGATGATGCTGCCGCCGATCTTGGTCTCGTAGCCGGCGTCACTATCGACGGGCGGGGACCAGCTTTGCGTCGGCGTTGCCATCACCGGTGCCGGTGTGGCGCGATTACGTCTGCTTCGTGGAATCAAACTTTCGCCGTCCATCCATCCCACTCTTCGTTAGTCCAGACAGCGCCATCGTGTTTCCGCTGCCGGACATCTGAGTTTGGCTATCAGCTTGTCTTTTCAAGATATGGCACGCGGTTTGACAGCGCGCGAGCCTGTCAATGCAAGCGGGCCGGCTCAAACGGCAGGCCCCTTGGCAAGAGTGCTGTATTACAGCACAGCTTGAGGTACGTGACCTTTATTTCCCTAATTTCGATTCGACATTCGACTGTACATCTCCATTTGAAGTAGGGCGCTTTTTAGGATCATATCAAGGGGGACGCATGTATTTGTCAGAAATATCCATCACGAATTTTCGCTCGTTCGATCAAGAAACGATCAAGCTGTCTCTGGATACAAACATTTTCGTTGGCGAGAATAACGGCGGCAAGAGTAATGCGATCGATGCTATACGATTGGTGACAGCGCCTCTTGGAGGACGCAGGGAAATCTATTGCGAGCCAACCGACGTGCGGTTTGGAAGCGACAAGCGACGCTTCGAATTGGAGGCGCGTTTTGACAAGCTCAGCGTTCCCCAACAAGGACGCTTGATGTCAGCGGCAATAGACGAGACTCTGGAAAAGGTGAGGTTTGGGCTCACCTACGATGACAGCGCCGGGAAGTTTCCCGTAAAGCCGGTCCTGTGGGCCGGAAAGCATAAGACGACGCCAGAGGCGGGATGCCATGACAATGTGCGTCACGTCTATCTTCCGCCGCTCCGAGACGCCAAACGGTCGCTTGCTTCAGGTAACCCAACACGCGTCTATGCTTTGTTGAAATTCTTCCTCGACGGGGGCGATCCCGATGAACTGGCAAAGAGGTTGCAGCGAAACACGACCGATCCGATTCTGGGGAAGGTAGATGGGGCTGTGGATGTCGGTCTATCTGCCCTGACATCGGGAGTGCGGCGCCAGTCGGCATCGCTTGGGTTCGCGAAGGATGAGAAACTAATCGATATCGCTCGCGATCTGAGGTTCAAACTGGCGGATCACGGTATCGAACCCGAAGACCTCCGGTACTCCGGGCATGGGTACGCGAATTTGCTCTACATGGCGACAATCGCGGTCGAACTCGAAAAAATGAGTGCGGCCGACCTGACCCTTTTCCTCGTGGAGGAACCTGAGGCCCATCTGCACCCGCAGTTACAGGCAGCAGTTTTGTCATTTCTGGAGGAGCAGGCGGAGAAATCCAGGGAGGCGAAGCCGGACGACGCTGAGCGCGCCGGGGAACTGCAGGTTGTCGTCGCGACGCATTCACCGAATCTTTCTGCTTGGGTCGACAGCAAGAAATTGATTTTCTTCCGTTCTTTTACGAAGCCGTCACCAGCCAAACCCGAAGGGGTGGAAGGAGCCGATGCAGCGCCTCCTGTTCCTGATGCAAAGATGGCGGTGCCAAGAAGGGAGACACGCTGCATACCGCTGGGCGAGTTGGGTTTGACCCCTCTCGAGCGGCGAAAAGTAGATCGATATCTTGATGTGACGAAATCGGCGCTTTTGTTTGGTGGCCGGGTGCTTTTGGTGGAAGGCGTCGCCGAAGCCTTGCTATTTCCCGTCATCGCGAAGCATCACGTTTTCAAGGGCAAGCCAGACTCGTTTCGGCTCTTTCGGTCCGCCGTCTTCGTGCCGATCGACGGGGTGGACTTTCAGCCATATGTGAAACTCCTGCTCACAAAATATTCGGATGTCAGAATTGCAGACCGGCTCGTGGTGGTGACCGATGGCGATCGGGAGGCGCAACCAGCTGGCGAAAAGACGCCCGGCGAGCTGCGGAAAGAAGCCCTGAGCGCAACACTCAAAGCCCTTGGAGCAGAAGGGCTTTGCGACACGTTCATAAATACCTATTCGCTTGAGACGGAACTTGTTCGTGCCGGCAACGCGCCGTTGATGAAAAAGGCCTTTCTGGAGCTTCATAAAATGTCTGAGGCGGCATGGGATGCGGCTGTCGCAAAAAAAGAGGACGACCAAGCGGCAGCAATTCAAGCACTCTTCAAGACCCGCCGAAAGGGCGATTTCGGGCAGCTCGTCGCTGAGCGGATCGTCGCCGGTGAGGACTTTGTCGTCCCTAGTTATATCAAGGGAGCCATTGAGGCCCTCGTAAAATGACGGGCGCATTCGAGCCCACGGACCAGCAGCTCAAGATCATTGGATACGGCGCCTCCGCATTCATCTCTGCTTGCCCTGGAGCGGGGAAGACACGGGTGCTGGTAGAAAGGGCACGGGAACTTTTAGCCGGGCGGCTAGGCGGCCGCGGCATTGCATTTCTTTCCTTCACCAATGCCGCCGTCGCCGAACTCGAAGCGCGCTTACGTCAGGACGCGAAATTACCATCGCCTGCGTTTCCCCACTTTATCGGAACTTTCGATAGCTTCCTCTGGCAATTCCTGGTGGCGCCCTTTGGAATTCCTGGTTTGCCGATACCGCCTCGCTTGGTCCCCGATTTGGAGCACAGAACTGTGCGTCCGTTCGAGAAAGCCATTCCACTGCCCTTAAGCTGCTTTGATCGCAAGAGCGGGGAGCTTTTGGCGACGCCTGCGAAGAAGCTGGGTTTCGATGTATTTGCCAAGCCGGCAATGACAAAGGCCTATGTGACGGCTGCTCGCAAAGCCCGGGAGAGGTTTTGGGCTCGCGGTGAGCTCGGCTATGACGACGCCAGGGATATTGCATCTACGCGCCTGGCAGATTTGGAATTAAGCGCCCGGATCAGCACGGCACTGTGTGGCCGTTTCCAGGAAGTCATCGTTGACGAGGCGCAAGACTGCAATCCATCAGATCTGGAAGTTATTTCATGGCTGCACGAAGCCGGCATCTCGACCAAAATCATATGCGACCCGCATCAATCCATCTACGCGTTTCGCGGTGGAGTGACGGAACAACTGGTAGCGTTCGGAAAGAAATTTCCCGAAGATAGTCGCTTGCCGATGACAGGAAATTTCAGATCGAGCCGTCACATCACCCGCGCGATAGTGGCGCTACGCACAA
Source organism: Mesorhizobium sp. M6A.T.Cr.TU.016.01.1.1 (assembly GCF_003952585.1). Lineage (NCBI taxonomy): Bacteria > Pseudomonadati > Pseudomonadota > Alphaproteobacteria > Hyphomicrobiales > Phyllobacteriaceae > Mesorhizobium > Mesorhizobium sp. M6A.T.Cr.TU.016.01.1.1. The sequence goes on from NZ_CP034452.1 coordinate 5,362,561, forward strand.
AAGAGGCGCGCGACGTAATAGATGAAGCGATAGGGCCAAACCGGGATCACGCCACGCCCGTGTATGTTCTCCCCTATGCGGGATCTGCTGTGACCGAAAAAATAGGCGAGAAATTCCTTGAGCTTATCGACAATGTGGGGTTGTCGCCATCGGACTGCCCGGTGCTTGCGAAAACCCGGCAAAGCGGAGCGAAAGCGATAGGGCAACCCACGACAAAAGGTAAATTGGACCTGACGCTGAGGCTCGCCATGGCGACCATGGACTATCATTTCGCGTTCGAAGCCGGAAATAGGCGGGCTGCATTGGAGGACGTCCACGCTATTGTCCTGGAGATTTTGGGCAAATTGGATGGCAAGACCTACCACCAACATCTAGTGGCGGAAGGGATAACGGCGAACTCTTGGCGTCCAATGATCCTCGCTTTGGTTCGAAGGCTCAAATTCGATCCGGCCGTGTTCGCCAATGCTGACGAGTGGCATGCGCTGGCGAAAGCCTTGATCGGACCGATGCTGGCGCCGGGAGGATTTTCAATTGGCCAGCGGCTCAAGAAGAATGCCGCGCTTGAAGAGGTCTTGGGGCTTCCGCCTGTTTCCGGTTCTCCGGCAAGGACCATTCACTCGGTTAAAGGGTTAGAGTTTCCCGGCGTCTGTGTTGTGATGACAAAAAACTCGAAGGCAATAATAGATTTTTTGGAGACTGGAATCCCCCAAGATCATGCTGAAGACGCCCGCGAAATCTACGTAGCCGCGTCCCGCGCAGAAAAACTGCTGGCGATTGCGGTGCCAAAGAGCCAAGCGCAGCGACTAGCCTTGCATTTGCGAAGTCTGGGTTCAGAAGTCACAGTTATGGCGATATAAACCGATGTTAACTGACAGGTTCCTTGTCGATCGCTCAACATGTGCGTGCCGCTATGTTGGCGAAGCGTAGCAAAACCGTCAGGTCAGATGCGCTTGCCAAGGGGTCTCTCCATCCTGACATGAATGCGTGAACCGTCGTGTTACGGTCCGGTGGATTACGTCACTGGCCTGACAGCCATCGAAGCAGATGGGAGAGTTCACCACGTCTAGGATCAATCGCCGCGCCTTGCTCTTCCACTCTGGCAGCGCAGTCGCCTCGTCTGTTACCACAACGGCGCTCCGTACAGAGTCACCGGACCGGGACCAACAGCCGTCCAATAGATTGCGAACGCTGATTGAGGCCCACAGGACAGCATATGCGGCGTTCGGCAAAGCTCTGCACAATGTTCGCGGTCGCAGCGGCGAGTCCGACAGAGCCAGCCAGGAGGAGGAGAGGGCACTGCTCGCCATCTGTGGTTATGCTGCAGTTGGGGAAGGGGATCGCCTGACCAAGGCCAGATATCTTTAGAGATCGAAGCGCGCGGCGAACTCGACCTCGCAGAGCATATGCAGGCCGTTCTCCGATCAACGATGTGGATGAGATGAGACGACCGCCGCGCCAAGCGGTCAACCAATGAATGTCTGGTGGGCGCCACATCCCGGTCATTCCGAACCGACGTTCGACCTCCTAAAAAGCGGACGTTGCCATGAGATTTCTGGCTTCGATCACCGAATGTCCCCTTGCGACGAGAGCCTGGAATTCGTCCCGCATACGGATATGACGACCTGGGTCCCTGCGAAGTGCTTTCGGTACCTCATTCCCATGACGGAATGCTGTCCGGGTCGCGCCGCCATCTGCATTGCGCCACTCAAGATGAGGGTCAGGAATGAACTCAAACCTGTTCGGCGCAGGCACTAACTGCGGCGTCAGACAGATCCATTGATTTCCAATAATGGCGACCGAGTGGAGGATCAGGTCTTCACCATGAGGCAACCATCCAGTGACCTGTCTGCTTTTGCCATCCAGGTCACTGGCTTCTTGCTCCCCGCAATTTCGGTGACAATCATAAGGCACGAAGCCAGCCGCCAAAAGCTCTTCCGCGGGCGGCCGAGAAACAGCTACGCGCGGCAGCGCGCTCACCTCTTCATAGGCGGCCGCCTCTATTTCCGATGGCGGAAAGGCCATAGACTGCACATTTCGTCGGATGAGATCCGCAAGTTCGATGTTCGCGGCGGTTCCTGCTGCCACAGTAGTTGCCTCCTGTTCCATAAAGGGGACCCAATTCGGTTTCGGGCGACAGACCTGATCGTTCGATGCCCTACCTGCTGCTGCTACTTCAAGAATGGTACCAGATGCTGATGACCGGCGTTCAAAGCAGTCGTCACACAGTCGCAAAAAGGCACCTCAGGAAATGTCTCCGCACCATTCGCCAGACGATACCGGTGACTGGGTAGTGTGTGCGCGGAACTCACGATGCGGCCTTAGGAATCGATCTTGCAGCCTCTCCGATCCGGCTAACAATCATCGAAGAAAGCCGTAGCTGCCGAGCAGAAGCCGAACGTATTCGGGGACTATTTCATAAACCTGCCTTGAAACGAGCGCGCCGTCAGGATGCGCTTGGATGTGCTCACCGCTTTCGACGTCGTAGTAGTTGCGAGCGATTTCTGCGGGCCATGGGAATTCCGGCTCAAACGGTACCTCTGCAAACGGATTGAAATAGACCTGAAGCCCATCCAGATGGGTTTCACGATGAAACGATGAGTGCTGAATAAGCACATCTGAACCGCCGATCTGATGCTCACTCTCTCGCCGTTGCGTGAGGAGGTAGTTCAGCGCGGCGAACTGAAACCGGTGCGTCCCGACTTGCCAGAGCTCCGAACCGGGCGCAATCCTGTCCTTGTCGATCACCCTGTAACGGGTCGCCCGGACGAGCCTGTCAATCTTACTTTCAACGACTGCTTTTCCAAAGGTCCCGACCGTAGAAAAGAAAACGGCGCTGATCTCTTTGAACGAATCGTTCGTGAAAATTCCCATCTCAACTCGCGCACCCGAAGGCTTCAGGAGAGAGGTTATCCTGTCTTGCTTTCCTAGGTCGGGTCCTTCGAGCACAGGCGGCGCCAAGCCAAAAAGGACCATGTTGATGAGTTCGTTGTTTTGGGTGAGTGAGAGGTCGCTATCGAAGGGGGCGATTGCAATGACAAATGGCCGATTGCGGACGTGGCTCATCGAGGAATACGGGTGTGTCTTTCCATTGCTTCCGCGGTAAAGATCCAGCTTATCCCTGATCTTCCCGACAAGTTTCAGCGCACCACGGGTTTTGAAATCTTGCTCGTTAAAGGTCTTCTGCTGCTTCGAGGCCGGAGGCTGGTCGGAGACGACAGCCTCTACGTTGAACTCGTAGTTTCCGGGTCCTCGAACGAAGAAATCCGGCGCAGACTTTGAAAAGTCGACACTGCATCCCAAATCGATCAGCGCTCTGTTCAGATAGAGTTCCCACATCGAGGAATTGAACGTCGTTTGAAATTCGTTGATGAATTTCTGGCTCTCTCCCCTGCGATCCAGCAGGCCAGTCGCCCAGTCTTGAACGATGGGCTGGACCTTTGCGTAGTCAGCGTCGACCGAGATGAGACGAAAGTGATTGTGGAGTTTTGCTTCCCGGAATCGCGGAGTAAACAAGTCCAACATTCCGGTACCGTTCTTACGTTTCAGTTGTGCATCGCGCTGGTCGCCCGGCACTAGGGAGCCGGGCTTTGGCGACGTTCCTTCCGCTTCTGGAAAGTCAAAACGCACCTCCTTGGAATCGCTTAGAGCCTATAGAAGCAAAACCAAACTGCAATGGTAGGCTCGAAGGACTGCCATTGGATTGGGATGGGGAAGGGCAGCTTACATCTTTGTTCGAAGTAGCTCCCCATGTCCGATAAGGGGTCGCCTGAAGAACGGCAGCTTCTCGCAACTTACTACCGAAACCGAACGGTCTGGAAACGGCTCCAGAACGTTTATTGGTAAGCTCCGGTCTGCACGGCGCTTGTGACTCATCCCCTCTTGTCGTTCCTTGCCTTCATGTCTAAGTTACGAATGCTTCGGCAGGAGCACGCTACCCGTCAATTGCGAAACTGCTGGTCAGTACTGCCTTTGGAAATGAAACCCGATTATGTTTTTCGGGCTCGTGAAGTGGTGGACGGGTGACGCTTTCGCATCGAGCCGGGAGAAAAACATGTCGACTCATGATCTTCGGCCAACCACCATCATTGGCATAAAGTCCCTCGCAAGGGACATTCACAAAAGCGACGGCATTCCTCACGGCAATGCCCTTGACAAGGCAGCCGCTCAGGCTGGCTATTCAAACTTCACGCACGCACGGCGAGCATTGGTCTCAAACGCTGCCTCTTCGGCGGTCCCGATCCCTCTTGCTGCCATCTTCGTCACCATGCGCTGGCGCGACAGCGAGACCAAGGCGTCGGGCTACGAGACCGTTCGGGTGGCGTTGAACAAGACCCTCGATGACATGATAAAGCCGAGCCAGTATCGGCATGACCGCTGGCTTGGGTACTTCAAGCGCTGGGCGGGCGATCATCTTGTCAGCGACAGGATCGCCGCTTCCATCGACAATGCGAGGCGCACGGCATGCGGAGCTGCCCGGACCCTGCAGTTCATGTGCGCGACCGGGCTGCTGCCTTCGTCCTCCGACAAGACAAGACCCGCAGGATACGGGGACACCCGCATACCGGGGAGAGACCATGCCAGCACTTGGTATGATCCTCATTCCAAGACCTACATCGCGCTGGACGAGCCGTACTCGGCCGCGGTCAAAGATCGTCAAGAAGCACGTCGTGCGTGGTCGACGCAACATAACTGGGATGTCGTGAAGGCCTCATGGGCTGGCATGTACAATCCGGATGGCGGATGCGAGATGTATCTGATGTCGGATAGGGTCAAAGGCTATCCCGTCAGATCAGTGGAAGACGCGCTAGCTCGCATCGCGGCGCCTATCGTTGTCGCCAGCTGCGACCTGCTCACCCTTCCCGACGGCAAGCGGTTTGAAAGCCCTGGCGAAATCGGACAAAGGACAGCACGAAAGGTTCCAGCGGCGGAGCGAAAGCCCCGTGCAGGGAACTCATCGGTGCCTTATTCGATGATACTGTCGGGCCGTGGCCGACGGCCTGACAGACGGATGTCCATCGGCGGACACTCGGCCGTCGGCGCCTTGCTCAAGAAGGTCATCGCCGGGTCATATGGCCGGGCCGGCGTCAAGAAGCGCATAGAGTCGGTGCGTAGCGAACTCGATGACTGGGTCCAGATCGAATACGATGACAAGGAACTGCCCAGCAGCCAGTTCTTTGAGCTGTACTATCGTGATCCGCCAGCGCTTCCGGAAGGCGAGAAGGGCGCAGCGGGGAAGGAAAGCAATCTCCAGCGACTCGCGGAAGCGAAGGCCGTCCTCCTGAAAGAGTATCCGGACTGCGCGCCGCTAAGGCATCTGGTCGGCAAGATCGATGCCGCAGCAAAGTCCCTTCAGCTGTGGAAGGCCTAAGGGATTCGACAGAAGGCGCGCATGACGCGCCTTCTGCGTTTTGCTGGTGCTCATGCATTGCAGCCTGTTTTTATTGGGTAGGCTGACTAAGAGGGCACGCGACACCTCGGGCACGCACCCTGCCTGGAGGACTAGCGGCCATACCATGTCGGCGGTATTGTCCGCCAATGTCGATCAATCAGGGTCACGACGACGCCGAGATCCGCCGGCAGTTCGGCAGCGACAGCGCGCGCCTCGTCTACGGCCGCGATCCCGAATGCGGCAAGCTGGTCTATATCGGGAGGGCTAGTCGCGGGCTTTCCTGCGGTCTGATCTGCCCGCACTGCAAGGTGGCGTTAGTTGCAAACCTCAAGGATGACCTGAAGGCGGCGCACTTCGCTCACCACGGCCCTGCTTGCGGTGGCGGCCCGGAGACCGCGCTTCATCTTCTTTGCAAGGAGATCATCCAAGCGGAGTTGCGACTCACCATTCCCCGCCAGTTCGCCGCGCATGGCAGGTATGAAGTCCTGATTGCCGAAGAGCGCGAGATCACCTTTGATCGTGCAATCCTGGAATTCCGCGACCATGTCGAGGTGATCCCGGACCTCCATCTCCAGGGCGGGGATATGAATCTCTTCGTCGAGATCGCCGTTACCCACCCCTGCGAAGAGCAGAAGATTTCCCGCCTGAAGAGGTTGGGGACAGCGGCCGTCGAGATCGACATGTCCTCAGTCCCCCGCAACGCGTTACCCGAGGAAGTGCGACAGGCCGTCCTCTTTGCCGCGCCGCGAAATTGGCTGTTCAATGCGAAGATCGAACGCGCAGTGGAGGAGATGCATCTCCGCGAACGACTGGACGCCAATGCTGCGGCCAAACAATTGGCTTCCATCGCGAGGCGTAAGATCGAGGCGTATGGTCAAACCCGCCGAAGCGCCGGCGAACAGAAACTCCGCATCAAGGATCTTGCCGCGCTACACGCCCTTGGCGTGCGCGAGCATCTAGCACTCGAGATCGGAGGAACAGGCTGCTTCACGGTCCGGTCGGAGACCTGGCGGTCGGTCGTCCTTGCGACGATCCTGCGGCCAAGGCTGTATCATCATCGCTTCCTAGCTACGGACCATATTGTGTCCCGCCTTGCCGAGGAGGGGTATGTCCACAGCGACTTTGTCGAGCTGACGAAAGACCTCGCCGATGCAATGCGCCATCTCGACCCGGAGTTCCTCACACCCTGGGAGGCCATCCATCGGTTCCTTCAGGCACTGACCAGAGCCGGCCTGATCGAACAGCAGCACCTCTCCTTCGCGCTGAATACCAAGCTGGCAGATCGATGGCGCAAGTGGGAAGGAGCCCATCGGAAGAAGACTCAGCGCCGGAACAGCATTTCTAGCGTTGTCTCCCAAATCCTGGACCGGATTCCAGCAGAAGATCGCGCGTCGATGACGGTCGAATCCTGGTGGCAGATGACCGAAATGGTGAACGGAAGGCCTCGCGAGCAGACGTTCGATACCGACACATCGATCGACAACGACTTGAAAGAGCTCCTCGATGTCTTGCTTCAACGAAGCAGCACATCACCACGCGATCTGCACGGCCTGCCTGCGGCGCGCGCCATCGAGGCAGCGATCTCCCGAAAAACCGAGACCGAGGCGAAGGCCAATGCCAAACGCGCGGTTGAAGAGGCGGACGGTCGCCGGCAATCGATGATCAGGCGTGCGGAACAGACCCTGGATGTGCCGGATCTGGCCGATTTCCTCCGCACGCCGCTTGCCGATCAGGGTGGAATCCTTCCGCTCGACCTAGCCGAGGGGAACTTCGCCGGCTTTGGACTGGCTGAAGAAGCCCTGAGCAAGTTCGCACAGACGCGGCATGCGGAACGCGTCGCGGCGGAATGGCGGTCAAGGTTGGATAGTGAAGCCAGGGAGCTCTTCGGAGATCGCGCCGCGCGTATCGTGAGGCAATCAGTAGATGGCAAACTCGACGGGCGCCCTCCGCTGATCTACTGCCGGGACGAACGCACCTTTCGTGTGGCACTCGGAGTGCTGCACTGGATTGCACAAACTGTATAACGGGACATGGGCCGGAGGCGGCTTGGCAGCTTTTGGTTCCGAGGCGCCGGTGGTCTCTCGGCGGATTCTTCTAGGCCCCCCGGGACGATTGCAACTGCTATCCGCTTCCTGTGTGGTGAGCGAGTTCTGCACCGAGCTAGATAGCGTGCAAATTGTCGTAGACGTGGAGCTCAGTCTTGCTGCGAAGCTGCTCCCAAGCAAACTGCATCGGCACCGCGTTCTTGAAGATCAATTCACCCTCAATAATCGGCGGCACGTGCAGTTTGAGTGATTTCGCGACCGCCTCGGGGTAAGCCCTTATCGTATCGAGCCGGTCGAGATGCTTGCGGAGGAGATCACGCTTTCCGTCTATCTCCAGCCCGCGAAAATCGGCCAGTTGCTCGGCAATCTCTCCGTCCGTCTTCCTGAACTGTACGTCCTTACACTCCATAACCAAAACACGGCCGGACTCGGGCCTCCAGGCGAGAACATCCACGTCGCCAAAGTCGGTCGGGAAGCCTCGCCTGAGCAGTGCTGTGACCCGCTCTTCCTGTCGTGTTTCCCAGCCCAGTTCTCGCATACGCGCTGCGACTTCCAGCGCGAACTTGTGGCCACGGCGGTAAGCAGACTTGCCAGCCCACCTGTTCATCTTGGGAGAGAGTTGTGACCGATGGAAATCGCCTCGATGGAAGCACCCCAGCATGTAGCGAATTGCGTCCTCAACAACTCCCGGGGCAACCAGAAGCGTAGGATCCGATGCCTCATCCAATCGGATCAGCGGCTTGCGCAGGATCGACAGTGGGCGCCGGAACCGCCACGGAAATATGTCTCGTGCCGCAAAGCCGGCCGGCGGCGTCCGCCAAGATGATCGCGGCTCGAATGTCAGTTCATTGATCAATGCCTCCGCCTCGGGCAGAATGGCCTCGCGATTTGCCATCGCAGTCAGAAGTTCGCTCCGCTTGATGCGGAAGATCGCTTGGCGCCGCTCTATCCCAAGATCGTCGAGAAGATTGAGGAGATCCCGCATAGCCTCGAAGCTCGTACCGAACTGCTCTTTCCAAGCCTCCCAGAACTCTTTTGGAAACTCGTCATTGATCGGCAATGGTGCCGAATCTACTGCTGGATCATTGATCTTGTCGCCGTACGACCCCATGCTCTCGGCGAACCGTAACTGGCTCGTCTCTCGACCGAACGGTTCGAGCACATCTGCATGAAAAGTGAGGTTGGCGAGAATATCGCCCAGTGGGCTGATGCGCAGACGTGGCTCCATTGCATCCCACCTGATCGCGTCCGACCATCCACCCAACTTGACGATCATCATGACCTTGGCCATCAGCCGCGACATCTGCAGGCGTCCGGGTTTGCGGCCCCCGTTGTTTTTTGCTTCGCCCAAGGCAAATTCGACAAGCAACCGCGCCGACTGGATCACGGCGCTGAACGAAAAATCTTTGGTCGTCATCACATTGATGGTCGCAGCCTTGTTTTTGTGAAGCGCGAGAACGGCTGCAGCTGTCATGTGCCAGTTGCTTCGATCCGCGACGGCGCTCTCATGATTAAGCATCGCGAAATCAATGACCGCAGCCCTATCAAGCCCGCTTATTTCCATGCAGATATCGTCTTCGAACCCGGTAACCAGGCTGTTGAGAAAGCTGGTGCAGTCAGCCTTGCCGAGGATCTCGTCGCCAAAGGAGCGGTCGCGGCAGCGCCAGGCGAGGCCAAGACGAAGAAAAGCGGTGTCATCGCCGTCGATCGGCACTGGCGCAGCCCATACCGAGTCCCGAACGAAGTCGCGGAAATCGTGCGCCATGAAGGCATGCTGCGACCGCGCATGAACATCGGGCACCACCGCAGTCAGCAGTCGATCTAACTCGATAACATCGAGCTTTTCGCCCGTCAGGGATGCAAAGCCCTCGATTGTCCTCTGCATCAGAGCACGTTCGGCGATATTCTCCGGGTGACGGAAGGCCGCCTCGAACCCCACTCCCGCGATGACTTCGCAGACCTTGGACTCGAGATCGAGTCTTACGGTGACACGCTCGAGCGCCTTCGCAAGGATCGTACGTGCCTGCCCAAACTCTGACGGGTGATCGCCGATATTTCCGTCGAATGTGAGCTTCCAGGTCACGATAGGCGGGAGCTTCGGCAGCTCGTGGTCTAGAATGGGAGCAAAGCGCGACACCCAGGTCCGGATGAGCCGCATCAGTTCAAAGGCAACGTGGGCACTTGTGCCGTCCGATGTCCCGAGAACACACCACCAACTCCTCAGCGGTGACTCGTAGATCCCTTGCGGCCACGCCCCGTCAGGCCTTTCATCGTTCACATAGAAGGGCCTAGTGCGATCCTCGTCAAAGATCGGGTCGTCGTCGCGACGAACCGACCGCCACCTGCCGTCCGGATGAAACGCCATGTGGGCGTCCCACTGGGTCAGGGCTTCGTACCGAACATCTCTCAGGCTGTTCTGTTGCACCCAGATGAGGGCTGGAGCAGTCCCCATTTCAGGTGGCAGCGAGGCATGCGGAACGAGATGCCCATCGAGCTGACGCGCCCAGCCCACAAGATTGAGGAGTCCGTTGAAGTTGTGGAGGCCTACACCGAACTCTTCCAGGCGATCACTTGCTTCCAGGATTCGCCACAGGGACAGCGCCTTGAAGCTAGGCAACCAGGAAAGGATGACTAGGTCGGGGGCGCTGATCATGGCAACACGCCAGCCTTTGCGCGGCTTGTCCTCGATGAAATATGGGACGCCGCGGCCTACACCACATGGCACAACCAAGGTCAGTCCACCGACATAGTCGGGCCTTGCCTTTGCCGCTTCCCACGACTGCTCGATCCAGTGGTCAACAAGCTTGTCCCAATCGCCTTCGGAAGGGAAGAAACCCAGAACGCCGTCCTTAGGAAAGTTCGCGAGATCGTCGGCGACGAAGATCAGGTTGAGATACAATCCATGATCGATCTCCAGCATCGTCGCAGCACCAAGTCCTCCCTTCGCTCCTCGAAATTCAAGCGAAACAGGCCGTTCGTCGAGTATTGAGATGCGAGCAAAGAGTTCAGAATATTCATTTGCCATGGCCATCGCGAAGGGGCGCAGTGCACCGGCGTGCTGCACGCTTTCGACGAGAAAGCGGGTGATGGCGGTGCCGACCGAGGTTGGCAGCACGAAATAGAGACCGCTTTCGCTGAGTATCAGGGGGAAACGTTCGAGCAGCGAGTGTCCGATCCGCTCGGTATCGAGACGACCTATCAAATTGGCCTGAAACCCAAAGGGCGCAAGGTCGTCGAGATCAATCCCTAGGTCCGTGGCTTCGGAAAGGTTGAAGCGCACGAGACGTCGAGACGAACCTATACCAGGATGCAGACTGCGGGGTAGTACACCGAGCGGCATCTCCGGTCCCAACTCGTTGCGCACAAGCCCAGCGCGGCGACAGACCTCCTCTGACAGCCGGAGCAGGGCATAAACCGAATCTCGCAACGAATTTAGTAGCCCACCTCCACCTAATCCTTCGAGTGTGCTCACCAGACGCTGGAGATAGAAGCCGCCGGATTCCCAAGTTCCCCCAAGCATGCGGAAGTTGCCGATGGCAGTGCTGATATTATGAATGGCAACATCCTCGCTCGGGTCCTCGCGCTGGCCTATGAAAGTCTCGGACATTGCGTTGAAGCCAAGTTCGACGATATGGGCATCGGGCTTTTTCGTCCCCTTCGCGGTCAGCAGCGCGAAATGGGTAAGCACTTCCAGCCTGTGGCTGTTGGCGAAGAGCTCGCGTCTCGCCAGAAGCGCTCCAAACGTCGCGGTCAAACGGACTTTATCGTAGGGTCCAAAGGCGGCGGCGAGCGTCTTGTGGCCAGCGAGAACCTTGGCGATCGGTACGCTCCCAATCGAAAAGATATCGCCATCGTCTTCGTCTTCGATGTCATCGGTCATAGCATACATCCCGCCGTTGCCGCGACGTGCCGGCGACACCATTCGCGCTGAAGAAAAGTCTTAGCTTGGCCGCTGTTCACGATGCCAGGGCGAGTATGCCTGCCGAACCGATCCCGACAAGCTACTTATCGTACGCCACATCGAGGGCACGGTATCGTGGGCGTCGGCTTGTAATCCCAAGCTGAGATAGAGCTGACCTTTGTTATTATGCTGTATTCCCGGCGGTATCGAAGTTCTCAAGGGCCAGACCGACCGCTTCACCTATCGGTTTGTGAAGATCTAACTGAGCTACTCCCAACGAAAAGGTCGGCGCCTTTACGAGAGGCGGCTTTGACAGGTGCGACGACCAATTGTGGGTTGGTTTCGGAACGACAGCTTACCGCAGACGTCGGCTAAAACCGGATCGTCCGATGTCGACCCCAACATTGCCGGGCTGCAATGCGCCCCATGTCGGACGTTGAGATCGGCATTGCGGCTGTCTGAAGGCAAACCGCGCCTTCAGGGCAATACGAACCATTTGTCCAACTACTTCCCAAAGCAGTTCTGGACGCGCAGAGGAGGCCGCGTTTAGGAATGTGTGGGCCGACAGCGCTGGCACATCCTCCTGCAAATATGTAGTCATGGTGGAACCACTGGGATTTCATCGATGGGGTGTAACGATGTCAGAGTTTGTGAAGAAGAGGGTCCTCAAGGACCTGATCGACGAGCTTGGGGATCTCGACGCCACTTCATTGGAAATCATCGGCCATAAGGTGATCGAAACTCTCGAGAACAAGGATCTTGTTCATCATGGTCTAAACAAAGACTATTCACCAGTTGGCTACACCGTGGATACCTTCTCTCAGGATTTTGCAGTGGTTGGGGAGTATAGCACTGAGCAAGGGTACTTTGAGGATTCATCCGGTCGAAAGAAAGAGTACCGCTTCGATAAGATCCAAAAGGATGTGAGCCATGCAATCGAGAAGGCGGGCGGAAGAGTTTTGTCGAAAATATACTTGGTCTCGCGAGATGAGGAGCCGCCATCCTTTAGGGGTGAATTCAACAATTCCGAAATCGCAAAAAAGCAAGGAGACGTGATAAATTTTCTCGATGCGCGGGAGCTGGCCAAGGTCATATTCCAGTCTGTGCAGGACCACACCAATGCAGCTGAGTTTTACTGCGATTTTTTGCCTGACTTTCGCCAGAACCTCGACAACTATGAATACTACGGCCGAGTACCGCCTTTCTGCGAGAACCACCATTCTGAACCCTCATTCCTTGAAGGTATCCAGCGTCATTTTGATGCAGGCAACAACGTATGCGTCCTGCACGGGTTGAGTGGTTCAGGGAAAACTCAGGCTGCCATCGACTACGTTCATTCTGCGATAGAGAGGTTTGGGAACTACCTATGGATCTCTGGGCAGGACTGGAGCGAGGGAGTGCCGCTCACCGCAGTAAAGCGGGCACGCGGTGGAGTGGCAATCAACGTCGCAGGCGTATTCAACTCAACCAGAACCCTTCTTGTCATCGATGACCTCTCCCGCCCATTTGGCAACGATGCGCTTGCCGAACTTGAAGTCGGTTTTGGCCTAGGCGGACGAGTTCTCATTACGTCGCAATTGGGCGAGCCGGACAGTCATGTCCATCTGCCGGTTCCGCAGCTTTCAACTTCGATCGCCTTCAAGATCCTTGGCGAGGACGAGGCACATTCCGATGAACTCGGACGCCAGTTTGTTGAGGCTTGCCGCTTTTCTCCGCTAATCCTTGCCGTGACCAGACAGATCGCCACGCTCGAGGGTGTGGACCGAAATGACCTCTATCGAGAGATTCTCGAGCTGCCAGGCCTTACCCATCAGGCTGACGGCAGTTCGATCATGGCGCGCCTTCTGGGTAGGGTGAGCGAAGTTAGCCGGTCAGCATTGATTAAGATCGCAAACAGTGGTTGCACGAACTACGACTCCAGGTTTTTGAACCATTTTATCGGGATAAACGCGCGCAGCGCACTGCAGCGCCTTGGTTTGCTGAATCGCACTGCAGTGTCTTCCACACTGTCCGTCCACGACCTGATCTGTGCGGCCGTTCGGACCGAAAATGCCGACAGTAGGGACCTCGCGCGATCGATAGAGCTGTTTGTAGAGCGCGCCAAGGGCGAAATGCTGCCCAGCGTTCTAAGGCAAATCCACTTGTCGGCGCTGCAACTGCTCGAGGAGCACGAACGCAGAGGGAAGAGAGATCCTGACTGGCTGACCTACGCGCTTCTCCAGCTAGAAAGAGTGGCGCGCAATAGGCTCATGGCCGATCTGCACGGACTGGAACTCAAGCCGGACATGCCCCTCGCTGAGCTACTCAGCGTCGTTGATGCCAAGGAAGCCTTCTCATACGGTCTTGGTCAGGACGACAGGTCCGCCTTCTATGCAGCGTGCGCCGCCGAGTACGGGAGAATCGCGGACGGCACGACCAGCGCGGATGTCCGCGCAGAGATGCTACATCACCAAGGAAAAGCACTGCGACGTTCGGGCGAGCTTCGGGGTGCTTTGGAGTGCTTTAAGGAGTTGCTTGAGGCCGGTGCACCCTGGCATGCGACATTGGGGCAAATAGCCCATCTTGGCACTCAGGAAGGGGCTGATGAAACTATTCGAGCAGAAGGCGCCAGCGCCCTAAGAACACTGATTGAGGACGTCAATAGCGATCTCTATTCGGTTCCGCTGCGGGTCTCGCTATCTTCTCTGAGCAGGGTACGTTCCTATTCGGAGATCGCCAGGTACGTGGGGCGGGACGCCGACACAGCAAAGCAATTCGCGGATGTTGTTTCGCTTTCCGCTCTCGCAGGCTTCGATCAGTTCTACGAAGGGTTCCTCGCCCTAACGTCGCTTTTCAGCTACGAGTTCGGTGATGTCTGCCTGGCGGTGGTTGAAGCTTTTCCGGACATGCTGGCGATCTTTCCGAATTCGGTGGACAAGAAACAATGGGGTAACGTTTGCGAGGCGTTGGCCAATGTGGCGTCCGTGGCGTCGAGGCAAGGAAAGGTCGATCTCGCATCCAAGCTGTATGCAGCGGCGACAGCGTTCGCGACGACCCTCAACGCGCAGTCGGATCGCTCCTACGACATCCGGATCGTAACTAAGACGCTTCTAGCAGCCGGTGACGCGGCAGGGGCGTTAGCAGCAGCAGATCGTATCTCAGACGGCAACAAAGACCACTGGTTGCTCTACCAGAAGGCGAAGGCACAGCTGGCGCTAGGTAATGACAAGGACGCAATTGCCACGGCGAGCAAGGCGCTAGACTTGGCTTCGAATGACCAGAGAGCGCAGAGTCGAATGTCGATCTATCACGACCTTGTTGCCCTTTGCCTGGAAGCACTGGGCAGAGTCCCGGAAGCGATTGATAGGCTGGCAACGGCAGTTTCGTTGACCGAGAGCGAAAAATACAGTCGCGACCTGGAGGCCCGCCTAGCATTGTTAAGGGAGAAATTGCCTCAGTGATGCGCACCTGCGGGGAAAACGGTGGGGCTGCAAAGTGGTCCCACAGCGCGCTGAATTCTCGTATTTGATTTTGGGGAAGATCAGAGGCGTATCTACGTCTGAGAGGTCCTCTCGCTCCTGAGCCTTTCCTGAGAGCCGAACTTCCGCTTGCGCCACAAATGCCCCTCTCAGCTACGCGTGGACAAGCCTGTCACAAAGAGGTCTCTCGCAGCTCCGGAGTGTCCCCCGCTTTCATGAACTCGTCAAACGCTGCGATCGCATTGTCATCCGGGATTTCGGAGCGGTCAACGAAAGCTCGGATCCCATCCGCAATCTGACGGCGGTTCAGCGTGCCGAGAATGACTTGGCCGCTTTCGAGTTGGTAATCGAGCGAACCCGTCCACATGTTCACTCGTCCGTAACCTGGCGAGAACGCAACGGATTTGGCTTTGCCACTGACTTCATGCTTGGCCATCGAAACCCGCAGAAACTCAATCTGCCCGAACAGAATATGAGTCAGGCGGAGATCTTCTCGCACGCGGTCGACGACGGCGGGATTCTTCAGCACCCTCTCAAGCTGATCGGCGCGCGACAGCTTGTTGGTGTGGATGAAGCCCTTTTCCAGTCGCAATGCGTCAATCCTAAGTTTCAGTCCCCCGTTTTCATGGAGCTTGATCGCTTCCTTCACTCGCGCGCGCCACGTCCGAAGAAGTTCGTAAACGCTGAAAATCCACATCTGGGTTTGCGCATTCAAAAACATCAGACGACCATAGTCTCGGCCTTCGATGTCCTCCTCTAGAACCTCTTGCTCTATTCCGGAAATAAATTGGTCGACCATTGCCAGGTTGTTCGCTTGCATTGTCAGGAACATGTCATCGAATAGCCCAAGGGAGCCTAACGCATGCCGAAAGGCGCTCCAGTCGATGTCATCGAATGCTGGGTATTCGGGGCGTTCGTCGGGTTCATTGTCGAACTCCTCGTCGCGCTCGTTGGCCATCTTGCTTATCCTCTCGCCGGATCGAAGTCTCTGTATAATAAGCTCGGTAGTTCTGCAGGCTGGAGATAGCCATCACGCTCAAGCATTCGCTCGGCAAAGTCCTCCCTATCGGGCGCAAGATGGCGCGAGCGACAGCCGTCTCCCTCGCCAATAGTAGCGGCCACGCCCATGAGTGCCATTTCTAACGTCTAGGAGAAAGGCTCTCTCTTTCCAAATATGGAGAGATGGTCTTGGCCATCTCTCCCCCGCGAGTGCCGCCTGCGCAGAGCGGGGTCGCTCGCTCGCAAGGCGGCGCACGACTATCTCGCTTTGAACGCATCTATCCGCCCCGCTCGACGCGCAGCCCAGCTCCGCTCGCCGGCATTCGCCCCCCTCTCTGCCGCGCGCTCACGCGCCCCCGGAAGGCATGCCGAGGGGCATGCCTTCGGCACTCAACGGAGAAGGATCAGAACCATGACAACGAATGAAAGGAATGCGAAGACCACAACTGCCGGCGAGAGCGGCACCGAGGTTTTCATCCCACTCAACAAGCTGAAAAAGTCGCCCCGCAATGCGCGCAAGACGCCGCACAGCGAGGCGATCATCGAAGCCTACGCGGCCAGCATCGCGGCCAAGGGTATTCTGCAAAACCTTGTGGTTGAGCCGGAGCTTGACAGCGAGGGCGCGGAAACCGGCTTCTATTTCGTCAGCATCGGCGAAGGCCGCAGGCTGGCGCAACTGCTGCGCGTGAAGCGCAAGCATATCAAGAAGACCGAGCCGATCCGCTGTGTCATCGACACGGTCAATGACGCGCATGAGATCAGCCTGGACGAGAATATCACCCGCGAGGCGATGCATCCCGCCGATCAGTTTGAAGCGTTCCGCGAGCTTCACGAGGAACGCGGATGGGGTGCGGAGGAAATCGCCGCCCGTTTCGGCACTACCGCGCATGTCGTGCGGCAGCGCCTGCGTCTCGGCGCGGTTAGTCCCAAGCTGATGCAGGTCTATCGCGAGGAGGGGCTGACGCTCGACCAGTTGATGGCCTTTGCCATTACCAACGATCACGTCCGGCAGGGACAGGTGTTCGAAAACCTCTCCTACAATCGCGATCCCTACGTCATCCGCCGCGAACTGACGCGGACGCATATTGCGGCGAACGACCGGCGAGCCATCTTCATCGGCGCGCAAGCCTATATGGAAGCCGGTGGAGCTATCCTGCGTGACCTGTTCACCGAGGATCGCGGCGGCTTCTATGAAGACGCCGCTTTGCTCGACCGCTTGGTAATCGAGAAGTTGCAGGGCATTGCTGAAGCCGTCAGACAGTCCGAAGGCTGGAAGTGGGTGGATGTCCATATTGACTATCCACATGCCAACGGCCTGCGCCGCACGTACCCACAGCCGGTGGATTTGTCGGAGGAAGACAAAGCCGCCTATGCGACGGCATCCGAAGCGTTCAACAGGCTCGCCGACGAATGGGATAGCGCCGAGGAACTGCCGGACGATGTCAATCAGCGTTTCGGCGAACTTGAGGCTGAGATCGAGCGCATCGACGCTCGGCGTGACGCCTACGATCCTGATGTTGTTTCGCGCGGCGGCGTGGTTGTCGTGCTTTCCCATGACGGAACGGCTCGCATCGAACGTGGCTTCTTCCGCGCCGAGGACGAGCAAGCGGAGCCAGAAGCGGAAACGCAAGCGGATGGCGAAGGCTATACCATCAACGATGATGGCGAGATCATCGAAGCCGGCAACGGTTCGGACGCCGATGGTGGGAGCGACGAAGAAGCGGACGAGGAAGGCAAGTCGCTGTCTGATCTTCTTGTTCGCGACTTGACCGCTCATCGTACGCTTGGGCTTCGGCTCGCACTTGGCGAACAGCCTGACATTGCCCTTGTCGCCGTGACGCACACGCTCGCCGCGCAGGCGTTCTACCGGGGCGCGGAAGTGCACTGCCTCGAAATCCGGCCAACCAGCGTCTATCTCGCCGGGCACGCGGATGGCATTGAGGATACGGCGGCAGGCAAGGCGCTGGCGGACCGACACGCGGAGTGGGCTGCCGATATGCCTAGCAATGTAGTTGACCTGTGGGGCTTCATCGCCTCACTCGACCATGCAAGTGTCATGGCCCTGTTCGCCCATTGCGTCTCGCTTACCGTCAATGCCGTGAAGCAGCCATGGGAGCGCAAGCCTCGCGCCCACGAGACTGCGGACAGGCTGGCGACAGCCATCAACCTCGACATGACGGCACATTGGACGCCGACCGTTCGAACATATCTCGGGCGGATCACCAAGGCACATATCCTCGACGCCGTGCGCGAAGCTGCCAGCGACGAGGCGGCAGAGAGGCTGTCAGATCTGAAAAAGCAGCCGATGGCAGAAGCCGCCGAGCAGTTGCTCGCCGGCACCGGATGGCTGCCTGCGGTCTTGCGAACCCAACAGCCTGCGACGTTCGCAGAACGGCAGGACGAGGAAGGTCCAGATGCGAGATCGCCGGAGGTTGCCGAACTGGAGCCGGAAGCCACGTCGCCGGGCGCGGCAAACTCGACACTCACTCAAAGCAGCGACCTGGCCGAGGAAGGCGACTCCTTCAACGTCGCCGCTGAGTGAGCCGCAACAGCCGGAGCCGCCACGCGGCTCCGGCCTCCTTTCCGTCAAGAGAATTTTCCGGCCGCGCCAATGGCGCGGCCGGGGACCTCGACTGCAAGACACCACGAATCGCAGCAATTAGATTTGAGTACCGTCAGCAACATCATCGTAAGCAGGTGACGATAACGCCAACCGGGCACTAAGTGGCCAGTTGAATGCAACAGTTATTAGGTCGATAGCTACGCCTGCTATCATCACGCTCTCGGCCCCGCCCATGAGCGTGGCCGCGATAAAGTCGCCGAACCCGAGGGAGAGGGTGGTGGTAGCGCCCGCAATGAGCCGGGAACGAGCCACAGCCGCGGTCGCTGTGGCCGTCGACAGGGACCGGCGACGCGACGTTGGTCTGTGTGGCTTACCTCCCACACGGGGGTGGGGTTGGCGAGGCTAAGACCTTCAAACCACACTGAGACGCGCCCCCGTGGGCGCGTTCGTTCCATCAACGAGCGCGCCCACGATGGCCCTTCATCACCCTCGTCTAATCGTCAATGGAGAAGTTTGACACTTGCTCTCCTGGTCCGCGCGCGAAACTCACTTTGATGGTACGTGCACCAAAGGTCGCCGCATAGGAAAAGACCGTGTCATCGCCGACCTCGCGACGGTCGGTGAGTTCGAGCTTGGTCAAGGGGCCAAGCCTTTTCAGCAACGGCATGAAATACTGGTTCGACTCCTCAAGCGCTGCTGGGCTGGCAAGAGGAACGTCCTGATGGCGCAGCGTACCGGCGCGTGCGGCTTCGATCAGTGCGGTCACGCTACGATCTGCTTCGGAGTCTGGTGAGGGGCGCGGTCCCGGCGCGGTGAGGGTGGGATCCCACAGCGCTGCGATTCCATCGACAAGGGCGTAGGTGTTGGCATCCGCCGAATTGGCTAGCAGGATTACCGAGAGGTCATCGCCGAGGTAGCGCGAGTAGAAGGTTCTGAAACCTTGCCAGCTGCCACTATGGTAATACCGTGGATGGCCGCCAGCCTCGTCGAGAAACCAGCCAAAACCATAGGGATAAGGCTTTCCACTATTAAGTCGCACAGGGGTGTAGATCTGCTTCCAGCTGTTGCTGCTCAGCGCCGCCCCTTTCTCCACGCCGCGGGCCCATGCGATCATGTCGTCGAGCGACAAATACAGCGAGCCGTCCCCCGTAGGATTGAACATCGAAACCCAGTCCTGGTTCTTCAGCTCCCCATCGACGAGCTGATACCCGGCCGAGCGATTGGGCACGATGTCGGCGTCGTTGACGGCGCGCGCGGTCTTCATGCCCAGCGGCTTGAAGACGTGCGTGTCGAGGATGTCGAGATAGGACTGGCCGGTTGCCTTCTTCACGAGAATGCCCAGCAACTGATAGCCGGTGTTGCTATAGCTCCAGCGTGCGCCGGGCTCGAAATCAAGCGTCATCGGATAGAACGTCTTAACAAGCTCGTCGTCGGTGTAGTCACGCCTTAGATCGAAATCCGCGCCCGCATTGGGGAGCCCTGACGTGTGGGTGAGCAATTGCCGAATGGTGATCGGGCGCCAACTGGCGGGCGCGTCAGGCAGATATTTGCTTACCGAATCGTTGAGGTCCATCTTGCCCTGCTCGACCGCCGTCATGACGGCCGCAGCGGTGAACATCTTGCCGACCGAGCCCGACTGGAACATGGTTTCGGTCGTCACTGGGACGTTAAGCTCGACATTCGCCCAGCCATAACCTTTCGCGACGACAATCTTGCCGTTGCGCAGCACGGCGATCGCGACCCCAGGTACCTTCTGGGTGTGCATTTGGGTTTCCACGAACGTGTCGAGCTCTTTTCTGAACGTGTCGAGATTGGGGGCAGAAATCGCCGGGGCGGTGGCGCAAAGCATCGCGAATGCGCATATTGATGCGGTCAGCTTAAACATTTTCCTCGTACCTCATTCTCGCTGGTTGTGTTTCAATAAGGAGAGAGAGCAGTCGATGACCGCCCTTTGATGCTCCGCTCATTTTTCATAAATCAATCGTGCCTGCGCAACAGGTGGCGCGCAGCGCTCAATTGTATCTCAAAAGCACGGAGCTTCCTCGCAGACAATATAGCGTGAAAGCTAGACTGGATCAGATCACCCAATACACCTGTCTCTGTTCGTGGGTTCTCCTCGCCTTGCCGGCTGGAATTCTCCCTAGTCTTTGCGGTCTCTAATCGTTGCCGCAGATTTTGCCCTGCATCAACAAGACAGGATTATGTCACATGCTGACTGTTTGTCAATTAAGTAACATTATGCCGCAAGCGCGTTCGAAAAGGACGGAAATGGCGGTGCTGGCATCGACGAGCGCGCTATCCTAGTGTGGCGGCCGTCGAAAACTGCGGAGAACCAATTCGTGCAAGGTGGAGGTGATATGTCCCATGATCTGTTGCGGCGGCTTGAGGACAATCTTGAAGGCTTCACGCAGGCCGAACGGATGATAGCCAATTTCATCCTCACCAATCGCGGCGGAATCGCATTCGAGACCGCCAATTCGATCGCGGCCAAGCTGCAGGTAAGCTCAATCACCGTTGGCCGCTTCTCGCGCAAGATGGGATATCGCCACTTCAAGGATCTCAAGGCGGGGTTGCAAACGACAATGTCAGGTGTGCCTTGGCTGGTCGGCGATCAGGTAACCGAATTCGTGGAGACGAAAGGGGAGGGCAATCGCACCAAGCGCAGCCTCGAACTGGAACTGGCCGGGATTATTGAGGTCTATGCGATGGCGGAGAGCGAAAACTGGAAGCGGATCGTCGCGTTGCTAGCGCATAGCCACCGCGTGCATGTCGTTGGCTTTCAAACGGAACGAGGCGTCGCGGCGATGCTGGCAAATCTCTTGCAATACGCGCGGGACGGCGTCAGCCTCGTCGACACATCGGCAGGTAACTACCATGAGATATTCGCGACCGAATCCGAAAGCCACTGCCTCGTACTCTTCGATGTCCGACGATACTCAGAGCAGACCTACGATTTGGCCGCACGGGCAAGCCGCGAAGGTATCCCCCTGGTTATGATCACAGACAAGTTTTGCGACTGGATTCGCAAGTTTACCAGCCACGTCATCGCGGTATCCACGGAGGTCGAGTTGTTCTGGAGTTCGCCGGTATCCCTGAGCTGTGCAGTCAATCTTCTTGTCAACGACGTGATCGGGAGCCTCGGCCAGACGGTGGAAAAACGGCTGGAGCGCCTATCCGAGCTCTATCAGTCTCATACTGGACATGTTGGCAGCCCGGCCATGCGCAAGGCTGGCAAACCTTAGATTCATGGGTGCGGTCTCCTCGAACTTTTTCCCGTTGCAGCGATAGGGCGGGCATATCACCCCGCAGAGCGCAAAGCCGGATGCGTATACCTCGCGATGGCGAACCTGAGGTTATAGCGTGGCCACCGAAACCGGCAAAGAGCCCGGCCTGGCGCTTGCTGCGCCATTCTCTTCGTATCGATCGCATGCGGGCAGTTAGTCGGTTGAATTGCTTGACAGCCCACCAGTTGCGACTTTCTCAAATGGCGGAAGGCTTTCTTCGCACCGCTCCGAGCGCAATAACGCAAAGAGCCGATGGAAGTCTCGCCCTTCCGGTTCCCCCGGGTTGGTGATCTGTCGCCTTCACGTTGAAGCCAGGCTCATCGACCATAGAGGCAGCCCACGGCGTGCGTCAAAATGCGAATGGTCGCTGCGAGTATGCCCGCTCCGATCTGTTATCCGTTCGGCAGCGCCCGCTACGTCCTCGAATGGATTTGGTCTGACCGAAGACCACCTTCGCTGCGCTCAGTCTCGATCGTCTTCCCGCAACGACGTCGCTGCGTTTTCTTCCCCTGGCCGCTGCGCGTCCTTCCTCGCGGTCCAAGAAAGCCTCGCGCCGGCGTCTTTCACTTCGTTTCAGCCCCTTCGGGATGCAGACCGATCGTCTCCGGCCTCACGACCACCATCGAGGTCGCGATGGGCGCGGCCCGAGAAAAACAGAAGGAACCACCACAATGGCTACAATCGGCACTTTCTCCCGCACCGCGAACGGCTTCTCCGGATCGGTCAAAACCCTCAACCTCAACGTCAAGACGGTAACGTTCTCTCCGGCCGATGGCGAAAATGAAAAGGGTCCCGACTTCCGCATCTTCGCCGGCGCCACCGAGTTCGGGGCGGCATGGAAGAAGACCTCGCGCGAGGGACGCGACTACCACTCCGTCAAGCTCGACGATCCGAGCTTTCCCGCTCCGATCTATGCGAGCCTGGTCGAGACCGACACCGAGGGCGACTTCTCGCTCATCTGGTCCCGCCGCACCGCAGAGTGATCCGACCTAACACGAAGCCCCGCCGCAAGGCGGGGCTTTACCATGTTCAGGTCCTGCACAGGTTGGCACGTCCGCCAGCTGCAGCGCGCTAGGCTTTGGCCGCTGCTTTGCGCGCCTTCTTCACTGGTGACTTGATGGCTGCCGCAGCTGTTCTCGCTGCTGCCGCACGAGCAGCCCGTTTTGGTTTTTCCGCTGCGGCAGGAGTGGGCGCAGCCGCCTTGCGCCCGAGCCCTATTGATTTCGCCAGAGCCGAGCGGGTGGCCGCGTAATTCGGCGCCACCATCGGATAGTCGGAGGGCAGATTCCATTTCTGCCGGTATTCGTCGGGGCTCAGATTATAGTGGACTCCGATATGCCGTTTCAGCGATTTAAATTGTTTTCCGTCCTCCAGGCAGATGATGAAGTCAGGCGTCACCGACTTCTTGATCGAGACTGCCGGCTCCTGCTTGACCACCGGTTCTACCGCCGGCGTGCCGATGCTTTTCAGAGCGGCATGGATATCGCCGATCAACTTCGGCAACTCGCCGACCGGCAATGGATTGTTCGATACATAGGCGGCGACAATGTCAGCCGCTATCGACACAGTATCCAGTTGGTTGCCTTGTTCGAGAGCACTGGTCATATAATTTCCCTTTTTTGTATCGGACGAATTGATCGAAGTTTGATTTCCCTGTCCCGCCAACGAGGCAAATAGTACCTTTCTCTGTAAAATCCAAATCTATTGCACAACATTGTAAGAGTAAGCTTCGCATTCATCGTTCAGATCGACTGCGGATACCCTTGTCGACCGATGGGAAGCGAGGAACTTCCCCTCGCTTCCCCGCCAGTGCCGCCTGTGCAGAGCAGGGCCGCAGGCTCGCAAAGCGGCTGACTGCAACAACAGTGGCCGTCAATTTCCATCCGCTCCGCTCGACCATGCAGCCCGGCTCCGCGCGTCGGCATTGGCCCCCATCACTCCCGCGCGCTCACGCGCCCCCGGAAGGCATGCCGGGGGACATGCCTTCGGCATTGACGAAAAAAGGAGTGAGCACAATGAACATGACCACCATTATTAACAGCGAGAGCAACACCCAGCAGCAGGCGATTTCCAGCGGCTTTCGCGTCGATATCTCGCGCGGCGAGCGGATCGGACGAGTTTCCTCGGAATGGTTTTCGCGTCCCGATGACGAGCGCTATCTGAGCCTCACCGAGCTTTATGATGCCGTGAAGCAGAGAGCGGACCGCGCTACCGCCCGCACCGTGGAGAGCCGCGCGGTTCGCGTCGAAGCTACCCGCGACAATGCAGAGCAGCTTTCGCTTATCATCCCCGGACAGGAGCAGCCTATTGCGCCCACGCATTGGAGCTTCGGCCAGCTTTGCAGCCTTGTCAGCGCGCCGGCGACTTACATGCGCCAGCTGCCCGCACCGTTGGCAGGGATCAATTTACAGCATGGCCTTTTGAGCCATCGGGCGGAGTTGATGAAGACCCTCGAGACAGAATGCGGACGCCTTGAGCTTCGCGCGGTCACCGGCCCGGACTATGGCCGTATCTGGGATCATGAGCTTGTGGCCGCCGTGATGAAAATCGCGGGCAATGGTACCGGTGACACGATGTGGAAGGTGCCGGGCGTTCTGGATTGGGCGACGATGACTCACAATCCTTTCGTGGACATCACCAAGGACACCACCACGCTCTACGCCAGCGACCGAGACGTGTTCCTGTTTCTAGTTGATGATACGCATCCGATCGAAGCCGGACGGCTCCCGAATGGCGAACCGGATTTGTATTTTCGCGGCTTCTATTGCTGGAATTCGGAAGTCGGCAGCAAGACGCTGGGAATTGCGAGTTTCTATCTCCGCGCCGTTTGCATGAACCGCAATCTGTGGGGCGTTGAGGGCTTGGAGGAAATCAGCATCCGGCATTCGAAGTTTGCCTCGCAGCGTTTTGCGCACGAGGCAGCACCCGCTTTGACGAGCTTTGCGAACTCAAGTCCGGCGCCGTTCATCGCCGGTATCAAGGCTGCGCGTGAGAAGATCGTGGCCCGTAGCGACGAAGACCGCGAAAGCTTCCTGCGCAAGCGCGGTTTCTCCAAGGGCGAAACGGGCAAGATCATCGAGACTGTGTTGCAGGAGGAAGGCCGCCCGCCCGAAAGCATCTTCGATTTTGTGCAGGGCATGACCGCGCATGCCCGCACTAAGGCGCATCAGGATAGTCGGCTGGAGCTTGAAGGTAGGGCGAAGGCCTTATTGGAAAAGGCGACATGAACGAACAAAGGCCGCGCGGCGACTGTCTCGCCGCGCCGCCCTCAGGTCCGCCAAATCGACGAAACCGTCATATCAAAGTATGACGCCCGACGGATAGCCAGGATCAACGTTTGCGGCCGTACGGAGACAGGGCGGCTCGCCGGGCTCCGCCCGGCTCGCGATGCGACTGCTGCTGTTTGACTACAGCCACAAGAAATTCGTTTGGATTTCAGGTGTGATTTCGCCCTTGAGCAAATCGGCCGCTAACGTTTTCTGACGGGCATACTCGGAACTGTTGCCACCTCATTCAGAATATCATGGGGATCGAATCCGATCGTTTCAGCCAGATCTAGGAATTCGATCACATCCAGGCGCCGCCCCCCCGACTCGATGGCTGCGACTACTGACTGATATCGATCGATTGCCTTTGCTAGGTCGGCTTGGCTCAAGCCTGCAGCTTTGCGCTTGTCCACGATCAATTGGATAAGTCGCAAATGTCTTGGCGACCGAAGTGTCTTTTGCATTCGCTGCCGGTCCTTGACGAAACCGGCAGATCAATTAAATGGAAACCCAGATAACCAGAAAATCCGGTTATCTGGTGAATGCACCCAATTGTGCTTCGACGACTTTTGGTGGGCCGTGCTTAAACCACTCCTCGATCCCGATGTCGCCGACGTTGCGCCGGATGCACCGATCCTGACCGGCTATGACGAGGAGCGGCTGCTCACCTACATTCGCCTGCTCGACGCGGCGGCAGAAGGTGCGGACTGGCGCGAGGTGGCCAGGATCGTGCTGCACATGGACCCTAAGCAGGAGCCGGAGCGAGCGTTCAAGTCCTGGGAGACCCATCTTGCCCGCGCGAGGTGGATGACGACGAGTGGTTATCGGTATCTTCTGGCGGGCGGTGCACCCCACTAGGTGTAGCATACCATGCGCCCCGCTTTGCTGAATCAGCACAGCGGTTTGCTGACTCTCCAACTACCCAGTCCGCGCATCGACTTCGATGCTGATTCCGAAGCTCGCAGCCTAGTGCTGGCATCGGGAGAGGGCTTGGCAAATTGCAAGGCGATTGGACCAATCCAGCGGCCTACGTGCACATGCGCGACTACGAAGCGCCGGAGTTCGCTGCCGAATACCTGATCCGGAACGACGCCTTCATCGTCGAGTGCAGTCAGCTTGCGTCGCAAGGCGCAAATACCGGAGACCTGCTCGGACAATCTGACTTCGCCGCACGCTGGGGCGCGCGATTTCACAGTCACCGGTGATGGGCTTCCGTTAGCTGACAACATCGTCTGGACGGAACAGGCCTCGCCGCGCGTGCTGCGAGCCATGCAAATCCGATCGTCAGTCAGCCCTTCCCATCAGACTGTTCAACTCTCCAAACTCAGCAGCGCCGCCGTTTGGGAAGCAGACGAGCTTCATATTCTTTGGCCGGCATCGACCGGAACAAACAATCTCGTCACTGACATTCACAGCGGCGCGACCGAATTCAACGCCATCGTCCTGCCACTCGATGCGGCATTCGAGACACGGCTCGATGCAGCGCGCCGGTTCAGGCGGGCGCTGAGCGGCCGACCATCAGGCTCGGCCTACGGTGCGCTGCCGAAGCAAGCGAAGACGAGGCACACTCTCAACCTGCGTGCTCATGACGCCCGTCGCGCAGGGGCCACCTACCGCGAGATTGCGGAGGTGCTTTTGTCACGAGAGTCAATCGCGCCTCGAGACTGGCGCGATCATCATCTCCGGCACAAGGTTCGGGCGATCCTGCGAAGGGCTGATCGTCTTGTGGCCGGCGGCTACCGCGACCTTCTCTTCTATCCACACAGCCGCAGCCGAAAATCCGATCGCTGAAATCCCTTTCGCGTGGGTAGCGAAAACACATCCCCCGATGTTTGCCCTCCCTCGCTTTTCCTCAATTCGACCATCGTCCGTTTCGCGCGTCCCGGCAGGCCAGGACGACAGCAAAACCGAACGGAGATCGAGCGATGTCGAAGGGTCCCGCGGACGCGCCCCAAAAATACCTGCGAACCAAGGAGGCGGCACCAATCGTCGGCCTTTGCGCTCGCACCCTGGAAAAGCACCGGACGTACGGCACCGGACCAAAATACCGAAAGGTCGGTGGTCGCGTCCTGTATGACATCGACGATCTGCACGCCTGGATCGAGCTTGGTGCGCGCACGTCCACCAGCGATGCCAACGCGACCGTTGTTCCGCCTGCCAAGCCGCATGCCGCCCGCGCGCCAGCCTATGCCGGCCGGCGCGCTCGCGTCTCCTGATTCTATTCTGCGGGGCAAAGAAAATGCAGCTTCGCTCGACCGATCAGGGGCAGCTTGATCTGTTCCGCGCGCGCCCCAGTGTGATCACGCCACGCGATGCGCAAGACCTGATGTCGTGGCCATTTTTCTCACTCGCCAAATCCCGGCGCGTGACGCCTATCGATTTTCGCATGGGCGAGGTTTCGATCCGCGTCGAGGCGACGATCGAACATGGCATGGCGACGATCTGGGACGCCGACATCCTGATCTGGGCAGCCAGTCAGATTGTCGATGCACGTGACAAAGGCCTTCGCACGTCGCGTCTGATGGCGGCCACGCCCTACGAGATCCTTGCCTTCATTGAGCGTGGCGACTCCGCCCATAGCTATGACAGACTGAAGGCCGCGCTGGACCGCCTGCAATCGACGACGGTTGCCACGTCCATCCGTCAGTCGTCCGAGCGGCGGCGACATCGCTTCTCCTGGATCAACGAATGGAAGGAACGGATGGATGCCAACGGGCGCCCACTCGGCGTCGAGCTCATCCTGCCGGACTGGTTCTATGCCGGCGTCATCGACGATGCACTTATTCTCACGATCGACCGCCAATATTTCGGGCTGACGGGCGGCCTGGAGCGCTGGCTCTATCGTCTCGTTCGCAAGCACGGTGGCCGCCAGACCTACGGTTGGAGCTTTGATCTTCGTCATCTCCACGTGAAGTCCGGCAGTCTGTCGCCCTTCAAGCGCTTCACCTTCGACCTGCGCGAGATCGTGCGTCGCCAGCCACTGCCGGGCTACCGGCTGGCATTCTCCGTCGATCCCGACGGTCGATCACGCCTGAACTTCCAACTCAACCCGGCGGATCAATTTGCTAGCGCCAGCGCAACGTCGTGGGCGCCACGTGGCCGCACCACCAGGGCTGTGAAATGACTGTGGACAGGCCCGTGCTATCAGGAACCGCAACTCCCGTGCCATCGGGAACCGGATTCCCGTGCTATCAGGAACCGGAATCGGGCTTAAGCCATTGCAGCGATTGCCGAACCCGCTCCTCTAACGTTTCTAACTGTGAATCCTTCGGATTCTTTCTAACGGAAAGCGCCGATCAGCGAGGCTGTGGACGACAGCGGCGACATGATCATTCGGCCGGGCCGAGAACGATCGACGCCCGTTTTCCTTCCCGAAGCACGGCTGATTTCTCCGCTCCTCGTTTCGCCATGCTGACTGCTGACCTCAGTTCACGGGGGCCGGTATGAGCAATCTCACCCACGTCGAGCTGGTGTGGCTGAAGAGGCGGATCGAGAACTACATCCGGTTCGGAAAGGTTGCTTCCAACAGGAACATCGACCTTAGCCGTCGCGTCGTCTCCTTTACGCCAGACAGTATCTTCGCCTTCGTTCGCTGGACCGCGAACGACTTCGGCACCATCGCTTCCCGCATCGATATCCTACGCGCTGTTGCCACCGGCGAGCGCTGCTCGACTGTCGCCTATGTGCGGCCCGGCGCCGACATCCTGCTTACAGCTATCGGATGGCCGAACGTCGAGAAGGTGCTGAAGATCATTGACGCTATCGAAGCGATCGGCATCGATCCCATTGATGTGTCGCCGGACTACTGGCGGCATGCCCACAGCCGGCTCGCTGCGCGCGAGGCGCCCAGGCCCTACACCCGCCAGCGCCATGAGGCATGGCTCCTGCGCCGCAGGATTGAGCCATGAGCACGCGCGCAACGATCATCGTCGCTATGCTTGGCGGTGCGGTCCTCGTCGCCGCGCCGGCATCGATCGACCATCGACGGAAGTTGATCTGGAACGCGTCAGCAAGCGTCCCGGTCGGACTCTATCGCGTCGAGCCGGTCGACCGGATCGGGGTTTCCGACATCGCCGTCGTCATGCCGCCCAAGCCACTGGCGGATTTGCTCGCCCAACGCGAATACCTGCCGGACGGCGTGCCCCTCCTGAAACATGTGTTGGCACTCGGAGGCACGATGGTGTGCCGGCGAGGCGGCTCCATCATCGTCTATGGCGTGGCCTTTGGACATGCGCGCGAGCGTGACAGTCGTGGCCGGCCGCTGCCCGGCTGGCAGGGTTGCCGCATCATTGCCGATCGTGAAGTCTTCCTCATGAACTGGAACTCGGCTGACAGTTTCGACGGCAGATATTTCGGGCCGCTGCCGCTCACTTCGATTATTGGCCGCGCGGTCCCGATGTGGACCACCGACCGCGCTTCTCCGGTGCTGGATGTTTCTGGCGAAGCGGATCGCCGCGAGCCATGACCTCTCGCACCAACCCTCATCAACGCTCATGAAAGGAGCAACGCAGTGGCCCAGATCGGCACCTTCACCCGCAACGATGACGGCTTCTTCGGCAACGTCTCTACGCTGACGCTCGACGCGAAACTTGCCATCCTGCCTGCCGAGAAATCGGACGCCGAAAACGCGCCAGACCATCGCGTCTTCTGCGAAGGCATGGAGATCGGCGCGGCATGGGATCGCACCGGCGAGAAGGCCGGCAACTACCTCTCCGTCTCCATCGATGATCCGTCGTTCACTCAGGCGATCCGCGCCAATCTGTTTCAGTCCGATGCCGAGAAAAGTATCTGGGCATTGCACTGGAGCCGGCAGTCGAAGCGCGACGAACGGGGCTGATCGGATGCTCCGATTTCGCCTCAGCGAACTTTCTGAGTCAAACCCTTTGATCGATTGGGCGCCGGTCAAACCCTCCGACCCGATCGCCTGTCAGGCGGCCACCGCGCGCAGCGAAGGTCAAGGGCGGCCGGACGCTTGCCCTTCGTTCAGGACGTCCATGGCGCCGCAGTTTGCGGCAAGCAAGTCCGGCCGGCGAAGCCTTGCCCTTGACGGAAGCGAGCACGGTGGCAGGCTGCAGGCGCGTCGGGATCGTGGTGCAGGTGCTTTTATCTGCCGAGGCATTGCAGCACTGTCTGCAAGCGTCATGCTCGCCCTTACGGCGTCTATTGTCTGTGCTGAGCCTTCCGCGCATCGTGAGCGGCCGGCGCACTCCAGCAGTACCATCTCGTCCGCTGATCCCTGGTCGGCGCATATCCGGGAAGCGGCCAAACGCTTTGCCATTCCCGAGCGACTACTTCGCGCCGTCATGCATGTCGAGAGCGTTGGTGATGTTCATGCGGTGTCGAGCAAAGGAGCAATGGGCTTGATGCAGATCATGCCGGCGACATGGGAAGAACTGCGCGCCAAGTACCGCCTCGGTGACGATCCTTATCAGCCGCGCGACAACATTTTTGCAGGTGCGGCGTATCTGCGCGAGATGCTCGACCGCTTCGGCCGCAACGGCTTCCTCGCTGCTTACAATGCCGGCCCTGGGCGATACGAAGAGCATCTTGTTACCGGCCGGCCACTTCCGCACGAGACGATCGACTACGTCAGGAAACTGGCGCCCCTGATCAATGGTTCGGTTCCCATTCCGATGCGCGCACGTCAAGGAGCGGGCAGGGTGAGCGCACTCGAAGCGGCGATTTTCGCGCACGTCGTGAACACACGGAATAGCTCGGCGCCTCAGGGTGAGCGCGAGACTAATGTTCCCGTAGAGACCGTCTTCACGGCGATCCGTTCACCCAGCGTGCGAGCACCGGTGGACCAAGCGGTCACCGATCTTACGGCGCTCGTACCGCAACCGGACGGCTCGCGCAGTGAAGGTGGATTGTCTCCGCCCTCTGCTGTCCATAGCCCGTTTGTGCAGGGTTCGTCCGAGACACCACAATGATCGGCGCATTCCTGGTCAATCGCATTCTGGCCTGTTGCGTCGCAGGAATTGCGGCGGGAGGGTGGGTTTCGGGGCAGTACGGGAAGGGATGGCAGGATAAAGGGCCGCGATGTGCGGCTCGGTCGGTTGGTTGTTTTTCTTATGGTTTTTGTCTCGCTTTGCGATGTGCTCGCGTAATTGGCGATGTGCACGCTCGCTGTCTTCTCAAGATCTACAATGGAAATCGCACCTCGCGGGCTCAGCGCCTATGAATCGTGACGATAGTTTTCGTGTGCGCCCTGGCCGTATCCGCTCCCGCGCCGGCCAGCGCGCTCGCCCGTTCATATTCCAGGCGCTCGCAGCGGCACAGCGGGCGGGCGGTCATATCTCGCGAGAAGGCCGCATCACCTCCCCAAGGGCCTCGACGTTCGGTCGCGGCCGGTCGGCAAGCATCCGCGCCAATCGCCTCATCACCGGCCGCTCGCGCGGTGCCATTGTCAAAGCGCGCGTCGTTCGCCAATTCAGAAGCTCTGCACCGCTCGCTGCTCATCTCAAATACCTTCGTCGCGAAGGCGTGACGCGCGACGGCGAGAAGGCGACAATGTTTGGTCCTGATACGGACGAGGCCGATCACGACGTCTTTGCCGATCGGTGCAAGGAGGACCGGCACCATTTCCGTTTCATCGTCTCACCGGACGATGCTCAGGAGTTGGGCGACCTCAAAGGCTTCGCTCGCAACCTGATGGCCGACATGGAGCGCGATCTCGGCACGAAGCTCGATTGGGTGGGCGTTGACCATTGGAACACCGAACATCCGCATGTCCATATTCTCGTTCGTGGTGTCGCCGATGATGGCGAGAACCTCGTCATATCGCGCGACTACATCCGCCAAGGCATGCGAGACCGGGCGAGTGACATCCTCACCCAGACACTTGGGCTACGCACCGGTCACGACATTCGCCAAACAATCGAGCGGCAGATCGACAGCGAACGTTGGACGCAGCTCGACCGCCAGCTTGTTTGTGACGCCGATCGCCATGGCATCATCGATCTCGCGCCGCATCCTGATGGGCGGCCTGACGAGTTTCTGACGCAGAAGGTCGGACGGCTCCGCAAGTTGGAAAACCTCGGCCTCGCCAACGAAATCCGTCCTGGCCAGTGGATGGTGGGCGAAGACGTCGAGTCGACCTTGCGCGCGCTTGGCGAGCGCGGCGACATCATCAAGCGCATGCATCGCAGCCTAACCGGCCATGGCATCCACAAAGGCGCAGCCGACTATGTCCTTGCAGCTGAGCAGATCGATACACCTATCATCGGTCGGCTGTTGGAGCGGGGGCTCGACGATGAGCTACGGGGCTCGGCTTATGCCATCGTGGACGGCATAGACGGTCGTGCCCATCACATTCGGTTCCAAGATCTCGACGCCACTGCCGATTCCGCCCCGGGCTCGATCGTCGAGCTTCGTCGCTACGAGGATGCGAAGGGCCGCAGCCGCGTTGCGCTCGCAGTTCGATCCGACCCCGCGATCGAGGAACAAATCCATGCCCATGGTGCGACGTGGCTCGACCGTCAGCTTGTGGCGCGTGAACCCGTCGAAGTTGGGGAGGGCGGCTTTGGCAGGGAAGTGAGACAGGCGCTTCAGGACCGCACCGATATTCTTGTCAAGCAGGGCCTCGCACGGCGCGAAGGTCAACGCGTCATCTGCGCTCGCAACCTTGTCGACACGTTACGCAGTCGAGAGGTTGATGCACTCGGCGTGCGACTCGCCGCCGAGACCGGTCTTTCGTTCACGAAGGCGGCGGACGGTGATCACGTCGCTGGCATCTACCGGCAACGCTTCTCGCTCGCGTCCGGCCGCTTCGCCATGGTCGATGATGGGCTGGGCTTCAGGCTGGTGCCATGGTCCTCATCGGTCGAGAAGCATCTCGGCAGCCACGTTGCTGGCATTGCCCGCGCGACGGGCGCAGTTGATTGGAGTTTTGGAAGAAAGCAGGGACTCGGGCTCTGAGCGATTCCAAGTGTGGTGCGGCCTGTACCCACTCTGAACCGCCCGCCTTAGACAAGTCTTTGCACGTCAGCACACGACCGGTTGCCTTGATCGCCCGTTTCTTCTTGCGTGGGCGAGGCCCCGACATTCTCTATCCGCTCCTGACCGTTTCAGCCCGGGAGACGAAAGCATGCCGGCGACCAGAATTTTGTGGGGCCAAGTCGTAACCGTCCTCCTGATCGTGCTCGTCACTACGTGGTGCGCGACACAATGGACGGCCTGGCGGCTTGGCTTCCAGTTGCAACTCGGTTCGCCTTGGTTCGAACTTGGCGGCCATTCTGTCTATCCACCGCCCGCATTTTTCTGGTGGTGGTTTTTCTATGATGCTTACGCGCCAGAGGTTTTCATCGAGGGCGCGCTGATCGCGGCAAGTGGCAGCTTCATCGCGATCATTGTTGCTATCGGCATGTCGGTGTGGCGGGCGCGGGAAGCAAAGGACGCCGCCACATACGGCTCGGCTCGCTGGGCGACGCGCGATGAAATCAGAGTCGATGGCATGATCGGCCCGGATGGCGTGGTGCTCGGCAAGCTCGATCACGATTATCTCCGCCACGACGGTCCGGAGCACGTGCTGTGTTTCGCACCGACGCGAAGCGGCAAGGGCGTCGGCTTGGTCGTACCCTCGCTGCTGACCTGGCCGGGAAGCGCGATCGTGCACGACATCAAGGGCGAAAACTGGGAACTGACGGCGGGATGGCGGTCGCGCTTTGGCTGCGTGCTGCTGTTCGATCCGACCAATCCCGCGTCGGCTGCCTACAATCCCTTGCTGGAAGTCCGGCGAGGCGAATGGGAGGTTCGCGACGTGCAGAACGTCGCCGACGTGCTCGTTGACCCCGAGGGGTCGCTCGAACGTCGGAACCATTGGGAAAAGACCAGCCACGCACTCCTGGTCGGCGCCATTCTGCATGTTCTCTATGCAGAGAAGGACAAGACGCTCGCCGGCGTTGCGAACTTCCTCTCCGATCCGCAACGGGCGATCGAGGCAACACTACGCACCATGATGCTGACACGGCATCTGGGCGAGGGCGGTCCGCATCCGGTCGTGGCATCGGCGGCACGGGAACTGCTCAACAAGTCGGAGAATGAGCGGTCAGGGGTGCTTTCGACGGCCATGAGTTTTCTGGGCCTTTATCGCGATCCGGTTGTGGCGAAGGTGACGTCTCGTTGCGATTGGCGGATCGGCGACCTTGTCGAGGGCGTGCGGCCGACGACACTCTATCTGGTCGTGCCGCCATCGGATATCAGCCGCACAAAACCGCTCATCCGCCTCGTGCTTAACCAGATCGGCCGCAGATTAACCGAGGATCTTCATGCGAAGGATCGCCGCCAGCGCCTGTTGATGATGCTCGACGAGTTCCCGGCGCTCGGCCGTCTCGATTTCTTCGAAAGCGCGCTGGCCTTCATGGCGGGCTACGGCATCAAGAGCTTTCTGATCGCGCAGTCGCTCAACCAGATCGAAAAGGCCTATGGGCCGAACAATTCCATTCTCGACAACTGCCATGTGCGCGTCAGCTTTGCCACCAATGACGAGCGGACAGCCAAACGCGTCTCCGACTCGCTGGGAACAGGAACCGAGATGCGCGCCATGAAGAACTACGCCGGGCACAGGTTGTCGCCCTGGCTTGGCCATCTGATGGTCTCGCGGCAAGAGACGGCGCGCGCGCTCATGACGCCAGGCGAGATCATGCAACTTCCGCCGAGCGACGCCATCGTCATGGTGTCGGGCCTGTTCCCGATCCGGGCGAAGAAAGCACGCTATTTCGCCGATCCGCGCCTTGCCGAGCGTGTCCTGCCGCCACCGAAGCTTGAAGCGATCTCAGCTACATCGCGGCCTAACGACTGGACGGGCACAACGCTCCTCGCTGCATTGGAAGGCAATCCTCTGCAACCGAAGCCCTCCGTGAATCCACAGAGCGGGGATCCGGCAAATGGCGGCATACGTCGCCAGCCCGAGATTCCCGATTACGAAGACATCGCGCCGGAGCAAACAACACAGCGCGACGATGAGTTCGACCTTGACGAACCTGACGATGACGCTGTCCGTCAGCGCGCGGTCGATCAGGTCATGCGGCGCGCCGCACGGCAGGCGGCCCTCGATCCCAATGACGGCATTGAGTTGTGAAGAACCCGAAGAAGAAACGGCTCTCGGCCTATCTCGATCCAGACGTGATGAACGCGCTGGCCGACTACGCCGCGCGGCGCGATGTCTCACTGTCGCTGATCGCCGAGGCTGCAATCGCCTCCTTGCTTTCGCCGGATGCCGACGAGCGGAAGGAAGCGGCGATTGCCCGACGCCTAGACCAGATCGACCGGCGCGTGCAGCGCGTCGAGCGCGACGTCGGCATCGCCATCGAGACGCTGGCGCTATTCGTCCGCTTCTGGCTCACCTCAACTCCGGCTTTGCCGGAATCCGCCCAGGCCGAAGCTCGCGCGAAGGGCCTCCAGCGCTACGATGGTTTTGTCGACGCGCTCGGTCGCAGGCTGAGCAAAGGACCAAAGCTCCGGCAGGAAATCGCCGAGGACGTGCCCGCGGCACCCCCGGCCGACACCGATGATTTGCCTGCTGGTTAGGTACGAGCCGAGTTCGCCATTTCCGCCGCACCGCATTTTGCAAGTCTCTGCACGTCGCATTAGGATCGCCCGTTTTGCTTGTTGCAAGGCCGGCAATCCTGCCTCTTCTAATCATCCCCGACCGCGGCACGAACCAACTCGCCGCGAGGAATGGGGACCATCGTGGCAATCAATTATCAGCTTGGCAGGGAAGCGGTGTCGCGCGGTGCGCGCATGCTGCGCACTGCCCTCGGCCCAGCCATCGCCAGCTTTCTGGAAGATCCTGATATCGTCGAGGTGATGCTCAACCCGGACGGGCGGCTCTGGGTCGACCGGCTGAAGGAAGGTCTTGTCGCTACCGACGAAATCCTGATCCCGGCCGATGGTGAGCGCATCGTCCGGCTGGTCGCGCACCATGTCGGCGCGGAAGTGCATTCCGGCAATCCCCGAGTGTCGGCCGAACTGCCCGAGACCGGCGAGCGCTTCGAGGGCCTGTTGCCACCTGTTGTCGCCGCACCGACCTTCGCCATCCGTAAGCCCGCCGTCGCTGTGTTTGCGCTCGAAGATTACGTCGCGGCCGGCATCATGACAGAGAGCCAGGCCGATGTGATGCGGCTTGCGGTCGAAAGGCGGAAGAACGTGCTGGTTGCCGGTGGCACGTCCACCGGCAAGACCACGCTGGTCAACGCGCTGCTGGCCGAGGTGGCGAAGTGTCCCGATCGCGTTGTTCTGATCGAGGACACGCGCGAGCTGCAATGCGCCGCCCCGAACCTCGTGGCGCTGCGCACCAAGGACGGCGTCGCCTCGCTTTCCGATCTGGTGAAGTCGTCGTTGCGGCTTCGCCCCGACCGCATCCCGATCGGCGAGGTGCGCGGAGCTGAGGCACTTGACCTGCTCAAGGCCTGGGGCACCGGCCACCCGGGCGGGATCGGCACCATCCATGCCAGTTCTGCCGTTGGCGCACTGCGTCGACTTGAGCAACTCGTGCAGGAAGCTGTCGTCACGGTCCCGCGTGCGCTCATTGCCGAGACCATCGACCTCATCGCGGTTCTCGCTGGCCGGGGTGCTGCGCGCCGTCTCGTTGAGATTGCGTGGGTCGACGGGCTCGATCCCACCACAAGCGACTACCGCACGATTGAGGCAAAGCTCGAAACCACACCGACCGTGAAACCCATCCCCCATGGAGCTCAACAATGAATCCGATCCGCTTCACTTCGTCATCTATCCGTAGGGTCGGTGAGGTGTTCCCGCTGGCTACGGCGACAGCTTCGGTCGCGGCCATGATGAGCACGCCCGCTCACGCGGCCGGTTCTTCCATGCCGTGGGAGCAGCCGCTTCAACAAATCCTCGAATCCGTCGAGGGACCAGTCGCCAAAATCGTGGCGGTGATCATCATCATCGTCACCGGGTTGTCGCTCGCCTTCGGCGACACCTCGGGCGGATTTCGCCGGCTGATCCAGATCGTCTTCGGCCTGTCGATCGCCTTCGCGGCGAGTTCGTTCTTCCTGTCGTTCTTCTCCTTCGGCGGCGGAGCGCTCATCTGATGGGAGGGCCCCTGCTGGAAGACGAAGACATCCGCGGGTTTTTCGCGCCGGTGCACCGGGCGCTCACCGAACCGATCCTGCTCGGCGGTGCGCCACGCGCAGTCGCCATCGCCAATGGCACGCTGGCCGGCGTTATCGGCCTCGGTTTGCGCCTGTGGATCGCTGGCCTCGTCATCTGGGCGATAGGGCATTTCGCGGCCGTCTGGGCGGCGAAGCGCGATGCTCAATTCGTCGACGTCGTGCGCAGGCATCTGCGCTATCCCGCACATTTCGGCTGCTGAGAGGCTTTTTCCGCGATGATGAACCTCGCCGAGTATCGCAAAAAGAACGTTAGCCTTGCCGACTATCTGCCCTGGGCTGCCTTGGTCGCGCCTGGTGTCGTGCTCAACAAGGACGGCTCGTTCCAGCGCACCGCCCGCTTTCGCGGCCCCGATCTCGATTCCGCCACGCCGGCGGAACTGGTCGGAACGACGGCGCGGCTGAACAGCGCGCTGCGCCGGCTCGGCTCGGGCTGGGCGATCTTCGTCGAAGCACAGCGCAACCCCGCCACTGACTATCCCAACAGCCAGTTCCCGGATTCCGCGTCGGCACTTCTCGACATCGAGCGGCGCGAGCAGTTCGAGGACTCCGGTATGCTGTTCGAGAGCTGCTATTTTCTGACCTTCGTGTGGTTGCCGCCGGCAGAGGAAGCCTCGCGCATCGAGGGCTGGCTTTACGAAGGCCGGGAGAAAAGCGGTGTCGATCCGTGGGAACTGCTGAAAAGTTTTGTCGACCGTACCGACCGCGTGTTGAACTTGGTCGAGGGTTTTGTTCCCGAAGCAGCCTGGCTCGATGACGCAGAGACGCTTGCCTACCTGCATTCCTGCGTTTCCACCAGGCGCCATCGTGTCCGTGTTCCCGAAACGCCGATGCATCTCGATGTACTGCTTGTCGATCAGCCGCTTGCCGGTGGATTGGAGCCGCGGCTTGGCGAGTTTAATCTGCGCACACTCACCATCATCGGCTTCCCCAGTGTGACCTTTCCAGGGATCCTCGACGATCTCAATCGGCTTGCCTTCGCCTATCGCTGGTCGACGCAGGCGATCATGCTCGACAAAACCGACGCGACCAGGCTGCTGACGAAGATCCGTCGACAGTGGTTCGCCAAACGGAAGTCCGTCGCCGCCATCCTCAAGGAAGTGATGACCAACGAAGCTTCCGTTCTTGTGGATACGGACGCCGCGAACAAGGCAGCGGACGCCGATGCTGCGCTTCAGGACCTCGGCTCGGACCAGATTGGCGAGGCCTATGTCACCGCAACAGTGACGGTGTGGGATGCCGATCCGTCGGTCGCCGACGAAAAACTTCGGCTGGTCGAGAAGGTCATCCAGGGCAGGGAATTCACGGCCATCGTCGAAGGCGTCAATGCCATCGAGGCGTGGCTCGGCAGCATTCCCGGTCACGTCTATGCGAATGTCCGCCAGCCGCCGCTGTCGACCCTGAACCTCGCCCACATGATTCCGCTCTCGGCTGTCTGGGCAGGCCCGGTCGAGGACGAGCATTTTGGTGCCTCGCCGCTGTTCTTCGCCAGGACAGAAGGCGCGACGCCATTCCGGTTCAGCCTGCATGTCGGCGATGTCGGCCACACGCTTGTCGTTGGCCCGACGGGTGCGGGCAAGTCAGTCCTGTTGGCGATGATGGCACTGCAGTTCCGTCGCTACGAGAGCAACCAGATCTTTGCCTTCGACTTCGGCGGCTCAATCCGCGCGGCCATGCTCGCCATGGGCGGCGACTGGCACAATCTCGGGGGCAGTGCGGCGAATGGGCAGGGTCCGGGCGATCCACTCGCTTTGCTCACGCTGGCCGATCTGTCGGACGACGCCGGCGCTGTTTCACTACAGCCGCTTGGCCGTATCCACCACACGCCCGAGCGGGCCTGGGCGGCCGACTGGCTCGTCGACATTCTCATTCGTGAGGGCGTTCCCGTCACGCCCGACGTCAAGGAGCATCTCTGGTCAGCGCTCACCTCCCTGGCCTCGGCGCCGGTGCAGGAACGCACGCTGACCGGCCTGACGGTGCTGCTGCAATCATCACCTCTCAAGCAAGCGCTGCGGCCGTATTGCATCGGCGGCCCCTATGGCCGGCTGCTCGACGCCGAGCACGAGCGTCTGGGTGAGGCCTCCGTCCAGGCGTTCGAGACCGAGGGCCTGATTGGCACGGGTGCTGCTCAGGCCGTGCTTGCCTATCTCTTCCATCGCATCGAACAGCGGATGGACGGCAGGCCGACGCTGCTGATCATCGATGAGGGCTGGTTGGCGCTCGACGATGGCGGCTTCGCCGACCAACTGCGCGAATGGCTGAAGACGTTGAGGAAGAAGAACGCCTCAATCATCTTCGCCACGCAATCGCTGTCCGATATCGACGGCAGCCGGATTGCGCCGGCGATCGTCGAAAGCTGTCCGACCCGGCTGTTCCTGCCAAACGAGCGCGCGATCGAGCCACAGATCACTCAGATATACAGGCGTTTCGGCCTCAACGACCGCCAGATCGAGATCGTCGCCCGGGCCACGCCCAAGCGCGATTATTACTGTCAGAGCCGCCGCGGCAACCGTCTCTTCGAGCTGGGCCTTGGTCCGATCGCGCTTGCCCTCTGCGCCTCATCGTCCAAGTCCGACCAGGCGGCAATCGATCGGGTCATCACCGAGGCCGGCCGAGAGCATTTCCTCGAGGCCTGGCTCACCGACCGCGGTCTCGGCTGGGCCGCCGACCTGGTTCCCGATCTCACCAATGTCATCGACCAATCCGCAAAGGAGATTTCCTGATGCAGTCCGTTCTTGCGCACCACCGAATCCGCCACACGACGGCCGCCGCGGCGCTCGTCGCCGCTGTTGCGCTCTCGCCGCTGCCGGCATCGGCGCTGATTGTCTATGATCCCACCAACTACAGCCAGAACCTGCTTCAGGCAGCACGCGCCCTGGAGCAGATCCAGAACCAGGTCACTTCGCTTCAGAACGAAGCGCAGATGCTGATCAACCAGGCGAAAAACCTCACCTCCCTGCCAACCTCTCTGCTCGGCCAGATCGAAGGCAATTTCTCTCAGATGAAGAGCCTGCTCGGCGAGGCCGACAAGCTCGCCTACAGCGTCCAGGACATCGAGAGCCAGTTCACCTCGACCTACGAGAATTTCGGCTCGAACCTTTCCAGCCAGCAGCTTGTCGATGGTGCGCGTGAACGCTGGCAAACCTCGGTGTCTGCCTTCGAGCATTCGCTGAAAGCCGGAGCCGTCGCCGCCGACAACATCGAAGGGACGCAGGAACAGACCAGCGCGCTGGTCGGCGCCAGCCAAGCCGCCGTCGGCGTGCTGCAGGCGACACAGGCCGGCAATGAGCTTCTCGCCGTGCAGGCAAAGCAGGTCGCTGATCTCACCGCGATGATGGCAGCGCAGGGACGCGCCGCCGCGCTGGAGCAGGCGAGGAAGGCCGCCGCGCAGGAGCAAGCACGGGAACAGTTCAGCCGCTTCATGACGGGCAGTGGCTACAGCCCGTCATCGGTTCGCATGTTCCACGACTGAGGCGAGAGTCGCATGGATCTCAAGATCGCCGCCCGGATGACAGCCGTTCTCGCCCTTGGCCTCGCCATGATCGTTGCCTTCATGGCCTTGCGCGGCAACGGCTTGCAGGACGCGTCCTCCTCGCGCTCCGCACGTCGGGGCGGCGAGCCGGAAAGGATCGAGCTTGCACGATGCCGGGACATCGGCATGGCTGCGGCCGCGGACGAGGCATGCAGGGAGGTGTGGGCGGAAAACCGCCGACGGTTCCTCGGTCCGACACCGCACGTGTCACCTTATGCGCTTCCCTCGGTGGATAAGGACCAGAGTCGGCTGCTGCCTCTTCAGTCACCCACATTGCCGGGAGCGGAAGACCAACACCGCGCGAAGAAGGTGGCACCATGAACGACACCGGCGTCATCGACCGCTTCCTGGAAACTTTTACCCGCTACATCGATTCCGGCTTCGGCCTGCTCGGCGGCGAGGTCGCGTTCCTCACCTCCACCCTGATTGTTATCGACATCACGCTCGCCGGCCTGTTCTGGGCCTGGGGTGCTGACGAGGATGTGCTGCATCGGCTGGTGAAGAAGACGCTCTATATCGGCTTCTTCGCCTTCATCATTGGCAACTTCAATCGCCTGGCAGGCATCGTCTTCGAAAGCTTTTCCGGGCTTGGCCTGAAGGCCGGAGGATCCGCACTTTCGGGCTCAGCGCTGTTGCAGCCGGGCCGCGTCGCCCAGGTCGGCATCGATGCCGGCAATCCGATCCTCGAGGCCGCGAGCCAGCTGATGGGCTACGTCTCGTTTTTCGAGAATTTTGTCCAGATCGCAGTGCTGATGACCGCCTGGGCGATCGTGCTGATCGCGTTCTTCATTCTGGCCGTCCAGATATTCGTCACGCTCATCGAGTTCAAGCTTACGACGCTTGCCGGCTTCGTGCTGATCCCGTTCTCGCTATTCAGCAGGACTGCTTTCCTCGCCGAGAAAGTCCTTGGCAATATCGTAGCGTCGGGGGTGAAGATACTTGTGCTCGCCGTCATCGTTGGCATCGGCTCGGGCCTCTTCGGCGAGTTCACACAAGGTTTTGGCGCGGAGCAGCCAACGATCACCGATGCGCTGTCGCTCGTCCTCGGTGCCTTGTCATTGATGGGGCTGTCGATCTTCGGTCCCGGCATTGCGACGGGCCTTGTTTCCGGCGCGCCGCAGCTCGGTGCGGGTGCTGCTGTCGGCACCAGCCTTGGAGCCATCGGCCTTGGCGCTGCCGGCGCGATGGGCGCCCGTGCCGGAATGAGCGGCGCAGCGGGCGTGGTCAGTGCTGCTGGGCGCATGTCGGCGGCGGCGGCGCGCGGCGGCGCGCATCTTGCCGGCAGCACCTCGACCGCCTGGGGACTTGCCGCAGCCACATCCGGTCAGAGCGGTGCCGGTTCGATCGCTGCTGGCGTGGCGGGTGTTGCCAAGGCTGGTGCCGGCGCTGCCGTTCAGCCGGTGAAGCAGGCAGTGTCGCGCGCGGCTTCAGCCCTGTCTTCCAGCCACCAGGCTGGCGGCTCGGCCGCATGGACCGCAACGGGTGGAGAGCAGCCAGCAGCATCTGCTGCCTCAGGGCGTCCGTCGACGGCTGAATCCAGTGCCGGATCGCCGCCGGCATGGGCCAACCGCATGAAGCGCAGCCAGACCATGAGCCATGGCGCCAGCATGGCCGCGCATTCCGTCCGCTCCGGCGATCACGGCGGCGGCGCGATGAATGTTTCCCTCAATCAGGACGACCGCCGATGAACCTCTTCAAACGACCTTCCGTTCGTTACGGAACGACGCCTCAGCCGGAGACGCCATATCAACGTGCCGCTCAAGCCTGGGATGACCGCATCGGCGCGGCCCGTGTCCAAGCGAAAAACTGGCGGCTGATGGCCTTCGGCTCGCTCATCCTGGCCGGAGGTTTCGCGTCCGCCTTGGTCTGGCAGTCGACGCGGGGCTCCGTGGTTCCCTGGGTGGTTCAGGTCGACAAGTTCGGCGAGGCGCAGGTGGTCGCTTCGGCCGTTGCCGACTATCGCCCGACCGACCCGCAGATCGCATGGCATCTCGCCCGTTTCATCGAACAGGTGAGAAGCATCTCGGACGATCCAGTCATCGTCCGCCAAAATTGGTTGCGTGCCTACGACTACACGACCGATCGCGGTGCCGTCTCGCTGAACGACTACGCCCGCCTGAACGACCCTTTTGCCAAGGTCGGCAAGATCCAGATCGCGGTCGAAGTCTCCAGCGTCATCCGCGCTTCGCCAGACTCGTTCCGTGTCGCCTGGATCGAGCGCCACTACGACAACGGCAGCTTGGCCAGCACCGAGCGCTGGACCGCCATTCTCACCATCGTCACTCAACAACCCCGCGATGCCGACCGGCTGAAGGTCAATCCACTCGGTATCTATGTCAACGCCATCAACTGGTCGAAGGAACTTTCATGATGTGTGCGGAACCAACACGCAAAACGAGGACACATACCGCGCGCGAAATGATGAAGGTGCGGGTGCTTGCTGTAACACTTCTGTCGGCAACAGCGCTCGCTGGCTGCGCCTCGAAGAAATACATTCCTCCGGAGATCGACTACGACGATGCGGTGC
Source organism: Mesorhizobium sp. M6A.T.Cr.TU.016.01.1.1 (assembly GCF_003952585.1). Taxonomy (NCBI): domain Bacteria; kingdom Pseudomonadati; phylum Pseudomonadota; class Alphaproteobacteria; order Hyphomicrobiales; family Phyllobacteriaceae; genus Mesorhizobium; species Mesorhizobium sp. M6A.T.Cr.TU.016.01.1.1. The sequence continues at coordinate 5,405,653 of NZ_CP034452.1, forward strand.
CTGCTGTACAGAAGGCCGATCTGCCCGGTCCAGTGAAGGTTGTGGAGCTGCCGAAACCCCTTCCGCTCCCGGGTCAGCTGAAGCCGGTCGGAATCAGCAGGGCCAAACCCGAGCCGGCCGATCCCAGACAGCGCATCAGCCAGGCGAACGAGGCCGCACGGATGCAGCCGGTCCGCGACGGTTTTATCAACGCGATCCAGCTCTATCCATGGAGCGAAGGCGCGCTCTATCAGATCTACGCCGCACCCGGCCAGGTGACCGACATCGCGCTGCAACCGGGCGAACAGCTCGTCGGCTCCGGGCCTGTCGCCGCCGGTGACACCGCGCGCTGGATCATTGGCGATACGCAGAGCGGGGCAGGGGACCGGCTGCAGGTCCATATCCTCGTCAAGCCGACGCGCACCGATCTTCTGACCAACCTCGTCATCAACAGCGACCGCCGCACCTATCATCTCGAGCTGCGCTCGACGGCAAAGACCTACATGGCCTCGGTGTCGTGGCAGTATCCGCAGGACCAGCTGATCGCATTCCGGCGCCAGAACGTAGAAGCTTCCGCGGCGCAGCCAGTCGCTTCCGGGGTGGACGTCCAGAAACTCAACTTCCGCTATCGCATCGAGGGCGACGCGGCACCGTGGAGGCCACTACGAGCATTCGATGACGGCGCAAAGGTCTATATCGAGTTTCCGTCCGGCATCGGGCAGGGGGAAATGCCGCCACTGTTCGTCATCGGCCCGTCAGGCGGCTCGGAACTCGTCAACTATCGTGCCCGCCAAAACTATTTTGTCGTAGACCGGCTGTTCGCTGCCGCCGAATTGAGGCTGGGCGATAAGGAGTCGGAGCGGCGTGTCAGGATCGTGCGCACCGATGGGAAAAGGCCGCAGCGCGGTGCGGGATTGTTCCGATGAGCGACACCGCAAACGCACCGAACCAGGACATCAGGGCGGAACTGCGCCTTCGCCCCGAGCCAGCCAGGGTCACGCGCCTTTCGCGCAAGGTGCTGATCGGTCTTGGCGGGGTCGCCAGTGTTGCTTTCCTCGGCGCGCTGATCTGGGCGCTCGACACCAGGCGGCGTGGCAATGAACAGCCAGCTGAACTCTTCACCACCGAAAACCGCTCGACTGCCGATGGGCTGCAGACGCTGGCGAAAGACTACGCCGGGGTTCCAAAACTCGGCCCCGCGCTGCCTGGCGATCTCGGCCGGCCGATCCTGCGTGCGCAAGAGCGTGGAAAGCCTATGGCGGTACCGAACGTTGGCGCACCGCGCGCCGATCCGGACGAACAGCGCCGCCTGGCCGAGATCGAGGCGGCGCGCGTGGCAAAACTGTTTGCCGACTCTAATGCGCGCGCAAATCCGCCGCGACAGGATGCCAGTGCAGGAAATACCGCCGCGGACGCCATGTCCGGCTCAGCGCCCCCGCCGGAGCAGCCGAAGCTCGATCCGGGCTCCGCTCAAAACATGCAGGACCGCAAACTCGCCTTCATCAACGCCGAGGCCGACCGACGCACCGTCAGTGGCGAGCGACTCGCCGGGAAGACCTCGCCCTATGTGGTACAGGCCGGCACAATCATCCCGGCCGCGCTCATCACTGGCATTCGTTCCGATCTTCCCGGTCAGATCACCGCTCAGGTCACGGAGAATGTCTATGACAGTCCGACAGGCTCATCCCTGTTGATTCCCCAAGGTGCGAGACTGGTTGGCCAGTACGACAGTCAGGTTGCCTTCGGCCAGTCGCGGGTGCTGCTGGTCTGGAACCGCCTCATCATGCCCGATGGCACTTCGATCGTGCTGGAACGCCAGCAAGGCGCGGACGCGCAAGGTTTTTCCGGGCTGGAAGACGAGGTCGACCATCACTGGGGTCAACTTTTCCGGGCGGCGGCGCTCTCGACCCTGCTCGGCGTCGGGACCTCGCTTGGTTCCCGCGACGGCGAAAGCCACATCGCCAAGGCCATCCGCGAGAGCGCACAGGATTCGGTTTCTAATGTCGGTCAGCAGATGGTGCGCGACCAGCTGAACGTCCAACCGACGCTTACCATCCGGCCCGGTTTCCCGGTCCGCATCATTGTCAATCGCGATCTTTTGCTGGCACCGTATGGCGCACCGAAGGACCCTTCATGACCAAGCTGAAACTCTCCGCCATTCCCGACGATCGACCGGTCAAGATCGCGATCGAACTACCCGCCGCCGTTCACCGCGATCTCGTCGCATATGCCGAAGTGCTCGGCCGTGAGACGGGCCAGAGCATCGCTGATCCAACAAAGCTCATTGCCCCAATGCTGGCTCGCTTCATGATGACTGACAGAGCGTTCAGTCGGGCCCGTCGCAATACCAAGTCAGGGTGAGCGTGCTGCTGCAACACCCTTTGTCTCCACGAGACGGAGGATGACATCCGGCCGGCTCCGAATGAAGTCGACAACTATATCCAAAAGCTCGGTTGCATGCACGGAGGCATCGAAGTCGGCCGCCAAATTGCCGGCTTGTCCTCCGACCATGGCAAGCGTACCGTCGAGTTCTGCCAGCACGCGACGAAGGTTGCCAAGGAGCTTCGCGCCGAGAAGGGTTGGTCGAACACCTGCGGCGTGGCGTTCGAACAGCACCGTTCCAAGCGAGTGCTCAAGGTTACGGACACGCCGGCTCAGAGCGGAATGATGGATTCCCATACGTCGAGAGGCGCCGAGGAAGCTGCCTTCCTCGGCGACGACGAGTGCGCAATCAAGCGTAATAAGTTGGACGCGTCGCCGCATTGCGCCTCCTTCGTCTAGAGACGATCTTGATTCACCGGCTCACGGTTCGAGCCATGAGGCGCCTCGCCACCTGTCGAAATTCCATGGCTGGCACGTGGCCAGTTGGGAAGCTTCAACCGTCGCCAGCGCCGGCCTTCGCGCTCGCCCTCCGCATTTCGTGTAATCTGGCGAGCGTCCGCTGATCAAAGCTCGCGGTCACGGCAACCGTCTCTTCCCCGCCGATATTCCGAGGTACGCCAAGCGGCGTTACTCTGAAATGCAGTTGCACGAGCCGCAGGAGCCAGAGCGGATTCATCTCGATGATGATCGTGTCGATGCCCCTGGCAAGACCCCATTCTACAATGCCGGAAAGGAGCGCGTTCGCCACCGGGCTGAGCATTCTGCCGCGCTCGCGATGTCCGGCCTCGACGCAGTAGCGTGTCCACTCCCAAATATTGGGCGCGACAGGCGGCTCCCCTTCACAGAGATCCGACAGAACTTCGGTAAGGAGGTGCGGTCGGGTCGACGGAAGCATGCGCTGATACCCAACTACGCGACCGTCTTCGACATACAGCATATGGACTGCATCGATGTTGTCGAAGCGGTCGATCTCGCGGCCGTCATCCCGCCAAAGATCTGTCCAGCCCTTCTCCTCCACAAAGACCTTGTGGCGAAGTTGGAAGGCCTGGTCCATTTCAGAGCTATAGCGGTCGGCGTTCTCGTGCGTCACAATGTGTAGCAACTCAGTTTTCTCCATTTTTGGGGTCAACTGACTCTGCTTTGTTTCCGCGCCTTTCAATATCACGCGAATGCGTGAGGCATTAGCTGATGAGCCCAGTTCGCAGGGCTTCGGCAACGGCATGAATCGTGCTCGTTACCCCGAGCTTCTCACGCACCGTTCGCAGGTGCGTATCTGCCGTGTGGCTGCTGATATTCAGCCTTTCGCCGATCTCGTCGACGGTCAGGCCTTCGGATGCCCAATGGAGGACATCGATCTGCCGGCGCGATAGATGGACAAGGTTTTGCTTCTGATTGCCGTCAGCAATGGCGATCGCACAGCCGAGTGCGTAGGCAGCAACAAACTGAAGCGACAGGCGTTCGCCAGGATCGGGATCGAGCTTTTCGCCCGCTATGGAGAAGCCGATCGGGCGACCCTCTACAGTCGAAAGGGCGAGGGTGAGTCCTTCCCGAAGGTTGAATTCATTTGCCTCTTCCATAATGCGGCGGCCGGCAGCACTGACCTTACATAGTACTTCGAGGTCACTCCAGAGGAACGGCGCGCAACCACGGTTTACGAGCTGGATCGTGGGATCCTGATACAGGTATCCGTTTGAGAAGTATCTTTGCGACCATTCATGTGGCCAGATGTCGAGCAACACATATGAAAGTTGGGTCCGCTGTGACGCGTATTGGGGTGGGATTGCTCCGGCAAGAACGTTCGTCACTCCAAGGCGTCTGGTACACGCCAGAACACAGGCGCAAACGCTCTCTCTTGTACGGCATTGCCTGATTTCCTCCAGAAAAACATATGTATCGTCCAGCCGGCGTCGCCAGCTGAGAGAATGTCTATGCGGAGGAAACATACCTCGGCTCATCGCGTTCGATAGCCCTTAGTCACAAGACTATTATATCCCTTTTGGCGGGAATGAGACTGCCGCGCCCAGGGTTGGCTGTCCGCGAACATATAAAGTTGATTGTACTGACTATGGTTTGAAAACAGCTGCTCTCCGGGCTGCCAAGTCTTCAGGTAGTATGCGACACCTTGGTCCACTAACGGTCGAAACGCTCCAAAGCGAAGGGAGCAGGGTCGGTAAACGTGGACTCGCCGGTCATCATCTCAGCGAGCAAACGGCCGGTGACCGGGCCGAGCGTCAGGCCGTGGTGATTGTGGCCGAATGCGAACCAAAGCCCTTTATGTCGTGGTCCCCGGCCGATCACCGGGCGCATATCGGGAAGACATGGCCGCGACCCCATCCAGGGCGTCGGTTCAATGCGGTCTTCGAGCGGAAAGATTTCGCGGGCCCGTGGTTCCGCGCGGTCAAGCTGAACCGGGGTTGGCAAGCTGTCCCGCGGCGCGAATTCGATGCCGGTCGTTAGCCGCATTCCACGCGTCATCGGAGCGAGGAGAAAGCCCCCATCGACATCGACGACAGGGCGGTTGAGAAAACTGTCGCCCTTGGCGCCGAAATGGACGTGATAGCCACGTTTCATCATCAGCGGAATTCTGTATCCAAGTGACTGGAAAACACTGCCGGACCAGGGGCCAAGCGCGACCACGATCTCAGGGGCCTGCACCGACCCCTGGCCCGTGACGACGCTCCATCCGCCCTTTTCCTGCCTAAGCTTACAGGCATCGCCGCGCAGGAACACGCCACCCCGATCGACAAACAGTTTTGCGTAGGCTTTCACGAGGCCACCCGGATCGGCGATCGTCGCGGGATCAAGCCAATGCACTGCGCCGACCAGTACATCGGAAAGATGAGGCTCTCGCCGTACCAGAGCCTTCCTGTCGAGCACCTCAAAGTTCAGGCCGAAATCGTGTAGTGCGGAGGCGGTCTTGCGCGCCCGCGCGAATGTTTTCTCGCTGCGGTAGGACTCGATCCAGCCGGTCTTGCGCAGGTGTGGCAGCACGCCGGCCTCTGCCATCAGCGCTTCATGTTCGATGACCGAGCGCTCGATGAGCGGCAACATATCCGACGCCGCTCGAGCCAGTGGCTTGGGGGCCGATTCGCGCCAGAAGCGCCAGAGCCACGGTGCAATGCGCGGAAGATAAGACCAGTCGAAATGGACGTCAGCGGAGCGGTTCAGCCCGTACCGCAGCAGCGTCGAGAGATCGCGCGGAACACCATAGGGAATGACGCTGGCGCGTTCGATCAGACCGGCGTTCCCGTAACTTGTCTCCTCTCCAGCCTCACGGCGGTCCACCAGGACTACAGACCGTCCGCGTTGCAGCAGGTGAAGCGCGACCGAGACGCCGATAATTCCGGCACCGAAGACGATGGTGTCCGGGTTATGATTTGCTTGCACTGTCATGTTTTGATGATTTCGTCTTGCAACTTGTGCGCTGGAGGTGGCAACGCAACTCGTGCCCAACGCTGAGCAGTCTCGCGCGGGTCGTGTTCAACGATGCAATCAGCCTTGGTTAATTTGATCGAAAAAGAACGTCAAGCGGACCAATGACAGAAAAGCTTCAGATGCCGCCGAAGCCGAGGAATGATGGACAAGCGGGTCCGTTTCGTCGGCGATCCCCGGAAGCCTCGTTTCGGGGCGGAGATGGCTCCCCTGAGAAGATGTAAAGCGGGGTGAATTGCCGCTTGAACCGCTCGCGATATTTGCCCCAGCGCCACCGTCGGCGCGTATTGCCGAGTAAGGCTATCCGGAAAGAGGAAGTGACTGGCTCCAAGGGACGACTGGCTGGACGACAACCGGCGACGCAGCAGTCGCGTCCAACTGACGATTTAGTGGATCACTTCCAGATCATCTCTCCTCTTTGGCGCCAGTGCGTGAGAACACAATTGCCTTCTAAAGCATTGTTACTTCGCGGCAACGTCGAACAACGGCAGCCGCCAAAAATGCGATTCAGCAATCTGTGCGTCGTGACTATTGAGCTCCGACCTAAGCTTCCGCTTAGCTCTTCAAGATGCCGCTATGATTCACGTCTATAGAAAGCCAGATATCCGAGGACGAACGGGTCCCTAAGCGGCTCCTCACTACTGCATCACAGTTGTTTGTCTCCGATCAGATGATCATGTCGCGATCAAGCGGGAAGATTGGTCGGGGAACATTGCCATAGGGCATCCGGGCATAGTCCATCGTGCACAGGGCGCCGCTGTCGCACACGATCACCTTGCCGGCGATGGGCTCGAAGGCAGCCCGGAAATGTTGCATGGACTTCAAGCCGACCACGCGATGACTGGCTGGATCGATTCCAAAGGCCCGAAACTGCTGCAGATCGTACATCTGCGAAGGTTCAGTGACGACCAGGATGGCGATGCCCTCAATCTGAATGACGGCTGTGGGGCCGAAATTGAGCTCAAGGCCGCCCATCATTGGTCCGTCGCCTATCAGTTTCCCGTCGCTGATGTGCACCAACTTGGCTGCGACTTTCAGGGGGCCGCCGCCGAAGCGGGCATCGGTCTTGCCACCCAGCGCAAGCTGAACGGTTTCGCCAACGGCGGAACGATGAAGCTGAAGGGCTGTCTCCGGATCGACGATAGGACCAAAGCAGGCGTCGTGAACGCCTGCATCCAGGAGCGCTTCAAGCAGGTTTGTCGCATCGCCATAGGCGCCGGCTCCAGGGTTGTCGGCGTAGTCGGCGATGATCAACGGCCGGTCATCGTTGTAGGCGCGGGCAATCTCGGCTGCCGCCTCCACCGTATGGAAGGTGTTCAAAACATTGAACCGGTCATCCCAGATCTTGGTAGCGATGCTTTCCGCGAAGGCCTGATGCGAGGCGCAATCGCCGTCATAGGTGACGAGCACGGTCGCCCCGACCTCGGAAATGTCAGCGTAGGGGAAGGCGCCGTTGATGCTGACCGCCAGGGCGCCCGGCATCGTCTCATAGGCGCGTGCCTCGGCGATCCATCCCACCATCGGCCCGATATCGGTGCGCCCGGCATTGGCTTCCTCCAGCATCGGGCGGCGCACGAGAAACGTTTTGGGATCAATCTCGCCAGCCATTGTCCGCTGTAGCAATTCACCGGCATGACGCGCTGTATCGCGCATATCGATATGCGGGTAGGTCTTGAACGAAATGAGTATGTCGGCGTGCTGACACATCTTGGCTGTGACGTTGGCATGGGGGTCGAGAGTGACGGCGATCGGCAAATCTGGACCGACCACGGCCCGCAACCGCTCCAGCAACTCACCCTCGCCATCGGGCGAGAAGTCGGTGACCATGGCGCCATGCAGGCCGAGCATTATACCGTCGAGATCGCCCTTGCGATCCTTGGCTGCCTGGACGATGGCCCCCCCGATGCGGTCGAAGGCGTCGCGCGTGACTGGCCCGGCCGGTTCCGCCCCAGCACTGACAACGTGCTGGATGGTCCAGTGATACTTGCGTCCGATGTCGAGGAAGCCGGCTATTTCGGTGTTGGCCTCGCCGCGGACGCGAACAGCATCCTCGCCAAAACGGATGCCTTCGACGGCGAACGCGTCATAGTCGGTTTTCCGCACGCTGAAGGTGTTGGTCTCGTGGACGAACTCCGCGGTCAGAACACGAAAGGTCATGGCAAGTCTCTCCAAGGAATCATTCTGCTGTTTCAACTGGTCGGATGTAGGTGATTGGCGGCCGGGTCGCCTGGATGTCTCGGGGCATTATCCGCGAAACTCCCGGGCAATGCGCTTCTGGTCCCGCTCTCGTCAGGGTCCCGGGCTAGGGGGTGGTGGCAGGCGGTCTGTTGGCCATTTGCCAGCACCTTCAGGTTTGGCTGTACGCTTCGGCATAGATCCGAGACTCGCGAGCAACGGGCAGCGAAGGCACAGCCGGCGGGCAGATCGTAGCCGCTGGGAATCTCGCCGGCGAGCCGCGTAATGGTACGACGCTGCCGCGGATCGGGCTCGAACGTGCTGTCGAGCAGGGCGCGCGTATAGGGATGCGCGGGCGCTGCGTCGTTTCGCATGATTTCGACAATGCGACCGAGATACATGACAAGGATCTGGTCGCAAAAATAGCGGACCAGGCCGAGATCATGCGAGATGAACAGGTAGGTCAGCCCCAGTTCCTGCCGCAGCCTGTCGAGCAATGCCACGATCTGCGCCTGCACCGACACGTCGAGCGAGGCGGTGGGCTCATCGAGCACGACAAGCGACGGGTTGAGCGCAAGCGCGCGGGCAATGCCGACGCGCTGTTTTTGTCCGCCCGACAGCTGGTGTGGGTAGCTTTTCGCCAGCGCCGGGTTCAAGCCGACAATATCGAGCAACGAAGCAACCGTATCGTCACCGGATTTCGGCTTCACCCCCTGGACCCGGAACGGTTCAAGAAGCGCGTCCCGCACCGAGTAGCGCGGATCGATCGCCGAATAGGGGTCCTGGAAGACCAGTTGCATCCGCTGGCGCAGCCGGCGCAGATCGGCGCGCGACAGGGCGGCCATGTCCACGCCGTCGAAGTGCACCAGCCCCTCGCTCGGCTGGATCAGCCGCAGGACCAGCCGCGCCAGGGTGGATTTGCCACAGCCGGATTCACCGACGATGCCAACGATCTGGCCGCGCGGCACGCTGAAGGAAACATCACTGACGGCGTGAAACACCTTTCGCTTTCGCAGCAGCCCTCCGTCGGAGAAGCGACGGCTCAGGCCTTTTACGGTGAGAAGATCGCTCATGCCGCCTCCGCCAGATGACAAGCCACGCCATTGCCGCACGCCCCGATGCGAAGCACGGGAATCTCAACGCGGCAGCGCTCCGAGGCGAGGGGACAGCGCGGGTTGAACCGGCAACCCGGCGGCAGTGCCATGGCCCCCGGAACCATGCCGGGGATGGCGGTCATCGTGCCCCTCGCCATGTCATGGCGGGGGATGCAGCGGATGAGCGCCTGGGTGTAGGGATGACGGGGCTGCTCGAAGATCGCATTGACATCGGCGAGCTCGACCACCCGCCCGCAATACATGACGGCCACGCGGTCGCAGGTCTGGGCAACGACACTCATGTCGTGGGTGATCAGGATCAGGCCCAGTCCCCGCTGCTTCACCAGATCAGTGAGGATCTGCACGATCTGAGCCTGGACGGTGACATCGAGCGCCGTGGTTGGTTCGTCCGCGACCAGCAGTTCGGGGTCGCCCGCCAATGCCATGGCGATGACGATGCGCTGTTTCATGCCACCGGAGAGCTGGTGCGGATAGAGGGCATAGACCGAGGCAGGGTCGGGGATACGCAAGTCCGCCATCAGTTCCAGGCTTCTTGTCCGTGCCGCGCGCCGGCTCAGTCCCAGATGACGGCGCGCCGCCTGGTCGATCTGCGGTCCGACCCGCATCATCGCGTCAAGCGAGGTCATCGGGTTTTGCGTGATGAGTGCGACGCGCCCGCCGCGCAGCTTACGCAATTCCCGCTCGCGCATGTGCACGAGGTCGCTGCCGTCGAAGCGGATACGGCCGGCCGCTATCTGGCCGCCAACCCGTGGCAACAACCCCATGATGGCTGTCGCGGTCAATGACTTGCCCGAGCCGGATTCGCCGACAACGCCAAGGATTTCGCCCCTATCGACGCTGAGCGTGACATCATCCACCGGCGAGAGCGCACCGAAGCTGATTTGCAACATGTCCACAGCCAGAAGCATCTCAGACCTCCCTGATCTTTGTGCGGACATCGAGCGCGGTGATGACCGTGTCGCCGAACAGGTTCAGAAAAACGACGGTCACGGCCACCGCCAGGCCGGGGGCCAAAAGCACCCAAGGTGCGACAAAGAGCTGAGCCGTGCCGGAACTCATCATCGCACCCCAGCTCGGCGTCGGCGGCTGAGCCCCCAGACCGAAGAATCCCAGCGTCGCCTCGAGGATGATGGCATCGCCGGTCGCCAGCATCGCGGTCACCAGCACCGCCGTCAGGGCGTTGGGCAAGAGATGCGCGAACAGGATATGGGTGTGACCGGCGCCGAGACTGACGGTCGCCTCGACATAGGTCTCGCCCTTGAGGGACATCACCTGTGTTCGAGTCAATCGGGTGAATTGCGCCAGATAGGCGATGGCGATGGCGAGCACGACACCGTACAGGCCGGGCCCGACGATGGCGACCAGCATCAGTGCGATCAGGATCTCGGGAAACGACCAGGTCAGGTCGACCGCGATCATCACCACCCGGTCGAAGGCGCCGCCGAAATAGCCGCAGGCAGCGCCGAGGATCAGGCCGAGGAAAACGGAAATACCGATCGCCGTGACGCTGACGGACAGCGAGGTGCGGGCACCGGTGATGATGCGCGACAGCACGTCGCGACCGAATTCATCGGTGCCGAACCAATGTATCGCCGAAGGCGCATGGTTCATGACCGTCAGATCCTGCTGATCATAGGAGAAGGGCGACAGCCATGGCGCGAGCAGTGCCGCACCGACCAGAAGCAACAGAAACGTGCCGGAAACGCCACCTTTCAGGGTCGTGACCGCGTTTAGGAATGCCAATGCCCGACGGCCCATCATGCCCGTGCCTCGCGCTGGCGCGGATCCATCGCGGCCTGGATGACATCGCCCATCAAGGTGCCGAGGATGACGGCCATCGCCAGCATGAGAAGGCAACCTTGCACCAAGGGATAATCGCGCTGGTTCAGCGCCCTGATCAGCAGCGAGCCCAGGCCAGGCCGGGCGAAGACATATTCGACGGTGACCGTGCCGCCGAGAATCCAGCCGATGCGCAGGCTGAGGATGGTGACGACGGGAACCATGGCGTGGCGCAGCACATGGCGCAGTTGGATGACCAGCGGCGACAGCCCCTTGGCGTGCAGCAGCATCACGAAGTCCTGCCTCGCCGTCTCGACCATGGCGATCCTGGTCACCCGCGCCACCAGCGCGATGCCGCCGAGGCCGGTCGCAAGGACCGGCAGGATGAGCGAGGACCAGCCGCGCGCTCCGGAAATGGGCACCCAACCCAGCCAGACGGCGAAAACCAGGATGAGCAGCAAGCCGAGGAAAAAGCTCGGCACTGTCGAGCCCAGCAGGATGACGCCGGTGATGCCGTCGTCGAGACGCGTGCCCTGAAAGCTGGCGGCAATGACGCCTGCTGCAATGCCGATCAACGCCGAGAACAGCAATGCGGCTGCGCCCAGCTGCAGGCTGTATGGCAGGTTCTGGGCGATCAGCGCGCTAACCGGGCGGCCTTGAACGATGGAGGTTCCAAGGTCACCGGTCAAAAGCCGTCCCATCCACACGAAGTACTGCTCGGCAAGGCCGCGGTCGAGCCCGTATTTGGCGGCAATCTGGATACGCTGCGCCGGGGATGCTCCCGGGCGCAGAAGGTTGTCGATGGGATCACCCGGCACCAGGTGGATGATCAGGAAGACCGCAACAGAAACGACAAAAAAGACAGGGATTAGCAGCACGAGTCGTCTTAACGGGAAGGTTATCATCTAATATTCATCCGCTCGTGTGAAGGATGCTTACTCGACGACCGAAACATCGACGATCGAAAAGGGCGGAAAGAATTTATCCCTGAGTGTCAGGCGCGTGGAATTGTAGGCTACGTTCAATACGGGCTCGTGCAGCGGTACGAAAACGAACTGGCTCAACAAATACTCCTGATATTTCTTGAAGTTCGCCACCCGCTCGTCCCACGTCCTGGATTGGAGCATGGCGACGTCATGCAGCTCCTCGGATCTCGGATCGTTCCACATGGTGGAATTCGGATAGGGAATGTTCTTGGCGCTGTAAAACCAGTCGAGGATGTCAGCGTTGTTCCAGTCGTAGTGGCTCACGGCCAACTGATGCTCGCCTTTCCTGAACTGATCGCGAATCGTGGTGCTGTCAAAGGTGACGATCTCCGCAACCATGCCAAGTGCCTTGAGTTGGGCCTGGACGATCTCGGCTGTTCGCCGGAACGCCGTCTCCGACTGAGTGGACAGTTGGACCTTCAGAGGCTTGCCGTCCTTGGCCCGGACTCCGTCGCTGCCGCGGGCCCAGCCTGCCTTGTCGAGAAGTTCGTTGGCCTTGGCGATGTCGTAACGAATCTCGAATTTAGGATCGACTTTCGACTCTGTGAGCGAACTGATCAGGAACTGGTGCGCTTCCACGCCGACGCCGCTGAAGACACTCTTCAGAATGGCGCCTTGGTCGACTGCCAACGCTGTTGCCTGCCGCACCGTTATGTCGGAGAAGGGCTCCGACTTGCTGTTGAACATCAGATAGGTGACACCAAGTCCAGGCAGACTCTTGACGCCGATATTCGTCTCCGCCCGCAGTTGCGGCAGGAATTCGTCGGGTACTCCGATCACCATGCCGACCCCCCCGGTTTTCAACTCGAGGAAGGCTGTCGAGGCATCGGGAATTTCGCGCAGGGTGAGGCGCTTGATGTAAGGTGCCCCTTTGTTTCCCGACAGGTCGCTGCCCCAGGTGTAGTCTTCATTGGCGACCAGCACGGTTTCCTGGCCGACGGCGAGACTTTCGAGCTTGTAGGGGCCAGTTCCGATCGCCTCGATCACGCCATAGCTGTCGCCCGCTGCATCGTAGGATTTCGGCGACGGGATGCCCATGAATACTGACGACAGATTGTAGATGAGGTTCGGGGCCGCCCGTTTCATCACGAACCGGGCTGTGTACTCATCGGGAGTTTCGACATGGTCTATAGCGTCGACAAGTGTATCATTAACGCCGCCCCTGTACTTGCCAATCCACCAGACAATCGTCGCGGCATTGAATGGTTCGCCGTCATGAAAGCGCACCCCTTGCCGGAGCTTGAAGGTCCAGGTCATGCCGTCGGCGCTAGTTTCCCAGGATTCGGCAAGGTGGGGATGGTAGGCTTGGTCGACGTCCTGTTCGACCAGTCGGTCGTAGATCAGGTAAGCTCCGGCATTCAGCAAGGAAGCGCGAATTGGATCCTGGTTGGGCGCACCGGCCTCCGAGTTGCTGATTACCAGCACGGCTTCGGATTCGGCGGCGCGTGCCGATTGGCTCGCCCCCGGGCCAAGGCCTGCGGCCAGCGTGATGGCTGATGTCGATGCAAGGAATTGGCGTCGATTCATATTCATCCTCCCTATTGTCGCAGTTTTGCCTGCTCGTCGCAGTGCTTGCGATCGCTTTTGCATAGCCAGGAGCTCACCAAGCCAAGTCGGCATGGCGCTTTTTCCCGGCTATGCGGAATTGCCTCCCTTGCTGTGCGTTCGCGGTATGAACGGCGACGCCGCAGCAATGTGTCCGTGTCCACGGTGCAATCAGGCTAGGCCGAGAAAAAAATAACGTCAAGCTATGCAATGACAGAAAAATCACATATGCGTTTGCACTCCGACCTGGAGAGCAAATGCGGAATACGTTCATGATGCGCGGCACCGTAATGGTCCGCGCTACGAATATGTTTGCCCGCAAAAATTGACCATTGGAGGTGCAGCGGTGTTAGGGAATTCCACCAAGATTCTGAACGCGATGGTTACGTTGGACTTGCTACCCTTCGACAGTCTAATTCCTGCCCTACGCGACACGTTCGTTTCCGGTTGCATTACCCCTACAAGACACCACCATTCGATCGAAGTTATAGGAGAGGCGGATGGCACGCTCCTCTTGATGCCAGCATGGACAAAGTCCAACGCGTCGCGCGCCTATGCTGGCGTCAAGTTGGTGAATGTGTTTCCGGGTAACTTCGCGCGTGGGGAGCCAACCGTTAATTCGAATTACATCCTCTATGATGGGAAGACGGGGAGGCAGCTTGCGGTTATTGATGGGGATGCCATCACCGTTCGTAGAACAGTGGCGGTGGTTGCTCTGGCTGCCGACTACCTTGCCAGACCAGACGCAAGCAAACTGTTGATTATCGGAGCAGGGCGGGTCGCCCGCCTACTGGCGGACGCCTATCGAAGTGTTCGCACCATCGATCGGATTGAGATCTGGGACGTAGAACATGCCTATGCTGAGGATCTGGCCGGGAAGCTGGCGATGCGAGGCCTAAATGCTACTGTTGCGGACGATCTCGAAGCGGCGGTCCGGCGCGCGGATATCATTGGCGCCGCGACGCTCGCCACATCTCCCTTGATCAAAGGGGGCTGGCTGACAGACGGCACGCATGTCGATCTGATTGGGGGATTCACGCCAGACATGCGTGAGGCCGACGATGTTGCGATCCGACGAGCTTCAGTTTTCATCGATACGATGGATGCCTTCAGGGAAGCGGGTGATTTAGTGCAACCCTGTGCGACGGGCGCCTTTTCCGAGCAAGCACTGCGCGGCACGCTTGAGAATCTTTGTAGAGGCGATGTCTTGGGTCGACAATCCAACCACGAAATCACCCTTTTCAAGACGGTTGGAACTGCGCTCGCCGACCTTGCTGCGGCGCGCCTTGTCTATGAAAGCGCCTCTGAAGCTTCAGCTTTCTAAGCTTGCTTGTCGCACGAGACAGAACGCTTGAGGTATTGCTGGTGACACAAAGTCTGCTTGCAGAGCCGCTCGGGTTCGCTCGTTACCCTCTTCCGGTTAGCACTGCCTAACCTTCGCATGACGCTGGGAGACCAATCTTGACGACGATGGACCGCAAATTCCACATCACGACTCTTACCGAGCAGCCTCGGTTCAGGCAGACAGTTTCCGACCGTATCTGGAATGCGTGGTGGCGCAATGAGGGACATGAATTCGATGATATCGACCGGCGTGTCCTGCAAAGTCTCGGCCCCGACACCATCCCGACTGCTCTCGTCGCGGCAAATGGTGAGCGGTTTCTTGGGACCGTTTCCTTGATTGACAATGACATGGATGAGCGGCCCGAATACCGCCCGTGGATAGCAGCGCTGTGGGTCGATCCCGAACATCGCCGCAAAGGCGTTGGAGCGGCGCTGGTGAGGGCCGCAGTGAAAATAGCCTTTGAAACCGGAGTCGACACAGTCTATCTCTGCGCTACCCCCGACAACACACCGCTCTACATCTCGTTGGGCTGGCGGCAGATTGAGCAGAATGTAGCTGGTCTTAATATCCTCTCACTATCACGATAGGTAAAAAGCAAGCGGGCTCAGACGTCGACAGCATCCCTCTGGAATGGTTGGCGGGTTCCGGCATCCAATCAAGCCGAGGCATTTCGTATCGTGGGTTGCCGCTATCCGATTTGATTCGCGGCCATCACCGGACAAACGGACTATCAACCCATGCTGCGCTTTTTCGAGATTGCCAAGCGTTGAACAGTTGCTCAACCAGTTCGCGAAGCCAGATAGTAGCGGGATCTGTCGCCATCTGCCGGTGCAGTATCAATGAGATCATTACCGGCGAGATCGGTAACGGAGGTGACGTCAATGTTATCTCGCTTCTGTCGTCAAGCAGCAGCAGGATGCTGTCACCACAATGTGTGATCAGGTCAGTGCCGCGCAGCACCCAGGGAATGACCAGATAATTGGGGATGGTCGCATTGACGATGCGCCGTAAACCTCTCTCCTTCAAGGCTTTGTCGGCCAGGCTTTCAGCTACACCGTCGGCAGAAATCTGCACGTGGGTCGCAGCGAGGTAGGCTTCCAGACTCAAGGGCCGCTTCAGAATGGAACTGCCACTCCATATGGCGCATACGAGCCGGTCCTGACCCAACTCTAACTGAAGCAGATTGGGGTCCTCGGTGTCGAAGCTCCCAATGATCGCGCAATCAAGCTGCCGCGAATGAATTAGCGGACCGACTTCCGCCCTCGTGGAAGGAATGACGTTCAGAGTTGCTAGAGGAGCCTTTTCCGCAAACTGTTTGATTAAGCCCGGTATGAAAATCATCGCATGGTAGTCGATGAGCCCAATACGAAAGTTTCGACGAGTCTCGGCCGGATCGAACCTCTGATGCCGATCGATAGTCGCCCTGATATTGGCCAAGGCATGAGAAATATCCACGGAAAGCTCAATGGCTCGCGGCGTTGGCTTCATTGCCCCCGCATCGCGCGTGAATAGCTCGTCTTTGAACAATAGTCGGAGTTTGCCAAGCGAATGGCTAACCGCAGACTGTGTTCGACCTAACCGATCCGCTGCATGCGTCACGTTCCGCTCGCGCATCAGAACGTCGAACACCCTAAGCAGATTCAGATCAATAGCGTCAAAATTCACTCGACACCTATGAATGAGATTCATTCCGTAGATTAGAACATCGAATTTGCCTCATGCCAATATCGTCCCCTACATTTCTTCGTGTTTTTGACCGCACGAGCGTTTGCGCGAAGGATCCATGATGCAGCTGCGACTGACCGATCAACAGATTGAAGAGGCCCGTGACGACCTGCCGTATGTCAGGCAGGTCATTTATGTCGACAACGCAGCCGTGTCTCCTGTTCCCAAGCGGGTGCAGGCTGCAATGAACCAGCACACGGAATACGTCGTGCAAGACCCGCGGGAAGCAACTGCACTGTCGATCCCGATTTTTGACCATGGGCGTGCAAGGGCGGCCAAACTTGTGGGGTCCAAACCAGACCGAATTGCATACGTTCAGAATACGTCGCATGGCTTGTCGCTGGTGGCCCTTGGCCTGGACTGGCGTGAAGGCGACAACCTAGTTATCCCGGCCCACGAGTTTCCCTCCAACTATCTTTGCTGGTTACAGCTTGAAGCCCAGGGCGTTGAGGTCAGGAAGATCGACGCGGTTGGGGGGCGCCTCCGACCTGAAGACCTCCGGGTTCTCGTCGATGATCGCACACGCCTAGTGGCGGTAAGTCACGTGCAGTTCTACAGCGGCTTCCGCGTAGATCTCCATCGGTTCGGTGAGATTTGCAGCAGGCACAATGCACTGCTCGTGGTGGACGGCACGCAATCCATCGGTGCCCTCACACTGGATGTCTTGGCAGCGAATGTCGACGTGCTGGTCGTAAGCGGACACAAGTGGATGCTGGCACCGCGCGGAATTGGCTTCATCAGCATTTCCGATCGAGCATTCGAACAGATTAGACCTAAAGTACTTGGCTGGCTCAGTGTGAACGAGCCCTTCGCCTTCAATCGGACACTTGATGTCCTTCCAGATGCCCGGCGTTTTGAGGCCGGTACGCCGAATGGGGCGGGGATTTTCGGACTCGTCGAGCGACTTCGGCAGATCGACGAGCTCGGCGCGGCGTCTATCGAACAGCGCGTTCTCGACCTCAATCAGCTTCTCATTGACCTCTGCGATGAAGCCGACTTGGACGTTGCTTTCCGGTTCGAGCGAAATGCTCGGTCGGGGATCTTGTTGGTTCGCAAGCCTGGGGTTCCGTCTGATGTATTGCTCGGCGCCTTAAGCTCAGAACGTATTTACGCCAGCATTAGGAATGGCGCCGTTCGTCTTTCTCCACATTACTACAACACCATCCCAGAGATCGAGCAGATCGTCACGATCCTGGCCAGAGCCGGCCGCTGACGGATGATTTAATCGCAATGCCAGCTAGGGGTTTAAGCCGCGTTTCTTCGTGTCCGTCGCGCGCCCCTGAAGGCCGTTCTTCCACAGCTGGGCCGCTCATCTAAAGCGCAAAAGTTAAATGCGCAGAGTTCATATTTTATATGACTAATATCAATTTGACTAATAGCCAAGCGATGTCACACTCAAAGTCAATATCCGTGGCAACTTGAAAATAAGGGGAATAACATGGTAAAAAGGGCACTGTCCGCGTCTGTCGTGGGCCTTGTGGCCTCCTGTTTCGCGACGGCGGCACTATCCCAAGGCTTGCCAAAGAATGAGGAGGTAAGGGCCACCGGCAAGTTTAAGATATCAAACTCTTTGGCCTATGCTCCATTTGAGTACGTCGACGAGGCGGGTAAGCCTGTCGGTCTCGATATCGAGCTTGCCGACGCCGTTGCCCATGCTTTGGGCGCCGAACTCGAAATCGTCAGAATGCCGTTTGCTTCTCAGATCCCATCGCTCGCTTCGGAGCGGACGAAAGTCGCATGGGCTACGTTCTCGGTCACGCCTGAGCGGCTTAAGCAGGTCGATTTCATCACCTTCTTGAGCGCCGCCACGGTGTTTGTGGTTCCAGCCGAGAACGCCTCCAAGTTCAAATCCAAGGACGATCTGTGTGGAACATCAATCGCCGTGCAAACTGGGTCCGCGGCAGACTTTGCTGCTGATAAGCTCAATGAAGATTGTAAGTCCAGCGGAAGAGCCGAGATCAAGAAGTCCATTTATCCGGAGCAGAAGGACGCGATTCAGGCTGTCTTGACCGAGCGCGTCGTGGGGCGTTTAGATGATTCTACCGCTGCTGGTTATTACGCCAGCGAAAGCAACGGTAAGATGGTCGTGGTCCCGGGCTCGTATTTTCCAACGCCGCTCGGTGTTGCCGTAGCGAAGGGCGATAGCGCGTCTGCGGAAATGATGCGGGCAGTGCTGCAGAAGGTGATGGACGACGGCACATACGAGAAGATCATCGACAAGTTCAATATGGCAACCTCAGCCGTGAGCAAGTCAGAGATCATAACGAGTGCCGACCAGCTTCCCAAATAATCAGCAACAGGCGCGTTGATTGCATCCGAAGGCGATCATCACGCGCGCTTCTCCAGAGAGCCGGAAAAGGCGCGAGCACCTTTCAACCGGAGAATCTGCGTTCTGTAGAGAAACCACCTATGTCAGAGCAAAAGCAAAAAGCGCAACAGAATCTCACTCTTTTGGAGCCGGAAGGCCTCACGGTCGTACCGTTGCGACATCCGATGAGAGTGGTAGCCATCGCCGTGGTGATTACAGGCATGGCCAGCGTCGCGTATTCCGTCTTCACAAATCCGGAATTTCAATGGTCCGTTGTTGGGCACTACATGCTCCATCCGCTTATCTTGAACGGATTGCTGACGACCCTCACGCTCACAATCGTGATCATGATCCTCGCGGTCGCCACGGGAACAGTAATGGCGCTGATGATGCTCTCCCCGAGCAAAATGCTGTCGCTTCCAGCCAATGCTTTCGTTTGGTTCTTCCGCGGAGCGCCTGCCTTGGTTCAGCTGATCCTTTGGTACAATTTGTCACTGGTTTTCAAAAACGTGACGTTGTGGGTTCCCGGGATCGGAACGATTTTTTCCATACCAACCAACGACATCATGACGCCAATTACCGCGGCGATCATTGCGCTCTCCCTACACGAAGCGGGCTACATGGCGGAAATAGTCCGAGGGGGGCTCAAGTCAGTTGCGAAAGGCCAAACTGAGGCCGCTGCCTCTCTCGGGATGAAGCCCGGCCTGCTGACGCGGCGAATCATATTGCCACAAGCGATGCGCATGATTATTCCGCCAACTGGCAACGAAACGATAAATCTTCTGAAGATGACGTCCCTCGTTAGCATCATTGCGGTCGATGATATTCTGTATTCTGCGCAGTCTGTATATGCCAGAACGTTTGAAACGATGCCTCTCCTGTTGGTGGTGGCTATCTGGTACCTGATAATCGTCTCGATAATGTCTATCGGTCAGTACCATCTGGAGTGCTATTTCTCGCGTGACGAGCTCCGCGCAGGTAGAATGCGCAAAAAGGCGATGCGCGACATCGTGGGCAACGTCCTCACACTCCGCAGGAAGGAGATTGTCGCATGACGACGATGGTGTCCCACAAATCCAAGTTTGGCGTCGCCGAAAACGTCATGGTGTACGCGGCTGGCGTTCGCAAATCGTACGGGAATCTGGAGGTCCTGCGGGGCGTCGATCTGCAGGTGCCCGAGGGTTCGGTCGCATGCATCATCGGCCCGTCGGGCTCAGGGAAAAGTACCTTCCTGAGGTGCATTAATCATTTGGAAGAGATCAACGGCGGCCTGCTGCTCGTACACGGCGACTTTGTTGGCTACCGCTTGGAGGGCCGCAAGCTTTACGAATTGCCCGCTGCAGTAATCTGCGAACGCCGGGCTGAGATCGGCATGGTGTTCCAGCAGTTCAATCTATTCCCTCACATGACGGTCCTGGAGAACTTAATCGAAGCGCCGATTAGGGTTCGCGGAGAAGAGCCTGTTGTCGCGAAGAGCCGAGCGCAGGAGCTGCTGGAGCGGGTAGGGTTGGCTGAAAAGCGCGATGCCTTTCCACGCAATCTATCCGGCGGACAGCAGCAACGAGTCGCGATAGCTCGAGCCCTGGCGATGAAGCCAAAGGTTCTGCTTTTCGATGAGCCGACTTCGGCGCTCGATCCAGAACTCGTGGGCGAAGTTTTGGCAGTCATGAAGAACCTTGCTAGCAGCGGCATGACAATGGTGGTCGTGACGCACGAAATCGGCTTCGCGCGTGAGGTTGCCGATCAACTGATCTTCATGGACGGAGGGGTCGTGGTCGAAAGAGGGCATCCTCGGGCAATGATTGCGAACCCTCAATCGCCAAGAACGCGCGAATTCTTAGCCCGGGTACTTTGATCGCAGAGAACTGCAGCAGCGGGCATCGCGGATGCGTAGCTGAAGCGCAACCGCCCCGAGATGGCTTGGCCTAGAGTTCAATTCCGGAAGCTCTTTATGAAACTCACCGCACACGGCGACACGCTGTCGCTGCTTGTCGTATTCGCACTTTGCCGTGGCAGTGCCTACGGTTTCACGAACGTAGCTCTGGATCACATATCTGCCGGCAATGTATTCTTCCTTCGCTTGGGTTCCGGAGCACTCGCCCTGTTTGTGTGGGCCGGTTTCACGCTTCGCAGTGTGGATTGGGTCGCTTCAGACTGGCGCGGGTCGTTGATCTATGCCGTGTTCGGCAATGCCTTGCCGATTGGTCTGATAACAATTGGTCAGCAAACAGTGCCGAGCGGGCTATCTGCAGTGATGATGGCGCTAACACCCCTGTTCTCGGCTGTCCTCGCGCATCTTTGGTTGCCTGGTGAACGGTTGACAGCCCGCGCAGCCCTTGGGTTGATCATCGGATTTGTTGGCGTGCTTCCGATCGTGATGGCACGTGGCGGAGTGCACTTGGGCACCGAGGTGATCTTTGGTCTCGCCGCTCTCGCCGCAGCAGCCATATGCTTTGCCGGCAACATTGTATTTGCACGCGTCTGGCAGCCCAAAAACCAACTCGGCACGGCCACCTTGAGCCTGCTGATGGCTTCACTGACCGCCTTGCCTTTTTTGCAGGTGCGAGAGCTGGTTGCTACGTCCGAAGTGACGGCTGTCAGCGCCAGTATCGCGCTGGGGGTGGTTTGCACTGCCATCGCGCTGCTGGTCATGCTGGAACTATCGAAGAAGGCGGGCGCTGCCTTCATCTCAACCGTCAATTACCTGATCCCGATTATTGGATTGGCTATCGGCGCGATTTTCTTGGGAGAGCCGCTCTTTTGGTCCGACGTTGTCGCATTTGCATTGATCGTTTGTGGGACGAGGCTTGTGCAGCCGGCGCAATCCACCGGGCTGCGGCACTCGGAGCCCGCAACTGGGGAAACCGTTTGACGGCCGCTGCACGGCACGGTCACGCATCATATCAACCGAGCGTTTCCTGCGCTTCATGAAACACTTCGTATCATCCTTTGACCAAGAAAGAGGATAAACATGACGGCCATTGACACCAGCGAAGCACCGAAAGCCGTGGGTCCCTACTCACAGGCGCGCACGCATGCGGGCCTCCTCTTCGTCTCTGGCCAGTTGCCCATCAATCCTGCGACTGGAAAGGTTGAAAGCGAGGACTCGGTCGATCAAGTCCGGCAATGCTTACGCAATATATCGGCCATTGCGGAAGCCGCCGGCGCGAACATGGGCAACGTTCTAAAGACCACAGTCTTGGTGACACGGCTCAGCGAGTTCGCTCGGATCAATCAAGCCTACGCCGAGTTTTTTTCCGCACCGTTTCCGGCCCGTGCAACATTCGAGGTCTCAGCCTTGCCTCTAGGTGCTTCTGTTGAGATTGAAGCCGTGATCGCCCTGGGATCCTAGGCAAAATGACGGATGTCGCCGAGTGCTGGGCCTTCATGGCGGATAACGCTGTTGGAAAGGAAGGGCTACAAGCGCAACGAAAACCTGGCGCCGCCTGAAGCGAGGCATCGGGCGCCAACGGTCTGCGTTAACAAGATATCGTCATTCTGCGGGCCCGAACCAGTGCACCTGTCGGCCTGTCACTCGACGCTGTCCATTGCTGCGTCGGTTGTCGCGGTATTCTCATGTGGCAGAGCATTTTGCCCCATCGCAATCTGAACCCATTCAATAAAGCTCGCAACAATTGGCTTTTGCAGTTTTACATGGTCGCAAACGCATACATAGGCCTTTTGTCCGCTGATTGCGCTTTTGGCGTCGAAGGGAACAATAAGCTGGCCGCTTCTTTCGTCGTTCTCAGACAACGTCGAGGAGACAAGGGCTAAGCCATGCCCGCCGCGGGCCGCGCTGAGAGCAAGGTTTACGCTGCCGAAGTAGACGCTCTCGCGTCCCTGTGGCGCCCCAGCCATTCGCAGCCATCGTGCCCACTCCGAGCCATCATCTTCATGCAGCAAGCGATGTTCGGAAAGATCGCGCAGCGAGCGAATTGGGTGCTTTCCATTAAACAGTCGGGGGCTGCAGACTGGGCGTAGATTGACCTGCCGCAGCGTGCCCCACCAGCGCCCTGACCCCCAGTCCGTGCCGCCATATTGAATAGCAACGTCGATGTCGTCCCACGGATTCTGGGGATCCAGGTTGCTTGCCACTAGCGAAAACTCGAACCCAGGGTGACGTTCGATGAATTGAAATATGCGCGGCAAAAGCCAGTTCTCGCCAAAGGACGGTGTAACGACAATCCTGAAATGGCGATCAGCCGAGGATAGCCCCCGATAGTCATCCAGTTCGCGCAACGTGTACGCCATACTATCGAGCCCTTGGGTGAGTGCGTTCCCAAGTTTTGTTCCTGCCGGTGTGAGCCTTAGTCGCCGTCCGACGCGCTCAAACAGTTGCAGGCTAAGACCGTTCTCCAACAATTTTACTTGGTGGCTTACGGCGCCATGAGTGAGGCTAAGCTCATCGGCGGCACGTCGGATGGAGCCATGTCGTGCGGCGGCTTCGAAACACCTCATTGCATTGAGAGACGGAAGCTTGCGGGACGCCATGACCGCTCCTTGGTTAGGAAATCTAACCAGCGATATCAATTAATATCGATTGTCGTCAATAAAATAGCAAAATACGTTGATGGTGCCGGCGTTTTTCACAGCACTCCAAAAATCGGAAACATCATGCCTCTTTACATCGCGTTGCTGAAATCGACCGGCAAAGGATACGAAAACGTTGCGACCGCCCCTGATCGCACGGCTGCAAGCCATCGCAATGTTGAAGCCGTCGGCGGACGAACCGTAGCGTTTTACATGACCATGGGGCGCTACGACTGGGTGCAGATATTTGAAGCCCCCAGCGACGACGCCATGATGACCTATCTGCTGCGCGCGCGTTCGCATGGATATGTCAATGTCGAAATGATCAAGGCCTTCAGTGAAGAGCATGCAAACCAATTGATTGCCGCTCTCTGACAGAAATGCACGGCGCCGTTTCCAAGTTCTTTTCGGCAAGAATCTAAAGAACTTTGACAATTCATCTAGGGAGGGACCGACATTGAAACAATCTTATCCGCAAATGGGCGCTGCCCGGCAGGAGGCCTCGCATCGGGTTTCACTGAAGGCGGCGGCCGCGATGGCAACGACTATTGCACTGTCTTCGAGCGTTTTCGCCGCAGGCGGAACGTCGGAAGCAAGCCGCCCGAGTTTTCTCGCATCCGGCGAAACGCTGAATGTATGCAACTCGCCTGGCTTTCCGCCGCTGAGCTATTTTGAGCAGGCTGGTGACGCCGCTCCAATTGGGTCGGACATCGATCTATTGAACGCCCTTGCGAAACAATGGGGGGTCGAACTTCACTTGGTTCTTGGTGAGTTTGCCGGGCTGTTGCCCGCCCTTGAATCGGGGCGGTGCGACATGGTGATGAGCGGCATTCTCGTGACGAAGGAGCGGCAACAGAAGTTTGATGCTGTTCCGTACATGAAGACGTCGACACTACTTCTCGTGGCGGGTGACAATAAACAGATCAACAATCTGGAGGATATGTCGGGTAAGACCTTGGCCGTTGAGGCGGGTACAGTCCTCGAAAAGATCGCTGGAGAAGTAAACCAGAAGCTGGTTGGCGATGGAAGGCCGGAAATCCAAATTCAAACCTATCCTAAGGCTCAGGATTGCATCGAGCAGGTCTTGGTTGGGCGGTCAGACGGAACGCTTGTCCAGGATACCGAGGCAGCGTTCCGCGACAAGCAAATGCCAGGCAAGCTGAAAACCGTATTCACGGTTCCTGGAGACCAGGAGTTTGGTATCTATCTGCGCAAGACGCCTGGCGATACGGATGCCGTCAAGGCAGCTCTGGGCACACTTAAGGCGTCCGGCTTCATGGCGGCGCTTCCGGTGAAATGGCATCTGCCGGCGGATGCAACAAATCCCCATCCCTGAGAGGTAATGAATGGCATCTGCGTGAAACGCAGTGCCTCAGTCCTGGAAACAGTGCCGGAGCAGCCCTGTCATAGCAGCAATTGAGATGCTGCAAATGGCAGAGCTGCTTCGGAAGCCGAGGAACGACTGGTGAGTTTTGATTTCACGATCTTTTGGGAGGCCGTTACCAGCTGGGCTTTCCTGCGCGGAGCAATGGTGACAATGGCGCTTGCCATTGTTGCGCACGCGATTGCCATGGTCTTCAGTCTTGGGATGGCCCTTGTCGCCAATGGCTCAAACAAGGCAGGCAGGAAATCTGTCGCCATGTATTCATGGGTATTCAGAGCAACGCCATTGTTGTTGCAATTGTTGTTCATATGGAATGCCGTGCCGCAAATGTTCCCGGCGTTTAAGGAGAGCTGGTTCACACCGTTCATCGCCGCTCTCATAACTCTTTCGCTGCATCAGACGGCCTATCAAACCGAAATCTTGCGTAGTGCGCTTCGCTCTGTCGGTGGGGGGCAGCATGATGCGGCTAAGGCGCTGGGTCTGAACCGTGTAAAGACACTCTGGTTTGTCACGTTGCCTCAGGCAATGCGTGTGGCCTTGCCGCCAACGGGCAGCGAATTCATAAGTCTCGTCAAGATGACATCGCTCGCAACGGTCATCTCTCTCCGGGAATTAATGACGACAGCAACCTACACGATTTCAAATAACTTCCGGTTCATTGAAATTTACGGGGCTGCATTGGTCTATTATCTAGTTATTGTTTCCGCACTGATGATGGCTCAGTCACGGCTGGAGCGCAAGCTCGACGCCCCTTACGGACGTTAGGGCTAATCGGTCAAATTCGAAATCACGCTCCGGGAGGAAAAATGAACACGAGCAATTCAAGAGTTGAGCCAATTGCCGCTCGCCCATTCGCATTTCCGCATGACGGAAGCATCGCAGCGAGCCATGTCGCGCTCATCGTCATCGACCTCCAGCGCGATTTTCTGGCCGAAGACGGTTACTTTGCGCGGATGGGCTATGATCCGGCACCTTTGCGCAAGATTCTTCCCAACGTCAGCAGCCTGATTGCGGCTGCCCGTCAAGCCGGCTGCCACGTCATCCACACTCGTCAGGGATATCGTGCTGATCTGGCTGATATGACCGAATATGAACATTGGCGCCGCAGGCAATCGGGGCTCGAGGGAACCGACGCGCTTTTGCGCGGGACACCCGGTTTCGAAATCGTCCCCGAGCTCGATGTGCGCGACACGGACATCATCATAGACAAGACGGCCAATGGTGCCTTCACGCACACCGATCTCGAGCATGTCCTGCGCGCTCGTGATGTCACTCATGTCTTGTTGACGGGCTGTACAACAGAGGTCTGCGTCCACACCACATTGCGGGAAGCAAGCGACAGAAACTTCATTTGCTGCCTGATCGAGGATGCATGTGCAAGTGGTGACGCCTATGCACATGAAGCAGCCGTCTACATGACCACGGTCGAAAATGGAGTTTTTGGGGTAGTGGCAGACACAGCGGCGGTTGTCAAAGCCATGACCAGCAAAGAACAGCCTGCTTAGGGCATTGCCGTAGTTAAGGAAGCCGGTCTGAAGAAGGCATGGCTCCGGCTCTTTTCCATTTTGAAATGCGGGAGAAACGGCATGCCAGCAAATGTCGCGCTGTCGATCGTTAATCAGAAAATCCAGAACAGCCGGATGGCGGTCGGCGAAGAAGTCGTCATCAGCATCAAGAACATGAACAAATACTATGGCTCATTTCACGTGCTGCAGAACATCGACATGTCCGTGCGTCGCGGCGAGCGGATTGTCATCTGCGGCCCTTCCGGCTCGGGAAAATCAACACTGATCCGCTGCCTCAACCGTCTGGAAGAACACCAGTCCGGCCAGATCGTCGTCGACGGCACCGAGCTGACGGACAATCTCAAGAAGATCGACAGAGTGCGCTCGGAAGTCGGAATGGTATTTCAGCACTTCAATCTGTTCCCGCATCTGACGATTCTGGAAAACTGCACGTTGGCTCCGATCTGGGTTCGCAAGATTCCCAAGAAGGAAGCTGAAGAGACGGCCCTGCATTATCTCAAGAAAGTACGCATCCCAGACCAGGCGCAGAAATATCCTGGCCAGTTGTCGGGTGGGCAGCAGCAGCGCGTTGCAATCGCGCGAAGCCTCTGCATGAAGCCGCGCATCATGCTGTTTGATGAGCCGACGTCTGCGCTTGACCCGGAGATGATCAAGGAGGTGCTCGACACCATGATCGAGCTCGCGGAGGAGGGCATGACGATGCTGTGCGTTACGCACGAAATGGGTTTTGCGCAGGCCGTCGCCAATCGCGTGATCTTTATGGATCAGGGACAGATCGTTGAGGAAAACGAGCCGGTGCAGTTTTTCAAAAATCCACAATCGGCCCGGACAAAACTGTTCTTGAGCCAAATCCTCGGACACTAAGACAAGGGTTAGACAAACCATGGCTATTGAAGAAAGTAAGCTCCAGGAGCTTCGCGCGAAGTATGGCGAGAGTCACGGCGGAGAGCTTTTCGACCCGAAGTTCCGTAAAGTTGCTGATAAGATCTTCAGCGAGAGCGGTACACGTGTCGCGCCCTATGCCGGGATTCCGACGTTTCTGGCTGCGCCACATCGGGAAGTCGATGCGGAAAATCCCGATTTCGGCGATCTTCAGGTGGCCATTCTCGGTGTTCCCATGGACCTTGGCGTCACCAATCGCAACGGCTCCCGTTTCGGTCCGCGGGCCTTGCGCACAATCGAGCGAATAGGTCCCTACAATCATGTGCTGGATTGCGCGCCAGTGCAGGAATTGCGGGTAGCCGATATTGGAGATGTGCCTTTCCGCAGCCGCTACCGGCTCGAAATGAGCCACGAGGATATCGAAAAGCGCGTCAACCAGATCGTTGATGCCGGGATTGTTCCGCTGTCTGTCGGCGGTGATCATTCGATCACTCATCCAATCCTGAAAGCCGTCGGCAAAAAACGCCCCGTGGGCATGATCCATATCGACGCCCACTGCGATACCGGCGGCGCCTTCGATCAGACAAAATTCCACCATGGCGGACCGTTCCGCAACGCCGTTCTGGATGGCGTACTTGACCCGACCAGGGTGGTGCAGATCGGCATTCGTGGTGCAGCGGAATATCTTTGGGAGTTTTCCTACGAGTCCGGCATGACCGTCATTCATGCCGAAGAAGTCGCTGCCATGGGCATCCCGGCCATCATCGCGAAGGCGCGTCAGATCGTCGGTGATGGCCCCAGCTATCTTTCATTCGATGTTGACAGCCTGGATCCAAGTTTTGCGCCAGGAACCGGGACTCCAGAGCTGGGCGGGCTCACGACGCGCGAAGTGCTGGAACTCATCCGCGGTTTGAAGGGCATCAATCTGGTTGGCGGCGATGTGGTTGAAGTGGCCCCGCAATATGACGCAACAACGAACACCGCCCATGCAGGGGCACAGACACTGTTCGAGATACTCAGCCTCATGGTCTTCAGCCCAGCACTCGCGGCCGATCGTTAGGAGATTGCTGTGTCAACGAGCGAAGTAGACGCTGCCGCTGCAGATCGAGAAATGGACAGATTTGTCGACATCTCGCTGGAACTGGCCGGGTTTGACCCCGTCCTGGAGACCCAGCGAGAAGGTATAAAAAAATACTATAGTTTTGCGAAAGCAATGATGGCGCCCCTTCTCGGATTTGACATTCCAGGAGAGGACGCATGATCGATCATCAAAGCGCTGCTGCAATTGCCGCCGCGGTCCGCTCAGGCGCAGCGAATGCCACGGATGTTGCAGCAGCGGCGATCGAGCGCCTAAGGGCGGACCCATATAACGCCGTCAGCGCCATTTGCGCGGATAGGGCAATGGCCGATGCGGGGGAAATCGATGGGAAAGTGGCCCGTGGTCAAGATCCGGGTCCGTTGGCTGGGGTACCGTTCGGCGTAAAAAATCTCTTCAACGTGAGAGGCCTCGTCACGATCGCGGGTTCAAAGATCCATGCCGACAACGCGCCGGCGGAAGAAGATGCTGCTGCAGTCAAAGGCATGGTCAAAGCAGGCGCCATTATTATCGGCGCGTTGCACATGGACGAATATGCATTCGGTTTCACAAATGAAAATGGCCATTATGGGCCATGTCTCAACCCGCATGACAGAACGCGCGTATCGGGCGGCTCGTCAGGGGGCTCGGCAGCTGCAGTTGCTGGGGGACTGCTGCCTCTGAGTCTGGGGACCGACACCAACGGCTCCATACGCATTCCTGCTGCCCTTTGCGGTATTTACGGACTGAAGCCCACAGTTGGGCGAGTCAGCCTGGATGGCGGCGTTTTGTTTGCCAAGACACTTGATACGGCCGGTCCGTTTGCAAACTCAATGGCTGATCTGAAAGCGGTCTATAGTGTTTTGGCTGGCTCCCTGGATCCAGAAGCGGAAGTGGCGGGGGGGCCGCTGCGTGTTGCTCTAGCTGATGAGTACTATCAGCGGGGTGGTGACGACATCGCGTTGCAGGCTGCCGTAGCTGTGGCGCGGATTCTGACTGGCGGCAACGCAGCCCAGACCATTTCTCTGCCTCAGCCAGAAGCGTCCCGCGCTTCAGCCTTTGCCATTACGGCTTGCGAAGGTGCCTATTATCACCACAGCCGCCTGAGAACCCGAGCCATGGATATTGCCCCATTCGCACGGGACCGGCTGATGGCTGGCGCATTGTTTCCGTCCCATTGGTATTTGAAGGCGCAGAAATTCCGCGACTGGCTGCGAAGCCACACGCTTGCTCTCATGGACAAGGCGGAGGTGGACATCATCGTGGCTCCGGCCACGCCTTGCGTTGCACCACGCCTTGATCAGGAAACTGTAGATGTGGCGGGAAGGCCAGCGCTCAAAAGGGCGGTGTTGGGTCTCTATACCCAACCGCTCGCGCCACTTGGATTTCCAATTTTGACGGTGCCCATCAGGAAGGCAGGGGAGATGCCTTTGGGCGTCCAACTCATGGGACGACCTGGATCGGAAGAGTTGCTTCTTAGGGCAGGGGAAATCGTTGAAGAATCAACAAAGTGAGCCCAGTTCCGTGAAACTCGGAGGGGTCGGCCAAGAGTTTCATCGGGCCCTCAGTAGCGTGCTGTTCTGCGGGCGACTTGCACAATCGCCAAATCAACCACGCAAGCCTGTTCGAACGAGAGTGAAGATGGGGTGGAAACTGTACGACAAGCGATTGGCCTGGGCTCTTGTCGCGCCCGCGCTGGTGTTGCTGCTTCTGCTCCTGCTGCTGCCTATCGCGGTGATGACGGCCTATACCTTCTTCACCTTCGTCACGGCCGGCGTCGAGCAGGCGTCGCTGACCTTCGACAACTGGAAGGAATTCCTCACCGACAGCTATTATTCCGGGTTTCTTGTTAACACCTTTCGCGTCGGCGCCGTCACGGCGGTGATCTGTGGTCTCGTCGGTTATTTCCCGGCCTATTTCATCTGGGCCACGACCTTCCGGCACAAATGGCTGCTGTTGCTGCTGTTGATCGTGCCGTTCTGGATCAGCTTCACCATCCGCACCTTTTCCTGGATCCACATCCTGGGTGAACAGGGGCTCATCAATGTCGTGCTGCTGAGGCTCGGCATCATCAACGAGCCTTTGCCGATGCTCTACACCGAGGGCGCGGTCATCATGGGGCTGCTGCATTTCCTGCTGCCCTATATGATCCTCAACGTCTATGTCAGCCTCGAAAGCATCGACCGCACCCTGATCGCCGCCGCCCGCTCCATGGGCTGCACCAGCGCCCAGGCTTTTCGCGAGGTCACCCTGCCGCTGTCGCTGCCGGGGCTCGGCGCCGGGCTGCTGCTCTGCTTCGTGTTGGCCGCCGGCAGCTATGTGACGCCGCAATTGCTGGGCGGCAGCCGCGACGCGCTGTTCGGCAATCTGATCTACGACACCATCATGAGCCAGCTGAACTGGCCGATGGGCGCCACGCTGTCCATCGTGCTGTTCGTCCTGCTCGGCGCGGTTGCCGCCGCCTACAGCCGCTACATGGGCCTGTCCCAGATCATGAAAGGGCTGAGTGCATGAAGGCAGTACATCACGACCGCGAGGGCAAATGGGCCTGGCGGCTAACCGGCTTCGTCACCGTCTGCGTCTACATCTTCATGTTCGCGCCGATCATCGCCACCGTCGTGCTCTCCTTCAACGATTCCATGTTCGGCGGCTTTCCTATGACCGGTGTCAGCCTGCGCTGGTATGCCAAGCTGTTGACCAACGAGCCGGTGCTTGCTGCCTTCCGGACATCGATGTGGATCGCGCTGGTGACGGCGGCGGTGACGACGCTGATCGGCATCATGACGGCCTTCGCGCTGGTCCGCTTCGAATTCGCCGGCAAGCAGATGATCAACACGCTGGTCATCCTGCCCGCGCTCGTGCCCGAAACAATCCTCGGCGTCGGCCTGCTGGTGATGATCAAGTCGATAGACCAGCCGCGCTCGATGCTGCTGCTGATCCTCGGCCACATCCTGCTCACCTTGCCTTACGTCGTGCTGATCGTGCAGGCACGCATGGTCGGCATCAAGCGCTCCTATGAGGAAGCAGCGCTTTCGCTCGGCGCATCGCGGTTGTCGACTTTCCGCGAGATCACACTGCCGCTGCTCATCCCCGCGGTGCTGGCCAGCGTGCTGCTCGCCTTCACCATCTCCTTCGACAACACTTCGGCCAGCCTGTTCTGGCGCCCCGCCGGCGTCGAGACCATGCCAACGCAGATCCTGTCCATGCTCAAGATCTCGATCAGCCCCGAGGTCAGCGCGCTGGGCACCGTCATGATCCTGGTGACGGTCGGCATTCCCTTGATAGGCGGGCTCATCCTCCAAAGCCTCACCCGGTTCAGAAAAAAAGCTACGTAAAATGGGAGAACTGCAATGAAACTGACCAACGGCAAAAGACTGGAGCGGCTGGGCGACCGCTACGCGAACGGCGATATCAGCCGGCGCTCGTTCCTCAGCCTGACGGCAGCGGCTGCCGCCGCCACCGGCTTGTCGATGCCCTGGATGGGACGCGCTCTGGCCGCCGTCTCGGAAGTGCGCTTCGACGGCTGGGGCGGTACGGTCCAGGACGCGATCGACAAATACGCGTTCCAACCCTACTCGAAGAAGACTGGTATCAAGGTGGTCCAGGGTACGTTCGGCGACGAGAATGAGATCATCAGCAAGATCAAGACCTCGAGCCCGGGCGACTTTCAGGTCGTCCATTCCTCCGGCGTCGATTACTACATCAAATATGTGAATGGCGGCTACAACTCGGAGATCAACGAGGCCAACATTCCAAACCTGAAAAATGTGGCCGAGGCGATGATCGCACCGTTCCGCAAGATCACGCCGAAGATTTCGGCAGTGCCCTATGACTACGGCACCACCGGCATCGCCTACAACACCAAGGTGATCTCCCCCGACGAAGCCAGGGAACAGGGTGCCAATCTCCTCATCAACAAAAAGTATGCTGGCAAAATTGGCGGCTTTGCCGACATGGCCACGCGCGTCTGGTACGCCGCACTGCAGACCAAGCAGGACCCCAACAACATCCAGGACATGGATGCCGTGTGGGCGAAGGTCCGCGAAGCCCGCGACCTTACAAAGAAATTCTGGAGCT
This sequence comes from Mesorhizobium sp. M6A.T.Cr.TU.016.01.1.1, assembly GCF_003952585.1. NCBI lineage: Bacteria > Pseudomonadati > Pseudomonadota > Alphaproteobacteria > Hyphomicrobiales > Phyllobacteriaceae > Mesorhizobium > Mesorhizobium sp. M6A.T.Cr.TU.016.01.1.1. The sequence goes on from NZ_CP034452.1 coordinate 5,437,898, forward strand.
CTGGCGCGGAGCTGATGGACCTTCTGTCAAAGAGCGAGGTCGTGGTGACAGATGCCTGGTCCGGCCGTGTCGCCGAGCTGCAGCAGCAGGGCCAGCCGATCGGATATCTCGATCCCGAGAAGTCCTACGGCTGGATGGAAGACATGCTCATTCTCAAGGGCTCGCCGATGGCCGAGTGCGAGGAATTGGTCAACTTCATGCTCGATCCGGCGACCGCAATCGCCGTGGCAGAGGGCCAAAGCTACCCACCTTCGCTCGATCCGACCAAAGTGCAGCTCACTGAAAAGATCAAAGCCCTTCCCGCCTTCGATCCGACTGGCACGATGAATTCGATCACGTTCGCGGATCCGCTCTACTGGGCAAAGAAAGGGGACGCTTGGAACAAGCAGTGGGATAGGATTTCCAAAGGTGCGTAACACCAGTCTGAGCGATGCAAGCCAAGACCCCCGGCAAGTGGGCGGGGGTAGACCGCACGGGGGGGCTGGCCACAACGTGCATTCGCCGGAGTCGCCGGCTGTCGAGTTTCGGAACATAGAGATCTCCTACGGCAGGTTTACCGCGGTGAAGGATTTCTCGCTGACGATCCAAAAAGGCAGCTTCGTCACCCTGCTGGGGCCTTCAGGCTGCGGCAAGACGACGATCCTGCGCTCGATCGCCGGTCTCGTCGACATTTCCAGCGGCCAGATCTCGATCGCCAGCAAGCGCGTCGACGACATTCCGATCTACAAGCGCAACATCGGCCTTGTGTTCCAGAACTATGCGCTGTTCCCGCACAAGAACGTCTTCGACAACGTCGCCTTCGGCCTGAAATATCGCAACGTGCCGAAGGCTGAAATCGTGCGCCGGGTCGGTAAGGCTCTGGAGATGGTGCGGCTGCCCGGCAGCGAGAAGAAACTGCCTTCGCAGCTTTCGGGCGGCCAGCAGCAACGCATCGCACTCGCTCGCGCCATCGTCTTTGAACCGGAAGTGCTGCTGCTGGACGAGCCCCTGTCGGCGCTCGACGCCAACATGCGCGAGGACATGCGCGTCGAGATCAAGAAAATCCAGAAGGAGACTGGGATCACAGCCATTTTCGTGACGCATGACCAGGAAGAAGCCCTGTCTATGTCCGACCGCATCGTTGTGATGAATGCCGGCGTGGTCGAGCAGATCGGCACGCCCGGTGAGGTCTACGATCAGCCGGCCACCGGCTTCGTGGCCAATTTCCTCGGCAAGGCGAACATGTTGTCGGGTGTCGTGACTATCATGGATGAGGGCAGGGCGACGATCGCGCTCGACGTCGGCCAAACAGTCCGGGCCGCCTCGCCCAGGCCCCTGAAGCCGAAAGATAAGGTCACCGTTGTCGTGCGGCCTCAGAAGATTGCCATCGGCGCAACGGGCGCTGACAACCGGCTTTCAGGACGAATCCTCTCGACGTCCTATCTTGGGGGCAATGCGGTCTATGAGATCGACATTGGGGGCGCTGTCATCCGCGCCAATATTTCCCTCGATGGCGGGCTCTTGCGGGAAGATGAGACAGTCGAGATCAGTTTCGATCCCTCAGGTGCAGTGTTGTTGAACGAACGGGGCATTCGCATCGTCCCATGAATATTCTTAAGGCCGCCATTGCCCTCTACGGGACTGAAACGGTCCGAACGTCAAGATCTCGAACGATACCCTCTCCGGCAACACTTTCGAGCTTGTGCCAGCCATCATAGGCATCCTTCCTAAGATTGGCGGCGACCAGGCTCGCAACTCCACGTGCTACCACCCGTACTCTAAACCGAATTGGAGCGGCGCCAGAGTGCCGGATCCAAATATCAAGCAGGACAGTAATGAACAGCGCATTCTATAGCGGCCCAGTATTCGCGATGGCTCGACAGCAGTTTGTGGACGTGAGCGATTACCTCGAAATCCAGCCAGACGAGCGCGATCGCCTACTCTACCCCAAGCGTGCCATTGCGGTTTCTTGCCCCATCCATCGGGACAATGGAGAAACCGCTGTTTTTCAAGGGTTCCGCGTACAGCATCATCTGACGCTCGGCCCAACAAAAGGTGGGACGCGCTTCTCGCCAACACTTGAGATTGGAGAAGTTGCTGCGCTCGCTGTCTGGATGAGCTGGAAATGCGCGTTGGCCGGATTGCCCTACGGGGGAGCGAAGGGTGGAGTGGCGGTTGATCCCTTTGCGTTGTCGCGGCGTGAGATGGAGGCATTGTCGAGGCGCTACATGCAGGAGATGATTCCGTTTGTCGGCTCCCACATCGATGTGATGGCGCCTGACATGGGTACGAATGAGCAAGTGATGGCTTGGTTCATGGATACGTATTCCATGTACAAAGGCAGCACGGTCAACGAGATTGTCACTGGAAAGCCCGTGTTTGCCGGAGGAACTGCGGGTCGGAGAGAAGCGACGGGTCGCGGGGTTGTGCATCTGATCGGGCGCGCCATGGAGCATTTGCGGATCGAGCCGGCAGGCGCTACTGCAATTGTACAAGGCTTCGGCAACGTGGGTGCGGTCGCGGCAGCCTGTCTGGTTGAACGCGGTGTGCGTGTAACAGGCATCAGTGACCATACAATAGCTTACTTCGATCCTAAGGGCTTTGACGTCGCCGCAGCCCAGGCGCACGTGGCTGAGACAGGCGTGCTTCGGGGTTTCGCTGATTACGCTGCAATCGATCCTCAACAACTGCTGTGCCAGCGCTGTGACGTTCTCATTCCGGCCGCCGTTGAATGCGTGATTACGGAGGACAATGCTGCTCGACTCGAGTGTCGTATACTCGCCGAAGCGGCGAACGGACCGACCACCCCAGGCGCAGACAAGATCATTGCTGAGAGCGGTACCGATATTTTCGTAATCCCAGATATTCTATGCAACGCTGGCGGTGTGATTGTTAGCTACTTCGAGTGGGTTCAAGGCCTTCAAAGGGTGTTCTGGGATGAAGCCGAAGTCGTTGAAAGACTTTATCGTGTGCTTGACCGCTCCTTCGAGCAGGTAATCAGGCGAGCGGAGCGTGATTGCGTTACAAACCGCAACTCCGCGCTTGCGATCGGCGTCGACAAAGTGCGCGCCGCTAAGGCATCCCGGGGCCTGTTTCCTTAAATCGGCCCTGGGAGGGAGGCCTTTGGCGCCATGATGCGCGCCTACCCAGTGAACGCTTCTGGGCAGATTGATAGCCTAGTCCCACGCGGACAAAGACCTCACCCTCGTTGAAGTGACTTGTAGATCGGCGCGCGAGACTTGCTTGGGAGGTCAAGCGCCGCGAGGCCTTCGCCGCTATGGAAAAGGCCTCGAGGTTCGCCAATAAATAAGAGCATCTGGAAAGCGATCTGCCGCCGATCGACCGGGTGCTGTCCATCCACGGAATCCGGGTCCGTCCGGGGATGACGCTACAGACGGAAAACTCGCGGCATGTGGTTGCGCTTGATTATAACGTGATCTCTACGGCAATCAAGAATCTCAAGAGTAAAGCATGACATCCGCTATCAATGATCCGGCTCGAGATAATTTTGTCATTCCTCCCAAGGAGGGTTCATCCTTTCGGCTAGACAAGGGTGACAGTATCCGGATCGTCAATGACAATGGAACGCAAGTTGTCGATTTCTGGTGTATCTCGCTAACAGGCGAGGCCGAGTATCTTTCGATGGAACATTGCCGGGAGGTACTCGGCAAGATCTACTACGAGCCCGGCGACGTGCTGATCTCAAATCGCTACACACCGCTTCTGGAATATGTCGCCGATACCGCTGGAGGGCAGCATGACACGTTGATTGCGGCCTGCAGTGCCCAGATGTACGTCCGTTTCGGCCGGGAGGATGGGCATCCGAGCTGCGCGTCGAACTTTCTCCAGAACACGCGACATATCGATTGGCCGTTACATTTGTTACCACAACCTTGGAATTTGTTCATGCGCGCCGCAGTCAGGGAGAGTGGCGCGATAGAATATTCCCGCCCGCCATATATTCCTGGAGGAATTGTCGAACTGAAGGCACTTTGCCCTGTGTTGGTTGTGATGTCGGCCTGTCCGGACGACTGCTATCCGACGAACGGCGGCGACGGTTCGGCGAAAGCGGTTTCTGTTTCAATTCACGCGAGTGCGAAGCCAGTGGGTGGCATGGGGTCGGTGTCGGGAGTTGCGTGTCCGTGATCTGAACCTGCCAGCCGCCAAGTATCAGGCCGCAAGCTTGACGGTCTTTTTGTTCAGCAGCTTCACGACGAAAGCGTTCCATTTCTTCATGGCTGCGCGTTTTTCTGGCATGTAGTTCCAGCGATCATAGTTCTTGGAGCTGACGTCCTGGAGTGTGTGGTTCTGGATCCGGTCACGAATTTCTTTGGAGATGCCAGTCTGACCGGCCAGCGTCTTCCAGGTCCGGCGAAGGTCCCGGTTGGTCACGACCGGGATCACGCCGCGATCGCGCTGACGCCACATAAAGCTGTAGAGAGTTCCAGCGCTCACCGGCTTCGATGCGTCCATGGCGGACGGAAAAAACCAGCCATGCGCGTTGGGCTTGATCGATTCGATGAGATCGGCCGAGAGTTGGGGGACCGGAATGGCGTGCGGTTTTCCGTTCTTTGTCTTGGACCAGTCGATGATGTGTTCTCGAGCATCCCATTGATCCGCATGCAAACGCGCGATTTCTTCGACACGTTGTCCCGTCAGCATCAGGATGCGAATGGCACGGGTATAGGGCGGGTGGACCGGCGCATCGGGGCATTCGAGCCAGCGGTAGAGCCTGACGAACTCGTCCTCGTCCAGCCAGCGTGTTCCGACGTTCTTTGGTTCGGTCGGTATGCCTGCCGCAGGATTATAAGCAAGGCGAAATCGCCGGACAGACGTCGTTCGATAGTCATGTTCAGATTTCAGGCCCCAACTGTAGGCAGAACGGATATAGCTGCGAACATGGTCGGCCATGACTCGAGCGCCGCGATCGTAAATCGGCCTGATCACATCCGTGATTTCGTCGGGCTCAATCTCACGAGCCTGACGGTTCCGTCCGAGAGTGTCGGCTATCTTGTTGAGTCCTTTTTCGGTTTCCTTCCACGATGGTTTGCCGGCCTCTCTTAAGTACCGGACATATGCCTCGAAGAGATCGGCGACCGTGCCGGGTCGGGTATCGCCAGCAATCTTAATGGAGCGGCCCCTCTGGATCATGTCTGCGAAATCTCGGCTAAAGACCTCGCGCGCCTTGCTAAGCGATATCGATGGGTATGATCCAAGCTTCTTCTTGAGGCGCTTCTGATCGCGCCATTGTTGCGCCATCCAATCGGCGGTGACACGGGTTGGCATAGGCTTCAAGACCAAGACAAGACGGCCGGTGCCGTGACCTTCGCCATCGACGAGACTTAGCTGTTTGCCGGTTTGTTCTACCTGCTTCAGCGCCCGGCGAATTTCTCCATCAGTAAGGCTAGGCACTGGGCTCTCCCATCGGCTCTCAAGTGGGGTCGCCAGACGGGTAGGAGGGGTCGGCAACTGGGGTCACAACGAGCTGCAATCCCCTTCAGAACAGGCCCCAGTTTGCCATAGTATCCGGGAGCTAGACAAGTCAAAAAATGTTAATGATTCAATGTGTAACAGCGTGATCCTGCGTGATAGAAACACGCCGAGTGGGATGGTTATGCGCCAGAATGATTGCCGTGGCGGAGAGTTCGAGCGCGCGTTTGACCACTTCACGCGGATAGACCGGCGTGTGGTCGACGGTGCCGACCTGCTGCACCTCGTCGGCGATCAGCGCGTTCTTCTTGTCGAGAAACAGGATTCGGAACTGCTCGCGCTCCTCGAAGGCCATGACTGACCGGCAGTATCCGAGAACCTGCGTCCAGGACGACAAGACCTCGCGGCCTTTGATCTCGCTACGTGCCGCGCGTTGGGCGGTCGCGGCAACGACCTTCAGATCGAGCGCCACCGCCGGACCGATACCCCCGACCTCCTCAAGCCGCGCGACAGGCGCGCCAAGCACCTCGGCCACCGTGCCGAAGCGCGCCAGCAGCGCCTTGGCGACGGGCTTGGTATCGGCGCGGGGGATCAGGCGAAAGAGCAGGAGCTCCAGCAATTCGTAGTCGGGGAGGGCGTCGGAACCCGCGGCCGCGAACCGTTGGCGCAAGCGGTCGCGATGCCCGAGATAATGCGGCTTTTCGACCGACTTGGCTTTCGCGAGCGACTTTGTCGGTCTCTCGGGAAAGAAACCCCGCTCGTCGTCGTCGCTGGTTTTCCCCATAGCCGCCCGTATCCAGCATTTTTGCCGGGCAGATGCCCGCCCGACTTGACACTATGCTGGCAGGCCCGGGCGGTCGAGGTTTTTTGGCGACAGCGTGAAGATCTCGCATCCGGTCTCGGTGACGCCGATCGTGTGCTCGTACTGCGCCGACAGCGAGCGGTCGCGCGTCACCGCCGTCCAGCCGTCCGACAGCACTTTTACGTGCGGCCGGCCGAGATTGATCATTGGTTCGACGGTGAAGATCATGCCCGGCCGCATCTCGACGCCCTCGCTGGCGTTGCCATAGTGCAGGATGTTCGGGGCATCGTGAAAGAGCTGGCCGACGCCGTGGCCGCAGAAATCGCGCACCACCGAGCAGCGCTCGCCTTCGGCATAGGTCTGGATGGCGGCGCCGATGGCGCCGGTGCGGGCGCCGGGCTTGATCGCGGTGATGCCGCGCATCAGGCATTCATGCGTGACCTCGAGCAGGCGCTCGGCGGCGCGCTTGATCGTGCCCACCGGATACATGCGCGAGGAATCGCCATGCCAGCCGTCGAGGATGTAGGTGACATCGATGTTGACGATGTCGCCGTCCTTCAACGGCTTGTTGTCGGGAATGCCATGGCAGACGACGTGGTTGATCGAGGTGCAGGACGACTTCGTGTAGCCGCGATAGTTGAGCGTCGCCGGCAATGCGCCGTGATCCATGCCGAACTCGAAGACGAAGCGGTCGATGGTTTCGGTGGTGACGCCCGGCGCGACGATCGACACCAGCTCGTCGAGGCAGCGCGCGGTGAGGTCGCAGGCCTTGCGCATGCCGGCAAAGCCTTCTTCGCCATAGAGGCGGATCTGGCCGGTGTTTCTGAGCGGTGCCGTGGCGGCGTCGAGATAGGTGACCATTGTGTCCGTCTTGCCGGAAGAAAGGGCTTCTAATGAGCCTGTGAGAAAAGTCTCTCAGATTTGGCACCGGACGGCGCCAGGTTCAAGGACGAACTGCCGACGACGGGCACAAGCCGGCGAAATTCATGCGTTGCGGCTTCACCTTGTGCCTGTCCAGGGTGTTCGTCCGCACTGACGACATATTTCTGAGCAAGAAGCGTGGCCCGAGCAAGAAGCCGGTCAAGGCAACCTTTTTGCAACGAGCGGCGTTGCTGCGGGAACGCTGCTCGGGAGAGACACGAATGGACAGATTGCAATTCGAGGTGCCGGTGCGCATCACGACGGCGCCTGGCCTGCCGGTCGAGGAAATATACAGCGTCGAACAGGCGCTGGATTTCCTGCAAGGCTGGCCGGTTCGCCGGCAGGGCCCGGTCTATCAGGCTGCGTTCAATGCCTGTTTCGGCGCCACGGTCGACCTGGTCGACACCGAGGAGGCTTGCCGGGCGTTCATGGCGTTCTGCCGGGTGAGCCGCCTCCTGGCCAGGGATATGATGGTTCCAGGCAAGCGTTCTGGCGAGGCGAGGGGGCTGAGGGCTTAAAGCGCGTCGCGTTCGAACGGGCTCATGCGACGCGCTTGAGCTCTTGTTCTTATGCATGTCGTTATCGCAAAACCGCTGCGCATTTTTGCGCGACATCCATTAGCGCCAGCTGGGCTCCAGGTTCTTGAGGAACCGTTCGAAGATCGGGTCGAACCGGTCCGGCGAATCCCAGAACGGCGCGTGGCCGGAATTGCTGATCAGGTGTTTCTTGCCTTCCCAGAGGTTGGAGAAGGCAATCGTGTCGACGAAGTCGGTGTTGACGAACGGCTCGTCGGCGCCGTTGAGCACCGCGATCGGCGGTGTCTTGCCGGCGACGATCGCGCTCTGGTCCTTGCCTTCGCCAGCCGCGAATTTGCCGAGCATCAGTCTGCGCGCGCGGCCATCGGTGCGCGCGACGGCATTGCGGAGCAGCTGGTCATAGGGCTCGCCGCAGGTTGAATGCGCATAAGCGTCGATATCTTCTTCGGTGAGGGTCTCCTTGCCGGCCAGGCCCATATGCGGGCTGGGCTTGAAGCCATTGTCGAGATCGGCGCCGGCGACCGGCGGCGTGCCGGTGATCATCAGACCGAGCATGCCGGGATAGCGGTCGATCATCTCCAACCCGATATGACCGCCCAGCGACCAGCCGAAGACCGCTGCTTTTTCGACGCCAAGCCCGTTCATCACCTCGGTCATGGCGTCGGCGTAACCCGGCATCGAGTAGCTGCGATCCGGATCGACCGCGTCGCAGGACTCGCCATGACCGGGAAGATCGACCGCGATCAGATGGTAGGTTGCGCCGATCCTGCCGTCGAACTGATTGCGGAAGACGGCGCCCGACGACGAATTGCCGTGGATCATCAGCACCGGCATGCCGGTGCCGGCGCTTTCGCGCACGGCGAGCGTGCCGTGACTGGTTTCGATCGTCTTTATCGTGGTCGCCATCCCTGTCTCCATCTGTCTCGATTCGCTTGGCCGCTGCAGTTCCGCGAACTGCTTAGCAGGCAAATTTGTCCGCCTACGCATGAAAATATCTTTTCAAATTGACCCGCCTGTGCATAATTTGTCAATCATCCAACCATCGTCACGATAATAACAGGGGAACAGGATCAATGATGACCAAGTCGATGAAACGCCATTTCAGGCATATGCTGCTCGGAACGTCGCTCGGCGTGATGCTGGCCACTGCGCCGGCATTCGCCGATGTCGTCAAGATCGGCCTGCTGGCGCCGCTGACCGGCCCGGCGGCGGCCGACGGCCAGGAATTCCAGCGTGGCGCGCAGATGGCGATCGACGAGGCAAACAGCGCCGGCGGCGTCGGCGGCCATACGTTCGAACTGGTCGTGGGTGATGTGAAGGACCAGTCGGCGGCGAACGTCACCAGCGCGGTCGAGCGCCTGCTCGGCGACCAGGATGTGCATTTCATGCTGACCGGCTATGCCAGCCTGACCAATTTCGAGATCGACAACATGGCCGAGGCGGAGATGCCTTACATGCTTGCGGCCACATCGCAGCAGACCAAGGACATCATCGCGCCCGATCCGGAAAAATATGCCTGCTGCTGGTCGCTGACCCCGTCCTTCGACGCCTACAACACCGACGTCACGGTTTTTGTCGAGAAGCTGGCAGCCGAAGGCAAGATCACGCTGCCGACCAAGAAGGTCGCCATCATCTCGTCCGACAACGCCTATTCGAAGACCATCTCCGAAGGCATGAAGAAGACCTTCAAGGAGAAGGGCTGGACCATCACCGTCGATGAGCTCGTGCCCTTCGGCGAGGTGACCGATTGGCGTTCGATCCTGGCCAAGGTGCGCGAGGACGTGCCGGACGTGGTCATCAACACCGACTATCTGCCCGGCAATTCGGCCTCGTTCCTCAACCAGTTCCTGGAGCAGCCGACCAAGAGTCTGGTGTTCCTGCAATATGCGCCGAGCGTTCCGGAATTCGTCGAGCTGACCAAGGAAAAGTCGAACGGCGTGATCTATAACCTTCTTGGTGGCGCGCTGACCACGCCGAAGAACCCGCGTGCCGACGAAGTGGCCGGCAAGTTCAAGGCCAAATACGGCGTCGAGAGCGGCACATACGGCGTCGGTCTCTACGAGATGGTCAATGTCTATTTCGACGCGCTGAAAAAGGCCGGCGACCCGAGCGACCATGCCGCAATCATGAAGGCGCTGTCCGAGACCGACAAGCAGGTCGCCGAGGGGCGCCTGAAATTCGATCCGGCGACGCATCTTGCCATGCAGGGCGACGACTACATCCCGATCACCTTCTTCCAGATCTGGGACGGCAAGCGCGCCTTGATCTCGCCCGCCAAATACGCGACCGGCGAGTTCCAGCCGCAGCCCTGGATGAAATAGCGGCATGCCGCTGCTTGAAATCGAAGGCGTATCGAAGGCGTTCGGCTCGCTCAAGGCGGTCGATGATGTTTCATTCGCAGTCGAGGCCGGAGAAATCTTCGGCGTCGCCGGGCCGAACGGCAGTGGCAAGAGCACGCTGTTCAACGTCATCACCGGCATACCGTTCGGTCCCGACAAGGGCCGGATACGGTTCGACGGCATGGAGATCCAGGGCAAGACAGGCAATGCCATTGCACAGCTCGGCCTTCTCAGGACCTTCCAGCGCGAGACCAGCTTCGACGGGCTGACCGTGTTCGAGAACGCGCTGATCGGCGCAAGCTATGGCAAGCCCGGGCGAGGGGCGGCCGAGGCGCGGACCCGCGCCGCCGAGGCCCTGGAGTTCGTCGGCCTTTCGTCGGCCACGTTCGGACGGCTCGCCGGCGAATTGTCGGTGTTCGACCGCAAGTGCCTGATGCTCGCAACGGCAATCGCCACGGAGCCGCGCATGCTTTTGCTCGACGAGCCGGCATCGAGCCTGACCAAGCCGGAGATCGAGACGTCGATCGGTTTGATCAGGCGCACCGCCGCGCGCGGCATCACCGTGGTGCTGATCGAGCATGTGCTGACCTTCCTGATGAGCCTGTCGCAACATCTGCTCGTGCTGAACCAGGGCCGTGTGCTTGCCGCGGGCGACCCCAAGAGCGTGATCGCCGACCATCGCGTGGTAGAGGCCTATCTCGGGACAAGGAGATCGGCGGCGTGAGCGAGAGCCCGATCCTGAGTGTCGAGGCGGTGACCGCCGGCTATGGCCGTGTGACCGTTCTGCATGAGATCACGCTCGAGGCTGGCCGGTTCGGCAATGTCGGTCTGTTCGGGCCGAACGGTCACGGCAAGACGACGCTGCTCAGGACCATTTCCGGCTTGGTCGCGCCGAAACGCGGCCGCGTCGTCTTCGACGGCAAGGACATCACTGGCTTGAGCGCGCGCGCCATCGTCGCCACCGGTCTCATCCACGTGCCGCAGGGCAACAAGCTGTTCCCGGATCTGACGATCGGCGACTGCATGGCGCTTGGCGCCTATTCGCCGCGCGCACGGCCGCACGAGGCCGAGAACCGCGAAAAGGTGGTGAAGCTGTTCCCGAAGCTCGCCGAACGGTGGCGGCAAAGGGTGCGCACGCTTTCCGGCGGCGAGCGCCAGATGGTGTCGATCGGCACGGCGCTGATGAGCCATCCGCGTCTGCTGATCCTCGACGAGCCGACGCTTGGACTGGCGCCGAAGATCAAGGACGAGCTCTGCACCGCCGTCATGGATATCTCGAAGGGCGGCGTGCCGCTCGTCGTCGTGGAGCAGGACATCGAGTTCCTGCTCGAACTCAGCCGGCAGCTCTTCCTCGTCGATCACGGAGCGGTCAAGACCGAGATCCGGCCGGGCGAGAGCATCGAGCACAGCGAAATCATGGCGATGTATTTCGGGCATTGAAGGCAGGATCGGACAGGGTTCGGGCATGAGCATGTTTTCGGATATCTTCTTTGGCGGCCTGTTCCAGGGCTCGCTCTACGCGATGATGGCGGTCGGGCTGGCCCTCGTCTGGACGACGATCGGTGTGTTCAACTTCAGCCATGGCGTGTTCATGATGCTGGGCGCCTATTTTGCCTGGCAGCTCGTCGCCTTCGGCCTGCCGGTGGTGATCGCCTTCCCGCTCGCCGTCATCGTCATGGCTGGCGCCGGCTGGATCCTGCAGGCCTCGGTGGTGCGGCCGCTGATCGGCCGTCCCAACATCGTGCTGGTCGTCGTCATCACCACACTGGCCGCCGGCTCGCTGATGGAGAACGGGGCACTGACGGTCTGGGGTCCGCGCTCCAAGCAGCTTCCGAGCCTGATCGAGGGCAACACCACCATCGCCGGTGTCGGTGTGTCGCTGCACCAGATCGCGATCATTGTCATCACGCCGCTGATCCTTGCGGCGCTGTGGTCGTTCCTCAACCGCACCCGGCTCGGCCTAGCGCTCAGGGCGGTCGCGCAGAACGAGGATGCGAGCCAGCTCGTCGGCCTCAACGTCACGGCGCTTTACGGCCTTGCCTTCGCCATCGCCGCTTCGCTGGCCGGGCTGGCCGGGATCTTCATGGGCGGCTACCGCTTCATGAACCCGTCGATGGGTGCCGACCCGCTGCTCAAGGCACTGATCGTGGTGGTTTTCGGCGGTATTTCAAGCATTTCAGGACCGATCTTCGCTGCCTACCTGATCGGATTCTTCGAGGCGGCGAGCAACTACTATTTCGGCCTCTACTGGACGCCGGCACTGCTTTTCCTCGTGCTCATCGCGACGCTCATGGTGCGCCCGGAGGGTATTTTCGCCAGCCGTTCCAGGGGGCTCGCATGACGCTCCTCGACATCGCCATCCCGTCTGCTCCCGGCCGTGTGACCTGGAACCGCGAGGCGATCGGCTTCGTGGCGGGGTTCCTGCTGCTTGCCCTGTTGCCGCTCGTCTTCGGCGACAGCTACAGCCGGCATGTGCTGATCATGATCTTCATCTACGCCATCGTCGCCTCGAACTGGGACCTCAGCCTCGGCTATGGCGGCGTCTTCAATTTCGGCCACCTGGCATTGTTTGGCATCGGCGTCTATGCCTACAGCCTGCTCGCCAAGCAGGCCGGCATCGATCCGTGGATCGCGCTTGTGGCGAGCGGCGTGATCGCCACCGTGGCGGCCGTGCTGGTGACCATTCCGATCCTGCGGCTCAAGGGCATCTATATCATCCTGGTCACTTTCGGTTTCGCACAGCTCGTCATGCAGGTCATCATCAGCCAGTCGGACCTGACGGGTGGCACGCAAGGTCTGGTGCGGGTGCCCGGCCTCTATCTTTTCGACCACAACATGATCCGCGACGGCAAGATCGGCTATTTCTACATCGCACTGACACTTCTGGTGCTCAGCACGCTGTTTTTGCGGCTGTTCGTGCGCTCTCGAGCCGGCGCCAGCATCGTGGCGCTGCGCGACAATGAGGAATACGCCATCAGCCGCGGCGTCTCGCTGGTCCGGCAGCGCATGGTGACACTGGCGGCAAGCGCCTTCTTCACCGGGATTGCCGGGGCCTTCTACGCCGCCTACCAGCGTAACGCCTCGATCGACGTGTTCGGCATGAGCCTGGCGACCATCATCCTGTCGATGGTGCTGCTCGGCGGAACGAGCACGATCTATGGCGCGATCATCGCGTCCTTCGTGCTCACCGTCTTTTCCGAGGCGATGGCCGATTTCGGCGCATGGCGGCTGATGATCTCGGCGCTGCTCATCATCGTCATCATGCTGGTCTACCCGAGCGGCCTGGTCGGCATGATCCGCGCTGCCTGGACGATGGTGGCCGAGCGCATCAAGGTGCGCTGATATTCAGGTGAGGCCGGCCTGCAAATGGCGGCTTCCTGCGCTTCCGGTGCTCACGTACCCAAAAGTACGCTGCGCTCCGGTTCTCGGAACCCACCATTTTCGACTCGGCCTGACCTGAATCTCAACACACCTTAACCAGCTCGAGTTTAGCGGACGCCGCACCAGTCGATGACGGAGGCGGCGATGACCTTGGCGGTCTCCACCACCGAGTCGATCTCGACATATTCGTCGGCGCCATGGAAACCGTCGCCGGACGGACCGAAGATGACACCGTCGACGCCGGCGCCGGCATAGTGCGCGGCGTCGCATACGGCGACGAAGCCCTTCACCTCAGGCTTCTTGCCGATGCGCGCCTTGTTGGCGACGAGCGACCGGACCAGCGGATGATCCGGCGAGGTGTTCATCGGCGGGAAGTACAGGCCGCCCAGCTCCCACTGGATGGTCGGCGGGTTTTCACGCAGCCAGGCGTCGGTGGCAGCGAAATGATGCACGAAAGTCTCGAAATCGCGGCGATAATCGGCTGAATTCTCATCAGGCAGGAATTTCATATCGAGATCGAGAACCGCGACGTCCGGAATGATCGCCGGGTTGGTCATCACCGTCGGCAGGCCGTTCTCGCCTAGTCCGGTGCCGCCCTGCATCACCCCGATGTTGATCGTGTTCATGCCGAGCGGCAGCAGCGGATGCGATCTGGCCCGCGTGCGGTCGAGCTCGTATTGGCGCACGGCGGCGATGAAGCGCGCGGCGATCTCGATTGCGTTGACGCCGGGTTCCAGCCGGTCCTTGTCGTGGCGCTGCGGATAGATCTCATTGTAGCGCAGCGCCGAATGCGCGTTGCGGCCGCGGATCGTCACCCGCGCCCATTCGAGCCCGCCCTCGACCGGCAGCACGTCGCCCCAGGTCGGCTCGGCGACCAGCACCGCCTTGGCGAGCTTGCCCCTGGCGACCGCATCCATGGCGCCGAAGCCGCCGGCTTCCTCGTCGACCACCGTGTGGATCGCCAGCCGGCCCTGGAGCTTGATGTCGGCCTTGCGGATGGCGTGCGCCGCCGCGATGCAAGCCGCGACACCGCCCTTCATGTCGACCGCGCCGCGGCCATAGAGGCGCCCGTTCGTGATATCGCCGCCAAACGGATCGACCGACCAGTTCTTCATTTCGCCGACCGGCACGACATCGATATGGCCGCACAGGATCAGGCTGCGCTCCTCATCGCCGGCCCATTCGCCGACCAGATTGGGGCGCCCCGGCAGCGCGTCCCATTGTTCGGTCGAAAAGCCGTCCGCCTTGAGGATCGGCTCCAGCAGCGCCTGCACGTCGGCCTCGCGGTTCAGTCCTTGCCGGGTTTCGAACTTGGGATTCACCGAGGGGATTTTGACCATATCGCTGGTGAGGCCGATCACCCAGTCGCGATCCTTGTCGATCTCGGCTTGCGCGGCGGCGACGGCCGCATCCCTGTCCAGCATGTCGATGTCCTTTCGTGCCTTTGCGGCGTTCGCGATTGTCTCTTGGTGTGCAGGGTGGCTCAGCCGCTCATGCTGCGCCGATCATATCGGCCGCGGGCTATGTCGATTTGGGTTTGCCCCTGACGAACGGCGCTGCCCATTTGGCCGGGTCCCCGGCGACTGTCCTGCGGTCACCCGGCCCGGTGAAATCCGAGGCGTCGAGCGTTACGCCATTGGCGCGGCGGATCCCTTCGATGTCCTCGATGCGCTTGCGCACCGTCTGGCCTTCGCTCTCCAGCGCATGGGCAAACACGGTCTCCATCTGGACGACGGCCGTCGCCAGCGTGTCGAACGGCGAGTTGGCCTCAATTGCCGCGATCAGCGTCAGATGGGCGTGTTCGGAGATCGGCGAGAGCCAAGGATCGGTGAAGAGCAGAATGCCCATGCCCCGCTCGCGCGCCTGACGGGCGAAGCTCACCACGTCGGACTGGTAGCGGCGATAGTCGAAAACGACGAGCAGGTCGCGCTTGCCGAGATCGATCAGCAGATCGAAATCCGTCGGCGCCAGTGCGCCGATATCGTGCACGCCGGGACGGAACTGCACGAGATAGCCCGCGAGCATCGAGGCGATGTGGCGGCTGAAGCGTCCGCCGAGCAGCACGACCTGGCCCTTGCAGTCGAGCAGCATCCTGGCGGCGCGGCCGTAGCTCTGCGAAGGAACCGCCGTGCGCGTTCGCTCCAGGCTGTCGGAAACCGAATGGAAGTAGTCGTTGACCGTGCCTTCGCTCGAATTGGCAGGCCGCTTCGCCTCCATCATCAGCAAAGGAGAGTGCAGGCGGGATTCGATTTCCGCCAGAAGCTTGGCCTGGAAGGCGGCAAAGCCGCCATAGCCAAGCTTGACCATGAGGCGCATGACCGTCGGATCGCTGACGCCCGCTGCCTTTGCCAGGCGCGAGGCAGTCCCGAGGCCGGACATCGGATAGTCGGCAAGGAGGACCTGCACGATCTTGGCTTCGGCGGATGTGAGGACCAGGGTGGTATGCGCCAACTCTTCGCGGATCGACACCGGACCTCTCCCTTTCCCGTGTTCAGCCGATGATAGAGAAATTACAAATTCTGGTATCGATGTCAATTTTTGGAATGGTTTCTACAAAGACCGTTGGGTGCGTTATTGGTATGACTAAGTTGCTCTGTGCCACCCGCTCACGAATCGGCTATGGCTCCGGCATGCAGGAAACGTCTCTTTACATGCCGGTGAAGCGGTTTCTTGAGAGCCTGGAATTCACCGTCAAAGGCGAAGTTGGCGGCTGCGATGTCGTGGGACTGCGCGACGGCGAACCGCCCGTGGTCGTCATCTGTGAATTGAAACTGCAATTCAACCTCGAACTCGTACTTCAAGGTGTCGATCGTGCTGCGTCGTGCGACGAGGTCTGGCTCGCGGCGAGGATGTCGGCCCGCGGCAAAGGCCGGGAGCACGATCGCCGGTTCCGCGCACTCTGCCGGCGGCTCGGTTTCGGCCTTCTGGGGGTTGGTTCCGCCGGCAACGTTGAATTGCTGCTCAGCCCGGCAGCCTTGCCGCCCCGGCGAGATCCGAGGCGAAGATCGCGCCTGGTGGACGAGCATCAGCGCCGGCGCGGCGACCCTGTCGTCGGCGGCGGCTCGCGAACGCCGATAATGACCGCTTACCGGCAGGATGCGCTGGCCTGCGCCGCTGCCATGGTGGACGGCCCGAAGCGCCCGCGCGACCTGAAAACCATTTCGCCGCGCGCCGCCAATATCCTGCTTCACAATGTCTATGGCTGGTTCGCCAGGGCCGAGCGCGGGGTGTATGCGCTTACGGACGTTGGCCGTGCTGCGTTACAGCGCTGGCCCCAACCGGCACCGTGACGAGGCGGCGCCGAGTCGTTTGAGCGGCTTGCCGCGGCAGGGGAGACAACGAACCTATCCCGAACTCAAACGCGGCAATGGGCACCGTCGCCAGCGTGACATCGCAAACTGCGATCGCCCGGGGCAAGATTGTTCAAACAAATAGTCCAAACTGGCTATGAGGCGGCCAGCGTCGCCTCGTTGTGACTGCCCGCCAGAGCGCAAAAATCGAGCAGATGCGTCAGCAGGAGACAGTGATTGCAGCAGTCAGAAACAACAAATGTTGATATTTGCGTTACCAAGCGCGTCGAACGGATCGGTACGCCTAGGAACAAAAAAGGAATATTTTGATAGTTTATCAAGACTGTCTACGGATTGTTTCCACGAAATCGACATTGGCAGGAGCGCGCACTTTGTGCGGTGAAATCCGGGCTGCGACACTCGATGCAATACCAAAAATCTCAAAAATTCTATCAGAGGGGTGCGGGTATTTGATTTGGCGCTAATATACGCCGTCTAGTAGGCAGGCACCGCGGGGCGCTAAGAAAAAAAGGAATATAAATGGCACTTCATTTCGCAGCAGGTGGGTCCGCCACAGAAGTCGCAAGCGCCGGTTTCAATCTGGTTGACGTTCAATACATTGACCAGGTCAACGAGCTGCCGGATGGCACGAAGGCTATGGTCTGGCTCAACGAGGGCGAGGGCGTAACCCAGTCCTTTATCGACAAAGTCACCCCCTTCCTTGGCAATCCGAAGGTATTTGGGTTTTTTCTCGTCGACGAGCCGGATCCCACCGGCCAATACCACACACAGGTAGACGCTGAGGACTTGAAAGCCGAATCCGACTGGATCCACTCTCGTATGCCAGAAGCCAAGACCTTCATCACCGCGATGGACATGGGGTCTGCCGAAAACCCGGATTTTTCCAACACCTACAACTATGACAACACGCATATCGATCTGTTTGGAATAAGCGCTTATCCGGTGCGCACGGGCACAGACACGGTCGACTACGACATGATCGACAGAACCGTGGCTGCAGCGGTGGAGTCGGGCATCCCGACCAGCCAGATCGTTCCGATCCATCAGACCTTTGGCGGCGGCAATTGGACGACCAACACGGGCGGCAAATACGTCATGCCGACGGCGGATCAGCTGCAGACGATGATGGACCACTGGGACGAACTGGTTCCGTCGCCCGAATTCGACTTTGCCTATGCCTGGGGTTCGCAGGAAGGCGACGTCGCACTTGAGAGCTCCCCGGAACTGCAAGCCGTTTTCCGGGAACACAATCTCAGCACCGCTGGGACCGCCGCTTCCGACGTCACCACGACCGACGACAGCTCTACCGTGATTGCCCCTGCCGACGCCACCATCAGCGACGACAGCTCTACTGCGGCCGCGGCTTCCGACGCCACCACGAGCGACGACAGCTCTACTGTGGCCGCCGCTTCCGACATCCCCACGAGCGACGGCAGCTCCACTGCGGCTGTCCCTTCTGACTCCCACACCAGCGACAGCAGCTCTACTTCCGACGCCACCATCAGCGACGACAGCTCCACTGCGGCCGCCGCTTCCGACGCCACCATCAGCGACGACAGCTCTACTGTGACCGCCGCTTCCGACACCACCACGAGCGACAGCAGCTCCACTGCGGCTGTCCCTTCGGACGTCACCACCGGCGATGACGGCAGCGACACCTCCCATGTCGCCGGCGACAAGGCAGGCAGCAGTGTCGACCGGGTGTTGGCCGCCCTTTCTAGCGGCTCGGAGTCTCTCGCCGGTCCACACGATAAAACGGCCGGCAACGGGTTCGCCCACACCGTCCAGGGCGATGAAAATGTCGGCGCCAACGCCAGCAAGAGCGGCGCCGCCGAGATCATGTCCGGCCGCGGTGGCCACGACGCCTTCGACTTCAGCTGGCTTCAGGAAAAGCTCCAGGACAAGCTGCAGGACAAGCCTCACTTCGACCAGGCCTTCTTCGACGGGCTCAAGTCGGGAGGGCTTTCCGACGCTCTGTCTGCCGGTACGGCTGCGCATGATCGTTCCGACCATGTCAGCTACGACAGTTCAACCGGGTCGCTCTCTTTGGACAGCGACGGGACGGGAGACGCAGCTCAAACGCAGCTCGCCAGCCATTTCCCATGGCAGCATCATTCGCTGTGACCTGACGGAGCTACGCACAGGAAACTAGATCAGGCCCGGCCTTTGTTCACCTCGAAGAACATTGGCCGGGCCGCTCTCGTGCCGGCCATCGAGCAACTCCCGGACACCCTGCGGCGAAATACAGGTTATGCTGGCGTCGCGGGCAAGTTCTCTGCAACTCATGAGTCATGGTGTCTTCTCGATCATGTGCGCATTCATCGGGTTAGTCTCTCGACCCGTCTCAATGACGGCTTTGGCAAGCGCTTCGCCCTCGTGGATCGGCTCGGGATGATAGAACAGCAGGACAGCCTCCTCGCTAGGTAACACGCCAGCGGGGCAGGTCTGTTCGATCGCCATACGGACCAGTTTGAGGGCGGCCCGGGCATTGCAGATGTTATCTTGGCCGTTCTGCTTCCTCGCAGAGATGGACTGTCTCAGCGTCAACCGTGAAGGCGAGGCCCTGTTCCATCAAAGTCTAACGACTGGGAAAGCGCATTGGAAAGCACGTGCGGTAACAGTTGATTCAACCGTTGCTGGTATTTAGAGGAGTGTGGAAGCGGCTCCGACAGTGAGGCGGGGTGCTGAATTGCCGGAGCCGCCTGCGCAATCCGGTTGGGTTTGACCGCGCCGTCCTATTCTGGGACAGCGCGGTCAACGATTCGTTAAAATGGGAACTAATTAAGCGCATGCTAATTGAATCGCAGTTTTGCGAGTCAATGCATGCGTTTGATGTTTGTGCCGCCACTAATGCCGACTTTGGTGGAGAAGCCTCCCGAAAGCGGCGTGTGGCTACATGAGCTCAAGTTCGACGGCTACCGGTCGCAAATGATCGTTGACGAAAGCGGAACGCGCATTTTCACCCGCCGTGGCTTGGACTGGACGGCGAAATACCGCGACCTGGCCGCCGCATCGAAGTCGCTCGATGCGGACAGCGCCATCATCGACGGTGAGATCATCGGGCTCAATGATGCCGGCCTGTCGGATTTCGCAGCTTTGCGCAAGGCCATCACGCGGCGCCAGCACGATCTTTATTTTGTTGCCTTTGATCTGCTGCACCTCAACGGGCACGACCTGCGCGACATGGCGCTGCAGGAGCGCCGCGACATCCTTGCCGGCATCATCCCGCCAAACATCCACATCCAGTTCAGCCAGGCGCTTCCGGGCGACGCCAATGCGATCTATCGCCTGATCGACCAGGCCGGCCTTGAGGGAATGGTGTCCAAGCGTCGAGACAGCAAGTATCGCAGCGGCCCTTCGACCAACTGGCTGATGACAAAATGCTACACCGTCGGGGAATTCGAGCTGCTCGGCGTCGAGCGTGAGGCTGGAAAGCCGGCATTCGCCCTGATGGCCGAGCCAGGCACCCGGAAATATGTCGGCAGCGCCTCTGTCAGCGTCAATCGCGAGATGCGGGAGCGGCTGTGGCAGCGCGTCCAGGAACATGCCGGGCCACCGCCCAAAGATATGCCAAAGCGGCCGTCAACACAGTGGGTTAAGCCGGGGATCAAAGCCCGGGTGAAGCACTTGCGCGGCGAGGAAGACCTAAGGCACGCTTCGCTGCAGGATTTCTGGGACGATGACAAATGCCGGAATTCATGATCCTGCTTAGCACAAAATTCAAGCCATCTCTAATATGGGTCGTGGGTAAGTTTGAAATCCAAAAGCCGGGAGTAGATCTCATCCGGCGGGATTGAACTTGTCCCTCGGGGTGCGAAGAAGCACGTCCATCTGAATCTGCGATAGGCCTCGAACTCCAAACGGGGAATGATCGTTCGATAGAACGTCATTAGTCGTTCGCATATATGGTATCGATCATCAGGCGAGGTCTGGACACGCTCTCTGGGGATAAACAACTCCGCTTCCTGGGTTTCATTCAAGTAAGCGGGGCGCGGCAGCCTGACGAAATAGCCGTCTTTAGTCATCCTGACGTCGTTGGAATCGATCGGGTGGCAATCCTTGTTTCCGCAGCAGTCATAGTAAAGAACGGGATCAGTCTTGCCCGTATACCAATCATGGGCATCTGCATCGCCGGGCAATACAAGCCACGCCAATGCAATGTGTCCTAGCTGTCTCATGGAACTAGCCCCTCACCATTTTGCGTATAGCATATTAGTGAGAGCTAATCATAGCGCTTCGACATCCAGGCGCTGATTGACAGGCTCGGCCGTGACCAGGGCTCGATGCATGACGACCTAGCCGGGCTCTTTGTCTGGTCAAATTGCAAGGCTGCCGGCCGTGACCGCCGGCAGGTGTTCTTCACATGCATTCCTGATTACGAAGGCCAGCAGCGGGCGCGCAATCGCGATTGGAAGCCAACTTTCGAACGAGGGGGCTGAAAGTGGCCGGCGCCACTGTGGGGGGCGTTGGGGTAGATTGCCTGTAGGGCGCCGGCCGGGCGGATTGGGGTCCGCCGTTGGAAAGTACCGACCTTGGCGACTCATGTAACTTCCGTGATCGCGGAAGACCTACGCGCTGCCGTCTGTTTCGCTTTCTCGGCTGCATTGTCGTCGCGATGTGGGCGGGCGGCAATCCTCATGCAATGAGATGGTATACCCCCCAACGCCGGCCGGGATTGCGGCGGGCGTTTTGCGACCGAAGGGAGCGAGGACGAGAAGTTGCTTATAGGCGGGATGGCGACTTCATACAGAATGATGAACAGAGATAAATCCTGCTTCCGCATCCTTGGCCGTGTGTTCGGTGAACCGCGGCGCCATCCGCGGTATGCGACATGGGACGATCCCCAGATAATTTGATCTATCGCAAATTTGCAGAAGATTTAGCCCGCTGCCTCACGGTGGCGGGTTTTTTTCGATGAGGAACCTTACGCCGCGGCGTCCGTTGAGCCCCACCAAAAGGGGAGATCACAATGGCCGACGACCCAAACGAAGCCGCAACACCGACGGAGACGCAGCGCGAAGCTCAGGAAGCCTTGGAGAAGCAAGTTGCGCAGCTGAAGCGCGAGATCAACAAGATCAATCGGACGCTCGCGGAGCGCGCTGAAGAGGTGGTCGAGGAAGCCACTGGTTGGTATGAGGGCGCGGCCGATAGCGTGTCTCGGACAACGCAAGCACTTCGCAATAGGGCGTCTACTGCTTCCGGTGTCGTTCAAGAAAATCCTGGCACGGTATCGTCAGCCTTCATGCTGGGCGCGGCTGTAGGCTTGCTGTTGGGCCTTGTTCTTGTGGCTGGCGGCCAGCGCCGGGACCGCTGGATCTAATCACGCTCAAATGAGGGCCACAGCCCGCTGCCTCCGGTGGTGGCGGGCTTTTTTTGCTGGGGCGGTCAGTTCGTCGCGATTAACGTTCTCTGCGATTTCCAAAACTGAGTGTCGCTCGCGTCTTTAGTAGCCGCCACCGCCAGTACCGCCGGCATTGCCACTATTGCTCCCGCTCGATGTAGACGCGGTTGGCGGTGCGGGTGGAGCCGCGCCGCGTGGTGCTGTCATGCAGGCAGTCAAAAGTAATACCGAAAACAGGACGAAAAGGCGCATATCGATAACCTCCTTTGGTAGGGTGTTCTCTATCGACAACGTCTCAGGTCCACCATTATTCCGCGAAGTCTGATCGGAATGCCCGCTGCCTCAGGTGGCGGGCTTTTCAAATATGTGCCAGGCAGGAAATTCTTTCCAATCTCTACGGAAAACCCATTGCCATGGGTCCAGCAGCATTCGAGTTCCGAGAGGCCGGGCCGAAGAAGCCTTACTGAACGAGGTAATTTTTGACTATGGTCATCAAGCAGACCAGTGAAACAATTCCAGCGATCGCTGCTTGAGCGCGCCCAACCTGGATGATCATCTCCT
Organism: Mesorhizobium sp. M6A.T.Cr.TU.016.01.1.1; assembly: GCF_003952585.1. NCBI lineage: Bacteria > Pseudomonadati > Pseudomonadota > Alphaproteobacteria > Hyphomicrobiales > Phyllobacteriaceae > Mesorhizobium > Mesorhizobium sp. M6A.T.Cr.TU.016.01.1.1. The sequence continues at coordinate 5,460,499 of NZ_CP034452.1, forward strand.
CCGTCCAGCCGGCCTCTTTGAAACCCCTGAAATGGTCCTCGAATTTGGCCCGACCGTAGCGGGTAAAAAACACCATGATGAGCAGGAATATCGTGCAAACCACGCTTGAGTCAGAAGGCTCGTCATGATTCCGGAGGACAAAGGTACACACCACGCCGGCCGAAAAGCAGGCTATCGAAAAGAAAAAACCGATATCCTGTGGCCATCTTCTGTTGGCGGGTCGGGTTGTCATCGGCGCGCTTGCGCTTCCTCACGGTCGCGGGCTTTTTTCACGGCGAGGCGGCCGGAATCGGCGGATGTTCCGATATAAACGAAGATTGGGCCACCATGTAGGCCGCACCTCGTGCGAAGCAAAGAATAGAGGCAAAGACCAAGATTAGGCCAACGGCCATCCACCGATTTGATACCTCTAGGTAAGCTCGCTCCATGCCTTGGTCTCTCTCGCTTTTGTCCACAAATCTCGAAGACAGAAAGGCGGTCGGCCAGGCGAGGGCTGCCAGGACCACGCCGACGGTCCAAGCCATGACTGACCAGACAACGGAACTCAGCAGGTCAAGCTTATAGAGCTCGGCCACTTGGCTTAGAACGGCGACCGACGCGCCGGCATTGATCAACATCGCTGCGCCGATAGCGCTCTTCGCATACTCCTGCGAAATCTCCCGGTAGTCGGCCATTCGAGTGCCCCTCCCATGTCGCGGCCATGTCGCGCGGACCTGCCGATAGTGGCAGGGAACCCTTGGAAAGCAACAAGGCGGATTCCGGCTCACGCCGAATCTGTTCGCTGAAATTCGCGGGGGTTTATTCGGTGGATATTCGATGAAATCGGGCCGAAGAGGCTTAAAGTGCTTGATTTGTCTGGTACGCCCAAGGGGAATCGAACCCCTGTTACCGCCGTGAAAGGGCGGTGTCCTGACCGCTAGACGATGGGCGCGCTCAGATGTGAGCGCTTATAGTTGCGTTGCACCAAACCGGCAACCCGTCTGCCGCCGCCTGCGACAACTTTTTTCAGTGGCCGCAAAACCACGCCTTTTCGGCGATTTAGCCGGCTCTACGCGCCATCCCATGCCGTCCTCGGACGGCACACTGCGGATGTTACACAAACGGGAGGGAGAACCAGCTTACCGCCGGCGGCGGCAGCGCCAGTTCCAGTCGCGCTCGGGGCCGACGTCGATGTGAACGGATTCGGTATGGCAGTAGGTGCCGACGCCGCCGCGCCCGGGCATGTTGCGGATATAGCTAGCCAGTTGCGCTTTCGAGACGCCTGGAACCTGGATGTCGGCGGCGGCGCAATACATGTGCAGCGAATTCTTGGCGCCGTTGGCGCGGCGGTTGCGGGCCGGGTCGCGGTAGCCGGAGGTGACGATCATCTTCTTGCCGTAGTGACCCTCGATCGTCTTCAGCACGCGGACCAGCGAAGGCTTCAGGCAAGCAACATCGACATTCTCGGTCTGCTTCAAAAGGCCGTTGGGCGCCAGCCGGGCAAGGCCGGCAGCGGATGCCACTTGATAGGCGCCGCCTTCATCCTCGTTGAGATCGACGTCGCTCTCGTCGTCGAGGCCAGATTTGCGCTTGATCTCGAAGAGTGCGGTCTTGCGCACGCCGGGCAGCGCGTCGTCGGTGAAATGGCTGGTATCGCCGATCGAGGCCAGTTGCACCGGCTTTTCAGCCGATTTGGCCGAGGCCAAAGTGATGGTCGGTTTTGCCGCCTCCGTTTTGGGCTGAGCGGTCGCCGGTTGCTCGCCCGACCTGTTGTTGGCCTGCGGGGCCGCCGAGGCGGGCGTGGCGCTGAACAAAGAGGCGAGGAACCCCTTTTTCTTCGGCGCATAGGCCTGCGGCTGCGGCTCTCCCGCGGTCACATAGACCGGATTGCTCACCGCCGGCGCGGAGGCCTCGGCCTTGGACTTCGTGCCGGCATCGGCTGTTTGTGTCTTCTGCGCAGCAGCGTCGGCCTGCTCAACCGTCTTCGCGGACTGTTCCTGTGGCTGCGGCGTCTGGCCCGCAGTCGCTTCGGCACCCGCAGGAGCCGTGACCGGGAAGCCGGCATCGGACTTGGCGCCCTCCTGGGTGCCCGGCTTCGCCATCGGCACATAAGCGACCTGCTCGGGAAGGCTTGCATCGCCCTCGGCGGTCATCGTCATCTGTGAAGTCGTGATCTGCGACGACGAATCGGCGGCGACCTGTTGGGTGCCGGGGGCGGTGCCGATGTCCGTAGCGGAGGCGTTGTACCCCGGCATGCCGACCGACAGAGACGGGTCGCCGGCTGAGGTGCAGGACGCCAGGAGCACGGAGAAAAGCGCGGCGGCAATGGCGCGGCGTTCTCCCTTCGCGAGGCGCGATCCTGCTGATTTCAAAACAAAATTCCCCCTCGATGTCCGGCCGGTACGGCATTGGCGCGGCGTCGCAACGTCTCGCCGAAATGATTCCTTGTCCCCGAACGGAAACGAGACCTGTGTCAAATCCGCAAGCCCCAGAGTATTTCGACGGCTAGAGAGGAATCGGGGCTAGTTAAGGGTTGACGACACCATTTCGTCCTCTTTTACCGGCGCGTCAACTCACCACACATTACAGAAGGTTACACACGCACCTTGACATAGGTGCCTGGCGCATCGCCCAGAGTTTTCATGCGCTTGCCGGGTTTGCGGGCCGGCACGCGGGTATTGTCCCTGGCCTCGATCCAGCGTTGCCAGTGCGGCCACCAGGAGCCGGGATGGTCGGTGGCGTTGGCGATCCACTGGTCGAAGTCGCCCGCCGGCTTGCCGCCGGTCCAGTAGTGGTACTTCTGCGCCGCCGGCGGATTGACGACGCCGGCGATGTGGCCGGAGCCGGCCATGACGTAGTCGACCTCTCCGCCGAAATATTTCGAGCCGAGGAAAACCGAAAGCGCCGGCGCGATGTGATCTTCCTTCGAGGCGAGGTTGTAGACCGGGATGGTGACGTCCTTCAGCGATACAACGCGGCCCGCCAGCTCCATCATGCCTTGCGAAAGTCTGTTCTCGAGATAGCAATTGCGCAGGTAGAAGGAATGGTTGGCCGCGCCCATGCGGGTCGAATCGGCGTTCCAGTAGAGCAGGTCGAAGGGCAGCGGATCCTTGCCGCGCATGTAGTTGTTGACGACATAGGGCCAGATCAGGTCGCCTGAGCGCAGCATGTTGAAGGCGGTCGCCATCTTGGTGCCGTCGAGATAGCCTTTCTCGTTCATCGCCTTTTCGACGGCCGCGACCTGCTCCTCGTCGACGAACACTTTCAGGTCGCCGGCATAGGTGAAATCGACCTGGGTGGTGAAGAAGGTGGCCGATTTGATGCGGTGGTCGCCTTCCTGCGCCATCAGCGCCAGGGCCGCCGCCATAAGCGTGCCGCCGACGCAGTAGCCGACGGCGTTGACGTCCTTTTCACCGGTGGCCTTTTCGATCGTGTCCAGGCCGTATTGCAGGCCCTCTCGGATATAGGCCTCCCAGCTCTTGGTGCCGTGCCGCTCGTCCGGATTGATCCAGGAGATGACGAAAACGGTGTGGCCCTGCTCGACCGCCCAGCGGATGAAGGATTTTTGCGGGTTGAGATCGAGAATGTAGAATTTGTTGATCCATGGCGGGCAGATCAGCAACGGCCGCTTCAGCACGGTCTCGGTCGCCGGATCGTATTGCAGGATCTCGGCGACATCGCTGCGGCCCACCACCTTGCCGGGTGTCGTGGCCAGGTTCTTGCCGATCTCGAAGGGCGAATAATCGGCCTGCCTCAGTTTCAGGTCGCCCTTGCCGGCTGCAATGTCCTCGGCCAGCATCCTCATGCCGCGCACCAGGTTTTCGCCATTCGAGGCGATGGTCTCGCGAAACAGTTCCGGGTTGGTCAGGATGAAATTCGACGGCGAGATGGCGTTGGCCACCTGCTTGACGTAGAAGCTGGCCTTGTGGCGGGTGTGCTCGTCCAGGCCATCGGCGTGCTCGACCAGCTCGGACGCCCAGCGCGAGGTGACGAGATAAGCCTGCTTGAGAAAATCGAAGAAAGCGTTGCGGCCCCATTCGGGGTCCTGGAAACGCTTGTCGCCGCGCTCGGGCTTGACCGCGTCGTCGGCATCTTCGCTGCCGGCGCTGATGCGCTGGATGGAGTTGGCCCAGACGGTCATATAGCCGGAGAACAGCCGCGTCTGCGCCTCCAGCGCGCGCTGCGGGTCGGAAAGCCAGTATTCGCTGAGCTTGGAGAAGGTTTTCACCATGTCGACGAACGGCTCGGCGACATGGTCGCGCACCTCGCCTTTTTCCCGCGGCTCGGCCCATGCGGAAGCCGCCTTGCCGGCCTGCTCGATCATGCGCGCCATGTTCAAGGCGAAGCGTTCCGGGTCCTTCACCAGATATTGCTCGACGGTCGAAGGCCGGTCATCTTCCGCTTTGCCCGAATCGGGTGTTTTGGACATGGTTGGCGGGGTTCCTCCCGAAGCGTTTTCTTGACATATTATCATGGGACATCCGACAGGGTCCAATGCGCTCTACCTCGGCTGCCTAAGGAAACAATATGACGATTAATATTGGCGAAACCGGTTTTTCTGGCACTGGTCGTTTTTGCCGCATGGGCGCGGCGGTCGTTTTGCTGGCGATCGCCGGCTGTTCGAGCACCAACATCGAAGGCGCCACGCCGGTCTCGGCTACCGACGGGCCGAAGGATACCGGCACCTATCCGAACCTGAATATTCCGCCGAAGGTGGCGGCGGAGCAGTTCACCGACGCGGAAAAGAACGCCAAGCTCGCCCAGTTGAAGGCCGACGAGCAGACCCAAGGCTCGAAAGGCGGCGCTGTCAGGGTGACGAACCCGGCGACGCTGAACGCGCTGGCAAAGCAGCACGGCGCCGATGCACTGAAGCAGATCGAAGCCAAATGCGATCCCGCCCTCGACCCTACCTGCAAATAGGGTTATATCGCGCGACCGAAAACCACCTCTGGAATTGACCCACCTCTGGAATTGATATGGAAGAATTTCACAAGGTCCGCCGGCTTCCGCCCTATGTCTTCGAGCAGGTCAACCGGCTGAAGGCCAGTGCCCGCTCGCGCGGCGCCGACATCATCGACCTTGGCATGGGCAATCCGGACCTGCCGACGCCCAAGGCCATCGTCGACAAATTATGCGAGGTCGTGCGCGATCCGCGCACGCATCGTTATTCGTCGTCGCGCGGCATTCCCGGCCTGCGCCGCGCCCAGGCCAGTTACTATGCCCGCCGTTTCGGCGTGAAACTCGACCCGGACACGCAAGTGGTGGCGACGCTGGGCTCGAAGGAAGGTTTTGCCAATATGGCGCAGGCGATCACCGCGCCCGGCGACGTGATCCTGTGCCCTAATCCGACCTATCCGATCCACGCTTTCGGTTTCATCATGTCGGGCGGCGTCATCCGCTCGTTGCAAGTGGAGCCGGACGATGGCTTCATTCCGGCGCTGGAGCGCGGCATCCGCCATTCGATCCCGAAGCCGCTGGCGTTGATCCTCAATTACCCGTCGAACCCGACGGCGCAGGTCGCCTCGCTCGATTTCTACAAGGACGTGGTGGCCTTCGCCAAGAAGAACGACATCATCATCCTGTCGGACCTTGCCTATTCGGAAATCTATTTCGACGGCAATCCGCCGCCCTCGGTGCTGCAGGTGCCGGGTGCGATCGACGTGGCGGTCGAGTTCACCTCGATGTCGAAGACCTTTTCCATGCCGGGCTGGCGCATGGGTTTTGCCGTGGGCAACGAGCGGCTGATCTCGGCGCTGACCAGGGTCAAGTCCTACCTCGACTATGGCGCCTTCACGCCGATCCAGGTGGCGGCCGCGCACGCGCTCAACGGCGACGGCGCCGACATCGCCGAAGTGCGCGATATCTACCACAAGCGCCGCGACGTCATGGTCGACGCCTTCAGCCGCGCCGGCTGGACTGTTCCTGCGCCGGCGGCGTCGATGTTTGCCTGGGCGCCGATACCGGAGCCGTTCAAGCATCTCGGCTCGCTCGAATTCTCCAAGCTTCTGATCGAGCACGCCGACGTGGCGGTGGCGCCGGGCGTCGGCTTCGGCGAGCACGGCGACGACCATGTGCGCATCGCGCTGGTCGAGAACGAGCACCGGATCCGGCAGGCGGCGCGCAACATCAAGCGTTTCCTGGCGTCCAGCGCCAAGCAGCCCAACAATGTGGTGCCGCTCGCCGCGCATCGTTGAGTTGCCCGATATCACATCGACCAAATCCTTGAGGGGCGTCGCCGGACATGGCTGAAGCGTTGCGTGTTGGAATTGCCGGTCTCGGCACCGTCGGCGCGTCGGTGGCGCGTGTGCTGCGCGACAAGGCGGCGGAACTGACGCGGCAATGCGGCCGCGAGGTCGTTGTGGCAGCCGTTTCGGCCCGCGATCGCAAACGCGACCGCGGCGTCGATCTTGGCGCGGCCAAGTGGTTCGACGATCCGGTAGGAATGGCGCAGACCGCCGACATCGATGTCCTCGTCGAGCTGATCGGCGGCGACGAGGGGCCGTCGCGCTCTTCCGTGAAAGCGGCGCTTGAAGCCGGCCGCCACGTCGTCACCGCCAATAAGGCCCTGCTCGCCAAGCATGGCGTGGCGCTGGCCGAGATCGCTGAGAAGAAGGGCGTGCTGCTCAATTACGAGGCGGCGGTGGCGGGCGGCATTCCGGTCATCAAGACGATGCGCGAGGCGATGGCCGGCAATTCGGTAACCCGTGTCTTCGGCATCCTCAACGGCACCTGCAACTATATCCTGACCCGCATGGAAGCCGAAGGCCTGTCGTTCGACGCCTGCCTGAAGGACGCGCAACGGCTGGGCTATGCCGAGGCCGACCCGACCTTCGACATCGAGGGCCACGACACCGCGCACAAGCTGTCGATCCTGACCAGCCTTGCCTTCGGCACGAGGATTGCCGCCAACGACATCTACATGGAAGGCATTTCCAACATCAGCCAGGCCGACATCCGAGCGGCCGGCGATCTCGGCTACCGGATTAAACTGCTCGGCGTCGCCCAGCGCACGGAAAGCGGTATCGAACAGCGCGTGCACCCGACCATGGTGCCGACAGCCTCGGTCATCGCGCAGGTGCACGGCGTCACCAATGCGGTGGCCATCGAAACCGACATCCTTGGCGAGCTTTTGCTCTCCGGTCCCGGTGCCGGCGGCAATGCCACCGCATCGGCAGTGGTCGGCGACATTGCCGACATCGCCAAGAGCCGGCCCGGTTTCCAGCACGGTCCGGTCTTCGGCCTGCCGGCGAAGGAATTGCGACCTTACAAGAAGGCGCAGATGCGCAGCCATGCCGGCGGCTATTTCATCCGGCTGACCGTGCATGACCGCATCGGCGTCTTTGCCGCCATCGCCAAGCGCATGGCCGACAACGACATTTCGCTGGAATCGATCGTGCAGCACGCCGCCGGGCCGGATACCGCTTTGCAGAAGACGGTCATCCTCGTCACCCACGAGACGACAGAAGCTGCGGTGCGCAAGGCCGTCGAAGGCATAACTAAGGACGACCATCTGACCGACAAGCCTCAAGTCATTCGCATCGAGCGGGCAGAGTAGAGATTTACGCTTTCCTTTCAATCGATTGATATCGTTGTGTTTTCAAAAAAGACCCGCTCAGGTCTTGCTGTTGTCATGGAGCTTTGACACAACCAGCGCGCCTCTGGCGGGAGGCAATGCACCAACGAGGATTGTCCACCGATGAACGTTGCCCAGAACATCGTCGCCGGCCTTGACCGGATACTCACCATGGAACTGGTGCGTGTCACCGAACGCGCCGCGGTTGCGGCGGCCAGGCTGCGCGGACGCGGCGACGAAAAGGCCGCCGACCAGGCCGCAGTCGACGCGATGCGCGAGGAGCTCAACCGTCTCGCCATCAACGGCACGGTGGTGATCGGCGAGGGCGAGCGCGACGAGGCCCCGATGCTCTACATCGGCGAAGAGGTCGGCTCCGGCAAAGGCCCGGCGGTCGATATCGCGCTGGATCCGCTCGAAGGCACGACGATCTGCGCCAAGAACCTGCCCAATGCGCTGGCCGTCATTGCCATTGCGGAAAAGGGCAGCCTCCTGTTCGCGCCCGACGTCTATATGGACAAGATCGCCGTTGGCCCGGGATATGCGGACGGTGTCATCGACATCGATGCCTCGCCGGCCGAAAACATCGCGAGCCTGGCCAGGGCCAAGGCCGTGGCGGTGTCGGAGATCACCGCCTGCATCCTCGACCGGCCGCGCCATGGCGCGCTGATCGAAGCGGTGCGCGCCACGGGCGCTGCGATCCGGCTGATCGGCGATGGTGACGTCGCCGGCGTCATCCATACCACCGATCCGGATGAAACCGGCATCGACATCTATCTCGGCACCGGCGGCGCGCCGGAGGGCGTTCTGGCAGCGGCAGCGTTGCGCTGCACCGGCGGCCAGATTCTGGGAAGGCTGATCCTCGACACGCCGCAAAAGGTGGAGCGCGCGGCCAAGATGGGCATTTCCGACCCGAAGCGGGTTTATCGCACACAAGACATGGCGCGCGGCGATGTGCTGTTCGCCGCAACCGGCGTGACCGACGGCAACATGCTGGCCGGCGTCAAGTTCGGCCGCAATTCCATCACCACGCATACGATCGTGCTGCGCTCGTCGTCACGAACCGTGCGCGAGATCAAAGCAAGGCACCAGGATCTGGAAAAGTTTTGATTCCCGACTCGGCTAGCCGTCGCATATTGTGAGAAATGACAATCCGCAGACGGCGCGTCGCATGACGGGCGAAAACCGTATCTTCCTCGATGTAAGGCAGTCGGCCACTGGTGTTTCCTGGGAACACCGGCTGACCGAGCGGCAGGACATGACCGCGCTTGCCATAGCGCAAGGCTATGGCGTGCCGGACATCGTCGCGCGCGTCCTTGCCGGACGCGGCGTGACCGCCGAGCAGACCGAGCGGTTCCTTGATCCGACCATCCGCGACCTTTTGCCGAACCCGGCGTCGCTGACCGACATGGACAAGGCCGCCGCCCGGATCGCCGCGGCAATCGTTGCAAGGGAAAGGGTGGCGATCTTCGGCGATTACGATGTCGATGGCGCGGCCTCCTCGGCGCTGCTCAAGCGGTTTCTCACACATTTCTCGGTGCCATCGGAGATCTACATACCGGACCGCATCTTCGAGGGGTACGGCCCCAATCCGGAGGCCATGCGCGAACTCGTCTCGCGCGGCGCGACGCTGATCGTTACCGTCGATTGCGGCACCAATAGCGCCGTTTCCATCGACGCGGCGAAGGCTGCCGGCGCCGATGTCGTGGTGCTCGACCATCACCAGCTAGGCGGCCCGTTGCCGGCGGCGGTAGCGGTTGTCAATCCCAATCGCGAGGACGACCTTTCGGGGCAGGGCCATCTTTGTGCCGCCGGCGTCGTCTTCCTGGCTCTGGTGCAGACGGCGAAGATCCTGCGCGACCGGCTGCCGGATGCCGCACCGCCGGACCTGCTTGGCTTGCTCGACCTCGTGGCGCTGGCGACCGTTTGCGACGTGGTGCCGCTGACCGGCGTCAACCGCGCTTTCGTGGTCAAAGGGCTGCAGATGGCACGCCAGCAAAGGAACGAAGGACTGGCGGCGCTGGCGCGGGTCTCGCGCATCGGCGAGCCGGTCAGCACCTTCCATCTGGCCTATCTGATCGGCCCGCGCATCAATGCCGGCGGGCGCATCGGCGATGCAGCGCTCGGCAGCCGCCTGCTCGCGACCGACGATCCCGTCGAGGCCCGCACCATCGCCGAGACGCTGGACCGGCTCAATCAGGAACGGCAGCAGATGGAGCTGGAAATGCTGGCCGCGGCACGGGTGGAGGCCGATGCCGAGCTTGCCGGCGGCAATGGACCGGCCATCGTCGTCACCGCCAGCTCCAATTGGCATCCGGGCATCGTCGGCCTGCTGGCCTCGCGGCTCAAGGACCATGCGCGCCGGCCCGCTTTCGCCATCGCCTTCAACGCCAACGGCGTCGGCACGGGCTCAGGCCGTTCGGTGTCGGGCTTCGACCTTGGCCGGTTGGTGCGCGAGGCGGCCATTGCCGGGCTGATCGTCAAAGGCGGCGGCCATGGCATGGCAGCCGGCATCACGGTGGAGCGGGCGAAACTTGGCGCGCTCCGGGCCTTCTTCGAGGAACGAGCGGCGGCCGACGTGTTCCGGCTGCAAGGTGAGGAAAGCCTGGCGATCGACGGTGCGCTGGCCGCCGAGGGTGCAACGCTCGGCCTGCTCGATGCATTGGAGAAAGCCGGCCCGTTCGGCGCCGGGCATGTCGCGCCGATCTTCGCGCTGCCGCGCCATCGCCTTGCCGATGCAAGGCCGGTCGGCACCAATCACATCCGCGCCGAGTTGCAGTCGGAAAGCGGCGGCCGCATCCAGGCGATCGCCTTTCGCGCCGTCGATACGGCGCTCGGCGAATTCTTGTTCAAGAACAGGGGCAAGCCGGTGCATGTCGCCGGTTCGCTGTCGGGCAATCACTGGAACGGCAACCGCACGGTGCAGTTCCGCATCGTCGATGCGGCACGCGCCTGAGCGTTGTGAGCCGACTTAGGTCCTTAGCGCAGAAGTTTTGACAGGCCGGACGTGCTTGTATTGGCGATCGCATGCCTTGGAGATTAGCCGAAACGCCCATCGCTTCGTCATCCTGGGGCGGAGCAAGGAGCGAAGCGACGCGGCGCAGACCCCAGGATCCATGCCATGACATTGGAACGCCGCCACTGCGCAGAATTCTGCTCCGCTGTACTCTTTGACTAGCGTTACGGCATGGATCCCAGGGTCTCCGCGACGGAGCTTCGCTCCTGCTTCGCCCTGGGATGACGAAGTTGGGAAGGCTTCGGCCAATCTCCAATGTCGGCGATAGTCGACCCAGACGAACGGCGAAAATCCTGCCTGCCAACAGCCTGCAACCTGCCAAACACCTATGCCGACGAGCTAGGCCAGAACCGTCTGCAGCCGGGTCAACTCGCTGATCTGTGCCATCGTAACCTGATAGCCGATGCGGATCGCCTCGTCGGCGCGGTGGAATTCGGTCAGGCCGATATGGCTGAGCTTAGGCTGCAGCGACATATCGGGCGGGTCGCCGGCAAGTCGTGCACGCGAAATGCGGTCCTGGATGATGTTGAAGGCCTCGACCATGACGCCGGTGATGCCGAGCCGTGTTTGGTACTGGTGCGCTGCGTCGAACAGGCCGGGCCTTGGCGCATCCTTTTCGACGACCAGTTCGCCGGCGCTGTGCTTGATGACGGCGGCGCGGCCGAACAGATCGTAGTGAAGGTTCACCGCGACCACGAGCGGCTGCTCGTAGGCGCGGCAGACCGAGACCGGCACTGGATTGACCAGCGCGCCGTCGACCAGCACGCGGCCATTGCAAGTGACCGGTTCGAACACACCGGGCAGTGCATATGAGGCGCGCATGGCGGTGATCAGCGAGCCGCCCGACAGCCAGATTTCATGGCCGGTGCGGATTTCCGAGGTGACGCAGACGAAAGGCTTGGGCAGATCCTCGAACCGGATGCCGGCCATATGCTCGCGCAGCCGTGCGTCGAGCTTCATGCCGCCGAACAGGCCGCTGCCGCGCAGATTGAGATCGAGAAGACCAAAAATGCGCCGCTTGGTCAGGCTTCTGGCGAATTCTTCCAGCTCATCCAGCTTGCCGGCAAGATAGCAGCCGCCGACCAGCGCGCCGATCGAGGTGCCGGCGATCATCGACACTTCGATGCCGGCTTCGTCAAGCGCGCGCAGCACGCCGATATGAGCCCAGCCGCGCGCGCAGCCGCCGCCCAATGCCAGCGAAATGCCTGTTTTCTTGGCGGGGCTCGTTTCGGATGCGCCGGCGGACGATGACAGGCCATTGGCCTCTCGAACGTCCAGTCGGTTGCGCGATGACGCCCATTCGAGCATCACAATCTCCCTTGTCCGACTGCCAACATAGAGGCTGGCAGTATCGAAATCATGAATATACGTGGTTGCAGGCCGGCGAATGGTTCATTTGGATGGTTCACGGGGCTTTCGATACATTTCTTCCGCATCGAACAGCGGCTTGCTGCCGTCGCTGGCAAGCGTCCCCTTGCCGTCGATCAGTCCCACCGTCCGATAGAAGCAAGAACGCCGGCCGGTGTGGCAGGTTGCGTCGTGGCCCATCACTTTGACGCGCAACCATATGGCATCCTGGTCACAATCCGTGAGCATCTCGACGACGGTCTGGACGTTCCCGGACGTTTCGCCCTTCTTCCACAGAGCGCTGCGCGAGCGCGACCAGTAATGAGCGATGCCGGTTTCCAGCGTCAGCGCCAGCGCTTCGGTGTTCATATGCGCGACCATCAGCAGCATTCCGTCTTCGGCATCCGTAACGACGACGGTGACGAGGCCGCTGGCATCGAAGCGCGGCGAAAAGACCGTGCTTTCTTCCAGTGCCTTCTTGTCTGATGGAGCTTTCGGAAATTCCACTGCCGACATCGCCGGTCCTTGTTCAGAGCCTCGCCCATTCCGATAGGATCGGAATGGGCGAGGCTCTGTCTTGTTGTTTGGCCATGATCCTGTCCGAGAACCGGTTCCCACTTTCCGGTATCATGGCTAGCGACCGCGGGGGTCTTCAGCCCCTGCCGCCACGCACCATGGTGACGAAACGGACCTGTTCCTCGGGCGTGTCCTTGAAGACACCGGTGAAGGTCGACGTCAGCGTAGTGGAGCCCTCCTTGCGGATGCCGCGCATGGCCATGCACATATGCTCGGCTTCGAGCATGACGGCGACGCCGCGCGGATTGAGCACATCCTGGATGACGCCGGCAATCTGTGCGGTCATTGCTTCCTGGGTCTGCAGGCGCTGGGCGAAGATATCGACGACGCGCGCGATCTTGGACAGGCCGACAACCTTGCCGTCCGGCAAATAGCCGACATGCGCCTTGCCGATGATCGGCACCATGTGGTGCTCGCAATGCGAATGGAACGTTATATCCTTGACCAGGACGAGGTCGTCATAGCCGGCGACTTCCTCGAAAGTGCGGCCGAGTTCCTCGGCCGGGCATTTGTCGTAGCCGCCGAACATTTCGCGATAGGCCTTCACCACACGCTTTGGCGTATCGACCAGGCCCTCCCGGTCCGGGTTGTCGCCGGCCCAGCGCAACAGCGTGCGAACCGCGGCCTCGGCTTCGGCTTCGCTCGGCCGGTCGGTGACCGGCTTTTCCAGATAGGCGGAGGGGGGCATGAATTTCTTGATGACGGCATCCATAAAGGCGTCTCCCGTAGTTCCTCTCTCAGGAGGAACGAGTTGAACGGACCACGACCTTTCGGGTGTTAGAAACGTGCCCAGTTTCCAGCCCGTAAGCGGCGTGAACATGTTTGGGCAAAAACGAAGGCCTTGGATTACCTTGTCGATGCCCGAATACCACCATTATATATGATCGTGTCGAGCGAAAGGAAGACCGTCAGCGGCAATCGCTGTTCGCTCGGCGGCGACGGATTGGAAAAATATGATCGACGATGTCTACAATGCGAAAATTCTGGGATTTGCCGGGAATATCGCGCGGATCGGCCGGCTCGACCATCCCGACGCAACCGCGCGCGCGCATTCCAAGCTGTGCGGCTCGACCGTGACCGTCGATCTGAAGATGGATGACGGCGTTGTCACCGATTTCGCCCATGACGTCAAAGCCTGCGCGCTTGGCCAGGCGTCGTCCTCGATCATGGCGCAGCATGTCGTCGGCGCCAGCGCGGATGAATTGCGCAGCGTTCGCGAGACGATGCTGAAGATGCTGAAGGAAAACGGCGCGCCGCCGGAAGGCCGCTTCGCCGACCTGAGATATCTCGAACCGGTGCGCGACTATAAGGCCCGCCATGCCTCGACCATGCTTACCTTCGATGCCGTGGTCGACGCGATCGGCCAGATCGAGAAGAAGCGCGCCGAACAGGCAGCCTAAATACCCTCCAGAGAACGCCTGCTTTCGGCAAATTCGACCCGGACCCATTCGGCGAACGCCGCAGCCGGTTCGGATAGGTTGCGCAGGCTCCTGGCAACCAGCCAATAGGCGCCGCAAACTATGTCGGTGCCGAATGGCTTGATCAACGCACCGGTCGCCAGTTCCTCCTTGGCTAGCAGAAGGTCAGCCAGCGCAACGCCGTGCCCCAGCAAGGCGGCCTGCTTCGACAGCGACGCGTCCGCCAGCAACGGGCCACGCTCCGGCATCTCATCCGCGGCTACGCCTGCTGCCTCGAACCAGCGAGCCCAGCTCTGCCGATTTTCTTCATGCAGCAAGGTGTAGCGCCGCAGGTCGGCCGGGCTTTCCAGTGCCGGATCGGCCGCGGAAAGAGCCGGCGACAGCACAGGCGAATAGATGACCGAAGCAAGGCATTCCGCCTCGCTGCGCGGCCATGACGTGCTGTGGGCGCTGAAGCGCAGAGCGAGTTCGGCCTGATCGCTGCGGAACTCGATCAGGCGCGGGTCGACGTCGAGGGAAATGTCGATATCCGGCCGCAGCTCGCGAAATCGATTGAGCCGCGGCACAAGCCAGGATGCGGCAAGCGAAGGCTCGACGCTGACGCAGACCACGGATTGGGCCGGCGTCGCCATCATTTCCGAAAGCAGCCCATCGATTGCGTCGAAACTTCTGACGAGTTGATCGAGCAAGCGCCGGCCGGTGTCGGTAAGTTCGACGCGGCGATGGTGGCGCACGAACAAGGGCTGGCGCAGGAACAGCTCGAGTTCGCGGATCTGACGGCTGATCGCCGCTTGGGAGACAAAGAGCTCGTCGGCCGCCCGGCTGAAGCTCAGCTGCCTGCCGGCGGCTTCGAAACTCCTCAATGCTGTCAGGGGAAGGCGCCCGCGCTTCATTTGCATAATCTCAAGTTATCCGAGGTGGAAACTATACTCGTTTGAGGATGAAGGCCAGCAGGGGTCAAATCGACACTCAAAGGAGATGCGGCCATGATCCAGTTTCTGAGCATTTTTGGCGATGTCATCCGGGTCGCGACATTTCAAGCGCGTGGCGCGAGGCCGCCATATGCCGGACGCTGCGAAGAGAGCGCGGCTGCTCGCTGCATATCTTGGCCGATCGGTATCCCGCCCGCCGTCCAAGCGCCTGAGGCGGACAACAGGGCGGTGATCAGAAGGGGATTGCGTTCTCTGGTCGAAGTCCACATCTATCGTGCAAGGAAACGCGATGCGGAGAATGCGGTGCGCGACCAACATGGGCATGCGCATGTCGCCAGGTCGCTCCAGCGCGGGCGCAACTGGCCCGGCCCGTGGCGCAAGACGCCCGGTCGCCTGCTGGGCACATCGCTCGTGCGCTTTTACCAACTGACGCTGTCCGGTTTTGTCGGCAATTCGTGCCGGCACCTGCCAACCTGCTCCGAATACGCGCATGAAGCGATCGCCCGCCACGGCCTGTGGGCGGGTGGCTGGATGGGGCTTTTCAGGGTGCTGCGCTGCGGACCGTTCGGCACGCATGGTATCGACCGGGTGCCGGAAGTGCTGGAAGACCGTTATGTCTGGTTCACGCCCTGGCGGTATTGGCGGATCGGAAAAAAGCGTGACCCGGAAGACTGATGGCGGTAGGGGCGTGGGCAATCGGGCAGATCTTTACGATTTGCTAAGCTTGACCGCATCTTGCGCATTTAAGACAAAATCGAGACAAGACGCCTCGCTAAGCCGCTCCTGACCTGCCTCAGGAGAGATTGCCAAATGCGCCAGATAGACCGCCGTCCATTCGTCTTCGCCTTGGTTCTCTATCTTCTGGCCTGGTTTTTGGGCTTTCCGATCCGCGCTCAATCCGAGCCGCAGAACGACGTTGAATGCACGCTGATCCTGGATGCTGCAAGCGGCGAAACGCTGTATCGGCAAGGGGTTTGCGACCAGCGCTTCAGTCCCGCCTCGACTTTCAAGGTCCCATTGTCGCTGATCGGCTATGATGCGGGAATCCTAATCGACGAGCACACGCCGGCATGGGACTACAAGCCGGAGTTCAATGCGGTGAAGCGGGACCAGAAAACCGTCGACCCGACGATCTGGGAGAAGGACTCGGTGCTGTGGTTTTCGCGGGAAATCACCCGCCGGCTCGGCAGCGAGCGCTTTGCCGGCTACGTGTCGAAATTCGACTACGGCAACACGGATGTTTCTGGCAACGCCGGCAAGAATGATAGCCTCACCCGGTCCTGGGTGAATTCTTCCCTCAAGATTTCGCCGGTCGAACAGGTGAATTTCCTGCGTCGGCTGCTTGACCGCAACCTGCCGGTTTCGGACAAGGCCTTCGCGATGACCAAGGCGATCTTGCCGACCTTCCAGGCAGGTGGCTGGACGGTGCAGGGCAAGACCGGGAGCACAAGGCTTCGCAACGACGCCGACAAGGTGAGGGATGACCGCTCGCTTGGCTGGTTTGTCGGCTGGGCGCAAAAGGATGGCCGCAAGATCGTCTTTGCCCGCCTTGTGGTCGACACGAAACGATCGGACACGCCCAAGGGCCCTCAGACGCGTGCGATGTTCCTGAAAGAGCTGCCGAATCTCATCAAACAAGACTAAGTGATCCACCACCCGCCTTTACGACGCGGGAATCTGCCCATAAAAGACTGCCGCCGGACGCATCCGGCTTTTACTTTTATGCATGTGGTCGCCCCAAAACCGCTACGCACTTTTGGGCGACATGCATTTCACCACCCGCGCTCGTTTGCGGGACTGGATAGGAGAACTCTATGCTGAATTCCGTTTCCCTGACATTTCCCGATGGCTCCGTCCGCGACTATGAAGCCGCGATGACCGGCGCCGGCCTGGCGGAATCGATCTCGAAGTCGCTGGCCAAGAAGGCCGTTGCCTACGCGATCGATGGCGTCGTGCGCGATCTTTCCGACCCGCTCGGCAAGTCCGGCAAGATCGAGATCATCACCCGCGAAGACCCGCGCGCGCTGGAGCTTATCCGCCACGACGCAGCACACGTGCTGGCCGAGGCCGTGCAGGAATTGTGGCCGGGTACGCAGGTGACCATCGGTCCGGTGATCGAGAACGGGTTCTACTACGACTTTGCCCGCAACGAGCCGTTCACGCCCGACGATTTCCCGGTGATCGAGAAGAAGATGCGCGAGATCATCGCGCGCAACAAGTCGTTCACCAAAGAGGTGTGGTCGCGCGAGAAGGCGAAGAAAATCTTTGCCGACAAGGGCGAGCGCTACAAGCTCGAGCTGATCGACGCCATCCCCGAAGATCAGGATCTCAAGATCTATGCGCAGGGCGACTGGTTCGACCTTTGCCGCGGCCCGCATATGGCCTCGACCGGCCAGATCGGCAACGCCTTCAAGCTGATGAAGGTGGCCGGCGCGTACTGGCGCGGCGATAGCAACAACCCGATGCTAACGCGCATCTACGGCACGGCCTGGGCCGATCAGGCGCAGCTCGACGCCTATCAGACCATGCTGGAGGAAGCCGAAAAGCGCGATCACCGGAAGCTCGGCCGCGAGATGGACCTGTTCCATTTCCAGGAAGAGGGGCCGGGCGTCGTCTTCTGGCACGCCAAGGGCTGGAGGATGTTCCAGAACCTGGTCAACTACATGCGCCGCCGCCTCGACGAGCAGGGCTATCAGGAGGTCAACGCGCCGCAGGTTCTCGACAAGAGCCTGTGGGAGACGTCGGGCCACTGGGGCTGGTACCGGGACAATATGTTCAAGGTGACGGTTGCCGGCGACGACACCGACGACGACCGGGTGTTTGCGCTGAAGCCGATGAACTGCCCCGGCCACGTCCAAATCTTCAAGCACGGGCTGAAGTCCTACCGCGATCTGCCGGTAAAGCTTGCGGAATTCGGCAATGTGCATCGCTATGAGCCGTCCGGCGCGCTGCACGGGCTGATGCGCGTGCGCGGCTTTACCCAGGACGATGCCCACATCTTCTGCACCGAGGAACAGCTCGCCGACGAGTGCATCAAGATCAACGACCTGATCCTGTCGACCTATGCCGATTTCGGCTTCGACGAAATCACCGTCAAGCTGGCGACCCGCCCCGAAAAACGGGTCGGCACCGATGCGATGTGGGATCATGCCGAGGGCGTGCTGCAGGACGTGCTCGACAAGATCGCGGCGCGGTCGGGCAACCGGATCAAGACGGGCGTCAATCCGGGCGAGGGCACGTTCTACGGGCCGAAGTTCGAATATGTGCTGAAGGACGCCATTGGCCGCGACTGGCAATGCGGCACCACGCAGGTTGATTTCAACCTGCCGGAACGGTTCGGCGCCTTCTACATCGGCTCCGATTCGGAAAAGAAGCAGCCGGTGATGGTGCATCGCGCCATCTGCGGCTCGATGGAGCGCTTCCTCGGCATCCTGATCGAGAATTATTCGGGTCATTTCCCGCTGTGGTTCGCGCCGCTGCAGGTGGTGGTGGCGACGATCACCTCAGATGCCGACGATTACGCGCAAAAGGTCGTCGCGCAGCTGAAGGCGGCCGGACTGTTGGCGGAAGCCGATCTTCGCAACGAGAAGATCAACTACAAGGTCCGCGAGCACAGCCTGGCCAAGGTTCCGGTTATCCTCGTCTGCGGCAAGCGCGAGGCGGAGGAGGAGACGGTCAACATCCGCCGGCTCGGCTCGCGCGACCAGGAATCGCTTGGCCTTGGGCAGGCGGTGGCAATGCTTGCCGAAGAGGCGGTGACGCCCGACCGCAAGCGCAAACGGGCGGCCTAGACCTGGCTCTAATGGCGCATCCCTGTCGGTAGTGAGCTGGCGAAGCTCACGCCGACAGGGTTGACGTAGCAGACGCTTCGTATTTGGCATTTCGAGAAGGCGAGAATTCCGTCGCCGTTGATGGCTACTTTCTTTGATCTGAGCGCTGACCGAGGCAATCGGCACTTGATATGCAAAGAGATGTGCACATATTGTGCAGACAAGTGTCATCACAAGCGCTGGAGAAGACCGATGACAATCGCTCAGAATACGCAGGCCGCCATGGTGTCGGGCTTCGTGGAGAGCCTTCAGGAACCTCGCACACCTTACATTTCACCAAAACGCTTTTCAAAAGCGCTTGGTGTCCAGGTGACGAACCTGGCCGATCTGACGGGTGTTCACCGAAACACGCTTCGCAATCCGGCCTCTGAGCGACTGCAAAGCCGGATGCGCGAAATGATCAAGGCGATCACGGCCGCGGCGACGCTCACCGGAGATATTAGCAAAGCAATTTACTGGTATCGAAACGAGCCGATCGCCGAATACGATCACAAGACCGCAGCCGAATTGGTGGCCGAAGGGCATTTTGAAGCAGTGTTGAGCTATCTCCGCGACTTGGAAAACGGCGCGCGCGGATGAAGCTCGTCCGCATTGGGCCGGACGAGGTCTTCCATCGCTACCTGACGCCGAGATGGGCATATGTTCCGGTAAGCGGCGCCGGTGCGGCGATTGACGGAGGTAGGTTCAATCGACCCGGGATCGAAGCGCTTTATCTCTCGCGCGCGCCGCAGACGGCTCTCGATGAATATCGCCAGGGAGCTTCAATTACTCCGCCAGCGACACTAGCGGCCTACAAGGTCACGTTGGATCAGGTGGTAGATTTGTCGACGGGGTATGATCCCCTCATCTGGGGTCCCGAATGGGCGGAATGGGATTGTAAATGGCGTCTTATCGCGCGTATCGACAAGAAGACGCCGCCATCGTGGAAACTCTCCGACATACTGATCACGGCCGGTTGCCGCGGCCTGCTTTTTCCTTCGCTTCAGCATGCGGGAGGCACCAATCTCGTCATATTCAGCGCCAATCTGACGGCCGACGACAAGGTAGATGTGCATGATCCAGATGGTCGGTTGCCGCGCGATCAGTCGTCGTGGCAATGATGGCTTCATGGCGGTTGGGCGATCCCCCGCCATTTTCACATGCCCGCCATTTCACATGCTTGTCACGCCAGCCTTGTAACGAGCCCTCATGCTCAAGCTGAAGATGCGCGAAAGACCGTTTCCCGAGCTTTCCTATGCCAGTCCGCATCAGCCGGCATTGACGCGCTGGTTCATCCATTCCATCGAAGGCCTGTCCGGCCGCGATCGTTTCGCGGCGCTCTATGATTTTTGGCGCCGCCATGTGGTGCCGACCGACGAGCGCGTGTTCAGCCGCATGCTGGAACTGATCGACGTCCGGGTGCGGACCGCCGGCCAATGGCCGCCGGCAAACCTGCCCGGCACGCCGTTGGTGATCGTCGCCAATCATCCGTTCGGCATCGGCGATGGCATTGCGGTGCTCTCGCTGGCCGAGCAGCTTCAGCGCCCGTTCCGTGTCATGATCCACAAGGATCTGCTCAAGATCCGCGAGATGGAGCCCTATTCGCTGCCGATCGACTTTTCCGAGACCAAGGACGCGCTGAAGAACAACATGGCGGTGCGCCATGAGGCGGTGCGGTTGCTGAAGGAGGGCGTCATCATCGTCGTCTTCCCTGCGGGCGGCGTCGCCACCGCGCCGAAAGGTTTTGGCCGGGCGCGCGATCTGCCATGGAAAATGTTTCCGGCCCGTCTCGTCCAGGATGCCAAGGCATCGGTTATCCCAATGCATTTTTCCGGTCAGAACGGCCGGCTGTTTCACCTGGTCAGCGGACCGATGAATATGGCTGAGCGTGACGGGCGCGTGGCGAAGTTCGTCGGCAGGGCTTCGCTGACGCTACGTACTTCGCTGCTCATCCACGAATTCGCGCGGCTGTCCGGCAAGTCAATCGACGTGCGCGTCGGCGACGTGCTGGGATGGGACGAACTGGAGCCGCTGCGCGACCGCAAGGCTTTGCTCGACCGCCTCCATCGTGGCGTTTTCGATCTGGCGCCCACCGAATCGCGCGGCCGCGGCCAGTTCCTGCCGCGACGCATGCGCAAGGCGGCCTGATCGGCAAACCATGCGGCGGATCCTAAACTTGGACGGCAGTGTCCGGGCCGTTCAGTCTGCGCCTTCTTGGGGATCGATCGCCGAGGCTTCCGTGGCGAGAACCTCGATTTCCTGGTTCTGCCCGGCCACGACCGTAAAATCCTTCTGGTAGATGCGGTCGCGGTTCTTGGCGATGATGGTGTAGTCGCCCTCGGCAAGCACCATCGAAGCAAAGGCGCCGACGGTTTCCTTGATGGGATCGCCGGATTCGTTGAGCAACGACCAGGAGGTGTCGGCAATCGCCTCTCCACCCGGCTCGCGTACTAGCTTCATGGTCATCTCCGCCGCACGATGCTCGACGGCCGCTTCGGTCAGCTTGCCGGCCTCGACGCGGATGTCAGAGCGGATGACCGCATTCACCGAGCCATAGGTCGAGACGACGTGGTAGACGCCCGCGTTCAGCCGCACGACGCTGTTCGGCTCGACGTCGGGTATGATCAGGGCGCGATCGTGATTGGCTTCGGCCTGGCCCTCATAGATCGAAAAGCGCAGTTTCTTCGGCGGTATGCGCACCCCGCCCGACAGCACGGCATCGAGCTTGAGTCCGCCGGCATCGAGCACGAGGCTTTCGCGCTTGGCGTCCTTGCCGACGGTGATGCGCTTGGTGGCGCCGGCCCGGCCATAGGAGGCATGAACCAGATAGCTGCCGGGCTCGAGCTGAAACACCGCGCTGCCGCCATGGGCGGAGGCGACCATCGGCAGCTTGCCGTCGCCAGTGGGCTCAGGCTTGAAGACGCGCCAGACGATGCCGCGCGTGATGTCGGCGCCCTTGTCGGTCAATTGCGCCGACAGCGTGATCGCCCCACTGCTCCCCAGTGCCAGCGATGTCTCGCTTTTCGGAGGTGCGTAGCTCGAAATTCCGGGAAGCTTCAGATCGCCGAGGCCGTCCACATCCTGCGCGACGGCAAGCGAAACCGGCACCATCAACAGTGCGGCAGCGAGCAAGATCAGGAAAAGACGGAATGTCCCCTCAAACATGCCTTGCGTTGAAGCCCAAGGCGGTGGCAATTTCAAGGCTTAAGAGTCCGATCAGCTTCTGCTAGAGAACTCTTTGTCCGGCGCGCCGCGCCAATGCCCGAGCCGCCCGATGTCCCGATGGTGCGCTTCAGCTCAAATTCCACCAGGAGACTAGCGCCCATGGCGTCGCCGATCATCGACTTTCTGCTGACCCGAAATTCCGCACCGATCCCGGAATTGAAGGAACCGGCGCCCAGCGACGCTGACATCTCGACGATGATTGCCGCTGCCTCGCGGGTGCCGGACCACGGCCGCCTCGAGCCTTGGCGCTTCATCCTCTACCGGGGCGAGGCACGCGTCGAGATCGGCAAGAAGCTGGCAGCACTTGCCGAACAGCGCGAAGGGCCGCTGCCGGAAGGCCGCCGCAGCCAGGAACTGGCGCGTTTTTCACGCGCGCCGCTGGTGATCGGCGTGGTGTCGAGCCCGAAGGACAACCCAAAAATCCCGCAATGGGAAATGTTCCTGTCCGGCGGCATGGCGGCGATGAACCTCATGATATCAGCCAATGCGCTGGGCTATGGCACCAACATGATCAGCAATTGGTATTCCGATGTGCCGGAGGGCAGGGCGATCCTAGGGCTGGCGCCGCACGAGCGCGTCGTCGGCTTCGTCCATGTCGGCTCCTATCAAGGGCCGGCGCCGGAGCGGCCGCGGCCTGATCCGGCAAAACTCTATGCCGATTATGCCGGGCCTTGGGTCGGCTGAATGTTTTACGAGCCGTCAAAAGGTCACGGGCTGCCGCATGACCCGTCCAAGGCGATCGTGGCGCCACGGCCGATCGGCTGGATCTCGACGGTGAACAAGGCCGGCAAGCTCAACCTCGCTCCTTATTCCTTCTTCAATGCTTTTTCGACGCGACCCTTCATCGTCTGGTTTTCGTCCGAAGGCGAGAAGGACAGCGCCACCTTCGCCGAAGAGACAGGCGAGTTCGTCGCCAATCTCGTCAGCCGCGATCTCGCGGAAAAAATGGTCCGCACGGCGGTCGATGCGCCGCGCGGCGTCAGCGAATTCGACTATGCCGATCTCGCCATGGCGCCGTCGCGTCTTGTTGCGCCGCCCCGCGTGGCGGCAGCGCCGGCGGCGCTTGAATGCCGGGTGACGGAGATCTTGCGGCCAAAGGCGCTGGACGGGACGACGAGCGCCGTCGTCGTTGCCGGCGAAGTTGTCGGCGTGCATATCGACGACGCATTCCTGAACGACGGCATGTTCGATATCGTCAGGGCGGGCAATGTCGGCCGTCTCGGCTATATGGACTATGCCAGCGTCAGCGAGATATTCTCGATGCGCCGGCCTCGTTGGGGAAAAGATTAGGGCTGGGGAAAAGACTAAACAGAGATTCCTGCCGCTCTGGCTCGCGCCAGAAGCCGCTCGGCCAGCTTGAGATGCGGCCGGTCGTACATCTTGCCGTCGATGCCGACCACGCCGGGATTTCCAGCCGCTTCGAATGCGGCAATGATCGCCATGGAGTGTTTCACCGCCTCGGTCGACGGCGTGAAGGCGGCGTTGATGACCGGCACCTGTGTCGGATGGATCGCCATCTTGCCGGTAAAGCCGTCGCGCTCTGCCTTGGCGCATTCCGCCTCGAAGGCCGCCATGTCGCGAAAACTGGGAAAAATCGTGTCGATCGCCGCGACTTCCGCAGCACTTGCGGCGAGGATGGTCATGGTGCGGGCGAAACGGAACACATCGGTGTAGCGGCCGTTCTCGTCGCGCGCCGTGCGCGCACCGATCGCGGCCGATAGATCTTCCGCGCCCCAAGTGACGCCGACGAGCCGCGCACTTGCGTTGGCGTAGGTCGCAGCCGCCAGCACGCCAGCGGCTGTTTCGGTGATGATTGGCAGGATTTTTATTGCACCATCGGGCAGCCCGCCTTCGGCCTCGTGCACCCTGAGTTTTGCCGAGAGATGCTGGACATCCTGTCCGCTGTTCGACTTCGGCAGCATGATGCCGTCGGGCTTTGCCGGAACTAGTGCCGCCAGATCGTCGTCCGGCAAGCCGGTCGAGAGATCGTTGATGCGTATATAGACCGCGGACTTGGTTTGATGCCGTTGTTCGGTGATGAAGCGTGCGGCGATGTCGCGTGCCAAAGCCTTGTTTTGTGACGCGACCGAATCCTCGAGATCGACGATGACCACGTCGGCGCCGGCGCCAAACGCCTTTTCCAGCTTCTTTTCGGAATCGCCGGGAACGAAGAGCAACGAACGCATCGGTCAGGCCGCTTTTTTCATCATCATCGCCTGCCTTGTGCATTTGGCGACGAGCACATCGTTCTGGTTGTAGGCGCGGTGCTCGAACTCGACGATGCCACGGTCCTGCTTCGACTTGGAGTCGCGCACCGACACCACCGTGGTCTCGACGCGGATGGTGTCGCCGTGGAACACCGGATGCGGAAACACCGTCTCCTTCATACCGAGATTGGCGATGGTGGTGCCGACGGTGATGTCGTTCACCGAAATCCCGATCATCAGGCCGAGCGTGAACAGCGAATTGACCAGCGGCTTGCCCCATTCGCTCTTAGCAGCGAAGTCGAAATCGATGTGCAGCGGCTGCGGATTCAGCGTCATTACCGAAAACAGCATATTGTCGCTTTCGGTAACGGTTTTACGCAGCGTGTGCCGGAAGACATGGCCGACGACGAACTCTTCCAGATAAAGCCCGGCCATGGTCGATCTCCTTCGTTCTTCAAGGGTTGATAGGCGCTGCATACCGCGCTCGCAAGCCAGTTAACAAACATGGTGAACCGTTCGTAAACCATTTCTGCCTACGGTCTTCCCTGGGGCGGGAACGGACTCGGGCCAGGGGCGTAGCGGACGGCATGGTTGTTTCGCATTTCCTGAAATGGATCTACACGGCAAGGGTCTCGGAGCGCGCTGCGGCAGCAAGTGCTCTGGCCCGCGCCTACATCAATGCCGATCTGCCTTTCGAGGACCGCTGCGCGGCGGAGGCCGCGCTGACCCTGCTGCTCGACGATGCCTCGTCCAAAGTGCGGCTGGCGATTGCGGAAGCGCTGTCGATGAGCCATCACGCGCCGCTGCAGATCATCAGCGCGCTGGCGTCCGATCAGCCGGAGGTCGCGAGCCTGGTGCTGGCGCGTTCGCCGCTTCTTACCGACGCCGACCTGATCGACCGCATCGCCGGAGGCCAGAACGCGACGCAGAAATTGATCGCGGATCGTCCGCGCGTCTCCATGGCGGTCGCCGCGGCGATTGCCGAAATCGGCGAGCCGGAAGCCTGCGCCACGCTTCTCGCCAACAGCGGCGCCGACATCGCTTCACTCAGCTTCCGCCGTATCGCGGAACGCCATGGCCATCTGCCTTTGGTGCGCGAGGCGCTGATATCGGATGCGCGGCTGCCCGCTGATTGCCGGCATATGCTTCTGGTTAAGCTGGGAGAAACCCTAAAAGGATCTCCGCTTGTCGTGGCTCTTATGGGCGCAGCCAGAGCCGAGCGCGTCATGCGCGATGCCTGCGTCAAGGCTTCCGTGACGCTGATCGAAGGCACCCGCCACGAAGAACATGCGGCGCTCATCGAGCATCTGCGCCTGCGCGGCGACCTGACCGCAAGCTTCATCATTCGCACCATCGCGCATGGCAAGGTCGATTTCTTCGGTTCGGCGCTGGTCGCGCTCAGCCAGCAATCCGAACAACGGGTGAGGGCGCTTCTGGCCGGCGGGCACGACGTGGCGCTGCAGGCGCTGTTCCGCAGTGCCGGCCTTGCCGCGATCACGCACGCGATCATTCTGCGTGCGCTGAAGATCTGGCGCGAGGTTGCCAATGGCAAGCGCCTGGCCGGCGTCCAGGAAGTCAGTTGGCTGATGCTGAAGGAACTCGGCGGGCAGTCCGCCGAAGGCGATCTCGCCGGACTGGTCAAATCGATCCATCTCGATGCGCTGCGCGAAAATGCGCGCGGCCATGCGCTGGCGATAGCGGCGGCTTAGACCCTATCCTTCGCGAAGAAATCCGGAAAATCCTCGATCGCCGCGGCGATGATGCGCAATGAGGCCGCTATCTGCAGCATGTCGGCCGCCTCGCTTCGCTCGGCGATGCCAGCCGCATATTGCCGCGCGACAGTGATGGTCGCCGTTTGCGGCTCGCCGGCTCGCCGGAAAAGCAGTTCGCGCGCCAGTCCTCGCAGGAAACTAGTGATCGAAAGCGCGGGTTCGGCGGGAATCGCTGAACTTTGCTGCGCATTGCGCAGCCGCAGGATCTCGATGCCAACCGTGACTGCGGCTATGCTGCCGCCGAGAACGGCGTCGCCTTTGCTGCCGGTGCGCTGCATGAGCGGCATCAACTGGTTGACCCGGTCGTAGGCGAGGCTTTCGAAGGCCTCGCGTCTCGGCACGCGCTCATGCAGGCAGAGGCGCGCCAGATCTTCCCGCATGGCTCGCACGATACGGCCGACGGTGACCCACGGATCGGCGGGCAGTACCGTGAGGAAGACGCCGATCGCCAGAAGAATGCCGACCAAGATCGATGCCGAACCGGCGAAAAACGGTCCGGGGTCGTAGGTCATGGCCTGATGTGGGCTGAGGAAGGCAAGGAAATTGATGGCGAAGGCGGTTGCCACGCCGACATAGCGCGGATTGGCCATCGCCAGCGCCGCGGGAACCAGGATCGGCACGACGAAGAGCGTGAACCAGCCGAAGCCGGGCAGAGCGGGGAGCGCGACCTGACCGACGAGAAATGCGAAGGGCAGGGCCAGCAACGTCCCCTTGAAGAAGCCCCAGGCCGATTGCACGGGATCGGGGCGCGCGGCAAACAGGCTGGAGACGACGGCGACAAGGATGACCGTGCCCGCCGCTTCGGACCATTTTGTCGTCAGCCAGAAAGCGGCGACCAGCAGTGTCGCAAGTGCCGCGCGCACGGCGTTTCGCCACGCCGCATGGTAGTCGCGGTGCACGACCAGCGCCGGCTGCCTGCGTTCACGCGTAAGGCGCGGGGCCGGCGCTCGTAAGGCGTCCAGGCCGCGCAGCACTTGCTTCAGGGCCTCCGCGAAATCGGCGGCGATGGTGAGGCGGGTGACTGCGCCTGCCCTGTCATCGCCTTTTGCGGCGGGCATGTCGGGCATCCGCCGTGCTTCGGCAACGATCGCGTCGAGCCGCGCTATCCAGGGTGCTGTGTCGTCCAGCGCACCCGGTTTTTCTGCCAATTCGCCGACGAAAACCTTCAGCTCGGTGCGCACGGGTATGAGGACTGCGTTTTTCGGTGCGGCATGGGCATACAGAGCGCGCGCCGCCGACAGCGCCGACAAAAGCTGGCCGATAGTGCGGCGGACCGGATAGGCGCGCGTCGCGAAGCTCGGCGCTTCCAGCCTCGCATAGGCGCGCATTTCACCCAGCGTCTGGGCGTCTGCGACCAGCTTTCGGTGCAGGTTGGCAAGGGTTGCCGCATCGCTGTCGGAGAACGCGCCGCCAGCATAGACGGCAAGGTCGAGGATGCAGCGCTTCAGCCTGCCGATGATGGCGTCAGCCGCCAGTTTCGGCAGGATCAGCCGGCTGGTCAGTGCGGCGCAGACGATGCCAAGCACGATCTCCCCACAGCGCGCCACGGCGAGATCGACGACGAGATGTGGCTGGCCGAAAGCCGGCAGGCCGATGATCATCGCCGTGTAGCCGGCAAGCGCAGCGCCATAGGCTTCCGGGTTGCGCAGCAGCGACGAGACGAGGGTACAAAGGCCGATCCAGACGGCAAGCACCGTGACGAGCAGCCAGAGGTTGGCGCCAAAGACCGTGGTGGTGCCGATCGCCGCCAGCGCGCCGGCCAGTGTGCCGAGCAGCCGGTAAAAACCTTTCGCCAGCACCATGCCGGCGACCGGCTGGGCAACGATGAACACCGTCATCATCGCCCATTGCGGGTGGTCGAGCTTGAGCGCGTAGGCGGCGAGAAGTGCGATCAGCCCGGCCGAAACCGTGCGCAGAGCGAAAATCCAATCCGAGTGCGTCGGTCGCGTGACGCCGGCGAACCTCGCGGCAAGATCGCTGCGCAGCCGGTCCCAGGTCACACGCTCATCTCCGCATTCGACGCGAGCGAGTTAGCTCAGATATCCAGCACTTCCGTCTCGGCGAACTCCGCGCGTTCCTGGATGAAGCGGAAGCGGGCTTCCGGCTTGGTGCCCATCAATGCGTCGACCGCATCCTTGGTTGCGGCCTCGGCGTCGATCACATCGACCCTGAGCAGCGTGCGCTTCCTCGGGTCCATGGTGGTTTCCTTGAGCTGGGCGGCCATCATTTCGCCCAGCCCCTTGAAGCGGCCGATCTCGACCTTGCCGCGCCCGGTGAATTCGGTGCGCAGAAGTTCGTCCTTGTGCGCATCGTCGCGGGCATAGGCGACCTTGCCGCCTTGCCGGATCGAGTAGAGCGGCGGCACCGCCAGATAGAGATGGCCGCCGTGGACCAAGCTCGGCATCTCCTGATAGAAGAAGGTGATCAGCAGCGAAGCGATGTGGGCGCCGTCGACGTCGGCGTCGGTCATGATGATGACCCGGTCGTAGCGCAGATCCGCGTCGCGGTACTTCGAGCGCGTGCCGCAGCCAAGCGCCTGGATCAGGTCCGAAATCTGCTGGTTGCCGGCCAGCTTGTCGTTGCCGGCGCTGGCGACGTTGAGGATCTTTCCACGCAGCGGCAGCACCGCCTGGCTGGCGCGGTCGCGCGCCTGTTTTGCCGAGCCGCCGGCCGAATCGCCCTCGACGATGAAGAGTTCGGCGCCGGCAGCGGCATTCTGCGTGCAGTCGGCGAGCTTGCCGGGCAGGCGCAGCTTGCGCACCGCGCTCTTGCGCGAGACTTCCTTTTCCTGCCGGCGGCGCACCCGTTCGTCGGCACGCGCGATCACCCATTCGAGCAGTTTTGAGGCTTCCTGCGGGTTGTCGGCTAGCCAGTGATCGAAGGGGTCTCGGATAGCGGTCTCGACGATCCTGATCGCCTCGATCGTCGCCAGCCTGTCCTTGGTCTGGCCGACGAATTCCGGCTCGCGGATGAACACCGACAGCATGCCCGCCGCCGAGATCATGACGTCTTCCGAGGTGACGATCGAAGCGCGCTTGTTGCCGACCAGATCCGCGTAGGCGCGCAAGCCTCGCGTCAAGACGTTACGGAAGCCGGCCTCGTGCGTGCCGCCTTCGCCGGTCGGAATGGTGTTGCAGTAGGAATTGAGGAATCCATCGCCGCCGAACCAGGTCACCGCCCATTCGAGCGAGCCGTGGCCGCCTTGCCTGTCGCTCTTGCCGGCGAAGATTTCGCGGGTGACCTGGAATTCGTCGCCGAGCGACGCTTTTAGATAGTCCTTTAGGCCACCGGGAAAATGGAACTCGGCCTTGGCCGGCGTCGTGTCCTTCTCCTTGATCAGCGAGGGGTCGCAGGTCCAGCGGATCTCGACGCCGCCGAACAGATAGGCCTTCGAGCGCGTCATGCGGTAGAGCCGCGCCGGCTCGAAAGCAGCACCCTTGCCGAAGATCTGCTCGTCGGGATGGAAGCGGATCTTGGTGCCGCGGCGGTTATGCACCTCTCCGAGCTGCTCGAGACCGGTCACCGGAACGCCGCGTGAAAAACGCTGGCGATAGAGCTGGCGGCCGCGTGCGACCTCGACCTCGAGATGGTCCGACAGCGCGTTGACGACGGAGACGCCGACGCCGTGCAGGCCGCCTGAGGTCTCGTAGACCTTCGAGTCGAACTTGCCGCCCGAATGCAGCGTCGTCATGATGACTTCGAGCGCCGGCTTCTTGAATTTCGGATGCGGATCGACCGGAATGCCGCGGCCATTGTCGGTCACGGCCAGATATCCGTCGGCTGAAAGCTCGACATCGATGAAAGTCGCGTGGCCGGCTACCGCCTCGTCCATCGAATTGTCGATGACCTCGGCGAACAGATGGTGCATCGCCTTGTCGTCGGTGCCGCCGATATACATGCCGGGCCGCCGCCGCACCGGCTCCAGCCCTTCGAGAACCTCGATGTCGGCGGCACTGTAGCTCTCGCTGCCGTCGCGGGATGCCGGGCGCTTCGCCGCCTGCACCAGCGGGTCGGCCGGGCGCGCGGTGGCGCGAACCGGTTGCGGCTGCTTGTCCATAGTGCCGAAAAGATCGTTATTGTCGTCCATGCTGGTCCTGGATTCCGATGCTGCGAATCACCACCCGATACTGCCACGCTTTTTGCGGGCAGGCGACGGAGGTTCCTGTTACGTTCGAGGATTGAGCCTCTTACCGCAAAACCATTCGACAACCAAGCGGCGGAAATGCGTCGAGCGCATCGACGCTTTGTAAACCTTTTCCGAAGGTTGCATCGGAAGGTTGGCTGAAAACGGTATCCGCGGACTGCCGCCTCCCTAGAATGCAGCGGAACTCTCAAGAGGCTGTCGCTTACGCATGTTGGATTACAGTTCGCTCCTGCTCGCGGCGGCGCTGTCGGGCATGTGCCTCAGCATCACCATGTTTGCGATATGGTTCGCCGCGCCGCAGGCCCGCTTCGTCCTGACGGTGGCTTGCGGCATTCTCGTGCTCGTCGCGCATGTGGTCTTGTTCTGGCATTATGCCAGGCATCCCAGCCCCTGGCTTTGCCAGATTGTGCTTGCGCTTCTCAGCCTGGGCTTTCTGATCATCTGCCTGTCGGCCATGCAGTATCTCGGCGTGCGCGACTACAGGCGCGCCATCCTGCCGACCTTGGCTGCGATGGCTGTTTGCGCAGGCGCGACGTATTTCGGCCTCGACGGTGTCGGTTTCATCGTCACCTACGCGACGGTAACGGCGCTGCTCTCGCTTATCGGGGTGATGTTCTGGATCAAGGGCGGTGGTCACGATCGCCGGATTCTGCTGGTCGTTTCGTTCCTGAGCGGCATCTGTGCGCTATCCTTCGTACTTTGCGGCGCGGTCCTGCTGGTCAAGGGCCAATGGATGCTCGGCGTTGCGCCCGACAATTGGGCCGAACGGTTGAACTCCGTCGTGGCGGTCGCCTGCATGACCGGGCTCGGGGCACTGACGCTCTCCCTGCACCATTTACAGGCGCAGATCGAATTGAAGGCCGAGACCATGACCGACCCATTGACCGGGCTGATGAACCGGCGGGCGTTGACGGCATTCTACGGCGAGCGGGTCTTCGGTCCGTTCATGTCCGTGGCCATGTTCGACCTCGACCACTTCAAGAGAACCAACGATGTATTCGGTCATCCGGTCGGCGATCAGGTTCTGCGCCGCTTCGCCGCTGTCATCAGGAAATACGCCAGGACCGGCGTCGACGCCTTCCGGCTGGGCGGCGAGGAATTCGTGCTGGTCATGTCGCGGATGACGGAAGAGAAGGCTTACGACATTGCGAGCAAGATCAGCGTCGCCTTCGGCGCGGAAGTCGTGGCCACCCAGCTTGGTCCGTTGCGCAGCACGGTCAGCGGCGGCATCGGCTTCGGCGGGACCGGCGGCACCAGTCTCGACGATGTGTTGGCGGAAGCCGACGCCGCACTCTATGCGGCAAAGCGCGCCGGGCGAAATCGCGTCGTCTCCCACAACAAGGCGAGCAAGGCCGATGCGCCGGCCTTGCGTTCTGCCTGATTGAGGCTTCTATCTTCTTGTTAGACCATGATCTTGTCCGAAGACCGGATTCCACTTTTTGCTGCGCTGACCTTCGGTTTGGGATCATGGTCTACTCCGCCGCGCCCAGATATTCCGACAGCGGCGGGCAGGAGCAGACGAGGTTGCGGTCGCCGGCGACATTGTCGATGCGCGACACCGGCGGCCAGTATTTGGCTGATGTGTCGGCATCGCCGGCCGGATAGGCCGCCTCCAGGCGCGAATAGGGATGGGTCCACTGGCCAGCCAGCGCCTCGGCGGCGGTATGCGGCGCATTGACCAGCGGATTGTCGGTCAAGGGCCATTCGCCTTTCGCCACCTTGGCCGCCTCGCCCGAGATCGCGATCATCGCATCGCAGAAGCGATCGAGTTCGCTCTTGGGCTCGGACTCGGTCGGCTCGACCATCAGCGTGCCGGCCACCGGAAACGACATGGTCGGCGCATGGAAGCCATAGTCGATCAGCCGCTTGGCGATATCGTCAACGCTGATGCCGGAGCTCTCCTTGAGCACGCGGGTGTCGAGGATGCACTCATGGGCGATGCGATCGTGCCGGCCCTTGTAGAGGAGCGGGAAGTGCGGGGCGAGCCGCGTCGCGACGTAGTTGGCGGAAACGATCGCCGTCTCGGTCGCCTGCTTCAGGCCGGAGGCGCCCATCATGCGGATATACATCCAGGTGATCGGCAGGATGGAAGCACTGCCGAACGGTGCGGCCGACACGGCATGCGCCGAGCCTTCGGTGACATGGCCCGGCAGATAGGGCTTGAGGTGCGCCCTTACGCCGATCGGGCCGACGCCTGGGCCACCGCCGCCATGCGGGATGCAGAAGGTCTTGTGCAGGTTCATGTGACAGACATCGGCGCCGATGTCGCCGGGGCGAGCGAGGCCGACCAAGGCGTTGAGGTTGGCGCCGTCGAAATAGACCTGTGCGCCATGCTCATGGATGAGGGCGCAGAGATGGCGCGCGCCTTCCTCGTATACCCCATGCGTCGAGGGATAGGTGAACATCAGCGCCGCGAGATTCTTGGAATGCTCATTGGCCTTGGCACTCATATCGTCCATGTCGATATTACCGTCCTCGGTGCAGCGCACGACGACAACGCTCATGCCGGCCATCGCCGCACTCGCCGGATTGGTGCCATGCGCGGAGGACGGGATCAGGCAGACGGTGCGATGGCCTTCGCCGCGCGAGCGGTGATAGGCGCGAATGGCGAGCAATCCGGCATACTCTCCCTGGCTGCCGGCATTGGGCTGCAGGCTGACCGCATCGAAGCCGGTGATCTCCGACAGCCAGCCTTCCAGTTCGCCGACCATAGCGCGGTAGCCTGCCGAATGGCTGGCCGGCGCGAACGGATGCAGATTGGCGACGCTTGGCCAGCTCACCGGCATCATCTCGGCGGCGGCGTTGAGCTTCATCGTGCAGGAGCCGAGTGGGATCATGGCGCGGTCGAGCGCCAAGTCCTTGTCGGCCAGCCGGCGCAGGAAGCGCATCATCTCGGTTTCCGAACGGTTGTCGTGGAACACCGGCTGCGTGAGAAACTCCTTGCCGCGCGGCTGTCCGGGCATGGTGCTGCCGGCAGCGGCGCCCGCCTTGGCGCCAAACAGCGCCGCGATCGCGTCCAGATCGGCGTCGGTCGAGGTCTCATCGAAGCTGATGCCGATGTGGTCGGCGTCGATGACACGCAGCAGCCGGCCGGTCTTTTCAGCAGCGGCGGCGATCGCGCCGGCTCTGCCTTTCTCTTCCACCGTCACCGTGTCGAAGCGGCTTGCGCCAACGACAGAAACGCCTGATGCCCTAAGGCCGGCTGCCAAGCGGTTGGCCAATGCATGGATTCGGCCGGCAATCGCCTGCAGGCCGGCAGGGCCATGCCAGATCGCATAGGCCGTCGCCATGTTGGCGAGCAGCGCCTGCGCCGTGCAGATGTTGGAGGTCGCCTTGTCGCGACGGATATGCTGTTCGCGCGTCTGCAAGGCGAGACGATAGCCGGCGCGGCCTTTGCTGTCGGTCGACTGGCCGACGAGGCGGCCGGGCATCAGCCGCGTCAGCCTGTCGGAGACGGCGCAATAAGCGGCGTGCGGCCCACCAAAGCCCATCGGCACGCCGAAGCGCTGCATTGGGCCGACAGCGATGTCGGCGCCAAGCCTAGCCGGCGCGTCGGTCAGCGTCAGCCCGAGCGGATCGGCAATGAAGACGACCAGCGCGCCGGTGGCGCGGGCCTTCTCGATTGCTGCCTTATGGTCGCCATAGACGCCAAACGTATCAGGCCAGGAGACCAGCAGAGCGGCGGTGTTGTCGTCGATCGTGTCGCCGTCGACCTCGATGCCGAGCGGCTCGGCACGGGTGCGCACGACGTCTAGCGTCTGTGGATGCGGCGTGCCGGCAAGCGCCACCTTGGTCCGCTTGTCGCGGTGATGGCGCAACGCAATGCCGACCGCCTCGGCCACCGCCGTCGCTTCGTCGAGCAGCGAGGCCGACGCTACCGGCAGGCCGGTCAGCTCAGTGACCAGCGTCTGGAAATTGAACAGCATTTCGAGCCGGCCCTGGCTGATCTCGGCTTGGTAGGGCGTGTAGGCCGTATACCAGGCCGGGTTCTCGAACAGATTGCGCTGGATGACCGGCGGCACGTGCACGCCGTGGTAGCCGGCGCCGATGAAGCTCTTCAGCACCGTGTTTTTTGCCATTGTCGCTGAAAGCTCGGCCAGCGCCTCCGCTTCGCTCGCCGGTGCGGGCAAGGCCAGCGGCTGGTCGAGCCGGATCGATTTCGGCACAGCCTGGCTAATCAGGGTCTCGACTGAGGGAACGCCGATCGTCGCCAGCATGGCTCTGACATCATTGAGGCCGGGGCCGATATGGCGGGCCGAGAAGGGGTAAGATGCTGCAGTCATCTTCTTGATCCTGCTATCAACCAATATGGGCTTTGTAGGCGGCCTCATCCAGGAGGCCTTCGAGCTGGCTTTCATCGGCCAGCTTCATCTTCCACAGCCAGCCGTCGCTGGTCGCCGCGGAATTTACCAGGGACGGATCAGACGAGAGCGAGGTGTTTGCCTCGGTGATCTCGCCGTCGACCGGTGCATAGACGTCCGATGCCGCCTTGACGGATTCGACCACGACGGCGGTATCGCCCTTGGCCAGCTTTTTCCCAAGCTCCGGCAATTCGACGAAGACGAGATCGCCGAGTTGCTCCTGTGCGTAGTCGGTGATGCCAACGGTGGCGACACCGCCTTCGACGCGGAGCCATTCGTGATCTTCGGTGAAATAGGTTTTTGCCATGAGAAGATTCATCCTTTGCGATAGCGATGCGGCGTGAAGGGCAGGGGATTGATATCGATCGGGATTTTCGTCCCGCGAACGTCGGCGAAGAGTGGGCTTGTCGATGAAGCCAACGGCGTTTCGACGTAACCCATGGCGACGGGAAAACCTGCCGAAGGGCCAAAGCCGCCGGAGGTGACATGTCCGACCGGTTTCCCAACCGCATTGAAAAGCGACGCTCCAGCCCGCACAGGCTGTCGACCTTGCGGTTTCAGGCCGACGCGTTTTTGCGCCGGGCCGCGCTCCAGGATCGCACGCAATGCGTCGGCACCGATGAAAGTGCCAGAGGCGCGAACCTCCTTCGGAATCGCCCACATCAGCCCGGCGCTGGCCGGGTCGATCTCCGGTGTGATGTCCAGCCCGTGCAGGCACAGGCCTGCTTCGAGCCGCAGGCTGTCACGGGCGGCCAACCCAACCCACATCACGCGCTCGTCCTCGAGCAGCCTGGCGACGAGATCTCGCGCGTCGGCTTCCGGCAGGCCGATCTCGAAACCGTCTTCGCCGGTGTAGCCCGACCGGCTCATGAACCAGTTTTCGCGGGGCTCAAAGCCATGCATGAACAGCAGCGATCCGGTCTCGATGCCGGCGCGGGACAGGGCGGCCCAGGCTTCGGGCCCCTGGATCGCCAGGAAGACGCGGTCGAGTGCGTCCACCTTGGCATCAAAAACCCCCTTTGTTTCAGAATCCAGGGCAAGTGCGCGCAGGTGCTTGTCGTCGGCTTCGGCATTGCCGGCATTGGCGACAACCATGAAGCGTTGCTGGCCGAGCCTGGTGACGATCAGATCGTCGATGATGCCGGCCGCTTCGTTGAGAAAGAACGTGTATTTGGACTGGGAAATCTCAAGCGCGCCGGCGTCGAACGGGCAGGCACGATTGAGCAGTGCCTCAGCGCCCGGCCCACTGATCTCGAACAGCTTCATGTGCGAGATGTCGAACAGGCCGGCATGCTCGCGGGTCTGAAGGTGCTCCTTCATCACGCCGGCCGGATAGGTCAGCGGCATCGACCAGCCGGCGAACGCGCCAAAGCGCGCACCGGCGGCCA
This sequence comes from Mesorhizobium sp. M6A.T.Cr.TU.016.01.1.1, assembly GCF_003952585.1. NCBI lineage: Bacteria > Pseudomonadati > Pseudomonadota > Alphaproteobacteria > Hyphomicrobiales > Phyllobacteriaceae > Mesorhizobium > Mesorhizobium sp. M6A.T.Cr.TU.016.01.1.1. Next base: position 5,496,243 of record NZ_CP034452.1, read on the forward strand.
CGTGAAGGTCTTCGAGGGGAAGGTGTTTGATGTCGCCCGTCATGTCGTCTCCAGAGTCGCACGCAATCGGCCGCGAATGGCGGCCAGTCCGTGCCCCTCTGTCTGAAGCCTGAGAGACTCGCGCCCCGTAACTCTGTCGGCAGCGCTTACACCTTCGGCGCGGGGGCAAGCCCCGACTTTCCAGAGTGTCTTTCCCGTCTACGGTTCTTTTGCCTGAGAGATTTCGGGCGATTTCCCCTTCGGCGGCAGCTCTCGCTGCTCTCTCCCGCAAACAGGTAGGACTCAATTTGAGCCCTCGACTCGTCATCCATAGCCTGTGGACGACACCTTGTCACCTGCCAGCGACACCTTACCGACAAGTCTTCGCTAACAACCACGCCGGAAATCCATCCGGCGCTCGGGGCGCTGGGCGACAAGGTCGCCTAGACGGCTGCACCCCGGCCAGGACCCTCGAACTGTCGCAAAACTATTGCTTGGCAGGCTCCGGCTTGGCGCTGGTGTCGAACCGCGACATCCATTTGAAACTGCCGAACCAGTAGCGGCGCACGCCGGTGATGGTGCCATCTGCGGTACGCGCGTCAATCCAGTTGTTGACGTATTGGATCAGGCGGATATCGTCCGGCCGCATCGCAAACGCCTCCGGCGTCCGCAACAGCGGGCCACCCACCATTGTCAACTTCGCATCATAGAGCCTGGCGGCCATCTGCGGCGTTGGCGATGTGGCGACCATCGCCTGTGCCTCGCCGCCGATGACCGCGGCGAAAACATCTGATGTATTGTCGAAGGAGAGGATGGTCGCCTTGGGGAATGCTTCCTTCGCGGCGGCTTCATCCGTGGAATTGGAAAGCACGGCGATCTTGTATCCCGGCGCGGCCACCGCCTTTCCCGGCTTTTTGCCGAGGCTGGCGATCGTCGCCACCATGCGAATATCGGCAGCGCCTGTCTGGTCGGAGAATACCACTTCGCGCGCACGTTCCGGAGTGCTGGCGTAGCCCGCCGCAATCATGTCGAAATCGCCCTTGAGCAGCCGTGCCTTGAGATCGTTCCAAGGCACTTCGACCAGCTTCAGGTCGACGCCAAGGTCGGACGCAAGCGCGCTGGTCAGGTCGACATCGTAGCCTGCGAATTTGCCGTCGGCTTTCTTGAGGATCCATGGTGGATTGAGCGCCACACCGACCGTCAGCGTCTTCTGGTCGATGATGTGCTTGAGACTGTCGTCCGCCCAGGCGGATGGCGCCGCCAACGCCAGCCAGGCGGAAAGCGCAAGTGCAATCGTGGCGATCATTTTTGAGTGCATGATGAATCCCGCTGCAACCGCCTGGTTGTCAGATTTACACGAGGATGCCATTCTGTCGATAGCGGATCGGGTTGGAGAATTGCAATGTCGGCACGGATGGCGATGAGCGGCTCGATGGTGTTCCTGGCCTGCACCCTGGGCAATCCGGCGAAGCTCTCGCTGCTGCCCGACACCGCGCAGGCGGCAGGCGCCAGACGCGTGGTCTGCTCCAGTGTGAACCACCGCTATTCCTACTGCGGTGTCGACACGCGGCGCGGCGTGCAATTGGCCTCTCAGCTTTCGAAGTCGCGCTGCGTCCAAGGCAGAAGCTGGGATTATGACCGCGGCGGCATTTGGGTCGATGATGGCTGCTCGGCGGAATTCCTGGTCGCCGGCTCCGGCCGCAACCCTTCTGCCGGCGACCTGGCCGCGGCTATAATCGTCGGCGGCGTGGTTGGCGCCATTCTAGACAATAACAACTCCCATCGCCACCATTCCGACAGTTATTACCCGAAGCCGCGCCATCGCCGTGACGACCAATGGATCGATCCGACGCCGCAATTCGACAATCAGGGCAATCCGAATTTCGACACGCACGGCAACTATCAGGGCCCGCACGGACTGGGCAAGCTTGTCACCCCCGATGACTATCCGGACTTGAATCCGGCCCTGCGCAGCGATGGCGATGACAGCGATGACAGTTACTGAGCATCGCGCCTACTTTCCTTTGAACATGATCTTTTTCCAAAAACCGGTTCTCACTTTTTGCTGCGCTGACCTTCGGTTCGGGATCATGCTCTGCGGTCAAATGCCGCCGTACCAGTCGTAGCCATTGTCCTCCCAATAACCGCCCTTGCCGCCGCCGATAGTGGCGAAACCGTCGACCAGTTCGATCTTGGTGAGATATTTCGGCATCTTGTAGCCGATCTGGCGCTCGACGCGGACACGCAACGGCGCGCCGTTCTCGACCGGCAGCGGCTTGCCGTTCAAGCCATAGGCTAGGATCGTCTGCGGGTGACGGGCATCGACCAGGTCGATCGAGCCGTAATATTTGATGTCGCCGGACAGGCTGCGGTCGATCGTGTCGAGGCAATGGAACATGACGTAGCGCGCCTGCGGCTTGACCACCGCCTGATCAAGCACCAGCGACAGCGGCGTGCCGGTCCATTTGGCGATGCAACTCCAGCCTTCGACGCAGTCGTGGCGGGTGATCTGGGTGCGGCTCGGCATGTTCATTAGCTGCTCGCGGGTCAGCGACAGCGGCTTTTCGACGAGGCCGGAAACCTCGAGCCGCCAGTCGGCGAAATTGTTGGCGAGCAGGCCCTTGTAGACATCGTCGTCCGGCGCGGTGACGCCGTTCGGCCGCTGCGGCTGGCGGATGTCGGCTTCGGTGAATTCCGGCGCCAGCGAATCGCCGGCAAGCAGGCGTTGCGCGCGCCAGGTCAGGCCGTTGGCGCCTTCGAGGAAGCTGCGCAGGCCGTCGCCGACGCGAAGCTGGCTGTCGAAGGCGTCACAACCCGAGAGCATGATACCGGAGACGCCGAGGCTGGCCGAGGTCAGGAATTTTCTGCGGCTGATCACAAACTTCGCCATCTCACGCACTCCTCTGAGGCGTCTTGCTGCCATGCGCCGGCGGGTCGGTTCGGTACCAGCCGGTGATGATGGAACGCAGCTCGTTGATCGGGCCGGCGGCGAAGATCATCAGGATATGGATGATGAAGAAGGCGACGAGCAGCAGCATCACGATGAAATGGATCGTCCGCGCCGTCTGCCTGCCGCCAAGCAGATCGTTGAGGAACGGCAGCACCGCGTTCATGCTCGGCGACATGGCAAGGCCGGTGATGATCATCAGCGGCAGCAGCACGAACATGACGCCGCCATAGGCCATCTTCTGCAGCGTGTTGTATTCGCGTCTGTGACGGAACTTGAACCTGGCATGATCGGCGATGTCTCGCGGCAAACGCCTGAGATCGTCGATGCGCGGGGCAAGATCGCGGCGCAGATGGCCGTTGATGAGGCTGGCGACCAGCCACACGACCAGCGTCGTGGTTAGTATCCAGGCGAAGAAGAAATGGACGACGCGGGCGGTGCCGAGGTCGTAATAGGAGGGGATCGTCGCCCAAGACGGGAAAGCCCGGGACGTCTCCCGACCCGCCGGTCCCGACCAGCCGAGCACACCGGTCGTATCGAAGCGCTTGCCGAAGATTTCGGTGTAGCCGCGCGGGCCGTTTGCGGTGTTCTCGGCGCCGATGGCAAAGATGGTGTTGTCATAGGCGAATCCCGACTCCTTGCCGATATAGAGCTGGGGGCGGGCGTTGAAGATCTGCAGGCCGGAAAGCAGCATGAAGAACAGCGAGATGGCCCAGAGCCAATGCGTCAGCCGCGTCCAGCGCGACTGCCGGTAGATCAGCGTTGCATCCTTCGGCGCGGCAGTATCTGGCTCGATGGCGGATTGGCTCCTGGCAACCGATTCCATTTTTTCGCGTCTCCCGGCCGCTCAGTCGGCCTTTCCGATCGTTCTCCTCCCAATACGTTGCCAGCCAAAACGATGTTTCATCCGATCACGGAATTATTACGAGCTACCCGATACTACTGGCTTCCAAGACTGACGGCGAGGTTGACCGCTGCTGCGACGATCACTGTATTGAAAAAGAACGACACGATCGAATGCAAAAGCACGATGCGACGCATATGCGTGGTCGAGACAGTGGTATCGGAGGTCTGTGAGGTCATGCCGACGGTGGTCGAGAAATAGAGGAAATCCCAGCCGTCCGGCCGCTCCTTACCGGTAAATACGAGGCCGCCGACGGGCTTTTTCTGCTTCGCTTTGCTGCCGGGGTCGGTCTCTTCATCGTTCAGCCAATAAACATGTGCGTAGTGCAGCGCCGTCATGGCGTGGATGGTGAACCAGCCGAGCGGGATCGACACCAGCGCGAAGGTGAGTTCGACAGGATGTGGGCTGCCCCCTCGATTGATCAACTGGAACAACGAGACGATGGCGACGGCGACGACAATCAGCGTCACGGCAAAGATGACCAGCACCGGCTGGTCGGTGGCGCGGGCATTCTTGCTCAGATAGCGGCCGGTGAGCAGCGGCATCTGGGCGACGACGATGACGGTGTAGGCGGCGAAGAACGCATTGGCGCCGATCGAATAGGCGATGGGTGCGCGCAAAACCAACGCGATCGCCAGTGCCACTACACCGATGCAGGCCGACACCGCGAACTGCATGTGGCGATGCAGTGGTTTCTTCAGCGGCGTCTCGGTCGTCATGGCCCGGCCCCTGATGGCGGTCCGTCTTACCGCCGCCCGTCTTTTAGGACTCGGACATTATAGCACTTTTGCCTGTGCGCATGATGCCGAAGATCGATTCCCGGTTTTGCTGCGCTGACGTCCGGTTCGAGGTCGAAGCGCTAACCCAGTGCGGCGGATTTCAGCGCACGCCGCAAGATGCGGTCGAGCTCGCCGAGAAACCGCGAGCGGTCCTGCGGCGCGAAACTGGCATTGTAGCCCTTGCTCTCGCCGGTCTCGCGCAGATGCTGCTTGAGGTCGCGCATCGCCACCGCCATGCCGATCGTTTCCGGCGTGAACGGGCGCCCGGTCGGCCCAAGCACATGGGCGCCGAGCGCCACCGTGCGGGCGGCAAGCGGGATGTCTGATGTCACCACGATGTCGTTGGGCTTGGCATTGTCGACGATCCAGTCGTCCGCCGCGTCGGCGCCCTTGGACACGACGACGTTGCGGACCATCGGATCACGCGACGGGCGCAGGCCGCCATTGGAGACGAAGGTCACGACGACGCCATGGCGCTCGGCGACTTTCTCGACCTCGGCCTTCACCGGACAGGCATCAGCATCGACATAAATGGCGGGGCGCGTCAAATTCAAGGTCTATTGCCCCGGCAACGAAATACTGCCTTCTGGAACGGTGGCGTTTGCCAACAACACCAGTTGATCGGCCTCGGCTTCCGTTGGTTGCTCTGCCTTAATTGCTGTTTCGAGCGTCGCGTAGTTCTGGTTGGACGGGATACGCCGAAACTCAGTTAGCGCCGCGAATGTCAGTGGATTTTCAATCTTGGCAATGGATTTAATAGTGTCAGCTCTTGAGGCAACGGTATCCAATTTTCTCATGTCTACCTTATAAGTATCAAGCTGCTTAAAAAGCTCGTCACTTTTAAGCACCCCTTGAAAGTCGTTCGATGAAAAGAGTTTTCTTAACGTGTCTTCTTCTTTTCCGCATGCGCCGGTGACGACGCTATAAGCGCTAACAGCCATATATTTGCTTAGCCGCTCCAAATACCCGACGCCATCAGCCTCCATCGCTTCACGAAACATTTTGTGAACATCTGATGCGCGTTCGGTTTTGGTGTCGCAAAATCGGTCGTGGATAACAGAGGCGCGTCTGTAGTTTCCAACAAACGGTGAGCCAGCGAATGACCATAGTGGCGCCGGAATAGATGCTCCATCAATATTTGTGCCTTTGGGAACGCTCCATATCTTTCCGGCTTTGTCGGTAAAAGAAGCGTCTGAGAGTAGCATCATAATGCGGTGCTGATTTTGAGGATCTGTTGTCCACCGAAATTCAAAAGAGCCCTGAAACGATTGAGAGAGCGCTTGAAGAGTAGAAATGAAAGTTAAAATGCCGACGACGAGAACAACTTTTCTGACCATGGTGGCATGACCTCAAATCATCAAACCCAAATTTTATCATATTCTAATTGAAGGCGCAGACCAGCGTCTCGCGGGCAAAATCGGTCTTTTCCTTGGGCAGTCTATTGTCGACTTTCGGATGCAGTTTTTCGGCGTTTTTATCTGCCCCTTTCTTTTCGAAACCAGGTCGCGGACCGGTCGATCAGCGGCTTGTGGTTCTCGTCAGTAAACTACCACGCTCCTGATGCTCTTGCCCTCATGCATCAGGTCAAAACCCTTGTTGATGTCCTCCAGCTTCAGCGTGTGGGTGATCATCGGGTCGATCTCGATCTTGCCGTCCATGTACCAGTCGACGATCTTCGGCACGTCGGTGCGGCCGCGCGCGCCGCCAAAGGCGGTGCCCATCCAGGTGCGGCCGGTGACGAGCTGGAACGGCCGCGTCGAGATCTCCTGGCCGGCGCCGGCAACGCCAATGACGACCGACTTGCCCCAGCCGCGGTGCGATGCCTCAAGCGCCTGCCGCATCACCTTGGTGCTGCCCGTGCAGTCGAACGTATAGTCGGCACCGCCGATCTGGTCGGCACCGCGCTTGGTCATGTTGACGAGATACGGCACGATATCGCCATCGATCTCCTTCGGATTGACGAAATGCGTCATGCCGAATTTCTCGCCCCATTCCTTCTTGTCGTTGTTCAGGTCGACGCCGATGATCATGTCGGCGCCGGCAAGGCGCAGTCCCTGGATGACATTGAGGCCGATGCCGCCGAGGCCGAAGACGGCGGCCGTGGCGCCGATCTCGACCTTGGCCGTGTTGATCACCGCGCCGATGCCGGTTGTGACGCCGCAGCCGATGTAGCAGATCTTGTCGAAGGGCGCGTCGGGATTGACCTTGGCCACCGCGATCTCGGGCAGCACGGTGAAATTGGAGAAGGTCGAGCAGCCCATATAGTGGAAGATCTTGTCCTTGCCGATCGAGAAGCGCGACGAGCCGTCCGGCATCAGGCCTTGCCCTTGCGTGGCGCGGATCGCGGTGCACAGATTGGTCTTTCTGGACAGGCAGGACGGGCATTGCCGGCATTCCGGCGTGTAGAGCGGGATGACGTGGTCACCCTTCTTGACCGAGGTGACGCCCTTGCCGACATCGACGACGATTCCCGCACCCTCATGGCCGAGGATCGCCGGAAAGATGCCTTCAGGATCGGCGCCCGACAGCGTGAACTCGTCGGTGTGGCAGATGCCGGTCGCCTTGATCTCGACCAGCACCTCGCCCGCGCGCGGGCCGTCGAGGTCGACCTCCAGGATCTCCAGCGGCTTTCCGGCGGCGACAGCGACAGCGGCACGGGTTTTCATCGGGAATCTCCTCTCAGGGCAAATCTGCAATCGGGGCCGAGCATTAGCGTATCTGCAGGTTCTGGACTATGGGACGAATTGACAGTTCATAGCCGGGTTTGGTCGTCACTAGGCGACTTGCGCCCGGGATATGCGCCAACTTGCCTTGATCAGCCGGGGCCTTGACCGGCTGGGCGAAGCCCATAAAAGAAAGGCAGCCGAGGGAACAAAACCCGCATGTTCACAAAAATCCTGGTCGCCAATCGTGGCGAGATCGCCTGCCGCGTCATTAAGACGGCGCGCAAGATGGGCATCGCAACCGTGGCGGTCTATTCGGACGCCGATCGCGACGCCGTGCATGTCGAGATGGCCGACGAAGCGGTGCATATCGGGCCTTCGCCGGCCTCGCAGAGCTATCTGGTGCCGGAGAAGATCATCGCCGCCTGCAAGGCGACGGGTGCTGAAGCCGTGCATCCCGGCTACGGATTTCTGTCCGAACGCGCATCGTTCTGTGAGGCGCTGGAGAAGGAGGGCATCGTCTTCATCGGCCCAAAACCCAGAGCGATCAGGGCGATGGGCGACAAGATCGAATCGAAGAAATTCGCCAACGCTGCAAACGTGTCGACCGTGCCCGGCTGGCTTGGCGTCATCGAGAATGCCGGCCATGCCGAGAAAATAGCCGGTGAGATCGGCTATCCCGTGATGATCAAGGCCTCGGCCGGCGGCGGCGGCAAGGGCATGCGCATCGCTTGGAGCAAGGCCGAGGTGCGCGACGGGTTCGACCGGGCGCGTTCGGAGGCCAAAAGCTCGTTCGGCGACGACCGCGTCTTCATCGAGAAGTTCGTGGTCGATCCGCGCCACATCGAGATCCAGGTGTTGGCCGACGCGCATGGCAACGCGCTTTATCTCGGCGAGCGCGAATGCTCGATCCAGCGCCGCAACCAGAAGGTCGTCGAAGAGGCGCCTTCAGCTTTCCTCGACCCCAAGACACGGAAAGCCATGGGCGAGCAGTCGGTGGCGCTGGCCAGGGCGGTCGACTATCAGAGCGCCGGCACGGTTGAGTTCATCGTCGACAGCGAAAAAAACTTCTATTTCCTTGAAATGAATACGCGATTGCAGGTCGAGCACCCGGTGACCGAGCTGGTCACCGGCATCGATCTGGTCGAGCAGATGATCCGCATAGCTGCCGGCGAGAAGCTCGCTATCAAGCAAAGTGACGTCAAGCTGAACGGCTGGGCGGTTGAAAGCCGGCTCTACGCCGAGGACCCGTATCGCAATTTCCTGCCGTCGATCGGCCGGCTGACGAGATACCGGCCGCCGGAAGAGGGACAGTTCGGCGAAATCGTCATCCGCAACGATACCGGCGTCACCGAGGGGTCGGAAATCTCGATGTTCTATGACCCGATGGTCGCCAAGCTGTGCACCTGGGCGCCGACGCGGCTCGCCGCGATCGACGCCATGTCGGAAGCGCTCGACAGCTTCGTCGTCGACGGCATCGAGCACAACATACCGTTCCTGGCAGCACTCATGCAGCATCCGCGCTGGCGGGAAGGGCTGATATCGACCGCCTTCATATCAGAGGAATATCCTGACGGGTTCGCGCCGATCGTGCCTGATAGCGAGGAGAAGGCCGTGCTCGCGTCGATTGTCACCGCGGTCGAACTGCTGCGCCGCGACCGGCTCGACCGACTGGGCGGGCGGCTGGCGCCGCATTCGGGTGCCCTGAAACGCGACTGGGTGGTCAAGGTCGGAGAGGATTACCTTTTGGCCTCGATACTCGAAGGCATGATTTCCATTCCAATGAAGCTCGATCTGTCGATCGACGGCGGCAAGGCGCTGACGGTGATGTCAGACTGGCGGCCGGGCGACCTAATCTGGCGCGGCACGGTCGGCGATAGCAGGGTTGCCGCGCAGATCAGGCCGGTGCTGAACGGGTTTCGCATCGCCTGGAAAGGCATGTCGGTCACCGCACGCGCCATGCTGCCGCGCACCGCCGAGCTCGAGAGGCTGATGCCGGAAAAAGTGGCGCCGGACACGTCGAAGATGCTGCTCTGCCCGATGCCCGGCCTCGTCGTGTCGATCGCGGTTGCCGAGGGGCAGGAGGTCAAGGCCGGCGAGACGCTGGCCGTGGTCGAGGCGATGAAGATGGAAAACGTGCTGCGTGCCGAGCGCGATCTCACCGTGTCGAAACTCAAGGCGAAGCCGGGCGACAGTCTCGCGGTCGATGCGGTGATTATGGAATTCGCGTGACGCTGAAAATAGAAACCCGCCTCGGCGGGGGGTCGTTGGCGCAAATCAGCACCATGCATATATTCCTAGCATAGATGCCGTCACAAAGCAACGATCGCGAACTTGCAAGGCTTGGCAATTGCTGGACTCGCATCGTCCGGTGCCGGACAATACATCTTCATCGACTGAGTCCTTTCAAGCGGCGCTAAAAAACCATGGCGAATGAGACACTTCCACGCGACCCTTTGCGGCGCGAGGCTTTTATGAAGGCGTCGCGGCCGGAAGTGCCGGCGCGGCCGTTCATCCATCTGCGCGTGCATTCGGCCTATTCGCTGCTCGAAGGCGCCTTGCAGCTCAGCACGGTTGTCGGCCATGCGGTCAAGTATGAGGCTCCGGCGATCGCCGTCACCGACACCAATAATCTGTTCGGAGCGCTCGAATTCGCGCAGAAAGCGGTGAAGGAGGGCATCCAGCCGATCATCGGCTGCCAGACCACTCTCGCCTTTTCCGGCGAAGCCAGCGACAGCCAGCGCGACCGCAGGCGGCAAGGCCCGGAGATGCGGCCGGTGGTTTTGATCGCGGCGACCGAGGCCGGCTACAGCAATCTGGTCAGGCTGGTCAGCCGGGTCTATCTCGAAACGCCGCCCGGCGAGGCGGTGCATCTGACGACCGAAATGCTGCAAGGCCATTGCGACGGCCTGATCTGTCTCAGCGGCGGGCCGCGCGGCCCGATCGGCAATGCCTTGAAGGAGGACCGCCGCGACCTCGCCGAGGCGCGGCTTTTGGCGCTCAAGGCGTTGTTCGGCGACCGGCTCTATGTCGAGCTGGACCGGGTTTCCGGCTATGACCGGGCCATCGAGCAATCGTCGGTCGATCTCGCCTATATCAATGACCTGCCGCTGGTCGCCACCAACGAGGCGTTTTTCTCCTCGCGCGACGACTATGAGGCGCATGACGCGCTGATCGCCATCGCCGAAGGCTCGGTCGTCGCCGTCGACAATCGCCGCCGCCTGTCGCCCGACAATTTTCTGAGAAGCCAGGCTGACATGGCGAGGCTGTTCGCCGATCTGCCCGAAGCGATCGACAACACCGTCGAGATCGCGCTGCGCTGCTCTTATTATCCCAAGACCCGCAACCCGATCCTGCCGCGCTTTGCCGGCGGCGATGTCGCTGACGCCGATGCGGCGGTGAAGGCGGAGGCGCAGGAGCTTGCCAGACAGGCGCATGAAGGGCTGGAGGCGCGGATCGCCGCACACGGACTGGCGCCTAGCTACACAGTCGAACAATATCGCGAACGGTTGGAATTCGAGCTCGGCATCATCGAGAAGATGAAGTTCCCCGGCTACTTCCTGATCGTCGCCGACTTCATCAAATGGGCGAAGGCGCAGGGCATTCCGGTCGGGCCGGGCCGCGGTTCGGGCGCCGGCTCGCTGGTCGCGTATTCGACGACCATCACCGACATCGATCCGCTGCGCTTCTCGCTGCTGTTCGAGCGCTTCCTCAATCCCGACCGCGTGTCGATGCCCGACTTCGACATCGACTTCTGCCAGGACCGGCGCGAGGAAGTCATCCGCTACGTCCAGCAGAAATACGGCCGCGACCAGGTCGGCCAGATCATCACCTTCGGCACGCTGCAGGCCCGCGCGGTGCTGCGCGATGTCGGTCGCGTGCTGCAGATGCCCTATGGCCAGGTCGACAAGCTCTCCAAGATGGTGCCGTCGAACCCGGCCAATCCAGTCAAGCTCGCCGACGCCATCGCCAACGAGCCGCGCTTTGCCGAAGAGGCAGAGCGCGAGCCGATCGTGCAGACGCTGCTCGACATGGCGCAGAAGCTGGAAGGGCTCTACCGCCACGCCTCGACGCATGCTGCCGGCATCGTCATCGGCGACCGGCCGCTGTGGGAGCTGGTGCCGATGTACCGCGACCCGCGCTCCGACATGCCGGTCACCCAGTTCAACATGAAGTATGTCGAGCAGGCCGGGCTGGTGAAGTTCGACTTCCTCGGCCTGAAGACGCTGACGGTGCTGGAGACCGCGGTCAAGCTGATCCGCCGCCGCGGCATCGAGATCGATCTCGCCCACATTCCGCTCGACGACCCCGACACCTACGCGATGCTGTCGCGCGGCGAAGTGGTCGGCGTGTTCCAGGTGGAAAGTGCCGGCATGCGCAAGGCGCTGATCGGCATGCGGCCCGACTGTATCGAGGACATCATCGCGCTGGTCGCGCTTTACCGGCCGGGGCCGATGGAGAACATCCCGACCTACAACGCCAGAAAGCATGGCGAGGAGGAGATGGCGTCGATCCACCCGAAGATCGACCACCTGGTGAAGGAGACGCAGGGCGTCATCGTCTACCAGGAACAGGTTATGCAGATCGCGCAGGAGCTCTCCGGCTATTCGCTGGGCGAAGCCGATTTGCTGCGCCGCGCCATGGGCAAGAAGATCCGCGCCGAGATGGACAAGCAGCGCGAGCGCTTCGTCTCGGGCGCGGTCGAGCGCGGCGTCGGCAAGCCGCAAGCCGACTTCATTTTCGACCTGCTGGCAAAGTTCGCCGACTACGGTTTCAACAAATCGCATGCCGCCGCCTACGCGGTCGTCTCCTACCAGACGGCCTATCTGAAGGCGCACTACCCGGTCGAGTTCCTGGCCGCGTCGATGACGCTGGATATGGGCAACACCGACAAGCTCGCCGATTTCCGCCAGGATGCGCTGCGCCTCGGCATAGATGTCGTGGCGCCTTCGGTGATGACGAGCTTCCGCGCCTTCGAAGTCGGCGAGAACCGGATCTTCTATTCGTTGGCCGCGCTCAAGGGCGTCGGCGACGCGGCGGTCGAGCATATCGTCGCCATGCGCGGCGAAAAACCGTTCAAGAACCTCGCCGATTTCTGCGAAAGGGTCGATCCGAAGATCGTCGGCAAGCGGGTCTTCGAAAGCCTGATCATGGCTGGCGCGCTCGACTGCTTCGGCCACGACCGCGCCGCGATGATGGCGGGCGTCGAGCGGATGATGGGGCTGGCGTCGCTGGCGCAGCAGAATGCAATGTCGGGCCAGCACGACATTTTCGGCGCCTCGCTCGGCGCGCAGTCGCAGGCGCTCAACCTGCCGGCGACCGACCCATGGCTTGCCGCCGACCGCCTGCACCGTGAATTTCAGGTGGTCGGCTTCTATCTCTCCGCCCATCCGCTGGATGAATACAAGGCGGCGCTGCAGAAGATGCGGGTGCAGACCTGGGCCGAGTTCTCGGCCGCCGTCAAACGCGGTGCTGCCGCCGGGCGGCTTGCCGGAACCGTCACCACCAAACAAGAGCGCAAGACGCGTACCGGCAACAAGATGGGCGTCGTGCAGTTTTCCGACACGTCGGGCCAGTATGAAGCAGTGCTGTTTTCCGAAGGGCTGGCGCAGTATCGAGACCTGCTCGAGCCCGGCCGTTCGGTGGTGATCACCGTTTCGGCCGAGGACAGGCCCGAAGGCGTCAATCTGCGCATCCAGACCGTGCAGTCGCTGGAGGACGAGGCAAGCCGCATACAGAAGGCCTTGCGCATCTTTGTCAGGAATGACCGACCGGCGTCGGCGATTCAATCGCAGCTTACCCAGCGCGGCGACAGTCAGGTGAGCATTATCGTTATCAAAGACGAGGCGCAGGGCGAGGTCGAGATCGAGCTGCCCAACCGTTACCGTGTCTCGCCGCAGATCGCGTCGGCGATGCGCGCGGTGCCGGGCGTGGTGGAAGTGGAACTGGTGTGACCTAACGGGATTAGCACGGTTCCGTTTATTTCGACCGTATCTCGTCGGTCAGCGCCGGCACGCCCAGTGCCGTCATTGCCCGGTGGTAACGCCGCTGGTATTGTGAGCTCGGCGGCCTGGCTCTTTTGGCGGCCGGGGGAGCGCGTCATGGACGAGCGGACAGCCGCTGCCGAACTCCAGAAGATGGTGAATGGGTTCCAGGTATCTCAGGCGATATGCGTCGCCGCCACGCTAGGCATCGCAGACCATCTCAAGGACGGAAAACGCACCAGCGGCGACCTTGCCGCTTTGACCAATACCCATCCCCAGGCGCTCTACCGGCTGTTGCGCGCCCTTGCGTCGGTCGGCGTGTTCCATGAAGCGGAAGACCGGCTCTTCTCACTGACCCCGGTTGGCAGCGCGTTGCGATCCGATGTTCAGCATTCGGTCGCGCCGTGGGCTATCCTGGCCGGACGGCCCTATTTCCGTCAGGCATGGAGCGATCTGCTGCACAGTGTCAGCACCGGCGAAAACGCCTTTCGCCATGCTCATGGCAAGGGCGTTTGGGAATATCGGGCGGAGCATCCGGAAGAGTCCGTCATCTTCGACCGGGCGATGACGGCCATGTCGCGTGGCGTCGCCGCCGCGGTGATCGCGGCCTATGACTTCCGGCCGTTCTCTGTCGTCATGGATGTCGCGGGCGGGCAGGGCGCGCTGCTTGCCGAAATCCTCTGCCGCAATCCCGGCCAGCGCGGCATTCTTTTCGATCAGCCGCAGGTCGTGGCAAAGGCCGGCCCGGTCTTTGACGCCGCGGGCGTGGCCGATCGTTGCGATATCGTTGCCGGCGATTTCTTCGTCTCGGTGCCCGAGGGCGCCGATGCGATTGTGCTTAAATGGATCTTGCATGACTGGGACGACGACACAAACATCCGCATCCTGAAAACCTGCCGCCGGGCAATGCGCCCAGAAGGCAAACTGCTGGTGCTCGAGAGCATTCTGGCGCCGCCCAACGAAGGCGCCGGCGCAAAATTCGGCGATCTGAACATGCTGGTCATGCCGGGCGGGCAGGAGCGCACGGCGGAAGAATTCAGGGTGCTGCTTGCAGCGTCGGATTTCCGGGTCGCGAATATTGTTGAAGCCGGACCTCGCATCAGCATCATCGAGGCGGAACCGGTCTGAATTGCTTTCCGGGTCTGAAACTCTCCGGATGTTCTCAACCCACGGCGGCTTATCCCTGCTCTGCCCACTGGACGGCTGTTGCAGCGAACGTTATCGCAGTTGCCATGAAGGCGGCAGACAAGGACGGAGCGCGGGAGTTATCAGCCTTGGCGCGGCTGCGCGATACGTTGCGCAAGCTTTATCACGGGCGCACACCTGCGGCTTTCCGGTTTCAACTGGCGGCGATCATCATCGACCTTGCCATCATCGCCTTCTTCATCGCCACACCGGTGATCCAGGAGTCGTCCTCGTTCCTCTGGCTTGATTATTCTGTCGCAGCACTTGTCGCCGCCGACATGATTGCCAGGCTGCTAGCCTCCAATGACATGCTGCGCCTGCTGAAACAGCCGGCGTCGTGGATCGACGCCTTCATCCTGCTGACGTTGCTGATGCCTTCGGCGCTGGCCAATCTGGGTTTCCTGCGCATCCTGCGGTTGTGGTCGCTGTCGCGCAGCGGCGCGCTGTGGCGGTATTTCGAGATGCGCGGCCTCAAAAAATGGCGCGAGGCAAGCCACGCGGTTATCAATCTCCTGACATTCCTGTTTGTCGTCACCGGCTTCGTCTACACCTTCTTCTTCCGCACCGGGGCCGGTCTCGAAGGCTATGTCGACGCGCTTTATTTCACCGTCGCGACGGTGACAACGACCGGTTTCGGCGACATCGTGCTGCCGGGGATAGCCGGCAAGCTCACCGCGATTGTCACCATGATCATCGGCATATCGCTGTTCGTCAGGCTGGCGCAGGCGCTCTTCCGCCCCGCCAAGGTCTTCTTCCCGTGCCCGCAATGCGGCCTTCAGCGGCACGAGCCCGACGCCGTCCACTGCAAGGCCTGCGGGCATCTTCTCAAGATACCCGACGACGGTATTTGAGCTCCGACGGAACTATGATACCGCGATCTCAGCCGGTTTCGTCGCTTTCCGTTGCAGATTGAGCAGATTGCCCATCAGGATCAGCAAGGCGCCGCCGGCAGTGAAAGCGTCGATCTGCTCGTGGTAAAGCAGCCAGCCGATCAGCGCCGACAGCGGCACGCGCAAAAAGTCCATCGGCGAGATGACGGTCGCGTCGGCATAGGCGAGCGCGCGGGCCATGCAGAAATGCGACGACATGCCGGTGAAGGCGATCAGCAGGATCCACGGCCACAGTTCGAGCGGCGGATTGCGCCATTCGTAGAGCGCCGGGACAAGGCCGAGCACCGACTGGATAAGCAGCATCCAGAAGATGATGCGCACGACGCTGTCCGTCCGCGTCAGCGACTTGACCAGAACCACGGATATGCCGAAGCAGACGGCGGCGCCCAGCACGACGACATGTCCCGGATCGACGGAGCCCGCTCCCGGACGCACGATGATCATCACGCCGATCAGCCCCAGCATGATCGCCGCAACCTTGGGCCGGCTTAGCCTTTCACCGAGGAAGCCGACCGCCAGGATGGCCGTCCAGATCGGCGTCGTGAATTCGATGGAGATCAGCACGGCCAGCGGGATCAGCGTCAAGGCGTAAAGCCACGCCGCCTGGCCGATAAAATGGACGACGTTGCGGACGATATTGGCCAAGGGCCGTTTGGTGCGCATTGCCGCAAAACCGCCTGATATCATCACCAGCGGCAGGAGGATGAAAAAGCCGATGACCGAGCGCAGCTCCAACACCTGGAAGACGTTGAGCTCGGCCGTCGTGGCACGGCCGGCGACCGACATCGCCAGAAACGATGCGATCGACAGCGCCATCCAGAATGCGGCCTTGGGTATCGATGGTGAGGGTGCCATGCGCGCTATGTCGCAAGCCGGGACTTTCACTGCAACCGCTAGTCGACGCATTCGGCTGGGCCAGAAGTGACGTGTTGCAAAACAGTCATGTTGAAGGCGGAACCTGCCGAAGTGGCAGGCGTTGATTCGTAGTGTTTACCTGCCTAGCAGGAAGTGCCTTGTTTCCGATCTCAACGAGGAGAGATCCGATGAAATCATTCGCACGATTTGTAATCGCCGGCTGCCTGGCGGCTGCGGCGGGCGCAGCTCACGCCGACGAAGCCGAGTTCCTCCGCTCGTTCCAGGGGAATTTCGCCGGCAAGGGGACCGTCAAGGTAACCACCGATGCGCCGACGGTGAACGTCTCCTGCCGCTTCAATTCCGACGCGACATCGAGCTCATTGTCGCTGGACGGCACCTGCCGCGGTCTTGTCGTGGTGACGCGCGCCATCAGTGCTGATCTGAAGTCCAGCGGGGCGAAGTATAGTGGCACCTATGTCGGATCCCGTACAGGGCCGGCGCAGCTAAGCGGCAGGCGCTCGGGCAATGCCATCAATCTCGGCATCCGTTGGGCGAAGGAGGTCAACGGCGATCGCACCGCGCAAATGACGGTCGAGAAGAACGGCGAGGACGGCATGCGGCTGACCGTTATCGACGTCGACCCGAAAACCGGCGAGCGCGTGATGACCAGCCGGATCGATTTGAGGCGCATCTGAAGGCCGCTCTATCTTCTTGTTTGAGCATGATCTTTTTCGAACCGAAGGTTCAGCGAAGCAAAAACCGGATACCAGTTCTCGGCATCATGCTCAGTCCTCGATCGGGTTGGGGGGATGGGCGCTGCGGCCCTTGCCGAAGGTATAGCCGGTCTCCACCGCCCTGCGGCCGAACTTGTCGCGCAGCGTGTCGATGGCGCCTTCGGCCATGGCGCGCTTGCGCGACTGGATATCGACGAGATCGGGCGGATCGGCCTTTTCGTCATTTGAAAGGTCGCTGACACCGATGCCAAGCAGCCGGTATCTTGTGCCATCCGTTTCCTTGCGCAGCAGCTCGAGCCCGGTCGAAAAAATGCGGTCGGCCAGCCGTGTCGGGTCGCCGAGCTGGCGGTTGCGCGTGCGGGTCTTGAAATCCTGGGTCTTCAGCTTCAGCACGACGGTGCGCCCGGCAATGCCGGATTTCTTCAAGCGCCCGGAGACCTTTTCCGACAGCGCCCTCAGCACCGAAACCAATTCATCCAGGGATGCGATGTCGGTGTCGAAGGTGGTCTCCGCCGAGACGCTTTTCGCATCCTGGTCGGGGTGGACGCGGCGGTCGTCCTCGCCGCGCGAAAGATAGTAGAGCCGGTCGCCCATCACGCCGTAGCGGCGCATCAGGTCGCCGCGCTCCATGCGCTGCAATTGGCCGATCATCCGGATGCCGTCCCGTTCAAGCGTGGCGGCGAAGGCTTTTCCCACACCCCAGATCAGCGTCACCGGCTGTTCGGCCAGAAAGCCTGATGCTTCGGCTTCGCCGATCACCGAAAAGCCGCGCGGCTTGCGAAAATCCGACGCCACCTTGGCCAGGAACTTGCAGTAGGAAAGCCCTGCTGAAACGGTGATGCCGATCTCTTCCTCCACACCGAGCGCGAAGCGTGCCAGCACCACCGCCGGCGGCAAGCCATGCAGGCGCTCGGTGCCGGCAAGGTCCAGAAACGCTTCGTCGATGGAGATCGGTTCGACCAGTGGCGTCAGCGCCTGCATCATGGCGCGCACCTCGCGGCCGACGCGCACATATTTTTCCATGTCCGGCGGGATGACGACCGCTTCCGGGCAGGCTTCGAGCGCCTTGAACATCGGCATCGCCGAGCGCACCCCGTGGATGCGGGCGATGTAACAAGCGGTGGAGACGACGCCGCGCTTGCCGCCGCCGATGATCAACGGCCGGTCTTTCAGCGCAGGGTTGTCGCGCTTTTCGACCGCCGCGTAGAACGCGTCGCAGTCGATATGGGCAAGATGCAGCCGGTAGAGTTCCGGATGGCGAGCAAGCCGCGGGCTGCCGCAGCGATCGCAACGCCGTGCCTCGCTGCGCTGGAAGCTCAGGCAGTCGCGGCAAAAACCGTGATCGGGATTGTTGACAGAAGCCGCCATCGCTGCGAACATAAAGAGAACAAATGCAATGGTACGTCAGGACGGACGCCACGACAAGGCGGTGGGCCGGGAGAGAGCTCATGAATGCGACCATAGCGCCGCTGGTGCCCGAGCTTTGGGCGGATTTCGAAGATCTTTTCGGTAAGCAAGGCGCCTGTTACGGCTGCTGGTGTACACATTTCCGGCTGTCGCCGGCAGCTCGCCGCGCCAGCAACCGGGAGCGCAACAAGGACCACATCAAGGCGCGGATCGAGGCTGGGCCGCCACCTGGCCTGCTGGCGTTCGAGGATGGCAAGGCGGTTGGCTGGATGCAGATCGGCGCGCGCGCCGACGTGCCCGAATGGAACAATAAGGGCAGGGGGTCGGCGCCGGTCGATCCCGCCGATGCCGCGGATCCGGGCGTCTGGGCAATTTCGTGCTTCTTCATCCGCGTTAAAGCGCGCGGCAGGGGCGTCACCCATCGCCTGGTCGAAGGCGGCATCGAGTTTGCCCGTCAAAATGGGGCGCGACTGGTCGAGGCATGTCCGATCGATGTGTCGAAAGATTCGCGTTCGATCGGCCTGTTCGTCGGCTCGTCGCGGGTCTTCGAGAAAGCCGGCTTCGAGAGGCTGGTCGAGCGCAAGGCAGGCCGGCCGCTGATGCGATTGGTGCTTTAGCCAGTGCTGCTGTGCGCGCCGCTGTCGCTGTTCTCGCTCGGCGGCGCCCGAATTATCGTGGCCTGCCTGCAATCAGACGGTTGACGTTCAGCAGGAATAAATCCGCCTGCGGCCCGTTCCTCCTCGGATTTTTCCATGGAGGCTATCGATGTTCCATTTTCCCCAGACCTCTCGCTCGATCCGGTTTCTCTGTCGGCCGGAAGACCATGGCGTCATCGCCCCGCCAGTGGCGGCCAAGACGGTCCTGCCGGACTGGTTCCGCAAATTGCCGGCGGTCGATTCGCAGCATGCGTCGGCCACCAACAACGGTCTGACCGTCAAGCGCTGCATGCCGTTTCTCGATGCGATGACAACCGGCTGGATCCTGCCGCTTGCGGCGACGGTCCGCCTTGAGGTCAAGAATGGCGGCCGCACCGTCGATGCCGGCTGGGAGTTCGACAGGACTATGGTGAGCAATCATGGCGCCCATCAGGTCGCCGGCAACCCGAAGGAGCCGGGCCCGCCGTGCAAGTTTCACAATTACTGGTCGATCCGCACCCCGCCGGGCTGGAGTTCCTTGTTCCTGCCGCCGCTTAACAGGCCGGCTCAGCCTTTCGAATGCGTCGCCGGTATCGTCGATACCGACACTTATGCAGCCGACATCCATTTTCCATTCTTCGCGACTGCGCCCGATGGCCTCTACGTCATTGAAAAGGGCACGCCACTCGTCCAGGTCATACCGGTTCGCCGCGAAGGTGCGGCGCTCAAGGCAGAGATACGGGCGGAGACCGGAGCCGAGGCGACGGAGCGCGAAACGGTCTATCGCAACACGATTGCAAGCGAAGGCTGGTATCGCAAATGGGCCCGCGCGGCCCGCTAACTTTTTCCCGGAGAAGAATGCGAAACGGGGGCCGCTGGGCCCCCGTTTCTTTGTGGGATCGATAGAGCGGCGGACTTTCAAGTCGAAGCGTACCGCCGCTCTATCTCTAGGGCCCGATGCTCTAGCGGGACCGCCAGTGGCGCGGCCCGCGATCCGAACTATTCGAGCTCGAATTGGAGGAGCTGTTCGACGATGAGTTCGAATTTGAGTTGCTCGACGAATTGGAGCTGGAATTCGACGAACTGTTGGACGACGAGTTCGAACTCGAATTGCTCGACGAGTTGGAGCTCGAATTTGACGAACTGTTGCCCGCGACGATGAAGGCACCGTCGCTTTGGCTGGTCATTGCGGCCGGCGGACGCTCGGTTTCCAGGGGCGCCGCGGGATACTCCTTCGCCTGCGCCGCGGTGCTTGCGAGCGCTGCCATTCCTGCGACCAGGGTCGACTTGAGTTTCCAGTGTCTTGTCATGGTAGTTACTCCTCTTTGAGACTGGACCGGCAGTTGCGGTCCGGCGGAGTAACGGGCGATTGCCGGGTTTATTCCATTCAGAGAGAGCCGGCGCGTTGCAGCTTCACTTACGGGTCCTTCTGACGGACCTCGGTCAGCGCTTGAATTTCCTCCTCGGCTGACATCGGAGTGCCTGCTTCGATCGCCGAAAGATAGGCGTCGAGGGCTTCGGCCGACGAGGCCGGGGCATAGCCTCCGGCGTCGCCCGGCGCCACGACCGCGAAGCTGACGCGCCATTCGTCGCCGGAACGGCAGGCGACCGACATCACCGTGGAGCGGTCCTGCGAGTCGACCTCGAATTCGCGACACAAATCCTGCGAATTGTTGCGGAAGGTGGCAATAGCCCGGAACCGGTCGCTGATCCCGGCGAGCTTGATTTCCTTCCCGGATTCGACGGTTTCAAGCGCTTGGCCGAGGGCTGGCCTGATAACGCCGGCAACCCACAGCCCGCCCTGTGCGCGTTCGTTGGTGCCTGCAGCCCAATACCCGGCGAGCGCGCCGACGACGGCCGCGAGAGAGGCGGCAATTGGCAGCAGCCATTGGGATCTGGATGGAGGTCCCGCCATACGCCCGCCGCCGAATGGCAATACCGATGCCGCCTTCTCGCTGGCACGCTTGGCCTCGACCATTTGCTCGACGGCCGCGACAAGCTTTTCGGGAACCGGCTCATCGAGCAGCGGCTTCAGCGCGGCCTGCGCCTGCGCTCTGGTTTCGATGAACATAGCAATCCTGGTAACCAGACGGTCGTCGATCTCCATCGCCTGCTCGATCCTGGCGACAGTCTCCGGATCAAGCTCACCATCGGCGAACCGCATCAGGATCTCGTCCGAAAAAGTCTCTTCGGTCATTTCGTAGCCCCTTTTGTGACCGCAGAACGGGTGGGCGCCGTGGATATTCCAGTAGCCTCCGCCAGATTCTTCCTCGCCCGGGCCAGCCGGCTCATCACCGTCCCGATCGGCACGGCAAGGATTTCGGCGGCTTCCTTGTAGGAAAGCTCTTCGACGCAGACCAGAAGCAGCACGTCGCGCTGGTCGCCGGGGAGCTCGCCGATGGCTTGCGCGACGCCGCTCAGCGCCAGCCGCGCCTCCATCTCGCGCTCACCGGAAACGCCGGCGATGTCATGGCGCTCGTCGATATCGTCCTGCGGGCCGGCGACCTTGCGCTTGCGGATGTCATCGATCCACAGATTTCGGAGAATCTTGAACATCCACGCGTCGAAGCGCGTCCCTTGTTCGAAACGCTGCTCGTTGGCGAGCGCCCGTTCGCAGGCTCGCTGAACCAGATCGTCCGCCATATCGCGGGACCGGCAGAGCGCAATCGCGAAGCGGCGCAGATTCGGGAGAAAAGCGACTAGCTGATCTTGGACGCGGTCGGTTTTTTCCGGCATGTTGCTCCAAGTTCTGGAATAAAGCGGCCCCGCGCCCGTTCCTCGCAACGCTAGCTTATTGCCGGATAGGTCCGCTAGCCTCGCGATGTTGAAAATCGGCAACGGCCGGAAGGGAAACTATGGACGCCACCTCATGGCTGAGACCAAAGGCCCTGCTGCCGTTCTGGGTAGCTGTCGCGTTGCTGGTCGATCCCCAAGCGCCGAGCGGCCAGATGGCGCCCGCAGAGTTCGGACCAAGATCGGCGTTCGCCGATGATGATGGTGGTGGTGATGACGGTGGCGGCGACGATGGTGGCGGTGGTGATGACGGCGGTCGATCCGGCCCGTCGTCTGGTGGGTCGGGAACGGCTCCCCGGCGGTCGACCGGACCTAATCTGTTTCTCTCGCTGACGGATCGGTTTCTTCCGCGGCCGCCAAGACGAGGCGGCGGCAGGCGCGCGCAACGGCCGGCCGTCCCTTTGCCGTCCCGGGCGCCGGACCAGATCGTCGCGACCGGGCTGAGTTCGGCTGAGATCGGTCGGCTTCAGGCAACGGGCTTCACCGTCCTGGACCGCGCCGACATCCAGCTTCTGGGAACGGAGCTGGTCCGGCTGCGCATACCACCCAATACGCCGCTGGAGGCTGCACGCGAGCTTGTCATCGACGCCGGTCCGCAGTCGACAGCAGATTTCGTGCATTACTACCGGCCCGGACAAGAAGCCGAATGTGCCGGACCCCACTGCGCCGCCGCGGGCCTGATCGGCTGGCCGGCCGATATAGGCCTTCCCGCCGGCTGCGGTGGCAATGTCACGATCGGCCTCATCGACACGGCGATCAATCCTGCGCATGCCGCCTTCGCGAAAGGCCGGGTCGAAGTTCTTCGCCTGTCGGACGACGGCTTTCCCGAGTCCGGCCGCCAGCACGGCACCGCCGTCGCGGCCCTGCTCGTCGGCGGCGTCGACAGCCGTGCCCCGGGCCTCCTGCCGCACGCTAGGCTGATCGCGGTCGATGCGTTTCACCGGGGCGATCGCCAGGATGACCGCTCGGACGTCTATGATCTTCTTCGCGCGCTCGATCTTCTTTCCGTGCGCGGCGTGCAGGTGACGAATATGAGCCTGTCGGGTCCTGCGAATGCGCTTCTAGAGCAGTTTGTCCGAAGGCTTGCCGACCGCGGCATGGTGATCGTCGCCGCCGCCGGCAATGGCGGCCCAAAGGCCGGACCTTCCTTTCCAGCGGCCTACGCGGATGTGATCGCGGTGACGGCGGTGGACCGCATGAAACGTCCCTACAGGCGTGCCGGGCGCGGCGAGCATATCGATCTGGCCGCTCCCGGTGTCGAAGTGTGGACGGCCGCTTCGGTCAGCGGCGCCCGGCCAAAGACCGGCACCTCCTTCGCGGCGCCGTTTGTTACCGCCGCAGCGGCGTTGATGAAATCGGCAAACAGCAACGCCACCGCAGCCGACATTCACGACGCACTCGGCAAGTCGGCGGAAGATCTCGGTGCGCCGGGCAAGGACGCCGTCTTCGGCTGGGGCCTGCTCAATGCCCGGGCCGCTTGCGTCGTCACACCGAAGAAGGCGACGTGAAGCTCCTCAATCCAACGCCTGGGAGGGATTGCGCCTCGCCCGTTTCGGCTTACGGTTGCGGTTGGAGTTTTCTACTACAAGAATAGCAACGGAGATTCTGCGTGACCCGTGTTCTGCCGGCCGTCTTCGTTCTCGCGCTTAGCGCGCCCGCTTTCGCCCAGGCCGTCGATGGCGAGGGTGCGAAGCAGCTTTCCGAAAATCTGTCGCGCTACGTCGGTAGCCAGGCGATCGACAAAGGCGTCCTGAAGGTCTCGGTGGAAGGTGATGCATACAAGATCGCCTTCGACTTCAAGGCGCTTGCCGGAATGCTGCCGAAGCAGGATTTGCTGAAGTTCGATTTTGCGCCCTATGTCCTGCTGGCCAAACCGCGCAGCGACGCGACATGGGATATCTCGGGGGATTTCACGACGAGAGCTTCCTTCGAGATCAACGGACCGCAGGGGCCACAGAGCACGCAGTTCTCGGTCGAAGGCGGCAAGTTTGCCGGGGTCTATGATCCCGAGCTGGCAACTTTCGCCAATGCTACGACATTGATGACCGGTATGACCATGATCTCACGGGATGCCGTGCAACACATGGAAATAAGGACCGGCGCGGGTACGGCCTCCATGAACGCAACCAAGGCCGCGAATGGCGGTGTCGATTTCACCATGACACAGACGATGGCCGGCTTTGTTGAAGCGATCGACGTTGACGACCCAAAAAGCGGGCTGAAATTCCCGCTTACGATCAAATCGCCAGAATTGTGGGTGAATGCGACCGGCAAAGGCTTGAGGACAAAGCCGTTTCTCGATCTGCTAGCATTTGCGGTCGCCAATGAAGACGAGGCCAAGCTGAAGGCCAACCAGGCGCAGCTCAAATCCCTTTTGCTCGCCGCGCTGCCGCTGTGGGAGCGGATCGACGGAAACTACGGGTTCAAGGATTTCACTGTCGAGAGCCCGGTGGGACATTTCGGTGCGACGGAGCTGGGCACTAGCTTCGGGTCCGACGGCATCGCCCAGAACGGAGCGATCAACTATTCGATCAAGGCGGCGGGATTGACGATCCCTCAGCATCTTGTCCCCGGCTGGAGCACAGCGCTGTTGCCCACCGACATCGATCTGAATTTCGGCGGCGCCAACATCGATCTCGACAGCATGGCGAAAAAGGCGATCGAAGCCTTTGATCTCAATCAGAATCCTCCGCTGGCGGCCGGCTTCGGCGAAACGCTGACCGCCGATTTCATGGCCAAAGCGCCGAAGATGGTCATCGGCCACAGCACGGTGAAGAACCGCGACGTGGAAATTGCACTGGAAGGCGAGATGACGTTCCCCGGCATGAAGCCCGAGGCAAATGTGACGATCGATATAGCCGGCTACGACAAGATCGTGGAAAGCCTGCAGGCGGCGGCGAAGTCGGAGCCGGAAGCCGCGCAGTATTTCCCGGTAGTGCTGGCGATCAAAGGGTTTGGCAAGACGCTGCCGGACGGCCGGTTGGAATGGATCATTAACACCAAGGCCGACGGTTCGGTGATGGTCAACGGCGCCATGCTGAAGCCGGCCGATCCGGTTGCGAATGATGAAGCAGAAGAAACGACGCCGTAGGCGCTTTCGTGAGCCCCGGCTAAGCGGTTCTGCCGGGGCGCTTGGAAACGCAGTCGTCGGCGGCCAGTTCCTCGATCTGGCGCGCTGTTTCGGGATCGTCGCTCATATGGAATGCTCATGATTGTCGTCGCCAAGCGGCAGCGCCCGCAACGCCTTGCCGACGGAAGCCGGCGGCGTGCCGGTTTCCTCCGCGAACCGCATGAGCGTCGGCTCGTGGGCGAGGATGAACTGCAGCACGCCGGCCAAAAATCCCGGCTCGCTGGCAGCCTGGCGGATGGAATGCGCCTCGATACCGGTGATCGCCAGGAAGCGGGGCAGAAGTTCCGGATCGGCGGCGACAAAGCCCAACGCCTTCACGGCGATGGTTTCCGCTTCCTCGCGCATTGACGCTGCGTTTGCCATCGCTACCTTCTTGCGCGGTGGAATGAGTCTCTTTTTGGCAGTAATCGCAAGCGTCGCCTGCGGCAAGCCATCTACCTCGGCAATGCGGTATTCTAGGCGAAATCCGAAGCTTTTCCGGCAGCCGGTTTCCGTTTCGTCAATTATATTGCCGTAGAGTCGAGCAGGGTTTGATGCGTGCCGGCGAGGGCGCATAGCGGTATCCTTCGAGTGGAAGGCAGGCCGGAACGGGAATTTGATGCCTAAGAAGGTCATGATCGTCGAGGACAATGAGCTCAACATGAAGCTCTTTCGGGACCTCATCGAAGCGAGCGGTTACGAGACGGTACGCACGCGCAACGGCCTGGAAGCGCTGGATCTGGCGCGACTGCACAAGCCGGACCTCATTTTGATGGATATCCAGCTGCCCGAAGTGTCGGGGCTGGAAGTGACCAAATGGCTGAAGGAGGACGACGACCTCCATGTCATACCGGTCATTGCCGTCACTGCATTCGCGATGAAGGGCGATGAGGAGCGCATCCGCCAGGGTGGCTGCGAAGCCTATATTTCCAAACCGATCTCGGTGCCGCGTTTCATCGAAACGATCAAATCCTACCTGGGCGACGCCTGATGCGCCTTTCCAGCCGAGCCGGAGCTTTGTGAGATGACTGCACGGATCCTCGTCGTCGACGACATCCCTGCCAATGTGAGGCTGCTCGAGGTCCGGCTGCTTGCCGAATATTTCGAGGTGCTGACCGCCACCAACGGGCTGGACGCGATCGAGACCTGCGAAAACGGCAAGGTCGATGTCGTTCTGCTCGACGTGATGATGCCCGATATGGACGGGTTCGAGGTCTGCCGGCGGCTGAAGAGCGATCCGGCGACGTCGCACATACCCGTCGTCATGATCACCGCGCTCGACCAGGTTTCGGACCGGGTGCGCGGCCTTGAGGCCGGCGCCGACGATTTTCTGACCAAGCCGGTCAATGATCTGCAATTGATGACGCGCGTCAAAAGCCTGGTCAGGCTGAAGACGTTGACCGACGAGCTGCGCCTGCGCGCCTCGACCACGCGCAATATCGGCATCGAGGAGCTGTTGAGCCGCAACTTCGCTTCCGCAGACACAACGCCGAAAGTTCTGCTGATCGACGAGCGCAAGTCCTCCTTCGAGCGCGTCCAGAAAATGCTGCGCGGCAGCGCTGACCTCGACATTGCCACCGATCCGCATGCCGGCTTCTTCCAGGCCGCCGAGACCCCCTATGAATGCGTGATGATCTCGACGGCCTTTGCCGATTTCGATCCGCTCAGGCTCTGCTCGCAACTGCGTTCGCTCGATCGCACCCGTTTCCTGCCGATCATCCTTCTGGCGCAGGAGGGTGAGGAAGAGCGCATCATCCGCGGCCTCGAACTCGGCATCAACGACTATCTGATGCGGCCGATCGACCAGCAGGAGCTGACCGCTCGGCTGCGCACGCAAGTGCGCCGCAAGCGCTACAACGACCAACTCCGCGCCAGCGTCACCCAAACCATTGAGATGGCGGTGACCGACGCCCTGACGGGATTGCACAATCGCCGTTACCTCGACAGCCATCTGCAGACGTTGTTCGACCGTGCCGTGGCGCGGCGGCGGCCGCTGTCGGTGATGATCACCGATCTCGACCGCTTCAAGACCATCAACGACGCGCACGGCCATGACGGCGGCGACGAGGTGCTGCGCGAATTCGCGCGGCGGCTGCGCAAGAATGTGCGCGGCATCGATCTCGCCTGCCGCTTCGGTGGCGAGGAATTCGTCGTGGTGATGCCGGACACGGACGGCGCGGTCGCCGAAAAGGTCGCAGAGCGCATTCGCGCCGAAATCGCCCAGATGCCGTTTGCCGTCGGTCTCGATGGCAAGACGATCGAGGTTACCGTCAGCGTCGGCGTGTCGTCGGTGCTGAAGGGCGTGGACTCGGTTGCCGGGCTGATGAAACGCGCCGACCTCGCGCTCTACGAAGCCAAGAGCGCCGGCCGTAATCGCGTCGTCGCCAAGGCGGCGTAGCGCCGATTATCCAGTCGGTGCGACAGGGTTACGAATTTACCTTAACGCAAGCGATTCGCAGCGCTTGGTTAAGAAATTGTTGATTTTCGTAAGCTGTTGCGCAAATGTGCAGACCAATGACGGAACCGGCGCGAGGGTAGTTGCCGGGTCGATCCGAAGAATACCCCATGATTCTCAGGTCCGCCGCATCTCCTGGGTCCGTGGGGTCGGCCGGCCGGCGCTGGCACATAGTGGCCTCCTCGTACCGCTGCCAAACGCCGACCGGCCCCCTCTTTCCGAAAAGACATCGAGACTCTGCGCTAAGCATCGGAAATATCGGACTTTTCGAAGCCTTGAAAACCAAAACGCCGCCCAGAGGGGCGGCGTTTTGGTTTTTGGAGCAGGAAACCAGATTACTTAATCTTGGTTTCCTTGAACTCGACATGCTTCTTGGCGACCGGATCGTATTTGCGGAACGACAGCTTGTCCGTCTTGGTGCGGCTGTTCTTGCTGGTCACGTAGAAGAAACCGGTGTCGGCGGTCGACAGAAGCTTGATCTTGATGTTTGCGGCTTTGGCCATGTTGTTCGTCCGTTATGTTCGTGGAGTTTTAGCCGCTGGAGCACGGGGAAACACCCGGACGCGGGAAACTTGGCGCGACACATAAAGAACGCGCCCGGAAAGTCAACCCCGCGAGAGCGCCTCTTCCTTCTCCCCTTGTGGGAGAAGGTGGATTGGCGCGCAGCGCCAAGACGGTTGAGGGGTGCTGGACGGAGTGCCGGCAGCGCCAAGCTGGAGCACCCCTCATCCGACCGAGCTTCGCTCGGCCACCTTCTCCCACAAGGGGAGAAGGGAAGGCCGCGGTCCGTTTCTATGCGTCTTCCCTAACCGGCGGAGCCACCTTCTTCCAGTCTCCCGTGGCGTTCCACCAGCGGTTCGGGTTGGAGCGGTCGTCCAACCCCTTGGAACGGCTGGCAAGGATCGGCTGAATGCGGATCACCGGCTCCTGATAGCTGTGGACCTGGAAAATCGCTTCGACAATGCGGGCGGCCAGCGCCTGGTCGTCGGGCAGCTCGAACGACACTTCCACCGTGCCCGGCCGTCTGCGCAATTCCGTCTCGGCGCCGGCGGCCGCGCCTTCGAGTGGCCGGTAGCGCTCGATGCCGTGCGCCGACTGGTAGGCATTGCTGTCGTACTTGCCCATGGTGAGCGGCGCGATCGCGACCACCGCTTCCATGATGCGGTCGACATCGGAGGCCGGCGATTGAAAGGTCACAAGCAGCAGCAATTCCATCCGTACCGATGTCGTTTCAAACCCGGAGTCGATCATGATGGCATCCTCAATCTGGTGGCGTGTTGCTGACAATCTATCCGGGTGCTGCTGACACGGTTATGTCAGCAGCCTCGCGCGACACGAGGCATCGATCGGTCTTTCTAAAGGATTTTTCGGACCAGCCTGGCGCCGACCAGCGCGATATAGAAGGCGAAGAACATGCCGAGCGCCCAGCCGAAGCCCGAGGGACCGAAAACGTCCATGCCGATGCCGATCGCCTGCGGGCCGAGCACCATGCCAACACCGTAGCAGAGCACGAAGGCAGCGTTGGCGGAGGCCAGTTCGTGGCCGGAAAGCTGCGAGCCGAGATGGGCCAGGCCGATCGTGTACATCGCCGCGACCACGCCGCCCCAGACGAACAGAAGCGCAGCCATCAGGTGCCAGTTCTGCGCGAAGTGGGGCATGAAGATGGTGCCGGCAAGCCCAATGGTTGCACAAGCCAGAAGCAGATAACGGCGGTCGCTGACACGGTCGCTGATCATGCCGAGCGGGATCTGCAACAGCACGTTGCCGAGGCCGATCATGGTGAGCAGAAGTGCGGCGTCGGCCTCGGAGTAGCCGATGCGGCTGCCATAGATGGGGAACAGCGCAAAGCCGCCGGTCTCGACCGCGCCGAACACCAGCACCGCGGCGGTCGCCGTCGGCACCAGCCAGATGTAGCGCAGGAAGTTGCTGGTTTCGCCATTGGAGACGATCGTCGGGCTCTCGTTGCGGGCGGCCAGAACCGGAATGGCGGCCAGCGTCACCAGCGCCATGATGACGCCGAAGGGCAGGAAGCCGGTGCTGCCGAGATGGGCAAAAAGCCACGGCCCGGCGGCAAAGCCGAGCGACAATACCGTGGCGTAGATGCCGAGGACCAGGCCGCGCCGGTGCGGCGGCGCCGATGTGCTGATCCAGAATTCCGACAGGATGAACAGCACCGTCAGCGCAATGTGCAGCAGGATGCGCAGCGGGAACCACATCCAGAAGTCCGGCGCGAAATGGAAGCCGACAAAGGCCAGCACTCCCGTGGCGATCATGGCCAGCATCGTCCAGGCGACGCCGAATCGCATGGCGAGCGGGGTGGCGAGCGGTGCGCCAGCGATCGAGGCGAACCCGGCGACAGCGGTGTTGAAGCCGATCATCGACGCCGAATGGCCGCGCGTTTCGAGGATGACGCTGAGCAGCGGCATGCCGAGGCCGATGGCAATGCCGACGACGCTGATCGACGAGATCGCCGCGATCATCGGCAGCCAATGTACGCGTTCTTCGACCTCTTGCTGGGTATCGACCGTCATGGATTTGAATGCTCTATGCTTTACAGAATTTCGCGGGCGAAGCGATTGCGGACAAGCCGGTAGAACGGGACGGAACCACCGGGGCGCAGCAGCGGATCATCGACGAGCCGCTTTTCCAGCTCCTCCAGGATAGCCCTGGTGATGTCGGGAATATCGGCCTGTCTGGCCTTGGCGAGCGGCAGCCAGACCAGCTCCTCCAACTCGTTGGTCGGACCGCCGTCCGGCAGCTCCACGGCGACATCTTCGCGCCAGGCGCTGAAGAAGCGCGTATCGAAGCGCCGCACCCTGTTTGGCGGGGTGATGGCACGCGCGATGAAACGCAGCTCTGCCAGCGACGGTCTTACGCCGTGCTCGGCAAAACCCTGCCAATCGCGCCTGCTCGTCGCGAAGGCGCCTTTCCGACCGATCAACAGGCCAGCCTCCTCATAGGTCTCGCGGATCGCCGACAGGGCGATGGCGCGGGCGCGGGCCGGGCTGATGCGGCCAACGCCGGCGGTCAGCCTCGCCTGTTCCTCAGGGTGCAGCGCGGTGGCGACGGGAATTCGGCTGTCGGCCGGATCGGTACGGCCGCCGGGAAAGACGAATTTCCCAGGCATGAAGGCGTGACGGGCGTGGCGCCGGCCCATCAGCACCAGAAACTCGCCGCCCTTGCGGTCGAGCAGGATCAACGTCGCGGCGTCGCGCGGCCGTATAGGCTTGGCGTCGAGCGCGATCCGCTCGACCTTGTCGACTTCCACCCTGGTCATACCGTCCATGCGCACGACCTAGCGGAATCTTCTCCGATGCGAAAGTGGCGTCCAGCCATGCCGATTGCGCCAGCCTCGGTTTCAAGCCTCGGGATGCGACTCGATCAGATCTTCTTCCCCGCCGAAGCCATGCATATAGAACGCCCATTGCAGGCCGATGACGGCGCCCTTGACCGGCTGCAGCAAGACGACCGCCATGAGGATGGTCAGCGGCACCCAGATGGCGATGTGCTGCCAGGTGGACAAGGTGGAGGTCGCTTCGACGCCCATGAAGGCGCCGAGCACGATGTGGCCGACGATGACCACCACCAGATAGGCCGGCAGGTCGTCGGCGCGATGGTGATGAAGCTCCTCGCCGCAATGATTGCACTTGTCGACAGTCTTGACGAAAGCGCGGAACAGCTTTCCCTCGCCGCAATGCGGGCAGCGGCCAAGCGCGCCGCGCTTCATCGCCGTCCATAGCGGACGGGCGACCCGGCCCGAGTGATGTTCGCCGCCGAAAACCTGTTGGTTCATTTTCAGATCGCTTGGCATTACCGTCTCCTGCCGCGTGAGCCTGGACGCGATTGCGACGCGCGGGCGCGGCCTTTGGTCTTGTGAAACGACCGTTTGGAGCCGGGCAGCGGCTTTGGGTCGGTCAGCATCTCGAAACGCATCGCGCCGGCCATAGGCGCCACCTCGATCAGGCGAACCTCGACGCGGTCGGCAAGCTGATAGCCCTTGCCGGTGCGTTCTCCGAAAAGCGATCGGGCAGTTTCGTCGTATATATAGTAATCGCCGTCCAGACTTGACACCGGGATGAAACCATCTGCGCCATACTGCGGCAATTGGACAAATAGTCCCGATTTGGTGACGCCCGAAATGCGTGCGTCGAAACGCTCGTCGACACGCTCGGCCAAATAGGCGGCGATCAGCCGGTCGACCGTGTCACGCTCGGCGGCCATGGCGCGGCGCTCGGTGGCCGAGATCAGCGCAGAAACCTCTTCCAGCCGCGCCGCCTCATCCTGCGTCAGTCCGCCCGCACCGAAGCCGAGCGCGGCTATCAGCCCGCGATGCACGATCAGGTCGGCATATCTGCGGATCGGCGAGGTGAAATGCGCGTAGCGCTTCAGATTGAGGCCGAAATGGCCGATGTTGCTGGGCGAATATTCGGCCTGCATCTGCGTGCGCAGCACCACCTCGTTGACCAGCCCCTCATGGTCGGCGCCGCGGACGCGATCCAGGATGCCGTTGAACTGGTTCGGCCGCATCTGCGCACCGCGCGCCAACGACAGGCCAAGCGTCTGCAGGAATTCGCGCAGCGATTCCTGCTTGGCGAGCGAAGGCGCGTCATGGATGCGGTAGACCAGCGCCTGTCGTTTCGCCTCCAGCGTCTCCGCCGCCGCGACATTGGCCTGGATCATGAACTCTTCGATCAGCTTGTGCGCGTCGAGCCGCTCCGGCACGACGACCCGATCGACGGTGCCGTCCTCCTTGAGCAGAATTTTCCGCTCCGGCAATTCAAGCTCGAGCGGCTGGCGCGTGTCACGGCCGCGCTTCACGACGGCGTAGGCATCCCAGAGCGGCTTCAGCACCGTGTCGAGGATCGGGCCGGTCTTGTCGTCCGCTGCGCCATCGATCGCAGCCTGCGCCTGGGAATAGGCGAGTTTCGCCACCGATTTCATGATGATGCGGTGGAACGAATGCCGGAGCTTGCGGCCATCGGCCGAGAAAGTCATGCGGACCGCCAGCGCCGGGCGGTCCTGACCTTCGCGCAGCGAACAAAGGTCGTTCGAGATGCGTTCCGGCAGCATCGGCACGACGCGATCTGGGAAATAGACCGAATTGCCGCGCTTCAGCGCCTCGCGATCGAGCGCAGTGCCATAGCGGATATAGGCGGCGACATCTGCAATCGCCACGGTGACGACCACGCCACCAGGGTTCTTCTCATCCGTGTCCGGCGTGGCGAATACCGCGTCGTCATGGTCCTTGGCGTCGGCTGGATCGATGGTGACCAGTGGCAGGTCGCGCCAGTCCTCGCGGTCGGCCAGCGTTGCCGGTTTGACCGCCTCTGCCTCGGCGATGACGTCTGCCGGGAAAATATGTGGAATGTCGTGCGCGTGAATGGCGATCATCGAGACCGCCTTTTCGCTGGTCAGCGAACCCAGCACCGCCAGCACCTTGGCTCTGGGCAGCCCGTAGCGGGAGGCCCGCGCCGGCTCGACCTCGACCAGATCGCCGTTCTTGGCGCCGTTCTGGAATTCCTTGTCGACGACCAGCTCCGGCTGGCGTCTTTCGACAGGCTCGATGCGAAAGGTACCGTCCTGCAGCACGCGGAAGACGCCGAGAACGGCATCGGTGCGCTTCTCGAAGATCTTCATCACCCGCCCGGTATAGGCAGGGCCCGTCGCGTCATCGGTTGGAAAGGTCTTGGCTAGCACGCGGTCGCCGATGCCCGGTGTCGGGCCGCCGCCGCCACGCGACACGCGGATCGCTATGACAGGAGGCTCGCCATTGCCCACGGCTTCGGTTGGGTGTGCCAGCAGCACGCCGTCGGCGTCGCGGCCAAAGATGTCGAGCACGGCGACATGGGCCAGGGCACCGACGCGGGCCAGCCGCTTGCGCTCCTTGGTCAGCAGGCCCTCATCCTGCAGGTCGCGCAAAATGTCCTTCAGCCAGATACGGTCCTCACCGCGCAGCGCAAACGCCTTGGCGATGTCGCGTTTGCCGGAGCGATCCGGGTTTTCGGCGATGTAGCGCAGGATTTCGTCGCGGGACGGCCGATAGTTATCCCTGACCTTGGCCCTCGTGTCGGCGGTGCGCAGATCGCCATGGCTTCTTCCGGATACCCTGCGCGCCACGATGCTTTATCCCTTTTTCTTGGCCACTTTCTTGGCCGCTGGTTTTTTGGCTGCCGCAGGCTTTTTGGCAGGTGCCGCCGCTTTGCGGAAGGGCTTTCTGCCGCCATTGCCACCCTTGGCTTCCTTCTCGGCAATCAGCGCCACCGCATCCTCGACCGTCACCGACTGCGGGTCCTTGCCCTTCGGCAGCGTCGCATTGACCTTGCCGAAATTAACATAGGGCCCGTATTTGCCGTCACGCACGACGATCTTGCCGCCGCCCGCCGGATGCTCGCCAAGTTCCTTCAAGGCGGCGGGCGTGCCGCCATTGCGGCCGCCGGGGCCCTTCAATTTCTTCTCGGCGATGACCGACACGGCGCGGTTGAGGCCGATCGAGAACACGTCCTCGATGTTGTCGAGATTGGCGTAGGTGCCGTCGTGCAGCACGAACGGACCGTAGCGCCCCAGCCCGGCCGAGATCATCTTGCCGGATTCCGGATGCTTGCCGACGTCACGCGGCAGCGACAGCAAGGCGA
Source organism: Mesorhizobium sp. M6A.T.Cr.TU.016.01.1.1 (assembly GCF_003952585.1). Taxonomy (NCBI): domain Bacteria; kingdom Pseudomonadati; phylum Pseudomonadota; class Alphaproteobacteria; order Hyphomicrobiales; family Phyllobacteriaceae; genus Mesorhizobium; species Mesorhizobium sp. M6A.T.Cr.TU.016.01.1.1. Next base: position 5,530,194 of record NZ_CP034452.1, read on the forward strand.
GGGCCTTTTCGTGGTCGATGGAATCGACCGTCCAGCCTTTGGGCAGGCTGGAGCGCTTGGCTTCTTTGCCGTCGCCGCGCTGGATATAGGGGCCGAAACGACCGCTACGCAGCGTGATTTCCTCCGCCGTGTAGGGGTCCTTGCCAAGCACCTTGATGCCGTCCTCGCCATTGCCGTTTTCGCCATTGGGGTTGGCGGCATCGCCGAGCTGGCGGGTGAAGGAGCACTCGGGGTAGTTGGAACAGCCGACAAAGGCGCCGAACTTGCCGAGCTTCAGCGACAGGTTGCCGGTGCCGCATTTCGGGCAGATGCGCGGATTTGAGCCGTCTTCCCGTGTTGGGAAGACGAGCGGCGCCAGTTCCTCGTTGAGCGCGTCGAGCACGTCGGTGACGCGCAATTCCTTGATGTCGGCGACGGCGCCCGAAAAATCCTTCCAGAAATCGCGCAGCACATCCTTCCAGGCGAGCTTGCCGTCGGAAATCTCGTCGAGCTTTTCCTCGAGTGAGGCGGTGAAGTCGTATTCGACATAGCGCTCGAAGAAGCTTTCGAGGAAGGCCGACAGCAGCCGGCCCTTGGCCTGCGGCAACAGCTTGCGCTTGTCCATGCTGACGTAGTCGCGATCCTCGAGCGTCTTCAGGATCGCCGTGTAGGTCGACGGCCGGCCGATGCCGAGTTCTTCCAGCTTCTTGATCAGCGAGGCTTCCGAATAGCGCGGCGGTGGCTCGGTGGTGTGCTGGGTGGCGTTTATCGCCTCGCGGTCGAGCTGTTCGCCGGCACGGATCTCGGGCAGACGGCGGTCTTCCTCGTCTTCCGAATCCTCGTCCTTCTGGTCGGTATAGGCGGCAATGAAGCCGTCGAAGCGAACGACCGAACCGATGGCGCGGAGTTCCGCGGTGCGGGCGCCGTTGACTGCCTCGATCTCGGCCGTGGTGCGCTCGATCTCGGCCGGCTGCATCTGGCTGGCGATGGCGCGTTTCCACACGATCTCGTAGAGCCGTGCCTGGTCGGCATCGAGATATTGCCTGACCGAAGCCGGCGTGCGCATGAAATCGGTCGGGCGGATCGCTTCGTGCGCTTCCTGGGCGTTCTTGGCCTTGGTCGTGTATTGGCGCGGCTTCTCGGGCAGGTATTTTGGGCCGAATTCCTTGGCGATCGCATCGCGCGCAGCTGATATCGCCTCGGGCGCCATCTGCACGCCGTCGGTTCGCATATAGGTGATCAGGCCGGTGGTCTCGCCGCCGATGTCCATGCCTTCATAGAGCCGCTGCGCCACCTGCATGGTGCGGCTTGCCGAAAAACCGAGACGCGAGGAGGCAGCCTGCTGCAGCGTCGAGGTGGTGAAGGGCGGACCTGGATTGCGCTTGGTCGGCTTGGCTTCGACCGATAGCGCCTTGAAGGTCGCACCTTCCAGCATCGCCTTGATGTCATCGGCCTGCGCCTTGTTCGAAATGTCGAGCTTTTGCAGCTTCTTGCGGTCGAAGGCGGTCAGCCGCGCCTCGAAGTTTTCCTTGCGCGGCGTGCCGAGGAGAGCTGATACCTGCCAGTACTCCTCGCGGATGAAGCGCTCGATCTCCAATTCGCGGTCGCAGACGAGGCGCAACGCCACCGACTGCACGCGGCCAGCGGAACGGGCGCCCGGCAGCTTGCGCCACAGGACAGGCGACAGCGTGAAGCCGACGAGATAGTCGAGCGCGCGGCGGGCGAGATAGGCGTCGACCAGCGGCGCATCGATCTGGCGCGGATTGGCCATCGCTTCCAGCACCGATGACTTGGTGATGGCGTTGAAGACGACGCGGCTGACCGGCTTGTCCTTCAGCGCGCGCTTCTGCTTCAGCACCTCCAGGACATGCCAGGAAATGGCTTCGCCCTCGCGATCCGGATCGGTGGCGAGGATCAGGCCGTCGGCGTCCTTGACCGCCTTGGCGATGTCAGCAAGACGTTTGCTCGAGGCGGTGTCGACAGCCCAGGACATGGCAAAATCCTCGTCCGGACGCACCGAGCCATCCTTGGCCGGCAGATCGCGGACGTGGCCAAACGAGGCCAGGACCTTGTAGTTCTTTCCGAGGTACTTGTTGATTGTCTTCGCTTTGGCCGGCGATTCGACGACGACGACGTCCATGAGGTCTCATATCAGCTGTGGTGCGGCAGAAGAATTCCGCTGCGCGCGACGAAATCTCGTACAATTGTCGCTCACATGGCCGGGCTTTTGCATCCGGTCAAGAGGAAGCGCCCAAAATGCAGTCCTGCATTGAGTGCACAACCCAAGAGCGAGTCATGTGATATCCGCAATCTCGGATAAGGGAGCGGGCTGCCTATCGTTGGACAAGCCGGCATTGAATCCGGGAGAACGGGACAAATTCTTCCGCGGATATAAGAGAAACATCGATCATGCGCCAGCCCCAGCCGGAGAGACACCCGGCATGATGCTCGGTCGGGCGGGCGATACTGGCGCCGCGAGTGGGCTGGAATGCCCAGCAGGACAGTGCAAGAAGCTGGCAGCCGGAAGGCCTGCAGTGATACACGGCAGCCAGCGATTCCCCGCCGGTCAATGCGGGGATCTCGGTCCGAGCTTAGTCGGCCTTGGCTATATGCCAGACGCCGCCGACGCCGTCGCCGGTCACATCGCTGGCCTTCTTGTCCTTGATGAACGTGTAGAGCGGCTTGCCCTCATAGGCCCACATCTTGGTGCCGTCGGTGCGGTCGACGACCGTCCATTCGCCCTCGGCCTTGGCGTCGGCCTCAGCCTTCAGCGGCGGCCAATTGGTGGCGCATTTGTCGTAGCAGTTCGACTTGCCCGTCTCGTCCTTGTCGTAGGTGTAAAGGGTCATGCCATTGGCATCGGTGTAGATCTTGGTGCCGCCGACATCGGCTTCCTTCCACGCTTCGGCGGCATATGAGGCGGCGGTGCCGAGCAAAAGCACCGCCAGCCCAACTGTGATCGATTTCATGAGGTTCTTCCTGATATGATCGAGAAGCGCGCGGAAAGTCGCGGCCCCGTTGCATCAACGCGCTTGGCGTGTCGTTTCTTCCTCGATGCAGGCGGCAACTTGCCACGCAATGGTGATTGGCGGACAAGTCCGTGCGCCGCTATATCGGCGCCGATACAGTTGGAGTTTCGGGAATGGCATTGGATATCGGCTATGTCAGCGCGGTCGGGGCGGGGGCGATCTCGTTCCTGTCGCCTTGCGTGCTGCCGCTGGTGCCGCCCTATCTCTGCTATATGGCCGGCGTGTCAGTCGATGATTTCCGCGGCAATGCCGGCGTCACGGCCAAGGCCGACGCGCGCAGCGCGCTGCTTTATGCCTCGATCGCTTTCGTTCTCGGCTTCTCGACCGTCTTCGTGGCGTTGGGCGCCGGCGCCTCGACCATTGGCCGGCTGCTGCGCGTCTGGCAGGAGCCGCTGGCGATGGCCGCCGGCGTGCTGATCATCCTGATGGGGTTGAACTTCCTCGGCATATTGCGCATCCCGCTGCTGTCGCGTGAGGCGCGCTTCCAGTCGCAGGGCAAGCCGGCCAGTATCGTTGCCGCCTATGTCATGGGACTTGCCTTCGCCTTCGGCTGGACACCCTGCATCGGACCGGTGCTGGGACCAATCCTGACGCTGGCCGGCGGCCGCGAGACGGTGGGCGAGGGCGCGGCTCTGCTTGCCGCCTATTCGCTCGGCCTCGGCATCCCGTTCCTGGTCGCGGCGCTGTTTTCCGGCGCCTTCATGCGTTTTCTCTCGAAGTTCCGCGTCCATCTCGGCCGGGTCGAAAAAGCGATGGGCGCGCTGCTGGTCGTCGCCGGCGTTTTTTTCCTGACCGGCGGCGTGCAGGCCATGTCTTATTGGCTGCTGGAAAATTTCCCGGTGCTGGGGCAGTTGGGATAGGCTTGACCAGATACGAGCCCATGCTGGCGCATTGGATTGACCCTCTACACCTACTGATTAAAAGTCAGTTGCTCGACCATCTCACCGGAATTTAACCGCATTGGTGCAGCATGGCGCCAATGCTAGACATGCCTTGATTCCCAACCCTTTCATATGGTTGCCATTCCATGAGTCAGAGAACCTGCCTGTCCGTAATCCTCGCCGCCGGCGAAGGCACGCGCATGAAAAGCGCCGTGCCGAAAGTGCTGCACCCGATCGCCGGCCTGCCGATGGTCGCCCATGTCGTGAGAGCTGCCGAGGCTGCCGGAGCGGGTGACCAGGCGCTGGTGATCGGCCATGGGGCGGAAGAGATGCGCAAGGCCACGCAAAAATTCGCGCCGAAGGCGGAGATATTCGTCCAGGAAAGGCGGCTTGGCACGGCGCATGCCGTGCTGGCTGCACGCGACGCTATATCAAAGGGTTACGACGACATCCTGGTAATGTTCGGCGATACGCCGCTGATCGATCCGGAGGTGCTGACTGCGGCGCGCCTGAAGCTGGCCGAAGGCGCTGCCGTCGTTGTGGTCGGCTTCCGCACGTCAAATCCTTCCGGCTATGGCCGGCTGATCGAAAAGGGCGGCAAGCTCGTCGCCATCCGCGAGGAAAAGGACTGCACCGACGAAGAGAAGAAAATCACCTTCTGCAATGGCGGGCTGATGGCGGTTGCGGGCAAGCATGCGCTGCAGCTGCTTGATCAAGTCGGCAGCAACAACGCCAAGGGCGAGTATTATCTCACCGACATCGTCGAGATCGCCGGCGGACAGGGTTTTGACGTCGTCGCCACCGAAGCCAGCTTCGAAAACGCGCTCGGCATCAACAACCGCGCTGAACTTGCCGCGGCCGAAAGCATCTGGCAGACGCGCCGGCGGCGCGAGGCCATGCTCTCTGGCGTCACATTGATCGCGCCGGAAACCGTGTTCTTTTCGCACGATACCGAGATCGGCGCGGACACGATTGTCGAACCCAATGTCTGGTTCGGGCCGGGCGTGACGATCGCCACGGGCGCCAAGATCCATGCTTTCAGCCATATCGAAGGCGCCACGATCGCCTCGAACTGCGATGTCGGTCCGTATGCGCGGCTGCGGCCGGGCGCCGATCTCCGGCAAAAAGCCAAGGTCGGCAATTTCTGCGAGGTCAAAGGGGCGACGATCGAGGAAGGCGCCAAGGTCAACCACCTGACCTATATCGGCGATGCCCGCGTCGGCGCCGGCGCCAACATCGGCGCTGGAACCATCACCTGCAACTATGACGGCTATTCGAAGTTCTTCACCGACATCGGCGAGGGCGCCTTCATAGGCTCGAACTCCTCGCTGGTGGCGCCTGTTACAATCGGCAAGGGCGGCTACATCGCTTCGGGCAGCGTGATCACCGAAAGCGTGCCCGACGATGCGCTGGCCTTCGGCCGCGCCCGCCAGAGGACGCTGGCCGGCAAGGGCAAGGAATTGCGCGAGCGTTTTGCTTCGGCCGCGGCGGCCCGGAAAAAAGCCTAGCCGCCACGACTGCATCATGTCTTTGACGGATTTCAGGAACCGCAGAGCGCGATAGGATGCCCGTACGGAGAAACTGAGCGATTGCGGTAACCGGATTGCAAGGGCGCTCTGTCATCGTGCATCTGTGCAAGAACAGTTCCGGCTGATACGGAACGAAACGCAATGTGATTTTCGCGGCAGCCCGGCCAACCCTAAATGGCGCTGGGTTTTTACGCCGGAATCGGGGGCAACGTCTATGTGCGGTATCGTCGGAATTGTCGGTCACTCGCCAGTCGCGCCACTCATCGTCGATGCGCTGAAAAGGCTCGAATATCGCGGCTACGATTCCGCCGGCGTCGCCACAATCGAGCATGGCAAGCTTGGGCGCCGCCGCGCCGAGGGCAAGCTGATCAATCTCGAGCGCCGGCTGAAGGACGAACCACTCGACGGCATGATCGGCATCGGCCACACGCGCTGGGCAACGCATGGCGTGCCGAACGAAACCAATGCGCATCCGCATTTTTCCGACGGCGTCGCCATCGTCCACAATGGCATCATCGAGAATTTCGCCGAATTGCGCGACGAGCTGATGCGCGACGGCTACACATTTTCATCGCAGACCGACACCGAGGTCGTCGCCCATCTGGTGGCGCGCGAATTGGCCAGGGGCCTGAAGCCGGTCGAGGCCGCGCACCAGGCGCTGAAGCGGCTGGAAGGCGCCTTTGCGCTGGCCATCATGTTCAAGGGCGATGAGGACCTCATCGTCGGCGCCCGCAACGGCCCACCGCTGGCCGTCGGCCATGGCGACGGCGAGATGTTCCTGGGCTCCGACGCCATCGCGCTTGCCCCCTTCACCAACTCGATCACCTATCTCGAGGACGGCGACTGGGCGGTTGTGCGCCGCAACGAGGTCGCCATCTTCGACATGGACGGCAACAAGGTCGACCGCAAGCGCCAGCAGTCGCTCAGCACCAGCTTCATGGTCGACAAGGGCAATCGGCGCCATTTCATGGAGAAGGAAATCCATGAACAGCCGGAAGTGATCTCGCACACGCTGGCGCATTATGTGGATTTCGTCGGTGGCGTCTCGAAGCCGCTCGACCTGCCTTTCGATTTCGCCAAAATCGACCGGTTGGCGATTTCGGCCTGCGGCACCGCCTATCTGGCCGGCCTGATCAGCAAATACTGGTTCGAGCGGTATGCGAGGCTGCCGGTCGACATCGATGTCGCCTCGGAATTCCGCTATCGTGAAATGCCGCTGTCGAAGACAGACGCCGCCTTCTTTATCTCGCAATCGGGCGAGACCGCCGACACGCTGGCCTCGCTGCGCTATTGCCGCAAGGCCGGGATGAAGATTGGCGCGGTCGTCAATGTCCGAGAATCGACGATGGCGCGTGAATCCGACGTTATCCTGCCAACGCTGGCCGGGCCGGAGATCGGCGTCGCCTCGACCAAGGCCTTCACCTGTCAATTGTCGGTGCTGGCGTCGCTTGCCGTGCGGGCGGGCGTGGCGCGCGGAACGATCTCGCGGGAGCAGGAAACGACGCTGGTCCGCCAACTGTCGGAAGCGCCGCGCTATGCCAATCAGGTCTTGAAGCTCGACGGGCAGATCGAAAAAGTCGCGCGCGACCTTTCTCACTACAAAAACGTGCTCTATCTCGGCCGCGACACCAATTTTCCGCTGGCCATGGAAGGCGCGCTGAAGCTCAAGGAAATCTCCTATATCCATGCCGAGGGCTATGCCGCCGGCGAGTTGAAGCACGGGCCGATCGCGCTGATCGACGAGAACATGCCGGTGATCGTCATTGCCCCGCATGACCGCATCTTTGAAAAGACCGTGTCGAACATGCAGGAAGTGGCGGCGCGCGGCGGCAAGATCATCCTGATCACCGACAGCAAGGGTGCCGCACACGCCACGGTGAAGACGATGGAGACGATCGTGCTGCCGGACGTGCCGGAAATCATCTCGCCGATCATCTACGCGCTGCCGATCCAGATGCTGGCCTATTTCACCGCGGTGTTCATGGGCACCGACGTCGACCAGCCGCGTAATCTGGCGAAATCGGTGACTGTGGAGTAAGGCGTGGTTTAAAAATTTCGCAGTTCCAAAGCCGAATGCGGTTCACTAATGTTGCGCCGCAATCAGTGCTGCGGTGAACCATGTCCGATGCTCCCAAGACCTCAGGCATGACCCGGCTGCGGAATTATTTCCTGACAGGCTTCGTCGTCTGCGCGCCGCTGGCGATCACCGCCTACATCGCCTGGTCTTTCATCGGCTGGGTCGATTCCTGGGTGAAACCCTACATTCCGGCGCGCTACAACCCCGATAGCTATCTGCCGGCGCCGGTTCCGGGATTTGGCCTGATCGTTGCCTTGATCCTGATCACTCTGATCGGTTTCCTGACCGCCAATATCGTTGGCCGCGCCATCGTCTTGTTCGGCGAGCGGCTGCTCGGCCGCATGCCCCTGGTGCGCGGCGTCTACGGCTCGCTGAAGCAGATCTTCGAGACCGTGCTGTCGAACAAGGGAAACATGTTCCGCCAGGTCGGGCTGGTCGAATACCCGCGCAAGGGCGTCTGGTCGCTGGTCTTCGTCGCCAGCGAGAAGGAAACCGAGATCAACCAGAAGCTCGACCAGGAAGGCAACCCGCTGATCGCGGTGTTCATGCCGTGCACGCCCAACCCGACCACCGGCTTCCTGATGTATGTGCCGAAATCCGATGTCGTGCTGCTCGACATGACGATCGAGGACGGCGCCAAGCTGATTGTCTCGGCCGGGCTGGTGGCGCCGGAGGTCAAGACGAAAATGGTGACGCTGAACGGCAAGCCGATCGGCGTTCAGATCGCCAATCCGCCGGTCGGTGCCGAGCCTCAGCCGGCGCGTAAGAGCCGCACTGCCTCGTCGCGGCCGAACAAATAGAGCAGCATGCGAAGGGCGGCGCCGCGTTCGGATTGCAGCTCGGGATCGCGCGACAGGATCAGCCGTGCGTCGTCGCGGGCGGCTTCGAGCAGGTCGGCATGCGCCTCGATGCGCGCCACCTGGAAGCCCGGCGTGCCCGACTGGCGGGTGCCCAGCAGCTCGCCTTCGCCACGCAGCTTCAGGTCCTCCTCGGCGATGCGGAAGCCGTCCTCGGTCTCGCGCATCACCGACAGCCGGCGCGTTGCCGTTTCACCGAGCGGATCCTTGTAGAGCAGCACGCAGGACGACGGTTTTTCGCCGCGCCCGACCCGGCCGCGCAACTGGTGCAGCTGGGCGAGGCCGAAGCGCTCGGCATGCTCGATGACCATGATCGTGGCATCCGGCACATCGACGCCGACCTCGATGACCGTGGTGGCGATCAGGATGCGTGTCTCGCCGGCCTTGAAGGCGCGCATCGCCTCGTCCTTGTCGGCGCCCTTCATGCGCCCGTGCACCAGGCCGATCCAGTCGCCGAACAGGGGCTTTAGCGAGGCAAAACGGTCCTCCGCCGACATCAGCTTGATCTCTTCGGATTCCTCGACCAGCGGACAGATCCAGTAGATCTTCTGGCCGTCGGCGACGGCGTCGCGCATGCGGCCGACCAGTTCGTCGAGCCGTTCGAGCGGCAGGGTGACGGTGCGGACCGGCTGGCGCCCGGCCGGCTTTTCGGTGAGCTTCGAAACATCCATGTCGCCGAAGGCGGTCAGCACCAGCGTGCGTGGGATCGGCGTCGCCGTCATCACCAGCATGTCGGGCGCGTCGCCCTTGGCGGTGATGGCAAGCCGCTGATGGACGCCAAAACGGTGCTGTTCGTCGATGACGGCGAAGACGAGGTCGTGGAACGTTACCGTTTCCTGGAACAGGGCGTGGGTGCCGACGACGATGTCGATCTCGCCACTGGCCAGGCCGGCCAGCGTCTCGGTGCGCTCGCGGCCCTTTTCGCGGCCGGTGAGGATGGCAACGCGCAGGCCCGCCTGTTCTGCCAACGGTGCAATCGTCGCAAGATGCTGGCGCGCCAGGATTTCGGTTGGCGCCATCAATGCCGCCTGGCCGCCGGCCTCGACGGCGCGCCCCATGGCGAGCAGCGCGACAACCGTCTTGCCGGAGCCGACATCGCCCTGCAGCAGGCGCAGCATGCGTTCGGGATCACCGAGATCGGCGTTGATTTCGGCAAGCGCCATTTCCTGCGAGGTGGTCAGCGAATAGGGAAGGGCGGCGCGCAGCTTTTCGACGATGCGGCCGTCACCGACCAATGGTCGTCCGGACAAGCGGCGGACTTTTGCCCGCACCAGTGCCAGCGACACCTGGCCTGCCAGAAACTCGTCATAGGCGAGACGCCGCCAGGCTGCGCCGTCGACGGACACGTCGATCGGGTCGGCGGGATTGTGGATGCGGGCGAGCGCATCGCCGAAGGCAGGAAAGGTCTGGCGGCGCAGAAACTCGCCATCCTGCCATTCCGGCAGCACCGGCAAGCGAGCGAGCGCCTGGCCGATTGCCCGGCGCAGCACTTTTCCCGAGAGCCCGGCGGTGAGCGGATAGACCGGCTCGACCAGCGGCAGGTTTTCCGCTTCGCTGGCCAGCGCGATGTGGTCGGGGTGAACCATGGTCGGGCGGCCGTTGAACCATTCCATTCGACCCGAGACCACGACATGCTCGCCTTCCGGCATCGCTTTTTCGAGATAGGCGGCGTGCGCATGGAAGAAGGTCAGCGCGATCTCGCCGCTGTCGTCATGGGCGTAGACCCGGTACGGCACCGATCTGTTGCCGCGCGGCGGCGGCTGGTGGCGATCGATCCGCACATCAAGGGTGACGATCGCGCCTTCGGCCGAACCGGCGATACCCGGCCGGTTGCGGCGGTCGATCACCGTGTGGGGCAGCACGAACAAAAGATCGCCGGCGCGCGCCGCACGATCGCCGAGATCGGCCGGCACGATTTTCTCGATCAGCGCGCCGACCTTCGGCCCGACGCCGGCAAGCGAGGTGATCGGGACAAACAGCGGATCGAGGAGGGAAGGGCGCATGATGTCAGCTTATGTCGCGACGGTCGTAGCGCAAGGCTGACACCGCCCTCTATCCACGCTATATGCGCCGCTTCAGGCAAGGAAGCAGGACAATGACCGGAACGAGACGATCAAGCGAGGGGCTCGACGCCCGCCGCCGCAAGCTTCTGTTTCGCTCCTGGCATCGCGGCATGCGTGAGATGGACCTCATTCTCGGCAGTTTCGCGGACGCCGAGATCGGCGTCTTGACCGGCGACGAACTCGACCAATATGAAAGGCTCCTCGACGTTCCCGATACCGAATTCCTGCCCGTGATCACCGGCGAGCGCCCGGTTCCCGCAAATATCGACTGTGCCGTCCTGCAAAAGATCCTGGCGTCGCGCCAGGCGATGACATTCTGAATACGTGATTTCATGAGCTTGATCCCCACCATCGGCCTGCCGAAAGGCCGCGCCGGCCAGTTCATCGTCGACGGTGTCGCCGATGGTTACGAAGCCTTTGCGCTGGTGCAGGCCGCGCACGAGATTGCGCCCGACAAGCCGGTGCTGTTCGTGGCGCGCGACGGCCAGCGCCTGCCTTCGATCATCGAGGCGCTTTCATTCGCAGCGCCAGGCCTGCCCGTGCTCGAGCTGCCGGCCTGGGATTGTCTGCCTTACGACCGCGTCTCGCCCGGAGCGGATGCTGCCGCGCGGCGTCTGGACGCGCTCACCGCGATGATCGCGCTGGTGAAAAAACCGCACCGCGCCGTCATCCTGACCACCGCCAATGCGCTGCTGCAGCGCATTCCGCCGGCAAGCCTCGTCGAGGCACAGACATTTCACGCAAAACCCGGCAACCAGATTGACATGAATGGGCTGGTGTCGCGGCTGGAGATATCAGGCTTCGAGCGGGTGCCTACAGTGCGCGGCGTCGGCGAGTTTGCCGTGCGCGGCGGCATTCTGGACCTGTTCGCACCGGGCTGGACGGAAGCGCTGCGCCTCGATTTCTTCGGCGACACGCTGGAATCGATCCGCGTCTTCGACGCCGCCACGCAGCGCACCATCGGCCAACGCAAGTCGATGGCGCTGCAGGCGATGAGTGAAGTGGCGCTGACGCCGGAGACCATCAGCCGTTTCCGCCGCAGCTACATCGAAGCCTTTGGCGCGCCCTCGCGCGACGATGGGCTCTATGCGGCGGTCAGCGAGGGACGGCGTTTCGCCGGCATGGAGCACTGGCTGCCGTTCTTCTACGAGCGGCTGGAGACGGTGTTCGACTATCTGCCGGACACGCCTGTTGTGTTCGACCATCTGGCGCATGAGGCGCTGACTGAGCGCCATGCGCTGATCCTCGACCATTACGAGGCGCGCAGGAAGCAGGCCGACGGCGCACTGAAGGATGCCGTGCCCTATAAGCCGGTGCCGCCCGACCTGCTTTATTTGTCGCCCGAAAACCTCATCGCCTCGCTTGGCCCGCGCGAAGCGATCGACTTCACGCCGTTCGATGCGCCCGACGCCGGCGCGAGGAAAATCTTCCATGCCGGCTCGCGGCATGGCCGCAGCTTCGTCGAGGAACGCGCCGACCCCAACGTCAACGTCTTCGACGTCGTCGTAAAACACATTGCCGATGAGCGGGCCGCCCGCCGCCGCGTCGTCATCGCCGGCTGGACCGAAGGTTCGCTCGACCGGCTTGGCCAGATCCTGGCTGAACATCATCTCGGCAATCTCAAGCCGGTCGCCACGCTGGCCGAGGCGGAAAAGCTCGAGACGGGGCAGGCGGCACTTGCCGTGCTGCCGCTCGAATCCGGCTTCGAGACCGAGAAACTGGTCGTCGTCGCCGAGCAGGACATTCTGGGCGACCGGCTGATCCGCCGCTCGAAGCGCAAGAAGCGTCCTTCCGACTTCATCGCCGAGGCCTCGGCGTTGTCCTCCGGCGATATCGTCGTCCATACCGACCACGGCATTGGCCGCTTCATCGGGCTGCGCACCATCGAGGCGGTTGGTGCGCCGCATGATTGCCTCGAGATCCATTATGCCGGCGACGACCGACTGTTCCTGCCGGTGGAGAACATCGAGCTTCTGTCGCGCTATGGCTCGGATTCGGCCGAAGCGACGTTGGACAAGCTTGGCGGCGGCGCCTGGCAATCGCGAAAGGCGCGGCTGAAGAAGCGCCTGCTCGACATGGCCGGGCAGTTGATCCGCATTGCCGCAGAGCGGCAGATGCGCGCCGCTCCTTCGCTGGTGCCGGCAGACGGTCTCTATGGCGAATTCTCCGCGCGTTTCCCCTATGAGGAAACCGACGACCAGCAGACGGCGATCGATTCGGTCATGGGCGATCTGGGCGCGGGAAAGCCGATGGACCGGCTGATCTGCGGCGACGTCGGCTTCGGCAAGACCGAAGTCGCCCTTCGTGCCGCCTTCATCGCGGCGATGGAAGGCTTTCAGGTCGCGGTGGTGGTGCCTACGACGCTGTTGTCACGCCAGCATTTCAAGACCTTTTCGCAGCGCTTTTCCGGCCTGCCGATCCGCGTCGCCCAGGCATCGCGGCTGGTTGGAGCCAAGGATCTGGCCGAGGCCAAGAAGGGTATCGCCGAAGGCACGGTCGACATCGTCGTCGGCACCCATGCGCTGCTCGGCTCGTCGATCTCGTTCAAGAATCTCGGCCTCCTAATCATTGACGAGGAGCAGCATTTTGGCGTCAAGCACAAGGAACGGCTGAAGGACCTGAAGAGCGATGTGCATGTGCTGACGCTGTCGGCGACGCCGATCCCGCGCACGCTGCAACTGGCGTTGACCGGGGTGCGCGAACTGTCGCTGATCGCCACGCCGCCGGTCGACCGCCTGGCGGTGCGCACCTTCATCTCGCCCTTCGACCCGCTGGTCATACGCGAGACCCTGCTCAGGGAACGCTACCGAGGTGGTCATTCCTTTTATGTCGTGCCGCGCATCAGCGATTTGGCGGAAATCCATGATTTCCTTCGGGAATCGGTGCCCGAGCTGAAAGTGGCTGTCGCTCACGGCCAGATGCCGCCCGGCGAGCTCGACGACATCATGAACGCCTTCTACGACGGCCAGTACGATGTGTTGCTGTCGACAACCATTGTCGAATCCGGCCTCGATATCCCGACCGCCAACACGCTGATCGTGCATCGCGCCGACATGTTCGGCCTGTCGCAGCTTTACCAGTTGCGCGGTCGCGTCGGGCGCTCGAAGGTGCGCGCCTATGCGCTGTTCACGCTGCCGGCCAACCGCAAGCTGACCGACACCGCCGAACGCCGGCTGAAGGTGCTGCAGTCGCTCGACACGCTGGGCGCCGGTTTCCAGCTCGCCAGCCACGATCTCGATATCAGAGGCGCCGGCAATCTTCTCGGCGAAGAGCAATCCGGCCACATCAAGGAGGTTGGCTTCGAGCTCTACCAGCAGATGCTGGAGGAAGCGGTCGCCGAGGTGAAGGATTCCGGCGAGGTTCAGGATGGCGGCTGGTCGCCGCAGATCGCCGTCGGCACGGCGGTGATGATCCCGGAGAGCTATGTTCCGGATTTGCAGCTGCGGCTGGCGCTCTATCGCCGCCTCGGCGATCTCGAAAACACCGAGGAGATCGATGCCTTCGGCGCCGAGCTGATCGACCGCTTCGGCCCGCTGCCGGAGGAGGTGAAGCATCTGCTGAAGATCGTCTTCATCAAGGCGCTCTGCCGCAAGGCCAATGTCGAAAAGCTCGATGCCGGGCCAAAGGGGGTCGTCATACATTTCCGCAAGCGCGAGTTTTCCAATCCTGTCGGGCTGGTCACGTTCATCGGCGAGCAGGGCTCGCTGGCCAAGATACGGCCGGATCACAGCGTCGTTTTCGTCCGCGACTGGCCAACACCTGAAAAGCGGCTGGCTGGGTCTGCGGTCGTCATGACGCAATTGGCCCGGCTGGTGGAGAAGGCTGCGTAGCAAGGCGTCGCTGGGGCTTTGGCCAATGACTACGCCGGCAGTTTCGCCGTTTCACGCCATTCGCCACACGTCCAAATCCGGTCTAGAATAGGAAATCGGCTTCGTGTATGGAGCCGCGATCCCCATATTGGGGCGAAATGGCGGGCGATAGTACTCGCTGGAAAGAACGTTGGGTGCAACGATGACGAAATGGTCGCCGAATTCGTGGAGAGCAAAGCCGATCCAGCAGGTTCCTGCCTATCCGGATCATGCCGCGCTGAAGAACACGGAAGCCCAGCTCGCCACCTTTCCGCCGCTGGTTTTTGCAGGTGAGGCACGCAAGCTGAAGAAGCAGCTTGCGACCGTCGCTGCCGGTGACGCATTCCTTCTGCAGGGCGGTGATTGCGCCGAGAGTTTTGCCGAGCATGGCGCGGACAACATCCGCGACTTCTTCCGCGTCTTCCTGCAGATGTCTGTGGTGCTGACCTTCGCCGGCGCGCAGCCGGTGGTGAAGGTCGGCCGTGTCGCCGGCCAGTTCGCCAAGCCGCGCTCGTCCGACAACGAGACCAAGGGTGGCGTGACGCTGCCCAGCTATCGCGGCGACATCATCAACGGCATCGAGTTCGACGCCAAGTCGCGCATTCCCGACCCTGCACGCCAGGAGATGGCCTACCGCCAGTCGGCGGCGACGCTCAACCTGCTGCGTGCCTTCGCCCAGGGCGGCTACGCCAGCCTCGAGAACGTGCATCAATGGATGCTGGGCTTTGTGTCCGACAGCCCGCAGGGTGAGAAATACGAGTCGCTCGCCAACCGCATCACCGAGACGATGGACTTCATGAAGGCTGTCGGTATCACCTCGGAGACCAACTACGCGCTGCGCGAGACCGATTTCTACACCAGCCACGAAGCGCTGCTGCTCGGCTACGAGGAGGCGCTGACCCGAGTCGATTCGACGTCAGGCGATTGGTACGCCACTTCCGGGCACATGATCTGGATCGGCGATCGCACCCGCCAGCCCGACCATGCCCATGTCGAATACTGCCGTGGCATCAAGAACCCGCTGGGCCTGAAATGCGGCCCGTCGCTGACGCCGGACGGCTTGCTGCAGCTCATCGATCTGCTCAATCCGGAAAACGAGCCCGGCCGGCTGACGCTGATCGCGCGCTTCGGTTCCGACAAGGTCGCCGACCATCTGCCGAAGCTGGTCCGAGCTGTGAAGAAGGAAGGCCGCAGCGTGGTGTGGTCGTCGGATCCGATGCATGGCAACACCATCGAGGCCGCCGGCTACAAGACGCGGCCGTTCGACCGCATCCTGAAGGAGGTGCAGACCTTCTTCGAAGTGCATCGCGCCGAAGGCACCCATTCGGGCGGCATCCATATCGAGATGACCGGCAAGAACGTCACCGAATGCACCGGTGGCGCCCGCGCCATCACCGCCGAAGAGCTCCAGGATCGCTACCACACCCATTGCGACCCGCGCCTCAACGCCGACCAGGCGATCGAGCTGGCGTTCCTGGTCTCGGATCTGCTGAAAAAGAGCCACCCGGTCCAGCACAAGCAGGCCGTCAACGGCTGATTTCAGCGGCGTCGAAATTGACGATCCCACGAAGCGCCGGAGAAATCCGGCGCTTCTTGATTCAGCCGGCGGGCCTCGTTGTGCCGGTCCCGCGAAGTTCCGCATTGAATTCCGGGCGCCTTGCGATAAACTGATTGCGAAATGCAATCGGTTATGCACCTTGCGCGAGGAACAGAACGGAGGCGCCGATGGCCAGGATCGTCTATGCCATGCTGATGTCCCTGGACGGCTATATCGCCGGGCCGGACGGAGACATTGCCTTGCCGGTACCCGAAGGGGAGTTGCACCGGCATTTCAACGACATGATGAGACAGACCTCGATCGCGCTCTGTGGACGCCGGATGTACGAGGCGATGCGCTTCTGGGACAGCCCGGACCGCGAGATCGGCACCGCGGAGGTCGAGCTGGATTTTGCCCACGCCTGGCGCGAGACTCCGAAGATCGTGTTTTCGACGACGCTTCGGGAAGTCGGACCTAGTGCCAGGCTGGTGAATGGCGATGTCGAGAACGTGGTGAGGTCTCTCAAGTCGGAAACGGATGGCCAGATCACCGTCGCCGGCGCCGATCTTGCCTCGCAACTCGCACGATCCGGTCTCATCGACGAGTACCGGCTCTACATGCACCCGGTCGTGCTGGGCGGCGGCAAGCCGTACTTCCAGTCTGGCCTGTCGCTGACGTTGAAGCCGCTTGGCACGGAAAGCCTGACCCAGGGCGTGACGCTGCTGCGCTACGCACCCTCCGGTTGAGCTGTGGCCTGATGTCGTTTTGTCTAGGAACCGGTCAGCGCCCGCGTTCCAACCGCTTAGTCCAACGTGCTTGCGGAACGCGCCTGTCGAATGTCGCATTTGCTTGGGCACAACCGCTGCAAAACTGGAATCCTGACGGAATGCCGACGACATGGACAGCGATTTGGCATGGCGATTTCGTTGGAGGCCGAGATGGATGATAGTCACAGTGGATCATGCCTGTGCGGAGCCGTGCGGTTCAAGACCCGGGGACCATTGCGCGGCGTCATCTACTGCCACTGCTCCCAGTGCCGGAAACAGAGCGGTCACTTCTACGCTGCAACCAACGTCCCCGACGCAGACATCACAATATCGGGCGCGGAGAGCATCACCTGGTACGAAGCATCTTCGTTTGCCAGCCGCGGCTTTTGCAAGACGTGCGGCTCGGTGCTGTTCTGGAAGCCGCAGGATGAAGAATATGTCTCGGTTCTGGCCGGGCTGTTCGACAAGCCCACCAGACTTCAGGGTCAATGCCACATCTTCGTCGGCGACAAGGGCGACTACTACACGATCGACGACGGGCTGCCGCAGTTCGAGAAGTCGACGCCGTCAATCAAGGTCGCGGACGAGTGACAAGATCGCCGACGAATGATTTTTGCAGTGATCGCCTTATTCCCTTGATCCGGCCGTTGCGCTATCCCCTGCCGGTGATTCGGAAAAGGTTTGGCATGCAGCGGCTGATCGATGCTTTCTTCAATTCAGTGCGGGCGTTTCGCAAATTGGCTTCCAGCGAAAAAGCCTTCCAGCAGGAGCTGATGCTGCTCGTGCTGGCGCTGCCGCTCGGCTGGTTTGTTTCAGTGTCGTGGCGCGGCTATGCGCTGCTGATCGGCGCGGTGCTGCTTCTGATCATGGTCGAAGTGCTGAACACCGGCATCGAGGCGGCATGCGATGCATTCAGCCGGGAATTCAACGTCGATATCCAGCTCGCCAAGGACTGCGGTTCGTTGGCGGTGCTGATTTCGGTGGTGATCGTTGCCGGCGTTTGGGGCATCGCCATCATCGAGCGAATCTTGGGGCTACCGATCTAGTATCTCACCTCTTATATGACGGTCACCAAAGGAGACCGTCATGGGTGAAGGTGCCGATTTTCTACTGCTCGAGCGGGCAGGCCTGCCGGACGATCTGCGCTGGCTGACCGAAAAATATCCGCGAGAGGTCTGGCAGGCGCACTCCAACATTCACGGCATCGCCACTATGTGGCTGCAGCGGCACGACATGTTCCGCGAGCTCGGCGGCATGCTGACCAACGGTATTGGCGACTATCGCGAGGGCAGGCTGACGGCGCCGGAGTTTGCGCGCTGGTTCGCGCCGCGCCTCAACCATTTTCTCGGCCATCTCGACGGCCACCACAATGTCGAGGACCATCATTATTTTCCGGTCTTCGCCAAGGCGGAGACAAGGCTGAAACGCGGCTTCGAGATTCTCGATGCCGATCATCACACGATCCATGAGGGGCTGGAGCGCAATGCCGAGACGGCGAACGCCTTCACCCGCACGCTTCAGGACAGCGAGGACAAGCAGCGCTTCGCCGCCGATGCCTATGCCGACGAGAACAGCCGGCTGATCGCCATGCTAACCCGGCATCTTGCCGATGAGGAAGATTTGATCATTCCGCTGATCCTGGATCGCGGCGACCGCGCGCTCGGCATCGACTGATCCTTACATTTCCTTGGCGCGCTCCTTGCCGGCAACTTGGTGGGCAACGAACCAGGCAAGGATCGCCACGCCCAGGCCAATTGCCAGGGCGATCAGCAATCGCTCGTGACGGGCCAGCGCCTGGCCGACGATGCGCTCGGCGCCCAATCCGAAAACATAGCCGAGGGCGGCGAACAATGCGGCCCAGATGATTGATGAAATGGCGTTGAGGATGACAAAGCGCGCCACGCCAATGCCGGACAATCCGGCGGCGATGCCGCCGACCAGGCGCAGGCCGTAGATAAAGCGGTTCGACAGCACGAAAATGTCGGGATGGCTGGAGACGAGACGATAGGCGTGACTGAAGCCTGGCCGACCCCTCAATTTAATCACGAGCGGATGGTCGGCGAAGCTTCGGCCGAGGGTGAAAAAGAACATGTCGCCGACAAAGGCGCCGAAGGCAGCCGCGAGAAAGGCCTGCCACAGGACGAAGACATGCTGATGCGCGAAAAAACCGCCAAGGAGGGCGGCACTTTCGCCCTCCGCGATACAGCCCAGAAAGACGGCAATCAGCCCATATTGCTCGATGAGATTATGAATGGCATCCGTCATGGAGGCGTCCGCTGCTTCGACAGAATCTCGTCGATCCGCTTCACCTGTTCGGCCAGTTGCGCAATCTCGTCGCGCATGCCGACGATCTGGCTGTGGCGCAGTTCGTCCAGCTTCTCATGCAGCGCCATGATCTCGATCTCGGCCTTGAGATTGACCTCGTAGTCGTGGGCGGCGTCGATCCGATCGCGCTCGGTCTGGCGGTTCTGCGCCATCATGATCACCGGCGCCTGCAGGGCCGCGACCATGGAAAGCACAAGGTTGAGGAAGATGAAGGGGTAGGGGTCAAAGGCGTCGCGCGTCAAAAGCCAGACATTGCCTGCCGTCCACAGGATCAGGAAGGCAATGAATGTCAGGATGAAGGACCACGAGCCGCCGATCCGGGCGATGGTGTCGGCGAGGCGGTCGCCAAACGTCTGGTGAAAGGCGACAGCCTTGTTGGTGTCCTTCGAGATCGTGGTGCGCTCGAGCGTTGATTGCAGCACCCGGTTTTCAAGTGCGCTGAGGCCGTCCGGCTTTCGCTTCAGCCAGCGGTTTGCCAGTTCCTCGATCGTCTTGTTCATCGTCGCCTCCGTCGTCAGCGATAGAGGTAGAGGCTACTGGTTCGCACGGGAAGTGGTAGATTGACGCGATAAGGTGAGGAAACAATGATGGATTTTCAGAAAATCCGCGCCCGCGCGGCCAAACGCAAGGGCGGGGAAGCGGCGCTGGCATCGCTGCTGGGGCCTATGCCCGACAATGCCGCGGTGGCTGACGTTGCCGACGACCGCATCCTTTCGATCATGGCCGAGCGTGTTTTCGCGGCCGGATTCGTTTGGCGCGTCATCGAGCAGAAATGGCCTGGTTTCGAAGAAGCGTTCCTCCGCTTCGAGCCGAAGCGGCTGCTGTTCCAGCCCGATGATTTCTGGCACGACCTGACAGCCGACGAGCGCATCGTGCGCAATCCGCAGAAGATCAAATCCGTTCGGGACAACGCGGCCTTTGTCGAGAGGGTGTCGAAGGAGCATGGCGGCTTCGGCAAATTCCTCGCCGAATGGCCGGCCGATGATCAGGTTGGGCTGATGGCCTATCTCGGCAAGCATGGCAGCCGGCTCGGCGGCCACACCGGCCAGTATTTTCTGAGATGGCTGGACTGGGACGCCTTCATCGTCTCGGCCGACATGGCGGCGGCGCTGCGCGACGCCGGCCTGGACATCGCCGAAACCCCGACCTCGAAGAGGGATCTCGACAAGATCCAGAACCAGATCAATGCCTGGGCGGCGCAAACCGGGCTGCCGCGCCGGCATATTTCGCGCATTCTGGCGATGTCGATCGGCGAGAACCACTCGCCGGAGGCACTGCGCGAATATATGGGCGAATAGGACACGATCCGTCATTCGGTCTGACACGAATGACATATGTCGTTCGATCTAGGGTGGTCCAAATGAACGCCATTGCCCGGCGAATTCTGTCGCGCTAAGTCAGCAGGCATGACCGACAACACCGCTCCCGACATATTGCGCATCGCCGTCGCCCAGCTCAATCCGACGGTTGGCGACGTCGCCGGCAATCTCGCCAAGGCGCGCGAGGCGAGGGCGGATGCCGCTCGCCAGGGCGCAGACCTCGTGCTGTTCACCGAGCTTTTCCTCGGCGGCTATCCACCCGAGGACCTGGTGCTGAAGCCTGCATTCCTGAAGGCCTGCGAACGAGCGGCGAAGGATTTTTCTGGCGATACCGCCGATGGCGGGCCGGGCGTCATCATCGGCACGCCGCTGAAGCGCAAGAGCGGCACGCACAATTCGATCATCGTTGCCGATGGCGGCAAGATCCTTGCCGAGCGCTACAAGCTGGATCTGCCGAACTACGGCGAATTCGACGAGAAGCGCGTCTTCCAGGCTGGCCCTGAAATCCAGGGACCGGTCAATTTCCGCGGCGTGCGCCTGGGGATTCCGATCTGCGAAGACATATGGGGCGATGTCGGCATCTGCGAGACGCTGGCCGAAAGCGGTGCGGAAATCCTGCTGGTGCCGAATGGCTCGCCCTATTATCGCGGCAAGGTCGACGTTCGCCACCAGATCGTCATTCGCCAGGTCATCGAATGCGGATTGCCGATCATCTATGCCAACCAGCTTGGCGGCCAGGACGAGCTGATCTTCGACGGTGCGTCGTTTGCCATAGGTTCTGATAAGACGCTGGCCTTCCAGATGAGCCAGTTCGAGGAGACGGTCAACGTCACCACCTGGAAGCGAAACCGCGCCGCCGCAGGCTCGCAGAATGGAAATCATTCCGAGGGCTGGGTCTGCTCCGAAGGGCCAATGTCGAAAATCCCGGAAAAGGAGGAGGCCGATTACCGCGCCTGCATGCTGGGCCTACGCGATTACGTCAACAAGAACGGTTTCAAGAATGTGGTGCTAGGCCTTTCCGGCGGCATCGATTCGGCGATCTGCGCCGCACTTGCCGTCGATGCGCTCGGCGAGGAACGGCTGCGCGCCGTGATGATGCCTTACCGCTACACTTCGAAGGACTCGCTCAAGGACGCTGAAGATTGCGCCCGTGCGCTTGGGTGCCGCTACGATATCGTGCCGATCTTCGAGCCGGTCGAGGGATTCCTGCATACGCTGACGCAGCTTTTCGAGGGCACCAAGGAAGGCATCACCGAGGAAAACCTGCAGAGCCGCGCGCGCGGCACCATTTTGATGGCGATCTCCAACAAGTTCGGCTCAATGGTGGTCACCACCGGCAACAAAAGCGAGATGTCGGTTGGCTACGCCACGCTCTATGGCGACATGAATGGCGGCTTCAACCCGATCAAGGACCTCTACAAGATGCAGGTCTATGCGCTGTCGCGCTGGCGCAATACGCACGTGCCGCCTGGCGCGCTGGGCCCTTCCGGCGAGGTGATCCCGAGCAACATCATCGACAAGGCGCCGTCGGCGGAACTGCGCGAGAACCAGACGGACCAGGATTCGCTGCCGCCCTATCCGGTGCTGGACGACATCTTGGAGTGTCTGGTCGAGAACGAGATGGGTGTCGACGAGATCGTTGCCCGCGGCCACGACCGGGCGACGGTGACGCGCGTCGAGCATCTGCTCTACATCGCCGAATATAAGCGCCGGCAGGCAGCGCCCGGCGTGAAGATCACCAAAAAGAATTTCGGCCGCGACCGCCGTTATCCCATCACCAACCGGTTCAGGGATGGCGGATAGGCGCCGTTTCTCGCCCCTGTGAAATGGCTGGGGCCGGATGCTCAATGGGATAGCCATGCCTGATTGTGAAATCAGCTTCGACGTGTCGCGGATCGACTTCCGGGCGACCTCCGACCTGTTGATGGCAAGCTACTGGGGCAGCGGGCGCAGCGACGAAGTTCACCGCCGCGCCTTTGCCAACTCGCTTTGCGTCGGTGCTTATGCCGACGGCAAGCAGATCGGCTTTGGCCGGGCGATCACCGACCGCACGGTGTTTGCCTATCTGGCCGATATCATCATCTGGCCGGAATATCGCGGGCGAGGCATCGGCACGCGGCTTGTCCAGGCGCTTATCGATCATCCGGATTGCAAGACAGTCACCCATTGGAGCCTGTCGACGAATGATGCCCATGCGGTCTACGAGAAGCTTGGTTTCAGGCCGTCCACCGATGGCCGCTATATGCGTCTCGACCGCATTTCGACCGCCTGAACGAGGAAATTGCACAACCCGCGATTGTTGCAAAAACGTCTCACTGGTTGGACCAGATGCGCTTTCGGTCGCTCGCTGGCTTGGCGTGGCGGTGAGGCATCTCTATAAACGCCTTTCCGCGATTCCTACGCATCGGCCCGAAAATCGGCATCGATTTTCGGAAAGCACGATGCGCAGATTCAAAGTTAGAGCGTACTTTGTGCGTCCGAATGGACGCATGTCGCTCTAACGGGAGGACCGAATGGCAGGATTTGACATCGTTATGCGAGGCCGCGAAGCCTAGGTCTCAGGAGGCGCGCCAGAAGGTTTTCACCTTCACGCCCAAGCCCATCTGACATCAGGCGTTCGTCGATGCCGGTCGCCGCCCGTCTTCGGGCGAGCCGCCAAATATGCCGAACCTCCGCATTCCCGGGCGCTAATTCGCCCAACGCGGGTTTTTTCAATTTTCGACCTTACCGGGACCGGGCTCGCTTGCGCCCGAATGACATCATGGCTCGTTTTCAGATAGATTTGCGCGCGGGCGCCTTTCGCAGCGTCCTTGGCTTCACGCTTAGCCATTGGCGGCGCCAGCCGTGGCGGCTTACGCTCATCATGGGCACGTTCCTGCTGTCGACCTTGGCCGACGTGCTGACGCCGCTCTATTCGGGCCGGCTGGTCGACGCCGTTGCCAGCAGCGCTGCGGCCGACGATGTCGCGTGGAATGCGGCGATGGCGGCGTTTTCCATGCTGGTGGCTCTGGCGCTCACCGGTGTCGTGCTGCGCAACCTCGCCTTCATGGCCATCGTGGAGCTGACCCTGAAGATGATGGCGGATATCGCCGCCGACGCCTTCCACCGCGTCCAGCGCTTCTCCACCGACTGGCATGCCAACAGCTTCGCCGGGTCGACCGTGCGCAAGATAACGCGCGGCATGTGGGCGCTCGATCTGCTCAACGACACGATCCTGATCGCGCTGCTGCCGTCCGTCGTCATGCTTGTCGGCTCGACGCTGCTGCTCGGCTGGTTCTGGCCGCTGATGGGTGCCGTAGTCGCTGCAGGCTCGGTGCTGTTCATCGCGGTGACGGCGCTGCTGTCGCTTGGCTATGTCGCGCCTGCGGCAAGGCTTGCCAACGCATGGGACACGCGCCTTGGCGGCTCGCTGGCCGATGCGGTGAGCTGCAATGCGGTGGTCAAGGGCTTTGGCGCCGAGGAACGTGAGGAAACGCGCCTTGCCAAGGTGGTTGCCAGATGGCGCGCTCGCACGCGCCGCACCTGGGTGCGCGGCACCGTCAACGGCACCACGCAAGGGGCGATGCTGCTGCTTCTGAGAACCGCGGTGATCGGATTTTCGCTGCTTTTGTGGGCGTGGGGGCAGGCGAGCGCCGGCGATGTCACCTTCGTGCTGACCTCGTTCTTCGTGCTGCAAGGCTATTTGCGCGACATCGGCACGCATATCCGCAATTTGCAGCGCTCGATCAACGACATGGAGGAACTGGTCGACTTCCAGTCCGAGCCGCTCGGCATCGAGGATGTGCCCGGCGCCAAGCCGATCCGCATCACCGACGGCCGCATCAGCTTCGACGATGTCACCTTCCACTATGGCAGCCACCGCCTGCCGCTCTATCGCGACTTTTCGGTGGACATCGCGCCTGGCGAGCGCGTCGGGCTGGTCGGCCATTCGGGCTCGGGCAAGACGACCTTCGTCAAGCTGATCCAGCGCCTTTACGACGTGAACGCGGGAAGCATCCTGATCGACGGCCAGGATATTGCCGGGGTGGCGCAGGCGTCGCTGCGCGGGCAGATCGCCATCGTCCAGCAGGAGCCCATCCTGTTCCACCGGTCGCTGGCCGAAAACATCGCCTATGCCCGGCCGAGCGCCACGCAAGCCGAGATCGAGCACGCCGCGCGGCTGGCCAGCGCGCACGACTTCATCGTCGATCTGCCCAAAGGCTATGGCACGCTGGTCGGCGAGCGCGGCGTGAAACTATCGGGCGGCGAGCGCCAGCGCGTGGCGATCGCGCGCGCTTTCCTCGCCGATGCGCGGATCCTCATCCTGGACGAGGCGACGTCGAGCCTCGATTCGGAATCGGAGGTGCTGATCCAACAGGCGATGGAGCGCTTGATGGTCGGCCGCACGACGCTGGTCATCGCGCACCGGCTTTCAACGGTGCGGGCGCTGGACAGGCTTCTGGTGTTCGATCGCGGCCGCATCGTCGAAGAGGGTTCGCATGACCAGTTGATCCGGCTGCAGGGTGGCATCTACCGCCGGCTGTTCGAGCGCCAGGCGCTCGAATTGACCAAGGGGCTGGTGATCTGACGGGTTACAGCGCCGCGCGCGTGTTAATGGACGCGCGGCGCTGCCGCCTTTTCATCGCCTTCGTCATGTTCTATGTCTGCCGCCAGGCGCGGGGGCGTGTCTTGTCAATACGAAAACCATCCGGTACGCCCCGCCCATGACAGTCACCGTCCGTTTCGCCCCATCACCGACCGGCCGCATTCATATCGGCAATGCGCGCACCGCGCTGTTCAACTGGCTGTTCGCCATGAACAACAAGGGCCGCTTCATCCAGCGTTTCGACGACACCGACGTCGCGCGCTCGACGCAGGAATTCTCCGACGCCATCCTCTACGACCTGCATTGGCTGGGCATCTTTCCGGACGCCACGGAATACCAGTCACGGCGCTTCGAGATCTACGATGCGATGGTGGAGAAATTGAAGGCGGCGCGCCTTCTCTATGCCTGCTACGAAACCCCGGAAGAACTCGATCTCAGGCGCAAGGTGCGCCGCACGCGCGGCCTGCCGCCGGTCTATGGTCGGGAGGCGCTGACGCTGACGCCTGAGCAGGTCGCCGAATACCAGGCAGATGGCCGCCGGCCGCACTGGCGCTTTCTCCTGCCCAATTTCACCAGTGATCCCTTAGCGCCGGAGCGCACCGAAATCCACTGGAACGATCTGGTGCGCGGCGAGGAAACCGTCGATCTTGCCTCGCTTTCCGATCCGGTTCTGCTGCGCGAGGACGGCACCTATCTTTACACGCTGCCTTCAGTGGTCGACGACATCGAAATGTCAGTCAGCCACGTGATCCGCGGCGACGACCACGTCACCAATACCGGCGTGCAAATCGCCCTGTTCCAGGCGCTTGGTGCCGAGCCGCCGGTGTTCGGCCACCATAATCTCTTGACCACCGCATCGGGCGAGGGCCTGTCGAAGCGGAGCGGCGCGCTCTCGATCGAGAGCCTGCGCGAGACCGGCATCGAGCCGATGGCCGTCGCCTCGCTGGCCGTGCTTGTCGGCACCTCGGAAAATGTCGTGGCGGTGCCTGACATGGCCGAGCTTGCCCGGCGCTTCGATCCGGCCGCGACGTCGAAATCTGCCGCCAAGTTCGATCCGGACGAACTCTTCGTGCTCAATCGCACACTGCTGCACCATATGCCGTTTTCCGAGGCGCGTGACCGACTGATCGTGCTCGGCATCTCCGGCGAACAGGCCGAGCCCTTCTGGCTGGCGGTGCGCGGCAATCTCGACAGGCTGGCCGATGCAGCGATCTGGTGGCGCACACTTCGCGACGGCCCGCAGGAGCAGCCGGACTTTTCCGATATCGACCGCGATTTCCTTCGCCAGGCGTTCGATCTTTTGCCGGAAGATCCCTGGAACGGGTCGGTCTGGAAGGAGTGGACGGGCAGGATCAGGGAAGCGACCGGCCGCAAGGGCAAGGCGCTGTTCATGCCGCTCAGGCTGGCGCTTACTGGACAGCCTTCAGGGCCGGAGCTTGCAGACCTGTTGCCGCTGCTGGGTCGGGAAGGAACGCTGGCCCGACGGCCCTGACCTTGCGCCGTTCCGGCGGCAGCAAGGTCGTCGGCGAGGGTTTGACGGCGAGGCGCTTGATGGCTTCGCGATCGAGCCCGCCTTCGACATTGGCCAAAGTCTCCGGGTCGGCGCCTGGATCGGGTCTGGCGGCAGGCACCGGAACGGACGGCGTGGTCTCCACGTCGGCCTCGGACTGCTCCGGGCTTGGCGGATTGCCGGCGATGATCTCGAAATTCCGCGAGGCGTTGCAGCCGCAGGCCGACGGCCGCGATGTTTCGGGCTGCTTGTAGAGATAGGCGGTCGGCAGTTCGCTGTAGGGCCTGCCGGTTATCGAGGACGTCATCGAGGCCGAATCGTCGCCAATGCCGCGCGTATAGAACACCTGCATCTCGGTGCCGGGGCAGCTCGAATCGCAGTTCTTCTGGTCGCGCTCGAAATCGCCCAGCGAGGCGGCGTTCGACATCGGGAAGAAATAGCCGTCGCAGGTGCGCACGCACATTGTGCGGAATTCGCCGCCAAGACGTGGCAGGTCCATGCCGTCTGGCCGATTGATCATGGCGCGGATACCGCGTTGTTCATCGGGATCGCTCGGCTCATCCAGCGCATCGGGCTGACTTCTGGCGTCGCCCAAAAGCCGATCGAGCAGATTTCCTTTGCCGTTTTCACGGTTCGCTTCGGGGACAGGCACACGCTTCGAAGGCACGGCGCTATCATGACAGCCATTGGCGTCGAGCGAGGCCAGTATGCGTGCTCGATCACGTCGCGAGCCGCCGCCGGCGAGCTGCGCGCGCTTGACCTGCAGGGCATCGAGATTGGCGTTCATGCGGTCGAGCGTGGCCTCGAGTGCAGCGCATGCGTTGCGATTGCGGCCGACCAGCGAAAAGCCGCAGCCGGCGCTGTCGAACTGGCGGCTTGCCTTTGAAATCTGCTCGCGCTGCCGCACGATCGCGTCGTCGTACTTCCTGAGCAGGGCCGGCTTGCCACCGCCGCCACGCGCAGCGGCCGCGAGATCGGTCTCCAACTGGCGGCAAACACGGGAGGCGGCATGCGGCTCGGTGACGGCAAAGCTTGATAACGTCAAGGCACCGAGCAGTACGGCGGCACGCGTCAGATTCCACCCTCCGCCCGTCATTCGCCGTGAACTCCGTTTAACAGGCCGTCGCGAAAGCTACCGCTTTGCGGTTGTATATTTAGCTTACCGCGAAAGCCCGCTTTAGCCCAGATTTACGACCGCCTGCGCCTTGTGGGCGGCTTCGACCACGGCGAGTGCCGTCATATTGACGACGCCGCGCGACGTCACCGACGGTGTCAATATATGCGCCGGTCTGTCGGTACCGAGCAGGATCGGCCCGACATGCAGCGCGTCCATCATCGTGCGCAGCGCGGTAAGCGTGATGTTCGCCGAATCGAGATTGGGGAACACCAGCAGATTGGCTTCGCCCTTCAGCCGCGAATGCGGATAGACGCGCTGGCGCAGCTCCTCCGACAGAGCCGAATCGGCATGCATCTCGCCGTCGCATTGCAGGTCGGGCGCGATGCGCGCCAGGATCGCCGCTGCCTGCCGCATCTTGAGCGCGCTCGGCGAATCGCGCGAGCCGAAATCCGAATGCGACAGCAGGGCGGCCTTGGGCTCGATGCCGAAGCGCTGGATTTCTTCCGCCGCCAGCACCGTCATCTCGGCGATTTCCTCGGCCGTCGGATCGACGGTGACATGGGTGTCGGTGAGGAAAATGATGCCGCGCTGCGAGATCAGCATGGAAAGCGTCGACAGGTCGTGATCCCTGATACCGGCGCGCGGGCCAATGATCAGGGTGACATTGCGCAGATGCCGCTCGAAACGTCCTTCCAGGCCGCAGACCATGGCGTCGGCGTCGCCACGCTTGAGGGCAAGTGCTGCGATCACCGTGTTGTCGGTGCGCACCATGGTGCGCGCGGCTTCCGTCGTCACGCCGCGCCGGCCGGCGAGCTCGATCAAAAGGTCGACATAGTGGCGATAACGCGGATCGTCCTCGGGATTGATCAGGCCGAAGTCGACGCCCGGCTTGATGCGCAGCCCGTAGCGTTTCAGCCTGACCTCGATGACATGCGGGCGGCCGATCAGGATTGGCTCGGCGATGCCTTCTTCCAGCACCACTTGCGCGGCTCGCAGCACGCGCTCGTCCTCGCCGTCGGCATAGATGACGCGCTTGGCGTTCGACGTCTTGGCCATCGTGAACACCGGCTTCATGACCAGGCCGGAGCGGAAGACGAAGCGATTCAGCGTGTCGATATAGACCGTCATGTCGGTGATCGGCCGTGTGGCGACGCCGGTGTCGCAGGCGGCCTTGGCCACCGCCGGAGCGATGCGCAGGATCAGCCGCGGATCGAAGGGCGAGGGGATCAGGAAATCGGGCCCGAAGATCGGCGTTTCGCCGGAATAGGCGCGGGCGGCGACATCGGACGGCTCTTCGCGGGCAAGGGCTGCGATCGCCCGCACCGCGGCCATCTTCATCTCTTCGTTGATGGCGCTGGCGCCGCAGTCCAGCGCGCCACGGAATATATAAGGAAAGCAGAGTACGTTGTTGACTTGATTGGGGAAATCGGAGCGGCCGGTGCAGATCATCGCATCGGGTCGTGCAGCTCGTGCCACTTCCGGCATGATCTCGGGATTGGGATTGGCCAGCGCCAGAATCAACGGTTTTGGCGCCATATGCTGGAGCAATTCCGGTTTCAGCACGCCGGCGGCCGAAAGACCGAGGAATACGTCGGCGCCCGGCAGCACATCGGCTAGCGTGCGCGCCTCGGTATCTTTCACGTAGGGGTCTTTCCAGCGGTCCATCTCGTCGACGCGGCCCTTGTAAGCGACGCCGAAACGGTCGGTGACCCAGATGTTTTCGACGCGCGCGCCGAGCAAAACCAGCAAGTTGAGGCAGGCAAGGGCAGCTGCCCCGGCGCCGGAGGTGACGATCTTGATGTCGGAGATCGTCTTGCCGGCAAATTCCAGCCCATTGAGCACGGCGGCGGCGACGATGATCGCGGTGCCGTGCTGGTCGTCATGGAAGACCGGTATGGCCATGCGGGCCTTCAGCCGTTCCTCGACCTCGAAGCATTCGGGCGCCTTTATGTCCTCGAGGTTGATGCCGCCGAAGGTCGGCTCCAGCGCCGAGATCGTCTCGACCATACGCTCGATGTCAGGCGCGTCGATCTCGATGTCGAAGACGTCGATGCCGGCGAACTTCTTGAACAGCACCGCCTTGCCTTCCATCACCGGCTTGGAGGCGAGCGGACCGATATTGCCGAGACCGAGCACCGCCGAACCGTTGGAAACGACGCCAACCAGATTAGCCCGCGCCGTGTAGTCGGCGGCGGTTGCTGGATTGTCGCGGATTTCCAGACAGGGCGCCGCGACGCCCGGCGAATAGGCAAGCGCCAGGTCGCGCTGGTTGCCGAGCGGCTTGGTTGCCTGGATTTCAAGCTTTCCAGGCCGTGGATGCTTGTGAAAATAGAGGGCGGCTTCGTCGAGGTCCGACCGGGCTGCTTTTTTGCTTTCGCCTTCCATACGGGCCTCCCTGCGATCCTGCCTTGACGCCCTTTTAGCATGCAGCGTTGGTTTTTCACGATGCCAAATGACGCAACCGCCAATTAGGCGGAAGAATCATCAAAAACTCATCTATGTCAGATTGTTGCAATGAAATTCTCACCTGCTTTGTCGCGGCCGGCGCGGCTGTCATCGAGCGCCTCGCGCGGCCGGGTGGTTCCGATCGCGGGCGATCAACTCACGTCTCGATGGCCCTCAAGCAGTTTCCAGACGCTATCGACAATGCTCGGCCGTGGTCGCCGTTTCGCGATCACGGCAAGTGGCCACGCGGGCAGCGATACGCCGGTGATCGGTGCATAGCGGACGCCCCGAAACAAAAGGCGCTGTGTCGATCGTGGAAGCAGGGCAGCGCCCAAACCGGCGGACACGAGCGAGAGCATGGTTAGTGCCCGCGTCGCCTCCTGGACGATCCGAACGTCGAGGCCAGCCTTGGTGAAGGTGTCCATGATGCGGGCATGGAGCGCCGGGCCTTGTGCAGCCGGAAACATGATGAGCCCATGGCGGGCGATGTCCGCCAGCGTCACCCCTTGTGTCTGCCGGTCATCAGGCAGAACGGCGATAAGATATTCAGCAGGATAGTCATGGATGTCGAGACGTTCGTCGGACCCGAGCGGTGGATGCACGAAACCGACGTCGATCTCACTGCGCGACAACGCCGCAATCTGCTCATTGGTGGACGCCTCGATGAGCTTTGGACGGATGTCCGGATATTTCTCGCGAAGCCGAGACAGGAGATGCGGCAGATGCTCGTAGAGAGCCGCCGAAACGAAGCCGACCCTGATCTCGCCAGCTTCGCCGTCATGCGCTGCGCGGGCGATGTGAAGCGCCGAATCGGCGTGCCGCACGGATGCCCGAGCCTCGTCTACGAAGGCCGAGCCTGCGCGCGTCAGGGTTAGGCGGCGGTTGGCTCGCTCGAACAGCTTGACGCCGAGTTCCTTCTCCAGACGCCCGATCGATTGACTAAGCGGAGGCTGCGCCATGGCCAGCCGCAGGGCTGCACGCCCCATATGCAATTCCTCCGCAACAGCGAGGAAATGTCGCAAATGCCGAAGTTCCATATCTTGACGATATCAAAAATCATTGAACACGTCATCGATAGGATATCGAATAGCTGACAGTCTTTCCGGAACGCAATTGCGACCGGAGATATCATGATGTCCCACTTTACCGTCCTCCCCCTCGTGCTCACAGCAGCCATGATGGCCGCCGCTCCAGCATCGGCAGGAGAGCCGGATCTCGTCCGGGTCGACAGGTTCGTCGAACTTCGGACGGGCGAGCGCCTCTTCGTCCGGGAGGTGCGCCGTCCTGGCGCAGCGTCCGAAGCCAACTCCGCCGTCCTCCTCATCCATGGCGCACGCGTGCCCGGCGTTGCGTCCTTCGATCTGCCCGTTGCGGGCGGATCGCTTGCCGCCGACCTCGCGGCTGACGGGCATCTTGTCTATGTCCTGGATATTCGCGGCTACGGCGCATCGAGCCGCCCTGCGGCCATGAACAGGCCGCCCGACCAGTCCGCTCCTCTGATCCGCACCGAAGACGTCGTGGCGGATATTTCCGCAACGGTCGACGCCATCGCCAAATGGAGCGACGTTTCAAGGGTCAGCCTCGTCGGCTGGGCCACCGGCGGGCATTGGGCCGGCGCCTATGCCAGCCGGTTTCCGCAGACGGTTGATCGGCTCGTCCTCTACAACACCCTGTATGGAGGCTCAGACCGGCATCCCACCCTGGTACCGGCTCGCCGCTTGAAAATCCCGACCGGCCTGGGACGTTTAGTATCCAATCGTTCGGCGGTTATCGGCTGAATACACGTGCGACCCTATTCAACGCCTGGGACGACAGCATCCCGGTCGCGGACAAGGCTCAGTGGCGCGATCCCGCGGTGACGGCAGCCTATGGTGATGCGGCACTCGCCTCCGACGAGACGGCGTCGACGCGCCAGCCGCCGAGTTTCCGGTCACCGAGCGGCGCCATGGCCGACAGCTTCGAACTGGCATTCGATCGCCGGCAATGGTCTGCCGCGGCACTCACCATGCCAGTGCTCATCATCCGCTCCGGACGGGATTTCTGGAGCCGGCCGGAGGATGCGAAGACAATCGTAGACGAAGCACCAAAAGCGGAACGTCTGGACATCCCGGAAGCCACCCACTTCGTCCATCTCGACCGCGAGGCCGCAGGGCGCGGTGTGTTCCTCGACGCTGTGAAGCGGTTTCTCGGTCGCCCGGAGGGATGAACCATGAAGGGTCGTTTATGTGTCCTGCGGGCGCAGCAGCCGCACCAACAGTGTCATACTGGCCGCTCCCCGCGCCGCGCGATCAGAACGCGCTGACATAGGCGCCGCCGTCGACCGGTATGTTCTGCCCGGTCAGGTAGCCGGCATGGACCGAGCACAGGAAGGCGCAGATCTGGCCGAATTCCTCTGGCGTGCCGAGCCGCTTGGCCGGAACGTTGGCTGCTGCCTCGGTCTTGCGCGCGGCGGCGGCAGCCGGATCTTCGGGAGTGCCGGCTTCGTGCGGGGGGCGCAGCCGGTCGGTGTCGATCTTGCCCGGCAGCATGTTGTTGATCGTCACATTGCGGTCGATCACCGTCCGCGCCACGCCGGCAAGGAACGACGTCAGGCCGGCGCGTGCGCCGGACGACAGATCGAGGCCCGGAATGGGAACATAGACCGACAGCGAGGTGATGTTGACGATGCGGCCGAAGCCGCGCTCGGCCATGCCGTCGATCACAGCCTGAACCAGTTCGACCGGGGTCACCATGTTCTGGGTGACGCCTTCGAGAATCTTTTCGCGGTCGAGCTCGCGGAAATCGCGAAACGGCGGTCCGCCATTGTTGTTGACGAGGATATCGGGATCGGGGCAGGCGGCAAGCAGCGCCTTCTGCACCTCGCGCTTCGACACGTCGCCGACGATCTCGGTCACCTTGACGCCAAATCTTTCGCGCAGTTCGGCGGCGGTCTTTGCCAGTTGGTCGGCGTTGCGCCCATTAACGACCAGATCACAGCCGGCCTCGGCCAGCGCCATGGCGCAGCCCCGCCCAAGGCCCTTACCCGAAGCACAGACGATGGCCTTTTTTCCGCGTATACCGAGATCCATGGCGATTTCTCCTCTGATTTGCGCGGCAAACTAGCCCTTTGGCTGGACCAATCGCAACCGTCATACGGTTGTTGCATGAATCGGGGCATAGCCAACGCGAAAGCAACGGTGAGAATCCCATGCCTGGCGCAGAGCCCCGCACTTTCCGCAGCATGTTCATCTCCGACGTCCATCTCGGATCGAAGGCTGCTAAGGCCGAGTTCCTGATCGATTTCCTGCGCCATCACGACGCCGATATCATCTATCTCGTCGGCGATATCGTCGACGGCTGGCGGCTGAGACGGAGCTGGCACTGGCCACAGAGCCACAATGACGTCGTCCAGAAATTGCTGCGCAAGGCACGCAAGGGCGCCAGCATCACCTACATCGCCGGCAATCACGACGAGTTCGCGCGACAGTTCCAGGGCGTGCATTTCGGCGGCATCGTCGTCGCCGATCGCGCCACCCACGAGACCGCCGACGGCAAACGTTTTCTTGTCATCCATGGCGACCAGTTCGATACCGTCGTCCACAATGCGCGCTGGCTCGCCTATCTCGGCGACTACGCCTATGACGGGGCCATGCTCGTCAACCGCGTGGTGACGCGGCTTCGCCAACTGCTTGGCCTGCCTTACTGGTCGTTTTCGTCCTGGGCCAAGGTCAACGTCAAAAAGGCGGTGAATTTCATCGGATCGTTCCAGACCATGCTGACCGAGGAAGCGCGCCGTTCGCATGTCGACGGCGTGATCTGCGGTCACATCCACCACGCCGCGATCGAAAACTACGAGGATGTGCAGTATATCAACACCGGCGACTGGGTGGAGAGCTGCACCGCGGTGGTCGAACATTTCGACGGCCAGATGGAGATCCTGCACTGGGCGCACGTCCTGCCGGAGGCGCCGGTCGGCAGCGAGCTGCTGGTGCCGATCGACATCAAGGGCAGGGCGGTCCAGGCGGCCTGACCAACCCGACCTCAACTCCCTCTAATCGATTAGTCCACGCGGTTCCGCCGACTTTTTCAGCATGTTATGAGATTGCGTGCGCTGCAGGCCGACTCAGCCCAACGGAGCGCCGACGGATTGCCCGCTGATGTCCTCCCTGCCGCCGCTTTCACCTGAACAGCTCGTCAAGCCGCGTCATTTCGAACTGCGCATGGGCCTGATTTTCTTCACGCTTTTCGTGCCGCTGGGGACGCATTTGCCATATTTCCCGCTGTGGCTGCAGGCGGAAGGTTTTGATGCCGAGCAGATAGCGGTCATTCTCGCAGCACCAATGTTCCTGCGTGTGGTGACGACGCCATTGCTGACGGCACTGGCAGACAGGGCGAGCGACCGCGCCCACGTCTATGTCGCGCTGATGGCCGCATCGCTGGCGCTGTCCGCGGGTTATTTCCTGACGCCGACCTACGCCATCGTGCTCGCCGTCTCGCTGGCGCTCGCTGTCGTCTGGACGCCGCATTCGCCGATCGCCGATTCGCTGGCGCTGTCGGGGGTGCGCCGCTTCGGCTCCAACTACGCAAGCATGCGCAAATGGGGATCGATCTCCTATCTGTGCGCAAATCTTGCGGGCGGTTTCATCCTGTCGCGGACCGGCGCCCAGGCTGTTCCGATGATCATTTTCGTGGCGTTTGGCGCTGCACTTGTCGTCGGACTGATCGCGCCGCGGCTCGGCCGCCCCCGCCGTGCTTCGCCGCTTTCGGCGACCGACATTCAGCAATCGGCACCAAAACTCCTCAACGCCTATTTCCTGTATTTCTCCATCGGCGTCGGCGCCATCACGGCCAGCCACGCATTTCTCTACGGCTTCGTGTCGATCTACTGGAAATCGATCGGCATCGGCGATCAGGTTGTCGGGCTGCTTTGGGGTTGGGGTGTGGTGGCCGAGATCGGCATGTTCATGATCTTCACCCGGGTTTTCGGCTCCTTCTCGGTCGTGTCGATCATGGTGATGGCCGGAATAGGCGCGATCGTGCGCTGGATTGCCTTCCCCTTGGTCTGGCCGCTCGGCCTTGGGGTTGCCGGATTTTTCGCAGTCCAGACGCTGCACGCGGTTTCCGTGGCGCTGGTCCTGATCGGCTTGCAAAAAATGATCGGCGAGACGGTCGCGGAGGAACGCACCGGGGCCGCTCAAGGCATCGCCTATTTCTCCAACGGCTTTTTCACGGCCGTGGTGACGCTCATGTCCGGCCCTCTCTATGACCGCTTCGGCGTGGATGGGTTTTTTGCCATGATCCCGATCGCTCTGATCGGCTTGGCGCTGATCGGATTTGCAGCGCGTTCAGCCCCACAGCGCCGTATCGGGCGGTGACACCAGCGAACCTTGGTAGACGAGACCGGGAACACGGTCGCGGGCAAGCAGCAGCGGACCGTCGAGATCGACGAAATCGGCATCCTGCGCCAACAGCACGGCCGGCGCCATGGCAAGCGACGTGCCGACCATGCAGCCGACCATGACGCCAAAACCCAGTTCACGGGCGCGGTCGCGAAGGACGAGGGCTGCGGTCAGGCCGCCAGACTTGTCGAGCTTGATGTTGACGGCATCGTACAGGCCGACAAGCGAGGCAAGGCCCTCTGCCTCATGCACGCTTTCATCGGCGCAGATCGGCACCGGATGCGCGATGTGGCGAAGGATGCCGTCACGGCCCGCAGGCAGCGGCTGTTCGATCAGCGCGATGCCGTGCTCGGCGGCAAAGGCCAGGTTTGCAATGACATTGTCGTCCGTCCAGCCCTCATTGGCGTCCAGTATGATGCGGCTCGCCGGTGCTGCCTCTCTTACTGCGCGGATACGGGCTATATCGTTGTCGCCGCCGATCTTGACCTTGAGCAGCGGCCGCGCGGCATTGGCGCGGGCCTGCGCCGCCATCGCTTCGGGCTCGCCGAGCGACAGCGTGTAGGCCGTCTCGATCGCCCTCGGCGGAGCCGCGCAGATGCTGGAGGCGACCGGCTTGCCTGTGATCTTCGCCTCCAGGTCCCACAGCGCGCAGTCGATGGCGTTGCGCGCCGCACCTGCCGGCATGGCGTCGAGCAGCGCGGCCCGGCTAATGCCGTCTTCAATCTGCTCTCGCATCGCCTCGATTGCATCGCGAACACCGTCCATGGTCTCGCCGTAGCGCCTGTAGGGGACGCATTCGCCCCGCCCGCTATGCTCGGCTTGGCTGATAGTGCAAGCGATCACCTCGGCCTCGGTCTTCGAGCCGCGCGAAATGGTGAAGGTTCCGGCGATGGGAAAGCGCTCGGACTCGACCGAAATGACACGCGCCATATTTTTCTGCTCCGGCTGTGCGACAACGAGCTTGTCGGCAAATCGACAGGTGGGTTCCGTCAGGTTAAACAGATTGGCCCGTCAGGCTAAACAGGACGCCATGTTGACCATCCGCAAACGCTTCGCAAGCGGCAAGACCGCCAGGGAGGCCGACCATCAGCCGCGCGTCGCGGTCGGTGAGGAGGGCGGCGTTCTGGGCTGCGCCTTCTCCGGAAACTGGACGACGCGCACCGTGACGCTGGTCGACGCCGAGATGCGCAAGATCGAGAAGCGCAGCGGTTTCCAGACGCTAGCGCTCGACCTTTCGCATATCGAGAAGATGGATACCGCCGGGGCCTGGCTGATCGACCGCCTGGTCAGCGCGTTCGAAAAGAAAGGCGTCGAGATCAGGCTGGAAGGGCAAAGCGAGATCGCCTCGATCCTGCTCGGCGCCGTTGGCGACGCAGTTCGGCGCGAGCCCGATTCCGGCAGCGCAAAGCCGCCCAACATCATCATTCGCGCGCTCGAGGCGGTTGGCCGGCGCGTCTATGAAATGCGCGACGATTTCCTGTCCTCGATGAACATATTGGGCGCCACTATACGCGGCTCGCAGATGAAGCTCGGCCGCGGCCATGCGGTCAATCCTGCGGCGATCTTCAACCAGATCGATCGCATGGGCGTCGGCGCCATCCCGGTGGTCGTGCTGATGTCGGCCATCGTCGGCGCGATCGTCGCCCAGCAAGGCGCCTACCAGCTCAGCTATTTCGGCGCCGATATCTTCGTCGTCGATCTGGTCGGCGTGCTGATCCTGCGCGAACTCGGCGTGCTGATGACCGCGATCATGATCGCCGGCCGTTCGGGCAGCGCCATCACGGCTGAAATCGGCTCGATGAAAATGCGCGAGGAGGTCGACGCGCTGAAGGTCATCGGGCTCAATCCGATCGGGGTGCTGGTGTTTCCGCGGCTGGTCGCGCTGGTGATCGCGCTGCCTTGCCTGACGATCATCGCCAATTTCGCCGCACTTGGCGGCGGCATTGCGGCGGCGTGGCTCTATTCCGACATCGCACCGGCCGCGTTCATCGACCGGTTGCGCGTCGCTATCGATCTCAGCACCATCTTTGCCGGGCTGATCAAGGCGCCGTTCATGGCCATGATCATCGGCACGATCGCGTCGGTCGAAGGCATGAAGGTTGGCGGCAGCGCCGAATCGCTGGGACAGCACGTGACCGCTTCGGTGGTGAAGTCGATCTTCGTGGTCATCATCCTCGATGGGCTTTTCGCCATGTTCTACGCGGCGATCGAGTTCTGACATGGCGACGCAAGGCAGCACAAAGGCGACTGGGGTTGCGGAAGGGGCCAGCGAAGATGAGATCGTGCTTTCCGCGCACGACATCACCGTATCCTTCGGCGACAAGGTCATTCTCGACAGATTGTCGCTCGATATCAGGCGCGGCGAGATCCTCGGCTTTGTCGGCGCCTCCGGCGCCGGCAAGTCGGTTCTCCTGCGCACCATCCTTGGCCTGGTGCACAAACAGTCGGGAACGATCAAGCTGTTCGGCGTCGATGTCGAAAAGGCGAGCGAGAGGGAGCGTCTTCGCATCGACATGCGCCTTGGCGTCCTCTTTCAGCACGGCGCGCTGTTTTCGGCGCTCACAGTTCTTGAGAACGTGCAGGTGCCGATGCGCGAATATCTCGATCTGCCCAGAAAGCTGATGGACGAGCTGGCGATGCTCAAGGTCGAACTGGTCGGGTTGCCGCCGGATGCGGCACAGAAATTCCCGTCCGAGCTTTCCGGCGGCATGATCAAGCGTGCGGCGCTGGCGCGCGCGCTGGCGCTCGACCCCGACATCGTGTTCCTGGACGAACCGACATCCGGCCTCGACCCGATCAGCGCGGCTGAGTTCGACGAACTGGTCGTCAAGCTGCGCGATACCATGGATCTGACCGTGTACATGGTCACGCACGATCTCGACACGCTGTTCACCGCTTGCGACCGGGTGGCCGTGCTCGGCAACAAGAAAGTGCTGGTCGAAGGCACGATCGACGACATGCTCAGAAGCGAGGAACCCTGGGTGAAATCCTATTTTCGCGGAAAACGTGCGCGGCAACTTGATCTTGCGGCGCGCGCATAGCCATAAGTGGGTAAATGGAAACCAGAGCCAACTACGTCATTGTCGGCATTTTCACGCTAGCCGCGATCCTGGCGGCATTCGCGTTCGTCTATTGGACGGCCGCGATTGGCGACAGGGGTGAGACGGCGATGCTGCGGGTGCGCATTCCGGGATCGGCTTCCGGCCTCGGTCGCGGCAGTTTCGTGCTGTTCAACGGCGTCAGGGTTGGGGATGTCAGGCGCGTCTATATCGACGTCGACAATCCGACCGCCGCCATCGCCGACACCGAAATAGACCGCATGACGCCGATCACCAAATCGACTCAGGCCGATATCGGCCTTGCCGGCCTCACCGGCCAGGCCAATATCGAACTCAAGGGCGCCGACCCCAAGGAAGCGAAGCTTCTCGACCAGGCGGAAGCGGAGGGCAAGGTCGCCGAGATCGTCGCCAATCCGTCGGCGGTCACCAACCTGTTGCAGACGGCGCAGAACATCTTCACCCGCGCCGATACGGTTCTCACCCAGCTCGAAGGCTTTACCAAGGACGTTCGCGGGCCGCTGACGCAGACGGTCAACAACGTGCAGACCTTCTCCGATGCGCTGGCCAAGAATTCCGACGGCATCGACAAATTCCTCGCGAGCGTTAGTTCGCTGTCGGACGAGTTGAGAGGGGTCTCAGGCAAGCTCGACGGCACGTTGAAGGCGGCGGAAGGGCTGCTCAACG
This sequence comes from Mesorhizobium sp. M6A.T.Cr.TU.016.01.1.1, assembly GCF_003952585.1. Taxonomy (NCBI): domain Bacteria; kingdom Pseudomonadati; phylum Pseudomonadota; class Alphaproteobacteria; order Hyphomicrobiales; family Phyllobacteriaceae; genus Mesorhizobium; species Mesorhizobium sp. M6A.T.Cr.TU.016.01.1.1. The sequence continues at coordinate 5,569,183 of NZ_CP034452.1, forward strand.
CCGTCGACAAGGACCAGATCAAGAGCATCGTCGCCAATGTCGATACGGTGACCACGAATCTGAAGGAAACCTCGAAGCAGTTCGACAGGGTCGTCAGGAATGTCGACACCGCGGTGGGATCGATCAACGATTTCGCCCAAAGAACGCAAGGCACGCTGGCCAAGGTCGACGGCGTTCTCGACGGCATTGATCCGGCACAGGTTCGCACCGCGCTGGCCAACATTCAGAAGGCCAGCGAAAACGCCAACGAGGCTGCCGCCGACATCGCCAAGGTGACCAACAAATTCGCCAACCGGGCCGACGATATCGACCAGACGATCAAGGACGCGCAGCAGCTCGCGGAGCGCCTCAACGACGCTTCGGTGCGCGTCGACGGCATCCTCGCCAAAGTTGATACATTGCTCGGCTCGGGCCAGGCCGACGGGATGATAGCCGATGCCAGGAATACGCTGAGATCGTTCAAGCAGGTCGCCGACACGCTGAACGCCCGCCTCGGCACCATCACCGACAATCTGGCGCGATTCTCAGGTCAGGGCCTGCAGAATGTCGAAGCGCTGGTCCAGGACAGCCGCCGTTCGATCACCCGCATCGAAGAGGCGGTGACGGATCTCAGCCGCAACCCGCAGCGGATCCTGTCAGGCGGCGAAGGCGAGGTCCGGCAATTCGACGGCAGGGTGCGGCGTTGACTTCGGCTTTCGCCCGCCCCAAGAACAGCAGGCAAGTGCGCTACGGATGCGGATTGCTCATACGATTCGGGGACAACGGGGATCGCGTGTGAAGTCGGTCGTGCTTAAATTGGGCGGGGTCAAATCGGGCGGGCTCAAAGCGGGAGTGGCACTGCTTACGCTTTCGCTAGCCAGTTGCGCGTTTTTGCCGGGCGGCGGGCCGGCGCCCCTGGACACATTCGAACTGTCGGCACCGCCGCTCGATGCGCGCGGCCACAGCCGCCGCCAGATTCTCATCGCCCAGCCTTCCGCGCTCAAGGCGCTGGACAGCCAGAACATCGTCATCAAGCCGACCGTGCGTTCGATCCAGTACCTCAAGGGCGCGCAATGGGCCGATCGGCTGCCGCTGATCGTGCAGGCGCGGTTGGCCGAGACATTCCAGCGCTCGGGCAGCTTCGCCGGTGTCGGCAAGCCGGGCGAGGGGCTGGCGATCGACTACCAGGTGATCGTCGAGGTCCGTGCCTTCGAAGTCCGGGTCGACGGCGGCGAGCATGCCGAGGTCGACCTGTTCGTGCGGATACTGAACGACCGCAATGGCGAGGTACGCGCCTCAAAGAGCTTTACCGCGAGCGCGCCCGTCTCGGGCAGCGGCAATCAGGCCTATGTCGGCGCGCTCGACGCTGCGTTCGGCGACGCCGCCAAGGACATCGTTCGCTGGACCGATTCGGTGATCTGACACAGCCAGGGACGCCGGGCGCTGCTACTTGGCGGCGGCATGATGGTCAACAGGTTCCTTTGATTGCGACCACCGTGCGAAAACTCGGTAGTCGACGACAGTCGGTTTCGGGTGGTTTCCCGACATCCATGTGGCCGCTAAGATAGAGCAATGCGTGAACCGGATTTCCAATTGGACGGGTGGTGCCTGGATGATGGCGAGGAATATCGTCAGGCGTCGCCGGACACATTCTGGATACCCGATTCGCATGAACGAGAAGGATTGCAACCGGGAGATCACGCGAAACTGATCTTTCGAATTTCGGTCGATGATGAGAATGAACCCGTCGCCGTAGAGCGCATGTGGGTGCTGGTGCGCGAGCGGATCGACGGAGCCTACTTGGGGGTCCTCAATAACGATCCGTATGCAGTTGCTCAGAATGATGAGCTTTGGAGTGGGATTGAGTTACCGTTTTCCGCCCGTCATGTGATCGATATTCGCGAACGTGGCGAGGAAACCATTGCCTTGGCCGCACAAACACCGAAGAAGCGTTGGCCTCAAACGTGATCGCGGTCTCATGTCTGCAACGGGTCCGATAGCAGTCGCCAACATGAAGGTCTGCGGCCCCGGTTCCAAAAAATCCTAACTTGTTGTCGGATCGGTCAAGCCGCGTTCGTCCTTGGCATGGATCGACACTCCAACCATAGGGATAGATGATATGCCCAGTACCGTACGCCTGCACCGCGTTCTGGCAACCAGCCCAGAAAAAGTCTATCGCGCATTCCTTGAGGCGGACGCGCTTGCGAAATGGCTACCGCCCAACGGCTTTACCTGCACGGTCTATCATCTGGAACCCAAAGTCGGCGGCACATTCAAAATGTCGTTCCGCAACTTCACAACCGACAAAAGCCACGCGTTTGGCGGTGAATATGTCGAGCTCGTTCCTGGCGAACGCCTGCGCTATACGGACAAGTTCGACGATCCTAACTTGCCCGGTGAGATGCAGGTGACAGTGATCTTGAAGAAAGTATCGGTCGGCACGGAGCTGGATATCACGCAGGCAGGTGTTCCGGACGTCATTCCAGCTGAGGCTTGTTATCTCGGTTGGCAGGAGTCGCTGCGAAACCTGGCAAGGCTCGTCGAGCCGGAGATCAATCAATAGAGCATCATCCCGAGGACGTCGGCACTGCATAAAAAAGGCGGGAACATCTCCCGCCTTTCATGTTTCGTTTATCGCCTGATCAATGCAGGCGGCCGCTTGCATGCGCCAGCATCGTGTAAACCTTGCCGGTGTCCGACGTCAGGTAGGTCTGCGCCATCATGTTGTCGCGGTCGTTGCGCGACACGTCCTTGAGCAGCTTTTCGAAATCATCGCAGTAACGGTCGACGGCGGCACGGAACTCCGCCTCCATCTGATATTTGCGGCGGATCTCATCGAAAGTCTGCTGGCCCTTAAGCGTGTAGAGACGCCGCGTGAACACGTCACGCTCGCCGCGCCGGTAGCGGTTCCACAACTCGATCGAGGCATCGTGATCGATGGCGCGGGCGATGTCGACGGAAAGCGAGTTGAGTGACTCCACGACATGAAGCGGCGAGCGCTGGGCAGGGGCCGAGCGTGGCGCTTCCGACGGCGCGGGCTTGGCGGCCTCTTCGCGCGACGCCCCAGTTAAGAGATCGCGCACCCAGCCGCCTTGCGGCGTACGGCCATTGGGGTCGCGCTGGCGCTGCGCCGTCTCAGCCGGGCGTTCCAGGTCGAGCGTGCCGCGCAGTGCGGTGTCACCCGATGGCGCCTGCGGGGCACGAGGTTCCGGTTGCGGGGCCGGAGGACGGCGCTGCGGTTCAGCGGCGCGCGCGGCAGGCGCTTGCGGTGCCGGACGCAGGTTGGGCGGCTCCGAGGTGTCGGTGCTGCGGCCCGATTTCGCAACGATATCCGAGAGTTCCTTCAGCGCGTTGATCTGCTCGGAAACGGCGCGGCGGATGGCCGTGGTCGATTCCTTTGCCTCTTCCGGCATCTCGATGACGCCCTTCTTAAGCTCGGCGCGGGTGAGGTCGAGCTCGCTCTTGATCGAGCCGGCGGTGCGCCGCATCTCCTCGGTCGCGTCGGCGAAGCGCTTCGTTGCCGAATCGACGACGTCGGAAATGGCGGCACGGATCTTGTCCGCCGACTCCAGCGTCTTGCCTTCGGCGTTCTGCAACGTCTGGCCGACCAGCGTCTCGAACGAGCGCATGACCTTTTCGAGATCCTCCGACTTCTTGACCAGGCCGACGGCGAGGTCCTCCAGCGACGACTGTCTCTCGAGCGTGTGTTCGAGGTTGCTCTGGGCCGAACTCAACAGGTCCGAAGCACTGGACAGCAGACGGCTGTGCTCGTCGAACTTGGTGGCAATCGAGGCGACCTCGCGCAAGGTGGAAGACGACAATTCGGTAAGCCGCGTCGTGTTCGAATCGACCAGGCGCGCCGAGCTAGCGAAGGTCTGCGCGGCTTTTTCCGTTGTCGCCGCAAAGCTTTGCGTGCTGCCGGTCAGGCGTTCGTCGACCTGGCCGAGATTGGCCGCCGCCTGCTCGATCAACTGACCGAGCTGCGAGCTCGAGGTGCTCATGCGGCCGATGAGATCGGCGACACTGTCGGCGAGCGTCGAGCGTGCGCCTTCGACGGCCGACAATGTTTCGGCGGTGCGGCTGGCGAGCGCGTCGACCAAGGCGGCGTTTTCGCTGCGCAACTTCTCGGTCGCGCGCTCGGTAACCTCTTCCATGCTCTTTTGCAGCTCCGAGCCGCCCTGGGCGAAACGCTCGACCAGCGGCCGTGCCGTTTCGTCGAGGATTTTCGAGATCTCGGCCGAACGTGCCGCAAGCATGGTGTTGAGCTCGCGGGTGTTGGTGCCGATGGTCTTCGCGGCGTCGTTGGTGCTCTGGCCGATATGCTGGCCGACCGCGGTGAAGGTTTCGGCAATCGCGTTGGCGCGCGAAATGAGTTGCGCCTCGGCAGTCGAAACCTGCTCGTTGAGCTTCTGGCCTATCGTCTCGGTGGTGTAGACGAGACGGTTTTCGACGCCGGCAACCTGCTCCTCGACACGAGCCGCCGCCGCTGCTGCGCTGGATGCCAGGCGCTCGTCGGCGCCGGCCAGCGCCTGCTCGATTTCGCGGGCGTGGACGGCAAGTTCCTGACCGGTCAGCCTCGCACGTTCGGCAACCCGCTGCTCGGTGTTGGCAAATGCCCCGACGATGTTCTCGGTATGCTCTCCGATCGTCGACGAGCTGTCGGCGATACGGGACACCAGACGGTGATCCGCCTCGTCGAAGATACGGCCGATCTCGGATGCGCGGGCCGACAGCGCTTCCGAACCTTCGGCAATACGCGACATCAGCTGCTGGTCGGCGGCATCGAAAATGCGGCCAAGGTCGGATGCCCGCGCCGCGAGCGCCTCGGCCGATTCGCCGATGCGCACGCCGAGCCGTTCGTCGGCGCCTTCGAAATTGCGCAAGATGTCGCCGGCGCGCGCGGCCAACGACTGCGCCGTTTCGACCGCGCGGGCCACGAGCTTCTGGTCCGCCGCATCGAATGTGCCGGCGATCTCGCTGGCACGGGCTGCCAGCTGATCGGCCGTTTCCTGGGCGCGCGCCAGCAAGGAGTTCGATGTATCGTCGACACGGGCCATGATGGTGCTCGATGTGTCTTCGGCGCGGGCAATGAGCGCGCTCGACGTATCCTCGGCACGTGCGGCGAGGCGGCGATCCGCCTCCTCGAAGGTGCGGGCGATATCCTCCGCCCTGGCGAGCAAGGCCGCCGAGGTCTGCTCGGCACGTTCGGCGATCTTGCGATCGGCGTCGCTGAACGCAGCACCCGCCTGCTCATGCAGCGCGCTGGTGACTTCCATGACCTTTTCACGCAGCGCTCCCGCAACGAAGACGGCGCTCTTTTCGAGCACGTTGCGGACGTTGTCGACACCGGTCGACAACGCACGCTCCATGGTTCCGGCGCGCTCCTCGATGATGCCGGTCTGCCGGCTGAACGCCTGCTCGATTTTTTCGACGTCGGCGGCGATTGCCGCGGAAATATCGGTGCTCCTGGCGGCGATCTGGTCGATATGGCCGGACAGCGAACGGTCGACATCCTTGCGGGTGTCGGCGAGCTTGGAGAGATCGTCCTCCAGCGCACGGGTCAGCGCGTCGCGGCCTTCGGCCAGCTTTCCGACATGGCCGGCGATGATGTCGTCTACGTCGCTGCGGCTCGCTGCAATTTTCTGCAGGTCTGCTTCCAGCGCACGTCTGAGGATGTCGCGGCCTTCGGCCAGTTTCTCGACCTGGCCGGCAACCAGCCCGTCGATGCTCGACCGGCTTTCCGCCAGCTTGGCGAGATCGTCTTCGAGCGCCTTGGAGAGGATCGAGCGGTCCTCGATCAGCTTCTCGGCATGGCTGTTTACAAGACCGTTGACGCTGCCGAGATCGGCCTCCAGGGCCCGCGTAAACTGTGCACGATTGTCGGTCAGTTGCTGGGACTGATCGGCGACGACACCCTTGATCGTATTGAGGTCTGCTTCCAGCGCACGTCTAAGGATGTCGCGGCCCTCGGATAGCTTCTCGACCTGGCCGGCAACCAACCCGTCGATGCTCGACCGGCTTTCCGCTAGCTTCGCGAGATCGTCTTCGAGCGCCTTGGACAGGGTCGAGCGGTTTTCCGCCAGCTTTTCGGACTGACTTGATATGACGTCCTTGATCGTATTGAGGTCTGCTTCCAGCGCACGTCTGAGGATGTCGCGACCTTCGGCTAGCTTCTCGACCTGGCCGGCAACCAGCCCGTCGATGCTCGACCGGCTTTCCGCCAGCTTGGCGAGATCGTCTTCGAGCGCCTTGGACAGGGTCGAGCGGTCTTCCGCCAGCTTTTCGGACTGACCTGATATGACGTCCTTGATCGTGTTGAGATCGGCTTCCAGCGCGCGCTTGAGTATGTCGCGGCCTTCGGCCAACTTCTCGACCTGGCCGGTAACCAGACCATCGATGCTCGACCGGCTTTCGGCCAGTTTCGCGAGGTCGTCTTCGAGCGCCTTCGACAGGGTCGAACGGTCCTCTGCGAGCCTGTTCATGTGATCGGAGATAAGGCCATTCACGCTCTGCAGGTCGATTTCCAACGCCCTTGAGAGCTGACCACGGTCTTCCGCCAGCTTTTCCGACTGGCTCGATATGACGTCTTTGACCGTGTTGAGATCGGATTCAAGCGCGCGCTTGAGGATGTCGCGGCCTTCGGCCAGCTTCTCGACCTGGCCGGCGACCAGCCCGTCGATGCTCGACCGGCTGTCCGCCAATTTGGCGAGGTCAGCCTCGAGCGTCTGCGAAAGCAGGCTGCGATCGTCGGCGAGCCTGCCCGAATGTTGCTCGATCAGGCCCCTGATGCCGGACAGGTCGTTTTCAAGCGAACGCGAAAGCTCGGTGCGGTCTTCCGCCAGTTTGGCGGAATGGTTCTCGATGAGACCCTTGATGCCGACGATGTCGCTTTCCAGCGCCTTGGCGAGGATGGCGCGACCTTCGGCGATCTTCTCGACCTGACCGGCGACCAGGCCGTCGATGCTGGCGCGGCTGTCGGCCAGCTTGCCGAGATCGGCCTCGAGAGCGCGTGAAAGAATGCTGCGGCCTTCGGCCAGCTTGCCAACATGGCCGGCAACCATTTCATCAATGATCGTGCGGGCTTGCACAAGTTTTCCGGAGTCTTCGTTCAAGGCCTGTGAAAGCCTGTTACGGCCCTCTTCGAGGCTTTCGAGATGGCTGCCGAGCGAAGCATCGATGGTGGCCCGCGACTCGTTGACCTTGCGCAGATCCTCTTCGAGCGCGCGCGAGATCAGGCTGCGACCTTCGGCAAGCTTCTGCACCTGATCGGTGACAGCCGCGTCGATGCCGGCGCGGCTTTCGGCGAATTTCGCCAGATCGGCCTGCATTGCCGCCGCCATGCGTTCGCGGCTTTCGGAAAGCTTGCGGCTGTGGTTCTCGACGGCTTCCTCGATGCCGACGCGGGCATCGGCAAGCCGCTGGATATCGGCATCGAAGGAGCGTGACACCACATGACGAGCCGCTTCCATGCGCCCGGCGAAATCGCCGGCGCGTGCTTCAAGCATGGACGAGGTCGACGAAACGATATCGGCCATGTCGGCGCCGATCTGGGTCTTGCCCTGATCGATCATCGCCGACAGCGTCTCCTTGCTTTCCTGGAAGGTGTGGGCGATTTCGCGCGCGCGCTCGACCAGGGTCTCGTTGATCTGGCGTGCACGGGCCTCGAGCGCGGCGTTGAGCTTCTGGGTGCCGGTGTCCAGCGCTTCGGCGCGGGTCTGGAACTCACTAATCAGCGTCTGGCCGCGTTCGGCCAGCGTCCGCTCAATGCCGTTAAGGCTGGCTTCAAATTCGGAGTTGAGCGTGCGCGCGGCGCCGCCGAGCAGCGACACCATGCCGGAGGTCCGATCGTCGAGCAGATCGGTCAGCGACCGGGTGAGGCCGTCGGTCGTGTCCGTCAGCTTGGCGATGCGTGTATCGAGAAGGCTGGCGAAGGCTTCGCCGGAGGTCGACAGCCGGTCCGTGATCGATTCGAGCCGGCCTTCCACCGAATCGAAGATCGACATCGAGCTCTGGTTGATCCTGTCGATCAGCGTGTCGCCGGAATTGGTGATGGTCATCGACAGGTTGGTCGAGGCGTTGAGAATGCTGTCGCGAATGATGTCGCTGGCAGCCCCGATTTCGTCCTTCAGCGTCTCATGCGCGCCGGTGATCGAGGCGCGCACGCGTTCGGCGTGGGTGACCACCGCTTCGCGCTCGCTGCCCAGCCCGTCGACAAGCGAACGGATGCGGGATTCATTCTCCGAGTAGGAGCGTTCGATCTGGTTGACTTCGCTGTGGACCAGGGTTTCGAGTTCGACGGCTCGCGCAAGCGTGCGCTCGATGCCTTCACCCATGGCCGCCACCTCGCGGCGAACGGCCTGCCCGATCATCATGACACGATCCTGGGCGATATTTTCCGGCTCGGTCAGGCGGAAGGCCACTTCCGTCATCGACTGAGCGGCAATGCGCATTTCCTGGGCGCGGCGAATCATGGCTGCAAACGCCCAGAACAGGAGGACGGGTAGGATCGCAGCGACCGCCAGGCCGATCAGTTCAGGACGGGCGAAAAACTGGTCGGGCGTGCGGATTTGCCAGATGCCAGGTCCAAACAGCAGATTGGCCAGCGCACCGGCGCCCGCGATCCAGGCGAGCGAAACGAGCGCAACGACCCAGTAGATCGTGTTCGAGGCACGCCGATTGAGGGTGTGCAGCAGCGTTTTGTAATCTTTTTGAAGAGGGTCATTGGCTGGTGTGAAACCGGCCGGCTGCTGGCTATTGCGCGTTTCCACAGGGCGCAGTTCAGCCAGCTTGGCCTTTGCCGCGGGCTTTGCTTTCTGGTCTTGGGCTTTCTGGTCCTGGTTGGCGGCAGGCTCCGCCTTCTGGCTCTGGTTGGCGAAAGGCTCGGCATTCTGGCCTTGGTTGGCGACAGGCTCGGCATTCTGGTTACGGCCTTCGCGTGCCAACTCGTCGGCAGCCTGCGATATCTGCGCTTCCAGGTCTTCCATCGACGCCGCGATGTCGAGGTCGCCGCCGGCATCCCCGCTCAGGTCGATATCAAGCGCTTTTTCGAGTTCCCTGGCTACGTCGCTATCGAGCGTTCTTGTCGTCGTTGTTTTCTTCGCCATGCCTTCGCTACCCTGTACAAGCTGCCGCGGGACTTATTGATTCTGCTTGTCGTGTCCCACGCAAGAGGCTGAAAATGGACCTGTCGTATCGTAATGACACACCGGGGTAAAGAAAACATGCATTCGGCGCGATACGTAAAACTTTAAATATAAGGTTAACAGAACTGTGATTCCGGCGCCGTTATCGCAACATTTTTCCGGGCCAATCATTAACCCGCCGTCCACAGGATGCGCCTATTTTTTTCGGCAGTCGAACAATGGAGTTGCAGATTCATGCGTGGCGAAAACGGCATTGCCTTCTCGATGCCCGGCGGCGACGTATCGGGAACGGCCGGGTCGCGGCCGGTGGACCTGGCGCATCTCGCGCGCCAGACGATGGGCGACCGCAGCCTCGAGCAGGAGGTGCTGGCGCTGTTCGTGCAGCAGGCGCTGTCCGTTCGCGACAAGATCGTCGACGCCGATGTGAGGCAACGACTGCTTCTGGCGCACGGGCTGAAGGGCTCGGCGCGCGGCATCGGCGCCTTCGCCATTGCCGATTGCGCCAGCGCGATCGAACTTCAGCCTGAAGATACCAATACCCTCAAGCGGCTTGGCTCGCTGATCGAAGAAGTCCGCGATTTCGTCGCCGCCATCAGCCGTTAAACCCATTTCCGAAAAAAACGGCATAGAGCGCCGCTTTTGCGCGGCAGTTGACTTGTCTGCCGGAGTGATTATCTCGGCTGAGACTCCCTTCAGGTGACAAATGACCAAGCTGACCTTCATCGCCCATGACGGCACACATTTTGACGTGGATGCCGAAAACGGCTCGACCGTCATGGAAAACGCGATCCGCAACGCCGTGCCGGGGATCGAGGCCGAATGTGGTGGCGCCTGCGCCTGCGCGACCTGCCATGTCTATGTCGACGAGGCATGGACGGCGGAGGTCGGCGAGCCGGAAGCCATGGAAGAGGACATGCTGGACTTCGCCTACGACGTCCAGCCGAACTCGCGGCTCTCCTGTCAGATCAAGGTGCGCGACGCACTCGACGGCCTGGTTGTGCGCGTGCCCGCCCGCCAAGGCTGAGGCGTGAAGGCTGAAGCGGGGTTTATAGCCGATTTTTCCGGCCCCGGCTTGGCAGCGGGCCAATGGTCATGCAGTGTCGCGCCGTTCTCTACAGCGCCGTGCGTCCGCTTGGACGCGCAAAGGGCGCTGTAGCACTGTGATTGGCGCATGATCCCCAGCGAAAATCGATTCCGGTTTTCGAGGCCCTGCGCATCGAAGGCGCATTCATGACCGATATCACCAGGACGGACGCATTGATTGTCGGGGCGGGGCCTGTCGGCTTGTTCGCCGTGTTCGAGCTCGGCCTCTTCGATATGAAATGCCATCTGATCGACATACTCGACCGGCCCGGCGGGCAATGCGCCGAACTCTATCCGGAAAAGCCGATCTACGACATTCCCGGCTGGCCATCGATCTCGGCGCAGGGCCTAGTCGACAAGCTGCTTGAGCAGATTGCGCCGTTCAAGCCCGACTTCACCTTTAACCGCATGGTCTCGAGCCTCGAAAAACTCGATGACGGCAGCTTTCGCGTCGTCACCGACGAGAACGAGGTGTTTGAAGCCAAGGTTGTGGTCATCGCCGCCGGCGGCGGCTCGTTCCAGCCGAAGCGGCCGCCGATCCCGGGCATCGAGCTTTACGAAGGCAAGAGCGTCTTCTACTCGGTTCGCCGGATGGAGGAATTCCGCGGCCACGACCTCGTCATCGTCGGTGGCGGCGATTCGGCGCTCGATTGGACGCTGAACCTGCAGCCGGTGGCCAAGAGCGTGACGCTGGTCCACCGGCGGCCGGAATTCCGCGCGGCGCCCGACAGCGTCAACAAGATGTACGCCATGCAAGAAATGAAGGAACTGGATTTCCAGGTCGGGCAGGTGACGGGACTGACCGGCACGGACGGCCAGCTTTCCTCCGCGACCATCAAGGGACCGGACGGTGACACCGAGGTGCCGTGCACGCGGATGCTGCCGTTTTTCGGCCTGACCATGAAGCTCGGACCGATCGCCGAGTGGGGCCTCAATCTTCATGAGAACATGATCCCGGTCGACACCGAGAAATTCCAGACGTCGGTACCGGGCATCTTTGCCGTCGGCGACATCAACTGGTATCCCGGCAAGCTGAAGCTGATCCTATCGGGCTTCCATGAGGTCGCCCTGATGGCGCAGGCAGCCAAGCGCATCGTCAGCCCCGGCGAGCGCATCGTATTCCAGTATACGACCTCGTCGACCAGCCTGCAGAAGAAGCTCGGCGTCGCCGGCTAGTGGTGAAAGCCTGACGCTTGGTACCCGACGCGTAGGGCAGCTCAGGGTGGAAAGCGGTCGCTCGGCCAATTCCTTTTCCTAGAGCGGAATGCGCCAACCCGTCATTTATTCCTGACGTAATCCTAAGTCGCTCGCAAAGTTCGGCTTTGCGAGCTTTTCAGGGCCTGCAATGGGGCCAGCCTCGGACATCGCCGCCGATTTCGGCGAGCGGCAGCAATGGGTCGTGAGCTGCCGGAGCCGACATCATCCCGCGGCCCAACAATGTCAGCGCTAGATCTTTTCGATGAGGGTGACGACTGGCAGGCTCTCGAAATGCTTGTCACAAGTCAGGAGCGTCGCGTCATGCGCCCGAGCGGTTGCGAAAATGATCGCATCTGCGGTCGCCAATTTGTGCTTCCGGCAGGCTTCGGCGGCCGCTAGGGCGATTTCCGTGTCAAGCGGGGCCACCGTGCAGACCTGCGTAAAGGCGATGGTCTGATCGGCTTTGTCTTCGCCTACTTCGCGAGTGAGCCATTTTGCGAGTTCCAACTGCACCATGGTCGGAACGAGCCAGTCGGCTTGCTCGGGCAGATGCTCGGCCACCTGCTCTCCCGTTGGAGAGCCTATCAGCCATTCGATCCAAGCCGAGGTATCGACGAGCACCATCACAAACGGTCCGACCGGTCGCGATATTCCGTCGCCGAAGCGCCCTTCGCCAGCCCCTTCAGCGCTTCCCGCTTCGGCACAGGGACGAGTAGCACGCCCGTTCCCTTCGGGATGAAGGCAAAGGTCAAACCCGCTTCCCAATGCTGGGCGGTCCGGATCGCCTTGGGGATCGATATCTGGAACTTCGAGGACAGGGTTGCAGTCTCCGGCATTATCATACCCTTACTTAATCGATGCGCCAAACGTAAGACGCAATGAGGGCCAGTGCAAGGAGCTTACGGCAGCCGTCTGGCCTCGGTACATTATTGAGACATCACGGATATACGGTAGCCCGGCTTGGGGATGTCAAATGCAGACGTGGGGCACGCAGGAGAAAAGTGAGACGGCGCCTCTATCGGCGCCGTGGCCGCTTCGCTGACAGATCTGTCAATCGATCCACTCCGTCCGCCCGCCGGCGGCACCGTTTCCAGAGGAAGAGCCGAGGTCGTCCGACTAAACGCCGGTGACGGCGACAGGCCGGAAATCGGACCCTCTGAATTGGGCTGTGGGCCTCGTTAGGGCAACGGGGCTTCGAATCCCGCCAGGCGGGGTCGCCGGCCGGCATGCGTTTCGCATAACAGCGGCGTGGCAATAGCAGGCGATGCCGGACGTGTCGAGGCGAAGGCCCTGCCGGTGCCTAAATCGTTACCATCTGGCCTGAGCTAACCCGGCAGCCGGCTTTTCTCGATGCGCTCCATGCGATAGCGCAGCAGTCGCAAGATGCGACTTTCGAAATTGATGGTTTCGACGCGATCGAATTGCACCTGGGCCCGGTCGTGCTTGGCAAGAATAGCGGCAGCGATTTCCGCGGCCTTGGTCTTGGCCTCCTGGCAATTCTTCCGCGGGTAGGTCGCCTTCAGCGCATCCTCGAGTTCGCGGGCATGGTTCTTGGCGATTTCGACATGGCGGTCCTCATGGCGCTTGATGTCGGCCGACAACGTGTCCCAGAACAGCCTTACGCCCGCATCGGCCTTGCCCGAGCGGCGCCATTCGGGAAGGATCACCTTGACCTTGACGGTGACGTTGGCGTCGGCAATCCGGCAGGAATTCGATTTTTCCGCGTAGCTGACGCGGGTGGTGAACGCCATCTGTGTGGCGCCTGGATGCCGCATCCCCGTGCTTTTCACCTGGGGCCCGAGTTTCGTAAGCTGGGTTCCGATATCATCGAGCGTTCTGCCGCCGATGCTGAAGTAGCTATATATCTTTACCAAGCTCGCTGTGCCCGCCGGAAAGGCGGAAAAAGCGAGCATCAGGGCGCAAAGCAGGGATCGTTTCATCATGTTGCCTCTTTGCCCACCTTGCGTTACGGCCGTTGCCGGCGCAACGGAATTGATCTTTGGCGGATCATACATGGTTGATGGACAATGACGACAGGGCGATGGCAGCTGGCGCATGGGCGCCATCTCGACCTTGGCAGCAAGGCCGTGGTCGTCGGTATCCTCAATGTCACGCCGGACAGTTTTTCCGACGGCGGGCTGTTCGTTGCGCCCGAACAGGCGATGGCCCAGGCGCGCCGGATGGTGGAAGAGGGAGCCTCGGTCATTGATGTCGGTGGGGAATCGACACGCCCCGGCGCATCTCCGGTAACCATCGAGGAAGAGCAGGCCCGCGTGCTGCCAGTCATCGAGGCGCTGGCCAGGCTTGGCAAGGCGCTGATTTCGGTCGACACCTATCGCGAGGACACCGCCCGGCTTGCCGTCGGCGCCGGCGCCCACATCGTCAACGATGTCTGGGGTCTGCAGCGCGAGCCCGGCATCGCGCGGGTCGCGGCCGAGACCGGCGCCGGGCTTATCATCATGCACACCGGGCGTGACCGGCAAAAACTGCCCGACGTGATCGAGGATCAGCTTTTCTTCCTCAGGAAATCGTTGGAAATCGCCCGGCGAAGCGGCGTTGCCGACGACCAAATCGTGCTCGATCCGGGATTTGGCTTCGCCAAGGAAACAGCGGAGGAAAATCTCGACCTGATGGCACGGTTTTCCGAACTCGATGCCTTGGGCGTTCCGCTGATGGCGGGCACATCGCGAAAGCGCTTCATCGGCGCTGTCACCGGCCGCGACGCCTCGGCCAGGGGTGCCGGAACAGCGGCGACGAGCGTCATCCTGAGACTCAAGGGCGCGCAGCTTTTTCGCGTCCACGATGTCGCAATCAATGTGGATGCGCTGGCGCTTGCGGATGCTATGCTGGCGCGTGAAACCACCGCATAGGCTCGAAAATCGGAATCGATTTTCGATCCTATGCGTAGATTTAAAGCGTTAGAGCGTCGTTTTGTGCATCCAAGTGGACGCGCCTCGCTCTAATCGAGCGGGACGCTGAGCGATGTATGTCATCCGCATGAAGAACTGCGCCTTCTTCGCCCGGCACGGCGTGCTGGATGAGGAGGAGACGCTCGGCCAGCGCTTCTATGTCGACGCTGCGCTCACCGTCGAACCCGGCCGTGCGCTGGTCGATGATTCCATCGAGGACACCGTCCACTATGGTGTCGCCTTCGGGGTGATCGAAAGGATCATAACCGGGGAGAGGCGTTTCCTGATAGAAGCGCTGGCGTTGGAGGTGGCCCGGGCGCTGACGGCCCGGTTTCCCCAGATCAAAAAGGCCGAGATTACTGTGCGCAAGCCGAACGCGCCGGTTCCCGGTGTGCTCGATCATGTCGAGGTGACCGTTGTCTGGCCCGAATAACACTGTCTATCTCAGCCTTGGCGGCAATCTTGGCGACCCGGCAAGGTCGATGGGCGCGGCGCTGCGCATGCTGGATGCCGACAAGAATACGCGCGTCGCGGTCGTTTCCTCGCTTTACCGCACGCCACCCTGGGGCAAGCTCGACCAGCCGGATTTTCTCAATGCGGCTGCCGAAATTTCGACTGCTCTCGCACCACATGCATTGCTCGAACTCTGCCTCGACGTCGAGCGCAGACTGAAACGGGTGCGCGAGGAGCGCTGGGGTCCACGCCTGATCGACATCGACATTCTGGTGTTCGGCGATCGGATCATCCACGAAACCGGGCTGGAAGTGCCGCATCCGCGCATGCTGGAGCGCGCCTTCGTTCTGGCACCGCTGGCCGAGATCGCGCCTGGCCTCACCGTCGGCGGCAGAAGCGTACAGGATCGGCTTGCCGCTCTCGACAGCGCCGGCATCGAGCAATTGCCGTCTGGCCGGGATTGGTGGCGGGCCTAAGCATCGGACGCAAGACCGGTAGCCACTTTTGGGTCCGACGCATTAAGCTCAGCCGGAAAATCCGCCCCCATCGAGGAACACTTGTTCTTCCGGCGTCGTCTCGCGGCCAAGCATCCTGTTTCGATGCGGAAAGCGGCCGAAGCGCTGAATGATCTCCAGGTGCTCGACCGCATATTTCAGGTTGGATTGGGCTTTGGCGGTAAAGAGGTCCATCGATTTGAGCTGGTCGGCGAGATGCTCCGAATGCTCATACGGCAAATAGAGGAAGGCGCGCAGGTCTTCGTCGAGCGCCAGATCCTGGCCGGCGGCGATTGCCTTTTCGGCGAAATGCCTTGCCAGCGGGTCGGTGGCATACATATGGCCAGTGCCACGAAAGCAGTTTCGCGGAAACTGGTCGAGCAGGATCATCAGCGCCAGTGAGCCTTCGGCATGCTCCGACCAGTCGTCACATTCGCGCCGGGCGGCAGCGTAATGCAGATCGAGAAACCTGTTGCGGAACTCTTCGTCGAAGGCGTCATGCTTCTCGAACCATGCATCCTTCCCGGCGTCACGCCAGAATTTGGTGACGGAAAGCGCGCGCTCGTCCAGTTCGGTCATCTGTTTGCTCCACATGTTCAGTCCGCAGGCTCGGATTTATGCAGAACGCCGGCGGTCTCTTCATTGAGCGCCTGACCGGCGTGGCGCGGCTGGCTGAGCGGGGTCGGAATGGGCGTGCCGATATTGCCCTTGAGGAAGCGCGCTCCGGCGCGAACGCCTTCGGCAAGCTGCAACTCGAAACGGGCGGCGTCGCGGTGGCGGACATCCTCGATCACCTCGGCGACTTCCGTTGGGTCGACGCCCAGCGCCTCCAGTGTGGAGCCGCCGAAGACAAGCGCTGATTCGAAGGTTTCGCGAATTTGGAAATCGACGCCGGCACGTATCAACTGCAGTGCGGTTCCGCGGTCGAAGGCGCGTGCCAGCACGGTCAGCAGGGGAAACTCTGCCTTGATGAGTTCTGCGATGCGGACGGCGACGTCGGGCTTGTCGACGCAGATCAACACGGCGCGCGCGCGGCCGGCGCCTGCGGCGCGCAGAATGTCGAGCCGCGTGCCGTCGCCATAATAGACCTTGAAACCGAAATCGGCCGCCGCCTGGATCATTTCGACCTCATTGTCGATGATCGACACATCGATCCCGCGCAACAGCAGCGGCTGGCTGGCGATCTGGCCGAAGCGGCCGAAGCCGATGATCAGCACGCTGCCGGTAAGGCCATCGGCGATATCGACGCCTTCGAGCGACTGCTCGTCGCGCGGCGTCAAGTACCGCAACGCCAAGGTGGCCAGCGGTGTCAGCACCATGGAGATGATGACGATCGCCGTCAGGGTCGCATTGGCCTGGCTGTCGATGATGCCGACGGTCGCGGCGGCGGAATAGAGAACGAAGGCGAATTCGCCGCCTTGCGCCATGAAGACGGCACGCTCGATCGCTTCCCGGTGACCAGCCTTGAGGATGCGGGCGACGAGATAGATGCCTATCGCCTTTATCACCATGTAGGCGACGACGTAGACGGCGACGAGCCGCCAGTTCTCGACGACCACTTGCAGGTTGAGCGACATGCCGACCGCAAGGAAGAACAGCCCGAGCAGCACGCCGCGGAACGGTTCGATGTCGGCCTCGAGCTGATGGCGGAAGGTGGATTCCGACAAAAGCACGCCGGCCAGGAAAGCGCCCATCGCCATCGACAGGCCGCTGAGCTGCATGGCAAGCGCCGACCCCAGAACAACCAGAAGGGCGGCTGCGGTCATCACCTCGCGGGCGCGGGCATCCGCCAGGACGCGGAAGAACGGATTGAGGAGGAAACGCCCGGCCAGCACCAGCCCGAGGATGGCCGCAAGGCCGATGCCCACCTCCGTCAGCCGCTGGGTCAAGCTCATATCGGCGCCGCCCGGTGCCAGGAAGGCGATCAGGGCCAGCAGCGGCACGATCGCCAGGTCCTCGAGTAGCAGGATAGAGACGATGCGCTGGCCTTTGGGCACGGCGATCTCACCACGTTCTTCCAGGAGCTGCATGACGATCGCCGTCGAGGTCAGCACGAAGCCGGCGCCGGCGACGAAGGATTGCGCGATCGGAAAACCTCCCGCCAGTCCGACGCCGGTCAGCAACAGCGCGCAGACGCCGACCTGCAGCGCGCCGAGACCAAATATCTCCCGGCGCAGGCCCCACAGCCGCGACGGCTGCATCTCCAGCCCGATGATGAACAGGAACATGACGACGCCGAGCTCGGCGACGTGAAGAATGGCTTCCGATTCGGAAAAGATGCCGATGCCGAACGGGCCGATGACCACGCCGGCCGCCAGATAGCCAAGGATGGAACCAAGCCCCATGCGCTTGAAGATCGGCACGGCGACAACACCTGCGGCGAGCAGCGCCACCACGTGGATCAGATCGCTGCCCGCTGCTTCTGCCGCCATGCCTGCCGTTCCGTTCTTTTTAAGGACCGCTGCACGTGCTGCGGCATCGAGCGGCCAAGATAGGGGCTTCGGCGGAAATCGAACAGTCCGAATCCGGAAACCGGTGCGGCAGTGTTGCAGGCGCGCTCCACAAGTTTATGCGCCGGCCGCGTTGCTTGTTTCGGCATTCGGGCGCTAAGGACGCCCGGCTTCGGCCAGTGGAGGGCGAACGACGATCAAGTCGCGGCCCTTTTTGAGGGAGACTGACATGAAGACGTTTTTGCTTGTTGCCGTCGGCATCGCGGCACTTGCCGGCTCGGCCTGTTCGAAGGCACCTGAATGCACGACCGAAATGCTGACTAAGAAGGCTCAGGACATGACTGCTGCCCTTCAGGAGGCAATTACCAAGGATCCGGCCAAGGCAGCCGATCTCACCGCCAAGGTCCAGGCGATCACGACCAAGTTTCAAGGCACTACGACGGCCGACGAGGCCTGCAAGGCCTACGACGAGCTGACCACCGCCATCAAGAGCTGAGCATCGATTTGAGTTTTGCAAAAAGCGGTGGCCGTGGCTGCCGCTTTTTTTGCAGCGTCGCGCCGCATGTTCACTGGACGCGCAAATAATCGCTCAGTTTGGCGCGATGGAGCCGACCTCGAGTGTATCGACGCGCTTCAGCTTCATGCCGATGACCGGCACCAATTGCTGGTCGACGCGCACCGCAATCGTCACCGTCATCGAGTTGTCGTTGGGGACAAGAGCTTGCATGACGCCGCGCAACTGGTTGCGGTTGATGGTGAAGACGACCTTGTTGGCGTTGACCACGTTGCCGCCGATGATGTCGAGGCCGGAGCCGGCGGCACCGCCCATGAAGCTGCCCTTGTAGCCTTCGCGGCCCTTGCGCTGGATCGTCGCCGACATCTGCTGGGTGAACATGCCGACCCGGCAACCGCCGTCGAGCGACATGCCGATCTTGCCGTCAGGTGTCGAGCCGGTGAAATTGCAGGTGAATTTCGTCCCCTTGTACTTGCCGGCGACGATTTCTCCCGGGCCGACCCATTTGCCTTCCACCGATTGAAAGAACTGCTTGTCCGGCTCTGCTGCAAAAGCCTTTTCGACCAGGCCGGCAGTTGTTGAAACCACGACTGCCAGGGGCAGGACGCTAGACAAGATCACGCTTTTCATCGACGACACCCGGCAACAAAGAGACTGGTTTGGAACCCGTCCGACCATGAACAAGATTGGTTAATGCTTCGTCACCGCTAGCGCGTGACCCGAAAATCAGAATCGATTTGCGTTGGGGATCATCCGCAGAATCAAAGCGCTACAACGTCCTTTGCGCGTCCAAAAGGACGCAGCGCTGTAGGCAATTGTCACGTATCGGAAGCGGACGTTTCCTTCTGCTTTTTTGTCGCAAACGATGTCAGGGCGGACAGGAAATCACCCATGCCGGGCCGTCTCGTGGCGCTGAAGGGCAGGGGCCTCGCGGTTTCCATCGCCGCAATGCCGATGCGTGCGGTCATCATGCCGTTGACGACGCCTTCGCCAAGTTTTGCCGAGAGCCGGGCAGCGAGGCCATGGCCGACGATCTGCTGCACGAAACTGTCGCCAACGGCGATCGAGCCGGTCACCGCCAGATGGGCGAGAACGCTGCGCGCCAGCCGGAGGAACCCCAGCGTGCCCGGCCGGCCGCCATAAAGTTCCGACAGGCGGCGAATCAGCCGGCCGGCTTCGAACACGACATAGGCGACGTCGACCAGGGCGCGAGGGCTGACCGCCGTCACCAGCGACACACGCTTTGCCGCTTCGAGGATCATAACCTTGGCGCGCGCATCGAGGGGCCCGAGGATCTCGGTCTCGGCCAGGCGCACCAGATTGCCACCGTCGATGATCTCGTCGCGCAGCTCAGCCAGCGCGCGTCTGCCGGCCGCGGTTTCGGGCTTGGCCGCGACAAAGGCCGAGAGTTCGTCGACCACTGCACGAGCGGCTTTCGGGTCGTCGCGGGCGATGGCATCGAGTGCCCGCTTCTGCAGCTTTTCGACCTCGGCGAGGCGGGCGATCGCCAGGAATTCGCGGACAAGGATGACCAGAAGCGCCAGCACCGCGATCACGGCCATCCCGGCGGCCAGCCAGCCCAGCCATTCGGCGCGCGCGAACAGATCGCGAATCAGCTGGTCGGTCCAAAGTCCGACAGCCAGCGAAACCAGAACGCCCAATGCGCCGAAGAACAGGCTGCCGAACAACGAACGCTTCCGCGGCGCGATCGCTGGCGGCGGTTCGGCGACGACGATGTCGGGCTCGTCGAAGACGTCGATCTCGGCCGGCACGACGACCGCGCCATCCGTCTTCACCGCGCGTGGCTTTCGCGCTGACGGGGCGTCGGGCTGGCGCAAGGATGCCTGTTCCTCCCTCGGCGCGGCTTCCGGCTCGATGCGAAATGCCGCCGGCTTGCGGGGCGCGGTCATGCCAGATGATCTCCGATCAAGAACTGCAGGGCGCGGTCGAGCCGGATATGCGGCAGCGACAGCGTGACGCCTTCAGCGGTGCGTTCGAGCTTTGGCGGGCGAAAGCGCACAAAGCGGATCGCCGGGTCGTCGTTGCCCTGCCGATGGCCTAGTCCAGAGACATCGAACACTGCATCAATTTTTTCCGGTAAGTCGCCGGGAAATATGGCTGTTTCGGTCTTTCCATCAAATGCTTCGCCGTTGATCCTTTCACCCTTCAACGGTATGCCGATGATGACCGGCAGTGTTTCACGGCCTTGCTTGACCGTGCCCTCCCGGGTCGCGCGCACGGCCGCCAGGGCGACCACGTCGACATCGGCGCCGGTGAAATTTGCCCGCGCCACGGCACGGTCGGCAAGCCGCCGCACGATCGCCTGCAGCCGGTCGTGGCTTTCGTGATGCAGATGGTCCGCCTTCGTCGCCGCCACCAATATGCGGTCGATGCGCCTTGAAAAAAAGTCTGTCAGGAAATTGCCGCGGCCGGGGCGGAAACAGGCGAGGATTTCGGTCACCGCGCGTTCGAGATCGGCCATCGCGCCGGGGCCTGCGTTCAAGGCCTGCAAGGCGTCGATCAGCACGATCTGGCGGTCAAGGCGCGTGATGTGCTCCCGAAAGAACGGCTTTACGACATGCGTCTTGTAGGCCTCGTAGCGGCGCTCCATCATCGCCTGCAGCGACCCCGAACGCGCTCGCCGCTCGCTCAGGTCCGGCAAGGGCGCGAAGGTCAGCGCCGGTGAGCCCTCAAGATCGCCGGGCATTAGGAAACGGCCGGGTGGCAAGGTCGAAAGCGCCCGCTCGTCGAGCTTGCATGCCTTGAGATAGGCGGCGAAGCTCTCGGTGAGGCGGCGCGCCGTCATTTCGTCGGCGTCCGCCTTCGGGTCGACTGCGGCGGAGAGCGCGCGCCATTCCTGCGAAAGGTCGACGCGCACCGGCAGCACGGCCATCTCGAAGGCTTCGCGTGAGAAATCGCCGTAGGATTTGCCGAGCAGCGGCAGGTCAAGCAGCCATTCTCCGGGATAGTCGACGATATCGACCGACAATCTGCCTGATGAAAACATGCGGCTCCAGCCGGAGGCCGATTCATATTCGATGGTGAGCCTCAGTTCGGAAATGGCACGTGTCGAATCCGGCCAGAGGCGGTCGTTGACGAGGGCCGCGATGTGATCCTCGTACTGGAATCGCGGTACCGCATCATCCGGTTGCTCTTCGAGGAAGGCACGGGCGATGCGTCCCGATTTCTGCGCGGCGAATAGCGGCAAGCGCCCGCCATGGAGCAAATTGTGGACAAAGGCCGAGATGAACACCGTCTTGCCGGCGCGAGAAAGGCCGGTAACGCCGAGGCGCAGCGACGGCGAAAAAAGCCCTGTAGCGCGCCCCGACAGCGTATCCAGGGCAATCTTCGCCTCGTCGGTGAAAGTGGTCAGCGATGATGCCAAATCGGTTCTCTCGGGGCTTCGGTAGGCTCCGATATAGACGCTGCCACCTGGATTTGAAACGGCGTCAGAGATCAACCGGCGTCAAGAAGGCTTCGAGATAGCCGGTGCCTTGCGCGGCGTCGGCAAGACTGCCTGGAAAACGGACGACCGCAAGGCCGGCGGTCGGGAAGCCGTGGTTTAGCATTCCCTTCGCAGCCTCTTCGCCGTCGCCCGAAAGCGCGATAGTGAGATCTTCCGTCATCGGGTTGTGGCCGATGACGAGCAGCGAGCCTGGCCCGCCATTGCCGCGGATGATGTTGAGATAGAAGGCGGCATCCTCGCTGTAGAGCGCGTCCAGGAACAGGGCCCGGCCGGTATCGGTGTGACCGGCAAGGCCTTCCAGCGTTTGCAGCGCTCGCTTTGCTTTGGAGCAAAGCGTGAGGTCCGGAATGTAGTTGCGGGCCCGCATGACCGCACCCATCGTTTCGGCGTCGGCGAGGCCGGATGCGTCGAGCGGACGATCGAAATCGCGCATGCCCGGCAGGGCCCATCCAGCCTTCGCATGCCTCAACAGATAAAGCTTGCTCACCGGCCCCTCGCTTGTGCCTAACACCGAAACTCGTCAAAAGGCGCTGCAGGATTAGCCATGAGAAAGCCCTCTTGCACAATGGCTGATACCCTTCAAACCCCACGAATCATAAACGAATTCGGCCGCGCCCTTCATGCGAATGATGCGGCCAGTGCCGTTTTGCCCGACATTAACAATTGCGTGAAACTGTCGTCGATTACGCTTGTGCAGCATTCGCTCCGCGAATATATAGGCGCCAAAATTGGGGCAGTTTGGGTGAGTCGAATGAACGACATCGTTACCGCCGATTACGTACCCTCCGAAGACGAGCCGTTCATGAACGAGCGGCAGAAATCCTACTTTCGCCTGAAGCTCGTCACCTGGAAGAATGACATATTGCGCGAAGCGCGCGAAACCCTCGAAATCCTGCAGCAGGAAAACGCCAACCACCCCGATCTCGCCGATCGCGCCTCTTCGGAAACCGACCGCGCCATCGAACTTCGCGCTCGCGATCGCCAGCGAAAACTCATTTCAAAGATCGATTCCGCGCTCCAGCGCATTGATGAAGGCACTTACGGCTATTGTGAGGAAACCGGCGAGCCCATCGCCCTGAAGCGGCTCGATGCGCGTCCGATCGCGACCTTGTCGATCGAGGCGCAGGAGCGCCACGAGCGCCGCGAGAAGGTCTACCGCGACGACTGAAGCAGGCGAGGCGTCTAAAAAGCGGTCAAATAGCGAACTTTGTCATGGCCGGTCTCCGGCCATTTTTGTTGGCTATTCGCTGGGCCGGTTCCTGGCCGGTTACCGTTTCTGGCTGGAGAGCTCGCCGAGAAGCTTCGTCATCTCGTCATCGAGAGACGGCGGCACCTTTGCCGCCGGCTTACTCTCCGGCTTGGCGGGCTGTGGCTCGTCAAGCGAGACCTCGAGTTCCCTCATCAACGTATCGTCGATAGAATCCTGCCTTGCCGGGGAATCCTGTCTTGCCGGCGATGGCGCGTGTCGAACGGCATTGGCGTTCGCCGATCCATAGGCGGGCAGCGGCGTGATCGTCGCCGACTGATGGCTTTGCGCTGCTGGCTTCGGCGCCTGCGCCGTCTGATAGGGCCGGACAGGCGTTGGGGCCGCGCTTACCGGCTGCGGAGGCGGTGCTTGCCTCACTGGCGCAGGAGCGGGTTGAGGGGCGGGCGGCCGCGGTGCCAGCTGATGGCCGCCGCCATCTCCGGTCAGTGCAGGACGGCGCAGCGCCGACAGCCTGATGTCGCGTTCGACGACGACGTCGGTCGGACCTCCGATTAGCAGCAGGTGCTCGATATCGTCGCGGCGCACCAGCACCAACCGGCGGTGACTGTCGACAGCGGTGGCGTCCATGACGGCCAATCGTGTCTTGCGGTTCCTGCCGCCGGCGACGAATGTTCCGAAGGTCAGATTGCGGATCAGCTTGATGATAAGGAGAATGATGACCAAAAGGACAAGCGCGACAAGCGTCCACAGGATCGCCGCGGCATAACCAGGACCCGCCACGCTATCCAGCCACTGCAGCATTGGTGCCCCCAATCGTCTTTCGAAGAAGACGCGACACTAAACTGTTGCGGCAGGCCACTGCAAGTTGCCTTTCATGCTTCGTGAACAGCTTGAAACACCACACTGGATTTTCAGCAAGTTGCTGGTGTGACGAATCCGAAAATTCGCCTGGCGCTGCAGCAAGGTGACGCGAATTTCGAATTCACCACACCGGGCGCCGAACGGCCTCATTTTTAGCGGACATTTGCCGCCAAGGCCTTTTCCGGACCTTGAGAATGTGATTCAACCGGGCAGGGGCAAGTACCGGAATTCACGAGCAGGGGGCACATGGCCAAGGAAGCGCGCGGCGATTTCTATCCGGTACCGATCGTCGACCAGAACACGCGACCGGGTGCGGTAACCCGGCTCATCATCTTCATCGTTGTCTTGACGGGCGCCGCGATCGTCTTCGGCCTTTTCCGCGAGCGTCTTGGCGATCCATTCCTGCTTGGAATGCTTGGTGTGCTGGCGATGATCGGCGTCGGCTTCCTGTTCGCCACCGCCATCGGTTTCGTGCAGATCACACCGCGCTCGACGAGCGACGAGCTGTCGAAAGCCTTCGTCGATTCAATGTCGCAAGGTCTTCTCGTCACCGACACCAAAGGGCGTGTCGTTTACGCCAATCGGGCCTATGCCGACATGACGGGCGCGGCGTCGGCGGCGGATCTCAAGACGGTCGAAGGGTTGCTGTCCGATGTTCCCGAGGCCTCGGTGACCATATACCGGCTCGCCTCCGGCCTGCGCGACGGCCAGCCCGGCGACGGGGAGTTTCGGCTTGCTCAATCCATTCGACCCGGCGCCGAGCCGGGCGCGCGCTGGTATCGCGCCCGCGCCCGCGCCTTCAGCGTCCCGGGCCAGCGGCTGCCTTTGCTCGCCTGGCAACTCGCCGACATCTCGGAAGAACGGGCCGAGCAGGAGCGGTTCTTCCTCGACCTGCAAAAGGCTATCGACCATCTCGACCACGCGCCGGCCGGCTTCTTTTCGGCCGACCAGGAAGGGCGCGTCACTTACATCAATGCCACGCTTGCGGAGTGGCTGGGCATCGACCTGACGAGCTTCACGCCCGGTGCCGTCACGCTTCCGGAGATCGTCGCCGGCGACGGCATGGCGCTGGTCCGCTCGGTCAAGGCCGATCCCGGCACCACGCGCAACGCGGTCATCGATCTCGATCTGACGACAGTGAAGGGCGAGGCGCTGCCCGTGCGTTTCATGCATCGGGTGTCGGCCAGCCGCGAGGGCGTCAACGGTCCGACGCGCACCATCGTGCTCAACCGGACGCAAGGCGAGGACGCTTCCGCCGATCTTCGCGCCTCGGAGATCCGCTTCACCCGCTTCTTCAATTCGACGCCGATGGCAATAGCGGCTGTCGACAACGGCGGGCGCATCTTGCGCACCAACGCGCCTTTCCTGTCGCTGTTTTCCTCGGTCGTCGATGGGGACGCGGTCGATCGGCGCGTGCGGCTGGACACGGTGATCCATGAGCGCGACCGGCCCGCCTTTGCCGTGGCGTTTGAAAAGGCGCGACAACGGCAGGCCGACATCGAACCGATCGATACGCTGCTGCCCGGCAATGAGGAGCGGCACATGCGCTTCTACGTCAACGCGGTTGCCGACGGCACCAGCGAGGGCGCCGAAGAATCGGCCATCGTCTACGCCGTCGAAACCACCGAGCAGAAGGCGCTCGAGGGCCAGATGGCGCAAAGCCAGAAGATGCAGGCGGTCGGCCAGCTTGCCGGCGGCATTGCCCACGACTTCAACAATGTGCTGACCGCCATCATCATGGCGTCGGACCTTTTGTTGACCAACCACCGCCCGTCGGACCCGTCCTTCCCGGACATCATGAACATCAAGCAGAATGCCAACCGGGCGGCGTCGCTGGTGCGGCAGCTTCTGGCCTTCTCACGCAAGCAGACGCTGCGGCCGGAGGTGCTCAACCTGACCGATGTGCTTGCCGATCTCCGGATGCTGCTGGCCCGCCTGGTCGGCAACGACATCAAGCTGAAGGTCGATCATGGCCGCGACCTGTGGCCGGTGAAGGTCGATATCGGGCAGTTCGAGCAGGTGGTGGTCAATCTGGCGGTCAATGCGCGCGATGCGATGCCGGCCGGCGGCGACCTCACCGTGCGCACCCGGAACGTGACCACCGAGGAGAGCAGGAGCCTTTCCTACCGAGAGCTTGCGCCGGCCGACTATGTCGTGGTCGAAGTCGAAGACACCGGCAGCGGCATCGCCCCCGAAGTGCTCAAGAAGATTTTCGAACCTTTCTTCACCACCAAGGAGGTCGGCAAGGGCACCGGCCTCGGCCTGTCCATGGTCTACGGCATCATCAAGCAGACGGGCGGCTTCATCTTCTGCGATTCCGAAGTCGGCAAGGGATCCGTGTTCCGCATCTTCTTGCCGCGCTACATTGCAGAGGCGAGAAAGGCAGGCGAACCCAGCGAGGCGCCGGCTGCACCGGCAAAGATCGCCGACGCAGCCAAGGATTTGTCGGGTTCGGCCACTGTGCTGCTCGTCGAGGACGAGGATGCCGTGCGCATGGGCGGCATGCGAGCGTTGACGTCGCGCGGCTACACTGTCCACGAAGCGTCCTCGGGCGTCGAGGCACTGGAAGTCTTCGAGGCGCTCGGCGGCAAGGTCGACATCGTCGTTTCCGACGTGGTGATGCCTGAAATGGATGGGCCGACACTGCTTGGCGAATTGCGCAAGCGGCAACCGGACATCAAATTCGTCTTCGTTTCTGGCTACGCGGAAGATGCGTTCGCCAAAAACCTACCGGCAGACGCGCATTTCGGTTTCCTGCCGAAGCCGTTTTCGCTCAAGCAACTGGCCACAATCGTGAAGGATGTGCTTGAATCTTAGGATTTGCTAATCTCGCACTTGCGTAATGACGCGAGGCTGCCATGATTGCGGGTGAAACGGACGGCGGGTTTTGGGGAGCATGCCGTGACGCCGCACAACGAGGCAGGCAAGGGTGATTACGCCGCAACAGTGCTGTTGCCAGGCGATCCGCAACGCGCCGAATGGATGGCGCAAACCTTTCTGGAGGCGCCGCGCTGCGTCAACCGTCGCAGGGAGGCCCTCGGTTTTACCGGCCTGTTTCGCGGTAAGCCCATCAGCATCCAGGCAACGGGCATCGGTGTCCCGTCGTTCCTGATCTACGTGCATGAGCTGCTCGATTTCTACGGCGTCAGGACGCTGATCCGCACCGGTACCTGTGGCGCTCTGACCGCCGGGCTGAAACTGCGCAGCCTGGTGATCTCGCAGTCGGTACGAGGTGAGAGTGCAGAGAGCGGTCAGGTTTTCGGGCTCTACAACGATGTTGCCGCCCCCGATCCGGCACTATTCGTCCGCGCCTTGGCCAAGGCTGCCGAACTCGACATCGAGCATCAGGCCGGGCTGACGGCCTGCAGCGACATATTCTATCATCCCCAGGGACGGACCCGCTTTGCCGGGGTGCAGGCTGAAGGCGCGCTCGCGGTGGATATGGAGACCAGCGCGCTCTATCGCATCGCGGCGCATTTCGGCGCCCGGGCGCTGTCATTGCTGACCGTCGTCGACAATGTGGTGACCGGCGAGCAAACCGACTATTCCGAGCGCCAGGCGCTTTTCACTGACATGACCCGGCTGGCGCTCGATGTTGCAGCCGACAGCTAAGCTGCTTGCCGCTTAGGCGTCGTGTGTTCTTCGATGCCTGGCCGATGGCCTTTCAGATAGAGAGCGCAGGTCGTGCGCAACATCGACGCGAAGTTCGGAATCTGGCCGTTGATCTCGATAGCCTCGTCATAGAGCTTCGAGATGAATTTCGGCGTCGTCAGACCCTGGCTATCGGCGATCTCGTCGAGCAAAGCCCAGAACGTCGCCTCGAGCTGGATGCTGGTCGAGTGCCCGTCGATGCGGATCGACCGGTTGATCTGTCGGTAGCCCTCCGGATCCTGCCCGGCAAAAACCCTGCACATGGTTACTCCCTTCTTGTTGGCTTTGGCCATTCTTGTTGATTTTTGGGCGCAATCAGCAGTGATTCGCGCCTTTGAGCAGTGCCTATCGTGGCCAATTATCTTCAGCTGGAAAGCGGAAAACAGCAATCGGACTTTCGTCCTTAAGCAGTATGCCACGCGGTCGTTAGATTAGCGCGTGGTAATCGGCTGCCACCACCTTTGCAGTAACCCGCGCATAATCACCCCGACGCGCATAAGGCGCTGCTGCGACGGAGTGTCATTTGGCGAAGACGATTCACACCATGATCCGGGTTCTGGACGAGGCCCGGTCCGTCGACTTCTACCGGAAAGCCTTTGGGCTTGATGTCGCCGAACGACTTGATTTCGAAACCTTCACGCTCGTTTATTTGAGCAATGCCGAGGCGGAATTCGAAGTCGAGCTCACCGTCAACAAGGGCCGGCAGGAGCCCTATTCGCTCGGCGACGGCTACGGCCATATCGCGGTTTCGGTCGCCGATCTGGACGGCGAACACGACCGGCTTGGCGCGCTTGGTCTGAACCCGAAAAAGATCGTCGAGTTCAATCGCGATGGAGCGCTGCTCGCGCGCTTTTTCTTCATCGAGGATCCCGACGGCTACAAGATCGAGGTCCTGCAGCGTCAGGGCCGGTTTAAATAGGAGACATCAGGTCGCGCCGGCCAGCGCGGCGCCAGCCACGGCACCTTTACGGTGCAAATAGCAAGCAAGGGAGGAAGAAATGGTCACGATTTACGAAAGCAAGCCCGGGCTGTCGCGCCGCGAACTTCTGAAACGCGGGGGCGTCGGCGCATTGCTGGTCATTGCAGGCAGTGCCGTCATCAGCCCGCAACATGCCTGGGGTCTCCAAACATCTGCGCTCAAGCCCGAAACCATGGCTACCCTGATCCAGATGGCGCGCGACATCTATCCGCACGACCAGGTGCCTGACAAATATTACGCAATCGCCGTCAAGGCCCACGATGAGCAGGCAGGCAAAGACCCGGCCCACAAGGATCTCATCGAAAAGGGCATCGCCGATCTCGACCTGAAGTCTGGCAAGGACGGCTACACCGGTCTCGGCTGGGAGGAGCAGCGCGTCGCGGTGCTGAGAGAGATCGAGGACACGCCGTTCTTCCAGGCGGTCCGCGGCGGACTTGTCGTCGGCCTCTACAACCAGAAGGAGGTCTGGCCGATTTTTGGCTACGAAGGCGAGTCCTACTCCAAGGGCGGCTACATGGCGCGCGGGTTCGACGATATCGAGTGGCTCTGAGCCTCTCGTCGCAACCGCACACAACAGACATCATGGGAGGAAACCATGGCAGCACCATTTGATCTCAAGAACGATGGCGTGGTCGTCATCATCGGCTCGGGCGCCGGCGGCGGCACGCTCGGCAACGAGCTTGCCCAGAAGGGCATCGATGTCGTCATCCTGGAGGCGGGCGGCCGCCACGAATACGAGGATTTCATCAACGACGAGTGGGATTCATTCGCCCAGCTCGCCTGGACGGACAAGCGCACGACCTCGGGCGACTGGCGGGTGGCGAAGGATTTTCCAAACTTGCCGGCCTGGATCGTCAAGTCGGTCGGCGGTTCGACCACGCACTGGGCAGGCGCCTCGCTGCGCTTACAGGAGCACGAATTCAAGACGCTCTCGACCTACGGAAAGCTGGATGGCGCCAACCTGCTCGACTGGCCGATCACGCTTGCCGATCTTGAACCCTACTACGCAAAGGCCGAAGACAAGCTCGGCGTGACACTCACCAACAACATCCCAGGCCTTCCCGGCAACAACAACTTCAAGGTGATGAAGGCCGGCGCCGACAAGCTCGGCTACAAGGAGTGCCACACCGGCCGGATGGCGATCAACTCCGAGCCGCGCGACGACCGCAATGCTTGCCAGCAGACTGGCTTCTGCTTCCAGGGCTGCAAATGGGGCGCCAAGTGGTCGACACTGTATACCGAAATCCCGAAGGGCGAGGCGACCGGTCATCTCGAGGTCAGGCCGAATGCCATGGCTATCAAGATCAACCACGATGCGTCAGGCAAGGTGACCGGCGTCGTCTATGCCGACAAAGACGGCAAACTCCAGGAACAGAAGGCCCGCATCGTCGCCGTCGCCGGAAATTCGATCGAGAGCCCACGGCTGCTGCTCAATTCGGCATCGAGCCAGTTTCCCGACGGCCTTGCCAATTCGTCGGGACAGGTCGGCAAGAACTACATGCGCCACACCACGGGCTCGGTCTACGGCATCTTCGACAAGCCGGTGCATATGTATCGCGGCACCACCATGGCCGGTATCATTCGCGACGAGGCCCGCAACGATCCCTCGCGCGGCTTCGTCGGCGGCTACGAGCTAGAGACGCTGTCGCTCGGCCTGCCGTTCATGGCCGCCTTCCTTGACCCCGGCGGCTGGGGACGTTCCTTCACCACGGCGCTCGATCATTACGACCATATGGCCGGCATGTGGATCGTCGGCGAAGACATGCCACGCGAGGAAAACCGCATCACGCTGCATGCCGATATCAAGGACGAGCACGGCATGCCGGTGGCGGATGTCCATTTCGACGACCATGCCAATGACACCGCGATGCGCAACCACGCCTACAAGCAGGGCTCGGCGCTGTACGCGGCGGTGGGCGCGACGCGGACTTTCCCGACGCCGCCCTATCCTTCGACCCACAATCTCGGCACCAACCGGATGAGCGAGAAGGCGGCCGACGGCGTCGTCAACAAGCACGGCCAGGCACACGACATCAAGAACCTGTTCGTGTCGGACGGCAGCCAGTTCACCACCGGCGGCGCCGAAAATCCAACTTTGACGATCGTGTCGCTGGCGATCCGTCAGGCCGATTATATCGCTGAACAGATGTCGGCTAAGAGCATCTAGCCGTCGCCCTCCCGGCTGCCTGCTGGCGCGGAGCCTCGCACGGTTCCGCGCCTCTTTTTGTCGGCTGTTCAACGTTTCGTGCAGGTCGAGGCGGTGAAGGCGCCGTCAGGCTGCTTCATGATGATGTCGAAGGATGGGCTGGTTTGGCCGTCCAGGGTGGCTTGCGTAAGCGAGATCGAGTTGCCGCCGGTCGTGTAGCCGCCCAACGGGCCCAGCCAGGTGATCTCGCCGTTTGCATTCATCTGATAATTGTAAGCCTGCGGAGCGGTCCCGAAGGTCACCGGGCCGCTATAGACGTTTCCTTTGATGGTGATATCGCCAAGGCTGAGGAACATTCCAAGCAGATAGACTTCGCAGTGATAGGTGCCGTCGGGCAATTTGCCGTCGGTGAAGTCGGCGTGTGCGCCGCCGGTGGCCGCAGCCAGGAGAACTATGCTGAAAATACGAGAAATCCTGGGGGCCATGACGTCGCTCTTTTGAAGATCGAGCTTGCCCCATTTTCCTGCAGCGCTGCAACGGTTCGCGATCGTCGATGTGTCGTTGCTCAAAAAAAGTGCATTAGTTGGCATGTGAGCAAAATTTAGGCGGCGGCGGGTCATTTTCTCTCAAGCGGAACACGGGCGGCGGCGCTCATCTTTAGCGGCTAATATATTAACCGGCTGATAGAGCTAGGAAATCTCAGCCCACTCAATTTTGCTCCTGCGGTTGGCACAGCCGTTGCATGTTCTGTTTGCGATGCGATCAACCAGCTTGGGAGTTTGAAATATGAGGGGCAGTTTCTCGACAATAACAAAAATGTTTTCGGCAGGCGTGGTCACGGCCGGCCTGCTGATGAGCGTCCCCGCCAGAGCGGCTGACGACACGATCAAGGTGGGCATTCTCCATTCGCTGTCGGGGACCATGGCGATTTCGGAGACGACGCTGAAGGACGCCATGCTGATGCTCATCGAAGAGCAGAATGCAAAGGGCGGCCTGCTTGGCAAGAAACTCGAAGCGGTCGTCGTCGATCCGGCTTCCAACTGGCCGCTGTTCGCCGAAAAGGCGCGCGAGCTGATCTCCAAGGACAAGGTCGCGGCGGTGTTCGGTTGCTGGACGTCAGTGTCGCGCAAGTCGGTGCTGCCGGTGTTCAGCGAACTCGACAACATCCTGTTCTATCCCGTCCAGTATGAGGGCGAGGAGAGTGAGCGCAACGTGTTCTACACCGGTGCGGCGCCGAACCAGCAGGCCATTCCGGCCGTCGACTATCTGATGAGCGAGGATGGCGGTTCGGTGAAGCGCTGGGTGCTTGAAGGCACCGACTACGTCTATCCGCGCACCACCAACAAGATCCTCGAAGCCTATCTGAAGGCCAAGGGCGTCGCCGCCGAAGACATCATGGTCAACTACACGCCGTTCGGCTTCTCCGATTGGCAGACGGAGGTCTCGGCGATCAAGAAGTTCGGCTCGGCCGGCAAGAAGACCGCCGTCGTCTCGACCGTCAATGGCGACGCCAACGTGCCGTTCTACAAGGAACTCGGCAACCAGGGCATCAAGGCCGAGGATATCCCGGTCATGGCCTTCTCGGTCGGCGAGGAAGAGCTTGCCGGTCTCGACACCACGCCGCTCGTCGGCCATCTCGCCGCCTGGAACTACTTCCAGAGCATCGACACGCCGGAGAATGCGAAGTTCATTGCCGACTGGCACAAGTTCATCAAGAACGACAAGCGCACCACCAACGACCCGATGGAAGCCCATTATGTCGGCTTCAACATGTGGGTGAAGGCGGTCGAGAAGGCCGGCACCACCGATCCGGACAAGGTCATCGACGCCGTGGTCGGCGTCTCGGTGCCGAACCTGACCGGTGGTTATTCGACCATGATGCCGAACCACCACATCACCAAGCCGGTGCTGATCGGCGAAATCCAGGCCGACGGCCAGTTCGAGACCGTCTCGCAGACGCCCGGCCTGGTGATGGGCGACGAGTGGTCCGACTACCTGCCTGATTCCAAGGACCTGATCTCCGATTGGCGCGCGCCTCTGTCCTGCGGCAACTTCAATGTCGCTACCGGCAAGTGCGGCGGCAAGGGAACCAACTGATCCTCCCGGGTCTGACGGTCGTGGATTTCTCCACGACCTAGACCGCGAAGCGTCCGGGCGAGCTCCTCCTCTCCTCGAGTCCGCCCGGACGCGAATTTCAACCCTTCGAGAGCCTCCAGAAACCGATGACCTTCATCCGCGCAATTGGGCTGACGCTGCTGCTCCTCTTGGGGATGCTGTCGCCGTCGAATGCTGCCGAAGCGGATCTGCGTGCCATCATCGCCAAATTCGCCACTGCCTCGAATTTTTCGGCGATCGAAGCTGTCGTGCGCGAGCTCGCGGCCACCGGTGATACCGCCGTCGAGCGCCCGCTTGGCGCGCTTGCGGAGGGCGATCTTTACGTCCGCAAGACCGATTCGCAGGTTTTCATCGGTAAGGAAGGTGGCGGTAGCGTTGAGCTGCTCGACCCGCTGAGCGGTGAAAAGTCCGGCGATGCGGCCAAGGGCGAGATCACCAAGATCAAGGTCAACAATACGCTGCGCCGCGCCGTCCGCGATGCTTTGGGCACGCTGACGCTCGGCGCGAAAGACCCGGCTGCGCGCATCGCTGCCGCTGACACCATGTTCAAGACGCCCGATGCCACAAATATCGAGCCACTCGATGCCGCAATCGCCAGCGAAACCGTGGCAAGCGTCAAAGCGCTGCTCGAACAGGCCCGCGCCGCATCTGTTCTGGTGTCGGACAGGCCGGAGGCCGACAAGCTGGCGGCGATCGCCCTGATCGGCGCGCGCGGCGACCGCGACGCGCTGTCCCTGCTCACCTCCGTCGAGGCCAATTCCGAGGGCGCGGTCAAGGACGCGGCGACGGCGGCGATCGCCAACATCAATTCGACGCTGGCGCTGTGGGATGCTGGCCAGAACATCTGGTACGGCATTTCGCTGGGGTCGGTGCTGCTGCTGGCAGCGATTGGCCTTGCCATCACCTTCGGCGTCATGGGTGTCATCAACATGGCGCATGGCGAAATGGTGATGCTCGGCGCCTACACGACCTTTGTCGTGCAGGAAGTGATCCGCAATTCCTTTCCCGGCCTGTTCGACTGGTCGCTGGCCATCGCACTGCCGCTCGCCTTCCTCGTCGCGGCGCTCGTCGGCCTCGTCATCGAACGCGGCGTCATCCGTTTCCTCTACGGCCGCCCGCTGGAGACGCTGCTGGCGACATGGGGCGTCTCGCTGATCCTGCAGCAGGCCGTGCGCACCATCTTCGGGCCGACGAACCAGGAAGTCGGCAATCCGTCATGGATGTCCGGTTCGTTCGATATCGGCCAGCTTGCAGTGACCTGGAACCGGCTCTGGATACTGGTATTCTCGCTCGGCGTGTTCGCGGTGCTGCTCTATGTGATGAAGCGCACGCCCTGGGGCCTGCAGATGCGCGCCGTCACCGCCAACCGCCGCATGGCCGCGTCGATGGGCATCAGAACGCCATGGGTCGACGCGCTGACCTTTGCATTGGGGTCCGGCATAGCTGGCATTGCCGGCGTCGCGCTCAGCCAGATCGACAATGTCTCGCCCAATCTCGGCCGCGGCTACATCATCGACAGCTTCATGGTCGTCGTTTTCGGCGGCGTCGGCAATCTCTGGGGCACGCTGGTCGGCGCCTTCTCGCTCGGCATCGTCAACAAGTTCCTCGAACCCTATGCCGGTGCAGTCCTCGGCAAGATCGTCGTCCTGGTCCTCATCATCCTGTTCATCCAGAAACGCCCGCGCGGCCTGTTCGCGTTGAAGGGCAGATCGGTGGAAGCATGATCACGGGACGCTTCTTCGCTGCCGGCGCCGACCGCCGTATCGCCATCACGATCTTCATCCTTTTGGCGGTCGCCATCGTCGTGCCGCTGCTCAATCTTGCGGTCTCGCCGACAAGTGCGTTCTACGTGCCGTCCTATATCGTCGCGCTTACCGGGAAATATCTCTGCTATGCGCTGCTCGCCTTGGCGCTCGATCTCGTCTGGGGCTATTGCGGCATCCTCTCGCTCGGCCACGGCGCCTTCTTCGCGCTCGGCGGCTATGCGATGGGCATGTATCTGATGCGCCAGATCGGCTCGCGCGGCGTCTACGGCAATCCGCTGCTGCCGGATTTCATGGTGTTCCTGAACTACAAGGAATTGCCATGGTTCTGGTACGGTTTCGACCATTTCTGGTTTGCCGCGATCATGGTGCTTGCGGTGCCCGGCCTGCTCGCCTTCGTCTTCGGCTGGTTCGCCTTCCGCAGCCGTGTCACCGGCGTCTATCTGTCGATCATCACCCAGGCGATGACCTATGCGCTGCTGCTTGCGTTTTTCCGCAACGACATGGGTTTCGGCGGCAATAATGGCCTGACCGATTTCAAGGATATTCTGGGCTTCAACGTGCAGGCCGATGCGACACGCTCGACATTGTTCGCGGCCAGCGCTGTCACGCTCGCGCTAGCCGTCTACGTCACCTGGGCCATCGTCGGTTCCAAATACGGCAAGCTGCTGATGGCGGTGCGTGACGCCGAGAGCCGCACGCGCTTCCTCGGCTGGCGGGCGGAGAACGTCAAACTGTTCGCCTTCACAGTGTCGGCTGTCATGGCCGGCATTGCCGGCGCGCTTTACG
Organism: Mesorhizobium sp. M6A.T.Cr.TU.016.01.1.1; assembly: GCF_003952585.1. Lineage (NCBI taxonomy): Bacteria > Pseudomonadati > Pseudomonadota > Alphaproteobacteria > Hyphomicrobiales > Phyllobacteriaceae > Mesorhizobium > Mesorhizobium sp. M6A.T.Cr.TU.016.01.1.1. The sequence goes on from NZ_CP034452.1 coordinate 5,604,382, forward strand.
TGCCGCAGGTCGGCATCATCAATCCGGGTGAGTTCGAACCGTCCAATTCGATCGAGGTCGTAGTGTGGGCGGCCGTCGGCGGGCGCGGCACCATCGTCGGGCCGATCATCGGCGCGCTCGTGGTCAATGCCGGCAAATCCTGGTTCACCGGCGTGCTGCCCGAATTCTGGCTGTTTGCGCTGGGCGGACTGTTTGTTGCCGTCACGCTATTCCTGCCCAAGGGCATTATCGGCATGTGGGATTCCTGGCGTGGCAATGCCAAGGCGCTGCGCGCGGCCTCGATCGCCGAGGAAGCCGGCACCGACCCCGATATCCCGGCGCCACCGAAGGTCGTTCGCGGTGCCGCGAGAACGCCCGGCGACTGGTCCGCATCCAGCCCCGACCCGCAGCCGGCGGAGTGAGCGATGTCGAAGAGCAACACCATCCTCTATCTCGACGGCGTCTCGGTTTCCTTCGACGGCTTTCGCGCCATCAACAATCTGTCGCTGGTGCTCGACAAGGGCGAGATGCGCGCGATCATCGGTCCCAACGGCGCCGGCAAGACCACGATGATGGACATTGTCACCGGCAAGACGCGGCCAGACGCGGGCGAGGTTTACTTCGACGGGCAGGTCGACCTGACGAAACATGACGAGGCCGAGATCGCCATGATGGGCATCGGCAGGAAATTCCAGAAGCCGACCGTCTTCGAAAGCCACACGATCGAGGAGAATCTGATGCTGGCGCTGAAAGGCCCACGCTCGATCTTCCCGGCACTGTTCCATCGCCGCTCGGCCGCGGAAGTGCGGCAGATCGACGACATCCTCGGCATCATCCGGCTCGGCGACAAGCGCGACGAAATCGCCGCCAATCTCAGCCACGGACAGAAGCAATGGCTCGAGATCGGCATGCTGCTGGCGCAGGATCCGAAGCTGCTGCTGGTCGACGAGCCGGTCGCCGGCATGACCGACGCCGAGACCGAGGAGACCGCGCGGCTGCTCAAGGATATTGCGCGCGACCATTCGGTCATCGTCGTCGAGCACGACATGCATTTCGTGCGCGAGCTCGGCGTCAAGGTCACTTGCCTGCACGAAGGCTCGGTCTTGTCCGAAGGTTCGCTCGATTTCGTTTCGGCCGACGAGCGGGTCGTCGAAGTCTATCTGGGGAGATGATCATGGTCTGGCGCGTTCCGTTCCATCATTTCGACCTTTCGTTCTTCAGGCGTTGGAGAAGGCGCTGACCATGCTCGAAGTCTCCAACGCCACGCTCCACTATGGCGCCGCCCAGGCACTGCGCGGCGTCTCGCTGAAGGCCGGCGCGGGCAAGATCACCTGCGTGCTCGGCCGCAACGGCGTCGGCAAAACCAGTTTGATGAGATCGATCGTCGGCCACCACCGGCTGACGAGCGGAAGTGTTGCCTTCGAGGGGAAGGCGCTCGACCGGAGCGCGGCGTATGATCGCGCCCGGTCGGGCATCGCATTTGTGCCGCAGGGCAGGGAGATCTTCCCGCTGCTCACCGTGCGGGAAAACCTCGAATCGGGCTTTGCGCCGTTGAAGCGCGCCGATCGCAACATTCCCGGCCACATCTTCGAATTGTTCCCGGTGCTGAAGCAGATGCTCGGCCGCCGGGGCGGTGATCTTTCCGGCGGCCAGCAGCAGCAGCTTGCCATTGGCAGGGCGCTGGTGATGCGGCCGAAGCTGCTGGTGCTCGACGAGCCGACCGAAGGCATCCAGCCGTCGATCATCAAGGATATCGGCCGCGCCATCCGCTATCTGCGCGACCAGGCAGGCATCGCTGTGCTGCTGGTCGAACAGTATCTCGATTTCTGCCGGGAACTGGCCGACGAGGTCAACATCATGGACCGCGGCCTGATCGTCCACACCGGCCCGGCCGAGGATCTCGACCGGGCAGACGTCCGCAAGTTCCTTACGGTGTAGGGTCGCAAACCTCTAGGGTTAGCCGAACCATCCCTCCTTCGTCATCCTGGGGCGAAGCAAGGAGCGAAGCGACGCGGCGCAGACCCCAGGATCCATGCCGTGCCGTCAGTCAAAGAATGCAGCGGTCAAGAACAGAAGCCGTTTTCCGGCGTACACCATCCTGGATTCTGTACCGTGGCGACGCTCAGAAGTCACGGCATGGATCCCCGGGTCTTCGCTCCGCTTCGCGTCGCTGCGCCCAAGGATGACGAAATCACGAAGGTCTACTAGATTTTCTTCAATCACATCGTTTGCAACTCTAGCGCGCCGAAGATTGCATGCTAATCTTTACTTGGCCTTGTTGAGTCGGCCGCTTCCGTATCAGTCTCGTTGACAGATCAAGGGTGAGGCGCAGGCTCAGCCGGCATGTTCCATGCAGGCCGCCTCCTTCCTGTGATCTGATCGTTGTTCAACGCTTTTGGGGCACTTGGCCCCGGACAGCCGATGGAACGTTATGTCGAGGACTACCAAAAACGACGGCTCACCGAGCGCGTTGACATCATGACCGCCATCAACATTCTGAAATCGCAGGGATATGACCACGACGAGCTGATTGCCGAGATCACCAAGGTCTTCTACGTCGATCTCGATGCCTACAACGAGGTCGTCATGGCGGCATAAGAGCTGGCGGAGGGGCGGCTGCCCGCGCCGCCAAGCGGCTAGCTCGCGCGTCGGAATGTCGAAGCCTCGACGCGGTTGCGACCGCCGCGCTTGGCAGCATAGAGCGCCTTGTCGGCGGCGCTGAGCACTTTGTCGAAGCTCATGCCGTCCTTGCTGCCGAAAGCGTATCCGGCGCTGACCGTGCATGTCAGGTGACGGGTTTCGGTCTCGATGACACGCGCGGCGAAGGCGGTGCGTATACGCTCGGCGGTGAATTCCACCGTTTCGGGCAGGGTGCGCTTCAGAACCAACGCGAATTCCTCTCCGCCCATGCGCGCGGCGACATCGGTCGGGCGAAGGTTTTCGACGAGTTCCTCGGCGAACACTTTCAGCACCTGATCGCCCGTGGCGTGGCCGAATTCGTCGTTGATGGCCTTGAAGCCGTCGAGGTCGAACACGACCACCGCCGTGAAGGCCCCAATTGGGGCGCTGCCATTGAGATCGAACAGGGCGCGGCGATTGAGCAGGCCGGTCAGCGGATCGGTCAGCGCATCCAAACGGTGATGTCGGGCCAGACGGCCCTGGTTGAGCGCCAGCGAAAGGGCACCGATGCCGGTCATGCTGGCGATGACGATGACGAGGCTCAGATCCTCGGCCCAGTTGCTCGGCGCATGTCCGAGGAGAAGCTTCCCATCCCACGCAAGAGTCACGGCACACAGCACAAAGGAAACGCCGGTGGCCGAGTAGAGCGCGGTGAGGCCGATGATCGGGACAGGAGCCTCAGCGCGCCCGATCCAGTACTGATAGGCCGTTGCAAACAGAAGCAAGGCGGCAAGGAGATTTTCGAACATGAAGCCCAGCCCGTCATATCCGAGCGCCATCGGCGGCAGCGCCAGGGCAAGCGTGATGCAGCTGCCGAGAACCGTCAGCGGGATCGGCGATCGGCCTGACCTGAACTGGTAGGCGGCACCCAGCATGGTCGAGAACCCTACAAGGAACAGCGCGAACGTCGCAATGCCGAGTATGCGTCCCGGCGTCTCGATATAATCCTGGTAGATAAAAACATCGCCGACGACCAACAAAGCGCTGATCGCCCATGTCAGCAGAAACTTTTCGGTTCGTGCTGTCAGCCAGATGCCGAACAATGTCAGGCTCAGGCAGGCGGCGGAAAAACCGACAGCCAGCAGAAGTGAGTGGTAGTCAAGTGACATGCCCTAACCCGCGGCTGCCCTAGCTCCGCGGATTCATGCAGCAAGGAGGTATCGATAAGGTTACGATGGTGGTGAAGATGTCACAATTCCAGGCCGTCAGCCTGTGACGCGCTTCATCAGCGCCATGGCGCCGAACGGCGCACGGACCTTGCCCTCGGTGATGAAGTAGACGAACACATCGCGCGGCTTTACCGGTCCGTCGGTCGACGGATCGGCCCGAGGCAGGTCGGCCGGCACCTTGCCTCCCGCCCAGGTTTTTGCGCGCGCCGCCCATTGGTCGAGCGCCTTTGGCGTGTAGCAGTCGGGATTGTCGTCGCTGCCGGTCTGCAACCGGGCATAGATGAAATCGCCGGTGACATCGGCGATCCCAGGATATTTGGCGTGGTCGGCGTAGACGATCGCGACCTTGTATTTGCGCGCCAGGGCGGCGAATTCCGGCACGACGAAGCTGTCGTTGCGCACCTCCACCGCATGGCGCAGGGCCACGCCGTCCTGCTTTTCAGGCAAAAGCTTGAGGAAGGCTTCGAAATCGTCCGGGTCGAATTTTTTGGTTGGCGCGAACTGCCACAGGATCGGGCCGAGCTTGTCGCCGAGCGCGGCGACGCCCGACCCCAGGAAGCGCATCATGGACTCGCCGGCCTCGCCGAGCACACGGCGGTTGGTGACGAAGCGGTTGCCTTTCAGTGAATAGACGAAGCCATCCGGCGCCTCACCAGCCCATTTGACGAAGGTCGGCTCCTTGAAGCTCGAATAATAGGTGCCGTTGACCTCGATGCTCGGCACCTGCCGGGTTGCGTAGTGCAGCTGCTTCGCCTTGGACAGCTTGTCCGGATAGAAGGACGTGTCCCACGGCTCGAAGGTCCAGCCGCCCATGCCGGCGCGGATTTTTCCTGATTGGGTCATTGTCGTCCTCCCGAGTTTGAAATGGATCAGGCCGTAGCGATCGTCTCGACAGTCTTCGCCATGTCGACGATCGTCCATCCTGGCCGGTATGGATTGGGCCGACGACCCGTTTCGTGAAAGCCATACTCTTTGTAGAGCGCGATGTTCCGCTCCATCTTAGCGTTGGTATAGAGCCGCACCTCGGGCAACCTCCACGCCCGTGTCTGCTCGTCCGCGAAGTTGAGCAGCGCGATGCCAAAGCCCTTGCCCTGAAAGGCAGGGCAGACGGCGACGGAGAAGATCATCGTGTGATCTGGGTGGCGTTCGAGGACAATCAGTCCGGCCGGCTCGCCGTCGCTTTCCAGCAGCCAGGCCTCATCGCGCAGGATCCGCGGCGCATAGTCCTCTGTCACCGGGATCGGCGGCGCGCCCAGCAACGCAGTGTAGGGCGCGTAGGCAGCGGTGTTCAGTTCAACGACAGCATCAAGATCACCGGCAAGCGCTCTTCTGATCTTCATTTGAAGGTTCTTCCAAACGCCGCCAGCCAGTCCTCATTCACTCCGCCGCCTCGCGCTTGCCTCCGGGGCGCCGTTCCAGCAATTCCCGCAGGAACTGGCCGGTGTAGCTGCGCTTCTCGCGGACGATGTCCTCCGGCGTGCCGGATGCCACCAGCTCGCCACCGCCGTCGCCGCCTTCGGGGCCGAGATCGAGCACCCAGTCGGCGGTCTTGATCACCTCGAGATTGTGCTCGATGACGACCACGGTGTTGCCCTGGTCGACCAGCTCGTGCAGCACTTCGAGCAGCTTGGCGACGTCGTGGAAATGCAGGCCGGTGGTCGGCTCGTCGAGGATGTAGAGCGTCTTTCCGGTCGCCTTGCGCGACAGTTCCTTGGCGAGCTTGATGCGCTGCGCCTCGCCGCCTGACAGGGTCGTCGCCTGTTGGCCGACATGGATGTAGCCGAGGCCGACCTGTTTTAGCGTCTCCAGCTTGTCGCGCACTCCCGGCACGGCGGCGAAGAAATCGACGCCCTCCTCGACCGTCATGTCGAGCACGTCGGCAATCGACTTGCCCTTGAATAAGACGTCGAGCGTCTCTCTGTTATAGCGCTTGCCATGGCAGACGTCGCAGGTGACATAGACATCCGGCAGGAAATGCATCTCGATCTTGATGACGCCGTCGCCCTGGCAGGCCTCGCAGCGGCCGCCCTTGACGTTGAACGAGAAGCGGCCGGGCTGATAGCCACGCGCCTTGGACTCCGGCAGGCCGGCGAACCAGTCGCGGATCGGCGTGAAGGCGCCGGTGTAGGTGGCAGGGTTGGAGCGCGGCGTCCGTCCGATCGGCGATTGGTCGATATCGATGACCTTGTCGAGGAATTCGAGGCCCTCGATGCGGTCGTGCTCGGCCGGATGCTCGCGCGAGCCCATGATGCGGCGAGACGCCGCCTTGAACAGGGTCTCGATCAGGAAGGTCGATTTGCCGCCGCCGGAGACGCCAGTGACGGCGGTGAAGGTGCCGAGCGGGATTTCGGCGGTGACGTTCTTCAGATTGTTGCCGCGCGCGCCGACAATCTTCAGGCGCCGGCTCTTCTTGGCCTCGCGCCGCACGGCCGGCGTCGCGACTTCGAGCTCGCCGGACAAATATTTGCCGGTGATCGAGGCCGGGCTTGCCATGATCTGCTGCGGTGTTCCCTGCGCGATGATGTGGCCGCCATGGATGCCGGCGGCCGGGCCGATATCGACGACATAGTCGGCATGCAGGATGGCGTCCTCGTCATGCTCGACGACGATCACCGTGTTGCCGATGTCGCGCAGATGCTTCAACGTATCGAGCAGGCGCGCATTGTCGCGCTGATGGAGGCCGATTGACGGCTCGTCCAGCACGTAGAGCACGCCGGTAAGGCCGGAGCCGATCTGCGAGGCCAGCCGAATGCGCTGGCTCTCGCCGCCCGACAGCGTGCCGGAATTGCGCGACAGTGTCAGATAGTCGAGCCCGACATCGTTGAGGAAGCGCAGCCGCTCGCGGATCTCCTTGAGCACGCGCACCGCGATCTCGTTCTGCTTGTCGCTGAGCGAGGCGGGTAGCTCGGTGAACCAATGGTCGGCCTTGCGGATCGACAGCTCGGTGATCTCGCCGATGTGCTTTCCGGCGATCTTCACCGCAAGCGATTCCGGCTTCAGCCGGTAGCCGCGACAGGCCGGGCAAGGCGTGGCCGACATGAAGCGCTCGATCTCCTCGCGCATCCAGGCGGATTCGGTTTCCTTCCAGCGCCGCTCCAGATTGGGAATGACACCTTCGAAGGTCTTGGTCGTCTTGTAGGAGCGCAGGCCGTCATCATACTGGAAGGTGACCTCGCGCTCGCCGGTGCCATGCAGGATGGCTTGCTTTGCCTCTTCGGTCAGATCCCTGAACTTGTCGCCGAGCTTGAAGCCATAGGCCTTGCCCAGCGCCTCGAGCGTCTGCACGTAATAGGGCGAGGTCGATTTCGCCCACGGGCTGACGGCACCGGCGCGCAGGGACAGATTGTCGTCGGGCACGATCAGGCTGGCGTCGATCGCACGCTGGCTGCCGAGGCCGTCGCAGGTCGGGCAGGCTCCGAACGGGTTGTTGAAGGAGAACAGCCTCGGCTCGATCTCGGGAATGGTGAAGCCGGATACCGGGCAAGCGAATTTTTCCGAGAACAGGATGCGCTCATGCGTCTCGTTCTTCGACTTGTTGACCGAATCCTCGCCGGTCTGGCTGGCATCGAGCGGCCGGTCGGCGAATTCGGCGACCGCCAGCCCGTCGGCGAGCTTCAGCGCGGTTTCAATGGAATCCGCAAGCCGCGTCGCCAGGTCGCCGCGCACGACGATGCGATCGACGACGACGTCGAGGTCATGTTTGTACTTCTTGTCCAGCGCCGGCACGTCGGCAATTTCGTAGAACACGCCGTCGACCTTGACGCGCTGGAAGCCCTTCTTCTGCAGCTCCAGCAGTTCCTTGCGGTACTCGCCTTTGCGGCCGCGCACCATCGGCGCCAGGATGAACAGGCGCGTGCCTTCCTCGACCGCCAGCACGCGGTCGACCATCTGCGACACCGTCTGGCTCTCGATCGGCAGGCCGGTGGTCGGTGAATAGGGGATGCCGACGCGCGCGAACAGCAGCCGCATATAGTCGTAGATCTCGGTGACGGTGCCGACAGTCGAGCGCGGGTTCTTCGACGTGGTCTTCTGCTCGATTGAGATGGCCGGCGACAGGCCGTCGATCTGGTCGACATCCGGCTTCTGCATCATTTCGAGGAATTGCCTGGCATAGGCTGACAGGCTCTCGACGTAGCGGCGCTGGCCCTCGGCATAGATGGTGTCGAAGGCGAGCGACGACTTGCCGGACCCCGACAGGCCGGTCATGACGATCAGGCTGTCACGCGGCAGGTCGAGATCGACATTCTTCAGATTGTGTTCGCGCGCCCCGCGAATGGAAAGATATTTATGGTCGGCCATCGCCGGTCGCCGCCTCAGATCTGGAATCTCATGGGATGGCGGGTTGTCCCGGCCATCCCCTATGTAGGTAATTTCGTCACCTTTTCGAGAGACGCCACAACTCTCGACCAAAGCCTTTAACCGTCTTTCGCGCAGGCGAGCAAGCGGAAAGAACAAAGACCGAACACGCTCCTGACAAAAGCGCCCATGAAACCAGCTTCACAAACCGCCGTATCATGATGAATTTAAAGTTCCACGCGTTTGCTAGCTCACGAACGCAGCACGGCCGATGCCGCGCTGCTCAAAACTGCAGCGGATTTCCGATTTGCCGTATAAGCGATCACATTTTTTGTAATCGGCTATCCAACTGTTGACGTCTCAGCCTCAGAGAGTCAGACTCCAAACGTCACCGAAGCCGGCCGTCTTTCGATGGCCTCGCCACCCCAAGGTGGCCTGCTAGACGTCGCAGGCTTTTGCGATATGTGCTTCGGACGACACTGGTCGCAATGGACAGAAGAGGAGAGCAGAAGGAATGACTCCACCGGACAGTCCCTTGAGGCTCCACGTGTCGGTGGAGCCGCGGCAGGCATAAGTGCCAGGGCCAGGCGTTTGCGCCGCCCGACAAACCGTGACCTGTCGATCCTTATAAAAATCAGAGACCACTAGTCGGATCAGCGGCTGAACACCGCGAAGCATCCGAAATCGAACGCCGGCAGTATATTCCCGGCAAGTTGGATTTTAAATCCAAGAAAGCCCCGACCGTTTTGCTGAAGCAACGGCGGGGCTATTCGTTTCAGATGACCGCAGGCGCACGGGCTGCCTTGTGGCAGCGATGAAGGCAGATGGCCTATCGCCGGGAGGGCTTGATCGAGCCGGCGCCGACATCGAAGGTTAAGCTGCCGGAAATCCTGACATCGGTATCGCCGATCTTGAACTGGCCGTTGCCGCTGCCGGGCACGGCATAGTCGGGCTCGGGAGCCGGTTTGGCGATGCGGTAGTCGTCGGCCACGCCGGGCAGCGTGGTTTTGTGCGAAGGCGTTGAATTGTCTTCGGCGAACGCCGTGCTGGAGGTCATCACCGCGGCAGCGATGCCGATGATCAGCCGGTTCAAGCGGGTGCGGGAATCATTATCGGACATCGAACGACCATATCGCCGCCCAGGGCCTGAAGCCAGACCGGTGGCGATCAAACTTGCCGAACGGCTTGGCTGTTGTCTCACATGGTGTTCGGCTACCCCTTCACGCCGCCTGTTTGCGCGTATCGAAAACATGATCGACAAGGCCCCATGTCTTTGCCTCCGCGGCGGTCATGAAATAATCGCGGTCGAGCGTGCGTTCGACCTCCTCGTAAGTGCGGCCGCAGTGATGCGCATAGAGTTCGGCCATGCGCTTCTTGGTGCGCAGGATGCCTTCGGCGTGACGCTGGATATCGGAAGCCTGACCCTGAAAGCCACCCAGCGGCTGGTGCAGCACGATGCTGGTGTTGGGCAGCGCGATGCGCCGTCCCGGCGTGCCCGCCATCAGCAGGAACGAGGCCATCGAGGCGGCAAAACCCATGCAGACGGTGGATACCGGGCTGCGGATATACTGCATCGTGTCGTAGATGGCGAAGCCGCTGGTCACCACGCCGCCCGGCGAATTGATGTAGAGGGATATCTCCTTGTCGGGATTGTCGGATTCCAGCGACAGGAGCTGAGCACAGACCAGTGCCGACACATTGTCGTCGATCGGGCCGTTGATGAAGACGATGCGCTCTCGCAGCAGCCGCGAAAAAATGTCGAAGGCGCGTTCGCCGCGGCTCGACTGCTCGATCACCATTGGCACCAAATTGGCAAAACCGCTCATCGCTTTTCTCCGTTGTGTGGCTCAGGCCGCGCGCAGGAACAGGCGAGGCGTGTTTGCGGCAATTGTCTGTTTGGTGCTGTGTGCGTTGAGCGAAAGCCGGCAACCGCCGCCCACCATCGCAACCGCAGGCGTAGCTACTCGCGCAAATCCATCGTGGACGATGCGCAGATGCGTGCCGCCTGACACGGTGCGGTCGAGCGTGAAGGTGACAATGCTATCCATTGGGCTATCCAGCGGGCTGGCGAGCGGATCCGCTGCATTGCCAGGCTCCGGCCGCTCCCGCCAGGAGTAGCGCAGCAGGCGTTCAGGCTCGGCGTCGAGGACTTCGCACTCGATCGGTGCGTCCGGCTTGGCAAAGGCAAAGCGGCTGCCGATCTCGGGCTTGATGTCGTTCGGCATCATCCAGGCCGCGAGCAGGTCCGGCACCGTCAGCGCCCGCCACACTTTTTCCGGCGGATCTGGAAGCTCGCACTCGAACTCGATCGAGTCCGTCGCGTCCGAATGCTGTTTTGCCGTCATTGATCCATATCCTTCAAAACCGCCTTGAGCCGTTCGATACGCTCGGGCCAGAAAGCACGGTAGCGCTCGATCCAGCCGAGCAGTGGGTCAAGCCCTTGCGGATCGGCGCGATAATAGGCGTTGCGGCCGGCTCGCCGCTCGACCACCAGACCGGCGCCGCGCAGCACCGCGAGATGCTGCGACACGGCCGGTTGCGACACGGTCATGCCGCCGCGCAGTTCCGACACCGTCATCTCGCCTGCGGAGAGCCGTTCGTAGACAGCACGGCGCGTCGGGTCGGAAAGCGCTCGAAAAATCTCTGCTTCGATCATGATGGAAGCATAAGTCTACACTTATCGATTTGGCAAGCGATCTTTTCACGCCCATATGAAATGGTGCGGCGAACCCCATCGATTGCTGACATTCCTTGACACTGGGGGTCGATGAGACTAGAACGAAAAGAGAACAAAAACCTTGTGGGAAAAGGCAGCCGTGGCAGGCGGCGATTGTCCGCAGCCTATAAGGTGAGCGACAGAAATTTTGTTTCGGATGAGCGCGGAGAAGTATCATGGCGGGTAGCGTCAACAAGGTCATTCTGGTGGGCAATCTCGGGGCGGACCCGGAAATCCGCCGTTTGAATTCGGGTGAGCCGGTCGTCAACATCCGCATCGCCACGTCGGAAAGCTGGCGCGACAAGACGTCCGGCGAGCGCAAGGAAAAGACCGAGTGGCACAACGTCGTCATCTTCAACGACCAGCTCGCCAAGGTCGCCGAGCAGTATCTGAAGAAGGGTGCGAAGGTTTATGTCGAGGGCCAGTTGCAGACGCGCAAATGGCAGGACCAGACTGGTAATGACCGCTACACCACCGAAATCGTGCTGCAGAAATTCCGCGGCGAGCTGCAGATGCTCGACGCACGCGGGCAGGGCGAGGGCGGTCAGGTCGGTAGCTACGCCGGTGGCGGCAGCAGCCGCGGCTCCGATTTCGGGCAGTCCGGCCCGGGCGAGAGTTTCAATCGCGGCGGCGGTGGCGGCAACAAGGGTGGTGGCGGCGGTTCGTCGCGCGAACTGGACGACGAAATCCCGTTCTGATCCCTCGGAGCGAACGGCTCTGCCACAACGCTAGCTACTTGAGGCCACGCTTTGGCGTCCCGCAATCTCTCCTGGGTTTTCGGGACGTTGTGCGTTTGAGTAGTGCGCGGTGAAAGGACTTATCAGGTGAAAGCACGGGTCAAATGGGTCGAGGACCGCACTTTCGTCGGCGAGTCCGGCAGCGGTCACAAGGTGGTGCTGGGGACCGCGTTCGGACCGGACGGCAAGACGCCGGGGCCGAGCCCGATGGAACTGGTTCTGCTCGGCACCGGCGGCTGCTCGGCCTATGATGTGGTCCACATCCTCGAAAAGGGGCGCGAGGCGGTCGAAGACTGCGTGGTCGAACTCGACGCCGACCGGGCGGAGGCCGATCCCAGGGTCTTCACGCGCATCCATATGCATTTCGTCGTCGAGGGCCGGGCACTCTCACCCGACAAGGTGAGGCGGGCGATCAACCTTTCGATCGAAAAATACTGCTCGGCTTCGGCGATGGTAGCCAAGACCGCCGAGATCACCCACGACTTCGAAGTTATTGATACGACGGCGAAATAGATAGCGTCGCCCCCGCGAGCTGGACGACGAAGCCCGTATGACAAATCCCGCGTTCAGGGACCGTTTGTTTCTTCGGACGCGGCTCGGGTTCCCTGATGGAATACCAATCGCCAGTGCCCATCGGTGCGTTTCCATATGGAACTGCGCAGTGATGGAATAGCTTTTTCTTTCTTGGGCCTTAGCCGGTAAGTCAAAAGCACCACCTCAGGCGCCAATTGAACTGTTCTGACGTCGGTCATTTCCAGCTCATCATCCGGTGCCGGTTCGGCTTTCGACGCAGGAAGCGCTGCCAGAATCGATCTCTTGTCATATTCATTGCCGGATTTTCCGAACTCGATCATGCCGTCGTCGAGCACGGTTTCAAGAAAATCCGGGTCATAGCGGGTCGGCGCTCGCAATAAGGCGAGCTCCAGCTCGACAATCTTGGGATCGGTTACCGGATCTGACATCATGCTGCCATCAGCGCCTTGATGCCGTCGGCGACGAACTGCACGGCAAGCGCCGCCAGGATGACGCCTAGCAGCCGCGTCAGGATGGAGCGGCCGGTCTGGCCGAGGATACGGTCGATGCGCTCGGCCAGCACGAAAACCAGATAGGTGATGACAAGGCAGATCGCGATGATGCCGACAAGGGCTGCCTGCGCGCCAAAACCTGGAAATGAGCCGGACAACAGGACGGTCGCCGAAATCGCGCCCGGACCGGCGATCAGCGGGATCGCCAGCGGGAAGGCGGCGATGTTGTGGATCATGTCCTTGGTGATGGCGACATCGCCGATCTTCTCCTTGCGGTCCTGCCTGCGCTCGAACACCATTTCGAAGGCGATGAAAAACAGCAGAAAGCCGCCAGCGACGCGGAAAGCCGGCAGCGTGATGCCGAACACCGACAGGATCGATGCGCCAGCGATTGCGAACAGCGCCATCACCAGGAAGCCGATGATCGAGGCGCGCACGGAAACCTGGTTGCGCTCCTCGCGGTTCATGCCGCGGGTCACCGCGAGGAAGAGTGGTGCCAGGCCAGGCGGGTCGATGGTCACGAGAATGGTGACGAAGGCGTTGAACAGGCTGTCGAAGCTCGGCATCTCTGACCCTCCCCGCCGGGCCGTGCCCGAATACTGGCATTGCCCCAATATTGGCATTGCCCAATCTTGGCATTGGTAGAGCAAAGCAGGGTCAGTGGAAACCGTTTGAGCCGCGGGAATTCGGCAACCTTGATGGGGCAGGATGAGCCTAGCCGGCCGCTCCGCAATAGGCCTCGAGGCGATAGCCGTCCGGGTCGATGACAAAGGCGGCGTAGTAGTCTTCGCCGTAGCTGGGGCGCAGGCCAGGTGCCCCATTGTCACTGCCGCCCGCACGCAAGGCGCCCGCATGGAAAGCGTCGACGCTGCTCCGCGTCGGCGCCGCAAAGCAGAAATGCAGGCCGGACTCGCCGTCGGCCGAAACCGGGCGCTGAGCCTCGTTCACCCACAGCGACACCGCCTCCGCACCATAGCCGAGCGAGCCCGGCGACTGGCTGAGACAGGTATAGCCAAGCGGCTTCAGCGCGGCATCATAAAAACGCTTCGAGGCGTCGGTATCGCGGACGCCGATCGAGACATGATCCAGCATCTTTTTCTCCTTTTTTACAATATGTTGGGCCGTCAGTTTCCAGTTGTGCGCCGCGCCAGGAACTCGACTTCGAGCCGCCAGGTCGCGCCGTCGTCCTGCGAGCGTTCGCCCAGCCAGCGGAATGAATTTTCGGTAATGCGGGAAAAACTCCAGCGCACCGAGGCGCCGGTGCCGTCTGCGCCTTGCTGGACGATGGTGTCGCCCTCGGCGCGGCCGAGCTGACGGCTGTAATATTGGGTGCGCGGATCGCTCCAGAAGATGTGCCAGGCGTCGACGCCGGGGTCATAGACGCGCAGTGTCGTGCCATAGAAGGTCCATTTGCCGAGGGAATTCTGTGCGCCAGTGTTCCGCGCGGGCAGGATCCATACGTCCTGGATTGCGCGGCCCTCGAGCACCCAGCCAAAATGCACCTCGCCGCGCCCGGTCAGCACCTGGCCGTCTTCGAGATGGCGCGTGGCATCGAATGTCCAGGCGCCGACGAAGCGGCCGTAAAGGTTCAGTTTTTCGGCAAGGTCCCCCGCAGGCCCGTCGCTGTGCAGGGCTTCGGCAAAGGAAGATGAATTGAGCATGATTTCGACCTCATCTTGGCAGGAGCCCCGTCTTGTCAGGAGCCCCATCTTGTCAGGAGATTGGGAAGAATAGGCGGCAGCAGGGTTCTGTGCTTGGGAAAAATTGCTATCTTTCAAGCCATGACGACAAGCGCGCATACACTGGCGTCTGGGCGAGGCTGGCAGGTGTCGGACGTGGTCTGCACCGCCGGCGCCGCTGATCGCCCGTTCGAGGAAGAGCATCGCAAGTTCTGCGTCGCCGTGGTGACCAGCGGCACCTTCCGCTACCGCGCGCAACAGGGAACAGCGATGCTGGCGCCGGGCGCGCTTCTGCTCGGCAACCCCGGCACATGCTACGAATGCGGACACGAGCATGGCGCTGGCGACCGTTGCCTCTCCTTCCATTTCGAGCCAGCCTATATGGAACAGATCGTCGCCGGCATGCCGGATGCAAAGAAGATGAATTTCAAGATGCCGCGCCTGCCGCCCTTGCCGGCGCTGGCAGCGCTGCTTGCCGAGGCGGAAGCCGCGCGCGAAATGGCCGACATCGACGCTTTCGAGGAACTCGCCCTGCGCATTGCCAGCGCGGCCGTCGCCTCCGGCGTCACGCCTGCTGCCCGGGTGCCGAGCCGCCGCGACCAGAAACGTGTCGCAGAGGCGGTGCGGCGCATCGAAAAGGACGCCGAAAGGCCGATCTCGCTTGCCGAGCTTGCAAGTGAGACGGCGACCAGCCCCTACCATTTCCTGCGCAGCTTCCGGCACGTGGCGGGCGTGACGCCCTACCAGTTCCTGCTGAAGACCCGGCTGCACAGGGCGGCGGTGCGGCTGCGCATGTCGGACGAGGCGATCTCGACGATCGCCTTCGAGGCGGGGTTCAACGATTTGTCGACCTTCAACCGCCGTTTCCGGCGCGTGATGGGGGAGGCGCCTGGCGCCTACCGGCTCCGGCAGCGAGGTGATAAAGCGCCGAGCACATCTGCCGTTCCGGCGTTGTGAAGCAAAATTGGCCTGACAATGAGCTTTGCGCCGGTGGCCACGAAATGCGCCTCGGCCATATCGTCGCAATCGGTGATATCCTTTTGAAATCACCACAAAAATCGCCACTGGAAAACTGCCGCGGACATTGGAGTTTCGGCCCGGCTTCCTATATAAGCACCGAGTGATTCCTGATTAGATTGTGACCTGATTTGACCGACCAGAAGACACCGCGCGGCGCCGACGGCGGCCCCACCGGCATCGAGCCGATATCCATCATCGAGGAGATGCAGCGCTCCTATCTCGATTACGCCATGAGCGTGATCGTCAGCCGTGCGCTG
This sequence comes from Mesorhizobium sp. M6A.T.Cr.TU.016.01.1.1, assembly GCF_003952585.1. Taxonomy (NCBI): domain Bacteria; kingdom Pseudomonadati; phylum Pseudomonadota; class Alphaproteobacteria; order Hyphomicrobiales; family Phyllobacteriaceae; genus Mesorhizobium; species Mesorhizobium sp. M6A.T.Cr.TU.016.01.1.1. Next base: position 5,619,939 of record NZ_CP034452.1, read on the forward strand.
CCGGACGTGCGCGACGGGTTGAAGCCGGTGCATCGCCGCATCCTCTACGCCGCCCATGAGAGCGGCTACCACTGGAACCGCAAATATGTGAAATCGGCCCGCCCGGTCGCCGACGTGATGGGTAAATACCATCCGCATGGCGACGCCTCGATCTACGACGCCTTGGTGCGCATGGCGCAAGACTGGTCGCTGCGCGTGCCGCTGATCGACGGGCAAGGCAATTTCGGCTCGATCGACGGCGATCCGCCGGCGGCGATGCGTTATACTGAATCGCGGCTGACCAAGGTCGCGCATGAGTTGCTGGAAGACATCGACAAGGACACCGTCGATTTCCAGGACACTTATGATGCGTCCGGCAGCGAACCGAAAGTCCTGCCGGCGCGCTTCCCGAACCTGTTGGTCAATGGCTCCGGCGGCATCGCCGTCGGCATGGCCACCAACATCCCGCCGCACAATCTGGGCGAGGTCTGCAACGGCGCCATTGCCCTCATCGACAATCCGGCAATCGACCTGCCGGCGCTGATGGAGATCATTCCGGGGCCGGATTTCCCGACCGGCGGCATCGTGCTCGGCCGTTCCGGCATCTACAGCGCCTATTCGACCGGCCGCGGCTCCATCGTCATGCGCGGCCGCGTCAATATTGAGCAACGCGGCAATGACCGTGAATCGATCATCATCACCGAAGTTCCCTATCAGGTGAACAAGTCGTCGATGATCGAGAAGATGGCCGAGCTTGTGCGCGACAAGCGCATCGAGGGCATTTCCGACATCCGCGACGAGAGCGACCGCCAAGGCTACCGCGTCGTCATCGAATTGAAGCGCGACGCGGTCGCCGACGTCATCCTCAACCAGCTCTACCGTTTCACGCCGCTGCAGACGTCGTTCGGCGCCAATATGGTGGCGCTGAACGGCGGCAAGCCGGAATTGCTGACGCTAACCGACATGCTGAAGGCGTTCGTCGCCTTCCGCGAGGATGTGATCAGCCGGCGCACGAAATTCCTGCTGCGCAAGGCGCGCGACCGCGCCCATGTGCTGGTCGGCCTTGCCATTGCTGTCGCCAACATCGACGAGGTCATCAAGCTGATCCGCAGCGCTCCGGACCCGCAGACGGCGCGCGAGCAGTTGATGGAGCGGCGCTGGCCCTCGGGCGACGTCGAATCGCTGATCCTGCTGATCGACGATCCGCGCCACCGCATCAACGAGGACGGCACCTACAATCTGTCCGAGGAACAGGCCCGCGCCATCCTCGAACTGCGCCTGCAGCGCCTGACCGCGCTCGGCCGCGACGAAATCGCCGACGAGTTGAACACGATCGGCGACGAGATCAAGGATTACCTGGACATCCTGTCGTCCCGCGCCCGCATTCAGCAGATCGTCAAGGACGAGCTTGCCGCCGTGCGCGACGAGTTCGGCACGCCGCGCCGCACCGAGCTCTCCGAGGGCGGGGCGGATATGGAAGACGAGGACCTGATCCAGCGCGAGGACATGGTCGTGACGGTCAGCCATTCCGGCTACATCAAGCGCGTGCCGCTGTCGCTCTATCGGGCGCAGCGTCGCGGCGGCAAGGGCCGTTCCGGCATGTCGACCAAGGAAGAGGATTTCGTCACCCGGCTGTTCGTCGCCAACACGCACACGCCGGTGCTGTTCTTCTCTTCGCGTGGCATCGTCTACAAGGAAAAGGTCTGGCGCCTGCCGATCGGCAACCCGCAGTCGCGCGGCAAGGCGCTGATCAACATGCTGCCGCTGGAGCAGGGCGAACGCATCACCACCATCATGCCGCTGCCCGAGGACGAGACCAGCTGGGGCGAGCTCGACGTGATGTTCGCCACCACGCGCGGCACGGTGCGCCGCAACAAGTTGTCGGACTTCGTCCAGGTCAACCGCAACGGCAAGATCGCCATGAAGCTGGAAGAGGAAGGCGACGAGATTCTCGGCGTCGAGACCTGCACAGACAATGACGACGTGCTTTTGACCGCAAGCTCCGGCCAGTGCATCCGCTTCTCGGTCAGCGACGTGCGCGTCTTCCAGAGCCGCAACTCGGTCGGCGTGCGCGGCATCGCCATGGCTCCCACCGACCGGGTGATCTCGATGGCGGTGATCGAACATGTCGAGGCGCCGCCGGCCGAGCGCGCCGCTTATCTCAAGCGGGTGGTGGCCGAACGGCGGCTCGCCGCCGGCATTGCGGCCGGCGAGGACGAAGACATCCAGCTTACCAATGAAGAGGTTGGCGAGGAGACGGAGCTTTCCGACGAGCGCTACGAATTCCTCAAGGCACATGAGCAGTTCGTGCTGACGGTGACGGAATATGGCTACGGCAAGCGTTCGTCTTCCTATGATTTCCGCCTTACAGGGCGCGGCGGCAAGGGCATTCGCGCCACCGACGTGTCGAAAGCGGCCGAGATCGGTCGCCTGGTGGCGACCTTCCCGGTCGGCAACGACGACCAGATCATGCTTGTCTCGGACGGCGGCACCGTCATCCGCGTGCCGGTCAACGGCATTCGTTTCGCCAGCCGCGCCACCAAGGGCGTGACCATCTTCAACACGGCCGACGGCGAGAAGGTCGTTTCGGTGGAGCGGATATCGGAACCGCAATCGGACGAGGAAGCCGAAGAGAGTGTTGAGGGCAACGCCAGCCCGGATGCCGGTGCTGACCCGGACAACAGCGGCGAGTAGGCCTTGATGGGGAAATGCCGGCCCGATGGGCCGGCGCCGTCAACAAATAACGGCCGGTTCAGAAGTGGCGATAAGGCTTGCGGATGCCGAAGCCCTCGAACCGTTTGGTATTGGCCTTGGCGCGGACACGCCCTGCTTCCTGATGCAACCCGAATACGGTTGCAATCAGCATGGCGACGGTCATTGCGGCGGCGAGCATGTAGATCAGCATGTGCGTGTTCTCCTGCGCCTAACAACGTTTAAATGGGGTTTTGGTTTCATCTTCTGAAGCTGCAACCTAGTGAACGCTGCGTGAAGCCTCTGTGATCGGCCCGTTCATCTGTCGTTCATTTCAGCCAAAAGGTTCACTCAAAGCGCATCGCGATTAACGTGGCCCAGGCGATGCGCATTGAGTCCCCGTCTGGGTGCCTGTCCTAGTCCCAAAACCGCTGCGCACTTTTGGGCGACATGCATCGGCGGCTCGCTGATCGGATTGCCTTTGCGAGAGAGGCTCGCTAGAAGCACCTGCCATGACCGAACGCATCGCCCTTTATGCCGGCTCCTTCGACCCGCTGACCAACGGCCATCTCGACGTGCTGAAGGCGTCGCTGGCCGTGGCGGACACCGTCTATGCGGCGATCGGCATTCATCCCGGCAAGAAGCCGCTGTTTTCGTTCGAGGAACGGGTCGGCCTCATCGAAGCGGCGACGAAGGCCGAATTCGGCCGTGACGGCGCCCGCATCAAGGTTGTCGCTTTCGACGGGCTGGTCATCGACGCGGCCAGGAAGCAGGGTGCCTCGATCATGATCCGCGGCCTGCGCGACGGCACCGATCTCGACTACGAGATGCAGATGGCCGGCATGAACGAGACCATGGCGCCGGAACTGCAGACGGTTTTTCTGCCCGCCAGCCCTTCGGTGCGAACCATTACCGCCACACTTGTCCGTCAGATAGCCTCGATGGGAGGCGACATCCGCCCCTTCGTGCCGGCGGCTGTGGCTGGCGTACTCACCGCCAAATTCGCGAAATAAGGCATGTCGCCCAGAAGTCGAACCCGGTTTCGGGACAGCGATATGCATGAAACAAAGGTTTTCGGAGAAAGATCCATGCAGCTCAAAAGGCTCGCCACCTGCTTTGTCGTTCTTTTCGGCCTTGTGGCTGCATCCGTTTCGGCCTTCGCCGCCGATCCGGAAAACACCATGATCATCACGCTGAAGGGCGGCGACGTGACCATCGCACTCAGGCCTGATCTCGCGCCGAAGCATGTCGAGCAGATCAAGAAGCTGGTGCGCCAGGGCGCTTACGACAGCGTCGCTTTCCACCGCGTCATCGACGGCTTCATGGCACAGACCGGCGACGTGAAGTTCGGCAACATGAAGAACGGTTTCAACGCCGATGCTGTCGGCACCGGCGCTTCCGATCTTCCCGACCTGCCGGCTGAATTCTCGACATCCGAGCGCTACGTGCGCGGCGTCGTCGGAATGGCCCGCTCGCAAAACCCGGATTCCGCCAATTCGCAGTTCTTCATCATGTTCGCGCCGGCGCCGCCGCTCGATGGCCAGTACACCATCGTCGGCAATGTCGAGAAAGGCATGGAGTTGGTGGACCAGATAAAGAAAGGCGACGAGGCGCAGAACGGGGTTGTCACCGGTCCCGATCGCATGATCAAGGTGCGTATCGCCGCCGACGGCAAGTAAACCCATTAGTTTCAAAGGATATTCTGACATGGCCGAGATCAAGGACCGCGAGAACGCGCTCATCATGGAAACGACCAAGGGCAAGGTCGTCATCGAACTGTTTCCCGATCTGGCGCCCGGCCATGTCGGCCGCATCAAGGAACTGGCGCGCGAAGGCGCTTATGACGGCGTGGTGTTCCATCGCGTCATCGACGGCTTCATGGCGCAGACCGGCGATGTGAAATTCGGCAATTCCAGCAAGCCCTCTTTCGCGCCCGCCCGTGCCGGCACGGGCGGCTCCGACAAGCCCGACCTGAAGGCCGAGTTCTCCAACGCCAACCATGGCCGCGGCACCTGCTCGATGGCGCGCTCGCAGAACCCGAACTCGGCCAACTCGCAGTTCTTCATCTGCTTCGATGATGCCGCCTTCCTCAATCGCCAATACACGGTCTGGGGCCAGGTCATCGAAGGCATGGACAATGTCGACAAGATCAAGCGCGGCGAGCCGGTGCCGGATCCCGACAAGATCGTGTCGCTGAAGGTCGCGGCCGACGTGAAATGATCTACCGGGCTGTCGCGGCTATCACTCTGATGCTTGTCGCGGCGGCCACTTCGGCGCTGGCGACGGAATCGATCGTTTGCAGCGCTGAAGGCGACGCGGCATCGATCGATGTCCTGATGGGAAACACCGCCGCGATCGCAGTCGCGCGCGTGTGGCTGGATGCCGGCGGCAAGACATGGACCACCGACGGTCAGCCGGGATCGACGAAAGTGATCGTCGGACAGGCATTCGAGGACGACCAGCACATGGCGATCGATCTCACCGACGAGGGTATCAGCTCGATTGTCGCCAAACTGCGACTGGTCAAGGCCCGCGAACAGTCCAATTTCGCAATGGGCGGCACGCTGAGCATCGACGGTGTTGGCGCCTGGGCGGTGACCTGCCCGGAACCTTGAGGCGGGATTTTCTTGCGCGTCGACCTTTTCGACTTTGATCTGCCGGAGGAGCGCATCGCGCTTCGACCGGCAGAACCGCGCGACAGCGCCAAAATGCTGGTTGTCAGGCCGGGTGAGGGGCTTGAGAACCGGACGGTGCGCGAGCTACCGACCCTGCTCGAGGCCGGTGATGTGCTGGTCTTCAACGACACCAAGGTCATTCCGGCGCAGTTGAAAGGCATCAGGCGGCGCGGCGAAGCGGCGGCGCAAGTCGAAGCCACGCTGCACATGCGGGTGGCTCCCGACCGCTGGCTGGCTTTCATGCGGCCGGGCAAGCGCATCGCCGTTAGCGACCGCATCCATTTCGGCCATGACACCAATTCCTGCTTTCTCGGCCAGCTCGATGCCACGGTGATCGAGAAGGGCGAGGCCGGCGAGGCGTTGCTTGGCTTTGACCTGTCAGGTCCATTCCTCGACGAGGCGCTGCATGCCGTCGGCCACATTCCGTTGCCGCCCTACATCGCCTCGAAGCGCGATGACGACGAGCGCGACCGCAGCGACTACCAGACCATCTATGCCAGGGAGGAGGGCGCCGTGGCGGCACCCACGGCCGGCCTGCATTTCACGCCGGAGCTTTTCGCCGCGCTCGATGCCAAAGGCGTCGAGCGGCGCTTCGTCACCCTGCATGTCGGCGCCGGCACGTTCCTGCCGGTGAAAGTCGACGACACCGCCGATCACAAGATGCATGCCGAGATCGGCTCGGTCAGCGCGGAAACCGCCGAGGCGCTGAACGCGGCAAAGGCGCGTGGCGGGCGCATCATCGCCGTCGGCACGACGTCGCTGCGCCTGCTTGAAAGCGCTGCGCGGGAGGACGGCCGGCTCGCCGCGTGGTCCGGCCCGACGGACATCTTCATCACGCCCGGCTACCGTTTCAAGGCCGCCGACATGCTGATGACCAATTTCCATCTGCCGCGCTCGACGCTGTTCATGCTGGTTTCGGCGTTTTGCGGTCTGGAAACGATGCGTGCGGCCTATGCGCATGCGATCGAGAACCGCTACAGGTTTTATTCCTACGGAGACGCAAGTCTGCTGTTCAAGGAGGATAACGATGGACGCGCGTCCGGTATACACAAGGAATTCAATGACTAAGGCGTTTACCTTCGAGGTGCTGGCGACCGACGGCAAAGCGCGGCGCGGCGCGATCACCATGCCGCGCGGAGAAATCCGCACGCCCGCCTTCATGCCGGTCGGCACCGGCGGCACGGTCAAGACCATGTATATGGATCAGGTGCGTGGCGTCGGCTCGGACATCATCCTGGGCAACACCTATCATCTGATGCTGCGGCCCGGCGCCGAACGTGTGGCGCGGCTTGGCGGCCTGCATGAATTCGCCCGCTGGCCGCATCCGATCCTGACCGACAGCGGCGGCTTCCAGGTTATGTCGCTGTCGAAGCTGAGGAAACTCACCGAGAAGGGCGTCACCTTCCGCTCGCACATCGACGGCGCCGCCTATGAGATGTCGCCCGAGCGCTCGATCGAGATCCAGGGACTGCTCGATTCCGACATCCAGATGCAGCTCGACGAATGCACTGCGCTGCCGGCCATGGAGAAAGAGATCGAGCGGGCCATGGAGCTGTCGCTGCGCTGGGCCGAGCGTTGCAAGACGGCGTTCGGCGATCAGCAGGGCAAGGCGATGTTCGGCATCGTCCAGGGCGGCGACATACCGGCCTTGCGGCTGCGCTCGTCGCAGGCGCTGAAAGCGATGGACCTCAAGGGCTATGCGATAGGCGGGCTGGCCGTCGGCGAGCCGCAAGCGGTGATGCTCGAAATGCTCGAAATCACCTGCCCGGAGCTGCCGGCGGACAGGCCGCGCTATCTGATGGGTGTCGGCACGCCTGACGACATCTTGAAATCGGTGGCGCGCGGCATCGACATGTTCGATTGCGTGATGCCGACGCGCGCCGGCCGTCATGGCCTCGCCTATACACGGCGCGGCAAGGTCAATCTGCGCAACGCTCGCCATGCCGACGATCCGCGCCCGCTGGACGAGGAGAGCGACTGCCCGGCCGCCAGAGATTATTCGCGCGCCTATCTGCACCATCTGGTCCGCTCGCAAGAGGCGTTGGGGGCGATGCTGCTGACCTGGAACAATCTTTCCTACTACCAGAAGCTGATGCAGGACATTCGTGCCGCCATCGAGGCCGGCGCCTTCGAGACTCGGGCGGTGGAAATTTCTGAGGGCTGGGCAAGGGGCGATATTCCAGCCCGCTAAAGCCTGTCCGGGAACTGTTTTGAAACGACTGACGAATAAGCATTGCCGGGATGGCATTGGGCGGGGACCAAGAACCTGTTCGTCTCGGGACAAGCTTCAGCTTCAGAAGTGACGGCGCGGACGAACGGCGTTGCCGAACCTTGCGCCTCTTCTTTCATGTCGGTCCGGCGATGGATGGCCAAGCCATCGCTTGCGATTTTTGCGATCGTTGTGGCTGGCCTTGTTCTGCGGTTGCTGGGCGCACGCGGCGATCTCTGGCTGGACGAGATCTGGAGTTTTTCTCTCATCGAGCCGCTCACCTCGATCAACCAGATCTTCTGGCGCGTAAATCACGACAACAATCATTTCCTCAATTCGGCCTATCTGTATCTGATCGGCCCTGATACTTCGCCGCTGCTCCAACGAGGCCTGTCCATCGCGTTCGGCGCCAGCACGATTGTTGCAGCTGCAGCAGTGCCACGCGGGCGATGGGCGATGATTTCCACAAGTCTGCTGTTTGCAGTGAGCTATCCGATGGTCCACTACGGCTCGGAAGCGCGCGGCTACGCCGGGCTGGTGCTGTTCACGCTCCTTTCTGTGGTTTTTCTGGAACGCTGGCTCGACAAACGAGGTTCATCGGTCATCGCTTTGGCCGCGGCGATCCTGCTGGGCCTGCTGTCTCACCTCACGATGATCGAAATGGTGCCGGTCCTTGTAGCCTGGACCACATGGGTCACTTGGCTGCGCACGGAAAGGATTGGCCGCACACTCGCTGACGTCGGTTTGACTTTCACGCCTGCCGTCCTTGCGGTGCTGCCGTTGGCCATCTGCGTGGTCGTCGGCGCCCAGCTGTCCGGCTTCGTCGTCGGGGGTGTTTCGCCTTTCTCGTTCCAGGCGTTCGCAAAGGGATATGGCGGGGTGATCAGATATCTGCTGGGCCTGCCGTCCTGGATTGGCGATTGGACCTGCATCGCTGCTGCCTGCGGCATGGTCTGCATCTCTGCCGGCATATGGCGTGATCGTCGGGCCAGTCTCTACGTCATCGGAATTGTGGGATTGCCTGCCCTCATGTGCGCAGCGAATCTGCCCAATCTCCAGATCCCACGCTATTTCATCGTCAGTGGAACGTTGTTGCTGCTTTGGACTGGCGAGATGCTCGGTCGCGGCTTCGATGCGGGCGGGTTCAAAAGATATCTGGCGGCAGGAGCGCTCGCGGTCATGATGAGCGGCAGCATATCGTCGCTGCTGCAGTTCTACGAATATGGCCGCGGTTCCTATGCCTCGATCGTGGGGCAGATGACGCAAAACGGTGCCACCACCTATGCCAGCAACCACGACTTCCGGACTGCGATGGTCGTCGACTACTTTGCAGCGCGGACAGGCCGTCAGGCTTGGTTCGTCCCGAAAGACGAACTATGCATTCGACGTCCCGCTTGGCTGATCATGGAGGGGGATCCTGACATACAATCGAAACGGGTCGAACCCGCGTCGGCTTGCGCACTTGCCTATGAGCGAATTGATGCGTCAAGGAACTGGGGCCTATCAGGGCTGAGCTGGACGCTTTACCGGCGGCGCGATTGATCAGACCGTCGCGGCTCGGGCAGGCGCTCAGGTGCTCAGCGAAGTGGAAGCAGCGCAGGCTGCAGCCGGTGATGCGGAAGCTGCCGTCGGGCTGTTGCGTGTAGACGGCCGTGTAATCCTTGCCATCCGGCCCGACGATAACATACGGTCGGCGGCGCTTCACGGTTTCAGCAGCCGCGAACATTCGCCGTCCGGCCGCAGTTAAGCTTCTTCCTTTAAATCGGGTTCTGCCTGAGCGCCGTCCTGATGCTTGAAAGCCGCGCGGCAGTCTGCCACAAGGGCCGCCTATGCGCATGACCCCAAAAATCGGAATCGATTTTCGGAAAGGATCATGCGCAATCAAAGTGCTACAGCGTCCTTTGCGCGTTCTGAAGGACGCGCGGCGCTGTAGGCGCAAGCTTGAGCAGGACCGGTCAATGAAGGCATTTTTCGTGCAGATAAAGTGCGATCTGGGCAAGGCCTATGACGTTGCCAGCGCTTTGGCCGATGCCGAGATCGCTTCGGAAATCTACTCGACAGCCGGCAACTACGATCTGCTCGCCAAATTCTACGTCGACGACGAGGAAGACATCGGCCATTTCGTCAACGAGAAGGTGCAGATTCTTCCAGGCATCAAGGACACGTTCACGGTCGTCACCTTTCGCGCGTTCTGAGCAGCGCCTGCCGCCTGCCTGGACATAAGGCAAAGCCTGATCGCAGCCATATTGGTGCTGCCCTAATTTTAGGCAGCCGCCACATACTGATCGCCCGCGTCCTCCAAATCGCCGATTGCGCTTGATTTTCTCCGGTGACGCCAGTGAAATGGCCTCACAGGGGAGTATGCGATTGGCAGCCTTCGACGAAATGCTTCCGGAAATCTCCGGATTGAGAAAACCGTATTCGGCTTACGATCGCTGGCTGAAGGAGCAGGATCCGGCCAGGCTTACTGAAAAGATGCAGGACGCCGAACGCGTCTTTCGCAAGACCGGCATCACCTTTGCCGTCTATGGCGAGCAGGAAGCCTCCGAACGCCTGATTCCCTTCGATATCGTTCCGCGCATCATATCCGGCAATGAATGGCGACGGCTGACGCAAGGCATCGAGCAGCGCGTCCAGGCGCTGAACGCCTTCCTCGACGATATCTACCACCGCCAGGAGATCTTGCGCGCCGGGCGCGTCCCCAAGGAATTGATCGCCAAGAACGAGGCGTTCCTGCCGGAGATGATCGGAGTGCGGCCGCCGGCGGGCGTCTACACCCATATCATCGGCGTCGATATCGTGCGCATCAGCGAGAACGAGTTCTACGTGCTGGAGGACAATGCGCGCACGCCGTCCGGCGTCTCCTACATGCTGGAGAACCGCGAGACGATGATGCAGCTCTTTCCCGAGCTGTTCCAGCAGATCAAGGTACGCCCGGTGGAAAACTATCCGCAGCTCTTGCGCCAATCGCTGGCAGCGGTGCGGCCGCAAAGCACCAAGGGCGCGCCGACCATCGCCGTGCTGACGCCTGCCTCAACTCCGCCTATTTCGAGCATGCCTTCCTTGCCGATCAGATGGGCGTGCAGCTTGTCGAGGGACAGGATCTGCGCGTCGTCGACGGCCATGTCGCGATGCGCACGACCGAAGGCTACAAGCAGATCGACGTGCTTTATCGAAGGGTCGATGATTCTTTCCTCGATCCGCTGACCTTCCGTCCGGACTCGGCACTTGGCGTGCCGGGCATCATGGATGTCTACCGCGCCGGCAACATCACCATCGCCAATGCGCCGGGAACCGGCATCGCCGACGACAAGGCGATCTATTCCTACATGCCCGAGATCGTCGAATTCTACACCGGCCGCAAGGCGATCCTCGGCAACATCCCGACCTGGCGCTGCTCGGAGCCGGACAGCCTGAAATATGTGCTCGAACACATCCATGAGCTGGTGGTGAAGGAAGTTCACGGGTCCGGCGGCTACGGCATGCTGGTGGGGCCGGCGGCGACCAAGAAGGAATGCGAGGATTTTTCCAAGAAACTCGCGGCAAAACCGTCGAACTACATCGCCCAGCCGACACTGGCGCTGTCGACCTGTCCGATCCTGACCGACAAAGGACTGGCGCCGCGCCATGTCGATCTCAGGCCCTATGTGCTGGTTTCCGACCGCATCCAGATCGTGCCGGGCGGGCTGACGCGCGTGGCGCTCAAGGAAGGCTCGCTGGTGGTCAACTCATCGCAGGGCGGCGGCACCAAGGATACGTGGGTGCTCGATGATTAATTTTCACTTGAAGGTTTTTTGATGCTTTTAGGCCGCACCGCCAACGGGCTCTACTGGATGAACCGCTATATCGAGCGGGCGGAAAACATGGCGCGGCTGGTCGATGCCGGGCTGCGCATGGCGCTGACCCGCACCCAGAATGCCTCCGAAGAGTGGAATTCGGTGCTGCTCAGCGCCGGCTCGGATGCTGCCTTCACGCAGAAATATTCCGACTATACCGCCGCCAACGTCGCCGATTTCCTGCTGCGCGACACATCCAACCCGTCGAGCACGATGGCGTCGATCGAGACGGCTCGCAACAATGCCCGCATGGTGCGCACCGCGCTGACGCGCGAAACCTGGGAAAGCATCAACGAAGCCTGGATGTCGCTTAAGCGGATGCTGGCCAGGCCGATCGACGAGCGCGACCTGCCCAGTGTGCTCGACGCGATCAAGCGCGAGACGGCCCTGATCCGCGGCTCGTTCTACGGCACCATGCTGCGCAATGAGATCTTCGATTTCTCGCAGCTCGGCACCTATGTCGAACGCGCCGACAACACGGCACGCATCCTGGATGTGAAATACTACGTGCTGTTGCCGTCGATCTCGTGGGTCGGCTCCACGCTCGACAATTACCAGTGGGAATCGATCCTGCGCTCGGTGTCGGCGCATCGCTCCTATCGCTGGGTCTACGAGGCCGACTACAAGCCGAGCAACATCGCCGACTATCTGATCCTCAACGTTCGCATGCCGCGCTCGCTGACCTTCTGCTATCGTTTCCTGACGGAGCATCTCAGATTCCTGGGCGACGATTATGGCGAGCGCCATGCCTGTCATGCGACAGCCGGCAAGACCCAGGCCATGCTGGCGGCCGGCTCGATCAAGGACATATTCGACGCCGGCCTGCATGAATTCCTGGCGAATTTCATCCGCGACAACATCAGGCTCGGCGACGAGATCGCGCAGGACTATCGATTCTATTGAGGAAGCCATGCGGCTGAAGATCACCCACCGGACCGAATACCGCTACGATGCGCCGGTGCATTATCTGCTGCAGCGGCTGCGGCTGCTTCCGGTCAGCGGATCGACGCAGACCGTCTTGTCCTGGTCGCTGAAGATCGAAGGGGCTCGCGAGGAAGTGCGCTTCAGCGACCATTTCGGCAACGACACACGACTGTTGAGCGTCGAAGGCGAGCGCGATTTCATCACCGTCGAGGCATCAGGCGAGGTGGTGACACGCGACACATCGGGCGTCTCCGGGCCACATCAGGGCTTCGCGCCGCTCTGGCTGTTTGGCCATGAAACGCCGTTGACCACGATCGGCAGCGGCATTCGCGAACTCGCGGCGTCGGTCGGCGAGGGGACCGATATCGAAAGGTTGCACCGGCTGATGGCCGTGATCGGCGAGCGTGTCGCCTATACGCCAGGCACCACCAACGCGACGACCCCGGCCGAGGACGCTCTGGCGCTCAAGACCGGCGTCTGCCAGGACCACAGCCACATCTTTGCCGCCGCCGCGCGCGCCATGGGGTTTCCGGCCCGCTACGTCAGCGGCTATCTGATGATGGATGCTGCGGTCGAGCAGGCGGCAAGCCATGCCTGGGCCGAGGCGCATGTTGCGGGCCTGGGCTGGGTCGCGTTCGACGTCGCCAACGGCATTTCGCCCGACGAACGCTATGTAAAGGTGGCGACCGGCCGTGATTACCGCGACGCCACGCCCGTATCGGGAATTCGGCTGGGACAAGCGGAAGAACAGCTTGCGGTCACCGTCACGGTAGAGCAGTAATCCCCGGCAAGATTGCTGCCAAAGAGATTCGATGACCTATTGCGTCGGCCTGAAGATCGATCGCGGGCTCGTGTTCATGTCCGACACGCGCACCAATGCCGGCATGGATTCGATCTCGACCTTCAAGAAGATGCATGTCTGGGAGGAACCGGGCGAGCGCGTCATCGTGCTGATGTCGGCCGGCAATCTGGCGACGACGCAGGCGGTCGTCAGCCTGCTCGACGAGCGCACCAAGGCAGTTGGCGATCGCCACGCGACACTGCTCGAAACGCCCTCCATGTACCAGACGGTGCGGATGGTCGGTGATACCGTCAAGGAAGTCATCGCCAGTTCGTCACCAACCGGCGACAGGGCGGATTCCTATTTCAATGCCTCCTTCATCCTCGGCGGCCAGATCAAGGGCAGCGCGCCGCGGCTGTTCATGATCTATCCGGAAGGCAATTTCATCGAATCGACCGACGACACGCCGTTTTTCCAGATCGGCGAGACCAAATACGGCAAGCCGATCATCATCCGCGCCTATGAAAAGACGATGAGTTTCGCCGAGACGGTGAAGCTACTGCTGGTCTCGTTCGACTCGACGCTGAAATCGAACCTGTCGGTCGGTCTGCCGCTCGACCTGCTATTCTACGAAAAGGACGCCTACAAGGTCAGCCTGAAGAAGCGGATAGCCCAGGACGATCAATACTACCGCACCATCTCAGACGGCTGGTCGAACGCGCTGAAGACTGCCTTTGCGAGCTTGCCTGATTTTCCCGAATAGACGGCCCGTCTTTCCGGAGGTGCGATGAACAACGACGATTTCCGGCAATGGTCGAGGCGCGCTGCGGATTGGGGCGCCGACTATCGCAACTCGCTGCGCGAAAGACCGGTGCGGCCGCTGGTCGAGCCGGGTGGCATTTTCAAGAGCGTAGAGACTTCGCCGCCTGAAGCGGCGGAGCCGATGGATGAGATCTTCGCCGACTTCGAGCAAAAGATCCTGCCGGGCATGACGCATTGGCAGCATCCGCGCTTCTTCGCCTATTTCCCGGCCAACGCCGCACCGGTTTCGGTGGTGGCCGAATATCTGGTCTCGGTGATGGCCGCGCAATGCATGCTCTGGCAGACCTCGCCGGCAGCGACCGAGCTCGAGACGCGCGTCGTCGACTGGATGCGTCAGGCGCTTGGTCTGCCGGAAGGGTTTTCCGGCGTCATGCAGGATTCGGCATCGTCGGCGACGCTCGCCGCCGTGTTGACCATGCGCGAGCGCGCGCTCGACTGGCAGGGCAACGAGAAGGGCCTGCAAGGCCAGCCGACATTGCGCGTCTATTCTTCCGACCAGGTTCATACCTCCATCGACCGGGCGATCTGGGTATCGGGCATCGGCGAGGACAACCTCGTGCGCATTCCGGTTGCCGGCCGCTTTCGCGCCATGGATGTCGCAGCCCTGGAAGAGGCGATCGTCGCCGACCGGGAGGCGGGCATGCTGCCGGCCGGCATCATTGCTTGTGTCGGCGGCACCAGCACCGGCGGCACCGATGACATCGCCGAAGTCGCCGCGGTGGCGAAACGGCAGGGGCTCTATGTGCATGTCGATGCCGCCTGGGCCGGTTCGGCGATGATATGTCCGGAATACCGGCATTTCTGGGCGGGCGTGGAGCACGCGGATTCTATCGTCTTCAACCCGCACAAATGGCTGGGTGCGCAATTCGACTGCTCGATCCAGTTTATCCGCCGGCCGGAAGACCTGGTGCGGACGCTGGCCATCAAGCCGGATTACCTGAAGACGCACGGGCGCGACGGCATCATCAACTATTCCGAATGGTCGGTGCCGCTCGGGCGGCGCTTTCGCGCACTGAAACTATGGTTCCTGCTACGCGCCCACGGGCTGGAAAATCTCCGGAGCATGATCCGCAACCATGTCGCCTGGAGCGAAGGCCTTGCCGAGCGGCTGGCCGGGGAACCGGATTTCGAGATCGTCACGGAACCGATGCTGTCGTTGTTCTCGTTCCGGCATCTGGCGGCGGCGGGAATCGATTCGGACGAACACAATCTGCGGCTGGTCAACGCGATCAACGACGATGGCCGCATCTACCTGACCCAGACACGGGTGGGCGGACAGGTGGCGATCCGCTTTCAGGTCGGCCAGTTCGATACGACGGCGGCGGATGTCGACACCGCTTTCGAAGTCGTCACCGAAATCGCCCGCGGTCTGGGTTGAGTTGAATTGGTCGGCAAAGTTGCGCCGAGGTTTGTCTTTGGACGCATGTGATTTCGTTAGCCGGCTTATGCCTTTTCATCACTTTCGTTTTCCGCTATAGACAAGAAAAACGAAAACGGGAGCTTCCCCAATGTATCTGTCGCCGCGCCATTCAGAGATCATCCAGATGGCCAAGGACCACGGCCGCGTGCTGGTCGACGATCTGGCGACGCATTTCAACGTGACGCCGCAGACCATCCGCAAGGACCTCAACGATCTGTGCGACCAGCGGCTGCTGTCGCGCATTCATGGCGGGGCGCTGTTTCCCTCCGGCATCGAGAACATGGAATATGAGGCACGGCGCAAGATCGCCGCCGACGAGAAGGAGGCGATCGGTCGCGCGGCGGCCAGGCTGATCCCGGATAATGCCTCGCTGTTCATCAATATCGGCACCACGACGGAGTCGGTCAGCAAGGCGCTTCTTGATCATAGTGGCCTGATGGTCATCACCAATAACATCAATGTTGCCAACAGGATGCGTATATATCCTTCGATCGAGGTGGTGATCGCCGGCGGCGTCGTGCGTGGTTCCGACGGCGGCGTGGTCGGCGAGGCGGCGGTCGATTTCATCAGGCAGTTCAAGGTCGACTACGCGGTGATCGGCGCCTCGGCGATCGACCATGACGGTGCGCTGCTCGATTTCGATTTTCGTGAAGTGAAGGTGGCGCAGGCGATCATCGCCAATGCCCGGCATGTGATCCTCGTCTCCGACCAGACCAAGTTCGAGCGGACGGCGCCGGTCCGGATCGGCCACCTGTCGCAGGTCAACACCTTCATCACCGATCGCTGCGACATCCCGTCGGTGCGCAAAATCTGCCAGGAGGCAGAGGTTCAACTGATCGAAACGTCGCTCTCCTAAAGGGTGCCGTTGCGGCAATTGTCGCCGTTTATATTTCGTTTGACATTCGTTCTCATTTCGAAATAATCCCGTCACGGTTTCGTAAAAACCTAAAAATGCTGCAATGCGAAATCCGGGAGGACTTTTGTGGACGCACCCCCGATCCATGACATCTTCGTCATCGGTGGCGGTATCAACGGCTGCGGCATTGCCCGCGATGCAGTTGGGCGCGGCTTTTCGGTCTTCCTTGCCGAAATGAACGATCTGGCCAGCGGAACCTCCTCCGGCTCGACCAAACTGATCCATGGCGGCTTGCGCTACCTCGAGTTCTATGAGTTCCGCCTGGTGCGCGAGGCGCTGATGGAGCGCGAGATTCTGTGGAAGAACGCGCCGCACATCATCTGGCCGATGCGCTTCGTGCTGCCCTATGCCAAGGGTCTGCGCCCGGCCTGGCTGATCAGGCTCGGCCTTTTCCTTTACGACCACATTGGCGGACGCAAGTTGCTGCCGGCGACCAAGACGCTGGACATGGCAAGGGATCCGGCCGGCAAGCCGCTGAAGCCGTTGTTTCGAAAGGCCTTCGAGTATTCCGACGGCTGGGTCAACGATGCGCGGCTGGTGGCGTTGAACGCCCGCGACGCCGCCGACCGCGGCGCGACGATCCGAACCCGAACGAAAGTCATCGGCGCACGTCGTGAAGGCGGGCTTTGGGCGGTTAGGCTGGAAAACACGCAGACCGGGGACACCGAGGAGGTCAAGGCGCGGCTTTTGGTCAACGCCGCCGGTCCATGGGTTGACCAGGTGCTGTCCGCGACCGTCGGCTTGAACGACGTGCACAATGTCCGGCTGGTACAGGGCAGCCATATCGTCATCGCTAAGAAGTTCGACGATCCGCGCGCCTATTTTTTCCAGAACAAGGACGGCCGCATAATTTTCGCGATTCCCTACGAGGAAGAGTTCACGCTGATCGGCACCACCGACCAGGACTATCCTGGCGACCCGCATGGCGTGAAGATCAGCGACGCAGAGATCGATTACCTCTGTGCTGCGGCGAGCGAATATTTCGCGAAACCGGTCAAGCGTTCGGACATCGTCTGGACTTATTCCGCCGTGCGCCCGCTTTATGACGACGGCGCCTCCAAGGCGCAGGAAGCGACCCGCGACTATGTGCTGAAGGCCGACGGCGGCGAGGGCACGGCACCGATCGTCAACACTTTTGGCGGCAAGATCACCACTTATCGCCGACTGTCGGAATCGATGCTCGAGAAAATCGAGGGTTTTCTCGGCAAGCGCGGCAAGCCGTGGACGGCAAACGCGCCGCTTCCGGGCGGCGATTTCCCGGCGAGCGGCTTCGATGCCGAAGTGGCGAAACTGAAAACGGCCTATCCGTTCCTCGACGCGCGCCTGGCGCGCCGCCTGACCCGGCTTTACGGGACTCGCGCAAGGATGCTGCTGGGCCTCGCCAGATCGAATGCCGACCTTGGCCGGAACTTCGGCGCCGATCTCTACGAGGCCGAGGTGCGGTACCTCGTTCAAAATGAATGGGCGATGACGGCCGAAGATGTATTGTGGCGCAGGACCAAGCGCGGCCTGCATCTGGGCCGCGAGCAGGCGGCAGCGCTCGACGAATTCATGCGCGGGATAAGCCGGCGCCATGTCGCGGCTGCCGAATAGTGGGGTCTGACTGATGCAGAAAGCCTGGGAGGAGGCATCATGCTGGAACTGAGAAACGTGACGAAGACGGTCGGCGCGACGGAGCATATACGCGACGTGTCCCTGACGCTTCAGCACGGCTCGCTCAACGTCCTTCTCGGACCGACGCTCTCCGGCAAGACCAGCCTGATGCGGCTGATGGCCGGCCTTGATGTTCCGACATCCGGTTCGGTCTGGTTCGACGGCAAGGATGTCACCGGTATCCCGGTGCAGAAGCGCAACGTCGCCATGGTCTACCAGCAGTTCATCAACTATCCGGCGATGACCGTTTACGAGAACATCGCCTCGCCGCTGAGGGTGGCCGGGACCGAGCGGGCAAAGATCGACAAGGAGGTGCGCAATGCTGCAGCCCTGCTCAAGCTGACGCCCTTTCTCGACCGCACGCCGCTCAGCCTCTCGGGTGGCCAGCAGCAGCGCACCGCGCTGGCGCGCGCCATCGTCAAGAACGCCAGCCTCGTGCTGCTCGACGAGCCGCTCGCCAATCTCGATTACAAACTGCGCGAGGAGCTGCGTGCGGAATTGCCGAAAATCTTCGCGGCGAGCGGCACCATCTTCGTCTACGCCACGACGGAGCCGCACGAAGCTTTGCTGCTCGGCGGCAACACGGCGACGCTTTCCGAAGGCCGCATCACTCAGTTCGGCCCCACGATCGACGTCTTTCGCAGGCCGAACGACCTCGTCACGGCCAAGACTTTCGCGGATCCGCCGCTCAACACGATTGTGCTGAAGAAGAGCGGCTCGAGCTTCCTTCTTGATGGTGGGGTGAACCTCCCGGTGCCGGCTGAGCTCGCCGGTATTGCCGATACGAGTTACACGATCGGCTTCCAGCCCCACCATCTCTCTCTTACTCGGCCGAGCCCGTCAGCGGTTCCGGTGAGAGCCAAGGTCTCGGTCACCGAGATCACCGGTTCGGAGAGCTTTGTGCATCTCGACTTCGCCGATGTCCGCTGGGTGATGCTGGAGCACGGCATCCTGGTGTTTGAGCCTGACCAGACCATCGAGGTGTTCATCGATCCGCGGCACATCATGGTTTTCGACGCGAACGGCCGCTCGGCCGCGCCGCCACAGATGCTGGCGGCTTGAGGGAGGAGGGCACATGGCGCGCATCGACTGCAACCACATCCGCCACGCCTACGGGCCGCATCCGAAGTCGGACAAGGACTATGCGCTGAAGGAGGTGCATCACGCCTTCGAGGACGGCGGCGCCTATGCGCTGCTAGGGCCGTCGGGCTGCGGCAAGACCACGCTGCTCAACATCATTTCCGGCCTGTTGTACCCGTCACACGGCGAGCTTCTGTTCGACGGCAAGGACGTGACCAATCTGTCGACGCAGGAGCGCAACATCGCGCAAGTATTCCAGTTCCCGGTCATCTACGACACCATGACCGTCTATGACAATCTGGCCTTCCCGCTGCGCAACCGCGGCGTTCCGGAACCCGACGTCGATCGCAAGGTGCGCGAGACGCTGGAAATGACGGGATTGGCCGATATGGCCCGGAGAAAGGCGAGGGGGCTGACTGCCGACCAGAAACAGAAGATCTCGCTCGGACGCGGGCTGGTGCGTTCCGATGTCAACGCGATCCTGTTCGACGAGCCGCTGACCGTCATCGATCCGCATATGAAGTGGGTGCTGCGCTCGCAGCTGAAGCAGTTGCACAGGCGCTTTGGTTTCACCATGGTGTATGTCACGCACGACCAGACCGAGGCGCTCACCTTCGCCGAGAACGTCGTCGTCATGTATGAGGGCGAGATCGTGCAGATCGGCTCTCCGGCCGAATTGTTCGAGCGCCCCAAGCATACATTCGTCGGCTATTTCATCGGCTCGCCGGGCATGAACGTCATGCCGGTCGCGGTCGAAGGCAGCAGCGCGCGGCTCGGCAGCCAGACGATCGAATTGCCGGGCGCGCCCAAGGCTGGAACCACAGGCGTGATCGAACTTGGTATCCGCCCCGAATATGTCAGGCTTGGCGCTACCGGCATGCCGGTTTCAATCCGAAAGGTCGAGGATATCGGCCGCCACAAGGTGGTGCGGGCCAGTTTCGAAGGCCGCGACATCGCGGCGATCGTCGGCGAGGATGAGGACATTCCCGCCGATCCGAAGATCGCTTTCGACCCGGCCGGCATCAACATCTATGCCGATTCCTGGCGCGTCGAGATGGGAGGCTGAGCATGGAAAGGACCTGGAACAACAAGGCCTGGTTCATGGTGCTGCCGGTGCTCTTGCTGGTGGCTTTCTCGGCAATCATCCCGCTGATGACGGTCGTGAATTATTCGGTGCAGGACACTTTCGGCAACAACGTCTTCTTCTGGGCGGGCTCGGAATGGTTCGAGGAAATCCTGCATTCCGACCGTTTTTGGGAAGCGATGGCCCGCAACCTGGCCTTCTCGGCCATCATCCTGATCATCGAGATTCCGCTCGGCATCTTCATTGCGCTCAACATGCCGAAGAAGGGCTGGGGCGTTCCGGTCTGCCTGGTGCTGATGGCGCTGCCGCTGCTCATTCCTTGGAACGTCGTCGGCACGATCTGGCAAGTGTTCGGCCGCGTCGATATCGGCCTGCTCGGATATACGCTGCGGGCGCTCGGCTTCAACTACAACTATGTCAACGACCCGTTCGACGCCTGGATCACCGTTATCGTCATGGACGTCTGGCACTGGACGAGCCTTGTGGTCTTGCTCTGCTACGCGGGATTGGTCTCGATCCCCGACGCCTATTACCAGGCGGCGAAGATCGACGGTGCGTCGCGCTGGGCGATCTTCCGCTATATCCAGCTGCCTAAGATGAACCGCGTGCTGCTGATCGCGGTTCTGCTGCGCTTCATGGATAGTTTCATGATCTACACCGAGCCGTTCGTCGTCACCGGCGGCGGGCCCGGCAACACCACCACTTTCCTGTCGATCGATCTGGTGAAGCTGGCCATCGGAGAGTTCAACCTCGGTGAGGCAGCGGCCATGTCGATCGTCTATTTCTTGATCATCATGCTCCTTTCCTGGGTGTTCTACACCGTCATGACAGCCTACGACGCGGAGCAGTGAGATGGCGCGACTCGAGGAAAGCACGGCCGACGGACGAACGCTGATGCGGCAAACCCCCGCTAGCGCGGAAGCGCAGATAGCGAACGCCACGCTGGCCCGCAAGATGCGGCGACGGGGCGAGGAGTCGAGGTTCTGGTGGCTGGTGCCGACCATCTACATCATCTTCCTGATGCTGCCGATCTACTGGCTGGTCAATATGAGCTTCAAGACCAACCAGGAGATACTCGGCACCTTCTCGCTGTGGCCGAGAAACCCGACGATCGCCAATTACATGGTGATCTTCACCGACCCGTCCTGGTACAAGGGTTACATCAACTCGATCATCTATGTGGTTATGAACACGGTGATTTCCGTCGCCGTGGCGCTTCCGGCAGCCTATGCCTTCTCGCGCTACCGCTTCCTTGGCGACAAGCACCTGTTTTTCTGGCTCTTGACCAACCGCATGGCGCCACCGGCGGTGTTCGCGCTGCCGTTCTTCCAGCTTTATTCGGCATTTGGCCTGATCGACACCCATATCGCGGTGGCGCTGGCGCACTGCCTATTCAACGTCCCGCTGGCGGTCTGGATTCTCGAAGGCTTCATGTCGGGCGTGCCGAAGGAAATCGACGAGACCGCCTATATTGACGGCTATTCCTTCCCGCGTTTCTTCCTCAGGATATTCATGCCGCTGATCGCGAGCGGTGTAGGCGTGGCCTGCTTCTTCTGCTTCATGTTCTCGTGGGTCGAGCTGCTGATCGCACGAACGTTGACCACGACCGCTGCCAAGCCGATCGCCGCGATCATGACGCGCACGGTCTCGGCCTCGGGCCTCGACTGGGGCGTTCTGGCCGCCGCCGGCGTGCTCACCATCCTTCCAGGCGCGCTCGTGATCTGGTTCGTCCGCAACTACATCGCCAAAGGCTTTGCCCTGGGGAGGGTGTGATGAAACGAACGCAAGAGTTCATACGCAACACCATCGCCAAAGGCTTTGCCTTGGGGAGGGTATGACCATGAACCTTACCTGGATGGCATGGACGCTACCGACGGCGATCTTTTTCATCACGATCCTGGTGCTGCTCTGCGGCATGGCGATCTGGGAATACGCCTCGCCGGGCGGCAATCCGCGGGTTGGCGTGCTGCGGTTCGAGACGACGCGCGGCGACCGTCTCTTTCTATCGCTGCTTGGCAGCGCCTTTATCCATCTCGCTTGGCTGGGTCTTGTCGGACCCAACCTGTGGTGGGCTCTCGCTCTCTCCGTGGTCTACGCCATTGGCGTGTTCCGCTACGTATAGAGGGGGAAACTGTTGGAGCGGCCGCGTGCCGGCGGCTGCTCCGATCGCACTTGAAACTGAAACAGTGGAGGAAACACATGAGACGGCAATTTTTGACATCAACGACAGCGCTTGTCCTATTGCTCGGGGCAGGCAACGCCTATGCCGGGATGGACGAAGCCAAGGCATTTCTCGACGCCGAGATCAAGGACATGTCGACGCTCGATCGCGCTGCCCAGGAAGCCGAGATGCAATGGTTCATCGATGCTGCAAAACCCTTTGCGGGCATGGACATCAAGGTCGTCTCGGAAACCATCTCGACGCACGAGTATGAATCGAAAACGCTGGCCAAGGCGTTCGCCGACATTACGGGCATCAAGATCACCCATGATCTGATCGGCGAAGGCGATGTCGTCGAGAAGCTGCAAACGCAGATGCAGTCGGGCGAAAACGTCTACGACGCCTATGTCAACGACTCCGACCTGATAGGCACCCATTGGCGCTACCAGCAGGCGCGCAGCCTGACCGACTGGATGGCGAACGAGGGCAAGGACGTCACCAACCCGAACCTCGACCTCGCAGACTTCATCGGCACCAAGTTCACGACGGCTCCGGACGGCGATCTTTATCAGCTGCCCGACCAGCAGTTCGCGAACCTCTACTGGTTCCGCTACGACTGGTTCAACGACGAGAAGAACAAGGCGGACTTCAAGGCGAAGTACGGCTACGACCTCGGCGTGCCGGTCAACTGGTCAGCCTATGAGGATATCGCCGAATTCTTCACCGGGCGCGAGATCGACGGCAAGAAGGTCTACGGCCACATGGACTACGGCAAGAAGGATCCTTCGCTCGGCTGGCGCTTCACCGATGCCTGGCTTTCGATGGCCGGCAATGGCGACAAGGGACTGCCGAACGGTCTTCCGGTCGACGAATGGGGCATCAAGGTCGACGAGAAGTCGCGGCCTGTCGGCTCCTGCGTGGCTCGGGGCGGCGACACCAACGGTCCGGCGTCGGTCTATGCCATCCAGAAATATCTCGACTGGATGAAGGCCTACGCTCCGGCCGCGGCCCAGGGCATGACCTTCTCGGAATCCGGACCGGTACCGGCGCAGGGCGAAATTGCCCAGCAGATGTTCATGTACACGGCCTTCACCGCCGACATGGTGAAGGACGGCCTTCCCGTCGTGAACGAGGACGGTACGCCGAAATGGCGCTTCGCTCCGTCGCCGCACGGCGTCTACTGGAAGGACGGCATGAAGCTCGGCTACCAGGACGTGGGTTCCTGGACGCTTCTCAAGTCGACGCCTGACGATCGCGCCAAGGCAGCCTGGCTCTACGCGCAGTTCGTCACCTCGAAGACAGTCGACGTGAAGAAAAGCCACGTTGGCCTGACGCTGATCCGCGAGAGCACGATCCAGCACAAGAGCTTCACGGACCGCGCCCCGAAGCTCGGCGGCCTGATCGAGTTCTACCGCTCGCCGGCCCGCGTCCAGTGGTCGCCGACGGGTACGAACGTTCCTGACTATCCGAAGCTGGCACAGCTCTGGTGGCAGGCGATCGGCGATGCTTCGTCGGGTGCCAAAACCCCGCAGGAGGCGATGGACTCGCTCTGCGCCGAGCAGGAAAAGGTGCTTGAGCGCCTTGAGCGCGCCGGCGTGCAGGGCGACATCGGACCGAAACTCGCCGAGGAAAAGACCCTCGAAGAGTGGAACGCCGATGCCGTCGCCAAGGGCAATCTCGCGCCGCAGCTGAAGATCGAGCCGGAGAAGGATAAGGCGCAGACCATCAACTACGACGAGCTGGTCAAGAGCTGGAGCAACTGAGCATCGATCCGGGCGTTCGCGCCCGCATCGCGACAATCGGGGGAGGCGGCATCTTGCCGTCTCCCCTGTTTGCGCCGAGGGGAATGGAAATGAATAGCTTTATCCTTGCAATCGACCAGGGAACGACATCGAGCCGGGCGATCCTGTTCGACCGTGAGATGAAGGTGGTGGGCAGCGGGCAGAAGGAATTCACCCAGCATTATCCGGCCTCCGGCTGGGTCGAGCATGATCCCGAGGAGATCTGGTCGAGCGTCGTGGCGACGGTGAAGGCTGCGCTGAAGAGCGCCGGCCGCAATGCGTCGGATGTCGCGGCGATCGGCATCACCAACCAGCGCGAGACCGTCGTCATCTGGGACAGGGCGACCGGCAAGCCGATCCACAACGCGATTGTCTGGCAGGATCGCCGCACCGCGCCGCTGTGCCAGAAATTGAAGAAGCAGGGGCTGGAGAAGAAGTTCACCAGAAAGACCGGCTTGCTGCTCGATCCCTATTTCTCCGGCACCAAGATCGCCTGGATGCTGGACAAGGTGAAGGGTGCCAGAAAACGTGCCGAGAAGGGCGAATTGCTGGCCGGCACGATCGACAGCTTTCTGATCTGGCGGCTGACCGGCGGCAAGGTTCACGCCACCGACGCCACCAATGCCTCGCGCACGCTGGTCTACAACATCGAAAAGAATACCTGGGACGACGAGCTTCTGGCGATTCTCGGCATACCGGCAAAAATGCTGCCGCAGGTGAAGGATTGCGCTGACGACTATGGAATCACAGAGGAAAGCCTGTTCGGCGCAGAGATAAAAATCCTCGGCGTGGCTGGCGATCAGCACGCAGCGGCCATCGGCCAGGCCTGTTTCGAGCCGGGTATGATGAAATCCACCTATGGCACGGGGTGCTTCGCGCTGCTCAACACCGGAAGCGATCTGGTGCGCTCGAAGAACCGGTTGTTGACGACCATTGCCTACAGGCTGAACGGCAAGACCACTTATGCTCTGGAAGGGTCGATCTTCATCGCCGGTGCAGCCGTGCAGTGGCTGCGCGACGGCATCAAGGTGATCGGCAAGGCGGAGCAGAGCGGCGTGCTGGCGGCGAGCGCCGACCCGACGCAGGAAGTCTATCTGGTGCCGGCTTTCGTCGGGCTTGGCGCGCCGCACTGGGATGCCGAAGCGCGCGGCGCCATCTTCGGGCTGACCCGCAATTCGGGCCCGGCGGAATTTGCCCGCGCCGCACTGGAATCCGTTGCGTTCCAGACGCGCGACCTGCTCGACGCGATGCGCAAGGACTGGAAGGGCGCGTCAGTAAAGACCGTTCTCAGGGTCGATGGTGGCATGGTGGCCTCGGACTGGACCATGCAGCGGCTTGCCGACATCCTCGATGCGCCGGTAGACCGCCCGACGATCCTGGAGACGACGGCGCTCGGCGCGGCATGGCTGGCCGGCTCTAAGGCGGGCGTCTGGCCGAAGGCGAGAGACTTCGCCAAGAGCTGGGCGCTCGAGCGGCGGTTCAAGCCGGAGATGAATGCGTCCGCCCGTTCCGCCAAGCTGGCGGGCTGGCGCGATGCTGTGCGCAGGACGCTGAGCGTGCAATAAGTAGGAGGTGTCACCACAAAAACCCGCGCCGTTGCCGGCGCAGGCTCTTCAATATCTTTTACTCAGCTCCGCCCGAGCTTTATCAATAGGGCGAGATGCACTGCCGGCGCGGGCCATAGTAAGGCTGGTACGTGTTGTCATATGCCCGGTAAGATCTGTAGCGGCTGTAGCACCACTCCACGTGCGAATCGCCTCGATAGACGCGGCGGTTCTGGTTGACGATCGCACCGGTGATCAGCGCGCCGGTCGCAAAGGCAGCCAACGGGAACCAGAAGTCGCCGTGACGGCGATAGCCGCGACGATAATAGCGATAACCGCGATGGCCGCGCCAATACCTGCCGTCGTCACGCGCGAAACCACGACGAAAATCGCGGCGGGAAAAATCGCGATCGCGGTTGAAACTACGCCTCCACCGCCTGTGGTCGACAGTCTGGACATCCGACGAAACGTTCTGACCAAGCGGCACGTAGGTGGGCTGGGCGTTGACGGGCACGATCTCCGCTACAGCGAATGACGCTGACAACGCGGTCGCCAGCAGGCCCGACATGATCCTGTTCATGATCTTCTCCTTGAAAGCGTCGTCCCTTGTAGCGACAAAAACGGGCAGGCTGCGCAATTGTTCCGTCAAAGTAGCAAGATGCTGATCTGTAACGTTCTCTCTCCCGCTCGGCCTCGACGAAAAGCCGGTATTGGGCTTGTCTGTCAAAGGCCGTTCCGCCCTTTGCTGACGCGATGTGCGAGGCGCTGCAAGTGCGTGGAAAAGCCCGACTTGCGCGCCCTCTTTTTCCGGTTGACCGGTCGAGGCACTCTCCCTATGTTCCGCGCAATTTCGAGGGCGGCATTCTGAGCCCGCGGGAGCGCGTAGCTCAGCCGGTAGAGCAACTGACTTTTAATCAGTAGGTCCAGGGTTCGAATCCCTGCGCGCTCACCATTGTTTCGTACGAGAAATCAGTAAGTTAGCGCTTTAGCGTCTGGAACAGCGCCGGAACGTGCGAGAAAATGCGAGGCCGTGCGAGAACATTTTCTCGCAATCACGCGATGCTTCCGGCTACCGACCCTGCTAAATATCCCCAAAAACCAGCGACACGTTCCCGCCGGCGTGGCGCTCCAGCCGGCCGGCGAGATCGAGTTCCAGTAGCACCATGAAAACCTGAGCGGGATGCAGGCCGGTGTGGCGGATGATTTCGTCGACGGCCACCGGCGTCGGGCCGAGCGCCTCGATGACGCGGGCGCGGTCATCCTCGCCGGGCGGTGGCGTTGCCGAAAAGTCGGGCGGCTCCCCAACCGGCGCCATCCTTGGTGCCAGTGCGCCGACCAGCGGCGCGATCGCGCTGGTAACGTCCGAAGCCTCGGTGACAAGGGTGGCGCCGTCCTTGAGCAGAGCGTTGGTGCCGGCGGCGCGCGGATCGAGCGGCGAGCCGGGGACGGCGAAGACCAGCCGGCCCATCTCGCCGGCAAGCCTGGCGCTGATCAGCGAGCCGGAGCGGTGCGCCGCCTCGACCACGACCAGCCCCAATGCTGCGCCGGCGACAAGGCGGTTGCGGCGCGGAAAATCCTGGGCGCGTGGCTGCCAGCCGAACGGCATCTCTGAAATGATGGCGCCGCCGCGCTCGGCAATCTCGTTGCATAGTCCGGCATTCTCAGGCGGGTAGGGCAGGTCGAGGCCGCCGGCCAGCACACCGATCGTGCCTGACGCAAGGCTGCCTTGATGTGCTGCCGTGTCGATGCCGCGCGCCAGGCCGGAGACGATGCCGTAGCCGTCGCGGCCGAGTTCGGCGGCGAGCGTCCGCGCCATCTTGATGCCGGCCAGCGAAGCGTTGCGGGCGCCGACGATGGCGATTGCCGGCAGCCGGAACACCGCGCCTTCGCCCTTGACCGCGAGCAGCGGCGGCGGATGGTCCATGCTCTTCATCAGCGGCGGATAGTCGGCCTCGCCAATCCCGACGAAGCGGGCGCCGGCCCGGCGGGCTGCTTCCAGCTCCGCCTCTGCCTCGGCAATCGACGGGATGCGGACGATCTTTCTGGCGCCGCCCGAAATCATCAGCTCGGGCAGCATCTCGAGCGCCGTCTCGGCCGAGCCGAAGCGGTTGATCAGGTCGCGAAAGGTGGCCGGGCCGACATTCGGCGTGCGGATCAAACGAAGCCAGCTCAACCGCTGCCTGTCGCTGAGCCGCGGCCCGGCGGCGCGCTGGCTCACTCTTTGGTCCCAATCTTGCCCTCGGTGCCGGCCAGCAGCCGCGCGATATTGGCACGGTGTTTTATGATGACGATCAGGCTCATCAGCGCGAACAGCCCGGCAATCTCAGGCGTGCTGAGGACATAGAGCGCGATCGGCACGACGACTGCTGCCGTCAGCGCCGCCAGCGAGGAGTAACGGAACAGGAAAGCAACGGCCAGCCAGACGACGGCGAAGATCAGCGCCACTTGCCAGGCAAGGCCGATCAGCACGCCGAGATAGGTGGCGACCCCCTTGCCACCCTTGAAACCGAGCCAGACCGGAAAGAGATGGCCGAGGAAGGCGCCGAGGCCAGCCAAAGGCCCGAGCTCCGGCGCATAGCGACCGGCGATCAACACAGCCGCCGTGCCTTTCAGCGCGTCGAGCAGCAGCGTGGCGGCGGCTAGGCCCTTGTTGCCGGTGCGCAGCACATTGGTGGCGCCGATATTGCCGGAGCCGATGTTGCGGACGTCGCCAAGGCCGGCGGCTCGGGTGATCAGGAGCCCAAACGGGATCGAGCCGAGCAGATAGCCGAACACCAGCGCCAAGACGATGTCGTAAGCCATTGTTCCCCCGAACTCCAACTGCCGGCTTTGGGGAGTGTTGATATTCAGGTCAGGCCGGCATCACCTGAATATCGACACTCCCTAGGCTGAAAACACTGTGCGGCCCGCCACCATGGTTTGCAAGACCTTGCCCTGCAGCCGCGCACCTTCGAAACAGGTGTTTTTCGAGCGCGAACGGATGCCGCTTTCGCTGACGATCCATGGTTCGTCGAGATCGACCAGCGCAAGATCGGCGACCGTGCCCGGCTTCAGCGTGCCGCCGGGCAGGCCGAACAGCCTTGCCGGTGCGGTGGACAACGTCTCGATCAATCTAAGCAGCGTCACGTCGCCATTGTGATAGAGCCGCAGCGCCGCGCCCAGCAGCGTTTCGAGCCCGATGGCGCCGGCTGCGGCGTCGGCGAAGGGCAGGCGCTTGGTGTCGACGTCCTGCGGGTCGTGCGAGGAGACGATGAGGTCGATCGTGCCGTCCTTGACCGCCTCGATCATCGCCAGCCGGTCTTCCTCGGCGCGCAGCGGCGGTGTCAGCCGGAAGAAGGTGCGGTATTCGCCGACATCGTTCTCGTTGAGCGACAGGTTGTGGATTGAGACGCCTGCTGTGACATTCGCGCCGTCGGCTTTCGCCCGCGTTACCGCGTTTGCCGCCATCGCCGTCGAAATCTTGGCCGCGTGATAGGCGCCGCCGGTCAGCCGCGCCAACGCCAGATCGCGCTCCAGCGGAATGGACTCGGCCTCGCGCGGGATGCCGGCAAGGCCGAGCCAGCTGGCATAGAGGCCTTCATTCATGACGCCGGACGAAGCGAGGTCGGCGTCTTGGGTTTCATGGGCGATCACGCCGCCGAAATCGCGCGCGTAAGTCAGCGCGCGGCGCATCACCAGCGCGCTTGATATGGTGTGCCGTCCGTCGGTGAAGGCGACCGCGCCGGCCTCGCGCAGCAGGCCGAATTCGGTCATCTCGCGGCCTTCGAGGCCCTTGGTGATCGCCGCCGCCGGAAAAATGTTGACGATGGCCGTGTCCTTGGCGGTACGCAGCACGAATTCGACCAGCGCGACATTGTCGATCACTGGGTCGGTGTCGGGCATCATGACGATGGAAGTGACGCCGCCGGCGGCCGCAGCGACGCTGGCCGAGGCGATGGTTTCGCGGTGCTCGCCGCCGGGCTCGCCGATGAAGACGCACGCATCGATCAGGCCGGGGATAACAGCCTTGCCGGCGCAGTCGATGACCGTAGCGTCCTGCGGAGCGCCCTGGTTCAAGGCGGCCTTGCCGGCAGCGACGATCTTGCGGCCTTCGACAATGACCGTGCCGACCTCATCGATGCCGCGCGATGGGTCGACGATGCGGGCCTGGCTGAAGACCGTCGTGCTCATCATGCAACCTCGCGATTGCGGCGAGGATCGAGCAGCGCTTCCATCACCGCCATGCGCACGGCAACGCCCATCTCCACCTGTTCCTGGATGACGCTCTGCGGACCGTCGGCGATTTCCGAGGCGATCTCGACGCCGCGGTTCATGGGGCCGGGATGCATGACCAGAGCGCCGTCCTTGGCCGCCTTCAGCTTCTCGGCATCGAGGCCGAAATAGCGGAAATATTCCCGCACCGAAGGCACGAAGGCGCCTTCCATCCGCTCGCGCTGCAGGCGCAGCATCATCACCACATCCGCGTCCTTGAGCCCTTCGGCCATCGAACGAGTGACGATCACGCCCATTTTCTCGATGCCGGCGGGCAGAAGCGTCGACGGCGCCACGACGCGGACCTGGGCACCGAGCGCGTTGAGCAGCATGATGTTGGAGCGCGCCACGCGCGAATGCAGGATGTCGCCGCAGATCGCCACGATCAGCTTCGACAGCGGACCCCTGGCGCGGCGGATGGTCAGCGCGTCGAGCAGCGCCTGCGTCGGGTGCTCATGGGCGCCGTCGCCGGCATTGATCACCGAGCAGCCGACCTTTTGCGCCAGCAGCGCCGCAGCACCGGCCGACTGGTGGCGGATGATCAATATGTCGGGGCGCATGGCATTCAGCGTCATCGCCGTGTCGATCAACGTCTCGCCCTTCTTCACCGAAGAACTGGCCACCGACATGTTCATGACGTCGGCGCCGAGCCGTTTTCCCGCCAGCTCGAACGACGATTGCGTGCGGGTCGACGCTTCGTAGAAAAGGTTGATCTGGGTGCGGCCGCGCAGCGTCGAGGTCTTCTTCTCCGATTGCCGCGAGATCGCGACCGCTCGGTCCGCCCGGTCCAGCAAAAGCTCGATGTCGGCGGGGGAAAGATCGCGGATGCCCAGAAGATGGCGGTGGGGATAGAGTGGCAGGGACGAAGCGTCGGTCATCTCAAGGCGCTGCTATAGGGTGGAGGACCTTTGGCTGCAAGCGCCAGCTTTGGATTGCGGCCTTTCTCCCCGGTATTTTCGTCGCGCGCGTTGCGCGGCTTGGGCTATATCTAGCTGATGGCTTCGGATTCGTGGCCTTGTGATGATAAGGCCTTTCTGCCGATAGAAGGACAGTGCGTGACCGACGACGTGACGAACCAGCCGCCGCCGCTGGCAGGCGGCAACGCCTGGCGGGGCGATCCGTTGCTGATCCAGCTTGCCGAGCGTTTTTCCGATCCGGTGCGCAAGGATCTCGATGGGCTTGGCCGTTTTGTGCTGACGCAGGAGGCGCAGGAGCTGGCCCGCCTCGCCAATGTCGAGACGCCGAAGCTCAGGACCCATGACCGCCAGGGCCGACGCATCGACCTGGTCGAGTTCCATCCTGCCTATCATGCGCTGATGCGCCGGTCGGTGGCGAACGGGCTGCATTCGTCGGTCTGGGAAAATGGCGATGCCGAGATCGGCCGCCGTCATCAGGTGCGCGCCGCCCGTTTCTACCTGACGGCCGAGCTCGAAACCGGGCATCTCTGTCCCATCACCATGACCAGCGCATCGCTGGCAGCGCTGATGGCAAGTCCGAAGCTGTTTCGCGAATGGGCGCCGCGCGTGACGACACGCAAATACGACCAGAGCCAAAAGCCGCCGGTCGAAAAGGCCGGGCTGACGCTCGGCATGGGCATGACCGAGAAGCAAGGCGGCACCGACGTCCGCGCCAACGTCACCCGGGCCGAGCGCGCTGGCAGCGGCTTCTATCGGCTGACCGGCCACAAATGGTTCATGTCGGCGCCGATGTCGGACGCATTCCTGGTGCTTGGACAGGCGCCGGAAGGGCTTTCGTGCTTTCTCGTTCCCCGCATTCTCGGCGATGGTTCGGGCAACGGCTTCCGCTTCCAGCGGCTGAAGGACAAGCTCGGCAACCGCTCCAACGCCTCGTCGGAAGTGGAGTTCGTCAACGCCATCGGCGAGATGATCGGCGAGCCCGGGGCGGGCGTCAAGACGATCATGGACATGGTGACGCTGACCCGGCTCGACTGCGCGATCGCCTCGTCGGCGATCATGCGTGCCGGGCTGGCCGAGGCCGTCCACCACGCCCGTCACCGCCAGGTGTTTGGAACCAATCTGATCGAGCAGCCGCTGATGCAGCGCGTGCTGGCCGACATGGCGCTCGACGTTGCTGCCGCCACCGCGCTGTCGTTCCGGCTGGCGCGCTCCTTCGACGAGGCGGCCGGAGACCGTGGCGAGGCGGCCTTCGCGCGCGCCATGACGCCGGTCGTCAAATACTGGGTCTGCAAGATCGCGCCGCCGCTGCTCTATGAAGCGATGGAGTGCCTCGGCGGCAACGGCTATGTCGAGGAGGGACCGCTCGCCCGCTACTATCGCGAGGCTCCGGTCAACGCGATATGGGAGGGGTCCGGCAACGTCATGGCGCTCGACGTGCTGCGCGTGCTGGGGCGTGCGCCCGGCCTGTTCGAGGACGTGCTGGCCGGCATCGATCGCGATCTCGGCGCCGGCGGACGCGGCACCGTCGGTGTGCTCAAGGCGGCAATGCAGGTCGCGGCAACCGATGAGGGCTCGGCTCGTCTGCTCACCGAACAACTGGCACTGTCGGCGGCAGCGGCGGAGCTTCGCAGGCTGGGGGCAGGGCGGATCGCCGACGCCTTCGTCGAGACGCGCCTCGCCGGCCAGTGGCGCAACACCTATGGCATGCTCGATTCGCGCCATGACGCGCGCATGATCATCGAGACGCTCTATCCGCCGGTCACCTGAGAAGGCTTCGGGACGGATTTTCCTCGTCGATCGCCGCTCTGTGGAAAGCCGTTAACCTTAACAAATGGTTTCCATTGCGGTCGCAAGCCGCAAAGCCCACTGTCCTGTTTACTGAAGCAGGAACGCCATGCGGCACATATTGAGCTCCTTTCTGGCCTTGCACTGGGCGGTCGTTTTCGCCCTGCTGGCGTTCATCTGCATCGACGGAAATCGCGGTGTTGCTGCAGCGCTTGGCGTGCTCGGCGTTGCCGTCCAGCACACCCGATTCGTCGACCTCGAAAATGCCATCGTGGTGGCGCCGCTTGCCGTGGCGCTGCTTGTCGTCGCGGTGCTGTTCTGCTGGGCTTTTGTCGAGACTCTATTCAGCGTCCCGACAAATCCGGACGCCACCGACAGCGTTGTGCGGGTCGCCTTCATCTCCGCTTCCGGCGTGCTGTCGCTGATCGTGGTCGGCGGCGCCGCGCAAGGCATCAACGGGCTGTTCATGGTCGTCGCGGTGCAGCTGGCGGCATTGCTGGCTTCCTATGTCGCCATGCTCGCAGAGCGGCGGTCGGCTTTTGCCGCAGCGGATCCGGGCACCGGCGAAATCCGTGCCGCAGCGCATGTGATGGCGAAGGCGGCGGCGCACAACTCGGCGCTTTCGCGCATTTCCGGCCGGCCGGACACGAACTTGAGGGATGGCCGCTGATGCGCACCTTGTTCGCGCTATGGGCGGCACCGCTCGCTCTGTTCTGGGGCTGGTTCTTCCTGTCGCTCAACGACATCAATTTCGGCTATGTCATGCTGAGCCGCCAATTGCATGACCTGGTTTTCCAGCTCTATGGGGAAATGCTTGGCATTGATCCGGCGCTCATTCCTGGCATGGTGGCAAAGGCCTGCATCCTCGACAGTCTGCTGCTGATGGCGTTTTGGGCGTTTCGCCGCCGCCGGGTGATCGGTGGCTGGATCAGGATAATGCGCGACCGTTATTTCGACCAGGCATCGACGCCGAGCGCCTGAAGCCGGTCGAGAACGCCCTGCAGGATAAACGCTGCCGCGGCCGAATCGATCTTGCCGGCGCGTTTGCGGCGCGAAAAATCCATCTCGATCAATGTCCGCTCAGCCGCCACCGTCGACAGTCGCTCGTCCCATAAAACGAAGGGCAGGTCGGTCATACCAGCCATGTTGCGGGCGAAGGCGCGGGATTTCTGGGCACGCGGACCTTCTGACCCGTCCATGTTGATCGGCAGGCCGAGCACCACGGCGCCGACATTCTCTTTCTGCAGCAAGGCGAGCAGCACAGCTGCATCCAGCGAGAATTTCCTGCGCATGATGACGGGGCGCGGATGGGCGAAGGCAAAGCCCCGGTCGGAAACCGCCACGCCGATGGTCTTGTCGCCGAGGTCGAGCCCGGCCAGCGTCTTGCCGCCGCTGAGCCGCGCCGGCAACTCTTCGATGGTGATGATGCTCAACGGCTTTCCTTGGAATCCACGCCGCAAAGGACGCTGCGGGGCTTTAATTTTACTGCCCGCGTTCTATCCTCTGCCGAAGCAAAAATCGAGGAAAGCATTCATGAAACTGACCTGGTACGGACATTCAGCATTTTGTGTCGAAACCGCCGACGCGAAAATCCTCATCGATCCCTATCTGGTCGGCAATCCGTCATGGACGGGCGGCTGGGAAGGACCGGCGGAAGGGGTCACGCATGTCCTTTTGACCCACGGCCATAGCGACCACATCAGCGGTGCGCTGGAAGTGCTTGGGAAAAGCGGCGCCATGCTGGTCGCCAATTTCGAGGTTTGCATGTATCTGGTCGGCCAGGGCGCCAGCGACAAGAAGATCAATCCCGGCAATATCGGCGGCACCGTGGATTGCGGCGGTTTCACCACCACCTTCGTCCAGGCGCTCCATTCATCCTCGTTTCCGGGCGACAATGGCCAGAACACCTACCTCGGCAATCCGGGCGGGCTCGTTCTGCATTTCCCGGAAGATAAGACGCTCTATCATATGGGCGACACCGACATCTTTTCCGACATGGCACTGATCAATGAATTGCACGAGCCGAAGATCGGTATCGTGCCGGTCGGCGATCGCTTTACCATGGGTGGCGCGGTAGCAGCCCTTGCCTGCCGGCGCTTCTTTCAGTTCGAGACTGTCATCCCCAGTCACTTCGGCACGTTCCCGATCATCGACCAGACCGCCGAAAAGTTCGTAGCAGGGATGGATGGATCGGACGTGAAAGTGGCATTGCCGAAGATCGGCGAGACGATTAGCTTGTAGAAGACGCTAGGTATAAGGCGCCAAAATGGAGTGAAAACATGGTTTTGAGGGGCTTTCTTTTCATTTCTATTTCTGTGGCTTCCCCAGCGTCCGCCGCGGAGGACTTCATTGAAGGCGTCTATCTCCAGTCCGAGGATCTTTGTGCGCAGGCCAGGAAGGACACACTGCAGTCGCTGATCGACGCCGGCAACATTGTGCTCTCGGCGCGTGGCCTGCAAAGCGTCGAATACGATTGCGAGTTCCTTCAGATCACCAAGGCGACGCTCTCGCCGAGCTGGGCGGTGACAGCCATATGCCAGGAGCCCGGCCACGTCTTTCCGGACGTTCTCTCCGTAACGCAAATGAACGCGAAGCAGATCGATCTGGTTTCGGTCCGATCTGCGGAAGACGAAAGCGAAGGGGGCAGCAACAGCGGCAGCTATTTCCTCTGCGACGGCGTGGCCCTGCCATAGACCTTACGGTCCCGGTTCTCGGCACGATGCATGTTGCGCGGCACGCGCCGCGCCGCTATAGCGCGGACTGGTTTTCCCGAGGCACAAACAAATATGTCCGTTGATCTTCTGACTGTGAAGCGCGTCGCGCGTCTCGCCCGCATTGCGGTGAGCGAGGAGGATGCCGAGCGCATGACCGGCGAGTTGAACGCCATTCTGGGCTTTGTCGAGCAGCTAAACGAGGTCGACGTGTCCGGCGTCGAGCCGATGACTTCGGTGACCCCGATGGAGATGAAGAAGCGCCAGGACGTCGTCACCGACGGCAGCAAGGCGGCCGACATCGTCGCCAACGCGCCGGCTACCGAAGAGAATTTCTTCCTGGTGCCGAAGGTCGTGGAGTAGCGGGCCGATGGCAATCGATATCGCCATCGAGACGCCGCTGCAGGACGATGTGCGCGGGTTGGTCGAGGAACTCAACGCCACGCTGCTCGAACTGACACCGCCGGAGCACTGCTACCACATGACCGTCGAGCAGATGGCCGACAACGACACGACTGTCTTCATCGCCCGTGACAGCAGCCTTGCCATCGGCTGCGGCGCACTGAAGCGCCACGATGCCGCTGTCGGCGAGATCAAGCGCATGTACACGCGGCCGTCGCATCGTGGACAGAAGATCGGCGCCAAGATCGTCGAGCGGATCGAGGCGTTGGCGCGCAATGAAGGGCTGAAGCGTCTGGTGCTGGAAACGGGCGACCGCCATCCGGCTGCGTGGACCGTTTATGAACGCGCCGGATTCTCGCGCTGCGGCCCGGTGCTGGACTATCCCCATTCCGAGTGGTCGGTGTTTTACGAAAAGAGCCTTGCCTGATGAGCGACCTGACCCACCTGACGATTTCGCAGGCCCGCGCCAAGCTGCGCGCCAAGGAAATCACCGCAACCGAGATCACCGAAGCCTATCTCTATGCGATCGAGCGGGCCAATCCGGCGCTCAACGCCTATGTCGTGGTCACCGACGACAAGGCGCGCGACATGGCCAAGGCCTCGGACGCGAAGCTGGCGAAGGGCGAGGGCGGGTCGCTCGAAGGCATTCCGCTCGGGATCAAGGACCTGTTCGGCACCGAAGGCATTCACACCCAGGCCTGCAGCCATGTGCTGGATGGGTTCAAGCCGCACTACGAATCGACCGTCACCGCCAATCTGTGGGCCGACGGCGCCGTGATGCTCGGCAAGCTCAACATGGACGAGTTCGCCATGGGCTCGTCCAACGAGACCTCCTATTACGGCCCCGTGGTCAATCCGTGGCGGCGTTCGCGGCTCGATACGGTGGTGATGCCGACCACGCATCAGGGCGATGGCGGTTTCGTCTCGGCCGGCGGCACCAGGACCGCGCGCACGCTGGACAACGCCCAGCTGGTGCCGGGCGGTTCGTCAGGCGGCTCGGCCTCGGCTGTCTCCGCGTTTCTATGTGCCGGCGCCACGGCCACGGACACCGGCGGCTCGATCCGCCAGCCCGCCGCCTTCACCGGCACGGTCGGCATCAAGCCGACCTACGGCCGCTGCTCGCGCTGGGGCATCGTCGCCTTCGCTTCGTCGCTCGACCAGGCCGGACCGATCGCCCGCGATGTGCGTGATGCCGCGATCCTCTTGAAATCCATGGCCTCGGTCGATCCGAAGGACACCACCTCGGTCGACCGGCCGGTGCCGGATTACGAGGCGGCGATCGGCAAGCCGATCAAGGGCATGAAGATCGGCATCCCCAGGGAATACCGCGTCGACGGCATGCCCGAGGAGATCGAGGCGCTGTGGCAGAAGGGTATTGCCTGGCTGAAAGATGCCGGCGCCGAGATCGTCGACATTTCGCTCCCGCATACGAAATATGCGCTGCCGGCCTATTACATCGTTGCGCCTGCCGAAGCCTCGTCGAACCTCGCCCGCTATGACGGCGTCCGCTACGGGTTGCGGGTGCCGGGCAAGGACATCGTCGACATGTACGAGAGGACCCGCGCCGCCGGCTTCGGCCGCGAGGTCAAGCGCCGCATCATGATCGGCACTTATGTGCTCTCCGCCGGCTACTACGATGCCTACTATCTGCAGGCGCAGAAGGTGCGGAACCTCATCAAGCGGGATTTCGAAAATGCATTCGCGGCGGGCGTCGACGTCATCCTGACGCCGGCGACGCCGTCGGCGGCTTTTGGCATCGCCGACGAGGACATGGCCGCCGACCCAGTCAAAATGTACCTCAATGACATCTTTACGGTGACGGTGAACATGGCCGGACTGCCGGGCATCGCCGTGCCCGCAGGGCTTGACGCCAAGGGCCTGCCGCTCGGCCTGCAGCTCATCGGCCGGCCCTTCGATGAGGAAACCTTGTTCCAGACCGCCCACGTCATCGAACAGGCGGCGGGTACGTTCCAGCCGGAAAAGTGGTGGTAGTGTCGTCCCTTAGGCATCGCATTTGAATGATGCGGGGCGCTTTGGTCCTAGTTTATGCATGTTGTTACTCTAAAAGCGCCACGTGCTTATGGAGCGGTATGCATTAGAGCGACGTGCGTCCACTTGGACGCACAAAGTACGCTCTAGCACGTTGAATCTGCGCATCGTGCTTTCCGAGAATCGATTCCGATTTGGGCCGATGTGGGGGTGAGGGATGTTCTTCTATCTTTCCAAATTGCTCTGGTTCTTTGTCCAGCCGTTGAATTTTGCAATCTTCCTGTTGCTGGCGGGGCTGGTGGCGGCGATGTTCGGACGGCGACGATGGACCACCGCCGGCACCGTCCTTGCCGTTCTCATTCTTGCGCTTTCGACATGGACGGAGCTCGGCGCAATAATGATCAGTCCGCTGGAAGATCGCTTCCCCAAGCCGCCGCTGCCGGAAAAGGTTAATGGTATCATTGTGCTGGGCGGCGGTCTGGAGAGCCCCATCAATGCCGTGCGTGGCGGCTATGAAATCAATGGCGCTGGCGACCGGATCGTCGAGGCGGCCGTACTGGCACGGCGTTTTCCGACTGCGAAAATCGTCATCTCCGGCGGCACCGTTGAGATGATGACCGCAGGTGAGGGCGATGCGGACACAGGCCCGCGCCTGCTCACTGCGCTTGGCGTGACGGCCGATCGGCTGGTCCTCGAGAACAAATCCCGCAACACCTACGAGAACGCAATCTTCACCAGGGAATTGGTGACGCCGAAACCGGGCGAGACCTGGCTGCTGGTGACCTCGGCCTTCCACATGCCGCGGGCCACGGCGCTGTTCGACAAAGCAGGTTTTCCGACCGTTGCGTGGCCGGTCGACTACATGACCTCCGGTAAGGAAAACATAGCCACGCTTCCCCCTTACAACGGGTTGGAGGTCACCACCACGGCGGTCCGTGAATGGATAGGGCTCGTCACCTATTGGCTGTCGGGCCGCATCGATCGGCTTTTCCCCGGACCGGGTGTCGGCTCGGGCGGCTGACCGATCACGGCTTGCCGCGCCGCTGAGAAGAACTGGCGACGTACCAGAACCGCCAGCAACAACAGCGTCGACAGCACGAACACCCTTGGATCGACGAACCAGCCGAGATAGCCGATCGAGAAGAACACACCGCGCATGCCGGAATTGAAGTGTTTTCCGGCCAGCATGTTCATGCGCGCCGCCCGCCATACCGCCGTCTCGCTGACCGGGTTGCGTGAGGCTTCGCCATGCGGGATCGGCACCGCGCCGATCAGAATCGAGCAGTAGTTGAACAGCCGGTAGGCCCAGCCGAACTTGAAGAAGGAATAGGCCAGGATCAGCACCAATCCGAACACCTTCATCTGAAAGGCGGAGCGGGATGATGTCGCGCCGAGCGGCAGGTTGCTCAGCACCGAAACAACCTGATCGGAGGCACCGAGCAGGGCGAAACAGCCGCCGATCGCAATCAGCGAGCTGGAGGCGAAAAAGGCGGTTCCCTGTTGAAGACCTGCCATGATGGCGGTGTCGACAATGCGAATCTCGCGTTCGGCCATGGTCCGCATCCAGGCTTCACGCTGCACGTTCATCGCCGTCGTCAGCGACATGCGGCTGACCAGCTTTCCGTCGGAGGCGAGCGTATGCAGCACCCATACGAAAAGGAAGAAGGCCAGCGCCACGAGGTCTGCCGTCGACAAATGGAAGGAATCGCCCATGCGACCCTTTTACCACAAGCGGTGGTGCCGCTTCGATGGCAGAACGCAACGATGTCGCTGCCGGAGCAAACAAGGTCGGCAGGTGCAGCGCCGCGATCTTCGAAAGAGCGGAAACATCACAGGAATTCCTATATGTAAATTCCAATAGGAGAGAGCGGCGCGTGTTCCTTTCGGTTTTCGACCTGTTCAAGATCGGTATTGGACCATCGAGTTCGCACACGATGGGACCGATGACGGCTGCGCGGCGTTTCCTCGACGAGATCGCGGGAGATGACTGGCCGCGCCCGGCCGGCGCCCGGGTCGACCGCATCGCCGCCAGCCTGCACGGCTCGCTCGCCTATACCGGCATCGGCCATGGTTCCGACCGTGCCGTTGTGCTCGGCCTTGCCGGCCAGACGCCCCAGACGGTGGACCCCGATCAGGCGGATGGAATCGTCGCCAGCATCGCTGCCGAGAAGCGGATTTCACCGCCCGGCCATCCCTCCTACCGCTTCGACCCGGCAACGGATCTGGTGCTGGATCGCAAGACGCCGCTTTCCGGCCATGCCAACGGCATGGCTTTCTCCGCCTATGATGCCGACGACCGGCTGCTGCTCAAGCGTATCTATTATTCGATCGGCGGCGGCTTCGTGGTTTCGGAGGAGGAGCTGCAGCGTATGAAGGCGAAGGGCTCGGTGACGACGGAAGGCAAGAAGGTTCCATACCCCTTCAAGAATGCCGTCGAGATGCTGTCGATGGCGGCGAAAAGCGGCCTTTCCATCGCCGACATGAAGCGCGTCAACGAAGAGACGCAGATGTCGCGCGAGGAGCTCGACGCCGGTCTTGACGGCATCTGGAGCGCCATGAAGAGCTGCATCGAACGCGGCCTGTCGCAGGACGGCATCATGCCGGGCGGACTGAAGGTGCGCCGACGCGCGCGGCAATTGCATGACAAGCTGCAAGAGCAGTGGCGGCAGAACCGGCCCAACCCGCTGCTCGCGAATGACTGGCTGTCGATCTATGCCATGGCGGTGAACGAGGAGAACGCCGCCGGCGGGCGCGTCGTCACCGCGCCGACCAATGGTGCTGCAGGCACGCTGCCCGCGGTGCTGCGCTACTGGCTGCATTTCCATCCCGAGGCCGACCAACCAAGTATCCGCGATTTCCTGCTGACCGCGGCGGCGATCGGCGGCATCATCAAGACCAACGCTTCGATCTCAGGCGCCGAAGTCGGCTGCCAGGGCGAGGTCGGTTCGGCCTCGGCGATGGCGGCGGCGGGGCTGTGCGCCGTCATGGGCGGCACGCCGGAGCAGGTCGAGAACGCCGCCGAGATCGCGCTCGAACATCATCTCGGCATGACCTGCGATCCGGTTGGCGGACTGGTGCAGGTGCCTTGCATCGAGCGCAATGCGCTCGGTGCCGTCAAGGCGGTGACTGCCGCGTCGCTGGCCATCAAGGGCGACGGCGTTCATTTCGTGCCGCTTGATGCCGCGATCGAGACCATGCGCCAGACCGGCCTCGACATGAACGAGAAATACAAGGAAACCAGCCTCGGCGGACTGGCCGTCAATATCGTGGAGTGCTGAGCCAACCTTGCACCATGGATTGGCACTGTGGAGAAAGTCGACCAGGCCGTTGACGCCTTCGCGCGCAGGACTAAACCTTAATCCATGTCTCTCAATATCATAAAGCTCTGTGTCGGCTGCGACAGCGTCGAAGATCTCGAAGAGTGGATCGCCTTCCGCCTCGACGAACGGCGGCGCGCCGGCGAGCCGGCCGAGCATTACCACACCACACGCATGATGCCGACGCGCGGCGCCGAGGTCACCGATGGCGGTTCCCTCTACTGGGTGATCAAGGGCAATGTGCAGTGCCGCCAGTTGATCACCGAAATCCGCCCTTTCACTGATGATGACGGCATTGGCCGCTGTCACCTGATGCTCGATCCTGTGGTCGTGCGCACCGACTGGCAGCCGCGCCGGGCCTTTCAAGGCTGGCGCTACCTGAAACCGTCGGACGCACCGGCCGATCTCGGTAAGGGCAAAGCGGGGCTGGTCGAGATGCCGCCGAAACTCAGGCGCGAGCTTGCCGATCTCGGCCTTCTCTAGGAAGGCCCAAATTCAAAGCTGCCGCTGGCCCTCCAGGTCGCCTCATCTGGGCTTGCAAGCTGTGCGACAACGCCACATCTTGAATGTCATGAGCGACAAGAAGCAGCCCGTGCCCGCCAAGGCCAATCCTGCGCCGGTCGAGCCCCAATCGAGCACCGGCGAGATCGACGCCTTTATCCGTCAGGCAAAAACGCTCGCAGCATCCGCGACCGGTTCTGGCAGGCTCATTCTGTCACTCGACGCGACGATGAGCCGTCAGCCGACCTGGGATCTCGCCTGTGCGCTGCAGGGCGAGATGTTCGACGCGGTCGGCAAGGCCGGAGCGCTCAAGGTTCAACTGGTCTATTTTCGGGGCCTTGGCGAGTGCCGCTCATCCGCATTCGTCAGCGATACGGAGGCGCTGAAACAGTTGATGACGAGGATCGATTGCCGCAGCGGACACACCCAGATCGGCAAGGTCCTCGCCCATACGCTGAAACAGACTGCTGCGGCCAAGGTCAACGCGTTGGTCTATATCGGCGATGCGATGGAAGAAAATATAGACGATCTGGCGGAAAAGGCCGGCAGCCTGGGCCTGCACGGCGTTCCTGTCTTCGTCTTTCAGGAGGGCCATGATTCCGGCGCAGAAAAGGCGTTCAAGGAAAT
Organism: Mesorhizobium sp. M6A.T.Cr.TU.016.01.1.1; assembly: GCF_003952585.1. Taxonomy (NCBI): domain Bacteria; kingdom Pseudomonadati; phylum Pseudomonadota; class Alphaproteobacteria; order Hyphomicrobiales; family Phyllobacteriaceae; genus Mesorhizobium; species Mesorhizobium sp. M6A.T.Cr.TU.016.01.1.1. Next base: position 5,661,995 of record NZ_CP034452.1, read on the forward strand.
TGCGCGGCTGTCCAAAGGAGCTTGGTTCCGATTTGATCGACGGGCTGGCGCAACCTTGGCCAGCCTGCTCTCGGCGGTCGCCGTGTTTGCGACCGGCGGGCTGAAGGCACTGGAGGCCAGGGGCAGGGCGGAAGACCGGCTGATGATCGAGCATCTGCGGGGCGGCAGGAAATGATGGGCGCGATTATCGCATTCGTGGCGTTGCTTTTGGTGCTGCTCGGCGTGGTCACGGTCTTTCTCCGCGCCGACCCTGCCAAACTCGCCAGCGGAATGAGGACGCTTGGGCCCGTCCTGTTGGCGCTGATCGGCGTCGCCGTGCTCCTGGTCGGACGCGAAGGCATCGGCGGCTTGATCCTGTCGGCGGCGCTCGCCTGGTATGGCTCCATGCGGATGAAGCGGCCGACGGCGAAACTGGAGCCGGGCAAGCATTCGACGGTGCGTACCGCGGCACTTGAGATGGAGCTTGATCACGATACCGGCAGTCTGGAGGGGCTGGTGCTTGCCGGCCGGCATGAAGGCAAGATGCTCGGCACCATGAGCCTTGCGGAATTGCAGCAGCTTTATCGCGAACTCCCCGGCGACCCGGAGAGCCGCCAGCTGCTAGAGACGTATCTTGACGGCAGATTTCCCATCTGGCGCAAAGACGCTGAGGCGAATGGTGGCGAAGGGCTGGGTGTTTCGCCAGGTTCGGGCGCCATGACTAAGGAGGAGGCCTACAAGATCCTTGGTCTTGAAGCGGGGGCCGCCGCGGCGGATGTCCGCAAGGCGCACCGCCGCCTGATGCAGCGCCTGCACCCCGATATCGGCGGCACGTCTTTTCTGGCGGCGCGGATCAATGAAGCCAAGGACGTCTTGCTCTCCAATCACAACTAGTTCTCCTTCGACGCAGAATTTTTCCGGGAGATGTTTTCGACGTCGTCTACTGCTGGACGGCGTAGCACTCGATTTTCTTTTTCTTCAGGGCGTTGCAGGCTTTCCAGGCGGCAGTCTTCGAACCAAAGCCGAACCGGGCGCGGTAGTAGGTGACGCCGTCCTTTTCGAAGGCGACGGTGAAACCTGTGGCATCGGCGAGGATCGAAGGCGCCTGCTTGCTAGTCTCGTCCAGGAGAGCCTGAGCTTCGGACTGTTTTGGCGAAGAGGCGACCTGGACTGCCCAGCCGGACGGCACCGATGCCGTGTTGACGGGGTCGACCGAAGCGGGTTCGGCGTAGGCTGCTGCGACCCGTGCGGTCGCCACATCGTCCGCCGTGGCCACGGCCACTGTCTTGACCTTCCTGGTCTCAACGACGGGGGTGGTTTCTTCGACGACCGGCTCGCTTTCCTCAACAAGGGAGGCAATGACGTCGTCGTCCGGCCTGCTGTCCGGCGTCGGCGCATCGCGCTTGGGCAGGAACACTTTTGCCAGCGCGGTGATCGGATTGCCGCCGCCTGCCTTGGCGATCAGCATGCCGCTGCCGCGCGACGACGCCTTCGGCATGTAGGTGTTGATCAATTCGGCCATCTGGTTGTCGCGGCTGCCGCCGGATTTCCCGCCTATGACAACTGCTACGATGCGGCGATCGCCGTCGTCGACCGAGGAGACGAGATTGTAGCCGGAGGCGCGGGTGTAACCCGTCTTGATGCCGTCGACCCCCTTGATGCGCCCAAGCAGGCGGTTATGGCCGTTGATGCGCTTGCGGCCGTAGAGAAATGAACGTTGTGAGAAATAGCCGTAGTATTGGGGAAAATGCTCCCGTAGCGCGATGCCGAGCACCGCCATGTCGCGCGCGGTCGTGAACTGACCGGGATTTGGCAAGCCGTGGGCGTTGCGGAAAACGGTCCCCTTCATGCCCAGTGCACGCGCCTTGGCTGTCATCATGTGGGCGAAATTGGCTTCGTTGCCGCCGAGAAGCTCGCCGAGCGCCGTTGCCGAGTCGTTTGCCGACTTGGTCACCATCGACAGGATCGCGGTCTCGACCGTGATCGCGCCGCCCGGTCTGACGCCGAGTTTCGTCGGCGGTTCGGCAGCAGCATTGGCCGAGAAGACGACCCGGGAGTTCTTGCTGATCTTGCCCTTCGCCATGGCCTCGAAGGCCATGTAAAGCGTCATCATCTTGGTGAGCGAGGCGGGATAGCGCCGACCATCCGCATTCGAAGAATAAAGCACCTTGCCGGTCTTGGCGTCGATGACGATGGCCGCCGACCTCGCCGCCATGGACGAAGCAGCGTCGGCGACGACGAATGTCATCGCCAAAGCGAGGATCATGATCGTTTTCAAAGAGGATTTGGAGAGAATGCCCGACAACGCCTGACGCACCGATGGTTCCTTTGGATTTTTTGTTGCTCTGGAGGCGGCAAAGGTTCCTGCCTCACTTCCAGCCAAGCTATCGCGGTCAGCGTTACCAATCCGTTTATGGTAACCGCCACGTTCACCATTTTCTTCGGGTTTGAGCTTCTCTTTATTCGAATTTTAGCCACCGCTAGTGCCTGGGCCGGCGACCGGGTCGATGTGCCGGGCCGGCGTGCTGGCGTCGCACTCGGCGAACATTGACTTTTTGTGCATTGCACAATATATTGCTTGCATTGCACAACGCGGCCCGGACAGGGCGCGTCCGCCGTTCAAGGGCAACCGTCAAGGGAGCGTGAAATGACCCAGACCTATGAAGATTTCAGCAAATACGGCAAGGAGTTTGCCGACACCGGCTTGAAGAGCTTCGCATCCCTCTCCAAGGGTGCGCAGGCCATCGCCACCGAGGCGGGCGAGTACACCAAGAAGAGCTTCGAAGCCGGCAGTGCCGCAGCCGAGAAACTTTTGTCGGCCAAGTCGCTGGAGAAGGCCATCGAGATCCAGTCCGATTTTGCCAAGCAGTCCTACGAATCCTTCGTCGCCGAAGCGACCAAGATCGGCGATCTCTATGCCGAGCTCGCCAAAGAAGCCTACAAGCCGTTCGAATCAATCGTCGCAAAAGCGAAATAATCTCGCTATAAAATGTGAAGATGGCCCTCGGGCCTGCAAGACAGACCCGGTCGCGAACGCGCGGCCGGGTTTTTTCGTGGCAATTTGAAATCAGGGCTCTCTGCTGCTTCACGATTTCGAAAATCGGCCAAGTTTGACCACCTAGCCATATTGTCAGCTAAACAGAAGGGCTTAAAATCGTCCATCGAACACCTACATGTGAACTCGCTTGGGGAATTCGAAAAAGGCAGGATTACGTGACTACAGGTTTGACTGCCACAGGAGATGTGGTGCGTATGCAAAACGGCAGCGACGGCAACGAGGCCGGTCGCGGCACGGCTGTCATCACGCGCACCAAAACCAAGACCAAGAAGCCAAGTCTTTATCGGGTCCTCATTCTCAACGACGACTACACACCCATGGAATTCGTGGTTCACGTGCTGGAGCGTTTTTTCCAGAAGGACCGTGAAGCCGCCACACGCATCATGCTACATGTTCACAATCATGGAGTTGGCGAGTGCGGGGTCTATACATTCGAGGTGGCCGAGACCAAAGTGTCTCAGGTCATGGATTTCGCCCGACAGAATCAGCATCCGCTGCAATGCGTGATGGAGAAGAAGTGAGGTAACATGCCGGCTTTCTCCCAAGGCCTGGAAAAGGCGCTTCACCAGGCGCTGACGCTCGCCAATGAGCGGCACCACGAATACGCAACCCTTGAACATTTGCTGCTCGCCCTCATCGACGACACCGAGGCGGCCGCGGTAATGCGCGCCTGCAACGTCGATCTCGACGAGCTGAAGCATACGGTTCTCACCTATATCGACACAGAGCTCGACAATCTCGTCACCGGTTACGACGAGGATTCCAAGCCGACGGCCGGTTTCCAGCGCGTCATCCAGCGCGCGGTGATCCATGTTCAGTCGTCCGGCCGCGAGGAAGTGTCCGGCGCCAACGTGCTCGTTGCCATCTTCGCCGAGCGCGAGAGCCATGCCGCCTATTTCCTGCAGGAACAGCAGATGACCCGTTATGACGCGGTCAACTACATCTCGCATGGCATCGCCAAGCGCCCCGGCGCATCCGAGACGCGGTCGCCGCGCGGCGCCGACGACGAGCAGGGCGGCCAGAACGGCGCCGAGCCGCAAGAGGACGGCGGCAAGAAAAAGCAGCAGCAGGACGCGCTGACCGCCTATTGCGTCAACCTGAACAACAAAGCCAAGGCCGGCAAGATCGATCCGCTGATTGGCCGCGAGTCCGAGATCAACCGCACCATCCAGGTGCTGTGCCGCCGCTCGAAGAACAATCCGCTCTATGTCGGAGACCCCGGCGTCGGAAAGACGGCGATCGCCGAAGGCCTTGCCAAGCGCATCGTCGAGGGCGACGTGCCGGAAGTGCTGCACAATGCCACCATCTTCGCGCTCGACATGGGCACGCTGCTGGCCGGCACGCGCTATCGCGGCGATTTCGAGGAGCGGCTGAAGCAGGTTGTCAAGGAACTCGAGGATTATCCGGGCGCGGTGCTGTTCATCGACGAGATCCACACCGTGATCGGGGCAGGGGCGACGTCGGGCGGCGCCATGGATGCGTCGAATCTGTTGAAGCCGGCGCTGTCGTCCGGCGCGATCCGCTGCATCGGCTCGACCACCTACAAGGAGTTCCGCCAGTTCTTCGAGAAGGATCGCGCCCTGGTGCGGCGCTTCCAGAAGATCGACGTCAACGAGCCGACCATCGAGGACGCCATCGAGATCATGAAGGGGCTGAAGCCGTATTTCGAGGAGTTCCACAAGGTTCGCTACACGGCTGAGGCGATCAAGGCTTCGGTCGAACTGTCGGCGCGCTACATCAACGACCGCAAGCTGCCGGACAAGGCGATCGACGTGATCGACGAGACCGGCGCCTCGCAGATGCTGGTGCCGGAGGCCAAGCGCAAGAAGACCATCGGCATCAAGGAGATCGAGGCGACGATCGCCACCATCGCCCGCATCCCGCCAAAGACGGTTTCCGCCGACGACGAGAAGGTGCTGGCCGGTCTCGACATCGAGCTGAAGCGCGTCGTCTACGGTCAGGATACCGCGATCACGGCGTTGACCTCGGCGATCAAGCTGGCGCGGGCCGGCCTGCGCGAACCGGAGAAGCCGATCGGCTCCTATCTGTTCTCGGGACCGACCGGGGTCGGCAAGACCGAAGTGGCAAAGCAGCTCGCCGCCTCGCTCGGTGTTGAGCTGATCCGCTTCGACATGTCGGAATATATGGAACGCCACACCGTCTCGCGGCTGATCGGCGCGCCTCCCGGCTATGTCGGCTTCGACCAGGGCGGCCTGTTGACCGACGGCGTCGACCAGCATCCGCATTGCGTGCTGTTGCTGGATGAGGTCGAGAAGGCGCATCCGGACCTGTTCAATATTCTGTTGCAGGTCATGGACCACGGCAAGCTGACCGACCACAACGGCAAGCAGATCGACTTCCGTAATGTCATCCTGATCATGACCACCAATGCGGGCGCCTCGGATGCGCAGCGCGCGGCGATCGGTTTCGGCTCGACCAAGCGCGAAGGCGACGACGTCGAAGCGATCAATCGGCTGTTCACGCCGGAGTTCCGCAATCGTCTCGATGCGATCATCCCGTTCGGCTCGCTGCCGGTTCCGGTCATCCACCAGGTGGTGCAGAAGTTCGTCATGCAGCTTGAGGCCCAGCTTTCCGAGCGTGGCGTCACCTTCGACCTGTCGCAGGAGGCGATCGCCTGGCTGGCCGAGAAGGGCTATGATGAGCGCATGGGAGCACGGCCGCTCGGCCGCGTCATCCAGGAGCACATCAAGAAGCCGCTGGCGGACGAGGTGCTGTTCGGCAAGCTCAAGAAGGGCGGCACGGTGCGTGTCACCGTCGAGAAGAAGGAGACCGGCGAGACCGGCCTGAAGCTCGAGTCGCTCGCCGACGAGGCGCCGGTCAAGCCGAAGAAGGAAGAACCGGACGACACGCCGAAGCCCAAGAAGGCTGCCGCCAAGAAGCCCGTCGCGAAAAAGGCGATAGCGCAGAAGGCGGGGCCTAAGAGCAAGGATGGCAGTAAGCGCAGCCTGGTGCCGCAACTGCCCCGCAAGGCGTGATGGCCCTGAAAGCTGAAAAAAGCCCCGGAAACGGGGCTTTTTTGTTGGATAAAGAGTGGCCGAAGGCGTTGTGCGCGCCGCTCGGCTTCAGCTTCCCAGCGCGGTTCGTATCTTGCCAGCATTCTCAGCCAGCACTTCCGGCTTCTCCATCTGCCCGCTATGCGGCTTCAAAGGGGTGCCCTCGAAGCGTGGAATGACATGGACATGGAGGTGAAAGACGGTCTGGCCTGAAGCAGGCTCGTTGAACTGCATGATGGTGACGCCATCGGCATCGAAGGCCTTTTTCACTGCCCGCGCAACTTTCTGGACATTTGCGAAGAGCGGGCCGAACACTGCCGGGTCCGCGTCAAGCAGGTTGCGCGACTGCGCCTTCGGCACAACCAGTGTATGACCCGGCCCCTGCGGCATTACATCCATGAAGGCGACAACTGCGTCATCTTCATAGACGCGATGCGACGGAATTTCACCGAGCAGGATTTTCGCGAAGATATTGTTGCTGTCGTAGGTGGGGTCGGCCATGGCGTGCGCTCCCGATTGTGCCTTGCTCTACCGCATCGACCCGAAAATCGGAATCGATTTTCGGAAAGTACGATGAGGAGGTTCAAAGTGTTAGAGCGTACTTTGTGCGTCCAATTGGACGCACGTCGCTCTAATCGTCCGCCAGATCCTTGCGGAACGGAGTGTGTTCTTCGAGATAGTCGCCCATCCGCTCGACCTCGCGCCGCTCGCGTCTGAGATAGTCGGCGACCGCATTGCGCAAGCCGGGATGCGCGATGTAATGCGCCGAATGCATGGTCACCGGCCTATAGCCGCGCGCCAGCTTGTGCTCGCCTTGCGCGCCCGCCTCGACCACTTTCAGCTTACGGTCGATCGCGAAGTCGATCGCCTGATGATAACAGACCTCGAAATGCAGGAAAGGATGGTCTTCGATGCAGCCCCAGTTGCGCCCGTAGAGCGCATCGGAACCGATGAAATTGATGGCGCCGGCAATGTAGCGCCCATTGCGCTTGGCCATCACCAGCAGGATGTCGTCGGCCATGCGCTCGCCGATCATCGAGAAGAACTCGCGGCTGAGATAGGGCCGCCCCCATTTCCTGCTGCCGGTATCCATGTAGAAGGCAAAGAAGTCGTCCCAGACCCTTTCGGTCAGATCCTTGCCGGTCAGCCAGTCGATCGAGATGCCGTGAGCGAGCGCCTCGCGCCGCTCCTTCTTCAACGCCTTGCGCTTACGCGATGCCAGAGTGGCGAGAAAATCGTCGTAGGTCGAAAAACCTTCATTGAAGAAGTGGAACTGCTGGTCGGTGCGGTGCAGGAAGCCCGCCGCTTCCAATGCCCCAACATCTTTTTCCTGCGCGAAGGTCACGTGCGCGGAAGACACGCCGAGCTTTTCCGTCACCGCCTTCAGGCCTGCTGCCAAGCCGGCTTTCACTGCGCAACTGTCCTCGCCCTTGTTGGCCAGCAGGCGAGGGCCGGTGACCGGCGTGAACGGCACGGCGCATTGCAGTTTTGGATAATAGCGCCCGCCGGCGCGCTCAAACGCGTCCGACCAGCCGTGGTCGAAAACATATTCGCCCTGGCTGTGCGATTTCAGGTAGCAGGGAACGGCACCGAGCAGTTTTCCCTGCGCCGTCTCCAGCCTGAGATGATGGCCCTGCCAGCCGGTGCGCCGCACGGCGCAGCCGGAATCCTCGAGTGCACTCAGAAAAGCGAATGAAACGAGTGGGTTGTAGCCGTTTTCTGTATCGCTGCGGGTGGTGCCGCCGAGGCCATCCCATTCCGCGCAGGTAAAGGCTCCGATGCCGGAGGCAACCCGGATCGCATACTCTCCATTCGCCGTTTGCCCGTCGCCTTCATCGCCTTGATCCATTGGGCTTATTTAAGCTCCATGCCGGTCCATGCAAGCCCGGTTCAAGCGACCTGTATAAGATCGGGTTCGAATCCTTCGAACGTCATCTGATCGGCATATCTGAAGGTCAGGTCGACCGCCGGCTGGTCGAGCACCGTCCAGGTGATTACCGGCATTTTGAGCCTTTCGCGCACGAAGGAGACGAACCGGTTCGGCAGGTCGCCGGCGGCATAGGAGGTGAAGGCGATGTCATGCGCCAGCATGGCGAAATGCGCCTCGATCAGGGGTGTGTCTTTGCCATAGGCGGTCAGCCCGCCCGGAATGCCGGGCGCGTGTTTCGGGAAATCGCGGATCAGCCAGTGGTCGAACGACATGATCGCCGCCTTGCCCTTGTAGCGCTTGAGCATCTTGCCGACGCTTTCCACCAGGCCTTCGTCATGGCCGGGGGCCCCTTTCAGCTCGACGACCATCGGCACACGACCATCGACCAGGTCGAGTGCCTGCTGCAGGGTCGGCAGATGGTCTGATGTGCCGCCGATCTTGAGCGCCGTCATTTCCGCTGCCGTGCGCTGCCAGACGAAACCGTCCTGGCCGGTCAGCCGCTTTAGATCACGGTCATGGATGATGACCGGGATGCGGTCAGACGACAGATGCACGTCGCATTCGATCGCATAGCCGCGTTCGGCTGCAGCGGCGAAGGCGGAAAGCGTGTTCTCCCAGCGCGTCTTGTTCATGTCGTGGAGGCCGCGATGGGCGACGGGTCGGGCGGTCAGCCAAGAAAGGTCGGTCATGTCTGGCTCATTCGACTTCGAAAATGGCTTCGATTTCCACTGCGGCATTAAGCGGCAGGGAGGCGGCGCCGACGGCGGAGCGGGCATGTTTGCCGTGATCGCCAAGCACTGCAACCAGAAAATCCGAGGCGCCGTTGGCAACCAGATGCTGCTCTACAAAATCGGGCGCCGAGGCGACGAAGACGGTGATCTTCACCAGGCGGCGGATTCTCTCGAGATCGCCAAGTGCTGCCTTGGCCTGCGCCAATATGTTGATCGCGCAGTATTTTGCCGCTTCCTTGCCAGTTGCGGTGTCGACATCGCGGCCGAGCAGTCCGCTCGCCTGCACCTTGCCGTCCTTGAGCGGCAGCTGTCCGGCGGTGAACAGCAGATTGCCTGACCTGCAAAAGGGCACGTAGTTGGCGGCGGGCGCGGCGGCGATCGGAAGCGTCACGCCGAGGTCGCTCAGCCGCTTTTCGATTGTTTCATTCATGGTATTTCCCTATTGCTTGATGACGCCGCGCAGGTCGGGCCGAAATTGCTATTTTTGCCTCGCTTCCGCCACGACTTTTTTTAAGCTGGACCATCTTTCCCTGCGGCCTGCCATCAGGCGCGATGATCGGAGCTCCTCATGCGCGCAACACGTCTCGCATTCCATGCAGTCCTGCTGCCAGCGGTGTTCTCGATGGCGCCGGCTTTTGCCGTGCCGGCACTGCAGGCGCATCGCGCGGTTTATGATCTGAGCCTGGACAAGGCTTCCGACCGCTCGGGCATCACTGGCATTTCCGGCCGCATGGTCTATGAGTTCAACGGCTCGCCTTGCGAAGGCTACACGGTGAAGTTTCGCTTCGTCACCCAGATTGCCACCAACGACAACACAACAAAGCTGACCGACCAGCAGACGACCACTTTCGAGGACGCCGAAGGCAAGACTTTCTCGTTCGTGACAAAATCCTTCGTCGACCAGAACCTTGACAAGGAGGTCAAGGGCACGGCGACGAAGGAGACGAAGGGCCTCAAGGTCGACATCGACAAGCCGGAGAAGAACAGCCTCGAACTGGCCGCCACCCAGTTTCCGACCCAGCATCTGGTCGAGCTGATCGACAAGGCCGAAAAGGGCGAAAATTTCTACGAAACCAATCTGTTCGACGGCTCGGAAGATGCAGACAAGGTGATGACCACCACCGTCGTCGTCGGCAAGAAAGCCGATGCCGACAAGACCGATCCGGAAGCGCCGGCACTGGCGAAACTCGCCACCGACAAATACTGGCCAGTCGACATCGCCTATTTCGATGGCACCGACAAGACAGGCGAGGAGGTGCCGGAGTACCGGATCAGCTTCAAGCTGCATGAGAACGGCATCACGCGCGACCTCGTCATGGACTACGGCGAGTTCTCGATGACCGGCAAGCTGGTCAATCTGTCGTTGTTCGATCAGTCGAAGGCCTGTCCGCCGAAATAGGGCTTTCAGCTTAACCACGCCACAAAGCGGCGGCGGCGAATGACTTGAACACGCCGCAATTGCATCTCAACCTCTACGCCGACGGGTCGATCGGGGGGATGGGTTGAACAGAATCGATGTGTTCGTGGCGCCGAGGCCCAATCCGGCGCTGATCAGGATCATGACTGTCGTCAACCGGCTTGTCATGCTGCACGGCATTCCCGGATTTCGCGACCTGTTGCCGTTCAACCGCCTGGCCGGATTGCGCGGCGTCGCCAATGTCCGCCATATCGACTTTCCCGACGACGACCGGCAGCGGCTGAAGGCCCGTTGCGGGCTAGGCAAGGCGACGTTCATCACGCCCAACCATCCGGAATTCTTTACCGACTGGATGATCGACAAGGAGATCGTCTCGCAGGTCAGTCCGCTCGCGGCATCATGGGCCACGCATGGCGTCGTCAACGGCCTCGGCCGGATCATGCAGAAATTCTGGTTGGCCAACAATCTGATCGCCCAGATTCCCGGCAACAGTGGGGCTGCCAAGGAACACTCGATCGCCTGGGCGCTGAAAGGGCATGGTGTGCTCTTGCATCCCGAAGGCGGCGTCGGCTGGCATGCCGATGCCGTCGGTCCGCTTCTCCCGGGCGCGGTCGAGATGGGGTTCGAAGCGCTCAAGCGCGCTCGCGCCACCGATCAGGATTCTAGGGTTTGGATCGCGCCGGTTGTCTGGAAGCTCGCCTTCACCAAGAATGTCGAGCCGGCTCTGGCGCAGGAATGCGCCTATGTCGAGAAGAGCCTGAAGATCGAGCGCCGTGCCGGCGATACGCTGCCGGAGCGCGTCCACCACATCTATGCGACGCTGCTGTCGCGCGATGAGATTGCCTGCGGCATGGCGCCCGACGAGCGGGCTTCGTATGCCGCGCGTCAAATGCAACTGCTGTTCGAGCTGAGCCGGCGTCTGGGGGAGGGTATTTCGGTCGATCCCGCCGCCAACGAGGCTGCCGAGCTTTTGCGCCGGTCGCGCCGCTGGCTGCGGGAAAACACCGGTGACGCCGAACGGCAAAAACAGGTCCGGGCGCTGGCGGACACGATCCAGCGTCTCCAACGCGTTGGGAAGTGGGCCTCAGCCAACCCGCGCATCACGCAAGAGGAGATCGCCGAGCATCTGAAGCGTATCCGCAATGATTATTGCAAAGGCACGCTGCGCGACACGGTCAACCGCTTCGTGCCGCAACCGGCCGGGCCGCGCTGCGCTCATATCCGGGTGCCGGAGCCGTTGGGATTGCACGCCTATCCTGGCTCGATCGAAGATGCGCTTGCAGAGTTGCACAGCCGCATGCAGGAGGCCGTCACCAGGACCGTAGCCGAACTCGAAGCCGCCGGCGGCTTCATTTTCTATCCGAATCCCTTCTATCATCACTAGCATTGGATCTTGGCTCCATTTGAGCTGGCTCCGCTGGACGGCGCAAGATGAAGGAGTGCGGCGAGCCTCATGGCGGTCTATGTCGACGCGGCGATCTGGAAATGGGTCGGCCACCGCTGGTGTCACCTGCTGGCCGACGACACCGACGAGTTGCACCGTTTTGCAGCACAGCTCGGCGTCAAGCGTTCGTCCTATCAGGGACCGCCGAAGACATCGGCGCCGCATTATGACATAACCGGCTTCGAACGCGACCGCGCGGTACGGCTAGGCGCCCTCGAATGCAGCCGCGAGGAGATCGTTGCTGTTTTCCGGCGTGTTCGCGTGCCGAAGGGGAAGATACGACCATGACGCTGACGGTATTTCTGGCTTACTGCGCCGCGATCACATTTGCCGCCGCCACGCCTGGCCCCGCTGTATTCACGGTCATCGCCAACGGCGTCTCGCGTGGCTTCGTTCGCGCTTTCCTGGCTGGTCTCGGCATCGCCGCCGGCGACGCGGTGCTGGTGATTTTGGCGCTGCTCGGTCTCGTGGCACTGGCACAGACCTTCGAATGGGTTTTTCTCATCCTGAAATATGCGGGTGCTGCCTATCTGATGTTTCTTGGCATCAGGATGTGGCGATCGGCTTCGGCGGAATCGAGCGGACTGCAGGCAACGCAGGCAAGACTGTCCCGATCGTTTTTCCTCGGCATCTCCATTGCTCTGGGCAATCCCAAGGCGATCCTGTTCCACGCCTCGATTATGCCGCTGATCCTCGATCTCAACACGATGAGCCTCGCTGAGGGGCTGCTCGTGGTTGCGGTCGTGATCGGCGTCAACATTATCACCATGGGCGTCTATGCGGTGCTTGCCGGGCAGGCTTCGAGCTGGTTCAAAACGCCGAGGCGGATGCGCTTGATGAACAGGTTTGCCGGCGGCGCCATGATCGGCACCGGTGCGCTGATCGCCGCACGCTGAGCCGCAAGACACCGCAGCGCTTGCGTTTGTCGCGCATCCCCTCTATATGCGCGCTCATTCCACACACGGACTTTGGTGTCTGCCCGGGAGAAATCCGGCTGAAACCTCCGGTGGCGTTCGAGGACAAAGTCCAGAAATGCCTGTGTCCGTGGAGGCTAACCGGAAAGGATACTCGAGAATGGCTCTGCCTGATTTCAGCATGCGTCAGCTTTTGGAAGCTGGCATTCACTTCGGCCACCAGACCCACCGCTGGAACCCGAAGATGGCGCCCTATATCTATGGCGCCCGCAACAACATCCACATCATCGACCTCTCACAGACGGTGCCGCTGCTGCACCAGGCGCTGAAGCAGGTTTCCGACACCGTCGCCAAGGGTGGCCGCGTGCTGTTCGTCGGCACCAAGCGTCAGGCGTCCGACATCGTCGCCGACGCCGCGCAGCGCTCGGCCCAGTACTATGTCAACTCCCGCTGGCTCGGCGGCATGATGACCAACTGGAAGACGATCTCGAATTCCATCCAGCGCTTGCGCAAGCTCGACGAGATGCTGGCAGGCGAGGCCCAGGGGCTCACCAAGAAGGAGCGCCTCAACCTTGATCGCGAGCGCGAGAAGCTCGACAAGGCGCTGGGCGGCATCAAGGACATGGGCTCGACGCCCGACCTGATGTTCGTGATCGACACCAACAAGGAAGCGATCGCCATCCTCGAGGCCAAGCGTCTCGGCATCCCGGTCGTCGCCATCATCGATTCCAACTGCGACCCGGACAAGATCGATTTCCCGATTCCGGGCAATGACGACGCTGCCCGCGCCATCCAGCTCTATTGCGATCTGATCGCCAAGGCTGCAATCGACGGCATCGCCCGCCAGCAGGGCGCGCTCGGCGTCGATGTCGGCGCTTTGGCCGAGGCTCCGGTCGAGCCGGCACTCGAGCCGACGCCGGCCGCCGAGACACCGGCTGCCCAGACACCGGAAGCGTAACAGCGAAGGCCGGTTTCGGCCTTCATCTTTCTCATATTTTGGCGCGCTGAGCGCTGGCGCCAGGCGCATCATCGAGGACCGGTGGTGCGTCGGTGCATTTTAAAACAAAGAGGCGACAATGAGCATTTCGGCTGCACAGGTCAAAGAACTCCGCGACTTGACCGGCGCGGGCATGATGGATTGCAAAGCGGCGTTGAACGAGACCAACGGCAACATGGAAGAGGCCGTCGACTGGCTGCGCAAGAAGGGCATCTCCAAGGCCGACAAGAAGGCCGGCCGTACCGCGGCCGAGGGTCTCATCGGCGTCGATTCCGGTATCCGCGAGGCGGCAGTCGTCGAGGTCAATTCCGAGACGGACTTCGTTGCCCGCAACGCCGCCTTCCAGGAGATCGTCGCCAAGGTTGCCAAGGTCGCGCTCGCCTATGGTGGCAAGACCGAGGCCGTCGCAGCCGCGCCGTATCCGGGTTCGGACAAGTCGGTCACCGAGACCATCAAGGACGCTGTCGGCACGATCGGCGAGAATCTTGGTTTCCGCCGTTCGGCCAAGCTCACCGTCGAACACGGCGCTGTTGCGACCTACGTCCACAATGCGGTTGCCGACGGCCTTGGCAAGCTCGGCGTGCTGGTCGCCATCGAAACAACAGGCAACGCGCAGGCAGCCAACGCCTTTGCCCGCCAGGTCGCCATGCATGTCGCCGCCACCAACCCGATGGCGCTGACGACGGAACAGCTCGATCCGGCCGCGGTCGAGCGCGAGAAGGCGATCTTCGCCGACCAGGCGCGCCAGTCCGGCAAGCCGGAAGCGATCATCGAGAAGATGGTCGAGGGCCGTCTGCGCAAGTTCTACGAAGAGGTCGTGCTGCTCAAGCAGGCTTTTGTGCTCAATCCCGACATCACCGTCGAGAAGGCGCTGACGGATGCCGAAAAGGAAATCGGCGCACCGGCCAAGATCACTGCCTATCTGCGCTTCGCGCTCGGCGAGGGCATCGAGAAGGAAGAGACCGATTTCGCGGCGGAAGTCGCGGCAGCGGTCAAGAAGTAAACCGCACTCTATCTTCTGAAAAGACTTTACGGCCGGGTGTCCGCGAGGATGCCCGGCCGATTTCTTGCGCGGTGTCGATGAAGGCCCTGAGCTTCGGCGCCATCGCCGCCCGGCGTGGAAAATAGAGGAACAGCCCCGGTTCATCGATCGAGGTGTCGCGCAGGACTTCTACCAGCCGGCCGGCCTCTACGTCAGCCCGGACAAGCGGCTCGAACAGATAGGCGAGGCCGATGCCGGCCAGCGCCATATCTCGCGCCGAAAGCGGATCGGTGAGGACGACGCTGCCGCGCGTCTCGACGCTGATATCCTTGCCCTGGTCGTTCAGGTCCCAGCGGTAGAGAGCACGCGATCGCAGCAGCCTGTATCCGATGCAGTTGTGCGCCGAGAGATCGGCCAGCGTCCGTGGCTGCCCATGACGGCCGACATAGGCCGGAGAGGCGACGACGATGGTGCGGAAAGGCTGGGTCAGCCGCACCGTCACCATGTCCTCGGCGATCATCTCGCCAAGCCGGATGCCAGCGTCGAAACCTTCGCCGACGATGTCGCTCAAGCGTTCGTCGGTGACGATCTCCACCGTCACGTCGGGATAACGCTCCGCCATTGCCGACAGGATGGGCATCAGGGCCAGAGGCAGCGCAATGCGCGGCGCGTTGATCCTGAGCAGCCCGCTCGCTCTGCCTTTGACCGAGCGGATACGCTCCATCCGGTCCGCGATGTCTTCCAGCGCCGGCTCCGCTGCCGCGACAAGCGCCTCGCCGGCCTCAGTCAGAGCGACACTGCGCGTGGTGCGGGCAAACAGCGGTTGGCCGATCCGCTCCTCCACCACCCGCACCGCATGGCTGACTGCCGACGGACTCATGCCGAGTTCGGCGGCGGCCAAGGCAAAGCCGCCGCGCCGCGCCACAGCGACGACGACAGGAAGATGGCTGAGCAGGTCTCGATCCATTCATGAACAGTATCGCATAGTCCATGCTAATAATGCAAACTTATCAATCGGACAGAGGAGGCGCATCTAGGCTGCATTGAACACCAATTCTGTAAGCAGCAAGGAGACGACCAATGACCATGTCCTATTACACGCTCGGCAACAGCGGGCTGCGTGTCACCCGCCTCGCGTTCGGCACTATGACCTTCGGCACGGAATGGGGCTGGGGAGCCGAAAAGGAAACGGCCCGCGCGATGGTCGATGCCTATGTCGAGGCAGGCGGCAACTTCTTCGATACGGCCGACGCCTATACCGGAGGCACATCCGAAACCTGGCTTGGCGAATTCATCGCCGAGCGTGGGCTGCGCGACAAGGCGGTGATCAGCACCAAATTCAGCATGAACCTCGAAGAAGGCAATCCGAATGGCGGAGGCAACGGCCGCAAGAACATCATCCGCGCGGTCGAAGGCTCGTTGAAGCGCCTCAGCACCGACTATATCGATCTCTACATCCTGCATGCCTGGGACAGGCTGACGCCTCCGGAGGAGGTGATGCGGACGCTGGATGATCTGGTCCGCGCCGGAAAGATCCGCCATGTCGGCCTGTCGGACGTGCCGGCGTGGTACGCAAGCCGGGCCCAGTCGGTAGCCGAGCACCGCGGCTATGAACCGGTTTCGGCGCTTCAGCTCGAATATTCTCTGGCGGAGCGCAACATCGAACATGAGTTCGTGCCATTCGGCACGCGCCACGGTGCGGGTATAATGGTCTGGAGCCCGTTGGCCAGCGGTCTGCTCAGCGGGAAATATCGTTCCGATACAGTGAATGAGGCAGGCGGCAGGCTGGAGACGATGCGCGGCTCGACCAATCCTGGGTTTCAGAAATTCAACGATCGCAACTGGGAGATCGTCGCCGAGCTGGAAAAGGTCGCAAGTCAGCTCGGCCGCAGCATGGCTCAGGTCGCCTTGAACTGGGCCGCGACCCAGCCCGGCATTGCGTCGGTGATCATCGGTGCGACGAAGCTGGATCAACTCAAGGACAATCTCGGCGCGCTCGATTTCGACATTCCGCAGGAGCTTCGGGCACGGCTCGATGCGGTGAGCCGACCGATCACACCCTTTCCGTATTCGTTCTTCGGCTCGGAAATACAGGGCGGCCTTACGGGAGGCCAGGCGGTCGGCGATAAGCCGGCTGGCTATCTGCCGGATCTGCTCATGCAAGGTGCTTTTGCTGGCGTAAGCTAAGAGGGGAAGAGAGTTTTCCGGCTCGGGCGCCGCGTGACATCGCGGCGCCCTTCGTGTATCGGAACGCCAATGTTTCGGGGCAGCGCCTGCGCGGGGAAGCCGCCCCAGACGCGTCACACGCATAATGATGAGGACCAGATGACGGTGAAGCCCCTCTATCGACGTGTCTTGCTGAAAGCTTCGGGCGAAGCGCTGATGGGTGAACAGCATTTCGGCATCGACGTATCGGTGGTCGATCGCATCGCTGCCGACATCGCCGAGGCCCGCGCCCTGGGCATCGAGGTCGGCGTCGTCATCGGCGGCGGCAACATCTTTCGCGGCGTGGCGGTTGCGTCCAAGGGCGGTGACCGGGTCACCGGCGACCACATGGGCATGCTCGCCACCGTCATCAACTCGCTGGCGCTGCGCACTTCGCTGAACAAGATCGGCGTCGACGCAGTGGTGCTGTCGGCAATCGCCATGCCAGAGCTTTGCGAGAGCTTTTCGCAGCGCCAGGCGACCGCCTACATGAACCAGGGCAAGGTCGTCATTTTTGCCGGCGGCACCGGCAATCCGTTCTTCACCACCGATTCGGCCGCGGCGCTTCGCGCGGCGGAAATCGGCGCCGATGCGCTGTTCAAGGGCACGCAGGTCGACGGCGTCTATTCGGCCGATCCCAAGAAGGACCCGAATGCTACACGCTTCGAGCGCATCAGCCATGGCGAAGTCATAAAACGCGGCCTTTCGATCATGGATACAGCCGCGATTGCACTTGCGCGCGAAAACAACATTCCGATAATCGTCTATTCGATCCACGAGAAGGGTGGTTTCGGTGATATTCTGAGGGGCGGCGGCCGTTGCACGGTCGTCGCGGACGACTGATCGGGAGCACTATCCCGAACCGAGGGTCCGCGTAAGCGAAAAGCGGGAGCCGGTTTCGGATTGAGGCTCGAACACGGGGTTATCCCTGAACAGTGAACCCGGGCTAACGGGTCGAGGAGACGATGATGAGTGGCGAATACGATGATCTCAAACGGCGCATGGACGGGGCGATCGCTGCGTTCAAGCACGATCTGGCTTCGCTGCGAACCGGTCGCGCATCGAGCAACCTGCTCGACGCAATCCAAGTGCAGGCCTATGGCACCACCATGCCTATCAACCAGGTGGCGAACGTGTCGGTGCCGGAGCCGCGCATGATTTCGGTTTCGGTCTGGGACAAGTCGATGGTCGGCGCGGTCGATCGCGCCATCCGCGAATCCAATCTCGGCTTCAATCCGATCGTCGACGGCACCAATCTTAGAATTCCGCTGCCCGAGCTCAACGAACAGCGCCGCAAGGAGCTGGTCAAGATCTCGCATGGTTATGCCGAGAATGCCCGCATCGCCGTGCGCCACGTGCGCCGGGACGGCATGGAGTTTCTCAAAAAGGCGGAAAAGGACGGCGATATCAGCGAGGACGATCAGCGCAAGCGGTCCGACCAGGTCCAGAAGCTCACCGACGAGATGATCGGCACCATCGACCATCTGCTTTCCGATAAGGAAGCCGAAATCATGCAGGTTTAAGGGTCCGACCCGAAAGCGAAACTATGACAAGCCCCGCGCATGTCGCGATCATCATGGACGGAAACGGACGCTGGGCCAAAGCGCGCGGCATGCCGCGGCTTGCCGGGCATCGTGCCGGCGTCGAGGCGCTACGCAACACGGTACGCGCCGCTCCTGGCCTCGGCATCTCCTTCCTGACCGTCTACGCTTTCTCGTCGGAAAACTGGTCGCGACCGAAGTCGGAAGTCAGCGACCTGATGGGTCTCTTGAAAATCTTCATCCGCCGCGATCTCGCCGAACTGCACCAGAGCGGCGTGAGGGTCAGGATCATCGGCGACAGGGCAGGGTTGCAGCCTGATATCAGGACCCTGCTTGAAGAGGCCGAAACGCTGACCATGCGCAACGAGGCGCTGACCCTGGTCATCGCCTTCAACTATGGCGGGCGTGACGAGATCGTGCGCACGGCGCGCAAGCTTGCCTCGGCGGTGGCGCGCGGCGAGCTCGACAGCGAGGCGATCACGGCCGAATCCTTTGCCGGCTCTCTCGATACCCAGGGTATTCCGGACCCTGAACTGGTCATCCGCACCAGCGGCGAGCTTAGGCTGTCGAATTTCCTTCTGTGGCAGGCGGCCTATAGCGAGCTCGTCTTCCTGCCTTGCTACTGGCCCGATTTCAGCCGCGAGCATTTGGCCGACGCATTGCGCGATTTCGCTGGCCGCGAGCGCCGTTTCGGCGGGCTTGGCGCTCAAGACGTCGCCGTGACGGCCAAGGGATGAGCAACCTCCAGCTTCGTATTATTTCCGCCATCGTGCTTGCCGTCGTCACGCTTGGTCTGACCTGGCTCGGCGGACTGCCTTTCCGGTTGCTTTGCGCCGCCATGTCGATCCTGATCTTCTATGAATGGACGCGAATGTGCCGCCCGGTCGCCGCGACGGGTCTTGGTCTTCTGCCGGATGCGCTGCTTCTGGTCTTCGTCGTCGCCTTGGTCGCCGGCCTGCCTGCGTCCTGGCTGCTGCTTCTTGTGGCAGTGATGGTCGTTGTCACCGTGGTCGTGGGTTCGATGCGCCAAACGGGACAATGGGACCCGTCCGGCCTTGCCTATGCCGCCATTTCTGGCCTGTCGCTTGCTCTTTTACGCGACGGCGATCATCCCGGCCTCGTCGCCATTCTTTTCCTGTTCGCGGTGGTTTGGGCGACCGACATATCAGCCTATTTCGTCGGCCGCGCTGTCGGCGGTCCGAAACTGGCGCCGTCGATCTCGCCCGGCAAGACGCAGAGCGGGGCACTCGGCGGCGCGGTCGGCGGCGTGGTTGCCGGGCTGCTTTTGGCCGCAGCGGCCGGAGCCGGCAATCTCGCAGTGCTCGGCGTCGTTGCGCTCGTGCTTTCGATCGTCGCCCAGGCCGGCGACCTTTTCGAATCATGGGTGAAGCGCCGCCACGACCGCAAGGATTCGGGCACGCTGATACCTGGCCATGGCGGTGTCATGGACCGGGTCGACGGGCTTGTCGCGGCGGCCTTCGCCCTGTACGTCATCGGCTGGATTTCGGCGACCGCCGACCATCCGGCGCAGGGGCTGTTTCCAGCTTGATCGGCATTGTGTCTTGACTTGCGCAGGATGCGCCATGGATTCGCCTGGATTGATGTCACAGTCGCGGTACGAGCGTGCTGCGGACGAATTTGAGGACATGAGTTGAACGAGATTCTTCACGCGGTTTTCAGCACGGAGGGCTTTTTCCTCGGCACGCTGGTGCCTTTCCTGTTCGTGCTGACCGTGGTCGTGTTCGTCCACGAGATGGGCCATTACCTCGTCGGCCGCTGGTGCGGCATCGGCGTAAAGGCCTTTTCGATTGGCTTCGGCCCGGAACTCTTCGGCTTCAATGACAGCCATGGCACACGCTGGAAACTCTGCGCCATTCCGCTTGGCGGCTATGTCAAATTCGTCGGCGACATGAATGCCACATCGAGCCAGCCCAGCTCGGAGGAGCTCGAATCGCTGACCAATGCCGAACGCAAGATTGCCTTTCACACGCAGCCGGTCTGGAAGCGCGCGGCGACTGTGGTGGCCGGCCCGTTGTTCAACTTCCTGCTGACGATTGCCGTCTTTGCGGTGCTGTTTTCCGCCTATGGCCGCCCTGTGATGGAGCCGATGGTGGCTGAAGTCACCGCCGGCAGTCCTGCGGCCAGGGCTGGCATCCTGCCTGGTGACCGATTCGTCAGCGTCAACGGCAGCAAGGTCCAGACTTTCTCCGACGTCCAGCGCCTGGTTTCGGGCCGCGGCGGCGATGCCATCACCTTCGTCATGCTGCGCGACGGCAAGGAGATCACTGCCACGGCGACGCCGGAGCTGATGGAGCAGCAAGATGGGCTGGGCAACAAGGTCAAAGTGGCCGTGATCGGCGTCGTCAACAATCAGGAATTTGGCCAACCCAGGCTAGTCACTTACAACCCGATCGAAGCGGTAGGGGCGGCGGTCGAGGAGACGGGATACATCATTCAGCGCACCGGTCAGTTCCTGCAGCGTTTCGTCGTCGGGCGCGAAGACAAATGCCAGCTGGGCGGCCCAATCAAGATCGCAAAGATGTCGGGGCAGGCGGCAAAATTGGGCTTCGACTGGCTTGTGCAACTTGTCGCGCTGCTGTCGGTCGGCATCGGCATTCTCAACCTTTTGCCGATTCCCCCCCTCGACGGCGGCCATCTCTTGTTCTACGGCGTGGAGGCCGTCATTCGGCGACCGGTGTCGGAGCGGATGATGGAGATGGGCTATAGGGCTGGCTTCATGCTCGTGTTGGGCTTCATGGGGTTCGTTTTCTGGAACGATCTGTTTGGGTGCTGAAATCATGAAGAAATTTGGCTTCGGCACAGCCAACGTTGAGACGCCGTTTACCATGCGTGGGGATATGCGTGACGCGAAAGCCACGCAACAGGGTTAAGTAAATACAAATTAACCAGGAGCCTTGCGTGTAGGGAAAATCCGGTTAATACGGTAGGGGAAATTACCGCACGTCCGGTTTTCTCGCCGTGGGGACTTCGAGAAAAGGTACAAAAGCCCGATGAAGGCAGCATCCAAGTTTTTGAGCGCCGCGTCCGCGGTGGCCCTGTCCGCCGCTCTGGTCGTGCCAGGTGCGCTCGCAGTGCAATTCGTTGCCACATCGGCGGCCGAGGCCGCTGTTGTCTCAAGAGTTGAAGTCAGCGGCAATCAGCGTGTCGACGCCGACACGATCCGCAACTACATCACAATCAAGCCCGGCAAGGCCTTTTCCAGCGCCGATATCGACGATGCGGTCAAGGCGCTGTTCGGCACCGGGCTGTTCTCGGACGTCCAGATCAACCAGGTCGGTTCGTCGCTGGTCGTCAAGGTTTCCGAATATCAGGTCGTGAACCAGGTGCTGTTCCAGGGCAACAAGAAGCTCAAGGACAACGCCCTTGCGGCCGCGGTTCAGTTGAAGCCGCGCGGAACATTCTCGCAGCAGGCGCTCGATGCCGATGTCGAGGCGGTCAAGGCCGCCTACAGGCGTATCGGTCGCGACGACGCCGCCGTGACCACCCAGATCATGGATCTCGGCGACAACCGCGTGAACGTGGTCTTCAACATCAACGAAGGCGGCCGCACGCAGATCGCCGCGGTCAATTTCGTCGGTAACAGCGCCTATTCAAGCCGTCGCCTGTCCGACGTCATCTCGACCAAGCGCTCGACCTTCCTCTCGTTCGTGCTGCGCGACGACGTCTATGACGACGACAAGCTGCGCGCCGATCAGGAGCTGCTGCGCCGTTTCTATTACAATCACGGCTATGCCGACTTCCAGGTCGTTTCCGCGGTCGGCGAGCTCGACGAGACCACCAATAAGTACACGGTGACCATCACCGTGCAGGAAGGAGATCGCTACACATTCGGCGATGTCAGCGTCGAGAGCACCATTCCCGAGGTCGACGGTGCGTCGCTGCAGTCGGTGGTCGAGACCCACAAGGGCGATGTCTACAACGCCAAGAACGTTGAAGACACCATCATCGCGCTGACCGAGAAGGTTGCCGGTTCCGGCTATGCCTTCGCTCAGGTGACGCCGCGCGGCGACCGCAATTTCGAGAACCACACCATTTCGGTGGTCTATACGATCGACCAAGGCACCAAGGCCTATGTCGAACGCATCGAGATTCGCGGCAACGACCGGACACGCGACTATGTCATTCGTCGCGAATTCGACGTCAGTGAGGGCGATGCCTTCAACCAGGTTCTCATCCAGCGCGCGAAGAAGCGGCTGGAAGCGCTCGATTACTTTGAAAAAGTCGAGGTTTCCACCGTGCCCGGCTCTGAGCCAGACCAGGTGGTGCTCGTGGTCGACGTGGTCGAGAAATCGACCGGCGAGTTCTCGGTTGGCGCCGGCTATTCGACCGGTGGCGACACGTCAGGCCCGTCCATCGAAGGCTCGATCACCGAGCGCAACTTCCTCGGGCGCGGCCAGTTCATCAAGTTATCGGCGGGCGGCGGCAAGAATTCGCGCGACTACAGCTTCTCCTTCACCGAGCCCTATTTCCTTGGGCGGCGTATCGCTGCCGGTTTCGATGTCTTCAACCGGACCAGGAACTATGACGAATACGAGAGCGAGACGATAGGCGCGACAGTGCGCTTCGGCCTGCCGATCACCGACAACATCTCGACGCAGCTGGCGTATAATATCTCGCAGGAGAAGTATAAGCTCGATGACGACTGCGATGTTGACAATGATGGCGAGCCCGACGCCGGCTGCGACGTCTCTGAGGCAATCTTTGAAGGTATTCAGGAAAGCCCGTGGCTCAAGTCGTCGGTCAGTCTCGGCCTGGTCTACAACACCATCGACGACATGAAGAACCCGCATGAGGGCATCTACGCCAATGTCACCACGGAGGTGGCCGGGCTCGGCGGTGACGCCAAGTTCGTCAAGGTGACGGCGCGTGGCAGCGTCTACCAGACATTGTCGGAGCAGCTTGATCTGGTCGGCTTGGTTTCGGGCGGGGCAGGCCACGTCCAAGGCTTTGGCGGCGGCGATCTGCGCATCTTCGATCATTTCCAGAGCAGTGACCGCATGATCCGCGGCTTTGCCTATGGCGGCATCGGCCCCGTCGACTCGGACGGATTTGATGACCATCTCGGCGGCACCACCTATTTCAACGCCTCGGCGGAAGCCCAGTTCCCAATGCCGGTCATTCCGGAGAGCTTCGGCCTGCGCGGCGCGGTCTTCGCCGATGCGGCAACGCTCTATGGCAGCAAGGTCAGTGCTGATTTGGTCGATCAATCGACAACCGACATGCAGTGGCGCGCCTCGGTCGGCGTTGGTCTGATGTGGGCGTCGCCGTTCGGCCCGATCCGCATCGACTATGCGATCCCGGTCCTCAAGGAAGACACCGACGACGTGCAGGAATTCAACTTCGGCATATCGACCCGCTTCTGATCGGCGGCAACGATGTTTCCGGGCCGTTGGGGCCCGGAAGAGAGTGATCCGACACTACAGCGCCGCGCGTCCTCTTGGACGCGCAAAGAACGCTGTAGCACTTTGATTTTGCGCATGATCCCCAGCGAAAATCGATTCCGATTTTCCGGGTCATACGCTAGCTGGATATAGCTTCTGGAATGACCGATCCGGTGTTCTTCGCGCCCTCACGCCGGTATACGGCTGGCGAAGTCGCGAATCTGACCGGCTCGGTGCTTGTCGATTCCGGCCAGTCCGACATATCGATCGAAGCCTTGGCACCGGCGAGCGAAGGCGGCGAGCATGCCCTTGTCTTCGTCGACGGCAGACGCAACTTCGCGCTGATGCAATCGCTGCGGGCGGCGGCAGTCCTCTGTCCCGCCGAATTTGCCGGCAAGGCGCCGGCGGGTGTCGCGGTTCTGGTCC
Organism: Mesorhizobium sp. M6A.T.Cr.TU.016.01.1.1; assembly: GCF_003952585.1. Lineage (NCBI taxonomy): Bacteria > Pseudomonadati > Pseudomonadota > Alphaproteobacteria > Hyphomicrobiales > Phyllobacteriaceae > Mesorhizobium > Mesorhizobium sp. M6A.T.Cr.TU.016.01.1.1. The sequence goes on from NZ_CP034452.1 coordinate 5,686,035, forward strand.
ATCCGCGCCCGCAACAGGCTTTCGCGATGGTCGGACGCCTTCTTTTCCCGGCTGCCGCCACACCGGCGCCGATGACCGGAGAAACCGGTATCTCACCGCATGCCCATATCGATCCTTCGGCGCACATTGAGGCCGGCGCGATCATCGAGGCCGGCGCGATCATCGGCCCCCGCGCTTCTATCGGCAGCGGAAGCGTCATTGCTCCTCATGCCGTTATCGGTCCCTCCTGCCAGTTCGGCCGCGATGGCTATGTCGGTCCGGGCGCCAGCATCCAATACGCCCTGATCGGCAACCGCGTCATCATCCATGGCGGCGCCCGCATCGGTCAGGACGGTTTTGGCTTCGTGGCCGGCGCCAAGGGCCCGGAGCGCGTCCCGCAAATCGGCCGGGTCGTTATCCAGGACGATGTCGAGATCGGCTCGAACACCACGGTCGATCGTGGCGCCATGTCCGACACGATCATCGGCCAGGGCACCAAGATCGACAATCTGGTGCAGATCGCCCATAACGTCCGCATCGGCCGCAACTGCATAATCGCCGGTCTTTCGGGTATTTCCGGTTCCGTAACGGTGGGCGACAACGTCACCATGGGTGGCGGTGTCGGCCTTGCGGATCACCTGACCATAGGGACAGGGGCCAAGCTTGCCGCAAGAAGCGGGTTCATGAGCAACGTCCCTGCGGGCGAGATTTGGGGAGGGTATCCGGCACAGCCGATGGCGGAAGCCATGCGGGAGATCGCGGCCCTGCGAAGACTGGCCAGGGCGCGCAAATCCGGCGACGGAGGGAATAGCTGAGATGGTGGCGGCGACGACGCTCGAGGCGGTCGACATATTGGGGCTGATGAAGCTCCTGCCGCATCGCTATCCGTTCCTGATGATCGACCGCATTATCGACATCGATGGCGACGAGTCCGCTATCGGCATCAAGAACGTGACCATAAACGAGCCGCATTTTCAGGGTCATTTCCCGGACCAGCCGGTTATGCCCGGCGTGCTGATCGTCGAGGCGATGGCGCAGACGGCCGGCGCCATCTGCATCCGCAGCCTTGGCACCGAAAAACCGTCGCTGGTCTATTTCCTGACCATCGACAACGCCAAATTCCGCAAACCGGTCGTTCCCGGCGACCAGTTGAAGATCCATGTGAAGAAAATCAAGAAACGCGGCAACCTTCTCAAATTCGCCTGCGAGGCTCTGGTCGACGGCGTCAAGGCCGCGGAAGCCGAGATCTCGGCGATGATGGTTACGAGCGACTGACGATCGAATGCTTATGAAAATCCAGACAGTGATCCATCCATCTTCGGTCATCGAGGCAGGCGCTAAAATCGGCGAAGGCGTCCGCATCGGGCCGTTCTGCCACATCAGCGCCGACGCAGTGATCGGCGACCGCGTCGAACTGGTCAGCCATATCTCGGTAATGGGCGCGACCACCGTCGGGGCGTCGACCAAGGTCTATCCGATGGCGACACTGGGCGCGCCGCCGCAGAACACCAAGCACAAGGGCGGCCGCACCACGCTGGTCATCGGTGAGAACTGCACGATCCGCGAAGGCGTGACCATGCATCTCGGCACCGATTCCAGCCGCGGCGAGACGACGATCGGCGACAATGGCAACTTCCTTGCCTACGCCCACATCGCCCATGACTGCATCGTCGGCAATAACGCCACCTTCGCCAATGGAGCGACGTTGGGCGGCCATTGCGAGATCGGCGACAACGTCTATATCGGTGGCCTCACCGCCGTTCATCAGTTTGTCCGCGTCGGCGACAACGCCTTTCTCGGCGGTTGCTCGGCAATCGTCGGCGATGTCATTCCCTACGCCATCGCCGTCGGCAATCGCGCCAAACTTCGCGGCCTCAACATCATCGGCCTGAAGCGCGCCGGCCTGCCGCGCTCCGAGATCCATACGCTGCGAAAGGCCTACAGGACGATCTTCGATCGCTCCCGAACCGTCGGCGAAAACGTCGAGTTCGCCAAGGCGGAATTCGCCTCGTCACCGACCGCCATGAAAATCATCGATTTCATCGCCAGTCGCGGCAAACGGCACTATGCCGTCCCGTCGCTTAGGGGTGGCGACGGCGACGATGCAGATGACGAAGATTGAGGCCACCCGGACGGGCCTTGATCTTGCGCCAGATGCCAGGGTCGGCATCATCGCCGGCGGCGGCAGTTTGCCGGTCGAAGTTGCGATCAGTCTGGCCGGACAAGGCTACCCGCCCGTCATTATCCTGATCGAGGGCGAAGTCGACCGCAAGTCCGACCTCAGCGGCTACGAGCATGAGAGCCTCGCTCTGGAAGACATCGGTTCGCTGGCTTCGTTACTGAGGCGTCGACGGATCAGCCATCTCGTCCTTGCCGGCGAGATCAGGCGCCGGCCGAGACTGATCGACATGCGCCCGAGCCTCGGCTTGCTGGCTGTGGCGCCGTCGGTGGTCATGGCGCTTGCCCGTGGTGACGACGGTCTGTTAAAGGTTTTGACGCGGGCTCTGGAGGCGCGTGGGGTCAAGGTCGTCGGCGCCCATGAGATCGTGCCGGAACTGGTCGCGGCCGAAGGGACGTTGACCAAGGCAGCGCCGCGCAAATCCGACTGGCGCGACATCGAAGCGGCGCATGCGGCGGCAAAGGCCATCGGCGCGCTGGATATCGGCCAGGCAGCTGTCGCGATCGGCGGCCGCGCCATCGCGCTGGAAGGCGTCGAGGGCACCGATGGATTGCTTGATCGAACAAGGCAGTTGCGCGGCCATGGCAGACTTGCCGGCAGAACGCGCGGCGTCCTGGTCAAATGCGCCAAGCCCGGCCAGGAGTTGCGCGCGGACCTGCCCTCCATCGGCCCACAGACGATCGAGGCGGCGCATGCCGCCGGACTTGCCGGCATTGCCGTCGAAGCCGGCCGCTCGCTGGTTCTTGAAGGCCCCACCGTCGTCGCACGCGCCAATGCGCTCGGCCTGTTCGTGATTGGCCTGCCCGCTGCGGAGCCGGCGCATGGCGACTGACAAACCGCTGAAGATCGCCATCGTTGCCGGCGAGGAATCCGGCGATCTGCTTGGTGCCGACATCGTGGAGGCGCTCAAGCGCGCGACCGGCCGCGAGGTCCGGCTCGTCGGCATCGGCGGCCGCCATTTGCAGGCGCTCGGCCTCACGCCGCTCTTCGACGGCGGCGAGATCGCGCTGATGGGCTTGAGCGCCATCCTGCGCGACCTGCCGCGCCTGATGCGGCGGATCAGCCAGACGGCCAGCGCGGTCGCTGGTGGAAAGCCCGACTGTCTCGTCACCATCGACAGCCCGGATTTTTCGCTGCGCGTGGCGAAGAAGGTTCGCGCCGCCGATCCGACGATCCCGATCGTTCACTATGTCTGCCCGAGCGTCTGGGCGTGGCGACCGGGCAGGGCGGTGGCGATGAAACCGTATGTCGACCATATCCTCTGCATCCTGCCTTTCGAAGTGAAGGAGCTCGCACGCCTCGGCGGTCCGCCCGGCACCTATGTCGGCCATCGCCTCACACATGATCCGGGCGTGCTCGGCGCTGCCAAGGCGCAAAGCCTGCCGCGCGATCTGTCCGACGATCGTGTGAAGACACTGCTTGTGCTGCCCGGCTCGCGTCGCGGCGAGGTGCGACGGCTGGTCGGCCCATTCGGCAAGACGATCTCGATCCTGCGCGCGCGCGGACACCGCTTACGCCTGCTGTTGCCGACGGTGCCGCATGTCGCCGACCTGGTCAGGGCTTCGGTCGCAAGCTGGGACGAGAAGCCGGAGATCATCCTTGATCCCGAGCGCAAATGGCAGGCCTTCGGCAAGGCCGATGCGGCGCTGATCGCATCGGGAACGGTGTCGCTGGAGTTGGCGCTGTCGGGTGTGCCGATGATCTCCTGCTACCGGCTCGATCCGGTCATGCGGATGGCCCAGCGCCTGATCACCGTATGGAGCGCCGCCTTGCCAAATCTCATCGCCGACCGTCCGGTCGTGCCGGAAAACTACAACGAATATGTGCGGCCGCGTTATCTGGCGCGGCAGTTGGAGGCGCTGTTTTCCGACACCCCCTATCGCGCATGGCAGAAGGACGGTTTTGCCGAGGTGGCCAGACGCATGGCCGTCGACAGACCTTCGGGCGACATCGCAGCGGGGGTCGTGATGAAGTACATCAACGGGTGAGTAGTGAGTAGTGAAGAAAATTCCTATTTACTACTCACTACTCACTTTTTCTTTTTACCGCTTCGCAATCGGCACGTAATCGCGTTCCGGCGCACCTGTATAGAGCTGGCGCGGGCGGCCGATCTTCTGGTGCGGATCCTCGATCATCTCTTTCCACTGCGCGATCCAGCCGACGGTGCGGGCGACTGCGAACAGCACCGTGAACATGGTGGTGGGGAAGCCCAGCGCCTTCAGCGTGATGCCGGAATAGAAATCGACGTTCGGATAGAGCTTCTTCTCAATGAAATAGGAGTCGGTCAGCGCGATCTTTTCCAGCTCCATGGCGATGTCGAGCAGCGGATCGTCCTTGATGCCGAGTTCGCCCAGAACCTCATGTGCGGTCTTCTGCATGATCTTGGCGCGCGGATCGTAGTTCTTGTAGACGCGGTGGCCAAAACCCATCAGCCGGAACGGGTCGTTCTTGTCTTTGGCGCGGGCGATGAATTCCGGGATGTGGTCGACATGGCCGATCTCGCCCAGCATGTTCAAGGCCGCCTCGTTGGCGCCGCCATGGGCCGGTCCCCACAGGCAGGCGATGCCGGCTGCGATGCAGGCAAACGGATTGGCGCCCGACGAGCCGGCGAGGCGGACGGTCGATGTCGAGGCGTTCTGCTCGTGATCGGCGTGCAGGATAAAGATGCGCTCCATCGCGCGGGCCAGCACCGGGTTGATCTTGTATTCCTCGCACGGCACGGCAAAGCACATATGCAGGAAGTTGGCCGCGAAATTCAGCTCGTTCTTCGGGTAAATGAAGGGCTGGCCGATGTGATATTTGTAGGCCATCGCCGCGATCGTCGGCATTTTCGCGATCAGCCGCATCGATGCGACCATGCGCTGATACGGGTCCGAGATGTCGGTGGAATCGTGATAGAAGGCCGACAGCGCGCCGACCACGCCGCACATCACCGCCATCGGGTGCGCGTCGCGGCGAAAGCCGGTGAAGAAGCGCGACATCTGCTCATGCACCATGGTGTGGCGCGTCACCCGGTAGTCGAAATCGTCCTTCTGCGCCTTGGTCGGCAATTCGCCGTAGAGCAAGAGATAGCAGACTTCGAGGAAGTCGCCATGCTCGGCCAGCTGGTCGATGGGATAGCCGCGATGCAAAAGGATGCCGGCATCGCCGTCGATGAAAGTGATCTCCGACTCGCAGCTTGCCGTCGACGTGAAGCCGGGATCGTAGGTGAAGGCCCCGGTGGTGCTGTAAAGCGAGCCGATATCGATGACATCAGGTCCGACCGAGCCGCTTCGCACCTTGAGTTCGTGAGTTTTGCCGCCGAACTCAAGTTTTGCAGTCGACGCCTGGGTTTTGCCGCCAAATTCCATTTTTGTCGCAGCTTCGGACATTGCAAACTCCTTTTGGTTTTCTCATGCCGGCAAAGGCGAAATATCTGCAACGCAACACGTCGAAAGGATCGGAGTCCGCGCGTTTGCGCCCGCAATTGGATTTGCGTGCCAAATTGGGCCAAGACCTAATGTTGCACTGCGAAACCCACCTTTCAATGCCAATCTTCTTGGGCCAGTTTTGCTAATCGATTTGATCCGCGACGCGCGCCAGGCTTTCCTCGCGGCCAAGCACGGCAAGCACGTCGAACACGCCGGGCGAGGTGCTCTTGCCGGTGAGCGCGGCACGCAAAGGTTGGGCCACGGCGCCGAGCTTATGGCCGCCGGCCAGCGCATATTCGCGGATCGCGGCTTCCGCCGCTTCGGCCGTCCAGTCGCCTGAAATCGTCTTCAGCGCCACGTGCGCGCCCCGCAGGATCTCGCGCGCCTCACCGCCGAGCAATGCAGCCGCCTTCTCGTCGATCGGCAGCGGGCGCTCGGCAAACAGGAAGGCGGCACCGTCGGCCAGCTCAACCAGCGTCTTGGCGCGCTCCTTCAGGCCGGGCAGGGCGGCAAGCAACTGCGCCTTGCGCGTGTCGTCGAGGCGCGCGGCGATCGCCGGGCCGCCTTCGAGATAGGGCAAGGTGGCGATGAAGATATCGAGCAATTCGGCGTCGTTCATGCGGCGCATGTGCACGCCGTTCAGCGCCTCGAGCTTGGCGAAGTCGAAGCGGGCGGCTCCCTTGTTGACGTCGCCGATGTCGAACCACGCAATCATGTCGGCGATCGACATGATTTCGTCGTCGCCGTGGCTCCAGCCGAGCCGCGCCAGGTAGTTGAGCAGTGCTTCGGGCAGATAGCCCATGGCACGATAGGCTTCGACGCCGAGGGCCCCGTGCCGCTTCGACAGCTTGGCGCCGTCGGCGCCATGGATCAGCGGGATATGCGACATCGACGGCACGTCCCAGCCCATGGCTCGATAGATCACCATCTGGCGGGCGGCATTGGTCAGATGGTCGTCGCCGCGGATGATGTGGGTGATGCCCATGTCATGGTCGTCGACGACGACGGCATGCATATAGGTCGGATTGCCGTCCGAGCGCAGGATGATGAAATCGTCGAGATCCTTGTTGGGAAAGCGGACATCGCCCTGCACGAGGTCATGCACCACCGTCTCGCCGTCGGCCGGCGCCTTGATGCGGATGGCGCCCTTGGCGCCGGCCGGCGCCTCCGACGGGTCGCGATCGCGCCAGCGGCCGTCATAGCGGGGAGGCAGCCCCTTGGCCCGCGCGCTCTCACGCATCGCCTCCAGCTCAGCCGGCGTCGCATAGCAGTAATAGGCCTTGCCGAGGCGTACCAGCTCCTCGGCGACAGCGCGGTGGCGCGGCGCGCGCTCGAACTGCGATACCGGCTCGCCGTCCCAGGTGAGGCCGAGCCAGGAGAGCCCCTCGAGAATGGCGGCGGTTGCCGCATCGGTCGAACGCTCACGATCGGTGTCTTCAATGCGCAGCAGCATCTTGCCGCCGGTGTGTTTCGAATACAGCCAGTTGAACAGCGCCGTCCGGGCCCCGCCAATATGCAGGAAGCCGGTGGGCGACGGGGCAAAACGGGTGACGACCTTGTCGGACATGGAACTCTCGGGCAAGTGCAGGAAACCGATGTGGTTGCGCGGACTTTCGCGCGTCGCGCGTTCATGTAGCATAGGAGGTCAAGGGCGCAAGGGGCAGACCCGATGGCTGGACCAGGCCGCGGCGTGGACGAGAGCGAGGGCGCGATCGCGAGCGTCAGCGAACGATCGCTGTTTGCCGACGTTTCTCCCGTCGAGCCGCTACCCGTTTCGCTGCCTGCGTCGCACCCCGGCATCCAGCCTCTCTCGCCGGACCGCTCCGCGCCAATACCCGGGCCTGTCGTTCATTTCCGCCGTCTTTCACTATCCGCTCTCCGCAACAGCGTGGTTTCGGCGGCGGGCATGGAGCTCGACCGCGGCGTCGCCTTCCTGCTGGTGCCGGTTTTCCTGGCATCCGGAGTGATCGTCTATTTCTCGCTTGCCGTGGAACCGGACTTTCCGCAGCCCATTGCCGTGGTGGTCCTCACGGCATTGTGCGCAGCGGTCACGCGGTCATGGCGCAAAACACATTTGTGTTTCATGGCAGCGTTGCTGTGCGCGCTCGGTGTGCTCGCCGCCAAGGTTGAAACCTGGCGCGCGGGAACGCAGATGCTCGGTTCGGTAATCCAGACCCAACTCACCGGCCGCGTCGTCAGGCTCGACCAGATGGCGAACGGCCGGATCAGGCTGACCCTCGACGTGATATCGACCGCCCGGCCGACACTGCGTTATGCACCGGAACGTGTCAGGGTTTCGGCACGCAAAATTCCCGCTGAGATGACCGCAGGCTCGGTGGCAACCGGCTATGCAAGGCTTTTGCCTCCGACTGGCCCGGTTCGGCCCGACAGCTATGACTTCTCCTTTGACAGCTATTTCGCCGGTATCGGCGCCAGTGGCTTTTTCCTCGGCAATCCGAAGATCGTCGCTTCCGAAGATGCACCGTTAGCAGCGCGCCTTTCTTCGTCGATCGAAAAGGCGCGTGAAACCATCGCCGACCATATCAGGGACAGCATCGGTGGCGCCGAGGGGGAGATTGCCGCTGCGCTGATCGTCGGCGTGCGTGCCGGCATCCCCGAAGAGATCAACGAATCGATGCGGCGCACCGGCATCTACCACATCATCTCCATTTCCGGCCTGCACATGGCGCTTGTCGCCGGCACCATCATGGGATTGCTGCGCGGCGCCTTTGCGCTGTTTCCCGATTTTTCGTCGCGCCGGCCGGTCAAAAAATATGCGGCTGCAGCCGCACTCCTTTCCATCGCTGCCTATCTCATTTTTTCCGGCATCGTGGTCGCGGCTGAGCGCAGCTTCATCATGCTGGCGGTAATGCTTGTCGCCGTGCTGTTCGACCGGGCTGCGCTCACCATGCGCAATCTTACGATTTCAGCCATCGCCGTCATCGTCGTGTCGCCGCACGAGGTGGTCGGCCCAAGCTTCCAGATGTCCTTCGCCGCGACCGCGGCTCTCGTGGGCGCCTATGCCGGCTGGTCCGACTATCGTGCCGACAAGGCCACGGCGCCGCCACAACGACGGTCACCGGCCGCTTTCGTCACGCGGAAGCTCGTCGCTGGAACAGGCACCATCGCCATGACCTCCATCATTGCCGGCAGCGCCACCGCGCTCTTCGCCATCTGGCACTTCCAGCGCGTCTCGCCGCTCAGTCTGTTTGCCAATCTGGCCGTCATGCCGATCGTCACGGTCGTCATGTTCCTGGCGGTCGTCAGCGCCTTGGCAATGCCTTTCGGCTTCGACGGACCTTTCCTCTACATGATGGGCAAGGGGCTGACGGCCATGATTGCAATATCGGGATGGATCTCCGAACGTTCGCCGGTCGATGCAGTCGGGCTGATTTCGTTGCAGTCGGTTCTGCTGGTGACGGTCGCCCTGGTCATCGCCACGATGGCGACGACATGGTTGCGGCTTGCGGCACTTCCCTTTGCGCTTGCCGGCCTGCTGACGATTTCCGAGACGCGAACCCCCGACGTGCTGATCTCGGAGGATGCGCATCTGGTGGCGCTGCCGATCGGCGGCGGCGAACTTGCCGTCAACCGGGTGCGCTCGAACGAATTCACCACCGACAACTGGAAACATGCGCTGACTTCAGCGACCATTGTCGAGCCGGAGACGTTCGAAAAAGGAGACGTGCGGTTCGACATCGCCGACCCGGCCGACCTGCCGCCGGGAGCGCCTTTCTATTGCACTGCCGGCCTGTGCCTCGCCCGGCATCCGTCCGGCGCGATCATCGCGCTCGCCGACGACCGCAAAATCGCGCGGCCAGCCTGTGCCTTTGCGGACTTGATCGTCATCGACGATGCCACGGCCTATTATAATCCCTGCCGCAACCCGCTGGTCCTCGTCGTGACCAAACGGCAGCTCGCTCGCATGGGCAGTGCCGCCGTCTTTTTCGATCCGCTATCGGCGACGACGCGCGCAGAAATCCGTTTTGCCGTCAAACAGCCATATAGGCCTTGGCATGAGCAGCGGAGATTTTCTCGCGAGGCTAGGGGCCTGCCGCCATACCGTAAGCCTGAGAAACCCAAGAAAGCTGCCGTTCAGTAACGTCGGATCAATCCGACGAGCTTGCCTTGCACCTTGACCCGGTCCGGCCCGAAGATGCGCGTCTCATAGGCCGGGTTGGCGGCTTCCAGGGCGATCGAGGCGCCTTTGCGGCGGAACCGCTTCAGCGTCGCTTCCTCCTCGTCGACCAGGGCGACAATGATCTCGCCAGGCTGGGCGGTGTCGGCGTTGCGAATGATGACCGTGTCGCCGTCGAAGATGCCGGCCTCGATCATCGAATCACCCTTGACCTCCAGCGCGTAGTGCGCGCCGCCTGTGATCATGTCCGGTGGCACCGAGATCGAATGCGTCTGGTGCTGGATGGCATCGATCGGCACACCGGCAGCGATGCGGCCCATCACCGGAATGGAGACGGTGGCAACGACGTCGTCGTCATTGCCGGCCGCAGGCATGCGTGACGGCGCCGGCTTGATCTGTCGGCCGAGGCTGCCCTGCCCAAGGCTGCCCTGAATGACGCTCGGCGAGAATTTGCGCGCCGCATTGAGGCCGGGCGCGATCGAATCGGGCAAGCGCAGCACTTCCAGCGCGCGGGCGCGGTTGGGCAGCCGGCGAATGAAGCCGCGCTCCTCCAGCGCCGTGATCAGCCGATGGATTCCCGATTTGGACGCGAGATCGAGCGCTTCCTTCATCTCGTCAAACGAGGGCGGAATGCCGCTTTCCTTCAGCCGCTCGTGGATGAACATCAGCAGCTCATGTTGTTTGCGTGTCAGCATCGCGACCCCCAACAGAATCAGAAAAACAAACCCAGAACAAACACTATCTGTTCCAGTTGTGTTCCGCAACTGTTTAAAGTTTAATGAATGTGTTGACGTTTTGTTCAGCGTAGCATCAGCACGGTGCAGGCGGCACCTGTCGCGGCGGGGGGAGCGAATGGCTCGCGCACGATCAGCCCGTTGGCGTCGGCCAGCATTCTGAGCATCGAGGAATCCTGGATGCCGAACGGCGTCGCCTTGAGCGTGCCCGCGTCTTCCTTCACCACGGCGCGTACATAGTCCTGCCTGATATCGTTGGCCGCCATGGCGGCACCGAGCCGCGCCTGACGCATGTCCTGCCGGTAGGCGCGTCCGCCAAGCCGCGCAAGCAGCGGCTTCAGGAAGAGCTGCGTGCAGACTAGGCTCGCCACCGGATTGCCGGGCAGGCCGATGCAGCGGATGTCGCCCAGCCGACCGAACATCAGCGGCTTGCCGGGCCGCATGGCGATCTTCCAGAAATCGAGCGTCATGCCTTCGCCGGTCAGCACGTCGTGGACGAGGTCGTGGTCGCCGACCGAGGCGCCGCCCAGCGTGACGATGACGTCAGCCCCTGCGTTAACCGCCTTTTTCACCAGCGCGGCAATCGCCTCTTTGCGGTCGGGGGCGATGCCGAGGTCGAGCGCGCTGGCGCCGACCGAGCGGGCCGCGGCAGCGACGCCATAGGCGTTGGACGAGATGATCTGGTCCGGGCCAAGGTCGCTGCCTGGCGGCAGCAATTCGTCGCCGGTGGCGATGATGGCGACCAGCGGCCGTTTCACCACGCTGACCTGCGGATGGTTGGCCGACGCCGCCAGCGACAACGCCGCCGGATCAAGCAGGCGGCCTTTCTCCAGCAGAACGTCGCCCTTCGAGAAATCGAGCCCGAGGCGGCGGATGTTGCGGCCTTCAACCGTCGACGCGGTCACTTCGATGCTGCCGCCGCCGAGGTCGCGGACATTCTCCTGGATGACGATGGTGTCAGCGCCTGCGGGAAGCGGCGCGCCGGTGAAGATGCGCACGGCCTGCGCCGGGCCGACTGTTCCGGCAAAGCCGCGTCCGGCCGGCGCCATGCCGATCACCGCAAGTGTTGCCGGCGCGGAGGCGACATCCTCGGCCCGCACGGCATAGCCGTCCATGGCGGACGCGTTGAAGGGCGGCTGGGTGCGGAGCGCCGTGAGCGGGTCCGCCAGTATCCGGTCGGCGGCGTCCATCAGGGTGAGGCTTTCAGCTTGCAAGGGCGCAGCATCTTCAAGCAGGCGCTCGAGCGCGTCGGCAACCGGAAGCAGCGCCATTATTGGCCTGCCCCTTGGGCGCTTACTTTGTAGACGCCGGATTTGCCGCCGGTCTTTTCCACCAGCCTGATGCCGGAGATCACCATGGCGCGGTCGACCGCCTTAGCCATGTCGTAGATGGTCAGGCAAGCGACCGAGACGGCGGTCAGCGCCTCCATCTCGACGCCGGTCTTGCCGGTGACGCGGGCCAGCGCCGTGACCTTCAGGCCAGGCAGCGTCGCGTCCGGTTCGATGTCGACGGATATCTTGGTCAACAGCAGCGGGTGACAGAGCGGGATCAGCTCATGCGTCCTCTTGGCCGCCATGATGCCGGCGATGCGCGCCGTGCCCAGCACGTCGCCTTTCTTGGCATCGCCGTCGAGGATCATCTTCAGCGTTTCTGGCCGCATCGAGACAAGACCTTCGGCGATCGCCGTGCGGGTCGTTTCCGCCTTGTCGCCGACATCGACCATATTGGCTTCGCCTTTCGCGCCAAGATGGGTGAGGGCAGCCGTCATCGTCAGACGGCCTTAGAACGACGTGCGTCCGTTTGGACGCACATAGCATGCTCTAACACTTTGGATTTATGCATCGTGCTCTCCGAAAATCGATTCCGATTTTCGGGCCGATGCATGAGCCGGCGCCTTACCCGTCAAAAGCAGGTGCGTTGCGGCGGCCACGTCCTGTTGCCGCATCAGGCTCTCGCCGACGAGGAAGGTGCCGATGTCGCTTTTTTCCAGCCTGCGGCAATCTTCGTGCGAGAAAATACCGCTCTCGCTGACCAGCAGGCGGTCGGCCGGCACCATCGTCGCGAGCCGCTCCGAAGTATCGAGACTGGTTTCGAACGTCCGGAGGTTGCGGTTGTTGATGCCGATCAGCCGTGACGACAGTTTCAGCGCGCGTTCCGTCTCGGCTTCGTCATGCACCTCGACCAGCGCGTCCATGCCGAGCTCGAAAGCCGTCATTTCGAGCTCCCTGGCCACGGCGTCATCGACGCTCGCCATGATGATCAGGATGGCGTCAGCGCCCCACGCACGGGCTTCGAACACCTGATAAGGCTCGAACAGAAAATCCTTGCGCAAGGCGGGCAATGTCACGGCACTGCGCGCATCGGTGAGGAATTCAGGCGCGCCCTGGAAGGACGGCGCGTCGGTCAGCACCGAGAGGCAGGCGGCGCCACCTTTCGCATAGGCCCTGGCCAGTGCCGGCGGATCGAAATCGGCTCGGATCAGGCCCTTGGAAGGGCTCGCCTTCTTGATCTCGGCGATCAGCGCGAAGCTGCCGGATTTGCGCCTGGCTTCAAGGGCCGAGAGAAAGCCGCGCGGCGCATCGGTGTCCTTCGCCCGCGCCTTGATCTCGGCAAGCGGCACGCGCGCCTTCGCCGCCGCGATCTCGTCGCGCTTGTAGGCTTCGATCTTGCGCAGGATATCAGACACGGCTCTATCCGTTCGAAATCTCGACCAGCCGGTCGAGCACTTGCAGCGCCCGGCCGCTGTCGATGGCTTGCGCCGCCGTCGCCATGCCGTCGGCAAGCATCGTCGCCTTGCCAGCCACCACCAGTCCGGCGCCGGCGTTCATCAGCACCGTATCACGAAAGGCGCCGGCGGCGCCGCCCAGCATGTCGCGTAGCGCCTGGGCGTTATAGGCGGCGTCGCCGCCGCGCAACTCGTCCTTGGTGTGCCGCTTCAGCCCGACTGCTTCCGGGGTTAGCGTAAAGCTGCGGATCTCACCGCCGACCAGCTCGGCCACTTGGGTTTCGCCAGTGGTGGTGATTTCGTCATAGCCGTCGCCATGGGCGACCCAGGCGTGTTCGGCGCCCAATGCCTTCAGCGTCTCGGCCACCGGCATGATCCATTCCGGCAAGAAGACGCCAACCATCTGCCTGCTGACACCAGCCGGATTGGAGAGCGGGCCAAGCAGGTTGAAGATGGTGCGGGTGCCGAGCTCGACGCGGGTCGGGCCGACATGCTTCATCGCCGGATGATGCGCCGGCGCGAACATGAAGCCGACGCCTGCATCGTGGATGCAGCGGCTGATCGTTTCCGGCGGGATATCGATCTTGACGCCGAGCGCGGTCAGCACGTCGGCGGCGCCGGTCTGCGAGGACAGTCCGCGATTGCCGTGCTTAGCCACCGGCACGCCGCAAGCGGCGACGACGAAGGCGGAAGCGGTCGAGATGTTGACGCTGTGCGAATTGTCGCCGCCGGTGCCGACGATGTCGATGGCGTCAGCGGGCGCATCGACACGCAGCATCTTGGCGCGCATCGTTGCGACGGCGCCGGAAATCTCGCTCACCGTCTCGCCGCGCACCCGCAGCGCCATCAGGAAGCCGCCGATCTGGCCGGGCGTAGCGTCGCCCGACATGATGATGTCGAAGGCCTCGCGCGCCTCCTCGAAGGAAAGGGCGGTGCCTGCGGCGACCTTTGCGATATGGGTCTTGAGCGCGCTCATCTGGTCAGGGCTTGGGCAACAGCTGTCTGATCGATACGAACGTCGTATTGCGTCTGCAACTGCGCCACCAACTGGTCGAGCAGGTCGTCGGACATGCCGGATGTGAAGGATTTCTGCGCGTCGTCCGGCACCGAGCTGGCGTCGGCTCCGGCAGGCTCGAAGACTTCGGCAATCTTGAACAGGATCTGTCCGTCGCCGGTGGGCGAGGGGATCAACCCGGTCCCGCCTTCGCCTTCGCCGAACATCGCTGCCGCCCCTTCCTTGCCGAAATCGACGTCGTCCGCCTCGCGCTTGACGCCGCGCTTGGTCTGCTTCTCGAGCTTGAGCTCGCTTGCGATTACATCGAGCGTGGTGCCGGCCTTGAGACGCTTTTCGAGTTCAACCGCTTTTGCGGTGAGCCGCTTGGTCGTTTCCGCCGCCGTCCAGTCGGCCACTACCTTCTGGTGGACTTCATCCAGCGTGCGGTCGCGGGCCGGCGTGATCGAATCCACCTCGTAGAACACGAAGCCGTTGCCGGCGGTGGTGAGGTCGGGATTCTCGGTGCCGGGTTCGGCGTCGAACACCGCCTTGATGAGATCCGGCGATTCCGGCAGGTCGTTGACGATGGTGCCGTCCGGCCTCTGGCCGGTGCGATCGATCGCATCGATAGTGACGACCTTCAGCTTCAGTTTTTCGGCAGCTTGCGTAAGCGTGCTGCCCGAAGCGCGCATGTCTTCGTAGTTGTCATGCACGTCCAGCAGAATGCGGCTTGCCTCGCTCAACGCCAGATCCTTGCGGATCTCGGCGGACACTTCGGCCAGCGGCTTCACCACTTCGGGCTTGATGTCGGTGACGCGCAGCAGCACCGCACCAAAGGCGCCCTGAACGACCGGGCTGATCTCGTTGGCGTTGAGCGCGAAGGCGGCGTCGGCCACCGCCTTGTCGGCAATCTTGTCCTTGGGCAGCGTGCCAAGCAGCGTGTCGGCTTGCGTCTTGCCTTCGGCGGCAACGATCTTGTCGAAGGTCGCGCCGGTCTTGAGTGAATCGAGCGCGGCCTTGGCGGCATCAGGCGTCTTGAACACGAGCTGTTCGATGGTGCGCGTTTCCGGCGTGGTGTAGCGCCCCTTGTTCTTGTTGTAGTCGTCGCTGACCTGTTGGTCGGTCACGGCACTCAGATCCATAATGTCTTGCGGCTCGAGCCTGACATAGGAGAATTTGCGGTATTCAGGCGCCGCATAGGTCTTCTTGTTTTCCTCGAAATAGGTCGAAAGCACGCTGTCGGACGGCGCTTCAATCGGCTCGACCAGCGATTTCGGTAAAGTCAGGTAGTCGATGGTGCGGTCTTCGCCACGATAGAGCGCGACCGCCTTCAAGAAGGTATCCGGGGTCTTGAGACCGTCCGAAACCGCCTCGACGATCTGCTGGCGCACAGCCACCTGGGCGCGATTCCTGAGATAGTCTTCAGGCCGCATGCCGACCTGTTGCAGTATGTATTCGAAAGTCCTTCTGTCGAAGGTGCCGCCGGGGCCCTTGAAGGCCGGGTCCTCATGCGTGAGTTGGGCCAGGCGGTCCTTGGACAGCCCAAGCCCGAGCTTGCGGGCCTGCTCATCGAGCACTGCACCCGACACGAGTTGCGCCAGCACCTGGTTGTCCAGGCCGAGCGCCGTCGCCTGCTCGCGGCTGATGCGCTGGCCGAATTGCTGCGACATCACGCTGATCTGGCGATCATAGGCGAGACGATACTCGTTGATCGATACTTTGGTGCCTCCGGCCGTGATAACCGCGTCGTGGCCTGCAAAACCACCCAGAAGCTGTCCCGAAATGCCCCAGACGGCGAAGCTCAACACCAACAATATCAGCAGCGCCTTCGCCACCCAGGTCCCCGCCGCGCTTCTCAAGATACCAAGCATGTCACTTCCGATTTTTTGCGCATTTTCGCATGCGCCGAGTCTGAAACAAGCGCAATAGCGTCCTTCCGGCCCACTGTCGATTGCTTTGTGGGCTGAGTTTGGTAGTGAGGACGCAGCCGAATGTTGCCCGGAGAAACAAATCCCATGACGCCAGGAATCCGCCCGCTGGTCGCAGGCAACTGGAAAATGAACGGCACCAGCGCCTCGCTCAACGAACTCAGGATGATCGGCAACGGCTTCATGAGTGGGCTCGATGCGGAGACCGAAGCGCTGGTCTGCGTTCCGGCGACGCTGCTTGCGCACGCCGCAGAGATTTTGTCGCGCACGCCGGTCCGGGCCGGCGGCGAGGATTGCCACACCAAGGAGAGCGGCGCCCATACCGGCTGCATTTCGGCCGAGATGCTGAAAGATGCGGGCGCCAGCCACGTCATCGTCGGTCATTCCGAACGCCGCGCCGATAACAACGAGGACGACGCGATCGTTCAGGCCAAGGCGTCCGCTGCGTGGCGGGCCGGGCTGGTGGCCATCATCTGCATCGGCGAGACGAGAGCCGAACGCGAAGCTGGCGCTACACTCGACGTGCTGTCGCGCCAGATCGCCGGCTCGGTGCCGCCCAACGCCACGGCGTCGAATACCGTCATCGCCTACGAGCCGGTATGGGCGATCGGCACGGGGCTGACGCCGACCGCCGCCGACGTTACGGAGGCGCATGCGCATATTCGCGAAAAACTGTCGGAAAAGCTTGGCAGTGCAGCGGCGAAGATGCGTATCCTCTATGGCGGCTCGGTCAAGCCGTCGAACGCCGTCGAACTGCTTGGCGTGAAAAATGTCGACGGCGCGCTGGTCGGCGGCGCCAGTCTGAAGGCGGCGGACTTTCTCGGCATCGCCGAAGCCTATCGAAATATCTCGTAGCAGCCAGATCCTGTCGGGCACCTCGGATAGGCCATGCCGCAGCGGAAATCGTTGCAAAGGGCGCATTGCTTCCCATATTCCGGCCACGGGCTTGGAAATGCCGTCAAAGCATTGTATTGAGCCGCCTCCAAATCACCGGTCGTATCCACGGCCGCGCAAGGCTTTGCCAGGATAAACTATGGAAACCGTACTAATCGTCGTCCACCTCATGGTCGTGCTCGCTCTTGTCGGTGTGGTGCTGCTGCAGCGCTCCGAAGGCGGCGGCCTCGGCATCGGCGGCGGATCGGGCTTCATGACCGCGCGCGGCGCCGCCAACGCGCTGACGCGGGCGACGGCGATCCTGGCCGCGGCTTTCTTCGCCACCTCGCTGACGCTGTCGATCATCGCCCGTTACGGCGAGAAGCCGATCGATATTCTCGATCGCGTGCCGGCGGCGAACGGCGCGGGTGGTGGCGTGCTCAACCAGTTGCCTGGCACCACGGCGCCGACGCCGCCTTCCGGCAACACGGCACCTTCCGGCAACACGGCACCAACGCCACCTTCCGGCAATGATGCCGCAGCTCCGGCTCCCGCTGCGCCGCCTGCAGCGGGTTCGACCACACCGCCGGCCACAAACGGCGTCACCCTGCCAGTAACGCCGCAGGTCCCAAACCAGTAATCGGCAGGCGTCCGGCGCCGCGATCTGTTGTTGTTTGAACACAGTCGCGGCAAATGCCGCACGATCACGACGATTCGACCGGGCACGGCACGACAGGGCGCTTGAGGCGTCTCCGCTTAATCGATTATAGATTGCGCGCGGCACTTTCGGGGTCCTTGGGGGACGCCGGGCGACGCCGTGGGCAACAAGCATTGAACGATCGGATCTTCGCCATGCAGCTTCGCAGCTTCATTTTAGCCGGCCTTTGTGCCGTGCTCAGCCTTGGTGCGCCCGCTTACGCGGCTATGCCGGCGGGCAATTCGGCCTCTAAAGCCGCAGTGACAACTGACGTCGTCAACGTCGCCGCCAAAAGCGACACGGCGCAACTAAGACTCCTCAAGAAGAAGAAAAAACCGACCTCGGACGATCTTGCCCAGATCAGCAAGCTCGAAGCCAAGATCGCGGCCGACAAGGAGGCCGCTCGAGCCAAGGCGGTCGAAGCCAGGAAGCTGGCGATGCGGGAGGCGGCCAAAGCCAAGGCCGACGCGGAACGGCAGGCGTTTCTTGCCAAGAAGGGCCTTGCCAAGAAAGATAAGCCTGCCCAGTTGGCCGACGCCAAGCCGGCTAAGAAGAAGATCATCGAACCGGTTCAACCCATCGCACCGATCCAGTCGGCCGAACTAGGTTCCGCCGAGGCCATGAACGTCGCGCTGGTCCGCAACAACGGCGAATTGCGCAGCGAGCCGGTCGGACAGAAGCCGCAGAACGTCGGACTCTTTGCCGGCCTGTTCGGCGGCACCGCCTCGTCCTCTTCAATGTCGCTGCTCCCCGAGACGCGCGCTCTTGACGCCGCACTCGCCAGGAAGGAAGCCAAGAAACAGTTCACGGTAAAGCCGGAGTTCGTGCCGCAGAGCGTGGAGTTCACCGGCTACAATCCCGGCACCATCGTCATCGATACAAGCGCGCGCCGCCTCTATCTCGTCGAGTCCTCGTCGACGGCCCGCCGCTACGCCATCGCCGTCGGCCGTGACGGCCTGCAGTTCAAGGGCACGGTCGCGGTCGGCGATAAGCAGGAATGGCCGCGCTGGATCCCGACGCTCGACATGCAGAAGCGCGAACCGAAGAATTATGGCCGGTACAAGGACGGCATGCCCGGCGGCGGCGACAATCCGCTCGGCGCGCGCGCCATCTATCTCTACGAAGGCAAGAAGGACACGCATCTGCGCATTCACGGCACCATCGCGCCGCAGTCGATCGGAACGAGCGCCTCCAATGGCTGCTTCCGCATGATCAACGAGCACGTCATGGACCTTTACCGCAGGGTGAAAGTCGGCACCAAGGTCGTCATCATCTGACGTTTTTAACCATACTGCCGAAAGGGCCGGCCTCGCCGGCCCTTTTGTTTTGCTCATCCATCGCCACAGCGCCTTCTTGGGAAAAAGCCTTCGCGGCGGTTTTTTCTCTGGCGGAATCAATTCGGCCGCGTTAAGCGATGACTCCCATGGCGCGATATGTATTCATCACAGGCGGCGTGGTCTCCTCACTCGGAAAAGGCATCGCTGCAGCGGCCCTTGGGGCTCTCTTGCAGGCGCGAGGCTATCGCGCACGCATAAAGAAGCTTGATCCCTATCTCAATGTCGATCCCGGCACGATGTCGCCATACCAGCATGGCGAGGTCTTCGTGACCGATGACGGCGCCGAGACCGATCTCGATCTTGGCCATTATGAGCGCTTCACCGGTCGTTCGGCCAACCAGCAGGACAACATCACAACCGGCCGCATCTACAAGAACATCATCGAGCGGGAGCGGCGCGGCGACTATCTCGGCGCCACGGTGCAGGTCATTCCGCACGTTACCGACGAGATCAAGAATTTCGTCCTCAACGGCAATGACGATTACGACTTCGTCCTGTGCGAGATCGGTGGCACCGTCGGCGACATCGAGGCGATGCCGTTCCTGGAGGCGATCCGCCAGCTCGGCAACGACCTGCCGCGCAACAACGCCGTCTATGTGCATCTGACGCTTATGCCCTACATCCCGACGGCGGGCGAATTGAAGACCAAGCCGACCCAGCATTCGGTCAAGGAATTGCGCGGCATCGGCATCGCGCCCGACATCCTGCTGGTCCGCGCCGACCGTCCCATCCCTAGGGAAGAGCGCCGTAAACTGTCGCTGTTCTGCAACGTGCGCGAAAGTGCGGTCATCCAGGCACTCGACGTGCCGCACATCTACGACGTGCCGATGGCCTATCACAATGAAGGGTTGGATTCGGAAGTGCTGGCCGCTTTCGGCATAGATCCGGCGCCGAAGCCGCGTATGGAGCCCTGGCAAGCGGTGTCGAAGCGCATCCACAATCCGGAAGGCGAGGTGACCATCGCCGTCGTCGGCAAATACACCGGTCTCAAGGACGCTTACAAATCGCTGATCGAGGCGCTGTCGCATGGCGGTCTTGCCAACCGCGTCAAGGTCAAGCTCGACTGGATCGAGAGCGAAATATTCGAGAAGGAAGATCCTGCGCCGTGGCTGGAGAAGGTCCATGGCATTCTGGTCCCCGGCGGCTTTGGCGAGCGCGGCGCGGAAGGCAAGATCTTGGCGGCGAAGTTCGCCCGCGAGCGAAAAGTGCCGTATTTCGGCATCTGCTTCGGCATGCAGATGGCCTGCATCGAGGCAGCGCGTTCGCTGGCCGGCGTCGAGCATGCCTCGTCGACCGAATTCGGCCCGACCGAGGAACCGGTCGTCGGCCTGATGACCGAATGGCTGAAAGGCAACATGCTGGAGAAGCGCAGGGAAACCGGCGACCTCGGCGGCACCATGCGGCTCGGCGCCTATCAGGCGGACCTCGCCAAGGGCTCGAAAATCGCCGACATCTATGGTGACACGCAGATTTCCGAGCGTCACCGCCACCGCTATGAGGTCAATGTCGACTACAAGGAGCGGCTCGAGGATTGCGGCCTGGTCTTTGCCGGCATGTCGCCGGACGGCGTCCTGCCGGAGACGGTCGAATATCCAGACCATCCCTGGTTCATCGGCGTGCAGTACCACCCCGAACTAAAAAGCCGGCCACTCGACCCGCATCCACTGTTTGCCAGCTTCATCGAAGCGGCAGTGGAACAGTCGCGATTGGTCTAGGCCTGCCGCCCGGCTGCCGTGCAAACCTATGTCGCTCTGCTTTACAGCATCGTCCTGGGCGAGGGACGCCGGGTCGTCATGTCCGATCTCAGGGCTATGGCGCAAGGCCTGGGGCTGAGCAACCCGCGCACGCTGGTGGCGACCGGCAATCTGGTCTTCGAGGCGCAAGAAACGGAAATTGCAGTGCTGGAAGGGCGGCTCGAAGCAGCGTTCGAGGCAACCTTCGGCCGCCATGTCGATATCATCGTGCGCTGCGCAAATGACTGGTTGATGCTTGCGGCCGGCAATCCGTTTCCCGCCGAATCGGCTGCCGCCGCGGACCAGGTGGCGGTGCGCGTAATGCGCAAGCCCGTTCCGGCGGAAGCCGTCGCGGCGCTGGACGCCTATGTCGGCAAGGATGAAAAGATGCGGGCGGTCAGCGGCGACATCTGGGTCGTCTTTTCCCGCGAAACGCCAAGTTCGCGATTGCTTGCGGCGACAAGCCATAAACGTCTCGGTGTCGGCACGTCGCGCAACTGGAACACAGTCCGCAAATTGGCGGAGATGGTTGGCGGATAGGCGCTTTCCCTTCTCCCCTTGTGGGAGAAGGTGTCGCCGAAGGCGACGGATGAGGGGTGTTCCAGGGAACGCCAACGTCTCACTCCGCTGGAACACCCCTCAACCGTCTCGGCGCTGCGCGCCGATCCACCTTCTCCCACAAGGGGAGAAGGCAGAAACCGCTCAGGCCTTTGCCATCCTGGCCCTGGCGCCCAGTGCCATCGTACGCAGCACGTAATAGATGGCGCCGGCGATGGCCACGCCGAAGAACCAGCCATAGACGCCCCACCACGACGGCAGCCAGTTGGTGAAGTTCGGCAGGACCGAGGAGAAGATCGCGCCGATACCGGCGGCGACGAAGGCGTTGACGTGCCAGCCGCCCTGGAAGCGGAACTCGCCGTCTTCCCTGTAGAGGGCCTCAACGTCGACCTCGCCCTTCCGGATCAGGTAATAGTCGACCATCATGACACCGAAGATCGGCCCCATCGTCGCACCGATGATGTTGACGAAGGAAGCGGCGCTGCCTTCCCATGGCGCGAAGGGATAGAGCACCAGCGCGATCAACGCCGCGATATAGCCGCCCTTCTTGAAGTCGATCTGCCGTGGAAAGACGTTGGAAAAATCGAATGCCGGCGACACGAAGTTTGCCACCACGTTGATGCCGAGCGTCGCCACGGCGAAGGTCAAGGCGGCGAGCGCCGCCAGGAACCAGCTGTCGAACTTGGCCGATATCTGGTCTGGATGCAGCAGCACCTCGCCATAGACGTCGAAGGCGGCAATCGTGGTGACGCCGGCGACCAGCGAGAACAGGATAAGGTTGACCGGCAGGCCCCAGATATTGCCCTTGCGCAGCGACGCCTTGTCCGGCGCATAGCGGGCGAAATCGCAGAAGTTGAGATAGAGCGCCGAGAAATAGGTCACCCAGATCGCCGCCACCGCGAACAGCGAGGTCCATGAGCCCGGCGTGCCGGGCACGCCAGCGTCCTTGGTCTTGTCGAGCAGCACGTCCATCGGGATGTCGCTGGTGAAGGCAAAAGTCCCGGATTTGACGCAGAGATAGATCGCCAGGATCAGCATCATCACCCATACCGCCGGTCCGGCCCAGTCCTGGAAGCGGCGCACCGTTTCCATGCCTTTCTGGATGATCAGCAGCTGCAGTGCCCAGATCACCGCGAAGCAGATCACCTCCAGGCCCGTGTGCCCGAGGAAATGCGTGTTCTGGTTGAAATCGGCGAACCACTGCGATCGGATCAGCAACGCCACGATCGCGCCGGACGCGGCCGCCGTCTGCGCGCCGTACCAGAAGCAGGCGACGATGGCGCGCACCAGCGCTGGTATGTTGGCGCCCCAGATGCCGAAGGATGCGCGGGCAAGCACGGGGTAGGGCACTCCGGTCTTCACGCCGGCATAGCCGACCATGTTCATCAGCACGTAGATGATCAGCGAACCGATGCCGATGGCGATGATGAAGTTGACGAAGCCACCGCAGAACAGGAACAGGCTTGCCGCCAGATAGTAGCCCCAGAGACTGTGGACGTCCGACGTCCAGACGTTGAAGATCGAGAACGGTCCCCAGTTTCGAACCTTCGCCGGAGCGAGATCTTCGTTGTATAGGTCGGGTGATGCGCCTTGTATGGTCATTGCGATGTCCTCCCCTTGGTTGCCGCGCGCCTCCACGCGTTGACTACGCAGGTTAAGCCTGACGCTGGAGAACCGGCAACCGATTGATTTGCCGGCTTTGACCTTAAAGATATTCAATGAGAATCGCGCTTATCGGCGCTGCGCAACGGTTCGTCGCATGTTTGTCATGTTTGGTGATTCGATTTCGGTCGAACGATGTGAGAGACTTCATTTTAGCCCGACCTCTTTTTTCACCGGGCTCTGTTTGCCGGAATCCAAATGGCCAGCCGTGAGTTTAAAGGTTCGATCAAGCACATAGCGATCGACCGGGAGGAAACGATGGATCGCCTGCAATTCTTTACGCCTGTGCGGATTTCGCGCGGGCAGGAAAGCCCTGTCGAAGAAATTTATAGCGTAGCCGAAGCGATGGGGTTCTTGCGTAAATGGCCAATAGGCCGTCGGGGGCCAGTCTACCAATGCGCGGTGAATTGCTGCTCCGCGGCTCTGGCGGGCCGGATGTCGGCAGAGCAAGCAAGGAAGGCCTTTGCCGGCTTCGCCCGCATCACGCGCTTGCTCGACGACGACATGGCGCTGCCGATGGGCGGCGAAAATATTGATAGCGTGCATGCGCTAAGGCGATGAACCTTCATATTTGCGCCCCGCCGTGAACGTGGCCTACGGCAAAGTCACAGCACCTCAACCGAGGCAGCGAACAGGTAGCCAGCGCCCCGCTCGGTGACAACGAGCTTCGGCTCGCTCGGGTTGACCTCGAGCTTGCGGCGCAGTCGCAGTATTTGCACGTCGATACTGCGGTCAAACACCTCTTCGTCGTGAATCCTGCTGGCAGCGAGAAGCTGCTCGCGGCTCAGGATCTGCTGCGGCGATTGCAGGAACGCTGCCAGCAGGTTGAACTCCCCCGCGGTCAGCGGCGTTGTTTCGCCCGCGGGCGATTTCAGGCGCCGCATCCGCATGTCGAGCTCCCAGCCGGCAAAGCGGTAGCGTTTGTGCTTCTTGCCCCGCGAATTCTGGCGCGTTGACCCCGATCGCCGCAGCACGGCGCGAACGCGCGCAAGCAGTTCCCTGAGGCTGAAGGGCTTGGTGATGTAGTCGTCGGCTCCGAGTTCCAATCCAACGACGCGATCCACTTCGTCGCGCCTGTGGCCGGTGATAATGATGATGGGAGCTTCCGGCGGACTGCCGAGTTGCCGCATGATTTCAAACCCGTCCTCATCGGCAAGCCGCATGTCGAGGATCATCAGGTCTACCGGTCTTTCATTGAGGACACGCGACATGGACCGGCTGTCGGTGACAGCGCTGACCCTGAAGTTCTCGCTCTCCAGGTAATTGGTGAGCATTTCGCGGATTTCGGGGTCGTCATCGACGACAAGAATATGCTTCGGCGTCACTGCCTGTTCGATTCTGCCTTTCGACTGCTCTTTGTAGCGAGTGTTCTGTTCGACTGACATCTCAGACCGTCCGCACGTATGGAACCCATGACCGAGCCGTTGCTTTATTAGACTTACCGTTGATTTTCGGCGATTTGTTGGTAAGCGCCGATGATCTTCGTGATCGGATACCACAGGCTCACTCGATGGCGCATGAGCAGATTGGTAAGGTTCGTGCGGGGCTTTTTGTTCCGCTTTGCCTGGCAGCGGCGGCACCATTTGCGTTGGCCTTGGTTAATCAGCCGGCCCCTCCGATCGGCGAGCCGATTGCTCCGATAGTGGGCATTGGTCCTTCCGACCAGGCGAAGGTCGCACTTGGCGAGAGCCTGTTCAACGATGTCCGGCTGTCACATGACGATGTCATCGCCTGCAGCGGCTGCCACAGGCTCGATCTCAGCGGCGACGACGGCAGGGCTCGTTCCACGGCGGCGGATGGCGAGCCGCTCGACTTCAACACGCCGACGGTCTTCAACGCAACGCTCGATTTCCGGCTGAACTGGCGTGGCAATTTCCGCACTCTCGAGGAGCAGAACGAGGCAGCCTTGCTCGATGACAGGCTGATGAACACGAGCTGGGAGGAATTGCTGCCGAAATTGCGCTCCGATCCGGACTATTCGCAGCGATTCGCAGACGTCTACGGCGCCGCCCCCGGCCAGGCGGAAGTGCTCGACGCCCTAGCCATCTTTCAGCGCTCGCTGATCACGCCCAACGCCCGTTTCGACCGCTATCTCAAGGGCGAGCGCGGCGCCATCACGGCGGACGAGGAACATGGCTATCAGCTGTTCAAGGCGTATGGCTGCATCGCTTGCCATCAAGGCGCCAATGTAGGAGGCAATTTGTTTCAGAAGTTCGGCATCTTCCAGGATCCCTTCGCCGGCCAGAAGACCTTGAGCCAGGCGGATCTCGGCCGTTTCGCCATTACAGGTGCCGAGAGCGACCGCCATGTGTTCCGCGTTCCCAGCCTGCGCAACGTCGCGGTGACGGCGCCGTATTTTCACGACGGCCGTACCGCATCGCTTGGACAGGCAGTGAGGATCATGGCGCGGAACCAGCTCGGCAGGGAGATCGACCAGCGCGATGCCGATCTTATCGTCGAATTCCTCGGGACGCTGACGGGCGAGTATCGCGGCCAGCCGTTGACCAGCGCAGCCGATCGTCTGCAGCAATGAAGTCGCTACGCGTCCTGGCGCCGGTCGTCGCCTGCCTGCTCATCGTCCTGACCTATTTCCTGGTGCAGGGTGCGGCTCCTGATGCCGCGCGCCACGAACGCACGCTCGATGCTCTCAGGACCGTCATCCTCTATAACGCCGCCCTCCAGCGCGATGTGTTGCGGGCACGCACGGGACTGCTGCGCAGCTACGATCCGCTTGTGCGGTCGATCGAGAACCTGAACGCTGCGACGCAGACGCTGCCAGCCGCCCGGGACATCGCCAGCGGCGGAGTTCGGGCGGAGATCGACCGGGGGATCGCCGATGTCGCCGCCGCGGTGCGCGACGAGGAAACGCTTGTCGAGGCGTTCAAGTCGGACAACGCGCTGCTGCAGAACTCGCTGAACTATTTCAACTACATGAGCGGTCGGCTTACGAGCGAGGGTGACGGCCTTCGAGCGGTCGAGATCGGAGCCCTGATGATCACAATGTCGCGGTTCATCAGCGATCCCCAACCGGAGGCGGCAAGGGCAGTGACCGCTGCGCTCGACCGGCTGGCCAAGCCGTCCGTCGATGCCGTGCAGCCAAGCGACGTCCACTCGCTCGTCTCCCACGGCCGGCTTATCGTCACCAGGCTTCCGGCGGTCGACGACCTCGTCGCCCGCCTACAGACTGCGCCAACGAGCGAACTGGCCCGCGCGCTGCAGGACCTTTATCTCGATGCGCATGGGCGCGCTGCGGCGCGGGCCGCGCGGTTTCAGACGCTGCTCTACATCGCCGCGTTGGTTCTCGTGTGCTATGTGGTCTATCTGTTCGCCCGGCTGCGCCACAATGCGCGGATCCTGCGCGAGCGGCTGGAATTCGAGGGTCTGATCGCCTCGATCTCCACCCAGTTCATCAATCTGCCGCGCGACCGCATCCGGGCCGGCATCAGCAAGGGCCTCGCGCGCCTGGTGGAACATGCCGGGCTCGACGGCGCCCAGATTATCGTCAGCCGCACACAAGATGCGGAATCTTCCGGAGGCTACTTCTATCGCCGTCCGAGCGGGAACACGCCGGCCCGCCTGTCGAAAGACATGATCGAGCTCGCTTCACGCTGGACGCTGGCGGGCCACGAGCGGCAAGGCTGCATCGACGTTCCCCGCGTCGGCGACCTTCCTGAAGGGCGGGAGAAGGCATGCCTGCAGGCGCACCAGTTTCAATCCTGGCTGTGCATACCGATGTCGCATGCCGGCGAGCGGCTAGGTTTTCTGGCTCTCGATACCGTCACGCACGAAAAGCGTTGGACCGACGACGACATCGCCCTGCTGCGCACCGCCGCCGAGATTTTCGCCAATGCCATCGCGCGCGAGCACAATGAACGTGAACGCGAGGCGCTGCAGGCGCGGCTCAACCAGTCGCAGCGGCTGGAAGCAATCGGAATACTCGCCGGTGGCATAGCGCACGAGTTCAACAACATCCTCGGCGCCGTCCTCGGCTATGGCGAGATGGCGCTGGCGGTGCTGCTGAAGGAGTCTCGTGCGCGGCGCTACGTCCAGCAGATCATGAAGGCCGGCCGGCGGGCGCAGGACGTCACGGAGCAGATCCTTGCCTTCGGCCGTCGCCGCGAGCGGCAGCACCACGCGCTGCGGGCGCAGCCCGTGGTTGCGGAGGCGGTCGACCTGCTGCGCGCCTCGTTCCCGGCCACACTTTCAGTGGAGACGCATCTTGCAGGCGCGGATGCCGCGATGATGGGCGATCCGACCGAACTTCAGCAGGTGGTGATGAACCTCGGCACCAACGCGGCGCAGGCGATGAACAACCGCGGCGTATTGGAGGTCGCTCTCAACACGACGGAACTCGTGGAGGCGCGGATGCTTTCGCACGGAAACCTGCCGGCCGGCCGCCATCTCCGCCTCGCCGTCAGGGACAACGGCAGCGGCATGGATCAGGCGACGCTCGAGCGTATTTTCGAGCCGTTCTTCACGACCAAGCCGGTGGGGCAAGGCACCGGGCTCGGCCTGTCGACGGTGCACGGCATCGTCGCGGCGCATAGAGGCGCGGTGGACGTGAAGAGCCAACTTGGCGAAGGCACGATCTTCGAGGTCTATTTTCCGCAGATCGAATCCGCTGCGACCGATGCGGACGAGGACGAGGGCGCCGGCGCCGAGGTTCCGATCCAGCATGGCAATGGCGAGACGATCCTGGTCGTGGACGACGACACGCCGCTGATGCAACTTGCCGAGGAGATGCTCGCCGCGCTTGGCTACGAGCCCGTCGGGTTCGACCGAAGCCCTGCGGCTCTCAATGCATTCCGCACCGATCCGGAGCGCTTCGACCTGGTGCTGACGGACGAGGTCATGCCTGACATGACAGGCATCGAGTTCTCCGGCCAGTTGCATGAGATCCGGTCGGATCTTCCAATTGTCCTGATGACCGGTTACGGCCGCCCGCTCCGATCGCGTCAACTGACGGCAGCCGGCATAAGCGAAGTCATCAAGAAGCCGCTGCTGCCGGCCGCCATTGCAAAATGCCTCGCCCGCCATCTGCATTCAGGCTGATCAGGGTCGGGTGGGTTTCTTCGTTACAGACGTAACCAAAAGTCCCCCTGGCTGAAATCAACCCGTAGCCGGGCTGTTCGATGTTTCTCCTACGCCCAAACTATGATCCCTGAAAAATGGAAACCGGTTTTCGGAAAAGATCATGGTCTCGTCGGCGTCAAATGGCAGCAAACCGGAGAAGCTGATGATACGACGGGCTCTCATCGGAATTGCCGCCCTTGGGCTGGGCGGAGTGCTCACAGTCGCGATGCTCGACCGAAATGGGCTGGGTTCGGCGACAGCGGCCGACTCGATCGAGCACGGTCGATACCTGGTGAAAATTGGCGGCTGTAACGACTGCCACACGCCAGGGTACTTGGAGAAGGCCGGCAACGTCCCCGAGGATCGATGGCTGATCGGCGGCTCTCTCGGCTTCAATGGGCCGTGGGGCACGACTTATCCAACCAATCTTCGCTACCTTTTGCGCACCATGGACGAGGACGACTGGGTACAGTTAGCGCGTACAATCGAGACGCGCCCCCCTATGCCGTGGTTCAACCTGCGTGCCATGACCGAGGCCGACCTGCGCGCCATACACCGATATGTGCTTTCGCTGCCGGCAGACGATACGCCGGTTCCAGACTATGTGCCGCCCGATCGTCCGCCGAAGACACCGCACATTGTGTTCGTACCGCAGGCTCCGAAGTCATAGGCGCATCCTAAGGCCCGGCGGAGGGTTCTCCGCCTCTGCGGTACGTCAGACACGGCCGCGTGTTTCAGTCGTAACGCAATTCCCGATTCCGGAAATCACCTTGTAGCACTGATCTCCGATCGTGACGGTCCAGCCCAGGCGGCCATATGGCAGCCGAGGGCCAGATAATCGGGAGTCAAATCCAGATAATCATGGAGTCAAATGATGTACAATCTGCTTGCCGAACACGCGCCGAAGATCGATCGCGATCAGAGCACCACGGATCCGCGTCCCTATGCCTTGGGTTACACGGAGGGTGAATTCAAGCGCCTGGAGCTGCAGGGAGCGCTCATTCACGACCTTACGGAGCATGTCCTGCGCAGCGCGGGGATAGGACCGGGCATGCGCGTGCTCGACATCGGGTGCGGCGTCGGCGACGTCTCCTTGCTGGCCGGGAAGCTGGTCGGACCGACCGGAAGGGTGCTCGGCGTCGATCGCTCGGCAGAGGCTGTAGACATTGCCGAGCGGCGCGCCACCGAATCCGGCCAGTGTTACTGGACACGCTTCACTGTGGGCGAGCTTGATAAATTCTCGCCCGACGAGACCTTCGATGCGGTGATCGGCAGGCTGGTCCTGATGTATCTGCCCGACCCGGCTGCAACCCTGCGCAGGCTTGCCGGGTTTCTTCGGCCGGGCGGCCTCATCGCCTTCCAGGAAATGGCGATTCCGCTCGCCCGCAGTTTTCCAGAGGCGCCGCTGTTCAGCAAATGCCGCGGCTGGATCATCGAGACGATCGAGCGGGCGGGTTTCGAGGTCGACATGGGTGGCAGGCTGCCCATGGTCTTCGCCGGCGCAGGGCTGCCTGCGCCGCAGCTGAATTCCGCCGGCCTCGCCGGCAGCGGGCCTGACTCGCCGATCTACGACTATATCGCGGGCACCTTGCGTAGCCTGTTGCCGATGGCCGAGGCCGTCGGTGCCGCGACCGCTGCCGAAATGAAGGTCGACACGCTCGCCGAGCGACTGCGCAACGAGGCTGTCGAACAGCAGATGTGCATCATGCTGCCGCCCTTTGTCGGCGCATGGGCAAATACGCCGGGATAACGAACCAAAGAGAGATATCGGATGCTCGACACTGCCATCAGCGAGCGCGCGGCGCATCTCGTCGACCCTCGCAATGTCGAGACGCTCGACATGCTGGGCCCTGTGGTCCAGTTTCTTACAGCGCCGCGCGACGGCGAGCCTTGCGTCATGCGCGGCACCATCCCGCCGGGTGTTACCGTGCCGCTGCACAGCCACGCCGACCCGGAGACCTTCATCCAGATTTCCGGCGAGATCGAAGGGCTTTCGCAGTCGCCGAAAGGCTTCGTCTGGGTATCGATCCGGCCGGGCGACATTTTCCATGTGCCGGGCGGGGCGAAGCACGCCTTTCGAAACCTGTCGACTGAGGCGGCCGTGATGATCCTCGTCAGCACGTCAAGGATAGGCCGGTTCTTCCGGGAAGTCGGAAAGCCGACCGCCGGGGAAAGCAGGCATTCGGATCCTCCCTCAGCCGAAGCGGTCCAGCATTTCCTGAAGACTGCCGCGGCATACGGCTACTGGAACGCGACGCCGGAAGAGAATGCGAGTGTAGGTCTTTCACTGACGTGATTTGAACAGCATCGGCAAAGCCCTCTCCACGGCAGTACGAGGAGTCGCTGGGTCGGAGTGGGTCCGATCTACCGAAGCGGTGAATTGCTGCTCCGCGGCCTGGCGGGCTCGGCGGATCACGGACCTGATTCGAGGAAAGCCCGGGCAAACCCGGGTTGCGCCGCTTCTATCGTTCCATCGGGTAGCTTCAAAAGCCGGTCGATTGCGATGCCATAGAGCCGCAGCCGGTCGTCGAGCAGCCGCGCCGCTTCGTCGATATTGCCCTGCTCGGCCTTCAGCAAGGCGCGGTGCATCACATCCCGAAAGATCAGCCGCAGCTGCAAAAACATCTCGGCGAAAGCATCCGGATCGGGCACGTCGAAGACGCCTTCCTCGCTCCCTTTCCTAAGCAGATCGGTGATTATCGGCATTGCCAATTCCCTGGCCGCCTGGTCGACCCGATGGAAGAGGGCAAGGTTTTCGGGCCGGAACAGGACGAAAAATGTTTTGCGCAGTTGCGGAGCAAGCTCGACGTTCAGCCGTCGCGAGCCGGCAAAGAGCGCATTGAGCCGGCCAAGCCCATCAAGTGACGGATCGTTGAGCACGGGCTGCAGCTCGGTGAAACTGTCGCGCGCCAGACGTGTGGCGAGCGCCTCCAGCAGAGCCTCTTTCGATGCGAAATAGTGGTAGAACGCGCCTTTCGACAGGCCGGCCTCGCGGATGATGTCGTTCACGGTCGTGCTGTCGTAGCCTTGCTCGAAGAACAGCCGCTGGGCACAGTCGAGGAGCTCGGCGGATCGTATCTCCGGCGGCTTTATCACTCGGGGCAAAATCGACCTCGCAAAGTACAGGTTGGGGCAAGAGGAGCACGAACCGTATCTTTATGCAACTTTTATAGACCGACGGTCGGTCTAGTGCTATGTCTGCTATCGCCCTACGTTCGGATTCGATGATGGAGGGAGAGTTTCTTGCGACGGCTACGCTGGACTGTTGGCATCGTTTTTGTCGCGGCGGCTGTCGCTGTCGGCGTTTGGTATCTGTGGCAGCCGGCCAAGGTTTTGGTCGTCACGCCACAGCGCGGCGACGCGGCGGAAATCGTTTACGCGAGTGGCTCCGTCGAGCCGCGAACCTGGGCCAAGGTCACTCCCGTGGTCCGCGAGAGGATCGTCGAGCAATGTAATTGCGAAGGGTCGAGGGTTGCACAAGGCGACGTGCTCGCCAAGCTCGACGACAGCGAGGCCCGGGCCGTGCTTGGCGAGCTCGAAGCGCGCCAGGCGCTTGCCCAGGAAGAGCTTCGGCGGCTGACGGTGCTTGCTGAAAGGCGTGCGGCGAGCCAGCAGGCGCTTGATCGTGCGCAGAGCGAGCTCGGCCAGATCGAGGCGCTGGTTGCCGGACAGAAAGCGCGACTCGACACCTACGTCTTACGTGCGCCGAGCGCCGGTGTCGTGCTCAGGCAGGACGGCGAGGTGGGTGAAGTCGCCGAACTCGGCACGGTGTTGTTCTGGGTCGGCGAGCCCAAGCCACTCCTGGTGGTCGCCGAGGTCAACGAGGAGGACATACCCCGGGTCGAGGTCGGCCAGCGCGCGCTGCTTAAATCCGATGCGTTTCTCAGGCAGAACCTGGAAGCGGTGGTCGACAGCATCACGCCCAAGGGCGATCCGGTGACGAAGACCTATCGCGTCCGTTTCCGCCTGCCGGACGACACGCCGCTTCGTATAGGCATGTCGACCGACGTGAACATCGTCATCCGCGTTGCGAAAAGTGCCCTGTTGATCCCGTCCGCTGCGATGGAGGGGAACAAGGTGTTCGTAGTCGAAGGCGACAAGGCCTCGCGGCGTGAAATCCGAACGGGCATTCGCGGCACCAATGGCGTCGAGGTTCTGTCGGGTGCCGACGGGAAGGTTGGTGTCGACGAGAAGGCTCGCGTCATCTCGCCCTATCCCGCCGATCTGGCCGATGGAGGGCGCGTAAGCATCACCGCCGCTCAGGAGAGATAAAGCTACGATGCCGCTCATCTTCGACATCGCCATCACGCATATCGCCGGCCGCGGTCGCCAGACGCTGGTTGCCGTGATCGGCGTTGCCGTCGGTGTCGGATTCTCCATCGCCATGGCGGCGCTGATGCAGGGCGGGCAGGACGATTTCGTCAGGCAGCTCGTCGACACGATGCCGCATGTCGACATCACCGACGAGCAGCGCACCGCCCGCCGCCAGCCAGCCGACGATGCCTTCGCGACAGTCGCGATCTCCGGGCTCAGGCCGCGCGACGATCGCCGCGGCATCATAAATCCGACCGCCGCAACCTCCTGGCTCGAGAGCTGGCTTCCCGGCCGGTTCGCGGCAAGCCTCAAAACGCAAGGTGTGATCCGCTATTCCAGCCGCGAAGTGGGCGCGGCGATCATTGGGATCGAACCGGAGCGCGAGTCCGGCGTGTCGCCGATCGTCGGAGACTTCGTCGAAGGCAGCTTTTCGGCACTTGCCGCGGGCGGCAACAACGTCCTCATTGGCGACACGATGGCGAGCCGGCTCGGCGCCGGGTTCGGCGACACGATAACGGCGGTTTCCTCCGAAGGACTGACGCGCAACTTCAAGATCGCTGGCCTGTTCCACACCGGCACCACCGCGCGCGACGAAGGTGAGGCCTATGTGCTGCTGAAGAACGCGCAGATCCTCTCCGCGCGGCCGAACGCCATCAACGAGATCCGCATCAAGCTCGACGATCCCAACCGCGCTCCGGCGGTGGCGCACCGTGCCGAGGCCGAACTGGGCTACAAAGCCGTGGCGTGGCAGGAGGCGAATGAATCGATCCTCGAAGCGCTCGTCGTGCGCAACGTCATCATGTACACCGTCGTCGGCGCGATCATGCTGGTCGCTGGCTTCGGCATCTACAACATCATCTCCACCATCACGCATGAGAAGGCGCGCGATATCGCCATCATGAAATCGCTTGGCTTCCCGGAGTCCGACATGCGCCGGCTCTTTCTGCTGGAAGGCGTGGCCATCGGCGCTGCCGGCTCCGTGCTCGGCGCGCTGCTCGGCTTCTCCATGACCTATGCGCTGTCGCTGGTGCGCTTCGAGATCGCCGCGACCGGCCAGGAGATGACCCGGCTACCGATCGCCTGGAGCTTGATGCACTACGTCATCGCGTCGGCTTTCGCGCTGGGCTCGGCGGCAGTGGCCGGCTACCTGCCGGCGCGCCGTGCGGCGCGCCTGAACCCCGTCGAGATCATCAGAGGCGCGTCATGAGCGCACTCATCGAGGCCGAGAAACTGACGCGCGTGTTGCCTGAGACGGTTCCCGTCACGCTGGTCAAGGACATCACGCTCGCGATCGACGAGAGAGAATTCGTCGCCGTCACCGGTCCCTCCGGCTCCGGAAAATCCTCATTGCTCTATCTGCTCGGGCTGCTCGACCGGCCGACCGCTGGGACGTTGAGGATAGGCGGCCGCGACACCGAGCCGATGAATGAAAGGGAACGCGCGCGGACCAGGCTTTCGATGCTGGGCTTCGTGTTCCAGTTTCATTTTCTGCTGCCGGAGTTCACGGCGCGCGAAAATGTCGAAATCCCAATGCGCAAGCTGGGCCGACTGGCGCGGCCTCAGATGCGCGAACGGGCAGGGGAGCTGCTTTCATCCCTGGGGCTCAGCGAACATCTCGACAAGCGGCCTGACCAGCTCTCGGGCGGCCAGCGTCAGCGCGTCGCGGTGGCACGCTCGCTCGCCAACGACCCGCCGCTTATCCTGGCCGATGAGCCGACAGGGAGCCTCGACAGCAAGAGTTCCGAGCAGGTTTTTGCAATCCTGGAGAATCTGGTGCGCGAGCGCGGCAAGACCGTCGTGGCGGTTACGCATGATCTCGACATGGCGGCGCGCATGGATCGCCGCATTCACATCGTGGACGGGAAGATCGGCTGATCAGCTTCTTCGGTTGCCGGGGCCGTGGGGCAGGGCGTTGATGCGATCGAGGGCATCTTTTCCGACAGCTTCGGCGCCGGCGTCAGCGAAGGATCGTCACGACACTGCCTTTCTAGCCCGCTCGAATATGGGAATGACGTTGTTGTTGTTCGATGGTCGCTCGCCGTTACCCATCACCCGGTCGAGGTCGCCGCGCTTGCGAAGGCGGGCCGCATCCAGAAGCATGCTGCCGGCCCAGCGATAGACATTGTTGTCGCGGACCATCTCGCGCATGGGTCGCATGCGCTCGCGCTGTTCCTCCGGCGTCATGGTCAGCGCCTGCAGCAGCACCTCGCTCGTCATAGCCGTATCGTACGGATTGACGATCAATGCCTCCAGAAGCTCGCGCGAAGCGCCGGCAAAGGTGCTGAGCAACAACACACCCTGTTCGTCGTCGCGCGCTGCGACGAATTCCTTGGCCACCAAGTTCATGCCGTCATGCAGGCTGGTGACCATGCATATGTCGGCGGCGCGATAGATCTCGTAGACCTGTTCCTGCGCGTGATGTTTGTCTATCATCAGGACAGGACTGTAATCCTCGCTGCCGTAGCGCTGGTTGATCTCTTCGACATAGCGACGGCATTCATCATGGAGTTGCCTGTAAGCCGGGAGCGTGCCCCGGCTGGGTGCCGCGATCTGAAGCAGAACCAGTTTCCCGACCCATTCGGGATGTCTCGTGAACAATTCTTCCAGCGCCCGGAAACGGTCGAGAATGCCCTTCGTGTAGTCGAGACGCTCGACGCCGACGCACAGTTTGACATCCGCTTTCAGTCCGAACCTCTCGCGCAGGCGGGTGCGGCATTCTTCGACCTCGGGCAGTTTCGCCAAAAGTTCGGCCGGCCATTCTATGGAGATGGGATAGGCGTGCACCAGCGTCGTCTGTCCGCCGTAGGAGATCGCCGCATCGGCCCGCTCTATACGGCTTTCCAGGAAGCGATCGACGCTTTCGGCGAAATTATTGGCATGGAACTGGGTATGAAAGCCGATGATGGAGCTGCCGAGCAGGCCTTCCAGGACCCGTTCACGCCAAGGGCAGATGCTGTACACTTCCGGGTTGGGCCACGGGATATGCCAGAAAGTGATAACGATCGCCTCGGGCAGGCGCTCGCGGATCATGCGCGGCAAGAGCGCGAAATGGTAGTCCTGGACCAGCACAATCGGCCGCGCGTTGCGCGCTTCAGCAACCACCGTATCAGCGAACTTCCGGTTGACGGACTCATAGGCCTCCCAATCCGACGCGCGGAAAATCGGGCGGGTGAAGGCGATATGGCAAAGCGGCCACAGACCTTCATTGGCGAAGCCCAGATAGTAGCCCTTGTATTCTTCCTCTGTCAGCCAGACCCTGCGCAGCGCGTAGGACGGATTGCCAGGCGGCACCTCAACCCGGTCGTTCTTGTCGACCATGAGACGGTCCGCTGTTCCGCCGCCGTAGGCGATCCAGGTGCCGGCACAGGCGCGGGTGATCGGCTCGAGCGCGGAAACCAGCCCGCTGGCCGGTACCAAGAGCTCGACGCCATCATCCCCGATGTTGTGGATGTAGGGCTCGCGGTTGGATACCACGATCACCTGCGTTTCCGGCAGATCGTCGGCCAGAATCTTGCGCAAGGTGTCGGGTGACCATGTGATCAGCGCTGCATCGGCCGCGTGTCCGTTCTTTTCAAATTCTCGCAGCACTTTGCGAGCCGCTTCCGAAGCCACGTCCTCGCCTGAAGCGTATGCGACAGCTGGCGTGTGGCTGTGGCGTCGTTGGAATGCCGAGAATACCACGGCAGCAGCGGAAAGGCCGAGGCTTGCAAGGATCAGAAGCAAGAGAGCCTCTATGCCATAGTCTGACATTGGAACAGCGTTTTCCCTTTGGCCGGTCGGTGGCCATTTTTCTTTGTTTTTCGAGGCCGGCCACTGGTGACATGCCGCTGTGCGCCGGCATGATTTGCAACGCACGGATGGGCCATCGGTTCCGGTAGTTGGAGCGAGGCGGCAATTCGATGTGCAAAGCCAAACTAGGTCCGCACGATGAGCGGCACCAATCCCTCGTGCCGGTCGGCGAGATAGGCGACGACCCTGTCGCCGACGCGCTGAAATGTCAGATCCACCGCCCTTGCGCCAACGCCCAGATGCCTCAGCGTGAGCATGTCGATACCAATCGGCAGCCTAGGCCGAGTGACGTGGATTTCGCCCTTCCAGCCGTCGATCTCCAGGCCGAGACAGGCCTGCATCAGCATGAAGGCAGACCCGGCCGACCACGCCTGCGGCAAGCAGGCGACGGGATAGGCGATCGGCGCTTCGCCCGGCGCGCGGGTAAAACCGCAGAACAGTTCGGGCAACCGCATGTTGAAATGGACCGCCGATTCGAAGGTGCTGCTCATCAGCCGGACCACGCTTTCACGCTCGCCAAAGCGTGCCAGACCGGCGCCGCACATGGCGGTGTCATGTGGCCAGATCGAACCGTTGTGGTACGACATCGGGTTGAAGAACACAGCATCGTCGGCGAGCGTCCTCAGCCCCCAACCCGAATGGAAGGGCGCCGAAAGCAGCTGGTCGGCGACCATCTGCGCCCGCATCGGCTCGGGGAGCCCGACATAGAGAAGATGCCCGACATTAGACGTCCGCACCTTGCAGGGCTCGCCAGCGCCGTCGATCGCCAAGGCATAGAAGCCGAGATCGTCCAGCCAGAAATGGCGTTCCACGGAGGTGCGCATCGCCTCGGCGCGGCTGTCCCAATGATCGGCCCTGTCGTCCTCGCCGCGGCGACGGGCGAGCGCCGCCAGCCCCCGGAACGCGGCGAAGACATAACCTTGCACCTCCACTAGGGCGATCGGGCCCTTGGGTATTCGACCGTCTGCATGGAAGACGGAATCGATACTGTCCTTCCATCCCTGGTTGGTGAGGCCGGACGCGGCGGCACGCTGATAGGTAACGAAGCCGGTCGGCCGGCTTGCGTCCTCGGTCCATTCAGCCGCCGCGCAGAGCGACGGCCACAGGCTGTCGACAAACGCCATGTCTCCGGTGCGGTCCGCATAGGCGCAGGCGAGATGGATGTAGAGCGGCGTCGTGTCGACACCGCCATAGTAGCGGCCGAAGGGGAGTTCCCTCAGCGCCGCCATTTCACCTTTGCGGGTCTCGTGCATGATCTTGCCCGGCTGCGAATCGCTGAACGGCGATGTCTCCGTCGCCTGGTGCTGAGCAAGGAAGGCCAGCACACCCCGCGCCAAGCCCGGGTTAAGCCAAAGCATCTGCAGCGCGGAGATCACGCCGTCGCGGCCGAACGCCGTCGAAAACCAAGGAATGCCCGCATAGGGGTAGGGTCCGGTCGTAAGCTCGGTGGTCAGCAGCGCCACATCTGCGCGAGCGCGCGCGACCCAATCGTTGAAGACGCGCCCGGAACTATGCACCGTGGCACCATGGCGGCGCTTGGCCCGCATGCCGAAGCGAGCCCGCGCCGCGGCGGCGCGGTAGCGATCGCGGTTCGGCGTTTCCGCGACCTCGGGACCAACCTCGACATACAGCACCTTGCTGCTGCGCCTCGTCACGGCAATCAGGAAATCCGCACGGTCGGCCGCCAGATGGTCCGGCGCCTGCGAGAACGATATCGCCGACATCCGCGCCAGCCCGTCCAATCCGTCGTAGCGAAGCAGGACGGAGGTCGCATCCGTCTCGGCAGCATGGGCCATACCGCGCTTTAGCCTTGTCGAGCCGCGCACTTCGAACATGTCGCGGAAATCGGCGGCAAAGTGCAGCGAAACGCGGATGGTGGAGTGTTCCTGGCTGTAATTGGAAAGGGTGATGCGTTCAAACAGCCGGTCCTGCCAAAGCAGGCGGACACGTTCGATATGGATCGCGCCCTGCGGAATGTCTCGGCCGCGGACGCTCTGCATCGGCAGATTGGTCAGGTTGGAGGTGAAGAGCACATTGTCCTGACTGAGCGACGCGCCGAGCAGCGACGTTTGCCGGCCGCCGACTGTCAGCCGGAATTCGGAAAGCACTCGCGTGTCGTCACGGAAGAAACCGTCGCCGGCGCCGCGGATATCGCCGTAAGCGTCGGCCACGGCAAAACAATCGCCTTGCTTGAGGGCGAACAGCCGGTGCGGCTCCCGCGGTGCGGTGGCGTCCAGGGAGGCAAGTGCCACCGCGGGATCAAGCTTGCGCTCGTCGAGTTGGGTCATTCGCTATACATCTCTCTCGTTCGCTCTGCGCCCCCGAGGTAACGCCGCTTACGACGCCCTTGCTTCGGCCGAGGCACCGATCAGGCGCGCATAGGCGGAAACATAGTCGCGGGTCATTCTTTTAGCGGAAAACCGCCTTTCGAAGACAGCCCGCACCTCCCGCCTGTCGAGCCGCAGCATGCCGGGCACAGACGCGACCGCGTCCTCCATGGAATCCACGATAAAACCGGTCACGCCCTGATCGACGATCTCCGGCATGGCGCCGCAGTTCCAGGCGATCACCGGAGTGCCGCAGGCCATCGCCTCTATGACGGCGAGACCGAACGGCTCGGGCCAGTCGATCGGGAATATGAGGCCTGCTGCCTTGCCCAGGAACTCCGCCTTCTTGTCCTCCTCGATCTCGCCGACATAGTCGACACGGTCACCGTCGACCAGCGGCTCGACCATCTTGCGGAAATAGGCGCGGTCGTCATCGCCGACCTTTGCCGCAAGCTTCAGTTTCAGCCCCGAGCGCAGCGCGACCTCGATGGCACGATCCGGACGTTTGTCGCGCGACATCCGGCCAAGGAAGGCGAGGTACGGCTTCCCTGGGCTCGTTTCGAAAACCGGTTTGTAGATCTCGGTCGGCAGCCCGTGGTGGATCGTCGCCAACCAGTTCGCGTTGGCGAGCCCCGTTCTTTGGCCACGGGAAACGGAGATCATCGGAAAGCGTGGAAAACGTTCATAGGCCGGCGCCAGATCGACATAGTCGAGCCTGCCATGCGGCGTCGTCACCGTCCGCTCGGGCATGTGCTCGAAGAAGGAAAAGTGCAGAAAATGGCTGAGGTGGAAGTGAATGATATCAAACTCTTGAGCTTGTTTCCTCACCTTGGAAAGCATCGAAAGATGCGCGGCTGTCTCGGATTTCAGCGGGCGCGGGTCAAGACGCAGCGCTCGCTCGCGACACGGTACCAATTTTGCCGACGTCCTTGTATCGCCACTGGCGAACAAGGTTACGTCATGGCCAAGCTCGACCAATCCTTCGGTCAGATAGGAGACAATGCGCTCCGTACCTCCATAGAGCCGAGGCGGCACGGATTCATGGAGCGGCGCCACATGGGCTATTCTCATAGTCTGGCGTTTCCCTCAAAGATCATCGCTGAAGTCGAAATGCATCAGCCCCCGAACGTTCCCGCAACGGCAAGAAGTCGGGCGATGACTGGCGATTCACTCAGCTGGTCCGCAGCCATTTATCAAGGCCGTGGGCATTTTTGCCGGGAACCAATTGGCTGGCCGTGAATTTAACTAGGTTCGATCGAACGCATCGCGATCGACCGGGAGGAACAAATGGATCGCCTACAATTCTTTTCGCCTGTGCGGATTTCGCACGGGCAGGGACAGCCTGTGGAGGACATTGAGGGCGTTAATGAAGCGATGGCGTTTTTGCGGAAATGGCCGAGAGGACGGCGCGGGCCGGTGTATCAATGCGCGCTGAACTGCTGCGCTGCGGCTCTGGCAGGTCAGATGTCTGCCGAGGAAGCAAGAAAGGCTTTTGCGGGCTTTGCCCGGATCACCCGGTTGCTGGATGACGACATGACGCTGCCGATAGGCAGCGAAAAGATGGACAGCGTATACTCGCCGAGGCGATAGACGCCCGCCCACTTTTCTTCGATCTAGCGCTGTGTCGGAGCCGGCGTTCCTGTCGGGACGCTATATCCACCTTCTAAATCGAATGCCGGCTTCATCGAA
The DNA here is from genome assembly GCF_003952585.1 of Mesorhizobium sp. M6A.T.Cr.TU.016.01.1.1. Lineage (NCBI taxonomy): Bacteria > Pseudomonadati > Pseudomonadota > Alphaproteobacteria > Hyphomicrobiales > Phyllobacteriaceae > Mesorhizobium > Mesorhizobium sp. M6A.T.Cr.TU.016.01.1.1. Next base: position 5,726,174 of record NZ_CP034452.1, read on the forward strand.
TTCGCGCACCATTTGAGCTTCCAGGGCGCGCTTCTCCCGTCTCGCGGGATTCCTCAGTTTAAGAGAGTGGAATTCCACATAGGCGGCATATAGATCACGATGGGTCCCAGCCCTGATCAAATCATCAAGAATTTCGTACTCTGCCCCTTCGACGTCGAGCTTGAGAACGATCACATCATACAGCTTACGCTTTGTCCGGATCATCTGTGAGAGCGAAAACGTTTCGACGAGGTCCGGCGCAAATCGCTGCGATTGATACAGGCTTCCGTTGTGGTCCAAGACTAGCGAGCAACTTTGGTGGGTGGCCTCCGACCGTTCTGGAGGGGGGCCAAACAATTCAGCGTAGCCATCTTTCACGCTTGCCGCCTTTGCGACAATCTCCATAGTCAAATTTTCTGCGCGCAAAGCATTAAGCTGAGCAAGGCAATTCTTGTTGGGTTCGATCAAAATGTAATCGTATCTATCGGGCGTGTAGTATGCAGAAAAGTATCTAAACCCTTGGCCTATATTTGAGCCGCAATCGATAAACAATCCGCGACTTCGCTTTGTCAAATTGAGATGGGACAATGCCTGCCTTGCATCAGACGCAACGCGAGGGCGAAGCCCTTGCGATCTAAGCGGCTCGGTCAGCGACAGGGCCGACAACTGGAGGAGTCGACCAGGTCCCTCGGTTCGTAAGACCTCTAAGGATTGCTTGATCTTTCCCATGACCCCTCATTGCCAATAGCACTGCCGGCTCCGTTGCGGCCTAGCATCCTCAGTTTTTAAGAACCCGCTTGCTGCTTTGCCCGCGGAACTGACGTCTACCGGACTCTCTCCAAGCTCAGACACGCATCGCCTTGTGCGGGAGAAGGGCAGGTCCACTCATCTTCAATTTCTAGCCATTGAGATATGAACTCTCATCCTACGAATGAATGACAGGCCATACACGTTTCGCCGAAACACTGCGCAACGAAACCAGCGCGGTTCCTTTGGCCTGCTGCTGGTTCAGGGGAACCGGCACTTTAAGCTAATCTTGCCGTTTCCTGGAGCTCCACGGGCTGAGGGTAGCCTGCTTTGCAAGACATGAGGGGAATCGACTATGCCGAAATGGCCTAGAATGGTTTTGGGGACGGTCCGCGCCAGAGCATCCACGCTCGCCAAAGAGACAGGCTTCAGGTGCAGTTTGTCCACCTGTCTCTGTTGGCGACCGCTGGCCCTCGCGCGATCTCGTTTCCCGCCAGCTCTTCAGGTCACAAAGAATGCGCCTGCCGTAACCGAGAGACCTGGAGAAAGGGTGGCGAACTGTGTTTGAGCTGCGCCGCCGATGCCGTCGCTGTCGAAGGAGAGCGCTCCAGTTGAACTGTTGTAGATAATATGGTCGGAGCTATCATGCGCAGCCGCACCCGCAAAGAAAGCGGCGGATGTGAGCGCGCCCGCGCTCAGCCCGGCAAAGATGGCGTTGTCGATGTGGATCTTGTCCTGGGACGGATTGAAGTCGGTAATCCTGTCGACATTGCCGTCACCAAGGGCGCTATTGAAGACGAAAATGTCATTGCCGCCAAAGCCGCTCAACTTGTCGGCACCGCCGCCGCCGTTGATGACGTTGGCGCCGGCATTGCCCTGGATGGTTTGGGCCAACTCGTTGCCGGTCAGGTTGATTGCCGTGGTACCGGCGTCGTTCGTGGTGCCGAGGACTTCAATCGACGAGCCGGCTGAGAGCGCGTAGTCCACAGCGGTCCACACCCTGTCTTGACCCTGGCCAGCGGACTCGATCACCCTGTCGCCGGCATGGTCGACATAGAAATCGTCGTTGCCGCCAAAGCCGCTCATCTTATCGACACCGCCGCCGCCGTTGATGACGTTGGCGCCGGCATTGGCCTGGATGGTCTGGGCCAATTCGTTGCCGGTGAGGTTGATCGCCGTGGTACCGGCGTCCTTCGTGGTGCCAAGGACTTCAATCGACGAGCCGGCTGAGAGCGCATAGTCCACAGCGGTCCACACCCTGTCTTGACCTTGGCCAGAGGACTCGACCACCTTATCGCCGGCACTGTCGAGATAGTAATCATCATTGCCGCCATGGCCGGCCATTGTGTGGGCACCGGTTGCCCGAAGAACATCGGCTCCGCTGGTGCCGTCGAGTTTATCGGTAGTCGGAGGTTGGGTGTCGGTAGGAGGTGGGGTGTCGGTAGGAGGCGGGGTGTCGGTAGGAGGCGGGGTGTCGGTAGGAGGCGGGGTGTCGGTTGGAGGCGGGGTGTCGGTTGGAGGCGGGGTCGTCGTGCTGGTGTTGTGCTGCAGGAAAAAGGATTGCATTGACGAAGTGTTGCCAAGCGAGGTTTCGCCGTTCTGCGAGGCCCATTTATAGGCCATGTCAAAGGCAGGATTGGGAACCAGCCTTTCCCAGTGGTCCATCATGGTCTGCATCTGAGACGTCGTGGGCATGACATACGACCCGCCCGTATTGGTCGCCCAGCCGCCGCCGCCAAACGCCTGATAGACCGGAATGATCGCGCTCTGCGGGATGCCTGCTTCCAACGCCGCAGCCACGGCTCTATCAATGTAGTTGAAGTCCACCGCAGTTGTGCGCACCGGATAAGGGTTTATTCCATAATAATCGATGCCAGTGTTGGCAGGATTGTAGGTATTGGAATAGTCCGAATCTGCGAACGACCCCATGTCCATCAGGGTGATAAAAGTCTTGGCGCCCGGAAAATGGGAATGGATCCAGTCGGATTCCGCCTTCAGGTTGGCAGCGCTCACCTGGGTATGGTATCTGCCGGTGGGATCAGGCTCATCAGTCAGGAAAAATCCAAGAACCTTCGGATTGCCGATGAGAGGCGTTACCTTGTCGATAAAGGACTGGGTTACCCCGTTGCTCTCGCCGAGCCAGATCAGGGCCTTCGAGCCATCCGGCAACGCGTTGACCGATGACGCGTATTGAAGATCAACCAGGTTGAAACCAGCGGCCTTGGCCTGGGCCGCTGAGGCGCCCCAAGTGTAGTGCATTGTGGCCATGCGAATATCCTCGTCTGATTCGATAGCCCCCGTTCCCCTGCCTACTCGACGGCCCATATTAGCGCCTAATCAATTAGCGACATGCCATTGATAGAATCATTGATCTTCGACGGAGCTGTCATGTGATTTGACTGACGGTCCGCGCCAGAGCATTCACGCTCGCCAAAGAGACAGGCTTCAAGGTGCAGTTTGTCCACCTGTCTCTGTAGGCGACCGCGGGCCCTGGCGCGGTCTCGTTTGCCGCTAGCTCCTTCAGGTCACAAAGAATGAGGCTGCGTTAAGCGACAGATCGGGTGAGAGAGTGGCGAACTGTGTTTGAGACGCACCGCCGATCCCGTCACTGTCGAAGGAGAGCGCTCCAGTCGAACTGTTGTAGATGATGTGGTCGGCGCTATCATCCGCGGCGCTACCCGCAAAGAAAGCGTCGGATGTGAGCGTGCCCAACTTGAGCCCGGCAAAAATCGCGTCGTCGAGGTGGATCTTGTTCTGGGACGGATTGAAGTCGGTAATCCTGTCGACATTGCCGTCACCAAGGGCGCTATTGAAGACAAAAATGTCGTTGCCGCCAAAGCCGCTCAACTTATCGGCACCGCCGCCGCCGTTGATGACGTTGGCGCCGGCATTGCCCTGGATGGTTTGGGCCAATTCGTTGCCGGTCAGGTTGATTGCCGTGGTGCCGGCGTCCTTCGTGGTGCCGAGGACTTCAATCGAAGAGCCGGCTGAGAGCACATAGCTCACAGAGGTCCACACCCTGTCTTGACCTTGGCCAGAGGACTCGACCACCTCGTCGCCGGCATTGTCGGCATAGTAATCGTCGTTGCCGCCAAAGCCGTTCAACTTGTCAGCACCGCCGCCGCCATTGATGACGTTGGCGCCGGCATTGCCCTGGATGGTTTGGGCCAATTCGTTGCCGGTGAGGTTGATCGCCGTGGTGCCGGCGTCCTCAGTGGTGCCAAGGACTTCAATCGACGAGCCGGCTGAGAGCGCATAGTCCACAGCGGTCCACACCCTGTCTTGACCTTGGCCAGCGGACTCGATCACCCTATCGCCGGCATTGTCGACATAGTAATCGTCGTTGCCGCCATCAGGCACGGGAGTAGGAGTAGGCGTAGCAAGGTCGGGCACGGGCGTAGGCGTAGCAACGTCAGGCACGGGCGTAGGCGTAGCGACGTCAGGCACGGGGGTAGGCGGAGCAACGTCAGGCACGGTGGTAGGCGTAGCAAGGTTGTGTTCCCGGAAAACAGCCTGCAGCTCCGGTGAGCTCTCAAGCGCGGTATCGCCTTCCTGTGAACCCCAGGCGTAGGCAAAGTCAAAGGCAGGATTGGGAACCAGCTGTTCCCAGTGGTCCATCATGGTCTCCAACTGATCCGTCGTCGGCATGACATATTTGCCGCCCGTGTTGGTCGTATAATTGCCGCCGCCAAAGGTCTGGTAGACCGGAACGATCGCGCTGGTCGGGATGCCCGACTCCACCGCTGCAGCCACGGTTCTGTCGATCATGTCGTAATCGACCGTTTCTGTGCCGGTGCGCACTGGGTACGGGTCTATTCCGAACAGATCGATATGCGTGTTGTCATAGTTGTAGGTGTTGGAAAAATCCGGATCGGCGGCAGACCCCATGTCCATCGCGGTGATGAAGGTCTTGGCTTCTGGCATACGAGAGTGGATCCAGTCGGATTCGGCTTTCAGATCCTCAGCGTCTACCTGTGTGTGGTATTGGCCGGTGGGATCCGGCTCGTCGACGAGAAAAAACCCAAATACCTTCGGATTGCCAAGGAAGGGGGTGACTTTGTCGATAAAGGACTGAGTTACGCCCTCGCCCTCGTTGAGCCAGACCAAGCCCTTCGTGCCATCCGGCAGCTCGTTGACCTGATCAACGTATTGAACGTCAACCAGATTGAAGCCGGCGCTTGCGACTTCGGTGGCGGATCCACCCGCTGCAAAATGAAGTGCCATTTATATTCCTTTTTCTTAGCGCCCCGCGGTGCCTGCCTACTAGACGGCGTATATTAGCAACAAATCAAATACCCGCACCCTTCTGATAGATTCGTTGATCGCCGACAGGATTGCCGCACGGAAGCGAAAATTCTACTTATGACAACCGACCGGTTCGAGATCAAAAAAAGCGTTTTTTCATCGCAGTCTCTAAACGCCTATTAAGATAAATTATATTTTCAGCGAATCGATCTTGGTAACTATTTATATGAACTTGCCTTCAAAAATACTTTGCTATGAGTGGCTTGGTTTTTAATATGATTTGGACGGCGCCGAAGCTGGTAGGTTATGATGGTGCCTTGGCGGTGCTGACCCCGCTGAAGTGGCGTGGCAAAAATCGGATTTTTGATTGCCGACAACTAGAGGCCATAAATAGAACGGCAGGCAGAATAGCTCTTCTGCACAATATGCGCACTTGCCTGCGAGCAAATCCGATCACGTTAAGCTAGGTTCTGGGCCGGGCCATGTCCTCTGCTGTCGCAACCAAATTTGTTGTGGACACAGTGGGCGGGTGCTCGCTTACAACCGATAAAACTAAGGTTGCCGACATCGGAGTAGTCGAGTTTGGCTTAGCTGCCAGTCGCGGGAAGGCAGCCAAGACGGATGTGACTGAGATGCGGCTCAACCAGCATACCTAGGCACCGGCCCAGACGGAGGTCTAACAACCGACGGCTGTCGGAAGCGCAGTATTCGGTTGCCCGCCCATGGGCGAATGTGCCCGCAGGATTCCTCAACTTCCACGCGTAAATGACCCCGCCACCCCCTCATTGCGCAGGAGGATATGCGCGTCAAGACGGCCCGCCATACGGCCTCGGTACCACACCTGTGCAGGTCCTTGGTGCGGATTGTCGCGCCAAGCCGGGAGACCTAACGGCCTGAAGCTCGCAACACCTTGATCCAAATGCGGTTTGCCTCATTCAAACAGACGAGGACAGTAGGCAAGCCTGCCCTTACCGTGACTTGGCATCTTACGCGCAGAAGAAGCGAAACCAAGATCATGAAGGCAGAAGCAAAAGCCGGCCACTTCCCGCGATTGGGAGACGGCGCATGGTCGGGAGAGGCAGGATGAACCCGCATCTCATGTGCGTGGGAGGCGAGGATCACGCCTTAAGAATTCCGTTCCTGATGTCGCTGCGCGAAAGGGGTTTTCGGGTCACTGCCGTCTCCAGTGGTGCTGAAGCCGCGTTTTTGCGACATGGCATTCCGCATCGCAGCTATGGTTTCGACCGATTTGCCAGCAGTAGCGGGGGATGGGGGGCCATCAGAGCGATTCGAAAATTAATGTCGGAACTACGACCGGACATTGTCCAAAGTTTCGACACCAAGCCGAACCTGCTGACGCCGCTTGCGGCGCGCGGGAAGGTTCCAGTGATCCGCACGATCAATGGTCTGGGCTGGACATTCTCGTCGCTGGAGCCACGGGCTCTGGCCCTACGTCCAATCTTTTGCGGACTGCAATGGCTCTCGTCCTTCTGGACGGCTGCGACGGTCTTCCAAAATCAGGACGATCAGGCTTTCTTTGAGCGCTACCGACTAATCCGACGCGGCAGCGGGCGGCTGATCCGCAGTTCTGGAATCGACGTCGATGCGTTCGCCATGGCAAGGCACCTTGCCCCGTCGGCGATGAAAATGCGCGAAGAGTTTGGGCTCCAGTCCGCCGAAGTCGTAATTTTCGTTGGCCGGCTGACCCGCCAGAAGGGCATCCCGACACTCCTCAAAGCAGTTCCACGCATCCTGTCAAAAAGGCCTGATGCACGTTTCGTGCTTGTCGGCCCATGGGAATCTGAGGGGCCCTTTGCCGTCGATAAATCGGATATCGATCAATATGCACCCCATGTCATAGCCTTGGGTCCACGACGCGATGTTCCAGCCCTTCTTGGCATGGCCGATCTGTTCGCCTTTCCGACGCAATATCGGGAAGGGATTCCGCGCGTCTTGCTCGAGGCAGGACTGGCGGGATTGCCTATCGTCGCCTCAAGGATGCCTGGCTGCAATGACGTGGTTGAGGACGGATGGAACGGCTATCTCGTCCCACCGCACGATGCTGATGGGCTTGCGTCTCGAATAATAGACATCTTGTCCGACCGCGGCCGTGGAAAGGTCATGGGCGGTCGTTCCGTCGAACTGGTCCGGGAGCAGTTCGCGCTGCCGCGGGTGGTCGATCAGTATTGCGATCTGTACAAAAATGTCCTTAGCGCCGAATCCCACGGCGGTCTTGCTCGACCGGCGTCCCCGGTCTTGCTCAAAGAAAATGCCGCAAACCGCGAATTGGGTGGAGCGCCCCGATGATCCGGAGCGCGTTGCTGGCCGCCGGCATTTCGATGGGCTATGCGGCGCAGATCAGTGTTCCGGGACTGCACCTCGGATATACCGAATTGTTCCTATCGCTCTGGATCATGCTGTCGATCGGGCGCGTAGTCGTTGGTGGTCGCCTGGAGGCGACGCCGGCCCTGTTCCGTCTTGTGACCTTCTGGCTGATCATGACGTTTGCTCAGGGGGTCGGGGCCCTTGTCGGTTTGCTGACCACGACGGTTCTGGACCTCTCGGGGCCGATTCACGACACAATGGCCTACCTGCTGTTGGCCAGCGTCACCTGCCTGGCCGCTGCGGAGCCCGACGCTGGTCGCCATCTGCGCCGCACTGCCTGGTGGGCGATCGGGATAGTGAGTGCATGCTTTACCTTTCAGCTGGCACTTGGGTGGGGTTGGATCCACCAATCCGGTGTCAATCCCTGGTTCTGGGATCGCTTCACCGGCTGGTCCGAGAATCCGAACCAACTCGCGATCTATTGTGCACTTTTTGGCCCCCTGGCCTTACATCTTGCGACGACCACAAGCAGTCCATGGGGAAGGTTGTTTGGGTTCAGCAGCCTTGTACTGACCGTCTATGTCGGAAGGCTGACAAGGAGTGATGCGTATCTTCTTACAAGCGTCCTGACCTGCCTGATATTTCTAGGGCTGCGGGTTCGGACATGGCTCACGACCGGTGCCAAGGTCGGCGTTTCCCGGCAAGTCGCCGTGCTCTTGATGATCGGCTTCCTCCCCCTGGCGATGTCGATGACGCCTTACGTGCTCAAGGACATGAGCAGCGTCGAAAATTTCGCCAAGAGCCTCAGCAAGGGGGGGGGCGGCGAGGAGACCGCCTCAACCGCTACACTTCGCGTCAGGCTCTGGGGTGATGCAGTCTACAAGGGCGTGACGTCAGCGTCACTTGGCCTCGGTCCCGGCCCGCATGTGGCCCGCCCCTCCGTCTACTATCGGCAGTTTCTGCCCGAACCTTTCGAGGCCCACAACACGGTACTCGATCTGTACACTCAAGGTGGTCTGATTGCGATCCTGGCCCTGTTTTGGATCGTCGGCTCGGCCGCCATGTCAGCATGGCGTGCGAAGCTCGACGCGCTTTTTGCGCTGGTGGTGGCGATCATGATTTACGGGTTTCCGCACCTGATCATCCGCCACCCGATCGTTTGGTTTGGGCTGACCCTCTGTCTCGTTGCCGGAACGCCGCGAGCAGCTTCGGTATCTTCTAGAAAAACATCCACGGACTTGGGGTGACGGGATGTGTGGGATCACCGGAATTCTTCTTGCAACCGATGCGGCCAGTGCGAAGCCGCTGAGGGCAATAGCGCAAATGACGACAGCCCTTCGTCATCGTGGGCCTGATGGCTACGGCTTCTGGCGAGATCGGGAAGCCGGCGTTGCCTTCGGCCACAGGCGTTTGGCCATCGTCGACTTGTCGGAAGCAGGACACCAGCCGATGCATTCGGCAACTGGCCGATATGCCATCACCTTTAACGGCGAAATATACAATTTCCACGACCTGCGCCGCGAACTTGAAGGCGCGGGCCATCGTTTCCGCAGCACCTGCGATACCGAGGTCTTGCTGTGCGCGATTGAGAGTTGGGGGCTCGATGCCGCACTCAAGCGCTTCGCCGGCATGTTCGCCTTTGGATTGTGGGACAGGGAGACCAGGACCCTTCATCTCGCGCGCGATCGAATGGGCAAGAAGCCGCTTTACGTTGCTTCAACACGCGACGCGCTCGTTTTTGCCTCCGAGTTGAAGGCGATCAACTGCTTTCCAGGTTTCTGTCAGGAACTCGATCTCGATGTCGCCACGACGATGCTGTCGAGGGGATGGGTACCGGATGACAAGTGCATCTGGCGAGGCGTATTCAAGTTGCCGCCTGGTTCGGTACTGTCCGTAACGGCCGCAAATTTTACCGAGGCGCGCAGTGCCGCGTCGCTTTTGGATCGCATCCGGTACTGGTGGTCGCTGGCCGACACCGCCACGAAGGGTAGGGCGGACCCGATTGTCGGCACCGATGAAGAACTGACGAATGAGCTCGATGTCCTGCTTCGACTTGCCGTTCGGGAGCGCATGATCGCTGACGTCCCGCTGGGAGCCTTCCTGTCGGGGGGATAGACAGTTCAGCCGTTGTTGCCCTGATGCAAGCGCAGTCGGAGAAGCCGGTGCGCACATTCACCATAGCTTTCGGAGAGTGCGGGTTCGATGAGGCTCCGCACGCTGCGGCGGTCGCCCGACATCTGGGCACCGACCATACCGAACTCCACCTTTCCAGCGCGGCCGCGCAGGAGGTCATTCCAGAACTGCCGCAAATTTGGGACGAACCGTTCGGCGACGAATCGCAGATACCAACTCTGCTCGTGGCGAGGCTCGCTCGCCAGCACGTTACGGTGGCTCTGACGGGCGACGGCGGCGACGAATGCTTCGCCGGCTACGCTCGCCACCTTATGGCAGCTCGAGCGAGACGACTGCATACGCTGCCGTCGCCGCTGCGTCAGACGCTTGCTGCAGGTGTTGGATTGCTTGCTCGTGCAGCCCGTCACGATCTCGTCGGTAAGCTGCCGCTTTCGGTGCATGCCCGGCACGCGCTGCGGAGCGACCGGTTGGATCGCCTGGCTCGGCTGCTCGCAGCGGCAGATGAGAACGAATTGTATCAGCGGCTCAGTGGATCATCGACCGAGAACCTCACCCATCAGAAAACACCCGTATCGGTTCAGGGCGAACCTCCGTTTGATGATCTGCTGTCCCGTCTCTTGTACGATGACATGGTCGGCTACCTGCCTGGCGACATAATGGTGAAGCTGGATCGCGCCAGCATGGCCGCCGGCCTCGAGGGACGATGCCCGCTTCTCGACCATCGCGTTGTCGACTTCGCCTGGCGCCTACCGGCGGACGTAATGGTGCGCCACGGCAAAGGCAAGTGGCTCCTTCGTCAGTTGCTGCATCGGTATGTTCCCGAGCGGCTGATCGATCGTCCGAAGCAAGGTTTCGATGTTCCCATAGCAGTCTGGCTGAGAGGTCCGCTGCGCATCTGGGCCAGCGATGTTCTCACCGACATGCGCCTCTCCGGAGACGGGATATTCGACTTTGCAAAGGTCGAGGCGTGCTGGCGAGATCACTTGGATGGAAGGCAGGATCATTCTCGTGATTTGTGGGCGGCGTTGATGTTCCAGGCTTGGCGCAACGAGGCCCGTAGGGCACCGGCGCCAGCAACGAACCTGCGTCGCGTGTTCGAACTGGCAGGAGTGTAAGATGGAAGGTTCCATAGTCAGCCGCAAGCAACTTCCGCGCGCCACTGAGATGCACGTTGCCGCGCACGAGACCAGGCCGCGCATGAGGCGCCCGCTGCGTGAGCCGATGGACACGCAGGCCCCGATCCATCAGCTACTCACGACCATCGCGAGGAGAAAATGGTTCCTGCTCGCCATGGTAGCCCTGGGCGGTGTTTTGGCCGGGCTTGCGGGTTTGGCAGTTCCCGTCGGGTATGAGGCGAGCACGCAAGTTATTCTCGATGCTCCGAGCAGGAACGGGCCCGCCGGCGCGGAGCCCGCCTCGGAGATGCTGGATGCCAGCATTGACGACAATATAACCATGCTGTTGTCGCAAGGAAATCTGCGACGCGTGATGGCAGCGCTGCGCAAGACGGAGGCTGGCAGCACTGCTGAACAAGGTGATGCCGGAACTGGAAATTCTCGTCCCAACCCCGCTCGTGGCGACCGGCCGAATTTGCGCTCATTTGCAGACGGTCTGTTGGGCGGAATTTTGCCGCAGAGCAAGCCGGACGCTGCGGATGCGGCTGAACTAAAGGCGTTGCGGAAGGGCATGAGGGTTGGCCAGGAGCTGCGATCGAGAGTCATCAGCATAGGCTTTACCGATCCGGATCCGGCGCGAGCCGCAATGGTAGCTAATACATTCGCCCAATCGTACATCGACGATCTCGCAAAGAGACGTCAGGCAGCGGACAGAGTGGAACTCACCTCGATAGTCGCTGCCCTGCCAGGTGTGCAACGCGATCTGGCAGCAGCGACCGATCGCCTGGAAAAGTATCGGCTGAGTCATGGTGCAATCGACCAAGGTGCTGCGGACAACGCCGCTAAGGAGACGGCTGAACTCAGCCAGCAGATTTCCTTGTCGAAAGCAGATCTCTCCGCCACGGAATCTCGCCTTCGACGTATTCAGGAACTGCGAAAGGAGGGGGCATCGGTCGCCTCGCTCGCTCAAGCCATCGGATCGCCGGTGTTGGCCGAATTGGCGGCTCGCCAGGCCAATGACGCGGCAGATAAAAATCTGCGCGATGCGATCAATCGCGAGATCGAACAAGCCACCGCTCGGATCGCAGCGGAGGCCAGCATCTACCGTGCCCAAATTGCAGCTCTGGAAAGCCGCAAGGATGTGCTCGATGCGGTTGTGGCCGATACCGCGGGCCGGCTGTCCGGGCTGCGTGCGCTGGAGCCGCAGGTCAGTATCTTGACGCAACGATACAACCAGCTTCTGACCCAACAACAGGAATTGATACGGCGCATCGCAACTCCCTCGGCCGGAGTGTCGGTCCTTTCGGCGGCATGGCCGCCGACGAATCCAAAGACCCTGTCGCCGATTTTCCTTATTCCACCCGGTATGGTTGTGTTTGGGCTTCTTGGCGGCGTCTTCGTTGTTATTCGCAACCGCCTCGATCAGACCTTGCGCGGCGAGGCCGAAACTGAAGCAGCGCTCGGGGTTCCATGCTTGGGGCTAATACCACAAGCTCCCACGATGCACGCCAAGCGGCTGAAGCAGCTGGTTTTAGCGCAGCAGAGGTCCAGATACAGCCGCGCCGTGACGTCCCTGCTTGTCGCCGCGGCGCCCAAGCAAGCGGGGGATCGCTCGTCGCACGTCATTCTCGTAACGTCCAGCGTCCAGGATGATGGCAAGACCGAGCTTGCATGGAGCCTGGCCTTGGCAGCCACCCGACTGGGGGGACGAGTGCTTTTCCTCGATCTTGACCGTACGGGCGCCCGCCTCACGAACGAATTCCTGGACGAATTCAAGGCGCTCAAGCCTCACTTTTTCTTCGGAGACTATGTGAGCGAACGCTGTGCCTTGCGCGATGCAATCGCGGGAATGCCTGAAATCGGAATCGACTTCATGGCTCTCGCACCCTCGGAGGATCTGCTGGCATTGCTGTCCACGGTCGACAGTTCCCTGTTCACGGATGAGCTGCACTCGATCTACAGCGCCGTCATCATGAATGGACCGGTGGGACTTGGAGGACCGGAGGCCGGGCTTCTGACTGGCTGGGCTGATGCGGTTCTTTTCGCCGTTCGCTGGGGCAGGACGCGACGCAGCATGGCGCGTGGGGTTTTGGAAACGCTTGCGAGCGATGCGTCGGTTTCGGTCCCTGTGGGGAGCGTTCTCACGCAGGTTAATCTCAAGAAGCATGCCAGTTACCAGTTCGGGGACAGTGCTGATCTTTTGCTTGAGGAACCATCATGAGCGTCACAAGCGGACGTCGAAGCAACGACGGTCGCGGAAATCGCGCGGGTATTGCCACGATCGGATTGGACCCATGATCATTGAACTCTTCGGACCGCCTGGATCCGGCAAGAGAACGTTCGCTCACGCCCTTGCCCGGCGACTGCACGGGGAGGGGTACCAGGTCACGGTCGCCCTCAGTCACCGGCCTCGCGAGAGGGGATCGAGCGTCGATCTCGGAATCTTCCTGGCAATTTTCAGGATCATATCGGCAATATTTTCAACATCAAAAATCCTGCTTTCTCCAAGAGGCAGGATCAAGGATCTTTCAACATCCCTTTCCATAATAAGAATGATGCCGCCAAAAAAACGAATATGGCGAGCTCGGCTCTGGCAGCACATTTTGAAGCTTTCGCGCCGCTGGGATGAGGCGAAGCAATCCAGAGATGTGGTCATATTCGATCAGGGCTACGTCCAGGCGATCGCGTCGCTGGCAATGTTCAATGGAACCGCAGACAAGGCCGCCCTCGCAAAGGCGCTCAGCCTCGCGCCCGCGGCTGATTTCACGCTCAGAGTTGTTGCGCCACGCGCGATCGTGGAGACACGCTTGCAGCAGCGGATGGAGCATGAAGCGCCTGCCGAACGAATTTTCGAGGCAGACTTTGACACAAACATGCGCGCTTTTGGGGTGTTTCAAAGCATAAATGAAATCCTTGTCGCGTCCGACCGAAAAGTCATTCCGATCCAAACTCTCGACGATCAGTCGTCGTTAGAAGGCATTCAATGTGTCGAGCGGAAGATAATCTCGAAAATTGTGGAAGCCGGAGGTGGACCTGCGGCCAAAGCCAGCCAAGACCACGAGACATTCGACGCTGACCCAAGCGACATCGACGATTGTAATCCTGTGAAGACCGCACGAACCTCTGTGGCCTCTCTTGCCGCGGTGGATATAGTTTTGTCTCACAAGAAAGACATGGGCCGGAGCCTCGGCTACGCCAGTATTTTCGCTCTGATGATCTATATCGGCGGTGCTGGGTTGACCAGCTTGGCGCAGTTGTTGATTGCGCGCCTCGTCGGTTCCACCAGCTATGGCATCTATTCCTATGTCCTGGCCTGGACCTCCGTGCTCGGCTATCTTGCAACGCTTGGTTTCAATATTTCCTTACTGCGCTTCGTGTCCACCTATAGGGCAAACGGGCGGCTTGACCTGGCACATGGTGTAGTCAGGTTCGCTCTGCAAAGATCGCTGGCGGCGGCGACACTGTTCGGCATGATCGGCGCCGTTCTGATCTTTTTCTTTTCAGATCCCTCCCACAAGGAACTTGAAATCAGCCAGCTCCTTGGCATGGCCGCGGTCCCCTTGGTCACCGCTTCCGCATTGGGCGCAGCACTTATCCGTGCCTTCGGCGGTGGTGTCTCAGCCCTTTTGCCGGAACGCATCGTGCGCGACGGCCTGTTGTTGATGTTGCTGGGAGTCGCGGCCTTTTCCGGATCATGGACCCTCAACGCACCCTTGGTGATGCAGGCGGTGCTGGCAAGTTCGGGCATCACGGTCGGACTGGTGTTCATCATGGTGGCAAAATTTCAGCCGCCTGGGTTGCGGCACACTCAACCCAGCGACGCGTCGCAAGAGTGGTGGGCGGCGGTTCCACCAATCATGCTCATGGCTGGGCTCGATATTTTCATCAGTCGGGCTGGGGTTATGGTGCTCGGCTGGACAGGTCATATTCGAGACGCAGGAATCTTCGCCTTGGGACTGAACGTCGCGTTGCTTGTGAGTCTTGCCCTCGTGGCCGTCGGCGTGATGTTTTCGCCGGCAGCGGCTGCCCTTCATACCCGAGGCGATCGGAAGGGTCTGCAGCAGTTGTTTTCACGAGCCGCCATACTTTCCGCCGCCGGCGCCATAGCGATGGCTATCCCGCTGGTTGTGATTGTTAAACCTCTCATGAACTGGTTCGGTGACGATTTCAGCACAGGAGCACCCATCGCGCGGGTACTGATCTTCGGGTATGTCTTTGTCGCGCTGTGCGGGCCCCAGCTGAATCTCTTGACCATGACCGGAAACGAATGGGCAGCAGCAGCAGCCATGATCGTTGGCGCGACTGCCGGCATCATAGGCTGTGCGGCAGGAATCGAGCTTTACGGTCCGCTGGGCGCCGCAGTAGGCTTGGCGCTTGCATTGGCCGTTTGGAACGTGGTTATGGCAATCTATATCAGCAAACGACTGAAGATCATGCCTGCGCTGATCTTTGCGCTAGCGTCGTTCAGAGCAAGCGCAGTCGACGGCCGGCAACGGTATTGGTTCATGCGCTGATCGCGCGAGAGTATCGCCACCAACGGATTCGACCCCATGATCATTGAGATCTTCGGACCGCCCGGATCTGGCAAGACAACGTTTGCTCACGATCTTGCCCGGCGACTGCGCAGGGAAGGATACCACGCCGAGGTTGTCCTCAGTTACCAGCCTAGCACCAGGGAAGGAAGGTTCGATCTGGGAATCTTCCTGTTCATTTCCAGAATTCTGGCTGCGGTATTTTCAACTTCAAAAATATTGCTTTCTCCGAGAGGAAGAAGCAATCTTTCGACATCCCTTTTCCATGATCAGAATTCTTCCGCCAAAAAAAAGAATGTGGCGCGCCCGGCTCGGGCAATATATATTGAACCTTTCGCGCTGCTGGGATCAAGCGAAGCAATCTAGAGACGTAATAATATTCGATCAGGGCTATGTCCGAGTGATTGGGTCCCTGGCAATGTTCAACGAAACCGCAGACAATGTCACGCTTGCAAAGGCGCTCAGCCTAGCGCCAGTCGCCGATTTCACGCTCCGAGTTGTGGTGCCACAAACGATCGTGGAGACACGCTTGCTGCAGCGGATGGAGCATGAACCGCTTGCAGAGCGAATTTTCGAGGCAGATCTCGATACGAACCTTCGCGCTTTTGGGGTGTTTCAAACCATAAATGACATTCTCGTGCAATCGAACCGAAAAATAATTCCAATCGAAACGCTCAGCAACCAATCATCGTTAGAGAGCATTCAGTCAGTCGAGCAGAAAATACTCTCGAAGATCTTGCAGACCGGAGGTGGACCTACGGCCAAACGCGGCCAAGGCCATGAAAGGCTCGACGCTGACGCAAGCGATATTGACCATCGCAGCGATCCGAAGTCCACCCGAGTCTCCGCGGCCTCCACCGCTCCAGCGGATATAGTTTTGCCCTACAACGAAGACATGGGTCGGAGCTTTGGCTACGCTAGCATCTTCGCTCTTTTGATCTATATTGGTGGTGCGGGGTTGACCAGCTTGGGCGCAGCTGTTGATTGCGCTGTAGCCAGGTTTGCTCTGCAAAGATCCTGGCGGCGGCGACACTGTTCGGCATGATCCGCCGCTTTGACCTTTTTCTTTTCAGATACTGCTCGCAAGGAACTTGAAATCAGTCAAATTCTTGGCATGGCAGCAGTGCAACTGTTGGCCCCCGAGCGTCAGCGGCGGGGTCTCTAACGGGACAACACGTTCAAACCGAATTCGAAGGGCAACTTACTGGAACAGTTCCAAATTCCGGTTGCCTGAATCCTGTTGGATGCCGGCGCCCGGATCCCGAAAAGCGCAAACCGGCTTCAGGAAAGATCATGGCAAAATAACAAGTTTAGAGTTCCATCCCGATTCTATCGGGATGGAACAGGCTTCAGGCGGCGGCCCTTATGGCAAGACCGAAATGCGCCCCAGAAGAGCCACCAGTTCCGCCTGACGTCTCGTCTCTGTCTTGGCGAAAAGCGAGGCAAGCTGTGAGCGGATCGTTGTGCGGCTGAGGCGCCAACTGCGGGCGATCTCCAACGGCGCATCGCCCTGAGCCAAGCGCAACGCCAAGTGTGTTTCTGCGCTCGTCAAGCCAAACATCCTTTGCAGTGTCTGAGGATTTGGTCCCGATCTGTTCTCACGGTCCAGCAATGCCACGATGCTGGTTCCGTCAGGAGCGATAAGTCCGTTCTCTTTCAGTATCACCGGCCTGTCGCCTCTGCTGCGGATCACCACCCAAGACAGTGAGCCCGGCAGGAAATGAGCCGGAACATTTGCGATCAGCCGCCTTAGAGCTATCGAAAGCCCACCGGCTGTTTCAGCCGCTTCGCCCTGGCGCTCCAGCGTGGTTTGAGCGGCTGCGTTCCATTCGATTACTTTTCTTTCGCGGTTCAGCACGAGATAGCCACAGCCGATGCGATCAAGCATGCCGGTGATGGATTCCAGGCTGCGTCTCCTTGGTTCGTCGACCCCTGCGTCCGCACGATCTGCTGCACGCGCTGAAGGATAAGCATATGAGGGCCGCGCCATCTTCGCCTCAGCGTTATACTTGGCGCCCATCGCAATGTATCGGTTGCCCGCAACAGCATCACTGTGTCTATCGATCAGAGTCATTTTTCCAACCTTCCCCAAGGTTCACTATCCCGAAACAAATTGTCCGGGATTTACAAACAAACTTTTATGTATAGGGCTCACAAAAATGGGCCCTATCTAACTTAAAATTCGATATATTCTGAGGAGTTCTGACCAAGTCATGCTCCCCCGCCCTGATAAAATGCGCGCTGTGATAGTGGTATGGCAATCCGGCAGTCGTACTAGGTTGTACGTTTTTTGCTCTAGTCTCGACGGCCTAGTTAAAAGGTTGTAGCCTATGCCTATGAACTCGCATTCTCGCAGGTGGAATTCGGACCCGTCAGCCAGATTGCTAACTCATATTGCGTCCGCATCGGTACTATTCGCCACACTGATATTCGAAACAAAAGCGTCAGTATACATTGGGGAAGGCTCGAGTTTTCTAGAGTTTATTCCAGCTATTATTATCATTTCCTATCTTGAAGACCGCGCGCCCGCGCTTGCCGCGACGATCCTGATGGTGGCAGCCGGCCTATGGGCACGGGGTACCCTGCATGGTCAGATCTCCAGCGAAGATTGGGCGCGCGCCATCCTGCTTCTGGTTTCGGGCGGGGTGATTGCCATGACGTTCCATCGGCTGCGCCAGGACTTGCGTGAGCTGCTGGAAATCGCCGAGGTCAGGCTCTCCGCCGTCGAAGCAACCGAGAGCCGCTACCGTTGGGCCTTCGAACGTGCTGCCATGGGATTTGCAAACACCAACGAGGATGGTGAGCTGCTGCAATCCAACAGACGTCTTTGTGAGATGACAGGTTACAAGGAGGAGGAGCTTGCCCATTTGCGGCTCAGGACACTCGTTCATCCGGCCGACCGCGATGCCTTGGCGCAGTTGTTGGCGGGCCTGGGTAACGACAGTGCTTCGTTCGCTTCGGAGGTTCGTCTGACACGAAAGGACGGCACGGCATTCTGGGCTCGGCTAACCCTGTCTTCGTCCATGCCCGATGGGGTGCTCTTAGAGAGCATCTTCGTGGTGGTCGACGATATTTCGGAACGGCGGGCTGCACACGAAGCGCTTCGGGCTCAGAAGGAGTGGCTAGATCTCGCTTTGTCTGCTGGACGCCTGGCCACGTGGCGGATCGATCTTAAAGACGGGATCGTCACCGGCTCGGGCACGTTCTGGGACATTCTCGGGCTGCCCCCAGCGGCTAGCCGCCGCCTCGAGGACCTGACGGCCGTCATTCATCCGGCGGACTGGCCAAAGCTGTTGGCATCAAGAAAGCTCGCATCGGTCACGAACTACGACGTCGAGATTCGCGTCCGACGACCGGACGGCCATATCCGCTGGGTTGCCTTACGCGGAAGGGAAGAGAAATACGATGATCGTCTACAGCGGCTTGGAGTGGCCGCCGACCTGACTGAGCGACGACAAACCACACTGCTGCGCGCCGCGGCAAAGAAGCGGGAGCGCATTATGCTGGAACAACGTCACAGATTCAGCAACCTGTTCCCAGTGATCACGGCGCTCGTGAACATGGTCGATGTTCCCGAAAACAATGTCGCCAAGTACAAGGAGACGCTCATCGACCGGATTCGTGCGCTCGAAGCAACGCATCTGCTGCTGTCACGCAACGGCAATGCGTCGGGGATGCTCCACGATCTCGTTGTCCAGGAGTTGCAGCCGTATATGGGGACACGCGACATATCGATCAGCGGTCCCTCCGTGGTGATATCAGGCGGCGCCGCCGAGAGCTTTGCAATGATTGTTCACGAGCTGACGACCAATTCCTTGAAACATGGAGCGCTTGGCGATCCAAAAGGCCGGATCGAAGTAAATTGGACGTTCGCATCGGAAGATGCGGGCAGTGACATCGTGTTCAATTGGGTGGAATCGGGGCGGCGGCGGACTTCAAGCGTTGTCCGTCATGGTTTTGGTTCCATGATAATCGGGGTGGATGGGGCGCCGCTTGTCGGTCACTCCCCCAAGCTGGAAATATCGGATCGCGGGCTCCGATATTCGCTACGGCTGTCACGCAAGGAAATCGGCCCCTAACGCATCCGCTCAAACATCGGCCCAAAAATCGAAATCGATTTTTGGAAAGCACGATGCGTAGAGCGTCCTTTGCGGCCCAAAAGGAAGCGCGGCGCTCTAATTGATATTGTTGATATTGCTCGTAAGCCAGGTCTTCAGCATCACGGCAGCTTCGGTCCGATTGCGTACGCCAAGCTCACGCAGAACCGCAGCGGCATGGATTTTCGTCGTCGCTTCCGCGATTTCCAGATCGCGCGCGATTTCCTTGTTCGAATACCCTTCCGCCATCAGCTTGAGGACTTCCTTTTGCCTCGAGGTCAGCCTGCCCAGATTGCCGCTGGTGGTACGTCGATGTGGGATCTGCTCAGGGGGCGTAGGTGCGTGAGTTGCTTGCGCTGCACCCGGGCGTGAAAGAAGTGCAGGGACGTAGATGCGGCCCGAGAGAATTTCGTTGACGGCCATAACGACCTCCTCGTCTCTCTGCGACTTAACGATATAGCCGTGAAGTCCGATCGAAAGAGCCGTCAGTATCTCCGAGCGTGAATCGTTCCCGGAAACGATCGCAAATCGTGTATCCGGATAAGCCGACAGAATGCCGCTGAGCACTTCCTGATTGAACAATCCCGGCATGTTCAGGTCCAGGATCGCAAGATCAACGGACGCCTGTTCCGCCAGCAGACTAAGTACGGCATCGAAACACGACGCCTCAAATATCTCTACACCTGGAATGCCTGCGGTCAGTGCCAACCGCAAGCCACGACGATACAAGCCGTGATCGTCGGCGATGACGATTCGATACATTTGAACTACCCCAACGAAACCTGGAATGATTGAACGGTGATGGCCTTAAAGTCTGGCCAACCACTCGTCGATTCACCCAGTCAACACCCGCAGTGCCCCAACACCGCAAGCGTCATTTGCTAATATAATCCTAAATAACGGGAAACGCTCCTCTTATTTTTGAACCCTGCGAACGGAATCGGCTGACCTGTCGAATATCCGTTCTCAACCTCCAAGACCCGCGTCCCAACAGCTCGCTTCGATGCCACCACCACGCAATTGCCGGGTTGCCGTAGATCGTTCCGGCAATTGGTGGATATTTGGCTCATTGCAAGCACTCATTCGGGTTTGCCGGTCTCACGGCCACAAGCCGATCGGCCAAGAACTGACCGCTGAAGCGTGCTCCGAACCTGCCTCTGCGACAGCATGCCAGCCTTCATCGATCAGTGCGGTCATTGAATACCAGAATGTCTGAATCGCTACCATTCGAATGCACGACGACATCCCCCCCGACGGCCTCATACCATCAAGCTGCAAATATCCGGGTCAAGGTCGGCGGGAAGGCTCACCGGCTTTTAAGAGAACAAGAAAGCAACTTTCCGGATGCTGCGGCCGTGACAACAGCGCTGAGTTCGAGTGAACGTGGGAGGATCAGATGAAAGCAGTGATTCAATGTGGTGGAATGGGGACACGTCTTCGCCCCTTCACATCGGTCTTGCCGAAGCCGCTCATGCCGATTGGTGCCCGGCCGGTTCTCGAGATGCTTCTGAAATGGCTGCGACGCAATGGCATCCAAGAAGTCTACATCACAACCGGGTATCTCGGCCATTTGATCCGCACCGTGTGCGGAGATGGCTCGCAGTGGAACCTGAAAATTCGATACACGCAAGAAATGGAGCCGCTTGGCACCATCGGACCGCTTTCTTTGATCAGAGATGAGCTGACAGAGCCGTTCATAGTTCTCAACGGGGATGTCCTCACGGATCTAAGTCTCAGTCGATTTGTGGCAGCCCACCGCAAGCACAACGATCCGGTGACGATCGCCACAGCCTGCCGCCTGATCAAGATGGACTTCGGCGTCATCGATGAAGTCGACAATAGGGTGCAGATCTTTCGCGAGAAGCCGACGCTTTCGCACCTGGTCAGCATGGGAATCTACTGCATGAACCCAGACGTTCTGCAGTTTATTCCATCTGGCATTCCCTTCGGGTTTGACGACCTGATGCTGCAGATGATGCAGAACGGCACCACCGTCCACGTGTACAAGCATGATGGTCTCTGGCTCGATATCGGGCGCGTCGACGATTTCCAGAACGCGCAAGCCATTTCCTGGGAAGACCAGTCGGCCTCGATCGAGGTCACTGCCACGGCCGCATGACGAGATCACGAAGCCGATCCCACAGTCTAACAGTCTAGGAGGTTATGATGCTCTTGGTCAGTGCCCCAATTTTGGGTGTGCCGGAGAAGACAGCTTTGTCCAAGGTCATCGATAGCGGCTGGCTGACCATGGGAGAGCAGGTGAAAGCCTTTGAAGAGGCTTTTGCCAGTATGCATGGTGCGCAGGATTGCGTCGCGGTCAGTTCTTGCACTGCGGCGCTTCATCTCATTCTACATGCTCTCGGTATCGGACCAGGCGATGAAGTGCTGGTCCCGTCCATGACCTTCGTGGCGACCGCAAACGCGGTTCTCTACGTCGGTGCCACTCCGGTCTTTGTCGACATCGAGTCGGCCGACGTGCCGCTGATGTCGATCGTCGAAGCTGAAGCAAAATGCACTGCGCGCACTAAGGCGGTCATTCTCGTACATTTCGCCGGCTACCTCGCCAATCGGGAAGAATGGCAGAAGTTCGCCCGCGCCCGAGGACTGCAGATCATCGAGGATGCCGCGCATGCGCCCGGCTTGAAGGAAGTGGGTACATTTGGTGCCGCGGCGGCCTTCAGCTTCTATGGCAACAAGAACATGACCACGGCGGAAGGTGGGGCTGTGATTGCCCGAGACCCCAAGCTGCTTGAGACAATCCGCCAGGCCCGTGGGCACGGCATGACCACCGGGACACATCAGAGGCTGAACAGTCGCACGCCGCAGTATGATGTCACCATGCTCGGATTCAACTATCGCATGGATGAAATGCGCGCTGCAATCGGACTGGTCCAGCTGCAGAATTTGCAGGAATGGAATGAGATCAGGCGTATCCTGGTCATGCTATACCGGCGTCTCATCGCAAAACACTGCCCAGCCGTGACAGTCCCGTTCCACGAGCCGCGGACGTCGGCCTATCATATCATGCCTGTCCTTTTGCCGCGCTACGCTGACAGGCAAGACGTCATCGACGAATTGCGCAAGCAAGGAATACAAACGACCATCCACTATCCGCCGGTGCACCAGATGACGCTCTATCGCGAGCTTTTTCCCGGCACCCATTTGCCGCGGACAGAGGACTTTGCCCAGCGTGAGCTCACGCTGCCACTTCATCCCCAGATCACTGCGCCTGTGGTCGAGTCAGTGGCGACCGCTCTTGCCGCTGCGGTCAACAGCTGCGCCCAAGCAGGAACAGCAGCATGAATGCCTTGGATTTATCCATCCATCGACCTGTTGTCCCAAGCGCCGCCCATGGGCTTGCGAGACGAGCAATGGATCTCACCATCGCTACCGCAGCCGCCATAGTGTTCGCTCCGCTGATGCTGGTGATCGCTCTGGCGCTCTTGCTGGAAGGCGGCCGGCCTATCTTCTTTGCGCAGACCCGCGTGGGTGCCGGTGGGCGGCCATTCCGCATGTACAAGTTCCGCAAATTCGCCGTGCGATGCGATCCCGGTGGCCTGGCGCTGACCATGGCCGGAGACAGCCGCATGACGACAGTGGGGCGGTTTCTCGCCCTCACCAAGTTCGACGAGTTCCCGCAACTGTGGAATGTCTTCAGAGGCGAGATGGCTATCGTCGGACCGCGACCGGAGAGCCTTGTCTTCGCCGATTGTTTCCGCGGTGGCTTTGAGGCTGTTCTAAAATACAAACCGGGCTTGTTGGGTCCGGCCCAGGTTCTCTTCCGGCATGAAGCCCATTTTTATCCGCGATCCGAGGATCCGCTCCTTTTCTACCGTGAGGTCCTGTTTCCTGCCAAGGCCAGGCTTGACCTCGCCTATTATCCGCAGCGCACGGTCACCTCTGACATCATCTGGATGGCGCGCGGCTTTCTGGCGGTCCTCGGCCTGGCCTCGTCGCCGCCGACCAGCCCGGTCTCGCCGCCAATCGGCATGTGAGAGCAGTTTGGCATGGCCGCGCTCTGTTGGATTTGCGAGGTCGCCGCATCACGTCATAGGGGGAACGCTTAGTCATGAGCTACAGGGGTAGGAAAGTTCTGGTCACGGGTGCTGATGGGTTCATCGGGTCGCATCTCACCGAAGCGCTCGTCCGCAGTGGGGCGGATGTCACGGCGCTGGCTCTCTACAATTCCTTCGACAGTCATGGTTGGCTCGATGATTTGCCGGCCACCATTCGAAGCCAGTTGAACCTGGTCCGCGGCGACGTCCGCGACAGCGCGTTCCTGAACCGGATCGTGCGCGGCCAGGCCGTTGTGTTTCATCTCGCCGCGCTTATCGCGATTCCATATTCATACGCGGCCGCCCAGTCTTATGTAGACACCAACATCCTGGGCACGGTGAACGTCCTCGAAGCGGCGCGCCAATGGGAGACAGAGCGTGTGGTGCACACCTCGACCAGCGAGGTCTATGGCACCGCACAGACCATGCCTATCCGCGAATCCCACCCGCTGCAGGGCCAGTCACCATATTCGGCATCCAAGATCGGCGCGGACATGATGGCAGAGTCCTACGCCAGGTCGTTCGACGTCCCCGTCGTGATTATGCGGCCGTTCAATACCTACGGCCCACGCCAGAGTGAGCGGGCTATTGTGCCGACCATCATACGGCAGGCCCTCGACAAAAATTGCCCGGCGATCATGGTCGGGGACACAAGCCCGATCCGCGACCTCACTTTTGTGGAAGACACGGCGGCGGCGTTCCTGACCGCAGGTTCGGCCGAACTCGAATTTGGCCATGCCTACAATGCAGGGAGCCAGCGCGCTGTGACGATCTCGGACGTGTTGGATCTGGTGCTCGAGTTGAGTGGCTCCCAAAAACCGGTCCATCGCGACGAAAGCCGCCTGCGGCCGCAGAATTCCGAGGTCCGTGCCTTGCTGGCCGATTCTTCACTCCTCGAAAGCAAGACTGGATGGCGGGCACAGACCAGCCTGCGCGATGGGTTGGGGCGAACCATCGGATGGTGGGAGGCGCGCCTCAGCGAAGGCCGCGTACGACGCGAAATGGGTTATATGACATGACTTTTCACCCGCGTGTGTTGGCTGCGTTGTTGATTGCCGCGGGCATGTCGTTGGGTCTGTCCACGGTCGGAAGCCGGCAAAGCAGCGAGCAGACACAATTTGCTGCGCCGGTGATGATGGATCTACCCGATTATTTGCGCCCAGCGACGGATCCGGCGTTTGGGACCAGTTTCACGCGCATTACCAAGCCGGGAGTGCTTGGTAATGGGCTTGCATGCGAGAAGAATTATTGCACCCACCGGTATTCGAGTGCTCAAGCCTGGAATTCAGACCAGAGCCTTCTTGTCATCACCAACGGCTGTAGCGGCGGCATGTGTTTCTTGGACGGGCGCACATACGCGCCGCTGTTCCGTCGCGCTCGATCTATTGAATGCGAATGGCACCCTCAAAACGCCGATCTGATGATCTGCGTTCAGGGCCGGCAAGTGTCGACCTGGGCGCCACGGACCAATCGCGAAGACGTCCTGTTCGCTTCGACTGAATACCATGATTTCCATTTCGGACCGGGCAAGGGCAATCCAAGCCGTGACGGTGATCGCATAGCGGTGCGCGCGGTGCGTGAGGATGGCGAGACGGTGGTCTTTGCCTACGATCTCAAGCAGCGGCGGAAATTCCCGGACATCGATCTTGGGCATCTTGGCGGAACCAATGGTGCCTGCTCGATTTCTCCGCTCGGAACCAACATTCTATGCCTCCAGGAGATAGTAAGCGGCATCCAACAGGCCTTCATTTTCAGTGTCGAGGGCACTTTGCTCCAGAAATGGACGGAACATCATCGGCCCGGCCACGGCGACATGACAGTCGATGAGGACGGCAGCGAAGTCTATGTCGGCATCAGCAAGTCCGATCCGGACAAGTATCACGTGATCAAGCGAAGGCTGTCCGACGGCAGGGTCACCCCACTTATGAAATACGGCGAAGCCATGCATGCATCCCTGCGTGCGCTGGACAGGCCCGGCTGGGTGTTCCTGACCTATGGCGGCGATCCGGATGAGGTGTCAGCCCGTCCAGACATGGCGCCATATGCACAGGAAGTGATCGCGCTGCGCATCGACGGCAGTGGTGAGATTCGACGCATCGCACAAACGAGAAGCACTCAGTTAGACTATCGAAGCGAAACTCATGCCTCGCCGTCGCCTGACGGCTCACAAGTAGTCTGGTCGAGCAACTGGGGCGTGCCCGGCGGTCCCGTCTACGACTTCGTCTCCCGTGTCGATTGGCCGGAAGAGCCGACGTTGAACCGGAAGGAGATTGTCACCAATGGTCTTCACTAATCGAATCCTTCTTGCCGCGCTTGGTATACTGGTTGCCATGGATATGGCCGCTGCAGCGGAGACGCGGGTCGCATATCGACTGTCCGCCGGCGATACCGTCGAGATAGGAATTGCCTCTATCCCGGAACGAACGCAGCGTGCCGTGGTTCAAATGGACGGCACGATCGCGCTTCCCGAAGTCGGGATGGTTTCGGTCGGCGGCCTCACTCCGGCCGAATTGCAGACGCGGATGGAGACGATCTTGCCAACCAAGATATTCCACCAGCGTCTGCCTGATGGGCGAGAGCAAATGATCGTCATCAAGCCGAGCGACGTCACCGCCGTCATCGCAGACTATCGCCCGATCTACGTGACCGGCGACGTGCTCACTCCCGGACAGCAGGCCTATCGACCGCTCATGACCGTGCGGCAGGCGATTGCCGTGTCTGGCGGTTTCAGCCTTCTGCGGTCACGGACAAACCAGGCTGGCCCAGATCCGGTGGATTTGCGGCGCGACTATGAATCGGCTTGGGGGGAGTACACCAGAGACTACTTTCATAGCGCCCGTCTGCGCGCCGAACTTCAGAACCAGGCGAATTTCGACATGAAGCCACCACAAGGGTCACCCTTGTCGGCCGCTTTCGTCTCGGCAATCGCCCAGGCCGAAGCGGAAGGGCTCAAGATTTCCCTGGACAACTTCCAGCAGGAGCAAAGCTACCTCGAAAAAAGCGCCAAGGACGCTGCGGCGCAGATCGCGGTCCTGCTCAAGCGCGAGCAGGTCGAAGCCGATGCAGTCAAGGCGGACGAGGACGATCTGGCGCGAGTGACGAAGGTATATAAAGCAGGCAATCTGACCAACGACAGGCTCGCCGACGTGCGGCGCGGTGTGATTCTCTCTTCCAGCCGGGCGCTCGAAACGTCGGTCGAACTCATGAGAGCGCGACGCCAGCAGGATGATTTTGTCAGACAGCACGAACGCAACGGCAACCAGAGAAGAATTGGTCTTCTGACCGAACTGAAGGACACCAACGTGCGTCTTGCCGACATCACCGCAAGACTTCGCGCCGCCAGCCAGAAATTGCAGCCCACGGGGGCGTCCGCCCAGCCGCTGCCAGTTGCCGGCGAAACCATTCAGGCTCAGGTCACGATCATCCGCAAGGTCGGTGAGGAATGGCGTAAACAGCCGGCCGGAGAAGATACCGAGGTATCACCGGGCGACACGATAGAGGTAAGGTTCAGCAGCGGTCTCGAGAGCGTAGCGATCCAATAGACCAATTCCAGGAAAAGTGTGAAGCGGTTTTCCGTCCGGAATTGCGCAAAAACAAAGAGATAGAGCGGTTCGGCGTTTCCGTGAAACGATGAACCGCTCTAAACCGGCTGTACCTTGGTCCTGTCGGAATTGCCGTCTGCGTTACTGTCTGAAAGCTCTGGATACCTGGTCCGTGAAGGGTTTCAGCAGATAGGACCAGACATTGCGCTCGTCGGTGCTTATGTGAACTTCGGCCGGCATGCCGGGTTTGAGTATTTTCGCTTCCGTCAGGCAGGTCGCCGCATTTTCGACGTTGATGCGCGCCGAAAAGTACGAAAGCTGACGTTGCTGATCTTTAATCAGATCTGCAGAGATGCGGTTGACCGAGCCTTGGCAAACAGGTGTCGTCCCTGCATCGAACGCCGGAAAGCGGATTGAAACCCGCTGTCCAGGACGTACGTCATCTATACGCTCTGGAGAAACGAGCGCATCCACCACCAGGTTGTCGGTATCGGGCACAATCATCATAAGCACTTCCCCGGGGGCAATCACGCCTCCGACGGTGTGGATCGAGGATTCCTGTACGGTTCCAGTCTGTGGGGCGCGGATATCTGTCCTGGCGAGCTCGTCTTCCGCCACTACCTTGCGCTCATTGAGCTCGGTCTGCTTGGCTTCCGTTTCGCGAAGTTCGCTCGTTACCTCGCTCCGCATTTGCTCGTCGAGCTGAAGCACCTGAAGGTCGGTCTCACTGATGCGAGCTTGGACCTCCGCGATTGCCGCGACGAGGCGTCCTGACTCGCCGCGAGTCCGGCTCTTCTCCAAGCTGACAGTGCTCAGCCTCTCCTTGGAGACCAACTTCTTTGCGTAGAGAGATTCGACGTCAGCAAGGTTCTGCGTCAGCAGATCCAGCGACTCGTCCATTGCCGCCTGCTGTGCTTTGAGGCCATCGATCTGACGCTCCAATTGCTTCGAGCGGCTTTGCAATTGTGCCTTCTGGCCAGCCAATGCCGCCGCCCGGCTTTCGAACACGGCGCGTTCGCCACGGACAAGTGCCGCCAGTTGCGGGTCCCCCATCTGGGCCCGAACGCTGGGTGGGAGTTGCATTTCCGGCAGGCCCTGCCGCTCGGCCTCCAGTCGCGCCAGACGAATGGTGGCGCGATCCAGATCCTCGCTGACTATCTGCAGGTTTGCTCGTGTCAACGTGTCGTTCAGCCTGACCAAGACGTCGCCGGCACGCACATGGTCCCCGTCCTGGGCGAAGATGCCGCCGACAGTGCCGCCGGTTTGATGTTGGACTTTCTTTATGTTGCTTTCGACCACCACGGTGGCGGGCGCAATCACCGCACCGGCAATCTTGGTCAACCCTAGCCAGAGCCCTCCACCGAAGATCAACAGGCAGGTGGTCGCCAGGCCCAATAGCAGATTGGCCCTGATGCCATCCGGCTCTTCGGTTGGATTCGTCGGGATCAGTTCGCTTTCGCTACCGACCGCGGCATATGATGACACGGTCCCGGTAGAGCAATATCTCACATACGCCTGCCTGCACCTTTCCACGGCGGAACGACAATATGCGGCCAGACCCAAGAGCAGATTGGTCCGGATGCCATTCGGCTCTGGCTTTGCCCCAACCGATGGGCTTTCGCCACCGACCGCAGCATATGACGACGTGGTCATGTTAGGCACTAATACCTCACGCATGGCCGCTTGCACCTTGCTGCAGCGGGACGACAGTATTTGGCCGCGGGAAGGGCCGGATGACATTTGCCAGAACGTCTTCGCGCGAGCCAAATGAATGGAGCATGCCATTCGACAAGACGAGTACCTGATCGATGTTGACGAGAGCCGACGGACGATGCGCCACAACGATTGCGATGCCACCGCGTTCGCGCACCGCCAGGATTGCCCCGGCCAGGGCAACATCGCCGTCGGCATCCAGATTGGAATTTGGCTCGTCGAGAACGACAAGGAATGGATCACCATAAAGCGCTCTGGCGAGCCCGACGAGCTGCCTCTGCCCAGCTGACAGGGCCGCTCCGCCTTCACCGATGCGCGTTTGAAAACCTTCCGGCAGTCGCATGATCATCTTGTCCACGCCCGCAGCCTTGGCGGCTGCCAGCACGCCTTTTGCGTCGCTCTTGCCGCCGAATCTCGAAATGTTGTCTGCGATCGTTCCGTCGAACAGCTCAACGTCCTGCGGCAGGTAGCCGATATGAGTGCCGAGCAACTCCGAATTCCATTGATCGAGCGCGGCGCCGTCCAACCTTACCGTTCCGCGGAGCGGCTTCCATGCCCCGACCAAAGCACGCACGAGCGTCGTCTTGCCAGAACCGCTCGGGCCGACGATCGCCAACCCCGCGCCCCTCGACAAGCGAAAGCTTACAT
This sequence comes from Mesorhizobium sp. M6A.T.Cr.TU.016.01.1.1, assembly GCF_003952585.1. Classification (NCBI taxonomy): domain Bacteria; kingdom Pseudomonadati; phylum Pseudomonadota; class Alphaproteobacteria; order Hyphomicrobiales; family Phyllobacteriaceae; genus Mesorhizobium; species Mesorhizobium sp. M6A.T.Cr.TU.016.01.1.1. Next base: position 5,755,305 of record NZ_CP034452.1, read on the forward strand.
TGACGAGCGTTGGTCTCTGCAGACTTGGTGGCGCGACCGTCAGTTCCTCGACCGCAAGCTGTGTCTGTGGGCGCGGCAGTTCCATAGGGTCTTTCTGGCTGCCGAAAGCATCCAGTGCTGCCGCCAGGTCGGAATAGCTTCGGCGGGTGGCCAGAAACCCTCTCCAGTTTGCGATCGCCACATCGACCGGCGCCAATGAGCGGCCCAGCAATATGGACGACGCGATGATAACGCCGGGCGAAGCCTCGCCGCCGATCACAAGGTAGGCACCAAGCCCCAGCACGGACGATTGCAGGGCCATGCGGAGTGTTTTCGACAATGAACTCGCTGCGCCGACGACATCGGAGAGCTGTTCCTGGTTCTTGAGGTAAAGATGGCTGATCTCATTCCAGCGCCGACCAAGCTGGGCTGAAAGGCCCATCGCCTGAACAACCTCCGCGTTGCGGCGGCCGGAATCGGCAAGAAGCCGCTGTGCCACGAGCGTTTCAGACGCTCGCGCGGCGGGTTTGCGGGCAACGACTTCCGCGACGACCGTCAAAAGCACGACAGCAGCCGCGCCGAGGGTTGCCAACACACCAAGCGAAGGGTGCAGTAGATAGATGACCACCATATAAAACGGTATCCAGGGAGCGTCGAAGACGACTGTCGGTCCCAGCCCGGAAAGAAAGCCGCGCAACTGGTCCAGATCACGAAGTGGCTGCACACGGTTCGCATCCTGCCCAGCAGTAAGCGGCAGGGAAAGCGAGGCAGCGAACGCCTTTTGCTGCAGATCTCTGTGCAGGCGGCTGCCGATGCGGACCAACAGGCGAAGCCTGACGAAATCGAGGAGTCCATAGATCGCGTAGAGGCCCAGCATCCCGATCGTAAATCCGACGAGAGTGGGAATGCTCTGCGAAGGCAGCACGCGATCGTAGATCTGGAGCATGTAGACGGAGCCGGTCAAGGCGAGAATGTTTATCACCGCCGAGAAAACCCCGACGCCAATCAATCCGTGCATTGAGCCGAACATGGCGGAACGTAGATCGGGCGAGCGCCCTTGCGTTGGCTTCATGATCTGCGATCTTTCGTGCGAAATTGCCGCGCGAACGTGTTGGTCCTGTCGATGATGGGTAAACCCTCTTGCCTTGCGGGAAGCGGCTGCTTTCCGTTAGCTACTGAAACATTACGTTTTGCTTACGTACGTGCCTTTTGATTAAAATGTAGCAAAATCGTGACGCTGGACCGAGAATTCGGGAATTGGCTCTGCAAGGCTGGGGATAACTGGGGTGAGAAACCGGATATTCCCAATGATGAGACAATATTCCCAACCAAGCGACAGATGAGAAGCCCGTGATCACCCTTTGTTACATCATGTCTTCAAAGCCCATGGCGATGAGTGTTTTTCGATTCGCCCATCGAAAATTTAATGAATTTGAGATACACTTAACTGGTGCGCAATTGTCGGACACTGGCGCCGGCAAAGTCAGGAAGGCGGGTCTGTCGTGAGCGAGGAGATCAGTGTCGCCGATGCCTACAGCAAAGGCCGTACCAACTTCATGGGGCTGGAGTTGCTCATCGCGCCCGGTGCGCTCGTTCCCCGACCGGAGACGGAGTTGCTCGGCACGACCGCTCTCGACGTTCTCAGTCAAATGAACCTGCCGGCACCGCGCGTTATCGACATGTGCTGCGGGGCCGGCAATCTGGCGTGCGCCATCGCGCACTACGCCCCCACCGCGCGTGTCTGGGCAAGCGATCTCACCGATGGATGCGTCGACGTCGCGCGCCGCAACGTCGCTCATCACGGCATGGCGGATCGCGTGTCAGTGCTTCAGGGCGACTTGTTCAGTGCCTTCTCAGGCTTGGAGCTTGACGGCACGATCGACATGATCGTCTGCAACCCGCCTTACATTTCGGAAAAGCGGCTCGAGGGCGACCGCGCGCATCTGACCGAGCTCGAGCCGCGTGAAGCGTTTGCCGCTGGCCCCTATGGCCTGAGCATCCATATGCGCGTGATCAAGGACGCGCCGCGTTACTTGCGGCGCGGAGGCATCCTGCTCTTCGAGGTAGGCCTCGGCCAGGACCGGCAGGTCATGAGCCTGCTGGAGCGTTCCAAGGCCTACGAAACCATCCGTGCGGTCACGAACGAAGCCGGCGAGGGCAGGGTGGTTGTGGGACATACCACGCCGCAAGCGTGAGCCATGCCGCAACTGCGGCAGGCTCGGTTGCGCTGTCGGCGGAGCGCAGAACAGCGCTGCGCAAGATGTCGGCAATCAGTTTTTCTTGCGGAGAACGTACTGCGCAATTCCTTGAATGGAATCGAGGTTCTCCGGCAGGAGCTCGCTGTCTTCGACGGTGATGCCGAAGGTCTCCTCGATAAAGCCGATAACCTCGAGTACCCCTGTCGAGTCGACGATGCCTTGATCGAGAAGGGACGTGTCGCTCTCCAGAGCATCCGCGTCGGCAATGTAGAAATTCGACGCCAGGAAAGCGCGAATCTGATCCCTGCAGGTTTCGGCCCTATCCTTGGTAGACAACATTGAATTCTCCTCCGATACAAAAGATGAATGCTGATCAATTTCATCCAGAAACCGCCTCATGACAGGGCCGTTTTTTTGAGTTTGCCCGTGTCTGTCATCGGTAGGCTGGGTACGATCACGATGGACTTCGGAACCATGAAGTTCTCCAACCGTCTCTGACATTCTTTCTGCAACTGCCTTTCGTCGATGATTCTTCCTTGCTCCATCACGACAAACGCCTTGACCGCTTGCCCGAGAAGCTCGTCCGGAACGCCGATGACCGCGGCTTCCCGTACACCGGCAATATCCAACAGCGCGTTTTCCACCTCCTTCGGCGCCACTTTCTCTCCTCGCGATTTTATGATCTCGTCGCCGCGACCGATGAAGTAGAGGTATCCCTCCGCGTCCATCCGGCAGTAGTCGCCGGTGTACAAGACCTGCTCGCCCGGCAACGGGCCGGGTTTGAGTTTTCTGGCCGTGGCTTCCGGCTTGCCCCAATAGCCCTTCATCACCGTCGCTCCGCGGATGACGAGTTGGCCAACTACATCAGGGCCGACCGGCCTGTCATGCTCGTCGACAATCCACATTTCCGTGTTCGGGATGGCGACCCCGACGCTCAATGGCTTTCGCTCAAGGTCTTCCGGCGGCAGATAGGTGCAGCGCTTGCATTCGGTGAGGCCATACATCGAATAGATGCGCGCATCCGGAAACAGGTCCTGCAGCATGAGAATGTGCTTGAGCGGCAGGGCGGCCGCAGTGTTCGTTACGTAGCGAATGCTCGAAAAATCATGATCTTTTAGTGACCTGAGGTCCGAGAGCGCGGCGAAGATGGTCGGCACGCCGGGAAAACCTGTCACCCTCTCTTCCTTGATCAACCCGAGGATCTGCGCCGGGAAAGCAAACGAGCGTTCAAGCACCAACCTGGCGCCGGTGCGAAACGCCATGATCATCTGGTACAGGCCGTAATCGAAGGCGAGAGGCAGGACGTTGAGGATCACCTCGTCTTCGCAGAGATCCAGGTATGAAGCGATCGAAGTGCATGCGGCTGTCATGTTCCTGTGCGTCAGCATCACGCCCTTGGGTTCACCTGTCGACCCCGACGTGTAGATGATGGCAGCGAGATCTATATCGATGCATCGGCGCGCCGGCGGTGCGCTGCCGCCGGCGGCGACCGCAGTGTCCCAGCGCACGGCATGCGGCAATCCTGTTAGCTCGGCGTCGACGATCGGACCGGAGACGATCACCCGGCGCAATGACGGGCAGTTGCGTGCCGGTTCGCTGAAGATCGAGTGCAGATGCCTGTCCGTTATCAGTGCCGTCGGTCTACAATCGGTGAGCAGATAATCAAGCTTGTCGCTTTTGGTGAGCGGGTTGACGATGCACACAACGGCATTCGCCTTGAGCACCGCCCAGAAGGCGATGACCGTCTCGACGGTGTTGTCGGCGAAGATCATCACGCGATCGCCGCGTGCAACCCCAGCCGCGGCCAGATGTTGCGCGATGGCGTTGGAGCGCGCTTCGAGATCGCCATAGGTGACACGTTGCCCGCCGCACACCAGCGCCACCTTCTCGCCGACCCGGCTGGCGGCATGGGTGAGGTAGTCATGCAGCAGAGGCACGGCGCCATGCATCATGCCGGCACCTTTTCGCGATGCTCGCGGTCGACGTCGACGGTGAGGTCGACCCTGCGAGTTCCACCGGGACGGCTTACGACAAACTGCTGGTGAAGGAGCTGGGTCGACAGCACGCCGACCAGCGCCATGTTGTCGGAGTTGGAGAGATCGCCGTCGCCCGCCCTGGCTCGACACTTGTCCAGCAGCCGCGTGACCGACTTCGGATCGAAAACGTTCGCCTCGCGCAGCGCCGTCTCCGAAAGCGCTTCGCGGACATAGGCCGGAGCATCATCGGCAACGAAGCAAAGCGCATTGGGCGCCCGGTAAGGCTGCTTCTTGCGGGCCACGATTTCCGGCGGCACGATCGGTTCCGCCACCCGCTTCAACACGTGCTTTTCGTCGAGGATGCGCAGCTTGTAGGCCGCCGGAAGCGAATTCGCCAGCGTCACAAGTTCATCGTCCAGGAACGGGAAGCGCCCCTCGACGGAGTGGGCCATGAGCATCCTGTCCCCTTGCGAGGAAAGCAGGTATCCCGACATCAGCGTCTGGATCTCGATATACTGGTCCTGCGCGAGAGAGCCCCATCGCGAAAACTCCGCGGGCAGGCGGGCGATCAGCTCGGGCACGGCATTGCGGCGCTCGGACTCGGCGCGCATGTCGGCGGAGAACAATCGCTTGATGGCGCTGGTGGTGCGCCAGCGTGTGTCATGCGCAAAGCCGGGCGTGTCATAGGCCTGTATATCGCGCCCGAAGAACTGGCGCGCCATTGCTTGCTGATGCACTGGCGAGCGGCTGAGATAGGGATACAGGCGCTCCAGCAGCCGTGAGCGTCGCGTCGATGCGGGCTGGCGTCCCCAGAAACGGCGGACCTTGCCTTCGCGGAACAGGTCGTAGCCGGCGAACATTTCGTCGGCTCCTTCGCCGGTCAGCACGACCTTGATGCCGTGTTCTCGCACCAGCCTCGAGAGCAGGAACAGCGGCGCAGGCGCGGTCCTCAGGATTGGACGCTCGGTGTGGTAGATCACCTCAGGAAAGACCTCAGCGATGTCGCTGCGCGAAACCACCACCTCATGGTGCTCGCTCCCGGTCGCGCCGGCGACCAGGCGCTGGAAGCGGGTCTCGTCATACTCCGCGTCGGCAAAACGCAGGGAGAAGGTCTGGAACCGTTCGCCGGCGTAGCGCCTTCCCAGCGCGGCGACCAGCGAGCTGTCGAGCCCGCCCGACAGATAGCAGCCGACGGGCACGTCGGCCTGCACGATCCTGAGCGCCGTCGCCGCCTCAAGGGCGCCGCGCACCTCGTCCACCGCGTCGTCGAGCGAGCCGGTGAATTCGCCACGGCGAGGATCGGAAATTTCGGGATAGCAAGGCTTCCAGAAGGCCCGCTCGCGAACGGTGTCGCTGTCGTAAATGCGGACATGTCCCGGGGTGAGTTCGCTGATCCCCTGAAATACGCCTTGCGGCGGCACGACTGTCCAAAGCGTGAAAGTCTGGTCGATGCCGGTTGGATCGAAGGCACGGGATATATTCACGTCGGCCGCGAAAATGGCTTTCACTTCGCTGGCAAAGTAAACGCGGCCCCCATGCTCGCAGAAATGCAACGGGCAGATGCCAAACCGATCGCGCGACAACACGAGACGACCCGCCACAGAGTCCCAGATTGCGACCGCCCATTGCCCATTCATCCGCGCGAAGGCGGCCTCACCCCACGCGCGATAGGCATGGACGATGACCTCCGTGTCGCTATGGGTGCGGAAGCGGTGGCCGAGGGCGGTCAACTTTTCACGCAGCTCGAGGTAGTTGAAGATCTCGCCGTTGAAGACGATCCAAATCGTGTCGCCTGTGTCGGCGAGCGGCTGCTGGCCACTCGAAAGATCGACGACAGACAGGCGGGCATGCGCCAAACCCGCGCGTTTGTCGCGGTAGAGGCCGCGTTCGTCCGGACCGCGATGCGCGAGCGCGCCCACCATGCGCATCAGCGCTTCGCGCGAAGGGGGCGCCGCGGCGCCGCTCAGCGACACGATTCCGGCGATACCGCACATCGGTTAGTCCTCGCCCACTGCAGCGGACAGCAAGGGCCGTGCATGAAGATAGCGTGCGGCACGCCGTTTGCTGTCGATGTCCTTGAAGACTTTCTGAACCTGGGCCGCGGTGAGGCCGGCAGCTGCCGCGACCTCGTCGGCAGAAATTCCGTGGCTCAAGCCGTAGAGGCACAGATCCATCAGATGATAAGGCAGGGCGAAATAGAATTCCTCCTGACTCTGGGCCATGGAGAAAGTGTCCGTGGTCGGCGACCGCCGCCGGACCTCTTCATCCACCGCAAGGTATTCAGCCAGCTGATAGACCTGGGTCTTGTAAAGATGGACGATCGGCATCAGATCGGCAGTCCCGTCGCCTTGCTTGACGAAAAAGCCTTGGTCATGCTCCAGGCGGTTTGGCGTACCTGCCACAGCATAGTTGAGGCGGTCCGCATGGTAGTACTCGGTCATTTTGCGCAGGCGCTGCTTGTAGTTGGTTGCAGCGACGATCTGCAGATAGGCTGCCGGCGACAGACGCACCGTATCTGTCTTGCCCTCGGGGTCCTGAACCGTGAGGCGCGTGATGTTGAGACCGTTGCTCTCGAGAACCGACGCGAGCACCAGCTTGCATTTCCAGCCGTCGCCATATTGGGGAACGACGGTCTGGATCGCTTCGATCTGTCGACGATAGGCGCCGACGGCCTCAAGGGCCGGTGCTATGTCTTCCAGGATCGTATCGATGCCGAGCTGGGCTGCGACGCTGCGGCCAAGCCTTAGCGAATCGCCGGAGGAATGGCGCTCCGGCATAAATATCCCCAGGACTTTGTCTTTCCCGAACGCTCGTGCGCATAAGGATGCGACAACGGAGCTGTCGATACCCCCGGAGAGGCCGACAACCACGCCACGACGCCGCAGCGTGCCAAAAACCTGCTCGCGCAGGATTTGGACGATGCGATCGACTTCCATGCGAGCATCGAGCACCAGCGTGCCCATGCTGAATTCTGAAATCACGTCGATGGTCTGTACTCCCGATTGCGAACCTCGGTTGAAGAATAGGTTTGCTCCACCGCCTTCTCGATGAGCGGGCGGTTGATGACGAGATGGGGCTCTGTGATCATATCGAAGTGACTGCCAACGACCGGAATCATATCCAGATGCGCGAAAGCGCCATCCCACCCTATGGCCAGAGGCATTTTGGGCCGAGCGCAGCGGAAGAGGGTTGCGGTGATCGGCAGCGTCCGTCTGGGTATCGCCAACCATCGGTAGAAGGCTCGTCCCCGCAACTGCCCCTGCAGTTCCAGTTTGGTTCTGAAGCTCGTCGCGTTGAACTCATCCCGGGCGTAGCGATCGAGGATGCGGGCGAGCTGCGCCTCGAAGCCAGTTTTGACAGCGATCTTTGCAAGGAAGCGGCACGCCATCCGGTCAGCGGTTACGCGGTTGGTCCGGATCCGATCGAATGTGCGGGTAACCATCTCCCAATAGGTGCTGCGCTCGCCGAGGAGGCTCGTGTCGAGGATTCCCAGGAACTTCACAGTTCGCCCCGCGGCCAGCAAACGCTCCGCAACCTCGAACGCGACGGCGCCGCCGAGCGAATGGCCGAGAAGGCGCACATGGCCCGTGGGCTGGGCGCGGCAGATCTGCTCCACCGCCGAGTCGGCCATGTCGGCGACGGTGTTTTGTCCGCGCAATATCATAGCCAGCGTAGGGTACTTGATGGGGGTCACTCGTGCGACCTTGCTCATCGAGGATGCAAAGGCAGCAAAGCTCGGGCCATAGCCAACGGATCCCGGGAGCAGAAAAAGAATAGGAGGATCGTACTTCTGCGCGCGCGCGTGCAGGTCGCCTGCCTGTGCCGACACGACCGCCTTGACCATTTCGTCCACGCTCATCCCGACCGTGAAGCCCTGGAGACCGAGTTCCTGCCCGATGGCACTTTCTATTTCCATGACGCATTGCAGCAGCTTCAGCGAATCTCCACCTGCGTCATCCCAGCGTCCTGCAGCGACGCGCGTGTTGAGGGTGTTATTCCATGCATGCTGCACTATCCGATGGACGTTCAGTTCGCTTCCTGCATCGGGGGGCTGCGGGGCCAGCGCGGTCTTCCTGGCTGAAATATCCATTTCCGCCAGCGTCGCCATATCGGCCTTCCCACTCGGCAGGCGCGGAATCGCATCTATCGTGTGCAGTCGCACGGGTCGCAGGGGCGGCGGCAGCTTCGTTCTGACTAGCTGGCGAAGCTCGTCCGAAAAGGCCGCGCCCGGCGGGCGCTGAGGAACGGCGAATGCGACAAGCTCATTTGCCGCGGTCACGATTGCCACGGCATCCTCCACGGAAGACGCGCAACGCAACACCCGCTCGAGCTCGGCAGGCTCGATGCGTCGACCATTGATCTTTACCTGGCGCCCCTTGCGGCCGACGATCCGCAGCAAGCCATGACTGTCAAGTTGGACGAGGTCACCCGTCGCGAAGATCCGAAGATCCGGGTCATCCGGATCCGATTCCGCCGGCACGACGGCGCCGTTCTCCCAATGGCCAAGCAGGACATACGGGCCTCTTATCATAAGCTCTCCGATCTTACCCGGCTGAACGCGGCGTCCCTTTTCGTCGACAATCGCGAACGTGATTCCTGGGAGCAGCCAGCCAACCGGGACCGAGGCGCCTTCCTCCGGCCAGTCTTGCGGCAAGAACCATTGCGAGCCGGTGGTCTCGGTTGACGAGTAACCGATCTGGATCAGGCAAGTGCTCGACACGGCTTTGCGCAGCAGGGCGATATCGGCCCATGACACCTTCTCCCCGCCGATCCGGGCCACTCTGAGCGAGCGGAAGGCGTCAGCTGGTTTGTCTGCCATGAGTGCGCGAAGCAACGCCGGCACCAGATAGGTGACGGTCACGCCTTCGGATTCCACTAGGCGCCGGACCGCGCCCAAGCCAACGGCGCCCACCTCGACGAGATGCAAGGTCGCACCGGTGAGAAGGGCGGCGAGAACCTCCCGGCAGCCGGCGATCGTGGCTGGCCCGGTCAAGGGCAGGAAAACATCGTCCGAATTGATGTGGCATGCGTCGACATATTGCTGGACCCGCAAAAGCAGGCTGCGCTGGCTGTTGACGATGCCTTTGGGATGGCCGGTGCTGCCTGAAGTGTAGAGCACGATCGCGGGCGCGTCGACCGAGACGGAACAGGACTGGGGTATCGGCTGGACTTGCGGCGGGATGCTGGCGGTCGCATCGATCCAGTGGACATCGTGAGCCAAACCGACAGCGCGACCATTGCCGTCGCCTATAACCGCTGAAAGCCGCGCCGCAACGACAATGTCATTGGTTCGCGTGTCGGGGTCTCTCGCGTTGAGTGGCACCGAAGGCCGCCCAATCGCCATGCTCGCCAGCATGGCCACAGGATACCAGGCCGAGTTGGCCTGAAGGATCCCGATCGCCTGCCCGTTGGGAACGACGGCCGCAATTCGGTGGGACAGCATCTCGACGGCCTGGAAAAGCTGGGAATACGTCAAACGGGTGGTGCCGTCGCTGATCGCGAGCTTGTCGGGATATTGGCTGGTGATGCTTCTCAGGTGGTCGAAGACGGCAACATTCGCAAAATCGGCGCCCATCCGTTGATAAGGGTGCAGTACAGGACCGCCCTGATCAAGTGCGTATTCCGGGACGTTTGACCATTTACGGGTGTCCGTTGGCTGACAATCCGCCCGTAGATCCAGACGCGCCTTTTCTGATCCCAAATATGCCGGAGACATGAGCTGCCCACGCTAAGATTAATGTCACTTATCGCCCCCGGCCGAAATCTTTTCATCGATCATTCTGATGAAGCCGCGATCTTCGCCAAATGGCCGCGTTTGCGCCCTTTGGCTGTCATCCCATGCTACGGACGCGTCGCATCGACGGAAGGGGAGCGCCTGGCGTACCGACCAGCGCAGCCGCTATTGGCTCCGTGGTGTTCACGGTTCTGGCGATATCAGTAAATTTGCGCGCTACAGCGAGGTGCAAAGACCAGTGGTTTGCGCTTACCCGGCTCTCTGGTCAGCTTTTTGGGCTTTTCTTGATTTATTCAGTGTTTTTCTCGGGCCATGCCCGCTGGTGTCGGAGTCTCCGTCGGAGACAAAGCAGTATGCAAAGATATGGCCCCGATTCTCGTCGGTTACTCGGATCCAATCCTTTTCCCACGTTCGCAGGGTAACATGTCGATCTGTCGACATGGCGGCGGCTTTGAAAGGGCTCGGCGCGTTGACGATACGCGTCGAGATCACGTCATCGCCCTCCATTTGTTCGACGAGGTACGTCTGCATGCAGGTCTCCCAGCCACCACAACCTGAACGTCGGCCAGACAGTTCGGTTGCAGCGTAGCAAAGAGATTTTTGACAAGTGTGACGAACCGACGAGCCCGCTGCTCGGCCGTTCCGAGAACGGCTCTTCAAATCGCCTCAAAATCTGTCTGCGAAACCTGAGCAAAGCTAGCGCTGGATCGACCAAGCGGCGCGCAGGTCGTTGGCTTGGGCGGTCCTGACGCCGCAAGCGGTCAGGGCGCATTTGGTTGCGGTTACGAGCGCAGCATTGTCCCTGGCGGTTGTGCCGTCGGCGAGAGAAAAATTGTTCTCGAAGCCGACGCGGACATGGCCGCCCAGCAGCGCACCGGCCGCAACGCAGGCGGTTTCTTCCCGACCGAAGGCGCAGACCATCCAGTGCGCAAAGCGCGGACGATCATGCGCAAGGAAGGGAAGCAGGTCAGTCGGCCGCGAAACCTGTCCTGGCGTGTAGCGGCCGAGCACATAGAGCACCGGAATGTCGTCGAAAGGCACCAGCCCCCGTTGTTGCATGGCGTCTAGGGCCGACGCCTCTTCCGGCGCGTAGAGGATCATCTGAGGGGCGATCCGCTCGCCCTTCAACCACCACAGGAACTCGGCGAAAGCGGTCTCATGGGCGGCGTCTGGCACCAGCTCGCGCAGCGCCAGCGAAACCGCCTCGGGGCGGGTAGCGCGCACCACCGCCATCTGCTCGGCCGGTTGGTATTGGCCGACCGCTTCGCTGGTGATCTGGATGATCAACCGCTCGCCCACCGCATCACGTATCGCTTTCGTCGTCTCGCGATAGGCGTGCGCGTCGAGCAAATGGCCGCCGTCGCGATCGCGGACATGGGCATGGATCATGGCGGCGCCCGCCTCGAGGCAGGCGGCGGCGGTCCGAGCCAATTCCCGGGGGCCGATCGGCAGGGCAGGGTGGTCTCCCTTGCCACGCCGTCCACCATTCGGCGCAACGGCGATCGCAGTGGGCGCTATGAGTCCGGGGCCGGTCATGTCCCTATCGACAGTCATAGACGCAGTCCAATTGTTTCACCATTGCACGCTCTGTAACATATGTTGCATGATAGTTCGCTCCAAATCGCGCCACCGTCAATCGAGGAAAGCATGACACACATCCTGCATCGCCAGATCCATGCGACCCTGCCCGTCGCGGCTGGCGGCAAGGGTATCGAACTCTTCGACCGCGATGGCCGCGCCTATATCGACGCGTCGGGCGGCGCGGCGGTTTCCTGCCTCGGCCACGGCCATCCCGACGTGACGGCTGCGCTTCACGCACAGGCCGACAAGCTCGCTTATGCCCATACCAGCTTCTTCACCAATGAGCCGGCCGAGGCATTGGCCGACAAACTCGTCGCCGGCGCGCCGCAAGGCATAAGCCACGTCTATTTCGTGTCTGGCGGCTCCGAGGCGGTGGAGGCGGCGCTCAAGATGGCACGGCAGTTTTTCGTCGAGACAGGCAGGCCCGAGCGGCGGAACGTCATCGCCCGCCGTCAGAGCTATCACGGCAACACGCTTGGCGCTCTCGCTGCCGGGGGCAATGAGTGGCGCCGCGCCCAATTCCGCCCGTTGCTGATCGACACGCATCATATCGACCCATGCTATGCCTACCGCTACCAGAAAGCCGGTGAGAGCGAGGAGGCCTACGGCCTACGTGCTGCCCAGGCGCTAGAGGACAAAATTCTCGAACTCGGTCCGGACACTGTCATGGCCTTCGTGGCAGAACCTGTCGTTGGCGCGACAGCAGGGGCGGTGCCCGCCGTTCCCGGCTATTTCAGACGCATCCGCGAAATCTGTGACCGCTACGGAGTGCTCCTCATCCTCGACGAGGTGATGTGCGGCATGGGCCGCACCGGCACGCTGCACGCCTGCGAACAAGATGGCGTTGCGCCCGACCTGATGACAGTCGCCAAAGGCCTCGGCGGAGGCTACCAGCCCATTGGTGCGGTGCTGCTTGCGCGCCGCATCTTCGAGGCTTTCGCCGAAGGCTCCGGCTTCTTCCAGCACGGCCACACCTATATGTGCCACCCGATGGCGTGCGCGGCAGCGCTTGCCGTCCAGGAAGTCATCGAGCGGGACAGGTTGCTCGATAACGTCAAGGCGATGGGCGCCGATCTCGCCCGGCGCCTCGGCGAGCGCTTTTCCAACCACGCCCACGTCGGCGACATCCGCGGCCGTGGCCTCTTCATGGGGCTTGAGCTGGTCGAAGACCGTTCGTCGAAGGAGCCGTTCGATCCGAACCGCAAATTAAATGCTCGCGTCAAGCGCGAGGCGATGGCGCGCGGCCTGCTCGTCTATCCCGCGGGAGGCACGATCGACGGCCTGCGCGGCGATCATGTGCTGCTTGCGCCGCCCTTCATCATAGACGCCGCAGCAATCGACGCGGTTGTCGAACGGCTCGGCGACGCGATAGACGCTGCGTTGGCATAGCGCCAGCGCTCCTCATTCCGGCAGATAGGCCCCGAACGCCTGTAACTCCAGTTCTGTCTCCCTGACACGAGCCGCGGCGGCCGTCCCGCTGCGCGCCAGCATCGTTGCAGCCAGCGCTTCCACGATAGCCATAGCTGCGGTCACCGACGGGAAGAAGGAGGGGCTGTCGGTAGAGAAACGCAAGGTAACGTCGGCATGCCGCGCGATCGGAGCAGCCATGCTGTCGGCGATCGCGACAATCGGGACGCTGTGTCGTTGTGCAGCCTCCACCACCGGCCCGAGTTCACGCGAATAAGGCAAAAAGCCGATCGCGACGACCGCGTCCCTCTTTCCGAGCGCTGCGAGTTCCGCCTCGATCGCACCGCCGTCGCCGCCGAGCAGCGTGATCTCGCGCCGAAACATCCGGCAGAGATAGACGAGCGCGTGGGCAGGCGCACGGCAGCTTCGGAACCCGGCGACGCGTATGTGCTGCGCATTCTCCAGTATCACGCAAGCCCTTGCGATTTCTTCGCTGCCGTTGAACGATTCGGCCGCCGCCAGATTGGCCACCGTCGTCCTCAGCGATTCCGCGAAGATCGCCTCCGACCCGCGCTTGACAAGCGCATCGGCCCTCGCCGCGAAAGGCGCCTTGCCGAAGCGCAACCGGTCCTCGAACGGCTTGCGCAGCGCCGCCCAGTCGCCAAAGCCTAGCCGCCGCGCCAGCCGCACGAAGGTCGTCGGTGTCACCTCTGATCGCGAGGCCAGCACCCGCATGGAAACCAGCGCCACCTCATCGGGATGATCGACCAGGAATCGCGCCGCCTTGCGCAGTTCTGAGCTCAGTTCGGGGAGTTCGGATAGTATGCGCGCCAGAAGCGCGTCGAAACCCGTCTCCCGCTTATCCATTGTAACAAGCATTTCCCTTGATTGATAAAGCGCAACAATCGTAGCATGCATTGACGTGCCTTGACACTAAAACACCGGACGGCCGCGACGGCACGCAAAGTACCAAGGGAGAACCAGATGAAACATGCCCGGACTGCACGCCTCGGAGCGCGGATCGCCGCCTTGTCGGCCGCGCTGCTGTTTTCGGCCAGCGCGATGGCGCAGCAGAATTTCGTTACCATCGGGACCGGTGGCGTCACCGGCGTCTACTATGCCGCCGGCGGTGCTATCTGCCGCCTGCTCAACAAGGATCGCAAGACACACGGCATCCGCTGCTCGGTCGAATCGACCGGCGGATCGGCATTCAACGTGAACACGATCAAGGAAGGCGAACTCGACTTCGGCATGGCGCAGTCCGACGTCCAGTACAACGCTTTCAAAGGCCAGGAATCATTCAAGGACGGTGGCGCTCATACCGATCTGCGCGCGGTTTTCTCGATCCACCCGGAGCCGTTCACGGTCCTGGCGCATCCGAATGCCGGCGTGACGAAATTCGAGGACTTCAAGGGCAAACGCTTCAACGTCGGCAATCCCGGTTCCGGAACGCGCTCCTCCATGGAACGTCTGCTCGGTGCGATGGGCTGGACGTTGGCCGACTTTTCGCTCGCATCGGAGTTGAAGGCCGACGAGCACGGCCCGGCGCTCTGCGACGGCAAGATCGACGGGTTCTTCTACGGCGTCGGCCATCCTTCCGCGAACATCCAGGATCCGACGACCACCTGCGCCGCCAAGCTGGTGCCGTTGACTGGAGAAGTGGTGGACAAGCTCGTCGCCGAGAACCCTTACTATGCCAAGGCGATCATTCCGGGCGGTCTATACGCAAACAATCCCGACGATACCGGGACTTTCGGTGTGCTCGCTACGCTGGTCACTTCGGCCAAGGTTCCCGATGAAAGCGTCTATCAATTGACCAGGGCGGTGTTCGAGAATTTCGACGAGTTCAAGTCGCTGCATCCGGCCTTCGCCAATCTCGATCCGGCCAAGATGGTGTCGGAGGGGAATTCCGCGCCGCTGCATCCGGGCGCTGAAAAATACTTCAAGGAAAAGGGCTGGCTAAAGTAGGCTTCGTGATCTGACGACAGTCCGGCGGGTCCAGCGGACCCGCCGGGGCCATCCGCAACAGGAGGCGTCATGAGCGAAGTGAAGGAACAACCGGCCAGCGTCGATCTCGAAGAGCTCGAACAACTTGTCGCGGAGGCCGATACCGGTGGCAGGCATCCCAGCGGAATAGCCGCTCGAATCCTGCTCTGGGTTGCAGTTGCGTGGTCGCTTTTCCAGCTCTGGTACGCTTCGCCTTTGCCGTTCGTGTTCGGCTTCGGCATCCTCAATGACACGGAAGCGCGCGCCATCCATCTCGGCTTCGCGCTGTTCTTGACCTTCCTCGCCTATCCGGCGCTGAGATCCTCGCCCCGCGATCGCGTGCCAGTGCTCGACTGGGTGCTGGCCGTGGTGGGCGGATTTGCCGGCGCCTACCTCTTTCTCTTTTACGTCCAGCTTTCCGGACGGCCGGGCCAGCCGACCACGCTCGATCTCGTCACCGGCACCGTTGGCATCCTGTTGCTCCTTGAGGCGACGCGCCGCGCGCTCGGCCTTCCGATGGTGGTCGTGGCATGTGTCTTCATCGTCTACACCTTTGCCGGCCAGTACATGCCGGACGTGATCCAGCATCGCGGCGCTTCGCTCAACAAGTTTCTAAACCATCAATGGCTGACCACCGAAGGCGTCTTCGGGATCGCACTTGGCGTGTCGACGAGCTTCGTCTTTCTCTTCGTCCTGTTCGGCACGCTTTTGGAGAAGGCAGGCGCCGGCAACTGGATGATGCAGATCTCCATCGCGCTGCTCGGCCATTTGCGCGGTGGTCCGGCAAAGGTCGCCGTGGTCTCATCGGCCCTCAACGGCGTCGTGTCCGGCTCGTCCGTCTCCAATGTGGTGTCGGGCGGCATCTTCACCATCCCGCTGATGAAGCGCACCGGCCTTTCCGGTGTCAAGGCGGGCGCCATCGAGGCCGCGGCCTCGATCAACGGCCAGATTATGCCGCCGGTCATGGGTGCGGCCGCCTTCCTGATGGTCGAGTACGTTGGCATTCCCTATTCGGAGATCGTCAAGCACGCGCTGTTGCCGGCGGTTTTTTCCTACATAGCACTGCTCTATATGGTTCACCTCGAAGCGATAAAGATGGACCTGAAGACGATCCCGCAGCGTCCGACGCCGGCAAGAGAACGAATGCTGCGGATGGGGCTGGGACTGTCGGGCAGCATTCTCGCCGTCTGTATCGTCTATTACGGCATTGTTGCTATCCAGGCTGTCTTGGGCGGGACCGCGCCGCCGGTGCTCGCAGTTGCTGGCGTGGCTCTCTACGTCGCCTCCGTCTGGTATTCCTCCCGCTATCCGGATCTCGCGCTCGACGATCCGAACGCGCCGATCCTGGAACTGCCGCGCGCCTGGGACGTCACGCGGACCGGGCTCGATTTCCTGATCCCGATCGCCGTGCTTCTGTGGTGCCTGATGGTCGAGCAGATGTCGCCTGGCCTCTCGGCATTCTGGGCAACGGTCTCGATCCTCGGTATTGTCGCCACCCGCAAGCCGCTGATGGCGGTATTTCGTAAAGAAAACCTCGCCGCCTCGGTGCGTGCTGCCTGGGACGACCTGATCGACGGGCTGGCGCTCGGCGCCCGCAACATGATCGGCATCGGTATCGCCACGGCCACCGCCGGCATCGTCGTCGGCACGATCACGCTGACCGGTCTCGGCCTGATGATGACGGAACTCGTCGAGTTAATCTCCGGCGGCAACGTCATCCTGATGCTGATCCTCATCGCAGCGATCAGCCTTGTGCTCGGCATGGGTATCCCGACCACCGCAAACTACATCCTGGTCGCCACGCTGATGGCGCCGGTCGTGGTCGATCTCGGTGCGCAGGCCGGATTGCCAATCCCGTTGATCGCTGTCCACCTGTTCGTCTTTTACTTCGGTATCATGGCGGATATCACTCCGCCCGTCGGGCTGGCGGCCTTCGCGGCGGCGGCGATTTCCAAGGAAGATCCGATCGCCACCGGTTTCCAGGGCGCGCTCTATTCGCTGCGTACCGCGATCCTGCCCTTCGTCTTCATCTTCAACCCGGCGATCCTGCTGATCGGAGTCGACACCTGGCCTCAAACGATCTGGGTGGCGACGGTCTCATTGATCGCCATCCTGCTTTTTTCGGCCGCGACCATGAACTGGTTCGTGACGAAAAGCCGTCTGTGGGAAAGTGCCGCCCTGCTTCTCATCTGCTTCACGCTGTTTCGGCCGGACTGGTGGCTCAACCAGGTGTCGCCGCCTTACGAGGAATTGCCGGCGAGCGAGTTCCTGTCGGCAGTCGGGCAGGCGCCGGCCGACGGCCGCATCAATTTCGTCGTCGAGGGTGTCGACCTCATGGGCGAAGATGTACGCAAGACCGTCAACGTGCCGCTCGGCGAGCCGGGCGAGCCGCTGGAGCGGCTGCGCGGCATCGGTCTTACCATCACACAAGCGGGCGACGCGCTGATGATCAGCAATGTCGATTTCGGATCCTACGCCAAGCGCATCGGGCTGGATGTCGGATATGACGTGGTGGCGGTGCTCAGAAAGGCCGACCAGCCGTCGAGCCTCATTCCAATCGGCCTGGCGCTTGCTGCGACCGCTGGCGTTGCGGCTCTGCAGTTTGCGCGAGCGCGCAAGCAGGCGGAGGAAGGCGGGTCGACTGGCTGAGTCTGGAACGGTTGATAACAGCTGGCGGCAGGCGCCGGGAAAAACCTCAGTCGGCGGTCAGGACAACCTTGACGCTCTGCGAGCGATCGGTAGCCAGGCGAAACGCGTCGCGTGCCGAGGAAAGGGGGCGTTCCGCGGTCACCAGTTTCAGGACGTCTATGTCGCCGCCGACGATGAGATCGACCGCCTGGTTGAATTCTGCGCCGAAGCGGAACGTGCCTTTCAGGTCGATTTCCTTGGCCATCAGCGCATTGGCCGCCACCGGGATCTGACCACCCGGAAGATTGCCGACCTGAACGACCGTGCCGCCGCGCCGGACGCTGGCGATCGCCGCCGCGAGGCCCGCTGCGGTGCCTGAAATCTCGAACGCGACATCGATCGCCTTGTCGGCCGCGAGCGCCTTGAGCTCCTCGTCGCCGCCAGACAGGTCGATCGTCCTGTTTGCTCCAAGTTTGCTGGCGAAGGCAAGCGGCGCCTCTGCTATGTCGACGACGGTGAGATCGTCACACCCCTTGAGCCTGGCGGCGAGCATGGTCAGAAGCCCGATGGGGCCGGCGCCGAACAGGATGACGTTGCGGCCGGCGATGTCGCCGGCCCGCGCCACTGCGTGCAGGCTGACGGCGAGCGGTTCGGCGAGTGCCGCCGCCTGGTAGGCGACATCAGGCGGGACCTTGATGCATTGCGCGGGTGTGGCGTCGAACACGCTGGCAAAACCGCCCTGCATGTGCGGCGTTTTCGACGCCGAGCCCATGAAATAGATGTTTTCGCAGAGATTGGCGCGGCCCTCCGCGCATCGCGCGCATTGTCCGCACCAGCGCGACGGGTTGACCGCCACGCGATCGCCGACGGCAAGTCCTGACGCGTCCGCGTTGATTTCCACGATCTCTCCGGCGACCTCGTGGCCGAGCACGAGCGGCGATGTGACGACAAAATCGCCGGTCCGCGCATGGCGGAAATAGTGCAGGTCGGAACCGCAGATGCCGCCTGCGCCGAAGCGCACGCGCACCATTCCCGGTGCGAGGGGGCAGAGCGGGTGCTCGACGACCCGCAGATCCTCAGGGCCGAACAGCGTCGCAGCGACTGCGTTGTCGATCATCGGATCAGTCCCATTTGCGTCGGTAGCCACAGCGTGATGGCGGGGATGAAGGTGATCAGGATCAGCGCAACGATCAACGGAACGAGCCAGGGCAGAATTGCCATGGTCGTGCGCTCGACCGACAGCTTCGCGACCCGCGAGAGGACGAACAGCACCATGCCGAGCGGCGGATGGAGGAGACCAATCATCAGATTAAGCGTCATGATCAGGCCGAAATGCACCGGGTTGATGCCGTACACGGCGGCCACCGGCAACAGGATGGGCACGAGAATGGTGATCGCCGCGATCGTATCGAGGAAGCAGCCGACCACCAACATCAGGATGTTCACCAGGATGAGGAAGACCCACTTGTTGTCGGTCAGCGCGAAGATGAAGGTCGAGAATAGCTGTGCCGCTTGGCTGACGGTGAGCAGCCAGGCGAATATCGAGGCGGCCGTGACGATGAAGAGCACGGAGGCCGTCGTCTCGATCGTGTCGAAGCTGGCCTTTGCCAGCGTGCGCAGCGTCATCGTGCGGTAGCGCACCAACCCGAGGAAAAGCGACCAGATCACGGCGGCCATCGCCGCCTCGGTCGGCGTGAACCAGCCCATCGTCATGCCGCCGATCAGGATTACCGGCGTCATCAGCGCCATGACCGCGGAGAAATTGAAATACCAGTCGGCCGCAATCAGCACCAGCAGCGCGATGCCGACCGCGACATTGATGGACAGGCCAAGCTGCACCAGCAGATAGCAGGCGAGCGGGAAGGCAGCCACCACCAGCACCTCGCCGGCAGCTTCGGCGAGCCGTCCAAGCTCGAACGACGTGTCGGAGCCCCAGCCGCGCCTGTAAGCGAAGATGGCGACCGTCACCATCATCAGCACGGTCATCACCACACCGGGCAAGATGCCGGCCATGAACAGCGCGCCGATCGAGACATTCGCCATCATGCCGTAGATGACGAAGGGCAGCGACGGCGGGAAGATCGGCCCGAGCGTGGCCGATGCTGCGGTGACCCCGACGGCCGCCTCGATCGGATAGCCGTGATCCTTCATCGCCTTGATCTCGATCGTGCCGATGCCGGCGGCGTCGGCGAGCGCGGTGCCCGACATGCCAGAAAAGATCACCGATCCGATGATGTTGACCTGCGCCAGGCCGCCCTTCATCCAGCCGACCAGGGCAAGGGCGAAGGCGTAGATGCGCCCGGTGACGCCCGCAATATTCATGAGATTGCCGGCAAGGATGAAGAAGGGAACGGCGAGCAGCGGAAAGCTCTCCACCCCGGCAATCATGCGCTGGGCCGCAATGATGTCGGGCGCGACGCCATAGAGCACGAGGTAGAGCACCGAGGCAGTCGCCATCGACACGGCTACCGGCACGCCAATCAGCATTAGGACAAGAAAGCCTCCGACCAAAAGCAGCATCGCTCAGTCTCCCGCCGTTTCGAACGCACCCGGGCGCTCGAGAACCGAATAGCCGCGCCTGTAGTTGCCGACAAAGACCTGGATCGAGCGCACGAACATCAGCGCGAAGCCTGCCAGGACGGCGTAGAAGAACCAGCGGCGCGGCAGGTTGACGGTGACCATGCGTTCGTGCGCCACGATCGAGACGTAGCGCCACATCAGCCAGGTTCCGTAGGCGAAGAAGACGACACGAATGACGTCGACAGCGAGTGCCAGCCAGCGGCCGACACGCTCCGGCAGGTAATGGTAGAGTACATCGACATGGATGTGACGCGAGACGCGCACGCACATGGCGGCGCCGAGAAAAACGACGACGACCAGCGCGTTGATGGCGATCTCCTCGGTCCAGGCAAGGCTGTTGTTCAGCGCATAGCGGGTGAAGAACTGCAGGAAGACACAGACGACCATGCCCCAGAACACGGCGAGCGTGATCCAGTCCTCGATGCCGTGGTCCGACAGGTCAATGTGTACCGGCACCTCCTCGAAAGCGTGGGCGATCTCTTCGACAGTGATCTCGGCATGGTGTTCCTCGGCCATTGGCGCGGGCTCCCGAAGCTGGTGAGTCGTCAAGGGTTGGAAAGGCCGTCCGGCGCAACGTGGGGCCGGACGGGCGGGCAGGTTAAAGCGGCGAATCCGGTTGCCGCTCTATCCCCTTGTCTGAGCACCTGATTTTCCCGATACTCTACTTGATCGCGCGGATCGCTTCCCAATCGGCCTTGTTGTAGCCGAACTCCTCGAACGTGACCTTCTCAAGCACATTCTTCTCAAAATCGGCACGGTCGATGTCGGTCACGGTGATGCCGCGATCCTTGAACACCTGCACCAGTTCCTTTTCGCGCGCGACGATCTTTGCCGTGGCACGGGCGGCCGCCTCCTGCATCACCTCCGTGAAGATCTGCTTGTCCTCGTCGGAAAGCGAGGCCCAGCGCGACTGCGATACGATCGTGTTGAGGTGATCGACGATGTGTCCGGTGAGCACGATGTGCTTCTGCACCTCGTAGAATTTCTTCGCCTCGATGGTGGTCAGCGGGTTCTCCTGAGCCTCGACTGTGCCGTTCTGCAGGGCCAGATACACCTCGGCGAAAGCGATCGGCGCGGTGTTGGCGCCGCAGGCACGCGGCATGGCGAGATAGGCCGGCACGTCGGGGACGCGCATCTTCAGACCTTGCATGTCGGCGCATTTGGCGATCGGCCGGTTTGAGGTGGTCTGCCGGGTGCCATAATAGGTGGTGGCCGTTATGTGATGGCCGGACTTTTCCTCGTAGCCCTTGGTCAACGCCTTGTAGACGTCGCTTTTGGTGTATTTCAGCAGATGGTCGGCGTCGCGGAAGATGTAGGGGAAATAGGTGACGCCGATCGGCGGATATTCGCGCGCCGCGAAGCTCGACCCGGAGATGATGATATCGACCGTGCCGAGCGTCAGGCCCTGGTTTATGTCTGCTTCCTTGCCGAGCTGCGAGGCCGGATAGACGTCGACGGTGTAGCGGCCCTGAGTGCGCTTCTTAATCTCCTCCGCTGCCCACACGGACTCGGTATGGAAGGGCTCCGACGTCTCATACACGTGGGCCCATTTCAGAGCTGTCTGCGCCGAGGCCGAAGCCAAAGGCATAGCGATCGCTGCGATCGCACCGAGTAGAACTGCGTATTTTCTCAGCATTGTGTTCCTCCCTGAGGTTGGATTTGACTGCTCCGACCGGATCTCCCCCCGGCCGACTGCTAGATATTTTAGTTGAGCATCGGATTTCCCAAAACCGATTCCTGCTTTTGGGTCCGATGCTCTATTCCGCGACCTCCCTGGCCACGGATTTCTCACCGAAATTGCGTGAGAATCTCAGTTGCGACTGACGCAGATGTTCCTGCATGGCGGCCTTCGCCCGTTCGGGCTCGCGCGCCGCGATCGCGTCCCGCACCGCGCGATGCTCCTCCGCGGCGGCCCGCCAGGAATCCCTGTTCTCGAAATAACTCGACAGGCGTTCGAAATATGGGTTCATGCGCTGGTCGAAAAGCTCGCCGATGCAGCGCACCAGGACGGCGTTTCCGAGAATGCCCGCCACCATCGTATGGAACTCGCGGTCGAGCGCGATCGTCGTCTTGGTCGGGTGAGGTATGTCCTCCATCCGGCGCAGCACGTCGTCCATATGTTCGATGTCGATCGGCCGAACATGGAGGGCGGCTTCGGCGGCGATCGCCCCTTCGATGAACTCGCGTGCCCGCAACAGCTCGAACGGGCCTTCATCCATCTCTGCAGTCAAAACCTCGGCACGCGGCCGGTCGGTGACGTAGATGCCGGAGCCGACGCGAATGCGTATGCGCCCCTCGACCTCGAGCGCGATCAGCGCTTCACGGACGGTCGGGCGGGAGATGCCAAGCTGATCGGCCAGTTCGCGCTCAGTCGGCAGGCGATCGCCGACTACGAACTCGCCCGCGTCGATCAGCTGCCTGAGCTGATCGGCGATCTGTCGGTAAAGTCGACGCGGTTCAACGGCCTGGATCGGCATTCTCACCCAGTTCTACTTCAACAGAATCATCGGGCTGGTCCCGGATCGGTAAATTGGTCTGACCTATTAATCGAAGGTGCCGCGAAAAAAGCGGAGAGTCAAGCAGCAGAGAACGCCCATGGAACTCATTCTCCGTGTCTTTCTTGGAAACGACGGATCGGCCATGGCTGGACGGCAACTCTTGACCTTCCAGCAACTGGAAGGCTTATCGAATGGTTTCGCCGCCAGCACCATCTCCGGGAGTTTCTAGGGGAAGGGCCTATGGCGCGGCGCGTTCAAGGAGGCGGGCCGAAACAGTCCGTCGCTCTAGGTCAGTGGAGAGAAAACCGACAGGAGTTCCGCAGTGTTCGTACAGCCCGTCGACTACTTTCTTGCAGTCTGGTTCGTTCTAGCGGCCCTCAGCACGGCTTACGTGGCGTGGGATCAGTTCCGCAACAATCCCGAGCCCGTGGTAATGAAATGGGGCTTCATCCTGGTCACGCTCTATATGGGGCCGCTGGGGTTGCTGATTTACGTGCTGGCCGACAAGGAGCCTCGGCCGGGCGAACACGAGGCGTTCACCAAGCCGCTCTGGAAGCAAGGCGTCGGCTCGACGATCCACTGCGTCGCCGGAGACGCCACCGGCATCATCCTCGCGGCAGCAATCACCGCCGCTCTCGGGCTGCCGATGTGGATCGACCTCATCGTCGAGTACGTTGCCGGATTCGCTTTCGGCCTGTTCATCTTTCAGTCGCTGTTCATGAAATCGATGATGGGCGGCACCTATTGGGAGAACGTCCGCAAGAGCTTCATGCCGGAATTCATCAGCATGAATTTCATGATGGCGGGCATGGCTCCGGTCATGAGTTTTCTGATGATGGGCAGCGACATGCGGGCCATGGAACCGACCGAGCTCCTGTTCTGGGGCGTGATGTCGTTTGGCGTGATCGTTGGATTTATCACTGCATATCCTGCCAACGTATGGATGGTGGCCCGTGGCCTGAAGCATGGGCTGATGACCGAACGCAAACCGGAATTCGACAAGGCGAGGGAAGGCAGGCGCGAGCACGCGAATGGCGGCGCGGAAGCCGGGGTAGCGGGGCACCGTCGCGCTCACGCGCGCCTCGACGAACACGCCAACCCTGGACATGGCGGCCCAGACGGCAATCCCGGGCCTGGCCATCGTGGATCCGACCATGGCTCCGCACACGGCAATCGGGGAGGCGGGTCGGGTGGTCCGCATGGCGGTCACGGGATGGAACCGGATGCAACTGTGCCGCAACTCGCGGCCTTCGGCGGCGTGTCCGTGCTTGCGCTGGCGCTCGGCATGATCGCTCCGGCCAATTGGGTAAACCTCACCCTCAGCGCGCGAGACGTCGGCGGCGCTATCATGCCGCCGGGTATGGTTATGGACCGCGACACGCCGGCTGCAGCGATGCTCGACATGGCCGCCGTGCATCCTCGCCTGGTCACGGCCAGTCATGGCCTGGAGGTACGCGGCGACCGGGAACTGCAAGCCAGGATGGAGAACGGGGTGAAGGTGTTCGACCTTGAAACGTCGGTCATCCGCTGGGCAATCCTGCCTGACGTGAAAGTCGATGCCTATGCGATCAGCGGTCAGGTTCCGGGCCCGCGGCTGCATATCCGGCAAGGCGACCGCGTGCGCATCAACGTCACGAACCGCCTGCCGGAGAGCACGACCCTGCACTGGCATGGATTGATCCTGCCGAACGAAATGGATGGCCCGGCCGAGATCACGCAGGAGCCCATCCCGCCCGGCGGCAGCTACCGATATGAATTCACGGCGGGCCAATCAGGGACCTACTTCTATCACTCGCATGACCATGTCGATCGCCAGCAGGCGCTCGGACTCTACGGCGCGCTCATCATCGATCCTGCCAATCCCCAGGACGAGATTGCGGCAGACCACGACTATGTTATTCAGCTTCAGGAATGGCTGATGCGGGAGGGCCTGACTTTTCCGTCGATGCCGATGGACGGCGGGCAGCCGAATTACTTCACCATCAACGGCCGCGCCTATCCTTCGACGGACACGATCAGGATGAAGGTCGGCGAAACTCTGAAAGTGCGCTTCATCGGCACCAACAATGGGTTTATCCACCCGATGCACATCCACGGCGGTCCATTCGAAGTTGTCGCCCGCGACGGCGAGACGATCCCGGAGTCGGCGCGTTTCCTTGCCGACACAGTCAACGTCGGACCAGGGCAACGCTACGATGTCGTCTGGCAGGCCCGTCGGCCCGGAAAATGGCTGATCCACTGCCATATCGGGCACCATACGGCCAACAACAATGTCGAAGAGAAGGGCGGTGGCGGACTGATGGTCGTGATCGATGTGCAATCCTGAAGCCCTTCCGCAAAGCGAAAACATAGATGGATGTGTTTGCCGTATACGGCGGCCTATTTGCTGTTGCCTTCGCCGCGGCGACCATCCTTCCGGCGCAGTCGGAGGCCGCCCTTGCAGGGCTCCTCGCCACGGGTTCCTTCTCGCCCGCAGTGCTGGTTGGTGTCGCCAGCATAGGCAACGTCCTGGGCTCGGCGGTGAACTGGGGGCTTGGTCGAGGGATCGAACGCTTCCGGGACAGGCCATGGTTTCCGCTGCGTCCTGCGATGCTCAACCGCGCAACGAACTGGTATCGCCGTTACGGTAGATGGTCGCTCCTGTTAAGCTGGATGCCGATCATCGGCGACCCGCTGACCGTGGTCGCTGGGGTCTTGCGCGAGCCGCTATGGAGCTTTGTCGCAATCGTCGCCCTCGCGAAGGTTTCGCGTTATCTGGTCGTCGCCGGGGCGGTGCTGAACCTGATGTAAAACCGGAATCGCGGACATCGCAGCGCTGCTTTTTGCGCGGGCCATCAACGGGCCATACAAAAATGTATGAAAAATGTGGTGGCACATGGCGGCTTCGAGCAATACCGTCCTTACAACAACCTTCACTTTTGGTTGCACTGCAGCAAACTGGTCGAGGGCGGCCTTGACAAATCAGCCGAACAATTGTCGGAAGGGTTGATGAGGACTCTTGGTCGATTCACGATCCTAGGAAACGCACCGCTCCGAGCAATGCTGGCGGTTTTGTTCCTGGTCATGTCGGCTCTTCAGCCTGGTCTGTTCGCCACAGCCAATGCCACGGGTTTTCACGCCGGGGTGCATCTCCAGGCCGAGACAGCCGCACACGATATGGGCGATCACGGCGCCACGGCGGACGACGCGGACACATCGGAGCATCATCACGGCGCCAAGCAATCCGCCGACAAGAGCTGTGAAGCCCATTGCGCGCCGGCAAATGCCGTGCCGGTCGACTGCCCTGACTTGGAGCATGTTGTCTCCCGTTGCTTTGCGCCCGTCGTTGCCGTCACTTTGCCGCTTGGCGAATACACAGCGCTCATAAGGCCCCCCAAACATCTGAACTGACGCGCCCTTTCGGGGCGTTCGCGCGCAGCGTCGGGAATCCGTTCCCGCGCGGCCAAACGCATACGTCATGTTTCAGGTCTACAATGAAAATCGCAAGCTCCGCGATGCTCGCATCGCTGTTAGTTACCGGATGTGCGGCAACCACGCCGCCGGACATCCTTCCCGCCTTCAATCCGGCCGATCCCGCAATGGGCGTCCGTGATGTGCACTACCACCCGGTCGTCGTCGACTATCGCCACCGGGAGCCAGTCGATCCGCGGAATTGGCGGCGTCTCAATCAAGAACGTTCTCCCGTGAACCCGGGAGCCGGATCATGACGCGCCGGTTCCTGACCATAGCTGCAGTGGTGACCATTCCGCTGATCGCAGCCGGATGCACGACCAGCGGGGCCCTTGATGGCATCTCGGCCCCGATGGCCGGCTTCACGACAGTTGCGGCGCGTGCCGAATCCGTGACCGGCAAGAAAACCGTATGGGTGCAATCCAGCGAGGAAGCGCGGACGGCTTCAGAGCGCGTGAAGCGCCTCGTCCAGAAGAAGACAATCGGCCCGGACACCGCGGTGCAGGTCGCCTTGCTCAACAACAAGGGCCTGCAGGCCGCCTACGCCGAGATCGGTTTGTCGGCGGCCGACATGTGGCAGGAGGCGATGCTCGTCAATCCGACGATCTCCGTCGGCATGATCGGTGTCGATCCCGTGCGGACGATTGAAGGAGCGGTGGTCAGCAACATCCTTGCGCTGGCGACCCACAAGCGGCGCGTCGCGGTTGCGGATGCACGCTTCCGTCAGGCCCAGCTTCGCGCCGCCGAAGAAACGCTACGACTGGCTGCGGATACGCGGCGGGCCTGGATCAATGCTGTCTCGGCCTGGGAGAGCGTTTCCTATCTGAACAAGGCGCAAGCCGCCGCCGACTCTGCCTCCGAACTCGCTCAAAAACTTGGAGAGACGGGTGCCTTCACAAAGACCGGCCAAGCCCGCGAACACGTCTTTTATGCCGAGATCACCGGTCAGGCGGCGGAAGCGCGGCTCGCTGCCCGGACTGCCAAGGAAGAGCTCACCCGGCTGATGGGTCTATGGGGACCGGACGTCGATTACTCGGTCCCCAACATGCTTCCAGCCCTGCCCAAAGGGGCCAAGGCCAAACGCGCGATCGAGGCTGAGGCGCTAAAAAATCGCGTCGATCTCGAGATCGCGAAACTTGAGCTGGAGGCGCTGGCGAAATCCTACGGTCTGACCGAGGCGACGCGCTACGTCAGCGACCTGGAACTACTTTCCGGCGTCGAGGTGGAACGCGAGGAGTCGGAGGAGGGCGGAACGGAGACGAGTGTCTCACCCACTCTCGAGCTCGAGCTCGTCATTCCGATTTTCGATACCGGCAAGGCACGCATGCGCAAGGCCGAGCTTGCCTACATGCAAGCCGCAAACCGGTTCGCGGAAAAGGCGGTCAACATCCGGTCGGAGGCGAGATCCGCCTATGACGCCTACCGTTCGACCTACGACATTGGCCGGCACTATCGGAACAATGTTGTGCCGCTGCGAACAAAGATCGAGGCGGAGTCGGTCCTCACCTACAACGGCATGATCACCAACACGTTCGAGCTGCTGGCGGACACACGCGCGAAAATCAGCTCGATCATGCTTTCCCTCAACGCCAAGCGCAATTTCTGGCTGGCCGATGTCAATCTCGGAACCGCCATCCACGGCGGCGGCGCGAGCGCGTCCGGGGGCGGCGACGCACCGGCCGCGGCCGAAGCAGGCGCCGAAGGCCACTGAATTCAAGGAGAAGAAAAATGCTTTCAAGACGTCAGTTGTTAGGCGCGGGAGCCCTGCTCGCCGGCGCCACTGCATGGACCAAAACGTCCGCGATGGGGCTGCCCGACGCACCAATCATGGAGTCCCCTGATATGCAGCCTCCGATCTTCCCGACGAGCGGACCGGACTACCAGCCGGTCGTGACGCTCAACGGCTGGACCCTTCCGCATCGCATGAACAGCGGCGTGAAGGAGTTCCACCTCGTGGCCGAGCCGGTCGAGCGCGAGATGTCGCCCGGCATGACTGCCTATCTCTGGGGCTACAACGGTCAATCTCCCGGCCCGACCATAGAGGCGGTTGAGGGCGACCGAGTCCGCATCTTCGTAACAAACAAGCTGCCGGAGCATACGACGATCCATTGGCACGGCATGATCCTGCCCAACGGCATGGACGGCGTGACCGGTCTTACCCAGCCCGGGATCCCGCCCGGCAGGACCTTCGTCTACGAGTTCGACCTCGTGAAGAGCGGCACATTCATGTACCACCCGCACGCCGACGAAATGGTCCAGATGGCGATGGGCATGATGGGCTTCTTCGTCATTCATCCCAAAGACCCGAAATTCATGCGCGTGGACCGCGATTTCGTGTTCCTGCTGAACGCCTTCGATATCGAACCGGGGTCGTACGTCCCGCGCATCATGGAGATGACGGATTTCAATCTCTGGGGTTGGAATAGCCGCGTCTTTCCGGGGATCAGTCATCTTCCTGTGGCGAAAAACGACCGGGTCAGGGTTCGCGTGGGCAACCTGACCATGACCAATCATCCGATCCACATGCATGGTTACGACTTCGAGGTGACCTGCACCGATGGCGGCTGGGTCCGGCCGGAGGCGCGGTGGCCGGAGGTGTCGATCGACATTCCCGTCGGCGCCATGCGGGCATATGAGTTCGAAGCCAAATACGAGGGCGACTGGGCAATCCATTGCCATAAGTCGCACCACACAATGAACGCCATGGGCCACGACGTGCCCACGTTCATCGGCGTCGACAACTCGAAAGTCACCGACAAGATCCGCCGGGTCCAGCCAGAATACATGGCCATGGGTGACCGCGGCATGGCCGACATGGGCGAGATGGAGATGCCACTTCCCGACAACACGATTCCGATGATGACCGGCTGGGGCCAATTCGGCGCCATCGAGATGGGCGGCATGTTCTCAGTTGTGAAGGTTCGCGAGGGTCTGGCCTCGAACGATTACGCCGATCCGGGATGGTACCAGCATCCGGAGGGAACCGTGGCTTACGAGTGGAAGGGGGATGTCCCCGCTCCG
The DNA here is from genome assembly GCF_003952585.1 of Mesorhizobium sp. M6A.T.Cr.TU.016.01.1.1. Taxonomy (NCBI): domain Bacteria; kingdom Pseudomonadati; phylum Pseudomonadota; class Alphaproteobacteria; order Hyphomicrobiales; family Phyllobacteriaceae; genus Mesorhizobium; species Mesorhizobium sp. M6A.T.Cr.TU.016.01.1.1. The sequence continues at coordinate 5,784,343 of NZ_CP034452.1, forward strand.
ACGAAATCAGGCGACGCAAAAACGATGGCCCCGGCAGCGCACGGCGGTCACGGCAAACAGGGATGAGAAACCGAAACCCCTCAACCTCAACAATGAGAGAAAGTGCAGCATGAAACGTATAATCGCAGCGGCCGTTTTGATGGCGGTCAGTTCGGGAGCAGCTCCTGCCGGTGGAACCCATGCCGGAGGCCATGGCGACAAAGCCGCCACAATGCCGATCGGCAGCCCTGGCGAGGCTAGCAAGGCAAAACGGACCATCAACATCTCGATGTCGGAGAAGGACGACGGAAAAATGTTGTTCCAACCGGCCGTCCTCAAGGTGAAGAAGGGCGAGACCGTTCGCCTGAAATTCATCAACAAGGGCCAAATCGATCACGAGTTCGTCATGGACGTCCACGACGGAATTATGGAGCACAAGGCGCTGATGGAGAAATTCCCCGAGATGGAGCACGCCGATCCCAACGCGATCCGGCTGGCGCCCGGCGCCAGAGGCGAGATCATCTGGACGTTCGCCAATGCCGGCGAATTCGGCTTCGCCTGCCTGGTCCCGGGCCACTACGATTCCGGCATGAAGGGCGACATCACCGTCGCCAACTGACTGCTAAACCGCAAAGGAAGCTAATCATGACACTATTGGTAAAGGCTCTCTCGGCACTCGCGCTCGTGCTCGCCATCGGCGGGAGCGCGCTTGCGCAGGAATACGTGAAGGGCGAAGTCATCAAGGTCGACGCCAAACAGAAGAAGCTGACGATCAAGCACGAGCCGCTGACCAATCTCGACATGCCTGCGATGACGATGGTGTTCGTCGTCGCCGAGCAGGGCCTGCTCGAGAAGGTCAAAACCGGTCAGGCGATCGAGTTCACAGCCGACCGCGTCAACGGACGCATCACGGTCACCGGCATCAAGTGATCCGGGACTGGTGCCGCGGGTTGAAAAATCCGCGGCGCCGGAGGTTTTCGCAAGCGATCCGGCGCGACAGTTTGCAAGGTGATGAGTTCCAAGGCGCTTTTCGCCTGGGACCGTGTTGTCGATCCAGTGCACGGATGTTGAGACGTCAGACCCCAGTACCTGGCCGGTGGAAAGGCCGCGTCGCCGACTAAGGGCACCAGGCCGAAAAACCCGCCGTCAAAACCTCACTGAGACATCGCTTCGGACGCCATCGCGGGCAGAAGCAAACTGGCCAAAAGGTCATCAACGCTTGGCGCACCAAGCCAGATGAGAGATTAGCATTATGAAAATTCTCTTAGTCGAAGACGACGAACAAATCAGCCGTTACATCGAAAATGGACTGAGCTCTTCCGGCCATGTGGTTGATGTCCTGACAGACGGGCGCGATGCTTTGCTTGTCGGACTGCGCGAACCCTATGACGTCGCCATTGTGGATCGGATGCTGCCTGGCCTCGATGGCTTGTCGCTCGTGCGGGGTCTTCGAGGCGCCGGCGGAAAGGTGCCAGTGATTTTCCTGACGGCAGTGGGCGGTGTCAACGATCGAGTTGAGGGATTGGAGGCAGGTGCGGACGATTACTTGATCAAGCCTTTTGCATTCTCCGAACTCCTGGCTCGGGTCAATGCTCTGCAAAGGCGCCCTCCGATCACCGCCGAAAAGGCAAAGCTGAAGGTGGCTGATCTGGAACTGGATCTCTTCAGCCGCCTCGCCACCCGCGGCGGAACGACGATCGAATTGCTCCCTCGGGAGTTCGCGCTGCTTGAACTCCTGATGCGTAACGAGGGCCGCATACTGACGAAGACCATGCTCCTTGAGCGGATCTGGAACTTCAACTTCGACCCACAAAGCACCGTGGTGGAAACCCATATTAGCCGACTGCGGGCGAAGATCGACAAACCATTTGATGTTCCGCTCCTGCGTAACACACGCAATACCGGCTACACCATTCATGGCCAACGCTAGTATCGCGAGAAGTACGTCGATCCGCCTTGCCGCCTTCTACATCTCCCTGTTTCTGCTTTCGTTCCTTGGAGCCAATTTTGTCGCTTACAACATGGTCGCCGCCTATCTTTACGAGCGGCTGGATTCCAATGTGACGGAGCGGTTCCGGGAGATTTCTTTCGCCTATGACGCGAACGGTGTCGATGGTGCTGCCGCCATGATCCGAAGCCATGGCCCGGCAATCAGGGGACAGGAGACGCTTTACACACTGAAGGATTCCGGCGGCGACTTCCTGGCTGGCAACATTGATATTTCCGACGTCCCGCCGGGATTTTCTACGCGCGCACCGACAAGCCACGAGGCGGCGCTCAACAACTACCGGCTCTACCGGAAGAACCTGGACGGCTACGACCTAACCGTCGGCGTAAGCTATGACGACACTGATCGCTTGCGCGGCATCGCGCTTGTCAGCTTCGGATGGGGAACGGCGATCGTACTTGCGGGAGGGCTCGGCGCGGGCGCGGTGTTGGCCTTCCGCACACGGCGGCGTATTGCTGGACTGTCGCGCGCTATGAAAGCCGTCGGCGCTGGCGAACTCGCTACCCGCCTGCCACTCTCCTTGCGCGGCGATGACATCGACATACTGGCAGCTGAGATAAATGTCGCGCTTGCACAGCTACAGGCCAACGTCGCGGCGATGACGCAGGTAACGACGGACATCGCGCACGATCTCAAGACGCCGATCGGTCGGCTGTTTCTAACGCTTGAGGCCGCTTCCGAAAGCAAAGACCAAACGGCCATCAGATCGCTCATCGAAAAAGCTATGGGCGAAGTTTCGCATATAGCCGGCACGTTCGAGGGCTTGCTGCGCATCTCGCAAATCGAGTCCGGCGCACGCCGTTCGCGATTTGCGCAGGTGAACGTTTCGGAGTTGGTCGCCGAAATCTACGATATCTATAGCCACATCGTCGAGGACGCCGAGCGTTCGCTGGTTCTGTCCAGTGACAGCCGAAACACGGCCTCATTCATATGGGGCGATGCCGATCTGCTGAAGCAGATGTGCGTAAATCTTATCGTCAATGCAATGCGCCATACACAACGAGGAGCCCGGATTGCGATCGGTGTCACGACGCAGGCGAATCGCTGCGCAATCGTCGTCAGCGACAACGGACCGGGCATCCCGGCGGCGGAGCGGCTGAAAGTGTTCAAGCGCTTCTATCGCCTGGAAAAGAACAGGACCACCGAAGGGACAGGGCTCGGCCTAAGTCTGGTCAAGGCCATATCGGATATGCACGGCGCGACGATTTCCCTGGGCGACAACAGGCCCGGCTTAATCGTGGAAACAGAGTTCCCGCGTAAACTATGAAAGCGTTTGAGGTTAGTCACGTGGACGGAAGGTTCATATCGCCTGTGACGAAACTACAAATATTCAATAGTGGTTCTACCCATCGCTCGGTGACGCTGCGACCACATCACGACTGATGACAGCATTGCGGGTGAGAGCAGCATCATGAGGCGTTGCTTGTGTAGGCGACGACCATCCCCGAGGGGGTGGTGGAGAGTCGGTTTCCTTGGTGCGGTGTGCTGTGCTGTACAGGCTTGGTTGAGGAAGCAGTCGAGTGGACAAACCAGCCGGCGCACTGCCGGCTGGTTTGTCCTGCACTGGCTCCGCTGGGAGGATGCGGAGCTGCGGTGTTGAGCCGGCTACCGGCCCGCCCAGCTGGCGCGCTGGCGGGGGCTCCCGACCTGCCACGATGAGGGGCTCACAGCTTCGACCCGATTGTAGGCGGAACTGGAATTCTCGATATCGCCATTGTCGAGCACTTGGGAAGATACGTCGGGCTTGGATGCCGATTTCGTGGTTTCGCCCGTCGATCCATGGCCGTGCAAGACCCCGTCGATGCGGGGGCTTGTTGCGTTTGTGCCGCTGTTGGCGACACTGGCCGTGGTCATTGCCGCGAAGACTATCAATGCATATCCGATGGTGTGTTTCATGGTTCAGTCCTTTTGTCGAAAGCGAGCGTTCGAACGCTCAGCAACCACAGACTACCGGGTCGAATTCACGGGCACCTTCCCTCGGATTTACATTTTTGTGATTCTCATGCGTAGCCGCGGCTGAAACCGAAATCGGGAAGATCAGTTTTGAGATGTTGAACGGCTGTCTCAGTTTCTCTTACGCCGATGCATGGGCTATCCCAATGCGGCTTCAAAAGGGAAAGAGCGCGTTCAACCAGGCGGGAGCGCGCTGGCGCAGGAATATGTGAAGGGCGAAGTCATCAAGGTCGACGCCAAACAGAAGAAGCTGACGATCAAGCACGAGCCGCTGACCAATCTCGACATGCCTGCGATGACGATGGTGTTCGTTGTCGCGGAGCAAGGCCTGCTCGACAAAGTCAAAACCGGTCAGGCGATCGAGTTCACAGCCGACCGCGTCAACGGATGCATCACGGTCACCGGCATCAAGTAATCCGGGACAGGCACCGCGGGTTGAAAAATCAACCCGCTGCGCTGTGCTGTCGAAAATGCCACGAGTACGGAAATTAGGATGAAGGGGCCGCGCAGAAAATCCTCCAGAGATTTTCTTTCCAGTCATCATGTACGGAGCGGTTCAGAGACATCTCTATGGGATATTTTCGCACACCTACGCTCACATATGCCGGATAATTACAGCGAACGCGTGCATGATGCCTGCCGGTATCTTCGTACCTGATGACGCCGTTCGCGTCCGTCTCGACGAGGCCAATAGCGACATCAAAGTCATAATCCCCATATGGCGAGACACTGTTGTCCATGACGCTGAGCTGGACCGAGGTGGCATCTGGAAAACTGGCGGTGTAAAAGACCAGTTGCTCCGCCGCCATCGAGGGCGTAGCCACCAACACGCCGGCAAACAATGCAATGGCGCGCATTTCCTCCTCCCGAGGATCCAGAGCGAGACTATCACCTCTCGCGTCAATATTCTAATTACTGTTCCGGGCAGTGGGTCGAGGCATTCCGATGCGCGTTGCGTTGCATGTCTCCTCCCATCCGTTACCTCCAGTCAGGACCATCAATGGCAAATCCTCCGCGCCGACCGACAAATCCAATGGCTGCCGCCGAAGCCGCCTTCAAGCCAGTCAAGAAGCCGGCCCCACCGGTTCGCGAAGCCGCAGTTGCTCCAAGTGTCAGAGAGCTTGTTTCAATCAGGATTGATCGAGCTGTCCTGGATTATTTCCAGGGGGATGGACCTGGCTGGCAGGACCGTATTAACGACGCTTTACGGGCCATGGTCGAGAAGCGGATCGCCGCCGAGGACGATCGGTCAGACGACATCACCTAACGAAAATTTGAGCGCCTGGTGATCTTTTCTTGGAATGCAGTATATGCCATGGAAGCCTGTGAAGATCTGGATCATATTCCCGCGTCTGCTTTCGTTTCTGGCCGTCGTGAGCCTTCTCACCGCGCCGATGGTGACACCGTCCGCTGCGCTGACGATGGTTGTCGATCCCGCGGCGACGATGGCGGATATGGCATCCATGCCGGACAGCATGCCCAACTGTCCCGACGAGAGTCAGCCGGCACCTGATTGCCAGAAATCCTGTCCCCTCATGGCCTTGTGCGTCGCCAAGTGCTTTCCGAGCGCTTCGACGGCCGCAGCAATCATGCTGGCCCGGTTATCTCAGGCTGACCTGCTCGCGCTTGGCAACAGAGACGGGCGCGATCTCCCGACTTCTCCGCCGCCGCCAAGACCCCCACGAACCTAAGTTCATCGGCGGCTCCATCGGAGCCGTTTGTCGCCGCGTGGCTGACGGCCCGTGGCTTTGGCATGAGCCTGGCCACGAACTTGCCGTGCATTCCGTGCGGCTGAAAGGATGAACTTGGGGAAACTGACAATGAACTTTTGCAATGCGAAGCACGTTGCAGCCGCGGCGCTGATCGGTCTTGCTCTCGGCAGTGCCAATTCGAAGGCATGGGCTGGGATCGACGATTACGAGTTTCAGCTCGTTCAAAGCGCGATCAAGACGGGCGATGCCGCGATTGTCGCCGTCCGTCTCGTCGACAAGCGGTCCGGCAAGGTGGTGCCCGACGCTGTGATCTTTACCCAGCGCATCGACATGGCACCGGACGGTATGGAGGCGATGACCGCGCCCGTCGAGGCGCTGCCGTCCGAAGAGCCCGGCATCTATCGGTTCAAGACCAACCTCATCATGGCAGGAGGCTGGCGCCTTTCGATCGCCGCGAAAATCCAGGGCGAGGCCGAAACAGTCGAGAGCCGTTTGGAATTCAAGGCTACCCAATGAGCAGGCTCGGCTCATTCGTGGCGCTTGCCGTATTGGCGGGCGCGGGCGCCGGCGGATACTGGGCGGGCCAGCGCGATCTGTCCGTCCCGGCGGTGATGCAAATGATCAGCGCCAACATCGCAAGCGCGCTCGGAGCGGAACAGACCCCGACGGTTGTCGGCTCGTCTGCCTCCGATCCAGTCCTCTACTATCGTCATCCTGACGGCAATCCAGTCTATTCGTCGACACCGAAGCAAACCCCGGATGGTCGGGATTTCGTGGCGGTGCTGGCGAGCGAAGACGTGAGCTTCGAGGCGCGTCCCAAGGACGAGGCGAAGGGGGCCGAAGCGACGGCGCCGGGCGAGCGGAAAATCCTCTACTACCGCAATCCGATGGGCCTGCCGGATACATCGCCGACGCCAAAGAAGGATTCCATGGGGATGGCCTACATCCCGGTCTTCGAAGGCGAAGCGAAGGACGGCGCGACCGTCAAGCTATCGACCGGAAAACTGCAGCGAACGGGTGTGAAGACGGTACCCGCCACCAGAGGCGCAATCGTACGGCCGGTCCGCATTCCCGGCACCGTCACGTTCGATGAGCGCCGCGTAAGCGTCGTCTCGATTCGCACCGAGGCGTTCCTCGAAAAAGTGGCCGACATCACTACGGGAGAAACAATCAAAAAAGGGCGGCCCCTCGTCAGTTTCTATGCCAAGGAAATAGCTGCCGCGGGCGCGCTCTACGCCGCCGATCTAAGGAGCGGCTCGAGCAAGGCAACCGCCAGCGGCAGCTTGCAGCGGTTGACGAACCTTGGCGTTCCCGCCGAAGCAATCGTCGAAATCGAGAAAACCCGGAAGGTGCCGATCTCGGTGACGCTTGTAGCGCCACGCAATGGCGTTGTGTTGGAACGCAGGGCCGTCGACGGCATGATGGCCGAAGCCGGGGAAACGCTGTTTCGGATCGCCGACGCCTCGACCGTCTGGGTGATGGCTGACGTGCCAGAATACGAGCTGAGCTCTGTTCGCGTCGGAGACAAGGCGACTGTGCGCATCCGCAGCTTGTCGGGCAAGGTCTTCGAAGGCAAGGTCGGCCTGATCTATCCGGAAATCCAGGGCCAGACTCGGACCGCGAGGATTCGCATCGAACTCGCAAATCCCAACGGGCTGTTGCTTGCCAACATGTATGCCGATGTGGAGATCGCGACGGGCGGCAACGATCCTGCCGTAACCGTGCCCGACAGCGCCGTCATCGACACGGGCGATCGACAGGTCGTTATTGTCGACAAAGGCGAAGGCAGCTTCGAGCCGCGCGACGTGAAGGTCGGCATGCGGGGCGAGGGCATGGCCGAGATCACGCAGGGCATTACCGAAGGCGAAAAGGTCGTCGTATCTGCGAACTTCCTGATCGATGCCGAAAGCAACCTCAAGGCGGCGCTCAGCGCACTGACGCCCGCGGAGGCGCAGCCATGATCGCCAACCTCATTGCTTGGTCGACGCGCAACCTGGTTCTTGTCTTGTTCGCCAGCGCGCTCGCGGTCGGGGCAGGCGTCTACGCTGTCAAGACCTTGCCGCTCGATGCCATACCCGACCTGTCGGATGTGCAAGTTATCGTCTTCACAGACTATCCGGGCCAGGCTCCGCAAGTTGTCGAGGACCAGGTCACTTATCCGCTGACGACTTCGATGCTGACCGTGCCGCGATCGAAGGTGGTCCGCGGTTTCTCGTTCTTCGGAGTGTCCTTCGTCTATGTGATTTTCGAGGACGGCACCGATCTCTACTGGGCTCGAAGCCGCGTGCTCGAATACCTGAACGCGGCCGCCAGCCGGCTACCCGACGGCGTTGCCCCAACGCTCGGACCCGACGCGACAGGCGTCGGCTGGGTCTATCAGTATGCCGTCGTCGCCAAGGAACTGTCGCTCGCCGAACTCCGATCCCTTCAGGACTGGGTCGTTCGTTTTGCGGCCTCGAAAGCCGAAGGCGTTTCGGAGGTCGCGAGCTTCGGAGGCTTCGTCAAGCAGTATTCGATCGTCGTCGATCCGGTGCGGATGCGCGCTCAAGGCGTAACGCTCGCGGAAGTCGGCGAAGCGGTGCGCACCAGCAACATGGATACCGGCGGGCGAACGGTCGAGATCTCCGAGTTCGAGTTCATGGTGCGCGGGCGCGGCTATCTGAAGAACGTGGCCGACATAGAGAGCATCGTGCTCAAGACCGTGGGCGGCGTGCCGCTCCGGCTTGGCGACGTGGCCAAGGTCGAAATCGTGCCGGACGAACGGCGCGGTATTGCCGAACTCAACGGGGAGGGCGAGGTTGCAAGCGGCATCGTGCTTCAACGGGTCGGCGCGAATGCTCTGACCGTCATCGAGAATGCCAAGGAGAGCCTCCGCGAGATCGAAAAGAGCCTACCAGGCAACGCCAAGATCATCCCCGTCTACGACAGGTCGGAACTCATCAACTCCGCGATCAAGACGCTGAGGTCGACATTGGTGGAGGAGAGCATCGTGGTCGCTCTCGTCACCATCGTCTTCTTGCTTCACGTCAGAAGCGCGCTGGTGGCGATCATCATGCTGCCGGTCGGCATCCTAATGGCCTTCGCCGCGATGAAGCTGCTCGGCCTCGGTTCGAACATTATGAGCCTCGGTGGCATGGCCATCGCCATCGGCGCGATGATCGATGCGGCCATCGTAATGATCGAAAACGCCCACAAGCACCTCGAACGCGCGCCACCGGGCAAGCCCCGCATCGAAGTGCTGGTCAACGCCGCAGCAGAAGTCGGACCCGCGCTATTCTTCAGCCTGCTGATCATCACCGTCTCATTCCTTCCGATCTTCACGCTTGAAAGCCAGGAAGGCCGGCTGTTCGGGCCGCTGGCTTTCACGAAAACCTTCGCTATGGCAGCGGCAGCGCTGCTTTCGGTCACGCTCGTGCCCGCTCTGATGGTCATCTTTGTCCGCGGCCGGATCATCCCGGAACATCGCAACCCGCTCAACAGGCTGCTAATCGGTCTCTATCGGCCGATCATTGCCGGGGTGCTGAAGGCGAAGACCTTCACTATCCTGCTCGCCGTCGTGGCTCTTGCCGTGACGGTCTGGCCGGCGCGCCAGCTCGGCAGCGAGTTCATGCCGAACCTCGATGAGGGGACGCTGATGTACATGCCGACCACCTTGCCGGGAGTTTCGGTCACCAAGGCGGCCGAATTGATGCAGATGCAAAACCGGATCATAAAGTCCTTTCCGGAAGTCGATTCCGTCTTCGGCAAGGCTGGCCGGGCTCAGACCGCCACCGACCCCGCGCCGACCGAGATGTTCGAGACGATCATCAACCTCAAACCGAAATCGCAATGGCGGCCCGGGGTCACTTCGGAAAGCCTGAAGACCGAGATGGACGCAGCACTGCAGTTTCCGAGCGTGTCGAATGCATGGACGATGCCGATCCGCGCCCGTATCGACATGCTGTCCACGGGCATACGCACGCCAGTCGGAGTCAAGGTCTACGGGACCGAACTCGGTGAAATGGAAAACGTTGCTCGGCAGATCGAGGCGGTGCTGCGGGCGGTGCCCGGCACGTCGAGCGCCTATGCCGAGCGGGTGATAGGCGGCTACTATCTCGACATCGTGCCGGACCGAGCCACCCTTGGGCGCTACGGCCTCTCGGTCGGCGATGTTCAGGATGTGATCTCCGTGGCGCTTGGCGCGAAGGTCATTACGTCCACTGTCGAGGGCCGTGAACGTTATGGCGTTGCGATCCGCTATCCACGCGCTCTCAGAAGCGATCCCGGCGCGATCGCCCGGGACGTGCAGATTGCGCTGCCCGGCGGTGGCTCTGTGCCGCTCGGCGAGGTCGCCAAGATCGAACTCACGCGCGGCGCGACCTCGATCCGCACCGAGAACGGCCAACTCGCCGTCTACATCTTCGTCGACATCGCTGGCCGCGACCTTGGCGGCTATGTCAACGAGGCTCAAGCCGCAGTCGCCGCCGAAGTGAAGCTACCACCCGGTTATTCCGTCGCCTGGAGCGGGCAGTTCGAATATCTCGAGCGGGCCCAGGCGCGGCTGAAGATTGTCGTGCCGCTGACGCTGGCGCTGATTTTCCTGCTGCTCTACCTCAATTTCCGCACGCTGACCGAGACGCTGATCGTCATGCTGTCGCTGCCCTTTGCGATCGTCGGCGGCATCTGGATGATGTGGTGGCTGGGCTTCAACATGTCGGTTGCGGTCGCCGTCGGTTTCATTGCGCTCGCGGGCGTGGCGGCCGAAACGGGCGTCATCATGCTGATCTATCTCGACAAGGCGTGGACGGATACGGGGGTCAGATGTGCGGCCCAGAAGCGTGGTTTGACAAGCACGGATCTAAACGAGGCGATCATGTTCGGCGCCGTCGAGCGGGTGCGACCGAAGATGATGACAGTCGTCGCCATCATGGCGGGCTTGTTGCCGATCTTGTGGAGCACGGGAACCGGATCGGAAGTCATGCAGCGCATCGCCGTCCCCATGATCGGCGGCATGATTTCCTCAACGATCCTGACGCTCGTCGTGATTCCGGCCGTCTACGGCATCGTCAAGGGCTGGCGGTTGCCGAGGCGGAGTGTCGTTGAAGAGCCGCTGGTAGCGGCTCCGACTAGATTGGCCGCGGAATAGGAGGAGCAAAAAAAGTATCAGATGATGTCGGGCGGCATGTGGGGATGCATCATGCCGGCAGCACACCGTCGCCGGCGGGCAAGCTCCCGATAAAACGCCTCCGGCGTAACGGCGATCTCCGACGCAACATGATGCCAGCGTCCCTTGGGCGGCAAGACGCCGCCGTTGCATGCCATCCAGGCACTAACCCTCGCTGCGACGGATTTCAGGGATAGTATCTCGGTTCGCGTTCGCGTCTGGTGGACCTCGCCTGCCAAGTGTCGCAGCAGTGAGGAGGCCAGCGCGCGATCGCTTTCGAGCGCCGCCTTGGCCTTGGTGATTGGCACGGCGCGCACCGTCGATTCCTCGGTTGCCAAGGCGTCGCAATGATATCGATCCGCAAACAGCGAAGCCTCAGCCAGGATCGAAGCCGAGCCGGCACGCTGCAACGTCAGCTGGAACCCGTCAGGAAGTGCACGAACAAGGCGCAGTTCTCCCGCGGTGACCAGGAAGAGCGACAGCACCGGGTCGTCCATACGAAACAGGACGCTGCCGGCAGGGAGAGATTGCTCTCGTTCCGCGAGTTCGAGGAATCGCTCGAAGAGGAGTTCCGACATGATCGTAATCATGTTTCAGTTCCCGCGGCCGTGTCAAACGTCGCGCACATGAAACGCTAGAGATCATTCGATGAACCGCATCCCCATTGCCGTGCTGTCTCTCATGCTGACTTTTCTTGCCGCCCCTCACGGACTGGCGCAGCAGCATGGCAGCATCAACCATCACAAGGCCGCTGAAGGAAAGGATCCAGCCACTTCGTCTTATTCCGGGATGGAGACGCGCCGCGTGAAAGCGCTCTCGGACGAGCAGATTTCCGACCTTATGGCGGGGCGAGGGATGGGTCTGGCATTGGCGGCCGAACTCAATTCCTATCCGGGTCCGTCACATGTCCTCGATCTCCGTGATGCTCTTGATCTCAGCGACGAACAGGCCTCGCGGACCAAGGCCCTGCTGGATCAGATGAAGGCAGAAACCATCCCGCTCGGAAGACGAATCATCGAGGAAGAGACCGAACTGGACCGCTTGTTTTCCGAACGAAAGATAACGTCGACGCACCTCGTTGAAATGACAAAAACCATCGCCGACGTGCAAGGCGCGCTACGAGCAGCGCACCTGCGCTATCATCTCGACATGGCCGAGTTGCTTACCCCTGAGCAGATCCGCCGGTATTCACAGCTTCGCGGATACTCTGGGCAGGTCGATTGAACAGGGCTACGCACGCAACTTTGGCTTCGTCAGCGGACACTATTGCGCGACCGCACCTTCCAGATAGCCGATTATCGCGGCGCGCTGGGCGGCGTTGGGAACGCCCACTGTCATCGACGTGCCCGGAACCATCTGGCGTGGCGCCGCGAGGAAGGTATCAAGGGTACCGCCTTCCCAGACGATGCCCGACTCCCGCAGCGCGGCCGAATAACGGGCGCCCTCGACACTGCCCGCCTTGCGGCCGATGACGCCCGACAGATGCGGACCGGTTCTGTTCTGGCCTGGCTCCAAGCTATGGCAGGTCCCGCAGCGCTGCCGGAACAGCCGCTCGCCGTCGGCCTGCTGCGCGGAAGCGGCGCCCGGCAACAGCAGGCCGGCGGCAGCCAAGAGCGCAGCCAGGGACGTACGCGCTCGCGTGACAGACGTGCGCAGGGATGCGGTCGCAACTCCGGCGGAAATTACGTGGTTGCGTGTCGTGGCATGTGAATGGTTCATCGGATGACCTTTGCGGAACGTTCGGGGAGGGGCTTTGCTGGTGACCGGAGGCTTCCGGCAAGACCAGCCGCTCACCAGCGAGAGCGGCGGCTGGGTCGAGGAGGCGCGGGAGGATGCAGGTCGTGACTTGTCCTTCGCTGCGACAGCGATGATCTAATTATGGCGCGGCAACGCGGGAGTTCCGATCGCGGGACGGTTTCGGGATCGCAGTCCGGTCGGAGGTTTCGGCTCAGGCACGGGCGCCGGGGCAAGCTGCTTGGCCATGTCGATCAGCGGCAGCCTGATGAGTGCCCGAAGGCCCTCGCTCCGGTTCTCCAGCACGATGTCGCCGCCGTGGTGGCGGGCGATGGCGCGGGCAATTGACAGGCCGAGCCCAACGCCGCCGGTCTCCCGGTTGCGTGACTGCTCCAGGCGGAAGAAAGGGGCGAACACCTGCTCCATATCGCCTTGCGGAATGCCGGGACCGGCGTCCTCGACTACGATGTCCAGGCTGTCGGCACTGCTGACCAGGCTCACCTTGGCCTGCTCGCCGTAGCGGACGGCGTTTTCGACGAGGTTGCGGATCGCCCGGCGCAGGGAGTCCGGCCGGCAGCGATACAGCACCTTGGGACCGTCGCTGACGGTGACGTTTTGGCCTAGCTCTGCGAGATCGTCGCAGAGGCTGCCGACCAGCGCCGAAAGATCGACGGTTCGCGTCGCCTCTACCGCAGCGTCCTCGCGCGCGAAGGCCAACGCCGCTTCCGTCATCGTCTGGATCTCCTCGATGGTCTTCAGCATCTTTTCCTGGAGTTCGTAATCCTGGACAAACTCCGCGCGCAGCCGGAGCGAGGTCAGCGGCGTGCGCAGGTCGTGGCTGATCGCCGCCAGCATGCGCGTGCGGTCTTCGACGAAGCGCTGCAGGCGCTCCTGCATGCGATTGAACGCCTCGGCGGTCTGGCGGATGTCGTCCGGCCCTGATTCCGGCAGCCGCGGCACGGCCTCGCCGCGGCCGAACAGTTCAGCGGCATTGGCGAGCCGTCGCAGCGGACGCGCGATTGCCTGCGCCCCGAAAATCGCGATGGCGGACAGGATGAGCGCGGTGAGCGCCAGCGATATCGCCGATTGCGTCGTCCAAAAGGCGTTCGGCATCGCCTTGGCGTAGGCGGCATTCAGCCAGGTGCTGTCATCGAGGCGGACGGAAAGGCCCATGCCGTTTGGGGCGGCGTCCATATAAAGAAACTTGGCCGGCCGCGAGAAGGGCCTGCCATTGCCGGACAAATCCAACATGCGCGGCGGCACGGAAGGGTCGGCGGCATCGACTGCGCTCGAAGCTTGGCCGTTCATGTAGGCGGCATATTTGCCGGCAATCCCGGGCAGCGGCTTGGCGAGCTGAGTAAAAGCCTCCTGTTGCCAGGCGAGGGGATTGCTCGGTCCGTCGTCCGAGGTCCAGAAGCGCGTATAGGCCGTGCCGCTGACGTTGAGTATGTCGGGCCGAAGCGAGGGGGGCGTCGTGTCCAGCAGAAGCGCAAGCGAGGACGTGCGGCTGACGAACTCGCCCTTGGCCGCCGCGTGCAGGGCCTGTCCGCGCTCGTCCCACGAGATCAGGAAGGTGATCGCCTGCGACAGGGCGAGCGCGAGCAGCACCAGCATGAGGAAGCGGGCCGCCAGGCTGCGTCTCCACAACAGCATCATGCCTGGGCCACCTCGGCGGTGAAGCAGTAGCCGCCGCCCCAGTGCGTCTTGATCAGCATCGGACTCTTCGGATCCGCCTCGATCTTCTTGCGCAGCCGGCTCACCTGGTTGTCGACGGCCCGATCGAAACCGTCGGCGGTGCGCCCGACCGTGAGGTCGAGCAGCTGATCCCGGCTGAGCACGATCCCGACATGCTCGATGAAGGCGGTGAGAAGGCGGAATTCAGCCGTGCTGAGCGCGACCGCCACGCCGTCGAGCCCGACCAGCTCGCGGCGGCCGACATTCAGCGTCCAACGGTCGAACCGAAGGGCATTCGACTTGAGACGGCCGCGCTGCGGCGGCAGGCTGTGGACGCGCCTGAGCACGGCCTTGATCCGCGCCAGCAGTTCCCGCGGATTGAACGGCTTGGTCAGGTAGTCGTCGGCCCCGATCTCGAGGCCCACGATCCGGTCGATCTCCTCGGCCATGGCGGTGAGGAAGATGATCGGAACGTCGACCGTCCCGCGCACGTGCCGGCAGGCGGCAATGCCGTCCTCGCCAGGCATCATGACGTCGAGGACGATGAGATCGGGCAAGCTGCGGTCGAGCAGCCGTTTGAGCGCGGCCGTGCTGTCGGCGACACTGACGCGATAACCCTGCTGGGTGAGGTATTTCCCGACGAGGTCGCGGATGTCCCTGTGGTCGTCGACGACCGCGATGTGCTGCGCCACTTCCATGCAATGCTCCAAAGCCGCCGCTAAATAGTCGGCCAGTATCGACGATATCTAGTTTGCGTCTACACGGATGATCACCTTCCGCACCATGGCGGCAATCTCGCACGACATCAACAAACCGTGAGAAGTGTAACGAAGTGTATCAGAACGCTTCGCCTGCGACAGCTTGCGATGAACTGCCGGTCAACGGGACAAGGTTCTGCGACAGGTCCTGGCTAATTTGGCCTCGTCGCTAGCCGGGACTTCCGGTCTCTGCCGCCAGGCCATGCCGCGCGGCATCCGGACGGCGGTCCTCGCCAGCCTTTGATCGAAAGGATTGCACAATGGCCAGATTGATCGTCAACGGCACGCCACGTGACATCGAGGTCGATCCGGACACGCCGCTGCTATGGGTGATCCGCGAGCAGATCGGGCTTACCGGAACGAAGTACGGTTGCGGGGTTGCCGCTTGCGGCGCCTGCACCGTCCATATAGACGGCGCCGCCACGCGCTCGTGCGTGCTTCCGGTGAGCGCCGTCGAGCCGGACCAGCAAATCACCACCATCGAGGGGCTTTCGCCGGATAGTTCGCATCCGGTCCAGCAGGCGTGGCTGGCGCTCGACGTACCGCAATGCGGCTACTGCCAGGCCGGCATGATCATGGCTGTGGCGGGTCTGCTCATGCAGAACCCGAACCCCACGGACGAAGACATCAACGCCGAGATCACCAATATCTGCCGCTGCGGCACCTACAACCGGGTCCGCGCCGCGATCAAGCTGGCCGCCAATGGCGGCGAAGCCACGCAACGCGGTTGAGGAGAACAGTCATGAACGCCATAATTTCCATCTCCCGCCGCAGCTTCATCATCGGCGTGGCCTCCACGGCCGGCGGCATGTCCCTCGGGTTCAACGTGCCGTTCATCAAGCCCGCACTTGCCGAGGGCGCCGAGACCGCGCCGGAGATCAATGCCTGGGTGGTGATCAGGCCCGACGACACGGTGGTCATCCGCATCGCCCGCTCTGAGATGGGGCAGGGGACGCTGACAGGCCTGGCGCAACTCGTCGCCGAGGAGCTGAATTGCGACTGGTCGAAGGTCACGACCGAATATCCGTCGCCGGCCCAAAACCTAGCGCGCGACCGCGTATGGGGCAATTTCTCGACTGGCGGCAGCCGCGGCATCCGCGAATCGCACGAATATGTGCGTATTGGTGGCGCCATTGCGCGTGAGATGCTGATTGCCGCTGCGGCCGCCGAATGGGGCGTGCCGGCCAGCGAATGTACCGCAAGGATGGGCATGGTCACGCATGCGGCATCGGATCGCGCCACCTTTTATGGACAGTTGGCCGCCGCCGCTGCGCGGATGACGCCGCCCGCCAATGTCACGCTGAAGGACCCGAAGGATTGGACCATAGCCGGCAAGCCGCTGCCGCGGCTTGATACGGCCGATAAGCTCAACGGCAGCCAGGTCTACGGCATTGACCTCAAGCTGCCGAACATGCTCAACGCGGCAATCCGGGCCTGCCCGTATTTCGGCGGCAAGGTGGAGAGCTTCGACGCGGCGGTGGTGGCTGAAATGCCCGGGGTGCGCACCGTCGTTCAGGTCGACGAGACCGCCGTTGCGGTTGTCGCCGACACGTGGTGGCGGGCGAAGACCGCTCTCGATGCCTTGCCGGTCGTCTGGGACGAAGGTCCCAACCGGCAGGTCACCAGCGCCTCGATCGCGGCGATGCTCGAAGAAGGCCTCGGCGCAAATGACGCCTTCATTGGCGCCGAGCAAGGTGACGCTGGAGCCGCCCTGTCCGCTGGCGGCCGAACGGTCACGGCGACTTATGCCTATCCCTATCAGAACCACGCAACCATGGAGCCGATGAACGCGACGGCGCTCTACACGCCTCAGCGCTGCGAGGTTTGGGTGCCGACCCAGAATGGCGAGGCGAGCCTTGCCGCAGCGGCCGAGGCCGCCGGCCTGCCGGTGCAGCAATGCGAGGTGCATAAGATCCATCTCGGCGGCGGCTTCGGCCGGCGCGGCAACTTCCAGGACTATGTGCGTCAAGCGGTCAGCATTGCCAAGCAGGTGCCGGGAGCACCCGTAAAGCTCATCTGGTCGCGTGAAGAGGACATGCTGCACGGCGCCTATCATCCGACGACGCGGTGCCGACTGACGGGCGCGCTCGACGCGGACGGCAACCTGACCGCTCTGCACATGCGTATATCCGGCCAGTCGATCCTTGCGGCGGTGCGGCCGGAAGGCATGCAGAACGGCATGGACCCCGTCGTCTTCCAAGGCCTCGTCCTCAGTGGCACGGAAGGCACACTGGGCTACACGGTGGACAATCTGCGGATCGACCATGCCATGCGCAACCCGCCGATCCCGCCGGGCTTCTGGCGTGGCGTGAACCTCAACCAGAATGCGCTCTACGTCGAGTGTTTCATGGACGAACTCGCCCATGCGGCCGGCGTCGACCCGCTCGCCTTCCGCCGCAAGCTGATGGCCAAGCATCCGAAGCACCTCGCCGTGCTGGAGGCGGTTGCCGAACGGATCGGCTGGGACACCCCGCCAGCCGCCGGCGTTCACCGCGGCCTGGCGCAGATCATGGGTTTCGGCAGTTATGTCGCGGCGGCAGCGGAGGTTTCGGTCACCGACGGGCAGCTCAGGATCCATCGCATCGTGGCGGCCACCGATCCGGGTCATGTCGTCAATCCCGCACAAGTGGAGCGGCAGGTCGAGGGCTCCTTCGTCTATGGCCTTTCCGCCTGCATCTACGGCGAATGCACCGTCAATGGCGGCCGCATGGAGCAGGAGAATTTCGACAGCTACGAGGTTATGCGCATGGCCGAAATGCCGGCGGTGGAGACGATCATCCTGCCGTCCGGAGGCTTCTGGGGCGGCGTCGGCGAGCCGACCATCGCGGTCGCCGCGCCGGCCGTCCTCAATGCGATCTTCGCCGCCACCGGAAAGCGCATCCGCACGCTGCCGCTGAAAAACCATGACCTCGCATGACATGATGCGCCCAAAGAACAGGCGCGGACGATCGTTCGCGCCCGTCCTGGTTGCGGCGCTTGCGGCCAGCGCGCCGGCATGGGCCGGCGCAGCGCCTGGTGCGGCGGCGTGCACCGGCTGTCACGGGCCGGCGGCGCTTGGCTCAGCCATCTCCTCGCTCGACGGCCACGCGGCGGACGACATCGTCGCCCAGATGCAAGCCTTCCGTTCCGGTGAGCGCAAGGCGACGGTCATGGACCGCATCGCTAGGGGATATACCGAGGAAGAGACGCGCGCCATCGCCGAATGGCTCGCCAAACCCGAGTCGGCACGCCATGCCCAGCCGTAGAGCCTTGATCGGCGGCGCGGCGGCCAGCGTCGCCGCGGCGGTCCTTGCTGCGCCGCAGGTACGCGCACAGGCGCAGCCCAGCGTGGTCGTGGTCGGCGGCGGCTTTGCCGGGGCAAGCTGCGCCCGCGCACTGAAGCAGCTGGATCGCGACCTTGCCGTGACGCTGATCGAGCCGGAGACAGCCTATCTGGCCTGCCCGTTCAGCAATGCCGTGCTTGCAGGGCTGCGCGGTATCGAGGCGCAGACCTTCGGCTATGACCGGTTCGGCGACATCGGGTTCATCCGCAAGCGCGCTGTCGCCGTCGATGCCGAGCGCCGGCGCGTTCGGCTGGATGACGGAACTGACATCGGCTACGTCAGGCTGGTGCTGGCGCCCGGCGTAGATCTGCGCTTCGACGCGCTGCCGGGCTACGACGAGGCGGCGGCGGAGATCATGCCGCATGCCTGGAAGGCGGGGCCGCAGACGTTGCTGCTGCGCGACCAGCTCGCGGCGATGCCGGACGGTGGGGTGGTCATTCTCTCCGCGCCAGCCAATCCGTTCCGCTGCCCGCCCGGTCCCTACGAGCGAGCAAGCCTGATCGCGCATTACCTCAAGACCAGCAAGCCACGCTCGAAGCTGATCATCCTCGACGCCAAGGACGCCTTTTCGAAGCAGCGGCTGTTCGAAGCCGCCTGGCGAGAGCTCTATCCCGGCCTGATTGAATGGGTGCCGCTGTCCTCGGGCGGCAGGGTGACGGAAGTCGACCCGGCGACAAGGACGCTGGTGACCGAGTTCGGCAGCCACAAGGCCGATATCGCCAACGTGATCCCACCACAACGTGCGGGCAGGATCGCGCAGTCGGCCGGTGTCGCGGATCAGACGGGCTGGTGCCCGATCGACCCGGTCACCTTCGAGTCCCGCCTGCAGCCAGCGATCCACGTCGTCGGCGACGCGGCGATCGGCGGGGCGATGCCGAAATCCGCCTTCAGCGCAAACGCCCAGGCAAAAGCCTGCGCTGCGGCGGTCGCCGCGCTGGTCAGGGAGCGGCAGCCGGCGCAGCCGAAGCTCATCAACACCTGCTACAGCCTGGTCGCGCCCGGCTATGGCATTTCGATCGCCGGCGTCTACCAGCCGCGCGACGGCCTGCTTGCCGAGGTGGAGGGTGCGGGCGGCACAAGCCCGCTCGAAGCGCCGTCCTCCGTTCGCGAACTGGAAGCGGCCTATGCGGAGGACTGGTTCCGGACGATCACCAGCGAAATGTTCGGATGATGAGGATGGCTTGCCTCGCTGTTGCGGGATTGCTGCTTGCGGCCTCGCCCGGTGTCGGCGAGGAGGCGGTATCTTACGTCGTGACCGGCGACGCGATCATGGAGCCTCTGGTCGGCGGCAAGGGTGATCCGGCGCGAGGCGCCGCGCTGATCTCGGACCGGCAGCGCAGCCTCTGCACGCTCTGCCACAGCGGGCCGTTCCCCGATGCGCATCTGCATGGCACGCTGGCGCCCGACCTGACCGGCGTCGGGGCAAGACTTTCGGAAGGCCAGATCCGGCTGCGCCTAGTCGACATGAAGCGGCTCGTGCCGAATACGAGCATGCCTTCCTACTACCGGATCGCGGAAGAGGAAGGCCGGCGCGTCGCCACCGCCTGGCGCAGCAAACCGATCCTGACCGGCGCCGACATCGAGGATATCGTCGCCTATCTCACGACACTGAAGGGGTGATTATGCGCGAAGACCCGCTTCGAGTTCACGGAGGCTTGGTCGGACGGCGGCAGTTTATTCGGGCCGGCATGACCGGCCTTCTGGTGATCAGCCTGCCGCGCTGGGCCGTTGCCCGTCCGAGCCTCGATGAAGCGATCCGTACCTTCACCGGGGGAGCCGACGTTCTCGACGGCCGCGTCCGGCTCGACCTGCCGCCTTTGGTCGAAAACGGCAATGCGGTCGGGATCACGGTCGCCGCCGAGAGCCCGATGACCGCGGACGATTATGTCCGGCGCATCGCGGTCTTCAACGAGAAGAACCCGGAGGCGAATGCCGCGGTTTTCAGGCTCGGGCCGCGCTCGGGCCGCGCCACCGTCTCGACGAGGATCCGGCTCGCGACCTCCCAGGTGGTGGTCGCGGTCGCTGAGATGAGCGACGGCAGCTTCTGGTCAAGCCGTGCAAGCGCGATCGTCACGCTGGCCGCCTGTATCGAGGATCTCTCATAATGGCGCGCGCACTCGTCAACGTGCCGAAAGCGGCCAGGCAGGGCGAGGTCGTCGAGATCCGAGCGATGATCGCGCACCCGATGGAGACCGGCTACCGTGTCGGCCCGAACGGCATCAACATCCCACGCGACATCATCCGCCGTTTTGCCTGTACCTACAACGGCGAGGAGGTGTTTTCGGCCGATCTCTTTCCAGCGGTATCGGCCAATCCGTTCATCGCCTTCACGCTCCTCGCCACGACGAGCGGCACGATCGACTTCACCTGGACGGACGATGCCGGGAAGAGCCAAACGGCGTCGGCCGAAATCACGGTGAGCTGATGCGCGCCCTCTGGGGCCTGGTGGGGATCATCGCGGCGGTCGTCTGCAGCATGGCCATCGCTGCCGGCATCGAAGGCAGCGCGAAGCGCTCCGGCTTCGACTTCATGACGCCGGAGACGCAGGCGCTGCAGGCCGACGACATGAGCAACCCCGGCATGCTGTGGGTGCTGCAGGGCGAGCAGCTCTGGCAACAGGCCGAGGGCAGGGCGGATGTCGCCTGCGCCGGCTGCCATGGCGATGCCAGTCAGACGATGCGCGGCGTTGCCACACGCTATCCGGCCTTTGACGAGGCGATGGGACGGCCGATCGACCTTGCCGGGCGCATCAATTCCTGCCGCGCGGAGCGCCAGCAGGCCGAGCCGCAGGCGCCGGAATCTGACGCGTTGCTCGCCCTGACGGCCTATGTGGCACGTCAGTCGCGCGGCATGCTCACACCGGCGACCGACGCCCGGCTCGCGCCGTTTCGTGACAACGGTCGGCGTCTGTTCCAGAGCCGTATCGGCCAGCTCGATCTTTCCTGCGCCTCCTGCCACGACGACAACTCGGGCAAGCGACTCGGCGGCAGCGTCATCCCGCAGGCGCATCCGACCGGCTATCCGCTCTACCGGCTGGAATGGCAGACAGTCGGTTCGCTGCAGCGGCGCCTGCGCAACTGCATGATCGGGGTCAGGGCGGAGCCCTTCGCCTTTGGCGCACCGGAACTCGTTGACCTTGAGCTCCATCTGACGGAGCGGGCCCGTGGCTTGCGGGTCGAGACGCCGGCGGTCCGGCCATGATGCCGGCCAACGGCCGGTCTTCATCTGTCGCCGACGACAGTTGATCGCAACGCGGCGCGCGCGCGGGTCTGGCAGGCCTTGCCAACCTCGCACATGTCATCGATATGGAGCTTGATGAGTTCACCGAAGGTTTGGCGAAAAGCGCAGTATCGTGGCGCACGCTCGTGTGTACTTGACACAAGCTAACGATTTAAAGTTAAACAAAAACGATGACGTATCAAGCACATAGACTGGCTATTGCGCCGATGATGGATTGGACGGACCGGCACTGCCGGTTCTTTCATCGTCAGTTGACACGCCGGGCGCTGCTTTACACCGAGATGGTCGTGGCCGACGCGGTCATCCGGGGCGCGCGCGAGCGCTTACTCGGCTTCGACGATACCGAGCATCCAGTCGCGTTGCAGCTCGGCGGCTCCGATCCGCAGAAGCTTGCCGAGGCGGCGCGCATCGGCGAAGCCTTCGGCTATGACGAGATCAATCTCAATGTCGGCTGCCCGTCCGATCGCGTCCAGTCGGGCACGTTCGGTGCCTGCCTGATGAAGGCACCAGTTCTTGTCGCTGACTGCATTGCGGCGATGAAGGTTTCCGTCAGTATCCCCGTCACAGTCAAATGCCGGATCGGCGTCGACGAGCAGGATCCTGAGCCGGCGCTCGACGCGCTGGCGGACGGCGTTTTCGCGGCCGGCGCCGACGCGCTGTGGGTGCATGCCCGGAAAGCGTGGCTGGAAGGGCTGAGCCCGAAGGAAAACCGCGACGTCCCGCCGCTCGACTACAGCAGGGTCTATCGGCTGAAAGCCAGAAAACAAAACAAATTCATTGGCATCAATGGCGGTATTCAATCTCTTGAAGAAGCGCTTGACCACATTGATCACGTCGACGGCGCCATGCTCGGCCGCACCGCGTATCACACGCCGGGTATTCTGGCAGGCGTCGATGCCGCGTTTTACGGCGACAAACCCGACGCGCTCGATTTTGTCGCGCTGATCGATGCCATGGCGGACTATGCGGCGCGCCATATCGAGCGGGGCGGGCGGCTTGGTCATGTCACCCGTCACATGGTCGGCTTGTTCCACGGTCTGCCTGGCGCGCGCCGCTACCGGCAGATCCTTTCCACTGACGCGACAAGGCCCGGCGCTGGACCGGATGTTCTGAAGGCGGCTTTCGCTGCAGTCGATTTCGGCAGGGCGGATGCGGAAGCAGCCTGACTGTTCAGTCGAGCAAGATCATGCGGCGCGTCTACGCAGTCCGTTCAGCAATCCAGAGGACCGTCGATAGCTGAGGCAAGTCGGGCTAAGCAGCGCGCGCCCGCTCGCCGTCCGGCATTTCTTCTCTGATCCCGCGTGCTGCGCTCCGGACGCGAAGGGCGTCGCGCTTCGGCGGCGCTTTGAACAGTCGGGCATATTCGCGCGTGAATTGCGAGATGCTCTCGTAGCCCACCTCGAACCCAGAGCTGCTTGCCGAGAGGCCTTCATCCACCATGAGGCGGCGCGCTTCGACCAGGCGAAGCCGCTTCTGGTACTGTCCCGGTGTCAGCGATGTCATCTGTTTGAAATGCTTGTGAAAGGCGGTGAGGCTCATTGCAGCTGCCGCCGCCAGGCGTTCGGCGGACACGCGCGATCGGTACTCCGCTCTCAGGATCGCGATGGCCGCGGCGAGGCGGCTCGCGTGGCTTTCTGGATCCGCAAGTGCCCGCAAGGCGACGCCGTGCGGCCCCGACAGAAGCCAATAGTGCAGCTCATGCATGATTCCGTCGCGCAGGAGCGGTATCGCATCGGGCCGGTCCAACAGCCTCATCAGCCGCGATGCGCAGTCCAGCGCCGCGGCTTCGGTGTCTTCGGCGAACAAGGTGCGTGTCTCGGACGGGCATAGCGGGCGGACGCTGCCCAGTTGCGCCGTCAGCTCGCGCAGGATCGTCATCTCGAGCTCGACCGCTACGGCCAGATAGGGTTCGCTCCGGCTCGCCTGCACGATCCGCCCGACGACCGGCATGTCCGCGCTCACGATCACAGACTGCCCGGCGGAAAAGACCTGCTGCTCCCTTCCTACGGTCATGCGCTTGGCGCCCTGTAGGACCAGGCACACCAGGGGTCGATAGACTGAATGAAGATCGCCGGAAGGGGACTCGATGTACATCATCTTGAGACCCGGCACAGGCGTCACCGCCAAGCCATCGCTGTTGGCATGTCGACTGGCATAAGCCTGAGCGGCCTGTTTGAGCGAGTCCATGTGATCTCTCTCCTGTAGCGTGGCTCGATACCTAGCATGCGCGCGCGCAAACGTCACATGGGCTGCAGAATCGAGCAAGTTTTGCGCATGGGTTGGCAAGCCCCTGGCCGGCCCGCGCGGTATGTAACGTCCCGACAAAAGCAAGTTCGCTACAAGGAAAGGAACTCCCAATGTCTGGACAGAACGAGGTGCCGAGACGAGCCGTGCTGGCGGTGGTCGCCATGGCTCCAGTAGCACTCGCGGTCGGGGCCGCCCGCGCGCAAACGACCGGTCAGGCGCCGGCGTCGCGCGGCAAGGTCGCCCTGGTGACCGGCTCTTCTCGGGGCATCGGCGCAGCGACGGCCAGGCGCCTCGCTCGTGACGGCTATGCCGTCACCGTGAATTGCGAAAAGAACCGCGATCTCGCGGCCGGCGTAGTCCGGGAGATCGAGGCAACTGGCGGGCGCGCCATCTGGGTGCAGGCCGACGTCAGCGATCCCAGTGCAGTGCAACGCCTGTTCGAGGAAAACGAGCGCGCGTTCGGCGGCGTCGACGTTGTCGTGAGCAATGCCGGCATCATGCGGCTTGCGCCTTTCCGCGACATGACCGACGCCGATTTCAGCCGGATGGTCGACGTCAACCAGAAGGGCAGTTTCTACGTGCTGCGCGAGGCGGCGCGGCGCGTGCGCGACGGCGGCCGGATCATCGCGCTGTCCTCGAGCATCACTCAGCTGCGCAGCCCGACCTACGGAGCTTACGCCGCCACCAAGGCCGCGCAGGAACTCTACGCGAACATACTCGCCAAGGAACTTGAAGGCCGCATGATCTCGGTGAACGCCATGGCACCAGGCCTTGTGAACACAACCCTCTTCACCGACGGCAAGACCCCCGAGCAGATCGTCGGCTTCGCCGCTCGCACGCCACACAAGCGGCTAGGCGAGCCTTCCGACATTGCCGATGCGATCGCGGCGCTCTGCAGCGGGGACGGCGCCTGGATCAACGGACAGACGGTATTTGCAAACGGTGGCGTCGTTTGATCCCGAGCAGCTGGAATACATGGAGCACAGAACGATGAAAACGACGGGAAACACGATCCTCATCACCGGCGGCGGATCCGGTATTGGGAGGGAACTGGCGCTGCGCTTCAATGCGCTTGGAAACACTGTGATCGTCGCCGGACGGCGCGAGGAGGCGCTCGAGCGGACGATTGCCGGGCGTGAAGGCATGCACGCGATGGTCGGCGATGTCGAAGATTCGGAAGCAATCACAGCATTTGCCAAGCGCGTAGTCGCCGAACACCCGGCACTCAACATGCTCATCAACAATGCCGGTATCATGCGCCGCGAAGATCTGACTAGGACCCGCGATCTGCGCGACGCGGAGGAGACGATCGTCACCAACTTGTTCGGGCCGATCCGGCTCATCAACGCGCTAATCGACCACCTGGCGGCCCGGCAAAACGCCGTGATCGTCAACGTCTCGTCAGGCCTGGCCTTTGTGCCGCTGAGTGGCACGCCGACCTACAATGCCACCAAAGCGGCGATCCATTCCTATACGGTGTCGTTGCGCGAGCAACTCAAGGGCAAGGTCGAAGTGATCGAGCTTGCGCCGCCCGCGGTTCGCACTGAACTGACGCCCGGCCAGTCGACCCGCGAGGAGTATATGCCGCTCGATGCGTTCATTGACGAGGCGATGGCGTTGTTCAGTCGGCAGCCGACGCCGAAAGAGATCCTGGTGGAGCGAGTAGGCTTCCTGCGCTGGGCGGAACGGGACGGCCGGTTTGATCAGGCAGTCGAGATGCTCAACGCTCACTGAGCGGCGCCGAAGCAGCCCGACTGTTCAATCGCGCAAGATCATGCGGTCGCCGCGCACGTCAAAACCGGACAGCGAGCTGATGAAATTCATGCCGAGCAGGCTCTGGCCGAGCATGCCGGGCGCGGCAATCATGACCGGCATGTCCTTGCGCACGATCCCGCCGATCGCCAATTCGTCGGTTCTCACGGCGGCGGCGCGCGCCATGCCATTGGCGGTAGAAACCGGTATGGTGAAATTGAGAACGGCTGGATTGAACCCAGCCGCTTGCGCGTCCTGCGCGGTCAGCACGGTGCTGGTTGCGCCGGTATCGACCACGGCCCGGACCGGCGTGCCGTTGATCATGATGCGCGCTTCGAAATGGCCATTGCCGGCCTTGTCCAGGGTCACGGTGGCGTGGCCGTCTTCCAACCCCAATGCCAGTGGACTGCCGGGAACAAGGCCGGCCGTTACCCGGCTGGCGACATCCTGCAACTCATAACGGTACTGATAGCCGGCGATCAATGCGAGCACGATGACGACCCAGGTGCCGAGATTGCGGGCCATGGCGCCCAAGGGCCTGCCTGATCTGAGCAGGCCGGCGCCGATGAGCGCGACCAATGCGCCAAGCCAGATCAGCCGGCTGAAATCGTAATTCTCGACGCCGAACGTGCTGCCGGCGGAATCGTTGAGCATGAGCAGGACCACGCCGGCCCCGATCACGATCATCAAAGTCCAGAAAAACCGGTTCATATATGGCTCACGAGAGGGCGTCGCGTTCGCGCGCGAGGCGGGTGCGGCGCGTTTCCCGACGCGGTCTGCGTTCAACCATCTCCAGTCGGGCCGGCAGCTCGGCCATGACGCTGCGGCGGACTTCAGGGGTCATCTCGATCCAGGCGCCGATTTCCTCGCGCGTGCGGCCGCACCCGAAGCAGAAGCCGGTTTTCATATCGATCGAACAGACCAGGATGCATGGGGATTCGATGGCCGTCATGATATTCTCTTGTCTCGCTTCCACATGGTGTAACGGCAAGGCCAATGCAAGCCCTCCGGAATGCGCCGCCGGCAACCGCTTTCGCGTCAATGCTGGCAGTTGTGCCTACGAAGCAAGGCGGCTATGCCGCTCACCAACTCCAGGGAATGATCACCAACGACATGACCAGCGCGCTGCCCTTCGACGATTTTCGCAATCTTCTGGCGACCCTGCCGCCGGCCGACGCGGCGGCCGAAGCCCGTGTCCGTGCGTTGTTTGCCAAGGCCGACAAACCCAAAGATTCGCTCGGCCGCGTCGAGGACATCGCCGCGTGGCTCGCCGCCTGGAGCGGCCGTGCGCCGCCGGCGGTGAACAGGCCGTTGGTGGCGATCTTCGCCGGCAATCATGGCGTCGCCCGGCACGGCATTTCGCCGCGGCCTGTCGCTGCTACGGCGAACGCGGTCGAGCTTTGCGCGGCGGGCGGTGCTGCGGTCAACCAGATATGCATTGCCAACGATCTGGGGCTGAAAGTGTTCGATCTTGCGCTGCACATTCCGACCGCCGACATCACCGAGGATGCAGCACTTGACGAGCGCGGCTGCGCCGCCACCATGGCCTTCGGCATGGAGGCAGTCGCCGGCGGCACCGATCTGCTTTGCCTTGGCGACCTCGGCGTCGGCAATTCCACTATAGCAGCGGCTTTGTTTGCGGCACTGTTCGGCGGCAAGGGTGCCGATTGGGTCGGATCCGGATCGGGTGCCGATGCGGCGATGCAGGCGCGCAAGGCCGAGGTGGTCGATGCGGCGCTAGTCCTCCACGGCACAAGTCTCAGGGACCCGCTCGAAGCGTTGCGCCGGGTTGGCGGCCGCGAATTCGCGGCGATCGCCGGCGCCATCCTCGCCGCCCGGATGCAGAAGATCCCGGTGCTGCTCGATGGACTGGCGGCGACAGCCGCCGCCGCGACACTGCATGCTGCCAACCCCGCCGCGCTCGACCATTGCCTGCTTGCCAGTCTGTCGCCAGAGCCTACGCACGCTCGGGCCGCCGGACGGCTCGACCTGCGCCCGCTGCTTGATCTCGGCGTGAGCCACGGCGAGGGGGCAGGGGCGGCCCTTGCCGCGGGTCTGGTCAAGGCAGCCGCGCTCACCAGTTCGGGCATGGCGGCGGCGGTTCGTTAGGCGACTAGCGCCGCCGGGCGGCAACCGCCTTGGTCGGCAGTGCAGGCAATTCCTCCATTACCCGGCTCAGCGGGAAGATGGCGATGGCCTCGGTGCCTTCACGCAGTTTGGAATGGAGTTCGAACTCGCCGCCATGCAATGCGAGCAGGCTCTGGACGATCGGCAGGCCGAGCCCGGTGCCTTGTTCGGCGCTCTTGATGGCGATCGAGCCCTGGCCGAAGGCGGACAGCACGACCGGAATCTCGTCTGCCGGTATACCGGGCCCATTATCCCTAACGGAGAGGTATTGGCCGCCGCCCGCCGTCCAGCCGACGCGCACGCGGATTTCGCCGCCAGTCCCGGTGAACTTGATGGCGTTCGACAAAAGATTGAGCGCGATCTGTCGCACCGCGCGTTCGTCGGCGAACAGGCGCGGCAAGGCGCTTTCGAAATCCTGGACGATACGGATGTCCTTATTGCGCGCCTTCAGCTCCATCATGTGACAGCAATCCTCGACGACGGAGAGCAGCATCATCGGCTCCTCGTTGAGCTGGTAGCGGCCCGCCTCGATGCGCGAGAGGTCAAGGATTTCGTTGATCAGATCGAGCAGATGCTGGCCAGAGTCGTGGACGTCACGAGCATAGTCGCGGTAGGTCGGGTTGCTCATCGGTCCGAGCACTTCGTTCGCCATTACCTCGGAGAAACCGAGAATGGCGTTGAGCGGCGTCCGCAGCTCGTGGCTCATCGAGGCCAAAAACCGCGACTTTGCCAGATTGGCGTCTTCAGCCCGTCGTCGCGCTTCGTCCGACATCGATTTCGCCGTGTCCAATTCGGCGATAAGTGCGTCCTTTTCGGAGCGAAACGAGAGCAACATCAAGGACGAACGATTGAGCTGGCGCGCCGTATAGACGAAGAAGGGCAGCGAGGCGATCAGCAAACCGGCCATGATCAGCTCGACCGGAATCCACTGCCTCGTACTGGCATAGGCATAGACCGCGACCGGAACGGCAAAGGTCGACAGCAGCGCACCGCGCAGCGATGACGCGGTGATCGCGGTCGCCGCCATGGCGAGCAGCAGCACCACCGCCTTAGTCAACTGGAACTGATCGACCTGGCAGGCGTCGCAACCGAGCCAGGCGAACCAGGCCCAGCCCAGGCCGCAAAGGAAGTGGCCTATCAGGAAATCGCTGTGCGTTTGCAGCGGGTTGAGTTCGGCAGCTTCTGTTTGATCGATGCGCCTCGCCATGAACACGACGATGGTGTAGCAGATGAGTGTAAAAAGCGCCCAAACGCCAATTTCGTTACCCACTCCAGCAAACAGACCCGTCGCGGCGGTCGCCAGGACGAGAATCGGAACGATGGTCGCGCTGCCTATCATCGCACGGGCGTGGAGTTTTAAGAGCTCGCGGTCGAAATCAAGATTTCCGACCTGCTGCGAAAGACGGTCGCGCGTCTTGCGCACCGCGCGCGCCACATCGCTGTTGCGATGGGGTTTCCTGCGGTCCACAATAAACTTGTCCGCTGTGGTCGAGCGTTGCGAGGGCATGGAGACTTCAATTTATGCGGGCAGCGGTTTCAAATTGTTAAGCTACGTTCGAATGATTAACCAACGGTTTGCCATATGAGCCGTTCGTGGTCGTGGCGACCGCGACAGCGATACGTGCCGCCGCGGCCGCGAAGCCTTTGGCGCGGGCTGGTGGACTACGCCCTGGCCGTCATTGTCCTCGGTCTGCTGATCCTTCTGGCAGCGCGCCTTGACCGGATCGAGACGCGCAAGGCGGAGGGTGCCGCCGTCGTCAATGACGGCGATACGATCACGCTTGGTACCGAGCGCATCCGCATGCGTGGCATTGACGCGCCCGAATATTCGCAAATCTGCCGCAGGGACGGCGCCGACTATGCCTGCGGCAAGCTGGCGCGGCAGTCGCTGGTGAGGCTGATCGCTGGCAAATCCGTCTCCTGCACCGGCTGGCAGCGCGATCGCTACGGCCGGCTGCTCGGCGATTGCAAGGCCGGCGGCAAGGATCTCAACCGCGCCCAGGTCGAGGCCGGCTGGGCGGTTGCCTATGGCGATTTCGAAACCGACGAAGCCGCCGCTCGTTCCGGCAAGGCCGGCATCTGGGCCGGCACTTTCGACGAGCCGCACGATTGGCGCGAGAGCCATGGTCACGAGGTTGTCGAAAGAAAGCACGGTAGTTTGGCTTCGATCGGCGATGCCTTGCGAGAAATTTTTCGCTTCTGGTGAGCAGGAACGTATAATTTGTCGGATCAACCCGGAGGATGGAATGAAACTCTTCGATGGCGGCCGCGCTCCCAATCCACGGCGGGTACGCGTCTTCCTTGCCGAAAAGGGCATTCAGGTTCCGCTGGTGCCCGTCGATATGGGCGCGATGGAACACAGAGAGCAGACGGTCAGCTCGCGCAATCCGCTGCAGCGCCTGCCGGTGCTCGAACTCGACGACGGCACCGTCATCACCGAATCCGTAGCCATCTGCCGCTACTTCGAGGAACTCCATCCGGAACCGGCTTTGTTCGGGCGCGGCGCGCTTGGCAAGGCGCTGGTCGAGATGTGGCAAAGACGCATGGAGCTCAACCTGCTCGGTTGCGTCGCCGCCGCGTTCCGGCACATCCATCCGGCGATGAAGGAATGGGAAGTTCCGCAGATTCCCGAATGGGGCGAGGCCAACAAGCCGAAAGCCATCGAATTCCTGAAAATCCTCGATGAGGAACTGGCGAACAGGGAATTCATCGCCGGCGAAACCTATTCGATCGCCGACATCACCGGGTTGATCGCTATCGACTTCATGAAGCCGGCGCGCATCAGGGTGCCGGAGGAGTGCAGCAATATATTGCGCTGGCATCAGGCAGTCTCCAGCCGGCCGAGCGCCGCCGCCTGACAATGAGTCCCGGAGAATGAGCGAGGAGCTGGAAAACTTCGCGGCGACGGTACGCGCCTGCCGTATCTGCGTCGAAAACCCGATCGGCCGGCCGTTGCCGCACGAGCCGCGCCCGGTGCTCAGGCCGTCGTCGAGCGCCCGCATCCTGATTGCCAGCCAGGCACCGGGTACCAAGGTGCATGTCACCGGCATGCCGTTCACCGACGCCTCCGGCGATCGATTGCGAAATTGGCTGGGCGTCAGCAGCGAAGAATTCTACGACACGACCAAGTTCGCCATCGTGCCGATGGGTTTTTGCTTTCCCGGCCAGGATGCCAAGGGCAGTGACCTGCCGCCGCGCCGCGAATGCGCACCGGCCTGGCGCGCGCCACTGATGGCACTGATGCCCCAGGTCGACGTGGTGCTGACAATCGGCCTCTATGCGCAATCGTGGCACATGGGCGCCGCGCGTCGTCCGTCGCTGACGGAGACGGTGATGGATTGGCGCACCATCTGGGATGCGCCCGGCAACCCGAAAGTGCTGCCGTTGCCGCATCCGTCGTGGCGCAACACCGGCTGGCTGAAGCGCAATCCGTGGTTTGAAATGGATTTGCTGCCATTTCTGAGATCAGAAATCCGCTATCGCCTCGGTTGAGGCGATAGCAAGAAATCACTCGCTTTTCCGCCATTTGGCAGAATTTCTTTCTTGTGAATGGCCTAAATAAGAAGGACTATAGCCAATCTATTCCTAATCTATTCCCGTGGGAGCACCCAATGGACCGCCTTGACAGAAAAATCCTCCGTCTCTTGCAGGAGGACGCGACGCTCGCGGTCGCCGATGTCGCCAAGAAAGTCGGGCTGTCGACCACGCCCTGCTGGCGGCGCATCCAGAAGCTCGAGGAGGAAGGCGTCATCAAGCGGCGCGTCGCCATCCTCGATCATGAAAAGGTCAATGTGCGCGTCACCGTGTTCGTGTCGATCCGCACCAATTCGCACAGCCATGAATGGCTGCGGCGCTTTTCGGAGGTCATCCAGGAATTTCCGGAAGTGGTCGAGTTCTACCGCATGAGCGGCGACGTCGACTATCTCTTGCGGGTGGTGGTGCCCGATATCGCGGCTTACGACGCCTTCTACAAGCGGCTGATCGCCAAGATCGAGATCCGCGACGTGTCGTCGTCGTTTGCCATGGAGCAGATCAAGTACACGACCGAAATGCCGCTGGACTATATGGTGCTGGACAAGGAATCGGGCGCGAACGCTGCCTGAGGAAATTTTCCTTAGTTCTTCTTTTTGTTCAGGAAACTCCAGGGCGAGTTTACTGGCAGCGTGATGGTGTCCGGCACCTTATCGACGCCCATCACCTCCGCCTTGCGCACGGTGTAGCCAGACTGGATGACGCTGGCGCCGTCGAGGATGAAGAGCTGACTTTTTTCCATGCCCGGCTCCAATGCGCCGGTCACGGAAACGCGCTGGTAGGCCTGCGACATCCGGTACGGCTGGGCGGGCGTGACGAGCACGATCTGGTTGGGCGGCGGCGTCGGCATGTGGCTGCACGCACCCGTCCACGGCACCAGAAGGAACTGGTAGACAAGATCGCCCTCGCGATCGACCGGCAGCGCATATCCCGCCAGTTGGATGGTCTTGTCCTGCAGATTGAGAGACAGCGTCTCGCCATGATCAGGCATTTTTGCCGCGATCATCGGCAATCCGACACTTTCGGCAGCGGGCTGGGTTGCCGGGCGCAGGTCCTTCCAGAATATGTGCGCGGTTTCGCCGGAAGCGCTGCCCGCCGCGATGGAAATCAGCACGGCCGCCAGCGCCGCTGTCGATTTGAGACGATTGCTCATCATGTGCTCTCCATTTGACAGGAGTTAAGCTGCCGTCGCCGACAGCGTCAACGTTCAAGCCGCATCACATGGCGGCGCGAGCCGGCCATGCCGATCTCGTGGAATCCGCGGGCGACGAACATGTCTCGAAAGCCCATGAAACGGTAACTCGGCGATGCCTGGTCGACCGGATAGGCCTCGATCGTCCTGGCGCCTTTGGCGAAGGCGTGATCGATGGCCGCGTCGAGCAGTGCGGCCGCCAGCCCGCGGCTGCGCAATGCCCTCGGCACATAGAAACAGGCGATCGACCAGATGCCCGTCTCGCTGTCGTCCTGCTGCCGCGACAGCCTGCGGTAGGTCTCGCGCGGCGCGATCGAGCACCAACCCACGGTCTTGCCTTCCGCATGAGCGACAATGCCGACCGGTGTGCCGGCCGCGATGAGCGTCATCATCGCCCGTTTCCTCTCACCGTTGGACGCATGCTCGCGGTTTTCGAGATGGCGCCAGGCCATGCACCAGCAGTATTTTGGTGCGCCATGCTGCTCGAACAGGTTCTCGAAATCGGCGCGCGTCGAACGCGTCACCTCCGCAAAGCGAATCTCGGTCCGATCAAACTTTTCTGGCGGCGAGCCGCTCGAGCGTTTTGGCATCGGAAAGTTCCCTTGCAGCATCCTTGCCGATCCAGCGTGCCGTCTTGTCGGTCGAGGCAGCCAGCTTTTGTGCCAGCGCAAGGGCAGGGCCGTGCAAATTCGTCGATCGTTTGCCGATCGAACGAAGCGCCCAGTTCGCCGCCTTCTTCACGAAATTACGGCCGTCGGTGGCATGCGCTTCAATGGTCGGCAGGAAGTCGATAAAGGTCGCCTCTGGTTCCTTCTTCCGGTGGACCACCGACCAGGCCATCATGGCAAAAGCCGTGCGTCGAACGAATTCCCGTTCGTCGGCCGCGAACTCCTCTATCAGCTCCCTCCAGCAATCCGTGTCGACAAAGAGATCGGAGACGCCGTCGACGATATCCCATGAGTCGAAGGTCGCTGCCCATCGTCTTGCATCCGCGGCAGAAAACCGCTTCGGGTCGGCCGTGACGGAAGCGATGAACTGCGCTTCCATGATGCCGGTCTGCCATAGCTCGAAGGCACGTTCATGATTGCGCTTGATTTTCTTGGCAATCTGCTTCTGCACGCCGTGCGAGATACCGAGCGCACGTTCGATCTTGATGCCATAGCGCAGCATGCCAAGGCGATTCTCCTCCGAGCCGATCGAGCGCAGATGGGCGACAATTTCCTCGGCGCTGGACTGAGGCGACAGCTCGGCCACGACAAAGCCTATTTTTCCAATCGCGCCAGCAGCGAAGACGTATCCCAGCGCTTGCCACCCATCCCCTGCACATCCTTATAGAACTGATCGATAAGTGCCGTCACCGGCAGCTTGGCGCCGTTGCGGTCGGCCTCCGCCAGGCAGATGCCGAGATCCTTGCGCATCCAGTCGACAGCGAAGCCGAAATCATATTTGCCGGCATTCATCGTCTTGTGGCGGTTCTCCATCTGCCACGAGCCGGCCGCGCCCTTGGAAATCACCTCGATGACCTTTTCGATGTCAAGCCCGGCCTTCTTGCCGAAATGAATCCCCTCGGCCAGCCCTTGGACAAGACCGGCGATGCAAATCTGGTTGATCATCTTGGTGAGCTGACCGGAGCCGGCCGGGCCCATCAGCCCGACCATGCGGGCATAGGCATCGATGACGGGCTTTGCTTTATCGAAGGCTTTCTGCTCGCCGCCGACCATAACGGTCAGCACGCCGTTTTCGGCGCCAGCCTGACCGCCGGAAACCGGTGCGTCGAGGAACGAAAACCCGCGCAGTTGCGCCTTCTCCGCCAGTTCGCGCGCGACTTCAGCCGACGCCGTGGTGTTGTCGATGAAGATGGCTCCCGTCTTCATCGTCTGGAACGCACCCTCGGCCCCGATCGTCACCGCACGCAGGTCGTCGTCGTTGCCGACACAGGAAAAGACAAAATCCTTGCCGTCGACCGCTTCGGCCGGCGTGTTGGCGACACTGCCGCCATGCTGGCCAACCCATTGCTCGGCCTTTGCCTTGGTGCGGTTGTAGACGGCGACGTCATGGCCGCCCTTGTTCCTGAGATGCCCGGCCATTGGATAGCCCATGACGCCAAGACCGAGAAATGCCACCGATGCCATGTTTTTCGAATCCCTTATAAGCCTGCTTCCGGCCTTCTTAGCGGATCAGGCAGAGCTATGGGAGTCAGCGGTGCAGATGTATCGTGATGCGCCGTTCTATCCACTCGACCGCGTGGCGCAGTATCTCGACAATGATCAGATAGATGATCGCCGCCCAGACATAGGACTGGAAGTCGAAAGTGCGCGAATAGGTCAGCTTCGTGATGCCCATCAGATCATAGACGGTGATGATGGCGACGATCGCCGAGCCCTTGATCATCAGGATGATCTCGTTGCCGTAGGGTCGCAGCGCCACGATCAGTGCTTGCGGCAGTATGACCTTCCACATCGTCTGCAATTTGTGCAGGCCGAGCGAGGCGGCGCCCTCCCACTGGCCCATGGGCACGCTCTGGATCGCGCCGCGCAGGATTTCCGCCTGATAGGCGGCAGTGTTGAGCGAGAAGGCGAAGATTGCGCAGTTGAACGCCTCGCGGAAAAAACCCCAGAGGCCGACCATCTCGAGTTGCGGCCTGAAGGAGCCTACGCCGTAATAGACAAGGAAGGTCTGGGCCAGCAGCGGCGTGCCGCGGAAGAAATAGACATAGGCATAGGCAAGACCTGAAAGAACCCGGTTCTTCGACATGCGGGCATAGGCGATCGGCACCGACAGGATCGCACCGAGCACGATCGAGATGGCGACAAGCAGCAGAGTGATGCCAAGTCCCGATACATAGCCGGGCGCGTATTTCGCGAAAAGCTCGCCGTTCCAGGCGAGAATGAGGTAGGCGGCGATCCCGACGAGAAAAGCGATCCACAGACAGACCAGCGCGTAGCCGAGAATACGTTGCCGGGACCAGCCGCGTGGCAGAGCCGGCGGTCGGTCGATGGCGGCTACGCTCATCGCTGCACCTGCTGGCGGCTGACCGCACGTTCGATCGCGTTTATGCCGAAGGACGATATGATGGCGAGGAGCAGATAGATGAGGGCGGCGACACCGAAAAACAGGAAGGCGTGCTTGGTGACGCGGGCGGCGACGCCCGCTTGCCGCAATATGTCGGTAAGACCTATGGCGGACACCAGGGCCGTGTCCTTGAGCAGGATGAGCCACAGATTGGCAAGGCCCGGTAGCGCGATAC
The DNA here is from genome assembly GCF_003952585.1 of Mesorhizobium sp. M6A.T.Cr.TU.016.01.1.1. Lineage (NCBI taxonomy): Bacteria > Pseudomonadati > Pseudomonadota > Alphaproteobacteria > Hyphomicrobiales > Phyllobacteriaceae > Mesorhizobium > Mesorhizobium sp. M6A.T.Cr.TU.016.01.1.1. The sequence continues at coordinate 5,819,963 of NZ_CP034452.1, forward strand.
GGATAAGCTGAGGTAGGACCACAAGTCGCATCGTCTGCCAGCCCGACAGGCCAACAGAATAGCCGCCCTCATACTGTCCCTTCGGGATGGCGCGGAATGCGGAGAGGAAGACCTCGCTGGCGTAGGACGAGAAGACGACGCCGAGCGCGATCATGCCGGAAACAAAAGCGTTTACTTCGACCGCGGCGGTCGGGTCATACAGGCGCATCACTTGCTGGATGCCGATTTGCGCGCCGTAAAAGATGATGAACAGCGTCAGCAGCTCGGGCAATCCGCGAAAGATCGTGGTGTAGATGTTGCCGGCCAGCCGCAGCGACGGCTCGTCGGATTGCTTGGCCAGTGCGACCAGAAAGCCGATCACCAGACCGACAGGCAGGGTCGCGGCTGCAAGCGAAACGGTGATGAAAACGCCATAGGCAATGTCGTCGAGCCAGCCTTCGGGGCCCCAACTGAGCAGCGTCCAAACGCTTTGCATCCGCCTGCCTGTTCTCCTTTATGGGCTCTTTGAGAGCAGCGCGGCGTCACCCTTCGTGCGCCGCCCCTTGTGCGAACGGCGGGAATGTCCCGCCGTTCGCTATCAGATCCATAAGGATCAGGACTCGCCGCCGTAGACGTCGTACTTGAAGTACTTGTCGTTGATTTCCTTGTACTTTCCGTTGGCGCGGATGGCGTCGATCGCCGCATTGAATTGGTTGACCAGCTCGGTCTCGCCCTTACGCACCGCGATGCCGGCGCCCGGACCATGGATCTTGATGTCAGGCGCGATCGCACCGATCACCTTGCAGCAGGCGCCCTCAGGCGTGGCAAGCCAGCCTTCGAGAACAGTGATATCGTCGTTGACCGCATCAACGCGGCCATTGGCGAGATCGAGCTGGTATTCCTGCGCGGTGGGGTAAGGCTTGATCGTGCTGTCGGTGTAGGTTGCGGTCGAATAGTTGAAATGCGTGGTCGAACCCTGCACGCCGATCGTCTTGCCGGCCAGGTCCTCCTTGGTCACGCCCTTGATGTCGCTGTCCTTGGGCGCGACGATTGCCGGTGGCGTGTTGTAGTATTTGTGGGTGAAGTCGACCTTCTCGGCACGCTCCGGGGTGATCGACATCGATGCGACGATGGCATCGAATTTGCCAGCCTGGAGCGCCGGGATGATGCCGTCCCAATCCTGCGCGACGAATGTGCACTTCACCTTCATCTCGTCGCAGAGTGCCTTGGCGATGTCGATGTCGAAGCCCACGAGCTGGCCGTCGGCGGTCAGGTTGTTGAACGGAGGGTAAGCGCCTTCGGTGCCGATCCTCAAAGTCTTTTCCTGAGCCTGGGCAACGCCCAGCGTCAGCAGCGCGGCCGATGCGGCGAGCGCTATACGCAATGCAATACGCATGATGGTCCTCTCTGTATGTCCCGGCCGTCGTTCCAAACGGCTCTGTGGGCGGTGCTTTTGACCGCCCGCTGGCGCGATACTCCCACTCTTTCCCCAAAAAAAGCAACTGCAAAAACCGTTGCTTCCGGGATTTGCATTCGTGGATAATGATGACGTTGGGGCAGGCCTAATAGCGGCGAAATAGGGCCCCTTCGCAAATGCCCTCAGCGCTCCAAGCCTGTCGTGCGCTCTATGAAGTCGGCTATCGATTTCGTGTCGTCGAGATCGAAGACAGGCAGGCTTTCGCCCGCTATGGCGAAGTCGGCGGCGATGGCGACGATATGCGGATCATTTGCCGAAAGCGGTGCCCGGTCCTTGGCCTCCAGCCTCCGTGTTTCGATCTTGCTGTGCGCCTCGCGCTTGTAGCCTTCGACCAGCACGATGTCGAAGGTGCCGAGCCGCGACAGGATCGTGTCCAGCGTCGGCTCGTCCTCGCCGCGCAATTCATGCATCAGGGCCCAGCGCCTGTCTGACACAATGGCGACTTCCGTGGCTCCGGCCTGCCGATGGCGAAAGCTGTCCGCTCCCGGCTTGTCGATGTCGAAATCATGATGGGCGTGTTTTACCGTCGAGACTTTCCAGCCACGCCGGACAAGTTCGGCGACCAGCTTTTCGGTCAGCGTCGTCTTGCCGGAATTCTTCCAGCCCGTGATGCCGAAGACGCGTCTCATCATGGCCTCATGGTCTGCAACAGACGTTCGGCTTCGGCAAGGTCGTCGGGCGTATTGATGTTGAAGAAAGGATCAATCTCGTGCCCACCGGAGTTCCACATCGGAAATTCGACATCGACAAAGCCGTGCCGCTCGATGAAGGCGAAAACCCGCCTATTGTCTTCATTGACCAGGAAACGTCGCAACGGGTCGTGCAGACCAAGCGGCCAGAGCGCGAACGTCGGATGCCGCTTGCCACCCGAACTGGCGACAGCGATCGCGCCGGGACGTTCCTTGACCACCGCGGCCAGCCGCCCGACCACATCCTCGGGAAAGAACGGCGTGTCGCCAGCGACAGTGACGACCACACTGCAAGCCATGGACGCCCACTCGAGGCCGGCAAGGATGCCGGCAAGCGGTCCCGCGTAACCCTCGACCGTATCGGCAAGCACCGGCAGTCCGAACTTGGCAAAGCGTGTCGGATCGCCGTTGGCGCTCAGCGCCAGCGGTCCGACTTGCGGGGCAAGGCGCGCGACGACATGGTCGAGCACGCAGCGGCCTCCCAGCGCAAGCAAGCTTTTGTCGCCACCACCCATTCGCCGCGACTGGCCACCGGCCAGAATGATCCCTGCAATATCTCGGTTCATCGTCTGCTGTCTTCTCGCCGGCCCCAAATCGTCAGGTTCTAGCGACCCTCGGGGCTCGTCTATATGCCGTCCGGCGCCATATCAGGTCCAGCGCTTTCGGCGGCTGTCTTTCGCCGGCCGACGATCCGTTCGCGGTAAAGTGTGTAGAGGCCGGAGCCGACGATGACGGTGGCGCCGAGTATCATCGGCAGGTCGGGGACGTCACCGAAGATGAACAGGCCAAGCAGGATCGACCAGAGCAGGGCTGTGTAGCGGAACGGCGCGACGAACGAGATGTCGCCCACCCGCATCGCCATGATGATGAACTGGTAACCGATGACCACGAGCACTGCCGCAAGCGCTAGCAGCGCCGTGCTTTTTCCCGTCATCGGTGTCCACCCACCCATTGGCGAAAGCAGTGCCGCGCCCAGCACTGTCATGGCAAGTGCTGTGGCGGTAGACACCAGCAATGTCGGAACGGCCTGCGGTATTCGCGTGGTGGCGAGATCACGCACCGCGCAACAGGCGACGCAGGCCAGCGCCAGCAGGGAATAGATGCTGAACCCCTCGAGGCCGGGCCGCACAATGATCAGCACGCCGGCAAAGCCGATGGCGATGGCCAGCCAGCGCCGCCAGCCGACGCCTTCATTGAACACAAGTGCTGCGCCCATCGTCACCGCAAGCGGCAGCGCCTGCAGCACGGCCGAGACGTTGGCAATTGGCAGATGGGCAAGAGCAATGAGAAACGACACGGTAGCACCGGCTTCGCCGGCGACACGCACCGCAACCATCGGCTGCAACATCGAGCCGGGCAGGGCAAGCGCACCGCGTTGCCAGGCAAGCAGGCCTATAAAAAGCGAAGCGAAGGCGCCGCGGATCAGCATGACCTGCGCCATGTTCATGGATTCCGACGAGAATTTGCTGATCGCGTCGTTGAGGGTGAAGCCACTCATGGCCACCATCATGAACAACGCGCCGCGCAGGTTTGGCGAAAGAGGCAAGGGCGTTACCGGTTGTGGTTCTGCATCAAGCCTCTAGCAGCCGGCTGCAAAACAGCAACGTCAAAGGGCTAGTCCACAGCCGTTCCGTGGCCCGTTACATCCTCCTCGCAAGAGCGGCAGGATTTATTTCGGCGGTGTGAGCGAGAAGATCAGCCGCCGGTGACGCTCATGTGCCGCGACACCGATGGACGGTTGGTGCGGCGGTCGATGATGAAATCATGGCCCTTCGGCTTGCGGCCAATGGCTTCATCGATGGCGTCGGCGACCAGTTCATTGCCTTCGGAGGCACGCAACGGCGCGCGCAGGTCGGCGGCATCTTCCTGGCCGAGGCACATATAGAGCGTGCCGGTGCAGGTCAGCCGGACGCGGTTGCAGCTTTCGCAGAAATTATGCGTCATCGGCGTGATGAAGCCGAGCTTGCCACCAGTCTCGGCGACGTGGACGTAGCGGGCCGGACCACCGGTCTTGTAACGAATGTCGGTCAGCGTGAACTGCCGCTCCAGTGCTGCGCGCAGCAGCGACAGCGGCAGATACTGGTCGGTGCGGTCGGCATCGATTTCACCCATCGGCATGGTTTCGATGACCGTCAACTCCATGCCGCGGCCGTGCGCCCAGCGCAGCATTTCCGGCAGCTCGGCGTCATTGAAATCCTTCAGCGCCACCGCATTGAGCTTTACCTTCAGCCCCGCCGCCTGCGCAGCGTCGATGCCATCCATGACCTTGTCGAGATTGCCCCAGCGGGTGATCTGGCGGAATTTTTCCGGGTCCAGCGTATCCAGCGAGACATTGATGCGCTTGACCCCGCAATCGGCGAGCTCAGCGGCAAAGCGGGAAAGCTGCGAGCCATTGGTGGTCAGCGTCAGTTCTTCCAGCGCACCACTTTCGAGATGACGCGCAATCTGGCGCACGAGATGCATGATGTTCTTGCGCACCAGCGGCTCGCCGCCGGTAAGACGCAGTTTCCTCACACCCTTCTCGATGAAAACCGTGCACAGCCGGTCGAGCTCTTCCAGCGACAGCAGATCCTTCTTGGGAAGGAACGCCATATCTTCGGCCATGCAATAGGTGCAGCGGAAATCGCAGCGGTCGGTGACCGACACGCGCAGGTAGCTGATCGTGCGACCAAAAGGATCGATCATGTCCATGCTCGTGCGTTTCCCGTGGCTGCGAACGGCATCGTTATATATGGCTATGTGATACGATCCAACCTGCTATTCAAGATAAGAGGTCTCGATCTTTGGTAACATCGCGCCGCCGACAGATTGCGTCGGAAGTTTCGAAGCGGCCTTTTCCCGTTGCGTGAAGCGGCGTAGGGAAAGGACAGATGATGCGGAATCTATCACCATGACGGCGCCGAAGGAACTGAGGGTCTCGAAGGACCGCAAGCTGCTTACCGTGACCTTCCCTGACCATCAGCCGTTCGAATTGCCGGCGGAGTTTCTGCGTGTTGTCTCGCCATCGGCCGAAGTGCAGGGCCATTCGCCCGAACAGCGCGTGACCGTTCCCGGCAAGCGCAATGTTGCGATCCTGAAGATCGAGCCGGTCGGCAACTATGCCGTCCGCATCACCTTCGACGACTTCCACGATACCGGCATCTTCACCTGGAATTACCTGCATACGCTGGGCCATGAGAAGGAGGCACGCTGGGCCGCCTATCTCGCCGAGTTGGAAGACAAGGGGCTAAGCCGCGATCGTTGAATGGTTCCCGCACGACGCCCTGGTCAACGCAGGATCGCCAGTATTTCGCTGGTGTCGTGATAAAACGGCGTGCCTTCGATCAACCGGTCATCCTTGAAGCATAAACCTCTTTCAGGTCGAGCCAAATGCCATTCGCAACCAGTGCATAGTGAAACAAGAAAGATACGGTTTTCGGAGGAACTAATGCATTACACACTTTATGCTGCGCCAGGCTCATGCTCTTTTGCGCCTCACATCCTCATGGAGGAGATTGGAAGACCATATTCGCTAGCGTTGATGTCTCCCGGCCATCCCGAAACCAAAACCGACGAATTCCGTCGATTCAATCCGAAAGGGCGAATCCCTGTTCTCATTGCCGAGAATTTCACTCTCACTGAAGCGCCGGCAATTTTGTTGCACCTGGGCCTGACGAACCCAGACACGGGACTCCTGGGAGCGGATGCAGCAAATGTCGTACGTTCCATCGAATGGTTTAACTGGCTATCCAGTGCGGTTCACGCGGTCGCCGTCCGAATGATCTGGCGCGCCGACTTTTTCTTACCGGATGAAACGATGTACGCGCCGTTGGTTGAAAGAGGAAAGGAGCATTTGGCCTCCGCATTTGCTCTTATAGATACCAAGATGAAGGACCGAGTTTGGGCAATAGGAGAGTGCTACTCAATCGTTGATCCATATTTGCTCGTATTCTATCGGTGGGGAAATCGTATGGCCATTGATATGCAAAATACTTATCCAGCTTGGACCACTCATACTCGTCGACTGGAGGAACGTGCGGCTGTGCAACGAGCTATAGCGCAAGAAGGAATATCCCTCTGGGAGTAGCTGTTGCATTGCCGAATCCAAAGATTGGCAAGGCCACCGATCAATACTCGCTCGTGCTTTAATCTGGTAGCGTTGTTTATCGGGAAACCAACGCTATGGCCTCGATAGGGCAAGGACTGCGGCTCATGCACGACAATCTCGGCATGAAATGCGCTAGCAAGCGTGTCGAGGCTCGCCGGCCCTGATTGCAGGAAGCGCATTTCAACCTCGAACATGTTTTCAAGAAGTTCCATGGCGGTGCGTCGCCGATCGAGTGGTTTATCCATTTTCGGTCTCCGTGTTCAGTATCGTACGGTTGACGGCTTGCCCTCAATATCGTTGGTTCGACACCTGTTTCCAGACAACCGAAAAGACGTGCAATACGTGTCGTCAAAACGTCACGGATATGGCGTAGCGGCGGCGGATACTCGGAGACAGAAACATGTCCATCATCACCACGGTCGAACAGCTCGAAGCGCTCTATGGCCTGCCCGGCGAGACCTCGCTGGTCAAGGAACTCGATCATGTGATCCCTGAATATGCCGCCTTCATCGAAGCCTCGCCCTTTGTCGCGCTCGCGACCAGCGGGCCGGAAGGGCTGGATTGCTCGCCGCGCGGCGATCTCGCCGGCTTTGTTCGCATCCACGATCCGAAAACCCTGATGATGCCGGACCGGCGCGGCAACAACCGTGCCGATTCGCTGAAAAACATCATTCGCGATCCGCGCGTCGGCCTGTTGTTCCTGGTCCCAGGCTCCGGCACGACGCTGCGCGTCAACGGCCGCGCCCATATCACCACCGACGCCGCGCTCTGCGCCTCGTTCAGCGTCGACGGCAAGCCGGCGCGCTCAGTCACAGTCATCGATGTCGATTCGGTCTATTTCCAGTGCGCCCGCGCCATCGTCCGGTCGGAACTGTGGAACCCCGCGAGGCATGTCGATCCGAAGTCGCTGCCGACAGCCGGAAAAATCCTGGAAATCACCAGCCGGAAAGGCGTCGACGGCGAGACCTACGACAAAGAATGGCCGGAGCGCGCGAAAAAGTCGATGTGGTGAGCGGATCGCTACCGAGTCGGTCACGCTTCCTTGAGAACGTCGGCAATCTTGCGCATCTGCTCGCCGATCATGTCGCATTGCTCCGGCGTCGACTGGCTCATCGCTTTCTCGATCAGCGCCATATGGACCTTCAGCGCCTGCATCAGAAGTTCCGTGCCGGCTTCGGTCAAGGTCAGCCGCAGCACCCGCTTGTCCTTCTGGTCGCCTTCGCGGCGCAGCAGGCCTCGTGTCTCGAGTTGCGGCAAAAGCATGGTGATGTTGGAACGGCCGACCAGCAGCCGGCGGGCGAGATCGTGCTGCGACATGCCGGGATGGCGGTAAAGATTCATCAGCACGTCGAGCTGCGCCGGCTTGAGGTCCAGCGGCGCGAGCTTCACCGCCAGCGTGCGCTCCAGCACATGGCAAGCGCGCGCCACCGCGACCCAGTTGCGAAAACGCGGGTTGTCCCAGGGTAGCTCTTGTTTAATGTTCATGTTTGAACTATTATGTTCATGCTTGAACGAATGGATGGATCGCCACTATGGCATCATTTGGATTGAAGGTCATCCGGGGCGTGTTTGCCGCTGCCGAACACGTGGCTCCCCGCCTTACCGGGCGCGCGGCGTTCGAACTGTTCTGCCGCACGCCGAACGCCAAGATCCTCAGCGACGGCGAGCGACGCGCCGTCGACCGCGCCGCCGGCTTCATGGCCGAGGCGCGCCATCATCGGCTGAAGACCAAAAACGGGTGCGTCATGGTGCATGAATTCAGGCCAGAGCCGGGCAGGCGGGCCGCCGGCACGGTGCTCGTCATCCATGGCTGGCGTTCGCGCACCGAATATATGCGCACGCTGATCGAAGGCTATCGTGACGCCGGTTACAAGGTTGTTTCGCTCGACCTGCCGGGCCACGGCCAGTCGCAGGGCCGCCGACTCACACTGGTCAGTGCTGTCGAAGCCGCACGGCTGACCGGCGAATGGTTCGGCCCGTTCGTGGCGGTCGTCGGCCATTCCTTCGGCGGTGCCGTCGCCGCCAATGCCGTCGTCGGTTCGATCAAGAACATTCCGCCGCTGGCGGCCGAGCGGCTGGTGCTGATCGCGGCGCCGAGTTCGCTGCCGGCGATCTTCAACGATTTCAGCCGCATGCTCAGTGTCGGCCCACGCTCGCAGGCCGCCATGGCGGACCGGGTGGAACGCATCGCCGGCCGGCCGCTGCACGAATTCGTCGGCGACCGCCAGCTCGCCCGCACGCCGGTGCCAACGCTGGTCGTCCATGCGCCGGACGACCGCGAAGTGTCCGCTGACCATGCAAGGCTCTATGCCGGCGCCGGCGACCATGTCAGGCTTTACTGGGCGGACGGGCTCGGCCATCGCCGCATTCTCGCCGACAAGGGCGTGGTCGAGCGCGCGATCGGCTTCGTCGCCGGTCACCGGGAGCCGGTATCGCTGCATTAAATGCCGCCGGCGTTTGTCACGTGTCGGTGCCGGCTATCCCCTTCCACGCTGCCATCGCACCGGCGACAGTCGCCATAAGGGCGGCGCGCGATGCGCCGTCGCGCGCCTGGATCGACATGCCGTGCTGCACGGTCGCATAGAACGTCGCAGCCACGCGGCAATCGAAGTCTGCCGGCAATTCGCCTTCCGCGACGCCACGTTCCAGCCGTCTCAGCAAGGCTGCGCGGTTCTCGGCGCGGCGGCGGCGCAGATCATCGCAGATGGCGCCGCGGCTTGAGTCCTGGTGCAGCGCACCGAGCGCGATCAGGCAGCCTTGCGGACGATCGGTCTGCGAATAGGCCTTGGCCGTCTGGCGCAGAAAACGCTCGACCGCCTGGCACGCCGTCGGCGCCTTTTCCAGTGCGGACCAGATATCGGTGCCTTCGACCTGCGTGTAGAGCTCGACCGCTTCGAGAAAGAGCGCTTCCTTGCTGCCGAAGGCGGCGTAGAGGCTTGGCGAGTTGATGCCCATCGCCGCGGTCAGGTCGCTCATCGATGCGCCCTCATAGCCCTTGGCCCAAAACACCTCCATTGCGCGCCGGAGGGCAGTGGTTCGATCGAAGGTGCGGGGGCGGCCTCGTTCCGTCATGGCATCCTTTCTGTGTTGATTGATACATAAATCTGTTGACGCATCCGGGCAAGGCTGGCAGACATTTATGTATCGATCACTACAGAAAGGAGTAAACGAATGTCTCCCATCGGCTTGAATGGCAAGGCCGCGCTCGTCACCGGCGGCAGCCGCGGCATCGGCGCGGCGATTGCGCGAAGGCTCGCGGCCGACGGCGCCAGCGTCGCGCTTACTTACGTGAATGGCGAGGAGCAGGCCCGTGCGGTCGTGGGAGAAATCCAGGCAGCCGGCGGTCGCGCCATTGCCCTCAAGGCCGACAATCGCGACGCTGCCGCAATCCAAGCGGCGGTCAGCGAGACAGTGAAGGCCTTCGGGCGGCTCGACATCCTCGTCAACAGCGCCGGCATCTGGCGCACCGCGCCGATCGATACATTGCCGCTCGCCGACTTTGATGAAACCATGGAGGTCAATGTCAGAGCCCCGTTCGTGGCCTCGAAGGCTGCGGCAGTGCATATGGGCGAGGGCGGCAGGATCATCTCGATCGGCAGCAATCTGGCCGAGCGTGTCACTGACACCAGCCTCAGCGCCTACTCGGCCAGCAAGGCGGCATTGGTCGGCTTGACCAAGGCATTGGCGCGCGACCTCGGTTCGCGCGGTATCACCGCCAACGTCGTTCATCCTGGCTCGACTGATACCGATATGAACCCGGCAAGTGGCCCGCACGCCGAGCATCAGCGACAGAAGATGGCGACGCCTCGCTTCGGCAAGGCTGAAGAGATCGCCGGCATGGTCGCCTGGCTGGCGGGTCCCGAAGGGCGCTTTGTGACAGGCGCCGCACTGACCATCGACGGCGGCGCCAACGCCTGACCCGTCACCGTTTCCCGGAACCGGAGCGAACCCAATTCGTTCCTGACGTCACGGTGTTGTGAAACTGTTCTGCAACAGACCTTCCGAAATTTATGGAAGCTTAACGAAATCGGTATGAATCGGTGTAGTCGCGTCTTACATCCGCCATGCGGTGGGCGAGACCGTCAAGCGATGCGGAACGGGAGCCGGTTGCAGCCGGAGCGGGTGATTCATGAAATTCCTCGGAAACAAAGCAACCGTGCTGCCGCTTGCGGCGGTCGCGGCAATGCTGGCCTTCGGCATGCCGCAGGCAGACGCCCAAGGGTTTTTCGAGAGGCTTTTCGGCGGCGGCATCCGGCACACACCGCAAGGTGATTTTCCCCCGCCGCCGTCGAGGCAGAAGTCACGATTTAAGCCAAACGCAACGGCGCCCGCCGTTTCCCGAAGCGCAGGCAACAAGCGCAGCGGTGGAGGGGGCGGTGCCGTCCAAATCAGCAGCCCGTCCTATTACACCTACAAGAGCGATCCACTGGTGCGCGTCGACTTCTCGACGCTGGCGGTAACGCCGGGGCCGGCAATGCCACAAGATGCCGCCTTCCAGCCGTCTTTCGCCACTCCATCTTCAGTCACTGGCGCCGCCTTCCGCGAAGCGATCGCCGGCCTTGGTGACTACGAACTCTATGCCGAAAAAGACATCGCCAAGGCGCTTGTTGCCTATTACTCGGCCAATCCTGATTTTATCTGGGTAACGGGAGCCAGTGCTAACAGCCGCGCGCAGGATGCGGTGCGGGTGCTTGGCGAGGCGGCGAGCTATGGCCTCACACCTGCCGACTACACGGTAGAAGTGCCCACCGCTAGCGCGTCGACCAGCGATGCCGATGCGCGGCTGAAGGAGCTCGTCCGCTTCGAGATGGCACTGTCGGCGCGAGTCCTGCGCTACGTTCATGACGCGCAAAGCGGTCGCGTCGACCCCAATCGCATGACCGGATATTATGATTTTCCGGCCAAGCCGATCGACATGGAAGGCGTGCTGAAAACGCTGGCACGCACCCAACAAGCGCGCACCTATCTCGAATCACGGCATCCGCAGAACGTGGAATATCAGGCGCTGCGCGTCGAACTGGAATCGCTTCAGGCCAGCGCCGAAGACGAGATCGTCGTCGATCCCAAGCTGTTGCTGAAGCCAGGCGAGACCAGCCCCGAACTGCCGAAGCTTCTGGCGAAGATCGCGCGCAACCTCGACGACGAGATGGGCGGCGCCTATGGCGAGATATTGGCCCGGCTCGCCACGAGCGAAGTCTATGACTTGGAACTGGTGCCGGTTATCAAGGCGGTGCAGAAGAAGGCCGGCATGAAGGGCGACGGCGTCATCGGTCCGCGCACCGTGGCGGCGCTGGCCGGAACGTCCAGGGTCGACAAGATCCAGAAGGTAAAGGTCGCGCTGGAAGAGTTGCGCTGGCTGCCATCCGATCTCGGCAGTCCGCGCGTCTTCATCAACCAGCCGGCCTTCACGGCGAGCTACATCGAAAATGGCGAGGAGAAGCTGAAGACCCGCGCCGTCATCGGCAAGACCACCAATCAGACATCCTTCTTCTACGATCAGGTCGAGCAGGTCGACTTCCATCCTTATTGGGGCGTGCCGCAGTCGATCCTCGTCAACGAGATGCTGCCCCGGTTACGCCGGGATCCCGGCTATCTCGACCGCGCCGGCTACGAAGTGGTCAATGCGCGCGGCAAGCGCATTCCCTCCTCCTCGGTCAACTGGGGCGCTTATGGCGCGAAGATACCTTATGGCGTGCGCCAGCTGCCGAGCGAGGCCAACGCGCTGGGCGAGCTGAAGATCCTGTTCCCCAACAAGCACGCAATCTACATGCACGACACGCCGCAAAAGTCGTTTTTCCAGCGTGACATGCGCGCACTCAGCCATGGCTGCGTTCGTCTGCAGGATCCGCGTGGCATGGCGGCTGCCGTGCTTGGCACCTCGGTCGACTATATCGCGGAGAAGCTGAAGCACGGACATTCGACCGAAAAGGTGGCGCGCACGATCCCGGTCTATGTCGCCTATTTCACCGCCTGGCCTGATATGTCCGGCAATGTCGAATACTTCCATGACGTCTACGACCGCGACACGCGGCTGCAGCAGGCGCTGGACAGCACGGAAGCGGTGCGCTCGCCGGCAAGCTGAGACTAAGCCTTGGTCGATCCGTCCCAACCTTGGGAGAGCGGGCGTCGGAAGCCGGCTTCGCGCCCGGCGATCAGCCAGTAGACCAGACCGGCGACAAGACCGGCGGCGGCAATGATGCCGATATCGGCCCAGCGCTCGGGGCTGATATCCTCCGGCGCGCTGGGCCAGATCAAGGCGAAGCCGGCAGCCGCTGCCGCGGCGCCGAAGACCATATGCAACAGGAAATTGCGCAGCGAAAACAATTCGGCGATCAGCGCGAAGATCAGCGTCTGCAGGCCCGTCAGCACGATCGTCAGGAAATAGATGAACATGCCGAGCGGCGGCACGACCAGCGCCGCGATCGGGCTGACCCCCATGAAATCGAAGTAGCCCGGCGCATTGGGCAGCGAACTCAATGCACCATAGATCGTGGCCACAGCGATCAGCCCGACCAGCACCGCAACGAAATAGCCGGCGAGCATCATCAGGACGCGTTTCGCCACATGCTTTACCGTCGCCATGCCCACCCCCGTGCGGCTCAATGATAACGCTGCAGTCAGCCATCAAAGGCGCATCGGCGCAAGGGGACACCGAAAAGCGTGCAGGAACCCCTTCCGAGAGATCGTCGCGAGGATTCCTCAAGAGAAGCCGGCCGCGCATCGCCTGGAGGAAGATGGCCGCGATCTATTTCGGCTCGGCGGTCACGGGATCATAGGTGATTTCGACTTTCGCCTTGTCGGTCGTGTAATAAGTAACGGTGTAGGCGCCGCTGTCCCAATCGACCTCGTCGACGTAACGAAAGTCGTCGCGCTGCTCGACCTTGGCGATTATTTCCGACAGTTTCCTGGCATTCTGGGGCGGCAGCGGGCTTTCGTCCGCGGCAAATGCCGATCCGCCGACAAGCAGCACGGCGGCCGCCAAAACAAATCTGGACATGGCTTTCCCTCACACTTCGACGAGTAGAAACTCGCGGCCATGCAAGTTTGTTCCGGGGTTCTGGATGCACACTCGCGAATCGCGCCGATGCATCGCGTTGTTGTTGCTCACGTTACGGCGTCTGCGGCGCTCATCCCTCCTCGGGGAAGAGATGGGCCAAAGCCGTGTCGAACGCGAGTTCCAGAGTGTCACCCGGTTGAAAGATCTTGTCTTCATTGAAGGCCGCAATGAGCTCGCAATCGTCGCGAAGGGTCAGGTCCACCACGGTCTCGCTGCCCAGCCGCTCGGCATGTGCCACCACGCCATGCAGCATGCCTTTTCCAGATTGCACCGCCCGGAGGTGCTGCGGACGGATGCCCAGGATGGCTGTACTGTCTTTCCGGAAGGGGCGTCTTCTGGTCGCTACCGTGATCGGCTCCAGGGATCGGTTGCCTACCGTTGCCGCTTCCCCATCAAGGTCGAGGACGTCGACTTTCAGGAAATTCATCGACGGGGCTCCCAGAAAGCCGGCTACAAACCTGTTGGCCGGCTCGTGATAAAGCTCCATCGGCGCTCCGATCTGCATGACTTGACCGTCCTTCAGGACGACGATCCTGTCGGCCAGCGTCATCGCCTCGACCTGGTCGTGGGTGACATAGATCATCGTTGTGCCGAGTTGCCTGCGCAGCCGGCCGATTTCCATGCGCATGTCCATGCGCAGCGCGGCGTCGAGGTTGGAGAGCGGCTCGTCAAACAGGAATACGGCCGGTTTGCGCGTGATCGCGCGCCCGATAGCGACTCGCTGGCGCTGGCCGCCCGAAAGCTGACTTGGGCGGCGGTCGAGCAAATGTTCCATTTGCAAGATGCGTGCGGCCTCGGCGACCTTCTGCTCCTTTTCCTGCTTGGAAGCGCCCGCGATCGTAAGACCGAACGCAATATTCTCGCGCACGGTCATGTGCGGAAAGATGGCATAGCTCTGGAATACCATCGCAACACCGCGTTCCTTGGGTTGGAGCTCGTTGACCACCCGGCCTCCGATTTCGAGGATGCCTTCGGTCATGTCCTCGAGCCCGGCGATCACGCGCAGCAAGGTGGACTTCCCACAGCCGGACGGTCCGACAAAGACGACGAACTCGCCATCGTTGATGTGGATATCGACGCCTTTGATGACGTCGACGCGGCCATAGGATTTCTTGATGCCCTTGAGCGAGACCTCAGCCATGAGCGATGGCTCCCGTTTCCTGGTTCATGTGTCGCAATTCGGGGTCACCGGTCGTTTTTTCGTCCTTGAGGAAATAGCCGTGTCAGCGCTTGCCGTCATGGGCATACACGCTGTCCCAGACCCGCTGTCTTTGAGCGCGACAGCCATGTATTCAGCCCTTCACACCGGTCGAGGCGATCGATGCGATGAAAGCGCGCTGCAGGAAGAGATAGAAGATCAACACCGGGACGGTGATAAGGGTGAGATAGGCCATGACCTCGCCCCAGGCGACGTTGAGTTGAAAGAAGTAACCGAGACCGACCATGACTGGGCGATAGGTTTCCTGCTGCACCACGATGAGCGGCCAGAGATATTGGTTGTACATGACGAGGAACTTCAGGATGGCGGCAGTCGCCAGAACCGGTCCTGAAAGCGGCATGACAATGCGATAGTAGACCTGCCACCAGCTCGCGCCCTCCACCCGGCCCGCCTCGATCAACTCGCCCGGCAGCCCTTTGAAATATTGCACGAACAGGAAGATCGTCAGCCCGTCGGCGATCCAGGGGATGATCTGCACCCGGTAGGTGTTCAGCCAGCCCCATTGCAGCCCCTCGAGCCCGATCCAGGGCAGTTTCGAGACCAGGAGCAGGAGCGGGATAGCGATGGTCTCGAAAGGGATGATCAGCGTGGCGATGACGATCGAGAGCACCACATCGCGCCCTTTCCACCGCAGGAAAGCGAAGGAGAATGCGGCCAGCGAACAGATCAGCAACGACAGAAGGACGGTGGCCCCGGTGACCAGAACCGAGTTCAAGACGAACAGGCCGACCGGCGCCCGCCGGAACGCTCCGAAATAGTTGTTGAGGCTGATGTCTCCGACGGGCAGGAAGGCACGCAGGCTGGAGGTGTCCGCGAGGAGCTGATTGTCGGGCTTGAAGCTCGAGTTGATCATGAATACGAGCGGAATGATGAAGATCAGCGCGATCAGGCACAGCACCAGATAGCGGACGAAGAGCCTCAGGCCGTAGTTGTCGGGATCAAAAGCCATCTTAACGCTCCCGAGTCAGCCAGCGCTGGATGAGCGAGATCGCTAGCACGATCGCGAACAGGATGACCGAGATGGTCGAGCCGCCCGAAATGTCCTGCTTGCCATAACCGCGCTCGACCGCCTGGAAGACGAGGGTTTGGGTGCTGTCTCGCGGACCTCCATTGGTCATCACGTCGATCTGGGCGAAGAGCGCGAAGCCCTGCATGGTGATCACGACAAGGACGAGCACGGCGGTGTTGCGCAGGCCCGGCCAGGTGACATAGCGGAAGGTCTGCCATCTCGAAGCCCCCTCGATCGCAGCGGCCTCGTAGAGCGTGGGGCTGATCGTCTGCAACCCGGCCAGCCAGATGACCATATGAAAGCCGACGGCCTGCCAGATTGACATGGCCATAATCGCGGGCAGCGCAGTCGACGGGTTGCCCAGCCAGTCGACGGGCTGGAAGAGGCCGAAGCTGAGGCCCTGGAGAATGCTGTTCAACAGCCCGTTCTGGCCGTCATAGATGAACCGCCAGAGAAGCGAGACCACGACGATGGAGACCACCACCGGCATGAAGTAGATGGTCCTGAATATGCTGATGCCCCTGAGCTTCTGGTTGATGAGCAAAGCAAGCATAAGCGCGAGGCCGCCCTGCACCGGCGCCACGACCAGAACGAACAGGAAGGTGTTTACCAGCGCCTTCATGAACACAACGTCGCGGGCGATGACGACCATGGCGTTCTCGCCGGACTGCCAGCGAAACCATTCACGCATGCCGCGATACTGGGGATAGTCGTCGCTACGGGTGATCGCACGCAGGCGGGGATACTGGACTTCGCCGGCCTCGTCTCGGACCACTTCGCCAGCATCGTCGCGCTCTGGCTCGAGGGTCACCACTGCAAAGCCCAGGAGCTGACGATAGTTTTCCAACCCGACGAACTGGGTGGGGTTCGGCGACAGCAGTCGCTGATTTGTCAATGAGAGACCGATCGCGAAGAAAAACGGCAGGACGATGAATGTGAAGATGAGTGCGAAGCCCGGTAGGGCGAATGTCCAGCCCGTCCGGCTTGACAGGGTTAGTTTCGACGCCATTTGCGATATCCGCCCAGGAAGCCAGAAAGCGTGGAGTCCGCGGCTGGCGAGGACCCCGACGCGACAGAACTACCGGTGACCGTAGCCGCCGTTGCTTTCGATGTCGGCATCGATCTCGTCGACCGCCGCATCAAGCGTGTCGGCCACATCGGCACCATTGGCGATGTCGGCCAGTGCCTTGGTGAAGACCTTGGCCTGGACCACGTAGCCCGGGGTCACCGGGCGCACCAGAGCCTGTGCTTTGGAGAGGTCGAAGAACATCGCGAGCGGGCCGCCATCCTTGTAGTTCTTTGTCATCTGTGCCGCCGAGGGCGTGGGCGGGATCAGACCGATGCCGTCGGAGAAGGCGGCCAGATATTTGTCCTGCGCGGCGAACTTGATGAACGCGGCAGCACCTTCCGGATGCTTGGATTTGGCCGAGACGCTGAACTGCCAGGAGCCCGCACCGATCTTGTTGCCCGCGCCGAAGTTGGGGGCTGGAAGGAAGACAACGTCATCCACGGCTTTCATCGTCTCCACCGCGCGCCAGTTGCCGTTCCACTGGAAGGCGAACTTGCCGTCAATGAAGCCGGTCTGCTGATCGGCGGGGTCCTCACTGGTGCCAGGCGCATAGCCTCCGGTGAACAGCGATTGCCACCACTTGCCAAAGGCCTGTGCAGCCTCGCCGTTCAGCGCGCCTTCCGCGGTCCGGTAGGTCGAACGGTCGACGATGTCCCCGCCGAAGCTCTGCAGGAACGGCGAGAAGGCATAGGAATACCACTCGGCTTGGTCGTTCATGCCGAGATCGAGGGCAAATTCATACTTGCCGGAGGCCTTGGCGGCATCGAGCGCGGCCATGAATTCCTCACTCGACCAGGGCTTGTCGACGGTCGGGGTGCGCAGGCCCAGCTCGTCCAGTGTCGATTGGCGTGCAAAAAGCGCCACCGCCGCGTCCCACAGACCGACCGAATAAAGCTTGCCGTTCCACACACCTTTGGTGCCGGGCAGGAAGTCGGCGAATTCGCTCTCGTCGATCGGCAGCGGCTGCAGATAGCCGGCCCAGGCCCAATTGGGCATGATGGGCCCATCCACATCCAGGATGTCGGGCAGGTTGCCTGCCAGCGCCGCCGCCGCGACGGAATCGTTATAGCTCTTCTCTGGGAAGCTCTCGATACTCACCGTCCAGTCGGACTGGCTGGTGTTGAAGTCTGAGATGATCTGGTTGAGGGTTCGCGACTCCACCTCGTTGCCGGCGCCGTGATACCACAAGGTCAACTTCGTCTGCGCCAGCGCGGGCACACACAGACAAGTCGACGCGATCATCACACCGGCGAGGTGTTTTGTCAGGTTCATTGGCTATTCCTCCCTTTTGACGGACGCTCACCGAATTCAAGGTCACCCCCGAGGCCCGCCAGGACACCGGGCCGGAAGCCAGCGTCTTGGTTTCGGGTTGGCCGCTACGGGCCCTTGATGGGGTCCAGCAATGTTCGCGGAAGCCGGACGCATTTGCAATTGCGCAGTTGGTCGGAGCAGGAGGTCGACGGCGATTTCCCCTCGTCAGTTCCCGGGCCACTGAGATAGCAGTTCACCTAGGACGATTTAATCGTCCGTCAACTTTCTCCCGGCCGCGTTCAGGCGGGCGGAGTTAAATCGTTGCGGCAAATCGCGGCGGCTCTCAATCGCCGTGGCATCGCCAGCGCGCGGGACGGGTCATCGACAGCGGTTCAAGTGACGCCGCTGCGGGAGCGGATACTTTTTGTCAGCAGACAATGTGGTCGCGTCCCAGAGCGCCTCTCCGAACCGCCGCGCCAGTGCTATTGTGTGCGGGCATGATCAGACAGCAGGGATATGAGGCATGCCCGAAGTCACTCGCCGTACACTTCTTGCGTTCATCGCTGTACCCTCGTTCGTTGAACCGACGTTTGCTGAAGGGGAAGGTGCCTCACCCGAATTGCAGGCGCTGATCGGAGCCCATGAGGCCGCCTACGACGCGCTCCACAGGGTTGTTCATCGAGCGGGCAGCAGCAGCCACGACCGCAAGAGGGCAAACCGGATTGAAGAGGAAGCATTGCTGGCCGTCTGCTCCTATCCTGCGATCAGCCGAGGCGACCGCCGAGCCAAGGCCGAGTACCTGTTAGCCACTGAGGCACGGGGCGAACTCGATCTGGAAGAGCACATGCAGGCTATCCTGCACTCGATGATGCGGGGCTGAGCGCGGCTCAAACAGCGCGTCCTCGACCAAGACATCGCCAGTTCGCCACCATAGGTGAACGGACTGCGCCGCTACGTCGTCGAGGATGATCGCGGCCTGCTCCTGACCCAGTCCGATTTGACGCTGAAGGCGGCGGGGGGACGGAATTTTCCACAGTTCTTTCCATAAGCAGGGTTGCTCATTTTCCGGTCGGAGAGGCACGCCAACACCGGTTCTCTGCAGCGCTGCTTAAGTCGGCAAAAAGGGGCGACAAAGGGGCTGGATTTTCACCCGCGCAGCCCCTTCAAATGGTCCACATCGACCCCGGATATGGACCTGAAAGTGACCCGCGAAATCAGCCTCAATCACCTCGACCGGCAACTGGAACTGCTGCTGTCCAAAGTCGATGCACTGCACCGGCTGGTGTTTAAAAACAATACGCCGCCACTACCGCCACCC
The DNA here is from genome assembly GCF_003952585.1 of Mesorhizobium sp. M6A.T.Cr.TU.016.01.1.1. NCBI lineage: Bacteria > Pseudomonadati > Pseudomonadota > Alphaproteobacteria > Hyphomicrobiales > Phyllobacteriaceae > Mesorhizobium > Mesorhizobium sp. M6A.T.Cr.TU.016.01.1.1. The sequence continues at coordinate 5,839,118 of NZ_CP034452.1, forward strand.
CCACCGCCGCCATCATCGTCGCCGGGCCAGCCCGCGCAGCAGAAATTTGTGACCATCGAGCAATTCGTGATCGACATGCTCGGCTACAAGTCGAGGATCAGCTACTACGACCACGTCAAAGACCCTGGCTGGCCTCAGCGCGCCTATCTCGCTGGCAAACCGCTGCTGGTCTACGACGAATGCGTCGCCTTCCTGCAGCGAATGATGGACGCCCGCAATCCACCACCGCCCTTCAAAAGACCGGAGCCGCCAGACGGCAAGAAACGTCACATCGGCAGGCCCGCCAAGGTTCCCCGGCGCTCATGATGTCGAAGCGCACCCGCAGACCGCGCAGCGATCCGAACCCCAGGGAATGGCTGGAACAGAAGCCCCGGCCGATGACCAAGCAGGCATTCGCCGAATTGCTCGGCGTGACGCCTGCCTACGTCTCGTGGCTGATGGCCGACAACGCCCCTTGGCTGCGCCGGGAGGTCGCACGCAAGATCGCCTTCGCCACCAACTACAACGTTACGCCAAACGATCCAGCCGGGTTGCCTCGCCGTGGGACGCCAGCTTCCCCTAAAAGTCACCATGATGGTGCTGCTGCTCGCGGCCTGCCAGAGCGGGCCAAGCGATTTGGCCCCCGAGGTGGCGGCGATTGACACGCTGCCGTCGAACAGCATCCCGCAGCCGGAGTAGGCATCGTGACCATTCTCAAAGGGTTGGAATAGTCACCGTGACCATCATCGCCGCGGAGGCGCTTGTTGGTCTTCTTCGGCCTGGCGGGTTAGCCGGTCAGTGTGTTATCGACCCACTGCCGGGGGAAGGCCGAGGAGCGCACCGCGCCAAGCCCTTGGGGCCGGTTCGTGGGGTCCGCCGCCCAATTACGCGGCGCGTCGTTGAGCGAGGTGGAAACCCGAACGGGCTCGGCGAGGCTCGACGGCGGTCACGATGCTGTGGTGGTGATCGCAGTAGACGCGGTCTGGCGAAGTTGACCCAGCACAAAAACGGTAACCGCCGGGCACCGACGGGTCTTCGCGCACCGGGAAGCGGCACTGATCGCGGGCCAGCAAAATGAGAGGGATGTCGCCCGCGGGAAGTCTGGAATTGTCAAGCATGATGTTCTTTCAAGTTCATAGGTTACGGCCATTGCCGTGGCGCACTGACGTCCATCTTTGAAGGGCAGCGCGACCGCCTCAGGGTGGGCGAGTTTCTCGCAGACGGCTGGTCGTGGACCACTATGTGGTGCTGGACGCAGCTTCATTAAAGCCCGCGGCTTTGCATTCGGAAGCCAGTTGTTGCGACCTAAGGCCACACTCGTAACCGCCGCTGCCCAGCGTCCGCCCTTGCAGTCTCTTCTCGCCGACGACACGTGCGCGCACGGGTTCATCGGCAGGCGGAGGTGCAGCGAAGAGCAGAAGCCATGCTGTCTGGGCAGCCGGGAACGCTGGCAATGGTGCTCGTAGGCCCGGCCGGACGTGGCTCACTGGTCTCGGGATAGCGCGTGAACTCGCGCAATCAGACTTTCCTGCGCACCTCAGAGGGGGTGAATTGCGCGTGATACTCTGAGGTCATCATTATTTTGGCCGCAGGAACAATGATCTCTGCGAGGAGTTCGCTAGGCAATGGCTCGAACTTCGGCCGGTTACGGTCGATCCAATTCGGGATGCGGAAGAAATCTGCTTCCATCAATCGGCGGGACAATTCAGGCTGCTTTGAGAGGACGGCCTCGATCTCAGATATAAGCCTTTCCTGTTCGGGGCGTACTTCATGCGGGCCGATCCAGGTTTTGGCCAGGATCACGCGCGAGACCCCGTTTTCGGGATTGCCGAAGATCGACTGACCATCGATGGGACGGGCGCCGTCGCAGTCGACCTCGACATAACCGGCCTCGTAATAGGTCGTCTCCTCGAAGGTCTCGCAGAGCAGGATGCCGTCGGCGATGCGAAGACCGAAATGTGTCTGGCCAGTGCTGAGCGCCGCGATGATGTGAAGCGGCAGGGCCTCAACGATGTCTCCCAAGGAGCGAGTGACCGCGGCCATCCCAAAGGTGCCGGAGGAAGTCAGCTGATAAGCAACTTTCGAGCGCTCGATGATGCGAATAAGTGCATGCGGCGTGATCCGGAATGGCACGTATCCGTTGAAAATCTCAGCCCGGTCCTGCCCGATCATCGCGCGAAAGGCGCTGACCGGGTACCGCGTGGCTTCATCTCGCGCTTGGCTGTTCTCTTCATCGGCATATACGCGTAGGGAGGTTCCAAGCGTCATTCGCTCCTGGTCGCGTGCGACCACGCGGCACTCGATAACGTAGGGATCCTCCTTTGCAGATATTATGTCTGTAATCTTGTGGGCGAGATCATTCCGCTCGGTTCGACTGGGACACCCTCGATGGTAGACGCGCTTGAGCTCTTCGAGGAACGCCCAATAAGCTTCCTGACGCATCTTCTCGTTCAGGCTGACGTCGAGTTCCTTGATGAACTGCTTTTTCTGTTTGGGATGAATTCGTCTCACGATTGCACTTTCTTCTGTCGGAAACGGAGCTTGCGTGATCTGATCTCATGTCCGGTAGGAGATGTGAAGGCGATCGGCCGCTGGTGGGGCCGGCAGGAACGCAGAAATGCCGATTATCCCTTCACCGATTTTCATGGAACACGGGATTTGCTCAGCTAGAGCGTTTCGCATTTAGGTTGACTTGTAGCCTGCGCTTTCGATGTAGTTGTTGCATTCGTTTGGGGTGACGTCGTCAAGAGTGTTGGCGATGGCGTTGTGTACGGCCTCGATGCTTCGTTTGGCGGCGCGTCGCATGCAGTGCTTGAGCTTGGCGAACAGTTGCTCGATTGGATTGAGGTCTGGGCTGTATGGCGGCAGGAAGAAGAGCCTTGCGCCAACGGCCTTGACGAGATCGCGGACGGCTTGACCTTTGTGGGAGCCGAGATTGTCGAGAATGACGATGTCACCCGGCTTCAGTGTTTTGATGAGTTCGGTTTCGACATAGAGCTGGAAAGCCCGTGCATTGATGGGTCCGTCAATGACCCAGGGCGCTTCTACCCGGTCATGACGTAGCGCGGCGATGAAGGTCATCGTCTTCCAATGACCATATGGCGCATGGGCTATCAGCCGCTTGCCGCGCACACCCCAGCCGCGCAATGGCGCCATGTTGGTCTTGACCCATGTTTCATCCAGGAAGACCAGGCGCGTTGGGTCGATGCGGGTCTGGTAGCGCATCCATTGCGCGCGCCGGCGCATCAGCTTTGGCTTGAGCTGCTCGGCCGGCAGAACGGTTTTTTTTAAAACTCTTGCCCTCGCGATGCAGGAAGCGACCGACGCTCGCAGGGTGGATGGCGAGACCACGTTCAGCCAGTGCCGCCGTCAACTGATGAAGCGTCACGTTGGCATCTCGCTCGACCTCGCCAAGGACGAAAGCACGGTGCTCCCGTCGATCAGATAAGGCCGGTGGCCACCCATCTTGCCCGGAACCGCACTGCCAAGTCGACGCTTGCGCGCCGCCCACTTGATCACACTCGACACGGCCACCTTCAGCGCCGCAGCCACCTCGCGGCTCGTCTCGCCCTCTTCAAGGCGGGCAAGAGCCCGCTTCCGAAGATCCATCGAATAAGGCTTCGCCATCAGTCCCGACCTCCAAACGGTCAGAACATCGAATCTGATTTTCTCGATCTTGGGAATCCCGATTCAGCTAAAACGCGAACCGCTCTACGCCCCGCAGCCGCCGAGCTCGCGCAAAAGGGTATCGAGTGCGCCTGCAACGTCCTGCCGTTAATTTCATTAAGAAAAATTAAGAAAAATGGTGGGCGATGCAGGGATTGAACCTGCGACCCCACCCGTGTGAAGGGTGTGCTCTCCCGCTGAGCTAATCGCCCGCTCGTTGCCCGAAGGCCAAGCGCGCCGCGATATAAGGGAGGCAGGCCTGGGAAGTCAAGGCGATGTGCTGGCGTTCCGACGAAGACCGAATGCAACCCATCGGGACACGCCCGGTCGCCGTCGTGCTCAGCGCCCCGCAGCGGCAATCAGGCGTTCTGCCAGGCCAAGCGTCAGCGCATCGAAATGCGAGATCACTGCCGACGGTTCGAATTCGCGCACATGGCGGTCGGTATAGCCGAAATCGACCGCCACCACGGGAATGCCGGCGGCTTTCGCCGTATCGATGTCGGTCTGCGAATCACCCACCATCAGCGCAAGACGTGGATTGCCGCCGGCCAGGGCGATGGTTTCGGTCAGATGGCGCGGGTCGGGCTTGCGGAACGCAAACGTGTCCTGACCGCAAATCGCTGCGAAATGCTTCGCCAGGCCGAGCGCCTCGATCAGTGCCACCGAGTTGGCTTCGTATTTGTTCGTGCAGACGGCCAAGAGATAACCGGCTGCCTCGAATCGGGCGATCGTCTCGACGACGCCGGGGTAGGGGCGTGATTTGCCCGGGATGTTATCGGTGTAATGATCGAGAAACAGTTTCAGCAGCCGATCATGCTCCTGGCTTTCCAGCGATCTCTGCTGCGCGGCATGGGCGCGCTCGATCATCACCCGTCCGCCATGGCCGACGAAGCGCCTGAAGCCGACCTCATCGACGGCTGCGAGTTCGCTGGCGGCAAGGCTGTGGTTGAGGCTGTCGAGCAGGTCCGGCGCTGTGTCGATCAGCGTCCCGTCGAGGTCGAACACGATGATCGGTCGGGTCATGGCCTGTCCTGTGGCGATTGCTTCGTTGGCAGGCGATAGCCGCTGCGATCCATTCAGGCAAGCCGGCTCAGTCAATCCACAGCCAAGGTCTTTGACCGGACTTGCAAAAATGCTAGGAGCGCCGAAACAAATTTTTTGGGGCGCGACACGCAGCATGGATGCGAGGCAACTGAAGGTCGAAGCCGCACGGGCAGCACTTGCCCATGTGAGCGACGGCATGCGGCTGGGCATCGGCACCGGCTCGACGGCGGAAGAGTTCGTGCGGCTGCTCGCCGAAAAGGTCGCTACCGGCCTCACTATTGTCGGCGTGCCGACCTCGGAGCGCACCGCCATCCTTTGCCGCGAGCTTGGCGTGCCGCTGTCGACGCTGGAGGAAACGCCTGAACTCGACCTTACTGTCGACGGCGCCGACGAGATCGATCCGGCGCTGACATTGATCAAGGGCGGCGGCGGTGCGCTGCTGCGCGAAAAGATCGTGGCGGCGGCTTCCGCCCGCATGATCGTCATTGCCGACCGTTCGAAGATGGTCGAGACGCTCGGCCGTTTTCCACTCCCCATCGAGGTCAACCCATTCGGCCTGCGTGCCACGGAAATCGCGGTCGCCGCGGCAGCCGGAAGGCTCGGCCTTTCCGGTCCCGTCACATTGAGGATGACGGAGCGCGAGCCTTTTGTTACAGACGGCGGCCATTTTATCCTCGATGCATCTTTTGGCCGCATTCCGGATACAAGAGCGCTTTCGAATGCTCTCCATGCCATTCCGGGCGTGGTCGAGCATGGTCTTTTCATCGGGCTGGCATCAACAGCTATTATCGCGGGCGACGGCACCCAAACCGTCTATGCCGCCCGAAAACCAGGGAGTTCTATCGATCATGATGTTGCATAACCGGGTTCGCCGTTTTTCTGCCGTTCTGGCAGCCTCAGCCGTCTTTGCGTTTTCATCGCCGGCGTTTTCGCAGGACGTCACCGACGGGCATCTGAAGGCGGCGCGCGCCGCAGTCGCGGCTATCCACGCCACGGACCCGTTCGACAACATCCTGCCGCAGGCCGCCGCCGCGCTTCAGCAGCAGCTTATCCAAAAGAACCCGGACATGCAGGAGCTGATCGGCAGGGCCATCAGCGAAAAGGCGATGGCGCTGGCCTCGCGCCGCGCCGATCTCGAGAAAGAAGCAGCCATGGCCTATGCCAAGGTATTTTCCGAAAAAGAGCTTACCGAAATCGCCGCTTTCTACAATTCCGATTCCGGCAAGAAGCTGCTCGACAGCGGCCCGGCCGTGACGCGTGAACTGCTCAAGGCCGCCGATATCTGGCAGAACGGTGTCGCTCGCGATCTCGCCCAGCAGGTCGGCGAAACGCTCGCCGCGGCAGCAAAGGCCGCAGCACCGGCAAATGCCGCGGCTCCTGCTGACGGCACGCAGCCGGAAGCACCGAAGAACTGAGCACATTTTCCGGCGGCGTTATCGCTGCTGGACCGGAAGCCCGGCCGCCGTTGCGCACATCCGACAGCATGCGTGGCGTGGTGGTCCGGGCTTTTCTTTTGATGGTTTGCAGCCTACCTGTCTCAGACATTTTGAAGGGCAAGGAGCCGCACCATGGCCGGTTACGACTACGATCTTTTCGTTATCGGCGGCGGCTCCGGCGGGGTGAGGGCGGCGCGCGTCGCGGCAGCACTAGGCAAGCGCGTCGGCATTGCCGAGGAATACCGCTATGGCGGCACCTGCGTCATTCGCGGCTGCGTGCCGAAGAAGCTCTATGTCTATGCCTCCCAGTTTCCCGAACACTTTGCCGACGCCGCCGGTTATGGCTGGACCGTGCCGCAGGCGAGCTTCGACTGGCAAACACTGGTTGCCAACAAGGATCGCGAGATCAGCCGGCTGGAGGCTATCTACAGGAAGAATGTGCAAGGCGCCGGCGGCGAGACGTTTCAGTCGCGCGCCATGCTGGTCGATCCCCATGTGGTGCATCTTCTCGGCGAGGACCGCACCGTCACCGCCGACCAGATTCTTATCGCCACCGGCGGCCGCCCGGCACCGCACCCCGCTCTGCCCGGCCATGAGCACTGCATCTTTTCCAACGAGGCCTTCGACCTGAAGGAATTGCCGAAGGCAATCATGATCGAAGGCGGCGGCTATATCGCCGTCGAATTCGCCAACATCTTTCACGGCCTCGGCGTCGACACCACGCTTGTCTATCGCGGCAAGGAGATCCTCTCCCGCTTCGACATGGATCTGCGGCGCATGCTGCACGAGACGATGGAAAAGAAGGGGATAAGGATCCTTTGCCATGCTGTATCCGAATGGGTGAGGAAGCGCCCGGACGGACGGCTAGACGCCGTCGTCACCGGGGGCGAGGTGCTGACGATCGATCAGGTCATGCTCGCCATCGGGCGTCTGCCCAACACCGAGAACATGGGTCTGGAAGGTGTCGGCATTGAATTGTCGAAGACCGGCGCGATCCATGTCGACAAATACTCCCGCACTAATATCGACAACATCTGGGCGATCGGCGACGTCACCAACCGCGTGCAGTTGACGCCAGTGGCGATCCACGAGGCGATGTGTTTCGTCGAGACCGTCTTCAAGGGCAACCCGACCGCGCCCGACCACGATACGATCGCCACCGCTGTCTTTTCGCAGCCCGAGATCGGTACGGTCGGCCTGTCGGAAGACGAGGCCATAAAGCGTTTTTCCGACATCGAGGTCTACCGCGCCACCTTCCGGCCGATGCGGCATACACTGTCCGGCCGCGACGAAAAGATGCTGATGAAGCTGGTAGTCGACGGCGCCTCGAAAAAGGTGCTCGGCGCCCATATCCTCGGACCGGATGCCGGCGAAATGGCGCAGCTTCTCGGCATTCCGCTGAAGGCGGGGCTGACCAAGGATGACTTCGATCGCACAATGGCCGTGCATCCGACCGCGGCGGAAGAACTCGTCACCATGTACAAGCCGACCTACCGGGTGAAGGACGGCGAGCGCGTCTGACGCGCCAAGAACCCATCGCGGCAGCGAGATTGCCGCGACGGAAGCGCGAGAGTTGTTACAGCAGCGTGCCGCGCAGGATCACCAGCGCCACCGAAAAATAGATCACCAATCCGGTGACATCGACAAGCGTGGCGACGAACGGGGCCGACGCGCTGGCCGGATCGAAGCCGATCCGCTTCAGGGCGAACGGCAGCATCGATCCCGACAGCGAGCCGAAGGTGACGATCCCGATCAGTGCAGCACCGACGGTTGCGGCGATCAGTTGCCAGTGCGGGCCGTAATCATAGAGGCCTAGATACTGCCACAACGTGATGCGGCAGACGCCGACGACGCCGAGGATCGATCCAAGCACCAGTCCGGCCGGTAGTTCGCGCAGGGCCACCCGCCACCAGTCGCCAAGACCGATCTCGCGCAGTGCCAGCGCTCGGATGACCAGCGAGGTCGCCTGCGAGCCGGAATTGCCGCCGGAACTCATGATCAGCGGAATGAACAGGGTCAGCACAACAGCCTTCTCCAACTCGCCTTCATAGCTCTGCATCGCATTGGCCGTCAGCATCTCGCTGATGAACAGCGCGCACAACCAGCCGGCGCGTTTCTGGATCATGGCGAGAAAACTCATCTTCATGTAGGGCTCTTCCAGAGCCTCCATGCCGCCGAAACGATGGACGTCCTGCGTCGTCTCTTCGATCATCGTGTCGATGATGTCGTCGACGGTGACGATGCCGAGTATCTTCCCGTTCTCGACGACCGGGACAGCGAGCAGGTCATACTTGGAAATGAGGTGCGCAACCTTTTCGCGGTCGGTCAGCGGCGAAACGGTCACCGGCAAGCGATCTGGAGCGATCGCCATGATCGGATCGTCCGGCTCGCCGGTCATCAGCCGGCGCAGGCCGGTCGAGCGCACGAGGACGTGCGTCCGCGGGTCGACGACATAGATCGCGTAGACGGTCTCGCGGGTCCGCTCCACTTTGCGGATATGGTCCAGCGTACGGCCCACGGTCCAGTCCGAGGGCACGCTGACATATTCCGTCGTCATGATGGAGGCGGCGCTGCCTTCGGGATAGCCAAGAATCGTTAGCAGCGTCGCGCGCAACGGCGGCGCGAGGCTGTCGAGCAGCTCGCTACGTGCCGGCTCCGCCAGATCGCGCGATATGTCGGCGGCGCGGTCGACCGACATGGCGGCGAGGAGTCTACCTGCTTTGACACGAGGCAGCGCCTCGACGAGCTCGGACGCACCATCAAGCTCGGGCTGGTCGAATATCTCGACCAGCCGCTCGAAAGGCACCTCACAGAGCAGTTCCGTCGCTGTTTCGCGAGGCTCCCGGTTCAGTGCCTCGACAATGTCGGCGACATGATCGTTTGCGAGGATACGGGCGATCGCGGTGGCATCGCCGCGCGCTACGAGGGAAGATTCGTTCATGGCTCACTCCTTGCCGCCCGGCAGGACGTGAACCGGTCAGGTCACGTTCAGGCGGACGGCGGTTGCGTTCGACTGTGACTGTCGCCAGGCATGGCGCGGTGACCTTTCTGCTCGCGGGTCAAGGCATGACCCCGAAAATCGAATTCGGCTTTCGGAAGAGGATCATGCCCAAAATCAAAAGTGCTACAGCGTCATTTGCGCTGCGAGCCGGCGCAACATAGGAGGGCGCCCGGCCGAGTCAATCGCAATGGCGGCTGAAAACGGCTGCGGACGGGTCAGATCGCAAGACTGTGATCGCTGTCGGATGCGCTGCGGCGAGGCAGGACCCGACAATGGGCAGCAATCGTCATGTCGCCGCTATTTCTGCCTGATGCGGCGAGGGAAGCGCAGCCATTTTTCCTCGACCGGCCTTGGGTGCGCGAGGATGGTGGTGAGCTCGACCGGCAGGCTCGGCGCCAACGGCTTCTTGGTCGCGACACCGTCCGCGATGGTAACGATGCTGTGGTAGAATTCGGCGCCCGAAAGCGACCTTGGCGGCACGGCCTCGTGCATGATTGAGATCACCGTGACGTCTGGACAATTGTCCTTGATCGCCTGATGGAAAGCGATCTTCCCTTCGGGATCGAGCGCGCCGGTCGCTTCGTCGAGGAACAGCAGGCCCGGCTGCTGCAGGACGATACGAGCGACAACCAGCTTCTGTTTCTGGCCACCCGAAAGCACCTGGTCCCAGTTCATTCCCTCGCGGCTTTCATCAGCCATGTGTTCGATGAAATCGCCAAGGCCCGCTCTGTGCAGAGCCGACGCAACCTGCGCGTCGGTGTGATCGTGCTCTGAGCCGGGCAGGCAGACCAGTTGCTTCAGCGAGACCTGCTGTAGCTTGACCTCCTGGGCGGCATAGAAACTTTCGACCCCTTCCGGGAATACGATGGTACCGCGGCCATAGGGCCACAAGCCGTTGATCGCCTTGATCAGCGATGTCTTGCCGCAGCCTGATTCACCCTTCAGGAACGTCCACTCGCCGCGTCGGAAGCGCAAATTCGCGGCGCTCAGGAAGGGCGAGGCGTCCTCGCCCTGATGGGTCAGCTCCAGCTTCTGGATGGTCAAGCCGAAAACCGGGTTTTGGCGGTCGTAGCGGAAATCGGAGCAGCCGGTGAGACTGTAGAATTCCTGCGGATGCTGGACATTTTCGATCGCGTTGGCGAGTTCAGTCACGCGTTGGCTGTTAGCCCGCAGCGCCGCGATGGAAGGCATGACATGGATGAACCACGAGCATTGACTGATCAGCGAGTTGACCATCTCTGAGCCGGTTATGTAGCCCTTGAGGTCGAAACGGTTGTGGATGTAAGGCACGAGGCCCGGCCCATAGGCGACAATGCGGGCGCCGATGAAATTGTAGATCAGCTCGAACGAACGGTAGCCGGTGTTGACGATGTTCAGCCGCGCCCAGGTGTGGTCGATGTCGACATAAAGCCGGTCGTGCATCGTCTTTTGCACATTTTCGCCCTGTGACGCGGCGACGTGGAAACTGCGGCGCAGGAACGTGGTCAGCTCGCCGCGATAACTGCCTTCGGACTGCTGCATCCTGATATTGAGCCGTTCCAGCAGTCTGCCGACCTTCACCGCGATCCAGGTGTTCAGTGGCACGTATATGGCGACCGCCAGGAAAGCCAGGACCGCGCTGCCATAGCTGCCGAGGAACTCAAGCCCTTTTACCTCTACCGAGGTTTCAAGCAGTTTCTGGCCGACGAAATAAAGCGATGTGGCGACAGCCATGACCCCAATGGCGAGGCCGATGGCTCCGCCGGTCATGTCCTTGATCGATTCCTGGACGCGCTGGTCGATGTTGTCGGGAGCGGCGGCGCCGGAGGACCCATGCTGGGCGTGGAAATGCGTATGGTTGGTGTCGAGAAGCGCTTCGTTGAAACGGCTGTCCAGCCAGCCGCGCCATTTGCGATGCAGCGTCGCCGAGACAAAGGTGCGGATGCCGGTAAAGCCCGCGTCCTTGAGCACGACCAGAAGGATGAGCATGCCGGCGTTGGTAAGCAGCGATGCGAGCGGCGTGGTGTTCGCGGCATCGTGATAAAAGGCAATCGAGTTGACCAGTTCCCCGGATGCTTCGGCGAACCAGACGCCAGCCTTGCTGGAGAGCGCGGTGAATAGCGCGATGACCAGCGTTAGCGTCCAGGCCTCCACCCAGCGGTCCGAGAACCAGTAGGCCCGCATCAGTCCCCAGAAGCTGCGCATCGAGGAAACCGGTGTCAGGAGCGGCGGCCTTGCGGCACCGCGGAGCCATTTTTCCGATATTGAATGTCGCTCTGGTCTACCGACCCGAATCACTATCCGCCCAAGCCTCTTTTAGTTTTGTTACAGACAGTAACACCAATTGATCATTTTCCATTATCTTTTCTCGGCCTACCGGGGGATTGACCCACTCGGCGTTGCCATCAAGCAACAGAATTCAGGACCGCCATGTCATGCGGTCTCGTTCCCGAAGGCATATTGTCCCTATAATTTCAATGGCTTGTCGGCCGACATATGCGAACGTGGGCACTTTCCCTTAGGGAAGCCCTTCACACAGTTTTGTGAAAAGTCGATCAGCCGATTTTATGCCGCGGAAGACAGAGGCGCGCAAAAACGTGCCGTCTTCGACACGTCTTTGTTGGCATGTCGACCTGGCGGCGGCCGAAAAAGTGACCGGAAATGGCGCTGGCTGAAGCGCTGCTGCAGCGATGTCGCCAAGCTCGCCCACGGAAACAGCCGGAGCTAGGGGCCGTTTCCTGCAAGTCAGTCAGCCAAGGGATTGACCCGCACCAGCAGCAACGGCCACCGATTTTTAAGGTGACGGTGTATTCAGTTCGCCTTCTCCATCTCACCCCGCGTCTTGGCCGCCGCAACATGGCGAATGGCGTCGGTGAGCGTATCGATGTCTTGCGCGCCCATCACCGCATACTTGCCTTCAAGCAGGAAGCACGGCACGCCCGTGATGCCCATGTGCGAAGCGGTGGCGATTTCGGTGCGCACCGCCTCGACATCGGCGTCCGTCGGCAAAAGCGTCTCGACCACGGATGCATCCATGCCGGCCTCGCGGGCGGCGTTGATCAGCACGAGATGGTCGCCGAGATTGGCGCCTTCCTCGAAATTCAACTGGAACAGACGTCGCACCAGCCGGTTCTGCATGACCTCGCCGGCGGCACCAGCCCAGCGGATGACACGGTGCGCGTCCAGCGTGTTGGGCGCGACCTTGATGGCGGCGAAGGCGAAGTTGATCCCCTCGGCTTCGCCCAGTGGCTCGATGCGGGCGTGGATCTCGCGGATGCGTTCGTCGCTGCCGAACTTGGCCACCATGTATTCGCGGCGATCCTTGCCTTCGGGGGGATGGTCGGGTCGAGCTGGAACGGCCGCCAGCGTATATGCACGTCGATATCGCTTGCCGCGGCAATCGCCTTGTCGAGCCGCTTCTGGCCGATGAAGCACCACGGGCAGACGACGTCGGACACGACGTCGACGGTGATGGAGTTCAGTTCGCTCATCATGATCTCCTGTCAGGAGGGGAAGCTTTTCTTTTGGGCATGACCTCATCCGGAGGTCGGCAAGCAGAACCGGGGGTCTAGTTTTCGCTGACGCGGACCTTCGGTTCGGATTGTGTTCAGTTCGCCTTGCGCCACCACGTCGGCAGTCGATAGCCTGATATGGGCGTCTTTTCAGGATGTTCCAGGTAGCTCCAGTAGGCAAGCCATTGCTGCGTGTTGTGCTGCATCGGAACCATGTAGTTGCCGGAGATCAGCAACCTGTCGAGAACCCGGACGGCGGCAACATAGTCTTCGCGGCTGCGGGCGTCGAGCATCGCCGCAAGTGCGGCATCTATTGCCGGATCGGCGACGCCGGCGAGGTTGAATGACCCTTCGGCATTGGCGGCAGCGGATCCCCAGCGCCCGACCTGCTCGATGCCGGGCGACAGCGAGTTCTCGAAGCCGCTGGTGCCGATCAGCACCTCGAAATCGAAACGTTGCTTGCGCGACTGGATCTGGTCGCCGTCAAGGCTGCGGATGGTGACATCGATGCCGATCTTCGCCAGCGTGCGCTGGTAGATGGCGGCAAGGCGCTCCTCGTTCTGCGAGGCGGTCAGGATCTCGAAGCCGAAGGGTTTCCCCTCTGGATCGTGCATCGCTCCATCCTGCAAGGTATAACCCGCGCCTTTCAATATATCGAAGGCGGCCTTCAGCACCTTGCGGTCCTGACCCGAGCCGTCGGCGACGGGTGGCCGCCAGGTGCCGTCCATGACATCGGCCGGCACACGGCCCGGGTAGGGTGCCAGAAGCGCCTTTTCCCTATCGTCGGCCGGATGGCCGAGCGCGGAAAGCTCGGAATTCTGCCAATAGCTCATGGTGCGCATGTACTTGCCGCCGAACAAGTTCTTGTTGGCCCATTCGAAGTCGTAGAGCATGCCGAGCGCGCGTCGAACGACCGGACTGGAAAACTTCGGCAGCCGTGTATTGAACAGGAACCCCGTCACCACTGGCGGGATGCCGGTGTCGAACGTTTCGGCGATCACGTCGCCCTTGTGGAAGGCCGGGAAGTTGAGATCGCGCTCGCGCTTGACCGGATCGCTGTCGTCATCGATGGCGCAAATGCCTTTCTTGAAAGCTTCCAGCTTGGCGTTGGCGTTGAGGAAATATTCGATGGTGATCTGGTCGTAATTATCGAAACCGCGCTTGGTGGGGATGTCCTTGCCCCAATAATCTGGGTTGCGCTTGAACACGATCCGCTGGCCGGGCGCCACCTGCGCCACGGTGTACGGGCCACTGCCGATCACAGGTTTCAGCGTGGTCCTGTCGAACGTCTCCTTGTTGAAAGCGTGCTTCGGCAGAATTGGCGTCAGCGCGATAATCAACGGAGTCTCGCGGTTGGCCTTGTCGTTGAATGTAAAGCGCACGCTGCGGTCGTCGATTTTTTCGAGTTTGGCGACCATGCTCATACGGGCGCTGTAGGGTGGCCGGCCTTTTTCGGTAAAGACGTCGTAAGTGAATAGCACGTCTTCCGCAGTCACCGGCTGGCCATCCGACCACTTGGCCCTGGGATCCAGGTGGAATTCGATGCTCTTGCGCTCTGGATCCATGTCGGCAGTGTCGGCAAGCAGGCCGTAAAGACTGAACGCTTCATCGTCATTGCGCTGCATCAGCGGCTCGAAGACGAGATTACCGAAGATCTTATCCATCATTCCGCGCGCCGTCGTGCGCAGGCTCTTCAAGATGAACGGGTTGAGATTGTCGAAGCTGCCGACGACGCAATAGGTGATGCTGCCGCCTTTGGGCGCATCGGGATTGACGTAGTTGAAATGCGTATAGTCGGCCGGCAGCGCCGGCTCGCCTTGCATGGCGATCGCGTGTTTCGGCTCCGACAGAGCTGGCTGAAGCGAAAGGGTGATAGACGAGATCGCGGCGATCAGCCAAACAAGAACGCGGCCCATGACCGTCTCCTTACTGGGTCGGCTTGATGATTCGGAGCGCACCCTAACATGAGCCGGCCACCTGGCGGCCAATCGCGAGTTCAAGAATTGCGAGTATCGGGCTGGATTCGGCACCACTTGCGGTGTAACACGCCGTCCGAGTCATTCTGTTGCCTCATTTTGGCAACAGGTAGCTGGACCACACGGCGCGAAGAAGCCGGCCCTGGGATTATTTGAGAGGAAGTTCACGATATGACGAGCCTGAACAGCAACGCGTACCGCCTGTCGGTCCTGGCCGCTGGCGTGGTCGGCTTTTTGGGCGCACAACTTCCTGCTGCTTTTGCGCAGCAGCAACAGCAGATTCCGCAGGGCTGGTTCAAAGCCTGCACCAAGCAGGAAGACGTCGACATCTGCAATGTCCAAAACATCACCACTGCCGGCAACGGCCAGCTCGTCACCGGCGTCAGCCTGATCGAGTTGAAGGGCAAGGTAAACCGCAAGGTGTTTCAGGTGACGGTTCCGACCGGTCGCCTGGTTCCTCCCGGCATTGGCCTTCAGATCGATACCGGGAAGGCGCAGAAGCTCGATTATGTGATCTGCTTCCCCGACCGCTGCGTGGCGGAAGTGCCGCTGACCGACCAGCTCGTCGCCTCCTTCAAGAAGGGCTCGAACCTGACGCTGACCTCGGTCAATTTCCAGAACCAGCCGAACCCGATCAAGATCGCGCTGACCGGCTTCAGCGGCGCCTTCGACGGGCCGCCGCTGCAGCAGTCGGATATCGAGGATCGGCAGAAGAAGCTTCAGGATTTTGTTGCCAAGAACAACCAGGACTTCGCCAAGAAGCTCAAGGAAGAGCAGGACAAGGCGAAGACCGCCAACTGATCGCGCTCAAGCGAACAAGAAAAAAGCGGGGTCATGCCCCGCTTTTTTCGTTCCGGCCGGCCATTTCTGATCCCGGTCAGGCGCGCAATCTCGTCATGTCAATGTCTTGACTGGCGTCTCGGCGCGTAGCGCCCATCCGGCCTCTTGTCGAACATCTCGCCGATCTGCGGATGTCGCACCGGTTCGCCAGACTGATCCTCGAGCAGGTTCTGCTCAGACACATAGGCGATGTATTCCGTTTCCGAATTCTCGGCGAGCAAATGGTAGAAGGGCTGGTCCTTGCGCGGCCGCACATCCGCGGGGATCGCCTCGTACCATTCGTCGGTGTTGGCAAACTGCGGATCGACATCGAAAATGATGCCGCGGAACGGAAACAGCCGGTGGCGAACCACCTGTCCGATCGAGAATTTGGCTGTCTTCATCGTACTCACCACTAAGTCCCAGGAGTGCTGCGCGGCCTTGGAATGCGCAGACTCCCTAAGACCTTGAATTTACGCATTACGCTACAAAAATCGAGCCCGACTTTAGGGCTGATGCCTGGCTCTATTTGGCGCAGACGCCGCGTCAATTCAATGCCGAAGCGCTTGACGCCCCGTCAATCTACGGGCTAGCCCCGCCCGAGGGCGTGCTACCGCCGGATTTGTTTCCTTAATCCGCCGGCGAGCGCCGCAAAACCACTGCCGGGCAGCAAGCCCTCGCGCATGAAAAAGGCGCGCAGCGGCGCGAAGCCGCCGAGCACGCCGAGGCCGGCACTTCGGGCCATCTGTGCCGGCAGCATGTCCGAGAGCAGCGACTTGTTGAGCAGGTTTACCGCGCTGCTGCGTGCCACAATGTCGGGCCGACGCCTGAAATCATAAGCTGCAAGTGCCCTGACGGCGCCTGGATCGGTCCTGTTTTCGCAAGCAATTCCAATCAGATCGTCGATGTCCCTGATACCAAGGTTGAGACCTTGCGCGCCAATCGGCGGGAACACATGGGCGGCTTCGGCGACAAGCGCCACCCGGTTACGCGCGAAGCACCGCGGCGTCACGCCCGAAAGCGGGTAGATCTGCCGGCCGGGCTCGACAGACACCCGGCCCAGCATCGATTGCATCCGCAGTTCGACCCGCATCGAAAGCGTCGCGTCGTCCAATGCGGCGAGTTCCTTCGCTGTTTCCGGTTCTACCACCCAGACAAGGCTGGACCGGTTGCCGGGCAGGGGAACCTGGGTGAACGGACCGGTCTCGGTGTGGAATTCGGTCGAGGTGAAAGCGTGATCGCTGCGGTGGCCGAAATTGAGAACCAATGCCGCCTGCGGGTAGGAACGGGCGGATGTCGAGATGCCGGCAGCCTCGCGGGCCGGCGACAGACGCCCGTCGGCAGCGACCGCCAGCGACGCCGCGATCTCACTGCCGTCAGACAGGACCGCATGGGCATGATCGGCGTCGAGGCGCCAGCTCTCCACCATCAATTTTCGCCATTCGATGCCGGAATGCGCGGCAACAGCCCCGGCAAGCGCGGGGTTGAGCGCGCTGTTGGGTAAATTCAGCCCGAACTGCTCCTCGCCGATTTCGCTGGCGCGAAAAATGACCACCGGGCTGCGGATCAGCCGGCTGGTTGCATCGACGATGCGCATCACCTTCAGCGCTGCGGCCTGGGATCTCACCTCGTCGAGGACGCCCAACCGCTCAAGCATCTTCAGGGCCGGGTTCATCAAGGCCGTCGTTCTGCCGTCTTGGCTATTTGCCTCAGGTCCGACGAGCGTCACCGGAAAGCCGGCATCTGCGAAGCCAAGCGCCGCAATCAGCCCTGCCGGGCCGCTGCCGGCAACCAGTATCCGTGCTGTCTCCCGATGGTCCAAATTCGGCTTCCCGGTTGCGAGGCGAGGCGGTCGGTCCGACCTGATAGGCATATAGGTCAGATCATGCGGCTTGATCAACGCGGCGATTCGGCCCATTCGATTTGCCATGACCGGCCAAGACCATGATTTCAGCCATCTCGACCGTGTCGGCCGTGCCACGGCAAGCGTCTCGCGCAATCCTCGACTGACGGTGAACATCGTCTTGGGGGCAGGCGTCCTCCTGGCATGGCTGCTTCTTGGCGCCATGGCGATACGTGGCGCCGAAAGCCGGGTTCCCGGCATCGATGCACCCGGCGACACGATGCTCAGATATCTGCCGGAGCTGCCGCTGCCGGATTTTCTCGAGCGCTTCTTCACCCTTTGTCTCGCACCCGCGCCGCTCGACGGAGGCGTCGGCGCGCAGGCCGGAGCGCTCATCGTCATGTGGTTCCTGATGGCGATCGCCACCATGCTGCCCTCGGCGGCGCCGATGATCCGTACCTATTGCGAGATCGCCGATACTGCGCGGATCAAGGGCGAACCGGTCGTCCATCCGCTGGTCCTGGTCGCCGGTTACCTCAGCGTGTGGTTGGCCGCGTCGGCAGTGTTTGCGGCGCTGACGCTCGCCGTCCACACCTTCGCCTCATCTGTGCAGATGCTCGATCCAGTGGTCGGAGCGACCGGAGCAGCCGCGCTTTTGGTTGCCGGCCTCTACCAGTTCAGCGGCCTGAAGGAAGCCTGCCTGACAAAATGCAAAAACCCGTTCTCGATCCTGTTTTCGAACTGGAGCGCGAGGCCCGGCCGCATTTTCCGGCTCGGCATGGAGCAGGGCGTCTGGTGCCTCGGCTGCTGCTGGGCGCTGATGCTGGTGATGTTCGCTGTCGGTGTGATGAACGTGTTCTGGATGGCGCTGATCGGCCTGTTCACCTTGATCGAAAAACAGACGGCGGGCAGGCTGCCAACCCGGGTCGCCGGTGCGATACTGCTTGTCTGGGCAACCGCCCTGCTAGTAGTCTCGACATAAGGGGAGAGAATTCGATGGCAGATCAAAGCTGGGCAATGAAAGGAGAGCTGGTGCTCTCCTGCAATTGCACGGTTTTTTGCCCTTGCGTGCTGTCTCTCGGCAATCATCCGCCGACCGAGGGCTATTGTCAGACCTGGGCAGGGTTCCGCATCGATGCCGGCCATTTCGGCGAGGTCGACCTGTCCGGTCTCAACCTTGGGCTGGTCATGGAAATCCCCGGCTATATGAGCCGCGGCAACTGGACGGCCGGACTGTTCATCGACAAGCGCGCCTCGGTCTATGCGGTCAAGGCATTGACGAAAATTTTCACCGGCAAGGCCGGCGGAACCACCTCACTGCTCTCCATCTTGGTCGGAAAGTTCCTCGGCGTCGAGCAAGCGCCGATCACTTATGAGACGCGCGACAGGACGCGGGTCTTCCAGATACCGAAAATCATCGATGGGGCGGTGACGCCGATTGCCGGCAAGGACCGCGACAAGGATACGGTGATCAGCAATTCGGAATACTGGATCGCACCGGAAATCATCGTGGCCAGGTCCGACAAGAGCAAGATGCGGGCCTTCGGCCGCAACTGGAATTTTGCCGGCCGCTCGGCCGAAATCTGCAAGCTGGACTGGCGGGGCCCGTGAGTAAAAAAATAACGGCCAGGAAAATCACAGACAGGATTCCAAGGCCGAAAAAGAAAGTCACGTGGCCGCAGGCACGCGCGTTTTCGGTCCACCTGCTGACCGCGTCGGGTTCGTTCCTGGCATTCCTGTCGCTGGTGGCTGCGAGCGAGCAGCGCTGGACAGCGATGTTCTGGTGGCTGGGACTGGCGCTATTCGTCGACGGTATCGACGGGCCAATCGCCAGGAAACTCGAGGTCAAGGAAATCCTGCCGACGTGGTCGGGCGAACTCCTCGACAACATCATCGACTACGTGACCTACGTGCTGATACCGGCCTTCGCGCTTTATCAGCGTGGCTTCATGGGCGAGGGCCTGTCGTTCCTGTCGGCGGCGATCATCGTGGTATCGAGCGCGATCTACTATGCCGACACCGGCATGAAGACGAAGGAAAATTTTTTCAAGGGGTTTCCGGTGGTCTGGAACATGGTGGTGTTCACGCTGTTCGTCATCGATCCGGGACAATGGGTTTCCTTCGCCGTGGTCGTGGTGGCCGGCATCCTGACCTTCATGCCGATCTATTTCATCCACCCGGTGCGGGTGGTGCGGCTGCGCCCGATCAACCTTGGCATGACGCTGCTATGGTGCGCTTTCGGAGCGCTGGCCCTGGCGCAGGCGGCTCTTGCCGCCTTCTACGACCAGATCGGCGTTTTGGGCGAGCAGGTGAGTGTCTTTACAAAGATCGGCATCACGGTCACCGGGCTTTACCTCGCTTGCATCGGCGGTATCATGCAGCTCTTTCCAAATCTCGGCGCCAAGCCGGATGACAAGAAAGCCTGATCCCCAAGAGCGCCTGATCCCAAGAGAGCCAGAAAATGTCCAAAGCGATCCGTATCCACGCCAATGGCGGTCCGGAGGTTCTGACCTATGAGGACGCCGAACCGGGCCAACCCGGCTCGGGGCAAATCCTGGTCAGACACACGGCGATCGGCCTCAATTTCATCGACGTCTATCATCGCTCCGGCCTTTATCCTCCGCCAGGCGGTTTCCCGCTTATACCCGGCAGCGAGGCGGCCGGATTGGTGTTGGAAGTGGGCGCGGATATCGACTGGCTGAAGCCGGGCGATCGCATCGCCTACGCCGTGACGACTGGCGCCTATGCCGAGCAGCGCGTGATCGCCGCCGACCGCGTCGTGAAGGTGCCGGACGGCATCAGCGACGAACAGGCGGCCGCCATGATGCTGAAAGGGATGACGGCGGAGTATCTGCTGCGCCGTACCTTCAAGGTGAAAGCGGGCGACACGATCCTGTTTCACGCGGCGGCCGGCGGTGTCGGGCTGATCCTCGGCCAATGGGCAAAGCATCTTGGCGCAACCGTGATCGGCACCGCCAGCTCTACCGACAAGATCGAGCTCGCCAAGGCGCATGGCTTCGACCATGTCATCAACTACCGCGAGCAGGATTTCGTCGCCGGCGTCCTCGCCATCACCGGCGGCAAGAAGTGCGACGTCGTCTATGATTCGGTCGGCAACGACACCTTTCCTGCCTCGCTCGATTGCCTGAAGCCGCTCGGCATGTTCGCCAGCTTCGGTCAATCGTCAGGCCCGGTCCCGCCGTTCAGCATGTCGTTGCTGGCGCAGAAAGGTTCGCTGTTCGCAACCCGTCCGACGCTGTTCGTCTACAACGCCAAACGCGAAGACCTGGAAGCATCCGCCGCCGCATTGTTCGAAATCGTGCTCAGCGGTGCGGTCAAGATCAAGATCAATCAGCGCTACGCGCTTAGGGATGCCGGCAGGGCGCATTCCGACCTTGAAGGTCGCAGGACGACCGGAACAACCATTCTTACCCCATGAGCCTACGCATGGTGCTTTTCCGAAAATCGATTTCGATTTTCGGGCCGATGCGCTAGGTTTCCGCTGAAATTCTTGAAGCTCTTTCAAGACGGGTGCCGCTTTGCGACGACAGCAGGCCGCGCATACCATGCCTGCGGGAACACAGAACATATCTGGCAAACCAGATGGGAGGCACTGTGAGTGCAAATCAGGACGGCGCAACCCTGCTTGAGGTTCGTGGCCTCACCAAGACGTTCGGCACGCTTACAGCGTGCGACCATGTCGATCTCAACGTCGCGAAAGGCGAAATCCACGCGCTGCTCGGCGAGAACGGCGCCGGCAAGTCGACGCTCGTAAAAATGCTGTTCGGAACACTGGAGCCCAATTCGGGCGAGATTTTCTGGAACGGTCAGGCGGTCACGATCACCAATCCCGGCTTTGCGAAGAAGCTTGGCATCGGCATGGTGTTCCAGCATTTTTCGCTGTTCGAGGCACTGACGGCGGCCGAGAACATCGCCCTGTCATTGGACGACGGTTCGCCGATCAGCACGATTGCCGCGAAGGCGAGGGCGCTTTCCTACAGCTATGGCCTGCCGCTCGACCCGCAATCGCTGGTCGGCGACCTGTCTGTCGGTGAGCGCCAGCGTATCGAGATCATCCGCTGCCTTCTGCAGACGCCGCAGCTCATCATCCTCGACGAGCCGACTTCGGTGCTGACGCCGCAGGAAGCCGACAAACTGTTCGAGACGCTCGAACGGCTGCGCTCGGAAGGAAAGTCCATCCTCTACATTTCGCACCGCCTTGAAGAGGTCAAGCGCATCTGCGACCGCGCCACCGTGCTGCGCCACGGCAAGGTGGTTGGCCATTGCAACCCGCGCAAGGAAACCGCAGCATCACTGGCGCGCATGATGGTCGGCAACGACGTGCAGGCCGTGGTACGCGCGCCGGCCCAGGGTATCGAGACCGCGCAGCCGCTGCTTGAAATCCGCGCGCTCAGCCGCAAGCCGGCAACGCCGTTCTCGATCCCGCTCAGGAACATCAACTTGACGGTGCGCGCCGGCGAAGTGATCGGCATTGCAGGCGTCGCCGGCAACGGCCAGGGCGAGTTCTTCGAATCCGTTTCCGGCGAGGTGCCGCAGCAGGATACCGCTTCGGTGCGCATCCGCGGCAAGGATGCCGGCGGCCTCAGCATCACCGGCAGGCGGTTGATGGGCGCTGCCTTCGTGCCGGAAGAGCGGCTCGGCCACGGTGCGGCGCCGCGAATGAAGCTCTCGGAAAACCTGCTTCTGTCGCGCCATGCCACCGATGGAAAGGTGTTTGTCGGCGCCGGTGGAATGGTCAAAAGCGATGCAATCTATGCCGCTGCCCAGCGCATCATCAAAGCGATGGATGTGCGCAAGAGCGCTCCGGATCCAGAGGCGGCAGCGCTTTCAGGCGGCAATCTGCAGAAATTCATCGTCGGCCGTGAACTCGACCGCAGGCCAAGCGTGATGGTCGTCAATCAGCCGACATGGGGCGTCGACGCCGGTGCTGCCGCCCACATTCGCCAGACGCTGATCGAACTGGCGCGCAGCGGCTCGGCAGTGCTGGTCATCAGCCAGGATCTCGACGAATTGTTCGAAATATCCGACGCGATCGCGGTGATGCACAATGGCGAATTGTCGAAGCCTTTGCTGATCGCTGAGGCCACGTTCGAAAAGATAGGACTGCTGATGGGCGGGGCCGAGCCCGGCCACGCCGAACACGCTGTGGAGACGTCATGATGCGCCTCGAACTCGTCAAACGGCCACAGCGCTCGATGCTGTTCTCGGCGCTGTCGCCCTTCATTGCATTCGTGTTGACGATCGTTGCCGGCGCCATCCTGTTCGCGCTGCTTGGCGTCAATCCTTTGAAGGCGTTCCAAATTTACTTCATCGAGCCGGTCAGTCAGGTCTGGCAGCTGCATGAGCTGGCGATCAAGGCGGCACCGCTCATTCTGATCGGGGTCGGCCTGTCGGTCTGCTACAGGGCCAATATCTGGAACATCGGCGCGGAAGGCCAATTCATCCTGGGCGGCATCGTCGGCTCGAGCATTCCGGTGCTGTTTCCGCAGTTTGAAGGCCCGCTGGTGCTGCCGCTGATGCTGCTGTTCGGCATGATCGGCGGCGCCGCCTACGCCGCCATTCCGGCTCTGCTCAAAGCGCGCTTCAACACCAACGAGATCCTGACCAGCCTGATGCTGGTCTATGTCGCGCAGCTGTTTCTCGACTGGCTGGTGCGTGGTCCCTGGCGCGATCCGAAGGGTTTCAATTTCCCGCAGACGATACAGTTCAACGACTCGGCCATCTTGCCGGAACTGATGCCGGCCTCTGGCCGCGCCAATTGGGGTTTCGTCTTTGCGCTGGTCGCGGCGGTGCTGGTCTGGATCCTGATGAGCCGCATGCTGAAAGGCTTCGAGGTCCGCGTGCTCGGCTCAAGTCCCAGGGCAGGGCGCTTCGCTGGCTTCGGCATCAACCGGATGGTGTTCTTCGCCTTCATGCTGTCGGGTGCGCTGGCCGGACTTGCCGGCATCTCGGAAGTCTCCGGCGCCATCGGCCAGTTGCAGCCGGTCATTTCGCCCGGCTACGGCTTCACCGCCATCATCGTGGCGTTCCTCGGCCGGCTCAATCCACTAGGCATCGTCGCGGCGGGCCTGGTGCTGGCGCTGACCTATCTCGGCGGCGAGGCGGTGCAAAGCGCGCTCGGCATCTCCGACAAGGTGGCGCGCGTGTTCCAGGGCATGCTCCTGTTCTTCGTGCTCGGCTGCGACACGCTCATTCACTACCGCATTCGTCTGATTGGCTTTGCCGCGCCGAAGCTTGAATCCGCACCGAAGCTGGAGGAGGCCCGCTGATGGACATCACCGTCAACATTCTTTTGACCATCGCAACCGCGGCGACGCCTTTGCTGATCGCGGCGATCGGCGAGCTGGTGGTCGAACGTTCCGGCGTGCTCAATCTCGGTGTCGAAGGCATGATGATCATGGGGGCGGTCGGCGGTTTCGGCGCCGGCTATCTCACCGGATCGCCGTGGATCGGGTTGTTGGCGGCGATCGCCTTGGGTGCGGTGTTTTCGCTGCTGTTCGCCGTCATGACGCTGTCGCTGGCCACGAACCAGGTGGCGACCGGTCTGTCGCTGACATTGCTCGGCCTCGGCCTTTCCGGCATGATGGGCACCAGCTTTGTCGGCCAGCCCGGCGCGAGGCTGCCAAACCTCGACATTCCCGGCCTGACAGCGATCCCGGTCATCGGCAGGTTGTTGTTCGGCCAGGACCCGATCTTCTACATCTCGATCGCATTGACCGCCGCCATCATGTGGTTCCTGTTCAAGACCCGCACCGGACTCACGCTGCGCTCGATCGGCGACAGCCACACATCGGCCCATGCACTTGGCATCCAGGTCATCCGCTACCGCTATCTCTCAGTGATCTTCGGCGGCGCCTGTGCAGGCCTTGCCGGGGGCCACCTGTCGTTGGTCTATACGCCGCAATGGGTAGAGAACATGACCGCCGGGCGCGGCTGGATCGCGCTGGCGCTGGTCGTGTTCGCATCATGGCGGCCATGGCGGGTGCTGGCCGGCGCCTATATCTTCGGCGCGGTATGGATCGGCCAGCTTCATGCACAGGCTTTTGGCATTCCGGTTCCTTCGCAACTGCTTTCTTCGTTGCCCTATCTGGCAACCATCGTGGTTCTCGTTCTAATCTCGCGCAACAAGCGTTTGACGATGATGAACACACCGGCTTCCTTGGGGCAGCCATTCGTTCCGGATCGTTGATAATAAAAGACAGCCGGGAAGCTCCAGGGCTTAACTCAGAGAGGTAACACGATGAAAAAACTGCTTATTGCGCTGATGGCCACGGCGGCAGCATTGTCGCTGGCGGCGACCGCCGAAGCACAGGAAAAGCTGAAAGCCTGTTGGGTCTATACCGGCCCGATCGGCGATTTCGGCTATTCGTACCAGCATGACCAGGGCCGCCTGGACGTAGAGAAGGCACTCGGCGACAAGGTCGAGACCGCATACCTGGAGAACGTCTCCGAGGGTCCCGATGCCGATCGTGCTTTCGAGCGCCTGGCGCGCGAAGGATGCAAGATCATCTTCGGCACTTCCTTCGGCTTCATGGACCCCGAAGTGAAGGTCGCCAAGAAATTCCCCGACGTTAAGTTCGAGCACGCGACCGGCTACAAGACGTCGGACAATCTCGGCATCTACAATGCGCGCTTCTACGAAGGCCGCTACATCCTCGGCCAGATCGCCGCCAAGCAATCGAAGTCGGGCGTCGCCGGCTACATCGTTTCGTTCCCGATCCCCGAAGTGGTGATGGGCATCAATTCCTTCATGCTTGGCGCCCAGTCGGTCAACCCGGACTTCAAGGCGAAGATCGTCTGGGTCAATTCATGGTTCGATCCGGGCAAGGAAGCCGATGCCGCCAAGGCTCTGTTCGACCAGGGTGCCGACATCATCGTCCAGCACACCGACTCGACCGCTGCCCTGCAAGTCGCCGAAGAGCGCGGCCTGCAGGGGTTCGGCCAGTCTTCGGACATGATCAAGTTTGCCCCCAAGGCGCAGTTGACCTCGATCGTCGACGATTGGGGACCCTATTATATCAGCCGGGTGAAGGCCGTGCTCGACGGCACATGGAAGCCCGGCAACGTCTGGCTGGGCATCAAGGACGGCGCCGTTAAAATGGCCGCTTACACCAACATGCCCGATGACGTGAAGGCGATGGCGCAAGCCACCGAGAAGAAGATCGTCGAGGGCTGGAACCCCTTCACCGGGCCGATTGCCAAGCAGGACGGCACGCCATGGCTCAAGGACGGCGAAGTCGCCGACGACGCTACGCTGCTCGGCATGAACTTCTACGTCAAAGGCGTCGATGACAAGCTGCCGCAGTAAGCGCAAGCACTGGGGAGGGCGCCTTCGGGCGTCCTCTTTTCATGCGCAGAGTTTCGAAGGTTAACCTGCCCGACTGCGAGTCCCACTCACGAAAGTTCAGCGGGCGATTATCGTATGGACGCCCGCGGGCAGCCTGATGCGATCCGATGTGGGAGCGAGCGCCGGGCGCCCTTCCGTCGTGATCTGCCATATCTCGACGGCGCCGCCAAGGGGCGCTTCGTCATTGCGGTAACGGTTCACGCCGACGAAGAGCTTTTGTCCCGTGCGATCAAAAGCGAGTCCTTGCGGCAGCACACCTTCGAGCGGCCATTCGCCGTGCGGTGACAGCCGTCCTGTTTCAGTGTCCAGCTGATAGAGGCTGAGCGACGCGTGCTCCGTCCAGTCGCGCGAGCCGTCTGGCTTGCCGGTGCCGCGAAGGTTGGACGTGACAAGAAAGCGGCCGTCGGGGCTGAAGGCGATCGTCTCGGCGCCCCAGCCACCGAGCGCGATGTGAGGCACGGTGTGCCTTGCCGCGTCGCCCGTCGCGCCGACATCGGCAAGCCGGACTGTGGTGAGAATGCCCTCCTGAACGCCATAGAAGCCAGTTGTATCGATTCCCCATTGAACATCGGAGGTGATGTAGTAGCGGCCGTCGGGCGAAAAGCGGCCGATAAAGGGGAACTTGTTCGTCTGGACGCGATTGCCCCAGGGACGAATAGCAGAAACCGCCCCGTCCTTTCCGCGCAGCACCTCATAGAAGGCAACCTGACCACGGTCGACGAGATTGACCCCGATATACCGGCCGCTTGGATGCCACTGCACCCAGCTCGCCTTCAATGGAATGAAACCCGTTGACGGCTCAAGACCGAGACCAAAGCTGGATACGGGGCCGAACCGACCCTCTCTGACCGGTACGAAAGTGAGTTCGTGTTCGGCGTCGACAGTTATCGCGGCGATAAGATCGCCTGCAGGATTGAGGTGGATCGCCTGCGGTTGGATTCCGATCCTCACACTGTCGACCGCCGCCGAGTGGCCGCCATCGAGCCGGAGCGATCGGATCGTGTCGCCTTGCTGCAACTCGTCGAGGCGGGTCGCCCTTTCGGGCCGTTGGCGGAAAGTTTCGGCGACGAAAACGAACTGGCCATCCAGGGAGATGTCTAGTGCACCGGGCGGCCCATAGGTCGAATTCGAAACCTCCATCATCGCGACAGAGCGAGACCGCTCCGTCGGCGAGGTGATGATGGACAGCGTATCCAGATAGTGAGGGTCTGGAGGCCCGAGCTCGCCCGTCTCGTAGACGGTCGGCACCATATCGAGATCCGACAACACGAAGACGGCCCCTCCGTGACCTTCGGCCGGCTGAGCACTTGAGAGGCTCGGCATCAGGAATAGAACGATAGCAGCGAGAGAACAGCGTCGCATCCATGTCTCCATATCTATTGGAAGGCGCCTATCTTCCGGGTTCGCTTTCAGTCGTCCAATCGATATTTGACATCTCAATATTCCCATCAGTAATAAACTGTCGGAGGCCCAGTGTGAATCTAGCTGCCGTCGATCTGAACCTGCTTGTCGCCTTCGACGCCCTCCTCAGTGAAGGGAGCGTGAGCGCGGCGGCAGCCCGCATCGGGCTCAGCCAGCCTGCGATGAGCAAGCGCCTCGCCCATCTGCGTCGGCTTTTCGCCGATGATCTCTTCGTTCGTCATGCCGGTGGCGTGCGGCCGACCGAAAAGGCGCTCGATCTCGCCGATCCGATCCGGGCCGCGCTACGCCAGATCCAGGATGCGTTGGGAGGATTCGGCCAGTTCTCGCCGGAGCGATCGGGTCGCATCTTCAGGATCGCGACCACCGATCACATCGCGGCGACTTTGATGCCCAGACTGATGCCGGTGCTTCGTTCAGCGGCGCCTAGAGTTTCGATCGTCTTGCGCAACTTACATCGCCAGGAGATCGTTGATTGTCTCGAGAAGGGCTCGATAGACCTTGCGATCACCATCCTGCCCGATGCGCCGACGACGATCAAACGTGCATCGCTCTTCCACGTGAACTGGATATCGATCGTCTCGGCCGAGCATCCTGAGATCCGCGACGCGCTGACGCTCGAGCTCTTTCTGAAGTATCCGCACTTGCTGGTCACTCATGTCGGCGATCTGAAGGGCTACATCGATCGTCTGCTGGACGACCGCGGCCTGAAGCGGACCGTTGCAATGAGCCTGCCTTATGCGCTCGCCGTGCCGGCGATCATCGCCGAGACGGACATGATCTGCACCTTGTCGGCAAACGTGATCCGGCTGACGAATTGGCCGCGCGTGCGCTCTTTTCCGCTGCCCTTCGACTACTTCGGTTATCAGGAAACTCTGCTTTGGCATCGGAGGAACGACAGCGATCCCGGTCACGCCTGGCTCAGGCAGATGCTTATCCGCGTAAGCGAAACAGTCACGTCCTAGCGCGCTTTGCGTTTTGGTCGAACCAAAACCGCGCTCTAACTCTCTATTTTAAGCCTTTTGTCGGACGCCAAACGAAGATGTTTGGCTGCAAAATGCTCTAGCAGAAGGGGTCTTCACCCCGCTGGCCATCAGACGGCCGAGCCGTAGAGATCGTAGGCGTCGGCGCGGTCGATCTTGACGGTGACGATGTCGCCGGCGCGCAACGGGCGCCGCGACTGGATATGCACCGAGCCGTCGATTTCGGGCGCGTCGTATTTGGTGCGGCCCTTGGCCGAGGTGCCATGCGCCTCGTCAATCAGGACAGGCAGGCGCTTGCCGACCTTCCTGGCGAGCTGCGTCGCCGAGATCTTCTGCTGGCGCTGCATGAAGCGGTGCCAACGCGCTTCCTTGATCTCCTGCGGCACCTGTTCGAGGCCGAGGTCGTTGGAGCGGGCGCCCCTGACCGGCTCGTATTTGAAACAGCCGGCGCGGTCGATCTTGGCTTCGTCCAGCCAGTCGAGCAGCATCTCGAAATCGTCGTCCGTCTCGCCGGGGAAGCCGACGATGAAGGTGGAGCGGATGGCCAGATCCGGACAGATTTCGCGCCAGCCGCGAATGCGGTCGAGCGTCTTTTCGCCATGGGCGGGCCGGCGCATGTTCTTCAGCACCTGCGGCGAGGCGTGCTGGAACGGGATGTCCAGATAGGGAAGGATCTTTCCTTCGGCCATCAGCGGGATGACATCGGCAACATGCGGGTAGGGGTAGACATAGTGCATGCGCACCCAGATGCCGAGCTTGCCGAGTTCCTCCGACAGATCGAGGAACTTTGCCCGCACTTCGCGATCGCCGAACATGCTGGTCTGGTATTTGATGTCGATGCCATAGGCGCTGGTGTCCTGCGAAATGACCAGGATCTCCTTGACGCCGGCCTTGGCCAGTTTCTCGGCTTCGCGCAACACGTCGGCCGCCGGCCGCGAGACGAGATCGCCGCGCAGCGCGGGGATGATGCAGAAGGTGCAGCGATTGTTGCAGCCTTCCGAAATCTTGAGATAGGCATAGTGGCGCGGCGTGAGCTTGACGCCTTGCGGCGGCAAAAGGTCGACATAAGGATCGTGGCTCGGCGGCGCGGCCTCATGCACGGCAGCCATCACGCTCTCGTAGGCCTGCGGACCGGTGATGGCGAGAACGCTAGGATGTTTTTCGCGGATGACGTCCGGTTCGGCGCCGAGGCAACCGGTGACGATGACCCTGCCATTCTCCGATAGGGCGGAGCCGATGGCATTGAGCGATTCATCGCGAGCCGAATCGAGGAAGCCGCAGGTGTTGACGACGACCAGATCGGCGCCGTCATGCTTGCGCGCGATCTCATAGCCTTCGGCGCGCAGGCGCGTGATGATGCGCTCCGAATCCACGAGGGCTTTCGGGCATCCAAGGCTGACGAAACTGACGCGAGGGGCAGACATAGAGGTTTTCCGGCTTTTCAGGATTGGCGGCGCAGTACCACACTTATTGCGGCATTGGTATGGGCCCGCGGCAACCGCGACGAAACGCACGATGAATGTATCGGTGCCGACGACGGAAACGGCGGGACAGGCGGCGTCAGCTCACCGCGTTGTTCACATGCGGCCAGACTTCCAGCGCGCCTCGATAGACCATGTCGAGCGCGACATACAGAATGATCAGCAGGCCGATATAGGCAATCCAGCGGTGGCGGTGCAGCAGCTTGGCGATAAAGGTCGCGGCCAGACCCATCAGCGCGATCGAGAGAACGAGGCCGATGATCAGCACGGAGAAATGATCGCGCGCCGCACCAGCGACCGCAAGCACATTGTCGAGCGACATCGACACGTCGGCGACGACGATCTGCAGTGCGGCCTGGCCCAGCGTCTTGCGCGGCGACTTGCCAGCCACGGCATCGTCCTTGTCGAGATCGGCATTTGACAGCGCCTCGGTCGCTTCCAGCTCGTCGGCATGGGAGGTGCGCAGTTCGCGCCACATCTTCCAGCAAACCCACAAAAGCAGGATACCACCGGCCAGCAGCAGACCGACGATCAAGAGCAGTTGAACGGTTACTGCTGCAAAACATATGCGCAGCACGGTCGCGGCCAGCACGCCGATGAGGATGGCCTTCTTGCGCTGCTCGGCCGGCAGGCCGGCCGCGGCAAGGCCGATGACGATGGCGTTGTCGCCTGCAAGTACGAGGTCGATGGCGATAACCTGGAGCAGGGCGGAGAAGCCTGCGGCGGTAAAAATTTCCATCAACTGGAAGTTCCTTGCTTGTTTGTCGATCGTCGGCGCCGAGTATTCGGACGCCTAACGTGTATGGTTCCCGCGCGTCAAGAGATCGCTTGAGGACAAGGCCGGCAAACCGCCTGATCGCGGCGGAAATCGCCAGCAGCCGGTGAAAGCTAGATACGCTGGCGCATGACCCGGAAACCGGAATTCGGTCTCCGAAAAGGATTATGCGCCGATTCAAACTGCTGGAGCGTCCTTTGCGCGTCCAGTCGGACGCGCGACGCTCTAATTATAGAGGTTGTATTCCGACCAATCGGTTTCCGGAATCTCGTCGCCGATCCGATAGCGAAAATCCAGAACCTGCATATGATCCGGCGCCGTCCGGCATTTGAATTTCAGCCGGTACCATTGTCCCTTGCTGCGAAAGGCAGCCCCAGGACTTGTGATTGCGTCGGTCTCCATTTCGGGCGTCGCAAAAGCGTAGGCGACCACGCGATCGGCTTTGTATTTGTGGTCATCATGGGTGATCCGGTCGAGCACTTCAGCATCGCATCGCTGTTCGAGCCGGGTTTGCGGGTCGAGCTTCAACAAGCCGGTGCGCAATGCGCTATCCATCGCGTTAGCCGGCCACGCCAGCGTCACCGACGCCAGAACCGTAAGACAGAGCTTCTTCATGGGCGGGAGGAGCATCATATTTGGGCGGAGAAATCAACCGCGTGCCGTTCCGAGCCAGGGTTATGAATGATGAAGACGCCATGAACGGGGTTTGACACCGGGCGAATTTTCGGTCCCGTGCAATCGTCACATCTGCACGGACATTCCGCCGTCAACGGTCAGCACATAGCCATTGACGAAGGATGCCGCATCGCTGGCCAGGAACAGGGCGGCGCCGGCGATTTCCTCCGGCCGTCCCCAGCGTTGCAGCGGAACCCGCTGGCGGGCGAAGGAAAGCATGTCGGGATCTTCCGCCAGCGCGGCATTGGTCTCGGTTGCGAACATTCCGGGGCAATGGCGTTGCTGGTTACCCCGTGCGCGCCGTATTCGACGGCCATGCTGCGCATCAGGCCGGTCAATCCCTGCTTGGCGGCGGGATAGACGGCATCGCCTGGACGTGCCATCTCGCCGACGATCGAGGTAACGGCGATCAGCCGGCCATGCCCCTGCGCCTTCATGATTTCCGCCGCATCCCGCGACAGCGAGATCGCCGAAAGCAGATCCGTGCGGATCAGATCAAGGATATCGTCGTCGCCGAACGCGGCGAGCGGCCTCCTGTCGCGGGCTCCGACATTGTTGACGAGGATATCGAGCCGGCCGCGGGTTCTGCGGATATCCGCGATCACGGTGCGGCCGGCCGCCACGTCCGCTATGTCGAAGGCGGCCGCCTGAGCACTGCCGCCGCTCGTGGCGATGGCGGCGACGGCGCCGTCGAGCACTGCGGCCGTACGTCCGGTCACAACAACATGGGCTCCTGCTTCCGCAAAGGCGCGCGCGATCTCGAAGCCGAGCCCGCGCCCACCTCCGGTGACGAGCGCCACACGCCCAGCCAAGGAAAATCTGTCGAAAATGCTCATGCCAAGCGATCCTCTGCAGGCATAGGAACGGTAAGCCGATCCCAGGTGGTAAATGGCGGGCCAAGCTCTTCGATCGAGCGCTATGTCTACGCTACAGCACTCTGCCTCCAATGAACTTTTCCATTCGGCGGATGGCTACGCAAGTGTCTTGAACGCGGCCGCGCAGCGCGCTCGAAAAAATCCCTTAGACACGACAGCCGCCGGATTTGACCTTTCGTCGCCCACTTTCCCGACTCTGTTGGCGGTTGTCGTGACCGGCTCCACCGCTTAGAGTTCGCCGAGAGGGGCAATCATATGAATACGCAGAGTCGGTCTTCATCTTTGGCCGCGAAGACGCCGCAGGCGTTCGTCCGCACGCTGGATGAAATGCGGTGAAGATACAAATGCATGCCCGCATTTTTACCGACAGTGTCAGCTTCATGGACATTTCCATGTTCCGTGTGGAAGGCATGCAGGTAACGATTACGCCTGGTTGGAAGTATAAACCTTGCGACGTCGCGGTGATGTATGGGCTTGCCAATCCGCCCCGACGCTCCCAGCAGGGGCGTCTCAGGAACGCCATCTATCGGGAACACAACGGACCCATCGTCGTCATCGAAAGCTCGCTGATCGGCCGGAGTTTCAATCAGCGCCTGCCCGGTTGGCTCGCGGCGTTGCGCCGTCGGCCGCTGCGCCCGCGGCAAGTTCACCCGTACTACCGCGTGGCTGTAGGCGGAGCGTTGGGCGACGACGCCGATTTTTGTGCAGAAAACAGCCCGCCGGATCGATGGGAAAGGGTGCAGGCCGAATTCGGGATCAAGCTGACGCCCTACCGAACCGAGGGAGATTACATACTCCTGGTTGGACAGGTGCCCAAGGATGCCTCGCTACGGGGCATCGACATGGTGAGGTGGCTACACGAGACCGCGGCGGCGATCAGGAAGATCAGCGATCGTTCAATCCTGATCCGGCTGCACCCCAGCACGCGATGGCGAGATCAAGAAGCCGTTGTCGATGCTTGCTCGACCGTGCCCAGGGTCACCATCTCGCGCGGCAGGCGGCCGTTCGCTGACGAGGTGGCAAATGCGTGGGTGTGCGTAACCTTGTCATCCGGTGCCGCAATCGATGCGTTGATCGCGGGCGTTCCGCCGATATGTCTATCTCCGGCGAGCCTCGCATACCGCCTTTGTTCCAACAGTCTCGATGATATCGAGCACCCGAAGCAACCGGAGCGCGAGCAGTTTATGCGCGACCTCTGTCACAGTCAGTGGACGCCGCGTGAGATGTCCGACGGAACCGCATGGAGACATATTTTTCCGGCGGTCGAACGAGAGATGGCGCGAACCGGTGGTGATTCCGGCGAGCATGGTGCAGGGCGTTCCCGGGTCATTTGGGCGGTACAGGCCGACCATCAGGGCTATCACCGACCAGAGACTGTCCTGTCGGCGTCGGAGAAGCAACGTTGGGCGAGGTCGCTTGCGCTTTGGACAGTCGCCGCCCGTATTCTCCCAGGCAAGCGAAAAAGATATCTGCACAGGCGGGCCACGGCTCTATTCATGCTCGGGCGTTACGGCGAGGCCGAGTTGGTGTTCTCGGAGCTTCGCAGCCGCAATCCAGACTTTCCAGGCGGACATGAAGGAGCAGCCCGTTCGGCAGAGAAGCTGGGCCACTGGGGTATCGCGGCGGAGGCTTGGGCGGCGGCAAGCAGGCTCGCGCCTGGCCGCAAGGCACTCGCCGGACATGCCGCGGCCCTGCTGAAACTTGGAAAGCTGGCGGAAGCCGAAGCGGTTTTTGGCCTGCTGTGCGAACGTTTTCCGGCGGAAATCGCCGGATATCGAGGCCTGGAGCGGATCGCTTCCGAACGCGGCGACTGGCCACTCGCACTGCAAATGCAGGATATCATCTGGAAGACATTGAGCGACCCCGACGCTATGCGGCGCAAAGTTCTGTTGCTTGTGCGGCTACAGCGAATTGCCGAGGCTAAGGAGATCGTCAAGGAGTTGGAAGCGGGGAGCTCGCCACTTGCTTACCTGCTTGCCTCGATGCCACTTCTGGAAGCCACGCACGACTGGGCCACCATGAGCCAGCTTTTAGGCACGAACGAAGCGCTGCTCCTCGGGAATTGGCAGCTGCTGCATTCCTATTTAGGCGTTCTGGGAAGGCTCGGCCGGGCAGATGAGGCACTGGACGTGCTTGACCGCAGCCGCGCGGGTAAGGAGGCAGCCCGCAAGAAGCTTCGGATCAACTGCCTTATACAAGCGCATCGGTACTTTGAGGCCGGTGAATGCTTGCGTCAGATTTGGGAGCACGGGAGTATCGACGAGTTCTCGCCTGAAATCCTGTCGGCTATGGTGAGTGCAGCCTGGGAGGTCGGCGGGGCTGGTCTCGCGAACGTCGTTTTGGATCGCGTAGACGCGGAAGCTCCCCATACCGTAGCGGGGGAATTGCTGAGGCTGTCTGCAATTTTTCAGCGTACGAGACTGCGCTCCCTTAATTGTCTGGTTTCCTCATCTGAAAGCGCCTTCGATCAGGGGCCTCACATTGAGCAACTGGTTCGGGATCATCTCGCGCACAGCCCGGGATCGGTGGGGGCTGAAAATCGACGAGATGCAGTTCGCGACATCTGCGGGATTTTTGTCCGGCTTCGTTCTGGGCATACGGACTTCTTCCCAGATCCCTCCTTCGTCCTGAATGAAGCGCTTGAAGTTGCAACGTGCATTGCTGAGGCATTCGATGAACTGAAGCCTCTTTCGCTGATCAGGTTGGGCGATGGGGAAGGGTGCATGCTTCCCTACAGAACCGAACTGGAGGTGTTTCGCGAGACGGACAGGGAAGCGACCCAGCAGACCTGGTGGGGGCGCGCTGCCCAAGTGGATGACGCGCTGGAGTGGCAGCTGAAAGAAGCGATACGTTCCGCCGATGTCGTTGGGCTTCCTGATCTCGATCGCACTAGTCGCGGTATTTTGAGCAACTCCCTGGAGGCGTTGGGAGACGGCGGCAGAAATGCCCGCGGCCTCCTTGCATCGATCGATTTCGCTGCTGGAAACACCAACAAGCAAGCCGTGCTGACCTCCTGCCATATCCACCAATCCCTATCCTTCTGGGGAATTTGGGACCTGCTGCTCCCCAGGCTTGGAGCCGTGTCCCTGATCACATGTCATGCCAAGCTCGGCGGCGTTCTGGCGCAGCGACACGGGATAACTATCGAGACCGTCCACCTGGTTCCGCCGGAACACAAATACGCCGCAGGCTTCGCCAGCATAGCCGGCGATGCACACTATCCACACGCCTTCACAAGGCTGAGGGATCGATTGTCGGGGCCGCTGCGCGGTCGTGTTTTTCTCATTTCAGCCGGCATGCTGGGTAAAATCTACTGCATGTGGATCAGGCAAGCGGGGGGTATCGCCATCGACATCGGAAGTGCCGCGGATTTCTGGTGCGGACACGATACGCGCAGCGTCGCGGATATCGTGACCTACAGGAGTCCTGCCGGTGTGGCGGAACAGGTCCGGGATCTAGCGTCGGAGCATTCCCGATTCGCCCGGTTGCTACCGCTCGATACCTCGGCAAAGTTGTTGCTTGGAAATCCCGCTTGAGCGAGGCATCTCCCGAACTTGCCGTGGTGGTCCTTTCCGTTGGTGCACCGGTGGAATTGAAGACGGCAGTGGATTCGCTGCTGGCGCAACCAATTCCGATCGAGATCGTCGTCGTCAACTCAGGCGGTGGCGATCCCCGCTCCG
This sequence comes from Mesorhizobium sp. M6A.T.Cr.TU.016.01.1.1, assembly GCF_003952585.1. NCBI lineage: Bacteria > Pseudomonadati > Pseudomonadota > Alphaproteobacteria > Hyphomicrobiales > Phyllobacteriaceae > Mesorhizobium > Mesorhizobium sp. M6A.T.Cr.TU.016.01.1.1. Next base: position 5,874,629 of record NZ_CP034452.1, read on the forward strand.
TTCTTTCGAGTGAAACCTCCGGTATCAGCGTCATTTCCACCCCGCAACTGCTGTGGCCAGGGGCCGCGCGAAACGTTGGCATCAGATCCACTCGCGCACCCTGGGTCGCATTTCTCGCCTCCGATCTCGTCGCCAGTCCGGGCTGGGCGGCCAACCGGCTCCTGCTTCACAAGAAAGGCCGCAACTCCGTAGCCTCGGCCTTGGTCAACAGCCATCCGCGGAACCTCTATGCATGGGCAAGCCATCTCTCGGTTCTGGTTCGCCGGATGCCCGGTGTGCCCAAGAAGAAGGCGCTCCGCTACGGCGCAAGCTATGCCCGAACGCTCTTCGAAAAATATGGCGGGTTCCGGGAGGACCTTCGGGTCGGGGAGGATACGGAGTTCCACCGCCGGATGAAGCGTGCCGATCGTCCGGTCTGGGCCCCTTCGGTTCAGGCATCGCACCTGAACCCAACCAACTTCCGGCAGATGATCCAGGATCAGCTTGCCCGCGGCAAGCGCGCCGCAATCCACTGGCCTGCGCTCGACGAGAGCTCGCTGCTGAGGCGAGGCTTCAGCCGGTTCATGCTCATCGCGCCGCTTTCTTTCAGATCGGTTCGAGGGCTGGATCGCCTGTTCGTTGTCGCATCATGGCCGCTCGTCCTGGCGTGCACTTTCGCCTACGAGCGCGGCGTCGACAGAGGTCAGCGCGAACTGGCGCGGGCGGGCGGATCAGGTGCCGCGCGCGTGACGGTAGTGGCAATCCTCGACCGGGATGACTGGCAAGCGAACACGGATATCGTGGTGGTTGTCGATCCGACCTACAGGCATCTCACCTGGATTCCCCGTGATCTTTGGGTACCCAGCCTCAACGATCGCATCAATGCGGCATTTGCGATCGGTGGCGGCGATCTTCTCTTGAAAGCGGTTCGAGAACTGGGGTTTCGAGCTGAGAGCCTGCTGTGTGTCAGGCGCGCCGCGACCGAGGCTGCGCTTGAGGCGGTTAGCGTCACTGTGCCAGTGAGCGAACCTCTCGACTTCTGGTATCCCTTGCATCCTACGCGCCCGATCGAGGAGGGACGCAAGGCCATCTCGTTCCGTCCCCCAGAAGAGCTTCTTTCAGGCGAGCGACTTCACCAGTGGATAGGGGCGCGGAGCATGATCAATCGCAGCGGGTCGGACCTGTTGCGGCTGGATCGTCAGCAGTTGTTGCTGAAAGCTCTGCTCGCAGCCGACTTTGATTTCCAGCGTGTGCTTCGGGACCCGAGCTTATACCGGACTTCCGGAAAGAATCCCCTGGCGGCACTGTCCAGGGTGGGGCCTGATTGGTATTTTTCCACTCTCGGCCCCCTCAAAGATGCGACGACTGATGGAAAGGCTGTTCTCGTAAAGGGGTAAACGTCCCGGTGCGAGACTCAAGACGGCGCGAGCCGAGCGCGGGCGTCGCGGACCTCGGCTTGCGACCGCTTCCGTGGTCATGCCGGCCATTCCACGATCTCTTGGTGGAATACTCAACAACTGCCTGGTTCTTCCTGACGTGGCATCACACCAGACGGAGCTTGATTGAGAACGACAACAGGGGTTGAAGCAAGCCGCCATCGCAATAGATTTCGGGACCGAAGAGTACGATGCCTGCGAAAGTGTTCCTCACAGGAGAGGCGCGTGACGCCTGACGACAACACACCCGTCCTTTCCGGGGCAATCGGGGAATACCGCGAGTTTAATCCTCCGGCCGCACTCGAAGGGCATTTCCAGTGTGTCTGGTCCAATACATTGCGACCGGACGCGGGGAGCTTATCGGCCGTGGTTCCCGACGGCTGCGTCGACATCACCTGGATCGACGGCGATCTGGTCGTAGCAGGCCCCGACGTGGCCGTTGCCCTCTCTACGCTGACACCCGGCTCTACTGTGATCGGCGCCCGCTTCCGACCGGGTGCGGCAAGCCGATGGCTCGGCCCGCCGATGTCGGAGATCGTTGGCGGCCGGGTGGCGCTCAGCCACTTCTTGGGAGCGCTGGCGCGCGAAATCGCCCAGAGAATTGGCGATGCATCCTCCACGGCGGAGCGGGTGCGGGCGATGCAAGCGGCACTCTCCAGGCTTGCGCCCGACGTCGAGCCGCCGCCTCCGGACATGGGATTTGTCTTCAACGCGCTGAAAACGGAATCCGCCGGTCCGGGCATGGCGGTGATCCTCGACCGGCTCGACGTCAGCCCGCGAACACTTCGCCGCCGCTGCCAGGAGGCTTTCGGCTATGGCCCGAAGACGCTCGACCGCATTCTCCGCTTCCAGCGGTTTCTGGGCCTGGTGCGGCAGTCGGCTGAGCCGCGCCTAGCCGATCTTGCGTTCGAGGCGGGTTATTCCGACCAGGCGCATCTGACGCGCGAGGTGCGGCGCCTGTCGGGCTTCTCGCCCGCGACGGTTCTGCGACAGCTCGGCGCCTGAGCTGGCCGTTTCGTTCAATACGCCGCCGCCAGTTCCGCCTAGTCTGCCTTCATTGGAAAGGAGGCAGATATGACCATCTACAAATCCCGCATCATCACCGTGTCCATCGACCGGGATTGGCGTGAAGTCTATGACTTCGCCTCCATCCCGGAGAATTTCCAGCGCTGGGCGGCAGGCCTCGGCAGACGCTTCGAGAGATCGGGCGAGGAATGGGCGGCGGAGGACCCCGACGGCCGGCCCATCCGCATCCGCTTCTCCCGACCCAATGAATTCGGTGTCCTCGATCACATCGTCTTTGCCGAGGACAAGGAAACCCGCAATGCGGTGCGTGTGGTTCCCAATGGGACCGGCGCGGAGGTCATGTTCGTGCTCTTGAGGGCACCGGACATGACGGAGGAGATCTTCGCTGCCGACGCCGCGGCGGTGCAGCGCGACCTCAACACCCTGAAGGCAATGCTCGAACGCTGAGCCTTCCCAAAGACCACGAGAGGAGAAGATCATGGCCAAATCCAGCAACGACAAGCGCATCGACTATGTCGAATTTTCCGTCGGCGACATCGCGCGTTCGCGCGACTTCTATGGCAAGGCCTTCGGCTGGTCCTTCAAGGACTACGGGCCGAGCTATTGCGAGTTCAACGACGGCCGCCTGACCGGCGGCTTCGCCCTCGGTGGCCAGAGCAAGGCGGCGGGCGGGCCGCTGGTGATCCTCTATGCCGACAAGCTCGACGAGACCCAGCGCCGCGTCGAGGAGGCCGGCGGGAAGATCGTCAAGCCCGCCTATTCCTTCCCGGGCGGCCGCCGCTTCCACTTCTCCGATCCGGACGGCTACGAGCTGGCGGTGTGGTCGGAGAAGTGAAGAGGTGGAGAGGGACGCCGGGCCCAGGTCCGGCGCCCCCATCAATTTTCCTTCTGCATGTCCGGCACCTCCGACGAAGGCACGACCATTTCTCCTACTGCGACTCATGCCGTTGGAAAAAATTAAGGACAAGCTAAAGTAGCGCTCAGCGAGAAAGCAATGCGCTGTTCAGGTCCTGTTAGTCGGCGCCTATGCCTAGAAAATAGCCAATCGCAATGCGCCTTGGGTGGCTAGTAGCTTGTGCTTTTCGAAGATCGCTAGCTTCTGCGGATAAGTGATCCGGACCTTGGCGTTGCACCCGTCGCATCTGATGTGCGCGATTGTTCTTAGCGCAGAGCCCTTCCTTACAGTCGGATGCGAGCAATCCGGACAAGCGAATGTGAGCGAAACATCAGACAAGTTTTCGGCTAAACCCATTTCGATCTCCCTCGCCAGCGCTCTGGCGACACCATTCAAAGCCGCCGCATGTGAAACTGATATGAAGGCGCTCACATAGTGACCGAAGAAGTTCGCTGCCCCGCAATCTGCGAGCCTCGCTTCGAATGTACCAGACCGATTTCGGCCCCAACTCGGGCGAGTCTCAATTTGCAATTTAGATGTCAATCCGATTGCAATTTAGATGCCAATCCGATCGTGCCAAAACGGGACGAGGCATGCCGAGAAACTTAGGAGACCGAGCGCCTCTTCGAAAGGGTTGGACGGGCCACCAAGGATCCGATTGCGCGGCTGGCTACCGCTGCGCTGACCCCTCGTCAAAGGGGCAAGCGCTGCTGTTTAAGCGATGTAACAATTATTGTCCGATTGCGTGGCGTTCGCATCGTATAAGGCTGGCCTGAGGACCATCGCATACCGCACCGCGCATGACGGAACCGAGACGAACGACAGTACGACAGAGACTGTATGCTTTTTTGATCGCTGGCTTGGGCGGGCTGGCCGCATCGGCAATCTCGTTTTCGATGACGCTCTACGAAGTCGCCCATCCGCCAAAGGTGCCTGTTGTGCAAGCCGGCCAGCAGGTCGCTACCGGTCGCTGGTTCGTAACCTTGCGAACGGCACGTGTCGGCACAGTGCCGCCGACGGGCGTTCCCCCATCGCAGCCTGTGCAGCTTGTGATGGTGGATCTGGATGTGGTGAACCGCTCCGCCACTCCGAACAACGTGCTCTACCGCGTCGTCACGCTCAGTGCGCCGGCGCAAAAGCTGCCGATGCCAACGGTTTATCTCGATCGCGACAAGTATCTGGCAGGATATTTCAACCCCAATATGCCGGAACGCGCGACGATGGCCTGGGAATGGCCGGCCGGTGTGCCCGTGCCGGACAAGGTGACGATCACCGTCAGCGGCCAGATCTACAAGCGGCGCGACAATCTTTACGGCGCAAGCGGATGGTACGACCGTGACCCCGTTGCGACGGTCGATCTGCCGGTGGAGAAGGCGCCATGATGCGCATGGTACGTTCGGCGCTTGCGCTTCTGTTCGCTGCCGGCGTGCTCTACGCCATGCTGCATACGCGTCCGCTCTACAGCGACATTACCTCGCCGATCGTCTCTTCGGGCGGCATGAACAAGCGTGTGGAGGCTAGCGCGTTCGCGCTTTCGCTGGACAGCGCCAGGGTGGCGCGTGTTCTAAATGTCGAGACCTTCGGGAAGTCAAAGACCTACACGAGTTCCGGCGTGTGGGTTGTGGTGGAAGGCGAGGCCGAGGCGAAATTCGAAACGTTGGGTCTCACATCGGGCGAGTGGCTGAGCGGCAGCGGCGTCCGTTATGTCCTGACCGACCGGGTGCCGGCGACGATCGAAATGATGCCGGGCGATGCCTACCAGCCCGGCCTGCCACGCCGTGTCCTTCTGATATTCGAAGTGGCGGAGGATGCCGTCGCTGGCGGGACCGTAGTGGTCGCACGCACAAAGTTGCTGCCGCTCGACGATGAGATCCGCATCGCCACGAATGTTTCCGGCAAGGACATCGAGCCCGCGATCACCATCCGCCGCAACCAGGAAGGACCGCCATGGACAGTTCTCCCACAGAGGTGACATCAACGCGGCGAGGCTACTGGCTGAGCATGATGGCGCTGGTGGTTGCATTGCCTGCCGCGCTCTCCGCGCAAACGTGGGGAAGCATCAAGGACTGGCGCTCCCAACATTTGCGTCAGCCGGTATCTGCGACCTTGGGGCAACCGATCGACTATGCCGGCGCAAGCTGGACCGTGACGCGCCTCACCAGACTGGCAGGCAGCGAGGGAAGCGCCGTCGTCCTTGCCGAGTTCGAGGCGCTCGCTGCTGACCCGAAGGCGCTCGGCGCCATTCCATGCCAGGTGCGGCTTTCCGATGAAAGCGGTCGCGAATGGCAGCCAACCTTGTTTGCCGATCCGGTGGTCAGAAAGCAATATCCGGAGGCCCAGCAACGGTCCCTGTGTGGTGGCAGCGCGTTTGCGGCGACGGAGCCCGGCAAGCCGGCCCGGATGGCTGCCAGCTTTTCGATTCCACCTGCAGCGAGCAGCCTCACGCTGTCGATCGCCCTCTATTCGGCGCTGCCAAATTATCTCAGCGTCAGCGAGCCGCGGACCTGACGCCACTCGCTTCACCAGCCGTGGCGACCGCGGTCTCGAGCACGGCTGCAAGCAGCGCGACCCGGACCGCGTCGAGCAGGATTCCCCCGTCGAGATCGCTTGGGCTGCCGATGAACAGGCTGATGGTGTCGGCGAAGATCTGCCAGGTTGCGAGACCATGCGCTCCGATCAGCCTTGTCAGGCCATACCACATCCAGGCGCCGACCCAGGAGATCGCCTGATAGGCGATGACGAAGGTGACAAGCGTGGCAAGGCCGGCACTGAGCGTCAGCTTGAGGCAAGTCCAGACCGGCGAGTAGCGGCTGCGGTAGCCGCCAACGAAATGGGTCGCGAAATCCTTCAGCCACTTCTGCCAGGAGGTCGTGCGCAACGGCGCAGGACCGGGAGCGGCCGGCGCGGAAAGTTCATAGCCGTTGATGATCGCGGCCATCACCAGCCAGACAATCGGCAGCAACGCGAAAAAGAAAAGATTCTGAAGCTGCTCTCCGAAGGGAAGCGGTCGGAATTCCACGGGAACGAATTGGTCGGCCGCAGCCGCCGAAGTTACTGGCGCAAGCAAATCGAGGCTGAGCTGTTGCAGCGCGGCGCCTGCGCCAAGCCAACGGATGAACTGGTCTTTCCATTCGCCGAGCGCGTAGAGACCGATGAAGACCCAAGTTGCGTCCGTCGCCACGATCAGCAGCCGCCAGTAGGGGTGAGAGGCGCGCGCATTCAGTCGCTTGGCGGCAAAACGCACCAGCCAGCAAATGACGATCGACAGTATCACGCCGCTTGACTGAAGAATGGCGAAGATGTCGACGCTCTTGCCGAGTTCGGCTTGGGCCAGCGCCATGCGCGAATATTCGCGAACCGTATCGCCAAGGAAACCCCAGGCAGCATAATAGGCAAAGAACGGCAGGATCGCGGCTGCGGTAATCGCCAGGATCGGCTCGCGTTTTGTTTGGTCCGCCTCCTTTTTCGCTTTTTGTCTCAGCGCCGCCACCGCCGGCATATGCGGCCGGAGCACCACGAACATCATGACCAGTACCGTCAGCTTGGCGAGAATCACCAGCGACAGCATGACCATTCCGCCCAGCGGGAATTGGAGGCCGATCGTCACGGCGCCCTGTAGCAACAGATCACGAGCGATCATACCGAGGCAGCCGACAAGCAATAGCTGCGGCCAACACTGGACAAGAAACCGCGCGGTTAACGCGAGCGGCCGGTATATGTCATCAATCGTCGTGGTCATCGCGTCGGGTGGCTTTCGTGCTCCGGTCCTGGACTTTAAGACGTTGTTTCACCAACCGGTCCGCCTCCATTCCTGAAGACCGTTGCGATCAAATTCAAACCACACGGGTTTGGATTTGATCGGAGGTAACGCAAGTTTACCTGATCCGCCTTCCGGCTTGACCCGGTGGGCCCTGACCCAAAACCTGTGAACGAAGATCCGGAGGTTCCCAGCTTTGGAGAATAGCGGCCAAGATGACCGTCTTTCAGCCAAATCGGCAGCACCTGGTGACAGCATTTCTTCAAAAGCCCGTACTTTTGCAGGGTTTGTGCACTTAGGGCCGGGTTGTATTGGCGGAGGGAGTGGTCGTCGAAGAGCCACATCGGGCGCCGATGTCGGCAGGGTGAAGTGCTAGTCGGTCAGGTTAGTAAAATCGTGGCGGCGCGCGCGAACATGTGCCAGCAAATTCGTTTCATTGACGACGCCGGACTGAAAGAGAGTGAGCGTGGTCGAGGCCAGAATCTGACCGTCTATCGAGGTGCTGTACCATTTAGCGTCGGCGGCTATCTGGTCGACCACCCTCTGGCAGATCGCCCGATCTTCAGGTCTCAGGAACTGGCTTTGCGGTGCTCGTAGCATCTCGACGCCTTTAAAAGGGGAGTTACTGTGTCTCCCACGCGACACAATGCGTGGTCGCGGACAATGGACCGTAGACGCATTCCGACAGAAAATTGCCATTCATTTGAGTGGTGCACGCGAGGCCTTAGTCAAGATGTCGCTAAATGCGAGACAACGCGCTTCGCTCAAGCGGGGACGGCCCAGCGGCTTGGTTGCGGGGGGGACTGGCAGCTGGAGGCCGCTGGGCCTGACCAGCGAGCCTTAAGATGCTCGCCTGGCTGGCGAATACATGCGCTCAAGCTAATGGAATCGAAACATGCGAACGAACTATGTGGCGATAATTCCGCTGTGTAGAAGCCACAAGGTGCCCCGCAATGGGTCCATACATCTGGAACCGCAATTGCACGGTGTGGGGAATGGGGTGGAGGCCCGTCGCTTCGCAAATGTAGCGGCGGGTCTTCTACATACCGGTCGCGTCCCAGCCTACGCACTCCCGTCCGTTTCGTGGCAGCATCCGGATGGCCGGCGCCGCTTGGGGGACGTGGGGTAAGAACGCTTGGCGGGCGCCGGCCAGGCGGTTGGAGTCCGCCGCCGTTGAATAGTACCGAACTCGGCAATTCAAATAATTCTAATTCCGTGATCGGGGAATGTCAGCGATCGACGACGCTCAGTCCTTTGCATCGTCATCGTCTTGCACAGAGCCTTCGTTTTCATCTGCCGGCCTTTCTAACCCGGCCAGTTGCCGGTCGGCCATTTCTTTAGCGAGGCCCACCAAGGCATCGACCTCTTGCATCTGGTCCACGTGACCGCCATTGGCGACGCGTTTCCGGATCCTCTTCAGTTGGTCAGAGGTTCGTCGTAACATCTCGGCGATAGACGGCTTCTCGGCCACGCCTGCATCTCCTGCATCCCAACCCTTGAGACGCGCAAGCGTTCCGGCCCAAAACTTTTTACGGCAAAAGTCGACATTCAATCGACCCGCTTTTAATCCGGGTCATGAAGTCCGCGCAATCCGCGGCGCAAGTTCGAGGGGCCCGGCAGCCCTATTGGGGGGTGACCATCAGCAGGCCGCCGGGCCTTGACCACCAGCGAGCTTAAGAGGAGGCGCTGTGCTGGCTGATCAAAACCTGCGCTCAAGACAACGGAATAGCATCATTCGAACGAACACTTTCCTCCATCTGGATCTCGTTGTTTTTGATGCAGGCCTCGCCGCCGGCAGGTGAGGGGCGGGCGCCGCTGACTTCTTAGTCGCCCCCCCGGGGACCGCCGAACTTGACGCCGGCTGCTTCGAAAGCGGAAAGGATCGCCACGACCTCCGGCATGTACGCACCACCTAAAGTGCCGTGTCTTGCGGGCAGAGTTTACGTCTGCCCGCCTAAGTCCTTGGATGCGAGCCCGGCCTTTTTGAGCGAACCGAGGAAGAAATCGACGTCCTCTGGTCGAATGATCCGCCTCGCGACCTCCTGCCGGAGGTTCTTGATCAAACCTGGCGCGTTTTCTTCAAGCCAGACACGTTCGCGCCGGGCGTCCGCTTCATATCCGCCCTCGCCGAAAATCGCGGCCGCGATGGTGTGAAAGTTGGCATTGCCGGGAAACGTGGTTTTCCTGATCCACATGGCCGCCTGCGGATAATCGCCGCGAAAATAGGCGCAAAGGGCAAGCGCGGTCTCGTAATAGGCTAAGGGACCCGGGTTGCGCGTGTGAGCTTCCGCGACCAGCGGGCAGCCGTCGTCCCAGCCTCCTGAAAGCGCCAGCCGATATCCGTACTCGCCCATCAGTTCGGTGTCGTTGGGGTTGATGTCCAAGGCACGCTTGCCCACTAGCAGCGCCGCCTCGATCTCTTTGCTGAAATAGAGCGCGAACATTTCCGCCTGCAGGCCGCGGATATTGAGCGGATCCAGTTCCACGGCCCGCCTGGCCGCGGCAAGAGCGCGAGCGACCGAGGCCGAAGTCGCGGCTTCGTCGGAAGGAAAGAGGAATCGAATCTCGTCGATATAGGCCTGCGACAGCAGACCCCAGGCCGTGGCGTAGCCCGGGAAGCGCTCAACGGCCTTCTCCAGGCACGCACGCACCGCTGGAAGTGCCCTTTGATCGAGCTTTGCGCGGTAAGCGTAGAAGGAAAGCGTGCAGGAATAGGCAGCCCAATCGTCGGGAGGATTCAAGACGTTGAGCGAGGCGTCCGCCTGAAAAATCACGCCGTATGTCTGGGCCAGGCTCGTCGCCACTTTCTGTGCGATACTGGCCTCGGTCTCGATAAGCGCGGCGACTTTCGTCTCTCCATCATAACTGTCCGCCCACAGGACCGAGCCGTCGGCGCGGTTGATAAACCTGATCCGAAGCCGGAAGCCATCGGCCGACAGGTGGACGCTTCCCGCAAGAACAAAGCGCGACGGCGCGACCGAGTTTTCGGGAGATTGGACGACGATGACGTCCTTGAACTTAGAGAGTTGCCCGACAATTTCCTGCGTCAATCCGCTCGCAATCGCCCTGGAGGCTTCCGTTCCTGAAAGATCCTCAAACGTCTCGACCAACAGTCGCGGAATCTCGGGCGAAGTCGGGCGAACGCCGCTCCTCGCCAATCCCAATGCCAGAACAGCCAATGCCGCGACGGTAGCCGCAAGAACCACCGTCAGCCATGATGCCTTCATCCATCGAGCAGGGGTCGGGACTTTTTCTGCCCACTCAACCGGCAAGGCCGGCTCAATGATCTCGGCGGGCGATCGCACCGAGAACGTTGGAACGTAACCGCCTTTCGGGATCGTGATGAGAATTGGATCGGCGTGTCCGGCAGTCAGGTAGTAACGTTCGAGCCCGCGCCGGAGGTGGCCAGCCTCGATCCGGACAATTGGATCCGTCTGCGGGTCGAAGGACATATCGCGGCCGAACACTTCGACAGCGATCGAATAGGCCTTGATGCGATCACCGCGACCCTCCAACGTCTCTTCCACCACATGGCTGAGGAAGCGGCGCTCGCGACCGGTTGCATCGAAGTCCGCACTGTTGAGGATCAGGGCAAGCTGGGCACGACAATCCTCTGGGGCGAGCCAATGCTCCCTCCCTGCGGCTGGTTCCGCCCGAATCACCTTGGTTCCCTCACCTGACGTTCTGGGAGGATTTACTCCCAGTTATATTTTCTTTTTTCGCCGGTTACCTCTCGTCGCGTAATCTATATGCGCGAGCCAGTTCTTGCAATACTCCTAGTAGTCTGAACGGATAACGTCCGGATGACGGCGACGATTTGTGCAGTGCAGCGGCGGACGACAACGGATCAATAGTCAGGCGGCCTCACCGGCAAGCGCAATTTGAATTTGCGATTTTATAGGGCTTGGTGCCCACCGCGCTCGCTATGGTTGTTCAGAAATTACCCTGTTGCCCACGTAACTTACATTCCGCAGCCACCTCCATGCGCTAGGCTACGGTGGTCCAGGGAAAACACGAATCTGCGCCATGAGGATGGACGACGAACCGGCTGATAGACAAAGAGCGGTCTCGGCGGCGGTACGTCGGTTCCCGCAGTTTGAATTGGCGATCCATCGGCTGATGGACCGAAGTGAGGGCTTTCAGGATATGTGCGAGGAACTTGCTGAGGCGGAACTCGCACTGTCGAGGATCGACAAGGTCCCGCCGGCATTGCGCGAGTCCAGACGAGCCGAATGGCAGGAACTGGTGGATCGGTTGGTTGGGGAAGTCGGAGCCGTGCTGCACGCGGACGCTGCCCGCAAATCGCGTGTCATTCCTTGGCCACCACGGTGAGAGGCAAGAACTATTCGGGGGCTGACTTGGAATTTCTGTCTGGCAAGCGATCTCTACAAACTATGGCAGCCTTGCTCCCGGCCCTGCTTGTCGTCACCGTCGCGTCAGCCCAGGACGACACGCAGGAGCTCGCCAAGAAGTTATCCAATCCGATCGCCTCGCTGATCAGCGTGCCGATCCAGTTCAACTACGACAGCGGCTATGGCCCGAACGATGGTGACAAAGCCTATGTCAACGTGCAGCCGGTCATCCCGATCACGCTCAACGACAACTGGAACCTGATATCGCGCACCATCTTGCCGATTGCCTGGCAGCACGACATTGCAGGACCATCCGGCGACCAGTCCGGGCTCGGCGACATAAGCCAAAGCCTGTTCTTCTCGCCTTCCCAACCCACGGCGAGCGGGATCATCTGGGGTGTCGGCCCGGTGTTTCTGTTGCCCACTGCGACTGATCCGTTGCTTGGCGGGGAAAAATGGGGGGCGGGACCGACCGGCGTCGTCTTGAAGCAATTCGATGGATGGACGGTCGGTATGCTGGCCAACCATATCTGGTCATTTGCAGGCGACAGCGAGCGCAGCGATATAAATTCCACATTCCTGCAGCCTTTCGTCTCTTACACGACGAAGGACGCCTGGACGTTCACACTCAATACCGAGAGTGCCTACAATTGGGAAACGCATCAATGGTCGGTCCCGATAAACGTCCAGGTCTCGAAGCTGGTTGTGATCGATAAGCAGCCAATCAGCCTCTTCGCCGGTGTGCGATATTGGGCGGCAAGCCCCGATAGCGGACCCGACGGCTTCGGATTCCGCACCGGAATTAGCCTGCTGTTCCCGAAGTAGAGCCAAGAACAAATGACCCGCTGTCGACATGAAAGACGATCGGAATCCGATATCCATTGGCTGAGCAGCGCGAATGCATATACGGTCGCATCGGGACATGAAGTGAAAGACGGAAAGAGGGGACTTTATATGGGAATGATCCGAGCTCTCGTGTTGGCCTCGGCGGGAACAGCGGCAGCGCTGGTTGCGGTGCCGGCGATCGCCGCTGACGCTGCGACGCAACTTCCTGAAACCGCACCCGCGCCTGCTGAAGCCGCGCCAGTCTGGACCTTCACCGCAGAGCCCTATTTCTGGATGGCAGGCATGAAGGGCAGGGTCGGCGTCAGGGGCCTGTCGCCGGTAGATATCGACGTCGATTTCAGCCAGATTTTTGACCACATCGATTGGTCTCCCCCGCCGGTCATGCTTGCCGGTGAGGCGCGCAATGGCCGCTACGCTCTCTTCACTGACTTCATCTACCTGGGACTCGAGGCCGATGGCACGTCGGCCGGCCCGTTAGCCCTTTCGGCCGAAGCGGACATGAACACGGTGGTGTGGACCTTCGGCGGCTCCTATCGGGTCGTCGACAATGGCACCGCAACCTTGGACGTTTTGGCCGGCGGACGGCTCTGGTACCTGGATACGGATTTGACTGTTACTGGCCCTCTCGGCGTAAGGGAGGCCAGCGGCAGCAAGACTTGGGTCGACCCCATTATTGGTGTGGCCGGCGATGTTGCTCTCGGTAATGGATTCGGACTCCATGGCGAGGCGGATGTCGGTGGCTTCGGCCTTGGCGCCGACATCGATTGGCAAGTGCAGGGCACCCTTCAATACCGGTACAGTGATTCGGTCACGCTGGAAGCGGGCTATCGCTACCTTGCCGTAGACTACGAGGACGACGGATTTGTGTTTGACATTGCAATGCAGGGACCAATCATCGGCGCCAGATTTCGGTTCTGATTGGATTTGAGCCTGGGATTATTTCGAAACGGGAGAAGAGTTTGGGAAACTGTTTCGTGTGTCTGTCCAAAGTCAGGCGTATCAGCAACGTTTTGTTGGCGTCGGCGTTGGTTGGCCTGCTGTGGGGGTGCGCGTCCCGTCCGACGAATGTGCTGCTGCCCGTGGCCGATACCTCGCCTTCCTCCAGCAAGGTGGAGATGCTGGTCGCAACGACACGCAGTCGTTCCTCCAATCCGGCACAAATGTATACCGGCGAGCGCGGACTGGCCCCCTCGTTCGCGGAAATTACGGTTTCGATCCCTCCGGCATCGGTCCGCAAGGTTGGAGAGGTCGCATGGCCCAAGAAGCTGCCATCAAACCCGGCGACTGATTTCGCCGTCGTGCAGGCCCAAGAATTGACGCTCCAGACAGCGAAGGGGTGGCTTAGCGCCTCCGTCAAGAAGAGCCCGGATCACAGTGTCCTCGTCTTTATTCACGGATTCAACAATCGCTTTGAAGACTCGGTCTATCGCTTTGCGCAGATCGCGAAGGATACGGACACGCAGAGCGTCCCGATCCTGGTCACATGGCCCTCCCGAGGCAGTGCGCTGGCGTATGGCTACGATCGTGAAAGCACCAACTACACGCGAAACGCGCTCGAACTGCTGTTCCAGTATCTTGCACGCGATCCCGAAATCAAGGAAGTTTCGATCCTCGCCCATTCGATGGGCAACTGGCTTGCGTTGGAAGGCTTGCGCCAGATGGCCATCCGCAATGGCGGCCTTCCGGCGAAGTTCAAAAACGTCATGCTGGCCGCGCCAGACGTCGACGTCGATGTTTTTCGTACTCAGATTGCCGACATGGGCAAACAGCACCCGCAGTTCACCCTCTTTGTCTCGCAGGACGATCGCGCGCTCAAAGTTTCGCGACGGGTCTGGGGCGATATCCCCCGGCTCGGATCGATTGATCCGGAACAAGCTCCATACAAGGAAGAACTCGCCAGCAACAACATAACCGTCATCGATCTGACGAAAGTCAAATCCGGCGATCGTTTGCATCACGGCAAGTTCGCCTCGTCACCGCAGGTCGTGCAACTAATCGGCGCGCGAATGGCCGGCGGCCAGACGTTGACCGACAACAGAATAGGCCTGGGCGACACGATCATTCACGCAACAACCGGTGTGGCGGCAGCGGCGGGCAGCGCGGCAGGGTTGGTGATTGCAGCACCTGTTGCAGCGGTCGATCAAAACAGCAGAGAAAATTTAGGCAATCACATCGGCGCCTTGACAGGTTCCCAGACCAGCCAGAAATCGAGCGCTGGTGACAAGAATTGCGCCCTGCCAGCACCATCCGCGAAGAAGTGCAAGTCATAGTGCTTTGAAGGGGCACCCCCAGATCTATGTCGCCGGACGACAAAACTGGGAGACAACGCGATGAAACTCAGTCGACGCTATTCTATTTCTCGGCGCTAGCTCTTGGGGGTCCATCACTTGGCTCCAGAAGCGCGCAGGCTGCTGAAACCCTACACCTGGCTTTCCGATGGTTGGATAACTACCGCGTCCTTCACACTTATTTCGTGAACACCAAGAGCCCGGAGTACAAGGCGCCTTGGAACCAACTCGCCCGGTCCGCGCGTCTGCACCCCGACGCCATAAATGCACGGATTCCAGGACACCGGCGCGAATGCTCAGAATGGGTCAATGTTGCTGAAAAAGTCCGCGACTAAGCCAAGCCAAGTGGGACGCTTGCCGCAACCGCGCCCAGCGGAACCATGGTGCTCCGCGTCACCCAAGACATACACCGCGCCCGGTGCCCGACTAAGCGTCGGGTGGAACAGAATTGCCAATTCTGTTTCCAAACGCCAACCTTGCGTTCCGGACCCAAGAAAGGCAACTGAGTGGTCAGAGCGGAGTCACTGCGTGAGGCACTTGTGGCCCATAGCCATTGCCTTGTAGGTCCCCTTCAGATCGACGACAAAGGCCCCCTTGGTTTCCGGAAACACGGTCATTTTATATTTCTTCGCTACGTCGCGCTTGAACTTCGGGTCGTCTGTCAAGATGTAGCCGCCAGAGTATCCGCCCTTGAGTTCGCCGCTCGTGCTAGTGGCCACACCACGATAGAGATGGCCGTCAATGGAGACGAAGATGTCCGACTTGGTCCCGTTCTGAAGGCCGATATCCTCTTTGGTGAACACGCCAAGATAGCCGACCTCCCGATTTGCGGTAACGCCCATTTGCACCGAACTTGGGCCATCTGAGTGCACGATCAAGCAATCACCGCGGGTTTGATTGGCATAGACGGTCCAGCCCTCGACGTCGTCCCCGTATCGGACAAGCACATCGCTGGCCTTTGGAAGGGGGCTTTGATCTTGTGCGTAGGCTGCCATCGCAGTCGAAAGTGCTACTGACGTTGCCGCGATGCGTGTCATGTATTTTCGCATTGCTATTCCCCTTGTGTGCAGGCTGAATTGTTCTTTGGCTACGGGCACCATTTGCTCCAGAGGCTGCTGTCCTCTTGCGGAGCGATGGGATATGACGGCTATGAGTGACCTTGGCCGATCGGCTCACGTCAGGGAACGTAACTAACTGTAACCTACGGGCTAGTATTGGCCCAGCGCACTGCGGACCGTTCAGTCCTTGACGCCGTCGATAAATGGCGGTTGGCACGCATACGAACGCCGCCTAACATCTTGCCGTCCGACCATGTTCGTCAGAACGTCCGCAACGACGGCATGATGTCCGGTTTGCCCCGAGTTCGGATGACGTGGACAGGACCGCGCAGCTCTATGGCGTGTACCTCACGCCTCCAAGGGGACCTTGCTCTTTTTCAGGGTTTGGTTTGCCTGATGAGCAGCGGCCGCAGTCTCCCCGCCACTCTCGACGTGAACGGTGGGAACCGCGATCTTGATACCGTTTTCCGCGAATGCCGCCTTGATCATCATGAAGGCGCGCCGCTTGATGCCGAATTGGGTCCCCGGCTTCGTCGTCAACTTTATCCTCAGAACAATCGCGTAGTCCCCGAAATTGTCGATGCCTTGCATCTTGAGCGGCTCGATCGTGTCGGCCGCAAATTCAGGATCGGCTGCCAGTTCCTGGCCTATCTTCTTGATGAGCTTGCGCGCCAGGTCCACGTCGGAATCATAGGTCACGCCGATCGTGATCTTGTCGATCACCCAGTCCCTGCTCATGTTCTGGACCGCCCCGAGCTCACCGAACGGGACGGTATAGATGGGGCCGCGATGATGACGCAGACGCACCGAACGCAGGCTGAAGGATTCGACCGTGCCTTTGTAGCTGCCGCTCTGGATGTATTCACCGACCCGGAAGGCGTCGTCCATCATGTAGAACACGCCGCTCAGCACGTCCTTGACCAGGGTCTGCGAGCCGAAGCCGATGGCGATGCCGAAGATGCCGGCGCCGGCAATCAGCGGGAGTATCTGCACGCCGAGCCCAGCTAGGATCGTTAGCACGGTGACCGCGGCTATGAACACGGCAAGCGCGTTGCGGAATATCGGCAACAGCGTGCGCAGTCGGCCGCTGCGGGCCAGATGGTCGGCGCTGCTCCCATCCGCCGCCGCGAGATTCATGTGATATTCGATCAAGGCCTTCGACAGTTGCCAGAGCAGGTCGGCGATCAGCAAAATGATGATGCCGTGGAGCAGTCCGGTTATCAGGAAGCCGCCGGTTTCGCTGCCGGCGAGGCTCGCGGCCCTGATCCGCCAGATATGGGCGAGCCATGCGACCGCCGCGGCAATGACCGCCGCCCTGGCGCCCCTGACAATGAGCACGTTGAGTACGACGCCCATCGCGCCGCTGCGCTTCGACCTGCCGGCGAAGGCCTGTGCCGCGGCGCCGACCCCGCGCAAGGCTGTCGGCAGCACCAGGGCGAAAATCCCAAGCCACAGGACGCCGAGCAAGCCGGCGACCCAAGCCATCCAGAGCACGATCAGGAACAAGGTGAGAAACGATTGCTTGACCAGAGAACCTCGCCCGTCGGGCCGTTGCCAGACGACCTCGATTGCGGTCGCCAGAATGCCAAGCCCGAACAGGAAGGCGGCGAGCTCTGCAACGTCTTGAGCGAAGCCCAGGCCAGGCATGAGGCTGGCGATCGCCCAGCCGAACAACAGGAACCCGGCCACAAGGCTGACTCGCCAACGCCAGAAACGGGTCGAAGCCTCGGTTTCGAAAAGCGGAGTCGGCCGGTCCGAGGGGTCGCTTGTCGCGCCGCCGAACGCAAACAGCAATCGGGCTGCCGCGCGAACGATACGGAACGCGATGAACGCAAGAAGCAGGGTCAGAATGATCCTGCGGAGTAAGGGTGGCCATCCCAATGCCAAGAACGAACCGGCGCTGGCGAGCGCAAAAGTCAGCAGGGCGACAGTCTCGAAGAGGATCGCTTGTCCGGCGTCTTCCTGAGCAACCGCGCTCCTCGTCCTGGCGAGCGCTCGTCGGACCGCCCACTCGGCTCCGAAGCCGACCGCGATCAGGACCGCCAGGATGCCCATAACCAGCCCTGGCCTGCCGGAGTTCACGTCACGCGAGACAATGTCGGCGGCGCGCGACAGTTCTTCCGGCAGGCGCGGGATCGCGGCGCCGAGCGCACCGATACGGGCACGAATACCCGCCTCCAGCCTCAAGATGTCCTCGGAAATGGACAGGCCGGGCGCGTCCGTGGCCGCTGGAATCTTTCCCTCGAGCCATGCCTTTAGTTCCGGATCGGACAAAAGCTCAAGGAACTGCTTTGCCTTGTCGGGCGGAAGGTCGGGGGAAGGCTGTTGAGCTAGCGAAGTCCCCTGCAACAGCGCCAGCAAGAGCACGACGATAACTGGCAAGAACCCGAGCCGTAGCTTGTTCTTCATGACCGCCTCGAGTTTTGAATGCCGCAGCTGCACATATTGGCTCCTCGCCCTTTTATGGGCAACTGTTCTGGCTGCATGCTACATCTCCTGGGAGAGTGGCTGCAGCTAAGGGCGCAGTCAATTATGGTGTTCGCCGCTTACGGTCACAAGCAGAGGTAGATTGGCATCACAGCCCTTGCGAAAGGCCGACCGATCGTTTCAGCCCCACCAGTCGTTGTACTGTCATTGGAGACCCTCTCGCTTTGGGCGGCTACGATCAATTCACATAGATGACGACGTAGCGGCCGCCAGAGGGCTGGTAGTATGTCCCGCCGCACTGCCAAACCGTAGCGCCGTTGATGCTAGTCCTAACGCAGGCGGGAGGAAGCGCCGCCACGTATATCGTCGAACGGCGAACGGCCCGGCGCGTTGTGCGCCGCGCTACGCCGGCGACGCTGCCGGGCGTAAGCGGCCTGCCGACGCGCGCTTCCGCGCTGGAAACGATCGAACCTGCCGGAATGAAGTAACCGCCCATCAGGCTATCGGTTATAAGAAACGCCGTCATAACAGCGGCGACGAAGAGATGATTACGGATGCACCGTGCGTTCATTTGCTGCCCTCCAGTACAAGTTCGCCAACTTCGTCGGAGTCTATCCGCTCCAGCTTTTTCGCGTTGGCCGGAGGCTTGAACGAAAACAGCTCGGCGTCGACCTCACCGGCTTTCCAGTTGCTGAACCGCAACGAATATTGCGGCGCGCCCGTCACCCATTTGGTGGTGACCACATATTTGACAGGCAGTTTCTGGTCGCCTTTGCTGATCCAGATCTGCCAG
Source organism: Mesorhizobium sp. M6A.T.Cr.TU.016.01.1.1 (assembly GCF_003952585.1). NCBI lineage: Bacteria > Pseudomonadati > Pseudomonadota > Alphaproteobacteria > Hyphomicrobiales > Phyllobacteriaceae > Mesorhizobium > Mesorhizobium sp. M6A.T.Cr.TU.016.01.1.1. Next base: position 5,893,486 of record NZ_CP034452.1, read on the forward strand.
TCCACGGCGTCATTGCGAAAAGCCAATTGATCGCATTCGACGCCGCCGACAAAGGCATCGCCGACCAGTCTCCCCGACGTAACGCCTTCGGTCAAAACGGCATAAGGATCGGTGACTAGAAAATCGGCGCCCGCAACGTCGAGCCCGGTCGACACCCTGAATTCCTCGACCGCCTCATCAATCGATGCGCCAGGACTGTCCAACTGCGCATAGACGTTCATGCCCTTGCCGTGGACAGAGATTACCTTGCCGTCAAAGGTGAGTTCCACGTCGGCAAAAGGGCCTTTGCGGGTCATGTGGAAGCCATCGCCGCGGGACGCCTGGACGGAGCCGGAAGCGCTGTACTGCAACTTCTGGCCGGCCAGGTCGACGATCTCATGATCGGTGTCATAGTCGACCGTGAACGCCTGTAAGCTTTTGAGATGGTTTGTCATAGCCACAAGGATACCGTCAGCATCGGCGTCGATGACGTTCTGACCCCACGACGGCGAAACGGAAAGTGCCAGCCCGATTGAGATTGCCGCTATTCCGATAGATCGCGGCCGCGATCTAAGGTGCGACTTCAAGATTGCTTGGTTCATGTTGCATCTCCAATCCAGTGCTCGGCGATTCTTATTCGGGAGCGTGATCCGGGTTCGCTTCAGCCCAATAGCGTAGGCCCGCCATCAAACTGATCGGTTGGCTACATCATCGACGCCGAAAGTTTGAGGCGATCGGATTCGACAGTTCTTGGCCAGTTCTCTACTGCTTATCAATTTTCGGATCGCAAATTCGGCATGCGGAAGGCGTCGCCGAATATGCCTGCTCCCTGCCAGGAGGTTTGCCGTTTGCTGCCATAGTGCCATCACCTATGAGCTAGAATGCGCATAGTCTTTTTGATGGTGCCAGTATCCCTATGTAAGTTACGTAGGCGGACTGTTGCTGGCGAAGCCGTATCCGCCTATGGCCGAGGATTGACACGCTTGTGGCAGGCGGTCCCCAACAACCCGCAATGCCTTCCCGACCCAACCAAGCTATTGCGCGATATCGCCACCGGGGCTGGACCTACCCTGCGGCTCATTGTCGTGTCGAGCTAGACCGTATCCTTGACAGCCCCGCTTTCGATGCAACCGAGCGGATTCTGCCCGTAGGTTACCGTTAATTACCTTCCGCCCCGGGCGGCAATAGGCAAATCTCACGAAAGACGATTTGCCGAAGGCATGTTTGATGATGGCGCTCCCGAGGGGCGCTGACCTGGAGGAGACATCAAACTATGACCAATCTTGCCTACGCCGCGCAGCGCTACCTGTTGTCCATCCTCCTATTACTGGGGGTCGCAGCCTCTGCCACCGCGCAGAACGCCGATCAGCTTCCGTCTTGGAATGACGGAAAGGCCAAGCAGTCCATCGTCGCCTTCGTCGAACGCGTGACTGCGGAAGGCGCGGCAGACTTCGTGCCCGAAGCAGAGCGCGTCGCCGTCTTCGACAACGACGGCACGCTGTGGGGCGAGCAACCGCTGTACTTCCAGCTCCTGTTCGCACTCGATCGGGTCAAGGCAATGGCGCCGCAGCATCCGGAATGGAAGGACAAGGAGCCCTTTGCCTCGTTGCTGAAGGGGGACATCAAGACTGCGCTTGCCGGTGGCGAGCCGGCTATCGTGGACATCGTCATGACCACGCATTCCGGCATGACCACCGACGAATTCGACCAGATCGTCCGCGACTGGGTTGCCAGCGCCAAGCACCCGAAGACCGGCCGGCTTTATACGGAAATGGTCTACCAGCCGATGCTGGAGCTGTTGGCCTATCTTCGCGCCAACGGTTTCAAGACTTTCATCGTCTCCGGCGGCGGCATCGATTTCATGCGCCCATGGACGGAGAAGGTCTATGGCATACCGCCCGAGCAGGTCGTCGGCAGCAGCGGCAAGACCAAGTTCGAGATGCGCGACGGAACGCCGGTGCTCATGCGACTGCCGGAAATCAACTTCATCGACGACAAGGCCGGCAAGCCCGTCGGGATCCACCACCACATCGGTCGGCGGCCGATCGCCGCCTTCGGCAATTCCGACGGCGATCTGCAGATGCTGCAATGGACCTGTTCCGGCCCCGGGCCGCACTTCTGTCTTTACGTCCATCACACCGATGCGGATCGCGAATGGGCCTACGACAGGGATTCTTCCATCGGTCGCCTGGACAAGGGTCTCGACGAAGCCGGAATCATGAGCTGGACAATTGTCGATATGAAAGCTGACTGGAACAAGGTGTTCGCGTCCGAGCCTTGATCCTTATCGCGGCCTGAAGCGCTGCATTCGAAGAGGAAGCGACACGAAGCCATGACAAGCCTTGCCGAATGGCCAACACGTGCCAGGGCGAAATCCCGTGGCGGAATGTCTGCGAGGAACCGCCGCGTTGCACGCAGAACGTGACAAATATTGCCAAAAAGGCCCGGCGCAAAGCCTGCCCGGACAAAGACAGACAGGGAGGATCGAAGCATGACGGGCAATGACTTGTTGAAGGTCGGTGCGGCGGCGCTGACGCTGCTGCTTGCCGGGTTTGGTTCGGCGCACCCTGTCCTTGCACAAGAACAGGTCGCGGCGGCTTCGGGCGATGCGACGACTTCGCCGGAGCCGCTGAGCGCCGACGAGATGGAGGTGCTGGTCGCGCGGATTGCGCTCTACCCGGACGAGCTGATCGCCGTGATCACCGCGGCTGCGCTCTATCCGCTGCAGATCATCGAGGCGGCGCGCTTCCTCGACCGTTACGAGAAGGACAAGAGCCTGAAACCCAAGGAGAGCTGGGACGGTTCCGTGGTGTCGCTGCTCAACTATCCCGACATTGTGAAGATGATGAGCGACGACCTCGAATGGACGCAGACGCTCGGCGATGCCATCGCCTACCAGCAGAAGGACGTGCTGGTTGCCATCCAGCAGCTGCGCGACGAGGCGGTCGCCAAAGGCGTCATCAAGACCGACGACAAGATCCAGGTGGTCAAGGCGAACGACAACATCGTCATCAAGTCGGCGAGCCCCGAAGTGATCTACGTCCCGCAATATCCGCCGCAGATGTTTTATGAGCCGGATTACGTGTGGGAACCGATCCGCTATTATCCCGATCCTTACCCATACTATGTGTACCCGGGGGCGACATTCTTCGCCGGGGCGGTGACCGGCGCCATCTGGGCCGCCGCCGTCGACTGGGATGATTGGGGCGTGTGGGGTGGCCGCTGGAACGGCAACGACATCAACATCGATTGCAACAACTGCTTCAACAACCGCGACTTCAACGGCAATATCAACATCAACGACGTCGACTGGAAGAATGTCGATCGCAGCAAGATCAAGATCGACCGCGATCAGTTGAACAAGTTCGACCAGAACAACATCAAGAACAGGATCGAGAAGAATGGCGACAACGCCATCCGCGACCGCGCCCGCGACATCAAGAAGAACGACAGCCTTGCCAACAGGGTGCCGGGCAAGACGGCGGGAACGAGAGACATCCGCAAGAGCACGCTGGACGGGCTGAAGGCGAAGCCCGCCAACGTCACCCGCCCCGCCAAGCCCGCCAACATCCAAAAACCTGCGGCCAGGCCTACCGCCAATCGCCCGGCGGCGAAGCCGGCCAAGGTGAACCGTCCGGCTGGCAAGCCAAAACCTGCGGCACGGGTCGACAACCGGCCGAAGAAACCGTCGGGTCTTGGCAACGTCGATCGCGGCAAGGCGACCAAGGTCAGCTCCAACCGTGGCCACAAGTCGATGGGCGGCGGCCAGCGCGGCGGTGGCGGCCACAAGCAGATCAAGCGCGGCGGCGGCGGACGCCGGCGTTAACGGAACGGGAGGACAGGATTATGACACAGATGTTCAGCACCACCCGTCACACGGGAGTTTTGCATACGATCCTTCTCCGCTCAGTCTGTGCCGTGGTGCTTGCAGCCGGCATCGCTGTCTCGCAGCCGGCATCCGCGCAGGAGGCGCCGCAAGCGCCGGAGATCACTGCGTTTGCGGCCGCCGCCGAGCCGCCCGTCTTCGACACGCCGGAAGCGGCTGTCGAGGCGTTCAAGAAGGCGCTGGACGACGCCGGCAACGGTGCGGTTGCGGCCCTTCTCGGCCTCGATGCGGAAAAGCTGAAGGCCGACGAGAACTCGGACGAGACGCTGGTGGCGATCAAGGAGGGTGTGGCCAAGCAGCTTGTCCTCGGTGGCGAGGGCGACCGCCGCACGCTGCAGATCGGCGACAAGCTGTGGCCGCTGCCATTTCCGCTCGTCAAGGGCGAGGACGGCAAGTGGGCTTTCGACACCTATGCCGGGCTCGAAGAGATCGTGAACCGGTATGTCGGCGAGAACGAGCTCACCGCGATCGAGACGATGCGCGCCTACGTCGACGGGCAGGAGGACTATGCATCGCAGGACCGCGACGGGGATGGCGTGGAAGAGTTCGCGCAGAAACTGATAAGCTCTGAAGGCGCGACCGACGGGCTCTACTGGCCGACCGACGACATCAACGGCGAGAGTCCGGCCGGTGACGCCGTTAGTGAGGCCGAGCTCGAGGACGCGGCCAAGGGCGAAGGCTATTTCGGCTACAAGTACAAGGTCCTGACCGGCCAGGGCGACCATATCGCCGGCGGTGCCTACGACTACGTCATAAACGGCAACATGATCGCCGGCTTCGGCCTCATCGCCTGGCCTGCCAAATACGGCGAAACCGGCGTAAAAACCTTCGCCGTCAACCAGCACGGCGTCGTCTACGAGACCGACCTCGGCCCAACCACCGAGCAGATCGTCAAATACATCGACCGCTTCAACCCGGACGATACCTGGCAGGTCGTGGCCGACTGAAAGAAAAGCGTTCTAGTGAAGAACACGCAGCAAGAGGTCTCGTTGCGGTTTGCGCGTTCGCAGGACGTGGAGTTCTTCCTTGGCTCTTGAGGAAGGCCGGACTCACCTCAACGACCGACTGTTGCGCTGGCCGAGCAGATTCTTCCCGTAGGTTACCGTTAATTACCTTCCGCCATGAGCGGCAATAGGCAAACCTCACGAAGGAGCAACCTACCTGCACTCCGAAGATATGTGGCAAGACCGCCGCCAAATGGGAGATCACGATGAGCGATGGCAACCGAAGCGTTCTTCCGATTCCGACACGTCCGCGAACCGGTCTCATCACCTACGACGCCAAGGATCCGGAATCGAAGTATCCGGTCATCGAGCAGCTGCGTCCGCCAAAGGGCGCCCCGAACGTCTTGGTGATCCTGCTCGACGATGTGGGCTTCGGCGCCTCAAGCGCCTTCGGCGGTCCGTGCCAGACGCCCAACGCCGAACGACTGGCTGCCGGCGGTCTCAAGTACAATCGCTTCCATACGACAGCTCTTTGCTCGCCGACGCGCCAGGCGCTGCTCACGGGGCGCAACCACCACTCGGTCGGCATGGGCGGCATTACCGAGATCGCCAGTGGCTCGCCCGGCTATTGCTCGGTCCTGCCGAACACGGCTTCTCCACTGGCAAAGACACTGAAGTTGAATGGCTATGCGACCGCACAGTTCGGCAAATGCCACGAGGTCCCGGTGTGGGAAACGAGCCCGGCAGGCCCGTTTGACGCGTGGCCCACCGGTGGCGGTGGCTTCGAATATTTCTACGGCTTCATCGGCGGCGAAGCGCATCAATGGTATCCGTCACTGTATGAGGGCACCACGCCGATTGAAGTGCATAAGACGCCGGAAGAGGGCTACCATTTCATGGCGGACATGACCGACAAGGCGATTGCCTGGGTCGGCCAGCAGAAGGCGCTTATACCAGACAAGCCCTTCTTCATGTATTTCGCGCCCGGCGCAACCCACGCTCCCCACCATGTTCCGAAAGAGTGGGCGGACAAGTATAAGGGCAAGTTCGATCAGGGCTGGGACAAGCTGCGCGAGGAGACCTTCGCCCGCCAGCTCAAGCTCGGCGTCATTCCTTCCGACTGCCAGCTGACGCCGCGTCACGAGCAGATTCCTGCCTGGGATCAAATGCCCGAGGAGATGAAGCCTGTTCTGAGGCGTCAGATGGAGGTCTACGCCGGATTCCTGGAATACGCCGACCACCACGTCGGGCGGCTCCTCGACAGCCTCGACCAGATGAAACTGACCGATGACACGCTCATCTACTACATCATCGGCGACAACGGCGCTTCGGCCGAGGGAACGCTGATCGGCTGCTATAACGAAATGGCCAATTTCAATGGCCTGGCCGCTCTTGAGACACCACAATTCCTCATGGAGCGGCTGGACAAGCTCGGCGGACCGGACTCCTACAACCACTTTGCTGTCGGCTGGGCGCACGCCATGAACACGCCTTACCAGTGGACAAAACAGGTCGCTTCGCACTGGGGCGGGACCCGAAACGGCACGATCGTGCACTGGCCAAACGGCATCGCAGGGAAGGGTGAGGTCCGCTCCCAGTTTCATCATGTCATCGACGTCGCACCGACCATACTGGAAGCAGCCGGGCTCCCCCAACCACAGGCGGTAGACGGTGTTGCTCAGATGGCGATTGAAGGCGTCAGCATGCTCTATTCGTTCAACGAAGCGAAGGCAGCGGAGCGGCACGAGACCCAATACTTCGAGATGTTTGGCAACCGTGGCATCTACCACAAGGGTTGGACCGCGGTGACGCGGCACAAGACGCCGTGGCTGCTGCACGGAGAGACGGTCCCCGCCTTCGACGACGACGTCTGGGAGCTTTACGACACCAGCAAGGACTGGAGCCAGGCCAACGATCTGGCAAAGCAGATGCCGGACAAACTGCATCAGCTTCAGCGCCTGTGGCTGATCGAGGCCGCCCGTTACAATGTGCTGCCGCTGGACGACAATGTCGCCGCTCGCTTTGACTCTGATCTGGCGGGACGGCCGGTTCTGATCAAGGGGAAATCCCAGATCCTGTTCGGAGGCATGGGTCGCCTTTCGGAGAACTCCGTCCTCAATCTCAAGAACAAGTCGCATTCGGTGACAGCCGAGATCGTGGTGCCGGAGGGAGGCGCTGAAGGCGTGATCATCTCGCAGGGCGCCAATATCGGCGGCTGGAGCCTCTACGCCAAGGGCGGCAAGCTCAAATACTGCTACAACCTGATCGGCGTACAGCATTTCTTCGCCGAATCCGCCGATGCAATCCCGCCCGGATCGCATCAGGTCCGCATGGAATTCGCCTATGCGGGGGGCGGTCCCGGCAAGGGCGGCACAGTGTCCTTGTTCATCAACAGCAAGAAGGTCGGAGAAGGCGCTGTGGGCGCAACTGCGCCATCGGTCTTCTCGGCGGACGATGGCTGCGATGTCGGTTGCGACACCGGAGCGCCCGTTTCGCCGGACTACGGCCCGCGTGGAAACGCGTTCAATGGAGTCATAAAGGGCGTGCAACTCGCCATTGGCGAAGACGCCGAGCATGCCGACCACCACGTCTCGCCGGAAGAGGCGCTTCGCGTCGCACTGGCGCGGCAGTAAGGACGTCGTGTTACGGAAGGGCGGCGCCGGCAACGGCGTCGCCGTTCCAGGCAACCGTCTTCGCAAAGAGGGATGAGCACGAATGGCAATCGAAGACATTCTGCAACGTTTTTGGGAAGACCTCGTCGCAAGGCCGAGTGGGCCCCTGGCGCTCAGATTCCTTCTTCAGCCGGTGATGGCGACTTTGTTCGGGATACGTGACGGCATCAAGGACGCGCGCGACGGGCGCTCGCCTTATTTCTGGACCGTCCTGTCAAAGCCTGACGAGCGCCGCGCGCGCCTTGTCGAAGGGGTCAGATCGACGGGCAAGGTTATGGTGCTCGCCGTGATCCTGGATGCCGTCTATCAAATCATGCAACTGGGCACCTTCTATCCGTTTGAAGCTGTGGTCGTGGCGATTGTTCTCGCCTTCGTTCCCTATCTCCTGATCCGGGGCCCGGCGGCGCGCATCGCGCGCTGGTGGAGCAGCGCTCGTCTCGGACCAAAATCGTGAATGATCAAAAGCCTTGGGGCCAATCTCGTACGCTGAAACAATGTCGATGAATAGGGATTCAAGGGGATCAGAATGGTGAGCCAGCCCGCGGATGAGAACCCGCCAAGATTTGAAGTCCATGTGACATCGGACAGTCATTTCTCTTGGCTGCGTACGCGTCTCAGCGTCGAGCGCACGCTGATGTCTTGGGTGCGAACGTCCGTCTCGCTTATCGGCTTCGGCTTCACGATCGTCCAGTTCTTCGAGCGTTTTCAGGACATGCAAGGCGTCGCCCCGGCGCTGCGCCCGCAGTCGCCGCGCGTTCTCGGCCTTGCGCTCATCCTCGCCGGCGTGGGTGCGCTTGCTGTCTCGCTGTGGCAATACCGATCGCTACTTCGTTATCTGTGGAGCAAACAGTTCGCTCAGCTCGCCGGAGTGGACGAGGACCCGCACAAGACGCCGCTCTTTGCCGTCACGATCGTTCTGTTGCTCATCGGCATTTTCACTTTCATCGCCGTGCTGTTCCGGTTGGTCTGAAGCCAAGGATGGCGCAGCATCCGAGCGGCAATACGAAAACATAGGGAGGAGACGAAAATGGCAGACAAGAAACCGAACGTTCTCATCATCTGGGGCGACGACATCGGCCAGTTCAATGTCAGCGCCTACAACCAGGGCATGATGGGCTACAAGACGCCCAACATCGACAGCATCGCCAAGGAGGGAGCGCTGTTCACCGACTGGTATGGGCAGCAGAGCTGCACCGCAGGTCGTGCGGCATTTATCACCGGGCAGTCGCCCATCCGCTCCGGCCTCACCAAGGTCGGCCTGCCGGGAGCGCCCGAGGGCATGAAGAAGGAAGATCCGACGATCGCCGGCCTGCTCAAGAACCACGGCTACATGACCGGGCAGTTCGGCAAGAACCACCTCGGCGACCGTGACGAGATGTTGCCTTCGAACCACGGTTTCGACGAGTTCTTCGGCAACCTCTACCACCTGAATGCAGAGGAAGAGCCGGAAAACCCCGACTATCCGAAGGAATCGGAGTTTCCGAATTTCAAGAAGAACTTTGGTCCGCGCGGCGTCATTCACAGCTTCGCCGACGGCCGCCTCACAGACACGGGTCCGCTGACCAAGAAACGCATGGAGACCTTCGACGAAGAGGTATCCGCCAAGGCGATCGACTTTATGGAGCGCGCCAAAAAAGCGGACAAGCCGTTCTTCCTCTGGTGGAATTCCACCAAGATGCATATCTTCACGCACCTCAAGAAGGAGGTGCAGGGAAGGACGGGGCTCGGCATCTATGCCGATGGCATGGTCGAGCACGACCGTCAGGTCGGCGAGATGCTGGCCAAGCTCAAGGAACTGGGTCTCGATGAGAACACCATTGTAATGTACTCCACCGACAACGGCTCGGAGTCCTTCTCCTGGCCCGACGGTGGCACGACGATGTTCCGGGGTGAAAAGAACACCAATTGGGAAGGCGGCTATCGGGTGCCGTGCGCCATTCGCTGGCCCGGCGTGATCGAACCCGGCACGGTCATCAACGATGTCGGTTCGCATGAGGACATGCTCACGACCATCCTGGCCGCGGCTGGCGAGCCTGACGTCAAGGAGAAACTCCTGAAAGGTCACAAGGCCATGGACCGGGACTACAAGGTCCACCTCGACGGCTACAACCTCATGCCCGCATTGAAGGGCGAGGCCAAATGGCCGCGCAAGGAGTTCATCTATTGGACCGATGACGGCAGCGTCGCCGCCCTGCGTTACGGCAACTGGAAGGCTACCTTCCTGCGGCAAGACGCGCACGGCCTGCACGTTTGGCAGGAGCCCTTCGTGGCGCTGCGTGCACCGATGTTGACCAATCTACGGATGGACCCCTTTGAACTCGCGCATCAGATCGGCATGGACTATGGCCGCTGGTTCGCCGAGCACATGTTTATGATCGCACCCGCGGGCGCCTTCGTGGGACAATGGCTGCAGAGTTTCCGCGAGTTCCCGCCGCGCCAGAAGCCAGGAAGCTTCAATCTCGACCATGTGATGGAAGCGGTGACCGCCACAGGCGGAGGCGGACACTAGCGCCGTTGGCCGGGCGGCGGGCATCCCGCCACCCGGCATTGACTGCCGAGCGATTAGGACTGACAAAAATATACTTGCGAGAACGCGATGAAGGAGTGGCTAACCGCCATGACAGAGCGCTATGGCGTTGCCTATGATCGCCTTCGGTAGCTGGGACGACACAAAAGGTGCTATGTTGTGAATGACTCTGTTGATCTGACCACGCGCGACCGACACATCGGCGTGCCGCCTTTCGAAGGCATGCTGTGGATCCCCGGTGGCACTTTTTTGATGGGCTCGGACGAGCATTACCCGGAAGAGGCGCCGGCGCACCGCGTCAAGGTGGGTGGCTTCTGGATGGATCGCCATACCGTAACCAACCGCGAGTTCGAGCGTTTCGTAGCAGAGACCAGCTATGTGACGCTGGCTGAACGTCCGGCAGATCCCGCAGACTACCCCGGAGCGATACCGGAACTCCTGGTGCCGTCGTCCTCCATGTTCAAGAAGCCGCCTCAGAAGGTCGACATACGGAACTCCTACAACTGGTGGGTATATGTAGGCGGCGCCAATTGGCGCCATCCGCGCGGCCCAGCGAGCTCCATCAAGAAGCTGGGCGACCACCCAGTGGTCCATGTTGCGTTCGAGGATGCCGAAGCCTATGCGAAATGGGCGGGCAAGGAGCTGCCGACCGAAGCCGAATGGGAGTTCGCAGCCCGCGGTGGACTCGACGGCGCCGAATATGTCTGGGGTGACGAACTGACGCCAGGTGGCAAGCACCTGGCCAACACCTGGCAAGGCGAGTTTCCCTACGAAAATCGCAACGAGGATGGCTACGAGTGGACGGCTCCGGTCGGTTCGTTCCCGGCCAACGGTTACGGGCTCCACGATATGGCGGGAAATGTCTGGCAGTGGACTACGGACTGGTATCAGGAGCACTCGCGGATCGACAGCCCGTGCTGTACGATCGACAATCCGCGGGGTGGCCAGCGCGAAGCCAGCTTTGACCCCCACACCCCTGAGATCACGATCCCACGCAAGGTAACCAAGGGCGGCTCTTTTCTATGTGCACCCAATTACTGTCGGCGGTATCGGCCTGCAGCGCGCATGTCGCAGCCGGTTGATACTTCGACCTGCCATCTCGGCTTGCGCTGCATCGTTCGTTCACGCTCGGGGGAGTGATGGAACAGGCATTTGCCGTCGTTACCGGGTATGCCGTCCTGCTTATCGATGCAATCGCCCTCATTGCAATCGTATACGGAACAATCGAGGCATTCGTCGGCGCGCTTCGAACGATGTTAGTCCCTTCGGGAGCAACCGAGGGACGCGTTGTCTGGCTGCGCTATGCTCGCTGGCTGGTTGCCGGCCTGACCTTCCAGCTTGCGGCCGATATTATTGAAACTTCGATTGCACCGGGCTGGGATGACATTGGACGACTGGCGGCAATTGCCGTGATCCGAACGTTCCTTAACTACTTCCTCGAGCGGGATTTGGTCGAGGTGCGGACAACTCAGCCAACCTGACAGGAGCTATTGCAAGGCAAGCAGAATCTGGATGCTGAGATGCGGAATCCGTATCCACCCTGGTCGCGATTGTCATTCTAGCTCTAGAAAAGCAGTCCCTTCAGTCCTGCCAAGATTTCCGCCATGGGTAGCGCCAGGAATACGACCGGAACGAACGGGAGCAGCAATGCGATGGCGAGCATGGCGATGCTTTTGAGGTCGATCGGGACCAAGCGCAGCGCGTAGACATTTGCGACGATCGCGTACAAATCGGTAGTCGCCGAGAAGTCTGGCTTCTCGAGCGCGGACTTATCGACAGGTCTGTCGCGCCCAAGCCATTTCTCTTCGAATGCCGCCCCGACCTGGGTGGCAAGAGCGCCGTATTCGAATGAGCCGCGCTGCAACGCCCTCATCAGCATCGGCGTAAAAAAGAATAATGGCGCGGCGAACAAGGCGCCGACCACCACCAGGAGACCGGCACTGAAGATCGTGTGGTCTCTCGGCAGCGCCCCGTCGACAAAGACAATATTCGCCGAACGGCCCGCAACGATCGCGGCAAGCGCCATCGCTAAGAGGGAAAATGCCCGCAGAGAATATCCCAGCACGGCAAGGCCCGCTGCGCCATCCGGATGGGATGCCAAGAGGCGGAGGTCGAGCCGGGCGATCCGCCACAGAAGATGCGCCCACAGAGCAAGCCTCCACGTCCAGCCAAGGAGCAAGGTCAGGAGCAAAGGGAGACTCACCAGCACGTGCCACCAGCCGGCTGGCGAGAAGGCAGGCGCGGAGCCGCCGGTCTTGTGCCAAATCGGAATCTGATCGAACGGCAGCGAAAAAACCGCCGCAGACATGAGGAGATAGGCCAGAGCGATTGCGATAATTTCTGCGGCGCGCGAATTGAGCTGCGCTCGGGTCGATGCGACGGCAGCGTCATATGTCCCACGGTCCCGATTGGTTACAAGCCCGGCGTCAGCAAAGTGCCGTACGATCGCATTGAGCCTTGGTGCGCACAGCGCTTCGGCCAAGACGAGTAGTGGTGCGGCGATCAGGTACCGCGCGTGCATACCCGCATCCCAAAGGAGCGGCGTAATTCCGCCGGTGTGCATAGTCACATTTTGAATGCCGGCTAAAACGAGAAGGGGCGCCCAGCCTACCGCACCGACGATCATCGCCCGGCGGCCAACATTCAGTTGACTACCCCTGACGAGGCCCAGACGTCGCTGGAGCCCGACAGGCGGACCATTCTCAAACAGTACTTCGTTTGCGTGCAGAGCTTCGTTCATTTGCATGCGCACATCTGCTCCCGATCCCGACAGCTCGGCTCATCAGCATCGAGATGTTCCCGGTTGGCTTTACGGCTCCAGGGGAATTAGTTCATCGATCCCAGCGAGAGTTTAAGCTGATCTGATTTCCGTTCGTCCAATTCCTGGTCCGATCGACCTTCTCCCGCGATCTCATCGGCTCGGAAGGCGCAGGGAGAGGCCGCCGGACGGTTCCTTCGGCCTCCCTTCCGCAGTCAACGTCAGTCGACGGCGAAGGCCGCTGCCGCCAGCTTCTCCAGATCGAGGTACTGGCCCTTTTCGACAGTGACGCCGACGAACAGGATACTGCCTCCCTTGAACTCCCCCGGGGTCTTATAGTCTTCGCTAACCGCATCGCCGCTGTCCCGTCCGACGCAAAGCCCATCGCCGGACAGGGTGAACTTGCCGGGTTGGGTACGCATATCACCCTGCGCCTCGATCTTCTCATTGACATAGAGCGTCGTCTTGCCGAGCGACTCCCCGTGCTTGCCGGCTTTGTCGCGGATGAACTCCATTCCGAGCGTGTACTTGCCCGGCTTGAGCTCGCTCTCCGACACGAACGCTTGCTCCGGCTTGATGCCGAGGAAATTGTAGACGTAGTGGAGCTTGCTGTCCTTGACGAAGAGTGCATGACCGCCGAAGCGCGAGCCGTGGGCGAAGATGACGCCAGAACAATCCTTGTCGACGATCTCGACGTCGGCGACGATCTTGTAGGATCGGCCACGGACGTTGGCGGCGACACCCTCCGGCACCGGCGACGTCCCGGTATAGTAGATGTAGCGCTCGCGCGGAGGTTCCTCCGTCGGCCGCTCGACGTTGAGCAACTCAGTGGCGCTGCGGTCGTCGAGCGGAAGCACCTTGTTCTTCTCGGCCTCGTCGAACCAGGTTTCAATGAGCGCCTTGAGTTTCTCGGGATGCTTCTTTGCAAGGTTGGTCGATTCGGAGCGGTCCGCGTCGACGTGGTAGAGTTCCCATTCGTCCTTGTCGAAATGACCCTTGCCGGTCAGTGGCACGTGAAGGGCAGCGGCCTTCCAGCCGTCCTCCCACATGCCGCGGGTCCCGAGCATGGCGTAGTACTGGCGTTTTTTCGTCGTCTTGCCGTCGGGCTCGGCGCTGAAGCTGTAGCGCATCGAGACGCCGGAGAGCGGGTACTGCTCGACGCCCCGGTAGGTCTTGGGCATCTCCAGTCCGCAAACGTCTAGGATTGTCGGTACGATATCGGTCGAGTGGTGATACTGGTTGCGCACCTCTCCCTTGGCTTTGATGCCCTTCGGCCAGGAGATCACCATCGGGCAGCAGGTGCCGCCGGCATATTCCGAGTAGCGCTTGAACATCTGGAATGGAGTCGACGTTGCTGCTGCCCAACCTGTCGGATAATGGCCATATGTGTCGGTGCTGCCCAGCACCTTGAGATACTTGAGGTTCTCCGACAACTCGTCTGGATAGCCGTTGAAGAACTTGTTTTCATTGACCGAGCCACTTGGGCTGCCTTCGCCCGAGGCGCCATTGTCGGAGCAGTAGAAGACGATCGTGTTCTCCAGCTGGCCGCTCTGCTCGAGATAGTCGATCAGCCTGCCGACCTGCGCGTCCGTGTATTCCGAGAAACCGGCATAGACTTCCATCATGCGGGCGAACAGCTTCTTCTCCTCGGCATTGAGCGAGTCCCACGGGCGCACGGCGTCGCCCGGATTGGCCACGTCCGCCGGCAGCGGGTTGATCGGCGTAAGCTTGGTGTCCTTGGGTAAAAGGCCCTTCGCAATCATGCGCGGCAGCACCCATTCCCGATAGGCCTCGTAGCCTTCGTCGAACTTGCCCTTGTATTTGTCGATGTACTCCTCGGGCGCATGGTGCGGCGCGTGGTTGGCGCCGGGGCAGAGCCACATGAACCACGGCTTCGACGGGTTCGAGGCCTTCTGGTCGCGGATCATATGCAATGCGTGGTCGACCAGATCCTTGGACAGGTGATAGCCGTCTTCGGGTCCATAGGGTTGGTCGATGAACTTGTTGTCCTCGATGAGGTCAGGGTACCACTGGTTGGTTTCGCCGCCGATGAAGCCGTAGTAGCGGTCGAAGCCCTTCTGCAACGGCCATTCGGAGCGGCTCGCGCCGGAGGCGATATCCTGCTCAGGCACGTTGTGGTTCTTGCCCAGCCAATAGGTGCTCCAGCCGGCATCCTGAAGGACCTGGCCGATCGTCGCGCATTCCGCCGGGAGGCGGCCGCTCCACCCTGGAAAGCCCTGCGCTCCTTCCGTGATGCAGGAGCATCCGTTGAGGTGGTGGTTGCGCCCAGTTAGGAATGTCGAGCGGGTCGGCGAGCAGAGCGCCGTCGTGTGCCACTGCGAATACATCAGGCCGTTGTCGGCAAGCTTCTGGAGCGTCGGCATGTTGATGCCGCCTCCAAAGGGCGACCAAGCCGCGAGACCGGTGTCGTCGTAGAGGACGATTAGAACATTCGGGGAACCTTCCGGCGCCCTGGGCAGCGTGAATGGCCCCCAATCCGGTTTGGAATCACGAACATCGAGCTTGATGACGCCGTTGAATGGTTTCTTGGTCATGATCTTCTCCCGTTGTCAGTCGGTTGTAATCCCGCCCAGATCTTTGCCTCCGCGTCAGAGCGCTCGGAGCAGCACCGCGAAGAATGCGAAGAGCCCGTCGACGAGGCCGCGGCAATGCCGCGCGCCAGCGCTTGTCGTACGAATGATCGTCTACTGCTTGTCATGCTGCTTCTCCCGCCTAAGGGGCAAATTAGCTATTGGACTACCGCGTCACGATCCGCGGGGCGTCTTGGGTTCGCACATGCCTGCAGCAACCGATGCGTAGATCGCCTCGTAGTCATCGACCATGCGGGACGCACTGAAGCACTCCTCGAACCTGCGCCTGACCTGGCGCCGGTCGAGCCCGCCAACCTGGCGATCTCGATCGCGCGGGGGTGCTAAGGGATGCATCGCTTCGGACACTGCCATTACTCCAAATACCAAGCGCCGTCTGATGATCGCCGCTTCCTATTCACCACCCTGTGCGGCCTGTACGGCCCTCTGCTGGGCAAGCGAAATCACGTTGGCCGCGGCCGCGGCGGCCTGTTTCTCGTCGCTGCCGACCTGGACCGTCGGCTGGGCAAAATTGATGCCGTTTTCCGCGAAGGCCTGCTGGATCATGGTGTAGGCGCTTCGCCTGACGACGGACTGGTGACCGGGCTTGGCCATGAAGGCGAAGCTCAGTTCCATGCCGAAGTCGCCGAACTGCTCGACACCCTTCATCTTCACGGTCTCGATGATCTGCGGCGCCAGTTCGGGGTCCTGGAGCAGCTCCGCCCCGATGACGTTCAGCAGCTTCTTCACCTTTTTGACATCCGTGTCGAACGGCACGCGGATCAGGAACTTGTCGATGACCCAGTCGCGGCTCATGTTCTGCACCGCGCCGAGGTCCCCGAACGGAACCGTGAACACCGGGCCGCGGTGATGGCGCAGCTTGACCGAGCGCAGGCTGAAGGATTCGACGGTTCCCTTGTAGCTGCCGCTCTGGATGTACTCGCCGACCCGGAACGCATCGTCGAGCATGAAGAAGACGCCGCTCAACACATCCTTGACCAGGGTCTGCGAGCCGAAACCGATGGCAACCCCGAATATACCTGCGCCGGCGATGAGCGGCGCAATGTGCACGCCAAGCCCCGACAGCACCGTGAGAACAGCCACGACGCCGACCAGGACGGCAAGCATGTTGCGGAAGATCGGCAGCAAGGTCCTCAGCCGGCTTCGCCGTGCCACCTCGTCAGCGCTGACTGTATCGTCGACCGCGGCCAGTTCCAGTGTCCGGCCGATATGGGCCTTCGCCAACTGCCAGATGAGGTCGGCGACCAGCAGGATAACGACACCATGCAGCAGGCCGCGCACGATCCGGGGTATGGCGGTGTTACCTTCGGCCAACACGCTTGGGTTCAGGCTCCATACCAGGCCTAGCCACAAAACCGCCAGCAGGATCACCAGCGAACGAACCCCTCGAACGATCAGCACGGTCCGGATCGGACTGGCTGAGGTCAGACCATCTCGCCCCTCCGCGAGCTTCAGCGCTGCCTGACCGGCAATGGACAATGCTCTCGGCAGCAACAGGGCATAGATGCTGAGCCACAAAAGGCCGGTGAGGCCGGCGACCCAAAACCCCCACAGGACAACCAGGTAAATAGTGAGCAGCCACTCCTTGGGGCTTATGCCCTGTGTCGTGGCCGAACGGCCCGGACGACGCCAGACCATTTCGACGGCCAGGACCAGCAGTCCGATCCCCAGCAAATAGGTGATCAAGCTTTTCACGTCCTGCGAGAAGCCCAAGGCAGGAAGCAGGCTGACGGTCGCCTCGCCGGCCATCAGATAGCCGGCGAAGATCGCCACCCGCCGGTACCAGAAATGCGCTTCGGCATCGCTCGCCTGGATCAGCCTGAGGGGTGTTCCCTGTTCTGCCGAAACGGCTCCAGCGGTCGGGGCGAGCAGTATTCTGGCGAGTGCCATCCCCGCGCGGACAACGATGAAGGCGACCAAATACGTCATGACAGCGAGGCGCAGCAGCGCCGGCCATTCGAACGCCAGGAAAACCCCGGCGCTGACGAGGGTGAACACAACAAGCGGCGCAAGTTCCGACAGCCAATTAACGGCGCCGCGCTCTTCACGCTCGGCTGCCGTGGCGGATTGCTTCACTCCACCTATCGCGCGCCTGAACAGCCATTCCGCCCCGAAGCCCAATGCGAGCAGCGACCCGAAAAGAAGAAGGACCGTCGCGAATCCGTGGTTGTTGATCTCCGTCCTTACGATCTGGACGGCCTTCGCGGCCTCGCCCGGGATGCGCGGAAACGCGCTGCGCATTGCCGTGAGATGATGGCGAATGGTGCTTTCCCACACGGTGATCTGCGAGGCGGCCCGCGCGCCCGGACTTTCCGCCGCCGGTGGCGCGGCTACGGCCTCCAGCCGCGCGCGGATATCGGGATCATCAAGCATCCTGATGAACGTCTGAAATTTTTCATCGGCCGCCGAAACCGTCGAGTTTTGCTGCGCCTGCGCCATCGAGGCGCTGCTCATTGCTGCCAACCACACCAACGCCAGCGCCGCCATGAAGCATGCCGCCAAAAATGGCGACTTTACCCGGGATGTCCTGATCGCTCTCATGTCGCTCTCCCGCTTGAGGTTACCGCGGGGAGGGCAGTGGGGGAATGTAAGTTACGTGGTCGGCTGGGTAAGGCAGCTATGTCGATCAAAAGATCGCCGGTTCTGTGCGATCCGATCTACCACGTGATTGCCAGGGACGTTTCTGGCGAAGCAGGAAGCAAGATCGAGGATGATCGCGAGCCTGCCTAGCTGCACAAAAATGCGCTCGATCTGGTGAAGAACAGCCGAGAACAGGTTCGGTGAGGATACCTGCTTCGACGGACGTCGAGCTACTTGCGTGGCTTGCTGAAAAAGCGGGGTTCACATCGAGGACTGACTTTCGAATTCTCCAATACAGTAAGTTACCTTCCGCGCAGAGAGGCTATGTCTCAACGTCACCTGAGCGCGACAAGTCGGAAGGTGACGAGGATGAGAACTCCGTCGCATTCGATCTCAGTCCCGACGCGAGGACGGAAGCACTTCTTGCTGGTCGATGAAAAGAAGGCCACTGCTGCAAAACCGCGTTTCCAGCGTTCCGCAAATCTTCAGCCACGCAAGCCGCATGGTCAGCCACGATGGGCCGGAATCGTGCGCGTCGGCCGCATGGCGGAATGGCCGACCTGGACGCCTCCGGCCGGCGGCGCTCTGGCGGAGGGAGAGGACCTGAAATCCAACCTTCTCCACGGATCCGCGATCACCTTCGTAGTCGGGGTGTTCGGCTGATGCTGTTCAGTCGACCTGTTCAATCTGCGGACCTGGGTCAACCGGCGGAGCCGGCGTGCAATCTTGCCCCTTGCATTCCTCGACAGGGTCGTCGGCTGGTGGGAGGCAGTTTTGCCCCTCGCAATGAACTGGCGGCTGCTCAGGCGCTGCTTCGCCGTTTGGCGGAACAGGCTGATCCTCTGCGCGAACGGCCGGCATTGCCAAGGCGATCAAGGCCGTGCAAAAAAGCGCCGTCCGAAGCAAATTCATTTCCGCCTCCTCGACTGACATCGGGCGGCACAGTACACTTTCGTACTGTGGCCGACATCCTGTCAGCTGCCAACGACGTTAACAGCGTGTTTATGCCATCGTTCAGATGTTCTTCGGCCAGCCTGATTGGCCCGATGCCCCGTGGGGCCATATCGACAAGCTGACCTGGCACCAGGCTGTCACGCGGAGTTATTGGGTCATGTATCGAGTTTTCATTGTTTGCTTCCTGTTGTGTGGGCGGCTGAAGACTTGCTGCCCGATACGTGTCTGGGCTTAATTGCGTACGAACCGCAATTGTTGAAACACTGTCCTTGTATCGCGGCAGCCTCTTAGTTACTCCTATCTGAACCGAGCTGGATTTGTGGGCCATGCGTGTGTCGGCAGCCACGGTAAAACGCCAGACGATAAGGGCACGGCCTTCGTTGCCTCGATTGTGAAAGGCATTGAACCGCAGGATCAGATCGAAGCTATGCTGGCATCGCAGATGGCTGCGGTGCGTATGGCGACAATGACGTTCGCCCGCCGCCTTGCTCACTGCGAAACTATCCCGCAGCAAGACAGCGCCGAACGTGCTTTCAACAAGCTCACCAGGACATTCGCGGCCCAGGTGGAAGCCCTAAAGAAATACCGCACGGGCGGCCAGCAGCACGTCACGGTGAAGCACGTCACGGTGAACGAAGGCGGCCAAGCTATTGTCGGCAACGTCTCGCATGGGGGCAGGGTGACGGAAAAAAATAACGTCAACCTCATGAACCTAGCGCCTCGGTGTCATGCTCGATCGAAGCGGACAGGTTGCCAGTGTCGGCCGCCAGCGGTGAGGGGCAGCGTAGTCTGTCGCATGCATGGTGCGGGCGGTGGCGCACCTGAAGGCAAGCGGAACGGCAACTATCGCAACGGAGGCAGGACCAAACGCACAATGGCAGCCTTGGCGGTTGTCCAGGCAATGGCGCGGATATGTCGGCAGACGATCGATGATCTACCGGATTAACTGGGAACTAGTCGCGATGCTACTCGCCGGTTGCGAAGGAGCGCTGTCCTTCATCATGAGGGGGATGTGAACGTCCGGCTCTTCTGCAGGACGTCGTTGCCGATCGCCCCGCAATCGCAGCGGCCGGCGAAGCAGGCCGAAGTGCACTTGTCACTGGCTAGGGAACGATATCGGCCCCCATGTGTTAGAAATCCATGGACACTTTGGAACCCCAGGGCCACGGGACAGTGGTCGACATTTTGACATCGGAAGTTGCCAATGCCAGGCAGCGCATCCACCGGACCGAGCTCGCGCTTCAACGCACTGAAGCAATGCTGGCCGAGAACCTCGCGCTGCGCAACAGGCTACGAACTGCGGTCGAGGCCGCAGACCGCTTGGTGAAGATCGATCCCCCCAGCTTTGAAGGACGTCGCGCGGGTTGAACTGGGCCGGCGTTTCATTCGTCGCGACCTTCAGGCCACCGGCGCCACCACTCTCGCTCCAGAACTGTGCCAACCACATCAACGTCTGGGCTGCACGCTCGCGAACAGCCGGAACCAACGGCGACCACGAGCGGTTTACCAATCGAAGGGACCGCAATGGATTCGGAATAATGGAACTTTTAGATATGGAACTGGCGCGAGCCCGACAGCGGCTTAATCGGGCCGAGCGCTCCCTTGAACGTGCGAACGAGATGCTGGATGATGACTGCGGTGTCGGCATCAATATCGCGCTGTGCAGCAGGATACGGGCTGCGCAACAGCGCGTAATTGAGGCCAGATCGCGGTTGACGAAGATCGATCCCACCAGCGCTGACGGAGTTCGCACGGGTTGAACCATCCGGCCCGTCGACATGAAGGGCAGCCGGGGGGTATGGTCTCCCCTCCGATCAGCCCGCGACCTCTCCCTGGGGGCGCGGGCGTTTTTCGCGCTAGGTGCGACTAGGTTCTGGTACCTCGTCGAGGAGATTCGGACCATTGCTCACAGGCATCTGGCCGTCGGGAGTAAGCTTGTCCACCGCGTCGGGCAGTTCTCTTGTGAGCCGGTCGAGAAGTTCGTCGCGGGACAATCCGGTTTGCTCAGCGAGATCGCTCAACGTTTGCGGGTCGATCGCTTTCTCGAGCTGGTCGCGCTGAACGGGGCGGTAAATGCTACCAATTTGAGGAAGTGCCGCCGGATACCTTCGCCGCGTTCAAAGCCGCCTTTGCCAAGGGCCGCTATTTCAACGACCACATCCGCAATCACTTCCGGTATCGTGTGGTTGCGACCGGCGATGATGCCGGATGACGTCCTATGGACCACGCCCGTCATTCAGGCTGGTGGCGACGCTATGAGGTGGTAGAAGACTCGTCCGACGACCCCGGCAAACGATCGCGAATGGCTTCCTCGGTTCGCTTTGCGGTCGATTCCAGAACTTTGCCGACCTTGCCTGCTAGCGTTTCGGCATCTCCACCCGAGCCTTGCCGGTCGGCCTCTTCCTTGACCGTTTCGTAGGCCTCGGCGGCAACTTGCTTTGCTTGCTCCAGGCCCGTTTCGAGAACCTCCTCCGCACTGTCGCGAATTTTGTCGCGGTAGGCGCCAAGTTGCTCGTCCTCTGTGGCTGTGTGGGGCAGCATCACCCCGATAGCAGTGCCCAGCGCAAGGCCGACTGCGGCGATAGCCAGCGGTTCGCGCTCGAAGAGGTCCTGTGCCGATTGGCGCGTCCGAGCCGCTGTCTCGCTGGCGCTTGAGCCGAGCTGGCCGGCGGTTGTTGTCATCCTCTCCTTGGCACCCGTCACAGCATTTGTTGCAGCTTCGGCCGCGCCGCTTGCAGCTGATGTAACCGAACCGGCGGTATCGGAGATCATCGCCCCGATTCCGGACCCTTCGTTGCCCTGGCTGAATTCATCGCCGCGCAGGTCGGAGAAAGCGTCAGGAGCCGTTCCTGTCCGATAAGCGGCGGCAGCTGAACTAGACGCTGACGTGCCGTTGCCGAGCATCAGCCAGGCCAGGCCGGCTCCAATCAACGTCAGCGGCAACGGGTTGTCCCTGACTTGCGACTTGAGGTTGCCAAGCATGGCGGATCCTTCGCCGGCGAACATTCCGGTAAATTCGTCGATCAATTGACCCGGTGTCATCTTGCTGCGGATCGAATCGGCGGTGTCTGCTACTTTCGCCCGGGCGATGTCGGCATCGCGTTCAAGCTCGGCTGCGGATTTGTCGCTCATCTGATTTGATCCTTGATCACGCGCGCGTCGCGCTTGAGTTGGTCTTGTGTGCGATCGGGCGTCAGCTCGGAAGGAGCCATGCTTTTCGTGCCAGAGCGCAAGAGAATGATTCCCAGTATCGCGACGACGATCCCGACCAGCAGCGAGGACCATCCCGCTCCCAAGCCGGCACTCGCCAGGGCGATTACGAGTGCTTGCAAAAGCACTATCAAGGCCGCGAGAAGGCATATCGCGCCGCCCAGAACCTCGGCGGCGCCTGCGCCGGCCTTGCTAATTTTTTCCGAAATTTCGGCCCGCAACAGCCTACTTTCGGTTTGAAGCAGGGTTGTGACCTGCTGTGCCAGATCGCTGACGAGGGTTGCGAGGCCGCGACTTTCCTGATTGTTGGTCATGGGTTCTGCTCCAGGCTTGCGCCAGCCCAGTCGTCGCCGGCCAAGTCATCGCCGGCCCTGTCGTCTCTTGGCTGGTTGAAACGGGGCGGCGTCGCTTCAGATGCGTCTGCCGACCGCGTTCCGTTCTCATCCGAGTTCGAAACCGTTTCTGAACCCGCGCCTGTTTGCGATCGTGTCTGTGTTTCGGTCGGGGCAGTGGGCGGCGAGCTCTTGATAAACCGTCCCAGCGCCAAGCCTGCCAATACTGAACCGGCGATCAGCGCCCCTGAGTTTTCGCGGCCGAACGACCGCATCTCGCCAAGAACATCTTCGAATGGTTTGTCCTTCAACGAAGATGAAAGGCGTTCAAGTCCGCCGGCGGCATCAAGGGTGAGCTTCGAAGCGGTCCGTTGATCATTATTGGCCAGATGCTCGCTTGCCGCTCGCAACGCTCCGCTAAAAGCTTTTAGGTTGGAGCTGATATCGCGCTGTGTTCCCTCGGCCTTGTTGAATAATTCCTGCTTCGCTTCCGAAGCGTAATCGCCCGCCTTCCTGGTGAGTTCATCGCGAGCGTCATGTAGCGCCTCTGTCGCGGTCTGCGTTTCCTGCTGGAACCGTTCGGACAGTTCGCTTTTGGCTGTTTCGAAATCGGCCGGCTTACGGCCCTGATCGTCTTCGCGCTGCATGGTATCTCCTAATGGAATCCGAGGAAGGAGAGGATCGCAAGCACGACAACGACAAGGCCGATGAGATAAATGACACTGTTCATGGTGGCAATCTCCTCCACTGGCTAACGAACTTGCCTGCGGCCAACAGGTTCCATCACTTCAGGCTAAATTAGCAACAGCGCACTAATCGGTGAACTTGGTGAACTCTCTTTGGGAAGTTCGCACACGCCGTGTGCCAAGACGCGGACCCAGGCGGCCGTGCGGACATTGGTCCGCGCCTCTGCGCATGGGCTTCAAGGGCTTATGGTCAGGCTAGTATGCTAGTATAATGAAGCACCACGCCTAGCTCGCATTAAGATCAAAGCGCCCGGAAGGTTGTAGTCTATTGCACGGTCAGCAATCATGTTCGCTAGGTCGGAATCAGAGATCGAACATGCCGGAACAATCTGTTTGAGCGCCTTAACGGCGAGCCCCGTCGATATGAAACTATGGCGCCGCCTCCGAATATTTACATACTGTTCGATGAGGTTTTCGAGGTCACGCATGTGCAATCCTTCTTGGTCGTCATCTGTGCCTATTGAACCAAGCAGTAATCGATCCGGAGCGAGGGCTCATTCACATTGTTTAATTGGCAAGAAATCTTGATGCCGCATTGGCGCGCTGGCGCGTCCCGGCCGAGGCGGTCACCGCGGTTCATGAAAGAGATTTAGGTAGGTCGCATCAAAGTCGGCCAGCAACGCCAATCGCTGGAAATCCAGGATAACAATCCTCCTGTCTTTCCAGCTAAGCAGGTCGCTCGCTCGAAGTTCCTGTAGCGTCCGATTCACGTGAACTACTGATAACCCAAGCACGTCGCCCAATTCCGCTTGCGTCAGTGGAATCGCGAACGTCTGGTCAGAGGCCAATCCAACTATTTCTAAGCGGACATACAACTCGCAAATTACATGTGCGAGATGCTGTTTGGCGGAGCGACGCCCGAGGCAGGTTATCCAAGTTCGTTGGATCGAGGCATCGATAGTGGTTGAAAGCCAGAGCATCCGGGTGAGATGTGGACTTTCACCCATTGCTGCGAGCAGGTCTTTGTGTCGAATGAAAACTACATCGCACGAGCCCAGGGCGCTCACGCTGTGATCCATCACTTTTAGCAGTAAACTATGCAGATCGACAAAGTCTCCCGGCACGTGAATTGCCGTTATTTGACGCTTATCCCGAATAGCCTGGTTTCGAACTGCGAAACCATTCGCGACAAGACAGCTTTCGGCCGGGCGGGAACCCTCCCTGACGACCTCTTCATCGGGTCTGAAAGTTACCGGCCGGACCGGAAGAGCCTCAATAAGCGCGATCTCGTCTGGCGGCAGGGTGTCGCGGCGGTCGAGCATGCGAACCAAGAGGTCTTTGCCGAACATCGCGGCCCCTTTTGACTAGATCAGGAATTGAGTTCCAGCGACTCGTGCCTCGGCTGGTCGTGCCAGATGACCTGCCGCAGGTCCCGAGCATCTACAACTTTGCCGCCTCTCGAACCCAGATAGAAATGATCGCTCTCATGCTCGACCTCTTCGCTATGTAGCTTGCCTGTAATGGGCGGCCCTAGTTGTGAAAGGTTGGTCATTGTTCGAGAATCGTTCTTTTTTTGAGTCACGGCGTTCCGAGCCTCCCAGCCTCCCGACACAGGGTCTCGCGACCATTACCGTGCTTGCCAAAAGGTCGCGGATCCTGCGGTATTGAGAGGCCGAACTTAGTGGCGAAATAGCAGAACTCATATTTTTCGTCACCCGCGACGCGTTTCCGCCCCAGAACCTCTATTGCACTTGTCGTCGGCCATTTTGATTTCCTCCCTGGCTGGCCTTCAGATCAAGCGCAACGCGGATCAGCAACATTTGTTGCCGCCTTCCATTAGAATCACGTTATGTTCCGTCTAGCTAATATATACCGCCGACCCAGACTCGATCAGGTGGGCAAACCTGTGAGTGCCGCGCCGGCCGGCTCAAGTTCATTCCGCCGATGCCTACCTGGTAGCCAAGCCGCCCCAAGGTGACGACTGGATTCACGAGGCCAAGTTCGACAGCTACCGCTCGCAGATCGTTATGAGCCGCAAGTTTTGAGTTGCGTCTGCACGAGTAATTGCCTGGGGTGAGTTCGGGTAATTAGCCATGTGCAGGGTCCGCGATGTCGCCCAGCTTCAACTGTCAGGAGGCGATGGAGCCTGGCTTTCAAGCGATGGTCGATTGCATGCTAGAGGCCGGCTGGACGCGCCGAGAGAGGCGCAGCTCGCGATCGCCCATGCCATAATCCGCGCCGGCCGGCCGCGCTAAGTTAAAACGCAGTCAGCCGACTGCCGCGAATGGCCGACATGCTGGAAAGCTGGCGTATTCTCATTGGTCGCTCGAACAAGCCATTGAGGGTCGTGGGCAGGGCAGTGTTGCTATTAAATCAACTCGTCGCATGGGAATGGCGCAGTGTTTCTGCAGTCGGCGGATGTTTATTTGTGAGCGCAGGTCTGCACCTGCATCCTTTGGCGCTATTACACGTTTGCCCCGCGAAGAAGATGCTCCGGGCCGGCAGAATGTCGAAGAAAACAACCGACGACGCTTACGAAAACCAAGTGCAACTTGAGCGGCGGGCCGAACGGGAGGGCCGCGGACGCAATGCCGAATGGCCGTCACAGATTCCCAGCCGTGGCTGGAAAGACGTGCTGTGGCGGGTCTTTGCTGAAGTAAAGGAGGACCGTGTTATGCTGATCGCGGCCGGGGCCGCATTCTATCTGCTCCTTGCCCTCTTTCCCGCGCTCGCCGCGTTCGTGTCCATCTACGGTTTTGTCGCCGATCCTCAGACCATCGCTGAGCACATTTCGTTCCTTGGCGGCGTACTTCCTTCGGGCGGTTTGGACGTTATCAGATCACAGCTTAGGTCCTTGGCCGCCCAGGACACTGGCGCGCTCAGCTTCGGCTTCATCTTCGGCCTTGCCGTCGCACTGTGGAGCGCCAGCAACGGCATCAAGACGCTATTCGAAGCCATGAACATCGCCTACGAGGAGAGTGAAAAGCGCGGCTTTATCCATCTGAATCTCCTGGCCTTGGGCTTCACACTTGGCGCCATCCTCATCGGTGTTGGGTTTATCGTCTCGGTGGGGATCGTGCCGGCCATGCTTGCGCTGCTGAACCTCGGCGGCTGGACCGAAGCCCTTGTGCGGATCTTTCGGTGGCCGATGATGCTGATCATGGTCGGCCTCGGGCTTATGCTGATCTATCGCTACGGCCCCAGCCGCGAAAGGGCAAAGTGGCAATGGGCAACATGGGGCGCCTTCCTCGCGGCTGTGGTCTGGATCGCAGTCTCGATAGGATTCTCCTATTACCTTGAAAACTTCGCCGACTACAACGCGACGTATGGAGCCCTGGGGGCAGTCATCGGCTTGATGATGTGGACCTGGATCTCCGTGATTGTCCTGATTGTGGGCGCGGAGCTGAATGCCGAGATGGAGCATCAGACCGCCAAGGACACCACCACAGGTGCGCAGCAGCCGATGGGTGCGCGAGGTGCCACGGTCGCCGACACGCTGGGCGGATCGGCCGATGCCGCCGACCAGCAGTCGCGTTCGGGCGAGCACAACACTTAGCGCGCAGATCACTTGGAATCTCCGCGCAACTTCGCTTGGCGCAATCACTGACATCAGCATTGGCGACGAGTTTGCAAGGACGGCTCATCACGGGCTATGGCAAGTCAGATCGCGAGCGTATGAATACCTTCAGGCGCAGTCCCCATCCTGCTCAGACCCCGCGGATGGCAAGCGCGACATCGGCGGAGAACGGCGGCACATCAAGCTTCAGCCAGCCGTCCGAATTCGCTTGCCATTCCGCTGTTTGCCTGCCGGCGTTGGTATCCCAGGCGATGACGCGATAGGTGCCGCGAGCCAACCCGGGCAGCTCCAAGGCGGCCGGAACCGGCACAGCGCCGGCACGAAGCATACCGTTTCGCCCGATCGTGTCGCGGCGAACCAGCCAGACCACTGCCTGGGAATCGTCGCCGCAGGCGACAGCCGCGCCGTCGGGACCGGAAACCCGCATCTGGTCGCCGAGATGGGCACGCCGGAACGAAACCCAGTCGATCAAAGGCAGGAAATCGGCCAGCGAACGCTGCGCCCGCCGCATGCCGGGGGTGAGCACGTGCGGGGTGCGGTTCGGCCACCGCATGCCGCCACCGGCGCCCCCCGCCGCCAGGTGAGCCCATTGCAAATGGCGGAAATATTCATCGTCGAAAGGTTCGGGGAGCGTGATCTTCTTGTCCTTGAACGAGTGGATCGGGCCGTGCTCGGAATCGAGAAAAGGGCGGCCGTCACGGATTTCGCCAAGCGCCTTTCCCACGATCCGCGCCATGCCGAGCGCCGGCGCCACCGTGTCACTGGGGTCGTCGATCGTGCCCTCCTCGTAGAGATGGAGGGAGGCGAAATCGAGGTCGGTGTGGCGGAAGATCGGCTCGGGCAGCGGCATGTGGGACCGCCAGCGAAGCTCAGGTCCGAACAGCGAGACGGTCTGCGGGTGATAGCGGCCGTAAAGTGACGTTTCCAGGCGGCGCACAAAATCG
The DNA here is from genome assembly GCF_003952585.1 of Mesorhizobium sp. M6A.T.Cr.TU.016.01.1.1. Lineage (NCBI taxonomy): Bacteria > Pseudomonadati > Pseudomonadota > Alphaproteobacteria > Hyphomicrobiales > Phyllobacteriaceae > Mesorhizobium > Mesorhizobium sp. M6A.T.Cr.TU.016.01.1.1. The sequence goes on from NZ_CP034452.1 coordinate 5,921,144, forward strand.
CTGAGATCATGGATGAAGGCGCCGAAGCCGTCCGCGCTGCCCTGAGCCTGCTCGGGATGGATCTCGTTCCAGAGGTCCCATGCGAAGAGGGCTCCGCTGCCGCTCCATCTGCGAACCACGAATTCCAGCCTCGCCTTGATCGCGCGGCGTGTATCGGTGCAGACCAGGAATCGCGACGGGTGGTCCAGCACGCCTCCGTTATTGCGGTTGTAGGGGTGGTGGCGCCAATGGCGCCAGTGCCAGAACGTATCGAAGGGGGTGAGCAGGATTCTCAAACCCTGTTTTTCGCAAAGACGGAAGAGGTCGTCCCACAGTTGCACCATCGCCGGCACGAAGCGGCCCTGCGGCTTCTCGAAATAGCGGTGGCGAACCTGGGCATATTCCAGCATCAGCCTGAGGCAGGTGACGCCGCTTTCCTTCAACCAACGGAGATGATCTTCCACGCCGGCCATATCGGCGCGCCGGAACAGGCCATTGAGTTCGGGCCAGCTTACCGCATCATTCTGCCCGATCGGTGTCCATGACTCGCCGTCCTCGGTGACGAAATAGGAACCAGCCACCTTGATCCAAGGCAGGCCCGCAGCCGATCTCGGCGCAGAGTCTTCTACTTCGCCGACCAGCGGTATCGCCAATCTAGTATCGTTCAAGGTATGCTCGAATTTTCGTCCGCGGAGCAGTATAACTGCCGCGGTGGCAAAATGTTTCGCCGGGCTTGGCAGGCCAATGGATCCTTTCGTCCCATTTTGCGGTACAAGGATGCCCTGCTGCCCTAGTCGGAGCGAAGGAATCTTAGCGGCAGCCTCGAAGGCCTGACGCACCTCCTGGTGGGATCATCCGGTCCCAAATGCATCTATGCAGGACTGGACCGCTTTCTTCCACTTAGGCACCTTCTTGGGCAGTTCATGAGTTGCTCAAAGGCTCCCTTGACGTGGTTGATCCCCTAGGGAATCCAAGTCGGTCGGTCCTGACGAAGACCGGAGGGGTGAATCAGTGGAGAGCCATGAAGGGGAACTTGGGGCAGCCGCGGGTCTCGTCAGGCAATTCCTGCTCTCGCCGCTCAAGCGGCTGCTGAAGCTCCTCGCTAACACGACAAGCTTCGGTGGCAGAGTTTGATTGCGCTCCTAACTAGTAGATCGCGCAGCTCGACATGATCAACTCTCTGAACAAACGTCTTTATCTAGCGTTGCCATAACCTTAATTATTTGATTGGATAGACGCTTCAGAGCTGGCGCTCAGAGTACGCGCTCGATTAAACGGATACTACTCGCGCTCATCGAAAGCCACGAACAGGCCCAGGGCAGTAGCCGCCTCGCCGATAGCCTCGGTTATCTCGTCGTTGGACGCGACCAAATCAGGCGCAGCCTGCCGAATTTGGTTCACTGCCGCTTTGATCCAGACGGTGTTCCCTGGTCCGCGCTATTGAGGATTGCGGCAATCGCCTGATCTAGAACTGGACTGACCCTTTGGACGATGCTCATCCACTTCCCCCCGAACGCGAGGAGGCAATGATCACATGTCCGAGACCCTTGATGCGACCCATGCACGAAACGCACCGAACTGGGCCCGGTGCGGGGCGCAACACAGGATATTTGATGGAAATTGCCGAGCGAGAAGAACCGGCCGACCAACCAATTGAAACGGGGACGTGACCGCACGTGCGGCGCCTCTAAAGCAGTTCCTTCTGATGGGCTCTTTTGGGGTGATTCAGTGCGGGCGCCGCCTGCAATATATTATCATAGCCGTGCGTCGCTTCGTGGATAAAGAGCAGAAATGGTAAGTTAGCGGGTCGCCCGCCCAACCAGAAATATTTCAGCCGAAGGGGAACCTCACGGTCGCAGGCAAGTTCGGTACGCAATGTGGGGGAGATTGCGCCATCTCATCGGATGTATCGTTGTCTTGCTAGCGATATTCTCCTTCCTCGGATTCCATTAGGAGAGACCATGCAGCGCGACGACGATGAACGAGGCTCGGCTTGAGAGCACCAGTCTGTCATCCTGAGGTCGACCTCTGCTCACCGACAATACCTGGACTCGGCTCCACTCACGCTCGCTTGGTCAACATTCGACGCTTGCACCCGTACCACTCAGAGGCGACGTGATGGCGGCCCGAATGAAATTGTGGTGGAGGTCGAAACTAGCAATGGCCGATCGCTTAGCGAGAGCGCTGGCGCGAGCCTTGGCCGACGGGTTGCACGTATGAGCAACGAGCCGGCGCGTCTGCCAGGCGAATATCCGTCCGAGTTTGCCAGTTTCTTCATGGCTGGCTTCGAATGTTCCTCGCATCGGCGCGGCGACGGAGTGCGCCTCGATTTGATTCGCGCAACCGCACACGACAAACATGCTCTCGGCGACTATCGCAGCTGTGCTGCACTTGGGCTTCGCACGATCCGCGACGGCTTGCGCTGGCACCTGATTGAAACAGCGCCAGGAGTCTTCGACTGGTCGGGTTGGATCTCAATGATCGAAGCAGCCCACGCGGCGGGGGTGCAGGTCGTCTGGGATATCTTCCACTATGGCTCACCAGATCACGTAGACCAAGGCGCCCCAGACTTTACAGAAGCCTATGTCCGCTTCGCCGCTGAAGCTGTCCGGGTCCACCGCTCCGTCACGGGAGTAGCTCCCCTGGTGTGCCCGATCAATGAGATCTCATTTTTCGCATGGGCGATAGAGGTCGGCTATTTCCCACGCGTGGGGCCGAAGAAGCGGGGATGGTTCAAGCGACAGCTTGTGAGGGCAGCGGTTGCCGGCGTCAAGGCGATGCGCGATGCCGAACCTGATTGCCGGTTCATATGGGCTGAACCGCTAATTCATGTTGGGCCCCGTGACCGTAGTCGTGCCGAGCAGCGGCGCGCGGAAAATGTTCGTCAGGGCCAGTTTGAAGCCTATGACATGCTGACGGGCCGTGCCGAGCCTGAATTGGGCGGCAGCGAGGACTGTGTCGACGTCATCGGACTTAACTTTTATCCGCACAACCAATGGTACTTTCAGGGCCCAACGATACCGATGGGCCACCACGAATATCGGGCGCTTTCCGAAATGTTGGTCGAAGTCGCAGAGCGCTACAGAAAGCCCATGTTCATCGCCGAGACAGGCGCTGAAGGATCAGGCCGGCCGGCATGGCTCCATTATGTTTGCGATGAGGTCCGTGACGCAATGAGCCGTGGTGCCCCGGTTCAGGGTATATGTCTGTACCCGGTGACCGCGTATCCCGGCTGGGACAATTTGCGCCACGCGGAAGTCGGCTTGTTCTCTACGATTCATGCCGACGGTTCGCGCAGTCTTCGCCAGCCGGTTGCCGATGAATTGGCTCGCCAGCGCAGATTGTTCGCGACAGGTGTTTCGTAGCGGTCGAAGAAGGAGCGGGCCACTTAGGTGGGGAACTGCTCCGAATGTTGGCCGAGCACCGTCCGCTGCGTAAGCATCTGCACGGTGCCGGTTGCCGGCAGGCTCTGTTGAATGCGCGCGAACGTCGCCAAAGCTTGACCGACAACCTGATCCATATTGTAGTAGCGGTACGTGGCTAGGCGCCCGACGAACCACACGTCGGGGCACGCCACTGCCAGTGCTTCATAGCGTTTGTACAGCGCCTCGTTTTCCGCCCGCGGCACCGGGTAATAGGGATCGCCGATATCGGTTGGATATTCGTAAGTCAGGCTGGTCTTCGGGCTCTGCTGACCGGTCAGATGCTTGTACTCGGTAATGCGGGTATAGTTTTCCGTCTGCGGATAGTTGACAACGGCGACCGGCTGAAACTGCTCGCAATCAAGCGTCACGTGTTCGAACCGCAGTGACCGATAAGGCAGACGACCAAGGCTCCAGTCGAAATATTCATCAATCGGCCCGGTGTAGATCATCCGCTGAAAGGGGATCTTGTCGCGAATTTCGCGATAATCGGTCTGCAGCATGATCTTGATCCTTGGGTTGTCCAGCATGCGCTGGAACATGCGTGTATACCCGCCAGCCGGCATATTCTGGAAAGTGTCGCCAAAGTAGCGATCATCGCGGTTGGTCCGGGTAGGGACCCGCGCAGTCACGGACTTGCTTAGTTGGGCTGGATCGACGCCCCACTGCTTCCTTGTATAGCCGCGAAAGAATTTTTCGTAGAGTTCCCTGCCAACGGTGCTCACAACCACGTCTTCGGCGGTCCGGACTTCCTCGACCGTTTCTCGCCGGGATGCGAAGAACTCCTCCAACTGCTCGGGCGTCAATTCAAGACAGTACAGGCGATTGATCGTGTCGAGGTTGATCGGTATCGGCAGCAGTTTTCCGTCGACCGACGACAGTACGCGATGTTCGTAAAGCCTCCATTCGGTGAATTGCGAGAGGTAGTCGATGATCGATCGGGCGTTGGTGTGGAATATATGCGGCCCATAGCGGTGGACCAGAATCCCCGCTTCGTCATAGCAGTCATAAGCGTTGCCGCCGACGTGGTTTCGCCGGTCGATGAGCAGGACGCTTTCCTGCCGTTGCGATGCGATGCGTTCAGCGAGCACGCTGCCAGCGAAGCCGGCGCCGACAATCAACCAATCGAACATGGTCAGGCTCCCCGGCGCAAAGGCACAATGCTTTTCATTGCATAGGCGCGCTGAATATGGGCAGCCATTGCGTCCCACGTTCGTTCCCAGGACATGTTAGCAAGGTAAGCATCGACCTCCTTCAACAGGAAATTCCGGGGACGTGACAGAAGGGACCGAAGCTTGGTTTCGATGTCGTCGGCGTCAACAATGTCGACCAGGCCTTCGGCACCATAGGTGCGCACGACGTCCACAATCGCCGTGGAGGCCACCGGCAGTCCGGCGGCCAGGAACTCAGGAGTTTTGGTCGGGCTGATATAGCGTGTCGCCTCATTGAGCGCGAAGGGCATCCAGCCGGCGCTCCAGTGCCTGAGATAGCGAGGTAGGTCGGCGTAGGACTTGGCACCCAGCCAATGTAAGTTACTTGCGCGCGGCAGGCTTAGCGGGTCGATCTTGACCACCGGGCCGAGCATGACGAAATGCACTTCGGGCATTGCCGCGGCCGCCTGTGCGATCATTTCAACGTCGAGCCGTTCGTCGATCACCCCGAAGAAGCCTACTCTCGGGTGAGGTATGTCTGCCTGGTCTACAGGGTCATCGCCGGGCTCTCTTGCCTTGTGGAAATGCGCAACGTCTATGCTGCTGGGGAAGGGAAAAATCGACTTGTGGAGGCTTCGTTTGGCCTCGTACAGACTCTGCCCGCCCGTGAACACGACATCAGCGCGCTGGAACAGCGCTTTTTCCATCTGCTGCAACTCTGCCGGCGCGTTCTTGAAGGCGGAGAGTTCATCCATGCAGTCGTAGACGCATACATCGCAGGCTATATGGTCACTGAAACGCAGCGCCATGGGCGTGTAGTACCATATGGTCAGACGGTCATGCGGAGTTGAGTTGACGATCTGGTTGACGAACCTGCGCTGGATGGCGTCTGCCTTTGTCGCGGAGATGCCGGCCGGAAGCACCGGGGTTACGATTGTGATCATTGCAGACCGATTGTTCACCCGCATCGAAGGACAGCGTATTTCTTCGTAGATCGGCTCCTCAAAGTAAATTAGCTGCTGCTGCTTTGAGGCGTGCGTCAAAATATGCTGCGGGCGCTGATGTACGAAATCCCACCTGAGGTGAGAAAAGCAAAGTAAAATAAACGATTTTAGGGGGATATTTGATTTATTTTTTTTGCGGCCCGCTATTTTCATGTAAGAATCCCTTTAGCTATAGTTTATAATTCTTCGGATTAACAAATGTTAATCGAATAACGCTCCTGCTGAAGCGTCATCCGTACATCTAACTTTCATTTGAGTAAGTTGTTCCACGGATTTTAATTGGCTGGAGCCGCCGGGCTGGCCACTTGCGCGATTGTTCGAAGAGAAGCGGCGCTGCTACCAACACCCGACGGACATGTCGCCTCGGCCAAGGCGAAGGCCCTTGCAGCTTCAGATCTCGCCAAATGTGGCGCATTGCCACAGAACGGCTGAAAATCCGCTCAACCGTTCAACAACAATTCATGAGCGCAGGTATAAGAGTTAATGAGCTGCGCATGATTCGTTTTGGTCGCCACAGATGGCCCGACGCATGGGTCGATGCAGGCAGCACCGTGAGAGACCCGCAAGGAATGAAGTTCAACTTTGAAACCAACGTCTTTCCGTTGTTTCACCCGCGGTCCGTGGATGATCTGAAGGATCCTTGTCCGGTGTTCGACGGCACGCTTTGGCACGTCTTCGGTTCCAGCGGCACTGTCACGACCGAGAGCTGGAAAATACTACATGCCACGGCTCCGGACCTTTTGGGGCCGTGGACTGAGCATGAGGCGCTCGACTTGGCGGTAACCGGATCGGGCATAGCGGCGCCCGGCGTCATCCATGAATGCGGCGTTTTCCACATGTTCATCCAGACCGAATTCCTGAAGTCCGGCGGACGTTGCGAGCATGCGGTGTCCAACGATGGCTTTCATTGGGTGGTGCTGAATCCGGCGATATTGTCCCTGCCGGACACCGATGAGGACGGGATCTACGATCCCCATCCGGCGATCATCGGCGGCAAGCGCTACATCGTCTATTCAGGCATGCCTAAATTCACCAGGGTGCCGCAGCCTGACGTCTATCTGGCGCGCAGCCAATCCGATTCCTGGTTCGGGCCGTGGAAACGTCTCGGCAAGATATTGGACCATTTCGACGTTCCCCATCACAACGCGCGCGAGCATCCGGACTACGAATGGGGCATCGAGGGCGCCCAACTGGTCGAATTGCCCGATGGTCGCGTGCTTCTCAACGCCACCTGCTTCCTTCCCGACGTTCCGCGCGGAAGTCGTCAGCGCGTATTCTTCGCCATCGCCGACGACGTCCAGGGTCCCTACGTGTCGGTCGGCCCTGTGCTTGATCCTGGTGAGCCTGGGGAAAACGGCCATTCGACGGTGATGATCGAGGGCGGGAAACTGACTTTGTTCTACCAGAGCAGACGTGAGGCAACGAACCATCGCTGGCGTTTCGGACTGGCTAGGTGCGACCTGGATCAGCAAGTCCTTTCACGAGTCGCCTAACAGGGACGACCAGCCCACTTCAGATAATCATCTTTGTAATCGGGTTGCTGCCGCGTGCCGAGCGATCCTCAATCAATCCAGATCGGTCGACTTAGCCGAACGTCGCAGAGACTACGAGGCCGGCGGTTGGACAGGATTTGACGCCGAGGCGGAAGACTATACTCCCGACGAGATCGAGCGGGATCGGGCTCGTGACCTCAACCGCCTCTGATCGAGGAACCCCGCTGCCCGAAAGGTAGCGGGGAATTCTCACTCTCTTCATAGCCCGCTTTGAGCGTTGCGCGAAATCGCGCCCAGTGCAAAGGCGCTGCGCCATCCAGCCTTCGCTAGTCCCTTCGCTGGTGAGACTCTGCCTTGCTCTGCGCAGTGTCGATGGTCCCTCTGAGAAGCTGCACTGGGCATCAACAGCAATTCGGCCAAGTCGAATGCGACAGTATCAGATTCCGCGGAACCAAGGAGGTAGCGGGGCATTTCTGCCTACCGGTGCTTTAATGGAGGCGACCATGGGTTTCTTCAGCAAACTGCTCAAGAGTTTCAAAACAGCAAACCCTGCGAAATCGAGCAGCGGAAACATGCAGAAAGACACCGGCGCCGGGCCCGCTTTGGCGGCGCATTCCAAGGATGCCAAAGCAAGTGGGAAGGCTGGGCAGAACGCATCGGCAGCCACCAAGAAGAGGTGAGACGCCCTGGCTTTCAAAGCGTAGCGTCATCAAAGTGGATGAAGTCCGCCGACTCCATCGAGCCGTCGTCGCAAACAAGCCAGCCGCTTGGTTGGCCTTCATTATCGATGTTTGGCCAATGCCGCGTCACGAACCCAACCGGACTGCCTCCAGCAAATTGCACTCATCGGTTACTAATGTTTCGGAAAACCGCGACAATCGTCACAGCTAAGACTTCCACATCCCGGCTAAAAAGGTCGATTTATTCATCTGCGCAAACCTGATCAAAGACGCGTTCACAAACAGCCAGATCGTGAGGGCTGAGGCAGGTGCGATTGAAACGCGGGCGCGGCATTTGAAAGCCTTCGAGCCCCCCGCTGCACGTGCAAAAGAAAGCGGGCTTTCACACCCAGACCGAGGAGAGCGGCAGTCCGGTCCTCGTGCAAGAAACGCCGGTCGTTGAGTGTTTGTTCCCGGTTGGGGACCAAGCTATCGAGCGATCGGAACTAACGGTCTGTGGCGGCGTTGCGATGGCAGTAAAATTATGCTGACCAACGGAGACAGACATGACCGACTCCAAGGAACGTCTGACGCAGTGGCTTCGCGACGCTCACGCCATGGAAGAACAGGCCGAGACGATGTTGAGCGGCCAAATCGAGCGTCTCGAAAACTATCCCGAGCTACGCGACCGGATGACGCTGCACCTCGAAGAAACGAGGCAACAGGCAAAACGTCTCGAACAATGCCTCGATCGCATGGGGGAAGGATCATCAACGCTTAAAGACGCCGGCGGTAAGCTAATCGCCATGGGACAGAGCATCAGCGGCCTGTTCGCAGGCGACGAGGTGATGAAAGGATCGCTGGCCAGCTACACATTCGAGCATATGGAGATCGCAAGCTACAAAATGCTCATCGCCGCAGCCGGCGAGGTCGGCGATTCCGAGACCCAAAGCGCGTGCAAGGCAAACCTGCGCGAGGAAGAGGCGATGGCTGAATGGCTGGAAAGCAAACTCGGCACCGTCACCAGTGAATTCCTCAGACGCGAGGAGCGGGATTCCGATGCCGCGAAACGGTGACGTAGGCGGACATTCTGATTGATTGCTGCCTACAGAAACCGCTCCCCTTCGGCGCGGTGCTCGAAACAGAACCAGTGCGGCGTCTGCCTCGGCCTGGCGAAGTAGCGGTGCGACGCCGCCGCGGTGAGGATCGTCCAATTGCCGGCACCCAACTGCTGCGTGAATGGCAGGGCGTAGAGCAGACCGTGACGGTCCTTGCTGATGGCTACGAATGGCAAGGCAGGCCTTACCAGTCGCTGTCCTCAGTCGCGCGCGCGATCACCGGCACGCGCTGGAACGGCTGGCTGTTTTTCGGCCTGAAGAACCATTGCAGCAAGGCGAGGGGCCGGTCATGAACATGGCGGGCCCGAAGACCATCGTCCGCAAGCTGCGCTGCGCGGTCTACACCCGCAAGTCCAGCGAGGAGGGGCTCGACATGGAGTTCAACTCGCTCGATGCGCAGCGCGAGGCCTGTGAGGCCTTTGTGGCCAGCCAGAAGGCCCTTGGTTGGGTTCTGGTGCCCGATCACTACGATGATGGCGGGATCTCTGGTGCGACGCTGGAACGCCCTGCCTTGAAGCGCCTGCTGACCGACATGGACGTGGGCCTGGTCGACGTGGTCGTGGTCTATAAGATCGACCGCCTGTCACGCTCGCTCATGGACTTCTCGCGGCTGGTCGAAGCCTTTGATGCCAACGACGTCACCTTCGTCTCGGTGACCCAGAGCTTTAACACCACCACCTCAATGGGTAGGTTGACGCTCAACATCCTCCTCTCCTTCGCGCAGTTCGAACGCGAGGTGATTGGCGAGCGCATTCGTGACAAGTTCGCCGCATCGCGAAAGCGTGGCATGTGGATGGGCGGCTGGGCGCCGCTCGGCTACGACATCAAGGACCGCAAGCTGGTCATCAACGAGGCTGAGGCGGCAAATGTCCGCATGGTGTTCGAGCGGTTTATCTCGACCGGCTCGGCAACAACCCTTTCCAGGATTTTGACGGCCGAAGGGATTTTAACCCGTCGCGGCCGTCCATTGGACAAGGGCGTAATCTACAAGCTGCTCAACAACCCTGTCTATGTCGGCGAAGCCGTGCACAAGGGTGCCTCCTATGCTGGTGAACACCAGGCCATCATCAGCCGCGGCCTCTGGGCCAAGGTGCAGGCTATCCTGTCAGATGGATCGAGGAAACGCGCAGCCAACACTCGCGCGCAGACACCGGCGCTGCTGAAGGGTCTTCTATTTGGGCCGACGGGATGTGCGATGTCGCCAACCCATACGCGCAAGGCAGGCAAGCTCTACCGCTACTATGTTAGCCAATCGGTGCTAAAGCACGGTACTGGCGCATGCCCAGTTGGGCGCCTGCCAGCGGCCGAGGTCGAGGCAGCCGTCATTGATCAGTTGCGCGTCCTCCTCCGTGCTCCCGAGATCATCATCGCCACCTGGAAAGCAGGGCGCGAACACGATGCCGAGATCAGTGAAGACGAGGTGAGGGCGGCGCTGCTCGGACTCGATCCGCTCTGGAATGAACTCTTCCCCGCCGAGCAGGCACGCATCGTCCGGTTGCTGGTCGAACGCGTGGATGTGACAATGGACAGCCTTTCCATCCGCCTGCGCACCGAGGGATTGGTCGGTCTTGCGGCCGATCTCGCTCAACGTCAAAATGTCCCGAGCGCAACATGATAACCAACAGCGACACCGGCAGCGACACCAACATCATCACCGTCCAAGTTCCGCTGACGCTTCGCAAGCGGGGAGGGCGCAAGCTGATCGTCGCGCCGGTCGGCCAGGAGCGTTGGGCCTCTGCTCGGCCACGCGTCGACAATACACTCGTCAAGGCGATCGCACGCGCCTATCGCTGGCAGCAGATGCTGAAGCAGGGCGCCTACGCGAGCGCGGAGGATATCGCCAAGGTAGAGAAAATCAGCGCCTCATATGTCAATCGTCTCTTGCAACTGACGCTGCTTTCTCCGGCAATCGTCGAGACGGTCCTCGACGGGCACCAACCAGCCACGATGACCACCGCTGATCTACTTCAACCGGTACCGGCGCAATGGCACGCACAACGGGCGCTGCTATGTTAGGTCCGCTTTGCGCCCCATATCGGCCGTTGAGGTGACCGTTGCTACTGCCTGAAAGCAGACATTGTTGCGACCATTCTGGACGTCGCGGTTGCGGCATAACCGACGTTCGCGCGAGAAATGGAGCCAAGCGGTCAATACGTTGGGATTCAGTTCGCCGCGCCGACCCGCTTGCGCTCCCGGGTTTCCAGCAGCTTCGTCAGCCAGTCTGGATCCATCTCCGGCACGGAGGAGAGAAGCAGTTCGGTATACGGAGCATGCGGCGGCGTCAGGATTTCGGTCTTGAGCCCCTGCTCGACGACTTTGCCTTGATGCATGACGACAATTTCGTCGGCGATTGCCCTCACCGTCGCGATGTCGTGCGTGATGAAAATGTAGCTGACTCCGAATTCTTGTTGCAGCCGCATAAGAAGCTTCAGGATCTCTTCCTGTACGATCTGGTCGAGGGCTGAGGTCACCTCGTCGCAGATGATGAGCTCCGGATTAGCAGCCAGCGCCCGGGCAATGCAGATGCGCTGCTTCTGACCGCCCGAGAGTTCGCTCGGCAGACGATCGAGGAAGCTTTCGTCCATCTCGATCATGTGCATGAGTTCGCCAACCCGGCGGTCGCACGCCCCCCCTTTGAGGCCGAGATAGAACTCGAGTGGCCGGGAGATGACTTCCTCGACGGTCTGACGCGGATTGAGCGCGTTGTCAGGCATCTGGTAGATCATCTGAATGCGGCGCAGAATGTCTTTGGGCCTCTCTTTCAGTGTTCTTGGCAGACGATGCCCCGCAAATGAGATCGAGCCCGAGACCGGCGGCAGCAGGCCGGTGATGACGCGGGCGAGCGTTGATTTACCGGAACCAGATTCACCAACGACCGCTACCGTCCGTCCGCGCGGCACCTTGATCGATACATCCTGCAGAACCTTGACTTTCCCTGCGTAGGCGGCGGTGATGTTATCGATCGTGAGCAGATGGTCCGCGGCCGGCACTTCGGGTTTGGCTAGCTTTCGCACCGCCCAGAGCGTCCTCGTATAGTCTTCGGCCGGCGCGGCAAGCATCTGGCGTGTTTCGGCCTCCTCCACAGTACGGCCATGGCGCAGAACCATGATCCGGTCCGCCATCTGCGCAACCACGGCCAGATCATGCGTGACGTAGATCGCGGCAGTGTTGAATTCTTCGACAATCTGGCGGATCGAGGCGAGGACCTCGACCTGTGTGGTCACATCGAGCGCCGTCGTCGGCTCGTCGAAGATGATCAGGTCGGGCCGGCAGGCCATAGCCATCGCCGTCATAGCCCGCTGCAACTGTCCTCCGGAGACCTGGTGAGGATAGCGGAAGCCGATGGTCTCCGGATCCGGCAGGTGAAGACGCCGGTAAAGTTTGATGGCATCCCGATTCGCTGCCTCGCGACTGGCGATCCCGTGCGCCACGACCGTTTCGACGGTCTGATCGAGGAGCCGATGGGCCGGGTTGAAGGAAGCGGCCGCGCTTTGCGCGACATAGGCGATGCGCGAGCCTCGGAGCCGCCGCCGTGCGGTTTCCGTCATGGCGAGGAGGTCGACCCCGTCGAACAGGATGGATCCTTGCGTGATCCGGCAGCCTGGCTTGGCATATCCCATCGCGGCAAGCCCAATGGTGGACTTTCCGGCGCCGGACTCGCCAATGAGGCCGAGAACCTCACCGCGGTTTAGCGAGAGATCCACACCGCGAACGATCGGATGCCAGCGCTCGTCGGAAAACCCTTCGACGTGAAGGTTGCGAACGCTGAGGAGTTTCGTGCCCTTTTCGCGTTGGCCAGAATTCTTACTTTTCATCGCGCAACCCGCTTGTCGCATGCAAGAACCAGTCGACAACGAAATTCACCGAGACCGTGAGAAGGGCAATGGCGCCTGCCGGCAAGAGCGGAGTGATGTCGCCATAGGTGATGAGGGTAGCGTTTTCCCGCACCATCGAGCCCCAGTCGGCAGTCGGCGGCTGGATGCCGACGCCGAGAAAGGAGAGCGCGGCGATGGTGAGGAAAACGAAACAGAAGCGCAGGCCGAATTCCGCGATCAGCGGCGGCAGTACGTTGGGCAGGATCTCCTTGGTCAGAATCCATCTCGGCCCTTCGCCACGCAGTTGCGCGGCTTCGACATATTCCATGACGGCAACATTCAGCCCGACCGCGCGCGCCAGCCGGAATACGCGGGTCGAATCGAGCAGGGCGATGATGAGGATCAGGCTGGTGACCGACGAACCGAAGATGGATAGCAACATCAGCGCGAAGATGAGGCTCGGGATCGACATCAGCACATCTACCGCGCGCGACAGAATCTGGTCGAGCCACCCCCGGTACATCGCGGCCAGCAAACCGAGCGTGACGCCGACCGCGAAGGACAGAAGCGTAGTCGCGAAGGCGATGCCGATCGTATTGCGCGCGCCATAGATCAGCCGGGTGAGCACGTCGCGACCGAGTTGGTCGGTCCCGACGATGAACTCCTGGCTCCAAGGCGCGAAAGCCTCGGTGAAAACCTGCGTTTCTCCGTACGGCGCTATCCAGGGCGCTAACAGCGCGACGAAGACATAGCCAAGGATGACCACGATGCCGAACCAAGCGCTGAATGGAGCCTTTTTGAGTGCGGTTTTTATCCGGGAGGCGCGTGTGCGCCTCTGTCTCGGAACCGCCACGGCATGTTCGGTGCTGGTCATCGCGGATGCAAAAGCCTCGGATTGGTGGCGATGGAAATGATGTCGGCGGTCAGGTTGAGCAGGATGTAGGTTGCTGCGAAGATTAGGGCGCAGGCTTGCACGACCGGAACATCCCTGGACTTCACCGCATCGACCATCAATTGGCCGATGCCGGGATAGACGAACACCACCTCGACGACGACCACGCCTACGATGAGATAAGCGAGGTTGAACGCAATTACCGTGACGATAGGCGCCCAGGCATTGGGCAGGGCGTGTCTGAGAACGATTGCCATCGGCGACATTCCCTTGAGCCGCGCCATGTCGATATAGGGGCTTGCCAGCATGTTGATAATCGCAACGCGCGTCATACGCATCATATGGGCAACAATCACCAGCGTGAGGGTGATGGACGGCAACGCTGCGCGCCAGACGTGCTCCCAGAACGGCGTTCGGTCGCTGATGTTCGCCAGTGTCGGAAATTTGGGAACCAGGTTCAGGACCCAGTTGATCGAAGCCGCGAGCCACTCGGGCAGGGATTGTGCGAATTCGGTTCCAATGAACGTGTCGCGCGAGATGATGAGATAGGCCAGCATATAGGCGACGAAGAATTCGGGGAATGAAATCGTCGTCAGCGTCACCGTGTTCACCACACGGTCGAACCAGCTGTTGCGGTAGAGAGCGGCGAGAATGCCGAGTCCCAGCGCGAGTGGAACCGCTATAAGGGCAGTCATCACGGCGAGGAACATCGTGTTGTAGAGCCGGGGCGCAATGATCTCGGCGACCGTGCGCCGGTAGCCGGTGCGGCTTGCGAAGGAAGAGCCGAAATCCCCCTGCACGATCTGTCCGACCCAGGCGAAATAGCGCTCAACCGGCGGACGATCGATGCCGATCTCGCGCTGGAATGCGGCGACCGTCTCGGGCGTCGCGGATTGCCCAAGCATAGCCTTGGCGAAATCGCCCGGAAGCATGGCAATCGCCGAAAAGATGATGATGGTGACGATGAACAGCGTGATCAGGCCGAGGCCCAGGCGCTGCAGAACCGTCCTAACGACCGGATTCATGGGCGGTGCCTTCGAGCGTTTCCCCTGAAAAGAGCGAACCGCCCGCGCCGCGGGCGGCCTCGCCTGGCGAACGTCACGCGTTGGCTACCCACCAGCGCTCTGCCATCTTCAGTCCGTCATTCTCCCAGTTCGGCGCCAGCTCGCCGTGCGCCAGTTTCTTGGACTTGGCGCTTACAAAATTGTTGAAGACCAGGACGATGGCGCCGCCGTCATCATGCGTCAACTGCTGCATTTCGGCATACATCGCGGAGCGCTTGGCCTCGTCGGTCTCCGCGCGTGCCTGGATCAGCAGTTCGTTGAAGCGGGCATTTTTCCAGAACGTCTCGTTCCAGCTGGAATCCGCCGAGTAGGCCTGCGTGAACATCCAGTCGGCCGTTGCACGACCGCTCCAATAGGAGGCGCACCACGGTTTCTTGAGCCAGACATTGTCCCAATAGGCGTCCTCGGCCTCGCGCACCACATTGACATCGATGCCGCATTGGGCCGCCGTCTCGCGGATGAGGGCGGCCGCGTCCACGGCGCCGGCGAAGGCGGCGTCGGCGACGGAAAGGTCGACCTTGAGATTTTCCATTCCCGCTTTTTTCAGATGGAAGCGCGCCTTTTCCGGATCGAACTTGTGCTGCGGCTCCGGATTGATGGCGAACTTTATCGCCGGTGCGATCGGGTTGTCATTTCCGACAGTTGCATGGCCAAGGAAAATCTTCTGCGCGATTTCCTCGCGATCGATGGCCCATTTCAACGCCATGCGCACATCGGGGTTGTCGAATGGCGCAACCGTCACGTTCATAGGCAGCGTGTAGTGGCCGTAGCCGGTCACCTCGAGGATCTCGATATTCGGCTTGCGCTTCAGCATGCCGAGCGTTTTCAGGTCGGCGCGGCCGATATAATCAACCTCGCCGGTTGACAGCGCGGCCATACGCGCGGCGAGGTCCGTGATGGCGATAAACTCGACCTCGTCCAAATAGGGTTTGCCGTTCTTAAAGTAATTGGGGTTGCGCTTGAGCTTCGCCGAGACGCCTGGCTGGAAGTTCTCAAGCACGAAGGCGCCGGTCCGGACGCCCGATTCCCAGTCCGCCTTTCCGTCCTTGGCAGGCATGACGACAAGGTGATAGTCGCTCATGATGTAGGGAAAGTCTGCATTCCCGCTGTTTAGTGTGAAAACGATCGTTTCCGGGCCGTCTGCCTTGATGTTGGTCACCGATTCGAGCAGCGACTTCGCCGCCGATTTGGTGTCGGCCCCCATATGATATTGCATAGAGGCGACCACGTCGTCCGCCGTGATCGTCTTGCCGTTGTGGAAGGTCGCACCTTTGCGCAGCTTGAAGACCCATGTTGTCGCGTCGTCCGAGGTCTCGAAGGTCTCGGCAAGGTCCGGCTGGATGCTGCCTTTCGCGTCGACCTCGGTCAGGCTGTTGGACATGGCACCCGAAAAGGCGGTTTGCGTGAACGTATCGGGATAGCCGGCCGGATCGATCGAATCCGTCGTCGCGCCATGCGCCATGCCGAGCTTGGCGAAGCCGCCCTGCTTCGGTGCGGCCCGCGCCACGCTCACGAAGAGCATATCGGCGGCGGCGACCGTCAGGCCTGCCGCCAGCCCTAGATGGATGAAATCACGGCGCGAAACCTTGCCGCGGCCGATCAGGTTTTGCGCTAAGCGCAGTTTATATTCAGATTCCGACACTGCTTCCTCCCATTGCGGATTTCCCGCATTCTTGTTGTTGGCATTTATCGAGCAGATCTGGTGGATTCAGCCGATTTGCCTCCTTTCGATTTTTCCGGCGGTTTGACGCAAATTTCACGCCGTTACATAGATTTCACCAGCTTCCACCGTGACCGGGAATGTTCGGGCACGCACGCCCGGGTCGACCAGAGCGGCACCGGTCTTTATGTCGAATTCCCACCCGTGCCAGGCGCAGCGCACGATTTCGTTCTCGCGGTGATAGATGAATTGCGCTTGGTCGACCGGTGCCGTGGTTCCGCATTGCGGTCCCTCGCAAAGCGGAGCGCCGCGGTGCGGACAAACGTTCAGCAAGGCATGGAATGAATCTCCGATGCGGAAAACCCCGACTGAAAGGCTGCGGATTTTGGCGATGTACGGAGTTCCGGTCTCGATTTCGTCGACGCGGCAAATGTATGTCTTCTCAGCCATGGTTTGCTCCCGTCACGCGGCATTCGCCGCTTGCGTGCGGGGAATGCGTTTATAGACCTCGAGCGCATTCAATCCCATGATCTTGCTTTTCCAGGCGGGCGGGATGTGCAGCGTGTTGGCATCGTCATAATCCCAATGCGGGTAGTCGGAGGCGAACATCAGCGTGTTCTCGCCGTCCATTGCTTCGAGAGTGGACCAGAGATGCTGAATGTTCGCGGGCTGCTCCAGTGGTTGCGTGGAGAAGCGAATATTGCGCCGGCAATACTCGGAGGGCAGCATCTTCAGCCACGGCGTTTCCTTGCGCAGAGCTTTGTAGTCTGCGTCCAGTCGCCACAATACCGACGGAACCCAAGCCACTCCGCACTCGATGAGCACGAAATATAGATCCGGCCATTTCTCGAAAACGCCATGCGCGATCATGCTTGCAACATGCGACAAGGCCGACATGTGAAGAATTGCGTGCGTCTCCCAGAAAAAGGTCGTCGGAGCCGGCGCGACCGCGTTCCAGTTTATGCCGCCATGACCGCCCAGATGAATTGCAAATGGCAGCCCGACTTCGGCGCAGGCCTCGAAAATGGGGTGGTAAAAGGGATCGCCGTACGGTTTGACCGAGCCTTGGGAGGCTAGAACCTGGACCATACGGGGGTGGTTGCCGAGGCGGCGAATCTCGGCTGCTGCGAGCTTCGGATCCTGCGGCGCGACGATGATCGAACCCATGAAGCGGCTGTCTTTGGGAAGCCACTCGGCGATTTGGTAGTCGTTATAGGCGCTGACCAGCGCGCTAGCGTAATATGGGTTTGCTAGCGTGGAAGCCTCTATCGGCTCGTCGCCGGTGAGGATGGCGGCCCCGATATTATATTTGTCGAGGTGCTTTTCCTTCATGATGAGATAATTGTCGGCTTCGGTCTCGGGCCTGACATCCTTGCGGGAAAAGTCCTGCGGGTGAAACCAGGGACGGTGCCCGTGCGGGAAGGCGCCTCTCGGACCAGTTTTTTCGCCTTCCATGAACATGTCTTTCCAGACGCCGGAAAGATAGGGCTCGAGCACCGTCGCGCTCGACCAGTAATTGTGACAATCGCAATCGACTATGAACACCCTATCCAACTCCCTGGCGTGGTAGGCCGGCTAACCTAGCCGGCTTCTTCAACGGCAGCTTCCGCCTTGGGCATTATTTGATCAAGCTTGTGATTTGGGCTAATACGATCGGGTTTTTCGATTGGGAGGCGACATGCAGCTGGATCACATCGAGACCTTTCTCGACATCATGGAGTCGCGAAATTTTAACCGCACTGCGGATCGTTTGGGCGTAACGCAGTCAACAGTGAGCACCCGCATCAAGAACCTGGAGCAGGCCATCGGTTCGGAGCTCTTCCTGCGAGGACGAGCCGGCGCCGAGCCGACCGCGGCGGGGCGGCGTTTTGAAGCTTATGCGCGCGCCATGCTGTCGACATGGTCTCAGGCCCGCCATGACGTGCGGGCATTTAACCGGTTCGAAGGCACCTTGCGCGTCGCTGCCCAGGTCGGGATGACGCGCTCGATATTGCCAGGTTGGGTGGAGACGTTGTTCCAAGTGCTGCCGAAATCGTCAATTCACGTAGAATCCGACTATTCGCCGCAGATGATTTCCGATTTGAGCTTGGGAAACCTCGATATTGCTGTGGTCTACGCGCCCAGATACCTCCCTGAAATCGCCTACGATCCTCTGATGGTCGAAGAATATGTGATGGTGTCTACTGCGGCCAGTATCCTGTCGGAGGTCAATCCGGACACGTACATCCGGCCAGGCTACACGGTCGCGCTTGAAAAAGCCCACGCCGAGGCGCTGCCGCAATTGGCGATAGGCCGTCTTTCGATGGGCTCGGAAACGCTCGCCGAAGCGATGCTGCGGCGCATGGGTGGCACTTGCTATATGCGCAGTGACGACGCTCGGCGGTATACCGCCGAGCGGCCATCTTTTGTGGTAGAGGGTGCGCCCGCGCTTCAGCAGCCGGTTCACACCGCTATTTTGGCGCGCCGCAAGCATGAGCCGATCATCCGCAGAGGGATTCGCGCGCTCCATCTGGCTGTTATGTCCATGGAAAGTTAGATCGAAATACCCGATTGTAAAGCCGACATCTGCCACTTTTTTGAAAGTATCCCGGCTGCCATTCTGGCCGAGGCAAACCAGAGTCAAATGATGAACGCGCACATTCCCTTTTCAACTGCCGATTTCGCTCTGGCGATGCGTCAACGGCAATGGGCGGAGAGCGCAAGACAGTTCGTCCGCTGCCGGCGCGTCATCGACGAGACGCACGATGTCCGCACATTCGTCTTTTCCACCGCTTCGGGCCACATGTTCAGCTTCAGTGCAGGCCAATATCTGATACTGCACCTGACGATCGACGGCGCCACGGTAACGAGATCCTACTCGGTTTCCTCGCCGCCGACCCGACCGCTCGACCTGCAGATCACGGTGAAGCGGGTGAAGGGCGGGCTTGTTTCCAACTGGCTTCACGACAATCTCCGGCCGGGCCACGACATTGAAATCGAAGGGCCGGTCGGACGTTTCAACTTCGACGATCTACCATGCGAGAAGCCGCTTTTCCTTTCCGGCGGCAGCGGCATCACTCCCGTTATGTCGATGCTGCGGGCGCTAACCGACCGGGCATCTGGCCATGACATCCGTTTCATTCACTGCGCTCGGACGGCGGACGACATCGCCTTCCGCGCCGAGTTGGAGGCGCTCGCCGCGCGATTCTCCAATGTCAATGTAAGCTTCATCTGCAGCCAGGAAGGTTCGGTGTGGCAGGGCCCTAAGGGTCGCATCGACGGCCCCATGCTCTTGCGGCTGGCTCCGGACCTTCACCAGCGCACGTCTTACGTTTGCGGCCCCGAGCCGTTTATGCAGACGGTTCGGACCTGTGTCGCGGAGATCGGCATCGCACCCTCGCAGTACCACGAGGAAAGCTTCGGCGGCGCCGTGGGTAATTCCATGCCTCTGCAATCGGCTGTCGCTGGCGTTACGCGCGTCCGCTTCGCCCGGTCCGGCGCAGAGCATCTTTGTGCGCCCGAAGAGACCCTGCTCGATGCGGCGCGCAATTGCGGGCTCCACATTCCCACCACATGCCAGCAGGGTATTTGCGGAACTTGCCGGACGGTCAAGCTTTCGGGTGAAGTCGCGATGGACGACCTTGGAGGGCTCAGCCTTGAAGAGAAGGCGGCCGGTTATGTGTTGGCCTGCTGCAGCCGGCCGCAAGGCACTGTTTGCCTCGATCTCTGAATCTCATTGCGAATCCTGATGGAAAGCCCGGGTGCTCGCGCACGAGCCGGTTGTGCCTTGCCTCGCGCCAGGCCTGTCCAGCGGCGGGCGGTCCAGCAGCTCAGGCCACGGCATCGCCGACACACGGAACCGAGGTTCGGTTCGGCAATTAAAGGAGGGCGAACTGGTTTTGCGGAGGTTTGAGGTGAACGGGTTTTTGAATGTGGGGCTTTCGACGGTCGTGACGGGCACGGTCGTAAGCTTTGTGACGGCGGCGGTTCTAGCCCTTCTGGCCAAAGCCGAAGGCAAATCCGCACTGCAGCCGACCAACGCCACCAGCCACTGGCTGCACGGCGATAAGGCCGGTGCGGTCAGGAAAGCCGACCTCGCACACACTGCGGTGGGCTTCGGCACCCACCATGCCTCGGCCATGTTCTGGGCCGCTCCGTTCGAGGCTTGGCTCGCCCGAAACCCTCAGCGGTCGCCGCTGCTGATGCTGCGCGATGCCTCGGCAGTGGCCATGATTGCAGCCGTCGTGGATTATCTCGTCGTACCGAAGCGGCTCACCCCAGGCTGGGAGACCGTGCTTTCGAAGCGCTCGATCGCCGCCACGTATGTCGCGCTTGCTCTGGGCTTGGCTGCCGGCGGACTGATCGCGCAGGCGATGCGGAAGACGGATTGATCGGATTCCAAGACTGGCGAGAGACCGCCGATGGTATTCCGCTTTTCGCCTGGCAGGCAGGGCTCAACCGGCACCGGCAATCGCCAGAGCCCACCGACTCGGTCCAGATGTTCGGTGCTGGTTCGCACTCCAGCTCTGTCCCTTACCCAATGAGCCGACGAATGTGGCCAGCTCACCGCTGGCGCGTTAAAGTTGATCCAGATGATGCAGGAGTTTCAAAAGGAACGAGTACAAGACCTGTTCGGGGTCATCAGCTTGCTCGCTGAGCACCGTTATGCCCGCCAATGGCCAGCACGGCCTTCTACACCGGGTTAGGGTCCGGCATGAAGGTCCGCATTGGTTCAGCTTAGGACCGAGCCTGCGCCGAGCTGAATGTCTGCTCACTTACATCTCAGATTAGAAGCTGCCTGACCGCTTTCGTGAAGAGTTTCGGGCGCCGGCAGGCGTACGAAAGTCCCCGAGGAAGGAACCCGCGGGCCACAGGCGATGGCTATGGGGATTTCGGATTTCGGCAGATGTCGGCGATGGCGCGACCGCCGTCGAGGAGCTCTGGGGTGAATGCGGACAGACCGCTTCGTTGCGCCTCCGCGCGGTGTTGTCCGAACGGTGGCGGCTGGGCGCGGCTCTGTCGGAGTCGATAATCACCATAGACGTGCGTCGATCCGTTGCCGGAGGCTGAGTGCCTGCAGTTGAAGGCTGAACCTTTCCATGCTGGGTCATGGCGTGCTGCTCCCGGTCGACGGGGAACCGTGTGGCGGTCCGCGCGGCTGCCTCCATCGTTCGAACACCTCGATCACGATCATGCGGCCGCCACAGCAGGGGCATGGCGGGCGAAAGTTGTCCGGTTCGTCCGTGGTGTCATCGTCGGACGGTGCGGCGACGTTCAGGAGTTCACGAGCAAGCGCGAGGCTGGCCTTGCGAGCAGAACCGGCAAGCAGGCCGCAATGCCGGATGCGATGGAAGCCACGCGGCAGGACATGCAGCAGGAAGCGGCGGATGAACTCGTCGGTCGCGAGCGTCATGAGCTGCTGCCGGTCGGCGCCTTCGCGACGATAGTCCTTGTAGCGGAAGGTGACGCCGCTCTCGTCGAGGCGGATGAGGCGGCTGTTCGAGACCGCCACCCGGTGGGTGTAGCGCGACAGGTAGGCGAGCACCGCTTCCGGGCCGGCGAAGGGCGCCTTGGCGTAGACCACCCAGCGCTTCTTCCGGATCGGCGACAGATGGCGCAGGAATGCCCGCCGTTCCGCGAGATGAGCAATTGCGCCGAAGAAGGCGAGCCGGCCAGCGTCGTGCAGCGCGACCAACCGGGAGAGGAACAGCCGGCGGAACAGCTTGCCGAGCACCCGCACCGGCAGCAGGAAGGCGGGACGCGACGATATCCACCGGCTTCCGTCCGGCGAGATGCCACCGCCTGGCACGATCATGTGCACGTGCGGATGATGCGTCATCGCCGAACCCCATGTGTGGAGCACGGCGGTGATGCCGATGCGTGCGCCCAGATGCTTCGGATCGGCCGCGATGGTCAGCATCGTCTCCGACGCCGCCTTGAACAGCAGGTCGTAGACCGCCGCCTTGTTGTGGAAGGCGATGTCGGCGACCTCGGCCGGCAGCGTGAAGACGACGTGGAAGTAGCCGACCGGCAGCAGGTCGGCCTCGCGCTCGGCAAGCCATGTCCGCGCCGCGGCACCCTGGCACCTTGGACAGTGCCGGTTGCGGCAGGAGTTGTAGGCGATGCGCCAGTGGCCGCAGTCCTCGCAGGCCTCCACGTGACCGCCAAGGGCCGCGGTGCGGCAGTGCTCGATCGCCGACATGACCTTGAGCTGCTGCAGTGTCAGATGCCCTGCATGGGCGGCCCGGTAGGCGGGCCCGGCAGTGCGGAAGATGTCGGCAACCTCGATCGAGGCGCGCACGCTCAGCCGTCGGGTGAGATCTCTTCCGGCTTGAAGAGGCCAAGCTTGTCGAGCGGGCTCGTGACGGTGCGCACCGTGCGGGTTGCAACCTTGGTGTAGAAGGCGGTGCTATTTAGCTTGGCGTGCCCGAGCAGCACCTGGATGACCCGGATGTCGGTACCGTCCTCCAGAAGATGGGTCGCGAAGCTGTGGCGCAGCGTGTGCGGCCCGACGCGCTTGGCGATGTCGGCCGCCTGCGCTGCCTCGACGACCACGCGATAGAGCTGGCGGGTGCTGATGGGCTTCATCGCATGCTGCCCCGGAAACAGCCAGCCGTCGCGGTGCATCACGCCCTGCTGGCGTCCGACCTTCCACCACTGGCGCAGCAACAAGAGCAGGTCTTGCGACAGCATGGCGTTCCGGTATCGCCCGCCCTTGCCGCGCTCGACACGTAGCAGCATGCGCTCACTATCGACGTCGGCGATCTTCAGCGTCGACACCTCCGCCACGCGCAGGCCCGCGCCATAAGCGACCGACAGGGCGGCCTGGTGCTTGAGGCAGGTGGTGGCGTTGAGCAGCCGGGCGACCTCGTCGCGGCTCAGCACCACCGGCAGCGTGCGCGGGTGCGCCAGACGAACGAGCTTGCGCGCCAGATCGGGACGATCGACCGTATGCGTGAAGAAGAAGCGCAGCGCCGACACAATGCTGTTCATCGTCGGCACGGGAACACCGTCGTCCTGCTGCTCGATCTGGAACTGGCGCAGGTCGTCGGTGGTCGCTGTGTCTGGTGAACGCCCGAGGAACGTCGCCAGGCGTCCGATGTCGCGGAGATAGTTGCGCTGCGTCTCCCGTGAGAAACGCCGCATGTTCATGTCGTCGGTCAACCGCTGGCGCAAAGGGCCGATGGGGGCATCGAGAGCGGAATGGGTCATGGTCAGGCTCCTTGTTGAAGAAGCCCGTCATGCTCTGCCGCCGCCGAACAACGCTCAATGCAGGCGCGACGACCGGTCCCCGATCTCTACCTCAATCGCAGGCGCCCTCCCGCGCAGCGGGTTCGTTCAACGGCCCAAACAGGACGGTGATTGCTTGAACGGCCCAAACAGGACGGTGATTGCTTGGCGCTGAGCGTAGGCAATAGCGCACGGCGCCATTTCACCGTCACAGGCTGGGATTGCCCAAGAGGGCCATGGGATCCGTATCGCCTAGCGAATGATCTGCTAAACTTCGCATAATCCCGATATCACGAAACAATTGAAATTGTTCGCCTCTAAACCTGAGAACTAAAAGTGCGAGGTTGACAGCTTTGGAGAATATCGGCCGAGAGAACGATCATTCGACGGAAACATCCGGCGGCGCGGTTGCAAGCTTTGCCTGAAAAGCCCGCAGTTGCGCGGGGTTTCGACCCTGCTAGATCAAGGCGGAGAATGTTGGGGCAGGGTGCATCTGGCGGAGGGAGTGGGATTCGAACCCACGGTGGGCTTGCACCCACGCCGGTTTTCAAGACCGGTGCCTTAAACCGCTCGGCCATCCCTCCGTCGTGATTTTTCAATCACTTGGATGCTCGTCCTAATCTTAATTTGTACCTGTTGGTACTGCTGCGCCGCCCGAAGACCGTTCTCGCTTCATTGCTCTAGTGCGCCCGACGAAGTCCTGTCAACCGGCCATAACCCGTTCCTGCCAACGGCAGAGCATGGATGCTCGACGGCGGGACTGAAGCAGGACGAACAGCACTCTGCACCGAAGGTCGAAAGGCCGTGGTTTTTCACAGCGATCGCCGGGGCGGTTTGTGCCACAATCTCGCCCGGTTCCGACCACAATCGGTTAATACGGTGATAAGCAATTCCGGTGCACAAGGGATTGCGAATCAAGGTGGCGCTGGCATTTGTCGAGGGGTTTTTAGCTCTGCCGACAGTCAAGTTGCGGTGCCTTTGTTGAGAGGGGACAATCGAAACATGCAGAGCACGGCGCGCCCGCATCTCCGTCGCGCTTGCGCTTTCACGTTGTTTGCCCTGTCGGCTGCCTTGCTGGCGGCTTGCGCCGCGCCACCACAGCCGAAGGCGATGGTCAACAAGAAGCCTCGCTCCAAGGAATATTTTGCCGAATCCGAATATGGCGTAAAGGCCAGTCCGCGCGTCACCTTCAAGAAGTCCGGCTTGCAGCGTGGCGGCGGACGCGACCAGTTGGGCAAGCCCTATCAGGTGCGCGGCAAGTGGTATTATCCCAAGGAAGACAAGCGCTACGCCAAGGTGGGCCTCGCCTCCTGGTATGGCGACGCCTTCCACGGTCGGCTGACCGCCAACGGCGAAGTCTACGACATGACGCATCTGACCGGCGCGCATCCGACCATGCCGCTGCCGAGCTATGCGCGAGTCACCAATATGAAGACCGGCAGTTCGGTCATCGTGCGCGTCAACGACCGCGGACCCTACCATGACGGGCGCATCATCGATGTGTCGAAACGTGCCGCCGAAATGCTCGACTATGCAAACATCGGCACGGCAAAGGTGAAGGTCGAATATGTCGGCCGTGCGCCGCTTGACGGCAGTGACGATCAGTATCTGATGGCCTCCTACCATCCCGGCAACAGGGCGCCGGATCCATCGGACGGCTTGCCCACCGGTGTCATGATCGCCATGAATGGACCATCGCCGAGCACCGCGTTGGGTGCTGCCGCCGCTCCATTTCCCGGTCAGTTGACGAATTCCGCATCCGCACAGCCTGTCCTGTCGGCGCAGACGCCGGCCGCTGGCAATGTGACGCTGCCCGATTTCGGGCCGATCGTGCCGGAACGTCCGGAAATCAATCTGCCGGCGCAATCGCCGTTCACAGTGGCGTCGCTGTCTTATGCGGACGAGCGCGTGCAGCGTGCCACCAATGTCTTTGCCGCGCTGGATGGCACCGGCATGTCGCCCGCCGAAATCCTTCAATCGTGGAAGCGGCAAGCGCCTTCGGCCGGTTCGCCCACGGACTATATCGCGGCGGGTTCGTTTGAGGATGCTGCCGAGGCGCAGCGTGTGGCCACCCAGCTTTCCGGCTTCGGCAAGGCCGAAATCCAGCGCTCTGAATTCGAAGGCAAGGACTGGTATTCGGTCAATCTCTATCCGGACGGCCATGGCAGCCTGGACGAGATGCTGCAGGCGGCATGGTCACATGGCGCACCGGACGCGCTCGTGGTTCGGAACTGACCGGCAAAACCTGAAGTTTTGCCCAGTTGTCCAAGGCGCGGTTGATCGGCCGAGACAAAGCCTGATAGCTTGTAGAGCTTGCCCAGAAATGCCGGCTGACAGGTCGAACCTCTCATGAAATCTCGCTTCGCCGCGCCTGTCGCCGGGCTCCTGGGTTTTGGCCTCCTGCTGCTCTCGCTGGCCCCGGCCGCGGCGCAGCTTTTCGAGACCAAGGCCGCACAGGCCTTCATGATCGATGCCGAAACCGGGACGGTGCTGTTTTCCAAGGACGCCGACAAGCCGATGCCGCCGGCGTCACTGGCCAAGCTGATGACGATGGAGGTGGTTTTCAACGCCATCAAGTCGGGGCGCGTGACGCTCGACGACACATTCGCGGTGAGTGAGAACGCATGGCGCACGGGCGGCGCGCCATCCGGAACATCGACAATGTTTGCCAAGCTCAAATCGACGATCCGGCTTGAAGACCTGATTCAGGGCGTGACGATCCAGGCAGCCAATGACGGCTGCATCATCATCGCCGAAGGCTTCGCCGGATCCGAGGCGAATTTCGCGACTGAGATGACCAACCGCGCAAGGCAGATTGGCCTCGCGAAATCGACATTCGTCAATTCAACCGGTCTGCCGGCCGAAGGTCAGCAAACGACGGTTCGAGAGCTTGCCCTTCTGGCCCTGCATATCTGGCGCGAGTACCCGGACTTCTATCGCTACTATGGCCAGACGGACTTCACCTGGAACAAGATCACTCAGAGGAACCGCAACCCGCTGCTGGCGATGGATATCGGCGCGGACGGCTTGGCTGTCGGCATGAGCGAGGCATCCGGCTTCGGCATCGTTGGCTCGGTCAGCCACAATGGCGCCCGCATCATCGCGGCGATGAGCGGACTGAAAAGCGACCGCGAGCGCGCCGAGGAAGCGCGGAAGCTGCTCGACTGGGGCGTTCGCGCCTTCCAGAAGACGGAGATTTTCGCCAAGGACGAAGTGGTCGGCGAAGCCCAGGTTTTCGGCGGTGCGAAATCCGGCGTGGCGCTGAAGGCAAAAGGGCCGGTGAATACCTTCCTGCCCATCGCCAACCGCGACAAGCTGACCGCCAAGATCGTCTATGACGGACCGGTTGCAGCGCCCGTGGAGGAGGGGCAGCCGGTGGGTGCACTGCGGGTCTGGATCGGTGATACGCTGAGCCAGGAGACGCCGCTTTTCGCGGCCGAATCGGTTGGCGTTGGCTCGCTGCCGCGGCGCGCGCTCGACGCCGTCAAGGAACTGGCCGTCGGCTGGCTGCGTTAGCACCGTTGCGGTGGACCTTTTTTCTGACCGGGACTATTACGGTTCCCGCAGTATGGAAGAAGGCTTTTTGATTGGTGCACGGATTTTTCATCACCTTCGAAGGCGGAGAGGGGGCAGGCAAGTCGACGCAGATCGAGCGGCTGGCCAGCAAGATGCGCGCCAAGAAATACGATGTCCTTGTCACGCGTGAGCCGGGCGGCTCGCCCGGCGCGGAGGCGGTCAGGCATGTCCTGCTTTCCGGCGCTGCCGAACCGTTCGGCCCCAGGATGGAGGCGCTGCTTTTCGCCGCCGCGCGCTCCGACCATGTCGAGCAGGTAATTCGGCCGGCGGTCGAACGCGGCTCGATCGTGCTTTGTGATCGCTTCCTGGACTCCTCGCGCGTCTACCAGGGCGTCACCGGCGGCCTCGATCCGGCGTTCATGGGCACGCTGGAAAAGGTCGCCATCAACGGCATGGTGCCCGACATGACGCTGATCTTCGATATCGACCCGGCCGAAGGATTGCGGCGCGCCACGGCACGGCGGGGCACCGATGCCGGCGCCGACCGCTTCGAAAAGGAAACGCTTGATATCCATCAACGCCGCCGCGAAGCCTTTCTGGCGATCGCCGCGGCAGAGCCCGAGCGCTGCATCGTCGTCGACGCGTCCGCCGACCCCGACACGGTGGAGAATGTCGTCACCGCTGCCGTGTTCGCGGCTCTGGAGACGATGACGCCGGCGCACAGGAAGCAGGCGTCGCCAGGATGATTTTCGAACGGATCGCACCAGAACAGCACGACACGCTCGACGGCGTGCCGGAGCCGTCCGAGACCCCGCGTCTGGTCGGACATGGCCAGGCGGCGAACATGCTGGCCGCCGCCTATCGCTCCGGGAAGCTGCCGCATGCACTGATCTTTGTCGGACCGGTCGGCATCGGCAAGGCAACGCTCGCCTTCCATCTGGCGCATCATCTGCTGAAGCATCCCGCATTCGAACAGGCGCCGGACGTTCTCGCCGTTCCTGATCCGGCGTCATCGCTGTTTCGCCAGATCGCCACCGGCGCACATCCTTCGGTGCTGCATCTGACCCGCCCGCCGAACGACAAGACTAAAAGCTTCAAGACGGTCGTGACCGTCGACGAGATCCGCAAGGTCAGCCGCTTCCTGTCGCTGACCTCGCATGATGGCAGCTACAGGGTAGTGATCGTCGATCCGGCCGACGACATGAATGTCAATGCGGCCAATGCCTTATTGAAGAATCTTGAAGAACCACCGGCACGCACACTGTTCATCCTCATCGTCCATGCACCGGGCAGTCTGCTGCCGACGATCCGCTCGCGCTGCCAGATGGTGCGGCTGGCGCCGCTCGATGCCGAGAGCCTGATGGCGGTTCTGGAGAACGTCGAGCCACCGCCGCCGGACGAACCCGCGGCGCGCGCGGCATTGGCCAAGCGGGCAGGGGGCAGCGCGCGCACCGCAATCCTGTTGACGCAGTATGGCGGGCTGGAAATCGCCGAGACGCTCGACGCCCTGGCGACAGCGAGGAAGAGCGATGTTGCCGGCGCCTATCGCCTCGCGGAGGCGGTCGCCGGTCGCGACCAGGCGATCCAGTTCGATATCTTCAATCGCCGTGCGCTCGACCTGCTCTCGACCGGCGCAAGCCAGGCCGCGCTGGCGGGCGATCTGGCGCGGGCGAAAACGCTGTCGGATACTTGGCACGAGGCTTTGAACGCTATATCTGAGACCGACACCTACAATCTCGACAAGAAGCAGCACGCCTTGACCATGATCGACCGCCTGAATTCTGCAATGCGAATGTGACGGCCCATCGGGATGGCAATCGCCGTTTCGATGCGATATCTCACCGCTACATCTTCATTCAGACATTCATGACGGTTAATTCATGTCACGCGACACATTCTACATTACCACCGCGATTTCCTATCCCAATGGCAAGCCGCATATAGGCCATGCCTACGAATTGATCGCCACCGACGCACTCGCCCGCTTTCAGCGGCTCGACGGCAAGCAAGTCTTCTTCCTCACCGGCACCGACGAGCACGGCATCAAGATGCTGCAGACGGCGAAGCGGGAAGGCATTCCCGCGCGTGAACTGGCCGACCGCAACGCGGCCGATTTCCAGCGCATGGCAATCGCGCTCAATGCCTCCAACGACGATTTCATCCGCACTACCGAAGAACGTCACTATGCGGCCTCGCAGGCGATCTGGAAGGCGATGGCTGCCAATGGCGACATCTACAAGGGCGGCTATGCCGGTTGGTATTCGGTGCGCGACGAAGCCTACTACGGCGAGGAGGAGACCGAAGTCCGCGCCGACAATGTCCGCTACGGACCGCAGGGAACCCCGGTCGAATGGGTCGAGGAAGAGAGCTATTTCTTCCGCCTGTCGGCCTATCAGGACAAGCTCATCACGCTCTACGAAAGCCAACCCGATTTCATCGGCCCGGCCGAGCGGCGCAACGAAGTGATGAGCTTCGTCAAGTCAGGATTGAAGGATCTGTCGATCTCGCGCACCGCCTTCGACTGGGGCGTGCCGGTGCCGGGCGACGAGAAGCATGTGATGTATGTCTGGGTCGACGCTCTGACAAATTACATTACCGGTGTCGGTTATCCAAATGAAAATGCTGACAATTGGCGCTTCTGGCCTGCCGATGCACACATCATCGGCAAGGACATCGTGCGCTTCCACGCAGTCTATTGGCCTGCCTTCCTGATGTCGGCCGGAATCCCCTTGCCGAAGCGCGTCTTCGGTCACGGCTTCCTGTTCAACCGCGGCGAGAAGATGTCGAAATCGGTAGGCAACGTCATCGACCCGTTCGCGATGGTCGAGCATTATGGCCTCGACCAGGTGCGCTATTTCTTCCTGCGCGAGGTGCCGTTCGGCCAGGACGGCAGCTATAGCCACGAGGCCATCGTCAACCGCACCAATGCCGACCTCGCCAATGGCCTTGGCAATCTGGCGCAGCGCTCGCTGTCGATGATCGCCAAGAACTGCGGCGGCGTAGTGCCGAAGCGCAGCGATCTGGCGGAGGCCGACAGGGCGATCCTCGACCAGGCGGTGGAGGCGCTTGCTACTGCACGCAAGACGATGGCGGAGCAGGGCATCCATCTAGCGCTTGCGGCGATCTTCGGCGTGGTGGCGGAGGCCGATCGCTACTTCGCCTCGCAGGAACCCTGGGCGCTCAGAAAGACCGATCCGGCGCGTATGGAAACGGTGCTGTGGACGACCGCAGAAATCATCCGACGCGTGGCGCTGCTCTGCCAGCCCTTCATTCCGGGATCGGCCGCTAAGCTGCTCGACCTGCTGGCTGTGCCGGCGGACAGCCGCGATTTCGTGCATGTCCACGCGGACTATGCGCTGGCATCAGGGGTTGCTTTGCCCGCGCCGGAAGGCGTGTTTCCACGTTACGTCGAGCAAACGGATGCAAGCGCCTGATGCTGGTCGACAGTCACTGCCATCTCGACTTTCCGGATTTCGCAGAGGAGCGGGCGGCCATAGTCGCCCGCGCTTTAGCCGCTGGAATCGGTCGCATGGTGACGATTTCGACGCGCGTGAAGCGGTTCCAACAAGTACTTGAGATTGCTGAATCTTTCGACGAAGTCTATTGCTCTGTCGGCACCCATCCGCACAATGCCGCTGAAGAGCTGGACGTGACCGCCGAGGAGCTTGTCCGGCTGTCCGCTCATCCAAAGGTGGTGGCGATCGGCGAGGCCGGGCTCGACTATTTCTACGATCATGCGCCGCGCGATGCCCAGGCGCAGGGTTTTCGCATCCATATCGCCGCCGCGCGTGAAACGGGACTGCCGCTGGTCATCCATTCACGCGACGCCGACAGCGACATGGCTGATATCCTCGAGGACGAAACAGGGAAGGGCGCCTTCCCCTTCATCCTGCACTGTTTTTCGTCCGGGCGCAGATTGGCCGAAGTCGGCGTGGCGCTCGGCGGCTACGTGTCCTTTTCCGGCATCCTGACTTTCAAGAATTCGGCCGAGCTGCGCGCCATCGCCGCCGATTTGCCACACGACCGCGTGCTGGTCGAAACCGACGCGCCATATCTCGCGCCGATACCCTTTCGCGGCAAGCGCAACGAGCCTGCGTATGTGGCGCATACAGCCAAGGTGCTGGCCGAAACGATCGGTGTCAGCGAGGCCGAAATCGCTGCCGTCACCACGGACAATTTCTTCCGGCTGTTCGAGAAGATGCCGCGCCCAAACCCGCTGAGCTCCTGACGCATGAGCGACCGGCTGCGCCTCACCATTCTCGGCTGCGGCTCATCGCCGGGTACGCCGCGCATCACTGGCGACTGGGGCAATTGCGACCCAGCCAATCCGAGGAACCGGCGCATGCGCACCGCAGCGCTCGTCGAGCGGATCGCCGCGAACGGCGAAAGAACCACAGTCGTCATCGACACCGGGCCGGATTTCCGCGAGCAGATGCTGCTGGCATCGGTCAGGCGCATCGAAGCGGTCGTCTATACGCATCCGCATGCCGACCATATCCACGGCATCGACGATTTGCGTGGCTTCGTGCTCGAGCAGCGTCACCTCATCGATATCCACGCCGACCAACCCACCATGCTGCGGTTACGGGAAGCGTTCGGCTATTGTTTCGAAACACCGCTAGGCAGTTCCTATCCACCCATCGTCGAGCCCCATATCATCGACCACGCCAGGCCGGTGGTGATCGAAGGCGAGGGCGGTGCCCTCACCCTCGAGCCGCTGCCGCAGATCCATGGCGACATCATATCGCTAGGTTTTCGCATCGGCGGGCTCGCCTATTGCCCCGATATCAGTGATTTCCCGGACACCACCGCCGAGCGTCTGGGTGGGCTGGATGTGCTGGTCATCGACGCGCTGCAATACAGGACGCATCCGAGCCATCTGTCGCTCGGCCAGGCACTCGGCTGGATCGAAAAACTGGCGCCGAAAAAGGCCGTTCTGACGCATATGCATGTGCCGCTCGACTATGCCACAGTGATGGCCGAGACACCTGATAACGTCGAGCCAGCCCATGACGGCATGACGATCGAAATCCCTTTTGAATCAGTATAACAGGCTCGGTTCTTCATGGTTGGCAGCATTGATCGTGTGGCCAGGGCAGCGGCCGATGCCGGCCTCGACATCGAGATCAGGCGCATGGGTGCCTCGACACGCACCGCTGAGGAAGCCGCCGCGCAATGCGGCTGCACGGTTGCACAGATCGTCAAATCATTGGTTTTCCAGGGAGAAGCTAGCGGAAAGCTGTTTCTCTTCCTGGTTTCCGGCTCCAACCAGCTCGATCTCGCCAAGGCTGCCGCGCTGACCGGCGAGCCGCTGAAGCACGCCGACCCGCGGCAGATCCGCGACGAAACCGGCTTTGCCATCGGCGGCGTAGCCCCAATCGGCCATCTGATTGCGATCCCTGCGTTCGCCGACGAAACACTGCTCGGCTTCGACCGTGTATGGGCCGCAGCCGGCGCGCACGACGCCGTGTTCGCAGCCGAGCCACACGCAATGGTCAAGGCAGCACAGGCTGTCGTAGCGACGCTGGCAGTCTGAGGTCCGGCACACCTGATATCGCAGCTATTCGGCGGCGACCGCGGTGTGCGCAGGCGGCAACATGATGTCGGGCGCAGCCGGCGCGAACAACATCTTTACGAAGCTGCGGAAGGCGAGGATCTGGCGCTCTAGTACGCGGGGATCGCCGAGCCCCCGCGACATGATGATGCCGCCATCGATCACGCAGGAGAACATGATAGCTACATCGTCGAGGTCCATGCCTTTGCGGGCAGGATAAACGGTCGCGATCCCATTCAGCGCATCGCGAAACCGCCCGTTCCAGGAGCGTACGGCGTCGGAGGCGATGTCGCGAACGTTGCGGTCGAAGAGGCGCTCCTGATAGGTGAACGTCGCGATCAGACAGCCGGGGTGGCCGTTCGGCAGGTCACCCATCAGCTCGGCAAGCAGCTTGAGCGTGATCAGGAAGGACTGCAACGGATCATCGGAGAGTTGCCGGCCGCGGTGAAACACATCGTCGAAGATGCGGTCGTTCTCCTCGACGTAGCGCAGCATCAAGGCGCGGGCGAGTTCGTTCTTGTCCTTGAAATGATAGAAGAAGCCGCTCTTGGTGATGCCGGCCTCGGCGATCACCTCCTCGATGGAAGTCGCGCCGAACCCCTTGGCGAGCACCGATGCCTCGGCGATCTCCAGAATGCGTTCGCGCGTTTCCGCACCTTTGCGCATGACCGAATGCCCTCAAATTTACTGTACCGGCGGTATGGTTTTCACACCCGCCAACATCGGCGCTGATAGCAATACGACCGACCCAGAACGGCTATCCGTCTGTAATTGCTGCGGTTCCCGCTTCGGTGGAGTACCGGACCACGAGCCTTCTACCGCACCGGCGGCACGTGCTGTTAAAACTTGGCTATTCCGAAACCGGCCGCAACCAAGGCGGCACGGTGTTATCTTACCACTGGAGACAAACATGGCCAAGTACCGTCAGAATCTGCCGCAACTCGCCAACAGAACATTCCTGAGCGATGGCGGCATGGAGACGACCCTCATCTTTCACGAAGGCCTCGACCTTCCGCATTTTGCTTCATTCACGCTGGTGGCAACGCCTGAAGGCCGGCAGAAGCTCAAGGACTATTACGTCCGCTATCTGACCATTGCGCGCAGAGGCGGGACCGGGTTCATCCTCGACACGCCGACGTGGCGGGCCAACCCCGATTGGGGAACATTGCTCGGCTACGGGCCGGAAGCGTTGCGGGCCGTCAACGAGAGCTCCATCGAGCTTCTTCTCGACCTGCGCAAGGAGTTCGAGACTGCCGAGACGCCTTGCGTCATCAGCGGCGCGATCGGGCCGCGCGGCGACGGCTACAAAGCTGGCAATATGGACGCCAACGAGGCGGAGGCCTATCACGCGGCGCAGATCGAGAGTTTCGCGCGGACCGAGGCCGACATGGTGGCGGCCTATACGCTCACCAATTTCCACGAGGCGATCGGCGTGGCGCGGGCGGCCAAGGCGCATGCGATGCCCTGTATGATCTCGTTCACCGTTGAGACCGACGGGAAGCTGGTGACCGGCATGGCGCTCGGCGAGGCGATAGACAGGGTTGACGACGCCACGGACGGTGCGCCGGCTTACTATATGATCAATTGCGCACATCCGACGCATTTCATGCAGGCGCTGAAAAAGGGCGAGCGCTGGCTCGATCGCGTCTATGGGGTGAAGGCGAACGCTTCGGCCAAAAGCCATGCCGAACTGGACGAATCGGAGACGCTCGACGCGGGCGACCCGGACGATCTCGGGCGGCGCTACAGCGGGCTGAGAGCTTCGTTTCCGACCATGCGCATCCTGGGTGGCTGCTGCGGCACAGACCACCGGCACATCGCAGCAATCTGCGAAGCCTGCGTGCCGCAGGCGGCGTAGGAGACTCTACCAGCCGCAGTTCCGCTGAGTCCCAAGGAACAAGGAACTGCGGCTGGCCGAAAGGCAACTCAATCAAAACTGCACGTCAGTTCCATAATCTATCTTATGCGACTTTCTGATGTGGCAGCCTATAGAGATAGAGATGAAGCGCAGCCGGCCGGCAATCGACTATCCCGACGCGGCGGGCTTGAGATCATGGAGGGCAGCACGTCCCTGCGCGGTTGCGCCCTGGCGGAACAACCCTCATCGATACGTGTTAGACCTTGAGACCGGCAATTGTGAAAGGGTGGAATTCAGATGTCCAACAAGTCTGAGCAGCCAGTCGCCAAGGCACAGATGATGATACGCAAGCCCGTCGCAGAGGTCTTTCGATCACTGATCGATCCGAGGATCACATCTCATTTCTGGTTTTCCAAGGGTGCCGCACCGTTGCAAGTGGGCGAAAGGGTCAGATAGGATTGGGAGATGTATGGCGTGCATACAATCGCCGACGTAAAGGCTATCGACCCGGACGAGCGAATCCTGATCGAGTGGAACGGGCCTGAAAATCCGAGTTTCGTCGAATGGACATTTAGATCGATAGAAGACGGTCAGACCTTCGTCACGGTCAGAAACTGGGGCTTTTCTGGCGGCGCGGAGGAAGCGATAAATTCCACCGAAGGATTCACAAACCTGTTAGCAGCCATGAAGTTCTACCTTGAGCATGGCATTGAGCCCAATCTCGTCCTAGATCATGCACCGAACGCTCGCGTTATCTGAGAGGCAACCGTTCGCTTCGATTCAGTCGACTGACTCAATCTCGCATTCGGACGACCCCATCCTGCACCTCTCAACACCGAAATTTTCAGCTAAGACCATCACAAAATGACCGCCTCGCCTCCCTTTCTCGGCTTTCCCGATCGCCTCGCCGATGGCCGCATGCCTCGTGCGGTGATCTTCGGAGCCGGTCACGGCAGCACTTATCCCGGCAAGGACAGCAGCGGCTATGCCTTGGCCGCCGACGCCATTCGCGCTGCGAGCCAAGACGATGCCGAGCTCGTCGAGCACTGGGATTTCGACCTCGGCGGCCCGCTGTTCGACGGCAAGCCGGTCTGCTGCATCGACGCCAGCGACATCCCGACCGCTATGCATGACAATGCCGGCAACCGGGCCCGGATCGAGGCGAAGACGCGCGAGGTCCTGGCATTGCCCGCCGTACCAATCCTGCTCGGCGGCGACGATTCCGTACCCATTCCCTTTCTCGCCGGCTTTGCGGATCACGGGCCGATCTGGATCCTGCAGATCGACGCCCATATCGACTGGCGCGACGAGTTGCATGGCGAACGCCACGGCTATTCGAACCCGATGCGCCGGGCGAGCGAGATGCCGCATGTCGCCGGCATCGTGCAGGTCGGCACCCGTGGCGTCGGCAGCGCACGCCTCACTGACATCGAAGCGGCGCGGCGCTATGGCAGCCGCTTCGTGACCGCCCGCGAGGTTCACGCCCAGGGCGTCGAAGCCGCACTCCAGCATATTCCGGAAGGAGTACGGGTCGTCGTCACCCTCGACTGCGACGGCTTCGACCCCGGCATCATGCCGGGCGTGGCGGCGCGTACGCCCGGCGGCCTCACCTATACGCAGGTGATCGACCTGATCGCGGGCCTCGGCAGGCGGGCCAAGATCGCAGGATTCGACCTTGTCGAGCTCTATCCTCCGGCCGACATTGACGGCCTGTCGGCGCTGACCGCCGCGCGCCTTCTCGTCAATGTGATCGGCACCATTGTTAGGCAGGTTTGAAACCTGGATTCCTCTCGTAGCTTCAACGCCCCCTCGCCGCCCATGGACGCCCCGACGGGGTTCGTTGTAAACATTCCGACCGCTTGTTTTGGAGGAGACGCAGCATGGACCGATTCACCGGCGGTTGCTTGTGCGGCAACGTCCGAATTGTGGCGTCGGGACTCCCATACCGGGTCGGCATTTGTCATTGTCTCGACTGCCGCAAGCATCATGGGGCCCTTTTTCACGCTTCCGCGGTGTTCCCCCAGGATGCGGTAACGATCGATGGCGAAACACGCGACTACGCCGGGCGGTTTTTCTGCCCCCGCTGCGGCTCGACCATTTTCGGGCGCACCGCAGACGAAATCGAAGTGAACCTGGGATCCCTGGATGCCCCCGACCAGCTGATGCCAACATACGAAAGCTGGATCATCCGTCGCGAATCCTGGTTGCCACCGTTTCCGCTCAAGAGACGATATGAGCGCGATCGTGACGCCACGGGTCGCTTTGAGGAGTAGGTCGCACGCACGAACGGTGCGAGTGGCCGTTTGGGAGGGTCACGCCGGCGCGTCACTCAGGAAGACCGGCCTTGCGGTAACCTTCAACGAAATGCTCAAGCGTCGCAGCGTCCCGGAATGGCTCCGTCGTGGCCCAGTGGCGGGTTGTGAAATGCGGGTTGCCGACGAGAAACAGCTCGACCTCTGCGCGCGCCTCCTCGAGTCGGCCGAGTTGGGCAAGGCTTGCCGCCAGGAAACGGCGTGAGCTTGTACGATAGGTCTCATCCCTGCGCAGTGTGTCGACAGCGGCTTCGTACTCGCGCGCAGCATATTGCGCCTGGCCGAGCGTCAGATAGTACCAACTTGCCGGAAACGGGTTCAGCCGGAACGCCTTGCGAATGTGCTCAAGCCCCTCCTCGACCCGCCCGGCCAAGACCGCGATGTCGGATAATGCCGCCCAGGCATCGGCCTCGTTCGGGTCGAGCTCGATCGCCTTGGCGAATTCCGCATCGGCCTCGGCGAAGCCGCGCTCATAGGCAAGCAGGTAAGCCAAAACCCAGCGGCAGCCGGCATCGTTGGGGTCGATCGCCACCGCTTTGCGCGCCAGTTCCAAAGCAACGCTACGGGATGTTTCGGTTGGTCCGCCAGAATGCACCCATCCCATCCAGTGATTCATGGCAAGCCAGCGATAGGCCTCGGCATATTCCGGATCGAGCGAAATCGCGCGGGTGAGCATCAGATGCGCTTCCTGCGCCGTCTGCGGCGAATCATCCATCAGCTTGCGCGCCCGCACGCACAGATCGTAAGCCTCGAGATTTTTGGGTCGATTGCGCGGCGGCGGTGCACGCAGCCGGCCGAGTAACGCCTCCACGATCTTGCCGGTGACCTCGTCCTGAACGGCAAAGACGTCTTCTAGGCTGCGATCGAAGCGTTCCGCCCACATATGATCGCCACTCGCCGCGTCGACC
Source organism: Mesorhizobium sp. M6A.T.Cr.TU.016.01.1.1 (assembly GCF_003952585.1). NCBI lineage: Bacteria > Pseudomonadati > Pseudomonadota > Alphaproteobacteria > Hyphomicrobiales > Phyllobacteriaceae > Mesorhizobium > Mesorhizobium sp. M6A.T.Cr.TU.016.01.1.1. Next base: position 5,958,758 of record NZ_CP034452.1, read on the forward strand.
AGCTGTGCGTTGACACGCACCAGCCCCGCGGCGTGTCTTGCGCTACCCTCCAGCAGGTAGCGCACGCCAAGGTCCTGTGCGATATCGCGCACGTCCGTCGCCTTTCCTTTGTAGGCAAAGACCGAGTTGCGTGCGATGACGAACAGGCCGGAGACCCTGGACAGGTCGGTGATCAGGTCTTCGGTCAACCCATCCGCGAAGGATTCCTGCTCGGGATCGTTGCTGATGTTAATGAAGGGCAGCACGGCTATCGATGGTTTGCCGGGCAGCGGCAAAGGTTTTCGCTTCGCGCCACCGAGCTGTTCGATGCCCCCCGTGAACCGGTAGCCGACGCGCGGAACCGTGGAGATCCATTCACCGCCGTCGGTGGCCGGACCAAGCAGCTTCCGCAGCTGCGCGATCTGGACGGTGAGGTTGCCTTCCTCGACGGCAGTGCCCGGCCACGCTGCGTCCATCAACTCGGCCTTCTCAAGGATTTCGCCGGGCCGTCCGACGAGCGCCGCAAGCAGCTTCAGCCCACGGTAGCCAACGGCAACGGGGACGTCGTTCCGAAGGAGTGTTCCCGCACCTGGATCAAGCACGAACGGACCAAAGGCAAAGCGTGATCCTTGCATACGGCGCATCTATAGCCGATTTGGAAGTTTTGAGAACTATTTGGGAGAGCTTAATTACGGCGCTGTTTGTATCCTGCAGAATTCAACCTCTTTCAGGTCGAGGGTCCCGACCCTCAAACCATATGGAGGTTGCCATGAACGATACCCTTGCATCGGCGCCGCATCAGGCAGCGCGGCCGAGAACGTCCGTGGGGCTGGCGGAAGTGTCGCGTCGGCACCTGACGACCCTGCGAAGCACTATCGCGACCTGGCGCGAGCGGACACGCTTTCGCTGGGAACTTAAGCAAATGTCGGAGGCCAATCCCCATTTGATCGACGATATCGGTCTGACGAGACAGCAGGTCGAGGAAGAGATCGCCAAGCTGCCCTTCTGGCAACGATAAGGCGAATGCTGCAAAGACACCGGATCGCCAGTTTCCGCGTGCCGCAGTGGTTCGCCGGCGCGCCTCTAAATCGCTTTGACAGCTCGCTAGGAGATACGGCCTCGTCACAAATCTGCATTCAGCGCTTCATATAGCTCGACGATGACCAAACGCTGCCTCCTTATCATCGACCTGCTGAATGAGTATCTCGACCTGTGGGAAGCAGATAAAGCCGATCGACTGGTTCAGAATACCAACCGGCTGGTGGCCGCTTTCAGGAGTTTACAGCTCCCGGTGATCTGGGTGCGGCAGGAGTTCCGTTCGGATCTCAGCGACGCATTTCTTGAGATGCGCGACAAACGCATCGCCGTTACAATTCAGGGCACGAGAGGTGCCCTGCTTCACGCTGAGCTCGATTGGCAGCCAAGCGATGCGACGATAGTCAAGAAGCGCTACAGCGCGTTCTTCAAGACGGGACTTGACGAGCTACTGGCTGAATTTGGCGCCGGTGAACTGGTTTTATGCGGCGTCAATACACACGCCTGTATCCGTGTGGCTGCGGTGGACGCCTATCAACGAGATTTCCGAGTGGTCTTGGCCGAGGAATGCATCGGCTCCTACGACGCAGAGCACGCGCGCGTCTCCCTGGATTACATGAACGGCAAGATCGCCAAAATAGCGACTGTTTCAGAGATCGTTGAAGCTCTCAGTGCGACCTAGTGAACGTCTGAAAGGCACCGCAACTTGCCACCAGACGGTCATGTCTCGAGTCACGGACGGTAGCTTCCCTGTTTCGGATGTAACCGAATTCCCCTCCCCGTGAAATTGTCCGGTAGTCCGCTGCTCCGATCATCGCGCTCCGGAAGTCAGGAGGATCGGATGGACAGTTACTTCGCTACCGAGCGCCACAATCAGATTCGGGATCGGGCACGGGCCTTTGCGGAGGCCGAGATCCGGCCCCGTATACCTGCCATGGAAGCCTCGCGGTCTGTAGACCATGACCTATCTCGGCTGATCGCCCGCCAGGGCTGGATCGGCATCACCATCGGCAAAGAATTTGGCGGCTTGGGTCTCGGGCATCTGGCCAAGACCATCGTCGTCGAGGAGATCTCGCGCGTCAGCGGTGCCATGGGAGCGATGGTGCAGGCCTCGCAGCTAGGCGTCGCGAAAATTCTCCATTTCGGCAACGAAGCCCAGAAGCGGAAATGGCTTCCGGCCATAGCCAAGGGGGAATGTCTGCCGACCATTGCCGTAACCGAACACGAGTCCGGCAGCCACGTGCTCGGCATGGCATCGAACGCCGAGCGCGACGGGGACGCCTATATCCTCAACGGCCACAAGACGTATGTCGGCAATAGCCATGTCGGCGATCTGCATGGGGTGATCGTCCGAACCGGAGGCGGCTCGAAGGGTCTGTCCGCGTTCCTCGTAGAGGCGGATCGCCCCGGCTTCTCACGCGCTGCACTGAAGCCAGCGATGGGCCTGCACGGCTTCGGTTTTGGGGAACTTGTCTTCGACAACTGCCGGGTCCCCGCTGAAAACCTGCTCGGCAAGGAGGGCGACGGCCTGGCTGTGGCCTATTCTTCCAGCATCCTCTACGGAAGGCCCAACCTGACCGCCGTCGCGCTCGGAATCCACCACGCGCTTGTCGAGGAGACCGTGGCATTTGCCGCGCAGCAGCACCGTTACGGCAGCCCTCTTTGCGAACTTCCCACCATCAAGCAGAAACTCGGCCAGATGCAGTCGCGGCTGATGACCGCCCGGCTCGCCGCCTATCACGCCGTGCATATGCTGGACCGTGCCCTGCCTTGTGACGCTGAACTGATAAATGCCAAGCTGATCAACGTGGAGCACGCCTTGGATTCGGCCCGCAACGCCATGGAGGTGCATGCCGCTTGTGGATTGTTCGCCGACCGGCCCATCGAAAGGTTGTTGCGGGATGCGCACCACATCTTCGCGCCGGCGGGCACTTCTGACGTGCAGCTCCTCAGGTTGGCAGAGTTCGCCCTGGGCACATCGAAGACACAGTGGTCACAGCGGCTTGCTTCGTCGGCTGGATCGCAGGCCCACCATGAATGCCCAGTGTCCTACCAGCACTCTCCACCTTCGCGCGATGCAGCCACGAGCGATAGGCTCGTATCAGCCTGACCATTTCTCGATTGCCATGCCTTCTACCCCCCCGCGCTTCCAACTGAGGTCGATGCGCGATCAGGTGATTGTCTGACGTGAAAGAACCCCGAACTCGTGCGATCGACCAAGCCGAGCAGCGTCATATTTTCCCACAGAGCCGTCCATGAGACCGCCAGCAGGCGGCTGCCAACGGCCGACGAGCCATTGGCATATATCGTGTGGTCCGAGGTCGGACCCACCCGCACCGCGCATGGTCAGAATTCAATATCGCCGAAATCACCACCGCCATCGGAGCCGGCATCGTCTGCTTGGTCGGCTTGCTCTGGCTGTGGTGCCGGCGGTTCGGCTGCCTGCGCTTCGCCGCTTTCGCCAAACATGCCTGCGATCGCGTTGCCGAGAAGCACGCCGCCCGCCACACCCATCGCAGTCTGCGCGGCTCCGGCGAGGAAACCGCCGCCTGCCCCCTGCCGATCATCGCCAGAAAGCGGCTGCTCCGGTGCAGCGGCAGCGGTGCGCCCGACCCGCGGCACCGAACCCGAGCGCCTGGCGCCGCTGCCTCCGAAGAGGCCGCCAAGCAATCCGCCGCCGGCAGATTGCTGTGCCTGTTGTTCCAGTTCCTCGATGCGCGACTGTGCCGCGTTCAGGGCCTGCTCTTGCACGACGATTGTTTGCGCCATGTAGTATGGCGCGCCAGGCTGTCGGGCAATCTGATCGTTGATGAAGCGTTCCGCTTCGGCATCGCGCGGCGGCGTCTGTCGCTCGACATTCGCAAGTTTCTCAAAAAGATTGCCAATCGCCTGCTGGTCGTTCCTGTTCATGGGAAGCAACTCCGGTCATTTGCGCGCCGCGTCCAGGACATTCTCGCGGCGCGCTCTACGTCCCTATTTATGCATGTCGCTGCTTCAAAACCGCTGCCGCGACATGCATTTGATTTGACGCAGCTATTCGCGCTCGCCGGTGAAGTTCAGCAGCAACTGGAAGATGTTGATGAAGTTCAGATAGAGCGAGAATGCACCGAAGACGGCTAGCTTCTGCTGCGATTCCGCACCAAAATTCTCCGCAAACTGCTCCTTGATCGTCTGCGTATCCCAGGCGGTGAGACCGATGAAGACGGCGATGCCGATCACCGAAATGGCGAACTGGAGCGCAGTCGAGCCGAGAAAGATGTTGACAATGCTGGCAATCACCACGCCGATCAGGCCCATGATCAGGAAGGACGAGAACTGGGTCAGGTCGCGTTTGGTCGTGTAGCCGTAAAGGCTGGTGGCGCCGAACATGGTGGCGGCGATGAAGAAGGTACGCGCGATGCTCGTGCCGGTGAAGACCAGGAACACGGAGGCCAGAGACAGGCCCATCACCGCACAGAATGCCCAAAACATCGCCTGGGCGCCGGCCGCCGACATCGTCTGCATCTTGAACGAGAACAGCAGCACGAAGGCGAGCGGCGCCAACATCACCACCCACTTCAGCGGAGTGGAAAATATCGGGACGTAGAGGGCTGGCGTAGACGCCACCATGAAGGCGATCACGCCCGTAACAACGAGGCCGACTCCCATGTAGTTGTAGACGCGCAGCATGTGCTTGCGCAGGCCTTCGTCGAAGACGGCCCCGGTTTGGGCTCCGACGCCCGTGCGGTATCCTAGATTGGGGGTATTCATGCGAGTTCTCCTTGGTGAGGGTCAGTAAAGCGTTTTGGCGAGCGTCTCGGCGGTGCGATCGAGATCGCGGATACCGCTTCGGGCGACGACCGCGTAGGCGACTTCGCCGATCTGGAAATAGGCCGAGGAAATTTCGCCAGAGGGGGCGGCGGTCGGCTTGACCACGTCGAACGTTCCGGGCCTGATCGCGAAGAGCGAGACCAGTCCCAGGTCCCTTGTTTCGACAGCCATCTCGACGCTCGGGCCGAACCGCGACGGATAAATCTGGACGTCACGAACCTTCCAGTCCTTTGGCAGCGACGGCATGACGATCGCCGTGGCGGCGCGGATTTCGTCCGCATCGTAGTCAGGCGCTTCAGGCTGGGATGACATGGCCTCGCGCATGATTGTCGTCCCGTGTGCCCGGATCGCCTCCTCCAGATAGGCGGGCGGCTGTGTCGAGGCGACGACCTTCGTCACCGATATCGGCCCGACGATGCCGTTCGCCAACCAGCCCGCGGTCAGCAGGACTGCGACTGCCGCAGCCCGGCGCAACGTGCCTAACACGCGACCCCGGGCCAGCCCGCGTTCCAGCCGCCGCGCCGCGTCGGCCGTTGCCGGCCGCGCCATGCCCTTGGATCCGGCAAGTGCCACGCGCAGTTCGTCGCGCGTCCTGAGGTCGGACATCACGCGAGCGGCGGCCTCCGGACGGGCGGAAAGAAATGCCTCGACCTCGATGCGGCGGGCAACGTCCAGCTGGTCGTCGACATAGGCGTCGAGATCGGCATCGGTCACCGGGTCGCGCAGTTCGTTCATCGCAGACATCACGGGCCTCCCACGATCCTGAGGTGGCTTTTCACACGCGCCGGCAATTTGTCCTCCATCTCACGGAGCGCCGCCCGCGCCCGGCCGATGCGCGACATCAGCGTTCCCAACGGCACGCCGCTGGCCTCGGCCGCCTGGCTGTAGGTAAGTCCCTCGATGGCGACGAGATGCAGCGCCGAGCGCTGCTCTTCCGGCAATTTGAAAAAGGCTTCGCGCACCTGCGCCAAGCGGACGGAATGCTCCTGGGGAGCCTGCATACTGGCGTCGGCAAGATACCCGGCCTGCTCGACGCGCGCCGCTTCAGACTTGCGGGACCGCAAGCCGTCAATGAAAGCGTTGTGGACGATCGACAGCAGCCATGCGCGCAGGTTTCCGCCGGATCGGAAGGTGCCGCGCCGCTCATAGGCCCGCACCAGCGCGTCATGCACCAGGTCCTCTGCTTCGGCGCTGTCGCGCGTCAGCGAACGCGCGTAGCGCCGCAGCGAACCAAGCTGTCCTATGATATCGAAGCGTGGCATCGACCCTCTCATGTCCCGTTTACGGAGCATGGCAGGTTTTTAATCCCGCTCTTTGAATTTTTTGCGATCCGGGAAGGTCAGACATCACCGGTGCAACGCCTCACCATCACGCGTGCGGCTTCTTTGTCCGCGACCGAGCGGCCCGCCCCTCAGCCGCCACAATTCGCTGTGCGGTTAGCGCCGCCGGGGATTTCGATGTTTACATGTGAATTAATTTGTGACGCGGAAAATCGCGAAGGTGTCATCTTTTTCGGGGCACTTGCGAGTTATAGGCAGGAAACATTCACCGCCGAATCTTCCCTTCGCCGACGGTCCTTTGGGCCCGCTTTGTTCCACGAATTATCGACCCGATATGACAAGCCCCGACACGACAGGCAATGCGCCAACCCAGCGGGATACCCGCATCGATGTCTTCCGCGCGCTAGCGCTACTGACGATCTTCGTTAACCATGTGCCCGGGACGGTCTTCGAGTATTTCACGCACAAGAATTTCGGCTTTTCCGATTCGGCCGAAGCCTTCGTGCTGATTTCTGGTATCGCTGTCGGGCTCGCCTACGGACTGAAGTTCCAGCCGGGAAACCGGTTGCTCATCACCCTGAAGGCCTGGCGGCGCGCGGGTGTCCTCTATGTCACCCACGTCATGACCACCGTGGCGACGCTGGCGATCTTCTCGGCAGCTGCACTGCATTTCTCGCGGCCCGATCTTTTGAAGCTGATCAACATCCAGATGATCATCGAGGACACGCCGGAAGCGCTGCTCGGCATCGCCGCGCTCGGGCATCAGATCGGCTACAACAACATTCTTTCCATGTATGCCGTGGTGCTTCTGATGATGCCGCTTTTCCTGTGGATCGGCACGTTCAGCCTGCGGCTGATGCTTGCTGCGTCCGCTGCCCTCTGGCTCATCGCCGGCATTTTCCAGATCGCGCCTTCGAATTTTCCCGGCGACGGCTTCTGGTTCCTGAACCCGCTCTCCTGGCAATTTCTGTTTGTCATCGGGATCGCCGGCATGCTGCATGTCAAGCGCGGCGGCGAAATCCGCTTCAACTGGATGATGACGAGCGCGGCCGTCGGGCATCTGGTCGGCGCGCTGATTTGGGTGCGGCTGCCGCTGTGGGGCATCGAGACGGCCTCCGGCCTGCCTACCGTGCTGACCGGTTTCGATAAGACATTCCTGTCGCTGTCGCGGCTCATGCACGTTCTGGCGATCGCCTATCTGATCGTGACGCTCCCGGCGCTTTCCAACCTGGCGAGGACCAGGCCCGGACACCCGCTCGCGGTTCTCGGCAAGCATTCGCTGCCGGTCTTCATCGCCGGAACGATCCTCGCCATGATTGCGCAGGTCATGAAGGTCGTCAGCCCAGGCGGGTTGCTCTACGACACGATCCTGATCACGACAGGCATCGCGCTGCAGTTCGGCTTCGCCTACTACCTCGAATGGTTGCCGCGGATCGGTTGGGGTGCCAAGAAGCAGCAACCTGCCGCTGCCTTGCCGTCTGCTGCCCTCAAGCCAGCGTGATAGAACGGCGCGACGCGCCGTGCCATCAAGGCCTTTCGCCGGGTGCGAGCCTCTCCTCGATGCACGCTATGGATTTCTATGTCCCGGTTGGCGGTTTTCAACTTGGCGCAAATGAAAACCGCTGGCGCAGCACGGCCGATTTGCGTATCACTCCGCCGCCAACGGAACCGCGCCGATGTTTGAAGATCTTCAGCCTGCCCCAGCCGACAAGATCCTTGCTTTGATTGGCCTCTATCGCGCCGATCCCCGCCCCGACAAGGTCGACCTCGGCGTCGGCGTCTACAAGGATCGCGATGGCAAGACGCCGGTGATGCGCGCCGTGCGCGAAGCCGAAAAGCGATTGCTGCAGAGCCAGGATACCAAGACCTATCTCGGCCTTGCCGGCGATACCGGCTTCAACACGGCGATGGCGAGGCTGGTCTTTGGCCCTGCGGCCGAGCTTACACGCATCCGTGCGGCGCAGGCGCCCGGCGGCTCAGGCGCGCTGCGGCTGGTGGCTGAGCTGCTCAAGAGGACGCGATCGGACGCAACGATCTGGCTGTCGGACCCGACATGGCCGAACCACATGCCGGTGATGCGCGCCGCCGGCTTGCAGATATGCGAATATCCCTATTTCGACGCTGCCTCAGGTGCTGTTCGCTTCGCCGACATGATGAGCGCGCTGGCGACCGCCAAGAGCGGCGACGTAGTGCTGCTGCATGGTTGCTGCCACAATCCGACAGGCGCCAATCTGGACATCGCGCAGTGGGCTGAAATAGCCGACCTTGTCGTCGAGCGCGGCCTGCTGCCGTTTGTCGACATTGCTTATCAGGGCTTTGGCGAAGGCCTGGACGCAGACGCCGCCGGCTTGCGCCTGCTGGCTGAAAAAGTTCCGGAGATGGTCGTTGCCTCGAGCTGCTCGAAAAACTTTGCCGTGTATCGCGACCGTGTCGGCGCGGCGATGATCCTGGCTAAAGACGGCGCGCAGGCGGATGTGGCAATGAGCCAGATGCTGTCGGCGGCGCGCGCCATGTACTCGATGCCGCCGGACCATGGCGCGGCCGCGGTGCGCACTGTGCTTGAAGACGCCACGCTGCGCGCCGACTGGGAAGCGGAGCTAGAGGAGATGCGCCTGCGCATGCTGCGGCTTCGGGTGCAGTTCGCCGAAGCGCTGCGGCGGCAGTCCAATTCCGATCGCTTCGATTTCGTCGCCAGCCATCGCGGCATGTTTTCCCGGCTTGGCCTGTCCGAAGCGCAGGTCGAGCGGCTGCGCGCCGAGCACGGCGTCTATATGGTCGGTGACAGCCGCATCAATGTCGCCGGCCTGCCGGAAGACGGTATGGACGCGCTCGCCAAGGCGATCGTCTCCGTGCTCGACTGAGGCGTTGAGCAGCGCTGTGGACAATCGCCCCTCGCCGTCCGACGCCGTTGGCTACACGGTCGGACGCAGGCTAGCATCCGGCCGATGAAACCCTCGAAGGACATTTCCCGGCTGATTGAGATCATGGCGGCGCTGCGGGGCCCGGAAACCGGCTGTCCGTGGGACATCGAGCAGGATTTTTCGACCATCGCGCCTTACACGATCGAGGAAGCCTACGAGGTGGCGGACGCCATCGCGCGCGGCGACCTGGACGATCTGCGCGACGAGCTCGGCGACCTTCTGCTGCAGGTCGTCTACCACGCGCAGATGGCCGAGGAGGCTGGTGAATTCGCTTTTGGCGACGTGGTCCAGGCCATCACCACGAAAATGATCCGCCGCCACCCGCATGTCTTCGGCGATGAGAAGGCGCGCAGCGCCGGCATGGCCAAGGGCATGTGGGAAAAGATCAAGGCCGAGGAGAAGGCTGAGAAACGCAGCGCCCGCCTCGCCCGCGGGCACGATCCGGAGGATCACGGCAAGGGTTTTCTGGACAGCATACCGGTCGCCCTGCCCGCTTTGACCCGGGCACTCAAGCTGCAGGAGAAAGCTGCCCGCGTCGGCTTCGACTGGAGCGAGGCCACGCCGATCCTCGACAAGATCGAGGAAGAGATCGGCGAGTTGCGCGAGGCCTTGGCCAAGGGCGATACGGCTTCGATCAAGGACGAGTTCGGCGACATGCTGTTTGCCGTCGTCAATCTCGGGCGTCATCTCAAGGTCGATTCCGAAGCGGCGCTCAGCGGCACCAACGAGAAATTCCGGTCGCGGTTCCACTACGTCGAGCAAGCGCTGGAAGCGTCCGGAAACACGCTGGAAAAGGCCTCGCTCGACGAGATGGAGGCGTTTTGGCAGCAAGCCAAGAGCGCGAAGTAACAGCGACTATCCGTTGTTTTTACGGTGCAATCGGCTTTCTATCTCTTCATGCGCGCTTTGCGTCGCCTTGAGCGCGACGGTCACGCCGCCATCTTCATTGTCGGTGCGCGAGACGACGTCGCCATTGCGGTAGAGCCAGTCGACGAGCCCGAGCTGCTCAGGCTTGAGCGTGATGGTCAGCGTTTCCAGCTCGCCTGAAACTCTTGTCTCAATGATCGCCTTCAGCACATCGATGCCCTCGCCGGTGGCGGCCGATATGGCAATCGGCGGCGTCTTGTTGCCATCGGCGCCATCGGCAAGAAGCCGAGCCCTGTTGCCTTCGTCGAGCAGGTCGATCTTGTTCCACACTTCGATGACGCGCTTGCCGTCGCCAGCATCGACGCCGAGATCGGCTAGGATGCGCTCGACATCCTCGGCCTGGGCGGCGGTGTCGGGGTCCGAAATATCGCGCAGATGGAGGACGAGATCGGCCTCGACCACCTCTTCCAGCGTGGCCCGGAAGGCAGCGATCAGATGCGTTGGCAGGTCTGAAATGAAACCGACCGTGTCCGAAAGGATGACCGGCGTGCCGTGCGGCAGTCGCACCCGGCGCAGTGTCGGGTCGAGCGTGGCAAACAACATGTCCTCGGCCAGCACCCCTGCTCCGGTCAGTTTGTTGAACAGCGTCGACTTGCCGGCATTGGTGTAGCCGACGATCGCCACCACCGGGAAAGGCACCTTCTTGCGCTTGGCGCGGTGCAGGTCGCGAGTGCGCCGCACGGTTTCCAGCTCGTGCTTCAGCTTCTTGATCTTATCCTGCAGGGCACGGCGATCCGATTCGATCTGCGTTTCGCCGGGGCCGCCGAGAAAGCCGGCGCCGCCGCGCTGGCGCTCGAGGTGGGTCCAGCTTCGCACGAGCCGGCCCTTCTGATAGTTGAGGTGCGCAAGATCGACCTGCAGCGTGCCTTCCTTGGTCCGCGCACGCTCGCCGAAAATCTCCAGAATCAGCCCGGTGCGATCCAGCACCTTGGCGTTCAGTTCCTTTTCCAGGTTGCGCTGCTGCACCGGCGTCAGTGGATGGTCGACAATGACCAGTTCGGCATGGCCCTCTTTGACGATCTCGGCGAACTCCGCGACCTTGCCGCTGCCGAGCAAGGTGGCAGGCCGCGGATCGTTGACGGTCACCACCGCGGTATGGATCGGGTCGAGGTCGATGGCTTGGGCAAGGCCAACCGCCTCGTCGTGGCGAGCTTCGGCGGACCGCGTCAAGCGCGGGCGATTCGTGTCTTCGTCGCCGCGTGGCTGGCGGGTAAGCACGGGCACGATAACCACGGCCCGAGTCCGGCCTTCGGCTTCCGCCCCCGGCTGATATGCTGGTTTTTCGCGAACGCTGCGGTCCGCGTCTTTCTTACGTGCCAATCAGGCGCCCTGGCTTTCCTCACCATCGAACATCTGAACCGGCTGGCTCGGCATGATCGTGGAAATGGCGTGCTTGTAGACGAGCTGGGAATGGCCGTCTCGACGCAGCAGAACACAGAAATTGTCGAACGAAGTGACCACACCGGTCAGCTTCACGCCGTTGATGAGAAAGATGGTGAGTGGGTTTTTGCTTTTGCGAACTGAATTCAGGAACAGGTCCTGAAGATTTTGCGATCGTTCCGCCATTGTTCTTGTCTTTCGCCGATCCCCTTCGGTTTGCAAGCCAATGCGCCAAATTACCCGGCACGTGTCAAGCACGCAAACACCATCTTGCCGTCAATAACGACAAGCAGAACGAGATATATTGATGTTCATTCCACCTGTGCGGTTATCAGGCTGGACTTTTTTCCGCAACGTCAAAAAAGGCTTGCCGCAAGGAAAGTGTTATCGAGCCCGGATGGCCGTTAGCGACGGGTGCACCGTCGATCGCCACGATCGGCATGGCGATCGTGGTCGCGGAGCTGATGAAAACCTCGCGCGCGGCCTTGGCCTCAGCGACCGAAAAGCCGCGCTCCTCGATTTTCAGGCCGAGCCTGGCGGCTACCTCGAACAGCGTGGTGCGGGTGATGCCGCGCAGGATGCCGTGCTCGGCCGGACGCGTCACCAGCACGCCATCCCTGGTGATGATCCAGGCATTCGACGATCCACCTTCCTTGACGGTGCCGTCGGCATCGACGAACCAGGCCTCCTGGGCGCCGGCTTCCTTGGCCTTCTGCTTGGCGAGCACATTTGGCAACAGGCCGACCGACTTGATATCTACCCGGTCCCAACGATTCTCCGGCACGGTGATAACCTTGATTCCGCTTTCGGCCCTCTTCGCTGCAGCAGCGGGGTCGGCTTTCCTGGCGGTCACCACCAGCGACGGCTTCGTGCCCGCCGCCGGGAAAATAAAGTCACGGCTGGCGACGCCACGCGTCACCTGAAGATAGACCAGGCCATCGGTGACATGGTTGCGGCGAACCACCTCGCGCATGATAATCGGCAACACGCCCCGCGTGACCGGCCAGTCGATCGACAATTCGGTCAGCGAGCGGTTCAGCCGTCCGAGATGGCGAGGCATATCGACGATAAAGCTGCGCGCTACCTCGCAGACCTCGTAGACACCATCGGCGAACTGATAGCCACGGTCCTCGATATGCACGAAAGCGTCGGCGTGAGCGACGTAGCGCCCGTTCACATAGGCAATGCGCGGCATGGGTCACCCCTGGAGAAGTCAGCGCATGACCCCGAAATCGGAATCGGCGCAAAAATCAAAGTGCTATAGCGTCCTTTGCACGTCCCAAAAGACGCGCGGCGCTGTAGCGCTTTCTTATGCGATTCCGCCTGCGCCGTAACCAATAATTGCGCAAGCCACGATTGGATTGGGTATCAGACGCCCAGCGACTTCAGCTTGCGGTGAAGCGCCGAGCGCTCCATGCCGATGAACTCGGCCGTTTTCGAGATGTTGCCGCCAAAACGGTTGATCTGGGCTATCAGATAGTCCTTCTCGAACTGTTCGCGCGCCTCACGCAGCGGCAGCGCCATGATGTGCTGATCGGATTGGTTTGGCGTGCGCGGCATGACGTCGCCGATCTCGGCAGGCAAGAGGTCTGCGGTGATCGGCGCATCGACATCGTCGCCGCGCGCCAGGATCATCAGCCGCTCGACATTGTTGCGCAACTGGCGGACGTTGCCCGGCCAGTTGTGCGCCTGCAGCACGGCCAGCGCGTCGTCGCCGATGCGCCGCGGCCGGATGCCGGCTTGGCGGGCGATCTGCTTCATGAAATTGTCGACAAGATAGGGGATGTCCTCGCGCCGCTCGGCCAGTCCCGGCACCATGACCGGAACCACCGCCAGGCGGTGATAGAGATCCTCCCGGAAACGACCGTCGGCGATCATCGCCTCCAGGTTCTGCGAGGTCGATGAAATGATTCGGACATCGACCTTGACCCGCTTGGTGCCCCCTACCCGCTCGAACTGCTGTTCGACCAGCACGCGCAGAATCTTGTTTTGCGTTTCGCGCGGCATGTCAGCCACTTCGTCGATGTAAAGAATGCCGCGATGGGCTTCCTCAAGCGCGCCGACCTTGCGTTCGACACCGTTGGATTCGGTGCCGAACAGCTCGACCTCCATGCGTTCGGGCGTGATGTTGGCAGCGCTAAGCGTGACGAACGGTGCCCCCTTGCGCGCCGACAGTGTGTGGATGGCGCGTGCCGCGAGTTCCTTGCCCGACCCGGACGGGCCGATGATCATGACGCGGCTGTTGGTCGGCGCGACGCGTTCGATGGTCTGACGCAACTGGCTCATCGCCGACGACATGCCGATCAGGTCGAAGGTTTCGCCGCTGCGCAGCTTGAGATCCGAAACCTCGCGTCTCAGCTTCGAGGTTTCAATCGCACGTTCGGCGATAAGGATCAGCCTGTCGGCCTTGAACGGCTTCTCGATGAAGTCATAGGCGCCGCGACGTATGGCCGAGACCGCCGTTTCGATGTTGCCGTGGCCCGAGATCATCACCACGGGCAGGCTCGGATGCATTGTCTTGATCTCGTCCAGCAGCGCCAGTCCGTCCAGACGTGAGCCTTGCAGCCAGATGTCGAGGAAAATCAGTCTCGGCGCCCGGTCGGCGATCGCCGCCAGGGCGCTGTCGGCATCGAATGCCGTGCGGGTTTCGTGACCTTCGTCGCTCAGGATACCAGCGACAAGTTCGCGGATGTCTTCCTCGTCATCGACGATGAGAATGTCAGACGCCATTACCGACCTTTTCAGTTTCTCTTTCGTGTTCCGTCCTGCTTTCGCCGCTCGACGGCACGGTGGCGGCAAGCGGCAGGATGATGCTGATCATCGCGCCTCGCCCGCCGTGGAAATCCGCCGGCGCGTCATGCAGTTCGAGCCGGCCGCCATGGTCTTCCACTATCTTCTTGACGATAGCGAGGCCAAGCCCCGTGCCCTTCTCGCGTGTCGTCATGTAAGGCTCGAGCAATCGCTGACGATTCTCGCGCGGCAAGCCCTTGCCATTGTCGATGACGTCAATGCGAATCGCGCCATTCTGGCGCCCGGCTTGAATCCGGATTATGCCGTGCGAGCGGTCCTTTTGATCAAGTCCGTCGATCGCCTCGGCTGCGTTCTTGATAATATTGCCAAAAGCCTGCGCCATCAGGCGGCTGTCGAAAGTGCCCTTGAGCGGTTCGTTGCCGAATACGCGCTCGAAGGTGATATCGGCGCGGCTCACTTCGACGAGGAACGAGGCTTCGCGCAACGACTCGCGCAAATCGAGGGCCTTCATTTCGGGCTTGGGCATGCGTGCGAAAGCGGAGAACTCGTCGACCATGCGGCCGATGTCTTCCACTTGCCTGATGATCGTGTCGGTGCACTGATCGAAAACCTCGCGGTCTTCGGTGATGACCTTGCCGTAGCGGCGCTTGATGCGCTCGGCGGAAAGCTGGATCGGTGTCAGCGGGTTCTTGATCTCGTGGGCGATGCGCCGCGCCACATCCGCCCATGCCGAGGAACGCTGCGCCTGGACCAGATCGGTGATGTCGTCGACCGTCACGACATAGGATTTCTCCTCCGAACCGTCGTCGCCGGCCTCGACCGTGATCTGCACGTTGAAGGTCCGCTCCGTGCCGGCGCGATAGAAGGTCACCTGCTCGCGGTGGACAGGCTTTCCCGACTTGCGGCCGATCTCGAATACGCGGCCGACATGCGGCAGCACTGTGGAGAGATTTTGCCCGAGTGCGGCAGTGGCGGATATGGCCAGCATCGTTTCGGCCGATCGATTGACGATGGTGACGATACCATAGGGATCGACGCCGATGACACCGGCGGTGACGCCGGCAAGCACGGCTTCCGAAAAACGCCGCCGCTCGTCGATCAAATCCTTGGCGGACAGAATCTCGTTACGCTGCGATTTCAGTTCCAGCAGCATCTTGTTGAAGGTGTCGCCGAGCGAGGCGACGTCGCCGTCGGAGGGCCGAACGGGCACGGCAACGTCGAGATTGCCGGTCGCAACCTCGTCGGCCGCGCCGATGAGCTGGCGGATGGGCCGCACTAGGCGATCAGCCACGGCAATGCCGGTCCAGATGGCGGACAGAATGATGATCAGCGTCAGCGACAGGTAGGGAAGTGCGAAGGCCACCTGCGAGGTGCGGCGATTGGCTTCCAGACCGCGATATTCGTCGGTGTTGGACCTGACAATCTGTCGTGCCTTGATCACCTCGGGATCGACCAGGCGGATGGTGTAGAGATAGAGCCCTTCGATCTCGCGCAGCTTGACGATGGCGCCCATGATGTTGCGCGTCTTCGGCTCGATCAGCACCGGCCTGCCGTCGGCGGCACTGCTCATGGCGCCTTCCGGCGGCTCCGGCATGGCGAAATCGGCGTCGGTCTTGGCGCTCATGACGAATGAACCGTCTGGCTTGACCAGCGCGGCATGGGCCAGCGAGCGTCCGACGGCTTCCTTGTTCATCAGATCGAGGAAGCCGGTTCTATCGAGGCCGTAGAGCGTGCGGGAGGCGTCGAGATCGTAGGCCATCGACAGGGTCGTTCCCTGGAGATTGCGCGCGTTCTCCTGCACATAGGCATCGGCGATCGACAGCGACGAATTGACGATCGTCTTGGTGCGGATCTCGAACCAGCGATCTAGGCCGATGTCGAGCGTGATCGAGGCGATGATCGCCACCATGATGGCGGGAATCGCGGCGACCAGCGCGAACATCGCGACGATCCGCACATGCAGCCGCGACGCCGCCTTGCCGCGCCGGCGCGCCATCAAAATGCGATGCACTTCGCGACCGACCAGCGCAATCAGAAACACGATGAACGCCGCATTGAGGGCGATAAGCGCCAGCGTCGTCCTCTCGTCCGGCGTGATCGGCGTGGCGCCGACGAGAATGGCGAAGGAGATCGCCGCCGTAACCAGCGCACCGACAACTGCCACCACGCCGGGCAGCGCAAGCAGCCGGCGCCCGTCCCTTGTTCCGGGGTCGCTGAAAAGCGGTTCGCTCAGTGTCGGTGCCTGTGAAGCCATGTCGCCGTCTAGAGCCAGTGATTGCGTCGGATGTATGCAACGCATTGTGGCGATTATGCAACAAGTGTGACCTGGACGGAAATGTTTCGGCGATCGATCCCCCGGAAAAGGTGCCGCTCTATCGCATCGGCCCGAAAATCGAGATCGATTTTTCGGAAAACACGATGCGAAAATTCAAAGCGTTAGAGCGAACTTTGTACGTCCGAATGGAACGTACGTCGCTCTAAGCCTGCCTGGTCGATTTGTAGACGTTGACGCCGAGTTCGCGGATCTTCTTGCGCAGCGTGTTGCGGTTGAGGCCCAAGAGTTCCGCAGCCTTGATCTGATTGCCGCGGGTTGCCGTCATCGAGGCCAGCACCAGCGGATATTCGACCTCGGAGAGAATGCGCTGATAGAGGCCGGCGGGCGGCAAATCGCCGGCGAACGACGCAAAATAGCGCTGCAGGAAATGTTCCACCGCCTGGCCGATGGACAGATCGTCGGGAATGAGGTTGCCGCCACCGGGAACGACCGGCCTCTCACCGGTCTTCAGTTCCGCCTCGATGATCTCGGCGGAAATCTCATCCTGCGAATAGAGCGCGGCCAACCTGCGGACAAGGTTTTCGAGCTCGCGCACGTTGCCGGGCCACGGATAACGCTTCATCAGCTCGATGCCGCCGGTGGAGATGCGCTTGGTCTGCAGGCCCTCGCTGACGCCGAGCTTGAAGAAGTGCCGCACGAGATCCGGAACGTCCTCGGACCGCTCGCGCAGCGCCGGCAGCCTTAACGGCACGACGTTCAGGCGATAGAAGAGATCCTCACGGAAAAGCCCCTGATTGATCAGCGTGCGCAGATCCTTGTTGGTGGCGGCGACGATGCGCACGTCGGTCTTGATCGGCGTGCGGCCGCCGACGGTGGTGTATTCGCCCTGCTGCAGGACGCGCAGCAGGCGCGTCTGCGCTTCCATCGGCATGTCGCCGATCTCGTCGAGGAAGAGCGTGCCGCCTTCGGCCTGCTCGAAACGGCCGGTGGAGCGGTTTTGCGCGCCGGTGAAGGCGCCCTTCTCGTGCCCGAACAGTTCCGATTCGATCAGGTCGCGCGGGATCGCCGCCATGTTGATCGCGACGAAGGGACCGCCGCGACGGCGGCCGTATTCGTGCAGCGCGCGCGCCACCAGTTCCTTGCCGGTGCCCGATTCGCCTGAAATCATCACCGTCAGGTCGGTCTGCATCATGCGCGCCAGCATGCGGTAGATATCCTGCATCGCGGCCGAGCGGCCGACCAGCGGCATCGTTTCCGGCGGCTCGTCCGCCCGCGCATCGATCTTCGGCCGTCGGGGCTCGGAAAGCGCCCGGTTGACGATGTTGAGAAGCTCGGTCAGGTCGAACGGTTTCGGCAGATATTCGTAGGCGCCGGTCTCGGAGGCGCGAATCGCGGTCATGAACGTGTTCTGGGCGCTCATGACGATGACGGGCAGTTCCGGCCGCGCCTTCTTGATGCGCGGCAGCATGTCGAAGGCGTTCTCGTCCGGCATGACCACGTCGGTGATGACGAGATCGCCCTCGCCCGCCGCCACCCAGCGCCACAGCGTCGAGGCGTTGGAGGTCACGCGCACCTCATGACCGACGCGCGAAAGCGCCTGATTGAGGACCGTGCGGATGGCTGCATCGTCGTCGGCGACGAGAATATTGCCGCGAACCGTCATTTGCGGTCTCCTTCGCCATCATCGTCCGTGCCGAACGGCGTTTCTTTCCAAGCTGGCATCAGAATGCGGAAGGTGGTTCCGCGCGGCGTCGAATCGCATTCGATGATGCCGCCATGCTCGCCGACGATTTTCGCGACCAGCGCAAGACCAAGCCCCGACCCGTTCGGCTTGGTGGTGATAAACGGGTCGAATAGGATCGGCAGGATATCTTCGGAAACGCCGGAGCCGTTGTCGCGCACGCAGAATTCGAGCGGCAGCGACACGCGGCCTTGCGATCCCGGAACGGAGACACGGATGCCCGGCCGGAACGCGGTCGACAGGGTGATCTCGCCTTGCGGATCGCCGCCAATGGCCTCGGCAGCATTCTTGACCAGGTTGAGGAACACCTGGATGAGCTGATCACGGTTGGCGAAAACCGGAGGCAATGATGGATCATAATCCTCCAATATCTTGATTCGCTTGGCAAAACCGTTCTTGGCAATAGCCTTCACATGGTCGAGCACGACATGGATATTGACCGGATAGCGGTCGATCGGCCGCTCATCGGAAAACACCTCCATGCGATCGACCAGCGAGACGATGCGGTCGGTCTCGTCGGTGATCAGCCGGGTCAGCGCGCGATCTTCATCGGAAGCCGACAGTTCAAGCAGCTGGGCAGCACCCCGGATGCCGGATAGCGGGTTCTTGATCTCGTGGGCAAGCATCGCGGCCAAGCCGGTCACCGAGCGTGCCGCGCCGCGATGCGTCATCTGCCGATCGATCTTGTCGGCCATCGATCGTTCCTGGAACATCACCACGACGGAGCCTGGAAATTCCGACACCGGCGCGACGTAGAGATCGACGACTTTCTCGATGCCAAGACGCGGCGACGACACATCGACCCGATATTCGTTGACGGGCGCCCGGCGCTCGCGCACTTGGTCGACAAGCGTCAGCAGCGGACTGCCGAAGGGAATGAGCTTGGGTAGTGTGTTACGGGCGAGCATGGTCGCGCTCGAGCGGAAGAAATCCTCGGCATCGGCATTGGCGAAGGTGATGAATCCTTCCGCATCGACCATGATCACCGGGCGGCGGATGGTGTTGAGCACGATGTGGGCGGCGTCCGCCATATCCGTGCTCTGTGTAATGTTGGCATTCATGCCGCGCCCCGCAGGTTCATCGCCTCGGGAGCGTGTGAAAGCACCTCGCGCAACGCGGCAATGACGCGGACGGGCTCGAAGGAGGTGAGGATGGCCTTTCGCCGCTCATCAGCGACACCGGCGGTGTGGCGGTCGAGATACCAGCCAAGATGCTTGCGCGCCTGGCGCACGCCGCTTTCGGTGCCGTAGAGCGTCAGCATGTCCTCGTAGTGGGCAACGACATAGTCGGCCAACACTTCAGGGCTTTCAGGCACGCCGGGCGTTGCCTTCTTTGCCGCGGCTGTCGCGATGCTGCCTGCCGTCCACGGCGCGCCATAATGCGCGCGGCCGATCATCACCGCGTCGGCGCCCGACTGGTCGAGGATCATTGCTGCCTCGGCCAGCGAGCCGACATCGCCATTGGCAACGACCGGTATCGACACAGCCTGCTTTACGCGTGCGATGGCGCGCCAGTCGGCCTTGCCCTGGTAGAACTGGCAGCGCGTGCGGCCATGCACTGTCACCATCTTGACGCCCGCCTGCTCAGCGCGGCGCGCCAGCATCGGCGCGTTGAGCGCGCTTTCGTCCCAGCCAAGCCGCATCTTGACCGTGACCGGCACCTCGACCGCGCCGACCACCGCCTCGATCAGCGACAAAGCGTGATCGAGATCGCGCATCAGCGCCGAACCGGCATAGCCGCCCGTCACCTTCTTGGCCGGGCAGCCCATGTTGATGTCGATGATGTCGGCGCCCTCGCCCGCGGCTATACGGGCGCCCTCGGCCATGTGCGCCGCCTCACGGCCGGCAAGCTGCACCATGTGAACAGGCAGCCCGGAATGACGGATGCGCAAGCCGCAACCGGCCCTGCCTTTGGCAAGCTCGCCGCTCGCCACCATCTCCGACACGACCAACCCGGCGCCGTGCGCATAGGCACGCTGCCGGAACGGCTCATCTGATATACCCGACATGGGCGCGAGGAAGGCGCGATTGCGGATTCTCACACTTCCCACGTCCAGCGGCGAAGCCAATTTGGTCAGGTCAAGCATGCACAAAAACCAAGCATTTTTAATTGCTGCACATTCTCTAGCCAGAATGATAGCGAAGTGCAACGCGCAATGACGTCGCATTAAGGCGCTTTAGGAAAAATGCCGGCCTTCAGCCCCTACCGCGCCCAAGCGCCGTGCTTCTTTGGGAAGGACGCCTTGGGCACTTTGCATCTGCGCATGATCTCTTCCGAAAAGCGATTCCACTTTTCGGGATCATGCGCTAAGCGTCTCGGCATGACAGATGCAAGCGAAAAGCAAGCCTCGGCGGCGGACAACAAAGTTGCAGTCGTTATTGTCGCTGCCGGCCGCGGCGCGCGCGCGGGTCAGGCCGACGGGCCAAAGCAATACCAAAGGATCGGTGGCCGTGCCGTCATCGCGCGCACACTGGACGTGTTTTTGGCGCATCCGAGAATCGGTCCCGTCGTCGTCGCCATCCATGCCGACGACAGCGCGCTTTTTCGCAGCGCCGCCGGAGCCAACGCCGATCGGGTCGTCACGGTAACGGGTGGCGCGTCCAGGCAAGACTCCGTTCGGCTCGGGCTGCTTGCGCTGAGAGGCCATGCGCCGGGCCAGGTTCTGGTCCATGATGCCGTTCGCCCTTTCGTCGACGCGGAATTGATAGATCGTACGATCGCCGCCATCGGCGAGCGCCAGGCAGCGCTGCCTGCCCTACCAGTCGCCGACACGCTGAAACGTGAATCGGCCGCCGGCATGATCGGCGAGACGGTTTCCAGGAACGGGCTTCATGCAGCCCAGACGCCGCAAGGCTTTCCGTTCTGGCCAATCCTGGCCGCCCACGAAAAGGCCCATCATCTCGGCAAGGCGGACTTCACCGACGATGCCGCGATCGCCGAGTGGGCACATATTCCGGTGAAAATCGTTCCGGGCTCGCCGGATAATGTCAAACTCACCTGGGCAAGAGATATTTCGATGGCGGATCAGCGGCTTTCCGGCGAACGGCCGCGCTTTCCAGACATCCGCACCGGCAATGGCTACGACGTTCATGCGTTCGAGCCCGGTGACCATGTCATCCTGTGCGGCGTCTCCATCCCGCACGACAAGAAACTGTCCGGCCATTCGGACGCCGACGTCGGCCTGCACGCCTTGGCCGACGCGCTGCTCGCCACCTGCGGCGCCGGCGACATCGGCACGCATTTCCCGCCATCGGATCCGCAGTGGAAGGGCGCGGCCTCGCGGATCTTCGTCGAACATGCGGCGAGACTGGTGCGCGCGCGCGGCGGGCGCATCGCAAATGCCGACATAACGCTGATCTGCGAGGCGCCACGGGTCGGCCCGCATCGCGAAGCAATGACAGAAACCCTTTCGGCAATGCTGGGAATTTCCCGGAACCGTGTCTCGATCAAGGCGACAACCAACGAAAGGCTCGGCTTTGTCGGCCGCGAGGAAGGGATAGCCGCCATCGCGACCGCCAGTGTCGTATTTCCAGGGGATGTCCCCGAATGAGCAACAACGATCTCGCAGATGCCCTGCTTCAAGCCTGCCAGCAGCGCGACATCATGCTGGCGACGGCCGAGAGCTGCACCGGCGGCATGATCATCGCCGCCCTGACCGACATCGCCGGCTCTTCCACGGTGGTCGACCGGGGTTTCATCACCTATTCCAACGAGGCCAAGACGGAGATGCTCGGCGTTTCCGCCGCCACGCTTGAGGCGCATGGCGCGGTCTCGCGGGAAACGGCGATCGAGATGGCGCAGGGCGCCCTGACCCGTTCGCGCGCCGGACTGACCCTCGCCGTCACCGGCATTGCCGGTCCAGGCGGCGGCTCGACGGAAAAGCCCGTCGGCCTGGTCTGGTTCGGTGTCGCCTTGACTGGTCGGCCGGTCGTCAGCGAATGTCAGTTGTTCACCGACAAAGGCCGCAATTTCATCCGCCAGGCGACGGTCAAGCATGCGCTTGAACTGGGCTTGCGCGCACTCGCTGCGGATCAGGCTGCTGGCGCTGGCCCATAGATGACGTCGGCGCGCTTCTCGAACGCCTCGGAGAACATGCGGAAGGCGCGATCGAACATCGTTCCCATCACCGCGCCCAGAATACGGCTCTTGAATTCGTAGTCGATGAAGAAGCAGACGTTGCAACCGCCGTCGGCCGGCTCGAACCGCCAGGCATTGCTCAAATATTTGAACGGACCGTCGATGTATTTTACGTCGATGGCGTTCTCGTCAGGCTTTAGCAGCACCTGCGTGGTGAAAGTCTCGCGGATCGCCTTGTAGCCGATGCTCATGTCGGCGATGAGCAGTGTGCGGCCGTTGCGTTCCTTGCGCGAGCGAACCGTCAGCGCCTCGCAAAGCGGCAGGAATTGTGGATAGGATTCGACATCGGCAACCAGAGCAAACATCTGCTCCGGCGTATGGGAAACGCGACGATGGGCTTCGAATTGCGGCATGAAACCAGTGTGTTAGGCGGACTTTCTGAGAAACGCTTCGCGCGCCGCGCGCAGCCTGGCGAAATCGTCGCCGGCATGGTGCGACGAGCGCGTCAGCGGGCTTGACGCCACCAGCAGGAAGCCCTTGGTCTTGCCGATGGTCTCGAAGGACTTGAATTCCTCCGGCGTGACGAAGCGGATAACCGGATGGTGCTTCTTCGACGGCTGCAGGTACTGGCCGATGGTCATGAAGTCGACATTGGCCGAACGCAGATCGTCCATCAGCTGCAGGATCTCGTTCCGCTCCTCGCCAAGGCCAACCATGATGCCGGATTTGGTGAAGATCGACGGATCGAGCTCCTTGACCCGCTGCAACAGCCTGATCGAATGGAAATAGCGGGCGCCCGGCCGGACCGTCAGATAGTTCGACGGCACGGTCTCCAGATTATGGTTGAAAACGTCGGGCTTCGCCGCCACCACGATCTCCAGCGCGCCTTCCTTGCGCAGGAAGTCGGGCGTCAGGATTTCGATCGTCGTCGACGGCGTTGCCGCCCTGATGGCGCGGATGACCTCGGCAAAGTGCTGAGCTCCGCCGTCGGCGAGATCGTCGCGGTCGACTGAGGTGATGACGACATGGGTCAGGCCCATTTGCTTGACGGCGTGTGCGACACGGGCCGGTTCATCGGGATCGAGCGCGGTCGGTATACCGGTAGCCACGTTGCAGAAGGCGCAGGCGCGCGTGCAGATTTCGCCCATGATCATGAAGGTGGCGTGCTTCTTTTCCCAGCATTCGCCGATATTGGGGCAGCCGGCCTCTTCGCACACCGTCACCAGCTTGTGCGACTTCACGATCTCGCGCGTCTCGGCATAGCCTTTCGACATCGGCGCCTTGACGCGGATCCAGTCGGGCTTGCGCAGCACGTCCTGGTCGGGCTTGTGCGCCTTTTCAGGATGCCGCAGGCGCGGCGCATTGGCGATCGTGTCGAGGACGGTGACCATCTGAAATCCGGTTCGTTGGCGATCGCCTGTCCGACGTTCGCTTTTCACAAGTCATCTAAGACTTTTCGCTCCAAAGAAAAAGGCCGCGGCGGCGCATGCCGCCACAGCCGCGTTCGCATGGCAAGAGTTCAGCAACTAACGGCGCACCATGCGCCCTACCCAGATCAGCAGGCAGGCACCGATGAAGCCGGTGATCAGATAGGCGATCCAGCCGGCGCCGAAGGCGCCGATGTTGAGCGCCTGCAGGATGGCATTCAGCACGATCGCGCCAACGATGCCAAGAATGATGTTCATCAGGATGCCGGTGTTGCTCTTCATGAACATCTCGGCAAGCCATCCTGCCAAACCGCCGATGATGATCGCTGCTACCCAGCCCACGCCGTTCACGTCCATATGCCCTATCCTTGTGTGATGAATGCATCCGGAAACGAATTACCTTGCCGTCGAGTTCCTTGGCTCTCGCGTGTTGAGCCTCAAGCGGCCGATTTATCATGCGTTCAGCGCGCGGCCATAGGCGTCTAGGACGCTTTCCTTCATCATCTCCGACAGCGTTGGGTGCGGGAAAATCGTGTGCATCAGTTCTTCCTCGGTGGTCTCCAGATTCATCGCCACGACAAAACCCTGGATCAGCTCAGTCACTTCGGCGCCAACCATATGCGCGCCAAGCAACTGCCCGGTTTTCTTGTCGAAAATGGTCTTGACGAAGCCCTGGTCCTCGCCGAGCGCGATGGCCTTGCCGTTGGCGGCGAACTGGAAGCGGCCGACGCGGATGTCCTTGCCCTCGGCCTTCGCCTTCGCTTCGGTCAGGCCGACGGAGGATACCTGCGGGTTGCAATAGGTGCAGCCCGGAATCTTCAGCTTGTCAGTGGCGTGAACGCCTGGAAAGTTGGCGATCTTTTCCACGCAGACCACGCCTTCATGTTCGGCCTTGTGGGCGAGCATGGGCGGGCCAGCGACATCGCCGATCGCATAGATGCCGGGCACATTGGTCTTGCCGTAGCCGTCGACGACAACGCAGCCGCGGTCGGTCTTCACACCGAGCGCTTCGAGGCCGAGATTCTCGATGTTGCCCTGCACGCCGACGGCCGAGATCATCCGATCCGCGGTGATCTTCTCGACCTTGCCGTCCTTCATCTCGACATGCGCGGTAACCGAGTTCGCGCCCTTCTCGACCTTGGTCACCTTGGCTTCGAGAATGATCTTCATGCCTTGCTTCTCGAACTGCTTCTGCGCGAATTTCGAGACCTCGGCGTCCTCGACCGGCATTACCGCCGGCAGCAGCTCGACCACCGTCACCTCGGCGCCCATGGTGCGGTAGAACGAAGCGAATTCGATGCCGATCGCGCCCGAACCCATCACCAGCAGCGACTTCGGCATCTCCTTCGGCACCATCGCCTCGAAATAGGTCCAGATCAGTTTGCCGTCAGGCTCGATGCCGGGCAGCGCACGCGGCCTGGCGCCGGTGGCAAGAATGATGTGCTTTGCGGTGTAGGTGCCCTCGCCCTTGACGCCCTTGGGCGCCGGCGGCTGCGGCTCCATCGGCTTCTTGGAGGATTTCGAAACAACAACCTCACCGGGCCTGGAGAGCTTGGCTTCGCCCCAGATGACGTCGACCTTGTTCTTCTTCATCAGGAAGGCGACGCCACCGTTCAGCCGCAGCGAGACCTTCCGCGAGCGGTCGACGACGGCAGCGGTGTCGACGCTGACCTTGCCGTCGATCTTCAATCCATAGTCCTTCAGATGATCCGAATAATGCATGATCTCGGCCGAGCGCAGCAGCGCCTTTGTCGGGATGCAGCCCCAGTTAAGGCAGATGCCGCCGAGATGCTCGCGCTCGACGATCGCCGTCTTGAAGCCGAGCTGGGCTGAACGCACCGCCGTGACGTAGCCGCCGGGGCCGGAGCCGATGATGATGACGTCGTAATTCTCAGCCATTTTGTGGTCCTTATTGAAGCGAGGCTTCACCGAAAGAAGGCTTCGGTATCGAAATTGGCTCGTACCTCAGTATTAAAGGCGCGAAAGCTGGCTCATGCACCAGTATCGAAAGGGCGTCGGAAACCCAGAGCCCCAGAAATGCGTAACCTGCGAGAAGCCGACTTCGGCGGCCCTGCCAATGCACAGCCAACCAAATGCCAATGATCAGAAATGCATTGACTATCATGTCGCTAACATCACGCGCACCAGCGGTGCCAGCGCCTTGCCAATGTTTCGCGTGTTTTCGGCATCGAGATGCACGCCGTCGAGCGGCGTAGTCGTCGCCACCGTTCCGGCATCGAAGAAGCCGCAGCCGGCCTCGTCGGCGAGGGCGGAATATTGTGGTGCCAGCCGCTTCGAGGCTTCATCGCCGCCGGCGAACATTTCCTTGAATTCGGCGTTTTCCGTACGGCTGACCGCGGGCGGCGCGACGATCAGGATCTGCGGCGCCGGCCAGTCGAACGGGTAGTCGTGCCCGCGCACGATATCGATCAGGCGCTCGATGCCTTGCTTAGCGGCGACCGGATTGCCGTGGATCCACGGCTTCATGTCGTTGGCGCCGAGCATGATGATGATCAGGTCGATCGGCGCATGCGTCATCAGGATCGTCGGCAGCACTCTAGCGCCGTTACGGTCGGCGCCGGCCAGATGATCGTCGAAAGCCGTTGTGCGGCCGTTCAAGCCTTCGGCAATGACTTCGATACCGCCTCCCAACGCCGCCTGCAGCACGCTCGGCCAGCGGTCCTCGAGCGGGTGGCGATCCAGGCTTGCCGCATCGTAGCCCCAGGTCAGCGAGTCGCCGTAGCAAAGGACTGTTTTCATGCGTTTGCCCCGCTCCTGCCAAATCCTGCTTGTGCGCGCTTTACCCGCCAGCCCACGAACAGCCACTGGACCAACACCGTGGCGAGGCCCGGCAGGACGAGGCCGGCGACAATGGGAAGATCGCTCGACCACTGGCTCTTTCCGGGTGGCTGGGAAAAAGTCCAGGTAATCAGGCCAACCCCGACGAGCACAAAAAACGCAACCGCGATAAGCGACGTCAGGTTTATCGCGCTTTGCGGGTTCGACATAAACTGCGCGATGAAGAGGGCGACCGTCACGAGGATGGTGACGAGAGCCGAGATCATGAACACAAGGATGTACTCTACGTCGGCATCAGTGGCGACGGCGAGCCCCTGCGCCACCAATCCGCCGGCCAAACCGGAAAGGATGAAGGCAAAAAGGCTGGTGAAGAATTTCCGCACCGCCTTTTTCCTTTCTAGACCAGCATGCCCATCGGGTTTTCGATCATGCGCTTGAAGGCGACGAGCAGTTCGGCGCCGAGCGCACCGTCGACGGCGCGGTGATCTGTCGACAGCGTCACCGACATGATGGTGGCGATCTTGATCTCGCCGCTCCTGACCACCGCGCGCTCCTCGCCGGCGCCGACCGCCAGGATCGTCGCATGCGGCGGGTTGATGACGGCGGCAAAGTCCTTGATGCCGAACATGCCGAGATTAGACACTGCCGTGGTGCCGCCCTGATATTCTTCCGGTTTCAGCTTGCGGCTGCGGGCACGGCTGGCAAGGTCCTTCATCTCATTGGAAATGACCGACAGGGTCTTTTCGTCGGCACGCCGGATGATCGGCGTGATCAGGCCGCCGGGGATCGAGACCGCGACACCGACATCGGCATGCTTGTGCTTGACCATGGCACTCTCGGTCCATGAGGCATTGGCATCCGGCACCGCCATCAGCGCCATCGCCATCGCTTTGATGACCATGTCGTTGACCGACAGCTTGTAGGCCGGCACCTCACCCTTGTCGGTCTTCTTCACCGGGGCAGCCGCATTGATCTGCGTGCGCAGCGCCAGAAGCGCATCGAGCTCGCAGTCGAGCGTCAGGTAGAAATGCGGGATGGTGGTCGTGGCCTCGACCAGCCGGCGCGCGATGGTCTTGCGCATGTTGTCGTGCGGAACAAGCTCGTAGGAGCCTTCGGCGAACAGTTTCAGCACCTGGTCGTCCGACATTGGCTTGGCTGCGACAGCTGGAGCCGGAGCGCCGGCGGGCGCCGCTTTTGCAGCGGGCGCCTTGGCGCTGCCGCTGGAAATAGCTGCATCGACATCGGCCTTGACCACGCGGCCATGCGGGCCGGAACCGGTCACCGCTGAGACGTCGACGCCGGCTTCCAGGGCGATGCGACGGGCCAGCGGCGAGGCGAAGGTGCGGCCGTCCGGCGATTGGCTGATCTCCCCCCTTGTGGGGGAGATGCCAAGTGGCGACAAAGAGGGCAGGCCAGAGGGGGGCGCTTTGCTCCCTACGGCTGGAGGGACAGCGCCCCCCTCTGTCGACTTCGTCGACATCTCCCCCACGGGTGGGGAGATTGGCGCCTTGTCCTGCTTGGCCTCGGCCTTTGCCGGCGCAGCGCCATCACCGCTCTTTGCGGCCGCCGCCGCATCCTCGCCCTCAGCCGCGAGCACGGCGATCAGCGCGTTGACCTTGACGCCTTCGGTGCCGGCCGGAACGACCAGCTTGGCGACCGTGCCTTCGTCGACGGCCTCAACTTCCATCGTCGCCTTGTCGGTCTCGATCTCGGCGAGCACATCGCCCGGCGAAACCTTGTCACCCTCCTTGACCAGCCATTTGGAAAGATTGCCCTCTTCCATCGTGGGCGAGAGGGCAGGCATGGTGATGTTGATCGGCATTTTGTCCTCCCGCCCTGCTCAGCGATATGTGACGGCTTTGACCGCCTCGACGACCTCGCCGACATTGGGCAGCGCCAGCTTTTCGAGGTTGGCCGCATAGGGCATTGGCACGTCCTTGCCGGCAATGGTGATGACAGGCGCGTCGAGGAAATCGAAGGCGCGCTGCGACACCTGGTTGGCGATGTGGTCGCCGACCGAGTTCTGCGGAAATCCTTCCTCCACCACCACCAGACGGTTGGTCTTCTTGACCGAAGCGATGATGGTGTCGAAATCGAGCGGACGGATGGTCCTGAGGTCGATGATCTCGGCATCGATGCCCATGCCGCGCAATTCGGCCTCGGCCTTGATCGCATAGGTCATGCCGATGCCGAAGGAGACGATGGTGACGTCCTTGCCTGATTTATGGATGCGCGCCTTGCCGATCGGCAACACGAAATCGTCCATCTTCGGCACGTCGAAGGAGTGGCCATAGAGGATTTCGTTTTCGAGGAAGATGATCGGGTTCGGGTCGCGGATCGCGGCCTTCAGCAACCCCTTGGCGTCGGCGGCGGTGTAGGGCATCACCACCTTCAGACCGGGAATGTGGCTGTACCAGGCGGCATAGCACTGCGAATGCTGGGCGGCGACGCGGGCAGCCGCGCCGTTCGGCCCGCGGAAGACGATGGGCGCGCCCATCTGGCCGCCGGACATGTAGAGCGTCTTGGCGGCGGAGTTGATGATCTGGTCGATCGCCTGCATGGCGAAGTTGAAGGTCATGAACTCGACGATCGGTTTCAGGCCAGCCATCGCGGCCCCAACGCCAACGCCGGCGAAACCATGCTCGGTGATCGGCGTGTCGACGACGCGACGCGGCCCGAATTCCTGCAGCAACCCTTGCGTGATCTTGTAGGCGCCCTGGTACTCGGCGACCTCCTCGCCCATGACGAAGACGTCGCCATCGCGGCGCATCTCCTCGGCCATCGCGTCACGCAACGCCTCGCGCACAGTGGTCGAGACCATTTCCGTGCCGGCCGGGATGTCCGGATCGGCGGCAATTTCGGTTCTCGGCGCGGCGGCGACAGGTGCCGCCGCCTCGCTCTTGGCCGCAGCAGGTGGTGGCGCTGCTGTTTCAGCCTTGGCAGGTTCTTCTTCGCCGACGCCTTCGCCGGCCTTGTCGATGTCTTCGCCATCAATGGCGAGCACAGCGATCAGCGCGTTGACCTTGACACCTTCGGTGCCGGCAGGAACCACGATCTTGGCAAGCGTGCCTTCGTCGACGGCCTCGATTTCCATCGTCGCCTTGTCGGTTTCGATCTCGGCGATGACGTCACCAGCGACGACCTTGTCGCCCTCGTTTTTCAACCATTTGGAAACATTGCCCTCTTCCATGGTCGGCGAGAGAGCGGGCATGAGAATTTCGATCGGCATGTCCTTGCCCTCTCTTACAGCACGATGTCGGTCCAGAGCTCGGACGGATCCGGCTCTGCGTCATTCTGGGCAAATTCGGCGGCGTCGGCGACGATATCGCGAACCTCCTTGTCGACGGCCTTGAGCTCGTCCTCATCGGCCCACTTCTTCTCGATCAGGCGCGCCTTGACCTGCTCGATCGGGTCACGCTCGGAGCGCATCTTCTGCACTTCTTCCTTGGAGCGGTACTTTGCCGGATCGGACATCGAGTGGCCGCGGTAGCGGTAGGTCTGCATTTCGAGGATCAGCGGCCCCTTGCCGGCGCGGCACCATTCGGCGGCGAGATCGCCGGCTGCCTTGACCGCGCGGACGTCCATGCCATCGACCTGGATGCCGGGGATCTTGAAGGAGGCGCCGCGGTGCGAAAAATCCGTCTCGGCCGACGAACGTGACACCGAGGTGCCCATGGCGTAGCGGTTGTTCTCGATGATGTAGATCACCGGCAGCTTCCACAGCGAGGCCATGTTGAAGCTTTCATAGACCTGGCCCTGATTGGCGGCGCCGTCGCCGAAATAGGTCAGCGTCACATTGTTGTTGCCGCGATAGCGGTTGGCGAAAGCAAGGCCGGTGCCGAGCGAAACCTGCGCGCCGACAATGCCGTGGCCGCCGTAAAAATGCTTCTCCTTGGAGAACATGTGCATGGAGCCGCCCTTGCCCCTGGACAAGCCGCCGCGGCGCCCTGTCAACTCGGCCATGACGCCGCGCGGCGACAGTTCCATCGCCAGCATGTGGCCGTGATCGCGGTAGGCGGTGATCATCTGGTCGCCATCGACCAGCGCCATCTTCATGCCGGTGACGACTGCTTCCTGGCCGATATAGAGATGGCAGAAGCCGCCGATGAAACCCATGCCGTAGAGCTGGCCGGCCTTTTCCTCGAAGCGGCGGATAAGCAGCATGCGCCGGTAGGCGTCAAGCTCCTCTTGCTTGGTGAAGTCGACAGGCTTGGGGGCTGAAAGCCCCGCCGATTTGCCGTCGGATCTGGATTTGGATTTGGCAGGCGCTTTTCTGGCGGCGGTGGCCATGCATCACTCCCTGTTGGCGTCTCTTGCGGACACTGAGGGAGATCAGTTCTCCCAACCGATTTTGGGGAGGCTAACACGCGAGAAGACGTTTCGCCATGCTGAAAATGCATGGCTGACATGCGTCTAAGCGATTAAAATCATTGAAAATATTTGCGATTAACTGAAATATGGTTATCTCGCCGTAGCCGGTAACATGATGGTGATTTCGTCGGCGTGAGACATATTGAGCGCCTTGCGCGCCTGCTCGTCAAGCATGTCCTTCTCCAGCGTGCCCTGATGCATGAGCTGAACGCGCCGCTGCAGGTCGAGCCGGCGCGCCTTGACGGCATCGAGCTTACCTTGCAGGTCGACGGTTTCGGCTTCCAACCGGTACTTGGAATAGATGCCGAATTCGCCGTGATAGGCGTGGAATCCGAAATAGGCCAGGAACACCACGCAGAGCGAGGGAATGATCAGCCGCCCGGTATTTCTCTGCTTGTGCTGACGTGTCCACATGATCCAAATCCCATAAAGCGCCGCGCGTCCTCTTGGACGAGCAAAGGACGCTCTAACGCTCTGCGACCTAGCCTCCTTTCTCGCCCAATTGTGCTTAATGGACGGTTACGGACGGCCGGATTTGGCGGTGTAAAGCAAAAAGGGCGGAGAATGCCCCGCCCTTTCATTCCGGATATTTTCGGCTGGCTCAGCCTTTGACGATCGACTTGCCGGCATAGAGCGCCTGCTTGCCGAGTTCTTCCTCGATGCGGATGAGCTGGTTGTACTTGGCCATGCGATCAGAGCGCGACAGCGAACCTGTCTTGATCTGCCCGCAATTGGTGGCAACCGCGAGATCGGCGATGGTCGAATCTTCGGTTTCGCCCGAGCGATGCGACATGACCGCGGTGTAGCCGGCCTTGTGCGCGGTCTCGACGGCGTCAAGCGTCTCGGTCAGTGAGCCGATCTGGTTGACCTTGACCAGGATCGAATTGGCGACGCCCATGCGAATGCCGTCGCGTAGCCGCGCCGTGTTGGTGACGAACAGATCGTCGCCGACCAGCTGGGTCTTCTTGCCGATGAGGTCGGTCAGCGTTTTCCAGCCGTCCCAGTCGTCCTCGGCCAGCCCGTCCTCGATGGTGATGATCGGATAGTCGGCGGCGAGCTTGGCCAGATATTTGGCCTGGGTCTTCGGATCGCGGGTCTTCTTCTCGCCTTCATAGACGTAGTTGCCGTCCTTGAAGAATTCGGTGGCGGCGCAATCGAGACCGAGCGCAACCTCTTCGCCCGGCTTGAAGCCAGCCTGCTCGATCGATTCCATGATGAAATCGAGCGCAGCGGGCGCGCTCTTCAGGTTAGGAGCGAAGCCGCCCTCGTCGCCGACATTGGTGTTGTGGCCGGCGTCCTTCAGCCGCTTCCTCAGCGTGTGGAAGATTTCCGAGCCCCAGCGCACGCCGTCACGCAGTGTCGGCGCACCGATCGGCAGGATCATGAACTCCTGGAAGTCGATCGGATTGTCGGCGTGGGCGCCGCCGTTGATGATGTTCATCATCGGCACCGGAAGCACATGCGCCTTGGTGCCGCCGACATAGCGGTAGAGCGGCAGGCCAGCCGCTTCCGCCGCAGCCTTCGCCACTGCCAGCGACACGCCGAGGATGGCGTTGGCGCCGAGCCGGCTCTTGTTGGGCGTGCCGTCGAGCTCGATCATGGTCTGGTCGATGTGGATCTGGTTCTCGGCTTCCATGCCGCCAATCGCCTCGAACAGCTCGCCATTGACGGCCTCTACCGCCCGCAGGACGCCCTTGCCGAGGTAGCGGGCGCCGCCGTCTCGCAGCTCGACCGCCTCATGCGCGCCGGTCGATGCGCCGGAGGGTACCGCAGCGCGGCCCATCGAGCCGTCTTCGAGCACGACGTCGACCTCGACGGTCGGGTTTCCGCGGCTGTCCAGGATTTCACGCCCGACAATGTCGATGATGGCGGTCATACGATGTCCCCGATTTGATCTGACGAAGCGTCGCGCACGTCTTAGCCAAAGTGCTGCAAAACGCAATCGGGGCGTCCGCAAATATTGCCGCCACCTCCGCCGTGCCGGTTCACAAAGCAAAAATTGCTGTCATCATAAGTCTTGGCGGCATGCGACTTTCTGGTTATGCTCGCACTTGCGCGGGGCGAAACAGGAGGAGTTTCGCCATGTCTCAGTTGAGCGGCATTGTGAGTTTGTTCCTGATCGCGGCGGCGTTTCTGACGTCGTGTGACACTCAGCAGCCTCAACAAGGCGCGGTAGAGTTGTCGACCCTTCAAGCGGCGGAGTAGATATCCTGCAGAAGAGGCCCTCGGTTCAACCGAGGGCCTTTTGATTCCGGCAGATCAAGGTCAGTGCCAATAAGGCTCGACCTTGTAGTAGCTGTATGAAGCATCACGCGCGGCCTCGCCGTCGGCGCCCGTCAGCTCGTTGATCGAATAGGCGGGAGCAGCCTTCAGTTGCTCCTTGGTGAACGGCACGACGTAGCCGCCCTTGTTCTCGTCATAGTCGAGGGTCGCCCACGGAATCGCATGATACTTCTCGCCGATGCCGAGAAATCCGCCAAAGCCGATCACGGCAAACATGATTCCATTCGACAACTTGTCGAGCATGACATCCTCGATGTCGCCGATATGCGTGCCTTCCGTGTTGTAGACTGATGTGCCGATGACCCGCGAGGCAGCGATGGCTTCTGTGTGTCCTGTCTGGGTTGTCATTGTGTACTCCTCGTTGTCGTTGACGCTATGCTTGACAATGAGGGGCGCGAATGAAGGTTCCAGACTTTTCGACGCCAGTCGGTCACTCAGCCAAGATGAAGGTGACCTTCATGTTGACGCGGTAGGCGGAGATCTTACCGTCCTCGACGACGACCTTCTGGTCCTGGATCCAGGCGCCTTCGACGTTCTTTAAAGTCTTTGCAGCGCGCGCAATTCCCAGTTCGATAGCGTCCTGAAAGCTCTTCTTCGACGATGACGTGATTTCGGTGACACGGGCGACGGGCATGGCTTCCTCCTCCAAGGTACTCGGTTGCCTGGACAGCGTACAACCGGCACCTGTTGACCACAAGTTTAGAGGGAGGCGGGACTTAGGACCCTGGGCATGCTCAGCCCTTGGCGACGCGGTCGAATGCCATCAGCCTTTCAAGCAGGGCCGGGAGATCCTTCAGCGGCACCATATTGGGGCCATCGGAGGGGGCGTTGTCGGGATCCTGGTGCGTCTCGATGAACACGCCGGCGACGCCGACAGCAACCGCGGCGCGCGCCAGCGTCTCGACGAAGCGCCGATCGCCACCCGTGGAGCCGTCCTGCCCGCCCGGCTGCTGCACGGAATGCGTGGCGTCGAAAATCACCGGCGCGCCGATCTCGGCCATGATCGGCAGGGCGCGCATATCGGACACCAGCGTGTTGTAGCCGAAGGATGCGCCGCGCTCGGTAACCAGCACGTTGGCGTTGCCGGAACCGGTGATCTTGGCGACGACGTTCTTCATGTCCCAGGGCGCGAGGAACTGGCCCTTCTTCACATTGACGACCTTGCCGGTTCTTGCAGCCGCGATCAGCAGGTCGGTCTGGCGGCTGAGGAAAGCCGGAATCTGCAGGATGTCGACATGCGGCGCCACGACCGCGCACTGTTCCTCGGTGTGGATATCGGTCAGGATCGGCAGCGAAAACGCCTTGCGCAAATCGTCGAAGACCGGCAGCGCCGCATCGAGCCCGGCGCCGCGCGTGCCGCCAAGCGAGGTGCGGTTGGCCTTGTCGTAGCTGGTCTTGTAGACGAGGCCCAGTCCCAGCTTCTCAGTCAGTTCCTTCAGCGCGCCAGCCATATCGAAGGCGTGCTGGCGCGATTCAAGCTGGCACGGGCCGGCAATCAGCGACAGCGGCGCGGTGTTGCCGAAGACGACATTGCCGACGGTTACGGACGAATTGGGCTTGCTCATGCGATCTCCCGGAAGATGAAGGCCACACCCTGTCCGTGTGCCGGCCGCACGACAATATCATTGCCGCGTATGTCGTGTTCGACGGAATTGGCTGCAAGCAGCTTTGCGACCGTGTCTGCGCGGCGAACTGAAAAGACTACCCCGGCGAAGCGGAGTTCCGATGGCGCGCCGGCAAGTATGCCGACGCGCGCTTCGAAAGCGGCGGGGTCAAGCAGGGTCAAGGTCGCGTTCGGCAGGCCAAACGCGGTGCTCCCCTGTCCGGCCGTGGGACTGCGCGCCGCGATCGAGATCAATCGGTGCTGTTCGGATGGCTGGTCGCTGACCGCCACGACTTCGATGATGCCGGTTGCGCCATTGGGGTGGATCTGCAACGCGGTGCGATCCACTTTCGGCGCATTGATCCGCTCGCAGGCGAACAGGAATGCGTCCTTCGCCCCGGCACCGGAGGCGAAGGCCAGTTTGAACGATGCCGTGTCGCTCTTTCCAGCTGTGTCAGCGAAGGCGCGCGAAAAGCTCAGCATGTCTCCGGCCGACAGGCCGGCTTCGACATAGCGCATATGATCTGCGTTCGCATTTTCGGTGCCCAGGACAAGGGCGGAAAATCCCTCATTGCCGCGCTCGTCGCGATAGGCACGATCGCGCGCGACGAAGACGTTGCCGTCCGCGATCGCTTTCGCCGCCGCTTGCGCGTTGCCCACCGCCAGCGGCTCGAGGTAAGTGCCGTCTTCAAGGAAGACGCAGCAGTTTTCCGTTCCGAAAGGATGGATGCCGGTCGGTGCCACGACAAATCCAAGCGAAACCAGCCGCGCCCGCGCCACGTCGAGGCTGGCGGTCGGCAGCACAAGATGGTCAAGCGGATGAGGGCCTGGCGGATAAGGGCTTGGCGGATAAGGGCCTGCTGGCAGCGTTTCGGTCATGCCGGCGCGGTGTGCATCATTCCGGAAATTGGTTCAAGAGCCTCGTCTGACGCCGCAAAGATCCAGGTGGCCGATCGCGCGGCGTCAGTACGCGAGCCTCCGGAACACTTGCCGCTGTCGGAAACCAACCTACGTGATCCAAATGAGAAAGATATTGTTCATAGCGGCAGCGGTCGTCGCGATGGCTGTTATTGCCATACTGGTCTGGCGTGCGCCGAAGCAGCCTGGCGCCGATCTGACCGAACCGACCGCTGCTCAGACGGAGTAAGCGAAGCACGTTGCTCCTGCTTCGGTCGATTTCTTTTCAGGACGCCGCCACAACATCCGCCGAATATCGCAATTCGCGCAGCGGTTTGACCTGGCTGGTCGTCTCGCCATAGAGCGGATGCGCCTTGTAGGCGGCCAGCGCGGCCTCATCCTCGAATTCGGCATAAACGACCACGTCGATCTCGTCCGAAAGCGGGTCGACCTTGGTGTTGAGTGTCACCTCGAAAAGACGGGAATGTGGGATATTGCCCAGCGCCAGCAAGCCCGTGCGTACGGCCTCGACATCCTCTTTGTGCCGCGCGCTGAAGAAAACGATATGCCGGATCAACCCAGCCTCCTCGATCGATGTGCAAGCGTGTTTTGTGTGGGCAAAACGGTCGCGTCAACCGGCAACGATGTCGCGGCGACAACGCGTTGAGCGCGAAAGAAACCTACACCAGGCTGGTGATGTAGCGCACGATGCGCGTTATCTCCCTGACCGTGGTGTCGAGATAGCGGCCCTGATTGTAGATTCCGTCCCAGATCAGGAAGAACGTGACGGTGCAGATGACGATAACGTAACGCATGGCTACAACTACTGCATCTGGGTGATTGCAACCATAGTGATTCCGGCGTTGATCAGCGCCCTCCCCCAAAATCTGTCCATTGATCCGTGTTCGCTTGCCCCTTGCCTCTTGAAGCTCCCTTTGATGAGATGAAAGATTGCTGCGGGGATTCATCAGGAAGCGGCGTTCGCGCTCTGACGAATGAACTGCGAGTGTGGAAACCGGCCATTTTGTGCCGGCTCCGCAGAAGTCCGGGGGCGTGACATGGCTCACAAGGAAGACACCGGCGTTGCGTGGGGCGACGCGGTCAGGCTGGACGAATTCAATTTCGCCGATACCGTCAAGGGCCTGCCGGCCAAGGCGCGCATGGTGTTGTCGGCGGCGATGAACCTGCCGCGTGGCTCGCTCAAGGTGAGGATGCCGGACGGCCGCGCCGTCCTCGTCGGCGGCAAGGCGCCGGGTCCGGACGCCGAACTGGTGCTCAAGAACTGGCGCTTGCCCGGCCGCGCCTTCACCGGCGGCACCATCGGCATCGCAGAATCCTACATCGACGGCGATTGGGACAGTCCCGATGTAACCAGTTTCCTGGAACTGTTCGTGGTCAATTCGGAAATCGGAGAGCGCATCGCCGGCGGCGCCAGCTGGCTCATCAACGCCGTCCAGCGTGTCCGCCACTGGTTCAACCAAAACACCCGCACGGGCTCGAAGCGCAACATTTCGGCGCATTACGATCTCGGCAACGCCTTCTACAAGGAATGGCTGGATCCGAGCATGACCTATTCGTCGGCGCTCTATGCGACTGGCGCCAACGATCTGGAAAGCGCGCAAGCCGCCAAGTACCGCGCGCTGGCCAAGGACACGGGCATCGGCGCGAAAGACCACGTGCTGGAAATCGGTTGCGGCTGGGGCGGCTTTGCCGAATTCGCCGCGCGCGAGATCGGCTGCCGCGTCACCGGATTGACCATCAGTCGCGAGCAGCATGATTTCGCCAGAGCGCGCGTCCAGAAGGCTGGACTTGCCGACAAGGTCGACATCAAGCTGCAGGACTATCGTGACGAGACCGGCACCTACGACCGCATCGCCTCGATCGAGATGTTCGAGGCGGTCGGCGAAAAATACTGGCCGGTGTTTTTCGGCAAGATGAAGGATTGCCTGCGGCCCGGCGGCACCGCCGGCCTGCAGATCATCACCATCAACGAGAAGGCCTACGACACCTATCGCGCGCGGCCGGATTTCATCCAGCGTTACGTCTTCCCGGGCGGCATGCTGCCGACGCCATCGATCCTGAAAACGCTCGGTAAAGACCATGGCCTCGCTCATCTGCGCGAGCGCATTTTCCCGGACGACTATGCCCGCACACTCGCCGAATGGCGCCACCGCTTCTGGGCGTCATGGGAAAAGATCGTGCCGCTCGGTTTCGACGACCGCTTCAAGAAACTCTGGGAGTTTTACCTGCACTATTGCGAAGCCGGCTTCCGCGCCAGCTACATCGATGTTCGCCAGGTGGTCTACAGAGCTTAGGTCAGTCCGGCGACATCATCGCTTGATTTGCGGCCACGCTATCATCTGGCTGCCGTGAAAAAGTCCGATCCCGACGCAAGATGCGGCGCCAAGAATTGGAATCACATCATGCGCAAACGGACGATCTTCCTCGTTGCCATTCTTGTCGTCGCGAGCGGCATCTGGCTCAACAACAGCTCGCTGCTGTCGAGCCGTCTGGCCGGCACGCCGGCGGTGCTAGCCCATCGCGGCATGGCCCAGGATTTCGACCGCAAGGATCTTGGCCCCGACACTTGCACGGCCGAACGCATGCTGCCGCCACGCCATCCTTTCCTTGAAAACACGATCCCCTCGATGGAAGCCGCCTTCGCGTCTGGCGCGGACGCGCTCGAACTCGATGTCCACCCGACCACGGATGGCAAGTTCGCCGTCTTCCACGACTGGACGCTGGATTGCCGCACTGAAGGCAAGGGAGAAACGCGCGCCCATGCCATGTCCGAGTTGAAGGCGCTCGATGTCGGCTATGGCTATACGGCTGATGGCGGCAAGACCTTTCCGTTTCGCGGCAAGGGGATCGGCATGATGCCGTCGCTGGACGAGGTGCTGCAGCACTTCCCGAACCGCCGTTTCAACATCAACATCAAAAGCAACGACCCCAAGGAAGGCGAGACGTTGGCCTCCTGGCTCGCCACGCTGAAGCCAACCGAGCGCGCCGGCTTGACTGTGTATGGCGGCGACAGGCCGATCGCGGCGGTCAAGACGGCGCTGCCAGACATGCATACGCTGAGCCGTGCATCGCTGACCCGATGCATCCTGCGCTATGCGGCGCTCGGCTGGAGCGGCTACGTTCCGGAGGCGTGCCGGCAGGGGACCCTGCTCATCCCGATCAATGTCGCCCAATGGCTGTGGGGCTGGCCCGACCGTTTTCTGGATCGCATGGATGCCGTCGACACCCGCGTCTACCTGCTCGGCCCCTATGCCGGCGGCGGCTTTTCGCAAGGGCTCGACGAGCCCGAACTGATCGACCAGTTGCCGGACGGCTATTCCGGCGGCATTTCCACGGACGCGCTGGATCTGGTCATGCCCGTGATCAAGCGGCGTTTCGCACCGCCAGCTTGAAGCGCCAAACCCTACGCCGCTGTAGGCGTGGGTTTGAGTTAGCGCGCAAAAGCTTTGTCTTCAGAGAGTGATGCGGTACTTGGCAAACCCTGCTTCGCCTTCGCCTGCCGGTTCGATCTTCAGCGACTTCACCTGCGCAATAAAATCCTTCGCCTTGGCGCCGGTCTCGAACACCACGCTGGTTCCAGGCATTGGCGCAAACGACCAGTTGGCGTCCGCCGACGGGTTGATCGTGCCTTGGCTGATGAGGTAGCGCACGATCACGTCGCGGTTGGTATCCGGCGCCTCGTAGATGATCTTCGAGGCGTCGATCTCCGGGAAATTGCCGCCACCGCCGGCGCGGTAGTTGTTGGTGGCGACGACGAATTTTCGTTGGGGATCAATTGGTTTTCCGTCGAACATCAAGTTGACGATGCGGCTCGATCCGGCGTTCACCAGCCCGCCCTTGGAATCATATTTCGGCGGCCGCGACAGATCGATCCGGTAGGTGACGCCGTCGATCACGTCGAAATTGTAGGATGGGAAATCGGTGTTGATGAGCGGCTGGTCGGGCTTACCGGGCTCGATCTGGTTGAAGATACCGGCCGACATTTCCAGCCAATCCTTCACTTCAGCCCCGGTGATTTCGACGGCGCGGACAGTGTTCGGATAGAGATAGAGATCAGCGACGTTCTTGATGGCGATGTCGCCCACGGGAACGTCGGTATAGTAGTCGGCGCCGTTGCGCCCGCCGGTCTTGAAGGGCGCCGCCGCCGACAGCAGCGGCACGTCCTTCCACTGCGTATTTTTGAGGATATCCCTGAGATACCAGGCCTGCGCCTGGCTGACGATCTGCACCGACGGATCGTCGGCGACCAGCGCGAAATAGGAATAGAGCGGCGCCGAGGTTTTCCCGACCGGCCGGCGCACATAGGCAAGCGTCGCCTCGTGATCTTCTTTCAGCGCATCGACGATGCGCTGGTCGTCAGCGACCGTCGGCTTGTTCGCCTTCTCGACCCGCTCGTAGATCGGCCGTGCCTCGGAGGTCGCCGAGACGACCCGCCATTTCGACCCGTCGCGCTCCAGCAACAAGTCGATCAGACCCATATGCGAGCCCCAGAAGCCGCCCATGACGGCAGGCTTGCCCTGCAGCGTGCCCTTTTCAGTATCGACGGCCTCGAGCGCCTGAAAGTCCTTCTTGCCGGGAAAGACGAGATGCTGGTGGCCGGTGAACACTGCGTCGATGCCCTCGACGCCAGCGACGAAGAACGAGGCGTTTTCCATCATGTCGCCCTGCTTCACGTCGATGCCGGAATGTGAGAGCGCAATAATGATGTCGGCGCCCTCCTCCTTCATCTGCGGCACCCACGCCTTGGCCGCCTCGACAATGTCGCGCGTCTTGACGTTGCCCTCGAGATTCTTCAGGTCCCAGACCATGATCTGCGGCGGCACGAAGCCGATGACGCCGATCCTGAGAGGCTGCTCGGCGCCGGACCCGTCCCTGATCTTCTTGTCGAGGATGACGTAAGGCTTGAGATAGAGCTTGTCGTCCCGCGGGTTCGCAGCGAGTTCGGTGCCGCGGATCAGGTTGGCGCAGACGAACGGAAAATTGGCGCCCGCCAGCACCTTGTCCATGAACGGCAGGCCGTAATTGAATTCGTGGTTGCCGAGCGTCGAGCATTCATAGCCGAGCAGGTTCATGCCCTTCATGACCGGATGCAGGTCGCCATCCTTCATCCCCCGCTCGTAGGCAATATAGTCGCCCATCGGGTTGCCCTGCAGAAGGTCGCCATTGTCGATCAGCATCGCATTGGTGGCTTCCTTGCGCACCGCATCGATCAGCGAAGCGGTGCGTGATAGTCCCATCGTGTCGTTCTCTTTGTCGGCGTAGTAATCGTAAGGCAGGACATTCACATGGATGTCGGTCGTCTCCATGATCCTGAGATGCGCCTGATTCCCCTGAGCGCGAGCGGAGAACGGGTGAAGCATGATCAGCGCTCCGGTGGCGGCGGCGCTGGCAAGGAACCCGCGACGGGAGACGGGTTGAAGCAGTTCGAGCATTGCTTTGTTTTCTCCTGTTCGACGGCATGTCAGGCTTCGGCAACATGCCTGCCTTCAACGGCGTGCCAAGCCCTGCCCGAAGCAAAGCTTCGCGCCGAAATCCGGTCGAGTCCATCAGGAACAGATGACGTGCCGATGAATGCGCGCGGGCGGAGACGTCAGTTCCTGTCGTCGTCGCCTTGGGTGATTAGCCGCGCGCTGCGCTGACCTGTCACGTAGATCCATAGCCAGCTCAGTGAAACCGCAAGCCGGTTACGGAAGCCGATCAGGAAGTAGATGTGCGCGAGGCCCCACAGCCACCAGGCCGGCCGGCCGGTGAGCTTGATCCAGCCGAAATCGATCGCGGCGGCGCGCTTGCCGATCGTGGCCAGATCGCCGTCATGCTTGTAGTGGAACGGCCGCGGGGTTGCGTCGCCGGCAAGCCGGGCCTTGATCGTCGCGGCGACATGCCGGCCTTGCTGTTTGGCGGCAGGTGCTACGCCGGGCACCATGCGGCCATCCGGCCGCAGGACGTGCGCAGCGTCACCGACGACGAAAATCTCGGGGCTACCCGGCACGGTCAGGTCGGGCTCGACCAGCACCCTGCCCGCACGGTCCGCCGCCGCCCCCAGCCATTCGGCGGCCGGCGAAGCGGCGACCCCGGCTGCCCACAGGATCGTCCTGGCCGGCAAGTGCGTATCACCGAAAACCACGCCCTCGGCATCGCAGCGCGTGACGGGCCGGCCGAGTTCGACCGTCACGCCGAGCCGCTCGAGCGCCTTGCTGGCGTAATCGGAGAGTTCCGGGGCGAAATTGGGAAGGACGCGGTCGCCGGCCTCGATCAGCACCACGCGCGTCTGCCGCGTGTCGATGTTGCGGAACTCGCCGCGCAGCGTGTCGTGCGCCAGTTCGACAATAGTGCCGGCCAGTTCCACGCCGGTCGGCCCGCCACCGACGATCGCCAGCGTAAGCAGCGCCTGGCGCTTGGCGAGATCGGTTTCCCGCTCGGCCTGCTCGAAGGCGAGCAGAATGCGCCGTCGAATGGTGGTGGCGTCCTCCAGCGTCTTCAGCCCCGGTGCGAAAGGCTCCCATTCGTCATGGCCGAAATAGGCGTGGCGGGCGCCGGTGGCCAGCAGCAACG
Source organism: Mesorhizobium sp. M6A.T.Cr.TU.016.01.1.1 (assembly GCF_003952585.1). Classification (NCBI taxonomy): domain Bacteria; kingdom Pseudomonadati; phylum Pseudomonadota; class Alphaproteobacteria; order Hyphomicrobiales; family Phyllobacteriaceae; genus Mesorhizobium; species Mesorhizobium sp. M6A.T.Cr.TU.016.01.1.1. The sequence continues at coordinate 6,000,887 of NZ_CP034452.1, forward strand.
TGTCGTAGGCGACCGCATTGCCATCATCGAGCAGCACGCGTTTGCCGGCGCGGTCGACACCGCTGACGGTGGCGAGCAGCGTCGTCACGTCCTTGCGCTTGCGCAGGAGATGGCGGATCGGCCAGGCGACTTCCGAGGTCGCCAGCGCCGTTGTCGCCACCTGGTAGAGCAGCGGCTGGAAGAGATGGTGGTTGCGCTTGTCGATCATGGTGATGCGCACCGGCGCACCGTCAAGCGCGCGGGTGAATTCGAGACCCCCAAAGCCTGCCCCGACGACAACGACATGATGGCTGGATTCATTCATCTCATTCACTCTGGGAGAGCAATTCACAAAGGCTGATGTAGATAGTTTTGTGCACTGCAACAACATCCAACTTTGCCGACTGCCAGCTCTAAGATGTCGCGAATGTACATGCCCCCATCCTGCCGGCGGGTATAATTTCGTCGAAACAGACGACGGGAGTGGAACTTGGATAGCGATCATGACGACGGTCCGGCGCACTATTCTTCGCCGCCTTGCTTCATGCACGAGCTCGACCCGGAATTCCGGGCGCCCCTATCCGACTGGACCGACGTCAAACGATGGCGCAAGGCCGAGCGCGAGCGGCTGATTGCAGCCCGGCTCGCTGTCTCGGCTGACGTGCGCACGGCAATGTCGCAGCGCATCGGCGAAAGCCTCGACGCGGTTATCGGCGCCATCGAGGGCCGCATGGTCAGCCTCTATTGGCCGTTCCGCGGCGAGCCGGATCTGCGGCCATGGATGGCGTCCATCAATGAGCGCGGTGGCCGTACCGCACTGCCTGTTGTCATCGAGAAAGGCCGGCCGCTTATCTTTCGCGCCTTTGCACCGGGCGACCGGCTGGAGAAGGGTGTCTGGAATATCCCGATCCCGGCTGAAGGCGATCCGGTGCTGCCCGACATCGTCATTTCGCCGATTGTCGGCATCGATCCGGGACAGTATCGGCTGGGCTATGGCGGCGGTTTCTTCGACCGGACGCTGGCGACGATGCCGTTCAAGCCGCTGGTCATCGGTGTCGGTTATGAGTTGCAGCGCATCGCCACCATCTACCCGCAACCGCATGACGTACCGATGGACCGGGTGGTGACAGAGGCCTTCGAGGCCTAAGCCATCTCCGGCTTCATCCCCACGGCCGTTCGGTCGACGATCTCGCGCAAGGCGAAGGACGAATTGATCTTCGTCACATGCGGCATCGCCGACAGCCACTCCTTGTGGATGCGCTCATAGTCGACGAGGTCCTTCGCCGCGATGCGCAGTATATAATCGTATTCGCCTGACATGAGGTGGCAGGACAGAACATTCGGGCAGCGCTTTATCGCCGCCTCGAAATCCGACAGTGTTTTCTCGAATTGCCCCGATAGCGATATATGCACGATCGCCGTCATCTGGTGGCCAAGAGCGGCATTGGAAAGCCGGGCGTGATAGCCGCGGATGGTTCCGGATTTCTCCAGATTGTCCAGCCGCCGCGAGCAGGCCGACTGCGATAGGCCGACCTTCTCGGCAAGCGCCGCGTTGGGTATCCGCCCATCCTTCTGCAATGTCTCGAGTATGGCGATATCGATCCTGTCGAGCGGCATTTTTCGGGATTCCTGCGACAATCCATCTATTTTGCGCAACGATTATCGAACCACACCCTCTTGCGCAAGCGCATTCGCAAACACCTACGGGACGATTCGTGGTTCACTATCTCTGGACAGGGAACATGCCCCAAAGGGCTGGATCAGGAGGAGAAGAAGATGCGCGTCGGCTGCCCCCGGGAAATCAAGAACCACGAATACCGCGTCGGCCTGACGCCGGGCTCGGTCCGCGAATATGTCGCGCATGGCCACGAAGTGCTGGTCGAGACCGGTGCCGGCGCCGGCATCGGCGCCGACGACAACGCCTATCGCGCCGCCGGCGCCACCATCGCCAAGACGGCCGCCGACGTGTTCGCCAAGTCCGACATGATCGTCAAGGTCAAAGAACCTCAGCCCAATGAATGGGCTCAGCTCCGTGACGGCCAGATACTCTACACCTATCTCCATCTCGCTCCAGATCCGGAGCAGACCAAGGGCCTGCTGGCCTCGGGCGTGACGGCCATCGCCTACGAGACCGTCACCGACGACCGCGGCGGCCTGCCGCTGCTGGCGCCGATGTCGGAAGTTGCCGGCCGCCTGTCGATCCAGGCCGGCGCTACCGCGCTGCAGAAGGCCAATGGCGGCCGCGGCGTGCTGCTCGGCGGCGTGCCCGGCGTGCTGCCCGGCAAGGTCACTGTGCTCGGCGGCGGCGTCGTCGGCCTGCATGCCGCCCGGATGGCGGCAGGGCTTGGCGCCGACGTCACCATCATCGACCGTTCGATCCCGCGCCTGCGCCAGCTCGACGATATCTTCGGCGGCCGCGTCCACACTCGCTACTCGACCGTCGAGGCGCTGGAAGAGGAATGTTTTTCGGCTGACATCGTCGTCGGGGCCGTGCTGATCCCGGGTGCCGCCGCGCCGAAACTCGTTTCGCGCGAAATGCTATCGGGCATGAAGAAAGGTTCCGTGCTGGTCGACGTCGCCATCGACCAGGGCGGCTGCTTCGAGACCTCGCACGCCACAACCCATGCCGAGCCGACCTATGAGGTCGACGGCGTCATTCACTATTGCGTCGCCAACATGCCGGGCGCGGTGCCGGTCACCTCGGCCCATGCGCTCAACAACGCGACTCTGCATTATGGCCTGCAGCTCGCCGACAAGGGCCTGAAGGCGCTGGTCGACGATCATCATTTGCGCAACGGCCTGAATGTCCACAAGGGCAAGATCACCAACCGCGCGGTGGCCGAAGCACTCGGCTACGATCTGGTCGAGCCGAAGGCCGTTCTCGCCGCCTGAACCCGCCCCTGATTCCTTCCCCACAGAGCCGCCGACGCCCGTCGGCGGCTCTGTTTTTCCACAAGCAGATTTCACGGTTTGCGATTAGCTGACCGGTTTTGCTCGGCTTGCTTGCAATCTGCTCCTCCTGTGACTTTTTTGCTACAGCGGCCAGTATGGGCTGCTGCTAGAGACGTGCTGGGTTTCAAAGGGGTTAGGGGCAATGATCAGCAAAAGATTCGCAAAATCTGTTCTTCTTGGCGCGGTTTCGGTGCTGGCGCTCGGATCGGTTTCTCATGCCGCCGACGCGGTTGTGCCGGTCGTCGAGACGTCCGGCTTCAACTGGAGTGGCATCTATGTCGGCTTTGGGGTTGGCGCCGGCGCCAATGTCCACGAGCTCAGCAGCGATTTCCTTCCCGGCTTCTCGTTGAACGGCATTGGCGGTGAAGGCGTGTACGGTGAACTGACCGTCGGCTACGACTACATGGTGTCGCCGCGCTTCCTGATCGGCGGGCTTTTGGACGCCCATGTCGGCAACATTGAAACCACGCTCGATGTTGCTGGATTGGACGCTTCGATCCGCGAGACCTATGGTTTCGACGCTGGTTTGCGGGTTGGCTACCTCTTCACGCCAAACACTTTGGGCTATGTGCTCGGCGGCTATTCCTGGCAGAAGTACAAGCTCGACACGAACGCAGGTTTTGACTTCGATTGGGACCAGAGCGGCTACTTTGTCGGAGCTGGCGTTGAAACGGCCATCAACAGCAACTGGACCATCAAGTCAGAATATCGCTATACCCGCTTCGGTACTCAGAACATTCTTTCCGAGTTCGATATACCGGATGGCGTTCTCGACACGGACACCTCGCGGCATACGTTCCAGGTTGCGGCCAACTATCGGTTTGGCGCTCAGAATGGCGGGGTCGCCTCTTTTGAAGCCCCTGCCTACAACTGGACCGGCTTCTACATCGGTGGAGCGGGCGGTGCGGGCGCATCGGTGCATCAGATCGACGTTCCGCCGGTTGGCCTTGAGTTCAACGGGGTCGGCGGCGAAGGCGTGTTCGGTGAATTGAACGTCGGCTACGACCATGATTTCGGCAGCTGGGTGGCAGGCGTCATGGTCGATGCTCGTTACTCCGGCATGACCACGGAGCTGGATCTCGGAGGCGGATCCGTCAATCTGGATACTGATTACGGTTTCGATGTGCTTGCTCGTGTCGGTATGAAAGTCAACGAATCAACCCTCGCCTATGTGCTCGGCGGCTACAGCTGGCAGCACTTCGATCTGAATGCGTCCTCACCCATCGGTGATATCCTCGATTGGGACTCCAGCGGCTTCTCAGTTGGTGCCGGCCTGGAAACGGCTATGTCCAGCAATGTGACCGTCGGCCTCGAATACCGCTATTCGCAGTTCTCCGAGAAGGATTTTTCGTCGGATATTGGGGCGCCGGATGACAGCCTCACCTCCACGCCTTCGTTCCACACCGTCCGTATCGGTGCGAAGTACAAGTTCAACTAAAACCGTCCAGACAACAGTCAAAGCCCGCCGGTCGTTCCGGCGGGCTTTTTCTTTGGGCGAGAGAATGCGGGCAACAAAAAAGCGGAGCCAAAGCCCCGCTTCCTCGGATGTCGAGACTTCCCGCCGGTTCATCCGCGGTCGGCAAATCGATCGACAATGCTTTTCTAACGCGACATTGCGACAGGCATACGACAGCTGCGACAGATGATCGTCACGCGCGCTCGATCCGGCACTGGTAGCAATTGTTGCGCGCCGAGCGGACATGCACATAGGCGATGTCGTCGCGCTCGAACAAAGTCTCTGCCCGCGCCGCGATAGCGCCCGTCGGGATGACGCCGCCGCTGCCATAGACGATGCGGTCGTCCTTGCCGTAACCGCGCACGATGTAGTCGGTGCTTTCGAGCATTTCGGGAAGCGCCTCGGCTTCGGCAGCGCGCTCGCATTCCTCGGCGTGCAGGAAGATCGGCCCGGTCTCGGCATAGGGCTGCAATTCCGGGAATGGTCGGTAGGCCAGGATGAGATAGGCGTCGCCGGCGGCCACGTTGTTCAGGCAGTGGCGGCAAGGCACGCCGTCACCGTCGGATATTTTCCGCTCTGGTCTCAGGCCGTAAGCGTCCGGCCCGCCGCGCTGCAAGGCTCTGACATCTTCCGTGGGCAAGGCTTTGAACTGGATGGTCATGGCGAAATCTCCGGTGTCGTCGACCGGAAATTACGCCGCTGCGCCAGCGCTTCCCACCCGATTCCTGCCAATTTGGATCAGTCCATCAGGGCGTCGAGACCGCGCACCAGCCCTGTGATCTCCTGTACACGCCTGATAGCGAGCAGCGTGCCGGCCACGTAAGGAGCGGCGGACGAGCCGGCGTCGTGACGAATAGTCAGCCGCTCGTCGGGCAGGCCGAACAGTGCCTCGCAGGACAGGATGTAGGAAGGCAGGCGAAGCGCATGCACCTGCACCCCCTCGCCCGCACCGACCGCCGCGCCGCGCGTTCCAGGCACACCGGAGACCTCCGAGACCGGCCGCGCGGTCGAAGCCTTGCGGACATCGGCCAGCGCCTCCGCAAGCTCCCGCGCGGTGCCGGACGGCGCGTCGGGCTTCTTGGCGCTGGCATAGTCGATGACCTCGACATCCGGCACATATTTCGCCGCCATCAGGGCAAACCGCTTCATCAGCGTGGCGGTGATCGAAAAATTGCCGGCCGCAATGACGCCGACACGATTGGCGCGTGCTGCAGCGTCGATCTCGGCAAAATCGGCCGCACCCAGCCCCGACGTGCCGATCACAACGTGCCGTCCTTTTTCGATGGCCAGCAGCGCATGGTCTTTCACGACATGTGGCTTGGTGTAGTCGACCAGCACGTCCGACGGCACCTCCAGCGCTTCGGCCAGCAACGCGGAAACGATGATGCCACTAGCCGGCGTGCCAACCAGCAGGCCGGAATCCTGCCCCGCGCCGCTGCGTGACACTGCCCCGGCCAGCGCCATGTCGCCTTGCGCCCCGATCGCCGGAACCAGCGCCTTGCCGACCCAGCCGGTCGCGCCGGCCATCACCACCCGTATCGTCATCGTTTGGTCCTTTCGCGCCATCACATTGGGTTTGAATGACCAGCGATATGGAAAGAACCCGGCTCATTCAAGCCGGGCTCTCTTTTGACTGTTGATCCAGACGGAGAATGGGATTCGGCAGGCGTCGAGTCACCCGCTACCTTATGAAGTCGTCGAAGCGGCGCAGCGTCACCCGGCGATTGCGCCAATTCTCGTTCTGCGTCGGCACCAGCAGGAATTCTTCGCCGTAGCCGACGGTTTCGAGCGCATAACCTGGCACGCCGAATTCGCGCACCAAAGTGCGCTTTAGCGAGGCGGCGCGCTGTTCGGACAGAATCTGGTTCGACTGGAAGGAGCCGACCGCGTCGGTATGGCCTTCGATCAGCACGCGGGCACCGGGGTCGCGCCGCAGGATGCGCTGAAGCGCATCGGCGATGTTTTCGATCTTGTCGTATTGCGAGCTGGAAATGGCCGCTGAGCCAAAGGCGAAATTGATCGACTGGATATCGATCGAACGGGCCATGCGCCGCAGGTCCGGCCGCCTCTTGAATTCGCGGATGGTGACGCGCTGGTTCGGGCGCAGCTTAACTCGGGGCGCCGCCTCGAGCTGGCGCTCGATTGTCGCCGCCGAAGGCGTGGTCGCCTGGGCGGCGGCTACGGTCGGCACGGCGAGTGCGGCAATCAGCGCGGCGGCAAATGTGCGTCGGGTCAGCATGTGTTTTCTCCTTCGGCCTCGGCCGCATTGATGGTGCCGGCAAGATGGCAAAGACAAGCTGAAGCTTTGATGAACAATAAGTTCAGGTTGCGGAGAAAATCATGGCCGCATGACGCTGGCCGAGCGCTCGGCTAAGGACATCGGATGCACGATCTCCTTCTTTTGCGCCACCGGCGCAAAACCGAGTTTCTGGTAGAGCGGCAATGCCGCAGGATGATCGAGCGTGCAGGTCTGCACCGTCACCCGCTTCGGGCCATGCGACCAGGCGGCGGCGATCGCCGCACCCAGGAACCAGCGGCCGATGCCTTGCCCTGTCGCGTGCTCCATCATGCCGAAATAGGCGAGTTCCACTTCCTCCGGCAGATGCGGCTTGAGGTCGAAGAAGCCGGCCGGTGCGCCATCGAGATACAGCACCCTGATGTCGCGGTCCTCGCGGTGAAGGCCAGCAGACAGCTCCTCGTCGCTCAGCCTCAGCACGTTGACCCAGTGCCATTTGCGGCCCACCCGGTCCATCAAATAGCGGTAGAAATGCAGTGGAATGTCCTTGGTCTTCAGCAATGCGATCTGACGGTTGTACGGCACTGGCGGCGAATAGGCCGGCGGCACATGCATTTCGAGAAACGTCACCGTGACCTCGATGTCTTCCAGCGCTCCGTTCTTCATCACCGTCAGTCCTTGCCCGTCACCACGGGCGTATCGGAAAGCCCACCCCATTCCGTCCATGAACCGTCGTAGAGCCTGTTGTCGGTATGGCCAAGCGTCTCGAGCGCCAGCGTGATCGCCGCCGCCGTAATGCCAGAACCGCAAGAGGTGACGACCGGCTTCGACAGGTCGATGCCGGCGTCCTCGATCACCTTGCGCAAGCGGTCTTTCGGCAGCAGTTCGCCGTTTTCAGCAAGCGCCGAAAACGGCACATTGTGCGCGCCGGGCATATGGCCTGAGCGGATGCCGGCGCGAGGCTCCGGCTCAGTACCGGCAAACCGGCCGGGCGAACGCGCGTCGGCGATCTGGCTTTCCCCCGTCCCAACGAGCCTGCGCATGTTGGCAAGGCTGGCGACGCGAGCGGCATCGAAGTCGGCATGGAAGACGCAAGGCGCGATCTTCGTCGGCTCCGCCGTGACCGGCCGTCCCGCCGCTTTCCAGCGGTCGAAGCCGCCGTCCAATATGTAGACCTGGAACACGCCCATGACGCGGAACATCCACCACGCGCGTGGTGCCGAGAACAAACCCGGACCATCATAGACGACGATTGTGTCGTCGGCCGAAATGCCCATGGCGCCGACATATTGGGCGAAATGCTGCGGCGACGGCAGTGTGTGCGGCAGCGGGGAATCGGGATCCGAGATCGCATCCTGATCCAGGAAAGAGGCGCCCGGAATGTGCGCTGCGTCATATTCGGCGCGCGCGTCGCGCTTTTGCGCCGGCAGATACCAGGACGCGTCGACGATGGTCAGGCCGGGCTCGCCGAGGCGCCTCTGCAACCAATCCGCGTCGACGGTGAAAGGGCTGTCTTCGGCCATTGTTCTTCTCCTGTCCCGCCTTTGGCAAACTAATATATCAAGCCGCGGGCATCGGGCCAAAGCGTATGCGGAAGCGCCGGTTTTCGCGACCCTTCTTCTCGATTTTGCCGATATGGATCTCGCCGACTTCTCCAGTGCTCCTCACATGGGTGCCGCCGCAAGGCTGGCTGTCGATCGAGGCGTTTTCGCCGATGCAGACCAGGCGGATCTTGCCCGTGCCGACGGGTGGCCGAACATTCTTGGATTTCACCAGTCCCGGATTGGCCGCCAGTTCCTCGTCGGTGATCAGCCTGACAAAGACCGGGTGGTCGGCCCGCACCAGTTCCATCAGCCTGGCCGTCACGTCCTCCTTGGTGAAGCCGGCATCCGGAATATCGAAGTCGACACGGCTGTCGTCCTCGGAAACCGAGGCGCCGGTGATCGGGAACGGGCAGACGACGGTGAGCAAATGGCAGGCTGTATGCATGCGCATCAGCAGATGCCGCCTCTCCCAATCGACGGCGAGCTTTATCGGCTCGCCGATCTCAAGCGCCGCCTGCTCAGGCGGCGGCACGTGGATGATCTCGTCCTTGGTCTCGCCGGTGATGGTGGCGGCAACAGCGATCAGGCTGCCGTCGGCGCGTTGGAGTGTGCCCGTATCGCCCGGCTGCCCGCCCGACGTGGCATAGAAGATCGTCCGGTCCAGAATGACGCCGCCACGGTCGTTGACGGCGACAACCACGGCATCAGCCGTCCTGAGATAGGCGTCGTCGCGAAACAGGGCGTCCGTCCTGTAAGCCATCACGCAACCTTCTCGAACGGCACCGAAATTGTGCTTCGCTGTTCCATCCAGCCCGGCACCGGCAGGTTCTTTTGGCGCAGGAACTCCGGGTTGAACAATTTCGACTGATAGCGCGTGCCGTAGTCGCAAAGCACGGTCACGATGGTGTGGCCGGGACCCATTTCACGCGCCAACCGGATCGCGCCGGCAATGTTGATGCCGGTCGAACCGCCGACGCACAGGCCTTCCTCCTGGATCAGGTCGAAGACGATCGGCAGCGCGTCCTCATCCGGAATCTGGAAGGAGAAATCCGGCGTGAACCCCTCCAGATTGGCGGTGATCCGCCCCTGCCCGATGCCTTCCGTGATCGAGCTTCCCTCGGATTTCAACTCACCGCTGGTGTAGAAACTGTAGAGCGCCGCACCTAGCGGATCGGCGAGCGCGATCTTGATGTCCTTGCTCCTGGCCTTCAGCCCGAACGCGACGCCGGCCAGCGTTCCGCCGGAGCCGACCGCCGAGACGAAACCGTCGACCTTGCCGCCGGTCTGGGCCCAGATTTCTTCCGCCGTGGTGCGGGTATGGCCGTCACGGTTGGCGACGTTGTCGAACTGATTGGCCCAGATCGCGCCGTTCGGCTCGGACCTGGCCATCTGCTCGGCCAGACGGCCGGACAGTTTCACGTAATTGTTGGGGTTCTTGTAGGGAACGGCAGGCACCTCGATCAGCTCGGCGCCGAGCAATTTGATCGTGTCCTTCTTCTCCTGGCTTTGTGTCTCGGGGATGACGATCACGGTGCGGTAGCCGAGTGCCTTGGCGACGAGCGTCAATCCGATGCCGGTGTTGCCGGCCGTCCCCTCGACGATGACCCCGCCCGGCCTCAAGAGCCCGCGCTGCTCGGCGTCGCGGATGATGAACAGCGCGGCGCGGTCCTTGACCGACTGGCCCGGATTCATGAATTCGGCCTTGCCCAGGATCTCGCAGCCGGTTTCTTCCGAAGCTTTGTTGAGGCGGATCAGAGGCGTGTTGCCGATCGCTTCGATCACAGAACGGGGCATGGAGATTCCTTTATGCTTGCGGCGGAACCCTAGAAACCCGAAGCTTCGGTTTCAAGGCAAGAATTTGCCTGGTCCAGCGGCATTTCTGGGCTGCAATTCCTAAAACAGATGTCGCGTTCCAGCATTCGTTCGAAGCTTTCGCTGAAAAGCGCTCTTTTCATTCGATTTCTTCATCGCTAGAGCACAGGCTAAGAAAAAGTCGCAGGGCATAGCATGACTCTCTATCGGGCCAACCCGAAGCACGGCGTCGCCTGGATCACGGGCGGCAGCAGCGGCATCGGCCGTTCACTGGCCAAGGACCTTGCGGCTCAGGGCTATACCGTCGCGGTGACGGCGCTCGACGACGAACCGATCGACACGCTTGTCGTCGAGACGGCGCAGATGCCAGGCCGTGTCACGGCCTATCCCTGCGACGTCACCGACGAGAAGCGCATGGCAAAGACGGTCGCGGCGATCGAGAAGGATCTCGGCCCGATCGTCTTGGCCGTCTTCAATGCCGGGAACTATATTGCGACCGCCGGCGAAGATCTCACCGTCCGCGGGTTTCGCCAGTCCTTCGATGTCAATTACTTCGGCATCATCAATGGCCTGGTGCCGGTCATCGAACGCATGCGCGTCCGCGCGCGCGGCCATGTCGTCCTGGTCGGTTCGGTCACCGCCTATTTCGGCTGGCCGACCACGGCCGCCTATGGCGGCACCAAGGCGGCGATCAATATTCTGGCTGAATCGCTGAAATACGACTTTGATAAGATGAACGTGCGCATCCAGGTGATGAATCCGGGCTTCGTCGACACGCCGCTGACCGAGAAGAATTTGCTGCCGATGCCCGGGCTGATGCCCGTCAACCGCGCCTCGCGGCGCATGGCGCGCGGCATCAAATCCGGCGGCTTCGAAGTCACCTTCCCGCGCCGCTTGAGCTGGGGCCTGAAGCTGCTCAGCATCCTGCCGAGACCGTTCTGCCGGTGGGTCATCAGCACCGCGACCCGCTGGAAGGCACGTCCGCTGAATTTCGACCGCAAGCCGCCGAGCGAATAGGCCGGCTGTCAAAGTTGGCGATCCCGCCGCCGGCAGGACGCCCGTTGCCTGCTTGCCATCGCGGCCATAGGTTGAGAATTGTTGCGTGGAGTCTGCAATGGGGCAACGGATCGTGCTTGCGGTACTGGGTCTCGCCGTCATTCTTGTCCTGGCCTTCCTGCTTGGCCCACGCGTGCAAGCCGACACCACGATCCGCTTCGATCCTTCCGTGGTCGGCGATGACCCGCAAGCCTATCTGGCACGCAACGAGGGAGCCGTACCGGGCATCTACGACGGGCTGGAGAAGGAGATCATCTGGGCCAATCCGATGGTGCATGCCAGGACGCCGCTCGCGATCGTCTACATCCACGGTTTTTCGGCGTCGAAGGGCGAGGTTCGTCCGCTGCCCGACGAGGTGGCCGATCAGCTCGACGCCAATCTCTACTACACCCGCCTCACCGGCCACGGGCAGGGCGGTGCTGCGATGGCCGAAGGCAGCGTCAACGCCTGGATCAACGACTATGAGGAAGCGCTCGCCATCGGCCGGGCGATCGGCGACAAGGTGATCGTCATTGCTACCTCGACTGGCGGCTCGCTGGCGGCCTGGGCTGCGACGCAGCCGGGCGGGTCGGACGGGGTGGCGGCAATCGCGTTCATCTCGCCGAATTTCGGCGTCAAGGCTTCCGGTGCCAAACTCCTGACCATGCCGTGGGGCCGAGAGATCGCCGAGCTGGTCGCCGGCAAGGAACGCGCTTCGTGCCACGCAATGCGCTGCACGAGAAATTCTGGACCTACCGCTATCCGATCGCGGCGACGCTGCCGATGGTGGCGCTGACCGAGCTTGCCTATGGCGCGCCGGTGGAGAAGGCGACAATCCCTGCCCTGTTCATCTTTTCGGATTCGGACAGGATCGTGCGGCCCGACCGCACCCGCGAAATCGCTGGGCGCTGGGGCGCCGCGCACGAACTGGTGCCGGTCGACGATACCGGCGACCGGGACAATCACGTCATTGCCGGTGATGCGCTGTCGCCAGCAACCACGGCTTTCCTCGCGCAGCGCATTACGGTGTGGGTAGAGGCGGTGGTGAAGTAGGTCTCAGGCGAAGAAGGCGACCGAAGCATCGCTCCGATCGCCTTTTTCAATTGTGAGCAGCCAAGCCGAGCCCGACAGGCTCTGCCGGATGCAACTATCTGATTACGCAGCCCGCGCCGCTGGCCGCTTGCCGCCGAAACGACGCTTGTTGTTGCCCTTGAAGGGCTTGGCGCCTTCCGGCTTGCGCTCGCCGGCAAAGACCGGCTTGTCGCCGAAGCGCTTCTTGCCGTTGTTCTGGCCGCCTGGCCGCCTGCCGTCGCGACGACCATTGCGGTCGTTGGCCGGCTCGAAGGTGCGCTCGTTCTTTTCGGCGGGATTGCGCTGCGGATCGGGGCTGCCGAGATGGTCGGCAACGATCGGCAGCTTGGTGCGGATGATGCGCTCGACCTGGCGCAGCTTGCTGTTCTCGGAGGGATCGCAAAGCGTGATGGCGATGCCGTCCATGCCGTTACGGCCGGTACGGCCGATGCGGTGGACATAGCTCTCCGCCTCGTCCGGGAGGTCGAAATTCACCACATGGCTGATGCCGGGCACGTCAATGCCGCGCGCCGCGATATCGGTCGCCACAAGAATGCGCACCGAACCCTCGCGGAAATCGTTCAGCGCCTTCTGGCGGGCGTTCTGCGACTTGTTGCCGTGGATGACGGCAGCCTTGAAGCCGTCGCGCTCAAGGTCCTTGGTCACCCTGTCGGCGCCATGCTTGGTGCGCGAAAAGATGATGACGGACTTCATTGCCTCGTCGGCGAGCATCGTCGACAGCACCTGCCGCTTCTGCTTGGTGCGGGCGAAGACAACGCCCTGCACGATCTCGGCTGCTGCGGTGCTGTGAGGCGCCACTTCGACGCGGATCGGGTTCTTCAGCAGGCCCTTGGCCAGTTCGGCGATTTCCGCCGGCATGGTCGCCGAGAACAGCACCGTCTGACGGTCCGGCGCGGTCGCCCTGGCGATGCGCTTGACGTCGTTGATGAAGCCCATGTCGAGCATGCGGTCGCCTTCGTCCAGCACCAGCCATTTGGTGTCGGCAAGCACGAGATCGCCCTCACGCACCAGATCGGTCAGCCGGCCGGGCGTGGCGATAAGGATGTCGACCCCGGGAGCGATCTTCTTCACCTGGCTGAAACGCGAGACGCCGCCAAGCACGAGTGCTGTCGAGACATGCGCGCCCTTGGCGAGCAGCTTGATCATCTCTTCGATCTGCACGGCGAGTTCGCGCGTCGGCGCCAGGATCAGCGCGCGAGCGGTCTTCGGCCGGCGCTTGGTGCCGAGCGCGATGATCTTCGACAGGATCGGCAGCGCGAACGCCGCGGTCTTGCCCGAACCGGTCTGGGCGATGCCGAAAATGTCACGACCTTCGAGCTGCGGCGGGATCGCCTGCGTCTGGATCGGCTTCGGCTCGGTAAAGCCGGCGCCATGGGTCGCCTTGAGCAGAGCGCCGGTAATTCCAAGGGCTGCGAAACCGGTGAGTTCCGCAGTGTTACCGGTCGAGGTGGTGTTACCGGCAAAAGTGTTTTCGTTGGTCAAAATAGTCTTCTTTCACGCGGCCTGTGGCCGCAAACATCGATGGCGGCAGGGCGCAACCTGCCGTCGAAAAAATTGATATGAAACGACAAGGCGGGCGGACGTAAACGTCCACTCGGCTGCGCTGTCGTGCCCGCAGGCATCATGCCACGGGGCTTTTTCGCCACCTTGCCGATTGTCGGGAAGAGGGAAAACAGACGCAACCAGTCTCATTCGTCGAGAAGGCCGGATACTCCCGGCCCAAGCGCCTATGTGGCTGCATATGGCCGAGTTCGCCCCGGAATGCAAGGGGCATCATGTTGCAGCGCAGCAAATCGACGGCAAAAGCCGCGCTTGCGCTCCCCTGCCTGCATGATTACCACAAATCAGCTTCCGTTTCGAGGATCGACCGATGAAGGACGTGCTGAAGGAACTCGAGCGCCGCCGCGACATGGCGCGCATGGGCGGCGGCCAGGCCCGTATCGACGCTCAGCACAAGAAGGGCAAGCTCACCGCGCGCGAACGCATCGACGTCTTTCTCGACGAGGGCTCGTTCGAGGAGTTCGACATGTATGTCGAGCATCGCTCGACCGATTTCGGCATGGAGAAGACCAAGATCGCCGGCGACGGTGTCGTCACCGGCTGGGGTACCGTCAACGGCCGCCCGGTCTATGTCTTCGCCAAGGATTTTACCGTGTTCGGCGGCTCGCTGTCCGAGGCCCACGCCGAAAAGGTGGTCAAGGTGCAGGAGATGGCGCTGCGTAACCGCGCCCCGATCATCGGCCTCTACGACGCCGGCGGCGCCCGCATCCAGGAAGGCGTGGCAGCACTTGGCGGCTATGCCGAGATCTTCCAGCGCAATGTGCTCGCCTCGGGTGTCATCCCGCAGATTTCACTGATCATGGGCCCTTGCGCCGGCGGCGACGTCTATTCGCCGGCCATGACCGACTTCATCTTCATGGTTCGCGACACTTCCTACATGTTCGTCACCGGCCCGGACGTGGTGAAGACCGTCACCAACGAGACAGTCACCGCCGAGAGCCTCGGCGGCGCCTCCGTCCACACGACGAAGTCCTCGATCGCCGATGGGGCCTATGACAATGACGTAGAGGCGTTGCTGCAGATGCGCCGGCTGGTCGATCTGCTGCCGGCCTCCAACACGGCGGATATTCCCGAGATCGAATGCTACCAGTCGGTCACCGATCACGATCTGTCGCTCGACCGGCTGATCCCCGACAACGCCAACAAACCCTACGACATCAAGGAGTTGATCCTTAAAGTTGCCGACGAGGGTGACTTCTTCGAGATCCAGCAGAATTTTGCGAAAAACATCGTCACCGGTTTCGGGCGCGTCGAAGGCCGCACGGTCGGCTTCGTCGCCAACCAGCCGATGGTGCTTGCCGGCGTGCTCGATTCGGATGCCAGCCGCAAGGCGGCACGGTTCGTACGCTTCTGCGACTGTTTCTCGATTCCGATCGTCACCTTCGTCGACGTTCCAGGCTTTCTGCCCGGCACCGCGCAGGAATATGGCGGGCTGATCAAGCATGGCGCCAAGCTTTTGTTCGCCTATGCCGAGGCGACCGTTCCGAAGATCACCGTCATCACCCGAAAGGCCTATGGCGGCGCGTATGACGTGATGGCGTCGAAGCATCTGCGCGGCGACATGAACTATGCCTGGCCGACGGCGCAGATCGCGGTAATGGGCGCCAGGGGCGCGGTCGAGATCATCTATCGCAAGGACATTGGCGATGCGGAGAAGATCGCAGCGCATACAAAGGCTTACGAGGATCGTTTCCTGTCGCCCTTCGTCGCCGCCGAGCGCGGCTATGTCGATGAGGTGATCATGCCGCATTCGACCCGTCGCCGCATTGCACGCGCGCTCCGCATGCTGCGCAACAAGGATATGCAGAACCCCTGGAAGAAGCACGACAACATTCCGTTGTGACATCGCTGACAGCGCGAAAGCGGCCACAGTAAAAGCTCACTCCGCTTCCGCCGCGCCAAACCCCGCCCCCATGGCGGCGCGGACAGCGCCCGTCCAGGGTGTCGCGTGGTTGTCGATGCGCATCTGAAAAATGAAATAGGTCGGCGAGCAGAAGCCGATACCTTTCACCTTACCGATACCAGGCGTGTCTGGTGGCAGCGACTGGCACATATAGTCCTCGCGGCAGAAATGATCGGCCGAGCAAGCCGGCCGGTTGCCGCGGTTGACCGCGCCGCCGAGGCACTGGTCGAAATTGTTGGTTGCCACGCAAGTGTCGAATTTCTTGCCGCCGACCAGCCCGCAGATCTCGTTCGGCATCGGCTTGCCCGGCTTGAAGCCGGCAAAGGCACGGTCCTTGTCGTCGCAGCCGCGATAGGCGATGCCGGCCGGCACGCCGATCTTCGGGGGCCGGCAAGTGTAGGCGGTGCGCGAAATGTCGGTCGCGAAGGCCGCGAACTGGCCTGATATGCTGTAGCGGTCGTTGAAAGGCTGCGCCGGGTTGCTGGCGATCGAGCCGGTCAGGCAGGGATGGCCGGCAAACATCTTTCCGCTGTCCTTGGGCAACAGGCATTGCGCCAGTTTGGTCCGCACGCCCGACGCAGTCGCCAGCGGCGTGCAGACGGTGCCGCCGCCGCATTGCCAAGTCGTGCCGAAACGGGCCTCATCCTCCGGCATCAGGCACGGCATCGCCATTGCGGCCGGCGCATACGCGACCTCGCCGGCGTCCTTCCATGTGGCCGGCGGCGCGAAGGACAGCGGGCGGAAGCGGTTCGGCTCCTTGCCCGCTGCGGTCGCGCGCAGCCAGGCCTCGCGCCGCGGCATCTCGGCATGAAGATGCGGCGAGATGCCGACCTCGATGCGGTTCAGCGGCGAGGTCGTCTTGTCGTCGAGACCGATGAAATGGAAACCGGCGGTCGAACCCGCCTGGTGGCACCCCTGACAGGCGCCATTGTCGAGCCGCTCGACCAGCGCTTCCGGCGTGCGCACCAGCCTCAAGGCGGAATAATCGAACCCGACAAAATCCGCAGGCTGGAATAATGGCGTAAACGGGTGGTTGGCCTGCCTTGCGCTGCCGAAGGTCGACCATGAGATGACTTTTTTCGCCAGGAACTCATCGGGGATTTCGTAGACGCCGAGATCGACCGCCGCGAGATTGGCGCTGATGTAGTCAGCAAGTTTCGCTTTCAGCGCGGCGTCTTCCGAGAGCAGCGCCACATCCGGCGTGTTTTCCAGCGGCCTCTCGCTGACCGTCTCTCCATCGATGCCAAAAATCCGCATGAGATAGGCGGCCTGCCCGCCGAATTCGGTCTCCTGGCCGGAGGGAAAGCGCACCACTTGTGCGTTGAGCTCGAGCTGCTTGAAGCTCAGTCCCGCCTTATCCAGCGGCCCACCGATGAGCCAGCCGGTATCGACGGTCTCGTCGAGCTGTGGCGTCCAGCGTCCGGCAACGCCGACGCAGCCGCCATCGGCGTCCGGCGCGGCGCTGTAAATGGCATTGAAGTTGAACGGCAGGCGCGAGGCCAGAACCTTGCCGTTCTTCTTGAAGCTGTAGGCGAGGCGATAGATGAAACGCACCTCGCCGCAACTCCCGTCGCCGCGCGCTTCGGTGAAATCGCGCCGGTCGATCCTATTGACGACACCGACCAGCCGGAAGCGCGCGGCGCCGGTCTTCAGCCAGCGCATGTCCATGATGCGGCCGACATTGCCGTCGGTGACTTCGTAGAGCAGCCGCCCGCCAGCCTTCATCTCGGCCCGCAGCGCGGCGACATCGCCGGCAATCGTTTCGACGATTGCGTGATAGCCCGGTGCCTTGTCATAGAGCGTCTTCAGGTCGCCCTTGCCATCGACGCCGAAAATGCCGGCGAAACCAAAACCCTTGGCATCGAGGGCGGCGAGCACGGCCGGATCGTCGACGATGGTCACGAGACCTTCGGCGCGCGCGGTGTGTGCCATGAAAACGGCGATGAAGACTGTGGCAAGCAGCGCGACCCAGCGGTTCATCCAGCAGTCACCTCGTTGCGACGTTCGGCAAGCTGGCGCAGCACCGGCAGCAGCGCCAGCGGCAGGTCTTCGGCGATCAGCCCTGGTCCGAAACGGCTGCCGGCCTCGGCATGGATCCAGACCGCTGCGCAGGCGGCTTCGAAAGCCGGCATGCCTTGCGCCAGAAAGCCGGCGATGATGCCCGACAGCACGTCGCCCGAACCGGCGGTGGCCAACCATGGCGCGCCATTGCCGTTGATCGCTGCGCTGCCATCGGGCGCCGCGATCACGGTGTCCGCGCCCTTGTAGACCACGATGGCGCCGGCGCGCTCGGCGGCACTGCGCGCCTTAGCCAGCTTGGACAGGCTCTTGTCCCCGGCGATGTCCGGCAACAGCCTGCCGAATTCGCCCTCATGCGGCGTCAGCACCAGCGCCGGCACATTCGAACGACGGGCGGCTTCGAACAAAGCGTTCGGCGTATCGCGAAACGAAGTAATACCATCGGCATCGAGCACCAGCCCGTCGACCCTGCCGTCTGGCCGCTGCCCGGTGGCTAACACGCCGAGGGCAAAATCACGTGTTTTTTCGCCGACGCCAAATCCGGGTCCGAGGACGAAAGCCGACGGCCGGCGGCGGTCGATGAATTCCTGTACGTCCGCAACGCTGTCACTCTTGTGCAGCATGATCGAGGTCAGATGCGCGGCATTTACCTGCAGCGCATCTGCCGGCGACAGCACGGTCACCGCCCCTGCCCCGCTTCTGGCCGCGGCAAGCGCCGACAGCCGTGCGGCACCCGTGGCCGATGGCCCGCCGGAAAAGACGCCGACATGGCCGCGCCTGTATTTATGGGTGTCGACGGCTGGAACCGGGAAATCCCCGATCCAAAGCGGCGGGGTGTTCTCGAAGGTCCGCGGTTCCAGCCGCGCAATGATCCCGTCGCCGATGCCGATGTCGGCAAGCACCAGCTCGCCGCACATCTCGCGCCCAGGCAACAGCAGATGGCCGGGCTTTTTTCGCGCAAACGTCACCGTGATCCGGGCACGGAACGCCTGGCCGAGACTCTGGCCGCTCTCGCCTGACACGCCTGAGGGCAGATCGACCGCGACGACTGGCAGGTTCAGCTCTGTCGCGACCTCGACCGCCCTGGCGGCATCGCCGGATAGTGGCTTGGACAGCCCTGCCCCATACAGCGCGTCGACCACGATCGAACCTGCCTCGGCAACAAATTCCGACAGCGGCCGAGGCCTGACCGGGCAATCCGAAGCAGCGAGCGCCGCGTCGCTGCCGGCTTTCGGCGAGCCGGACGCCCACACGGTTACGTCGACGGCGCTGTCCCTCAGAATGCGGGCGACGACATATCCGTCGCCACCGTTGTTGCCGGGACCGCACAGGACGTGGACCCGTCTGGCAACTGGAAAATGGGCGAGCACCACGGCAGAGACCGCGGCACCTGCATTGCGCATAAGGTCTATGCCGGCCAATGGGCCGGTGGCGATCGCCAGCCGGTCCGCCTCGGTCATCTCGGCCGGAGACAAAAGTTCGTTATTCATGGAGTGCCGATACGCATTGGCTCAAGCCCGATCCTTGTGTTCAAAGATCGTCCAGTTTTCGGTTCGAAGCAAACGGGTGCCGAGATGGCGCAATCTGTAAGCACATCGTTGGGGACAATGGCGTCGCCGAAACACAATTGCCTGCAAAGTGCGCTATATGCTCAATTATTGTGCGGACGGGAGCGCTGACAATGTGTAGGTTCCCAGTATCCATGACGCATCCAACGCAGCGAATGACGCGAAATCACATCCTGACGCGGCATGGCACCGAAATCGCGTGATACCGCTTCGAATCCCCTCAAATTGGCACAGTTCGTGCTTGAAGGAGGCGCAAGCGGGGCTCACAACCCGTCTTTTTGGCAGTGGAGGCCACTTTTTACATGAAAAAGATCGAAGCGATCATCAAGCCGTTCAAGCTAGACGAAGTGAAGGAAGCGCTTCAGGAGGCCGGGCTGCAAGGCATCACCGTTACGGAGGCCAAGGGTTTTGGCCGCCAGAAGGGCCATACCGAACTCTATCGCGGCGCCGAATATGTTGTCGATTTTCTGCCCAAGGTGAAAATCGAGGTCGTGCTCGGTGACGACGCAGTCGAAGGCGCGATCGAAGCCATCCGAAAGGCCGCCCAGACCGGCCGCATCGGCGACGGCAAGATCTTCGTCTCCAACATCGAGGAAGTCGTGCGCATCCGCACCGGCGAAACAGGGATGGACGCGGTCTGAGGTTTCTGATTTCAGATCATCTCCTCGAAACGTCATCAGACAGGGAAACATGACATGACGACAGCCAAAGACATCATGAAGCAGATCAAGGACAACGACGTGAAGTTCGTTGACCTGCGCTTCACAGATCCGAAGGGCAAGCTGCAGCACGTGACTATGGATGTCGTTGAGGTCGAGGAAGACATGTTTGCCGACGGCGTCATGTTCGACGGATCGTCCATCGCCGGCTGGAAGGCGATCAACGAGTCCGACATGGTGCTGATGCCCGACACCGAGACGGTGCATATGGACCCGTTCTTCGCACAGTCGACCATGGTCATCCTGTGCGACATCCTCGATCCGATTTCCGGAGAGTCCTACAACCGCGACCCGCGCGGCACCGCCAAGAAGGCCGAAGCCTACATGAAGGCGGAAGGCATCGGCGATCAGATCTTCGTCGGCCCGGAAGCCGAGTTCTTCGTCTTTGACGACGTCAAGTACAAGGCCGACCCGTACAACACCGGCTTCAAGCTCGATTCCACCGAATTGCCGTCCAACGACGACACCGACTATGAGACCGGCAACCTCGGTCACCGTCCGCGTATCAAGGGCGGCTATTTCCCGGTGCCGCCGATCGATTCGGCACAGGACATGCGCTCGGAGATGCTGACCGTGCTCGCCGAAATGGGCGTGCGCGTCGAAAAGCATCACCACGAAGTCGCCGCTGCCCAGCACGAACTCGGCATCAAGTTCGACACGCTGGTCCGCAACGCCGACAAGATGCTGATCTACAAGTATGTCGTGCACCAGGTCGCCAACGCCTACGGCAAGACGGCCACCTTCATGCCGAAGCCGGTCTTCGGCGACAACGGCTCGGGCATGCACGTCCACCAGTCGATCTGGAAGGGCGGCAAGCCGACCTTCGCGGGCAATGAATATGCCGGCCTCTCGGAGAGCTGCCTGTTTTACATCGGCGGCATCATCAAGCACGCCAAGGCCATCAATGCCTTCACCAACCCGCTTACCAACTCCTACAAGCGCCTGGTGCCCGGCTATGAAGCGCCGGTGCTGCTCGCCTATTCGGCCCGCAACCGCTCTGCCTCCTGCCGCATTCCATTCGGCTCATCGCCGAAGGCCAAGCGCGTCGAGGTCCGCTTCCCCGATCCGGGCGCGAACCCCTACCTCGCCTTTGCCGCCATGCTGATGGCCGGCCTCGACGGCATCAAGAACAAGATCCATCCCGGCCAGCCGATGGACAAGGATCTCTATGACCTGCCGCCGAAGGAACTGAAGAAGATCCCGACCGTCTGCGGCTCTCTGCGCGAAGCGCTGCAGAACCTCGACAAGGACCGCGGCTTCCTGAAGGCCGGCGGCGTGTTCGACGACGACCAGATCGACAGCTATATCGAGCTCAAGATGGCCGAAGTGATGCGCTTCGAAATGACCCCGCATCCGGTCGAGTACGACATGTATTATTCGGTCTGAGCGGAATACCTTAGAATCTCTGGACTCCTTGTGGCCACAAGGGGTCCAGACTTCTCAACAAAGTGCCCCATCCACCCTGAATTGTTGACTGCCAGAACATCAAGCTCAGCAGCGATCTACACGACACTGCTCCTACGCCTCATCTGTCTGGTTTTTGAAAAGGGACTCTGTGGGTTTCCCGCTGTCGAGTCGATCTTTCACCTTATCCACGGCATCGGTTACGTCTGGCGGCAAAAGGTGTCCTTTTGCTAGACCTGCTTCCAGCCGGTCGAACTTCCGCTTAAAACTGTCCCAGCCGATCAACGATTCAACTCCGGATTTTTCGACTAAATAATGTCTACCGAAGACCATCATAACCAACGCTTCGAAGGCGACCTCGTCCTCGGTCAGTTTATCGAGCCGCTGACGGCAAGCGTCATCCCAGAGGTCAACGTTCAAGAGGAACCAGACCGGCGACTCCTTCCAGTTTTGAAAAAACCAATCGGTCTCAAGGTGCCTCTGCTTCCAGTCCTTTCCGAGTCTTAGGCAGATCTCCTCCCATCGCTTGGCATCACCGATCTTTGTGAAATCTGACCTTGGTTTTTTGCCAAATAGGCCATGTGCCCAAACTTGATTGCGCAAAAGCCGCGAGGCGAACTCGAAATTCCCGATCGAGCTTGCTCCAAAAACGATCTCGACTGCGCTTTCAGCAAGCGGCTGAGACCTCGATACGGCAGAGGAAAAGGTACTCTCGATAATTTCTAAATAGCCGACTCGGGGATCATGCGATGTCGGAATGGTCGCATCTGGTTTGCGGCACCATCCTGCTAATGACGCCCAGAAGGAGGTATGTGCGCAATTATCGAAGTTTCGATAGTGATACGATAGGATGTAGTTCAGGTCGTCGAATTGCCCGGCCTGCACAGCAGTATCGCAGTAAGCGCCAATCTCAACATTGGTCTTAGAAAACAACTCCCGAACGTTATTTATCGGCAACGCTCCGGGCGGCGTCCCTTGGCGGATCAGGAAGCTAAGGGCGCGGTAGTGCTCAATGCGACTGTGATCGTCGCTAGGCCGCTGTCTTTCCAAGAAGCGCGGGAACAATGCGTGCAATAGCTTTATGTCGGGACGCTTTTCATGGCGCTCGCCCAACAACTCACCTAACTGTTCTGCCGGGCTAGGTCCATCGATCCCGTATCGGAGAAATGATGTCCCTCCGCGCGTGAAGTCCGACGAAAAGAATATGGGGTCGTTCTTGATACGCTCAGTGAGACTCGGTGATTTTGCCAGAAGAGTCGCGTAGCCAAGAAGATCGATCCAACTCACCTCATCGCCAACCATCAAGTACAGCGCGCGGAATATGCCGATACACCGCTTCAAATCGCGTGGCGTTCGAATGAGGTTCGGGAAGATCGCGTTTTCGACCGTGGCATACGGTTCGTCGGAGGACCGTGAAGCAGGCAACTGGTAGTCACCGACAACGGCTTTAACCTCCGCACGAAACATTTCAACTAGTTCGGCTTCGAACAATGCCGGAAGAAACACTTGGTGCTGAACGATTTTTTCGAGGTAGGAGCGTCCGCGCTGGCTCGCGTCGTCAGCATTTCGCGCGCTTGCACCCAACGCTTCGACTACCCGGTCGATGTCATAGGCAATCAGGTAGGATACGTTTGGGAAGTCGGCGACGGCTTTGACAAGCCGCATAATCTCCAGAACCTCCCCGTCGTCCAGCCGATCGACCTCATCAATCAAGACGACAATCGGATAAGAGATTCCCTCCATCTCTTTAGTGATGTCAGCCTTCAATTGGTGAAGCGTTTTATCTGTCTTTGTGAGCGCGCTTTTGCCGACTTTGAGCAGGTACGGTAGACCCGGAATTGGGAGCAAACTGGTTGCCTCGATGCCGGCGCTGATCACACCGTCGTAGTCAGACAAAAGCTTTCCGGCTGCCTGTGCTGCCTTCGCAGATGGACCGTCATCTTTCTCTAAAATCTTACCGAGGTCAGACAAAAATTGCCGAACCAAATCGTCTCTATTCGCAATAAGCCAAGGATCGAAACGAAGAACAATTGAATTCGGATAGCGAACCCTTACGTCGTTCTCCAACAGATTTAAGGTGCTCGACTTACCACTCCCCCATGCGCCGATCAACGATACGATCAAACCGGACGATTTTTCGGTGTTCTTGTCTACGAGTGCGTTAGTCAGTTGCTCGACAAAAGGTCCCCTGCCGAGTCGATCGCCGCGCTTATCTTGAATAGGTCTGTCGAGTTCCTGAGCCATCTTCGTTGCCCCTCCCCAATCGAGTCGCAACTGAATCTACTGTGTTCCAACGACGCTTACCAAGCCGCGCAAATGCCGTCGTCTGGCTGGCTCGGAACGTTGGGAGACAGGTGGTTCGGGCCGTCGCTTACCCTTTTGATTTTACTACTGTAATTGACGCGAACGCAATCTGATATATCCTATTCGGTCTGAACGGACCGAAGAGTCAAAGAAAAACCCCGGCATCGCGACGCCGGGGTTTTTTTCATGTCATTTGTCCTAAGAGCCAGCCACCAGCACCGCCGACATGACAGAGCCACATCACGGCGCAGACGCTGGCGTCTACGCCGTGAGGAATGCTCAGGCCGCGGCCTTCTTCTCCGCCGTATCCACGCTGGCGATCGTCTTCAGGATCTGGGAAGCGATCTGGTAGGGGTCGCCCTGCGAGTTCGGGCGGCGATCCTCGAGATAACCCTTATAGCCGTTGTTGATGAAGGAATGCGGCACTCGGATCGAGGCGCCGCGGTCGGCGATGCCATAGCTGAACCTGTTCCACGGCGCGGTCTCATGCTTGCCGGTCAAACGCTTGTCGTTGTCAGGGCCATAGACAGCGATGTGGTCCATCAGGTTTTTGTCGAAGGCGGCCATCAGCGCCTCGAAATAGGCCTTGCCGCCGACTTCGCGCATATGGGCGGTCGAGAAATTGGCGTGCATGCCGGAGCCATTCCAGTCGGTGTCGCCGAGCGGCTTGCAGTGGTATTCGATGTCGATGCCGTATTTCTCGGTGAGGCGCTGCATCAGGTAGCGGGCCATCCACATCTGGTCGGCGGCCTTCTTGGAGCCCTTGCCGAAAATCTGGAATTCCCACTGGCCCTTGGCGACCTCGGCGTTGATGCCTTCATGGTTGATGCCGGCGGCAAGGCAGAGGTCGAGATGCTCCTCGACGATCTGCCTGGCGACGCTGCCGACATTGCTGTAGCCGACGCCGGTGTAGTACGGGCCTTGCGGCGCAGGATAGCCACTTTCGGGGAAGCCGAGCGGGCGGCCGTCCTTGTAGAAGAAATACTCCTGCTCGAAGCCGAACCAGGCGCCCTCGTCGTCGAGGATGGTGGCGCGCTTGTTGGATGCATGCGGCGTCACGCCATCCGGCATCATGACTTCGCACATGACGAGCACGCCATTGGTGCGCGCGGGATCCGGATAGATGGCGACCGGCTTCAGCACGCAGTCGGACGAGTGGCCCTCGGCCTGCATGGTCGAAGAACCGTCGAAGCCCCACAGCGGAAGCTGGTCGAGCGTCGGGAACTCGGCATATTCCTTGATCTGCGTCTTTCCGCGAAGGTTGGGAACCGGGGTGTATCCATCGAGCCAAATGTACTCGAGCTTGTATTTCGTCATTCTAGCCTCTCGTTGCTTTGATCACCGAACCTTGGACGGCGCCGGCGTGCCAGCCACCCTGCAGCCGACCTGCCGGATTATTAAAAAGCAATTCGTGTGCCATTTTCACCGGCAAAGGATGCGACAAAACTGACGCTGCATCCCGACAAATTCGTTGCGTCGCCATCGCAATGCGTCCGGATCAATCACAAGCATGTTTTGTATAAATAATAGGCAGTTGCTGATCTTTTTATAATCATATTGCCTAACTGGATTGCAGAACCTATCTTCGGGAAAGATTGAATCGGCAAGGCTCTGCAGAAGAAAGGAGACCGACAATGGAAATCACCCCTGCCCGTCAGTCGGCCAAGATTCTGATGTTCCCGGTGGCAGCGCGCGCTTCTGCCTCAAATTTAAGCGGAAAGGCTAAGTTCGCGGCAGAACTTGCTTCATTGCGCAACCGTACGGATTTCGGAAGCGGCTGGTATCACGAAGCGGCCATCGAGGAAGAGAAACAGGAGCGGAAGAGCTAAAGGCCTTTCCTTCCGCCTCGCTTCCGACGAATTGAAAAGCCCGGCGCGATCACTCGCGCCGGGCTTTTCATTTTCGCCGTCAGGCCAGGATCAGGTCTTGGCGTGCAAGTTCGTTCCCAGCGTATCCTTGACGAAAATCATACCGATGATCAGCGACATCGCCGCGATCACCACCGGATACCAGAGGCCGTAATAGATGTCGCCCTTGTAGGCGCTGAGCGCGAACACCGTTGCTGGCAGCAGGCCTCCGAACCAGCCATTGCCGATGTGATAGGGCAATGACATGCCGGTGTAGCGGATGCGTGTCGGGAACATCTCGACCAGGATCGCGGCGATCGGTCCGTAGACCATGGTCACGTAAAGGACCAGGATGAACAGGATGCCGATGACCTTTGCCCAGCTGACCTGTGCAGGGTCGGCAAACATCGCAAAAGCGCCTGCTTCCGGGACGTTGTAGACGGTGATCTCGGGCGCTCCCGCCGCAGCCTCATCGGCCGTCAGCAGCTTGTCCTTAATCGCCTGGTCGACCGCAACCGTCGTCTTGTCGCCGGCGCGGATTGCGGCGGCGTCGAGCTTCAGTTCCGGATTGGCCGTGACGAAGGCGTCAAGCTTCTGGTCGGCGACCTTGGCCGCAGCACGCTTGAGCGGATAGCCGCCGTCCTGCAACGCAATGTTGATTGCCTTCTTGAAGGCAGCGTCGCTTGACGTTGCCTTGTCAGCGGCTGCCACGGCATCATAGGACGCCACCGTTTCGGTGCCGATCTTGACACTGGCCGCGGTCCCCGGTGCCGCTGTCGTGACAATGTCATAGGGCACGGAGCTCTTGGCAAGGAAGTCCGTCGCAATATCGCACGACGTGAGAGGCTTGCGCGTTCCGGTCGGATTGAACTGGAACTTGCAGTCGCCAGGCGCAGCGGTAATCGTGGCACGGGTGTTTTGCTGCGCAGTGGCGAGCGCCGGGTTGGCTGCCCAGGTCAGCGCCTTGAACAGCGGAAAGGTGGTGACGATCGCCAGCGCCAGGCCCGCCATGATGATCGGCTTGCGGCCAATCTTGTCGGAGAGCCAGCCGAATACGACGAAGAAGATCGTGCCGAGCGCCAGAGCGATGGCGATCATGATGTTGACCGACTGAGGATCGACCTTGAGCACATTCGCCAAGAAGAACAGCGCGTAGAACTGGCCGTTGTACCAGACCACGGCCTGGCCGGCGGTGAGGCCGAGCAGCGCGAGCAGTGCGATCTTGGCATTCTTCCACTGTCCGAAGGCTTCCGTCAGCGGTGCCTTGGAGCCCTTGCCCTCGTCCTTCATGCGCTGGAAGGTCGGCGATTCGGCAAGTGACAGGCGAATCCAGACCGATATGCCGAGCAAGATGGCTGACAGCAGGAATGGGATACGCCAGCCCCAGGCCGCGAAATCCTCCTTGCTCAGCGAATTCTGCACGATCAGGATGACGATCAGCGACAGGAACAGGCCGAGCGTCGCCGTCGTCTGGATCCACGACGTGTAGAAGCCACGGCGGTCGTCGGGAGCATGCTCGGCGACATAGGTCGCCGCGCCACCATATTCACCGCCGAGCGCCAGGCCCTGCAGCATGCGCAGCGCAATCAGGATAATGGGCGCCGCAATGCCCCAGCTCGCCGAACCCGGCAGCAGGCCGACCAGGAAAGTCGAAAGGCCCATGATCATGATGGTGACAAGGAACGTGTATTTGCGGCCGACCAGATCGCCGATGCGGCCGAACACCAGCGCGCCGAACGGGCGTACGAGGAAGCCGGCGGCGAAAACCAGCAGCGTAAAAATGTTGCGCGTCGCCTCTGGATAAGAGGCGAAGAATGCCGCACCGATCGCGGCCGCCAACGCGCCATAGAGATAAAAATCATACCATTCGAAAACGGTGCCGAGTGAGGAAGCGAAGATGACTTTCTTCTCTTCCCGCGTCATGCCGCGGCTTGCTCTGCCGGCGGTCGCTGCCATTACCATGAATTCGTCCTCCCGTGATATCTCGCTGTGCTTGATGCTGCGCGATGTCGTGCCTCTGGACACGAACTCGCGCAGCTACCGCCGCAAGAAATGACAGAAAGCGCCGCCCAGAGGCAGACCGTCTTTGGGATTATGACTTTGGTTCAATGCGGAGCGATTGCGGTCAGCCCTTGAGCGCCTCGAGCAGGCCGACGGCGGCCATCATGTCGCGCTTCCGGGCCGAGCGGCGCGCGACAGCTTCCGCGTCATGGCCCCAGTGCTCGGCCTGCCAATCCTCGTCGACATGGCCGGCAGCCCAGGCTGCGTCGCCGTCGATCTCGCCGAAATCGACGGCCAGCGCCAGCAGGGCCGATCCCGTCAGCGATGTCATGACGTGGATGGCCGCCAGCCGAAGCGGGTCGGCACGCTGGGCAAGATGAACACCGAGCACCGCGATGCTCTCACGCGGCTGCTCGACATGGATCACCCCTTCGGCGAGGTGAAACCGGGCACCGAGCGCGCTCCGCGCCCAATCGATGATGGGATCCCAATGTTCGTTCTGCCGGTCGACCAGCCCTTGTGGAGCGTCGGCGCGATAGCAGAGCAGATCGGACGAGGCGAAGCGCAGGATGTCCTCCAGCACCGCTTGCGGGTCGCTGGCGACGCCGTCGATGGCCGTATTGACCAGACGCATGATCGGCATCGCCACCGGGTCGATGGTCTCACCTTGCGCAGCGAACTCGTCGGCGACCAGAGCGGCCGCTTTTTCGGACGGCAGCACCAGCAGCGCCTTGCCCGGCGTGCGGACCGGCTTGCCATCGAGATGAACGGCAAAACCATCTTCGGCTGGTGCGACCGAAACGGCTTTGTAGAAGCGTTTCGGCAGGTGCGTCTTCATCTGGATCTGGGCACGGCGCACCGGGTCCGGATCGGAAAGGTGCTTTCCCGCTTCGAGGTCGTTGAGGATATCGCGCATGCCGGAGCCTTTCATCCGGGGATCTGTTTTCGGGCCGGCCGGTTCACAATGATCAGGCCGGCTGCGATGAGGCCGAGTGCCAGGAAAATACGGATGGTCAGCGACTCGTTCAAGAAGATGGCGCCGCACAGAACGCCGAACACCGGCGACAGGAAGGTGAAGCTCGACAGGCCCGATGCCGGATAGCGCCTGATCAGCCAGAACCACAGCACATAGGTGAAGGCAACGATGTAGACCGCCTGGAAAAGCAGGGCCAAGGTCGGCAAGGCGGCGAAGTCGCGGACGGGCGGCCCGGCGAAAGGCAGCACCAAGGCGCCTACCACGGCAGCGCCGGCCAGTTGGTAGAGCAGCAATTTCTCGGCGCTCGTTTCCGCCAATTTCGTCCGCTTGATGACGATGTAGGTCAAGGCCCAGAGAATGCCGGCGCCGAGGCTGAGCAGGTCACCGGTCAATGTCGCGCCATTATCGGCGCTCAACTGGTCGGAGAACACCGCGACCAATCCGGCGAAAGCCAGCAGAAGGCCGACGAGCCGGCGCACGGTGATGCGTTCGCCCAGCAGGAAATGCCCGCCGACCAGCACCCAGAACGGCATGGTATTGACCAGCAAGGTGTTGCGCGCGACGGTCGTCTGTTCGAGCCCGACATAGAGAAACAGGAATTCGAGACCAAAAAGCGCGCCCGCCAGAATACCCGCGACAAGCGTTCCGTCGCGGGCAAAAAGCACAATGCCGCGCCAGCGGCACCAGACGAGAACGCATAGCCCGCCAATGACCGACCGTGCGATCGACAGGAAAACGGGATCGTAGCCGGCATAGGAGATCTTGGCGGCGACATAGTTCAGCCCCCAGGAAAAGGTCAGCCCGACCATGATGGCGGCGGCCGCCATGTCGACCGTGTCGCGGCGGTCGAGCGTATCGGTGGCAATACCCACAGGCTCTAGTCCTCCGCGCTCGCGTCATCGAAGCCGATCAGGTTCCAGCTCTGGCGCATATGCGGCGGCATCGGTGCGGTGACGTCGATAAAACCCTTGTCGGGATGCGGAATGACGATGCGGCGCGCGTGCAGATGCAAGCGGTTCTGCATGCCGCCGGGAAAATCCCAATTGGTGTCGGCCTCGAAATATTTGGGATCGCCGATGATCGGGCAGCCGATGTGTGCGGCATGGACGCGAAGCTGGTGGGTGCGGCCGGTATAGGGCTCCATCTCCAGCCAGGTCATCGTCTGCGCCGCCTGCTCGATGATGCGGTAGTAGGACACGGCATGGTCGGCGCCCTTTTCGCCATGTTTTGCGACGCGCACGCGGTCGCCGTCCGGTGTCGGCTCCTTGATCAGCCAGGTCGAGATCTTGTCCTCGCGTTTCGGCGGCACGCCCTTGACCAGCGCCCAGTAGGTCTTCTTGGTCTCACGCGCCCGGAACGCCTCGGCGAGCTTCATGGCGGCGAGCCTGGTGCGAGCGACGACCAGCACGCCGGACGTGTCGCGGTCGAGCCGATGCACCAGACGCGGTTTCTCGCCTTTCTGGCTGCGCCAGGCTTCCAGCATGTCGTCGACATTGCGGGTGACGCCCGAGCCACCCTGGACGGCGAGGCCGGCCGGCTTGTTGAAGACGAAGACTTTCGGATCTTCATGGATCAGCATCTTGGCCAGAACGTCGGCGTCGCCCTGGTTGCGGATCGAGTGACCGGTGAGCGGGCTCTCGCCTTTCTTGTCCACTTCGAGCGGCGGGATGCGAACCATCTGGCCGGGCTCGACGCGGGTATCGGCTTTCACCCTGCCGCCATCGACACGGATCTGGCCGGAGCGCAGCAGTTTTTGCAGATGGCCGAAGCCAAGGCCCGGAAAATGGGTCTTGAACCAGCGGTCGAGCCGCATGCCCGCCTCGCCGGCCTCCACCGTGATCTGTTCTACGCCTGCCATTGTCTCGTTTTACCCGTTTCTAGCGCATGACCTGAAATCGATTTTCGGAAAGGGTCGTGCGCAAAATCAAAATGCTACAGCGTCCTTGCGCGTCCTAAGGGACGCGCGGTGCTGCAAGCGGGGGCAATAGCATTAAGGCAGGCTTCTTGCGAGCCAAAGACCCAGAAACAGGGCAATGATCGCGCCAATGAGGCTGGCAAGGGCATATCCGAACGCCGGCAGCGTCGCTCCACGCTCCCACAGCGTCGCGAAATCGAGCGAAAAGGCGGAGAAGGTGGTGAAACCGCCGAGGATGCCGGTGGCAACGAACAGCCGAAGCTCGTTCGATCCGCCGTAGCGCCGCGCCAGGGTCGCGATGAACAGGCCCATGGCAAAGGAGCCGACGATATTGATCGCCATCGTGCCCCAGGGAAAACTCGGGCCGACAAGACGCAGCGCAACGAAATTGGTGACGTGGCGCAGCCCCGCACCAATAGCGCCACCCGCGGCAACGAGGAGGAGATTGATCATCGCCGTGTACTGCCCTTACAGGGCGGGCTCGGTCAATCCCTGCTGCTCAGCATGCGGCGCCGTCCCGAATGGAAAAACTGTGCGGGTCTACTTTTCCCGCTCACTGCGCAGCTTCGCCCAATAGTCGAGCCGTTTCCTGATATCACGCTCGAAACCGCGCTCGGGCGGATCATAAAATGTGTGGCGGCCCATCTTTTCCGGAAAATAATCCTGTCCGGAAAAAGCGTCCGGCTCGTCGTGGTCGTAACGATAGCCCGCGCCGTAGTCTTCTTCCTTCATCAGCTTGGTCGGCGCGTTGAGGATGTGTTTGGGCGGCAGCAGCGAGCCGAACTCCTTCGCCGCCTGCGTGGCGGCCTTGAAGGCGGTGTAGACAGCGTTGGATTTGGGCGCGCTGGCGAGATAGACGGTGGCCTCGGCAAAGGCGAGCTCGCCCTCTGGCGAGCCCAGATAGTCGTAGGCATCCTTGGCGGCATTGGCGATGACCAGCGCCTGCGGGTCGGCCAGCCCGATATCCTCCATCGCCATGCGCACCAGCCGGCGGCCGAGATAGAGCGGATCCTCGCCGGCGTCGAACATGCGGGCGAGATAATAGAGGGCGGCGTCCGGGTCGGAGCCGCGCACCGATTTGTGCAGCGCCGAGATCAGATTGTAGTGGCCGTCCTGGCCCTTGTCGTAGATCGGCGCGCGGCGCTGGACGATGCGCTGCAGGCCTTCGGCGCCGAACACCTCGCCTGATTTGGCGGCGCGCCAGACCTCTTCGGCCAGCGTCAGCGCCGCGCGGCCATCGCCATCGCTCATGCGGATGAGCATTGCCCTCGCCTCGTCGTCGAGCGGCAGCCCCCTGCCCTCGGTCTCCTCCGCCCGCGCCAGCAGCTTGGCGATGCTGTCCTCACCGAGCGAATGGAAGACCAGCACGCGGGCGCGGGACAACAGCGCGGCATTCAGCTCGAAGGACGGATTCTCGGTGGTGGCGCCAACCAGCACGACGGTGCCGTCTTCCATCACAGGCAGAAAACTGTCCTGCTGGGCGCGGTTGAAGCGATGGATCTCGTCGACGAAAAGCAGCGTCTGGCGGCCATTGGTGCGACGCAGCTTCGCCGTCTCGAACACTTTTTTCAAATCGGCGACGCCGGAAAACACCGCCGATATCTGTTCGAAGGCAAGGCTGGTTTCGCCGGCAAGCAACCGCGCGACGGTAGTCTTGCCCGTCCCCGGCGGCCCCCAGAAGATCATCGAGCCGAGCGAGCCTGATCCGATGAGCCGCGTCAGTGCGCCGTCGGGCCCGGTCAGATGCTCCTGGCCAACGACCTCGGCAAGGTTCTTCGGGCGCAGTCGGTCGGCCAGCGGCCTGCCGGGCGGCGCTTTTTCCGGTTCATCGACACTGAACAGATCGGCCATGCACTTCTTTTCGTTGGAGCGCGATCTCGTCCGAAGGATCGAGTTCGGGCTTAGTAACGCAACACCTGGCGCAGTATCTGCCCGCCGCGCTCGACGGTAAAGCGCCACCAGCGAGTCTCCTGCATGGATGCCTGTTCCAGGGTCGCTGCGGTATCGATGGTCAAGCCATTGACCTCGCGAACGATGTCGCCCGGCTGGAAGCCGAAACCGGCTGCGGGCGAACCGCGATTGATGTCGATCACGGTAACGCCCTTGGCATCCGTGCGCATGCCGAGCCGCTGGGCGAGCCGAGGCGACAGTTCAGCAACCTTGGCACCGGAAAATGGGCTGCGGCCGCGCAGCGTCACTTCCGCGAGCTTTGTACCTTCCGGCGCGCGCTCCAGCGCGATGTCCATCGTCGCTTGCTGGCCTTTGCTCAGCACGGCGAAGCTGGCACTGGTGCCGATCGACAGCGTCGCCATCCGGTAATCCAGCGCCTCGATACTCTCGACCGGCGTGCCGTTGAGCGACAGCACGACGTCGCCGGCCTTGAGCCCCGCTGTGGCCGCCGGCCCTGCTGCTTCGACAGACGAGACCAGCGCGCCGGTCGAGGTCTCCATGCCGAGCGATTCGGCGATCTGCGGCGTCACGCGCTCGAATTCGGCGCCGATATAGGGCCGTTCGAAGAAGTCGCGTCCGGCCTTGGCCGCATCGGCAAAAGCGCGAACCATGTTGGAGGGAATAGCAAAGCCGATGCCGATCGAGCCGCCGCTGCGGCTGTAGATCGCCGTGTTGATGCCGACCAGCTGGCCGCCCATGTTGATCAGCGCACCGCCGGAGTTGCCGGGATTGATCGCGGCGTCGGTCTGGATGAAGAAACTGGAATCGGAAACGCCGATGTGGCTGCGGGCAAGCGCCGAAACGATGCCGCTGGTTGTGGTCTGGCCGACACCGAAGGGATTGCCGATGGCCAGCAACAGGTCGCCAACCTCGAGCGCGTCGGAATCACCGATGGCGACGACCGGAAATGGCTTGTCGGCGGAGATCTTGAGCACGGCGAGGTCAAGCGTCTCGTCCTTGAGCAGCACCTTGCTGTCGAATTCACGCCCGTCCGCGGTGGCGACCTTGACCTGATCGGCATCCTTGATGACGTGGAAATTGGTGACCACTATGCCCGTCGGATCGACCAGCACGCCGGAGCCGAGCGAGGACTGCGCACGCGGCTGCGAACGGCCGAAGAACTCTTCGAAGAACGGATCGCCGTCGAAGGGCGATCTCATCCTGGCCGTCTGCGAGGCATAGACATTGACCACGGCCGGCGCCGTCTGCTTGACCAGCGGCGCGAAGGACAGTTGCACCTCCTCGCGGCCGAATGGCACGCGCTTGTCTGGACCGGAGGTGGCATTTTCGCCTTCGGCGCCGCGCAGCAGGTCGGTCAGCACATCGGACAGGCCGGGATCGGCTTTGGTATCCTGCGCCAGCGCCTGCCTGGCGGCCGGCACGACTGCCAGCGCCATCAAGGCGCAGAGTAGAACAAGGGACAGCCGTTTTATGCGCATTCCGAATCCTCCGGGTCGGGCGCCATTGTCCCGACGATTGTGCAAAATGAAAGGCTAAGGCGATGAAATCGAATTATTTTTGGCGGAAAGGCATGAGCTGAGTCAGGAAATCGCAGCAAATGCTCCCTGCCGCCTCCGGAATGCGAAAAGGGGCCCGCAGGCCCCTTAAACTCACTCAGGAAACCGAAGCTTATGCAGCTGCGGCTTCCTCGTCGGTGCCTTCGGCCTCGATGCGGGCACGGTCGCCCGCGCCCTTGGCCGAGGTGTCGCGATCGACGAACTCGATGACCGCCATCGCTGCATTGTCACCGTGGCGGAAGCCCGCCTTCATGATGCGCAGATAGCCGCCGTTGCGGGTGGCGTAGCGCGGCGCGATCGTGTCGAACAGGCGCTTGACGACGCCTTCATTGCCGATCTGGGCAATCACCTGGCGGCGGGCATGCAGATCGCCGCGCTTGCCGAGCGTCACCAGCTTCTCGACGATCGGACGCAGATCCTTCGCCTTCGGCAATGTGGTGAGGATCTGCTCATGCTCGATCAGCGATACGGCGAGGTTGGCAAACATTGACTTGCGATGGCTTATGCTGCGGGCGAACCGGCGGCCTTTAAATCCGTGGCGCATGGCTCTTCTCCTTCATTCCGGGTTCAAGAGGCCACAGCCTCAGTTGGTTAGCCGCATGATCTTATCCGAAAAGTCTGCAACTTTTCGGGATCAAGCTTAATATTGATCTTCGTAACGCTTGGCGAGGTCTTCGATGTTTTCCGGCGGCCAATCCGGCACTTCCATGCCGAGGTGCAGGCCCATCGCCGCCAGGACTTCCTTGATCTCGTTCAGCGACTTGCGGCCGAAGTTCGGGGTGCGCAGCATCTCGGCTTCGGTCTTCTGGATCAGGTCGCCGATATAGACGATGTTGTCGTTCTTCAGGCAGTTGGCCGACCGCACCGAAAGCTCGAGCTCGTCGACCTTCTTGAGCAGCGCCGGGTTGAAGGCAAGCTCGGTCACCTGTTCGGCGGCGACTTCCTTCTGCGGCTCGTCGAAATTGACGAACAGGCCAAGCTGATCCTGCAGGATGCGGGCGGCGAAAGCCACCGCGTCCTCGCCCGAGATCGAACCGTCGGTGTCGATCGTCATGGTCAGCTTGTCGTAGTCGAGAACCTGGCCCTCGCGGGTGTTCTCGACCTTGTAGGAGACCTTCTTGACCGGCGAGTAGAGGCTGTCGACCGGGATGAGGCCGATCGGCGCGTCTTCGGCGCGATTGCGGTCGGCCGGAACGTAGCCTTTGCCGGTATCAACGGTGAACTCCATGCGGATTTCAGCGCCCTCGTCCAGCGTGCAGATGACGTGGTCGGGATTGAGGATCTCGACGTCGCCGACCGTCTGGATGTCGCCGGCGAGAACGGCGCCCGGTCCCTGCTTGCGCACGACCATGCGCTTGGGGCCGTCGCCTTCCATGCGGATGGCGATTTCCTTGATGTTCAAGACGATGTCAGTCACGTCCTCGCGCACGCCGGCGATGGACGAGAATTCATGCAGAACGCCGTCGATCTGCACGGCGGTCACAGCCGCGCCGCGCAGCGAAGACAGAAGCACGCGACGCAGCGCATTGCCGAGGGTGAGACCAAAGCCGCGCTCGAGCGGCTCGGCGACCAGCGTGGTCAGCGTCTTCTTCTTCGACGAAAACTCGATCTTGTTCGGCTTGATCAGTTCCTGCCAATTTTTCTGGATCATAATACTTTCCTTCCGTTGACCCGCCACCATCCAATCGTGGCGGGCGACCTGGAATGCCGTGGAGGAACGCTATTGGCGTTCGCGCGGCGTTCGGTAATTTCCTAAAGCGCGTCGCGCTTTAGGTCTGTGTTTTTATGCATGTCGTTGCCCCAAAACCGCTGCGCACTTTTGGGCGACATGCATTAGACGCGGCGCTTCTTGCGCGGACGGCAGCCATTGTGTGGGATCGGCGTCACGTCACGGATCGAGGTGATGGTGAAGCCGGCTGCCTGCAGCGCGCGCAGCGCCGATTCACGACCGGAGCCGGGTCCGCAGACCTCGACCTCGAGCATGCGCATGCCGTGTTCCTGGGCCTTCTTGGCGACGTCTTCGGCAGCCATCTGGGCAGCGAACGGAGTCGACTTACGAGACCCCTTGAAGCCCTGGGCTCCCGCCGACGACCAGGCAATCGAATTGCCCTGCGCGTCGGTGATGGTGATCATCGTGTTGTTGAAGGTCGAGTTGACGTGGGCAACGCCCGACGAGATATTCTTGCGTTCGCGACGGCGAACACGTGTGGCTTCCTTGGCCATGATGGTCCTTTCAGTTGATCTCTACACCGCCGTAATGCCAGCGGCTCCACCTTGCTAAGGGAGTAGGGAATAGGGCAGTAGGGGAGTATGTCTGGCCGCAGACGAACCGCGCCGCATTACATACTGCCCTACTGCCCTACTCCCATATTCCCCTAAATTACTTCTTCTTGCCGGCGATCGACTTGGCCGGCCCCTTGCGGGTGCGCGCATTGGTGTGCGTGCGCTGGCCGCGAACCGGCAGCGAGCGGCGATGACGCAGGCCGCGGTAGCAGCCGAGGTCCATGAGCCGCTTGATGTTCATCGATACTTCGCGGCGCAGGTCGCCCTCGACCTGATAGTCGCGGTCGATCGTCTCGCGGATTTGCAGCACTTCCGCGTCGGTCAGCTGGTTGACGCGGCGCTCGGCCGGGATGCCGACCTTGTCGACGATCTCCTGGGCGAAGTTCTTGCCAATGCCGTGAATGTACTGAAGCGCAATGACGACGCGCTTGTTGGTCGGAATGTTAACGCCGGCTATACGAGCCATGTTCTTCTCTTCTCCATGTGGGCCGGACAAGCCGGCGCTATCAAAGTTGCCCCGCGTCCGGTGGAGGCCGGCCCATGCGGGAGTTTCCAGTTCAAAGCGGCTGCCTTGCCCTTGCGGGCAAGCAAGCCTCATGCCTGATAGGAAGACGGGCCGCCATACCCCAGCGAGCCGCTTCAGTCAAGCGTAATCGTTTATTTTCCGTTTGCCGTCCCTTGGGTCGCAGTCGCGAGCACCACTTCGATCTGTTGCGTCACCGCATCGATGTCGGCCATGCCGTCGACACCTCTCAGCTTGCCCTTGGCATAGTAGTAGCCGATCAGCGGCGACGTTTTCTTGTAGTACTCCCGCAGGCGTTCTTCGAACACCGCCGGATTGTCGTCTTTGCGTACCGGCAGACCGGCGGCCTTGGCCTCTTCGGCGCGCTTGCCGATTCGACCAACCAGTGCCTTGTCGTCGACGACAAGTTCGACGACAGCGTCGAGCGTGAGGCCGCGATCCGAGAGCATCGATTCAACCGCGTCCGCTTGCACCAAGGTTCGCGGGTATCCGTCAAGGATGAATCCCCCGGCGCAATCGGCCTGATCGATGCGCTCGGCCACGATGGCGTTG
The DNA here is from genome assembly GCF_003952585.1 of Mesorhizobium sp. M6A.T.Cr.TU.016.01.1.1. Classification (NCBI taxonomy): domain Bacteria; kingdom Pseudomonadati; phylum Pseudomonadota; class Alphaproteobacteria; order Hyphomicrobiales; family Phyllobacteriaceae; genus Mesorhizobium; species Mesorhizobium sp. M6A.T.Cr.TU.016.01.1.1. The sequence continues at coordinate 6,038,034 of NZ_CP034452.1, forward strand.
ACGATGGCGTCGGAGACCAGTTCGCCCGCGTCCATCACCGCCTTGGCGCGCTTGCCGACTTCGGTGCCGGCCTGGACAGCAGCGCGCAGCATATCGCCCGTGGAGAGTTGGGGTATGCCGTATTTTTCTACCAGTCTTTGTGCTTGCGTCCCCTTGCCCGCCCCTGGCGGTCCAAGCAATATCAACCTCATCTGGCCTTTTTCCCCCCGCGCAGCTTCGACTTCTTGATCAGGCCCTCATACTGGTGCGCGATCAGGTGACCCTGAATCTGCGCCACCGTATCGAGCGTTACACTGACCACGATCAGAAGCGATGTGCCACCGAGGTAGAATGGTACGCCAGTCGCTGAAATCAGGAACTCGGGCAGCAGACACACCAGCACCAGATAGATGGCGCCGACGACGGTGATGCGGGTGAGAACATAGTCGATGTAATCGGCGGTGCGCTCGCCCGGACGATAGCCCGGAATGAAACCCGAATGCTTCTTGAGCTGGTCGGCGGTGTCCTTCGGGTTGAAGACGATCGCCGTATAGAAGAAGGCGAAAAACACGATCATCGCCGCGTAGAACGCCATGTAGAGCGGCTGGCCATGGCCGAGAGCCGCCAGGACGGTGCTGGCCCAGGCAGGCATGTTGGTCGTCTGCGAGAAGCCTGCGACCGTCGCCGGCAGCAACAGCAGCGAAGAGGCGAAGATCGGCGGAATGACGCCGGCCGTGTTGAGCTTGAGCGGCAGGTGCGAGGTGTCGCCCTGGAACATGCGGTTGCCGACCTGGCGCTTCGGATACTGGATCAGCAAGCGTCGCTGGGCACGTTCGAAGAACACGATCAGCGCGATGACGACGACGGCGAGAACGATGATCGCCAGGATTAGGCCGGTCGACAGCGCGCCGGTGCGGCCAAGTTCCAGCGTACCGGAGATGGCTTGCGGCAGGCCCGCGACGATGCCGGAAAAGATGATCAGCGAAATGCCGTTGCCGATGCCGCGGGCGGTGATCTGCTCGCCGAGCCACATCAGGAACATGGTGCCGCCGACCAGCGTGATGACCGTCGAGACGCGGAAGAACATGCCTGGATCGCTGACGATGCCGTTGCCGCCTTCCAGTCCGACAGAAATGCCATAGGCCTGGACCAGTGCCAAAAGCACGGTGCCGTAGCGCGTGTACTGGTTGATGACCTTGCGGCCCTGCTCGCCTTCCTTCTTCAGCGCTTCCAGAGACGGGATGACGGAGGTCATCAGCTGCATGATGATGGAAGCGGAGATGTAGGGCATGATGCCGAGGGCAAAGATCGCCATGCGCTCCACGGCGCCGCCGGCGAACATGTTGAACATGCCGAGCACGCCCTTGCTCTGCGACGAGAAGGCTTGGGCGAAAGCGTCGGGATTGATGCCGGGCAGTGGGATATAGGTGCCGAGGCGGTAGACGAGCAGCGCACCGATGGTGAACCAGATGCGCTTCTTCAGATCCTCCGCCTTGGCGAAGGCCGAGAAATTCAGATTCGAGGCTAGTTGTTCAGCAGCCGAAGCCATGCCTGATTCTCCGCTTGGTCACGCTCGATGGCCCGCAACTCAGGCGGCGCGTGTCACCGAAGCTCACGAGATAAGCTCCGGACTGCAAACATGCAAGCGGCCGCGTTGACGCGGCCGCCATATTGGTCGGATCAAAGCGCAATCAAAAGCGAAACGTATCCCACTCTTGCCGATCGCGCTTCAAATCGACGTTACTCGGCGGCTGCCTTTTCCGGCAGCTTCACCGAACCGCCGGCCTTTTCGATCTTCTCGATGGCAGCCTTGGAGGCGCCGGCCACGTCGAAGGCGAGCTTCGACTTGATGTCGCCGTCGGAGAGGATGCGTACGCCATCCTTGACGCGGCGGATGACGCCGGCAGCGACCAGCGCTTCGGCCGTCACGGTCGCCTTGGCGTCGAGCTTCTTGGCGTCGAGCGCGGCCTGGATGCGGGCCAGCGACACGACAGTGAAGCTCTTGGCGAAGATGTTGTTGAAGCCACGCTTCGGCAGGCGCCGGTAGAGCGGCATCTGGCCGCCCTCGAAGCCGTTGATGGCGACGCCGGAGCGCGCCTTCTGGCCCTTGACGCCGCGACCGGCGGTCTTGCCCGAGCCGGAACCGATGCCGCGGCCGAGACGCTTCTTGGAATGCGTCGCGCCGTCCTTGTCACGCAGATCGTTGAGTTTCATCTGAGTTCTCCTGCGCTCTGGCTCAGCCCTCGTCCACGACGCGGACGAGATGCTGGACGGCAGCGATCATGCCGCGCACGGAGGGTGTATCCTCCAGCGTGCGCTGCTTGTGCATCTTGTTGAGGCCGAGGCCGACCAGCGTCGCGCGCTGCTCCTTCGGCCGGCGGATCGGCGAACCGATCTGCTCGACGGTGATGGTCTTGGTTGCTTTCTTGGCCATGGTCAAAATCCCTGGTCAGATCGACTATTCTTCGGCCGCAACGGCGGTGCCGCGGCGGGCCTGAAGCGTCGAATACTTGATGCCGCGCGCCGCGGCCACATCCTTGGGATGCATCTGGCTCTTCAGCGCGTCGAAGGTGGCGCGAACCATGTTGTACGGGTTCGACGAACCCATCGACTTGGCGACCACGTCATGCATGCCGAGCGTCTCGAAGACGGCGCGCATCGGGCCGCCGGCGATGATGCCGGTACCCTGCTTGGCAGCGCGCAGCAGAACGCGTCCGGCACCCCAGCGTCCCTCGACGTCGTGGTGCAGCGTACGGCCCGAGCGCAGCGGCACGAAGATCATGTCGCGCTTGGCCGATTCGGTCGCCTTGCGGATCGCCTCAGGCACTTCGCGCGCCTTGCCATGACCGAAGCCGACGCGGCCCTTCTGGTCGCCGACGACGACGAGTGCTGCAAAACCGAAGCGCCGGCCGCCCTTGACGACCTTGGCGACGCGGTTGATGTGGACGAGCTTGTCCACCATGCCGTCGTCGCGCTCTTCGCGATCACGGCCGCGGCCGCCATCCCTACGTTCCTGTGCCATATCCTGTTCCTTGTTTTTTTCCGGAAGCACGGTTGATGATGATATCCGGTTCCCTCTGTGGGGTTGCCGGGGGCGAAACTTTTTAGAAGCTCAAGCCGCCTTCACGGGCAGCCTCGGCCAGTGCCTTGACGCGGCCGTGATAGATGTACGGTCCGCGGTCGAAGACGACTTCCTTGACGCCGGCCTTCGAAGCGCGCTCGGCAATCAGCTTGCCGATTGCCACTGCGGCGGCAGTGTCGGCACCGGTCTTGAGCGAACCCTTGAGGTCCTTCTCCAGCGTCGAGGCAGCAGCGATGGTGTGGCCCTTGGCGTCGTCGATGACCTGCACGTAGATGTTCTTCGACGTGCGGTGGACCGACAGGCGCGGACGCTCGCCTGCGACCTTCTTGATCTGGCGGCGGACGCGCTGAGCGCGGCGTTGGGTGGATTCTTTCGAGCCCATGATATCAGTTCCTTGCCTTCAAAAAACGGGGGCAACCCTGTGCGGTAGGACAAGCCTCCCGCGACCGCTCCCCGCGGCGTTGAAATTACTTCTTCTTGCCTTCCTTGCGGACGATCTTCTCGCCAGCGTAACGAACGCCCTTACCCTTGTACGGCTCGGGACCGCGATATTCGCGGATCTCGGCAGCAACCTGGCCGACCTTCTGCTTGTCGATGCCGGTCACGGTGATTTCCGTCGGCTTCGGCACGGTGATCGTGATGTCCTGCGGCGTTTCGTAGACGACGTCATGGCTGAAGCCGAGCGCCAACTGCAGGTTCTTGCCCTGCATGGCGGCGCGATAGCCGACGCCGGTGATCTCGAGCTTCTTTTCAAAACCGTCCTTGACGCCCTGCAGGATGTTGACGATCTGCGTGCGCGACATGCCCCATTTGGAGCGGGCGGTCTTGGTCTGGTCGCGCGGCTGGACAGCGATCTCGCTGCCTTCCATCTTGACCAGCACTTCGTCGTTCACCACGAACTTCAGCTCACCCTTGGGGCCCTTCGCCGTGACGGTCTGGCCGTCGACGGTCGCGGTCACGCCCTGCGGCAGCGAAACGGGTTTCTTTCCAATACGAGACATTTTGTTGTCCTCGTCACTTCTCTTGTTTCAGGTCAGCCAGATTAGAATATCTGGCAGAGGATTTCCCCGCCGACATTCTGTTCACGCGCTTCGTGGTCGGCCATCACGCCCTTCGGCGTCGAAAGGATGGCGATGCCGAGGCCGTTGGCGACGTGCGGGATCGACTTCGCCGAAACGTAGACGCGACGGCCCGGCTTCGAGACGCGGGCGATTTCGCGCACGACCGGCGCACCGTCGAAATACTTCAGCTCGATCTCGATTTCGGACTTGCCGTTGTCGAAGTCGGTCTGGCTGTAGTCGCGGATATAGCCTTCCGCCTTCAGCACGTCGAGGACGCGGGTACGCAGGCGCGAGGCCGGCGTCGAAACGCTCGACTTCTTGCGGCCATAGGCGTTGCGGATGCGGGTCAGCATATCGCCGAGAGGATCGCTCAATGACATGTTATGTCCTCCTTACCAGCTCGACTTGACCAGGCCCGGGATCTGGCCGTTGTTGCCGAGATCACGAAGCGCGATGCGCGATACTTTGAGCTTGCGATAGTAAGCACGCGGACGTCCGGTGACTTCGCAGCGGTTGCGGATGCGGATCTTGGCCGAGTTGCGCGGCAGTGCCGCAAGCTTCAGCTGAGCGCGAAAGCGCTCTTCCATCGGCTTGGACTGATCCATGATGATCGCCTTGAGGGCCTTACGCTTGGCAGCGTACTGGTCCACAAGCTTGCGGCGCCTGTTGTTCTTCTCGACTGAGCTGGTCTTTGCCATTCAGATTTTTCCTTTTCTCGCTGCCGTTACTGGCGGAAGGGGAAGTTGAAGGCCTTGAGCAATGCCCTGGCTTCGTCGTCCGTCTTCGCAGTCGTACAAACGATGACGTCCATGCCCCAGATCTGATCAACCTTGTCGTAGTTGATCTCCGGGAACACGATGTGTTCCTTGATGCCCATGGCATAGTTGCCACGGCCATCGAAGCTCTTCGGATTGAGTCCGCGGAAGTCGCGGACGCGCGGCAGCGCGATGTTCACGAGGCGGTCGAGGAACTCGTACATGCGTTCCTTGCGCAGCGTGACCTTGGCGCCGATCGGCATCTTTTCGCGGACCTTGAAGCCGGCGATCGAATTGCGGGCGTGGGTGACGACGGCCTTCTGGCCGGCGATCATCGCAAGATCCTCGGCCGCGATCGAAGGCTTCTTCGAATCGCCGGTCGCTTCGCCGACGCCCATGTTCAGCACGATCTTGTCGATGCGCGGAACCTGCATCTCGTTCTCGTAGCCGAACTGCTCCTGCAGCGCCTTGCGAATGGTCTCGTTGTAGACCTGCTTGAGGCGCGGCGTGTTCTGGGCAGTCGCCTGCTTGGTTTGAGACTTAGCCATTGATGACTTCTCCCGAGCGCTTGGCGACGCGCACCTTCTTGCCGTCCTTCTGGAAGATGAAACCGACGCGGGTCGGCTTGCCATCCTTGGGGTCGGCCAGCGCGATGTTCGACAGCTGGATCGGCGCTTCCTTGGTGATGATCCCGCCCTCTTGGGACTGGGACTGCTTCTGGTGACGACGGATCATGTTGACGCCGCGCACCAGCGCGGTGTCTTCCTTCGGCTGTACCGAGAGGACTTCGCCCGAACGGCCCTTGTCCTTGCCGGCCAGCACGACGACCTTGTCGCCTTTTCTAATCTTCTGCATTGGTCCGGCTCCTTACAGCACTTCAGGCGCGAGCGAGATGATCTTCATGTGGTTCTTGGCGCGGAGTTCGCGCGGAACCGGTCCGAAGATACGCGTGCCGATCGGCTCTTTCTTGTTGTCGACGAGAACGGCCGCGTTCTTGTCGAAACGGATCACGCTGCCGTCCGGGCGGCGGATGTCCTTGGCCGTGCGAACCACGACCGCCTTCATCACATCGCCCTTCTTGACGCGGCCGCGCGGGATGGCTTCCTTGATCGACACCACGATGATGTCGCCCACGGAAGCGTATTTCCGCTTCGAGCCGCCCAGCACCTTGATGCACATGACACGACGGGCGCCGGAATTATCCGCGACGTCGAGGTTTGTTTGCATCTGAATCATGACTGGCCGCCTTCTTCTCTTCTAACGGGACGGGCTCAAAGCCCCTCCCCGGTCTGTCCAAAATTCGTTGTTTACGCCTGGTCCGAAGACACTACGGTCCAGCGCTTGTCCTTGGAAATCGGCTTCGATTCCTGGATAAACACCTGATCGCCGACCTTGTGGGCGTTGTTTTCGTCGTGCGCCTTGTACTTCTTGGTCATGCGCACGGTCTTCTTCATCACGGGATGCGTGAAGCGCCGTTCGACCTTGACGACAACCGTCTTCTCGTTTTTGTCGCTGACGACGGTGCCCTGCAGAATGCGCTTTGGCATGGTTTTCGTCCTTAAGCCTTCTTAGCCGCGGACTTTTCCGCAGCGATGGTCTTGATACGCGCAATGTCCTTGCGGACCTGCCTCACGCGCGCGGTCTTCTCTAGCTGGCCGGTGGCCTTCTGGAAGCGCAGGTTGAACTGCTCCTTCTTCAGGCTGGCCAGATCGTCGGTCAGCTGGTCCTGGGTCTTGGTCCGGATGTCTTCGGCTTTCATGATCAGCCCGTCCTTATTCTGCGATGCGCTGTACGAAGCGCGTCCTGACCGAGAGCTTGGCCGCGCCGAGACGCAGCGCCTCACGGGCGGTTTCCTCATTGACGCCGTCGATCTCGAACATGATGCGGCCTGGCTTGACGCGCGCCGCCCAGTAGTCGACCGCGCCCTTGCCCTTGCCCATGCGGACTTCGGTCGGCTTCGACGTCACCGGCACGTCCGGGAAGATACGGATCCAGACGCGGCCGGCGCGCTTCATTTCGCGGGTGATCGCGCGGCGGGCCGCCTCGATCTCACGCGCGGTGACGCGGTTCGGCTCAAGCGCCTTCAGCCCGAAACCGCCGAAATCCAGATTGGTGCCACCCTTGGCGGCACCGTGGATACGGCCCTTGAACTGCTTGCGGAACTTTGTGCGCTTTGGCTGCAGCATCGTTCTAACTCCAAATTCTCAACTGTCTCAGGCGTTTTCGCGACGGCGACCGCGTTCGCGCTCACCACCACCGCCATGCGCATGATCGCCCTCGGTCGCACGGCGCTCCGAAGCCATCGGGTCGTGCTCGAGGATTTCGCCCTTGAACACCCAGACCTTGACGCCGCAGATGCCGTAAGCCGTGTGCGCTTCGGCCGTGCCGTAGTCGACGTCGGCGCGCAGCGTATGCAGCGGCACGCGACCTTCGCGGTACCATTCCATGCGCGCGATCTCGGCGCCGCCGAGACGGCCGGCGCAGTTGATGCGGATGCCTTCGGCACCGAGGCGCATCGCCGACTGCACGGCGCGCTTCATGGCGCGGCGGAACGCGATACGACGCTCGAGCTGCTGGGCGATCGACTGGGCGACCAGCGTCGCATCGATCTCGGGCTTGCGCACTTCGACGATGTTCAAATGCGTCTCGGACTTCGTCATCTCCATCAGCTTCTTGCGAAGCTTCTCGATGTCGGCGCCCTTCTTGCCAATGATCAGGCCCGGACGCGCCGCATGGATGGTGACGCGGCACTTCTTGTGCGGACGCTCGATCACGACCTTCGAAATCGCAGCCTGCTTGAGTTCCTTCTCAAGATATTTGCGGATCTTGATGTCCTCATGCAGCAGCTTGCCATACTCGCCGGTGTTCGCGAACCAGCGCGAATCCCAGGTGCGGTTGATGCCGAGACGCAGACCGATCGGATTGACTTTCTGGCCCATTATGCGGCCTCCCCTTTTTCTTCGACTTCACGAACGACGATCGTGAGGTGCGAGAACGGCTTCTCGATACGGCTGGCGCGACCACGGCCACGGGCATGGAACCGCTTCATGACGATCGACTTGCCGACATAGGCTTCCGCCACGATCAGCGCATCGACATCGAGGTCGTGGTTGTTTTCCGCGTTGGCGATTGCCGATTCCAGCGTCTTCTTGACCGTGCCGGAAATCCGCTTGGCCGAGAATTCGAGATCGGAAAGCGCTGTCGCGACCTTCTTGCCGCGGATCAGCGCGGCAACGAGGTTCAGCTTCTGCGGGCTGATACGGATCGTGCGCAACACGGCGCGCGCTTCGTTGTCAGCAAGCCTGCGCGGAGCTTTGGCCTTGCCCATGATTATTTCCTCTTCGCCTTCTTATCCGCGCCGTGACCGTAATAGGTCCGGGTCGGAGCGAATTCACCGAACTTGTGGCCGACCATGTCCTCGTTCACCGAAACGGGAACGTGCTTCTGGCCGTTGTAGACACCGAAGGTGAAGCCGACGAACTGCGGCAGGATGGTGGAGCGACGGCTCCACATCTTGATCACCTCATTGCGACCACCTTCACGAACCTTGTCCACCTTCTTGAGAAGGTAGCCGTCAATGAAGGGGCCTTTCCAAATCGAACGAGTCACTTGGCGTTACCTCTTCTTAGCTCTTGCGCTGATGGCGCGAGCGCAGGATGAACTTGTCGGTCGCCTTATTGGACCGCGTCTTCTTGCCCTTGGTCGGCTTGCCCCAAGGCGAAACCGGATGGCGGCCACCCGAGGTGCGGCCTTCGCCGCCGCCATGCGGATGGTCGACCGGGTTCATGGTCACGCCGCGGTTGTGCGGACGTTTTCCCCGCCACACCGTGCGGCCTGCCTTGCCGTCATTGATGTTGCCGTGGTCCGGGTTGGACACGGCGCCGACAGTGGCCATGCACGAGCCGTGGACGACACGCTGCTCACCCGAATTCAGGCGCAGGATCGCCATGCCCTGGTCACGGCCGACGAGCTGGGCATAGCCACCAGCCGAACGGGCAACCTGGGCGCCCTTGCCTGGCTTCAGCTCGATGTTGTGGACGATCGTGCCGACCGGCATCGAGGCCAGCGGCATCGCATTGCCCGGCTTCACGTCGACCGCTTCGCCGGCCACGATCTTGTCGCCGGCAGCAAGGCGCTGCGGGGCAATGATGTAGGACAGCTCGCCATCGTCATACTTGATCAGCGCGATGAAGGCGCTGCGGTTCGGATCGTATTCGATACGCTCGACCGTGCCGACAACGTCGAACTTGCGGCGCTTGAAATCGATGATGCGGTACGTACGCTTGTGACCGCCGCCGATGAAGCGGGCCGTGATGCGGCCGTAATTGTTGCGGCCGCCCGACTTGGTCAGGCCTTCGGTCAGGCCCTTGACAGGCTTGCCCTTATAGAGGCCCGAGCGATCGACGATGACCAGCTGGCGGGTGCTCGGCGTTATCGGGTTGAATTTTTTCAGTGCCATGTTTCTGTCCTCGCGGTCTTGCTCAGAGACCCGTCGCGACGTCGATCGACTGGCCGTCGGCCAGCGTCACAATCGCCTTCTTGACGTCGCTCTGGCGGCCGATCGTGCCGCGGAAGCGCTTGATCTTGCCCTTGCGGACAAGCGTGTTCACGGCCATCACCTTGACGCCGAACAGCGCTTCGACGGCGGCCTTGATTTCCGGCTTCGACGCCTTCTTGGCGACGTTGAAGACGACCTGGTTTTGCTCGGAAGCCATGGTCGACTTTTCGGTGATCGCCGGCGAGACGATCACGTCGTAGTGACGAAGGTCGGTCATTTGAAGCGCTCCTCGAGAGCCTCGACGGCGGCCTTCGAGAGGACCAGCGTGCCGCGGCGCAGAATGTCGTAGACGTTGATGCCCTGGATGGGCAGCACGTCGATGTTCGGGATGTTCGTCGCCGCCAGCTTGAAGTTCTTATCGAGCTCGGCGCCGCCGATCAGCAGGGCGTTGGACAGGCCCAGCGTCGCGAAATTCGCGATCAGCGCCTTGGTCTTGGCCTCAGTCATCATCAACTCGTCGATGATGATGAGCGATGCGCTCTTGGCCTTGGCCGAAAGAGCATGCTTGAGGCCCAGCGCACGCACCTTCTTCGGCAAATCGTGCTCGTGGCTGCGGACGACCGGACCGTGGGCCTTGCCGCCGCCGCGGAACTGCGGAGCGCGTGCCGAATGGTGACGGGCGCGGCCCGTACCCTTCTGCTTGTACATCTTGGCGCCGGTCCGAGCGATCTCGGCGCGACCCTTGGTCTTGTGCGTGCCCTGCTGCTTCTTGGCAAGCTGCCAGCGCACGACGCGCTGCAGGATGTCCTCGCGCGGATCAAGGCCGAAAATCTCCTCGGAGAGTTTCACCTTGCCGGCGTCCTTGCCGCCAAGCGTTGTGATCTTGAGGTCCATTATTCCGCTCCCTCTGTGGCCGGGGCATCTACTGTGGCCGGGGCATCGTTCTTGGCGGCATCATTGGTTGCAACAGCGCGGATTGCGGCAGGCTTCGGCGCATTGGCCGGCAGCGCAATCTTGGCCGCATCGCGGACCAGGATCCAGGCGCCCTTCGAACCGGGAACCGCGCCGCGGATCAGGATCAGGCCGCGATCGGCGTCAGTCGAGACGACTTCGACATTCTGCGTTGTGACGCGGGTGTCACCCATGTGGCCAGCCATATGCTTGCCCTTGAACACCTTGCCCGGGTCCTGGCGCTGGCCGGTCGAGCCGTGGGTACGGTGCGAGACCGAGTTGCCGTGGGTCGCGCGGCCGCCGCCCATGTGGTGCCGCTTGATGACGCCCTGAAAACCCTTACCGATCGTGGTCCCCGTCACATCGACCTTCTGGCCGGCGACGAAATGATCGACGGTGATCTCGGCGCCGACATCGATCATGTTGTCGGCGGAGACGCGGAATTCGGCAACCTTGGCCTTCGGCTCGACGGAAGCGGTCGCGAAATGGCCGCGCATCGCCTTCGACGTATTCTTCACCTTGGCAAGGCCAACGCCGAGCTGGACGGCGGTATAGCCGTTCTTCTCCTGCGTGCGCTGCGCCACGACCTGGCAGTTCTCCATCTGGAGAACAGTGACGGGAACATGTTCCCCGGCATCGTTGTAGATGCGGGTCATTCCCACCTTCTTTGCAATCACACCTGAACGCATCGGTTCAATTCCTTTAGAGTTCCCTGTCGGGGCTGTCGCCCCTCCACGCCTCTTGTTCCTTCAGAGTTGCGGGTTGCCCCGCCCCTCTGGTTCCTTAGAGCTTGATCTCGACGTCGACACCGGCGGCAAGATCGAGCTTCATCAAAGCGTCGACCGTCTGCGGGGTTGGATCGACGATATCGAGCAAACGCTTGTGCGTGCGCATCTCGAACTGCTCGCGGCTCTTCTTGTCGACGTGAGGCGACCGGTTGACCGTGAACTTTTCGATCCGCGTCGGCAGCGGAATGGGGCCGCGGACGTTGGCACCGGTGCGCTTGGCCGTCGACACGATTTCCCGTGTTGAGGCGTCGAGCACCCGGTGATCAAACGCCTTCAGGCGGATGCGGATATTCTGTCCGTTCATGCGTCACTTCCTTGTTCTGGCGCGGCGCGGGCAGCGCCCGCGACAGATCGGTTTAAGTCCAAATTATTCTTTGATGGTGACGACGATGCCGGCACCGACGGTGCGGCCGCCTTCACGGATGGCGAAGCGCAGCTTCTCTTCCATGGCGATCGGCACGATCAACTCGACATCGACCGTGATGTTGTCGCCCGGCATCACCATCTCGGTGCCTTCCGGCAGCGACACGATGCCGGTCACGTCGGTCGTGCGGAAATAGAACTGCGGACGGTAGTTGGTGAAGAACGGCGTGTGACGGCCACCCTCGTCCTTGGTCAGGATGTAGGCTTCGGCCACGAACTTCTTGTGCGGCTTGACCGTGCCGGGCTTGGCCAGAACCTGGCCGCGCTCGACACCTTCACGGTCGACACCGCGCAGCAGCGCGCCGATGTTGTCGCCGGCCTGGCCCTGGTCGAGCAGCTTGCGGAACATCTCGACGCCGGTGCAAGTCGTCTTGGTCGTCGGACGGATGCCGATGATCTCGAGCTCCTCGCCGACCTTGACCACGCCGCGCTCGACGCGGCCGGTCACAACCGTGCCGCGGCCCGAGATCGAGAACACGTCCTCGATCGGCATCAGGAACGGCTTGTCCAGCGGACGAACCGGCGTCGGGATGTAGTCGTCGACCGCAGCCATCAATTCGCGGATCGCGTCCTCGCCGATCTTCTTGTCGGAATCTTCCAGAGCCGCAAGCGCCGAGCCCTTGACGATCGGAATGTCGTCGCCGGGGAACTCGTTCTTGGTCAACAGCTCACGCACCTCGAGCTCGACCAGCTCGAGCAGCTCGGCGTCGTCGACTTGGTCGACCTTGTTCAAAAACACCACGATCGACGGCACGCCGACCTGACGGGCCAGCAGGATGTGCTCGCGGGTCTGCGGCATCGGGCCGTCGGCGGCCGACACAACCAGGATCGCGCCGTCCATCTGCGCAGCGCCGGTGATCATGTTCTTCACATAGTCGGCGTGGCCGGGGCAGTCGACATGGGCGTAGTGGCGGGCAGCCGTCTCGTATTCGACATGCGCCGTCGAGATGGTGATGCCGCGCGCCTTCTCTTCAGGCGCCGCATCAATCTGGTCGTAGCGCTTGTATTCGCCAAAATACTTGGTGATCGCCGCCGTCAACGACGTCTTGCCATGATCGACGTGGCCAATCGTGCCAATGTTCACATGAGGCTTTGTACGCTCGAATTTACCTTTTGCCATGTGATGTCTCCATTCCTGCTCGCCCGTGCGGGCTTTGAATTAAGTTAGCGCTGCAACCCGCCCGGGTTACGCGTATTTCTTCTGGACTTCCTGAGCGACCGCGGTCGGCACCGGCTCGTAGTGATCGAACTGCATCGTGTAGGCCGCGCGGCCCTGGCTCATCGAGCGCAAATTGTCGACGTATTTGAACATGTTGGCGAGCGGCACCATCGCGTTGATAACCACCGCCACACCACGGGCTTCCTGGCCCTGGATCTGGCCGCGACGGCCGTTCAAATCGCCGATGACGCTGCCGACATAATCTTCCGGCGTCACCACTTCGACCTTCATGATCGGCTCGAGCAACTGCACACCAAGCCTGGGCGCCGCTTCACGGAAGCAGGCACGGCCAGCGATTTCGAAGGCCAGAACGCTGGAGTCCACATCGTGGTAGGCACCATCGATCAGCGTCGCCTTGACGCCGATCATCGGGAAGCCGGCGAACGGGCCCGACGTCATGACGCTGTTGATGCCCTTTTCGACGCCGGGGATGTATTCCTTCGGCACAGCGCCGCCGACGATCTTGGTTTCGAACTGGAATTCGCTGCTTTCCGGATTCGGCTCGAAGAGGATCTTGACGCGGGCGAACTGACCGGTACCGCCGGTCTGCTTCTTGTGCGTGTAGTCCTGTTCTTGGCTGCGGGTAATCGTCTCGCGATAGGCCACCTGCGGCGCGCCGACATTGGCCTCGACCTTGAACTCGCGACGCATGCGGTCGACGATGATGTCGAGGTGAAGTTCGCCCATGCCGGAAATGATCGTCTGGCCGCTTTCCTCGTCGGTCTTGACGCGGAAGGACGGATCCTCGGCGGCCAGGCGGTGAAGGGCGAGGCCCATCTTTTCCTGGTCGTTCTTGGTCTTCGGCTCAATAGCGATCTGGATGACCGGATCGGGGAATTCCATGCGCTCGAGGATGACCGGATGCAGCGGATCACTGAGCGTGTCGCCCGTGGTCGTGTCCTTGAGACCAGCCAGTGCGACGATATCACCAGCAAAAGCCTCTTCGACGTCGGCGCGCGAGTTCGCATGCATCTGCAGCATGCGGCCGATGCGCTCTTTCTTGCCCTTGACCGTGTTGTCGACCGAAATGCCCTTGGTGAGCTTGCCCGAATAGATGCGGGCAAAGGTGAGCGAACCGACGAACGGGTCGTTCATGATCTTGAAGGCGAGCATCGACAGCGGCTCGTTGTCGTCGGCATGACGCTCGATCTCGGCATCGGTCTTGGCGTCGACGCCCTTGATGGCCGGAACATCGGCCGGCGACGGCAGGTATTCGACGACGGCGTCGAGCAGCGGCTGCACGCCTTTGTTCTTGAAGGCCGAGCCACAGAACATCGGATAGAATTTCACCGCAATGGTGCCCTTGCGGATCAGCGCGCGGATCTCGTCATTGCTCGGCATCTTGCCTTCGAGGTAATTCTCAAGCGCCGTCTCGTCCATTTCGACGGCGGCCTCGATCATCTTCTCACGGTATTCTTCGGCACGAGCCTTGAGGTCTTCCGGGATCTCGACGACGTCCCAGGCGGCGCCCAGCGTTTCGTCACGCCAGACCAGCGCGTTCATCTCGACGAGGTCGACGACGCCCTTGAACTCGGTCTCGGCGCCGATCGGCAACTGCATGACGACGGCATGTGCGCCGAGGCGCGAACCGATCATCTCGACCGAGCGGTAAAAATCAGCGCCGATCTTGTCCATCTTGTTGCAGAAGATCATGCGCGGCACGCGGTACTTGTCGGCCTGGCGCCAGACGGTCTCCGTCTGCGGCTCGACACCGGCATTGGCGTCGAGCAGCGCGATGGCGCCGTCGAGCACACGCAGCGAACGCTCGACCTCGATGGTGAAGTCGACGTGGCCGGGGGTGTCGATGATATTGAAGCGATGCATCTTGCCGTCACGAGCCTTCCAGAAGGTCGTGGTCGCGGCGGACGTGATGGTGATGCCGCGCTCCTGCTCCTGCTCCATCCAATCCATGGTGGCAGCGCCGTCATGGACTTCGCCGATCTTGTGCGACTTGCCCGTGTAGTAGAGGACGCGCTCGGTGGTCGTCGTCTTGCCGGCGTCGATATGCGCCATGATACCGAAATTGCGGTAGTCTTCGATTTTATATTCGCGGGCCATGGGAGGTGCCTCTTCAGTCTCGTTCGCGCTTTACCAGCGGTAGTGCGCGAAGGCGCGGTTGGCTTCTGCCATTTTGTGGGTGTCTTCACGCTTCTTCACGGCGGTGCCGCGGTTGTTGGCCGCGTCCATCAGCTCGCCGGAGAGGCGGTCGACCATAGTGGTCTCGTTGCGGTTGCGGGCCGCAGCGATCAGCCAGCGGATGGCCAGCGCCTGACGGCGCTCGGGGCGCACGTCGACCGGAACCTGGTAGGTGGCACCACCGACGCGGCGCGAACGCACTTCCACATGCGGCGCTACATTGTCGAGCGCCTGATGGAAGACGGTGACCGGCTCCTGCTTGGTCTTGGACTGGACCTGGTCGAGCGCACCGTAGACGATGGTCTCGGCAACCGACTTCTTGCCGTCATACATGACGGCATTCATGAACTTGGTGACGATCAGATCACCGAACTTCGGGTCCGGGTTGATCTCACGCTTTTCTGCACTGTGACGACGGGACATTTTTTCTCTGCCTCAATTCTGCGTGGTGGCCTGGATCCCGGATCGTCGCCTGGCGCCGTCCGGGATGACCTTGGCTACGCTTCGGTCACTTCGGACGCTTGGCGCCGTACTTCGAACGGCGCTGCTTGCGGTTCTTCACACCCTGCGTGTCGAGCACGCCGCGGATGATATGGTAGCGGACGCCCGGAAGATCCTTGACGCGGCCGCCGCGGATCATCACCACCGAGTGTTCCTGAAGGTTGTGGCCTTCGCCGGGGATGTAGCCGATCACTTCAAAACCATTGGTCAGGCGGATCTTGGCGACCTTGCGCAGCGCCGAGTTCGGCTTCTTCGGCGTCGTTGTGTAGACGCGCGTGCAGACGCCCCGCTTCTGCGGGTTCTGCTGCATGGCCGGGACCTTGTTGCGCTTCACCGGCGCAATGCGCGGCTTGCGGATCAGCTGGTTGACGGTAGGCATTAAACCCTCTTGTCTCTCAATTCCGTGTCTCGCCCGGTCAGGGCCGCTCAAAGCGTCATTTCCATACGCAAATTCGGGCCACAAACCGCGCCTCGCGGTCTTGCCCGAACAAATGGCAGAGGAAGCGGAAGCCGCTTCATGCACGCCGGAAATGTCTTTTCGCTCGTAAAACGAACCCTGTTTGAGGCAAACTCCAAAGCGTGTCGCTTCGGAAGGGAGAGCCTCACATCGGTTCTGACTGGCCGGCTTCTACTCGCAAGCCTGTTGCCCGTCAACCCCGGAGCGCCAAATATTACGCTGAAACCAAGGCTTGGCAGCCATGCGAAAGGCGCATGTAATTTTCTTTCGTCATTTTGCAAGAGGAAGGAAGAAAGTGACCGGCTTTCGGCTGTTGCGCGGCCATGCTTCATGCGAAAAAGGCGGCATGAATAGCGCAAATCCCCTCGCCCGGAGGAATCAGCCCGTGAACGACAATGATGAGCGCCCGGTCACCATCATCACCGGCCGCGCATGGAAAAGGAAGGGCGGCAAGCCGGAAGGCGTCCACCTCATGCTGGTCGCGCCCGACGACGATTCGGCGGTGCGCCGGGCGCTCGAATCGCTCTCGGCCGAAGGTTACGCCGAGGCGGAGCTCGACCAGATAGGCGACCTGGACGGCGTGCCCGACGAAGAGCCGCACCTGTCGGCCTATCAGGGCGCGCTCGAAGGCGAAGTGTCGATCGTCACCTTCGACGTTCCGGCCTGAAGCAGGGCCAGTCTGAAGCAGGGCCAGTCTGAACGAGAGGCAATGGCGGCTGTACCTGCCCTCGCCTGGGACCGTCATGTCCGACTCCGCCGAGACTTGCCCGGCATCGGTTCTCTGCTAAGAACCATTCGCTGCTGACAGCCAAGCGCATCCAATCCGCGGAGTCTCCCATGTCCTCGAACAGCAACCCCATCAAGCTCGGCATCGTCGGGGTGGGAAAGATCGTCCGCGACCAGCACCTGCCGGCCTTGGCAAAGGACCAGGCCTATCGCCTCGCCGCTGCCGCCAGCCGGCACGGCAAGGTGGAAGACATCCCGAATTTCCCAACCATCGAGGCGATGCTCGACGCTGTGCCGGAGCTCGATGCCGTATCGCTCTGCATGCCGCCGCAGTTCCGCTATGATGCCGCACGGACCGCGCTCGAAGCGAAAAAGCATGTCTTCCTGGAAAAGCCGCCCGGCGCCACGGTCAGCGAGGTCGAGGATTTGAAGGCGCTAGCGGTCGCGAACGGCGTCTCGCTGTTCGCCAGTTGGCATTCGCGCTATGCGCCGGCGGTGGAAGCCGCGCGTGCATTCCTCGGCTCGACCCAGATCAGATCGGCAGCCATCAACTGGAAGGAAGACGTGCGCCGCTGGCACCCGAATCAGGACTGGATCTGGGCCCCAGGCGGCTTCGGCGTCTTCGATCCCGGCATCAACGCGCTGTCGATCGCGACCCACATATTGCCGGCGATGTTCATCACCTCGGCAATTCTCGATTTTCCCGAAAACCGCGCCGCCCCGATCGCCGCCCATATCGCCTTCCGCACCTCTGGTGGATTGCCGGTGACGATGGAGCTCGACTGGCGCCAGACCGGCCCGCAAAGCTGGGACATTCTGGCCGAGACGGACAAGGGCGCGATGGTGCTTTCGGGCGGCGGATCAAAACTCGAGGTCGACGGCCGCGTCGTTCACGACGAGCCGGAAGCCGAATATCCGATGCTCTACAGGCGTTTCGCCGAGATCGTGCGCGCCGGCGTCTCCGATGTCGATCTCGCCCCGCTGCAGCATGTCGCCGACGCCTTCATGCTCGGCAAGCGCAATGTAGTGGAAGCGTTTTTCGACTGAAGCTGTAAGGAGCGACCATCGCTCCGGTCCTGACCATCTTGCAAACGTTGCGCCGCCCCTCATCTGGCTGCCGCCACCTTCTCCCCGTGAACGGCAGGGCTATCGCATTACTCCCATTCCGTCACCATCGACATACGCTTCAACGCAACAAACAAAAAAGCCGCCGGGTTGCCCCGGCGGCTTTGTTGCCTGAGATCTGTGCCGCCGCGCTTACTGCGCGGCGTTGACCATGTCGGTCAACATCGGTTCGGCGACCTCGACGCCTGACGCCCTGCGGCGCTCGTCGATGATCAACTCGTCGCGCGAGGTGGCGATGCGCCGGATCTGGCTCATCGTGCCGCCGGTGCCGGCCGGGATCAGCCGGCCGACGATGACGTTTTCCTTCAGCCCCTGCAGCATGTCGGTCTTGCCGGCAACCGCCGCTTCGGTCAGCACCCTGGTCGTCTCCTGGAAGGAGGCGGCCGAGATGAAGGACGGCGTCTGCAGCGAGGCCTTGGTGATGCCCAAGAGCACCGGCTGGCCTTCGGCCGGCTTCTTGCCGTCCTCGACCAGGCGCTCGTTGACCTCTTCCAGCTCGATCACGTCGACGTGGTCGCCCGGAATGTAGGTCGAGTCGCCCTGGACGGTGATCTCGACCTTCTGCAGCATCTGGCGAACGATCACCTCGATGTGCTTGTCGTTGATCGACACGCCCTGCAGGCGGTAGACCTCCTGGATCTCGTTGACGAGGTAGGACGCAAGCGCCTCCACGCCCTTGATCGCCAGGATGTCGTGCGGCGCCGGATTGCCGTCGAGGATGTAGTCGCCCTTCTCGATGACGTCGCCGTCCTGGAGATGGAACGGCTTGCCCTTCGGGATCAGGTATTCGACCGGCTCAAGCGTCGAGTCATGTGGCTCGATGATGATGCGGCGCTTGTTCTTGTAGTCGCGGCCGAAGCGGATCGTGCCGTCGATCTCGGCGATGATGGCGTGATCCTTCGGACGGCGTGCCTCGAACAGTTCGGCAACACGCGGCAGACCGCCGGTGATGTCCTTGGTCTTGGCGCTTTCCATCGGGATACGCGCCAGCACGTCGCCGGGGCGAACCTGCGCACCCGGCTCGACCGAAAGAATGGCCTCGACCGAGAGCAGGAAGCGGGCGTCGCCGCCCTTCGACAGTTTGCCGACCTTGCCCTTGGCATCCTGGACGACGATCGCCGGCTTGAGGTCGTTGCCGCGTGGCGTCGAACGCCAGTCGATGACCTCGCGCTTGGTGATGCCGGTCGATTCGTCGGCCGTTTCCTGAACGGAAATGCCGTCGACCAGATCCTCGAACGCCACCTTGCCCTCGATCTCGGTGAGGATCGGGCGGGTATAGGGATCCCACTCGGCAACGCGCTGGCCGCGCTTCACCTTGTCGCCATCGTCCACGAAGATGCGCGAACCATAGGTGAGGCGGTGCGTGGCACGCTCCTTGCCGGCTTCGTCGAGGATCAGCACCGCCATGTTGCGGCCCATGACCATCTGCTGGCCGTCGGAGTTGCGCACCACGTTGCGGTTGCGGATCTCGACCTTGCCCTCATAGGAGGCTTCAAGGAACGAGCTATCCACCACCTGCGCAGTACCGCCCATGTGGAAGGTACGCATGGTGAGCTGGGTGCCCGGCTCGCCGATCGACTGCGCGGCGATGACGCCGACAGCCTCGCCCTGGTTGACCGGGGTGCCGCGGGCCAGATCGCGTCCGTAGCAGACCGCGCAGACACCGACCCTGACGTCGCAGGTCAGCGCCGAGCGGATGCGGACCGACTGGACGCCGGCCTTTTCGATCTCTTCGACGTCGCGTTCGTCCATCAGCGTTCCGGCCTTGACCAGAACCTCACCCGTGACCGGATGAGTGATGTCGTCGAGCGACGTGCGGCCGAGAACGCGCTGGCCGACGGAGGCGACGACCTGGCCGGCATCGACGATCGGCTGCATGGTGAGGCCCTTGTCGGTGCCGCAGTCGACGGAGTTGACGATGCAGTCCTGCGCCACGTCGACCAGACGACGGGTGAGGTAGCCCGAGTTCGCCGTCTTCAAGGCGGTGTCGGCCAGACCCTTGCGGGCGCCGTGGGTCGAGTTGAAGTACTCGAGCACGGTCAGGCCTTCCTTGAAGTTCGAGATGATCGGCGTCTCGATGATCTCACCGCTAGGCTTGGCCATCAGGCCGCGCATACCGGCAAGCTGGCGCATCTGGGTGGGCGAGCCGCGCGCACCGGAGTGCGACATCATGTAGATCGAGTTCATCGGCTTTTGACGGCCATTGTCCTCGAACTCGACCGCCTTGATGCGGGCCATCATCTCGTCGGCGACCTTTTCCGAGCACTTGGCCCAGGCGTCGACGACCTTGTTGTACTTCTCGCCCTGCGTGATCAGGCCGTCATTGTACTGCTGCTCGTATTCCTTGGCCAAAGCCTCGGTATCGGAGACCAGCTTGATCTTGGCATCCGGGATCAGCATGTCGTCCTTGCCGAACGAAATGCCGGCGCGGCAGGCGTGGCTGAAGCCGAGGGCCATGATGCGGTCGCAGAAAATGACCGTCTCCTTCTGACCGCAATGGCGGTAGACGGTGTCGATCATCTTGGAGATGTTCTTCTTGGTCATCTCCTGGTTGGCGGTCTCGTAAGGCACGTTGACATTCTTCGGCAGCAGTTCGCCGATGATCATGCGGCCAGGCGTGGTGTCATGGATCTTCGACACGACTTTGCCTTCGGCATCGACCGTGCGGAAACGACCCTTGATCTTGGAATGCAACGTCACCGCCTTGGTCTCGAGCGCATGCTGGAGTTCGCCCATGTCGGCAAACACCATGCCCTCGCCCGGCTCGTTCTGATTGACGATCGAGAGATAGTAGAGACCTAGAACCATGTCCTGCGACGGCACGATGATCGGCGCGCCGGAAGCCGGGTGCAGGATGTTGTTGGTCGACATCATCAGCACGCGGGCTTCAAGCTGTGCTTCCAGCGACAGCGGCACGTGAACCGCCATCTGGTCGCCGTCGAAGTCGGCGTTGAAGGCCGTGCAGACCAGCGGGTGAAGCTGGATCGCCTTGCCTTCGATCAGGATCGGCTCGAATGCCTGGATGCCGAGGCGGTGCAGCGTCGGCGCACGGTTCAAGAGCACCGGATGCTCGCGGATGACCTCGTCGAGGATATCCCAGACCTCCGGACGCTCCTTCTCGACCAGCTTCTTCGCCTGCTTGACAGTCGACGAGTAACCCTTGGCGTCGAGACGGGCATAGATGAAGGGCTTGAACAGTTCGAGCGCCATCTTCTTCGGCAGGCCGCACTGGTGCAGCTTGAGCTCCGGGCCGGTCACGATGACCGAGCGGCCGGAATAGTCGACGCGCTTGCCGAGCAGGTTCTGGCGGAACCGGCCCTGCTTGCCCTTGAGCATGTCGGACAGCGACTTCAGCGGGCGCTTGTTGGCGCCGGTGATAACGCGGCCGCGACGGCCGTTGTCGAACAGCGCGTCGACGGCTTCCTGCAGCATGCGCTTTTCATTGCGCACGATGATGCCGGGGGCGCGCAGCTCGATCAGCCGCTTCAGGCGGTTGTTGCGGTTGATGACGCGGCGATAGAGATCGTTGAGATCGGACGTGGCGAAACGGCCGCCGTCCAGCGGGACCAGCGGGCGCAGGTCCGGCGGGATCACCGGAACCACCTTCATGATCATCCATTCCGGACGGTTGCCGGACTCCATGAAGTTCTCGACGACCTTGAGCCGCTTCAGATACTTCTTCTGCTTCAGCTCGGACGAGGTCGAAGCCAGCTCCGAACGCAGGTCGCCGGCGATCTTCTCCAGGTCCATGCCGGCCAGAAGGTCGTGGATGGCCTCGGCGCCGATCATGGCGGTGAAGCTATCCTCGCCATATTCGTCGACGGCCATCATGTACTCTTCCTCGCTGAGGAGCTGGTGCTCCTTCAACGCGGTGAGGCCGGGCTCGGTGACGATGTAGTTCTCGAAGTAGAGAACGCGCTCAATATCCTTCAGCGTCATGTCGAGCAGCGTGCCGATACGCGACGGCAGCGACTTCAGGAACCAGATATGGGCGACGGGCGCGGCCAGCTCGATATGGCCCATGCGCTCGCGACGGACGCGCGACAGCGTGACTTCGACGCCGCACTTCTCGCAGATAACGCCCTTGTACTTCATGCGCTTGTACTTGCCGCACAGGCATTCGTAGTCCTTGATCGGACCAAAAATGCGCGCGCAGAACAGGCCGTCGCGCTCCGGCTTGAAGGTGCGGTAGTTGATGGTCTCCGGCTTCTTGATCTCGCCGAACGACCAGGACAGAATCTTCTCAGGGCTGGCGAGCGAGATCCGGATGGAATCGAACACCTGCGCAGGCGCCTGGGGATTGAAGAGATTCATGACCTCTTGGTTCATGCCGTTCTCCTTTTCGGGGTCCTCGAAAACCCCTTGCATCTAGCGCGGGCCAAACGCCCGCCGACTTGTCGGCCACCGGCCGAAGAAACTTCTTGTTTGAGCATGATCTTGGCCGAAAACCGGTAACCACTTTTCGGGATCATGCTCGGCGTCCGGTCGCGGGAGCCGCGACCGGACGTCTTGCTCACTCGGCCGCGTCGGGCAGCCGAACCGGGTTGTCGTCCAGCTTGGTGTTCTCCAGCTCGACATTGAGGCCCAGAGACCGCATTTCCTTGACGAGAACGTTGAAGCTCTCGGGAATGCCGGCCTCGAACGTATCGTCGCCTCTGACGATCGCCTCGTAGACCTTGGTGCGGCCGGCGACGTCATCCGACTTCACCGTCAGCATCTCCTGCAGCGTGTAGGCGGCGCCGTACGCTTCGAGCGCCCAGACCTCCATCTCGCCGAAGCGCTGGCCACCGAACTGCGCCTTGCCGCCCAGCGGCTGCTGGGTAACGAGCGAGTACGGCCCGATCGAACGCGCGTGGATCTTGTCGTCCACAAGATGGTGAAGCTTGAGCATATATATGTAGCCCATCGTCACCTTGCGATCGAACGGCTCGCCGGTGCGTCCGTCATAGAGCTGCGACTGACCGCTGGTGTGCAGGCCCGCCTGCTCCAGCATGATGTTGATGTCGGCCTCGTGCGCACCGTCGAACACCGGTGTCGCGATGGAGACGCCGCGACGCATCTGCTCGCTGAGGCGAACGATGCTCTCGTCGTCGTATTCGCGGATCGGCTCATTGCGGTCGTTGGCCGGCATGAAGCTCTCGAGCGTCTTGCGCAGCGGCTTGATGTCGCCGGCTGTCTTATAGGCGTCGATCAGATCGCCGATCTTCCTGCCCATTCCGGCGCAAGCCCAGCCCAGATGCGTCTCCAGGATCTGGCCGACATTCATGCGGCTCGGCACACCTAGCGGGTTGAGCACGATATCGGCATGCGTGCCGTCCTCGAGGAACGGCATGTCCTCGACCGGAACGATCCGCGACACGACACCCTTGTTGCCGTGTCGGCCGGCCATCTTGTCGCCGGGCTGCATCTTGCGCTTCACGGCCACGAAGACCTTGACCATCTTCATGACGCCGGGAGGCATCTCGTCGCCGCGCTGTACCTTCTCGACCTTGTCCATGAAGCGCTGCTCGAGCGCCTTCTTGGAATCGTCGTACTGGCCACGCAGGGCTTCCAGTTCGCTCTGGAGCTTTTCGTTCTCCACCGCAAACTGCCACCACTGCGAACGCGGATACTCGTCGAGCGTGTCCTTCGACAGTTTCGAGCCCTTCTTGAAGCCCTTCGGCCCGGCTATCGCTTCCTTGCCAACGAGAACGTCGGAAAGGCGCGAATAGACGTTGCGGTCGAGGATCGCCTGCTCGTCGTCGCGGTCCTTGGCGAGGCGTTCGATCTCCTCGCGTTCGATCGCCATGGCGCGCTCGTCCTTCTCCACACCGTGGCGGTTGAAGACACGCACTTCGACGACGGTGCCGAAGGTTCCGGGCGGCATGCGCATGGAAGTGTCACGCACGTCCGATGCCTTTTCACCGAAGATGGCGCGCAGAAGCTTTTCTTCCGGCGTCATCGGGCTTTCGCCCTTCGGCGTGATCTTGCCGACCAGGATGTCGCCCGGCTGCACTTCCGCACCGATATAGACGATGCCGGCCTCATCGAGGTTCTTCAGCGCTTCTTCCGAGACGTTGGGAATGTCGCGCGTGATTTCCTCCGGCCCGAGCTTGGTGTCGCGCGCCATGACCTCGAACTCCTCGATGTGGATCGAGGTGAAGACGTCGTCGGCGACGATGCGCTCGGACAAGAGGATCGAGTCCTCATAGTTGTAGCCATTCCACGGCATGAACGCGACCAGCACGTTGCGGCCGAGCGCCAGATCGCCGAGCTCGGTCGACGGACCGTCGGCGATGATGTCGCCCTTGTTGACCCGGTCACCCATACGCACCAGCGGGCGCTGGTTGATGCAGGTGTTCTGGTTCGAACGCTGGAACTTCATCAGCCGGTAGATGTCGACGCCCGACTTGCCGGGATCGAGATCTTCCGTAGCGCGGATGACGATACGCGTCGCGTCCACCTGGTCGACGATGCCGCCGCGGCGGGCGCCGATGGCGGCGCCCGAGTCACGGGCGACGATCGGCTCCATGCCGGTGCCGACAAACGGCGCTTCGGCGCGCACCAGCGGCACGGCCTGACGCTGCATGTTCGAGCCCATCAGGGCGCGGTTGGCGTCGTCGTTCTCGAGGAACGGGATCAGGGCCGCGGCCACCGACACCATCTGCTTCGGCGACACGTCCATCAGATCGACGTTTTCGCGCGGCGCCATCATCACTTCGCCGGCGTTGCGGCAAATGACGAATTCGTCGACGAAACCACCATTCTTGTCGAGCTCGGCATTGGCCTGAGCAACGTGATGCTTGGCCTCTTCCATCGCCGACAGGTAGACGACCTCATTGGTCAGCTTGCCGTTGACGATCTTGCGGTACGGGCTCTCGATGAAGCCGTACTTGTTGACGCGCGCGAAGGTGGCCAGCGAGTTGATCAGACCGATGTTCGGGCCTTCCGGCGTCTCGATCGGGCAGATGCGTCCGTAATGCGTCGGGTGCACGTCGCGCACCTCGAAGCCGGCGCGCTCGCGGGTCAGACCACCAGGTCCAAGCGCCGAGAGACGGCGCTTGTGGGTGATCTCCGACAGCGGGTTGGTCTGGTCCATGAACTGCGACAGCTGCGAGGAGCCGAAGAACTCGCGCACGGCGGCAGCCGCCGGCTTGGCGTTGATCAGGTCCTGCGGCATCACCGTGTCGATCTCGATCGAGGACATGCGTTCCTTGATCGCGCGCTCCATGCGCAGCAGCCCGACGCGGTACTGGTTCTCCATCAGCTCGCCGACCGAGCGCACGCGGCGATTGCCGAGATTGTCGATGTCGTCGATCTCGCCCTTGCCGTCGCGCAGTTCGACCAGCGTCCTGACCACGGCCAGGATGTCGTCCTTGCGCAGCACGCGCACGGTATCCTCGGCCTTGAGCTCGAGGCGCATGTTCATCTTGACGCGGCCGACGGCCGACAAATCATAGCGCTCGCTGTCAAAGAACAGCGAGTTGAACATGGCTTCGGCGGTCTCGAGCGTCGGCGGCTCGCCGGGGCGCATGACACGGTAGATGTCGAACAGCGCGTCTTGGCGGCTCTCGTTCTTGTCGACGTTGAGCGTGTTGCGGATATAGGCGCCGACATTGACGTGGTCGATGTCGAGAACCTTGATCTCATCATCGCCGGCGCTGAGAAGCACTTTCAGCGTCTTTTCATCGATCTCGTCGCCGGCTTCGAGGAAAATCTCGCCGGTCGCGTAGTTGACGATGTCCTCGGCAAGGTAGTTGCCGAGCAGATCCTCGTCGGTTGCCTTGATCGCCTTGAGACCCTTTTCGCCGAGCGCCCTGGCCTGGCGGGCAGTGATCTTCTTGCCGGCCTCGACGACGACCTCGTTGGTGTCTGCATCGACCAGGTCGCCAACGGCCTTGAGGCCGCGGAAACGCTCGACGTTGAACGGGATACGCCAATGGTCGCCGGCGCGCTTGTAGGTGATCTTGTTGTAGAAGGTCGACAGGATCTCCTCGCCGTCCATGCCGAGCGCCATCAACAGCGACGTCACCGGAATCTTGCGGCGGCGGTCGATGCGGGCGTGCACGACGTCCTTCGAGTCGAATTCGATGTCGAGCCACGAGCCGCGATAGGGGATGACGCGCGCGGCAAACAACAGCTTGCCGGACGAGTGCGACTTGCCCTTGTCATGGTCGAAGAAGACGCCCGGCGAACGGTGCATCTGCGAGACGATGACGCGCTCGGTGCCGTTGACGATGAAGGTGCCGTTCAAGGTCATGAGCGGCATGTCGCCCATGTAGACGTCCTGCTCCTTGATGTCCTTGATCGACTTGGCGCCGGTATCCTCGTCGATATCGAACACGATGAGGCGCAGCGTCACCTTGAGTGGCGCGGCGTAGGTAAGGTCGCGCTGACGGCATTCGTCAACGTCGAATTTCGGTCCTTCGAACTCGTACTTCACGAATTCCAGCATCGAGGAGCCGGAAAAGTCGGAGATCGGGAAGACCGACCTGAAAACCGCCTGCAGTCCCTCGTCAGGACGCCCGCCCTTGGGCTCCTCCACCATCAGGAACTGGTCATAGGATGCCTTCTGAACCTCGATCAGGTTCGGCATCTCCGCAACTTCCGGGATCTTTCCGAAGAATTTGCGTACGCGTCTGCGGCCATTGAAAGTTTGTGTCTGGGCCATCGTCGCTCCTTAGCTCGATTCTCGGGGCGAGCCTCGCCGCGGCTCGCCTTGCATTCTCGGCCACCTCGGCGGCGGCCTTCAATTTGTTCACCCGCCACCTGTCGGTGGCCGGCCAAAACGGGAGAAAACCCGTTTCCTGAAGGCCGGTTTACGGCCCTCAGGAAAGAGGTTTTCGTACTCTTCGCGTTACGCAGCCTCCCTTCGCGCCAAGGGAGTGGCGGACGGCGCGAAGCCGCCCGCCAATATCAAACGCTTACTTCAGTTCGACCTTGGCGCCGGCTGCTTCCAGCTGGGCCTTGAACTTGTCCGCGTCGGCCTTGGAAACAGCTTCCTTGACCGGCTTCGGAGCCGCCTCGACCAGGTCCTTGGCTTCCTTGAGGCCAAGACCAGTGATGGCGCGAACTTCCTTGATGACGTTGATCTTCTGAGCACCCGCCTCGGTGAGGACGACGTCGAATTCCGTCTTTTCCTCGACCGGAGCAGCTGCGGCCGCAGCACCGCCAGCGGCGGCAACCGCCACCGGAGCAGCTGCGGAAACGCCCCACTTTTCTTCCAGAAGCTTCGACAGCTCGGCCGCCTCAAGGACGGTCAGCTTCGAAAGGTCGTCTACGATCTTTGCCAGATCAGCCATTGCAATATTCCTTCATAAGGTTCGAACGTGTGTTTGTGATAGCGAGGAACGGCCTCATGCCGCCTCGTCCTTCCGGGCGTAAGCGCCGATGACACGCGCGACCGAAGCCGCAGGCGCATTGACGATCTGGGCGATCCGGGTTGCCGGCGTGGCGATCATGCCAACCAGCCTGCCGCGCAGCTCATCGAGCGACGGAAGTGTGGCGAGTGCCTTCACACCGTCGGCGTTGAGCGAGGTGGTGCCCATTGCGCCACCGAGAATGACGAGCTTGTCATTTCCCTTGGCGAAATCGGACGCGACCTTCGGCGCCGCAATCGGATCCTCCGAATAGGCGATCAGCGTCTGTCCCTTGAACAGGTCGATGATCGATGCGGAGTCCGTGCCCTGAAGAGCGATTTTGGCGAGACGGTTCTTCGCGACTTTGACGGTGCCACCGGCGACACGCATTTTCGACCGAAGGTCGTTCATTTGCGCGACGGTGATACCGGCGTAGTGGGCCACGACGACTGAACCTGCGCCCAAAAACGCTTCATTCAGGCCCGTGACGAGTTCGCGTTTTTCCGCTCTGTCCACTGCCTATCTCCAGTTGACCCCTGCCCTTTTCACGAGGACAGGCGTCGGGTTGCCTTTTGCCGGCCGGGCCATCCAGTAACGGATCTCCCGAACGACGCTCGAGGATCCTGCCCCCTTTCGCCACACCAGCCGGCAAGCCGAATGGTGCGCAGACAAAAGGCAAACACGGTTCGAACCTTTCATTGGAGCAGTCGCTCCGTTGTCCGGTCTTCACCCGTCTCATGCAGGCCCACATGAATTAAGGCCCCCCTTGAACTAAGGCTTGGGGCCGCCCGCAATCTCGGACAGGATGTCCGGAAGCCTTTCGACTTCCGGTACCGGACCGCCAAGATAATCGGAGGCCCGGAATTCTGTTTGCGGATCGGCCCTTTAGCGGCCGATCCAAATAGGTCGTATCAGGACGCTGCCAGCGTCGAGACGTCGAGCTTGAGGCCCGGGCCCATCGTCGAGGTGACCGACACCTTCTTGACGTAGTTGCCCTTGGCGCCAGCCGGCTTCGCCTTGTTCACTGCGTCGGCGAACGCGCGGACGTTCTCTTCCAGCGCCTTGACGTCGAACGAGATCTTGCCGACGCCGCCATGCACGATGCCGGCCTTCTCGACGCGGAACTCGACGGCGCCGCCCTTCGACGCCTTGACGGCGGCGGTGACGTCAGTGGTGACGGTGCCGACCTTCGGGTTCGGCATCATGCCGCGCGGGCCGAGCACCTTGCCCAGGCGGCCGACCAGCGGCATCATGTCCGGCGTGGCGATGCAGCGATCGAAGTCGATCGTGCCCTTCTGGACGATGTCGACCAGATCCTCGGCGCCAACGATATCGGCGCCGGCCGCCTTGGCTTCCTCGGCCTTGTCACCACGCGCGAAAACGGCGACGCGGACGGTACGGCCGGTGCCGTTCGGCAAATTGACCACGCCACGGACCATCTGGTCGGCATGGCGCGGGTCAACACCCAGGTTCATCGCGACTTCAACGGTCTCGTCGAACTTCACCGAGGACCGGTCCTTGAGCAGCTTCAGCGCATCACCCAAGGCATAGGCCTTGTTGGGATCGATGCCTTCGCGGGTCTTCGATACACGCTTTGCAATCTTTGCCATGATCTCAGCCCACCACTTCCAGACCCATCGAGCGGGCGGAGCCCTCGACCATGCGCATGGCCCCCTCGATATCGGTTGCGTTCAGATCCTTCATCTTCTGCTCGGCGATGGCGCGCACCTTGTCGCGGCCGATCGTGCCGGCCTTGACCTTGCCCGGCTCCTTCGAGCCCGACTTCAGGTTTGCGGCCTTCTTCAGGAAGTAGCTCACCGGCGGCGTCTTCATGACGAAGGTGAACGACTTGTCCTGGTAATAGGTGATCACGACCGGAACCGGCGATCCCTTTTCCATTTCCTGGGTCTGCGCGTTGAACGCCTTGCAGAACTCCATGATGTTGATGCCGCGCTGACCAAGCGCCGGTCCGATCGGGGGCGACGGCGTAGCCGAACCCGCGGAAACCTGGAGCTTGAGCTGGCCTGCAATTTTCTTAGCCATCTCTTTCCTGCCTTCATCTCATGCCGGCCCCACTATGTGGGCAACACCGGCGGTTGCAGTCTGGTGGTGCGGTTCCTGTGGCCGGCTAAAGCCGCATTCGCCTCCCACCTGTGTTGGCCGCGATTTCCACGCCGCCTCCCCTCACCGCCGAATGGGCGACAAGGATTTCGGATCAGCCCTTTTCGACCTGTCCGAATTCGAGATCGACCGGCACGGCGCGCCCGAAGATCGAAACTTCCACCTTGAGCCGCGCCCGCTCCTCGTCCACTTCCTGGACGAAACCGTTGAACGATGCGAACGGACCGTCCGAGACGCGGATCGCCTCGCCGATCTCGAAAGTGACCGACGGCTTCGGCCGCTCGACGCCTTCCTGCACCTGGTTCAGGATGCGCTGGGCCTCGGCCTCGGTGATCGGCACCGGCTTCGAGTCACCCAGGAAGCCGGTGACCTTCGGCGTGTTCTTCACGAGCGAGAACACCGCGTCGGTCAGATTGGCCTTCAGGAGCACGTAGCCCGGGAAGAACTTGCGCTCGGCATCGACCTTGCGGCCGCGCCGGATCTCGACGACCTTCTCGGTCGGCACGACGATCTGCTCGATGTCAGCGGACAGGCCTTTCTGCTTGGCCTTGTTCTCGATGTCCTCGGCGACCTTTTTTTCAAAGTTCGAATAGGCGTGGACGATGTACCACCGCGCAGTCATCTCAAGACTTCTCCGTAATCGCCGGACTTAGCGTCCAATGCCCAGAATCTGCTCGACCGCGAGGCCCATGAGCTGATCGGCGGTAAAGAAAAAGATCATCGCGATCACAGCGAACGCCAGGACCATCACCGTCGAAATCATCGTTTCGCGCCGTGACGGCCAAGTCACCTTGGCGGTCTCCGAGCGAACCTGCTGGAGAAAGACGAAAGGATTTGTGGTTTTCGAAGCCATGTGCCGCCTGTCTTCGAGACCCGTTGACCGGATCTCCTGGATGATCCCGCTGGCCGGGATGTGCCGCCTGAGTCCCGTGTTCGCGCCGAATCAGCGCAATCATTTCGCCCATGCAAATCGGACGCGTAAAGCCGGCTTCCCAGCTCCACGCGTCGCGTGTCTGTTTCGTCTACATAAAACCGATTCTTGATCCACGCAAGTGGCAAGTGTCCGCTTTATGACCAAACGCCGCCTCGGAACCATCCAGTCGTCCCGTCCCGGCTATGGCCTCTTATGCCTCAAGACAGCCTATATGGCAAGTCACCGCGCGATTTTCAAAGGACCGATGCGTGGAAGACCAGACAATTTTCATGAAATGGCCATTTCGAAAAATGGCACGGGCAGCAGGGCTCGAACCTACGACCTGCGGTTTTGGAGACCGCCGCTCTACCAACTGAGCTATGCCCGTACGTGCGCATGTCGGCGCAGCAGGCGCTTCCTAAAAGCTTCCGCGCGCGCTGTAAAGAGGGTGCGTACTGCCCTCCCTTCATCTGCGGAAATCCAAGCGTCCTCCCGGCCATTTCCCCTGATCCTTTGATTGCTCACGATCAAGCCGACCACCGCGCTCTAGTCAATTTCCAGAAGGCGGCTTGTACGGCCCGCCGGGCACGCCCCAGCCCCAGGCCGGCATCGGCTCGGTCTCGGGATCGCAGGTCTCGCCAAGGTTGGAGTTCATCTTCGCCAGCCGCGATCCCCATTCGACATAGGCCATGAAAGCCGAGCGGAATTCCGGATCGTCGGGCAGCCCGATCTCGTCGGCAGCGTCAGCGAGAAGATTGATCCAGCGGCGGCGCTGTTCTTCGCTCAGGTGCTTGCCGAGATGGTGAATCACCATCTCGCGGTGGCCGCCATGCTCCTCGCTGTAGGTCTTCGGTCCACCAAAGACCTCGCCGATGAAGGCCGCGACGTGCGCAGGATGGTCCGGCGACATGTTTTTGAACACCGGGCCGACGATGGAATCCCTAGACACCTTGTCATAGAAGGTTTGGGTCAGGCGATTCAGCGCTTCGGTGCCGCCGGCCCATTCGAACAATGTCGGGATATCCTGGCTCATTCTCGATCCTCGACTGGCGGGACAGTCACTTGCTTCGGACGATAGCGGAACTATCGAACGTTGCTCAACCTGCCTCGATGGCCAGCTTGGGCCGGCTGCGGTGCCTGCACCTTACAACTTGACCGGCGCGTCAGCCTGAACCTCGGACGTCGGAACCACGCGACAATTCTCCGGCATTGGCTCCGATTTGCAGATGGTCGGACCGGTAAATTCGTCAACCGATTCAAGCCCGGTCGTCAGCCCGACTTTCAACATCATGTCGGGTTCGAGCTGCCGATCGCGCGAAGCCGGCACCGACCGGATCGCCACCAGCAGACCGGGTCCGACCGCCATGTCCTTGAGATAGGTTTTGACCTGCTGCTCCAACCCCGTGGAATCCACGGTCAATTGCGCGCGAGGGCCGACAAGGCGCCTGACACCACCGGCAAGCATGATCGGACAGGCCGCGCCACACTCCCCGCTCGCATCGATTGTGAGCCCGATATAGACGCCATCTTCGGCGGTGCAATCCGCTTTGTCCGGCTCGCATCCAATGAAGTCGGTCCGCGCAACCGCCACGTCGAGCTTGCGTTCTCGGATCAGCCTTCCGGCGGCCAGAGCGCCAAGCACGTCACCTCCCGGCGAGTTGACCACCACGGGCAGTCGCCGATTGCCGATCGTATCCAGCAGTTGGCGCAGCCGTTCCGGCGTCTGAGCGCTAATCGTGCCTTCCGCGGAGATCCATTCGGGACAATTGGGATCGCAGAGAAAACTTCTGCCTCGAACCAGAACGAAGCGCATATCGCCAACATCGGCCTGCTGCACGGTTTTGGGTTCGACCGACGCGGCGGGAGCGGGCTTGGCGTATGCCACCACATCGCCGGCCGGCGCCGGTATTTCCCTGCAGTTCGCGGCCACCGGATCGGTATTGCACAGGGTTGCCGCGGTCAGCAGGTCGACGGCATCCAGGCTGGTGACGAGCTTCGTCTGCAGCATGTCGTAGGGGGCCAGTTGCTGGATGGTGCTGGCCGGTGTGTTCTTCATCGTCTCAAGAACGCCTTGGCCGACGCCCATTTCCTTCAGATAGGACGCCAGTCTTTTCTCCACCGACTTGCTCATCTCGTAGGTCTTGTAGCTGCCGGCGTTTTTGCGGCCGACGATCTTCTTGCTGAGGACCTTCTTCTTGCCTCTCACCACGCGATAGGTGGTCCGGTACTGCAATTTCGTCTGGATGTAAGTCGTGGTGATCTGATGGACGCCGAGATAGGCCCATTGCCCGACCACGCGCCTGATGCCGCCGGCAAACATCAGCGGGCAAGCGGAATTGCAGATGGCGCCGCTGGCATAGGCATTGCCGAAATAGCGAGCGCCCTTGGCATCGTTCTCGTTGCAGTCCTTGGCTTCGGGCTGGCAACCGGTGAACCGGGTTTTGCCGACCGCGATATCGAGTTTGTTCTTGCGGAGAAGCCGGCCAAGCGCCAGCGCCGCTTCGACGTTGCCGCCGGGAGAGTCCACGACAACAGGCAGTTTTCGGCGGCCGAGTGCTTTGAGCGTGCGTTTGAACAGGGCCGGTGTGCCGGCTTCTATCGAGCCTTCAGCCGATATCCATTCCGGGCAGGTCGGCTCGCAACCAGGCGCGCTGCTGCGGACGACGACAAACCGCATCGTCGGACCAAGATCCGGCGCAGATTTTTTTGTATTCGCCGCGAAGGCAGCGTGTCCCATGACAAGGAACGACGCCAGGCAGATCACCCCCAGCGTCCACCATGTCTGGCCATTCAAACGGTGCCATGGAACCATTTGGGCAAGCCCCCGCGATGCAACCTATACTAGTTAAGGTTTGAAGGCTTGCAACAGGTTTTGGGACGACTGCGCAGGCGCATGTCGGCGGTGCCCCAAAAAGCGAAAGGGCAGCCCGAGGACTGCCCTTTCGCACTCGATCTGACCGGCAACGCCGGCGTCGATTACTCTTTGATGGTGACGACGATGCCGGCACCGACGGTGCGGCCGCCTTCACGGATGGCGAAGCGCAGCTTCTCTTCCATGGCGATCGGCACGATCAGCTCGACATCGACCGTGATGTTGTCGCCCGGCATCACCATCTCGGTGCCTTCCGGCAGCGACACGATGCCGGTCACGTCGGTCGTGCGGAAATAAAACTGCGGACGGTAGTTGGTGAAGAACGGCGTGTGACGGCCACCTTCGTCCTTGGTCAGGATGTAGGCTTCGGCCACGAACTTCTTGTGCGGCTTGACCGTGCCCGGCTTGGCCAGAACCTGGCCGCGCTCGACACCTTCACGGTCGACACCGCGCAGCAGCGCGCCGATGTTGTCGCCGGCCTGGCCCTGGTCGAGCAGCTTGCGGAACATCTCGACGCCGGTGCAGGTCGTCTTGGTCGTCGGACGGATGCCGATGATCTCCAGCTCCTCGCCGACCTTGACCACGCCGCGCTCGACGCGACCGGTCACAACCGTGCCGCGGCCCGAGATCGAGAACACGTCCTCGATCGGCATCAGGAACGGCTTGTCCAGCGGACGAACCGGCGTCGGGATGTAGTCGTCGACCGCAGCCATCAATTCGCGGATCGCGTCCTCGCCGATCTTCTTGTCGGAATCTTCCAGAGCCGCAAGCGCCGAGCCCTTGACGATCGGAATGTCGTCGCCGGGGAACTCGTTCTTGGTCAACAGCTCACGCACCTCGAGCTCGACCAGCTCGAGCAGCTCGGCGTCGTCGACTTGGTCGACCTTGTTCAAAAACACCACGATCGACGGCACGCCGACCTGACGGGCCAGCAGGATGTGCTCGCGGGTCTGCGGCATCGGGCCGTCGGCGGCCGACACAACCAGGATCGCGCCGTCCATCTGCGCAGCGCCGGTGATCATGTTCTTCACATAGTCGGCGTGGCCGGGGCAGTCGACATGGGCGTAGTGGCGGGCAGCCGTCTCGTATTCGACATGCGCCGTCGAGATGGTGATGCCGCGCGCCTTCTCTTCAGGCGCCGCATCAATCTGGTCGTAGCGCTTGTATTCGCCAAAATACTTGGTGATCGCCGCCGTCAACGACGTCTTGCCATGATCGACGTGGCCAATCGTGCCAATGTTCACATGAGGCTTTGTACGCTCGAATTTACCTTTTGCCATAGTCTCTTTCCTTGGACGGCCTGGACCTTCAGTTCAGTCGAATGCGGGGCGATTAGCGACTACGGCCGAAAAACACAAGTGCCTTGTGGCCGAACGCATTTTCACTCGATCCCGAACCCATGATCCGATTTCAGGGATGTGACGCCGATATGGGAATGAGGCGACGCAAATGTAAGACGGACACCACCGCGGCCAGTCGCGACACAAACTCTTAATGAAAACGGGGGCAAGATAACGCCCGGGCACCTTGCGGCGCGGGCAAACGGGCACCATGCGGATAGCCGACTTCACGGCAGGAAAAAACCTGCAACGTCTTATCTATCTCGCCGTCTGCGGCTTGATATTTGCCTATCTCTGCGTGCTTGTCATCGCGGTATTGATTGGCGATTGGCTGTTCGACGCGAACGGACAGCCAATCGCCACCGATTTCCTGGCATTTTGGGGCGCTGGCAAGTTTGTTCTGCAAGGCCACGCAGCCGATGCCTATAACTTGGAAATACACAAGAGCATCTCGTCCGCTGAAAGCGGCGCCGTTTTCAATGGCTATTATTCCTGGCAATATCCTCCAACTTTCCTGCTGGTGACCGCAGCATTGGCGCTGGTGTCTTATCCCGCCGCGTTGGTTTCGTGGATGGCATTCGGGATAACTTTCTATGCCTTTGCCATACGGCTGATCGGGGAGACACGCCTTGCGGTTCTGGCAGCCATGGCCTGGCCTCCCGTGCTTTGGAACACAGCGGTCGGGCAAAACGGCTTCGTCACCGCCGCCCTGCTTGGCGCAGCTATCGCATCGATTGAAAAACGCCCGGCGCTCGCCGGCCTCTTCTTCGGCCTGCTTACCTACAAGCCGCAGTTCGGTCTGATCATACCCGTTGCCCTCATCGCTGGAGGCTATTGGCGGGTCATCGGATGGACCACCATTTCCGCCACCGCAATGGCCGTGCTTTCCATCGCCGTTTTCGGCACGCAGATCTGGTCCGACTTCTTTGACACCGCCGCCAAGATAAACGGGATGATCCTCGTCGACGGCAAGGCCGATTTTTCAAAGCTCCAAAGCCTCTACGGCTTTGTCCGCGCGCTTGGCGGAAGCCTGACGGCCGCATGGGTCGCGCAGGGTTTTCTCATCGCAGCCCTGAGCGCCGGCATCATCTGGATATGGCTTCAAAAAGGAGCTTTCCATGTCAAGGCAGCAGCTCTCGCGACGGCGACGATCCTCGGCTCGCCGTACGCGTTCATCTACGATTTCGTAGCCCTCGCCGTTCCGCTGGTGTTTCTGGGGAAAACAGGCTTTTCGGCGAAAGAGAGCGCCGTCGTGATCGCTGCAGGCATTCTGGTCGGCTGCGGTCCCTCGCAATACGCTCCCACCGCGTTCTTCTCGGCGCTGCTCGTGCTCAGCCTGGTGATCGGCCGTGCATTGCAGGTCTATGCCGTCCCGATACGTCCGGCGGTTTCGCGGGCCGGAATGGCCCGCGCGAACTGAAGCAAATCCTGCTCCCTTGCACGTTGGCGCCCATTGCCGCCATTGACCAGGTCTGATTTCCTGATCCAATGCATTTCATTCCGATCGCCATCCGCGGCCCGCTGTTCATGATCCTCTCGACCGGCTCCTATGTCGTCAACGACACGATGATGAAGCTGGCAACGGTGGGGCTGCCACCCTATGAGGTGCTGTTTCTGCGCGGGACGGCGGCGACGCTGTGGGGCATCCCGTTGCTGTTTGCGCTGGGCTACGCCAAGCAGATCCCGCTGATCCTCGAAAGAAGAGTGTTGCGGAGAAACCTGTTCGAGCTGGCGGCAATCCTTTGCTACGTGGTGGCGCTCGCCAACATGCAGATCGCCGATTCGACCGCCTTGGGGCAGATCACTCCTCTGCTTATGCTGATTGGCTCCTCTGTCCTGTTCCGCGAACGGATCGGAGGGTTGCGCATGGCGCTGATCGGGCTCGGCTTCATCGGAGCGGTGATGGTGGCGCAGCCGACCATGCAGGGTATCTCGGTCTACGCTTTGCTGGCGCTCGGCAATGCGGCATTCGCCGCCGCGCGCGATCTCGCCGGGCGGCGGGTCGCCGCCGATGTGCCTGGAATGATCGTGGCTATTTCCGCGGTGGTGGTGGTGCTGGTCGGCTCAGGCGTCGCGCATTTGGTGTCGGAGCGTTGGGTGATGCCCGAGACGCATCATCTGCTGCTGATGGCCGGTGCCGGATTGTTCCTGATCTTCGGCCACTTCTTCATCTTCATGGCCTATCGCGTCGGGCCAACCGGCGTGGTGGCGCCGTTCTACTACTGCTTCACGGTTTGGGCGGTCATTTCGGGTCTGGTGGTGTTCCAGCAATTCCCGAACGCGCTGGCGATCAGCGGCATTCTTCTGGTGGTGGCCAGCGGGCTGACCATCGTGTCGCTCGACGAGCGCCGGCGCCGGCTGACCGTGGTCGCCTAATTCAAGCAGTGGTCACCGCTAAAATGGAGAAGAGACTGTGACAAGCCAGGAGAATGCCGGCAACCGCATGCTTGCCGGGAAGTGCCTGTGCGGCGCCGTGCAATACGCGGTGGCCGACGAGTTCATCTACGCTGCGAATTGCCACTGCTCGAACTGCCGGCGCACCACCGGTTCCGCCTTCAAGCCGTTTGCCGGCATCGAGCGTGAGAGGCTGAGCCTGACCAAAGGCGAGGACAATCTCCTGATCTTCGGCGAGGAGACCGTCCATGACACCCATTGCAAGACCTGCGGCTCATTGCTCTATTCGGTCGTCCGCGACGGCGCTTTCGTGCACGTCGCCATGGGAACCCTCGTCGACGAGCCGGCTATCCGCCCGACGCATCACATCTTTGTCGGCTCCAAGGCGAAGTGGTTCGCAATCACCGACGACCTGCCCCAATTCGAAGAGCATGTGGTGAACGCCGAAGGTGCTGACGGACAGCCGGCACAGACCGGCAGCTAGAGAATTATCCTCGGCTCGATAAGCGAGCGCTTGGACATGAAGTGAAAGAGATTGCGCGGTGTTCGGGGATAGATGATCCGGCCATCGCGCAAGGCTCCCGGATCGCCGAAAACATGCAGCGTCGAGGGATCATCGGCATCGCCTTCAGGAATGCCTCCCCATTTTTGCGGATCGTAGTAGTCGACGAGAAACCCATAGTCGTAGCGGCAAAACCGCATCGCCTTGGCCAACGCCGCCGGCGACAGGTCCGAAGGGCTGATTTTCCTGCCGCCGACCTGCAGCCGTGGCAGGTCGAATACCCGTCCGCTTACAGAGGATAGAAACGCCTCCACTCTGTCCATCTGCTCGAATTTGAAGACATGTTCGAAGAGGAACAGGCTGCAGCCGGTAAAATAGCGCGGCGACGCCACGTGGAACTGGATCTCCCAGGAGCAGGCGCAGTATTTCTCGATGTTGAAAATGAACGTATCGAAGTCCGGATCGACCGGAATGCCGAGCCTTTCAAGCTTCTCCTTATCCACGTCCGGTCTGGTCAGAACCCCAGTGTCGGAGATCCGGCTGGAATAGGCGGAGAGAAGCCGCTCCAGGGGATCGCGGATGATCGTGAACCGGCCCTTGTGTCCGTCATATGTGGGAAAGAAAGGGTCGACGTAGTTTGTCGCCAAATGGCCGTGAACGTCATTGTCGGGGTCGAACCCGGAGAGCGAGCCTTCCTTTCCGTCGAGCGCCATAAGCGCATATTTGACGCTGCTGCTGCCACTCTTCGGAATGGGATAATAGGTGATCGCGAGTTCTTTTATTTCAATCGCCATTGCCGACTGCGCCCGACATCGCCCATCCCGCCCAAATCCGTGCCGGAAATTCCCTATCAGAGTTGCCCGCTTGCCTCTAGCCAGGGACAAGCGGGCCGCAGCCCGGTATCCTGCCCCAGGCGACAAGTGCAAAAGCGCCGAACGTTAGAAACGCTCAACCAAATTATCGTTTCGTTTTCGCATTCTCTGTCAAAGAAACTATAGTGATCGCGTTTGCCAGATTTGTTGCGGGGATTTTCCGTGGCATTGCCGCCGGACTGGATGCCCAACGTTCCGATGAAGCGGGTCATTTGCCATTGGACGGCAGGCTCGCATTCGGCAGGCGAGACCGACAAGGACGCCTATCATATCCTGGTCGAGGGGAATGGCGGCCTCGTCAGGGGCCGGCCTTCCATCACGCTCAATTCCGGCAGGGTGAAATCGGGATACGCAGCTCACACCCTCAACTGCAACAGCGGCTCGATCGGGGTTTCCCTGTGCTGCATGGCCGGGGCGGAGGAAAGACCATTCAATGCCGGCCAATACCCGATGACGAGGACGCAGTGGGATGCGCTGATCGTTGTCGTCGCCGCGCTTTGCAAATACTATCGCATCAAGGTCACGCCCAAAACGGTTCTTTCGCACGCCGAGGTCGAGCGCAATCTCGGCATCGAGCAACGCGGAAAATGGGATGTTAGCCGCCTGCCCTTTGACCCGACGGTCGTCGGCGCGAGGGCTTGCGGCGACCGGCTGCGCCAGCAGGTCATGGCAGCGATGGGGTCGATGCCCGACCTGCCCGTCAGAAGCGGCCGTGACGCGGCTCTCGAGACTGCCTTCAGGCGTCTGCTCGATGAATTGTGGCCAATCCTGGCCAGAGGGCTCGAAGCTGGCTTCAACACGCTGGTCCGAGAAATCCTCAAAAGGATCAGGTAGGACGTTTCAGCGCCCGCGCCGCACCGTCGCACGGGTAATTGGACGAGAAGTCGCGGCTTCCCAGAGCGGAAAGCCGCGATATCGGATGGACCGAAAGCGGCCGGCCAGAACACGTCAGGC
This sequence comes from Mesorhizobium sp. M6A.T.Cr.TU.016.01.1.1, assembly GCF_003952585.1. NCBI lineage: Bacteria > Pseudomonadati > Pseudomonadota > Alphaproteobacteria > Hyphomicrobiales > Phyllobacteriaceae > Mesorhizobium > Mesorhizobium sp. M6A.T.Cr.TU.016.01.1.1. The sequence continues at coordinate 6,077,041 of NZ_CP034452.1, forward strand.
GGCCCGCCGAGGCCGCCTTGCCTGTCGGCCTTTAATCTCTAAAGAGCCCGGTTCCCGGTGAACTGGTGATAGGCCCACAGAACGACCACCGATCCCAGCACGGCGACGATCAGGCTGTAGATGTTGAGGCCGGTAACGCCTGACGCGCCAAAGGCGCTGAAGATCAGGCCGCCGACAACAGCGCCGACGATCCCGAGTATGATATCAAGAACAAGGCCCTGCCCGCTCTTGTTGACGATCTTGCTGCCTATAAAGCCGGCTATGACGCCAAGGATGATCCAGCTTAATATTGACATTTTCCTCTCCATTCCCCGCAGCCGATTACTTCCACATTATTAAGCAAAGCTCAAGCCAACTTGAAATTCATGATTACGGAAAGCTCAACCAGCTTGAAATTCGACCCGAATGGGTCATTGTGGAGATGGGACGGGCAACATTGACATGGAGATCCACAATGGGACTGTTTGACAATGCCGTTCCCGGCGGTAACGTCGCCAAGCCGCTGATGATCGCGCTCGGTGCGCTGCTGGTTGGAAAAATGCTGAGCGGTGGAAGTTCCGCCCAGACCGATCCGGCCCAAAGCCCCGCCCCCGTGCCGCCTGATACAACCGCATCCGCCGACGGTGGCTTGCTCGGCGGACTGGGCGGCCTGCTCGATAAGCTGAAAGACGCCGGCCACGGCAATGCCGCCGATTCGTGGGTCGGCACCGGGCAGAACCAGCCCATCCAGGCCAACGATCTGGGCAATGCGTTGGGCCCGCAGGTCATTCGCGAGATCGCGCAAAGGACAGGGCTGAACGAGCAGGACTTGCTCAAGCAATTGTCCGCGGCTTTGCCGGGTCTCGTCGACCAAATGACGCCGAACGGACAGGTGCCGCAACAGAATCAGCTCGCGTCGATATTCAGCAAATTCAGCAGCTAGGTCGCCGCGCCCCTTGGACGCGCTACGAAGCTCCAACACCTTGAATTTCAATTGCGGACGGTCCCGACCGCAAAGCGTTTCAACCTTGCGCTGACCTTTGGTTCTGGATCATGCGCGAACCCCGACGGAGCAGCGAATGGAAATCTGGAGCGGGTAGCGGGAATCGAACCCGCATATTCAGCTTGGAAGGCTGCTGCTCTACCACTGAGCTATACCCGCGCCTTTCAGTTAGGCATCGGCCGAAAACCGCTATGCACTTTTCGATCCGATGCTTCCGCGTTTCAGGGCTTCCGGGCCGGCAGTGGTGGAGAGGGTTGGATTTGAACCAACGTAGGCATAGCCAACGGATTTACAGTCCGTCCCCTTTAACCACTCGGGCACCTCTCCAGTCTGCCGCCGGAGCCATGCAACGAGGCATCGACGCGTCGCAACCGCCGTAGCAGCCCTTCGCGAAGCGCCTTATGGCGGCAGCGCCCAAAACTGTCAACCGCAACATCCCGGCAAAACGCGCTGAATTTGATGCCTCGCCCGACAAGCAGGTTCGGCGGCTGTATCCATACGCAAACGACACGGCTATAGAACCGGCCATGAGCAACGACAACAAGCCCAAGACCCCAAAAGACACCCACTACGCCAAGCTGCGCCGTGCGCATCGAGACGAGAAGAGCGGCGGCGCGCCGGCGTTCAGGCCGCGCCAGCCGGTGCCGCCGGGTGAGACCGCCGCGGACGACCTGGTGAGGCTCTACGGCCTGCATACGGTGCGGGCAGCACTCGACAATCCGCGCCGGCGGATCAGGAAGATGCTGGTGACGCGCAATGCCGCCGAGCGGCTGGCGATCGCCGACCTCGCCGCCCTGCCCTTCAAGGCAGAGCTGGTCGAACCGAAGGATATCGACAAGGTCACCGGCTCCGATGCCGTCCATCAAGGTGTGCTGATCGAAGCCGAGCCGCTGAAGCCCAAGCGCCTCGATGCGCTCGGCGATACGACGCTGGTGCTGGTGCTCGACCAGGTCACCGACCCGCACAATGTCGGTGCGATCTTGCGCTCGGCAGTCGCCTTCGGCGCCGGCGCGCTGATCACCACGGCGCGCCACAGCCCGCATGAATCCGGCGTGCTGGCGAAATCGGCCTCCGGCGCACTGGAGCATATCGACCAGATCGAAGTGAAGAACCTCGCCGACGCGCTCGGCCAGTTGCACGAGGCCGGCTTCCAGACCATCGGCCTCGATTCGGACGGGCCGGCGGAACTCGAAAAGAGTTTTTCGGGAGAAAAGATCGCATTGGTGCTGGGCGCCGAAGGCAAGGGCCTGCGCCAGAAGACGCGCGAGACGGTGACGACGCTCGCCCGGCTCGACATGCCCGGCGCCATCCGCTCGCTCAACGTGTCGAATGCTGCGGCGGTGAGCCTTTATGCGGCGAGGAAGTTTTTAGGGCAGTAAGGGAATAGGGCAATAAGGCAGTATGTTTCGCTCAGAGTGGATCCACCCTACTGCCCTACTGCCCTACTGCCCTACTGCCCTACTGCCCTAACCCATGCCCCGCCATCCGCTCCAGCGCCTTGACCAGCGCCGAATGATCCTCCTTGGCGCCACCATTGGCCGCACAGGAGTTGAACAATTGCTGCGTGGTGGAGGTATTGGGCAGCGCCACGCCGAGCGCCTTGGCGCCTTCCAGAGCGAGATTAAGATCCTTCTGGTGCAGTTCGATGCGAAAGCCCGGGGCGAAGCTGCGCTTGATCATGCGCTCACCATGCACTTCGAGGATGCGCGAGGCGGCCAGTCCGCCCATTAGCGCCTGCCGGACCTTGGCCGGGTCGGCACCGGCTTTTAAAGCGAAAACAAGGGCTTCGGCGACCGCTTCAATGGTCAGCGCAACGACGATCTGGTTGGCGACCTTGGTGATCTGGCCAACGCCGTTCGGCCCGACCAGCGTGATGTTCTTGCCCATTTTCTCGAACACCGGCCTGGCGCGCTCGAAGGCCTTTTCCTCGCCGCCGACCATGATGGTCAGCGATGCGGCCTTGGCGCCGACCTCGCCGCCTGACACCGGAGCGTCGAGATAGTCGCAGCCGAGACCGTTGATCTTCTTGGCAAAAACCTTGGTCTCGATCGGCGAGATCGAGCTCATGTCGATAACCAGTCTGCCCCCGGTCAGGCCCGAGGCGACGCCGTTGTCGCCGAACAGCACATCGGCCACCTCAGGCGTGTCCGGCACCATGGTGATGATGATGTCGGCCGTCTTCGCCACGGCGTTGTGGCCGGAGACGGTCTTCAGACCCTTGGCGACGAGATCGGCCGGCGGTTTCGAGCGGTGGTCGCTGGCGACGACCGCGTAGCCCGCGTCGAGCAGATGCCCCGCCATCGGCGCGCCCATGATGCCGAGGCCTATGAAACCGATGGTTTCCATTCATTTTCTCCGTCGTGTTTCCTTGTTGAGGCCGCGTTCCTTCGCGCCCCCCTCTGGCCTGCCGGCCATCTCCCCCACAAGGAGGGAGATTGGATGTCACCGCCGCCTTCGCCAATCTCCAAGGTTGCAGGAGTGAGCGAGGCGCCGAAGCTGCCAATCTCCCCACCCGTGGGGGAGATGGCCGGCAGGCCAGAGGGGGGCGCGAAGGAATGCGACCTCAATCGCTACCTCCCCGGTCGCTAAGCCGCCGCACTTCCCTGCCCGGCCAAGTTCCGGAACCATCCGAGTCCGGCTTCCGTCCCCGCCTTCGGCTTGTACTCCGCGCCGATCCAGCCGGAATAACCAATGCGGTCGATGTGGTTGTACAGAAAGGGAAAATTGATCTCGCCCGTCCCCGGCTCATGACGGCCGGGATTGTCCGCAAGCTGGATATGCGCGATGCGGCCGAGGTTTGCCTCGATGGTGCGGGCGAGATCCCCCTCCATGATCTGCATGTGATAGATGTCGTATTGCAGGAACAGGTTCTTCGAGCCGACGCGGTCGATGAGCGCCAACGCCTGATCCGAATAATTCAGGAAGAAGCCTGGAATATCGAGCGTGTTGATCGGCTCGATCAACAGCCTGATGCCGGCCTGCTCCAGCTTCTCCGCCGCGAAAGCCAGGTTTTCGACGAAGACATCTTCCAGCATCGAACGCTCGACGCCTTGCGGCGCAATGCCGGCGAGGCAGTTGACCTGTTCGCAACCCAGCGCATGCGCGTAGGTGATCGCCTTGGCGACGCCTTGCCGGAACTCGGGAACGCGATCCGGCAACACGGCGATGCCGCGCTCGCCCTTGGCCCAATCGCCGGCCGGCAGGTTGAACAGCACCTGGGTCAGGCCGTTCTTCCTGAGCCTCGCGGCAACCACCTCCGGCGCATGGTCATAAGGACCGATATATTCGACGCCTTTGAAGCCGGCGCGGGCGGCGGCATCGAAGCGGTCGAGGAAATCGTGCTCGCCAAAGAGCATCGAGAGATTGGCTGAAAAACGCGGCATTCTTTTTTCTCCGGTTCCAGACCATGATCCCGAAAAGTGAAAACCGGTTTTCGGAAAGATCATGGTCAAACAAGAAGATAGAGCCCCATCCCAGCGGGATGGATCAGGCTCTAATCGAGCATCACGATCGCGGTCGGCGCGTCTTTGTGATGTTCGGCAAGCTCCTCGAACTCGGTGATCTTGTCGATTTCGGTGCCCATCGAAATGTTGGTGACGCGCTCGAGGATGAATTCGAGCACGACGGGAACCTGGTGCTCCTTCATCAGGCGCTGCGCCTGCTCGAAGGCGCCGGCGAATTCCTCAGGCCTGCGCACCCGGACCGCCTTGCAGCCCATGGCCTCGGCGACAGCGACATGATCGACGCCGTAGCCAGCCTCGGGATCGTCTTTGCGGTTGACGTTCTCGAAGGCGAGGCTGACCTCGAAATCCATCGAAAAGCCGCGCTGCGCCTGGCGGATCAGGCCGAGATAGGCATTGTTCACGACGACATGGATGTAAGGCAATTTGTGCTGCGCGCCGACCGCCAGTTCCTCGATCATGAACTGGAAATCATAGTCGCCGGACAGCGCCACGATGTTGCGCTGCGGATCGGCGGCGCGGACGCCAAGCGCTGCCGGCAGCGTCCAGCCAAGCGGGCCGGCCTGGCCGCAATTGATCCAGTTGCGCGGCTTGTAGACATGCAGGAACTGCGCGCCGGCGATCTGCGAAAGCCCGATCGTGGTGACATAGGTGGTATCGCGGCCGAATGCCTTGTTCATCTCCTCATAGACGCGCTGCGGCTTCAGCGGCACCTGGTCGAAATGCGTCTTGCGCTTCATCGTCTTCTTGCGACCCTGGCATTCCCTGACCCAGCCCGACCAGTCGCGCAGTTTCCCCGCTGTCTTCCACTCGGTGGCGACGTCGAGCAGCATTTTGAGCGCCGCGCCCGCATCCGACACGACACCGAGATCCGGCGCGAAGACGCGGCCTATCTGAGTGGGCTCGATGTCGACATGGATGAATTTTTTGCCTCTGGTGTAGACGTCGACAGAGCCGGTGTGGCGGTTGGCCCAGCGGTTGCCGATGCCGAAGACGAAGTCGGCCTCGAGCATCGTCGCGTTGCCGTATCGATGCGACGTCTGCAGCCCGCACATGCCGGCCATCAGCCGGTGGTCGTCGGGGATCGCGCCCCAGCCCATCAGCGTCGGGATAACAGGCACGCCGGTAACTTCGGCGAATTCGATCAGCAGGTCCGAGGCATCGGCATTGATGATGCCGCCGCCGGCGACGATCAGCGGTCTTTCGGCCGCGTTTAGCATCGCCAACGCCTTCTCCGCCTGGCTGCGCGACATCGCCGGCTTGAACGGCACCAGCGGCTCATAGGCATCGATGTCGAACTCGATCTCGGCCAGTTGCACATCGACCGGCAGATCAACGAGAACCGGCCCCGGCCGCGACGAGCGCATCAGGTGGAACGCCTTCTGCAGCGCCATCGGCACGAGATAAGGTTCCATGACGGTGACCGCCCATTTGGCGACGGGCGCAGCGATGGCGGCGATGTCGACGGCCTGAAAATCCTCCTTGTTGAGACGCGCCCGCGGCGCCTGGCCGGTGATGCACAGGATGGGACTCGAATCGGCCGCCGCAGAATAGAGCCCGGTGATCATGTCGGTGCCGGCCGGACCCGAAGTGCCGACGCACAGGCCGATATTGCCTGATTTGGCGCGGGTAAAGCCTTCGGCCATGTGCGACGCCGCCTCGACATGGCGCGCGAGGATGTGGCGGATCGTGCCCCTCGCCTTCAGCGCCGAATAGAACGGGTTTATCGCAGCACCCGGTACGCCGAAGGCGCAGGAAATACCTTCCTTTTCCAAAACGAGAACCGCTGCGTCGACCGCGCGCATCCTGGCCATTTCAGCCTCCACGGAATTTGTTGATGGCTGAGAATGCCAGTGGGCCGACTATTTTTCAATTTTTTCAGAATATTTTTTCATTTCTAGAAAACAGCTACTATACTCTGATTTAATTCTGTTTTCCGTTTTCCATGGATTCGGCGGATGCGAATCGTGAAAAACTTTTTCATTGCGCATTTCGCGAAATCGGCAAGAATGCCGTCATGGAAACCACCGAAAAACGCCAGCGCGGACGGCCGCGCGCCTTCCACGGTCCGTCCGAGGCCGCTTCGGTGCAGTCGCTCGATCGGGCGCTGCGCATCCTGGCCATCGTCGCCGACGGCAGCGGCCTGTCGCTGAGCGAGATCGCCGCGCAGAGCGGCCTCGCCGCGTCTACCGCCTACCGCATGCTGACAACGCTGGAAAACCACGGCATGGTCGAGTTCGACAGCACCGACCAACTCTGGTCGATCGGCGTCGAGACCTATCGTATGGGCGCGGCCTTCCTGCGCCGCCGCAAGCTGGTCGACCGTGCCCGCACTGTCATGCAGGAACTGATGGAGAAGACCGGCGAGACCGCCAATCTCGGCGTCGCCGAGGATGATTGCGTCGTCTTCGTCAGCCAGGTCGAGACGCATCAGGCGATCCGCGCTTTCTTCCGGCCGGGCACGCGCAGCTCCTTCCATGCCTCGGGCATCGGCAAGGCGGTGCTGGCGCATCTCGAGCCGGAGCGCGTCGGCGCCATCTTACGCCGGGCCGGGCTGGAGCGCTTCACCGAAAAGACGCTGTCCGACATCTCGGCGCTGGCGCGCGATCTGGTGACGATCAAGCTGCGCGGCTGGTCGGTCGACGACGAGGAGCGGCACCCAGGCATGCGCTGCGTGGCCGCCGCCATCTTCAACGAGTTCGGCGAGCCGATCGGCGGCGTTTCGGTTTCGGGACCGACGGTGCGGGTGACGCCGGAGCGGCTGGCTGAGATCGGCCCGCTCGTGCACGAAGCCGCAACGGAAATAACCAGGATGATTGGTGGTCTGCCGCCCCCTTCTTCACCAAGCCGCGCCGCCGAACCGGGTTCACTCTTCGAGATTGGCGCTGCGCGCTCACCTTGACAGCCGCCCGGCTACGGCCAAGTTTGCGTCCACCTTCCGCCAGCCGACGCCCGAAAGACGCATGAGCCTCCAATCCGTCAAAGCCTTCTTCGCCGAATATGCCCCCGACATCGAGGTGATCGAAACGCCGACAAGCTCGGCGACCGTCGCGCTCGCGGCCGAGGCGCACGGCGTCGAGCCGGGGCAGATCGCCAAGACCATCTGCCTGCGCGTCGGTGACCGGGTCATGCTGGTCGTCGCCCGCGGCGACGCGCGCATCGACAATCGCAAATCGCGCGATGCATTCGGCGGCAAGCCGCGCATGCTCGATGCCGAGCAGGTGGCCGAAATCACTGGCCATCCGATTGGCGGCGTCTGCCCCTTCGGCCTCGCCTCGCCGTTGCCGGTCTATTGCGACATATCGCTGCGCGCCTACGATCAGGTCGTGCCAGCGGCCGGCGCAACCAATGCAGCGGTGAAAATAGGCGTCGAGCGCATGGCAGCGCTGACCGGCGCCGAATGGTGCGACATCTGTCAGGATGAGCTAGGCTCCGGGCACCGCGCTCTTGGTCGATAAGTCGTAGAAATCGAGCAGCTTCGCCAACCCAACTCCGCATGCGGTGAAGATGAGGCCGGCGATGAAGATGCGGGTGGCGCGTTCATAGACGCGTCGCTGTAGAGACGTTGTGTCGAGCAGCAACCGCAGCGCTCGTATCTGCAAGGCAATGCCTATCAAAATCGGCACGACTGCTGCCAGGTGATAGATTTCCCAAGGGAGCGGGTTGGCGGCCCAATGCGTGATGAAGCCCAGCGAGAAAGCCAGTAGAATGCCGACGGTGGTGATCGTGCCGTTGCGGAAATCCGTCTCAATCTGCTCTTCCTTGGGTTCGTGCTCGTCCAAGCGTCCCTCTCCCTCTGGTGCCTTCACCGCCAGACTAAGATGTCGAAAAATCCCTGCACATCCCTCGCTGGAACCGGTTGCGGTGCCGGGTTCAATTTTGCAACCCAGACAGCTGAAAAAGGGGCAGTGGGGTGCCCCTTCTTCCGGTTGCCTGAAACTGTCCTCTCAAAGCCGGCAGCGGTGACGGTAGCCGTCGTAGCCGACATAGGTGTCGGAGTACGGATCGTAGCTCTGATAGCGATTTAGACAGCGCCGGACGTGCCACGAACCGCCGTGGTCCTCGATGTAGACGGTGCGCGGCTGGGCGAGCGCGCTGCCGAGCAGGAAGCCGCCGAAGCCGGCGGCAATGCCGATGCCAAGGTGCTTGTTGTGATGCTTGTGATGGGCGGCCGAAGGCTGAACGGTGCCGGCCAGCATGGCGGCGGCGACAGCGGTGGCGATGAGGCCGGAAACGATGGTGTGCTTGAACATGACGATCTCCTTGCTGCGTTGTGTGAGAGGCGATCCATCCGCCTCTTGACCATCAGTCGTTGCGGCAAGGAAAAAGGTTCGATGATTTTTTTGAATTTTTTCGAACGAGGAAAATCGACCAGTCTGACAAGGTTCGCAGTCAGTATGCAATCATGACCGGTAGGCGGCGCCGGTCGACACCCCGGCGAGGAGGCCTCAGCCCATGCCGGTGATATGACGCAGCCAGAAGGCGAGCGCGATGAAGCCGATGATAGTGGTGACGCCGGTCCAATCGACATTGGCGCTCTTCAAATTCTTGACGAGCTTCACCAAGAGAATCCAGGCCACGACGACGACCAGGGCAATGACGACAAATCTGATCATGCGGCACCCTCGCCTATCCGATTGCACCTTCGATCAATATAGGAAGCGAATTGGCCGTTTTCAGGAGGCCCGCGCCGGCCGCTCCGGCGGGTTCGCCGGCAACCGAAAACAGAGTTTTGTCTTTACTGGCGCAACAAATATGCTAACCGGAGCGCCGTGCCCTTGTAGCTCAGCTGGTAGAGCAGCGGTTTTGTAAACCGAAGGTCGGCGGTTCGATTCCGTCCGGGGGCACCAGAAACTCGAATAAACAATAAAATCAACGGCCTTGGTTTGGGATCATCCCAGATCGTTTGTCCGGGGGAACCTACGGGGGAACCAACCCCGCATCGTATTCGGTTCATGGTCGGAACGCTACCAGTGCCAGTTCGGACAAACCACAATTGAGCCGAAGCAGGCTGTTGTCGCGATGGTGCTGGATGGCAAAAAGGATTTCGTCTTACCCGACGCTGTCAAAATAGAGGCGGAAGGAAGCCAATATAACTTCCGGCGATTGCCTTCCGAACAATTCTCGGAAGCCACGATCGAAATCTCGGGTTGCCATAACGGTCACCTTCAGCTTTGAACGCAACTCGTCGGATAACTAAGCTGGATTGAACGTATCGCGCTCATCGAAAGCCACGAACAGGCCCAGGGCAGCAGCTACTTCGAGGATAGCTTCGGTTAAATCGTCGTTGGATGCGACCAAACCAGGTGCATCCTGCCGAACTTGGTTCAATGCTGCTTTGACCGAAACGGTGTCCCCATGGCCGGCCCTGTTGAGGACTGCGGCAATCGCCTGATCTAGAACTGGACCGACCCTATGGACGATTCTCATCCACCTTCCCCCCCGGGAACGTAAGAAGCTAATGATAGCGTGTCTGGGGCTGCGATGCAACCGACGCGGGAAATCGGTAGTGTCTCAGTTTGAAATTCAGGCAGGATCAATTTCGGGAGGCGCATATTGCGGCGGTCGTTTTGCCACCCTTTCGCCGTTGACGATTAGGACCGCGCCCTCAAATTGGGAGGCTTCGATGGTCGCTCGATCAATTGCCCTGGTATCGTGTACGTGAGGCAGAATCTCTTTGCTGTGAGAGCGCCCCGGAGGGGCAACGCTTACGATTTGTTTTTCGGGGAACCGCTCTCTGAACATTTTGGCTGTAGCGACTTGGTCTGAGTCGGCCGTGACAAGATAGGCGACATCGAAGCGGTTCAAGTGCGCGTCGCTTATGAGATGAATTGCCAAGTTCACATCGCCCGCTTTTTCAGTGGGATGAAGGTAATTGTGCCCATCGTGGCAACGTCGCGGTTCTTCCACGAAATGGCCCTCGGCGCAGACAACACCAACGCTTAATTGGGCTTTTCGAAATTCGCGCCAACGCAGCATTTTTGTTAAGTTTTTCGTATTGACAGCGGTGCACCAAACGATGCGAACGAGCGTCTCATCCCTGCGGATTATTCGCTTAGACAAAGCGTCATAATTCACCCACTTAATATGGGGGGCGCCAAGGTCATCTACCGCGTGATAAAGATTGAATCCATCTATGTAGACGGCAGCGCGCAAAGAAACGGCGGCACCGAGGCCGCCGTGGGCTGCCGGTAAACCGACAGCGTTGATGCCGTCAGACATAGAGCGTTCGCCTTAACAGATCAAGAAGATTTACACGAAAAGTGTGCATTTTATGCCACCGCCTCACGTTTTTGGTAAGGGCCGCGCTTGCCCGGCTTAGGTGCAATTGCGTCCATTTTCACGCAAAGGTCGTCCATTGACCAGAGCGTCTGCGATACTCCAGCAGCCATTGCCGGCGTCATTTTCAACGTCTTGTGCATTTTGATGAAGTTGTACCAAACCGTGTAAATCGCGACCATGTGGACGTGGTTTTCGAACTTTGAGAACGCGTTGGTGAGGCGCGTGAAGCGGCGGTTTGCCATGCGCATGGTGAGGTTGGCGCGCTCGATATGCGACGTGCTGACATGCACCGGATCGGGATTGCCTTCGATCCGGGTCTTGGTCGCGCCAGTGCAAACGGCGGGGCTATAGCGGCGCTCTGGAGAGGTCTTCTTGCCTTCCGGCTCGCCGTACTGCTTGATCAGCATCGCATAGTCGATGTCGGCCCCAAAGGCTTCCTCGACCGCATTGAGATAGGCGCGATGGCCGTCAGTCGTAAGCTGAACGCGATTGGCAAGACGGTCCTTAACGTCGTCCATGAAGGCCAGCGCATATTCGCCATCGCGACCGCCGACCAGCCAGGAAATGATAAGCTTGCTGTCGCTGTCCAGAGCGGTCCAAGTCCATACGTCGCCAGCGCCGTCAACCGGCTGCTTCATGGCCGAAACGTTCTTTGCCTTCGCGCCGACGAACGACCAGATTTCATCACACTGAACGCGCTTGGAAGTGACGTTGCGCACTTCGCTGTCGTGCAGTTCGGCGCAAAACTTGCCGGCATCCACAAGCAGCTTCGAAACGGTGTTGATCGACACATCGGTAACGCGGGAGATCGAGCGCATCGAAGAACCCTCGCAAAGCATGGTGAGGATTTGGACGCGGGTTTTGAGACGCAGCTTGTTCATGCCCCTAATATGTGAACTTTTATGCTTAGTGTCAAGCATGTACTGCAGATAATTAGTCGCGGCTTTACCCTTTCTCCCTAAACACATATCGTTTGATAGGGTATTGCGGTGGGGACCCATTGACTTATATGTCAATACGCGATGAGATTGCAAACAGGGTGGATGAAGGGCGCTTATTCGTCTTGACGCCATCGTTGAATGGGATGCGAACCGTGCGGCATATGTTCGTTAGCCCTGAGCTAATGGCAGTCGTAGATCCCGGTTCATGGGGGCACGATGCTAAAACCGATCGTTTTGCTCGTCTGCGAGCCGACCTTGACTACTTTGTCGAAAATGGCCGAATTGCCATATCAGAAGACCCCTACAAAAAGCCAAAAAGCACCTACCTGGCTAGGACAGACCCCATTCGAGATGAGGTTTGGGACATCAGGAGTCGCGACCCCAAGCCAGGAATCCGCGTCCTCGGCAGCTTCTCGGAGCAGAACACATTCATAGCTCTAGCTTGGGCCTATCGGGAGCAGCTCAACGGACCCGGTTCAAAGGAATGGCGCGACTTCATTCAGACTGCCAAAGCGAGATGGCGCGGCCTTTTCGGCACGTATCAACCACACACTGGGAGCCAAGTCAGTGACTACGTCTCAGAAAAATTTCAAATTGTCTAAACCCGAAAACGGGAAACCCGTCCCGGTAGGGACGTTGTCGTATTTCCGAGCGCGAAACCGAAACCGGGTACACGACCTAGTTCTTGAGGCATTCGCGGAGAGCGGCATATCTCAAGCCGAAATTGCGCGCCGTCTGGATAAGCGCCCCGATGTTGTCTGCCGACTTATTGGAGCGCCGGGGAACTGGACCTTGGACACGGTCAGTGACTTGCTGTTCGCGATAGGTGGGCTGGAGCCCGAATACGCCACCGCTTGCCCATTCGACGCACCTGCTCAGAATTTTACCCAACCCACTTGGTTGGGACCGCCGCTTATGTCCAAACCGTCGGCAACTACAACAGGAACGAAAATCGGCCACGTTGAATACGAAGACGCATAATGCAAAAGCCAAAAAAGTTGGTCTTCAAGTTCGCATGCCTCTGCGATGACGTTCGCAGAGAAGATAACGGTAAGATGATTTTAATTGGAGTGTACGGGTCTGATATTGTTCTTAGCGGCGCAGCAAATCTGCTTCTGAACATGGTCGTCTGGATGGATATTCCCGAAACCAAGGCCTACGACCTAAACGTTGAAATCTTGATAGATGGCGTTATACAGAACAGCGGGAAAATCAAGTTCTCCATGACAAAAGCACTTCACGGCGTGGGGTCTTTCCCGATTCCCCTAAACGTTTCGAAAAGTGGTGTCATCGATATCAAGATCGGGGAGGATGGCCGACCAGTCACCAACATATTCTCAGTTCCAGTCCGGGTAGGCTAGCTATTTTGACCACCGCTTAGCGGCGGCTTTCTTCGCGATTTCGGCGCGCCGCTCTGGCGTCATGTTGGCGGCGCGCTTCTTGCCGCCCTTCGAACCAAGCTCTTTGGCGGCGGCGCTCTTGCCGTCGTCCTGCACGTCTTCGGCTTCCTCGCCTGTAGCAATACGCATGACGCGGACGGCATTGCCGATCACGTCGGCGGGGCGCTTTTGTCCTTTAGGTCCTGTGGGCAATTTCGTATTCCGAGATAATGACGTATTGCGCTGGCGCGCTGTCGTCGGGATTGGTAGCGGCGGGGTGCCAGATGACGTTGATGATCCGGTGCCCGTTTTCTGCGAGACGGCCGAGAAGTTGTCTCAGCCCCTCGACACTGTCGGGGCACGTCTCTACCGCAATGCGTTGCGCCATCACTATCTCCCATGCTTTCCGCTAAGCATATAGGCGTTTCCGCCTTGGCGGGCAAACCGGAATAGGCGCTTTCGCATATTTCAAATTTCAAACTGAGACACTACCGGGAAATCGCACCGAATTGGGTCTGGCGCGGGCAGATGGCGGGCCTTGGCCGGTCGCGGCGGAACTCATTGCTCTGGAAGAAACTTGCGAGCCCGTTTCCCGAACCGATCAAAATCGCCGGCACCTGAAAGCGGCCAAACGAGGTTAACAGTAGGTCCAACGCTCGGGTACAAAGCGGTGCACGGGCTTAACTGCTTCAGAGGAAGAGGCCCTTTCTATCCGATTGATTTCTGGTCAAATTCTGGTGGAACGCTCAAGTTGGATTTGGGCCTTATCGCGGTCCGGGGCACCAGCAAGCGCCTCTTGTGAGAACGTCTTAAGGCGGTCGATATCTGCTCATCCCCGATTTCCACAGGTTGGGACCGTAGCATATCAGTTCCAACGCTTATATTCCCTAGTGGAAACCATAGGAGTCTCTGTTGGAGCAGAAACGCACGATCGCCCCCTTTATTGGTGGCATGTATGGCAGCCTTGTTGCCCTCGCGTTGGCGTTCGGTTTCCGCTTCCTGATAATTCCCGATCCTGATCCAACCTCGCAAACAACGATAATCCTTTCAGGACTGGCCTTTTCGATTTGTTTCAGCCTGACTTTCCTTCGCGAGCATCGACGCCAGATCGCTGCCGCCAGAAAATTTCTAAGCCGTCCAAGATCGTATCAGGACTGATCCCCGCGGTCTGCAACGCAAAGCCCGGGCCATCAGGCCATCAGGCCATCAGGCCATCAGAAAAATTCAGTAAAATCGAACCAACTGATGCAACAGGGCGATGGGTACCGCTCGCATCCTGCTACCGGGCATTTAAAGCCATTCGATTAAAATGCCCCTGTGTATATTAGCAATCGCTCAATTTAGCGCGCCGACAATGACCGGGCGGCGGGTAAAATCAAATGGGTGATGTCATGCGAAGCGACTTCGCCGCTGCGCGCGAGCTCTTGGAGTGCGCCCAAAACCGGCTCTGCGGCATGGATGAAACGAGCCAACGCGTCAGCGAGGCGCTGGATTCCCTGATCGAGGAAATAGCCATCGCGGAATTCCGCAAGGCGCCACTGACCGTCGTGCCGTTTCCGCGCGCACGGCCCAAGCATGCTCGGTAAAATTGCCGATCGGCTCTATGGCACACTTACGACTTGACCAGACGCGCCCGTCTTGGTGAACGTGTTCTTCACCCTGACTGACTTGTAGACGTAGGCGACCCAAATTCCGGTCAGGGCTAAAGACACTATAGGCGCTATCAGCGCATTTCCGGCAAGCACCTGGCTCACCGGAATGCCAAGAACCGCTGAAATCCAAGCCGTGTCCAGAATAAATACGATTGGTATTACAAACCACTGGTACAGGAATAGCTGCTTGAAGCGGTAACTCCGCCGCAGCATTGCAACGAGCACAACCACCTGAAACACCACGAACGCCAGCAAGAGGGCAACCTCGCCGTAGACCGCCAAAGTGCCATTCGGGAGCGTCATGAGCTGTCGGTAGCCTTCACTCGATGAGCCCAATGAGACGAGTGTGCGTAGCGGGGAGAAAGCCTGAAGGATCGCAAGCAGCACTAGCCAGCCTCCAAACCCCACGAGGCTCGCTGGATTCGGTGAAGGTTTGATCGCAGACCCGACAGTGAAAAAGACAGGCACCCCAATCAGCAAAAACAGTATTGCCCAATGCCAGAACGAAAAACCCATTTACCCTCTCCACCCCAATGCAGTCTTGGGTTGTATCATCTTTTTGTGTGTATTCAAGGTAGTACTTGGGCTCTGGCCCACCTTTGCGGTCAAGCCGTGATCGCCGTCACCAGAATGCGGTTCTGCCGGCGTATCGCCACGCGCAGTTCTGCAATCCTGGCCTTGTCGCGCTTCACGAACTCGATGAACATCATGTTCATGTTGTTGAAGACCAGCTCGCCCAAGGCCTGCCCGTCGATATCGCGGCGCACCAGGTCGACCGCCTGCAGTCTCGCGATCAGCGCGCGGATCTGTTCGGTCAGAGCCCGGTCGAGCGCGGTATAGGCCTGGCCGAACGGGCTGTCGGGCAGTTGCGTCGAGATCGCCATCGCCTGCCGCCACATCTCCTTGCTGAGATAGTGCAGCGAGTGTTCGATGTAGATGCCGAGCAGCGTGTCGAGCGCGTCGCCGACATTGGCCGGTGGATTGGCGACGACGCCCTGCCCGGCATTGAGCACCTCGTTGACCTCCATCGAAACGATGGCGCCCAGGATATCGCCCTTATTCTCATAGTAATTGTAGATCGTGCCGACCGACACTTCGGCCTGCGCCGCGATCGTCTCGATCTTGGCGCCTTCATAGCCGGTGTCACGGAAAAGCGCCGCCGCCGCCTCGATGATACGACGGTGCCGGTCCGCCTTTTGCCTTGCCCGCAATCCACTCATATCGGCTATTTGCCATAAAAACAGAATTGACTCAATTTTAGAATTGGTTCAATTTTTTGCCAGAAGCCAAAAAGGCAAGGGAGAACACTCGATGTCCATCAATCCAAAGACCCCAAATCCGACGACCAGGAATCCGCTTTCCGTTCTGAAGAGCCATCTCCACGCCGCGTGTGCTGCGACAGCGCTGCTGCTGGCGACGGGCGGTCTCGCTCAGGCTGCGGATCTGAACGCCTTGATCTGGTGCGATCACGCCGACCCGGCGCTGCTGCAGCCCTTTGAGGAGGCCAATGGCGTCAAGGTCAATGTCAAGGAATTCGAGGGCACCGGCGCCGGCATGGCGATTGTCGAACAGTCGCAGCCCGGCGACTGGGATGTGATGGTGATCGACAGCATCGACATACCGCGCGGCGTCGAAAAGGGCCTGTTCGAGCCTCTGCCGGAAGACAAGCTGCCCTTCGCCGACCTCTTCCCGCAGGTGAAGATGGACAGCTCCACCGTGGTCGACGGCAAGCGCTACGGCATCACCGAAAAATTCGGCTACAACACGATCGGCTATAACAAGACCAAGGTGGATCCGGCCGACATGCAGTCGATGGCTGCGCTGACCGGCGACAAGTACAAGGGCAAGATCGCCATCTATGACTATTACCTGCCGGTCATCGGCATGGCAGCACTGGCGATCGGCAAGAAGACCGCCGAGCTGACCGAAGCCGACCTTCCTGCTGTCAAGGAAGAGCTGCTCAAGATGAAAGCCAATGCCAAGCTGGTCGGCGAGGTGACCGCCAGCCAGACGGCGCTGGCGACCGGCGAGGTCGACATACTGGTCGGCGGTGGCGAGTGGGTGACGGCCGGACTGGCCAAGGAGAACCCTGCCCTCGACTTCTCGATTCCGAAAGAAGGTGCTGTACTGTGGTCGCAGTCGCTGGCGATGTTCAAGGATTCCAAAAACAAGGACATGGCGCTGAAATTCATCCAGTACATCATGAGCCCTGAAGGCCAGGCGCGGCTTGCCACCTCCGCCTGCTATTGGGGCATGCCGGCGAATGCCAAGGCGGCGCTGAGTGACGAGCAGAAGAAGATCCTGCGCTTCGACGAGCAGCCGGATTTCCTCGCCCGCGCCCAGCCCTACCCGGCGCCGAACGCCGATCTCGACAAGAAGATGCAGGACGTCTGGACCGAAATGCTGCAGGCGCAGTGACCGGTCGCCGGTCGTGAGCGCTGCCACAAACAGCGGGCGTGCCCTGCCCCGGGCGGGCTGTGCCCTGCCCCGGGCGGGCTATGCCCTGCCCTGGGCGCTGGTCACGCCGGCGCTCGGCTGGACGCTGCTATTCTTCGTGCTGCCCTTCATCGCCATGGGGTTTTCCAGCCTGACGGCGCATGACGGCGGTGGCTTTACGCTCGCCAACTACAGCCAGTTCTTTGCCAATCCGGCCTATTGGCAGGCGATGGTGAACTCGCTGCAGGTCACCGCCATCGTCACAGTGGTTTCGGTGCTGCTCGCCTATCCCTTCGCCTGGATCCTGGCCGAGCAGGTGCCGGAACGCTGGCAGCGGCTGGCGCTGATGCTGGCGGTGCTGCCGTTCTGGACCTCCTATGTCGTGCGCTCCTACTCCTGGCTGCTGGTGCTGGCGCAGAACGGCGTGATCAACCGCGCGTTGACCGGCTCCGGCCTGTTCACGGAACCGGTGCAACTCGCCAACACACGGCTGGCCACGGTCATCGGCTTCGTGCATTTCTTCGTCATGCTTTTGACGTTGACGATCTTCGCCAATCTGAAGCAGCTCAGCCCGAGCTACCGCAAGGCCGCCGCCGATCTCGGTGCCGGGCCGGTGCGCACATTCCTGCACATTATCCTGCCGCTGACGCTCCCCGGCATCATGGTCGGCGCCTTCCTCACCTTCGTGCTGTGCATCGGCGACTACATCACGCCGCAGATCCTCGGCGGCAACAACGAGCTTTTGATGCCGCAGCTTGTGATGATGCAGATCGGCCGGCGTGGCGACTTTCCGCTCGCCTCGGCGCTGTCGATCATCCTGATGGCGGTCGTCACTGTCGCCTATCTCGCCTGCGCCCGCTGGCTGAAGATCGAGCGGGCCTGAGATGCGCGCTCTCATCCGCATCGTCTCCGGTCTCTATGCCGTCGCCATCTATGGCTTCATCTTCCTGCCGGTGGTCGTGCTGGTGCTGTTTTCGCTGCAGGCGACTTCGTTTCCAATCCCGCCCTTCACCGGGCCGTCGCTGCGCTGGTACGATGCCGTGCTCGCCGACAAACGGCTGACCTCGGCGCTGGTCAATTCGCTTCTAGTGGCGGCCATCTCCTCAGCTGCCGCCGTCACGCTGGGTTTCCTTTCTGCCTGGGGCTTTGCACGTTTCGCCTTGCCCGGCTCGGCCCTGCTACGTGGGCTGATCACGCTGCCGTTGACAGTGAGCTATCTTATCATCGGCATGGGACTGCTGGTGCTGTTCAACTGGGCCGGCGTGCCAAAATCGCTGCTTGCAGCCGGCATCGGCCATGTCGTGATCAACCTGCCGCTGTGCTTTGCCATCATCTACAGTCAGATGGGCGACCACCAGATCAACATCGAGCGCGCCGCGCGTGACCTCGGCGCGCCCGAATGGAAGGTGCTGCTGCTGATCACCGTGCCGGTGATGGCGCCGGCGATCTTCGCCGGGTTTTTCCTGTCGATGACCTTCTCCTGGGACGAGTTCGTGATCTCCTTCCTGCTGACGCGCTTCGACACCACGCTGCCCGTCGAGATCTGGAACCTCCTCCGCTCAGGCCTCAATCCCAAGACCAACGCCGTCGGCTCGCTGGTCTTCGCCGTCTCAATCGTGCTGGTGGTATTGTTCGAACTGATGCTGTTGCGGAGGAAGCCGGCATGACCGCGCCATTGGTCGATATAAGCTCTGTTTCGCATCGCTTCGGCCAGCACACCGTGCTGAAGAACGTGTCGCTGCAAATCGAGCCGGGCAGCTACACCATCCTGCTCGGGCCGTCGGGCTCGGGCAAGACGACGCTGCTCTCCATTCTCGGCGGTTTCGTCACGCCGAGCGAAGGCAAGGTGCTGATCCGCGGCGAGGACTGCACCACCGTGCCGCCGGCGAAGCGTCCGACGACCACGGTGTTTCAGGACTATGCGCTGTTTCCGCATATGAGCGTCGGCGGCAATGTCGGCTTCGGCCTGCGCATGCAAGGCGTCGATGCCGCGACACGTGCCGCGCGGGCGCGCGAGGCGTTGGCGCTGGTCGGGCTGGCCGCCGCCTTCGACAAGAAGCCGCACCAATTGTCGGGCGGCCAGCGGCAGCGCGTCGCATTGGCGCGAGCGCTGGTGATCGAACCGGCGGTGCTGCTGCTCGACGAACCGCTCGGCGCGCTCGATCTCAAATTGCGCCGGCAGATGCAGGACGAGCTAAAAGCGATCCAGAAGCGGGTCGGCACCGCCTTCATCCATGTCACCCACGACCAGGAAGAGGCGATGGCGCTGGCCGACCATTGCGTGGTGATGAACGATGGGCGCATCGAGGACGAAGGACCGCCAGAGCGCGTCTATGCGCGGCCGGCGACGCGCTTTTCCGCGACCTTCATGGGCGAAAGCACGCTGATATCGGGAACGGTGACGAAGGCGAAGGACGGAACAACCACTGTCGCGACGCAGACTGGCTCGTTCTCCCTGCCCGGCACATTGCCGGCCGGCACAGCTGTCGCCCTTGCCATCCGCCCGGAACACCTTGTCCTCGGCGCGGCCAGCGGCGCTGTAAGGCTCGGCACGGCCAAGGTGAGCGACGTGGTGTTTCAAGGCAGCTTCAAGCGCGTGCTTGCTGTCTCCGAGAAAGACCCGGCGCTGCACTTCATCGCCAAAGTCCCTGCCGCATCAGCCGTCCAGCCGGGCGACATCTCTGCGGTTTCGTGCGACGCTGGCGACATCATCCTGCTGACGGACTGAACATGGGCACGCTTCCCGTCATCGATGCTCCGAACTGGTACGAAACCATCCGCATGGGCGATGGCGTGACGCTGATCCACGAGCCGTGGATCAAGCCGTTCTTCCGCTGCAACATCTGGCATGTGCGCGGTCGCGACCGCGATCTGCTGTTCGACACCGGCCTCGGCCATTTTAGCCTCAGGCGCCATGTGCCGCTGGTGACGGAACGAAAGCTCCTATGCGTGGCGAGCCACACCCATTTTGACCATATCGGCTGCCATCACGAATTTCCGGACCGCTGCGTGCATCGCGCCGAGGCAGAAATCCTCGCCGATCCGCGCAATGAATGGACGGTCGCCGACCGTTATGCCACCGACGAGATGTTCGATGGCATGCCAGAGGGTTGGGAGACGGCGCGCTACCATATCCTGCCGGCGCCGGCAGGCCGTCTGCTCGAACAGGGCGACGTCGTCGATCTCGGCGACCGTGCCTTCGAGGTGATCCACACGCCGGGTCATTCGCCCGGCGGCGTCGCGCTCTACGAGAAGAAGACCGGCATCCTGCTTTCCGGCGACATCGTCTATGACGGCCCGCTGATCGATGATGTCTATCATTCCGCCGTCGACGACTATGTCGAAACGCTGTTACGGATGCGCGAGCTCGATGTCGCGGTCGCGCATGGCGGTCATTTCCCGAGCTTCGGCAAGGTGCGCTATCGCCAGCTTATCGAGGAGTATCTCACACAAAAGCGGCAAGCCGGCTGCCATCTGCTGCAATCGCGATAGGCACCGGCCTCACGTATCGCGGGAGGTGCTTGGCGAATTCACAGCGCCCTTTGCGGGCACGGCGTGCCGGCGGCATCGCCGCAGCGTGAAGCCGTGGGTTGGGGTCTCAAACTCGTCTCTTCGGACTGGCGCACCAGTTGGGCAAAGGCAAGAGCAAAACTTCCCAGCATCAGGACGATGATGATCAGGCGTGTTACCGGCAATAGATTGATCCGACTGGCTGGCCCCCACGCCGCCCATCCACTGCCGGCTAACATGATCGATCCGGCTTTACGAGAGTTTAATCCCCGTCTTAACCATCACATTCGCTTGTCACTCGACACGATGCGCGAGCGCCTGGCCGGCGCGCTTCCCGGCACTGTGTAGAACTCAGCACATGCCTGCCTTTGCAGATTTGCCCGCCCATGCTAACCCGGCGCTGGCGCGGCCCCAGCAACCGGTCGCCATTGGGGAGCCATGAGCAAAGCCGCCAACCGTTTCGCCTTCGTCTCGTCCGGCACCGCTGACGCCAATGCTGCGCTGGAAAGCCTGTCGGCGCGCTATGGCCAGGCATCCATCGAGGATGCCGAGATTGTCGTCGCCCTGGGTGGCGACGGCTTCCTGTTGCAGACCTTGCGCGACACGATGAGCACGGGAAAAAAGGTCTACGGCATGAACCGTGGCACCATCGGCTTCCTGATGAACGAATACCGCGCCAGCGGTTTGACGGGGCGCATCGCGGCGGCCGTTGCCGAAACGATCCGTCCGCTGGAGATGCAGGCGGTGACGGCAGAGGGCGAAACGATTTCGGCCTTGGCGATCAATGAGGTTGCGCTGTGGCGCCAATCCTACCAGACGGCCAAGATCCGTATCACCGTGGACGAGCAAGTGCGGCTGGAGGAATTGAACTGTGACGGTGTGATGATCGCGACGCCGGCCGGCTCGACCGCCTACAATCTGTCCGCGCACGGGCCGATCCTGCCGCTCGACGCACCGCTGCTGGCGCTGACCCCGGTCAGTCCGTTCCGCCCGCGCCGCTGGCGCGGCGCGCTGCTCTCCAACAAGGCGGTCGTGCGCTTTGAAATTCTGGAGCCGGAAAAACGGCCGGTGAATGCCGCCGCCGACCACACCGAGGTCAAGGGGGTGACCACGGTCACGGTCAGGGAATCACCGACGGCGACCGCGACGCTGCTGTTCGATCCCAACCATTCGTGGAATGAGCGCATTCTCGCCGAACAGTTCCGTTACTGAGCCGGTACAGCGACCGACAGCTCGATTAAGCATCGCGATTAAGGTTACGACTTCACAATCATGCCGTTCCCCGCCCGTTTCTGTTGACAAATCGTGGGCTTGCGCCTACCTGCAATACCAATCTTGCAGGCGCGCGGCGCTTGCCGCGACTGCTTACGTTGCGCCCCCGAACCAGCCAAAGACAGCCAAACTTGTCCTCAGACGCCCAGATCGCTCAAGAAGCGTTGACCTTCGCAGACCTCGGCCTGTCGCCGAAGGTCCTTTCCGCAGTTACCGATGCCGGCTACACCGAGCCGACGCCGATCCAGGCGGGCGCCATTCCGCACGCCTTGCTCGGCAAGGATATTTTGGGCATCGCCCAGACCGGCACCGGCAAGACGGCTTCGTTCGTGCTGCCGATGCTGACCCGCCTCGAAAAAGGCCGGGCACGCGCCCGCATGCCGCGCACACTGATCCTCGAGCCAACGCGCGAGCTTGCCGCGCAGGTCGAAGAAAATTTCATCAGATACGGCAAGAACCACAAGCTCAACATCGCGCTGTTGATCGGCGGCGTGTCCTTCGACGAGCAGGACAAGAAGCTGGAGCGCGGCGCCGACGTGCTGATCGCGACGCCCGGCCGCCTGCTCGACCATCGCGAGCGCGGAAAGCTTCTGCTCAACGGCGTCGAGATCCTCGTCATCGACGAGGCCGACCGCATGCTCGACATGGGCTTCATTCCCGACATCGAGCGCATCTGCGAGATGATCCCGTTCACGAGGCAGACGCTGTTCTTCTCGGCGACGATGCCGCCTGAGATCACCAAGCTCACCGAGAAATTCCTGCACGCGCCGGTGCGCGTCGAGGTTTCGAAGGCCGCGTCGGCCGCGACCAACATCATCCAGCGACTGGTGAAATCCGGCTCAAAACCCTGGGATAAGCGCGAGACGCTGCGCAATCTGATAAAGGCCGAGGACGCCGAGCTGAAGAACGCCATCATCTTCTGCAACCGCAAGGTCGAGGTTTCGGAGCTTTTCCGGTCGCTGCTGAAATATGATTTCGACGCCGGCGCGCTGCATGGCGACATGGACCAGCGCGCGCGCATGCAGATGCTGGCCAATTTCCGTGACGGCAAACTGCGCTACCTCGTTGCGTCGGACGTTGCCGCGCGCGGCCTCGACATTCCCGATGTCAGCCACGTCTTCAATTACGACGTGCCGATCCATGCCGAGGACTATGTCCACCGTATCGGCCGCACCGGCCGCGCCGGACGCTCGGGCAAATCCTTCACCATCGCCACCAAGTCCGACACGAAATACATCGACGCGATCGAACGGCTGATCGGCAACAAGATCGAGTGGCATGACGGCGATCTGTCGACGGTCGTTGCCAGCGAGGGTGGAGAGGACGACGCTCCCCGCCGTGGCCGCGGCGCGCCGCGCCGTGCCGGTCGCAAGGACGACGACCGCAAGGACAGGGGCGAACGCAAACCGCGCGAACGCCACGCCAGGCAAAGCGAAGATGCAGCACCGGATACGACGGGCGAGCCAGTGGTGGCCGAGACCGCGGTGACCGATGCCGGTGAGCGGCGCGCGCGCAAGGAAGCGATCCGCTCGGAAAATACCGAGCGCCAAGCTTCCCCCGAACGCCAAGCTTCATCTGAGCGCCAAGCTTCACCCGAACGCAAGGCTTCGCCCGATCGCAATCGCAACGAACAGCGTGCGCCGGAACGTGGCGACACCAGGCCGCAGCGCGACGGCAATCGCCCTGCCCGCAATCGCCAGGAAGACAATGATGCGACCGTCGGCTTCGGCGACGATATGCCCGCCTTCATGCGCATCGTGGCCAAGGTCTGATCACAGCAGAAATTCTCAAATGCCAACGAAAACGGCCCTTTGCGGGGCCGTTTTCATGTCTGATATTTGCTTTGTTCAGGTTGGCGGCGCGAAAGCTGGATCTCAGCGTGTCGGTTCTGGTCTAGAGCGGTTCAGCTTTTGATAGAATCGCCGAGCCGCTCTAAGTATTTGTTCTTACGCAATTCCGGACGGAAAACCGCTACGCACTTTTCCTGGAATTGCTCTAGGCGGGGTCGACGGCCGCCATGACCACGAGGCCGTCGACCGCGCCGCGTTGTCTTGTCTGATCCGGTGGCTACAGATTTTTAAATTCCAGGCGGGACGGCAACATATCCAGAAACGTGCGAACTTTGGCTGAAGATGATCTGCCTTCCGGCCACACGGCGTGCATCGGCACCGGCACCGGCTCGAAGTCGCTTAAAACCACCTCTAGGCGGCCATCATCCACCAAATGCCTTATCTGCCAAAGGGGCGAGTAGCCCAAACCCAATCCGTGAACTGCGGCCGCATAGATCGGTGCCATCAAATTGGATCGAAAACTGCCAGCCACTTTCAACGCCCGAGGTTTCCCCTCGATCTGAAACATCCATTCGCCTGGACGCTGGTCGGAGGTTCGAACAATGCAACTGTGCTTGCTCAGTTCAAAGGGATGCGTTGGTCGGCCACGGCGTTCAAAGTAGGAAGGCGAGCCGAACACGACGCGCCGCAACGCGCCCAAGCGTCTGGCTCGCAAGCTGGAATCCGGCAAATTGCCGATCCGTATTGCCAGATCGAGGCCCTCGGCATCAAGGTCGACAAATCCGTCGGCGAGCTGGAGGTCAACCTCGACCTGAGGATGCATCTGCATGTAGTCGGCGATGACAGGTATTACGAAATCCGGGCCGAACAGAACTGGCGCGCCCACGCGCAAGATGCCCGATGGTTCCGATCGTTGGTTGGCGGCTTGGAGTCTTGCGTCGTTTATTTCGTCGATGGCGGGTTTGATGCGGTGGAAAAACGCCGCCCCAGCTTCGCTTGGTGTCGAACGGCGCGTCGTTCTCTGTACAAGCTCGACCCCGACGGATTCCTCCAGCGTCGCCAAAGACCGGCTGATCGATTGCAGTGAGCGGTTCAGCCGGCGTGCGGCGGCCGTCAAACTTCCGTGCTCGACGACTGCCATGAAAGCTTCAAAATCGACTATCCGGCTCATGACATCTCCGTTTCTCTCGAAAATCGAGAGAAACTATCGCAAAGCCAAATAATTGTAACGCTGTTCGCGACGTTTTATTTCCCTGAAAGAAATCCCGAAAGGGCAGGTTTCATCGAAGGGAATTGTCATGCGAGCACCCGATCCAACCGTCCTGGTCGTGGGCGCAACAGGCCGATTTGCCGGATTTGTCGTGCCTGAACTTATCCGCCGCAATGCCACTGTTCGAGCACTCATTCGCGACCCTGCGAACGCCGAAAAGGCCCGGAGGCTCGGGGCATCCGAGGTCGTGACCGGCAATTTGCGCAACCCTCAGAGCCTCGGAAATGCCGTCGAGGGCGTCGACGGCGTCTTCCACATCGGACCGGCCTTTGCCCCCGACGAAGCAGCCATGGGTGTTGCCATGGTCGAGGCTGCTGGACGAGCGGGCGTTCAAAAATTCGTCTTCTCGTCGGTGATCCAGCCGACCAATACGAGGCTAAAAAACCATGCGAGCAAGGTGCCGGTCGAAGATGCTCTCTACTCGACGAACATGGAATACACCATTTTGCATCCTGCCAATTTCATGCAGAACATCGCAGCAGCCTGGCCGTCCATCGTTAGGGACGGCGTTTTCTCGGAACCGTTTCCAAAGACAGCAAAGCTGGCGCGTGTCGATTACCGCGATGTCGCCGAAGTGGCAGCGATCGCATTGACCGAAGCGCGGTTGTCTTATGCGACGCTTGAGCTGTGCGCGGACGGTATGCATAGCCGGGAAGAGATCGTTTCAATGATGAGTGAGGAACTTGGCCGGTCCATTTCTGCTGGCGAGCCGACCTTTGGTGAGTGGGCGGCGAATACCCGTCTTCCCTACGATGACCGCCAATTGCAGCTGCTGGCTAAAGTCCATGAACACTACGCCAAATATGGTCTCGGCGGAAACAGCCTGACGTTGCGCTGCGCCTTGGGCCGCGAGCCGCGTTCGCTACGAAGCTTTATCCGAGAACTAGCCTTGCAAACGGCACAGGTCGCCTGATCGCGCCCACAAACATTTTCTGACTAGGAGATTTCCATGCAAGCATCACCGCACAAGACGTTGAAGCTAAGAAAACTGCCGCCTTCCTACAGTGCAGTGGTTATGCCGTTCGTTCTTTCAATCCTCATGACCTGCATCATCTCGGCGGTTTCGACGGCGATCGGCGCCGGCTGGACGAACGGTTTCGTAGCGACCTGGTCATACGCATGGGGCGTATCATGGCTTGTTGCGTTTCCGAGCCTGCTGATTGTCCTTCCGATCGTGCGCCGGATCGTTGCGGCAATTGTCGATCAGTCGGTCCGACCCTGAAAACGAAGCGACAGGCACCGACGTTTCGTCGGTTCAGCAAAAGCAAACAAGAACGGCCCCTTGCGGGGCCGTTCTCATGTTCAATGCCGTCTTCTTATCTGTCTTGCTCAGGTGAGCGGTGAAAGTTGTATCTCGACACGGCGGTTCTGGGCACGGCCGTCGGCCGTCGCATTGGAAGCGATTGGACGCGTCTTGCCGAAGCCGGTGACGGCGAAGCGGCGGGAATCGACGCCCTGCCCGGACAGATAGTTGGCGACCGCCAAAGCGCGGCGCTGCGACAGGTCGAAATTGTGTTGGTCGCCACCGGTCGAATCGGTGTGGCCGAACACGTCGACCGTGGTCTGCCGGAACTTGTTCAGCACAAGTGCGACTGAATTCAACACCTGATAGAAGCCGGGCTTCACCGCATCCTGGTCGACGTTGAAGGTGATGTCGGACGGCATGTTGAGGATGATCTGGTCGCCGGTGCGGGTGACGCTGACGCCGGAGCCCTGAAGCTGCCGGCGCAGTTCGGCCTCGTTCTGATCCATGGTGGCGCCGATGGCGCCGCCGGCGAGCGCGCCGACGCCAGCGCCGATCAGCGCATTACGGCGATCGTTGCCGCCGGCAAGCAGGCCGAGCCCCGCACCCGCCAGCGCGCCGATGCCGGCGCCGGCCGCAGTGTTGGAAACCTTCTGCTCTCCGGTATACGGATCGGTGGTGGTGCAGGCGCTCACGAGTACAGCCGTCGCCACGGCGACGAGCACAGTCTTTTTCATTGGGTAGTCCCTCTCCAGTCCGCGGTCCCACCGACGGCGCGCCGCATCAGCCCTTCCGTCGCATCGACCCGAAAATCATTGATTTCGGAAGGCACGATGCATAGATTCAAAGTCTTAGAGCGTACTTTGTGCGTCCAAGTGGAGGCACGTCGCTCTAACGTCTTGTAACATGAAATGCGGCGAAAAATGGAACGGGAACGCGGCTGGCTATGGCTTTTCCCGGTCAAATTCCACTGCCGCGATATTGCGCAATTTTGATTGGCTGCCAGAAACTATCGGCTACCAGAGATTCTTGCCGTCGATGACGACGATCTCGACCTGATCGAGGTCGAAATCGTCGAACAGCCGCGAGTTCACGCTGATCTTCGGATTGTCGAAATCCGGCTTGCCAGTCGACCAGTCCGGCGTTTCGGTAAAGGTGCCGCAGCCGCAGGTGGCGCAGAAACCGTGTTTGATCGTTTTCGACCCCCACTGGTAGAATGAGACATTCTTGAGTGGGCTGGTGAGCTTGAATTGCGACGGGGTGTAGTAGGCCCATAACGAGCCGCGCTTCGAGCAGAAGGAACAGGTGCATTGCGTCACGGTCTGCGGCGCTTGCGAGACCTCGAATGTCGTCGCCCTGCAGTGGCAGCTTGCCTTTATGGTCATGAACGCCTTCCTCCCGATTGCCTGCCGCCCGCGCGGCAAGGCAACATAAAGAGACGCTTCTGACAACCGTCTGCAGCAGACTCGCTTGCCTGCGTCAGACGCGTGGCGCCTAAAAGGACGACGGCGGCACGAACAGGCAGATGGTCTTTCCGTCGTTGGCGCCGGCGACCGAGCACCAGTGATATTCGCCATCGGGCGAATTCTTGATCCGTGTGTCGCTGTAGGCCACGACCTCGCCTGTCCCCTTGATGACGTAGCCCTCCGGACGCTCGCTGATCGAGGTCTGCGAGACCGCGCGGCAATCATAACCCGAGCAACAGGAGAATGGGTAACTCCAGCCTTGCGGCTTCGCCGCGGTCGGCTTGGCGTCGTGCGCCAAAGCGGACGCTGCAAATGTGATGGTGGCGGCCGTCAGAGCCACCACCGCGATGATTGAATTCAGGAGGCGGCGCGCCGTGTTGACGGCTGAGGCCGGTCGGGTTGTGAAAGCAGGCATGGGCGCAGTTCCTATCAACGAGTTCAAGCGTTTCGCTTGCCCGTTCCCGGAACGTGTCTTCCCAGTGGCCGGATCGTCAGGTCGCAGATACGCCGCGTCCGGCCATAAATGCTTTTTTCCCCCCAGCCTTTGAATGCTGGGCTGATTCCTTTGTTGGCGCAAGAAAATTGCGGTGCAAGCCGAGCGCCGACATCTGCAGCCGGAACCAGACTGCCGGGGTCGACGAGAGTGATTTCATCGACCCCGGCAGACGGGATCGCAGATAACGAGATTCAGCTCGCAGTGGTTCCGGGCTAGGCGCCGGCAGGCCGGCAGCATCAACCCCCGAAGTAGAAGTCGTTGTAAAAAATTCGATGAAAAAACAACGCTATAAAGCGACCGCTCAATTAGAGTGAGAGCCTGTTACTCTAGCGTGATGTTGCTGCTGCTTTGGTGCGTAGGAGCTTCAGTCGATATCGGCCACCACTTCGCCGGCGCCGCCCTCGATGCGCTGCGACAGCGAGGCCTCCATGAAATCGTCGAGATCGCCGTCCAGCACGCTCGACGGGCTTGTGCTCTCGACGCCGGTGCGCAGATCCTTCACCAATTGATAGGGCTGCAGAACGTAGGAGCGGATCTGGTGGCCCCAGCCGATATCGCTCTTCGACGCTTCGGTGGCGTTCGCCACCGCCTCGCGCTTCTTCAGCTCTTCCTCGTAGAGCCGCGAGCGCAACATCTCCCAGGCCTTCGCCTTGTTCTTGTGCTGGGAGCGCTCGGCCTGGCAGGCGACCGCGATGCCGGTGGCGAGATGGGTGATGCGGACCGCCGAATCGGTGGTGTTGACGTGCTGGCCGCCCGATCCGGACGAACGATAGGTGTCGATGCGAACATCCGATTCGGAAACGTCGATCTCGATCGTGTCGTCGATCACGGGATAGACCCAGACGCTGGCGAAGGAGGTGTGGCGGCGCGCATTGCTGTCATAGGGCGAAATGCGCACGAGGCGGTGGACGCCGGATTCGGTCTTCAGCCAACCATAGGCATTGTGGCCCTTGATCAGCAGCGTGGCGGACTTGATGCCCGCCTCTTCGCCGTCATGCACTTCCAGCACCTCGACCTTGAAGCGGCGCCGCTCGGCCCAACGCGTGTACATGCGCAGAAGCATCGAGGCCCAGTCCTGGCTTTCGGTGCCGCCGGCGCCGGCATGGACCTCGAGATAGCTGTCGTTGGCGTCCGCCTCGCCCGAAAGCAGCGTCTCGATCTGGCGAGCCTTTGCCTCGCCGCGCATCGAGCGGATCGCCGCTTCCGCCTCGGCGACGACGCTCTCGTCGCCCTCTTCCTCGCCAAGCTCGATCAGGCCGATATTGTCTTCCAGCGCCTGGGTGAGGCCTTTGACTGCGGCGATGCCGTCCTCGAGGCCCTGGCGCTCACGCATCAGCTTCTGCGCCTCCAGCGGCTCGTTCCAGAGGCTCGAATCCTCGGCACGCACGTTCAGGTATTCAAGCCGCTTTATGGCCTGATCCCAGTCAAAGATGCCTCCTCAGCAGGGTAATCGCCTGCCTGATTTCGTCGACAATGTTCTGCGTTTCCGCGCGCATGGCTGGCTGTTCTGTCCTGTGTTGAAATGGTGCCCTATTGCTTAAACAGAGCTTGCGTTGGCGCGATACATAGGGACGGCACCGCCGCCTGTAAAGCGAAATGGGCCGGCTCGAAAGCCGGCCCAGAATGCCATATCCTATGTCAATAGAGCCCGCCGCCGCCGGACTGGATGGCTTGGTTGGCCTGTGGCGACAGCGAACCGCCGGAGGCGTTGGAGCCGTCCGCATCCATGCCGATTACCCAGTAGCTGTCGGCTGGGCCGGTGCCCGGCTTGAAGGCTTCGATAAAGGCGCCAGCGTCGCCTGGGTTGGCGCGCATGCCGGTCTTGCGATTGATGGCGATCAGCTTCATGCCTTCGGGGACCTTGAAATCGACATTGGGCGTGCCGTCCAGCGCCACGCGCATGACGTCCTTGAAGATCGGCGCGGCGAGGCCGCCGCCAGTCGCGCCCTTGCCAAGACCTTTCGGCTGATCGTAGCCCATGTAAAGCCCGACAACGAGATTGGGCGTGTAGCCGATGAACCAGGTATCCTTCTCGTCGTTTGTCGTTCCGGTCTTGCCGGCGATGTGGCGGCCGAGTTCGGCGACGGTGGCGCCGGTGCCGCGCTCGACGACGCCCTCCATCATCGAGGTGATCTGATAGGCGGTCATCGGATCGAGCACCTGCTCGGAATTGTCGACCAGTTCCGGCTCAGGCTGGTTCTGCCATTCGGCGGCGTTGCAATTTTCGCAGCCGCGTTCGTCCTGTCTGTACACCGTCTTGCCGTAGCGATCCTGGATGCGGTCGATCAGCGTCGGCTTGATCGACTTGCCGCCGTTGGCCATGATCGAATAAGCCGACACCATGCGCATCACGGTGGTCTCGCCCGAACCCAGCGCCATCGGCAGGTACGGCGCCAGACGGTCATAGACGCCGAAGCGCTCGGCATATTCCGCGACCAGCTTCATGCCCATGTCGTTGGCCAGGCGCACAGTCATCAGATTGCGCGACCTCTCGATGCCGGACCGCAAGGTCGCCGGGCCAGCTGTCCTTCCATCGTAGTTCTTCGGCGTCCAGGTCGTGTTGCCGCTCTTGATGGTGATCGGGCCGTCCATGATCACCGAAGCCGGCGTATAGCCATTGTCGAGGGCGGCCGAATAGACGATCGGCTTGAACGACGAACCCGGCTGCCGCATGGCCTGCGTGGCACGGTTGAATTCGGATTGCGCGTAGGAGAACCCGCCGACCATGGCCAGAACACGGCCGGTATGCGGATCCATGGCGATCAAGCCGCCTTCCACTTCGGGGGCCTGGCGCAGGATATAGGCTCCGTCCGTACCCTCTTTCTTCTGCACGAAGATGACGTCGCCCGGCTTCAGCACATCCGCCGGCGACTTGGCCTTGACGGTCTTGCCGTCGACTACATGACGCATGGCGAAGCTCATGTCCTCGCGGCTGACGGTGCCTTCGATGCGATCCTTGACGAGTTCGCCCGAGATCTGCCGCGTCGGCCGAAGGCCGATGGACAGGCCGCTCTCCGAGCTGTCGAGCACGACGGCGAGCGACCATTCGGGCACGTCGTCAAGTCCCTTGACTTCGCTCAAAGGCACGCCCCAGTCGCCGGATACGCTGATGGTCTTCACCGGCCCGCGATAGCCGCGCAGCGTGTCGAACTTCATCAGGCCGTTCTGCATGGCTTTGCGGGCGATGAGCTGCATCTTGGGATCGAGCGTTGTACGGACCGACAGGCCGCCCTCGTAGAGCGCATTCTCGCCGTAGCGCGCGCTGATCTGGCGACGCACTTCCTCGGTGAAGTATTCGCCGGCGAACAGATAGGTGCCGGAGCGGCGTGGCTTGACGCCGAGCGGCTCGGCCTTGGCCTTGGCGCCTTCCTCGGGCGTGACGTAGCCGTTGCCGACCATCTGGTCGATGACCCAGTTGCGGCGCTCGATGGCGCGGTCGGCATATTTGAACGGGTGATAGTTGGAGGGGCCCTTCGGCAAAGCCGCCAGGTAGGCCGCCTCCGCCACGGTGAGCTCATTCACCGCCTTGTCGAAATAGGTGAGTGCTGCGCCGGCGACGCCGTAGGCGCCAAGTCCGAAGAAAATCTCGTTAAGGTAGAGCTCGAGAATGCGATCCTTCGAATAGGCCTGCTCGATGCGGAAGGCGAGGATCATCTCCTTGATCTTACGCTCGTAAGTCTGGTCCGAGGACAACAGGAAGTTTTTCGCCACCTGCTGGGTGATCGTCGAGGCGCCGACCTGGCGCTTGCCCGAGCCGAAATTCTGCAGATTGACCATGATTGCGCGGCCAAGGCCGGTCATATCGATGCCGGGATGATTGTAGAAATTCTTGTCCTCGGCAGACAGGAAGGCCGCCTTGACACGATCCGGCACCGCCTGGATCGGCAAATACAGGCGGCGCTCGCGCGCATATTCGGCCATCAGCGCACCATCGGACGCATGGATGCGGGTCGTCACTGGCGGTTCATACTTAGCCAGGACCTCGTAGTCGGGCAGATCCTTCGACAAATGGCTGATATAGATCGCCACGCCCGCCGCGACCAAAAGGGCCAGAGCCGTGCCGATGCCGAAGAAATAGCCAATGAGACGAATCATGCCCGCTCCAGTCCTTGGTTCGGGAATCTCCTAAACGAAGCCGCCTTTCGCGCAAGCTTTCGAGATGATCCCGACCAGTAATCGAAAACCCATGTCGCCACCATGTGGGGAAAATGCGGCAGCACGGAATTTCGGTCTCGAATCGGGGAAATAAGTACGGGGTGTTGTTGTCGTGCAACGCTGCCTCTGGTTGTGGGCGACGGCTGGCATCTCAGCCTCCGGTTCCTGCTCCGACCCTGGCTGAAGCGAACAGGGCGATGGCATTGGTTATGCTCTGGGCCGCCTTGCCGCGCCAATCGGCACTGAGCAGTTGCGCCTCATCCTTGGCGTTCGACAGATAGCCGAGCTCGACCAGCACGGAGGGGACATCCGGCGCCTTCAACACCTTGAAGCTCGCCGAACGCTGCGGATTGTTGATGAGGCCGACGCTGGTGGAAAGCTGGCCGACCAAAGTCTGGGCGAAACTCATCGAGAAACTATGCGTCTCGCGGCGAATCAGGTCGATCAGAATGTCGGTCACTTCCTTGTTATCGTCCTTGATCTCCATGCCGGCGAATTGGTCGGAAAGGTTTTCACGATCGGCGAGCGCCTGCGCTTCGGGATCGGACGCCTTGTCGGAGACCGTGTATACGGTTGCGCCGCGAAGGCCCTTGACCCTGATCGTGTCGGCGTGGATCGAAATGAGCAGATCGGCCTCGTGCTGGCGAGCAATGCGCACGCGGTCGTCCAACCGCAGGAATTGGTCCGTCTCGCGCGTCATGAACACGTCGTACTTGCCGACTGCGGCAAGTCTGGCCCGCAACTCGGTGGCGAAGGCGAGCGTGACGTTCTTCTCGACCGTGCCGTTCAGGCCCTCGGCGCCGCCGTCGATGCCGCCATGGCCTGGATCGATGACAACAGTGAAGCGATGGCCTGGATTGGAGATCGGCCCGGTGCCGACCCTGCCGCCCTTATCGGGGGAGACGGTGGCGCCGGTGGTCAGCGCCTGATTGGCAAGGGCGGCGTCGAACTCCCTCGCGGACGCCGCCGACATGTCGACGGCGATGCGGTAGCCGTTGCCATCTTCATTCTTGAGCACGTCGAACCTGTCGATAGCGAACGGGCCCTTGCTGGTGAGGATCAGCCGCGATACCCCCTTGCCGAGATCGCCGTAGCGCACACTCCTGACTAGGCCGCGCGCCTTCACATCCTTGGCATTGATGGCAAATTTCGTGGTTGGCAGGTCGACGACCAGACGGTGGGGGCCGCGTAGCAGGAACCATTTGACGTCGGGCTCGCGATCGAAATATATGACGATGCGCATCTTGGTGGCGTCACCCGCCATTTTGTAGCTCGTCGCGGCGAGCGGCGCGTCGGCAGCAAAGGAAATCGGCGAAGCCAGGCAAGCGACAACCAGCAACAGCAGACAAGCGGCGTGGAAGAGACCGTCTCTGGCACGACCGCCCTTGTGCGTGAAGACTGCCAGTCCCATCTCTTTCCAGTCGCTCCGGTTTGGCGCCAGGCGCCCAATCTTACTTGTCGGAGTGTCGGCGTCTTGTCGAAATGCCGGCTAGGCCGCGAACTCGATTAACGATTGGTATCCAGAGAAGGTTAACCAAGCCTTTTCATCCAAAGGCTTAAAGCCGTGCTTCCGTTGCGGAACCGCTTTTTGCCGGCATCCGAAATCGGGGTTGCCTTCCAACCCGCCAAATCATAAAAGCGATGGTGGATCACTGCAATCCTGGAACCGTCCTTCTCCGCAGCTTCCCGCTACAGGTCAGATGAACGACGGCTCCTTTCGCTTCAGGCGAAAAAGGTATCAGGTGATCGCGACGAATTTCGCAGGTGTGAGCCCGTGGCGGGGGAAACGCCTGCGTGAGGAAAACGGCCGGGATTGTCCCGCGCCGGCTCTGTACGAGCAAACAAGCTGGTCCGGTTTTCCCGGGCTTTGGTTCAAAAAGGTTCTGCTGGTTACGATGGCTTCAAGCGCAATCATGGAAAGGTCCGCAGCAAACCGCGCCATTATGGCTGCGGGCGGCACCGCCATGGCGCTAAGGCAGCGGCCGGCGGACATTCAATTGCCCGGCACCCATGTTCATCCACACTCACAGCGGCGGGCTTTGCCCCGCAAGCTGCGGCTGACGGCTGCCGGGGGGAAACGAAATAATGCCCAACAAGATGCTGATAGACGCCTCCCACCCGGAGGAAACACGCGTTGTCGTCGTTCGCGGTAACCGTATTGAAGAATTCGACTTTGAATCCCAGGACAAGAAGCAGCTCAAAGGAAATATCTACCTCGCCCGCGTAACCCGCGTCGAACCCTCGCTTCAGGCAGCCTTTGTCGAATATGGCGGCAACCGTCACGGTTTCCTCGCCTTCAGTGAAATTCATCCCGACTACTACCAGATTCCGGTAGCCGACCGTCAGGCGCTGCTGCGCGCGGAAGCGCAGGAGGCTGAAGACGAGGACGATGAGGACGGCGAAGGCGACGACCGCCAGAGCCGCGATCGCGGCCGGCGCGGGCGCCGGCGCGGTGGCAAGAGCCGCGACCGAGGCGAGCACAAGCGTGATGCAGGTGCGGCCGATTCCGACGATTCTGTCGATTCCCCCGTTTCTGCCGATTCCAGCGAGAACGGCTCCAATGAGAGCGGCGAAGATGCGGGCGCGGAGAGCGTCGATGCCGTTTCCGAAAATGTGGATACGGCGCCCGAGACTTCGGAATATCGCGAGGTCGCCAGTCATGAGGCGAGTCGTGATGAGACGAGTCATGATGAGACTGGGCCTTCGGAAGGCGGACCCAATTCCATTGCCGCCAGCATCGAAGCGGATGTGATTTCCGAAGCCATGCCCCGGGCGGAGACGACCGGAGAAGCCACGTCCACCGACAATGATCGCGGCATGCTGGAAGAGGTGCACTCTACGCATTCGGATGATCATGAGGTCGAATCGGTCGGCGCCGAGGATGCGCTGGAAGAAGCGCGCAATCGCCGCAAGCCGGTGCGCCGGCAGTACAAGATCCAGGAAGTGATCAAGCGCCGGCAGATCCTTCTGGTGCAGGTCGTGAAGGAAGAGCGCGGCAACAAGGGCGCGGCGCTCACCACCTATCTGTCGCTTGCCGGCCGCTATTCGGTGCTGATGCCGAACACGGCGCGCGGCGGCGGCATCTCGCGCAAGATCACCAACGCACAGGACCGCAAGCGACTAAAGGAGGTCGTCGCCGATCTCGAAGTGCCGCAGGGCATGGGCGTCATCCTGCGCACGGCCGGCGAAAGCCGCACCAAGGCCGAGATCAAGCGCGACTACGAATATCTGATGCGGCTTTGGGAAAACGTCCGCAATCTGACGCTGCAGTCCACGGCCCCTGCCCTGGTCTACGAGGAAGGCAGCCTGATCAAGCGCTCGGTGCGCGACCTCTACAACAAGGACATCGACGAGATCCAGGTCTCCGGCGAAGAGGGCTATCGCGAGGCCAAGGACTTCATGCGCATGCTGATGCCGAGCCACGCCAAGGTCGTGCAGCCGTTCCGCGACACGACGCCGATCTTCGTGCGCAATGGCATCGAAGCGCAGCTCGACCGCATGCTGCAGCCGCAGGTGACGCTGAAGAGCGGCGGCTACATCATCATCAACCAGACCGAAGCGCTGGTCGCCATTGACGTCAATTCGGGCCGCTCGACCAAGGAGCACTCGATCGAGGACACGGCGCTTCACACCAATCTGGAAGCGGCCGAGGAAGTCGCACGGCAGCTGAGGCTGCGCGATCTCGCCGGCCTGATCGTCATCGACTTCATCGACATGGAGGAGAACCGCAACAACCGCTCCGTCGAGAAGCGGCTGAAGGATCACCTCAAGAACGATCGCGCCCGCATCCAGGTCGGCCGCATCTCGCATTTCGGCCTGATGGAGATGTCGCGCCAGCGCATCCGCGCCAGCGTGCTGGAATCGACGATGAAGCCTTGCCCGCATTGCGGCGGCACCGGCCATGTCAGGTCCGATTCGTCTGTCGCGCTGATGGTGGTGCGAGCGATCGAGGAATTCCTGCTCAAGGATTCGCGCAGCCACATCACGGTGCGGACGCCGGCGGCAACCGCGCTCTATGTGCTCAACCACAAGCGCGGCACGCTGGTGGAACTCGAAAGCCGCTTCGGCCTGACCATCACCGTCGAAGCCGACGACACGGTCGGCGCCCAGCACTATGCGATCTTCCGCGGCGCGTTGGCGGAAAAGCCTGAAGGCTTCGTCGAGGTGCGCACCTTGCCCGCCTATGTCGAGCCGGAAGAGCCCGCAGACGAAATCGTCATCGAGGAGGAGGAGGACGAGGCTGTTGTACCGGCCGAGCAACCGCGCCAGGCCCAGCAGCCGCAGCAGCCAAGGCCAAGCGAGGATGGCGAAGGCCGCGACCGCAAGCGCCGCAAGCGCCGCAGACGGCGCGGTGGCAAGGATCGCGATCGTGAGCACGGCGCCCCTGTGGAAGGCGCGTCCCTCTCGACCGCTACCGATGGCGTTTCCGAAGCCACAAACGATGAAGGCGCCGAAGCAGCTCACGAGGAGCAGGTCGGCGTCACTGAGGCGGTGGAAGCGTCGGATGACGGTCAAGGGTCGGATGACAGTCAGGGCAAGAAGCGCCGGCGCGGCAAGCGCGGCGGCAAGCGCAATCGCCGTGAAGACGGCGAAGGCGAGGTCGATGCAGGCACTGCCGAGGCGGCTGACAGTCCCGAAGGCGACGTCTTGGAGTCCGTCTCCAGCGAGCCGGTAGCAGCAACGCCGGTCGAAGAGCCTGCGGACCTTGCTCCGGCCAACGACGACACGCCGAGCGCCGAGAAGCCGAAGAAGCCGCGCCGCGCCGCCAAGCCGAAGAAGGCTGTAGCAGACGCCGTCGCCGAGACACCGGTTGCCGAGCCGGAAGCCTCCGCCGAGGCTCCGGCGCCTGTTTCGGAGGAAACAGCCGTGGCCGCCATCGACGAAAAGCCGAAGGCCCGCCCATCGCGACGCAAGCCTGCACCGGTAGAGGCTCCGGTTGTGCCGATCGTGTCCTCGACCGTTGCCGACGAGGCAAAGACCGAGGACAAGCCGAAGCGTGCCGGCTGGTGGCAAAAGAAAGGCTTCTTTTAAGCTTTCAGCCGTTTATCCTGATCTCCTGATCAAAAAAATCCCGCGCTGTCCAAAGACGACGCGGGATTTTTCTTGCCTGAGATCCCAATGCTATGGCGCGAAGACCGACCAGTTCATCATCTTCGCCAGTCTTTCCAGCGCAATCGACCCAAGCCTGGAATTGCCGTTGGCGTTGAGGCCGGGCGACCAGACGGCGAGCGAGGCCACGCCCGGCACGATCGCCAAAATGCCGCCGCCGACGCCGCTCTTGCCCGGGATGCCGACGCGAAAGGCGAAATCGCCGGAGCCGTCATAATGACCGCAAGTCAGCATCATCGCGCCAATGCGGCGCGCGCGCTCGGCCGACACCACGGAATGGCCGGTCGCCGGGTTCTTGCCGCCATTGGCGAGGAAGCGGCCGGCCAAAGCCAGTTGCCGGCAGCTCATGGCGATGGCGCAATGGTGGAAATAGACGCCCAGCGCCAGGTCCGGCGCGTGGTTGAGATTGCCGAAGGATTTCATGTAGTTGGCAAGCGCCAAATTGCGAAAACCAGTGGCGCGTTCCGAAGCCGCGACTTCGCGGTCGATGATGATGGTCTCGTCGTCGGCCAGGAACTGGATGAAGCGCAGGATCTCGCCGATCGCCTCGCGCGGCTGGTGGCCGGCGAGCAGAATGTCGGAAATGACGATGGCGCCGGCATTGATGAACGGATTGCGCGGAATGCCGTTCTCATGCTCGAGCTGGACGATCGAGTTGAACGGGTTGCCCGAAGGCTCGCGCCCGACACGCTGCCACAGCGCGTCGCCGACATTGCCGAGCGCCAATGTCAGCGTGAACACCTTCGAAATGCTCTGGATTGAAAACGGCTCATCGGCGTCGCCCGCCATCAGCACGCGACCGTCATTGGTCACGGCGGCAATGCCGAACTTCTTCGGATCGACCTTGCCGAGTTGCGGAATGTAGGTCGCGACATCGCCGCGATCCGTGCGCTCCGCCATTTCGGCGGCAACTTCGGTCAAAGCTTGTTCAAGGTCCGGCATTCGCGCTACTTCAGCCAGCGTTCGATGCGCGCCATCGCCTCGACCATCTCGTCGTGGCTGCCGGCATAGGAAAAGCGCATGGTTCGATGGCCTTGTAGCGGATCGAAATCGCGGCCGGGCGTCGCCGCAACATGCGCCTCGGCCAGCATCTTGCGCGCGAAGGCCATGCTGTCGTTGGTGTGCCTGGTGACATCGCAGAAGGCGTAGAAGGCGCCATCCATCGGTGCCGCCAGCGCAAAGCCGAGTTCGGGCAGGCGTTTCATCAAAAGCTCGCGATTCCAGGCGTAGCGCGCCTTCACCGCTTCCAATTCCCCAGTCGCCTTGAATGCCTCGATCGCGGCGATCTGGGACAGTTCCGGCGGCGAGATGTAAAAGCTCTGGGCGATGCGCTCGACCGGCCGCACCAATTGTTCCGGCAGCACCATCCAGCCGATGCGCCAACCGGTCATGCAGTAATATTTCGAGAAGGAATTGATCACCGTCATGTCACGGCCGTAGGCAAGCGCCGTGGTGTCCGGCGCAGCATAAGCCAGCCGGTGATAGATCTCGTCGGAGATCACGGCAATGCCGAGCTCTTCCGCCGTCGTCACCAGAGCCGACAGCTCGTCGGCGGGGATAATCGCGCCGGTCGGATTGGCCGGGCTGGCGAACAACACGCCCTTCAGCTTCTTTTCGCGATGCGCGGCCTTCAGGTGTTCAGCGTGGAGATAGGCATCACCGTCGAGCTCGATCTCGACGATCTCGATGCCGAGCGCGGCCATGATGTTGCGATAGGCCGGATAGCCGGGTGCGGCGATGGCGACACGATCACCTGGATCGAACATCGCCAGAAAGGCCAGGTTGAAGGCAGCCGACGATCCGGTGGTGACGGCGATCCGGCCGGGCGAGACGTCAAACCCGTAGTGGTCCGCATAGTGCTGCGCGATTGCCTCGCGCAGGCCCGCAAGACCCAGTGCGTCGGTGTAGCCGATACGCCCCATCTTCAATGCGTTCGCCGCCGCTTCCCTGACCCCGGCCGGCGCCGGATCGGACGGCTGGCCAACGGCCATGGAAACAACCGGAACGCCCTTAGCCTTCAGCCGATTCGCTTCCGCCAGAACGTCCATGGCGTGGAACGGCTCGACTTCGCCGCGACGCGAAAGCGATACAACCATTTGACCTCATTCCTTGTCGGCCCTTGGGTCGGCCCTGGGTCGGTCTTGTGACGGCACTTACCGGCTGCCGGCACCGAGCTTTGGCGTCCCGCGCCGCACAAATGCCCGATTGATGTGAGGATCACAAGTTCAGTAAAGTTTCGGCGCCGACTTTTCATCCTCCGCCCGCTCGTCTACCAGTGGACCTGCCATGTTGAATCGACCCAAATCGACGATTGCCAGGGCAGCGCGCGTCTTCGCGACGCTTTCGCTTGCCGCGACGGTCGCCGTGACCAGCACGGTCAGCGCCTTCGCGCAAAACGTGCCGGTGGTGCGCGATGCCGAGATCGAGGCGCTGGTGCGTGACTATGCGCGGCCGATCTTCAGGGCGGCGGGCCTGCCGGAAGACGGCGTCGACATCGTGCTGGTCAACGACCAGAGTTTCAACGCTTTCGTTGCCGGATCTCGTCTGTTCATCAACACCGGTGCCCTGATGTCGGCGGAGACGCCCAACGAGATCATCGGCGTCATCGCCCATGAAGCCGGTCACATTGCCGGCGGGCACCAGCAGAAATTGCGCAACCAGCTCGAACGCGCCAAGACGATGGCCATCATCGCGACGCTGCTTGGCGCCGGTGCCGTCGTCGCCGGCGCCACCACCAAAAGCCGGGGCCTCGCCGGCGCCGGCATGGGGGTTGCGGCTGGCGGCGGCGAGATGGCGCAGCGCAGCATCCTCGCCTATCAGCGCACCGAGGAGATGACCGCCGACCGCTCGGCGATAACCTATCTCAATGCCACCGGCCAGTCCGGCATGGGCATGCTGAAAACCTTCGACCGCTTCCAGAGCGCGCTCTCGCTGTCGGGGGCGCAGGTCGATCCCTACCGGATCAGCCATCCGCTGCCGCGGGAACGCATCGCCAATCTCGAAGTGCTGGTTAAGCAGAGCCCCTATGTCGACAAGGTCGATCCGCCGGCACTGCAGCAGCGGCACGACATGACGCGCATCAAGATCGCCGCCTACATGGAAGGCCAGGCTGCCGCATCGCGGCTGATGCGCAAAAACCCGGGCAGCCTCGCCTCGCAATATGGCGACGCGCAGACGGCCTATCTCTATGGCAATCTGGCCAAAGCGCTTGCCAAGACCAACGCACTGATCAAGGCACAGCCGAAAAACCCCTATTTCCAGGAATTGCGTGGCGACGTCCTGATGAAGGCGAACAAGCCGAGGGACGCGGCGGAAGCCTATGCCAAGGCGGTCAGCCTCGATCCAGCCAGGTCCGGGCTGCTGCCGGTCTCCTACGGCCAGGCGCTGATGGCCGTCGGCACGCCCGATTCCCTGGAGAAAGCGGTGGTGCAGATCAACAAAGGCCTCGGGCGCGACCGGGAAAACGCGGTCGGGTATCGCTATCTGGCGCAGGCCTATGGCGAGCTCGGCAAAATCCCGGCCGCCGACCTTGCGACCGCCGAAGGTCATTTCTATTCCGGCGCCTATAAGGATGCCAAGATCTTCGCAATGCGCGCGCAGATGAAAATGAAGCGCGGCGAGCCGGGCTGGATCCGCGCGCAGGACATCATAAACTACGCACCATCAGGCAAGAAAAAGTGAACCATCCGGCCGTGCGCGGCGACATATAGTCGGACCAATTGGGGCCGGAAACCAGGCAAGAGGATCGAGGACCATGAACAAGGCAATTCTGCTGGGCACCACGGGAGTGGCGGTCGCTCTCGCCATGCTGGGTTTCGGGTTCGTGACCGGAAGTCCGCAAGCGGCAAAGGCCGATGCCGCGCAGATCGCCCAGGCGGCGTCCGCCGACACCAAGATTGACCGGGCCGAAGTCGAGGGCATCATCCGCGATTACCTCTTGAAGAACCCGGAAGTGCTGCTGGAGGCTCAGCAAGCGCTCGAGGCCAAGCAGAAGGAGGCGCAGCAGGTTGCCAGCCTCAGCGTCATCAAAAATGCCAAGGACCAGATCTTCAATTCGACCTTCGACGGCGTCGTCGGCAATCCGAACGGCAAGGTCACCATCGTCGAGTTCTACGATTACAATTGCGGCTACTGCAAACGCGCCATGGAGGACATGCAGGCACTGACGACAGCCGATCCGGACCTGCGCTTCGTGCTCAAGGAGTTCCCTATCCTGGGCCCGGATTCGCAGAAGGCGAGCGTCGTCTCGATGGCCTTCCACCTGATGATGCCGGAGAAATACGGCGAGTTCCACAACGCGCTGCTCGGCGGCCAGGGACGCGCCACCGAGGCGGCGGCCCTCAAGGTAGCGCTTTCGCTCGGCGCCGACGAAGCGGCGCTGCGCGAGAAGATGAAGGACCCGTCGATCGCCGAGGCCCTCTCCAAGACCTATGACCTTGCCAACAAGCTGGCCATCACCGGAACGCCCTCTTATGTGGTCGGCAACGAGGTGGTATTCGGGGCGCTCGGGCAGGAAGTGCTGGCGGAGAAGGTCGAGGCGGCCAAGGCCGCACTCTGATCGACCGCTGGTTTTCGGCGCAAGCCGTTTTTCCACCTGTTGTGGACAGCGAAAGAACCCACTTGCGCTCTTTTCGCAGGCGTCTAAGCCCAGTATAGAGGCCCGGTGCGCCGGCTGATGCGGGCGGCGGGAAAGGTCGGCATTTTGAAAACGGTTTTCGTCCTGAACGGTCCCAACCTCAACGCGCTCGGCAAGCGCGAGCCAGGCATCTATGGCGGCAAGACGCTTGCGGCGATCGCTGACGATTGCAAGCAGGCGGGTGCGGCGCTTGGGCTCGAGATCGATTTCCGTCAGTCGAACCATGAGGGCGACCTCGTCGACTGGATACAGGAAGCCGCCGACAAGGCTGTCGGCATCGTCATCAATCCGGGCGCCTACAGCCACACCTCGATCGCCATTCACGACGCCATCCGCTCCGTCGCGCCATTGCCCGTCGCCGAAGTTCATCTTTCCAACATCCATGCGCGGGAATCATTTCGCCACGTCTCCATGGTCTCGCCGGTCGCCGTCGGCATGATCTGCGGGTTCGGGCCGCTCGGCTACACGCTGGCGCTGCAGGCGCTGGCCGCACGCCTATGACCGGCCAACAAACAGAAGGCTCGAAAATGTCGATAAAGAAGAACGGTGTTGACCAGCAGCTTATCCGCGACCTGGCGGGCATACTGAACGACACCAACCTCACCGAGATCGAGGTCGAGCTGGGCGACTTGAAGGTCCGCGTGTCGCGACAGGCGCCGGCCGTCCATGCGGTCGCCGCACCGCAGCCCGCCTATGCGCCGCCGGCAGCGCAGCCGGCGGCCGCAACCGCCGCGGCAGCGGCCGAGATTTCCAAGAACGCGGTCGCCTCGCCGATGGTCGGCACCGCCTATCTGGCGCCGTCGCCCGACGCCAAGGCGTTCATCGAGGTCGGCCAGCAGGTCAAGGAAGGCCAGACGCTGCTGATCATCGAGGCGATGAAGACGATGAACCAGATCCCCTCACCCCGTGCCGGCACAGTGACGGCGATCCTGTTCGAGGATGCGCAGCCGGTCGAATATGGCATGCCGCTCGTCGTGATCGAGTAGAGCCGGGAACAGCCGAGAAATGTTCCAGAAAATCCTCATCGCCAATCGCGGCGAAATCGCTCTGAGGGTGCTGCGCGCCTGCAAGGAGCTAGGCATCCAGACAGTGGTGGTGCATTCGACCGCCGACGCCGATGCCATGCATGTGCGGCTCGCCGACGAGAGCGTCTGCATCGGTCCGCCGCCGTCGCGCGACAGCTATCTCAACATCCACCAGATCGTCGCGGCCTGCGAGATCACCGGCGCCGACGCTGTGCATCCGGGCTACGGCTTCCTGTCGGAGAATGCCAAATTCGCCGATATCCTCGCCGCGCACAACATCACCTTCATCGGCCCGTCCGGCGACCACATCCGCATCATGGGCGACAAGATCGAGGCCAAGCGCACCGCAAAGCGTCTTGGCATTCCGGTGGTGCCCGGCTCCGACGGTGCGGTCACCGAGGAAAAGGAAGCCAAACGCATCGCCGCCGAGATCGGCTATCCCGTGATCATCAAAGCGTCGGCCGGTGGCGGCGGACGCGGCATGAAGGTGGCGCGCAGCGAAGCCGATCTTGTGGTCGCGCTGCAGACGGCGCGCTCGGAAGCCGGAGCCGCCTTTGGCGACGACGCCGTCTACATCGAGAAATATCTCGAAAAGCCGCGCCATATCGAGGTGCAAGTGTTCGGCGACGGTGCTGGCCGCGGCGTGCATTTCGGCGAACGCGACTGTTCGCTGCAGCGGCGCCACCAGAAGGTCTGGGAAGAGGCGCCCTCGCCGGCGCTCAATGCCGAGGAGCGCGCGCATATCGGCGGCGTCTGTGCCAAGGCTATCGCCGATCTCGGCTACTCCGGCGCCGGCACCATCGAATTCCTCTACGAGAACGGCGAATTCTACTTCATCGAGATGAACACCCGCCTGCAGGTCGAGCATCCGGTGACGGAGGCGATCACCGGCATCGACCTCGTGCATGAGCAGATCCGCGTCGCCTCGGGCGGCGGGCTTTCGGTGCGCCAGGAAGATATCCGCTTTCAGGGCCACGCCATCGAATGCCGCATCAATGCCGAGGATCCGCGCACCTTCACCCCGTCACCCGGCACGATCACCCATTTCCACACGCCGGGCGGCCTCGGCATCCGCGTCGATTCCGGCGTCTATTCCGGCTACAAGATCCCGCCCTATTACGACAGCCTGATCGGCAAGCTGATCGTGCACGGCCGCAACCGTGTCGAATGCATGATGCGGCTGCGGCGGGCGCTCGACGAATTCGTCGTCGACGGCATCAAGACAACGCTGCCGCTGTTTCGTGATCTCGTCGGCAATGCCGATATCGCCAATGGCGAGTATGACATCCACTGGCTGGAAAAATATCTGGCCAAAGAGGATTAGGTCGTGAACTTATAGAATATAATGATGCGATGACCCGTCCCTACGCGCCAGGCTATCGCATACCGACCGACCTGTTGCTCAAGGCCTACGCCTCGGGCGTCTTCCCGATGGCCGAAAGCGCCACCGATCCCGAAGTGTTCTGGGTGCGGCCGGAGACGCGCGGCATCATCCCTCTCGATGGTTTTCACACGCCCAAAAGCCTGAGGAAAGCGATCCGGAAAAGGCAGTTCGACATCCGTTTCGATTTCGACTTCGAGGCGACCATCGATGGCTGCGCCGAGCGGCGCGAGGAGCGCCGGTCGACCTGGATCAATGCGCCGATCCGCGAAGCCTATGTCGAACTTCATCGAATGGGCCATTGCCATTCGGTCGAAGCCTGGCGCGAGGGTCGGCTGGTCGGCGGCCTTTACGGCGTCTCGCTCGGCCGGGTGTTCTTCGGCGAAAGCATGTTCGCCAGGGAAACGGACGCGTCGAAGGTCTGCCTGGTGCATCTGGTCGAGCGCCTGAAGCAACGGCACTTTGCGCTGCTCGACACGCAGTTCACCACCGAGCACCTCAAACGCTTCG
Organism: Mesorhizobium sp. M6A.T.Cr.TU.016.01.1.1; assembly: GCF_003952585.1. Taxonomy (NCBI): domain Bacteria; kingdom Pseudomonadati; phylum Pseudomonadota; class Alphaproteobacteria; order Hyphomicrobiales; family Phyllobacteriaceae; genus Mesorhizobium; species Mesorhizobium sp. M6A.T.Cr.TU.016.01.1.1. The sequence goes on from NZ_CP034452.1 coordinate 6,122,037, forward strand.
GCGCGGTCGACGTGCCAAGGGGCAGATACGAAAAGATGCTGGCTGACGCGCTGAAGGGCGAAGCGGTCTTCTTTCCCTGACGACCCGTCTTTCCCTGACGACCCGTCCAATCAGTCTTTTGCCGCAACTTCGAGCGGCGTCTGTGCGTGGAACATCATCTTCCAGCCATTGACGCGATGGACATAGCCGGTGCTGACCAGCGCCGCATAAGGCTCGCCATTCTCGCGAGTGGCGTGGGCCTCATAGGTCAGCATGACAATGTCGCTACCCGGCTCGATGATACCCTTGAGGTCAATGTCGAGATCGCGCCAGCGGTTCGGGTCTGTCGCGGTTTCGGCCAGATCGGTGTTGCTCATCGTTTGCGCCATCTGTGGGAACGCCACCAGGCATTCGGTGTCGGCATTGGCTTTGAAATAGGCTGCGTCGCCGGTCCAGAACCCTTTTTCGAGCTCGAGGAGCTCGCCTTGGTTGGCCATCATCGGAACGTCCTCCGCACATGCCCTAACGCGCGGCTGGCAGGGCAGTTCCGAAAGGACGCAGCGCTCTAGTTGGTCTTGGCCGCGTCGGGTGCCGGCACATCCGACTTCTGCTTGCAGCCCTTCAGCCAGACGTCGTAGACGGCGTGCTCGACGGCATTGAGGCCGGGACTTTCGGCAAACATCCAGCCGGTGAAGATGCGGCGGATCTTGCGATCCAGCGTGATCTCGTCGACCTCGACGAAGGAATCGGTCTTCGGCTCTTCGGTTTGCGGCCGCGAATAGCAGATGCGCGGCGTCACCTGCAAAGCACCGAACTGCACCGTCTCGTCGATATAGACATCGAAGGTGATGATGCGGCCGGTGATCTTGTCGATGCCGGCGAATTCGGCGACGGGATTGGTGATGCGTTGTGGTGCAGCCGGTGCCGCCGGCGCCACTGTCGCATCCGGGTCCATTGGCGCATCCGGGTCCACTGGCGCCTCAAATTCCGTCGGCGCCCCCGGGTCCACTGGCGCCTCAAATTCCGTCGGCGCCCCCGGGTCCGCTGGCACCTCCAACGTCTGCGCGGCGGCCATGCTAAAAGCGGCAAAACCGGCGGCGGCCACCGTCAGTCCGCCTATCGAGATTCGGCTGAAAATGCTCATGCAAGGGGTCCGGTGGTTTGCGCCCGGGGTGATTCTGTCGCGCCCAAGGCTAGTCGCTGCTGTCAGATCAGCAAGCAGCTAAACGCCAATTGTGGCGATAAAGGACCGATCCGCCCTTGAAGAGCGGTTACGAACCCGGCGTCCAGGCGTCGTAATCGCCTGTCACCTGCGGGCGGTGCTGATTGGTGAGCACCGAGCCCTTGGGGCGATAGGCGGCGCCGCTTCCGGTAAGGTTCGGCTGATGCGGCTTCTGCCAGTCGCGTGGCTTATAGTTTTCGCTCGGCGGCGCGACATCGACGCGGTGATGCATCCAGCCATGCCAGCCGGGCGGAATCATCGAGGCTTCCGAATAGTCGCGATAGATGACCCAGCGGCGGGTACGGCCTTCCGAATCGACGCCACCCTCGTAGTAGATGTTGCCAGCCTCGTCCTGCCCGACCTTCTTGCCGTGGCGCCAGGTGTGGAAGCGCGTTCCCAGCGTCTGGCTGTTCCACCAGGTGAAAAACTGCAGAAGGAAAGTTTTCATCCAAATCCTCGTGGCGGGCGCCCGTTGCCTGCTTATGGCGCCAGGTCATCGCGAAGGCAAGACTTTTGCCTAAGGTGCCGTACAAATGGTTGTCAAAAGACCGACGTCCGTTATCGATGCGGACGCATACGGGACAGTCGATGTTTAAGGGCTTGCCATCAATGCTCGACTGAAGGCAGTGGTGACCATACTGATCAGTTCCGTATGGATTTCGCGCCGTGTGCGGCCTCCGCCATCCATGCAAATCGGATCACCAACCCTTTCAGCTTCGGCGAGCTCAGGCGCACCAGGTTTGCATTCGGCAAACATGCTGTAGTGGCTCGCATCTCCGATTGTGGAATAGGTGGCATTTGGGATGGCTTTTGCAATTTTGGCGGCCTGCGCGGTCAGAGGGATTTTCCCTGGTTGACCTAGATTTATGAGTTCAACAGGAATTGAGATCTGCGAAAAGCCGTTGAATTCGAAGACATCGACGGTGCAGGATCAATCGCCATTGCAAATCTGATACGCGTATCTTCATTGTTGCGGCCGGCCGATGTCAAATCCATGGTGTGAAGATCAACGCCGCTTTGCCTGACCCATCCACAAAGAGAAGGGTTGAGCGCGTCCGTATCGCAATAGCCCGCCAAGCGTTTTGCATCGATGCGGGCACCAGCTATCGCCAAAGCTGTGCTTCCGCCCATGGAAAGCCCGAGCGTACCTACCTTGTCATGTTCGAGGTGCTCTTCGAAAAAAGGGGCTTTGTCCATCGCATTCAAGGTCTCGGTGATATCCGCAGGTCTCAGCCAAAGCTTCATCGTTTCCACCGCGGATCGGTTTGCGCCTGTATTTCCGGGATGGGTAGGGGCCGCCACAACGAACCCCTGCTTCGCCAATGGCATCGCAATCCAGCTCAAGGCTTGCGCGTTTCCTGCCAGGCCAGCGCCATGGGATAGCAATATGAGAGGAAATTTTCCATCCGAGATTGGGGCATCGAGCATGGCAGGCGTTCCCACAAAAAACATGCTCTCCCCAAGCATAATCGGTTTGCCACCCGAAGATGCCGGGTACCAAACGGTCACGTCGAGATCGACCCCGCGCTCTTTGGAGAGAGCCGCAATCTGACGCACACCGACATTGTCGCTGGCGACGGCTGGCTGTTGCACCACCAACGTCGAAGACGCGACGGTCCAAAGCATAGCCAAGACATTCATCAAGAACTTCATTGTTTCCTCTTGCGCTCGTCATCATCGTCACGCTGTCAATTCTCGTACCGGAGTTCGGATATTTGCCGATAAGAATGAGCTTCAGCGTTCAGGCCCCAAGATTGACCGGAATCCAGGCTGGCTCGCCCTCGAACGCGATCTTGGACGTCCGAGATCGTGATCAAGGTCGTTTCGCGCGATGAATTCAGCCCCTAGGTGCAGGATTACGAGGCGACAGGTGCCCCGTTTTGCGTTTCGGGCGCCGCAGACGTTTCGCCACCGATCCGGCGATAGGCGCTGGGTGTCATGCCCGTGACGCGCAGGAACTCGCGGTTGAAGTTCGACTTCGTGCCAAAACCCGATTCCAGCATGACGACTGTCACCGGATCGCGTGTCGAGACCAGCCGTCGCTGCGCATCGCTGACCCGGTATTCATTTACGACTTGGGAAACGTTGCGGCCATGAACCCGGTTAATCGCTCCAGAAATCTGTCGCGCAGGTATTCCGGCGCGCCGTGCCACACGGTCCAGCGTCAGGTCCGGATCGCGATAAAGATGCTGCTCAGCCATCAATGCATCAATCCGGCGTATAACGACCTCGTCCGCCACGGAAAGATCCTCGCTGACCGGCGAAGAGTAAGAGAGTGAAGGCTGTTGCTCGAAGGTGGCGAATGCGAGACCCTCCTCTGTAGCTTTGAATTCCATTTCAGGGCGAGTGTCGTCCGCGACCGTTGCGGCGTAACCGGCGACCGCTAGCCACAGAACGCTCGCAGCGGTCAGGAGCATTTGGGCCTGCCGCCCATCACCAAAAAGGAGATCAAGCGATACCGTTGCATCGACAAAGGCGGTGATAACGAGAAGAAGCGCGACCGCGACGAGCGCCTTGTGCGCGGTCCACTCGTCGCTGAGACGCACAGCCGCAAGCGCACTCGGGCCTTGCCGCGCCACTCGCAAGAGCGCGAGACCGTATCCGAGATCGATCGCGAAAAGAACAATGTCGATTGGTGCACGCCAGAAGGCGACGAGAACCGCGACGAGGCACGCCGGCATTAAATGCGGCCACAGGTCTGAGGGTTTCGCCAGGTTCTTGCGACGAAGCTGATCGAAGGCGGCGAAGGAAAGCGCGGGCAGGACAGCGGCGAGGATTGGCTGGACGAAGCGTGCCGGATACCAACCGACGTTCCAGTTCAATCCTGACACAGTCGCCTGAATTGCGAAGGCGGCCACGAGCAGCGGAAACAGCCCGAGCTTTCCTTGTCCCTGCCGGATCATCCGCACGAGGATAAGGAGCAGAACAAGCGAAATGACGAACGGGAGCGGTATCGAAGGCATGTACAACCATTACCACGTAAGAGGCTTCTTCATTGCGCCGTGGGTGATGGTGGACGCCCCTAAATTTTAGATGAAGGTTTGTCGCGTGAACCCGCCGAAGAAGCCGAAGGTTCGCAACCAACCGGGCAATTCGTTGCGCATCTCATCGAGAACGACGCTTATAGCGATTTCGCGCCTGCCGGACGCATGCTTGCCAAGTTTGTTTCGTCTCCCTAAAGCTCTGCGCGCCCCGTGCGGGTACATGGTTGACCGGTCTTGAGGGAGATGAAGCTTGGCTCCGTACGCATCCGACCCCGAGCTGCGGATCAGTGCCAGCTCCATTCGCCTGCGCAAGGGCGGCGTGCCGATCGTCTGCCTCACCGCCTATACCTATCCCGTCGCGCGCCTGCTCGACGATCATGTCGACCTCCTTCTGGTGGGCGACAGCGTCGCCATGGTCCTGCATGGCCACAAGACCACGCTGGGCGCCTCGCTTGAGATGATGATCGCCCATGGACAAGCGGTGATGCGGGGTTCAGCCAGGGCCTGCGTGGTGGTCGACATGCCGGCCGGCAGCTATGAGGCAACGCCGGCGCAGGCAATCGCCTCGGCTCGGCGGGTCGTTGGCGAAACCAGTTGCCAGGCGGTCAAGCTGGAGGGCGGCGTCACAGTTGCCCGGCAGATTGCGGCGATCGTCGCTGCCGGCATTCCGGTCATGGGACATATCGGCTTGCAGCCGCAATCGGTGGAAAGCGACGGCGGCTACAGGATCAAGGGCCGGACCGAGGAGAATATGGCCGCCCTTTATCGCGACGCGGACGCGGTCGAAAAGGCCGGCGCGTTTTCGGTGGTCATCGAAGGCACCGTCGAGACCGTCGCTGCCGACATCACCCGGCACATTTCCATTCCAACCATCGGCATCGGCGCCAGCGGCGACTGCGACGGCCAGATCCTGGTCATCGACGACATGGTCGGCCTGACCGTCGATCGCGTGCCGAAATTCGTCAAGCAATATGCCGACCTGCGCAGCGTCATATCGCATGCGGCGTCCAGCTATGCAGCGGAGGTGCGAAGCCGAACTTTTCCGGGCCCAGACCACGTCTTTTCCGCCGCAGCCGACAAGAACAAAGCATGAGCACGCCTCTCGTTGTCGACAGCGTCGCCGCCCTTCGCGCGCAGATCCGCGACTGGCGCCGCGATGGCCTCAGCGTTGCCATGGTGCCGACCATGGGAGCGCTGCATGACGGCCATATCTCGCTGGTGGAGATCGCGCTCGAAAAGGCCGATCGCTGCGTTGTCTCGATCTTCGTCAACCCGACGCAGTTCGCGCCGAGCGAAGACCTCGACAAATATCCGCGCCAGCTCGCCCGCGATCTCGACCGGCTGGCCGAGGCCGGCGCACAACTCGTCTTCACCCCTGATGTTACGGAGATGTATCCGGCCGGCTTCGCCACGAGGATCTCGGTCGGTGGGCCGGCCGCTGGGCTGGAATCGGATTTCCGGCCGACCTTCTTCGACGGCGTCGCCACGGTCGTGGCAAAGCTCTTCCTGCAGGCGTTGCCCGACTGTGCCGTCTTTGGCGAAAAGGACTACCAGCAGCTTTGCGTCGTCAGGCAGCTCTGCCGTGACCTCGATCTGCCGGTGGACATCATCGGCGCGCCAACGGTACGCGACGCGCATGGCCTCGCCATGTCGTCACGCAACGCTTATCTGGGCAAGGCCGAGATCGAGGTGGCGCGCCAGCTCAACGTCATTTTGCGCCGGGCAGCAGTGGCACTTGCGGCCGGCAGTGACGAAGGCAGCGCGACCGCCGAGGCCAGCCGCGCGCTCGTCAAGGCTGGCTTCGACAAAGTCGACTATGTCGCGGCGCGCGAGAGCCTGACGCTCGCCCCGTGGCGACGAGACCGTGCCGGACGCCTGCTCGCGGCCGCCTGGTTGGGCAAGACCAGGCTGATCGATAATGTGGAAGCTCCCTCCGCCTAGGCCAATCAGGCGACCTTGAGATCCTTCAACGCCTTCTCGTAGACATCTTTGATCGGCTTGGATACGTCTTCGGCGGCTTTCGTCGCCGCCGCCTGAAACTCCTTGCCCTGCTCGACGGTCTTTTCCACCTGCTTGCGCAAGAAGGCAGTCTGCAGTTCGATGAACTCGGAGGGCGATTTCACGGCAACCAGGGCTTCGAGGTGAGAAAAGCTGGCCTCAGCATTTGCGCGCAGCGCGGCGATCGTCTTCAGCGATAGCTCATTGCTAGCGGTCTTGGCTGTTTCGATGGATGACTCGAGAGCCTTCTGGGTCGCCTCGGCGCCGGTCGCCAATTTCGATAAGGCTTCTTTCGACTGCTCGACGCCCTTTTCGGCGACAGCGCGGAACTGATCGGTTACCTCGGTCGGGACTTCTGCGTTCTCGATGATTTCTGCAGTTTTGTCGGCGGTCTTGGTCATAGTTTCCATCCTTTGCAGTGGGCGGCCTTTTAGAAAAAGCCGTCTCGTTCATTTAGGAACCTGACGTTACGGCATCTGCAGTGCATTGCAATATTTTTGTGCATCGCACCATGCCTTTTTTGCCTCAGCGTTAGCCACTGCTGAATTCTTACCGGGCGTGTTTTGCGGACGACAGCTGAGAAAGTATTCAGGCAAGAATTGCAAAACAGTGGCCCGCTTCAAGCGCGCCTGTCCGACACACGGTTCGGCCCGGCGATGTGGGGGACTTGAGCCGTAACAGATGCCACGGCGGAAGATCGGGTGTGACACCGTTGCCACGCTTTTCTGGGACAAAGATGCATGGCTGATTCCCAAAATCCGCAGCATCAGGCCGGCTCCGTTACAATTCGGCCAAAATCATGGTGCGGTCCTGCGCGCTCCAGGAGCGCTGCATCATGCTCGGCTGGAAAGAGAACGATTTCTGGCGCGGATCCTCAATCTTGATACCAGCATTTGTCGAGCGGCTGCTCCCCTATCTGTTCGCGCTTGCATTGATCTGCATCGCGGTCGCCTTCCGGCCGCTGCTGCCTGTCGATGAAACGCGATATCTCAGCGTCACCTGGGAGATGTATCTGAGCGGAAAGATCTTCGTTCCGACGATGAATTTCGCGCCCTATCTGCAAAAGCCGCCGCTGCTGTTCTGGCTTATCGATCTGGTCTGGGACATTTTTGGCGTAAGCCGGGTTGCCGCGATGCTCGTTATCTTCGTTGCCTCGTCGCTCGTCATCTGGCTGACGACTCGTCTGGCAAAAACCCTCTTTCCCGGACGCGACGACATCGCAGGCCGTGTCCCCTGGCTGGTCGCGGGAAGCATCGTCTTCGTCATTTATTCGACCCTGATCCTGTTCGACATGCTGCTGACGGTCTTCGTGCTTGCCGCGCTTTTGTCGTTGCTTGCCTTTGCCAGGAGCGGCAACCGCTGGCACGCCGTGCTGGCGGGATTATTCATCGGGCTGGGTGTCTTGACGAAAGGTCCGGTGGTGCTCATCCATGTCGGCGCCCCCATCCTGCTCCATCCATTCTGGCGCGATCGGCAGGCCGGACTGGCGACGCCGAAATTCTTCGCTGGGGTAGGCCTGGCAATTCTCGCCGCATTGATCCCGGTGGCGATGTGGCTAGTGCCGGCGACCATCCTGACCAAAGGCAACTTCGTCTACGACCTTGTCTGGAACCAGTCGGCAGGGCGTGTCACCGGCAATCTGCACAACTCCCATCACCGGCCGTTCTATTTCTACGTCGTGCTGATGCCGATCATGCTCATACCGTGGATCTTCATACCCGAAATATGGCGGCTGAGGCTGGGCGCCCGGATACGTGGCCTAATCGACACGAGATCGCCAGACCTGCGCGCGCTGCGCCTGCTGTCGTTCTCGTTCGTCGCGGTTTTACTGGTCTTCAGCGCGATATCCGGCAAGCAGCCTCACTATGTGGTGCCGATCCTGCCATTTGCGACCATCCTGTTCGGGTATTTCATGGCGGAGATCCCACTAGCGAGGCTCAGAAACTCGGCCTTCATCCTGCTTGCCATTTTCGGCATCGGCCATGCCGTAGCATCAGCGACCGTTTTCAAACGTGACGATCTCATGCCGCTGGCCAACTTTATCGACGAGCGAAAGAATGCGGATTGGGCTGTCGCCTTCGACTACCAGGACGAGGTCGGCTTCCTTGCCCGATTGCAGAAGCCGTTCGAAAGCACCGACAATCCCGAGGAATGGCTTCGTTCCCATCCTGGCGGCTATGTCATCGACAAATCCAAGGACCCTGGGACATCGGAGCAAATCGCTTTCCGCGTTCGCGTCGAACGAGGCTATCTTGTCGTCCTCAAGGGCCAACACTGACGGCGTGGCTGCCCGCAATCGACCGGCGCTGCCCATGAAACGCAACCGACTGCGACGTGTCCGGCAGACAAGTCTAGCCGATCGTCTTCTCGAAAATCAGCGCCGGCAGCCCTGAGCCACCGCCGCAGTCGGTGGTGTTGCCGGCGGGCAAAAACCCTTGCGAGCGGTAGAAGGCGACGGCCGGAGCGTTTGCCTCTTCCACTTCGGCACGCAGCGTCCGCGCCTCCGGAAAGCTGGCCTCGACCTCCTCCAGCAGCGCCTGGCCGATCCCTTGCCGCTGGCAGGCCGGATGCACGTAGAGCTGGTTCAGCATGACGATCTTCGCATCCTTGGTGGTTGCCGCGAAAGCCATGCCGCCGATGCGCTTGCCGTCGTCCGCGACCAGGAATTCGGAGTTCGGCCGTGTCAGCCGCGCCTTGAGCGAGGCGATCGAATGCCATTCGTCTGTGATCTCGGTGACTTTGGCAGCACCATAGATGTTGTCGTAGGTGGCGTGCCACGTTTCGACCAGCAACGCGCGGACCGCGGCAAGATCGCGCTCGCCGGCGGTGCGAACGAACATCATCCTATTCGATCCCGAGCTTGGCCTTGACGAGGTCGTTGACCGCTTGGGGGTTGGCCTTGCCGCCTGTCGCCTTCATCACCTGGCCGACGAACCAGCCGGCCATGGTCGGCTTGGCGCGCGCCTGCTCGACCTTGTCGGGATTGGCTGATATCACCTCGTCGACCGCCTTTTCGATGGCGCCGGTGTCGGTGACCTGCTTCATGCCGCGGCTTTCGACCAGTTGGCGCGGATCGCCGCCCTCGCTCCAGACGACCTCGAACAGATCCTTGGCGATCTTGCCGGAGATAGTGCCCTCTTTGATCAGGTCGATGACCGCGCCGAGCTGATCAGGCGAAACCGGAGCATTTTCAATACCCTTGCCGGCCTTGTTCAACGCACCCAGCAAATCGTTGATGACCCAGTTGGCGGCAAGCTTGCCATCGCGACCAGCGGCCACCTTCTCGAAATAGTCGGCAACCGCCTTTTCCGATACCAGGATCGAGGCGTCGTAGGTCGACAGGCCGAGCGAGGAGATCAGCCGTGCCTTCTTGGCGTCGGGCAGTTCAGGCAGATCCTTTGCCAGCGCATCGACATAGGCTTGGTCGAATTCCAGCGGCAGAAGGTCGGGATCCGGGAAATAGCGGTAGTCATGCGCTTCTTCCTTGGAACGCATCGAGCGCGTCTCGCCCTTGTTGGGGTCGAATAGCCGCGTTTCCTGGTCGATCTTGCCGCCGTCCTCCAGAATGGCGATCTGGCGGCGCGCCTCGTAGTCGATGGCCTGGCCGATGAAGCGGATCGAGTTGACGTTCTTGATCTCGCAGCGCGTGCCGAATTCGCCGCCGGGCCGGCGCACCGAGACGTTGACGTCGGCGCGCAGCGAGCCCTCGTCCATATTGCCGTCGCAAGTGCCGAGATAGCGCACGATGGTGCGCAGCTTGGTGACATAGGCCTTGGCCTCGTCGGCGGAGCGCATATCGGGCTTGGAGACGATCTCCATCAGCGCCACGCCGGAGCGGTTGAGATCAACGTAAGACATCGTAGCATGCTGGTCGTGCATCGACTTGCCGGCGTCCTGCTCCAGGTGCAGGCGCTCTATGCCGACCTCGATGTCCTCGAACTCGCCCTGCCGGTCCGGACCGACGGAGACGATCACCTTGCCCTCGCCAACGATCGGCTGTTTGAACTGCGAGATCTGGTAGCCCTGCGGCAGGTCGGGATAAAAATAGTTTTTCCGGTCGAAGACCGATTTGTGGTTGATCTCGGCCTTCAGCCCGAGGCCGGTGCGGATCGCCTGCTTGACGCATTCCTCGTTGATAACCGGCAGCATGCCCGGCATCGCCGCATCGACGAGGCTGACATTGGCGTTCGGCGGCGCGCCGAAAGCCGTCGAGGCGCCGGAGAACAGCTTTGCCTGCGAAGTCACCTGCGCGTGGACCTCGAGGCCGATGATGATTTCCCAGTCGCCGGTGGCGCCTGATATCAAGCGTTTGGCTTCTGGCGTGCGGGTGTCGATGAGGGTCATAGTGGCCTGCGAACTTTCGGTGGCGGATTCACATCTGAACGTGAATTCCGCCACGCCGGACGTGAAAGTCATTCGCTAGTGCAAACCACGAAAAGAGACAAGCGCAAAGCCGAAGCTGGCGCTTTCGCACCGAGTCTCGCCGCCGCCGTCGCTCTCGCCGCATTCAGGCCGTCGCGATGTAGGCCCTGATCTCGGCTGCCTCGCGCTCGACATCCTCGATGCGCCGCTTGACCACGTCGCCTATGGACACGATGCCGTCGAGCAGGCCGTCCTTTTCCACCGGCAGATGGCGGAAACGGCCACTGGTCATGATCTCCATGACCTCGTTGACGGTGTGGTTCTCATTGCAAATCTTCACCTTGGGCGTCATCGCCGAACGCACCGCGATGTCCAGTGCGGCGGCTCCTTCCCTGGCGAGGACCCGCACGACGTCGCGCTCGGAAAGAATGCCGACGATCTTGTGATCGCCATTGGTGATGACCAGCGCACCGATCCTGTGCTCGGCCAGGATGCGAATGGCCTCGCTCAGCTTTTCGTTCGGCCCGAGCGTCAACACGTCATGGCCTTTCTGCTCGAGAATTGCCTTAACAGTCATGGCGTCCTCCTCTGTTTTACTTGCCGGTTCCTGCCCTGACCGGCTTTCCTCCTGCGCATGACCCCGAAAATCGGCCTCGATTTTCGGAAAAGATCATGCGCCAAATCAAAGTTTCTACAGCGTCCTTTGCGCGTCCAAGAGGACGCGCGGCGCTGTAGTAAACATCGTGCGCCGCGATCGATTGCATTTCAAGTGCGGCGTCTTAATGCGCATCGCATGTCGTTGTCCCAAAACCGCTGCGCACCCTCGGTTCAAGACCGAGGGCATGCTTTTGGGCGACATGCTTCAGGCCATGGACTCATCCGCCTGCTGCCGCCGATCGAAAGCGCGCAGGCCGAAGAAGCCGGCGACAAAACCGCCAATATGGGCCTCCCAGGCGATCTGGCTGTCGATGCCGGGCGCGAAGGCAACGAGGCCGGTGATGAGATTGATCACCATCCAGATGGCGAGAAAAGTCATAACGCCGCGCGAGCGGAACACCGCCGCCATCGGCAGCGGCGCGCCGGCGAAGGCGGCTTTGCCGGACGAGCGGTCGATGCGGAAGCCAAAGCGGGCGGCCGCCCCCATCATGCCGGAAATCGCTCCCGATGCGCCGACCAGCGGCGCCTGGCCGAGCGGATGCATGGCCCAGAACAGCACCACCGCCGCCAGCCCCGTCGCCGCGAAGAACACGCTGAAACGAAGCGCGCCGAAGCGATTCGCCAGTGGCGAGCCGAAAGCCGCCAGCCACACCATGTTGATGGCTAGATGAGCAAAGCCGCCATGCAGGAACGCATAGGTGAAGGGGCTCGAAAACGCGTAGAAATCGAGGTCGAAGCGACCGGAATAGCGGATCGGAATGAAGGCAGTCCGGATCAGCAGCGAGAAATCCTGGTCGTCGGTGAGCCAATAGAGCCGGATCAGGTGAACGGCGACGCAGATGCCGATCACCGCCAGCACAACGGGCGGCATGTTGAATACCGGCTCGCGGCGCGGCTCCGGCTCGCGGCCGACAGGTCCGCCCTCGCCCTGTTCGATTTCCGATGGGCTTGCTGGTTCGCTCATATGCCTTGCACTCAGTCGCTCGCCTTCGCGAGCATGTAGATCACGGTCACCCGATTCACAAAGGGCGAATCGCCGCGAATCAAAATTGCCGCGAATCAAAAAGAAGCCGTCCAAGGTTGCCCTTGAACGGCTGGTCGAGCCCCCACGCTCCCCAAAACTCTTGACTGAAGTGCTGCCGATCGCTGCGAAACGACCGCTTCTGGAGTGGTTTTAGCGTGCCACGGGCTTGGGCGGGGCGCAACGTAAACCACTTGTTAACCTTAACGACCCCGACCCGTGAACAAGTGTTAACGATGCTGGCACGCATCCTGCTCCGCAACGCATGTAGGTCCTCGGAGGGCGCCCTTCTGTTCACCGATGGGACATCAGACGACAGATTGCGCGGAGCAGCATAGCATGAACCAGAACGGATCGATCACGCTGTTCCATTATTGGAACCGGTTGCGTGACGGGCGCCCTGCCCCGAAGCGTTCGGAAGTCGAGCCAGCCGACATCAAGTCGCTGCTGGCCGACACATTCATCCTGGAGAAGGATACGCGCGGCGAGGCGGTGTTCCGGCTCGCCGGCACCAGGCTTTGCGCGGTCTATGGCCGTGAGCTCAAGGGGTTTTCCTTTCCGTCGCTGTGGCGGGGGAAGGACCAGCGGCTTATCTCAAAACTGATCCATGGCGTCTTCGATCAGAAATCCGTGGTGCTGATTACCTATGAAGGGTTCAGCCGCGGCGACCGTTCCAACAAGTTCGAGCTGCTCGCTCTGCCGCTCGATGGCGGCGTCGAAAATCCGCGCTGCCTCGGCGTGATAAGCGCCGCTGAAAAACCCTTCTGGCTGGGCGCGGATCCGATCACCGACGCCCTGATCGATTCTATCCGCGTCGTCGATCCGGAGAAGGAACCGATATTCCCCAAGAACCGGCCGGCCATCGACGTCCCCTCGCTTGTCCCGTCGGATCTCGATCCGCCCCAGACGATTTCGGCGCTCGGCCAGGCGCGCCGCATCCGCCATCTGGTCGTGTTCGACGGCGGGCGCGAGGAATAATCGCGAACGCTAAAGTAACGGTGCCAGGCTTTCCCCTTTGTTAACCTGCTTTGCTGTAGTTTTCCGCTGAAGTTCCTCGCATCAACGCGCGGAATGCCAGACGGGGTGTAGGCAGTCATGAGGTCAGCGGCGGTCGACACCGCGCCGTCCCAAGCTGAAAGGCGTAACTTTCAGCGCGTCCGCGTGAAGATCTATGGGCGCTTCATGCTGGAGGATCGCACCGAACATCCGTGCCAGGTGGTCGACATGTCGCCGGGCAATGTTGCGCTTCGCACCGAGCGCATCGGCATGCCGGGCGAGAAGGTCATCGCCTATATCGATCACATCGGCCGCATCGAAGGTGTCGTCACCCGTATCTTGCAGGATGGTTTCGCAATGACGGTCATCGCGTCGGAACGCAAGAAGGACAAGCTTGCGGCGCAATTGACCTGGCTTGCCAACAAGCATGAGCTCGATCTGCCGGAAGACCGCCGTCACGAACGCGTGGCGCCGCGCAATCCGACCAGCGTGCTCCAACTCGCCGACGGGCGCCAGTACCAGTGCCGTATCATCGACCTGTCGCTTTCGGGCGCCGCGGTCGAGATCAACGTCAAGCCGGCAATCGGCATCCAGGTCATGCTGGGCACCATGCGCGGCCAGGTGGTGCGTCATTTCGAGGACGGCGTCGCCATCGAGTTCGCCGTCATCCAGCGGCCCGAGACGCTCGATTCCGAATTCAACGCATCCGGCACCTGACAAACAACAACATATTATCGCAATCAGACCGGCCCCATTTCGGCCGGTTTTTTGTTGTCCCGCACCGACCGACGCGGCTTGCCAACCGATGCCGCGCCAAGGCGTCGCGCCGTGCCGATGCAGCTCCGCGAAAATGCCTCAACAATTTTATACTGAAATGATTCAAATTTTATGTTTATTCTACAGGCGTTTTACTTAATATCTACTTCGAGCCTTTGCGTCGAATAAATCCAATCGTGTCATTGTCTCCTCAAACGGGGAGACTGGACGATGAAGAAGACGAGGGGCAAGCTATTGCTCTTGGCAATGGCGATGCAGCTTACCGCCTGGGGAACGGCGTACGCAGCGGGACCAGCCTTCATGCACACCGGCAGCCGCACCACACAGCCGGTCGGCCATTACGAGTTCTGCCAGAAGATTCCGCAGGAATGCAATGAGCGCACGCCGAAGCAGGCGCCGGTCGAGCTGACCCGCAAGCTGTGGGCGAAGATCGTGAGCATCAACAATTCGGTCAACAGCAAGATCGCGCCGCGCACCGACATGGAACTTTGGGGCAAGGAAGAAGTCTGGTCCTATCCCACCAGCGGCTTCGGCGACTGCGAGGACTATGCGCTGGCGAAGCGCCGCGCGTTGATGAACATCGGCATTCCGGCCGGCGACCTGCTGATGACGGTTGCGCGCCAGCCGAATGGAGACGGCCATGCGGTGCTGACCGTGCGCACCAGCCTCGGAGAGTTCATCCTCGACAATCTGGAGTCCAGGGTGCTGTCCTGGACCAACACCGACTACACCTACCTGAAGCGCCAATCGAGCCAGAATTCGGGCGCTTGGGTAATGATCAACGACGGCCGCTCCGACGCGGTCGCCAGCGTCCGCTAAGGACGCCAATGCATGTCGCCCAAAGTGCACAGCGGTTTTGGGATAACGACATGCATAAAACAGAGGTTAAGCGCGTCGCATGAATGCGACGCGCTTAAGGAGAAAACCCGGTCGAGTCCCCACCCTCCCCGTCCCCAACGACCGGGTTTTAGGAGCCGGCCCCGTCCCCGGGCCGGCTCCACCTTTCGGGGGAGACCGGAGGAAGCCCCGATAGGAGAACTCGACTTGAGCGTCGCCAAATTTTGACGTATTGAAAGAATTGTGGAGACGTTCTCTAGTTCGTCTGGGAGCCGTCATTGGTGACTGTATGGATGCCGATCTCAAATTCGGCATCTACCGCTGTAATACTGCGGAGTGGCACTCTTACGGGTGCCGTCTAGTGCGAGGGCTATCCCTCCTGAATAAGGGGCAATCGCTTACAGGTTGCTGCACATCCGCTTCATGTTGATGAAGCAAAAGGATGTGTCAAATGAACAATTCAAACAAACTAACAAAACTCCGAACCGTGCAGGCCAAGAAACAAAATTGGCGATGCTTCTACTGCGGTTTTCAGATGTGGGATGGAGACCCGACGCTGTTTTCAGAGCGTTATCATCTCCCTGTAAGATCGCTCAACCGCTTCCGCTGCACCGCGGAACATCTGAAACCCCGGATGGACGGCGGCGAGGACAGACCAGAGAACCTTGTTGCGGCGTGCAAGTTTTGCAATCAAACCCGGCATCGAATGGGTAAAGTGCAATCGCCGGCCACGTACCAGCGGCACGTCCGAAAGCGAATAACGGCCTGGAAATGGCATCCGCTCGCGTGTCACCACTTGTTGAAATGATGCAGCGTCAGACGATCCATCGGAAGGCCACGGCCGCTACGGACGTCGGAACAGAGCCAGAAACTCTTGGCTAGAGCCAGCTTTCCAAGGGCAATTGACCGATGCAGTATGAACCATCAATTCAACCTCCGGATCGCTGCGATGTTGGAAATCCCGGAAGATCGATGCGAGCGCCACCGCCTGTTCAAGGCCATCGACGACGCGTTCAAGGCGGGCGACTTCGAGGCCCTCGGTGTGGCCCTCGGCGGCTCACCCTGCTGGTTCGACGAGCAGATGCCTTTGAACTCGGCCTTGGGCATCCACTGGAATATGCGATCTATTGGAGCCCCACTGCGTTCATCTCGACCTTACTGGATGCGGGCTCGGACCCGAACTATCACCACCATGGCGGTTTTCCGGCAATCATTGCGGCACTGTCCACCGACCGGGCTGACAGACTGGAAATCGTCCGAATCCTGATCGATGGTGGCGCAGACCTCAACATGCGGGGCGTAAACGACTGGACGCCGCTTCACTATGCGGTCGCCATCCGTAGCGTCGATGCCATCCGCCTGCTGTTGGCGGCGGGCGCCAACCCATCGCTCGAAACCCGCATCGACGACTATACGACAGCCCTCGAGGACGCCGACAATGCCGACTTTGAAGCCGGCGCTTCGTTTTTGCGCAATGCGATGATCAGGCGCGGCCCAATGGACGGTGAGTTGGGCGACGATGCCGGTGAACCATATAGCCGAAGGCTGGCCTCAGGCCTTCTTCAGTCCCGCCTTGAAGCATTTGCCGTTGGCCACATAATGCGCGGCCGAAGCGCGCAGCCCGGCAACCGCAGCATCGTCCAGCGCTCGCACCAAACGAGCGGGCGAGCCGATAATCAGCGAATTGTCGGGGAATTCCTTGCCTTCGGTGACCAGGGCGCCGGCGCCGACCAGCGAATTCTTGCCGATTTTCGCGCCGTTCAGCACGATGGCGCCCATACCGATCAGGCTGTTGTCGCCGATCGTGCAGCCATGCAGCAAGGCACGATGACCGATCGTGCAGCCTTGCCCGATGGTCAGGGGAAAACCGACATCGGTATGCATGACCGTGTGTTCCTGCACATTGGTGTCGGCGCCGATGACAACAGGCTCGTTGTCGCCGCGGATGACGACGCCGAACCAGAAGCCGGCGTTGCGGCCGACCCTGATATCGCCGATCAGGGTGGCGTCGGGCGCGATCCAATTGCTGTCCGCGTCCTCGAAGCCGGGGGCCTTACCGTCGATCGCATAGAGCGGCATTTTTCGCCTCCGAGTCCGTCTCACACTAAGCTTTGCATGTCGTCATCGCAAAACCGCTGCACACCCTCGGGTCAAGCCCAAGGGCATGCTTTTGCGCGACATGCACTAATCGTTCGCAGAGACTAGAAGCGTACCGGCCCGGGATGCAATGTCGATCAGCGCTATGCCCAAGGCCAACGCCCAGATCGTCGCAGTGCAGCCGCAGGAGATCAGCGCCAGTGCCGAAATGCGGCCTTCCCGCCAGGCGTCCAGGGCGTCGTTGGTAAACATCAGGGGCCCGGCGCATGCCGTCGCGACCAACGAGCGCAGCATATGCTTCGGCGACACATAGGGCTCGACGAAGGCAAGCCGGCGGCCTGATACCAGTTCCATCACCGATCCGGCCAGGCCGCACGCCGTCAGCCCAACCATAAAACCGAAGAGAGTGTGTTCGACCGGACCCATCTTTACCTTCCATTTACCATGAAATCGCACAGTCGTGTCGACAGGCGCGTTGCAAGAGCCGTGCCGCGCCACATGTGCCGCTTGAGGACACCCAAAGGGGAACACCCAAGGGGACATCTTGGGACAGGCGGCCGATACAGGGGATCGCGATGAAGCAGGCAGCCACCGCCAACGGCCCGCAACTCACCGTCGTCGATTCCAAGCTGATGAGGCGGGTGTTCTACGTGTTCGCGGCGCTGGCAGTGCTTTCGGTGGCGATCAGCCTTGGCGGCAAATGGTTCGGCCGCTCGATCGCCATGGCCGGGTACACCGACGACACGACAATCTACGAGGTCGTGATCGGCAACAACGTCATCGCCGTGCCGGCCAATGTCGTCCGCTTCGACCAGGCCCGGCGCGACGGTATCGCCTCCCGCCTCGACCTCTATCTGCGCTATCCCGAGATGGACGGCTACAGCGAGGCTGCCGGCGACGATTTCAACAACACCGGATCAAGCAAGAACATCATCTTCCTCTCGCTCGAACGGCAGATAATGTCGCGCGACATGAGCGGCCGCTTCACGCCGATCTACAGCGCCCTGATCGCCCAATCCGGCACGCCCGGCCCGGGCGGCACCACACTCTACGGCTTCACCGAGAAATCAGGCTATCTCAACGAGGTGCTGGCGGTCGGCAATCGTCGGGGCAAGGACCCGTTCGTGGCCCGCTGCCTGAGCGGCCCAAGTGCTGCGCAATCGCTGGCGCCCTGCGAACGCGACATCCTGGTCGGCGACAAGCTCAGCCTCACCTACCGTTTTCCCAAGGACTTTCTGGCGGACTGGCAGGTGCTCGACGCAGCCATCGCCGCCGAGGCTGCGCGTATGCTGAAGACCGGGCGCTAACACGTTGTGTCTGAAGGGATTATTCGACTCGCTTAGGGGCCAATCGCAAACGGCGGAGATTGGCGAAAACGCCTCTCCGCCCAGGGATGACGAACCCGGGGTGCCTGCCGCCAGCCGCAAACTCCCGGCTCAGGCCAGGTCGATGTCGAGGATCGCCATCGAGAAATTATAGTCGCCGTCGTCCTCGTCCTTGAAGACGATGCCGAGGAATTCGTCGCCGACATAGACCTCGGCCGAATCGTCCTTGCGCGGCCGTGCCTTCACTTCGAGCTTGGGGTTCTGGAAGACGCGCTTGAAATAGGCGTCCAGCTTTCTGATTTCGTCCGGCTTCAACAGTCTTCTCCGATCGTCGGTCTTGCTCGTTTGAGCGCGCTTCTGGCACGTCGACAATGGCGATGTAAAGGCGAGCCGACGAGAGAACCAGGGCAATCGCTTCAGGTTCGCGCTGCCCCTCATTGCCCTGCTGGGCATTTCTCCCCGTATAGTGACGGGGAGAAAGACGCCTTCGCAAAGGATTTCGCCAATCCCAGCGTTGCAGAAAGGGTGCCGAAGTCGCGGTCAGCCCCTTCTCCCCGTCACTATACGGGGAGAAGATGCCGGCAGGCAGATGAGGGGCGGCGCCGACATCAAAAATCAGTCTGAAGCAATTGCCCTGACGAGTACGCCCGAACGCCTTGAAAATCAGATATCGAAGCTGACGACGTGGTCCATCGTCTGCGACGGCAAAAGCTGATCCATCTGCCGCGAAGGCTGGTCGCAGCCGGTCTCGCCGACGACGCGGGCCGGCACGCCGGCAACCGTCTTGTTGTGCGGCACCGGCGACAGCACCACCGAGCCCGCCGCGATTTTCGAGCAATGGCCGACTTCGATGTTGCCGAGGATCTTGGCGCCGGCGCCGATCAGCACGCCGTAGCGGATCTTGGGATGGCGGTCGCCGCCGGCCTTGCCGGTGCCGCCCAGCGTCACGCCGTGCAAGATCGACACGTCGTCCTCGATCACCGCCGTCTGGCCGACGACGAGGCCGGTGGCGTGGTCGAGGAAGATGCCTTTGCCGATGCGGGCGGCCGGGTTGATGTCGGTCTGGAACACCGAGGACGACCGGCTCTGCAGGTAGAGCGCGAAGTCCTGACGGCCTTGATTCCACAGCCAATGCGCCAGCCGGTGGGTCTGGATGGCGTGAAAACCCTTGAAATAGAGCACCGGCATGATGAAGCGGTCGCAGGCCGGATCGCGGTCGTAATAGGCCTGGATGTCGACACGCACCGTCGATGCCCAGTCCTTGTCGTCGGCTGCCATCGCCTTGAATGTCTGGCGGATGAGATCGGAACCGATATCCTGATGGGCGAGCCGCTCGGCCAGCCGATGGATGACCGCTTCCTCCAGGCTTTCCTGGTTGAGGATGGTCGAATAGAGGAACGCCGCCAGCAGCGGATCGCGGTTGACCGCCTCCATCGCCTCGTCGCGGATCGAGCGCCAGATCGGGTCGATCGGCTTCACCATGGTGGGGCGGGCAATCGTAACGCTGTTCATCAATGATCTCCGGCCATCTACTGGCTCAGGCTTGGCAGCTTGCCTATTCTCCGGTCGCACATATAAGCCAGATCATAGCACGGTTGAACTCAATTTTCCTTAGTGCTTTGTCAAATGGATTTGGTTCACGGAAATTCAAGCGGCCATGGAAAACGAACCCTTGATCGACGCGCCGCTGAAGCGCGAGCTTTCCGCGCTCTACCGGGCCGAAGGCCGCCACTATCACAGCCTTGCCCATATCGAGGCGATGCTGGCGCTGGCCGGGCACTATCGGGCATCCCTGCACGACCCCGAGGCGGTCGAGGCGGCGATCTGGTTCCACGATGCCATCTATGACAGCCGAGCCAAGGACAACGAAGCCAAAAGTGCCGCCCTTGCCGAGAAAAAGCTCTCCGGCCGCACGGATGCGCAGCGCCTCGGCCGCATCACGGCGATGATCATCGCCACCGCCACGCATGAATTGCCGCGCTTTAGCGACGAGAATGCCGCCCGCGACGCAGCGCTGTTCCTCGACATGGACCTGGCGATCCTGGGTGCGACGCCTGATGCCTTCGACGCCTATGAACAGGCGGTTCGCCGCGAATATGGCTGGGTGGAAGAGCCGATGTGGCGTGCCGGCCGCAGTGCTGTGCTGAAGAGTTTCCTCGCCCGTCCGCATATTTTTCACACCGAGGAATTCCGGCAGCGGTTCGAGGCTCAGGCTCGGCAAAACATGGCGCGCTCGCTCAAGGCGCTTGGGGCGTGAGCGCTGCCGCGGTGCGGAACCGTTGATTCTGGCGGGACAGCGCCCCCCTCTGTCCTGCCGGACATCTCCCCCACGAGGGGGGAGATTCGCTGTCACCACCGCTGTCGCTAATCGCTACCGCCGCAGGAGTGAGCGGAGCGCCTAAGCTGCCGATCTCCCCCCTTGTGGGGGAGATGTCCGGCAGGACAGAGGGGGGCGCGAAGGATCACTACAGATCGGCTTTGTGCTCACAGCGGATTTTCGGCATAGAACTCCAGCACCCGCTGCTTGAAAGTCTTGTCGCCGACGGCCAGCATGTGGTCGCGGCCCTCGATGTGAAAAGCCTTGGCGTTCGGCATCAAGGCGGCCAGTTCGTCGGGCGAACCGCCGATGTCGTCCTTGGTGCCGACGGCAATCAATGTCGGCTGGGCAATGCGCGCAATGTCGGCCTCGGCCAGCAATTCCCGCGAGGTGGCAATGCAGGCGGCCAGCGCGCGGCGGTCGCTGCGGGTCTGGTCGGCGAAGGCGCGAAACGAACGGCCGCGCGGATGGCTGGTGGTATCGGGATCTTCGGCCAGAAGGGCGGCGGCGATCGGATCCCAATCGCCGACGCCGTCAATCATGCCGATGCCGAGACCGCCGAAGACCAGCGTCGCCACCTTGTCAGGGTCGGAAAGCGCCAGGAACGCCGACACCCGCGCACCCATCGAATAACCCATGACATGGGCGCGTTCGACGCCGAGATGATTCAGCAACGCTGCCCCATCGGAAGCCATTTTTGCGGGCGTGTAATCGGCCTCTTCATAGCTCTTCGACGAGGCACCATGGCCGCGATTGTCGAAGGCGATGGCGCGGTAGCCGGCATCGTTCAGCGCCTTGAACCAACCGGGCGACACCCAATTGACGTAGTGGGTCGAGGCAAAGCCATGGATCATGAGCACCGGATCGCCCTGCCCCGATGCCGGCTGGCGATCGAGGAAGGCGAGGTCAAAACCGTCATGGGAGAAAAACTGCATCTGCGACGGATCCTGCGCGTTCAGTTGTGCGCAGTGCCGATTGCCGGGTGGCGCAACAAATCGCCGTCCTCGATGCCGCCCCTCGCGGCGGTGCCCGCCTTGAGCTCGAGCACGAAGCGAACCGGCTCGCCGGGCGAGATCATCGCTTCGGATTGCGGCTCGCCTTGCTTGATCGCCCGGACCTTGCCGTCCTGACCGACGAAGATCAGGTCGAGTGGCATCGGCGTGTTCTTCATCCAGAAGCTGACATCCCGAGGCTCCTCGAACACGAACAGCATGCCATGGTCGTCGGCCATCTCCTCGCGAAACATCAGGCCGGCCTCGCGCTCGGCGGAGGTGTCGGCGATTTCGATCGAGAAAGAGCGTTCGCCGCCTTTCGTCACCGCGACCAGCGGCTGCGGGTCGACGGCAAGGATCATCGCCCGACTGTCCGCCAAAGCCGGTTGCTGCGAATGGAAGAAAGCGCCTGTGGCGACGACAAAGGCGATCGCTGCGCAAACGACGCCCGTTGTCAGCCAGTTCCTGTGGGTCATTCGAAATCCTCGGCCGGACATCGTCCTAGACCATGATCCCAAAAAGTGGAACCCGGTTTTTGCTGCGCTGACCTGCAGTTCGGAAAAGATCATGGTCAAGCAAAAAGCACCAGGTCGCATCCCGATTCGATCGGGACGGGACCTTAGTGCGAGACCGGCAAGGTACCCATATCCGGGTGAATTTCGGCAGCCATAAGGCCTTTGTCGCCGCGCCCGAAGCGGACCAGCACGACCTGCCCCGGCCTGAGCTCGGTAATGCCGTAGCGGCGCAGCGTCTCCATATGGACGAAAATGTCCTCGGTGCCTTCGCCCCGGGTCAGGAAACCGAACCCCTTGGTGCGGTTGAACCATTTCACCAGCGCCCGCTCGAGGCCGCTTTCCGGCGTCACCGAGACGTGGGTGCGCTGATCCTGCATTTCCGCGGGATGGACCGCCGTGGTGACATCCATGGAGAGCACACGGAACGCCTGCAATCCGCGCTCACCATGCTTGACGAGGCAGACGACGCGCGCGCCTTCCAAGGCGGTCTGGAAACCGTCCTTTCGAAGACATGTCACATGGAGGAGAATATCGCCGGAAGAGCCGTCATCGGGAAGAATGAAACCGTAACCCTTGGCCACATCGAACCATTTGATGGCGCCCGCAACCTCGACAAGATCAGCGGCATCGCCGCTTTCGTCCCTTCGCAAGGCGTCGTTACCGGTTCCGTCCCGCCCCATGAAAGAGGCCTTTTCCCCCATAAGAACGCCCCCCTTTTTCCAAGAATACCGCAACTGATTCTTGATGTTAGATTAACACTGCCGCTTCCGGTCTGTGCAAGACCTGACGTGCCTTTTTTCACGGTTGATTTGCAGGAATACCGGATTTGTTGTTTGCCGGCGCGGCCGGCTATCGGCAATTGCCCTTTGGCCGGGTGGCCCCTATGTTCCGCCGCAACGCAACATTTCGAGGAAAATCACATGCGCTACCTGCACACCATGGTCCGTGTCGCCGACATCGATGCATCGCTCGATTTCTACTGCAACAAGCTTGGCCTCAAGGAAGTGCGCCGCCACGAAAACGAACAGGGGCGCTTCACGCTGATCTTCCTCGCCGCTTCCGAAGACGAGCAAAGCGGCATCGCCGAAAAGGCGCCGCTGATCGAGCTCACCTACAATTGGGATCCTGAAGACTACAAGGGCGGTCGCAATTTCGGCCACCTCGCCTACGAGGTCGACGACATCTACGCCACCTGCCAGCAACTGATGGACAACGGCGTCACCATCAACCGGCCGCCGCGCGACGGCAACATGGCCTTCATCAAATCGCCGGACGGCATCTCGATCGAGCTTTTGCAGAAAGGCCCCGCAAAGGCCAAGGCCGAGCCCTGGGCGTCGATGGCGAACACAGGAAGCTGGTAGCCAATCACAAGATCGAGAGCGGGTACGACCTAGCTGAGATTTTATGGCGTTTCTCAAGATCGCGCCTATCTGTCCGGCCATCGCGCCTGCTTCCGAAATTGGCGCATCCAAAAGATGCGCGCTTGCTTCAGGAGAAATCCATTCATGCCGACCAGCCATGTCGATGTCGCTACCGGACATGCGAGCCGCTATCTGCAGCAGCTCTGCAAGCACTGGGCGCACAAGTTTCCCGTCGAGTTCGATCCGAACCACGGGACAATCGATCTCACGCTAGGCCACACGGTTCTGGACGCCGATGCGGCAGCGCTCCACATCACGGTAGCTGCTGACGAGGCCGGCTCGCTGGAGCGCCTGGAAACGGTCGTCGCCGATCACATCAAACGCTTCGCTTTCCGCGAAGAGCTGGCGTTCGATTGGAAGAGGGCTTCGGCAGCGTAGGCGACCACGTTCAGCCACTTCTCCCAGCCAACTCCAGCAGCGCCAGCACCGTGCGCCAGTTGCGCGCGGTGGCGGGCACTTTCAGCGTGCGCGGGATGAGATTGGCAAACACCGATTTGCCGAGACCTTCCGGTGCATGCAGATAAAGCACGTCGCCCCTGATCTCGAACCGTTCGGGACCCGTGCATTTCTCCGAAAGACGGGCCGTCTCCTCAGGTGTCGGCGCGCGCTCCAGCGCATAGGCGTGAAGTTTCGTCGGCTCCCCGGCGACCTCCGGGTAGGGATTTTCCGCCGCCAGCCGCTCGAACCAACCGAGATCGCGCACCATAATGCGCGAATAAAATCCCCATTTCTTCTCGAAGGCCGCTTCAAGCTGTCTGCTCAGAGTGGCGGCATCACCCTTTGCCGAGCGAAACACGACGTTGCCGCTCTGCACATAGGTGGCGACGTCGCGAAAGCCGAGCTCCTCGAAGAACGACCGGAGTTCGGCCATCCTGACGATGCGGTTGCCGCCGACATTGATGCCGGAAAACAACACTACGAAGATTTTCGCTTGGGCACTCATATTCGGGGCACTCATATTCGGGCGCTCATATGATGAAGCCAGCCAGCGTCTCGTTGTCGGTGATGTCCTGATACTGGACGCCCTCGGCCTCGAAATTCGCGTTGAGCAGCTCGAAATTGCGGCGGTCCTTGGTTTCGATGCCGATCAGCACCGAACCGAAATTGCGCGCCGATTTTTTCAGATATTCGAAGCGGGCGATGTCGTCGTCAGGTCCGAGCAATTCGAGGAAATCGCGCAGCGCGCCCGGGCGCTGCGGAAAGCGGATGATGAAGTACTTCTTCAGCCCCTCGAAACGCAGCGCCCTTTCCTTCACATCCGGCAGCCGCTCGAAGTCGAAATTCCCGCCCGAAACCACCGCCACGATAGTCTTGCCCCTGATCTCCTTTTTCGAGAAATCCTTGAGCGCGTCGATCGCCAGTGCGCCGGCTGGCTCCAGCACCACGCCTTCGACGTTCAGCATCTCGATCATGGTCGCGCAGAGCCGGTTTTCCGGGATCAGCCGCACGGCCTCAGTGGCAAATTCCCTGAGATGCCGCAACGGTTCACGGCCGATCTCGGCCACCGCCGCGCCATCGACGAAATTGTCGACCTTGGCGAGCTTGATGCGCTTTCCGGCGGTGAGGCTCTCGCGCAGGCTCGGCGCGCCGGCCGGCTCGCAGAAGACGAAGCGCGTGTCGCGGCGCTGATCGGCGAAATAATGCGTGACGCCCGCGGCCAGACCGCCGCCGCCGACCGGCAGCATGACAATGTCCGGCATGCGGGCGCCCGGCATCTGGCCTGATATCTCGTAGGCGACGGTCGCCTGCCCCTCGATGATGTCCTTATGATCGAACGGCGGCACCATGTGCGCGCCTGAGTTTTCGGTGAACTCCAACGCGGCGCGGTAGCAGTCATCGAAAAAGTCACCGACCAGCCTGATCTCGACGAATTCGCCACCGAACAGCCGCGTCTTGTCGATCTTCTGCTGCGGCGTCGTCACCGGCATGAACACCACACCCTTTTTGCCGAAATGGCGGCAGACGAAGGCAAAGCCCTGCGCATGGTTGCCGGCGGAAGCGCAAACGAACAGCTCGGCATCGTTGCCGGCGTCGAGCGCCTTGCGGAAGAAATTGAAGGCGCCCCTGATCTTGTAGGAGCGCACCGGCGACAGGTCCTCGCGCTTCAGCAGCACGCGCGCTCCGGTCTTCTTCGACAGATAGTCGTTTTCCTGCAGCGGCGTCTCCGGGAAAATCTGGCGGATCGCGGCAGCGGCAGCAGCGACGCGGGAGGAAAAACTGGTCATGGCAAGATCACCCCGGGTCGCATGTCGGCTATCGGTAGCGTGCATTTGGTTTGCCGCCACGCGGTGGTCGCAAACCTAGCACACAGCGCGTGCGTTTGATCCCAGCCTATTGCATATCCAATCCCGCGAAGCCATTGTCCGGCCGGTTCATGCGCCCCGTCACGGGGTATTCCCAGAATCCTTGCAAGCACTTGGAGGCGTTTGTTCATGCCCGTCGCATCGGTTGCCCTGAAAACCATGTCGCTGCCGGAATTCGGCGAGCCGACGGTGATGCCGCTCGTTGCGCGCACCACCTACGAGGCACGCATCGGGGCACTGGTGGCGCGCGGCAGCAAGGCCGGCTTCGACGCTTTCGTCGTGTATGGCGACCGCGAGCACGCGGCCAATGTCGCCTATCTCACGGGCTACGATCCGCGTTTCGAGGAAACGCTGCTGGTCATCGTTCCCGACAAACAGCCGAAACTCCTCGTCGGCAACGAGGGCTGGGGCTATGCCGAGATCTGCGATGGACCTTACGAACGTGTCCTCTACCAGACGTTCTCGCTGCCGGCGCAGCCCCGCGACCGCTCGCCGGCGCTCCTCGACATCTTTGCCGACTGCGGCCTGAAAGCCGGCCAGCGCATCGGCGCCATTGGCTGGAAACCGTTCGGTCCCGGCGACGCCGGTTTTGGTGAAACAACTCTCGATCTGCCCTCCTTCATCGCCGACACGCTGCGCACGCTTGCCGGCGACAAGCACACAGTGGTGAATGCGGCGAACCTTTTGATGAACCCGGCAGACGGCCTGCGCGCGATCAATGAGGCCGACCAGCTCGCGTCCTTCGAATTCGCCGCGACCTATTCGTCGCAAGGCCTGCGCAACGTTCTGCAAGGCATCGAACCCGGCATGACCGAGTTGCAGGCGGCGCGGCTGATGGGCATCAACGGCCTGCCGCAATGCTGCCACCTCATGCTGTCGGCCGGCAAGCGCGCGCCCTATGGCCTGCCAAGCCCCCGCCTCGACGTCATCAAGCGCGGCGATCCGGTCACCATGGCCTATGGCCTCCACGGTTCGCTCAATGCCCGCGCCGGTTTCCTGGTCGAGGACGCAACCGAGCTTCCGCCCGACATAAGCGACTACGTCGAAAGACTGGTCGCGCCCTATTTCGCTGCCGTCGTCGACTGGTACGAGACCGTCGGCATCGGCGTCAGCGGCGGCGCCCTGTGGAAAGCCGTGCATGACCGCATCGGCGATCCGTTCTTCGGCGTCTCGCTCAATCCCGGCCACCTCGTCCACATCGACGAATGGATGCATTCGCCGATCTTCGCCGGCTCCGACATCACGCTGAAGTCGGGCATGGCGCTGCAGGTCGACATCATTCCGGCAACCGGGACGGATTATTTCACCACCAATATCGAGGACGGCATCGCGCTGGCCGACCAGGCCCTGCGCGAGGAAATCGCCGCGCGTCACCCCGAAGCCTGGCGCCGCATCGAGGCGCGGCGCGCCTTCATGACGGACGTGCTCGGCATCCGTCTCAGGCCGGAGGTGCTGCCCTTCTCCAACATCCCGGCCTTCCTGCCGCCGTTCTGGCTTTCGCGCAACAGTGCGATGGCCGTCGCCAGCCGCTGAGCGCATTTCGGCCGGACATGACTTACTTCTGCCGCACTTCGACTGTCCGGGAGGGTTCGCGGAGGTTGGATAGGCCTTTCGGCCGGAGTGGAATTTCAGAGTTGAAGAAGATTTGTATCATTGCGCTTGCCTTGCTTGTTGCCGGCTGCGGCGGCCGGCAAACCGAGGAACTGCTCGGCAGCGCCATTGTGTCCGCGCCGGTGACGGAAATTGCCGGCAACCACTCGATCTTCATCGCCACGACGCGCAAGCGCTCCGACGACCCCAGCAAGGTCTTCGACCGCGAGCGCTCGGCCACGCTGAACTATGCCCGCCTCAACGTCACCGTGCCGGGAAGCCACGAAACCGGCCAAATCGAGCGGCGCTCGCGCGGCAAGTCGAACGACCCGGCCAAATACTTCATGGCCTCCGAGGTCGTCGGCTACGACACCGCGCCGAAATTCTCCAGCGCGCTCAGCGCCGACATCGCCGCACGCGGCGGCCGCGTCATGGTCTTCGTCCATGGCTACAACACCGGCTTCGACGCCGCAGTCTACCGCGTCACCCAGATCGCCCATGATTCCGGTTATCCGGGCACACCGGTGCTGTTTTCCTGGGCGTCGGGCGCCAAGACGAGGGACTATGTCTACGACCGCGAAAGCGCCAGTGCTGCCCGCGATCAGTTGGAAGTGACGCTGAGGATGCTCGCGCAGACCGGCGCGCGGCGCATCGACATCGTCGCCCATTCGCTGGGAACCTGGGTCACCATGGAAGCGCTGCGCCAGCTCGCCATCAATGGCGACCGCGATCTCGGCGGCAAGCTCGGCGATGTGGTACTGGCATCGCCCGACATCGATGTCGACGTGTTCAAGAGCCAGATGCGCCGCTATGGCAAGCCGAACAAACCTTTCATCCTGCTCCTGTCCGACGACGACCGGGCGCTGCGGCTCTCCGGCCTTATCGCCGGCTCGCGGCCACGCGTCGGCGACTACAAGGACGCGGCCGACCTCGCCGACTATGGCGTCAGCGTCGTCGATCTCTCCAGCGTCAAGGGATCGGATCGCTTTAACCACACCAAATTCGCCGACAACCCCGAACTGGTGAAGATGATCGGCCAGCGGCTGCGCGAGGACGACGGATTTGCCAGCGACCGCGAGGTGACCGACCGCATCCATCTGCTCGGACAGTGAGGTGCGTTCCACGCCCTGTTCCGCAGGCTTTCGTGATACACGATTGCGCCACCATCGGATCGCTTTCAACTGGACCAGGCCGGCCTCTGGCTCTATCGAAACCAAAGACGTCATACGGTTGACGTCCCTTCGGGAGCCTGCGTGACCGTGCGTTCGAAGATTTTTCTCGTCGTTGCGCTGGCGCTCGCTGTTACCGGCTGCGCCGGCCGGAAGACACACGACCTTCTCAACACGACGGCTGTGACGGTGCCTGCCTCCGACATCGCGGCCACGCATGAGATCTTCGTCGCCACCACCCGCGAGAAAGCCACGAAAGATCCGCGGCAGGTGTTCGATGGCAATCGCTCGCTGACCACCAGCTTTGCCCGGGTCGAGGTAACGGTTCCGAAGGTCCATCAGCTTGGCGCAATCGAGCGCGTCAAAGGCTCCGCAAACAGCAATCCAGCGAAGGATTTCACCGCAACGAATGTCGCCTTCTATGAAGGCGCCCCGCAATTCGCCAAGGCGGTCGGCGCCGACATCGCCATGCGCGGCGACCGCGCGCTGGTTTTCGTGCATGGCTTCAACAACGGTTTCGACGACGGCGTCTACCGGTTGACGCAGATTGCGCACGATACGAAATATCCCGGCACGCCGGTGCTGTTCTCATGGGCGTCGAGCGGCAAGACCACGGGCTATATCTACGACAAGGAAAGCGCCAACGCCGCGCGCGACGATCTCGAAGAGACGCTGCGCATGCTGGCCAAGACGAAGGTCAAGAGCATCGACATCATCGCCCATTCGATGGGCACCTGGGTGACGATGGAGGCGCTGCGCCAGCTTGCCATCACCGGCGACCGCGATCTCAGCGACAAGCTTGGCTATGTCATCCTTGCCTCACCCGATATCGATGTCGATGTGTTCAAGAAGCAGATGATCCGCTACGGCAAGCCCGACAAGCCGTTCGCCATCCTGCTTTCGGGCGACGATCGCGCCCTCAGACTCTCCTCGCTGATCTCCGGCGATAAGCCGCGCGTCGGCGACTATGGCGATGCGGCCGACCTCGCCAGCTATGGCGTTTCGGTGGTCGACCTCACCAAGACCAAAGGCGGCGACCGCCTGAACCACGCCAAATTCGCCGACAACCCGTTTTTGGTGCAGTTGCTCGGCGACCGGCTGCGCGCGCCGGCCGGCCTGGCATCGGAAGAAGCCAATCCGGCGCAGCCGATCGACAATCTCGGCCAAGGCATCGGCAAGGCCGTCGGCTCCGTCGCCGAGATCGTCATCACCACCCCGTTCAGGGTGCTGACCATCGCCACCGGCGGATGAGCGGCGGCTGAGCTAGTTCGGAATATAAGTAGCGATCCTTCGCGCCCCCCTCTGTCCTGCCGGACATCTCCCCCACTTGGGGGGAGATTGGCAGCTTCGGCGCTCCGCTCATTCCTACGACGGTGAAGATTGGCGAAAGCCGAGGTGACGTCCAATCTCCCCCCTCGTGGGGGAGATGTCCGGCAGGACAGAGGGGGGCGCTTTCCCGCCGGCATCAAAGGTTCTACACCGCAGCAACCCTAAACGAACAGATCAACCTTCTGGAACGTCGTCACGTCGATCAGGCCGACATCGGAAATCCTCAGTTCCGGGATGACGACCAGCGCCAGCAGCGAGTGCTGCATGTAGGCGTTGTTCAGCGAACAGCCCATCTTGCGCATCGCCTCGGTGAGCATGTCGGCCTTGACTGCCACGATTTCGGCGCGCTCGTCCGACATCAGCCCGGCGATCGGCATTTCGACCAGTGCCAGTTCCTTGCCCTTGGAGAACAGCACGACTCCACCGCCGACCTCGCCCAGCCGGTTGACCGCCAGTGCCATGTCCTGCTTGGAGGTGCCGACGACGATGATGTGGTGCGCATCATGCGCCACGCTGGAGGCCATGGCGCAGTCGGCCATATAGCCGAAGCCGGAGACGAAGGCATTGGTGACGCCGCCGGTGCCCCGGTGACGCTCGACCACCGCGATCTGGCAAACGTCGTTGCGACGGTCCATGGCGACCAGCCCGTCCTCCACCGGAAGATCGGCCTCGAGAGCCCGCGTCGGCGCCTGGTTCTCGATCACGCCGATGACCCGCACCCGCACCTCGTTGGCGCCCATGGGCGCCACGATGTCGAAATCCCCCGGTTTGAGCTTCTTGCCGAGCTTGACGGTGTTCTTCGCCGTCTTCGGATAGTCATAGGCCGGAATGTCGATTTCGAGCTTGCCGCCCTTGGCCAGCCTGACGCCGCGGCCATAGACCTCGTCGATGGTCATCGCGGCCAGATCGGAGACGATCAGCAGATCGGCGAGCCGCCCCGGCGCGATCGAGCCCAACTCGCGCTCCAGCTTGAAATGCTGGGCGGTGTTGAGCGTCGCCATCTGGATCGCCGTCACCGGCTTCAACCCCTGGCTGATGGCGTGCCGGACCACCCGGTCCATATGGCCTTCATGGACAAGCGTGCCGGAATGGCTGTCGTCGGTGCACAGGATGAAGTTGCGCGGGTCGAGCCCGCTCTCCGTCACCGCCTTGATCTGCGAGGCGACGTCGTACCAGGCGGAGCCCAGCCTCAGCATCGCCTTCATGCCCTGGCGGACGCGGGCGATCGCGTCCTCGGCGCGCGTGCCTTCATGGTCGTCCTCGGGTCCGCCGGCGACATAGCCGTGGAACGGCAGGCCGAGATCGCGCGAGGCGTAATGGCCGCCGACGGTCTTGCCCGCCCTCACCGTCGCGGCGATCTCGCCCGACATCACCGGATCGTTGGCCGCGACACCGGGAAAATTCATCACCTCGCCAAGCCCGATGACGTTTTCCCAGGTCATCGCCTCGGTGACATCGGCGACCGTCAACTCGGCGCCGGCATGCTCCAGCCCCGGTGCGGAGGGCACGCAGGACGGCATCTGCACATGCACGTTGATCGGCATGGCGACGGCCTCGTCATGCATCAGCCGCACGCCCGGCAGGCCGAGCACGTTGGCGATTTCATGCGGGTCGATGAACATCGAGGTGGTGCCATGCGGGATAACCGCGCGGCAGAACTCCGTCACCGTCACCATGCCGCTCTCGACATGCATGTGCGCGTCGCAAAGGCCCGGCACCAGATAGCGCCCGCCGGCGTCGACCACCTTGGTGCCCTGCCCGATAGCGTGACCGGCATTCGGCCCGCAATAGGCGAAGCGGCCGCCGGCAATGGCAATGTCGGTGCCGGCGATGATCTCGCCGGAGTGAACGTTGACCCAGCGCCCATTGCGGATGACGAGATCGGCGGGCCGCCTGCCCATCGCCACGTCGACCAGATGCGTCGACACCTCGGCCCAGGGTTTTGGTTTCGTCGCACGCGCGGTCTTCGCCATGAAGGGACTCCTGTTTTCCCGACTGTGCCAAGCCGCGCGGATTTTGACCAGCGAGATCAGCGGATTGCTTGAGCGCTCCTCGGCCTTCACATCGATCGTGATTCTCGCGTTTCGTTGCGAGGTCGCGATTCGTTGCTTTGTGACGGCAGTTATGCTATCGGCATGGTGCTGATTTGCGCCAACGACCCGCCGCCGAGGCGGGTTTTTTGTTTCGGCGCCGGCCGCTAAGTATCCTCCCGCTGTTCCCTGTCGCGGCAGTTGAGAAGGTCGACCAGATCGTCGGCCTCTTCGATGGGCATGTCGATCAAGGGGACGCCCACCTCGACAACCGGCAGGCCAGTGAACACATCAATGATGTCCCAGGTGCCTTCAGGTGTCTTCTCAATGTCGTAGCGTTGAGCCATGGGGGTGGAGCATGGATAGAGGAGAAGATTTAGCGCGTTTTACCCGGTCACCGCTCGTTTGGCCTACGGCATTGCGGAAATGATTCCCGTCCAGTCTGATCAAGCGCCTCAAGTAATGGGGCAAGAGTGCTGGGCAGCCGGAGGTCGACAGCCAGATTTAGCACGTCGTGTAAATGCCGGCGATTATCTTCGGAACGGATCAATTGCCGTACGGCCTTGGCAACAGACTTCCCTCGTCCTGTGTCAAACTCTGCCATGTTCGGGGTTCCAGTAACTTTAGTCCGAAACTCAGCCGCTGCGAAATAGTTCCAGCGATCTTGTTTGAATCTCTGTGGGTGGTTGGAGCTGGCTCGGTGACGGCAGCTATGTGGGCGCGGTGCTGATTGCGCCAACGGCCCGCCGTCAAGGCGGGTTTTTTGTACCAGGTTTCAGCGATGGCAGAAGATGGCTTGACGGCCTTTGGCTGGCGTCTGAAAAGGACTGGCCTGCGGACGTGGCGGAATTGGTAGACGCAAGGGACTTAAAATCCCTCAGCTACGGCTATCCGGGTTCGATTCCCGGCGTCCGCACCAGATTGTATTTATGGCTTCGCGAGCCGGCAGTGCCCGGACCGTTTGGAATGTGATGGCGGCCGGCCTGTTGTGAGCGACATCGCGCGCCGACCAGCGAATTTCTCATTGAACGGCCCGCGGCTGGCGACCCCAACTGGGCTGGTCGGAGGCAAACAAGAGCCAGCCTGGCTCTATGTCACCAAACTGACACCTGTCCCGGTGCAGTTTCCGAATACGCGACCACATTTCGCTGATCGGGGGCAAAGACTGGAACCGCCAATCAACACGAGACCGAGTGTCGCGTGGGTCGCGGCATCGTCCATTGCGACAGCCATCATCGTTGCGTTGGCCGCCTGGTGTTTCTACGGCAGCCGGGCAATGCCGGGCTCTGGGCCGGCTTCTGTACTGGTCTCCGGGCCGGTTACTGGCGGTTCACTGCAAATAATGGGTTCCGAAACGATGCGGCCGGTCGTCACGGTCTGCGCCGAGGCATTCATGGCCGACAATCCCGAGGCCGACATCATCGTGCGCGGCGGCGGCTCCGGCGACGGTATGGCAGCGCTGCTCCACGGCATGATCGATATCGGCATGATCTCACGGCCACTGTCGCCGAAGGAGATTGGGTTCGCAACCGCGAAAGGTATCGATCTGACGCAGTTCGAGCTGGCGCTGGACGGCGTTGCTATCGTCGTGCACCGAACCAACCCGCTGCGCGAAATCGATGTCGATCAGCTCCGCGCCATCTGGTCCGGAGATTTATCGCAATGGCGGGAGCTCAGCGGCGGCCCCGGCGAGATCCAACCACTTGCCCGCGCCAAAGGGTCTGGAACCGAGGAGGTGTTCGCCGAGCGGGTATTGAAAGGACAAAGGGAGGGTGTGGCAAAGGAATTGCCAACAAACGAGGCCATTGTCGCCGAGGTCTCCGCGCAGCCGAATGCTATCGGATACACCGGCCTCGGAGCGCTCCGCAATGCCTCGGACCTCGTCCATGTCCTGGCCATACGCAGCCAATCTTCCTCGGTCTTGCCGAGCGCCGATACGGTGTGGTCAGGCAGCTACCCGCTGACACGCGCCTTGCTTTTGATCAATCCGGGGACGCCGTCGGGACTTGCCGCCTCGTTCATCGCGTACTGCACCGGCCCCGCCGGACAGGCCTTGGTGAAGCGCGCCGGCTATGTCGAGATCGCGGCGGGCGAGCCATGAGCGCGCGCCGGGTCGTCGGTTTGGCGGTCGGCGTGCTCGCCTGGGCATTCTCCATGCCGGCGCTCGCCGAGCCGCGGGTCGAGGATTTCCGCGTACGCAAGCTCGTCGTCGGCATGATGCGGGTGCCACCCTTTGCATCGCGCGGCGATGATGGCGTATGGAGCGGCCTGAGCATCGAGCTCTGGCAAAAAGTGGCCTCGCAATTGAACCTTGGCTATGAATTCCGCGAGTTCGACTATGATCCCGATGCCATGGTCCAGGCCTTGCAGACCCGCCAAATCGATCTGGTGGTCGCCGCCATGCCGGTCACGACGGACGGTGAGGCGCGCTTCGATTTCTCGCATGCCTACTTCGCCGCGGGCGTTGGTGTCGCGGTGCGCAGCGAGCCAACCGCCGGTATCCTGGCGACCCTGCGCAGGCTGTTTACCTGGCAGTTGCTTGTTCCAATCGGCGGCCTCGTGGGTCTACTGCTGCTTGTCGGCACGTCGTTGTGGCTGATCGAGCGACGCCGCAATCCCGGCCATTTCGATCCCCGCATGATGCAGGGCATTGGCGATGGCATCTGGTGGGCCGCCGTGACGATGACGACGACCGGCTATGGCGACAAGACGCCGATCACTTGGCGCGGCCGCGCCATCGCTCTTGTCTGGATGTTCACCAGCATTTTCTGCATCGCCACCTTTTCGGCGACGCTCGCCTCGTCTTTGGTCGTTGGCCGGCTTAAGAGCAGCGTTGACGGTCCCGAAGACTTGCCGCGAGCCCGTGTGGGAACAGTGGCGGGTACAGCCGGCGAGTTGTGGACTAAGGCGCAGGGCCTGAAGGTGCAGACCTACCCTTTCCTGATCCAGGCCAGCAAGGCGCTCAAGCGCGGTGAAGTGGAGGCGCTGGTGGTGGAGCGCGCCATCCTTGGACACATGATCCAGGAATACCAGTGGAACGACTTGCTTATCCTGCCGCAAACCCTGGCGGTCCGCGACTACGCGATCGCCATTCCAAGCGGCAGCCCGCTCATGGAGGACATCAACCGCGCCGTGCTGACGGTGACCCCATCATCCCGATTGGAAAGAGCTCGTGCATCGCTACGTCGGCCAAAGCGAACCCTGAATTCGGAATGACCGAGGGGTCCCGGCCGACCGAAGCCGGCGATGCGATGCGGGTTTCTCTCCTACACGGATTTCTCTCGCCGATAAATTCGCCCGCCGCCTCGTGCCGTGGATTTGGACCGCGAAGAGACCGTCGCTCTGTTTCAGATGCGGCCGGCAGCGACAAGCACGGCCCTGTAGCGGCGCGCAAACCTGCTCGACGGGCGGCTCAGATAGCCGGACGCCGCAATATCCCAGCACGCGCCCAGTTCACGATCGAAAGCCGGCGGCTCGAATTGCTGCAGGCCGCTGCGGGGATAGATCGTGAATTCGCCGAACACCGGCTCTCCGCCGTCTTCGTAGAAATCGACTCGCATCATGTCGAATTCGCCGCCCAGTATCTCGGCAGCCTCGACCATGCGCGAAAAGCTTTGCGGCCGGGCAATTTCCAGCGACGCGTCGATGCCGCCCTGGACGACTGCCAGCCGGCGCCAGTCGCGATCGAAAAGTGCCGTCTTCCGCACCGTCGAGCGGAAAGACGTGACCACGACAAAGGCGACACGGCCGGCAATCACGTTGAACTTGTAGTCGATGGGCTGATAGTCATGATCCTTGCCGATCAGCGTCTCGACGAAAACCTGCGGCTTGATGTGGGCATAGCCGCGCTCCAGCTTGCGGCTGCCATAGGTCTCGGCGAGGTGCCTGGACATCTCGGCAATGATCGCGTCCCGATCGGCGGTTGCGGGGTCCGGAACGACGGCATTCATGTTGCAGCCGTGATTGCATTTGACGATGTATGGAATCGTCAATTCGTCGAAGGGGATTTCGCGCGGGTCGTCGCCGCGCCACAGCACCGCCGGGACAAGCAGCCAGGGAAGCCGATCCCGGACGAATTCCTTGGCTTTCAGCTTGTCGAGCACAATCGCAAACCGCGGATCGTCGTCGAAAATCTTGCGCCAATGGATCTTTTCCGTGAAGGTCGCCGGGGCAGCAAAACTGGGCAGATGCCGCATCCTTTCGGAGAAACGCTGGGTCAGGCGCCGGTAGCTGACCAGCAGCGCGACATTCAGGACCAGCAGCAGCGCCATCGCGCCAACCCGCTTCAGCGAACCCAGCTTTCCGGCGCTCATGTTTGCCGCGCCCCTTCGCTGCACCCAGATTCCGGCACGGGTCAGGCCCGGATCAGGTTCAGCTTCAGATGCTGGATCAGGATGATCGTCTTGGCATCGATAATGCGGCCGTCGTAAATGCCGGCCAAAGCCTCATCGAGCGGCATTTCCAGAACCTCGATGTCCTCGCCTTCTTCCGGCGCGCCGCCGCCGTCCGAGATGCGGTCGGCGGGCGAGTAGCGCGCGATGAAGAACCAAAGCCGCTCGGTCACGCTGCCAGGGCTCATATAGGGCGCAAACAGCCGTTCAACGTCCTTCAGCCGGTAGCCCAGTTCCTCTTCCGCCTCCTTGCGGATGCAGGTTTCCGGATCGTGTTCATCGAGCAGGCCGGCGCAGGCCTCGATCAGCGGCTCGCGGTGGCCGGTGACGTAGGCCGGGTAGCGGAACTGCCGCACGAGCAGAACCGTCGAGCGCTCGGGATCGTAAGGCAGGATCACCGCCCCGTCGCCGCGATCGTAGGTCTGGCGGATCTGCGTCTCCCATTGCCCGTCACGCCGGCGATAATCGAGGACGGTCTTTTTCAGGACGGCCCAGTCGTCGGAAAGGATTTCCTCCGAACGGATGCGAATGCGATCTTCCATGACGGACTCCGTGCTGTCGGTGGCGAGGACTACAGCGCCGCGCGTCCTCTTGGACGCGCAAAGGACGCTGTAGCACTTTCGATCTGCGCATGATCCTTTCCGAAAATCGGAATTGATTTTCGGGGTCATGCGCTAACCGCGAACCGGCCTTTGCGCAATCCCGGCAGCCATTGGTCCAGAGGTGCGCTTCACCGCCTCGTGTATGGCGCAGGCGCAATCCACTGCCTAAATAGCGGCAGCCCCTCCCCGGAGTTTTTTGATGACCACATCCCTTTTCCAGCCGATCACGCTTGACGGCCTCACCTTTCCCAACCGCATCGCGGTGGCGCCGATGTGCCAGTATTCCGCCGATGACGGGTCCGCCAGCGACTGGCACCTGTACCACTGGATGAACCTGGCGATGTCCGGCGCCGGCATGGTCACCGTCGAGATGACCGACGTCGAGCGGCGCGGCCGCATCTCGCATGGCTGCCTCGGCCTTTATTCCGACGACAACGAGGCAGCCGCCCGGCGCGCGCTGGATGCCGCCAAGCGCGTCGCCGCCCCCGGCACCAGGTTCGGCACGCAGCTTGCCCATGCAGGCCGCAAGGCTTCCAACCAGAAACCGTGGGAAGGCGGCGGACCGCTGAAGGCCGATCAGGACCCGTGGCCGATCGTGTCTGCCTCGGCAATAGCTTACGACACGGGCTGGCAGGTGCCGCGGGCGCTGGAGGATGAGGAGATCCTGCACATCATCGAACGCTTCACTGATGCGGCAAGGCGGGCCGAACGTGCCGGTTTCGACTTCATCGAATTGCACGCAGCCCATGGCTATCTGATCTTCCAGTTCCTGTCGCCGCTTTCCAACCAGCGCACCGACCGCTGGGGCGGCTCGCTGGAAAACCGCATGCGTTTTGTCGTCGAGATCGCAAAGGCGGTGAGAAAAGCCGTCCCCAAGCTGATGCTTGGGGCGCGTCTGTCGGTCAAGGAGTGGGTCGATGGCGGCTTCGATGTCGAGGACGCGATCGAAGTGGTCAAGGCGCTGAAGGCGGAGGGCGTCGCTTATCTCTGCTGCTCGAGCGGCGGCAATTCGCCGCTGCAGAAGCTGCCGACAGGCCCGGGCTACCAGGTGCACCTGGCGGAAGCCGTGCGCAAGGGCGCTGGCATCCCGACGCGGGCCGTCGGCCTGATCGACGATCCGAAGCAGGCCGAGGCGATCGTCGCCGAAGGCCGTGCCGACATGGTGGCTCTGGCCCGCGCCTTCCTGGCCGACCCGCGCTGGGCGTGGCGCGCCGCGGCCACATTCGGCGAGAAGATCCACCCGGCGCCGCAGCTTGCCCGCTCGGTGACGACGATGCGGCACTGGATGAAGGCGGCGGGCTGACCGTCCCGTTTCCACTGGCTGCGGCCCCAATGACCGCGGCCCCATTAATCGCGGCACTTGAGACCTTTGCGCCGAGGCGTTGCAACCAAATCGGTCGCTCCGCGTTGCCGGCGATGATGGACAACAAGCCTTTTGAAAAGCCGGTCGTGGTCGAGCTTGGCCATGTCGGCAAATACCGTGAGATCCGTAGCACCCAGGAAGCAGCGGAGTGCCTGATGACGGTCTGGCCACTCAATCGTGGTCCTCGGCATCGCGATGCTCTCGACACTTGCCTAAAAGTGCTGGAGGGTTATCGTTCGACAGCGGATGCGCGCCGGGCATTGGTCGAGGCCGCGAAGGAATCGGACGTGCTGGTTCCCGACGAGAGATTGTCCGACGGCAAGCTGCCCGAACGCAAACTGCCCGAAGACAAACTGCATTGAGCAGACGGAGCTTTTTCCACCGGAGGATTTCATGGCGAAGCTGACCTACAAGATCGTCGAACATGACGGGGGCTGGGCCTACAAGGTCGGCGCGACATTCTCGGAAACGTTTCCTACTCACGAGGACGCGCTGCGCGCCGCCGAGATCGCTTCGGCCGAACAGCAGGTCGCCGGCACCACGGACGGCATCCAGTACGAGGACGCCGACGGCAAATGGCACGACGAGCTCGCCGATGGCCGGGACCGGCCGCAAACCGAAGTTTCCGATTAGGCTGGCGTCGTTGCTGATGGCTTCTCGCACCTCCGGTTTTGGGAGCTGGGGCTTGGCAAGTTATTCTCTTGCTCCGATCCCGGACATGACGAATCTCAGTCCCGTTGGGAACGCTCACGATCAGGTGCGACGAAGAAGAGCGCTTGCCACGCAGCCGCTTTACAGGGCGGTCTGGTAGCGCTACCGTTTCATCATCGCGCGTGACCAGGGAGGAGCTTGGGAGCTGCCGCGGGCCAGTTAGGAAAGCGGTTTCCTTCGAAGACGTCGCAGGAAGCATTCGGGAGGAAATCGATGGCGTCTGTCGCGATTGGCGATGTCTACAAATCATTTGGAACCGTCGAGATTCTCCACGGCGTCAGCGTGGATATAGACGATGGCGAGTTCGTCACGCTGGTCGGACCGTCGGGCTGCGGAAAATCAACGCTTCTCAGGATGATTGCCGGCCTGGAAAAGATTTCGCGCGGCCAGATCGCGATTGGCGAGCGTGTCGTCAACAACGTTGCGCCAAAAGAACGCGACGTCGCCATGGTCTTCCAGAACTACGCGCTCTACCCGCACATGACCGTCGCAGAGAACATGGCGTTCTCGCTCATGCTCAAGGGCGTCGCGAAAGCCGAGAGTAGTGCTAGCGTCCAGCGCGCCGCCGAAATCCTGGGACTGGTGCCGTTGCTGGCACGCTATCCCCGGCAGCTTTCCGGCGGCCAGCGCCAGCGCGTCGCCATGGGCCGGGCGATCGTGCGCGATCCGGCGGTCTTCCTGTTCGACGAGCCGCTGTCCAATCTCGACGCCAAGCTCAGGGTGCAGATGCGCGCCGAGATCAAGGAATTGCACCAGCGCCTGAAGACCACGACCGTCTATGTCACCCATGACCAGATCGAGGCCATGACCATGGCCGACAAGATCGTGGTCATGCATGACGGCATCGTCGAGCAGATCGGGCCGCCGTTGGAACTCTACGACCGGCCGGATAATATCTTTGTCGCCAGTTTTATCGGCTCGCCCGCCATGAACATGCTGCGGGGCGAAATCACAACCGATGGCGGCTCACCGTCGTTTCGCGGCTCCGGCGGGATTTCAGTCCCATTGGCCACAGCACTGTCCATCGGCAGTGGCGAGCCGGTGGTGCTGGGAATACGGCCCGAGCATTTGCGGCTGTCCGACGACAGGGGCATTCCGGTGACGGTCGCGGTGGTCGAGCCGACAGGGTCCGAATTGCAACTCATCGGCCGGACGGCTGGCGGCGAAGAGATCGTCGCGAATTTCCGGGAGCGCCACTCCTTCGCGCCGGGCGAGACCATACGCCTCACGGCCGAGCCCGGCCTAATCCATCTCTTCCACGGCGAGACCGGAAAGCGATTCAAGACGCGCAGCGAACAGTAAGAACCACGGCAACGAATAACAGGAGGAAACGAGCATGAAATTCACCAGACGTGACGTGATCCGCACGACCGCCGGCGTGGCGGC
This sequence comes from Mesorhizobium sp. M6A.T.Cr.TU.016.01.1.1, assembly GCF_003952585.1. Classification (NCBI taxonomy): domain Bacteria; kingdom Pseudomonadati; phylum Pseudomonadota; class Alphaproteobacteria; order Hyphomicrobiales; family Phyllobacteriaceae; genus Mesorhizobium; species Mesorhizobium sp. M6A.T.Cr.TU.016.01.1.1. The sequence goes on from NZ_CP034452.1 coordinate 6,162,411, forward strand.
GGGAGCCTTGGGAAGCCGGTTCGTCGGCTCTTCCGCCTTTGCCCAGGAGGGGTTGACGTACAAGCCCGAAGACGGCGCGAAGCTGCGGATGCTGCGTTGGTCGCCCTTCGTGCAGGGCGATGAGGATCAATGGCTGGCCAACACCAAGCGGTTCACCGAGGCGACAGGCGTCGAGGTTCGCGTCGACAAGGAAAGCTGGGAGGACATTCGCCCCAAGGCGGCGGTCGCCGCCAATGTCGGCTCCGGTCCAGATCTCATGTTGGTCTGGTTCGACGACCCGCACCAGTACCCCGACAAGCTGCACGACGTCACGGAACTGGGTGAGTATCTGGGCTCGAAATACGGCGGCTGGCACGACGGGCCAAAGCAATATGCGACGCGGGAGGGAAAATTCCTCGGCCTGCCTCTGGCAACCATCGGCAATGCCATCGTCTACCGGGAAAGCTGGGTGAAGGAGGCTGGCTTCTCGGAGTTTCCGAAGGACACCGCAGGCTTCCTCGAGCTTTGCAAGGCCTTGCAGGCGAAGGGACATCCGGCCGGCTTCACGCACGGCCATGGCGTTGGCGACGGCAACAACTACGCTCACTGGCTGCTGTGGAGCCACGGCGGCCAGATGGTCGACGAGAGCGGAAAGGTGGCGATCAACAGCCCCGAGACCCTCAAGGCGATCGAATACGCGCAGGAACTCTACAAGACATTCATCCCCGGCACCGAAAGCTGGCTCGACGTGAACAACAACCGCGCCTTCCTGGCCGGCGAACTGGGCGTCATCGCCAATGGCATTTCCGTGTATAACACGGCCAAGACCAACAAGGACAATGATCCGAAACTGGCTGAAATCGCCAAGGACATGCGCACGACCAGCCTGCCGATCGGTCCGGTCGGAAAATCGGTCGAGTTGTTCCAGGTGACCACGGCCGTGATCTTCGACTACACACCCTACCCCAACGCGGCCAAAGCCTATCTGCAGTTCATGTTCGAGGAGCAGCAGATGGCGGAGTGGATCACCTCCTCGGCCGGCTATTGCTGCCAGACGCTCAAAGCCTTCGACAACAATCCGGTGTGGACGGCCGACCCGAACAATGCCGCTTACGCCAAGGCCTCGGCGACGCTGCGTCCCAATGGCTATGCCGGGCCGCTCGGCTATGCCTCGGCGGCGACCATGGCCGACTATGTCCTGGTGGACATGTTCGCCAAGGCCGTGACGGGCCAGGCGACGGCCCAGGAGGCGATGGAAGAGGCGGAGAAGCGCGCAAACCGGTACTATCGCGTTTGATCACAGCCGAGCCGGGCAGCCGCAACCGCGCTGCCCGGTCTGGTTCCTGAAATCGCGTGGCGGCCACTCAGGCCACCATGCCACCAGACCTTATGAGGAGCCGTCCCATGGCCGTGTCGTCCGCTGCCGTTCAGCCGCGTCCGTCGATCCTGTCGCGGAGCCTGTCGCTCTTGGCCGACAGCCGGAACGCGCTTGGCTTCGGCTTCATGCTGCCGGCGGCAGCGCTGCTGCTGGTCTTCCTGACCTATCCGCTCGGGCTCGGCGTCTGGCTCGGCTTCACCGATGCCCGCATCGGCCGCCCCGGTATCTTCATAGGCACCGAAAACTATCAATATCTGTGGGATGACGCCGTCTTCTGGCTCTCCGTCTTCAACACCTTGCTCTACACGATAAGCGCCTCGATCCTGAAGTTCGTGCTCGGCCTCTGGCTGGCGCTTATCCTCAATCAAAATCTTCCCTTCAAATCGTTCTTCCGCGCCATCGTGCTGTTGCCGTGGGTGGTGCCGACGGTGCTGTCGGCCATCGCCTTCTGGTGGATCTACGATTCGCAGTTCTCCATCCTGTCCTGGGCGCTTATGGAAATGGGCCTGATCGACCATCGCATCAATTTCCTCGGCGACCCGGAGAACGCGCGCGCTTCGGTTATCGCGGCCAATGTCTGGCGCGGCATTCCGTTCGTCGCCATCACGCTGCTTGCCGGCCTGCAGACGATTCCCCAGTCGCTTTACGAGGCCGCCACGCTCGATGGCGCCAGCCGCTGGCAATTGTTCCGCTTTGTGACGCTGCCGCTGCTGACGCCGATCATCGCCATCACCATGACGTTTTCGGTGCTGTTCACCTTCACCGATTTCCAGCTGATCTATGTGCTGACCCGTGGCGGACCGGTGAATGCCACCCATCTGATGGCGACACTGTCCTTTCAACGCGGCATTTCGGGGGGCCAGCTTGGCGAGGGCGCCGCGATTGCGGTCGCCATGATCCCGTTCCTGCTGGCGGCGATCCTGTTCAGCTATTTCGGCTTGCAACGCCGCAAATGGCAGCAGGGCGGCGGAGACTGACATGGCCACGACCAAGAAGACGAAACGTCCGGAACTCGACGAAGGCGGCATGGGCTACCTTCAGAGCCTGCCGCGGCGCGTGGTGACGGTCTATCTGCCGTTGCTGGTGTTCGTGATCGTGCTGCTGTTCCCGTTCTACTGGATGACGATCACGGCGGTTAAGCCCAATCTCGAGATGACCGACTACGCCAATTTCAACCCGTTCTGGGTCGTGCACCCGACCTTGGAGCACATCCGCTATCTCTTGTTCGACACGTCCTATCCGGGCTGGCTGCTCAACACGATCATCATCTCCACCGCCGCCACCTTCCTGTCGCTCCTGGCTGCGGTGTTCGCGGCCTATGCGATCGAGCGGCTGCGGTTTTCAGGGGCGCGGCAGGTCGGCCTCGCGGTCTTCCTCGCCTATCTCGTGCCGCCCTCGATCCTGTTCATCCCGCTGTCGGTGATGGTGTTCAACCTTGGGCTTTACGACACGCCCTTCGCGCTCATCCTCACCTACCCGACCTTCTTGGTGCCCTTCTGCACGTGGCTGCTGATGGGCTACTTCCGCTCCATCCCGTTCGAACTGGAAGAATGCGCGCTCATTGACGGGGCGAGCCGGTGGCAGATCCTCATCAAGATCGTGCTGCCGCTGTCGGTGCCCGGACTGATTTCGGCCGGGATATTCGCATTCACCCTGTCATGGAACGAATTCATCTACGCCCTGACGTTCATCCAGTCGTCCGAAAACAAGACTGTGCCGGTCGGGGTGCTCACGGAGCTTGTCCGCTCCGACGTCTATGAGTGGGGAGCGCTGATGGCCGGAGCGCTGATCGGCTCCCTGCCGGTGGTCGTGCTCTATTCGTTCTTTGTCGAGCACTACGTTTCGTCGATGACTGGCGCGGTGAAGGAATAGCGCGCTGCCTCGGTCCCGGCGGCCGCGGATGCCCGTTGAAGAGCATCCTGCCGGCCGGTCCGGTCGTGGGCTGATTACTTGCCGCAGTACTGATCGTTGACGTTCATTCGGGCGTTGGCGTCGGGTCCTGGCGAGTTCGAGGCGCAAGGTCCAACCGGGCCCGGGTTGCCCTGGATGTTCAGACCCGAGGCGTCGCCGTTGATGCTGCCGGTGGCGCTGGGATCAGCGGTCATCCGCTCTTCGTTGGTGGGAACTGGGTTCGTGGGAGCTGGGCTATTGGATAAAACATCCGACGATTGCGCCATTGCGGACGTGGCGAGGCCAATCGTGAAGACCGAGGCTGCGAGAATTTTGGTAAGCATAAGGAGACTACTCCATTCCATGTGGTTGCAGATGTCGACTTCGTGCGACCGCCAAAGAATCCATCAGCCGGCTCGAAGTTCCGATGAAAAGGTCGTTAAGGCGCGCAAGCTTCGACACCTTTTTGTGACCAGTGCGTGAAGAGGTTTGGGATGCTTCGGCAGTTTTGAGCAACGCGAGATCGGCGAAGTGCCCGCCTGTCGAGATCAGCCTGCGAACGCGCGCTCAAGGGAGATGGCACAGGTGGATCCGTCGTTCGGACGGCATTGCCGCCGGCCATCCGCCGCGCTATCTCAGGCGACCCTCTCTACCTGAGGCGATCTTGTCTGCCTCAGGTGACCTTTTGCCGGAGCCTCCCATGCCCGAAATCGTCACCGCCGCCATGCTCGTCATCGGCGACGAGATTCTGTCCGGCCGCACCAAGGACAAGAATATCGGCCACCTCGCCGATATCATGACGGCGATCGGCATCGACCTGAAGGAGGTGCGCATCGTTCCCGACGAGGAAGACGAGATCATCGCCGCGGTGAATGCCATGCGTGCCCGTTACACCTATGTCTTCACGACCGGCGGCATCGGCCCCACGCATGACGACATCACCGCGGATTCGATCGCCAAGGCCTTCGGCGTGCCCTGCGAATACGACGCCAAAGCCTATGCCATGCTGGAAGCGAGCTACGCCGCGCGCGGCATCGAATACACCGAGGCGCGCAAGCGCATGGCGCGGATGCCGCGCGGTGCCGACCATATCGACAATCCTGTGTCCATCGCGCCGGGCTTTCGTATTGGCAACGTCCATGTCATGGCCGGCGTGCCGTCGATTTTCCAGGCGATGCTCGACAATGTGGTGCCGACGCTGAAGGCCGGCACAATTATGCTGTCGGCCACGGTGCACTGTCCGTTCGGCGAAGGGCTGGTCGGCGGACCGCTGGGCGACATTCAGAAGGCGCATCCGGATACAATCATCGGGTCCTATCCGAAATATGGCGACGGCAAGTTCTGGACGGAGCTGGTCGTGCGTGCCCGCAGCCAGGAAGCGCTGGACGCCGCCCGCGCCGATGTCGAGGCGATGGTCGCAGGCCTCGCCAGCGCGGCCAGTTGAGCTAAAGCGCGTGGTCTGAAAGGAATCCATGCGACGCGCTTTTAGGTTCTTGCTTCATGCATGTCGCTGTCCCAAACCGCTGCGGACTTTGGGCGACACGCATCAGGCCGGAACCAAGCATGGTACTGTAACGTTTCTCGCGGGCGAGTTTCGATCGCCGTAAAATGAGGGATTACCATGCGATTCAAGACCATCGTCGCCATACTGCAGAACGAACAGGATGCGGAGCGCGTGCTCGAATGCGCCATTCCGCTTGCCGATAAGTTCCAGAGCCATCTCATCGGCATTCATGCCGAAGCGCTTCCCGTCCCCTACACCTCGGCCACCGGCTTTCCCGACACCGAGTTCCTGCAGGTTTCAGCCGACATGAACAAGGAGCGTGCTGAAAAATTGCGGGCGGTTTTCCTCAGGCATATCGAGGATTCCGGCCTGTCTTTCGAGTGGCGCAGCCTCGAGAGCTTTTCCGGAGATAGCGCGCTGACCGGCATCCCAACCGTTCGCACCGCGGATCTGATCATCGCCGCGCAGCGCGAGTCCGGCGGCGATCCGAGCGCCGACGTCGACACGCTGGTCTACGACGCCGGCCGGCCGGTGCTGGTCGTGCCCCATTCGGGACCGCTCGTCACCAGCTTCAAGCATGTGCTGCTCGCCTGGAACGGCAGCAAGGAAGCCGCGCGCGCCGCCTTCGACGCCCTGCCCTTCATCATCGAGGCCGAGAAGACGGATATTGTCGTCATCGACCCGCCGGATACGCTTGACGCGGCTCCCGAGGCGGCCGGCGCCGAAATCGCCGCCGCCCTGTCCAGACATGGCGCCACGGTCAGCGTCTCGGTGCTGCAATCGGGCGGCCATTCGGTCGACGACGTGATCCAGACCAGGATTGCCGAAACCGGCGCCGACCTGCTCGTGCTTGGCGCCTACAGCCATTCCTGGCTGCGCCAGCTTCTGTTCGGCGGGGTCACGCGCACGGTGCTGCGTACGGTGCCGGTGGCAGCTTTCCTGTCGCGGTAGGAAGCCTAGATCAAGAACTCTGGCGCGCGGCGAAATACGCCCCGACATGGTCAACGACGGTGGAAGTCAGGTCATCGGGCGCATGAGGGCTGCGCCGCAAAGCCACGTCATAGTAACCAATCGACGGAAGGCCTTGCTCAGGCCCAAACGGCACCAGTTCTCCCGATAAGGTTGCAATCGGCAACGGCGCGACTGCCAGCCCCGCCACCACCAGCGCAAGCTGGCCCGCGAGATTCTCACTTGTACAAGCGATCTGATAAGAGATGCCGGCTGCGTCGAGCGCGTCGATGGCTGACTTCCGCCAAATGCAACTCGTTGGACCTGCGGCGACCGCCAGCGGACGACGGAGATGGGCGGTTCCATGCGCAAGGCCTGCCCACACAAGCCGATCTCTATGGATGGCCGTGTCGGGCGATCCAGTTCGACCCGTCGCGCCAGCTGTCACCAGTGCGACATCCAGTTCGCCCTCATCCAGCATCCGCAACATCGTGCTGCTTGTGCGACACGTCACGCTGATCTCCACCAACGGATAGGCCGCTGTATAGCTGGCGAGAACCGAGGGAAGGAACGCAACGGCATATTCATCCGTCATTCCCAGCCGTACGGCGCGTCCGTGCGACAGGCGATTGAATCGCACTATCGCCTCTTCGGCGATTCCAAGAGCGCGCCGCGCGTAGGTCAGAAGCGCTTCACCTGCTGGCGTCAACATTATCGAGCGCCCTTGATGCACAAAGATCGACTGTCTGATCTGCGTTTCAAGCCGTTTCATTTGCATGCTGATGGCAGATGGCGTCCGGTGCACTGTTCGGGCAGCACCGACGAAGCTGCCTGTGTCGACAACCGCCATCAGAGTACGCAGGAGAGAGTTGTCCAGCCCCAACAGAACGCCCGAATCCGGCCCAAAGCGTGCGTGGTTCGGCATGAGTGGCAAGCCCCAATTCGCCAATTTCATTGATCTCGAGTGTAAGTCCTTTTCGTTTGTCGGAGCAATCAGCCTTGGCCAAACTGAGTAAAACCAATTGCACAGCCGGCATGGTGGCCGGCTAGCTGCGTCTGGGCATGGGCAAATACACCGCTTGAGGAACCCACTCAATGAACACGGCGCTAGATCTCGCCTACCGTGCAGCACGAGCCTGGATCGACGGATTGGATGAACGTTCAGTGGCTGCAACGGCCAGTCTTATGGATCTCAAGCGGTCTTTTGCCGGCCCACTGCCATACGAAGGCAGCAGTGCAGAGGAAGTGGTTCAAGCACTTGCCAGGGATGCCGGCCCCGGGATGCATGGCAGCGCAGGCGGACGCTTCTTTGCCTGGGTGATTGGCGGCGGCTTGGAATCCGCACTGGCGGCCGACTGGCTGGTAACCACCTGGGATCAGAACGCGACCGTCTATGCCTCCAGTCCGGCCTCCGCCGTGATCGAGGAAACAGCCGGCGAATGGATCAAGGAGTTGCTCGACCTGCCGCGAGACGCCTCTTTTGCGTTCACCAGCGGTTGCCAAATGGCGCATATGACCAGCCTTGCGGCTGCACGCGCGGCGCTGCTGGGGCGCGTCGGCTGGAACATGGAAGAGGACGGGCTGATTGGCGCGCCGGGGATCAGGGTGCTGACGAGCGACCAGCGACACGTCACCGTAGACCGCGCGGTGCGCTTTCTGGGGATCGGCCGCCAGGCTATTGATCAGTTGAAAACGGACGGGGATGGACGCGTCTCTCCTGCGGTTCTCGACGGCGCGCTTTCCGACAGTTCCAAACCGACCATGCTGGTGCTGAATGCTGCCGACTTGAACATAGGCGCCTGTGACGCGTTCAGGGAGTTGATATCGATGGCGCATTCAGCCGGCGCCTGGGTTCACATCGACGGTGCCTTCGGCCTGTTCGCACGCGCCAGCCGAACGTACCGCCACCTGCTGGACGGCGTGGAACTGGCGGATAGCTGGGCGACCGACGGCCACAAATGGCTGAACGTCCCTTTCGATTGCGGTATCGCCATCATCGCGGACCGGGAAGCACATCGCACTGCCATGACATCGAGCGCATCCTATGTCGCGCCGACCACAATCGCGCGGGACCAGTCAGACTGGAACCCGGAATACTCTCGCCGCGCGCGTGGCGTTCCCGCCTATGCTGCCCTCAAGCAACTCGGCCGCAGCGGCATGGAGGCTTTGGTTGATCGCTGCTGCGCGCATTGCGCCAACATCGTCGAAGGGATCGGCGAACTGCCGGGCGCCGAGATCCTTGCAAGGCCAACGCTCAATCAAGGGCTGCTCAGGTTCGCTCGGCCTGGCGCTTCACCTGCGGAAAACGATGCTTTTACCGACGAAACAATTCAAAAAATCAATGCCACTGGCGAAGCCTTCTTCTCCGGCACGACCTGGCGCAACCTCCGCGCCATGCGCGTCAGCGTGGTTAATTGGCGCACCAGCGAGCAGGATGTGAAGCGGGCGATCGCGGCCGCGACTTCTGTGCTGACGCCGGAAGTGGCTGTGCCGATCGGACTGGAGGTTGCGCCACTTGCCAACACTTAGGCTTTCCAGTTAATTCCGCGCGCATTCCCTCAAGTGTCTGCGCGCGATCTCGCGCGCTGCGGAGTGCGCAGAAAAATGTCCCTTCCCGAAAAGGCCTTTCCAGTCTCCTGGGATCAGTTCCACCGCGACGCGCGTGCGCTCGCCTGGCGGCTTGCCGGCGCCAACAAAGGCCAATGGAAAGCGATCGTCTGCATCACACGCGGCGGCCTGGTTCCGGCCGCCATCATCTCGCGTGAACTCGGCATCCGGGTCATCGAGACGGTTTGCGTCGCCTCCTATCACGACTACGCCAGCCAGGGGCAGCTGCAGGTGCTGAAGGAGGTCACGCCGGCGCTGCTCGCCGATGACGGCGCCGGCGTGCTGATCATCGACGACCTCACAGACACCGGCAAGACCGCAGGCATCGTGCGCGCCATGATGCCCAAGGCGCATTTCGCCACCGTCTATGCCAAGCCGAAAGGCAGGCCGCTGGTCGACACCTTCGTCACCGAGGTCAGCCAGGACACCTGGATCTATTTTCCGTGGGACATGGGCTTCACCTACCAGAAGCCGATCGCCGACGACCACGTCGGCTGATTCGCGGCAACTGCCTTTTCTCCTGGAACAGCCAGGCGAGCACTTCTTGCCGGCGACCACTTCTTGAAAGCATGCCGCGGCGCACGATATTTCCTGAATCGACGCCTCTTGGCGTGGTTAACCAGTGCGTATGAGGTTTTTTACTTTTATTGCCCATGATTAGCCGTAAGATTCACGAGACGGCAGATGATTCTGGAGGCTGGGGCAAGCTTCTCCGATGTTGACGACGCCAGCAACGCACAACCATTTGGCCGAAAGGGTCCAGCGGCTCTTCGGCACAGCGCCGTGCCGCCTGCAGGTTGCAGCACTGCCCTGGCGCGATACCAAGCATGGCATCGAGATCATGCTGATCACCAGCCGCGATACCGGCCGCTGGGTGCTTCCCAAGGGCTGGCCTGAGGCGAAGGAACTGCTTTGCGAAGCGGCGGCACGCGAGGCCGGCGAGGAAGCCGGACTGCGCGGCACGATCTCCCACCACGAAGCCGGCCGCTACTTCTATGCCAAGGCATTGTCTTCAGGCGAGGAAGTGCCTTGCGAAGTCCTGGTATTTCCGCTGCAGGTCGACAAGATCGCCGACCGGTGGAAGGAAAAGCGCTCGCGCACCCGCAAATGGGTCAGCCCCGCCGAGGCAGTGCGCATGGTCAACGAGCCGGACCTTTGCCAGATCATCGCCTATTTCTGTGCCGACCCGCACCAATTCTCCTGAACGAGACCTGGTCGCGCCACCCGCGCATTGCGCGGGTAAAAATCGAAACCCTCCGCGCCACTTTCTATCCCCGTTATCCACATGTGTGACACACAAGATGTTGGGGTCATAAAAGCTACGCAAACGAATCCTTGACGGCGCAAAACGAGTCGCCTTTTATAGGCCATGCGCTCCTGTTGAGAGCGCGACCGGAAAGTTCTGAGCCCGGTCTTTTTCCCGGATTATGTGCGTTTTGGCCGCATTTCCGCCTGGTTACGAGGCTGGCGGAAGCGTTGCGATTGTGGGGTCTTTGGGGGCGAAAGGGAAAAATGTCGGACTGGAATAAATTGTCTGTTAACACTATATTTAGTGTTTGCAGGTAGGTTCGACGCTAGATAGTGTGAAGTTCCCTCGATTGAGGGAGTCGCAAAAAAGTTTCAGTCTTGAGGGATCCGCAGGGTTCGTCGGCGCGTTGGACCGCTACTTCGCAAGGAGTTCGACCAACAGGGCGGACGGAGGCTGTGAAAAGGAGCCGGCCGTTTTCGAACGCCGGCAGACGGCGGACATGCGCGTTTCAGAAAGGGGCAGAAATCCCCTGGGAAAAGCGCTATATGTAGACACAAAGGATAGGACCAATGCGCATCGAGCGTCGTTTCACCAAGCAGGGGCAGTCGGCTTATGCGGAGATCGAATTCCGCAAGGCGCTTTCGGAGATCAAGAATCCGGATGGCTCGGTGGTGTTCCGCTTGGACAATATCGACGTGCCGGCGCAGTTCAGCCAGGTTGCCGCCGACATCCTGGCGCAGAAGTATTTCCGCAAGGCCGGCGTGCCGGCTCGGCTGAAGAAGGTCGAGGAGAATGACGTCCCCTCCTTCCTCTGGCGCTCCGTCGCCGACGAAGCCGAACTGGCAAAACTGCCGGAGGCCGAGCGCTACGGCTCCGAGATCGACGCCCGCCAGGTCTTCGACCGCCTCGCCGGCACCTGGACTTATTGGGGCTGGAAGGGCGGCTACTTCAAATCGGAGGAAGACGCGCGCGCCTTCCGCGACGAGCTCGCCTATATGCTGGCCACCCAGCGCGTCGCGCCGAACTCGCCGCAATGGTTCAACACCGGCCTGCACTGGGCCTATGGCATCGACGGCCCGAGCCAGGGCCACTTCTATGTCGACCCGTTCACCGGCAAGCTGACCAAGTCGAAATCTTCCTACGAGCATCCGCAGCCGCATGCCTGCTTCATCCAGGGCGTGCAGGACGATCTCGTCAACGAAGGCGGCATCATGGACCTGTGGGTGCGTGAAGCGCGACTGTTCAAATATGGCTCCGGCACCGGCTCCAACTTCTCGTTCCTGCGCGGCGAAGGCGAAAAGCTGTCCGGCGGCGGCCGCTCGTCCGGCCTGATGAGCTTCCTCAAGATCGGCGACCGCGCGGCGGGCGCCATCAAGTCGGGCGGCACGACGCGCCGCGCCGCAAAGATGGTCATCGTCGACGCAGACCATCCCGATATCGAGGAATTCATCGACTGGAAGGTCAATGAGGAGCAGAAGGTCGCCTCGCTGGTCACCGGCTCCAAGATCGTGAAGAAGCACCTCGAAGCGATCATGAAGGCCTGCATCAATTGTGAAGGCCAGGACGACGATTGCTTCGACCCGGCGATCAACACCGCGCTGAAGCGCGAGATCAAGCTGGCCAAGAAGGACGGGGTGCCGGAGAACTACATCTATCGCGTCATCCAATTCGCCAAGCAGGGCTACACCTCGATGTCGTTCAAGACCTACGACACCGACTGGGATTCGGATGCCTACCTCACCGTTTCGGGCCAGAACTCCAACAATTCGGTCTCGCTGAAGGACGATTTCCTGCGCGCCGTCGAAGAGGACGCCGACTGGCACCTCACCGCACGCAAGGACGGCAAGGTGCTGAAGACGCTGAAGGCCAGGGATCTGTGGGAAAAGATCGGCTATGCCGCCTGGGCATCGGCCGATCCGGGCCTCCACTTCAACACGACGATGAATGACTGGCACACCTGCGCCTCGGCCGGTGCGATCCGGGCGTCCAACCCGTGCTCGGAATACATGTTCCTCGACGACACCGCCTGCAACCTGGCCTCGATCAACCTGCTGCCCTACCGCAACGCCGACGGCACCATCGACATATCAGCCTACGAGCACACGGTTCGGCTGTGGACCATGGTGCTGGAAATCTCGGTGATGATGGCGCAGTTCCCGTCGAAGGAGATCGCCAAGCTCTCCTACGAATACCGCACGCTCGGCCTCGGCTACGCCAATATCGGCGGCCTGCTGATGACCTCGGGCATTCCCTATGATTCCGACGAGGGCCGCGCCATCTGCGCAGCACTCACCGCGATCATGACCGGCACGGCCTATGCCACCTCGGCCGAAATGGCCGCTGAGCTCGGCGCCTTCCCCGATTACGACCGCAATGCGCAGAACATGCTGCGCGTCATGCGCAATCACCGCCGCGCCGCCTATGGCGACAAAGACGGCTACGAGAAGCTCGCCGTCAACCCGGTGCCGCTGGTCGCCTCCGACCTGAAGCAGCCGGAGCTTGCCGCCCATGCCAAGGCTGCCTGGGACCGCGCCATCGAACTCGGCGAAGAGCATGGCTACCGCAATGCGCAAGCGACCGTGATCGCGCCGACCGGCACGATCGGCCTGGTGATGGATTGCGACACCACCGGCATCGAGCCCGACTTCGCGCTGGTGAAGTTCAAGAAGCTGGCCGGCGGCGGCTATTTCAAGATCATCAACCGTGCCGTCCCTGAAGCGTTGCGCACGCTTGGCTATTCGGAAAGCCAGATCGCCGAGATCGAAGCTTATGCGGTCGGCCACGGCAATCTCAACCAGGCGCCCGCCGTCAATCCCGGCTCACTCAAGGCAAAGGGTTTTACCGACGACAAGATCGCGGCACTTAACGCGGCATTGAAATCGGCCTTCGACATCAAGTTCGTCTTCAACCAGTGGACTCTGGGTGCGGACTGGGTGAAGGAGACGTTTGGCTTCACCGACGAGCAGCTCAACGATTTCTCGTTCGAGATGCTGCCGGCGCTTGGCTTCTCGAAGAAGGACATCGAGGCCGCCAACATCCATGTCTGCGGTGCGATGACGCTGGAAGGCGCGCCTTTCCTGAAGGCCGAGCATTTGCCCGTGTTCGACTGCGCCAGCCCGTGCGGCAAGATCGGCAAGCGCTCGCTGTCGATCAACAGCCACATCCAGATGATGGCGGCGGCCCAGCCCTTCATCTCCGGCGCCATTTCCAAGACCATCAACATGCCGAACGACGCGACGGTGGAAGACGCCAAGGGCGCCTACATGCTGTCGTGGAAGCTGGCGCTGAAGGCCAATGCGCTCTATCGCGACGGCTCCAAGCTCTCGCAGCCGCTCAACGCTTCGCTGCTTGCCAACGTCGAAGACGACGAGGACGATGCGGTCGAGCAGCTGATCGCGGCACCGGCGGCGGCACGCGCCGTCCAAGTCACGGAGAAGATCGTCGAGCGCGTTATCGAACGCCTATACCGCGACCGCGAAAAACTCCCGAACCGCCGCAAGGGCTACACTCAGAAGGCTGTCGTCGGCGGCCACAAGGTCTACTTGCGCACCGGCGAGTTCGACGACGGTCGAATCGGCGAGATCTTCATCGATATGCACAAGGAAGGTGCTGCCTTCCGGGCGATGATGAACAACTTCGCCATCGCCATCTCGCTCGGCCTGCAATATGGCGTGCCGCTCGAGGAATTTGTCGAGGCCTTCACCTTCACCAAGTTCGAGCCGGCCGGCATGGTGCAGGGCAACGACGCCATCAAGAACGCCACGTCGATCCTCGACTACGTGTTCCGCGAGCTCGCCGTGTCCTACCTCGGCCGCCATGACCTCGCCCATGTCGACCAGTCGGACTTCGACAAGACGGCGCTCGGACGCGGCATCAATGAAGGCAAGGCGACGCCGTTCTCGAAGGGCCTTACCCGCGGCGCCTCACCGGTCAAGCTGGTGTCGGGCATAGGTGGCGAACCCAAGGGCTTTGCGGGTTCGGGCTCCGGAACCCCAGCCCGTACTGCCCCGACCGCTTTCTCCGGCTCGAACGTGCTGACGCTGAAGCCGACAAGCGACGAAGCCATCGCCTACAAGCGCGACTACGAGGAGCGCGCTAAGGAACTGGTCGAGGATATCGTTTACGAGGAAACGGCGGACGAGGCTTCGGGGACTTCGGTGCTGTTCACCGACGCCGCCGCGCAGGAAGCCGCCGAGGCAAAGGCGCTTGCCGCTACCCGGCGTCAGCAATCATTGATGCAGGGCTACACCGGCAACGAATGCTCGGAATGCCACAACTTCACGATGGTGCGGAACGGGACATGTGAGAAGTGCGACACGTGTGGCTCGACGAGCGGGTGTAGCTGAACTGTTGTTATGAACTCAAAGTCCCCGCCCTCCAACAATGTGTATCGCACGACTCCCTTCGGACAACTTTGTTCCGAAGGGCGGACTGCGATGACAATGACTAGACCTGAACTGGCTAAATTGGTGGGAACGAGTCCTCTTGATATTTCCCGCATCGAACGCGGCGAAAAAACTCCATCTGCGCACTACGTGATTTTAGTCATGGACATACTTGGGCTTGATAGGACTGAAGTTGAAATAGCGCTGTCAATGCAGGATCCAACGTACAAGCTGACACGAGTTAGCCAATCTCGATACGGTGCTCAATCATGAACGACGTTTTTGTAAGCAAAGCTGCCTCGGCAAATAAAATTCGAATATTGGCCGAATGGGTCCGCACGGAATTTTCACTCCACGAGAACCAGGATTTTGACGTAATACGCTTTATAGAGCTTGACTTGCCTAAGATTTTCCCAGGCCTCCATACCTACATCGAGGCGGACGAAAAGATGGGACCAGTCCGCGCATTTATTTCCACCGAGCCACTAGGCTTGGTTGTTTCGGAGAGCATTTATGAAGGAGCTTCGAACAGGTGTATGTTTTCCGCCGAAATAATTCTGCACGAGGTGGGGCATCTTTTTTTGCATCACAAGTATGCAGCTCTTGGCCTGAATAGTGCCTCTGGACCTTATGAGGTAAGGGTCAAGGACTCAGGCTTGGCCCACAGCGCCGAATGGCAAGCAACAATGTTCGCCCTTTGCTTCCTATACCCTTTCTCAGCCCTAAAAAAAGTTCAGACGGCCTCCGAGGTCTCCAAGCTTTATAGGATAAGTCAAAAGCAAGCAAACCGCGTATTAAAGCATATTAATAGACTTAAAATTCGCCAGAACAGTACTGACACGGTGACGGATAAAATTTGGCTAAAGACAATGACCGGATCATTGCCACGAAATAATAAGCAGAATTCAACATCGAAGCTCAGGTCACAACTGTTGCTTTTTTTTGGGAACATTAGAACTGCGCAGAATTTTAGGCGACCACCAGCAGCAGCATATGGTGAAGACATATTCGGGCACAGCGCTTGAGGCAGCCGAGGCGAAGAAACTCGCCGCCGACCGCCGAGCAAATCGCTGCTGCAGGGCTAAACCGGCAATTCCTGCTCCGAATGTCAGAATTTCACCATGGTGCGGAACGGGGCGCATGAGAGGTGCGACAGATGTGGTGTGACGAGTGGGTGCAGTTGAGAAAATAGGATTGCCAAGAGACTTATGTTGACCTAAATTTGTTCGCGTTTTGTTCGAAAGGGAGAAGGACGATGGCGAAAAATTACTGGACCACGAAGCGTGGCGACGGCTGGGCCGTAAAAAAAGAAGGTGCAAGTCGAGCGTCTTCTGTACACTCCACGCAGGCTGAAGCTTGGTCTGAAACTAGAAGACTTGCGCGTGGTGCTCAAAGTGAAGCATTATTGCAGGGAGCGGACGGTAAAATTAGATCACGGAATTCATATGGGAGTGACCCCAACCCGCCGAAAGGATAGTTGAGAGATTGGTTCGGAAGCTAATTCCTCTTGCAATATGTTACGACTTTGATGGTACTCTCGCCCCGGGAAATATGCAGGAGCGAGATTTCATTCCAGCGATTGGAATGACCAAGAAGGCATTTTGGAACGAGGTCAAAGCGGACTGCGTCAAGCATGACGCAGATGAAATTCTTATATACATGAAGTTGATGCTTGCAAAAGCATCCACCAAAGAAGTTAAAGTACGCAAAGAAGACTTTGAAAGCTATGGGAAAGGACTAGAACTTTTTGATGGCGTCGAAGAATGGTTTAGCCGTATAAATAATTACGGAAAGGACGGCGGAATTAAAGTGTCCCACCACGTGATTTCGTCTGGAATCCGTGAAATGATATCCGGAAGCAAAATATCGAAGCACTTTGAAAATATATACGCCTCATCCTTTTGCTATGACCACCATGGAATCGCCGTTTGGCCTGCGCTGGCACTGAATTACACGACCAAGACTCAGTACCTTTTTCGAATAAACAAAGGAAGTCACAACGTATACGATAACTCATTGATAAATGAGTACATCCCTCCAGAGAATCGCCCAGTTCCTTTCTCAAATATCCTATACATTGGTGATGGGCTCACGGACGTTCCCTGCTTTCGCTTAGTTAAAAATCTTGGCGGCACCTCAATCGCGGTGTTCAGACCGCATACCAAAGGTGCGAAGACGAAGTCTCAAAAGATGCTAAATGACGGGCGCGTTAATTTCATTGCGCCGGCGGACTACCAAGAATCGTCACCTATAGACAGGGTTGTGAAGGCTACGATGGAGAAAATCGCTTCGGAGCTATATTACAAATCGCTTTCTAGATAGGCTTTGTTAGACGCTTCTTTCTTTAGAAATGGCTTTTCTACGACGCCATCCTTGCCAGGCTGGAACACCCCTCATCCGTCGCCTTCGGCGATAACTTCTCCCACAGGGGGAGAAGGGAAGAACTGTCCCCTCTCCCAAAGCGGAAGCAAACACCTCAGTTCACGGCGCTGATATTGCCCAAGCGTAAAAACAGCGTTTCGCCGGAAGAATCATCGACGCCGTCATTGTCGGTGGCGACGAAGATATCGCCGTTCTTGTCGATGGTGAAACCTTCGACCTTGTCGACGACATAGCCGTTGGTGGCTGATTTCAGGTCGCCGATGATGTCGCGCACCAGGGTCTTTTCGACCAACGGCAGTTCGCCACCGAGCTTGGCCGGTTTGAAGGCGTCGAGCGCCACCGAATAGACGCGCTTCACCTTGGCCAGGTCGCCGATCTGGTTGTCGCGTTCGAGGATATAGAGCTTGCCGTCATGCGCGGTGATCTCCGACAGGCCCATCCAGCCAGCTTCGGTCGCTTCGAGCGGGTAGCGCACCGCCGACCATTCCTTGGCCTTCGGCTTGTAGGCCAAAAGCTTGACCTGGCCCTTCGGATCGTCAGCCCATTCGCGTTGCACGGCCATCACCAGCGTCAGGTCGTCGCCTTCGCCGATGGTGGTGATGCCTTCGAGACCGAAGCGGGTCTGGTGGGCGAGCAATTCCATCGGGAAGCCGATTTCCTGCTTGATCTCGCCCTTGTCGGTGACACGCAGGATGGCGTGCGGGACGAGCTTTGCCGGATCGCCTTCATTGGCCAGCCAAAAGCCGCCTTCACCGTCGGCGACAAGTCCTTCAATGTCGAGCTTCTGTGCAGGATGGCCGCCACGCGTGACGATGGTCTTGCCGGTGATCAGCGCCGGGGTCTGCGTGGCATCGATCTCGAAGATCGAGGGCGCGTTGGCGTAGAACGAGTCCGAGGCAGCGAAGAGCTTGCCGGCAGTGTCGCCTGCCGCGAGCGCCGAAAGCGCTCCCCAGCCGAGCGGCGTGCCGTCTGCCGTGAGCTTTGCCGTGATCCTCGGGTAAGTGGCGGGACCCTCGGAGCGCTCGTAGACCATGACATGCGAGCGGGCGAGCCCGTCCTCGACCAGGTCGGCCTCGTTGGCGGTGACCAGCAGATTGCGCGATGGGATCGCGACCAGGCCTTCCGGGGCGATGCCGGAGGGCAGGATCTGGGCAAACTGAGGCTCAGCACCGGTGTCCTTGTAGACGCCGACAACAGAGCCACGCTCCGAAGCGACGAAAATCAGCCTGTCTTCGCCGAAGGTGCCGGTCTCGAGACCTTCCGGCTCGATGCCCTTCTTGTTGCGGGCGTCGGGATAATGACCGGCATTGGCAACCTCATACTCGAAGGACGGGCCGGATTCGTAGAGAACCTCACCCTTCTTGCTGAAGATCGTGAAACCGCGCGAGCCGCCCTTGTAGTCGCCTTCGTTGGCGACGACGAGACGGTCATTGTCGAGCCATTTCACGGCGTCGGGTTCGCGGGCGACGTTTTCCATTTTGCCATCGAAGGACAAGGCGCCGTTCTTCTTGGTGTCGATCTTGTCCAGCGTGACCGAGCCTGCGGAGAAATGCGTGACGATCGCGCCGGTTTCGGCGTTGACGACGGCGATGTGATTGTTTTCCTGCAGCGTGACCGCTATCTCGCCGGCCTCGTTGAAGGCGACGAATTCCGGCTCCGGATCTTCCGCCGCGACTTCGGCAATGCCCGCCAGGTTCACGCTCTTCATCGTCGCGCAATCAGGCTGGCCTTCGGCAAGCGTGAAAATCTTGAGGTCGCCCGCCGGCATCTGCGGTATTTCTCCGTCGTTCACCTCCTCGTCGCGCTCGTTCTCGATGGCGATGGCGAGGAACTTGCCGTCCTTGCTCAGCGCCAGCGAGTCCGGCTGGCCGCCGAGGTCGCAGGTGCTTTCGATCGCCTTGGAGGCGAGGTCGATGACGGTGAGGTTGCCCGAAGGCTTGGCCTTGCTCTCCGACGTGTTGACGCCGGCCAGCACCTTGCCGCCGAGGACAACGACCGAGGTCGGCTCGCCGTCGATCTTGACGATGCCGCCGGCCTTGGGCGCCTTGGGGTCAGTGATGTCGATGAAACCGACCGCACCGAGCGGGCTGTCGGAATAGACCAGCGTCATGCCGTCTTCGGAGGCC
Organism: Mesorhizobium sp. M6A.T.Cr.TU.016.01.1.1; assembly: GCF_003952585.1. Taxonomy (NCBI): domain Bacteria; kingdom Pseudomonadati; phylum Pseudomonadota; class Alphaproteobacteria; order Hyphomicrobiales; family Phyllobacteriaceae; genus Mesorhizobium; species Mesorhizobium sp. M6A.T.Cr.TU.016.01.1.1. The sequence continues at coordinate 6,180,859 of NZ_CP034452.1, forward strand.
GCGATGATCTCGGACGAAGTCGGCGTGGCCTTCTCGACGTCCGCCGGGAGGTTTCCGGCGATCGCGAAGCTCGCGACCCGGTTGAACATCATGTCGGCATGGGCCGGCAGCGAAACGGAGGCAGCAAGCGCTGCCGTCAGGACGAAAAGCGCGGAATGGCGGGGCACGGATGGCGTCTCCTGTTCGGATGGAAGCCACCTGCTTTGGAGGAGCGACATTTCAATGCGATGACGGATTCATGACAATTCCGCGACAGGCGGTCAGGGTCCGTCGATATTCACGTCGCGCTGGCCTGCAAATGCGGTCTCTGCGACCGCCTACTCCGCCTCGGCCACCATCTGCCGCCCGCCAACCCAGTTCCGCCAGGCTCTCTCGTCGCCGTGGAAGACGTTGAGGTCGATGCGGCCCCTCACGCCGTGCGACAGGCCGGAGCCGGAATACTGCCAGAACACCCATTTGCGGCCGGGATAGACCTTTGACGGATGCTGTGCCACCGCCCGCAGCCAGAACGGATAATCCAAGAATGCGCCTCTGAGATTGTCGCGGTAGAAATCGGGCGCGGTGTAGATGATGGGTCGCTGGCCGTAGTGGCGTTCCAGCTTGTCCATGAACACCTGCATCTTCTCCAGCACCTTCTGCCGCGACGGGCGCCGCTTGCAGCTGGATTCGCCGTTCCACTCAACGTCGATCACCGGCGGCAAGGCGCCCTCGACCCTCGGCACGTTGCGGATGAACCAGTCGGCCTGCTCGCCGGCCGTGCGGCACCAATAGAAGAAGTGATAGGCGCCGCGCTTGAGGCCGGCAGCGTCGGCATTGCGCCAGTTCTTCCTGAACATCGGGTCGAGATGATCGCCGCCGTCGGTCGCCTTGATATAGGCGAAGTTCGCGCCCTGCGCGCGCAGCTTGTCCCAGTTCACGTTGCCCTGCCAGCGTGAAACGTCGACGCCGTGAACGGCGAGGTGCCTGGGCGAGGCCCTGCCGAAATTGATCGGCTTGGCGTCACGAAAACGATAGCGCTGGACCGGCTCGGCGAGGATCGGTGCTGCCCGCGCCAGCCGCTTCGGCGCCACCAGGGCAATAGGCTCGGCGGGTGGTTCAATGCTTTCCACAGGCTCTGGAGGAGCCATCGCCACGGCTTGGTCCATCGCCTCTTCCTGAGCGAAGGCGGGTGCGGCATCGGCGGCACCGACCGACGCGACCGGCGCGGGCGGCCGCACAACCGAGTTGGTCGTCTCGCTGGACGGCACTTGCAGCGCGTCGACGCCGGACGTCGATGTGCAGCCGGCAAGGCACAGCGCTGCGATCGAGAAGATAACGACGCCTGATAACCGCATCTGGACCTGTACGCAAAACACAACAGACCGATGGCAAGACAGCGCCGCCGGACAAACCAGTCCAGATTACTAACGAGAAATTACCAACAAAGTTTGAATCAAATTGTTAGGGGCTTCTTCGTCGAAGCGTCCGCGGGACAGCGCGAAAGACCGCTGACCCTGTCAGGCACTGTTGCCTAGCTGCACAGCCATAGCTTGTGGCAGGTCTCGGCTACCATGTGGGCTGGCGGTACAAAGCGATCGGGGTTGACCGGCGCATTATCCTCCGCCCGGCGAACCTTTTCTTCAAGCAGCGTGCGAAGCGCCGCTGGCTGCACGCGATCGCGTTCCATAACGAGCTTGATCATCGGATCGCTCAAAAGCTCATCCAGGGTGTTGATTCTGTCGTTCATCCGTCGCCTCCTCGACCGCCGACCCGCACGTAATAGATAGGTGGCAATGATGGCTCGCCAATGACGCTTTGCCGGCTATCTCGTGTCCCGGATGAAAAAAATTGGGCACGCCCCTGCCCTTTCCTTCTCCCCCTGTGGGAGAAGGTGGCCGAGCGAAGCGAGGTCGGATGAGGGGTGCTCCAGCTTGGCACCGACAGCGCTCCGGCCAGCACCCCTCAACCGTCTTGGCGCTGCGCGCCAATCCACCTTCTCCCACATGGGGAGAAGGTTAAGCGGGCGGCGGCGCGCCTTCATATTGCGGCAGGCCGTCGTCGAGCTGCACCCAGGGCTGCTTCGAGGCGGTCCACATATGCATCTGCGGCTTGAATATCGAGGGATCGTCGAGCGAGCCTGACGTGACGCCGATGATGCCGGCGGAATCGCGGCGGGAAAACAGCGTCGTGCCGCAGCCCGGGCAAAAGCCGCGCTTGAGATCGGGCGAGGAATTCACCAATGCCACCGGTCCTTCTGTCGTCACGTCGTCGATGCGGAACAGCACGCGGGCGTTGAAGGCCGCGCCCAACGCCTTCTGGCAAAGCCGGCAATGGCAGACACGCTCGTTGATTGGCGCGGCATCAGTGCGGTAGCGCACCGCGCCGCACAGGCAGCCGCCTTGATATTTCGCCATTACCTTCGCCCCTCTTCCTAGGATTGGCGGCAGGGTAGCTGCCGGCATAGCAGCGTCAATTGAAAAGCTTTGATGGCGCCATCTCTTGGCGTGATGCGGCAGGCGGAACTTGCGGTGTGGTCAGGCGCGACGCGCAACAAACGTCGCCGGCCATCTCGAGGGAGACGGCCGGCAGGCATGTGTCAGGCGGTCAGTTCCTTTCGCTGACGATCTCGTCCCAGGTCTTCACCTTGGTCTCGCCATTGAGGAAGGGCAGCGCGGCGGCCACAAGTTCCGGCGCGAAGAAGACGTCGTAGTGGGTGCGGTTCGGCAGGATGGCCAGGCGGTTCTGCGACAGGTTCTCGCGCATCCAGCCGGCGTCCTTCAGTCCGCCGCCGAGCATCTGATAGAACTTGATCTCGTGCTCTGGCCGGTACATGTCGCTGTCGCCGAAAGCCAGCATGACGGGCATCTTCAGCTTCGGGACGTCGGTGGAATAATCGTAGTCCTTGCGCATATAGGCGCCGAGCTGATCGAGCAGCTTCGGGAAATCCTGCGGATGCGGCGCGACCGCCACGTAGGATTTGTACATCGGCGTCTCCTTCATCATGTCGGCCATCGCCGCGCCAACCTGCGCCTGCTGGCCGCGCATCTCGGGATAGAAACCGTCGGCGGCATAGCCGGTCGAGACCAGGACCAGCCGGCGCACTGCCTCGGGATGCTGGACGGCCATGCGGAAGGCGACGCCGCCGCCCAGCGAATAACCCATGACATCGACCTGCTCATAGCCGAGCGCCTTGACGATCGCCGCCATGTCGTCGCCCATCGCCTCCAAGCTCAATGGCCGGTCGCCGAGCGCGGTGCGGCCGTGGCCATGCAGGTCGACGCCGATGACGGTGCGGTTTTCGGCAAGCTTCGGCAGGATCGGCGCGAACATATCGGTCGTGCCGAGACCGCCATGCAGCAGAAGCAGCGGCTCGCCTTGGCCATAGACGGCATAGTAGTAGTTCAGGCCGTTGATCGGCAGCAGGCCGGATTTCGCCGGCTTCGGCATTGCTTTCGTTTCGGTGATCATGGCGGGCTTTGCCTCCTCGGCTTTGGTGGAGCCCGGCGCGGCGAACAGCGCCGCAGCCGAGGCGAAAATGGCGAAAAACATCGATCTGGACATGTCGGTCTCCTCCCGTCCTGCTGACATCAAAGCCGCTTGGCCAGTTCTTCGAGCTGGTCGGCGCACTGCCCCCAGCCCTCGTGAAAGCCCATCTTCTCGTGCTCTTCGCGGTCAGTGACGGACCAATGCGCAACCCGGGCGATGTAGCGGGTCTTGCCCTCGCCCTCATCCTCGAAGGTCAGCACGACCGTCATGAACGGTTTTTCGGACGGCTCCCACGCCTTCGTATAGGCGTCGGTGAGAACGATCTTCTTGCCCGGCACGACTTCGAGGAAGATGCCGGGATTCGGGAATTCATTGCCGTCGGGACCCGCCATGACAACCAGGCTGGAGCCGCCGGTGCGCACATCCATTTCGGCGCGCGGCGTCGTCCACGGCTTTGGCGCGAACCATTGCGTCACGAGCTTCGGCTCGGTCCAGCAGCGGTAAACGTTCTCGCGCGGCGCATCGATGATGCGGGCAAGAACCAGTTCACGGTCCGAGCTGGGGGCGATATCGAGCTTGGTGGTCATGATGGTCTCCTCACTGGCTTGCAAAAGAGTCGGCTTGAATGCCGGTTTCCGTCTCAAGGACGAGCGGGCAACGCGCAGCCCGACACGGGTCTCGCGAAAAACTTCGCCAGGCCGACTCCGGCGAACGCCGAATGAGAGCTTAGTGGCGCTTGGCTTGCACCAGATAGGCGTCGATGTCGGTCTCGCCGAGCCACTTCGCCGCTTCCAGCCGGTGCAGGCCTTCGACCAGGATATGGCGCTTGCCGTCATGGCGCACCTGGATCGGGGTCTTCATGCCGTTTTCCAGAATGTCCTCGGCCAGATGCCGGACGGTTTCGGGATGCAGTGTCTTCTTGCGCGCGGTCGGCACGTAGATGTCGTCCACCCTGACCTTTTGCACTCTCAGCATGTCGGCTCCTGTGGCGGAAAAGGCCGCCCTTTGTGAGATAATCTGTTTGGCAGGCAAGGCCAAGGCCGGCTGTGAGCTATCGCTGGCCCGATCGTTTCCAATTGACGGTTGGCCGCCAGATGGTCGAAATGACGCGTTCGACCCTTCACAGGCGTTCATGACCAAGCTTCCTACCGAATTCCCCGATTTCGGACTGACGCCCCACCAGCGCCGGCAAGCCGTGCGCGGCCACTATTACGAGTGGCCGGGGATGGATGGCGAACACGGCGAGATCTGGTGCTACAGCGATCGTTTTTCATACCGCCGGAGCGAGATGGTGGTGCTGCATGTCAGCTCGACGGCGTCCAGCTGCAGCATGTCGATCGTCCGCGACGGCGGCACCGAAACTAAAATGTTCGACAAGGCTGGGATCGCGGCGCGCTGGCAGGATACACCCGACCAATGTTCGGTCGTGGGCTGCGGCTGGGATGCGTCGTTTGAATTCCGCGTCGGCGACGACTGGCCGTCCGGAGCCTACCGCGTCACGCTGACGGCGGACGGCCGCGACGGCAAGCCGATCCGCTGCCACCATCTTTTCATCGTCGGCCCGCAGCCCGGCAAGAAACGCGGTCGTGTGCTGCAGGTTGCAGCCACCGGCACCTGGCTTGCCTACAACACGTGGGGCGGCTCCAATCATTACGAAGGCATCACCGGTCCGAACCGCGACCAGTATGCCTCAATGGTGTCGACGCAGCGGCCATGGTGCCGCGGCTTTGTGGTTCTGCCGAAGGAGGCGCCGCGTGTGCCGCTCGAGGTCGCCGTGCCGCCCAAGACCGTGCCGCGCTATCCGCATATGGAATGGGCCTTCGCCACCGGCCATTCGAAGAAATATGCCTCGTCCGGCTGGGCAAGCTATGACAGCCACTTCTTTCGATTTGCCGAGCGCGCCGGCTATGCCGCCGACCTTGCCAGCCAGCACGAACTGCATTTCTCGCCCGAAATCCTCGACGGCTATGACTGCGTTGTCTTCGTCGGACATGACGAATACTGGACCTGGGAGATGCGCGACGCGGTCGACGCCTACGTCGAGCGCGGCGGCCATGCGGCGCGCTTCGCCGGCAATTTCATGTGGCAGACGCGGCTGGAGGACGAGGGCCGCCGGCAGGTCTGCTACAAATACCGCGCCCGCGCCGAGGATCCGGCCTTTCGGGGCGGCGACGTGACCCGCGCCACCAATTCCTGGGAAGCACCTGAGATTGGCCGGCCGGGTGCCGCGACCTTCGGGCTCAATGCGACGAGGGGCCTCTATGCCGGCTGGGGCGGTTGCGCGCCGCGCGGCGTGCGCGGCTTTCCGATCTACCGGCCGGAGCACTGGGCGTTCGCCGGCACAGGCATCTACTATGGCGACCTGCTCGGCGCCGACAGCCATGTCTATGGCTATGAGGTCGACGGGCTCGATCACGAAATCCGCGGCGGCCTGCCCTACCCCACGCCCGACAGCGGCGCACCCGATGGGCTGCAAATTCTCGCCGTCGGCATGGCTAGCCAGGTCGAGGAGAGCGCCGACATTGCGTTCGAGGACCAGTTTCTCGGCGATGCCGACGGCCGCTTTTCCGCCGAGACGCTGTTCGGCGAGGCGAGTGACGCCAATCTCGACAAGGTCAAACACAGCAACGGCATGATAGTCAATTTCCGGCGCGGCAAGGGCGAGGTGTTCCACGCCGGAAGCTGCGAATGGGTCGCCGGCCTGCTAAAGCAGGACCCGATGGTCGAGCGCGTCACCAAAAATGTTCTCGACCGTTATCTTGGAAAGCCATGACATGTTGAAATCCCAGACCCCTGCTCCGGACACCGAGACGCGCCCGCCGTCGCATCTGTTCTATCTGTCCAGCCTGCGCCGGCCGCTGGTTGATCGCGCCGAAGGCATTTACATCTGGACGCAGGACGGCCGCCGCTTCATCGACGGATCGAGCGGACCGATGGTCGCCAATATCGGTCATTCCAACCGCAACGTGCTCGACGCGATGAAGCGGCAGATGGACCGCGCCACCTTCGCCTACCGGCTGCATTTCGAAAACGAGCCGGCCGAGGAGCTCGCGCGGCTATTGGCTACCAAACTCCCCGAAGGGATGGACCGCATCTTTTTCGTCTCGGGCGGCTCGGAAGCGACGGAATCTTGTATCAAGCTTGCCCGGCAATGGGCTGTCGCCACCGGCCAGCCCAAGCGCTGGAAAGTGATCACGCGCTTTCCCTCCTATCATGGCGGCACGCTTGGTTCGCTGTCCGTCACCGGCGACGATGCGCTGGCCGAAACTTTCGCCCCGATGATGCAGGTCATGCCAACCGTGCCGGCACCGGCCGCATGGCGCGATCGTGACAATCTCTCGCTGGAACAGCGCGGCATCCGCTACGCAGACATGCTGGAGGAGAAAATCCTGGCCGAGGGACCGGAAAGCGTCCTCGCCTTCATCATGGAGCCGGTCGGCGGCGCTGCCACCGCGGCGCTGGTGGCGCCGGACAGCTATTATCCGCGCATCCGCGAAATCTGCGACCGCTACGGCATCCTGCTCATCCATGACGAAGTGATGAGCGGTGCGGGCCGCACTGGAAAATTCCTCGGCGGTGACCACTGGAATTGCAAGCCCGACATTGTCGCGCTGTCGAAGGGGCTGGGCTCTGGCTACGCGCCGCTCGGCGCGCTGGCGGCACCGATGCGGCTGGTACAGCCGGTGCTCGCATCAGGCGGCTTCCAGCATGGCCATACCTATGCCGGCAATCCGCTCGCCTGCGCCGCCGGGCTCGCTGTGCTTGGCGAGATGGATCGTCTCGGCATGATCGCCAATGCGGCTGACATGGGCGACCTTTTGATGGGCGAGTTGAAGGGGTTGGCCAAGCGCTTTCCGTTCATCGCCGATGTGCGTGGCAAGGGCCTGCTCCTAGGTGCCGAGATGGTCGCCGACCCCGATACGCTGAGACTGATCGCGCCGGAGAAGAAAGCCACCCAGCGCCTGCTCGACCTCGCCTATGAGCGCGGCCTGATCATCTATGGGCGAAAGGTCAAGGGTGGCGTCGACGGCGACAATTTCATGGTGGCGCCGCCGATGATCGTCACCCGAGAGCAGATCGGCGAGATCGTCGCCATCATCGGCGACTCGCTGCAAGTATTGGCCGGCGAGCTCGACCTGCCGGTCGAAGGCTGAAAATGGCGCCGCGAAAAGTCATCATCACCTGCGCCATCACCGGGTCGGTGCACACGCCGTCAATGTCGCCGCATCTGCCGGTGACGCCGGACCAGATCGCCGCAGACGCAATCGCAGCCGCCGAAGCCGGCGCCTCGATCCTGCATCTTCACGCCCGCGACCCCAAGGACGGGCGGCCAACGGCCGATCCCGATGTGTTCATGCAGTTCCTGCCGCGCATCAAGCAGGCGACATCAGCGGTGATCAACATCACCACCGGCGGCTCCTCGCTGATGACGCTCGACCAGCGTCTGGCCGCACCGCTCAGGGCAGAGCCCGAAATGTGCTCGCTCAACATGGGCTCGATGAATTTCGCGCTGTTCCCGATGCTCGACCGGCCAAGAGAGTGGCAGCACGAGTGGGAGCCCAAGCTGCTGGAGGCAACCCGCGACACGATCTTCAAGAACACTTTTGCCGACATGGAGACCGTGCTCGAAAGACTTGGAGACGGCTGCGGCACACGCTTCGAATTCGAATGCTACGATGTCGGGCACCTCTATTCGCTGGCGCATTTTCGCGACCGAGGGCTGGTGTCGGGACCTCTGTTCATCCAGTTCGTGTTCGGCATACTGGGAGGCATCGGCGCCGACCCCGACAATCTGGTGCATATGAAGCGCATCGCCGACAAACTGTTCGGCGACAGCTACCAGTTTTCGGTGCTGGCTGCCGGACGCCACCAGATGCCGATGATCTCGATTGCGGCGGCGATGGGCGGCAATGTCCGCGTCGGGCTGGAGGACAGCCTTTACGATGGCCGCCAGCTGGCGAAGTCCAATGCCGACCAGGTGCGCCGTATCCGCAGCGTGCTCGACGGGCTGTCGCTGGACATCGCTACCCCCACTGAGGCGCGCGAGATGCTGGCGCTCAAGGGTGGCGATAGGTAGCGTTCTGAGATGGTTGCTTTCACTCCCCTCTTGCCGCCTCGCTTGTCGTGACAATTGCCAATCCAGCCTCCAAAAACATCATCATCCGGCCCGGCACCGTCGAGGACGTTGAAACCATCCATGCCGCGATCCTGCGGCTTGGCGCCCATATCGGCGCGCCCGAGGAAATCACTTCTACGGCCGAAGACCTCCGCACCTATGGGTTTGGCGAAAAACCTGCCTTCTCGACGCTGATTGCGGAGGTCGGCGGCGAGTTCGCCGGCCTGTGCCTGCATTTCCCGATCTTCTCGACCTGGATGGGGCGGCCCGGCGTCTATGTGCAGGACCTCTATGTCGAAGACCGGTTTCGCGGCCGCAAGATCGGTGAACGTCTTCTGCGGCGTGCCGCGGCGCAATGCCGGAAGGACGGCGGCGCCTACCTCAGACTGTCCGTCGACACCGACAATGAAACCGCCAAGGCCTTCTACGAAAGGCTAGGCATTGCCTGGTCGAGCTACGAGCAGGTGCAGAAAATCGTCGGCGACGCGTTCTTTGCCTTCGCCGATGCGCCGGACGATGAGGATCCAAGATGAAAGCCTTCTATGCCGAAGAACAGAAGCGCCACGATCCCAAGGCGTTCCTCTCCAGCGGCGCCCAAAAGCCCAATCCGGAAAAACCGGAACGCGTCGAACGGCTGCTCGCTGGCGCAAGGGCTGCCGGCTGCACGATCGAACGGCCGAGGGATCATGGGCTCGGACCGGTCGCGGCGGTGCATACGCCGGAATATCTCGATTTTCTCGAGCACATCTTCGCGCGCTGGCAGCACATCGAGGGCGCTTCGGCGGAAGTGATCCCCAACATCCACCCGATCGCGCGGAACGGCTCCTATCCGGCCTCGGCGGTCGGCCAGGCCGGCTACCACATGGCCGACACCGCTTGCCCGATCTCCGGCGAGACATGGCAGAGCGCGCTGTGGAGCGCCTGGAGCGCGGTCGAGGCCGCCGAGGCGGTGATGGCGGGCGCGCCGGCCGCCTATGCGCTGTGCCGTCCGCCCGGCCATCACGCCTTTGCCGATGTCGCCGGCGGCTTCTGCTTCATCAACAATTCGGCGGTCGCGGCACAGACGCTGCGCAAGAGTGCGGCGCGGGTGGCGATCCTCGACGTCGACCTGCATCACGGCAACGGCACGCAAGGCGTTTTCTATGTGCGGCCGGACGTGCTCACCGTCTCGCTGCATGCCGATCCGGCGCGTTTCTATCCATTCTTCTGGGGCCATGCCGACGAGCGCGGCGAAGGGCTAGGCCTCGGCTACAATCTCAACCTGCCGCTGCCACGCAAATCCGGCGATGCGGCGTTTCTCGAAGCGCTGGACGTGGCTTTCCAGCGCATTCGCGCCTTTGCGCCCGAAGCACTTGTGGTGGCGCTCGGCCTCGACGCCTTCGAGGGCGATCCGTTCGGCGGGCTGTCGGTGACGACGCCGGGCTTCTCGCGCATCGGCGAGGCCATCGCCGGGCTCGGCCTGCCGACGGTCATCGTGCAGGAAGGCGGCTATCTCTGCGACGAACTCGGCGACAACCTTACTGCGTTCCTCACCGGCTTCGGCGGCGGCAGGAAGCGTTGATATCAGCCGGATGTCGCGTCAGCATCGCTCCTGTCGCAGCATGGCGATGACACGGTGCACGCTCTCCAGCGTCTCTTCGATCTCGGCCGCCGTATTGTAGTGAGCGATGCCGATGCGCACGACGCCCTGCTCGGCGGGGATGCCGAGCTGGTGGACGATCTCCCAAGCATAGTTGTGGCCCGACCACAGGAAGATGTTTTCAGCATTCATCTGCCGCACGATCGTCTCCGGCACGATGCCGTCGACGGTGAAAGAAACCGTCGGCACGCGCTCCCCGACACGGGCCGGATCGGTGATGCCGCGGATCGTCAGGCCGGAAATGTCCGACAGCCCGTCGATCAGTCTTTGCGTCAGCGGGTTTTCGTAAGCGATTGATCTTTCGAACGCCTTGGCGATCCTGACGCGGCGCGAGCCACCCTCGCCTGCCGCAATTCCCAGCTCCGCAAAATAATCGACCGCGGCCGTCAGTCCGGCCATCAGCTCGATCTGCGGCGTGCCGAGTTCGAACCGCTCCGGCAGAGTGTCGGACGAACAGCGGCATTTGTACGGTTTCAGCGCATCGATGACATCCAGCCTGCCCCACAATATGCCCATATGCGGGCCGAAGAATTTATAGGCCGAGCAGATCAGGAAATCGCAGCCGAGGTCCTGCACGTCGATCAGTCCGTGCGGCGCGAACTGCACGGCGTCGACATAGACCAGCGCGCCGGCCTGCTTGGCAATGCCGGTCAGCGCCTTCGCCCGGTTGATCGATCCGGTCAGATTGCTGGCGTAGTTCAGGGCGACCAGCCGCGTCCTGTTGGTGAGCAACGCGGCAAGCGCCGCCTCCTCGATCTGCCAGCTCTGCTCGTCGAAAGCCAGCCAGCGTACGACAAGACCAACGTCTTCAGCCAGCTGCAGCCACGGCGATACGTTGCCCTCGTGATCCATGCGGGTGAGGATGATCTCGTCGCCCGGTTTCATCGTGCGGCCGAGCGTGCGCGACATGTGATAGGTCAGCGTCGTCATATTGGCGCCGATGATGATTTCCTGCGGGCTCGCAGCACCGAGGAAATCGGCCATCGCCACATGGGCGTCGTCGACAACCTGTTGCGCCGCGATCGTGGTTTCGAAGAAGCCGCCGAGATTGGCGTTGGTGGTCAGCAGGCAGTGCGACACCGCGTCGGCAACCGCTTGCGGCACCTGCGTGCCGGCAGGGTTGTCGAGATAGATGCGACGACGGCCCTTGTCAGTCAGCGAAAGTGCTGGAAATTTCTCGCGCACGACCTCGATTGGAAAATTCACTTTTTTCTCCCCCTATTGTAATTATTGGGTAATCACACTTTACAGAGCCGGAAGTCTGCTCACGGACACGGGTTACCGACACGCTGGTGGATTGCATCGACCGCCTTCTGCATGTCCTCGGTCCAGACGACATCGGCGGAAGACAGCGCCATTTCGAGCTGGGAAAGGGTCGTCGCGCCGATGATGCTCGAGGCGACGAAAGGCCGGCTCGTGACATAGGCGTTGGCAAACAAAGCCGGCTCCATGCCGAAAGAGCGCGCCAGCTCGTTGTACTCAAGTTGCGCTTCCGCGGCGTTCGGGGCCTCGTAGCGCTGGCCGCGATTGAAAAGCTGCGAGCGCGAGCCCAGCGGCCGTGCGCCATGATCGTATTTGCCGGTCAGGTAGCCTTGTCCCAGCGGCGAATAGGCGAGCAGGGAAACCTGTTCGCGCTCGCAGACTTCGGCGAGATTCACCTCGAAGCTGCGGTTGACGAAATTATAGGCGTTCTGCAGCGACACCAGGCGCGGACCGGCGCCCTTGTCGGCTTCGGCGACGAACCGCATGACGCCCCAGGAACTTTCGTTCGACAGGCCGAAATGGCGGATTTTTCCTGCCTTCACCAACTCGTCGAAGACGGCGAGCGTCTCCGCGATCGGTGTCTCGCCGGCCGGCGCGCCAACGGAATCGGCCCGTGGCGCCACGGCGCCGATACGGTTCGGGTTGGCACCCCACGGCACGTCTCGTTCCGGCCAATGGATCTGAAAGAGATCGAGATAGTCGGTGTTGAGCCTGGTCAGCGATTTTTCGACGGCATCGAAAATGTCGGCGCGCACCAGCTTCGACGGGCGCCCGCCGCGGAACCATGCATTGGCGGTGCGGCCAACCACTTTCGAGGCGAGGATCACTTGATCGCGGTTGCCCCGAGCTTTCATCCAGCTGCCGATGATCTTCTCGGTCCAGCCTTGCGTCTCCGCCTTGGGCGGGATCGGGTAAAGCTCGGCAGTGTCGATGAAGTTGACGCCGCGCGAAAAGGCCAGATCCATCTGGGCGTGGCCGTCCGCTTCGGTGTTCTGCTGGCCCCAAGTCATCGATCCCAAGCAGATCTGGGAAACAAGAAGATCGGTCCGACCGAGGCGGCGTTTGTGCATGGAACTTTCTCCGGCGGGAAATTTTTGTGCGGCTGCGCGGGCAGGAAGCCGCAGCATACAGGAGGGCCCGGGCTGTCTCCAAGCCCGCCGCCAATCGCCAGCGACTTTTCCGTAGAATCCAGCCAACGGCCGCGCGGCAGTCAACAAAAAGCCGGACTGCATTTTCATGCAGTCCGGAATTTCGCCAGGAACGGCGAGGAAAAACCGGCTCAGTGCCGGCGTTCAGCTATACGGTCGGCCCGCGCCGGAAGTTTCACCGGTTGGTCGATTGTGATCAAAAAAGCCTGCGCAGCATGGCTGCCATGCAAATGCTGCACTGCACAATTGTCATGATTTGCCTATATTGCGACTCGGGGAGGACCAACCAGGGGCTTGAATCATGGGTTTCCTCACTGAAATGTTCGCCCGTCCTCGTCCGCAGGAACGTCTGCGCTATCGCGCGGCTCTGGCGCTGCTTCATTCGATGAGCAATGCCGACCGTGCGGATATCGGCATCAAACCAGCCGACTTCCCGCGCGTCGCCCGCGAAATGTCCTCACGCTAGTCGGATATCCCGGCTCCGACCGGGATATCTCCTCGCCATTCTTCAACGCGATCCCATGAAAATCGCCTTGCTCAGCGGCACGCCATTGTGACGCAGAATGTCGTAGGCGGTGGTCAGGTGGAAATAGAAATTGGGCATGGCGAGATGCAGCAGATACTGCATGCCGGCCATCGAGAATTCGCGCTGGCCAAGCTTCAGCTCGATCATTCTGTCATCGGAGCCGTCCATATCGGCAGCCGAGAATGTCGCCAGATGGTCGACGGTCTTGGCGATACGCGCCTGGAGATCGGCAAAGCTCGCCTCGTTGTCTTCGTATTTGGGCACCTCGCGGCCGGCAAGCCGCGATGGGGCGCCCTTGGCGTGGTCGGTGGCGATCTGCACCTGTCTCGTCAGCGCGTACATGTCCGGCGCCAGCCTCGACGTCAAAAACACCTGCGGATCGATCTTCCGGTCGAGCGCATTCTGCTCGGCGATGCTCAGCACGTTGGATAGCGCCTTCAACCTGGCCGAAAACACCGGCACAGACGCTTCGTACATCGATATGGTCACGTGAATCTCCTATCCGGCGGGAACGCCGACGGCGGGACGTAGCGCCTTCGCAGCCGATTCTTCAAGCGTCACCACGTCGCCGCAATCGGCATGATAGGATTTCCCATCTGGTGGAGATTCCCGATGAGAAGCGCCCTTTTCGCAGCGACCGCTTTTTTCTCCCTGGCCGTGACAGGCCAACCAGTGCTCGCCGCCGCAGCGCCCTATGTCGATGACAGGTCGGACGCCGAAGCGGTCATCCGCTCGCTCTACAGTGCCATCAACCGGCAAGAATTCGCGCGCGCCTGGGACTATTTCGGCGACACCAAGCCGGCCAAGGATTTCGGTGCCTTCGTCAAAGGCTATGACGGCACCGAAAGCGTCGATGTCAAAACCGGCGGCGTGTCGGAAGACGGGGCGGCCGGCAGCATCTATTACAATGTTCCGGTCGCCATCCGGGCGACAGCCAAGGATGGCAGCGAAAATGTCTTTGCCGGCTGCTACACGCTGCGCCAGGTCAATGCCTCGATCCAGGAACCGCCGTTCCGCCCGATCTTCATCGACAAGGGCGCACTGAAGCCGTCCAAGGCCGATTTCGAGAACGCTATGCCAGAAAGCTGCGGCGACGGACCACCGCCGCCGAAGAAGGATGCGGCGCTGGAGCAGGCCAAGAAGGCGTTTGCAGCGACCTATGGCGAACAATGCGACAAGGAAATGCCTGGCGGCGAGCCTTTGGGAGAGCCGGATGCCTACTCCCTCCGCTACAAGGATGCCGGCGCCGAGGCCGACGAGCCCGAACGCGAGACGCGGCTATTCCGCTTCTTCTGCTCGATGGCTGCCTACAATGAGAGTGCCGTCTACTACATCGCGGATGATGTATCCGGTGTCCGGCAGTTGCAGTTCGCCTCGCCGGAGCTCGATATCCACTATGAGAACAACGATAGCGAGGGTAAGGTCGAGGCGATCAACGTCATCGGCTTCGAGACCGACGACCAGCTGGTCAATTCCGAATATGACGACGGCACCAAGACGATCTCGTCCCTCAACAAGTGGCGCGGCGTCGGTGACGCCTCGTCAGCCGGGACCTATCTGTTTCGCAACGGCAATTTCTCGCTGGTGCAGTACGATGTCGACGCCTCCTATGACGGCGAGATCAACCCGCAGACGGTGGTGGACTACAACACCGCGCCTTAAGGGGCCTTCGACAGCATCCAGTTGAGCGTGCCGCGCCAGTCGGTCATGCGGATCGGCGTGCCGTGCGTGCCGGTCTCGAAGCGGACAAAGCGGGCCGGATAAGTTTTCGATTTGGCCAGTATCGAACGGAAGAAGGCTTCCTGTTTCTCGACTGGAAACACCGGGTCCTTGCTGCCCTGGCCAAAGAAAACCGGAACGCGGCGCTTGAAGGCGGGGCTGGAGAAGAAAGTTTCATCCCACAGCGAGCCGAGCAGCAGCAACCCGTCGATGCGGCCGCCCATATCCTTGCGGGCAGCAAGCTTCCAGCACAATGCGCCGCCCATCGAGCCGCAGGCGACGAAGATCTTCGCACCTGGCGACCGTTCGGCATAGTGGCCGATCAGCGCGGCGATTTGGGCAGCACCCGTGTCGCCGAAATCGGAAAAGTCCGGGGAGAGATAGAGGCCGCCATTGCTGGCCATCAGGTTCTTGATGCGGTTGAAATTGCCACCGAAGGTGAAGTCGTCGACGCCCTGCTTGCGGCTGCCGCCCTGCCCGTGCAGGTAGAGCACGATGATCGAGGCGCCTTGCGTGCGGCCGACGGCGACGTGGCGGATACTGCCGGCATCGGTCTTCAGCGACAGATCCTGCTGCATCTTGCGCACACTGGTGTCGACATACTGCGCCTGCGCGCGGCGCTCCGGTATTTCGTCGCGGGCGTTGATATCGCGCAGTTCACGATAGTCGATGACCGTATAGGCGCCGTTGTTTGCGGACGAGAGGATGGCCGGATAAGCGAACAGATTGTCCTTGAAGGGCTTCAATTCGACGGCATCGGCGTAAGCGGCGAAGGAAAACAAGAAAAACATCGAAATCAGCAGGGCGCAGGCCCCCCTCTGGCCTGCCGGCCATCTCCCCCTCAAGGGGGGAGATTGAATATCGCGCCAGCTTTCGCCAATCGTCGGCCTTATAAAGTGAGGGCCGGCATCGACGCTGCCAATCTCCCCCCTTGAGGGGGAGATGGCCGGCAGGCCAGAGGGGGGTAGGACGGTACGAATAGCCATGCCCCCAGGCATGCGTTTTTCGGCTTCGGTTTGTCAATCCTGCAGCACGCCGCCGGCACCTTCCAGAGCCTCGCGGGTGTCGACATCGATGGACGCCCCCTTGCCGATCTCGACATCGACGACATCAAGCCCCTCGGCCTCGACCAGATGGCGTGCGCCGGTATCGCCTTCGAGATGAGCGATCGCCGCAAACAGCGAGCGCGGCAACAGCACCGGATTGCCGCGCTTTCCCTCATGCGAGGCGCGCACGACCGATCGGCCCTCGGACTTGCGGAATGCGTCGATCAGCCTGTCGAGGTCGGCCGACGAAACGCCCGGCATGTCGCCGAGAACGATCATGGCGCCGGCGGCGTCGCCGCTGACCCGCGCGATGCCGACCTTCAGCGATGAAGACAGGCCGTCAGCGAAATCCGGATTGTCGGCGAAGGTCACGTCGAGGCCCGACAATACCGTCCGCACCCGCTCGCGCTGATGGCCGGTAACGACGATTGTATCAGAGGCTTTCGAGTCGAGCGCGCGCTCGGCGGTGCGGCGCACCAGCGGCTTGCCGTCGAACAGCGCCAGCAGCTTGTTCGGGCCGCCCATTCGGCTGGAGCGGCCAGCGGCCAGCAGCACGACATCGACCTTCAACTCGGCCCTGGCCGGCAGCGGCTCGCGCGGCTGCGGCCGCGTCGGGATCTCCATCAACAAACCGCCGACACCCATGCCGGCAATATCGTTGGCCGTCACGTCGATGCCGGCAATCAACCGGTCGAGAACCCAGTCGAAGCCGTTCTCCTTGGGACTGCGGGCGCAGCCAGGCGCACCGATAATGCGCTTGCCGCCAAGTGTGCCGAGCACCAGCAGATTGCCGGGATCGACCGGCATGCCGGCGCGGATGACGGTCCCGCCGGCCCTCTCGATCGCCGCCGGGACGACGTCGCCAAAATCGCTCATCGCCGAGGCGCCGAAGATCACCACCATGTCGTTGTCGCGCGCCAGCGAGGCCGCAGCTTCCGCAACGGGGCCAATTTCGTGCGGCGTGCGGCGCTCCGCCGTCAGCCGGCCGCCCGAGCGCGCCAGGCGGGCTTCGGTGACACGCAACGTTTTGTCGAGCACGCTCGGCTTGATGCCGGGCAACACCGTCTGGATGACGCCTACGCGCACCGGCTGATAGGCATTGACGGCAAAGATCTCGCTGCCGGCGCAGATTTTTGTCACGGCATCGACCAAGACCGAGGCAACGGCAAAGGGAATGATCTTCACCGTCGCGACCATCTGGCCCTTTTCGACCGGCGCGTGCTGCGCCAAGGTGGCGATGGTGATGGTCGGATCGACGGCGTTGATGGCGTCGATCATCGCCGCATCGACGGTGAAGATGCCGGCCGCTTGAGCATGGAGGTTGACCCGGCCGGTTGCGGCGGGCTTAGCCTCGATGTTGCGGTGGATCATGCTTTCGGCGATTTTTTCGGCAGCAGCGTCCTCGCTAAGATCATCGGGCGCAAGGACAGCGGCTACAACCTCGTTGACCCCGGCCGCTTTCAGCAGTGACAGGTCATCGGCACTTAACCGATGTGCCTTGCGGAAACGCCGTTCTCCGGCGGTAGTGGCGTGCGCCAGCACCGCGCCTTCGGCCGTATCTACGGGGATTGGACCAAATTTCACGCCACCGCGTCCTTGGCTTCGAGGCCGCGCGAGCGAAAGGCGTGGATCGCCTGTGCCAGCACCGCTACCGCGATCTCGGCCGGGCTCGCTGCGCCGATGTCCAAGCCGATCGGCGCGTGGATACGGGCGATCTGGTCGGCGGTCGCGCCCAATGCGAGCAGGCGCTCGACGCGCTTAGCATGGGTCTTGCGGCTGCCGAGCGCCCCGACATAGAAGCAGTTGGCGTCGAGCGCGGCCTTCAGCGCGAAGTCGTCGATCTTCGGATCATGGGTGATGGCGGCCAGCGCCGTATAGCTGTCGAGCGGCTGGCGTTTCAGGATGTCCTCCGGCCATTCGGCATGCAGCGCCACATCGGGAAAGCGGTCTGCTGTGGCAAAGGCCGTGCGCGGATCGACGATCTCGACGGGATAGCCGGCGATCTTGGCCATCGGCGCCAGTGCCTGGCTGATATGAACGGCGCCGATCACCAACAGGCGCGGCTGCGGCAGATAGGCATTGAGGAAGAAGGTTCGTCCTTCCGCCTCGACCGACCCGGAATTGCCTGATCGAAACGCCTTGGCGATCGCAGCGCCCAATTCGCCGGCAACCTGATCGCCTTCGCGCACGATGCGATCGCGGCCGTCGCCGAGATCGGTGACCAGAATCGCCGCGCGGCGGGCGCGGCGTTCGGCGTTCAGCGTCTTTAAGGCGAATGGATCCATCAAAAGATCTCTTGTTTGAGCATGATCTTGTCCGAAAACCGGTTCCCACATTTCGCTGACGCGGACCTTCGGTTCGGGATCATGCTTCTAACCCAACCGCTCGACATAGACCTTGATGCGCCCACCACAGGACAGGCCGACCTGCCAAGCGGTTTCGTCGGCGACGCCGAACTCCAGCATCTTAGCCTGGCCGCTGTCGATGACGTCGACCGCCTCGGTCACCACCGCGCCTTCGACGCAGCCGCCAGAGACGGAGCCGTGGAAATTGCCGTCCGCGTCGATGACAAGATGGCTGCCGACCGGACGCGGCGCCGAGCCCCAGGTCTCGACCACAGTGGCAATGGCGACATGCTTGCCGTCCTTCATCCAGCCTTCCGCGATGATCAGCGGATCGCGTGCCTCGTCGAGATAAATACTGCTTTCCATCACCGTTTCTCCCGGAGAAAACATATGGCTATGCGGCGCTTCTCGCGCCACCCTCAATCCATCGGCGTGGGTCGACGGAGCGCGCCGAATTCTTGTCCAGCGACGCGCAGAGGTCGGCGAGCGCATCGAGATTGTGCACCGAGCGGAACTCGTCGACATGCGGCAGCATCGCCTTGACGCCACGGGCGCGGGCCTCGAAACCGTCGAAGCGCAGCAGCGGGTTCAACCAGATCAGCCGCCGGCAGGATTTGTGCAGACGCTCCATTTCCTCCGACAGGCCGGCAACGTCGTCGCGCTCCAGCCCATCGGTGATCAGGAGAACGACAGCGCCCTGCCCCAGCACGCGCCGCGACCACAGCCGGTTGAATTCGGCCAGCGTATCGCCGATGCGGGTGCCACCCGACCAGTCCTTCACCGCCGCCGAACAATCGGCGAGTGCCGCGTCGGGATCGCGATGGCGCATCTGCCGCGTCAGATTTGTCAGCCTGGTGCCGAAAACGAAAGCGTGCACGCGCCGGCGCTTTTCGGTCAGCGCATGCAGGAAATGCAGGAATATGCGCGTGTACTGGCTCATCGAACCGGAAATATCGGCAAGCACGACCAGCGGCGGGTGAACCTCGCGCGGTGACCGGAATTTCGGCAGGATCAGTTCGCCGCCAGTGCGCGCGGCCGAGCGCATCATGGCGCGCGGATCGATGCGGCGGCCATGCGCATTGGATTTGAAGCGCCGTGTCCTGACCATGTCGAAGGGCAGCCGCAACTCGGCGATCGCCTTCTTGGCGTCAGTCATCTCGGCGGCGTTCATCTGGGCAAAATCCTTGCCCCTCAACACCTCGTTGCCGGAAAAGGTGAAGCGGGCGTCGACCTCGATCTCGGGGATTTCCTGCACCGGCTGGTTCTTCTGATGACCCTCGAACATCGCCTGGCTGACGCGGTTTTCCGCGGCGCGCGGCTTCTGCTTCTCTCTAATGTCGGGCGCCACCGGCGAAAACATCGCCAGTATCTTTTCGATCAGCTCGTGCGATTTCCAGAACAGCCGGAACGTCTCGTCGAAGGTGGGGTGATCCTCATGCCGCGAGACCAGAACGGCATGCAGCGTCCAGTAGAAATCGTCGCGGGAACCGATGCCGGCGGCCAGCACCGCCTCGATCGCGTCTTTGACCGAGGCCGGGCCGACCCGCATGCCGGCCTTGCGCAAGGTGCGGGCGAAATAGACGATGTTGTCGGCGATCCGCCCGTCCGGCGTGGCCTCTTTCGGTTCGGGACGCGACGTTGCCATCGCCCTACTCCGCCGCCGAAAGCTCGGCCTTCACCTCGTTGAGGATGCGCCGGCCTTCGCCCTGCTCGATACGGGCAATGTCGTCCTGGTATTTCAGCAGCACGCCGATCGTGTCCGAAACGGTTTCCGGATCGAGCGCCACCTTGTCGAGTTCGGTCAGCGCGCCGGCCCAGTCGATGGTCTCGGCGACACCCGGCACCTTGAACAGCTCAATCTGGCGCAGCTTCTGGATGAACGAAACCACCTCCGCCGACAGCCGGCTGTTGGCCTGCGGCACTTTTCTGCGCACGATCTCCAATTCGCGCTCGGCATTGGGATAATCGACCCAGTGATAGAGGCAACGCCGCTTCAGCGCGTCGTGGATCTCGCGGGTGCGGTTGGTGGTGATGATGACGATCGGCGACTCCTCCGCCTTGATCGTGCCGAGTTCGGGCACTGTCACCTGAAAGTCGGAGAGGATCTCGAGCAGGAATGCCTCGAAGGCCTCGTCGGTGCGGTCTAGCTCGTCGATCAGGAAGACCGGAGCGGCGCCCGCCTTGCCGGTCAGCGCGTCGAGCACCGGGCGGCGGATCAGGTATTTTTCGGAAAAGACGTTGCGCTCCATGTCGGAGCGATCGACCTTGCCGGCCGCCTCCTCCATGCGGATCTCGATCATCTGCGCGGCGTAGTTCCACTCGTAGACGGCCGACGAGACATCGAGGCCTTCATAGCACTGCAGGCGGATCAACCGGCGGCCGAGCGCTTGCGCCAGCACCTTGGCGATCTCGGTCTTGCCGACACCGGCCTCGCCTTCGAGGAACAGCGGCCGTTTCATGCGCAGCGATAAAAACAGCACGGTCGCCAACGACCGATCCGCCACATAGTCCGCGCCGGTCAGGAGATCGAGCGTCTCGTCGATCGTCCGCGGCGCGGGACGCGGTTTCAACTCGGTCATGCTCTCTCCGTGAGTGCAACCATACCCGTCACAGAACGTGGTAGTCGCGGTCGTGATAGATCAGCGGCCGCAAATTATCGCCGATGCGCAGGCCTGTCACCTTGCCAAAAAGCACACGGTGGGTGGCCAGATCCTTGATGTCGATCAGTTCGCAGTCGAACACGGCAAGCGCGCCCTTCAACGTCGGCGCACCGGTCGAGATCACGTCCCACTCGCCAAGCGCGAAACGTTCTTCGACCGGCAGGCCTGTGAGACCGGAAAAGCCGACCGCCAACGCCTCCTGGTGCGAAGCCAGCGTGTTCAAGGCGAACTTGCCGTTCCTGACGAACGGCTCGTTCTTGGGATTTTCGCTATTGAGACAAACCAGGATGGTCGGCGGCGTGTCCGAGACCGAACAGGCCGCAATGACCGTCGCACCGCGCCTGCCACTGGGGCCATCGGTGGTGACCACATGGACGTGGCCGGCAAAATGGCTCATCGCGTCGCGATAGGCCTGCGGCCCTATGTCGTTCTTCTTCAGCACCGGCGATTTCCATTGGTTTGAAGCGAGGTGAACCCAACCGTTATATATGGCGGCATATTGCATGCCACAAGCGAAGTGGTTGACATGCATCCTGAATTTCGCGTGTTGCGTGGAAGCTAGCCAGCCTTTAGGTCTTGGCAGGAAGTGGCGCCGGCAAACACGCGACCGGCGCGGAGGAATTCTTCGCTCGCATGCGACCCAGGACAACGACAATAGCGGTGCTGGCCTGGCTGTCTCTCGCCGGCAATGCGAACGCTGAGACGCTGCTGGTCGGCGTTGCAGCACCGCTATCCGGGCCGTCGGCGATCCTCGGCAAGCAGATCGAGGCGGGCGCCAGCTTGGCGGCAGAGGCGAACGGCGTCGAGCTCAAGTTGGTCGACGACGGATGCACGGCCAATGGAGGGGCTGCCGCAGCCAGGGAATTCGCCGCGGCGAAAGTCGGCGTGGTCGTTGGTTTCCTCTGCACCGAGGCGATCGAGGCGGCGCTGCCCATCCTGAAGGAGGCCAGCATACCCGTCATCACCGTCGGGGTGCGCACCGAAAGCCTGACCGACCGGCGCGCCAAGACCGGCTGGCCGGTCTTTCGTCTCGGGCCGCGCGGCGACGACGAGCGCAACGCCGTCGCCACCATCCTCACACGGCTGTGGCAGAGCGAGCTGTTCGCCGTCGTCGACGACGGCACGATCTACGGCCGCGAGATCGCCGAGACGCTTCGGGCGGCAGCCGAACAGGCGGCGCTGAAGCCAGTGTTCGTCGACACGTTCCGGCCGCAGCTCGATAACCAGATCGGACTGATCGGGCGGCTGAGGAAAGCCGGCGCAACCCATGTCTTCGCCGGCGGCGACGGCAGCGACGTCGCCATCATGGGCCGCGACGCCGGCCAGCTCGATGCCGGCATCATTTTTGCCGGCGGCGAAACACTGCGCACGCTGCCCGGCGACGCACCCTATGCGACGGGCACGCTGATGATCGCGCCGCCCGAATGGGCCGATGTCGCCGACCCCAAGGTGCTGGAGGCGTTTGCCGCCCGAGAGATCGTGTCGGACGGCTACACGCTGCCGGCCTATGCGGCGGTCGAGATCGCCAAGGCGGCCTCGGCGCTGGCGGAAACCTCCAGCAAGCCATTGGCCGATGCGCTTACCGCGCATGACTTCAGCACCGCGATCGGGCCCGTCCGCTTTGACGGCAAGGGCGACTTGACCGAGAACCTCTATCGGGTCTTCCGTTTCAACGGCGTCCGGTTCGTGCCGATCGAGGACCAATGATGTTTCGTACAGGGCCGCGCAATCTCATCACCGATGTCGCTGGCCTGCGCGTCGGCAATGCTTCCGATGTGAGGCTGAAGTCCGGGGTGACCACCGTCGTCTGCGACGAACCGGCGGTGGCCGGTGTGCAGATCCTGGGCGGTGCGCCGGGCACCCGCGAGACCGACCTGCTCGAGCCGCACAATTCGATCGAGGCGATCCATGCCGTGGTGCTTTCGGGCGGCTCGGCCTTCGGTCTCGATGCCGCCTCCGGCGTGCAGGCGGCGCTGCGCGAAAACGGCGTCGGGGTGGAGGTCGGCGGCTTTCGCGTGCCGATCGTCCCGGCGGCGATCCTGTTCGACCTGCGCAATGGCGGCGACAAGGATTGGGGCCGGTATCCGCCCTATCGCGATCTCGGCTATGAGGCGGCACAGGCGGTCGGCAGCGACTTTCCGCTCGGCACGGTCGGCGCGGGCACCGGTGCATTGAGTTCCGGCCTCAAGGGCGGCCTCGGATCGGCCTCGACGGTGCTCGACAGCGGCGTCACCATCGGCGCGCTCGCCGCCGTCAACCCGACCGGCTCGGTGACAATCGCCCGTGGCAGGCATTTCTGGGCCGCACCCTTCGAGATCGGCGACGAGTTCGGCGGGCTTGGCTATCCCTCGCCGATGCCGGAGGACGCGAAACGGATCCTGCTGAAGTTTCGCGACAAGCATGTTGGGACACGGACGGCGGTCGGCGGCAACACGACCATCGCCGTCATCGCCACGGATGCCGTTCTCACCAAGGCTGCCGCCAAACGCCTGGCGATATCAGCGCATGACGGCTTCGTCCACGCCATTTGGCCGACACACACGCCGGCCGACGGGGATCTGGTTTTCGCGCTGGCGACCGGCAAGAGCGGCATCGAGCTGGCGCCCAACGACGCCATCGACCTCTACGCAGCGGCCGGCGCCACCATGGCGCGTGCCATCAGCCGCGGCGTCTTTGCCGCGACGCCTGCCAAAGGCGACCTGTTTCCGGTCTGGTCGTCGCGCTGAATGCGCGCTGCCGTAATCAAATGGGCCGTAATCAAATGGCCCGTGATCAGGTGGGGTCGGATTTTTCTTCCTCGAAGGTGACCGCGACATCCGAATTTGCCGACAGCCGCACTTTCTGACCCTCAATCTCGGCAACGAGACTGAGCGGAATGAAGTGATGATGGCCCCTATGAGCGCCCTCGCCGCTGTCACGCTTGGTCAGCTTGATTCTTTGTCCCTCAACTTTGTCGACGGTGCCGACATGGACGCCGTCGGCGCCGATCACTTCCATGTGTTGGCGAATCTTGGCTGCATCGGTCATGGTGGGGTCTCCATTTGAAGCTGCCGACAATAACAAATGACGGCACGATTGGATGCATCGGCGTTGCGTTTCAGACCGCACGACGTCTTGACCGCGTCGTGATAGTGATGAATCGACCTTGGCTGCCGGGAGTAACACCATGCGAATTCTTGTTCTGTTTGCCGTTTCCCTCCTTGCCCAGTTTACGACTTCGCTCGCCGCGCATGCCGGCGACGTCGCCGAGCTTGAAATCCTCGGCTTCACCGGGGATGGCGGCGTCTTCGCCTTCGAGGAATATGGCGTCCAGGACGGATCAGGATTCCCCTATGCCAATCGCTATTACATCAACACCGCGGACGACAGTTTTCTGAAGGGCACGCCGATCAGGGTGCGGCTTGACGACGAGAACGCAACGCTTGAGGCAGCGCGCCTTGCCGCCAGGCAGAAAGGCGAAGCCATCATCAAGCAGTCGGAATTGACCGCGAACCGCGGCATCACCGCCGGCTTCAACCCGGTGACCGAACTTTCGGCCGATCCGTTCCGCATGGTGGTCAACCCGCGGCCGATCTTCTCGCCGGTCGACGATCCGCTCGAGTTCCGGCTCGACGAGATCGGCATGAACGACACCGAAACCTGCCAGAGCCTGGGCGAGATCAACGGCTTTCGCCTGCTGCGCATCGAGGCGAAAAACGGCGGCAAGACCGAGCTTCTGCACGAGGACAAGTCGATCCCCAAAAGCAGAGGCTGCCCGAACGGCTACCGCATTGGTGCGGTGCAGACATTTTCGTTGCAAGGCCTCAGCGCCTACGCCGTGCTGATTGCGGTGCGCCAATATGGCTTCGAAGGGCCGGACTATCGCTGGATCGCGGTGACCGGCCGGCTGTGACGCCGCTCCCCGTCATACCCAACCGCGTCCGGGATCGCATCCGCAAGACCTTGCCATCGCCGGGCGCCGCGGCCTGTGGCGCCCTGCTGTGGGCCGCAGCGATGGGCGCCAGCGCGCTTGTCAATCTGCTGCTGGACGACTGGGAGACCCCGGCAAAGATCCGCTTCGTCTCGTTGCTCTATGCGGCAGGCGGTGCGCTCGCCTTTCCGGTTGGCCTGTTCCTGGCGCGGCTCGTCTCGCTCGGACGGCATTGGCAAGTCGCCTTGGCGGCCGCGTTTGTCTGTCTTCTTGCCACTACGATCAGCTTCACCGGCGGGCTCTTTGCGCTGCACTACCGTTCCTACTATGCCCAGTGGCATGAACCGGCACTGACCATCGCCTGGTCCATCCAGTTCGTGCACACTGTGGCGACGGCGTTCTATCAATTCATCGTTCTGGGCATCCGGCTTTATTTTCCGCTCGGTTTCATAGCGCTCGCTCTCGCCAGCATCTGGTTTGCGCGGCAGCAGCGTTGAGCATTTTGTCAGCCTCTGTTAGGACGCGGTCGAACGCCCTCGCAAGTCAGGACTGACCGATGATCCCTCGCTACTCCCGGCCGGAAATGGTGGCCATCTGGTCGCCCGAAACCCGGTTCCGCATCTGGTTCGAGATCGAGGCCCACGCTTGCGACGCATTGGCCGAGCTCGGCGTGATCCCGAAGGAGGCCGCCAAGACCATCTGGGAAAAGGGCGGGGCGGCGAAGTTCGACGTCGAGGCCATCGATGAGATCGAGCGCGTCACCAAGCACGACGTCATCGCCTTCCTCACCCATCTCAGCGAATTCGTCGGGCCGGATGCCCGCTTCATCCATCAGGGCATGACCTCCTCGGACGTTCTCGACACCTGCTTTGCCGTGCAGCTCAGTCGCGCCAGCGACATCCTTTTGGCCGACATCGACGCGCTGCTGGCGGCGCTCAAGCGTCGCGCCTTCGAACACAAGGATACCGTCACCATCGGCCGCAGCCACGGTATCCATGCCGAGCCGACCACCTTCGGCGTCAAGCTGGCGCAGGCCTATGCTGAATTCTCGCGCTGCCGCGAGCGGCTGGTGCACGCGCGTGAAGACATTGCGACATGCGCCATATCAGGTGCTGTCGGCACCTTCGCCAATATCGACCCCTATGTCGAAGAGCATGTGGCGAAGAAACTCGGATTGAAGCCGGAGCCGGTGTCGACGCAGGTGATCCCGCGCGACCGTCATGCGATGTTCTTCGCGACGCTGGGTGTCATCGCCTCGTCGATCGAACGGCTGGCGACAGAAATCCGCCATCTGCAGCGCACCGAGGTGCTGGAGGCGGAAGAGTATTTTTCGCCCGGACAGAAAGGCTCGTCGGCGATGCCGCACAAGCGCAACCCCGTGCTGACCGAAAACCTCACCGGGCTTGCCCGCATGGTGCGTTCCTTCGCGCTGCCGGCGATGGAGAACGTGGCGCTCTGGCACGAGCGCGACATTTCGCATTCGTCGGTCGAGCGCATGATCGGCCCGGATGCGACGGTGACGCTCGATTTCGCGCTGTCGCGGCTGACCAGTGTCATCGACAGATTGCTCGTCTATCCCGACAACATGCTGAAGAACATGAACAAGTTCCGCGGCCTCGTGCATTCGCAGCGCGTGCTGCTGGCGCTGACCCAGGCGGGCGTCAGCCGTGAGGATGCCTACCGGCTGGTGCAGCGTAACGCCATGAAGGTTTGGGAGCAAGGCGCTGATTTCCTTGAAGAACTTCTCGCCGACAAGGAGGTCACCGCAGTCTTGCCCGAAGCCGAGATCCGTGAAAAATTCGACCTTGGCTATCATACCAAGCATGTCGACACGATCTTCAAGCGGGTGTTCGGAGAAGCGTGATGATTTCGGCGGCTGGAGAATTCGATTTTCTCGCCCTGCCGGGGCGCGGTAATTCCGGGCCAGATCACTGGATGTCGCATTGGTGCCGGGCACTCCCCAATTCGAGCCGCGTGCTGCAGGCCGAATGGGACAGGCCGAGCCCCGAGGACTGGATTGGCCGGGTGGACGCCGCGATTGCCGCAGCACCTCGGCGCGTGGTGCTGCTTGCACACTCGCTGGCGGTGGCGACGGCGGTGAAATGGGCAGCCGGCGCCAGCGAAAGCCAGCTCAACAAGGTTGCGGGCGCGTTGCTGGTTGCCGCAACCAATGTCGAGGACCCTGATCCGTCCTTCGACCTTGTTCGTCCCTTTGCGCCGATGCCGTTGAAACGCTTGCCTTTCCCGACCCTGGTGGTGGCCAGCCGCACCGATCCGCGCGTCACCTTCGACCAGGCGACGGCCTTCGCCGCGGCCTGGGGCGCGGACCTCGCCGATGCCGGCGATCTCGGCCATATGGGAAACGAGACCCGCCTCGGCCTTTGGCCGGCGGGCCTGCTCATGCTCGGTCGCTTGTTGGAAAAAGCCCGGCTCTAACAGGCTTCCAAAACGCTCAAGCCTTGCCTGGAACGGTCCTGATCACCGTTCCCCATGGGTCCTCACGGGTCGTTGCGTCAGTCACATTGTCTGAACGCATTTCCACCCAGGCTAGACCGGACCGAGAAGGATCGCGTCGGCCGGCACCGGCACTCTGCCACGCATTGGCGCCGATATGGTGGTGGTAGCCGCCTGACGACAAGAACACCGCCGCGCTGCCATATTTCGCCACTGTGTCGAAGCCGAATTCCTGATGCCACCAGGCTTCGGCGTCTTCCGGCCTGCCGACGCGCAGATGGACATGTCCGATGATGCTGTTGTCCGGCGCACCCTGCCAGCCGGCATCGCCGGCCGGCACTTCGGCAACGACAGAGGAGATGTTCAGCCGTTCGGTCGCCATCGCTATCTTGTCGCCATTCCATTTCCAGTCCTCACGGCGGCGGTCGGCATAGATCTCGATGCCATTGCCTTCAGGGTCGGTCAGGTAAAGCGCCTCGCTGACCAGATGGTCGGAAGCGCCCTCGATGCCGATCTTGTTGGCGATGGCGTGGTTGATCCAACGGCCGAGATCGGCCCGGCTGGGCAGCAGGAAGGCAGTGTGGAAGAGGCCGGCACTGCGCGGATCGTCGGGCTTCGCCACTGCATCCGCCTCGATGTCGAGCAAGGGACGATTGGCAGCGCCCAGCGTAATCGTGCCGCCTGCGCGGCTCAGCTCCTGCAGGCCGACGACGTTGCGATAATAGGCAGCGAGATTTTCGGCATCGCGCGCCCGCAACCCGACGCGGGCAACGCTGACCGGGGTCGTGGCGGCAAAAGGCAGTTCGCTCATCAAACTCTCCGTTTGGGCGGCCGTCGACGAGATTCCCAAAGCCAGGAGCCCGGCGCCACCTACCATTGTACGTCGTGTCAGTTCCAAAATCCTGTTTCTCATTTACACGGCTGTTTCTTTCTCGACGACAGATCGTCGATCGCGATCGTTCACACAAGATGGCAAGAAGCGAACATGGTGTTCACCATTTTGATCGCCAGGCCGGCTCGACACGGTTGCGCGAAGCAACGGTGCTCGCTACATGCGCGCCATGAAAGTCAGAGATGCAGATATTCTCATCGTGCCGGGGTATACCAATTCCGGTCCCGACCATTGGCAGAGCCGCTGGCAATCGAAATTGTCGACGGCACGCCGCGTCGAGCAGGCAGAATGGTCGAAGCCAGTGCGCCAGGACTGGACGGCGAGCGTGGCGAAGGCGGTTAACGAGGCCGAGCGGCCGGTCGTCATCGTCGCGCATTCGCTTGGGGTCGCGGCCGCAATCCAGGCAATGCCGCAGTTCCAGCGCCCGGTCGCCGGAGCCTTCTTCGTGGCGCCGCCCGACGTCGCCAATCCCAAGATAAAGCCCAGGCACCTGATGACCTTCGGCCCCTACCCGCGCGAACCGCTGGCATTCCCTTCGGTGGTGATCGCCAGCCGCAACGACCCGTTCTGCGCGTTCGGCGTCGCCGAGGACATTGCCGGCGCCTGGGGCTCGCTGTTCATCGACGCCGGCGATGCCGGACATCTCAATGCGGATTCCGGTTTCGGGCCGTGGCCCGAAGGATCGATGACTTTTGCGAAATTCCTGACGGATCTTTAGGACCCGATCGAGTCCCTTACGCTCTTCAGCAGGGTTTTTGCTCCCAGACCGATCAGCGCATGCTCGGAGCCCATGGCCAGCAACCGATAGCCCATCGACACCACACGGCCGGCGATTGCCGGCTCGACGACGTAGATCGCGGCATGCTTGCCGGCTTTGCGTGTCCGCTCGGCGATCGAGGCGACGGTCTCCATCATGCTTTCGAGCGTCGAGTTGACGGTGGCGCCGTTCGACCAGGCAATCGAGAAATCCGATGGGCCGAGGAAGATGCCGTCGATACCCGGCGTGTCGAGGATGCCGTCGAGCGCATCGAGGGCGGCGCGCGTCTCGACCATCGCGAAAGCCATGGTGCGCTCGTTGCTTTCGCGCAGCCAGTCGGCGTAGTCCCCCTTGCCGTGACGCGGAAAGGCATAGGTTGGACCCCAGGAGCGCTCGCCGAGCGGCGGGTATTTCATAGCGGCGGCAAACAGCTTGGCGTCCGCCACAGAATTCACCATCGGCGCAATTACCGCCTCAGCGCCGAAATCGAGTGCGCGGCTGGCCATGTCGAAGCGGCCGACCGGAATGCGCACCAGCGCCGGTTTGTTGGCGGCCAGCACCGGCCCAAGGCCGCGCAGCACACTGTCCTCGTGATGCCCGCCATGCTGCATGTCGAGCGTGACGGCATCGAAACCCTGTCGGGCAAGAATCTCGACCGTAAGGGCATCAGGCACGCCGGACCATGCGGTGCACAACGTTTCATCGGCCGCAAGGCGTGACTTCAGGGACATAGGCGGTTTCCTCTTTGGTTGCAGCAATTCAGCCGGAAATGGCTGCAAAGGCAAAGAAAAACCGCCCGGTCCACCCGGGCGGTCGATTGGTCCAGCAGGTCGATTTGGCTCAGAGAGAGATCAGGTGTTCTTGATCTGTTCAATCGCCTGCGCCATCAGATCGTCCATGGTGCGGCGAATCTGGTGGTCCGACTGGTCGACCCCGGCTTCGTCGAAATCCTTGCGGATCTTGCGGAAAACGTCGTGATCGCCAGCCTCCTCGATGTCGGCGACCACGACCTGCTTGGCATAGGCTTCGGCATCGGGTCCGGACTTGCCCAACTTTTCGGCGGCCCACAGGCCGAGCGCCTTGTTGCGGCGCGCCGAAGCCTTGAACCGAAGCTCCTCGTCGAATGCGAATTTGCGCTCGAAACCCTCTTCGCGGTCTTTCATATCGATCATGGCATCCCTCCGGTCAAATCCGATTCGCTGGCGGTTGAATATGTGTTGCCGAAGCACAAACCAAAAGGCCGCGGGCCGGTCAATATGCTACATCACTTGCTGCGCTGCGGCATTTCATTCCGGAAAGCGGTTGATTGAAAGGATTTGCCGATTGAGCAAACAGTGCGATTGGGATAGACACCGGCATTGAACCCCTACCGTTGCCGCACTAATTTAGGCAGACGGACAGGAACTGGTCGTTTGCCGCCTGCCCGGAAATCCAGAGAAAAATCAGATGAAAAATCGCCGCCGCATTTATGAAGGCAAGGCCAAGATCCTCTATGAGGGACCTGAGCCGGGAACGCTGATCCAGTTCTTCAAGGATGACGCGACCGCTTTCAACAAGAAGAAGCACGAAATCGTCGATGGCAAGGGCGTGCTCAACAACCGCATTTCCGAGCATATCTTCAACCATCTCAACCGGATGGGCATTCCGACCCACTTCATCCGCCGGCTCAACATGCGCGAGCAGCTGATCAAGGAAGTCGAGATCATTCCGCTCGAGGTGGTCGTCCGCAACGTCGCCGCCGGTTCGCTGGCCAAGCGTCTCGGCATCGAGGAAGGCACGGTGCTGCCGCGCTCGATCATCGAATTCTATTACAAGGCCGACGCGCTCGACGATCCGATGGTGTCTGAAGAGCACATCACCGCTTTCGGTTGGGCGAGCCCTCAGGAGATCGACGACGTCATGGCGCTGGCCATCCGCGTCAACGACTTCCTCTCCGGCTTGTTCATGGGCGTCGGCATCCAACTCGTCGACTTCAAGATCGAGTGCGGCCGCCTGTTCGAAGGCGACATGATGCGCATCGTCGTTGCTGACGAGATCTCGCCGGACTCGTGCCGTCTGTGGGACGTGGCGACGCAGGACAAGCTCGACAAGGATCGTTTCCGCCGCGACATGGGCGGATTGGTCGAAGCCTATCAGGAAGTCGCCCGCCGCCTCGGCATCATGAACGAGAACGAGCCGCCGCGTCCCGCCGGACCAGTGCTCGTCGCCTCGACCGATGGCGTCAAAGGCAAGCCCCACTGAGATTTTTGCCGCTCAACACTTTGAACAGGAGCATGTCCAGCGTGATCAAGGCCCGCATTACCGTCACTCTCAAGAACGGCGTGCTCGACCCGCAAGGCAAGGCGATCGAACATGCGCTGTCCGGGATGGGCTTTGACGGCGTCGGCCAGGTGCGGCAGGGCAAGGTCTTCGACGTCGAGCTTTCGGAGAGCGACAAGGCCAAGGCCGAGGCCGATCTCAAGGCGATGTGCGACAAGCTTCTGGCGAATACGGTGATTGAGAACTATAGTGTGGCCATTACCTGAGGTTGTGCCGGAGGGCAGATGACCGAGATTGATGGAAGCTTGATATTTGAAGTCCTCAAGTCCATTCAGTCGCGGCTGGACAGGATGGATTTGACGCTCGGGGAGGTAAAGTCCGAGCTCGGCTCTATCCGCGGCCACCTCATCGCCACCGAGGGTGACGTGAAGAACATCTATGGCGTGCTGGCTCGCCAGGACGAGCGCCTGGAACATATTGAACGTCGCCTAGACCTGCGCGAACTTGCCGAAGCCCAGAGGCCTTACGAACCAAAATGAAATCAGCCGTCGTCCTCCTGCCTGGCCTCAACCGCGACCGCGACATGATTGCGGCGCTGACCAAGATTTCGGGAACGCCACCGGTCACGGTTTGGCAGACCGACACCGAAATCCCCGATGTCGACCTGATCACCATCCCCGGCGGCTTTTCCTTCGGCGATTATCTGCGCTGCGGTGCCATCGCCGCGCGCATGCCTGTGATGCGGGCGGTGGCTGAAAAAGCAGCCAAGGGCGTCATGGTCATCGGCGTCTGCAACGGCTTCCAGATCCTGGTCGAGGCCGGCCTTTTGCCGGGCGCCTTGATGCGCAACACGTCGCTGAAATTCGTCTGCCGGCAAGTCAAGCTGCAGATCGCCAACGCCAACACCATGTTCACCCGCCGCTATCAGCCGGGCCAGATCATCCGCTCGCCGGTGGCGCATCACGACGGCAATTATTTTGCCGACGACGAGACGCTTCGCAGGCTCGAAGGC
The DNA here is from genome assembly GCF_003952585.1 of Mesorhizobium sp. M6A.T.Cr.TU.016.01.1.1. Taxonomy (NCBI): domain Bacteria; kingdom Pseudomonadati; phylum Pseudomonadota; class Alphaproteobacteria; order Hyphomicrobiales; family Phyllobacteriaceae; genus Mesorhizobium; species Mesorhizobium sp. M6A.T.Cr.TU.016.01.1.1. The sequence goes on from NZ_CP034452.1 coordinate 6,213,070, forward strand.
GAAGGCCAGGTCGTTTTTCGCTATGCCGAAGGCACCAATCCCAACGGCTCGATCAACGACATTGCCGGCATCATCAACGGCCAGGGCAATGTGCTCGGCCTGATGCCGCATCCCGAGAACCTGATCGAAGCGGCACATGGCGGCAGCGACGGCCGGGCACTATTCGAAAGTGCCCTCGGCATCGCCGCTTGATATCTCCAGCATTCATCCTTTTCCCGAACTCGAAATAGGGCGCCGCATGAGCCTGAGACAGACGATCGCCCGCCTCGCTCTCGTCGCCACCGCCGGCCTTGTGCTCGCCTCCTGCCAATCGAAGCCGAAGAACGCGCCGGCACCTTCGGGCAAGAGCGCGTCGCTGCTTGCCATGGAACAGGTGGCGATCGCCGCCCACAAATGCTGGATCGCCAACAAGGATCCTGCCTTCAAGCCCTATCAGATGGCCAACGAGCTGAATTCGTTCACCGGCACGCCGCGCTTCCTGCTAGTCCCGGTCAAACACTATGGCGGAAAGCCGTTGCTGGTCGTGCAGGCGCAAGGCAATTCACGCCGCATCGACGTCTACGGTCCGCTGATGGACGAGCCGCTCGGTGCACGCATCGGCTCGGACATCGCGCGCTGGCAGACAGGCAACCCGGCCTGCGGTACGGCGGCGTAGCGTCATGGCCCGCTTGCTGCAGATAGCGGGTCTGGTCATAGGTCTGGCCGGGCTTGTCCTGCAAATCTGCATAACCGTTCCGGCGTCGATGGAAGCCGGCCGCAGTTTTGTTGGCTCGCTGGTCTTCTATTTCAGCTTCTTCACCATCCTGACCAATATCGGCGCCGTGCTCGTGCATGTTTCGCTGCTGTCACCCGGTGGCTACGCCTGGTTCCCAGCCTTTGCCGGGCCGCGGACACGGGCCGGCGTAGCGGTTGCCATAACGCTGGTCTTCATCGTCTATGCCACGGTCCTGGCGCAGCTTTGGCAGCCGCAGGGCCTGTTCCTGCTCTGCGATGTCCTGCTGCACTATGTGACGCCGGTGCTGTTCGTGCTGTGGTGGCTTGTGGCAGGCGCCGATGGCTCGACGCGGTGGCGCGACATCTCCTGGTGGATGATCTATCCGGTCGCCTATTTGGCCTATGCACTGGCGCGGGCGCCGATATCGGGCGAAGTGCCCTACCCGTTCCTCGATGTCGCCAAGAACGGCGCGGCCAGCGTCGCCGTCTCGGCGCTCGGCATCACCGGGCTTTTTCTCGCGCTGTGCGTAGTCGCCGTGCTTGCCGATCACGGCATCTCGCGGATGAGGAGCCCTGGCGTCCATCAAGGTACGAAAACGGCTTCCTGAGACCTTCTTTTCAGTCCCAGAACGGCCGCAGACCCTCACGGTGGGCATCGCAGCGCGAGACGCCGATATCCTTGAGCTGATCGTCGGTCATCTCCAGCAATATCAGCCGGCTGCGCCGGCGATCGACCATGGTGTCGATCCACTTGAAGAGCGACCTGACCACGCGGACGAGACGATTGACATAGGTCCTCCGACCTGATGGCCGCGCAGTCCGTAACTCAGCTTCCGCATAGCGAATTGTGCCGATTGTATCCATTGCTTTTCCGCCAATATCTGCGATTGTACCCTTTTTGCCAGACGCTTCATATGTATTGACCCATATTTCGGCGCAATATAGAAAATTGTTACCATGACAAGTTGGCTTCCAGATCTCACCACAGGCACCGGCCCGCTCTATCAGCGGTTGGCGGATTCCATTGAAACGGACATTGATCGGGGCGTGATCGATGCAGGGACAAAACTGCCGCCGCAACGGGATCTGGCATACGATATCGGCACGACCGTCGGCACCGTCGGCAGGGCCTATCAGCTGCTGCGGGAGCGCGGATTGGTCAGCGGCGAAGTTGGGCGCGGAACCTATGTCCTGACGCAGCGCCTGGATGTCGCGAAGCCGGATTTCCTGGAACCTGTCGAGCAAGGCACGCGCTACTACTTCGATGCGCCTCGCGACAAACTGCGCCTCGACAGCACGGCCGCGCCCGACACTGGCCAGGGCGCCATTGTCGCCGATGTGCTTTCGCGCACAACGCAGGACTATCCGCACGAGATTTCAAGCTACACGCGCGATTTCCCGGACCGCTGGTTTGAGGCAGGCAGAAGCTGGCTGTCGCGCAATTCCTTTCGCCCGACCGCGGATACCATCGTTCCGACGCTCGGCACCCATGCCGCGGTGATGGCAGCAATTGCGGGGCTCACCACTCCCGGCGACTATGTTGTCTTCGAGCACCTCACCTACTCGCAGATTTCCCGCAGCGCCGGCCTGATCGGGCGCCGGACCGCACTGGTGGCGGCGGACGACGAAGGCATCGATCCCGATGATTTCGAGCGCGTCTGTGCGCAAAAACATCCGAAAATAATGTTCCTGATGCCGACGGCCAAGAACCCGACATTGGTGACGCTGTCGGCAACGCGCCGCGAGGCCATCGCGCGCGTCGCCCGTCAATACAATGTCGTCCTGATTGAGGATGATCTCTATGGCGGCATGACAGACGACCCAACACCATTGCTCGCCGAATATGCGCCGGAACGGACAATCGTTGCCGGCGGCCTGTCGAAATCGGTCGCGGCGGGTGTTCGTAGCGGCTGGCTAGCCTGCCCGCCGGCCTATCGCCACCGCATCAGGGTCGCCCACAAGATGATGACCGGCGGCCTCGCCTTCCTGCTGGCAGAGGTGGGCAGCCGGCTGGTGCTGTCCGGCCAGGCCAGCGAGATGCGCAAACGCAGCATTGCCGAAATCAGCGCGCGCATAGGGATCGTTCGCGAGACACTCGACGGCTTCGACTTCAAGGCGTTGGATAACGTGCCGTTCGTTTGGCTCACTTTGCCCGATCCATGGCTTTCCGGCACCTTCAAGCAAGCCTGCCTCGAGCATGGCGTGCTGATCGACGATGAGGACGAGTTCAAGGCGGGGCGCTCCGAACAGGTTTTCCATGGCGTCCGCTTTGGCGTGTCGCAGCCCGAACGGCGAGAGGACTTAGCGCATGGTCTCGCGGTGATCAGGCGGCTTCTGGACGAAGGCCGTGCCGGCTACGACAGTTTCTCCTGAACCGGCTTGAAACAGGCGGGTCGAGTGGCGATCTTTCGCTACTTGCTGCCCCTGTGGCTATTCATCGTTTTCGTCGCTTGATGGGGTGTATCGGCTGCAAAGCTTGCGATAAGACGGGACTCGATCCCAAGGATATAAATTTCCGCCCATGACCATTTCCAATTCCGCCCCGATCACTCCGGAACTTATTGCCGCGCACGGGCTGAAGCTCGACGAATATCAGCGCATCCTCGACCTGGTCGGTCGCGAACCGAGCTTCACCGAGCTTGGCATCTTCTCGGCGATGTGGAACGAGCACTGCTCCTACAAATCCTCGAAGAAGTGGCTGCGCACGCTGCCCACCACCGGGCCGCGGGTCATCCAGGGTCCGGGCGAAAATGCCGGTGTGGTCGATATCGGCGACGGCGACTGCGTCGTCTTCAAGATGGAGAGCCACAACCACCCCTCCTATATTGAACCCTATCAGGGGGCGGCGACCGGCGTCGGCGGCATCCTGCGCGATGTCTTCACCATGGGCGCGCGGCCGATCGCAGCGATGAACGCGCTGCGCTTCGGTGCGCCGGACCATCCCAAGACCAAACATCTGGTTGCCGGTGTCGTTTCCGGTGTCGGCGGTTACGGCAATTCCTTCGGCGTGCCGACAGTCGGCGGCGAGGTCAATTTCGACGCGCGCTACAATGGCAATATCCTGGTCAACGCCTTCGCGGCGGGGCTCGCCAAGACCGATGCCATCTTCCTGTCGGAAGCCAAGGGCGTCGGCCTCCCGGTCGTCTATCTCGGCGCCAAGACCGGCCGCGATGGTGTCGGCGGCGCGACCATGGCCTCGGCCGAGTTCGACGACAAGATCGACGAGAAGCGGCCCACCGTTCAGGTCGGTGACCCCTTCACTGAAAAATGCCTGCTCGAAGCCTGCCTCGAGCTGATGGCGTCCGGCGCCGTCATCGCCATCCAGGACATGGGGGCCGCCGGCCTCACCTGCTCGGCGGTCGAAATGGGCGCCAAGGGCGACCTCGGCATCGAGCTCGACCTCGACAAGGTGCCGGTGCGCGAGGAGCGCATGAGCGCCTATGAGATGATGCTGTCGGAGAGCCAGGAGCGCATGCTGATGGTGCTGCGCCCCGAAAAGGAAAAGGAAGCCGAGGCGATCTTCCACAAATGGGGCCTCGACTTCGCCATTGTCGGCAAGACCACCGACGATCTGCGCTTTCGCGTGCTGCACCAGGGCGATGAGGTCGCCAATCTGCCGATCAAGGACCTTGGCGACCAGGCGCCGGAATATGACCGTCCCTGGACCGAGCCGAAGAAGCCGGCGCCCCTGGCAGCCAGCGATGCACCACAAGCGGATGTCGCCGAGGCTTTGCTGAAACTGCTCAGCGGACCCGACCTGTCCTCGCGCCGCTGGGTATGGGAACAATACGACACGCTGATCCAGGGCAATTCGCTGCAGCTTCCGGGCGGCGATGCCGGCGTGGTGCGTGTCGACGGTCATCCGACCAAGGCGCTCGCCTTCTCCTCCGACGTGACGCCGCGCTATTGCGAGGCCGACCCTTACGAGGGCGGCAAGCAGGCGGTGGCCGAATGCTGGCGCAACCTTACCGCCACCGGCGCCCTGCCGCTTGCCGCGACCGACAACCTGAATTTCGGCAATCCGGAACGGCCCGAGATCATGGGCCAATTGGTCGGCGCCGTGAAAGGCATCGGCGACGCCTGCCGCGCGCTCGGCTTTCCGATCGTCTCCGGCAATGTCTCGCTCTACAACGAAACCAACGGGCAAGGCATCTTGCCGACGCCGACCATCGGCGGCGTTGGGCTGATCGCCGACTGGTCCAAAATGACGCGGATCGGCTTTGCCGCCGAGGGCCAGATGATCCTACTGGTCGGCGCGCCGTCCATGTGGGGAACGCATCTCGCCCAATCGGCCTATATGCGCGACATCCATGGCCGCACCGACGGCCCGCCGCCGCCGGTCGACCTCGACCATGAAAAGCGCGTCGGCGACCATGTACGCGCCCTGATCGCCTCCGGCGTCGTTACCGCAGCACACGATGTCTCCGACGGCGGCATTGCGGTCGCGCTGGCTGAGATGGCGATGGCGTCCGGTATCGGCGCGACCGTCCCCGGCCTGGTCGGGACCGATCCGATCCCGGTCTGGTTCGGCGAGGATCAAGGCCGCTACCTCTTGACGCTGTCGATCGATCCGCAGAGCAAGGAATGGGACGCTATTCGCGAAGAGCAGAGCAAGCTCGGTATCTTCGCGCCGTGGATCGGCTCGACCGGCGGTAGTGACCTGAAACTCGGCGAGGCACGGGCGATCCCTGTCGGTGAATTGACCGCTGCCCACGAATCCTGGTTTCCTCGCTTCATGGCAAATGAGGTCGTGGACCCGTGATATGATCGAGTGGGGCCGTTTCGGTGTGGTTCATCCGCCATTTCGATCATATCTATGAGATCACGACCTGAACAAGGAATCCTCGCATGGCAATGGACGCGCACGACATCGAACGGCTGATCAAGGAAGGCATTCCGGACGCCAAGGTGACGATTCGCGACCTGGCTGGCGACGGCGACCACTATGCGGCCGAGGTGGTGGCCGAGAGCTTTCGCGGAAAAAGCCGCGTCCAGCAGCATCAGATGGTCTATGACGCACTGAAGGGCAATATGGGCGGCGTGCTGCATGCGCTCGCCCTGCAGACCAGCGTGCCGGACTGAACCAAGCGCGCGGCAAGAAGCCTTTTTCTCATGGTCAAAGCAAGCGACAGCAAGCCGGTTGCGGTCGATGCCTATGCCTCCTTCGCGAAGCGCTACGATGCGCTCGCACCGAGCAAGCCGCACAACGCCCTTTATGAACGTCCGGCCTCGTTCGAATTGCTGGGCGAGGTTACCGGACTGGACATATTGGACGCGGGTTGCGGCTCTGGCATCTGCTCGGAAAAACTGGCTCGCTCAGGTGCGCGGGTAAGTGCCTTCGACATCACGCCGGAAATGCTGGCCTTGGCGCGCGAGCGCTGCGCGGGACTGGATGTCGATATCCGGCTCGGCGATCTCGAAAAGCCTCTCGACTGGCTCGCAGACGGCAGTTTCGACCGTATAATTTGCTCGCTGGCGCTCGATTATGTCGAACGGCTGACGCCGGTATTCGCCGAGTTTCATCGCGTTGCCAGGCCTGGAGGCAAATTGGTTTTCTCGATGGGCCACCCGATGCGCGACTGGCAGGACGAGCGCACGCACGGAGCGAAAACCTATTTTGAAACCAACCGCTGGGGTATGCATTGGGGCGGCTTTGGTGAGCCCAACCCCTATGTCGAGTCCTATCGCAGACCGCTCAGTGATATCCTCAATGGCCTTGCCGGCGCAGGCTGGACGCTCGACCGTTTCGTCGAGCCGCTTCCGGTGCCGGAGATGGAAGCGGTCGATCCCAGGCATTTTGCCGAACTGAGTATGGCGCCGGCATTCATATGCGTACGCGCATACAAATAAATGTGCCGTCACCTTTTCGCTGAGACGGCAATGATCGGCCCTGCCGGATAGCTTCCGCCGACGATCATCCTCTCGCCATTCGACAGCGCCGAGACTACGCCGTCGAAGAAAAGCGCGTTGGGGCAATCTAGCTCGTCGCGGAACAGGCGTGCAAAGCTGCCGAGACTGACTTGCGAGCGTGAGATCGCCAGCACCACCGTGTTTTCGTCATGCACGCCGACGCCGTTGCGGATGTAACGCGACGTGCCGTTCGCCTCGAAGCGGGGATGGAGCCGGCTGTCGATCACCAGCATCGGGCCGGACTGCGTGGCGAACGCCACGTCCGGCTTTGCGGCGGCATAGGCGTTCGTTTCCATGATCGCCGCCTTGCCGTCCTTGCGGATCAGGAACACGCCGTTTGGCTTCAGGAAGAAATTGCCTTCGCCATCAGCGAGGTTGAGCGGCGTCATCTCGCGACCATTTTCGACGAGAAGGCCGACGGGCGCCAGATCCTCATGGTACATGCCCGCGTTCATGGCGAGCAGCACCGGCCTGCCCTCGCCCGACATCGCCTTGTCGAATTTCTCCAGCGAGCCGAAGGCCTTGCCGTCGTCGCCGGCGTGGAAGACAGCGACGTCGTAGCTGCGAAGATCGATCTCGCAGACGATGTAGGGAACCGCCTCGAAGCTGAAATCCCGGCATGGTCCGGGCAGTTCGCCGCCGACGGTGACAGACGGGTGCTCCGACGGCCTGAACCACCAGGTCAAGGCCAGTGCGACAAGCAGAACACCAATCAGGATCGCCGCGCTATGTCGCCTTTTCATCGCTTCCCGGGGAAATAGCTGGCCGATGCTCTTGGCCCAATATCAGGCCATCCTTTGCGCCATTTGCGTGACGAGGCGGCAAACGTCTTGTTTCAGGCAACCTATGGGTTTATTTGAAAGGGTATGTTTCGAGCCCGACTCCCGCGGGCATGAAAGGATTCTCTATGAGCGGTATCAACGACTACATCGACAGCGAAGTGAAGGGCAACGACGTCGTCCTTTTCATGAAGGGCACGCCCGGTTTCCCGCAATGCGGGTTTTCTGGTCAAGTCGTGCAGATCCTCGACTACATCGGGGCCGACTACAAGGGCGTGGACGTGCTGACCTCGGCCGAGCTGCGGCAAGGTATCAAGGAATACTCCAACTGGCCGACCATCCCTCAGCTCTACGTCAAGGGTGAGTTCGTTGGCGGCTGCGACATCATCCGCGAGATGTTCCAGGCGGGCGAGCTGCAGACGTTCCTCGTCGAAAAGGGCGTGAGCGTCAAAGGCGCCGCCTGAATTCTGTTTGCGCATGATCCTTTCCGAAAATCGATTCCGATTTTCGGGGTCATGCGCTAAACGCCGGGCCAGCCCCCACCTCGGTAAACTGACTACCTCCCCGCTATCGGGGCACAAGACGAATGAATGCGCCGGCGCGCCGGCGCTTTTTCGTTTGAAGATCGGACTTTGCCGTGGATCAGCATGCACAAGCGCCGCAACAGGCAAGCACCTTGCCTATTCCGCGCTGGGAATTCATCGCACTGTGCGCGGCATTGATGGCGCTCAACTCGCTGGCCATCGACATCATGCTGCCGGCGCTGCAGCAAATCGGCGCCTCGCTGGGCGTGGAGAATGAAAACCACCGCCAATATGTGATTGCCGCCTATATTCTGGGCTTTGGCGGCGGGCAGCTTTTCTTCGGACCGATCTCGGACCGTTTTGGACGCCGTGCTCCACTCGTCGTCGGACTGGTGATCTATGTCGCAGCGGCGGCTGCCGCGGCTATCGCCCCGTCATTCGCTATTCTTCTTCTGTGCAGGCTGGTGCAAGGCATTGGTGCGGCCGCCACACGCGTCATCGCCGTCTCGATCGTGCGCGACACTTTCGAAGGCCGACGCATGGCTGAGGTGATGTCGCTGATCTTCATGGTGTTCATGGCCATTCCGGTGGTAGCGCCAGGCATCGGTCAGTTCATCATGCTGTTTGCTTCCTGGCACTGGATCTTCATCACCATGGCGGCAGGCGCGCTGATCGTCTCGGCCTGGTCGCTGCTGCGGCTGCCGGAAACGCTGCATCCCGAATATCGCCGGCCGCTGACGGCATCATCCGTCCTTGGCGGTTTCCGCATCGTGCTGACCAATCGCATCGCGCTCTGCTACGCCTTTGCCAGCACCTTCATCTTCGCCGCCATGTTCGGCTTCATCGCCTCGGCACAGCAGATCTACGTCGACGTGTTCAAAGTCGGCGAGATGTTTCCCGTCATCTTTGCCGGGGTCGCGGCGGTGCTCGCCTTCTCCAACTATCTGAACTCGCGCCTCGTCGGCCGTATTGGCATGCGGCGCCTGTCGCAGAGCGCGCTGCTGCTTTTCCTGGTGATCAGCTTTGCGTGGCTGGTGGTGTCACTGGAAATGAAGATGCCGCTCTGGCTCTTCATCACCTTCTTTGCCGGCGCCATGCTCCCGTTCGGCGCGCTGGGCGCGAATTTCAACGCGCTCGCCATGGAGCCGCTCGGCCAACTGGCCGGCACGGCATCGTCCATTCTGGGATTCATGCAGACCTTCCTCGGCGGCCTGCTCGGCACGCTGATCGGCCAAGCCTTCAACGGCACGGTGACGCCCTTGGCCGCCGGATTCTGCAGCGTGTCGCTTGGCGCATTGGTGATGGTGCTGATCGCGGAGCGCGGCAAATTCTTCCAGCCGCAGAACCCGCCGGTCTAGGTTCGAAACCCAATTGTGGTTGTCAATCGCGCCGGTAAATGGATATCTCAGGTGGCTACCTGGATTTCCGTCTTCACGGAATTGGCAATGAAGCACTGTTCATGCGCCGAGTGGTGCAGTTTCGCTTCTGTCGCGGCGGTTGGCGTTTCCCCGGCGTAGACAATAGTCGGATTGAGGTCAACGCGGCTGACTACCAATCGTCCGTCCACCTTCTCCATCATGCCGACCGCCTTGTCGGTATAGCTCTCCACGACGATCCCCCGGGGCGCCGCGATCGAGAGAAAGGTCAACATGTGGCAGCTGGAAATCGCCGCGATGTAAGCCTCCTCTGGATCGACGTTGGCTTCCACTGAATAAGGAAGCGGAACGATATGCGGCGAAGCGGATGCCAGCACCACCTGGCCTCCGTCGAAGCGCCAGATGTGCGCGCGGCTGTAGCGCTTGTCGGTGAATACCGCTCCTTCTCGCTCCCAGTGCACTTCGACGGTCATTTTCATGATGGATCCTTTGTCGGAACGGAAAGAAGTCTTGCAGTCGTCTGGGTCAGATGGCAGCGAAGATGCTGCGCCGCAGCGTCGAAATCGCGCCTCGCACAAGCGGCAACGATCGCCGCGTGTTCCTCGAAGAAATCAATTCGCTCCTGGGCGCCACGCTCTTGGTGAAGGGTTGCCCGCCGGGATTCTCGTCGAAGGTCTCCGATGGTCTTAAGCAATCGAGAATTCGTGCAACCGCTGTACAGGGCTAGGTGAAACTGTTGGTCGAGCTCCAGAATCCGTGACGGATCGTACTCCGCGAACAGCTCGTCATTGAGCCTCTCAGCCTTACGCAAAGCGGAAGGCTGAAGCCCCGGCACCGACTGCTCCAAGGCAGCGACCTCCAAAATAGACCGAACTTCGCAAAGTTCAGTCGCCTCCCGTACTGAGAGGATCGCTACCGCCAGGCTTCGATCGGGACGCCGCACGGCCAAGCCACTCCCAAGTAACCGGTCCAAGGCCTGCCGGACGGGCTGGCGGCTGACCCCGAAACGCTCCGCGATCGATTCCTGCTTGAGAACGGAGCCCGGTGCCAATTCACCTGACTCAATATCGTCTTTGAGTTCGCTAAAGATCGACTTTGGATCCATGGATCCAAAGTACGATGCCCCGGCGAAGTTGGTCAAGCTCTCTATTCACAATAGTCCTCCTGGGATTGCGGCGTCCCGCCCTTTTGCCTCGGCTCAAGAAACGAAATTACCAAGGGCCGTTGCGCCGTGCACTAATGCACATTGCCGGACGCGCTTTAGGATGCACGCCCACTCGCCGCTGTGAAGCGAGGGAACAGCGTGCGCCCTGCGATCGCTCCACCCATGCTGTCCGAAACGGGCAGTGGCAGAGCCTTGTCGAGAGCCTCGAGGACCGAAGCCACGAAGGCCCGGTTGAGTGCGCCATCATTCCCGAGACGGGAGTAAGTGGCGCGAGGCTTGCCGATAAGTGTGCCGTTTCGGCGAATTGAGAACTGCAGCGTCAGGGTCATGCCCGCGGTTCCGGGCGGTGGCTCCCAACAGGCGAAGATCGCGGAGAACATCTCGTTTATGGTGTCGATGGGAGCGGAACTGCGACATGCGCGTTCCTGCGATCTTGCCTCGTTCGGGCCGGCAACCAAGGCGACGACAACGGCCAGTGCGCCAATTGCGGGCCGAGGTTTCATATCGGATCTCCGGTTTCGCGCGAACAAATATAATTAACGAGCTTCGCATGAACCCTTTCAGACGCGACGCGCTTTTAGTGGCGCACCATCCCGGCGTCGACATTCAACGTCTGGCCGGTGATCCAGCGCGCGTCATCGGAGGCCAGGAACGACACAACATCGGCGATATGTTCCGGCTGCCCTTTGCCTTTCATCGCCTGCAGCATCTCGACGAAGCCGAACGCCTCGTTGTGCGGGCTGGCCTTGACGCCATCGCTCTCGATCAGGCCCGGCGTCACCGCGTTGGCGGTGATGTTGTATTTGCCGAGTTCTGTGGCCATCGCCCTGGTGAAGCCTATGACGCCGCCCTTGGCCGCGACATAGGCTGCCATGTTCGGCGTGCCAGCAAAGAAAGTGTTGGAGGCGATGCTTATCACCCGGCCGGCCTTGCCCGCTGCACGCATCTGGTCCGTTCCTGCGCGGCTGACGATGAAGGTGCCGGTCAGATTGACGTCGATGATCTTGCGCCAATGGTCGAGATCGACATCGTCCCAGGCGACGAACGGCACGATGCTGGCATTGTTGACCAGAATATCGATGCCCCCGGTCAGCGCCTGGATCTCGGCGAAGAGCGCCTTGACGGATGCAGGGTCGGAGATGTCGGCGGCAATCGCCTTCGCTTTTCCGCCGATCGACGCGGCCGCCGTTTCGGCGCCTTTCGCGTTGATGTCGCTGACAATGACCGTCGCGCCATCGGCGGCCAAGCGCGCGGCGATAGCCTTTCCGATGCCTTGCGCGGCCCCGGTAACTAGGGCCGTCTTTCCCGCCAGTCGTTCAGTCATGACAACGCTCCCTCAATTTGTGATCTGGTGATTTTCTGGTTCATGTGTCGGCGTCGATAACGGCCAGCGCCGCGTCGATGCCTTTGCCGACCGCGAGTTTCTGGCCCAAGGAATTCATCGCGCCGCCAAGTGCCGTCAGCGCCGCGACCGCATAGATCGGCTGGGCGGTCGGGCCCATATGGCCGATGCGTGTCAGCTTGCCCAATGTTTCGCCGCGGCCAGATGAAAACACCACGCCGTAGCGAGCGCGCGCGGCCTGGCGAAGCGCCGTCTCGTCGATGCCTTCTGGCGTCCGGACGGCGGTCGTGGTCGGCGACGCGATATTGTCGCTCGCGGCCCAGATCGACAGGCCCATGGCAGCAACACCCGCCCGCATGGCCTTGGCGGTGAGCGCGTGACGCGCCCACACCGCCTCCGCTCCCTCGTTGAGGTAGAGGTCGAGCGCGACGTCGAGCCCGTTCATCTCCGCGACGGACGGCGTGAACGGAAACGGCTTGTCCTTCGACCACGCATGCTCCCAGTCGACGATGCTGAGCATCGACGCGCTCGGCGCCAGCGGGTTTGCCTTCATCTTGGCCCACGCCCGCTCGCTGACACCCATCATCGTGAGGCCGGGAGGTGCGCCCAAGCATTTGTTCGGGCCGGTGACGTAGATATCGGCCTTGCACTCCTCCGGATGCGTTTTCATGCCGCCGAAGGACGAAACGGCGTCGACGATTAGATAGGAGCCATGCGCCGAAACCAGCGCGCCGATCGCGTCGATCGGATTGATAGTGCCGGACGGCGTGTCGTGGTGGCAGACGGAAACGACGGTGATTTCCGGATGCGCTTCCAGCATTGCCGCAACCGCCTGCGGGTCGATCGCCTCGTTGTAGGGCACCTCGATTTCGATGAGATGCGGCGAATAGCGCTTCGCCCAATAGCCAAACCCCTTGCCGTAGACACCGGAAGCAAGGTTGAGCACGACGTCGTCCGGCGTGATCAGGGAGGCTGCGGCCGCCTCCAGGCCAAGCACCGGCTCGCCATGAAGAATGACCGGCTTATTCGACAGCCGCATCGCCTTCTGCGCCTTGTCGACCACACGCTCGTAAAAGAGCTGGAACGCCGGGTCGTAATCGTAGAGCACCGTGCGGCCGAGGCCGCGCAGCACGTCGGGATAGGCGTTCACCGGCCCCGCTGTGAGCGTGATGACAGGTTCGGCGTGTTCGAAATAGCGCATGATCTTGTCTCCGGTCGGTGGCGATCAGCCGTAGAATTGCGTGCCGGTCCGATAGGTTTTGAAGTTCTCCATGTCGTGCGAATACATCAGCTCGGCGCCATAATCCTCGGCCAGCTCCTTCACCTTGCGCATCGAGTTGACACCCGCCACCGGGTCGATGTGGAAGGCCGCCTGGCACAGCGTTTCAAGGCTCTTCTGCGTGTAGGCCGCATCGATGGTGAACATGATCGGCTTGCGCTTGGGAAACTCGACCAGCAGGCTGTAATGGCCGATCGAATGACCCGGCGTCGAGATCAGCTTGACGCCCCTGGCAAGCTCGACGTCGCCCTCTATGCCTTCGAAGATCGAGTTGGCCCGAGTCGTGCCCTCCAGCAATTGCGCAGTCGCGCCACGCGCTTCGGCGGCCTCCGCCGAAAAGCTCAGATCGGAATAGCCGAGATGCTCGAAAGGCTGGGGATTGCAGGCCTGCGGCACCTCGGTCCGGTGGCAGATCTTCTTGGCATGCGGAAAATACTTGTTGCCGCCGCAATGGTCGAAGTGGAAATGCGAGTTGACGACGACGTCGATATCCTTCGGCTCGAGGCCGAGCAGCGCCAGGGCGCCGGGAATGGTCTGGTGCTTTTCCTGGATCGGCTTTTCGAAAGGCAGCACCTTCATCACGTGATCATAGTCGTAGCCGGTGTCGATGAGAAACCGGCCCTCGGCATGCTCGATCAGGATCGAATAGACGGGAAAGCGCACTTCGCCACCAGGGCCGCGATTCCAGAACACGTGATAGCCGTCGAGAACAAGCGAGCCGCCGTCGAGCAGGTAGACCTTGATATCCGACATTTTTTGTCTCCTCTTTTGGCGCGGGTCCCGTCCGCGCATGAACCTGTGATCAGCGCGCGCCGCGCTCGTATGGAATGCCGAGCGCCGCCGGCAGGCTGGCCCGACGGCCAAACAGCACCAGCATGACCATCACCGCAAGGAACGGCAGCATCTGGATGACGTCGGTCGGTATGTTGATGCCGGCCACCTGCATGGCCGTCGTCAGCGACAGGCAGACGCCGAACAGCAAGGCGCCGAACAGCACCCAGACCGGCCGGCCGCGCGCCAGCATGGCCAGCACTATGCCGAGAAAGCCCGCGCCATTGGTGATGAAAGGAATGAACAGGCCGGCCCCGACATTGGCAAGATAGGCGCCGCCAAGCCCGGCCAGCGCTCCGGTCGTCAGCACGGCGACGGTGCGGGTTCGCACGACGTCGATGCCGGCAACGTCAAGGGCTGCCGGCTTGTCGCCGGCAGCCTGCAGGTTGAGGCCGAGCTGCGTGCGCCGGTAGATGTAGCCCATGGCGAAAACCAGCGCGACCGCCAGATAGACGATGAGATGCTGCCTGAACAGCGCCGGCCCGATGACCGGAATGTCCGACAGCAACGGAATGACCGTCACGTCCACCGCCGGCAAGCGGGGATAGCTGCGCGAGAACTGGAAATGGTGGAGCAGTGCCGTCAGGCCCTCAAGCCCCAGGGTCAGCGCGATGCCGATGACGATCTGGTTCAGCCCGATGCGCACGCAAAGCAGCGCCATGACCAGCGCCACCGCGACACCGCCGCCGGCGCCAGTGAGAAAGCCCAGCCACAGCGACCCGGAATAAAAGGCGCCGACGAAACCGAGATAGGCGCCGGCCAGCATCATGCCCTCGATGCCGATGTTGAGCACCCCGGCCTTTTCCGACATCTGTTCGCCGAGGCCGGCCAGCAGCAGAGGGATCGCCGCGGTGACCGCGCCAAACAAAAGCGCGCTGAGAAAGACTTCGCTGAACAGCCCGGTCATGGCTTCAGGCCTTTCGCGACTGGTTATAGCGGCGATCAATGTATTCGGCGAGCGCGAGCACGATCAGCACGATGGAGACGAGCACCAGCGTGAAATGATTGGGCACGCCGAGCCGGCGGGCCGCGCTCTCGCCGCCGATCGACAGCACCGAAAGCAGGAACACGAAACCGATCGCGGCAAAGCCGTTCATGCGAGCGAGGAACACGACCGGAATGACAGCCAGCCCGTAGGCGGGGTTCCAGTCGGCGCGGACGTTACCCTGGACGCCGAGGATATCGACAGCGCCCGCAAGGCCGGCCAGCCCGGCCGAAATGGCGAAGACGGCAATGGTGAGTTTCGGCACGCCGAGTCCCGCATGGATGGCTGCACGTGGGTTAGCCCCGACGATCCTCAACTTCAGGCCGAAGGCCGTGCGCGTCATCACCAGATGCACGGTGATGATTGCCACCAGTCCCAGAAGCAATCCGCTGGTGATGGTCGTGTCGAACAGACGCGGCAGCCGGTCCTCGACGGGCAAGGTGCGGGTCTGCGGCACGGTTGTGCCCGGGTCGCGAAACATCAGCTTGACCAGCACGTTGGCAAGCGAGGTGCCCAGAAACGTCATCATCAGCGTGGTGATGATCTCGTTGACGCCTTGATAGGCCCGCAAAAGGGCCGGCACCAGCGACCAGACCATTGCAACCAACATGGCGATGACGAACGAGCAGATCAGCGCCAGCCAGGCCGGCATGACCTCCACGAGAACCGGAGCGCTGGCCGCCGCCGTTACCGCGCCGAGCAGGAACTGGCCATCACCGCCGAGATTCCACATGCCGGCGCGAAAAGCCACGATCAGGCCGGCGGCAAGAAACAGCAGCGGCGCCATGCGCGTCAGCGTCTGTTGGATGCCGAGCGGCGATAAAAGCCCTCTCTTGAGGACAAAGCCATAATATGCAAGCGGGTCGACGCCGACGGCAAGCAGGATGCAGCCGGCGATGATCAACGCGGCCAGGATCGGGCCGAGGGTCATCAGCAGCCGATGCTGGATGTCGCGGCGCGTCGCCACCGCGGCCGTGGCATCGAGGGCGGTTGCGCCGGCAGCTGGTGCGGTGTCGATGCTCATGCGGCAAGCCCGATCATCAAGCGACCGACCTTGGTGCGAGCGTCGTCGGCATTCTCGACGGTGCCGACGAGCGACCCGTTCGAGATGACGGCGATGCGGTCGCACATGCTGAGCAACTCTTCGAGATCGGTGGAGATGAGGAGCACGGCAAGGCCGCGAGCCGCCGTATCGCGGATTCGCTGGCGCGAAGCCAATGTGTTGGCGAGATCGAGCCCATAGGTTGGCTTGTTGAAGATCACCACTTTTGCGCCTTCGGCGAGTTCGCGCGCCAGCAGCACCTTCTGGATATTGCCGCCAGAGAGCCGAGCGACCGGCGTCTTCAGGCTTGGCGTGCGCACGTCATATTCGCGGACCAGTTGGGCCGCGCGCTTGTCGATTTCGGCGCGCTGCTCGACGCCTCTGCGCCAGAAGGGCGCCGCGCCAACCTGCTTCAGGAAGAAATTGATCGAGACCGGGAAGGTCCCGACCGTGCCCTCGCCGAGCCGGTCGTCGGTCAGGTAACGCAGGCCTCTCTGGCGGCGTTCGCCGACGCTCAGCGCCTCGATGGGCTCTCCCTGCAGCCGCACCGAACCGCCCACCGTCGCACGCTGGCCGGCCAACGCCTCCGCCAATTGCTTCTGGCCATTGCCGTCGATACCGGCGATGCCCAGCAGCTCGCCTGGACGGATATCGAACGAAATCGACGACAGGCCCGGTGCATCGTCTGTCGGCGCAACGCCGAGATCATGGACCTGAAGCAGCGGAGCCGCTTCGGCGCGGACGGTGCGAATAGGACGCTCGGCCGCTTCCGGGTCGTCCTTCTGCTTGCCGAACATCAATTCCACGATCTCGGAGATGATCGCCTGCTCGCCCAGCGCGCGAAACCGCTCGGGAGGAATCTCGCCGACCTTGCGGCCGAGTTTCAGCACCGAGATGCGATCGCCGAAGGCCGCCGCTTCCTTGAGCTTGTGGGTGATGAAGACGATCGCCAACCCCTGCTCGACCAAGCGGCGCATCAGTGCGCCCAGCTCATCGATACCCTTCGGCGTCAGCATCGAGGTCGACTCGTCGAGGATCAGAAGCCGGCTGTTGCGCACCATGGCGCGCAGGATCTCGACCTGCTGCTGCTCACCGAGCGAAAGCTCGGACACCTTGGCATGCAGCTTTACCGTGATGCCGAGCGTTCTGGTGATCTCGGCGACGCGCGCTTCCAATTCTTCGGTCTTGGGGCGCTGCCACCACGGTCCGCCGAGCAACAGGTTTTCCGCGACTGTCAGCGTCGGCACCAGCATCATGTGCTGGAATACGGTTCCGATGCCAAGCGCCAGTGCATGGCGGGGCGAAGTGATCGCGGTCGGCTCGCCGTCGACCAATATGCGCCCCTCGTCCGGCTGCTGCAGACCCGACAGCATGCCTATCAGAGTGGATTTTCCGGCGCCGTTTTCGCCGAGAAGCACATGCACTTCACCTGGACGGATCTCCAGATCGACGCTGTCGTTGGCGACGACGCCGGGGAACCGTTTGGTGACGCCTTCAAGCGCGACGATATCGCGCTTAGCGACCGACAATGAGGAAGCACTGCTCATAAAAGCCAAGGCCTTGAAAATATGAAATCGGTCCGGAGGGGCGAACGGATCGCCCCTCCGGCAGCCTGCTGTTAATCGCCTTACTGGGCGACGCTGGTCATCAGCGCCCTGACGGCGGCTGCATCATAGACCGGATCGACCTTGGTCTTGCCGGAAATGACGTCTTCGCGCAGCGCCTGGATCTCAGCCCAAATATTGTCCGGGATCGCAGCGGTCTTCAGAAGCTTGACGGAATCGTCCTTGAGGCCGATCGAGTAGCTCTTCGTGCCGAACGTGTCGGCCTTCAGGTCTGCGATCATCGCCGCATAGACCGGCTCGATGTTCCAGACCACCGACGACAGCAGGAAACCTTTGTCGATGGGCGTCTTGTCGCCGATGACATCGATGAAATAGACCTTGCCGCCATCCCCGGCCTTGGTCGTCTCGACCGCCTGCAGCATGCCGAAGCTCGAGCCGTTGCCCTGGCCGAAGATGATGTCGGCGCCCGATGCGATCACGCTTTCGGTGACGCGCTTGCCGCCGGCCGCATCGCTGTAGGCGGCAGGTCCGATCACAGCATAGGTAACCTTGACGTCCGGGCTCTCGGCCTTCACGCCCTGCGCAAACGCTGCCGACTGCGAGTTCCACGACGGAGGCTCGCCGGACACGACGATGCCGACCGACTTGGAGCGCGACATCTTGGCGGCGAGACGGCCGGCAAGATACGAACCCTCATGACCGCTCAGCGTGTAGTCGGCGACGAGGCCCTTCTCCAGACCGGTCGGTGTGTCGACGATCGCCACCGGCACCTTGGTTTCCTTGGCGATTTCGGGAGCCGAGGTGTTGTAGCCGCTGGCATGAGCGATCAGCAGGCTGGCGCCGTCAGCCGCCAATTCGCGCAGTGTCGGCCGCACGTCGCCATAGCCGAGCCCCTGCGCCACGACTATCTCGACACCGGCAGCTTTCGCCGCCGCCTTGGCAGCGTCGATACCTTGCTGGTTCCAGCCATAATCGGTGCCTTCTTCCGGCGTCAGGATGGCAATGGACTTGACCTCGGCGGCAAGTGCGTTGCCGAGCAAGAGGCCGCTCAATATAACAGCGCTTACGCTGCTCTTCAAAAACTTAGACATGTTACCCTCTCTGTTCGGTTGACCCAAGATATTCTTATTGTTATTGCGCAAAAGCGAGGTAGACTGCCTGAACAATTATATCAGGAGTTCAAGCAAGGTGGTTGTGCGATATGTCCTTTCGATAACGCTGGCGTTCACCTCGTTCGCCAACGCGGTTGAATTGCGGCACATCACTGTGCGGACCGGCACCGACGGGCTCGATCCCGTGCCGCTGACGATCTCGAATGCGGGGCGCGAGGCGCTTTCCTGCAACGCCGACTTCGCCCACTGGTATTCGGCCACGATCGCCACCGCGGCGCCTGGCAAGAGCGCACGTGTCGAGCTGTGGTTCGATCCAAAGACCGGGACGTTTGCGATTCTCAACGACAAGCGCGAAAACCTGCCTGTCGAGCGGCTGTGGTGCGGCCTGGCCGGCCACGCCTACACCAGCCGCGTGCAGATCGCGCTCGACCGGGCCAGTGCCGCAAAGGGGCAAGTGGCCGTGACATGCGGCAGCGCGGACGGCAGGCTGGCCTGCCGGTAGACGCTGACTGTTTGCCACTTCAGACACCGCCGGAACCTTCACTCTGCCGCCAGGAATTTGTCGGTAAAGACGTCGTCTGCCGACAGCGCCGTTTTGAGCACGCCCTGATCCGTCAGCGTCTTCAAGGTCTCTTCCCACTGGGCCTTCGTCATCCAGCCGAGACCGTGTTCCTTCGTCGCCGGGCTGTTGAACGTCGAGGCGATGTCGGCCTTGAGCTGGGCCAGCAGGACATCTTTCTTTTCCGCGTAGCCCGGAACGGCCTTGGCGGTGATCTCGGCGGCTTCTTCCGGATGGGCCGCGACATAGTCGAAAGCTTCCCTGTAGGCCTTCACGAAACGGCGCACGACATCAGGCTTGTCCTTGATCATCGCTTCAGAGGTGAACAACCCCGAGCCATAGGCTTTCCAGCCATGATCGGCGCCGAGCATGATGCTCAGCGACCCCGGGCCGCCGGCCTTGGCTTCGAGTTCGGGCACTTCGGCGTCGAGATAGCCGACCACTGTCTGCACACGCCCGAGCAGTAGGTAGCTTTCGTAAGGCGGCGAGACGCTGTTGAGCGTCATGTCCTTCTCGCTCATGCCGTTGGCGGCCAGGAAGCCCCTGAAGAAGATGTAGGTGGATCCTGCCGGGTGGATGCCGATGGTCAGGCCCTTGAGGTCGGAAGGCTTGGTCAGCTTGAGCGTCTTGGCGAGCGAGATGATGCCCAGCGGCGACTGCTGGTTGACCGCCGCCAGCGCCACGACGGGAACATTCTGCGACCTTGCCACGGCAAGCGTGGGAAGATCGCCGAAGCCGAATTCAGCGTTGCCGTTACCCACCAGGCGCATGGCGTCTGGCGAGCCGGAGCCCTTGCGGACCTCGCTCACATCGATGTCGTTCTTGGCGAAAAAGCCCTTGTCCTTGCCGACAAAGAACATGGCGTGATTGCCGCGCACGACCCAATCGAGCTGAACGTTGACCTTATCCGCCGCCAGCGCCGCGTTCGAGAAGCCAAGCGCGCCGACAAACGCCGCAAAGGTGGCTGCCTTGATAAGAGAGCGTCTCAGCATGTTTGTTCCCTTCTTTGATCTTGGTTGTTCGAGAAGCCTAGGCCTGGCTGAATTTCGGCGCCCACGGCACCACGATGCGTTCGAGAATTTCGGCTGCGTAGTAGAAGGCGATGCCGAGCACGGAAACGAGCAGCAGCGCCGCAAAGACCAAGGGCGTGTCGAGTTGGGTCGACGCGAACTGGATGACGTAGCCGAGCCCGTCCGAGGCTCCGGCAAATTCGCCGACGATCGCGCCGATCACACTCAGGGTCGCTGCAATTTTGGTTCCAGCCATCAGGCTCGGAAGCGAGTGGGGAACACGGATCCTGAACAGGATCTGGGTCGGGCTGGCACCAACCGAATTCATCAGCGACAGAAGCGAACGGTCGACCGACTGCATGCCAGCCAGCATCGACAGCGTCACCGGGAAGAAGGCAATGACCAGAATAAGTCCGATTTTGGGGGCGAGCCCGTAGCCGAACCAGAGGATGAAGATCGGCGCCAGCGCAACTTTCGGCACGTTCTGGAACAACACGACGAGCGGGTACAGAGCGCGGCCCAGCCAGTCGAAACGCACGATGACGAGAGCAAGCGCAATGCCGACTATGACCGAGACAAGAAAGCCAAACAGGATTTCGCCCGCCGTGACCACTGTCGCCTGCATGAGAGTGCCCCATTGCGCAACGAGCGATTTCGCAATCTCGGATGGGGCAGGAACGATAAAGGAGGAAATGGAGAATATCCGCACCGCGGCTTCCCACAACACGATCGTCACCAGCAAAAGGATGACCGCCGGAAGCCAGCTGCTTGTCGCCGCGTTCCAGCCGGAAACAGGCTGTGGCTGGGAGAGTTTCATGAGAGGTTGCTCGCTCACGTCGCGCCTCCTGGCTCATGACTGGATCGCAGCATGGTCCGAAGCTGAAGCACCAGCCTGACGAATTCGGGGACTTCGGTCACGGAAGTGTCGCGCGGATAAGGCAGCGGAATGTCCAGGCTCTGGGTAATGCGTCCTGGGTTGATCCCCAGCACATGGACCTGTCGGGACAAGTGAATGGCTTCATCGATGGAATGCGTCACCAGGACGATCGTCTTGCCGGTCCGCTGCCAGATCTCTAGCAGCGACTGACCCATCGAATCGCGGGTGATCGCATCAAGCGCGCCAAACGGCTCGTCCATCAGCAAGACCGCCGGATCGAGCGCCAGAGCCCGGGCGATGGCGACCCGCTGCCGCATGCCGCCAGACAGTTCGTTTGGGCGCTTGTGGGCGGCGTCGCCAAGTCCCACCAGTTCCAGCATCTCCTGCCCACGCGCTCGCAGCGCCGCGCGCGACATCGACTTGTCGGCGATGCCGAGCAGCATCGAGGCATTGTCGACGGCGTTTTTCCACGGCAGCAGATTGGCGTCCTGGAAGACGAGACCGATCATCCGTTTGCGCGCCGCCTCGCCTGGTGAAACGCCGGCAACCGAGACGCTGCCGCTGCTCGGACTGACCAGCCCAGCCAGCACTTTGAGCAATGTGCTCTTGCCGCAACCCGAAGGGCCGATCAGGGATACGAACGACCCTTTCGGAACCGAAAGATCAATATCCCTAAGGATCAGCTGCCGGTTCTGATCCGTGCCCATCACCACCGAAACGCCCTTGGTGGAAATGAGATCGTCGTGGCGGATGTGGGTCGGTCTGCCACCGGCGGGTCGAATGGTTTCAACCTGCATGGCTGGCTGCCCCATACGCGTTCATTACTTGCACACCCGCCTTGACGGCGATGTTCCCGGCCCCATGCGCACAAGCGGCCAACCGGCAGAACTCCCCAACCTGGCTGCGCGCAACTTGTGCCATCGCCTACTCCCGGCCTTCGAGGATGCGGCGCACGGCGACCAGCTTGCGCGCCCGTTCGCCTTGCAGCGCCTTAATCTGCTCGGGCGTGTAGGAGAACATGCCCTCGCCCGATTTGATGCCGAACTTTGATGCGCCGGTCTTCTCCAGAACCATCGGCGCGACATCATCACGATTGGAAAGATCGGCGTTGAGGAACGACGAGACGGATTTGTAGATATCGAGGCCGGCCATATCGAGCAGCGCCATTGGCCCGATAACGGCGATCTTGTAGCCGATGCCCCAGGAGACGCAGGTATCGAGATCCTCCGGCTCGATGACGCCGCGCTCAACCAGATCGACAGCCTCGCGCAGCAGCGCGTAAAGCACGCGATTTTCGACGAAGCCGGGAACGTCTTTCTTCACGACCACCGGCAACAGGCCGATCGAGCGGATCAGCTCGCGTATGGTCGCCACGGTTTCAGGCGCGGTCTTCTCGCCGCCGATCACCTCGATCATCGGAATGATGTGCGGCGGGTTCGACCAGTGCATGCCGACCATCCGTTGGGGATGGGAGATATGGGCCTGCAGCTTGGTGATCGGAATGCCTGAGGTATCCGAGGCGACGATCACCGAAGAACCGATCAGCGGGTCGATGGCACGATAGGTCTCGGCCTTGATGTCGATATTCTCAGGCACGTTCTCGATGACCAGCTCCGCACCATCGACAGCCTCGGCGAGGGTGCGGACGAACCGCACCGTGCCCGCGCCCGCAGTCGGCCCCTTGATGTCGAGCCGGTCCAGAACCCCGCCGGCCAAATCGAGCATGCCGCGGGCGCGTTCGACCGCAACTTCGGAAACATCATACGCCGCCACGTCGAGCCCGCCCCGCGAAAGCCGCGCGGCGATGCCCGGACCCATCGTTCCCAGTCCGATGAGGGCGGCGCGCTTGATCATCATGCGGCCTTTGCGGGAGCCGCGGCGGTCGCCGCCTTGAAGGCCGGACGAGCGGCGATCGCGGCCACCCAGCGCTCGAGATTAGGCAGCGACGGCCGGTCGATCTTGAAGTCGATACAGCGTTTCAGGATCGGCGCGCAGGCGATATCGGCGATCGTCAGCTTGCCCAGCGCCAGGAAATCCTTGCCGGCCAGATGCCCGTCAATGATCTTGAGTTGCGCCACAAGGTCCTTCACCTGTTCCTTGTATTCGGCGGTCTGCTCTTCGGGCGTCAGCTTGACACCCTTGAAGGCGGCCATATAGCCGGGATTGACCGCCGCCAGCAGAAAATCCATCCAGCGCTCGACCTCGGTCTTTTCGGCAGGGGTGGCGCCATTCAGCTGCTCGCCGCCGGATGCCGCGAGATAGCGCAGGATGGTGTTGGACTCCCAGATCACGGTGTCGCCGTCGACCAGCGTTGGGACCTTCGACGTCGGGTTGAGTGCCTTGTATTCGGCCGTCTGGGTGTTTTCGAATTGGCGGCCGTAATCCTCGCGCTTATATGGCGTACCAAGCTCTTCGAGCATGAAGAGCACCTTTTGAACGTTGCCCGATGTCTGGCGTCCCAAAAGCTTGTACATGTCGTCTCCTCGATTGTGTCGTGGCCTACTTGCCGGCCGGCAGCGGCTTGTAGACGATGGCGTCCATTTCGATCTTGGTGTTGATGACGGCCTTTGCCTCGACGGTCGTGCGTGCCAGCACCGCGTCGCCGATCCCTTCGAGGAACGCCTTGTTGTAGCGGCCGAAGTCGCGCGTATCCTCGAGATACGTCGTTATCCGCACGACATCGGAAAGCGTTGCACCCTCGTCGGCAATGACGCGCGCGATAGTCTTCAGCGTCGCCAGCGTCTCTTCCTCGATCGTGCCGCTGATCATGTTGTTGTTCTCGTCCTTCGGCACCTGGCCGGAGACGAAAATGAAATCACCGGCACGCACCGCCGGATGAAACGGCAGGTTCGGATTCTTCTTGCCGATTGCGTAGTGACTGGCGGATTTTCGCGTGCTGTCGCTCAACCTGTCCCCCTAGAGAACGCTGGTTTCGATGATGTCGACACCACGGATACGGTCGATCAGGTAGACGATGCCGCGGTCGTCGATGGTGACGTCGTTGGAAGATGAGCGCTCGGCGCCTTCAGGCGCATCGGGCATGAAATGGCCGACCTCCTTGGGTGCGAACGGGTCGGCGATGTCGACCAGCCGCAGCCCCTGCGCGAACCATGCAAACGGAATGATGGTGCCCTTGAACCGTTCGGAAGGCTGATGGCAGCCGGTCATCGGCGGTTGCGGTGCGCCGTCCGGGTCGAGGCCGGGCACCTGGAAGGTCGAGATCGGCAGCGGGTTCGTCTCGTCGGTGATGTCATAGATCCAGGTGAAGGCCGGCGGCGAAGGCCGGAGCTTGGCGACATCCTCGTCCGCCACCACCATGATGTTGCGGCCCTTGAGCGGCTGCGGGATCGGCAGGCATGTATGCGTGGGATGCGGAAAACTCGGGCTCGAATTGATATGCGAAACAAGCTTCGGCTTCGAAATGTCGGAAATGTCGAGGATGAACAGGCCGTGATGCCAGTAGCTGACATAGAGCCGGTCGCCCATGCGCAGCGGATGGTGGCAGCGTGGCGTGACGTAGTCATGCCACGGATACTCTTCACCGCCGCCGGTCCACTGGCCTGGTATCCACCAGCGCCCGACCTCGACCGGGCTCGCCGGATCGATCAGGTCGAGGATCATCACGATGTTGCCGACATAGCCGTCGGCGGTTGGCGAGATATAGGCGTAGCGGCCGTCATAGTCGTAGCGATGCACGCCATGGCCGCCGGTTATCCACTTCGAGATGAGCTTCGGCTCTGCCGGCCGGCTCGTGTCGTAAAGCGCCAGGCCACCGCCGAAATCGGCAGGGCCCGCATCGCCGAAGCGCTCGTGGTTGATGATCATCAGACCGTCCTGGGCGCGCACCTTGTGTGAATGCCAACCCGGCGGAACATCGATCGTCGCGATCTTCTTCGGATTGCGCGGATCGGAAATATCGACCAGCGTCGTGCCGCTCGGCGGACGCATGTGGCCGATATAGAGAACGTTGCGGTCGACCCAGACCTGACCACCGCCCGGACAGTCGATATGGCCGATCAGCTTTGTGTTGAACGCCGAAACCAAATGCATACGCCCTTGCTGCTGAAAACGTCTTTTTCGGTGTCCGCGCCACTATGGCGGCGCGGACAGGTTTCCGCTGCAAAAGCTAGACGATGCGGAGTAGATCGCCGGCCTGGTTGCGGCCCCAGCGCTTGTAGAGGAGCAGCGCCTTCTGGGTCGGCGCATCGGTCGCGCCGAAGAAGATGACCGGCTCGGACGAGGAGCCATTGACGTGCTCGACCCAGGAACCACCCGGTATGGCGATCGTGTCGAACTGGTTCCAGTCGTAGCGCTTGCCGTCGATGATTGAATGGCCATTGCCGCGGAACGGCGCCAACAGCAGGCTGGCGGTCTCGCGCTGCGGCAGCGTCTTTTCGCCCGGCCGCAACATCTGGACGTAGAAGTTGATCGTGTGGAAGACCGGGCCGCCGGTGGTGGGGTCGACATAGTCGATGACGATACCTTCGTGCGGATCGCCGTCCCAATCCTTGTGGGCATCTAGGATCGCTTCCATCTTCTCCCAGCGATAGACATACATCGGCGACGACAGGCCGCCGCCGCGTTTGTGGTCGACGAAGCGCGGCATCAGGCCGCCCTCCCCATAGATGCGTTGCGAATAATCGCTCGGGAAACGGGCGGTCTGCACCTTCTTCTCGACTTCCTTGCCGTCGACCATCTCGGTGTATTTGTGGTCGAAATGCACGGCGTGCAGTGTCTCGACCAGCGGCAGGTCGAGAACCGAAAGGTTGACCGCCTGCTCGCCGCCGACAGTGCCGTGATTGTGCCAGGCATCATTGGGTGTCAGCACCATGTCGCCGGGGCCGAAAACCACATCCTCGCCTTCGACGCCGGTAAAGTTGCCCTTGCCGGTCAGGCCAAAACGTATGGCGCTCGGCGAGTGCTTGTGCGGCGGCATGATCTCGTCTGGATCATTCAGGCGATAGGCGGTGTACATCGTGCTGACCGATGCGCGCTTGGGCGCAAGACCGGGATTGACCAGGATCAGCGAGCGGCGCTCGCTATCGTCCATGGTGACCAGTTCGGCGGCGCGCTGCAGCAGCGGCTCGATGTCGGCATAGGACCAGACGAAGGGTATCGCCTTCGACGTCGCCATGAGCTGCTTAATCTCGTCGTGATCGACGCCTTCCGATGTCGCCCAGAACGGAAACATGTTCTTTTCGTAGAGGGCGTCATACAGGCCCTTCAGCGCGGCCTTCTTGTTGGTGACGGCAAGGTCTGCTGGTTGCGCCATGGACATGTCTGACACCTCTCTTCGCGAAGAAAATGCATTTAACCAACTCAACCGTATTCGGATTGGTTTTGCTCGACAATCCCAAAACTGAGAATCTTTTAAGTTTTTGGTTGAGTGCTTTTCTGAAAGGCAAATGCCACGAAAAGCGGCAGAAAAACTCGGAAATGCGCGAGAAAACGGATAATCGAGCAGATGCAGATCAAACTACCGCGACCGCAGCAACTGCTCGGCAGCCCAACCAATTCGAATTTTTCTTTCAACCAAAGGATTTTGGTTGAACACCGGGTGCCGCCAATCAGGCCGCCATGGCTTGTTCAGCACGGCTGCGGATCAGGTCCGAGGCCTTTTCGGCGATCATGATGACCGCCGCATTGATGTTCCCGCAGATGAGGTCCGGCATCACGGAAGCATCCACTGCGCGAAGACCGGCAACACCGCGCACCCGCAGTTCGGGATCGACCACCGACCCGGCGTCGACACCCATGCGACAGGTGCCGCCGGGATGGTGCACGGTGATCGAGGTCTTGCGAATATGCTCATCGATCTCGTCGTCGCTCTGGCATTGCGGCCCCGGAAAGAATTCCGAGGCGATAAACGGCGTCATCGATGGTTGCGCAGCGAGGTTGCGCGCCACGCGGAAGCCGGCGCGGAGCGACTGCCAGTCACGCGGTGAGGACAGGAAATTCTGGTGGATCAGCGGCGCGGCCAACGGGTCGCTCGACGCCAGCTTCACGCTCCCCCTGCTCTCCGGCTGGACGGCGACGATGCGCGTCGCAAAACCATCGGCGAAGGGCGCCTTGAATGGTGCCATGTAGGGCCATGCGGCAAGCGGTGCAGCCGTGAAAAGCAGTTGGACGTCCGGCAATGGCCGACTTGCATCGCTTTTCAGGAATGCCACGACCCCGCCAGGCACATCGCCAGAAAAGCCCTTGCCGGTGAGATAGGTCTTGACGAAATCCAGCCCGATACGATCGGCCCGCATCATCTTGAGGAATGGTCCCGGCTGCTTGCGCCGATACATCAAAATGACTGAAACGTGGTCCTGCAGGTTCTTGCCGACCTCCGGACGGTCGACTTTCGCCTCGATACCATGCGCGGCGAGCTCGCCACTATCGCCGATCCCCGACAGCATCAGCAGTTGAGGCGTATTGATGACACCACCGGCAAGCAGGACCTCACGCCGTGCCAAAACCTGGTGGCTCGCGCCGCCTCTGGTATAGGCGATGCCGGTCGCGCGCACATCCTTCAGCAGGATCCTCGTCGCCATCGCGCCGGTCAGCACCTTGACATTGCTGCGGCGCATGGCGGGACGCAGATAGGCCGACGCGGTCGAGCAGCGGCGACCGTTTGCGATCGTCATCTGCAGGCGACCAAAACCTTCCTGCACGGCGCCATTATAGTCGTCGGTCTGAGGATATCCGGCATCCCGGCTGGCGGTGGCAAAAGCATCGATCAGCTCGTCCTTGTAGCGGCAGAACTGGGTGTTCAGCGGACCGCTGCCGCCGCGATAGTCGCTCTCGCCCTTTTCCCAGCGCTCCTGCTTCTTGAAATAGGGCAGCACCTTGTCGAACGACCAATCGGTCAGGCCGCTGGCCGCCCAGCGATCATAGTCGCCACGATTGCCGCGCACATAGGCCATGGCGTTGGTGGAGGAGGAGCCGCCGATGACCTTGCCGCGTGCGCATTCGACCTTGCGTCCGCCGACATTGGCCTCGGGCTCGCAGAAATACATCCAGTCGTGACGGCGCTCGGTCAGAATCTTGCCCCAGCCAAGCGGGATATGGATCATCGGATCGCGATCCCAGTCCCCGGCTTCCAAGAGCAGCACGGAAACATCCGGATCTTCGCTCAGGCGGTTTGCAAGCACGCAGCCGGCCGACCCGGCTCCGACAATGACATAGTCAAATGTTTCCCCAAACGGCATGCACGGTCCTCGGGAGAAGGACGGCCCCACCGAGATGTGAGCCGTCAAAGAAACAACTGCGGCACTCAACCATCGCGCAACTGGTGTTGTCAACCACTGGGCGCAGATGTAGATTGGTTGAGTTGGTTGAGTGCCGTGTTCATCGATTCCGCGTCACAAGATGATGTCAGGACGTTGAGTCGGCGGCTGCCGATCAGACAGGAGATTTGGTTTTGAACGCATTCGAGCCGCAGATCGTATCATCGGATCTCGACGACATCATTGCAGCGGTCCGCCGGTTGCAACAGGGTGGCGGCAAGTTGCCTTCCGAGCGTGACCTTGCCGAACATCTGAATGTGAAGCGTCACCAGCTTCGCAAGGCGCTCGAATTGCTGCGTCAGTCAGGCGATTTGAAACCGGCGCGCGCCAGGCGTGCGCCAACCGCCCTGCCCCGATATGGCGAGGAGCTTGTCAGGGTAACCAATCCAATCGAGGTTTTGGAATTGCGCCTGCTGATGGAGCCGGGCCTCGCCCGGCTGGCATCGCTGCGCGCTTCGTCATTCGAGACGGCCCGGATCATCGATGCGGCAACCACGCCGGAGAATGCCTCGTCGGGCGCAGTCGATTTCGCGTTTCATCTCGCCATCGTTGCAGCCGCTCGCAACCATCTTGCCGCTGAATTCTACAAGATGCTGCGCCAGGTCGGGGTCGATGCGCGGGTGAAGATCGCACGCACCGCGGCACCCACCTGCCCCAAGCGGATCGCCGAGCGCGACGGCGAACATCGTCTGATTGCCGAAGCGATCTCGAAACGCGACCCGGAAGCGGCCGAGGCGGCGATGCGCGCGCATTTGCTGTCCGTGCAAAGACAGATCACCGAACGATCGAATGCCGGCGCCTTTGCCGCATAAGCGTGTTTTCCTATTAGCCAGGCAGCCTGCGCGGGGACTTCAAAAGTGAAACGTCATTTCGACGTGCTGGTCGTCGGCGCGGGATCGGCCGGCTCGGTGGTGGCCAGCCGGCTGAGCGAGGACCGATCATGCCAGGTCGGCCTGATCGAGGCCGGGGTGATGCCGTCCGATCCCGACATCGCCAACCCGCTGAAATGGACGATGCTGCAAGGCCGCGCCTACGACTGGGCCTATCGGACAGTGCCGCAACCCTTTACCGCAAACCGCGTGCACGAATGGCCACGTGGAAAGATCGTCGGCGGTTCGAGCTGCCTGCATGCCATGGCCTATGTGCGTGGTCATCCCGATGATTTCGAACCCTGGGCGGCTGCCGGCGGCGAGCGCTGGTCCTTTTCGGGCTTGTTGCCGGGCTTTGTCCGCAGTGAAGCTTTCACCGCCTTCGATGCGCCGTCGCGCGGCCGTAGCGGACCGTTGGACGTCTACCTGCCGGATGCAGAGGTCAGCCCCGTCGTCCGCGCCTATATGGCCGCCGGACGGGCCATGGGAATCTCCGCCTTGACCGATCACAACAGCGGCGAGCTGGCCGGCACCAGCCCCAATTCGCTGAACATCCGCGCCGGCCGGCGCCTGAGCGTCGCCGATGCCTATCTGCCGCCGGAGGTCAGGGCACGACCGAACCTTGCCTTGCTCACCGCCCACGAGGTCGAGCACCTCCTGCTGGAGGGCCAGCGGGCCACGGGTGTGGCTGTCGTGCGTGACGGAGAGACCACGACGGTCTCCGCCGACAGGATCGTTCTTTGCGCCGGCGCGGTGTCGTCGCCGCTCATCCTCATGCGGTCGGGCATTGGCGATGCGGATACGCTGACGCAAGCGGGGATACGCTGCCTCGCCGACCGAAGCGATGTCGGCCGCAATTTGCAGGACCATCTGCTGGTTCTTGGAAATGTCTACAGCACCAAAAAACCGCTGCCGCCGTCGCGCCTGCAGCACTCGGAATCGCTGATGTACCTGCATGGCAGCGATATTACTCGTTCGACGGGAAGCCCCGATATCGTGCTCGCCTGCGTCGTTGCCCCATCAGCCGCAGACGGCCTGAGTGCCCCGCCCTATGGCTCGGCTTTCACGATTCTATGCGGCGTCACCCATCCGACCAGCCGTGGGCGCATCGCACCGAGCGGGCCGGGCCGGGCCGATGCACCCATCATCGACCCGCATTATCTCGAAACCGAACACGACCGGGCGGTTTTCAGGACGGCCCTGAAGACGGCGCGCACCATTGGTCATCATCCAGCGCTCGACGAATGGCGCGACGTGGAAGTCCTGCCGGGATCGCCGGTGCGGTCGGACGCCGATCTTGACGCTTTCATCGCGAGCGCCGCTTCCACACATCATCATCCTGCCGGCACGTGCAGGATGGGCGGGGATGCCGACGCCGTCGTCGACCCGGATTTGCGGCTGAACGGCTTCGACAACGTCTTCATCGTCGACGCGTCAGTGATGCCGACGATCCCGAGCGGGCCGATCAACGCCGCCGTAGTCGCAATCGCGGAAACCTGGGCGACAGCCTCGGCTAGCGCGTGACCCTAAAAGTCGGAATCATATCGAGCGCAATGCGGGCTAATCGAGATCGGCCGGGCGTGGCCTGAACCGGATCGATGCCGGACGGCCTATTCCGCCCAGAGCTCGCGGCGCAGTTCGTGCCAGCTTTCCTTGTCCGGCGCGACAAGAAGGCCGCCTCCGACATGCGAAGGCAGATAGGCGCTGCCGTCGAAACGCGCCGCGTAACCACCTGCCTCGGCATGAATCAGCACACCGGCCAGATGATCCCACGGCATCAGCTTGTTGTAGACGACGAAGTGGGCGTGGCCGCTCGCCAGCAGGCGGTATTCGTGCGCCGCGCAGCGATAGCCGAACTGCGACAGGGATTTCGTCTGGTTGCGCGCCAGCCGTGACCGTTCCGGCTCGGGCATGTATTGCCAGGAAACCGCACCGGTCATTTGCGAGATCGGTGCAGGCTCGGCGACATGCACCTTCTCCAGAGTGCCATGCGCATGCCGTATGTGGCTGCCGGCACCCTTGGCGCCGATCAGCCAGTCCTTGCCGACGGGATCGTGAATGATGCCGGCGACGGTCTCGCCCTTCACCACGACGCCGAGCATGACGCCGAACAGCGGCACGCCGGAGGCGAAGTTGAAGGTGCCGTCGACCGGATCGATGACGAAGGCGAGATCGGCGTCGCCGAGACCCTGGAGCAGCGCCGGATCGTCGGAGCATGCCTCTTCGCCGACGATCATCGCCTGGGGGTAACGCTCACGCAGCCTGACGGTGATGAGCCGCTCGGCATTCACGTCGGCCTCCGTCACCAGGTCGGCTGCCGAGGTTTTTTGGCGAACCTCGCCCTCATCCAGCCGACGAAAACGCGGCATGATCTCGGCAATGGCGGCGTCGGACAGAAGGGTGGCAAGCCAGTCGATCGCGGTATCGTCAAATGTCATCGGGAATGTCTTGCCTTGTGGTGTGGGTCTCGTTGAGGGCGGCGAAATCGAACAGCTTTCTGTCGAGCAGATGCGAGGGCCGCACATTGGTCATGGCGTGGATCATCGTGTCCTTGCGGCCGGGCATGCGCTTTTCCAGGCCGTCGAGCATCGCCTTCATCGCATTGCGCTGCAAGCCATCCTGGCTCCCGCATAGATCGCACGGGATGATCGGGAATTTCATGGCGCTGGCGAATTTTTCGAGATCGGCCTCGGCACAAAAGGCAAGCGGCCGCAGCACCATGACGTCGCCGTCGTCGTTGAGCAGTTTTGGCGGCATGGCGGCGAGGCGCCCACCATGGAATAGGTTCATGAAAAAGGTTTCAAGTATGTCCTCGCGGTGATGCCCGAGCACCAGCGCCGAGCAACCCTCCTCCCGCGCGATGCGGTAGAGATGGCCGCGCCTGAGCCGCGAGCACAGCGAACAGTAGGTGCTGCCCTCGGGAAGCTTGTCGGTCACCACCGAATAAGTGTCCTGATATTCGATGCGGTGCGGGATGGCGTATTTATTGAGATAGTCGGGCAATATGTGTTTGGGAAAATTGGGCTGGCCCTGGTCTAGATTGCAGGCCAACAGCTCGACCGGCAGCAGCCCGCGCCATTTGAGGTCGAGCAGCAAAGCGAGCAGGCCATAGGAATCCTTGCCGCCCGACAAGGCAACCAGCCAGCGATCGCCTGGCCTCACCATCGAAAAATCGTCGATCGCCTGACGGGCGAGACGCAGCAGCCGTTTGCGCAGCTTGTTGAACTCGACGGAGGACGGCACATCGGCAAACAGCGGATGAAAGCCGCCTGCGGCATCGGCGATCGGTTCGAGTGTCTTGGCATCAGGCAGCATGTTCATGGCGCGTCGGCCCCAAAGGTCCTTGTTGCTGCCCGGATTAGCGCATCGGCCCGAAAATCGAAATCGATTTTCGGATGCCCAAAAGAAAAGGCCGCCTCGAGGGGCGGCCTTCGATGCTGTTGCAGATGAAGAAATCGATCAGCGCGAATAGAATTCGACGACCAGGTTCGGTTCCATCTGCACGGCGAATGGAACATCCGACAGGCCGGGGATGCGCCCGAAGGTCGCGGTCATCTTGTTGTGGTCGACCTCGATGTAATCAGGCACGTCGCGCTCGGCCAGGCCTACCGATTCCAGGACGATCACCAGCTGCTTCGACTTTTCGCGCACTTCGATGACGTCGCCCGGCTTGCAGCGGTACGAGCCGATGTTGACGCGCTTGCCGTTGACATTGATGTGGCCGTGATTGACGAACTGGCGGGCGGCAAAAATGGTCGGCACGAACTTGGCGCGGTAGACGACCGCGTCGAGACGCGATTCGAGCAGGCCGATCAGGTTCTCCGAGGTGTCGCCCTTGCGACGATCCGCCTCTTCATAGACCTTGCGGAACTGCTTTTCCGAAACGTCGCCGTAGTGACCCTTCAGCTTCTGCTTGGCACGCAGCTGCAGGCCGAAATCGGAAAGCTTGCCCTTGCGGCGCTGGCCATGCTGGCCGGGACCGTATTCGCGCTTGTTGACCGGGGATTTCGGGCGGCCCCAGATGTTTTCGCCGAGACGGCGGTCGATCTTGTATTTCGCAGATTCGCGCTTGCTCATCGCATTCCCTTTCAAAACAGTACACCCGGAACCTCATGGTCCGGGTGAAGGAAACGCGCCCTCCTCTGGCCCCCGTTTTCGAGACCTGACAGGGTTTTCCCACGCAACGCGGCGGAAAACCCACGGGACACGTCATTTTACACAAGACCCGGGAAATAGAGCGCTTCCCAAACGTCTTGCGCACATAAAGAAACCACCGGGCATTGCGGCCCGGTGTTGATGGGCTGATTAAACGGAGATTTAACCGGTGTCAAGCTTGCGGCTGGCGCCGGTGATGGCGAGTGGATACGACCCAAGGGCCGCGGCTCGGCCGCGGCTGTCAAACCATGGAACCGGAACCGACCTCCCTGCCTGGTGCGGACGAGCGGCTAGTGCTTCGCTTTCTTCTCCGGCAGGCCCTTACGTTTGGTCTCGGCAAATTCCTCGAGCTGTTTTTCGCTCATGGATTTGTACATTCCCTTCGAAGGGCCTTTGAGCTCGCTCTTCTTGGTCTCGCCACGCTTGGCGGACAATGCCGCGCCGGCAGCTTTCTGCTGGGACTTTGATGTGGCTGGCATGATCGTTTCTCCTGTTGCCAATGGGAGAAAACGTATCGGTCGGGATGATGTTCCTAAATATCAGGAAATCGCCAGCCCAAACCCCTGCATCAGGCGGCGAGTCGGGAAATCAACCCTCTTTGAGGTGAAGACAGCAACATCGGCGCCTTCCGGCAGCGCGTCGCCGCGATTCCTGCCCTCGATGTCAACGAGCAGCGAGAGCGCCCGTCGCGCGATCGCTTCAGCTGGATCGAGCCAATCAACCGGCCAAGGTGCCGTCTTGCGCATGCGGTTGGCCAGAAAGGGATAATGGGTGCAGGCAAGCACGACGATGTCGGTCCGCAGTCCATCATGATCGACGAAGCACGGTGCGATCTCAGCACGCACGGCCTCTTCGTCGACAAAGCCCTCGCGCATATAGACCTCGGCCAGTCCCGCCAGGCCGTCGCTGCCAACCAGGCGGACATGGCATTTCTGGGCCCATTTGCTGATTAGGTCGCGCGTATACTGGCGCTTGACGGTGCCGGGCGTCGCCAGCACCGAAACAAGTCCGGAGCGCGTGCGTTCCGCCGCCGGCTTGATCGCCGGCACCGTGCCGACGAAAGGATGGCCGGGAAATCGTTCGCGCAGCGCATCGATGACCAGCGTCGAGGCGGTGTTGCAGGCGATGACCGAAATAGCTGGCGAAAAACGGGCGAGCAGCCTGCCGAACAGCTCCAGTACATGTGCCCTCAGCGCCGGTTCCTCCCAAGCCCCATAAGGGAAAGCCGCGTCGTCGGCGACATAGACGAAGCGGCGGTCGGGCATCAGCACGCGCGCTTCGCGCAGCACCGTCAGGCCGCCGATGCCGGAATCGAACATCAGGATTGGACGGGGGTTTGAAGGGTTGGTCATTGTCATTGATTAGGAGAAAGGACTGGGATTACGAGAAAAGACTGGGACTCAGAGGGAAGGCTGGGACCACGGCAGGAAGATGGTCGCACATCCGAGGGTCCATCATTTTGAAATGATGGACCCCACCAAATAACATTCGGTTACCAGTGGTAGGCCCAACGATTTGTTCCTAGTCGTTGTCTTCCGCCTTGGCGGCGCGTGCCGCGGCTGCCGGAAGCCGTCTTGGATCATCACCCGGCGATCCGTCGCCGCGCGGCATGGCCGGCGAAAACCTGTCCAGCGATGATATTATGCCGCGCAGCACCTTGAGCTCCTGCTCGGCGAAGCCGGCACGCGTCAGCACCGCGCGCAGATTGTCGACCATCTTCGGCTTCTTCGGCGCCGGACGGAAATAGCCGCGCGCCTCGAGCGCGCCTTCCAGATACGCGAACAGGCCGTGCAACTGTTCCTTGGTCGCCGGCATCATGTCAGGGCTGGAAAAATTGGTTTTCGTCTCATCTTCCAAGCCCGACTTCATCCATTCATAGGACATCAGCAGGGCCGCCTGGGCAATGTTGAGCGAAGAGAAGGCGGGATCGACCGGGAAGGTGACGATCTCGTCGGCGAGGCCGACCTCGTCATTGTAGAGCCCGAACCGCTCGCGGCCGAACAGGATGCCGGTGCGCTGCCCGGCTTGCTGGCGCGCTCTCAGCGCCCTGCCCGCCTCGACCGGTCCGCGCACCGGCTTGAAATTATCACGCGCGCGCGCCGTGGTGGCGAAGACGAAGTTCAGGTCGGCAACCGCCGAGGCCAGATCGTCAAAGACCGTGACGGCATCGATGACATGGTCGGCGCGGCTCGCGGCAGCGCGCGCCTTCTCGCTTGGCCAGCCGTCGCGCGGATTCACGAGGCGCAGTTCGGCAAGCCCAAAATTCGCCATGGCGCGCGCGACCATGCCGATATTCTCGCCGAGCTGCGGCTCGACGAGGATGATCGCCGGGCCTGCGGCAGGAGGGATGTCGTTACTGGCTTGCATGATGTCAATGAACTGCTGTTTGCGGCATTTCAGCGTCCCCTGCCATATCCGGCCGCGAAAATGAAGCGTTCACAAGGAGAGGCCGATGGCGGTAGTCGAGCCAGGCCACGCGGATCGCCGTTTGCGCGGCCAAAAATGCTTTGATATACGGGCCGCATCCCCGGCCGAAAGCCATGCGGGCAAGGCCGTTCCGATCCCCAACAATGAGGCATTCTTTCCATGGCGAAGATCAAGGTGGCGAACCCGGTCGTCGAACTCGACGGCGACGAGATGACCCGCATCATCTGGCAGTTCATCAAGGATAAGCTGATTCACCCCTATCTCGACCTCAAGCTTGAATATTACGACCTCAGCGTCGAGCACCGCGACGCCACCAACGACCAGGTGACGATCGATTCGGCCAATGCCATCAAGAAACATGGCGTTGGCGTGAAATGCGCAACGATCACGCCCGACGAGCAGCGTGTCGAGGAATTCAAGCTGAAGAAGATGTGGAAGTCGCCGAACGGCACCATCCGCAACATCCTCGGCGGCACCATCTTTCGCGAGCCGATCATCATGAAGAACGTGCCGCGGCTGGTGCCCGGCTGGACCAAGCCGATCATAGTGGGCCGTCATGCCTTCGGCGACCAGTACCGTGCCACCGACTTCCGCTTTCCCGGCAAGGGCAAGCTGACGATCAAGTTCGTCGGCGAGGACGGCAAGGTCATCGAGCATGAGGTGTTCGATGCGCCGGCCGCCGGCGTCGCCATGGCCATGTACAATCTCGACGAGTCGATCCGGGAATTCGCCCGCGCCTCGCTGAATTACGGCCTGCTGCGCAACTACCCGGTCTACCTCTCGACCAAGAACACCATCCTCAAGGCCTATGACGGCCGCTTCAAGGACATTTTCCAGGAAGTCTACGAGGCTGAATTCGAGGCCGAATTCAAGGCGAAAAAGATCTGGTACGAGCACCGGCTGATCGACGACATGGTCGCCTCCAGCCTGAAATGGTCGGGCGGCTATGTCTGGGCCTGCAAGAACTACGATGGCGACGTGCAGTCGGACACGGTGGCGCAAGGTTTTGGGTCGCTAGGCCTGATGACCTCGGTGCTGATGACGCCGGACGGCAAGACGGTGGAGGCGGAGGCGGCACATGGCACCGTCACCCGTCACTATCGCCAGCATCAGAAGGGCGAGGAAACCTCGACCAATTCGATCGCCTCGATCTTCGCCTGGACGCGCGGGCTCGCCCATCGCGCCAAGCTCGACGACAACGCCGAGTTGAAGCGTTTTGCTGAGACGCTCGAAAGGGTCTGCATCCAGACCGTCGAGGCCGGCTTCATGACCAAGGACCTGTCGCTGCTGATCGGCCCCGACCAGCCATGGCTTTCGACCACCGGTTTCCTCGACAAGATCGATGAGAATCTGCAGAAGGCGATGGCC
Source organism: Mesorhizobium sp. M6A.T.Cr.TU.016.01.1.1 (assembly GCF_003952585.1). Classification (NCBI taxonomy): domain Bacteria; kingdom Pseudomonadati; phylum Pseudomonadota; class Alphaproteobacteria; order Hyphomicrobiales; family Phyllobacteriaceae; genus Mesorhizobium; species Mesorhizobium sp. M6A.T.Cr.TU.016.01.1.1. The sequence goes on from NZ_CP034452.1 coordinate 6,250,233, forward strand.
TGACGGCCAAACGAGATGACCAAGCCGATCCTCTACGGGGCGGACTACAGCGTCTATGTGCGCATCGTCCGCCTCGTGCTCGAGGAAAAGGGCATCGACTATGAGCTTGTGCCGGTCGATGTCTTCGCGGCGGACGGTATTCCCCGCTGGTATTTCGGCCATCACCCGTTCGGTCGCATCCCTGCCTTCGAGCATGACGGGTTTCGGCTTTGCGAGACCAGCGCAATTGCCAGATATGTCGACGAGGCGTTCGACGGGCCGGCGCTGCAACCGCAAGAGGCGCGCAGTCGGGCGACCATGAACCAGATCATCGGCATGCTCGACGCCTATGCCTATCGGGCTATGGTCTGGGATGTCGCCGTCGAGCGGCTGGAGAAGACAACACCCGACGAAGCCCTGATCGCCGACGGGCTTTTAAAGGCCCGCACGACTTTGCAGGCGCTCTCCTCCCTGAAAGCCCCGGGACCATGGCTGATGGGAAGCGAACTGACGCTGGCCGACCTGCATGCGGCGCCGATCATCGGCTATTTCATCAGGGTCGCCGAAGGGCGGAACCTGCTCGCCGAGTTTGCCGATGTCCAGGCCTGGTGGGTTCGCATCGCCGAGCGCCCGAGTTTTGCCCGTACTGAAAAGGCCGGGTGAGGCGAAGCGGTCTCCGAATGGCAGCTGCTCATTCGGGAAGATAGATTTCCGCCTTCATGAAAGTCTTCGCACGACCTATGATCAGCACGCGATCTCCAGCCAGGTCGCACAGCAAATGCCCGCCGCGCCGCGAGCATTGGAATGCCGACAGATGCGTCTTGCCGAGTTTTTCAGACCAGTAAGGCACCAGTGTCGCATGAGTGGAGCCAGTCACCGGGTCCTCGGGAATGCCCGCCCCAGGCACGAAATAACGCGAGACGAAATCATGGGCTCGCCCAGGCGCCGTAATGACCAGGCCAAGAGGATGAAGGGTTCCGATCCTCAGCAGATCGGGAACGAATGACCGTACGGAAGCCTCGTCGGCAAGCTCGACAAACAGGTTTTCGAAATTGCGGAAGCTCGCAACCGGACGCAGGGGAAATATCTCTTGCAGCGCCAGCGTTAACTTCCCTCCGAGCGGCTGCGGCGGAAAACACGGCAGATCGAGCTGGTAGGTACCTTCCCGCTGGGAAACTCGTAACTCACCCACCCGCGTGGCAAAGGCCATGTCGCCAGGCACATTGTGTTCCGCGGCCAATACATGGGCGGTCGCAAGAGTAGCATGGCCACAGAAGTCGACTTCATGAACCGGCGTGAACCAGCGCAAATCCCAACTCTCGCCATTCGGCCGCGCAAACGCGGTTTCAGCAAGATTGTTCTCGTTTGCGATGGCCTGCATCACATCGTCCGATAGCCAGTCCGCCAAAATGAGAACGGCAGCAGGGTTGCCCTGGAAAGCCCGTTCGGCAAAGGCGTCGACTTGATACATGGTCAACGTTGCCACATCATCCCCGCTGCCACTTCGGCCTCGCCTGACTGGTGGAGGATTCACGCAGCTTCCAGCGCCGCCTTCACCGCAGCAATCGCTTCCTCGGCTTTCGAGGCATCCGGGCCGCCGGCCTGGGCCATGTCAGGCCGACCGCCGCCGCCCTGCCCGCCCAAGGCAGCGGATGCCACGCGCACCAGATCGACGGCGCTGAAGCGAGCGGTCAGATCGTCGGTGACACCGACCACGACGCTCGCCTTGTTGTCCTCGCCGGCGCCAACGAAGACCACGATGCCGGAGCCGAGCGACTTCTTGCCGGCATCGGCCAACGGCTTCAAATCTTTTGGCGAGACGCCGGACACCGCCTTGCCAAGGAAACCGATACCGGCAATGGTTTCGTTTTCCGCAGGCACACCGGATGGCGAGCGGTCGCCCAGCGCCAGCTTCTTGCGCGCCTCGGTCAGTTCCTTTTCGAGCTTCTTGCGCTCATCGAGCAGCGCCTCGACGCGGGCCGGCACGTCGGCCGGCGAAATCTTCAGCGTGGCAGCGACCGCCTTCAGCCGTTTGTCCTGCTCGTCGAGATGCTTTCTGGCCGCCTCTCCGGTCAACGCCTCGATACGGCGCACGCCGGCGGCGACAGCGCTGTCCGACACGACGCGCACCAGACCGATATCGCCGGTCGCCCTGACATGCGTGCCGCCGCAGAGCTCGACCGAATAGGGCCGGTTGGCCTTGGCGCCATGCAAGCCCGTTCCCATCGAAACGACGCGCACTTCGTCGCCATACTTCTCGCCGAACAGCGCCATGGCGCCCTCGGCGATGGCGTCGTCGACCGACATAAGGCGCGTCGACACCGGGCTGTTCTGGACGACGATCTCGTTGGCCATGCGCTCGACCTCTTCGAGCTCGTCCGGCGAAATCGGCTTGTTGTGCGAGATGTCGAAGCGCAGACGCTCGGGCGCGACCAGCGAGCCCTTCTGCGCGACATGAGTGCCGAGCACCTCGCGCAGCGCCTCATGGATCAGATGCGTCGCGGAATGGTTCGCGCGCAGCCTGGAGCGGCGCGCATGGTCGACCTTCAGCTCGACGGTTCCGCCCGTGTTGACCGTGCCGCTGATCACCTTGCCGAGATGCACGAAAAGCCCATCGGCCTTCTTCTGCGTATCGGAGATCTCGATCGAGAACCCTTCGCCTAAAATGAGGCCGGTGTCGCCCATCTGGCCGCCGGATTCGCCATAGAACGGCGTCTGGTTGACGACCACGGCAACGGCGTCGCCCTTGGCCGCGCTGTCAACGGTCTTGCCGTCCCTGACCAGCGCCTGGATGAGGCCTTCCGCCTGCTCGGTCTCGTAACCGAGGAACTCGGTGGCGCCGTTCTTCTCGCGCACCGGGAACCACACCGTTTCGGTCGCGGCCTCGCCGGAGCCAGCCCAGCTCTTGCGCGCCTCGGCCTTCTGCTGCTCCATCGCATTGGTGAAGCCGGCAAGATCGACCGAGATGTTGCGCTGACGCAGCGCGTCCTGCGTCAGATCGAGCGGAAAGCCATAGGTGTCGTAGAGCTTGAAGGCTGTCTCGCCATCCAGCATGTCGCCGGCGCCCAGTCTTTCCGTCGCCTCCGAAAGCAGGCCCAGGCCGCGCACCAGCGTCTTGCGGAAACGCGTTTCCTCAAGCTTCAGCGTCTCGGTGATCATCTGTTCGCCGCGCACCAGTTCCGGGTAGGCCTGGCCCATCTCGCGCACCAGCGCCGGCACCAGGCGCCACATCAGCGGATCGCGGGCACCGAGCAACTGTGCATGGCGCATGGCGCGGCGCATGATGCGACGAAGCACATAGCCGCGGCCTTCATTGGACGGCAGCACGCCGTCGGCCACCAGGAAGCAAGACGAACGCAAATGATCGGCGATGACGCGGAACGATCCGACGGTGTCCGCATCCGGACCGCGGCCGAGCGCGGACGACGCAGCGTCGACCAGGTGACGGAACAGGTCGGTCTCGAAGACGCTCTCCACCCCTTGCAGAATGGAGGCCATGCGCTCCAGGCCCATGCCGGTGTCGATCGACGGGCGCGGCAGGTCGATGCGCTCGTCCTTCGTCACCTGTTCATACTGCATGAACACCAGGTTCCAGAATTCGAGAAAACGGTCGCCGTCCTCCTCGGGGCTGCCGGGAGGCCCGCCCCAGATGTGCTCGCCACGGTCGATGAAGATCTCCGAGCACGGCCCACAAGGTCCGGTGTCGCCCATCGCCCAGAAATTGTCCGAGGTCGGAATGCGGATGATGCGATCGTCGGAAAAGCCGGCGATCTTCTTCCAGAAGGCGGCGGCCTCGTCATCGGTGTGATAGACGGTGACCAGCAGCTTGTCCTGCTTCAGCCCGAACTCCTTGGTGATCAGGTTCCAGGCAAGCTCGATAGCGCGTTCCTTGAAATAGTCGCCGAACGAGAAATTGCCGAGCATCTCGAAGAAGGTCAGGTGGCGGGCGGTGTAGCCGACATTGTCGAGGTCATTGTGCTTGCCGCCGGCGCGCACACTCTTCTGAGCCGTCGTGGCACGCGAATAAGGTCGCTTTTCCAGGCCTGTGAAGACGTTCTTGAACTGCACCATGCCGGCATTGGTGAACATCAGCGTCGGATCGTTGCGCGGCACCAGCGGGCTCGACGCGACGACCTCGTGACCCTCCTTGCGGAAATAGTCGAGGAATGTCGACCGGATCTCGTTAACGCCACTCATGAATAATACTGCCTTTTAACTTTTAGAGAGAGCCGTCGGCCCGGCCGACGGCAAATGGACATGGCCTTTTAGCCGCCGCGTTGCACCCTGTCCAGAAACACGGAATTGGGCCAATTTGCAGGGCTTGTCGGTCATCTCGGCGCCGCCGCTGAAACGCAAACCGCCGGCGCTAGGCCGGCGGTTCGAAACGCAACAATACAGAACTCGATTACATGAGCTGCAGGTGATGAGCGGGAATTATGGCCAAACTCCGGCCACCACCGAAGCCTCACATCGCGCCGGCTTCATCCTCGAAACCATCGTCGCCGCCTTCGGAACCACCATTCTCGAGAAATTTCTCCGCGATCAGCCCGGCATTCTGCCGCAGCGCCAATTCGATCTCGCGCGCCGTATCGGGATTGTCGCGCAGGAACAATTTGGCGTTCTCACGGCCCTGGCCGAGACGCTGCGAATTGTAGGAGAACCAGGCGCCCGACTTCTCGACCACGCCGGCTTTGACGCCAAGGTCGACCAGCTCGCCAGTCTTGGACACGCCCTCGCCATACATGATGTCGAATTCGACCACCTTGAAGGGCGGCGCCAGCTTGTTCTTGACGACCTTGACGCGGGTCTGGTTGCCGACGACCTCGTCGCGGTCTTTGACCGAGCCGATGCGGCGAATGTCGAGGCGGACCGAAGCATAGAATTTCAGCGCGTTGCCGCCGGTCGTGGTCTCGGGCGAACCGAACATGACGCCGATCTTCATGCGGATCTGGTTGATGAAGATGACCATGGTGTTGGAGCGCGAGATCGAGGCGGTCAGCTTGCGCAGCGCCTGGCTCATCAGGCGGGCCTGCAGGCCCGGCAGCGAATCGCCCATCTCGCCCTCAATTTCGGCGCGCGGCGTCAGCGCCGCGACCGAATCGACCACCAGCACGTCGATGGCGCCGGAACGCACCAGCGTGTCGCAGATCTCCAGCGCCTGCTCGCCGGTATCAGGCTGCGAGATCAGCAGGTTCTCGAGATCGACGCCGAGCTTGCGGGCATAGACCGGATCGAGCGCATGCTCAGCATCGACGAAGGCGCAGATGCCGCCCTTCTTCTGGGCCTCGGCCACCGTGTGCAGCGCTAGCGTCGTCTTGCCCGAGCTTTCCGGCCCGTAGATCTCGACGATGCGGCCGCGCGGCAGACCGCCGACGCCAAGCGCGATGTCGAGGCCAAGCGAGCCGGTCGGCACCGTTTCGATCTCGACGACCTGCTCGTTTGCGCCGAGCCGCATGATCGAGCCCTTGCCGAAGGCACGCTCGATTTGCGACAGCGCCGCATCCAGAGCCTTTGATTTATCCACTGCTTTGTCCTCTACAAGCCGCAAAGAATTCTGAGCCATGATACATCACCCCTTTGTCGTCAATGAAGGCCGGACAATCCGTAATCCTTATTAATTTGTACCTTTTTTGTTCTCATTTGGCAAGGGGATACAACCCATTGAAAAACAAAAAGTATCCGCATTTGTTCTTTTTTTGTTTCGCGCTTTCACGCCCGGATGTATCCCCTTGAAACATGTACGGGGATATGCTACATAATAAGACATGAGCAACAAACTCCCCACCCTCCGTCAATTCCAAGAGCGATTCGCTAGCGAGGACGCTTGCCTAGACCACCTCATGGTGACCCGGTACGGCTTGCGGCATTCCTGCGCCAAGTGTCACCGCGTGGCTAAGTTCCACCGTGTTAAGGCTCGCCGCTGCTACGAATGCGATTTCTGTGGCGCGCAAGTCTACCCGACCGCTGGCACACCGCTTGAAGCCACGCGCACGTCATTGCGCGACTGGTTTACCGTCATGTTCATGTTCTGCGCATCCCGCAACGGCGTGTCCGCGAAGGAAGTCCAGCGCACCATCGGCGTGACCTACAAGACCGCTTGGCGCATGTGCAACCTCATTCGCCAGTACATGGGCTATGTCGATGGCGACAACGTGCTTGGCGGCTTCGACGGCGGCATTGTGGAGGCAGACAAGGCTTTCTTCGGTGGTGTTGATAAGCGCGGCGAGGACGACAAGGCGATTGTGTTCGGTGCTATCGAGCGCGGTGGCGATGTCGTTACCCAAATCCTGCCGAGCCGTGGCGCCCGCCATGTCATGCCCGCGATTTTCAAGTGGGTTAAGCGTGGTTCGCGCGTTGCGACCGATACGGCTGGAGCGTTCCGCGAGATATCAGAGAACGGCTACATGCATGGAACGGTCAACCATAGCGAAGGCGAATACGTTTCCGGTGAAGTTCACACCAACAACATCGAAGCCTTCTGGTCGCACGTTAAGCGCTCTATGTGCGGGACTTACGTTTCGGTTTCGAAGAAGTGGTTGCAGACTTACCTTTGGGAGTTCGAGTTCCGCCAGAACCTTCGTCGGGAGCCGCACTTGATGATTGATCTTTTGTTGCAATCGTTCCCGCGCCCTGTTGGGAAGTGAACGGCGGCTTGGTAGCCATCGCCTTCAGGAGGCGGTCGAAGCGGGCATTTGGTGTGTCGGTATTAGGCATTGATCACGTCCATTATATAGAGCTTGTGCAAGACCGAATTTCTATAGATCGGCTTGGCCATTACCCTGATCATTGACATATTTGCAGCGGCTTCTGAGTAGGCATTGGGAACCGCATCAAATGTCGGGTCGCGCACCTCTGCGGTTACATATCGACCGCTGATATCTGGATGAAGTATTTTTAGCTGACGATTGTGATGGATTATTCCGTCGACCCGCAAATTCATTTCGATCATGTCGCCAACCTCGTCGTCTTCCTTTGAACGGATGGCATCCGCCATCGGTTCATCAATTCCGGTCTCCTGATCCTTTTTAGGACCGCTTATTGCCATTTTTGCGGCGCCACTGCCTATTGGCTGCACCGCTTGCCGAGCGGCAGGAACCAATCGGTCTACAAGTTCAAGGAACCCGGCGCGCCATTGTTCGTCATTTTGATTTCGTGCGGCAAGGTGATCCCGGTTCATCTGCAGAAGCGCATCATAGTGCACGGTTGCCTCCGATGGTCTGCCACCTAGTTTTGTAAGGACGTAGCTTGCGAACCGATACGCAGCATCGACGCCTCCGGTAACGAGAAAATCCTGCACCACTGGCAAGATCCAAGGAGTCTGCTGCAAGACGGCAACGATATCCACGGAACCGGAGATCGGCTCTCTCGCATTCACAACCAAATCGAAGCGCTCGCCCCTTTTGGGTTGCCGTCCATAAGACAAGTATATGAGGCCGGCATTGATGATACGGTCTGTGCCAACCAACGAATTCCCGAGCTGGTGCATTGGTAAAACGTGATGCTCCGCAACCAGCCCGTCGAACGAATATGAAAAGAATTTTCCAACGCACCCCCCACGGATTCCCCGCGCATATACAAGCACGTTTCTAGAATATCCGCGAATCGGCTTACTGTTTATAAGGGCAGCAAGAGGGGTCATTATGCGGTTTCTATTCGTTGCGCTGTTCATGGTGCTAGCCACCCACGTAAGTGCGCAGGAAGCCCAAGGGGTGGCCACTGAAGGCCCAGCCGTTGATAAGAAAACCCAAGGGAATGCAGAGGCTGGCAAGGGCGATGCCTGGAAGTCGGCGCTTCCGGTAACAATCATGGAAAGTCCAGATCAGGCCAATCACGCATCCGAACGCGAGACCAAATCCGACAAGCACGAGGCAGAGGATTTGGACGCTCAGGTACGTGCCGCTAATGCCGCTGAGCGTGGCGCTACAGCCACTGAACGGCAGGTAATACCGACATACGCTCAGGCCATCTTTGGGCTCATCGGTATGGGATTGCTGGTTTACACGCTCATTCTGAATAGTCATGCCACCAATGCAGCGGCGAAAGCTGCCGAGGCTGCTATTGCCGCCAATCAAATTGCTTCCCGCACCTCTCAGATAGAACTTAGAGCTTGGATTGGATTCAACACTTGGCACCTCAGCGGAGTAGGCAAAATAGATTCTATTGACGCCTTTGAGATCGTCTTTGAGTGGATAAACACCGGAAGCACTCCGGCCTATAACACGGTTGCCGTCACCGCACATGCAAGTGGGCCGGCTTTCAAGAACGGAGGACCCGACTTCGATAAAATTTCGAATAACTCGTCTATCATCTCTCCATCCCGATCGTTCTTTTCCAGCCCCATCTTCTTTAGGCCGGAGCAAATTGTTGAAATGAGAGACACACCTGCGATCTTGCGATCTATCGTTCGGTACGACAGTGTCTTCGAAGACATTAAAAACAGGATATCTGATGTAACACTCACAGTTCATTACATCGGAAGAGCCGGTGTCGATGAACTGAGAAGCGGCAATTTTGACCCCGGCAATTTTCGTGTCAGTCCGACCAGCCATGGCGCTATGACATAAGGCTAGGGCACCAAGAAGGCAGCCTAGAATCACTCGCAAGAGCGCCCGCATTAGCGCGTCCGGCCAAGGGCTTGAGTTTTCACGCTTACATGTTCGAACGGTATACATCCGTTCACGCCAAGATGTATCCCGCGTCTCCCGCAGGATCGTGCCGGCATCTTCCGAATCGCGCCTCCGGTTGCCGGGTTCCGCCGGACAACCTAGTCTTCACCTGGCAACAGCAATGGTCTTCTCGCCGGCATGATGAAGTCGCCGACAATCCTGGCCGTAGGCGGCGCCTATATAGATCGGCGCGGCCAGGTTTCGGGCGCCTTTGTGCCGGCAGCGTCGAATCCCGGCACGATGCGCGAGGCTGTCGGCGGCGCCGTCTTCAATGCGCTGCGCAGCGCCGTGCGCCGCGGCGTTTCCGGCTCGCTGCTTTCGGTGCGCGGCGGTGATGTTCTGGCCGATACGGTCTCGCGCGCCATCCATGCTGCCGGCATTGCCGATCTGTCCGCGGTGTTCCTCGATCGCGCGACGCCGAGCAACACGATGCTGGTCGACGGCGACGGTGCGCTGATCGTCGGCCTTGCCGACATGGCGCTCTACGATCTGGCGCTTGCCAAGCAGATCCGCCGCGCCAAGGTGCGCGAGGCGATCAGCACTGCCGATGCGATCCTGTGCGACGCAAACCTGCCGTCGGCAGCACTTGAGCGGCTGGTGGCGCTTGCCGCCGGCAAGCCGGTTTTCGCCCTTGCCGTCTCACCGGCCAAGGCGGCGCGACTCGCGCCAATGCTCGGCAGTCTGGCGCTGGTCTTCATGAACCGGCGCGAGGCCATCGCACTCGCCGATGTGGGTATCGGTGCTGCGGAGCAAGATATCATCGACGGCCTGAGGCGCGCGGACCTCAAAGGCGGCGTCGTGACGGCGGATGACGGTCCGGTGCTGGGCTTCGACGAGGTCGGCGCCTTCTCGATCCTGCCGCCAGCCCCAGGAAAGGTGTCGGACAGCGCCGGCGATGCGCTGGGGGGTGCAACGGTGGCTGCCCTGCTCAACGGCCTGACACTACGTGCGGCGCTACGCGAAGGCGTTGCCGTGGCGATGCTTGCCAGCGAGGGTATGGGGCGTGCGCCGGCTTTTACGGCGGCGAGTTTTGCTGAGGCGCTGACCCTTGTGCCCGAGGCGCAGGACTTGGCATGAGGTGATGACCAGCGGGGAGGCAAGCCTACTTGCCGGCCCGCAGCCCCGCCTCATAGGCCCGGCGTGCCCAGACCGCCATCTCATCCGGATCATCGAAGGCACTGTCAGGGATGCTCCAGTATGGCATGGACACGAGTTTGCCATGCCTCGAGCCGGTATAGGTCCATTGCCGACAGCCGGCCGCTTCGAATTCCGGCGCGCTTTCCGCGTCGGCCTTCAGCAAAAGTTCACCGCGAAGGACGACCGCGACGATGACCCGGTCGAAGTAGATGCCCTTGCCGCCGAACAGCTTGCGGATGCTGACCGGGCCCAAGCCTTCGAAAAGTTCGGCGATGCGTTCATTGTCCATGCCGCGATCATGTCATCGGGATTTCTCCTTGTCATCGCCGCAACCAGCACCATCCTGACAAGTTGAGACCAATTTCGTCGGAGTTTTTTCATGCCGCTTCTGCTCAAAGGGTCCTGCCGGTGCAACGCTGTCCGTTTCGAGGTGGAAAGCCACACGCCGGTGCCGTTCATGCTGTGCTACTGCTCGATCTGCCGCAAGCAGCAGGGCGGCGGTGGCTTTGCCATCAATCTCGGCGCCGATTTCGACACGTTGAAAATCAAGGGCAAACGCAATCTTGGCGTCTACCAGGCGGAGATCGAGGACGACGAGCATCCGCAATGCGAGGTTTCAACGGGCGAGCGGAATTTCTGCCGGAAATGCGGATCGGCACTGTGGCTCTACGATCCGACCTGGCCGGAACTGGTCCATCCCTTCGCGTCGGCGATCGACACAGACCTGCCGAAACCACCTGAAAAGGTGCATCTCATGCTGAAATACAAGGCGAACTGGGTCGAACCTGACGTCGGCAAGGGCGACAAGGTGTTCGACGTCTACCCGGAAGAGTCGATCGCCGACTGGCACAAACGAACAAAAATGTGGGTGGAGTGAGGAGCCCGATCAGGCCGAAGCGCGTGCCTCGGCCAGTGCCTTCAGATCGGCCGGCTTGAGCTCAACCGATTCGCCGCAACCGCAGGCCGAACTCTGGTTCGGGTTGCGGAAGGTGAAGCCGGTGCGCAGCGTCGTCTGCTCGAAATCCATCTCGGTGCCGAACAGGAAAAGCGCCGCTTCGGGCGCGACATAGACATGGGCGCCGTCGCGCTCGATATGATCGTCCTTGGTGTTCGGCTCGGTCACCAGGTCGACCGTATACTCCATGCCGGCGCAGCCGCCCTTCTTGATGCCGAGACGAATGCCATGCGCATTCTCACGGGTTGCGACGATCTCGCGCACCCGGTCAGCAGCCTTTTCGGTCATCGTGATGACGGCGAAGCGTCCCATCTTCTTCTTTCTCCATTGCGTGCAGGTTCAAGGCCTGCCGAATGATTCCTCACCTAAAATGGTGAAATTTTCTGCCCGGCGCAAGTATGCCCATTAATACCAGCCCACCGCGACCTGCGCCTCTTCCGACATGCGGTCGGGCGACCAGGGCGGATCGAAGGTCATGTTGACCTCGACGCCGGACACGCCTTCGACGGCGCCGACGGCATTCTCCACCCAGCCGGGCATTTCGCCGGCCACCGGACAGCCCGGCGCGGTCAGCGTCATGTCGATCTTGACCGAGCGGTCGTCCTCGATGTCGATCTTGTAGATCAGGCCAAGCTCGTAGATGTCGGCCGGGATTTCCGGATCGTAGACTGTCTTGAGCGCCGAGACGATGTCGTCGGTCAGCCGCGCCAGTTCGTCGGCGGGAATGGCCGAGGCGGAAACTAGACCGTTAGCGGTCGTTTCCGAAGTGGTCTCAGCGGTGCGGCCTGCATCATCCATGATCGTCACCCGAAGAACTTTCGCGCTTTTTCGAGCGCATCTGCCAAAGCGTCGACTTCGGCCCTGGTATTATACATGCCGAACGATGCTCTGCATGTGGAGGTTACGCCGAAACGTTTCAACAGCGGCTGGGCGCAATGCGTGCCTGCGCGGACAGCAACGCCTTGCCTATCGATTACCATCGACACGTCGTGGGCATGAATGCCCTGAAGCTCGAAGGAGATGATGGCGCCCTTATCGGGCGCATCGCCGAAGATGCGCAGCGAGTTGATGGCCCGCAGCCGCTGATGGGCATAATCCTTCAAATCGGCCTCGTGCGCGGCAATGCGCTCGCGGCCGATCTTTTCCATGTATTCCAGCGCAGCGCCCAGCCCGATCGCCTGCACGATCGGCGGCGTGCCGGCCTCGAAGCGGTGCGGCGGATCGTTGTAGGTGACGATGTCTTGCGTCACCTCCTCGATCATCTCGCCGCCGCCCATGAATGGGCGCATGCGTTCCAGCATGTCCTTCTTGCCATAGAGCACGCCGATGCCCGAGGGCCCGTAGACTTTGTGGCCGGTGAAGACGAAGAAATCGCAGTCGAGATCCTGGACGTCGATCGGCATATGCACGGCGCTCTGGCTGCCGTCGACCAGCACCGGAATGCCGCGCGCGTGCGCGATACGGACGATCTCCTTGATCGGCGTCACCGTGCCCAACGCATTCGACATGTGCGTGATGGCGACGAGCTTGGTGCGATCGGTCAGCCGCTTCTCGAACTCTTCGATATGGAAGACGCCGAGATCGTCGACCGGCACCCAGACAAGCTTGGCACCCTGCCGCTCGCGGATGAAATGCCACGGCACGATGTTGGAATGGTGCTCCATGATCGAAAGGACTATTTCGTCGCCCTCGCCGATATTGGGCATGCCATAGCCGTAGGCGACAGTGTTGATTGCCGCGGTCGTGTTGGAAGTGAAGACGATGTTGTCGGTGCTTGGCGCGTTGAGGAAACGGCGAACCGTCTCGCGCGCTTTCTCATAGGCATCGGTCGCGGCATTCGACAGGAAATGCAGCCCGCGATGGACGTTGGCGTATTCCTGGGAATAAGCGTGCTGGATGGTGTCGAGCACGATCTGCGGCTTCTGTGCCGAAGCGCCATTGTCGAGATAGACCAGCGGTTTGCCGTAGACTTCCCGCGACAGGATCGGGAAGTCGCGGCGGATCGCCTCGACGTCGTAGGGGATGTTTTCGACTTTCTGGTCCATCACAAGCTCTCTCGAGGCATCGCCTCATTCCGTCCAGCACCCCTCACCCACTTCACCCGTGCGTCGCGAACCAGCCGTCGAGCCTCGTTTCCAGCGCCTCGACAATCGCCTCGTCGTCCAGTTCCTCGATCACCTCGGCGACGAACGCCTTCACCAACAGGCCACGGGCCGACTTCTCGTCGATACCGCGCGCCATCAGGTAGAACAGATGGCTGTGGTCGATCTCGGTGACGGTCGCGCCATGGCCGCAGACGACGTCGTCGGCGAAGATCTCGAGCTCCGGCTTGGTCGAGAACTCGCCGTCGTCCGACAGAAGCAGCGTGTTGCAGGCCATCTTGGCGTTGGTCTTCTGCGCATATTGGTGGACGTTGATGCGCCCCTGGAAGACGCCGCGCGCTCTTCCCGTCACCACGTTGCGGATCACTTCCGTGGAAGCCGTGTGCGGCACGGCATGGTCGAGCACCATGGTCACGTCCGTATGGGTGTCGCCGGCAAGCAGGTTGATGCCGCGCAGCGTGAAATCGGCGCCTTCGCCTGTCGTCTTGACCACGATCTCCTGACGCACCAGCTTGCCGCCGGCATTCATCACGAACAGCGTCAGTTTGGAATTCTTGCCAAGATGCGCCTTGAACTGGGCAAGATGCGTGGCCGTATCCGGCTGCTCCTGCACGATCAGCCACGTCACGTCGGCGCCCTCGTCAAGCAGAAGCTGGCTGACCGAACTGACCAGTGCGGCGCCCTCGCCCGTCTGGCGCTCGACGATGACAGCCTTGGCGCCGGCACCGACGCGGACGGCCAGGCGCACATGCGTCTGGCCGCCGGCCTGCAGGTTCTGCAACTCGACTGGCTTGTCCAGTTCGGCGCCATCGGCGATGTCGACAAAATAGCCGTCGGCGACAAAGGCTGTGTTCAGTGCGCCGATGGCATCGTCGGTGCCGTAGGGATCGAGCCCAGGTGCGATGCTGCCGTCGGTTAATTTCTCCGACAGGCGCTGGACGATAACGCCGTCGATGACAGGCACTTTCGCGCTCGACACGCCGTTCAGCACCGGCAAAATGACGGAGCCCTCAACGATCGGCGCAATGGCTTTCGCGGCGGCTGCCGGATCGAAGTCCGGCACTGCATTCAGCAGACGGCGCAGGTCGGTGTAATGCCAGGATTCGATGCGCCGCGTCGGCAGTCCGCTCTTGATCGCCTCGATGGCGTCGTCGCGCTTCAGCATCACCGTGCCGTCGCCGGGCAGCAGCGACAGCCGGTCGCTGAAGGCGTCGATCAGCGCTGTTTCGGCCGGCGTTCGCTGGGGTGTCGTGTGTATATTCATCAGTTTCGCCTTGTTTGGCTTGCCTTCTGGGCCTTCTGGCATCTCACGCGGCTTGGCCGATCACGCCGGCATAGCCATTGGCTTCGAGGTCGAGCGCCAGCGACTTGTCGCCGGACTTGACCACCTGGCCTCTGTAGAGCACGTGCACACTATCCGGCACGATGTACTGAAGCAGGCGCTGGTAGTGGGTGATGATGACGATGGCGCGGTCTGGCGCGCGCAACGCATTGACGCCTTCCGAGACGATCTTCAGCGCATCGATGTCGAGGCCGGAATCAGTCTCGTCGAGCACGCACAGTTTTGGCTCCAGAAGCTTCATCTGCAGGATCTCGGCGCGCTTCTTCTCGCCGCCGGAAAAGCCGACATTGAGCGGCCGTTTCAGCATTGCCATGTCCATGTCGAGCAAGGCGGCCGCGTCCTTCACGCGCTTCAGGAATTCGGGGATCTTCAGCGGCTCCTCGCCGCGCGCCTTGCGCTGCTCGTTCATCGCCACTTTCAGGAATTCCATCGTCGCCACGCCCGGTATCTCCATCGGATACTGAAAGGCGAGGAAGATGCCTGCGGTGGCACGCTCGGCCGGGTCCATTTCGAGGATCGACTGGCCGTTGTAGAGGATTTCGCCTTCGGTCACTTCATAATCCTCGCGACCGGCGAGGATGTAGGACAGCGTCGATTTTCCTGAGCCGTTAGGGCCCATAATGGCGGCGACCTCACCGGCTTTCACCGTCAGGTTCAAGCCGCGGATGATCTCGGTGCCGTCATCGACGATGCGGGCATGCAGGTTTCTGATCTCAAGCATTTTTTCTTTTCCTGAAAATTTTTATCCGGTCAGCCGACCGAGCCCTCTAAGCTAATCCCGATCAGCTTCTGCGCCTCGACCGCGAACTCCATCGGCAGTTGCTGGATGACGTCCTTGACGAAGCCGTTGACGATCAGCGCGATCGCCTCTTCTTCCGGAATGCCGCGCTGCATGACGTAGAATTTCTGGTCCTCGGAAATTTTCGAGGTGGTCGCCTCATGCTCGAACTGCGCCGACGCGTTCTTGGCTTCCATGTAGGGCACGGTATGCGCACCGCACTGGTCGCCGATCAGCAGCGAGTCGCAATTGGTGAAGTTGCGGGCGTTGGTCGCCTTACGGTGCGCCGAGACCTGGCCGCGATAGGTGTTCTGCGAGAAGCCGGCGGCGATGCCCTTGGAGATGATGCGGCTCGACGTATTCTTGCCGAGATGGATCATCTTGGTGCCGCTATCGACCTGCTGGTAGCCGTTCGAAACGGCGATTGAATAGAACTCGCCGCTGGAATCGTCGCCGCGCAGGATGCAGCTCGGATATTTCCAGGTGATCGCCGAGCCGGTCTCGACCTGGGTCCACGAAATCTTCGAGCGATCGCCACGGCAGTCGCCACGCTTGGTGACGAAATTGTAGATGCCGCCCTTGCCCTCGGCATCGCCGGGGTACCAGTTCTGCACCGTCGAGTATTTGATCTCGGCATCGTCGAGCGCGATCAGTTCGACCACGGCGGCGTGAAGCTGGTTCTCGTCGCGCTGCGGCGCCGTGCAGCCTTCGAGATAGGAGACGTATGCCCCCTCCTCGGCGATGATCAGCGTGCGCTCGAACTGGCCGGTGTTCTTCTCGTTCATGCGGAAATAGGTCGACAGTTCCATCGGGCATCGCACGCCCTTGGGCACGAAGACGAACGAGCCGTCGGTGAATACCGCCGAATTCAGCGTCGCGTAGAAATTGTCGGAGGTCGGCACGACCGAACCGAGGTATTTCTGCACCAACTCCGGATGCTCGCGGATCGCTTCCGAGATCGAGCAGAAGATGACGCCGGCCTGTGCCAGCTCCTTCTTGAAGGTGGTGACGACGGAAACTGAATCGAACACAGCATCGACGGCGACGCGACCAGACTTGTAGACATTGTCGCTGGCTTCCTCGAATTCCGACACATCGGTTTTCTGCACGCCGGCGAGGATTTCCTGTTCCTTCAGCGGGATACCGAGCTTTTCATAGACCCTCAACAGTTCGGGATCGACGTCGCTCAGCGAGGTCGGTCCCGGCGTGCTCTTGGGCGCCGCATAGTAGTAGAGGTCCTGGAAATCGATCTTCGGATAATGGACGCGCGCCCACTTCGGCTCGTCCAGCGTCACCCAGCGCCGATAGGCTTCCAGACGCCATTCCAGCATCCAGGACGGCTCGTCCTTCTTCGCTGAAATGAAGCGGATAATATCTTCGCTCAGGCCCTTTGGGGCCTTGTCCATCGCGATTTCGGTCTGGAATCCGTATTTATACTGGTCGACGTCGATCTTTCGGACCCGATCGATCGTGTCCTGCACAGCAGGCATATGCGTTCTCCATCCACGCCGGGGTCAAGGCCCGGCAGTTTTCAAACTATGGCACCGCGAAACGAGTACCCCGAGGGCAACCCTAAGCGGCGTAAGTTCCATATAGTGCGTCCCTGCCGGAAATTCACCCGGCCACCATGAAACGCACGGCTCTACCAGGCCGGAAGGCCTGCATCATTCTGCCGCACTCAGGCGGCTTTTTCCCTGCCCCCGCGGCGCGAGGCAATATCTGCCAGCGCGGCACGGAACAGTTCGATGTCCTCGGCGCTCGTTGCGTGGCCGATGGACACGCGCAAAGCGCCAAGGCTGTCACTGTGCCCCATGGCCTTCAGCACATGGCTCGGGCCGACCTTGCCCGACGAACAGGCCGATCCGGCCGACAGCGCCACGCCGGCCAGGTCGAAGGCGATCTGCGCCGTCTCGGCCTTGATGCCCGCAATAGCGAAGAATGTCGTATTGGCAAGCCTCGGCGCGCCGGTTCCGAAGATTTCCGCATCCGGCACCAGCGTTTTTACGAAGGCCTCGATCTCGTCGCGATGGCGACCGACTGCGTCAATGCTCTTCAATCCGATCAGGGCCTCCCGCGCCGCCGCGCCAAAACCGACGATCGCGGCCGGGTTTTCGGTGCCGCCGCGATGACCCCTTTCCTGGCCGCCGCCCGTGATCAAGGGCCTCGGCATCATCAGGTCCGAAGCGGCGACGATGGCGCCAACGCCCTTGGGACCGCCGATCTTGTGCGAAGACAGAATCAAGTAATCGGCGTAACCCGCTGACATATCGAGCGGAATGCGACCGGCCGCCTGCACGGCGTCGACGACCAGGATGCCGCCCGCCGCCTTGACGATTTCGGCGATGCGGTCGACGGGCTGGATGACGCCGGTCTCGTTGTTGGCGGCATGGGTCGCCACCAGCGGCAGGCCGTCTACCTTGTCGTGCGCGGCGAGTGCCGCCGCCAACGCGTCCAGCTTGATTATGCCGTTGCCCTCGACGCCGATCCGCGTCACCTGGGCTGCTGGAAAACGCCCGCCATTCAGCACGCAAGGATGGTCGGCCTCGCAGACGTAGAGCCGGCCCATGCGGATAGTGCCGCGCCCCATCTGCCAATCCGGCGTCAGCAACGTCGAGGCGGCTTCCGTCGCACCGGAGGTGAACACGACATGCTCGGCCCTGGCGTTGACCAGTGCTGCCACATCGCGCCTCGCATTCTCGATCAGCCGCCGTGCGGCGCGCCCCTCGGCATGGACCGAAGACGGGTTGGCGGCGGCATCGAGGGCGGCAATCATTGCCGCACGCGCCGCGGCAAGCAGCGGCGCACTGGCATTATAGTCGAGATAGGCGCGTCTTCCGGTCATTTTCGTTTCGATTGGTCCCTTCAAGAGCCATTCCGCGAGGATAGCGCGTTATTTCCTTGAAATTGCAAGGCAAGCCGTCCTATTTACGCGACTTGCGGCGCGGGTGGCCGAGCCACGATTTTTTTGGCCACCCAGTTTTGAACAATTCTAAACTAGCTTCTAAGAAGACGCTCGCCCTGCGTCAAGGCCAGAGGAAGAGTTGTTCCGGGCGCCGCGCATTCTTATGCCATGTGGAGTATTTTATGCCTGAGGTCATTTTTACCGGTCCGGCCGGCCGCCTGGAGGGTCGCTACCAGCCTTCCAAGGAAAAGAGCGCGCCGATTGCCATCGTCCTGCATCCGCACCCCCAGTTCGGCGGCACGATGAACAACAAGATCGTCTACGACCTCTTCTACATGTTCCAGAAGCGGGATTTCACCACGCTTCGCTTCAATTTTCGCGGCATTGGCCGCAGCCAGGGCGAATTCGACCATGGCACCGGCGAATTGTCGGATGCGGCCGCGGCACTTGACTGGGTGCAGTCGCTGCACCCGGATTCCAAGAGCTGCTGGGTCGCCGGCTATTCGTTCGGCTCGTGGATCGGCATGCAGCTTCTGATGCGCCGGCCGGAGATCGAAGGCTTCATCTCGATCGCGCCGCAGCCCAACACCTATGATTTCTCGTTCCTGGCGCCCTGCCCGTCGTCTGGCCTCATCATCCATGGCGACGCCGACAAGGTGGCGCCGCCAAAGGACGTGCAAGGGCTGGTCGACAAGCTGCACACGCAAAAGGGCATCACCATCACCCAGAAGACCTTGCCCGGCGCCAACCATTTCTTCTCCAACGATGCGGACCTCCTGCTCCAGGAATGCGCGGACTATCTCGATCGCCGGTTGGCCGGTGAATTGTCCGACCCGCGGCCGAAACGGCTGAGATAGCAGCGATGTACCAGCCCCCTCATTTCCAGGAAACGCGGCAGGACGTGCTGCACGGGCTGATCCGGGCGCATCCGCTTGGCCTGCTGATCTCAAATGGAGCCGAGGGGCCGGTCGCCAACGCGATCCCGTTCCTGCTCGACGCCGATGTGCCGCCGAACGGCAGGTTGCGCGCGCATCTGGCGAGAGCCAATCCGCAATGGCGGCTGCTGGCCGACAGCCCGGCATCGCCGGCGCTGGTCGTCTTCCAGGGCACAGACGCCTATGTGACGCCGTCCTGGTATGAAACCAAGCGCGAGACCGGCAAGGTCGTGCCGACCTGGAACTACGCCATTGTCCAGGTGCGCGGCATCGTAACGGTGATCGAGGACCAGGACTGGCTGGCCCAGCAGATTTCCGATTTGACGGTGTCACAGGAAGGCGCTCGCGAAGCACCTTGGGCGGTGACCGACGCGCCAACCACCTTCATCCAGTCGCAGATCAAGGGCATTGTCGGGCTGGAAATCGAGATCACTGACATCCAAGGCAAGTGGAAGGTCAGCCAGAACCGGCCGATCGCCGACCGTAGCGGTGTTGCCGAAGGGCTCGAGAGCGAGAGCCCGAACTCGCCCGACATGGTCCGGCTGGTACGATCCTACGGCGGGCTGGATAGCAAGTAGTATCCGTCAGGGATTGGCTGCTGCCAGGACAGGCGTCGGTGTCGACCCGGCCGGCTTGCGCCACGCCGCGCTGAGCCTGAACGTCTTCTTGCGGATCGGCAGTCCCGCCGCGGTTTGGCGGAAGATGAAGCCGAGCCGAGCAAAGACCAGCGCCGTAACGACGGTGCAAGCCATGCCGAGGCCGAAGCCCGCTATCGTATCGCTCGGATAGTGTGCACCGACCGCAATCCGCGTCGCCGCTACCCAGACGGTGATGGGCAAAACAACGTATTTCCCCCATGCCGGGGAAAGAAGGATCACCACGGCCGCAAGCATGCCCATATTCGTTGCATGGCCGGACGGAAAACTGGCGAAATACGGGTCGAACTCAAATGGGCGGAACGAGAATAACCCCATGTCCAAGACTGGCCGGCTGCGACCGAAGACGTGCTTCAAGACCGTCACCGTCAGCCCCGACAAACCGGCCGCGCTCAGCACGAAGAAGGCGAAGCAGGTCCAGTTGTATGCAACCATGCGCCAACGCCTTGAAAGGGCTTGCCAGTCCAGCAGATTGACCGGCACGAACAGCACCAGCGGCGGGATAAGATACCAGCCGCCCAAGCCGAAACTGGTAAAGCCGTTGGCGACCGCGACAAGCCCGTTCGGCCAGCGGTCTCGCCAGCTGACGGCAATGCCATCCAGGAAAACCATGCTGGCAGCGGTCAGAAGCAGATAGGCGACCACCAAGGTCAGCCACGGCATCCTGGAATAATTGGCCGGCCGCCTCGCAAATCTGGAACGAGCGATCGCTATCGTTTTCTGGACATTGCCTACCGACCGAGCCGGCAGCTTTCGAAGCAACTCAAGATCCAGAGATCTGCGACCAATGCTCATGCCAAACCACTGAAGTCAGTTGATGATCCGGTATAGACCAAGCGACATTTTCTCCCCCGATGAATAGTTGACGCCGTCGATCCGGGCGACGCGGTTCGCCGACCTGCCCTGCCCTGCCAGCAGGCCGTCCAGCCGCTTTTCCTCGCCGACCGGTGCCAGCGCCAGCGCGCAGGCTCGATCGGCAAGCAGATGTTGCGCAGTACCATCGACATTGGTCAATATCGTTTTTGTGCCCACCAGAAATACCAGGCTCGGTTCGTGATACCCGGCCGAGGCAAGCACCGTCGTCTCGCAGGGTCGATTGGCGCGAACCGCAGCCTCGATCTCGCGGCTCATCCAAATAGGCTTCAACGACGGCGCAATGACACCGAACAGCAAAGCGTAGGTGATACCGGCGCAAATCGCGATTGCCCCGATACGAGCGAGCGGCACTTGCAGTTGGCGAGAGAAGCCGAGATAGCCGGCTCCGAGCGCAGCAAGGGCAGCCGGAATGCTCCACCATGAGAAGGTGCCGGTAAAATACAGCGGCGCGGCAATGCAGAGCACGGCAAGGCCTGTCGTGACCAGGGCGAGGCCAAAGGCAGTCGCCCACCACAACCAGGTCTGCCAGCGCTGGAGCGGCGCGTTCGCGTCCTGCGGCTTCAATGTCAAAAGCCAACCGACCATGAGCGCCATGCCGGGATAGGCCGGCAGGACATAGTGCGGCAGTTTTGTCGGGATCAGCTCGAACAGCAGCCAGAACGGAATGTACCAGGCGAGGCAGAAACGGAGCCGGGGATCATCGCGCAGGCGATTGAGGGCCTGGAGCCCGGCACCCACCGCGATCAGGCCGAAAGGCCACATGAACAGCGAATAGGTCAAGACATAGAAGCCGGGCGGCAGGCCATGCGATTGCTCGCCCTGCGCCACCTTGCCGAGCATATCCTTGCCGATGGCTTGCTGCAGGAAAGCACCGCCGCTTTTCCAGGTGATCAGGACGAGCCAGGGCAGCACGATCAGCAAAGCGAGAGCCAGACCGCGAGCCGCCTTCAGCTTCGACAGCCAGCGCCAGTCCCGCTCGAACGCGAACAGCACGGCGACCGTCAGCGCCGACAGCAGCGGCGCGATCGGCCCTTTGATCAGGATTGCCGCACCCTGGGCTACCCAGAATATCCATGGCAGGTGGCTGCCGACGACTTCGTTCCGCCGCGACGACGTATAGATCTGCGCCAGCGCGCCTTGCGCCGCCACGCAGCAGGCCAAAAGCATCGCGTCGGTCTTGGCGTCACGCCCCTCGAAAGCCGTCGCGAAGATCGCAGCCATGACAAGGCCGGCGGCCAGACCGGCGTTGGCGCCGAAAAGATTGGCCCCTGTCCAGGCCGTCGCCACAACGGCAATGGCGATACCCAGCGCCGAGACCAGTCGATACACCCAGATCGGCGCCTCGGCGCCCTCGCCGCTCAGCGCGACGGCTGCCGATTGCAACCAGTAGATGCCGATCGGCTTCTGGTAGCGTGAGCGTTCCTGGAAGCGAATGTCGACATAGTCGCCGGTCTCGGCCATCTGTTTGGTGGCCTGGACGAAGCGCGGCTCATCGCGGTCGAGCGGCGGCATGGCCGCCAGTCCCGAAATCGTCATCAGCAGGCTGAACAGGAAGAGAAAAAGATAGTTCCTGCTCGCCACGTCAGCCCCTTCGGTTTGCTTCTTACGGAGGCCCGTCGCTCAGTCGACCTTCGTCATCGCCGCCTTGCGCTCATTGGCAATCAGCCAGAGATTGCGAACATAGATGAACATGCCCATGGATTGACCGGCGATGAACACCGGATCCTGCCGCTGGATGGCATAGATCAGCAGCAGGCTGCCGCCGAACAGCGAAAAGAACCAGAAAGCGATCGGCACGACGCTGCGCTTGGCTTTTTCCGACGCGATCCACTGCACGACGAAGCGCATCGAAAAAAAGAACTGAGCGACGAAGCCGAGCAGAACCCACGCATCGAATTGCTTGACGAAGACCTCGTGAAGCCAGATCGCCAATTCCTGAAGCACGTTAGCCATGCCTGATTTCCTCTGTTTTTGGCATTCTCCGGCGCCTACGGCGCAGCCACCAGACACCGGCGAGATCAAGCACCCCTTGCAGGCCGCGATCGAAAATTCCGTAATTCGACTTACCGTGGCGGCGAGAGCGGTCGACGACGTCGCAATGCACGACGCGATACCCCTCCTGGATGACGAGCGCCGGAACAAAGCGGTGCGTGCCGTCGAAGAACGGCAATTTCCTGAGGATACCGGTATGGATCGCCTTCAGGCCGCAGCCCGTGTCGCGGGTCTCGTCATGCAGGATGGCCTTTCTCAGCCAGTTGGCAAAACGGGACGCCAGTTGTTTGATCTTGCTGTCACGGCGCTTCAGGCGCTCTCCTTGCGCAACACCGAAATCGGGACCGGCCTGCCGCAGGGCGTCGACCAGCACCGGAATGTATTTGGGATCGTTTTGGCCGTCGCCGTCGATCGTAGCGACGATATCGCCGCGGGCCGCCCATGCGCCCGAACGCACAGAGAGCGACTGGCCGGCGGATTTCTCATGCCGGAGGTGGCGAAGCGGAAACGGCCGAAGTACTGCCTGGAGGGCAAGGACCGAAGCGGTTTCGTCGGTCGAGCCATCGTTGACGACGATCACCTCGAAGTCGCGCCCGGCCATCGCCGCCCCGATCTCATCGAGCAGAAGCGGCAGGTTCGCCGCCTCGTTCCGGCAAGGAATGATGATGGATATCTCCGGCATATCGCGTCGGGCTCTGTCACAGGATATGGCATTCGATTCGATGCCGTGCGGTGCCGTTCCAGCGGGGTAAGTGCTGCAAGAACCCGCTGGCGCGGCGCCTCATTACGCCAGCCCAAACGATGAAGCAAGCATCCGCACGCCATCCGCGCGGGCCGCAAAACCGGATTCCCCTTTTGCTGATCGCGCTTGGATGCTAAACGCCCGCCTTCACGCATACCACGCCCGATCCGCTTCGGTTGGGCGCTTTCGGGAAAGAAAAGATGTCCGCCTTCAAATCCGATTTCCTGCGCATAATGAGCGAGCGCGGTTTCATCCACCAGATTTCGGATGATGCCGGCCTCGACCAGCTTTTCGCCAAGGAGACGGTGAGCGCTTATATCGGCTTCGATGCGACCGCCAAGAGCCTGCATGCCGGGTCGCTGATCCAGATCATGATGCTGCACTGGCTGCAGCAGACTGGTCACCGGCCGATCGCGCTGATGGGCGGCGGGACCTCGATGATCGGCGATCCGTCGTTCAAGGACGAGGCACGCAAGCTTCTGACGCCGCAGGACATTGAGGACAATCTTGCCGGTATCCGCCGCAATTTCATGCCCTACCTCGAATTCGGCGGTGGTCCGAACGACGCCATCATGGTCAACAACGCCGACTGGCTGATGGAAATCAACTACGTCAACTTCCTGCGCGATGTCGGCCGGCACTTCTCCGTCAACCGCATGCTGGCCTTCGATTCGGTCAAGCTCAGGCTCGAGCGCGAGCAATCACTGTCGTTCCTCGAATTCAACTACATGATCCTCCAGGCCTATGACTTCGTCGAACTCTACAAGCGTCTCGGCTGCCGGCTGCAGATGGGTGGTTCCGACCAGTGGGGCAACATCGTCAACGGCATCGATCTCGGCCATCGCATGGAGGGCGCGCAGCTTTACGCGCTGACCACGCCCCTGCTCACCACCTCGTCCGGCGCCAAGATGGGCAAGTCGGCTTCAGGCGCCGTCTGGCTCGATGCCGAAATGCTGTCGCCATACGAATTCTGGCAATACTGGCGCAACACCGAGGACGCCGATGTCGGCCGCTTTCTCAAGCTCTATACGACGCTGCCTCTGGACGAGGTCGCACGTTTGGAACGGCTTGGCGGCTCCGAAATCAACGAGGCGAAGAAGATCCTGGCGACTGAAGTCTGCATGCTTCTGCACGGCCGTGCCGCCGCCGAGCAAGCGGAAGAGACAGCGCGCAAAACGTTCGAGGAAGGTGTTACCGCCGACACACTGCCGACCATCGAGGTGGGCAGGCCCGATCTGGAAAGCGGCGTCGGCATATTGTCGCTGTTCGTCACCGCCGGACTTGCCGCGTCCAACGGCGAGGCGCGGCGACACATCCAGGGCGGCGCCGTGCGGCTGAACGACCAGCCTGTGTCCGACGACCGCAAGGTGGTGACGCTTCAGGATCTCGGCCCGGAAGAGGTCGTAAAGCTGTCGCTCGGCAAGAAAAAACACGTTCTGGTGCGGCCGGTCTGACCAGAGCCTGATCCGTCCCCGATAGAATCGGATGGGGCTCCGTTAGCCACGATCTTTTCCGAAAAACCGGTTTCTTGCTGCGCTGACCTTCGGTTCGGGATCACGGCCTAGGTAAAACTTAATCAGGTCGCTACTGAGAATGGCCGAGATGGGTGAATATTGCCATTCGTCTCATCGATCGGAACGAGCAGGTAGCACCACTTGCGGACGCTTCAGGGCGATGCACCGAACGTCTTGTTCGGGGCCGAAGGCTGCCAGTCCGCTTTGTGCAGCCAAGGTGGAAAAGCAGATATTCGCCTGGATGAGGCGGCCGCCGAATCTCACCCAAGTCGGACGGGCTGGAAGAAAAGGGCCCGAGAAGCGATAGAGAGAGGGCGGGGGCACTCGTTCAACGAGCGCTGCTAATTCGGAATGGGCAGCGATTGACGCTTCGCCTCATCCGAGGCCGGCTTTGCGAAGTCCTTCGATATAGATTGCCCGGTCCTCCGGATGGACGAGCGGATGGTGCTTCTCAACCAATTGGGCTCGCTCGCGAAGGAGTCGCTGTCCTACGCTTCGACTTCACGGGCTTGGGATCGAGCGAGGGCGAATTCGCCCCGACGAATTTCTCCTCGAATGTCGCCGACCTCCGTTCGACCGTCGACTATCTGCGTAATCATTACCGAGCACCGTCCTAGCTGATAGGCTATTCGATCGGAGGGTGCGGCAGTCCCTGGCGATGGCCAAGGATGTTCCCGAGGTGCGCCATCGCCACGATCGGCGCGCCCGCCGATGCCGTTCATGTATTGAAGAATTTCGGAACGAGCCTCAAGGCGATCGAAGTGAGCGGAAGTGGACATTTGAACGTAGGCTCGATCAATCCATGTTGATCCGCGGACCTGTCGCGCCGTTCAGCAATCGCTTCAAGTGGAAGCTCGCAAGCTGGTCCTCTGCGCGCCTGCCTACTTCAGCAGCGAACGAGGTGACCGCACTAGGGTCGCCGGCTTCCAGCTTGGCGAAGGCGGCGAGGTAATCCTTTGTCGCGAGGTCGTCGCATTGCTCAGGCCGCAGTGGCTCGAAAGCGCGCAGCGACTCCGTTCGTCCTCTCAACACGAGGTCACCCACCGGCCGCCCTCGGAAATTCACAACTTGCCTCGCGACGCTCTCGCTCACGCAAATACGGGTGCCTAGCTGCTTGTTGGCGGCTTCCAGCCGCGCCGCGATGTTGATGGTGTCGCCATAGGCGGAGTAGTCGAAGAAGCGGGCGCCGCCGAAATTGCCGACGATCGCCGGCCCGGCGTGGACGCCGATGCGGGTGGGGCCGAGCGCCACGCCCCTGGCGCGCCAGCCGGCGCGGAAGTCTTCCGAAAAGTCGTCGAGGTCAAGCGCGCTGGCGACCGCGCGGGCGGCATGGTCGGGCTGCTCGCCCGGCGCGCCGAAGAGTACATGCAGTGCGTCCCCGACGATCTTGGCCACCGTGCCCTCGTGGTGGAAAACGATTTCGGTCATGCCGGCGAGGTACGCGTTGAGGAGTTCGCCCAGTACCGCCGGGTCGAGCGTTTCCGCCAGCGCAGTGAAGCCGGCGATGTCAGTGAAGAGCGACGCCACCTCGCGTCGCTGCCCGGCAAGCTCGCCAGCGTCGCCGGCGAGCCGCTCGGCGAGGTTGGGCGAGAAGTAGCGCGACAGCGAGGCGTGCGCGCGCTCGGCCGCCACCTGCCTGCCCCGCGCGTCGCGCAGAAGGGAAAGGTGCCTCAGCGTCTTGGCGATAGTCGTCTCGAGGTCGGCGAAATCGATCGGCTTCATCAGGAAATCGAAGGCCCCGCGGTTCATTGCGGTCCGGATGTTGGCCATGTCGCCATAGGCCGACAAGATGATGGTCGACAGCCGCTCCTCGGCGTCCTGGAGCTTCGCAAGAAGCGACAGCCCGTCCATGCGCGGCATGTTGATGTCGGTAACGACCATTTCGATGTCGGGATTGGCGGCGATCAGGTCGAGCGCCTCGACGCCGTCGCGGGCGAAGATAAAGCTCACGGCGCCGTCGCGGATTTGGTGGCGGAATTTCTGCAGGACCAGCGGCTCCAGGTCCGGCTCGTCGTCGACGACCAGGATCAGCGCCGTCATGCCGCGAGCCCGACGCGAACGTCGATCTCGCCGCGTAGCGCGACGAAATCGAGCGGCTTCGTCAATAGGGCCTCGGCGCCGTTTTCCAGCGCCTTCCTATTGGTCTCTGCGTCGCCATAGGCGGTGATCATGATCACGGGCACATCGGGACGCAACGCCCTCGCTTTCGGCAGAAGCTCCAGGCCGCTCATGCCCGGCATGTTGATATCCGACAGGATGAGGATGAGCGAGGCGCTCTCCGCTGCCTCGATTACGTTGAGCGCCTGCGGCGCCGAAAGCGCGAAGGCCATGGCGAAGCGTCCTACCCTAAGATCGCGCCGGAACTGCTGTCTGAACAGCACCTCCACATCAGGCTCGTCGTCCACGACCAGGATGAGCAGACTCAAGCGTTGCCTCCTGCTTTGGCGAGCGTCGCGGCCCCGCGCGGCAAGACGATGCGGAATTCGGTGAAGGCGCCCGGCTCGGTGTCGACCTCTATGGTGCCTGCGTGCTGTTTCACGACGATGTCGTGGCTCAAGGACAGGCCGAGCCCCGTACCCTCGCCCGCCGGCTTAGTGGTGAAGAACGGGTTGAACATCTTTTCCTTCACCTCCGGCGGGATGCCGGTGCCGTTGTCGCGGATCCTGATCTCGACCGCATCGCCCAGGCTTTTCGTCGATGCCGCCAACACCGGCTCGTAACCCGTTTCGCCTTCAGCCGCCCGCCGTTTCGTCGTCGCGTAAAAGCCGTTGGAGATCAGGTTCAACAGCACGCGGGTGATCTCCTGCGGAAAGAGATCGACCTCGCCGGCGCCTGGATCGAAATTCCTTTCCAACATGATGTTGAAGCCTTTCCCCTCGGCGCGGGCGCCATGATAGGCGAGGTTCAAGCTCTCCTCCACGACGGCATTGATGTCGACCGGCCGGTGCTCGCCCGAGCCCGAGCGCGAGTGGAGCAGCATGTTCCTGACGATCGAGTCAGCGCGCTTGCCGTGCTGTACCACCTTGTCGAGATTGCCCTTCAGCATGTCCGACAACTCATCGATCTCCGCGCGGATCTTGTCGTCAATCGCCGCGCCTTGCAGCGCCTCGCGCAACTCCACGACCAGGTCGCCGGACAGCGAGGAAAAATTGTTGACGAAGTTGAGCGGGTTCTTGATCTCGTGAGCTATACCCGCGGTCAGCTGGCCGAGCGAGGCGAGCTTTTCGGTCTGCACGAGCCGATCCTGGGCCTTGCGCAGGTCGTCCAGCGAGCACGACAGTTCCTCAGTGCGCGCCTGCACCTGATCGAACAGCCTGACGTTCTCGATCGCGATCACGGCTTGGTCGGCGAACGTCTGCACAAGTTCGCCTTGGCGCGAAGTGAATGAATTCGGCTCCATCTTCCCGAGGAAGAACACGCCCTCGACCTTGCCTTCTCTGAGCATCGGAACACCCATCAGCGCCCTTGTGTCGGTGATTGCCCGGAATTCCTGCAGATTGAAATCCGCATCCTCCTCCACGTCGGGTATGTACTCGATACTACCCGAGAGGGCTACGCGTCCCGAAAGCCACCGGCGGTCGATTGCGATCGGATGATCCATCATCCAATCGGTTTTTCTTTCGGAGATAGTGGCGCGGCCACGCAGCATGTTGCCGTAACGAAGGAAGATTCCGCCATAGCTTGCTCCGCACAGCTTGGCGGCCGATTCGACCAGAGCGTTCAACACGGTGGGCAGGTCGAAAGCCGCGCGGCTGATCACCTTCAGCACATCCGCCGTCGCCGTCTGCTGCCTCAGCGCCTCGCTGACATCTGCGGTACGTGCCTGCACCTCGTCGAACAGGCGCACATTCTGGATGGCGATCACCGCCTGGTCGGCGAAGGTTTTGACCAGTTCGATTTCCCTCTCGTTAAAGGGCCGCACCTCGGTGCGGATCATGGCAAAGGTGCCAAGGAGTTCGCCTTCACGAAGCAGCGGCACTGCAAGGACGGTGCTCATGCCGCCGACCGCGGCAATCGCCGAATGTGTATATTCGGGGTCCACGGTGACATCTTCGATCTGGATGACGCGCAGTTCTTCGGCAGCGCGCCCCACAGCCGATCCGCGGCCGGGTTCCGTCTGGTGCGTTTCGCCATACTCCCTGAAGCCCGGGGGAAATCCGGTGATGGCCGCATATTCGAACCTGCCATCGATAATTCGTTCGAGGCAACCCTTGTCCGCGCGACACAGCCGGACTGCCGATTCCACGAGAGTGTCCAGCACCGTCTGCAGGTCGAAGGCGGATGCGCTGATGACTTTCAGCACATCTGCGGTCGCCGTCTGCTGCTGGAGCGACTCGCTGAGCTCCGCCGTGCGCGCCTGGACCTCATCAAACAGGCGGACATTCTCGATGGCGATCACGGCCTGGTCGGCGAAGGTCTTCAGAAGTTCGACTTGCTTGGCGGCAAGAAAGCCCGTCTCAGCACGCCCGACTGCTATGCAACCGATGGGCAGGCCGTCACGCAGCACCGGCACGGCGACAACGCTGCGCAGGCCCGAGAAAGCCGCCGCGGCGCGATGCGTGAACTCACTATCCAAGGTGAGGTCCGGGATCTGCGCCACCTCAAGATAGAGAATCGCCCGTTCGGCGGCACTGCCGCGAGTAGGTGCCACGGGAAAGGTGTTGCGTACGATCTCAACGCTTTCTTCGGTGATGCCGTGATGCGCGACGAAATGCAGAAGCTGGCCATCATATCTGTAGACAAAGCAGAACTGCGCTTCGCACAGACGGGCGGCACTTTGCGCGATCATGTTGAACACCGGCTGCACATCAGTGGGCGAGCGGCTGATGACGCCAAGCACATCGCTGGTCGCCGTCTGGTACTCTAGCGCCTCGGTGGCCTCCCGCGTCCGCTGCTGCACTTCCTCGAACAGGCGGACGTTCTCGATCGCGATGACGGCCTGGTCGGCGAAAGTCTGAACGAGTTCGATCTGGCGCTCGGAAAACGGGCCTGGCTTTGCACGCGCCATCGAGAAGACACCAATCGGGATCCCTTCGCGCAACAACGGCACCGATAATCCAGCTGCGAACTTTCCTATTTTTGGCACATCTGGAGTACCATACTCCAAGTCTAGGGTCACGTCGGGGACATGAACGACCACCCTTTCCAATGCGGCGCGACCAACCCAGGAATCCCGGCCAACCCGATTGGGATGGGCTTCCTCATGGGCTCTCAACTCAGGCGAGTCCCCATGCGAAGCGGATATGCGGTAAACGTCGCCGTCGAGCATATATATGCCACCCAGTTCGGCCCCGCATAACTTCACCGCGGATTCTATCAGCGTCTGAAGCACCGCCTTGAGATCGAATGTCGAGGCACTGATAACCTTGAGCACGTCCGCCGTCGCGGTCTGCTGAGCAAGCGCTTCGGTCAGTTCGGCCGTCCGCGCCTGCACCTCTTCGAACAGCCTGGCGTTCTCGATCGCGATCACCGCCTGGTCGGCGAAGGTCGTGATCAGTTCGATCTGGCGGTCCGAGAAGGGCACCGTGCGCCTGCGCGCCGCCGCGATGACGCCGATCGGATCGCCATCGCGCAACAGCGGTACGCCAAGAAAGGTGCGCGCGTCGCTCAGCTTGATCCATTCCGAGCGCGTATAGGCCGGGTCGGCGGTCGCGTCCGGGATATGCACCGTTCGCCGCTCCAATGCCGTGCGTCCGGTGGTCGTGCCGCGGTCGAGGCTGACCGGATTGGCGCGCCAGTAGTCGATCTGCGCGGCGTCCGCCGGGTGCGCCGCCACCAGATGATATTTCCCGTCATCCTTGCGCATGTAGACATAGGCATAGTCCGCCTCGCAGAGGTGGCCGGCGGTCGTTACGATGGTGTCGAGGACCGGCTGCGCCTGCGCCGGCGAGCGGCTGATCACGCCGAGCACGTCGGAAGTGGCGGTCTGGTATTCCAGGCTTTCCTGCAGATCCCTCGTCCGCGCCTGAACCTCCTCGAACAGCCGGACGTTGGAAATGGCGATGACGGCCTGGTCTGCGAAAGTCTTGAGCAGCGCGATCTGCTTGTCGGTGAAGGGCCGCATCTCGATGCGCCGGATCATCAGCGCTCCGACCGCCTCCCCGTCACGCAGCAGTGGGATCGCAAGGATGGTGCGGAAGCCGAGCCGGTGGGCCATTGCCCTACCAGTCGCAAAGTCTACACCCGCCTCGGTCAGGTCATGAACATGGACCGGTGCCCGGTCGAGCACCGCGCGACCGGTGACCACGTCACGGGCGACAGGCAGCCCGGCGTCGTCGACCGGAATTGGCCCATGATGCGCCCCGACCGCCAAACGATCGCCCTGCCGCAGATAGATTGTCGCGTCATGGGCATCGCAGAGACGCGCGGCGCTTTCAGCGACGGCGTCGAGAACCGGTTGGATGTCGGTGGGCGACGCCGCGATGACGCGCAGGATGGAGCCCGTCGCGGTCTCGCGCTCCAGGGCCTCGGTCACTTCGCGATTGCGCGCCTGCACCTCGTCGAACAGGCGCACGTTCTCGATCGCGATGACCGCCTGGTCGGCGAAACTCTCCACAAGTTCGATCTGGCGTTGTGAGAACGGCCCCACGGTTCGTCTCGCCATGCCGAAGACACCGATCACCTCTTGGCCTCGCTTGAGGGGGACCGAAAGGGCCGCGCGGAAATCGCCCATGGTAGCCGCTTCCGGCCTTTTGTATTCCATATCCTTGGACACGTCGGGCACATGAACGGTTGCCCCTTCGAGGGCGGCTCGACCTTGAAATGTCCCACGCCCGATCGGGTGTGGATGGCTCTTCTCATAAGCGCGAAGTTCATCGGTCCAACCGGTCCCGGTCATGACCCGTAGCCAATCGCCATCGCGCAGTGAGATCGCGCCCATATCACCGCCGGCCAGGCGGATCGCCGAATCGAGTAGCGTCTGCAGTACGGGTTCAAGGTCGAAGGCCGACCGGCTGATTACCTTGAGCACGTCGGCCGTCGCGGTCTGCTGAGCCAGCGCTTCGCTGAGTTCGGCCGTCCGCGCCTGCACTTCTTCGAACAGCCGCACGTTCGAGATGGCCATCACGGCCTGGTCGGCGAAGGTCTTCAGAAGCTCAATCTGCCTGTCGCTGAACGGTCTCACCTCTCTTCGCCGCAGGCTAATCGCACCGATCGCTCTTCCATCGCCCACGAGAGGTGTCGCCAGAATGGTGCGAAAGCCGTACTGAATGGCCATTTCCCGGCCTGCCGCGAATTCGGCCCCGGCTTCGGATAGGTCTTCGACCTGCACGGTCCTCGCATCGATCACCGATCGCGCCATTACCCGGTCGCGCTCCAGCGGCCACGGCGCCTCGTCGACCGCAATCGGGCCCGAATGCGCACCGAGATGGAGCATATTGTCCTTCTTGAGCCGGATGATCACGTCGTAGGCGTCGCAAAGACGGGCGGCGCTCGCCGCCACAGCGTCGAGGACCGGCTTGATATCGGTCGGCGACGAGGCGATGACGCGAAGCAGCTCGCCGGTCGCCGTCTCGCGTTCGAGGGCTTCGTTGAGCTCGAACGTGAGAAGCTCAATCCTAGCTTCGAGTTGGCCGTGTGATTCCCGCATGTGCAGGTTCTAGCCCTCGGTCGCACCGCTGCCCACTAAGTTGAGACACGAACCATAGGCAGAATAAAGCTAAAAATACTAGGTCACCGACGGTCGATCGATTCGTCCCCCATTCGCAGCGAGGAAGATCGGTAGCCCGACTCTCGACGTTTTTTTTCCACCGATAGAGCGGTTCGCCAGAAATCAGAACCTTTAGGTGGCACTTCCTGCTGAGGGCCTGCGTGGGCTTGATCGCGACCTTCCTGTATCTACGAGCAATGTCAGGTGTTGGCGCAACGGCGATGTTCAGGGTGGTCGCAACGTCTGCATCGGGCCGCAGCAAACATCACCTCAACGGCCGACATGGGGCGCGAGTTCGCCGTCTACTGACTAATCCGGCGGCTAGGATCGGCGGCGCAAACCGGTTCTGTTCGGGCTTGAGCTTGCCGTTCACAATACCTGCGCCATAACGGTTGTGTGGGAATGGATTTTCGCAAATCCGTCGATGAAGCGATCGATGGGGTAGGTCTGCTGGCCGGCCTGACCGGGCGATACAGCCAGTCGCCGGCGCTGGTGGTCAGAGAGCGTCCTCGGTTCGGGCTCGCGATCGGAACCCGGTCGAGATCGTCTCTGAACGGAAGACGGCCCCGTTGCCGCTGATGATCTGAGATGAACAAACACCCGAAACGGAGCCGGGGTACCGATCGACCGAGTCGACAAAAGCGCCGCGATCGGCCGAGGGAGACGGACAACAAGCGCCTTGCCGATCAGATTCGCAAGTTTCTCCGTAAGCACTATGCGAGCAAATATCGAGTGCGGTAAACAGTGGTCGCTCCACTTGGAACAAGAAGGGGAGATCGTCATGGCAGAGAGCATTGCCCAGAAAACCTGTACACCTTGCCGCGGCGGCATACCGCCGCTGACCGAGAAGGAAGCCAGCGGATATCTTTCCCAGACGCCCGGCTGGAATCTTCTGGAGGCCGGACACCTGATACGCCGCAAATTTAAGTTTGCGGATTTCCGGGAAGCACTCACCTTCGTCGACGGGGTCGGCCGGTTGGCGGAAGAGGAAGGGCACCATCCGGAAATCTGCTTCGGCTGGGGCTACGCGGAAATCTCGCTGCAGACCCATAAGATCAGAGGCCTGCACGAGAACGATTTCATCATGGCAGCGAAGATCAATCAGCTAGCTGGTCTGTAAGCGCCGCCCTTGCTCAGCGCAGGCCGAGCTGCGTGTCGCACTTTGCTATCGAAATCTGGAACCGCTGCCGATAGACGGTTCCAGATTATCCCCATGCCCCAAAGAAACTACGTGGTCTGCTGAAACCCAAGCCCTCCCAAATCGTTGTGGTGTTAAACGGAGGACCGACTATGCGCAATTTCCTGATCAATACGGTCCTTGCCTTGGCAATGGGCATTTCGGGCTTGCCGCTGATTACCGGCTCCACCGCGGCACAAGAATTCGAGTTCAGCATCGGCCGCGATGGCCCGCAACTGCGCACGCGCGAACGTTGCGATCCTTACGAAGACGATGACTGCTACGAAGATCGTTATGTCGAGCAGCGGGTCGTTCGTCGCGGCTGCACGGAAGGCCAAGCGCTCGACAAGGCCGAGCGGATAGGTGTCCGACGGGCACGCATCGTCTCGGCGGGTCGTCGCACCATCGAAGTGCGCGGTCGGTCGCGCGATGGTGAGCGCGTCTATCTGACTTTCGGCCGCGAGCGCGGCTGCCCCGTCTATTGACGCAAGTCAGTGCGAGCCGATGACCACGGCGATAGGTGCCGAGTGTGCGGGCGGAGTAAGACCGTCCAGGGCTAGGCTGTGGGACCGCCAGAAGTTGGACTACCCCTTGGGGCAACTCCCGCTAGCGCGAACGCCCGCTTTGGAGAGGTGCCGGGAACGTCCGGTCATGTGTAGGGTTTCGGATGCCGGCCCAAGCGAAAGCCTGTCCTCCGGCAGGGGGCCGGCGTCGGAAAGCCTCCAGGGAAGGAAACCGCGACCTCAATATGTATGCCGGCAATGTCTGCTTACGGAAAGTGGCAAAGCTGGCCTCGACGGCCGACATTGGGCGCAAAGCTGCCATTCCTTACGTGCGCGGAAACCGTCGTCTATCCGGCCGGGGCGAGCTAGAGTCCACTTAGGGTCAAGACTCGGTCGCTTGAAGTGATTGGGTTTTGACCTCATCGATACTCGAAGATCGACCTGAAAATTCCGGGAGCGATCACCGACAGCGGATTGACGTCCAGTTTCGGCTTGTTGGCATCGCCCCTGAGCCGGTAGGTCACGCCGATCAGCCCGCGATCGCGGCCATTGCCGAGCAGTGCGCCGAAGAGCGGCAGTTCGCCGAAGATGCGGTTGAGACCATAGACCGGCATGAACGTGCCGGTCATGTCCATGTTGTTGTTCCGGTCGTAGAGTGTGCCCTGGAAGGTGGTGCCGATGCGTGGACCGCGCAGCACGCCATTGGCCAGCTTGAGATAGCCGGCGCCCTTCTCGATCTCGGAAAAGCCGCGCTCGAACTTCACTCTCGACGTGTCGATATTGGCTTTGACGGCTTCATTGAGGCTGCGGCTGTCGCCCGCCGGCGTCGTCGATACGAGCGAGGCGAGTTTCGGCTCGTTGACCACGAAGAAGTTGCTCGAATCGACCTGGCCCTTCATCGGCCCATCGCTTGCCCCAGCGAGCGCCAGCGTGATCGAACCGCCCTCCATATGCTCGTAGATGTTGAGGAACCGCAGGATGGCGCCGGCATCGGCCGACGTCATGTTGAGGGCGCGCCTGCCGGCGCCGGTCGTATTGCTGATGCTTATAGCAGCACCCGAAC
The DNA here is from genome assembly GCF_003952585.1 of Mesorhizobium sp. M6A.T.Cr.TU.016.01.1.1. Lineage (NCBI taxonomy): Bacteria > Pseudomonadati > Pseudomonadota > Alphaproteobacteria > Hyphomicrobiales > Phyllobacteriaceae > Mesorhizobium > Mesorhizobium sp. M6A.T.Cr.TU.016.01.1.1. Next base: position 6,285,200 of record NZ_CP034452.1, read on the forward strand.
TTGCCGTGGCGCTCACCCTGAGCCCGTTCACCCTGGAGCCGGCGGCGCTGTAGTCGAGCTTCAGGTTCGACAGTGTCTCGTTGTGGAAGCCGGTCAGGGAATTGACATCGGCGCTGACGGAAATTGCGTCGGAACCCGTGGCCTTGGTGGCGGTGTCGACATCGGACGTGAATTGCTTGATCAGCGAGCGCGCGTCCAGCGCGTTGCCGCTGATGTCGATAGCGTAGCCCTTGCCCGATCGTTTCACCGACACGGCAACGTCGTCTCCCCGGTTCAACGTGACCTTGCTGAACCGCGCCGAGGACAGGGCGCCGTTGACCAGCACCACGCCGCCGTCGATCGAAAAAGTCTTTCCATCCAGGTCGAAGTCGGACAGCGTCGTGGTGTCGCCGGACTTGGTCATGGCAAATGTGACCTTGGCTGGAATGCCGGGTCCCTTGCTCCAGCCTGCCCACGGAATGTCCAGCCTGGCGTTGGTCAGGTCCGCCGAAACAGTCTGGTTGCTGCCGCCGCTCTTGTCGATCGCAACCTTGATGGTTCCGGAAAGCAGCGCCGACAGGCCAGGCATGGCGGTTGCGCGCATCTTGTCGTCGAGCACCAGCGCCACTTTCCGGCTGCGTGGCGGTCCGGCATTGTTGAGCGGCTCGATCAGTTCGAGCTCGGCTGGAATGCCGTTCAGCAGCGCCTTGGCGGAGATCACGGCCCGATTGGGCTCGACAGTGATCGAGCCGTTGGCCTCCGTCACCGCCTGGCCTTCGAACGGCTTGGCCAGCGAGAGGTCCTTGTAGTCGAGCGCCACCAGCCAATCGAGCTTCGAGGTGTCGACGCCGGACTGCAACGGAATGTCCGCTCTCACGTGGCCGGTCACCGTGCCGGACAGGTCGTCCGGCAGCAGGCCGACATGGCGCATGGCGTTGATCGGCTCATAGGAGGCGAGCTCGGCGATTGCAGACGCCTCGCCGGCGACGTCGATGTCGAGCGCGCCAATCACCGGCGGGCGGTTTGCCGCCTTGACCGTCATCGTGCCGTTGCTCGCCGCCACCGTGCGGCCGCTGACCATATAGACGTTGCCCGAGGAGAGCCTGACGTCGACGTCGTTGCCGTGAAATTCAACAACGCCGACGGCATCGCGTATAGGCGGAATGTGACCGGCCGTATCGAAGCGCGCCCCTTCGATCTGGAAACGGCCGAACACTTCATCGGCAGATAGCGGAATCCCGTTGCCCAGGCGCCCCGGCACAACCTGGAACTGCAGGCTGGCGTCAACGACGCGGCCGCCGAATAGGTTCTTCAGCACCCAAAGGCGGGCGTTTCGCGCGGAAAACCAGGGCCACAACTGCTTGACATGCGAGACCGGCATGTCGTGGACGTTGAAGGCAACGGATATGCCCGGCACCTTTGCCTCAACGAACTCGACCGACGCCGTGCCCAGCGCCTCGCTGGCTCCCCCGGACCTGATCCCGATCTGCTCGGCCACGAGCTTATGGCTCCTGGTCTGGTAGACGCCGGCGACGCGGGCGATGAAATTGAGCGCGGGTTCGGATGATTCCGAGGGTGCCAGTATCGAACGGTCGCTGGTCAGGTCGTAGCGATAGGACGGCTCCTCGCCCGCTGTTCCAGTCGTCGGCTTCGGCCCGACCGAACCGGCGAAATCGAATGTCGAGCGACCGGTCTTCACCTGCAGCCTGTCCACTTGGACCTTGTTGGCGCCGGCGACAAGTGTCGCGTCGAGATCGACATCGGCTGGAAGCATCCCCGCACGCGGGCCGAGATCGAGCACGGAGCCGGCGAGCGACAACGAGGCCGTCAGCCGCGACGCGTTCTCGCCGGATCCTTCCGATCCCGCCAACTTCAAGGCAATCGCGCCCAGCTTCCCGCCTGGCGCTGCCGCGGCCTTGCCGGCCTCCGCCATCTCGACGCTCGCATCCAATGCCGTCACGAGCCGCGTCGTCGTATCGCGGGTGGCTGTGGCAGCGACGGTGAGTGCCCTGCCGTCGACATCCGCGTCGGATGAAAACTCCATGCCGCCCGGCCCCGACTGCGCAACGGTGGCGTCGGTGATCCGGACCAGTTTGACCGCGCCGGCCTCAGGCAGAACGAGGTCGACATTGCTGAGGTCGATCTGGCGCATCGAATCCACCTGCACCGTGTCGAGCGCGCGGTTGAGGTTGGCAAAGACCGCATCGGATAGTCTTTCCGGATCGATGAGGCCGTCGTCATTGCGCAGCGCCGCCGTCCAGTCGCCAGCAGTCGGGATCGCCGCCATCATGATGCGCGCGTCGGAAATCCTGGCGCTGGTGAGCCGCACCTCGCCGGAAAGCAGCGGTATCAGCCTTATGCCGAAGCGGACCCGTCCGGCATCGGCCATCGGCTTGCCGTCGGCGGTCTTGAGGCTGACGTCGCTGACCTGCAGCGCGATGAAGCTCGATCCGTCGAGCGTGAGACGGGCCGGTCCGACCGCAACATCGACGTCGACGCCGGCCAATTTCTCGATGGCTATTTCCGCCTCGGTCCGCAGCCGCTCGGTGCCGAAACCGGAAATGCCGATCGCATACACAGCGACAGCGGCCAGCAGCACGAGGGCCACAAGGCCGGCAAACAGCCGCGCAAGAACACGAACGCCGCGGCCGATCGACGCTTGGCCGAGCGGCGGCACGCGGCACGCGGACGGGAAAGTCTCCAGGTCGGTGATCTCATCACGCCTGAATCTGATCTTCTCGTGCTGCGGCTGCTCCTGATCCACGCAATTTTCCGTTGAACGAACTCGACCGGTGGACGAATCCCGGTTTGACATTATATCGATGCGGCTTGGCGCGTAACCACAAACAAGGGCATCGATATGGCTGATCTCGACGTCGGCGAGCTTGCGCCGCAATTCGAACTTCCCCGAGACGGCGGCGGGTCACTCAGCCTTGCGGCATTGCTGGGAAAGCCGGTCGTGCTTTACTTCTATCCGCAGGATGACACCACGGGCTGCACCAATGAGGCGATCGGCTTTTCGCAGTTGAAGCCGGAATTCGAAAAGCTCGGTGCCGTCGTGATCGGCCTTTCGCCGGACAGCGTCCGAAAACACGACAAATTCAAATCGAAATACGGCCTTGCCGTCGATCTTGTCGCCGACGAGGAGCGCAAGGTGATCGAAGCCTATCATCTGTGGGTCGAGAAGAAGCTTTATGGCCGCCGCTATATGGGCGTCGAGCGTGCAACGTTCCTGATCGGCAGCGACGGACGAATTGCCAGGATCTGGCGGAACGTTCGCGTCAAGGGCCACGCCGAGGCGGTGCTGGAGGCGGTGCGGGCGCTTTGACGGTGAGCCAATGGCGGCCTTGAAAGCCCCAAATGAAGCATGAGCCGCCAAAAATTCGACGCAACCAACGGTAAGGGAGTTGCGCGCAAGCAACCGACCGTTAACCTTAATGATGTGTAATCAGGCTTGTCGTTTGGTGTCGTAACGAAAGCTTGGTCCCGTGAACGTAGCCAGTCAGTCAACGGTCTTTGGCAGGCGCAAGGAGCCCCACACGGTCATTATCGCCCGGGGCAACGAGATAAGGCATTTTACCATACGGCCATGGGTTGCCGCATTTTGCGGCTCCGCGCTGGCAGCGATGGCCATAGGCTATCTGCTGGCGACCTCCTACCTCGTGCTGCGCGACGACCTGATCGGCGCGACCACGGCGCGGCAGGCGCGCATGCAGCAGGCCTATGAGGACCGCATCTCCGCGCTACGCGCCCAGGTCGACCGGATCACCAGCCGCCAGCTTCTCGACCAGCAGCTCATGGAAACCAAGGTTGGCGAACTGCTGGAACGACAGACCCAGCTCAGCCTGCGCCATGGCCGCCTCGGCCCGATCCTCGAACGCACCGAGAGCGACGTCGGAGCGCCACCTGCGTCCGCAAAGCCGGACAAACGCGCCGACGTGACCGACGCACAGCCGCAGGCCTATTCGGTTGCCAGCGTCGGCGCCAGTCTTGGCGGCGGCGATACCAGGCCGTTCTCCTTGTGGTCGACCCGCTCCGATCCGCTGCCGAGCGACACGGCGGCCGATCGTGCCGACAGACTGTTCGTGTCGATCAACGAGTCGCTCAAGGCCATAGAGAGCCAGCAGCTCACCCGCATCACCGCGCTTGCCGACAACGCCTACAGAAACGCCGATGCGATTTCACAGGCGCTCGAGGCGGCTGGCCTGCCGGTCGACAGCGATTTCGGCAAGAGCGATGCCGGCGGTCCGCTGATACCGCTCGACAGTTCGATGATGTTCGACAGCAAGGTCAAAGAACTTGACGAGGCGCTGGACGCGCTCGACCGCCTGAAGACGGAGGCGAGACGGCTGCCGCTCGCCAATCCTGCCCCCGGCCGTTCGGTCACCAGCCCGTTCGGCGTGCGCACCGACCCGCTCCTCGGCACCGCCGCGCTGCATTCGGGGATGGATTTCAGGGCGCCGACCGGAATGCCCGCCAAGGTCACGGCGCCCGGTGTCGTCGTCAAGGCCGGCTGGAACGGCGGCTATGGCCGCATGGTCGAGGTCGACCATGGCAATGGCTTTGCGACGCGCTATGGGCATCTCAGCAAAATCAGCGTGACCGTCGGCGAGAGGCTCAACGCCGGCGACGTCATCGGCAAGACCGGCAGCAGCGGCCGCTCGACCGGCCCGCATCTGCACTACGAGATCCGCCACAATGGCGAAGCCATCGACCCGCTGCGCTTTCTGAGGGTCGGCAAGAAGGTCGCGCAGTATCTCTGATCTAATTCCCTGGCATTAGTTGCAGCCTATAGGTTGTACCTGCTTTTTGGGGCTGGCGGGACAGCACCCCCTCTGTCCTGCCCTCTTTGTCAAAAATTGGCATCTCCCCCACATGGGGGGAGATCGGCGGTCGTCCCGGCTTCCGCCAGTCTCCAACGTTTCATGAATGAGCACCGCGCCGAAGCTGCCAATCTCCCTCCTTGTGGGGAGGATGTCCGGCAGGACAGAGGGGGGCACTAAGGAACGCTACATAACCGGGATCGCGCGCAAAATTATTTTTGAATTCCATTTGACTGAATAAATATTCGGTGCGAACCTTATGTTTCCTAAGGGCGCAAGACATGGCACTGCGGGGGACCAATCAGGAATTCGGGCGGCCTTACAACAGGCGCATCGTCCTCGAATCCATCCGCCTCCACGGCCCGATCGCCCGCGGCGACATTGCTCGGCGGGTCGGGCTCACCGTGCAAACGGTGTCGACCATCGTTCGCGAGTTGGAAGAACATGGCTACGTTCTGTCCATGCGCGAAGAGCCGCGGGGGCGCGGGCTGCCTCCGGCGACCCTGCGGATCAACCCGGAGGGCGGCTACGCCGTCGGCATCCACGTCACGCCCCTCGGCATCAATGCGGCGCTGATCAATTTGAGCGGTGACGTGATCGAGAGCACCTACCGCGAGGCTCCCAGCGCAACGCCCGACCATGCCTTCGATCTGATCGGCGCGATGGTGCTTGAATTGACCGGATTGCGGCCTGGCGGTCGCGTTCTCGGCATCGGCATGGCGCTGCCCGGCCCTTTCGGCGTCGAATCGATGAGCTTTATCGGCCCGACGACGATGACCGGCTGGAAGGACGTGGCGCTTCGGGAACGGCTGGAGGCCTCGACCGGCCTGCCCGCGTTTTTCGAGACCGACATGGCGGCCGCGGCAATGGGCGAGCGCCTGTACGGCCTCGGAGCGGGATATTCCGAATACTACTATCTCTATTTCGGTGTCGGTCTTGGCGGCGTCATGGTGCATGACGGAAGCGCCTTGCGCGGCGCCTGGGGAAATGCCGGCGAAATCGGACACATCCCTGTCGTGCCGGTTGGCGAGCCGTGCCCCTGCGGCAATCGCGGCTGCCTCGAACGATACCTCTCGCTCGAGGCGCTGCGGCGCCGGAACATCAGCGACGCCGATTGGGTTCATGAAGTCGGGCCGATCTTCCGCAACGCCATCACCATCATCGAGAACCTGTTCGATCCCGAAACCATCATCCTCGGCGGACTGGCGTCCACCGATTTGCTTGAACGGCTGGCCGGTTCGGTTGCGAACCTTCCCAACTCGGTCTCGGCGCGAGGAGACCGCACGACGCCCCGTGTCACCGTCGCACGCGGCGGCCAGCATGCGGTGTTGCGCGGGGCCGCAGCACTTGCAGTTTCAGGAGTGCTTTCGCCGCGCTTCGGCCAGATATTCACCGCCGAGCGCGAACGCGGGCGAGACATCCTGCAAAGCAAGGGGATCGCGGCATGAGCGGAGCTCAGCCTGGCATGATCGGAACTCAGCCTGGCATGAGCGAACCCCTGCTGGTGCTCGACAACGTCACCAAGAACTATGGCGCCATCGAAGCGCTCAAGGGCATCAGCTTCTCGATCGGCAAGGGCGAGGTGGTGGCGCTTCTGGGCGACAACGGCGCCGGCAAATCGACACTGGTCAAGATCATCGCCGGCGGGCTGGAGCCGACCTCCGGCCGCATGCTGTTCGAGGGAAAGGAATTCCTCGCCAAATCTCCCGCCGAGGCCAAGGCCGCGGGGATCGAGACCGTCTACCAGGACCTCTCGCTTTGCACCAATGTCGACGTGGTCGCCAATTTCTTCATGGGCCGCGAGATCACCAGGAAATTTCTTGGCGTTCCCGTGCTCGACGAACCCGCCATGGAGCAAGTGGTCAAGAAGGCGCTGGCCAGCGCCGGCACGCGCATCCCCTCGCTCAGGACCAATGTCGAGCATCTCTCGGGCGGTCAGCGACAGGCTATCGAGCTCAACCGATTCGTGCATTTTGGCGGCAAGCTCGTGCTTCTCGACGAGCCGTTCGCAGCACTCGGTGTCGAGCAGACGCGGCGCGGTCTCGACATGATCCGCCAGGTGGCGAGCCAGGGTATCGGCGTCGTCATCATTACTCATATCATGCAGCAGGCCTTTCAGGTCGCCGACCGGATCGTTGTGATCCGGCAAGGTGTCGTGGCGGGCGATGTCGCGCGCAACAAAACAAGTCCCGACGCGGTGATCAACATGATCACCGGAGAGACGCTTGCCGGTGCCGGACCGGCTGGCTGAGGGACAAAATGAGGGGTCCGGCGCAAAAGGAGCGAACGACATGAAGAAAATACTTCTTGCTGTCTTCGGTATCCTGGCACTGGCCTTTGCCACGCTCACGCCGGCATTCGCCCAGTCCAAGGGCACCGTCTACTATATGGTGCCGACGCTACTCGACGAGTTTCAGACCGGCTCGGTGAGCGCTCTGGAATTGTTCCTGAAGCAGGTCGGCTACGAGATGAAAACGCTGAACGCCGATAACAAGACCGACGCTCAGCAATCGCAGATGAACGACGTCATCGCGCTCAAGCCGTCGGCGATCATTCTCGCCGCCGTCGATTTCAATGCGTTGAAGCCGTCCATCGAGGCCGCCCGCGCCGCCGGCATCCCGGTGGTCGAATTCGACCGCCAGATCACCTCGACACCGTCCGACTTCACGTCGGTGGCGGGAACGGTCGAGATCGGCTACGTCGCCGCCGACCAGGCCGAGAAGCTCTTGAAGGCGAAGAACGGCTCGGTGAAGGGGAAAATCCTCCAGGTGCTCGGCGATCCTGGCGATCCCTACACGCTCGATATCCAGAAGGGTTTCGAGGAGAAGATGAAGGCATTTCCGGACGTCAAGATCATCTCGGTTCCGGCCATGCAATGGGAAGCCAGCAACGCCGGCACCATCGTTGCCGACCAGATGCTCGCCAACCCGGATATCGACCTGATCTTCAGCCACGCCGCGCATCTCTCGGTCGCTGCCGTCGCCTCGCTCGAGGCCGCCGGCAAGAAACCGGGCGACGTTATGCTGATGAGCTCGAACGGTGCGCCGGTCGGCCTCGACCTGATCCGCAAGGGCTGGCTCAATGTCGAAGTCGAGCAGCCGCTCTACGCTCAGGCCGCCGCCGTCGCCATGTTCATGGACAAGGTCGTCAACAAACAGGAGATCAAGCCGGGAGAGTACGAAGTGCTCGGCCTGAAGTCGACCGTGACCAAAGAAGCCTGGGGGCCGAACATCAAGATCCCCGGCGCTGCGATCACCAAGGAAAATGTCGATAACCCGGCCTTCTGGGGCAATATGAAACCGCCCTCGGACACGGTGAAGCCGATCGAATAGCAAGGTCCCCTGGGGCTTCGGGCCAAGCTGGCCCGGAGCCTAACCGCTACAGCCCGGCACGTCAGAACGAACGCGCAGGGACGCTGCAGCAATTTTCAATCCGCGCACGATCCCGGAAAAATCGAATCGGTTTTCGGGGTCATGCGCCAGCCGGATCAGCACATGAATCCCCGCACGCGCCACGCCCTCGAGTTCGCCCTCGACAACCTCGTCTGGTTCATGCTGGTCTTCGTGCTGGTGGTCTTCTCCATTTTCATTCCAAACTATTTCCAGCTCGGCATCTTCGCCAACATCATAGAGGCGTCGAGCGTGCTTGGTGTCATGTCGATCGGCCTGGCGCTGGTCATCATCACTGGACACATGGACCTGTCGGTCGAGTCCGTGGCGGCGCTCGGCGCTATGGCGGTCGGCATCCTGTTCTGCTCGGCGGGTATCGGCCTTGGCGTTCAATTGCACCCGGAATGGCTGATGGTTCCGGTTTCGCTGCTGCTTGCCCTGATTGTCGGCGGCATCATCGGCGTCATCAACGGCTATTTGGTCGTGAAAGTGAAGATGAGTGCTTTCATCATCACGCTCGCGTCCTACATCTGGGTGCGCGGCCTTGTGCTGGTTATTTCCGGCGGCCGCTCTGCGCAGGACCTTGCGCCGGCGATCCGCTGGTTCGGCATTCAGCGGCTCCTTGGCCTCCCCCTCACCGCTTGGATCGCCATTTCGTGTTTCGTGGTCTTCTCGCTGATTATGGCCAAGACACCGTTCGGCAGGCATCTCGTCATGATCGGTGGCAACGAGACCGCAACCTTCCGCGCCGGCATCCGCGTGAACCGCAACCTCGTCATTGCCTTTGTTCTCGCTGGCGCCATAGCCGGCCTTGCCGGCTGGCTGCTGGCGATCCGCACCTCCGGCGCCACCGCCAATCTGGGCGTCGGCCTGCTGTTCAACGCCTTCGCCGCCGTCGTCATCGGCGGTGTCAGTCTGAAGGGTGGCGTCGGCACTTTGCCCGGCGTCTATGCCGGTGTGCTTTTGCTGTCGGCCATCAACACGGCGATCAACCTCATGGGCCTGCCGGCCAACTTCACCCAAGTGATCCACGGCATGCTCGTGCTCGCCGCCGTGCTGCTCGACGCATTCAAGCAAACCATTCGCCAGAGGCTGGCATGACTGGCCGTCTCGAAAACAGGGTCGCGCTGATCGTCGGCAGTGCGCGCGGCATCGGCAAGGGCATCGCACAACGCTTTGCCGAAGAGGGCGCAAAGCTGGTCCTGGCCGATACCGAGGTTGAGGCCGGGCAAGCGACCGCGGACGAACTCGGCGCCGCCTTCATTTGTACCGACATCTCGCAGATAGCCGATGCAGAGGCCGCCGTGGCGCTGGCCCTCGACCGTCACGGCCGTCTCGACATCCTGGTCCAGAATGCCGGAATCTACCCCTGGCAGCTCATCGAGAACACCAGTCCGGACGACTGGGACCGGGTCATGGCCGTCAATCTGCGCGGCACCTTCAATGCCACTCTTGCCGCGCTGGCGCCGATGAAGGCGCAGCGCTTCGGGCGCATGCTCTACACCTCGTCGATTACCGGCCCGCACGTCACCAGCCCCGGTCACGGCCACTACGCCGCCAGCAAGGCCGGCATCAACGGCTTCATCCGTTCGGCGGCGCTGGAATTCTCCGGCTACGGCGTCACTGTCAACGGCGTTGAGCCCGGCAACATCCTCACCGAAGCAATCCAGATGCACCGCGGCGCGGCCTATATCAAGAACATGCAGGATTCCATTCCACTCGGCCGGCTCGGCAGCCCGCGCGACGTGGCCAATGCCTTCCTGTTCCTCGCCTCGGACGATGCCAGCTACATCACCGGCACGACCATCGTCGTCGATGGCGGCCAATTGCTGCCCGAGGGCAAGGATTTTCGGCTCCTTCCGCCGTGATCCTCGATTTCGGTGACGGTTTTTCCTGCGGCCGGCAACAACAGCCGATCATCCGGCACTTGCCATGATCTGTCTGAAGACCGGTGATGCGGGCAAGGACGCGACCGGCCGCGAAGACGACCCGGATCTACTCGGGCCTTCACCATCTCCTACCAGGTCCTCCAACCCGATCTGGCCTTCGTCATCGATGATCCCGAGGGTGCCTGCGGCTATCTCCTTGGCGCAGCCGACACAAATTCCTTCAATGCCAGCCTGGCCGCAAAGTGGTATCCCGACCTTCAAGCACGCGTGGCCGACCCTTGACCCGATAGCTCCCGTTGGCGCGGCAGCGATTGGGCGCGGCATCGGATCCATCATCCCGATTTTTCTGTCCCGCAAGCGCTCGCCGTCTATCCCTCGCAAGGCCATATCGACCTGTTGCCGCAGGCGCGCGGAAAAGTCATCGGCAGGCGAGCGATGGTCTTTCTCGATCAGCGCCTTGCCGCCTGCGGCTCAACCGGGCTTTGCCTTGAAGTCATGCGGCGGAATATTGACGCGCTGAACTTCTACAAGGCTGTCGGGTTCAGGGCTGAGGCCTCGCCAGACGTTCCGCGACGCCGACGAAGCAAGGCCGCGCCAATGCACGAGGTTCGCTACCAAAACTTTAACATCGGTTTACCCGAAGTTGGTACAGCAACGCTGGTTTCATCCGTTCAAGCAAAGAGACTGCCCTTGCCGCAACACCACAGCTCTCCTTTGGTCCGGAAACGCGGTGGACGGGACTCCGATGGCGGGAGCCGCGCTTGAGCGTAATTCGCGCCTTTGAGGGTGCCGATCTTCCTGCAGTCGCGGGCATGTTTCAACGCGTGCTGCGCAAAGAACGGACCGAAGCGCCGGCCGCGCTCATCGAATATATGAGACGGTTTTATCTGGAGGCGCCGGGTTGCGGAGGCGATCTGCGGTCGCTTGTCCATGTCAACGACGCCGGCCGCGTCTCTGGGTTTGTCGGCGTTCACGTATTGCCGATGCAGTTCAACGGCCGACAATTACGAGCCGCCATTTGCAGCTCGCTCATGGTCGAGGATCATGAGCGCGACCCGATGGCCGGCGCTCGCTTGTTGAAAGCTTATTTGGATGGTCCGCAGGACATCTCCTTCAGCGAGACGGCCAATGATATCTCCACGAAGTTGTGGACCCGGCTGCGCGGCGTGGTCCTGCCGCAATACAGCCTTGACTGGGTACGCGTAATGCGGCCGTCGACCTTTGTGCTCGGCCTTTCCGCCAGTCGCATGAAGCTTGTCCGAATGCTCAGTCCGTTTGCCCACGCCCTCGACCGATTTTATTGCAGACGAATGAAGTCGAGCGAACGACGCTGGTCCGGTGTGGCGGCGGACGGGGCAGGCCACGGAGCCTTTCGGATGTCCGAAATCGACAGTCACACATTTGCCAAGCTGATCGAACCGTTGACCGCCCAGTTCGCCCTGCGCCCGGCTTGGGCGGAAGGCCTACTCGATCATATCCTGACCGATGCGGCACAAAAGACGGATCTGGGCGAGCTTGTCTACGTTTCCGTGACATCGCCAGTCGGCACCAATGTCGGCGCATTCGCCTATCACGCACGGACGGGTGAAATCGGTCGCGTGCTGCAGATCCTCGCCCTCCCCGGCCAGGCGGGTCCCGTCATCGACTGCCTGATCGATCATGCCACCGCGCGCGGCATCAGCGGCCTGCGCGGACGCATTCAACCTGCACTTCTGGAAGCAATGCTTGGGCGACGCATAGCTTTCCTGACCGTTGCCTCGACCGTGGTGCATTCACGCGATCCCGAGCTTTTGGATGCCATGAAGAACTCACAAGCTTTCCTGAACGGGCTTGCGGGCGAGCAGTGGAGCCAGTTGATCGGCGGCCGCTTCACCTGAAGCGCTCGCCGTGGCCGGGTTGGAGAGGCAGGTCAGGTACCGACTTCCTCCACCTCATCAACGAGTTGCGGGCGCAGGTGCAGATAGCGCGTGGCTTTTCGCTTGGCGGTGATGTCTGCCCAGACGCGTTCCACTTGTGAGGCGTCTAGTCCCGCCGCCTGCCCCACCACTTCGGCCGCCACGCCTTTGTTGAGGCCGCAAAGGCAAATATCCATGCGGTCATAGGGAAGCGAGAAGTAGAACTCCTCCTGCGTCTGCGCCAGCGAGTAGGTATCGGTGGTAGGCGGCCGGTTGCGGATTTCGTCGGGAACGCCGAGATAGGCCGCCAGCGCATAGACCTGCGTTTTATAGAGATGTGCGATCGGCTTGACGTCGGCCGCGCCGTCACCGTTCTTGACGAAGAATCCCTGATCGTATTCCAGCCGGTTCGGCGTTCCAAGAACGGCGAAGTTCAGCCGATCGGCATGATAGTATTCGATCTGCTTGCGGGTGCGCTGTTTCATGTTGGTGGCAGCGACGATCCCGAGATAGACCGGCAGCGGCATTCTTATTTTCGTCTGCTTGCCTTTGGGGTCCTGCACCACCAGCGAGGAAATATTGTAGCCCTCGCTCTCGAGCGCGTTCGCGATCACGATCTTCGAGGCCCAGCCTTCGCCGTATTCCGGGACCAATTCGCGGATGAAGGCGTCGCGACGCTGGTAGCAGCCCATGGCGCGCAGGGTCGGTCCGATATCCTCCACAATAGCCTCGACACCGAACGTGTCGGCGACAAGGCGGCCGAGCCGCAGACTTTCCGGATCGGAATCGTTTTCCGGCATGAACAGGCACAATACATTCTGAGGCCCGACGGCGCGCGCTGCCAACGCCACCGAAACGCTTGAATCGATCCCGCCGGAAAGACCGAGCGTGAGACCCCGCTTGCGAATCCCGCGCAACTGCTGGCGCAAAGCGGTCACGATCCTGTCCGTTTCGGCGCCGGGGTCGATCGCCAGAGCCTGCGCCAGAATGGTCTGCGCGTCCTCGCTGGGGCGAACACTCATTGCGCGGCCTCCATCATCTCTGCAGCAAGCCGGCGGCTGACCTTGCCCGTATCCGTCTTTGGCAATTCCGAGCGGAACTCGATAACCTTGGGAACCATGAAATCCTCAAGATGACGTGCGCAGTGGCGCATGACATCCTTTTCGCTGAGCGTCGGATCCGAGCGTATGACGAGTGCGCCGATCGCATGGCCAAGCAGCGGATCCGCCACGCCGACGACAACGGCCTCTGCGATACCCGGATGGGCGTGAAGCACGGCTTCCACTTCTTTCGGAGCCACCTTCTCTCCCCGCGTCTTTATGATGTCATCCTTGCGCCCGACGAAATAGAGAAAGCCATCCTCATCGGTTCTGAACAGATCGCCGGTGTAGAGAACCTTCTCCCAAGAGTTTGGGCCAGGCCGCAGGGCCCGTTCGGTTGCAGCTTCGTTGCGCCAGTAACCCTGCATGACATGCGGCCCGCGAATGACCAACTCACCCGCACCGCCCGATGGCACGGGTTGCCCGTTGTCGTCGACGACGAAGGCTTCGGTGTTCGGAATGGCTATTCCGACCGATCCCGGCCGGCGATCGAGCTCCTCGGGCGGCAGATAGGTGCAGCGCTTGCATTCCGTCAGGCCATACATCGAATAGAGCCTGACACCGGGAAAAAGGAAGCGCAGACGTTCTATGTGCGCCTGCGGCAAGGCCGCTGCCGTATTCGAAATATAGCGAAGGCTGGGCAGGAAGCCCGGCGTCAGGTCACGCATCTGCAGGATCATCGCCGCCATCGTCGGCACGAGCGGAAGACCGGTGACGCCCTCCTCGCGAATGCGTTCGAAGACCGCCTGAGGAAAAGCGAAGGACTTTTCGAGCACCAGCGTGGCGCCGAGCCTGACGGCCATCAGCAACTGATAGAGGCCATAGTCGAAGGCAAGGGGAAGAACATTCAAAATGACGTCGTCCGGCGAGTTGCGCAGATAGGTGGTGATAGAGTCCGCGGCCGCGTCGCAATTGCGGTGCGTCATCATCACGCCCTTGGGCCGGCCCATTGAGCCTGAGGTATAGATGAGCATGGCCAGATCGACGTCGATGCCGCGGTGGTCGATCTCACTGGCTTCGAGCGTCAGGCAATCCGCCAGGGATGTCGCCCCTGCCGGGCATTGGTAATCGGCACCAACGGTGGAAGCCACGAAGATGCCGGTCTTGCCGCTCGATCCGCACGCCTCGGCGACTACGGGCATCAGTTTTGCTTGCGTGAGGATCGCGGCAGCGTCGCAATCGGCGATGATGTAGGCAAGCTTTTCGGCCTTGGTGGATGCGTTGATCGGACTGAACGTCGCCCCTGCCTTGAGGACTGCGAAAATCGAAACCGCGGCCTCCCAGCAATTGTCCATGAAGATCAGGACCCGGTCGTTGCGCCTGACGCCGTTCGCGAAAAGGGCGGCGGCCAGGCGGCTCGAAAGATCGTCCAGTTCTTCGTAGCGCAGCCTTTTGTCCTTGGTGATCAATGCCGTTTTGGCGGGATGGGCAATGGCCTTGGCGGCCAGGAGATGTTCGATCCGCATGGACGCTCCTCGCTGACTGTACCTACGCTGCCAGCGCTTCTGCTTTCGCCCTGATGAAGGATGAGAGGCGGTCAATCGAATCCAGGTTGGCCGGCACGATGTCGGAATCGACCATCGCTATGCCGAAATTGTCCTCTATGAAAGCCACAAGTTCCAGTACGGCCGTCGAGTCCATGATGTCGTTCTCGATCAGTGAGGCTGTATCCGAAAGCTGGTATGATGTGTCGCCGAACAGGAAGTTGTCGACGATAAACGTTCTGACCTTGTCCTTGATTGTAACCATTTTACTTCCTTCCCTCTCAAGCTGCTCGTGCTGCGCCGACCTCTTGGCCGGTGAAATTCTTCTGCCACAGCTGCGTCGACAAAATGCCGACAAAGGCCGCGTTGTCGCGAAACCCGGATACTGGCTGAGTGCGGCATTTCTCATGGAGGCTCGCCACCGCCTTGGCGTTGAACAGTCCGCCGGCAGCAATGCTCGCTTCGCTCAAGCAGTCGCGTACATAATCCAGTTCTCCGGCTCCAACAAAGGAGCTTGCGTCCGGGGCTCGGTAAGGTTGTTTGGTGCGCTCCCGGATCGCCGTCGGAAGCAGGTGCTTGGCTGCCTTGCGCAGTATGTGCTTTTCCACCAATCCCTTCAGCTTCATCTCCGGCGGCAGTCTTGCTGCGAATTCCACCAAACGAGGATCGAGGAAAGGGAAACGTCCTTCGATACCATGCGCCATCGCCATGCGATCGCCTTGGCTGGAGAGGATATAACCCGGCAGAAGGAAGCGGGTTTCGAGATATTGTGCCTGATGCAGTGGATGCCACAGCGAAAATGCTTGGGGCAACCGGCTGACTAGGTCCTCGGCCGCGTCATAGCCCTTCAAGGCCGCACGCAGGTCACCGGAAAAGAAGATCTTTGCCGCCGCCGTGGTCTTGAAGCGCGGCCGATGCGAGAATAGCGGATCGTCGAGGGCAGTGTTGCTGGTGCCAAAGAATGCGGACAGGTACTCCACAGATTGCTGTTGCAGACCCGGCAGATAGGGATAAAGCCTGCGGAACAGCTGTGGCCTTATGCGCGATGCCGGCTGACGTCCACAGAATCGGCGAACACACGCTTCCTTAAAGACATCGTAGCCTGCGAAGACCTCGTCGGCGCCCTCGCCGGTCAGCACGACCTTCAGGCCAGCCTGGCGGACCAGGCTGGACAGCTGGTAGAGAGGCGCCGGGGCCGTGCGGATGATCGGCCGCTCGGCAAAGCGGATGACTTCCGGAAAGACACGAGCGATATCGCCGGGACGGCAGGCGATGGCTCGATGATGGGTGCCAAGTGCAGAAGCCATCTCGGTCTGGAAGGCGCTTTCGTCGTGCTCGGTGCTGTCGAACGTTACGGAAAATGTCTGCAGCCTCCGAGGAGTCATGCCGGCGGCAAGCGCCGAAACAAGGGATGAATCGAGCCCGCCCGAAAGATAGGAGCCGACCGGCACGTCGGCCCGCATGCGAAGTCTCACCGCATCGGTCAAAAGGGCCTGCAGTTCCTCGGCCGCGTCGTCCTCGTTCGTGACTTTCGACGGCTGGTCCCGATGCGGATAGTCCAGGTGCCAATAGCGTTTGACCGTGACTTGACCCTGTGTCGCGATCATCACGCTTGCCGGCTCCAGCTCGTGGATATTGTGGAAAGCCGTGCGCGGAGCAATCGGCGCCCAAAGCGTAAATATCTGATCGAGTGCAATCGAATCGATTTCGGCCGAGACGCCGGGGACCTTCAGCAGGGCTTTGATCTCCGAGGCGAAGTAAAGCACTCCGTCCTTGCTCGTGTAGAACAGCGGCCGAACACCCATTCGGTCTCGTGCAAGCACCATGCGCCGATGCCTGTTATCCCATATCGCGAAGGCGAAATCACCGTTCAGGAGAGGCAGGCAGTCCTCGCCCATCTCGTCATACAGCTGCAGGATGACCTCTGTGTCGCTCGACGTGCGGAAGCGTCGGCCCTTGGCTATCAGCCCTTCGCGCAATTCCACGTAGTTGAAAATCTCGCCGTTGAACGCAATCGTCAAATTGCCTGACACGTCGGACATCGGTTGCTGGCCATCACCGATCCCGATCACGGACAGCCGCGCATGCCCGAGCCCGGCGTCGGGTGCTACAAATTTCCCTTGCTCATCCGGCCCGCGATGGGCGATCGCAGCTGTCATGCGCGCAAGCAAAGCTTCCGCATCCCGGATCGAACCGAAATAGCCCCCGAATCCGCACATTGCTACAACTCATATATCAGTAAGGCGCGAGACGTAACCTCAATAATTTCCTCAAGCGTTAACCGGATAATCTCGGGTATCACATGGTTAACAACAATTAAAAACAAAGGTACTTTTTTATATTTTATTGTTTCGTCATACATAGAAGTATATTTCAATGCTAAACGCAACTTTTGTTCGAGCAAGGGCGGCGCAGTCGATCTGACGCCATCCGGCCCTGATCTGTTCCCGTTTAGCCCGCAACAACCCTGAGATCGTGTTTGGTAGCCGGTCCCCGTGATACCATTCGGCCGCATGGCCTGTGTTCTATCGCCTTGACCGACTGGGCGCGCCGCATGGCTTCTAGGCATCGTTGACAGATGGCGTGCCATTAGGAACGACACCAAGACGCTGGGCGATCTACGGCATTGCAACCGCGGGTCGCATTTTTCCAAATAGAGCCGCAAACATGTTGGGATGGCGAGTAAAACAACTGATAGTTTCCACTGTGCTGGCCGTTGGCCTGGGCACTTCTTACTCAACTGCGTTCGATTTGGATGCGGTCGAGCGTCTCAGGTCCAAGCCCACATGCGCAGACTGCGACCTATCGGGCGCCAGCATAACGGGGAGCTATCTGCCGGGCGCGATCCTGACCAATGCGAACCTGACGGGCGCCGACCTCAAAGAAGCAAACATGAATGGTGCGGACCTTAGCGGTGCGAATCTCTCCGGCGCGGAACTATCTGGCGCCAGCCTAAATTACGCGAACTTGTCTGGCGCGAATCTGTCGAATGCGAACCTATCGAAGGCGAGCCTTTCTGGCGCAAACCTGTCAAATGCGAGCCTGTCAGGAGCGGTCTTGATTGGCGCAAGCCTAAGGGGCGCGCGCCTTGCGCAAGCTCAGCTGGCGGGCGCAAACCTGGAGGGAGCAAACTTGCATTTGGTGCTAAACTTAGATGCGGCGCTGCTTGTGGACGCGAAACTTTGCAATACAACAATGCCGGACGGCCGCATAGATAACAGAGGCTGCTAGGTGTTTAGTCCCGGCATTTGAGGGAGAGCGGGTGCCGTTTTGGATTTGCCTCCGAGTTCAATGAACCCGGAGGTGACTTCTGGGCGGAAGTTATTGATTTTATGGTGGGCGATGACGGGCTCGAACCGCCGACATCTTCGGTGTAAACGAAGCGCTCTACCAACTGAGCTAATCGCCCGCTCCGGGCCGGACCTTTAAGCAGTTAGGGCAAGCTTCGCAAGGCCAAATGAGCGCACAATGCCCTTGCCGCTGATCGGATCAGGCAACAAAATCCTGCCTGTCAAAAAACCTTCTCCTGTTTGCTGTTATGCTGTCCTGCTCCGCTTGACACCCGGCGGCTTACCCCTTATCCACCGCCCCAACGACGAACACGGCTGACACGTGCTCGTCTTGCGCGGGTGTAGCTCAGTTGGTTAGAGTGCCGGCCTGTCACGCCGGAGGTCGCGGGTTCGAGCCCCGTCACTCGCGCCATTCTTTTTTGAATGGCTCAAGTCCTTTCGTACAAAAAGTTTCAACTTTCAGTTTCCTGAGAGTTTCAACTTTTTGTACTCGTTGCGTCACAAGCCGGCCATATGCGTTTGAGCATTGGATTTTCCCAGGCCCAGTTCCCACTTTTGGGTCCGATGCTCTAACGGAGAAGAAGCCTTGGACGCCCTGAAATCGCTCATCGAATCGCGCCGCTTCGACCTCGCGATCATGGTCCTGATCCTGATCAACGCCGTCACGCTCGGCCTCGAGACCTCGCCCGACGCGATCGCTGCTTTTGGCCCTCTCCTGACGGCCATCGACCGCGCGATCCTCGGCGTCTTCGTGCTCGAACTCGCAATCCGGGTGATCGTCTACAGGACGCATTTCTTCCGCGATCCGTGGCGCATCTTCGACCTCCTCGTCGTCGGTTTCGCGCTTATCCCCGCGACCGGTTCGCTCTCCGTGCTGAGAGCGCTGCGCATCCTGCGGGTCCTGCGCCTGATCAGCATCGTTCCGTCGCTGCGCCGTGTGGTCACCGGCTTCATCACCGCCCTGCCCGGCATGGGCTCGATCATGCTGTTGCTCGGACTGGTGTTCTACGTCTTTGCGGTGATGGCGACGAAGCTCTACGGCTCGTCCTTTCCCGAGTTGTTCGGCGGCATACCGGAGTCGCTCTTCACGCTTTTCCAGGTCATGACTCTCGAAGGCTGGTCGGACGGCGTGGTACGCCCGGTCATGGAGGTCTATCCGACCGCCTGGCTGTTCTTCATCCCGTTCATCATCGCGACCTCGTTCACCGTGCTCAATCTGTTCATCGGCGTGATCGTTTCGGCGATGGAGGCCGAGCACGAGGCGGTAGAATCGGCCGACAGGGCAACGCTGCATAGCGATCAGGCCACCATCCTCGCGGAGATCCAGGCGCTGCGGGCAGAGGTCCGGGAATTGTCGGGCGTTCGCGGCTAACTAGCTGCCGCAGACCCAGCAGCAATTTAGGCGGCTTTCAAACTCAGCCGTGAAAGAGCCTGCCGCTCCATTTGCGAAGCGGCAGGGTCCCCCAGACTACCCCCCGGACTGCCGGGGCAAGGTTGGCCCCGGTATTGTTGTCCATGCAATTGCGGCGCCAGACCCAGTGACCCATTACGGGACAACTATGCCAATGGCACAAGACAGGTTTGCTGATTCACATTAACTGTGGCTAATATGTCACCCGTGGTCGGAACGGAACAAAGTTGAGAGCGCCGGTGAGGCTGCGCGGCCTCAACCCTTAGCCAGCAACGCCTCGACCTCCTGCAACGTCGGCATCGACGGTGCGGTGCCGGGCCGGGTGACTGAAATTCCCGCGACGGCGCAAGCGAAGCGGACTGCTTGAAGCGGCTCCACCCCTCTCGCAAGTGCTGCGGCCAGGCCGCCGTTGAAGGCATCGCCCGCGCCGGTGGTCTCGACCACAGGGCCGGCGTTGACCACGGGAACATGGTCGGAACGGCTGGCCGTGTGCAGCAGCGCGCCTTTTTCGCCAAGCGTGATGATCACCGCACCGACGCCCTTGCCGAGCAGGCTTTCGGCGGCGCGGCGGGCATCGTCGAGGGAGGAAACCTTGATGCCGGTCAATTCCTCGGCTTCGGTCTCGTTGGGTGTGACATAATCGCAGAGCGTATAGATGCGCTCAGGCAGGCTCGCCGCCGGCGCCGGGTTGAGGATGGTCGTCACCCCTGCCCCGCGCGCGATCTCCAGCGCCCGCAGCGCCGCCTCGATCGGCTGCTCGAGCTGGGTGACGAAGACGCCGGCCGAGCGGATCAGGCCGGCGTTAGCCGCGATGTCGTCGGGCGAAATCAGCATGGCGGCACCGGGGCTGACGATGATGGCGTTGTTGCCGGTCGCCTCCTCGACGAAGATATAGGCCGCACCCGTATAACTCTGCGGCGTGTCGATGACGGCGCTCCTCACGCCGGCCTGCGCCCAGGTCTGCCTGGCCATATCGGCAAAGGGATCGACACCGAGGCGCGTCAAGAAGGTGACGTCGGCGCCAAGACGGCCGGCCGCAACCGCCTGGTTCGACCCCTTGCCGCCCGGGCCAAGCGTGAAGGATGTGCCAAGGATCGTCTCGCCCATGCGCGGCTGGCGGCTGGCGCGGTAGGCAGTGTCGGCGACGAAGACGCCCAATATGACGACAGGCTTGCCTGGCATCTCCCTACTCCGCGTTCGGCGGAACAACGCCCTTGCGGAACGCAAAACAGCCATAGAAGCGGCGCTCGCCGGTCTGGATGACGCAATAGGCCTTCTTGGCGCGTTCGTAGAAGGCGTAACGCTCGACCGAGATCATCGGCCATGGCTTGCCCTCGGCAGCGTCGATCTCCCTTTGCACTTCCTGTTGCACGGTGGGGATTTCGTCCGGCTTGCCGACGATCTCCATGCGGGCGGCCGCATCGTCGACGAAATTGTCCAACGGATAGAGCGACAGCACCGCCTTGACCACGTCCGCCGCCGGCGCGTCGATGCGCAGCAATCGGCCAAGCACGGTCTGGCGCGCCACCGAATCGGAGGGGAAGTTGGTGTCGGCGATGATCAAATCGTCGCCATGGCCCATCGCCCGCAGCGCCTGGAGCACGTCGGCATTGAGCAGCGGATTGATCCCTTTGAGCATGGCATTCCTCCCGAACGGGCTTTTTTTGATGTGAAGTTAGAGACGACGGCCGGTCTCTGAGTCGAAGAGATGGACCTGGTCGAGCCGTGGTTTCAGGTGCAGCGTGTCGCCCGGCTTGAAGTCGTGGCGCTCACGGAACAGCGCCACCATCTCGCCTTCACCGAAACGCAGGAAGACCAGCGTTTCAGAACCGGTGGGCTCGACCACGGAAATCTTTGCCGGCACGCCGTCGGGTTGGATTTCGAGATGCTCGGGCCGGACGCCGTAGACGACATTGCGCCCGTCCTCCACCTTGCTGTTCGCAGCCATCGGGAACGGCGTCCCGGCGATCTCGACGATGGGTTTGTCGCCTTTGCGCACCACGCCCTTGAGCAGGTTCATCGACGGCGAGCCGATGAAGCCGGCGACGAACAGATTGGCCGGCCGGTCGAACAGTTCCAGCGGCGCGCCGACCTGCTCGATGCGGCCGTCGCGCATCACGACGATCTTGTCGGCCATGGTCATGGCCTCGATCTGGTCGTGCGTGACATAGATGGTGGTGGTCTTCAGCCGCTGGTGCAGTTCCTTGATCTCGGTGCGCATCTGCACGCGCAGCTTTGCGTCGAGGTTAGACAGCGGCTCGTCGAACAGGAATACCTGCGGGTTGCGCACGATGGCGCGGCCCATGGCGACACGCTGGCGCTGGCCGCCCGAGAGCTGGCGCGGATAGCGCTTGAGGTACGGATTGAGGTCGAGGATATCGGCTGCGCGCTTGACCCGCTCGGCGACCACCGCCGGGTCGGTCTTCCGCAGCTTCAGCGCAAAGGCCATGTTCTGCTCGACCGTTTTGTGCGGATAGAGCGCGTAATTCTGGAACACCATGGCGATGTCGCGCTTGGCCGGCGGCAGATGGTTGACGACGCGGTCGCCGATGGCGATCGTGCCGCCTGAAACGGTTTCCAGCCCCGCCACCATCCTGAGCAGCGTGGACTTGCCGCACCCTGAAGGACCGACCAGCACCACGAACTGCCCGTCGGCGATGTCGACGCTGACGTCGTGCAGGACCTTGACGGTTCCGAACGCCTTGGCCACATTGCTGATCGCGACTTGAGCCATGGGCCCCCCTTTCGTTGCGGTGAAGCTAAACAACGCAAACGGCTAGGGCAAGTCAGTCTTTTATAGATAAAAAACTCCAACCTCGTTGACACGGCACTTGGTTGTGAGAATAGTGAAAGGGCTCGGGTTATGACCCTGTTCCGGGCGCGCCGGCACGTTAGTCCGGACCACGGAAATCGGAGCGTCGCGGAAGGAAACTTGGGCCGCTATTTCTATGAGTCGCTGTTGTTGGGGAACACGTCCAGCGCTCCAAACATCTGAACGATCACCATTGAAATTCTGGGAGGAATAAAATGAAAGTCAGCCTTTACAACCAATTTATGCGCGCGGGAGCCACTCGCCGCGATGTCCTCAAGGGCGCAGCCAGCATGGCCGCGATCGCAGCGGCATCCGGCGCCGGGCTTGGCGCGCTGACGCGGCCGGCCTCCGCCGCCAGCGAGCTGCGCGCGCAGATCCTGCAAATCCCGGGTGTCGGCAAGGGTCAGCCGACCGATGCCGACTTCCAGCAGGTCGGCGAGCTTTGCCTGGAGGCGACAAAGGCCAACGTCAAGGAAGGCGAGTTCGCCGGCGTCGAGCTCACCTTCATGGGGCTCAACAACCAGAACCTGCACAATGTGCTGTTTCGCGGCTTCCTGAAGCCGTGGGAGACCTATACCGGCGCCAAGATCAACTGGATCGACCTGGCGCAGGCGGACTACAACGCCCGCCTGCAGCAGTCGATCGCCACCGGCACCGTCGATTTCGACATCATAGAGATGGGCGCGCCGTTCGAAGGCGATGTCTGCGGCAAGGGCCTGACCTCCGAAATGCCGGACTGGGTCAAGGACCAGATCGACATGAAGGACGTCGTGGCCTATTTGCAGCCGCCGGTCGGCACCTGGGACGGCAAGCAGTATCGCGTGACCGTCGACGGCGACGCGCATAACTTCAACTACCGCACCGACGTGTTCGCCGATGCCGACCTCGCCAAGGCGTGGAAAGATGGCGGCGGCGAAGGTGAATGGGGCGTGCCGAAGACCTGGCAGCAGGTGCAGGCGGTGACCAAATTCCTCAAGGGCAAGCAGTTCCAGGGCCAGGACGTCTTTGGCTATCTCGACGCGCCCAAGGCGTGGGGCGGTTTCGGCTTCTACTTCCTCGGCAGCCGCGCCAGCGCTTATGCCAAGCATCCCGACGACAAGGCTTGGCTGTTCGACGCCGACACGATGAAGCCGCGCATCAACAATCCGGCCTGGGTGCGGGCGATCCAGGATGTGATCGACGCGCTTCCGTCGGAGCCCGCCGACCAGATCAACGCCGACCCGAACACCACCGCCTTCCAGCAGTTCCTGGCCGGAACCGGTTCGATGGTCACCTGGTGGGGCGACGTCGGCTCCAACGTCAAGACCAACGACTCGTCGGTCGTCGGCGATGTCACCGGCTTCTCGATCCTGCCGGGCTCGGACGACGTCTACAATTCCAAGACCGGCCAGTGGGACAAGCTGGCCAGCGGCCCGAACTATGCGCCGAACTGCGCCTATCTCGGCTGGGGTGTCTATGTCATGGCCCGCGTCGACAGCGACGAAAAGAAGAAGAAGGCGGCCTGGTCTGCCGCGGCGCATCTCGGCGGCAAGGACCTGTCGCTCTGGTGCGCGGCATATCCGTCCGGCTTCCAGCCCTACCGCAACTCGCATTTCGACATTCCGGAATGGGTGGCGGCCGGTTACGATGAGGCGTTCATCACCTCGTATCTCAAGTCGGAAGCCGACAGCTACAACCATCCGAACGCCGCGATCGAACCGCGCATCCCCGGCATCTTCCAATATTACAGCGCCGCCGAGGACATTCTGGCCAACACGTTCGCCGGAAAGATGAAGGCGCAGGAAGGCGCCGACGCCATCGCAGCCGCCTGGGAGAAGCTGACCGACCAGATCGGCCGCGAAAATCAGGTCAAGCTCTACAAAGCCTCGCTCGGCATGTAGGCTGAGACTGTGGTGAACCGTGGTCCGGCGACGCGAAGCCGCCGGACTGCACCTAGACCGGCGAGCCGGTCATTAAAGCATTCAGTGAACGGACGAGACGCGTGGCTGACCAGACCTTGCCCACGAATGCGTGGCCGGCAAACGCCGCTCCATCCGATCTGATATCGCCGGGCCGAAAGCGGCTCGGCCGGGCTTTGATGGCCGCTGCGACGCTCGGCCTTCTGGCGGTGATCGCAGTTCAGATCCTCTACAAGACAGAGGTCGACACCATCGGGTTCGAGACCTGGCGGCCGGTCGTCTATGCCTATGTGCTGTGGGGTGTTGCGCTCGGCATCGGCCAGGTGCTGACACGCGGCGAAGACGGCCAGCGCGCGCTGTTCCTGCTGCCGGCGCTGCTGTTCACCATCGCCATGGTGATCTTCCCGACACTGTTCGGTTTCTACATCGCGCTAACCGACTGGAACCTCAGTTCCTTCTCCGGCCGGAAGTTCAACGGGCTCGACAATTTCTGGCAGATGCTGGCCGACCCTTACTACCGCAACGCGCTGTTCAACATGGTGCTCTATGTGCTCGCGGTGCTGGTCGAATATGTCATCGCTTTTGGTCTCGCACTGCTTCTCAACGCACAGATCCGGGCGCGCAAATTCTTCCGCGTCGTCTTCCTCATGCCGTTGATGCTGTCGCCGGTCGCAGTGTCGTGGATGATCGGCAAATCGCTGATGGAGTACCGGTTCGGGCCAGCCGCAACGCTGGCGCGCCAGCTCGGCTGGGAAAATCCCGCCTTCTTCTCCAACCCGATCACCGCCCGCATCTCGATCATGGTGCTGGATGCCTGGACGTTCATCCCGTTCATGATGATCATGCTGCTCGCCGGCCTTCAGGCGATGTCACGCGAGGTGCTTGAGGCGGCCAGGGTAGATGGCGCCAATGCCTGGCAGACCTTCTGGCAGGTCACCTTCCCGCTGATGCTGCCGGTGTCAGTGACAGCAATCATCCTGCGCATCATCTTCAAGCTGAAGCTTGCCGACATCATCATCACCGTCACCTCGGGCGGCCCGGGTGGTGCAACCGATTCCGTCTCAAGCTTCATCTATCGCGAGTATCGCGACCGCTCGAATGTCGGCTACGGCACCATGCTGGCGATGGCTTATTTGATCATCATCATCGTGTTCGTGACGTGGCTGTTGAAATTCGCCAACCGCTTCGTGCGCAACGTCAATTGATTGGGGCGGCAACATGAGCGTTCAGACCACCGAGTATGCCGCTTCCGAAATCCGCTCGCCGGCAAGCTTTTTCGCCAACCGCGTCTTCATCTATGGCGCGCTGGTGTTCTGGGCCTTCATCTGCCTGTTTCCGATCTACTGGACGATAACCACCTCCTTCAAGACGGCCGTCGACGTCACCCAGGGCCATCTCATCCCCTTCGTCGACTTCCGGCCGGACTGGAAGGGCTGGCGCTCGCTCGGCCTATCACCGGATTCGATCTTCCGGACGTCGACGGTACGCGACGAGTTCATCAAGCGCTTCATGAATTCGGTCATCACCTCGGTCGGCGCGTCGAGCCTCGCCATTGTCATCGGCAGCCTCGCCGCTTACGGCCTCACCCGCTACCGCTATCACTTCGCCTGGTTCAAGAATGAGGACATCTCCTTCTTCTTCCTGTCGCAGCTGATCCTGCCGCCGGTGGTGCTCGCTTTGCCCTTTCTCGTGCTGTATCGGGAAGTCGGCATGCTCGACACGCGCATCGGGCTGATCCTGCTCTACACGCTGATGGTGCTGCCGATCGTCATCTGGATTATGCGCGACCAATTCAACTCGATCCCTGTCGAGCTGGAGGAGGCAGCGCTCGTCGACGGCCTGTCGATCTGGGGCGCCTTCTTCCGCATCGTCATGCCGATCGCCCTGCCGGGCATGGTCGCCGCCTTCATCCTGGCAATGGTGCTGTGCTGGAACGAGTATTTCTTCGCCGCACTCCTGACCTCGACTGACGCCAAGACCATTCCCGTGATGGTGGCGAGCCAGACCGGCTCGCAAGGCATCAACTGGTGGTCGATGGCGGCGCTGGCCACCGCCGCGATCACGCCGCTTGCCGTCATCGGCATCGCGCTGGAGCGCTATCTGATCATGGGCATGACCGCGGGCGCGGTGAAATAGACACCTGTCTTCCCTTCTCCCCTTGTGGGAGAAGGTGGATTGGCGCGTAGCGCCAAGACGGATGAGGGGTGTTGGAAGAAATGCGGCGCGCAAATGTCGAGGAGGTAGCGATCCTTCCAGCACCCCTCATCCGACCGAGCTTCGCTCGGCCACCTTCTCCCACAAGGGGAGAAGGAAGAACCGCGCTAGGCCGTCAACATCGCCCTCAAATGATCGAGGATCATCGCGACGCCCTTTTGCCCCAGCTCCATCGAGGCCTCAGGGGCAGTCGCCGTGTACCATCCCGTATTGTCGGCGAAGTGGCTGGCGTCCACCGCTTCCGGGCACAGCGCCAGCATCAGCGACGTCTCGCCAATGCCGGCATGGTCGAACGGATATTGGCCGTTCATCGCCGCCGGCATGAGCGGATGCACCTGCACCCAGTTGAAGAAATTGGCGCCTTCGGCATGTTCGGCATAATAGCCGGTCATCGCCTCGGAGCCCCACCAGCCCTCGCCGCGCTCCTTTTCGAGAAAGCGAAAGATCGCCTGGCGGCCGGCGGTCTTGAAGGCGAGATCGGTCGGCATGCCGGCGGCAAAGTTCTCGGTCTGGTGGTGGATGATGGCGTGGATATTGCGAAAACCGATGCGCAGCAGACTATAGAACAGCTCTTCGCCGAACGGCGCCAGCACACTGCCGCCGACCTGAACCGACCCATTGCCCTCCGGCCCCGCCACCGCGTAGCTCGCCGCGCCGTAGTAGAACGGCGGCAGGATGACGATATCGGCTTCCTTTTCGAACAGATCCAGTATCTTGACGACCGCCAGCGTGTCCATGCCGACGGCCATGTGCTCGCCATGGTATTCGAGCACGCCGAGCGGGAGCACGACCGGCCAGTTCTCGGCGATCGCCTTGCGGATCTGGTGCGGCAGCATCAGTTCGTAGCGCATGAGCGCTTACTCCATGTCAGCGTGGTGGGCGCGCTTCGCCGCCCCCGGCCGCCGGTCATTCTGAGCCGGGACAGGCAAGGTGAAATCGGCAAGTCTTGCGGCGCTACCCTCGCCCATTCTGAACAGGTTTTTGTCGGCATTGGTCATGACGGTTCCACCAATTTGCCGGGACCCCAAACCTGCCTGAACGTTTTGGGCACGTTTCCTCCGAACAGCTTGTTTTTGCTCATGCTATCACCGTGAAATTCCGTGTCCAACGGTCCGAAGTGCTTTTGAAGTGCCACAGGCGTGATAGTGTCACGGCAATTGCGTAGGTGAGGAAATAGCAGGACATGAAGACACGGCATTTCGACCGCATCGGCAACGGCGGCATCAGTTTCACGGCGCTCGGCTTCGGCACGGCGCCGCTCGGCAACCTCTACCGCGTCGTCTCCGACGACGATGCCAATGCCACGCTGGAAGCGGCATGGCAGGTCGGCTGCCGCTACTACGACACCGCGCCGCTCTACGGGCTCGGCCTGTCGGAAACGCGGCTCAATCCGTTCCTGCGTTCGAAAAAGCGCGACGACTATGTGCTGTCGACCAAGGTCGGCCGCATCATGCGCGCCTGCCCGCCGGAGCAGCGCACCGGCATCGGCAAATTCTTCGACACGCCGTCGCGCCGCGAGGTCTACGACTACAGCTATGACGGCGTCATGCGCTCCTTCGAAGCGTCGCTCGAACGTCTGGGCGTCGATCGCATCGACATCCTTTTCGTGCATGACGTCGACATCTTCACCCATGGCAGCAAGGAGGCCTCGGACCAACGCATCGAGGAGTTCATGCGCTCGGGCTATTACGGGCTGCTGGCCCTGCGCGACCAGGGCGTTATCAGGGCGTTCGGCGGCGGCATCAACGAATGGCCGGTTGCCCAGACACTTGCCGAACGTGGCGACTTCGACCTTTTCCTGCTTGCCGGGCGTTATACGCTGCTGGAGCAGGAAGCGCTGCAATCCTTCCTGCCGCTATGCCAGAAGCGCGGCATCGGCATCGTTCTCGGCGGGCCGTATAATTCCGGGATCCTGGCAACCGGACCGAAGCCCGGCGCCTACTACAATTATTCCGAGGCGCCGCAGGACATTCTCGACCGCGTCACGCGCATCGAGGCCGTCTGCAAACGCCACGGCGTGCGCCTGATCGAGGCGGCACTGCAATTTCCGCTGCTGCACCCTTCGGTCGCGTCGGTGATCCCCGGCGGCCAGCGGCCGAGCGAGGTCGAAAGCAACCGCTCGCTGCTGGACGCGAAGCTGCCTTCGGCACTCTGGGCCGACCTCAAGAAGGAAGGGCTGATGCGCGCCGATGCGCCGACGGCATAAAGCCGCCTGCTTTCATCGGCTCGACACCTGCGGCCTCGCTTGGGTACAAGCGGCAATCCCTGACTGCATTCAATCTTGAACGCTTGCGCCTGCCGAACCGCGCTTGTGCAGGCGGGCGAAATAGATGCGCCTGCCCGACACGGATCCGAACAGCTCTTTCCCGACTAGCGTGCCGGTTTGGCTGCTGAGTTCGTAGTCTGCTTGCCGCAAGATCTCTACTAATGCCGGATCGGGCTGGTTTTCGTCCAGCCACATCAACACCGCAGGGTCCTGGAATAGCTCTTTCAGCTCCGGAACTTCGGGATTGAGCAGCACGAGGTCGCCCTCAGCAAGACGGAAATTTCCGACCCAAGAGGAATTGCCGAGGATCGTGCGCACCGGCCCGGTGGCCTGCAGGTCGTGATAGAGCTCTTTGAAGTCCAGCCTTGCGGTGCGAGATTTGCCTTCCCCGCCCATCAGTTGCGCATACCAAGTGAACGGTGTCACAAGCAGAGCTGTAACGACAGCCAAGGCGATCACGAAGCGCTGAACCTCTCGGCCGAACTCGCCCAGCTTTTCCATGCGTGCGGCAAGATAGAGCGGCAGCAGGAAAAGAACCGGCAGCAGCCAGCGGTTGCGCAACGACGTGCTGCCGCTTGCCAGCACCAGCAGCAGCACAGCAAGAAGGCCTATCAGCAATGCACGCTCAAGCAGCTTGTCCCGCGGTGCATTGAAGGCGTCCTGCCGTCGGGGGAAACTCCGTTTCCAAACGAAGCCGAGGACGTAGATGACTAGAGTCACGATGCTGAATGACGCGGTGGCATATATGATTTTGAACAACCCCTCGCCGCGGATGCCGATCATTCCGTCGTCATCATCGGCTATGCCAAACTTGGATATACGGGCGAAAATTGCGTCCGAATGGTAGTAGCTCCAAACTGTCGTCGGGGTCAGAACAAGCACGAAGACCGCCATGCTGAGCAGTATCCATGGTGAAACCAGCGTTGGTCGATAGGCGCGCACAGTCATCGCCGCCGGGAGCAGCGCTCCCAGCATGAGGACATCATTGAACTTGGCGAGCGTGGCCAGTGCGGCCGCCAGGCCGAAGCTCGCATAGGCCAGCGGCGTCCGGACATGGACGAGATGGGCGAAGGCGAGCAGCGTGACCGCGCAAAAGGCGAAGGCGGCTACCGAATGCGTCAAGCTGTGTTGCGCTTCCCAAAATAGCAGCGGCACCGTCATTAGTCCGAACATAGCGGCGGCGGCAGTGACCTGCTTATAGCCAAGCTTGCGCATCGCAGCATGGCTGGCGGCAAAGCCGACGAAAAGCAGGACATATCTGACGAGCTTGAGGCTGACGATGCTCGTCCCGAACCCTTGGCTTATTGTCCAGGCAATCCAGTTGTAGAGCGGTGGCTGCGAACCACCATAGCCGGCGGCGAGATGCGGCAGATAGATCAGTTGCTCGGCATCGTCGATGTTCACGCCGTTGCCGGCCCAAAGGCCAAGGAGCGACAGCGTCGCGGTTTGGAAGGCGAAATAAAGAGCGACGACGAGCACCGCGACGTAAAGCCGGCCGACCTTGTCGTCGGCAAGCCAATCAATCAGTTCTTCTACCTTCTGCAAGATGTGGTCGTCCCTTCGTGCCGAAGGAACGGCGTTACACGACTGGGGAGCAGAGGACAATTGGTGGCCGGGTTGCCCCAAAGCGCGTCGCGTTCGAACGGATTCATGCGACGCGCTTTAAACCCTTGTTTCTATGCATATCGTTATCGCAAAACCGCTGCGCACTTTTGCGCGACATGCATTAGGCGTCGGCACGATACTCCCATTGCCGGCTCCGGAACCATTCACCTTTGGTCCGACACTTTAATCGGACGCAAAAGAAAAGCCGGGCATGCCCGGCTTTTCTGATCTCTGAAAAGGGTAAGAAGGCGCTTAGTTTACTGCGTCCTTGAGGCCCTTGCCGGCCGAAAACTTCGGCACGGTGCGCGCCGGAATCTTCACTTCCGCACCGGTCTGCGGGTTGCGGCCGGTCGACGCGGCGCGTTTTGACACGGTGAAATTTCCGAAGCCGACAAGCCGGACATCGCCGCCCTTCTTCAGTTCGCCGGTGATCACGGAAAACACCGCATCAACCGCCGACTGCGCGTCACCCTTCGAAATACTCGCGGCATCGGCGACAGCGGACACCAGTTCGTTCTTGTTCATAAAAATTCCCTTCCATGAGAAAACCGGAACGTACGACTCATCCGGCAGGAAACGGACTTTAGAAAGAAGCGCTTCCGCAACCAAGTCGAAAAGCGCGAAAAAAATCAAAAAAAGCCCGGAATTCCGGGGTTTTTCACATGAAAAAGCCGGGCTCAAGGCCCGGCTCTCTGTTTGTGCATTGCAACTTTAGCAAGAGCTAATGAGCCAGCGACTTGCTGGCGTCGTCTCCGGCATCCACCGCAGCCGGCGCATTGACCGGCTCGACCCACTCGATCGGCTCCGGCATACGCACCAGCGCATGGCGCAACACTTCGCCGACCCGCGCGACCGGAATGATCTCCATGCCGTTCTTCACGTTGTCCGGAATCTCCGCCAGATCCTTGGCGTTGTCTTCCGGGATCAGCACCTTTTTGATGCCGCCGCGAAGTGCTGCAAGCAGCTTCTCCTTGAGCCCGCCGATCGGCAGCACCCTGCCGCGCAGCGTGATCTCGCCGGTCATCGCCACATCGGCCCTGACTGGGATGCCAGTCAGCACCGAGACGATCGCCGTCGCCATCGCCACACCCGCCGACGGTCCGTCCTTGGGCGTTGCGCCCTCGGGCACGTGGACGTGGATGTCGCGCTTGTCGAACAGCGGCGGCTCGACGCCGAAATCGATAGCCCGCGAGCGGACATAGGAGGCCGCCGCCGAGATCGATTCCTTCATCACGTCGCGCAGATTGCCGGTCACCGTCATGCGGCCCTTGCCGGGCATCATGACGCCTTCGATCGTCAGCAACTCGCCGCCGACTTCCGTCCAGGCGAGCCCGGTGACGACGCCGACCTGATCGTCGGCCTCGACCTGACCGAAGCGGAAGCGCGGGACACCAAGATAATCGGCAAGATTGTCTGCCGTGATGTCGACCGTCTTCTTCTTCGTCTTCAGGATCTCGGTCACCGCCTTGCGGCCGAGCTTCATCAGCTCGCGCTCCAGGCTCCTGACGCCCGCCTCACGGGTGTAGGTCTGGATGATGCCGCGGATCGCGTCCTCGCCGACGGAAAACTCCTTCGGCTGCAGCGCGTGATCGCGGATCACCTTAGGCATCAGGTGGCGCTTGGCGATCTCGATCTTCTCGTCCTCGGTGTAGCCGGCGATACGGATGATCTCCATGCGGTCCATCAAGGGCGCAGGGATGTTCAATGTGTTCGCGGTCGTCACGAACATCACGCTCGACAGGTCGTATTCAACCTCGAGGTAATGGTCCATGAACGTCGAGTTCTGCTCAGGGTCGAGCACCTCGAGCAAAGCCGATGACGGATCGCCGCGGAAATCCTGGCCCATCTTGTCGATCTCGTCGAGCAGGAAGAGCGGGTTGGACTTCTTCGCCTTCTTCATCGACTGGATGACCTTGCCGGGCATCGAGCCGATATAGGTGCGCCGGTGACCGCGGATTTCGGCCTCATCGCGCACGCCGCCCAGCGCCATGCGGATGAACTCGCGGCCGGTCGCCTTGGCGATCGACTTGCCGAGCGAGGTCTTGCCAACGCCGGGAGGTCCGACGAGGCACAGGATCGGCCCCTTCAGCTTCTTCTGGCGGCTCTGCACGGCGAGATATTCGACGATGCGGTCCTTGACCTTGTCGAGGCCGAAATGGTCGGTGTCGAGCACGTTCTGCGCGAACGCCAGATCCTGCTTGACCTTGGAGTTCTTGCCCCACGGTATCGACAGGATCCAGTCGAGATAGTTGCGCACGACGGTCGATTCAGCCGACATCGGCGACATCGTCCGCAGCTTCTTCAGTTCGGCCTCCGCCTTTTCGCGGGCCTCCTTGGAGAGCTTGGTCTTCTTGATGCGCGCCTCGATCTCGGCGGCCTCGTCGCGGCCGTCCTCACCCTCGCCGAGCTCCTTCTGGATCGCCTTCATCTGCTCGTTGAGGTAGTATTCGCGCTGGGTCTTCTCCATCTGGCGCTTGACGCGCGAACGGATGCGCTTCTCAACCTGCAGGACGGAGATTTCGGCTTCCATGAAGCCCATCGCCTTTTCCAGCCGCTCCTTGACCGAAAGCGTGGCCAGCATCTCCTGCTTTTCGGGGATCTTGATGGCAAGATGCGAGGCAACCGTATCGGCGAGCTTGGAATAGTCGTCGATCTGGCTGGCGGCACCCACCACTTCGGGCGAGATCTTCTTGTTCAGCTTGACGTAGTTCTCGAAGTCGGTGACGACGGAACGGGCCAGCGCCTCGACCTCGACCTCTTCCTCCTCCGGTTCGACCAGCGCCGCGGCGCGGGCCTCGTGGAAGTCGGGACGGTCGGTGAACGAAACGATTTTCGCGCGCGAGGCGCCTTCGACCAGCACCTTCACGGTGCCGTCCGGCAACTTCAGCAATTGCAGCACATTGGCGAGCGTGCCGATGTCGAAGATCGCATCGGACTCGGGATCGTCGTCGGCGGCATTCATCTGGGTCGCAAGCAGGATCTGCTTTTCCTGACCCATCACCTCTTCCAGCGCCTTGATCGACTTTTCACGCCCGACGAAGAGCGGAACGATCATGTGCGGGAACACCACGATGTCGCGCAGTGGGAGGACTGCGAAGACGCCGTCGCTGGGAGCCTTGGATATTTTGGCCATTGTCCAACCTTTCATGTCGCGGCTTCCAATCGGCCAACCGCGAATCTCATATTAACGACCG
This sequence comes from Mesorhizobium sp. M6A.T.Cr.TU.016.01.1.1, assembly GCF_003952585.1. Classification (NCBI taxonomy): domain Bacteria; kingdom Pseudomonadati; phylum Pseudomonadota; class Alphaproteobacteria; order Hyphomicrobiales; family Phyllobacteriaceae; genus Mesorhizobium; species Mesorhizobium sp. M6A.T.Cr.TU.016.01.1.1. Next base: position 6,318,449 of record NZ_CP034452.1, read on the forward strand.
AGGATCGTTCCGCCTACCACCGTTTGTGACGGGAGTTTTACAGCACAGAATTCGGCACCCCGGCCTTCCTCAGTTAGTTGGAGGCACGGGGGGCAAAGATCAAGGGTCAACACGAAACCGTTCATCCAATCTGTCACAATCCGTTCATCACAAGTCGGCCCGACCGCAATAGCAAAAACGGCGCCTCGCGGCGCCGTTTCAAAAAAATCCATTGTGCAGGCTCACGTCAGGCGCTGACGTTGCCCTTCTTTTCCTTCTGCTCGGAATAGATGTAGAGCGGCCTGGCGTTGCCGGACACCACCTCTTCCGAAATTACCACTTCGCGCACGCCTTCCAGCGCCGGCAGCTCGAACATCGTATCGAGCAGGATCGCTTCCATTATCGAGCGCAGGCCGCGCGCGCCGGTCTTGCGCTCGATGGCGCGCTTGGCGATCGCCGACAGCGCATTCTCATGGAAGGTCAGGTCGACATTCTCCATCTCGAACAGCCGCTGATACTGCTTGACGAGCGCGTTCTTCGGCTCGGTTAGGATCTGTATCAGCGCCGGCTCGTCGAGGTCCTCCAGCGTCGCCAGGACCGGCAGACGGCCGACGAACTCGGGAATGAGGCCGAACTTCAACAGATCCTCAGGCTCGACCAGGCGGAAAACGTCGCCGGTGCGGCGATCCTCGGGCGAAGCGACCGTGGCGCCGAAGCCGATCGAGGTCTTGCGGCCGCGATCCGAAATGATCTTGTCCAGGCCGGCGAAGGCGCCGCCGCAGATGAACAGGATGTTGGCGGTGTCGACCTGCAGGAACTCCTGCTGCGGATGCTTCCTGCCGCCCTGAGGCGGCACGGAGGCGACCGTGCCTTCCATGATCTTCAACAGCGCCTGCTGGACGCCCTCGCCCGACACGTCGCGGGTGATCGAAGGATTGTCCGACTTGCGCGAGATCTTGTCGATCTCGTCGATGTAGACGATGCCGCGCTGGGCGCGCTCGACATTGTAGTCGGCCGACTGCAAGAGCTTCAGGATGATGTTCTCGACATCCTCGCCGACATAGCCGGCCTCAGTCAGCGTCGTCGCATCGGCCATGGTGAAGGGAACGTCGATGATGCGGGCCAGCGTCTGCGCAAGCAGCGTCTTGCCGCAACCGGTCGGGCCGATCAGCAAAATGTTGGACTTCGCCAGCTCGACGTCGTTGTTCTTGCCGGCATGCGCGAGACGCTTGTAGTGGTTGTGGACGGCCACCGACAGCACGCGCTTGGCGTAGGGCTGACCGATGACGTAGTCATCGAGAACCTTGAGGATCTCCTGCGGGGTCGGCACGCCCTCGCGCGACTTCACCATCGAGGTCTTGTTCTCCTCGCGGATGATGTCCATGCAGAGCTCGACGCATTCGTCGCAGATGAACACCGTCGGGCCGGCGATCAGCTTGCGCACTTCGTGCTGGCTTTTGCCGCAAAACGAGCAATAAAGCGTGTTCTTGGAATCACCGCCGTTGCTGCCGACCTTGCTCATTTTCATGTCCTTTCATAGCCGCCCGCCGATGGTCTGGTTGAAAGGGCGCATATTCAAATCTATCGCGGGAAATCGCCGCCGCCAGTGTCCCGGCTCCCGCAACGCATTCCATACGAAACACATATCAGAAAACGTCGCAATGATTCGCACCAACCCCGCACAAAGCTAAGCCGTCGAAAATCAACATAGGCTTAACGTAGGCAATTGCTCCCGTCGAGGGAACAGCCAATTGTGGCCGAAATGCCGCAAGCGGCGTCAAAAGCGTGTTTTCCCACCATCCAGCTGCCACCAAGCTTATGCGGCGGCAACCTCAGCCGGCTCGCGCGACGAAATGACCTTGTCTATGAGGCCGAAATCCTTCGCCTCGTCGGCGGTCATGAAGTGGTCGCGGTCGAGCGTCTTTTCAATTTCGTCATAGCTCTTGCCGGTGTGCTTGACATAGACTTCGTTGAGACGACGCTTCAGCTTGATGATGTCCTGGGCGTGGCGCTCGATGTCGGAAGCCTGGCCCTGGAAGCCTCCGGAAGGCTGGTGGACCATGATGCGGGCGTTCGGCGTGGCGAAGCGCATGCCCTTCTCGCCTGCGGTCAAGAGCAGCGAGCCCATCGAGGCCGCCTGGCCGATGCACAGCGTCGCCACCGCCGGCTTGATGAACTGCATGGTGTCGTAGATCGCCATGCCGGACGTGACGACGCCGCCAGGCGAATTGATGTAGAGGTTGATTTCCTTCTTCGGATTCTCCGCTTCGAGGAACAGGAGCTGCGCGCAGACCAGCGTCGCCATGCCGTCCTCGACCGGGCCGGTGATGAAAATGATGCGCTCTTTCAGCAGCCGCGAGAAAATGTCGTAGGCCCGCTCGCCGCGATTGGTCTGTTCGACCACCATCGGAACGAGGTTCATGTAGGTTTCGACGGGGTTCTTCATGGACTATCCCTTTTCAAAGGTGGGATTCCGGCGCCGGGAGATTAGCAAGTCGGGCAGAATCGGTTCTGGATCGTTGTCCTGTAAATAGGATGTCGGCTCACCCTAGCGCAAGGCCGCCTCTCCTAGCCATCCGGTTAAGTCGAATCAAGCTTTCTGCGCAGCATTCGCCCGAAGCTGCGCCGGCAGCCTTCTGCTGCTCTTGAAGCGGCGCCGCCGCGTAGCACTTTCCTAACCGCGTCGCTTAACGAAATGTCTCGAAACTGCTTTCCCGCGATACGGCTTCCCCTACAATTCAACGTTGAGCTTGCTCTGAAGGTTCAACAGCGGCGTGCCATGATCAGACCACCTCGGCTCGCAGCCACGCCTTTAAACCGGCGACGTCGCCATTGCCGATGGTCGCTGCGACGCGCCTGCCGACAGCCGCGCCGAACTTGTAGCCGTGGCCGGAGCAGGCCGAGACAACAAGGCATCTGCCCTTCTCATGCGCCAGGAATTTTTCGTCGGCGGTGAAGGTGTAGGCGCAGGTGACGACTTCGGTCACCCTATACTCCTCGATACGGGCGATCGGCGGCGAAAACAGGTTGCGGATCGCCTCGCCCTCGCCCGCCACCGGCTGGCGGTTCCAGTCGGCGTCGCTGGTCGGCACCCTGTGCAGGCCGGAGCCGAATTTCATGCCGGCGCCGCCGGAGGGCGGGATCACGTAGCCATCGACAGCACCGCCGACATCGAGGATGACCGGGGCCCCTTGCCACGCCGCTTTCAGGTCCGCCGGCGGCTCGACATAGGCAAGCGCGGTGCGCCAGGTCTTCAGTTCGCCGTCTAGTTCCGGAAACAGTTTTAGCACCCAGGCGCCGGCGGCGATGACGATGCGGTCGGCCTGCATCGTCTCGCCGCTTTCAAGCACGACGTGGCCGGCCTCAACGTCGATCGTCGTCACCTTACTGTTTTCATAGACGTTGGCGCCGTTGGCCCGCAGCCAATTGGCGAGTCCCGCCGCAATCTTGCGGCAATGCAGTGCGCCGCCCTCCGACGAGAAGAAAGCGTAGCGAAAACTTCCGCTCTCGAGGAACGGCCAGCGCGCAACGGCCTCGCCCGGCTCGATCATCTCGAAGGGAAAATTGCCGGCCGCCAGCCCGTCGCGCATCTGCTCTGCGTCATCACCCTCGTCGCGCGAAATGCAGATGAAGCCGCGCGGATCGAGATGGTTTTCGCCGAGATCAACCCACATCTCGTCCCAGGCCTCATAGGCTTCGGTGATCAGCCGGCCATAGCCCATAGCTGCACCATAGGCGCGGCGGATGATGCGGTGATGATCGCCCGAGGCGGCAAGCGGGTTGGGAATCGGTCCCTGCTCGACGATCGTGACCCGGTGCCCGGCCTTGATCAGCGACCACGCCGTCGAGAGCCCCGCAATGCCTGCACCAACCACGATCACATTCATCAAAACCGTCTTTCCGCAGCCGCGCCGGCTGGCTCAATGCATTGGGCTATCGGGCGCCAACATACGGTCTGGCGCCAAGCTGGCAAGCCGGGCTAATGATCCAGAATGACCGATTTGGTGCCACCAACTTACCTGGCCTTCGATCGAGCCACCCGCCATGTGCGGCTCGATCCACACGAGCCGGCTTTCTTCCAGAATCCCTATGAGGCCTATGCATTCATGCATGGCGCATCGAATGTCTTCTTCTGGGAAGAGTTCGGCTTTTGGTGCTTCGGCGGCTTCGACGACGTCAACCGGCTGCTGCGCGACCGCCGCTTCGGCCGCCAGAACCCGGCCGGCGTCCCCGACAGAAGCGGCATTGGCCAGGACCGCACGCATCTCAACGCCTTCGACGGTATCGAGGCGAATTCAATGCTGGAGCTGGAACCGCCCGTGCACACACGGCTCAGAACGCTGGTCAACCGCGCCTTCGTCTCGCGTCAGGTCGAGCGGCTCAGGCCGCGTGTCGAGGCGCTCGCCAACGAGCTTATCGACCGTTTCGAACCGGACCAGGTCGATCTGCTGCCGGCTTTCGCGTCGCCACTGCCGATCACCATCATTGCCGAAATGCTCGGCGTGCCGGTCGAGATGGGACCGCAACTGCTCGACTGGTCGCATCAGATGGTCGCCATGTACATGCATGGCCGTACGCGCGAAACTGAAGAGACGGCCAATCGCGCAGCGCGGGATTTTTCGGATTTCCTGCGCGGCTATGTCGCCGAGCGCCGCAAAAACCCTGGCGACGATCTGTTGTCGCTGCTGATCTCGGCCCAGGACGATGGCCAAAAACTCTCCGAGGACGAACTGGTGTCGTCGGCTATCCTGCTGCTCAACGCCGGGCACGAGGCGACCGTTCACCAGACAGGCAACGCGGTGCGCTCGATCCTCGCGCAAGGCGGTGACCCGCGCCGCTTCTTCACTTCGCCGGAAGCGACCGCAGCCACGGTCGAGGAATGCCTGCGCTTCGACGCGCCGCTGCACATGTTCACCCGCTATGCGTATCAGGAGGTCGAGGTCGCTCCAGATATCCTCGTGCGGCCGGGCGAGACGATCGGCCTGTTGCTCGGCATGGCCAATCACGATCCGGTTGCTTTTGCCGAGCCTCTCGCCTTCAAATCCGGACGCACGGATCAAAAGAACGTCTCGTTCGGCGCCGGCATCCATTTCTGCATCGGCGCGCCGCTCGCCCGGCTCGAATTGCAGGTGTCGCTGAAAACCCTGTTCGACCGGCTACCGCGGCTCTATCTCGCCGAACAGCCGCGCTTCCGCGACACCTATCATTTCCACGGGCTGGAAAAGCTCGTCGTGCGCTTTTGAGAACAGCGGACCTAAGGCTGAGATCGCATGACTGAAAAGATGAAATTCGCTTTTTTGCAGGAGCCTCCGTTCTGCTTCACCGACGCTTCCGGAGATGTCTCCGGCTGCGACGTCAGGCTCGCGCAGAAGGTCTGCAACGCGTTGGGGCTAGAGGTCTTTTCGACCATCGAGACCGAGTTCGCCAAACTGCTTCCCGGACTGGCCAAGGGCGAGTGGGATATGACCACCGGTCTGTTCGTTTCGGACGAACGCAAGAAATCCGTCGACTTCACGCGACCGATCTGGGTCTTGCAGGACGGGTTGCTCGTCGCGAAAGGCAATCCGCGCGAATTCAGCGGCTATCGATCCATCGCCGGAGATGAGACAGCGTTGATCGCCGTCATATCGGGCCAGGTCCAACATCAGACGGCTTTGCAAAATGGCGTTCCGCCCGAGCGGATAAGAATATTCGCCACGCAAGCGGGCGCGGCCGATGCTGTCGCTGCCGGTGCGGTGCATGCCTATGCAAGTGTCGCCATGGCGCATCGAGGCTATCTGGCTCAGCATTTCAACGCGCCTCTTGCGGTCATCGACGTTCCGGCAGCCGAAAAACAGCCAGCCGCCGGCGCTTTCGCTCTCGCCAAAGACAATGCGATCCTGCGCCAGCGCATCGATTCATGCCTGGACGATTTGCTGGGAACTCCCTGGCACCGGGACATGATGGCCGAATACGGATTTTCCGACGGTGATATCGATCGGCTTTTGTGAAAGCGCCATGCAAGTGATCAAAGCTTGATCACATACTCCTTGCGCGTCATTTCAAGCACTTCCCAGCTTCCTCTAAAACCCGGCCTGAGCACGAAACTGTCGCCGGCCCTGACGGTGCGCGCCTCGCCGCCCTCCTCGGCGATCACTGAAACGCCCGACAGGATATGGCAGAACTCCCACTCGTCATACTCGATGCGCCATCTGCCCGGCGTCGCCTCCCAGATGCCGGCATAGAGCCCGCCGTCGCGTTCCTCGACATTCCAGGTGCGAAACTTCGGATCGCCCGAGATCAGGCGACCCGGCGCCGGCGCGCCAGGTTCCGGCTCGACACTTTCGACATTGACGGAGAGAAATTTCGGCTCGGTCATCGAAGCTCCTTCCAGTGGGGATCAAACCTTGGCGAGAGCCTGTTCCAGATCGGCGACGATGTCGTTGACATCCTCGATGCCGACCGAGAGCCTGACCGTGTCCGGTCCCGCCCCGGCCACCACCTTCTGCTCGTCCGACAATTGCCGATGCGTGGTCGATGCTGGGTGGATGACCAGCGACTTGGTGTCGCCGACATTGGCGAGGTGCGAGAACAGTTCGAGCGCCTCCACGAATTTGATGCCCGCCGCATAGCCGCCCTTCAGGCCGAAGGTGAACACCGCACCGGCGCCAAGCGGCGAGTATTTTTTCTGTAGCGCATTATTCTTGTCGCTGGGCAGGCCGGGATAGGAGACCCAGGCGACCTTGGGGTGGTTGGACAGCCAGGCGGCGACAGTGACCGCATTGTCGCAATGGCGCTGCATCCTGAGCGGCAGGGTTTCCAGGCCGGTCAGGATCAGGAACGCATTGAAGGGTGAGATCGCCGGACCCATGTCGCGCAGGCCAAGCACGCGCGCGGCAATGGCGAAAGCGAAGTTGCCGAAGGTTTCGTGCAGGACGAGGCCGCCATATTCGGGGCGCGGCTCCGACAGCATCGGATATTTGCCTGATTTCGACCAGTCGAAGGTGCCGCCGTCGACAATGGCGCCGCCGATCGAATTGCCATGGCCGCCGATGAACTTGGTCAGCGAATGCACGACGATGTCGGCGCCATGCTCGATCGGCCGCACCAGATAGGGCGAGGCCAGCGTGTTGTCGACGATCAGCGGCAGGCCGTGCTTGCGGGCGATGTCGCCGATCTTCTCGATGTCGACGAAGACACCGCCCGGATTGGCCAGGCTCTCGATGAAGATCGCCTTGGTCTTTTCATCGATCTGGCTTTCGAAGGTCGATATGTCGTTGGTGTCGGCCCAGCGCACCTGCCAGCCGAAATTCTTGAAGGCGTGGCCGAACTGGTTGATCGAGCCGCCGTAAAGCCTTGTCGCGGCGACGAAATTGTCGCCGGGCTGCATCAGATTGTGGAAGACAAGCACCTGCGCGGCATGACCCGACGCCACCGCCAGCCCTGCCGTGCCGCCTTCGAGCGCCGCGATGCGCTCTTCCAGCACCGCCTGCGTCGGGTTCATGATGCGGGTGTAGATGTTGCCGAAGGCTTTTAGCCCGAACAGCGAGGCGGCATGGTCGGCATCGTCGAAGACAAAGGAGGTCGTCTGGTAGATCGGCGTGGCACGCGCGCCGGTCGCCGGATCGGGCTTGGCGCCGGCATGGACGGCGAGCGTGTTGAAACCGGGCGTGCGGGTCATCGAATACCTCCCTTTGAACCTTCTGAAAATCGCCGGGCATTCTTGGCGAAGCCCGGTCACGAATGCAAAGAAGAAAATGCCCTTCGACGCACGTTCTGTGATCGAGGCGCGAGAAAATGTTCCGATTACCGGAATAAATTTCCGTCTCGAGCCTGATCCAACCCGATAGGATCGGGATGGGGCTCTATCTTTCTTGTTTGACCATGATCTTTTCCGAAAACCGGTTTCCACTTTTCGGGATCATGGTCTACTTCTGGCGAACGCCGAAGCTCTGGAATCCCGGCCGCATCAGCGGCTTCTTCGACGACAGCACGCCGGAGTTGACGCCGGTCCAGCCGATTTCACCAGACAGCTTGCCATACTCTATCTTGGGGCAGCGGTTCATCACCACCTTGATGCCAGAGGCCTCGGCGCGCGCGGCCGCCTCGTCATGGCGCACTCCGAGCTGCATCCAGACGATTTTCGGCAGCGGGTCGAGCCGCAGGATCTCGTCGATGACGCCCGGCGCCGCCGCGGAAGCGCGAAAGATGTCGATCATGTCGACGGGCTCGGGGAGATCGGCGAGCCGAGCATAGACTGTTCGGCCGAGGATTTCCTTGCCGGCCTGTCCCGGGTTGATCGGAAACACCGAAAACCCTTTGGCGAGCAGATATTTCAGCACGAAGTAGCTCGGCCGCACATCATTGGCGGACGCGCCGACCATGGCGATGGTCTTCACCGAATTGAGGATGCCGGCGATATAGGCATTGTCGTAGGCGTCGTGGTTCATGCCTCGTCCTCATACAGAGCTTCGGCGAGAAAACCATCCGGATCGTTGCAGAAACTGCGCATCATCCGAAAATGGTCGGTATCGCGGAAATCGGTCGGGTCGAGGCCGAACCGGCTGATGCGGAACAGCCGCGCGCCGGGACAGGCCATCAGCAGCGGCGAATGCGTCGCCATGATCACTTGCGCCGTGCCGGATTGGTCCATCCGCCGCAGCATCTTGAGAAGCTCGATCTGGCGCGTCGGCGAAAGCGCGCTTTCGGGCTCGTCGAGGATGTAGATGCCTTGCCGGCGGCAGCGCTCCTCGAAGAAACGGATGAAGCCCTCGCCATGCGACCAGGACAGGAAATCGGGCGGAGGTGGCTTGAACGGATCTTCGAGTGCCGCCTGATCGAGATAACGGGCGACGGAGTAAAAGGACTCAGCGCGAAAGAACCAGCCGGCGGTGACTTTCGGCAGCCAGTGACCGCGCAGCGTCTTAGCCAGTGCGGCGCCGCTCGTATCGATGGCAGCTGAATGGTCGATGGGCATGTAGCCCTTGCCGCCGCCGGCCTCGTCGTATCCGGCCAGCGCGCCGATCGCCTCGAGCAGCGTGGATTTGCCGGTGCCGTTCTCGCCGACGATGATGGTGATCGGCGTGGTGAATTCAAGCTGGAAATCGTGGCTGCGGAAGATCGGCAGGTTCCAGGGGTATTTTTCCCAATCTGCGACCCGCGCCGGCTCTATCAGGATGCGCTTGAGATAGGGAGCCTTCAGTCGCGTCAGTTGCTTGCGAGGAGCCATGCGGCAGCGATCAGTCCGGCAGCGAGATCGTTCCGTCTTCCGCGATCGGAAAAGCCGGATTGTGCGCCACTTCCCAGACATGCCCTTCAGAGTCGGCGAAATATCCATACCAGCCGCCCCAGAAGGCGCGGCCGGCCGGCTTGACGATACGACCGCCGGCCTTTTCGGCCATGGCAAGCACGTCGTCGACTTCCGTATCGGAGCGGGTGTTGTAGGCGAGGTAGATCGCCGACGGCGCCGTGCCGAAGGTGATGCCCGAATCCTCTTCGGCGCTTTCACGCGGAAACAGGCCGAGAATGACGCCGCCCATCTGGAAGAAGGCGACGCCGTCGGTGATTCCGGCATGGCGGGTCAGGCCCATCGCCTCGTAGAAGCGCGTGGCGCGCTCGAGATCGTCGACGGCGATGGTGATGATTGAGATGCGGGGTTCCATCTCTAATCGTCCGTCCATTCCGGCTTGCGCTTGCCGATGAAGGCGCCAATCCCCGCTTCCGCGTCGCGTGCCAGCATGTTTTCGACCATGACGCGGCCGGTATAGGCATAGGCCTCGGCCAGCCCCATCTCGGCCTGCGCGTAGAACGCCTCCTTGCCGGTCTTCACGACCAAAGACGATTTGGCAGCAATGGTTTGCGCGTATTTGGTGACAATCTGGTTCAGATATTCGCGCGGCACCACGCGATTAACCAGGCCGAATTCCTTGGCCGTCGCCGCATCGATGGTCTCGCCGGTCAAAAGCATCTCCATCGCGTGCTTGCGCGAGACGTTGCGCGACAGCGCCACCATCGGCGTCGAGCAGAACAGGCCGATATTGACGCCCGGCGTGCAGAAGGTCGCCTCATGCGAGGCGATGGCGAGATCGCAGCTCGCCACCAGTTGCGCCCCGGCTGCCGTCGCCAGACCATCGACCTCGGCGATCACCGGCCTGGGATGGCGCACGATCGCCTGCATCAGTTCCGCGCAAGCGGAAAATGTCTCCTCGAAGAATGCCTTGCCGCGATCGGCATCAGTGCGGCGCGCGGTCATTTCCTTGAGGTCGTGTCCGGCGCAGAACACTTTTCCGGCCGCTGCCAGGATAATGACGCGGACGGATCTGTCTAATTTCGCGCGGTCGAGCTCCGCCGTCAGCGCCGCCATCACCGCCAGCGACAGCGCATTGGCCGGCGGATTGGCGAGCGTGAGGCGCAGCACGCCCTTGTCCAGTCTCGCGACAACAGGACCTTCGGCAACGGCCGGCTTGATGGCGACGATTTCGGCCATGTTCTCCAACCTCTTCATTGGCCAGCGGCATCGGATTCGTGGGCCATGGAACAAAAGAACTAGCACGCTGCCGATTGAAGAACAGCCTTGAGACGTGTTTTCTCAAACCCGACAATTGGCCCAGGCGTCCACCTGACCCCGTGCCGGCTCCATATAGGAAACCGCTTATGCCCGCCCAAGACAATCTCAAACCGGTGCTGACGGCGGCTGAAATCAATGCGCTGATGGCAACCGTCTACCCGCAGCTCAACGACCAGTTCACCTTCTACGAGGCGATCGACGTGTTTCCGGGCGGCTGCACGGTGCGGCTCAATGCCGACCAGCGGCATTTGCGCCCCGGCGGAACCGTGTCCGGCCCGTCGCTGTTCACGCTGGCCGACATAGGCGGCTATGTCTGCGTGCTTTCGCATGCCGGGCCAGATGCGCTTTCGGTCACCACCAACCTCAACATCAATTTTGTCCGCAAGGCCGAGGCCGGGCCGATCGACGGCCATTGCCGCATCCTAAAGCTGGGCAAGAGCCTGATGGTGTTCGATATCGACATCGTCGCCGGACCGGAAGGACACACGGTAGCACACGCGACGGGGACCTATTCGATTCCGCCGACGCGGGCGCCTTCTTGACAATTGAATTTCCCGTTGATGTGTATATATGTGCGCATAAGTGAACTTTGCTGGAACGTGACAGCCGCAAGATCGTGAAGCGTCTCAAGGACGATGGTTTCGAACTGATTTCCGTACGCGGCTCGCATCACAAATTCCGAAGGGGCGAGATCGTGTTGATCGTTCCGCATCCCGAGAAGGATCTGCCAACCGGCACCGCTCGCGCGATCGCCAAGCAGGCAGGCTGGATAAAGACGAGCTGAAGTGCCCTGGAGATTGCAATGAAGAACTATTTCGCACTGGTCGACAAAGATCCCGACAGCGCATTCGGCATCCGCTTTCCGGACATTCCCGGCTGCTTTTCGGCTGCGGACGCGGCAGAAGACATCGTGCCCAAAGCCGTTGAAGCCTTGCAATTGTGGGCAGAGGATATGCCCGTTCCGGAGCCGTCCAACCACGAAGCGATTGTCGCGCTTCCCGACATACGCAACGCGCTCGCCGAAGGAGCCTATCTGGTCTCGGTGCCGCTCATCGACAATGACAGCGCCGTCGTCAGGGCAAACGTGACTTTCGAGCGCGGCGTTTTGCGGGCGATCGACATCGCAGCGCGCGAACGCGGCATAACGCGATCTGCGTTCCTCTCCAGCGCGGCCCGCAAGGAAATCGAGGCAAAGCACTAAGGCCGGATTCGGCACCGCAGGTAACACTAAATCGATGTGGTAAAATAATACCTCTCGTTCAATCCTTTGTTTTTGCTTGATTTTCTGTGCCACTCGTCTTTAAATTCGCCTTGACGTGATGCCCTCTCCTCGCCTATAAGCCCTCACGAAGCAGCGGCCCGCAAAGGCCGCAGTTTTGTTATTGGCAGCGGGCAAGCGCTCGGCGTCAATCCAAGCAACAAGAAACGCCTTCCCCGGAAGGTCCGAACCGAAAGCAACAATCCATGGCAACCTTTTCGCAGAAGCCTGCGGATGTGGTGAAGAAGTGGGTGCTGATCGACGCCGAGGGTCTCGTCGTCGGCCGTCTCGCCACTGTCATCGCCAATCATCTTCGCGGCAAACACAAGCCCACCTTCACCCCGCATGTCGACGACGGCGACAACGTCATCGTCATCAATGCCGACAAGGTGGTGTTCACCGGCAAGAAATTCACCGACAAGGTTTATTACTGGCACACCGGCCACCCCGGCGGCATCAAGGAGCGCACCGCGCGCCAGCTGCTCGAGGGCCGCTTCCCCGAGCGTGTCGTCGAGAAGGCCGTCGAACGCATGATCCCGCGTGGCCCGCTCGGCCGTCGCCAGATGAAGAATCTCCGCGTCTATGCAGGCACGGAACATCCGCATGTCGCCCAGCAGCCCGTCACGCTCGACGTGGCCAAGCTGAACGCCAAGAACAAGAAGGTTTCGTAAAATGGCTGAGCTTTCCTCGCTCGCAGAACTCGGAACTGCCACCGGCAACACCAACACGCAGCCGGCTGCACCCGTCCATGTCCAGAAGCTCGACAAGTCGGGGCGCGCCTATGCCACCGGCAAGCGCAAGAACGCCATCGCGCGCGTCTGGGTGAAGCCCGGCTCCGGCAAGATCGTCGTCAACGACAAGGTGTTCGCCGAATATTTCGCGCGTCCGGTCCTGCAGATGATCCTCAACCAGCCGATCATCGCCGCCAACCGCGCCGGTCAGTACGACATCGTCGCCACTGTCATCGGCGGCGGCCTTTCCGGCCAGGCCGGCGCCGTGCGCCACGGCATCTCCAAGGCGCTGACCTACTACGAGCCGGCGCTGCGCGCCGTGCTCAAGAAGGGCGGCTTCCTAACCCGCGACAGCCGCGTCGTCGAGCGCAAGAAGTACGGCAAGGCGAAGGCCCGCCGCTCCTTCCAGTTCTCGAAGCGCTAAGCGCTGCGCAGCTTCAGACATTCGAAAGGGCCGCCTCCGGGCGGCCTTTTCTTTGGCGATTGCTAACCTGGCCCGAATTCAAGGCCGATCAGCCGGTACTTTGATGAAGTCGATGAACGCCCGCAACGGCGCCGGCACGAGACGCCGGCCGGGATAATAGAGGAACGGCCCGGGGAAGCTCTGCCACCAAGCTTCGAGGACAGGTTCGAGCGCACCGCTCTCAAAGTAAGGGCGAAGCCAATCCTCGAAGAGGCTGACGATGCCGGTGCCAGCGATGGCTGCATCGACGATGAGATCGGCCGCCCCGCCCAGGGTCACGAGAAGCGGTCCCGTCGGATCGACGCGTACCACCTCGCCATCTCGCTCGAATTCCCATGGCGGCATCGCACCGCTGGCGAAACGGCCGCGCAGGCAAGTGTGGCCGAGCAGGTCGCGCGGATGTTGCGGCCGGCCATGGCGGTCCAGATAGGCAGGGCTAGCGGCAGTGGCGAAGCGCTGCACGCGCGGTCCGATCGGCACCGCGATCATGTCTTGCTCCAGCCGCTCGTCGTAACGGATGCCGGCGTCGCAGCCGGCCGCCAGCACGTCGACAAAGCTCTCCTCGGCGATCACCTCCAGCCGGATGCCGGGATAGGCGGCGAGAAAACGCGGAACAATGCTGGGCAGCACCAGCCGCGCCGCGCTGACCGGCACGTTTAGGCGCAATGTACCTGCCGGCCGATCGCGGAAGCCGTTCACAACGTCAAGTGCTGTCTCGACCTCGGTCAAGGCTGGGCCGAGCCGGGCCAGCAAGCTCGCACCCGCTTCAGTCAGGACGACGCTGCGGGTCGTCCTGTTGAGCAGCCTGACACCGAGCTGCGTCTCGAGGCGGCGCACCGCCTCGCTCAAGCCCGACGCACTGCCGCCGCTGGCACGGGCGCCATCGCGAAAACCCTTGGCCCGCGCCACGGCCACGAAGGCGTTCAGATCTCCAAGATCGATCTTCATTGTTCGATATTCCGTACAGCCCGTGCGGAGTGTGCCCAATTATCGTGAGATCGGATAGCGCCTATCTCAGCCTTATCTTGAACGGAGATAGACCATGTCCAGCATCGACAAGTCAGGCACATTCACTCTCGGCGACCGCACCGTGAAGCGGCTCGGCTACGGCGCCATGCAGCTCGCAGGACCCGGCGTATTCGGCCCGCCCAAGGATCATGACGCAGCACTGGCCGTGCTGCGCGAAGCCGTTGCGCTTGGCGTGAACCACATCGACACCAGCGACTTTTACGGCCCGCACGTCACCAATCAGCTCATCCGTGAAGCACTGGGGCCATATCCCGACGATCTCACCATCGTCACCAAGATCGGCGCCCGCCGCGATGCCAATGCCGCGTGGCTCCCGGCCTTCTCTCCAGAGGAGCTGACCCAGGCCGTGCACGACAATCTGCGCAATCTCGGGCTCGACGTGCTGGATGTGGTCAATCTCAGGATCATGTTCGACGCGCATGGCCCGGCCGAAGGGTCGATCGAGGCGCCGCTCACCGTGCTGGCCGATCTGCAGCGGCAGGGTCTGGTGCGCCACATCGGGCTAAGCAATGTCACGTCAACGCAGATCGAAGCGGCGCAACGGATCGCCGAGATCGTCTGCGTGCAGAACCAATACAATCTGGCCCATAGGGGCGACGATGCCTTGGTCGACAAACTCGCCCGCGACGGCATCGCCTACGTGCCGTTCTTCCCGCTCGGCGGCTTCAACCCGCTTCAGTCGTCGACCCTATCCGGCGTCGCGGAGCGACTGGGCGCCACGCCCATGCAGGTCGCGCTTGCCTGGCTGCTCCGTCGCGCGCCAAGTATCCTGTTGATTCCCGGCACCTCGTCCGTCGCGCATCTCAGGGAGAATCTCGCCGCAGCCGAACTCGATCTGCCGGAGGACGCCGTGAGCGAGCTGGACGGCGTAGCGATGGCTGCCTGACGGCGGGCTGGTGACCATCCAAGCGGCTCCTTGCCCGCTTCGATCCAGTCTAGTTGATGCTGGCGGTGTTCGCCGGCTCCGCTGACCGCGCCTCATCAGGATAAGGCACGCGGTAGCCATTCGCCGCCAGCCAGTCGATCGCCGCTTTCGGCTCGTCGGTCTGGATTATGGTGGCGCCGCGCTCGGCCCAGAAGCCGTACGTCTCGCGCGGCAGGCTGGCGAGCACCGCCAACTCGTCGCCGCGACCGCCGGCAAGGAAGCCGCCCGGCTTGTTGACGATGGCGTAGGTGTTGGCCCAGATGTGCCAGTCGCCCCGTATCGCCGCCGCGCGCATGCGGGGGCTGAACAGCGGCCCGCCAGTCTCGGTCAGCGTCTCCGAGCCGGCGCGCCAGTTGATCATTTCGACCGCGCGCGGCGAAAAGGTCCCGCTGACTTTCTCTGCGAAACCGGCGTCGCGAACCGCGTCGTCGGCGATGATCGGCATGAACTGGAAACCGCTGCCTATCGCCCCCATGGCGGCCTTGACAGTGGTGATCCTGGCCGGATTCCACAGGTTCTCCTTGACGATCACCTGCTCGGCCATGCCCAGGTCGCGCGCGACCGCTATCATGCCGGCCAGGCTGTCGACGTCGAGCTTGTTGTCGATGTTGATGAGGATCCTGTCCTTGGTCGCCATCAGCATCTCATGCAGCGTCGAAACTGGCTCTTCGGTGACGGCGCCGGTGCCCTCGATCACCAGTCTGCAGGTTTTGAGCTCGGCCAGCGTGCGCTTGACCACCTCGCCCCTGCAATTCGTCGTGCGGTCGAGCCAGCTGTCATGCATGACGACGAACTGGTCGTCCTTCGAGCGCCTGACGTCGACCTCGACGATTTCGGCACCAAGCGCGATCGATGCCTCGACGGCGGCGATAGAGTTCTCCGCATAGAGCGTCTTGCGGGCCTGCATGCTGCCGGCGCGGTGTGCCGCCACCATGACGTGGTCGCGCCACTGGTTGGCGTGTTCGAAACGGTCGAGAATCTGTCTGGCGCGTGTTTCGCCTGCCGATGCCGAGCCTGTGAAGAGCGCCAAGGCGACGGAAAGCAGAAGGTTCAGCCAGGTCGTTCGCATGAGAATCGCTCCGTACCGGATGGAGACCCGGTTAAGCGACTCACGTGACAGCCCAGTGAACGAAGCCGGCTTCGCAAATGCCGGAAAGTCCGGTCAATGTCGGTCGAAGCGGCCGTTCTGCGACCTCGAATCATAACCGCAATCAGCAGGTCGCCGGCAATCAGGTTGCCGAGATCGATGCCGCCGCTGTCGCGGTCGGTGTGGCCGACACCGTCCGACGATGGGAGGCTGGCTACTTTCGGTTGCATTCATGCTTAGCTAGACAATTCCCGCGCCAGCCATGCAGGCTCACCTGGCAAGCAAGAATTTGTGACCGGGCTCGAATGACCATGGCCCCGGAAGGGGTCGCATTTCTGAGAATTATGTCCAATAAGGTTGCGCCTCGACGCACAGGAGATCGCTTCATGCCGAACAGCAACATCGACCACGCCTTCACCGCCCGGGCCAAGACGGGCGCGTCCTTCGAGCCGACCTATGCCGGCGCGCTGTCGTTCATGCGGCGCAAATACACGAAGGACGTGAAGGGCGCGGACGCCGTGGTGTGGGGCATCCCCTTCGACGCCGCCGTCACCAACCGGCCGGGTGCGCGCTTCGGGCCGCAGGCGATTCGCCGCGCCTCGACCATCCTCGACAACGATCCGCAATATCCATTTTCGCGCGAGCTGTTCGAACATCTCGCCGTGGTCGACTATGGCGATTGCCTGCTCGACAGCGGCAACCACCAGAAGACGCCAGGGACGATCGAGCGCGAGGCGGCAAAGATCCTGAAATCCGGCGCCTTCCTGCTTTCGCTCGGCGGCGACCATTTCGTCACCTGGCCGCTGCTCAAGGCGCATGCCGCCATCCACGGACCGCTGGCCCTGGTGCAGTTCGACGCCCACCAGGACACCTGGCCGGACGATGGCAAGCGCATCGATCACGGCTCCTTCGTCGGCCGTGCGGTCAAGGAGGGCATTATCGACCCCGACCGTTCGATCCAGATCGGCATCCGCACCCATGCGCCTGATACCTTCGGCATCAAGATCCTGTATGGCCACGAAGTCGAGGAAATGCGCGCGTCCGATATCGCCTATGCCATCGTCGACCGCACTGGCGGCAAGAAGGCCTATGTCACCTTCGACATCGATTGCCTGGACCCGGCCTTCGCGCCCGGCACCGGCACGCCGGTCGCTGGCGGGCCGTCCTCGGCAAAGATCCTGTCGGTGCTGCGCCAGATCAATCAGGTCGATATTGTCGGCGCCGATATCGTGGAGGTTGCGCCGGCCTATGATCACGCCGATATAACGGCAATTGCCGGGTCGACGGTGGCCATGCACTATCTCGGGCTCCTGGCGGAACGAAAGGCCCGGCTCGAAGATCTGAACAGCGGCAATCACGTCGTTGCCGCGTTGAACCAGGCAAGCGGCATATAACTTTGAGATAACAGGAATTCAGGCAGGCAATGAAACCGAAAATCTTCATCGACGGCGAGCACGGCACCACCGGTCTCCAGATCAGGGCGCTGCTTGCCGAGCGCGGCGACCTGGAGATCATCTCCATCCCGACCGAGCGCCGCAAGGAAGCGGCAGCTAGAGCAGAATTCCTCAACACTGCCGATGTCGCGATCCTGTGCTTGCCGGACGCAGCCGCGAAAGAAAGCGTCTCGCTGATCACCAACGACACCACCAGGGTCATCGATGCCTCGACCGCGCATCGCGTGGCCGAAGGTTGGGAATACGGTTTCGCCGAAATGGACAAGGAGCAGGCGAAGAAGATAGCCAATGCGAAGCGCGTCGCCAATCCCGGCTGCTGGCCGCAAGGCCCGATCGCAACGCTCAGGCCGCTGGTGGCGGCCGGGCTGTTGCCGCCGGATTTCCCAGTCACCGTCAACGGCATTTCGGGCTATTCGGGCGGCGGCCGGCCGATGATCGAGGACTATGTCGCCAAGGGCGAGGATGCGTCGGAATTCCTGCCCTACGGGCTGACCCTCCAGCACAAGCATGTGCCGGAGCTCAGGACCTATGCGAAGCTGTCGCATGACCCGATCATGCAGCCGGCGGTCGGCAATTTCGCGCAAGGCATGATCACGGTGGTGCCGCTGCAGCTCGGCGGCCTCGACTATGTGCCAACTGGCGCCGAGCTTCATGCGGTGATCGCCGACCATTTCGCCGCCATCGAAGGCGGCATGGTCGAGGTGGCGCCCTATGAGCAGCTGGAGCGCGTGCCGGAGATCGATCCCGAAATCTACAACGGCACCAACCGGATGAAGCTCTATGTCTTCGCCAATGACGACAGGGCCCAGGCGCTGCTGCTCGCCGTCTACGACAATCTCGGCAAGGGCGCCTCGGGTGCTGCCGTGCAGAACATGGATCTGATGCTCGGCCTCAAGCACTGAATGGACGCTCCGGCATTTCCAAAACGCTGGAACGTCAACGCGCCAGAACTGATCGCCGAGACCTTCAGCAGCCGCATCTGGAAGGTTGTTCGCCAGGACGGCTCGCCGGCGATCGTCAAGGCCCTCAAACCTTTCGACGACGTCGAAGACGAGTTGCGCGGCGAGCATTTTCTTGCCTGGCGGCGCGGCGAAGGCGCGGTGCGGCTGCTTGGCAGCGACGGCCACTGCATGCTGCTCGAATATGCCGGCGAAACCTTGCTGTCACAGGTTCTCACGGAGCAGGGAGACAATGCCGCCACAGCAATCGCGGCCGAAGTGATGGCAAGACTGTTCTCGCCATCTGACCACCCTGCCCCACCGGATCTTCAGCCGCTGCGGGCACGGTTTTCCAGCCTGTTTAAGAAGGCGAAGACGGATCGCGACGCCGGCGAGAAGAGCCTCTATGTCGAAGCGGCTGCGACCGCGGAACGGCTGTTGGCGGATCCTGTCGACGTGCTGCCGCTGCATGGCGACCTGCATCACGACAACATCATGCACGGATCGCGCGGCTGGCTGGCGATCGACCCCAAAGGCGTTCTCGGCGATCCCGGTTTCGATGCGGCGAACATGTTCTACAATCCGCTCGACCGCGACGACCTTTGCGGTGATCCCCGGCGGATTGCCCAGATGGCCGAGACCTTCGCCACGACGCTCGGCCAGACGCCGGCCGCAATTCTGGATCATGCCATCGCCTATGGCTGCCTGTCGGCGTCATGGCATCATGAGGACCGCAACGCGGTCGAGGAAAACCGCGAATTGTCCATTGCCAAGGCGATCAGGACGGTGCGGCTCAGCCTCTGACGGCGATCTGGTTGGGCAGTGGATAAGCGCCTTTGGTGCCGCGCCAATGCGCTGCGGCAAAACCCAGCAGGATAAGCGCGAACGCCTGATGCGTCAGCGCCATGTGCAGCGGCACGTGCATCAGCAGCGTGCCGATGCCGATCAAGGCCTGCGCCAGCACCAGCAGAAACAGCAGCGTCGCACGGCGCGCATGCGTTGTCTCAGGCTGACGGCGGTGCGTGGCGATCATATGCCAAAGCGCTGCGACGAAGATCGTGTAGGCGCCGAGCCGGTGGATGAACTGAACCGTCTTCGGGCTCTCGAAGAAGTTGCGCCATGCCGGCTTGAGGATCAACAGATCGCCGGGGATTAGCTTGCCGTCCATCAGCGGCCAGGTGTTGTAGCTCAGGCCGGCATCGAGCCCGGCGACCAGCCCGCCGAGATAGATCTGGATCAGCGCCAGCAACACCAGAAAGCCGGCCAGACGCTGCGTCGAACGGTCGGCGGCGGGTCCGGAATGAGGCGCGAGCCCGCGCGCCACCACCATGGTCGCGGTGAAGATCAGCGCGGCCAGCGTCAAATGCGTTGCCAGCCTGTACTGGCTGACGGAGACCCGGTCGACCAGCCCGGACGCCACCATCCACCAGCCGATCGCGCCCTGCAGGCCGCCGAGAAGAAGAATTCCGATCAGCTTCGGTCCAAGACCGCGCTCGATGCGGCGTGTCGCCCAGAAAAACACCAGCGGCACGGCGAAAACCAGACCGACACCGCGCGCCAGGATCCGGTGCACCCATTCCCACCAGAAGATCGATTTGAACGCTTCGATGCTCATGCCCTCGTTGAGCTCGGCATATTGCGGGATCTGCTGGTAGCGCCGGAATTCCTCCTGCCATTCGGCGTCGTTGAGCGGCGGGACGATGCCGTGGACCGGCTTCCATTCGGTAATCGACAGGCCGGATTCGGTGAGCCTGGTGGTGCCGCCGACCAGCACCAGGACAAACAGCACCAGAAGCACGACGTAGAGCCAGCCGCGCACCAGCGCCCGGTTGCGCAGGTCGCGGTCGCGGGCCACGAAAGGCGCGGCAGCTGATATGGCAGCCATAGGCTTGTCCCGGCTGGTTGTAGTAGCGGATAGGTGAACCATCGCAATCCAACTGGCAAGACCGGACAGCGCGGCACGCCGTCGCGCCGCTTCTTGCGGGTTGCGCGTCTCTTTTGTTGGGCCTAAGCGATAGGGATTAACGGGATCGCGGAATGCCCATTCGCCTGAAGAAGCTGATCGGAACAATCCTGCTGGTGGCGCTAGTCATCGTCTATGCGCTGGTCGCATCGATCGTGGCGGTTGCCCAACTGGCGGAATCAGGACCGTGGGCGCATTTCCTGTTCTTCCTGCTCAGCGGCATGCTCTGGGTGCTGCCGGCTATGGGCATCATCAAATGGCTGATCCTGGAGCCGCCGCGGCCGAAGAGTTGAGGCTCGCGCCGCTAGATGGTGAAAGCCTGACGCTTGCTACCCGACGTGTAGGGCAGCTCAGGGTGGTTTTCTGCCTTCCGTGTCGCCAATCGGAACGCGCAGGCAGCGCCATGAGCGGACATCTCGGGGCGCTCGGTCAAACTCTGACTTCCAATGCTACAATGGACATTTGGCCCGTGTGGTTAGCTGGGCAGTTGCCGCATCTTGGCTGTCTGCCCCTTCGCTAGTCTGCACCGTCCGTTCTTGCCCTTTCGATGAATTTGCCCGCGACGGCTTTACCGAGCGCGACGCCTGCCGTGTTGTCCATTTCGTAGTGGATGCCAGCCCAGATGCGGGAATCGCCCGCCTCCTTGCCGACCGCACGAATAAATTCCGCATGGCCGGGGAACAGGTACGCAAGGACCTCGCATCGGGCAGTCGAGAGCGTGGAGTGGTTCGACGGATAACTGGGATGGCCCGGCACCGCAAACAGGGGAGTGATGCTCCGGTCAAGCATGTTGGGCCGCAGGTACCAATACGCGTACTTCCCGTCGTTGCTTGCAATGAAGGCGTCGTAGTGGACCGTTGCAAGCAACGCGTAAGCCCGTGCGGCGCGCGGGGGGTTCGAATCCGTCTTGTCCTCGGACATCCATTTGCTGGCATAGTCATACCAGTCGGTGAACAGGCCGGATGGACTTTGCCAGTAGAACGCTTTGTAGTTGGTTGGAAATTTCCGCTCGAACTGTAGAACTGAATCAACCTCGGCCTTCACCGTCTCCGACGCACAGTCGGGTGGAGCCGGTGGCCTGAATTCATTGGCTGCCTTCAGCAATATCGGCTTCCAGTTCGGCATGGTTGCATTACCCGGTTTGTCTCCGACCCACATGCACGGCCCGGTCGGCACCGTACCGGTCCAAACGGCGTCGGAGCCATCGGCCTTTGCCCGTGCAATCACCTGCTCTGCCACGCGTCGCCCCAATTCCAGGCCGGCGGAAGAGTCGCTTGGGAATTGGACACCGGCAAGGACACGAGACTGCGCCGCTTCTTCCGCCATTGACTGGAACGACGACGCCTCGTCGGGAAAGAAATGGGAAAGAACCGCCGCGGCGGCTCCGGCAGCTGCCGCATGTTCAGAGGGATAGGATGGACTGCGAGGCGTCGGCAGCGCAGTCGGCAGCGTCGTGTCCGCCTCGCTCGGGCGTGGGCGATTGTGGAAATACTTCGACTCCCACGCCGCGATCGTGGCGTCGTGGATCGCCATGGTCATATAGGTGTAGACGCGGTGTGCATTGGGAATCTGCTGGTTTTCGAGAAGGCGGTTATTGACCAGTTCGATCCATCGATAGCCGGGCGATCCGGCATCCCAGAACGTGATCCCCGCGGCAGTCTGCGCATCGTTCTTTGCGACAAGATCGCGGAGCTGCTTCAGTTCAGTTGCGGAATCGTCCGGTGGCGGCGGTACGCGGAGATCCTTTCCTGACGTGATCACCCACGTCTTCCACGTTCCAGCCTCCGGCTCTATCGAATCCGATTGGCCGAAAGCGCAGTTTCCTGACAAAAGGATTACCGCGCACGCCTTGCCTAGGGCTCTGAGCATGTTGGGTCTCCGGTTCCTGACCCCAGCCCAAGTACCTATCAGTTTTGCCGGCTCTCGTCGCGTTGTTATTTTAGCGGTATCTAATTATACACAGAGGCGCCCCCAACCAAAGCGAATACAGGCGCGTTTTTGAACGTCGCGACCGAAGGTTGATCGTCATCTTTTCCGCCCGCTGCGGACCTTTACGCCGCGACGGAAAGGTCAGGCTCGGGTCACGGAGCGACACTTGGATGATAGCGCCGCTCCGCATGGCTTTACAGTTCGATCTGTTCAGAGATCGCCAAAGCGTCATCTACTTCTATGCCGAGGTAGCGCACGGTGCTCTCCAGCTTGGTATAACCGAGCAGCAGCTGAACCGCACGAATGTTGCCGGTCTTCTTGTAGATCAGTGAAGCCTTCGTGCGTCTCATTGAATGCGTTCCGTGTCGCTTTGGTTCGAGCCCAATGCTGGATACCCACTTCTCGACGATCCGCCCGTACTGCCTTGTCGACATATGCGGCTTAACTCGCACGCGACTGGGAAACAGGAACTCGCTTTCGGTGAGGTGGCGACGGGCTATCCATGCACCGACTGCGGCTCTGGTCTGCTCCGTGATCTCGAATTGCACAGGTCGCCCGGTCTTCCTCTGAACAATCACCGCCCGATCGCGGACGCTGCCGGAAAGGGCTATGTCTCCGACAGTGACGGCCACCAGCTCGCAACCTCGAAGCTTGCTGTCGATGGCGAGATTGAAGAGCGCTAGATCCCGTTCAGCGCCCGACACCTGAAGTCGTGTCCGGATACTCCAGACTTCACGCGGCTTCAGAGGAGGCTTTTGGCCAACGATGTGGCCCCGGTAGCAACTGGGCATGGTCCTTCTCCCATGCCGCCCTCCGCACCGCAGCGCCCGACGCGAGCCGCGAATTGTAGCGGCTAAAGGGCGTTGTCTTCGAGGATTCGATCGCACAAGGTTGCCGGATGTCAGCCCGGTCGACGCAGTGCTCGATGGGTAGAGTCGCGCCACTTTCCGACCTCAGCACCTCTAAGCGCGAACGTCTGGTGTGATGGCTGACGCGCGCGCTCGTAGGGCATCTCGCTGTTACATCGCGGTGACAAAAGCACCGCCACGGTGGCGTCAACCGGTTACCAAGGGCAGCAAATATCTCCGGCCTTCTGGGAGTGGCGTGTCAGCGTCCCCAGAGGCTGCGTGGGCGTGTCGCCGGTTGGCTGTTAGCGCGGTGACTGGATCGCTCCACGCCTCGCAAGCGGGATAGCGAAATCTCGTGAAGGCAAGGTCAAGCTGCGTTCCCCGTTCTGAATCGGCGATGGGCAGCGGCTGGGAGAGATGGATACCATGCACGTTGGACGTCTGGAAGTTGGCGGGGCATGGGCGCAAGGCAGCCCGCGTGCACGTGCCTGGCCGGGCGGTGCAATGACCGCGCAGCGCCGCCTCGCAGCGATCCTGGCTTGCGACGTGGTCGGCTATTCGCGCCTGATGGAGCGCGACGAGCGCGGCACGCTCGAGCGGCTCAAGACATACCGCAAGGACCTCCTCGAACCGCTGGTCTCCGAGCATCAGGGCCGGATCGTCAAGCTCACTGGCGACGGCATTCTGTGTGAGTTCGCGAGTGTCGTCAACGCGGTGACCTCGGCGATAGCGATCCAGCAGGCTTTGGCAGAACACGAGGCGGAGACGCCCGAGGAAGAGCGGATACGCTTCCGCATCGGCGTCAATCTCGGCGACGTGGTCTGCGAGGAGGACGGCGACCTCTACGGCGACGGTGTCAACATCGCCGCCCGCCTCGAAAGCATCGCCGATCCCGGCGCCGTGGTCGTCTCGGGCACCGCCTACGACCACCTTCAAGGCAAGCTCGACGGCGGCTTCACGCTGCTCGGCGACCTGCGCCTCAAGAACATCGAGCGGCCTGTGCGCGCCTATCGCGTCGAGACCGACGCCAGCGCCTCGGTGGCTGCACCGCCTCCCCTGCCCACGAAACCCTCGATCGCAGTTCTGCCTTTCACCAACATGAGCGGCGACCCCGACCAGGAATACTTCGCCGACGGGCTGGTGGAGGACATCATCACGGGATTGAGCCGGGTGAACTCCTTCTTCGTGATCGCCCGCAACTCGTCCTTCACCTACAAGGGCCGAGCGGTGGACCTGCGCCAGGTCGGGCGCGAGCTGGGCGTCCGCTACGTGCTCGAAGGCAGCATCCGCAGAGCAGGATCGCGGGTGCGCATCAGCGGGCAGTTGGTGGACGCGATCAGCGGGCACCATGTTTGGACCGACCGCTTCGAGGGCGACGTGAGCGACATCTTCGACCTGCAGGACAAGGTGACCGAGAGCGTCGTCGGTGCGGTCGAGCCGAGCATCCGGCTGGAGGAGATCAAGCAGGCGCGCATGAAGCCGACCGACTACATCAGCGCCTACGACCTCTACCTTCGCGCGCTGCCGCGCTTCTACAGCATGACGCGCGAAGGCTTTGCCGACGTGCGCCGGCTCACCAACGAGGCGCTCAGCATCGACCCAGGCTTCACCCTGGCGAAGGCACTCGGTGCCTATATCCGCAGCCTGTCCGTGAGTCAGTGCTGGCACGAGCCCGACGATTTCCGCGTCGCCGTGCGCATGGCCCGCGAGGTGCTGGCCGACGCGCGAGACGACCCGACAAGCTTGCGTTTCGCCGCGCAGGTGATCGCCTACAGCGCCAAGGATTACGAGACGGCGCTGGACACGATCGAACGGTCCCTGCTCCTCAATCCCAATTCGGCGCAGGGCTATACGGGCAGCGGCTGGGTGAACGCCCATTCCGGCCGCCCCCTCGTCGCGATCGAGCACTTCCACAGGGCAATGCGGCTGAGCCCGGTCGACCCCGAGAAGGGCATCGCGCTCTCCGGCATCGGGATGAGCTACCTGATGCTCGAACGCTACGAGGAAGCGCTGGCTTGGGGAGAACGAGCGCTGCGCGAGATGCCGAATTACGGCTCCTCGCACCGGGTGGTGATCATGGCGCTGGTCAAACTCAATCGGCTGGACGAGGCGCAGGCGGCGGCGCGGCGGCTGATGGAGGCGTTCCCGACCTACACGCTCGGCCTGCAGAGGCAGATCAACCCGTGGCGAGACAAGGTGTTCGCCGAGCGCTACGTCGAGGCGCTGGGTATTGCCGGCGTGCCGGAGTGATCGTCACGTTTGCAAAGATGCCCTCTCCTGCGCGTCACGTCCGGCCAGGCGACGTCCCTTGATCCCGCGTCGCTTCTGGAAGGATAGTTCTCTGGCCGGCTTGTCCGAGGACTGAGCGCGTAGAGCAGCCGTGAACAGCCGGCGAGCTCTCTGTTGGGTTCGCGTCGAACTTCCGGTTTCCAGCCTGACGAGACCTAACGACGGTCCAGACAAATGTCGCCTTCAGGTCACGACGTTCCCTTGACCTGCCATCAGGGATGGTCCGCAAGGGGTCGGTTCTTGCCGTCCACCGGTACCAAGTGTCAGACTTTCACCATTAGATGGTGACGAGCATCTTGCCGGCGTTGGCCAGCGGCGTCGTCACGCCCGACAGCATCGTGCGGATATGGGCAACGCTCTGGTAGCGACCGTTGACCGAAATGCGCGGCAGCGCTTGCAGGAAGCCGGCATGTTCGGCGCGCAGCACGCCGTGGCGGGTCGTCACCGCCGAGGCATAGCCGGCGTCGCGGGCAAAGCCGACTTCGCGGCCGCCGACGGCGCTGGCATAGCCATAGGGATAAGCGAAATGGCGCGGCGCCTCGCCGAGTTCGGCCTGTAATATGCGCCTGACATCGTCAACCTCATGGCGCGCGTCGGCTTCGGAAAGCCGCTTCAGATTGCGATGATTGACCGTATGCGCGCCGATCGTCACCAGCGGATGCCCCGCCATGGCACGGATCTCGTCCCAGTTCATCAACATGCCCTGGCGTGCGTCCAACTCGATACCGTTCGACCGCGCCAATTCGCGCAGCACCGCGCGCTGGTCCTCCTCGCGGACCTCCAGCGTCAGATAGTCGTGCAGGCGGGCAAAGGCCTGGAGTTTCTTGCCTGGGGTCGAGCAGTCGATCGTCACCGGACCGTTCGGCGTTGTCAGGAGCAACCGGTCCCGCGCGCTGACGATGTCCTCGACCACCTCCCACCATAGATCGGCGGCGCCGTTTATCAGCCCCGGAGCGACGTAGATGGCGACCGGCGCACCGTGCTTTTCCAGCACCGGCAGCGCCTCGGTCATGTTGTCGCGGTAGGCGTCGTCGGCGGTGATCGCCGCGAACTGGCCGCCCTTGCCGCCGGCCTTGATGCGCTCGACCGCCTCGTCCAGCGTGACGAATGTATAGCCGTTCGCCTTCATGTCGGCGATCACGGCATCGAGGAACTCAGGCGCAATGTTGAGATGCCGGTTGACGCTGCCAGGCTTTTCCGGCGTGGCGGTGACCCGGTGCAGCATCAGGATGGCGCCGATGCCGCCGACAAACGGCTTGGCCAGCGGGGCAAGACCGGTATAGCGGACGACGTTGAGCGCCAGTTTCCGGATTGCCTCGCCCCCGTCGATCATTCGTTCACCTTTTGCGCCTAGGCTCATCCCAGCAGGGAATGCGCCTACGCGAGCCCCCAATCGCGGTGAATACGCCTTAAAGGATTGAGGTATGGTTGACGCCACCGCGTCATTTGATGGCAATCGGCTCGAAGCAGTGGAGGCGGCGCCGCGCGCGTTGCCGGCGGATCATGTCGGCCTGTCGGTCTCGGTCGCCGATAGTTTAGCATTTGCAGCTTATGCCGAGTTCTGCCGTTCGGCGCTGTTCGCGCCGGCGCAGAGCCCGGCCTGGATCCTGAACTGGGCCAAACATGCCGAGGCGGACAGCGTTTTGGCGACGCTAAGCGCTGAAGGCCGGCCGGTTTTTTCGTTGGCGCTGGAAGTCACCAGCAGCGGTCCATTCCGCGTCGCCCGTTTCATGGGCGGCCGCCATGCCAACGGCAATTTCGCCGCCGCCGACCCGTCTTGGCTGACCAAGACAGACGGCGCGGCAATCCGCTCTATGCTGGCGGCGGTCGCCGAGGCGCGGCCGGACATCGACCTCGTCGCACTGGAGCGGCTGCTGCCAGATCTCGAAGGCATTGCCAATCCGCTTGCCTCGCTGCCCAATTATCCGAGCCCCAACCTGTCGCTGGCCGTGGACTTGGCGGGAGGTTTCGATGCACTGCTGTCCCGCGCGAGCGGCAAGCGCAAGCGCAAGAAGCACCGCTCGCAGACGCGCAAGTTCGAGGCCGTCGGCAGCCACCGCCGGATCGAGGCCCGGACAGCGGACGAGGTGAACAGACTGCTCGATGCGTTTTTCGAGATGAAGGAGTTCCGCTTCCGCAAGATGGGCATCGCCAACGTCTTCGGCGAGCCGGAGGTTCGTGCTTTCTTCCGTGCGTTGTTCGCAGAAGCGCTTTGCGACGACAAGCCGTCGTTCGTGCTGCACGGGCTCGAGGTCGCCGGCAAGCTTCGCGCCGTCACCGGATCGAGCCGCTCGGGAAAACGCCTGATCTGCGAATTCGGGGCGATCGCCGACGACGACCTCGCCCATACCAGCCCCGGAGACTTCCTGTTCTTCGACAACATCGAAGAGGCCTGCGAGAGCGGGTTCGATGTCTATGATTTCTCGGTCGGCGACGAACCCTACAAGCGACTGTGGTGCGATATCGAGACCCAGCATTTCGAGGTCCTGGTCCCGCTGACGTTGAAGGGCCGCGCGCTGGCGCTTATCCTACAGCAAGGCGCGCGCCTGAAAGCCTTCGTCAAGAACAGTCCGACGATCTGGAAGCTGACCAAGGTGCTGCGCCGCAAGACGGCCGGGCACGCAGCACCTGCCGCTGGCGAAGACGACAGCTGATCGCTGCCGGGATTTCGGGGACTTCGGGAAAACTATCGAACCGTCTCAGGCGGCGGAGCGCCGTCCCGGCACCGGCGTCCCTGGCGTCGCATGGCCGACCGGCGTCACCAGCGTCAGGTCGGGATAGCCGCTCTCGATCAACTCGACCGCGGCATGCGTAACCTCGTCGTCCGGCTCCAGCATCGACAGGAAGACCTCGGTGCCCTCGCCGACAAGGCGGCCGATGCCTTGCGCGTCGGTGGGTCCGCATTCGACCACGACCAGATCGTAGGCGGTGGTCAGCGACTGCATGATGATCGGCAGCCGGTCGGCGGCGCGCATTGCGCGGACCGGATCGGCAGTGCCGACGGGAATGACGTGGCAGTCCGAATAGAGATCGGGATGGATCACGTCGCTGAATTGCGCTTCCGAGGCGAGCAGATTGGTGATGCCCGGGAAAAGCCCGCTGTCCAGCATCGGCCGCGAGGCGGCGCCCGAAGCGGTAAGATCGAGCAGGAGCACACGCAGGCCGGCGTCGGAAACCTCTCGCGCCACCAGCACCGCCGAGGCGGCCGCCTCGTCGCCTTCCGGCGACACGAATATGGCGCGTGCAGCACCGCTTGAGATCAGTTTCTCCACCGCCTTGTCGATCTCGACTTCGCCAAGAGTGGGGCGCGCCGGCTCGACGACCTCGCCAGTTGCTGGGGCCGTTGCTTGCACTGCGGCAACCGCTTCCGGCTCTGCCTCCGCTTCCGCCGCCCGGTCCTCGACCTCTTCGATATCGCCTTCTTCGATGTCGGCCGGCTCCTGCCTAGCAACGGGCATCGCGACCTGCTCGATCCGCTCGAAGCGGGCGCCGGCGGCCGGCCGCATGGCGCGACCCGAAAACAGCTCTTGCAGAAGCGTCACGATCGCCATGAGCAGCAACGAGCCGACGAAGGCTGCACCGGCGATCGGCAGGATTTTTGGGAAATAGGGCTCGGAAGGCGCCACCGCGCGGGAAAAGACACGCGCATCGACCGGAAGATAGTTGCTGTCCTTGCGCGAGGATGCCTCGCGGTAGCGGGTCAGGTAGGATTCGAGCAACTGGCGCTGGGCGGTCGCTTCGCGCTGCAGCGCGTCCAGTTCGACCTGCTGGTCGCCGGCGCGCGCCGATGCGGCCTTCAGGGTGTTGACGTCGGCGACAAGCTGATTTTCGCGGGCCTGGGCGGTCTGCGCCTGCGTCATCAGCCCTCTCATGATCTTTTCCGCCTCGTTGCGGATCTGGCGATCGAGATCGGCAAGCTGCGACCTCAGCGCCCGGATACGTGGATGATTGTCGAGCAAGGAGGTGGAAAGGTCGGCGATATTGGTCTTGAGCTCGACCTGCCGCTCGCGCAGACGCTGGATGAGTTCGGAAGACAGCACCTCCGGCACCGCATCCAGCGAGCCGCCATTCTGCAGCGCCCTGCGCACGCCGTCGGCAGTCGCTTCCGCCGAGGCGCGATTGGCGCGCACCCGCGACAGTTCGCTGGACAGTTCGGAAAGCTGTTGCGTGGCGAGCACCGAATTGTTGCCGCCCATCAAAAGATCGGACTGGGCGCGGTAGCTTGCCACCTTGCCCTCGGCATCCTTCACCCGCTTTGACAGGTCGGCGATCTCAGGCGCCAGCCAGTCGGTTGCAGCGGAATTCGATTCGGTCTTGGCATTGCCCTGGACGGAGATGTAGGCGTCGGCGATGGCGTTCGGAATTTCGGCGGCAAGCCTGGGGTTTTCCGAGGAGAATTCGATGACGATAACGCGCGATTTTTCAACACGATAGACGTTGAGCTTCTCGCGCATGGTCTTCAGCACGCGTTCTTCCGGCGGAATCTCGTTGGGGTCGCTTTTCAGGCCGGCAATGACGAGCAGACGACTCAACACCGGCATGTCAGCCGCCTCGTCGAACTCGGCAAGCCGCGATAAATTGAGCTTCTGCGCCACCTGCTTGAGGATGTCGGTCGAGGAAATGACCTCGACCTGACTGGTCACGCCTTCCTCATCGAGAATCGGCCTGTCGTCGTTGTTGGTGCCGTCGGGGCGCGTGTAGACGGATTCGCGCGTTTCGATCAAAAGCCGTGTTTCGGCCATGTAATGCGGCGTGGCGAGCCAGGCGAGCGCGAGCGCCAGGCCGGTTACTACAAGCGCCACGACAAGAATGCGCAGCCAGTTCCTCGCCAGGCTTGCGAAGAGCTGCCTAAGATCGACGTCGACATCTGCGGCCGCGGATTGAACGGACATGCATCCTGCTCCGGTACTTAAAGCGCGTCGCGTTTGAACAGGTCAGGTGACGCGCTTTAAGCTATTGTTTTCATGCATGTCGTTGTCCCAAAACCGCTGCGCACTTTTGGGCGACATGCATTGGTCAGGATGCACGGTAAACAACTATGGTAACTCAGCCGTTAATATCGCGGTAAGCATCTGTTAGGTTTTACTCGCAAGCGGCAATAAAAGCATCGAAACCGGTCGTCTTTTGTCGGATGCCGCCGCTTCCGCTGCGCGCCTTTACCGGCCATTAACCCTAACGGGATGATAACGGACCTCGACTCCCAAAGTTTGCCGCGGCGTAATAGCGGCCAGTCGAAGGTACGTGTCCGGTCATGAAAAGCACTGCTTCCCTCTTCCACGCGCTGCTCGCCGTGTCGTTGCTTGCCGGCTGCTCCAGCTACCGGCCGGCGCCGGCCGCCTTTCATAAAATGCTCGATCAGCCCTATCGCCTCGGCGCCGGCGACCGGGTCCGCGTCACCGTGTTCGAGCAGGAAGGATTGACCAACGTCTACAGCGTCGACCAATCCGGCTACCTGTCGATCCCGCTCGTCGGCGCCGTGCCGGCGCGCGGCCACACCGCACAGCAGCTCGAAGGCGAGATCGCCGACAAATTGCGCCAGGGTTATTTGCGCGATCCGGACGTTTCGGTCGAGATAGACCGCTACCGGCCGATCTTCATCATGGGCGAAGTCGGTGCCGCGGGCCAATACTCCTATGTTCCCGGCCTGACCGTGCAAAAGGCGATCGCCATCGCCGGCGGTTTCAGCCCGCGCGCCAACCAGGAAAGCGTCGACATCACCCGCGACATCAACGGCAAGGTCATGACCGGTCGCGTGGCCACCTCCGACCCGCTTCTGCCCGGTGACACGGTCTACGTTCGCGAACGCCTGTTCTAGACCACGTGGCGGACACACTCAGGATCGTCCACTGCTTTCGCTCACCTGTCGGAGGGATTTTTCGTCATGTGCGCGACCTGACCGAGGCGCAGGTCGCCGCCGGGCATTTGGTCGGCATCGTCTGCGATTCGACGACGGGCGGCGATTTCGAGGAACACCTGTTCGAACAGATGAAAGGCAGAATGGCGCTCGGCATCCATCGCACGCCGATGCAGCGGCATGTCGGGCCGGGCGACCTCGCCTCGGCCTGGCGCACCTTTGGGATTATCAAGGAATTGCGGCCGGACGTGCTTCATGGGCACGGCGCCAAGGGTGGCGCCTATGCCCGCCTGTTCGGCTCATTGTTGCGGGTATCAAGGTCTCGCGTAGCCCGCGTTTATTCGCCCCATGGCGGCTCTCTTCACTATGACGAGACCACCGTCGCGGGGAAGCTGTTCTTCGCGCTCGAACGGTTCATGGCGCGCTTCACCGACTATCTTCTGTTTGTCTCCGACTATGAAAGACAGACTTATCGCAGGAAGGTCGGCGAGCCGCCCACACCGAACAACCTTGTCCACAACGGCTTGCGCGCCGCCGAGTTCGAGCCGGTGCGGACCGAGCAGAATGCGGCCGATGTCCTCTATATCGGCATGATGCGCGACCTCAAGGGACCGGACATCTTCATCGATGCGCTGGTTCTTGCCGGAACGCGGCTTGGCCGCCCGTTGAAAGCGGTGATGGTCGGCGACGGTGACGACCTGCCGCGCTACCATGCGCAAGTGAAGCGGCTCGGGCTCGAAGGCCATATACGCTTCCTGCCGCCGATGCCGGCGCGCAAAGCCTTCGCGCTGGCCGAACTGGTTGTCGTTCCCTCGCGCGCGGAAGCCATGCCCTATATCGTGCTGGAGACGCTCGCCGCCGGCAAATCGATGATCGCCACCGCCGTCGGCGGCATCCCGGAAATCCTTGGCGCCGGTTCCCCTGCCCTGATCCGGCCCGACCCGCGCGAGCTCGGCGACAAGATGAGCGCGGCGCTGGCCGACCCCAAAGCCTATGGCGCTTTGATGCCCGACACCGCCGACCTCAAGGCGCGATTCGGCGCCGACGTGATGGCCGCCGCGATCGAGACGGCCTATTTCGCCGCGCTCAAGCGTTAGCTCCAAAAAGGCGCTAGCCCCAAAAGCTTCTCCAAAGCCACCTGTTGTTTGAAGGGTTTCTTAGCTCTCTTTTGCTATTCACCTGAGGGAAGCTTTGCGGATGCACCCATGAACGAGATCGATCCCGCTCGCCGCTTTTCGATAGACGCGGTGCGCAAATTCGACGGCCCGGCGAATGGCGATAGCCTTGGCGGGATGAACGACGTCGCCCGTCAGGTCGCGTCGCAATACAGGCGCGATACCATGTCGCCGATCATGGTCAGCGGCGTCTTGCGACTGGTCGAATTCGCGCTGCTGTTCCTGTCGGGTCTCTGCGTCTATTTCTACTATGTCGGCTTCTTCAGCCATCTCGCCTGGCAATATCCGCTGACGATCGCCGCCGCCTCGTTCCTTGCCGTGGTGCTGCTCGACGTCACCGACTGCTACCAGATCGTCTCGCTGATGCGCCCGATCGCCAATTTCGGCCGTCTCCTGCTGGTCTGGGCGGGGACATTCGCCTTGATGGCGCTCACGGCATTCGTCATGAAAACGTCGGAAGACTATTCGCGCCTGTTTTTCGGCACCTGGTTCGTCGTCGGCTTCTTGCTGATCTTCGGGCTCAGGCTGCTGATGTCGAAGCTTATCCGGCGCTGGGCGCGCGACGGGCGCATGGAGCGCCGCGCCGTCATTGTCGGTGGCGGCACGGCGGCGGAAGTCCTGATCCGCTCCGTCGAAAGGCAGCCCTACAACGACATCCGCATCTGCGGCATCTTCGACGACCGCGGCGACAAGCGCTCGCCACCCATCGTCGCCGGCTACCCGAAGCTTGGCACCGTTTCCGAGCTCATCGAGTTCGCCCGCATCGCCCGCATCGACATGCTGATCGTGTCGCTGCCGCTGACCGCCGAATCGCGCGTCCTGCAGCTTTTGAAGAAGCTGTGGGTGCTGCCGGTCGATATCCGGCTCTCGGCGCATTCGAACGCGCTGCAGTTCCGGCCGCGCGCCTATTCCTACATCGGTTCCGTGCCGATGCTCGATATCTTCGACAAGCCGATCAACGACTGGGATTCGGTCGCCAAGCGCGCCTTCGACATCGTCTTCTCGATCATCGGCATCATCGTGTTCTCTCCGGTCATGCTGGTGACCGCGATCGCCATCAAGCTCGACAGCAAGGGACCGGTGCTGTTCCACCAGAAGCGGCATGGTTTCAACAACGAGATCGTCGAGGTTTACAAGTTCCGTTCGATGTATACCGACAAGGCGGACCCGACGGCCAAGCAGACGGTGACCAAGAACGACCCGCGCGTCACCCGCGTCGGCCGCTTCATCCGCAAGACCTCGATCGACGAGCTGCCGCAGTTCTTCAATTCGCTTTTCGGTTCGCTGTCGCTGGTCGGGCCGCGCCCGCACGCCATTGCCGCCCAGTCGCACAACCTT
Organism: Mesorhizobium sp. M6A.T.Cr.TU.016.01.1.1; assembly: GCF_003952585.1. Taxonomy (NCBI): domain Bacteria; kingdom Pseudomonadati; phylum Pseudomonadota; class Alphaproteobacteria; order Hyphomicrobiales; family Phyllobacteriaceae; genus Mesorhizobium; species Mesorhizobium sp. M6A.T.Cr.TU.016.01.1.1. Next base: position 6,352,255 of record NZ_CP034452.1, read on the forward strand.
CTCTACAATGAGGTGGTCGACGGCTATTTCGCACGCCACAAGGTCAAGCCCGGCGTCACCGGCTGGGCGCAGATCAATGGCTGGCGCGGCGAGATGGACACCAATGAGAAGATCCGCATGCGGACGGAGTATGACCTCTATTATATCGAGAACTGGTCGCTGCTGTTCGACCTGAGGATCCTGTTCCTGACACCGATCCGGCTGCTCAACACGGAAAATGCTTATTGAGCGCCGTCACGAATGAACTGCCGCCGGCCGCAGTCAACGCCAAGCTGATCGCGCTGATTGCATCGGGCGCGGTTTTCCTAGGCGTCTTCCTGTCCGGGTTCGTCATTGCCGAGCCTGCCCCATACGACCTCTATATGGCCGGGCTGATCGTGGTGTGGGCGTTGTTCGGCCTGCGCATATCGCGCGCGGCGGCGCCGCTGCTGGTGCTGCTGGTGATCATGAACATCGGCGGCATGATCTCGATGACCCAGATGTCGGATATTGCCGGCGCGCCGCTCTATCTCTCAGTGTCGCTGTTCCTTGCCTTCACCGCGGTGTTCGTCGCCTCGGTCACATCGGTCCAGTCCAGTCTCTACCGGTCGATCTTCCTGGCCTATGTGATTTCGGCGGTGCTGACCTCTCTGCTCGGCATAGCAGGCTATTTCCATGCCTTCCCAGGGGCGGAGATATTCACCAAATACGACCGCGCCACCGGCGCCTTCCAGGATCCGAACGTGTTCGGGCCGTTCCTGGTGCTACCCGGCATCTATCTGCTCTATCTCATGCTGACGGGCCCCGTCTCACGCATGCCCTTGCTGGCGGTACCGCTGCTGATCATCACGGCCGGCATTTTCTTCTCCTTCTCGCGCGGTGCCTGGGGCATGTTCGGCGTCTCGGCAATCCTGCTCACCGGCGCACTGTTCCTGCAGAGCGCCAGCGGCATGTTCCGGTTGCGCGTCGTCGTCATGACCATCGCCGCCATCTCGCTGCTGGTGATCGCGATGCTCGTCATCCTGCAGCTGCCGGGCGTTTCGGAAATGTTTTCCAGCCGCGCCCAACTGGAACAGAGCTACGATACCGCCCGCCTCGGCCGTTTCGCCCGCTACACGATCGGTTTCCAGATGGCGCTGGAGCATCCGCTCGGCATCGGCCCGCTCGTCTTCGGCGCGATTTTCGGCGAGGACACGCACGACATCTGGCTGAAGATGCTGATGGACTATGGCTGGCTCGGCTTTGTGTCGTTCCTGACGCTGACCTGCTGGACGATAGCGGCTGGCTTCCGCATTCTCCTGCGCGACAGGCCGTGGCAGCCCTATCTTCTGTGCGCCTATGTTGCCTTCATCGGCAATATCGGCCTGGGCACCTTCATCGACATCGATCACTGGCGCCACGTCTATCTGCTGCTGGGACTAATCTGGGGTGCCATCGCGCTCGAGTACCGCCACCAGCGGCAGTTGCAGCCGGTGGAGCTGCCTGTGCCAGCGGCTGGGGCATGATCGATTTCTGGGGACAAGTCTAAGTTTTGAAATGGTCGGAGTGGCCGGATTGGAACCGACGACCCGAACCTCCAAATCGAGGTCGGGAACCTGACCTTCAGCGCAAGAGCATTCGGGAGTGCGCTCGCGTAAGGTAATTCACCACATTTGGTGGCACCCGCAGATGCTTTTTCGTGTTATGATGGGCTTGCAACGCGCGTAATCTCGACCTCGGCAATATGGCAGAGGTCGAAAGCTATTGCCTTGGCACAGGAAGCTTTCGCCCCAGCACTTGATCGCCTCCGAAACGCTGGGTGTGCTGCTTTCCCTGACTGACCCCGGGGCGAGGAGGTTGTCCATGTCCACGAGTAGTGTTGACCGCCCGCTGCAGCCGGGCGACCGGGCACCGAATGTTGTGCTCAATGCGATCTCACGCGAAGGCAAGATCGCGCTCGATGATTTTCGAGACCGTAGCCCGTTGTTGATCGGTTTGTTCCGAGGCCTGCACTGTCCGTTCTGCCGGCGCCATGTCGCGGCGATGGCGCAACTCAAGCCGGCCCTGCGTGAGAAAGGCGTCGAATGCCTGGCTGTGGTCAATACGCCGGTCGAGCGGGCGCGGCTCTATTTCCGTTACCACCCGGCACCCGATCTTCTCGCCGCATCCGACCCGGAGCGAGCCTCGCACCGTGCTTTCGGCTTGCGCGAGGTCGGGATGGACACGGTCATGGCGATACCGTTCCATCTCCCGGGCGAGTTGCCCGAGCCTATGGACGTCATGGCAATGAATGAATTTCTTAACAAGAAGGAAGGATATGAGATTACGGAAGTCGATCAGCAGGCGATGGCTTCCAGCCAGGCGCAGCTTGTCGGTCAGTTCCTAATCGACCGGGCGGGCATCGTACGCTGGAACTTCACTGAAGTTCTGGAGGATGGCCTCAACACCTTCAGAGCGCTGAATCCCGAGGAATTGATGTCGGCAGCTTCCCAAGTTGCACATTAATAGGCTGCGGAAATGGGCTGCTGAAAACTCGCTCGACGGCCACCGTCCTGTGGTGATTCTTTGGATTTAACAATCATCGAAATGCTCAGCGCAGGAGGCTAAGGTCTGCCCGTGGGCTTCGTAGCGATTTCGATTCAACGGTCTGCGGACCGCCTCGACGCTAGAGTGAGCAAGCCGCATAGGCGGGGCGACGTCCGCTCCTTGCCGCAATCACGTCGTTCCGACAGGCGCGCATACGGCAAGTATCCACCCTAAGCGGTAGTTTAGCATCAGGGGCGGTCGAAAGTTGCCAAGGCCGCCGCCCGGCGGGCCCGCGCGGCCGGCATCGGAGAATTTTTCCTTGCCGGCGAAAAATCGGTCGAGGAGTTTTTCCCTACTGCCCATGGAAAAATCGAAGCGCATAGGCGGCCGGCGCAGACCGGACGCACGAACAACGCGGCGACCGTGGCCGAGGGCGCAACGAAGCCGGAAAGCGCGCTGGCCTTCGTCCTGCGAACCTTGCCGACGCAAGTCATTGCGCATTGGATTCCGGCGTCGCGGCAGGTGCTCGATGATGTGCCGCAGCTTCGCGACATAATCGACGGCGAGCTTCGCTATGGCCTGGCGCTCGCTGAAGAAGCGCAGTTGCTCAACGGCGACGGCACCGGCAGCAACCTCAACGGCCTTGTCACGAACGCCACGGCCTTCGCGGCGCCGTTCACCATCGCCGATCCGACGATGCTCGACACGATCGGCCTCGCGATCCTGCAGAACGCGCTGGCCGACTTCCCGGCGGACGGCATCGTCATGCATCCGTCGGACTGGATGCGACTCCGGCTTTTGAAGGATGGTGATGGCCGGTACATCTGGGGCGATCCACAAGCTGTTGTGCAGCCCGCTCTGTTCGGCTTGCCTGTCGTGCCGACGCAAGCGATGGCCGTCGATAAGTTCTTGGTCGGCAGCTACCAGCAGGCAGGCACCTTGTACGATCGCTGGGCCGCGCGCGTTGAGGTCAGCACCGAGCATGCTGATTTCTTTGTGCGCAACCTAGTCGCCATCTTGGCCGAGGAGCGGATCGGTCTTGCCGTCAAGCAGCCGACAGCGCTGACCTATGGCGACTTCGGCAACGTGGCCTGACGACGATATCGGCGCGCGCAATCTGTAGATGATCCCGTCAGCTATCATCGAGCCGTAGGTATCTAATGCTTGATGCCTCAGTCGACTGGTGCGAGTGATAGCGAGCGATGGTCCCAAAACCAAGTCGAATGCGATTAACGCCCGAGCTGGTCGCGAGAGTCCTCAGTGTGGACGAATCTCTGCCGCCGCCCTTTACTGCGCCGTCCGACGCAGACCATGATGACACCGTCCGGGCTATACTTGCCGCCGCACCGTCGGCTGAAGAGGTCTGGATCTTTGCCTATGGATCACTGATGTGGAACCCGGCCTGTGATTTCGTGGAGCAGCGGGTAGGCTTTGTGCCCGGGTGGCACCGCTCCTTCTGCCTCGGTTGGGACCGGTGGTTTCGAGGATCAGACAGGCGACCCGCACTCATGTTGTCGCTCGACCGTGGCGGGCGGTGCAAGGGCGCGGTCTATCGCCTGCCACCGAATGCTATCGAGGCCAATCTCGGCAGGCTCTTTCGTCGTGAGATACGAGCCAAGCCGTCCGCTCATTCGCCGCGTTGGGTGAATGTTCGCACCGATAAAGGAGCGCTCCACGCGATCACCTTTGTGATTAACCGGAGCAGCGAGCGCTATGTCCGCGGGCTGTCGCTGGAACAGATCGCCGATGCGCTCGCGGTCGCGTGCGGTCCGTGGGGTTCCATGGCCGACTATCTCCACAGCACTGTAAGTCACCTTGAAGATTTGGGGATTCATGACAAGCAGCTGTGGCGTTTGCAGGAGTTGGTAGCCAAACGCATTGAAGCGACAGCCGCCGCGAATCCTCCGCGTCCTCAGCGAACAGGAGTCAGACCGTGACCCACCCTAGGCGGTAGTTTCGCCTCCCCGCTGGTTCAGGGGGCGGGGTGCAAACTTCCCAAGGCCGCGCGGCGCCGGGCCGGCGCGGGCGGCATGCGGAGAATTTTTTTCTGTCCTATAAAAAACGAGGCTGGGCTTCCGGGCATTTTAGGGACTCCATAGATGGAAAAATGAGCGCACAGCCGATCAAACGCGGGCGCCCGCCGCATGAGCCGACTCGAGCAAGGCGGTTGCCAGTCGAGGTGCTCGCCGGTTCCGCCGTCCCGATCGCACAGATCTGCAATGCGCTCGATATCCCGCGATCGACGCTCTATCGGCACTATCGGCCTGAACTTCGCCGAGGCGCCGCGCGCGTCGAGGCCGAGCTGATCCGCAATCTGCTGCGCATTGCCGGCGGCAATGACGGCGCAGCGTTGAAAGCGATCATGTTCAGCCTGCAAAGCCGATTTGGCTGGTCGCAATATGCGCCGCCGCCGAGCGCGCCGGATGTCGCCGGCAAATGACGAAAGGACAGCGCGCCCATGGTCGCCGCCATGGCCGATCCCGAATGCAATTGCTCCCAAAACAAGAGCAAGACGTGAATGGGAAGTTCACCGTTTCGCTCACGAACGAAACGGCAATCGAGAGCGCCAGCCGCCGAGCGCTACAGCCAAAAAGGGGAAGTCGGCAGCCCATCTTTCAATGGGCATTGCCTGAACCCGCCGACCCTGCGGGATTGCCAATGGCCCCCGCGATTCGGAGCTTTGCCCAAGGAGGCCGTCCCGTCTAGCAACGGGCGCGTGTATCCGCGCCGCACAGGCGGCCATTACCGCCGCCGCAGCGCGCGGCCGGCTATTTCCAGAACTCGCGCACCTGTTCGGCGGTGATGCTGGCGAGCAAGTTCCTTCCGCCGACGACCACGGCATGGCTGAAACGAAACTGATCGCGGATCGGCTCGTGGTCCGGATTGAGCGCATCCATGGTGTCGACAAAATCCAGCGTCGCCCTCGTCGCATGCGCCCACAGATCGCCTATGAAAAGGAGGAAGCGATCCGGGTGCGGAACCGGCCCGATGAGCTTCTGGCCAACGTCCGTCATTTGCCACGCAAGGCCGCCGGTGCTGGGATGGCTCCCTGCATTCGAATAGAACCCGAAACTCTGCTTGAGGTCGAACTTCGCTGGTCCGCGCAGCTTCTCAAGCTCCCGACCGATTGAATTTGTCGTGGCGCTCCTTGCCCACGCAATCGAGCCACGGTTGCGCGCGAGAAGGCTGATAGCGGAAATATTCGATCAGCTGGTGGCATTCCACTAGATCGCGAACCTGATGGCCCGCCGCCGACCAGAAGCCGGCCAAGGCCAATTGGCCAGCGGCACCGCAGTCGTTGATCATGCGATCGGCAAGTTCGATGACGACGAAAGTGGCGCGCTCGTCATTCCAGCTTCCTCCGCGAACAACATCCTCGATCAACCTGACGCATCCGAATGTGCCGGCACGGTAGGCGTCGCCAAGATTGCCGTTCTGGATCAATGGCCGGTGCTGCGCCTCGACCCCGCTTACATTGAAAAGCATGTGCCCTTGCCCTTGCCGGCAGCGAATCGCTGCCGGGCACATTGTAAGCCGCCGATCGTCGGCCCGTTCACGGCGCGACTCAGGCCGCGCAATTCGGCCGGCAATTGTCGCGGGGAACGGAATCTGCGGCCGGCATGGCCCCAGACTGGCACGGCCCCCAGAAAAGGAAAAGGCCCCAGAAAGGCCCCAATTTTACTTTTCGCGTCGTCGCTAGTTTCCCCGGATTTCAAATAAGCCTTAGTCTTCAAAGGCTTATTTGGTCGGAGTGGCCGGATTCGAACCGACGACCCCTTGACCCCCAGTCAAGTGCGCTACCGGGCTGCGCTACACTCCGGACCGGTCGCGATGTATCGTGATAACCCGGTTCGGGTCAACCGAATTCGGCGGCCGTCACGCCGATGCCCGGCGTGATGGATTTGAAGTTCCTGCTCTGTTGCATGTCGTCAGCACTCAGGAACTTCAAATCCAGAATCACGCTCGTTTACTCGTATGGTTTGATGCTCTGGCGTCGCTGCTATGAGACGGGTCGATTTTCCGCGGATTGTGTCAGCACGGGTGTATTGATCAGCGCGTTTTCCGGAAGCCTAAGCGCAGAGGCTATTCGTCGAAGCTTCGACGGATCGGCATCCTTGCCGCTCTCGATGTCTGCGATTTCATTGATTGACAGGCCACACGTCAGAGACAGCTCTTCCATGCTGTATCCCCTGGTTTCCCGGATGGTTCTGAGGGCGCTGTGATCAGGCGCAGCTTCGATTGCCGCCAGTTCGGAGAAGGGTTCTTTTTTTGCTATTTGGGACATTGGCAACTCCGTGGTCTGAAAGAGTTTGATCAAATAATGATGTTGCCTGGGACGGTCGCGACAATGCCCGGTCATTAACGATTTGCCAAGCACCAAAGGAACCGTCACGGCATCGTGATGCCGGACCGGCGCGGCCCCGGCATCGGTCTCAGCGGCGCCGGCGCGGGGCGCCATCCCGATCAGGTTCTTCGACTGGCCAATCGTCGAATTCTTCGACTAAGCCGCTCGCTCGTTAGGTGACTGTCGCCGGCACGCCAGTCGTTTTGGAAGGATCGAAACAGCGGCGGGAGCTTGACCCAAGCGCAGAACGCGTCAGCAGCTGCCATTTTTTTGAACTGACGCGTGAACCTTTCCTCTCCGAGCCGCACCAAGACGGCATGGACGCCAAGAAAGGCGCTCCCCAACCGGAAGGACGCCAGGACGGCGATCCTCGATCCAAGAGAAGGAAATGCTCAAATGACCAATATCTCGAACTTCAAGCGCCTGTCGCTCGCCGCTGCCATCGTCGTCTCGGCCTTCAGCTCGATTTCCGTTCCGAGCTCGGCCTTCGCCGACGGCACGCATCCGAGCGGCGGCGGCGCGGTTTGTAAGGGCGCGGGTCATTGCCTGGTGCTGCAGCTCGACTGCAAGGGCACATACACGGATGCCACCGATTCCAACGGCACTGTCTACGGCAAATGCAGCCAGACCGCCCAGGTCAGCCCGAACAACAGGCTCAAGCTCGCCCGCTGATCCACCTCGACGAAAGTGGCGGCTATCCGCGGGATGGCCGCCACTTTCTTTTGCCTCAACGTGCCGATCTCGACGTCGCTCGCGACGTTTTCTGCTGTCGGCTGAGGAGCAGGCTGGCGACGAGGCCGACCACAACCAGCCCGACAGCGGCCGCTGTCGCCGGGTGCTCGCGGGCTGACTTTTCTATCACCCTGCTTTGCCTCCTGATCGCAGGCAGCGCCTCGCTGAAGCGCTCGGCAAGATCCGAATAATAGTCCGACGCTGTGTCACGCCCGTCCTCGTAGTAGGCGCTGCCCCGCCTGGACACGGCTTTCCTCAGCGCCGCCAGTTCCCGGGAGAGGGCCGCGACCTGCTTTTCAAGGTCGATGTCGGAGAGGGTCGAAAATGATACCATGATATGCTTCCTTCCTTTCCGGGAGGAACGCATGATTCCGGAAGCAGTTCCGGTTCTGCCGGCGATCGATCGGCTCTTAGCGCACCTGATCGAGCAGGCGCTTGCACTCCAGAAGGTCGAACAGTGCTTCCTGCAGCAAAGCGCGATTGTCGCGCGAGAGTTTCGACGTGCCCGGCTGCACCGGACCTTCGTCGTCGGTTTTGCCCAGGCCGAAAAAGCGCCGGCTGGGTTTCACCTTGGGCTCGCCGACCAGCATCTCGTCATCGGCGCCGCGCGGCTGGGCCGCCGGCGTCAGCGGCACCGCATCGGCCTGCCGGCGTTGCGAGATCGCCTCGACGGCCGCCATGTCGCCATTGCCGATGGCGACCAGGAAGTGGTTGCCGTTCTCGCGCAGCAGCTTCTGCACGCCCTTGATCGTATAGCCCTGGTCGTAGAGCATGTGGCGGATGCCCTTGATCAGTTCGACATCCTGCGGCCGGTAGTAGCGGCGGCCGCCGCCGCGTTTCATCGGCTTGATCTGGTTGAAACGCGTCTCCCAGAAACGCAGCACATGCTGCGGCAGGTCGAGATCTTCTGCGACCTCACTGATGGTGCGGAAAGCATCGGGGCTCTTGTCCATGGGCGAAATCCTCACGCTGGAGCATGATCCCGAAAGGTGGGAATCGGTTTTTCGGGCAAGGTCATGCTCAACAAAGAACCATTCCGATCCAGCTTGTTCTGCCGAATCGGGCCTTATTTCAGCGGTTTATGAAACAATATTCAAGCCCGGCGTCAAAGGAGGCGGCCGTTTTCAACTAGGCTTTGAAGCGCAGGCGCTATTTGCTGCCCTTGGCCTTGCTGTTCTGATGGGCGCGCAGGATGCGGTTCTTCAGCACATTCGATGATTTGAAGGTCATCACGCGGCGCGGCAGGATCGGCACTTCCTCGCCGGTTTTGGGATTGCGCCCGATGCGCTCGTTCTTGGAGCGGACATGGAACGTCGCGAACGACGACAATTTCACCGTCTCACCGCGAACGATCGCTTCGCAAATCTCATCCAGCACCGCTTCGACGAGCTCGGCCGATTCAGTACGCGACAAGCCGACCTTGCGATAAACGGCTTCAGCAAGATCGGCGCGCGTAAGTGTCTTTCCCCCCATGCGAACCGTCCCATCAGCTCAAAAATATAAATCGATACAAGCAAAGATAGAGCCTAAGTAATTGATCCGGCAAGGTCAAGGACCGAACCTGTCAGTTCGGCAAACTTACCAGCGAACCAAAACCGCGCCCCAAGTGAAGCCCCCGCCCATCGCCTCGATCAGCACCAGGTCACCCTTCTTGATGCGCCCGTCGGCGACAGCCACCGACAGAGCCAGCGGCACGGAAGCAGCCGAGGTGTTGCCGTGCAGATCGACCGTGACCACCACTTTTTGCTCTGCTATCCCGAGCTTTTTGGCGGAAGCGTCGATAATTCGCTTATTGGCCTGATGCGGCACGAACCAGTCGAGATCCTCAGCGGTGATGCCGGCCTGTGCGAACGTCGCCTCAATGACGTCGGTGATCATGCCGACCGCGTGCTTGAACACCTCGCGGCCTTCCATCCTGAGATGGCCCACCGTTCCGGTGGTCGACGGTCCACCGTCGACGAACAGCTTGTCCTTGTGGGCCCCGTCGGAGCGCAGGCTGGCCGCCAGCACGCCGTGGTCAGCAATGCTGCCCGCCCCCTCTCCTGCTTCCAGCACCATCGCGCCGGCGCCGTCGCCGAACAGGACGCAGGTCGAGCGGTCACTCCAGTCGAGGATGCGCGAGAAGGTTTCCGAGCCGATCACCAGCACGCGTTTTGCCAGGCCGCCACGGATATAGAGGTCGGCGGTCGTCACCGCGTAGACGAAGCCCGAGCATACCGCCTGCATGTCGAAGGCGAAGCCGTGATGCATGCCGAGCCGGTTCTGGATCTCGACAGCGGTCGCCGGAAAGGTGTTGTTGGGCGTCGACGTCGCCAGCACGATCAAGTCGATATCGGCTGGCGTCAGGCCGGCATTGGCCAGCGCCGCGCGCGCCGCCGCCTCGCCCAGTGAAGCCGTCGTCTCGTCGTCGGCCGCGATATGGCGCTGGCGGATGCCGGTGCGCTGGGCGATCCATTCGTCTGACGTCTCAACCATGCCTTCGAAATCGGCATTCTTCATAATGCGGCGGGGCAGCGCGGCGCCTGTGCCGCGCACGACTGATCTGATCAAGGCTCTTTCCTATTCCTCTGCGTCGGCAACGACGTCGGATTTCCTAGATGTCTGGGCATGCGGATTGCGCGCATGGAACAGGTCAAGGTCGGCTTCGATGCGATCGAGCAGATTGTTGCGCACCATGTCGTAGCCAAGCTCGATCGCCGCCGCGAAGCCGTCCGAATCGGCCCCGCCATGGCTTTTCACCACGATGCCGTTCAGCCCCAGGAAAACACCGCCATTGGAGCGGCCGACATCCATCTTCTCGCGCAGGCGATCGAAGGCGCCCTTGGCGAACATATAGCCAATCCTGGCCATCAGCGTCCGGTTCATCGCGGCGCGCAGGTAACCGGCGATCTGTCGTACCGTTCCTTCCGCCGTCTTCAGCGCGATATTGCCGGCAAATCCTTCGGTGACGACCACGTCGACCGTGCCCTTGCCGATGTCGTCGCCCTCGACGAAGCCATGGTAGTTCATCGAGGCCATGTTGGCCTCGCGCAACATGCGGCCCGCCTCCTTGACCTCTTCCTGGCCCTTGATCTCCTCGACGCCGACATTGAGCAGGCCGACGCTCGGCCGTTCGATGCCGAAAACCGAACGCGCCATGCCGGTGCCCAGAATGGCAAAATCAACCAGTTGATGCGCATCCGCGCCGATGGTGGCGCCGACGTCCAACACCACGCTTTCGCCGCGCAATGTTGGCCAGAGCGCCGCGATCGCCGGGCGGTCGATGGTCGCCATGGTGCGAAGGCAGAATCTCGACATCGCCATCAGCGCGCCGGTGTTGCCGGCCGAGATGCAGGCGTCGGCAGTGCCTGCCTTGACTGCCTCGACGGCCTTCCACATCGACGACTTCCAGCGGCCGTGGCGCAGCGCCTGGCTCGGCTTGTCGTCCATCCTGACCGCTATCTCGCAATGGATGAACTCGCTCACTTCCGCCAGCTTGGGGAATTTTGCGAGCTCGGGGCGCACCGCCTCCTCGCGACCATAGATGACGAAACGGATGTCGGGACGCCGGGTCGCGACCGTCATGAGCGCCGGGATGACCACGCTTGGTCCGTGATCGCCGCCCATGGCATCGATGGAAATCCTGATCACGCGGTATTCATCTCACAGTTTGCTTGAGCGAGCGCCTGGCGCTGGCAACGGTTTGGGGCTCGCGAAGGTTCGGCGAAAATAGCGTTTTTGGGCTGCCGCACAACCGGCTTTCTCCGATTGGGTCGGCTTTTCAGGATTTTCCCAGCAGGGAACGCAGCTTTTGCTGGAATTCGCTTTCCTCAGTCCCGGCATCGTCGGCAGCCTCCATCGAAACGCCTTGCTTGCGCGGATAGGGATCGATCGCCAGTCCAAAGAACTGCTCGGCGAGCGCCCCGACGTCAATCGTATTGCCGGAAAACGTCTCCGGGCTGTCCGGCCCTTCGGCATCGAGCAGTATCTCGCCGCCGCCCTCGAAACCCTGCCGCCCGAGCTTGGACTGCTCCGGCAGGAACAACCCGTCGACCGCCTCGTCGATATGCGCCGTGACCGGGTCGAGGGTGACGATGCAGGCCTGGGTGATGTCGGCCTCGACGCGGCCGCTAACCTTGACGCCGTTGCGCTTCCATGGCGTCACCAGGAGTTCGGCGTGGTAGTTCTCGACCGAGAGCAGCTCGTGCTCGCCCGCCAGCGCGGCGCGTTGCGCGGCGTCGGCCTCGATCACCACCGGCAGCCCCTTTTGCGGCAGCCGAGCGACATTGGCCACGAAGGACACAGGGCTCTGGGAATCGGCGTGTTTCATCTTTTCCTTAGATAGTCTTGGGGACGGGGAATGCCACCGTGCCGGAAACAATCGATTCGGTCGGCTGTTCCGCGAGTCGCCTGGAGACATCGGCGACGTAGCCGGCCAGATCCGTTGCTTGCGGCCAGGCGCCGGCATCGGGCCTGACATTGCGGGCAAGGGCAATAGAAAGTGCGTCGTGGTCATTTCGCTCCAGCGCATCGTCATAAGCGGCGGTGCGGCCGTAGAACATCTTCGCCAGTTTCTTCATGCGCTTCGGCACACCGACGTCGCCGACGCCCAGTTCCCGCAGCGAATGCTCGACATCTATGAAGAACTCGTCGATCAGCACCTGCGCGACCTCCCCGGCAACGCCGCCCTCGCCGCGCAGCCGGTGCTGAAACAGGAACATGTGCAGCGACAGCATCTCGAAGCGGCCAAGCGGCGTGTCCGGTACATTCCAGTCGGAATAAAACACGGTTTGCCGCGCCGCTGCCACGATTTGTGCGTAAAGCGCCTCGGTGATAGCGCGGTTGGCGTGACGTTCGCGACCAAAAAGGCGCTGGAACATTGAGGGTGGTCTCCCGGGGACCGTTTGTTGAATTGGCCTTGTTGCATCGGCGAGCAAGCTGGTTTACCGGTTTTGCGGCCCAGCGCAAGTTGCGGCCAGCTAATGGAGTTGTAGTTGCGCGCGCTGAAATTCAAGTCGACTTTTCTGCCCAGGCCCGCTTTGTCCAGGTCCGCCGGCGCGATCTCGCTGCTGGTGCTCGCTTCGGCGCTTTCCGCCTGCAACTCGTCGAAGATGATCGGTGATCTCAATCCGAGCGAGACGCTGACGCAGGGCTACGTCATCGACCAGCAGGCGATCGACCTGGTGCCGGTCGGCTCGAGCCGCGAACAGGTGCTTCTGGCGCTCGGCACGCCATCGACGAAGGCGACTTTCGACAACGAGGCCTTCTACTACATCTCACAGACGCGCAAGCGTTACGTCGCCTTCGACAAGCCGAGGCTGGTCGACCAGAAGGTGCTGGCCGTCTATTTCGGCGAGGACGGGCGCGTTACCCAGATCGCCAATTACGGCTTGAAGGACGGCAAGGTGTTCGACTTCATCTCGCGCACCACGCCGACCGGCGGCAAGGACCAGAACTTCCTCAGCCAGATCATCAACGGCGCCAGCAAGCTGGCGCCCGGCCTACCCGGCGGTAGCGGCGGCATGCCCGGCGGCTGATTCCTTTCGGCCTTTCTTCCTCTCTTTTGCTTCCTTGGAAGCAGCAACATCTCAGGCGACCGAAAACCCGCGGGAGCGATCCTGCGGGTTTTCGTTTTGAGGCAGCAGCCATTGTCGCAGGCCTCGCGAAACATTCAAAAATGAAAAACCCGCGGGATCGCTCCCGCGGGTGTAGTTCTGGATTTCGGCCCTGGGGCTAAGCGGCCTCAGCCGTGCGCGAGCACGGCCAGCAGCAGCAGGGCGACGATGTTGGTGATCTTGATCGCCGGGTTGACTGCCGGACCGGCGGTGTCCTTGTAAGGATCGCCGACCGTGTCGCCGGTCACCGAGGCCTTGTGCGCCTCGGAGCCCTTGAGGTGCTTGACGCCATTTTTGTCGGTGAAGCCGTCCTCGAACGATTTTTTCGCGTTGTCCCAGGCGCCGCCGCCAGAGGTCATCGAGATGGCGACGAACAGGCCGTTGACGATGACGCCGAGCAGCGAGGCGCCAAGCGCTGCAAAGGCGGATGCCTTCGAGCCCGAGATCAGCAGCACGCCGAAATAGACGACCAGCGGCGCCAACACCGGCAGCAGCGACGGAATGATCATTTCCCGGATCGCCGCCTTGGTCAGAAGATCGACCGCACGCGCATAGTTCGGCTTCGACGTGCCGGCCATGATGCCCGGATCCTCGCGGAACTGCTTGCGCACCTCCTCGACGATGGCGCCTGCCGCGCGGCCGACCGCCGTCATGGCGATGCCGCCGAACAGATAGGGGATTAGGCCGCCGAAGATCAGGCCGGCGACGACGTAAGGGTTGGAGAGGTCGAAGGAGACTTCGCCCATGCCCTGGAAGTAAGGATATTTGTCGCCATTGGCGGCAAAGAACTTCAGATCGTTAGAGTAGGCCGCGAACAGCACCAGCGCGCCGAGACCGGCCGAACCGATGGCGTACCCCTTGGTCACCGCCTTGGTGGTGTTGCCGACAGCGTCGAGCGCATCGGTGGATTGGCGCACTTCCTTGGGCAAGCCGGCCATCTCGGCAATGCCGCCGGCATTGTCGGTGACCGGGCCGAAGGCGTCGAGCGCGACGATCATGCCGGCGAGGCCGAGCATCGTGGTGACCGCGATCGCCGTGCCGTAGAGGCCGGCGAGCTGGTAGGTCGATATGATGCCGCCGACGATGACGATCGCCGGAAGCGCCGTCGATTCCAGCGAGACCGCAAGGCCCTGGATGACGTTGGTGCCGTGACCGGTGACCGAAGCCTGGGCAATGGAGTTCACCGGGCGCTTGTCGGTGCCGGTGTAGTATTCGGTGATCACCACGATGAGGCCGGTCACCAGAAGGCCGATCAGGCCGCAGATGAACAGGTTCCTGCCGGTGATGGCCATGCCGGCGACCGTGCCGATCTCGCCCCAGCCCAGTGTTACCGAGGTGGCGACGCCGAGGCCGATAATGGACAGCAGGCCGGTGACGATCAGGCCCTTGTAGAGCGCACCCATGATCGAGCCGTTGGAGCCGAGCTTGACGAAGAAAGTGCCGACGATGGAAGTCAGGATGCAGGCGCCGCAGATGGCCAGCGGATAGAGCATCGTGGCGCCGAGTACGGCGGTGCCGCCGAAGAAGATTGCGGCGAGTACCATGGTGGCGACCACCGTCACCGCATAGGTCTCGAACAGGTCGGCGGCCATGCCGGCGCAGTCGCCGACATTATCGCCGACGTTGTCGGCGATGGTGGCCGGATTGCGCGGATCGTCTTCGGGAATGCCGGCTTCGACTTTGCCGACGAGATCGCCGCCGACGTCGGCGCCCTTGGTGAAGATGCCGCCGCCGAGACGGGCGAAGATCGAGATCAGCGAGGCGCCGAAGCCGAGCGAAACCAGCGAGTCGATGACGACACGGTCGTTGGGCTGAAGGCCCATGAAGTGGGTGAGGATCAGGTAGTAGATCGAGACGCCGAGCAGGGCTAGGCCCGCGACCAGCATGCCGGTGATGGCGCCCGACTTGAAGGCGATCTCGAGGCCGGCAGCGAGGCTGTTGGAAGCCGCCTGCGCGGTGCGCACATTGGCGCGCACGGAGACGTGCATGCCGATGAAGCCAGCGGCGCCCGACAAAACGGCGCCGATCAGGAAGCCGATGGCGGCGGTGATCGAAAGCAGCCACCAGGCGAGCAGCAGGACCACGACACCGACGATGGCGATGGTGGTGTACTGGCGCGCCAGATAGGCCTGGGCGCCTTCGCGGATGGCCGCGGAAATTTCCTGCATGCGTGCATTGCCCTGATCGGCCGCGAGGACCGAACGTGTCGCCCAGATGGCGTAAAGGACTGAAAGCAGACCGCAGGCGATGACAGCTGAAATTATGGTCATTGCCGGATTTTCCTCGATTGATGACCCAAAAGAACCCCTCCCTGGGCCGTTGAGACAGGGAGCGGATTCCGCGCGCGGAATCCGCTCCCTTCGCACCGGCTTATGCGAAACAGGGCAGTGAACGTCAAGATATTGTTCGGTTTTTGCCCGGCTTTCGCCCAAAAGCTATGGGCGGCGACACGCCCGCCGGCGCCGCCGCCCAATTAGATCGATTGAAAACGGCAGGCGGTCGTCAGCCTTTGCGCAGGTCGCCGTCCGGCTGGACGACGAAGATCAGCACCGCCAGCATAGTCATGTAGAACATGAAAGCCTTCTGCTGGCCGTTCCAGACGCTGGACAATATGATTTTGCAATCGTCCGCCGCCGCTGGATTTCGGGCGAGACGGGCACCACGCTTGAGGTGACGCTCGATCACCCGGCGCGTTCGGGCGGACACTGAAGCGAACGAACCTCGCCCGAGGTGCTACGCTGTCTCTCGCCCCATGCGGCGCGCGGTGTAGCGCTCGATCGCCGACAGCCCGTCATAGATCAGCACAGCAAGGGCGGCGACGATCAGGCCGCCCTGCAGGATGAAGGCGAGGTTGTTCGACAACAGACCGGCGATGATCACCTCGCCCAGTGTCCTGGCCGCCACGGTCGAGCCGATCGTCGCGGTGGCGAGGCTGATGACCACCGACAGCCGGATACCGCCGAGAATGATCGGCGCGCTGAGCGGCAGCTCGACCTTGACCAGCCTTTGCCAGCCGGTCATGCCGGCGCCGCGCGCCGCCTCGACCACGTTGACAGGCAGCGTCGTCAGTCCGGTCAGCGCGTTCTCGAAGATCGGCAGCAGGCCGTAGAGAAACAGCGCGATCAGCGTCGGCTTCTCGCCGAAGCCGACGGCCGGCACGGCAAGCGCCAGCACCGCCACCGGCGGAAAGGTCTGGCCGATATTGACTAGGCTGCGCGACAGCGGCAGGAATTCGACGCCGGCTGGCCTGGTGACCAGGATGGCGAGCGCCACAGCAACGATGGTCGCGGCCACGGTGGCGATCAGCACGATCCTCAGATGCAGCAGCGTCAGCGACAGCAGGCTTCCCTGGTTGTAGATCACTGGCGCGTTGTTCTCGGTAAGCGGCTTCAGCAGCGGTTCGAACCAATCGGGATTGGTCACGAAGGCAATGAGCAACACCACCAGGACAAGCCTGAGCAGCGATGGAAGCCAAGCTTTTAAGCCAGCCTCTTTCATGCCGGCCTCGCCGCGCGCTTCACCAGCCCGTCCACCGTCACGCGGCCGAGCGGCTTGCCGTCGGCGCCTTTCACCGGCAGCGCCGGGCGGCCCGACCAGAGGAGCTCGGCCAGCGCATCGCGCTGGCTGGCGTCGCCGGGGATCGCATCGCCCTCTGCGCCGCCCTTCTCGACCGCGTCGCGCACGCGGCCGAGCGACAGCAGCCTGAACGGTTTTTCGCTGGCACCGACCAGGCTCTCGACGAAAGCGCTGGCCGGCCTCGCCAGGATCTCGGCGGGCTTGGCATATTGCACCAGCTTGCCGGCATCCATCACCGCGATCTTGTCGCCCATATGCACCGCCTCTTCCATGTCATGGGTGACGAGGATGATGGTGGTGCCGAAGCGCTTCTGGATCGCCAGAAGATCCTCCTGCGCCTTGTTGCGGATGATCGGGTCGAGCGCGCCGAACGGCTCGTCCATCAACAGCACGTTCGGCTCCGCGGCAAGGGCGCGGGCGACGCCGACGCGCTGCTGCTGACCGCCGGAAAGCTCGTGCGGATAACGTGGCCCGAACGCCTGGGGATCGAGCTGGTAGAGCGTCATCAACTCGTCGACACGGGCCTTGATGCGGGCCTTGTCCCAGCCGAGCAGCACCGGCACGGTGGCGATGTTCTGCGCCACCGTGCGATGCGGAAACAGCCCGTGGCCCTGGATGGCGTAGCCGATGCTGCGGCGCAGCTCATAGCCGGGCAGCGAGCGGTTGTCGGCGCCGTCGAGCTTGATCACGCCCGCGGTCGGCTCGACCAGCCGGTTGATCATGCGAAGCAGCGTCGTCTTGCCGGAACCGGAAGTGCCGACGATGACGGCGATGGTGCGCGGCTCGATCACCATCGACACGTCGTCGACCACCGTTGTCGCATCATAGCGCTTGGTAATGCCTTCGATCTCGATCATGCCGGTTGCGCCTCGCGTCTCTTGGTGGAGGTCATCTCGATCACCGCGTCGAGGATGATGGCGGCGGCAAAGGCGAGCGCCACCGTCGGTATGGCGCCGAGCAGCACCAGGTCCATCGCGGTCTGGCCAACGCCCTGGAACACGAACACGCCGAAGCCACCGCCGCCGATCAGCGCGGCAATGGTGGCAAGGCCGATGTTCTGGACCAGCACGATGCGGATGCCGGTGAGGATCACCGGGAAAGCCAGCGGAAATTCGACGCCGAACAGGCGCTGGCGCTCGGTCATGCCCATGCCGCGCGCGGCGTCGTTGGCGGCGCGCGGCACGCCGGCAAGACCGACCACGGTGTTGGCCACCACCGGCAGCAGCGAATAGAGGAACAGGGCGACGAAGGCGGGCGCGGTGCCGATGCCGCGAATGCCGAGGGAGGCAGCGCCGGGCACATGCGTCGCGACCCAGCCGAGCGGCGCGATCAGCAGGCCGAACAGCGCGATCGAGGGAATGGTCTGGATGATGTTCAGCACGTTGAGCACGCCGGCCCGCAATTTCTCGACGCGGTGGCAGAGAATGCCGAGCGGCAGGCCTGCGATCACCGCCGCCGCCAGCGACCCCAGCGCCAGCGTCACATGCTTGGAGCCTTCCGCCCAGAAACTGTCGGCACGGTTGGCATATTCCTTGAGGATCGACAGGCTGTTCCAGCTTCCCGAGACCAGCAGCAGGCCGATCGCCGCTGTCGCGACGACGAGCACGCCGATCCGCGCCCCTGGCGACAGGTTCAGCCTTGTCAGCACATCGGCGAGCAAAAGCGTAAAGGCGAAGATGAGCAGCCAGAAACCCGAGGCCGGCGAGATGCGGGCAAAGGTGTTGCCCTCAGGCGTCAGGAAGCTGCCGGCGACCCCGATCAGCAGCGCCAGTGCTGCAAGCGCGGCCACACTTGCGGCAAGGCGCAGGATCAGCGGTGTCTTCAACAGCGCGATGAGCGCCGCGATAAGCACGATTGCCAGCAGCAGCGGGCCTGTCACCGCAGGCAGAGCGTCGAGGATCGAGCGTGCCTCGCCTGGCACGATGCGGTTGGCGCGGAAGGTGGCGAAGGGCGCCGCGAAAGCAGCATAGGCAACGATCACGGCGATGACCACGCCGAGCTTGTCGAAGCGGATGGTCATGACGTACCTATGCGATGGCGGCGACTTGAGGACCTGACGTCAGGACCGTCGTGCTCCGTCGCGCCCCCCTCTGTCCTGCCGGACATCTTCCCCACTTGGGGGGAGATCGGCAGCTTCATTGCCGCCGATCCATCTTCCCCGTTGGCGATTGGCGGAAGCCGAGCGTGCATCCAATCTCCCCCCGTGTGGGGGAGATGGCCGGCAGGCCAGAGGGGGGCGCCTCGCACCGGCGTCATTTTCCAAACGGGCTGACTACTTCAGAAACCCGTTCTTCTTCAAAAAATCTTCGGCGACGCCCTTGGCCGGCTCGCCGCCGACCTGCACGCGGCCGTTCAGTTCCTGCAGGGTGACGAGATCGAGCTTGGCGAAGACCGGCTTCAGCAGCGTCTCGATCTCAGGATGCTCCTTCAGCACCGCCTCGCGGATGATCGGCGCCGGCTGGTAGACCGGCTGCACGCCCTTATCGTCTTCGAGCACGACCAGGCCGGACGGCGCGATGCCGCCATCGGTGCCGTAGACCATGGCGGCGTTGGCACCGTTGGTCTGGTTCGCCGCAGCGGCGATGGTCGCCGCCGTATCGCCGCCGGACAGCGTGATCAGCTGGTCCGGCTTCAGGGTGAAGCCATAGGTGGTCTGGAACGCCGGCAGCGCGGCGGCCGAATTGACGAACTCGGCCGAGGCCGCCAGCACCACCTGGCCGCCGCCGGAGACATATTTGCCGAAGTCGGACAGCGTCGCCAGCTTGTTGGTCTCGGAGACATCCTTGCGCAGTGCGATCGCCCAGGTGTTGTTGGCCGGCGACGGCGACAGCCAGACGATCTTGTTGGCATCGTGGTCGAGCTTCTTGGCCGTCTCATAGGCTTTCGCCGCATCCTTCCACACGGGATCGTCGGCCTTTTCGAAGAAGAAGGCGGCGTTGCCGGTGTATTCCGGATAGATGTCGATCTCGCCGGCGGTGATCGCCTTGCGCACCACAGGGGTGCCGCCGAGCTGGATGCGATCGGTGGTCTGGATGTTGTTGGCGTTCAGCACCAGCTGGATGATGTTGCCGAGCACGCCGCCTTCGGTGTCGATCTTCGACGACACGACCACTTGAGCGCTCGCCGAGGCCGCGGTGATGCCGAGCGCCAGTGCCGCGCCGGCCAGAACCTTGACTGAAAACATTTCACAAATCCCTTGCTGAGAACCGGATTACGGCTGCCGCATATGAGCATGGCTTCAATGCCCCGTCGGGGTACACGGTTTCATAAGAGGGGGGATGGGCGCAATAATTTTGTTCGTATGCGGGTGAATCCGCTGCTGCCTCGTCCCGACAGCGTCATGTCACTACAGCGCCGCGCGTCCGTTTGGACGCGCAAGGACGCTGTAGTACTTTTGATTTTGCGCATGATCCTTTCCGAACCTTCGGTTCGGGGTCATGCGCTGGTCTGCCGCGCGCTCGTCATCTTCAATGCGCCCAGAGCCACGAAGCACAGCACGACGACAGGGAAGATGATCCAGTTGAGCATTTCCCAGCCCCAGGCATTGTAGACCGCACCCGACATCAGCGAAGCAAAGGCGACGGAGCCGAACAGGACGAAGTCGTGAAAACCCTGGACCTTGCCTTTCTCGGACGGCCGATAGCTGTCGGCCACCATGGCGGTGGCGCCGATGAAGCCGAAATTCCAGCCGAGGCCGAGCAGGATCAGCGCCGTCCAGAACTGCCACAGCGCCAAGCCCGACAGCGCCACCACGGCGCAGCCGATCAGCAACACCAGTCCGGCCGCCACGATCCGCTCGGCGCCGAAGCGGTGGATCAGCGACCCCGTGAAGAAGCTCGGCGCAAACATCGCCATGACATGCCAGGAAATACCGAGCGTGGCATCGTCCGTCGACAGGCCGCAGCCGACCATGGCCAGCGGCGCGCCGGTCATGACGAAGCTCATCAGTGCGTAGCTGCCGACGGCACAAAACAGCGCCGCAACGAAACGCGGCCTGGTGACGATCTCGGAGAGCGGCCGCGCGTCGCTGTCGGCGATCTCCACTTTGCCAGTTGCCTTGGCCGGAATGCGCAGCAAAGAGAGAATGGCGGCGCCGACCGCGGCCAGCACCAGGATGGATGCAAACGAGCCGGCAAACATCACCGGCGAGAACAGATCGCGGGTGAAGATGACGATCTGCGGCCCGAGTATGGCGGTGACGACGCCGCCGGCCAGCACGAAGGAGATGGCGCGCGCCTTGAACTCCGGCGTCGCATTGTCGGCGGCAGCGAAACGGAACTGCTGGACGAAGGCACCGCCCACCCCGATCACAGCCAGTCCGAAGGCGAACAGCCAGAAGTTGGGGTGGAACAGCGCCAGTGTGGCGACCAGTCCACCCAGCGCAGTGATAATCGTGCCGGCCATGAAACCGTCGCGCTGGCCGAGCCAGCGGATGATGGCTGCCGCCGGCAGGGAACCGAGCGCCACGCCGACGTTGAAGCCCGTGACCGGCGCCGTCGCCAGCGACTTGTCCGCATCGAGCAGATGTTGTCCGGCCAGCGCACCCAGGGAAATGGCGATAGGCGCGGCCGAGCCGATGATGGCCTGCGAGGCCGCAAGGATGAACGCGGTTCGACGCGCTTCCCTACCAGCCTCGGCGATAGCAATGGCCGTCATGAAGCGTCCTTGCCACGCCCCTCGCCGCGCACCCGGCGCGACACGCGATCGAGCACCGCGTTGACCAGCTTCGGCTCGTCTTCTTCGTAAAACGCCTTGGCGATATCGACATATTCCGAAACGATGACAGCCACCGGCACGTCCTCTCGCTTCATCAGCTCGTAGACCCCGGCGCGCAATATGGCGCGCAGCGTCGAATCGAGCCTGGACAATGGCCAGTCCTCGGTCAGCGCCTGGCGGATGATCGGGTCGATGGTCTTCTGGTTCTCGACGACGCCGGCGAGGATGGCGCGAAACCATTGCGCGTCGGCCTCGCGATAGAGGGCGCCGTCGACCTCCTTGCCGAGCCTGAACGCCTCGTATTCGGCGGTGATCTCGAAGACGCCGCTGCCGGCCACATCCATCTGGTAGAGCGCCTGCACGGCGGCCAGACGGGCAGCACCGCGCTTGTTGGCGTGGCGTGCCGCGGGCTGGCCGGGTGATGCGGGTTCGCTCACGATTGCTCTCCCAACTGTTGCTTGAGGGCAATCATAGTCAGCGCCGCACGCGCGGCAAAGCCGCCCTTGTCGCCTTCCGAGCGTTTGGCCCGCGTCCAGGCCTGCTCGTCGTTTTCGGTGGTCAGGATGCCGTTGCCGATGCAGACCGCTTCCTGCACGGAGAGATCCATCAGGGCACGGCTCGATTCATTGGCGACGATGTCGAAATGATAGGTGTCACCGCGCACGACGGTGCCGAGGGCGACAAAACCGTCATAGCTTGGCCCGCCTTCGGCGGCGCCGTCGAGCGCGAAAGAAATCACCGCGGGAATCTCGAGCGAGCCCGGAACGGTGACGACATCGTATGTCGCGCCCGCTTCATCGAGCGCGGTTGTCGCGCCTTCGAGCAGCGCGTCGGCAAGATCGTCATGGAAGCGCGCCTCGATGACAAGAAGGTGGGCCTTCTTCTTCGGGCGAATGAACGCTTTGCCGTGTTGGGATGTGCCAGCCATAGATGTCTCCGGGATCGCCGGTGACTTAGGCCGAAGCCGGTTTGATCGCAAGCGAAGATGTTGGAATGTTGCCAGGCGCTCGGCTATTCCTGCCGTGCCGGAGGCAAGTCTTTCGGCCCGACAAATTCAGAGCCCGCCTCCCGAGAGCAAGTAGCCCGCCGATATCTGCGCACCGTGTCGCGCAAACGATCGTTGACCGGCTGCGGCTTGAGAAGAGCATCCACGAAAACCTGGCGGTCCCGATCAGATAGCTGCAAAGGTCGGCATTCAAGCGAAGTCATAGCCGTTCCGTTCTCCTGACGACTGTCTACCGCTATCGCTCGGGGTTGCGAAGAAATTTCTAAAGCCCCTCTTTCGCCGCCTCCACTAGCCGCGCCGCATAGCGGGCCATGGTGTCGATCTCTAAGTTGACTCGGTCACCGACCTGGCGTTCGCCCCAGGTTGTCACCGTCAGCGAGTGATGGATCAGCAGCACGTCGAAGCGGGTGCCCTCGACCTTGTTGACGGTGAGCGAGGTGCCGTCGAGCGCGACGGAGCCCTTGGGCGCGATGAATTTGGCCAGGTCGCGCGGCGCGTCCAGCGTGAAGCGCACGGCGTCGCCTTCCTCCTTGCGCCCCACGATCTCGGCCATGCCGTCGACATGGCCTGATACAATGTGGCCACCGAGCTCGTCGCCGATTTTCAGCGCCCGCTCCAGATTGATCCTCGTGCCGGATTTCCAGTCCGCCATTGTCGTCAGCCTGAGCGCCTCTTCCCACGCCTCGGCCTCGAACCAGCGTGCATTGGCGCCGCTTTCCGGCAGCGCCGTCACAGTCAGGCAGACGCCGCCGCAAGAAATCGAAGCGCCGATAGCGATCGTCTCAGGGTCATAAGCGGTGTCTATACGCAAGCCGACCCCTTCCCTCAGCGGCTTGACGGCAGCGACGGTGCCGACATCGGTGACAATTCCGGTAAACATCAGATGTCCCTTATCCACTCGGCGTAACTGTCTTCGCCGAAACGCATGTCGCGCAATTTGCGAAATCCTGCCGGGATATGGCTGGCGTCGATGGGCGATGCAATGCCGCCCTTGCCGATCGGCTCCAGCCCCTGGAACAGCACGATCCGGTCGACCAGCCCTTCGGCGAGGAAGGCCTCGGCCACCTTGGCGCCGCCCTCGACCAGCACGCTCGCCATGCCGAGCGCGGCCAGGTCCTCGAGCAGCTCCGGCAGCGCAACGCCACCTTCATGCGTTTCCGTGCCGATGAAGCGCACGCCGGCGCGTTCAAGCGCGGCCCGCCGCTGCGGATCGGCTTCCGCCCAGGCGGCGACATAGAGCGGAACCCGGTCGACGCCGGCAACCAGTTTCGACGTCTCCGGCAGCCTGATCTGGCGGTCGAGCACGATGCGCGCCGGCGAACGGTTTTCCAGCCCCGGCAATCGCACCGTCAGCGCCGGATCGTCCTCCAGCGCCGTGCCGATGCCGATCAATATGCCGTCGGCTTCGGCCCGCATCAGATAGACTTCACGGCGGGCGATGTCGCCGGTGATCGAGACCTGCCCCTCACCTTCCACGCCGATCTTGCCGTCGCTGGAAAGCGCAAGTTTCAGAATCACTTCCGGACGCTTTTTGAGGGATCGAATGAGATAGCCTGCCATCTGCTCGGCGGCTTCTGCCACCAGCACGTTTTCGACCACTTCGACACCGGCGGCACGCAGGATCGCGTAGCCATTGCCGGACACGCGTGGATCGGGGTCGCTCGCGGCCCCAACCACCCGCGCGACGCCGGCATTGACCAATGCATTGGCGCAAGGCGGCGTGCGGCCATGGTGGGCGCAGGGCTCCAGTGTGACATAGGCGGTGGCGCCGCGTGCGAGCTCGCCGGCCTCAGCCAGCGCTTCCGTTTCGGCATGCGGCCGGCCACCGACAGCGGTGACACCGGTGCCGACGATCATCGGCCCGGTGCCGTCGTCGCGCACGATCAGCGTGCCGACCGAAGGGTTGGTCGAGGTCCGCCCGGCGTTTTTCCGCGACAGCCTGAGTGCCGCCGCCATGAAACGGCGATCAAGAACCTCTTGTTCGGCTTGGCTGGGCCTTGCCATGCTCAGCCGGCGTCCTCTTCCTTGAGCTCGTCCCCCTTGAGCTCGTCACCCTTCAGTTCGCCCAGCACGTCGTGGAAATCCTTGGCCTCGCGGAAATTGCGATAGACCGAGGCGAAGCGCACATAAGCGACATCGTCGAGCGACTTCAGCGCCTCCATCACCAGGCGGCCGACCTCGCCCGAGGCGACTTCAGTCTCACCCGAGCTTTCGAGCTGGCGCACGATGCCGGTCACCGCGCGGTCGATGCGCTCGGGATCGACATTGCGCTTGCGCACCGCGATCTCGACCGAGCGCAGCAGCTTGTCGCGGTCGAAGGGCACCTTGCGTCCGGACTTCTTCACCACCACGAGGTCGCGCAACTGCACACGCTCGAAGGTGGTGAAGCGACCGCCGCAATCGGGGCAGACGCGCCGCCTGCGGATCGCCGCGCCATCTTCGGCGGGGCGCGAATCCTTCACCTGCGTATCTTCGGACTGGCAGTAGGGACAGCGCATGGAGAGCCTTGTGTTCGCGATTCTCGTGGAGCGAAAGGCTTAGAGGTTTTTGTCGGGATGGCAAAGCACCGGGGATGGCCTCTCGCGCCTCAGAGATAGCGAGGCGCGAGGAAAATTGCCAGCATCATGCCAGACGGCAACGCCGGCCGATTACGGCGCGACATCGCCGGTCGGGAATCCACAGGATACGCCGAGGCTGCGATAGGCCTTGGTGAAGCCGTCCATCGATACAGTCGCGACTGGCGTGTCGCCGAAGGTGACATCGAGTGAGCTGGCGCGGCGCATGGCCCGCAGCAGCGCCAGACTGACCTCGGTCTTGTTGTTCAACATCCACTTCCCGCCGGCAAGGGCATTGACGGTCGCCTTGACCTTGCCGTTGCTGTCGCCGAACACCGCCGGAATGTTCTCGCCAGTCGGCAAGTCCTTGTTTTTCATGGCGACGACAAGGGTCGGATAGCCATCGGGCGGCAGTGCATCACCGTTCGAGATGGCGAGTGTGAGGGTGCCGCTGGTACCGCTCGCGTCGAGAAAGGCGGTCGAGGCGACGCAGGTTTTGCGCAGATCCTCACTGGTATCGATCTCGTCCACGGTGGTGGACCATTTGCCGAAGGTTTCTGTCGTAGGTGCGGCCGGGGTGGGCGCGGACTGTGCCAAGGCGGCGGACAGCGGCAAGGTGGTCAATGTCGCCAACACGCCAAACGCGCCAAAACCAGCGACACGGAAAATCTGCATCATCGTCAGGGCTCCTGTCCGGACTCCGTCCCCGCTGGAACGGTGCTTCTCCTACGGCCGATAAGGGATGACAGTTTGCGTGGGCTCAGCCGAGATATGGATAGAGCGGAAAGCGGTCCGTCAACGCGGCCACCTTCGCCTTCACCGCGGCCTCGACGGCCGCATTGCCCTCGTCGGAATTTGCGGCCTTGAGCCCGTCCAGCACCTCGGCGATCAGCTTGCCGATCTCGCGGAACTCGGCCTGGCCGAAACCGCGCGTCGTGCCGGCCGGCGTGCCGAGCCGCACACCCGAGGTGACAAACGGCTTTTCGGGATCGAAAGGAATGCCGTTCTTGTTGCAGGTGATGTTGGCGCGGCCAAGCGCTGCCTCGGCACGCTTGCCGGTGGCGTTCTTGGGACGCAGGTCGACCAGCATCAGATGATTGTCGGTGCCGCCGGAAACGATGTCGAGACCGGTTTCCTGCAGGCTGGAGGCCAGCGCCTTGGCATTGGCGGCGACGCTCTCGGCATAGAGTTTGAAGCTTGGCTTCAGCGCTTCGCCGAAGGCCACCGCCTTGGCGGCGATGACATGCATCAGCGGGCCACCCTGCAGACCCGGAAACACGGCCGAATTCATCTTCTTAGCGATGTCCTCATCATTGCACAGGATCATGCCGCCGCGCGGGCCACGCAGCGACTTGTGCGTGGTGGTGGTCACCACATGGGCATATGGCAGCGGCGACGGGTGCACGCCACCGGCGACCAGGCCGGCGATATGCGCCATGTCGACCATCAGGTAAGCGCCGATCGAGTCGGCAATCTCACGAAAGCGCTTCCAGTCCCAGACCCGCGAATAGGCGGTTCCGCCAGCCAGGATCAGCTTCGGCTTCGTCTCATGGGCGGTCTTCTCGATCGCATCCATGTCGAGCAGATGATCGTCCCTGCGCACGCCGTAGGAAACGACCTTGAACCATTTGCCGCTCATGTTGACCGGCGAGCCATGCGTCAGGTGCCCACCGGAATTGAGGTCGAGGCCCATGAAGGTGTCGCCGGGCTGCAGCAGCGCCAGGAACACCGCCTGATTCATCTGGCTGCCGGAATTCGGCTGGACGTTGGCGAAGTTGCAGCCGAAGAGTTTTTTCGCGCGCTCGATGGCCAGTTCCTCGGCCACGTCGACGAATTGGCAGCCGCCATAGTAGCGCTTGCCCGGATAGCCCTCGGCGTACTTGTTGGTCATGATCGACCCTTGCGCCTCCAGCACGGCACGGGAGACGATGTTTTCCGAAGCGATCAGCTCGATCTCGTGGCGCTGGCGGCCAAGTTCATTGCGGATCGCGCCGAAAATCTCCGGATCGGCATCGGCAAGCGTGGTTTCGAAGAAGGATTCGAATTTGTTCGACACTGCCGCTGCTGTTGCCATGCTTGAGATCCTTGTCGTCCGGGGGGTCTGCCGCGCCATTAACACAGTTGCTTCCGCCCCGCCACGTTTGAGGCGCGAAATTTGCTGGCCGGATTGCGGCAGCAAGGCGAAGAGCCGGCTATTTCCTCGCCTGACGGCCCTTCAGCAAGGCTTCGGTAAGCGTGATCTCGGTCAACAGCGCCTGCATCGTATGGTCGTTGATCTCACGGCTGCGAAACATGGCGCGCACGGCCGCGCGCTCGGCCTCGATGCCGGCAAGCCTCATTTCGAGCTCGAGCCGTCCGGCTTCGCGGGCCTCGGTGCGGGCTTCATCGGCCTCGTCGGAGGCGGCGATGCGACGCCGATAACCGGCGACGATGCTGTCGGCAGCGGCAAGCCGGGCACCGGGCACCTCGCCTTCGTCCCCGTCTTGTGCCCCCGCGATGCTCTCGATGCGGGCGATCGCCGCCTTGGCCGCGCCGACACGCGCCAGGCGTTCCTCGGCAGCACCGGGATGCTCGCCCGGCTCGACCAGCCCGCGCGCTATCTTCGGCAAGGCAAGGCTGGCGATGACAAGCGAACAGATGATGACGCCCGCGGCGAGGAAGATCACCACATCGCGCGCCGGAAACGGCGAGCCGTCCGGCATGGCGAGCGGCAGCGACAGGATGCCGGCCAGCGTGATGGCGCCGCGCACGCCCGCCACCGAGCCGGCGAGCCGCACGCGCAGGCCGAACGTCTCGGCCTTGCGCTTGCCAAATCGCGCGGCAAGGCGTGCCGCGATGTCACCGACCCAGATCCACAGGAAGCGCAGCGCGATCAGGCATAGGGTAAGGATCAGCACAGTCAGGATCGGCTCGATCAGCCAATGCCGGCTGCTCAGCTCAGGCGGCACATGGCGGATGATGTCGGGAAGCTGCAGGCCGAGCAGGATGAACAGCGCACCGTTGAAGACGAAGGACAGCGTCGTCCACAGCGATATGGTCTGCATGCGCGCCGAGACCCCGAGATAGCGGAATATGCCGGACCCACTGGTGAGCACACCGGCGGTGACGGCGGCCAGGATTCCGGACGCACCGGCATGCTCGGCGCCGAGATAGGCAATGAAGGGGATCAGGATCATCACCAGCACCTGTGCCTCGGCCGGCACACCGCCGATGCGGTTAAGCAATTGCAGCGCCTTGGCGGCGGCGAACACCGCCACCACACCGGCCAGGATGCCGGCAGCAACGGCGTAGAGGAAACTCAGCGAAGCGGCGGCGAAGGAAAAGCTGCCGGTCAGCACTGCCGCCACGGCGAAGCGGAACATGACGAGGCCAGACGCGTCGTTGAGCAGCGACTCGCCTTCCAGAATGTGCATCAGCCGCGCCGGAACCACGTTCCGGTCGACGATCGAGGAGACGGCTACCGCGTCGGTCGGCGACAGCACCGCGGCGAGCGCGAAGGCGACGACCAGCGGGATGCTCGGCACCAGCCAATGCAAGGCATAGCCGAAGCCGACGATTGTGAAGAAGACGAGCCCGATGGCAAGGTCGAGGATCGGGCCGCGCAGCGCCAGCAACTCGCGCTTCGGTGCAGTGACGGCATCGCTGAACAGCAGCGGCGGGATGAACACCAGCAGGAACAGCTCGGGATCGATCTCGATGTGGACGCCGCGCACCGGCCAGGCGAGTGCAGCACCCATGGCAATCTGCAGCACCGGCAACGGCACCTGCACCAGCCGGACCAGCGCGCCCGAAACCGCGACGAAGCCGAGCACGACCAGGATGAAGATGGCAACTTGCATGGCCCTGTACCGAACGGCGCTTTCCGGACCCAGCGCAAAGCGCGCCCTCCAGCCGGATACAAAAAGGCCGCCCTCAGCGGCGGCCTTTCAGTAAAAAGATCAGTCGCTTAGAGCGCAGAGGTGATCTGCAGCTCGTTGGCTCCATCGAGCCCGTAGATGTCGTCGCGGAACTGCACGACACCAGGCCCCGTCGACCAGGCCGAGATGTAGAGGAAATAGACCGGCACCGGATTGTTGACCTGCACCGGGATGTTCTCGCCGCTCTTGATCGCCGCCTCGAAATGCTGACGGTTCCAGCCTGGCGTGTCGCGCAGGATCCAGGTGACGAGATCGCGCACGTTCTGGACGCGCACGCAGCCCGAGGAATCGAAGCGCATCATCTTGCCGAACAGGCTCTGCTGCGGCGTGTCGTGCATATAGACGCCATCCGGGCTCGGAAAATTGATCTTGACCGAGGCCATTGCATTGCCGGCGCCCGGATCCTGGCGGAAGCGGTATTTCTCGGCGTCATCGGTCGACCAGTCCACGTTCAGCGGATCGACCTCGCTGCCATCCGGTGCGAACAGACGGATCTTGCTGTCCTTGAGATAGTTGGGGTCCTTCCGCATCAGCGGAATGATGTCCTTGCGCACGATCGAGACCGGCGCGTTCCAGTAGGGATTGACGATGATCTCGTTGATCTTGGAATCGACGATCGGCGTCTGGCGGTCGATCTTGCCGACAACGGCGGTGTGGCGCAGCACGACGCGGTCGTTCTCGACCGCCTCGATCTGGGCGCCCGGGATGTCGACCAATACATAACGGTTGCCCAGCGTGCCGGCGCGCTCGTGCAGCCGCTGCAGATTGGTCTGCAACTGGCCAAGCCGGACCTGCGCCGAAACATTCATCGCCGCATAGGTATATTGGCCCAGGGTCCCGTCGGAAGGCAGGCCATGGCGCGCCTGGAAGCGCTTGACCGCGGCATCGACATAGGAATCGAAGGCCTCTGAAAGGCCGGCGCTCTGCGCCAGGTCGCCCGAAACCATCAAGCGCCTGCGCAACGGCACCACGTCGGGGTCGATGACGCCGAGCTGCAATTTCTTGGTGTCCGGGACCGGCTCCCAGCCGCCCTGCGCGACGATATTCTGATACTGCGCTATCGCCTGCTCGGTAAAGGAAACGGTCTGCGGGCTGACGATCGGCAGCGTCGAGGCCACCTTGCCGCCCTGGCTGGCGCGGGCGTCGAACTGGTCGTCCCAGTTGCCGCGGCCCGAGGATTTCAGGATATCTCCGATCACGTCCTGCGCGCTGGCGCCACTGGCAAGCATCGTCGCTGCCAACGCGGAGGCTCCGGAAAGGAAGAAACGGCGACTGGTTCTCATGTACGCTCCAGACAGTCTTGTAACAAATCTTTTCACCGGGCGATCCCGCCCGCACTCTAGGGTTGGCATTCTTAACAATTAGCCAACCATGGCCCCTTCGGCTGCGAGAACGCGCCGGGGCGACGCGCGTTCAGGAAGATGCTTGGCCTTGGCCACAACATCACCCGCATTCTCGCTTTCACCGGGAATATGGCGGCAACGTGGCCCTGAGCGCGATTTGGATCGGCTCGCCCTCACGAAACGGAAAGACCGGTGCTTTTCGGCCACCGGTCTTTAGGTCGCTATCCGACCGCGCCTCTTCGGCGCGGCTTTCCCCTAGAAGTGGCGTATGCCTTACATCCGATAAGCGATGGTATCGTTCCAGAAGCGATCCAGCCGCTGCAGGGCGCGGTTCATCTGCTTGAATTCTTCCGTGTTAATGCCGCCGACCTGCTCGATCGAGCCGACATGGCGCTCGTAGAGGCCGCCGACGACTTCCGCCACCTCATTGCCCTTCGGCGTCAGCGAGACCCGCACCGAACGGCGGTCGATGCGCGAGCGCTGGTGGTTGATGAAGCCGAGATCGACCAGCTTCTTCAGATTGTAGGAGACGTTCGAGCCGAGATAGTAGCCGCGCGAGCGCAGCTCGCCGGCGGTCAGCTCCGAATTGCCGATGTTGAAGAGCAGCAGCGCCTGGATGGCGTTGATGTCGGAACGGCCGTTGCGGTCGAATTCGTCCTTGATCACGTCAAGCAGACGGCGGTGCAGGCGCTCCACCAGCTGCAGCGATTCCATGTACAGCGAACGGATCGCCTCGCGGCGGTCATCGGATACGTTGGCGGTCTTCGCCGCCGGACGGGAATTGATCATTGTCTTTGCCTCTCGTTTGTCGCCTGGTGATTTTTTGTTTTTCACCTTGATCGCGACACTATCGAATACTCATAAAATTCGACTTAAACGCTAGGGCTAACAAGAGCTTACCGGTAAGAGGTTTCGAAAGAGGCTTAACGAAGGGTCACCCGAACAAGGATGATTAACCTAAAGATTTAGCCAATGGTTCCGGGCGGAAATTTGAGCGTCCAATGGGACGCGCGGCGCTATTCTTGTTGAGCATCGGTCCGATGCTCTATTGCCGGGTCTGGCGCTTCTGCATCCAGATCACCACGCGAAAGACGATGTAGAGCAGCGCCACCGCCGCATGCGAGGCGACGATCAGCAGGCGGTGGCCGAAGAGCTCGGGAAAGCCGGCATACATGACGGTCTCGGTCACCGCGCAGATGACCCAGATCACCGGCCCCCAGGAGGCCAGCATCCACAGGCCGGCGGCAGCGAAGGGAAAGAAGACGGCGAGCATCACCGCCGCCACCTGCCAAGGCACCGGCATCAGGTCGAAGCGCCACAACGGGCCGGGGTAGAAGCCGATCAGCCGGATCCAGTACAAAATCCCGAACAACAGGCAGTAGCCGGATACGACGCGCTGGAACCAGGCGAAGATGATCTCGATCGTCGAGGGCTGGAGCACGACGCGTCTCGACGTGGCGTCGCTCACAGTTCGAGTTCCCGTTCGCCGAGCGGCGCGAAATAGGCGTCGACATCGGCAGCGCTGATCATATCGATGCCTACCGGCCGCCAGAGCGGTGTCGAGCCCTTGTCGATGATAGCGGCGCGAATGCCTTCGTAGAAATCGTGGCCGGCAAGCATGCGGTTGAGGATACGGAACTCCATACGCATGCACTCGTTCATCGACAGCGTCAGCCCGGCGCTGATCTCACGCCAGGCGACATGCAGGCTGGTCGGCGAGCGGCTGCGGATCGTCGCCAGCGTCTTTGCCGCGAACGCATCGGTGAGGGCAGCTCGTTCCAGGCTGCCGATGACGTCACCCAGCGACGGTTGCGCGAAATGGCTGGCGATCGCTTCCAGCGTCGGTCTGTCCGTCTCGCGCCGCGCCGGGATGAAGAAACCGCGCAGCACCGATTCCGGATCGCCGCTCGCCGCCAGCCGATCGAGAAAGCCGGCCTGATCCTCCGCCTTGATCGTATGCGTCGCCAAGCCCGACCACAAAGCATCGCCATAGCGGATGCGGTTTCCGGTCAGGGCCAGATACATGCCGAAGCTGCCGCCAAGGTCCGGCAGGAGATGACTGGCGCCGACATCCGGGAAAAAGCCGATGCCGACTTCCGGCATGGCGAATTGAGCGTTCTCGGTCATCACGCGCTGCGAGCCGTGAAACGAGATGCCGACGCCGCCGCCCATGACGATGCCGTCGATCAGCGCGACATAGGGTTTCTTGAACCGCGCGATGCGGGCGTTCAGCCGGTATTCGTCGGCGAAGAAATCGACCGGCGGCTTTCCCGCCCGGCCGGCCTCGTAGACGTGGAGGATGTCGCCGCCGGCCGAAAACGCCCTGCCCTCGGCCTTGACGACGACGACATCGATTTCATGATCCCGCTCCCAGGCGCGCAGCGCCTTGTCGAGCGCCTTGACCATGCGATGGGTGACGGCATTGAGCGCCTGCGGCCGCGTCAGCGTGACGACGCCAGCCTTGCCCAATCGTTCGAAGCGGATCTCGTCGCCGCCGCCAAAATCCATCGCGATAGAATCCCTCCCCCGCGCCGCCGGGACTGAAGTGCTAAAGCGTGGCGCATGGGTGCGTCAATGCCAACGGTGCAATCCTGCCGCCTTGGTCGCCGCCGGCGCCCGATGCTAGAATTGACTATCTTGATGACGGGCTTTCCAACCGGACGTTGAACCATGCCTGGATTTTTGCGTCTTGCCCTTGTGGCGATCGGCCTGATGGTATGCGCGACTGCCCATCCTGCATCCGCCAATGACGACCTTTATAGCGCGCGGACCATCGTGACCGGCCAAGGCGAGCAGAACCGCCAGATCGGTTTTAAGGCTTGCCTGGATGCGGTTCTGGTCAGAGTCTCCGGCGATCAGCGGCTGCCGAAAAAGCCTGAGATGGCGGCACTGCGCGACAAGGCTGGCAGCTTCGTTGCCGAATTCCGCTACCGCGACCGGATGGAAGGCATCCACGACGAACAGGGCACGCATGACCGGCCGCACGATCTTACTTGCCTCTACAAACCCGCCGTGATCGACCCGGTGCTGGCATCGCTCGGCAGCCGGCCGTGGCTTGCCGAGCGGCCGCAGCTGGCGATCTTTCTGGCAACGGAGCGAGGCGCCAGGCATTTCGCGCTGACCGCAGACGATGAGCGCGGCGCACCGATGCGCGAATCATTCGTGAATGCTGCCGACCCGCTGGCGATGCGGATCGCATTTCCTAAGGCGTCGCACCTCTCCGAATCCAGGCTGGACGACAAGGCGCTGCACCAGACGGATATGGCAGCTCTGGACAAGGCCGCCAAACAGGCCGGCGCCGACCAGGCGCTTGCCGGTAGCATCGTCTGGAGCGACAAGGAATTGGGCTGGATCGCCGACTGGCGGCTTGCCACGGGCGGCAAGACCTATCACTGGCAGGTGCGCGGCGTCAGTTTCGACGAGGCGTTCCGCGTCGCCATGCGGGGAGCGGCGCAGGTCCTGTCCGGCAACGGTCAGCCATAGGTATACCGATATCCAGGCGATGCCAGCCTGGCACAATCGTGTCGCATTGGTCAGCGGCGGAGGCTCGTGGTAAAAGTCCCCGATCCGGAGTTTTGGCGATGAACAAATTCACCCCAGCAAAGCCTGCCGGCGCGCGCAGCGTCGACGAGATCACCGGCAGCCGCCGTTTGCGCCGCATGCGCAAGGCCGACTGGTCGCGCCGCCTTGTGCAGGAGAACCGGCTCTCCGTCGACGACCTGATCTGGCCGATCTTCGTCGTCGATGGGAAAAGTATCCGCGAACCGATCGCCGCCATGCCCGGCGTCTTCCGCCTGTCGCTCGACCTTGCCGTCAAGGAGGCCGAGCGCGCGGCAAAGCTCGGCATTCCGGCGATCGCAACCTTCCCCAATGTCGAGCTCGGCCTGCGCGACCAGACCGGCTCGCACATCCTCGATCCGGAAAACGTCATCAACCGCGCTACGCGCGCCATCAAGCACGCGGTGCCCGAAATCGGCATCATCACCGACGCGGCGCTCGATCCCTTCACCTCGCACGGCCATGACGGCATCTTGCGCGACGGCATCATCGTCAACGATGAGACGGTGGAACAGGTGACGGCGGCGGCCGTCATCCAGGCGGCGGCCGGCGCCGACATCATCGCGCCCTCCGACATGATGGATGGCCGCATCGGCGCCATCCGCGATGCGCTCGACGCCAATGGTTTTCAGGATGTGGCGATCATGTCCTACGCGACGAAATTCGCCTCCGCCTTCTACGGACCCTATCGCGAGGCGGTCGGCACCGCCGGCCTGCTCAAGGGCGACAAGAAGACCTATTATCTCGATCACGCCAATTCCGACGAGGCCGTGCGCGAGGCCGAGCAGGATCTCGCCGAGGGCGCCGACATGCTGATGGTCAAGCCCGGCCTGCCCTATCTCGACATCATTCGCAGGCTGAAGGACGAATTCCGGATGCCGACCTTCGCCTATCAGGTGTCGGGCGAATATTCGATGATCAAGGCGGCTGCCGCCAATGGCTGGATCGACGGCGACAAGGCGATGCTGGAATCGCTTCTCGCCTTCAAGCGCGCCGGCTGCGACGGGATCCTCACCTATTTCGCGCCCGAAGTGGCGGCGATGCTGAAGGGGTAGGCACTCGCAATCATCACCACACGCGACAGCCTTCATCCTATGTTGAAGGCCGAGATCAAACAATCGGCCGTGCGCATAGCCAGAAGATGACGGTTGCGGCGATGCAGATCGCCTAACTGAATCTGATCTGCAGCCCTTGGAAATCCCTCCGATTCAAGACAATCATCCCACTCTAGCTTTTTGGGAGACTCTGATGGAAAGCCACGAGCCGTTTTTACGCGAGGCAATTGCGCTCTCGAAATCCGCAATGGAACGCGGCGACGAACCGTTTGGCTCGGTGCTGGTGAGGGACGGCGAAGTAATCCTGCGCGCCGAAAACAGCGTCTTCACCGGCCACGATATGACGAACCACGCCGAGATGAACCTGGTTAAACTAGCGGCGCAGCACTACGACGCTGCTTTTCTCGCTGACTGCACGCTCTACACCAGCACCGAGCCGTGCGCGATGTGCTCCGGGGCGATTTACTGGTCGGGCATCGGGCGTATGGTGTTTGCGTGCTCCGAAGCGCGGCTGGGCGAGATCGCTGGGATCGGGTTGAACGTGCCGAGCCGGGCGGTGTTGCAGACCGGCGCGCGCATCGTCACTGTGGTTGGCCCGACGAACCTCGAAGACGAAGCCGCCGAAGTCCACCAGGAATTCTGGCCGAAGCATCTGGGCAAGGCTTAGAGCCTCGGCTCAGGACGCACTGATTAGAGCCAGAAGATGACGGTTGCGGCGATGCAGATCGCCGAGAAGAAGGTATGCGCGCATCGGTCGTATCGGGTTGCAATGCGCCGCCGGTCTTTGAGCTTGGCGAAGAGGTTCTCGACCTTGTGGCGCTGGCGATAGAGTGCCCTGTCGTAGGGATATGGGACTTTCCGACTTCGGCTCGACGGGATGCTAAGGCTCGATGCCTTTGTTCCACAAAGCCTCGCGAAATGGCGCTGTCATAACCGCGATCCGCAATCAGGGCTTTGGCAGGGCGGCAGGGCATCGAGAACCATGCGTGCCCCTTTGTGGCCGCTCATCTGCCCCCGTAGGCCTGCAGCGCATCCTTCCATTGCAGGCCATGCTTGATGACGTAAATGCATCCTCGAGGCATCGCGGCGCAAGCAACTGCTGCTGCAACCACCCGTCTTGGCTGCGGTCCTGACGCGGCTGGCCCAAACAAGCCGCTCATCGCTCGGCGGAGATTTCAAAATACCGCTTGCAAAATGCAATCAGTATAACTAAAAGCAACTGCTTGCATTTCACAACTGGTCTCGAGGGAGGTACTCATGTCCAAGCTTCGCGTCAACGCCTTCACCCTGTCGATCGACGGCTTCGGCGCCGGTCCCGACCAGGACCTGAAAGAGCCGCTCGGCGTCGGTGGGGAAGCCCTGCACAACTGGATGTTCGGCACCCGGACCTTCCGCAACATGTCTGGCGACGATCGCGGGACCACGGACACGGACGACGGGTTCGTGGCGCGCAGCTTCGAAAACGTCGGGGCGTGGATAATGGGCCGCAACATGTTCGGGCCGATCCGCGGCGAGTGGCCGGATGAAAGCTGGAAAGGCTGGTGGGGAGACAATCCGCCCTACCATGTGCCGGTCTTCGTGCTCACCCACCATCCGCGGAATCCTATCGTCATGGAGGGCGGCACGACCTTCTATTTCGTGAACGACGGCATTCACTCAGCGCTGGAAAAGGCGAAAGCAGCGGCTGATGGCAAGGATGTCCGGCTCGGCGGTGGTGTCGCCACGATCCGGCAATATCTCAGGGAAAAGCTCATCGACGACATGCATCTGGCGATATCGCCGATGCTGCTCGGCTCCGGCGAGAACCTTTTTGCCGGCATCGACATGATCGAGCTCGGCTACCGGTGCAGCGAGCAGGTCGCGACGCCGAATGCCACGCACGTTGTCATTGAGCGCGCGTGAGCCTGGTTAGGTTCCCCCTTCTCCCCTTGTGGGGGAAGGTGGCCGAGCGAAGCTCGGTCGGATGAGGGGTGTTCCAGCTTGGCGCACACCTTCGTTCAAATCATCGATGCCTCGTTTCTTCCAGCACCCCTCATCCGTCTCGGCGCTGCGCGCCGATCCACCTTCTCCCACAAGAAGGGGAGAAGGGAGCCCTGCCTCAATACTTCTCCGGCACGTACAGCTCGCGCGGCAGCACCTGGCGCTCGTATTCGGGATTGAAGACGCGGTCGGGCAGCGTGATCTCTTCGTGCGGCACCTCCTCATAAGGCATCTGCTTGAGGAGATGATCGATGCAGTTCAGCCGCGCCCGCTTCTTGTCGTTACCCTCGACGATGAACCAAGGAGCTTCGGGAATGTTGGTGCGGGCGAACGTTTCTTCCTTGGCCTTGGTGTACTGCTCCCAGCGCACGCGCGACTGCAGGTCCATCGGCGAGAGCTTCCACTGCTTCATCGGATCATGGATGCGCATCTGGAAGCGCATCTGCTGCTCCTCGTCGGTGATGGAGAACCAGTATTTGACCAGCGTGACGCCGGAACGGACGAGCATGCGCTCGAACTCCGGCACGTCGCGGAAGAACTCCTCGACCTGATCCGGTTCGGCAAATCCCATCACCCTTTCGACGCCGGAGCGGTTGTACCATGAGCGGTCGAACAGCACGATCTCGCCGCCTGCCGGCAGATGCGGGACGTAGCGCTGGAAATACCATTGCGATTTCTCGCGCTCGGTCGGTGCCGGCAGTGCTACGACGCGGCAGATGCGCGGATTGAGCCGCTGGGTGATGCGCTTGATGACGCCACCCTTGCCGGCCGAGTCGCGGCCCTCGAAAACCACCACCAGCTTCTTCTTGTGGTAAGCCACCCAGGACTGCAGCTTGATCAATTCGGATTGCAGCGTGATCAGGTCGCGAAAATACTGCATGCGATCCATCGAGGGCGGATGCGCGTTCTTGTAGATCTTGGCGATTTCCAGCGACAGCGCGGGTTCCGACATTTCCAGCTCGTAGTCTTCGTCGAGCGTGTCGGCTAGCTCCGCTTCCAGCCAATCCCTGGCAGGAGAATTCTGTTTTGCTTCGGTCATTTATGCTGCTCCGCGTGCACGCCCGTGTCGGCGTCCGGCCTGCCGGCCGAGATCGAACACCTTGAGCCGACTTGCATACAGGCCGGCAATGACGGTTTTATTGCAGCCGGCTCGTGCGCCGGTCACCCAAATCCGTAAGATGTGATCGATCCGCCCTCCATGGGATGGGCGACAAGC
The DNA here is from genome assembly GCF_003952585.1 of Mesorhizobium sp. M6A.T.Cr.TU.016.01.1.1. NCBI lineage: Bacteria > Pseudomonadati > Pseudomonadota > Alphaproteobacteria > Hyphomicrobiales > Phyllobacteriaceae > Mesorhizobium > Mesorhizobium sp. M6A.T.Cr.TU.016.01.1.1. The sequence continues at coordinate 6,390,332 of NZ_CP034452.1, forward strand.
CGCGCGACTTGTCCTACAAATGCCAGGCTCCTTCGGGCAGCCTTCGAAGCACCGCCTTCTCAACGCAATTGCGAGGATCTGACATGGAGTACCGCACTCTCGGCCGTTCCGGGCTGAAGGTTTCGACGCTGACCATGGGCACCATGACCTTTGGCGGCGCCGGCGCGTTTTCGGCGGTCGGAAAGACCGATCTCGACGAGGCGCGCCGGATGATCGACCTCTGCATCGATTCCGGCATCAATCTCATCGACACCGCCAACGTCTATTCGAACGGGCTTTCGGAAGAGATCATCGGCGAAGCGCTCGGCGGCAAACGCAAGGGCGATGTGCTGATCGCCTCCAAGGCGCGCATGCGGATCGGCGATGGCCCCAACGACGAAGGGCTATCGCGCTACCATCTGATCCGCGAGTGCGAGAAAAGCCTGAAGCGCCTCAGGACCGATGTCATCGACATCTATTTCCTGCACGAATGGGACGGCACGACGCCGCTCGAGGAGACCATCGCCGCGCTCGACACGCTCGTCAGCCAGGGCAAGGTCCGCTATGTCGGCTGTTCCAACTATTCCGGCTGGCAAGTGATGAAGGCACTGGGGATCAGCGATCGCCAGCACCAGCCGCGCTTCGTCACCCAGCAGATCCACTACACGCTGGAAGCGCGCGAAGCCGAATATGAATTGTTGCCGATCTCGGTCGATCAGGGGCTTGGCGTGCTGGTGTGGAGCCCGCTTGCCGGTGGATTGCTGTCCGGCAAATATCACCGCGACCAGGCCACCTCCCGTCAGCTCAGCGGCTGGAAAGAACCGCCGATCCGCGACGAGGACCGGCTGTGGCGGATCGTCGAAGTGCTTGCCTATATCGGCAAGAACCATGGCGTGTCGGCAGCACAGGTGGCGCTTGCCTGGCTGCTCGGCCGGCCGGCCGTTAGCTCGCTGGTCATCGGCGGCCGGACCGAAGCGCAGTTCAAGGACAATATCGCCGCCGCCAGCCTGGTTCTGACCAGCGATGAGCGCGCACGCCTGGACGCTGTGAGCAGGCCTCCTGTTCTCTACCCCTATTGGCACCAGCAGTTCACCGCAAAAGACCGGTTCGGTCCGGCCGATCTGGTCCTCGACCGGGATGCTATCTGACAGGGTCCGGATCAGGTCGAAGATCGCCGCGGGCTAGCCCGAGATAAAACGCCAGACCTCGGGATCAGGCTCGATCTGGCCGCTGAGCACGAAATATTTGTAGAGCACGAGCAAGCAGATCGCCTGCTCGGCCCGCTCATCGGCGAACTTGCGGCAATAGGCGTTGGCCGCGGCAACGATGCGTTCGGCCTCAGGCGGATGCTTCTCGAGGTGCTGCACCCGCTCGGCGAGGTCCGAGAAATCCGGTTCGAGCGGCACATAGTGGACACCAGCCACGAGTTCGCTTTCGCCGAACCATGTCTCGTATGTCGGCGGCGGCATCAGGCACAGCGAATTCGAACTCATGATCCATTTGAGGTTGGTCGCCACATCGTTGCCCTCGAGCGAAATGATGTAGCGGTAGCGCCGCTGCTGGTCGATGCTCAGATAAGGCTTGCGATATTCCGGCGCTGCCGTCGGTTTGGGCGTGCCGACATCGCAAAAGGGCAGATCGCGCGCGGCCTCCAGAAGCAAGGTCCGTATCGGATTGTTGAGCTCGCCGCGCCAGACGGCGACCGGAAGCTTGTCCGCGAAGGCAACATCGTCGGCGGGCATGTGGAAGTGGCGGAACTTGTTGAGCTTGAACAGGACCCCGTTCCTGTTGTCGCCGGCGATCGGCCGATCCTTGACGATCGACGGCATCGCAGGCACCTCGATGACGTCGCCGAATTCGAGGTCGATGCGCAAATCGGGATCGAAATAGCGGGTGAATTCCTTCAGGTCGTAGTAATACATGCTCCGGTCTGTCGGCAGCCGGCTGACCGGCACGGCATCGGCGCTCGGCGCGAAAGCGTCCTGCAGCCTGTTGTAATAGTTGAGACGCGCGCGGATCGACCCGTCCGAAAGCCTGGCCCGATCGAGCAGCCCGGCGAGCCTGCGGCGGAACAGCGCCTGCGGCGCGATATCGCGCATGGCATTGCGCGCATAGTAGAATAGCTTCTGTGCGTTTCTTTGAAGCGTGGCCATCGGTCACTTGGTAAAAACAGGTGAGCTTGTTATTTGTACCCCGGTCTCTCCTACACCATTGTGCCAGCCATCTTGCAAGCCCGGAACCGCGTGCAGCCGGCTTGCCGGCTATGTATGGAGCCGATCGGCCTTTGCGGTGTTGTGTTTGCAGCCCAATGCTCCTAGGCAGGGCTAACAACCTTCAGCATTGCGAAAGGAAGAGATATGGCGCGAGCACCGAATTACGGCCAGGAACGCAAGGAACGCGACCGGCAGAAGGCCGCCAAGAAGGCGGAAAAGCAGGCGGCCAAGGTCGCAGCCAAGGAACGTTCGAAGCCCGAGGACGAGACCACCTCCGAGACCGAAACGGAAACGGCAGAGTAAACGGCGTCCGGCCCGCGAGGCGGATCGGATTTGGCCTAGGAATCCCGCTGCGTCTTCAGGCCGGCGCCTTGTCGCTGACGAAAACGTTCACTTCGCGCGCGGCGGCTATGAAGGCGCGCCTCGCGATCATGGCCGGTTTGTCACCGGCCAGCGCATCATGGCAGGCCTGCAGCGCTTCGCGATGCTTCGGACTGCGCTTGCCGGGCCAGTTGTTGAGGAGGTAGTCGGAAGCCTCGCGGGCTGTACGCAAGAGCTGAGTGGCTCCCTCCGCGCCCGACTTGACGGTCACGGGTGTTTCAAATCGGTTGTTTTCCATCGCCGCTCTTACGCCATCGGCGCCCGCGAAGCGAGGGCGAAAGTGGTTGCCTCGGCAATCAGGCCGCGACGACGGCAAATCCCCTGGCACGCAGGCCGCGCCGATCATTGTGCAGCGACGTCACCAGCCGGTCGCGGCTGCCGACGATATGGGCCGAAAGCCGACGTGCCGCCTCTTCGGCTTCGCCAGCCCGCACCGCTGCCAGAATGGCATGGTGCTCGGCCCAGGCGCGGCCGAGTGCCGCCTCGTCGCGCACCTCCAGCCAGCGGGCGCGCGACAGGCGTGTCATGGCATCGCGGACCGCTCTGAACAGGAACTCGTTGCCGGACAGCCGTGCCAGCTCGATGTGAAAATCCATGCCGACGCGGTGCCATTCCTCGCGCGGGGTGCCGGCGTCACAGGAGTCCAGCATCGCCTCGATGATTTCGACAGCGCTCCTGTCCTCCAAGGCACAAGTCAGCTTGACCGCCGCAACCTCGACCGCCTCGCGGTAGACGGCGATCTGCTCGAGCTCGGCGAGATTGATGGGTGAAACCGTCCAGCCACGCCCGTCGCGGCAGACCAGGCCTTCCGTCTCGAGCCGCAGCAATGCTGCCCTGACCGGCGTGCGCGAGGCGCCGAAGCGGCTTTCGATCCAGCGTTCCGTCAGCCGCTCGCCCGGACCGACCTCGAGGCCGAGGATCATCTCGCGAAGCCCAATTTCGACATTCTGCATCTGCGACATTGCGGTTTCCGATTTCTGGCCGTTTTTGCTGGCGATCGGCTCGCCTACCATCGTTTGCCGGTCACGTTTGAGAGGGCCGCATTGACAGCGGCCGGGCTTGCGTCCATGACGGATACCAGTTTGGTATCCCAAATTGGTATCCGGAGCAAGTTTCATGGCTTGCCGGATAGGACATGACATGCCGCAAGATGCCACCCTCGCCGCGCAAGGCACCCACAACATCCACTGGCGCCGCAATCTCGCCGTGTGCTTTGCCGGCTCGTTCAGCACGCTTGTCGCCATGACGCTGCTGTTGCCTTTCCTGCCGCTCTATGTCGAGCAGCTGGGCGCCGAGGGGCATGCAGCTATCGTGCAGTGGTCAGGTATCGCCTACGGCGCCACTTTCTTCGCCGCCGCGCTGGTGGCGCCGCTGTGGGGACGGCTGGGCGACCGCTACGGCCGCAAGCTGATGCTGGTGCGCGCCAGTTTCGGCATGGCCGTCTGCATGTCGCTGACCGGCATGGTGGAAACTGTCTGGCAATTGGTGCTGCTGCGCCTGCTGATCGGCTTCGCCGGCGGCTATTCCTCAGGCTCGACCATCCTGGTGGCCATGCAGACGCCGAAGGACCGGTCCGGCTGGGCGCTCGGCGTGCTGTCGGCCGGAATCACCGCCGGCGCTCTCGTCGGCCCGCTGCTCGGCGGTGCGCTGCCGCCCCTGATCGGCATCCGCGCCACCTTCCTGCTCGCCGGCGGCGTCATTTTCCTGGCGTTCCTGGCAACGACTTTTCTCATCAAGGAGAATCCTCGCCCGACAGCCGATAAGGCAGCATCGACTGAGAAGCAGAAAGGCGGCTGGTCGCAAATCGAGGACAAGCGCCCCGTCGTCGCCATGCTGGTGACCGGCATGCTGTTGAGCTTCGCTACCATGTCGATCGAGCCGATCATCACGGTCTACGTCCAGCAGCTCATCGAGGACCAAAGCCTGCTAACGCTGACCTCCGGCGTCGTCATGTCGGCGGCGGCACTTGGCGCCATCCTGTCGGCCTCGCGCCTCGGCAAGCTCGCCGACCGCGTCGGCCACTGGAACGTCATCATTGGGGCGCTTGCCGTATCGGCGCTGCTGCTGATCCCGCAAGCCTTCGTCACGGAGGGCTGGCAGCTCGTCGGCCTGCGTTTCCTGATGGGGCTGGCGCTCGGTGGTCTCCTGCCCTGCATCACCAGCGTCATCCGCCACAATGTTCCGGACGGCGTCGGCGGCAATGTGCTCGGCCTATCGATCTCGGCGCAATATGTCGGACAGGTCGCCGGACCACTGCTCGGCGGCTTCGTCGGCGGTCATTTCGGCATGCGCGCGGTGTTTCTCGGCACATCGGTGCTGCTGGCCGGCGGAGCTGCGTATAATTGGCTGGTCCAGTCGCGCCGCGCGCGCGACATGCTGGTGCAGGCCGGCAAGCCGTGACACCGTTTGCGGACTGTCATTACTTCGCGGAGACCAGCGACATGAGCACGGCCGAGCAACCAGCAAGCGGCAGCGGCCGCACCTTCGTTTTCGTCGGCGGCCTGTGCGGCGCGGCCGGCGTGGCGCTGTCCGCCGCGGCGGCGCATCTGGGCGGCGCTTTCGTCGGCATGGTCGCGTCCTTCCTGCTCATGCATGCGCCAGTCTTTCTTGCAATCGGCCTCGTCGGCGCAAACCGGATCCTGCGAATCGCAAGCCTTATTCTTCTCGTGGGGCTTGTATTGTTCTGCGGCGATCTCCTCGCCCGTGACTTCCTCGGCTCGCGGCTTTTCCCGATGTCGGCGCCGATCGGCGGCACCTTGCTCATCGCCGGCTGGCTGGCGATTGCAGCCTCGGCGCTGGTGCGCCCGCGCTCCTGAGACGGCATTCCCTCCCGCCTCAAAGTGCGGCGGTAACAGGCGAACGGCCGGGGCCCGTTTCAGCCAAACGAAGGTCAGTCAGACGTCGGCCAATCCTGCCGGCGTGCGGGCCGGACCGGCAGGTCGCGATCGCGTGCGGCCGGCTTGGTCAGGCGGCGCCGCTCCGGCCGATCCGTGGCCGGCGAGATGCCCCAATAGTTGCGATAGATGTCTTCGAACAGGTGCTTGATCGGATGCATGGCAAGGCTCCCTTTTCCAATTTGAATCGATCCAACCGACAGGTACGAAAAAGCGCTGCCGATCAGCTCCGCTTGCGCTCCACGAGAAAACGCAGGTCGCGGATCCATGGGCCGGCGCTGCCGCGACGTGTCCTGGTCATCGCATTCGAGGTGATGCTCCAGTCGTTGCGGTAGATGTCTTCGAACAGATAATTCACGGGGTGCATGGCACTCTCCTTCCTGAATCGATCCAATCGACGGTTAGCGCAACGTTTGGATCGATTCAAAAATATACCCGCCCGCGCCAATGTCAAGCAAAAATTTGAATCGATCCAACAAAGGTGCTAGGTAGCTGCCTGGAGGCAAAAAAAATGGCGTCATCCACCGAAGGCAATACAAGACCCATCCGGCTGGCCGACATAGCCAAGGCCGCCGGGGTTTCGCATGGCACCGCCTCCAACGTGTTCAGCCGTCCCGAGATCGTGCGCGAGGAAGTCCGCGAACGGGTCAAGGCAGCGGCCGAGGCGATGGGCTATGCGGGTCCGGATCCCAAGGGCCGGCTGCTGCGCGCCGGCAAGGTCAACGCGATCGGCGTCGCAACGACCGAACCGCTGTCCTATTTCTTCGACGATCCCTTTGCCCGCACGATGATGGCCGGGATTTCCGAGGCATGTGACGCCACCGGTGCCGGCATCGCGCTGGTATCGGCCGGCAATGAGGAAAAACTTGCCTGGAACATCCAGAGCGCGCTGGTCGACGGTTTTATCCTGTTCTGCATCGAGGGAGGTCCGCGCCTCGTCGAGCTGACGCGCGAACGAAAGCTCCCCTTCGTCGCGCTCGAACTCGGCTCGGAGGATGACACGGTCTCGGCGATCGGCGTCGACAATGTCGCCGGCGCCCGCTTGGCAGCGCAGCATCTCGCTGAGCTTGGCCACCGGCGCTTCGCCGTTCTGGCGCTGCCATTCGCCGACGACAGCACCGGTCTTGTTTCGCCGAGCCAAGTCCGGACGGCCGCCTACACCGGCACACGCGATCGCCTCGTCGGCTATTTCGAGGCGCTTTCCCGGTTCGGCGTCGATACCGCCGGGATTCCGGTATACGAGACTGAAAACGACGAAGCCAGCACAAGGGCCGGCCTCGAAACGATCTTCGCCTCGGCAGAGCCGCCGACCGCAATCCTGGCGATGTCGGACCGGATGGCCATGGTCGCGATCGAATGGCTGACCGCGCGGGGCATCGCGGTTCCCGGCGAAGTCTCGATCGTCGGCTTCGACGGCGTGCCTGAAGCCGCACTTTCCGATCCTGCGCTCACCACGATCGCCCAGCCGATCGCCGAGATTGGCCGCCGGGCGGCACGAATGATCCTCGATTTCGACGGCACAGTGCGGCGCGAGACGCTCGGCGTCGAGCTCGTCGTCAGGGCATCTTCCGGGCCGCCGCCCAAAACAGCTTGAGCCCGGACGCCTATCGATTGATGCCTGTCGCCATCGCTCCCCCACCGAAGGACGTATGGACAGGCGGCGCCTCGCTACGGGCTGGCTTGCTCCTTCCGGATTGTCCAATACCCGACAGCCATTCAAGGTAATAAGCGAGCGCGAACTGCATGGCGATGCCGGCGGCGATCAGCAAGCTGTCGTAGGCAAAGCCGCCCGGGTTGATCAGCTTCATCACCTGCGCCGCCATGGCGAGCACCGTGCCGGCGATGAAAACCGGCAGCGATCGTTTGCCCAATATGGCGAGCGGATGGTCGCGGCCGGTGCGGAACAGGTTCGAGACGGAAGGATACGCCACGATCAGGTAGCTCACTGCCAGGATGTGCAGCAGCCTTGGCAGCGACAGGAACGTCTTGTCGAAGCCGGTCAGCACCACAGGCAGGTTCAGCCATGACACGTGCCCCCATAGCGGGCTGTGCACCCAGATCAATGCCGCCGCGACATAGATCGCCGCGGCGCCAACCAGCCAGCGATTGACCGGAATGGTGCCGCCGCGCCTGATATGCAGCATACTTGCCAGGCCGATGTTGAAGAGGAACTGCCACGACAGCGGATTGAGGAACCAGAAGCCGGGCTCCGGATAATTCGGCGGGGCGATCTGGTAGATCCCGGCAACCAGCCACAGAGTTCCGGATACGGCGAGCGCCGCCAAAGGCCTGTGGCTGATGAACAGCAGGAAGATTGGCGCCATCAGCAGCAGCACCGCATAGACCGGCAGGATATTGTTGTAGCCGAGCTGATGGCCAAGCGTGGCGATGCCGATCAGCGCTTGCTGCGGGTTCCTGATCAATGGCTCGATGTTGATCAGCGTCAGCATGTCCGGCCGCTTCGCGAACATCGCCGCCGCGCAGAAGATGGCCACCACGACCATCGTCGTGACGATGTGGGCGACATAGAGCACACCGGCGCGGCGCCACAATTTCAGTGTCGCCATGAGACGGTTTCCGGGCTCGAATTTTGAGCCGTAGGCAAGCGCGACGGACATGCCGGAGATCAGCACGAAGGCCTCCGCGGCATCCGAAAAGCCGAAATTCTTATAGGTCAGGGTTTCGAAAACCGTCCCCGGGACATGGTCGACAAATATGATCAGCAGAGCGAGAGCGCGGAACACGTCAATACGCGTATCGCGCTCCTGGATACGCGTATCCGGGATATGCATATCCCGGATACGCTTAGCGCGATCCGGTGAATTTGGCACGGTCATCGATAAAAGGCCTCAAAGCTGGTTGTTCATGCCGGCAATCGATGCGACCGCCGGACGCACCGCTTCGATTCCTCCCGCAGGAGCATATCGGCGAAGAAACGGACTGAAATGCGCCCGGTTCAATCAACTTTGAAGGAGCCCGAAAATATTCCGTTTTGAAGCCGGCAAATGAACAAAACCATCACGAAATCAAAGGGATGAACTATGGCGGAAAAACCTCCGGAAGATGGCATTTTGCGGCGCGATCTGGCCTTTTTCTACCGGCTCTATCGACCTGTTGATTCGAGCGGCGAATGCCTTTTCCTGCTGCATGGATCCGGTGTCGACGAGACGACGCTGGTGGCGCTGGCGCGGCAAATCTCACCGCGCGCCGTGCTGGTGGCGGTTCGCGGCCACATCGCCCAGGAGGACGGTTTCCGCTGGTTCGCGCGGATCACGCCGACGCGCTTCGAACAGGAGAGCATCCGCACCGAGGCGGACGCTTTCGCGGGCTTCATCACCGAGGCCGCGAAGCGCCACGGTCTCGATCGCTCCCGAACGATTTTTCTCGGCTATTCGAACGGCGCCAATCTGGTTTCGAGCGTGATGCTGCTGCATTCCGGGCTGATCGAACGGGCAGCATTGCTGCGCCCGATGCCGGTGCTCGACGACGTGCCACCAGCCGACTTGTCCAAAGCGCGCGTGCTGATCATTGCCGGCGCCGCCGACCTGACCTACGCGCCCTTCGCGCCGGCGTTGGTCACATTGCTCGAATCACATGGTGCCGAGGTCGAGGCCCACATCATCGCCTCCGGCCATGAAATCGGCGATCGGGATGCTGAAATCATCAGGCAATGGCTGGCGGGCCCGACAATCGCCATCGCGCAGGCGAATTGATGAGCCCAGGTTTTACGCTCGCCCCATCCGGTTCCAGGCATCCAGCCCGGCGATCTTGTAGGCTTCGGCCAGCGTCGGATAGTTGAAGGTGTTGTTGACGAAGAAATCGACGGTGCCACCGAGATTGATCACCGCCTGGCCAATGTGAATGAGTTCGGTCGCGCCCTCGCCGACGATATGCGCGCCGAGCAACCGGCGTGTTTCGATCGAGAATAGAAGCTTCAGGAAGCCGGTGGTCACGCCCATGATATGGCCGCGCGAGGTTTCGCGGAAGCGCGCCACGCCGACCTCATACGCGCCGCCGCTCTCGCGCACCTGCTCCTCGGACTGGCCGACCGTCGAGATTTCCGGCACGGCGTAGATGCCGTAGGGAAAGGTTTCCGGCGGCGGCGGCAAGGGCACGCCGAAGGCATGGCAGGCGGCCACCCTGCCCTGTTCCATCGAGGTGGAGGCGAGGCTCGGAAAGCCGATGACGTCGCCGGCGGCATAGATATTCGGCGCGCTGGTCCGGAAGGTCTGCGGATCGACCTTGATGCGGCCCCGGGAATCGGCCTCGATGCCGACCACGTCCAGGCCGAGCGCGCCGACATTGCCGGTGCGCCCCGCGGCATAGAGCACCATCTCCGAGCGTATGGTGCGGCCGTCGGCAAGCGTCACCTCGGCGTAGTCGGGTTTCGAGGCGATCTCCTTGATCGCACTGCCCAGCCGGATGGTCATGCCGCGGTCGCGCATCTGATGGATGAAATCGTCGACGATCTCGCGGTCGACGAAATCGAGGATGGTGTTGCGCGGCTCGACCAGCGTCACCGGCACGTCGAGCGCCGAAAAGATCGTCGCGTACTCGACGCCGATGACGCCGGCGCCGATCACCGTCAATGTGCGCGGCAGGCGCTCGAGTTCCAGCATCTCGTCGCTGTCGAAGATACGGGTCTTGTCGAAGGGCACATCGCGCGGCCGGTGCGGGCGGGTGCCGACTGCGATCAGCGCATGCGCAAAACCGACTTCGCTATAGTCGCCGGTTTCCGTCGTCAGACTCGCTCTGTTGGGACCGAGGAATTTGACCCCGGCGCGTGCGCTCTTGACCGTGTTGCGCATGAACTGGTGCTGCAGCACCTCGACCTCGTGATCGAGTGTCTTGTGCAGGCGTTCGATCAGATCGCCGACCGAAATGTCCTGCTTGACCCGGTAGCCGCGCCCGTAGAAGCCGCGCTCGCGCCAACCGGAGAGGTTGAGCACAGTTTCCCGCAGCGTCTTCGACGGGATGGTGCCGGTGTGCACTGAAACGCCGCCAAGACGCCGGCCCCTGTCGACCACCAGAACGGATTTGCCGAGCTTGGCCGACTGCACCGCGGCACGGCGCCCGGAAGGGCCGCTGCCAATGACCAGCATATCATAATCCATGTCGCCCCGTCCCTTGCCCGCCGATATGTTGCGCCGCAGCAAACTAACGCCATCCGCGCGGCAAATTCAACCGATCCAAGCTAAAGCGCTCGCGTTCGAACGGATTCATGCGACGCGCTTTAAGCCCTTGTTTCTATGCATGTCGTTATCGCAAACCGCTGCGCACTTTTTGCGCGACATGCATTAGGTTCGGCGCTGCTTCCGGTCGCAGGCTGAAAACGGCTCGATCTTGATTCCGTCGCGAGACTTCACCATTTCAACACCAGGCGGCCCGCACCCTATCCCGGGCCTGATTACGAGGAAATGACATGAACGCGCGCGTTCTCGACGGCGAAATCATCACCACCAGGCTCGATGATATCAGGGCCTATGACGGCGTGCGCACGCGGCGTGTCCTCGCCTTCATCATCGACTATTGCATCGTCGCGCTGCTCACCATTCCGTTCGCGATCCTGGTGTTCTTCCTCGGGATCTTGACGCTCGGCCTCGGCTGGATGCTGTTTTCCGTCCTCGTGCCGGCCGTCGCCATCCTCTACATCTGGAACACGCTCGGCAGCACCGACCAGGCCACGACAGGCATGAAGATGATGGGCATCCGGCTCGACCGCCTCGACGGCACCCGCATTGATGGGCTGACGGCGGTGGTGCATTCGGTGCTGTTCTGGGCCGGCAACGTCATCCTGACGCCGCTGGTCCTTCTGGTATCGCTGTTTGCCGACCGCAAGCGCACGCTGCACGACCTGCTGTTGGGCACGGTGGTCAGCCGCAGTGACCGCTGAGGACAGCTTTCGCGAGTCCCCCGCGAGCGTTTATGTGCAAAGTGAAGGCGTCCGCTCGGCGCGCTTTCACAATCCTGTTGAATTTTTCGCTGCGCGCGCCAAAGGTATGATGATTCGCAGGAGTGTTTCCAAGGTTCGATGACGCAGCATCCAACCCAGTCGCCGCAGTTCTTCCTGACCGCGCCGTCGCCGTGCCCGTATCTTGAGGGCCAGTTCGAGCGCAAGGTGTTCACGCATCTGGTCGGCGACAAGGCGTCGGAGATGAACGACCTCTTGACGCAAGGCGGCTTCCGGCGATCGCAGAACATCGCCTACCGGCCGGCCTGCGAGACCTGCCGCGCCTGCGTTTCGGTGCGCATCCTGGCCCAGGAATTCACCGCCAGCCGCAACATGAGGCGGGTGATACAGCACAATTCAGACCTCATCGGCGCCATGCACGACGCCCAACCATCCACCGAGCAGTATTCGCTGTTCCGCAGCTATCTCGATGCCCGCCACCGCCGCGGCGGCATGTCCGACATGACGGTGCTCGACTACGCCATGATGGTCGAGGACACGCACGTCGACACCAAGGTCATCGAATACCGGCGCCGCGGCCCCGACAGCTTCATCACTGGCAAGGGCCAGGGCGAGCTGATCGCGGTAGCGCTCACCGACAAGATGGCCGACGGCCTGTCGATGGTCTATTCCTATTTCAATCCCGACTTCGAGGACCGCTCGCTCGGCACCTTCATGATCCTCGATCACATCGCCCGCGCCCGAGCGATGGGCTTGCCCCATGTCTATCTCGGCTACTGGGTCAACGGCTCGCGCAAGATGAACTATAAGATGCGCTTCATGCCGCAGGAGCATCTCGGCCCCAAAGGCTGGGAACGCTACGACCACGAAGCGGTTTCGCGCTGATCCGCTCTTTCGCCAATCATCCTTAAAACTGTTCAAGGAGGATGCTGCTGGTTTTCGGCCGCTTGGCTGGAAGGACAGACGCTGGGCCAATTTTGCGCCTGCCTCCACATTCATTGCGAGAATTGCCGCATGTCGTCCCACAACGATCACCAGAAGGGCCTTCTCATCACCGCCATTGGCGGCCTGACGCTGACCGTCGACATCCCACTGATCCGCCTCGCCGACGGCGGCGCATGGACGATCCTCCTGCTGCGCACCGGCACCACCTTGGTCGCGGCGCTGGTCATCTGGGCTGTCTGGCGCTCGCTGAGCCGGAACGCGCCGCAGCTCATCCCCGGCTGGTCGGGGCTGGTTGTCGCCATATGCTACGGACTGACCTCGGTCACCTTCGTCACCAGCATCTATTACACCACGACCGCCAATCTGGTCTTCATCCTGGCCTTCAACACCGTGTTCGCGGCACTGCTGTCCCGGGTGTTTCTGAAGGAGCGGCCGCGACTGGTCACCGTGGTCGCGATGCTGGTCATGATCCTCGGCGTCGCGATCATCGTCGGCGATTCGATCGGCACCGGGCACCTGTTCGGCGATCTCATGGCACTGTGCTCGGCTTTCTTCATCGCCCTGGCCATCACCATCTCGCGCGCCAGCGGCAAGGACATGGGGTTCACATCGCTGATCGGCGTGATCCTGCCCCTGGCCGTCGCGGTGTTCATGGTCTCAGGCGAAGGCCTTCAGGTGAACGCGCCGTGGTGGATCATCTTCAACGGCGCCGTCATCATGCCGATCTCGTTCTTCTGCCTCGCCAACGGACCGAAATATGTTTCGGGACCGGAGGTGGCGATGTTCTATCTGCTTGAAACCGTGCTGGCGCCGGTCTGGATGTGGATGATCTTTGCCGAAGCGCCGTCGCGCAACAGCCTGATCGGCGGCGCGATCCTCATCGTCACGCTGGTCGCCCATTCGCTATGGCAGCTGCATGAGGGGCGCAGGCGCCGCGCCACCCTTGCGGTCAGTCACCCGGCCTGACTCTTCCTCGCGGCGGCGTGCTCCGCGACGATATCGATCTGCGGCGGAGCACCTTCCAGGTCGTCCGGTGCTGCGGGGGCAAGCTCGTCGGCCAATTCCACCTCGCGCAGCCATTCGCGCCAGATCGCGACCAGCAATGCCATCAGCACCGGGCCGATGAACAGGCCGAGAAAGCCCATCGTCTTGACGCCGCCGATCAGGCCGAAAAAGGTCGGCAGGAACGGCAGCTTTATCGGGCCGCCGACCAGTTTCGGGCGCAATGTCTTGTCGACGATGAACAGTTCGACGCTCCCCCAGATGAACAGCGCCAACCCGGCCATCGGCGAGCCGCTGGCGGCGAGATAGATCGAGACAAGCGTGAAGGACAGCGGTGCGCCGCCGGGGATCAGCGCCATGATGCCGGTCAGCGCGCCGAGCGTCACCGGCGACGGCACACCGGCCAGCCAGTAGGCGACGCCCAGGACCACCCCTTCGCCGATGGCGATAATGGTCATGCCGGTCACTGTCGAGGAAATCGTCGCCGGCACGACACGCGAAATCCGCTCCCATCTGGTCGGCAGGATGCGTTCGCCGAGACGGTCGATCTGCCCGGCGAAATGCTCGCCGTCGCGATAGGCAAAGAACAGCGCGATCATCATGAACAGCAGCGCCAGCAGAAGGCCGAAGGCGCTGCCGCCGGCGGCCAGCACGCCGCGGTAGATGCTGCCGATGTTGGCGCCGCTGATCAGCTGGATCAGTTCGCCGATGCCACCGGGATGGCCGAGATTGCGCGTCCACTGCTCGTTCAGCCACTCGCCCACTACAGGCAGCGTGGCGATCCAGTGCGGCGTCACCGCGCCTTCGCGGTTGGTCTCGATCGCCCAGCCGACCCATTCGCGGACTTCGTTTGTGGCGTAGGCGCCGGCGAGCGCGATCGGCACCACCAGGAAGGTGAGGATGAACAGTATCGCCAATGTCGCGGCGACCGTGCGGTTGCCGCCGACACCAGCGAGCAACCGCCGATAGAGCGGCCAGCTGGCAAAGGCGATGACAAGCGCGGCCAGTACCGGGACCAGGAAACCATGAAAGAAATAGACCCCGGCGGCGACGATCAGCACCAGGAGCCAGCGCGCCGCCGACAGCGGCGGAATGACGGCGGATCTGAGCGGCGTCGACAGGCCAAACAGGCGCTGCTGGCCTTCCGGTTTCCGAATTCTAGCTTCCTTCAAATGCCCATTTCTCCCAAACGGCTCATGTAGCGATACTTATGCACTGACATAGTGCAGCAATCGTGACGACATTCCAAATGTCTAGATATCTCCCCCCTTGAGGGGGAGATGGCCGGCAGGCCAGAGGGGGTCGCCGCGCATAAAGCGCCGGCGTCCTCAGTCCACAATAAGAGGTCGCGTCAGGACGTGCCGACCCCCTCTGTCGCCTTCGGCGACATCTCCCCCTCGAGGGGGGAGATCGGCAGCTTTACCCGAATTTCCCCGTCCTCGGGAATCCCTTCGGCACCATGCGTCCGGCCGAGGCTCGAGCACCGATCCATTCGATCAGCTCTTCACGCGACTTGACGAAGGTGCGGTCGGCCGAATCCTGCCAGGAGAGACCGCTTTCGAGCGTGAAGGTCTTGAGGTCGAGGACGCCGCCATCCTTGTATTTCTGCAGGCGGACGCCCTTGCCGCGACCCATCTCAGGGATCTCGGCGAGCGGGAAGACCAGCATCTTGCGATTCTCGCCGACGATGGCGAGATGGTCGCCGGCGACCGTCACGCAACGCTGGGCCTCGTCGGGCGCCTTGACGTTCATCACCTGCTTGCCCTTGCGGGTGTTGGCGACGACCTCTTCTTCCGACACGATGAAGCCGTTGGCGTCATGCGACACCAAGAGCAGCTTGCGCTTGGGATCATGGACAAAGGCGGTGACGATGTCCTGGTCGTTGTCCATGTCGACGATGATGCGGATCGGTTCGCCATGGCCGCGCCCACCCGGCAGCCGGTCGGCGCCGATCGTGTAGAACTTGCCGCCGGTGGTGAAGACCAGCACCTTGTCGGTGGTCTGGGCGTGGAAGGCGAGCTTGAGGCTGTCGCCCTCCTTGAAGGTCAGCAACGAATGGTCGGTCAGGTGACCTTTCATCGCCCTGAGCCAGCCCTTTTCCGAAACGACCACGGTGACCGGCTCGCGCTCGATCATGGCATGGGCGATGTCGGTCAGGTCATGTTCGGGCGCGTCGGCGAACTGGGTCCGGCGCTTGCCGAGCTCGGTCTCCGGTCCGAATTTCTCGCGGATGCTGGAGACTTCCCACTTGATCGTCGACCACTGCCTGGCGTCGGACGCAAGCAGCGCCTCGATCTGCTTCTTCTCGGTGGTGAGGCCGTCGAATTCCTTGCGGATCTCGAATTCCTCGAGCTTGCGCAGGGCCCTGAGCCGCATGTTAAGGATGGCTTCGGCCTGGTTGTCGGTGAGCGACCAGCGCGCCATCATCACTTGCTTGGGCTCGTCCTCCTCGCGGATGATCCTGATCACCTCGTCGATGTTGAGATAGGCGATCAGATAGCCGGCGAGGATCTCCAGCCGCCTTTCAATCTCGCCCAGGCGATGCCTCGAGCGGCGGATCAGCACCTCGCGGCGGTGCTCCAGCCATTCCTTGAGCACGCCTTTCAGCGACAGCACGTTGGGTATCTTGCCGCGCGACAGGACGTTCATGTTGAGCGGAAAGCGGCTTTCAAGCTCGGTCAGCTTGAACAGCGATTCCATCAGGATGCCGGGATCGACCGAACGGCTCTTCGGCACCAGCACGACGCGGACGTCTTCGGCGCTCTCGTCGCGGATGTCCTCAAGCAGCGGCAATTTGCGCGCCATCAAAAGCTCGGCGATCTTTTCGATCAGCCGCGCCTTCTGGACGCCGTAGGGGATTTCCGTGACGACGATACTCCACGTGCCCCTGCCCTGGTCCTCCTGGCTCCACTTGGCCCTGACGCGAAAGCCGCCGCGACCGGTTTCGTAGGCTTCGAGGATCGAGGCACGGCTGTCGACGATGATGCCGCCGGTCGGGAAGTCCGGACCTTGCACGAAATCCATCAGCGTCGTCACCGGCGCGTCCGGATGCTCGATCAGATGCAGCGCGGCGTCACAGAGCTCGGCGGCATTGTGCGGCGGGATCGAGGTCGCCATGCCGACGGCAATGCCGGACGAGCCGTTGGCGAGCAGGTTCGGGAAGGCGCCGGGCAGCACAACCGGCTCCTCGTCCTCCTCATTGTAGGTCGGCCGGTAGTCGACGGCGTCTTCGGTGATGCCGGACAGCAACTCGGTCGCCACATCGGTCATGCGCGCTTCGGTGTAGCGCATGGCGGCGGCGTTATCGCCGTCGATATTGCCGAAATTCCCCTGACCGTCGACCAGGGGGTAGCGCATCGAGAAATCCTGCGCCAGCCGCACCAGCGCATCGTAGATCGACTGATCGCCATGCGGATGGAACTTGCCCATCACCTCGCCGACGATGCGGGCGCATTTGGCAAAACCCTGGTCGGGGTTGAGCCTGAGCAGCCGCATGGCATGCATGATGCGGCGATGGACCGGCTTCAGCCCGTCGCGCACGTCCGGCAGCGCCCGGTGCATGATGGTCGACAGCGCATAGGCGAGATAGCGCTCTTCCAGCGCTTTCTTCAGATCAACCGGCTCGATGTTGTCGCCACCGCCATCGCCAGGCGGTAAAAGCCTTTTTCCCATGGGCTGGGACTAGCCGAGCGGGTGATTCGCGGCAAGAGGCGCTTGGATGTGAGGCGCCTTCTGCAACACGAACTGAGCGCACTCCAGCAACGACCAACATCAATTGGTTACATCCCCCCTCTATGGCAAGCGCGATGGATCGGGGGCGCGATGGATCGGATTTGCCTTTCGCCATGGTTTTCGACCATTGTGCGGGAGAACGCCTTTTTCCCGTCCAGTTCGTCACGGAAGGGTGGCGGCGCAAAGAATTGAAAACAATCTTCAGGACACGCTCAGGGAACCGCGATGACGATCAGACGCTCGACACTCAACAAGCTCGCTTTTTCGACCTTCCTGGTGACGCTGCCGCTAAACGCGGCCTTCGCGCAGGATGCTGCGGTCGCCGACCGGCTGAAGGCGGCTCTCGCCGCCCAGGGCGTCGACATCTCCTGGACCGGGGTGACGGGCGATGCCTCCAGCATGGTGCTGCAAGGCGTCGCCGTCAAACCGGCGGCCGAAAAGGAAGCGCTCAAGCTTGGCGACGTCACGCTTGAAGGCGTGACCGAAGCCAATGGCGGTTATGAAATCGAAACGGTCTCGACTGCGGCGTTCCAGCACAGCGAGGACGGCGTCACGCTCAACCTCAGCCCGTTCATCATCCACGACATGACGGTTCCGGCCGACGGCACCACGGGCCCGCTGGGCTCGCTGATGATGTACAAATCGGCAGAGCTCGACAACATGACTGTCAAGGTTGCCGACAAGACCGCCTTCTCGATGGACGGGCTTGCCATCGAGATCACGCCGCCGGCCGACGGCAAGGCGATGGAATTTTCCGGCACGACGGAGAAGTTCAATGCCGACCTGACGCTGATCGAGGATCCGAAGTCCAAGGACGTGATCAACGCGCTCGGTTACCAGAACATCACCGGAAACCTTGAAATGGCGGGCACCTGGCAGCCTTCGGACGGCAAGATGGAGCTGTCGAAATACGACATCTCCGTCGACAATGCCGGAACGCTCGGCATGACCTTCGGTCTCGGCGGCTACACGCTTGACGTCATCAAATCGCTGCAGGAGGCGCAGAAGAAGATGGCGGCCCAGCCCGAAGGCGCCGACAATTCGGCGCAAGGCATGGCCATGCTCGGCGTCTTGCAGCAGCTTTCGTTCAACAGCGCTTCGATCCGCTTCGACGACGATTCGCTGACCAACAAGGTGCTGGACTATGTCGGCAAGCAGCAAGGCATGTCCGGCAAGGATATCGCCAACCAGGCCAAGGCGATCGTGCCTTTCGGCATGGCGCAGCTCAACAATCCCGAATTGACGGCGCAGGTGTCGGCTGCGGTCGGCAAATATCTCGACGACCCGCAGAGCCTCGAGATCTTGGCCAAGCCGCCGGCAGCGGTGCCGTTCGCGCTGATCATGGCGGGCGCCATGTCCAACCCGGTGGACCTGACGAAGACGCTTGGCGTGACGGTCAAGGCGAACGAGGACTGACCGGAACGGTCCCTTGAAGCGAAAGCCCTGCGCGATGCCGGGCTTTTTTGTGAATCAACAGAATCGGTTGCGGGAGGTTCTTAAACCTCTTTCTTGGTCACCGCGACGCGCAGCGACAATTCGCGAAGCTGCTGCGGGCTGGCTTCCGACGGCGCGCTCATCAACAGGTCATAGGCCTGCTGGTTCATCGGGAACATGGTCACTTCGCGCAGATTCTTGGCGCCGACCAGCAGCATGACGACGCGATCGATGCCGGCCGCCATGCCGCCATGCGGCGGTGCGCCATACTGGAAGGCACGATAGAGGCCGCCGAAGCGCTCCTCGACCGTCTCGCGATCCAGCCCGACAGTCTCGAACGCCTTGACCATGGTCTCCGGCAAATGGTTGCGGATGCCGCCGGAGGCGATCTCGAAACCATTGCAGACCATATCATACTGGAACGCCTTGATGCCGAGCAGATCCTCGCCGTTGAGCGCATCGATGCCGCCTTGCGGCATGGAAAACGGATTGTGGGCGAAATCGATCTTTTTCTCGTCTTCGTTCCATTCGAAGAAGGGAAAGTCGACGATCCAGCAAAGTTCGAAACGGTCGCGGTCGACAAGGTTCAGCTCCTCGCCGGCGCGGGTGCGTGCGGCGCCCGCGAACGAGACGAACTTTTTGGGGTCGCCTGCGACGAAGAAGGCAGCGTCGCCATCGGCAAGGCCGAGTTGCTGGCGGATCGCCTCGGTGCGCCCCTCGCCGATGTTCTTGGCGAGCGGACCGGCGCCCTCGAGCTTTTCACCTTCCTTGCGCCAGAAGATGTAGCCGAGGCCCGGCTGGCCCTCGCCCTGCGCCCAGGAATTCATGCGGTCGCAGAAGGCGCGCGAGCCGCCGGTCTTGGCCGGAATGGCCCAGACTTCGGCCTTCGGGTCGTTGGCGAGGATGTTGGCGAATACCTTGAAACCGGAATCGCGGAAATGATCGGAGACGGCCTGCATCTCGATCGGGTTGCGCAGGTCCGGCTTGTCGGTGCCGTATTTGCGCATGGCGACGTCATAGGCGATGCGCGGAAATTCCTGCGTCACCGGCTTGCCGGCGGCAAAGGCCTCGAACACGCCGCGCATCACCGGCTCCATGGTCGCCAGGATATCGTCCTGCTCGACGAAGCTCATTTCCAGGTCGAGCTGGTAGAACTCGCCCGGCAGGCGGTCGGCGCGCGGGTCCTCGTCGCGGAAGCAGGGCGCGATCTGGAAGTAACGGTCGAAGCCCGACACCATGATCAATTGCTTGTATATCTGCGGCGCCTGCGGCAGCGCGTAGAAAGTGCCGGGATGGATGCGCGACGGCACCAGGAAGTCGCGCGCCCCTTCGGGCGATGAAGCGGTCAGGATCGGTGTCGAGAATTCGGTGAAGCCGACCTCGCCCATGCGCTTGCGCATCTCGGCAATGATTTTCGTGCGCGCCACGATGTTCTTGTGCAGCGTGTCGCGACGCAGGTCGAGGAAGCGGTATTTGAGGCGGATGTCCTCGGGATAGTCCGGCTCGCCGAACACCGGCAGCGGCAATTCCTTGGCCGCCGACAGCACTTCGATCTCGCGCGCGAAAACCTCGATCTCGCCGGTCGGCAAATTGGCGTTGGCGGTCTCTGCCAGACGCGCCTTGACCTCGCCGTCGACGCGGACGACCCATTCGCCGCGCACGGTCTCGGCAATCTTGAAGGCCGGCGAATCCGGATCGGCGACGATCTGGGTCAGGCCATAGTGGTCGCGCAAATCGATGAAGAGCAGGCCGCCATGGTCGCGAACGCGATGCACCCAACCCGACAGGCGAACGGAAGAGCCGACGTCGCTCTTCCTCAACTGGGCACAGGTATGGCTGCGGTAACGATGCATTGTCATTGGTAAGTCCGGATGTTGATTGCGGCCAAGGCATGATGGCCTGGCCCGAAAATTTGCGCGAAAAGCACATGAGAGGCCGCCTTTGTCAAGGCAGACGGCGCTAGGGCAGCATCTCAGGTTGGACTTCGGCTCTCGCCCTACGCTCTCTGAAAAGTCCACGCCACGGTTAAAGCGTAGAGTTTGCTCTGCTTTGATCGTGATTAGGGTGATCAAGCCGTGTACAATGGCCGTCCATTGATGTGAGGACTACCATGCGCATTCGCACATTGACTGTCCTGATGACACTGCTTGTCGGCACTTGCACATTTGCGCACGCTCAGCAGACAAAGCCGATGTCAATCGAGGTGTTTCCTTTCGAATTGGAGGACAAGAGCGCTGGGGCAGGAATAATCCCCCCGGATGAACACGATAGGCGCTATCTGTCCGAGTCGGCACAAATGGCGAAGGACATGCTCTCCAAGTCTGGGCGTTTTACAGTCGTTGATGTGCCAGCGAGGGATGAGCAGGCGGGTGCGCCGCACGGCTTACGCAACTGCGGGGGCTGTGAAGGTAAAATTGCCAAAGAGCACGGCGCGTCTCTTGCCTTGCTAGGCGTCGTGACGCGCGTCAACCGAACAGAGCATACTATGTTCATTCGCATCCTCGACGCTGAAACCGGGAAAGCTGTTTTGCAAGGCTTTACCGATCTTCGCATGGGCGCGAACTACGCGTGGCCCCGCTCCGTGAAATGGCTGATGACAAACAGGATCCTGCGGTAGGGCGGACAGCCATCCCAGTGCGCCATCGGGAGCGCGAAGGACCGACCCTAAGCCAAAATTCTAATTGAGATACTGATTGCCGGGGCTGGCCCGCTAATCGCCGGGAATTGCCGCTGGCATTGACCAGGGCGATGGTCCAAGAAGGATCAACGACAGGCCTTCCTTCATGTCCTCCATGCGCCCGCTGATCCCGCTCCTTATTGCCGCCGGCATCCTGCTCGGCGGCAACGGCCTGCAGAGCACCTTGATCGCGCTGCGCGGTGCGCAGGAGGGATTTTCGGCCTCGACCATCGGCTTGATGGGCACGTTCTATTTCGCCGGCTTCCTGCTCGGCTGCCTCGCCGTAACCCACATCATGAAGGCCGTCGGCCATGTGCGCGCCTTCTCCGCGCTGGCGGCGATCGCTTCCGCCGGAACATTGCTTTTGGTGCTGGTCGTCGATCCGGTTATGTGGTGCGCAGTGCGCTTTGCCGGCGGGTTCTGCTTCGCCGGCCTGTTCACTATCATGGAAGCCTGGCTCAATTCCGGAGTCGCCAATAGGGACCGCGCTCGGGTGCTGGCCATCTACCGGATGGTCGACATCGGTTCGGTCACAAGCGCACAGTTCCTGATCCCGATCTTCGGCGCCGGCGGTTTCGCCATCTTCGCCATCATGTCGATCATGATCACGCTCTCGCTGGTGCCGGTGTCGCTCGGCGACCGCTCCAACCCGACTCCGCCGGAAGACGTCAAGCTCGACCTGGCCCGCGTCTGGCGGATTTCGCCGCTCGGCTGCTTCGGCTGCATCGCCGTCGGTGTCACCAACAGCGCCTTTCGCACATTGTCGCCGGTTTATGCCGAACAGATCGGCATGTCGGTCACCGACGTCGTCACCTTCGTCAGCGTCGGCATTTTCGGCGGCGCCATCATCCAGTACCCGCTCGGCTATCTGTCCGACCGCTGGGACCGGCGTTCCGTGCTGCTGATGACGACGTGCTGCGCGCTGCTTGCATCGCTGGCGCTGGTGTTCTGGGCGCGCAGCGACCCGTCCCTCAACTTCGTGATCGTCTTCATCTTCGGCTGCTTCGCCATGCCGCTCTACTCGCTATCGGCGGCGCACTCCAACGACCGCGCCGACAAGGGCGAGTTCGTGCTGATCAACGCGGCGCTGATGCTGTTCTATTCCTTCGGCGCCATTGGCGGGCCGTTCGCCGCCTCGACGGCGATGCAGTATTTCGGGCCAAGCGCGCTGTTCGTGTTCACCGCCGTCGTCTACGCCATCTTCGTCGTCGTCATCCTGTACCGGATGCAGGTGCGATCCGGCGTGCCGGCCGGCCATCGCAGCCGTTTCATCGGCCTTTTGCGCACATCGACGGTCTTCGCCCGGCTGGCCAAGCGCAATGATGATTCCGATGGGCCTGGGAAGCAATGATGACGGCCCATGTGTCTTGAACCCGGGGCTGCGGCTTGACGAAAGCCCGCGCGGCTGAAATTGAAGGAGACCTTACCCTTTTGCCAAAAGCGATTTGATGCACGTCATCACCACCCAAGAAGAACTTGAGACCGCCGTTGCCGCGTTCGAAAAGTCGGATTTCGTCACCGTCGACACCGAATTCATTCGCGAGACGACCTTTTGGCCGATCCTCTGCCTGATCCAGATGGCGGCGCCCGGCGTGACGGCGCTGATCGATCCGCTGTCACCCGACATCGACCTCAAGCCGTTCTTCAGGCTGATGGCCAACGAGGCCGTCGTCAAAGTCTTCCATGCGGCGCGCCAGGACATCGAAATCATCGTTCATCTCGGCGATCTGGTCCCGCATCCGGTGTTCGACACCCAGGTGGCGGCGATGGTTTGCGGCTTCGGCGACAGCGTCTCCTATGACCAGCTCGTCCAGAAGATAACCGGCGCCCGGCTCGACAAGTCCTCACGTTTCACTGACTGGCGCCACCGGCCGCTTTCCGAGAAGCAGCTCGACTACGCGCTTGCCGACGTCACCCATTTGATCGAGGTCTACCAGCACCTCAGCGCCGAGCTGGTGCGCGAGAACCGCGCCCATTGGCTGAACGAGGAGATGGAAGTTCTGACCGCGCGCGAGACCTACGATCCGCACCCGGAGGACGCCTGGAAACGGCTGAAGATGCGGCTGCGCAAGCCGCAGGAGCTGGCGATCGTGCAAGCGGTGGCCGCATGGCGCGAGCGCGAGGCGCGTGAACGCGACGTGCCGCGCGGCCGGGTGCTCAAGGACGACGCCATCTACGAGGTGGCGCAGCAGGCGCCGCGCGATGCGGCAGCACTCGCCAAGCTGCGCACCACGCCGAAAGGCTGGGAACGCTCGGTGACGGCAACGGCGCTGCTTGGCGCAGTCAACACCGCGCTTGCCTTGCCCAGGGAAGACATGCCGAAGCTGCCGAAGAGTTTTCAGCCGCCCGAAGGCTCCAATGCCGCCGCGGAACTGCTGAAAGTGCTGTTGCGGATCGTCGCTGAAAAGGAGGGCGTCGCTTCGAAGGTGCTGGCCTCCAGCGACGACATCGACCGCATCGCCGCCGAGGGCGAGGCCGCCGACGTGCCGGCCTTGCAAGGCTGGCGGCGCGCCGTGTTCGGCGAGGCCGCGCTCAAACTGGTGCGCGGCGAGATCGCGATCAAGTTCGACAAGCGCAAGATCGCGCTGTTCGATTTGTAGTCTTGAGCCTGTCTGGCCCTAAGCTCAGCGCTGTTTCTGACCGGCCAGGTGGAAAACCGCGATGACGATCACCGGTATCGCCAGAAGCGCGAATTTGGTGACGATCAGCGCCGAGGCGAAGGACAGCGAATCCGGATTGGCCGACAGGAAATCTGAGAGCAGGCGGGCCACCGCGAAGTTCTGCGCATAATCGGCAAGCGCGTAGGGCAGCACCAGGACAAGCGCGAACAGCGACTGGAGCTGCGCGGACAGCGCCCGGAAATTTTTCAGCCGCCGCCCCGTGGCCAGGATCAGGCTGACCAGCGTCAGCGACAGCAGCGCCGGGAACAAGAGGTCGAAGGTCAGATAATGCCAGACCAGGATGATCTCGCTGCCGCGCCGGCCGAGCGCCGTCAGCCAGGCCATGCCTTCATCCGGGGTGAAACCGGTCCAGCGCAAATCGAGCGACGGCAGGCCACCGGTCAACTGGCGGAAATACAGGAACTCCATCGCCGTCATGGCGACGAAAACCGCCACGCAGACGAAACAGAGTGCGGCGGCGTGGCGGGACAGCCGCAGCATCATTGCCGTCAGGCTTCGCGCAAGCTGGTCAGGCTCCGCCGGGATAATTCGGGCTTTCGCGGGTAATCGTGACGTCATGGGCGTGGCTTTCACGAAGTCCGGCGTTGGATATGCGTACAAAGGTGGCGCGGTCGCGGAAATCGGCAAGGTCGCGCCCGCCGACATAACCCATAGCGGCTTTCAGGCCGCCCGCAAGCTGGTGCAGCACGCCGGACACAGGTCCTTTGTAGGGCACCTGCCCTTCGATGCCTTCCGGCACCAGCTTCAGCGTGTCGCGCACCTCGGCCTGGAAATAGCGGTCGGCGGAGCCTCGGGCCATGGCGCCGACCGAGCCCATGCCGCGGTAGGCTTTGAACGAGCGGCCCTGGTGCAGGTAGACCTCGCCCGGGCTCTCATCGGTGCCGGCCAGCAGCGAGCCGATCATGGCGGCACTGGCGCCGGCGGCGAGCGCCTTGGCGAGATCGCCGGAATATTTGATGCCGCCATCGGCAATGACCGAGACGCCCGATTTCTGCGCCGTCTCGACCGCCGACATGATCGCCGAAAGCTGCGGCACGCCGACGCCGGCGACGATGCGGGTGGTGCAGATGGAACCCGGCCCGATGCCGACCTTGACGGCGTCGGCGCCGGCATCGATCAGCGCCAGCGTGCCTTCTGCGGTGGCGACGTTGCCGGCCAGGATGCGGACCGAATTGGACAGCTTCTTGGCCCGCGTCACCGCATCCAGGACACGTTGCGAGTGGCCATGCGCGGTATCGATCACCAGAAGGTCGACGCCGGCATCGATGAGGCGCTCGGCGCGCTCAAAACCGTCATCGCCGACGCTGGTGGCGGCCGCCGCGCGCAAGCGTCCTTGCACGTCCTTGGTGGCGTGCGGATTGAGCTGCGACTTCTCGATGTCCTTGACGGTGATCAGCCCGACGCAATTGCCGTCGCTGTCGACCACGACCAGCTTCTCGATGCGGTGCTGGTGCAGGAGCCGCTTGGCTTCGTCCTGATCGACGTTCTCCTTGACCGTGATCAGGTTCTCACGGGTCATCAATTCGTAAACTTTCTGGGCCGGATCGGAGGCGAAGCGCACGTCGCGGTTGGTCAGGATGCCGACCAGCCGTCCGACCGTATGCCCGCCAGCGCCGCCATTCTCGACCACGGGAATGCCCGAGATGCTGTAGGTGCGCATCAGGCCCAGCGCATCGGCGAGCGTCGCCTCGGGGCCGATGGTGACGGGGTTCACGACCATGCCGGATTCGAATTTCTTCACTTGCCGCACCTGCTCGGCCTGCTCGGCCGGCGAGAAATTGCGGTGGATGACGCCGATGCCGCCGGCCTGGGCCATGGCGATGGCAAGGCGCGCCTCGGTGACGGTATCCATGGCGGCGGAAAGGATCGGCACGTTCAGGTCGATGTCGCCGGCGATGCGGGTGCGGATATCGGTCTCGCCGGGCATGACTTCGGAATGACCCGGCTGAAGCAGCACGTCGTCAAAGGTCAGCGCCAACGCGCCCGTGGACGTTTCGATAATTTTTGCCATGGCCAGCCCTCGGAATGCATGAAAAGCGCTGGACCGGATGGACAGCGCCGACTCGTCTTCTTCCCTTTCAGGATTGGCGCTGGCTCGTAACACGTCCCGTCGCCGATGAAAAGCCGATTGGTTGTGCACGTGTGCGGGCTCGTGATCCTTGCTTTGTGACGGCAGTTATGCTAGGAATTTATTCATGGCGCTGATTCGCGCCATCGACCCGCCCTCGAGGCGGTTTTTATTTGCGCCATTCCTCGCAAGGCTCCGGACTGGCTCGGCTGCCAGGGTCGCATAAATGTGACGGCAAATTAAGGCGACATCCGACGCAACCCGTGGTACCCGCCCTGCGTGTCGGCTTGCCCCCTTTGCCCCCGAGGGACCGGCAAGCAATCGGCGGTGAACATTCAATCCGGACGCGTTCCATGAACCGCACCATTCCGCTTATCCTGGCGGTCGCTCTTTTCATGGAAAACATGGATTCGACCGTGATCGCGACGTCGCTGCCGGCGATCGCCATCGACCTGCAGACAAGCCCGGTCGCGCTCAAGCTGGCGCTGACCGCCTATCTGGTGTCGCTGGCGGTCTTCATTCCGATCAGCGGCTGGATGGCCGACCGCTTTGGCGCCAAGAACGTGTTTCGGGCGGCGATCGCCGTATTCATCGTCGGTTCGGTCGCTTGTGCGGTGTCCAATTCGCTGCCGGCTTTCGTGGTTTCGCGCTTCCTGCAAGGCATTGGCGGCGCCATGATGACGCCAGTGGGACGCCTTGTGCTGGTGCGCGCCACGCCGAAAAGCGAGCTCGTCGCCGCGATGTCCTGGCTGAGCATTCCCGCACTGGTCGGGCCACTCGTCGGTCCGCCGGTCGGCGGTTTCATCACCACCTATTTCACCTGGCACTGGATCTTCCTGATCAATGTGCCGATCGGGCTGATCGGCATCTGGCTCGCCACCCGCTTCCTGCCGAAAACCGAATCGGCGCAGACGCCGCCGCTCGACTTCATCGGCTTCGTGCTGAGCGGGCTGGCGGCATCGGGCATCGTGTTCGGCCTGTCGGTGGTCAGCCTGCCCGCCTTGCCGCCGATTGCCGGCTTTCTCACCGTGGCGGTCGGGCTGGTAGCAGCGGTGCTTTACCTCCTGCATGCGCGCCACGCCAGGAATCCGCTGCTGGCGCTCGATCTGTTCCGCAACCAGGTGTTTCGCTCCTCGGTCCTCGGCGGCGGACTGTTCCGCATCGGCATCGGCGCCGTGCCTTTCCTTTTGCCGCTGATGTTCCAGATCGGTTTCGGGCTGACGCCATTCCAATCGGGAATGATCACATTCGTGGCGGCGATCGGCGCCATCGGCATGAAATTCGTCACGGCGCTGATCTTCAGGGTCGCCGGATTCCGCCGTGTGCTGATCTTCGGCTCGCTGATCGCGGCGGCGTCGATCGCCATCAACGGCTTGCTCACGCCGGAAACGCCCTATCTGCTGATCCTCGCCGCCCTGCTCGTCGGCGGCTTCATCCGCTCGATGTTCTTCACCGGCATCAACGCGCTTGCCTATGCCGAGATTTCGGCCGCCGACACCAGCAGGGCAACGCCGATCGCCGCGGTCTTCCAGCAACTGTCGATCGCGCTTGGCGTGGCGCTGGCCGGTGGCATCCTGGAAGTGTCGACGACAATCCATGGCGGGCCGCTGACGCTAAGCGACTTCCACATCGCGTTCTTCATCGTCGCGGCCGTGTCGGCGGCCGCATCGCTGTCATTCATGCGGCTGGCGCCGGACGCCGGCAACGCCGTGTCGGGATATGGCGGGCTGACCGCGCCCAAGACGCTGGAGGTGGGCCCACCGGGGAGCTGAGGGCTCCTTCCCTTCTCCCCTTGTGAGGGCTTTGCACGGGGAGCGAAGTGGATTTCGGTGGTCAGTGAGGGCCTTTTTGAAGGCCGGCAGAGCGGTTTTCCGCGGCCCTTGCGAGGCCTTTGTCGGTTTAGGCAGCCATCCTGCCGGATTGTGGACGCACTCCTCCCTCATGTCCGCCTCTCATCGGGTGGATAGAGGACGCCAATCATGGTGCGCAGATTGTAAGCGCAGGCGGCCAGTATGCACTGCGTGCGGTTGGTGGCGAGGTTGAAGAAGCGCAGGCGTCGCATGCCGTAACGCTCCTTGAACACGGCGAAAGGCCGCTCCACTGCCGCCCGCACCTTGGCGATCAGCCGGTTGCGCAGCTTGTGGCGCGGCGGCAACTCGGGGTGATGCTTGTTGGGCCGCCGCATCAGCCGGTCCTTAATGTTGGCGGCGGCGAGCCGGGCATGGCGGGCGTGGGTGTAATAGGCTTGATCGCCATAGGCCGCCTTCTCGTCGCCGCAGATCAACTGGTCGGCCGGCTCGGTGTCGGTGACCGAGGCGTCGCTCGCCTCGACACGCCGGATCAAGGTGTGCTCCTGGTCGACGCCGATGTGCATCTTGTAGCCGAAGGTGCTCTTCTTGCCCTTCTTGCCCCAACGCGCATCCTTGTCGGCCGACGGCTTGACCGGACCTTGGTGGCCCTTTTTCGGCTGCTTGGGCGGACGGCCACGAGCCTGCAGGAACGTGGCATCGACCAAGGTGCCGCGCTTGACGATCAGGCCCTTCTCCTCCAGCTGACGGTTGATCTCCTCAAAGACCTTGTCGATCAGTCGCTCACGCGTCAGCTCCTCGCGGAAGCGCCACAGTGTCGAATGGTCGGGCGTGCGGTCCGAAAGGCTGAAACCGGCAAAGCGGCGGAACGACAATCGGTCCCGGATCTGCGCCTCAAGCGCCGGATCGCTCAGCCCATGCCACATGCCCAGCAAAAGACAGCGCACCAGCGGTTCCGCCGGATAGCTGGTGTTGCCCGAGCCAGGACCGCTGCGCTGACCCAGCAATGTTCGGATCGGCGCCCAGTCCAGTTCCTTCGATACTAGGTCGAAAATCGTCTCATCCGACGCCGCCAGACCGTCCGCCAGACTCAACTGACCCAAAACACGATCCGCCATCCCGAATCTCCCTGCTCCAACCTTCACCACAGAATCACCGTTCGGCTTCTGTGCAAAGGTCTCCTTGTGGGAGAAGGTGGATCGGCGCTTTAGCGCCGAGACGGATGAGGGGTGTTGGAAGAAATGAGAGGCTGGCTACCGAGTCACCGATCTGGACGAGGTGTGCGCCAAGCTAGAACACCCCTCATCCGGCCGCTTCGCGGCCACCTTCTCCCACAAGGGGAGAAGGAAAAGACTCTAACCCTTAAAATCCTTCGCCAACAAATAAAGCTCCACGGATTCATCGCGCGAGGCCGGCGGCTTGACGTGATGGACCGAGCGGAAATTCTGCTTGAGCCTCGAGAGCAGCTCGTTTTCGGCGCCGCCCTGAAAAGTCTTGGCGAGGAAATGGCCGCCCGGCTTGAGCACCGACAGCGCGAAATCGGCTGCCACCTCGCACAGATACATGGTGCGGATGTGATCGGTCCTTTTATGCCCGGTGGTCGGCGCCGCCATGTCGGACAAAACGATGTCCGGTCGGCCGCCCAGCGTTTCGGCGAGCTTTTCGGGCGCCTGCGGATCGAGAAAATCCATCAACAGCACCGGCGCGCCGGGCACCGCATCCATCTCGAGATAGTCGATGCCGACGACATGCGGATGTTCGGCCGTCGATTTCGTGCGCGCGGCGGCGACCTGGCACCAGCCGCCGGGTGCCGCGCCAAGGTCGATGACCTTCATGCCGGGCTTGAGCAGATGGTGCTTGTCGTCGATCTCGATCAGCTTGTAGGCCGCACGCGAGCGGTAGCCGTCGGCCTTGGAGCGTTGGACATAGGGATCGTTGATGTGGCGCTGCAGCCAGCGGCGTGACGATTCCTTCAGGCCGCTCTTCTTCTTGATCCGCGTCTTTAGCACGCGAATGCTGGCAGAGCCTGGTTTTTCCGGTTTCTTGGTCATTGCTTGATTTCTTGTTTGAGTTTTCTCGCTCGCCGAGTTGCGGCCGTTTTTCGGCGGCTGCGCGTTTCGTGAACGGCTTCCCCCACTCCGTCGCTGCTTCGCAGCGCCACCTCTCCCCCCTCCGGAGGGAGAGGAAGGGCGCCAGCCTGCATAAGCTCGCGCCCTTCCTCTACCCCGTCGATCGGGGGAGAGGTGTCGAGCGAAGCTCGACGGAGTGGGGGTCGACTGTTCACCTAAGCAATGCTTCCGCTTGGGTCCGAGAAAACCGGTTGCCACTTTTCGCTGACGCGGTCCTTCGGTTCGGGATCATGCTCTGCCACGTCCACTGTTGCGCCAGACACCGTCGTCGGCCATCAATTCGCTCAATATGCCTTCACGCAAGCCGCGGTCGGCAACGCGCAGCCTTTCCGACGGCCATACCGCGCGGATCGCTTCCAGGATGGCGCAGCCGGCCAGCACCAGATCGGCGCGATCGGCGCCGATGCAAGGGTTGGCGACGCGCTGCTGAAAGTCCCAGCCGACCAGTTTTTCGACCATGCGGTCGACGCTGTCGCGGTCCATCCACAGCCCGTCGACCCGGCGGCGGTCGTAGCGCTCCAGGTCGAGGTGGACGCCGGCCAGCGTCGTCACCGTGCCCGAGGTGCCGAGCAGATGGAATTTCGGGCTGGCGAGCACATGGCTCAGCCGGTCGCGCCCGTCAAAGGCAT
Source organism: Mesorhizobium sp. M6A.T.Cr.TU.016.01.1.1 (assembly GCF_003952585.1). Taxonomy (NCBI): domain Bacteria; kingdom Pseudomonadati; phylum Pseudomonadota; class Alphaproteobacteria; order Hyphomicrobiales; family Phyllobacteriaceae; genus Mesorhizobium; species Mesorhizobium sp. M6A.T.Cr.TU.016.01.1.1. Next base: position 6,420,815 of record NZ_CP034452.1, read on the forward strand.
GCAGGCGCACTGCCACATCCTCGACCATGGCGGTAAATATCTCGCGGGTGACGGTGCGGCCGCCGAAGCGCTCGGCCAGCGAAACCACGCCGACCGGCAGCGACGTCCAGGAGACGATGTGGTTGGCGAGCCGCGGCGAGCGGTGGCCGGTGAGATCGATCAGCGCGATTTCCGAGGAGCCGCCACCGATGTCGAACAGGACGACGCCTTGCGTGTCGCGGTCGACCAGCGAGCCGCAGCCAGACACGGCCAGCCGCGCCTCGGTCTGGCGGTCGATGATCTCGAGCTTCAAGCCCGCCTCGCGCTCGACGCGATCGAGGAACTCGGCGCCGTTCGCGGCCGTGCGGCAGGCTTCGGTGGCGATCAGCCGGGCCTTCCTGATCTTGCGGCTGCGCAGTTTGTCGCCGCAGATCTTCAGCGCCTCGACCGCACGGTCCATCGCGGGCTGGCCGAGCCGCCCATTGGCGGTGAGGCCCTCGCCCAGCCGGACAATGCGCGAGAAAGCATCGATGACGCGGAACTGGCCATGCCGCGTCGGCACCGCCACCAGCAGCCGGCAATTGTTGGTGCCGAGGTCGAGTGCGGCAAACACCGGCAGCTCCTGCACCGGCGGACGGCGAATGTCCTGCTCCGGCCTGCTCGGCGCAGTTGAGGGCAAAGGCGCGACGATCGCCTCGGGCGGGCGGCTGGCCGGAGCGCCGCCGGCGGCCGCCGACAGTCCGGCCGCTGCGAACTGAGCGTCATCGCGCACGAAAACCTTGCGGCCGCGCCGGCGTTTGCGCCGCTTCCTGGTCTTGGCCTTCTGCTGGCCATTCTGATGCTGGGGCGCGTCGCCTGCCTGTCCATGACTGGACCAAGGCTGCACCGGGCGGCCATTGTGCCGGCCGGCGGATGGGCTTGCCCGGCCGGATGGCGGCGGCGAAGCCCTGGACACGCCCACTTCCGGCGCGCCAGCGCCGGTGTCGTGGTCTTCCACTTCAGTTCCTTCCGGCGCCGCGCGAACCGGAGACCGGACGCAGCAGGCGCTGTCATGTGTTCTAAGTTGCCGCCAGACTAGCAGCGCCGGCCCGGATCACCAAGAGCGCAGGGGTCGAATTTTGCCGGTGGCTTGAGATGCGGCGATGTTGGTGATCCCTTCTCCCCTTGTTGTGGGAGAAGGTGGCCGAGCCCACGGGTCTTGCCTCCGGCAAGCCCGAGGACAGGCTCCTCGGTCGGATGAGGGGTGTTCCAGCTTGGCAAGGCCTCATTTCTTCCAATACCCCTCTTCCGTCTCGGCGCTAGGCGCCGATCCACCTTCTCCCACAAGGGGAGAAGGGAAGAAGAGGCCGCCGCAGCGCGCCTTGCCGGTTGAATAGCCGGCTTCGATAAGGCATTTCTGAAATGGCGGAGATGGAACATTCGGAATCGCGGACAGTTTTCCCGACGCGAACCGAAAAAGGGGCAACGGGGCTGCAACGCATGATCGTCACGTCATGAATTGGAGGCGCTATTTCTGGCCGGTCGTCGGCATTGCGGCGGTCGTCTTCTCGCTGTGGCTGCTGCTGCACGAGCTGCGCGGCATTTCGCTCGACGACGTCTGGGACGGCATCGTCGCCATCCCTGCCCGCGGCTGGGTGCTCGCCGCGCTGAGCTCGGTCATCGCCTATGCGTCGCTGGCCGGCTACGACCACATAGCGCTCCTGCATATCGGCAGACGAGTCTCCTGGCTGTTCGTCACCCTGTGCTCCTTCACCACCTACGCGTTGTCGCACAATATCGGCGGCTCGGTATTTTCAGGCGCCGTGATCCGCTACCGCGCCTATGGCACAAGGGGGCTGACCGGGCAGGATGTCGGCGTCCTGGTGGCGATCTGCTGGATCACCTTCGTGCTGTCGACGATCCTCGTCTCCGGCCTCGTGCTGGTCTTCGAGCCGGAGATCATCGACCGGTTCTCCGGCGCACCGCACCATGGCCTGGCGATCGCCGCGGGCGTCGCCATGCTGCTGCTGGTGGCGGCCTATGTCTTCGGCAGCTGGCTGCATCTCAGGCCGCTGAAGATCGGCAGTTTTCAGGTCCATTATCCGGCGCTGCCGATCGTCGCGCGGCAATTGCTGATCGGCCCGATCGAGCTTCTGGCAGCGGCGGCGATCATCTTCTTCGCCCTGCCCGTATCAGGCAATCCCGGCTATTTCGTCGTGCTCGGCGTCTTCCTGGTGTCGTTCTCGATCGCGCAGATCTCGCATGCGCCGGGCGGGCTCGGCGTGTTCGAGGTGGTCTTCCTCGCCGGCCTGTCGCACATGGACCCGGTCGGCGTGCTGGCCGCACTGCTGGTGTTCCGGCTGTTCTACCTGATCATCCCGCTGGTGATAGCGCTCGGCGTCGTGCTGTTTTTTGAGCACTCGCAGCTCGGTCGGGGTGGGAAATGAGGTGTGGCACTTGGAAATACGCCTGATGAAACGTGGTGATTGAAGCGCTCGGCAGGCTTGACTATTTTCCGGCGGCGGCTACAAGGCACGCGCGGCGCCATCGCCGCCCTGCCCGCGCGGTGTTCTTCAACCGCGCCTGCTGGGGAATAGGTTAACGGTAGACCCACGGACTCTGACTCCGTTAGTCCTGGTTCGAATCCAGGTTCCCCAGCCAATTGATTTTAAAGCGATTTTCCAGTTTCATAAGTAGAACATTTCGTGTCAGTCGGACGCACGCATTCGGTTAATTATTCAAGCACGCCCTCGCGGGGGGCGAAGCTTGCGCCTGCACCAAAAGGCCGACATGCTGCGTCTTCTCTGGGAGGGGGCAACACATGCTTGAGATCATAAAAGAGTTCTTCTCTTCAAACATCGGGCAGTCGCTATCAATTGCAGGGCTCATTGCCATTGCCACTCAACTGCTTACTGCGAGAGGTCGGCTGGGATGGTCTGTTACGCATCAACATTTTTATCAACTTCCAAATCCGAACGGAGGTGCAAATATACCAGTACGGACACAAGAGATATGGGTACAGAATACAGGCAGGGCCGCTATAGATGGCGTTGAGGTCACGTTAAATTATCAGCCTCAGCACTATGAAATTTGGTCGCCGAGGAAATTCACACCGGATATTCTACCTAACGATAGGCTCGCGCTCACGTTTCCTTCTTTGGCCGGGAAAGAGTTTTTCAGGATTTCCATTATCGACACTCGTGGAGTTGAACTTCCGAACGTTCTAAGTGTGCGGTGGGGCAACGGTCAGGGCAAAAGACTTCCCATGAGGCCGATGCGGGTGTTTCCTAGATCTGTTCTGATCGCCTTTGCATGTGTGTCTCTGATAGGAACTACAACTGTCTTTTACTTTTTTCTGAAGGTTGGCCTTCGCCTCTATGTCCTAGGCCCCTGATGAAATCTGTGCTCCAGTCGGCGGCCAAGGAACAATTCACCCCTTGTAAAGTTGTAGCCCGTAGGATACGTGTGCATGATCGAAGTCCGAGAGACCGAGCACTTCGCTAGTTGGTTCAAATCACTCCGAGACATGCAAGCCCGCGCGAGGATTCTCGCGCGTCTCGAAGAACGTTTCGCTTGGAAATCTCGGCGACGTGGCGACGGTTGGAGAGGGAGTTGGTGAATTTCGCATACACTACGGCCCAGGCTATCGGGTCTATTTCATGCAGATCGGCGGCACCATCATCATTCTGCTCGGTGGCGGCGACAAGAGTTCCCAGAAGGACGACATCGCCGCCGCAAAGGCGTTGAAGAAGAAAGTAAAGGAGTGATCTCATGGCCCTAAAAACCAAACCCTGGGACGCGTCAGAGCACCTCGAAAGCGAAGAAATGATTTTCGCCTACATCAATGCAGCCTTCGAAGAAGGAAACCCAGCGCTTGTAACTGCGGCGCTTGGTGACGTCGCCAGGGCTCGCGGCATGACGCAGATCGCGAAGATGGCCGGCGTCTCTCGTGAAAGCCTCTACAAAGCACTAAGCGCCGAAGGAAACCCCGAGTTCGCGACTATCATGAAAGTCATGCAGGCCCTTAAACTTCACGTCTCGGTTTCAAAGGCTGAAGATAAGGATGACTGCGACAACCATGGGGAAGCTCGCCTGTCAGCGTAGCATCGTTTGGCGGGGACGTCAGAATGTCGAGTCCACTTGAAGCTCTCAATATCGAACATTGGTGGAAGGCAGTGGCGGCGGCCGGCTTAGCACTAACGGTCGCAGCTGCGGCTGCGAAGCACGATCCGCTCCTTTTGATTGGGCTTGGGGTGCTCTCTTGCGGCATCGGGGAGTGGATCAATCGTCCGATGCAGCAAACACTGGTCCAGCGGGGCATCGGAGGGCTCAACGGCATTGTCACTGGCCATCCTTGGAAGGCCAAGCCGCTCGGCATCATTCTGGACCTGTTGGGGATAGGGCTGATCGCCTTCGGCATCTTCCGAATCGTCATCGCCTAAAAGGTAGCAACCACAAATGTCGACGACACGTACTGCGGCCGAGTCGCGTGCCGACTATGAGCAAATCATGGGTCAGGATCTGGGTGCGATCTACGCTGAACTTGTTCAGGAGCTTTCCCAAATTCACCTGGTTTGGGATCAATACAAGATCCTATTCGGGACCAAGAAATCGCGCGTCGATCTGTTGAACGAAGCGGCCGGCAGCTTCTTCCGCATCGTGCAAGACAGTATCTTCGATCAAGTGCTGCTTGCCATTTCCAGACTTACCGACAGGCCGACGGTCGCCGGCCACCAGACGCTCACCGTTCGGCGCCTGGCCGATATCATTCCGGACACGACTGTCGCCAATGCCGTCAGGGCGAAGGTCGACCTCGCGGTGAAGGCCGAAGAATTCTGCCGAGACTGGCGGAACAACCGGATCGGCCACAACAACTTGGACCAGCGGATTAATCCATCCGCAAGGCCGCTCCAAGATGCGACCAGGATCAAGGTTGATGCTGCGTTGAACGCGCTAGCCGATGTCCTAAACCTCGTTGCCGCGCACTACCTCGATAGCGAAACGGCTTACGATCGTGTCTTGCTGAGCCTGCCGGACGCTGAAGCGCTGCTCTATGTGCTTCATGACGGGCTTGCCGCCCAGAGCAAGCGTCGTGAGAAGATGGAAGCAGGAGAGTTCAGCAGCAGGGACTATCCAAGCGATCTTTGACGCGATAGTCGCGGACGATCCGCGTCGAAATGCCCGCCGCTCTGATCGAGGTCAGCTGCGCGAAGCCGCCGATCGAATTACGGTGCAATTACGGTGACAGTGCACTTTTTACCACGTCGCCCCCGCCGCATGGTGCACCTTGCCCGCGCTCCCGGTCTGCCGCATCGCAGGGCAAATCGGCAAAGCCGTGAAACCCGGAAAACGAGGCAGGCGGCCAAAATAAATAGTGCACTGTCACCGTAATCCCGCCTAACGAGCGACGATTGCCCGCTACCGTCGCGCGCGATAGTGTCATCCGCAAAATGGAGCAATTCATGTTTGATGAGTCGAAACTCGAAAGCGAGATTACACCTGACGCAGTGGACTTCTCATTCGGAGAACTTTTAAACCTCCACCGCGGCAAGGAAATCATCATTCGCCCGGAATATCAGATTGGATTTGGGGAGTGATGTGGTGGGCATTTTTGGATGGTTGAAAGGAAAGGCTGCTAAACAAAGTCTTTTTAATGTTGAGATTACTACGCGCACCTTAATCGTGGTAGCGAACAAGGCGCATGAGGCAATAGCTGTCAGCCTTTCGTCAAATCCGGCCGATGCGAGCCGAGTCGCCTCCGCTCAGAAAGCAGTTCTGAGTGATGTCGCGCTTGCGATCGACAACGGGGCAAGCGTTGAAGACGTCCTGGCGCGCATTGAAATGGCCAAGAGCAAAGAGAAAATGACAAGTGGCGCTGAGATGGCCGTCGCTCATATGATTTCTTACGTTAAGCCGCAGGCCTGAAAGCGATGCGTCGAACTGCCGGGCCTTTCGATGCTCGGGCGCAATGGCACATCAGCCTCGCAGCGTGATTTCACGCCTCCCGCCCTCACGCGGCTGCGTCCCTGCGCCGGCACATAGTTGAGGATCGGCCCGAGCCAGCGCTCGACCTCGGCAAGCGGCATGCGCTTGCGCCGCGCATAGTCCTCCACCTGGTCGCGTTCGACCTTGACCACGCCGAAATAATAGCTTTCGGGATGCGACAGGTAGATGCCGGACACGGAGGAGCCCGGCCACATCGCAAAGCTTTCGGTCAGGCTCACGCCGGCATTGCGCTCGCCGTAGAGCAGGCGGAAAAGCGTCGCCTTCTCGGTGTGATCGGGCGGCGAAATTACGGTGACAGTGCACTTTTTACCACGTCGCCCCGCCGCATGGTGCACCTTGCTCGCGCTCCCGGTCTGCCGCATCGCCGGGCAAATCGGCAAAGCCGTGAAACCCGGAAAACGAGGCAGGCGGCGAAAATAAATAGTGGACTGTCACCGTAATCCGCGGGTCGGCGCGGAGCGGCCTTGGCAAGTTTGGCCCGCCCCCTGGTCGCGACGGCGGACGGTATGATCGCCTCACAACCGAGTCTTTGACAAACGCAGAACGGAGCAGCTTACGCATGCCTCCTAATGAGAGCCTCGACCTGTGCTCTATCCTCAGAAGACCACAAGGCAGGGTCCTCTTTGTGGGCGACCGAGGCATGGAGCTCAATGTGCTTCCATAGCTCTTCTTCTGTCTCCGCTTCGAACCGTCCTGGGCACATCTCCATTCCCGGATACTCTTTGCAAGTGTAGGTGCAGTAAGCCATTTTCTGCCTCCCTTGTTCAGCCGCATATCGGCTTCACCGAAGACAGTAAACCGTCACCGCAGCCGCGACTACTGCCGCAGCGCGCGGCCTTGGCAAGTTTTCACCCGCCCCCATGAATCTAGTGGTGAAATCCGATGCTTGTATCGAGACTAAACTTGAGGTTGACCTTTGCCGTTCGTCTCTCCATCGGAACGAGCAAAGAGCGCCATTTCCTATTAGTTGATTTGACAAGTGGTCGGATCGGGCTCGGGATGATTTGTTCGAGTGCAACATGCACATGCTAGATGGAGGAAGCGATGAAACCTATCTATCGCAGATCATCCACACTTGCCTTCGGTGTTACAGTTGCAACAGTTTTGACCGTATATGGAGGTTCGGCATTCGCGGGCGATATGGATGTGACCCTGCTTACGCCTGAAAAGCTGGTATGGAAGGATAATCCTAGCCTGCCAAAAGGGGCCAAAGCCACTGTCTTGATGGGCGATCCGACAAAGACTGGCGAAGTGGTTGTCACACGCTCCAAGTTTCCGCCCAACTATCAGATTCCGCCCCACACTCATCCGTATGCCGAGACCATCACCCTGGTCAGCGGTAGCATTGGCTTTGGAGTCGGCGAAAAGGGCGAAAAGACTGGCGACCTGCTAAAACCCGGAGCCTTCCACGCGCTGCCAGCAAATCAAACGCATTACGTCTGGACGGGAGGCGAAGAGACTATCATCGAGGTTCATTTCGTCGGACCATTTCGTATTACTTACATCAATCCGGCTGACGATCCGCGCAAGAAGTGAAATGCGGCTCAGCCGGCTATTTTGCGCCTCGCGTACCCTTGTTGCTCGGATGAGCGCGAGCTTTATGTCAGCGGGCGGCTGATCGCCTCTCGCCGTCCGCTGCTCTCCGGCGAGCCTCACCATCATGGGCGCTCACCGATGTTCATTAGATTAGGCAACGTTGCCGAAGTCGCCGTAAGTCAAAGCCGTTGGCTGGCGAACCGCAAGGCCGATCCGTTCCTCGGCGAGGATCGCAACGAGGTTGCGCACGAAGAAGTCCGCGTGCTCGGTGCTGACCTAGCGCAAACTGGACCATTCAGGAGTTTACTCAAACGCCGCCAGTCTGACGGCGTGACTTTCACGCACCCGCCTCACGCGGCTGCGTCAAGTCCCTGCGCCGGCACATAGTTGAGGATCGGGCCGAGCCAGCGCTCGACCTCGGCAAGCGCCATGCCCTTGCGCCGCGCATAATCCTCGACCTGGTCGCGTTCGACCTTGGCCACCCCGAAATAATAGCTCTCGGGATGCGACAGGTAGATGCCGGACACGGAGGAGCCCGGCCACATCGCAAAACTTTCGGTCAGGCTGACGCCGGCATTGCGCTCGCCGTCGAGCAGGCGGAAAAGCGTCGCCTTCTCGGTGTGATCGGGCTGCGCCGGATAGCCGGGTGCCGGGCGGATGCCGCGATAGGGTTCGCCGATCAGCTCGTCCGGCGCCAGAGCCTCGTCCGGCGCATAGGCCCAGAAGTCCTTGCGCACTCGTTCGTGCAGGCGCTCGGCGAAGGCTTCGGCGAAACGGTCGGCCAGCGCCTTGACCATGATCGACGAGTAGTCGTCGTTCGCCCGCTCGAAGCGCTCGGCGATCACCGCCTCCTCGATGCCAGCGGTGACGATGAAGCCACCGAGATAGTCGGCCTTGCCGCTGTCGGCAGGCGCGACGAAATCCGACAGCGCGACGTTCGCCTTGCCGTCGCGCTTGGTTAGTTGCTGGCGCAGCGTGAAGAAGGTCGCCAGCTCCTGCGATCGCTTATCGTCCGTGAACAGCCTGATATCGTCGCCGACGGTATTCGCCGGCCAGAAGCCGATCACGCCCTTCGGCGCGAACCATTTTTCCGCGATGATCTTTTTCAGCATCGCCTGGGCGTCCTCGAAAAGCTGGCGTGCCGCCGGCCCTTGGGCCTCGTCGTCGAGGATTTTTGGATAGCGCCCCTTCAGCTCCCAGGTCTGGAAGAATGGCGTCCAGTCGATATAGCGCGCGAGCTCGGCCAGATCCCAGCCTTCGAAGATTTTCAGGCCGAGGAAGGACGGCTTCGGCGGCTCATAGGCCGACCAGTCGATCCTGTGGGCGTTGGCCCTCGCCTTGGCCAGCGGCAAGCGCTGCTTGTCGGCTTCGCTGCGCGCGTGCGCATCGGCAACCTTCTTGTATTCGGCACGAACGTTGTCGACATAGCCGCCCTTGGTCTCGTTCGACAGCAGTGCCGACACCACGCCGACCGCGCGGCTGGCATCGGTGACGTAGACCGTCTGGCCTCTGGCATAGCGCGGATGGATCTTTACCGCCGTGTGCACGCGGCTGGTCGTCGCACCGCCGATCAGGAGCGGAATATCAAAGCCTTCGCGCTCCATTTCGGCGGCCATATGCGCCATCTCGTCGAGCGAAGGCGTGATCAGGCCGGAAAGGCCGATGATGTCGACCTGCTGCTCGCGCGCCGTCTGCAGGATCTTCGCCGCCGGCACCATGACGCCGAGGTCGATGATCTCGTAATTGTTGCAGGCGAGAACCACGCCGACGATGTTCTTGCCGATGTCGTGGACATCGCCCTTCACCGTCGCCATCAGGATCTTTCCGGCGGTCTGGCGCTCGCCAGTGTCGACGCCATTGGCGGCGTTCGCCAGCTTCTCCGCCTCCATGTGCGGAAGCAGGCCGGCCACCGCCTGCTTCATGACGCGCGCGGACTTCACCACTTGCGGCAGGAACATTTTGCCGGCGCCGAACAGATCGCCGACGACATTCATTCCTGCCATCAGCGGACCTTCGATGACATGCAGCGGGCGCTCGGCGGCAAGGCGCGCTTCGTCCGTGTCCTGGTCGATGAATTCGGTGATGCCGTTGACCAGTGCGTGCGAAATGCGCTGCTCGACCGGCCAGTCACGCCAGGCGAGATCGCGTTCCTGCGCCTCCTTGCCCGCCGTGCCCTTGAAACGTTCGGCGAGTTCCAGCATGCGTTCGGTCGCTGTGCCGCCGCCCTTCGGCTGACGGTTGTTGACGACATCCTCGCAGGCTTCGCGCAGTTCCGGATCGATCGTGTCGTAGACGGCAAGCTGCCCGGCGTTGACGATGCCCATGTCCATGCCGGCCTGGATGGCATGGTAGAGGAACACGGCATGCATGGCCTCGCGCACCGGCTCGTTGCCGCGGAACGAGAAGGAGAGGTTCGACACGCCGCCCGATATATGGACATGGGGAAGCGTCGCAATGATCTGCCGTGCGGCTTCGATGAAGTCGACGCCGTAATTGTTGTGCTCGTCGATGCCGGTGGCGATGGCAAAGATGTTCGGATCGAAAACGATGTCCTCGGGCGGAAATCCCGCTTGCTCGGTCAGCAGCTTGTAGGCGCGGGTGCAGATTTCGACCTTGCGCGCCTGCGTGTCAGCCTGGCCGTCCTCGTCGAAGGCCATGACGACCACCGCCGCGCCATACGCGCGGACGAGCTTCGCATGGTGCAGAAAGGCCTCCTCGCCTTCCTTCATCGAGATGGAGTTGACCAGCGGCTTGCCTTGCACGCATTTCAGGCCGGCTTCGATGATCTCCCATTTGGAGCTGTCGATCATCACGGGAACGCGGGCTATGTCAGGCTCGGCGGCGATCAGGTTGAGGTATTCGACCATCGCCCTCTTCGAATCGATCAGGCCCTCGTCCATGTTGATGTCGATGATCTGCGCGCCGTTGGCGACCTGATCGCGGGCGACGTCGAGCGCGGCGGCATAGTCGCCCGCCGTGATCAGCTTCCTGAATTTCGCCGAGCCGGTGACATTGGTGCGCTCGCCGACATTCACGAACGGAATTTCGTCGGTCAGCGTGAACGGCTCGAGCCCCGACAGGCGCATCTTCGGTTCGATGACGGGAACAGCGCGCGGCGGGTATTTCTTCACCGCCTGTGCGATGGCGCGGATGTGGTCCGGCGTCGAGCCGCAACAGCCGCCGACGATGTTGACCAATCCGTCGCGCGCAAAATCCTCGATCTGCGCGGCCATGAATTCCGGGCTCTCGTCATATCGGCCGAATTCATTGGGCAGGCCGGCATTGGGATAGGCACAGACAAAGGTGTCGGCGACGCCTGATATTTCGTCCAGATGGGCGCGCATGGCTTTGGCGCCAAGCGCGCAATTGAGGCCTATCGTGAACGGGTTGGCGTGACGGACCGAGTGCCAGAAAGCCGTCGGCGTCTGGCCGGACAGCGTGCGGCCGGACAGGTCGGTGATCGTGCCGGAGATCATGATCGGCAGATGCACGTCCTTCTCGATGAAGATCTCGTTGCAAGCGAAGATCGCCGCCTTGGCGTTCAGCGTATCAAAAATGGTCTCGATCAGGATGATGTCGGCGCCGCCGTCGATGAGACCGCGCAGCTGCTCGCCATAGGCGAGGCGCAATTCATCGAACGTCACGGCGCGGTAGCCGGGATTGTTGACATCCGGCGACATCGAGGCGGTGCGGTTGGTCGGTCCCAGCGCACCGGCGACGAAGCGACGCTTGCCGTCCTCCTGCTGTGCCCTCACCGCTGCCCTGCGCACCAGCCGCGCACCGTCGCGGTTCAGCGCGTAGACCGCGTCCTCCATGCCGTAATCCGCCTGGGCGATGGCGGTCGAGGAGAAGGTGTTGGTTTCAAGGATATCCGCGCCTGATATGGCGTATTGATAGTGAATCTCCTCGATCGCCTTGGGCTGCGTCAGGATCAGCAGATCGTTGTTGCCTTGCTGGTGGCATGCGCACTCCGCGAATTTGTCGCCACGGAAGTGGTTCTCGTCGAAGCCGAGGCCCTGGATCTGCGTGCCCATGGCGCCGTCGAGGATGAGGATGCGTTCGCGCGCCGCCGCCGTCAGTGCTGCAAGCACTTCCGATCCGTCGGGCTTGGCCGCGACGGGGCCGAACAGGTCGTCCAACGATGATGGGTTTTGCGACATATTTCGTCCTCGGGGCGACAGTCGCGCCTAAGTCACATAAAGACATCTTTATGTCAATATACGGCATCTGCCTGCTGATGTCACCCCTGCCTCAAATAACGCCCAGGGCAATCGCTTGAGGTTTGCGCTGCCCCTCATCCGCCTGCCGGCACCTTCTCCCCGTATAGTGACGGGGAGAAGGGATCTGGCCGCGACCTCGGCTCCCTTTCTGCAATGCTGGAGATTGGCGAAATCCTTTGCGAAGGCGCCCTTCTCCCCGTCACTATACGGGGAGAAGTGCCCGGCAGGGCGATGAGGGGCGGTGCCGACATCGACAATTGCCGGCGCTACACCGCCGCCTACCCTGTCTTCGCCACCACCGCGGCCCTGAGCAGCATGCCGAACAGATCGCGCGGCTCGTCGGGGTCGGCCAGCATGTCGAGTTCCTGGTAGAGGCCAGTCGATCGCAGCTGATCCCTGACATAGCGCAGCGCCGAGAAATCCTCGATGGCGAAGCCGACCGAATCGAACAGCGTGATCTGGGCCGGATCGCGCCGGCCAGGCACCGCACCAGTGATGACCTGCCACAGCTCGGTCACCTCATGATCCGGTGCAAGCTGCTGGATCTCACCCTCGATGCGGGTCTGCGGCGGGTATTCGACGAAGATGTCGGAGCGCAGCAGGATATCGCGGTGCAGTTCAGTCTTCCCCGGACAATCGCCGCCAACCGCGTTGATGTGCACGCCCGAGCCGACCATGTTGTCGGTGAGGATGGTGGCGTACTGCTTGTCGGCGGTGACGGTGGTGATGATCTCAGCCCCCTCGACGGCCTCTTCGGTAGAGCGGCAGGCGACCATTTCGAAGCCAAAACCAGCGAGATTGCGGATGCACTTTTCCGTCGCCGAGCGGTCGATGTCGAAGAAGCGCAGCTTGCGCACGCCCAGCAAGGCCTTGAAGGCCAGCGCCTGGAATTCCGCCTGAGCGCCATTGCCGATCAGCGCCATGCAGTCAGCGCCGGGCGGCGCCAGATGCTTGGCCGCGAGCGCCGACATCGCCGCGGTGCGCAGCGCGGTCAGGATGGTCATTTCCGACAGCAGCACGGGGTAGCCATTGTGGACGTCGGCCAGCATCCCGAAGGCGGTCACGGTCTGGCGGCCCTCGCGCATGTTCTTGGGATGGCCGTTGACATATTTGAAGCCATAGACCTCGCCGTCGCTGGTCGGCATCAGCTCGATGACGCCCTCGGCGCTGTGCGAGGCGACGCGCGGCGACTTGTCGAAGGCTTCCCAGCGGCGGAAATCATCCTCGATGTAGAAGGCGAGCTCGGTGAGGAAACGCTCGCCGATCTTCAGCACCAGCTTCATCATGTGGTCGACGCTGACGAAAGGGACGATGTTGAGATTGGGGATCATTTTTGTCCTTGCCCGCATTGCTGCGACGGTCAGTCCTTGCGATGCGCGTTGTGCGCCTTCATCATCGTCGCCAGTGCCGGATCGCTCCGCTCCAGCGTGCCGATCGCGGCATTGGTGTCGTAGAGCCGCTCGTCCTGCCCCATCTTGAACTTGGCCTCGAGCCGTTCGATCGGCAGGTCGAAGCCAAGGATGTGCGGTATGCGCCGCTCCATGCCGCCCGGCCCGAGCTCGCGCATGCGCCAGCGGTCGGCGCGGCCCTTTTCCAGCACGTCGACAAGCCGCAAGAGGTGCCGGGCGGTGGCGTGATCGTCGAGTGGCGCCGGCCGGCCGTGGCAATGGACGACGGCGAAGTTCCAGGTCGGCGCGCTGTCGCGCACCGGGTTGCGCGGATACCAGGACGGCGAGATATAGCCATGCGGCCCGTGGAAGATTGCGATCGTCTCCCGGCCCTCCGCAATCAACGCGCTGTGCGGGTTCTGCCGGGCCAGATGCGACACCAGCGTGCCGTTCGCTCCCCGCTTTCGGTCGAGCACGATAGGCAGATGCGAGGCGACGAGTCCCTCCGGCCCTGACGTCACCACCGTGGCGAAGGCGGCCGCCTCGATCAGGCCGAAGACGTCGTCCTGCGAGAGCGGCGCGAATTCGGGCTTGGTGTACATTGGTTCAACTTCTCTGCACGCGCACCGCCGGGATCAGGCCTTGCGGCCGCACCAGCAGCACGGCGATGACGCCGGAGAGCACGATGGCGTCGCGATAGGGTGCGACCGCCGCCGGCAGTGTCGCCTGCAGCAGCACTTCGATGATACCGAGCAGGAAGCCGCCGGCGACAGCACCCGGCAGGCTGCCCAGCCCGCCGACGACGGCGGCGATGAAAGCCTTCAGCACTGGGGTAAAACCCATCAGCGGGTCGACGGAGGCGCGCTGCGCCACCCACAGCATTGCCGCCAGGCCGGCCAGCAGGCCGGAGAGCAGGAAGGCGGTGGCGATGATGCGGCTGGCCGGGATGCCCATCAGCCGCACGACATTGAAATCCTCGGCCGCCGCGCGCATCGCCGTGCCGGTCACGGTGCGGCGCAGGAAGAGTTCCAGCGCAATCAGGGCCAATGCCGAGACGACGATGGAGATGCTCGGGCCGACACCGATGGTGAAGTCGCCGAAAGAGAAGGCGCCGGTCATCCAGCTAGGCATGGCGACAGCCTGCGGCCGGGCCGAGATGCCGTTCTGGAAGACGACCTTCAGCAGGCTCGAAACGGCGAAGCTGGTCAGAAGCAGACTGGTGACGCTGGCGCCGCGCATCGGCCGAAAGGCAACACGCTCCATGGCAACCGCTGCCAACGCGCCACAAGACACGGCGACTAGCACCGCCGCCGGAAACGGCAGACCGAAAACCAGCGCGGCAAGCAAGGCATAGCCCGACAGTGTCATCAGCTCGCCATGGGCGAAGTTGATCAGGCCGACGATGGAAAAGACGATCGCCAGCCCCAGTGCCAGCAGCGCATAGACGCCGCCGAGGCTCACCGCATTGATGATCTGCTGCGCGATCATGGTTCAGGCTCCGAGATAGGCTTGGCGGACAAGGTCCGAGGTGGCGAGCTCCTTCGCGGTGCCCGATAGCACCACCTCGCCATTGGCAAGCACGATGGCGCGGTCGGCGATCTCCAGCGCCAGCGCCACGTTCTGCTCGACCAGAAGGATGGTCAGGCCGTTGCGGCGCAATTCGGCGATCAGGTCGAAGACGGTGTCGATCAGCTGCGGGGCAAGGCCGAGCGACGGCTCGTCGAGCAGCACCATGCGCGGTTTGCCCATCAATGCCCGGGCGATGGCCAGCATCTGCTGCTCGCCGCCGGAGAGATTGCCACCCTTGACGCGATGGTAGCGCCGCAGAATCGGAAACAGCTCCAGCATCTCCTCTTCGCGCGCCCTCGCCTCCGTCGCCGGCAGGTGCATCGCGCCGCCGAGACGCAGATTGTCGGCCACGGTCAGGCCAGCGAAGATGCGCCGGCCCTCCGGCACCAGCGACACACCCTTGCGGGCGATCGCCTCCGGCGCCAGGCCGGTGATGTCGACGCCGTCGAAGACCACTTTGCCTGATACAGCAGGCACCAGCCCGGCGATGGCGCCAAGCGTCGAGCTCTTGCCGGCGCCATTGGCGCCGACCAGCGCGATGATCTCGCCGCTGTCGACGGCGAGATCGACGCGGCGCACCGCCTCGACTTCGCCGTAACGTATTTTCAGGGCTTCGACGCTCAGCATGATGTCACGGCGCCGGCACGTCGGCGGCGTCGGGGATCATGGTCTGGATGTGCTTGCCCTCGCCGCCCTCATAGCGCATCAGCGCCACGGGCCTCAGCGGCATGCGGTCGGTGCCGGCATAGGTGATCTTGCCGGTGATGCCGTCAAAGTCCTTGAGGCCGGCAATGGCGTCGCGGATCGCCTTGGGATCATCTGAGCCGGCCGTTTTGACCGCCTGGTCGAGGATCAGCCCGATCTCGTAGCCATTCACCTCATAGGTCGATTCCGGCGCGTGGCCGGCATATTTGGCGAAGGCGGCGTTGAAGGCCTCCAGCTTGCTGCCCGGCTCGGCATAGCCGGCCGCCGTGTAGACGACGCCGTCGACCAGCTTGCCCAATCCCTTGATGGTCGGTGTGCCGATGGCATCGGCGCCATAGACCGGAATGGTGACGCCGGCGCCGCGCAATTGCTGGATGAAGGCCGGGAAATCAGGCTCGTAGGCGGCCGTCATGATCAGGTCCGGCTGGTCGGCGAGGCTCTTGATGTTGGTGATCTCGGCAGAGAAGTCCGGCTGGCCCATGGTGAAAGTACCGCGGCCGACGACAGCGCCGCCCTTCTTTTCAAACACCTTGCCGAAATATTCGGGCAGGTTGGCCGTGTAGGTGGAATCCGGCGAGGTCAAGAGAAAGACCTTCTTCTTGCCTTCGGCGACGGCGAAGTCGGCGACCGCGGTCGCCTGCACATTGTCGGCCGGATAGGTGCCGAACATGACGTCGCCGACCGCGGCGGTGAGCACCGGGGCGGAGCCGCACAGCGTCAATGTCGGAATGCCGAGCGGCTGGGTGAGCTGGCCGGCCGAGATCGAGGGGTCGGCGTCACACGGCGTGATCATGATCTTGGCGCCGGCGTCGATCAGTTCCTGGGCGACGGTGGCGGTCTGCGCCGTGTCGGAGCGGGTGTCCTTGATGATCAGCTTGACGGTGTATTTGCCTGCGAGACCGCCCTTGGCGTTGAGTTCGTCGAGCGCCATGCGCAGACCGGCAAGTGCCGGCTGGTCGTAGGGAGCAAGGCCGCCGGTCTGCGCGGTCGCGGCGCCAATGATGATCTCCTCGGCGGAAGCCGTGGAAACGATGGCGACGGTCGTGCCGAACACCGCTGCATAGAGGGCGGCGCGGTGAAGGCGATAAAGCTTTGGCATGTCGGTTCTCCTTCTGGATTTGTTATCGTTGGCTATGCGGTTTCACTTGCAGGTGTTTCGTTGGCAGGCGTTTCTTGTCCTGTCTTGGCGCGGGCGGTGCGGCTGCCAAGATAGGCGGCGATGACGGCAGGGTTCTTTTGCACTTCGGCCGGCGTGCCGTCGGCGATGACGCGGCCATGGTCGATGACGACGATGCGTTCGCACAGGTTCATCACCAGCCGCATGTCGTGCTCGATCAGGACGACACCGATGCGCCGCTCGGCGCGGACGGCCGAGAGGATGGAAACCAGCTCGGCGGTCTCGACCGCGTTCATGCCGGCGGCGGGCTCGTCGAGCAGCAGGAAGCGCGGTTTCAGCGCCAGCGCCCGCGCCACCTCCAGCCGGCGGCGTTGGCCATATGCGAGCCTGGCGGCGGGCTGATCGGCAAATTTCTCCAGGCCCATGCGGGAAAGCTCGCGCATCGCGGCCGCCTCGGCACTGGCAAGGTCGGGCTCGACCGAGCGGGCGGCGACCACGACATTTTCCAGCACGGTCATCTGCGGGAAGACGCGGATGTTCTGGAAGGTGCGGGCAACGCCAGAGCGGGCGAAGCGGAAGGCCGAAGCCTGCCTCACCGAACCGCCGATCGACACGCTGCCGGCGCTCGGCTCGACGTCGCCGGCGAGCATGTTAAGCAGCGTCGTCTTGCCGGCACCATTCGGGCCGATGATGCCGGTGATGCTGTCGGTGTCGAAGTTTAGCGTGACGTCGTCGACGGCGACGACGCCGGCATAGCGCCGCGACAGATGGTCGGCCGCTAGCCGGTCGCGCTCGGCATGCAGCAGCGGCGCAGCCGGGATAGTCGCGACTTGGCGGGCGGGCCGGCGCAAAAGGTTCAATTCGCGCTCGCCGAACAGGCCAGTCGGCCGCCGCCAGATGACCAGGATCATGGCGATGGCGAGCACGCCCTGGGTCAGGCCGAACAGCACCGGCAGATGCAGGCCGAACACCTCGCCGCCGCCTTCGAAGCGACGCACCACCTCGATAACGACGATGGTGACGACGACGCCGGCAAAGGCGCCGAGCGAGGAGCTCATGCCACCGACGATCAGCATGGCCAGCAAGGTGAAGCCGAGGTCGAAATAGAAGTCGCGCGGCGAAAAGGCGCCAAGGAACTGCGCCATCATGGCGCCCGCGGCCATGGCGGCGACCGCGCCCACCACCCAAGCGGCCAGCCGCGAGGTGCGCTGATCGACGCCGACGGCGGCGGCACCGCGCTCGTCATTGGCGGCGGCGCGGGTGGCAAGGCCGAAGGCAGTCTCGCGGAACAGCCTCGCCACGACCAGCGCCACCGAAGCGACGCCGATAGCGGTCCACAGACCGACCTCGCGCGGCACGCCGTAAAAGGGCTGGCTGCCGCGGGTGATCTCGCGTCCGGCAACCAGTAGCGTGTAGACGATGATCAGCATGGCGAGCGTGGCGATGGAAGCGCTCGATCCGGACAGCCTGAGCAGAGGCGTGCCGGTCAGCAGGCCGATGACGATCGCAAGGATCAGCACGACGGCGAGCGCGGCGAAGAAGGAGAGTTCATAGCCAGCGAGAAACTGCGGCAGGTCGCGCAACGCGGTGCGCTGCAGCGCCGCCGGCATGGTCAGGATGCCGGTGGCATAGGCGCCGAGACCGACAAAGGCGGCGTGGCCGAAGGAGACGATGCCGCTGTTGCCGGAGAATATCTGCAGCCCGAGCACCGCCGTCAGCATGATCGCGGCATAGGTGACGACGCGCTGCATGGCGGCGCCGCCGAAGAAGAAGACAATGAGCCCCGCCAGCAGCAGCACCGCCACCATGCAAAGCGCATCGGCTGAGGCGTTGCGAAACGCGGCCGGCATCAACGACCGCGCCCTGCCCTCGCTCATCGCCGCCGACGCCATCAGGCGGCCTTGAAGCGGCTGGGCGAAAACGGTGCCAGGATCGGCTGGGCGCCTTCGGTGACCAGTCTTGCCACCGCTTCGCCGACCGCCGGGCCGGTCTTGAAGCCGTGGCCCGAGGAGCCGGCCGAAACGAAAAGTCCGTCGATGCCAGGCATGGCGCCGATCACCGGCAGGTCGTCGGGGCTCATGTCGTAAAGCCCGGCATAGCCGGGGCGGATGCCAAGATCGGCCATCGCCGGCACGCGCGTCGCGAAGGTCTCGAGGATCTCGACCGATTCTGATTCCTCGACGCCTTCCATGTAGTCGTCGGGGTTATCGACGAAACGCGGACGGCCTGCGTGCTCATGACGCAAGCCGGTGCCGCCGCCGGCCCAGGTGCCGGCAAGAATGACGCCGTCATTGTCGGGCCGCGCATAGTTACAGGAGATGTCGTCGCACCAAGCGAAAGGCATGACCTGGCGCGCCTTGCCGGCGGCGTCGAGCACGGCCATCGGGTGGCGCTCGACATGCAGAGGCAGATCGAGGCCGACCGTCGCCAGCAGCCGGCGCGTCCATGGCCCGGCGGCGAGCACCACGGCATCGGCCTTCAGCACCGTTCCATCGGCGAGCGCGACGCCGCTGATGCGGTCGCCCTCTTTCACAAGCCGTTCGACGAGGCTGTTCTGCATGATCCTGGCACCGCGTGCCTTGGCGGCGCGGGCAATTGCATTGGTTGCGCCGAAGGCGTCGGCATAGCCGTACTCGGGCTCCCATAGCGCCAGCGCCACATTGTTCAGCGCAAAGCCGGGCGCGGCATTGGCGAAGGCCTGTGGCGACAGCGTCTCGATCAATGCGCCCTCGCCGCGAATGCGTTCGGCGGCGGCCTTCCAGCTCGCTTCATTGTCGTTGCCGCAGACCCACATCATGCCGATCTCGGTGACGAAGGCGCCCTCGCCTGATATCTCCGGCAAGGACACAAGGATCTCGCGGCCACGAATGGCAAGCTGCGACAGTTCCGGCATCAAATAGAAGGCATGCAGCAGCGCCGAGGACTTGCCGGACGGCCCGCCGGCGGGGTGCGTCTGCTCGACAAGCGTCACCTCGACACCGGACGCGGCCAGATGATAGGTCGCGCTCGATCCAACGATACCCGCGCCGACGACGATGACGTCGCTTCCAGTCCGCATGGCTGTTCCCCACAGTCTCTTGGCTGCTTTCCGACAAAGCTAAGACCAGTCGTCCGGTTATGTCAACATCTCTTCATTGTTGACCGAAATTAAAATCTCTGTAATAAACTCGACACAACGAGGCAGGTAAGCCCAACACCGATTTTGGGGAGGCCAATGTCGATACGCGATGTTCTGATGCGCGGGGATTTTGCGCTGACGCCGTCGGAGGAAAAGATCGTCCGGCTGCTTCTGACCGACTATCCGACCTCCGGCCTCGGCACCGCTTCGTCACTGGCCCGGCGTGCCGGCGTCAGCGACCCAACCGTGGTCAGGCTGGTGGTGAAGCTCGGCTATGATGGCTTTCCGGACTTCCAGGCGAAGCTTCTGGCCGAAGTCGAGGCCAGGCTGCATTCACCCCTGCTTATGATGGAAGCCAAGCGGCCGACAGGCGCGGAAGACAGCGCCATCCTCGCCTATCTCGGCTCGGTCGGTGCTGCGCTCGAGAAATCGGTCAGCCTGACGCCGTTGCAGAGCTACGAGCGCGCCGCCCGTTTGCTGATGGAAGCCAAGGGCGAGGCGGTCATGCTCGGCGGCCGTTTCAGCCGCCATATCGCCAGCATGTTCGCCGGCTACATGCTGCAATTCAGGCCGGGTGTGCGCGACCTCGGCACGTTGTCGGCACAGGCCTTCGACACGCTGGCCGATCTTGGCCGCCGCGACGTGCTGGTCGTTTTCGATTATCGCCGCTACCAGTTCGACGTCATCGACTACACCCGGCAGGCGGCGGCGCGCGACGTGCGCATCGTGCTGTTCACCGATCAATGGCTGTCGCCGATCGCCGATCTCGCCGAGGTCACCATCGTCAGCCCGCTGGAAGTCGCCTCCCCATACGACACGCTGGCGCCGGCGATTGCGCAGATGGAGGCGCTGGTCGCCCATATCGTGTCCACGCTAAGCGATGGCGCCCGCGAACGCATCGAAAAGTTGGAGGAGGTGCGGCATGCGAATGCCGTGACCCTCGACAGTGCCGGCCCCGAAGAAACCGGGACACGCAGGATGCCCGGGCCCAAATCAGCCCAACCTAAATCAGTCCAATCCAAATCAGTGAAGCAGGACCAGAAAGCGTGACGCAGGCATTGCCAAAACGAAACGAGCCCTTCCGGGCCGGCGAAACCGCGCTGCTTCTGGTCGACATGCAACGTGTTTGGCTGGAGCCCGGCGCCGATCCGGCGCATCCGGAGCGCGGCCCTGACCACTATTTCTACCGGCAGACGACGTCGCAGACGATCCCCAACCAGGAACGCCTGCTGGCGGCCGCCCGCGCCAACGGCATCGAGGTGATCCACACCATCATCCAGAGCCTAACGGAAGACGGCCGCGACTGCTCGCTCGACCACAAGCTGACGCCGATCCATATCGCGCCCAGCCGGCCGGAAGGCCTGCCGGTGCCGTCGCTGGCTCCGGTCGGCGACGAGATCATGCTGCCGAAGACGTCGTCGGGCGTCTTCAACTCGACCAACATCGACTATGTGCTGAAGAACCTCGGCGTGCGTTACCTGATCGTTGCCGGCATCATGACCGACCAGTGCGTCGACATGGCGGTGCGCGACGCAGCCGATCGCGGCTACCTCGTCACCTGCGTGTCGGATGCCTGCGCGGCCGCCACGCAGGAGCGCCATGACGGTGCGCTCAAGGCGTTTGGCGGCTATTGCTGGGTCACTGATACCGCCACCGTCGCCGCGCGCTTCGAAGCCTTGGGAAAAGCTGCATGACATCGACAGTCGAACCGCTCGTTGCCGTCGTCACCACCGATCTCTCCGCCATCACGCGCGGCCGCTCGGTCGTCGAGAGCAAGCTGCAGAAGATCGCCGCCACCGGCGTCGGCTGGCTGCAGGCCAATCTGTCGCTGACGCCGTTCAATTCCATCGTCGATCCCAATCCCTGGGGTTCGTCTGGCGATGTGCGGCTGGTGCCTGATCTCAACGCCCGTTTTCGGACAGCGCTGACCGGATCGACGACGCCGTTCGACATGGTCGCCGGCAACATCGTCGAACTCGACGGCAGCCCGTGGGTGGGTTGCACGCGAACCATGCTCAGCGATGCGCTGGCGGAGCTGAAGGCAGCAACCGGGCTTTCCGTCATCGCCGCCTTCGAGCATGAGTTCCACATCGCCGATGCCGGCTACGCGCCAGGTCATTCTTTGTCGTTCGCTGCGCTGCGCCGCGCCGACCCCTTTGCTCCCAATTTGATGGCGGCGCTGGAAGAAGCCGGCGTCGCGCCCGAAGTGGTCATCGCCGAGTTCGGCATCGATCAATTCGAGGTGACACACGAGCCAGCTGATGCGCTTGCCGCAGCCGACCGCGCTGTCGCCATCCGCGAGATCACCCGCGAAGTTGCACGCAATGCCGGCTGGCGCGCCAGTTTCACGCCCAAACCCGCTCCCGATGCCGTCGGCAACGGCGTCCACATCCATTTCAGCTTCGTCGACGACGCCGGCAAGCCGGCGACCTACGATCCGACGCGACCAGGCGGTCTTTCCAGCCAGGCCGGTGCCTTCTGTGCCGGCGTGCTGCGCCATCTGCCTGGTATCACCGCCATGACGGCGGCGAGCGTGTCGTCCTACTACCGGCTGAAGCCGCATAGCTGGAGCTCGTCCTACACTTGGCTTGCCGATCGCGACCGCGAGGCATCCTTACGCATCTGCCCGACGGTGACGATCGGCGGGCGCGATCCGGCGCGGCAATACAATATCGAGTACCGGGCCGCCGACGCCACCGGCAATCCCTATCTGTCGCTGGCGGCCATCGTGCGCGCGGGACTGGAAGGGCTGAAGGCCAAGCTGCCGACGCCGCCATTGGTCACCGGCGACCCGACGCTGATGAGTGAGGCGGAGCGCAAGAAGCTTGGTCTCATACGCCTGCCGGAAACCCTGCCGGCGGCGCTCGATGCGCTCACCGCCGACAGCACCGTCACCGGGTGGTTCGCACCGGTCTTCGTCGAGACCTTCGTCGGCCTCAAGCGGCATGAGACCGAGCGCCTTGCCGGTCTCGATCCGGTGGCTGTCTGCGACCTCTACCGGACGCTTTATTGATGGCTGCGCAGCTTGCAACTGAGTGGCCGGCTGCCGTCGACGTGCTCAACGAAAATGGACGCTCCGATATCGTGCTGTTGTGCGAGCATGCGTCCAATCACATTCCGGCGGAATACGGACAGCTCGGGCTCGATATCAGCCATCTGCAGCGCCACATCGCCTGGGACATCGGCGCCGCCGAAGTGACGCGCCGTCTGTCGGTGCTGCTCGATGCGCCCGCCTTCCTCAGCGGCTATTCACGGCTGCTGATCGACCTCAACCGGCCGCTGGGCACGAGCGGCAGCATTCCTGTCCTGTCTGAAGATACCGACATTCCCGGCAATGTCAGGCTCGACCCGGCGGAGCAGGCCCGGCGCGCCGAAATCATGTTCATGCCTTTCCACGATCGGGTGGCCGCTCATCTCGACCGCCGGGCGAAGGACGGCCGGCCGACGCGGATCGCGACGATCCACAGCTTCACGCCGGTCTTCCTCGGGGTTCCCAGGCCCTGGCATGCCGGCGTGCTTTACGATCGCGCCGGCGATTTCGGCGAAGCGATCCTCGCCGGCCTAGGTGTCGACGGCGCGCTCAATGTCGGGGCGAACGTGCCTTACGTGATCAGCCGCGACGCCGACTACGCGGTGCCCATCCATGGCGACGATCGCGGTATTCCCGCCGTTCTCATAGAGATCCGGCAGGATCTGTTGTCGAGCCGCTCCGGCATCGAGGCGTGGGCGAACCGTCTGGCCGCCGCCTTGCCCGCGCAGCAGAAGGAGAAGGCGTCATGAGCAATCTGCGCGAGCGCGACGCGGCAACCATCGCCCAAATCGGCAAGCTGCGTTTCTCGCCGCTGAGCGTCGTCGGCGGCCAGGGCAATCGGCTGATCGAGGAAGGCGGCCGCTCGCTGCTCGACCTGTCCGGCTCGGCCGGTCCGGCAATCCTCGGTTACGGCCATCCGGCCATCGTCGCCGCGGTCGAAGCGTCGATCCGCGACATGGCGGGCGCCAGTCTCCTGCTCTACCCGAACGAACCAGCAGTTTCGCTGGCCGAGCGGCTGCTGGCGATCACACCGGGCAACGGCGAACGGCGCGTCTGGTTCGGCCATTCCGGGTCGGACGCCAATGACTGCGCCGTGCGCGTTCTGCAGGCCGCGACAGGCCGCTCGCGCTTCATCTCCTTCATCGGCTCCTATCACGGCAATCTCTCCGGCTCGATGGGCATCAGCGGCCATACCGCCATGACCCACACGCTGCCGAGGCCAGGGGTGCTTTTGCTCCCCTACCCCGATCCGTACCGGCCGCAGTTCAGCGCCGAGGCTGTTCTTGCTCTCCTCGACTACCAGTTCGAGACCACCTGCCCGCCGCATCAGGTGGCTGCCGTATTCATCGAGCCACTGATGTCGGATGGTGGGCTGATCGTGCCGCCGCCCGGCTTCCTCAAAGCGTTGCAAGAGCGTTGCCGCAGGCACGGCATCAGAATAGTCGTCGACGAGGTCAAGGTCGGGCTGGCCCGCAGCGGCATGATGCACTGTTTCCAGCACGAAGGACTGACGCCCGATCTGGTCGTGTTCGGCAAGGGTATCGGCGGCGGCCTGCCGCTTTCGGCCGTTGTCGGCCCGAAGGAGATCATGGACCATGCGCCAGCCTTCGCGCTGCAGACCACCGCCGGCAACCCGGTGGCGGCGTCCGCCGGCAACGCCGTGCTGAAAACGATCGACAGCGTAGGCCTGGTCGAGCGCTCGGCGCGCGTCGGCACGCTGTTTACAGATTCGCTGCGGGCGCTCGGCGCAAAACACGAAATCATCGGCGACGTGCGCGGGCGCGGCCTTGCCGTCGGTGTCGATCTGGTCAAGGACCGCAAGACACGCGAGCCGGTCGCGGCGACGACGACGGCCAAGATCATCTATCGCGGCTACGAACTGGGTGCGGCCTTCACCTATGTCGGGCTGAAGGCCAATGTGCTCGAATTCATGCCGCCGCTGACGCTGACCGAGGATGAGGTCGCCGAAGGCGCGGCCATCGTCGATCAGGCGATCGCCGACGTGACGGCAGGCAAGGTCTCCGACGCGGACGTCGCTTCCTTCATGATGTGGTAGCTCAGGCCAGATGAAGGGCGGCGCGCCCGCCATTGGGAAAAGCTACCCTACCCACTTCTCGTAGTCGGACACCAAGAGGTGCAGCGGCGCGACATCCTCGTCGATGTCCGCGAAGCGGCCGATCGGTTCGCGGAAGACATTGTCGGTGAGATCGTCGTTGACGGTCGACACCTCGCCGATGAGCACATCCTTGCCTTCGGCCCAGAAGGCGTGCCAGACGCCCGGCAGCAGCGTGACGCTCTGGCCTGGGTCGAGCTTCAGGTGCCCGCCCGCCGGCAGCCTGTGGATGGTTCCGTCGACAGGAACCGATACCTCGGCCTTCGGATCGATGCCGCCATCGCGATCATGCATGAACAGTTCCAGCACCAGTCTGCCGCCGCCACGGTTGATGATGTCTTCGGCCTTGATGTTGTGGCGGTGCATTGGTGACAGCTGATCCTTGCGCGAGATCATGATCTTCTCGGCATAGAGCATGCCCATGCCCTTCTTCATGTCCTCGTAGCGACCGTTGCGAACGGTGAACAGGAAGAGGCCGAGTTCGCCAAACTTGCCCTGGCCGTAATCGGTGATGTCCCAGCCGAGCCGAGAGGAGAAGATGGCCGACGAATCCTGCCGGCGCGCCTTCATCTCTTCCGGCGACCAATAG
Source organism: Mesorhizobium sp. M6A.T.Cr.TU.016.01.1.1 (assembly GCF_003952585.1). Taxonomy (NCBI): domain Bacteria; kingdom Pseudomonadati; phylum Pseudomonadota; class Alphaproteobacteria; order Hyphomicrobiales; family Phyllobacteriaceae; genus Mesorhizobium; species Mesorhizobium sp. M6A.T.Cr.TU.016.01.1.1. The sequence goes on from NZ_CP034452.1 coordinate 6,446,165, forward strand.
GCGAAGGGCGGCATGATGTAGCCGAACGAGCGGATGAAGGCATCGGCATCGCGGATGATGTCGTTGACGGTGGAACGTTTCATGGTCGTGATCCTTCTTCAGGCTGGCCTACAGCGCATAACCGAACACCGCTCCGGTGTCGACGTAAAGCGCATGCTGGCCTCATGACATCCGGGCCGATCAAGGCCATAAGTCCAGGCAAATCCCCAGGGTGATAATCCATGCGCAGCATAGATGACCTCGATACACCGGCGATCCTGATCGACGCCGCCCGCGCCGAAGCCAACATCGCGCGGGCGCAGGCCCATGCCGACCGGCACGGTCTGAAGCTCAGGCCGCACATCAAGACCCACAAACTGCCTTACTGGGCAAAGAAGCAGATCGCAGCGGGTGCGGTCGGCATCACCTGCCAGAAGATCGGTGAAGCCGAGGTGATGGCCGATGCCGGCCTCACCGACATTTTTCTCCCTTACAACATTCTGGGCAAGGCCAAGCTGGAGCGCCTCAAGGCGCTGCACGGCCGTGTGACGCTGTCGGTGACATCAGACAGCATGGAAACGCTTGCGGGTCTCGCCGCCACCTTCGCCGATCCAGGCCAGCCGCTACAGGTGCTGGTGGAATGCGATACCGGCATGGGCCGCTGCGGCGTCCAGTTGGCCAGCGGGGCGGTCGCATTGGCCAGAGAGATCGACAAGGCCAAGGGGCTCGCCTTCGGCGGGCTGATGACCTATCCGGCGGCAGGCCGCGCTGCCGAGGCCGAGACATGGCTCGCCGGTGCGCGCCAGGCGCTCGCTGCATCCGGTCTTGCCTGCGAACGCATCTCCAGCGGCGGCACGCCGGATATGTGGCGCTCAAGCGAGGCTTCCGTCGTCACCGAGTACCGCCCCGGCACCTACATCTATCTCGACCGCTACCAGGTCGCCAAAGGCGTCGGAAGCCTCGACGATTGCGCGCTGACGGTGCTGTCGACGGTGGTCAGCCATCCGACGCCGACACGGGCCATCCTCGATGCCGGCAGCAAAGCCTTGTCCAGCGACACGCTGGGGCTGCCCGATTTCGGCGAACTGCTGGGCGTTCCGGGCGCCACCGTCACCGGCCTCAGCGAGGAGCACGGCAAAATCACGCTTTCCGGCGACGCCAGGCTGCGTATCGGCCAGCGCGTGCGCGTCGTGCCCGACCATTGCTGCGTCGTCACCAACCTGTTCGACGAGGTGCATCTGGTCGACGGCGACAAGGTGCTTGAAACGCTGCCGGTGGCAGCGCGTGGCCGCATGGGGTGAGTTCGACGTCGTTCGGACCGAACGACCGTTTGGTTCAGGGTTGGACAAGCGGACCCAGTGCAGCCCTCAATGGATCGAGGGCATCGCCGTACAGTTTCCAGCGCTCGACCGAGGACGAATAGATGGGCTGGCGCACCTGCCAGCGGCTTGGCGTGCGCACCGTGCGCTCGGTTTCGTGGAAACGAAGACACGCATCGTCCCATTCGACGCCAAGGAATCCGATCAATCCGCGGGCTTGGGTCTCGAAATCAGCCACCGTTTTTTCGTAGGGCATGTCGTGGATGGCAAGCGGCACGACCTTGGCCCAATGGCGCATCAGGCGATCATATTGCCGGTAATACTGCCCAAGCTTGGTCAGATCGGCATTGTAGCCGTGGGTATCGGAGAAATTGTGCATGAAACAGGACGTGCAATTGTCCATCGGGTCACGCCTGCAGTGGACGATGCGGGCATTCGGCAAAATCAGGCTGATGAAAGCCAGCAGCTCGAAATTATGCGGCATCTTGTCGACGACACACGCCGCCTTGCCGTTGCGCTTGTTGAGATGGTCGAGATATTTCGAGCCAAGCTCCCTCGCCTTCGCCGGTGTGAGCGCCGCCATGGCCTTGGCGAAAATCGCCGGATCAAGCTGGTCGAATCCAAGTTCGCCGGCCAATGAACGGATGGTCGGCAGTTCACCGGCACCATGGATATCGTGATGGCTGGCGCATATTTGCTCGGTCAACGTCGTTCCTGAACGTGGCATACCGACAATGAAGACCGGCCGTTCGGACGGATTGCCGAATTTTGGCCGCGCTTCGAAAAAACCGGCGTCGAAAGTCTCGATGAAGCTGTCATAGAGCCGCGTGTGCAGGGCAATGTCGAAATCATTGCCGGAGATTGCCTTGGCCCGGGCGAAATGGTGGATGGCCAGGCGATACTCGTGCTGGTCGTTGAGGATTTTTCCGGCGGCGTGATGCAGGATCACCCGCTCGCGATCGGTAGTCATCGGCAGTTCGAGGCGGGCCCGCACCAAAGCCAGGACTGGATCGCCCTTGACGGCCCGACGCGCGAGCGCCAGCCCGGACAGCGCCTCGACATTCGCCTTGTCGATGGCGATGGCGCGGCCAAAGCATTCGACCGCCTCGGCTTGCCGGCCCATGTCGGTGAGCAACTCGCCCATGCCGACAAGCGCTGTCATCGACTGGCCGTCGACCGCCAGTGCACGGCGATAGAAACCCTCGGCGATGTCGCCCTCGAGCTGGCTCCGGTAGGATTTGCCGAGATTGCATAAGGCCTCGACAAGCCGCCCGTCGAGCTCGATCGCTTTTTTCAGCTGTTTGCGCGCCTGCTCGATGTTGCCGACCAGGTTGTAGGCGTTGCCGAGATTGTTGCGGAAAATGGCGTTGCCCGGTTCGAGCTTGACCGCACGCTTCATAAAGTCGATGGCCGTCTCAATTTGCTGGGCCTCGATCGCCAGCGTGCCCATCAGATTGAGCGCCATGGCATTTTTGGGCTGCCGGCGAAGCACGGTCTGGTAGCAGAACTCGGCTTCGCGAAAGCGCTTGCGGCGCTGCAGGTCGATACCGCGCTGCAACGTCTCCGGCGCCGACTCGCCGGCGGCCGGGAGAAAGTCCTGGACCATGGCCGGTAGACCGACAGGCTGCCGGCGTGGCAAGAGCGGCATGCTTCACCCCCAATCGCCTGCAACGGCAGTCAGCCTGCAGCAAGAATTCGAAGCAATCAGAATTTGAATGTAACGCCGAGCTGCAGATTGTGGGAATTCAACTTCCCGTCCGAGAATACAGCATCGCCTTCGCGGGAGGAATCGAAGTCGACGGCGGAGACGGCCTTGAACCTGTAGCCGAAATCGAGGTCGATATTCTGCGCCAGCGCGTAAGTGACGCCGGCTCCCACCTGGCCGGCAAAACCCCACCCACCAGATCCGTATCCATATTCGTGACCGCCCCAGGTTGTGTCGGCGGTCACATAGGCGGCGCCGATGCCGCCGCCGACATAGAGCTTGGCATCTCCAAAATGAGCAACGTCGGCCCAGACGTTAGCGAGCAGATAGGTGGCGGACAAATCGCCGTCAGCCGGATACCCGTGAAAGATACCCTCGTCATACGTACTCGCCTTGTATCGCGCATAGGACAGTTCGCCTTCGACGCGGAACACATCGTTGAGCCGCTTACCGACGACGCCGCCGATCACGAAGCCGGTGTCGAAGTCCATCGAAAAGTCATTGTTGTAGGTGTCGGAATGCGTTTTCACGTCATTCGGAAAGCTGGCGCCACCAAACAGTGTGACATACCAGAGATCCTGGGCCGCCGGAACTTCGACCGCCGCGTCGGCGGCATTGGCTGAGTTCCAGCCAAGCGTCAAGGCTATTGCGGAGACACCGGCAAGCAGACGCACTTTCATCGACAAAATCCCCCACGACAATTAACAGGCAAATATAATGCATCACTTCCGGTGCATGGCTTAGCTGTCAACAGTGAAAACGGGGTGGGATCGAGGTTATAGAGATCGCTGTTGCAGCATTGCAACATGCCTACTTCGGCCAGTCACAGACAATGTTGACGGCAGACACGTGGTTGTCGGCGAATTAGAGTGAAATGACGGCCAAGTCAGGCGCCTCTAATGGTGTTTATCGGCCTGCCGGGCCGCAACGCGGCGCATGGAAATGACACGGCGACGTCGGATTTCCGTGCGCATCGCCATCAGATGCAGCGCGAAGAACAGCACGGTAAAGCCCAGAGCCATCACCAGCAACGGCCGCAACAGGCTGGGATCGATGGTCGGCCCGCCGAGCCGGAACACCGAAGCCGGCTGATGCAGCGTGTTCCACCAGTCGACCGAGAATTTGATGATCGGGATGTTGATGAAGCCGACCAGGGTGATGATTGCGGCGGCCCAGGCGGCGCGCGCCGCATCGTCGAGTGCCCGCGTCAGCGCGATGATGCCGAGATACATCAGAAACAGCACGAAGACCGAGGTCAGCCGCGCATCCCACACCCACCAGGTGCCCCACATCGGCTTGCCCCAGATCGAACCGGTGATCAGCGCGAGCGCTGTAAAGACGGCGCCGATGGGTGCCGCCGACTTCAGCGCGACATCGGCCAGCGGATGGCGCCATACCAGCGTGCCCAACGCGGAAACCGCCATCAGCGTGAAACACATCATGGCCAGCCAGGCGAAGGGCACATGGATATACATGATGCGCACGGTGATGCCTTGCTGGAAATCCTCCGGCGCCGTGAAGCTCATATAGAGCCCGGCGGCCAGGAGGAGTGTGGCGATGGTCGCCAGCCATGGCACCACCCTATCGGCCAACCCGACAAATCGCGTCGGGTTGGCGAAATCCATCCAGCCGCTGAGGCGTGAAGTCAGGTCACTCATGCGGCTTTACATAAACCGGCGACACGTTTGGGGCAATCGAGTGGTGGTGTCGCAGGCGGGTTCCCTTCTCCCACCTGTGGGAGAAGGGAAAGAACTCAGGCGGCCTCGTCCGTGATGGTCCGGCTGAGGCGGCGGACTTCCTCGTCGTTGAGCAAGCCGCCGGCGCGCAGCAGGCTGGCGAAGCGGCCATTGCGCATCGACAGTTCGGCGAAGCCACCCAGTTCGACCACCTTGCCCTTGTCCATGAACACGACCAGATCGGCATCGCGAACGGTGGTCAGGCGGTGGGCAATGATGAAGGTGGTGCGGCCGCGCCGCAATTCGTCAATCGCTTCCTTGACGCGGTCTTCCGTCTCGACATCGAGCGCGCTGGTCGCTTCGTCGAGCACCAGGATGGGCGAATCCTTCAGCACGGCGCGCGCGATCGCGATACGCTGGCGCTCGCCGCCCGAAAGCTGTCCGCCGCGTTCGCCGACGACCGTGTCATAGCCATTGCTCTTCGACAGGATGAAATCCTGCGCGGCAGCGGCATTGGCGGCAGCGTGGACCTCATCATAGGTCGCCTCGGCGCGCCCGACGCGGATATTGTCCTCGATCGAGCGGTTGAGCAGGCCCGCATCCTGGAACACGGTGGCGATCGAGTGGCGCAGCGACTTGCGGGTCACCGTGCGGGTATCGATGCCATCGATCAGGATACGGCCGCTGGACGGTGCAAAGACACGCTGCAAAAGATTGATGAGCGTGGTCTTGCCTGCGCCCGTCGGACCGACGATGGCCACGGTCTGACCGGCACGAACCTCGAACGACACATCGTTCACGCCCTGCCCCGAATTGGCGAATTCGAAGCTGACGTTTTCAAAACGCACATGACCGGTGACGTTGCCGAGGTCACGCAACCCGTCCGGCTCGGCGGCGTCGGCCGCGGAGTCCTCAAGGCGATAAAATTCCTCGAGCTTGGCCCTGGCTTCCGAAATCTGGTTGGCGAAGGCCGACATCTGGTCGAGCCGGGCAATCAGCAGCGTGGCAAAGCCGGTAAAGGCTATGACGTCACCGATACGCAATTGGCCATGCATGACCAGATAGGAGCCGATCAACAGCACGACCATCATCGAAATGGTCGACGACAGGCGATGCAGAGCGTTGGCCAATGCCCACCAGTCGAGCACCGGATACTGGGCATCAAGCAGATTCTTGACATAGCGCTTCAAGGCATCGGTCTCGTGGCCGATGCGATTGTAGCTCTGCAGCACGGCGACGTTGCTGACCGAGTCGCTCACATGCGCGAACACCTTGTGAAAGTGCCGCTCCACGGACGCTTGGCCTTCCTTGGTACGACGCATCACCAGCCGCCCGATTCCGACGTAGAGCGCACCCAGCGCCAGCAGGACCATCGACATGCGAATATCCATGCTGATCGCCGTCGGCACCAGCAGAACCAGCGCGACAACAGTGGACAAATGCTGCCTCATGAACTCCAGCCAGAGGCTGAACAAGGTCTCGACCGCGCGCAGAAGCGTATGCAGGGAATTGGAGGTGCCGCGCTGATGATGCCAAGCAAGCGGCATGGTGATCACGCGCTCGAATGACTGGCAAAGGACCTCGCTGCGCCGTGCATGGGCAAAGCGGTCCGCGCCGCGCGCCACCAGAACGAAGGCGACGACGTTGAAGACGCCGATACCGGCCCACACGCCGAGCGTCGAAAAGACCGAGCCGCCGTCCGAAATAGCATCGATCACCCGTCCGAACATGATCGGCTCAAGGATGGCGATAATGGCAAGCGCGATGTTCGCCCCGCAGATAAACGCCACGCGTTTCCTGTCGGCAGCGAGATAACCGAGCGCTCTCCAGTAGATTTGCAGAAGGGACACTTCAGCTACTCCGGCAAATTGTTATTGTGCACTGCATCATTTTCTGACTCGTACCCGTTGACGTGTCGCGAAACAATGCTCGTGTACCCCTTCAGTTCCCAATTCGCGAACAAAAGATGGCGACGCTGCGAAATCTGTCGTGATCACCTAACAGTTTGAGAAAAAAGGTAAAATGTCAGCCTTACGGCAAAATCATGGCAGGCTGCAAGCACTGCCGCAATTTTAATCAGCAAATGGTTATGTATGAGTTTCTAAAGCCTGCATCGGCTTTTCGGAAAGCTGACGCGCGGTAGAATTGCTAGAACATCCTTAAACAACGCGCGTCCCCAAGATGTGTAAAGACGCTCCAAATCCTTGAAACTACGCCGGTATCCTGACGACCACTTCGGCCTTGTCGCCGGCTTTCGGTTCGAAAGACGAAGCCTTCGTCTTTTTACCATCTATCTCAAGAGAGATGGCTTTGACCTTGGCGTCACGGACAACGCGAACCCTGAGCTCGGCCCCAAGCACCTTGAGGGTTGCCGCATAACCATCCCAATGGCTGGGGAGTTTCGGCTTGAACTGGATGCGCGCTCCCCTGCGCTCAATGCCGAGGATGCCTTCGACCGCCGCGCGATAAAGCCAGCCGGCCGAGCCGGTATACCAGGTCCAGCCGCCGCGGCCGCCCTTGCCTTGCCCGGCATAGACATCGGCGGCGACCACGTAAGGCTCGACGCGGTAATGCTCGGCAGCGGCCTCGTCGAGCGCGTGGTTGACCGGGTTGAGCATCGAGAAACAACGGTAGGCATCGTCGGTGCGCCCCATTTCGGCGAGCGCAATGACGAACCATGACGCCGCATGGGTGTACTGGCCACCGTTTTCACGGACACCCGGCGGGTAGCTCTTGATGTAGCCCGGGTCCCTTTCCGTCTTGGAGAAGGGCGGGGTGAAAAGCTTGACGATCTTGAGCTCGTCGTCGACAAGCATCTTCATCGCCTGCTGCATCGCCGTCGTCGACCGCGCTGGATCGCCCTCGCCCGACAGCACACTCCACGACTGGGCAATCGAGTCGATCTTGCACTCCTGTGAGCCGCGCGACCCCAGCGGCGTGCCGTCGTCGAAGCTGCCGCGACGATACCATTCACCATCCCAGGCCGTGCTTTCCAGCGCTCGCTTCAGCACGTCGGCGTGTTTTGTCCAGGCTTGCGCGCGCTTGGTGTCGCCTTCCGACTTGGCGACAGGCGCAAAGTCGCCCAGCGTCTTCAGCAGGAACCAGCCCAGCCAGACGCTCTCGCCCTTGCCGTGCTCGCCGACACGGTTCATGCCGTCGTTCCAGTCGCCACCGAGGATCAGCGGCAGTCCGGCGGGGCTGCTGCGCTTGATGGCAAGGTCGAGTGCACGCGCGCAATGATCATAGAGTGAAGCAGTCTTCTTCGAGATCTCCGGGGTGAAGAAGGCATCATGCTCGCCTTCTTCCAGCGGCGGCCCGTCGATGAAGGGCAATTGTTCCCTGAGGATCGCGGTGTCGCCGGTCACCAGCAAGTAGCGTGCCGTGGCATGGGCGAGCCAGACCACGTCGTCGGAAATCATAGTGCGGACGCCTGCCTCGGTGCGCGGCAGCCACCAGTGCTGCACATCGCCTTCGGGGAATTGCCGCCGCGCCGCGTTGAGTATCTGGTCGCGCGCCAGTTTCGGATCATGGACAAGCAGGGCCAGCGTGTCCTGCAACTGATCACGGAAGCCAAAGGCGCCGCTCGCCTGGTAAAAGGCGGAGCGGGCGCGGATGCGGCAGGCAAGGCTCTGATAGGGCAGCCAGTGGTTGACCATGGCGTCGAGCGCCTTGTCCGGCGTCTCGACCTGGATGGTGTCGAGAAACCCTCGCCACGTGCGTTCATTGTCAGCCAGCCGCTGATCGAAATCTTTGCTGCTATGGCGCTGCACCAGGGCGCTGGCTTCCTCGGCAGAAGCTGCATCGCCGAGCAGCCAGAGCAGCGTCACGTCGCCGCCGGCAGGGATGTCGATGTCGCGTGCAATTGCAGCACAAGGATCATCGCCGGCCTCGACGCGGCCCGATAGGCTGGCGCCGTTGAGCACGGCATGCGGAAGTTCGCTGGTGCCGTGCCGGCCGATGAACTCACCGCGGTCGGCCGTCACCGAATGAGCCGCGCTGTCGGCGGCCAGGAAGGCGACCCGCTCGCTGAAGTCGAGTCCGTAGGGATTTTGCGCCAGCAACGCGCCCGTCTCAGCATCCCTGGACGGAACGATGGTCGCCGCCGTGCGCGAACGATGGCTGCCAAGGACCCATTCCGCATAGGCATAGACGCGCAGGCGCGCCGGCACCGAACCGGAATTCTGGATTCGCAATCGGGAGATTTTCACCGGATCGACAGGATCGACCACATGGGTAAGATCCATCGACAGCGGCCCGCGCGTCGAACGGAAGGTCGAAAAACCCTGCCCGTGCCATGTTTCGTAGGTCATGGCAGGATCGCGCACCACGGCGGCCAACGGCGAGAACGCCCGGCCGCTGGCATGATCGTAAATATAGATGCCCTCGCCGGGCCGGTTGGTGACCGGGTCGTTCGCCCACGGCGTCAGTTGATAATCGCGGCTGTTTCGGCTCCAGGTGAAGGCAGCGCCTTCAGCCGAAACATGGAAACCGAACGAGGTGTTGGAAATGACGTTGATCCAGGGCTGCGGCGTCGTGAGCCGCCCTGCAAGGCGCACGACATAGTGGCGTCCGTCGCCCTCGAAGCCGCCAAAACCGTTCCACTGGCTGAGCCCGCTGCCGTCGGCACTGCCTTCGATCGAGGCTTGGGCAGCCAACGCCTGCGGGGCCGGCGAAGACGGTTCACGAAGCGCTGCTGCATCCGCTGGTTGCAAGGCGTCCCGCGCTTGCAGCGCAGCGGCCTCGGCGCGCTCGATTTGATCGAAGATGGTGCCGTTGCGCGTGTGCAGGACGACGCGGGCGACGGCGAGCAGCGTCTTGTAGGTCGTCTCGTCCATCAGGTCGCGGCGCACCGCGAAGATGTGCTGGCGGGGTCCAAGCTCCTTGCCGCGCAGGCGGCTGTTTTCGCATAGCGTCTCGACCGCCCGTTGCAGGTCCTGCACGTAGGATGAAGCCTGCTCGTTGACGACGACAAAGTCGATCATCATGCCGCGGGCGCGCATATATTCCTGGAAGCGGAGCGCCTGGGCGACGATCTCGAGGTCGGCGACATCGCCGATCCTGACCAGGAAAATCGGAAAATCGCCGGATATGCTGGTCGGCCACAGGCCGGACTGCTTACCGAGCCCGGAAGCGATCGATTCGGCTGGAAGGCGCAGGAACGGATCAGGATAGATCAGATAGCGCGCCAGATTCTGCACATTGGCGGCATCGGCAAGGCTGAGACCGAGATGACGGGTCTGCACCTGCGAGCGGGTCCAGGCGAGCATCGCCTGGCGGGCGAAGGCTTCCGGATGATCGAGCCGCGCAATGGCGTCTTCGAGTTCGGCGCGGTTGGCGCCAACGGCAGTCCAGAAGGTCAGCGAGATCTTCTTGTTGGCCGGCACGCGCACCTGTCGGCGAAGCGCTGCGACTGGATCCAGCGTGAAGCCAGAATGGCCGCCAAGCTTGGCGCCGGGATCGAAGGCGGCAGCCTCGACGATGGTGCGGCCGCGGCCGATGAAGGCGCGCCGGTCGGTTTCGGCCTCGGCGTCGCGCGTCGACCCAGACGGGTCGGTGACGAAATGCGCCAGGGTGACGTCAGGCTCGTCCGTTTCCCGCTTGCGTCTTGTGGCGAAGATCGCCCCGTTATTCGCAGCGATTTCGGTTTCCACGAACATTTTCGAGAAGGCCGGATGCGCGTTATCGGATGCCTCTGAGCCCAGCACCAGTTCGGCAAAGGAGGTCACTTCGATATGCCGGTCGACCGGGCCGTCATTGTAGAGCGTCACCCGCCGGCCTTCGCCGTTTCCTTCCGAGATGACAATGCATTCGACCTCCGAACGCAGTGATCCCACTGATTTGACGAAGCTCGCCTTGTCGTCGGAGAACAGCGTCTGCACCTCTTCGTGGGTGGCACGCTTCGGCTCGGCGGTGGCCGACCACCAGTCGCCGGTGCCGGCGTCGCGCAGGAAGATATAGGAGCCAAGCCGATCCTCGGTCGGATCCGGCTGCCAGCGCGTGATCGCAAGCTCGCCCCAGCGGCTATATCCAGAGCCGGTCGCGGTGACCATGACCGAGTAGCGGCCATTGGACATGACGCTGGTCGAACGCAGCGCCTTGAGCGGGTTGAGCACGATGCGCGTATCGGGGCTCTCGACTTCCGTTTCGTCCTTCGACCGTTCGTCGGCCTCGGTCCTGACGGTGGCGGTCGGGATATCGCGCGGCGCCCTTTCCTGCAGCAGCAACTCGGCCGACTCGATCACCGGATCGCTATGGAAGCGGTCGCGCAGGCGCCCTTCGAAGATGGCGTCGGCAACGGCGGCGATCGACATGCCGGAATGGTGGGCCATGTAGTTCAGCACGACGACATGGTCGGTGCCCTCCGGCACGCGCTGCGGCGTGAAATCGACCGCATCGTAGAAGCCGTGCCGGCCAAGGGCGCCGAGCTGCCTCAGCCTGGCCAGGTTCTGCACCGATTCACGCGGGGTGAACTGCGCCGCCAGCACGGTCGCATAAGGCGCAATCACCGTGTTCTGGCCAAGACCTCGCTTCAGGCCGAGCCCAGGCACGCCGAAATTGGTGTACTGGTAGGTCAGCTCGCGGTCGCGGGCATTGTAGGCCGCTTCCGAAATCCCCCAGGGCACGTTCTTCGAGCGGCCGTACTGGATCTGGCGCTTGATGATGAGCTTGCTGGTCTGGTTGAGGATCGAGCCTTGCGGCTCCTTCATCACCAGCGGCGGCATCAGATACTCGAACATCGAGCCGGACCAGGACATCAGCGCGCCCTTGAACCCGATCTCGACGATCGGCCGGCCGAGGTGGAACCAGTGCTCGGTCGGCAGATCGCCCTTGGCGATGGCGAACAGGCTGGTCAGCCGCGCCTCGGAAGCCAGGAGGTCGTAGCAGCTTTCGTCGAGCTGATGCTCCTCGACCCGATAGCCGATCGACAGGAGCTTGCGCTCCTTCCGCATGAGGAAGGAGAAATCCATCTCGAAGGCGAAGCGGCGCGTGCGCTCGCGCAACGAAAGAAGCTTGGCCCGCAAGGCTTCGACGGCATTGTCGTCGCTATGCGCGTCATGAACATGCGCCTCGCAGGTGGCTTCCAGCCTTGCCGCCCAGTCGGCGATGGTGTCGCTCTGTATCGATGCGGCCTCGGTATGGATAGCGATGGCGAGCTTGCGGATCTCGCCGGCCAGAACGGCCAGGTTGATGGTGCGGATCGATGCCATCTCGGGCTGTGCCTTGATCGATTCGACCGCCCGCCGCATGCCGTCGAGGCGATCGGCGAGCCGTTGGCGCAACGGCCGCAACTGACGGCGGTCGTCAGGCAACTCCGCCAGGCTTTCGTCGAGGATCGTCACCGTATCGAGGATACCTTCGAAATCGCCCTGAAGGTGGACCGCAGGCGCTTCCGCCCATTCGGCGCAGGCTGCTGCCACCGCCACCAGATGGCCGGCGAGATTGCCGCTATCGACGGCGGAAATGTAGAGCGGATAGAGCGGCTTCAGCGTCGTCGTGTCATACCAGTTGAAGAGATGGCCGCGTTCACGCGGCATGCTCTCGATGGTCGACATCGTGGCGTCGATGCGGGTGGTGGCGTCGGACAGGCTTATCCAGCCGAAATCGCGCGCCGAAATCACCGACAGGAGATAAACCCCGATATTGGTCGGCGAGGTGCGGGGCGCAACGACGGGCGCCGGACTTTCCTGGAAATTGTCGGGCGGCAGATTGTGATGCTCGGCCGTCACGAAAGTCTCGAAATAATGCCATGTGCGCCGCGCGACCGTGCGCAGCGCATGGATGTCGGCCGCCGATATGCGCAAGCGATCCTCGGTTTCGGCCGAGCGGCTGATCCAGAAGGCGAAGGCCGGCGAGCCGATCCAGAACAGCGCGAAGAAGAAAGCGACGAAAGCTCCGGTGGAATCGGCCAGAACGGGGATCGCAAGGCCGACGACGCCGATAATCACCGCGCCATACATCATGCCGTAATAGGAGCCGAGATCATTGTCGCCGTTCTTGTGCGCCTGCGAGGCCGTGCGCCATTCGAGCAGGTTCTGCCGACTGACGAACAAGCGGTAGAGCGTGCGAATGATAGCGTCGCCCATCATCCAGGCCAGATGCGCCATCAGCACGATCTTCAGAGCCACCAGGGCGGTGCCGAAGACAACATCGCGTGCCAGTGCCGAGAAATGGCCGCGCGGTGTCTGGTCGCCGCTTTTCGGCAGGATGGCGTGGATGATGTCGAACGTTGGCGCCATGAACAATGTGAGGATCAGCAGCGCCTGCCATTGCGCGGCCTGTGTGAAGGGCAGCAGCGTCCAGCCGGCGATCGCCGCCATCACCCAGAAGATCGGCGTCAGCGAGCGGCGCAGATTGTCGACCATCTTCCAGCGCGACAGCGCCGGCACGCCAGAGCGCGGATCGAGAAGAAAGCCCAGAAGCTGCCAGTCGCCGCGTGCCCAACGATGGTGGCGCGATGCGTCGACCGAATAGCGGGTCGGATAGTCCTCGACCAGTTCGACGTCCGTGACCAGCGCCGCGCGGGCCAATGCCCCTTCGAGCAGATCGTGGCTGAGGATGGTGTTTTCGTCGATGCGGCCCTTCAGCGCCGCTTCGAAGGCGTCAACATGATAGAGGCCCTTGCCGGTGAAGGAGCCGTCGCCGAAGACATCCTGGTAGATGTCCGAGACGGCAAAGACGTAAGGATCGAGGCCGCGATTGGCGGAAAAGACCCGCTGGAAGAAGGATGCGTCGTCGCCGCTGGTCAATGATGCGGTGATGCGCGGCTGCAGGATGGTGTAGCCGGCGGTGACAAGGCGCTTTGTGACATCGAAATGCGGGCGGTTGAGCGGATGGCAAAGCTTGCCAACCAGACTGGCGACGGCATCGCGGGTGGTGCGTGTGTCGGCGTCCAACGTCATCACATGGATGACGTTTTCCGGCAACGGCACATCCAGCGGCAGGAAGGTGGTGTCGCTGTCACCGCGCAGCAGAAGATTCAGTTCGTGCAGCTTGCCGCGCTTGCGTTCCCAGCCCATCCAGGCGCCCTGGGATTCATTGTAGAGCCGCCGGCGGTGCAGGACGTAGAAACGCGGCACGCCTTCGCTGGGATAGCGGGCGTTCAGCCGCGCGATCTCGTCGCGAGCATATTGGAGGATCTCAATATCCGCGGCATCGATTTCGGTCTTCGAGTCCGGCCAGTCCGAAAGCAGAGCAAAATGGATTTCGTCCGCCGTGTTGGCCAGGTGGTGCACTTCGATGTTGCGGATGTTTTCCTCAACGTCGTCGCGCGAGCCGATCAGCGACGGCACCACCACCAGCGTGCGGGCCTCGGGCGGCATGCCGCGTCTGTAGTCGTAGCCGACGAGGCGCGTTGGCTTGAGGAACAACGATACGACGGTGTTGAAGAAGGCAAGCGCGCCTTCGCTGGCTGGCACGGCAAACAGCGCCAGCATCAAGGCGATCGACGGCACGGACAGGCCGAGATTGGCAAGGGCATTGCCGGAGACGAGCAAAAGCAGGACGGTCAGCGCGAAGACCGGCACGACAATGCCCAGCCATCCGGTTTTGCGGAACGCCCGTTTGGTCGTGACGCTGACGGTCGGCCGATAGCCGATCGCCTTTTCCAGTTCCAGCCGGCGCGGGCCGACCAGGAAGAACCCGACGTCGGTGTGAGCGGTCGGACCGGTGCCGGTGGTATCGACGACAGCGGCATGGCCGGCAAGTTCGATCGCCTTTTCGGCGACACGGAATTCTGAACGATCGGAGCGGCGCGCCAGTTCCTCGATCGCGGTCCGGTACTGGTCGCGCGAGAAGAAATCGAGCGCGGCGAAATCGGTGCGCTCGCGCAGCAAGGTGTCGATGCGGCTGACACCTTCGAACCAAACCGTCCAGTCGATATCGTTGATCAGACGCAGGCCACGGATGATGTTACCGGTGGTTACATTGCCGCCGGACAGCGTGCGGTGCTCGCTGATGATGATTTCCTCGGCATCGGAGCCGGACTTTTCAAGCTCGCCCTCCAGCCATTCCAGCGCCCTGCCGGCATTCTGCGATCCGTCGCGCAGGCGGTAGAGCAATTGGGTGGCGAAGGTGGTGTCCTGCGCATGGGCGACGTAGTTCGACAGGATCGCCTGACGGTCGGCGTTGTCGTCGATCGCCAGCACGCGGTCGGCGACCTCGTTGGCAATCTGACGCATCTGCCGGGTACGGTTGACCCGGACCGCGATCCGGCGAAGATTTTCGATCAGAACGAAGCGCAGCAGTGATGGCAGCGCCCAGAGCTCGCCGATCTTCAGTGGCTCGACGGACTGAAAGCCTTCGACGATCGCCTTGAACATGGTCGCCGAAACGGAACTGTCGGAATGCGCGACATAGGTCCAGGCCAGCGCAAGCGCGCGCGGCACGCTGGCGCCGTCGGACAGCTTCAGGGTCGGCAACTGCCGATAGAAACGGCGCGGCAGGTCGCGCTTGACCTGAAAGATGGTTTCCTCAACCAGATAGTTGTTGTCGAGCAGCCATTGCGCCGCCGGCGTGATCGTCTCGCCCTTCGCCTGCGCGGCATTGGTCGAGCGGTAGACTTCGAGGATCTTGCTGGCACTGTCGCGGACGCGTGGCTGGAAATCGAACGGCTCCAGGCCGAACAGATCCTTGACGTCGCCCTCGGCAAGGCTTGTACCCAGAGTGCGCAGGCGCTCTTCCGGCAGGAAATTGGAGCGTATCGGCTCTTCGGTGATGGCCGGGAAGCCCGCGCTCGTCTTTTCCATTTGGGTGGAGTTCGTCTGGATATTCATTGAAAATTCCGTATGGGGGACGCATAGCGGCGTCACCGCCACGGCAATGTCCCTAAAACCGATTCAAATGCAATTGGTTGCATCGAAACACGGGCCGAAAGTTTGTTTTCGCACCACAACTTTCAGACGATCACCCCTTCGCTCCCGTCGGGACTTGATCGACGGAAGGATTCGGGCTTTTTCGTGATGTGGACTTGAGCTTACGGTATATTTCGCCGGTGCTGCGATCATGTTTCGAAACAGGCGTTAATCGTTTGCAGCAACGCGATCGATGCGGATCACGAACAGCGTCGCCGTTCGGGCAGGCTCCAGGCGCCGTTTCAGGGCGTCCGGACTGAGCAACAGCGTGTCGCGCGGTCCGATGCGGACAGGCGCCGCGCCGGCCATTGTGATCTCGCCGTCAAAACACAGGATGAGGGTCGCATCGGCCGCTGAGTGGATGTCCGTCGGGGCCGAAATCACCACGCGCTCGACAGTGTGGGTCATCCGTCCGCGCCGCGTCATGACGTTGAGATCGGTGATCGGGCCGGCGATCAGCGCCGCTTGCGTCGGTACATCGGCCGGAAAGGAAAGCGGGGCGGAAACCTTGGTCACCGTGGCCGCCGGGCGACCGGCGATATCAAGGATAATCCCCTCACCTTCCAGCACGGCCAAGGTTCGGTCCACTCCGGCAAACGCGGAGAATGGCCCGCCGCTTTCGACGCGCGCCATTGAGACGCGCCAGTCGAAATCATCGAGCGCAGCACCTGCGGGCGAGACGGCGATCTCCGTCGTCACCCCGCCGCCGTTCTTCCACGGCATAGACCGGTATTCGGCTGCCCGGAGGATGCGCAAGGCGCGGCTCAGCCGAGGATGCCTGGCAGCTTGAGTTGGTGCTCCCTGGCGCAGTCGATGGCGACGTCATAGCCGGCATCGGCGTGGCGCATGACACCGGTCGCCGGGTCGTTCCACAACACGCGCTCAAGGCGTTTGGCCGCTTCGCGTGTGCCGTCGGCGACGATGACCATGCCGGCATGTTGCGAAAAGCCCATGCCGACGCCGCCGCCATGATGCAGCGACACCCAGGTTGCGCCGGAGGCGGTGTTGAGCAACGCATTGAGCAGCGGCCAGTCGGATACGGCGTCCGAGCCATCCTTCATCGATTCCGTCTCGCGGTTCGGCGAGGCAACCGAGCCGGAATCGAGATGATCGCGGCCAATGACCACCGGCGCCTTGAGCTCGCCCTTCGCCACCATCTCGTTGAAGGCGAGGCCGAGCCGGTGGCGGTCGCCGAGACCGACCCAGCAGATGCGCGCCGGCAGGCCCTGGAAGGCGATGCGCTCGCGCGCCATGTCGAGCCAGTTGTGCAGATGGGTGTTGCCAGGTGTCAGCTCGCGGACCTTGGCATCGGTCTTGTAGATGTCCTCGGGATCGCCTGAGAGGGCTGCCCAGCGGAACGGGCCGATGCCGCGGCAAAACAGCGGTCGGATGTAGGCCGGCACGAAACCCGGGAAGGCAAAAGCGTTCTCGAGCCCTTCCTCCTTCGCCACCTGGCGGATATTGTTGCCATAGTCGAGCGTCGGCACGCCGGCGTTCCAGAACGCCACCATCGCCTCGACATGCTCGCGCATCGAAGCGCGCGCTGCCTTTTCGACCGCCTTCGGGTCGCTGGTGCGCTTCTCGCGCCATTCGGCGAGCGACCAGCCCTTGGGCAGATAGCCGTTGAGCGGATCATGCGCCGACGTCTGGTCGGTGACCAAGTCGGGGCGCACGCCGCGCCGCACCAGTTCCGGCACGATGTCGGCGGTGTTGCCGACCAGGCCGACCGATTTCGCCTCGCCGGCCCTGGTCCAGCGCTCGATCTTTTCCAGCGCCTCGTCGAGCGTGTCGGCGCGTTCGTCGACATAGCGGGTGCGCAGCCTGAAATCGATGCGGTCGGGATCGCATTCGACCGCCAGGCAGCAAGCGCCTGCCATGACCGCGGCCAGCGGCTGGGCGCCGCCCATGCCGCCGAGGCCGCCGGTCAGGATCCATTTGCCCCTGAGATTGCCGCCATAATGTTGGCGGCCGGCC
Organism: Mesorhizobium sp. M6A.T.Cr.TU.016.01.1.1; assembly: GCF_003952585.1. Classification (NCBI taxonomy): domain Bacteria; kingdom Pseudomonadati; phylum Pseudomonadota; class Alphaproteobacteria; order Hyphomicrobiales; family Phyllobacteriaceae; genus Mesorhizobium; species Mesorhizobium sp. M6A.T.Cr.TU.016.01.1.1. The sequence continues at coordinate 6,463,668 of NZ_CP034452.1, forward strand.
TCGACGAAGGTCTCGTAGGTGCCCTGCACGATGCCTTGCGTGCCGATGTAAATCCACGAGCCGGCCGTCATCTGGCCGTACATCATCAGGCCCTTCTTATCGAGCTCGTTAAATTTCTCCCAGGTCGCCCAGTGCGGCACGAGGTTCGAATTGGCGATCAGCACGCGAGGCGCATCGGTGTGCGTCCGAAACACGCCGACCGGCTTGCCGGACTGCACCAGGAGCGTCTCGTCATCTCCAAGCGTCTTCAGAGAGGCGACGATGCGATCGAAATCGTTCCAGGTGCGCGCTGCCCGGCCAATGCCGCCATAGACGACCAGTTCGTTGGGGTTTTCGGCGACGTCGGGATCGAGATTGTTCATCAGCATGCGCAACGGCGCTTCCGTCAGCCATGAGCGGGCGTTGAGCTCGCTGCCGCGCGGGCTGCGGACTTCGCGGATGTTGTGGCGAGGATCGGTCATGGCGTCAGTCCCTTTCGAATGAGATGCGGCGTTGCGCGTTCAGCCGTGTGCCCAGACAATCGCGTTTTGGAGGATCTTTTTCAGCGTGACGCGGATCGGCGCGGCAAAATCGGCATCGTAGGATACCGGCCAATTGTCCGGCGCACCCTTGCCTTCGGGCTCGCGCATATAGCCGCGGTTGGACAGTTCCATCTGCAGCGCATGAACTCCGTTTTGCGGCTGGCCGAAATGGCGTGTGATCCAGCCGCCCTTGAAGCGGCCGTTGATGACAAAGGTCTCGCCGGTTTCGGCTAGGATCTGGCCGACCATTGCCTGCAAGGCCGGGTCGGCGCATTTGCCGTCATTGGTGCCGAGATTGAACACCGGCAGCGTTCCCTCGAACAGGCGTGGCAGCACCGAGCGGATCGAGTGGCAGTCATAGAGGACGACCTTCTGGTGCAAGGCGCGCAGCCTGTCGATCTCGGCCTGCAAGGCGGCATGGTAAGGCACAAAGTATTTTTCGCGGCGCTCGTCGACCTCCAATGGTCCCGGCTCTTCCCCGGCGCGATAGAGCGGATCGCCATCGAAGGTCTCGGTCGGGCAGAGACCTGTCGTCGCCTTGCCGGGATAGAGTGAGGCGCCCGACGGGTCGCGATTGACGTCGATGACGGTGCGCGAGATCGCCGTGTGCACCACCGTCGCGCCGAGGCTTTCGGCGAAATCATAGAGCTTGTCGATCCACCAGTCGGCGTCGCGGCGGCCGAGCCAGGGCGACACCAGCCGGTTCTCAAGACCGGCGAGATCGATGCCGGTGTGCGGGATCGAGACCAGCAGGGGTGCCGTGCCCTGAGTGGCTGTGAGCCAGGAGGCTGACGTCATGAGAGATCTCCGCGGGTTGGAGTTCTACGGCGCCCCCCTCTGTCCTGCCGGACATCTCCCCCACTTGGGGGGAGATTGGCAGCTTTGGCGCCCCGCTCAACCCTGCAACCTTGGCGATTGGCGAAAGCCGGTGTGACATCCGATCTCCCCCCAAGTGGGGGAGATGTCCGGCAGGACAGAGAGGGGCGCGAAGGATCGCGACCTATCGAGGTGTGCGCTCTCATGACGCAATTCCCGGCAGCGCCACCTTGCCCGCCGCCTTCACTGCCGCGCCGCTGCGCACCATGGCGATGGCCTTTTCCATGTCGGGGTGAAAATGCCGGTCATTGTCGAGATGCGGCACCTCAGCCCTGACCAGCCTGCGCACTGCCTCGAGTGCTGCGCTCGACGCCAGCGGTGCATGAAAATCGCAACCTTGCGCGGCGGCCAGCAATTCGATGCCGATGACGGCCGTCGCATTCTCGACCATGCCGATCAGCCGGCGCGCGCCGTGTGCTGCCATCGAGACGTGGTCTTCCTGGTTGGCCGAGGTCGGGATCGAATCGACGCTAGCCGGATAGGCCTTCTGCTTGTTTTCCGAGACGAGTGCTGCCGCCGTCACCTGCGGGATCATGAAGCCGGAATTCAAACCGGGCTTCGGCGTCAGGAAAGCCGGCATGCCCGACAGTGCCGGATCGACCAGCATGGCAATGCGACGTTCCGACAGCGAGCCGATCTCGCAGACGGCGAGCGCGATCATGTCGGCGGCGAAGGCCACCGGCTCGGCGTGGAAATTGCCGCCGGAAAGTGCGGTGTCGTCCTCGGCGAAGATCAGCGGATTGTCGGTGACGCCGTTGGCCTCGGTGCCCAGCGTGTCGGCGGCCTGGCGCAACACGGTGAGCGCCGCACCCATCACCTGCGGTTGGCAGCGCAGGCAGTACGGGTCCTGCACGCGCTCGTCGCCGAGCCGGTGCGATTCACGGATGGCGCTGCCGGCCATCAGGTTGCGCAGCGCCTCTGCCGTCTCGATCTGGCCAGGGTGCTTCCTGAGCAGATGGATGCGCGGATCGAATGGGGCATCGGAGCCCTTGGCGGCATCGGTCGAAAGCGCGCCGGCGACCAGCGCCGACTGATAAAGCACTTCCGCGTCGAACAGGGCGGCCTGCGCATAAGCAGTCGAGAACTGTGTGCCGTTGAGCAGCGCCAAGCCTTCCTTGGCGCCGAGCGTCACCGGCTCCAGTCCGTGCGAGACGAAAGCGACCTTGGCCGGGAAGCGGCCATGCGGGGTGAAACACTCGCCGACGCCGATCATGACAGCCGTCATGTGCGACAGCGGCGCGAGGTCGCCTGAGGCGCCGACCGAGCCTTGCGCCGGCACCACCGGAATGACATCGTTGGCGAGCATCGCCTCCAGCAATTCGATGGTCTGCGGCCGCACGCCGGAGGCGCCCTGCGCCAGGCTGGCCAGCTTCAGCGCCATCATCAGCCGGACGATCGCTACCGGCATCGGCTCGCCGACACCGGCGGCATGCGACAGCACGATGTTGCGTTGAAGGGTCTCGAGGTCGGCGGCGGGAATGCGGACGCTGGCCAATTTGCCGAAGCCGGTGTTGATGCCATAGACCGGCTCGCCCTTGGCAACGATGCGCGCCACCGCCTCGGCGCTGGCCTTGATCTTGGGACGGCAAGCAGCATCCAGCTTCGGCACGGCGCCGCGATAGATTTCGCGCCAGTCGGCCAGCGTCGCATTTCCAGGCTTCAGCACGAGTTCGGTCATTGTCCCCTCCAGATGCGGGCATGCAGCGGGTTGAAGCCCATACGGTAGACGAGCTCGGCCGGACGCTCGATGTTCCAGATCGCCAGGTCGGCGGATTTGCCAGCCTCCAGCGTGCCGGTCTGTCCGAGCAGCCCAAGCGCACGGGCCGCCTCGCGGGTGACGCCGGTCAGGCATTCGTCCACCGTCAGGCCAAACAAGGTCGCCGCCATGTTCATGGTCAGCAGCAGCGAGGTCAGTGGCGAAGTGCCGGGATTGTTGTCGGTGGCGACCGCCATTTTGACGCCATGCTGGCGGAACAGGCCGATCGGCGGCTTCTTGGTCTCACGAATGAAATAATAGGCCCCGGGCAGGATCGTCGCCACGGTGCCAGCCGCGGCCATAGCCGCCGCACCGGCCTCGTCGGTATATTCGAGATGGTCTGCCGACAGCGCGCCATAACGCGCGGCAAGTTCGGCGCCGTGCAGATTGGACAATTGATCGGCGTGGAGTTTTACCGGCAGGCCTGCTGCTTTCGCCGCATCGAACACACGAGAAATCTGCTCGGGCGAAAACGCGATGCCTTCGCAGAACCCATCGACGGCATCGGCCAAACCCTCGGCAGCGACCGCTGGAAGAATCTGCTTGGCAACGAGATCGACAAAAGCGTCCTTGTCGCCTTTCGCCTCGGGCGGCAGCGCGTGAGCCCCGAGGAAGCTCGTCCTCACCGTTACTGGACGATGCTCGCCCAGGAGCCGCGCGGCACGCAGCGATTTCTTTTCGTTTTCGAGATCAAGCCCGTAGCCCGATTTGATTTCGACTGACGTGACGCCTTCGGCAATCAGCGCATCGAGGCGCGGCAGCGACTGGGCGACCAGTTCGTGCTCGCTGGCAGCGCGCAGCGCCTTGACCGACGAGACGATGCCGCCGCCGGCCTTGGCGACTTCTTCATAGGTGGCGCCGGCCAGCCGCATCTCGAATTCATTGGCGCGGTTGCCGGCATGGACCAGATGAGTGTGGCAGTCGATCAGGCCCGGTGTGATCCAACGGCCTTCGCAATCGACAATCTCGGCGCCTTGTAAAAGCGCAGCCGGCATGTCGGCTTCCGGGCCGGCATAGACGATCACGCCATCGCGTGCGGCGATCGCGCCGTGTTCGACGATGCCCAGCCCGGCAGCACGTTCAGCCATGGTCGCCAGGCGCGCATTACGCCAAAGGCGAACCTCCCCTGCCCGATCTTTGCTCTCTCCTGCCATCATCTTTTCCGTTTCAATCGGCGGTGATTATGTATATACATATTGAAACGCACTGCAAGTGGTATCATTGCACGGGACACAGGGAATCGGAGAGAAAAACGTGACGGCGATCTTTGCGGAACAGGCGCTTCTGCCCGACGGCTGGCATTCCAATGCCCGGATCGTCGTCAGTGATGGCCGTATCACCACGATCGAGCCGAACGCTTCATCCCAGCCCGGCGACGAACGCTATGCCATTCTGCTGCCAGGCATGCCGAACCTGCACAGCCACGCGTTCCAGCGCGGCATGGCGGGCCTTGCCGAGCAGCGCGGCCCTTCAGCCGACAGTTTCTGGAGCTGGCGCGAGGTGATGTATCGTTTCGCACTGTCGATGACACCGGATCAGGTCGAGGCGGTCGCAGCCCAGCTCTATGTCGAGATGCTGGAGGCCGGCTTTTCGCGCGTCGGCGAGTTTCACTACCTCCACCACGATCGCGATGGCCAACCCTATGCCAATATCGCCGAGATGGCGGAGCGCATCACTGCCGCCGCTGCCGACACCGGCATTGGGCTGACGCTGCTGCCGGTCTTCTATGCGCATTCCTCCTTCGGCGGCGCGGCCCCGAACGAGGGCCAGCGGCGATTCATCAACGATGTGAATCGCTTCTCGCAGCTTGTTGAGAAATGCCAGGAATGCGTTCGCAGCTTGAATCAAAGCGTCGTTGGCGTCGCCCCGCACAGTCTGCGCGCCGTGACACCGGAGGAACTGGACGATATCGCGGCAATGGTGCCGGGCGGACCGATCCACATCCATATTGCGGAGCAAGTGAAGGAAGTCGAGGACTGCCTTGCCTGGTCCGGGGCACGGCCGGTCGAATGGCTGCTCGCCAATGCCAAGGTCGATGAGCGCTGGTGCCTGATCCACGCCACCCACATGACCGATGCGGAAACGATTGGCATGGCGAAAAGCGGAGCAGTCGCCGGCCTTTGCCCGATCACCGAGGCCAATCTCGGCGATGGCACCTTTGCCGCGCCCCTGTTCACGCAACATGGCGGCCGCTTCGGCGTCGGCTCCGATTCCAACGTGCTGATCGGTCTGCCCGACGAATTGCGGCAGCTCGAATATTCGCAGCGTCTCGCCCACCGTGCCCGCAACGTGCTGGCGGTGGCGGGCGGCTCGACCGGCCGCGCGCTGTTCGATGCAGCGCTCGACGGCGGCAGTGCCGCCCTTGGCGCGGGTCCTTCGCAGATCGCCGCTGGTACCTCGGCCGATTTCGTCTCGCTCGATGGCAATCAACCTTCGCTGGCCGGCAAGACGGGCGATGCGGTGCTCGACGCCTGGATCTTCGCCAACGGCACCAAGGTCGATTGCGTCTGGGTGCATGGCAAGAAACTGGTCATCGGCGGCAGGCATGCAAGGCGCGATGCCATTGCCGAGCGTTTTCGCAAGGTGATGACGGCGCTTTCGGCATGAGCACAATCGAGACGATAGATGTGGACGTCGGCGAGCCGCTCTCGCTGCACCAGCGCATCCTGTCCGATATCAGCGAACGGATCCTGTCCGGCGCCTGGGCGCCTGGCCACCGCATCCCGTTCGAGCACGAACTGACGGCCGAGTACAAATGTTCGCGCATGACGGTCAACAAGGCGCTGTCGCAGCTTGCCAAGGCCGGGCTGATCGAGCGCCGTCGCCGCTCCGGCAGCTTTGTCCGGCGGCCGCAGTCACAAGCCGCGGTGCTGGAAATCCACGATATCAGGATCGAGGTCGAGGCGCTCGGTCTGCCCTATCGCTACGAGCGTGTGGCGCGACATAAAAGGCGCAGCAGCGCGGAGGACCGCGCGTTGCTGGAGCTCGCTGCCGCCGGACCAGTGCTGGCGCTGGAATGCCAGCATTTCGCCGGCAAGCGGCCGTTCGCCCACGAACAGCGGCTGATCAACCTGGCCGCCGTGGCCGAGGCCGCCGACGAGGAATTTCATGCCATCGCGCCCGGGCCGTGGCTGATTGCCCGCGTGCCGTGGAGTGCCGCCGAGCACCGCATTCGCGCTGTCGCCGCCGACAGACACATTGCGACGGCACTCGATATCGAGGCCGGCGCACCGTGTTTGGTGGTCGAGCGGCGAACATGGAGCGCCGAGCACCCCGTCACCCATGTCCGTTTCACCTACCCGGCAGACAGCCACATGCTGGTGGCAAGGTTTACGCCTTCGCAGGGGTGATTACCCTCCCCCTTGTGGGGAGGGTCGCGGAGCAAATGCCGCATGGCGGCACTTTGTGACGCGGGGTGGGGTCGGTGCAACCTCACCGACCCTCCCCTCGAGGGGAGGGTAACGCGCTCTGCCTCAGATGGCAGCGGTAACGATGATCTCGACCAGATATTCCGGTCCGGCAAGCTTGGCCTCGCCGGTGGCGCGGGCCGGGGTGTGGCCCTGCGGCGCCCACTTGTCCCATTCCGCGTTCATCTCGGCAAAGGTGCTCATGTCGGCCAGCCAGATGATCGCCTGCAGGATCTTGGTCTTGTCGGTGCCAGCCTTGGCCAGCAATTCGTCGATGGCCGCCAGAATGTCCCGTGTCTGGGCGCCGACGTTTCCGCCCGGCTGACCGACCTGACCGGCCAGATAGACGGTGTTGCCGTGGATGACGATCTGGCTCATGCGCGGGCCGACATCGATGCGACGAATGCTCATTGGACGTTCCTTCCTTTGTGGTTCGCGCTTCTTTAGAGTCGCGGTTCGCCGGGGGCAAGGTTGCACGAGCGAATCCTCTTGAGCCAACCGCCAAGAGCACAGGGCAAATCTCCTCGGTCGCCGTAATTCCGCCCGATTGGCTTGTTGACTAATGTAATAACATCACATATCCAATCGCCGCCGACGTACCAGTCGTGCCGCCACGGATCGTATATGACCAAAACCTGCCTGACCTTCCGCGATCTGACGCTGGGCTACAACAGCCATCCGGCGATCCATCATCTCGACGGCACGATCCGCCGGGGATCGCTGACTGCCGTCGTCGGCGCCAACGGCTCGGGCAAGTCGACCCTGATGAAGGGTATCGTCGGCGTGTTGAAGCCGATGGCCGGCACGGTTGTCCGCGCGCCCGGCGTACGCGCCGCCTATCTGCCGCAGCAGTCGGAGCTCGACCGCTCTTTTCCGGCCAGGGTTGTCGATCTGGTTTCGCTCGGGCTGTGGCCACGGCGCGGGCTGCTCGGCCGCTATACCAAGGAAGATCGCGATTCGGTCAGCCAGGCGCTGATGGCCGTCGGCCTCGGCGGCTTCGAGAAGCGCCCGATCGACACGCTGTCGGGCGGCCAGCTACAGCGCACGCTGTTTGCCCGCGTTCTGTTGCAGGATGCCGACCTGATCCTGCTCGACGAGCCGTTCAACGCCGTCGACACCAAGACGGTCGGCGACCTGATCGCACTGATCAAGCGCTGGCATGGCGAGGAACGCACGATCATGGTCGTCGTCCACGATCTGGAGCTGGTGCGCCAGAATTTCCCCGAAACGCTGCTGCTGGCGCGCCAGCCAATCGCCTGGGGCGAGACCAAGGAAACGCTGCGGCCGGAAAACCTGTTGCGCGCGCGCCGCTTCCACGAGGCCTGGGAGGAGAACGCGCCCTGGTGCGAGCCCGACGACCACAAGCACGGTGGTCACGTTCACGACCCTGGGCACGACCACGGGCACCACCATCATCACGGTTCCGGGCCGAGGGCGGCATGATGGAGACGCTCTACGGTCTTCTCATCGCTCCGTTCGCCGACTTCGCCTTCATGCAGCGCGCGCTTTTCGGGTCGCTGATGCTGTCGCTCGGCGCCTGCCCGGTCGGTGTGTTCCTGATGCTGCGGCGCATGAGCCTTTCCGGCGACGCCATGGCCCACGCTATCCTGCCGGGCGCTGCGGCCGGTTTCCTGTTCTATGGTCTGGAGATCCTGCCGATGACCATCGGCGGCCTGATCGCCGGCATCATCGTCGCACTCGGCGCCGGCGCCGTCTCGCGCTTCACCATCCAGCGCGAGGACGCCTCGATGGCGGCCTTCTACCTGATTTCTCTGGCTATCGGCGTGCTGATGGTGTCGATCCGCGGCTCCAGCGTCGATCTCATGCATGTGCTGTTCGGAACCGTTCTGGCACTCAACAATGAAGCGCTGACACTGATCGGCGGCATCGTCGTGGTCACGCTGGTCAGCCTCGCCATCTTCTGGCGGGCACTGGTCGCCGAATGCCTCGATCCACTGTTCCTGCGCTCAGTCAGCCGGCTGGGCAGCCCGGTGCATTTCATCTTCCTCGGCCTCGTCGTGCTCAATCTTGTCGGCGGCTTCCAGGCGCTCGGCACTTTGCTGTCGGTCGGGCTGATGATGCTGCCTGCAGCCGCCGCCCGCTTCTGGACCATGCGCGTCGAGCCGATGTGCGCGCTGGCGGTGCTGATCGGCTTTGCCTCCTGCGTCGCCGGGCTGCTTCTGTCCTATCACGTGTCGCTGCCTTCCGGCCCGGCGATCATCCTGTCTGCAGGCGTCGTCTATTTCGCCTCGATCCTGTTCGGCACGCGCGGCATCCTGCGCGCCCGTATCATCCATCACCGCCACAGAACCGCCTGATCCCAACGAAGGAGACCCGTCCATGCTGAAATCGATCCGCGCCGCTTTGGCAATGAGCGTTATAACATTAACCGCCTTTGGCGCATCGGCGGCTCTCGCGGAGCCATTGAAAGTGGTCGCCAGCTTCACCATCATCGCCGATTTCGCCAAAAATGTCGGCGGCGACCGCATCAATCTGACCACCATCGTCGGGCCGGATGGCGATGCCCATGTCTACGAGCCGAGCCCGGCGGACGCGGTGGCAATGGCTGGGGCGGACGTGGTGCTGGTCAACGGCCTGCATTTCGAAGGCTTTCTGCAGCGCCTGGTCGACGCCAGCGCCACCAAGGCGACAATCGCCGTTCTGACCAAGGACGTCACGCCGATCAACTTCAAACCCGAATTCGCCGATGCCGACGCCGCTGAAGGTGCAGACACCGATCCACATGCCTTCCAGTCGATCGCCAATGCCAAGATCTATGTGAAGAACATCGCCGATGCCTTCTGCACGGCCGACGCTGAGGGTTGCGACAGCTACAAGGCCAATGCCGCCGCATACACAGCGAAGCTTGATGCGGTCGAAGGCGAAGTTAAGGCGGCAATCCAGTCGATCCCGGAAGAGAAGCGCGTCGTCATCACCTCGCATGACGCCTTCGGCTATTTCGAGAAGGCCTATGGCCTCACTTTCCTGGCTCCCGAAGGGGTCTCGACCGAATCGGAGCCCTCAGCCGCCGACGTCGCCAAGCTGGTCAGCCAGGTGAAGCAGGATAAGGCGGCGGCAGTCTTCATCGAGAACATCACCAACGCACGGCTGATCGAGCAGATCGCCAGCGAGACCGGCATCAAGGTGGGCGGCACGCTCTATTCGGACGCGCTGTCGCAACCCGACGGCCCGGCCTCGACCTATATCGACCTGATGCACAACAACATCGCCCAGATCAAAGGCGCGATCCTCGGAAGCTGAGCGGTCGACGCCGTTCGCTCGGTGGGGCTTGCGCACGTGCGGGCAACAAAGTGCTACAGCGTCCTTTGCGCATCCAAAGGACGCACGGCGCCTTAGGTAGCCCGGCTGGATTTCCCGCATGAGAATGTCTATCTGCGCAGAGGGATTTCTTTCTGCGCGGATTGCCGCCCAGGCCTGGGAGCGGCAAGACTCCGCCCCTGGCCAGCAGGCATCGAACATTGCGAGGACGCCATCATGGAATATCGTCAGATCAGCGAGGACTATTCGGTCTCCGGCCAGATCCAACCCGAAGAAGTCGCCGCCATCAAGGCCGCCGGCTTCAAGAGCGTCATCTGCAACAGACCTGATGACGAGCAGCCCGGCCAGCCTTCGGCGGACAGTGTCAAGGCGGCGGTCGAAGCCGCCGGGCTCGCTTTCCGCTACATCCCGGTCATCAGCGGCCAGATCACGCATGAGAATGTCGAGGATCAAGCCGAGGCGCTCGACGAACTCGAAGGCCCGATCTTCGCCTATTGCCGTTCCGGCGCACGCTGCACCAACCTTTATGGGCTGATCCAGCAATCGAAGGGTTAAATCGGCAGCGCGCCGGTTTCCTTCAGCGTTTCGAGCACGATCGCCGTCTTCACATGCTGCACGGATTCGTGCGGCAGAAGCACGCCGTTGACGAATTCTGACAGCGACTTCAGGTCCGGCGTCACCACTTTCAGGATGTAGTCCATCTCGCCGGTCAGCGCGTGCGCCTCCTGCACCTCCGGCAGCCGCGCCACCAATTCGCCGAACCGCTGTGCATTGTCGCGGTTGTGGGTGGCAAGCGTCACCGAGATGACGTTGACCAGCGAGAAGCCGAGCTTGTCGCGGTCGAGCAAAGCCCTGTAGCCCCTGATATAGCCGTCCTCCTCCAGCCTCTGGCGGCGGCGCGAACATTGCGACGCCGACAGGTTCACCCGTTCCGATAGATCGTTGTTAGTCAGCCGCGCGTCGCTCTGCAGTAGAGCCATTATCTTGCGGTCAAACTGATCAACGCGCGCGTCATCCATAAAGTTTCCTTCGATCATGCACAATTCCCGCATAATCTGATCATTTCAAGCGTTTGAATGCAAGCACCATGCAGCTGCTCCGCGCTATAATAGCGCCGAAATGGCCTTTCCGGCCACGCCAAGCTTTTTGGAGGACAATGCCATGGGTCCCTTCCCGCACGATGCACCGCCCGCAAAGATCAGCAAGGCCAACCCCGCCGGCACAGACGGCTTCGAATTCGTCGAGTTCGCCCATTCTGAGCCGGAAAAGCTCGCCGAGCTTTTTACCCGCATGGGTTACGTGCCGGTGGCCAAGCACCGCAGAAAGAAAATCACCGTCTGGCGGCAGGGCGACATCAACTATGTCGTCAATGCCGAGTCCGGCTCGCATGCAATGAAGTTCGCCGACAAGCACGGCCCCTGCGCGGCCTCGATGGCCTGGCGAGTGGTCGATGCCAAGCATGCGTTCGACCACGCCATTGCCAAAGGCGCCACCCCCTATGAGGGCACCGACAAGGCGCTCGACGTGCCGGCAATCGTCGGCATCGGCGGTTCGCTGCTCTATTTCATCGAGGTCTATGGCGAGAAGGGCTCGGCCTATGATGCCGAGTTCAACTGGCTGGGCGCGCGCGACCCGAAGCCGGAAGGCGTCGGCTTCTATTACCTCGACCACCTCACCCACAATGTCTATCGCGGCAACATGGACAAATGGTGGGACTTCTACCGCGACCTGTTCGGCTTCAAGCAGATCCATTTCTTCGACATCGACGGCAAGATCACCGGGCTGGTCAGCCGCGCCATCACCTCGCCCTGCGGCAAGATCCGCATCCCGCTCAACGAATCCAAGGACGAGACCAGCCAGATCGCCGAATATCTGAAGAAGTATAATGGCGAAGGCATCCAGCACATCGCCGTCGGCACGGACGAGATCTACGGCGCCACCGACAGGCTGGCCGCCAACGGGCTAAAATTCATGCCCGGTCCGCCGGAAACCTATTATGATATGTCCCATGCCCGCGTGCACGGCCATGACGAGCCGATCGAGCGCATGAAAAAGCACGGCATCCTGATCGATGGCGAAGGCGTGGTCGATGGCGGCACGACCAAGATTCTGCTGCAGATCTTTTCCAAAACCGTGATCGGCCCGATCTTCTTCGAATTCATCCAGAGGAAGGGCGACGAAGGTTTTGGCGAAGGCAATTTCCGCGCTTTGTTCGAATCGATCGAGCAGGACCAGATCAAGCGCGGGGTGATCAAGGTGGACGGCAAGGCGGCGTAGCCAGTTCGGCCGAGGGTGCCTTGTGGTTTGATCAGTTATGACCTAAATTCTGGTCATAAGAGGTCTGACCATGAATGTTCCGATGGCAAAAGCAAAGGCCCAACTCTCCGAGTTGGTGAAACGCGCCCAGGCCGGCGAAGAGATCCATCTGACGCGGCATGGAGAGGTGGTGGCGACCTTGAGCGCGCCCGCCCGGGCTGGCGGGAGCAAGGGCCTTTTTGGGGCCCTGAAAGGCCAAATTCGAATATCGGATGATTTTGATGAACTCGGTCCCGAATGGGACGAGTACACTAAATGAGCCACCAATATCTGGTGGATACTCATATTCTGCTTTGGGTACTCAACGCAGACTCACGCCTTTCGGACCACCATCGCGACATCTTTCTTGCGGGCGAGGATGTGGTCGTCAGCGCCGTCTCGGTAGCAGAGATCGCCATCAAGAAATCGCTCGGCAAAGTCACGCTGACAGGCAACATAGTGGAAATCTTGCGATCGAACGGCATTCCGATCCTCAGTGTGAATGAACTACACGCGGCGAGGCTTGAGCATTTGCCGCTCCATCACCGCGATCCTTTCGACCGTCTGCTCATCGCACAGGCTCAAATTGAAGGCCTGACGTTGGTCACTGCGGATCGGCATTTTTCAGCCTATGACGTTGCGTTGGTTTGATCATTCCAGGTTCAACCTCTCGACCTCCGCTCTCCTCAGCTTCAGATCATAGTCGAGGAAGTACTCGTCGAGCTGCGGCGGCTTCACCGACGTGCCGGATAGCATGGCGTGCACCTGGCCGCGATGATGGATATCGTGGATGAAGAGGTGGGCGAGCAGATCGCCGATGCGCTCCGGGATTCTTCCGTCCTCGCGCCGGTCGGTGATGACGCGGCGATCGAGATCGTCGGCCGATAGACGGTCGCAACAGGCGATCAGCCGCCGGTCGGCCACAACTTGGGCGGCAAACAGCGCCTGCGCTCGGTCGAAGGGCACGAAATCGTCATGGGCGGCGGCACCCACGCCGCCCTCCTCGAGAAAATCGAGATAGAGATGATCGACCGCCAGAATGTGGTTGAGCGTTGCCTTGATCGATGGGAAGAAGCTGGTGCGCTCGGCTTCGAATTCGCCTGGTTTGAGTTGCAGCACGGCGCGATAAAGCCGGTCGTTTGACCAGAGATTGTTGGCTGCCATGCGGCGGAAATGGTTCAGCAAGTCCATGACTTCACTCCACTGACTGGACCAAGGACACGCCCGCCCAGAGAAGCGCAAATCCGGCGAGAACGATCAGCAGCAGCCGGTTCATGCGCCGCCGCATGGCTTGCGTTTCCTGATCCCGCGCCACGTTCGTGTTGGTTACGGTATGGAACATCATCGCGTTGCGCGGAAAGCCGCTGCGGTTGGCCAGGTCGGGAGAGCGTGCTTCGATACGGTAGCTCAATCGGATTGCGTGGATGAAGATCGCCAGCATGACCAGGGCCCACACGCCGCACAGCACATAGAAAGACGTGCCTGTCATGTCTTACCCCTCGTGTTTCTCGACCTTCTGCTCGATTGCACCAAAAATCGAATGTCCGGTTCTGTCCTTCATTTCGATGCGCACCGTGTCGCCAAAGCGCAGGAATGGCGTTTTCGGCGCGCCAGCCTCGATCGTCTCGATCATCCGCAACTCGGCAATGCAGGAATAGCCGGCGCCGCCCGCCGAGACAGGCTTGCCCGGGCCGCTGTCGAGCTTGTTGGAGACTGTGCCCGAACCGATGATCGTGCCGGCGGCCAGCGGCCGGGTTTTCGCGGCATGTGCGATCAGCGCCGGAAAATCGAAGGTCATGTCCAGGCCGGCGTTCGCCCGGCCAAACGGCTTGCTGTTGAGATCGACCAGCAGCGGCAGGCTGACCTTGCCGCCATCCCACGCGTCGCCCAATTCGTCCGGCGTCACCGCGACGGGCGAAAAAGCCGAGGACGGCTTTGATTGGAAGAAGCCGAAGCCCTTGGCAAGTTCTGGCGCGGTAAGGGAACGCAGCGTGACGTCATTGACCAGCATGACTAGCCGGATCGCGGCCCGCGTCTCATCCAGGCTTGCTCCCATCGGGACATCATCAACGATGACAGCGACCTCCCCTTCCATGTCGACGCCAAAAGCCTCGTCTACTACCCGGATCGGGTCGCGTGGCGCGATGAAGGCGTCCGAGCCGCCCTGGTAGATCAGCGGATCGGTCCAGAAGCTTGCCGGCATCTCGGCGCCACGCGCCTTCCGCACCAGCTCGACATGGTTCACATAGGCCGAGCCATCCGCCCACTGGTAGGCGCGCGGCAGCGGCGAATGGGCGTCATGCTCGTGGAAGCGCGCTGACGGCACCGCATTGTTCTCCAGCGATTCCGCCATGGCGGCCAGATGTGGCGCTATCCGGCTCCAGTCGTCGAGCGCCGCCTGCAGCGTCGGCACCAGAAACGAGGCATCGGTGAACCGCGTCAGGTCGCGCGAGACGACGACCAACTTTCCGTCACGCGATCCGTCCTTCAATGTGGCAAGCTTCATGCGGTTTCCTCTCCTGGTATAGTTTTCTCGCTGCTTAAGCCCACAACAAGGCCGTCACGGGCAATCGTCAAGTCGCCAGCCCATGTTTTCCTGACAGCGGCGACCCAATCGGCTTCGCCGATCTCGGGGTCGTCAGCCGGAATGAGGTGATTGAGCACAAGCCTCTTCACTCCGGCATCGCTGGCGATGCGTCCAGCCTCCTCGGCGAAGCTGTGGCTCGCAAGCAGATGTTCTCTCAGCCGTGCGCCGTTGCCGGTCCGAGCCACCAACCGCTCGATGCCTTCTTCCAGCATGGCTTCGTGGACGAGGATGGCGGCGCCTCTGGCGAAATCGGCCAATGGCGGAAAGAATGCCGTATCGGCGGAGAACACCACGCTTTTTGCACCATGTTCGAAGCGCAATGCAAAGCAGTCGGTCACCGGCGGATGGTCGACGCGCAGTGCTGAAACCTTCAGGCCGCGCTCCTCCATCACCCGGCCTTCGCCGAATTCGACGATCGCAACGATGTCTGCGATATTGGGCCGGCCTTCGTCGACGATGCGGATCTCGATGTCGAATTCCATCGCCTGGCAAAAGCGCTGCCAGTAGTGGCCGGTGCCGGGCGGGCCGAACACAGTGACCGGTGTCGCCAGACCCGCCGTCCAGGCGGTGTGGATCAGCGGACCGAGTTCCAGCAAATGGTCGGAATGCAGATGCGTGATGAAGATCAGGTCCAGCATCTTCAAGCTGGTGCCGGCGTCGGCCAGCCCACGCGTCACGCCAAGCCCACAATCGACGACGATGTTGCGGCCGCCGAATTCCAGCAGCGACGAACTCGGCCACGGCCCACCCGGCCGAAGCGCCGGGCCGCCTTTCGATCCCAGCAGCACCAGCCGATCCCGCGTCGGATCAGCGCTCAAGACCAGTCGCCCTCGGGCGTGCCGTTGAAGCGCTTCTTCAGATCGGCCCAGCAGTCGATGTAATTCTCCTGCCGGGTTTCAACCTCGGCGGCGTAGCGGGTCAGCATCTGCGGGAATCGCGTCTCGAACATGAAGGCCATGGTGTTGTCGAGCTTGACTGGTTTCAGCTCGGCGCGCGAGGCCTTTTCGAAGCCAGACGCGTCGGGCCCGTGGGCCAGCATCAGATTGTGCAGGCTGATGCCGCCGGGAACGAAGCCCTCCTCCTTAGCGTCGTACTGGCCGTGGATCAGGCCCATGAACTCGCTCATGATGTTGCGGTGATACCAGGGCGGGCGGAACGTGTTTTCGGCGACCAGCCAGCGCGGCGGGAAGATGACGAAGTCGATGTTGGCGGTGCCCTCCTCGCCGCTCGGCGCGGTCAGCACCGTGAAGATCGACGGATCGGGATGGTCGAACAGGATCGCGCCGACCGGCGAAAACGTTGCAAGATCATATTTATAGGGCGAATAATTGCCGTGCCACGCCACCACATCCAGCGGCGAATGATCAAGCTCGGTGACATGGAACTGCCCGCACCATTTCACGATCAGCCGGCACGGCGTCTCCTTCTCCTCGAACCAGGCGCAAGGCGTCTTGAAATCGCGCGGATTGGCCAGGCAATTGGCGCCGATCGGGCCACGATCCGGCAGCGTCAGCTTGGCGCCGTAATTCTCGCAGACATAGCCGCGCACTGTTTCATCGACCAGTTCGACCTTGAACACGAGGCCGCGCGGCAGCACCGCGATCTCGCCCGGTCGCAATTCGATGACGCCCATCTCGGTAACGAGGCGTAGGCTGCCGATCTGCGGCACGACCAGCAACTCACCATCGGCGTTGAAGAAATGATCGTCGACCATCGAACGGTTGGCAACATAGACATGGGCGGCCATGCCGGTCTGGCCGAGCACGTCGCCGGCGGTGGTGATGCTGCGCATGCCGGCGATGAAGTCGGTCGGCTCCTTCGGCATCGGCACCGG
The DNA here is from genome assembly GCF_003952585.1 of Mesorhizobium sp. M6A.T.Cr.TU.016.01.1.1. Taxonomy (NCBI): domain Bacteria; kingdom Pseudomonadati; phylum Pseudomonadota; class Alphaproteobacteria; order Hyphomicrobiales; family Phyllobacteriaceae; genus Mesorhizobium; species Mesorhizobium sp. M6A.T.Cr.TU.016.01.1.1. Next base: position 6,480,223 of record NZ_CP034452.1, read on the forward strand.
ATTCCAGCGATATTGACCAAGCGCCAACTCGTGATCGCCGACATTCGGCGCGCTCTTCCACAGCGGATAACTCGCCGGCTTGAAGCGGCCGGTGTGCCTGACGCTCGGCCTGATGCGATAGAGCCAGGAGCGCTCGTTGGTGCCGCGCGGCGCGGTGAAGGGCGAGCCGGAAAGCTGCTCGGCGTAGAGGCCGTAGGCCGGTCGCTGCGGCGAATTCCGCCCTTGCGGCAGCGAACCTGGCAGGGTTTCGGTTTCGAAGTCGTTGCCGAACCCCGGCATGTAGGAAAAGGCCATGGTTTCCTCCCGAATCCACAGTGCCAGAGCGGCCTCTGCGCGTCCACGAGGACGCGCGGCAGCTCTGGATTGACCAAACTGGTTTCATTTGTAACCATTGAAAATGTAACCATCAACTGACTTAAGAGATGCGGCGACTGCGAAAATGACAACCAAGCGCGAGATCTCTAACGAACCGGAAATCCTCGAACTTGAAAGCTTCCTGCCCTACCGGCTCTATCGCCTTGCCGACGCCGTCAGCCGCGAATTCTCCAGGATTTACAAAGATCGCCACGGCTTGACGCGGCCCGAATGGCGCACGCTGGCCGGGCTCGGACAGCACGGGACCATGACCGCGACAGCGCTCGGTGAGCAGTCGGCCATGCACAAGACCAAGGTTTCGCGCGCCGTCGCCGAGCTTGAACGGCGGCGGTGGCTGACTCGCACACCTGATGAAAAAGACCGCCGGATCGAGCATCTGATGCTGACCAAGGCCGGCCATGCCGCCTATCGCGAAATGGTGCCGCTGGCGAAAGCGTTCGAGCTGGAATTGCTGACGAGGCTAAGCACGGAGGAACGGGCGGCGGTTGTCAGCGGGGTGGCAGCACTGGAGGGGGCGTTGGGCGAGGATAGGCCACCAAACCGTTGATACGCGGGACAGCGCCCCCCTCTGTCCTGCCGGACATCTCCCCCCACTTGGGGGGAGATCGGCAGTTTCGTCTTCGCCGCCTCTCTTCCAACGTAGGTGATTGGCGAAGGCAGACGCGACCTCCAATCTCCCCCTCGTGGGGGAGATGTCCGGCAGGACAGAGGGGGGGCGCGAAGGATCACAACGCCTCTAGCTAGGTGCTCACCAGTCCATCACCACCTTGCCCGAATTGCCGCTGCGCATCGCATCGAACCCGGTCTGGAAGTCGTCGATGCCGATGCGGTGGGTGATTAACCCGCTGACGTCGAGCGGACCCTGCACCAGCGCAATCATCTTGTACCAGGTCTCGAACATCTCACGGCCATAGATGCCCTTGAGATGCAGCATCTTGAAGATGACCTTGTTCCAGTCGATCTCGAAGCCGGTCGACGCAATGCCCAAAATGGCGATCTTGCCACCATTGTTCATGGTGTCGATCATGTCGCGGAAGGCGGGCGCCGCACCCGACATTTCGAGGCCGATGTCAAAACCTTCGGTCATGCCGAGTGCCGGCATGATATCGCGCAGCTTTTCCTTCGACGCGTCGACCACATGCTGGACGCCGAGTTTTTTCGCCAGCGCCAGCCGCACCGGGTTGATGTCGGTGATGACCACTTTTCGCGCGCCGACGCACTGCGCCACCAGCGCACCCATAATACCGATCGGCCCGGCGCCGGTGACCAGCACGTCCTCGCCGACGAGATCGAAGGACAATGCCGTGTGCACGGCATTGCCCAGAGGATCGAAGATCGCGGCGATCTCATCGGGCACGTCGTCGGGGATCGGCACGACATTGTGCTGAGGGATTGCCAGATACTCGCCGAAGGCGCCCGGCCGGTTGACACCGACGCCGAGTGTGTTGCGGCACAGATGCCCCCTGCCCGCCCGGCAGTTGCGGCAATGGCCGCAGACGATGTGGCCTTCACCCGAAACGCGCTGGCCGACCTTGTACTCGGTCACCGCCGCGCCGAAGTCGGCGACCGTGCCGACGAATTCGTGACCGGTCACCATCGGCACCGGCACGGTCTTTTGCGCCCACTGGTCCCAATTGTAGATGTGGACGTCGGTGCCGCAGATCGCGGTCTTCTTGATTTTAATCAGAACGTCGTTCGGGCCGATTTCCGGCACCGGCACTTCTTCCATCCAGATGCCCGGCTCGGCCTTGGCCTTGACCAGCGCCTTCATCATGTTCGACATTCTTTTGTCCCTTGAATCTATTGATCTGGAAGCGCTTTTCGGTTCCGGCCGTTCAGGAAATCACACCGAGTTCGCGCCCGACCGCGCCGAACGCCTCGACCGCACGGTCGATGTCGGCGCTGGAATGGGCGGCCGACATTTGCGTGCGGATGCGCGCCTGGCCCTTCGGCACTACCGGAAACGAGAAGCCGATGACATAGATGCCGCGCTTCAGCATGCGCGCCGCCATTTCTTGCGCCAGTGTCGCATCGCCCAGCATGACGGGGATGATTGGATGGTCGGCGCCGGCCAGCGTGAAGCCGAGCTTACCCATTTCAGACCGGAAGCGTGCCGCATTGGCATAGAGGCGCTGACGCAGCGCATCGCCATTGCCGATCAGTTCGAAAACCCGGATCGAGGCGCCTGCGATCGCCGGCATCAGCGTGTTGGAAAACAGATAGGGCCGCGAGCGCTGGCGCAGCCAGTCGACCACTTGGCTCTTGCCCGATGTGTAGCCGCCAGATGCGCCGCCCAATGCCTTGCCGAGCGTGCCGGTGATGATGTCCACCCTGCCCTCGACGCCGCAATGCTCGGCCGAGCCGCGGCCGTTCTTGCCGACGAAGCCGACCGCATGGCTGTCGTCGACCATCACCATCGCGTCGTATTTCTCGGCGAGATCGCAAACGCCCTTTAGATTGGCGATGATGCCGTCCATGGAAAATACACCGTCGGTGGCGATCAGCCGAAAACGGCAATCCATTGCCTCCTTCAGCCGCGATTCCAGATCGGCCATGTCGTTGTTGGCGTAGCGGAAGCGCTTCGCCTTTGACAGCCGCACGCCGTCGATGATCGAGGCGTGGTTCAGCGCGTCGGAGATGACCGCATCCTCCTCGCCGAGCAGCGTCTCGAACAAGCCGCCATTGGCATCGAAGCAGGAGCCGTAGAGGATCGTGTCCTCCATGCCGAGGAAGCCAGAAATCGTCGCCTCGAGCTGCTTGTGCTCTTCCTGCGTGCCGCAGATGAAACGCACCGACGCCATGCCATAACCATAGCGGTCGAGTGCCTGCTTGGCCGCATCGCGCAATTCGGCACTATCGGCGAGGCCGAGATAGTTGTTGGCGCAGAAATTCAGCACCTTCTCGCCGCCCACCTCGATCTCGGCCGACTGCGTCGAGGTGATCACCCGCTCGGATTTGTAGAGGCCGGCAGATTTCAGCCCTTGAAGCTCGCTATCGATATGGGAGAGGAATGCCGCGCTCATGACTAGGCCCTGTTGAGATTGAATGGACTGTCGCCCCACGCGGGCGAAAAATCCACCGCAAAAGCGACCGTTTCGGTGACGCGACGGCCAGTGGCCAGAATGCCGCCAACGGCGGATGCTCAAATGCGTGTGCGGCGCGAAAGAACGCGATAACCATTTCGCGAGCTTTCCACCGCTACCGCTATCGCCGCTCTGTCGACTTCCAAAGCTGTTAACATTTTCAAGCCAATGGTTCTCGCACCCAAAAATCTGTCGGCGAGAGGGACCGCCCCAGAAAATGTCGCAGCAACCGGCGCAAACCATTTCGGGCAGGCTCGTCCTGTTGATCAAGGCCGGCTATTGGCTGGCGCTGCTGATCATTGCCGCCATGGTGATGGCCTCCTTCATCCTTCTCCAGCAAATGATGGCTGCCCAACGGCACAACGACACGCTGCTCGACATTGTCGGCATGCAAAAGACGCTGTCGCAACGCATTGTCTTCCTTGCCAACGCGGCAGGTGCTGCTTCGCGTGACCAACAACCGGCTCTGGTCACCGCGTTCAAACAGGCAACGGCGGAGTTCGAGAGGAACTACGACCTTCTGCTCGAGCGGGTCGTCGCCGACCCGGCGTCACCGGCAAGGTTCGATCCAAAATCAGTCGAAAGCGTACTTTTCACCAAGCCGTTTCATCTCGATTACTTCTCGGTCGGGCTCATCGCCAACGGCGAACGACTGGTTTCGGCGTTTGAATCACAATTCGGCATGGCCGACAATGGCGGCTACAAAGGCGGCGGCGAACGCGTCAACCTCGACGCTTCCATCGCCAATGCGACCCTGTCGGGCTATGCGGCACTCGGCCAGCGCATCAGCGCCCATGCCGACGCACGATCGGAAACACTTCTCGATCTCCATCGAACGCTGTTCTACACCACCATCGGCGTCATCGTGCTGGTAGCACTTTTCATCTTCAGGCCGATGTCGAACACCATTCTGCGCAAGACGCACGCACTGATCGATGCCCGCAATTCGATGGCCTTCATCGCCGTGCATGACGGCCTTACCGGCCTGCACAACCGCACCTTCCTGACCGACCATTTCGAAGCGCTGATCAAGGGTGCGCAACGTCGGCGAGAACGGCTTGCGGCGGTCCAGCTCGACCTCGACCGATTCAAGCAGATCAACGATACTCTCGGCCACGCTGCCGGCGACTATGTGCTGGTGGTGACGGCGCAGCGGATGCGCGATTCCTGCCGGGCGTCGGATCTCTGCGTGCGTCTCGGCGGCGACGAGTTCGTGATGATCCTCAATGGTGCCGGCGGCACCGAGGATATCAACATGGTCGCCAGGCGCGTGCTGACGCAGATCAACGAGCCGATCGTTTTTCGGGGCACTACCATCCTTCCGGGCGCCAGCGCCGGCGTAGCCGTCTATCCGGTCGACGCCGACAATGCGCAGGATCTGCTCGTCCATGCCGACCTCGCGCTCCACGCCGCCAAGAAGCAAAGCGGCGGCAGTCTCTCATTCTTCTCCGAGGAGTTGCGGCATGAACTCGATTACCGCAAGCAGCTCGAGCGCGACATCAGGATCGCAATCTCGGAGGAGGCGTTCCAGGTCTACTTCCAGCCGCAGGTTTCGTTGTCGAACGGCACGATCGGCGGCATCGAAGCGCTGGTTCGCTGGAAACATGCCGAGCGCGGTATGATCGCACCGGGCGAGTTCATTCCCGTCGCTGAGAAATGCGGCCTCATGTCCGCGGTCGGCCGCATCGTTATCGCCAAGGCAATCAGCGAGGCGGCCGAGTGGGACCGCGCCGGTGTTGCCTTCGGACGGCTCGCCGTCAACGTGTCCGGCTCCGAACTGCGTGAGCCCGATTTCGACGCGTTTCTCTTCGATACGCTTGAAAAGGCCGGCCTGCCGCCACAAAAACTGTCGCTGGAAATCGTCGAATCCGTCATCCTCGACGACGAGAAGACCGGCATCGCGGCAAAGCTTCGGCATATTCGCGCCGCGGGCGTCCATCTCGAGCTCGACGATTTCGGCACCGGCTACGCGTCGCTCAGCCACGTCAACCCGAACGAGATCGACCGACTGAAGATCGATCGCCGCTTCGTCCAGAACATCAATGAGAACGGCGACAATACCAAGATCGTGAGAGCCATCACCGAACTCGCCCGTGGCCTCGGCATCTCGATTGTCGCCGAGGGCGCCGAAACCGAAGCCGAGCTCGACTCGCTGATGGCGATCGGCTGCGACCAGGTGCAGGGCTATTCCATCGCCTTCCCGATGCCGCAGGACAAGGCACGCGAATGGCTGGTCGCGCGGGCACCGAAGAAAGCCAGGCTGACGGTGCTACGGGGAAGCCTGGCGTAAGGCGCCAACCTTGACAAGCCTCCTCAGAAATGGCCGCTTGTCATGATCGGAAACGGATATTCCGGATGCTGGTGCCGCTTCGCTTTGCCGTGCTGATCGTGCTGTTTTTTGCTCTCCCCGCAGGCGCCGCCGATCGCACCATCTATCTCACCTTCGATGATGGCCCGCTGACCGGCACCAATAACATTCTCGATGTGCTCGAGGCCGAGCAGGTTCCGGCGACGCTCTTTATGGTTGGCATGCATGCGCAGGCGAGCGCGCTCAACAAGGCGCTGGTGCAGCGCGCCAAGAGGATGCCGCTGGTGACGATCGGCAACCACAGCTACAGCCACGCATACAATCACTACCGGCACTTCTATGGGGACACCGAAGGGGTCGTCGCCGACATGCTGCGGGCCAACGCGGCGCTGGGCTGAAACCGTCGGTCCATGCACGGCTGCCGGGGCGCGACGTGTTCAGGCTGCTCTCGATGTCGAAGAACGACACTTCACTCGGACTGGCCGAAGAGGGCCGTGAGGATCCCGACTATGAGTTCGTCGCCGCGTCTGGCTTCTATCTCTACGGCTGGGATCATGAATGGGTTCACGAAAACAGCGGCAAGCCGGTGCGGACCGTCGACCATCTGGTCAGCGAGATCGATCATTTGTTCGACTACGGCCGCTTCGTCAAACCCGGCAAGCTGATCCTGCTGATGCATGACGAGATGTTCCAGAACGTGTTCGACGGCAAGGCGAACCTGACGGCCCTGATCAAAGCGCTGAAGCTGCGCGGTTACACTTTCGGCGCGATCTCCGATTATGACGGCTGAGCAGATTCTCCTCGTTATGATCTAGTATTGCAAGCCGGCTTGCCGGAACGAGGCGGAACATCGTCGTCATCACCGGGAAAAGTCGCCGGCAATTGTCCGAAGCTCGGCATACGCGCCAACCGTTCGTATTCTTCGAATGACAGGATCACGGCCTGCCTGCGGCCATGTCGCATGATGATGGCGGGTTCTCCCGCGACCGCCTGATCGACCAATGCTGAAAGCGTAGCACTGGCATCCTTCAACTGAATTTCGCGCATGGCGTTGTCCTAGGCCTGTCCGTTCCTAACCTTCAACATTCGCCCGCAACGCCGCAAGCACTTCCGCAAACTCCGCCAGCCTGTCGTCGGACAGCCCCTTCCGCAGCCGCTTGTCGAAGGCGAACGCGGCGATGCGCAACTTCAGGAACAGCGCCTCGCCGGCCTCGGTCAGCTCGACCTGGTGAACCCGGCGGTTTTCCGGATCGCGGCGCCGGTTCAGCAAGCCTTGCGTCTCCATCGCGTTCAGATGATGGGTCAGCGTCGCGCCCTGGATTCCGATCATGCCGGCGAGCTCGCGCTGGTTGGCCAGTTCGCGCGACTTGACCGACAACAGAGTGACCCAGACCGGCAGCGTGCCGCCTGCCTCGACCAAGGCGGCGTCGAAGGCCTGAGCGACCACCTTGGCGGTGCGCGCGAGATTCATGCCGACTGGCGGGCGGTCAAATGGCGTCATGATCCGACACTAGAGCAAGGGAAAGGTCGATGGAACTGGCCCATGTCTTATACATTGACATCTAATCATTTGATATCTAATCTTTAGAGCAGCAGCGGCGGGCACAGGAGGAAAAGCGATCATGCAATATGTCTACATCGTCGTCCTCGGCCTTCACGTCATGGCGGGCGTGTTCTGGGCCGGCACCACCATCGCGGTTGGCCGCGACCCAGATATCCGGGCGGAACGATTCTTTCGGCCGCAAATGGGCGCGGCCGGCATGGTGTTCCTCACCGGCATACTGCTCTGGTATTTTTTCCATGAAGGCGTTTTCGGCTCGATGGAGAAAGTTCTGGCCCTGGGTATCGCGACGGCCCTGATTGCCGCCGGTGTTCAGGGCGTGCTCGTCGGCTCCGCCAGCCGACAACTGGCCGGCGCCGACGCCGCGACGCAAACCCAGTTGCGCGCGAAAATGACAAGAGGCGAACGCATCGCCAGCGGGCTGCTGGTCATCACCGTGCTCTGCATGGCCACCGCCAGGATGTTTTGAGCGGCCAGCCGCAATTGACAAGATCGTACGATGTCCGGCCGCAAGCCGGCGGCGTGCGCGGCGCGCAGATCGGACTGAAGTGCCTGGTGGCTCTCCGTACGGCGGTTCGGCTGCGCGCCACCAATCAATCCAAAGCGACGCTCAGATCCGCAGGCCGAACCGGATGCCGTCATAAATGGCGGCGTGGATGTTGCGCGAGGCGACCGCGTCGCCGATGCGGAAAAGCACGAAACCGCCTTGCGGATTGCGTGCCGGAAAAATGTCGCCACCACTGACCAGCCGCTCGTAATCGACCGCGCCGCCGTTTTTCGACAGCGGTTTCAGTGCGAGATAGAGATCGTCGAGCGGCAGCGTGCCGTGCTCGACCACCACCTGATCGACCCGCCGCTCGCCGCGCCAGCCGTCTGCGAAGTCGGAGGCAAGCTCGGCGACCAGTTGATTGCCCTCGCGCCGCACCGAGCGCAGCCGCGTGTTGATGGTGATGGTCACGCCCTTTTCCTGGAAGGCGCGCATATAGGGCACGTGGTTCATGCCGCCCATTTCCGGAGCGAAGAAGCGCTCAGGAGAAACAAGCTCCAGCTTCGAACCCGCGGTCGCGATCAGCTCTGCCGCGCCCATGCCCTGATGGCCGCCATTGTCGTCGTAGAGCAGCACGTTTTCGGCCGGCTTGATGCTGCCGGCCATGATGTCCCAACTGGAAGTGACGAGGCTATCGCCTGCCACCAGCGGTGGGTTTTGCGGCAGGCCGCCGGTGGCGACCACCACCACGTCGGGGGACAGCGCCAGCACGTCGTCCTTCTCCGCCCAGGTGTCGTAGCGGATCTCAACGCCGAGCCGGTCGAGCTCGGCCAGCCGCCAGTCGATGATGCCGATCAGCTCCTTGCGGCGCGGGTTCTGTGTCGCCAGCCGCACCTGGCCGCCGGCCTGGCTCGATGCTTCCAGCACCATGACCTCATGCCCGCGCTCGGCAGCGACGCGCGCCGCTTCCAGCCCCCCTGCACCGGCGCCGACGACGACCACCTTCCGTTTCGGTCCCTCGGTCCTCGGGATGATGTGCGGAATATCAGCCTCGCGGCCGGTTGCCGCATTGTGGATGCACAGCGCCTCGCCGCCCTCATAGATGCGGTCGAGGCAATAGGTGGCGCCGACGCAAGGCCGGATCTCGTGCTCGCGGCCCTCCATCACCTTTCTGACGATATGCGGATCGGCGATGTGGGCGCGCGTCATGCCGACCATGTCGAGCTTGCCGGTGGCGATGGCATGGCGGGCGGTGGCGACATCGGAAATGCGCGCCGCATGGAAGGTCGGGAATTTTGTCGCCGCCCTCACCTCGCCGGCGAAGTCGAGATGCGGCGAGGCGCGCATGCCGGTCACCGGGATGACCCTGGTCAGCGCGGCATCGGTTTCGATCGAGCCGCGGATGATGTTGAGAAAATCAACCTTGCCGGAGCCGGCCAGCCGCCTGGCGATCTCGACGCCTTCCTGTTTCGACAAGCCTTTTTCGAAATCCTCGTCGGCGACCATGCGGATGCCGACGACGAACCTTTCGCCGACCGCCGCCCGCACGGCGTCGAGCACCATGCCGGTAAAGCGCAAGCGGTTGTCGAGCGAGCCGCCGAAATCGTCATCGCGCTGGTTGGTGGCCGGCGACCAAAAGCCGTCCATCAGATGGCCGTAGGCCTCGAACTCGATGCCATCGAGGCCGGCGACCTGGCAGCGCTGGGCGGCCGCGGCATAGTCGGCAATGATGCGCTCCATGTCCCAGTCCTCGATGGTCTTGGGGAAGGCGCGATGCGCCGGCTCGCGCACCGGTGAGGCCGACAGCACCGGCAGCCAGTCGGCCTTGTTCCAGCCGGTACGGCGGCCGAGATGGGTGATCTGGATCATCACCTTGCAGTCATGCGCATGGCAGGCATCAGCGAGTTCCGTGAGCCACGGCACGATGCGGTCGTCATAGACGTGCAGATTGCCGAAGGCGGCCGGGCTGTCGCGCGAGACGATCGCCGAGCCTGCGGTCATGGTCAGCGCCATGCCGCCTTTGGCCTTTTCGGCATGGTAGAGCCGGTAGCGCTCTTTCGGCATGCCATCCTCGGAATAGGCCGGCTCGTGACTGGTCGACATGACCCGGTTCTTCAGCGTCAAATGTTTGAGCTGATAAGGCTGGAGAAGCGGATCGTTGCTGGTCATCGTGGCCCTGCTGTTTCAAATTGTGCTAATGAGCGGCAAATTTTGTTTTTGTGCATGTCGTTATCCCAAAACCGCTGCGCAGTTTTGGGCGACATGCAGTGAGGAACCCGCCCATGACCGATACGAAAAACCTTACCCAGCTCGGCACCAACGTCGAGGCGCCACAGAGCCCTGAAGCGGCAGTCCTGGAAACCGTGCCGTTTTCGCGCGGCGACGGGCCGCCGGCCATCGTTCGCTTCACCTGCCCGGAATTCACCTCGCTCTGCCCGGTAACCGGCCAGCCGGATTTCGCCCATATCGTCATCGACTATGCACCCGACACGCTGCTGGTGGAATCGAAGTCGCTCAAGCTGTTCATGACCTCGTTTCGCAACCATGGCGCCTTCCACGAAGAGTGCACCGTTATGATCGGCCGCCGCATTATCGCCGCGACCAAACCACTGTGGTTGCGCATTGGCGGCTATTGGTATCCGCGCGGCGGCATTCCCATCGACGTGTTCTGGCAGACCGGCGCGCCGCCGGAAGGCGCGTGGCTGCCCGACACCGGTGTCGCACCCTATCGCGGGCGCGGGTGAGTTTCGAAACGATCGATCTCGCATCAGTTGAGCGGCAGCCGCCGGTAGCGGCCGGGATTGTTCGGGTCGCTGAAATGGCCCATCGGCCCGTGCTCGGCGAAGTGCCCCGCCCAGCGCTTCATCGCGGCTGGGTCGAGTTCGACACCCAGTCCATCGCCCTCCGGCACGCGCACCGTGTTGCCGGTCTGCCGGAAAGGACCATCCTTGATGACATCGCCGATCTGCCAGCGAAACAGCGATTGCGATGCTTCGGTGATCCACGGCGTCGCCGCCACGACATGCAGATAGGCTGACGTCATGATGCCGAGATCGTTCGAGTAGCACCAGAACCCCTTGCCCATCGCCTCACAGGCGGCGATGAATTTCAGGGTTCTCGACAATCCGCCGAGTGCTGCGAAGTTGCAGACGAAGTAATCCGGCGCGCCAAGCGCGACCGCTCGTCTGAGATCGGGAATGTGTGTGGAGAACGGAATGCGCGAATGCTGGCGCAGCGCTGCCATCTCCTCGAAGGTCGCGACCGGATCCTCGTAATTGCGGATGTTGAACGGTTCGATCTCGCGCAGCACCCAGCGCGCGGTGGTCAGCGACCACTGCATGTTGGAATCGAGCTTGATCTGTGCCTTCTCGCCGAGCGCCTCGCGCAGCATCCGCACCGTCCGGATCTCAAGCTCGGGATCGCCCATGATCAGCTTGCCTTCGAAGATCGTCGAGCCATGCTGCTCGCGCATCCTCAGGCAGTAGTCGACGATCGCTTCGGGCGTCATCTCGCCGCCCGCCTCGTCCTGTGCGGGACGAAAGGCGAAATACTCCGAAAACGGAATGTCCTTGCGGACCGCGCCGCCAAGCAGCTTGTAGAGCGGCATGCCGAACACCTTGCCTCTGATGTCCCACAATGCCAGCTCGACGGCTCCGAACGCCACGGATGCGGCATTCTCGCCGGTGTTGGCGGTGATCTGCCAGGGCGGCACGCAGCGCGCCTCGCAGTCGGCGATGTCGAGCGGATCGGCGCCGATCAGCGCCGGCGCGATCTCGGCCTTGATCACTTCGCCGAAATGCCACCAAGGCGCCTCGCCCAGTCCGACCACGCCTTCGTCGGTCTCGACCTCGATGATCGATTTCGAGGCGCCGCCATAAAGCCCGGCCGTCCACCAGAACGGCGCGTCTAGCGGAACGTTGACATGGGTGACGCGGATGTTGGTGATCTTCATCGGTTCCCTTCTCACTCGCACTGGTATTGGCTGAGCGCCCATTCGCCGGTCACCGACAGAAGGTCCGTGACCTTCCAGTCACCGTCGACTTTCCTGAATTTCCATTCCAGCCGGTGCGGATTGCCGGCGACGACGAAGGCGACGACGACCTTGGCCGCGTCGCCATTGACCGCTTCGATAGTCTTCAGGCTCTTGTCGATCTCGGTCTTGTCGTATTGCGCATTGTCGAGCGCCATATTGGGATCGAGGCATTCGCCCTGCCCCGATTTCCGCAGCGCGTCGCTCTTGTCGAGTACCGACTTCGCCGGATCGGCGAAGTGGCTGCGCTGGGCCGGATCGAGCTCGAGCCCGACATGCTCGTAAAACGGCTTCACCACCGCCGTTGGCGAACCCGGCTGCACCGGCGCGGCCGCGGCGCTGTCAGTCGGCTGAGACGCGGCCGGCGGAGTTGCAGGTGCCGCATTGTCGGCCGGCGCGTTCGCGGGCGGCGCGCCGAACAGGCCCTGAGCAGCGGCGCTGCTCAACCCCGCCGCCAGCAGGCACACAGTCGCCAGAGCCAGGGCGCGGGCCATGGCATCACTCCGGAGTCTGGCCAGCCAGGCATTCGAGCGCACTCAGCGTCCAGCCGTTGGTCTTCGAGGTGATGTCGGCGATCTTCCACTGGCCGTCGATCTTCTTGAGCGACCAGACCATTTCGCGTTTGGATTCATCACCTTCCGGGAAAAGGTTGAACGTCGCCGTCACCTCGGCGCTATCGCCATCCACTGCTTCAGACAGCTTCAACGTCTTGGCGACCGTCTTCTCGTCGAAATCCTGGGCGTCGAGACCGGGGGCGAAGTCGATGCAAGGCACCTCGTCCGGTTTGTTCTTCTTTGCCTGGTCGTTGAGGTCGAACAGCTTGGTCACCGGCTCGGTGAAGCGGTCGCGGTATTGCGCGTCGGCCTCGAATTTGACCTCGGGCATGTAGAAGAACTTCACCGCATTGGATGCCGGCCCGGCCAGAGCGGCCGCAGGCGCTGCGATCGAGAGGGCGGCGGCAAGCGCAGTCAGTCTCATCCGATAATCTCCAGGCTTTCGTGGTGGGAACCGTTCAATACCACGAATCCTGCATCCCGGCTTTTTTGCGGCCCATGAATTCCCCTTGGGCGTTAACTCAGGCGCCCTTTGGGCGTTACCTCAGGCGTCCAGCCAGACGTTCTGGAGATCCATCTCGAAAGTCTGGTGGACAGCGTAATTCTTCACCTTCTTGTTCATGTGGCTGTACAGCTTCTGCCAGAACGGCTGAATGATGACGCCCGAATCCTGCAGGATCTGCTCGACGTCCTTCATGACCTCGCGGCGCTTCTCCACGTCGATGAGTGAGAGGGCCTGCTTGAGCTTGGCGTCGAAATCAGGATTCGAATACGCCGTTTCGTTCCAGGCCTCGCCGGTGCGATAGCCGAGCGCCAGCACCTGAACACCGAGCGGGCGCATGTACCAGATGGTCATGGAATAGGGGTACTTCGTCCAGTCGTTCCAGAAGGTCGACCCCGGCAGCACCGTGCGTTTCACCTTGATCCCGGCTTCGCGCAGCTGGCCGGCAATCGCGTCGCCGGTATTCTTTTGCCAATCGTCCTCGACGGTGATCAGTTCATGCTCGAAGTCGGCCTGTCCGGCCTCGGCCATCAGCTTCTTGGCGCCCGCCGCGTCGCGCGTCTTTTTGGGCAGCGGGTAGTATTCCGGATGGATCGGGCTGACGTGGTGGTTTTCACCTGGGGTGCCCCGCCCGGCGTAGCCAAGTTGAAGCACGGCATTGTTGTCGACGGCCATTTGCAGGGCATTGCGCACTCGCTGGTCATCGTAGGGCTTGTGCGTGATGTTGGTCCGGGCAACGAGGGTCGTCGCTGTCGCGACCTCCGATTTCTCCAGCCCCATCTTGTCGAGGATGTCGATGAAGTCGGCGGGTGTCTCGAAATTGACGTCGATCTCGCCGGAGTCGAATGCATTCACCGAGGCGTTGAAGTCGGTGCCGTAGTCGATGAATTCGACACTGTCGAGCGGCGCTTCGCCGCCCCACCATTTGCCATTCTCACGACGCTTGACGATTGCGTTCTGGCCGACCGAATAAGACACGAGTTCGAAAGGCCCGGTGCCGATCGGCTTGGCGATCGGATCGGCGCCGTCGGCATCGAATTTGCGATGGACCATGAGCGCCGGATAGTCGGTGAAGTTCGGGATCAGCGAGATATCAGGTTCGTTCAGCTTCAGCTTGACCGTGTTGTCATCGACCTTGGTGATTGCCCCTTCCCTGGCCTTGCCGGTTTTTGCATCGATCAGCGCACCGACGCGTGCGGCCATTGAATTGCCGGCGGCTTCCTTCTCGCACCAGCGCGTCAGATTGTAGACAACGTCATCGGCGTTGAAAGCATCGCCGTTGTTCCAGGTGATGCCCTTGCGCACATGCAGCACATATTCGGTGGCGTCGTCGTTGACGTCCCAGCTCTCGAGCAAGACCGGCTCGAAAGTGAATTCGCGCGTGTAGCGGACAAGCGGCTCCAGCCAGCAGCGCGAAATGTTCGCAAGCTCCACCCAGTCGTAAGTGCGCGGGTCCTTCTGTGCCTTCACCGACATCGAAACGCGGAGCGTCCCGCCCTTCTTCGGCTCTTCGGCCAAGGCCCGCTCAGGCACGGCAAGGCCGATCATGCCATAGGCAAGGGCCGTCGATGCCCCAAAGGCGCTTGCCAGCGCCAGAAATTCGCGCCGGTCCATCCGGCCTGCGCGAACATCCTCACCCATCGCCTCGATCGCATTCGGCACGCGATCACCGTTGCTTCTGAAGAGTGCCATTTTTTCTCCCTGTGGTTCCCGTTGGGTCTTCGCCCGTTGCATCAACTAATGCTGTCCGGCAGCCGCTCCTCGCGCTGCGCGATGAAATCTCTCAAGCCATCGGCGATGCCCTCATCGAGCTTCGGCTCCTCATAATCGGCGAGCATGTTGCGCGCTTTCTCGCGCCCCCGGGTATCGTGGTCCTTTGCCCCTTCGGCCTTCCACTGTTCGAACGAATTGAAGTCCATGATGCTCGGTATGAAGAAGGCAGACTCGAAATGGTCGAGCGTGTGCTGGGTGCCGAGGAAATGGCCCTGCGGCCCGACCTCGCGGATCGCCGCCATGGCCTCCTTGAAATCGTCGAACGGGAGACCGCCAGCATATTTGTACCAGCCGACAAGCTGTTCGCAGTCCGTGGCAAATTTCGAATAGCCGCAGGTCAGGCCGGCCTCGAGCCAGCCGGCGGAGTGCCAGATGTAGTTGGCGCCGGCAAGGATGGCGGCATGCATCAGCATGTTAGCCTCGTAGCCCGCCTGGGCGTCGTTCAGCTTCGACCCGACATGGAATCCGGACGTACGCCAGGGCAGCCGGTACTTCCGCGCCAGTGCCCCCATCAGATACATCATCTGGGCGGCCTCCGGCGTGCCGCCCATGGGGGCACCAGTCTTCATGTCGACAGTGACCATGAACTGTCCGTAGATCTGCGGCGAACCCGGACGCAGGAGCTGGGTGAAGGCGATGCCTGCCAGCGCTTCCGCATTGACCTGCGCGACCGCTCCCACGGCCGATGCCGAAGTCGAGGCGCCGCAAAGCGCGAAGGGCGCCAGGATCAGCGGCTGGTTGTGGCGCGCATAGACCTTCATCGCGTCCAGCATGGTGGCGTCCCAGACCAACGGCGAGTTGCAGTTGGTGATCGACACCAGCACCGGATTGTCTCGGACATAGTCCTCGCCGAACACGATGCCCGCCATCGCCATCGTGTCTTCGGCTCGTTCCCTGGAGGTCACGATGCCCATGAACGGCTTGTCGGAGTGCTTCAGCGCTGAATGGATGATGTGGAGGTGACGCTTCGGCACGGCAATTTCCATCGGCTCGCAGATGACCGAGCTCGACGAGTGCAGCGCAGGCGCCATGTAGGCGAGCTTGTGGAAATTGTTGAGGTCGGCGAGTGTGCCGTAGCGCCTGTTGTTGTCGAGGTCACGCACGTAAGGCGCCCCATACATCGGCACAAATATGGAGTTGTTTCCGCCGACGCGAACCGAACGCTCGGGGTTGCGCGCATTGAGCGTGAATTCCGGCGGGACCTTCGAGACGAGTTCCATTAGAAGAGCGCGGTCGATGCGGACACGTGTCTCGGAGACATCGGCGCCCGCCGCCTTCCACAACGCGATCGCCTCGTCGTCACGGAACTCGCATCCCACTTCTTCGAGGATGGAGAGCGACTCCTGGTGGATCAGCTCCACCGCCTCATCCGGGACCATTTGATATACCGGAATCTTACGGACCAAGGTTGGAAATGACGCCATGGGAGTTCCCCGCAGCGCCTTGCGCCCCAGGCGGCCGCCGCTGCGGCGGTTCGTGTGTTCGCTCACTTCAACGGCCGGTGCGTTCATGACCACTCCATCCTCCCCAGGCACTCAACTTAGCGAGACGAAATATGACTGTGACGCTGGAAAATCCTGATCTCTTGTATAAGCTCTGCTTATGCGAAGCCTGCGCCACCTATTGCCATCGGCCGGCAGCCTGATCGTCTTCGAGGCCGCCGGGCGGCTGTCGAGCTTCACCGCCGCGGGGCGCGAGCTCGGCATGACGCAGGCCGCCGTCTCCTATGCGGTGCGCGGGCTGGAGGAAAAGCTCGGCGCCAAACTCTTCCAGCGGCGCCACCGGCAGGTCAGCCTGACCGAGGCCGGCGAGCGTTTCCACGCCGACGTCTCGCTCGGCCTCTCGCATATCCGCAAGTCGGCCGAGGACCTGCGCCAGCAGGCGACCGGCGGCCATGTTACGCTTGCCGCTTCGACCGCCTTCGGCTCGTTCTGGATGATGCCGCGCCTGCAGCAGTTCCGCGACGAATTGCCGGGCATTGACCTGCGTATCCAGACCGCTGACCGCGACCTCGACATTATCGCCGAGGGCATTCCGCTCGCTGTGCGCGGTGGCGAGCCCCGGGAGTGGCCGGACTATCATTGCCTGCCGCTGGCCGACGAGGAAATCTTTCCCGTTGCCGGCGCCAGCTATGTGGCGAAGTTCGGCCTGCCGCAAACCGTCGAGGAATTGGCGTCACACCGCCTCATCCATCTCGAGGAGCCGTTTCGCGAGGCGGCGAGCTGGGAGGAGTGGTTCCACTCCGCCGGGGCCAGCCTGAAGGAGGCCGACGCCGGGCGAGGCTTGCGCATCAACGACTATGCGCTGGTGATTCAGGCGGTCATGGAGGGGCAAGGCATCGCGCTCGGCTGGCGGCATCTGGCCGAGCGACTGCTGGCATCGGGCCTGCTGGTGAGCGCCACCAGCCATGTGATGAGAACCGGCACGCGCTTCTACATCATCTGGCCGAAGAACCGCGAACTCAGCGACAATGCCCGCAAGGTTCGGGACTGGCTGGCCGCGCAGGCATGAGGCCATCCCGATAGTGCCCGGTCAAACCGTCACGACAATCTTGCCGAATTGTTCGTTCGATTCGAGAAAGCGATGCGCCTCGACGATCTGGTCGAACGGAAAGGTCCTGGAGATTACCGGCTTTAGCGCTCCCGACATCAATCCGTCGAGGATGAACGCCTTGGCAGCCTCCAACTTCGCCGGATCGCCAGTGATTTCGTGGACGAGATAGCCGCGCAGCGTCAGCGTCTTGGCCAGCACGGCGAACAGCGGGAACGGCGTCGGCTCGAGGCTCAAGCCGCCATATTCGATGAGAATGCCGCCGCGTGCCATCGCCGCCGTCAGCGGCTCGAATATCGGGCCGCCGACCGCGTCGAGCACCACTTGGATGTTGTCCGGGCCGGCGATTTCCTTCAGCCGGGCCTCCAGGTCTTCGTCCGCTGAAGCGATGACGTGGGCTGCGCCGAACTCGAGCAAGGCCTGCTTCTTGGCAGATGACCGCGTGACCGCGATCGGGGTCGCACCAACCATGTTGGCGATCTGGATCGCTGCAAGTCCGACACTGCTCGATGCTGCGGTGATGACGACAAAATCATCCCTGCTGAGCTTGGCAATGTCGATCAATGCGCCATAGGCGGTGAGATATTGCATCCAGACGGCCGCCGCCTCTTCCCAGCTGAGCGACGGCGGGTGCTTGACCACGAGATTGGCGGGATATGTGGCAATCTCGCCATAGGCGGGCCAGCAGGACATCGATTGTGGCGGCACGACGCTGACGGCGTCACCTGGCGCAAAACCGTGCACGCCTTCGCCGACCGCTTCGACGACACCCGCTGCCTCAAGGCCAAGACCGGAAGGCAATGGCGGCGTCTGGATATAAGTGCCCGAACGCAGCAGCGCCTCGGCCCGGTTGAGCCCCAACGCCTTGACCCGGATCTGGATCTCGCCCCGACCTGGCCCAGGAATATCGACATTCTCGATGCGCAGAACCTGGGGACCACCATGCTCATGAAAACGAACAACACGTGCCATCCGGTCATAACTCCAAAGTATTTGAACCGAATAGGCTATGCCAGCGGCCGTCTGGCAGATAAATAGCTGCTTGGACAGAACAGTAGAAACTGGGAGTTTTGAATATGGATCGCCTTACGAGCATGGCCGTGTTCGTCAAAACCGTCGATCTGGGCTCGTTCGCGGCGACCGCTGCCGCTCTGGATCTGTCCGGACCGATGGTCGGCAAGCATGTTCGGTTTCTCGAGGAGCGTCTGGGCGTGCGCCTCATCAACCGGACCACTCGCCGCCAGAGCCTGACAGACTTCGGGCGCGCCTATTATGAGCGTTGCCGAATGGTAATCGCTGAAGCCGAGGCCGCGGATGCGCTCGCGGCCGATCAACTTTCCGAACCACGCGGAAAGCTGCGCGTCATCATGCCGGTGCATTTCGGCCGGCGCTGCGTTGCTCCGATCCTGCTGGAACTGGCGCAGCAATATCCCTCGCTCGAACTCGACCTGTCGTTCAGCGACCCCCTCGCCGATCTTGCAGAGGATGGCTGCGATCTTGCCATCCGGACCGGCAATCTGGAAGACCAGGCCGGCGTGATGGCGCGTCGCATCGCGCGACAGCGCATGGTCGTCTGCGCGTCGCCATCCTATCTGGAGATGCACGGGTGGCCACAGCAGATAGGGGATCTCGGCAGCCACCAGGCCATCATCTACCGCCGTTCGGGCCGTGTCGTTCAACCATGGCTGTTTCCGCGCAATGGCCAGCCTGCGCTGGAGGTCATGCCGGTCAGCCGCTTGCGGCTCGACGACCTCGATGCGATCGCCGATGTCGCGGCCGCCGGCATGGGGCTTGCCTGGCTGCCATACTGGCTGGTTCGTGAGCGCATTCAGGCCGGCGCACTTGTCCCGCTGCTGCCGGAACAGCCGGGATTTCTTTACGACGCCTATGCGCTATGGCTGCAGACGCCTCACTTGCCGCTGAAGGTCCGTCTTGCCGTCGACGCGCTGGCGGCTGGATTGCCCAGGCTCCTGACGTGAAGAGCGCGGTCCGTTCGCGGTAAGCCGCGGATTCCTTAATTCTACCTCTCCCGTATGGGCCGCGAATCCGCCTATAGTGCCCTCATGCCCATTCGCCAGCTCTCCGAAACGATGATCAACCAGATCGCCGCCGGCGAAGTCATCGAGCGTCCGGCAAGCGTGGTCAAGGAACTGGTCGAGAACGCGCTAGACGCGGGCGCTGCCAGAGTCGAGATCGTCACCGCCGGCGGCGGGCTCAACCTGATCCGCGTCACCGACGACGGCTCGGGCATCCCGGAAAAGGAACTGGCGCTGGCGATCGCGCGCCATTGCACATCGAAACTCGCCGACAACATCCACGACATCCGCTCGCTCGGTTTTCGCGGCGAGGCGCTGCCGTCGATCGGCTCGGTGGCGCGGCTGTCGATCCGCTCGCGCACGGCCAACGGCGACACCGCCGCCGAGATCGGCATCGAGGGTGGCCGCGTGTCCGCCGTCAAGCCGGCGGCCGCCAATCGTGGCACCACGGTCGAGGTGCGCGACCTGTTCTTCGCCACGCCGGCGCGGCTCAAATTCATGAAGGGCGAGCGCGCCGAAAGCTCGGCGACCAGCGACGTGATCAAGCGCATCGCCATCGCCTTCCCCGCTGTACGCTTCACGCTGGCCGGTTCCGACCGCTCGACACTGGAGCTGCCGGCGACCGACGACAGCCCGGAAGGCCGGCTGCGCCGCGTCGCGCAAGTGATGGGCGCCGACTTTCCGGAGAATGCCATCGCCATCGACGCCGTGCGCGATGGCGTGCATCTGGCCGGTCACGTCTCGATCCCGTCCTTCAGCCGTGCCAACGCGCTGCAGCAATATGTCTATGTCAATGGCCGGCCGGTGCGCGATAAATTGATTGCCGGCGCCATCCGTGGCGCCTTCGCCGACGTGCTGCCGCGCGATCGCCATGCGGTGACTGTGCTGTTCCTGACGCTCGATCCGGCCATCGTCGACGTCAATGTCCATCCGGCCAAGGCCGACGTACGCTTCCGCGATCCGGGATTGGTGCGCGGGCTGATCGTCGGCGCCATCCGCGAAGCATTGGCCAATGCCGGCATCCGTGCCGCCACTTCAGGGGCAGCCGGCATGATGGCGGCATTCCGGCCGGGCGCGGCGTCCTACGCCCATTCAGGACCGGCCAACGGCCACCGCAGCTACGAGGCGGCCTACCGTGCCTCCGGCTCCGCCGGTTTCGACCCGGCCCGCTCGCCGCAACGGCCGCTGGACATGGGGTTTGAAAATACCGAACCAGGAAATGGCGGCTTCGGCGAAAACGATCAAGCGGCGTTCGACGCCGGCCCGCTTCACAGCGCCGACGCGCGTGCCGGACAGACTGAGACGGCGGAGACGCTGCTTGGCACGGTGCTGGGTGCCGCACGCGCCCAGGTGCACGAGAACTACATCGTCGCGCAGACCAGGGATTCGCTTGTCATCGTCGACCAGCATGCAGCGCATGAGCGGCTGGTCTACGAGGCGCTGAAGAACGCGCTGCATGCGCGCGCCGTGCCGTCGCAGATGCTGTTGCTGCCGGAGATCGTCGACCTGCCGGAAGAGGATGCCGAGCGGCTCGCCATGCATTCCGAAACGCTGGCCCGCTTCGGCCTCGCCGTCGAGCGCTTCGGCCCGGGTGCGGTCGCCGTGCGCGAGACGCCGTCGATGCTCGGCGAAACCAACGTCCAGCAGCTGGTGCGCGACCTTGCCGACGAGATCGCCGACAACGACACGGTCGATACGCTGAAGGAACGGCTGGACAGGATCGCCGCGACCATGGCCTGCCACGGCTCGGTGCGTTCCGGCCGCCTGCTCAAGCCCGAGGAGATGAACGCGCTGCTGCGCCAAATGGAGGCGACGCCGGGCTCCGGCACCTGCAACCATGGCCGCCCGACCTATATCGAGCTCAAGCTCGCTGATATCGAGCGGCTGTTCGGGAGGCGGTGAAGGGGGGACTGCATTGAGCGGCCTCCCCCAAATGGACGGCTCTAGGCCTCATTTTGGGAGGCGAACTTCTCATAGACAAACTTCCCCTCACTTCGAAAAAAGGCACTTCCGCAAGGCGCCTCTAGACAAGTGGTAATGAGCGGGTCGTAGTTCGCAATTGTGTTAACGTCGAATAGGCTTAAGTTATTTGGATTGTTGACATATTCGTCAGATTCGTCACCAGAAAAAAATCGCCAGCCGCTATCAATTGGACCGTCTGGTGTTTCACGATACAGATAGCCGACTAGAGCGCCATCTACGGTAATGCGATCTGACGCGATACAGCTACCGTAACCGGCCGCTATTGGGCGAAACGTTGACGCATCCCGAAAAAACGTCTTGGGCATTCTAAGCTCACTGCTGGCGCCCCATTCCTAATCAGGATTAGCTGCCATGTGTGGTCGGCGGTCAAGCATTTGATGTAATCACCTCTTCAAATTCACCACGATCACGCCGCCAAGCGCCAGCGCTCCACCGAAAATGCCGAGCAGTGTTGGTACCTCGCCCAGCCAGAAGAAGCCGATCAGCGTCGCCACCGGCGAAACCAGATAGAGGAAGTTCGAGGCACGCGCCGCCGGCAGCCGGGAAAGTGCTGTTGCCCAGGCGGCGTAGGCGATGAGGCTCGGCACGATGCCGAGAAAGATGACGGCGCTAAGCCCGGCGGTATCGGCAACTGCCGCCTGCGCGAGGCCGCTTGGCAGGAACGGCGCCAGGCAGAGCGCGCCGAGCACCATGTTGGAGGCGGCAATGGTCAGCGGGTGGTGGCGGGCAAACAGTGGCTTCTGGACGATGGTGTTGACGGCCGAGCACAGCGCTGAACCCAGCACGAGCAGCGCGCCGGTGTTGAAATGCAGGCCCTGCCCCTCGCCCATGGCAATGATGCCGATGCCGGCGAAGGAGATGGCTGTGCCTGCCCAGGCCAGGCCTGAGAAGCGTTCGCCGAGCAGCGCCATCGCCATGATGGCGGTGAAGATCGGGCTGACATTGATGATGAAGCCGGCAGCACCCGCCGAAACGGTCAGTTCGCCGAAATTGAGCATTGCCGTGTAGAGCGCGACGAAGACGGCGCCGCCGAAGACAAAGCGCCATAATTCGTCGAGCTTTGGCAGCGCCGGCCGCTTGACGGCGAGGAAGATCGCCGCTGGCACCGCCGCGATGGCAAAGCGCAGCGCGCCGAGTTCCAGCGGCCCGAAGGCGGCGAGGCCGGCGCGGATCGCCGGGAAGGCGGACGCCCAACCGACCACCGTCAGCGCCACCGCAATGGCTGCCGTGGTGTCCATCCGCTGTGTCGAATTCAACGTTCCGGTATAGGCGCTCATTTCATTTCTCTCGCGTTTCATATGCTCAAACACACAAAACGCCTTTCCTGACCGGTTGACAAACGACCAAATCGAGAGTCAGCTGTGATTATGGATCACAGCTCAGACGCGATGCTGCCGCTTGAAACCCTGCGCGCCTTCGACGCCGCGGCGCGGACGGGCAGCTTTTCGGCCGCTGCCGAAAAACTCAACCTCACCCATGGCGCCGTCAGCCGGCAGATCGCCAAGCTCGAGGACTGGCTCGGGCTGAAAGTGTTCGATCGCGGCGCGCGCGGCGTTTCGCTGACGATCGAAGGCAACCGGCTGCATCTGCGCACCACTGAGGCCTTCGCGCTGATATCCAGCAATTCGGACCGCTGGATCGAGCCGCGCGGCACCGCCGTGGTGCGGCTGACCTCGATCCCCTCGGTCAGCGGGCTGTGGCTGATGCCGCGCATGGCGGCGCTGGAAAACAACCCGTCCAAGCTGCGCATCGTGCTCGACGTCGATATCCGCCAGGCGGATCTCGCCGACGAAGGTATTGATCTGTCGATTCGCTGCGGACGCGGCCGCATCCCCGGCCGCGTCTCGGTGCAGCTTTTCGAGGAACATGTTTTCCCCGTCGCCTCGCCGGAGCTCGCCAAGGAGATCGGTCGTGGCGACCCTGCCCGGCTGCTCAAATTCCCGCTGATCAACGATTCGGACGCCTCGGCCTGGCGCGCCTGGTTTGCCGCGCAGGACATCGACTATCGGCCGCGCCCGCAGGACCGGCGCTTCGAGGATTACAATCTGGTGCTCGATGCTGCCACTCACGGCCTCGGCATCGCGCTGGCGCGGCCACCGATGACCGAGCATCAACTGAAGTCAGGCCGCATCGTCGCCGTCGACGACCGCATCGTTCTCAGTCCGATATCCTACTGGCTCGACCGGCCTATGGGGCGACCGCGCGCCGCCGCTGCCGAGCTTGCCCGGCGCATCGCGCTCCAGGCCGGGCTGGCGGCGGAAAAGATCGAGGATTTCATCGTAGCTGAGCAGTAAGATGCCAGGCATCCACTTTGCCGGCTTACTCGGCTGGTTGTCGTCCGAAACGGAGCCGACTAAACCCAACCTTGTCTCGCTCCAAGCTTGACCTTGCCGGCAATTTGTGGCGATGACATCGTCATGAACCTTGGCTCCATGTCATGATGAACCGTTTCGAAGGCCCCGGCGGCAAGGAAGCCCGTATCCGCTACCTAGACGGCGACTTCCAGGTGACCAGCCCCGGCGCCTTCGTGCGCTGCGCGGTCACCGGCGAAAGCATCCCGCTCGATGAGCTCAAATACTGGAGCGTCGCCAGGCAGGAGCCCTATGTCAGTGCTGCGGCCTCGCTGCGCCGCGAGATCGAGGCACATCCCGAATTGCGCAGCCGGCGCTAAACCAGCTTCCGGATCGGCTCCAAAGTCACCCCTTCAGCTTGCGCTGCCGCCAGGCATCCAGCGTCTCGTCGATGATGCGTTCGGGCACGTGGTCGGGATCGAACACGGTGTCGATTTCAAGCACATCGAGCTGCCCGAGGAACTCGGCAGGCGCAGCATCGTGGCGCAGCCGGGCGGCGTCCTTGGCGGTGGTGATGAGGGCAAGTCCGGCACCTCGCGCTGTCGTTGCCAGTTCGGCAAGCTCGTCCTCACCATAGAAATGATGGTCTGGAAACGACCGGGTCAACACGACTTGGCCGCCGGCCTCACGGACCGTGTCGAAGAATTTGTCGGGATGACCGATGCCGGCAAAGGCCAGAAATCGCTTGCCGACCAGCCCCGCCGTCCTGCTTGGCCGGGTGCGCGCCTCGAAGATCGGCCGGCCGGCGCGCGCCGCCTGGCGGACGACCGCATCGGCAGCAAGGCCCTCGCCCATCTTCAGCAGCGCGCTGGTGAAAACCAGCTGGTCGACGATACCAGCCCTGAGCGGACCGCCAGGAATGACGCGGCCGTTGCCGACGCCGTAGCGCGCGTCGACGACGACCAGCGCGTAATCGATATGGATGCGCGCGCTCTGGAAGCCGTCATCCATGATCAGGAAATCACAGCCATGCTTTTCCAGCAGAAGACGCGCGCCGGCGGCCCGGTTCGGCGTGACCGCGACCGGCGCGTGCTCGGCCAAAAGCAGCGGCTCGTCGCCGACATGCTTGGCGGCGTCGTGATGCGGATCGACGACATGCGGCTGCGCGAAGGAGCCGCCATGGCCGCGCGACAGGAAGCCGGGATTGAGATGCATGCGCCTGGCCTGTCCGGCGAGCGCGATCGCCACCGGCGTCTTGCCGGTACCGCCGACGGTAAAGTTGCCGACACACAGCACCGGCGCCTCGACCTTTTCGCGCGCCGCCGAGCGCATGCGGCGGCCGGCAATGAGGGCATAGATCGCGGACAGCGGCGTCAGCGCCAGCGCGCGCCAGTCCGGTTCTTCCCACCAGAAGGGTGGCGCTTCGCTGGCCACCTTAGCGGCCGTTGGCGCCCTTGAGGCGCGACTTGACGACCAACGGCTGAATATAGGGCTCAAGCGACTTCAACGTGAGCGCCAGCGCGCCGCGCATCTCGTCGACGGTCGCCGCACCGGCTGCCATCATTTCGTGGCGAGCCACCTCGTTGCTCAAAAGGAAATTGACGGCGCCGGCCAGCATGTCGCGGTCGCGCACCAACTTGGCGCCGCCGCTGTCGAGCAGGCGCTGATAGGTCTCGCGAAAATTCTGGACATTGCGGCCGGCCAGCACCGCGGTGTCGAGCATGGCCGGCTCCAGCGGATTCTGGCCGCCCTCGGAGGTGAGCGAACGGCCGACGAAGGCAATCTCCGTCAGCCTGAGATAAAGCCCCATCTCGCCGATCGTGTCGCCAAGCAGAATGTCCGTGTCGGCGGTGATTCTTTCGCCCTTGCTGCGCCGAGCGACTTTCAGGCCCATGCCGGAAATCTGCGCGGCAAGCGCTTCGGCGCGATCGGGATGGCGAGGCACGACGATCGTCAAAAGACCGTGGTGACGCTTGTGCAGCATCGCGTGAACCTCGGCGGCGACCACTTCCTCGCCGTCATGGGTCGAGATTGCCGCCCAGGTCGGACGGACGCCGATCTGGCGTTTCAGCGTGTACAACGCCCTTTCATCGGCCGGCGGCGGCGTCGTGTCGACCTTGAGATTGCCGGATACGGTGACCGGCCGGGCGCCGAGCGAGAGGAAGCGCTCGCCGTCGATTTCCGACTGGGCGACAACATGGGCGAGATTCTCGAACAGCGCCTCGGCGATGTTGGCGCGCTTCTTCCAGGATTTGAACGAACGGTCCGACAGCCTGCCATTGACCAACACTTGCGGCACACGGCGCGCGCCGAGCTCCAGGATGGTCATCGGCCAGATCTCAGATTCGGCGATGATCGCCAGATCCGGCCGCCAATGGTCGAGGAAGCGGCTGACCGCCGGCTTGAGGTCGAGCGGCACATATTGGTGGATGATGCGGTCGCCGAGCCGTTCGTCGGCAACCTGAGCGGAGGTGACAGTGCCCGTCGTCAGCACGATGTTGACGCCGTAGTCGAGGATGCTCTCGACCAGCGGCACGACGGCGATGGTCTCGCCGACGCTCGCCGCATGGATCCAGATCACCGGCCCTTCGGGACGCTCGCGCCCGGCGATGCCATAGCGCTCGCGCCGGCGAATTCGGTCCTCCTTGCCCCTGGAGGTGCGCCAGGCAACATAAGGACCAATCAGCGGATAGGCGGCTGCGCCCGCGAAACGATACGCCGTCAGGAAGGTGCGCGCCCAGCGCCCGCTCATTTCGAGCCATCCACGAGGCGATAGGCCTCGGCGGTTGCGGCGTTGAGCGCGGCCGTGACCTCCTGGCGCTTGCGTTCCATTTCGGCCTCATCCGCATTGGCCGGAACGAACACCGGCGTTCCCACGACGATCGACGAGCGGCCGAACGGCAGATTGATCGTGGTCTTGTCCCAGCTGCGCTCCAGCACCTTACGGCGGCTGGTGGCGATTGCCGCGGGCAGGATCGGCCGGCCCGAGAGCCGCGCCAAGAGAACGATGCCAAGCCCCGCGTCGCGCGGCGTGCCATGAGGAATATCAGCGATCATGGCGACGTTCTTGCCGGTGGCGAGCGACTTTTTCAGGGCAATCAGCGCCTTGGCGCCGCCCTTGTCGAGATGCTTCGCGCCTTCGCGTCCGCCCGAGCCGCGCACCGCCTCGATACCGAATTTCTCGATCATCAGCGCGTTGAGCTCAGCATCGGCACTGCGCGATACCATGGCGACCAGCGGCCTTCCCTTGGGGTAGTAGGCAGGGGTCAGAAGATGCTGGCCGTGCCACAGCGCAATGATGCCCGGCTCGAATTGCGAGTAAGCGCCACCCGATATCTGCGCCGATCCGTCGACAACGCGGTTGGTCAGGCGGATCAGACGAACGAACTGCGCAAATAGGCTGGCGATGGCGTTCTTGACAAATCGCGATTGCGCCAGCGGTTCGCGAATCTTGCGCCAGAATGTCCGCGGGGTGCCGCCAGGATGCCTTCTGACTCCAGACCTCGTGGCCGATCCTTTCACCGCTTCATGATCCATCGATTTCAATCGGCAGCCTTGGTGTCGGGGTCGAGCAACCGGTGCAGGTGAACGACGAAATACCGCATATGAGCATTGTCCACGCTGGCCTGGGCCTTGGCCTTCCATGCCGTCTGCGCGGATTGATAGTCCGGATAGATGCCGACGATGTCGAGCGCGTCGAGATCACGGAATTCGGTCCCGCCCAGCGTCTTCAGTTCGCCGCCGAACACCAGGTGCAAAAGCTGCTTCTTTCCGTCTTCCGCGGTCATGTCGGTCCTTCACATATCGTGAGTTTGTGACAGGTCTAGACCAAAGCCGCCGACTTTGGAACCATTGATGATATGTTCAACTGTCCTGCCCGGCGATGACGCCGGAGAGGACGGCGAGCAGTTCGCCGCTGCCGGCAACCAGGGCGCCGTGGCTGATCACTTCGCCGGCATAGCGCGGTGCGCGGCCCTTCTGGTCGAGCAATGCGCCGCCGGCCTCGCGCAAGATGAGGTCCGCCGCGGCGATATCCCAGTCATGTGCGTTGGGTTTGACGAAGGTGGCGTCGAGCATGCCATTGGCGACCATCGCCAGCCGGTACGCGAGCGAGGGTATATAGGGCACGCGGTTCATCCGGCCCTGCCATTCAGCCGGCATCAGGCTGATCAATGGCTTCGGCCCGCCGATTTCGACCATCGCTGCGGGGCGGCGCACTGTAATGCGACGGCCATTCAGGAACGCCCCCTCACCGGGCAGCGCCCAATAGGTCTCGTTCGTGGCCGGACATTCGAGCACGCCGGCAAGCGTGCGGCCGTCCTCGACCACCGCGACGCTGACGCACCAGGTGCGAAGGCCTTCGAGGAAGCCGCGCGTGCCGTCGATCGGATCGACGACGAAGGTGCGGCGGGCGGCAAGCCTTGCGGAATCGTCGGCCGTCTCCTCCGAGAGCCAGCCATAGTCAGGACGGGCCGCCAGCAAGGTCTCGCGCAGGTAGGCGTCGGCGGCGTGATCGGCCTCGCTCACCGGCGAAGTGCCGCCCTTCATCCACACTTGCGGGTTGTTGCCGAAATAGCGCATGGCGATGACGCCCGCCTCGCGGGCAGCGTCGCGCAAGACGGCCAAGTCCTCGCGGGCTCCGGCGGAGGTGACTTGGTCAAGCTCCGGCAAGGGTCATGCCTTCGATCAGCAGCGTTGGTGCCGCGGTGCCGAAATTGCGATCGAGATCGCTCGCCGGAACCATGTTGAGGAACATGGTCTTCAAATTCGAGGCGATGGTCACTTCCGCAACCGGATAGGCTAGCTCGCCATTCTCGATCCAGAAGCCGGAAGCGCCGCGGCTGTACTCGCCAGTCACCATATCGACGCCCTGGCCGAACACTTCGGTGACGTAAAAACCTGATTTGAGCGACTTGATGAGGTCTTCGGGCGCCCGCTCGCCCGGCTCGATGGCGAGGTTGGTCGACGATGGCGAGACGGAGGAGCCGTTGCGTGAGCCGCGCCCGTTGGTGGTCAGCCCCAATTCCCGCGCGACCGAGGTCGACAGGAACCAGTGGTTCAAAATGCCTTTCTCCACCATGAGCAGTCTTTCGCCCTCGATGCCTTCGCCGTCAAACGGACGCGACGCCTGGCCACGGCGCCGCAGCGGCTCATCGGTGACGGTGATCGCGGCCGCCGCCACCTGCTTGCCCATCATGTCGCGCAGAAAACTGGTCTTGCGCGCGACGGACGCGCCGTTGATGGCGCCGGCGAGATGACCGGCGATGCCGCGAGCGACACGCGGGTCGAACACCACATTGACCGGGCCGGTCGCCGCCTTGCGCGCGCCGATGCGCCGCGCGGCGCGTTCGCCGGCCTTGCGGCCGATGTCCTCAGGCGCGTCGAGATCGGAATAATGCTGGCGCGAGGAGAATTCATAATCGCGCTCCATGCCGGTGCCCTCGCCGGCGATGACGCTGGTCGAGCGCGAAAAGCGCGACGCGACATAGTGGCCGACAAAGCCGTGCGAGGTGGCGAGCACCAACCCGCCAAGCCCGGCACTGGCGCCGCTGCCGGCCGAATTAGTAACGCCCTTGACGGCAAGGGCGGCCGCTTCCGCGGCCAGCGCTGCTTCCTTCAACTGGTCGGCCGAAATTTCCGTCGCGTCGAACAAATCGAGGTCGCGCGGCTTATCGACCAGCAGGGCCGGATCGGCGAGGCCCTGATAGGGATCCTCAGGGGACACTTTGGCCATCGCCACGGCGCGCTCGGCCAGCGCTTTCGGGTCTGAGGCAGCGGTCGCCGAGACGCTCGCCACCCGCTTGCCGACGAAGACGCGCAGCGAGACATCCTCGCTCTCGGACGCGTCGGTCCCCTCGACCTTGCCAAGCCGCACCGACACGCCAGTCGAGCGGCCGCGCACCGCAACCGCGTCTGCGGCGTCGGCTCCGGCCCGTTTGGCCGCTTCGACCAGGGCCGCGACGCGGTCGGTCAATTTCGCTGAGTCCAGCGTATCGGTCATGCGCATAGTCCTGTTTTTCCGCCTGACATAAGTGGCGGCCGCTCCGCACCATCTATTGTTCCGATGTGGCTTGTGCAATGGCAGAAGTGGCAAGCAGAATAGATCGGCCAGCGGACATCGGCTTCAGGCGGCATGACCGAAGAGGTTCCTCAAAGACTGCTTCGCGCCAGGTTCGGACCGGCCGACAGCCCCTTTGACGTCGTGTCTCGATCACATGCGGACGTGTCGATCGCGGTAACGCCGCCTATCTCCTTTCCCACGCATGATCGGCATCTACCCGAACCATTAAATTAGCATTTTCTTGTGTACCTTGGGAACTTTGTAGCTTGCGTTCCATTTTCAACCGCATGCGAGACTCTGTGATCCAAAGCATCAGGACTGCGGTGAACGTGTCGCCGCCACGGTACTCGTTGGTCCTTCCCATATACAATGAAGAGCAGGTCCTGCCTCGACTGATCGAGCGGATCAGCTCCCTGATCTGCCGGTTGGACGGAGAGGCTGAGGCGATCTTCGTCGATGATGGAAGCCTTGATGGGAGCGTCGAATACCTTCGGAACGTGGTCGCCGTCGAGCCGCGCTTCCGGCTGATCGAGCTTTCCCGCAATTTCGGCCACCAGGTCGCGATCACGGCCGGCATGGACGCGGCTGCGGGTGATGCAGTCATCGTCATGGATGCCGACCTGCAAGACCCGCCGGAGGTGGTTCTCGATCTGGTGGCGAAGTGGAAGGAAGGTTTCGAGATCGTCTATGCCCGCCGCGTCAAGCGTGAGGGCGAATCCTGGTTCAAGCGCATTACGGCGAGTCTCTTCTACCGTCTGCTGGAGAAAATGACGTCGGTCGACATCCCGCGCGACGTCGGCGATTTTCGCCTGGTTGGCCGTAAGGCTCTGGAAACCTTCAAGCAAATGCCCGAACATGACCGTTTCGTCAGGGGCATGTTCGCCTGGATGGGATTCAGGCAGACGGCGGTGCCTTTCGAACGCCCCGCGCGGACCCTTGGCCAGACCAAATACCCATTCTGGAAGATGATGCACCTTGCCGTTCACGGCATCGTCAGCTTCTCCGAGAAGCCGCTGCGCATGGCGCTGTGGGGCGGATTGGCCATTTCCGCGCTTGCGGCAGTGTTCGGTGCTTATGCCATCTTCGCCTGGATTTTTGAAACCGGCATCATTGCCGGCTGGACATCCACCGTGGTGATCGTGTCGCTTCTTTGCGGCATCAATCTTTTCATGACCGGCGTGGTCGGACTTTATGTCGGCGGTATCCACGCCGAGGTGAAACGCCGTCCGCTTTACGTGATCGATCGGGTCACCGGCTTCGATAAGGCGATGCGTGCCGCCCCCCTTGGTGAGAGCCGTCGTTCGATCCGAAAGCCCAGGAATGGAGCCTCGGCTGATGGCCGAACTCTTCGACAGCTATAAATCAAATTATGGCGAGGCGGTCGCAGGATCCATCCGGTTTTCCGGCCTCAGGCACGACTTCTTTCTGACCGCCAAGGCCGACCTGCTGCGGCGCCTTGTGGTCGAGCGAAGGCTTCGGCAGGGCGGTGGGAGTGTGCGGGCGCTGGACGTCGGTTGTGGCGTCGGGTCGCTCCACCCTTATCTCGAAGGCGCGTTCGAAAGCCTGGATGGCTGCGACGTCTCGGAGGAATCGATCCTGCGCGCCGGCCGGGACAATCCAGGTGTGACCTATCGCGCGTGCATCACGCTGCGCTTGCCTTATGAGGACGGCGCGTTCGATCTGGCTTTCGCCAGTTGCGTCGTCCATCACGTTCCGCCCGTCTCCTGGCTCGATTTCTTCCGGGAAATGCGGCGCGTCATACGGCCGGGCGGCGTCGCCTGCATCATCGAGCACAATCCCTATAATCCGCTGACGCGTCTTGCGGTGTTGCGGTGCCCGTTCGACCAGGACGCGGTTCTGCTCAACGCCGCCAAAGCAAGGTCCCTCTTCCAAGAGACGGGCTTCAGCGATATCCGATCCGAGCATTTCCTGCTGCTGCCCTCGGCCAGGCCCTTCGCCAGAAGACTCGAGCGCCTGCTTGCTCCTCTACCGCTCGGGGCCCAGTATGCGTGCAGCGCGCATGTCTAAGGGCCGTTCGACCGCCGGTGCCGGGCTGAAGCTGCTGGCGCGCTTCGGGCTGGTCGGCATCGCTGCGACGATCCTTTATGCTGTCCTGGCTACCGTCTTGATCAAATCGGAATGGATCGGCGTCACGCCCATCCAGGCGTCGCTTGCGGCTTACGCCGCGGCAGCCGTGTTTTCGTATCTCGCGCACAAATCGGTAACCTTCATGTCGAGCGGATCGCATCGATCGGAAGCTGCGCGTTTTCTCCTGCTGACGGCGACAGGCTTCGGCATGGCTTATGCGGTGCCGGCACTTTTGACGATGAAACTCGGCCTGCCGCCCATCATCGCCGTTCTGGTTACATGTTTGCTTATTCCAGCGGTCAATCTTCTCATGCTCGACCGATGGGTTTTCGCGCAGCGAGGACCCGGCCGGCAAAGCGACCGCTCCACCTAATCCGTGTCAATGGCATCGAGCCGGAACGACACCATCTTGATGGAGCGCTTGTAGATGTTGCTGGCGGCCGGAGTTTGCGGAATGCCGTCGAGATAGTCGAAGGCGATGTCGAGTGTATCGGTCTTGCCGAGAGCCGCCGGTGGAATGATGAACGTAACCATCCGTGGTTCTTTGCCAGACAGCGTCACCGCCTGCGCCCGAACCCCGTTCACCGAGATCACCACCCTCTGCGTGATCTGTGGTGGCCGAATGACGGCGGCCATTTGCAGCGTGGCAGCCAAGCCGTGACCGAGCGGCGGTATCTCCAGGCGAAGCCGCGAGGTCTCGCCCAGCGAATGGGTGCCGTCGCCTGCCGACCCCGACCAGCCGCAGACCTTTATGCTGGCTGCCCGTTTGGCGCCGTCGCTGCGGAACGATACCGTCTCGCCAAGTGTGTAGCTGCCGATGGCATCGCGGTTGAGGCACGTGGTCGTTTTATCGATGTAATAGGCGCGATAGTCGGCGTTGACGTTCGGATTGAGAGCAAGCGCAAGGATGACGATTTCGGACCCGGCCAGAACCGCCGCGAACGCGTAGCCGCTGAGCCAGGCGGCGCGTCTGTAAGGCACTAGAGTGTCAGACCAGGGCAAGGTAGCCCCCGATCCACGCCGCAGTCATGAAATAACAGGCGCACAGGAAGAGAACCAAAGCCGCTAGGTAAGTCAGCCTCGACGCCGACAGCAGGACGGCCAGCAACATTGTCAGAGGCGCAAGCCCAATGACGTACCTGACCATCGAGGCCAGGTTGGTGATCAGTGGCAGGATGATGCAGAGCGCGCAGAACAGCGCAGCGCCATATTGCCTGCGAGCCGCCAGGCCCGCCGACAGCGCCAGTCCGGCGATTGCGGCTAGCGCGCTCCACTGCGGCGCCGTGGGCAGCCATCCTGTGGCCGGAACGGCAGAGAGCCCGTCCCATAGAAAGACGAGCGGATTGCCCGCTACCCGTCCGAACGCGCGCTGGACGTGCAAGAACGCAAAGCCGTCCCCGACCGTAAGATAAAGAAACAGGATGTAAGCGAACAAACCGGCTGGCGAGATGAAGATAGCGACGAGCAGATCCGGCCGGCCAAGCACCCAGCGTGGGAAAGACAGCGTCGATCCGCCCCGCTGGCGGTGTTCCCTGAACATTTGAATGACGGTCGCAAATACGACGAGGACCCCGACGAGCCTCGTCGCCGACAGCAATGCGGATGAAACGCCCGCGGCGAGATAGCTGGAGCGCTTGAGCGCCAGAAAAACGCACGAGGTCAGGAGCACGAAAAGTGGTTCGGTCAGGAACGTGGTGAAATGGAAGGAGAACGGACCGCTGAGCAGAAAGGCGCAATACAGGACATAGGCCCGCATGTTCTTCTCCAGCAGCGGCCATGCCACCAGACAGGCGGCGTAGCTGCAAACAATGGAGGTGACGGTCGCGACCAGTATCGTCTGGAAAGGGAAAACAACCCGGATCGCCGCCATCAGCATCGGATAGAGTGGAAAGAAGCCCCAGCGACCGACATTGCTCTGGTTTGGAATGGGAAAGCGTTCGTAACCTTGTTCGCTGATATCAATGTACCAGGCGCAATCCCACCGGCAGAGCGCACGGGCATAAGCCGCGAAACCCGATTCCTCCGATACCGAAGCAAATGCCGCATAGCGAATGGCTAACCCGCTGACGACGAAAAGGAGCGGCACCGCCGCGACGGCTACGGCTATAGAGCGACCGCCGGCGCTCGGACGCGCGACATCTTCGAGCGCCAACTCTGCCTCCACCCATACGAGTGGCTGGCGCCACTCTCTCCTCTAAATTAGCGCTGTCGTGGCAAATTCAAGACATGCCTTTCGTCGGCTCAAGATCCGCGTCGCGGATCAGGAGCTTCTCAGCCAAACCAGCATCTCGCCGGGATCGCGGTTGTCCCAGGCGAAATAGGGAACGGCGGTGACGTTCGTCTCCTCCACCGCCGGCGGTTCGGTGCGATAGAGCCCGTCTTCCCAGTTTTCAAAGGCTTCTTTCTCGGCATCTACCGAGAGCGTTACGACGCCGCCCAAAAGGTTGGGCTCCTCACGCGCCTCGATCTTTGCCGTGCGTGGCAAGGCGATGCGGTGCAACTGGCCGGCATTGTCGGTCTCCTCGACGCAATAGATCAGCGGACCGCGGGCGAGCGCGACGCGGCCGATATCCTGCCGCACCTGCGGGTTGGCATAGAGGCGGTTGACCGCCATTTCGAGATCGAGTTCCACCTTGTCGCCCTTGCGCCATTCGCGGCGGATTGCGGCGTAGTCGTCGCTGGTTACATCATCCAGATCGACTGCCTCCCCGTTCACCTTGAGCGCCGCCTTGCGGCACCAGGCCGGCAGGCGCAGGTGCAAGGTGAACTCGGTCGGCGCCTCGGGTTCGATCGTGATCGAGACCGCGCCGTCCCATGGATAGTTGCTGGTCTGGATCAGCTCAATCTGCCGGCCTGATATCTCGAAGCGGGCCGTGCTGTCGCCATAGAGGTGGATCGCCAGCGCGTCGTCCGAGAGGCCATAAAAGTAGCTGCCGATCGAGGCGACCATGCGCCCGATATTGGGCGGGCAGCAGGGGCAGCGATGCCATTTCCAGCGGTTGTGCTTCCCCCGGCTTTCCAGCGGATTTTCATAGAAGAACAGCGAGCCGTCGAGCGACAGGCCTGAAATCGAGCCGTTGTAGAGCGCCCTCTCCATCATGTCGGCGTAGCGGGCATCGGGGCCCATGCCGAGCATGCGGCTGGCCCAGAACACCAGTCCGACCGAAGCGCAGGTCTCGGCATAGGCGGTTTCATTGGGCAGGTCGTAGTCTGATGTAAAGCCCTCATTGTGCGACGATGGGCCGAGGCCGCCGGTGACGTAGAGGTTCTTGGTCATGAGATCGTCCCACAGCCGGTCGAGCGCCACCCGCAGCGTGTCGTCGCCATATTCGGTCGCGATATCGGCCATGCCGGAATAGAGATACATTGCCCGCACCGCATGGCCCACAACCTTGTCCTGATCGCGCACCGGCTTGTGCGACTGGCTGTATTCGTAGGTCTTGAAATGATAGGCTTTTGGGTCCGCGCCGCGGGCCAGCGCCTCCTCGTCGAAATAATGCGGCTCAAGGCCGCGCTGATCGATGAAGTACCTTGCCAGGTCCATATACTTTTGCTCGCCGGTGACCCGCGCGAGCTTGACCAGCGCCAGCTCGATCTCCTCGTGGCCGCAATAGCCCTTCTTCTTGCCGGCCTCGGGACCGAACGTCTCGGCGATGTGGTCGGCATAGCGGCACATGATGTCGAGCAGCTTGCGTTTTCCCGTGGCCTGGTAGTAGGCGACCGCGCCTTCGATCAGATGGCCGGCGCAATAGAGCTCGTGGCAATCGCGCAGATTGGTCCAGCGCAAGCCGGGCTGGATGCGCTGGTACCAACTGGAGAGATAACCGTCGGGCTGCTGCAGCTTGCCGTACATGTCGATGACGGCGTCGACCTTCTTCTCCAGCTCGTCATTGCGGCGGCGATAAAGCGAATAGGCGGCGGTCTCGATCGTCTTGCCCCAGTCGCTGTCCCAGAACATCTGGGTCGTCACCGTCGAGCCGGTGAACTCGTTGCCGGCGGCGGCTGCCTCGTCCGGCGATGGGGAGTGGAACGGAATGACGACGCCGGGCGATGGCCGGTCCGGGTCGATCTGCTCGAGCATGCGCGCCTCGACGCAGCGGTCATAGAGGATATCGGCGGTCCTGGTGGCGACTGCATCGACGCGGTCGCCCCAAAAGCCCCTGATATCGACCTGTGGCACCGGCAGCGGACGGAAGGCGAGCTTCGGCTTAGCGGATTGCGATGCGGTCATCAATTTACTCCGTTCGAATAGGGATCACTTCACGGCCCCTGCCATGAGGCCGCGGATGTAGAAGCGCTGCAGCAACAGGAAGAGCACCAGGCATGGCACCATCATCACGGTGACGCCGGCCTGCACCGCGCCCCAGTCGATGGCGCCGAAGCGGCCGGACTGAAGCGCCGTCATCATGATCGGCAGCGTGAATTTGGACTGGTCCGTCATCAGCACGAGCGCTGCCAAAAACTCGTTCCAGGCGCCTAAGAACGCGAACAGCGCTATGGTGACGATGCCCGGCCAGACCAGCGGCAGCATCACGCTGAGCAGCATGGTGACGTTGTTGGCGCCGTCCATGCGGGCGGCTTCCTCGATCTCGCGCGGAACCGCGTCGAAGGCGTTGCGCATCATGAAGATCGAGAACGGCAGCTGCAGCGTGACATAGACGCAGACCAGTCCCGTCAGCGTGTTGTGCAGGCCGATCTTGGTCAGCACCAGGAAGATCGGGGTCAGGATCGACTGGAACGGGATCATGATCGTCGACAGGATGACGACGAAGAGCAGGTTCTTCAGCGGAAAGCGGAAGCGCGAGAAACCGTAGCCGGCCAGCACGCTGACAATCACCGACAGCACCACCGTCATGACAGAGACATAGATGCTGTTTTGCGCCGGCAGCCACAGCCCATCGCCGAAGGTGTTGAGCGTGGCGTAGTTCTCGACCGAAAACCCCGTCGTCGGCCAGGGCGGCAGCGGCGGCTGGCGCGACTCCTGCGCCGGCTTGAACGCCGAAAGCACCGTCCAGACGATCGGCGCCAGGAACAGCAGCGAGGCAACGATGCCCGTCGCGTGCTCGGCAATCTGCATGCCGATGCGTCGTTTGCGGCTGCGTGCCTGCGCCATCAGTCAATTCCCTCGGGTTGGCGCAGCAGCCGCAGCTGGATGAGGCTGAGCGCGACCAGGATGACCAGCAGGATCATCGACAGGGCGGCGCCGTAGCCGAGTTTGAACGACACGAATGACTGGTTGAAAATCCAATAGACGGCGGTCAGCGTCTGGTTGCGCGGCCCGCCGCGCAGGATGATGTAGAACTGGTCGAAGGCGAGCACCGAGCCGGCAACCGAGAGAATCAGCGCCAGCGCCAGCGTGCGGCGCATCAGCGGCAGGGTGATGGCGCGAAACCGCGCCAGCGGCCCTGCCCCATCGATCATCGCCGCCTCCTGCAGATCCGGCGGGATGGATTGCAGACCGGTCATCAGGATGATCATGGTGAAGCCGGCCACCTTCCAGACGACCATGGCGATGATCGACCAGAACGCCGGCTGGAAGGTCGCCAGCAGATTGACCTTCTTCTCGGTCAGGCCGAGCTCGAAGGCGGCGGGGCTGAACAGGCCGGAATCGACATTGAGCAGCCACGACCAGAGCAGGCTGGCCGAGGCGAACCCAATGACGGCCGGCATGAAGAAGGACGTCCGGTAGAAGCCGGTCATCTGCCGCGGTCGTTCGATGAACAGCGCCAGCGGAAAGGCGACGACGAAGATCGCGATGGTGACGATCACCGTGTAGTAGCCGGTGAAACGCAGCGCGTTCCAGAACCTGGTATCGCGCAGGATCGCCCAGTAATTGTCGAGGCCAATGAAGGAGTGCGCGCCCATCAGCGGCCAGTTGTGCAGCGACATCCACGCCGTCATGCCGAGCGGGATGATGAAGAAGACGACGACGAGGGCGACGGCCGGCGCGACATAGAGCAGGCCGACCCACTGCCGGCGGCCGGCGCCGACCAGTTTGCGGCGACGCGCTGGGGCGGTGATTGCTGCGATGGAGGTCATGGCTCTACGTCCCCCCTCCCCCTCGAGGGGAGGGTCCGGCCGAAGGCCGGGGGTGGGGTCCTGCGTGCAGCGCGCCGACGAAAAAGAACGTCGAGCACTTCGCAGACGACCCCACCCGGACCTGCGGTCCGACCTCCCCTCAAGGGGGAGGTGGGGCTGGCGCTCATCCGCCGGGTGGTTGTAGCGATTAAGGTCATGCCTGTTCTTCCACTAGCGCTGCGTCCCCCTCCCCCTCGAGGGGAGGGTCCGGCCGAAGGCCGGGGGTGGGGTCCTCTCTGACGCGCGCCGACAGAAAAGAACGTCGAGCACTGCCGCAACGACCCCACCCGGACCTGCGGTCCGACCTCCCCTCAAGGGGGAGGTAGCCGGCGCCTACTGCTGCGGCGCCGAGTCGATGATCGACTGCATGGTTTCCTGCGCATTGGCGATGGCGCCGTCGACGTCTTCGCCGAAGAAGACCTCGTTGACCATCTGGTTCCACGGACCGTTGGCGGAGTTGATCAGATCGTTGAACACCACCGAATAGGGCGTGCGGCCCTTGGCCATGGCCTCTGCGGCGACCTTGTAGCGCGGGTCGAGGTCTTTCAACGCCTCATTGGCGATGTCGCCGCGCACGGGAAGGCTGCCGTATTTCGCCAGGATGGTCTGGCCTTCGAGCGAATAGGCGAAATCGAGGAACTCCTTCACCACCGCGACCTTCGCGGTGCCCTTGGTGACGACGAAATTGTCACCGCCGGCAAAGGACGACCAGCCGCCATCCTTGCCAGGCAGGAAGGTGACGCCATAGTCGATGTCTGGGTACTGGGTGTTCAGCGCGCCGATGGCGAAGGCGCCGGACGGCGAGATGCCGATGTTGCCGCCAGCGAAGGCGGCAAAGAAGTTGGAGCCAGTGTCGGTCTGCGCGCCTGCCGGCACCAGATCCTTCTTGACCATCGAGCGGTAGAGGTCGATCGCGCCGCGCAGCTGCGGGCTGTCGAGCGTCGCCTTCGAGCCGTCCTCGGTGAGGATGTCGCCGCCCGAGGCCCAGATCAGCGGCGTGAAGGTGAAGATGTTGCAGCCGCCGCAATTGCCGGAGAAATAGAAGCCCTTGATGTCGCCGCCGAGCGCGTTGACCTTCTCGGCATAGGCTTCGATCTCGGCCCAATTGGTCGGGCCTTTTTCGGGGTCGAGGCCGGCCTGCTTGAACAGCTTCTTGTTCCAGATCAGCACCGAGCTATCTGCGGAGAACGGCAGCCCGTAGATGCGGTCCTTGTAGGTGCCGGTCTTCACGTGCGCCGGCGACAGGCTGTTGAAATAAGGCAGCGATTTCGCCCAGTCGGTGATGTCCTCCAACTGGCCGGCGGCAGCGAAGGACGGCGTGTAGATCAGGTCGAGCGAGAGCGCGTCGGGTGCGGTGCCGCCGGCGGCAGCGGCGCCGTATTTCGGGATGATCTCGGCATTGGGGATGATGTCCAGCTTGACCTGGTTCTCATGCCCCTTGTTGAAGGCGTCGACGATGCGCGGCATGAAGTTCGAGCCGTCGGCGCGAACCCAGATGTTCGCGGTCTCCGCAGCGGCGGACGGAAAGCTCAGGATGCTTGCGGCAATAGCGAGCCCGGCAATCATAGTTCTCATGTTCTCCTCCTCATGGTTTTGCTTCGGCCGCGCTCCCCGCGCAGCGCTTTTGGCTCAGCCGTCCGGCGGACGGCCGCATGACTGACGCACCACCAGCCGGCACGGCAGTTTTCGAATGCCCGGCTCGGCGGGTTCGCCGCCGACGAGCGAAAGAAGCGTAAGACCGGCCTCGCGCCCGAGTGCCGCCAGGTTCATGTCGACGGAGGTCAGCGGCGGGCGGGTTGCCTCGGCCACGATCTGCCAATTGTCGAACCCGATGACGCCGACATCGTCGGGCACATCAAGCCCGCGCTCGCGCAGCGCGTCGATGACGCCGCGCGCGATCTGGTCGTTGCCGCAAAAGACGGCATCGGGTTTTTCGTGCCCACCCTTCGACAGCTTGCCGTCGAAGAGCGTCTTCACCGCCTCGTGACCCCACGCTTCCGACCACGATCCGAGCAATGGTTCCATGACCGGCAAGCCTTTCTCGGTCAGCACGTCACGATAGGCCTGCGCCCGCGCGTGCACCACCGCAAAACTCGCCGGCCCGGTGACATGGGCGATGCGGCGGCGCCCAAGCCGCCAAAAGTGCTCGACCGCCAGGCGCGCGCCGCCGGCATCATCAGACACAAAAGCGATGGCGCCGGGATCGGGCTGGGTGAAGGCATAGATCACGGGAATGCGCAGATTGGCGAGGTCGACCGGCAGATGGCGATCGATGCGCTTGCCGGTGGCGATGATGCCGTCGACGCGCTTGTCGAGCATGGCATCGACATGCAGCTGGCCGAGACGCTGGTCATCCTCGACATTGCAGAGAAACACCGAGACGCCCTTGTCGACCAGCGCATCCGAAATACCCGACATGACCGGCAGCGAAAACCGGCCATAGGTGTCGTTGGTCAACAAGCCGACGGTGAAGCTGCGCCGGCGCAACAGGCTCTGAGCCAGGCTGTTCGGGCGAAAGCCCAGCCGCTGCGCCGTCTCGCGAATCCGCTCGCGCGTCTCGGCCGTCATCCGCCCCTGCCCGTTCAGCGCCTTTGAGGCCGTGGCGACGCTGACGCCGGCGAGCGCTGCCACCTCGCGGAGGGTGACTGGCTTGGTGAAGACTGGCTGGGCGTCGGATGCCATGGTGCGCGGCATATTTCCTTAGCTGGGAAAAGGTTTTCTCTTGTTGGCCTGCGAGGCGCTGATTGGTGAGGTCAGCGGATGCGGGGCGGTTTGGGAAAAGGTTTTCTCAGAGGGAGATTAGGGGAAGGATGTGGGGATGGCAAGAGGGATAGATTTGGTTTTGGGCGTGTCTAAGATTTCTGCTACGTGCCGTGATCTACGACCGCTTTGCGCCATTTGCAGGCGTCAGCGAGTGCAGCCACTATGGTCCGTGTTCATATCGGACGTTTCCGGTCTGACGCCGCGCGGATCCCTCCCGCCATTGATGCGATCGAGTTCGCAGCCACCTTGCGGAAGGCGGAAGGTTCTGATCCGCCCTTTCTTGCTGCTGCGGCAGGAAGACCTCTTGATTCAGCCACAAGCCCAAATTGCTGGCTTTGGCAGCCCAGGAAGGATAGGCTTGGTTTTTGGTTCAAGCGATGGAACAGAGACTAGCCGCAATTCTGGCTGCCGATATGGCGGGCTACAGTCGGCTAATGGAGGCCGATGAATCCGGCACGCTCGCACGCCTTCGGACCCATCGCATAGAACTGGTCGATCCCGCCATCGCGAAGAACAAGGGCCGGATCATCAAGACCACCGGAGACGGCATGCTCGTTGAGTTCCAGAGCGTGACCGATGCCGTGAAATGCGCCGTGGAAATCCAACAGCGCATGAAACGGCGCAATTCGGATGTGCCGCAAGAACGGCGTATCGAATTCAGGATCGGCATAAATCTCGGCGACATCATTTTCGACGATGACGACATTTTCGGCGACGGCGTCAATATTGCCTCGCGCATCGAGCAACTCGCCGACGTCGGCGGTATCTGCGTGACCGCAGCGGTGGCGACCCAAATTGCCGACCGTCTCGAAATTGCCATGGAGGACCTGGGCGAGAAGACGTTAAAGAACATCAGCCGCCCGGTTCGCCTCTATCGCATTGGGTTTGACAGTGCTGTCCTGCCAGAAGTCGAGGCAAAGCGATCCATTTCGAAACCTTCGATAGTGGTGCTGCCATTCGACAACATGAGCGGCGACCCCGAGCAGGAATTTTTCGCGGACGGACTGACCGAGGACATCATCACCGAACTGTCCCGCCACCATGAGCTGTTCGTCATCTCGCGCAATTCCAGCTTCGTCTACAAGAACCGCGCCGTGAATGTGCGCGAAGTGGCCGAGAAACTCGACGTCCAATACCTGGTGGAGGGAAGCGTCCGCAAGATCGGCGACAGGGTGCGCGTGACGGTTCAGCTCATCGACACGGCGAATGACGCTCATATCTGGGCAGACAAATATGACCGGAAGCTGGACGACATATTCGCGATTCAGGATGAGGTGACCGCGGCGATCGCAGCCACGCTGCCCGGTCGTGTCGAGGCGGCCCAGCGGGACCAGCTCGCGCGGGCGAAACCTGCAAACATGGCCGCCTATGAATGTGTGCTTGCTGCCAAGGTGCTGCATCACCGAAGCACGATTGCGGATAATGAACGCGCGCAAACCTTGATAGCCAGGGCCGTCGCGCTCGACCCCGATTATGCCCATGCCCATGCCTGGCGGGCCTGCATCCTTGGCCAGGCCTGGGTCCATAACTGGTGCGAAGACAGGGATGCCGTCTGGAACGACATCATGGCAGCGCTGGACAGGGCGCTGGCGCTGGACGACAACGATGCCGATGTCCACCGCATCCTCGCCGCAGTGAACGTGAACAACAATGAGCTGACCACAGCGCGCTACCATCAAGAGCGCGCCCTCGCCCTCAATCCCAATTACGACCTCGTGGTGGTGCAGCAAGGCGAGTTATTGACATGGCTGGGGAGGCCGGAAGAGGGAATTGAATGGATCCGCAAGGCAATGCAGTTGAACCCGCACCACCCGGAGAGGTTCTGGAGCCATCTGGGAAAGGCGCATTTCGCCGCGCGCCAGTATGGCGAGGCGATCGAAGCTTTCATGCATCTGTCAACTATGGACTCGGTTCAGCACGCTTTCGCCGCTGCCTGCTACGGCTGGCTCGGCGACGAAATCGCGGCCACGGCGCATCTAGGCAAGATCAGAACGCTCGATCCCCAATTCGACCTCGATTCATTTATCGCCACCCTGCACTATGCCCAGGAGGCTGATGCGCAG
Source organism: Mesorhizobium sp. M6A.T.Cr.TU.016.01.1.1 (assembly GCF_003952585.1). Lineage (NCBI taxonomy): Bacteria > Pseudomonadati > Pseudomonadota > Alphaproteobacteria > Hyphomicrobiales > Phyllobacteriaceae > Mesorhizobium > Mesorhizobium sp. M6A.T.Cr.TU.016.01.1.1. Next base: position 6,522,809 of record NZ_CP034452.1, read on the forward strand.
CACGTCCGCGAAGGACTGCTGAAAGCGGGTATTGCCCACCTGTAGCCAGCCCGTAACTACGACCAGATCCAATCGGGGACAGGCAAAAAAGCCCCCACCCGATGCGGAACCTTGTGGCATGACCGAACGACGGGCAGGGTCAGAGGCGGCCGTTCCCTACCAACACACTCCCACGCCAGCGCTGCTTCACTGCTTGAAGCAGTGGTCGCGGTGCCAGCTGGCCGAGGCGCTGGTCGTCCTCGACATTGCACAGAAACACCGAGACGCCCTTGTCGACCAGCGCATCCGAGATGCCCGACATCACCGGCAGCGAAAAGCGGCCATAGGTGTCGTTGGTGAGCAGCCCGACGGTGAAGGAGCGCCGCCGCAACAGGCTCTGCGCCAGGCTGTTCGGGCGAAAGCCCAGCCGCTGCGCCGTCTCGCGAATCCGCTCGCGCGTCTCGGCGGTCATCCGCCCCTGCCCGTTCAGCGCTTTTGAGGCGGTGGCGACACTGACGCCGGCAAGGGAGGCCACCTCACGCAGGGTGACCGGCTTGGTGAAGGCGGGTTGTGGCGACAGCCAATCGTCGACGTCGAGGCTAACCGTCAATCGCTGGAGTGATCGGACGCTGGCATCCTACCTGGGTATGGCAATTTAACCCGACCTCTTGGCGCGTCAGGAAATGGAACTCAAAGCTGCCTCGCCACGCGCGCACGTTTCCCAGAGCTTTGGCTCAATCCGCAATAGCACATGCAGGTGCGAAAAAAGGGTGGACGCATCCTCCGCCGAAAGGTCTCCGAACGCGAGCTCGGTCATCCACTCGCCAGAGAATTTTGACCATTCGTCAAAGTTAGGGAATGCCGCCGCCGCAACCATACCAATTCTGAAATAATTGTCGGCCGAAATGATTTCCCATGATCGCCTGCGGGCGACTCTTGCTAAAATTCGCACCTCGTTTGCCAATTCGCTGCTTCGCGTAACAGCAGCCAAGGTTGCCAGCCCACTTAGCACCGCGAATGTTTGAGTACCTTTTTCATTTGACCTAAGCAGATACTTCGCCTTTCGAATGGCCTCAGCGGCGAGCGTAATCAGCTCAGGCGGAATCTTGAACACAAGGCAGGAATTGACGAGCCCCGCGAAAGCCGAGACGTCGTTAGCTGCGCCCACCAGTTGTCCCCGCATCGACTCCGCCAACTCGATCGGCAAGTCACGCAACGCCTCCGTTGCGCCCTCGAGCGGCCCAGGAAAGTAAGACACCGGGAAGTCCAAGTGTCTTCTCAAGCTGTCGTCGGAGTCGCCCAGGACCAGCTCGCGCAATTCACCAAATGGAATCGTGCCCTCATGACTCTGTGCCGCGCCGAATAGCCTGCCAACCAGTTCATGCCTTAGTTGTTCGGGCGATACGAAATCGGGCAGCCATCGCGGCTCCAGTCTCATGTCGACCAGCGTCTGTATGTAATAGTGCTGTCCCACGCCCCGACCAATCCATTCCGATGTAGCACCGAAGTCTACTCCACCGTCGACAAGGGCTCGTTCAATCAGCGACGCCTGGGCGGCAGTGGCCATTCGTCGCCAGAACGGTCGTTTGCCTCTGAGTGTTCCAGCCTGTGCAATCCGACCCTCTACAACGACGATCAGATTTGAAAGTAGCTTCAGACGGCCGTCGACTTGATTAGGATTGTCATCCCTAATCTGTCGAGCAATATCCAGTAGACTTGTCTCAATCTCCGGATACGTCGTCAGAAGCGAAACTCCAAGCTCGAACCCACCTACCTGGGAGATCCGGTCACCGCGGTCGGCAAGCCAACTAAACACCTTCACCAGCGATTCTCTATCGAGTTTAATTCCATCAAGGCACCGCGCGAAGTGAGGGTGAGTCGAGAGCAGGAGCGCGTACTGAAGGCCACGAACCGCGTCCCATTTCAGCAGCCGGTCAACATGTTCCTTTGCCCCATTCTGCAAGTATTCTTGCAGCGTGGCTTCGGAATCAACCCGCCCGACAAGACGCTCATAATAACGCAGGTGCGGAGGTGCCAGTGTGTCAGCAGAAGCCTCTTGGCGGCTTACCCCCAAAGCAATCAGTGACCCTATCTCTAACGGTTGCAGCTTCAGCTCATTCTGGAATGACTCGACATCGTCATTTTCCAGTGGCGTATCGCGCAGCACGGCTTCCCATTCCTTGAATTCCGGTCCGTCTGCGTTGGACTCTCGCAGGACGCGATGGAATTCGGCCATCCGCTGATCGGCTAAAGGCATCAGGTACCAGTGGTCGGGAAGATACAGGCTCGCCGAGGCGCACTTAATCGAAATTCGTCGACCTCTTGAGGTCTCTTCGTGACGCGCGGTCCACCTTGATCCGTCTTTTGCCTTCAGCAATGCATGATCATCGCCACCAAGGTAGAGGCGGCGGATCGCGTCAAAAACGTCATTTCTTGCGAATGCAACAGAGCCGTCAAAAGTTAGGGTGGCTCTTGTGGAAAGGCCGAATTTCAAACGAAAACCCCGATCTTCCAGCAATGGATTCCGGAGCGAAGCTGGAAGCAGCCGGAACACCTCAACGGCGAGTGCAGCTTGCCCATCACTAGTGGTCATCGTCGCCTCGATCAGCAACGTCCTGCTGAATGACGTCGTCGAGCAGTTCCCGCACTTCGGAAAGGATCCACTGGTAGGTCTCCGGATCCGTATCGCGGATGCTCGAAAATATCTTATCGTCCAGCCAACTCAGATATCGCTGGCGCGCTCCCGGGGTTTGGTTCTGCTGCCCTGCAAGCAGAGCCCAAACCTGCAATCTGAAACGCACCAGGGTTAGACTATCCCCGGCTGTCGAGGTTAGTCGATGACTCCAACCACGGGAATCGTAGAGTTCGAATAGCCAGTCGCTTCGGGCCCGAGCCATCGTGTCATCGATACTGTCATCCCACTGAGCCCGCAACACCTCCAGAGCCGAGTTGAACAAACCCTCAACCCACGGAAGTTCTTTGGGAATCTGCAACACCGACCCCATCCGAATCTGAAGAACATTTTCGCGGATCGCGCGCAGTTCGGCGGTCTCAACCAGCCTGCCGTCGTTAACGGGCGCCTGTGCAATTCCATCACGCAATTCCTGCGGCTCAACGGGGATAAGGCAGTAACCCGCTCTACGCAGCGAGGTCCGGGTCTCCAGCCGTTCGCGCGCCGACAAAAGGCCCTGAGACGTAAAGTAATCTAAAAGATCCAGCGTCGATATCATCGGCGTCAGTTTGCCCCCCTCATTCAGCATGGGGTGCTGATTCATAAACCGGTCATCAACAAGAACGGCGTCAGCAACTCCTCCGAGCCGAACCAAAGAGGCCGTTGGGTGATCTCGAAAATTGATTTCCTGGTCGTCCCGCTGGCTTGCCTCACCCAGGATGACAGTGCCCGCAGCAAGTCTCTCCGCCAGTTGCCGCCGTATATTTGAAAGTACTGAACGTGCATCGGACGTAAACGCGCTGTGCCGTATTAGTGCATCCATTTCGCTAAGTTCCGGCGCCGCGACATAAGCCGTGAAACCGGCGCCTTTCAACCGGTCCAAAATGCCTAGGTGCTGCAGATATGTGACCGCGAGTTCGTCGAGATAGAGCACGGCATTAGGCTCGATCGCTGTTGAATGCGGCCATGGCCGCTCTTGCACCGACAAATAGGAGCGCGCTCTTTCTTCTTCGTTCGCGGTGAGCTGCCCTCGTTGCCGCAGCGCCGCAATCAGGTCCGCGCACCCACAAATGTACGACGCGTGATCGGCAAGCTCTACTGTTTCTCGCATGAGAGAATCAATGCGATGCACGGGATACGGTCTAACAACAATCCGTTGACGTTTGTCGCCGTGATCACTTTCCGCGACTGCTATCAGCGAGGCTAGGTCGTCTCCAACGTCTTTGACCAAGCCCACATCTGGCTGTGTGCTAGCTTCGAACCTTTGCAGATGACCACTGTCCAGCAGTTGCTTCAGCCGGCGTGCTGCGGTCACTCGGCTAGGCTGATGAAATTCTACCCGCTGCGTTTCGTCAAAAAGCCAGCCCAGCGTGGAGTGTGGGATGTATATCTTTTCAAAGTGGTCCAACGTCCGGTCAAGCAACCCGTGATGCGACAGCGTCATGAGAGCATTGGGCTCGACAGCGAGCGTCGCAGGGGCGATCGCCAGCGTGCCCCTGCTGCCACTGTACGCCGGAATGAGAACGCGGCGTCTAACGTCTCCTTCCATCACATTCCCCAGCATGGGGAGGAGGAAGAGATCGACCAGCGTTCGGTTGAGAATCTGCGCGGCGGCGAACAAAGGTGCGTTTCCCGACCAGAGCCTTTCTGCGGTGTTATTCTCCCGGCGCTCCCAGGCCGGTTGGCGCTGCGCGATTTCCTCGAACGAGACTTGTTGAATCGGTCCGTCGGGTCCTGACAGTTGCGTCGCCTTCTCCATCCAGCCGTGAACAACCGGGTCATCTTCCCAATCGCCCTGTACCGCTGCGCCGTAACATCCAAGCAGAATCTTCGGGTCGTCATCACCTCGTTGAGCAGCCTCCAGCACCAGACCTTTTGCTCGGGGTGATCCCAATTGGGTGCCCAACTGCCCCGCACGGAGAAGCTCTTCTGGTGACCGGTCATGCCGACGTTCCCACTCCGCCTCTACGAACGGGATCAATGTTTCCCACTCCCCAGAGACGATCGCCAGATTAGTCAACAGTATTCGATCATTCTCATCATCCCGCTTAAGTCTAAGGTCGGCGAGAACAGCTGATGACCTAGTGCAATCGCCTAGACGAAAGAGCGCCCATGCCAATGTCGTAGGAAAGAAATTGGATTGAGCCAGAAGCTCGGGGAACCGATCAATAAAACCCACAAGTGACCGATCCTGACGGGTTTCCACCAGCGCCCTTGAGTACACATGGGCGGAACTGAGATCGTGAGTGCGTTCAAACAACTCACCTGCACGATCGACCAGGCGCGGCCAGTCCCCCTTGGCCTGCAGGACGGCAACAAGATTATTCAGATTATCTACCGTCGGACTCTGTTGGTATTCCTGCTCGCGCGCACTGATCGTGTCTATGCCCTTTGCTTCGTCGATCGATCGCTGGAGGCTCTCGAACTGGTGCTTATCCAGCCCTTTGGTGTTCAATTCAGCAAGCAGAACTTCTGCTTCTGAAATCTGGTCAGATGCTGCAAGTGCTCTGACGTGCATGCCGTCAAGCCAAGTGCCTTCTATGACGTCGATCAATTTCGACTGGTTCTGCTTGATGTAAGCTGCAATTTCTCGGGGATCGTCATCGTCGAGAGTTAAGACAAAACCCGCTAGTATCGCATCTCGCGATTTCCCACCGGCCAACGCATCCTGGCGCTCAATCTCCCGCCGAATGGTCGGCCGGTCCAAATCAAAACCAAACTGAAGGGCTATAGGCACGTAATGCAAGGACTCGCCTGGCGTGCTTAGTTTCGAAACCAGCGTCGCTCGGGCGTCATCCGCGCGGTCTGGGTCGCGCAGTCCTAGCCAGATCGCCATATCTTCCCACACTTGGCGGCTATCGTGACATCCCAACCTTTTAGCCTTCTCTGCTGCACGTTCAAACAAGTCTTGAGCGGCTCGCCGTTGAGCAAGGGCCATCGTATCAGTTGCCAAGGGAAACCTTCCGGAATGAAAGGGCGGCAGCCAGAGCACCGCAGTCCTAAGCTCATCAGGTACCGCCTGAATAAGATGCGTGGTTGCCTTCGCCCTCAAGAGTGCCGGCGTCTCCTCGTAGTCCGCTTCGGTGAGTTGGCTCGCGGCCGAAATGGCGCTCGGCCAGTCAGCGGCCTCGAGGTATTTCAGAATGACCATCAGTTTGCCGTCGCCATCCATATCCGAAAGGGACATACCCGTGGCATTCAGCCAATCGAGCGCCGCAGACGGAGATACGTCGCGCGCGGCGATGATGAAGGAGGCAGATCGCGCCATCGGAGAGGTAATGGCCCCTAGCTGCGATAGCGCGCCTTCCTTGTCACCGTTCGATACAGTCGCAAACGCGGATGCGATGGTGATTTCCGGACCGTCTCCAAGAGGTCTGGCTTTCTCGATCAGACCTTCAACTTCCACCGCTGGCGCCGATGTCGAAAGCACCCGCGCGCACCACCCTAGCCCCCGTGACCGTTCCTGTTTGGACGCTTGGTTCAACTCGCCTTGCAGAAGATCGTGAGCGAGCCTTCGAGCCGCTCCTACGAGATCGAAGTCGCCGAAGTACCGGCCCCGGCGAACGTCGAGCACGCGCAGTCGGACTGCATCGTCAAGGACCGCGTTTCCTGAAACCGAGGGCGGCGCAAGGCTGGCGATGCCAGTCAAGACTCTGTCCAAAGCATCGCCCGTGCTCGCGCCCGCAACTCTTACTGTTTCTTCGAGACCATCCAGCCGTTCGGCAATAAGCGTGTCGGCGTGCGCGCCAATTGGCGGCTGGGAGACAAAGTGACTCAAATGCCTGTAGACATCTGAATTTCGACTAGCAGGCTTCACGATGGAAACATGATCCTCATCGAGCGGAATAACCGACGTCGACGGGGATAGACCCGGGTCGGCACTATCTGGCTTGACGATGGTACCTAGCCATCCAAACGCCCGCCGCTCCTGGAGTACGATGGCTTCAATGCCGTGTTGTGCGCTGAAGTTGCGAAACCACGCGTTGAGACCCAAAAGATTTGGGTCGTTCCGCCCAAGACCCGCAACCGTTTCGCGCGGACGCAACAGGGATCGAAAGCGATTTGCCAATGATGCTTGGTCAGAGCCACGGTGAGGAGTTCCGACAAATGCGACCTTCCTCACCCTCCTAAGAAAGCTGGCAACGCCGGCCTTGTGCGGGGCTTCGGATTCGGCCTGACGGAGGAGCTGCTCAATAACTAGCCCGCCCAAGCTGTGTCCTACGAAAACAATATTGCCGGTAGCAAGCTTCGGCTCGTTGACGAGCAAGGGAAGAAGATTCGCGGCCCGATCAGGAAGGGCCATTGCCCCACCGCGCTGCCATCGAGTCGCTGCTGACGGATAACCAATGCTCCAAACAGCAATATTCGGGTGATCTGCCGTCAGCCAATCCGGCCAGAATTCAGGCGTGGATGATCTCGATTGCCATGTAGTCTCGAAATGTCCCGTAAGCCCATGAACAAACACCACGTGCGTATTCACGTGTTCCAGCGCGGTCGTAGGAAATCTAATGTCTACCAGCTGCCTCTCCGCGGCATGATTCTCTCAACAGATATCAGCTTTTTGGCATCGAAACCGTCACTAAAATAGAAATTGGTCAATGACCGGCCGGCGATGCAGGGTTGTCATCAGCACAGCTGCAAGTGTCTAGCGGTCGCAAAAGACCGCGCCATCCGTCCTCCGTCAAAAGGAGAGCGCCATGCGAAAACTCATCGTCACCGAATTCATCAGCGTCGATGGCATTGCCGAGGTCGAGAAGCTGCTGGGCGTGACCTGGAACGATGAAATGCAAAGGTTCAAGGAGGACGAGCTTGCCGACAGCGGCGCCATGCTTTTGGGGCGCACCACCTATGAGATTTTTGCCGGCTCCTGGCCTGAGGAAACCGGAGACTTCGCCGACCGGTTCAACGCGCTGCCGAAATATGTCGCGTCGATGAGCCTGAAGGGGCTCGACTGGAAACCGGCCGAGCTGCTGAAGGGCGCCTTGCCGGATGCGGCCAGGGAACTGAAGCACAGCAGCGGCGGCAATATCTATGTGCATGGCAGCCTCAGCGTAGCGCAGGAGTTACTGCGCCACGGCCTGGTCGACCGCGTCAGGCTGCTCAGCTATCCCGGCGCCGTCGGCCAGGGCAAGAAGCTGTTCCCGCCCGGCGAGCAAGTGCCGCTCGAGCTGATCTCGGCCACGCCATTCAGCAACGGCGTGGTGGCGCTGGAGTATGCGCCTGTGATGGGGAAGGCGTGATGAGGGCGAGCGCCGATGACGGCCGATCTCCCCCCTTGAGGGGGAGATGCCCGGCAGGGCAGAGGGGGTCGGTTCGACCGGGCGCGGCCTCCTCTTGCGACAGTGGAGGTTGGCGCATTACGCGAGACGACCCCCTTTGGCCTGCCGGCCATCTCCCCCTCAAGGGGGGAGATCGGCAGCTTCGGCCATCAGCGCCTCGCCCAAAGCTTACAGCGCCCCTCCCCGCTTCAACCCTTCTGCTCGGCCGCAACCAGAATCTCAACAAACCTGGTCACCTTAGGCGGGCGGAAGCGCGCGGTGGGGTGGACTGTGTAGATGCCTCCGGAGGGCGGCTGCCATTCGGGCAGGATCTGGACGAGCGCCCCGCGCCTTTCGACAATCGGCGCCGGAACCTTTGTTGTTTTAGAATGTTCTAATGCTTCGGCTGCATTCCGTTTCGCGTGGCCCCGCGAACCAAAGATGACCGCCGATTGGCAATCGTCTTTGGGAGGGACGTGACATGCCCTTGCGTTTCAACGGTACAGCAACAATTTTCGCTCTGCTCCTGTCTTCAAGCTTGATCCCCGCCGCGGCTCAAATGAGCGCGAAAGAGAAAATAAGCGGGAAGGATTTCGACAACGCTGCCGCCGAGCAGGCCAAGCGATATCTCGAGGAAGGCCGCGAGACATTCCGCTTCGACACCTTCGGCAGCGAGGATTTCTGGGGCGGCAAACTTAAACTCCACGGGGCAATCGCAGGTGAGAAGCTGGGCGGCACGGGGCCCGGCCTGAGCCCACAGAAAGCCCTCGAACTCGGCCTCAAGGTCGATGTGAACGCCATTCCCAAGGATGTGGCCGATGCGCTCAACAAGGGCGCGGTCGACCTCGCAGATCCCGCGAGCACGCTTGTCCTGCTGAGAGCCAATGCCGTTGTCGGGGTGACCGGGTTCTTCGCCGAGGACGGAAAGACGCTGACTTCGGTGGGCATCCAATGCGCGGTGTGCCATTCAACCGTCGATGACGCCTATGCGCCCGGGATCGGACAACGGCTGGACGGCTGGCCCAACCGTGACCTGAATATCGGCGCGATCGTTGCCCTCGCACCTGATCTCACGGCGTTCACCGAGATGCTGCAGATATCCGAAGCGGAGGTGAAGAAGGCGGTTGAGGCGTGGGGTCCCGGGAAGTTCGATGCCGAACTGAACCTCGATGGCAAAGCATTCCGGCCGGACGGCAAGACGGCCGCCACGCTCAATCCGGCGGCATTCGGATTGGCCGGTGTAAACAACCACACATGGACCGGAGCCTGGGGCACGGTGAGCTACTGGAACGCTTATGTGGGCAATCTCGAGATGCACGGGAAAGGCGTGTTTTACGATCCGCGCCTTGATGACGCCGAGAAGTATCCGGTCGCAGCACGAACGAAGCAGGGCCACAAGCAGGACAAGCAGGATCGGATTACGGCCAAGTTGCCGGCGCTCCATTTCTATCAACTTTCGCTGCCGACACCGAAACCGCCGGACGGCGCCTTCGACAGCGCCGCTGCGGAGAAAGGAGAGGTTCTCTTCAACGACAAGGCCAAATGCGGCACTTGCCACGTGCCACCGCTCTTCACGGAACCGGGCTGGAACCTGCATACCGCCGACGAGATAGGGATCGATGATTTCCAGGCGATGCGATCTCCGGACGAGCGCTACCGGACGGCATCGCTGCGAGCCCTTTGGGACATCGAGAAAATTCACAAGGGCGGTTTCTACCACGATGGGCGGTTCGCCACACTCGATGACGTTGTCGAGCACTATGACGGTCATCTGAGCCTTGACCTAACCGATCAGGAAAAGAGTGATCTGATCGAATACCTGAAATCGATTTGACCCGGCAGGCTTGAGCGAAGACCATTCCCTCCAACAACGCGCGTGACATTTCACAGCGCGCTCCCCTCCGCGACTGAACCCGTCCGCTGCTCAGCCGCAACCAGCATCTCAACAAACCTCGTCACCTTGGGCGGCCGGAAGCGCGCGGCGGGATAGACTGTGTAGATGCCTCCGGAGGGCAGCCGCCACTCGGGCAGGATCTGGACGAGCCGCCCCGCCGCCAGCTCATCGCGCACCAAAAAATCCGGCAGCACCGACAGGCCGGCGCCGGCGCGGACGGCCGCCAGTACAGCCGGCGTTGCGTCGATGGCGATCGTTGCCTGCATGCGCACAGCCTCATGCTCGTCATCGCCGCGTGAAAATTGCCATAGCAGCGGTTCGCGCAGCGCCAAGTTGGCGACGAAGGGCAGTCCGGCAAGGTCTTGCGGTTCGCCAGCCGTGAACCGTCCGGCAAACTCCGCGCCGCACACCATGAATTGCCGGAAGGTGCCGATCCGTCGCGCCTGCAGGCTGGAATCGGCCAGCCAGCCGACGCGGATCGCCACGTCCATTCCACCGGAAGCCAGGTCGATGGTCTCGTCGCCCAGCGTCAGCTCCACCCGGCAGGCGGGATAGCGCGCGCTGAAGGCGGCGACCACCGGCACCACCGCCGACGTGCCGTAGTCGTTGGGCGCCGCGATGCGCAGCGTGCCGGTCGGCTCGGCGGCGGCTTGCGCGAGCTCGTCGAAGGCATCCTCGGCCTGCTGCAGGACTTGCAGGCAGCGGGCATGGAATGTCCGGCCGGCCTCGGTCGGATGGACGCGCCGCGTCGTGCGGATCAGCAGCGTCGTTCCGACATCGCGCTCCAGCCGCGCCACCTGCTGGCTGACGACCGCCTTGGTGATGCCCAATCGCTCAGCAGCCCGCGTGAACGAGCCGGCATCGACCACCGCCGCGAAGTAGGCCAGCCGGTTCAGGTTCATGCGTGGCTCATGGCAGCTGCGACCTCATTGTCAGGCAATGGCATACATTACGTCTATTTTGGTGGCCTTCAATACGCGTCCCGCTTTTGCCATCTTCCTGAAATCGAGGCTGCGCGGCAGCCGCCCGAAGTCCGCATTCCAAAGCCCAGGAGACATCCATGTTCACACGGAGAGCCATCATGAAAACCACCCTCGCCGCCGGCGCCGCCGCAGTCTTTGCTCCCGCCGGGCTTAGTCATGCAGCCGGCGGGCTTTCCTGGAAACATTTTCCGGCCGGGGAAAACGGCTTCTTTCGCGCCCCGGTGCTGATCACCGGCGCTTCCGAGGCGCTGCTGATCGACGGCGGTTTCACCTTCCCTGACGGGCGAGCCGTGGCCGAGGCGATCAAAGCGACTGGCAAGACGCTCACCACCATCTATGTCAGCCAGTCCGACCCGGATTATTATTTCGGCCTCAAGCCGATCAAGGAGGTTTTTCCGCAGGCACGGGTGATCGCCGCAGCCGAGACGGTGGCCGCCATCAACGGCAGCGTCGACAAGAAGATCGCCGTTTGGGGGCCGCAGCTCAAGGAGAACGGTCCGCAGGCGCTCGCCGATGTCGTCATCCCCGAAGTGTTCGACGGCAAGACGCTCACCGTCGATGGCGAGACAATCGAGATTGTCGATGCGGAAGGCCTCGCCAACCGGCGCTATCTCTCGGTGCCGTCGCTGAATGCGGTGTTCGGCGGGGTGATGATTTTTTCGGGCGTGCATGTCTGGACGGCCGACACGCCGACCAGGGAACAGCGCGCCGCCTGGCTCGCCAATCTCGAAAAGATCGCTGCCGCCAAGCCTGAAATCGTCGTGCCCGGCCACATGACGCCGCAGGCCGCCACCGACCTTTCGGGCGTCGAGCACACCAAGGCCTACCTCATTGCCTTCGAGGAAGAACTGGCCAAGGCCAAGGACGCGGCCGCGCTCAAGGCCGCCATGGAAGCCCGCTTCCCCGGCCTCGGCATGGGAGTCGCGCTCGACATCGGCTCCAAGGTCGCCACCGGCGAGATGAAGTGGGGCTGAGATGGGCAATCTTTCCTTCTCCCCTTGTGGGAGAAGGTGGCCGCGAAGCGGTCGGATGAGGGGTGCTCCAGCTTGGCAAGGACGGCGCTCCGTCCAACACCCCTCATCCGGCTCGACGCTGCGCGCCGATCCACCTTCTCCACAAGGGGAGAAGGCAAGGGGCGATGGGCAGCGCAAACCTGGAGTGATTGCCCTTCGCGGTCGTCTCAAACGCCAAGCGCCCTACTCTCTTCCCGGTTCTGGCGGTGTAAGCGGGACCACTATCCTGCTATTGTGCATCGCCTTTGATGATCTGACGAGCGCAAACGTGCCCCTGAAAACCCGACTGACAGAGCGTTTCGCGATCAGGCATCCCATCCTCCTCGCTCCGATGGGCGTGATGGCAGGCGGACGGCTTGCAGCAGCGGTATCGCATGCCGGCGGGCTCGGTCTGATCGGCGGAGGCTACGGCGACGAAGCCTGGCTGGACAAGGAATTTGCCGCCGCAGGCAACGCGCGGGTCGGATGCGGCTTTATCACATGGTCGCTGGCAACCAGGCCGCATCTGCTCGACCGCGTATTGGAGCGGCAACCCGCGGCGCTCATGCTTTCATTCGGCTCGCCTGCGCCCTTCGCCGCACATATCAGAGAAGCGGGAGTGCCTATCATCTGCCAAGTCCAGTCGATGTTGCATGCCCGCGAGGCACTCGACGTCGGCGCAGATGTAATTGTGGCGCAGGGCAAAGAAGCCGGCGGCCACAGCGGTCATCGCTCGACCTTCACACTCGTTCCCGAGATTGCCGATCTTCTCGCGAAACAGTCGCCGGAGACGCTTCTCGTGGCGGCGGGTGGCGTTGGCGACGGTCGAGCGCTTGCCGCGGCATTGATGCTTGGCGCCGACGGCGTGCTTGTCGGCACGCGGTTCATTGCGGCTGCAGAGTCCGCTGCGCCGCGCGGATTCCAGGAGGCTATCATCGCCGCCGATGGCGACAAGACGATCAAGACCACAACCGTCGACATTGCCCGGAATTATCGTTGGCCGACAGACGAATTCGTCGCGCGTGTGTTGAGGAATCGATTTGTCGCCGCCTGGCATGGCCGCGAAGGTCAGTTGGCTGAAGAGGAGACGCTGGCCACCCAGAGCAGCGACTATTGGGACGCTTTTTATGCTGGCGATGCTGAGAACACCGGCGTTTTGATGGGGGAAGTCGCCGGAGTGATCCAAGGCGTCGAGTCGGCTGGACGTGTGATCGAGGACATGGTCGGACAAGCCGAGTGTCTGCTCGCGGACGGGCCGCAACGTATCGTCGATTGACTGCTCAGTTTCTCTTCGACCCTACCTGATTATTTGCAGAAATAACAACATATGAGGTTTCCCGATCCGTCTCGTCGGGCGCGCCGCGCGCCTTTCGAACCGGGTGCGAGCTTGTAGGGCTGAGAATTTGGTGGTCACCCTCAGCCTCGCTGGAGGTTGGCACGGAGGAGGTCCAGGATGCCGCAGATCGCAAACAACGCCGACGCCGACGCCGGACGGCCCGTCCGAAGCAGCGCAAAACTGTTCCTGTGCGGCGACGTGATGCTCGGGCGCGGGATCGACCAGATCCTCGCCAATCCTGGCGATCCGCACCTCTGCGAGCGCTATGTCAAATCGGCGACGACCTATGTCGAGCTTGCCGAACGCATCAATGGCCCGATCCCGAGAAAGGTCGACGATGCCTATGTCTGGGGCGATGCGCTCAGCGAATTGGACCGTGAAGCTCCCGATGCGCGCATCATCAATCTCGAGACCAGCGTCACTGCCAGCCTGTCTTTGGCGCCCAAGGGGATCAATTACAAAATGAACCCCGCCAACATCGGCTGCCTGGCGGCGGCGCGGGTCAGCTGCTGCGTGCTCGCCAACAACCATGTGCTCGACTGGGATGAGCCTGGCCTCGTCGAAACCCTCGATACGCTCCGGCATGCCGGCCTCGCCTATGCCGGGGCCGGCCTTGACGCGGACGAGGCGGCGGCGCCTGCCGCCATCGAACTGGCCGGCGGCGGCCGCGTGCTCGTCTTCGGCTTCGCGCTCGAGACGAGCGGCGTTCCAGCTTCATGGGCAGCCGGAGCCTACAAGCCAGGGATCAATCTGCTGGCGGATGTCTCTGCCCGGTCGCTCGCGCAGATCGCCCGATCCGTGGAGGCCATAAAACAGCCCGGCGACCTCGCGGTGGCCTCGATCCACTGGGGCGGCAACTGGGGCTACGAAGTCCTCGCGGAAGAACGCGCGCTTGCCCATGCTCTCATCGATGTTGCAGGTTTCGACGTCGTGCATGGGCACTCCTCCCACCATCCCAAGCCGATCGAAATCCATGACGGCCGGCTGATCCTTTATGGATGCGGCGACTTCCTCACCGACTATGAGGGAATTACGGGGTACGAAACCTTTCGCGGTGAGCTTGCGCTGATGTACCTGCCGCGGCTCGCCATACCGGACGGCACGCTTGTTTCGCTCGACGTCGTGCCGTTCCAGCTCCGCAAATTCCGGCTAAACCGCGCCCGGCCCGAAGATGCCGCCTGGCTCGCGGCGATGCTTGAGCGTAAGAGCTCGCCTTTCGGCACTCATGTGGCGCTCGATAACCGTCTCACTGTCCTTTGGTGAAGCGCCTGCGGTCAGCAGCCAGCGATACTAATTTTCAAGCCTCTCCGGCCGTCCTCGGCCAAGCGCACCGTCGGCGCGGGCCTGCAGGTAGGCGTAGATGTCGTCAATGTAAGGGGCGACGTTGGGGTCGTCGGCGAAGCCGTTCATGACCGAAGGGCCGCTGCGCACGCCGTCGCGAACGTTGCGGCGGAAGACCTCGATGGCGGGCAGCCGGTCGACAAGGGCCGAGGCGAACGTCGAGCCCATGCCATCGGGGCCATGGCAGTGATTGCAGCTGCCATGGTAGCGACGGAAGCCGTTGTAGGTTCGCGCGTCGACCTTAGCGCCGACAACTTCGTAGAACTTGCCCGCGGCCAGCTCAGCTTGCGAAGGCGCGCCGAAGCCGGCGGCAACGGTAAAGACGACGACAGCCGGGATGAGCCATGGAGACATCGCCAAGGACGCGCGTGCGAAGAGTGACTGACTTCGACTAATCGCCTCTGCGCGCTGTCGCGAGCGCAAGCGAAAATCCAAAATAGTTGGAACCGTGCGGATTTTCGCTGGGTTTGGCGCGCCTCCGCTCGTCCCAAACATTCGCGCCACTACTCGAAACGTCTCAGTCGAAATTGGCCGGCGACGAGAACGGCCGATTGGCGTCGACAACGAAGATGGCCAGCTCATCGAGATCGCTTGTGCCGGCGTTGAACACCTCCATCGGCGTGTCGGCCCCGTGTCCGACCATCGTCGTGCCGGCTTCGGCATAGGCCACCCCGTGGGGTGTTCTCTGGCCGAGCTTGCCGGCCAGCACATAGAAGGCCTCCGGTCCCGGATGCGTATGGATCTTCGTCTTGACGCCGGGCGCTCCACCGGCGCGGTTGACGCGCAGCAAATACTCGCTTGCGCTGATCGGAGGGACCGGTCCGATCTCGACGACCTTGGTTCCGCCGGTCGTAGAGCCATCCTTCGCTCCAAGCGTGAACAGCCAGACCTTGCCTGCAACCTCCGCCGCAAGCGAGGTCGGGCCCGCAGCGCTTTGGGCCTGCGCCAGCGTTGGGAAATTTTCCAGCCGCCAGTACAACGGTCCGGAGGGCAGTTCCCTCACCTTTTTCTCAACCACCGGCTCGACGGCGAATTTGCCGTCTGCGGGCATTGAGGCTGACGTCGTCAGTCCGAAAGCACACAGTGAGAACATAAGCAGGCCAATACGGCGGGCGCTGAGGGAATGCCGCTTCATGGTTGGTCCTCCTATCGATGCAACGTGCCCCGGATTGCGGTTGGTCGGCGGCTACGATGATGCAGCCAGCGCCGCCGCAACGCGCCTGCCCCCGGATCACTCGACGGCGGTCATCAGTCAACGGCGAGCTTCGGAGAAGAAACCACGATCCCGTCTATCGGATGCGGGCTGACGACAAGCTTACCGCCAACGCGCAATATCTCGACGATCTGGTCCGACTCTCCCAGCTTGCCTGGCACCGAGAGCGCGACCTTCTGATTCTCGGTCAGTGTCGCCACGAAACGCACGGGCAAGCCAGCCTCGCCCTGCGCAATTGTGGTGACCACCCGATAGCCGTCCTCCTCCGGCGTGTAATAGACGACACCAAGAAAGCCGGCGAGATCGATGCTTTCGGCCTTCATGGCTCCAAGCTCGCCGGCATGCGCGGGCATCGCCGCCATGCAAAATGCTGCAAAAGCAATGTACCTGTACATAATGCTGCTCCATCCCGAATTGTCCGGGCCGAACCCGGCTCAAGGTTTCAGCAATAGCGGTCGTGCGCCGTGATAGTCGGCGCACGCAGGCAGAATTCTTGATTAGTCCCCCCGGCTGCATCACTGTGGCGAAGGCTCGCGAGCCGGGAACGGCGCTGAACCCCACTGGTTGTCACAGTTCCGTGTGACCTTTTCTTCTGGGGCGCAAGCATTTCACTGCCCGGTTGCTTGCGCATCCCCTGTTTGGGGGAGATAATCGGAATTTAAGCGATCGCTAAAGTTTGGAGAGGCGAGAGCACCTGTGAGAGCGCGCGGCTTTCCGCGTCGGACGCGCTGTCGACATGCGGGGGGCCGTCGATGGCCAAGGCATTGTCGCATCATGAGCTGTCGAAGCTGATCGGCTCGATCTACGATTGCGCACTCGACCCGGAGCGATGGGAGCACGCGCTTGCCGGGATCAGAGATGCGCTCAACGCCCAGACCGCGGTCCTGCACCTTGACGACCTCACCAACGACCGGCTGCTGATCCTCAGGACCGTGGGAATAGAGCCATACTGGCTGGAGCAACAGGCGAAACATATCCCCGAGATCCATGCTCGGCTGATCGAGGATCTCGCGACATGGCCTTCACTCGAAATGCCGCATGTGGTCTCACGCCATATCCCTCAAACCGCCGTGGAGACCTCCCGATATTTTCAGGAGTGGCTGAAGCCGCAAGGCCTGGTCGACGTCATGTCGTTCTTCCTGATCCACACCCCTACCCGCCTTGCGGGCTTCGCCATTGCCCGGCATAAGCGGCAAGGCATTATCACCGAGCGTGAAATCAAGCTTGGCGGATTGTTGCTGCCGCATGTGCGCCGCTCCGTGATGATCAGCAACATGCTCGACATGGGCACGATCGAGCGCGCACGGGTGGCCGAGGCGCTCGATGCGCTCACATGCGCCGTAGTCCTCACCAATGAACGCGGCGCGATCCTGCACGCCAACCACGCGGCCAAGCACATGCTGCGGAGCGGCGGCCCGGTCCAGGATGTCCGGGGCATTCTGCAAGCGAAGATCCCGTCGGCTTCCAGGGAGCTTCACAGCGCCATCATGCTTGCGGCTCAGGATGATGCGAGCATCGGCAAGACAGGGCTTGCCGTCCTCCTTACCGAACCCGGCCTGCCGCCCGTCTTCGCCCGCGTGCTGCCGATGGCCGGTGGCGATCTGCGCGCCGGCATGGACCCCGCGGCGGTAGCCGCAGTGTTCATCGGCAATGCACCGGACGAGCACGACGCCGCCGACATGCTGGCGACAGCCTTTGGGCTCACGCTCGCCGAAACCCGCGTGCTCGCCAGCCTTCTCGCCGGGCACACCCTGGCCGAGACGGGCGTCAGCCTTCACATTGCCAGCACGACCACGAAGACGCATCTCGACAATATCTTCCAGAAGACCGGCGTCTCCCGCCAGGCCGATCTGATGCGCCTAGTCATGCAGATCGTTCCGCCCGCAGGGCAGCCTGGTCCCTGAACTACAGTCATTCACCGCTTTGGATACAGGTATCCAACGCCGCGGATCGTCTTGATCAGCTCCGGCTTGGCCGGGTTCTTTTCGAGCCGGCGGCGCAGCCGCGTGATACGGCTGTCGATGCTGCGGTCGAAGGGCTCGTCGCCCCTGGGTGGCGCAAGGTCGAGCAATTCGTCGCGACCAATGACCTGGCCGGCCCGGGTGGCGAAGGCGGCCACCAGATCAAGCTCCATCGGCGTCAGCGGAATGGCCACGCCGTTGGTGTCGACGAGGTTTCTCGCGCGGGCGTCAAACACATAGGTTCCGAAGGCGAAATGCCCGGCCGGCAAAGCGTCGGCATTGTTCAATCCCTTCGGCCTGCGCCTGCGCAACACCGCGGCGATCCTGGCTTCCAGCTCGACCGGTGCAAAGGGCTTTGCCAGATAGTCGTCCGCGCCGACCTCGAGACCCGCCACCTTGTCGAAGACCGAATCGGCGCCCGTCAGCATCAGGATGCCGGTGTCGTGATGCTCGCGCAGCCAGCGGGCCAGGCTAAAGCCGTTCTCGCCGGGCATATTGAGGTCGAGCACGACAAGATCCGCCTTCGCCGCCGCGATCGTCTCGCGCAATTCGGCACCGCCGGATGCCGTGCGCATGCGGTAGCCTTTCGCCTGCAAATAGTCGGCGATCATGAACGCAACGTCGGTCTCGTCGTCCACGACAATGATGTCGGCCATGCGTTCCCCCGCGGCGAGCGACGCTCCAAACCTACAGGGCGCATTAACCCCGGGTCAATGTGCCCCGTCTGCTGCCGATTTCGGGCTGGTTCGACACAATTGAAACAATAGAGGCAGGGAGATTCGGTTCGCGGCATCTTCGTGAAACATCCCGCGGTTATTTGTCGAACGTCCCAGGCGGATGGCCGAGCAGGCGGCTTGACAGGCCGCGGGCCGTTCAGTCCATTGGCCCGCACGGAACAGCAACCGTCGTGACGGCGCATCCGTCTGTGGAGACCTCGCGTGACGACCTCCTCGAAGCTGTCCAGGCATTTCGCGTCGTTGATGGCGGCCTGCGTTTTGCCTCTCGTCGCGCTTGTCGCCGGCATCAGCCTCTACCAGTCCTACGCCCTGCAACAGTCATTTTTTCCCTATTCGATCATTTTGGTCGGGTTGCTTGTCTCGGCATTCGCTTTGCACCGAATGCTTCTGAGGGAGGTCGTCGGCCCGGCGATCTCGCTTGTCGAGCATGTCCGCTCCGGCGCCGCCGGCGAAAGCACCGACCCCGGGGCCGCGATCAAAACCTCGGCGCTTTGGCAGCCCTGGATAGACATGGCTTCGAGCATCTTCGCCGAAAACCGCAGGGCGCTGCGCGAGCTGGCCGACAGTGAGCAGCGCTACCGCAATGTTGTCGAGGCGCAGACGGAATATATCATCCGGGTCGCGCCCGATGGGCGCATGAGCTTCGCCAATGACGCCTACTGCCGCCTCGTCGGCAGGACGCGTGAGGAGTTGCTGAGCCCGGACTGGCACTATTTCAACTCGTTTTCCGCCGATTTCGGCAGCTTCGACGAGATCATCGGTCGAGTGACCCCGGAACGGCCGGTTTGCGAAGTGGAAGAGACCGGCGCCCTGAGCGATGGCCGCGAGGTCCACATTCATTGGACCGATCGCGGCATCTTCGACGCCAGCGGCAAGCTCATCGAAATACAGTCGATCGGACGCGATGTTGCCGAGCAGAAACTCGCCCGTCAGGCACTCGAGGCCAGCGAGCAGCGCTACCGCAGCGTGGTCGAGCTGCAGACCGAGTTCGTCGTCCGGATGTCGCCGGAGGGTCATTTGAGCTTCGTCAACGACGCCTATTGCCGGGCGTGCCGGATGACCCGTGAACAGCTTCTCGACCCGTCCTGGTGCGAACTCGATGTGCTGCCGCCCGACGAACGGCGCAGGTTCCTGGACCACCTTGCCCGCCTCACCCCGCAGGCGCCGGATGCCAGCATGGAACTTCTCAATGCGATGCCGGATGGCGTGCGCCGATGGCTCGCCTGGAACGATCATGGCATTTTCGACAGCGACGGGCGCCTTGTCGAAGTGCAGTCCGTCGGCCGCGATATCTCCGACCGCGTCCTGGCCGAGCAAGCCAGAATTGAAGCCGAAAAACTGTTGGCCGAACGGGAGGCGCAGTTTCGCGCCATAGCTGAAGGCGTGCCGCTGCCGATCACCATCTCGGCAATAGAAGGCCCCGAAATACTGTTCGTCAACGAGCCGGCGCGCAGGACGCTCGGCATCGAAGTCGGCCAGATCGGAGCCGAAGCGACGTCGACCTGGGAAGACCTCTCGCGGCGAGACCATCTCCTGCGGCTGTTGCTGAGAGATGGCATCGTCGACGCATTCGAAGCCGGCATGACCAATATGCAAGGCTCAAGAATGGATACGCTGGTTTCGGCGCGGCTGATCACGCAGGCCGGCCGTTCGGCAATGCTTGCTGCCGTCACCGACATCACCCGTCAGCGCGAAGCCGAGGCGGAGATCGCCCGCCAGCGTGAAACGCTGTACCAGTCGGAAAAGCTCTCCGCTCTCGGTTCGCTACTGGCCGGCGTGGCGCACGAGCTCAACAATCCGCTGTCGGTCGTCATCGGCTATAGCTCGATGCTGAAGGAATTCTCGACGGACAAGGCGACCGTGGGACGCGCCGACAAGATCCACGCAGCGGCCGAGCGATGCTCGCGAATCGTCCGCACCTTTCTGGCGATGGCCC
This sequence comes from Mesorhizobium sp. M6A.T.Cr.TU.016.01.1.1, assembly GCF_003952585.1. Taxonomy (NCBI): domain Bacteria; kingdom Pseudomonadati; phylum Pseudomonadota; class Alphaproteobacteria; order Hyphomicrobiales; family Phyllobacteriaceae; genus Mesorhizobium; species Mesorhizobium sp. M6A.T.Cr.TU.016.01.1.1. The sequence continues at coordinate 6,543,110 of NZ_CP034452.1, forward strand.
GCAAGAAGCCGCCGACACGGGGCGCCGTCGACATCAATGAAGTCGTGGTCGCTTCGCTGGAGCTCGCCGCCTACAGCCTGCGTTCGGCTGGGGTCGAGATCCGCACCGAGCTGGCGGAACCGCTCCCCAATATCTGGGGTGATAGGGACCAGCTTCATCAGGTCATCACCAACCTGGTGGTCAATGCGCAGCAAGCTCTGCTGCAGGTCCCGCACCCGCGGCGGCTGACCATCGTCACGTCAGGGGAAGGCGATGCCGTCGAGGTGGTTGTCGCTGACAATGGCCCAGGCATGCCGGAGACTGTGCGCGCGCGCGCTTTTGAGCCTTTCTACACGACCAAAATGGCCGGCGAAGGCACCGGGGTCGGGCTGTCTGTCTGCCAGGGCATCGTGACGGCACACGACGGCAGCATAGAGCTGGATTCGACGCAGGGCGGCGGCGCACGGTTCACGGTCCGGCTTCCGAGCGGCAAGGCAGAGACGGCTCCTGCGCCCGAGGCTGCCGGAAGGGCGCCGCCTGCGCCATCGGCGGCACGAATTCTGGTGGTCGACGACGATGCCGACATTGCCTCGATGATCGCCGAGATGCTGCGCCGCGACGGCCACGACGTCACCATTGCCGACGATGCGAATGCCGCCCTCAAGGCTGTGCGCGCGGATGGAATCGATCTGTTGATCAGCGATATACGCATGCCCGGCCTCGACGGCCCCGGCCTCTATCGCGCGCTGGAGCAACTGCGTCCCGGACTCGCCAATCGGCTTCTGTTCGTGACCGGCGACACGCTGGCGCCCGAGATCGATCGTTTCATCGGCGAGACGGGCGCGCCGGTGATCGAGAAACCACTCGATCCGCAGACCTTTCGGAGGCTCGTGATGGAGCGCCTGAGGGCGATGGAGACCAGCGCAATGGAAGAGGCTAAAGCGTGACAAAACAGAAATTGCTCATTGTCGACGACGAAGCGCCCTTGCGCGAGATGCTGTCGGATTACCTGCTCATGCACGGCTTCGACGTTCGATCCGTTCCGGATGGGGCGGGAATGCTGACCGAACTCGATCGCTTTGGCCCCGACCTCGTCATTCTCGACGTCAATCTCGTCGGCGAAAGCGGCTACGACCTCGCCCGCGAAATCGCCAAGGGCAGCCGCGTCGGCATCCTGATGCTGACCGCGGTCGGAGACCTGCCGCATCGGCTCGAAGGTCTTGCCGCCGGCGCCGACGACTATATGGCCAAGCCGTTCGAGCCGCGCGAACTCCTGGCGCGTGTCAGGAGCGTCATCCGGCGCCTGGGCGAGGAAGAACAGACCCCGGAAAATCGCATCCGTTTCGGTGGCTGCATCCTCGATATGGACGGCCGCACGATGGTCGATTTGGATGGCACCGACGTGCAGTTGACGTCCATGGAATTCGACCTGCTGTGCGTCTTCGCGCGCCATCCCCGGCAGATATTGTCGCGCGACCAGCTGTGCAGGCTGGCCCACAACCGCGACCTCGAGCCGGGCGACCGGAGCATCGACATCCGCATCACCCGACTGCGCAAGAAGTTCGAGAGCGAGCCCGACGCTCCGACCGTTCTGGTGACGGTTCGCGGCGAAGGCTATGTCTACGAGCCTGCCCAGGACGAGGCGCGGCGCCGGTAGATACGGCGCTTCAAAGAGGCTGAGCCGTCCAGCTGTGACGGTTCACAGCTTACGCGATCGGCTTGCGCGCCCGGCGAAATTCCCTTCGCAGGCTTCGAACCGTGTCGCGCGCGACCGGGATGGTCCAGCGCGCGGTCATCGTCGCGATCAGCAGCCCGGCAACCGGATCGATGAAGCGGGCAATGATCGTGCCTTCCCAAATCATGGCTGTTGCGAGCGATGCGGTGATAAGCAGGTTCGACGAAAGCTTGTCCGAGAACAGGCAGATTTGCGCGCGGGCAAGCGCGGAAGCGGCAGCATTGTTGCGGGCTTTCCACCGGCGCAGGATCCAGAAATTGATCGCCGCGTAGGCCCCGTTCAGGCTCATGGCGAGAACAATGCCGGGACCGTGGGGTTCGACGCCGCCGACGGTGATCCGCTGGATGGCGATGCCGGCGACGACTGCCATGGAAAAGCACATGCCGACGGCGGCCAGCCCATTGACGAGCGTCTCGGCCAGGGCTGCTCGCCGCTTGTTCATGCCCAGTTTCTTGCTGCCGCCAGCCACAACCAGGACTGAGACCAGCACCAGCATGTCCATCAGCGTCAGGGCGAGATCGGCACGGATGGTCAGCGACGTGGATGTCGCCGCTGCATATGCGGTCAGCAGCAAGCCCGGGGTGCCCGCCAGCACGGCCAGACGTGCCGTCCGGGCCGCCGTCGCCTCGCCGGTCGGTCGGCCATTGGTTTTTCGCAAAGCTTGCATCGCCAGAAATCTCCTCGTTCTGGCGTCACCAATGGCGCAGGGGTGTTGCGCGGATTTGCCGATTTGCCGGCCTAAGGTTTCCTTTGTGTCGTCGCGCCGGTGCACCAGGCGCAGTGCCCGAGGGATCGCAACAAATGAAACAATTCGGACGGATTTCGGCATTCGTCCGAAACAGTCGGGAGCGAAAAGCCACGCCATGGAGCGAACCGACGGGACGGCTCCGCTGAAAAACGAAAAAGGAGATCAAGATGAATCGCTTCAAGACTTACCTAGCTGCTGCCTCAGCAATGGCCTGCGTCGCGGCTCCGGCTAGCGCGGCGGGCCCGGAAGGCTCCAACGGCAAATCGCTGAACGGCCTGGAGAAGAATTCGCTGACCAGTAACTCGCTCACCAGCAATTCGTTGACCAGCAACGGCCTCGGCGTCCTTGCGCTCAACGGCGTGCATGCTGACGGCATCGTTCTGGCGAAGAGTCTCGCTCCGGCCAGCAAGTCTATCGTCGACCCGAATGTCCGCTCCATCATCGACCCAAATATTCGCAGTCTACCGGCTGTCCAGCACGGCAGCGGCTCGGTGATCGATCCTAATTTCGGCAATCTGCCGGCTGTCCAGAAGGGCAACGTCCGGGCATCGACCGCAGGTAAGAAAAGCAGCGGCCTTCCGTCTGGCCAGCACGGCACCGGTAGCGGCGCCGGGACCAACCATGACCGGCCAACCCCTTCGCCGAGGCGTTGATATCCGGCGTCCGTGATCAATGGAACGGATGGCGTTGTGCCGTCCGTTCTCATTGGCTGTGCTTTCATTCGCAAGACATGCCGTCAGGAGCCAACAGTGTCAGCCCACAAAAACCGCCTCGTCCATATCAGCCGCTACGCATTGCTCGCGGTCGCCGTAGCCATTTCCAGCATGGCCGCGGTGCCTTTTGCCAATGCCGGCACCAGGCAAGCGATCGGCTCGATCTCCGTTGTCGGCACAAGGTTCGAGGTGACGATGGAAGATGGTCGCATTGTCGCTCAAGAGGATCTCGTCGGTGCCGTTCTGACGATTGGTGGTGACGGACAGGACCGGATGCCACTGCGCATCGACGCGGTCGAGATCGATCCGAGGAACCCGGATGGCGAGATCATGCTCTACACCATGTCGGCCCGCGACGCGGCAAGCGGTGCATGGCGCAACATCTGCGAGCCGGACATCGAGGGCCGGCGCATGGGCTTTCCGCTCGGCGGCACCTGGACGCAGGATGGTCGCCATTTGCCATCCGACACGGCGTTCAGCATTACCTGCACCGGCGGCGCCCAGGCGAAATGCGTGCGCTTCGGCTATCGCCCCTGGGAAAAGTCACCGGACGGCACTTCGCTCTGGGATCATCATCAAGCATGCACCCGCATGATCCGCGCTGATTATTGCGGCGATGGCGTCGGCCATACCCGCAACGGGACGCCGATCGTCATCTATGATCGCAAGGGCATTCAGCAGGACGAGGCCGCGCCTGATATGTCGTTCGAGGCGGCGTGGAGTGCCGACGGCGCGCTTTGCGTCAGCCACACCAGAATACCCGACGTGCTCACGATGGAGGGTCTGGCGGCGATCTGCCCAGGCGTGCGGCAGCAGCCACAGATAGCGGCGTGCGAAAGCGATGCCGGGGCGCTGATCCTCAACCGTTCGATCGATCCGCGAACGGTTCAGGCCGCAGCGAAATAGTCATAGCGCGGAAGATCTGCTGGGCTTGTCGGAGTGCGGATGTCCCGAATGGTCAAACGCATGCGCTCGTTCGACTGAGGCCATCAAGCATCCGACCTTCCGCGCCACTCCCTCACCCTCCCACCTGCTTGGTGCGCTTGGCCGTTTCGATCTTGGCCCGCGCCTCCACCGCCTTCTCGATCTCGCGCTTCAGCTCGTCCTTGATCGCTACCGTTTCGGCCAGCAAGGCATCGATCTTCATGAAATCGAGCACCCGGTATTTCGACACTGCCGGTCGGATCAGAATGTCGGGTCGGCTCTGCATCAGCTTGGCGGCGATGATCGACTGCATCATCAATTGCGTCGCGCCGAACATCAGGTCGACGGAGGTTGGATGTTTGCGCCCGGCTTCGGTCGGTGCGCCGACCACGTCGACGGCGATGATGATGTCGGCGTCGAGTTCGATCAAGTCGAACGGCACCGGATTGTAGATGCCGCCGTCGATCAGCAGCGTGCCGTCGCGCATCACCGGGCGGAACACCGCGGGAATAGCCGCCGAGGCGGCCAGCGCCGAGTGCAGGTCGCCGTCGTTGAGCACGGCTAGCTTATGGCCGAAGAAATCCGTCGCCGTCACCTTCAGCGGTATGGACAGTTCGGCGAAGGTTTCGGGAATGGCGTCGGGCAGGAATGCCTTGAGAATGCGCTCGACATTGAACTGGCTGACCCGCAGCCCGCCTTGCAGCACCTCGGCGAAGGTGCCGGGCCGCGCCCGCCACATGCGCGTCGCCACCTCGGCGCGGCGGCTGAGGATCGAGCGCGTATAGGCGTGCATGTCCTTGCCTGTCATGCCCGACGCCATGCAGGCGCCCATGATGGCGCCGATCGACGAGCCTGAGATGGCAACCGGTCTTATGCCCAGCTCGTCCAGCGCCTCGATGACATGGATATGCGCCAGACCACGTGCGCCGCCGCCGCCAAAGGCGATGCCGAAGCTCGGGCTCATCCTTTGCCCCCCATTTGGGCTCATTCCTTCTTGGCCTCGCCGAGTTTCGGCCCGACGACCATGATGGCCGGCTCGGCGGAGAGCAGCTTTTTCGCCACCGCCTTGACCTGGTCCAGCGTCACCCCGTTGATAAAGGCGGCGCGCCGCTGCATGTAATCGATGCCGAGCTTGTCGAGCTGCAGTTCGAGCAGCGTCGCGGCAATGGCGCCGGAGGAGTTCAGATTGTTGATTGCATAGGCGCCGATCATGTATTTCTTGGTCGCCGCCAGTTCCGCTTCGGTCGGCCCCTCCTCAGCCATGCGCCTCACCACCTCGCGCACGACAGCCAGCGTCTCCGCCGCCCGGTCCGAGCGGGTCGCAGTGGTGATGGCCAGTGCGTTGGCATGCTGATGATCGACCAGGTCGGAACTGACGCTGTAGGCCAGGCCACGCTTTTCGCGCACCTCGTCGAACAGCCGTGAGGTGAAGGCGCTGCCGCCGAGGATCTCGTTCATCAGCACCGCGGCGAAGAAATCCGGCGCACTGCGCTTGACGCCGGGATAGGCCAGTTGCAGCGAAGTCTGCGGCTGGTCGTAATTGACCTCGAGCTGCTGGTTGAGTTTCGGATCCGTATCGGCGACCGCGCTGAGCGCCTGGTGTTCCGGCAGGCCGCCGAAGACCATATCGAGCTTTTTTTTCAACGTCTCGGCATCGATAGCGCCGACCACCGCCACATGCAGCCCGTCGCGGGCGAAATTCGCCTTGTGAAAGGCGATCAGATCCCCCGGTGCGATCGTCGCGATGCTTTGCCTGGTGCCCTGGTCGGGTCGCGCATAGGGATGGGTGCGGTATAATGCTTCCAGCCATTTGCGCTGGGCGACCGTGTCGGGGTCAAGCTCGTTGGCGATGATGCCGGACAGCACTTGCGCGCGGATGCGGTCGATTGGCGCCTGGTCGAAACGCGGCTCTGTGACCGCCAGCCGCAACAGGTCGAACGCCGCGTCCCGCTGCTCGGCCAGCATGCGCATCGAGCCGTAGGTGCCGTCGCGCGCCGCTTCGAAGCTCATCTCGGCGCCGACGTCGTCCAGCTTTATCTGGAAGGCCTCGCTGTCGAGATCGCCGGCGCCCTCGTCGAACAGGCCGCTCATCAGATTGGCGAGACCTTCCTTACCAGCCGGATCCTGCGTCGTGCCGCCGTCGAAGACGAAGCGGATGGCGACGAGCGGCACGGAATAGTCCTCCACCAGCCAGGCAGTGATGCCCTTTGACGAGGTCACCTCCTGGATGCTCATGGCCGCGCGAGCGGAAAGCGCCGGCAGGACGAGGAAGAGCAGGGAGAGAAGTAAAGTGAGTACAGGTGCGACGGCACGCCGGGCCTTACCTTCTCCCCTTGTGGGAGAAGGTGTCGCCGAAGGCGACGGATGAGGGGTGCTGGACGGATCGCAGCGTTGGAGTTTCTTCCAACACCCCTCATCCGTCTTGGCGCTGCGCGCCAATCCACCTTCTCCCACAAGGGGAGAAGGGAAGTCGCCGCTATGCTGTTTCCTCATCATCAAATCAATTCCCTGCCTGTGTCTGCGGCAAGAGATAGCCTGATGTCGAATGGTTGAGATTGAGGTAGCGCGCGGCAACCGCCTTGACTTCGTCGGCGGTGACCTTGCGGATGCGGCCCGGCCATTCCTCGACATCCCTGACGGTGCCGCCGGTGGCGAGCGTCGCGCCGTAGATGTTGGCCATCGAATCCTGCTTGTCGCGGGCGAAGATCATCGAGCGAACGAAACGATCCTTGGCCTTCTCCAACTCGCCTGGTGTGACGCCGTCCTTGGCGATGCGGGCGACCTCGACCTCGACTGCCGCCTGGACGTCGGCCAGCTTGGCGTCGCCGCGCGGCGCGCCATAGACGGTGAAGTTGCTGGCATCGAGCATGGTGCCCTGGAAGAAGGCGCCGGCCTCGGCGGCGATGCCTTGCTTGACGACCAGCTGCTGGTGGAGCCGGCTGCGGCTGCCGCCGCCGAGGATCTCCGCCAGCAGGTCCAGCGCTTCCGCTTCGCCCGGCTTTGCAGTGTGATAGGAGGGAACCACCCATTGCGTCGAAAAGTTCGGCACGCTGACGCGCGCGTCAGTGAGTGTCACCGTGCGCCTGGTGTTCTGTTCGGGTTCGACCGGACGGATGCGCGGCGGCAGGTCTGGGCCACGCGCAATCTTGCCATAGGTCTTTTCGGCCAGCGCCTTGACCACTTCCGGCTCGACATCGCCGGCCACCACCAGCACGGCGTTGTTGGGCGTGTAATATTTGTCGTAAAAGGCCTTGGCGTCGGTGCGGTTCAGCTTCTCCATCTCCTGCATCCAGCCGATCACCGGAATGCGGTAGGGCTGGTTCTGCCAGAGCGTGGCGTCGACCTCCTCGCCGAGCACTGCCTGCGGATTGCTGTCGATGCGGGAGCGGCGCTCCTCGAGGATCACGTCGCGCTCGGTGGCGATGACATCGTCGTTGAGGATGAGGTTGCGCATGCGATCGGCCTCGAAATCCATCATCTGCTCGAGCGCCTGTGGCACCACCGTCTCGTAAAAGGCGGTGTAGTCATACGAGGTGAAAGCGTTGTTGGAACCGCCGATGGCGGAGACGGCACGGTCGAACGCGCCGGCCGCATGATTGGTCGTCGCCTTGAACATCAGATGCTCGAAGAAATGGGCGATGCCGGACTTGCCCGGCGGCTCATCCGCGCTGCCGATCTTGTACCACACCATATGAGTGACGATCGGCGCACGGTGATCGGGGATGACGACAACCTCCATGCCGTTGTCGAGCAGGAAATCCGTCACCTTGCCGTCGTCCGGCTTGGTGTCGGCCAGAACCGGGCCGGTCATCACGAGAGCCAGCGCCAAGAGCGTTCCGCGCAGCCATTCAGCCTGAGATGTCATCAATGGCTCCAGGTGTCATGGGGTGGGACGATAGGCGGGGATTGCGAAACAGGCAAAGTGATTTGTTCGTCATTTTCGCGCGCAAAGGCGGCCGAACTCAGGCGGCTTCGATGAAGCGGATGACGGTCTCGCCGTAGTTGCGCTCGTCGACAACCGAAAAGCCCGGCCCTGCCTCGAAGGGCGCCACCGCCGCCTCCTCGACGACGCAGAGCCCGCCGGGCGCGAGCCAGCCGCCAGCCTTGGCCGAGCGCAAGGCACGCTCGCCCAGGCCCTTGCCATAGGGCGGATCGGCGAACACCAGGCCGAACGCGGCCATCGTGCCCGCCTCGCCCAAAGCCGTGGCGTCGCGGCGGAATATCTTGGTGCGCCCGGTCAGGCCGAAGGCCTCGACATTGGTGCGGATCAGGCCGCGCCCTTCGGCCGATTCTTCGATGAAGACGCCGTAAGACGCACCGCGTGACAGCGCCTCGAGGCCGAGCGCGCCGGTGCCAGCGAACAGGTCGAGCACACGCGCCCCGTCCAGCCTATCGGGGAAGCGATGCGCCAGCACGTTGAAGACAGCCTCGCGCGTGCGGTCGGTCGTCGGGCGGATGGCGCTTGAACGGGGCGTCGCCAGCGGACGCCCGCGAAATTCACCGCCGACGATCCGCATTGCCTCCCCTTGATCCCCCAGGGCCACTGCGCGGCCGGTCGCCATCACTCTTGCCGGAATTTGGGCGTTCGCCACGCGGCTTGCCGAACGGCTTTGCGCCTCCGGGTTTTCCACCTCCCGGTCCACTGGCGGGCTTGCCATAGGACGGCTTGAACGAGGCCTTGCGCGCCTTGGTTTCGGCTGCCTTGGCGGCATCGGCCTCCGCCCTGCCTTTGCCGATCGGCCGCGCGCCTGGCGCCATCCAGACATTGGCCTTGCGCTGGCCCGGCGGCTCGATCGGGCGCTGCTCGCGTTCGGACTTTTTCCCGCCGCCCGGTTTGCCGCCAAAGCCGCCTGGCCCGCTACGCTCAGATTTAGGGCCACGCTCACCAAAGCTCTTTTCCGGCCCAGAGCTTCTGCCTGGACTTGTCGACAGCTTGCCCAGCGCCTCGTCGCGGCTGCCTTCGCGGCGCTTGCGGTTCTTGATCAATCCGCCTTCGCCGATCGGACGGCGTTCGCCGTCGCGGGTGAATTTCGGCCGCTCCGGTTCCTCTTCCCGCACCGCTTCACGCCGTACCGGCTTGTTGGAAAACGGCTTGGTGATCTCGGCGTCGAAATTGGCGCCGGATTCCTCTACCAGGCGTTCGCCGAGCTGGTCGCGCAGCACGCGGCCCTTGATCTCCAGCACATGACCCTCGGGCAGGTCGTCGAGCTGGAACGGCCCGTAGGAAATGCGGATCAGCCGTGTCACGTCGAGACCAAGCGAGCCCAGTATGTTCCTGACCTCGCGGTTCTTGCCTTCGCGCAGGCCAAGCGTCAGCCAGGCATTGGTGCCTTGCTCGCGGTCGAGCGTCGCCTCGATGGCGCCGTAGAAGACGCCGTCGACGGCGATGCCTTCGCGCAAGCCGGCGAGCGCACTTTCCTCGACCTTGCCGTGGACGCGCACGCGGTAGCGCCTGAGCCAGCCGGTGGCCGGCAATTCGAGCACGCGCGACAGGCCGCCATCATTGGTAAGCAACAGCAGCCCTTCGGTGTTGATGTCGAGCCGGCCGATGGTCATCAGCCGCGGCAGGTCGGCCGGCAGCACGTCGAAGACGGTCTTGCGGCCCTCGGGATCACGGTTGGTGGTGACCACGCCAGCCGGCTTGTGGAACAGGAACAGCCGGGTGCGCTCGATCGGCGGGATCTCCATGCCGTCGAGATGGATGATATCGCCGGGCATCACATTGAAGGCGGGCGAGGACAGCACCCTTCCATTGACCTTGACGCGGCCGGCTGCGATCAGCTCCTCTGCATCGCGGCGCGAGGCAAGGCCGGCGCGGGCCAGCCGCTTGGCAATGCGCTCGCCAGCCTCTTCCGTCGCCTCGGCGGGACGCGGGCGCGGCTTGAAACCACCGCCTGATGTCCCCTGGGGTCGATCACCGCCGAAATCGCGCTTGGGCCGATCGCCGAAGTCGCGCTTGGGGCGATCACTGAAGTCTCCCTTGGGACGGTCGAAGCGCCTTTCGCCGCGCTCGCCTTCGGCAGCTGCCGGCCGGTCGCCGCGTGGCGCGTAGGGCTTGCGCGGTTCTTCGCGCTTCTCATAAGGCTTGCCTTCCGGACGCGGCCCTTTGCTGAACGGCCGGTCGCCACTTTTGAAGTCGCGCTTCGGCCGCTCGCCTTCGGCCGCCATCGGGCGGTCGCCCCGCGGCGCATATGGCTTGCGCGGCCCCTCACGCTTTTCATAGGGCTTGCCTTCAGGGCGCGGTCCCTTGCTGAACGGCCTATCGCCACTTTTGAAGTCGCGCGTCGGCCGCTCGCCGTCGGCAGCCATCGGTCGGTCGCCGCGCGGCGCGTAGGGCTTGCGCGGACCCTCGCGCTTTTCAAAAGGCTTGCCTTCCGGACGCGGCCCTTTGCTGAATGGCCTATCGCCGCTTTTGAAGTCACGCTTTGGCCGCTCGCCATCAGCCGCCATCGGCCGGTCGCCGCGCGGCGCGTAGGGCTTGCGTGGACCCTCGCGCTTTTCATAGGGCTTGCCTTCAGGGCGCGGTCCCTTGCTGAACGGCTTATCGCCGCTTTTGAAGTCGCGCTTCGGCCGCTCGCCGTCAGCCGCCATCGGTCGGTCGCCGCGTGGCGCGTAAGGTTTTTTCGCGCCGAAAGACGGCTTACCGCCTTTGCCGGCAGCGGCGTCACGACCACGCGGGCCCGACGGTTTCGGGCCGTTCTTGCGCGGGCCTTTTTGACCCGGGAATTTCTTGTTTTTGTCGTCCATGTGGCCTTTGCTCGTTTGGGCGGGTAGATAACAGGATCGCGCCTGAGTAGCGAGGAGATAATAGGAATGGAAACCGCTTGAGGCGGCCGGATTTCATGGCGCTGGCGCTGAAAGAGGCCGAAACTGCCGCCTTGCGCGGCGAAGTGCCGGTCGGCGCGGTCATCGCCAGCGGCGATACGGTCGTTGCCAGTGCCGGCAACCGCACCCGCGAGCTTGCCGATCCCACGGCCCATGCCGAAATGCTGGTGATCCGCGAAGCCTGCAGCAAGCTGTCGAGCGAGCGGCTCACCGGCCACGATCTCTATGTGACGCTGGAGCCCTGCGCCATGTGCGCCGGCGCCATTTCCTTCGCCAGGCTGCGCCGGCTCTATTTCGGCGCCGCCGACGAGAAGGGCGGCGCTGTGGTCAACGGCGTCCGCTTCTTCGCCTCACCGACCTGCCACCATGTGCCAGACATCTACCCAGGCATGGCCGAGAGCGACGCGGCGCTGCTTCTGAAGGATTTTTTCAGGGAGCGACGCGAACCGTAGCGGCGCCAGCTTTCCCTAGCAGCTTACCACGGCAGCCAGTCGAACATGCCGCCGCTCTTGTTCTTGGCGGCCGCTTCCTTCTTGAGGCGGCGTTCTTTCTTGTACTCGTCCTCGCCGAGGTCGCCCGTCGGCGCGGTGCCGGCAGCGGCGCGGTACTGCACAGGCGGCTCGCTCAGATATTTGCGGGTATTCGGATCACCCTGCTTACCTTGGGCGAGGCGGCGCTTGACCTCGGCGGCGCGGCCCTTGTCCGAATCCGCCGGAGACCAGGCCGGCGGATGGCTGGATGCCGACTGCGCCATCGCAGCCTTGATCGCCACCGGATCCGTCTGGACGTCATCGACGATCTGCGCCTGATAGTCCGGATCGTCCTGATGGAGGGTAGCATCGGCGCGCAGGCGAGCGCGGCGTTGCTCGGGCGATTCGGGCCAATCGGCGCTCGCCGTCGCGATACTGTCTTGCGGCGGCGGCAGTTCCTTCTGCCCCGGCGCCGGCTTCACCAGCTCGGGACGCGGCTTGTAGTCGATCCTGTCCTTGTTCTTTGGCATGACTGAAAAAGCGCTGGTGAGATCGCCGGCAAGCTGGGCGGCGGCGGGCTTGTCGGTGCCGTAGGTCGGCGAGCCCATGCAGCCGGACAGGGCCAGGCCGGATACGACAAGCGGCGCCAGCAGCGCAACGCGCGCGCAAGTTCTTTCGGTCATGCCAAAAAGTCCCACTCTAGACAGCCTCTCGATCGCACCGGCCAAAAGGTCCGGTCCCCATCGCCTATGCTCTTCCGACGGAAATCCGGCGACAATTTGTCGTCCGGAGTTTCGCGTGTTTACCTCAACCACTCGTTAAGGGCAACGCGCGGGGGCCGATCAGCCGCCCGCCGTGGCATTTGTGCACCGATATGGTGGCTGTGCATGTCGTTATCCCAAAACCGCTTCACACTTTTGGGCGACATGCACCGATATGGCGGCTGTGCATGTCGTTATCCCAAAACCGCTTCACACTTTTGGGCGACATGCATCATATACGACCAAGCGACTTCAACTCGTGCAGCACAGCGGCATCCCGGGCCGAAACATCGGGGAATTCCGCGTCGCTGCCGACATCGGCGGTATAGCGCCATGAGCGCGCGCACTTGACCAGGCCCCGGTCCTCGGCCTTCTCGACCACGACGGCGACGCCCTTGACATCGTCCAGCGTGAAGGCGCCAGAAGGCGCGTTGCCATGCGCAATGACCAGATCGCTGGTGATCGCCATTTCGGCCATGTCGACATCTGATATCGCCGCTTCGAGCGCCGCATCGTCGAGCGTGACGACCGGCACCGCTTCCAGCGACGAGCCGATGACCTTCTGGGCGCGTGCGATCTCCAGCGCGCCGGTGACGACGCGGCGAACCTGCCGCACCTTGCGCCATTTTTCCGCCAGAGCCTCGTTCTTCCAGTCGGCCGGGATTTGCGGAAACTGGTCGAGATGCACCGAGACGGCGTCCGGATGACGGTCGAGCCAGGCCTCCTCCATGGTGAAGGGCAGCATCGGCGCCAGCCATTTCACCAGGCAGTCGAAGAGATGGCGCACCACCTGCACGGAGGCCTTGCGCTTCACGCTGGACGGGGCCTCGCAGTAGAGCGCGTCCTTGCGGATGTCGAAATAGAAGGCCGACAGCTCGACCACCATGAAATCGAGCAGCATGCGGGTGATGCGCTTGAACTCGAAAGCGTCGTAGCCCGCGCGCACGACTTCATCGAGTTCGGAGAGCCGATGCAGCATCAGCCGCTCCAGCTCCGGCATCTTGTCCAGCGGCACATCCTCGCCATTGTCATGAGCAAGCGTGCCCAGCATCCAGCGGATGGTGTTGCGCAGCTTGCGATAGGCGTCGATGTTGGTCTGCAGCACGTTCTTGCCGAGCCGCTGGTCTTCCCAGTAATCGGTCGTCACCACCCATAGCCGCAGGATATCGGCGCCCGACTGCTTGATGACGTCCTGCGGCACGACAGTGTTGCCGAGCGACTTCGACATTTTCCGTCCTTCCTCGTCCATGGTGAAGCCATGGGTGACGACGGTGTCGTAAGGCGCCCTGCCCCTGGTGCCGCAGCTTTCGAGCAGCGAGGAGTGGAACCAGCCGCGATGCTGATCGGACCCTTCGAGATAGACGTCGGCCGGCCATTTCAGGTCCGGACGATCCTCCAGGGTGAAGGCATGGGTCGAGCCCGAATCGAACCAGACGTCGAGGATGTCCATCACCTGCTGCCATTTCGAGGCATCGTGATTGCCAAGGAAACGCTCCTTGGCGCCGGCTGCAAACCAGGCGTCGGCGCCTTCCTTCTCGAAGGCGTCCATGATGCGCTGGCTGACCGCCTCGTCGCGCAGGACGTTGCCGTCGGCATCGGCGAAGACGGCGATCGGCACGCCCCAGGCGCGCTGGCGCGACAGCACCCAATCGGGACGCTCCTCGATCATGGCGCGGATGCGGTTCTGGCCGGCGGCGGGCACGAAGCGGGTGTCGTCGATCGCCTTCAAGGCACGGCTGCGCAGCGTCGTGCCGTCGCCCAGTTCCTTGTCCATATAGACGAACCATTGCGGCGTGTTGCGGAAGATGATCGGCTTCTTCGAGCGCCACGAATGCGGATAGGAATGCTTCAATCGCCCGCGCGCGAACAGCGCGTTGCGCTTGATCAGCTCGTCGATGACCGCCTGATTGGCATTGCCCTTCTTGCCGTTGTCGTCGATGACGCGCGCCGCTCCGCCCTCGCGGTCCGGACCAAAACCCGGCGCGTCCTTGGTGAAGAAGCCGGCATCGTCGACGGTGAACGGGATGGCGGTGTCGATGCCGCGCTCGCGAAGGTCCGACGCAGCATCCATCCAGGCGTCAAAGTCTTCGCGGCCATGGCCCGGCGCAGTGTGCACGAAGCCGGTGCCGGCTTCGTCGGTGACATGATCGCCAGCGAGCATCGGCACGGGAAATTCGTAACCGCCACCGAGACCCTTGAAGGGATGCGAAAGCGTAAGGCCTCCAAGCTCTTCTGCCGAAACGCTGCGGAGACGATCCATTGTCACTTTGGCCTTGGTCGCAGACTCTTCCGCCAACGCGTCGGCAAAGATCAGCTTTTCGCCCGGCTGCGGGCCGAAAGCGTTCTCAGCTACCGTGACCTCGTAGAGGCCATAGTTGATGCGTGGCGAAAAGTTGACGGCGCGGTTGCCGGGGATGGTCCACGGCGTGGTCGTCCAGATGACGACACTTGCATCATAAGTGGAAGCACCTTCAGAGATAACGGCGAGGCCGTGATTTTCGCCGCTTTCATCTCCTGTCATATCCACGAAGATGTCACGGTCATTGTGAACGACCGGAAACTTCGCCCAGATCGTGTCGCTCTCGTAGTCCTGGTACTCGACCTCGGCCTCGGCCAATGCGGTGCGCTCGACCACGCTCCACATCACCGGCTTGGAGCCGCGATAGAGCTGGCCCGACGTGGCGAATTTCAACAATTCGCCGGCGATGCGCGCCTCGGCATGGAACGCCATGGTCGTATAGGGATTGTCGAAATCGCCGACGACGCCGAGCCGCTGGAATTCTGCGCCCTGCACCTTGATCCAGTGCGCGGCGAACTCGCGGCATTCCTTGCGGAACTCGTTGACCGGCACCTCGTCCTTGTTCTTGCCCTTGGCGCGGTACTGCTCCTCGATCTTCCATTCGATCGGCAGGCCGTGGCAATCCCAGCCGGGCACATAGTTCGAGTCATAGCCGCGCATCTGGAACGAGCGGGTGATGACGTCCTTGAGGATCTTGTTCAGCGCGTGGCCGATGTGGATATTGCCGTTGGCGTAGGGCGGCCCGTCATGCAGCACGTATTTTTCGCGGCCGGCGGCGTTTTCGCGCAGCTTGCGGTAAAGGTCCATGTCCTGCCAGCGCTTGACCAGCAGCGGCTCCTTCTCGGGCAAGCCGGCGCGCATCGGGAAGTCCGTCTGCGGCAGATAAAGCGTCTTGGAATAGTCGATCGTTTCGACGGCGTCGGTCGTTGGGGTGTCGGTCATTGGTCTGCCATATGCATTGCCCGGCGGCAAAAGAGCCCGGGTGTTGAACTATCATGATCTGGAAAAAGCGCGAGAGGCCGCACGCAAGATTCCCGGCGGCTCCGGCGGCGGTCAGGCCGCCCGGAACACCGGGCTCGTAATTCGTATCGCAATCGCGAGAAGGCGCGAAAAGCTCGTCATGGCTGGGCTTTTAACCGAGACAGGCGACATTGAAAAGCCCGAACTCTCGGTGCCTTCCTTGCAGCTTGTGCCGTCACAATGCATCCGGATGCATCCGGCCAATAGGCGATTGCCGGAACAAAGCACTCACATCGAGAAATCAAACCGGTAGGTCGTCGACACGCCGATCGTGAACTGGTTGCGGTCGCCGCGCTCCTTGACCAGGCTGGAATCGGCCGCCGGAGCCATCAGGCGCGAATATTCGCCGAACAGGCTGGCCGTCATCGGCTCGGTCACCTTCCAGGTCACCGCGCCACCAAGGCCCGCCGATCTCACCCCGCCGCCCGGATGGTATTCGCTGAGGCCCGAAGCCACGGCTTCCTCGGCATTGACGCCGTAATAGGCGTCGAAATAGTCCGATGAGGCGAACGAAACGCGCGGCCCGCCCGAAATCCTGACCTCCGGCGTCACATCATAAAAGGCGTCGGCGGCGATGTCGGCGACAAAGCCGCTATGGGCGCGAATGCCGTGCCGCAATTCGGCGCGAGCGCGCAACCAGTCAAAAGGATAGAATTCGAAGAAGCCGCCGGCCTCGCCGCCCCAGCGCACCGGGTCGAGGCCCTTCGGCTCGTCGGCGTCGCCGCCATCGCGCGAAAACAGGATCTTTCCGGTCAGGCCGGCGCGCAGGCCGCCATCGTCGATCAGCGCCAGCGAGATGTTGTCGTTGCGTGAGGTGAAGCGGGCCGCGGGACCCGCCTTGCCGAGCGAGATGATCGGCGAGGCGCTGAGCAGGTATTTCTTGCTGCCCTCGAAATCCGGCGCGACCATGCCGGTGGCGCCGACCGTCAGATACCAGTCGCCGGACAGCCAGCCCAAGGCGCCCTCGCCTGCTTCGGCGGCACCGGGCGCGCCAAGCATGAAGGTGGCCAAGACCAGCTGAAACACCCTGACAGAACGCATCGTCACTCCATACGCACGGAACACCGGCAGGAACAACCGGCCTGGCCAAGAGCCATGGCGCCGGTTCAGTAAACTTTGATTTAAATTCGAAACGCTTCCTCGCTTTTTTGGCATGCGTCTGGCGCACGCTGCTCGCTGGACGGGCAAGGCCTTCGGCGCTACCCTCCAATTGGCAAGATGCCAGGCAACTTCGATGGAGATGGCGGCAATGACCCTGCAAGGCGATGTTTTAAAGGATGCGATTGGGCAGACACAGGCGAAATGGGGGTGGTTCGTCGGGCTCGGCGTGCTGCTGTTGATCCTCGGCGGCATCGCCTTCGGCAATCTGTTCATTGCCACGGTCGCCTCGGTCTACGTCGTCGGCTGGCTGATGCTGATGGCCGGTGTCATCGAGATCATGCATGCCTTCGGTGTGAAGACATGGAGCCGGTTCTTCTATTGGCTGCTCAGCGGTCTTCTCTATGCAGTCGCCGGGTTCTTCGCCTTCTATAATCCGCTGCTGGCCTCGGCGGTGCTGACCTTCCTGCTGGCGGTCGCCCTTCTCGCTTCAGGCGTGCTCAGGGCCTGGGTCGGGTACAAGCACAGACCGGCCAAGGGTTGGGGCTGGCTCGTTGCGGCGGGTGTCATCAGCGCGCTGGCAGGCCTGGTCATCGCCATGGGCTGGCCAGTCAACAGCGTATGGGTGCTGGGACTGTTTCTCGCTATCGACCTGATCTTCCAGGGCTGGGCCTTCATTGCCGTCGGCCTGGCGCTGAAGAAATAGGTTCTTGTTTTAGCATGATCTTGTCCGAAAACCGGTTCCCACTTTTTGGGATCATGCTTTAGAAAGCAATGGCCGCGTCGAGCTCGGAAAGCGGGCTGACGCCGGCCAGCAGCGCCCTCGCCTCCGCTTCGTCGCGTTTCATCTGCGCGACCAGCGCGTCGAGCCCGTCGAACTTCACCTCGGCGCGCAGGAAGCCGAAGAAGGATACCGCGCATATCTCACCGTAGAGGTCGCCGTAAAAATCGAAAACGAAGGTTTCCAGAAGCGGCGTGCCGTTGTCGTCGACGGTCGGGCGGCGGCCGAAGCTGGCAACGCCGTCATGAAGCGTGCCGTCGGCGCGACGGAAGCGGACGGCATAAATCCCTTCCTTCAGAGTGGCTTCCGGCGAAAGCCTCATATTGGCGGTTGGAAAGCCCAGCGTCCGGCCAAGCCGTTGGCCGCCGATCACCTCGCTCTCGACCGTGAAGCGATAACCGAGCAGGCCGGCGGCCTCGGCCACCTCGCCCTCGCCGAGCTGCGCGCGAATGCGGCTCGACGACACCACCTCGGCGCCCTCGTCGCGAAACGCGTCGACCAGCGTGACACCGAAGCCGTGGCGTTCGCCGGCCGCCATCAGATAGGCCGGGCCGCCCTGCCTGTCCTTGCCGAAGTGGAAGTCGAAGCCGGTCACGGCGTGAACGATGCCGAGATTCCTGTCCAGCACGTCGGTCACGAACGCTTCCGCCGACAGCGCGGCGAAGTCGCGCGTGAACGGCTGTTCGACGAGTGCGGCAAAGCCTAGATACGACAGCAGTCGTGCCTTCATCGGCGGCGGCGTCAGCACGAACAGCGGTATATCAGGTCGGAACACCTTTCTCGGATGCGGCTCGAAGGTCAGCACCAGAGCCGGCACGTCGCGCTGGCGGGCCTCGGCAAGCGCGCGCTCGAGCACGGCCTGATGGCCGCGGTGAACGCCGTCGAAATTGCCGATCGCCACCACGCCGCCGCGCAAATGGGCCGGCAGCGGCGAGATTGCAGAAACGCGTTCGAAGGCTTGCGTCATTTCGAGGCTTCCGTCATCGAGCGACCCTACCGCAGTCTCGGAATGACCGCGACCGGCCGGCAGCCGTGCTTTTCCAGAAAGGCAATTAGCCTGGCCGGATCCGGTTGTAGCGGATCGCCATAGTCGCGGGCATGGATGCCGCCCGATACGTAGAGCACGTCGAAGCCGTTGTCGGCAGCACCTTTGATGTCGGTCATCATGCCATCGCCGATGGCCAGCACGTCCGAGCGCTCGATCGGGCCGCCGAGCAGTTCGGCGATCTCTTTCATCGCGACGTCATAGACGGGGGCATAAGGTTTTCCGGCGATCAGCGTGCGCCCGCCGAGCTGGGCATAGTCGCGGGCCAAGGCCCCCGCGCACCATATCATCCGCTCGCCGCGCTCGACCACGATGTCGGGATTGGCGCAGATGAACGGCAGGTTCCTGGCGCGCAACCGCCGCAGAAGTTCGGCGTAGTCTTCCGGCTTCTCCACCTCGTCGTCGAACAACCCGGTGCAGACCACGCCGGACGCCTCGAACTCCTCGACGAGCTCGACATCAAGACCGTCATAGAGCGTGAGATCGCGATCACCGCCGATGTGGAAGATTTTTCGCGGCCCCTCGATGATCAGGTCGCGGGTCACGTCGCCGGACGTGACGACGCGGTCATAGGCGCTTGGGGGAACACCGATCGCATTCATCTGCGCCACCACGTCGGTGCTTCGCCGCGGCGAATTGGTGATCAGCACGACAGGTATTTTCGCCTCGCGCGCAGTGGCCAGCGCCAGAGCCGCGGCCGGAAAATGCCGTTCGCCATTGTGAACCACGCCCCAGACATCGCACAGGATGGCCGAATAGGCTCCCGACAAATCTGCGAGCGAGCCGATGATGTCGGGTGAATCCGCCATACTATTTTTCCCAAGTCATGATCGGCCGCTACCGACGGTCCGTGCGGCAGGCCCGCATTAACCGAAGCGCTTGATCCTGTCACCAGCTTTCGCAACGTTCAGGATTGCCTGGCGATGATCAAGGCAGGCGCACAAAGCATAAAAGCCGCCTCTTTCCAGAGGTTTAGCCCATTGCGGAGTCTTCCCCGGGGTCCAATCGTGGGCAGCACTGCCGCCATCTGCGGCATGGTTAACGAGCTTTAAAAAACTGTGCCGATCTTGGACATATTTTAGCAATCTGAAATTTAACTATTGGTGGCATCGTTCGCCGACAAAGGGTTCTGGCGGGGTTCTGAAGGCAATGTTCCGTAAATTCGGTAGGGACCGGCGTGGCAACTATACGCTCATGACGGCCATCACGATTGTGCCGCTCATGGGGGGCTTGGCGCTCAGCGTCGATTACTCGGAACTGCTCCGCCAGAAGCACGGTACGTTGAACGCCCTTGACGCCGCCGGCCTCGCCACCGCTCAGCACATCGTCGCCGGCGCAAGCGACGCCGACACCGTGGCCTTTGCCAAGACCTTCTTCGAAGCCAATCTTGGTCCCGTCGATCCGGCGAATACGTCGCTTACCGTCACCCTGCCCAACAACAATGCGGGTGGCGGCACGTTGAAGCTCTGCAGCGCCCTGACGTATACGCCTTATTTCCTGCCGGCTGCCGCCATGCTGACGGGTGGGAGCGGTACAGCCTTCACGGCTTGCTCGGAAATCCGCCTCAAGAACACGCTGGAAGTAGCCCTTGTGCTCGACAATTCCGGCTCGATGAACAACCTCGGTTCCGGCACCGGCGTGAAGCGAATAGACCTGCTGAAGACTGCCGCCAAGCAGCTTGTCGACACGCTGGCGCTGCAGGCACAGCAGATGAAGCAGGTCAGCAAACCGGTGCAGTTCTCCCTCGTGCCGTTCGCTGCTTCGGTCAATGTCGGCCCCACCCATGACCAAGAAGGCTGGATGGATCAGGACGGCATCTCCCCGATCCAGCACGAGGATTTCGATTGGACGACGATGACCCCCGCCAACAATCCGGACAAATACGCCGAGAAGCTCAACGGCGTCTGGTACAAGCGCGGCACCGGCTGGGGCGACACCCAGGATCAACCACTGACCCGCTTCAGCCTTTACGCCGACATCACGGTCGAGTCCGGCCGCGAAGAAGTGCCTAACACGAAACAGTACATCTGCGACACCTATAACAAAAAAGGCAACTGCAGCAGCGGCCATTGGACCACCCCGGAATACATCTACACCACCAGCCGCTATGCGAGCTGGCAGGGTTGCGTGGAGGCGAGGCCGTACCCGTATAATAACGACGACACGACGCCGACCACCGCCGCGCCTGCCACGCTGTTCGTGCCGATGTTTGCGCCGGACGAAGCTGGCACCCTCTGGCTCGATTTCGACCGAGACGGTGTCAACGACGCGACCTACCTGTCCTATAGCTACGGCAACAACTGGTGGGCCGACTGGCCGTATTACAGCGATAGCCCAACCGCTTCGCAGCGGCAGTCGGACATGCGCAAATATTTCCTGGTGAAGCCTTACGGTTCGAAGTCGGCTGCCGCGGGCGACGGCCCGAATGCGTCCTGCACGACCAACCCGGTCACGACGCTCAAAGACGTAAGCCAGCTTGCCCAGAAAGAGGAGATCAACGACGCCATCGACGCCATGGCACCGAACGGCAACACCAACGTGCCGGAAGGCCTTGCCTGGGGCTGGCGGACGGTGTCGAGCAACGAACCTTTCACGGAAGGCCGACCGAACGCCGAAAAGGGCAACGACAAAGTGGTCATCGTGCTGACCGACGGCGCCAACACCTACAGCGCCGTCAGCGACAGCGACTATGCCAATAACAGGTCGACCTATGCCGCTTACGGCTACACCGGCCTCACATATCCAGGGTCGGGAAGCGTGACGCGCCTGTTCATGAACACAAGCACCGACATCGGCAAGACGACCTTTACTGGCGGCAACTACACGGCCGCGCTGGACGAGCAGATGCAGACCCTTTGCGCCAATGCAAAGAATTCGAACGTTCTCGTCATGACCGTTGCGCTCGACCTGTCGACCACCGACGCCGGCGACAAGAAAGCGCTCGACGCCCTGAAGGCATGCTCCTCGGACTCGCGCTTCCGCAAGGATCCCACCGATCCGACCAAGCCGGCCAAGCTGTTCTGGAACGCGACCGGGGCGACGCTGTCGGACAATTTCAAGGAAATCGCCAACGAATTGTCGAACCTGCGCATCGTCGGCTGAGGTTACGGTACTGGCGACTTAAGGGAGGCTGGCGGGACAGCGCCCCCCTCTGGCCTGCCGGCCATCTCCCCCACGAGGGGGAGATTGGTAGCTTCATCGACCGCGCCCTCTTTCACCGGAGATTGGCGAAGCCGAGGGCGACATCCGATCTCCCCCAAGCGGGAGAGATGTCCGGCAGGACAGAGGGGGCGAAGGATCGCTGACCTAACCGTTCTTCCGGCTGACAGTGGGGCTGGCGCAAAGGCTATCGCCGCCTTGCCCTTGCGGCGGTCGAACGGACATGGTGAGTGTCCCCACCGCCACCGGAGATGCGCCCGTGCCCGACGCTGCCAACCATCTCGCCTTCGCGCTGGTCTGCCTTGGCATGGTGCTGACGCCTGGCCCGAACATGATCTATTTGATCTCGCGGTCGCTGTCACAGGGACCGAAGGCCGGCCTGATTTCGCTCGGTGGCGTGGCGCTCGGCTTTGTCTTCTACGTGTTGTCGGCGGCATTCGGCATCACCGCG
Source organism: Mesorhizobium sp. M6A.T.Cr.TU.016.01.1.1 (assembly GCF_003952585.1). Taxonomy (NCBI): domain Bacteria; kingdom Pseudomonadati; phylum Pseudomonadota; class Alphaproteobacteria; order Hyphomicrobiales; family Phyllobacteriaceae; genus Mesorhizobium; species Mesorhizobium sp. M6A.T.Cr.TU.016.01.1.1. Next base: position 6,565,118 of record NZ_CP034452.1, read on the forward strand.
CTGCTGCTTGCCGTGCCATACGCCTATGATGTGCTGCGCTTTGCCGGCGCGCTGTACCTCTTGTGGCTTGCCTGGCAAGCAGTGAGGCCAGGCGGACGCTCGCCGTTCCAGGTTCGGGAACTGCCGAAGGACAGGCCGCGCAAACTATTCGCCATGGGCCTGATGACCAATCTGCTCAACCCGAAGGTGGCGGTGCTTTATCTGTCGCTGCTGCCGCAGTTCATCAGCCCCGGTAAGGGCCACGTGCTGTCGCAGCTTCTGGTGCTCGGCACCACCCAGATCGCGATAAGCCTCACCGTCAACGCGATCATCGCGGTCACCGCCGGCTCGATCGCCGTCTTCCTCGCCGGCCGGCCGCTGTGGCTGGTGATCCAGCGCTGGATGATGGGCACGGTGCTGACCGCGCTGGCCCTGAAGATGGCGACCGACGCGCAGCGTTAACCGGAGCATCGGACCCAAAAGCATGCCCTCGGGCCTGACCCGAGGGTGGGTACCGGTTTTGGGAAAATCCGATGCTCAAACAAAAAGATAGAGCGGCGGCACCGCTGCGCTTGCTTACATCGGCCGCCGGTCCTGCTGCACCCGCTCCGGCTCGACCACCCTGCGATAGAGATGCCACGTCGCATGGCCAAGCACGGGCATGACGACGGCGAGTCCGGCAAACAGCGGGATCGAGCCGATGACCAGCAGCACGGCGACTATCAAGCCCCACAGCGCCATCTGCAGCGGGTTAGCCATCACCGCCCGTGCCGAGGTCTCGATTGCCGAGACAGCGCCGACATCGCGGTCAAGCAGCAGCGGAAAGGCGATGACGGTCGTCGCCAGCACGATCACGGCGAAAACGAACCCAGCCGCATTGCCGAGCAGGATCAGCGTCCAGCCTTTGGTCGTCGTCAGCACCTCGCGCACAAAGCCGCCGATCGAGGCGGGCGGCTGATTGCCAAACAGGCTGGTGTAGATCGATTGCGCGGTGAACAGCCAGAGCAGGAACAGTGCCACCAGCATGACGCCGATGACCGCGATCGCGGGCAGCGCCGGCGAGTGACGCACATCGAGCGCGTGCCACCAGGACGTGTCCATGCCGAGTTCGCGGCGGCGGCTGATCTCGTAGAGCCCGATCGCGGCGAAGGGTCCAAGCAGGGCGAAGCCGGACATCAGCGGGTAGAGGAGCTGGATGGCATAGGACCCGGATGTCGTCCACTGCGCCAGGATCAATCCGACCACCGGATAGATCAGGCACAGGAACACGTAATGCGATGGCTTGGCCCAGAAATCCTCGACGCCGAGCCGCAGCACATCCATCAGGTCCGCCGTCGTGATGCGGCGCACCGTGGGCTGCACGTGCATTCCACGTGCGTCCGACATGACATGAAAGCTGGCCATGACCATTCTCCCGTGTGTCGGGGCGGTCACCGCCAGGATGGCCGCCCGTAGCTGCCACTTCTCGTACAAGCACTATGATAGTCGATTTAGGGGTGATTGTCGCCAAGTCGACGGTCGCGATGGTAAATCCGGCTAGAGCGGGATGCATTTGGGTTGAACGGGGCATCCCGCTTTATCTGTGTTTCAGCCGCATTTGTGCGACGCCAAGTGTAACCACTTGGCTGCAAAATGCTCTAGAGATTTCCGACGCCGCCATCGACGAGCAGTTCCGTGCCGACGACGAAGCTCGACTCATCCGAGGCCAGAAACACCGCCGCCTTGGCGAGCTCCCAGGGTTTGCCCATCCGGCCGATCGGCACCAGCGCGCGTATCCGATCGCCCAGCGCCTTCCCTTCCGCTTCGGGCAGACCCAGCTTGCCCAGGGCCGGCGTCTCGGTCGGGCCGGGGCTGAGGCCATTGACGCGAATACCGCGCTCGATCATCTCCCCCGAGAGGGTGCGCGCCAATGACAGGAGGCCCGCCTTGCTGGCGGCGTAGGCGCTGCTCTGGGGCAGGCCGATATGGGCACTGACCGAACCGCACAGGATGATCGACGACGGGTTGGAAAACATCGGCAACAGGGCCTGGATCAGAAAGAATGGCCCCTTCAGATTGGTCTGCATCAGACGGTCGTAGACCGCCTCGTCCCAATCCTGCAGCGGCTGGTGCATCACATCGCCGGCGTTGATGTTGAGTATATCGAGCCGAGGCCAGCGCTGCGCAAGCTCGGCGGCAAGCGCACGCTGATCGGCGAGATTGCCGGCATCATTCCTGATCACCTGCGCCGATCCGCCCAGCTCGCGCTGCGCAGCGTCGAGCCCGGACGGGTTTCTGCCAGTGATTGCCACCGTAGCGCCCTCGGCCAGAAACTGGCGCGCGGTTTCGAGACCGATGCCGCTGGTTGCCCCGGTGATGAGGGCATATTTGCCTTTTAAGCGACCCATGATTTGCCTTCCCAATGAGATGAGAACGGCATTGTCGGCACGATAGTATGCTTTGTATAGTAGGCACCGAATGGGTACTAAAGGAAATAATTTCATGGCGCAGGCAAAGGCCATCGAGGTCCCGTCAGTCGAAGGCGGAAATGACGCGACCGATCGTTGCCCGATGATCGATTTCGTCAATCTGGTTTCGGGAAAATGGGCCATTCCCATTCTTTATCGCCTGATCGTCACCGGTTGTCCGATCCGCTTCGGCGAGCTGCAGCGGGCCGTCGCGCCGATTACGCAAAAGGAGCTCACGCGGCAGCTGCGCCTGTTCGAACATCGGGGTCTGGTCTATCGGAGGGTTTATGCCGAGATGCCGCCGCGCGTGGAGTACGAGATAACGCCACTGGGTAGAACCTTGCGTGGCACGCTGGATTCGCTTGCCGACTGGATGCGTGTCAACGCATCCCACCTGATCACCTGACCGATCGTGGACGGATTGTTTGCCCTGCCCGACCAAAGCCACGGCGGTCACCGCGCGGCGCCACACTTTGGCGCCGCGCGGTGAGATGCGTGACAAAAGCTAGGCAGCGAAGCGATCGATCACCTCGGCCAGCGGGACATGGCCGAGGCAGGCGCCCGAACCAGCGGGGTTTTCGCCGTCCTCGATAGCCTGTGCGTAGCGCACGGACGGATCGGCTTCGATCCTGCCGCGCAAGGCGGCCAGCTTGGGATAGGCTGCGCCGTCAACCGCCTTGTGGAACTCCGCCCAGCGCGCCACGCCAATCAGCGTGGTATCCGCCAGCGTCAGGTGATCACCGACCAGAAAGTCGGTGTCGACGATCATCGCCTCAAGCTGGTCATGGCGGTTGGTAACGGCCCTGCGGCCAAAGTCGCGCAAGGTCGCCAGCAGGACAGGCTCGGCCGATTCCATTTCATATGCGGCCCAGAGTGGGGTGAAAGCGGCGGTGAAGCCGGTGTTCACGAAAGCCATCAGCTGATGCATCCGGTCGGCTTCCGGCGAGCGAGGGTCGAAGCTGATACGACGTTGCGTGTCGCGGGCTTCGAGCCAAGCGGCAATCGCCATGGTCTCGGTGAGCACCTTGCCTTGGTCCGTGATCAACACCGGCGTTTCCTGACGGCCGTTGATGCTGGCATAGGCGTCGTTCTTCATTTCAGCGAGCATGTCGACGCGGCACAGGCGGTAGGGCTGTCCGACGCGTTCAAAAGCAGCGACAAGCCCCATCGAACTTCCCGCCGGGATGCCGTAAAGGAGGATAGGTTCCATTTCTTTGTCTCTTCCATGATTTAGGGATCACGCTGCGCAGCGAAACTTGACCCTAAACGCTGGTCGCCCCATGTAAATTACGCACTATTCTGTAACCAGGTCCCCGCCATGAAAGATGTCGTCTCACGCTGCCCGATCGAAGAAACCATGCGTGTGCTCAGCGGTCGCTGGCCCACTTTGCTGCTTTACTATCTGAAAGACGGGACCAAGCGCTTCAGCGATCTGAGGCGGGACAACCCGACCGTATCGCACCGCATTCTGGCGCTGGAACTGCGCAAGCTGGAAGAGGCCGGGATCGTGCGGCGAACGGCGCATGCCGGCTATCCGCTACGCGTGGACTACGACCTCACGGCGCCCGGCCTGAAGCTTGTGCCGCTCATCGACGCCCTGGGCGACTGGTGGGAAGATACCGAGGACGAACGGGCCGGCCGGGTCTTATCGACGGCGGAAGCTAGGCTCGTGAAGGCGGCGTAGTGGTGAAAATCTGACGCTTGATAGCCTGAGGCTGGGCAACCGCTTTGGGTAGGATCTGCCGGCCGGGTCGGATACCGGAATGCGCAGGCAGCGCCAGAAGCGCGGGTAGCGCCAGAAGCCGTCATTGCCGAACTGTGCCGTCACGACACTTTGCTCACCGTCACCGGCGTGTATCGCCTTCAACCCTCAGGAGTTTCGTGGCCGCATGACGCGCATCCGCATCCAGGTCGATCTTGCTGCGTGACTTCAGATCGAATCGTACCGTAATGGTCAACGAGCGCGCATGCAGTACTTCGTCCAGCGTACCACGCATTTCATGCAGATAAGTCAGCGACGACCTCCCGACCTTTTCGACAACGGTGCGGACGGTGATCAGCGTTCCCGCCGCGGTTTCATGCGTGTAGTCGATCTCCATCCTGACGTCCGCCCAGCCGAGTGACGGCGTCAGACGGGGATCGGCAATCCTGCCGAGCAGCTGGAAACTAGCGTCGTCGAACATGGCGACGTAGTGACGGACGTTGAGGTGGCCCATCGCGTCGCACATCCAAGGATGCACCACGCCGACATAGGTTTCGATGCCGGGGGCCGTCAAAACCCGACCTCGTTTGCGCCCTTGAGATCCAGCAGCTGACGGGCTTCGTCCGGCGTTGCGATTTCAAGCGACAATTCGTTGAGGATCCGCTTTATCTTGGCAACCTGCTCGGCATTGCTCCTGGCGAGCGTGCCCTTGCCGACATAAAGGCTGTCTTCCAAACCGACGCGCACATTGCCGCCCATGATCGCGCCCATCGTGCAGAGGCTCATCTGGTGCTTGCCTGCGGCAAGGATCGACCAGAGATAGTCGTCTCCGAACAGTCGCTCCGCCGTCCTGCGCATGTGCATCATGTCTTCTGGGTCGGCGCCGATTCCGCCCAGAAGTCCGAAGATCGTCTGAACGAAAAGCGGCGGTTTCAGCAGCTTCCGGTCGAGAAAGTGCGCAAGCGTGTAGAGGTGACTGACATCATAGCACTCGAACTCGAACTTCGTGCCATAGGCTTGGCCGACCTCGACGATGATGCGCTCGATCTGCTCGAACGTGTTGGAGACGATGCCCTTCTTCGTATCTTCCAGGTAGCCCTTCTCCCAGTCGTACTTCCATTCGGTATATTTCGGCGCGATGTGGTGCAGGGCGAAATTCATCGATCCCATGTTGAGCGAGCAGAGTTCCGGCTTCGAAGCGTGAGCGGCCTCAAGGCGCTCTTCAAGGGTCATCTTCAGCCCGCCGCCGGTGGAGATGTTCATCACGGCGTCGGTCTGCTGCTTGATGCGCGGCAGGAAGTCCATGAAGAGCTTGGGATCGGGCGTCGGTTTGCCCGTCTCGGGGTCGCGGGCATGCAGATGGATCACCGAGGCGCCGGCTTCGGCGGCGCCGACGGCCGCATCGACGATCTCGGACGGCGTTATCGGCAGATACGGGCTCATCGTCGGCGTGTGGATCGAGCCGGTGATCGCACAGGTGATGACGACTTTCGGCGATTTCTTCATGGTTGGAGTCTCCCTTGTCTGCCTTTTGTTGTTATCTATCGAGCGCGAGGCAATCCTCGCGACCACAGCCCAACCGAACCGCCTCGCCCGCATTGAGTTCGAGCTGAGACGACGATGCGGCAAGCTTGACAATGAATTTCAGGCCGCTCGCCGTCACAGCGACGAGCCGGATGTGATCGCCGACATAGACGGATTGGACGACGGTCGCCGCAATCACGTTGACGGCGGTGGCGCCATCCTGCAACATGGACATGCGCTCCGGCCTGATCGACAGCGTCACCCTGGCGCCCGCGGAGAGCGTCGCGCCGTAGGACATGGCGTTCAACACCACATCGCTGTCATCGAGATGGACGGCCACGCCACCATTTTCACCGCCGGTAAGCACGGTGCCGGACATGCGGTTGCTCTCGCCGATGAAGCTTGCGACAAAGCTGGCCGCCGGACGCTCATACAGTTCGCGCGGCGTCGAAAGTTGCTCGATGCGGCCGGCGCTGAACACCGCGATCCGGTCCGACATGGTGAGCGCTTCGGTCTGGTCGTGTGTCACATAAACGAAAGTGACGCCCAGCCGGGCATGGATGTCCTTGATCTCGAACTGCATCTGCTCGCGCAGCTGCTTGTCGAGGGCGCCGAGCGGTTCGTCCATCAAGACAAGGTTTGGCTCGAAAATCAAAGCGCGGGCAACGGCGACGCGCTGTTGCTGTCCACCCGAAAGCTGCGCCGGACGCCGATTGCCGAATTCGGGCAGCTGAACCATGTCCAGAACGTTCCTGACGCGTCGCGTGACCTGCTCGCGGCCGAGCTTGCGGACTTCGAGCGGGAAAGCCAGGTTTTCGGCGACTGTCATGTGCGGGAACAGCGCGTAGTTCTGGAATACCATGCCGATGCCGCGACGATTGGCAGGAACATTGTCGATGCGCTGCCCATCGATGAGGATTTCGCCCTCGGTCGTATCCTCGAACCCCGCCAGCATCATCAACGCGGTCGTCTTGCCAGACCCGGAAGGCCCTAGCAGCGTCAGGAATTCGCCGCGCATGATTTCGAGGTCGAGCTGGCGCACCGCCTGGACCGTCTGCCCGTAGCGCTTGCTGACGCCGCGAAACTCGACATGAACCGGGCCACGCTGAGATTCGTCCATCACCGTGCCTGCGCCTTCGGCTCACGACGGGCCGATGTCCGGCGCATGCGGGCAGGCTGAGCCTCAGCCGCTGCCGCGGCGCGAAGAATGATGTCGGCAGCTTCGCGCAGATCGGCTACCAAGGCTTTACGCGCAGCTGCGCCATCGGCGCGGCGCAAGGCGGCGAGCATGTCGTCGTGATGGTCCAGGCCCAGTCCATAGGTCACGTCCGAGCGGACGATGTTCAGGAACGGTCCTGCCTGCAGCCACAATTTCTCGATGATCTGCTGGACGACAGGCGATCGCGCGGCGTGGTACATGGTGAAATGGAAGCGCCTGTTCAAGCCGAGATAGTCAGCCATGACGTTCCTCTCGACGCAGTCGCGCATTAGGCTGTTCAGCTTCGCCAATTCATCAAGCTCGTTGGGCGTGATGGTCGTCGCCGCCCACTCGGCCGCCGTGCCCTCGACGCTGCAGCGCACACGCACCAGATCCGAGATACGTGCCACCGTGGCCTCAGGGACGATGACGCCCCGGTTTGGGTGGTCGAACATCGCCTCGTCGCTGACGAGTTGCCGCAAGGCCTCGCGCACCGGCATAGCGCTGGTCCGGTATTGCTCGGCGAGCCGACGCACGACCAGCCTTTGGCCGGGCAGGAAATCGCCGTTCATTAGCGCTTCCTTCAAGCCCGCATGTACACGAACATGAGCGGTCTTTTGCGCGGCGGAGCCCACGTCGATGTTCTTGCGATCGAGCATCAGTTGGTCCGGCGCGGCAGTACTTTGAGGTTGCTCGACAGGAAATCGTCGAAGGCGGCGGTAAAGCCGGCGAGTTCGGCGTCTCCGAATGGTAGCGACAGCGCCAGCATGCCGCGCGGGGTCACGTAGTATCCGCGCAACAACATCTCGACATGCCACAGGGCAATCACCGATGGATCGGCGTTGTCGAGCGGCGCCGGCGTCTCAACGGGCCCCTTGACGAAATGCAGGTTCATCAACGACCCGCGCCCAATGACGACACCTTCGACGCCTTGCCTTTCAAGTGAGACGTTCATCGCTTCACGCAACCTGTCGCCGCGCGCGTTGATCGCGCGGCTCGCCTCTTGCGTCAGCACCTGCGTCAAGCCGGTGTAGCCAGCAGCCATGCTCAGAATGTTGTTGTTGAAAGTCCCGCCATGCGAGAACGCACCAGGCGAGGCCGGATCGAAGCGATCGATGAGGTCGGCGCGCCCGCCGAAGGCGCCAAAACTGGCACCGCCGCCGATATATTTTCCGAGCGTCACGAAATCGGGAAAAACTCCGTGCGCGCCATGGAGCGCGCGATAGTCGAGCCGCGAGGTCATCACCTCGTCGAAAATCAGCAGCGCGCCAGTTTCTTTCGTCGCCGCACGCAGCGCCTCCAGGAACTCACGCGTCGCCGGGATGCAGCCGCCGCCGCCCAACATCGGCTCGACGATGACGGCGGCAAGGTCGCTGCCCTGCTCCCTGACAAGCGCCGCGGCACCGGCAATGTCGTTATAGTCGGCGAAAATGAAGGGGAACGGCAGATTGAGCGGCGAGCCGCCATGCGCAAAGGTCAATACGCCGCCATGATAGCCCTCGCGGAAGGCGAGTATGTTCGAGCGTTGCGTGATGGCGCGGGCCGCCGAAATCGCCATGACGTTGGCTTCAGTGCCGGAATTGCAGAAGCGCACGCGCTCGATGGCGGGAAAACGGTCGACCACGGCCGCTGCAAGGCGCGCCTCGTAGCGGTTGGGCGCACCAAGCAGGATGCCGCCCTGGATAACGTCCACAAGAGCTGCAGAAATCGCCTTGTCGGAGTGGCCGTAGAAGCCGGCGCTGTATTCCGAAACCAGGTCGACATAGGTATGGCCGTCGAAATCCGTGACCCTGCAGCCTTCGCCGGAAACAAACGAGACGGGAAATGGCGGATACCAGAGCACAGCCCTCGTATTGCCGCCCGGCAAGGATGCCGCAGCCTCATTCTGACGCGCCAGGCTGTTCGGGTTGGCATCCGCAAAACGCTGTCGCGCCTCGTCTAGAACGGCTGCGAGGCTGACATTGGAGCGCACGTCTCTATTGCCTTGCAGCATTCGATCAAATCCTGATAAATTTTCAACTATCTCGGACCTTATCGCAAATTCCTGTTGCTAATCAATCCATTTTGCGTTTGAAATTTGATCAAATCCACAACCATAAGAAAGGGGAACTGCTATGAGGACTTATCTGCAAATCGTATCTGCCGCCGCGATCTGCTTCGCGACCTCAACTTTTGCCGCGTCCGCGGCCGATCCCGTCACAGTGGTCGGCTGGGGTGGTACATGGGACAAGGCCTACAAGGACGGGGTCTGGGACAAGTACACCGAGCAGACCGGAACTCCGATCATCATGGAAGAATGGGGCGGCGAAGTCGCCAAGGTTCGCGCCCAGGTGCAGGCGGGCAACATCACCTATGACGTCGTCTCGGTCGAAGCGCCCGCCATGGAAGTCGGCTGCGCCGAAGGCCTGTTCGTTCCGCTGACGCCGGAAATCACAGGCGACGCGGCCAATTATCTGCCGGGCACCCTGCACGAATGCGGCGTCGCGTCCGACACATGGGCAACGATCCTCGCCTACAACACGGATGTCTACAAGGGCGACGCCGCGCCGAAGAGTTGGGCGGATTTCTGGAACGTCGAGAAATTTCCGGGAAAGCGCGGCCTCTACCAGCAGGCGCAGTTCACGCTTGAAAATGCGCTAATGGCCGACGGCGTGAAGCGCGAGGACATGTACAAGGTGCTAGGCACGCCGGAAGGCGTCGACCGGGCTTTCGCCATGCTCGACAAGATCAAGCCGCACGCCGTCTGGTGGTCCACCACAACGCAGGGCATCCAGAACCTCGACAGCGGCGAAGTGGCTCTCAGCGATGGGTTCAATGCGCGCATCACCAACGAAGTCATCAACGAGAAGAAGCCCTACGCGATCGCATGGGACGCCGGCTTCTTCTACGGCACCGACTACTGGGCCGTGGTGAAGGGCGCGCCGCACCAGCAGGGCGGGCTGGATCTCCTCAAGTGGTTTTCCATCCCGGAAAATCAGGCCGGCTTCTCGAAGCTCTATGCCTATGGCACCGGCCGCAAGGAAGCCGCCGATCTCATTCCCGCGGATTGGAAAGCCAACCTGCCGACGTCGCCGGAGCACCTGCAGCACGGGGCATCCTATGACAACGACTTCTGGACCGAGCACAAGGAAGCGCTGGAAGAACGCTTCAAGGCCTGGCTCGCGAAGTAAGCCAAGCATGCTGGTCGGGACAAAGCCGGCTATGAAGCGGCGCCAACGGGACGGCATGCTCGCCCTGTTGACGGCTCCGCTTGTTCTGTTCGTCGTCATTCTGTTTCTGTGGCCCGTGGCGCGCTTCCTCGCTCTGGCCGTGGACAACTCGGATTTCTCGAACAACCTGCCGCGCACAATTGCCGCTCTGGCCGACTGGAAAGCGGAGAGCGGCCTGCCTGACGAACCTGTCTTTGCAGCACTCGTCGAGGACCTCGCCGACGCGCGGCGCGCCGGGAAGGAAGGCGTCCTTGCGCAACTCGTCAACCAGCGCGTCGTCGGCAGCCGTTTCCTCGTCATCAAGACGGCAAAGGATGCGGCCGACGGCAAGCTCGACATGCGCCCCGTGCGCGACGAGGTGCTCTCCAAACAGGTTGGCTGGAAAAATGTCGATCTCTGGAAGGTCATAGCGCGTCAGCAAAGCGCGCGAACGGACTATTATCTGCTTGCGAGCCTCGACCTGAAGCGAGGGGCAGACAATACGATCGAGGCCGTTTCTGACGACCGCGCCATCTTCGTCGACGCGCTGCTGCGCACGATCTGGATCAGCATCGTGGTGACCGTCATCTGCGCGGTGCTCGCCGTGCCGCTGGCGCAAGCGATCGTCAGCGCGCCGCAAGTCTGGTCGAAGCTGATGTTCGCGCTGATCCTGTTTCCGCTCTGGACATCGCTGCTGGTGCGTACCGTCATCTGGATCATCGTACTGCAGAAGAACGGCCCCGTGAATTCCACGCTGCTCGCACTGGGCATCGTCAGCGAACCCCTCGACCTCATCTACACCCGCTTTTCGCTCTACCTGGCGATGGTTCAGGTTCTGCTGCCCATGATGGTCCTCTCGGTCGTAGCCGTCATGCGGCGGGTCCCGACCACCTACATGCGCGCGGCGCTGTCGCTGGGCGCGCCGTGGCTCACGGCATGGCGCCGCGTCCAGTTGCCGTTGATCCTGCCCGGAATCCTGTCCGGCGGGGCGATCGTTTTTGTCTTCGCGCTCGGCTACTACATTACCCCGACGCTTGTCGGCGGGCCGACCGACCAGATGATCTCCAGCTACATCGCTTTCTACACAAACAACACTCTGAACTGGGGCATGGGCGCGGCGCTTTCGCTGCAACTGCTGATGATCCTCGTGCTGTTCGCGTTCCTCTTCTGGACGGCGTCCGCCCTCTTCCGCCGCAAGGCGCATGTCGCATGAGCGCCGATCGCTTCCGGAAATGGCTGATGTATGCCTATGCGGCGACGTTGCTGGCGTTCATCATCCTGCCACTGCTGATCGTGGTCCCTATGTCGCTGACATCAAGCAATTCGCTGGCGTTTCCGACGCCGGGCTGGTCGCTGCGCTGGTATGCCGAACTGTGGGTCGACCAGCGGTGGCCGAACGCGCTGTGGAACTCGGTCGTCATTGGGCTATCCACCACGGTCCTGGCCTCGCTGCTCGGCATACCGGCGGCGATCGGGCTCGCCTGGAGCGATTTTGCCGGCAAGCGCATCATCTACGCGATCATCGCCGCGCCCTTGGTGACACCGGTCGTCATCGTCGGCGTCGCTGCCTTCTCATTCTTCGCCACACTCGGACTCGTTGGCAACAAGCTATCGATCATTCTGGTGCATACGGCGATGGCCGTGCCTGTGATGCTGACGACCGTCGTCGCCAGCCTTTCGACCTTCGACCGGACGCTGCTTCGCGCTGCGGCATCGCTCGGCGCCGGCACCATGCGCACCTTCTTCAAGGTGGTGCTGCCGCTGATAGCGCCGGGCGTCATTACGGGGGCCATCATCGCCTTCATCATCTCTTTCGACGAAGTCGTCGTCGCAAGCTTCCTCTCGACGGGCGCGGAGCGAACCTTGCCTCGCATGATCTTCTCCGGCGTTCGCGAGTCCATCAGTCCTGCCATTGCGGCCGTTGCCGTGCTGCTGATCGCTTTCTCAGCGGTCCTGCTTGGTGTCATTGCCATGCTGCAGAGCCGCTCACAAACTCTCCGCGCAAAGGTCTCGGCATGAAACTCGTTCCGTCGGTGCAGCAACTCGAGACCGAGATGACGGCGTGGCGGCGGCATCTGCATGCTAATCCCGAACTCGGCTTCGAGGAGTTCGAGACGGCGTGTTTCGTGGCGGACAAACTGCGGTCGTGGGGCATCGAGACGACCGAAGGCGTCGGCCGGACAGGCGTCGTCGGCACGCTCCGGGGCAGGCTCGGCACCGGTCGCAGCCTTGGCATCCGCGCCGACATGGACGCCCTGCCGATGACCGAGGCCCGGCCGCTGCCGCATGCGTCCCGCATTCCCGGAAAGATGCATGGCTGCGGCCATGACGGTCACACGACGATGCTGCTCGGCGCAGCCTCGGCGCTTGCCCGCTCGCCTGACTTCGCCGGCACGGTGCATTTCATCTTTCAGCCGGCCGAGGAGGGCCGAGGTGGGGCGGTCGCCATGCTGAACGAAGGCCTTTTCGAGCGTTTCCCCTGCGACGAAGTCTACGCGCTGCACAATTCCGAACGGCCGCTCGGCGAGATCGCCGTCCACCGCGGGACGGTGGCCGCGGCGGCCGATCGCTTCGAGATCGTCGTGCACGGAAGGGGCAGCCATGCGGCGATGCCGCATCTTGCGATCAATCCACTTCCCAGCGCCGCGCGCATCCTGCTGGCGATAGAAGCTCTGCCCGGCCGCCTGACCGATGTGCACTCTCCGGCAATCGTCACCGTTAGCAGCCTGCGCGCCGGCGAAGCCTTCAACACCATCCCCGACACTGCGTTTCTGACCGGCACCGTGCGCACCTTCGACCATAAGGTTCAAATGACGCTGGAGACGGCAATCCGCCGCATCGCGAAAAACGAGGCCGAAGCTTTTGGCGCTAGCGTCGACATCCGCTACGAGTCGCCCTTCGCGCCGACGATCAACACTCCGGCGCAAGCCGATGCGATGATCGCGATTGCCAGCGAGGTGATGGGACCGGAACGTCTCGTCGTCGATCCGCCTCCCGAGATGGGCTCGGAAGATTTCTGCTACATGCTGCAGCAGCGGCCCGGCTGCTATTTCCTGCTCGGCCAGGCCGACGATTCGCACCAGGCCGCCGCGCACGACACCAATTACGATTTCAACGACGCGATCCTGCCGATCGGCGCGAGCCTTTGGGTCAGGCTGGTGGAGCGCCGCCTGTCCGCGGGAGGCGCATCGTGATGCAGCTGCCGGAAAAGGACATCGGCTGGCGCAGCCACTGGCTGCGGCAGGCGCTGGCGGAGGACCCGGACCTTGCGCCTCCGCTCGAAGAGGCGACGCAGGCCGACATCTGCATCGTCGGCGGCGGCTATCTCGGACTGTGGACCGCCATTCGCCTCAAGGAGCACAATCCGGGCTTCGACATTGTCATTATTGAGCGCGACATTTGTGGTGGTGGCCCGAGCGGCCGCAATTCCGGCATGGTGCTTTCGGCATGGACGAAATACAGCGCGCTTGCAGCCCTGCGCGGCGGAAACGATGCGCTTTCGATCATCAAAGCATCCGAAGCCGCAATTGGCGGCATAGAGGCTTTTTGCAAGGCCGAAGGAATCGACGGCTGGTTCGATCGTATCGGCTGGATCTGGGGCGCGACGTGCCAAGCCCAGCTTGGTGCCTGGGACGACGCGTTGAACAAGCTGGTAGCGCATGGCTACGTGCCGGCGCGGCGCGTTTCGCGCGACGAGATCGCGGCGATGACCGGCACGACGAGCCACCTCGGCGGCGCGTTCGATGCTTCGTCGGCAACCGTGCATCCGGGATTCCTGGTGCGCGGCCTGCGCCGGGCAGCGCTAAAACGCGGCGTGCGCATCTATGAAAAGTCGCCGATGACGCGGTTTTTACGAGGCGGCAAACTCAAGGTGGAAACGGCGAAAGGCACTGTGTCCTGCGGCAAGATCGTGCTTGCCCTGAATGCGTGGTCTGGCGCCATTCCGGAACTGGCCCCGGCAATCTTCAACATCTCCAGCGACGACGCCATGTCGAAACCCATTCCAGACCTTCTCGAAAAGGTCGGCTACCGCCGCGCGCCGCTGATGATCGACTCCCGCGTCTTCGTTGGTGGTTGGTCGCCGACGCGCGATGGCCGGCTATCCGTCGGCGTCAGTGGCGGCTTCATCGGCCTCGGCGGCATCGTCGACCAGCGTTTTCATGGTTTGTCGCCAAGGGTCGCCGACATGCGCCGCGCGTTGCGGGACGGTCACCCGGCGCTCGCCGAGTTTCCGCTCGAGACATCGTGGAACGGCCCGATCGATCGGACCGTCAGCGGCGTGCCGCTGTTCGGCGCCCTGCCCGCCAACCGCGACATCGTCTACGGCTACGGCTTTTCCGGCAACGGCACGACGATGGCCTATCTCGGCGGCAAGATCCTGACCTGCCTGTTGACCGGCGGCGAATCCGAACTCACCCATTCAGCGCTCGTGCGCCCGGTGACGCGAGGCTTCCCACCCGAACCATTCCGTTTCGTCGGCGCGCATTTCGTCCGTGGCGCGGTGCGGCGGCGCGACGATCTTGAACATGCCGGCCGCAAGCCGGACCTCGTGACCAGATGGCTCGCGGGACTGGCCCCGTCCGGCGTCACCCCTTCGAAAGCCAACCTCCGCGCAAGGAAAGGATGAACGATGTCCAAGGCCAAGATCTTCAAGCACAGCGAATTGACCCTGAAGCCATCGGTAACGCCGACCGGCACATCCTCGATTGCCCGCGTCATCAATGCCGAGATCAGTCGGACCATGGGCGGCGGCATCGAATATCTCGAGAACGCCTCGATCGACTGGACCGTGACCTACGACGAAGTGCTGTTCATCCACGAAGGCACCTTGACGATCGAACTGGACGACGGCCGCTATGAGTGCAATCCCGGCGACATCGTCTGGCTGCCCAACGGCACCCATCTGAAATATATCGCCACCGAACGCGCCGGCTATTTCTATTGCCTTTACCCGTTCGACTGGGCGGCGCGGCAGGGAACGATAGAACCTTAAACTGAGAGGCACTCCTTTCCAAGGGTTGGCCATTTACGGAGGTCAGCGATGGGGCAAACTGATATTCCGTGTCGGCACCACGCATCAGATTTCACCACTAGAAAGACGAACCGCAGCCACCGAGATTTTTGAGCGCCTGCCCGCCAAAAAGCCATGATCACCGCTATGTCAGCGGACATGACCGTTGCGAAAATTGAAAATTGCCAAGCCCGATCAAACCTTAACAGGCGAATGCTGCTTGGAGCTGCCGGTCTTGCCGCGCTGGCCGGCCTTGCCGCTTGCGCCACTGTCCTGTCCACCGGCGAAGGCGCCGGTGTCTCTGCTTCCGCCGCCGGCACCCTGACCAGCATTCGCGCCTCAGCCGGCCTCGGGCCGCTTGTCCCCGATCCTCAGCTCGAACAGGCAGCCCTGCAGCAGGCCGGCTATATGGCACGAGGCGGCCGCATGACCCACACCACCGGCTGGGGCAAGGGATTTGCCTCGCGCGTCAAGGGCAACGGCATCACCGGTGCGGCCGCCGAAAACATCGCCGAAGGTCGCTTCGATCAGCAGAAGCTGTTCGATATCTGGATGCATTCGGCCGGCCACCGCCGCAACATGCTCGACCCGCGCTTCACCCGCTTCGGTCTGGCCTATGTGCGGGACGGCCGCGACAGCTCGTTGCGCTACTGGAGCCTTGTTCTGGGCAAGTAGGAGGCGTGACCGGCACGTCGACCAGCCGTCAATCCATATGCGCGGCGGGACCGGCGGTCGGACCAGCCTTTGGTTTGCGCAGCAGGAAAACGAACGGTATGGCAAGCAGCGTCATCATCATCAGCAGCTTGAAGTCATTGACGTAAGAGATCATCATCGCTTGGATGTTGACCATGCCATCCATCTGGGAAAGCGCCGTCGGATCGCCGCCCGCCGCTGCCGGCGACGCCGCCCAGAGGTTGGGATTGAACGGATTGATGTAGGCCGAAAGCTCGGCATGGTTGATCTGCGTGTTGCGCACCAGCAGAACCGTCACCACCGACACGCCGATCGATGAGCCAAGATTGCGCACCAGGCTGAACAACGCCGTGGCATCGGTGCGATAGCGCACGTCGAGCGTGGCGAAGGCCACGGTCGACAGCGGCACGAATACCATGCCCATTCCCAGCCCCTGGATGACGCCGGAGCTGAGGATCAGCCAGTTGTCCATCTGCGGCGAGAAGCTGGACATGGTGTGGAGCGACTGCGCGGTCAAAAGGAAGCCGATGACGACCAGGATCCTGGCATCGATCCTGTGCATGATGCGGCCGACCAGGAGCATCGCAACCATCGTGCCGATGCCGCGGGGACCTATGACGACACCGATGGTCATGGTCGGATAGCCGAAGATGGTCGCCAGCATTGGCGGCAGCAGCGACATGCTTGCCAAAATGAGCACGCCCATGACGAAGATGAATGCCAGCCCGGTCACGAAATTGCGGTCGAGGAATATCTTCGGGTCGATGAAGGGGTGCTCCGCCGTCACCGTGTGAATGATGAACAGCCAGAAGCCGGTCAGCGAAAGACCGAGCTCGATCCAGATCTCGACCGAGGAAAACCAGTCGACCTCGCCGCCGCGATCCAGCATCAGCTGCAGCGCTCCGACGCCGAGCGAGAGCATGGCGAAGCCGAAGAAATCGAAGCTGCGTATCCGCCTTGCAACGGCCGGCAAGTAGGCGGCCATGCCAAGGAAGGCGATGATGCCGACCGGCAGGTTGATGAAGAACACCCAGCGCCAGTTGAAATTCTCGGTCAGCCAGCCACCGAGCGTCGGGCCCAGGATCGGCCCCAGCATGATGCCGGCGCCCCAGATGGCCATGGCCTGGCCGTGGCGCTCCTTCGGGTTGATGTCGAGCAGGAAGGTCTGTGACAGCGGCACGATTGCCGCGCCGAACACGCCCTGCATCAACCGGAAGAACACCATGGTCTCCAGGCTCCAGGCGATGCCGCACAGCATGGAGAATATGGTGAAGCCGACCACCGACGTCAGGAACAGTTCCTTGCGGCCAAAGCGGTCGGCCAGCCAGCCGGTCACCGGCGTCATGATCGCCGCGGCAACGATGTAGGAGGTCAGCACCCAGTTGATGTTGTCGGGGGACGCGCCAAGATCGCCGGTCATGGTCGGCAGCGCGACGTTGGCGATCGTGGTGTCGAGCGCCTGCATGATCGTCGCCAGCATGAGCGCCACGGTGATCAGGCCGCGGTGCGGCACTTCGCGAAAGGGTTCTGGCGTGCTCATGATGTGGAACTTCCGGCAGGTAACAAAAAAATGTACACTAGAGCGACGTGCGTCCATTTGGACGCACAAAGTACGCTCTAGTACTTTGAGTCAGCGCATCGTGCTTTGCGAAAATCGATTCCGATTTTCGGGCCGATGCGCGAGGTTTCCGGGCGGCGCGGCCTTCCGTATGGAGAGACCCTCATCGCGGTGGGACGCGACTATCGATGTGGGGGTTACATCGACCGAGCGTCTCGATAAAACGGCGCCTGCCGCCCGGAAACCTGAGGACCGAAACGGGTCTGCGTCGCGTTGTTCAGGCTTCGCTCAGGCCGCAACGCAGCCCGATCCAAACCCTAACCCCTGGTGCATCTCCCGTCGGACCAATCCTGTCAGCTGCGTTCCTCTCCGTGCGCGGCCTGCATTCTACTTGTTGCGTCTCAGACCCCATCGTCCAATGGAACGAGGCGGTCTATTGTGCCTCACTCGCCGTGGCGTGGCCGAAGATGCTGGGAAGCCCGCGGGAAACGCCGGTGTCCACCGTGACGGTCGCGCTCATGCCGGTGCGCAGCGCCATCTTGGCGTCGGCATCGGCCAGTTCCAGGCGCACCGGAATGCGCTGGGTGACTTTGACCCAATTGCCGGTGGCGTTCTGGGCGGGCAACAGCGAGAACTCGGCTCCCGTGCCGGCGCCGATCGCCTTGACGGTGGCCTCGAACGTCTTGCCTGGATAGGTGTCGACCACGATTTCGGCCTTCTGGCCCGGCTTCATGTGGGTGAGCTGCGTTTCCTTGAAATTGGCATCGATCCAGGTGTCGCCGGTCTCGACCAGCGAAAACAGCGGCGTGCCAGAGCCGACATACTGGCCGACCTTGAACGAGGCAGCCTGGCTGACGATGCCGTCAGCCGGCGCCCTGACAGTGGTCTGCGCCAAATCATAGGCAGCCTTGTCGCGCGCGGCGAGCGCCGCCATCACGGTCGGATGCTTATCGGTCTCGATATCGGGATTGCCGCCAAGGCCCGCCTTGGCGCTGAGGATGCCCTGCTCGGCCACGGCCAGTTGCTGCTTGGCTTTGTCGAGATCGTTCCTGGCCTCGTCGAGCGAGGACTTGGCATTGATGCCCTTGCGGGCAAGGTCGGCGGCTCGGTCGTATTGCGACTGCGCGTAGTCGACCTGGCTGGCGTCGGACTTCTCCTGCGCCAGCGCCTGGCTGTAGGCCGCACGCAGCTGCTCGACATTGAGGCGCGCGCCGGCCACCGCCGCGTCGGCCTGGGCCAATGCGATCCGGTAGGGCTCGGGATCGATGGCGAACAGCACGTCGCCCTGCTTGACGGACTGGTTGTCGAAAATATCGACCTGAACGATGCGACCCGCCGTATCGGCGGCTATCGAGACCTTGGCCTGCTGCAGATTGGCGTTTTCGGTTTCCTGGTAGCGGCCGCCGGTCACCCAGACGTAGCTGCCGCCGGCGATCAGTGCCACGGGGAGCGCAAACATCAATAGGAAGCGGCCGACACGGCGCTTCTTCTTCGGCACCACCGGCGCCGGTGCTAGCTGCGGAGCGACCGCCACCGGAGCTGCCGCCGGCTGCGCCGGAGCTTCAACCTCCAGCTTGGTTGCATTCTCATCTACCTTGGCTACCGCGTTCATGCTGCTGCGCCTTCTGCACCTTTGACTTTTTCGCCGGACGCCGTCTCGCCGTCCGCCAGGTTCTTGGCCATTGCCTCCAGACCCTTGATCAGGATGCGGCGATCTTCGAGCGACACGCCGGTAAGCGATTCCTCATAGACTTCGCCAGCAAGGCTCTTGATCTCTGCGTAGGCCTCGCTCGCTTTGGCGGTCGGGAAGATCATGCGGACGCGGCGGTCGGTGGCGTCGGAACGGCGCTCGATCCAGCCGCTCTCCTCCATGCGGTCGACCAGGCGCGACACGCTGATCGGCTCGATCTCGAGAAGCTCGGCGAGCCGCGCTTGCGTGATGCCTTCTTCCTTGGCGACGCGGACCATAAGCCGCCATTGCGCCGAGGAAAGGCCGAGCCCGCTGGCCTTCGCCTCGAAGCGCTTGCGCATCAGGCGCTGCACGTCGTGGATCAAAAAGCCCAATCTATCGATGCCGTCGGAAACCATGAGCGGCATATATTATAAGCGTGCTTACTATTCAAGATGCGGCATTATGCCAGAAGCCGGCAAGTGTGGATGGCAGTCACATCAGGAACGATTGCGAATGAGCATCGTGACCACGAAAAAAGCGCCGACCGAGCTGGTGATGATGCCGATCGGCAGTTCCTGCGGCGGCAGCAGCGTGCGGGCTAGAAGGTCGCTTGCCAGCAACAGCACCGCTCCAAAGAGGGCGCAGCTTGCAATCAGGCGCAGGTGCAACGGGCCGGCCAGGGGCCGGGACAGATGCGGGATCATCAGACCGACGAAACCTATGACGCCTGCCACCGAGACGAGGATCGCCGTCGAGAAAGCAGCGACGAGAAATGTCGTCCTGCGCATCCGCGCAACCGGCACGCCGAGGCTTTCGGCGGCGTTTTCGCCGGCCAGGAAAGCGTCGAGCCGACGGTGGTTCCAAAGTCCGAACACAAGGATGGTGCCTGCGCCCAGAGCAGCCAGTCCGACATTGTCCCACCGCGCCAGCCCGAGCCCGCCCATCGTCCAGAACAGCACCGAGTGGGCGGCGCGCTGGTCACCGGCAAAGACGAGATAGTTGGTCAAGGCGGTGAACATGAACGATACGGCAAGCCCGGCCAATATCAGCCGTTCGGGGCCTTGCCCCCTCACCCGCGAAACCAGCAACAGCACGATGCCGGCGGCCAAAATGCCGCCGGTGAAGGCAGCGACCGGCAACGTCCAGATGCCGAAATGGTCGCCAAAAATGGTGATAACGGAAACCGCGCCGGCCGCGGCACCGGACGACAGGCCGAACAGGAACGGATCGGCGAGGTCGTTGCGCGTTACCGTCTGCAGCAGCGCGCCGATGACGCCCAGCCCGGCGCCGACACAGATGGCCATGATCGTGCGCGGCAGCCTGAGATCGACAACGATTTTGCCGACCGGACCGGGCACGATGTCTCCGTCCAGTCCGGCCGCATGTCCGAGCGCGGCAACCACGTCGCTCAACGCTATGACCGTCGATCCATAGGCGATCGACAGCAGTGCAAGAGTGGCAATCGCCACTGCTCCTGCTATCATTGCCAATTCGAACGCCCTGCGGCGCAAGCTCAGAAAGCTTCCGGGTGCATCGCCCTGGCGATCTTGCCGATCGCCTCGATGTTGGCTGGCCCGGGCGTCAGCTCGGCATAGCGCAGCGCGACGAAGCGCTCATTCCTGACCGCGTCGGTTTCCTTCATCGCCGGATGAACTTTGAGGAAATCGAGCAGTTTCCTGTAGCCGCCACCGTCCTGGTAATCGAGCAGGATCAGGAACTGCGGATTGCGGGAGGCGACCGTTTCCCAATCCGTATTGCCCCAGCTCGTCTGCATGTCGGCCATGATGTTGTCGCCGCCGGCAGCGGCGATCATGGCGCTGGGGATCGCGAACTTGCCTGATGTGAAGGGTTTGTCTTCGCCGGAGTCGTAAAGAAATACGCGCGTTCCCTTGTGGTCGCCAACCTTCGCCGTGATATCGGCGAGTTGCGCTTTCCAGTCCGAAACAAGTTTTTTCGCCTCGGCTTCCTTGTCGAAAATCCTGCCCAGCTTTTCGATGTCGTCGTAGAGCAGGTCCATCGAGGCGGCGGGGCGGTTGTTGTCGAGATGGACGCAGCTTTCCGTCAGCACCAGCGTCTTGATGCCGTGCGGCGCCAGCGTATCGGGCGTCACCTCGCCGCCCGGCTTCATGCCGTAATACCAGCCGGCGAAGAAGAAATCGGGCTCGACCGCGACGAGGTTTTCAAGTGTCGGATATTTCGGCGCGAGTTCCGGGATCGAGCCCTGCTCGGCCTTGAATTCCGGACCGACCTTGTACCATCCGGTGATGCCGGTCAGGCCGAGGATCGACGGTTGCAGCCCCAGCGCGAAGGCCATCTCGGCCATGTTCATATCCTGGATGATGGCGCGCTTCGGCGCGGCGTCGAACGTCAGCGGCGTGCCGCAGCTGTCTACAGTTACCGGGAAAGCAAAGGCGGTCACCGGGAAAGCGAAGGCGGTCTGGGCAAACAGGAGGGAGGCGAAAGACAATGCGAGGCGTTTCACGAATATTGCTCCTTGGTCAAATCGGAATGTGAAGAGGCACGGTTCGGAACGTCGAATACCGTGAGTTCGCGGTCTTCGGTGGGATGGCGCAGCCGAAGCACGTCGACGCCGAAAATCTGGCGGATCAACTGCTTGGTCAGCGCCTCGCGCGGACCGGCAAACGCCTGCAGGCGGGCCTCGTTCATCACCGCGACCCTGGTGGCAAATGGCGTGACCAGCGACAGATCATGAAGCACCGCCACGACGGTCATGCCAAACTGCGACACGAGTTCGAGAAGCTCGCTGCGGGCGCGCGGATCGAGATGATTGGTCGGTTCATCGAGGAACAGGATTTTTGGCTCCTGGGCAACGGCGCGTGCCAGCTGGGCGCGTTGCCGCTCGCCACCCGATAGCGAGCCGATCGTGCGGCCGAGCAGCGGCAGCAGGCCGGTTCTGCGAAGCGCTTCGACGGCGATGTCGCGTTGCTCGCTCCTCCGTCGCAAGCCGGCATGCGGGACGCGGCCAAGCTCGACGTAGTCGATCACGGCAAGCCGCGGATCAGGCTGATCGGTCTGGCCGACGACAGCCATGTGCAGCGCCCGCTCGGCGGCCGAAAACGTCTCCAGCCGGCGTCCGGAAAATCTCACATCTCCCGCGCTTGGCCGCAGGGTGCCACATAGCATGCGCAACAGCGTCGTCTTGCCGGCGCCGTTGGGACCGATGATTGCGAGGCGATCGCCCGCCGCCACCGAAAGGCTGACCGCGCTGACCAGGCATTGGCCATTCGCCGTCGCGCTCAGCTCACGCGCTTCAAGAAGAGGCTGGGAGGCGTCCAACTTACCGTCACTTTCTCAATGGCGACGGAAGGAAGCTGGACGGACCGGCCGACAAGACCGATGTCCACGTCTCCTCCCGGCACACCCCGTCCGGTCAACTCATGCTGATGGCAGGTCTCCTGGCTCGCGGGTCTTTGCGCCATCCTGCCTTCCCAGCCTTGCCGGCCAGTGGCATTTCGGATTTTGCTAACCGCTTACAGTTGCGGGGGCAGCCACGGCCTCGATCCGAAGATCTCACCGTGTTCCCTTTTCACCCCTTGCCTTTCGACTCGGGGACCATCACCCAGGCACCCTAGTTTTCCGCCAATCACAGCGCAATAAATTTCCAGGGTTGAAACAGCCGCTGGAGCGAAGGGTCTTGTCAGAAAGAGCCATACGAATCTCGTTATGTAATAACGTTACCATTTAAAAGACGCCGCTTGCTCCTGTCAAGCTCTTTCGCCCGACGCCTTCGACTTGCCGGCCGCCGTCGCTCGCGATTTGCGCGGTGCGCAATTTCGATCAAACTGCCTCCACCAGGAAGCGGCACCATGACTTTGCCAAATGCGAAGACTGGGCCAAATGCGAAGACTGGGCCAAATGCGAGGAGCCATATGAACCCGACCGAGAAAGCGCTGTGGTTCGTCGAAAGCCACCTGCCGGAATCCGTCTCGCTCGACGATGTCGCCAAGAGCAGCGGCGTGTCGCGCTTTCACGTGACGCGGGCTTTCGGTGCTGCGACCGGCCGTTCGTGATGGGCTACATGCGTTCTCGCCGGCTGACCGAAGCGGCGCGCAAGCTCGCCGCCGGCGCACCCGACATCCTTTCGCTCGCGCTCGACACCGGCTACGCTTCGCATGAGGCCTTCACCCGTGCCTTCCGCGACCAATTCGGCACCACGCCGGAACTGGTGCGCGCGCAAGGCTCGCTCGACAATCTCGCTCTCGTGGAGCCGATCCTGATGGACCAGTCCTTCCTCACCAATCTCGAGCCGCCGCGTTTTGAGACCAGCCGGCCGTTTCTCATCGCCGGTCTCGGCGAACGCTACAGCTGCGAAACCAGCGCCGGCATCCCGATGCAATGGCAGCGGTTCGGCCCGTATATCGGCAATATTCCAGGCGAGATCGGCGACGTCGCCTATGGCGTCTGCGTCAACGGCGACGACACCGGCAATTTCGACTACATCGCCGGCGTCGAGGTGTCCGATTTTTCGGACCTGCCGAGGGAGTTTTCGCGCGTGCGCGTGCCGGCGCAGAAATACGCCGTGTTCGCCCATCGTGACCACATCTCGACCATCCGCCGCACGGTCAACACGATCTGGAACAAATGGCTGCCGGCCTCCGGGCACGAGATCGCCGATGTGCCCGAATTCGACCGCTACGGCCCCGAATTCGATCCACGCAGCGGCAATGGCGGGCTGGAAATCTGGATACCGGTGAAGGGGTGAAGCGCGGCCAGCCAAGGGCAATTGCTTCAGACAAATGATGCTTCCAGCTTGTGTTGGAGATCATTGTCGAGGCGCGCTCCGCCCGGTTTTTGCCTTCTCCCCTTGTGGGAGAAGGTGTCGCCGAAGGCGACGGATGAGGGGTGCTCCAGCCTGGCGCCGATGGCGTTCCGTCCAGCACCCCTCAACCGTCTCGGCGCTGCGCGCCGATCCACCTTCTCCCACAAGGGGAGAAGGGAAAGACGTTACAGCTCCAGGTTCCAGTTCTGGCCGACCAGATCCTTGCCGAAGGCGTGATGACGTTCTTCGTCGGCCAGCTTGAATCCTGATGCCTCGTAGATGCGGCGCGCTGAGGTGAGAATGTCGTTGGTCCACAGCGTCAGCGTCTTGTATCCCTTCGCACGGGCAAAGCCGATGCATTCCTCGACCAGTCGCTTGCCGATGCCGAGACCGCGCGCCGAGGGTTCGACATAAAGCAGGCGCAGCTTCGCCACCGCGTCCGAATTGCGCACGACGAAGACCGAGCCGACGACTTCCCCGTCCCGCTCGGCGATCCAGCTGCGCTCCGATTTCGGATCGAAGGATTTGACGAAGGCACCGAGGATTTCGGCGACCAGCGCCTCATAGGTTTCGTCCCAGCCATACTCCTGCGCGTAGAGCAGGCCCTGGCGATGGACGATCCAGCCGATGTCGCCGACCTGCAAAGGCCGCAGCATGTAGGGAATTTTGGGCTCAGTGCCTTCGCCCAGCAGGCGCTGCACCGTCTGCATCGCCTTGACCAGCCTGTCCTGTTCCGGAGCGGAAAGCCGGTCGAGCAAGGCCGCGACCTGATCGTGCGAACCCTGGTTCAGCGGCGCGAAGGCCGTCCTTCCCGCCGGCGTCAGCGCGATCGACGAGCGCCGCGCATCGGCTTCAGTCGCTGCGCGCTCCACCAGGCCGCGCTCCTCGAACTTTTTCAACAACCGGCTGAGATAGCCAGGGTCGAGACCGAGATCGCGCGCAAGATCGGTGGCGGTCAGCCCATCGCGATGCGCCAGTTCGTAGAGCACCCGAGCCTCGGTCAGCGAGAAGGTGCTTTTCAGCCATCCTTCGTCGAGCAAGCCGATCTGACGGGTGTAGAAGCGGTTGAAGCCTCGCACCGCATCGATCCGCTCCTTGCCGGGTTGATGATGAATCGTCATGGCATCCTCCTGCCCGCACACGATCAATCATTTGCTTGACTTAGTCAAGTATCCAGGCATCAGACTCGCCGGATCAACTCCTCGAAGCCATTTGCCAGATGAGAGGCTCCGGCCGAGAACATCTTCACGAGGTTTTTTGGGCGGCCGGGGGTCTTGTTGGCATCCAGCAGCACCGCCCTGCCCTCATGGATGACGAAATCGAACTTGCCGTAGTCAAAACCGAGTTCGCGTCGCAGCTGGCGCATTTCCTGGGGAACAGGCACGGGCTCGCGGCGGATCGTCTCGGACGCCTTGACCAGGGCGTTCGGCGAGACGTAGCGGGTGCAACGTTCGCTCTCTCCGCAAAACACCCAGAACCGCGCCGCGAAACCATCGGGTTCTTTTTCCGGAATGAACTTGTCCACGACCAGATCGTCGCGCCCGAAGACGCCATCCGGAACATCGCCGAGAGATCCGTAGACCTCATAGGGCTGCAGGACTGGCATGTCCGGAAATGGCGGTGGTTTCCTCGCGCGCTGCGCTCGCCGATTGAGGAACCTCTCCGGAATGCCCTGATTGTTGAGATTGCTTTTGACGATGACCGGGCCTGGCCAGGCGTCTCCCTCGTTCACCAACGCTCCGCTGATCCGTCGTTTGGATATGTCGGCCGTCCCGACATTGAGGCAGAATGGGAAACTCCGTGCATAGTCGAGATAGTCTGCGGGCGTTATCGTCGCATCGACATGCAGAACCGCGACGTCGGCGCTGTATGTCTTCGACAGACCTTGCTGAATCCGGACCGAATGGCCGCGCCTTTTCAATTCTCCCAGAACGTCGAAAAGCAAATAGGGACTGCCCCTGCGCAACAGGATATCGCGCTTGCCAAGGAACTGATCGTGCTCATGCGTTATGACGACGATACGCGCCACGGCTACCCCCTTGGCTTCCATACCCACTTCCATTAAGCGGCTATGAGCAGTTGACGCCAGCCTTTTTAGGTCCGACGGGCACACATGACCAATCATTGGGACAGTTATCACCGTCACTGGATGCTCCTGGAGGCGCCGCTCCGGCCAACTCCGGAGACAGTTGGCATTGTCGAGCGCGAGCTTGATCTGGACGAGGCCGATGTTCTCCTGCTGGGCGTTACCCCGGAACTGGCCGGCCTCGGCAAGACGATGCTGGCCGTCGACGGATCCGCCGCCATGGTTTCGGGCGTATGGCCGGGCGACAGCGCCTGCCGCAAGGCAACGACCGGGAACTGGCTGGACCTTCCGCTCGGCCGCGCCAGCGTCGGCGCGGTCATAGGCGACGGTTGTCTGACGGTCGTCGATTCCGCACGCGCTCGCCACGCTCTTCTGGGCGAAGTCGCCAGAGTGCTGAAGCCCGGCAGCCGCGCGGCGATCCGCGTTTTCGCCGGCCCTGAGACGTTCGAGGATTTGCAGGACATCAAGGCCCAAGCCTTGGCCGGCGGAATTGAGAATTTCCATGCGCTCAAATGGCGGATCGCTATGGCGTGTACGACCAGCGATTCCGATCGCGCCATAAATGTGCAAGTGATCCGCGACGCTTTTGACGAGATATTCCCGGACCGCGCCGCCCTTGCCGCGCGGACAGGGTGGAGCATGGCCTCCATCGGCACCATCGACGTCTATGCGGGTTCCCAAACGACTTATTGCTTCGCGACGCTTGCCATGCTCGTCGACCAGGCGAACGACTGGTTCGACGAAGTGCGCGTCGTGCCGAGCGGATCCTATCCGCTGGCGGAACGATGCCCGCTTCTGGTGCTTGGTTCTCCGAGGCACCGAGGAGAAGAGCATAGGCACGTTCCTACGACCCGGACATCTTGAATTTAGTTCATCGGGTGAGCCGATCCAATAGCAAAGATCATCGTGACCTCGCATTTCCGGCTTGTTGGAACTGCGCTGGCCAGTAACACGGGCGGGGAAATGAAGAATTTTTGGGTGACATTACTGTTATTTTTTGCAGTCCAGTCGTGCTTTTTACCTGCCTCAGTCGACGCTGAAGAGCTTCCAACTAAGGTGCCTTTGACAAAATTGGAGTACCCGGGAAAGCCAAAGAACATTCGCATGCTCTATGTGAAAATTCTTTCTTTGGGCAATCGGACAGTCAACCAACCTCTGCTACTCGATACCGGATCGAGCGGAATGACGATCGATTGCAAATCGGTGCTTCCCGCCGAAATCTGTTCGGACACAGGAATAAAGATCACGAAAGATCAGCAGATAGACGGGATAATGGTGACCACCGAACAGGCGGTTATGAACTATGGAACTTACGATGAGTACGGCAATGTTGCCTATGCTCGCGTGACTTTTGGTTCGCCGGACTCCCCGGTCTCCACCATCACCTCAATCCCATTCCTCATCCGCTACAAAAAAGTCAGGCGGAGTACCGGAGAAATCGTTGGGGGCCCGCTTTGGCCCAAGGGCATTTTCGGTATCTCTCCTGTTGGCGGAAGCGGACCAGACCGGATGATCAAGTCCCCGCTCGCCTATGTGAGCTTTGGGCCCGGCCTGCACAAAGGCTACTACCTCTCTCCGATAGGCACCAAGTGGAAGGCCTGCACGAACGACGACGGCAACTGTCCGCAAGTGGAAGCGCTCCATATCGGCGTGCCGAAAGATGTGAGAAAGGACTTCAGGATGCAAAGCTGGAAACAGGCCAATTGGCGATACAATTTTCCCACGATCGACGCCTGTATCTCATGGGGATTTGAACCGACGTGTCGGCCAACGCTTTACGATACAGGCAACTCAACGATTATGGTTCCTGCCGACGCCTCGGGGCCGTATTCGTCGCTGAACACCGGCACGAAAGTCCTGGTAAAAGCCGACGGACAGGAAGATTGGAATCTCAAGACCACCTACAATCCCGAGGTAGAGATCGTTCCTGGGCTCGAGCACAACATCGTCGGCATCCGATATTTCGAGAAGAACAGCCTGCTGCTTGATTTTGAAACTCGGGAGATCGGCTTGCGCCTCGGACACTGACTTCCGAGCTGTCCGTAAGATTTCGACCAGATTTCAGGTGGCAACTGAGATTTTCCATAATTGCGTTGCAGGATGGAAAAATTTCGCGCGGTGGCACCCTCTCTCTCGCCTTGACTCTCGCCGGCCACCGGCTTATCTCACCGCCACGTTAGCACTCGCCATAGGTGAGTGCTAACCAGGTCCGGCGCCGCCGGACGGAGGAACTGTTCTCACCATTCTCATCGAGGAATAAAAAATGGCAAAGTCGAAGTTCCGCCCGCTTCATGACCGCGTGGTCGTACGCCGGGTTGAATCCGAATCCAAGACTGCCGGCGGGATCATCATCCCCGATACGGCGAAGGAAAAGCCGCAGGAAGGCGAGATCATCGCCGTTGGTTCCGGCGCCCGTGACGAAGCCGGCAAGCTCGTCCCGCTGGACGTCAAGGCCGGCGACCGCATCCTGTTCGGCAAGTGGTCGGGCACCGAAGTCAAGCTCAATGGCGAAGACCTTCTGATCATGAAGGAATCCGACATCATGGGCATCATCGGCTGAATATCGGCCTCACCGTCACTTAAATCTTCGGGCTCAATTCAAGCCCCTGCCAGGAGCTAAAAATGGCTGCCAAAGACGTAAAATTTTCCCGTGATGCCCGTGAGCGCATGCTGCGCGGCGTCAACATCCTCGCCGACGCAGTGAAGGTCACGCTCGGCCCCAAGGGCCGCAACGTCGTCATCGACAAGTCGTTCGGCGCACCGCGCATCACCAAGGACGGCGTCACCGTCGCCAAGGAAATCGAGCTTGAAGACAAATTCGAGAACATGGGCGCGCAGATGGTCCGCGAAGTTGCTTCGAAGACCAACGACATCGCCGGCGACGGCACCACGACCGCGACCGTTCTGGCGCAGTCGATCGTCCAGGAAGGCCACAAGGCGGTTGCCGCCGGCATGAACCCGATGGACCTGAAGCGCGGCATCGACCTCGCCGTTGCCGACGTCGTCGCGACGCTGATCAAGAACGCCAAGAAGATCAAGACCTCGGAAGAAGTTGCTCAGGTCGGCACCATCGCCGGCAATGGCGATGCTTCGGTTGGCTCGATGATCGCCGAAGCGATGCAGAAGGTCGGCAATGAGGGCGTCATCACGGTCGAGGAAGCCAAGACCGCCGAGACCGAACTCGAAGTCGTCGAAGGCATGCAGTTCGACCGCGGCTATCTCTCGCCCTACTTCGTAACCAACGCCGACAAGATGGTCGCGGACCTGGAAGACGCTTACATCCTTCTCCACGAGAAGAAGCTCTCCAACCTGCAGGCCATGCTGCCGATCCTCGAGGCTGTCGTGCAGACCTCGAAGCCGCTGGTCATCATCTCGGAAGACGTCGAAGGCGAGGCTCTGGCCACGCTCGTCGTCAACAAGCTGCGTGGCGGCCTGAAGATCGCCGCCGTCAAGGCGCCGGGCTTCGGTGATCGCCGCAAGGCCATGCTGGAAGACATCGCCATCCTCACCGGTGGCCAGGTCATTTCCGAAGACCTCGGCATCAAGCTTGAGAATGTTGGCCTCAACATGCTCGGCCGCGCCAAGAAGGTGTCGATCTCCAAGGAGAACACCACCATCGTCGACGGTGCCGGCAAGAAGGCCGAGATCCAGGGCCGCGTCGCCCAGATCAAGCAGCAGATCGAGGAGACCACCTCGGACTACGACAAGGAGAAGCTGCAGGAACGTCTCGCCAAGCTGGCGGGCGGCGTTGCCGTCATCCGCGTCGGCGGTGCGACCGAGATCGAAGTCAAGGAAAAGAAGGACCGCGTCGATGACGCCCTCAACGCGACCCGCGCGGCCGTCGAAGAAGGCATCGTTCCCGGCGGCGGCGTCGCACTCCTGCGCGCTTCGCTGAGCATCAAGGCGACCGGCGCCAACTCCGACCAGACCGCGGGCATCGCCATCGTGCGTCGCGCGCTGCAGGCTCCGGCCCGCCAGATCGCGGCCAACGCCGGTGCGGAAGCATCGATCGTTGCCGGCAAGATCCTCGAGAATAAGGGCCCGACGTTCGGCTTCAATGCCCAGACCGGCGAATATGGCGACATGATCGCCATGGGTATCGTCGATCCGGTCAAGGTCGTGCGCACGGCTCTCCAGGATGCGGCCTCGGTCGCCGGCCTGCTGGTCACCACCGAAGCCATGATCGCGGAGGCTCCGAAGAAGGAGTCGGCTGGCGGCGGCATGCCAGGCGGCATGGGCGGCGGCGGCATGGGCGGCATGGGCGGCATGGACTTCTAATCCACGTATCCATCAGCCTTCAGATACGGAAAGGGCGGCCGAGAGGTCGCCCTTTTTGTTGCCATCGGCCGATTATTTCGCCGGAGCGCCCCCCGGCTCAGATGCTACCGTCAATGCGCTGCGACAGCGACCTTCTTGGCCGGCAACGCACTTTCCACCAGCGCGGCGACCTCATCGGCCACCGCCAGCACCGGGGCGCGGTCGCGGGTGGCGCGCGCGATCACCATCAGCCCTTCCAGCGATGATTCGACAAGCAACGCCAGAGCGTGGGCGCGGCGCTCGGGCACCCCTGCCCTGACGAAGGCCGCCTGCAGCAAGCCTACCCATTGCTGGAAAGCCGATCGGCATAATTCGGCCAGCTCCGGCATGTTGGCCGGCGAGTCCAGCACTACAGGCGCGACCGGACAGCCAAGGGTGAACTGGTTGTCCTCCAGCATGCGTGCGACCGCCTGGTAGATGTGGTGGACGGCCACCGCCGGGTCCTGCTCGGCGGCGAGCGCCTCATCCATCCATTGCGTGACCTTTTCGACGCTGTCGCGCGTCACCTCGACGACCAATTGGTCCTTGCCGCCCGGAAAATGAAAATAGAGCGATCCTCTCGGCGCACCGGAGGCGCTCAAAATATCG
The DNA here is from genome assembly GCF_003952585.1 of Mesorhizobium sp. M6A.T.Cr.TU.016.01.1.1. NCBI lineage: Bacteria > Pseudomonadati > Pseudomonadota > Alphaproteobacteria > Hyphomicrobiales > Phyllobacteriaceae > Mesorhizobium > Mesorhizobium sp. M6A.T.Cr.TU.016.01.1.1. The sequence goes on from NZ_CP034452.1 coordinate 6,595,861, forward strand.
TTGAGCGAGGTGCCGTGATAGCCGCGCTGCCTCAGCAGCAGCGCCGTCGCCTCGATCATGCGTGTGCGGGTATCGTTCGCCATGTCAACCTCTGTCAGGAGTGAGCATTATAGGCCTTGCGCCGAATATGACAATCGGTCTATATATTATGTAGATCGGTCTATATACAAAATGAAATATTCAGAGGAGAAAAAGAATGACCATCCGTGAGGCAGAAGCCCAATGGCACGGGTCGTTGAAAGAAGGTTCGGGCCGGCTTCGGCTCGGCAGCGGCGTCTTCGAAGGTGCCTATTCCTTCCCGTCGCGCTTCGAGAACGGTCCCGGCACGAACCCCGAGGAACTGATCGCGGCGGCGCATGCCGGCTGCTTTTCGATGGCGCTGAGCGCCATAGCCGGCAGCGGCGGCCATGTCCCCGCACGGATCCACACCGTCGCCAAGGTGCACCTCGGCATGAGCAAGGCGGGACCGACGATCATCCGCATCGATCTTGAAACGGAAGCCGAAATCCCGGGCCTGGCGCCCGAGGAATTCCAGCGCCTTGCCCAGTCTGCGAAAGCGACATGCCTGGTCTCACGCGCCCTGGCTGGTGTGGCTGACATCAGGCTCAAAGCCGACCTCGTCACGGCCGCCGCTGTGAAAAAATGAAATCAGGAGATACCGAGATGAAACAGGACAGCATCATGGTCATCCATCCAGACGACCAATCCAGACAGACGGCCGAGATCATGCGGCGCTACAACGACGTTTTCCAGCTTCATGATCCATCGACACTCCCGGGCCTGGTGGCAGAGGACTGCGTCATCGAAAATACCGTGCCGGCGCCGGACGGCGCCCGCCATGCCGGCCGGGAGGCGTGCGTGCGCCTGTGGTCGGCGATAGCCAGCGAACCCGGCACCCGCTTCGACATCGAGGAGACCTTCGTCGCCGGTGAACGGGCGACAATCCGCTGGCGTTACTGGCGTGCCGACGGCAACTCCATCCGTGGCATCAATCTGATGCGCGTAGCGGACGGGCTGATCGTCGAGGTGATGGGTTATGTGAAGGGATAGGTTTGGCGCGGCCCCTCATTGCCCTGCCGGGCATTTCTCCCCGTATAGTGACGGGGAGAAAGCTGCCTTCGCGAAAGATTTCGCCAATCTCAAGCGTTAAAGGAAGGATGCCAGGTTGCGGCCAGCCCCTTCTCCCCGTCCTAGACGGGGAGAAGATGCCGGCAGGCAGATGAGGGGCGGCGCCAGCTTCGACGACTGCCCGCGATCCTTACTGTCTACCGGTCCGTCAGTGCCAGTTTTGCGCCGAGCGCGACGAAGGCGCCGGCGAAGGTGCGGCGCAGCCAGGTCAGCACCATCGGCCGCGACACGACATGACTGCGGATCGAGGCGGCGAAGATGCCGTAGCCGACGAAGACGACGAAGGTCAAAAGCATGAAGACGGTGCTGAGCTCCAGCATCCTCGACAGCGCATGCGGTTCGGTGGTGCTGACGAACTGCGGCAGAAAGGCGAAGAAGAAGATCGACAGTTTTGGGTTGAGGATGTTGATGAGGATGCCTGAGGTGATCACCTTGCCGACCGAGCGCGGCGCGACATCCTGCCCGACGTTCAAGCCGCCGCTCTCCTTCAACGTGTTCCACGCCATGTACAGCAGGTAGGCGACGCCCAGATATTTGATCGTCTCAAAGGCGAGTGCGCTGGTGTGCAGCAGCGCCGCCAGCCCGGTGATGGCGGCCGCCATATGCGGAATGATGCCGAGCGTGCAACCGAAAGCAGCGATGATGCTGGCGCGCGCGCCACGCGAAAGCCCGGCGCTCAGCGTATAGAGAACGCCGGTGCCGGGCGAAGCCACGACAATCAGCGACGTCAACAAGAATTCGATGGTCACGGATGGTCTCCCGGCGTTGTCCCTGCCGCCAGCAACGTAGCCAGCGAAACGCGCGGGCACAAGCCAGCCCAGGGTCGGTAGTGTCTCATTTCGAATTTCGGCTCACGACCGTTTTTTGCACTTTGTTCGGAGGACTTCTAAGGCAAGCATTGACCCTGAAGCGACATCGCATTGCGGTCTACAGCGAGTCTGGTTGACTGGCTGCCGCATCGGCGCATAGTCGTCGACTTACGCGATGTCCCCTTTGGGAACAGTCGTATGGGGGAGGCAAGCCATGGAAGTCGCTGGTGGCGCTCGTGCCGACGTTCACGTCCCGTATATTCTCGTCCATTCCGATCGCGAGATCAGGCGTCTCAGCCATCAGGCGGGCATCATTAACCCGATCACGCGAAGGATCTTGCTGTCTGCGGGCATAAGTGCCGGGATGCGCGTGCTCGACGTCGGCTGTGGCGCGGGCGACGTTACATTCCTGGTTTCCGAGATGGTTGGCAGCGAAGGTCAGGTCATCGGCGCAGATCGGGCTCCAGCGGCTCTTGCGGCGGCGGAGGGGCGCGCGGCGGCGAATCCGATCAGAATGTCAGCTTCCGTGAAGGCGATCCCGCGGCACTCTCGTTCGACCGACCGTTCGACGCCGTGATCGGCCGCTATGTTCTGATGTTTCAAGCCGATGCGGTGGCCATGCTGCGTGGCGTCGCTCGTCACCTCCGGCCTGGAGGGACAATCGTCTTCCATGAGCCGGATTGGGACGGCTGTCGATCTAGCCCGCCAGCGCCGACCTACGACGACTGCTGTCGATGGATCGTCGAGACGTTCCGGCGCAGCGGTATCGAGACCAATATGGGTATCAAGCTCGATGCGGCTTTCCGCGCAGCTGGATTGACCGCCCCCTCAATGCACTTGGAGGCGGTTGTTGGGGGAACCAAGGGCGGTTTCGACTGGTCACACCAGACCGCTGAACTCATTGTCACAATGCTGCCGGAAATACAGAGCCGGGGAGTTGCGACGGCCGCTGAGGTCGATATCGAAACTTTGGGACAGCGCATGCAGCTCGAAATCGAGGCGGGTAGCGTGATCGTGAGCCGCTCGGAAGTGGGCGCCTGGTCGCGTGCCCCGAACTAGTGACAAGACCTGGAGCAACAGGTAGCCCGTACCAATCCTTCTCCTGGGTTCTGGGCGGCTGCCTCGCAGGAAAGACCAAGGCGAATGTCCCGCTCCTGGCAACGTGCTTGTTCTCGCAGATGAACCGAACAGCGACTTCCCACCCATCCCGGGCGCTCCCTCGTCTGATCGCTTCCTCAGGCGAACCATGCACTGCTTGCCCTGGTATCACCATGATCGGCCTGACCTTCGAACGACCCCTCGCTGTGGAACGCTTCTTGACGACGATGCCGTATAAGCTAGAACTTGTCCTTGCGCCGTGACCACCTCCTCCTGAAGCAGGATAACCGTCATGTGTCACAAATCCTTTGGATCGCAGGAGCTGACAAAAGGCGAGGTCGTGGCGCATGCCGTGTCCTTCGCCGCAGCCGTTTTCTCTGCCCGCACGGCTTTCATGATCCTTCGCTCAGGCAGAGAAATGCTTGCGGCAGCCCTCGTGCTCGGACTTTGCGCAACTGCGGCCGCTGACGACGTGCTTTTCGAAAACGTCCGCATCTTCGACGGAAAAGGCGCTGCACTTTCGGCCCCATCCAATGTGCTGGTCGAGGGCAATGTGATCGCGCGGATCTCGACAAGTCCCATCGCGGCCGAAGACGCGCGGCGCATTGCCGGCAACGGGCGAACGCTAATGCCGGGGCTGATCGATGCGCATTGGCACGCAATGCTGATTGCGTCCACGCCGGCAGAGGCGATGGGCGACGTCGGCTTCGCCAATCTTGCGGCCGGCGACGAGGCGACGGATACGCTGATGCGCGGCTTCACCACCGTTCGCGACGTGGGCGGGCCGGCGTTCGGCCTCAAGCGCGCGATAGATCAAGGCATCATAGCGGGACCACGCATCTATCCGTCCGGAGCCATGATCACCGTGACCAGCGGGCATGGGGATTTCCGCCAGCTCAGCGATTTGCCTCGGACGATCGGCGGCTTGTTCACTCCCATGGAGAGGAACGGCGGCAGCATAGTTGTGGACAGCCCCGACGAGGTGCGTTTGCGTGCCCGCGAGCAGTTCATGCAGGGGGCCGTGCTGCTGAAGTTGACAGCGGGCGGCGGAGTGTCGTCGCCCCACAGCCCGCTCGACGTCACCACCTTCACCGAGCCCGAACTGCGGGCCGCCGTTGAAATTGCCGAAAATTGGGGCACCTACGTCGCCGCGCACGCCTTCACCTCGGATGCGATCCGGAAGGCTATCGCGGCTGGCGTTAAGTGCATCGAACACGGCTTCCTCATGGACGAGGCAACCGCCAAGCTGATCGCCGAAAAGGACATTTGGCTGAGCTTGCAGCCGCTTCCCGAATTGATGAGGACAGGCCTCCGGGAGGGTTCGGTCGAGCGAGCCAAGGCCGATGAAGTGTGGCCGGGCATTGGCAGGACCTACGAACTCGCCAAGAAATACAAGATCAAGACGGCATGGGGCACCGATGTCCTGTTCTCCCGCGCGTTGGCGAAGCAGCAGGGGGCAATCCTGGCGTCGCTCGTCCGTTGGTACACGCCTGCCGAAGCGCTCGTCATGGCGACCGGGACAAATGCCGAGCTGCTCGCGCTGTCGGGCCGTCGCAACCCCTATCCGGGGAAACTCGGCGTGATCGAAGAAGGCGCGCTCGCGGACCTCCTGCTCGTCGAAGGCAATCCGCTGGAGAACCTCGACGTGGTGGCCGATCCAGCCAACAACTTCAAAATCATCATGAAAGATGGCCTGATCTACAAAAACGCTACCTAGGCCCGTTACTACAGCGTCGACAGCCCATGCGCCCTGCGCGCCATCAGGCAATCGTCGCCACCGGGCATGCAGGCGCGGCAGACGTCCGGTCGGACCTCGTAAACACCACAGGCGGTCGACTTGCCGACCTCGCCGGAAAGTGCCGAACAGCGCACGCCGTCGCAGCGCATGCCGGCTTCGTCGGCAGCCACATATTTCTGCGGGATCCGGTCGAGCTGCGCGTCATCTTCGGTGGAGAAGCGCGGCCATTCGGATGAATAGGAACAGCAGGCGCCGCAGCTCTGGCAATCGAAGAGAGGGGCGGCGCCCTCCTCCAGGGACGAAAAGTCTCCGGCGCTCGCCAAGGCAAGCAGCCCTGACGCAACCGGATTCAGATCGGCGTTTCGCGGCAAGGGCGCTATTTCTTCTTCCTGGTCTTGCGCGACGCGACATCCGCCGGCGACTTGAACAGATCGGTCGCGGCCTCGGCGGTGACGTCGGTTTTCGGCGCGGCGGCCGATTTGGCCGGTTTTGCGGTGGCAGCGGATGCCGCCGGCTGATCCTTGGCGGAGAATTTTATGGCCATATCAATCCTCGTCGGAGAAACGCGATGATGGCGCATTCGGGTTGCGAAGGCGGCCGATCAGCGCCGAGACGGCCGTGATGTTCATTTCCTCGGGCGACCAGTTCCTGGCCTCCTCGATGTGTCGGGGCGCCAGCTCGCGATGCGTGCTGCCGCTATAGGCGGCATCCTGATGGGTGACCCTCTCATGGGTCTTGGCATTTTCGCGGACATACTCGATCAGATAGTTCGGGCATTCGGAGCGGCCACGCACGCCGAGCCTGACCTGGGCATCGCCATGGGCACGCCTGCAGCGCTCGAGCTTTTCGAGCACGCGGCGGACATATTCGACCGGCTTGTCGAGATCTGCCACGACATCGGCGATGGTCGAATCGGCGGCGATCGCCTTTTGCGGGACGCGCTTGGTAGCCATCAGCGTTTGCCCACGCGCTTCGGCGAGGCGGCGAGCGCGGCGGCGGCAGCCATATCGTCGGCTTCCTTTTCCAGGCGCAGTTCGCGCAGCCGCGCGGTCTTGGCTTCCCGGGCCTGGCTGACAGCATCCTGTTCGGAAATGATGCGGTTGAGCGACATGGACTGGGTCTGGGTCTTGCTGAAGATGGATTCGGCCTGGTCGCGGGATTTCTTTGAAGTGGGGGTCAAGGTCTTTCTCCCGGTTCGGAGCGTAATGCCGAAAAATGGCGAGACCGGTGTTTCGACCAGGACCACGCACAAAGCAATACGGCAGTCGGATTCAAATTGCTGGAGCACCCTTAACACGTTCAAGCGAACGCGCAGTGCTCTTTTCGAACTTTTGAAGCGCCCCAAATGCAAAAGGCCAGGCATTGCCTGACCTTCCGCTAGAGCACCGCGCATCCACATGAACGCGCTGGCACTTTCTCATTCTGCGCATGATCCTTTCCGGAAACTGATGTTTCCGGGGTCATGCGTTGAAATTCGCCATTCACCAGTGCCAGTACATCCGTGGTCACCAGCGAGGCTGAATTCCGTTTTAGGCCGCCTTCAACTGATCGGCGGACATCTTGCCCGACTTGTTGTCGCGGACCATCTCGTAGCCGAGCTTCTGGCCCTCAACGATGTCGCGCATTCCGGCGCGCTCTACGGCCGAGATGTGGACAAAAACGTCGGCCGAGCCGTCGTCAGGCTGAATAAAACCAAAACCCTTGGTGGCGTTGAACCATTTAACTGTGCCTGTGCTCATAACGAACCCTTTCCGTGGCAAATATTCGTTCGCCGTCATGCGAATGCACAACAACGTTTGTCTCGATTTTGATGGGGGAAGTTCGTCAAAGGCGCGCCTGAGCACGCGGATAACAAAAGTCAGTCAAACAAATATCGACGAATTTCTTATAGACTTCTTTTGACGCCGTGTCAATTTTTGCTTTCGCCGCCCGGCGGACCGATCGCCGCCAGGTTGGATTAAGCAGGGATTCGATGGCGGATTTGGCGCCGAAACCGGTCGAGCGTCAGCTGTCGAAAAAAATCGCACCATGCCGGGAACCATTTTGGCATCCATGCATTTTGGGTATCGTCAGCAGTTCACGAGAGCAATCTCAGGAAAGGCTGACACAAAGGACGCCTCCCGTGCAATAAAACGCGCGAGGGGCGTTCTTTTATGGCGAGCGGCAATCGCCGCTTAGCGCCGGCGAGCCGGACGGCTCTGGCCATCGCGGACCCGTGGCCTCGGAACCGAAAAACCAGCCGCCCGTTTGCCCAGGACAAAGGCAAATTAAACCCCAGGAGATGCGGCCATGGTGAACAAGGATCAGGTTGCGGGCCTAGCCAAGCAGTTCAAAGGCTCCGTGAAGAAAGCCGCCGGCAAGGCCACCGGCAACAGGCGCGTCCAGGCTGAAGGCTCGGCCGACAAAATCGCCGGCAAATTGCAGAAGGCCTATGGCGACGTGAAGGACAGGGTCAGAAAGGCGCTCTGATCGCTGCGCTGCCGTTTTCAACAGCGATGAGGAAGCGGCTTAAGTAGCGGTTCAGCTTTTGATAAAAGCGCCGAACCGCTCTAAGTGTTTGTTTTTACGCAATTCCGGACGGAAAACCGCTACGCACTTTTCCTGGAATTGCTTTAGGGGGTTTGCTGTCTGCTTCAGTTGCCGCCGTTAGAAGTTCAGGCTCTTCGAGAAAGCGTTGGTGAAGGCGACCTCGCCATGATCGCCGATGGCTTCACCAAGCACCACGTCCATGCTGTCGCTGGTCACCTGCGCCAGCGCGAAGCCGCCCATGTAGGCGGCCTTCGGCTTGAACAGATCGACCCCGTCGCGGCGGTAGATCATCGGCACCTCGTGCTGGTGACCGTGCAAGATAGCGATGACATTGTAGCCCTTCAGCGCCGCCAGCAGCGCCTGCCGGTCCGCTTCGCTCCACCAATGCGGCGGGCCAGGACCGTCATCGTCGAAGGTTCCTTTGGCGGCATCCCATCGTTCGATCGAAAAAACATCCCAGCCATAGTGTTGGAAGAGGATGACGGGGCGGCCATCCGCCGCATAGGTCGCCAGATCCTGCTTCAGCCATGGCAGGCTGGAGAGCGCGCCATGGCCGGTGTCGCCGGCAAAACGGTGCGTCTGGATGAGATGCAGGCCACCCCAGTCCCAGGAATAGCAGTCGGTATCGACATCGTAGTCGGTCGCCGGCACCGGCGGCTTGAAGAACACGCCCGGGCGGTGGTTGACCTCGACATAGTCGCGCAATTCGCGCCTATACCAGTCGACATGAGGTGGCGGGCCATTCTGGTCGAGATCATGGTTGCCGAGCCCGACATAGACCGGCATGTGCACGCGATCCGGGCCGACGCCTTGCTGATAGCGCTGGCTGAACTGGAGAAGCTGCGTGCCCTCGCTGGGCTGGGTGATCTGGCCGCCGCCATCGTCGGTCATGTCGCCGCCGACGACGAGGCCGAGCGGCGTGGCGATGCGGCTGCCGGCCGAACGCAAGCCGGTGGCGACGCCGTTGATTTCGGCCGGCCATTCCTTGTCGTCGATGGCGTTCAAGGCGGCGATACTGCGCAGCAAGGCAGCGTCGGTCTTGCCTTCCTGCTGGCAATTGGGGCTCAGCCCGCTGGCCATGCGGCAGGCATGGACATCAGCGATAAACAGGAAGGTGGCGTCGACGGGCGGACTGCGCTGCCCGGTCTGACCGAGCGCCGGTCGCGCAACGGCGCCGGCCGCAGCAAACCCTACCGCCTGCGCCAGGAAGCTGCGCCGGGAGAGTGATCCTGCCGAGATGCGATTCATGGCGCGAAATTCAGCACAGCCGGCGCCTCTTCGTCTAGTTGCCTCGAACAGTATGTCGACACGGTGCCGCAGGTCTGGCATTCCTTCCCGGTGCTGCACTCAACTTACACGGGCAGAGGAGGACGCCATGAAGACTATATCCATCGGCACGACACTCACCATCCTGGCGAGCGCCGCTCATGGTGCCGAGTGCATCGACGCCAAAGCCGCCAAGGCCGGCTTCGTTCTCGAAAGGCCCGGCATCCATAGCGAGTTTCGACCGGCGGCGGGTGGAATGGTGTCGGTTGCCAACGAATACCAATCCCAATCGCCGCAGACGCAGTTTCTGTTCGGCGGCCTGATCGAGGTGTTTCGCGACAGCGAGACCGGTCAGCTTGCCATGATCCCGCTTTCCGATCTCAGAAAGCTGTTTCCGCTCAAGGCCGGGGCGAAAAGCAAGACCTTGTTCGTTCGCCTCGCACCCAACAAACAACCGAAGGGCACCGAAACGCTCGAGATCAACGTCAAGGGCAAAGAGACGTTCGGCCTGGGCGACTGCAAATACAACGTGCTCGCCGTCAGGCAGACGATCAAGAACGAGGCCGGCAAGACACAGGATGAATTCACCGCGCTCTACGCGCCCGACCTGCAAGCCGTTCTGGCCAGGCGCTATGACGAGGGCACCAACGCCGAAAGCGTGGTCGGCTACGAGATCATCAAACCGCTATCGAATTAGGCTCCGGCAGGGCAGAGGGCTGACGCCCGGCATCAAACGACCCTGTGCTGCCGCAGCACCCTGCGACGTCGCTTCGCAATTGCTCCGCCCTTGGAGGACGAAGCTGGGGAAGCTCCCTGCTCCAGCGCGTTCAGGCAATCGCGCAGCACGCCTGAATCCTGCGTCGTCTTGGCCATCGACATGGCGCCGGAATAGGTGGCGACCGCGAGCGCGGCGAAGCGCGGCGGATCGGTGTCCTGATCCCTGCCCGCTTGCTGGTCGGCTCTGACCTTGTCGGCGATCGCCTCGCGCCATGCCGAAAAAATGCCGGCAAGGGCAGCGCGAAAATCCGGATCGGCGAGCGACAGTTCATGCGCCAGATTGTTGAGCGGGCAGCCGCGCACGAAACCCTGCTGCTCCAGTTCCGTTGCCACGGCCTCGAACACGCTGCGCACGCCCTCGCGCGCCGAGCCAGCCGCCTGCACCGGCGCGATCCATGTTTCTTCGACGGCTGCCGCCACCCGCTCCTCGATCACCGCCAGCGCAAGCGCCTTCTTGGTCGGGAAATGATGATGCAGCGCGCCGCCAGTGACACCCGCCGCTGCCATCAGGTCACCGAGGCTGGAAGCGTGGTAGCCGCGCGCCTGAAAGGAGGCTTCGGCGACATCGAGCACGCGTTTGCGGAGGCCTTCCGGGTCGTTGGTGCGTTTCCCGGGCCGCACCTTTGGGCGAGCGGTAATCTCTGCTGACATCTCCACACGATAGCAGATTGACAAAACAGGACAACCGGTCTGTTTTAGAACAGGATGAACACCCTGTTTTGGAGATTGCTCGATGAGCCTGCCCCTGAATGCCCCGTCGAAATCCAGCTTCAACGCCTCGCCGATCGTCGAGCTCAGGCAATACACGCTGAAACCTGGCCGGCGCGAGGCGCTGATCAGCATCTTCGACGGTCACCTGATCGAGGGTCAGGAAACGGCAGGGATGACCATCATCGGCCAGTTCCGCGATCTCGACCGGCCTGACATGTTCGTCTGGCTGCGCGGCTTCGACGGCATGGAAGCGCGCAAAAAAGCGCTGACCGCGTTTTACGAGGGACCGGTGTGGGCCGCCTGGCGCGATGCCGCCAACGCCACGATGATTGACTCCGACGACGTGCTGTTGCTGAAACCGGCATGGCCGGGCGCGGGCTTCGACCTGACGGGCTCGCAACGGACAGCCTTGCCGGCTTACGAAAAGCCAAGCAGAGACAACCGCTTGTCGGATATTGTTGTCATTAAGATTCATCATCTGCGGCCCGGCGCCGAAGTCGATTTCGCCAGCCGCTTCGAAACCGACGCCATTCCTGTCTTGGCGGCACTTGGCGCGCGGCCGCTTGCTGCTTTCGTCACCGAGCATGCCGAAAACAGCTTTCCCCGCCTGCCGGTGCGATCAGGCGAAAACGTTTTTATCAGTGCCGCGGGCTTCGACAGTACGGACGCCCATGCAAGCTTTGAAGCGGCGCTTGCCGGTTCTCCGGAGTGGCAGGCATTTCAGTCGGACCAGGCCAGACCGACGGAAACGCTGCGTCTTTCGCCCACCTCACAATCGCTGCTCGGACGGTGACCTGTCGTGAGGCGTCTCACGAAGAGGCCTTCGCGACGCAAATAATACGTTGCCTTCGTTGGACTACCGTTTCGAACGCGTCAGTTTCCGAAGATTGGACTTCAAATTGCCGCCGGCAGCCACGTGGCCTTCAAGCAAGCGGGCCCATGTGGCCACCGCGGCCGAGCGCGTCAGGTTGGTTTGCGCGAATTGCTGCGCCTCCGCGGCTATTTCGGCCTCCATTTTCGGATTGGCACGCAACCATTCGATACGCTCGACCAGGTCGGACATGTTCCGTGCCACCGGGACGTAGTGACGAAACGGCTCGATGTCCCCGAAGAACCACTCATGCCATGGTCGTTCCTGCATCAGCACGACGCGCTTGGTGTGGAACAGCAATTTCAAGCGCCCGCTATAGCCCGCACCTTCGACGTCAATCATGTATCTGTATGTCGCTACCTGCTCCTCCATGGTCTTGAAAGCGCCAGAATATTGCACGGACGCGGAGTCGTAATCAGGCGCGGTGTCATAAGCCTCCAGGAGATCGGGCCGGACCGTCGCAGCCTGGACCGTTGCCTTGCGCGCATCGTTCATGCAGCGCCCTGCCCAAAACGCGCTGTTCTTGCGCGGCTGCCCTTCCGACGCGACTGCCATCGCCGACGTTTTTTGATCGTAGTCGTCGAATTTCGCCTCCGGCCAGCCATTGAAGATGAAATCAGGCGCGGCAATCTCGGCATAACCGCCTGCCGAAGAAAAGCCGAACCGCGTCCGGAAATACCTGGGTCTTTTTGCAAACGGCACATCGGCCAAGTTGACATAGAAAGATGGGATGCTACGAACGCCGAGCGATGCCAGCGCCTCGGCAATAAGGGTCAGGACTTGTATGTGCCTTTGAAGCCAGACGGCGCGGAAACTTGCCTGCAGCCTTCCCTTGCTGAACCGGCAGTACATTTCACCTCGATTAAGCCTATGCACCAAACCCCGCCCCTGTTCGGCGATGCGAACAGGAATGGGTAGGTTCGGGATCACTGCGTCGAGGCCTGCCATTTCAATGATGCTCTTCTGCGAGGTTATGTGCGGATTTTGATCGTAGGTGCCGGTGTGTCAGGCGCGACTTTGGCCAGATCGCTTGCTGACGCCGGCAATCCCGTTCGGGTTGTCGAGGCAAAGCCGCATCCCGGTGGGCACTGCCACACCGAGCGAGACGCGCGGACCGGCATCATGAAGCATGCGTTCGGACCGCATATCTTCCATTCCGACGATATGGATGTCTGGTCGTTCGTTTCACGATTTGCAGAATTCAGGCCTTTTGCGTTGGAGGTGAAGGCCAATGTGGCCGGGCGGCTGTTCTCGCTTCCAATCAATCTAAACACGTTGAACCAATTTTTCGGAAGGCAGTTCACCGCAGAGGACGCGCAGGCGCATATTCGGAATCTTTCGGTACCACTGGACCATGACCCTCGAAATTTCGAAGAGCAAGCAATCTCAAGTATAGGTGAGGCACTTTATAACGCGTTTTTCAAGGGCTATACGCAAAAGCAGTGGGGGCGTCCACCCGACCAGTTGCCAGCCGATATTTTCAAGCGGTTGCCATTACGCTTTACCAAGGACAACAATTACTTCCACCATTCTCGGATCGGAATTCCGCAGGAAGGCTATACCGCCTTGGTGGAAAAGATGCTTCGACATCCGCTCATCACGGTCGAGTATGATACCAAGTTCCGCCGTGACGGCGGCGATCATGAATTTGATCAGGTCTTTTACACGGGCGGACTGGACGCCTTCTTCAATTTCGAATTCGGACGACTTCCCTACAGGTCGCTGCGATTCGAGGATTTTATCGTGACGGGAGATTTTCAGGAAAGCGCAATCGTGACCTATCCCGATCCCGAGGTCCCATACACTCGGATTTCCGAACACAAAAAATTCGCGCGGTGGGAAACACACGAGAAGAGCCTGTGTTCCCGTGAATTCAGCTTCGAATGCGGCGAAAACGACGTTCCATTCTATCCCGTGAATCTGGCAGCCGGATCGGCGTTGCTGGATCGCTACCGGTATGAGGCCACACAACTCCGCAACGTGAGTTTCGTAGGCCGCCTTGCGACGTTCAAATATCTCGATATGGACGTTGCCATTGGACAGGCGAGGCATGCTGCGGCAGTCACAATCGGCTGTCTTACCACCGATCTGCCGGTGCCGGCCTTCTTTCAGCCATAAGAAACCAAGAGAGCTACGCGTCAAAGCTTTCCGCCCTGCGACAGCAAGACAAGTATTTGATGAGCATGCGCTCTGAGGTGAGTCTAGATATGTCGCAAAATCCGTGCTTCTTTTTCGCTGCCGATCAAAATTACTTCCCATACGCTTGCTTGGCCGCGCGCCGTGTGTTGGACGTATCCGGCCCAATCAAGGGCTTTCTTCTTCAGACTGGTGCCGGCGCAAAAGACCTGGAGGTCGGTGAGCGCTTGCTAGGGTCCGCGGTCAGCATCCTTGACGTGTCGAAGTTCATGGAGGCGACGAATTTTGATCCGGGCCATCTGACCTTGGCGACCTATATCAGGCTGTTCGCAGATCAATTGCCTGAGCTCGAGCCCTACGATCGTATCGTCTATGCCGACAGCGACGTGCTCTTCAATCGATCGATAGCCGACCTCACCCACGCGCAACTGCACGCGCCGTTGCTGGCCGCTCACGACGAGCAGAGCTATTTCGACGCGAAGTACCGGAACCACCTGCCGATGAAGCCAGGCGCACCGAAATTCAATGCGGGCGTGCTGGTGTTCAACATGCCGTTGGTGCGGCGAGAGGGATTATTGCAGCGGACTCGGGAACTCTCCTCGCAGCATACCTACGGTCTGGACCAAGGTGCGCTCAACGTTGCCTTTGAAGGCAGATGGCAGACGATGCATCCCTACTGGAACGTCATGACGAATTTCAGCAGTCAGATATCGTTCGGCAAGTCGTTTGCGCGTCACTTCACGCGGGGTAAACCCTGGTCGCAGCACCCAATTGGCGTCGAACCAGAAGTTTTGGCCATCTATCGCCAACTTGCAAAGGATACGCCTTGGGCCGGCCACTTCCCCCGGCAGGCGCGGTTCGTCCTCAAAAGCTTCACCCGAAAGCTCGATGCCATCACTGGATTCCTCATCAATGACGAGAAGCGCAAACGAAGGTCCCGGTTTGACGCCGAACAGGTAAGCGGGGTTTTTGCCGAGCACGCGGACCGGTGCATGATGGCCGCGCAATATCCCGAGTGCGTTGCCGGGATCGCAAGGTAAGACCAAAATCAGCCAGTCGGCCGGCCAGGCGTATGTATCGGTCAGTTTGCCTGAGGTAGATCAGGCGCTGCCTGTGCAGCGTGTCAGTCAGCAATGCTGGGGGGAAGCGAGATCGTGTATTTCGGCGCCCGACTCCTTTTGAGCTTGCGCCACGGCCTTAGCCGGTCTTTCAAGGGGATCGCAGGTGTTTTGTAAGGCGCGGGGACGAGGCCGGCGAGCCCATAGTAGCTGTCAAGAATATTGCTTTGGAGCAGACGCCGTTCCTGGGTAAAGAAGCTGAAATGCGCCACGACCAGATCGCCGAGCACTTTGCCCGGGCGGTTGAGCATTGCCGGCAGTGTAGCCGATAGCCATTCTTCCTCACCGCCGCTACCGTTCTTTGGCGGAATAAAAAGATCACCCAGTTCCACTATGTCGGATCCAAAGAAGCCGATCGCGTTGATCGAAAAGCGCGACAGCCGGATCTCCCGGTCCGGCACGCGGAAATCGCCGAGTCTGTTGGCTTTGACGGCTTCGATGAAGACCGGGTGAAGCGCCATCGGAAAACTAGCGTGGGCCCACGAGAATTCGCATGCCGCCTGACACGTAAGTGGCCCGTCGACCAAGACCCTGGAAAGATACTTGATCAGCGTGTTGCAGATTGCGTTGTTGATGATCAACGGCGCATACCACAGAGCCGACCCCCTTTCGCTTGCTACCCTCTCCATGAATCTAGGGAAGAAGCCATCTTCCAGAAAAACCACATCGTCGTCGAGGCGCAAATAGAAAGCGTCCGGATCGTCGCAGAAGCGAAAGAAGTCGCCGATCGCGTTGTTGCTGCCATCAGCATCAGGAAGCGTTTTTATCCTGCAACGCGTGTCTGTCGCAGCCAGCTGTTGGAAATAGGCACGATCGACCTCGTTGCGGCAATTGTCCCACAAATGCCATTCGTATACTTCAGGGCTCTTCAGTACATAATGGCTGAGCAGGCGGAGATATTTCTCGCGACCGGCCGGTGTCACAACAATCAATTTCACGAATAGGATGTCCTGTCATAGCCGCGCATCGGCTCGGCTGTTGCCTTGCCGTTTTTACTCCCGGCGAGATGATCGACATCGCCGCTTTGCTCAAACCACAGCGGTGGTCACAGTGCCAAGAGAATCGCCGGCATAAATGTCTCCCTGATCGTCGCGCAGGATTTCACGCACCGCTCACAGGGCGCATCGCAGGCACAGCCGAAGATACCATGTTGGCCGAGCGCCATTCAGAAACCTGTTCTCGAAACCATTCAAGGGTCAGCCTAACGCCTTCTTGATAGCTGACCTTCGCTCCCCAGTCTGGAAGAACACGCCTGGCCAGAGTCAGGTCCGGGCATCGATTTGTGGGATCCTGGGGAGCTGGCGGATGATGCTCGACCCGGGAACCTGGAACGAGCGAACAGACGAAGTTTGCGATCTCCAGCACAGACACCTCGCAATCGTTTCCGATATTCAAAGGGCCCCGGTACGATATGTTGTCGCGCCAGAAAAAACGCTCCAAACCGTCGACGATATCCTCGGCATAACCCCAACTGCGGGATTGAAGACCGTCACCATAGACCGTCAGGATTCCGGTGGTCAGGGCTTGGCTGATAAAATTCGATATAGCGCGACCATCGTCGATACGGGTTCGCGGTCCATATGTGTTGAACAATCTCGCGACACGGATATCGAGTCCGCTGATGCGCTGAGATTCAAACAACAGCGCTTCGGTGCAGCGCTTGCTCTCGTCGTATGACGATCGGGGTCCTATGCAATCCACCGAGCCCCTGTAGCTCTCCGGCTGCGGAGAGACCAAGGGGTCGCCATAGACTTCCGACGTCGAAGTGAAGCAGAAGCGACCACCCGGTTTGAGTAGCGTCAGAAGATTCAGCGCGCCCCCGATGTTGGCCTTGATCGTGCGTACCGGCTCGCGCATGTACCATGATGGAGAAGCAGGCGACGCCAAGTGCATGATTTCATCGAAGCGCTGGTGCGATGCGAAGCTCTCGGCGTCTTGTACTTCCAGGCTCAGTCGCGGATCATTGATATGCTCAATGTTCTGCTGCACTCCGGTCCACAGATTGTCGACGACAACCAACTTTCCCAGGTCGGCGCGCAGCAACAGGCGATCGACCAAATGCGATCCGATGAAGCCGCAGCCTCCAGACACCAACACGCTCCGCGACATGGAGTTTCTCCTCGACATTCGGCCATTCAACAAACAGCCGAACTGTTTTCTCGGAGGACGCCATACACGCATTCAGTCCAAAGCCATAAGTTTTTCCTGCCAGTGCACTTTATCCGCGCCGCGCTAGTTCGGATGAGGGTGTTCGAGTGGATCGCCCGCGTTGGAGTTTCTTCCACATACCTCAACCGTCTCGGCGCCAACGCGCCGATCCACCTTCTCGATAGCGAGAGAAGAAAGAAGATTCTCCTTCAACCGATTTGCATCCTTGCCGCCCGCAATCTCCGCTTGAAGCCATTTGTGCAACGCGATACGCCGGTGCCGAATTCGACAGACCGGAGAGACCAAGTGAGCGCGCCAGAGACCAGAACCGAAACCGACACGTTCGGTCCCATCGAGGTCGCCGCCGACCGCTACTGGGGCGCACAGGCGCAGCGTTCGCTGGGAAATTTCAAAATCGGCTGGGAAAAACAGCCAGCGTCGATCGTTCGCGCGCTCGGCATCGTCAAGCGGGCGGCGGCCGAAACCAATATGGAGCTGAAGCGGCTCGATCCGGCTATCGGCAAAGCGATCATCGAAGCCTCTCAGGAAGTCATCGACGGCAAGCTCAACGATCATTTCCCTCTGGTCGTCTGGCAGACCGGCTCGGGCACGCAATCCAACATGAACGCCAACGAGGTGATCTCCAATCGGGCGATCGAACTGCTGGGCGGCGTCATGGGGTCCAAGAAACCGGTGCATCCCAACGACCACGTCAATATGAGCCAGTCGTCGAACGATACCTATCCGACGGCCATGCACATCGCCTGCGCCGAGCGCATAGTGCACGACCTGTTGCCGGCGCTGAAGCATTTGCATGCGGCGCTCGAAGCCAAGACCAAAGCTTTCGCCCACATCATCAAGATCGGCCGCACGCATACGCAGGACGCGACGCCGCTCACCCTTGGCCAGGAATTCTCAGGCTATGCCGCCCAGGTCGCCTCGTCGATCAAACGCATCGAGATGACGCTGCCCGGCCTCCAGGAACTGGCGCAAGGCGGCACGGCCGTCGGCACCGGTCTCAATGCGCCGATCGGTTTTGCCGAGAAGGTGGCGGCGCGCATCGCTGACATCACCGGCATCGGCTTCGTCACCGCGCCGAATAAGTTCGAGGCGCTGGCGGCCCATGATTCCATGGTGTTCTCGCATGGCGCCATCAACGCCTGCGCCGGCGCCATGTTCAAGATTGCCAACGACATTCGGCTGCTCGGCTCCGGCCCGCGCTCCGGCCTTGGTGAACTGTCGCTGCCGGAAAACGAGCCGGGTTCATCGATCATGCCGGGCAAGGTCAACCCCACCCAGTGCGAGGCGTTGACGCAGGTCTGCATCCAGGTGTTCGGCAACAATGCGGCTGTGACCTTCGCCGGCAGTCAGGGCCATTTCGAGCTCAACGTCTACAACCCGCTGATGGCCTATAATTTCCTGCAGTCGGTGCAGCTGCTCGCCGACGCCTCCATCTCCTTCACCGACAATTGCGTTGTGGGCATTGAGGCGCGGGAAGACAACATCAAGGCCGCCCTCGACCGTTCGCTGATGCTGGTGACAGCGCTGGCGCCGACCATCGGCTACGACAATGCCGCCAAGATCGCCAAGACCGCGCACAAGAAGGGCACAACCTTGCGCGAGGAAGCGCTGGCCACCGGACTGGTCAGCGAAGCCGACTATGACCGCCTGGTGCGGCCGGAGGACATGACGCATCCGGGATGACGGCACGTCATCCGGGATGATCTTGAGCTGATCGCAAAAACGTTACTGCGGTGAACGATCTGTAACCAAATCCGCATCTTTGGTGAACAGTCGACCTGCTCTATCTGGATGGCACTACAACCCCTTCCGGAGAGAGTCACCATGTCCACCAACACGTCCGTTGCCGGTTCCGGCACCGTTTCCAACGCCTCGGCCACCATCCTGCTTGGCCGCGTCCTGCTTTCAGTCATCTTCGTGCTTTCCGGTTTCGGCAAGCTCACCGCGATCGCCGGCACCGCAGGCTACTTCGGCAGCATGGGCCTGCCGATGCCGACCGTAACGGCTGTTGTCGTCGGCCTGATCGAGCTGCTCGGCGGTCTCGCCATCCTCATCGGTTTCCAGACCCGGATCACCGCCTGGGTGCTGGCAGTCTTCACTGTCGCCACGGCGCTGGTCGCCCACACCGGCTGGGCCGATCAAATGCAGATGATCAGCTTCATGAAGAACCTGGCGATTTCCGGCGGTTTCCTCGTGCTGGCCTCCTCGGGCGCCGGCGCCTATTCGGTCGACGCCAGGCGCGGCTGACGCAAGCTAGTAGCTGTTGCAGCAAGGGGCGCGGAATTTTCCGCGTCCCTTTTTCGTTGTCGATCTACCAGACTGTCGATTGGCCGGGCCCGAGTGGCCTGGCCCGAATTTCTGCTAAGATCGAGGCATCGGGGAGGAACAGGCCAACCGGCCTGGTCGACATCGGAGGTGACCAATGCCACGCAATGCGCTGCTTCTGGCTTCCCGATTGCTGCTCGCCGCGTTATTCGTTCCGTCCGGCTTCCACGCGCTCACCGACATTGCCGGCACATCAGGCTATTTTGCCGGCCTCGGCCTGCCGCTGCCGACACTCGTAGCCTGGGCGACGGGGCTGTTCGAGCTTATCGCCGGACTGCTCATCCTCGTCGGCCTCAAGACGCCGATCGTGGCGCTCCTGCTTGCCGCCTTCTGCATCGCAGCAGGCTTCATCGGCCATTATGGCCAGGGCGGCGACGATCCGACGCTGACCTTCATGCATTCACAGATGCTGATGAAGGACATCGCCCTATCAGGCGGTTTTCTGGCGCTGGCGATGGCAGGCGCAGGGGCCTACTCGATCGACGGGCGGCTACTTGCAAGCCGCGCCTGAGCAAATCCCCCCGGTTTACTTGGTGTCCAGAAAAACGAAGTCTGCGAGACGGCTTACATTGACGGGTACCGACGCAAGAGCGCGATACCCATCTCCCCTACCCCCATATACAGACAAAGCTGCTGTTTCTTAACCGCCATTGCCACCCACTCGTATCCAAAATCGTCTGGAGCCCTAACGTAGTTTCTAAGGTTGCTGTCTATGGCGACGTACACATAGCCATCTGATTGGATCAGTTCTTGTCTCTTCAAGTATGGTAACAGATCGGCCCGACCCAAAATGGGCTTGATCGATCCGCCGATGGTCTGAGCCCTGTCGGAAAGAGCTTGGTCAATACCTCTTGAACATGGCTCGAGCCTTGAAAACAAATCGCTCTTCGACAGCGATTTCATAAATTTGAGAACGTCCGTGCTTGGCTTGAATACAAAGTAATTTATGCGCTCCCCGTTCTGGGGTGTTCTCAACATTCTATGAAAATTGAACGGCGTTCTGACGCCCATCCCTTTGGGATAATGCCGATCCAGATCGAACGTCCCCTTGGCCACGACGGACCGAGTGTAAAGCGTCTGGGCACTGGCGGTGCCCGCTAAGAGGACGAAAATCGCCGCAATCAACAGCTGAAGAACCTGCCTGAAGCTCACGGCGTTCCTTTCTTTCCTCAAACTGTCGCGACGCGACTACGCCGGCGTCTATTTCACCGAACCGCTAGACCCCCCCTCGACCGCCAGCACCAGCCGGCGATTGGTGACCCTCGCCAGTTGCGCCAGGCGCCCGGCAGGCCGCTCGCCGTAAAGATCGGACAAAGAGGCCGGCAGCACCAGCGCAAGCACGCCATTGCCGCGATTCTCCCATTTCAGCCGCGGCATGACGCCCGGCATCGCCGCCGTCAGCACGTAGACGACGCGCATCACCGCGGCCAGTGCGCGGGCGCGCTCGAGATAGCGCGGCGTCGCCAGCCCCCGGATTTCCGGAGCGGCATCGTTGAACAAGCCCTCGTGGCGAAACAGATTGACAAGCGCCAGGAAGGCGCGCCCGGGATGGTCGACGCCGATGAAGGAGGCATGGGCGATGATGTTGAGCGACTGCTTGCCGCGATATTCGGGATGCGCGCGCCAACCGATGTCGGCAAGCAGACAGGCGGCCTGGCGATAGCGCCTCTCGTCGTCGGTCTCGTCGATGCCGAAGGCGGCAAAGGTCTTGCCGGTCCACTCGACAAGCTCATGTGCGTGGGCGACCGAGCGCGAGCGCAGCCGGGCGAGTTCCTCCGAGGCCGAGATCAGCGGATCCGCCTTCTGCTCGGCCTCGTCGAGCAGCGAATAGAGAAAGCCCTCGCGCACGCCCAGCGCCGAAACGATGATCTTGGACGGCTGCATTGCCGCCATGATCTCCTGCAGCACGATGGCGCCATAAGGCAGCAGCGAACGGCGGTTCTTCGAGACGCCTTCGATACCCTTCACCTTCTCGATCTCACCCTTGGCCACCTGCTTGAGGAAGTTCGCGGCGCTTTCGATGCCGATCTCGTAATGGTGCATGACGCTCAGCGGATAGTTGGTCATTTCCATGTGCAGCCGGGCTAGGTTTCGCCAGGTGCCGCCGACCGCATAGAATGGCCTGCCCCGCCCGCCTTTCAGGAGCTTTGCCTTCGCGAGCTCGTCGCGCGCTATCTTTCCGGCCTGGGCCAGTGAGTTCTTCGCCATGTCCTGCAAGCGCAGGCCGCCCAGCGGCAGCGTGATGCCGTCGCCGATCGTCTCGCCGTCGACGTCTACCAGCTCAAGACTGCCACCGCCGAGGTCGCCGGCGATGCCGTCAGCCGGATGGAAGCCGGAAATGACGCCAAGCGCGGAATAATGGGCTTCCTGGCGTCCGCTCAGCACCTGGACCTCGGTCTTGAGCACATCTTCGGCGCGGTGGATGAAATCGGGACCGTTGACCGCCTCGCGGGCAGCCGCGGTCGCCAGCACATACATGTGCTCGGCGCCGGCCTGCTCGGACAGCGCACGGAAACGGCGAAACTCCTCCATCGAACGCGTCACCGCCTCGGGGTCCAGCTTTCCGGTCGACACGATGCCGCGACCCAGGCCAGCCAGCATCTTTTCGTTGAACAGCGTGGTCGGCGAGCGCGACAGCCCCTCATAGACCACAAGACGGATCGAGTTCGACCCGATGTCGATGATGGACAGCGGTCGGCGGTCCTGAAGCCGGCCCTGGGACGTTGAAATCATCAGCCGGTCGCTGCGCCGTTTTTCTTGCGGCGCTTGAACTGCGCGATGCGCTTGGGCGCATGCGATTTCAGCGCATCACCCCGTCCGGAAAGGCTCGGATTGGTCATGAAATATTCCTGCGCGTTGAACGGTTCCTCGCCCTCCTCAAGCACGGAGCGCCGAGAGGTTCCATCAGCCAATACGTCGAAACTTTGCTGGTTGTCCATGATGTTGCCCAGCATGATCTGGCCGAGCACTTGTTCATGCACCGTTGGATTGGTGATCGGCACCATGGTTTCGACGCGGCGGTCGAGATTGCGCGGCATCAAATCGGCCGATGAGATGTAGACGACCGCCCCGTCCGACGGCAGGCCATGGCCGTTGCCGAAACAGTAGATGCGGCTGTGTTCAAGGAAACGGCCGACGATCGACTTGACCCTTATGTTTTCCGACAGGCCCGGGACCTGAGGCCTCAGGCAGCAGATGCCGCGCACGACGAGATCGATCTCGACGCCGGCGCGGCTGGCGTCATAGAGCGCGTCGATGATGATCGGGTCGACCAGCGAATTCATCTTCATCCAGATGCGGGCCGGCCTGCCCTCCAGCGCATGGGCAATCTCGTCCGAAATGTGCTTGAGGATGCGCTTGCGCAGCGTGAAGGGCGAGATGGCCAGCCGCATCTCCTCGGTCGGCTCGGCGTAGCCGGTGATGAAGTTGAACAGCTGGGCGACATCACGGGCGATCGTCGGATCGGTGGTGAAGAAGGACAAGTCGGTGTAGATGCGCGCGGTGACCGGGTGGTAGTTGCCGGTGCCGAGATGCACGTAGTTGCGCAGCTTGCCGTCCTCGCGCCGCACCACCAGCGACATTTTTGCGTGGGTCTTCAGCTCGAGGAAGCCGAACACGACCTGAACGCCGGCGCGCTCGAGATCGCGGGCCCAGCGGATGTTGGCTTCCTCGTCGAAACGCGCCTTGAGCTCGACCAGCGCCGTCACCGACTTGCCGGCCTCGGCCGCGTCGACCAAGGCGCGCACGATCGGGCTGTCGTTCGAGGTGCGATAGAGCGTCTGCTTGATCGCCACCACTTCCGGATCGGCCATCGCCTGGCGCAGGAACTGCACCACCACATCGAAGGATTCGTAGGGGTGGTGAACGATGATGTCCTTCTCGCGTATAGCAGCGAAACAGTCACCGCCATGCTCGCGGATGCGCTCGGGAAAGCGCGGATTATAGGGCGTGAACTTGAGATCGTCGCGGGCGATGGCGACGATCTCGGAAATCTGGCTGAGCGCCAGCGGACCGGTGAGCACGCTGATGCGGCTCGACGAGACGCCAAGCTCGCCGGCGACGAACTCGCGCAGCTCGGCCGGCATCAGCTTGTCGAATTCGATGCGGATGACCGAGCCGCGGCGGCGGCGCTTCAGCGCCGTCTCGAACAGGCGCACGAGATCCTCGGACTCCTCCTCGACCTCGATGTCACTGTCGCGGATGATGCGGAACGTGCCGGAGCCCTTGACTTCGTAGCCGGGGAACAGCTTGCCGATATAGAGGCCGACCGCCTCTTCCAGTGGAATGAAGCGGACATGACGCTTGCGGTCCGGCAAGCGGATGAAGCGCTTCAGCGCCACCGGCAGACGCAACAGCGCACTCATCTCCTCGCCATTCCTGCGATGGCGCAGTTGCAGGGCCATCGAGAAGCCGAGATTGGGAATGAACGGGAACGGATGCGCCGGGTCGATCGAAAGCGGTGTGAGCACCGGAAAGACCTGCTCCTGGAAATGATCCTCGAGCCAGGTCTTCTCGTCCTTGGTCAGCGCATCGCGGCTGATGCTCTCGATGCCTTCCTTGTCGAGCAGCAGCATCAGCGCGGAAAGGCTATTCTGCTGATCCTCCTGCAGACGCTCGACCTCGCGCAGCAGCTGTTCCAGCTGTTGTTCGGGGGTGCGGCCGTCCGGGCTCTTCAGCGTGATGCCTTCGCGAACCTGGCCGGCGAGACCGGCGACGCGCACCATGAAGAACTCGTCGAGATTGGCGGCGGATATCGACAGGAAGCGGACACGCTCGAGCAGCGGATGATTGGCGTTCAGCGACTCCTCAAGGACGCGGCGGTTGAATTGCAGCCAGGAAAACTCGCGGTTGACGAAGCGGTCCGGGTTGCCGCCCTCTGGGCTCGCCACCTCGACAGTGGTGAATTCGCTCTGCACCGGCTTTAGTTCGTTCATGGTTCCTGCTCGTTTCGCACCCGCTGCCCAGAGCGTCACGCGTCGTTCCGGATGCGCAAAGGACGCTCTACCACTTTTAAGCTACGCATGATCCCCAGCGAAACCGAATTCGATTTTCGCGGCCATGCCTTAACCGGCTTAGCTTATCCTGTGACAGGCTTTTACGACAGTTTGATTTCATCGATCTTGCAAAGAGACAGCTTATGATCCAGATGCAATCCAGGTACAGCGCAGCGCGTCCTTTGGACGCGCAAAGGACGCGGTAGAATTTTGATTTTGCGCATGATCCGAGGTCATGCGGCAAATTTAGGAGACGACGATGGCAGGCGGTTCCATTCCCCATTTCCAGAACGATGCGGGCTATGCGGCGATCGACATCGGCGTCAAGGAATTCATGTGCACCGGCGCCAACCCGCCTTTCGACCATCCGCATGTGTTTCTCGACATGGGCGACGACAATGAAAAGGTCTGCCCCTATTGCTCGACGCTTTATCGCTATTCGCCAAAGCTGAAGGCGACGGAAACGCAGCCTGCGGGATGCCTGTATATCGACCAGGCCGCCTGACGCGCACGTCATCCCTATGGACGACACGCGGTCCGGGCAGGTCGTCATCGCCGGAGCCGGCGTCGCCGGACTGACTGCGGCGCTGGCATTTTCCGAGCGCGGCTATCTGGTGCGGCTGTTTGAGCAGGCGCCGCGCCTCGAAGCGGCCGGCGCCGGCATCCAGCTCTCACCCAACGCGACGCGCATCCTTCGCCAGCTCGGCGTGCTCGACCGGCTGTTGCCGGCGGCGGTGCGGCCGGAGGCGGTCGTGCTCAAGGACGCCGCCACGCTGCGCGAGCTGGCGCGGGTGCCGCTTGGCGAAGCAGCCGAAAGGCGCTGGCAGGCGCCCTATCTCGTCGCTCATCGGGCTGATCTGCAAGAGGCGCTGATGGCGCGCCTTGCCGAACAGCCGGACATCAGTCTCGTCACCGGAGCGCGCGTCGGCGGCGTCGCGGCAGGACCGCACCATACCACGGCAACAGTCGAGATTGCCGGCAAGACCATCGAAGCCGACGGCTTTCTGCTGATCGGTGCCGACGGCGTCTGGTCGGCGATCCGTGCCTTCGGCGGATTTGCCGCCCAAAGCCGGTTTTCGGGCGAGCTTGCCTGGCGCGCGACGGTCAGCGCAGACAGTGTCGCGGGAGAAGCCGTTGCGGCGGTTGGCGCCGCCAATTGCGTGACCGCCTTCCTGCATCCCGGCTTCCACCTCGTCGCCTATCCGGTCAGCAATGGCGCGGCGTTCAATCTGGCCGCCTTCACCAGGGGCGAGATCATCGCCGAGGGCTGGTCGGGCCACGCCGACCCCGAAATCCTCGTCGGCGCCATGCGTGGCACGGCGGCAGCACTGGCCCGGCTTGCCGAGGATGCCGGCCTGTGGACGGCATGGCCGATCCATACTGTTGACCAGGCACAGCCATGGACGACGCCCGCCGGTATCGCGCTGATCGGTGATGCGGCGCATGCGATGACGCCGTTTGCGGCGCAGGGCGCGGCGATGGCGGTCGAGGATGCCGCAACCCTTGCCGGCTTTATCGCCGCCTCGCCCGCCGATCCATGGGGCGCGCTTGCTGCCTGGGAAAAAATGCGGCGGCCGCGCATCGCCAAAGTCGCCCGCCGCGGCGCCGTCAACCGCTTTGCCTGGCACGCTTCCGGGCCGGTGGCGGTCGCGCGCAACCTGTTCCTGAAGCTGCGCTCGCCCGAAAAGCTCGCGGCGGATTTGGACTGGCTCTATGGCTGGCAGGCGCCGGACTCTGGCGATCGGCGATGAAAGCTCGATAGGCTGGCGGGACAGCGCCCCCCTCTGTCCTGCCGGACATCTCCCCCACTTTGGGGGGAGATCGGCCGTCACCTCGGCTTTCGCCAATCTCCAACGTTGCAGGATGAAGCGCAGCGCCGAAACTGCCAATCTCCCTCCTTGTGGGGGAGATGTCCGGCAGGACAGAGGGGGGCGCGAAGGAATGAGGCGCTTTTGCCCCACTCAGCAATGCCAAGCCGACTGATTGCCCGGAACTCTCAATTGTAAATCCTTATCGATAGGTCCAGCGTGGCCGGCAGCGGATTCCACCAGCCTGTCCGCAGGCCGGCGATACGCAGAGCAGCCGCGGTCCAGGTGTTGCAGCCGACCAGCGCGTTGAAGTGGCCGTTGGCTTCGTAGAAGCGATCGAACCTGGAATAGGCGGCGTTCTCGATCAGGATCGGGCCGTTCGGCCCTTGCTGGAAACTCGCGGCGATGAAGTCGAGCAGCGCCGCAAAACGCTCCTCGGCGATGTCGAAGCCGGCAACGTCGGGGTGCGGCTCGGCAATGTTGCCGGCGACATCGACATGCATCACCGAAGCGTCAAGGGTCAGCGCCTTCATCACCGGCACGGTCTTCAGCTCCGACCAGCTCGGCGTCTCCAGATAGAAGGCGCGGCCGCCCCAGCCGAAGACGATGTAGCGGACTTCGGCCATGTCGGTGGGAATGCCGCCATCGACCAGGAAATGGAAGCGCTTGCGCACATCGTCGTCGACCGGAATGGCGATATCGGTGTGGATCGGATTTTTCAGCACCAGGATGTGCCTGGTGGCGATGGGATCTGCGGCCGCCGCCGGCAAGAGCGGCCGTGGAATGAACGTGCCCAGCATCACGGCGAGCACGATCGCCACCACCGGAATGGCGAGAAAACGCCCAATGAGGGATGGCTTCTTCATGGGCGACGGTCTTGCAATCGGCTCTCGATCGCCGGCTGACAGCTCAGACGCAAAAGAGCCCGGCCGGGTTTCGGCCGGGCTTTTTCGATTTGCGCGAGAGCGATCAGTGCAGGATCTGCGACAGGAACAGTTTTGTACGCTCGTGGCGCGGATGGTCGAAGAACTCGGCCGGCGTATTCTGCTCGACGATCTGGCCCTGATCCATGAAGATCACCCGGTTGGCGACCTTGCGCGCAAAGCCCATCTCGTGGGTGACGCAGAGCATGGTCATGCCCTCTTCGGCGAGGCCGACCATCGTCTCCAGCACTTCCTTGATCATTTCCGGATCGAGCGCCGAGGTCGGCTCGTCGAACAGCATGATGCGCGGGTTCATGCACAGCGAGCGGGCGATGGCCACGCGCTGCTGCTGGCCGCCGGAAAGCTGGCCGGGATATTTGTTGGCCTGTTCCGGGATCTTGACGCGCGTGAGGAAGTGCATGGCGATTTCCTCGGCCTGCTTCTTCGGCGTCTTGCGCACCCAGATCGGCGCCAGCGTGCAGTTTTCCAGGATGGTCAAATGCGGGAACAGATTGAAGTGCTGGAACACCATGCCGACCTCGCGGCGCACCTCGTCGATTTTTTTCAGATCGTTGGTCAATTCCTTGCCGTCGACGAAGATTTTGCCCTTCTGGTGCTCTTCCAGCCGGTTGATGCAGCGGATCATCGTCGATTTGCCAGAGCCCGAAGGGCCGCAAATGACGATCCGCTCGCCGCGCATCACCTTCAGGTTGATGTCCTTCAGGACATGGAATTCGCCGTACCATTTGTGCATGGCGATGATGTCGATGGCGACATCGGTGGTGGAAACCTGCATCTTGGCGGCATTGACCTTGATCTCTTCCGCGCTGACTGCATTTTCTGTGGCCATGGAAGGTTCCCTTTTTTGTTCTTAGCGTTTGTAGCTGGTGTCGAGCCGGCGTTCCGTGAACATCGAATAGCGCGACATGCCAAAACAGAACAGCCAAAAGACGAAGGCAGCGAACACGAGGCCGGACCTGGCCGTCTGCGGCGTTGCCCAGTTGGCGTCGGAAAAATTCTGTTTGACGACGCCGAGCAGGTCGAACATCGAGATAATTGAAACCAGGCTGGTATCCTTGAACATGCCGATGAAGGTGTTGACGATGCCCGGAATGACCAACTTCAGCGCCTGCGGCAGCACGATCAGGCCCATCTTCTGCCAGTAGCCGAGGCCGAGCGAATCCGCCCCCTCATACTGGCCCTTGGGGATCGCCTGCAGGCCGCCGCGCACCACTTCGGCCATATAGGCAGCGGCAAACAGCGACACGCCGATCAGTGCCCTGAGAAACTTGTCGAAGCTGACGCCGGCCGGCAGGAACAGCGGCAGCATGACGCTGGCCATGAACAGGACGGTGATCAGCGGGATGCCGCGCACCGTCTCGATGAAGATGACGCACAGCATCTTGACGATCGGCATCTTCGATCGCCGGCCCAGCGCCAGCACGATGCCGAGCGGCAGCGAAACGGCAATGCCGACGAAGGACAGGCTGAGCGTCACCAGAAGCCCGCCCCACAACGAGGTTTCGACATGCGGCAGGCCGAACACGCCGCCAACCAGCAGGATGAAGGCAAAGATCGGCAGCGCCCCGAAGAACAAAATGGCGTTCAGCCCCTTGCGCGGCACCTTCGGGATCAGCAGCGGCACCAGAAGTGCCACGAACAGGATGGCAACTAGGATCGGCCGCCAGCGCTCATCGATTGGATAGCGGCCGAACATGAACTGGCCGAACTTGGCGTTGACGAAGGCCCAACAGGCGCCGGACCAGCCGTCCGGCTGGATGCCGCCCTGCGCCACCGTGGCGCAAAACGTGCGGTCCGTGCCAGTCCATTGGGCGTTGATGAAGGCCCAGCTGATCAGTTGCGGCAGGATCATCGCGACCAGCACGATGCCGATGATGGTCATGATCGTGTCGCCGGCCGAAGCAATCAGGTTCTTGCGTATCCAGGCGCCCAGGCCGCGCTCGCTTGACGGCGCCGACTGTGCCAGAGCCATTTCGACGCGGACAAAGGAAAGGTCGTGCTCCTGCATGTCCCTACCTCTCCACCAGCGCCATTCTGGCGTTGACCACGTTCATGATCGCCGACGTCAACAGGCTGAGCGCGAGATAGACCACCATCATGATCAGCACGCACTCGATCGCCTGGCCGGTCTGGTTCAGCACCGTGCCGGTCGTCGCCGTCAGGTCGGGGTAGCCGATGGCGATGGCGAGCGAAGAGTTCTTGGTCAGGTTCAGATATTGGCTGGTCAGCGGCGGAATGACGATGCGCATGGCTTGCGGGATGACGACAAGCCGCAGGATCGATCCCGGGCGAAGCCCGAGCGCGCCGGCTGCCTCGGTCTGACCCTTGCTGACGCCCATGATGCCGGCCCGCACGATTTCGGCGATGAAGGCCGCCGTATAGAAGGACAGCGCCAAATAGAGCGACAGGAACTCCGGCTTGACCTGAAAGCCGCCAGTCAGGTTGAAGGTTGATTGCTTTGGATAGTCAAAGCTCAGCGGGAAGCCGCTCAGCGCGTAGGCCAGCAACGGCAAGCCGACGATCAGAGCCGCCGATGTCCAGAACACCGGGAACTGCTGGCCGGTCGCCATCTGCCGCTGACGCGCCTTGCGGGCGACGAACCACGCCATGGCAATGCCGAGAAGCAGAGCGACCAGGATCAGCCAGGAGCCTTCGCCCCAGATCGGACGCAAAAAGTAGAAGCCGCGCTGGTTGAGAAAAGAGCCGAATGGCAAATTGATGCTTTCGCGCGGCGGCGGCAGCACCGAAAGCACGCCGGAATACCAGAAGAAGATGACCAGCAGCGGCGGGATGTTGCGGAAGACCTCGACATAGACCATGCAGATCTTGCGGATCAGCCAGTTGTGCGAAAGCCGGCCGATGCCGAGGATGAAGCCAATGATGGTGGCGGTGATTATGCCGGCGCCGGCAACGATGAGCGTGTTGATGAAGCCGACCACAATGGCGCGGCCATAAGTCGAATCCGACGAATAAGCGATGGCGCTGTCACTGATGTCGAAGCCCGCGCGGCCCCTGAGGAAGCTGAAGCCTGATGCAATGCGCAGGCGCGTCAGATTGTCGATGGTGTTTTGGACGATCCACCAGACCAACGCCACCAGCACGATGACGACCACCGCCTGGAAGAATATGCCGCGGACCTTCGGATCATTGATAAAGGAGCCGCGGCTTGGCTCCTCGCGAAGAATTTCCTGCGATGCCATTCGACCATCCCCTGGAAAGAGAAACCGGAAGGCAGGAAAGCTGCCTTCCGGATCACATTTCGATCAGCGGATCGGCGGAGCGTATTGCAGGCCGCCCTTGGTCCACAACGCGTTGATGCCGCGCGCGATCTTCAGCGGGCTGCCCGAACCGACATTGCGTTCGAACATTTCGCCGTAATTGCCAACTGCCTTGACGATGTTGACGACCCAGTCGTTGGAGACGCCGAGATCGGTGCCGATCTTGGTGTCTGCTTCCTGGCCGAGCACGCGCTTGATCTCGGGATTGTCCGAGGCCTTCATCTCCTCGACATTGGCCTTGGTGATGCCGAGTTCCTCTGCCTGCAATAGCGCGAAATAGGTCCATTTGACGATGTGGTACCACTGGTCGTCGCCCTGGCGCACGGCCGGTCCGAGCGGTTCCTTGGAGATGATCTCGGGCAGCACGACGTGGTCGGCGGGTGCGCCAAGCGTCAGGCGGATGCCGTAGAGGCCGGACTGGTCGGTGGTGTAGACGTCGCAACGGCCGGCGTCATAGGCGGCGTTGACCTCTTCCAGCTTTTCGAAGACGACGGGGTTGTACTCCATCTTGTTCGACTTGAAATAGTCGGCAAGGTTGAGCTCGGTCGTGGTGCCGCTCTGCACGCAGACTGCCGCGCCCGAAAGCTGCAGCGCGGAATTCACGCCCGGCAGCTTCTTGGCGTTGATCATGAAGCCCTGGCCGTCATAGTAGGTGACACCGACGAAGTTCAGCCCAAGCGCCGTATCGCGGTTGATGGTCCAGGTGGTGTTGCGCGACAGGATGTCGATCTCGCCTGACTGTAGCGCGGTGAAGCGTTCCTTGGCGCTGAGCGGCGTGAACTTGACCTTGGTGCCATCGCCAAAAACGGCGGCCGCGACAGCGCGGCAGAAATCCGCATCGATGCCTTGCCAGTCGCCCTTGTCATCCGGCGCCGAGAAGCCGGCCAGACCGGTCGAGACGCCGCATTGGATGAAGCCCTTGGCCTTGACGTCGTCGAGCGTGGCCGCCGACGCGGCCGAAGCCACCAATCCAAGCGCGGCGGCGCCCAGAATGCCGATTGCAATGTGTTTCATAACCCACAGACCCTTTTCTGTTTTTTTCAGGCGAACCTGACTTTTTTTCGGTGTGAATGCAGCTTCCCGTTCCGGCCCATTCCCGGAACCCCGCATCGCAACCAACGCGCTGCCTCCCATTCACGAACTGCATCGAAGGCGATTATTCCTGTGAGGTCAAGGAAAATGACCGAAACCGAAAGAGATTGAAAACCAATTGCCGCAAATGCCCGAATTGCAGACAAACACGCCTGGAAATTAGTCAGCCGTGCGAACAAAGCCGGCAAAATCCGGCCAACGCAAATCGGGGCTGGGGCCTTTGAAATTCGCCTTCGGAAGGCTGCGCATTCCTGAGTTGCCATGGATCAATTGGTATATCCGAAGTCCGCCGCCTGGCGAGCGTCGGGCGGTTGCGCGGCCAATGCCGCCGCACTATGGCTAGCGCTTGATCAGAGGCGAAGCGAATGACAAAAGACGGCAACGAAATGGGCATCAACACGCGGCTTGCCCACTCGGGCAACAATCCGCACGACTATTTCGGCTTCGTCAATCCGCCGGTCGTGCATGCCTCGACCGTGCTCTATCCGAATGCGGCGACGATGGCGGCACGCAGCCAGAAATACACCTACGGCACGCGCGGCACACCGACCACCGACGCGCTTGCCAGCGCCATCGACGGGCTGGAAGGCTCGGCCGGCACAATTGTGGTGCCGTCTGGCCTGGCGGCGGTGACGGTGCCGCTGCTAGCCTTCCTGTCGGCGGGCGACCATGTCCTGATCGTCGATTCTGTCTATCATCCGACCCGCAATTTCGCCGACACGATGCTGAAGCGCCTGGGCGTTGACGTCGAGTATTACGATCCGCATGCCGGTGCCGGCATAGCGGCGCTGATCAAGTCCAACACCAGGGTCGTGTTCACCGAATCGCCGGCCTCCAACACTTTCGAGGTGCAGGACATACCGGCCATCGCCAGCGCGGCACACGCCGCCGGCGCGATCGTCATGATGGACAATACCTGGGCGACGCCGCTCTACTTCCGCCCGCTCGACCACGGCGTCGACATCTCGATCCATGCGGCGACGAAATATCCGGCCGGCCATTCCGACGTGCTGCTCGGCACCGCATCGGCCAACAAGGCCTGCTGGAAACAGCTTTGCGAGACCTTCTACACGATGGGCTGCTGCGCCGGGCCGGACGACGTCTATCAGGTGCTGCGCGGCCTGCGCACCATGGGCGTGCGCCTCGACCATCATCAGCGCAGCGCACTTGATATCGCCGGCTGGCTGGAGGGCCAGCCGGGCGTAGGGCGCGTGCTGCATCCAGCGCTTCCCAGCCATCCCGACCATGATCTCTGGAAGCGCGACTTCTGCGGCTCAAGCGGCATTTTTTCGATCGTCCTTGCGGGCGGCGGCCAGAAACAGCAGCATGCCTTCCTCGACGCGCTCAGGATATTCGGCCTCGGCTATTCCTGGGGCGGCTATGAGAGCCTTGCGGTGCCGGTCTTCCTCGGCGACCGCGTCGTCGCCAAGGGCCCTTATGACGGCCCGCTGGTGCGCCTGCAGATTGGGCTCGAGGACGTCGATGACCTCAAGGCCGATCTTGCGCGCGGTCTCGCCGCGGCGAAGGCGGCATAAGCGGGGAACTGCCGCCGCAGCGGCCCTGCATGCGCCGGGTCTCGGCCGCATCAGCAAGATTATTTCCCGAAGCTGTGATTTTCCGGATCGGTTTGGCTTTCAAATCCAACATTCTGGCCTCATTGCGAGGCCATCAGCCGCAAGCGGCACGTCCCAAACCCAGTTTCGCCACCAGAGTTGTCAGTACCATGGCCTTTCGCCTCTTTGTCCCAATACTTGCCGGCGCTACGCTGCGCGAGCGGATCATCGCCTGTATCGGTGCGACGATCGGCATTGCGTTGACCGGCGCGATCAGCGGTCTGGTGCTCGGTAGCGGCCCGCATGTGCCGCTGCTCGTGGCGCCGATGGGTGCCTCGGCCGTGCTTTTGTTCGCGGTGCCGGCGAGCCCGTTGGCGCAACCCTGGTCGATCATTGGCGGCAACACCATATCGGCGCTCGTCGGCGTGCTCGTGGCGTATTTCGTGCATGAGCCCATCCTTGCGATGGGCATTGCGGTGTCATTGGCCATAGCCGCCATGTCGTTCACCCGCTGCCTGCATCCACCAGGTGGGGCTGCCGCCCTGACGGCTGTGATCGGCGGACCGGCCGTCATCGGTGCCGGCTTCCTGTTTCCTTTCGTGCCGGTGGCCTTGAACTCGATCGTGCTCGTCGCGCTCGGATACGGCTTTCACAAGTTGTCGCGACGGACCTATCCACATGTGACGGTGGCCGCGCCAAAAAACAGCCACGGCACCATCGATCCACCCGCTCAAGAGCGTATCGGCTTCCGGCCCGAGGACATCGATGCTGCGCTTGGCACCTTGGAGGAGACATTCGACATCGACCGCAACGATCTCGAACGGCTGCTGCGGCAGGTGGAGTTGCAAGCGATGGTGCGTACGCACCGGACCTTGCTGTGCAGGGACATCATGTCGTGCCATGTAATTTCGGTCGATGAACACGCTCGCGCCGACCAGGCACGTCATTTGCTGCTCGCCCACAACATCCGGACGCTGCCGGTCGTCGATTCGGAGGCTAGGCTTGTTGGCGCCGTCGGACTGCGAGAACTGGCATGGGCCTCGGATACGGTGAAAAGCGTGACAAAGGCCGTGGCAACCGCCTCGGCGAGCGCGCCTGCCATGGGCCTCCTACCCGTGCTCACCGACGGCCGCAGCCACGCCGTCGTCATCATAGACGACAACAGGCGCATCCTCGGCCTGATCACGCAGACCGATCTGCTGGCCGCAACGGCCCGCACGCAAACTGCAGACAGGCTGCTGGCGGAAGCGGTAGCGTAGTCGCTGCCGGCCGCCGGCTGCCGGAAAATGTCGGGAACCTTTTCCCGGCTAGGCCGTCCAATGTTTCGATCGGAGGATTTGCTTCCGGTCAGGAGATTGGCTTGCGATGAGGAAACCGGTCATGTCGGCTGTCTTGACCGTCATGCCTGCCGCAGCTGGCGAGATGCAGCTTGTCGGCCGCGCGCTGGCACGGGAGGGCGGAGCCTTCCGCACGATTATCAAGATGCACAACCAGCGACTCTATCGTATCGCCCGCAGCGTCGTTCGCAACGACAGCGAGGCTGAAGACATCGTGCAGGAGGCTTATGTCAAGGCCTTTGCCCATCTCGGGGATTTTCGCGGGGAATCCTCGCTCGCCACATGGCTGTCGCGCATCGTCATCAATGAGGCGCTTGGGCGCTTGCGCAAAAGACGGCGAACGGTAGCCATGCCGCAAACTCCACACGCCGAAATCATCAAATTTCCCCTCGATCCCAGCGACGATCCGGAGCGGACGATGGCGCAACGGCAAATCCTCGAGCTTGTCCAACGGGCGACCGATCGGCTTCCCGATGTGTACCGGACAGTGTTCGTGGCGCGGGTGATCGAGGGTCTCAGCATCGAGGAGACCGCCGAACTGCTTGATGTGCGGCCCGAAACCGTCAAGAGCCGCCTGCACCGCGCCCGCGCCCTCGTGCGCAAGGCGCTGGACGATCAGATCGGCCCGGTGCTGCTCAATGCCTTCCCCTTCGCCGGCCGCCGGTGTGAACGGCTGACCGCCGCGTTGATGCAGCGGCTTGGCTTTACAGACTGATTTTTCCCGAATTCCCGGGAACGTTTGCCCCGCCCGGCATCCAATCATCGTCAACTGAAATGCCCGGAGCCAACCGCATCCGGCGAAGGAGAACGTCATGTTTATTCGATCGACCACCGCACTGGCAGCGCTTTTCCTGCTCAGCGCAGCGCCGTTGGCGCAAGCCGCCGACAAGCCGACCGACCCGCAGATCGCCCACATCGCCTACACAGCCGGCGTGCTTGACGTCGAGGCGGCCAAACAAGCGCTGGAGAAATCGAAGAACAAAGAGGTTGTAGATTTCGCCAAAGATATGGTGCGAGACCATGAAGCCGTAAACAAACAAGCGCTTGACCTGGTCAAGAATCTCAAACTGACGCCGGAGGACAACGCCACCAGCAAGGCGCTGACCGAGGCGGCGGCCGAGGAACGAGCCAAGCTCGCCAAACTCGACGGCGCCGCCTTCGACAAGGCCTATGTCGCCAACGAGGTCGCCTACCATAAGCAGGTCAACGGCGCGCTCAAAACCCTGCTGATCCCCTCGGCCGAGAATGCCGAACTGAAGAGCCTGCTGGAGACCGGCCTGAAGATATTCCAGGGCCATGAACAGCATGCCGAACATGTCGCCGGCAAGCTGAAATGAGAACAGCACCGACGGCGTCGAAACGGCAGCTGTGGGTTGCTTTGGCGCTAACCATTGGTGCCGCACCAGCCAAGGCCGACACGATTGAGGTGACGATCGAGAAGCTTGTATTTTCGCCCGCAAGCATCGAGGCGAAGGTCGGCGACACGATCGAGTGGGTCAACAAGGACGTGTTCGCCCACACGGCGACCGTCAAGGGCGGCTGGGAGGTTATGATCCCGCCGAAGAAGGCGGCGAGCCTGACGCTGAAGACGGCGGGTTCGGTCGACTATTTCTGCCGCTTCCATCCCAACATGAAAGGCCATCTGACGGTGGCGTCGCCCTAGCCATGCCAGCGGAGCGCCCTGCGCGCGCAGGGCGGTCCGCTGGCGTCAAGCCGCCTGGTAGCGAGGCGCCGGTTCGCCGGTTTGTGTCGCGGCGAACAGGGTGGCGCGGGCGGCGTCGTAGGTTTCCCACAGCGCACGGTCGTGGACTGACGGCAGCGTGATGGCTTCACCCTGATCGAACCCTGCCAGGGCCGCGTCGACCATGTCTTCCGCGGTCATCACCACTGCCGGGTCGAACGCTGAAAGCGGCATGCCGGCGAATTCGTAGAATTCGGTGGCGGTCGCAGCTGGAAGAACGAGCTGCAGCCTGACGCCGGTCCCGGCAAGCTCCTCCTGCAGGCCACGGCTGAAGTTCACCACATAGCCTTTGGTGCCGCTGTAGAGGGAGGTGATCGGCAGCGAGTGCAGCGCCATGACCGAGGCTATATTGATTATCGCCCCGGCGTTGCGCGACAGGAATGCCGGCAGCGCCGCTCGGGTCAGGCGCGTCAGCGCCGTGATGTTGAGCGCGATCGTCGACGCGGCATTCTCGTCGGACGTGTTTATCGTCGATCCAAGCGTTCCGTTGCCGGCGTTGTTCACAAGCAGCGTGATGGCGGGGTTGGTGGCGAGCACCTTCTCGACGCGCGCCAAGCCGTCCTCTTTGGTCAGGTCGGCGCCGATCACCTCGACCTTGGCGCCATAGGCCCGCGACAACTCCGCTGAGAGGGTTTTCAGGCGTTCGGCGCGTCGCGCCACGAGCACAAGATCATAGCCACGGGCAGCGAGGCGGTCGGCATAGACGGCGCCGATGCCGGCGGAGGCGCCGGTAACGACGGCGATCGGCTTGGAAGCTGAGTTCGACATGGTTATCTCCTAAAGTTTAGCACTCAAATGTTGAGTGCTCAACCAACTAACCAAGTCTCTGCCCCATTGCAATGGTTCAGCACTCAACTATTTTGTGAAGATGGGAAAAACGGTCGAATCGTTTGCATCGCTCGAAAGTCGGGACGAGCCCGACGCGGAAGCGCCCGGCATGCCGAACGATTTCGTCTGCATCAATTCGTCGCTGCGTCGTGCGGCGCGGCGGCTTGGCCAGTTGTATGACGTGGCGCTCGTCCCAACCGGGCTGACGTCAACGCAAACCCTTCTGCTCGGCCAGATCGACGGGCTCGGGGCCGTTTATGGCGAGGACGGGCCGACGCTGCAGGTCCTCGCCGCCCGCCTGGCGATCCAGATTTCAGCGCTGACGCACGCGTTGCGGCCGCTTGTGCGCGACGGTCTGGTCGAGGTCCGCCAGGATGCCCACGACCGGCGAACGAAGCATGCCGTGCTGACGCCGCTCGGAAAAGCGCGATACCAGCAGGCATATGTTGTGTGGGTCGAGGCCAACAGACGCGTCGAGGCGATTTTGGGGGCGGCCGCGGCCGAAAAGCTGAGGAGCCTCGCCGACGATGTCGCCTCGCAGGACTTTCTCGACGCCTATGTTTCGGGCGAGAAGCCGGCGAGCGGCACCGAACCCTCGGAACATTAGAGCGCCGCGCGTCGTTTGGGATGCGCCACGGGCCTTAGTCTAGGTCTTTCTTCGACCAGCAACCGCCGCTCGGACGTCGGCGGACAATCTGTGCTAAAGTAACCCTATGAAAGCATGGCTGGAAACGGCAAAGCGCCGGGCGCGCGACATCAAGCTTGATGTCGTCGCCCTGTGGTTCGCAGCGCGCGATCCTCGGGTGCCCTGGTCCGCGAAACTCGTGGCGGGGATGGTGGCCGCCTATGCGCTTTCCCCAATCGACCTGATCCCGGATTTCATCCCGGTGCTCGGCTATCTCGACGACCTGATCATCGTGCCGCTCGGCGTAATCCTGGCGATAAGGCTTATCCCGCCGCCGCTGATGGACGAGTTTCGGGCGCGGGCTGCCGCGCTCGAAAAACACCCGCAAAGCAGGACGGGAATGTTCTTTGTCGTGGCGCTCTGGCTGGCTTTAGCGGCTTTGCTGATCTGGGCGTTCTGGCCCACCCGCGCCAAATAGTCCGATCAGGGCTTCTCCGCAATCGAACGCCTCGAATATCTCCGGAACCGGCTCCAGCGATATGTCCCCTTGTGCCTCACTCACCCGCAGCAGTGCGCGTCCACGAACCGGAATAGCTTGGCTCGCGGCGCGCGATCCAGGCATCGAGCCCTTCGCGCAGATCGGCGGTCGGCGCCATGCGAGCGAACTGTTCGGCCTCAACCATCAACCCTTCCGCGATGGACTGGTTGATGCCGCGCGTAACTGCGGTGAGGATGCTGGCGACCGCCAGCTGTGAATGCCGCAGAATTCGCTGAGCCAGGTCAAGTGCTGCCGGCATCAGGTCGTCGTGTGGAACCACCTGGTTGACGAGGCCGAGTTCGAGTGCGCGCTGCGGCGAAAACGCCTCCCCTGTCAGCAGCAACTCGAGGGCCCGCTTGCGTCCGGCCAGCCTCGGCAGGCGCTGCGTTCCGCCGAACGTCGGCGGCATTGCGAGAACGATTTCGGGTTTGGCGAACGAGGCACGTTCGCTGGCGATGGCGAGCGGCACGGCCTCGGTGATTTCGCAACCTCCGCCGAAGGCAAGACCGTTGACCGCGGCGATGACGGGTTTGCGGAACGCTTCCAGTCTGGCCGTCAATCGCTGCCCACGCATGACGAAGTCGCGCAAGGCGGCATCGGCGCCAAGCGCCACGCTTGCCGAGAATTCGTGGATGTCGCCGCCCGCCGAGAACGCCCGCTCGCCAGCGCCGGTGAGGATGACTGCCCGGATGGAGCCATCGACCTCGATAGCGTCGAGGATGGCCAGCAGGCGGTCGATCAGGGCGTAGTTCAGCGCGTTGAGTTTTTCAGGGCGATTGAGGGTCAGGACGGCAACCCCGTCGCGAACCTCGCTCAGGACAAGTCCGGTCATTTGGCTTCCTTTCCAGCATGCGGTGGCAGGAACAGGAAAGGATCAGGCTCTCGATTGCTTGTATATTCACTAGTCGGTATACATTGCCCCATGCCCCAAGAGCTCAGCCCTACCCGCAAACGTATTGTCGATGCCGCGACGAAGCTGTTCTATGCTGAAGGGATTGGCCGCGTCAGCGTCGATGCCGTCGCCGAAAAGGCAGGCCTCACCAAGCGCACGCTTTACTATCATTTCAAGAGCAAGGACGACCTGATCGCCGCTTATCTCGATGGCCGTGACCAGCCGAATCTGAAGCAGATGGCCGGCTGGTTCGACGCCGCCGAAGGCGGTCCCGATCGCAAGGTCGAGGCGATCTTCACCAATCTGGCACGCGTGGCACGCCATCCCAAATGGAAAGGATGTGGTTTCCTGCGAACGGCCGCGGAGCTCGCCGCCATGCCCGGACACCCGGCGATCAAGGTCGGGTCGCGACACAAGGCGAATTTCGAAAAATGGCTGGCCGGCGAAATGTCAGGCCGCAGCATTTTGGAGCCACAAACCCTGGCGCGCGAAATCGTCCTTCTGATGGATGGCGCGTTCTCGATCATGCTGATCCACCGCAACCCCGACTATATCGAGGCAGCCGGACACGCCGCTGCCATGCTCGTTCGGGCGAGATCCCAAGACAGCGCCTGACGAAGGATTGCTGCCGCGACGATCCGTGCCGGCTAAAACCCAAGCGCCAGCCACGCCGTGCCCACCAGCAGCGTGACCAGCGTCAGCGGCAGGCCGACCTTGAAGAAGGCGGCGAACGAAAGAGTTGTGCCGGAGACCCGCGCGTGCTCCGCGACAATCAGATTGGCGACCGAGCCGAGCAGCGTGAAATTTCCGGCCAGCGTCGAGCTCATCGCGACGACCAGCCAGGCGCGCTCCGGGTTTTCCAGGCCGGGTATGAATGGCCGCAGCGCCAGCACGGCCGGAACGTTGCTCATGATGTTGGACAGCACCGCGGTGAAGCCGGACAGCCGCCAGACATCGTCCAGGCCGAGGTTTTTGGCCGAGGCGATGATGTCAGGGCTGAGCAGCGTCTTCTCGGCGCCGGCGACGACGATGAACAGGCCGGCGAACATGAACAGCAGCGGCCCGTCGATCTCGCGGTAGATGCGCGCCGGCTTGATGGCGCGGGTCACCAGAAGAATGGCGCCGCCGATGAGCGCCGCCTTGGCGACCGGCACGCCGGCAAAGAAAGCGATCGCCAGCCCGATGCAGACGACCACCGCCTTCAGCACCTGTCCCGGCAGCATGCGGCCGCGATAGACTTCGGGGCTGAGTTCGGCCTTGCGCGCGAATTCGGCCCGGTAGACGATGCGCACGATGACGATGACGGCGACGAGGCCAAACAGGGCGACGGGCGCCAGGGCAGCCGAGAAGGCCGGATAGGAAACCCCTGACAGCGCGCCGATGACCATATTCTGCGGGTTGCCGGTGATGGTGGCGACGCTGCCGCAATTCGACGCCGTGGCGGTGGCGATCAGATAGGGAATCGGGTTGCGGTTGATGACACGGGTGACGTGGACGACGATCGGCGCCATGACCAGGCAGATCGCGTCGTTGACCAGGAACGCCGACAGAACG
The DNA here is from genome assembly GCF_003952585.1 of Mesorhizobium sp. M6A.T.Cr.TU.016.01.1.1. Taxonomy (NCBI): domain Bacteria; kingdom Pseudomonadati; phylum Pseudomonadota; class Alphaproteobacteria; order Hyphomicrobiales; family Phyllobacteriaceae; genus Mesorhizobium; species Mesorhizobium sp. M6A.T.Cr.TU.016.01.1.1. The sequence goes on from NZ_CP034452.1 coordinate 6,635,720, forward strand.
CCGGTCAGCAGCGTCACCATCACCAGCAGCATGAATGGCGCGTGCGCATGCTCGATGGCGACGGCGCCGAGTGCGCGGAAAGCGCCCGATACTTTCAGATGCGCCACGACGATCATCATGCCGAGCAGCAGCGTGATGGTGTCAAAATTGATCGCGCGGTAGGCGTCCTCCAGGCTGAGCGCGCCGATGGCAATCATCGCCGCGCCGCCGAGCAACGCGATGCCTGCCCGGTCGAGGCGCAGCCCAGGTACCCTGCCGATGGCGACGCCGGCATAGGTCAGGATCAGGATCAGCAACGCCGCCGCGCCCATCAGTGTCATTCGTGGAAAAGCCCCGTTCAGATCCGCCCTGCCCCGCCATTGGCGAACACGGGTCCGCCAACGCCCCCTTCTCACTGCGGACATAGAATGAACGCAGGCACAGGAGGTGCCCGCGACGTCGGCGAATCTTATCTGCGAGGCGTGCGGACGATCGGTGATACCTGAAAAAAGACTCGGGTTCACGCGCCATGTCTCAGGTGCTATCTATTACCTAAGTCGTGGCGCAGAACCGGCTTGACCCATCGCGTGATTGGCCGCTTCACGCCCTTCGGTGGCGGCCCGGCGCGCACTTGGATCGCGTTTCAGAGCCGCTCGCGGATCGCGGCTGGCATTAATGAAGGCCGAGCCGACGTATTTGCGCGTGCCGATCTCGCCCATCTGAGCTGGCGACGATGATGCGTGCCGGCCGGCCGCCCTTCCGAAAGGCGCTGTTTTCAATAACGATAAATGTAAGCCGGCCTCCTGAAGCCGCGTTTGCACTTCACCTCTTCCTTGTATTCATCGCCTTCCCACTTGCGCTCAATCTTGCAATTCCCGCGCCGGAATTCCTCTTTGTAGCTGTAGCGTTCGCGCTCCCTATTTCGACGCGGCTGGTGATCATCCTCGTTGTAGCGACCCACCCAGCGCCCATGCCCGCTCTCGTCCTTCCAGGGATCGGCTGCCGCTACGCTGACGCAGCCAGTTATTGCAATGCCGGCGGCCAGGAGGGTTACGAGCATCTTCATACGCAATATCCCTCTGCAAGTCCCCGCCAAAGGATTGAAACTCCGTTGAAGGGCTTTCTTTTCCCTGCGCTGCTTCGCAGAGCGGCTCGCCTCCATGCAAGACGTTTTCATCAAGCCCGGAAGAGCATCCCGCCGGGCCCGATATCCGATATCACAATCAGCCGCCGTTAGCAGGTGCTGCCGGAGCGGGCGCGGCTGGAGCAGGTTCGGCCGGTTTCGCCGGAGCGGGCGCGGCTGGCGCTTCGACCTTGGGCGCTTCGACCGTAGGCGCTTCAACGTTGGGCGCTTCGACCTTTACGTCGATGTCCTTTCCGGTGCCCCCGCCATTGATGTTGATAACGCCAGTGAACAATAGCAGGATCACGATTGCGATGATTGCGAGAACGACGGCGACAGCAGTACCGGCGCCATTTCCGCCTGAGTTAACAACGGTTGGACCGTCAGCCATGACTACCTCTCCTATCTCTGAATTATTACTGTCGGCAAACGGGACCGGCGGGCACTTCGTTCCTCCGCTGGGCTTTGGTCCGAGATGCGGCAAGACTGAAGTCTTTGGGTCAAAGACAGAGGGCTGAGGGCCGGCAACCAGGACCTTACCACTGCATTGGTATTGGGCCGCCGAGCAAAGTCCCTTCATCGGTGGTTCACCGGGTGCCCGCTGTACGTGCACCATCGGCGGGCACCCGATATGACACTCTAACAGCGGAAAGTACTGTGACCCTTATCCAGAGCAGACAGAATGTCGATGAGGTCGCAAGCCGACCCGCAAATGACAATCAAACTCCTAACCCAACAGATTTCTCGGTGGTTGATCTCATCTCGTCGAGCGACGACGAGGTCGCTGCCATTGTCAGGCGAACAGAGCGCCTGGCCCTTGCCGTGATTATAGTAATGGCGATCTTCCTGATCTTTGCACCGGTGGTCTTCATTGCCCTGAGGTATGGGATCTGAGATGTCCCGCTTTAGCCCTTGTCCCAAAAATCCTCGTGATTGACGCTGACGATGCCACCGCCGACGTATTTGCGGGTCACCGGCCCGGCCCTCAGCGCGAATGCCAGTATTTCCATAGGAAACAAAAAAACCCGCCGCACAGGAGAGCGACGGGGCGATCAAGCGGTCACCGAGCGCGGGGTGGGTCGGGACTTGCCCGGTGCGCGGATCGTGAAAAATCGTAGGCTGCCGGCTGCGTCGCGTCTACCAACCGGCGGTTGGAAGGATGTGTTTGATTCGGCGGCGCAGCCGCTTACCGTCCCAGCGGCTGTTTGGAAGCTGAAAGAAGTTCTTCCTCGTCCACCACTCCGGCCATGTAGTTGGCAATAATTCGGGACGCGAGCACTTCACGTTGTTGTTCCGATTGGTGGTCAATCTTCAAGCGATCGAACACGCGACCAAGCAGCGCCAGCTCGGATGAATTGAAAATCCCGACAGCCTCGGCCTTTCGTTGAACGGGCATAACCAAGCTTCCCCCAAAAGCGGCATATGCAACAAACAATCAGAAAAAACGAAATCACGGAAGAAAAAACGGACATCTTTCCCAACAACATCCGGGGCGAGATCAGAACCGCGCCTGGAAGATAAGCGGTTGCTTAACAGTTGAATGGGGAGCGGTGGGCCTATCCCCCATCTAGCCCGCCGCTGAAGATCGGGAGCTGCGGCCCGCGCTCTGAGGAGGAGCGCGGGCTATGCTGGGATTCCTATCTCGAGGGATTTCCGCGATCGCCACAAAGTGTCAGCGGACGATGATTATGCATCACGCCGGAGCAGGTGTCGAAGGTGATCCACAAGCGCGGCAGCCATCAGGCAACCCTGACCGAGGCCGCGAAGTATTGCCGCGGCACACTGACCAAACTCTCCGACCCGGGGCCGCCCGCGGGGGCAGCCCGCATCTACCGCGCTCCTGGCGTGGGAGCGGCCAAGTGCGCGTGCTTCTGGAAGATACCAATCTTGTCGGGATAGGTAATCCGGATCTCGCGTCCGCATCCCTCGCACTTGTAATGGGAAACGACCTGAAACCAACTGCCGTTCTTGATGACGGTGAAGTTGCACTGCGGGCATTGGAAAGTCAGGCCAACAGAAAATAGGCTGGGAGAGAGGGACATTGCAGCGCCTCGCATTCTGGATATCTTAAAGGCGGCTTGGTTAGTCCAGCGTCTCGACGACGAAGGATGCGGCAATCAAATCGTCGGCATCAATTCTACCCTTGCCGTCCTCCATGACGGCTGCGACCTTTCGAAAGGTCTTCAGTTCCTTCTCGGTAATCCGCGCGCCGCGCATCCTCTTGTTGAGGTCGGTCACGCGCATTCGGAGTGCCTTGGATGCTCCAATCTCACGGTTCGACACGATGATCACATTCCTCCGTTGCTGGCTGCCCGCCGCACCTTCCGGCACGGCGAGCTGTCCTCCCAGTCGCTTAGGTTATTCGATGACTTTGATGACCTTGCGTGTGCCTGGATCAACGACAACGGTCCGGTCGTCGACCACCACGTAACTGTATTTGGTGTCGGGAACTTCATGAAGCTCGACCGTATCGGGCAGGGTTGAGCCGATATTGAGCTCTACCCCTGGGATTTTCACCGATGCGAGCGGCTGCTTCTTCACATATTCCCTGACGACGGTCTCCTGCTCGGGCTCGATGATTACGTCCTGAGCGGCAGCAGCGCCGATACCTGCCAGCAGCAGAAACCCTGCGACTGCAGTGGAAAGACGCATTCTCATAGCTTTCTCCTTTATGTGAGATCTCTTGCGATGGACGGGATCCTCTTTGCGCCCGGTCCACTCAAACCTGAGGCAGCCGCAAACGTTCCTTGGTTGGGCTTCGGTCTGATCCGAGACGGGACCTAAGTCTGTCCTGCTTCGTGCAATAGGCCGGACATCGCGTCATCGGGAAAGCGATGACCAAGCCACGCCGCGCCCTACGGAGGGGAAGGACGCGGGCTGATCGGGAGGGGACACCGATCTCGCAGCTTGGTTCACAGGAGAAGATGCTGCAGAAGCCGAACGTCCTCCCCGAGCCGGTGTTCCATACGGAAGTCAAAAAGCCCGCCGCACCTTTCGGCACGGCGGGCGATCAGTTGTTCACCAGGCACAGGGTGGGCGGGGGTGGGTGTGCCCGGATCGTAGGAAATCCTACGCGCGCCGGCTGCGTCGCGTCTACCAACCGGCGGTTGGAAGAGTTAACTCGGTTAGCTTGCTTTACCCGGGCCTACCGCCCCAGCGCTTGTTTCGAAGCCGACAAAAGTTCTTCCTCGTCCACCACTCCGGCCATGTAATTGGCAATAATTCGGGACGCGAGCGATTCGCGCTGTTGTTCCGATTGGCCGTCAATCTTCAAACGATTGAACACGCGGCCAAGTAGCGCCAGCTCGGACGGGTTGAAAACACCCGAATCCTCTGCTCTTCCATGAAGCGGCATGACAAACCCCCTTCGCCCAGAGATTTTGTTCGTGCAACATTATTATACACTAAAAAACCGCGCCCCGTTGCAGAATCGCAGACGCGAGAGATGAGCCCTCGCGGAAGATCTGTGACCGGTGAGGGCGACATCACATCAGATCTTCAGCAACCCCGTCGAATTTCTTGAGGCCTTCGCTTGGCGGCTTCTGCTTGTGAAGTCCCTGTTCAGTTGCAGCCGCCTCGAAGGCGGCGAACGCAGCTTGGTGACTGCAATGTCCGGCCAGGCATTCCTCGATCATTCGGATTGCTTCAAGTCGGGACGGCTTGTCCATGGATGGCCATGGTTGCCGAAGCGCTTTCGCAGCGTCGGCTATCGACGCGACCACCATCGGCCTGCGATTCAGGTAGATTGTAATCGGAATGAACGCCGTCATTTTTGTCGCTCACCAGGATTGAAGGCGGTTAAACGCGAAGAGATGGCAGTGGTTGCATCATCGTGAATTCAGAGCGCCGATGCCCGATGCCATCGAGGCTGAACACGCCTTGCTCGGTGCCAACACGCAGGGGCTGGTCGTCCGAAGAGCCTTGGTCGTTTCGGTTCCATGAACGAAGAAGCCCGCGCCCCCCGGAGGGGAAGGACGCGGGCTGATCGGAGGGGACAATCCGATCTCGCAGCATTTCTATGCGCACAGGAAATATTGCTGCAGGAGGCGAACGTCTTGCCCGTGCCAGTGTTCCATACGGAGACAAAAAAGCCCGCCGCGCCTTTCGCCAAGGCGGTCGATGAAGGCCTGGATATCAATCCCTATTGGGCCGCACCTAAATTCCAGATGTCCCGATGCAGGCGCCATGTCCCGTCGTCGCCCTTTTTCCAGACGACGATGTACTTGCCCGCTACGGTGGAGAGGGCGCCGTCTTTGCTCGGCACATCAAGCGTAAATGCGCCAACTTCGTAGGCGAGGTTCGCGCTCTCTTCCACTTCCAGCGCCTTCAGGGTGAGATTCTTCATCCCGCCTTTGATCGCGCCCTGCCAGAATTCTTCCACGCCCTTGCGGCCATCGACGCGCTTGCCGTCGGGCGGCAGCACGGCAGCATCCTCGGTATACATTTGACCCACCGCCGCCGCGTTTCCGCTGTTGAAGGCGTCCGTGAATTTCGTCAGCGCCGCTTCGATGTCCTCGCGAGCCGACTGGGCGGCCACAGACAGTGCTGACGAAAGAAGCAGCACAGCAGCAAATGCAAATGACTTAACCAGTCTCATCTCGTCCTCCCTTTGTGTGATATCCACCGGATGAATAGTGCCCATCCCGAGCGCGCCGCCGCGCCCGCGCAATGGCCAGATCATGACTTACATTAGACTTGTCTGATATGATGGCGCAAGCGCCAGACGCTCTCGACAACAGGCCAGCAAGCGACTGCCGTGGAACCTTTCAAAGCCAAATGCCTTGGATCACGTCGCGCGTGCCGTAGACAGCGCCGACCTCTTGCCGGATTTCAATCGATACGACCGGCGAGATTGGCGATCTCCTGATCGCGTGCACGGTTGCGCTCGCTCCTGCGCGTGACTGTGCCGAGCGCAGATCAGCAATAGCAGCGTGGGTTCGATGCCGTCATTTTCCGCATGGAGCGGAACCCATGAGGAAGAAAATCTGTAAACGGATCGGAATGCCATTCTCCCGAAGTCGGGAATATGGTGCTATGTCTTTGAAAATACTGGCGATCCCGACAGGATTCGAACCTGTGACCATCGGCTTAGAAGGCCGGTGCTCTATCCAGCTGAGCTACGGGACCGCTGGGCCGACGCCAAGGCCGGCTGAATTATGCGATGGGCATTTGCCGGTCAATGCGTCCAGGGCGTCCTGCGGTCATAGCGGAAATTCTCCGCATAGGAAATCTGGCGGCGCTTGGTTTCCTTCGGCTCCTCGACACGGAAGGCCAGCCCCTCTTTCTCGGCATAGGCCACCGCCTCTTCCCTGGTGTCGAAGGTGAGCCTGATCTGGCTGCGCATGTCGCCCGACGTGGTGTAGCCCATCAGCGGATCGATTTTCTTGCGCATCTCGGGATCGAATTCCAGCACCCAGTGGCCGGTCTTGGCCTTGCCGGACTGCATCGCGGTTTTGGCTGGGCTGAAAATGCGCGCGGACATGGTCACCTCGTTGCTACGTGCAAGCGGCACCTGCCGCTGTATTCCCGTCATTACTTCGCAATGCAGCCGGCGGCAAGGCCGATGGTTTTTGCGCTCCTGTCGCGGACCTGAACCAAGCAGAATGAGGACTACGCAATCTGCTGTGACGGCGTCGGCTGCAAGGCAGCTTGCCAAGCCCGTTGCACCGTCTTGGCGCGTTCAGCCGCACGGGGGCATGCCGCGACCGAACTAAGCCATTGCTATATTTGACAGCTGACGCTATTATCGGTCAAACGAATGAATTCGAGGAAAAAGTTGGCATGGTCGATGTCGGTGTGTGGTTGCGCGATCGGATAAGCCGACGTTCCGTCCTTACAGGAAGTCTTGCTGCCGTGGGCGGCACGGCGATTGCTGCCCGCAGCGCGCTCGGTCAGTCCGCCCAGCATAGCGGTCATGACATAGCGGCGGTGGCCGCCACCGATCCGGCACCTCATCATATGAATGCTCATGGCGCGATGGTCACCGTCGGGGAGGTGGACAACGCCGCCAACGGTTTTGATCCGATCCCGATGCTGACGGACTGGGAGCGAGGGACGGTCTCGGTTCTGCCCGATGGGCGCACGCTCAGGACGTTCGAGGTGACGGCCGTGGACAAGACGATCGAGATCGCACCGGGCGTGTTCTTCCCGGCATGGACGTATAACGGCCGCGTGCCCGGTCCGGCGCTGCGCGCCAAGGAAGGCGAGCGCATTCGCATCGTCTTCAAGAACAACGGCTCGCATCCGCACTCGATGCATTTCCACGGCATCCATGCCGCCCGCATGGATGGAATTCCCGGCGCCGGGCTGGTCGATCCGGGTGGCGAGTTCGTCTACGAATTCGACGCCAAGCCCTTTGGCTGCCATCTGTATCATTGCCACGCCTTGCCGCTGAAGAGGCACATCCACAAGGGCATGTATGGGGCCTTTGTCATCGACCCGGACCCGGATCGCCATCCCGACCATGCCGAGATCGCCCGGTCGCGGCTTCTCGACACGCCCGAGAATGCCGGCTGGCAAGAGCTGGTGATGGTCATGAACGGATTCGACACCAATTTCGACGAGGAGAACGAATTCTACGCCGCCAACACCATCGCCCACGCCTATGCGAAGACGCCGATCCGCATCGTGCGAGGCAAGCCGGTGCGCATCTATCTGGTCAATGTGGTGGAATTCGATCCCATCAACTCGTTTCATCTGCATGGAAATTTCTTCGACTATTTCGATCAGGGCACGACGCTGACGCCGACCTTGAAAACGGTCGACCTCATCATCCAGTGCCAGGCCCAGCGCGGCATCCTGGAATTCACCTTCGCCGAGCACGAACCGGGCCTCTACATGTTCCACGCGCATCAAAGCGAGTTCACGGAGCTCGGCTGGATGGGCATGTTCGACGTCGTCGAGGCGCTGGCATGAACAAGGTCGTCACCATCGATTCACCGGCAAGGCCGCGCAGCCGTTGGTTGTGGATCGGCCTGCCCCTTGCCGCGCTCGCCATTGCGGTGGCGTGGATCATTGCCGTCAATCCGCTGCAAGGATTGTCAAACGGCGCGCCCGCCGTCGAGAAACTGACTTTCGAGCGTGTCGTCCTCGATACATCAGGCCTTCATCTTCTGGTCAGGGCCGGCGGCTCCGAGCCGATGACCATCGCCCAGGTCCAGGTCGACGGCGCCTACTGGCAATTCACCCAGGACCCGCCGGGCACCATCGCGCGTGCTTCCACGGCGTGGATCAATCTGCCTTTCCCGTGGGTTCTGGGTGAAACGCACACGGTCAATCTGGTAACCAACTCAGGCGTCACCTTCGAACATTTGATCGAAGTTGCCGTGCCGACGCCTACCGCCACTGCGGGACAGCTCAAGCTGCAGGGACTGGTCGGCATCATCGTCGGCGTGCTGCCTGTCGCCATTGGCCTCATGTTCTATCCGGCGCTGCGCGGTGTCGGACAGAGCGGCATGAACTTCCTGTTGGCGCTGACCATCGGGTTGCTCGCCTTTCTGCTGGTCGACACGATCGAAGAATCCTTCGAGCTTGTCGGAACCGCAGCCGCTGTGTTCCAGGGGCCGGTCATGGTGGTGCTGGCGGGTCTGGCTAGCTTTCTCGTCCTGATGGCGATCGGGCGGCGGCGCGGCACGCCGACAGGGCTGGCGTTGGCCACCTATATCGCGCTCGGCATCGGCCTTCACAATCTCGGCGAAGGCCTTGCCATCGGCGCTGCCTTCGTGGCCGGCTCGGCAAGCCTCGGAACCTTCCTGGTGCTCGGCTTCGCCCTGCATAATATTACCGAAGGCATCGGCATCGCCGCTCCGATGCTGAAGGAGCGGCCGCCGCTGTGGACGTTCGCCGGCCTGACCTTGCTCGCCGGTGGGCCTGCGGTTATCGGCATGTGGCTCGGCAGCCTGGCCTATGCGCCGCAATGGTCGGCGCTGGCGCTTGCCATCGGCGCCGGCGCGATCCTGCAGGTCATCGTCGAGGTCGGCGCCTATCTGATGCGCCGCAACCAGAAGGGCATCGATGCCTTCTTCACGCCACCGGTCATGGGCGGCCTGGCGGCCGGCGTCGCCTTCATGTACGCGACGGCCGCTTTCATAAAGGTCTGACCGGACAGGAGCCTGGGTCCTGAGGCAGCGCTGCTGTAAAGCCGTTGCGCGCGACTTGGCTGGCTGCAATTCCGGCCCCGATCGCCGCACGGGCCTGCCGTTTGTTCCGTTTTCGTCTTTTAGGGGTTGCGCAGCCAAGCCCGGAACCCTATAGCCCGCAAGGACTCGGAGTGTAGCGCAGCCTGGTAGCGCATCTGGTTTGGGACCAGAGGGTCGGGAGTTCGAATCTCTCCACTCCGACCATTCATTCACAGCAAATCATCGGCCATGCTGCCGGCGCACCTGCGCCGGGCAGCATCTGCGACTGGCGAAGCACGGAAGCGACCGACGGGCAGCCCGGGTTTTCGAGCGTGCCCGCCCTGAGCTCCGAAGCGTCAGCCCTGGATGAACGCCAGGAGATCCGGATTGATGATCTCCGGGTGGGTGGTGCACATTCCGTGCGGCAGGCCCTTGTAGACCTTGAGCGTGCCGTGCTTCACCAGCTTGGCTGCAAGCAGAGCGGAGTCGGCAATCGGCACGATCTGGTCGTCATCGCCGTGCATGATGAGGACGGGCACGTCGAGCTTCTTCAGGTCCTCGGTGAAGTCGGTTTCGGAAAAAGCCTCGATGCAGTCGTAGTGGGCCTTGGCTCCGCCCATCATGCCCTGGCGCCACCAATTGTCGACAGCTCCTTGCGAGACCTTGGCGCCCTCGCGATTGAAGCCGTAGAATGGGCCGGCCGGCACATCCCTGTAGAACTGGGCGCGGTTAGCGACTAAAGCGGCACGGAAGCCGTCGAAGACCTCGATCGGCAGGCCGCCGGGGTTCTTGTCGGTCTTGAGCATGATCGGCGGCACCGCGCCAATCAGCACCGCCTTGGCGACGCCTCCTTCGCCACCGTAACGGGCAACGTAACGCGCCACCTCGCCGCCGCCGGTCGAGTGGCCGATATGGACGGCGTTCTTGAGATCAAGATGAGCGACCAGAGCCGCGACATCGGCGGCATAGGTGTCCATCTCGTTGCCGGTCGCCGTCTGTGTCGAGCGGCCATGTCCGCGCCGGTCATGCGCGATGACGCGATAGCCCTTGTCGAGGAAGAACAGCATCTGGTTGTCCCAGTCATCGGCGCTGAGCGGCCAGCCGTGATGGAACACGATGGGCTGACCCGTGCCCCAATCCTTGTAGAAAATCTCGGTGCCGTCCTTGGTGGTGAATGTGCTCATCGTCGTACTCCTTGATGTGGTTGGCTGAATTGGTTGGGCGAAGGTCCGTTCCTCCTGTGGACAAGCTACTGCAATGGGGGTCATGGTGAGAATTGGCAAAACAGACATTGGACATGGCAAAACTGACAGATGGTTGCGGCGCGTGATCCGGTCGAAATCGGCCTCGTTGTGTATCCCGGCGTTCAGGAAGCGGCTGTTCTTGGCCTGACGGATCTCTTCCAGCTGGCCAACCGGCTGGCTGCCGAACGGTCGCCGGACGCGCTGAGGCTTCGTGTCAGCCATTGGCAGTGGCAGGAGGCGAGCCAAACGGTCATCCGCACCTTCGACAGCGAACCCGACACTGACAATGGACCTGCCATGGTCATCTTGCCTCCGACTCTAGGTGATCCGATCGCTCGCGGGGTGGCCGCGCCCTACGCCGACTGGCTCAGGGCCCGCCATTCGGCGGGCGCGACGCTCGGCTCGGTCTGCGCCGGGGCCTTCGTGCTTGCCGAGACTGGCCTGCTGTCGGGCCGTGCGGCGACCACGCATTGGGCCTATCGCGACGCGCTGGCGATGCGCTTTCCCGACATCGCACTGGATGCCGACAAGCTAGTCATCGATGATGGCGACATCATCACCGCCGGCGGCTACATGGCTTGGACCGATCTCGGCCTAAAACTCGTCGACCGGGTGCTCGGGCCGACCGTCATGATGGACACTGCCCGTTTCATGCTGGTGGATCCGCCGGGACGAGAGCAGCGCTTCTACAGCCCCTTTGCTCCCAGGCTGAACCATGGCGACGAGGCCATCCTCAAAGTGCAGCACTGGCTCCAGGCGAGAGGCGCGCGCGATGTGACGCTTGCCACTATGGCGGAGCATGCGGCCTTGGAGGAGCGGACTTTTTTGCGCCGCTTTCGCAACGCCACCGGCCTCAAGCCGACCGAATATTGCCAGCACCTGCGCGTCGGCAAGGCGCGTGAGATGCTGGAAGCGACGACCCGATCAATCGACCAGATCGCCTGGGATGTCGGCTATGACGATCCCGGCTCCTTCCGCAAAGTGTTCGCCAGGATAACCGGCCTGGTGCCGGGCGATTACCGCAGGCGCTTTGGTGTGGAACGAGCGGCGCTTGTGGCCGGCGAGCGCTGAGCGGTGGCCCAGCCGTGCTTGCCCCGCGTCGACTGCCGCTGGAGGATGCGTGTGTTTGATGAGGTCTATGATGCCACGACCAACCGCACGATGATGCAGAGGAAGCCCAAGCCGCTGTGGCTGTTGCGGTGGCCGCGCCAGGCGATCGGGCTGAAGCGGAAGTGCGAGGTGAGCCAATGACTGACCGATCAATCACGAGTTGCGACGAATGCGGCAGCATATATTTCGTCGAAAGCAGTGCAATGGCCAGCCTTTGTGCTGAATGCGCGTTTCATCTCTATGGATACCCCGCCTGCGAACATCAGTTCAAAAACGGCCGATGCACAGCCTGCGGGTGGGACGGCTCTCGGTCAAAATATATCGCCGGCATTATTTCAAGGGAAAGCTCATAGGTGGGAGCGTCGACCCTGTCGCCTTGTCGCGCGCATGTGGCGCAGACAACCCATGCTTAGAGAGCGCTTTCGATATCGGTCCTCGAAAAATCGTCGCCGATATAAAGCAGGCGGCAGGCATGTTCCTTGGCCACCTCATAGGCGAAGCAGTCACCGAAATTGAGCGCGGCCGGGTGAATGCCCTTACCCCATTTTGCGTAGGCCTCGGCGATGCGACGCGCAGAGGCCGGCGTCACTGCCGCAATTTCGAAACCAAGCCCGTCGATCAGGCCGGCCAGCTCTTCGCCGACATTGCGCCGCGCTGCGACGATCAGCGCTTCGGCCACGGTGCCGGCGGAAATCAGGATGCCGTCTTCGGCCTCGAGCGCCGCGATGCAGACATCAGCCTCCGGCTCGTCAAGAACGATCGCCATCAGCGCCGAGGTATCGACCACGATCATTCGGGCAGGCCATCATCGCCATAGAGGAAATCCTGGCTTCGCGCAGCAGATGGCCCATCCTTCGCCCTCGCGGCGCCGGATGCGCGCATCGCCTCCAGCAATGCCCGACGGCTTTTCCTGTCCGGCACTGCCTTGACGGGAACCAGGCGCACGGCCGCATGACCGTGCCGGGTCAAAATGACTTCGTCACCTGCCTCGGCACGACGCACCAATTCTGTCAGCTGTCCCTTGGCGTCTGTAACGGATACCTCCATCGGCCGCTCCTCTATGGACCAACCTCTGGTCCATGTCTGCAAAATAGACCATTCAACGGTCCATTACAACGGCCTAAGGCGAGCGGGGTTGCGACTATCCGTGAGCGCGGTTGCCAGTGCCGTACACGCGACTACCGACCCCTCATTGAAGGCAAGCTCGCCGGGAAGAGAACCCCAACCGCCTCATCTCCCGGCGAGCCTACAACCTGATTTGATACGCAATCAGGACCGGGGTTAGCCGGCAAGACTGACGTTGCAAGACAGATGCCAGTCTTCGTTTCCCGAAATGGAACACCGGCAGGGGTGGTCGTTTTCCGCGTTCGACCAATCGGTGTTTCGACTTTGACGTAGCGTCCGGCGTCGTGTCATCCTGCGGGAACGGCGGGACGCCGATGTGAGGCGGGGCAAGTAGAATGAATGCTTCCTACCCTGGTGAAGAGGCAACAGCCGAACAGGTACTGGGACTCGCAAGCGAATTCAGAAATGCAGCGATCCGCCTGCTGGAACATCGACGCAAGGGTAACGCGCTTTCCCTGGTGCCCTGCCGTTTCACCGCCCTTCACGCAATCGAACTCTACCTCAATGCCCATCTCCTCCTGACTGGTTCTGATCATAAGGCGTTGCGTGGCCTGCAGCACGATTTTGCGACACGTACCGCAAAGGCAATCGCCTCGGGACTGGTCCTGCGGAAACGCACGGCACACCATCTGTCCCAACTTACTGGAAACCGAGAATATTTAGTGACGCGATACGGTCCAGAGATGACCACCGCCCTGTCGCAAATCAACAGGCTGATAGCGACTTTAAATGAAGTTGCGGCGAAAGTGGAAGAGCCTGCAGCCCTCCGAGGCAGCACGCCAAAGCCCACTACAGTCTAAATCTCGAACTCGCCCTGCCCCTCATCCATGGCGCTGACGGTTTCGGCGGCGAGCGCCCTCGTGATCGGCGTCTTGCGCTCCAGTGCCGTGCGATCGAGCCGCTCCACCACCCGCATCGCGGTGCCCAGCGAGCGTTCGATGCGGCGCACCAGATATTGCACGACATGTGGCTCGACCTCGACCTGGCGGTCGGCGAACAGTTTGGTGATGACGCCGGCCAGCAAGAGATCGTCGGGCTCGTGGATCTCGACCGTCGCCGCCGCTTTCAGCCGCGAAGCGAGGTCCGGAAGCCTAACGCCCCAGGCGGACGGAAAGCGCCGCGCGGTCAAGAGCAAGGTCGAGCCGGCCCCGCGCACCGCATTGATCAGATGGAACAGCCCCTCTTCATCGACCGCGCCGGCATCGACGTCGTCGATCAGGGCAGGCCGCGCGCCGAGGCCCGCCATGCAGTCGCCGATGCGCCTGACATCGACTGTCACGGCCCCGGCGCGGGCGCGCCAGATCGAGGCCAGGTGGGTTTTTCCAGAGCCCGCCGGACCGGCGAGCACGACCACCGGCGACGGCCAGTCCGGCCAGCGATCGACCAGCGCCACCGCTTGGCTGTTGGTGCCGGAGACGACGAGCTCGTCGCGCGAGTAGCCGGTGCCGTGGCCGAGATCGAGCGGCAACTGGCGCGGCGGGTCGATCTTGTTGTCCGGCATCTGGCTCAACTGCGCGGCCCACCGCTCCCGCGGCGACGCGCCGGCAGCGGCGGGACAGGTTCGGTGCTGTGGCCCTTGTAGAGCGGCGATTCCAGATAACGGGCGATGGCAAAACGCACCAGCACGGCAACGGCGGCCGAGGCCGGCACGGCGATCAGCAGGCCGACGAAGCCGAACAGCGCGCCGAAGGCAAACAGCGAAAACATCAGCCACACCGGATGCAGGCCGACGCTTTTTCCCACCAGCCTCGGCTGCAGGATGTTGCCCTCGATGAACTGGCCGACGAAGAACACGCCGGCCACCGCCGCGATCATGGTCCAGTCGGGCCAGAACTGAACGAAGGCAACGCCGACGGCCAGGACCAACCCGGTCAGCGAGCCGACATAGGGAATGAAGGAGATCAGCCCGGCGAACAGGCCGATCAGGATGCCGAAATTCAGGCCGGTCAACGTGAGGCCGGTGGCGTACATGGCGCCCAGCACCAGGCACAGCGTGCCCTGGCCGCGCACAAAACCGGCGGTAGCAGTGTTGATGTCGTTGGCGATCGCCCTGACGGTCTTGACATAGTCGCGCGGCACCCAGCTGTCGACGATCGCCACCATGCGGTCCCAGTCGAGCAGCATGTAGAAGGCAACGACTGGTGTCACCACGAACAGGCTGACCACCGACACTAGCGCCACGCCGGAGCTCCAGATCGATGTGAACACCGTGGTCAGGAGGCCGAAGCCGGAGGTCAGCAGCGAATTCAAGCCTTCGCGCAGGCCATTGGCGTCGACGCCGAATTTCTCTTCCAGCCACCTCGGATCGAAGCTCGTGATCAGGGTCTGCAGCCGGGTCAAGTATTCCGGCAGCTTGCTGGCGAAATCGGCCATCTGCGAGGCCAGCACCGGAACGAGGATGACGAAGGCCAGCACCAGAACGACGATGAAGGCGAACAGGATGACAACCGTCGCCATCAGCCTGGACAGGCCGAGCCGCTGCAGCCGGTCGGCGACCGGGTCGAGGAAGTAGGCGAGGACCATGCCGGCGACGAACGGCAAAAGGATGCCGCTGAAGACATAGAGGAAGACCGCGAGGATGATGGCGCTGATCAGCCAGAAGCGGATTTGGCGGCGAAACACGCCAGACGCGGCGGCATCGGCGGCCGCAGCCTCGGCTGCCGCGTCGATGTCCTGGTCAGGTGTCCGGTGTGGAGCCTTCGCCATAGCCGCTCATATGCCTCAGCCAAGCCACGAGATAGGCCGCGGCCGAAGCCACGGTCAAGACCCCGGACAGCAATATGAGCACCGGCCTGAGCGGATCGAGGTCGAGGGCGAGAGCCAGTTCGCCCAGCACCACCGCCGCCAGCACGATCTGGATGGCGGTGTTGGCCTTGGATACGAACAGCGGCTTCATCTCGACCGGGTGGGCCATGACGGTGGACAAAAGCACGGCGCAGACGATCAGCGCATCGCGCGACACCATGGTGACGACCAGCCACAGCGGCAATTCACCGATGAAGCCCAGCACCACGAACACCGAAACCAGCAGCAATTTGTCGGCCATCGGATCGAGATAGGCGCCAAGTTGCGAAAACTGGTTGAAATGGCGGGCGATGAAGCCGTCGACACCGTCGGAAATGCCGGCGATGAGGAAGCCGGCGAAAGCCCAGTCCCAGTGCGCCTGCAGCATGGCCAGCACCACGCCCGGCACCAGCACGAAACGCATGATCGTGATCATGTTGGGGATGGTCAAACGCATGTCCCGTCGTTTCTGTTTTAATGATACATGATGGAGATGGGACGCTACGGCAAGTGGCGACGCTCTCTCCTCGCTCACCTGCTCCACCCCAGACCGAAAAAACGAACCTAGCGAATGACGATGGCACAGAGATTTACAATCGCCCTGCGTGTCACACTTTGCTATTTGGCCGGAGTAACAGAAAGCTTCCTAGGTTTCGCATCTTTTACAACTCCACACCGCGACGCGTCGATGCATGACCTTTTGATCAGTTTCGTTCTTGCCTTGGTGGTCGGCCTTCTGGCGTCTTGGCCTCTCTGGCTGGTGGCTGCCGTCGTGGCGTTCGTTTTCGGGCGGTCAGTCGCCGTAAACCCGGGTGTCTGGACTGTGGCGGCAAGTTTGATCGCCGCCGGTTTCTCCTACGGGGCCCTCCCGAGCGACGAGGTCAGGTCCTTAGCGACCGTCGGCGTCCTCGCCGCTGCGCTGGCGGGCATTTCTTTCTACTGCTGGAGCGTAGGGAGCCCGGTTCGGCCGATCTCCAATTGAACATCGCCATCGCTCGCTTGCCTTGCGAGGCAAAAGCGTTCATGCGAAGAGCCCTCAAGCAAGTGGAAACAGAGATGAGCAGGCGCCAGAAATGAGCAAGCGCAAGAACGGGCTCACTTATGCCGAGGCGGGTGTCGACATCGATGCCGGCAATCTCATGGTCGAGAAGATCAAGCCGCTGGTGCGCGCGACGCGCCGGCCGGGCGCCGACGGCGAGATCGGCGGCTTCGGCGGCCTGTTCGACCTCAAGGCCGCCGGCTTCACGGACCCGGTGCTGGTCGCCGCCAATGACGGCGTCGGCACCAAGCTGAAGATCGCCATCGATGCGGGCAAGCACGACACGATCGGCATCGATCTCGTCGCCATGTGCGTCAACGACATCGTCGTGCAAGGCGCCGAGCCATTGTTCTTCCTCGACTATTTCGCCACCGGCAAGCTCGACCCCGACCAGGGTGCTTCGATTGTCGGCGGCATCGCCGAGGGCTGCCGACAGGCCGGATGCGCGCTGATCGGCGGCGAGACGGCGGAAATGCCCGGCATGTATCACGGCAAGGACTACGACCTTGCCGGCTTTGCCGTGGGCGCGGCCGAACGTGGCCAGCTACTGCCGACAGACGACATCGTCGAGGGCGACGTGCTGTTGGGACTGGCCTCGTCGGGCCTGCATTCGAACGGCTTTTCGCTGGTCCGCCGCATCGTCGCGACAAGCGGCCTTGCGTGGTCCGATCCGGCGCCCTTCAATGATGAAGCCACGCTGGCCGAGGCGCTGCTCGAGCCGACACGCATCTACGTCAAGTCGATCCTCAAGGCGATCCGCGGCACGCATGGCATCAAGGCGCTGGCCCACATCACCGGCGGCGGCTTTCCTGAAAACATCCCGCGCGTCTTGCCGAAGGATTTTTCGGCCGAACTCGACCTCGACGCCATCGAGGTGCCCCCGGTATTCTCATGGCTGGCGAAGACCGGCGGCGTGGCGCCCGAAGAGATGATGCGCACCTTCAATTGCGGCGTCGGCATGATCCTCGCCGTCGCCTCCGGCCAGGCCGCACAGGTCGCGGCCGTGCTGCAGGAGGCCGGCGAGACTGTGGCGCCGATCGGCCGCATCGTGCCGCGCCGCAACGCCGGCGTCATCTATCGGGGCTCGATCGGCCTATGAGCACGCGCAAACGCACCGTGGTGCTGATTTCGGGACGCGGCTCCAACATGACGGCGCTGATCGCCGCGGCCAGCAACCCGGACTATCCGGCCGAGATCGTCGGCGTCATTTCCGACCGGGCCAATGCCGCCGGTCTAGGCATCGCCGCGGCGCGCGGCATCCCTACCAAGGTGATTTCGCGGGCCGACCATACCAGCAAGGAAGCGCATGACGGAGCGATCGACGCGGCACTTGTCTCGTTCGGCGCCGAGATCGTGACGCTGGCCGGTTACATGCGCATCCTCGGCGCGCGCTTCGTCGAGAAGTGGCTGGGACGGATGATCAACATCCACCCTGCCCTGTTGCCTGCTTTCAAGGGGCTGGATACGCATGCGCGAGCTATCCGCGCGGGCATTCGCATCCATGGTTGCACGGTGCATTTCGTCACGCTCGATATGGATGACGGCCCGATCATCGCCCAGGCTGCCGTGCCGGTGATGGTCGGTGACAATGAGGATACGCTTGCCGCCCGCGTGCTGAAGGCCGAGCACCGGCTTTATCCGCTGGCGCTCGGGCTGGTCGCCGAAGGCAAGGCGCGGATGGAAGGCGGCCGTACCGTGCTTGCCCACTTCGCCGACGATGCAGACAACAGCACTTCCGTGGTCATGGCGCCCGATCCGCTGCGCGAGGAGACCGATCTCGAGCATCTGGCGCGCATCACACCATGAGAGCCATCCTTGAAGATGGTGGCAAATATTGCTACCATCTTCACAAGGAGACAGTTTGATGGCGACAGTCGAAAAAGTCAGCGTGGCGCTTTCCCCCGAACTGCTGGACATGGTCAAGGGCGCGGTGGCCAGCGGGCAATACGGTTCGGCAAGCGAAGTAATCCGCGAAGCGCTCCGCGAATGGCGCCTTCGCCAGCCCTTGCGCGAAGCGGAAGCGGAGCGGCTGCGGAAAGCCTGGACGGAAGGGCTGGAGAGCGGCCCGTTCGCGCCTTTCGACATCGAGGACATCAAGCTGAAGGCGCACAGCCGGTTCAGCGACGTTGCCAAAAAAACACAGCGGAATGGCTGACATCCTCATTGTCCGCAGCCCGGCCGCCGAAAACGATCTGATCGAAATCTGGTTTGGCATTGCGACGGACAGCCCGCTTGCCGCGGATCGCTTTCTGGACGCCATAGCGGCGCGCATCTTGCAATTGGCCAGCTTCCCTGAATCCGGCCCCAAGAGACCGGACATCGGCGCCGAGGTGAGAGCGCTGACGATCGGCAATTATCTCGTGCTTTATCGCTTGGCAAAACAACGCGTCGAGGTCGTTCGCGTCGTGCATGGCGCGCGCGACGTCTCGGCGCTATTTTGAAAGATCATGGCAACTGCAATTGGCAGCAGCTGGCGGACATCACGCCCTGAGCAGAGGCTGGCATGGCGACAATGAAACAACTCCTTCTTCTGCGTCATGCCAAGTCGAGTTGGGACGATCCTGACCTCATCGACTTCGACCGGCCGCTTTCCGGGCGCGGGCTGAAGGCGGCCCCGCTGATCGGGCGCGAACTGGCCAGGCAGGGCTGGCTGCCCGATGTGGCGCTGGTATCTCCAGCGCTGCGCAGCCGCGACACATGGCGGCTGGTCTCGGCGGAATTGCCGGCGAAAACGCCGGCCAAATTTGTTCAGGCGCTCTACGAGGCCAGTGCGGCAGACGTTCTCGCCAAGGTACGGCAGGCAAATGCTGTAACAAGCACCCTTCTGGTGATTGGCCACAATCCCGGTCTGGAGGAATTCGCGCGCCGGCTTGCCGGCGCCGGATCGGATGCCGCGGCACTCAAAAGGCTTGAAGAAAAATTTCCGACGGCGGCGCTTGCCCGCTTCGTTTTTGACGGCGACTGGGCACGGCTGGCCCTCGACGAGGCGCGGCTGACACACTGCGTTTGGCCGAAGGATCTGCGCTAGCGCATGGCCCGAAAATCGGAATCGATTTTTGCTGCGCTGACTTTCAGTTCGGAAAGGATCATGCGCAAAAATCAAAGCGTCATTTGTGCGTCCCAAAAAGGGCGGCGCTGCTGACGGTGACTCTATATGCAAAAGCAAGAGCGGCGGGCCAAACCCGCCGCTCTTTGAGTTCCGGAGCTTGAGGACTTAGCGGCGGCCCCAGTTGCCCCGGCCAGATTGAGGCGCGACGGACTGATCCGAGCCGGACTGGCGCGTCGTATCGGTGTTGACGGCATTATGCTCGGTCGGGAGCAGCTTGCGGATCGAACCCGTGAGCGTGTTGTCGACATTTCCAACAGGCTCATTGCCAACCGGCGCAGCCGGCTGGTTGACGCCGTCCGAACCATAGTGGTCGCTGCCGGCAAAGGCGCTGCCTGTAGCAATGAGGACGGCAGCGGCGGTAAGAGCAATCTTGGTCATTTTTTCAGGTACTCCAGTATTTTCATGTTTTCAGTGTTGTTGTCCGTCTAGTGGCGTGCCTTGGGAGGATTTCGCGTCGTTCGGACCATCCCGAAGTGGGTTGGCCATGCGGCGGTTTCCAATCACAAAGATTTTTCAGCTACGCCTGAATCGGGTGCTTGAAATCCGCCAAAAGGCTTCCTTCGCCACAATCTTTTGCATTCTTTTCAATTTGTTATGCGAATTTGTCCGCCGCGAGGTGCAGGCATTCGCCGAGCCGGCGTTCACCCGGTCCTGCACGATGCGTCAACAGAAACGAACCGATCGGTTCGATCCCTCCACTGATGCGCAAATGAAATTTCGCAGAGCTACCGGCTTTGCGTTGCCGCCTTAGACGTGCACGTCACCAAAGGAGAGTTCGCCATCGTCGCCAGCAGCCAGGAAGGCAGTGACTAGCAGGCCGGCATAGAGGGCGGCGACCAGCACGACGATGACCACGCCGGGAATGGGCCCCAGGGCAGCGCCGGTGACGGCCTCGCGCACCGAACCGACGAAGCCGATGCGGACACCCTCGGTTAGAAGACTGGGTGTCGACAGTTTGAGGATCCAGGCCATCAGCAGGATCAGCAGCATGTGGATGTAGTTTCGACGCAGACGACGCGCCAACGCCGCTCGTTGCGAAATGAGGAATTTTGGAGCGCGCAGGCTTTCGCCGACGATCAATAGCCAATCGGACGCAAAGTCCGGCTGCGGCGAGAATATCTGCGCGAAATAGTGCCGTTCGAACTGGCGCACGCGGGCCCGGTAAACGTCGAAGAAGCGATATCGCCGCGCTTCTATCCACAGCAGCAACAGGACAAGCAGCATGGCAAAAAGCAGCACGCCGTGATGCGCGCTAGCCGTCGAAAGCGAGACGGACAGCATCGCCGCGACGACCGTTATCGCCCAATTGCTCGTCCGGTCCAGGCGGTCGCGCCACCCCGTCATGCGTAGAATCTCGGCGCGATGAAAGTGTGACATTGTGGTTACGAGTTCGCCGGGCGAAAGCGTTCTTCCAATGGGGTTCGGCGCTGCCGACACATCTGCCATCACCATGCCTCCACCCGCCACGCAAAAAACGGCTGGAGGGATATATCGTTCCGACGCTTCAATTGGCCGAGCGCAGCCAGACCTTGTTGTCGTGAAAAGCCGCACCGCCATACGGCGCTGGCGCGTCGGCGCCGGTTAGCACATTGATGCCCTCGCCCCGCTCATGGGCGCTGTTCGGCCATATGCCCTCGGCCACTACGACGCCGCGCTTGAGGCCATCGAACAATCTTGCGTGCAGCACGACTTCGCCGCGCGCATTGCCGATCTCGACGCGGTCGCCGTTGGCCAGCCCATAAGCTGCCGCATCGTCCGGATGCAAAAGCAGTTCCGGCCGGCCCTCCTTGGCCTTCGACACCGGCGTCTCCGAAAAGGTCGAGTTGAGGAAATTGCGCGCCGGCGAGGTGGTCAGCCGGAACGGATGCGCCGCATCCGCCACCTCGATCAGGTCGATATGGTCGGGAAATTCCGGCAGGCTTGCCACCGGCCCGAACAGGCCCATGCTTTTCGGCGGCCGGTTGGGCGCCGCCTGACCCGTCCAGTCGGCGCGGAAGCGGAATTTTCCGTCCGCGTGGCCGAAGCCGTTGATGAAATGCGCCGCCTCGAAATCCGGCTGCAAATCGACCCATTTTTCGTCCCTGAGGCTCGAAAAACTGCCCAGGCCCCGCTTGCCCAGGATGATGTCGATATGCTGTTGCTCGGTCATGCCGAAGCCAGGCTTTTCGCCAACGCCCAGCCTTTTACCGAGCTCCTCGATGACGAAATGGTTGGTGCGCGGCCCTTCCGGCGGGTCGATCAGCTTCGGACCGAGCGTGATATGCTGGTTACCGCCGCCCTTGTAGACGTCGTCATGCTCGAGGAACATCGTCGCCGGCAGCACGACATCGGCAAGTTTTGCGGTGTCGGTCACGAATTGCTCGTGCACGCAGGAAAATAGGTCGTCGCGCAGAAAACCCTGCTTCACCAGCCGCTGCTCCGGCGCGACATTGACCGGATTGGTGTTCTGGATCAGCAGCGCCGTCACCGGCGGGCCGCCATAGAGCGCATCCTCAGCGCCGGTCAGCACGGGGCCGATGCGCGAATGGTCGAGATGGCGGATCGCGGGGTCGCGCATCCGCGTGCCTTCCAGCAGTTCCTGGTTGAGCTTGAAGATGCCTGAATTGGAATGGAAGGCGCCGCCGCCCTCATACTGCCAGCAGCCGGTGACCGCGGCGATCGAGGCGGCAGCATGCATGTTGACCGAGCCGTTGCGCTGGCGCGAAAAACCGTAGCCGAGGCGGAAATAGGTTTTCTTCGTCATGCCGACGATGTGGGCGAATGCCTCGATCTCGTCGACAGAAAGCCCTGTTATATCAGCCGCCCATTGCGGCGTTCTCGTCTGAAGATGCGCTTCCAGACCGTGCGGGTCGTCGGTGTATTTCTGGAGATAGGCGCGGTCGGCCAGGCCGTCACGAAACAGCACATGCATCACCGCGCAGGCCAGCGCGCCGTCGGTGCCGGGCTTCAGCACCAGGCCGAGATCGGCCTGCTTCATCGTCGCGTTCTCATAGACGTCGATGACGACGATTTTCGCGCCGCGTTCCTTGCGCGCCTTGATCGCGTGGGTCATGACGTTGACCTGGGTGACCACTGCATTGGTGCCCCAGATCACCACGCAGTCGGACTTGGCCATCTCGCGCGGGTCGGGACCGCGCAACGCGCCGGCGCCCATCATCCAGCCGGTCCAGGCCAGATTGGTGCAGATCGAACCGAAGAAGCCGGAGTACTTCTTGGCGTGCCTGAGCCGCTCGATGCCGTCGCGCTGCACCAACCCCATCGTGCCGGCATAGTAATAGGGCCAGACCGTCTCCGAGCCGTATTTTGCCTCGGCCGCGATGAACTTTTCGGCGACGAGGTCGAGTGCCGCCTCCCAGCTCGCTTCCTTCCAAAGGCCCTCACCCTTGGCGCCGGCGCGGATCAGCGGCTTCAGCAGGCGGTCGGGGTGATGGACGCGGTCGGCATAGCGGGCGACCTTGGCGCAGATGACGCCTGATGTGTAGCTGTTGGCCTTGGCGCCATGGACGCGACCAATGCGCCTGCTGTCGAGCAGCTCGACCTCGAGCGCGCAGGTCGACGGGCAATCATGCGGACAGGCCGAATGGCCGATTCTGAGCTTGGCGTGTTGATTCATAGGGCCAAACTAGCCGTATATGGCAGCGGCGTGTAGGGCCAGATGGCGCTACTCCGCCGTGCCTTCCTCGTATTCCGCCGACATCGACAGCCATTTTTCTTCGTGGGCGGCCAACGTCTGGGCAAGCTGCGAGCGCTCCTTGGCCAGCTGTGTCGCCGTCGACGGGTCTTTTTCATAGACCGCCGGATTGGCGAGCTCGTCCTCGATCAAGTCGATGCGCTTGCGGATGCGGTCCATCAGCGCTTCTGTGGCGCGGATCTCCTTGGCCAGCGGCTCGAAGGCCGCGCGGCGTGCGGCCGCGTCGCGGCGACGGTCGGCCTTCGAGGCTTTTTCGGCCTCGCGCTTGCCGCGGCGGTCGCCGGACACGCCGGTGACTAGCGTCTTGTAGTCCTCGAGATCGCCGTCAAAGGGGTTGACCGCGCCGTCCTTGACCAGCCACAGCCGGTCGGCCGTCGCCTCGAGCAGATGGCGGTCGTGCGAAATCAGGATGACGGCGCCGGGAAATTCGTTCAGCGCATGGATCAGCGATTCACGGCTGTCGATATCAAGATGGTTGGTCGGTTCGTCGAGGATGAATAGGTTTGGTCCTTCGAAGGCCGACAAGCCCATCAAGAGCCGCGCCTTCTCGCCGCCGGACAGGTCCTTGGCGGCGGTGTTCATCTTCTCGGTGGTCAGGCCGAACTGGGCGACACGGCCGCGCACTTTCGATTCCGGTGCTTCCGGCATCAGCCGGCGGACATGCTCATAGGCGTTTTCGTTCGGTCGGAGGTCGTCGAGCTGATGCTGGGCAAAGATCGCCACTTTCAGGCCGGGCGCCACCGTCATGGTGCCGCTCTCCTGCTTCAGCCGACCCGACAGCAATTTGGCAAAGGTCGACTTGCCGTTGCCGTTGGCGCCGAGCAGCGCGATGCGGTCGTCGGCATCGATGCGCAGCGTCATCTTCTTCAGGATCGGCTCACCCTCGACATAGCTGACATTCACATTGTTCAGCGCAATGATCGGCGAGGCCACGGTCTTCACCGGCTCGGGGAAGGAGAACGGCCGCACGTTGTCGTTCACAATCGCGGCGATCGGCTTCATCTTTTCCAGCGCCTTGATACGCGACTGCGCTTGTCTCGCCTTAGAGGCCTTGGCCCGGAAGCGCTCGACGAAGGACTCCATGTGCTTGCGCGCGGCTTCCTGCTTGACCCTGCCCTTCTCCTGGAGCTCGCGCTGCTCGGTGTATTGGCGCTCGAACTGGTCGTAGCCGCCACGCCAGAAGGTCAGCTTCTTCTGGTCGAGATGGACGATCGAGTTGACGGCGCGGTTAAGCAGGTCGCGGTCGTGCGAGATCAGAAGCACGGTGTGCGGATATTTCGACACGTAGTTTTCCAGCCACAGCGTGCCTTCGAGGTCGAGATAGTTGGTCGGCTCGTCGAGCAGCAGCAGATCGGGCTCGGCAAACAGCACTGCCGCCAGCGCCACCCGCATGCGCCAGCCGCCGGAGAAGGACGAGGCCGGCCGCCGCTGGGCGTCGTCATCGAAGCCGAGGCCGGCGAGGATGGTGGCGGCGCGCGACTCGGCCGAATGCGCGTCGATGTCGGCCAGCCGCATGTGGATGTCGGCGATGCGGTGCGGATCGGTCGCCGTCTTTTCTTCTTCGAGCAATGCGGAGCGTTCAATGTCGGCCTTGAGCACGATCTCGATCAGCGGCTCCTCGGTGCCGGGCGCTTCCTGCGCCACCTGGCCGATGCGCGTGTTCTTCGGCAGGCTGATCGAGCCGGTCTCGGAGGCGAGATCGCCGGTGATCGCCTTGAACAAGGTGGTCTTGCCGGTGCCGTTACGGCCGACAAGCCCTGCCTTGCTGCCGGCCGGCAAGGTCAGCGAGGCATGGTCGAGAAGCAGGCGTCCGGCCATACGGAGCGAAAGGTCGTTAATGATCAGCATGGCCGCGCTTTTGCACGGGACGTCGGCGCTTCGCAAGACCTTGAGCGCCGGTTGGTCGCATAAGGCATGAAAATGGCCGGCGGCGGCAGGTTGCCTGATGCCGCGGGAGGGGAAGACGATCGATCCAACCGCCGGCCTCGCCGGATCAGAGGGCCGACTCTGAATTGGGCCGGGAACCTGCAGCGACGGCGCGTCGCCTGGCGAGCATCGACTACTCGCATCCGAAAATTGTGCATTTGTCAGTTAATTGCCCGTGCAACGCGGTCGTCTTCAGCGATCGCACCATGACGCAAGGGCAAGACTCAGCTATGTCTAGGTGTGCGGCGGACCTGATACCCGCCTGGCCGGCGCCATCTCCTCCCAAGCGGCGCCGGCCATTTTTTCCCACAGCGTTCACTGTGCCGGCGGTGTGCCGGGTTGATCACCGCCTGACATCGATTTGGGTGCAGGGTCGACCTGCGGGTTTTGATCGACGGTGCCAGGGGCCTTCGTCGGCGGGATATTGTTGTCGCAAGCCGCCACAGCCAGGGCTGCGGCTAAAGCCAGCAAGATTGAGAGCTTATTCATCGCAACCTCCTGTCACCGGGCAAACGAGACGGTGCCGATTTGGTTGCACGCTCAGCAGAGCTCGGGGCGTTTGGAGAACGGGGGAACAAAAAGCCGCCTCTTCGGTTGGTCCACACCAATGGAGAAAATCATGATCCGTCTGCTCATAGCCGGGGCCGCCGTCTACGTGGCCTACCGCATAGTCAGGGAAATCATCGACGAAGTGCCCGACGACTTCGATCCGCTGTTGCTGCCACCTCCCGAAGACGACAAGTCGCTGCGGCGGCAGTCGGCGGCGATGGGCGTAGAGCCAGAGCGCTAGATCGAGTTCATCGGCTGGTGCGTCAAAGGGTCGGCGCGTCGATCGCAACTCTCACGTCGAAACCGTTGCGAACAAAGCAGAAACGATGCTTGATGGGCAATGAACCTCGCTGCCCGTGATTCGACCTTCCGGCCTGCCTATCTCGCGAAGCTGAATGCCGAGCAGTGCCTTGCCGTCGAGCATGGCGACGGCAAGGTCGCTGGCCCGTTGCTGGTAATCGCCGGGGCCGGCTCCGGCAAGACCAGCACGCTGGCGCATCGCGTCGCGCATCTGATCGTCAGGGGCGCCGATCCCAGGCGCATCCTTTTGATGACGTTTTCGCGTCGCGCCGCATCGGAAATGGCCAAGCGGGTCGAGCGCATCGCCGGCGAGGTGCTCGGTGGCGATGCATCCGTCATCACCGATGCTCTCACCTGGGCCGGCACATTCCACGGCATCGGCGCCAGGCTGCTGCGCGACTACGCGCTGGAGATCGGCCTCGATCCGGCCTTCACCATCCATGACCGCGAGGATTCCGCCGACCTGATGAACCTTATCAGGCACGAGCTCGGCTTCTCGAAGACGGAAGGCCGTTTTCCGACCAAGGGCACGTGCCTGGCGATCTATTCGCGTGCCGTCAACGCGCAGGCGCCGCTCGGCGAGGTTCTGGGTTCGGTGTTTCCCTGGTGCGCGGGGTGGGCAGAACAGCTCAAGGCGCTGTTCGCCCGCTATGTCGAGGCCAAGCAGGCGCAGAACGTGCTCGATTACGACGACCTGCTGCTCTACTGGGCGCAGATGGCCGGCGAGCCGGAGATATCGGCGCATCTGGGTGGGCGCTTCGACCATGTTCTGGTCGACGAATACCAGGACACCAACCGGCTGCAGGCCTCGATCCTCACGGCACTCAAGCCGGACGGATCCGGGCTGACGGTGGTCGGCGACGATGCGCAGTCGATCTATTCGTTTCGCGCGGCGGAAGTGCGCAACATCCTCGACTTTCCAAAACAGTTCGCGCGGCCGGCCGAGATCGTCATGCTTGAGCGCAACTACCGCTCGACCGAGACCGTCCTGGCCGCCGCCAATGCGGTGATCGGCGAGGCCTCGGAGCGCTTTACCAAGAACCTATGGACGGAGCGTAAATCGGCCGAAAAGCCGAAGCTGGTCAGCGTTCGCGACGAGGCCGAGCAGGCGAGTTACGTCTGCCAGGCGGCCCTGACCGAGCGCGAGGCCGGCACGGCGCTGAAGGCGCAGGCCGTGCTGTTTCGCGCCTCGCACCACAGCGGGCCGCTGGAGATCGAGTTGACGCGCCGCAACATCCCGTTCGTAAAATTCGGCGGGCTGAAATTCCTCGACGCCGCCCATGTCAAGGACGTGCTGGCGGTGCTGCGCTTCGCCGAAAACCCGCGCGACCGCGTCGCCGGTTTTCGCGTGCTGCAGCTCTTGCCCGGCATCGGCCCTTCGGCAGCTTCGCAGATCGTCGACACCATGGCCACGTCGCTCGACGAAGCGATGGGTCTGGCGCGCTACCGGCCGCCGCAACGCGCCGCCGACGACTGGCAGGGTTTCGTCACGCTGTTCTCGCAGCTTCGCACCGGGTCGGGAAAATGGCCGGCCGACCTCGAACAGGTCAGGCTCTGGTATGAGCCGCATCTCGACCGCATCCACGAGGACGCAACGACGCGCCGGGCCGATATTCTGCAGCTCGAACAGATCGCCTCGGGCTATGCCTCGCGCGAACGTTTCCTCACTGAGCTGACGCTCGATCCGCCGGATGCAACCAGCGACGAGGCCGGGCCGCCGCATCGCGACGAGGACTATTTGATCCTGTCGACCATCCATTCGGCCAAGGGCCAGGAATGGAAGAACGTCTTCGTGCTCAACACTGTCGACGGCTGCATCCCGATCGACCTCGCCGTCGGCTCGAAGGAGGATATCGACGAGGAGCGCCGCCTGCTCTACGTGGCGATGACGCGGGCCAAGGACGGCCTGCATCTGGTCATGCCGCAGCGCTTCTTCGTCCACGGCCAGGCGGCGCGTGGCGATCGCCACGTTTACGCCTCGCGCACCCGCTTCATCCCAGCCTCGATCCTCGGTGCCTTCGAACAGACATCATGGGCGAGCGTCCAGGCCAAGGACGATCCGCGTCGCCAGCCGCAAGTGCGCGTCGACCTCGGCGCCCGCATGCGTGACATGTGGAAGTAGGCCGCCTCTTCGGCACGGCGCTCATGCCACTGAGCTTGGTGGCGAAAATCAAATCTCGGCAACATGGAACCTGATGCCGCAATCCGCGTTTCTGGGCGTCCGACCCAGATCGGAGAGCGGCGTCCGCCGTCACCTCCGCCCAATACGAGAGGCCAGAATGCACGACACGATGCCCTTCACCCCGGTCGCCGTTACCGTCGGCGCCGGCCATAAGCGCATGATCGCTTCGCTCTTCGACATGCATGAGTTCCTGACCGAGTTCCCGCCATCGCGACGACGCCTGAGCTATGGCGCGGCGGTGAAGGCCTGCGAGGCAGCACGCGCCGGCGAGATCTCGCCGGAAGCGGCACGCGATGCCTTGATCACCTTCGCGGTGACGGCAGGCATTCTCTGGCCTTCGGCGCAGCCGGCGGTCTCAGTCAAGCCGGTCGCCCGAGGCCAGGGCGGATACGCCGCCTGACGCCTGGCTAGGCCTCCTTTGCGAGCGCGACCCGTCGAGATGTTGCACATCTTCGACGGGTTTTACTTTCAATCGATCATGATCGATCCGGATGATCCCAATCAGGCGTAGGCGCGCCCCTCGTCGCTACGCTGGAACAGCGTCAGGTCGAGTGACACCGAACGCCGGCCCAGAACGGTTAGGATCGTGTGCGCCTGGCCGCGGTGATGGGTCTGGTGGTTGAAGAAATGATCGAGCGCCGGCGCCAATCTCTGCGACACGGTGCGCATGTCAGAGACGGTCATGTAGGAGAAGCGGCCGGACAAAGCCTTGTCGCTCAACGCCCCGACCCAGTCGATGATCCTCTTGTCTTCGGCCTCGCGCGCCAGCCGCAAGCCCGGCAAGGCGCGGTGCAGGATCGTGTCGAGCCTGGCCGGCGCGTCGCCCTCGCCGGTAAACCGCCTCATCCAGATGCGGTCGGCGGTCAGAACATGGTTGAGCGTGCCCATTATCGAGCCGAAGAAAGCACCGACATTGCGGTGGAATTCTTCGTCGTCGAGATCGGCCGCGGCATCGTAGATGCGGCTATTGGCCCACTGATTGTAGGCCGCAAACATCATGAAGTGCTGTCTCATCTTTTTCTCCCGACCCGCAAGACCCCGTTCCGGGTGCCTACCGCATCGGCCCAAAAATCGGTACCGTTTTTCGGAAAAAACACGATGCGTAGATTCAAAAACGCTAGAGCATACTTTGTGCATCCACGTGGACGCACCTCGTTCTAGTAGACCGCAAGGAAGCCGCCGCCAATGACCATTCTGCTCTATGACCTCGTCGGACGCGATGCTGCCCGTCCGTTCAGCCCGCATTGCTGGAAGGCGGCGATGGCGCTCGCCCACAAAGGGCTCGACGTCTCAACCGTGCCGACACGCTTTCTCGAAGTGCCCACTGTCGAAGGCGGCGTTTCAAAGCTCGTTCCGGTGATCCGCGACGGCCAGAAGGTGGTCGCCGATTCCTTCGCCATCGCGCTCTATCTCGACGAGGCCTATCCTGAGCGGCCGACATTGTTTTCCGGCGACGGCGGCAAGGCGATGGCGCGGTTCATCGAACGCTGGTCGCAACTGACCATCCACCCCTATGTCACCACTGCGGCGATCATGGACCTCCACGCCATGCAGGACGAGGCGAACGCCGCCTATTTCCGCCAGAGCCGCGAGCAGCGCTTCGGCAAGAGGCTGGAAGAGGTGATGGCGGCGCGAGACACCGGCCTAGACGCCTTCCGCGCCTCGCTGGAGCCGTTGCGCTCGACGCTCAGCTATCAGCCGTTCATCGGCGGCCAATCACCGCTGTTTGCCGACTACATCGTCTTCGGCGCGCTGCAATGGGCGCGCATCGCCTCGCCCTACCGGTTGCTCGACGGCAGCGATGCGGTGGCGCAGTGGTTAGAGCGCTGCCTCGATCTGCATGACGGCCTCGGCCGCAAGGTGGCGGCGGCTGTATAGGGCAATAGGGCAGTAGGTATGCGCGTCGCCGTGACTTCCTTACTACCTTACTGCCCTACTGCCTTACTGCCCTATTGCCCTATTGCCCTACTCCCCTACTCCCCTACTCCCTCCCAAAGGCAACACGACACCATGACGTCAGGCCCGCAATTCCCGGAAGATTTTCGCGCCCAGCTGGTCGACCTCTTCCGGTGGCGGCGGGACGTCAGGCGATTCAAGCCAACGCCGCTTCCCGAAGGCGCGCTGGAGCGGCTGCTTGATGTTGCCAGCATTGCGCCCTCGGTCGGGCTGAGCCAGCCCTGGCGTTTCGTCATGGTCGAGAGTGCGGAATGCCGTGCCGCCGTCAGGGCCTGCTTTGAGCACTGCAATGCGGAGGCGCTCGCATTGTTCGGCGGCGAACGCGCCGCGCTCTATGCGCGCCTGAAGCTCGCCGGGCTGAACGAGGCGCCTTGTCAATTCGCGGTTTTCGCCGATCGCGCGACAGAACAGGGGCATGGCCTCGGCCGCCTGACCATGCCCGCGACCATCGAGTATTCGGCGGTGATGGCGATCCATACCTTTTGGCTGGCGGCGCGCGCCGAAGGAATAGGCATGGGATGGGTCTCGATCCTCGATCCGGCCGAGATGGCGACGATCCTCGACGCGCCGCCCGAGTGGACGCTGATCGGCTACTTCTGCGTCGGCTACCCCTGCGAGAACCACAGCGTGCCGGAGCTGGAACGGGAGGGCTGGGAGGTCCGGCGCGCTTCGACCATCATAACGCGCTGACTGAGCACCTCCCCTGTCGAGCACCTCCCCTTGGCAACAAGCCGGGCGGCTTGTATAGAGCCCGCCACCCTCAATTCCATTCTCCATCACAAGGACGACCCCATGGCGCTCGAACGCACATTTTCCATGATCAAGCCGGACGCGACCCGGCGCAATCTCACCGGCGCCATCACCCAGATGCTCGAAGAAGCCGGCCTAAGCGTCGTCGCCTCGCGCCGGGTGTGGATGAGCCGCCGCGAGGCGGAAGGTTTTTATGCCGTCCACAAGGAGCGGCCGTTCTTCGGCGAGCTGGTCGAGTCCATGTCGTCGGGCCCGACCGTCGTGCAGGTGCTGGAAGGCGAGAACGCCATTGCCAAAAACCGCGACGTGATGGGCGCCACCAACCCGGCCAACGCCGCCGAAGGCACCATCCGCAAGGTGCACGCGCTGTCGATCGGCGAGAATTCGGTACACGGCTCCGACGCGCCGGAAACCGCCGCGCAGGAAATCAAATACTGGTTCTCGGACACCGAGATCGTCGGCTGAGCTGATAGTCCAGATCAACATGTCATATGAAAAAAGGCCAGCGCAATGCTGGCCTTTTTTCGTTGCGGCGATCCAGCACCGGAGGCAGGGGCCGACACCTCCAACTGCGCATGATGCTCAAAAACCGAAACCGGTTTTTTGAGCGATCAGGTCGCGGCATTGAAGCGCAGGATGACGCGATCGTCCTTGTCGACGATGATGAGCTTACCGGCGTCGACGTGATATGATGCCGCCTTGGCCAGCGCCTCGAACAGCGCCTTTTCCTCGGCCATGACGTCGGACGCGCAGGCCTTAAAGGTCGAACCGATGTCACTGATGGCGATGGTCGAACCATCGACTTTTGCGGTGGCGAAGTAGACGTTGCAAGGGCCGCTGCCGCCGGCCTTGCCGGCCTCGTCGATCCTGAACGTCGCCTGCGGCTCGGCGATCACACCAATGCCGTCGATATATTCGATCAGCCAGCTCTGCCCGAATACCGGGGCCGATGCCGGTTTTTCGCTCACCATCTTCAGCATGATGGTCTGCGGCGCGTTGCTCAGCGGATCGACCTGGTGACGCGTATCGGAGATGAACAACAGCCTGTCGTCGACGGTGATGCGCGCCTGCAGCGCATAGGTCATGCCAGGCCGGATCACCTGGGGATCAAAGCTGATCTCGAACTTGATCGGCACCTGGCCGGCCGGCGCGACCTTATGCTCGCCGATGACAGTGGCTGGCGCATCGGCCAGCGAGACATCGGCAAGCTGCACGGAAAGCACGGCATTGGGCGGCAACGCGATGCGCTCGCGATACATCACCTCGCCCTTCAGGGTCTTCTCGGCAGCAACGGACAACTCAGGCACCACCAGTATACAAACGACCAACGGCATGACACCGAAGATGAAGAACTCGGCGATCCTGCCCAGCATGATCCTGCTCCCCATAGCGCACCAAACTGGTCGGAAGGTCTCGCAGGATTGCGGTGGTTCCGTGGCGCCCACACGGACTATTCGCACGACGGTGCGTTCCGGCGGCTTGCGTCCTTGTCGTCGGCCTCTTTTGGCGTGACAGGCAAAATTTTGCTCAAGCCAGCCCCCTCGCGATCACGAAGTCGTGTTCCCCAATAGATGTAACACAGCGAGCCTCGGGACCGAACTGACCAATGCGCGCTTGAGGAACGGCGCGCTCAACAACCCAACCGGAGGTGAAATCATGTCAACAAGATCAACCGTGAGCGCGGCATTTCTGGCCGGCGCCGTTGCCACGGCTCTTGCTTCTTTTGCGACAGCCGCGCCGCTGTCCGAGGCAGAGGTCAAGGCAGCGATGGATGCCGGCAAAGAGAAGTGCTTTGGCGTCGCCCTGAAGGGGCAGAACGACTGCGCAGCAGGACCTGGCACGACCTGCCAAGGCACCTCGACTGTCGATTACCAGGGCAACGCCTGGAAGTTTGTCGATGGCGGCACCTGCACGACGATGGACCTGCCCGGCGACCGCAAGGGCTCGCCCACGGAGCTGACCCGCGACATCCCGTCCTAAGCAATGCAACCTGCCCGGAAAGCGGAGACGAAGATGTACGGTCTGGCCATTCACCCAACGTCGCGCATGTCGAAAACCTCGCGCTTTCCGGCGCACCGGGTCGCCGGCCTTGCCGGCACCAGTTTCAAGCATGAACATCTACCCGCGATCCTCGGCGACGACCCAAAAGACGGTTTCTTCGAGGTCCACGCCGAAAACTACATGGGCGCCGGCGGCCCGCCGCACGATGCGCTGACCAAGATCCGCCGCGACTATCCCGTTTCACTGCACGGGGTGTGCATGTCGATTGGCGGACCGCGGCCGCTCGACAAAGCCCATCTCGGTCGTTTCAAGGCGCTCGTCGACCGCTATGAGCCGGCGCTCGTTTCCGAGCATCTCGCCTGGTCGACCCACGACACCACCTATTACAACGACCTGCTTCCCCTGCCCTATACGCCGGCAACGGTTTTGCGCGTGGCGGATCACATCGACGAAGTGCAGGAGGCGATCGGCCGCCCGATCCTGCTCGAGAACCCCTCGACCTACGTCCTTTTTCCGGAAGCGACGATGAGCGAGACGGATTTCATCCGCGAGCTGGTGCGGCGTACCGGTTGCGGCTTGCTGCTCGACATCAACAACGTCTTCGTTTCGGCCACCAATCACGGCTACTCAGCGCTTTCCTACCTCGCGGATTTCCCGCTCGATCATGTCGGCGAAATCCATCTGGCCGGGCACGCCGAGCGGGAGGATGACGAGGGCGATCTGCTGCTCATCGACAGCCATGACGGCCCGGTCGCCGACGCGGTCTGGACGCTTTTCGATATCGTTATCGGCCGATGCGGGCCGCTGCCGACGCTGATCGAATGGGACAGCGACATTCCCGAGTGGCCGGTGCTCAAGGCGGAAGCCGTCGCCGCCCAAGCGATCCTCGACCGTCATGCCGACAGCTTGTTCGGAAAAGCTCATGCCGCAGGATGAGCTCCAATCGGGCGATCTCGGCCGCCGGTTCGACTATGCCGCGGCATTCACCGCCGGTTTGCTCGATCCTGACCGTGCCCCGCCTGGCGCTGTCTCGGGGCCGAACGGCAAAGCTGCGGTCAAGCGATATGCGGTCTACCGCAACAACGTCACGGTCAGTCTGATCGATGCGCTGGCCGCCAGCTTTCCGGCGACGATGCGCATCACCGGCCCGGACTTCTTTCGCGCGATGGCGCGCTTTCATGTCCGCGAAACGCCACCCACCTCGCCGCTTCTGTTCGAATACGGCCGCGACTTTCCCGATTTCATCGCGCGTTATGAATACGCGCAGTCGATGCCGTGGCTGGCCGATGTGGCGCGCCTGGAGCGGGCTTGGCTCGATGCCTATCATGCCGCTGACGCGGATCCGTTGGCTTCCGGAGCACTGGCGTCGATCCCGCCCGAGCGACTGGCCGATACCGTGTTCGTGCCGCACCCGGCAACGCGCGCCATATGCTCGCGCTATCCGGTCGTGACGATCTTTGCGACAAACCGGAGCGACGGTCCTGTCGGGCGGATCGAGGCGGGCGGCCCTGAAGATGCCCTGGTCACGCGGCCCGGCCTCGAAGTCTATGTTCGCCACCTGCCGCCCGGCGGCGCAGTTTTCTTGGATCGTCTCATGACGGGCGAGCCGCTCGGCGCGGCGGCCGCGGCGGCATTTGCGGAGCGTGCCGAATTCGATCTTTCCGCCAACATTGCCGGACTGCTGCAAGCGGGCGCCTTCACAGCGGCACACCAGGGAGGGTGACCATGACGAACCATGGGCAGAACGCCAGCACCGAGCCGCGAGGGATCGCCGCCCTCGTCGAGAGGGTGAATAGAGCCCTTCGCACGAGTGCCACACCGTCGCTGACGCAGCTCGTCCTGCGCTGCGCACTCGCCGTCCCGTTCTGGCGGTCGGGCATCAACAAATGGGACGGTGTTTTGCAGCTGAATGACGTCGCAGTGCTGCTTTTCAGCTCGGAACTCAAGCTGCATCTGCCCGGCGGCCCTTACGATTTCCCCGCACCTGGGCTGGTGGCGTTCGTCTCAGGATCGGCGGAAATCCTGCTGCCAATTCTTCTTGTCCTCGGCCTGGCGACACGACTGGCGGCATTCGGCCTGCTGCTGATGACGCTGGTCATACAGCTCACCGTGCCGGACGGCTGGCCGCTGCACATCACCTGGGCGGCGATGGCGCTTGGCATCATGGCGTGGGGACCCGGCCGGATTGCGCTCGATCACTGGATCGGCGCCGACAAGGGCTGATGGGCTTCCACGCCTCTCGCGGTGACGCGAAGCATCAATTTCGTTTCGGCACGGCCTGCTTCCAGCGGCTTGCGGCCTCGTCGTCGGCCTCCTTGGCTTCGACCCAGCCGCCTTGCGAGCCGTCGGTGTGGTGTTCCTTCTTCCAGAACGGCGCGCGCGATTTCAGGTAATCCATCAGGAAATTCGCCGCCTCGAACGCCGCCTGCCGGTGCGCGGAGGCTGCGACCACCAGCACGATGTTTTCGCCCGGCGCGATCCTGCCATGGCGATGGATGGCGGTGAGGCCCTGCAGCGGCCACCGGGCGACCGCCTCGGCGGCGATGCGGCCGATCTCGGCCTCGGCCATGCCGGGATAGTGCTCGAGCTCGAGTGCCGCGAGCCTGCCCGCCTCATCGCGGCAGAGACCCGAGAAAGTCACCACGGCGCCGATGTCGGCGCGGCCTTGCGTCATCTTGATGA
The DNA here is from genome assembly GCF_003952585.1 of Mesorhizobium sp. M6A.T.Cr.TU.016.01.1.1. Classification (NCBI taxonomy): domain Bacteria; kingdom Pseudomonadati; phylum Pseudomonadota; class Alphaproteobacteria; order Hyphomicrobiales; family Phyllobacteriaceae; genus Mesorhizobium; species Mesorhizobium sp. M6A.T.Cr.TU.016.01.1.1. The sequence goes on from NZ_CP034452.1 coordinate 6,671,387, forward strand.
TCTCGGCGGCGACATCGAAATCCTCCGCCTGGATACGCACCGTCGGCACGACCGCGCCAGGCATTTCAGCCACCCGTCATCGGCGGGAACAGCGCGATCTCGCGCGCGCCTGATATCTTCTCGCGGTGCTCGACATGTTCCTGGTTGATGGCGACGCGGATCACATCAGGATATTGCAGCGCGTTCTCGTACTCCTCGCCGCGCGATTTCAGCCAGCGCAGCAGGTCGGCCACGGTCTCGATGCCGGCGGGCAATTCGACATCCTCTTCCGGCTTGCCGATCCGCTCGCGCACCCAGGCGAAATAAATGAGCTTCGTCGACATCCTACTCGTCCATGATGTGCTTGAGGCCGGCGCGGAAATAGTCGTAGCCGGTATAAAGCGTGACCAAGGCGGCGATCCACAACAGCACCAGCCCGGTCTGCGTGGTCAGCGGGAAGATCTTGTCGCCGGCAGGTCCCGCCAGCAGGAAGGCGATGGCGACCATCTGGATGGCGGTCTTCCACTTTGCCAGCTGCGTCACCGGCACCGAGACCTTCAGCGCCGCCAGATATTCGCGCAGGCCCGAGACCAGGATCTCGCGGCATAGGATAATAATCGCCGCCCACAGCGACCAGCCGGCGATGCCGGCATGGCTATCGGTGTCGGCCGCCAGCAGCAGCAGGCAAGTGGCGACCAGCAATTTGTCGGCGATCGGATCGAGCATCTTGCCGATATTCGAGGTCTGCTGCCAGGCGCGCGCCAGATAGCCGTCTAGATAGTCGGTGATCGAGGCCAGCAGGAAAATGATCAGCGCCGACCAGCGGGCGAAGTCGCTCGACTTCAGATGCCCTTCGAGAAAAAAACACAGCACAACCAGCGGCACCGCAAGGATGCGGGCGTAGGTGAGCATGTTGGGCAGGTTGAATGCGCGCTGGGCCATATTTTTGGGAACTCTTTCTGCCTGCGTACTCAAATCAGAAGCGAATGTGGGGGGTCAACAGGCGATAGTCGATGGACCAACCGAAAATAGCAATCCATCAACTCTCGTGAAAATGGTTGTAGACCAGCTTCGCCACCTGCTCGGATATACCATCGACCTTGACCAAATCCTCGATCGCGGCGCGGCTAACCGCCTTAGCAGTGCCGAAATGCATGAGCAGCGCACGCTTGCGGCCGGGACCGATGCCGCTGATCTCATCGAGCGGGCTCTTGACCATCTCCTTCTTGCGGCGGGCGCGGTGCGAGCCGATGGCGAAGCGGTGGACCTCGTCGCGCAGCCGCTGGACGAAGTAGAGCACCGGATCGCGCACAGGGAGCGAAAACGAATCCCTGCCCCTGACGAAGAAGCGTTCGCGGCCGGCGTCACGGTCCTGTCCCTTGGCGATGCCGATTGCCACGACACGGTCCTCGATGCCGAGATCGGCGAGCACTTTTCGCACCGCCGTCATCTGGCCCTGGCCGCCGTCGATGAGGATGACGTCGGGCCAGGCCGGGAAACCGCCGGTGTCCTCGATGTCGTCCTCCTGTTCACTCGGGGCGGCGTCGTCCGCCGGCAGTTCGCTCTGCGGCACATCGCCATGTTCCTTCAGCAGCCGCGAAAAGCGCCGCTCCATCACCTCGCGCATCATGCCGAAATCGTCTCCCGGCGTGATCTCGGTCGAGCGGATGTTGAATTTCCGGTACTGGTTCTTGACGAAGCCTTCCGGCCCGGCGACGACCATGGCGCCGACGGCGTTGGTGCCCATGATGTGCGAGTTGTCGTAGACCTCGATGCGCGCCGGCGGCTTTTTCAGGCCGAAGGTCTCGGCGAAGCCAGTGAGCAGCCGCCCTTGCGTCGAGGTTTCGGCCAGTCGGCGGCCGAGCGCCTCGCGGGCATTCTGCAGTGCGTTGTCAGTCAAATCCTTCTTCTCGCCGCGCTGCGGCACCGAGATCGCCACCTTGCGACCCGCGCGGGTGGAGAGAGCCTCCGCCAGCAATTCCTGGTCCTCGACACCATGCGACAACAGGATGGCGCGCGGCGTCGGCTTGTCGTCATAAAATTGCGCCAGGAACGAGCCCAGCACTTCCGATCCCTCCAGCGCCGGATCGGCCTTGGGGAAATAGGCGCGGTTGCCCCAGTTCTGGCCGGTGCGGAAGAAGAACACCTGGATGCAGACCTGGCCGCCTTCCTGGTGGATGGCGAAGACATCGGCCTCGTCGACGGTCTGCGGGTTGATGCCCTGGTGGCTCTGCACATGCGACAGCGCCGCCAGCCGGTCGCGATAGATGGCGGCCCTCTCGAAATCGAGATTTTCCGAGGCCTGCTGCATGGCGGCGGAGATATCGGTCTTCACCTTCTGGCTGCGGCCGGAGAGGAAGTCCTTCGCCTCGGCGACCAGCCTGGCATAGTCGCCATGCGAGATCTCGCCGGTGCACGGGCCGGCGCAGCGCTTGATCTGGAACAGCAGGCAAGGCCGGGTGCGGTTCTCGTAGAAGGAGTTGGTGCAGCTCCTGAGCAGGAAGGCGCGCTGCAGCGAATTGATGGTGCGGCCGACCGCGCCGGCCGAGGCGAAGGGGCCGAAATAGTCGCCCTTGCGCGAACGCGCGCCGCGATGCTTGTAGATGCCGGGCGAGACATGATCGCCGGTCAGCAGGATATAGGGGAACGACTTGTCGTCCCGCATCAGAACATTGAATCGCGGCCGCAAGCGCTTGATAAGGTTGGCTTCGAGCAGCAGCGCTTCGATCTCGGTGCGGGTTACGACGAATTCCATCGTCGACGTCTCGCGCACCATCCGGCCGATGCGGCTGGTGTGGAAACGGCCCTGCGCGTAATTGGTCACCCGCTTCTTCAGGCTGCGCGCCTTGCCGACATAGAGCACGTCGCCTGCGGCATTCATCATGCGGTAGACGCCGGGCGCGTTGGGCAGCCGTTTGACCAGCGTCTGGATGACTTCAGCGCCGACCATGCCGTCGGCATCGCCGGCATGCGGCGTCCAATCGATGGCGGTGAAGGCGACCTCGGGGCCACTGGGACCGGGAGCTGAAGACTCGACGATCTCCTCCGCCGCCTCGTCCTCGATGTCGATATCGGGGGGCAGTTCGTCGGCGGCGCTGCCTCGTTTGTGTTTCTGGTCCATGGGACTCATTCGACAATGCCTGTCACATCCGGCGTCTGCCATGCAAGGTGCTGGCCGCCGTCGAGCGCTATCATCTGGCCGGTGACCGAGCGCGCGCCCCAGAGATAGCGGATGGTGGCGCCGAATTCAGGCAATTCCGGGCCGCGCTTCAGAATCAGGCCGTCGACCTGAGCGGCAAAATCGCTGTCGTCCTGGCGTGCGCTCTTCAGCGTCGGGCCGGGGCCGATGGCGTTGACGCGAATACGAGGTCCCAGCGCCTGCGCCATCATCTGCGTCTGCGTCCACAATGTCGATTTCGACAGCGCATAGGAGAAATAGCGTGGCGTCGGGCGCCAGACGCGCTGGTCGATCATATTGACGATCAGCCCTTCCTGGCCTTCCGGCAGCGCGCGGGCGAACTTTTGCGCCAAAAGTGCCGGCGCCTTCACATGGATGGCGAAGTGACGGTCCCAGGCAAGCCAGTCGAAGTCCTGAACCGTATCGTCCACGAACAGCGAGGCATTGTTGACCAGCAGTGTAACAGGTCCGAGCGCGGCTTCGGCGCGGCCGACCAGGTCGCCGACCGCGGCCATATCGGTCAGGTCGGCGGCGACCACAGCGGCGCGGCCATCCTGGCCAAAATGGCCGCCATTGATCCGCGCGGCCAGCGCTTCCGCCTCGGCCCGCGAGCGGTTGCAATGGATGGCGACGGCAAAACCGTTCGCGGCAAGATCCTCGACGATAGCCTTGCCGATCCGCTTGCCCCCGCCCGTCACCAGTGCCGTTCCAGCGGCCTTGCTCATCCTGTCAATCCTCAATGGCCTCGATTTCAGCCCGACGGCGAAATATGGCCGGCCAAGCGTTAAATGCCGTTCGTACCTTGGGCAGCATTGTGGCAAAGCGGCCGGATCGGTCTTTCGCAACTGGCCGGGACTTGGCCGCCAGACCGCAATATAGGGTGCTGGACTCCTTGCTCCAAGCCGTGTTCAGCGCAGCATTGCAAAGCCTCCTGACACCATCTGTTGCGCAGATGCAACGTCAAAGTTCGGCCTCATTCGTGCCCGGTAATGACCCAAGTTCAGGTTCGCTTCAGCCGTATTTCGACACGACATTCGGAACCGTTGAGCGCCAGATCCGTTTATCCCCCCGGCGGGTTGAGGGCGCTCGTGAAAAGCAAGCCTGTGCCTGTGGCTTAAGGAGTAAAGAACAATGCAAGCCAATCTTAAATTTGCGCGACCGCTGGCGGTGGCGTTCGGGCTTTTCGCCCTCGGCGGAACCGCCTATGCTGCTGACGTGATCTCGGAAGAGCCGCCGGCACCCGCCCCGATCGCCGAACTTCCCGTCGCGTCCTGGGCTGGTCCCTATGCCGGTGTGAGCGTCGGCTACGGCTTCAGCGGCCATGCCGATGCCACGGATGTCGGCGTCGACGTCGGCACCGATGGATTCGTCGGCGGCGTCTTCGGCGGCTATCAGTGGCAGCAGGAGAACTTCGTGTACGGTGCTGAAGCCGATATCGGCTATAGCGGCATCGAGGGCGACGATGCTGGCATCGAGGCTAAAGGCGGCTTCGAAGGCTCGCTGCGCGCCCGCCTCGGCTACGCCGTCACCCCGGAGATCCTGCTCTACGGCACCGCCGGCGGCGCGCTGAAGAACCAGGAGATCGAAGCCGGTGGCGTCAGCGACGAAAACACCATGCTCGGCTGGACGGCCGGCGTCGGCACCGACATCAAGATCACCGACAATGTGTTCGGCCGTGTCGAGTATCGCTACACCGACTTCGGCGACAAGGACTTTGACGGTGTTGGCAAGGTCAAGTCCAGCGACAACCGCGTCACCTTCGGCGTCGGTATGAAGTTCTAAGTCGTCCAAGCCACGACACGAAAAAGCCGGGCCTCGTGCCCGGCTTTTTTTGTGCCCGGCGCCTGCCTGTCGGCACAGCCATGCGTGATCTCAAGTTCAGCGTCGAGCCAGCACCCTGTCGACCAGAACCAGGGCTTCGGCTGCTGCGACAAAACCGAGAGCGATCACGACGGCATTTGACATCGCCCCGACCCAGCCATTCGCGGACACATCTATGAACGGGTAAGCGTATTTCCCTTCAGCGGCGCCACGAGCCAGGGCATAGGCTAGATACACCAGGGGATAGAGCGCCCAGAGAAGCGGATCGCGCCACGAGAGCGTCCCCTTTCGCGTGAACAGCAGCCAGAACAATACGACAAGAACAGGGTTGAGCTGATGGAGCAGAAAGTTTGCTTCAGCGGTGGCGCCAGCCAAGGTGCGCAGCCCTTGGAGCAGCAACGCGAAAATCACGCCGACCAAGGCCATGACGGCGGCAACCCCCGCCACCAACCGTGGGTGATCGAAACGCTCCCCGAGGAATGCGGCGGCTCCGAATACGACGGCGACCAGACCGTTGGTCAGGATCGTGAAATATCCAATCAACACCCATAGCGAGCCGAATATCGAGGCGCCACCATTCATCAAGGTGCTGAGTTCAAGGCCAATGCCAGTACAAGCGGACAGACAAATGATCAGGGCAAGTAAACGACAGATCAAATCGCCACCCATCGGTCGGCAGCCCCGCTTCAGGCACTCACCCCGGAACGCAGGGTTTCAGCTCCGGGAACTTCTCGTCGAAACGCGCTGCCCAGCGGACCAGCCGGCTGCGGCCCTTTTCCCATTTTCCGGCAAAGCGCAGTGAGAGATAGCCAAGGCAGGCGCGCAGCGCCATCTGGCCGGCGGTGATCTTCTTGGGCAGCTTTGGCGGATTGGCGTTGAGCAGATCGAGCGCACCGGTTATTTTCGCCCACTGGCGGTCGAGCCAGGGTTGGTACACCATGTCTTCGGGGCGCGTGCGCCGCTCATAGACCATTGACAGCGCGCAGTCGCAGATGCCATCGGCCAGCGCCTCAAGCACTTCCGCCTCAAGGCGCTTGTCGGGATTGCGCGGAAACAGCGCGTTCTTCGACACGCGATTGAGATGCTGGGTAATGGCGCGGCTGTCGTGAATCGAACGACCGTCGTCGAGCACCAGCGTTGGAATCTTGCCGAGCGGGTTGGCGCCGATCAGCTCAGCCGGCTTGTCTTCGGTTTTTACCGGCACGAGATCGACGGCAATGCCGGCATAAAGCGCGGCCATGCGCACCTTTGAACTGTAGGGGGACGTGGCAGCGTAGAGCAGTCTGGGCATGATCGGGTTCCTGTTTGCCAGCGGGCACTGTTGACCGATCAGCTTCCGCCGATCAACGGCCAAAAGCGGGAAAACCAGCCGCCAGCAAGCAGCAGTTGTCTCAACATCGATCTAGACGCGATAAGCAGAGCAGACGTGAGCAGATCTGTCCTTCCGGGCGCAAGGAAATGCCCCACCGGACTTCGCCGTAGGGCGAAGTCCTGGGAGCTGCGAAAAGCTGTCTTCCCTCCGCCTCTGTCTGCTCGCCCGAGCACCGAACCAGCGAGCGGGGCGCCTGTCCGGCACCCGCCCTCAACTGTCCTCAGTACTGCCCTCCGCGTGCGAAGAAAGGCGATTTACTTCTTGGCCTTCGCCTTCGCAGGCGCCGCCTTCGGCTTGGCCGCAGGCGCTGCTTTCTTCACGGCTGCGGAAGACTTCGCTGCCGCCGCTTTCTTTGCGGGCGCAGCCTTCTTGGCCGGTGCAGTCTTGGCAGGTGCAGCTTTTTTCACTGCCGGCTTTGCCGCGGCCTTTGCAGCTGGCTTCTTGGCCGGAGCTGCTTTTGCCTTGGCCGGCGCAGCCTTGGCCTTGGCAGGTGCCGCTTTGGCCTTGGCAGGCGCTGCTTTCTTCACTGCCGGTTTTGCCGCGGCTTTCGCGGCCGGCTTCTTGGCCGGCGCTGCTTTTGCCTTGGCCGCGGCGGCCTTCGGCTTGGCAGCAGGTGCCGCTTTCTTCACAGCGGTTGCGACTTTCGCCGCCGCTGCTTTTGCCGGTGCTTTCTTTGCTGGTGACTTCTTTGCCGGTGACTTGGATGCCGGCGCTTTGGATGACTGTTTAGCCATGTCATGCCCCTTCCGTTGTGCCGACGGCCATTAGTGACCCGGCGTGCAATGCATATCTGACTCGCGGCTTGCTAGCCAGCGAAGCATCAGCATGAATTTTGCAGTTTAAGTTTTGGTTACAGGCGACACAAGCTCGTGCTGATTTCACAAAATGCCGCTGCTGCTCTTCGACCTTTGCCGAGGGTTTGCGACAGACATTCTGCCCGCTTTACCGGAACCAATCCCGCTACGAAACGCTGAAGGTTAGCAAGCGTTTTTGCTCGTTGATCATCGACCGGCAAAACCATGATGCGCTGCTTCATTGATCTCGTCGTCTTGTGCAAACGGACGGTCTACACAAGCGACAAAAGCAAAGCGCGATCCGTTCTGCGCCATGAGCTTGCCTGATCTCTATGTGGGCAACGGCCTTCGCTTGCATCGTTCCTTTTTGCTAGGATTGACAGATTACTCCATCTCACAGAGTATTCTGCAGTACGCGGGAGCAGCGCAATGTCATTCGCGCAAGATCGAGTAGCGCTGGCCGAGATCAGTGAGACTGAACGCCGGACACCACAGCAGGCCCGATGATGGCTGCCGACGAAATCATCCACCAGAGCGTGCGGCTCAGGATCATGGCGACGCTGAATTCTCTGGAAAGGCGCGAAGCGCTGGAATTCACCCGATTGAAGGCCATCGTCGATGCGACTGACGGCAATCTCGGCGCGCATATCGAAACGCTTGCCAAGGCGGGATATATCGATGTCGAAAAGCTGTTCGTCGGACGCCGGCCGCAAACGCGCGTCAGGGCGACGTCAATCGGACGACGCGCCTTTCGCGGTCACGTCGCCTTCCTTCGCAAAATTCTCGATGAGGCGGAGCAGCCAGTTAAACGCGTTCAGCGCAGGACGCGGCAGCGACCGTTGTAGACCATCCAGCGGTCGAAGCCCGAGACGCAGAATTCGACGTTGTCGCCGATCGAGGCAAAGCCCTGCCCTTCCTCGATCAGATACCAGATGGTGCGGGCGTGGCCGTCGGAGAGGCTGACGGTGGCGCCGCAATAACGGCGGCCGATCGGCCAGGTGTCATTGGCCGGGAAATAGCGGTGCTGGTGGATGCGCTGGAAATCGGTGATCTCCACATCGGGCAGATTCGGCACGTGGTGCACCTGGTAGGAGAAGCGGCTGGTGATCTTGTTCAGCACCCAGGCCTCGCCGCAAACGCCGCCGTCTTCGTCAGTATAGACGGCAAGGTCGGCCGCTTTTGCTGCCTGAGTGACAGCGAGGGATGTGCCGAGCGGCGTGCAAAGGGCGATCAGTGCGGCAAGGGCGGATTGGGCGAAGCGAGTCATGGCAGCCTCTTATGGTCGGTTTGCGCGCACTGTGCGGATTCGCTTGCGCGCGGTCAAGCGGTTGTAGAGACGATGGTTTCTTAGTTTGAAATTGCCTTCAACCGAGGCAGGCGCGCGAACACCTCTGCCGCCCTATGCCGCCAGCCATTCCAGCGTCCAGTGCGCCGGCTGTTCGACCACGAGAAGCCTATGTAGCGCCGGCAGCAGCGTGCGCAATTCACCTTCCAGCGTGAACGGCGGGTTGACCACCACCATGCCGCTGCCGTCGAGGCTGGGCTCGGCCGATGGCGGCCTGATCTCGAAGCCGATGTCGAGCAGCTTCGGAATGCCCGACTGCACCAGCGCCTTCCGGAAGGCGGCGACCGCCTTGCGATCCTTAACCGGGTACCACAGCGCATAGATCGCGCCCGGCCAGCGCTTGTGCGCTTTCTGCAGCCCGTCGACCAGACGGGCGAATTCGCCCTCCTCCTCGAACGGCGGATCGACCAACACGAGGCCGCGCTTTTCCTTCGGCGGCAGATGCGCGCCGAGCGCCAGCCAGCCGTCGAGCTCGATCACCCGGGTCTGGAAATCGCCTTGGAACAGCGCTCTCAGCTTCGCGGCATCCTGGCGATGCAATTCGATCGCCGACAGCCGGTCCTGCTTGCGCATGAGATGCCGCGCGATCATCGGCGAGCCCGGATATTTTTTCACGCCGCCTTCGGGATTGAGCGAACGGACGGCTTCCAGATAAGGCGCCAGGAGTGCTGCCGCCGGCGCATCCAATGCGGCATCGACCAGCCGGCCGATGCCGCCTTGCCATTCGCCGGTCTTTTGCGCTTCGGTCGACGACAGGTCGTAGCGGCCGATGCCGGCATGGGTGTCGATGACGCGAAACGCCTTGTCCTTCTGTTTCAGATATTCGACGAGCCGGCTCAGCACGACATGCTTGACGACATCGGCGAAGTTTCCGGCGTGATAGGCGTGGCGATAATTCACGAGCTAATTCGAGCCCCTGCCCCAGCGCGGCGGTGGCGGCTGCGAATTCGGATTTTGCGGCCGGCCGCCGCCGAAACGCAGCGCCAACAGCAATCCGATCAGGCCGGCCGCCATCAGCGAAAACCCGACCGGCCGCGCCCGGCTGTCGATCTCGCCGACGCCGGAGCGCAGCAAGAGGTCCACCGCCCGCATCTCGATGCCCTCGGCATCGCCGGGGCCAACGGTGAAGATGTAGGGGCCGGGGCTGACCGTCGCGATCAGGCCTGCCTCATCGCGGAAGACCTTGTCCGGCAGTTGCGGGCTGACCTGGCGCGGATTCTCCGAATGGGTGAACTGCAGCGTCGAGGCGAGCACCGTTCTGCCGCCGGTGGCGGCGGTCAGCGTCAGCACCGTGCGCTGTTGCGAGACGACGATGCGTTCGGTCCTGGCGGTGAGATCGACCAGCACCCGCACCGGCGCGTCGCGAGCGGCCAGCGGCACCGTCACCGGCTTGAACCGGCCCTGTTCGTAGACCCGCCAGGTGCCGATCTCATGGCCGGAGAAATTGGTCATCGCCCAGGGATAGACGACGCCGATGCCGGTGCCGGCGAGCAGGATCAGAAGAAACAGAAAGCGCATGCGCTCAACTACCTAGCCCTCTTGTTGTTTGACCATGATCTTATCCGAAAACCGGTTCCCACTTTTTGCTTCGCTGACATTCGGTTCGGGATCATGGTCTAGCGCCGTCGCGGGCGCGTTCCATCTCGTCCAGGACCCATGTCGAGGCCGAGATCGAATGTCGTATCGAATTCGGCGGTGCCAAGATAGACAATAGCATCGGCCTCAAGGGTGGGAACCGGTTTGGGAAAATTCGAATGATCTGGAAACCGAACGGAGGATCAGCTCTTCCTCTTCTGGAGGTCCGATTCCAATGCGCGCTTTCCAGTCCCATCGAACAAATGCAAATGTTGCGGCGGGAAAGCGACCGTCACCGTCGGACCGGCTGTAAGCGCAGCCCGATCGAGCGTGAAGACATTGAACGGCAGGCTATGCAGGCCAAGGTGCAGAATGATGCCGAAGCCGGTCGGCTCGATCAGGTCGACCGTCGCCCTCAGGCTGCTCTCCGAGGCCGGCGACATCTCGACATGCTCCGGCCGGATGCCGAGCGTCACCGCCGCGCCTTCCTCGAGTTGATAGGCTGACGACAGCGCAATCAGCGTTCCATCAGGCAGTCGTGCGCCGGCCGTGCTCCCAGTGACCTCGTAGCGTGCCGACAGAAAATTCATGGCCGGCGATCCGATGAAGCCGGCGACGAAAAGGTTGGCCGGGCGGTCGTAAAGCTCCAGCGGGCTGCCAACCTGCTGCACCACGCCCTCATGCATGGCGACGATCCGGTCGGCCAGTGTCATCGCCTCGATCTGGTCGTGGGTGACATAGATCGAGGTCGCGCCGAGATCGCGGTGCAGCTTCTTGATCTCTGCCCGCATCTGCTCACGCAAGCGCGCGTCGAGATTGGACAGCGGCTCGTCGAACAGGAATGCCTTGGGCTGTCGCACGATCGCGCGTCCCATCGCCACGCGCTGGCGCTGACCGCCCGACAGTGCCTTCGGCCGCCGCGCAAGCAGCGGCTGCAGCTCAAGCTTCCTGGCCGCATTGCTGACAGCAGCTGTGATCTTCTCGCGGGCGGCCTTCCGGATCCGCAGGCCGTAGCTCATGTTCTCGGCAACGTTCATGTGCGGGTAGAGCGCGTAGGACTGAAACACCATAGCGATGTCGCGGTCCTTAGGTGCCCGCTCATTGACGCGCACGCCGTCGATCCGGATCTCGCCTTCGGTCACCTCCTCGAGCCCGGCGATCATCCGCAGCAGCGTGCTCTTGCCGCAGCCAGACGGACCCACGAGCACCACGAACTCGCCGTTCTTTATCGCCAGATCGACGCCGTGCAGCACGGAGACGATGCCGAAATTCTTGCGAACGTTGCGGATGTCGATCGATGCCATGAAACCTCACTCAGCCCTTGACCGCGCCGGCCGTCAGGCCCTGGACCAGATAGCGCTGGATGAACAGGAAGAAGAGGCAGGCCGGGATCAGCGCCAGCACGCCGGCCGCCATCATCTGCCCGAAATCGACCGAAAACTTCGACACGAAGGTGAGCAGACCGACCGGAAACGTGGCGGCGCTGTTGCCCGAAATCAGCATCAGCGCGAACAGCAGCTCGCTCCACGCGGCGGTGAACACAAAGCCCAGCGTCGCGGCAATGCCCGGCAGCGTCAGCGGCAGGACGATCTGGCGAAATGCCATGAACTGCGTGGCGCCATCGATCTTGGCCGCCTCCTCCAACTCCTTGGGAATGCCGTCGAAGAACGACTGCATCAGGAATGTCGCGAAGGGAATGTTGAAGGCGGTATAGACGACGACCAGTCCGGTCAGGCTGTTGGTCAGCCCGAGCGGCGAGAGCATCTTGAAGATCGGCGCGACCAGCATCACCAATGGAAACATCTGGGTGAGCAGCATCAGTGCTACCAGCCAGTATTTGCCGCGAAAGGTGAAGCGCGACAGCGCATAGCCAGAGAGGGACGCGAGCAGCGTCACGATCACGGCCGTCGAGCCGGCAACGATCATGCTGTTCCTGAAGAAGATCGGGAATGCGCTGTGGGCCAGCACGAAGCGGAAATGTTCAAAGCTCATCCGCGACGGCCACATCCGCACGCCCTCCGAATAGAGCAGGTCGTTCGGCGTGACCGATACTTTCAACAGCCAGAACAGCGGGAACAGCGCAAAGACCACGTAGCAGAGGATCGCCAGGCGGTGCAGCGCGGTGCCGAAGATCGAATACCTGTTCATCTGGTCATCCCCCGATCCATCAGCCCCGATCCATCAGGATCTGCCGCAGCATGACGATCAGCATCGAATAGGCGAGCAGCAGGACGAGCAGCACCAGCGCGATGGCCGAGGCGTAGCCGAAATCAAGCGCCCTGAAAGCCTGCGTGAAGATGTAGCTCGCGACGATCTGCGTGCGGTCGGCCGGCCCGCCGCTGGTCATCACGATGATCAGGTCGGCGAAGTTCGAGATCCAGACGGTGCGCAACAGCACGGTGATCGCAATGGTCGGCGCAAGGAACGGCAAGGTGATCGACGTGAACCGCCTGACGGCGCCGGCGCCGTCGATCGCCGCCGCTTCGTAGAGGTCGCGCGGGATGGCCTGGAGCGCGGCCAGCAGCGTGATGGCGAAGAAGGGAATGCCCCACCAGACGTTGGCAATGATTGGTCCCCACATGGCAAGCTGCGGATTTGAAAGGATGTTGGCTGGCTCACTCATGAGGCCGAGGGCATAAAGCCAATGCGGCAGCGGTCCGATGACGGGATTGAACAGCCACGCCCAATTGAGCCCGGTCAGGAAGGTCGGCACCGCCCAGGGCAGGAACACCAGCGCCTGCGCGATGGCGCGGCCGGCAAACGGCCGGTCGAGCAACAGCGCCAGGATCAGGCCGAACACGAATTGCAGCAAGACGGATGCGCCGGTCCACCACAGCGTGTTGCGCAGCGCCCGGTAGAAATTGTCGTCGTCATAAAGGGTGCGAAAATGATCGAGCCCGACATAGCCGCCAGAGAAGGGATTGAGCAAGTGCACGTCGCGGAAGGCGTAGGACAGGCCAAGCACCAGCGGTGCCAGCATGATGGTGACGATCAGAATCAGCGCCGGGGAGGTGTAAAGATATGGCTCGGCGTGGCGCGTGATCCGGTCGACCAGCGACCGGCGGCGCGATTCCGGAAGCCCGGCAGTGGCGTCAAAAACCATCAGCTAACGCTTTCGTTCCAATTCGCCATCCTTCCAATCGACCATGGACGAGACCTATTCGGAGCCGCCCGCGATAAGCGGCTCCGAAGCTCGCGGTCCGCCGTTTATTTCTTGGCCAGGAACTTCTGCTGCGCCTTGGTCAGATAGTCGGCCCACTGATTGGCCATTTCCTCGGGCGTGATGTCGCCGAGCAGGGCCTGTTGACTGGTCTTGATGACCATCGAGTCCTTGAAGAAGGCGAACTCCTCGAGGTAGGTGGGCATGACCGTCGGCACCGCATCTTTGTCCTCGAGTTCGGCGAACCAGCCCTTGAACTGCTCGCTCGCGTAGAACGGATCCTTTTCGGCCGACTTGTGGACCGGCAGCGCTCCGGTGCGCTTGTTCCACTCGACATTGCCCTCGGGCCCTTCGAGCGTTTCGATCAGCTTCCAGGAGAGGTCCTTGTTCTGGCTGGCCGCCATCATCGACCAACCGGCGTAGCCGATGGTCGGAAACGTCTTGCCGGACGGCCCCTTCGGCATGGTCATGACGCCGTAGTCTTCCGGCTTCATCCGCTCGGCGATTGCGATCAGCGCGTCTGGATCCTGATCGAGCATGGCACAGGTGCCGGTGTAGAAACCGGCGACGATTTCGTTGAAGCCCCAGTTGACGCTGTCCTTCGGTGCCAATCCCTTCTTGTAGAGGTCGACGACCCAGGTCAGCCCCTTGACCCAGCCTTCGCTGTTCATCGTCGAGGTGCCGTCTTCATTGAAGAATTTGTTGGAGCCGGCCATGGTTGCGCCGAACATCATCCAGCCGTTGAGACCACCCGGCCCGCCGCGCAGGCAGTAGCCATATTTGCCCGGAAGCTTGGAGACTTTCTCCGACGCCGCCACGAACTCGTCCATCGTCTTGGGCGGCTCGGCGACACCAGCCTCCTGGAACAGCTTCTTGTTGTAGAACATCGCCCGGAGATAGAAACCATAGGGCAGCATGTAGGCGGTGTTGTTCACGTCGCGGCCGAGCTCTAGCGCGCGATCGGTGAGGTCTGAGGTGTGCTCCCATTTGGCAAGATAGGGTTCTAGGCTTTCGAGAAGGCCGTTGTTGGCATAGAGCGAGAGCCACGTGTCCGGCATCTCCATGACGTCGGGAATTTCACCGGCGGACACCATGGTCGCGAATTTCTGGAACGCCTCGCCCCAGGGTAGCGAGATGACCTCGACCTTTGTGCCCGGGTTGGCAGCCTCGAATTTGGAGACGATCGATTTCAGGGTTTCGGTGCGCTCGGGGCTGGTGATCACCTCCACGAGCTTCAGCGTCGTGTCGGCGAGTGCAGCACCCGACATCAGCACGGTGGCGAATGCCGCGATAAGAAGCTTCTTCATTTTCCGTTCCCTTCTTGTCTGGTTGCTTCAGGTCTTTTCTTCGGAAGCGGCTGTGATCGCCGTTTCCAGGTCACTCCACAGCGCCTCGGTTCCCTCGAGGCCGACATGGAGACGCACGGACCGCGGATGGACGCCGAACGCCATCGCGGAATTGGGTTGGGCCTTCTGCTGCAGCACGACCTCGCCGGGCACGATGAGGCTTTCGTGGCCGCCCCAGGACACGCCCAGTTTGAACAGCTTGAGGCGGTCGGCAAACGTCCGGATGTCGATGCCGTCGCGGAAGACAAATGAGAACAGGCCCGACGTGCCGGTGAGCCCGGCGGGAAGCAGGTTGGCCAACCCCGGATGGCAGACCTTCTCGACGATCGGATGATCCTGCAGGCGCCGTGCGATTTCGAGGCCGGAGGCCTGATGCGCGCGCATCCGGATCGGCAGTGTGCGCAAGCCGCGGATCAAGAGCCAGGCGTCGAATGGCGACAGCTTGCCGCCGAGATATGGGTAGGCTTCGCCGCGGATGCGGCCAATCAAGTCCTTCGAGCCCGCGACCACGCCGGCCACGACATCGCTGTGGCCGCCCAGATATTTGGACGCGGAGTGGACCACGACGTCGACGCCGAGCGACAGCGGCCGCTGGAAGACCGGGCTGGCCCAGCTGTTGTCGATGATGGTCGGGATGCCACGGGACTTCGCCAGCGCAGCGAGCGCAGCGATGTCATGCGTTTCCATGACCCAGCTGGTCGGGCTTTCCATATAGAACAGCTTGGCGCCAGGCAGGACGCTTGCGACGGCAGCTTCGTCGCGCCCGTCGACATAGGTCACCTCGATGCGCATGCGCGCGAGCAGCGTCCCGAACAGCCGGAACGCGTCCGGGTAGATGTGCCTGACCGCGACGATGCGGTCGCCCGGCTCGACGAAGCTCAGGACTGCCGACGAGATGGCGGACATTCCGCTTGCAAAACCGATAGCGTCCTCGGCGCCTTCCAGTTTTGCGAGCATTTCCTCGAACATGCGCACGGTCGGGTTCAGCCCGCGCGTGTAGGTCGGTCGCACTTTTTCGCCGCGGTATGTCTCGAGCATCTCGTCATAGTTCGGGAAGGTGAAGAGCGAGGTCTGCACGATCGGCGGCACGACGGCATCGAAGGCGTTGCCCTCGTCATGCGCGGCGATCAGCGATGCCTCGTCGAAAAAATCGGGACCGTTCATTTCGACATTTCCTCGATATCCTCTTCCACGATCTCGAGGATCTTCAGCGTTTTTCCGCGCGCCAGCTCCGCGTCCTTGGCGACGATGGCATCGAACAGCTCGCGGTGATGCGGGAACGATCGCCGCGCGAAATCCTGGCGATCGAAAGGGTGGTCCCAGAAGCGCTCGAACGCTTCGCGCATCTGCCCCAGGAGCTGCCGGAAAAGCGGGTTGTGCGTGGCGTCGTAGACGGCCAGGTGAAAGGCCAAATCTTCCGGACCCGACGTGCCGGTGGCAAGATGGACGCGCTCCATCTCGATGAGCTTTTCCTCGATCGTCCGCAGATCGTCGGTTGTGCGCCGCCGCGCCGCGATCATGCTCGCCTCGGCCTCGATGCCGCGGCGCACCTCAAGGGTGTGCAAGAGGCCGTCGCGCAGCTCTGCCGTATTGAGCGACAGCGGCAAATGGATCGTGCCGGCGGATATCGGCTTGAGCAGATAGGTGCCGCTGCCTTTGCGGGTCTCGGTGACGCCGAGCGCTTCGAAACGCCCCATCGCCTCGCGTATCGTCGAACGTCCGACGGAAAGCGCGGCCATCAATTCGCGCTCGGTCGGAAGCCGGTCACCGCTCTTCAGCGCGGCGCGCTCGACATAGTCAGCCAGCGCTTCCATGACCTGCTTGCCGCGATCCAGCGGTGGGAGCGTGGCGATTGCCACACGCGTGGCCCCGGGCAGTTCGCCGCGCGCCATGGCCACCTACATCCAAAATTGGTCTGACATCTTAGCAGTTTTGCGCGCGGTCATCCTTTCGTCAAGTGGCTGGGCAGCGTCTCAGTTTGAATTGCGGCTCACGACCCTTCTCCGCCAGAAGTTGAAGCTGAAGCCGTGACCCTAGTCGGTCATTCCCCCCTGCCGAGATGGCATCTCGAAAGCCGACGTTAGAGGCAACTGGCGCTCGTGGGTCGGAGTTCGCATTCGCTAAGGCAAATCGCCGGGTAGGACGGATCTCTAAAGCCCCTTTTCGCCTTTAATCGCTATGAGGCCGCAATAGTCCGGTGTCGCCGCTGTGGCATACCAGGCCGTTTTCTGCCATGCGCCGCACAATGCGGGCTGGAGGTCGAGCGAGCCTTATACCAACGCTCATCAGGCGCACGGCATCCTCGGCGGCTCGCGTCAGCAGCTTGCCGGCATTTTCGATCGCTTCCTCCAGTGAGCACGGCCGTTTGAGAATGCTGGCGAAGGCATCAATGCCGTGCTCGAAGTTGAGCGTCACACCTTTGCCAATCGTTCCGGCGAGTGCAATGACGGGCAGGCCGCGCAGCTTGGCGCGGCGCGCCACCTCGGATGGCACCTTGCCATAGGGCGTTTGGCCATCCAGGCTTCCCTCGGCGGTGATCACCAGGTTCGCGCGATCGATCAACGCGTCGAGGTCGAGATACTGCATCACGATTTCGTAGCGCGGATGGAGCCGGCCCAGAAGAAGGCCGAGCACGGCTGCTCCTAGTCCGCCCGATGCGCCGGCACCCGGGGCGGTGCCAACCTGAATGCCGGTCGCACGCTCGATCGCCTTGGCATGGACTTCCATCGCGGCAGCAAGCTCCTCGACTTGCGCCGGCGTTGCTCCTTTCTGGGGACCGAACACGCGGGCAACACCTTTGGGCCCGAGCAGCACATTGTGCCAGTTGACGGCCGCATCGATCCGCACCTTCGCGAGGCGGGGATCGATGCCCGTCATGTCGATAGAAGCGAGATGCCGGAGCGCGGCCCCGCCTCTCGCGAGCGGGCGGCCGCTATCGTCGAGAAACCGCACGCCGAGCGCCTCGGCCATGCCGGCACCACCATCATTGACGCCGCTGTCGCCGCAGCCAAGCAGGATACGGTCGGCACCGGCATCGAGGGCGGCGCCGATGAGCTCGCCGACGCCGAAGCTTGTCGTCAGGCACGGATCGCGGCGATCCCGTGGAACGAGACGCAGGCCCGCCGCTGCGGCCATTTCTATCACGGCGGTGCGGACTGGCTGACCACCCATGAATCCGATGAAGGAGTCTACCGGGTCCCCCACCGGGCCAGTGACGGATAACCGGTGCAGCGTGCCACCGGTCAGATTGACCAGTGTGTTGGTGAAGCCCTCCCCGCCATCGACCATCGGCGCCTTGAGAATGGTCGCGTCCGGCATCGCCCGTAGAATTCCGGCAGCGATGCACGCCGTCGCTTCATCAGCAGTCAGGCTCTCCTTGAAACCGGAAGGCGCAATCAGGATCGTCATCGACATTTTGGTTTCCTTTCTAAAATAACAGGCGAAAGTCATGCCTTGGCGGGCATTGCGGAAAGTGTTTCGATCGGCAGGCCAAGGAGCGGCCAGACGAACAAGGAGAAGGCGACGAGGAGAGCGACGAAGAGCGGCAAGAGGAACAGAGCCAGCCGGAGGAGGTCTGCCTGTGTGAAGGTCAGGGCCTCCGCAGAACCGAACAGGAGAACCGGCTTTGCCGAGACCATCAGCGTCTGACAGAAGCCACTGCCGATCGTCGTCACGAAGATCAGGACCGACGGATCGACGCCGAACGCCGAAAACGGCAAGGCAACCGCTGGGATGAGGACGCTCGCGCGCGCAGTGCGAGACATAATCACGATATGTGCCAGGCTTGAGATCACGGCAGCGATGGCGATGACCATCCATGGGGCCAATGACAGGTGGCCGCCGAGCGCCGCAAGCGTCTGGTCGACGAGGTAGCGTGCGGTGCCGGAGGTGAGCAGCGCCTCGCCGATCAAAAGCGTGGCCGCGAGGAACAGAAGCAGGTTCCACTCGACACCCTTAAGCGCCTCTTTAAGCGAAATCCCCGACACCGGCTTGGAAGCGGCAAGCAAGGCACCGACGAGCGCGATGACGGCAATATTCTGTCCATGCAGCGCGTTCGTCGCCCAAAGCAGGACGGTCGCGCCCATGATTGTCAGCACGGTAGCATCGCTGCATGAATTTGAACGGTGCCTGACCGGCAGCGTGCCGATCGCGGCGCTGCGGTCTTCGGCGGACAGAAACAGAAGTTGGATCAGGCCGCAGGCAAGCAGACTCGTGACGAACCCGAACGGCCCGCCGAGAAGCGCCCAGTGGGCGAAGCCGATGTCTGTGTCGCTGACACGCCTCATGAAATCGGCGGCAATCAGATGTGCGCCAGCTCCGGTCAGCGAAGCACAGGCTGAGAGCAAGATGACGGAGGGAAACAGAAGCGCGAGCCCTCTGGTCACGGATGGTCTGCCGATCGCACTCGAAAGACCGAAGAACACGGGCATGAGGATCGCCGCGCGGGCTGAGGTAGAAGGAATCACGAAGGCGGTCAGCGCAATGACCAGCGTCGCGCCCCAGAACATTCGGGAAACCGTCCTGCAGCGCGTCAGCACGACGGCTGCCAGGCGCTCGGCGGTACCGCTGCTGCGCATGACCGACGCCATGACGAAAGCGGCAATCAGGAGCCAGATGATTTCGCTGCCGAGCGTGGCAAAGAGGGCCTCTTCGTCGACCGCACCCGAAACAACAAGGGTAAGCGCGCCGGCGAGCGCCACAGGCATGTCGGGCAGGCCGAGCACTACCCAGGCGATCAGGACCCCGGCGAAGACCGAGAGCGACAGCCGGCCTTCGATCGGCAGTCCGTCCAATCCGTAAAGAATGACAAAGGTGCAAGCTTGCAGGGAAAGCAAGCCGATGACCAATCTGGGTGATAGCGGCCGGAACAACCATGCCTGCCGTCCTTCGGCATCGGCGAATACACCGACTGTCGCTCTCGTCGTGGGAACGCTATGCAGCATGGAAGCACCTTCCATCTCCGGTTGAGATGGCGGGTTAACGGGCCAAGCCGAGGCCTATTCCAGCTCACCTGACACTTTTTTGACAGGCAGATGACGGCGATGAGGTTGAGAACACGGAACCGGTGCTGCCAGAAGATCGACGGCCGGTTAATCCATGAAGGGCAAGCTGAGTTGGCGAACCAGCCGCGTTTCCGACGGGGACCATGCAGTCGACTTCTCAGGCCAATCCGTGCCAAAGACGCGGTGTGCGGATCGAGGAGCCGAATGTGATGCCATTGGATGGTGTACGTGCCTTGGTATTCGACGTATTCGGCACTGTCGTCGATTGGCGCAGCGGCGTGGCGCGCGAAGCTGAACCGTTCCTGAAGCGGCATGGAGCCGGAACGGCCATTCCTACCGCTTTCGCAGATGCGTGGCGCCGCCGTTACTCCCCAGCGATGGAGGAGGTGCGCAGCGGCCGGCGGCCCTTTACACGGCTCGACGTGCTGCATCGGGAGAATCTGGAAGCTGTTTTGCCAGAATTCGGGATCGACCCGGCGTCGGTGCCGGCGTCCGAGCTGGACGAACTGAACCTGGCATGGCACCGATTGGAGCCATGGCCGGACGCGGTGGCAGGCCTCACACGGCTGAAGGCCCGCTATATCATCGCGCCGCTCTCGAACGGGAACATCGTCCTCATGCTCAACATGGCGAAGCGTAGCCGCATCCCCTGGGATGCGATCCTCGGCGCCGAAGTCGTGCGAGCGTACAAGCCGATGCCGGAAGCCTATCTTCGCACCGCTGACGTCCTGGCAATGAAGCCAAATGAGATCTGTCTTGTGGCCGCTCACAATGGCGACCTTGCAGCGGCTCGGGCATGCGGATTGCGAACAGCCTTTGTCCCGCGTCCGACCGAGCACGGATTAGCGCAGACCACGGACTTGCACCCTGATCAGGCCTGGGACCTGGTGATCAGCGACTTCATTGAATTGGCTGAACGGCTTCAGTTGTAGCGCGTCTCAACGATCAGCAAACCACCCTTTCAGGGTTCTTCCACTTTTGGTCCGATGCTCTTTATTCGGCATCGCGACCCGATTGCTCGGCGATCTGATCCCAGGTTGACGATAGCCAAGGCGGCAGCTTCACGCCTTGCGTTCCCAGCGCCGATCTGAAGTCTGCTGCCAGTAGGTGACCGCGTGGCCGGCTTCCTTCATCGTCTTCCAGTGCATGCGCGCCGCCTCGACCTGGGCCGCATCGTGGCCGTCGAATAGGAACACGGCGCGCTCATAACTGCCAAGCTCCGGCGGCGCCGCGCCGTCGACCAGGAAGCGTATCTGCGCCTCGTTCGGATTGTCCTGGCCGGTGGTCAAAAGGATCGGCTGCTCGGCCAGATGGGATTCGCTGTCCGTCGCGTGCGCCAGGAACGAATCGTCTCTGAATATCCACAGATGCTGGTCCAGCGCGTCGCGCCGCTCCTCGGTGCCGGTCTGCACCACGGCGCGCCAACCGCGATCGACGCTGCGCTCGAGCAGGCCGGGGAGCGCATCCTCCAGCGTCGATTCGGTCAGGTGATAGAATAGGACGTCAGCCATGATTGCGCCTTGAAAGGCCTCACCCCTCGTAATTGTCGCGCATCAGTCGGTCGAGCAGCCTGACGCCGAAGCCGGAGGCCCATGACTGGTTGATCTCGCTGGACGGCGCGCCCATCGCGGTGCCGGCGATGTCGAGATGCGCCCAGGGCGTATCCTTGACGAAGCGCTGCAAGAACTGCGCCGCGATGATGGCGCCGCCGTAGCGGCCGCCGATGTTCTTCATGTCGGCATTTTTCGAATCGATCAGCTTGTCGTATTCGGCGCCGAGCGGCATCCGCCACACTCGTTCCTGCGTCGCCTGCCCGGCGCTCGTCAGCCTGTTCGCCAATTCGTCATCGTTGGAGAACAGCCCGGCATAGTGCTGGCCGAGCGCGACCATGGTGGCGCCGGTCA
The DNA here is from genome assembly GCF_003952585.1 of Mesorhizobium sp. M6A.T.Cr.TU.016.01.1.1. Lineage (NCBI taxonomy): Bacteria > Pseudomonadati > Pseudomonadota > Alphaproteobacteria > Hyphomicrobiales > Phyllobacteriaceae > Mesorhizobium > Mesorhizobium sp. M6A.T.Cr.TU.016.01.1.1. The sequence goes on from NZ_CP034452.1 coordinate 6,692,864, forward strand.
GCGTCGCCAGATTGACCATGAATTTCGGCTGGAAGCGATCGTTGCAATACCACAGCGCATCGGCCAGAACGAGGCGGCCTTCGGCGTCGGTGTTGAGCACCTCGATGGTCTGACCCGACATCGAGGTGACGATGTCACCGGGACGCTGCGCGTGGCCGTCGACGGCATTTTCCACTAGCCCGATGATGCCGACGACGTTGGCCTTGGCCTTGCGCGCGGCCAGCGCGTGCATCAGCCCTGTCACGGCGGCCGCGCCGCCCATGTCGCCCTTCATGTCCTCCATGCCGGAGGCCGTCTTTATCGAATTGCCGCCGGTGTCGAAAGTGACACCCTTGCCGACGAAGGCAACCAGGCTGTCCTTGGCCTTGCCGCCGTTCCATCGCATGACGGCTATGCGGGCGCCACGCGGCGAGCCTTGCGCAACGCCGAGCAGCGCGCCCATGCCGAGCTTCTTCATATCCTTCTCGACCAGGATCTCGACCGTGACGCCGAGCGCTTCCAGTTCGCTGACGCGGGCGGCGAATTCCACCGGCCCGAGTATATTGGCCGGTTCGTTGACCAGGTCGCGCGCCAGGAGCACCCCGTCGATCACCGCCACCTCGTCGGCGAAGGCTCTTTTCGCCGCCGCCGGATCGGTGGTGTGGATGGTCACCTTGACCGGCTTTTTGGGCTCGGCCTTCTTGCCATCGCGCTGGCCGTCATTATTGTCCTTTTTCGTCTTGTACTTGTCGAAGGTATAGCTGCGCAGAAGGATGCCCGCGGCAAGCTGTGCCGCTTGCCTGCCGCCGACGTCAGCATCCGGCAGATCGAGCACGACGGTCACCTCGGTGGCCTTGCGCAAGGATGCAGCGATCGAGCCGCCGAGTTTCAGCCAGGCATGGTCGTCGAGCCCCGAGACCTTGCCGGCGCCGACCGCCACCAGCCGGTCGAGCGATGTGCCCTCCGGCGCCAGCACTTCGACCAGGCTGGCGAACTTGCCGGAAAAGTCGGCCACCGGGAACGCCCGCTCCAGGGTCTTTGCCGGATCGCAAGTCTTCGCCGCATCGCCGAGACCGCCATCGTTGGCCGCCAGCACGAAGACACTGCCCTTTTTGGGTGCTGCGAATTTGGCGAAGGCGATCGAAGGTCTCGAAGTCATCATGTCCTGCTTTCGGGAACGGCGTTGGTTTTTGGGAGAGTGCCTTGACGAAACCCGATACTTGGCCGTTTCCGACCGGAAGCACCACCCTATTTTTCAGTTCATCGCCTCTGCCTGACGATCTGCTGCGCGATTGCCTTGGCCTGAATTCGGGCATTGGCGAAGCAACCGCGAATGCTTGGCCGCATGCCGGTAAACCACAGGCCGGGCAATTTCGGGTCGGTCTCGCCGCCGTTGAAAAGGGGAACGCCCCTGCCGTCGAGGACGCCGAGCTTGCCAACCATGCGTTCGAGCCCGGTGCGGTAGCCGGTCGCCGCGATGACGATATTGGGAGCGATCAGGTTGCCGTTGTCGAGGATGACGCCGTCGCGGGTAAATTCCCTTACCTGCGGCAGTACCACGACCTGGCCGGCCTTGATGGCGCGAACGGCGCCGTCGTCGGTGGCGATCGCAGTGTAGTCGTCGGTCAGGCGGCTTGCGCCCCCCGAGGACGCGGGCGGCAAGCCAAACTTCGTCAGGTCGCCGAAAACCAGGCGCTGCGTTGCCGCCATCACCGCATCGGCGAGCCAAACCGGCAATCGCGCCAAGAACGGCGAAAGCCTGTGGACGGCGATCTTGCCGATGCGTTTGGGCAGCAGCGAGGGGCCGTTGCGCGCCGACAGCCAGATAGAGGCGGCGTTCGCCCCCGCCAGATGATTGAGCACGTCGAAGCCCGAATTGCCAGCGCCGACAACCAGCACCTTTTTTCCCGCATAATCCTCGGCTTTGCCAAAATCCGCCGAATGCATGATGCGGCCGGCAAAGTCGTCGGCGCCCTTCCACTGCGGAATGAACGGCTGCCGGTCGCGCCCGGTGGCAACGACGACATGATGCGCCGGCAGGGGCCCGGCACTGGTCTCAATGGTCCATTGATCGCCGTTGAACGCGATCTCCTCGACGGCGACGCCAAGCCGGATCGGAAGATTGTGCGCCTGGCTGAAATCGTTCAGGTGGCGGATGACTGCTGTTTTGTGGGGAAAGGCGGGGGTGCCTGCGGGATAGTCGACGCCAGGCAGCGTCGAGAGATCGCGATGCGAATTGAGATGCAACCGTTCGTGCCGCCGGTACCAGGGCTCGGCAAGCCGCCTTTCCTTTTCCAGGACAAGCGTCGGCACGCCGGCCTTTTTCAGCGCATGGGCGGCGGCCAGCCCCGCCGCGCCGGCGCCGATCACGATCGCACCGTGAAAAATCGATTCCTGGCCGGTTTGACCGCGCAATTCTGTTACTTCTGCTTCCATGTCTGTACCCGTCGCGGCCACGGCGGCCATGACCGTGATCGGCGCGACATTTGGTCGTTTTCCGGCATTTGGCAAGACTTTGCCGGAATCAGATCCCATATGGCGGATGGAATCGACGGCGATTCGTCGCGGCACGGCCCCGCTTTCCTGCCGCAACCTCTTGTTAACCATCGATGTTCGCCCTTTCTTATCCATTGCCGCCGACACTCCGGCCACCGGGAATAACGATGTGGGACGGGAAACCAGATCGAACCGCCAAACGGGACCGGTTGTGCAGGCGTCGCCGGACGACTACTTTGTCTGGAGGCATGATGCCGTTCGGCAAAATCGAGAAAAGCCTCTATGAAGGTCGTTGAACGCTACATCATGCGTCGCGCGCTGGCGGTGTTCCTGGCAGCGCTTATTTGGACGCTGGCGATCGTGTGGACGACGCAGGTGCTCGCCCGCATCGATCTCGTCACCGACAGCGGCCAGTCGGCGCTGACCTTCTTCGAGGTCGCTGCGCTGATCATTCCGTCGATCATCCCGATTGTCGTGCCTTTCGCCCTGGTGGTCGCCGTCGCTCAGACGCTGAGCGCGATGAATTCCGATTCTGAGCTTGCCGTCTTGAACGCCGCGGGCGCCTCGCGCTGGACCATCGTCAGGCCGATCATGCTGCTGGCGCTGGCGGCCAGCGTCTTGTCGTTCGCCGTCGACAACGGCGTCGACCCTTATGCACGCCAGAAAAACCGCCAGCTGGTGGCGTCGTCGCGTGCCGATCTGTTGTCGCTGATCATCCAGGAAGGCACCTTTCGCAAGATCGACGACGGCCTGTTCCTGCAGATTGGCGAGCGGCTTCCGGACAACCGCCTCGGCGGCATCTTCGTCGCCGATTCGCGCGAAGAAGGCGTTAACCTTATCTACTACGCCAAGACCGGAGCCATCATCGAAAGCGGCGACGAGAAGGTGCTGATGATGAACGACGGCGTCATCCATCGCGAAACGCTGACCGGCGATCTTTCGGTCATCCGATTCACCTCCTATGCCTTCGACCTGTCCGCCTTCATGTCGGCCTCATCGGACGTGTTGCTTTTGCCGAAGGACCGGACGACCCAATACCTGCTCAATCCCAGTCCGAACGACAAGGCGTTCCAAAAAAAGCCGAACAGGTATCTGGCCGAGCTCAACCAGCGTTTTTCCGAATGGTCCTATTCACTTGTCTTCGCGCTGATCGCGCTTGCGGTCGCGGGAGATGCGCGATCCCATCGCGAGGCGCGCATCCATCCGCTGATCACGGCCATCGCGATTGCGCTTTTCGTACGTTGGCTTGGTTTCTTTGCCGCCGGTAAAGCCGACAACGTTCCGCAATATGCCTATATGGTCTACGGCGTTCCTATCGTGGCGTCCGCGGTCGCGACATGGTTCATAGTCTCCAACCGGACCATGGAGCTGCCGGTCGCCTGGGCCGACTGGATGACGAATTTCGCCGGTCGCTTCAGTGACGGCTGGAGCGCCATCAAGCTTCGCTTCGCCAGGCGTGGCGCTTCTGGCCAAGGGGCCGGCTAATGGGCTGGACACGCTAATGGGCTGGACCCTGGGTAGATACTTCTTCTTCCGCTACGTGACGATCACCATCTGGTTCTTCATCGGCCTGTTGGCGCTCGTGTTCCTGATCGACTTCACCGAGCTTTCCGGTCGCACGACCGGCTTGCCGGGCTTCACCTACGGGACGGCGTTCGCCATTTCAGCGCTGAGGATGCCGATGATCATGCTGCAGACGGTGCCGTTCGTCGGGCTATTCTCGGCGATGGCGACGCTGGTCTCGCTCAATCGCAGATATGAACTGGTCATCGCGCGTTCCGCCGGCGTATCCGCATGGCAATTCCTGCTGCCGTGCTGCATCGGGGCGCTGCTGTTCGGCGTGTTGTCGGTCGGCGTCATCAATCCGATCGCCGCGCATGCGTTTTCCTGGTCCGAAAAGATCGAAACCCAGCTCCGCTCCGGCAAGTCGAACGCCGTGTCGGCCGACGCCGAGCCCTGGATCCGGCAGAAAACCAGTACCGGCGATACCATCATCGGCGCGCGCGCCATTCTCAATCAGGGCCTCGAGATGGCCGATGCCGTCTTCTTCGTCCTCAGCCCGCAAGGCGACATCGTCGAACGCAAGGACGCGGCGCACGCCTTTTTGCGCGATGGCTACTGGGAACTGCAGGACGTCAAGGTTTTCCGGGACGGCAACATCCAATCGGTGGCAAGCGACCGGGTGTCGACCAATCTCAAGCCCGAATTCGTGCAAGAGCGGCTGGCGCGCCCGGAAACCATCCCTTTCTACGATCTGCCCAGCAAGATCGAGGTTGCCCGCTCCTTCGGCCTCAAGGCAAATGCCTTTGCCATGCAGTTTGATTCGCTGGTGGCGCTGCCGTTCCTTCTCGTCGCCATGACGCTGATTGCCGCAACGGTGTCGATGCGATTTGCGAGGATGGGACAATCCGCGACGATGATTCTGGGTGGCGTCCTGGCTGGGTTTCTGCTTTATGTCGTGACGGTGCTGGTCAAGGCATTCGGCGTGGCGGGATTCGTACCCACAGTCGTGGCTGCATGGGTTCCGGTTGTCGTGGCTATGTTCTTCGGGGTGACTTTCTTGCTGTACAAGGAAGACGGCTAGTGAGGGGGGCGGTTTTGCGCATCCATAGGCAGGCCGGTTTGGCGCGCCTCTATGGAGCGAGCGCCTTGGCATGCCTGCTCGCTTGCGTCGTCCCGAATATTCCGGCTTCTGCCCAGGATATCAGCGACATGGCAGCCGACGTCCCCGCCGGCTCGCAAATGCTGCTGGCAGCGGATACGCTGGTCTATGACAACGACAACCAGACAGTAACGGCCGTCGGCGGCGTCCAGATCGACTATGGCGGCAACCGCCTTGTCGCCCAGCGGGTCGAGTACAATCGCAACACCAAGCGCCTCGTCGCCAGCGGCAATGTCGAGGTCATCAACAGCGACGGCACCAAGATCTATTCGCAGCATGTCGACATCACCGACGATTTCGCTGACGGCTTCGTCAACGCGCTGCGTGTCGAAACCGTCGACAAGGCATATTTCGCCGCCGAAAGCGCGGAACGCATGGGCGGCGTGCTGACGACGTTCCACAACGGCGTGTACACGGCCTGCGAGCCATGCGAGGACCAACCAGACAAAGCGCCGACCTGGCGCATCAAAGCCAGAAAGATCATTTGGAACGGCGAGAAGAAGACGGTTCGCTTCGAGAATTCGAATTTCGAGTTCTTCGGCTTTCCGCTTGCCTATCTGCCGGCCTTCGAGATTGCCGACCCTACCGTTAAGCGCAAGAGCGGCTTCCTGATTCCCGGCATTGCCTACAAGAGCGAGCTCGGCGTCGGCGTCAAAGTCCCGTATTATTTCGCGCTCTCACCAACCTACGACCTCACCGTCACCGGCAGCGGCTACACCAAGCAAGGCTTCCTCGGCGAGGCCGAGTGGCGCCAGCGCTTCAACAACGGCCAGTACAGCCTGAAGGTCGCCGGCATCCGGCAAGAGGACCCCGACGAATTCATCGACAGCCACGGCAACAATGTCGATTCAGGTTCGGCCGGCGACCCGAACAAGTTCCGCGGCATGATGGGCACCAAGGGTCAGTTCGCCATCAATCCGCGCTGGGACTTCGGCTGGGATGTCCTGTTGCAGACCGACAAGAACTTCTCGCGCACCTACGCCATCGAAGACTTCAACGAGAGCGTGCACCACTCCTCGATCTACCTGACAGGCCTCAACGGCCGCAACTATTTCGACGTGCGCGCCATGCGCTTCGAGGTCCAGGAAAAGACGCTCCCTGACGATCCGACCGCGCGCGCCGGCAAGCAGCCCTGGGTGCTGCCCTCGCTCGACTACGCCTACATCCCCGACATGGCTGTGGGCGGCGGGCAATTGTCGTTCAATGTCAACGCACAGGCCATCAGCCGTGAAAGGCTGGATAGGATCCTTTCCGATCCGAACAACGCTGCGTCCGTCAATAATGTCCGCGGCATCGAGGGCCAGTCGGGCCGCCTCACCACCGAAGCGGAATGGAAGCGCACCTTCACCACCGATGGCGGGCTGCTGCTGACGCCGCTGCTGGCGCTGCGCGGCGACGTCGGTTATGTGAATGCGTCCTCGGCCTCGCTCACCGCCATCAACCAGATGGCGATGAACCCGGAGATAAATGCCAGCGATGACATGCGGACATCACTCGCCCGCTACATGGCGACCGCCGGGCTGGAAATGCGCTGGCCGGTGCTGTTCTCGTCGACCAGCTCCAGCCACATCTTCGAGCCGATGGCGCAGGTGTTCGTGCGTCCGAACGAGCAATATGTCGGTGGCCTCGCTGTCCCCAACGAGGACGCCCAGAGCTTCGTCTTCGACGCCACGACATTGTTCGAGCGTGACAAGTTCTCCGGCTACGATCGCATGGAAGGCGGCACGCGCGCCAATGTCGGGCTGCGCTATTCCGGCGCCTACGACAATGGCTGGAGCACCAACGCGCTGTTCGGCCAATCCTACCAGCTGGGCGGTCGCAACTCCTTCGATTCGCCGGACCTGGTCAATGTTGGAGCCGATTCCGGTCTTGAGACCGAGACCTCCGACTATGTCGGCCTCGTCGGCTTTAATAGCCCCAGCGGAGTTTCCGGCTCGGTCAGCGGCCGTTTCGACGAGCAGAGCCTTGAGGTTCGCCGCGCCGAGGTGAAAGCAGCCTATTCCGGCCTGCCGATTTCGCTCAGCGCCAAATATGCCTTCATCCAGGCGCAGCCGCTCTATGGCTTCACGACCGATCGCCATGAGGTCACGCTCGGCGCCTCGACGCAACTTGCCGAGAACTGGCGTGTCTTCGGCACCGGCACCTACGATCTGGAGCAAAGTGTCCTGGTCAAGGACGGGGTCGGCTTTGCCTATAGTGATTCATGCTTCACCTATTTGATGACGTTCTCAGAATCCCGCGACCTGGAAACCAAGGAAGTGTCGCAGAACATCGGTTTCAACTTGTCGTTCCGCACGCTCGGCGATTTCGGCTCGTCACAAAGCTCCATCGACACCATTCAGTAGCAGACACTAGCCAGTAGCAGACGGCTGGCCAGCAGCAGACGGCCGGAACAGGCGGCCAACGTATCGGCCCGAAAGTCGGAATTGATTTTCGGAAAGCACGATGCGTAGATTCAAAGTGTTTAGAGAGCACCTTGTGCGCCCAAGTGGACGCACGTCGCGCTAACGACATCGTTTCGCCGCATAGGGCAGGCACGGGTTTCAGCTCCCTCATAATGAGATAGAATTGGGCCGGAACCGAGATAGAATTGGGATGCTTTCGATGAGGAAATACCTCTTTTCGGCAGGGTTCGCGCTGCTGGTGGCGGCGACCTCGGCCTTGATCACCATGATGCCGCCGCCGGCTTTCGCCAGCCAGATCAAATACGTCGTCAACAACGTACCGATCACCACCGGCGACATCCAGCATCGGGCTGCCTTCCTGCGCCTGCAGCGCAAGAAAGGCGACGCCGCCGACGAGATGATCGAGCAGACGCTGCGCGTCGCCGAAGCCAAGCGTCTCGGCATCCGCATCAGCGACGCCCAGGTCGACGCCGCCTATCAGCGCTTTGCCACGACCAACAAGATGCAGCTCAAGCAACTCGATGGCGTCATGGCGCAGTCCGGCGTCGGCAAGGAGCATTTCAAGGAGTTCATCCGCTCCCAGATGGCCTGGAATCAGGCGCTGACCGCGCGCCATCGCTCCGAGAGCGGCGGCGGCGCCATGAGCGAGCAGGACGCAGTCAGGCGCATGCTCGACAAGGGCGGCGCCAAGCCGACCGCCATGGAATACATGCTGCAGCAAGTCATCTTCGTCGTGCCGGCGGCCGAGCGCAGCGCTACGCTGTCCAAGCGCAAGCGCGAGGCTGACGCCATGCGCGCCCGCTTCAACGGCTGCAACACCTCGCGCGAATTTGCCAAGGGCCTGATCGACGTCACCGTTCGCGATCTCGGCCGGGTGCTGGCACCGCAATTGCCGCCGGAATGGGCCGACCAGATCAAAGCCACCAAGGTCGGGGGTGCCACCAGCACGCGCGAGACGGATCGCGGGGTCGAGTTCATCGGCATCTGCTCGTCACGCGAAGTGTCCGACGACAAGGCCGCCCAGATGGTGTTCCAGAGCGAAGGCGCCACCGGCAAGGACGCCGACGAGCTCTCCAAGAAGTACGTCGAGGAGTTGCGGAAGAAAGCCCGCATCGTCGAGCGCTAAGACACCCTGGGCGTGCCAGAGATAAAGCTTCCGCTGGCGTTGAGCGTCGGCGATCCGTCCGGCATCGGGCCGGAGATCGCCATTGCCGCCTGGCAGGCGCGCGACACCGCCGGTGTGCCGCCCTTCTATCTTCTCGCCGATCCGGCGCTGGTTTCCGCACGGGCGCGCCGGCTCGTCGCCAATATGCCAATCACGGAGACAATGCCAGCCGAAGCGGCGCGCGTCTTTACACGCGCCCTGCCCGTCGTGCCGCTAGTCGCCCGCTTCGTCGACGACCCCGGCCGGCCAGACACAGCCAACGCCGCCGGCATCATCGAGGCAATCGACCGCGCTGTTGACGACTGCCTCGGCGGCCGCGCAGCGGCGGTCGTCACGTGCCCAATCGCCAAGAAGCCGCTCTACGATGCCGGCTTCCGTTTCCCCGGCCATACCGAGTATCTGGCGCATCTGGCGACGCTCCACACCGGCGCCGAAGCAATGCCGGTGATGATGCTTGCCGGTCCCGAATTGCGCACGGTCCCGGTCACCATCCATATTGCGTTGAGCGAGGTGCCGAAAGCGCTGACGACGGACTTGATCGTTGCGACCGCCCGCATCACCGCCGCCGACCTCGAACATCGTTTCGGCATCGCCAAGCCTCGGCTTGCCATTGCCGGCCTCAATCCGCATGCCGGCGAAGGCGGCGCGATGGGCGCGGAGGACGAGCACATCATCCGCCCGGCGATCGACAGGCTGAGGGCGGAAGGCATCGATGCTTTCGGGCCGCTGCCGGCCGACACGCTGTTCCATGCCCGCGCCCGAACCGGCTACGATGTGGCGCTGTGCATGTACCACGACCAGGCGCTGATCCCGGCCAAGGCGCTGGCTTTCGACGAGGCGGTCAACGTCACGCTCGGCCTGCCCTTCATCCGCACCTCCCCGGATCACGGCACCGCCTTCGATATCGCCGGCAAGGGCATAGCCCGGGCCGACAGCCTGATCGCGGCGCTAAGGCTCGCCCGCAGGCTTGCCGACACCGGGACGAAGGCTGCCATCGCATGAGGCTTTGCATGAGAGCGGTCGCATGAGCATCGACAGGCTGCCGCCGTTGCGCGCGGTGATCGAACGCCATGGGCTGCAGGCGAAAAAGGCGCTTGGCCAGAATTTCCTGCTCGACCTCAATCTGACCGGCAAGATCGCGCGCACCGCCGGCGACCTGACGGACGCCACGGTGATCGAGGTCGGTCCGGGTCCCGGCGGCCTAACCCGGGCGCTGCTTTCCCACGGCGCTGGTCGGGTCATCGCCATCGAGCGCGACGAGCGCTGCCTGGCGGCGCTCGCGGAGGTGTCGGATCACTATCCGGGCCGTTTGGAGATCATTGCCGGCGATGCGCTGAAGACGGATTTTGCAGCGCTTGCCCAAGGGGCGCTTGGGGGCAACGGATCTGTGAGGATCGTCGCCAACCTGCCCTACAACATCGGTACCGAGCTTTTGGTGCGCTGGCTGACCGTTGCCGATTGGCCGCCTTTCTACGCATCGATGACGCTGATGTTCCAGCGCGAGGTGGCCGAGCGCATCGTCGCCCGCCCCGGCAGCGATGCCTATGGCCGGTTGGGTGTGCTGGCAGGCTGGCGGACGGAAGCAAAGATCGCTTTCGACGTGCCGCCGCAAGCGTTCACGCCGCCGCCCAAGGTGGTGTCGTCGGTGGTGCATCTGGTGCCGCGGGCAAGTCCCCTGCCCGCCGAGGTCAAGAAGCTCAGCCGCGTCACCGAAGCGGCCTTCGGCCAACGCCGCAAAATGCTGCGCCAGAGCGTCAAGGGCCTCGGCGGCGAAGCCCTGCTCACGCGCGCCGGCATCGATCCGACGCGGCGCGCCGAAACGCTTGATATCGAAGAATTCGTGCGGTTGACCAACGCAGTGTAGCTCTTCTCCTCGTTTACGGGGAGAAGGAAGGCGCCTAATCCGTCTTCTCGTCGAGCAGGCCCGAGACGAAATCGAACAGGCCGGGCCGGCGGTCGCGCCTGAGCCGCTCGGCGATGACGATGCCGCGCACTTCGGCGAAGGCACGATCGAGATCGTCGTTGATGATGACGAAATCATATTCCTTCCAGTGCTCGATCTCGTTGCGGGCGTTCTTCAGACGCGTCTCGATCACCGATTCCTGGTCCTCGGCACGGCGCTTCAGTCGCGCCTTCAATTCCTTCATCGAGGGCGGCAGGATGAAGATGGAAACGATATCGGCGCGCATCTTCTCCTTGAGCTGCTGGGCACCCTGCCAGTCGATGTCGAACAGCATGTCGCGGCCCTGTGCCAGCGCCAGTTCGGCCGGCTCACGCGGCGTCGCATAGCAATTGCCATGCACTTCGGCCCATTCGAGCAGCTCGTCTGAATCGCGCAGCCGCTCGAACTCACGCATGGTGCGGAAATGATAATGGACGCCCTCGATCTCGCTGCCGCGGCGCGGCCGCGTGGTGACGGAGACCGACAGTTCGAGGCTGGAATCGCTTTCCAGAAGGTTGCGCGCAATCGTCGACTTGCCGGCACCGGACGGCGACGACAGCACGAGCATCAGACCCCGGCGACGAATGCGGGAACCCAAATCCTTAGCAACCACAGGCTCTTTGGCGACCATCAGGGTTACTCCAGATTCTGGACCTGTTCGCGAAACTGGTCGACGACCGCCTTCAGCTCCAGCCCGATGGCGGTGACCGCAGCGGCATTCGATTTCGAACACAGCGTATTCGATTCGCGGTTGAATTCCTGCGCCAGAAAATCGAGCTTGCGGCCGATGGCGCCGCCGCCTGCCAGCAGAACCCGGCCGGACGCCACATGCGTCTTCAGCCGGTCGATCTCCTCACGGATGTCGGCCTTGGTCGCCAGGAACGCCGCTTCCATATGCAACCGGCTGGCGTCGAGATTGGCGGAGGCATCCATCAACAGCCGAACCTGCTCGGCAATCCGTTCGCGGATCACCGCCGGCTCACGCGACGGATCGGCCTCGGCGCGCAGCGTCAGCGCCTCGATGGCGTCGATATGGCCGGACAGCAACGAGCGCAGTGCGGCGCCCTCGCCCTGGCGTGCCTGCTCCAGCCCGCCCAGCGACACTTCGAGCGCCGAGAGAATCGCGCTGTCGAGTGCCGCCCGCGCCTCTTCGGTTTCGGTGGTTTCGGGGATGTCGAGCACACCGCGTAGCGAAAGCAGCCCGTCGGCTGTCGCCGGCGCTGCGCCGAACTGCTCCTGCAGCCGCTTGGCCAACTCCGCCAGATCCCTCAGGAAGGCCTCGTTGACCACGGGCTGCGCCTGCTGGCCGGCGGCGCGGCCGACGGTCAGCGTTGCTTGGAAATTGCCGCGCGAGAAGCGCTTTTGCACCGTCTGTCTGACGGCCGGCTCCAGTCGCTCAAGGCCCTGCGGCAGCCGCAGCCTGACCTCGACGCTCTTGCCGTTGACCGACTTGACCTCCCAGGCGATCGACGTGCCGTCATGTTCGGCGACAGCCCGTGCAAAACCGGTCATGCTCTGCAAATTCATGTTGCCCTTGCGACCCCCTGGCGCATGACCCCGGAAGCGATTCCGGCCAGATCATGCGGTTTCAAAATGCTGGAGCGCCTTTTCGCGCCAAATCGGACGCAAGGCGCTCCGGATTAAAAAATCGGCACGTCCCTGCCGTCAAACGAATCGGAGGGACGATCCCAGAACCGTCCGGCGCTACTGCGCCGCTCCCGTATCGCCGTCCACCGGCGCATCGGTCTGACCTTCCACTTTGGCGGCGTCGGCCTTGGCAGCGCCGGCCTTGGCGGCTTCATCGGCAAGCTTCTTCTGGAGAGCCCGGTAGCGGGCGACGTTCTCGTTGTGCTCGGCGAGCGTTGCAGCAAAGACGTGACCGCCGGTGCCGTCGGCGACGAAATAAAGGTCGTCGGTCTTCGACGGGTTGGCCACCGCTTCCAGCGCCGCACGGCCGGGATTGGCGATCGGCGTCGGCGGCAGGCCGTTGATCAGATAAGTGTTGTAGGGCGTCGGCTTCTTGATGTCCGACTGGTAGATCGGGCGGTCGGCGGGTTTGCCCTTGCCGCCGAACAGGCCGTAGATGATGGTCGGATCGGACTGCAGCCGCATGCCCTTGGCTAACCGATTGAGGAAGACGGCGGCGACCCGTGAACGTTCGTCGCCCTTGCCCGTCTCCTTCTCGACGATCGAAGCCAGGATGACGAAGTCATCGACACTGGCCAGAGGCAGATCGGGAGCGCGCCGCTGCCAGACGTCGTCGACCAGCTTCTTCTGATCCGCCAAAAGCTTGTCGACCATCTGCTGGCGTGTCGCGCCGCGGGTGAAACGCAGCGTGTCGGTAGCAAGGCTGCCCTCGGGTGGAATGGTCGCAGGCATATCGCCGTCGAGCGCTGCCTGATCGGCGATGCGCTGCAGCGCCTGCTCGACGGTTAGCCCCTCGGGGACGGTCAGCGAATACATCACCGACTTGCCGCTCTTCAGCAGCTCCATGATGTCGCGCATGGAGGCCTGCGGCTTGATCTCGTATTCGCCGGCCTTCAGCGCGGCGTCATTGCCAAAGGCACGCACGCCAAGGCGGAAGATGCGCGCGTCGCTGATCAGTCCGCGCCGCTCGAGCTGCTCGGCAATTTCCTGGACGCCGGTGCTCGGTTTGACCAGGAAGGTGTCGGCATTGGCCGACGGGCCGGGCTCGTTGAATTCCTGCTTGCCGAAATACAATGCAAAGCCGGCCGCCAGAACCAACAGCATCACCAAGGAGATGACGAAGTTCATGAACACGACGAACTGGCTGCGCGAAGCGCGCGAGCGCTTGGGCGGCGGTGTGCCGGCTTCAGGCCGTAATGCCTCGCTGGCCGTCTTCGGCACGATCGGACCCGACGGTGCGGACCGTTGCCCGAATTCCCCGTTGTCCGCCGGATTTGTGTTCATGGCGCCCTACCGTTTGATCTTGCAACGAATCCCCTTGGGCAGAGTAGGGGCGAATATGGCAAAATTGACGACACGCGCTGACCGCGCCGGTCGACAGACCGGTCAGCCATTGTAGCGCTGGAAGACCAGCGAGGCGTTGGTGCCGCCGAAGCCGAAGGAATTGGACAGCGCCACGTCGATCTGGCGGGCCCGCGGCTTGTGCGGCACCAGGTCGATCGCCGTTTCGCGCTCCGGGTTGTCGAGATTGATGGTGGCCGGCGCGATGTTGTCGCGAATGGCGAGGATCGAAAAGATCGCCTCGGCGGCGCCCGCCGCACCCAGAAGATGGCCTATCGACGACTTGGTCGACGACATCGATATTTTCGACGCGGCGTTGCCGACCAGCCGTTCGACGGCGCCGAGCTCGATCGTGTCGGCCATGGTCGAGGTGCCGTGCGCGTTGATGTAGTCGACGTCTGCGGGCGTCAGCTTGGCCCGGTTCAGCGCCGCAACCATGCAGCGAAAGGCGCCGTCGCCATCTTCGGCCGGCGCAGTGATGTGATAGGCATCGCCGGTCAGACCGTAACCGGTTACCTCGGCATAGATCTTGGCGCCGCGCGCCTTGGCGTGCTCCAGCTCTTCCAGAATGACGACGCCGGCGCCTTCGCCCATGACGAAGCCGTCGCGGTCGCGATCATAGGGACGCGAAGCCGTCTCCGGAGCGTCGTTGCGGTCGGTGGACAGTGCACGGCAAGCAGCGAAACCGGCGATCGACAGCCGCGTCACCGGCGCTTCGGCACCGCCTGCGACCATTACGTCGGCATCGCCCCACATGATCAGCCGGGCGGCATCGCCGATGGCGTGCGCGCCGGTGGAGCAAGCGGTGACGACGGCGTGGTTGGGGCCTTTCAGCCCATGCCGGATCGAAACCTGGCCGGAGACGAGATTGATGATTTGGCCGGGGATGAAGAACGGGCTGATGCGGCGTGGTCCGCGCTCCTTCAGGATCATCGCGTTCTCGGCGATGCCTTCGATGCCACCGATGCCGGAGCCGATCAGCACGCCGGTGGCGCACTGCTCCTCATGCGTTTTCGGCGTCCACCCCGAATCCTTCAACGCCTCGTCGGCGGCCGCGATCCCGTAAAGGATGAAGTCGCCGATCTTGCGCAGTTCCTTCGGCTCGAGAACGGCCTCGGGATTGAAGGTGGCGTTATCACCGTTGCCGCGCGGAATGACGTGGGCGACCTTGCAGGCAAGATCCTCCACCTCGAACTCGGTGATGCGCTTGGCTGCGCTGCGGCCGGTCAGAAGCTCCTTCCAGCTATGCTCGAAGCCCATGCCGAACGGCGAAAGCAGCCCAAGGCCCGTGACGACGACACGCCTCATCGCAGGTCCTCCTCGGTGATGACTGCAAATAGCGTCAGGCCGAAGCCTTGTCGATGTACTTCACTGCATCGCCAACAGTCAGAATGGTTTCGGCCGCATCGTCGGGAATTTCGACGCCGAACTCTTCTTCGAACGCCATGACAAGTTCGACCGTGTCGAGGCTGTCCGCGCCCAGATCATCGATGAAGCTCGCCTGCTCCGTCACCTTATCGGCATCGACGCCAAGGTGCTCGATAACGATCTTCTTGACGCGCTCTGCGGTGTCACTCATTTGGGCATCCTCGTCTTTTGGTTGTCTGTCTTCGTTAGCGGGCAGAATGCCGCTAATCAAGCTGAAAGATGGTCCTGCCGGAAACGCAACGGCACCGGACCGGTTTTTGCCCGAACCGCCGGGTTGCGGGCCGCATTACACGAAAATCGGCCTGGGTCCAAGGCGAAAAGGCGGGTTTTCCCGCAACTGTCAAATCATCGCCATGCCGCCATTCACGTGGATGGTCTGGCCGGTGACATAGGCAGCTTCGTTGGAAGCAAGGTAGGCGACGGCGGAAGCGACTTCGGCGCTGGTGCCCATGCGCCGTGTCGGGATCGCCGCCATGATCGCCTCTTTCTGCTTGTCGTTGAGCTTGTCGGTCATCGCCGATTCGATGAAGCCCGGGGCGACGCAGTTGACGGTGATGTTGCGGGTGGCGATCTCCTGCGCCAGCGACTTGGAAAAGCCGATCATGCCGGCCTTGGAAGCGCAGTAATTGGTTTGGCCGGGATTGCCGGTGACGCCGACCACCGAGGTGATGTTGATGATGCGGCCGTGCCGGCGCCGCATCATCGGATGGGTGAGCTCGCGGGTCAGCCGGAACACGGCGGTCAGATTGACCTCGATCACGCTATCCCAGTCGGCGTCCGCCATGCGCACGAACAGCCCGTCCTTGGTGATGCCGGCGTTGTTGACGAGAATGTCGACACCTTCGAGATCGGCCTCGGCCTTCTGGCCGAGCGCCTTGACCTCGTCGCGGTTGGAAAGGTTGGCCGGGAACAGCTTGACCCGGTCGCCGAGCTCGGCGGCCAGCGTCTCCAGCTTTTCGACGCGGGTGCCGTGCAGGCCAACGATGGCGCCCTGCGCATGCAGCACCCGGGCGATCGCCTCGCCTATCCCTCCTGATGCGCCTGTGACGAGCGCCTTGCGGCCAGTCAATTCGAACATGTCTTGTCTCCTGATCTAAGAGAACACCCTTCACACGGGTGGGGTCAAATCGTGGCCGGTTATGCGAGCGCCGCCAATGCCGCCTCGACATCCGCCGCCGTGCCGACAGCGCCTGTGGCGATATCGCGGTTGATGCGCCGAGCCAGTCCCGACAGCACCTTGCCTGCGCCCACCTCGTAAAGCGTCGCAACGCCATTCGCGCCGAACCACTCCACCGTCTCGCGCCAGCGCACGCGGCCGGTCACCTGTTCGACCAGGCGGCGGGCGATGGCGTCGGGATCGCTGGACGGGGTGACCGACACGTTGGAGACTACAGGCACGAACGGCGCGTTCTTCGTCACCCCGGCCAGCGCCTCGCGCATGATCTCGGCCGCCGGTGTCATCAGTGCCGAATGGAAAGGCGCAGAAACTTGCAGCATCAGCGCCCGCTTGGCGCCCTTTTCCGTGCACAGCTTCGCCGCCAGTTCAACCGCCGCCCTGGCGCCGGAGATCACCAACTGGCCACCGCCATTGTCGTTGGCGATCTGGCAAACTGAATCTTTGGCCGCTTCAGCGCAGGCGGCTTCGACATCGGCCTGTTCCAGCCCGATGATCGCCGCCATGGCGCCCTCGCCGGCCGGCACTGCCGCTTGCATGGCATTGCCGCGGATACGCAAGAGCCGGGCGGCATCGGCGATCGAGACGAAACCGGCGGCAGCAAGTGCCGAATACTCGCCGAGCGAATGGCCGGCGACATAGGCGACCTTGTCCTTCAGCGAGAAGCCGCGCGATTCCATAGCCCGGATTGCGGCAAGCGACACAGCCATCAGCGCCGGCTGGGCATTGGCGGTCAGCGTCAGCGTCTCTTCCGGCCCTTTCCAGATCAGCTTCGACAGGTTTTCGCCGAGCGCGTCGTCGACCTCTTCGAAGATCTTCCGCGATTCCGGAAAGGCGTCGGCGAGGTCCTTGCCCATGCCGACAGCCTGGCTGCCCTGTCCCGGAAAGGTGAATGCGACGGCCATCTGTGGCTCCCAAGCGGCTGATTTTTCCTGCCTGTGACGCAAGGCAGGCGGGCAAGTCAAGTCCGCCATCAGCCCAATCCGAGCCGCTCCGGCTCGGCATCGCTGGCCGAGTGCCTGTTCCAAAAGGCTTTTTGTCGATCACTCATGATGAAAATCGCTCACGATTCGTTTGCTGGCTCTTCTTATTTCAGCCACAGGCGCTAGCTTTTTGTGACATATCGATGACAGCTCAATGACGCTTTTGTGTATGGTCGGGGGAATTGTAAGTTGGCAAGGACTAGGAAAGGCGCCGGCAAGGCCGCGCCACAGTTTCTGGAAGGCGATCCGGCCACCGGCTATCTGCCGGGCCGGAAATGGCCCGTTATCCGCTATGGCCTCGTCAGCCTGCTCGCTGCCGCCATTCTGGTGTTTGCGGTCGAACTGATCGTGCGCGGCGACTTTGCCGGCACCGTCGCCTTCTTCCTGCAGCCGTTCAAGCCGGGCTGGACCACCATCATCATTTTCGCGTTGATCCTCATCGGTCTCGATGCCGTGCTCGGCCGCAGCCACCAGAGCCTGATGATCGTCGCGCCGCTGACGCTGGCGCTGGCCTTTGTCGGCCATCAGAAATCGCTCTATCTCGGCGATCCGCTCTATCCGACCGATTTCTTGTATTCACGCCAGATCGTGGCGCTGATGCCGCTTCTGGTGCGCGAACGCCCGGGGACCGCCATCGCTATGGCGGTCGGCATCGTTGGCGGCCTATCGCTGCTCGTCTATGGCTGGCGACTATGGCGCCGCCGGGTACCGGCGCTCAGCCGTAAGGGCCGCCTTGCCCGGCTGACATTGACAGTGCCGCTGCTCGCCTTCTTCGTCTCAATCATGGATTACGCGACCTTCTCGTGGACGCGTGACCGGTTGCAGATCATCCCGATCATGTGGGACCAGAAGGAAAACTACGCCTCCAACGGCTTCGCGCTCGCCTTCGCGCTCAACGTGCCGATGGCCCACGTCTCGGCGCCTGCGGGCTATTCCGACAAGTCGATCGCGGCAATCGACAGGCCTGACGTGACGGTCTCCGTACCGGCCGAGAAGCCCGACATCATCATCGTCATGAGCGAATCCTTCTGGGATCCGACCGAGTTGCCCGGCGTCACCATCACGCCCGATCCGATTCCCAATGTGCGGACGCTGCGCTCGGGCTCGATGTTCTCGCCCGAATTCGGCGGCATGACCGCCAATGTCGAGTTCGAGGCGCTGACCGGCTTTTCCAATGCCTTCCTGCCGGCCGGCAGCATCCCTTACCAGCAATATGTCCGCGCGCCGGTGCCGTCGATGGCCACGTTCCTGAAGAGCCAAGGCTATGAGACGCGCGCCATCCATCCGGGCACGAGCTGGTTCTGGAACCGCACGCCGGTCTATGCGGATTTCGGTTTCGACGACTTCAAGTCGGAGGAAAACCTGCCATATCTCGAAAAGCGCGGGCCGCTGGCCTCGGACGCGGCGATGACCGACGAGATCATCCGCGAGGCCGACGCCACCGACGATCCGTTCTTCTTCTTCGCCGTCAGCCTGCAGAACCACGGTCCCTATGAGCCGAATCGCTACTACAATCCGACCCACAAGGTGCAGGCGCCGACCAGCCAATGGGCGAAGGATTCGCTGCTGAGCTTCACAGAGGGAGCATCCGACGCCGACAAGGGCCTCGAGCGCCTTGTCGAATGGGCGAAGAACCGCCAGCGGCCGACGGTCATCGCCTTCTTCGGCGACCATCTGCCGCCGCTCGGTCCGGTCTATGTCGAAACCGGCTTCCTCAAGGACAATGTCGCGCCGCGCAAGGAGTCGCCTGACCAGATGCTGCGGCATCACCAGACGCCGCTGATCGTATGGTCGAACCGCACCGGGCCGGCCGCGGAAATGGGCGCGGTAAGCCCCGCCTTCCTGCCCTACCATATCCTGACCACGGCCGGGATCAGCCACCCCTATTACACCGGCTTCCTCGGCCAGATGCGCGAGCATTACCGTGTCGTTGACCGCAATCTGCTGTTGACGCCGGCCGGCGAGGCCACGCCGGAGTGGGCGCGCAAGAAGAAAATCGACCCGGCCATTCGCGATTTCCGCCTGCTGCAATACGACATGATGTTCGGCAAGCGCCACGCAGCGCCCGATTTCTTCCCGGAAACGGTGAAGAAGCTGGTCCCGCATACAAGCTAAAGCTGCCGCGCGACATGTCGTCCTTGCAGCGGCGGATTTTCGGCTCGCCCTTGCCATCCAGCCGGATTCCTGTATAGACGCCCGCAATCTGCCGGTCCTTGCTGGGGGCTGAACGGAGGGCCGGAGGTTTTTCGAAAACCTTCGTGTGGGGCCAGAAGCGCTTCCGCCTCCCGTGTCTCCGCTCTCGACCGTCTCGTCATGCTCCTTTCTTCCCCGCCTCCTTTAGGGATCGGCGGGTCAGAGAAGTTGCAGAGGCTTTTGCCGCCGGGAACCGGGAGAGAAACGAAGAAAGGCAAAAGAACAATATGGCTCTTTACGAACATGTGTTTCTTGCCCGGCAGGACCTCTCGCAGCAGCAGGTCGATGCGCTTGTCGAACAGTACAAGGGCGTCATCTCAGCTAATGGCGGGTCCGTCGGCCGGGTCGAGAACTGGGGACTGAAGTCCCTCACCTACCGGGTCAACAAGAACCGGAAGGCATACTATACGCTGATGGACATCACCTGCCCGCCGGCCGCGCTCAACGAGATGGAGCGCCAGATGGGCCTGTCCGAAGATGTGCTGCGTTTCCTCACCATCAAGGTCGATGCGCATGAGGAAGGCCCGTCGGCGATGATGCAGAAGCGCGAAGAGCGCTCGGAACGCGGTGGCTTCGGCGACCGTGACCGCGGCCCGCGCTCGTTCGGCGACCGCGATCGCGGCGACCGTGGCGATCGTCCGCCGCGCAGCTTCGGTGGCGACGCCGGTGCAGACCGTGGTCCGCGCCGTCCGCGCGAAGGTGTTGAAGGGGGTGCAGAATAATGGTCGACATCAACCAGATCCCGACCCGGCGCCCGTTCCATCGCCGCCGCAAGACCTGCCCGTTCTCCGGCGCCAACGCGCCCAAGATCGACTACAAGGACGTACGTCTTCTGCAGCGCTACATCTCCGAGCGCGGCAAGATCGTGCCGTCGCGCATCACCGCCGTCAGCCAGAAGAAGCAGCGCGAACTCGCCAAGGCGATCAAGCGCGCCCGCTTCCTTGGCCTGCTGCCCTACGTGGTTCGCTAACACTCTTTCAGCGGGCGGTTCGCCGCCCGCTTTTTCCCACGGCGACGGGCGCCGAGGGGTCTACCATCAAATCCCGGGTTGAGGTGAAGACCTCTAACTGCCGCGACAGGCAGGACAGCGACATTGGCGGCGACGCCCTCTGCTTCCTGACCTGTTCCAGACAATTCGGCGTCGATGCCAGTGATTTTGGCGCCCAAACGAAGGAACAAAACCATGGACGTCATTCTTCTCGAACGCGTTTCCCGCCTCGGCCAGATGGGCGATACCGTCAAGGTCAAGGACGGATTCGCCCGTAACTTCCTGCTGCCGCAGGGCAAGGCGCTGCGCGCCAACGAAGCCA
Organism: Mesorhizobium sp. M6A.T.Cr.TU.016.01.1.1; assembly: GCF_003952585.1. Classification (NCBI taxonomy): domain Bacteria; kingdom Pseudomonadati; phylum Pseudomonadota; class Alphaproteobacteria; order Hyphomicrobiales; family Phyllobacteriaceae; genus Mesorhizobium; species Mesorhizobium sp. M6A.T.Cr.TU.016.01.1.1. The sequence continues at coordinate 6,713,589 of NZ_CP034452.1, forward strand.
ACAAAAAGAAGTTCGAAGGCCAGCGCGCTCAGCTCGAAGCCCGTAACCTCGAGCGCAAGTCCGAGGCCACGCAGGTTTCGGAAAAGCTCGACGGCAAGAGCTTCATCGCCGTGCGTTCGGCCGGCGAAACCGGCCAGCTCTACGGCTCGGTGTCGACCCGCGACATCGCCGAGTTGCTGACGGCGGAAGGCTTTTCGGTCAACCGCAACCAGATCCTGCTCAACCAGCCGATCAAGACCATCGGTCTTACCAATGTGGCGATCGCGCTGCATCCGGAAGTCGAGGTCACCATCACGCTCAACATCGCCCGCACGGCCGACGAAGCCGAGCGCCAGGCCAAGGGCGAGATGCTGACCACCGCCGAAGCCATCTATGGCGAAGACATCAATGACAATGCGCGCCCTGACAACTTCTTCGACCCCAATGCCGAGTTCGAAGGCGGTGAAGACAACGGCTGATTGCACGTCACAGGGCGTCAGCGCGGCGCTCTAAACAATTTCGTCGGCTTCCAGTTATTTCTGGACCAATGCCCGGGCGCCTCGCCCGGGCATTTTTGTGCCAACAGGAACTTTTCGAAACCCTATATGTTGATGCAGAGTAGGACAGGCTGTCTGACCGAGAGGGGACATTTGGTCATGAATATTCTGCTGAAACGCGTTCTCGACCGCCTGGTGCGCACCGGCAATCTCAAAGTCACCGGACCGAAGGGCTTGTCGGTGATTTTCGGCGATGGCAGCGGCGAGCCGGTGCACATGCACATCAAGACCACGCATGCCGAGCGCGCCATTACCTTCGATCCGATGCTGGCGGTACCGGAAGCCTATATGGACGGCGAACTCGACATACTCGAGGGCGGCGTGCTGGGGGTCATGCGCATCGCCTTCCAGAACATGGGTAGCGGCGGCATCGATGCCACCTGGTCGAAAGCGATCGAGGGCCTGCGCCACGCCTTCCGCCGCCTGCAGCAAATCAACACGGCGGCGCGCGCGCGCCGCAACGTGCAGCGCCACTATGATCTGTCGGGCGAGCTGTACAGGCTCTTCCTCGACGAGGACATGCAGTATTCCTGCGCCTATTTCGAGCAGCCGGATATGACGCTCGATGAGGCGCAGGCTGCCAAGAAGCGCCACATTGCCGCCAAGCTCAGGCTGAAGGCCGGCCAAACCGTGCTCGACATCGGTTCCGGCTGGGGCGGGCTCGGTCTTTATCTCGCCAAGTCCTTCGACGTGGACGTGCAAGGTGTGACGTTATCGACCGAACAGCATGGCGTCGCCACCGACCGGGCCCATGCGCAAGGTCTGGAAAACCGCGTGCATTTCGAATTGAGGGATTATCGCGAGCTCAACGAGCGCTTCGACCGCATCGTATCGGTCGGCATGTTCGAGCATGTCGGCGTCAACCACTACCGCACCTTCTTCGACAAATCGGCGACGCTCTTGAAGCCGGACGGCGTCATGCTACTGCACACGATCGGCCGCTCCGGCGTGCCGTGGGCAACCAGCGCCTTCATCCGCAAGTATATTTTCCCGGGCGGCTACATCCCTGCGCTATCGGAGGTGATGCCGGCGATCGAGAAGTCGGGCCTCGTCGTCACCGACATCGAAATCCTGCGGCTGCATTATGCCGATACGCTGAAGCACTGGGGCCAGCGCTTCGCTGCCAATCGCGACAAGGCCAAGGCGATTTACGACGAGCGCTTCTGCCGCATGTGGGAGTTCTATCTGGCGGCCTCTGAAGCCGCCTTCCGCTGGCAGGACCTGGTGATCTTCCAGATCCAGATTGCCAAGAAGAACGATACCTTGCCGATGACGCGCGACTACATGGCCAAATGCGAGAAGGCGCTGGACATGCGCGACATGGGGCATCGCCCAAAAGCCCCTGCCGCCAAGCCCGCGCGCCGCCGCAAGGTGGCGGATACGGAATAGACTTCCGGCGATCTCGCCATTGCCGCTTGCCATTGCCGGCCCGCACGCTGAAAAAGGTCTCGCCATCGCCGCGAGACCTTTTTTCATGACCTATCTCATCTATATCGTTGCTGCCCTTGCCGAGATCGCCGGCTGCTTTTCGGCGTGGGCGTGGTGGCGGCTTGAAAAGTCGCCGCTGTGGCTGGCTCCAGGCCTGGCCTCACTCGCTTTGTTCGCATTCCTGCTGGCGCTGGTAGACATCAGTGCGGCGGGCCGCGCCTATGCCGCCTATGGCGGCATTTACATTGCCGCCTCGCTCGGATGGTTGTGGCTGGTGGAAGGCGTGCGTCCCGACCGTTGGGATATTGCCGGGTCCGCGCTCTGCATCGTCGGCGCCTCGGTCATCCTGCTCGCGCCTCGGGGGGCGTGAGCTATGGAACTGCCTATCCCGCTTCGGCAGGGCGTCGAGCGCCTCCTCGAAAAAGTGCCGCTGCCGACATTGAAGCAGGCGGCAAAGACGCTATCGGACCGCTACCGCGCCGAGTTGCGCGACGGCCGCCTGCACATGGCCGAGGAGATGGCGGTCAAGGCCTATCTGGCGACGCGGCTGCCGGCGACCTACGCCGCCGTCCGTGCCAGCCTTGATGCGGTCAGCGAGGCACGGCCCGACTATGCGCCGAAAACCCTGCTCGATGTCGGCGCTGGCCCTGGCACGGTGCTTTGGGCCGCGCTCGATCTCTGGCCCGACCTCGAGCAGGCGGTGCTGATCGAGGCGAGCGCCGCGGTGCGCCGGATCGGCGAGGCGCTTGCCACTGAGGCGATGACGGCCAGGATCGCCTGGCTGGCCGGCGATGTCACCATCGACCTTGCCGACCTCAAGCCGGCCGAGTTGGTCACCTGCGCCTATGTGCTGGACGAGATCGCGCCGGCATCGCTGCCAAAACTCATCGACCGGCTCTGGCACCTGACCGACGACACGCTGCTGGTCGTCGAGCCGGGCACGCCGGCCGGATGGCAGCGCATCCTTGCCGTGCGCCGGCACCTGATCGAGGCGGGCGCGCATGTGCTTGCGCCTTGCCCGCATGAGGCGCCCTGCCCGCTCGCGGCGCCCGACTGGTGCCATTTTTCGTGCCGTGTCGCGCGCTCGCGCCTGCACCGGCTGGCCAAGGACGCCGACGTGCCGTGGGAGGACGAGAAATTCATCTACGTCGCCGCCTCCCGCCATCCGGCCGTCCACCCCCCGCAGGCGCGGGTGATCGCACCGCCGAAACCCGGCTCCGGCAAGGTCCTGCTGAAACTTTGCGAAAAGGACGGAAACGCCGGCGAGAGACTTTTCACCAAGCGCGACGGCGATGTTTTCAGGCTGGCCCGGCGGTTGGACTGGGGCGATTCGGCAGGCGAATGAAGATGCAGCCTCATTTCACTTCCGGCGCATCTTCTGTGCATTTCTCTGACGCATTTCGTTCTTGATTTGTTCAAGGCGTCGCGTAGAATCGCCACCTTGTCGAGTCAACCGGAATCAGGGTGCGGGAATACTGTCCTGTGGACGGTTTGTCGTTCCTGTGAACAGTGGGCATCAAAGCCGGTTGGACAGGCACTGTTGCAGATAAGTCAGCATGGATTTGTCCCATTCTGATATCGAGAGACCGGGATCGAAACCGGGGACATCATGGCAGAAGCAGCGCGAAAATTCGGCGTGGCGGAAACACCGCTCTATCGGGAGGCGCCGAACAACATTGAGGCCGAGCAGGCGCTACTCGGCGCCATCCTGGTCAACAACGATGCCTTCTACCGCGTCTCGGACTTCCTGAAATCCGGCCATTTCTACGAGCCGCTGCATAGAAAAATCTTCGAGGTCGCCGCCGAACTCATTCGCATGGGCAAGGTAGCGACGCCGATCACGCTGAAGACCTTCCTGCCGGCCGACGAGAAGGTCGGCGACATGACGGTTGCGCAATATGTCGTGCGGCTGGCTGTCGAGGCGGTCACCGTCGTCAACGCGGCCGACTACGGCCGCGCCATCTACGATCTCGCCACGCGGCGCGCGCTGATCACCGTCGGCGAAGACATGGTCAACATCGCCTACGATGCCCCGGTCGACATGTCGCCGTCCGAGCAGATCGAGGATGCCGAACGGCGCCTGTTCGAACTGGCCGAGACCGGCCGCTATGATGGCGGCTTCGAGAGCTTCACCGACGCGGTTAAAACCGCCGTCGACATGGCCAACGCCGCCTATATGCGCGACGGACATCTGTCAGGTGTCGCCACGGGCCTGCGCGATCTCGACCGCCGCATGGGCGGCCTGCAGCCGTCCGATCTGATCATCATCGCCGGCCGCCCCGGCATGGGCAAGACGTCGCTCGCCACCAACATGGCCTTCAACATCGCTGAGGCCTATGTGCCGGCGCAACAGGCCGACGGCTCGTTCAAGGCGGCCAATGGCGGTGTCGTCGGCTTCTTCTCGCTCGAAATGTCGTCGGAACAGCTCGCCACCCGCATCATTTCCGAGCAGACCGAAATCCCGTCGTCAAAAATCCGCCGCGGCGAGATCAGCGAGATGGACTTCGAAAAGCTGGTCGCCTGCTCGCAGACCATGCAGAAGATCCCGCTGTTCATCGACCAGACCGGCGGCATCTCGATCGCGCAGCTGTCGGCGCGCGCGCGCCGGCTGAAGCGCCAGCGCGGCCTCGACGTCATCGTCATCGACTATATCCAGCTGATGCAAGGGTCGAGCGCCAAATCCTCACAGAACCGCGTGCAGGAAATCACCGAAATCACCACCGGCCTGAAGGCGCTGGCCAAGGAGCTTGCCGTGCCGATCATCGCGCTGTCGCAGCTGTCGCGTCAGGTCGAAAGCCGCGACGACAAGCGCCCGCAGCTCTCGGATCTGCGCGAATCGGGCTCGATCGAGCAGGACGCCGACGTGGTGATGTTCGTTTACCGCGAGGAATACTATCTGAAGAACCGCGAGCCGAAGCCCGGCACAGACGAATACATCAAATGGGAAAACGAGATGAACGAGATGCGCGGCAAGGCCGAGGTCATCGTCGCCAAGCAGCGCCATGGACCGACCGGCTCGGTCAGCCTCGCCTTCCAGGGCGAGTTCACCCGCTTCTCCGACCTCGCCGAGGAGCATCATATTGCGGAGAGGTTTGAGTAGCTTTTGACCGACGCCGCACCAAAGATGCGGGACAGCAGCGCTCTACGGCGCCCCCCTCTGTCCTGCCGGACATCTCCCCCACGAGGGGGGAGATTGGCTGTCATCTACGCCAGCCTTCTTTTCTGCAACGCCGAAAATTGGCGAAATCCGAAGCGCAATCCGATCTCCCCCCTCGTGGGGGAGATGTCCGGCAGGACAGAGGGGGGCGCGAAGGATCACGGCGCTCGCCAATTGGCGGGAAGGTAGCAGTTTGGCCAAATCGCGCATCCAGTTCATCTGCCAGAATTGTGGTTCGGTGCATCAGCGCTGGGCCGGCAAATGCGATGCCTGCGGCGAGTGGAACACGCTGGTCGAGGAAGGCACGTCCGGGGGCATCGGCTCGGGTCCGGCCAACACCCGCAATGCGCGCAAGGGCCGCGCCGTGGTGCTCACGACTTTGTCAGGCGACATCGAGGATGCGCCGCGCATCGTCTCCGGCATCGGCGAACTCGACCGCGCCACCGGCGGCGGTTTCGTGCGCGGCTCGGCCCTTCTGGTCGGCGGCGATCCCGGCATCGGCAAGTCGACGCTACTCACCCAGGCGGCCGCGGCACTCGCGGCAAAGGGCCACCGCATCGTCTATGTCTCAGGCGAAGAGGCCGTCGCCCAGATCAGGCTGCGCGCGCAGCGGCTAGGCGTCGCCGACACTCCGGTGGAACTCGCGGCCGAAACCAATGTCGAGGACATCCTCGCCACCATCGCCGACGGCAAGCGGCCGGATCTGGTGATTCTGGATTCGATCCAGACCTTGTGGACCGACATGGCCGATTCGGCGCCCGGCACCGTCACCCAGGTGCGCGCCGCCGCCCAGGCGATGATCCGCTATGCGAAATCCACAGGGGCGGCGATCGTGCTCGTCGGCCATGTCACCAAGGAAGGCCAGATCGCGGGCCCTCGCGTCGTCGAGCACATGGTCGACGCCGTGCTCTATTTCGAGGGCGAAGGCGGCCACCACTACCGCATCCTGCGCACGGTCAAGAACCGCTTCGGACCGACCGACGAGATCGGCGTCTTCGAAATGTCTGATATGGGCCTGCGCGAGGTCGCCAATCCGTCCGAGCTTTTTCTCGGCGAACGCCATGCGAAATCGCCGGGCGCCGCGGTTTTCGCCGGCATGGAGGGAACCCGCCCGGTGCTGGTCGAGATCCAGGCGCTGGTGGCGCCGTCGTCGCTGGGCACGCCCCGCCGCGCCGTCGTCGGCTGGGACGGCGCCCGGCTGTCGATGATCCTTGCGGTTCTCGAAGCCCATTGCGGGGTCCGCTTCGGGACCCACGACGTCTATCTCAATGTTGCCGGCGGCTACCGTATCTCGGAGCCGGCCGCCGATCTGGCGGTGGCGGCCGCACTGGTTTCCTCGCTCACCGGTCTTGCCCTTCCGGCCGATTGCGTCTATTTCGGCGAAATCAGCCTTTCGGGCGCCGTAAGGCCGGTTGCGCATGCGCAGCAGCGCCTGAAGGAAGCCGAAAAGCTGGGTTTTGGAAGCGCGGTTCTGCCTTTGGGCAGCGAGGAACTTGCCGGGGGGATAGGGGCCGGCGCTTTCCAGCCCACCGAGCTTGCCGATCTCGTGGCGCGCATAGCCGGCTCACGGCGCAGCCGCGCCGACGAGCAAGAATGACGCGGCTCATGAAGTGGGGCAAAAGACATGCCGATTACGCTGCTTGACGGAATTCTCGTCGGCTTCACCTTGGTCTCGGCCATGCTCGCCATGGTTCGCGGCTTTTCGCGCGAAATCCTCTCCGTCATCTCCTGGATAGTGGCGGCAGCGGCGGCGTTCTTCTTCTACAAACCGGTTCTGCCTTACGTTCAGCCCTATGTCGACAATGAGAAGATTGCCATGGTGGCCGCCGCCGGCATCGTCTTCATCATCGCGCTGATCGTCGTTTCCGTCATCACCATGAAACTCGCCGACTGGATCATCGATTCCAGGATCGGCGCGCTCGACCGCACGCTCGGTTTCCTCTACGGCGCGGCGCGCGGCATTCTGGTCGTTGCGGTGGCCCTGCTGTTCTTCAACTGGCTGGCCGGTCCCAAGGCTCCGGGCTGGGTCGCCAACGCCAAGTCGCGGCCGCTGCTCGAATCGCTCGGCGCCAAGCTCGAAAGCCTGCTGCCCGAGGACCCGGAAAACGCGATCCTCAACAGGCTCAATCCTAGCCAGCCGGCACCCGAGACCGGCGCCGAGACGCCACCGGCGGCGGATGCACCGGCAGCGGACGCGCCGGCAACCGGCGACGATGCTCCGGCGCTCGATGGCAGCGAGACCGACGCGCCACCGGCCGACAATGCACCGGCCAATCCGGCGCCGGCAAACTGACGATCATGTGAAAAGCCGCAAACTCTACGTTGCTCTCGAGCAGTCATCACACTATATAGCGACTTTAGCGGAGCTGAAGATGGCAGACGCAGACGACGTGCTTTCCGCCGAAGCTGACGATCATTTCCACGACGAATGCGGTGTGTTCGGTATTTTTGGCCGGCAGGACGCCGCAGCTATCGTCACACTTGGCCTGCATGCGTTGCAGCATCGCGGCCAGGAAGCGGCCGGTATTGTTTCCTATGATGGCACCCAGTTCCACGTCGAACATCATGTCGGCCTGATCGGCGACACCTTCACCAAGCAGCGCGTCATCGACAGCCTGCAGGGCAACCGCGCTATCGGCCACACGCGCTACGCCACCACGGGCGGTGCTGGCCAGCGCAACATCCAGCCGTTTTTCGCCGAACTCGCCGATGGCGGCTTCGCTGTCGCCCACAACGGCAACCTCACCAACGCCATGACCGTGCAGCGCGCGCTGCAGAAACAGGGCGCGATCTTCTCGTCGACTTCCGACACCGAGACGCTGCTGCATCTGGTCGCCACCAGCAGGGAACGCGATCTCAACTCGCGCTTCATCGATGCAGTGCGCCAGGTCGAGGGCGCCTTCTCACTGGTGGCGATGACGGCAAAGAAGATGATCGGCTGCCGCGATCCGCTCGGCATCCGCCCGCTGGTGCTCGGCGATCTCGACGGCGCCTGGATCCTGGCTTCCGAAACCTGCGCGCTCGACATTATCGGTGCGCGTTTCGTGCGCGACCTGAAGCCCGGCGAGATGGTTGTCGTCACCACCAAGGGCATCGAGAGCCTGTTTCCCTTCGAGCCGCAGAAGACCCGCTTCTGTATCTTCGAATATGTCTATTTCGCGCGTCCAGATTCGTCGGTCGAAGGCCGCAACGTCTACGAGGTGCGCAAGCGCATCGGGGCCGAGCTGGCGCTCGAAAGCCCTGTCGAGGCCGATATCGTCGTGCCGGTGCCGGACAGCGGCACTCCGGCGGCGATCGGCTTTTCGCAAGCCGCGGGCATCCCGTTCGAGCTCGGCATCATTCGCAATCACTATGTCGGCCGCACCTTCATCCAGCCTGGCGATTCGATCCGCCACATGGGTGTCAAGCTCAAGCACAACGCCAACCGCCGCATGATCGAGGGCAAGCGCGTGGTGCTGGTCGACGATTCGATCGTGCGTGGCACTACCAGCCAGAAGATCGTGCAGATGGTGCGCGATGCCGGCGCCAAGGAAGTGCACATGCGCATCGCCTCGCCGCCGACACGCGCATCCTGCTTCTACGGCGTCGACACGCCGGAGAAGTCGAAGCTCTTGGCATCGCGCATGTCGGTGGAAGAGATGGCCGAGTTCATCCGCGTCGATTCGCTCGGATTCCTGTCGATCGACGGGCTCTACCGCGCCGTCGGCGAGGCCGGCCGCGACAACGAGCAGCCGCAATTCTGCGACGCCTGCTTCACCGGGCAATACCCGACTCGGCTTGCCGACTTCGAAGGTTCCGACAATGTGCGCACGCTGTCGCTCTTGGCTGCGGGCGGGTCGTAGGGTTGCCGGACCACCATTTGCCTTCCCCAGTTTACCCCCCTCTGTCCTGCCGGACATCTCCCCCTCAAGGGGGGAGATCGGCTGAACTATCGACTTTCGCCAATCGCGACGGTCGCAAAACGGGCGCTGAGCCGGATGAGGGCCAATCTCCCCCCTTGAGGGGGAGATGTCCGGCAGGACAGAGGGGGGTGTTTTCACGCCTACTCACGGAGGCTGTCGCATGATCCCCGCCCCTGCCCTCGATCTTTCCGGCCGTGTCGCGGTCGTCACCGGCGCCTCGCGCGGCATCGGCTACTTCATCGCCCTGGAACTTGCCGCTGCCGGAGCGCATGTCATCGCGGTTGCCCGCACCGTCGGCGGACTGGAGGAACTCGACGATCAGATCAAGGCGGCGGGCGGACAAGCCACGCTTGTGCCGCTCGACCTCGCCGACATGGCCGGCATCGACCGGCTGGGCGGTGCCATCCACGAACGCTGGGGCAAGCTCGACGTTCTCGTCGCCAATGCCGGGGTGCTCGGCGTGATCTCGCCGATCGGCCATGTCGAGGCCAAGACCTTCGAGAAGGTGATGACCATCAACGTCACCTCGACATGGCGGCTGATCCGCTCGGTCGACCCGCTGCTCAGACTCTCCGATGCCGGTCGCGCCATCGTGCTTTCCTCCAACGCCGCCCATTCGGCGCGGGCCTTCTGGGCGCCCTATGCTGCGTCGAAGGCGGCGGTCGAGACCATGATGCGTTCCTGGGCGCACGAGACGGAAAACTTGGCCCTCAGGGTCAACGCCGCCGACCCCGGCGCCACCCGCACCGCCATGCGGGCGCAGGCGGTGCCTGGCGAGGATCCGGGAACGCTGCCGCATCCCTCAGAGATCGCCAAACGCATCGTGCCGCTGGCCAGCCCTGCGCTTAGGGAAACCGGGCTGATCTTCCAGGCCAAGCACAACCGTTTTGTCGCCTACCGGCAGCCGGAGTAGACGCACCGCGTATTTTGGCGGAAGAATTGCGCCGCCACCGACGTTGTTGGAATGCTTAGTTTTCGCAAAACGGAGGACCACCATGCGCAGACTGCTTCTCGTCACCGCCGCCGCATCGCTTGCAGCCGTCGGCGTCGCATCCTCACAGGATACGACAATGAGCTTCTTCGTCACCAGCGTCGGCTCGGGCAAGGGCGCCGATCTCGGCGGCCGGGCGGGCGCCGATGCGCATTGCGGGTCGCTGGCTGAAGCCGCCGGCGTGACCGGCAAGACATGGCGCGCCTATCTCTCGACCAGCGACACCGATGCGCGCGATCGCATCGGCAAGGGACCGTGGTTCAACGCCAAGGGCGACAAGATCGCCGACGATGTGGCTTCGCTGCACAGCGATGCCAACGCGATCACCAAGCAGACGGCGCTCGACGAAAAGGGCAACGTGGTCAACGGCCGCGGCGACAAGCCCAACCGGCACGACGTGCTGACCGGCTCCAAGCCCGACGGCACGAAAATCGCCGACCAGACCTGCGGCGACTGGACGCTCAGCGGAGCAGAAGGTGCGGCAATGACGGGCCATCACGATCGCGCCGGTCTCGACGATTCGGCCGCCGCCAAATCGTGGAATTCCTCGCACGCTTCACGCGGCGGCTGCAGTCAGGAGGCGCTGAAGAGCACCGGCGGCGACGGCCTGTTCTACTGCTTTGCCGCGAACTGAGCTGTTCAAACAAACGTCGAACCTCACGCCGTGATGCCGTGGCGAACCACCGCGCCAGCCGCGCTTTCGTCGACCGCGCGGAGTTGATAGGATCGCCCGAATCCCACAACAAACGAGGAATTTCCCATGGCGGCTTCGAGCGTAGCGTTGGTCTGGTATCTGGTGATTGCCGGCCCGCAAGGCGGCATGGTGGTGCTGCCCAGCACGTTCGACACCCGCGAACAATGCACCTCCGCCGTCACCGAATATCAGAAGCAGCCGACGCCGGCCGGCTGGTCGGTGCAGTGCGTGCCGAGCGCCTCGCCCTTCGCCGACGAGGGCGAAAGTGAATAGCCGGCGGCGCGCGTTTCAGCGGCGCGCGCTTACCGTCAGCTCCGGCTTGGCATTGATGGTCTGGAACACCACGCAGTAGCGTTCGGTCAATTTGAGCAGAGTGTCGATGCGCTCTTGTGGCTCGTCGGTGTCGAGGATGAAATTCAGCCGGATGGCGCGGAAGCCGACCGGCGCATCTCTTGCCACACCTAAGGTGCCGCGAAAATCGAGATCGCCTTCGGCCTCCACCGTGGCGGCTCCGAGTTTGAACTCCAGCGCCGTCGCCACCGCCTTAAGCGTCACGCCGGCGCAAGCGACCAGCGCCTCCAGCAGCATGTCGCCCGAGCACAGTTCGAGCCCCGAACCGCCGGTAGCCGGATGGAGACCGGCAACGGCCAGCGCCCGGCCCGTCTCAACTTTGCAGGCGATCGACTGGTCGTCGATCGAGCCCCTGGCCCTGAGCGTGACCAGCGCGCTCGACGCGTCGTCGCGATAGGCGTCCTTGAGCGGCGCCTGCATGGCCTTCAGTCCGGTGGCATCCATGTCCAACCCTTTTCGACAGTCATCTTCATCGCTCGTCACGATACTCGAATAGACTCTACGGCCTAAACCTCGATTTCACGACATTTGGATCAGAGTGACAAGCTGTCCGGATATTGGTGCGTCATTAGATCGGGTGCCTTTTCATGCGACCTGGGGCCGCCACGCGATGACGCCATCCGTCCGAGCCCGCTGAGTCTGGCGTCCGGCGCCATTGAGCGCACCAGTTCCCCGGCGGTTGGCGCCTCGCCTCGAGCGAGGTCGTCCGTAGTCTGCCGATCTTCTCTATCACGCCGGAAAGCTGGCGCAGCCGGCCTTCCAGTATTGTCTGGTGCGCGGCCAAGGCCCGGCTCCATGCCCCGGGAGCGCCCTTCAACCGCATCGGCCGGACGGGATACCCGAGCCGCCAGCCCTGCCCCAACGCTAGCTCGCCGCTGGCGCAGCGCCGCGCAGGGTTCCACCCGTGTAGCGTACGCTGAAACCCTGATCGTCGCGGCCGGCCTGCTGATCATCGGCAACGAACATTTCCGCAAGCGACTGTAGGATGCGGCACCCCCTGCTGACAGTACGGTGTCAGGACAAGGCAGCATAGTCTGGTGACATGACGGGATCCCTAAGCATGCCAGCCACCACCGAAACCGCCGCCGAGCGCACCCTTGGCATCATCCTGGTTTCGGCGTCGGCGGCCGTCTTTGGCCTCACTGGAGTGTTGACCAAGTCGATCCATGCCGACCCGCTGACCATCACGTGCTGGCGCGGCTTCGTCGGCTCGATCCTGATCACCCTCTATGTGCTGTGGCGCCGCCGCCGCTCCGGCAGGCGTGAAAGCCTGCGCCTCGGCTGGCGCGGCTGGCTGCTGGCGATCGAGGGTGCGCTGGCCAGCATCGCCTTCATCTCAGCGTTCAAATTCACCTTCGTCGCCAATGTCGCGATCATCTACGCCACCGCACCCTTCGTCACCGCGCTGCTTGCCTTCGTGCTGGTTCGTGAGCGCTTCCGCCTGCAAACGCTTGCCGCCGCCACCGTATCGCTCGGCGGTGTGGCGATCATGGTGTGGTCCGGCTTCGGCACCGGCAATCTGTTCGGTGACGGGCTGGCGCTACTGATGACGGTCGGCGCCGCGCTCTACATGATCATGGTGCGCGCCTTCCGTGACACGCCTGTGGTGTGGGCCGGTGCGGTATCGGCATTCCTCCTGTTCGTGCTCGGCTGGTTCGTCACCGACCCGCTAGCCGTCTCGACCAGAGACGCAGTGCTGCTCGTCGCCTTCGGCGCGTCTTTCGCGCTGGCCTCGATCCTGTGGACGGAGGGCGCGCGGCTCATTCCAGCGGCCGAATCCGGCCTGCTGGGTTCGGCTGAAGTGCCGTTCGCGATCCTGTTCGCCTTCCTTTTCCTGGCCGAGATCCCGCCGGCCGCCAGCATGATCGGCGGCGCCATCGTGCTCTGCGCGGTGTTCGCCCATGCCGGGCGCGACTGGCAAGCGGCGAGGCAGCGCTCTGCCCGGGAAAGTCTGCCTCTGAAATAAATTTGCAAAATCGTGGAACCATCATCGGGTTCAAGCATTGTTGGGTTTGACGGGCCACCCCCAAGTCCCCCCAAACCCCTCGGCCCGTCTCACCTCCAGCCGACCGCAAGGTCGGCTTTTTCTTTGCAGATCAGCTTGGTGGGCCCGCCAAGGCAAGGCTGTCGCTGAGTAGCGCAGCCAAATCCTGCGCTGGCGGGTCGGCGTCCTCGCGCAGCCGGATCGCGAACTCGGCGATGGGAACCGACGGCAGGCCAAATTCGCGCGGCGCCTCGACGATGCCGGAATGGGCAAAGCGCGCCGTCCGCAGCGTCAGAGCAATGCCGGCGTTCACCGCCGTGCGCAGCCCGGCCAGGCTGGCGCTGCCGGCGGCGATCCGGTAGCGGCGGCCTGTCGTGTCGAGTGCCGCGATCGCCGCGTCACGAAAGCCGCACTGCGGATCGAGCAGCGCCAGCGGCAGCTGGTCCTGGCGTGTGGCCAAGCCTCTTTGCGAACACAGCCACATCATCGGCTCGCGGAGCACGCCGACTTCGTCCGGCGCCGGAGCCTGCCGCATGGCGATCATCAGATCGAGGATGCCGGTTTGCAGCGCGTGCGCCAATTCGGCGGAGCGGCCGACGCGCAGTTCGATCCTGACGCGCGGGTGGCTCGCGGCAAAGGTCCTGAGCAGTTCCGGCAGGCCGCTGTCGGCGAAATCCTGTGTCGTGCCTATGGCCACGCGCCCATCGGCTCGCACGCCCTTGAGGGCCAGCCACGCCTCGCGATGCACAGCAAGGATGCGCCGCGCATGGCCGACCAGATCTTCGCCCGCCGCCGTCAGGCCGCGCCCTCTTCCCTGCGGCACCAGAAGCGGTTCGCCGACAATATCGTCGAGCCGCTGCATTTGCGCCGTCACCGCCGAAGGCGAGCGACCAACGATCGATGCCGCCTTAGCAAGCGAGCCGCCGTCGACGAAGGCGAGAAAAGTTTTGAGGAGATCGGGGTCGAGCGCCTGCATAATTCAGTTATATCGAACTCTTAATCCAAAACAATTCGATTTTTTTGACGCTGCAGCCGTGACATGGTTTTCCCAGCGGCGCGAGACGCCCTCAGGAGAAAAGAAATGCCGATCATCAATGTCACCGTCACCGGCAGGCCCGATGCCGCTCTGTCCGCCGCCATCGCCAGGGAGGTGACCGAGCTGACCGCCACGCATCTGCGCAAGGACCCCACCATCACCGCGGTCGCCATATCTTATCTCGACCCGCAGCACTGGTTCGCCGGCGGCAAGTCGCTGGCCGAGCATGGCGCCAACACGTTCTGGCTCGACATCAAGGTGGTCGACGGCACCAACACCAAGCTCGAACTGGAAGCCTATTTCAAGGCGATCTTCGCCGCCTTTGGCCGCTTGCTGGGTGAGATGCACGAAGAAAGCTACGCCTTGGTGCACGAAGTGCCGGCCGCCGCCTATGGCTACGGCGGCAAGACACAGGAATTCCGCTTCATCAGCGGGAGGTTGAAAGCGGTGTGAGGGCGCCTATCCCTCCTTGCGGCGAGGGATAGGCGCAGACGTTGGCGTCACGGCTGAAACGGGCAACACCCGCAACGGTGCGTTGATCATAACGCGCAGCAGTTGTCGCCGAGACGGCAAAAGCACGACGCACGAATCTCGACGTCGGCCCGCGACATCGCCAGATCGAGGCGAGGCTGAATGTCATCGGCCTCTTCGTGCCGGCCAAGCCGATGCAGGGCTTCGACATAGCCGTGCAGGCCCCAGACGTTGTCGGGGTGCCGCGAGATCCGTCTGTAGCCACGATGCATTCCCAGATCCGCCTCATAGACCTGCGCCGCTTCTCGCATGTGGCCCTGCTCGAGCAGTAAGGCCCCAAGTGCGTGCCGCGTCGGCTGCATCCAGCCCCAAGGCTCGTCATAGGGAAGGCCGTCGTCCCGCGCCACTGCGGCGCGGAGATGCGCGAAGGCCGCTTCGTGATCGTCCTTCCGATACGCAATCTCGCCTCGAAGCATCTCCGCGGCGACCGCCAGAATGTCGACGTAGCGGTAATTGAAGAACATGCGCGTTTCCGGAACGCGGGCGAACGCCTCCTCGAAGCGGCGCTGCTCCGCTTCGGCCACGGCTGTTTGTCCGAGCGCGGCATGGGCAATGCCCTTTGCATAGTGCCAGACCGCCGTGGTCGCCCGGTAGAGGTATGGATCGTCGGGAAGCGGTTCGTCCAGGATCTCCTGCCATTTGCCGAACCGCACCAGCACGTGCGCTTTCATGGGCATATAGCCTTCCAGCCAGTCGGCCATCGGCGGCGTTGCCTGTCGCAGCAGCGCTTCCGGGACGGTGGCAAGCATTTCATTGGCTGCGTCCAGGGCGGGACGGTACCGGCCGAGGAACATCGCCGCATAGAGCTTGAAATGATAGTCGTGACATCGCGAGAGGGTATAGAAGTTGAAGGGACCCTCCCGCTCCAGATACTTGCGGTCGGCTTCGATCGCCCGCTCGTTGGCGACCAGCGCTGCGTGATAGTCGCCGCGGAGAATGTCGATGTGCGAGGGCATGTGCCGCAAATGGCCGGCGTCCGGCACGAGATCGCGAAGAGTGTCGGCAGGGCGCAGCGCCTGTTCGGGATGCGGCGACATCTCCATGGCGTGGATGTAGAGATGGATGAGGCCGGGGTGCGCGACCTCGCGCTCATCCGATAGGCGCAAGCTCTGTTCCAGTACCGCCACGACTTCGACTGTATCGGCGCCCTTAGCGGGTTCGCCGCTCTCGAGGTCCCACAACTGCCAGGGTGTGCGGTCCATCAATGCCTCAGCGAAGAGCGCGGCGACGTCGGGATCGTCCGGAAACGCTGCGTAGACTTTCCGCATCGCCGCCGCATAGGCGTCGCTCCAGGCGCGCAGGTCTTCGTTATCCACCACATGATCCGACTGGTAGCGGCGCTCCAGCCCCCGGATCAGCGCCTTCTCCACCGGCGCCGCACCGTCGGCGAGCGCCAGCGCTTCCTCCGTCGCGCGACGCGCCTCGACCAGCGTCTGCTTGAGGTCCTGCTCGTTGAAGTCGGCCCACGGCTTGTTGTAATAGGGGCCGAGGGCGTAGGCGACGCCCCAACGGGCCATGGCGCAGCCGGGATCACATTCGGCCGCTTTGCGGAAACACTTGACCGCCTCTTCGTGGTTGAATCCATAACGCCAGATCAGGCCGCGGTCGAACCAGACCTGAGCCTCGGACGAGCTTGTCGTCACCGGCCGGCTGTATCGACCGAGGTTATAATAGTCGTGCATCGCACCCCCCAACTGACAAATAGCGGCAGGGTATGCCCGACTCCGGGCGATAGCCTGCGGTTGTAGCTTTAGGCGAGGAACGCTTCCTCCCTGCAGAGGTTCCGGTCGACCGAACAGGGCCTTCTTTGAAGACAAGATCTGCACCCATCCAACATAATGCGGTGGGCTGTTCGAGCAGCATCTGCATTTGCGCCGAATACGGCAAGACGCCGAAACTGACGAAGATTGTGCGACGCCGATCGAGGAGTGTCGGGCACGGCGGGCGGCGAGAAGAAAGGACCTCCGCATTGACGTTGAGCCCACTTCGTCTAGGTTCTCATTGAAGCGGTCGGGAAAGAACCGCGACGTGAGAATCTGTTGGGAGAGACGCGGCATGACCCTGACACTGGCGCTGCTTGCGGGCCTCGTCGCGGCCTGGCTGCTGATCGGTGTGGTGGAAAAATTCCGCCTCGGCCTACGCTTCACCCAGGCGCTGCTCTATGTGCCGTTCAAGCTCGCCTACCGGGTCGCCGATGATCGCATCAGGATCGCCCGCAAAGCAGCTGTTCCGGTCATCTACGTCATTTCGCACCAGTCGCGCCTCGAACCGGCGCTGATGCTGTCGCTGCTGCCGGAAGACACGCTGCATATCCTCGACCAGGCCTCTGCCAGGTCGCCCTGGCTCGAACCATGGCGCGAGCTTGGCCGCACCATCGCCTTCAATGCCGAGCATGTCTTCGTCAGCCGTCGGCTGGTGCGGGTGCTGAAGGGCAAAGGCCGCCTAGCCGTCTATCTGCCGGACGCGGTCGAGCCTGATATCAAGACATTTCGCTTGTTTCGCGCCGTTACCCGCATCGCCATGCAGGCCGACGCCCGCATCGTGCCGATCTTCGTCGCCGGCGCGCGAACTCTGCCGGTATCGCTGACGCCGGCGGACAAGGCGCCGCGGCGCTGGTTTCCCCGCCTGTCGATCAGCGTGCTGGAGCCAATGACCATCACCGAGCTGGTGGCGCGAAACGCTGATCAGTCCTCGAACACCAATGCGCTGTTCGACCGTTTCGCTGAAGCCCGGCTTTTCGGCAGCGATCTTAATCGCGGCCTGTTCCTCGCCATGCGCGACGCCGCCGACCGTGTCGGCGCCTCGCATCCTATCGTCGAAGACGTGATCAGCGGCGCACTGAGCTACAGAAAGCTGTTCATCGGCGCGCGGGTGCTCGGCCGCCGCTTCGAGGCTGTGACGGCGCCGGGCGAAGCGGTTGGACTGCTGCTGCCCAACACCAATGGCGTCGTGCTGTCGCTCATTGGCCTGCTGTCGGCGAGCCGGGTGGCGGCGATGATCAACTATACCGCAGGCCCGGCCAGCGTCACCGCCGCTGTGCGCACGGCGGAGATCCGCACCGTGGTCTCGTCGCGCGCCTTTGTCGACAAGGCCAGCCTCGCAGACATCGTCGCGGCGGTGGAAGGAGGCGGCGCCAAGCTGCTGTGGCTGGAGGATGTGCGCACCAGCGTGACCGTGCTGGACAAGCTCGCCGCCGCCTTGCTGTGGCGCTGGCCGCTGCAGCCGCAGAATGCAGCCAAGCCGGCGGTGATCCTGTTCACCTCCGGCTCGGAAGGCACGCCCAAGGCCGTGGTGCTGTCGCACCGGAACCTTCTCGCCAACGCCATGCAGGCCGAAGCCCGCATCACCATCTCGCCGGCCGATATCCTGCTCAACGTGCTGCCGGTGTTCCACTCGTTCGGATTGACGGGCGGCACCATCCTGCCTCTGGTCACCGGAGTAAAACTGTTCCTCTATCCCTCGCCGCTCCACTACAAACTGATCCCTGAGGTCGCACGCAATGCAAGGCCGACCGTCATGTTCGGCACCGACACGTTCCTCGCCAATTATGCGCGCACCGCCAAGGACGGCGATTTCTCCAGCCTGCGCTTCATTGTCGCCGGCGCCGAGGCGGTGAAACCGGAGACACGCCGCGTTTACCGGGAGCGCTTCCAGGCCGAGATCATCGAGGGTTTCGGCTTGACCGAGGCAGCGCCCGTCGTTGCCGTCAACACAGCCATCCACGGCCGTGACGGCACGGTCGGGCGGCTGTTGCCGGCCATGCGCATGAAACTCGAACCGATCGAGGGCATTAGCGGCGCCGGACGGTTGTGGCTCGATGGGCCAAACCTGATGATGGGCTACATGACATCAGATCGGCCCGGCGAATTGCAGCCGCTCGACGGCTGGCACGATACCGGCGACATCGTTTCGGTCGACCGCGAAGGCTTCCTCACCATTCGCGGGCGGGCCAAGCGTTTTGCAAAGATCGCCGGCGAGATGGTGTCGCTGGGTGCCGTCGAGATGCTGGTGCAGTCGCTATGGCCGGAAGAGCATCATGCCGTGGTGGCGGTGCCGGACAGGCGCCGCGGCGAACGCATCGTGCTGGTCACCACCGCCCATGACGCCAACCCCGACGAATTGCGCAAATTCGGCAAACAAGCAGGTGCCGCCGATCTGATGGTGCCGAACGACATCGTCAAGGTCGAGGAAATCCCGGTGCTGGGTTCGGGCAAGACCGACTATGTCTCGACCCGCAAACTGGCGATCGACCGGCTAGGGCTCAGCGCGGCAGCTTAACGCCTTAGAGGACCACAACCGACAACAGCAGGATGACGCCGACCGCCATCATCAGCAGGCCCGGCCAGTTCTGCGAAAGGCCGAGGAAGCCGAGGCCGCGCCGCCGCGGCTCAAGGGTCGGACCTGGCGTTGCGAGATTTGGCGTCGAGCGATCCGGCGCCGCGCGAACAGGCGCCGGATCACTGAGCCGCCCGCGCCCTAGGGCTGCGCCAGCCATGTACACAACGCCAGCGACAATGAGCAACGCACCGATGAGGACGACAACCATTTCTTCTCCTCGCACTTCTTCAGGTGCTGCGCCTGGCGCAGCAGCTTGAGAGGTCGACGGCAAGGCGTTTCGCGAGGTCGCGCACCTCGCCCGCTGAGACAGAACGGTCAAGATGCCGGCAGGTTCCCGCTAGAGCGGGATGCGTTCAAATTGAACTGGGCATCCCGCTCCATCTATTTGTTTAGCCGCATTTCTGCGACGCCAAGTGATCCGCTTGGCTGCAAAATGCTCCAGATAACCTTCGGAGCGAATTGGCGATACGTCTGTCAGCCGATGTCTGAAGGCGGCACCTTCTCGCCTTCGCGCTTGGCGCGCCTCGAATAGGCGCGGATGCTGAACGGCAGAAAGATCAGATAGCCGGCGACCGACGCCGTCAGCGTGTACCAGGGGTAGGTCATCAACAGCAGTATATAGAGGACGACGCCGAGGATGATCGGCAGCACCCTGTCGCCCGGGACTTTCAGGCTCTTGCCGGAATACACCGGCAGCCGGCTGACCAACAGGAAGGCAACCAGAATGGTGAAACCGGTGGCAATGAAGGCGGCAGTGCGGGATGGCTCCAGGCCTAGCCGCAGGAAGGACAGATAGAGCGGCAGCATCACCAGCACGGCGCCCGCCGGCGCCGGCACGCCGACGAAATATTCGGTCTGCCAGACCGGCCGGTCCGTGTCCTCGTCAAGCACATTGAAGCGGGCAAGCCGGAGTCCGCAGGCGATGGCGAACAGGAGCGCGGCGATCCAGCCCGGCGAGCCGGCTTGGTCGAGCAGGAAGGCATAGAGCACCAGCGCGGGTGCAACGCCGAAATTGACGATATCGGCTAGCGAATCCATCTGCGCGCCGAATTTGGACGTCGCCTTCAGCATCCGAGCCAGGCGGCCATCGATGCCGTCGAGGAAGGCGGCGAGCAGCACCATCACCACTGCCGGCTCGAAACGGCCTTCGAAGCCGAAGCGGATGCCGGACAGGCCGGCGCAGATGGCGAGCACGGTGACAAGGTTGGGCAGCACCATGCGCATCGGGATTTCATGGATGCGCGGACCGCCGCTGCCATGTGCCTCGAACTTCTTGAACGGCGCGCCCACGGCTCAGGACACCCGCACGAGCGGCGTTGCGGCAATGCCGCCGAATTCGGCCAGTATGGTTTCACCGCCAACCGCGGTCTGGCCGACGGCGACACGCGGCGTCGCGGTCGACGGCAGGAACACGTCGACCCGCGAGCCGAAGCGGATCAGCCCGAAGCGCTCGCCGATGCCGATCGTGCCGCCGGTCTCGGCCCAGCAGACGATGCGCCGCGCCACCAGGCCGGCGATCTGCACCGCGGCCACCGTGCCGTTGGGGCTATCTATGACCAGCCCGTTGCGCTCGTTGTCGGCACTCGCCTTGTCGAGCGCGGCGTTGAGGAATTGGCCCGGCCGATGCTCGATCCTTGTGATGCGGCCGCGCACAGGGGCGCGGTTCACATGGCAGGAGAAAACATCCATGAACACCGAGATACGGGTCATTTCACCACCGCCGAGGCCAAGTTCGCGCGGCGGCACGGCCGGGCCGACCGCAGTGATGATGCCGTCGGCCGGGCTCACCACCAGCCGGTCGTCGACAGGCGTGACACGCTCGGGATCGCGGAAGAAATAGACGCACCATGCGGTCAGCATGAGGCAGACCCAGAACAGGATCGAAGAGAAATAGCCGAGGAAAAGCGTCACCGCGGCGAACGCCGCGATGAACGGATAGCCTTCGCGATGGATCGGAACGAACGTTTTCTTGATCGTGTCGACGAGGTCCATGGGTTGGAAACAGCCCTAGTTTCAGGTCCGGCCTCAATAGCGGAAAGCCCCCGTGGCCGCAACGCGGCAATGAGGGCTGGCCGGCTTGGCTGGGTCCCGTCAGCGTTTGTCGATCGCAGGCGTTGGAGGGACCCAATGAGCCAGTCCGAAAAAACCGTGACTGTTGTCGGGGCAACCCGGCCTCACTCGTCCTTGGAGATACGGTGCCTTTATCGAAGCGGCCGCCGAACGACAGCTGGAGCTAACGAATGCCATCACAGAAATCAGCAGCCAAACAGGCGCACATCGTCATGAACGGCCTGGCCTTCGGCGAGTCGCCGCGCTGGCATGACGGCCGCCTGTGGTTTTGCAATTGGGGAACCGGAGAAATCATCGCCGTCGATGCCGACGGCAGCAGCGAGATCATGCTCACCGTGCCTGCCACCCTGCCCTATTCGATCGACTGGCTGCCGGACGGGCGCCTGCTCGTCGTCTGCGGGCGTGAAGGGCTGGTGCTGCGGCAAGAAGCAGACGGGAGGCTGGTCACGCACGCCGATCTGCGACACCTCTCAGAGAACCCTTGGAACGAGATCGTCGTCGACGGGCGAGGCAACATCTACGTCAATGGTGGCGGGCCGGCGCCGGCTCCCGGCCAGCATTTCGGCCCCGGCACTGTCGTGCTGATTGCGCCGGACGGGTCGGTGCGGCAGGTGGCGGACAAGATCGCCTTCGCCAATGGCATGGCGGTGACGCCTGACAACAAGACGTTGATCGTCGCCGAATCCCACGCCAACAGGCTGACCGCCTTCGACATCGCCGCCGATGGCAGCCTTGCCAACCGGCGGCGATGGGTCGACCTCGGCAACGGCTTTCCCGACGGCATCTGCCTCGATGCCGAGGGCGCCATCTGGTATGCCGACGTGCCCAACCGGCACTGCGTGCGCGTGAGAGAAGGCGGCGCAATGCTCGAGAGCGTCGACGCCGATCGCGGCTGCTTTGCCTGCATGCTCGGCGGCGCTGAAGGCAAGACGCTGTTCATCGTCGCCGCCGAATGGCGCGGCTTCGAATACATGATCAGCGATGCCCGCACCGGCCAATTGCTCAGCATCGAGGCTCCGGCACCGGGTGCCGGCTGGCCGTAGAGCCTACACGCCAGGAATCCGATGATAGTTGGCGATGTCGGCCCTGACGCCGAGCCGGGCTATCGTCTCCTGCGGGTTGAAGGCAATGTGCTCATGCGCGGCCTTGACGATCGGCACCACATTGTCGATGGCTGCCTGGCTTTCCCATTCGACAATGGTCACGAGGTTGAACTCCCCCGGCCCGGAGAATTGCTCGAGCAAGAAATCCTGAACGAAGCCTTTTTGCTGGCGCAACAATTCGTGCGTCATCCTGACCTTGGCGATGATTTCTTCGCGGGCTTCGCTAGGGACGACGAACTTGTCGACCCTGAACACGCTACCACTGCCATGTTGTTGATTTAGCTGTTCCATTTCCGCTCTCCGACCGCAAACAGGCGCACCGTGCCCCTCCGATCGGCGGTCTACGATCTCAACTTAGGTTGAGGTCAAGCGGAAAATTCAACTCATTCTCGACACCTCAATTCACCTCCGAGGGGCGGCGGCGGACGACGACGCCGAACTCATCGCTTTCGCGCGCTATGCGCAGCCGCTCCTCGGCCTCGGTCGCTTCGCGCTGGCGGTCCCACATCGACGCGTACAGACCGGCCTTGCGCATCAAGGCGGCATGCGTGCCGCGCTCAGCGATCTGGCCGTCCTGCAGCACGATGATCTCGTCGGCCGAAATCACCGTCGATAGCCGATGGGCGATGACGATGGTGGTGCGGCCTTGGCTGACGAGATCGAGCGCTGCCTGTATCTCCTGTTCGGTATGGCTGTCGAGCGCCGAGGTCGCTTCGTCGAGCATCAGGATCGGCGGCGCCTTCAGGATGGTGCGGGCAATCGCCACACGCTGCTTCTCGCCGCCGGACAGTTTCAGCCCACGCTCGCCGACCATCGAACGGTAGCCGTCGGGCAGCCGCTCGATGAACGGCCCGATCTGAGCGAGTTCAGCCGCCTTGCGGACGTCCTCTTCGCTGGCATCGACGCGACCGTAGCGGATGTTGTAGGCGATGGTGTCGTTGAACAGCACGGTGTCCTGCGGCACCATGCCGATCGCCGCGCGCAGGCTCTCCTGCGTCACATCGCGAGTGTCCTGGCCGTCGATCAGTATCTTGCCGCCCTGGATGTCGTAGAAGCGGAACAGGAGCCGCGAAATGGTCGATTTGCCGGCGCCCGACGGCCCGACAATGGCAACCGTTTTTCCTGCGGGCACCTCGAAGCTGATACCTTTCAGGATTTTACGGTTGGGATCGTAGGAAAAGTGCACGTCGCGGAACTCGACCTTGCCGGCGCCGACGGCCAGCGGCTTGGCACCCGGTCTGTCGACGATCTCCTGCGGCACATCGAGCAGATCGAACATCTGCTCGATGTCGGTCAGCCCCTGGCGGATTTCGCGATAGATGAAGCCGATGAAATTGAGCGGCACCGAAAGCTGCACCAGCATGGCGTTGATGAAGACGAAGTCGCCAACCGTCTGCGTGCCGGCCTGCACCTCCAGCGCCGAAAGGCACATCACGACGACCGTGCCGAGACCGAAGATGACGCCCTGGCCGAAGTTCAGCCAGCCGAGCGAGGTCCAGATCCTGGTGGCTGATATCTCGTAGCGCGCCATCGACCGGTCGAAGCGCTCGGCCTCCATGCTCTCGTTGTTGAAATATTTGACCGTCTCGAAATTGAGCAGCGAGTCGATCGCCTTGGTGCTGGCGTCGGTGTCGCTGTCGTTCATGTCGCGGCGAATGACGATGCGCCAATCGCTCGCCCTGATGGTGAACCAGATGTAGAGCCAGACCGTCACCGCCACCACAGCCACGTATTTCCAGCCATAGGTGACGGCGAAGATGCCGGCTGTCAGCGCGAATTCGAGAATGGTCGGCAAGGTGTTGAGCACGGTGAAGCGGACGATCGTCTCGATGCCCTTGGTGCCACGCTCGATGATGCGCGACAGGCCGCCGGTGCGCCGCTCGAGATGGAAGCGCAGCGACAGTTGATGCATATGGATGAAGGTGCGGAAGGCGAGTTGGCGCACCGCATATTGTCCGACTCGGGCAAACAGCGCGTCGCGCAATTGGTTGAAACCGAGCTGCACCAGCCGCACGACATTATAGGCGACGACCAGCATGACCGGCGCCAGCAGGAAGGTCGGCAATGGCGGCACCGACTTGGCGTCGCCGGCCAGCGCATCAGTGGCCCATTTGAAGAAATAGGGACCGGCAACCAGTGTCAGCTTAGCGACGACCAGAAGCACTGTCGCCCATGCCACCCGCGCCCTAAGGTCGGCACGGTCGGCCGGCCACATGTAGGGCCACAGATTGCGCAATGTCCTGAAGGTCGAGCCGGAATCGGCGGAGACGGTTTTTTCGGCCATTTCTATGCCTTTTCGTATTTCTTAGCGACCAGAGCAGCAGGAATTGACGAGCGCGGCCAGCGATGCAGAAACATCAGCTAGCGCATCGCCGTCGACCTGATAGCGCGAGCGTTGCCGGTCCGGTTCGTAGCGGACGAGCCCAGCGTCGACCAATATCTTCAAGTGCTGGGAGACAGTGGACTGTGCCAGGTCGAGATGGTCGACGACCTCCCGGCAGCAGCAGGAGCGGCTGGCCGAAAGATGTCTAAGGATCTCGATCCGCGCCGGGTGCGAAAGCGCGGCGAGCTTCGCGGCCACGGCGCGACTATCGGCGACGCCGCAGGTCTTCTCGATCAGGGGAGTATTCACCGTCTATCGGCGATAGGCGATGAACGAACTTTCCGCAAGAGGTCGGAAAGAAGAAAAGGTTTTCTAATCGGCCTTTTTCGGGGCCGTCGTCATCTGGTCGCCCATTGCCTTGAAGTCGGCGGCCTCGCCTTCCTTCGACGTTTCCGGGACCTTGAAGACCTGCCCCGGCCAGATGCGGTCGGGATTCCTGATCTGATCCTGATTGGCGAGGTAGATGGTCGAGTAGCGAACACCTTGGCCGTAGACCCGCCGCGAAATCCGCCACAGCGTATCGTGGCGGCGGATGATGACGGCGCTGTCGGCGTGTTCGAGTTTCGGCGCCGCGGTCTCGGGCACTTCAGCCGGGGGCGTCGCAGCCGCTGCATCGGCCGGAGCCTCGGCAGCAGGAGCCGCAGGCGTCGTCGCGTCAGCGGCCGCAGGCGGCGTGGCGGGGTCGGTTGCAGGCGCGGCCGGCTTCGCAACGGCGGCGACCGACTCGCCCGGCTCGCGCTCGAACGGCACGGCGGCACGGGCCACCACCTTGATCCCATCGGCATCGAGCGCGTCGACACGGATGGTGTAGGTGCCGACCGGAATGTTGCGCGTCGCCTCGACCAGGAAATGGCCGTCGGGTGATGTCTTCGCGTCGCCGAGCAAGATATCGTTGGCATAGGCGCGTACCTTGCGGCCGGGATCGGCGAGTCCGGCGACGAAGATCTTGCTGCCGTCGATCTCGATCGCTTCGACGACGATCTTGGGCCCTGCGGCTGGCGTTGCGGGTGCGACCGGCACTTCCGGAGCGGCGGGGGCGGCATCGACAGTGGCCGGTGCGGCTGGGGCCGGTGCCGCGGCAGCGGGGTCCTCGGCAGCCGGAGCGGCCGCCTTGTCGCCGGCAGGCGATTCAGGCTTCTTCTCGGGTGCAGGAACGGTGAGCAATTCGGAGGGCTTGCCGGGTTCTTCGATCATCGCCAGCACCTGGCCAGCAGGACTCTGGGGGATCGAGACGACGGCTGTCTGCACAGAGGGGGTCACGACATTGCCGGTCATTGACCGCAGCGCGATCGTGTAATCGCCGGGTTTCAGCGGATCGTCGAGAACGATGGCGAAAGCGCCATCGGCGCCGGCGACGGTCGAGCCGAGAACCGTCGAACCGTTGAGGATCTCGACCTTGGCGTTGGGTGCGGCATTGCCGGCGACGACGATAGAGCCTTTGATTTCAACCCGAACGATATCGAAGGTCGGCGCGATCGCATCGGCCGTGGCCGGCGCTGCCGGTGCCATCGCATCTGTGGCCGGCGCGGGCGGAGGCGGCCCATCGGTCCCTGGCTCGGCCGGCTTCTGGACCGGCGGCGTCAGCGATACCACTTCCGCCGGTGGCGTGCGATTGAGATACGGATCGAGCGCGCCCGACACATAGGCGGTTCCCGCCGCGGCGACGGAGCCGCCGGCGGCGAACAAAAACGCCTTCAATGGATTAATTGCCATATTTCCCTGCCCTTAGCCACCTAATGCCGGTCTAGCCTGTTTTGCCCATACCGACAAGAAAAACGGGCAGACAAGAAAAAGCCCGCCCCGGGCTTGACCACGAATAAAGACCCAATCACCAATCATCTCATGAACACGATTCGATCCGTCTGCGTCTATTGCGGCTCATCGCCGGGCCGCGATCAGACCTATGCCAAGGCCGGGCACCTGCTCGGGCGCTCGATTGCCAAGTCCGGCCTGCGTCTGATCTATGGCGGCGGCACCAGGGGCATCATGGGAGCCGTTGCCGAAGGCGCATTGCGAGCCGGCGGCAAGGTGACGGGCATCATTCCGCGCTTCCTGATCAACAGGGAGGCCACCGAAACCGCGCTTGACCGGCTCGACGAGCTCGTGATCACCGATAATATGCACGAGCGCAAACACGCCATGTTCGAGAAATCCGACGCCTTTGTGGCGCTGCCGGGCGGCATCGGCACGGTCGAGGAAATTATCGAGATCATGACCTGGGCGCAGCTCGGCCATCATCGCAAGCCGATCGTCTTCGGCAATGTTGGGGGATTCTGGGACCCGATGCTGGCGCTGCTCGACCATATGATGGCCGAAGGCTTCATCCACACCGCGCAGCGGGTCAAGCCGCTGGTGGTTGACGACCCCGAAGCAATCGTCGCCGCCATCATGGTCGCTGGATCGTCGGTCGATGCGCCGACCGAGGGTGTGCAGTCGGTAATCGACAAGCTTTAGGGGAGTAAGGCAGTAAGGGAGTAGGGCAGTATGTAGTGCATGCCGCGCTCATGAGGCGCTGCCCTACTGCCCTACTGCCCTACTGCCCTACTGCCCTACTGCCCTACTGCCCTACTGCCCTACTGTCCTACTGTCCTACTGTCCTACTGCCCTACTGCCCTACCCGCCAGATGACATTGCCGACATCGTCGGCGACGAGCAGTGCGCCGGTCTGATCAATAGCAACGCCGACCGGACGGCCCATCGCCTTGCCATCATGCCCAATGAAGCCAGTGAGCACATCCTTCGGGGGACCGCTCGGTTTACCACCGCGGAACGGCACGAAGATCACCTTGTAGCCGCTGTGCACGCTTCTGTTCCACGAGCCGTGCTGGCCGACGAAGGCGCCGTTGCCGTAGGCCGGACCGAGCGACGCGCCTTTGGAAAAAGTCAGTCCCAGCGAGGCGGTATGCGAACCCAGGGCATAGTCGGGCTTGACCGCCCTCGCCACGAGATCGGGGCGCTGCGGCTTGACGCGTTCGTCGACGTTCTGTCCGTAGTAGCTGTAAGGCCAGCCGTAGAACGCGCCGTCACGAACCGAGGTCATGTAATCCGGCACGAGATCGTCGCCGATCTCGTCACGCTCGTTCACGGCGACCCAAAGCTCGCCAGTTTCAGGATTCCAGGAGAGCCCGTTCGGGTTGCGCAGGCCCGAGGCGAAGACCCGGGTGCGGCGGGTGGACAAATCCACTTCAAGGACGGCGGCGCGGTTCTTCTCCGCGGCCATGCCGTTTTCTCCAACGTTACTGTTGGACCCGACGGTGGCATAGAGCTTGCGTCCATCCGGACTTGCGATCACGTCCTTGGTCCAATGATGGTTGAGGTCTCCGGCCGGCAAGTCGATGATCTTTTCCGGCGGCGTGGTGACTCGGGTCTGGCCATTGAAGTAGGGGAAAGCGACGAGCGCATCGGTATTCGCGATGTAGAGCTTGCCTTTGGACAGCGTCATACCGAAGGGTGAATTGAGGCCTTCCGCGAACGTCCTGCGCACATCCGCAACGCCGTCGCCATTGGTGTCGCGCAGGAGGGTGATGCGGTTGGCGCTTTTGGTCGCGGCGCCGGCCCGCTTCATAGCCAGATCCATGAAGACCTTTCTAAGGCTGAAGCCTTCGTCATGCTTGGCAGGGGCGTTGGTTTCGGCAACCAGCACGTCGCCGTTCGGAAGCACATGCAGCCAGCGCGGATGGTCAAGGCCGGTGGCGAAGGCGCTCACCGTCAGCCCCTTCGCCGGGGTCGGCATACCATCCTCCTGCCAGCCTTTCGCCTCGGCGATGTTGACGGTCGGGATCAGCGTCGGTCTTGGCTTCGGTAAAGTGGGGTTGGGGCCATAGCCGGTTACTGCCCCCGTTTTCTGCACTGGAAAGCCGGCGCAGCTCGCCATCACGGCTCCCAATACCGCTATGACTACGCTTCGTAGGAAGCCGGCATGCATCGGACGTCCTCCGCATGGATTTGCGTCGTGCTCTTTGTGTAAACGCCAGTCAACGGCGTATTATTCCAAATTGCCTCCAAACAGCGGCGTTCGTAGGCGCGCCTCGGATGACGGTCAAAGTGCCAAGAAACCGTCACACGAAACCGGGAGCACCCGTGCTAGGAATCACCGGCCGCTGCCGCGCGGCGTTTTCAAAAAGCTGGCCAAGCGACCATGAACATCGCCCTCAACCCGGAAGGCACCGACCTGTCGCCGTACCTGCCCGACGAGCATGGGCTGTTCTTCATCTATCGCTTCACCGCCGAAGGCGTGCGAACCAAAGACCCGGCCGCCGCACACTGGACATGGCGCAGCTATCAGCTTTCCGACATGCGCGCCCGCCACGAGATCGCCGCCGAGCCGGCTTTGCCGCCGCCGGTGCGCGATGCCTTCCTGTCGGCCGGCCATGGCTGCCATATCGACCTTGAGGGCGACTGGCTCTACGGCGATCTGCCGGACCTGCGCCACGACTATTCAGCCGAGGCACGTGGGCTCGGCCATTTCCGCTTCGCTTTCAACGACACGATGCTGATCGGCGGCCGCAAGCAGCCGCTCCGGTCGGTCGACAATGTCCGCAAGGCGATTGACAACGGCTCGCGCAAGTTCCGCTCTCCTGCCGAACTCATCGAGGCTGTCATGGGCCAGTCGCTCGACGGCATGGCGACGGAGCTCGGTAGCCTTGGCGATGCGCTCGACGGCATCGAGGACCGCATCGTCTGCGATGCATGGCACAGTGAGCGGCAGGCTCTGGTCGATGCACGCCGGCAATTGGTGGTGATCCACCGGCAGATGGCGGCGCTGACCAGCCTGTTCCGTCATCTCGACCATTCGCATCGCAACGATTTGCCCGACACAATCAACGACATGGCGGCGCGGCTTTCGCACCGCGCCCACACATTGCATCATGACGGCGAGCAATTGCAGGCCCGCGCCCGGCTCTTGCAGGACGAGCTGATGGCCAAGCTGACGACGCAGTCGAACCAGTTGCTCTACATGCTGTCGGTGATGACGGCGGTGCTGTTGCCGATGACAATCATCTCAAGCCTGTTCGGCATGAATGTCGGCGGCCTGCCGCTGGTCGACACGCCGATGGGTTTTTGGGTGGTGTCGGCGATATCGCTGGCAGTCGCGGCGGTCGTCTACCTGTTCGTCAGGCGGCTGGGGCGCGGGATGTAGCGGCAACCGTTACAAGGTTGCGCGAAAGTCCTCGATGACAGTGCCGGCGGCGCGCACCTCCGCTTCGTGGTTCGGCTCGCGCCACGTCTCGGCAAGGGCTGCCGCGTACCATTCGCGCATCGCCGGTTGAGCAAGCAATCGCGCCGGATAGGCGGCAGCTGCGCCCTCGAAAGACAGTCCGTAGGACTGAACCCTAAACGCCACCGGGGCAAAGAAGGCGTCAACGGCGGTGAAGCGATCGCCAGCCAGGAACGGTCCGCCGAAGCGGCGCAGCCCTTCGTCCCAGAGATCGCCGAGACGGAAGAGGTCGTGCTTCAGCTCATCGGAGATCGGCACCGGCGCGATGCGGACACCGCAGTTCATCGGACAGGAGCCGCGCAAGGCGGTGAAGCTCGAATGCATTTCGGCCGCAGCCGACCGCGCCCAGGCTCGCGCCTTCGCGTCGGCAGGCCAGACGCCGGCGTGGCGCTCGGCCAGATATTCGGCGATGGCGAGCGAATCCCAAACCGCCCAGCCGTCGTCGATCAGGCAAGGTACGCGGCCGCTGGGCGAGAACGGCCGGTAGAGGCTCCAGCTCGATCCGGTCGGAAACGGTGTCAGCCGCTCCTCGAAGGAGACGTCCAATGTCCGCATCAGCACCCAGGGACGCAGCGACCACGAGGAATAATTCTTGTTTGCTATGTGCAGCAAGTACATCGAAAATCCCCCTAACGCACTGCCGGCCGGATCTCGCGACCGCGGAACATCGACCAGGAATAGATCGCCAGCGCCGTCCAGATCAGGCCGAAGGCGATGGCCTGGGTGCTGCCGAAGGGTTCGCCGAAAATCAGCACGGCGATCAGGAACACAATGGTCGGCGCGATATACTGCATGATGCCGATGGTGGAGAGACGCAGCAGCTTGGCCCCGAAGGCAAACAGCAGCAACGGTATGGCGGTGACCGGGCCGCAGCCGATCAGCAGCGCCGTATCGTCCAGGGAACTGGAGACGAAATGGTCCTGCCCGGTGACGATGAGGAAGATGATGTAGCTGAGCGCCGGCACCGACAGCAACAGCACTTCGAGCAGAAAGCCCTGGCTCGGACCGATTGGCAGCGTCTTGCGGAAGAAGGCATAGGCGGCAAAGGAAAACGCCAGCACCAGTGATACCCAGGGTAGCTTGCCGGCGTCGATCGTCAGCACTGCGACCGCGATCGCCGCCAGCACCACCGCCGCGATTTGCAGCCGATCAAGCCGTTCGCCGAGCAGCAGCGCACCGACGACGACGCTGACAAGCGGGTTGATGTAGTAGCCTAGCGCGGTCTCGATGGTGCGGTCGACCGCGATCGCCCAGACGTAGATACCCCAGTTGACTGAAATCAACGCGGCCGTCAGCGCCGCCATCGAAATGATGCGCGGCGAACGGATTGCGGCCTTGAAGTCCGCCGTGCGGCCGGCCCAGATCAAAACGGCCGCAGCGATCGGCACAGACCAGACGATGCGGTGCGCGATGACTTCGGCCAGCGGTAGATGCGCGACCGCCTTCATGTAGAAAGGCAGCAACCCCCACAGGAGATAGGCGCCCAGCGCCAGCAGAAAGCCACGCCGGGCCTTTGAGTCTGCTTCGAGCTGAATTGCTTGCGTGGCCATGGCCCAACGCTATGCGCCAGCCGCCGTGCCAAGACCATCGCAAAGTTCTGATGGATCAATGGACTTTCGCTGATGGTTCAATCTTACTCCGCCGCGACCAGCCCGGCCATCTCGCGGTTCTTCATCAGCTTGTAGACGATCGAATCCATCAGCGCCTGGAACGAGGCGTCGATAATGTTTTCTGAGACGCCGACCGTCCACCAGCGGGCGCCGGTGCCGTCATGCGATTCAACCAGCACGCGGGTGATCGCCTCGGTGCCGCCATTGAGGATACGCACCTTGAAGTCCGCAAGCTCGAGGTCGGCGATCTCGTCCTGGAATTTTCCGAGATCCTTGCGCAGCGCGATATCGAGCGCGTTGACCGGGCCGTGCCCTTCCGCCACCGACATTTTTTCCTCGCCGTCGACCATCACCTTGACGATCGCCTCGGAGACCGTCTTCAGCTGGCCGTTGGCGTCGAACCGGCGCTCGACCATGCAGCGGAACGAGGTGACGCTGAAGAATTCCGGCAGGCCGTGCAGCATCTTGCGCGCCAGAAGCTCGAAGCTGGCATCGGCGCCTTCATAGGCATAGCCCTCGGCCTCACGCTCCTTGACCACTGATATCAGCGCATCGAGCCGGTGGTCGTCCCGGGGCATGTCGATGCCGCGCCGCTTCAGCTCGGCGAGGAAATTGGCCCTGCCGCCCTGGTCCGAGACCATGACGCGGCGGCGGTTGCCGACCGCTTCCGGAGGCACATGCTCGTAGGTGGCCGGCTCCTTGGCCAGCGCCGAGGCATGGATGCCGGCCTTGGTGGCGAAGGCGGAAGCGCCGACATAGGGCGCCTGCGCTTCCGGCGCACGGTTCAGCAATTCGTCAAAGGCGCGGGATAGGCGCGATATCCCAGCCAATGCTTCGGCCGAAATGCCTGTCTCGAAGCGGCTGGAAAAGGCTGGCTTCAGCGCCAGGGTCGGCACAATCGAGATCAGATTGGCGTTGCCGCAGCGCTCGCCGATGCCGTTCAGCGTGCCCTGGATCTGGCGCACGCCGGCCTCGACGGCAGCCAGCGAATTCGCCACCGCCTGGCCAGTGTCGTCATGGGCATGGATGCCGAGATGGTCTCCGGGAATGCCTGAGGCGATGACCTCCTCGACGATGGCGCGCACTTCCGAGGGCTGCGTGCCGCCGTTGGTGTCACACAGCACCACCCAGCGCGCGCCGGCGTCGTAAGCGGTCCTGGCGCAGGCCAGCGCATAATCGGGATTGGCCTTGAAGCCGTCGAAGAAATGCTCGCAGTCGACCAGCGCTTCCTTCCCGGCAGCAACCGCCGCCTCGACCGAGGCCTTGATCGCCTCGAGGTTTTCTTCGTTGGTGCACCCCAGCGCGACGCGGACATGGTAGTCCCAGCTCTTGGCGACAAAGCAGATGGCGTCCGATTTCGACTGAACCAGTGCGGCAAGCCCGGGATCGTTCGAAGCCGACACCCCTGCCCGCTTGGTCATGCCGAAGGCGACGAATTTGGCGCTAGTCGTGCGGTGCTCGGCAAAGAAGGCGGTGTCGGTCGGGTTGGCGCCAGGATAGCCGCCCTCGACATAGTCGATGCCGAACTCGTCGAGCAGCTTGGCGATGGCGATCTTGTCCTCGACGGAAAAGTCGATGCCGGGCGTCTGCTGGCCGTCGCGCAGAGTGGTGTCGAAGAGATAGAGGCGTTGTTTTTTCATGGCAATAGCCCGAAAGGCCGCGATCCGTCGCGCCCCCCTCTGTCCTGCCGGACATCTCCCCCACGGGTGGGGAGATTGGCTGTCCCGTCTGCTTTCGCAAACCTTCGAGGTTGCAGGACAAGCGGCAAGGCCGAAGCTGCCGATCTCCCCCCAAGTGGGGGAGATGCCCGGCAGGGCAGAGGGGGGCGCCGTAGAGCACGAATAGCCATCATCATTTCCCCGCAAACCGGTCCGTCGCCCGGATCAGCCGGTCGAGGATGCCCGGCTCCGAATATGCATGGCCGGCGCCCTCGATCAGGTGGAAATCCGCCTTCGGCCACGCCTTGTGCAGCGCCCACGCATAGCGCGCCGGGCACGGCATGTCATAGCGGCCGTGGATGATGGTGCCGGGGATGTCCTTCAGCTTGAACGCATCGCGCAGCAGCTGCCCTTCCTCCAGCCAGCCGGCATTGACGAAATAGTGGTTCTCGATGCGGGCAAAGGCGACTGCGTAGTCGTCTTCGCCAAACGGGGCGCTGGTTTCAGGCTCGGGCAATAGCGTGATCGTCTCGCCTTCCCACAGGCTCCAGGCGCGGGCCGCCTCGACCTGTGCCTTGCGGTCGCTGCCGACCAGCCGCTTGCGATAGGCGGCCATCATGTCGCCGCGCTCGGCCTCGGGGATCGGCGCCAGGAAGCGTTCCCATTTGTCGGGGAACATTTCCGAGACGCCGAACTGGTAATACCATTCGAGCTCCGCGCGCGTCAGCGTGTAAATGCCGCGCACGACCAATTCGCTGACCCGCTCGGGATGTGTCTCGGCATAGGCCAGCGCCAGCGTCGAGCCCCACGAGCCACCGAACACCAGCCATTTGTCGAAGCCGCACATGTCGCGCAGGCGCTCGATGTCGGCGACCAGATGCCAGGTGGTGTTGGCCTCGAGCGAGGCGTTCGGCGTCGATTTTCCGCAGCCGCGCTGGTCGAACAGGATGACGTCGTAAAGCTTAGGATCGAACAGCCGCCGATGCTTCGGCGAAATGGTGCCGCCCGGTCCGCCGTGCAGGAACACAGCCGGCTTGGCGCCCCTAGTGCCGGAACGCTCCCAATAGACCTGATGGCCGTCGCCCACATCGAGCATGCCGGACTCGAAGGCCTCGATCTCGGGATAGAGGTTGCGGAGTTCACTGCTCATAATTTCAGGCCCTGCTGCGGCCAGTTGGCCGTCTCGTGATCCGGATGCTGGAAGGAGATGATCGATTCCTGCCGGGTGTAGTAGTCAGGATCCTCGTGGACTGGCGCGTCGAAGATCTTCTCCACCCAGGGCAGCCGCGCGGCGTAATTGACCTGGATCTGCGGTGCGAGGTCGGAACGGTCGTCGAAAGCGCCGATAGCGATCTCGAGCCCGCCGGGCTGCCTGTAGGTCAGCGGCGTGCCGCATCGGGCGCAGAAGCCGCGATCGATGTTGACAGACGACTGGAAATAACTCGGCTCCTCACGGACCCATTCGACGCCGTCCTTCGGCACCGTCACCAGCGCGCCGAAGAAGGAACCGAACTGTTTCTGGCACATGCGGCAATGGCAGATGGACGGGCGCCCGAGTGCCCCACGGATACGGAAACGGACGGCGCCGCACTGGCAGCCGCCGGTTCGAACGGTTTCGGTCATGATCTTTCCTCCGGCGGCCATTGTTCGGTGTCGTGGTCGGGATGCTGGTAAGAGACGAGATCGGCAAGATAGGAGGCCGACGAGACGTCGGCCATCGTGTCCTCGCCGGGCAATTCGTGGATGTGATCCACATAGGGGAGTTTTGCTTCGATGCCCCATTGGATGGTCGGCGCGATCTCCTCCGGGTCGTCGAAGGCGGCGATGGCGAGCGCGATGCCGTCGGGCGCCTCGAAGGTCAGCGGCGTGCCGCAATCGGCACAAAAACCGCGCAATGCGGCATTGGACGAGCGGAAGCGTTTGGGCTCACCGCGCGTCCAGTCGAGTTTTGCGTCACGCACGGACACCAGCGGCAGGTAGAAATTGCCGCTCGCCTTCTGGCACATGCGGCAATGGCACACGGAGGCGTCACCCAGAGCGCCTTCGATACGGAAGCGCACGGCGCCGCACTGGCAACCGCCTGTGTAGACCGGTCTGTTGTCGAGGCTCATCATCGATCACTCCGGAACATGGCAGACGGCTTCGACATTGTTGCCGTCGGGATCGAAGACAAAGGCGCCATAATAGTTCGCATGATAGTGCGGACGCAGGCCCGGCGCGCCGTTGTCCTTGCCGCCGGCGGCGATGGCGGCTGAGTGGAAGGCATCGACCTCGGCGCGGCTGCGCGCGGTGAAAGCGACGTGCTGGCGGTCCTTCGGCTTGTCCTTGCCGGCATGCAGCCAGAACACCGGCCGGTCGCGGCCATAGCCCCCGACCTTGGCGCCGCCGGTATATTCCTGCGGCACCATGTAGAGGAGTGACGCACCGAGCGGCGCCATCGCCTTGTCGTAAAAGGCCTTGGAGGTGTCAAAATCGGAAACGGTGATGCCGAGATGATCGATCATGGAACTGCCTCCCTCCTATGTTCGTCGGCCGGCATTTCGGCACGGGCCAGACCGGCCTCGATCACGATGTGCTGGCAGACATTGTCGATATCGCGGATGACGTCGTCGTTCCAGAAGCGCAGGATGATCCAGCCCAGCGCCTCAAGCTTAGCTGTTCTCGCAGCGTCGGATGCTGAAGCTTCGGCCCGAGCGTGCTGAGAGCCGTCGAGTTCGACGATCAACTTTTTGGTGGGGCAGGCGAAATCGACGATGTAGCCGGCGATAGGCATCTGGCGCCTGAAGGCTAGTCCCATCAGCCTGTGCGCTCTAATCTCATTCCAAAGCTTCAGCTCGGCGTCGGTCATAGCCCTGCGCATCTTGCGCGCATTGCTGCGGTTGTTGGCGGGTACCGGGAAATGCGTCATCGCAGTGCGCCCCCCCTCTGGCCTGCCGGCCATCTCCCCCTCAAGCGGGGAGATCGGCGGCTTCGCCGACAGCGCCCAATCATCAACGTAGGCGATTGGCGAAAGCCGAAGTGACGTCCAATCTCCCCCCTTGAGGGGGAGATGGCCGGCAGGCCAGAGGGGGGCGCTTGGCACCATCCTCATCGCTTGACCTCCCACGTCGTTACGCGTTCGCCGGTGACTGGATCCTTGCCGTCCTTCAACTGAACACCCTGCGCCAGCAAGTCGTCGCGGATGCGATCGGCCTCCGCCCAGTTCTTGGCGGCGATCAGTTCCAGGCGCTTGGCGATCGCCCTGGCGATCTCGCCTTCATCGACCTTGGCCGGCGCGACGTCGAAGCCGAGGAACGACAGCGCCGCCTTCAGCGAAGCGGCAGCATCGTTGCCCGCTGCGCCAGCGTTGCCGCCGGCAGCAGCATTGAATTCCACAGCCTCGCCGGCCAACTGCGTCAGCACCTGGAGCGCAGAATAGGTTGCTAGATCGTCCGACAGGGCTTCCACCACGTCCACCGGCAATTGCTTTGCCGCTGCCGGCGCAAGGTCCGCTGCCCGCTTCCATTTGCGCAGCGTGTTTTCCGCCTCCTCCAGCTTGCGCACGGAAAAGTCGATCGGCTCGCGATAATGCGTCATCAGCATCGCCAGCCGCAGCACCTCGCCCGGCCATTTGCGGCCACCAAAGGTCTCTGTCTCCAGCAACTCGTTGATCGAGTGGAAGTTGCCCAGGCTCTTGGACATCTTCTGCCCTTCGACCTGCAGGAAGCCGTTGTGCATCCACACCTTGGCCATCGTTTCGGTGCCGTGGGCGCAGCGCGACTGGGCGATCTCGTTCTCGTGGTGCGGGAAGATCAGGTCGAGCCCGCCGCCATGGATGTCGAAGACCTCGCCGAGATAGGCGGCCGACATCGCCGAGCACTCGATGTGCCAGCCCGGCCGGCCCCTGCCCCACGGGCTGTCCCAGCCCGGTTCTTCCGGCGAGGACAGCTTCCACAGCACGAAATCGCCAGGGTTCTTCTTGTGCGCATCGACGGCGACGCGGGCGCCGGCCTGCTGCTCGTCGAGATTGCGCTTCGACAATTGGCCATAGTCCGGCATCGAGGCCGTATCGAACAGAACTTCGCCTGCCGCAACATAGGCATGGCCGCGTTCGATCAAGCGTTGAATCAAGGAGATCATGTCGGCCTTGCCGTCGGCGCGCGGCTCGACGAATTCGGTGGCGCGCGGCTCGACTGTCGGCTCCAGGCAGCCGAGCGTCGCCACATCTTTGTGGAACTGGTCGGCGGTCTTTTCGGTGACCCGACGGATCGCCTCGTTCAGCGACAGTTTTCCCGAGGCAATCTCGCCGCCGAAATCACGCAAGGCGCGGGCGTTGATCTTGTCGTCGACATCCGTGATGTTGCGCACATAGGTGACATGCGCTTGCCCGTAGAGATGGCGCAGCAGGCGGAACAGCACGTCGAACACGATCACTGGCCGCGCATTGCCGATATGGGCAAAATCGTAGACCGTCGGGCCGCAGACATACATGCGCACATTGCGCGGATCGATCGGGAAGAAATCCTCCTTGGTCCGCGTCAGCGTGTTGTAGAGGCGCAGGCCCTTCGATGCGTCAGACATTCCGTGCCTTCCGGTCCGATATTCTTGTTCGAGCTGGAGTCTTCCTTGCGCCGAGACGCAAATCAGGCGCCAGCCTGCTGGCCGGGGCGTTTGTCCACTCTAGAAGGAAGATAGGCGAAAACGTCCGGACCAGCGCGAGGCTAGCCAATAATGCAAATGCCACAAATGGCGAAAGACGTTCTCATGAGCGGCTTTATCGCCTCAGCCAGTGTTGCCGTCAAGTCGCAACTTTCGGCAAAAGAGTCGTTGATTCACAGGTTATGACGCAGTGAAACATTTTATTAAACATGTCGGCACAGTCATGAAACATTCGCCGGCTAGATCACCAGATGTCACGATTTGGTCGGATTCGACCAGCAAACGCGGACACGAAGACGTTACCA
This sequence comes from Mesorhizobium sp. M6A.T.Cr.TU.016.01.1.1, assembly GCF_003952585.1. Classification (NCBI taxonomy): domain Bacteria; kingdom Pseudomonadati; phylum Pseudomonadota; class Alphaproteobacteria; order Hyphomicrobiales; family Phyllobacteriaceae; genus Mesorhizobium; species Mesorhizobium sp. M6A.T.Cr.TU.016.01.1.1. The sequence goes on from NZ_CP034452.1 coordinate 6,751,522, forward strand.
GGGAAGAGAAAAATGCCCCGAACCAAGCAGGACTCCAGCAGCGCCAAGCAACCGGCGCTCGCCAACCAATACCGGGCGATCGGCCCGGCCGCGATCGTCGCCGCCCTTCTCCATACCGCGAAGAAGAAAAAGCCGGCGCAGAAGATCACATCGCCGCGCGCTGCCTGATGTGACGTCAGCCGACGCCATGCGCCGGCAATGAGGGTGCCGAAAGGTGCCAGGAAAATAGCAGCTAGAACAAAGTCATCTGCCCGTTGTCCGCGCCGGGCTTCTGGCGCCTGGCCTTCTCGGGCTCCGGTCCCACGACGCCCCTTTCCTGAATCTCCGGTCCGGTGTTGGCGACCTTGTTGACCAGGTCGGAAACCGGGACAACCTCGAAGAAATCGAGCTGTGCCGGTCTGAGCAGGTCGGCCACATCGCGCGGCTCCAGCGTGCGGCAATCCAGCCAGCGGGCGAAATCCTGCGGATTTATCACCACCGGCATCCGGTCGTGTATATGGGCGATGTCGGCATTGGCGTTGACGGTCAGGATGGCGCCGGTGTCCATTTCCGAGCCGCCCGGCTCGGCATAGGTCTCGATCAGCCCGGCGAAGGCGACAAGCCCGCCATGCTTCGGCCGTACCCAATAGGGCTGCCCCCTCTTGCCGCCTGATTGACGCCATTCGTAGAAACCGGAGGCCGGGACCAAAGCGCGGCGATGGCGCATAGCGGTGCGAAACGAGGCCTTTTCCGTTGCTCCCTCCGAGCGGGCGTTGAACAGCAGCGGAAACTCACGCGTGTCCTTCACCCAGGCCGGGATCAGTCCCCAGCGCACCAGCATCGGCTGCCGGTCGGGCAAATTCGAGCCTGGCGCCTTCGGCAAACCGGCGATCGCCACCAGCACCGGCTGCGTCGGCGCGATGTTGTAGCGGGCCGGAAAATCCTCCAGCTCCGCCAGACCGAGAAAAGCGGCGGTCTGGTCCGGCGTGGCGGTCAAGGCAAAGCGTCCGCACATAAGCTAAAACCCGTTGAGTTGGTCGGATGTGAAGGTGACAATGGAACCGGCGTTGCGCAACCGCTAATGCTTCTTCTCGCCGACCGGTCCACAACGGACACAGCAAATGACGATCGGATATCCATGGACGAGGTTCGTAAAATACTCCCGGCTGTATCGGTCGCCATCGTCCGCGGCGACACCGTGCTGCTGGTCAAGCGGGCGCGGCAGCCTTCGCAAGGATTTTACGCGTTTCCAGGCGGCAAGGTCGAGGCCGGCGAAACGCTGGAGGAAGCCGCGCACCGCGAATTGCTGGAAGAAACCGGATTGCAGGCGCACAACTACCGCCTCCTTCGGGAAATCCACATCGATGGCAATAGCGACGGGCACCCGGTCGACTATCTACTGACGGTGTTCGGCGCCACCTATGCCGGCGGCGAGCCCGTGGCCAGCGACGACGCCGAGACCGCCGCCTTCTATACGCTCAGCGAAATGACGGCGCTGCCGCTTGCCGCTTCGGTGTTTGCCGTTGCCGACGGATTGCTCAGGAACGAAGGGGCATAGCCTCGAAAATCGCCTTGCAGGCGACAGTATGTTTCGCCACAAGGACTTATGATCCGCGCCTCGTTTTTCCTTGCAGCTTGCCTCGCCGCCAGCACGGCGATCGGGCCGCAGCCGGCTCTGGCCGCCGAGTCGCCGTTCGAGCCGGGGCTGATGCGGCTGGCGGAGGTTTTGGGGTCGCTGCATTTTCTGCGTAATCTATGCGGCGAGAAGGGCGACCAGTGGCGGGTCGAGATGGAGAAGCTGATTGCTTCGGAAAACCCGGACCCAGAGCGGCGCGCCCGCTTCATCGCCAGCTTCAACCGCGGCTACCGCTCGTTCGGCAGCACCTACACGCAGTGCACCGCCTCGGCGACCGAAGCCATCAGCCGCTACATGAAGGAAGGCGAGACGCTGTCGCGCGACATCGCCTCGCGCTACGGCAACTGACCTTGACACCTGCCTGCTTGTGTCCGGCCTGCTTGTGTCCGGTGGCATCTTAGTGCAATCCTTGTGTTGCACTTCTGCAACGGTATTAACGAAACGTTACCGCGCGGATGTGGAATTAACTCAAACTGAAGGTTTTCGTCCCGCTCGCCGGCCTAATCGGCTAAGTTTTGAATCGGATCGAGCGCAGGTTTACAAAACGCGACGAGACTTGTCGGAAGCGACCCTAGAAATGTCGTATTTACAAGTACTTACTTAACCTGCGTGTAAAAAAGGACAGCCCAAGCCTGATCCGCATCTGTCGGATCGCCGCTTGAAAAGGGGTGGACATCGCAATGGAACATGGCGTCAACGACATCGACGCGCTGGTCAGGGAAGAAAAGCGCCTGACCGCAGTGGAAAGCCACAGCGAGGCCTGGGCGGAAGGGCTTTCGGCCGGAATCGAGCCGGAAATCATCGCCGAGGCGGCCCTCGAAACCGCCTTCGGCGAAATGCTGCGCGCCAATGGCGAGACCTCAGCCCTTGCCCTGCTCGACCGCATGCGAGAAAAGGTGATAGCCGGGGCCTTCGAACCAGGACGGCTGCGGCACTGAACCGGCATCAGGCTCTTTGACGAGGACGTGCCGCTTGGGCATCATTGCCCCGGGGCACCTGTAAGGGCCGGGGCACCTGTAAGGGGCCTGGGCACCTGTAAGGGCCTGTGGCACCTGTAAGGGCCTGGGGCTCCTCTAAGGGCCCGGGAATCATGGAGAGGCAGGCGGTGAATTTTTCGATGTCAGGCCAGCCGCGTGGCTTGGCCCTCAGCATCCGGCTCGCTGCTTTTTGCGCCGCGGCTCCGCTCACGCTTTGCCTCGCAAGCAGCCCCGCCTATACGCTGAGTGAAATCAAGCGCGAGGACCTTCCTTCGCCGGTCGCGCCGCCCGCCGATGACGACATATCGCCGCCCGGAACGACGGTGCCGATGCCCGACCCGCTCGGCACGCCGCCGCCCGCGGCCAGCCAGCCGACGCAGCCCGACGAGCCGGAACAGGTCGAACCAGAGGGACCAACGAACGATGGTGGCATGGCCAATCCGCATGCCGATCCGGATGAACCCTTGCCCGAGGTCGTCTATGATCTCGGCAAGCTGCCGGAGCCGGTCAGGCGCATGCACGATCTGATCGTCGAGGCCTGCAAGAGCGGCGACATCGAAAGGCTCCGGCCACTGATCGGCAAGGGCGACACGATGACTCAATTGTCGCTGAGCGAGATCGAAGGCGACCCGATCACCTTCCTGAAAGGTCTTTCGGGCGACGCGGAAGGCCAAGAGATCCTCGCCATCCTGGAAGAGGTGCTCAATGCCGGCTATGTCCATGTCGATGCCGGCACGCCGCAGGAGCTCTATGTCTGGCCATATTTCTTCGCGCTGCCGCTGGACAAGCTCGACGCCAGGCAGCGGGTCGAGCTTTTCAAGATCGTCACCGCTGGCGACTATGACAGCATGAAGCAGTTCGGCGCCTACATCTTCTACCGCGTCGGCATCACGCCCGCCGGACAGTGGACGTTCTTCGTCGCAGGGGATTGAGCGGCATCACCCTCCCTGCCCACAAGCCCGCCTAGACCGCCAGCGCCTCCGAAAACTCCACCGCTCTGCCCTGGCTGGGGGTGACGATCTCGCCTTCCCACATCACGCGCCGGCCGCGCACGACTGTGCCGACCGGCCAGCCAGTCACTTTCCTTCCGTCATAAGGCGTCCAGCCGGCCTTGGAGCCGGCCTGGGCATTGGTGATGGTTTCGCGGCGCTTCAGATCGACAATCGTGAAATCGGCGTCATAGCCGGCGGCGATGCGGCCTTTCCTGGCCATGCCGAAGATGCGCTGCGGACCGTGGCTGGAGAGGTCGACGAAACGTTGCAACGTCAGCCGGCCGGCATTGACGTGATCCAGCATGATCGGCACTAGTGTCTGCACGCCAGTCATGCCCGACGGCGAGGCCGGATAGGGTTTTGCCTTCTCGGCCAGCGTGTGCGGGGCGTGGTCGGAACCCAGCACATCGACGATACCTTGCGCAACGCCGTGCCAGATGCCGTCGCGGTGGCGCACTGCCCGTACCGGTGGGTTCATCTGGATCAGCGTGCCAAGCCGAGCGTAATCATCCGCGCTCAGCGTCAGATGATGCGGCGTCGCCTCGCAGGTCGCGACATCCTTATGCTGTTCGAGGAAGGCAATCTCCTCCGTGGTCGAGATATGCAGCACATGGATGCGGGCGCGGGCCTGTCGCGCGATGCGCACCAGGCGCTCGGTGCAGCGCAGAGCCGCGATCTCGTCGCGCCACACCGGATGCGAGGACGGATCGCCCTCGATGCGCTCGCCAAGCCGCTCGCGCAGCCGGAATTCGTCCTCGGAATGGAAAGCGGCGCGACGGCGCGTGTTCCTCAGGATCGAGGCGACGCCCTCATCGTCCTCGACCAAGAGGTCGCCCGTGGACGAGCCCATGAAAACTTTTATCCCGGCCGCGCCCGGCAGCCGCTCGAGCTCGCCGGCATCCCTCGCATTCTCGCGGGTGCCGCCGACCCAGAAGGCAAAGTCGCAATGCATGCGGCCGGTGGCGCGCCGCACCTTGTCGGCAAGGGCTGCCTCGCTGGTGGTCAGCGGGTTGGTGTTGGGCATCTCGAACACAGCAGTGACGCCGCCGAGCACCGCCGCGCGCGAGCCGCTCTCCAGGTCCTCCTTGTGCTCCAGCCCCGGTTCGCGAAAATGTACCTGGCTGTCGATGACGCCCGGCAGGACGTGCAGGCCGCGGCAGTCGATGGTCTCGCCTGCCGACGCCTGGCCGAGATTGCCCATTGCCGCGATGCGCCCGCCGTTGATGCCGATGTCGCGCCGACCCTCGCCATCGTGGTTGACCACGATACCGCCTGTCAGGATGAGGTCGTAGGTCGTGGCCATGCCGATCCGGTCTCTTGCGGGGGGAGTGTCGCCGGCTTACGTAAAGGCCGACCGTTTTGCAAGATCAGGTTTTTTCCAGCCCATGCCCTTTTCCCTGCTTAGAGACCGTGCGCTCATTTCGGTGTCAGGCCCGGATGCCGAGCATTTTTTGCAGAACATCCTCACCACCGATCTCGATACGCTTGCTTCCGGCCAGGCAAAGCCAGGCGCGCTTTTGACGCCGCAAGGTAAGATCCTGTTCGATTTCCTGATCTCACGCGCCGGCGACAATGCCTTCCACCTCGAATGTCGCGCCGATGTCGCCGACGATTTTGTGCGCCGGCTGATGCTCTACAAATTGCGCGCCAAGGTCGAAATTGCCAAGGCCGACCAAGGGCTTGTCGCTGTTGCCTGGGGCATTGATTCAACCGCTTTACAATTTGATTCAACCAGGGTTGCCGATGCGCGCTTCAGCGATGTGGCCGTCAGCCGCTTCTATGGGAGCGGTGCAGACGACGGCGACCTCGCCGCATGGCAGGGCTTGCGTATTACCCATGGCATCGCCGAGAGCGGCAGCGACTACCAGCTCGGCGATGCCTTCCCGCACGATGTGCTGCTCGACGAGACCGGCGGCGTCGGCTTCAGGAAGGGCTGCTATGTCGGCCAGGAGGTGGTCTCGCGCATGCAGCATCGCGGCACTGCCAGACGGCGGGTGCTGATCGCCAGGGCAGAACGGCCCCTGCCCGCTCCTGGCACCGAACTGACCGTTGCCGGGCGACCGGTCGGCACGCTTGGCACCACCGCCGGCAAGACAGGCCTCGCCGTAGCCCGTATCGACCGCGTCAAGGCAGCGCTCGACGCCGGCCAGCCGATCATGGCGGATGATGTCCCTGTGTCGCTCACCATCCCCGCCTGGGCGAAGTTCACTTTTCCGCCGGAAACTGCTGGCCCGCAGGAACCCGTCGGCACGGAGGGGGCCTGATGGCGGCCGAGCGTCCCGGCGCGCCGCCGCGCGCCTGGCAGCGCATGCTGTCGGGCCGGCGGCTCGATCTGCTCGACCCCTCGCCGCTCGACATCGAGATTTCGGACATCGCCCATGGGCTTGCGCGCGTCGCCCGCTGGAACGGCCAGACCAGCGGCGACCACGCCTTTTCCGTCGCCCAGCATTCGCTGCTGGTCGAGGCGCTTTTCAGCGAGCTGGTGCCGGACGCTCCGCCCGATGCGCGGCTGGCGGCTTTGCTGCACGACGCGCCGGAATATGTCATCGGCGACATGATCTCACCGTTCAAATCGGTGATGGGCGGCAGCTACAAGGAGTGCGAACTGAGGCTGCAGCGCGCCATCCACCTGCGCTTTTCGCTGCCGGTCGAACCAGATGCAGAGCTGCGCAAGGAGATCAAGCGCGCCGACCAGATCGCCGCCTATTTCGAGGCGACAATGCTTGCCGGCTTTTCGACCGCCGAGGCGACCGAATTCTTCGGCCGGCCGCGCGGGTTCAATGCCGACCGCTTCGATTTCACCCCGCGTTCGGTGACCTGGGCGCAAGACGCGTTCCTCAAACGGTATGCGACCATCGAGAAATCACGGCGCCAAACGGTGCAGCCCGCCGACTGAAAAACGGTAAATTAACCGGAAGGGATAACAGTGCCTTGTTCGATCACGGTCTGCAGGCACGCCTCATGTCCGTCGCTCATGTCAAGGCTGGTTCGCCCGTCCGCGGACGGAGGGCCGAAGGCGTAGGCCTGCCGCGGATAGAGGACGAACTGCGTAAGCAGAATGATCGTTTTTCGGCCGCCGTCGAGAACATGTCGCATGGCTTGTGCATGTTCGATGCCGACGAGCGCATGATCATCTGCAACGGCAATTATATCAGCATCTTCTGCCTCAACGCCGAGATCGTGCAGCCCGGCATCCGGTTTTTCGACATCCTTCAGCACAGCGTCGACATCGGTGTCGCCTCGCACAGCGCCGAAGAACTCTACGCCATCCGCAAGCCCTACATCGACCGGGCGAAACCCTCGACCTACGAGGAAACGCTGTCGGATGGCCGCATTATCAACATCTCGCACCGGCCGCTGGCTTCGGGTGGCTGGGTGTCGATCTATGAGGACATTACCGAGCAACGGCGTGCCGAGCAGGAGCTGAAGGAGCAGCACCGCCGCTTCGACGCAGCACTGGCCAACATGTCGCAAGGCCTTTTGATGTATGACGCCGACGGCAGGCTGATCGTCCGCAACGAACGTTTCCTGGAACTCTACCACGTGACGCCGGCCGATTTTCCGCTTGGCATGAGCCACCGCGACGCGCTCGAGCAGCTCGCCCGCCTGGGTATCTATGCAGAAATCGATATCGACGGCGAAATCTCGAAAACCGCAGCCTGCCTTCAAGCCGGGGAAATGCGGTCGACCTACCGCCATCTTGCCGATGGCAGGACCCTTTTGGTGGTACGGCAGCCGATGAGTGGCGGCGGCTGGGTCGCAACGTTCGACGACGTCACCGAGCGCAGGCGCGTCGAAGAGCGCATGACCCACCTTGCGCATCACGACACTCTGACCAACCTGCCCAATCGCTCGATGTTCCGCGAACGGCTCGACCAGGCCTTGGGCGAGGCCACGGACCTGGCGATATTCTCTCTGGACCTCGACCGCTTCAAGGCCGTCAACGACACCTGGGGGCACCCGGCGGGCGACTGGCTGCTGAAATGCGTGGCCGAGCGGCTGCAACGTTGCCTACGCAACGAAACGGATGTGGTCGCTCGTTTCGGAGGCGACGAGTTCGTCATCATCCAGTTCAATCCCAAAGGTGCTGGCGATGCGGAAAAACTGGCAAAACGCATCGTCGACATCATCGGAAAACCCTTTCGCGACAAAAGCCGCGACATGCATGTCGGCATCAGCGTGGGCATCGCCCTTTCCCCCGATGACGGCAGGGATGCGGACACGCTGCTGAAAAACGCCGACATGGCCCTCTACAGGGCGAAGAGCGAAGGACGCAACGTCTATCGTTTCTTCGAGCCCGGCATGGATGCGATGGTGCGGGCACGACGCGCGCTCGAAACCGATCTGGAGGCAGCGCTGCGGCGGCGGGAATTCGAACTCGATTTCCAACCCATCATGAACATCGCCTCCGGCGAAATCGTCGGCGCCGAAGCCCTGATGCGGTGGCACTCGCCGGCACGCGGCTTGGTGCCGCCAGACGACTTCATTCCGGTCGCCGAAGAGATTGGGCTGATCGTGCCGCTGGGAGAATGGGCGCTGAGGAAAGCCTGCACGGTTGCGGCGGGCTGGCCGCATGGGCTGCGTATCGCGGTCAATGTCTCGGCTGTGCAGATCAAAAGCGGCACCTTTGCCCGCAGCGTCATCTCCGCGCTGGCATTTTCCGGCGTGCCGGCCAATCGGCTTGAACTGGAAATCACCGAAACAGTGCTGATGGACGAGAGCGATACGGTGCTCAAGACGCTCAGGCAGTTGCGCGATCTTGGCGTCCGTATCGCGCTGGACGATTTCGGCATCGGTTATTCGTCGCTCGGCTATCTTCGCCGCTTCCCGGTCGACAAGATCAAGATCGACCGCTCCTTTATCCGCGACATCGACAACCGCGACACGGCCGCGATTGTGCGCACGGTCATCGGGCTCGGTGCGCAGCTTGGAACGACCGTCACGGCCGAAGGCGTCGAAACCGAAGCGCAACTTGAGTTCCTGAGAAAGGAAGGCTGTGTCGAGGCCCAAGGTTACCTGATAGGCATACCGTCGAAGGCGGCGGATATCGCTCGCTTGCTGGAGTCGCGCGCAGGGATCAGGCAATCAGGCTGAGTGCGACAGGCCGAGCCAGTCATCAGCTCGACGTCAGACACCCGCCATCAGCGCAATGCTTCGATACATATTTCTCGGCGAGCCGGAGGTTCCCGCCGGGTCAGAGGTGTCCGCTCAATGCCTCTACCATGTCCTTGTTCGTCGCAACGGGAACGATCTCGAATTCGACCAGATCCGCCCATTCGACGACCCACCGCTGCAGGAGTGTGACGTCATCGGCCTCCACCAGCAGGAAGCAGCGACTCATATCCGCCGCGATCCAGCTGTGGTGCACGAGAAGCGCGTCCGGCACTACAGCGCCGCGCGTCCAATTGGACGCGCAAAGGACGCTGTAGCACTTTGATTTTGCGCATGATCCTTTCCCAAAATCGATTCCGATTTTGGGGGTCATGCGGCCGGCCCTGGTCGCGGAAGCGACGGTAGATCTCCTTGCGGTCACAGCCGCGAAAATCCTCGGTCACAAAAAACAGCATCTGTCCCCTACTCGGATGATTACCGTCCCGGCCGGTCGAGCCGCTCCAGGAACCACTGCGTCAGCCGTACCCAGACCTCGTCTTTTTCGCCAGAGTCCTCCCAGCCGTGGTCGAGGTTGGGATTGTCGTTGACCTCGATGACGAAGACGCCATCGTTGGTCTCCTTGAGGTCGACGCCATAGAGACCGTCGCCAATACACCGCGCCGCCCTCACCGCCGTCTCGACGACATGGGCCGGCGCCTCCTTCAGCGTGAAGGTCTTGATGCCGCCCTGATCGGGCTTGCCATTGGCCTTGTGGTTGACGATCTGCCAGTGCTTCTTGGCCATCAGATAGTGCACGGCAAACAGCGGCTGGCCGCCGAGCACGCCGACCCGCCAGTCATATTCGGTCGGAATGAATTTCTGCGCGATCAGAAGGTCAGAATCCTCCAGCCATTCGGTGGCCAGCGTCTTCAGCTCCTCGAAGGTGGCGCATTTCTTGACGCCGCGCGAAAACGACGAGTCCGGGATCTTCAGCACCAGCGGGAAACCCAGCGTCTGCGCCGCCAGCTCAAGGTCGGACGTGCCCGCGATCATCACGGTGGGCGGCACCGGCACCTTGTTATAAGTCATCAGTTCATTGAGATAGACCTTGTTGGTGCAGCGGATCATCGACAGCGGATCGTCGATGACCGGCATACCCTCCTGCTGGGCGCGGCGGGCGAAACGGTAGGTATGGTTGGAGATCGAGGTGGTCTCGCGGATGAACAGTGCGTCGTAATTGGCGAGCTTGGCCAGATCCTTCTTGGTAATCGGCTCGATTTCGACGCCCATCTTTTCGGCGATCCTGGCCCAATAGCGCAGCGACGAAATCTCCGACGGCGGCAGTTCCTCATGTGGGTCGACCAGCGTGGCGAAGGTGTAGCGTGCCGGCGTGCGGCCCTTGGTGTCGCGCCATTCGCGGTTGGTGTAGGTCTCAAGGCACTGAAGGAAGCGCTTCTCTTCCTCCTCGGTCATTCTGGCCAGCGGATGGAAGCCGATCTTGCGGATCGACGCCCATTCGGCGCTGTCCGTGACGTGGACCTCCAGCGCCGGCGCTCGGAACCAGTCGAACAGAAGCTTGGCGAAGCGATCCCATATCTTCGACGGGCCGATGCCGAAGAAGATGCAGACCTTTTGCGGAAAGGCGCCGCCCAGATCCTTGCGGCATTTGTTGAGCGCCAATTCCAGCTCCGGCAGTGCGTGCTCGTAGAGCTTGCGCTCGGACAGGTCGATCATCGTCTCAACCGTCGGGATCACCTTGTGGCCGCGCGAGCCGGCGAGCAGCGAGGCATAGTAGCCGCGGCTCTGATAGCCGTAATTGTTCGACAGGTTGATGACCTTCGGCCGCTGGCCGCGAAACAGCGCCGGATGCGCAAGATAATCGCGGTTGGTGATGATCTTGTGCGGTGTCGCCACCTGATCGAGATCGTTCTGCCTGCCGGTAAGGATGACCCAGGTCATTGTCTGTCGCGCTTTCCGAGGGTGATGGCGGCACGCAATCCGTCGCGGCCGAACTGCGCCATGTTCATGAAGATGCCGTAAGGCACGGGAATGTTGGCGGCATCAAGGATGGTCTCCTGTCTCTCGTCCTCGACCCAGGGATCGTGGATCAGGATATGGTCGCCGTCGTCGCCGATGGCCAGCACCCAGTGCGGAACCTTCTTGCCGAACATCAGGAAGCCGCTGATCAGGACCAACACCAGTTTTCCTTCTGCGATCGCGGTGCGGATATCGTCGATGGCGAATGGACGGTAATTCACCGGGATGCCGTAACGTTCCGCGCGCCGGCGAAAGTCGACCTGCGCCAGTTCCATGACCCGGCGCTTGTCTTGGCTGCGCACCGACTGCAGGAACAGCGCGCCATGGAAGGATACATATATCTCGGCAGAGAGCCCGCTTTCGTGACCGGCAACGGCGAGACCGAACGGCTCGCAGCCGCCCGGCCCCGACATCATGAAAACAGTCGTCGCCTCGCGCCACAAGCGGATCTCCATGACCGGATCGGGCACGAAGCCGGGATCGAAATTGGCCATCGCCATCATCAGGCAGCATGGGCCGCAGGTGAATTCGCAGGTCTGCTGATAGAACGGCACCTTGGTGGCGACCGGAATGTCGCCACGCAAGGTCTTTTCGTAGCGCAGCGCCGTGGCGCCGTCCTCGTAATAGCCCGGTTCGCGGCCGATCTTGCGGTAGCCGCTCTGCTCGTAGATGCGGATGGCTCGGCTGTTGTCCTCGCGCACCTCTAGGCGCAGCATCATGCGGTCGTGCTTGAAGGCGGTCTCTTCCGCCGATGCCAGCAGCATGCGGCCAATGCCGAGCCCGCCAAAAAAAGGGCCGATGGCGATGGAATATAGCCGCGCGACGCCGCTGCCTTTGCGGAACAGCACGACCGCATAGCCGGCGACGCGGCCGTCGTTTTCGGCGACCAGCAGCTCGGCGCTTTCGCGTTCGATCAACTGGCGAAAGGAGCGGCGGGAAATGCGGTCGGTCGCAAAAACAGCCTTCTCGATGACGGCGAGGTCATCGACGTCGGACGCGCGGGCCGTGCGAATCTCGGCAGGCATGCGGGCTCGGAAAACCTCGATTGGGTTGTGGAGAAGGCCCTGGTCGAAACGTTAATAACACCAGCCGAAGCGCCAGCATCCGTCAAGCGCTATCGCACCTCGATTCGGGCCGAATTGTGACAGTTTCGGCCCGGCGCATGAGGGCACGTAGCACTGTAGATCAGTGCAAGGGCTTGAACGGGATCGCTGTTTCGACCGTGGGCCAGCTTCGGAAAACAGGCGCGGTTCAGCTGTCCAGCCCGGCCAGAAGCTGGCTGTAGGCGCTCTTCGCCACCGCAGTCATCTGCGCGCGCGGCAGCGAGCCGACGACGGCGCAGCCATAGCCCTTGTCCAGCCAGTAAATCGCCTCGGGGCCGCCTTCTTCCGACCCATACGTGCCCTTGGCCTTCTCGGCCGATTCAGCCGTGACGAACAGCGAGATGCGCTCGCCCTTCTCGTCTTCATAAAGCAGCATCGCGGCCTTGTTCTCGCCTGCAGGCAGCAGCCGGCCACCGACGAGCTGGAATCCTTCCGCCGCCAGATCCGGTGCGACCAGCTTCAGGCCGACCCTATTGGACAGCCAGGTCTGCAGATGATCCTTGTCGCTGGCGGGCACTTCCACCGCATGCCGTTTTTCGGCGGCATAGATGACATGGGCTGCGATCGCCTGCTCTGCGAGTTGGTCCTTGGCAGGGTCTTCCAGACCAAAATGGCCGATGCCTGCGACGTAACCGCCAACACCGCCAATGGCCAGCACCGCGGCTGCGGCGGCCGCAAGCCACCAGCGCGAGCGCGATACTGCCGCCTTGACCGGCGCCTCACCGAACACGATCTTCTGCAACCGCGCCGGCACCGGCTCGTCCAGCACGCCGGCGAAGGCGGCGCGCAGCGCTGCACGGTCGGCGACATAACGGATGCTCCTCGCCTTCATTTCAGGAGTGGCGTCGAGCCAGGCGTCATAAGCCACGCGCTCGTCAACCGGCAACTCGCCGTCGAGGGCCATGTGGATGTCGCGTTCGGAGAAATCGCGCCGGGTCATTTCTCGACGATCCTTATCGCCCGGCGACGCGCGGCGTCATCCAACAGCCCGCGCAACTCATCACGGCCGCGCGCGATGCGCGACATCAGCGTGCCGGCCGGCACGCCAAGGATGTTGGCGGCCTCGGCATAGGAAAAGCCTTCGATGGCGACCATGACGAGTGCTGCGCGCCGGTCGGGGCTGATCGCCTGCAATGCGTCGATAATCTCGCGTGACGCGATGCTCTCCACCTGCTCGGCAGGCGCTGCCTGCGCCTCGCCCGCTTCCAGCGGCAGCATCGCTCCCTCGCCGCGCCGGTTCACCTTGCGCATCTGGTCGATGAACAAATGATGCATGATCGTAAACAGCCACCTCCTGGGGCTTTCTCCAGTCTGCCAATTGTCGAGCCGCACAAGCGCCCGTTCGAGACAGTCCTGAACCAGGTCGTCAGCGGAATCGCTGTCGCGCAACAGCGAGCGCGCATAACGGCGCAGACGCGGTATTTCGCCAAGGATTGCTGCCTTCTTTGCGTCCATGACCGCTGGTTCTGAGGTGCCTTGTTCATCCGATTGAACGCGCCTTCACGGCGCGGCGCAAGTGGCCGGCGCGAAGCGGTCCGCCGCCCCAGTCACCCAAGCAATGCAATAACGCTGGCGCGGACCGGTTTATTCCCGCCAGGGCTGGAGGGTCACCTATCAAGGCACCGTGCGCCATGAATGAGAAGCCTGAGGTTGAAAGCGCACCCTGAAGGATGTATATTCGAAGCTATATATTTGATATATTCGACTTGGAATATACGTCCGGAGAAATCGAATATGTCACTGTACATCCGCGATAACGAGGTTGACGCCCTTGCTCGTCAGTTACAGTCCGCCATTAGGGCCCGCACGAAGACTGAAGCAGTGCGGATCGCTCTCAAGCGCGAGCTTGAACGAGCGAACTCTGTCCTTCCGCTGAGTGAGCGTATCAAAAAATATCAGGATGCCGCGAGCGCACTTGGTCCCGATGACCCCACCTTCGATATGAAGAAATTCATGGACGAGGCTTGGGGGGAACCCGATGTTTCTTGATGCTTCCGTCATTATTGCGCTGATTTTGAGAGAGGCAGATGCGGATCGTCTGCTGAGAAGGATTGAAACCGCCGAGACGCTTTATTTCTCGCCGAGTTCCGCGTTTGAAGCGATCCTGGGGATAGCCCGCAGAAAATCTGTAGCTGAAAGTGGCGATCAAGCTCCGACACCGCCTGCTCTGATCGATCAATGCCAAACGATTGTCATTGGCTTCCTGGCCGAACTCAAGGCCGTGGAAGTTCCGCTGGATACCGCCATTCGCGAACTCGCAGTCAAAGCCGCCCGCGACTACGGTCGATATGTCGGCCATCCCGCCAAGCTGAACTTCGGCGACTGCTTCAGCTATGCATGTGCCAAGGCCTACCGGGTACCCCTGCTCTACAAGGGCAATGGTTTCTTGCAGACCGATCTTGCCTGAATACTATCCGGGTTCGGATTTGGCCGCGCGCGTCAGCAGCCGCTGGTAGAACAGGCCGATACCGATCAGGACCGCGCCGAGGCCGATAAAGGACAGCGCCCTCAGCACGCCTTCGAGCTCCGACATGTCGAAGAGGAAGACTTTCAGCACGGCGACCGAGATCAGCGCGGCCGACGCGACGCGCAGCACCTGCGACTTCAGCCAGACGCCGGCGGTGAGCAGCGCCACGCCGATGATCAGCCACAGTGCGGAATAGGTGTAGGTTTCGAGCTGGCCGAGGCCGCTCCACAGGCCGATGAACTCGCCCTTGAACAGTCGCCTCACCGACAGCGTCGCATAGGTGAATGCAAGCAGAGCCGCCACCAGAGCCAGCATCGCGGCGTACCATTTCGGCCGCTTGTCTCTGGTATAGAGCGCGAGGCCACCGGCAGCGAACGCCGGCAAGAGATAGGCGAGGAACAGGAGGTTGAACACAGGGATTCGGCCGGTCGATTCGTCAGTGAACAGCGGGTTCAGCGCCAGGAAATGCTGGACGACGATGAAGGCGACCGAGACCACGCCCGCGGCAAGCGAACCATAGCGCAGCACCGAGCTTGGCGAGCGCATGTCGATGGCGACCAGGATGGCGCCGGCGCCGATGGCGATCAACGTGTAGATCGCCTGTTCGGCGAGCGTCGCAGCCCCTGTGTCGATGACGCCGCCATGCATGGCATGGCGCACCAGAATGGCAACTGTGAGCAGCGCAAACAGCGCGGCGCCCGCTTCCATGGCAAGGCGCGGCTGGCCATTGGTGGTGCGAGCGAGTTGCCAGGCGGCAAAGCCGAAGGCGAGCGCCGGCACGCCGTATCCCGGCAGCAGCCAGTTGAACACCGGCGTCGTCGACAGGAATTCGGCGCCGACGATTGTCGGATCGAAGGCGACACGGCCGAGCACCGCGATGACCGCGCCAACCGAAATCCAGCCGAGCACCGGATAGGCGCGCCAGCGGGTGGCCAGTGCCGGCAAGATGGCCGCGGCACCCAGAAGGATGGTGGTCCAGCCGGATCCGAAGGCCATGTAGAGCATCAGCAAGGCGGCGACTGCTGCTCCGCCAAGCGCGAACGAGACGGCCGCCCCGCCCTGCAGCGGCGGCTCTTCACCGCGCGCGATCCACTCGCCGCCGACGGCGAAGACCACGACCAGAAGGGCTGCTACCGCCGCGTAGGCAAGATCGCGGTCGAGATTGCCGAAAGTGAACCAGAGCGCCAACAAAATGACCAGCGGTGCGATAACGCCCCATGCCGCCCATGAGGCGGCGCGGATGTGAGCCGATGCTGCAAATCTGCGCGCCGCCCAGAAGCCGGCACCGATGAAGACAAGCCCGAGTGCGATGCCGATCCTGAGCATCAGCGTATCGGATATTGCCGCCGTCAGACCATCGACACCCAGGCCGCCGGAAAGGTCTGAAGCAATCGAGGTTGGCGGAATGATGCCGAGATAGACCAGCACCGTCGCCAGCCCTGCGGCATGCAGAAGCGCCAGCGCCAGCGGCCTATAGAGCGCCACCGCGACCAGGGCTGTGATAAGGGCTGCTCCCGGCAGAGCATCGCTGGCAGCGTATGCCGGGTCGACGAACAGCGCCATCGCCGAAAGGCCGACGAAGAAGCCCGGTGCGATCGACGGCCAGTCGAAGCCCCCCGCGGGTTCAGCTTCGCCACCGCGACGGCCGAGCCAGACGAAGGCAAGCACGGCCAAGGTCACCGCATTGATAAAGAGGATGACAGGCAGGTTGGCGCCCGGCGCATCGGTCATGTAGAGAACGGTCCAGAGGCCAGTGCCGACGAACGCTGCCGCCATCAACAATTTCCAGTCGCGCAGGCGGGCGATGACGCTGGTGGCGGCTAGCACGATCGCGAGATAGCCGAACAGCGCCCAGGGATTGGGCGCCTGCGAAGCGACCAACATCGGCGTCACCACCGCGCCGAGCAGGCCGATGCCGGCCAGCGCCTGGCCGTGGATGAGGGCGGCTGCGATGGTCGCCACACCGATGGCGCCGAGCAGCGTGAAAGCAAGCGCCGGCCCGATGAAGCCGTAAACGCCATGCGCGGCATAAACCGTGCCGAACAGGATGAAAGCACCGGCCGCTGTCAGGATCGCCGGAATGTAGGCGCCGGCGACGCCCTGCACCGGCACCCTGAAGCCGGTACGGCGGATGAACTCGCCGACGGCAACCAGCACCAGCCCGAGCATTGCTGCCATGCTCAGCCGCACGCCGGGACCGAAGATACCCGCCTCAATGGTGTAGCGGATCAGGAACAAGCCACCCAGCGCCAGCGCGATGCCGCCGACCCAGACTGCCCAGCGGGTGCCGAGCGCCGTTTCAATGTCGGGTTTTTGAGCCGCTTTCGCCGTCGCTGCGGCCGGTTGCGCAGGTGCAGATCCAGCCGGCGCCGCTTCGCCCGCAGCCCACGGTCCGGATGCAGTCTCGCCGGCTTCAACCTCTGTGGACGGCTTTCCCTCAGCCTCGCCCGCCGATGGCGGGGCAATGTCGGTCACTGCCGCAACTGCCGCGCCCGCTGGCTTGCTGTCGTTTGCGGCCTGTTCTACCGGCTTGGGCTGCGGCGGGGCCACATGCGCGCCCGAAAGCACGAGGCTGCGCAGCGCACCAAGCTCGCGCTCGATCAGGCCGATGCGGCTCTGCTGGCGCGAGATAATGACGAACAGCGCGATGATCGCGACTAGGCCGATCAGGCTTTCGAACATGGCGGTTCCCCCAAACCAGGCCAGTAATTACTGACAAATGCGGCGGCCAGACGGCCGGCCGGGTCAGCGCGCCGCCAGATTGGCGGCCGGAAAGATCGAGCATGTTTCGGTGCCGAAAGCCAGCAGCTTGCCGTTGGCATCCTTCAGCGTCGCTTCCGAGACCGCTAGGGTGCGGCCCTTGTGCACCACCCTGCCCTCGCACACCACTTCGCCGGTCCTCGGCGTGATCGGCCGTGTCAGGTTCACCTTGAACTCCGCCGTCGTATAGGCCTCGCCCTTGTCGAGCAGCGTTTGCACCGCACAGGCAAGAGCCGAATCCAGCAGCGTCGCGGCCCAGCCGCCATGCACCCCACCCAGCGGGTTGAGATAGCGCTCGTTCGGCATGCCGCGGAACACCGCACGTCCTTCCGACACTTCGGTCAGGTCGAAACTGAGCTGGAAGGAAATCGGCGGCGCCGGGTATTTGTTGTCGATGATGCGCTGGAGCAATTCCAGGCCGGTATACTCGAGAATGTCGCCGTGCGGAATGGTGCCGAGGCCGAGCGGCGAGACCCGGCCGGGATAGAGCTCCACTTCGCTCATCTGGTGATTTCTCCGGCGGCGGGTTCTTCGATCAGGGTCTTGCCGGGCGCGTGGTGCTTGCGCAAGGCGGCGAGGAAGCCGGCGCGGGCGCCGGGAGCCTCTATGCCGCGCGGCTCGTAGACATGGCGGGTAAAAAAGAAGCCGGTCAGTCGGAAGGCGTCCTCGATCGCCGCCGGATCGGCGCGCAGGCCGGAGCCGCGCTGCAGGAAGGCGGGGAGCACCAGCATCTTATCGCGCCATGGCGCGCCTGCCGCGCGCGACACGGCACGCCCGGATTTCGGCGAGACATAGGCAAGGTTCTGCCTGGTGCCGGTCGCGGCACACTGGCTGAGATCGAGGCCGAAACCGAGCTCGTCGAGAACCAGCAGCTCGAAGCGCGCCACCAGCTCGCCGGCGACATCCGCATCGTCGAGGTGGGCGATCATCACGGCCAGCGTCTCGTAGAGGCCGCCATGGGCGTCGCGCTCGGGCAATAGGCGCAGATGCGCGGCCATGGTCTGCAGCCCATAGATGGCGACGGCGCTGTCGATGAGACGGGCGGCATTCATCTCGATGGCCTCGGCCTGGAAGGTGCCGAGATGCTCGTCAAGCCGCGCCCGCCACAAAAGGTCGACACGGTTGCCGGGCTGCAGAACGGGCTGTTGCTTGCGCGAGCGGCCACCGCGCACGAGGCCGAGGTGGCGGCCATGCGCACGCGTCATGACCTCAAGAATGGCACTGGTTTCGCCATGCTTGCGGGTGCCGAGAATGATTCCCTCGTCGCGCCATTCCATGAACGGAGCTTGTCACCGCTTCGGTGGCGAAATCAAGATTAGGCTTTCAGCCGTCCGCGCGCTGGTGGTCGGCAAGCACTTCATCGATCACGCGTCGCGACTTTTCAACTTCGACTGGATTGATGTCTATATGTCCAGCGACCGTGATCAGCGCTTTCCATAGCGCCCAACCACGGCCTCGCGCCCAGGTTGCCTCATCGGCCTGAAGACCCGCGCGAAACACCTCTCGGCTTTTCCCTTCGAAGAGTGTCCACGCAATCGCCAAATCGCACGAGGGATCGCCCACGCCGGAAGTCCCGAAGTCGATCACGGCGCTCAAGCTGCCTTGCCTGACCAACAGGTTTCCCCAACTGACGTCACCGTGGAACCAGACGGGCGCGCCGTGCCAAGTCGCGGCAAGCGCCGCTTCCCACACCGTGCTCGCGGCACGTATGTCGATCTTGCCGCCGAGGGCTGCAATGGCTTGCCGGGTTTCACCGTCATAGACGCTCAGTGGTCCGCCTCGAAAAAAGTTGTGCTGCCCTGGCGCCGGTCCGCCGGCGGGATCGATCCGTTGCAGGGCGACCAGGAACTGGGCCAGGCTGGCCGCGAATTGCGGCCTTCGATCCAGCGGTAGACGGACCAATGCCAGGGATAGTTGTCGGCCGGGGTTCCCATCGCCAGGGGAACCGGGACAGGCAGCGGCAGAAGAGGCGCAAGCCTTGGCAACCAGCGATGTTCCTTTTCCACTTGCAAGGAATAGGCCGCCGCGCTCGGCAGCCTCACGAGCATATCGTCTCCGAGATGAAGGGTCCTGTTGTCCCATCCGCCTGATGCAACCGGCCTGACGGCAAGATCCTTCCAGCGGGGAAATTGGGTGGCGACCAGCCGGCTCACCAGAGCTGTGTCGATAGTGACTTCTTGCTTGAGCATGATCTTTTTCGAAAACCGGTTCCCACTTTTCGGGAACATGCTCTAATGCGGAAACTCCAGCCCCATCTCGCGGTAGCGCTCGGGGTCGTCGCCCCAGTTCTCGCGCACCTTGACGAACAGGAAAAGGTGCACCTTCTGTTCGAGGATACCTGATATCTCCATGCGTGCCGCCTGGCCGATGGCACGGATCGTCTCGCCCTTGTGGCCGAGGACGATCTTCTTCTGGCTGTCACGCTCGACATAGATGGTCTGGTCGATGCGCACCGAGCCGTCCTTCTTCTCTTCCCATTTCTCGGTTTCGATGTGGGAAGAATAGGGCAGTTCCTGATGCAGCCTGAGATAGAGCTTTTCGCGGGTGATCTCGGCCGCCAGCTGTCGCATCGGCAGATCGGAGATCTGGTCTTCCGGGTAATACCAGGGGCCGGCAGGCAGGGTTTCCGAGAGATAGTCGAGCAGGTCCTTGCAGCCCGACCCAGTTAGCGCCGAGACCATGAAGGTGCGCTTGAAGGGCACCTTTTCGTTGGCTGCCGCGGACAGGGCCAGCAGCGCCTCGGGCTTGACCCGGTCGACCTTGTTGAGGATCAGCACCATCGGCTGGCGGACATCCTTCAGCCGTTCGAGGATGGCGTCGGCGTCGCCCCTGATGCCGCGCTCGGCGTCGATCAGCAACAGCACGATATCGGCGTCCTTGGCGCCGCCCCAGGCGGTCGTCACCATTGCCGTGTCCAATCGCCGCTTCGGCTTGAAAATGCCCGGCGTGTCGACGAAAACTATCTGTGCGTTGTTGTGGATGGCGATGCCGCGCACGATGGCGCGCGTCGTCTGCACCTTGTGGGTGACGATCGACACCTTGGCGCCGACCAGCTGGTTGACCAGCGTCGATTTTCCCGCATTGGGCGCGCCGATCAGCGCGACGAAGCCGGAGTGTGTGATGGCGGCCTCCGTTGCCGGCGGGACGTCGTCGGTGGCGGTCATGCCGCGCTCCCCTTGTTTAGCCAGATGCCTTCGCGCAACAGCAGTGCGGTGGCGGCGGCCTGCTCGGCCTCGCGCTTGGAGCGCCCGCTGCCGGTCGCCGGCGGATAGGCGCCGACCTTGACGCTGACGGTGAACAGCGGATCGTGGTCCGGTCCCTCGCGGCTGTCGATTATGTAGACAGGCACAGCGCCTGCCGCCTGATGCGCCCATTCCTGCAGTTCGGTCTTGGCATCGCGGCGGGCGGCACCGATGGCCTGCGAGCGCGGCCGCCAGTATTTGTGGATGAAGGCGCTGGCTGCCTCCAGCCCGCCGTCGAGATAGAGCACGGCGATCAGCGATTCCAGCGCATCGGCGCGTAGATTGACGCGCTTGCGTCCGTCGAGGCCGCGCACGTCCGAGCCGGCACGGATCAGCTCCGGCAGGCCGATCTCCTCGGCGATCTCCGCCAGCGCCTCGGCATTGACCAGCGCATTGAGCCTGAGCGAAAGCTCACCCTCGGCAGCGTCCGGATATGCCGCCAGCAGCATGTCGGCGACGACCAGGCCGAGGACGCGGTCACCCAGGAATTCGAAACGCTCATAGTCGACGCCGGCATGGCTGCTGCGGGCGCTGGCATGGGTCAGCGCACGCTGCAAGCGCTGGCGGTCGGCAAAGGCGTGGCCTGTGCGCTCCATGAGCGCTTTGGCGAGCGCGTCCGCGGTCAACCGTTTTGTCGCGGCCATGATCCTAATTGACGAAATGGAGCAGGCGCGACGCGCGCATCAGCGACGGCCATTTCCAGATTTCGAGCGGGCTGGCGCTGCCACCGATCGAGAAGAAGATGAGGTTGGCGCGGCCGACCAGGTTCTCGTCGGGCACAAAACCGACGGTGAAGCGGCTGTCCGAGGAATTGTCCCTGTTGTCGCCCATCATAAAATAGTGGCCGGGCGGCACGTCGAATTCGCGGGTGTTGTCGCCGATCGAGTTCGGCGTCAGGTCGAGCGTGTCATAGCTGACGCCGTTCGGCAAAGTCTCGCGATAGACGTCGACCGGCCCGCTCTCCTCGGTGATGTCGCGATTGTCGATCTGCCCGACCTTCTGGCGCGGCACGCCAACGCCGTTGATGAAGAGCTGGCCGTCCCTGACCTGGATCTTGTCCCCCGGCAGGCCGATGACGCGCTTGATGTAGTCGACGGAGGGGTCCGGCGGGAACTTGAATACCGCCACGTCGCCGCGCTTCGGCTCGGCGCCCCAGATGCGGCCCGAAAAGAGATCCGGCCCGAACGGCAGCGAATAGCGAGAGAAACCATAGGACCATTTGGTGACGAAGAGATAGTCGCCTTCGAGCAAGGTCGGCCGCATCGATCCGGACGGAATCGAAAATGGCTGAAAAAGGAGCGTGCGGATGACCAGAGCGAGCAAAAGCGCCTGGACGATGACGCTGACGGTTTCGCCAAGCCCGCCGGATTTCTTCTGGGATTTTTCAGCCACGCTCATGTCGTCCTCGATTATGCGTTGGTTGGTATAGAGTCTCGGCGCGCGCTGGGCAACGTCATGCCGGTGGTCAGATGCAATCAATATGGCGCTTCTTCGACGGGCAACGCCTCGATGATCACAAAGGCTTGAGCAAGCGGAAAGTCGTCGGTGATGGTGAGGTGGATTGCCGCTCTGTGCCCTTCAGGCAGGATTTTGTCCAGTTGCGCCGCCGCCCCGCCAGTCAACGCTATGGTCGGCTTGCCGCTGGCGAGATTGACGACGCCCATGTCGCGCCAGAACACCCCTTGCGCCATACCGGTGCCCAGCGCCTTGGCGCAGGCTTCCTTGGCGGCGAAGCGCTTGGCATAGGAGGCGGCGCGGGCGCCGCGATTTTCGGAGCGGGCCTGTTCGACCTCGGTGTAGATGCGCTGGATAAAGCGCTGGCCATGACGCTCCAGCGATTTTTCGATGCGTCTAATATCGATCAGGTCGCTGCCGATGCCAATGATCATTCGGCGGGAACTTCCCGTCCGGCCGTTCCAGCTCTGTCCGCCAGGCGCAAGCGCCGCTGTTCGCGGAAGGTGGCCATGCCCCAGCGCGTGATGCCGTAGAACAAGAGGCCGAAGATCAGGCCAAGCGGCACGGCGCCGACGGTCATCGGTTTCAGCACCGGTCCCCACAATTGCGAAAACGAAAGATTGTGCAGCATCTCGCCGAGATGCGCGGGCGGCCCATGCGCCGGCAGGCGCTCGTGCAGGACCAGCTTGCCGGTCTCCCACGACGCGCCCCACAGCAGCGGGAAGGTCAGCGGATTGCCGACAGCCGTGCCGAGCGCTGCCGCGACCAGATTCCCGGCAATCAGCCAAGAGACGGCGAAGGCGATGATGAAGTGAAAGCCGAGCGGAAAGAATGATGCGAACACGCCCGCCGCGACACCGGCGGCCACGGCGTGCGGGGTAGCCTTCAGCCGCAGGATGCGCTTGGAAAAATACCGCAGCGAACGCGAGAAAGAGCGGCGTGGCCACAGATAGGTACGCACCCGCTCAAGAAAACCATCAGGCTTGCGGCGTCGAAAAGGCACTCTGTTCCTGTTCCTGATATCCAAAGCTGCCGCTCTGACCAGCCCAGGCCGGGCGTGACAGCCACATCTTGCGCTTTGCGGCCGTCGAAAGGCAACAACGACGTTGATATAGCGATACGCCGGCCGCAGAACAACCGGAGCTCGTCGGGCGCCCGCTTGCAGTGACCTTGCGGGGCCGGCGTTTCGCCGTTTCGAACACAGTACAATCGCGGCGGATTTGAGGAGGCGAGTTCGGCGCGGAGATCAGCAGCAACCCGCAAGCTATCTACAGCCCATAGTCGCTGACCTCGACAAGGTTGCCGTCCGGGTCGCGGAAATAGACCGACATCATCGGGCCACGGGCGCCGATCCGCTCGACCGGCCCGACTTCGACGGCAACGCCATTGGCCTCCAGACTGGCGCATATCTCGGCGAGCGGGCGGGCGGCGACCAAGCAGAAATCCGCCGAGCCCGGAGTCGGCGCCTTGGCCTTCGGCTCGAACGTGCGCCCTACTTCATGCACGTTGATCTTCTGCGTTCCGAAAAGCAGTGCCGTCGGCAGGTTCGGTGTGTCGAGACGCCTGAACCCGAGCACGCGCTGATAAAAGGCGCAGGTGTCATCGACGGAGCGAACCGTCAGCACGAAATGATCGATGCCGGCGATCACGGCAGCGCCTCCGTTATATGTTGCGGCTGCCCGGCTTGATCGCCGGAATGGCGGCGAGCTCGGGCGGCAGGCTGTCGGCTGGATAGGCCGGAACCTCATATTCGGCGAGCGCAATCAACGGCACGCCGACATCGGTCTTGCCGGCCGAGCGGTCGATGATGCAGGCGGCGGCAACGACCTCGGCGCCAAGCGCGCGCAGGCAATCGATGGTCTCGCGGATCGACAGTCCGGTGGTGACGATGTCCTCGACGATGACGACGCGCGAACCGTTGGCGATCTCGAAGCGGCGCAGCCTGAACTGGCCCCCTTCCCGCTCGACCCAGATCGCCGGTGCGCCAAGATGGCGCGAAGTCTCGTAGGCCGGGATCAGCCCGCCGATCGCCGGGCCGACGACATAGTCGATCTTGCCGGACACAGCTGCGCGGATCTTTTCGGCCAGCGCCTTGCACAGGCGCTCGGTCTTGTCGGCATGCATGAAGACCCGTGCCTTCTGCAGGAAGACCGGGCTTCGCAAACCCGACGTCAGGATGAAATGCCCTTCTAAAACGGCACCGGCTTCACGGAAAATGCCCAGCACTTCGTCGGTGTTCATCTCTGCCCTGTCTCCAACACGCTTGTCTCCAGCACGCTAGTGATTTTTAGCCGTTCACGCGCCTTGCATCGCTGACGCTCGAATTGTCCTTGAGCTGCGACAGCAGCCGGTTCAGGTGCTTCAGATCCCAGACTTCGAGATCAATCAGCATTTCAGTGAAATCAGGCGCGGTGCGCACCATCGACAATGTATGGATGTTGGCATCGTTGGATGCAACGACCTGCGCGATGTCGGCCAGCGAGCCCGGCGCGTTGATGGCGGTGACCGAGACTCGCGCCGGAAACCGCTCCTTGGTGCGCTCGTCTATGTCCCAGCGCACGTCGATCCATCGTTCGGGCTGGTCGTCGAAAGCCTGCAGCGCCGGCGACTGGATCGGATAGATCGTGATGCCGGTTCCCGGCTGCACGATGCCGACGATGCGGTCGCCGGGCACAGCACCTTCCGGCGCGAAGCGCACCGGCAGGTCGCCGCGCACGCCACGGATCGGCACGGCGCCGTCCCTTGGCTGGTCCTTATCCTTGCGTGCCGCGCGTCCCGGAATCTGGAACAGCATTCCGGCGGCGTTGCGGATCTTCGACCAGCCCTCCTCGCGCTGCTTGGGCGCGGCCAGCGTGACGCGCTCGTCCTTGTAGTCGGGAAACACCGCTTTCATGACATCGGTGGAGGCAAGTTCGCCGCGGCCGACCGAGGCCAGCACATCCTCGATGTCCTTGCGCGCCAGCCGATGCAGCACCGACTTCAGGCTCTCCTTGGTAAAGGTCTTTCCGGACCGCTCGAAGGCGCGTTCCAGTATGCGGATGCCGAGACCCGAATATTGCTTGCGGATGGCATTCTTGGTGGCGCGGCGGATCGCCGAACGCGCCTTGCCGGTGACGACGACCGATTCCCACGCCGCCGGCGGCACCTGCGCCTTGGAACGGATGATCTCGACCTCGTCGCCATTCTTCAGCTCGGTCATCAGCGGCATGATGCGGCCGTTTACCTTGGCACCGACGCAGGTGTCGCCAACATCGGTGTGCACGGCGTAGGCGAAATCGATCGGCGTGGCGCCGCGCGGCAGCGCGATCAGCATGCCCTTGGGCGTGAAGCAGAACACCTGGTCCTGGAACAGTTCCAGCTTGGTGTTTTCGAGGAAGTCCTCGGGATTGTCGCCTTCGGCAAGCTGCTCGATGGTGCGCCGCAGCCAGGCATAGGCGTTGGTCTCCTTCGAGATCGCATGGGCGGTGCCGTTCACCTTGCCGCCGCTGTCCTTGTAGTTCGAATGCGCGGCAACGCCATATTCGGCGATCTTGTTCATCTGGTAGGTGCGGATCTGCAGCTCGACGCGCTGGCGCGACGGCCCGACGATGGTGGTATGGATCGAACGGTAGTCGTTCTGCTTCGGCGTCGAGATGTAGTCCTTGAAGCGGCCTGGCACCATCGACCATGTCGTATGGATGGCGCCGAGCGCCCGGTAGCAGTCCTCGACGGTATCGACGACGACGCGAAAGCCGAAAATGTCGGACAGTTGCTCGAAGGACAGCGCCTTGGCTTCCATCTTGCGGAACACCGACCACGGCTTCTTCTGGCGGCTCTTGACCTGGGCCTTGATCGCATATTTCTCGAACAGCGCGGACAGCGCCTTCTCGATCTCGGACAGCACATCCTTGTTGCGCTCGAAGATTTCGGCGAGCCGCGCGGTGACAGCGCGGTAGGCTTCCGGATTGATGAAGCGGAAGGCGATCTCCTCGAGCTCCTCGCGCATGCCTTGCATGCCCATGCGCCCGGCCAGCGGCGCATAGATATCCATCGTTTCCTCGGCGATGCGCAGGCGCTTGGCTTCAGGCACATGGTCGAGCGTGCGCATGTTGTGCAAGCGGTCGGCAAGCTTGACCAGCAGCACGCGAACGTCTTCCGAGATCGCCAGCAAGAGCTTGCGCAGGTTTTCCGCCTGCTCGGCCTTCTTGGAGACGAGGTCGAGTTTCTTCAGCTTGGTCAGGCCTTCGACCAGCTTGCCCATTTCCGGACCGAACAGCTCGTCGATCTCGGCCCTGGTCGCCGTGGTGTCCTCGATCGTGTCGTGCAGCAGGGCAACCGCGATGGTCGCCTCATCCATGTGCATTTCGGTGAGGATGGCGGCGACTTCGAGCGGATGCGAGAAATAAGGGTCGCCGGAGGCACGCTTCTGGTGGCCATGCTTCTGCATGGCGTAGACATAGGCCTTGTTGAGCAGCGCCTCGTTGACGTCAGGCTTGTAGCGCTGGACGCGCTCGACAAGCTCATACTGACGCATCATGGGCGGGATCTCGCAGTGCTGAAATGAATCATGCGCCGCACTGGCGTACGGCGCATGTCATAGATAACCACGAAACTGCCGATGCGAAAGTGTCGGCAGTCGTTGCGAAGATTAATAATCGTCGCTTTTTTCCGGCGGTACCAGACCTTCGATGCCGGCCAGGAGGTCTTCCTCGGTCATGCGGTCGAAGGTGATGTTGTCCTCGGTGTCGTCGGCATCGGTTGCCGCGACAGCGGTACCGGTCTGATCGGCGATCGCCTCGCCGTCGGCTTCCGGTTCATCGACCTCGACATGCTTCTGCAGCGAGTGGATCAGGTCTTCCTTGAGATCGTCGGGCGACAGCGTCTCTTCGGCGATCTCGCGCAGCGCGATGACCGGATTCTTGTCGTTGTCGCGAGGAACGGTGATCTGCGCGCCCTGGCTGATCTGACGGGCACGGTGGCCGGCCAGGAGCACGAGCTCGAAGCGGTTATCGACCTTGTCGATGCAATCTTCAACGGTTACGCGGGCCATGAGCTGCCCCTTTCATGCCTGGATTTGATGGAAAACAGGCGCGGTGCATAACCTGAACGCCGCCAAAATACAAGCTTTTTGGCAATATCAGTCCGGGGGCAAGTCCGGGGCCGGCCAAGGCGAGGTCTGGCCGCACGCAGCCTGCGACGATACGGCACCGATCACAATTGCTTGCTATGCAGCATCATATCCTTGGATTGCCGTAAAACCGGCGTTATCTCGAATGACGAAGGTCAGCCGGTTATTTCAAGCCGACCGATAGTCACGCGCATTTAGACGGCCGCTTATTTTCGAAAAGGAATATTTTCCATGTTCGACCCTCGTGAAAAAATCGCTCTTTTCATCGACGGTGCCAATCTTTACGCCACGTCGCGCGCGCTCGGCTTCGACATCGACTACCGCAAGCTTTTGTCGAGCTTCCAGAAGCGCGGCTACCTGCTGCGTGCTTACTACTACACCGCGCTGGTCGAGGATCAGGAATATTCCTCGATCCGGCCGCTGATCGACTGGCTCGACTATAACGGCTTCAAGGTGGTGACCAAGCCGGCCAAGGAGTTCACTGACTCGACCGGCCGCCGCAAGATCAAGGGCAATATGGACATCGAGCTGACGGTCGATGCGCTGGAACTTGCCGATGTCGTCGACCACTATGTCATCTTTTCCGGCGACGGCGATTTCCGCACGCTGGTCGAGGCGCTGCAGCGGCGCGGGCGCAAGGTCTCGATCGTCTCCACCATGGCTTCACAGCCGCCGATGATTTCCGACGATCTGCGCCGCCAGGCCGACCATTTCATCGACCTGATGACGCTGAAGAGCGAGGTCGGCCGCGATCCGTCCGAGCGGCCGGTGCGCCGGCCCGAGCCGGCCGAAGTCGACGAGGACGACTATTGACGGCGGCGGTCTTGACCGCTCCCTTGGTCGCATCCCCCGAGCCTGATCGCGACTGCCCGCTCTGCCCGCGGCTGCATGATTTTATCGCGCAATGGCGGCAGCGCGAGCCGTCCTGGTTCAATGCGCCGGTGCCGACCTTCCTGCCGCCCGAGGGCGAGGATGCCGTTAAACTGTTGATCGTCGGGCTGGCGCCAGGCCTGCGTGGGGCGAACAGGACGGGGCGTCCCTTCACCGGCGACTACGCCGGCGACCTGCTCTACAACACGTTGATCGCGCACGGCTTTGCGCGCGGCCAATTCAAGGCGCGGCCCGATGACGGGCTGGAGCTTGTCGGCACGGCGATCACCAATGCGGTGCGCTGCGTGCCACCGGACAACAAGCCGGTCGGCGCCGAGATTGCCACCTGCCGGACGTTCCTGGTGCCGACGATCGCGCGGTTTAAAAACCTGCGCGCCGTGCTGGCGCTGGGCTCGATCGCGCACCAGTCGACCGTGCGGGCGCTGGGTGGGCGTGTTGCCGCTTATCCCTTCCGCCACGGCGGACAGCAGCAAACCAATTGCGTCACGCTGTTCTCCAGCTATCATTGCTCGCGCTACAACACCAACACCGGCGTGCTGACGGAAACGATGTTCGTCAACGTGTTCAGGGATATAGCCGCGTTTCTGGAGAGATAGATTCGGGCGGTGGCGCAAACAGCTCGGCCAATTTCTCCTGCCCGCCCTGAAGGACATTCAGATCGACATCGCCACTGATGCCGTCGACGCGACCCCTGTCGTGGTACTGCCAATAGATCCAGTCGTCATGACCTGGCCACAGCGCCAGCGAACGAACCCAGTGCGGTCGGCCGACGATCTGACCGGCATAGACCCGCGCAGCCTCGTCGGTCACATAGAGGATCGCTGTCTTGCCGAAAGCTGCCTCGACAGGGCGCAGGAAAGCCGAGAGTTCGACATTCAATTCTTCGGGCGATGGCCGCCGCGGACAATTGCCGACAAATTCTATGTCCACCACCGGCGGCAGCAGCGATTGATCGCGCGGCACGACGGAGATGAAATTGCGCGCCTGATCGGCGCCAGGCCTGCAGAAGGTGAAGAAATGGTAGGCACCGACCGCCAGCCCGGCCGCACGCGCCTCACGCAGATTGGCGGCGAAGGCGTCGTCGACATGGTCGCCGCCCTCGGTCGCCTTGATGACGGCGAAGGCGACATCGTCGGCGGCAACACGGCGCCAGTCGATCTGCCGCTGATGATGGGAAACGTCGATACCTCTGACCGGATATTTGCTTCGGTCCGGAGAAAACGTCTGGAAGTAGAAATAGCCGACGGCCGCGACGACGCACACGAGGATCAGGCTGGCCGCACCCCAAAGAACGATCCGGTTCTTCAAAAGAGTGGTTCCCAGCCTACCCACGCTCCTTCAGCAACCGGCCTTTCTCGCGCGACCAGTCGCGCTGCTTTTCGGTCTCGCGCTTGTCGTGCAGTTTCTTGCCGCGACCAACGGCGAGCAGCACTTTGGCCCGGCCCTGGTCGTTGAAGTAGATTTTTAGCGGCACCAGCGTCATGCCCTCGCGATCAACGCTCTGCGACAGCTTGGCCATCTCGCGTTTGTTGAGCAGCAGCTTGCGGCGCCGGCGTGGCTCGTGGTTGAAGCGGTTGGCCTGCAGATATTCTGGCAAATAGGAGTTGATCAGCCAGATCTCACCGCCCTCGACCGAGGCGTAACTGTCCTGGATGTTGGCCTGGCCCTGGCGCAGCGACTTCACCTCGGTGCCGGTCAGCACCAGACCGGCCTCGATCGTGTCGAGCACCTCATAGGAAAACCGCGCCTTGCGGTTTTCCGCAACGGTCTTGTTGTTGGGATCGGCTTTTCTGACTTGATTCATGACGTCTAGAGTCCGTTTCGAAACTCGCTCCTGCGAGTCAGATGATGGTGGCACCGAGAACCGGAGCGGAGCGTACATATAGTACGTGAGCACCGGAAGCGCAGGTGACGCCTTCATATGGCCGCAGGAGTAGAGTTTCCAAACGGGCTCGCTAGTTAATCAAGCCGGCGTGCTTCATGGCCGCATCGATCTTTTCGGCGGTCGACTGCTCGACGGTCACCAGCGGCGAGCGCAGCACGTTCTCGACCTTGCCAAGCTTCGACAGTGCATATTTCGCGCCGGACACGCCCGGTTCAATGAAGATCGCCTTGTGCAGCGGCAGCAGGCGGTCCTGCAAATCCAGCGCCTTGGCGCTGTCGCCGGAAAGCGTCGCCTCCTGGAATTCGGCGCACAGCCTAGGTGCGACATTCGACGTCACTGAGATGCAGCCGACGCCGCCATGGGCGTTGAAGCCGAGCGCCGAGGCATCCTCGCCCGAAAGCTGGATGAAATCCTTGCCACAGGTCGCGCGCTGCTCGGAAACCCGCTCGACCTTGCCGGTGGCGTCCTTGACGCCGACGATATTCTTGAAGTCGTGAGCCAACCGGCCCATCGTCTCAGGCATCATGTCGATCACCGAGCGCGGCGGGATGTTGTAGATGATGATCGGCAGACTGGTCGCCCTGGCGACGGCGGCGAAATGTTCATAGAGGCCGCGCTGCGTCGGCCTGTTGTAATAAGGCGTGACGACCAGTGCCGCGTCGGCGCCAGCCTTCTCGGCATATTGCACCAGGCCCACCGCCTCCTCGGTGTTGTTGGAGCCGGCGCCGGCGACGACCGGAGCGCGGCCCTTGGCCACCTCGATGCACACCTTGACGACGTGGCGGTGGTCATCATGCGATAGGGTCGGCGACTCGCCTGTCGTGCCGACCGGAACCAAACCGGTCGTGCCTTCGGCGATCTGCCAGGCAACGAGGGCGCGAAAGGCTTTCTCGTCGAAACGGCCGCTCTTTTCGAACGGTGTCACGAGCGCGGTAAGCGAGCCTCTCAGCATGTCGTCCAACTCCTTGGGACTTCTCGGGTTTTGACTTCTCGGGTTTGTCGTGCGCGCCTTCTAGCCGAAAGCGAAGCGGCGCACCATAGTCTCGACACCGTTGCGCGGCAAGCATGGCAGTAGTGCCAGCAAGCGCAATTTGAACGACCTTGTTAGCGCTTTGTTTACGGCCTCTTCATAGCAGCCAACTAGGCTTCAGTTGATCTGTGCCTGTTGGTAATGTGTAGACAGGAAATGATGAAGACCATGCCGACCAGGCAGCCTCATTTTTTTGCGCTGCTTGGCGCAATCCTCCTGCTGATGCCGAGCGGCGTGGCCGCCGGCAAGATCGATGTGCAGGTCACGTCGGCCATTCCGATGCCCCACCTGCAGGGTACGGGCCTGCAGGATACGAGATCCCCATCCGCCAGCGTCGCCAGGCTGAAGAGCGGCCTTGACGCGCTGGCGGCAAACGACGTTGCCGGAGCGCGTCAAGTGCGCGAGGCTCTGCCGGTCAAGTCGCTCGACCGGCACATCCTTGCCTGGGCGATCGCGCTCTATGGCGGCGACAAGGTGCCAAGCGGCGACATCGCCGATGCTGCGAAGATGTTGCCGAACTGGCCGGGCATGATCGCCTTGCGCAAGAACAGCGAGCGCGCGCTCTATCGCGAGAACCCCGCGCCTGAGATCGTGGTGCAGGCATTCGGCGGCAGCCAGCCGCAAACAGTCGAGGGCGTGGTGATCCTCGCCCGCTCGTATGTGTCGCGGGGCGACGTCAAGGCGGCGCGCTCGGTGCTGTCGCCTTTCTGGCGCACCGAGAAACTGGAAGCCAAGGACGAAGCTGACATCATCCAGGAATTCGGCAAGCTGATCCCCGCAGCCGACCACCGCTTCCGCATGGAGCGCATGTTCTATGCCGACCGGGTCAATTCCGCGCTGCGCGTCGCCGGCTTTGCCGGCGCCCAGCAACTGGCCGACGCCTGGGCGGCGGCGGCCAGGGGCGACAAGAAAGCGGCCAAACTGCTGAAGGCCGTGCCCGCCGCGCAGCGTTCGGCCGGCTATTTCTTTGCGCAAGCCCAATATCTGCGCAAGCAAGACAAGCTTTCCGACGCCGTCGCGGTGATGATGAAGGCGCCGAGCGACCGCAGCGCGCTGGTCGACCCGGATGCCTGGTGGGCCGAGCGTCGAGTATTGTCGCGCGAACTGGTCGACCAGGGCGACATGAAGACCGCCTACAGGATCGTCGCAGCACATGCCGCCGAAAGTGCCGCCAATGCGGCGGATGCGGAGTTCCATGCCGGCTGGTACGCGCTGCGCGGCCTCAACGACCCCAATACCGCTGCCAAGCATTTCGCGCGCATCGCCGATCTCACTCAGGGGCCGATATCGCTGTCGCGCGCCTATTATTGGCTCGGCCGTGCAGCCGAAGTCGGTGGTCCCGGCAATGCGAAGGATCATTTCACCCGTGCCGCCGCCTATGGCACGACGTTCTACGGCCAGCTCGCCGGCGAGCGCGTCGGCCGGCGGGTGCTCAACATCGCCTATCCCTCGCCTGATACCACCGACCGCCGCAATTTCGCCGGCCGCGAAGCTGTCAGCGCCATCAAACGGCTGCAGGAGGCGGGCTATGAGCGCTATGCCGACACGCTTTACCGCGACCTCGCCGGGCAGTTAAGCAGTCCCGGAGAGCTGGCGCTGCTGGCCATGATGGCGGAAAAGCAGGGCAATCATTTCCTGGCACTGAAAGTCGGCAAGATCGCCGGCGCGAGCGGCATCGATGTCGGCGCGCTGTCGCATCCGCTCGGCGTCATTCCCGACACCGCCAACATTTCCGGCTCGGGCAAGGCGCTGGCCTATGCGATCGCCCGCCAGGAAAGCGAGTTCAACATCGGCGCCGTCTCCAGCGCCGGCGCGCGCGGGCTGCTGCAGCTGATGCCGGGGACCGCCAAGCAATTGGCAAAGAAGGCCGGAATGATTTTCTCGCAAGCGCGGCTGACCACCGACGCCGGCTATAATGCGACGCTTGGCGCCGCCTTCCTCGGCGAGCAGCTCGGCCGCTTCGACGGCTCCTACGTGCTGACCTTTGCCGGCTACAATGCCGGCCCCAACCGCGCCGCCCAGTGGGTGGCGAAATACGGCGACCCACGCGGCAAGGACATCGACGCTATCGTCGACTGGATCGAACGGATTCCCTACACGGAAACAAGAAGTTACGTCCAGCGCGTGATGGAGAATTACGAAGTCTACAAGATGCGTATTTCGGGTAAGTACGACATCGTGGGCGATCTGGTGAACGGGCGGGGTTGAACCGTCTAGCGTTCGAGCGAAGCACCCCCCTCTACCCTGCCGGGCATCTCCCCCTCAAGGGGGGAGATTAGCAGTTTCGCCGACGGCGCCTTTTCTTCCGCGTTGGAGATTGGCGAAAACCGAAGTGACATCCAATCTCCCCCGTGAGGGGGAGATGTCCGGCAGGACAGAGGGGGGCGCTGTCCCGCCGACGGCTAAG